>NZ_QVNU01000011.1 GCF_003545715.1 Taibaiella koreensis
TTAGGTATTAGGTATTAGGTATTAGGTATTAGGTATTAGGTATTAGGTATTAGGTATTAGGTATTAGGTATTAGGTATTAGGTATTAGGTATTAGGTATTAGGTATTAGGTATTAGGTATTGGGTATTGGGTATTGGGTATTGGGTATTAGGTATTAGGTATTAGGTATTAGGTATTAGGTATTAGGTATTAGGTATTAGGTATTAGGTATTAGGTATTAGGTATTAGGTATTAGGTATTAGGTATTAGGTATTGGGTATTGGGTATTAGGTATTAGGTATTAGGTATTGGGTATTGGGTATTGAGATTTGGACCTTGGAATTTAATATTTGTAAATTGTCGCTTGGAATTCAAGCTTTGAAGATTGCCAATTGCCAACTATTCTATTAACATTGGATTTCAATTTTGCCCACTGCCAATTGCCAACTATTTCATCGCGTACTAAGTATTAGAATTTGCCACTTGGAATTTTCCGATCAAAAGTCGGCACCGCAATGGAAACAATGCCATTTATCGGAGGCAAAACCCTGGAGCAGCCAGCGCAGCATTGCAGGCCGCTTGCTGTAGTCTTCCTTTCGGGTATTTTTACTGCCGCAATGGATACAGATACGGTTATTGGGATCCAGCTGGTCAATGTCCTCTTCGTCCCAGAAACCGATAGTCGACTGTACCGCCAGCGCCTCCTGCTCGATCACCGCAAGCACATGCTCGGCCATCGCTTTATCACACTCGGCCACCTGCAGCCTGATGCGCCCGTTGGCTTCGGCCATGTGCCATTGCATAGCGATCGTATGCTCGTTTTGCAGCACACAGGCCATGCCTTCGGCTTCCAGCCTCGACTTGACGATGTGTGCCGTTACATAGTTATCAAAGGTACGCAGGGTAATTAGTCTTGCCATATAAATACATCTGACGCTTTGCTACTCCGGGATATTGGCGATCAGCCAGCCGTTCAGCTTTTCGATCGCCTCTTTCATTTTCCAGCGGCTCTTGTCGCGGGGTTCTACATAATTGGAAATACTACGTACCTGCAGGAAAGGGATCTTCTTCCTCAGGCATACATAATGAAAAGCGGCGCCTTCCATGCTTTCCAGGGCGCAGGCATAATGCTCAGCCCTGCTGCTGATGGTGGTTTCCGTACCGCTTACCGTATTGACCGTAAGGGCCGATACGAAAGGAAGGTTGAGCTTAATGGGAAAATCACTGAATGTATTGATCAGCTTTTTATTGATGAAGGGGCGTTCCTGCGCATCCATCAACCCGATATCAAACATATCCCTGAAGCGCCCGTTGTCTTCCACACCAAGGTCTCCCAGCACTTCTTCCTGGACGATGACCAACCCACCCAGCGGCAGATTGCGGTCGAAAGCGCCCGCCACACCGGCTTGCAGGCAAAAATGCGGATCAAAAGCCGCGATACTTTCTGAAAGGTTAAATACCGTTTGCATACTGCCTATGCCCGTGATACAGATGAGGACATCCAGCTGTTCCCGCCGGTAATGGTTTTCCGCAATACGTTGACAATGCTGCTCCAGGAATTGCTGTAATGGCTCCAGCTCAAATGTAGTTGCCGCTGCAACCAGTAATCTCATAGCCTGTTTTTATTCCGGCAAATTTAATCTGTTTATAGCTTTATGGGTAATGTTTTTTGCCAAACCTCTGTAAGGTAGTACCTTTGCAGAAATCATTAAATTTTTATGGTATACCTTACACGTGTAGAGCATTTTAATGCTGCGCACAAATTGTATAACCCGGCGTGGAACGAGGAGCAGAACCGTGAAGTATTCGGCAAATGTTCCAATGCCAACTGGCATGGCCACAACTACGAACTGCATGTAACTGTGAAGGGCGAGCCTCATCCTGAAACGGGATTTATTTTCAATGCCAAGACATTGGGTACCTTGGTAAAAGACATTATAATTGAAAAAATAGACCACAAGAACCTGAACCTGGATGTGGATTTCATGAAAGATAAGTTCACCAGCGCCGAGAACCTCGCCATAGGCATATGGAACGAGCTGGAACCGCATGTCGCCCGGGAAGGCGCTACCTTACACGGCATCCGCCTCTACGAAACGCCGAAGATCTATGTGGAGTATTTCGGCTAGGACTACCGTTCACTTACCAATTCAAGCATTTTAATGGCGTATAAGAAGATTGAGCATTACGACGAAGAGATCACTTCCTCCCTCAAGGATCACTATACCAATGTGATAGGCCTGCTGGGCGAAGATTTGCAACGCGATGGCCTGGAGAAGACCCCCGAAAGAGTAGCGAAGGCCATGCAATACCTCACACAGGGCTACCAGATGGATGCGGCCGAGATCCTGAATTCGGCCAAATTCAAGGAAGACTACAGCGAAATGGTGATCGTGAAAGATATCGAGCTGTACTCTCTTTGCGAGCACCATATGCTGCCTTTTATCGGCAAAGCGCATATCGCTTATATTCCTAACGGCTATATTACCGGACTCAGCAAGCTTGCCCGTGTGGTAGATTGCTTTTCGCGCCGTCTGCAGGTACAGGAAAGGCTTACGGAGCAGATATTGCATGCCATCCAGGATGCGCTGCAGCCCCAGGGCGTGGCCGTAGTCATTGAAGCCAAGCACATGTGTATGATGATGCGGGGAGTGGGCAAACAGAACAGCGTAACCACTACCTCGGCCTTTAGCGGCCAGTTCCATGTGAACGAGACCCGTACCGAGTTCCTCAAGCTGATCTCTTCGGAATTAAGCTGATACCGGTAAGATCATAAACGTCAAAATATGCCAGAGCGGTCCGTTCAACAGGACCGCTCTTTTTTGTACCTTTAGGTTGAACCAACGACCGCAGACTATGGAAGCGCTGTACCTGGTGGCGATATTGCCGCCCGAGCCAGTAGATATGCAGATAAGGCAATTCAAACAGGAGTTTGCCGAACGTTTTCCCACATTCAAAAGCGCCACGGTATTGCCACATATTACGCTTATTCCTCCCTTCAAAGAAGACAGCGGCAGTGCCGGTTTCCTGGTGCATGATCTTACGGAGCTGTGCAGCGATTGTCCACCGTTCCTGCTTACGTTATCGGGTTTTCAGCATTTCGGCTCCCACACGATCTATGCAAGCGTGGGAGAAACGATTGCCCTTAGCCGCCTTTTCAGCAACCTGGCGCGCGGATCCGCTCATCCTCATATGACCATCGGCTACAGGAACAAGAATCGCAAGGCTTTTCCCCTGGCATGGCAAGCCTTTGAGAACAGGCCCTTCGAAGCTACTTTTGCAGTAACCAGCTATTGGCTGCTACGCTTTGAACATAGCGGCTGGCAGCCGTTCAGAGAAATCCCGTTACTGAAGGCTTCTTAATATGATCACACAACTATCCATATGTCCTACGACGAACAGCTGGCCAACCGGGTCAGGGAAGCCTTATTAATTTATACTACAGAGATCGAAGAGAAAAAAATGTTCAGCGGTCTTTGTTTCATGGTAAAGGGGAAGATGTGCGTCTGCATCAGCAAAGACGAGCTTATGTGCCGTATAGGCCCCGAAGCCACCGCAACCGCCCTCGAGCGCAACGATTGCCGGCCGATGATCCATGGCGGCCGTAGCCTGAACGACTATGTGTATGTGGCGCCGGAAGGCTACAAGAGCAGGAAAGACTTCGACGGCTGGATCGCAGCCGCCATGGCCTTCAATGGACAAGCCAAGGCTTCAAAAAAGAAAGCTTAGGCCCCGGCCTCATAATGGCTGAGGCCGGCTTCCAATGTCCGTACCTGCTGCTGCAGCGCCCCGATCTTCTGTAACAGGTGATGAATGGTTTCGATACCGGCTACATTGATGTCGAGGTCCTGGTACCAACGGGTATAACTTTCCAGCTGATCCAGCTGGTCGTAGTCGATGCAGCGCTCTTCATCCTGTTGTATAATATGGATCAGACCGCTTTGCTCGAGTTCGTCGATGAAGGACACCTCAGTACGATGGTGGATACAATATTCTGTTATGGTGATTAGCTCCGTTGCCATAAGAAAACATTTTAGGATGCAGCCAACTGCGCAAACAATTCTTTTTGCTTATCGCTGAGTTGCGTGGGCAGTTTGACATTGAAAGTGATATAGAGATCGCCGAATTGGCCTTCCTTTTTATAGACCGGGAAACCCTTTGCCTTCAGGCGCAGTTTCGTGCCGTTCTGCGTTTCCGGCTTTACCTTAAGCTTTATTTGTCCCGCCAGAGTATCTACGGTAACTTCTCCGCCCAGCACCGCCGTATATAGGTCAATATCCATGTGCAGGTACAGGTTATCGCCTTCGCGCCGGAACAAAGGGTCTTCTTTGATATGGAAGGTGAGGTAGAGGTCGCCGGCGGGTCCACCGTTCATGCCTGGTGCGCCATAGCCCTTCAGCTTGATCTTCTGCCCCTGGGCAATGCCGGCATTAACTGTGATCCTTACGTTTTTGCCGTTGATGGTAAACGATTGCTGGTGCGTTGTATAAGCTTCCCGCAGCGAAAGGCTCAGCTCAGCATTATAATCCTGGCCTTTAAATACAGACTGCCGCCCACCGCCGCTACGGCTGCCGAACATGGATTCAAAAAAATCAGAAAACTGACCATCGTCAAAGTTGCCGGAATAATCCTGCCAGTTACCACCGCCACCACCATATTGGTACTGCTGTCCCTGCGCCTCTTGTGCCCGTTGGGCCTGCTCGTATTGCTCGCCGTGTTTCCAGTTTTCGCCATACTTGTCGTATTGCTTGCGTTTTTCCGGATCGGTAAGCACCTCCTGTGCTTCATTCAGCTGCTGGAATTTTGCTTTGGCTTCCTGGTCGTCGGGGTTAAGATCGGGATGGTACTTTCGGGCCAGCTTCCGGTAGGCTTTTTTGACCTCTTCGGTAGTCGCATCTTTTTTGATGCCCAACACTTGGTAGTAATCGATAAAAGCCATAAAAACAAAGCAATATTTAGGGGTTAAAACAAACAACCGCGGCAAAGGTTGAAGACCGGCTCAGGGCCCTATCTTCCGCACCCATTCGGAACGCAACAGTTGCTTATAATATTCTTGATAGCGTTTCATCGCTACTTCATCACCCGGATCAAAGTTGGCAGGTACCACGCTGTTGAGATAGAGTTTCGTTTTCGTACTGTCGTGTCCGTACTCCAGGGAAAAACTAATGAGCCGGATCGTATCCTTCATTCCCAGTACCGCGTCTTTGATGTAGTAGTTCCTCACGTGCCAGGGATTACCCTGCATAGCGATGGTATCGGGATACACCTGGTAACCTTGCCGCCTTAAGGCTTCCAGCAATTGTCCGCTGCTCATGCTGAACTTGTAATATTTACCGATGGTTATACCCTCTTTTCCTGAATAATAATAGGACTTGGGAGGCGAAGTCGCCATCAAAGCAAAGACGGTAGGCAGCAATATCCACGCGGCGTGTGGTTTCGGCACTCTTTGCTCCTCAGTGTGGCTTGCCTGGAGACGGGCGATCAGCCAGCCGGCCAATGGCAGTACCAGCAGCGCCCACAAGTCGGTGCTATCCACTACTCTCGTGATGGAAATTGGCGCCACCTGGTTATATACCCGGATAAAACCATCGGAAACCGGTAGCTTCCAGAAGACGAAGAAAAGCGCTGCAGGCAAGATGGCATACTGCCTTAAGCGGGGGAAAAGATAAGCCAGGAACAGCGAAAGCACGATGAGACCGGCGACATCGGAAAGCTTGCCGGTCAAACCATTGTGCCATAATCCCTTCAAAAGATGATCGTTGAGTACCAGCACCGCCAGGCTCAACAAAAAATAAGGGTTGTATAAAAGGTGTTTGTGGTGGGTTGCAGGCATAGGTATTGGCTGAAAACTAAAGATAAGAAAAATCAGATACGCCAGGGCGGATTCAGACGATTTTCCCCGGCATAATACAGGATCAGTTGGTTGCCATCGGGATCGCGGAGTCTCGCTTCCCGCCAAAACCAGGGCTTATCTTCCGGCATCGTCTCCATCTTCAGGCCCCCGGCTACCAGTGCGGCAACCCTGTTGTCCAGGTCTTCGCATTCCAAGTATATCCATATCCCTTCCCCATCCGGCAAGCGATCGACGAGATGCAATGAAAAGGTGCTTTGACCATCAGGACATTCAAAACGGGCGTATCGCGGCAAGGCATCAACGATCAGGCGCATGCCCAGCTGTTGGTAAAAAGAGACCGACTGTTGCAGGTCGAGCGAAGGCAGGGTTACCTGGTTCAGGTTCATAGGTCGCGATAGCTACTGATGCAAGTTACGACAATGGATGCTTTATACTGAGGTGCTGTAGCAGCAGTATTGTCTTCGCATCGCGTATCGTTCCCTGCGCCACACCATCCAATGCTTCGGCCATGGACAGCTCCAGCACTTCTATGAATTCGTTCTCTGCTGCCAGGCCGCCGCCTTCGCTTACTTTCATGCTGGTATCGTAAGGTGCAATGAAGTAATGCACCAGCTCGGTAACCGAGGCAGGCGACATATAGCTTTCCATTACCTTTTCGAGCTGCTCCAGGCAATAGCCCAGCTCTTCGATGGCTTCCCTGCGGATACAGGCTTCAGGCGTTTCTCCCTCTTCCAGCACACCGGCGCAACATTCTGTAAGATACCCGTCGCCGTTACCATTGAGAAAAGTGGGCAGGCGGAACTGCCGGATCAGCAGCACCGTTTGCCGCGCCGGATCGTAAGGCAATACTGTGGCGCTGTTGGGCCGTACATAGACTTCGCGCTGCTGCTCCCGGCCATCAGCCCGGAAGCGGACCTGCTTCAGCGTATATTTTTGGTCGGAAAGGATGTCTGTGTCCAAAATGATGGCCTGATGATGTTCCATAACGACGACGGTATTTACTTTTACAGGAATAAGAACAATTCTCTGTGCAAATAGTTAATAAAGTAATGGAACAAAGAAATACACTGATCCGGGAACTAGTCTTCCTGCTGGAAAAAGGTAATGCGCACGCCTCGTTTGAAGACGCCATCGCCGGCGTACCCGCTGAGCTCAGATCGGTACGTCCCGATACTTTGCCTTATAGTATCTGGGAACTGGCCGAACATATCCGTATTACGCAATGGGATATCGTCGAATTTTGCCTGTCGGACAAGCACCAATCACCCAAATGGCCCGACGAATACTGGCCCGGCGCCAAAGAGAAGATCAGCGATGAGGATTGGGAAAAAACGGGACAACAGGTAACAAAAGACAGGGAGCGCTTCGTCGCCCTATTACAGGCAAAGGAAGCCGATCTCTATACGCCTTTCGCTCATGGCGATGGACAAAACCTGTTGCGCGAAGCCTTGCTTATCGCCGACCATACGGCATACCATACCGGACAGATTCTCGTCGTACGGCGGCTATTGGGCTGCTGGGATTAACCGCGGCAATGTATTCAGGCCGCTATGCGTCTCCGGCCAGATACACCGGATCGGCCGGAACGGCGATGGCCGCCCTGCACGAGCCGGATATACATAGCATCAAGTAAAAACAACTGCCTTTTACCCGCATATGAAAAGATAACCCTGCCCCTTGAGCGTTATGATCTGAATACGGTCGTCGGCAGCGAAAAAAGCCCGCAGTTTGCGGATATAGACATCAAGGTTTCGGGAGTTGAAGAAAGAATCGTCGCCCCATACCGTTTGCAGGAGCAAACGGCGGTCAAGCGCTTTATCCCTATGCAGGCATAGCATGCTGAGTATCTGGCTTTCTCTCTGCGACAGGCGCTTTACTTCTGCGCCAAAATGCAGCTCAAGCTTCCCTGGATAAAAGCGCCAGGCGTTCAGGGACACTTCCTCCGGTAGCTCCGGCTGATTGTCTTTTTTCTGTTGCTGCAACCGGAGCTGGTTTTCGATACGCGCCATCAGCTCGTCCATGCTAAAGGGTTTACGAATATAATCGGTACCACCGCTGGCGAAACCCTGTACCAGGTCTTCCGTCTGGCTTTTGGCGGTAAGAAAGATCACCGGCAACTGCGGGAATAGGTTACGGGCAAGATTGCCCAGGGTGAACCCATCGATATGAGGCAGCATGACATCCAGCAGGCAGACATCCGGGTTAAATTGGCGAATGACATCGGCCAGGCGGGTACCATCCTTTTTGTGCAGCACCTCGTATCCTTTCAGGGTAAGGGTTTCCCGTACGATACGGCCCAGGTAAGGCTCGTCTTCTATATAAAGAATCTTCTTTTTCATAAGGAATAAAGGATCACAGGCAAAGGGTAAAGCGACAACCACCTTCAGGCATATTGGCCACGGCAATGCTGCCCTGGTGCTGCTGCATCACCTGCCGGGCGTAGCTTAACCCCAGGCCATAGCCTTTTACCCGGTGGCCCGAATCAGAAGGTACACGGAAGAATTTTTCGAATATTTTGCGGTGGTAGTCTTCAGGAATACCGGGGCCATTATCGGTTACGGATACCATCAGCTGTTCGCCTTCCTGCTCCAGCAATACCTGGATCCGGATCTGATCCTGGCCATATTTAAGACTATTATCGAGCAGGTTGATGAGTACACCCTGGAAGTGGAGCTTATCGGCCATCGTCAGGAAATGGATTCCCCTAGCTTCGAAATTCACTTCGGCATCATAGGTCAATAACTTCACCTGGTAAGCTTGCAGCACCTCTTCGGTGATCACTTTCAGATCGCATAGCTCCGGCTGTATGGCCAGTTTACCCGATTCCAGCAATGAAGTGTGCAGCGAGCGGTTGACCAGGAGCTCCAGCCGTTCCAGCTCCAGTGTGGCCATCTCCATATATTCTGCCGTCAATGTCTTTTGCCCGGCCTCATCAAAATGGCGGATCGCTTCCAGGGCTACTTTCATCGTAGCGATAGGTGTTTTGAGCTCATGCGACATATTGCTCACAAAATCGTCTTTCATCGCGCCCAGCTGTATCTGGCGCAGCAGGCTTTTATACGTGGTGTAAAAGGCCAGCAGGATTACACCCAGTAACACGAGCACAAAGATGGACTGCGGCCATAGCTTTTGCAGGATATAGCCGCGGTACCGAGTAATGACCACACCATATCCCGGCTGGAGGTAATGATTGGGAATAAAAATAGACTCTTCACCAAAAGGCTTTCCTGAAGCGGCGATCCACTGTACCGGGAATGTCCAGCCCATACGCCGCATGCGATCGGCAAATTCGTTGTGGAACACAGAGGTATCGATATGGAAGAGGTATTGTTTCTCGGTAGGGCTAAGCTGTCGTACCCTGCGAACAGCCATCTTTAAGCCTTGTATGGAGGCATCCCGGCCGCTGTCGCGGAACAGCAGGGAGGAAAGCTTCTTCAACGTATCATCGCTAAGAGAGATCTGTCCGTTTACCGGCGGGGCTTCCGTTACCCGGGCCTGCCCTGTTGCCTGCGGATCGATCACAGATACCAGCAACAGGGAATCGGTGATGCCCTGCTGCACACGGTCGAACAATTTGCTCAGCTCTTTCTGCAGGTTATGCTCTTCCCGCTCATATTGGGTATATAGCCACTGCGCGGTGAATCCCACCAGCAGGATATAACCGGCGATCATAATGAGACGGGTGCGACGCAGCTTATTTTTTCCTTTGACTGATTGCATAAACGTACCTGCAAATTACGATTTCATATGCAGCACCGCGATCCATTAACCTTTTTTAACCTTAGTTCCCTTTGGATTAACCCGGGGCAGTGTGCGCGCCACATAGCTTTGCCCCTATACGACACCTCATTCAAATCTATGACCTACCGCAAGCTCAATAACCTGGCAGGCTGGCTGCTCGCACTGCTGGCCTTCATCCTTTACTGGCTCACTATGGAGCGTACCGCCAGCTTCTGGGATTGTGGCGAGTTCCTTGCCTGCGCCTATAAGCTGGAGGTGGGCCATTCGCCGGGAGCACCTTTGTTCATGCTGCTGCAACGCCTGTTTGCCTTGTTCGCAGGCCCCGATGCCTGGCTGGCCCGTCCTTCCACCCGGGCGGCCTATGCAATCAACCTGCTGTCGGTGCTCAGCAGCGCGCTCACGATAATGTTCCTCTTTTGGACCATAACCCGTCTTGCCCGCAAGATCATCAGCCCCCGGTCGATGCCGGACCGGAGGCAAACACTACTGATCCTGGCAGCCGGGATCATAGGCGCGCTGGCCTATACCTGTTCTGACACCTTCTGGTTCTCTGCTGTAGAAGCAGAAGTCTATGCGACCTCCTCCCTGTTCACCGCCCTGGTGTTCTGGGCGGCCCTCCGGTGGGAAGCCATAGCCGATGAGCCCTATGCCGATCGCTGGTTGCTGCTGATCGCTTACCTGGTGGGTATGTCTATTGGTGTACACCTGCTTAACCTGCTTACGATACCGGCAATAGCAATGGTGTGGTATTTCCGACGGAAAAAGACGAGCCCACAGGGTGTATTGCTGGCGCTGCTGACGGGATGTCTGTTGCTGGGCATTGTTCAATTTGGCGTAATCCAGTATTTGCCCATCCTGGCTTCAGTCGTGGAGCTCTTCTTTGTAAACAGCCTGGACCTGCCTTTTCAATCCGGCGCGATCTTTTTTGTACTGCTGCTGGCTGCCGGACTGACCGTACTGCTACGGCTGACGCAAAGGAAGCGCTGTTATGCGCTGCATACCGCAGTGCTTGGTCTCATTTTTATTATCATAGGTTTCTCCTGCTATATCGTACCTGTCATTCGCTCCCTGGCCAACACGCCGGTGGATGTCAACAATCCCGATAATGCCGTAAGCCTGGTGCCTTATGTTCAGCGCGAACAATACGTGCATCCGCCGCTGCTATATGGCCAGGATTTCGATAGCCCGGTCACCGGGGTGAAGGAGGGAAAGCCTTTTTATTACCGGCAACAAGACGGTAAAAACCATCGCTATATACCCGCCGGCGCACGTAACGAATATACTTTCGAAGAGGGTTCCCTGCGGTTCTTCCCCCGCATCTGGGACAATTTTGAAGCGTCTCACCAGGCTTTTTACAGACGGTACCTGGGTTTGGGTAAAGACGAATCGCCTTCGGCAAAAGATAATCTCTCCTTCTTTTCCGGCTACCAGATGAACTGGCTGTGGTGGCGCTATTTTATGTGGAATTATGCCGGCCGGCAAAATGATGCGGAAGGCCAGGGCGAGCCCCGCAATGGGAATTGGATCAGCGGCATTCCCTTCCTGGATTACCCCCGCACCGGTCATATCGACCTGATGAGTGATCCGTACCGGTACAATGCCGCCCGTAATGAATTTTATTGCCTGCCGTTGTTGCTGGGTCTTGCAGGTATGATATGGCATTTCCGCCGGCAGGGCAAAGACGCCTTTATCATACTGCTCCTGTTTTTCTTTACCGGCATTGCCATAGCGCTTTATCTCAATATGTCGCCGCTGCAACCCAGGGAGCGCGACTATGCCTTTGCCGGCTGCACCTATGCTTTCGCAGTCTGGATCGGTATGGGCGTGCTGGCCATAGAACAGGTTTTACGAAAGGTGCTGCCCCGCTTCAGCCTGATACCGGCCTTCAGTATCTGCCTGCTCGCAGTTCCCGTGCTGATGCTGAAGGAAGGCTGGGACGATCATAACCGATCCGGCAAAACGCTGGCTCAGGCTACAGCCCGCAATACCCTGCTCTCCTGTGCGCCCAATGCCATCCTGTTTACCCAGGGCGACAACGATACTTATCCGCTATGGTACCTGCAGGAAGTAGAAGGCGTAAGGCCCGATGTACGGGTGGTGATCATGGAGCTGCTCAACGCAGACTGGTATATCGACCAGCTAAACTATAAGCTAAATGATGCGGATGCAGCGCCGATGGTATGGCGCCGGGAAGATTATATGGGCGACGCGCATAACTACACCTCCTATTACCATCATCCACAGCTTGCCGAAGACCGTTTTTTTGACCTGTACGAAGTATGCAGCTTTATCGGCAGCAAGCAGAGCCAGCTGCGCAACCGTGCCGGGGAAGCCGTCAGCTACCTGCCTTCGAAGCATTTTTCATTGCCCCTTCCGCCCGGTGTGCAACAGCAACCTGCTGTAATGGCCGAAGACAGCTCCCGGCTCTATTTCAGCATACCGGGCGAAGGGGTACAGAAAAAAGAGCTGGCGGTGATGAATATACTCGCTGCCAATGCCCGCTCAGGCTGGAAAAGACCCATATACTTTAATGGCAGCTATCCCAACAAGGAAGATGTGCTGGGCCTTAGTCCTTACCTGCGCATGGAAGGGATCGTTTATCGCCTGGCGCCCTTTACAGCCGGCGATTACAATGCAGCCGCCCGCCAGGTAGATAATATCGACGTTGAAAAAAGTCTGCATTGTTTCACATCGCTGTACCGGTACGGCGGTGCTGAAAGGAGCGATACTTATTTTGACGAAAAGAACAGGGTCATGCTCATGTCCTACCGGATCAATAGTGTAACGCTGGCCGAGCGCCTTAGCACTACGGGCCGGAAAGCGGAGGCTATCCGGCTGCTGGATAAAATGGAACGGAATATTACAGCAGCCGCCTACCCTCATGATGAGCTTTCCGTTTATATGGCCGAAGCTTACTATCATGCCGGCGCCCATACAAAAGCGGCCCGCCTGTCGCTGCTGCTGGCAGCCAATCTCCGTCGGGATATGGCCTGGATCAATGACCTGGCCCCGGCACAACAGGAAAGTACGGCTTATGATCTGCAACGTGACACTGCCCTGCTCCAGCGACTGGCTGCTGCCGCCCGTGAAGCGGGAGACGAAGATACTGCCCGGCATGTACAGGGCACCTCCGGCGAAGCCATGCCGGCGATCCAATACAAGCCCAGCCTGCACTAAGCGACTTACTATTCCCGGCCCAGGATCTGTCGCCGTAAGGCATAGATCCTGGCCACTTCGTCGTGTAGCGCCTGCGGACTGCCTGCCGTAACATTAAAGATGCTATACACCGGCTTACCCCGCAGCATATCCCAGCGCCAGGTCCATTGGCTCAGTGTGGACCGTTGCCCGTTGTCGTACCACCAGGCGGTATAAAGCCGCTCGTTCCCTTTCTCCAGTATACCGGTAAAAACGGGTATGCTGTTCCATTGCTGCTCTTGTATGTTGCGGAAACTATACCCGCAGCCTGTCCAACATACAAGAGGGTTATGATCGGTATACACAACACCTCTTGCCGGCTTGACATAGACCAGCGCATGTTCGCCGGCGATCTTGATCACTTCTTTATCATACCAGGACACGGCATATCCTTCCAGCTTCGGCAACACGCCACCGGGCATCGCTTCCCCTTGCTGGCGACTATAATGGAGGGCAAACAAGAACAGCGGCAGCAGCAGCCAATGAGCGCTATGCGCTGCCAGTGGATAAGGGTCAGGCACATGATCTGTTACGGGGAAAGGCTTCCCGGCGCGGACCACCAGCTTCCTGACCAGGAAGAAAGCAGGCAGCAATACATACACCAGCAGGCAAAGCAAACCACAGATATCGTGCAGGGGATCGCCGGGTAGTATACGGAAATAAACCAGCAATAAAATGCGCAGGAGATTCGCCACGACGTTCAGCAACAGCAAGACCAACAGCACAGCAAAGATCCAATAACCCGGCAGGTACAGACCGCTGCGCCGTTGCTGCACCGCCAGAAGGATAAGGCCGCAGAGCGATGAGGTGATCACCATATGCAAGCCCATGCAAGCCGGATCAACCGAGAATTCGCTTCCATGGCATAGGATCATGTTACCGGCAATGCTCACCTTCTGATCTGCCAGCCGCAGCAGCGATCCAGCAGCTTCGGTAAGCTGTAGCCGGATAGGGAAGCTGAATATATGCGCAAAATACTGGCATACCGGCGACATAAAAAACAAGGTCAATAAGGTAGGCAGCCTTGCTTGCCTTCCACTGCTTTCATACAAGAAAAGCAGCAGGCTGCACCAGGCAAAAAATAAGATCGCCTTTACCGGCGCCAGCAAGCTAAGCAGCAGCAATACCACCGATAGTAATGCCATATGCGGCCGGGGCTTGCGTACCCTCACCGGCAACAGTGTTAACGGCAGGGCAACCATACCGGTAATACCATTGGCCGAGCGCCAGTCCGGGTAACTTCCCAGCACAGCACAACCGGCAATGAGGTAGCCCGCAGCCAACAGGATAGCTATCCATGGGAGCCGGCGTGGCGGTACTAAGAGTGTTTCCATAATGACTTCAGTTTATGCTGGTATAAGGCGCCCACAGTCAGCAGCAGTGCCACCGCGATCAAAGCCCATTCTTCAGGCTCCGGCACGGCGCCTTTGGACTGCAGGCTGGCATTCTGCAGGCTGTTTTCACTGGCTTTGATATCGAAGCGGTCGTAATCGGCCTGTGTTTCCAGCACCACAAGGCTCGACAGCGGGCTCACAATATTCGCCTGCTGCGCTTCCGCTACCAATGCCGTATCCGTCTCACGGTTATGATAAATACCGCTGCCCAGCTGCCGCATCAGATGATTATAAGCGAAAAGCCGCTGAAAATGATCCGGCGCCTTACCCCGCGATGTACCGGCTGTACGGCGAAGCATGATGCCGGCATTATCGATCACGATGCAATCGTCATGCTCTACATCGACAGCAAAGTCCTGCTGCCTCACACGGGTCAGGGCAGCAGCTACATTGCCCTGCTCATAGCGGAAAGCCCGGTGCTCTTTCAGGCTGCGGAGGTAGGGGGTCATTTCTGTACCCATGTTGAACAAGCATAGTTTTTGTCCCTGATCCAGCCAGGCTTCCAGCGCTGCGGCAAAAGGGGTTTCCTTCAGGTCGCCGGTGTTGGGCGATACCTTACCGCTTTTTGTCACCAGCAATGCCGTTCCCGGGTCAATGATCGCCTGCATCGGGAAAAGGCTGAAGTGCTTACGATGCAATTGACGGAACAAACCGGCAGCCTCTGCTTCCGTTACCCGTATCAGTTCATCGTCGTACACATATACCGGCACTGTTTTCCAGGCCCGTACCAAAGCCAGGAACTCCTTTTCGGTCCAGCTGGCATTAACGTCCAGGTAAATCTTGCTAAAGATGGTAGCTGTTCGTTGCGCCTGGTATAAGCCGATATGATAGGTGTATCCAGAGAAGGAGAACACATCAGGGGATAGGGCCACCGCCGGAAATTGCCAGTGCCAGTCTTTAATATAATCACGCTCCTTCAGGAAGCGCCCGTCGCCTTTTGAGCCAAAACCGGCCATCGCTGCTGCCGGCGGCCCTTGTTGCCAGTCGACCTGCACGATCTCCCGCGCATCCGAAGCATCCGGTCCTTCGAAATAGATATTGTCGTAGGCGAGCTGGCCTTGCCTGAAAGCCAAAGGCGCGGTGACACCGATCTTAAAAATACGGTTGCCGCCGGCCGGTACCGGAAATACCCTTACGGTCACGCGATTGCCTTCGCGCCAGTGCACGACAGACGGATCGCGGTTTTCGACGCCTACGATCTGCCGGTAAGCCTCGTTAGCCTTGCCTTTGGTTGTCAGTATTCCCCTGGCTTCCACGCCATTGATCCATAGGGAAAGCGATGTAAGCACACCGCCTTCAGGCAGGTGGAAGGTGTACAGCGCCTCCTCGTTACCGTTGCGGCCGGCATCCGTTTTCCCCTGCGCTACTGTAATGGTCTTTTCGGTATAAGCCATGCGGAACTGCGGCCAGATGCGGATATTGGAGATCACATCGGTAGTACGCAGGTCCCGGCCGCTCCAAAGACGTTCCTCGGTCTGATACCGGGCATTGAACTGCGATTCCAGTATTTTGATCCGCTCTTCTTCGTTTATGGCGCCACCTTTGTGAAAGAAGGTTGCGATCATGATCAGCGGATCATGCTTGCGTACTTCATCGAACCGCCGGGAGGGAAGCCCCCAGTCCAGGCCATTGCCGGAGAGCTCCGCTTCACTGTATACCAGCCCGGTCTTCAGGTACCTCTCGGTAAACCAATTGTGCGGCAGCTCCTGGGCCAGCCTTATCCATGAGGGCAATGCCTGGTCCTGGCTGATCAGGGTCCGCTGATAGTACGAAGCGGCCTGCTGATCGAGCTGCCGCCATTGCAGGCAAAAGGTGACCACTACTACCAGGGATATCCCCACCCCACAGCAAAAAGCCCGCGTAACGTTCCGGTACAGCGGTGCTTTCCGGAATAGCCATACGAGGGTGAAGATCACGAAAAGTAAGGGACAAAAGGTATGCAGTGAAACACCTAAAGCCAGGGCCGCCGGAACACTGAGCGGATACAAGGGTAGCAGATAAATGCCCAGGTAAAGGAACAGGCTCCAGCTGATGCCCATACCAAGGGCGACCAGGCGGCGGCCCCAGATACCTATGCGATCAAAATACAACAGGCTGCAATAAAGTATACCCGTAAGCACCAGCGCCACATTAAGCCAGGCTACCGATTGCTGGAATACCGGCAGAACGCGGTTGAGCGAATAAGCGCTGATGAGGAAGAGTACCAGCGAAAGGAAAAAAAGATCAAGGCCTCCTTTGCCGGCTTTGAATCGCCCGCCGATCCACAGGCACAGAAAGTAGGCGCCAGACAACAGATAATTGAATACGAAGATACCCAGGAATGCATCATCCTTAAGCCCTGAGCCGACACCAGCAGCATACGCCATAAAAGAGATGAGAATGGAGAAAAGACCAGCTGAATGGAACGGCCGGCGAAGAGGAAGCGGCTTTGTTGTTTCGTCGATCATGATTTTTATATTTAAAAGCACTTTTAATTACAAAGTAAAAACGCAAAAATAAAGTGTTTATTTTTTAAAAAGTACTTTTAATTACAAAGTAGCTAAAAAAATATCCTACAGGACTGTACGATGACATCATTATAGGATTAGCCGGAGCAACCGGGTCAATCTACTTGTAGTTCCTTACCTTTATCGTCTATCATTTATGTAGAAAAAGTAATTTCTAAACTCTTACTATGAAAAAAATATTGCTATTCCTGACACTACTGTGTCCTGTATTGCTGTATGCGCAACAGCAACCAGGGGATATTGACACTCCTTATGCTTATGTAAACAATTTTGTGGATTCGGGCTCAGTACATAAACTGCTACGGCAACCAGATGGCAAATTATTACTTTGCGGCGATTTCACTTCTTACGATGGCCGGCCACGTGCTATGCTGGCCCGCACAGATGGACAGGGCAACCTGGATATGAATTTCTACAGTACAGCTAATGGGTTTTACTATAATAATGCTGAAGGTCTGACGGCATCGCTGCATACTATGGCATTGTTACCGGGTGGAAAGCTGCTGGTGGGAGGCCGCTTTAATTTCTATGGCTCAAGGTTAGTGCTGAGTATCGCCCGCTTGCATACAGATGGGTCGCTGGATACTTCCTTTAATGCCAATGGTGTGGCTTTTCTGAAAGGGAACAGCGCCGGCACCGTATATAGCATTTTGGTACAGCCTGATGGCAAAATATTAGTGGGAGGCGATTTTGACAAGTATAACATGCTACCGGCAAGAGGCCTGGTAAGATTGAATGCTGATGGAACCGCAGACGCTACTTTTAATGCCGGCGGCACAGGATTCGGGTACGGGAGCGGGAGTGGAACGATCGAAACCTTGGTAATGCAGGACAACGGAAAGATCATAGTGGGAGGAAACTTTACAAGTTACAATGGAATGGCAAAGAAAATGCTGTTGCGGCTAAATACAGATGGCACACAAGATCCTACCTTTAATCAAGCCGGTACAGGATTTAGCGCAATGGCTGGCAACGTAACGGTCCATGTGTTGGCCACCGACAACCTTGGCCATCTGCATATAGGTGGTAATTTTATTAATTATAACAATGCTTATTGGCAAAGCTACCTGAAGCTGGATACCGCGGGCAATTTGCTGAACGGTACAAATGAATTTTTCTACAGCGAGGTTTATGATATAAAGCCTGACGGAAATAAGGTGTATTGCGCCGGAAATTTCCTGTATACTGCACATGGCGATAATGCCTACGGGCTGATACGACTGGATAGTGCTGGTGTGGCGGATACGACACTGAATATCCGAACAGGTTTTCAATATGATGTGACGGCTACAGGAATAGTCAAGACTTTAATGTTGCAAGGTGACAGTATGGTGCTTGCAGCTGGTCGCTTTAAAAAGCTGCACCAGGAAAACCGTTTGATGGCTATAGCCCGTTTGCGGACAAACGGTAGTACAGACACCACTGCCTTTATAAGGCAGGCCGCCTTCAGTGAAGAGGTGCTGGCAATGGCAACGCAGCAAGACCAAAAAGTGGTTGCTGTAGGCCCTTCTTATTTTTACAACAACTATGCCTCTCCCCGTATTGTGCGCCTGAATACAGATGGGAAAAGGGATACAAGTTTCCACGTAGGCGCCGGCTTCAACAGTAAGGCTTCCTGTATAGCAATACAGTCGGATGGTAAAATTATTGTCGGCGGCGGCTTTACGGCTTATCATGATACGACCCGAAGTGCACTTGTGCGACTGAACCCAGACGGAAATCTTGATAACAGTTTCAATATAGGATCGGGCTTTTATGCCAATTCATTCGACGATTTTCATAGTGAAATCTATGCGCTGGCCCTGCTTCCCAATGGACAAATATTGGTGGGAGGCGATTTTAAGGCCTATAACGGCACACCTGTCAGGAGTATGGTGCGTCTGAATGCAGACGGTAGTATGGATAATTCCTTCTTTAATGGTTTTGACATTAATAATGCCATCATAACCACCATAGCGGTTCAGAATGATGGAAAGATACTGGCAGGTGGCAGTTTTATGACCTATAACGGACAACAAGCCGAGGGGATTATCCGGCTCAATGCTGACGGAACTGCGGATCCGGCGTTTAACCAGTCTGGTGTCGCTTTCCAGTATTATACTCCTCCGGGTACGAACATTACTTACGGCTCGAGCGTGTCTGTAATCAAAGTACAGACTGATGGCAAAATCCTGGTAGGAGGAAGCTTTTTGGCCTATAATAACAGTCTGGTAAATGACCTGGTACGCCTGAATGCAAACGGCAGCCGTGATATGACTTTTAACAATAGTGGCAGCGGCTTCTTTATGATGCCAGAAACGCTTTTCTGGTACAATTGGGGATATGTATCGGATCTTTATATACAACCCGACGATAAGATTATTGCAGTAGGACAGTTCCAGAAGTACAACGGTACAGCTGCTCAGAATATAATTCGGCTACATACGGACGGATCGATGGATCCCATATTTACACCGGAAGCAGGCAATAATAGCAGCTATGAGTATAATGATGACTATTCGCCTTATACTGTGCGTAAAATCGTTGCCCTCCCCAACAATCAAGTGGTGATCGGCGGCCGGTTTCCGGATTGTAATAAAGTGGTTAAAGGAGGGATAGCACGACTAAACAATGCTGCTGACTTCGTGCCATTAAGCCTTACTGTATCTACCCTGAATAATGTGCCTGCAGTCATTAATCAGCCCGCTGGTACATTGCAGTTGCAAGCAGAACTGTTGCCCTTCCTAAGCAATCAGGCTGTAACCTGGTCTACAGGAAATGGTGCGGGTATTGCTACTGTAGACAACAGCGGGCTGGTAACTGCTGCATCTAATGGTATAGTATGGGTAAAAGCCGTATCGGTAGCGAATAGCAACCTTTCTGATTCAATACAAGTATTGATAACCGACCAGGGCACAGGTATTACTGCACTGCAGGAGAATATCTTCTTACAAGTATATCCCAATCCGACAACATCGAAAGTACAGGTATGGTGTAACGGGCACTTTTCAAACGGGAGCCTAACTCTTACTGATGTAAATGGGGTACATGTGCTGCAGCAAAAGATAACTGTTGACCGGAATAGATTTGAACTGGACTTAAATCAAATAAGAGCTGGCGTGTATATCCTTGACCTTGAAACGGGAAGAGGACACCATCGTACTAAGATTGTAAAGCAATAGCTTGTTTACAAAAGCTTATTTGTATTTGACTTCGTTCAGGACAAACAATGGGGCGTTTATTGCATACCCGGATTGAGAACCTGTTGTAGCTCTTGCCTCAAACAGAGAAGGCGAAAAATAGTCTATGCCGGTATGATAAAAACAGGGGAAATACGGACCAGGAGATAAGTGCTGATGTGCCTTGCGGCTTTGGCAAGAGATAAAAGTTTCTCTGTGCAGTTGCGGAAGAAAACTACAGTTTCTTTGCCTGGCGGCCGTCCCAGGTATAGGCTTCCCGTGTTCTTTTTACCTTAAAAACGGGCTCGCCATTGGGGTCAGTTTTCTCCTCGTCGGCCTCGCCTTCTTCGGCCAGGCGAATGATACGACCGGGCTGTCCACCGGCTTCTTTGGGAAACAACAGCGTTTCCGAATGATAAAAGACGCCGGCATCTCCTACTTCCGATTTACCGGGCAAAGGCAACAACTGGCGACCGGTCCAGCCAAAGTAAACGTAATCGGTAGGGATGCCACAGGCCTCACCGCCAAACTGGATACGCCAGATATCACTGGTTCCCTCCAACCCCATATCGCCCAACAGTTTTGCTTCGGTCACCGAGGTCTCCAGCGCTTTGACTATAAATTCCTTTTCGTCCAGTTGCTGCAGGTTGGCATCAAGCGCTTTGGCCTTGACATGCCAGGCGGCGGGCTTGTAGTCATCGCCTGTTTCGCGGGAAGGGCTGATCCAATCCAGGCCATAGATAAAGGTTTGCCGTGCGGCGTTGGTATGGCTGCCCAGGGCCATCATACCCAGCCATATGTACCCCTCTTTACCGGCGCCATAACGCACCTGTACCCAGGGTGCATAGATGCCTTTGAGCTGTTCTATATGCCCTGCTTGTGCGCGGATAACGACCGGTGTGCCACAAGGGAGTGAATCGGTGATGGATTCCATTTTACCAGGCCGGGAACGCACATTGGCCATTTTGCCATAAACCCTGAAGGTATCGCCGGGCTGGGCATTCCAGAGATTGAACTCAATATTGTCTTCCCGCTGCCCCCATACGGTAATATGACCGAGACTGAAGAGCAAAGCCAGGAAGCAGCAGACGGATACTTTATTCATGCTGTAAAAATAGGATATTGGATAAAAAGGTGGGGAAAAAGAAAAGACTGCTCATAAGAGCAGCCTTTATTATGGAAAATGGCCTATCCATACCTTTTACACCATACGGCGGGATGCCTTGCGGTGCAAAGTAAATGATCAGCAACCTTTTTGCCCGGGAAATGTGGCATTACAAGCACATACCGTATTTGAAGTAGCGAACGGTGGCGGGCAAGACATGGTTATCGGATCACAGGCGCCGTACCCGGGAGTCGTGTTTTGTATCGTAGTTGGTGTTGTATTTACGGTATTACCCGTGGCGCCATTATTGTCACCACCATAAATTTTACCAGCTGGCAAAGGGGTTATCATCTGCTTCTTCAACGTAAGCTTTGCGTATTTGATCTTGTTCTTTTTCATGAATGCTTTATTAAAATGACCTGCCCTGTCGCACCCTGGGCAGCATGTTCGGCGTGCCGGTTATTTTTCCGGCTAACCAGCAGGAACGCCCGCAATTGTTGTACATCAATCTTATCCTGAGCTTAATAGAGCAGCAGCGCAGCCGCAGCCTAGCATGCAATTTGTGTGGCCAGGCATAAGCAGATGGAGACATCAGTATCTCTTGAATGCTTTATACAATTATCCTGGTAAGTCTTCTGACAGGTATACCCTTGCACCGAAAAAATGGGCAGACCACCTTTTACTTGTGCCGTATCTTCGAGTGGTGCAATTGCTGTTTTGTTCAGTTGCAGTTTGGCAATATTTATTTTGGCCTTTTTCATCGTTTTTGAAAATAAAAGTTGCGCTGCCCTGTCGCACCTTGGGTAGCATGTTCGGCGTGCCGGTTATTTTTTACCGGGGTAACCAGCAGTAAACACCCGTAATTGTTGCGCCAATCAATCGTGCACAATTTGCCAATAAAAACGGCAGGTGCAATCAGCCAATGTATATTCATGACGCTGTGTGTATATCTGTGCTGATAGGGGTATAATTAAAAAAGCCGGGAAGCACTTACTTCCCGACTGGCAGACCTTATAATCTTACCGGATCAGCAGCTTCCGGGTACCTGCCAGGCGACCGCCGGTATGTCCCTGCAGCAGCTTGCTATCCGGCACCCGGACGCGTCGCCTGTCGCTGTAGCAGGCCATCAGTCCGTTGAGGGTGCCGGCGTAGATCACATTTCGTATTTTGGCCAAAGCTGAGCCATTGCCCGCGACGGTTACGGGCGATGAACACATATTGCCGGTAAGAAGGATTGGGGTTAATGATATCGTTCCTCAGCTTTTCCATCAGTCCTCGGCTGCTCCAGACGGCTTGTATCAGCTCCGACCGGTCCGTAGTGCCATACATACCTTTGTCCGTACCCCTGATATAAAGAATGGGTGCCTGCTCCGGAATACCTTTTACAGATTTTACCGGTGTTGTCATAAACCGGTATATCCCTTTTCCGGTAGTGCCCAGCCAGATGGCGCCATCGCGGGCACTTAAAATCGCGTTTACACGGCAACCGGTCAGAAAGCTATCAGTAATATGAAGGGAACCGGTATTATAAATATAGAAGCCTGCATCGGTGCCAATGCCCAGCTCTTCGCGGGATAAACGCACGATGCGTAAAGTGCCGGCTGATTTGAGTACAGAAGTATTCTTTATGTCCATGACCAGGCTTCCGGCAGTATCCCGGTATTGGATCTGCTTGCCTGACTGAAAGTCGCAGATCAGGCTGGAATCGGCATAAGTATATCCCTTAACCTCGAAAGGCAATGTGCTCACCTGGTGAAAAGCTTTATTGCCCCAGCGATATATCCGGTCGTCCACAAGCGCCATTAATTCCTGTCCCGGTCCCAGCCAGTATTTTACCCACTTGTTAGCCAGCGGAATGCCATCGATCGATCGTATCTTTTGCACTTGTCCTTTAGCCGTATGACGGGTCAATATGCCTTGCTCATAGATCCAGGAAGTACCTTCCGCGTCGAAATAGATAAATAAAGGGCAACTCGCCAGTTTATATTTGCGCAGGGAAGTATCTGTCGCTTCATTATAGATCACATCGGTCCGGATATAAGCCAGGGTATTGGCAAAAGGCAACAACCATAAGCGGCCATCGTTATTTTCAATGAAGCCGAATACCTCGTTGTCGGGAAGACCGTCGCGGGAAGTATACAGCCTGAAATCGTAACCGTTAAAACGCATCACGCCATTTTCGGTGCCGATCCAGATATAGCCATTCCAGTCGTGGCACAGGGCGTACCCGTTGATCGCCGTAAACCCTTGCTCCCAACGGTAATGAATATAATTTTTTTCCCGGCTCCAGACCTTTGCCCGCGGCAGACATAGGGCCGGCAGCAGCACGAGAAAATATGATAGCCTGCGCATACAGGAATTAAAGGAACGATACCGCATTTGATAGTTAGATTGCACAGCCAACAGGGGCCGTTGGCAGATAACAAAAAGCCTGAAATCAATTAAAGCGCCGGGAAATATGCCAGAGCGCACTGTCTCTATCCCAGACAAATGAGGAAAAGACCAATACGGCGAAGGCGGATATATACAGTTGAGAAGCAGTGCACGACAGGCGTGGCTTGACAGGGATACGGCATAGCATGGTTTATGGCTTTAAAGGAGATATCGATTACCAAGACCTCCTCATCTTCAAACGACGCTAAACATGTTTTATTATTAATGTATCGGATTTTTTGGCATCCGGGTGAGGCAGATAAGCCGGATCGTTTTGAGATCACTTCGGCCTAAGAAGCTGGAAAATGTATGGAATCAAAAAAAGAGGCCGCCTTTTCAGGCAGCCTCGTCCAACTCTTTCAGTATGTTTATTTTCCGAATACCAGCTTCTTGCCGGGATAGTAAGCCAGGCTGCCCAGCTCTTCTTCTATACGGATCAGCTGGTTGTACTTGGCCATACGGTCGCTGCGGGAAGCAGAGCCAGTCTTGATCTGGCCGCAGTTAAGCGCTACCGCAAGATCAGCGATAGTAGTATCTTCGGTCTCGCCGCTGCGATGGCTCATGATGGTATTGTAGCGGTTGTATTGCGCCATGGTCACGGCATCGATGGTTTCGGTAAGCGTTCCTATTTGGTTTACTTTTACCAGTAGGCCGTTGGCTACATGCTCTTTCAACCCTTTTTCGAGGCGCAGTACATTGGTCACGAACAGGTCGTCGCCCACCAGCTGCACTTTGTTGCCCAGGGCTTCGGTCAGCAGCTTCCAGCCTTTCCAGTCGTCTTCGGCCATGCCGTCTTCGATGCTGATGATCGGATATTTCTTGCACCATTTTACCCAATACTCTACCATCTCTTCGCTGCTGAGCTTTTTGCCGTCAGATTTGTGGAAAGCGTACTTCTTGCTTTTCGCATCAAACAACTCGCTATTGGCGGCGTCCATAGCGATGGCCACCTGGTCGCCAGGCTTGTATCCTGCTTTTTCGATGGCTTTCAGCACGGTTTCAATAGCTTCTTCATTGCTCTGGATATCGGGAGCAAAGCCGCCTTCATCACCTACATTGGTGCTGTAGCCTTTATCTTTCAATACAGTCTTCAGGTGGTGGAAGATCTCCACGCCCCAGCGCAGGCCTTCGCTGAAGGTAGCGGCGCCTATGGGCATGATCATGAATTCCTGAAAATCGATCTTGTTGTCGGCATGCGCACCGCCGTTGAGGATATTCATCATCGGCACAGGTAGTGTCTTGGCATTGGTACCACCGATATAGCGGTACAGGGGCATACCAGCCTCTTCGGCTGCCGCCTTGGCTACCGCCATACTTACGGCCAGCATGGCATTGGCGCCCAGCTTGGATTTATTGGGCGTGCCGTCCAGCGCCAGCAACATCTTATCGATACCGGCCTGGTCCATTACATTAAGACCATACAGCTCTTCGGCGATGGTTTCACTTACATTTTTTACTGCCTTTAATACCCCTTTGCCCAGAAACTTCTTTTTATCCCCGTCACGCAGCTCTACCGCCTCGTGAATACCGGTCGATGCGCCGGAAGGGACTGCCGCACGGCCAAATGCGCCGTTGTCGGTATAAATATCTACTTCTACAGTGGGATTGCCGCGTGAATCCAATATCTGGCGGGCATAAACGTCAGTAATAAAGCTCATGAATTGTAAAGATTTTGAATTTGAGCGCAAAGATAGGAGATATCCGGCTAACTCGGTATTTCCGGCGTCAGTCTCAAGGCACTAAAGGCAAAAAGAAAGCCCCGGAAGTGCTCCGGAGCTGCCTTTCAGAAAAGATTCAACTTATTTGATCACGCTTCCTTTGAGAATAAGCGTGTAGCGTTCTTTGGACTTGTCGGCCAGTACCGCATTAGACTTGATGGTTACATCTTTATAGGCAGGGCCTACCTTACCGGCTGTATTGAAAGTAACTTTGATCGAGCTGCTTTTACCTGGCATTACCGGCGTTTTGGGCCATTCGGGCGTTGTGCAACCACAGCCGGCCTCTACTTTAAGTATCTGCAAGGGCTGATCCCCAGCATTTTTAAATTCAAAAACGTGCACGACTTTCTCGCCCTCTTTTACCGTTCCGAAGTCGTAAGCATCATTCTTATCCTTAAACTCAAATTTAGCTCCTTTTTGGGCATGCACCACCGCTGTAGAGGCAGCAACGATCATAAAGGCAGTTAGTATTCTTTTCATTGTATACGTTCATTTTTTGCGTTAAAAAAACCCAACACCAGGAAGGCTTTGCCTTGTGTTCCCGGTGTTGAGCTATTGTCTCAGGACTTCATACCTGCTTAGATGATCTTAGTTGGTCTTCATCATAGAACCGTTCTGGGGAACAGAACCTTCAGGCGCTTTTTCCACGGTACCTTTGATATAGATCACATTGGTACCTGCTGTAGAGGTAACAGTGATGTTCTTGTTGAAAGCGCCTACGCGGCCTTTGGTGCCGTAAGCCGCTTTGATCACGCCTGTTTTACCGGGAGCCACGGGATCTTTAGACCAGAACGGCGTAGTGCAACCGCAACCAGGCTGAACATTCTGGATGATCAGGGGTTTGCTGCCGGTATTGGTAAAGGTAAATTCAGCTTCAGCAGGATCGCCTTCCTGTAAAGTGCCGAAATCATGTGTTTCTGTCTTGAACTTAATGGTGGTGGTAGGTTCGGCTGGAGTCGCAGCAGTCGTAGCGGTCGGAGTTGTAGCAATAGCAGCTTTTTCAGCAACAGTCGCTTTCGCCGGCTGCAATTTTTTACCCTGTGCAAAAGCACCGGCAGTGGCAAGCGTAACGAAGGCAACGGCAAGGAAAGTCTTTTTCATAACAGATGTTGTTTTTATTTTTTGTTGTCTACAAAGTTATACCGGGGGGCTATTTAGGCCTGTTAATCGCAGGTTAAGGTTATAGGTTAAAATAACCATATGTCGGGGTTTAACAAACAGATAAGCCAGGCACTATCTTTGCCACAATATAGGGCATGAAACTTTATTGAAGATTATGTTAGCGATTATAGAAAAAAGTAAAGCGTACCAGCATCGTGTTGCCGTGGTCGATGCTACCGGCAGCTATACCTACCGGCAGTTGCTGGAAAAAGCCCGTTCGGTGGCAGCCGCTATCATACAGCATGCAGGCCCCCGGCCCGGTCCCGTATTGTTCCTGGTACCATCAGGCTTTTCTTATGTGACGGTACAATGGGGCATATGGCTGGCCGGAGGTATTGCAGTTCCCGTCCATACGGCCCACCCGGCCGAGGAGATCGCCTACCTGGTACAGGATACCGGCGCCCGGCTTTTTTTATATGACGATTCCTTTACGGGGAAGGTAGAAGCCGCCTGCAGCGACTTTTCTATCGCACTGACACTTCAGCAGCTGGATCATGCGGCGACGGTAACGCTTCCGGAGGTGACGGAAGCGGATGATGCTATGATGATCTATACCAGCGGCACTACGGGCAAGCCAAAAGGCGTGGTGATCAGCCACCGGCAACTCGATACCCAGCTACGCTCACTCTCCGAGGCCTGGGAGTGGTGCACCGGCGACCGCATCCTGAATGTATTGCCCATGCATCATGTGCATGGGCTAGTCAACATTACCTGCTGCGCGCTGTATAATGGCGCCGTGCTGGAAATGCAGCCAACATTTGATCCCGCCCACGTTGCCGCCAGGATGACATCGGGCGAACTGACTTTATTCATGGCGGTACCGACCATTTACCATAAACTGATCCAGCACTTTCAGCAGCTCGCACCCGAAACGCAACAAGCATGGCAGGCCGGTATGCGCGGCATGCGGCTGATGGTAAGCGGCTCGGCTGCCTTACCGGTAAGCGTGCTGGAGCAGTGGCGTACCATCAGCGGCCATACCTTGCTGGAGCGTTATGGTATGACAGAGATCGGCATGGCCCTTTCTAACCCGTTGCATGGCGGGCGAAAGCCCGGCTATGTAGGCGTTCCCCTGCCCTATGTATCTGTACAGCTGGTTGATGAGCAGCAACAGGTAATCGACGAGGCCAGTGTGCCAGGGGAGCTATACGTAAAAGGTGATACTGTATTTCAACGTTACTGGAACCGGCCCGAAGAAACGGCCAGGTCGTTCAGCGGCGACTGGTTTCGCACCGGCGATATAGCCGAACGTGATGCGGAAGGGGCCTACCGTATATTGGGTCGCAATTCGAGCGATATCATTAAATCGGGCGGCTACAAAATATCGGCGCTGGAGATCGAGAATGTGCTGCTGGAGCATCCCGGTATCCGTGAATGCGCTGTGGTAGCATTGCCCAGCGAAGAATGGGGCGAGACGATCGCTGCTGCCATTACCGGCGAAGCCAATCCGGCATCACTAAAAGAATGGCTGAAGGACAGGCTCGCCCCGTACAAGATACCGCGTCATTTTCTGAATACAGAGACCTTACCACGCAACGCGATGGGCAAGCTGTTGAAGCAGGAGATCAAAAAACTATTCCCCTAGCAAATGTCCCTGCCTTTTCAAAACAAATAAGGAACAAGCCTTCGGGTACGTTTACAATAGGCGGCATATGCCGGACCGAATTCGGCCAGCAGTGCTTCTTCCTCAACCCTGATGCGGTACATAAAGACCCAAAATATGGGCACCAGGATCACTGCCAGGCTGATCCAATTGGAAAAGGTGATGGCCAATCCGGAAAAGGCCATCAAAATGCCGGTATAAGAGGGATGCCTCATATAGGCATACAGGCCCGTGGTGCGGAGCTGCTGCCCTTCGGCGATCTGCACATCGACCGTAAAGCTCTTGCCCAGCTGGCTGATGGCGAGAATACGCAGCAATAAGCCGGCAACGGCCAGGATCATGCCACCATAGTATACATAAGGTTGCCCTTGTGTGATCGACGCGTCGTTAAAATGGCTGCAATAGCCACCCAGCACCAAGGCCACAGCTATCGTGATCCAGAGTAGCCGGAGACTGTTCCTGTCAGCCGCCGTCTTCCGCTCCGCTTTATTGCGGAAACGAACGTTCAGATAGAGTTCCATCAACAGGAACAGGAAGCCGAACACATGAATAAAATGTTGCACAAGAAAAGTCATGATCTTAGCTTTTTTGATGGGTAATGCATGCTACAATTCCACCTGTATGATATCGCGGTGCAAACACAGGCCTCGCCCCCTGTAAGCCTTGCCGCGAGCACCGGCTCACGGCAGCCCTTACTGCTGATCTATAATCATACCATGAACCTTATACCGGCATTTCCGCTTGCCTGCTTTTATTCCGTGATCTTAATTACCCCTGCCCCATTGTAGGAATGGTACATGCCATTGTACATGGCATCGGCCTGCACCGGACCCAATTGGTACGTACCCGGCGATACCGCCCTTACCATATAATAGAAGGTCTTGGGTGTGCTGTTGACCGAAGTAAAGAGATTCAGGCGATCATCGCGCACATCCAGGTAGTCAGGTTCGTCCTTGTCCTTGGCTTCGGTAATCCATTTCATATTGGGCATGGCATTGAGGCGGGTATTTTCGATCTCCAAGCCGGCCGGCAGCATATCGGTGATCACCACATTTTCGATCTCGCCGCTGTACTCTGCTGCGATCACCAGCTTGACCACCACCAGGTCGTTCTGTTTAAAGGTGGTCCCCTGTATCGGGCTACCGTTCCGGTCATAATAGCTCCGGCGCACCTTCATGTACTTATCTTCCTCTGTTATCTTGCCATCGGCGGTAATGCCGGCCAGCTCGCGGAAGAAATAATATTGCCCTTTGCCGGTCACCTTAAGCTGCATGGGCTGGTTGAGATAAGGTTTCAGGTCGATCTTCAATGCTGTTCCTTTCGTAGCGCCTATATTTTTGCCACCTACGATAACCTGTGCTTCGGCGTCGGTACCGGCGCTTTGCCGCGCGATCTTGCCCAAGGCCAGCAAACTGAATACGCTTTCCTGGGTATTAAGATAGCTATTGCCACGCAGCTCTTCTGAAAGCTGGCGGGCCAGTTCCGGTACCTGCGGATTGGCAGGATCTACATCCAGCAAGGCATTCAGGGCCAGGGCACGGTCGCGGGTATAAGAATAGAAGCTACCGCCGAATACGGTATTGGCCTTTTCGCCGGCGAATGCAGGCGGTACTACCTGGCGGGCCTGTTCTTTAAGACCGGCCAGGGCGTAGGCGGCAGACAGCAGGTAGCGGCCGTCCAGGCTCAACATCGACAGGTTGCCCTTGTAGTAATTCATCGTGCTTTGCTGCGGCTGCCGGCCAAGAGCAAGCACATATAAGGAATAAGGGATTTCTTTGGCAGCGATGCTCTTTCTTTCTTTGCCATTGAAATAGTACTCGATCATCTCTCTCTTCTTCAGCCGGAACTTGACATACTCCAGCAAACGGTTCAGGGTATTGCCATTCACATCAAAGCCGGCCTTTTGCGCTTCCAGCAGGAAGTGCGCCGCATAGACGCTGCCCCACCAGCTTTCATAATTGCCGCCGGGCCAGTAGCTGAGCGCACCATTGGGCAATTGCATGGATTGCAGCTTCCATATGGCCTGCTGTACGTTGTAGTTCGGGCTTTGATCGCTGTTGTCGCGGCCGCCCAGGGCCTTCACCAGGTCGGTATAGTATAGTTGCGGGAAAGCGGCCGAAGTGGTTTGCTCCACGCAACCATAGGGATAATTGACCAGGTAAGAAAGGTTCTTGGTGAACTGTGCCAGCGGCGAAGTAGCAACAAGAAGGTTACCGGAAATGGTACCGGGGATAAAATTGGCTGTGAGCGGTATCGCTGCCGTGGTGCCTGCGGCCACCGTACCGCTCTGGTATTGCTTTTGCAGGGATGTTGCCGGACGCACCGCGATCTCGGTCTCATTGGTGAAGGTCTCGTTCATGGCCTTCACGGTTACGGTTACGGTACCGGCGCCAATCTGCGTGGCAGCAGCAATATTGAATACTGCACGGCCTTCGCTGTTGGGTTTAATATCGACCGACCGGGTGCTGCTGCCGGTCACGCCCAGTGCACCTTTTACCGTTACGGTCACTTCTGCATGTGCGTCTTTGGCTGTCGTATTGCTCATGGTTACCGGCATCACCACTTCGTCCTTGGGGCTCAGGAAGCGCGGTAAGGCCGTGCTGATCACGATGGGGTCGGCCACTTTCATATGATTGTCGAAGCTGCCGAAACCTTTATCCTTATAAGCCACCGCCACTACGCGGATATCGCCCGAGAATTGCGGCACATCGATCTCGTAGCGTACTGTACCGTTCCCATCGGCTTTACGAATGCCGCTCCAGAAAGAAACGTTCTTCACCCGGTTTACAAACAACGGGTTGACCCGCGCATTCTGACCGTCGTCACCCGCATCGCCGCCCGTACTGGACAAGGTTGCTTTGTATTCCGGCAACAACAGGGGATAAATGTCGAAACTATTAACGCCTAAAGCGACCTTCTGGTAGAAATAGCCGTAAGGGTCGGGTGTCTTATAATTTTTCACCTGAAGGATACCTTCGTCTACAGCCGCAATGGTCACGAAGGCGTTGGGTACGGTCTTTACTGTGATCACCTGTTTGGTCTTCGAGCGTGATTTCTCGCTGAGGGATACTGCTACCGGCAGTTTACGCTGCGGCGCTTCTACTTTGATGTTGCGGAAGCCGTGCGCTACGGTAAGCGGCATATCGCTGGCATCCATAGGCCGGAAAAGCGTAGCGGATACATAGACATTGGGCAGGTAGGCATCGGTGGCCTTTAGCTTCAGCGAAGCCGATTTATTTTCGGTTTGCAGGAAAACATGCTCAATTACTTTATCCCGCTCAATACTCACCAGCATGCGCCCTTCAAAGGGCGTCGTAAATAGCAGATTGACCGCCTCGCCCGGTGCATAGCTTTCCTTATCGGCTTTGATCGTCACATTACCTTCGTTGTTGACCTCAAAGGAAGCATATTGGGTATCGCCATGGCCGTAGGCGTAGAACGATTGCGCCACATAGCTTTCCCGGCCGGCGATAGCCACCCTTACCTCATACTGTCCGCTCACATCGGGAACGAACGTGAATACCGTATTGGCGCCGGAACAGCTTACCTGCTGGGTCTGCAGTACTTTCTCTGTCCATTGGGCGACATACTTATACTTTCCGCCGTTTTCCTGGATCACATTTTGCCATTCCCTGCGGATCACCGAAACGGTAAGTTGCTGCGTTTGCGGCTTACCGCTGCGATCGAGGGCGATAAGCCCTATCTTCAACGGGACGCGCGTTCCTACATAATCATTGAAGTTGAGGATACCTGCGAAGACAGGCTGCGTATACACCCGGAACCGGGCATAACGGTGTACCGGCCGGCCTGTTTCATCAAATACGGTTGCCCGTACATTGCCCTGCAGCAACCCGGTTTCCGACAGCTCGCTGCCAAGTGGCATCGTTTCCGTAACATGGCCCGAAGCATCGGTTTTGCCGGTACGGAAAACGGTGTTGAAGCTGAATTTCTTTACCACATCGAATTGATAGTCTTCAAAGCCCTTGGGATCAAAAGCAGTCTTATCCAGGTTTAGCTCCCATTCGTAGTTACGGCCGGTGGCGGGTGTACCAAACAGGTTATCGGCCTGCAAGGAGGTCGATACTTCTTCCCCTACGGCGTAGTCCTCCTTATTCAGCTTCAGATCGCTTTTGATGCGGTCGGGCATAAAATCCTCGATGCTGAAGTTGTAGGTAGCCAGCAACACATCGTTGCCGGTAAAGGCCTGCAGCACATAAGTACCTGTAAGGGCGGTATGTGGTATCTCAAAATCGGTCTCGGTGCTCCCCTGCTCGTCCAGTATCTTTCTGCGCGTGGCAAACTCTTTGCCATTGGGCATCAGCAGGCGTAGCTTCACCGGCATTTCGCCAGGTAGCCCCCAGCTTTCGTCGCGCACGATTGTACTGGCATGGATGGTCTCTCCGGGCCGGTACAGGTTCCGTTCGGCATAGATCCAGGCATTGAGTCCGGTGGCATTGGTGCTTCTGCCCCCCACATCAAAACGGGAGGTCTCTACCCTACTTTGGTCGAGCCAGATAAAACTATATTCCTCTCCCATTTTTGCCGATACCATACCGATATTGAAACCCGGCGCCTTTCCTTTTATATTGTCAAAAACGGCCTCTCCGTCACCATTGGTCTCGGTACTATACACCTGCTGATTGGTGGTGGAAATAAAATTGATCTTTACATTTTTCAACGGAGTAGCATTCCGTATCGAATTGGCAAAAACATACATCTTATCCTGCTCCTGCTTCAGGATAAGGCCGATGTCGGAAAGGGAGAGTATCTTGCTTTGCTGCAGCCATTTCTGCTCGGAAGAAGCTATGGTGATCACATAGACGCCGTTATAGCCTTTCAGCTTATCGCTGAAATCCAGGTGCAGCAAATGAGCTGCGTTATTTTTGGGCAATTTCGACACTTCGTAGCTGGTTGAAAATACCGTATCGCCCAGGTTTTGCGTGTTATAGTATTCAAAGTTGTGATAATCGTCCTCGTCATCATAGGAATAACCATAGCTGGTACCACTGCGGAAGAGCTGCAGCATATTGTTCTCATACACCTTGACCACGGTCACTTCTACCTTCGGCACATTGACAATATTCAGTGCCAGGTTGCGGTATCCTTTTGAAGAAAGGTAAAGGCCCTTGCTATTGATGAAATTAATGGCCGGATCCAGCTCGCCGAAGACGATCTCTTTGGTGGTCTCTTCTTTCAGCTTACCGCCGAAAGTGCCTTCCAAAGCGGCATTCAGCGTCACCTGGTAGGTCTTTTTAGGATCAAATTCTTTACTGGTGATCGTGAACCCATTTTCATTCGCCACCAAGTCAAAAGCTACCGAAGGTTCGATCCTGATCTTTTCTTTCAGTCCTTCCTCCATCACCGGCTGCGACAGGCTGACGTCTATAATACCTTCCACACCGGTATGCTGGGACTGCACATCGGTGACGGCAAGCGTAAAGCGAGAAGCAACGGGTGTACTAAAGCTGGTATCGGCAACGGATGTCACCTTGCTGTGCGCGATGGGAATACCCTTGGCCAGGGATACGTCCAGCTTTACCTCTTCGTCTTTATCATTCAGAGGCAGGAGCTGCACCGACAAGGTTTTACCGGTACCGCTGTTTACGGCATTATAGCTAACGGGATTACCATTGGCGCTCAGCTTCAGCCGGGCGGCAGCTTCGGTGATATTGGTCTCATAATTGAATTCCAGGTCGAGCTGTATCATCACATTGCCCGATTCCCGGCCCCTCATCCATGAAGTATGCGCTTGCTGCACCCGCAGGGGCGCCGTATGAAAGCGCAGCACCTGGCTTTCGGCAAAATGATATTCTTTCTTCCCTTTACCAAGAATATGCCGCGTCAGCATGGCTTTATACTCCACCCCGGGACGGAACCCACTGGCCGGTGAAAATACCAGCTCGCTGGAGCTGTTCCAACGGAAGGAACCCGCTACTTTCGGCTCAAAATCGATGTATCTTGTCGTATCCCAACGATTCAGCATGCTATCGGGATACAGATCCTTGTTGAACCGGAACACCAGGTTTTGCTGCTGCTCCACCTCGGCGTCGAAATTCTTATCGACCACTTGCACCACGTTGCGGTTGCCACAGGAACACAGGAAAAAAACAAGAGAAAGCAGGATAATGGCAGCAAGCCCCACAGGGCCTTTCGCGCTGCGCGGCTCCGTAGCCAGGGAAGGGGTTTTCATAGGTTTGTTATTTCTCTACACAAACCTAACGAAAGTTCAGAGATTGTAAGATCAAAGGAAAAAAATATTTCATAAAAAATAAGCTCAGGTATGGCAGCAGTGACTTGCTGCTGCAGCGGCGATCATCCCGGTGACGACAGCCAGGATGACGATCCACTTCAGCAAGGCCGTCAACAGGAGCATCCGCGACCGTAACCAGCTTACTTTCCTCAGACAGGCAAAAGACAGGATGTTTTCCAGGATATCCAGCGCCCAGGCTACGAAGGGCAGCCATACAGCAGCCTGCAAAACCGGTTGCTGCCATCCCTGGTTTGCTCCGGCCGGATTTGTATTCCGCTGCAAATACCAGGCGATGGCGGTCAGCAAAGGATACGCGAAGGCCATGAAAACAAAGTCCAGTTTCAACGACCATTGGAGGGGCTTTACCGACTTGGCCGGTAGCGTGTCCAGGGACCGGCGAAAGGCGGTATGAGAAAAGGGCAGCTGGATACGAAAAATAGAAAAGCGCCTGCCGCCGGGGTTGGCAGCTGTAGCATGTCCCAGAAAACCCCGGGAAAGAATGTACAGCATAATATACCAGAATACCGTTCCCGCAGCCAGGAACAGGATCAGCCAACGCAGTACGGGATCGGCGCATACCAGGTCGAGGCACCATTGCTCTGTTCTCATGGATTCTGGATTTTAGGGTCAACCAGGGCAGCATCTTTTTTCAGCAGCTCGGTGGTCGTTGGCCTGAAGAAATCGTCGGCTAGCATACGGTCAAACTTGTACTGCTCCCATTCAAAGGTGATGTTGTCCAGGGAAAAATCCTCGGTATGGAATACCATCTCATCGCCTTCATAGATCGAAAAGACGCCATCTGTTCCTTTTACCGATTTGCCATAGCTGAGCAATTCCTGCTCTTCCTGGCCGGTCATGCAATGCCGGCTTAAGAATATGGTTGCGGTGAGCGCGCCACGGAAGAACAACTCGATCTTTTCCCTTTCGCTCAGGTTGAAATTAAGCCAGTTGATATTGCCCGTATCGATGCTGCGCACTGTTTTGCGATAGATATTGTGCTTGTTGATGAAATCGCGGTCGTAGAAATAACGCATGGTCGATACCATCGATCCTACCAGGCCCAGCTCGGAGCGTATGTTCTTGTACACGCCATCATCTTCATATTCGAGCTTCACGCCTATCGTAGGCTTCGCCGGTACCGGTATTTCGGGATTGTAGAACACGTTGACCGGAAAATTAGAGATAAGGCCGCCGTCGACAAAAAGCGAGTAGTTATTCTCTTCCGTAAACTGCTTGTGCACGCCCATGCGCTTGTACCATTCTTCCTGGATGAGCTTAAGCTGGGAAGCGGCAAAGGATACTTTGAGCGGCTTGAAGAAAAAGGGGATCGACATGGAAGCCCTTACATATTGAGCAGGCGAGATCGAATAGTCGGAGCCCCAGTACATCGGGTGCATGGCCGGGAACTCTACCTTGGTCTCATTGGTAATATCGGCCGCCACGATCACCAGTTGCTTAACAGGCTGTTCATGATAGTAGTTTTCCACGCGCCGCTCCAGGCTTCTCAGTACCACCTGCATCGATTCCGGTGCTGCCGCCGCTTCCGGCATAGGTGCCGCTGATCTCAGGCGACCGGTCTCCTCTACATAGCCCTTCAGCTCTTCCTTAACGGCCGAAATGCTGTATTTAGGGTCCTCTATCTTTTGTTGCAGCTTGTCGGCGGTGCCAGCCGAGCGGGTCAGTGGCCGGGACTCTGTAGCAGCATCGCCGGCATCGTCGCCGCCGCATTTTTCGTAACGGTAGCGCATCAGCTCTCCTTCCTTGTCCAGCTTGCTCTTCAGGTCCGTTACACTTTGAATGCCATTATCGGCCATACATTGCGATACCCATTGTTCAAAATCATCGCCGGGGTTAATGCCCAGTCTTTCAGCAAAAAAATAAAGCATCCTGCCCCGCACCAGTTGCGCCGTGATAAAACAGATGGCGGAGAACAACAGAACGCCCGAAACAACGGCGCCCCATTTGCTGATGGTATGCGACAGGCAATGCGTGCCATCGAGGAAAAAGTTACCGGCCATGAACAGCAGGAGCAGCAGCAGGTTTACCACGAACAGCACCGCATAAAAACGGAATTTTTTGAAATACTTTTTCAGGTTGGAAAACCGGACCGTTCCGGTAAAGGCATTGAGGATAAGGCTGCGCCACCATTTATGACCATCTACCAGATCGGACAGATCTTTGTTGGAAAGGTATTCGAGCAGCTTTTCCGAACGCGTTTCGTAATATTTCGAAGGGTCCTGGTCCATGATCACCGCTTCCCTTTTGGTATAGACACAATGCAGCAGCATGCTGTTGATGGCGCCCGCGCTGGTACCTGCCGTGCTCATGAAGGAATTGCCCATCTTTTCCAGCACATAGGTATAGCCTGCCAGTGCAATGCCATGTACGCCTCCGCCCTCCAGCACCAGGTCCACGTAACGACGGGGCGCGGTATCGGCCACGCCCTTGTCTTTAAGCGCTTGTTCGGTGATCGCAGGGTTGTCGACTATATCGGAAATACCCAGCCCGTTGGGAAACTTGCGATGAAGAAAATCCAGCAGGGGTACTACCGAGCCGCTGAAATCGGAGACATTCATTTTGGCCTGAGGCATGGTTGGTTTGGTATTAGGGTAGCCGTTGCCGGCGGAGGTAAAATAGTAAAAATCTCAGAATAATACGAATCATCCGCCATAAGCATCATAACATCATAAAGCCCCTTAATAGCAATTCAGGCTAAGCACCGATGCGTTGCCTTCGTAGCTTTGATGTCCCGGTGTCCATGGCTGATCGGCCGCATAATAGCCTTCGAAGAAATCGACATAGTCGTTGGCATTGGCCTGCAATATTTTTCCTATAGCATCGGCCAGCTCCAGCGCGGCATCTTTCACCAGTGTAATGGTGGCACCGGTAACACCAGTGGCTGCGGTAATGAGCGAGATGACATTATTGAGCGTGGAGTTGCGTATAGTGTCTACAGTTTTAGACATCACTTTACCAAAGTTCCTGACATCGGCGTCCGACTCCCATACCTGTATCCGTAGCGCAATACCGCCGGTGACCTTCCGTTTGGGGAACAGGTTGATGCCTTCGCCGATGAACTCGCGCAATTTGCCGGCTTTGATATTGAAGATCACGTCTTCGGGGGCTACCTGCTCGCCTGGATAATGGTTAACCGGTTGCCCGCTAAGGTCCCAGGCCCAGGCTATGAAGTAGATCTCGTTAACAGGGTTGAGCAGGTTTTGCAAAAAGCCTTCGAAGCCCTCGGTGAGCTTGATGCTTTTGATGCCGACGCCCCGGTCCTCTGCCGATACGGCCAGCGTAAAGGCATCGGATGGTGTAGCTGCTGCTACTTCTTTTAGTTCGGAGAAGCTGCGTACGCCTCTGAGCCTGGGCTGCTGTTGCAAGGTTTTAGTTGCCGGCGCTACGGCAAAGCTGTTGATGGATCCAACTTGAATGAGTGCCATGTTGATGAGGGTTTAAGTGTGTTTAAAAGCAACTAACGTTATTTTTTCGATAGTAGCCTATTCGCGGGTGTGAATTTGGCATGAATTTTTCCGGCCCGGCAGTCCGCTAATAAAAGTTGGTCTCATTAAATTTTCTCATGGCGATATTGTTATCCAGGACCACCAGCCGGCGCACAAGAGGATCGGTCTTGAACTCCCTTAGTGCACCATTATCGCCTTCCAGGTTGCTTTTATCGTCCGGTGTGCTTACTGAAAAAAGCAAAACGTCGTCTACGCTCTTTGGTATCCATTCGAAAGGTCCGGCGATTAGGTAATCCTCCTTATCCGGCGCAATCGTTCTGCACTGCTGTACGTTTTCCCATAAAGGTTCCCATTCTGTTTCAGACCAGTAAACAGGCGTTCCATCGATAGCCCGGTAGCAACTCACCTTGATATTGCTTGCTATGCGCGTTCCTTTATTCCGTATCATTACAAAGGCATAGTTCATTACGCCGGGAACAGGCTTTTGGTTTCCTTCCTTAACGTCCGGTGCCAGCCGGTTCCAGATACCCGGGCTTGTAGTAAGGTTTTCCAGATAAGGGAGATAACCGCCCCGGCGGCCGTCGTCGATAAATACATCGACAAAATCGGCAGGGAGCATAACCTGCTCGAATCCGGGCTGGACTTGATACCCTGCAGGATTGTATAAGCCTTGTACACCGAAGGACCATATGAATACTTTACTCCAAAGCCCGCCGGGATGTCCTTCCTGATCGTCCGTATTCAAATCGGCTTCGCCCAGGGCCCCAACAAGTTCGTCGAGATCATCGATCACGGAATTATTTTCATGAAACAGCAAAGAGCCGATTGCCTTTAGCATCAGATAAAACAAATAACGAGAGGCATATTCCTTTTCGGCAAAGTGGCTGGAATCGCCTCCTGCAGCTCGATATGCCCGAAACAAGGTAGTTGAGAGTATCTCCTCTCCTTCGTATCCTTTGCTCCATTTCCGGCCAAACCAGTTCCATCCTTTTGCAGGATCACGGTCGTGCCGCCGGTTCAGGATGCAGTAGGTAAAAGGAAAGGTCTCGAAGCGATCCAGCGCATCGTTCAAAGGGTCGCCTAACACTGCGGCAAAGGTGTCGCCGATCCCGTGAGAGAAACTAAAGGATCGAAGCCCGATATGACTGATGAGCGCAGCATGTCCGAATTCGTGTCTCACTACTCTAATATCTGTAGATAGACCAACACCCCTATCTTCCCCTTTTATAATAACTCCAAAGGCAAAACCGGCAATGCCTTTTCCTTTGCCAACCTGATCTGTGCAAGCGTCTTCACCGTACATTACCGGGTCTACAGTAACAGGGAAATCAGTATGTTCAAAATACTGCTCTTTTTTAAAGCCAAGCGCTTCTATCAAACGGAACATGCTGTCGCAATGATAATAGGCGCTGCATGCGGCAAATTCATAGCTATCAAAAGGATAAACGAAATTATAAGGAGGGCTTAACCTGGGTGCTTTTTTACTGGGATCGTGACACTCTCCCAGTACCACCCATTTCCCGGCGAGTTGCTGTATACCGCAACAGTTGGGAGGCGCCAATTCTTTCAAGGGAACCATAGCACATTCCTTATCCAGCCCGGAAACAAGCGCAAGATCTCTTACCCCCCCCCTCGTCACGCTAACCGGGCCTGATTCAAATACAGCGGCATTAGCGCAATAAGCCCTGAAGGATTCAAGGAAAAGAACCCGGTTACTATCGGGCTCGATGAAAGCTCTCCAATGACACTCACTTTCTCCTTCAGCCAATACAGAAAAAAGGACTTCTACTGATTCATAATGTATTCCATCACGTATTTCTTCCGAAAGCGCCGGCGGCGCAAAGAATATTTTTTTCTGGTATACCCCGGCTTCGCCGTTCTTTCCTGGAACATATACCTTATAGACCAGCTCGTCCCCGTCCATACGTTTCTCTGACAGATATTGATAGAACCACACCTTGGCATCTGTGATATGCGTGATTTTAACCGTTTCCGTTGCTCCTAGTGCCTCCATTAACTTTTCTAGCGGAAACTGCTGTAAGTCTTTCCAAGCAGCTATCTTTTCAGGGTTTGCGCGGTGTATTCCGGCAATATAATGGGCGCCATTGTGAAAGCCTGAGACACCGCCTTTATCAGGATTTATCCTTACAAACAATCCGGCGCCCCATACAGGAATATCATCCACTAACTGCTCATAAGCAACAGAAGCGACATTGCCTACCGTCTTTTCTTCCTTAAAGCGGAAATAAGGTAAGGCTTCTCCTTGTTCAGCTAACGATGCCCCGGGCCTGGCACTATCCCACAGACCTTTGTCCGGCTCGATGGTCATTTCATCTTCATCTACTACAGTTTTCAGGTATTGTCTTGCTATTTTGCGTGCCGGCGACAATAGATCTGGTAGGGATGAAGTTGTTTCCAAACCTTCCTTATAAGTGACGATACCGCTATCTTCAGTAATGTCGAACTTATAGAGCCTGTTATAAGATAGCAGGCGTTGCTTTCCGGCATTATCAGTTGTTTGAGCGGTTCCGGATTCAAATTTTACAGCCATTGGATTTCTTTATTTAAGATGATTGGTTTTGCAGCAGTAAAATTAAAAGGTAAAGAATGTCTTATCAAGCCTGTTTATACTGAACTTCTAAGCGTATAATAGTGAGCGGAACAACAGTAAAATTACGCCAATAGTATACGTAGAAATGCTGAATTAAAGTATGATCATTTTATTAAAATACTAAAAATCAATTCATTTCGAACCTATTTTTCTACTATAAATTTATCATTATTTTGCTTCTGGTCTGAAGGATTTGTATTTTGGCTTATTGTTTCACACTAAAAGCACTTTCACATGCCACCCCCTCCCTTTGACCTGCCTGTAGAACCAGGCGTAGAACGCCCCCGTTGCGATGATCCTGCTTACCAGGAATTCCTGACCGTCGCGCATATGCTCCAGCCAAATGCTTTCGAAACCTCTGTCAAGCGATTCTCGCCGGCGACGCCTGCAGGGTTAATGCCTCAACGCATTTCCTACCAGATAATTGAGGGCGAAGTAAATAGACAAGACGTGGATTGCGATGGGTACAAAGTTTATATCGACTTTGACGATACAGATACAACAGCCAACACCGATATTAAATTCAGGGTGAATGTAGGCGCCGTTACTACTTTCTACTCGATCTCCCTCTTCAGAGGTCTACTGAAACGTTTTCCGTCAACGGCAGAATTTCAGTTCTTTAAAGCAGTAAGGACTATCCGGGGCAAAAACTTTGTCGATGTGGTTTTCCGGATCGTGGATGGCGGAAGAGCCGTCTACTTCGGCGATCTTTCGGAGTTATATCCTTAGCTTTGAATCATCGACAAGGCAATCGCTTATATATCGCTTTTTTCGCCCCTATTCCCCCTGATCCTGGGCTGGAAAAAACGGCGGACCCTGCTGTGGTGGTACATCATGGCAGGGTTCCTGATTGACCTTACTTTGTCGTTCGTGCTGAAACCCCTGCAGCTGAACCGTTCCTGGATCGCCAACTTGTATTTCCTGGTCGAGTTTATCTGCATCTCGCTTTACCTGCGCCCACGCGCCAGGGGAACGGCAAACCTGTACTACGATCTGTTCTGGCTGGCCACCGCCATGCTGTATACCGGATTGACAGTACATGTATCCATATACCAAACCAACACCCTGGGGGCCAGCATGCTGCATCTTGTTTTCATTGCCTATGGCATATGGGGGCTTTATTCTATTCTTAAAGACCTGAACAAGCTTTTCCTGGATCAATCCGAATTCTTCTGGGCCTGCGTTGCATTCATGCTGTACTTCTCCGGCAACTTTATGCTGCTGCTCTTTATCGCCTACCTCAAACAGGGACAGGCCGCCCTTTGGATCTATATCCATTGCGGGCTCAATATCGGATACCGGGCACTGCTGGCTTTATCTTTATCCAGAAAAAAACCTTAAGCCTTGGATCTTAATTTTCTTGTCGTCGTAGGAACTTTGGTCATGCTTGCCCTGGGCGGCGGCGTGGTATGGTTTGTTATCCTGTACCAGCGCCGGGTAATCCAGTCGCAGATCGAGATCGAACGCATCAATCGTGAAAAGCAGCAGGAACTGCTTAACGCATCCATCCAGAGCGAAGAACAGGAACGCATGCGTATCGCAGCCGAGCTCCACGATGATATAGCCCCTACCCTGGCGTCCGTCAAGCTTTACCTGTCTACCGCTGCGTTGAAAATGACCGATACGCCGCTGATCGCGCAATCCAAGGCACTCCTGGACGAGAGCCTGCAGAAGATCCGGAATATCGCGCATAAGCTGCAGCCATCAACCTTGTATTACCTGGGCCTCGATGTATCGCTGCAGGCGCTTGCCGATATGATCGGTCAATCGGACAGTATACACGCTGCCTATGCGGCGCACAACAAACTACCCCGCCTGCCTGAAAATATAGAGCTGTCGCTTTATCGCGTGGTACAGGAGCTTACCCACAATATCCTCAAACATGCACATCCTCAATTGTTGACTATCGAGAGCACGACAGTGCCGGGACAGGTTACCCTTGTCGTTAGTCACAACGGTACCGGCATTACCCAGCACCTGTTTGAAGAGCTGATCTATAAAAAAGGTGCGATAGGCCTGAAAAACATCGTTACCAGGTTAAAAAGCATAGAGGCCTCTATTTATTTTGAGCAAGTATCCGTAAGTTTGTTTACGATTACTATCCAAGCACCTATAAAGTAGGTTTTTTAATAACCTGTAAACTATGGCGATCATATCCTACATTATTGCCGATGATCATAAGATCTTCCGGCAGGGTCTTAAAATGACCTTAATCGACGATCACAAACTCAAATGCGCCGGGGAGGCCAGCAACGGGCTTGAACTGCTTAGCTTGCTGCAATCCCGTAAAGCAGATGTAGTGCTGCTGGACCTGAAGATGCCGGAGATGGACGGCATGGAAACGCTGAAACATCTTAAAGACCGGCATTCGGCGCTCAAGGTCATTGTGCTTACGATGTTTGAGGAGGAGCATTTTATTCTTCATATGATGGAGGCCGGCGCCAATGGTTATCTGCTCAAGAATGCAGAGCCGCAGGAGATCAAAACGGCCATTCATTCGGTATATGAGAACGAATACTACTTCAACGACCTGGTCAATACCACCCTGCTGCGCAAAGTGGTACAACAAAAAAAAGAGCCGCCCCGTTTCCGGCAGGAGATCAGACTGAATGAGCGCGAAACGCAGGTGCTACAGCTCATTTGCCAGGAGCTGACTGCCTCGGAGATCGGCAAGAAGGTGTTCCTGAGCCCCCGTACGGTTGAAGGTATCCGCTCTGCCCTGCTGGAAAAAATAGGTGTGCGCAATACTGCCGGCCTGGTCATGTATGCAGTGAAGAACGGGATCGTGGTCTGATGCCGGCCCTTTAAAATGAATTCCCGGACCAGCTTGCGCCGGCCCGGGAACCTGGTCAACTTTTCCTGTCTGTCATTCTGCTTCCTGGCTATTACCGGCCAGTACCAAGCCGGATCTCTTTGCTATCGTATCAACTGTACATCGCCCTTCATTATTTTTTCCTTTCCGTTGAGGAAGGTCACCTTCAATACGTAATAATAAGTACCGCCATCGGCAGGCTTGCCTTGGTTGTGATAGGTGCCATCCCAGCCCTGCGTGTTTTTACCGGAGCCATTATAGACTTCCTGCCCCCAGCGATTAAATATGCGGAACATCGTGATCGAGTAGCCCCGCTGGTTAAAGAACCCGGGGATGAAGCGGTCGTTCAGCCCGTCGCCGTTAGGGCTGAAGGCATTGGGCATAAAGGCATCGGCTACCAATGTGTCGACACGCACGGCTATCTGCGCCGAATCGATACAACCCAGGTCGGATCGGGCAATGACCCAGAACGTTTCATCATGCGGCGGCTGTACCCGCTGGCCAAGCGCCTGCTGATCGGGGAAATAGGTCGATGGGTACCAATCCGTAGGATGGTAACCAGTATTGGCACTCGTTGTCAGTTGCACATATTCGCCATTGACGATCTCCCGCGGATCGGCAACCAGGTTGAGCCTGAAATGCTGCGGCCGCACATTGACTGTACGCAGCAGGCTATCGCAGCCCAGATGGTTGGTGAACATCCGGGTCAGCGTCGCGTCACTGGTATAGGTACTTCCTTCAAATACCACTTCGTCACAGGCAGCGGTATCGATCACCAGGCTGGCCGGCGTATTGGGATGTATGGTGATGGCGGTAACCAGGTACAGGCTATCGCAGCCTTGTACAGTAAGGAAGGTCTGCGTTACCGAAGTGCTGGAAGTATAAGTTATCCCATTGAATACTAACTGGCCGCAGGCAGCAGTATCCTTATTCACGGTAACGGGGTTTGTGGGATAAACGGTGATGTTGATCGTCCGGCGCAGGCTATCGCAGCCGGTAGTATAGTGCAATGTATCGTACACTACCTGGCTACTGGTATAGGTATTTCCTTCAAAGATCGCCTGGTTACATCCATGGGCCGACAATACCGCTACCGAAGGCTGCTGTACTACCAGGTTCAGCTTGACGATGCTATCGCAATTTGCGGCAGAGGTGCCGGTAAATGTCGCCGCGGCGGTACCGCCAGCGTTTACCGTTATGCCGTTCCAGGTAAAGGGCATATCAGCGGCACACTTGATCATGCTTACGGTATGCTGCACCACCGGTGTTACGATAAGACTAAGCGTCACTACCGAATCGCAACCGTTGCTACCCGTAGTGGTATAGCTGGCCGCAGCCGGTCCACCGCCGGTTACACTGATGCCATTCCAGAGGTATGGCAGCTGGTTACTGCATATAGTACGGCTTACCGTAAGGGCGCTCACAGGTTTCACGGTAAGACTAAGGCTCACTGCCGAGTCGCAGCCCAGGGCGGTAGTGCCGTGATAAGTCGCAACTGCTGTGCCGCCGGCCGGCACTACGATCCCATTCCAGGTGTAGGGCAGCTGGTTGCTGCATATGGTTACAGCAGCCGTGTCGCTGTACAGCGGGTTAACTGTAAGATTGAGCGTCACTGCCGAATCGCAGCCCCAGGTGGTGGTTCCGTGATAAGTAGCTGCGCCGGCGCCACCGGCTGCTACTACGATCCCATTCCAGGTATAGGGCAGCTGATTGGCACATATCGTACGGTTTACAGTACCCGTATAGGGGGGATGAACGACGAGGTTGAGTGTTACTGTCGAGTCGCAGCCATTGGCCCTGGTACCGGTATAGGTAGCAATACCCGTGCCACCTGCAGGCACTACGATCCCGTTCCAGGTATAAGGCAATTGGCTGCTGCAGATATTGACCGTCTGTGCGCCGGTATAGACCGGTTTTACGGTAAGGTTGAGTGTGGTTACCGAATCGCAGCCGCCCGAGCTGGTGCTAGTGAAAGTAGCCGCTACCGGTCCGCCGGCGGCCACGTTAATGCCATTCCACAGGTAAGGCAGCTGGTTGCTGCATACGCCGGCATTCACGGTAGCCGTCACCGAGGGGCTTACGGTAAGATTAAGCGTGGTTACGGAATCGCAGCCGAAAGTAGTGGTATGGTGCGCCACGGCGGCCGCCGGGCCGCCGGCGGTTACATTAATACCGTTCCAGGTAAAGGGCATCTGGCTGGTACAGCGGGTCATGGTCACGGTTTTGGCCAGCTCCCTTACGGTGAAGCTTAGCTGTGCCGGCAGGGCCAGAGGATTGTTACAAAGGTCCAGCAAGGTGTTGCCGTCGGTTCCCTGCTGCGCATGCACGGTATAGTTGCCGGGGGGAAGCGCCGGGGAAAAGGTAAGCTTCACTTTATCGGTATAGCCGGAGCTGCCCGAACAATTGATCCCCTGCGCAGCAGTGATGGTACCCGATGGGCTCAGGTAAAAATCACTGCCATTGGCGGCTATAGAGCTGCACTTCACTTCCGAACTTAGCTGGATAGTGATCTCGCTCTTATAATTACACACCGGGACGAGGATGCTTTGCAATTGCGGTGGTGGCGGTGTATTGAAGGTAGCGGTGGAGCCTGCGAAATTGATGGTAAAACCGGAGGAAGGGCCGCCGCTGGCATAATTACCATAGTTGTTGATCATGATCAGGAATACCTGCCCTGCCGTTACATTAAGCTGCTGGCAAAAAGAACTGCCAAAAGTGCCGCCGGCCACGTAAGACAAGGTAGATGTGGTATTGAGCCCGATCACGCCGTTCACATTACTGCCCGGCTGGTTGTTGTTGAAATTGCAGCGGACCACATTGGCTGAACTGAGGCTGCTGCAGGTGGTGCCGGAGATATCCAATACAGCAAAATCATAATCGTCCTGGGGCGATACAGGCGCTATGGAAAAGACCAGGGTACCGGAAGTGCTGGCCGTAAGCTTCAACCAAACCGAATTATCCTCTCCCGATCCGCAGGGTGTAGTGCCAAGATTGTTAAGGGTACCTACACCCTGGTAGCTATAGGGGGAGGTGAAAGAGCTGCCGCATAGCACAAGCGCATTACAGGCATCCTGTTCCGGCTGATTTGGCGGAAGCAATTGCGCAAAACCTATGGATACAAAGCCCGGCAGCATCAGCAGCATCAGGATAAGAAGCGGGCGGCAAGTTCTCATATGCACAAAAGCAGGGGGAATGCAAGTTCAATTGGAGGACACAAAATGTTTAAAAGAGTACTATGCTTATTCACAATTTTATCTACATTAGCAAAAATCTGACCATAATAAAAATTTAACAGGTAAATTAGAAGGTCCGGGATAGTACAGCCTCTCCCGGGCTGTGTCCATGCAAGCAAAATCGAAGGCTTATCACTAATTAATACTACCATCACCATTGCATTCATTTTCCGACATCGAACTTTGGACGCTCGTGAGACAGGGCGATACCATGGCATTCGAGGTGCTGTATAACCGGTATTGGGAAAAATTCTATACCCTGTGCTACTGGCATGTCCTGGACCAGGACACAGCCAAGGACATCGTCCAGGAACTGTTTATCGATCTTTGGGACAAAAGGGACAAGATAGACATCAGGGAAACCGCCGAAGGCTACCTGAAGGTGGCCGTGCGCAACCGGGTGCTTAACCACATCCGGTCGGTCAATACCAAGCGCCGGCATTACGATGCGGCCAGGAGCACGCTCGAAAAAGAAAGCCAGTCGGAGGACCTGAACAATGAGCGCGAGCTGAGGAAGCTCTACCAGGAAGAAATTGGTAAGCTGCCCCCCAGGATGAAGGAGATCTATATGCTGAACAAGGAGCAGGGGATGTCGATCGCCGAGGTGGCAGGCCAGCTTGCGCTTTCTGAGCAAACGGTTAAAAATCAGCTTGGTAACGCCTTGAAAAAGATCCGTAGCGGGCTGGAACATTACCGGCTGCTGTCACTTATTGTAACCATTGCCGGTTTTTTTGGCAAAATATTAATATAGTACCCCGTGTTGGCGCTATTGTCTTTAAGCAATGATACCAACACCTAAATGAAGGGTTATCGTACCCTTAACAACAATCATGACAAGTATAACAAACAAGCAACAATTGCTTCAGCTCATCGAGAAACACCGCCAAGGAACGACTACCGAGGCCGAAGAGGCATTGTTGACCCAATGGTTCGACCAGGTACCAACCCTTGAAGCGATCACCTTCACTTCTGAAGAGGAGAAAGAAGACATCAGAAGCAACATGCGCGACGCGATCTTCCAAAAAATAGGGGAAGGCCGGGAAAAACAACCTGCCATTGTTCAGCCTTTACGCAGCCGCAAACGCTGGACCGTGGGCATCGCTGCAGCAGCATTGCTTTGCATTTCCCTGCTGGGTTATTTTTTCTTTGCCAAAGAACCGCAGCCCGTACTGCTCACTATAACCGCACCTGCCGGCATACAAAAGCTGCCGGTGATGCTGCCCGACAGCTCCGTAGTGTGGCTGGCCGGCGGCAGCAGCCTTCGCTATCCGGAGCAATTTCCGGCCGGATCCCGCAAGGTAAGGCTGGATGGCGTCGCTTTCTTTTCAGTTCACCACGACGAAAAGGCGCCATTTACCGTAACTACGCCTGAGGCATTGTCGGTACGGGTACTGGGTACCTCATTCGTAGTCGATGTGCGCAAAAATACCCAACGCATCAAAGTCAGTGTGATCACCGGCCGCGTACAGGTTGAAGAAGACAAAAAAGGGTTAAGCGTACTGTTGCCTGGCGAGAAACTTTCTTACTCCTGCCGCTCTCATACTTTTGAAAAAAGCAAATATTTACCTGAAGAAGTGAGTGAATGGAAAAATAATGGCACAATTTACCTCAATAATGTATCTTTAAATGAATTATCTGTTATATTGCAAACCATTTACAGGCTTCGTCTTGTCTATGATCCCGGACAAATGATACAGTACCGTTTCAGCATGAGCTTCTCAAGGGAGCTTACAGGCGATCAGGTGCTGGATATGCTGCGGGTGACGAGCGGGCTGCACTTCGACAAGAAGGGCAACGAGGTCGGTGTAACAGAACAATAGATACATTCGGTAAGCGGTTATCAGATTTTGAATGGTATGTAGGAGATCGTCAAGGCTTATTTATTCCAGAGTTGCTTTTATTCTTCTTTTTGTTTTCGCTGGAATAAATACATATGCCCAGCTGCTGGATACCAGGTTGACCATCGACTTCGCTTCCGGCAGGCTGGATAAATGTGTTTTGCAGCTACAGCAGGCCACCGGCTATTCCTTCGCCTACGAAACCAGCGGTCTACAGACCTACGAGGTAAAGCCCATGTCGTTCAAAGAGGAAAAACTGCAAGTGGTTCTTGAACAATTACTCCAGGGATCAGGCTATATCTTTGAAGAACGGCACCATGTGATCCTTATTGGGCCCGCCGCAGGGCGCCAACCTGGCAAACGTCCCCTATATCAATTTAATGGGGTAATCGAAGACAAACAAACGGGCGAGGTGCTGAAAGGCGTAGCCATTTCGTTGCCGGGAGAAGGGCGATCCGGCACTTTCACCAACCAGGACGGCTATTTTAGCCTTACCTCACCTTCGGACACCTTAAAGCTCCGGCTCAGCTACCTGAGCTATAAGCCTGTCGAGGTCGTACTGCAGGCAGCAGACGCCCCCCTCGTGCGCATCCGCATGGATGTGGCGCCGTCCAGCCTTGATTCGGTGCTCGTCGGCGACCCCGACGATGTGGTTCCGGTATCACCTTTAAGCAGGGTATCCCCTCCCATCAACCGGCTGTTTTACCTGCCCCGTTTCTGCGGCGATGTCGATCTCATCAGTATGCTTAAGATCACCCCGGGCATACAGGAAGCCAACGACGGCTCCGGCTCGCTCATTGTGCGTGGCGGAGCGCCTGACCAGAACCTGCTGCTGCTCGACGATGCCAATGTATTCAATGCTACGCATCTTTTCGGCCTGGTTTCTACAGTGAACGTCAATGCGGTGGAAAATCTGGAGATCTACAAAGGTGCTTTTCCCGCACGTTATAGTGGCCGCATTTCCTCGGTATGGGATGTAGGTATGAAGGATGGCGACCCCCAACAGCTGCATGGGGCGCTGTCGGTGGGCACCTTTGCCTCGGACATTATGCTGGAGGGGCCTATTATTAAAGACAAAACCACGTTTATGATCGCGGCACGGAAGAGTTACCACGATATATACGTTCGCCTGTTTACCCCCGGGGTCAAGCTGCAATTCCAGGATATGAATATCAAGCTGCACCACCGCTTCTCCGACAAAGACCACCTGTACCTCAGCGGTTATGCTTCCAAGGATATATTCAACCTCAACAGCGATACCTTCTACGCCGGAGGGAACAACCAGACGACCGGCATTTCGTTCCGGACTACAAACAAAGCGGCCAGCCTGAGATGGCGCCACGATTATTCGCCCCGTCTGACTACTAATCTCAGCATTCTCTATTCTACCTACAACCTTGATGCAGGTACCGATTTTACTTTGGAGATGCCGGGAAGAAGGGATCCCGATGTACAATACTGGAACGGATTGAAAGAAAGGGCCACCAGCGGTGTATACGATATCGGCGGCAAATGGGATGCCCATTACCAGTTGGGCAATAACCATGATATCGAAGCGGGCCTTTATTACACGCATCACAAATTTGACCCTTACCACTTTACCAAGGATTGGGCATTGCAGGACCCGGCTCTGATCGCCAACCCGCCACCGAATGAAGAAGAGATCATCCGCGATTCGATCAGCAGCGAAAGCGGACTGTACCTCGAAGATCACTTCAATATCGCTTCCCGCTGGACGGCATCGGCAGGCCTGCATTTCAATCGCTATGTGCAGAACAGCAAGACTTACCTGTCACTACAACCCAGGATAAATGTACGTTATGAGCTGCATCCGGGCTGGTTCCTGTATGGCGCTTATGTAAAGATGCAGCAGAACGTTCACCGCCTGTCGGCCAGCCAGACCTCCTTGCCCATCGATACATGGATACCTTCTACCGACAAGCTGAAACCGCAGGTCTCAAATCAGGTTAGCCTGGGCGTGTCTGGCGTTGTCAACGGCCTGTTCGATTTCAGCGTAGAATCTTACTATAAGGGGATCAAAGATGTGGCCGAGCTATTGCTACTGCGCCTGGTCGATTCCGCGGAAGTCACCAAGAACACCAGTTGGGACAAGGAGGTAGCAACGGGCAAGGGCGCCGCCTATGGCATTGAAATTTCTCTGAGAAGGACAAAAGGTAATTTTACCGGCTGGTTCAGTTATGCCTTGTCCTGGAGCAATCGTACGCTGCCCGAGATCAACAACGGCCTTACTTTTCCCTACAAATACGACCGGCGCCACAACCTTAACCTGGTGGCCTTATATAAGCTGGGCAAAACACTGGAGCTATCGGGTGTTTTTTCTTTCCAGAGCAAGCCACAGGCTCCTGTACCTATTATCCGCACTTCCGATTTGTCTTACGATGCTGAACTGGTAAAGGAATATGCAGCGACCACAGAGCAGCGGGCTTATCACCGGCTGGATCTTGGCATCAGTTGGCTTAACCGGTACAGCAGCCGGCTACATGGCACCTGGAACCTGAGTGTACTCAATGTATACAACAGGGCCAATGCTTTTTACTACTTCTCCAGGAACAACAACAATCAGCTCGACAGGACCGTGCTATTGCCGGTATCGGTTATCCTGACCTATACGCTGAGTTTCTGATATCCCGGTGTTTAAGGTTTAAGCGATCATGCTGCCTGCCGTCTGCCGCCCAGCAGGTACAGCTGCACCACCAGGGCCATCATCAAAAACATCGCAATGAGTTGATGCAGCTCAGCCAGGGTTTCGAAGATGCCCCATCGATTGGGTACGATCGACACACTCGTCAACACAGTACATATACCCAGGATCACCTGCAGCAGCACCAGTGTTGCCGGCTGCCAGCGGTACCGTACAAACGCCTTGCTCCAGGCTCGCTTGCGATAAGCGATGAAAGCAGATAAGAAGACAAGAAGGGCAAGCAAATAGGCGATACTCCGGTGGATAAAATGAATGGTGATCTTATTTTCCAGCAAGGGATGGCCAGAGGCGGCTTCACCCATACCTCCCGGTATCCAGCTACCATTGATGGTGGGCCAGGTTGCAGCGGCCGTAGCGGCTTTGTTGCCAGCCATCAGGGCGCCATATACCAGCTGCAACAGCAGCACCAGGAAGGTAAGGATATACAGGTTACGTAAAACGGGACGATATACTTTTTCTGTAGCCGGTATCAGCAATTGCAAGGCAAACCACAGCACATAGCAGGCCAGTATCATGGCGAGTACAAAATGGATCGCCAGCTTCGTAGGGCGTACATAGATCGCATCGCCGGTAAGCCCGCTCTTTACCATGATCCAGCCTACCGCTCCCTGAAGTGCTCCCAGGACAAACAGTGCGACCAGGGGCATTACCATTTCCCTGCTGAAATATCTTTTCACCAGAAAATAAATAAAGGGGATCGCAAAGACAAACCCGATCAGGCGTGCCCACAAACGGTGAAACCATTCCCAGAAAAAGATGGACTTGAAATCGCTTAAGGTAAAGTCGCTGTTGAGATAATGATACTGCGGCGACTGTTGGTACCGCGCAAACTCCTTTACCCAGGCATCGTGGTTCAGCGGTGGCAAGGCTCCTGTCACCACATCCCATTCTGTAATAGAAAGGCCCGAGCCGGTAAGCCGGGTCACGCCGCCCAGCAGGGTCTGGATAATGATCATCACCACGCCGGTGATCAGCCATTGGGCCACTCTTTTCTGCCTGCGCCCGGATGCTTCACCGGGTAATGTGCTGAAGGTATTCAAATCGCCGCAATTTTTGCGCAAAGGTAAGCTTGCATCGATAAACGGCGAAGGCATTTACCGAAGTAAATGCCTGGTTAACCTATTATTTCCATTGGCATATCAGGTGGCTTTACCAACCATCTTTCCCGAACAGGTAGCCGATCGAAATGCCCATTCCCCAGCTCCTTACCCGGGAAACGTCGGTATTCAGAGGGCTCAGGTTGCCCAGCCCATAAGAGAAATTGGCTTTGAAGTACAAACCCACATTGGCTTCGTAACCCAGGAAAGCAGCGGCGCCATAATCCCAGCTCTTGAGATCATCCGTTTTATCTGTACCAAATTGCAGATCTTTGCTTTTGTGCAGGTAATCGTATCCCGAAACTTTTTGCGGATCGGTACCGTAGGTAACTACAGGGATATCGGCTTTCCAGCTTCCCGAAAAAAGATAGGATACATAAGGCCCTGCGCCGGCTATAAAACGACCCGTACCTTCGAAGCCTGATTTATAGACAAGATAAACGGGAACGCGGAAATTATGAATCCTGTAATAAGCCGTTTGGCTGGGCGAGCCGAGGCCAAATCGCGTAAAATCGACGTGGTCTGCATATTTTATATTTTCAAAAAGATAAAAAACACCCCCTTGCAGGTACATATTCTTCATCAGCTGAAGGTCGGCTACCACACCTGCCGACGCGCCAGGAGCGGGTTTGCTGTTTTCAGTCACCTTTTCCGAAGCAGTTATTATCTTTTTCCGGCTCTGCATTCCCATGTAGTAACCGGCCTCCGGTCCGAACTTTATCTGCGCAAAAGTTGTTGTAGACAAAAGTGTTAAGAATATAAGCAGAACTATTTTGTTCATAAAGCAGGGTTTATTTAATGCAAAATTAGAATTTAAGATGAGATTAACACTCTTTTTTATTGTTATGCTTTTATTTCCGTCCTGTAAAGGAGTCTCACAAGAGCGTACTATGACAAACGACCATACCAACAACCCCCATTATTCCCGCACGGACACAACTCACCTCCATGTCTCCGATGCCGAATGGAAGAAGATCCTGCCCGCAGACCTCTATGCCGTTGCACGCGAGCAGGCTACGGAAAGGGCATTTACCGGCCAGTATTGGGATGCCGATACAAAAGGAACTTATTACTGTGCCGTCTGCGGAAATACCCTCTTCAAATCTGATGCCAAATTTGCGAGCAGCTGCGGCTGGCCCAGCTTTTTTGAAGCCATCAGACCCAATAGTGTGATCTATCGTGACGACAACTCGCATGGGATGCACCGTACCGAGGTGCTTTGCGGCCGTTGTGAGTCGCACCTGGGGCATATTTTCGACGACGGGCCGCCACCCAGCTACAAACGGTTTTGCATGAACTCGATATCGCTCGATTTTGAGCCGGGTATTGCATCGAAGTAACAAGCTTACGTTTTGAAATAGAAAAAGACCTTTCATGAAGGGAATCGTAGTGTTGACAACATTAGGGATGTTTTGTGCTGTGCCCAACTACAGTGAGGCCCAGCTGCTCAAGGGCATTTTGAAGCGGTCGCCCACCGATACCGCCTACGTTAAAGCCTACGACCGTGAGATCACCGCCAGGATCTATCTGTCGCAGAAATATACGGGTATACGCATACCCGGGAACAGCAAAGAATCTTCTTTCCGCTATCGCCCCAACACCACGCTTAACCTGGGTATAGGCGCCACTTACCGCTCTTTTTCCCTTAACCTCGCTTATGGCTTTCCCGGCCTGAACGGCGACGGTAAAGAGCGCGGCAAAACCCGCTACCTCGATCTCCAGGCGCATCTCTATGGCCGGAAGGTTATCGTCGACCTCTTCGGCCAGTTCTACAAAGGCTATTACCTTTCGCCCGAAAATTATATCGCCGGCGTACCGGGCTATTACATACGGCCCGATATCAGGGTAAGAATGGTTGGCGGCTCTGCTTATTATGCTTTCAACAACCGCAAATTCTCCTATCGCGCCGGCCTGATCCAAAACGAGTGGCAGACCCAGTCGGCAGGTACTTTTCTATTGGGCGGCGATGTCTACTATGGTGTTATCAATAGCGACAGCTTGCTGGTACCCAGGGAGCTAGCCGGGCAATTTCCCCAGGGAAATGTCAAACGGATGCGCTTTTTCAATATAGGCCCCGGCGGCGGCTATGCCTACACGTTTGTATACAAACGCAATTGGTTTGCTACCGGCTCGCTTACAGTGAACATTCCCATAGATTTCGTAAACGAGGCTACGCTTACCGAGGAAAAAAATAAGATCAGCGTCTCACCCAATTTTATGGTGCGTGTAGCCGTAGGCTACAACAGCAGGCGCTGGATCTATACAGCCTCCCTGGTCAACAGCACCGTCACTGCCGACGGGTCTTACAATGAAGGTATGTACCGGATCAGCACGGGTAATTACCGGCTCACGGTAGCCCGCCGGTTCACACTTGACCGCAAGACCAGAAAGACCATCAAGCCGGTAGATAAAGTGCTTGAAGCGCCCAAAAACCTGACCAAATAGGCAAGACCGTTCCATCGGGACGCCGTTCGGGACGCGAAGCGGCCTGAACGGCTACTGATCTGTCCCCATTTCTCTTTACTCCCCGGGGCGTAAGAGAAATGGGTTTGTCTGGTTGCGTCTACCGACATTTTGCCGCTGCAGTGCAATGTGGATGGCATGTTGCTTACGCTACAGACATTCTATCCCGAGCGACTAACATGTAAGGGTTTTAATACATAAACAGCAAGCCCAACAAATCAAAGCGTTCCTTCTCCCCCGGCTTTTCCGCTTGATCTGAAAAATGGGCGCCTACTGCCGGCATTTTTCAATTATTTTTGCGAAGATGCTGTTACCTTTCTTCCAGGACAATATTGTAGAAGCCGGATGCGACGAGGCCGGGAGAGGATGCCTGGCCGGTCCTGTAGTGGCTGCCGCAGTCATTCTGCCCAAAGACTTCCACCATCCTTTTCTCAACGACAGCAAACAGCTGTCAGAGGAACAAAGGGAACTGCTACGCCCTGTGATCGAAGAAAAAGCTTTGTCCTGGGCGGTCGCTTTTGTCGACAACCAGGAGATCGACCGCATCAATATACTGAAGGCATCCTTTAAGGCCATGCACCTGGCTATTGAGCAGCTACGCATTATTCCCGAGTTGCTGCTGATCGATGGTAACCGCTTTACACCCTACTTCGGCATCCCTCATGAATGCGTGATCAAGGGCGACGGCAAATATGCCAGCATCGCGGCGGCCAGTATTCTTGCAAAGACACACCGGGATGCCTATATGAGCGACCTGCACGACGCTTTTGTTCCTTACAACTGGAAAGAGAACAAGGGCTATCCCACTCCCTATCATAAGCAAAAAGTAAGAGAGCTGGGGCATACGCCTTATCATCGCCTTACCTTCCAGATAAGGCCGGGCAAAAAGGACTTTGTAACAGAAGAGGGCTAACCGGCTTCGTCCGTCGGCTGCCGGTCGGGCTCCTCCACAAAGGAGTGCCGCGTAAAACTGCCGATCCTGTCCAGCATAACTTCTGTGTGCCCACCGGATTCGGAGCGCTCATACATGGGCACGAAACGCGCGCCGTATACCAGCTCTTCATTGGCATAAGAGGTACGCTGCTGCACTGTATTGGAGAAATGATCATCAAATCCTTTGATGGTTACCAGCAGCTCTATCGAACGTGCCATCATATCTTCCTCTCTCATTTGCCAGAAGGGACTCTCCTCATTCATATAATGCACACAGGTCCAGCTGATGGCAAGGGAGTTGATGCGGCTGATCTCCAGCTTCAGGGGATAGAACCGCGTTATCCGTTTCCCGTTTTCCATATGATGCACTGCTGCTGTCACTTCGGCGCTGACATCGGTAAGGTCATTGTTCTTATAAGTCGCCAGCCGGAACATAATGGCCCTTCCTTCCTGGTAGGGCGACACGATAAAGTTGTCGCTGAAGCGGATATAGGCCTTGGGACGGGAAAAGCGGGCATAGAACATACCCGTTACCAGCGCAAAGGTCATGATACCCAGGAAAGATTCAATCGAGGCGATGCAATTGGCCACCACACCTACCGGCGCCACATGACCATAGCCCACGGTAGTCAGCGTTTGTGAGCTAAAAAAGAACGAGTGAAGGAAGTTGTCAATGAAACGATGATTGTCCGGCCCTCCCGAAAGTTTATCAGTACCGATAAGCATGTAGATGCCGGCAAAGAAAAGATTGACTGTGGTATAAAAAAGAAAAACCACGATCAGGAATTTCATCCGGCTCATTTTAAGCAAGGTATGGTAGATACTGAACCGCTGGTAAAACGGGATACCCGTTTTGCTCAGGTTGGCGCTGCCATCCTTATTCAGCAGCCGCTTTCCTTCGGCGCTGCTGTTGCCGCTGAATCCCGAGTTGTTCACCTCCTTCGGGCGTTTTACCTGCTTATGGGTATTCATGGATTATCGTTTAAAAGCTTTTCAAAATAAGCATAACCGATGACTAAAGCTACATCAGTAACTGCAGCAGGTCTGTTATGCCTTCTGTTGCCGGTTTTTCGATCGGAACAATGTTGGGGTGCTGCACATCGGGGATCGCTTTGTCGAGCACATACCTGGGTGCAGCGGGACTTACAAATTGTAGCAGGCCGGCCGCCGGGTATACGGCCAACGAGGAGCCTACAAGCACAAAGATATCGGCCTTCTGCATCAGCGGGATGGCATGATTGATCATAGGCACCTCTTCCTCGAACCATACGATATTGGGCCGCAGCTGCGCGCCATCCGGCGCGAGATCGCCACGTTGTATGTCGGAACGTATTTCGTAAATAATGGAAGGGTCTTTCTCGCTGCGCATGGTCAGTATTTCCCCATGCAGGTGCAGTACATTGCTGCTACCTGCCCGCTCGTGCAGATCGTCGATATTCTGGGTAACGATATGCACTTCGTATTTTGTCTCCAGTGCGGCAAGACCAAGGTGCGCCGCATTGGGTTGGGCAGCCAGTACATCTCTGCGACGCTCGTTGTAAAAGCGCAGCACCAGGTCCATATCCTTTTTCCAGGCCCCGGGCGTAGCCACATCCTGCACCCGGTAATTTTCCCATAAGCCATTGCTGTCTCTGAAGGTCCTCAAACCGCTTTCGGCGCTGATGCCGGCGCCGGTAAGAACTACTATTTTTTGTTTCATGTTCCGCTATATTGTATCCATAAGATGAGGTAACGTATGACCGCAAAACCCAATGCGCCCCAGAACAGGATCAATCCATGCAGGCGGGCCGCGGGTTTATAATAATGTACCTGTACGCCATTGGATAGTGTGCGTTTTGTATAGCTGAGTATCCAGCCTACAAACAGGGCCAGGCCACCTGGCAACAGTGTAAATGCCGGATGCCTGACCAAGGCCAGGGCGGCACCCGAGAGCAGGGAGCTATAGCCGAGCAACAACAGCGATAAGCCGGATGAGACCGCTTTTTCTTTTTCCCGCAGCTGTTCGGCTTCGGCGATCCCGATCTGAGCTTCCGGTATCGGTACATTACGGCGTTTCAGCAAGGCTGCCGCCAATTTGTAGTTATAGATACCCCACTCTTCCTTGTTCATCATAACATCGATGAGCTCGTCGTCGCTGAATGTCAGCAGTTGGTAACCAGGATCGACTTCACCGGGATCAACCACCGTATGATCTTCCAGGATCGTACGCGCCCGGTCAAAATCCTTGCCCGGCAGGTAAAGCAGGTAAGGGTCGCCGAACTGCTGCCCGAGATAATTGCTGTCAAGCGACCTCATCTCATGCTTTGCTTCAGCTGTGATGCCATTGTTCCGCAGCAGCATTGCGGCCTGCTCCGCCGCTTCCAGTGTGGGATAGGTGCTGAATACGATCATTTCGTCCATAGATCAGGTATTTCAGGTGGTCAGGTATTTTTCCCATATCAGCGCTGCATTGCAGCCTCCGAATCCGGAAGCGGTCTTCAATACGTAGTCGTATCGTCCGGCGACCGTATCCGCCTGCACGTTTACCGGTGACGATACCCCCGAAGCCGCGTAGTTTAGCGACGCAGGCAATATATCCTGCTGCATGGCCATACAGGCCACTACCGATTCCAGGATGCCCGCTGCGCCCAGGGTATGGCCGGTATAGCTTTTAAAGCTGTGCAGCGGCGCATGCGCCACGCCTGCCTGTGTAAGGGCTTTGGCCTCCATCTCGTCGTTAAATGCAGTTGCAGTGCCATGTGCCGAAATTGCACCGATCTGCGCCGGTACTAAAGCGGCCTGCTGCATCGCCTGTGTGATCGCCATGGCCAGCTCAGCTCCCGTGCGGCTGGGCCCCGACAGGTGGTTGGCATCATTGCTCACGCCGCCGCCCATAAGCCTTGCCAGGGGCGCTTCTACGCCGGCGGTCTCATCGACCGAGAGCACCATGCAGGCCGCAGCCTCGCCCAGGTTGATACCCTTTCGGTCGCGGTCAAAGGGCCGGCACAGGCCTTCGGCCAGCGCATGGAACGATTGGAACCCGCTGTAGATAAAGCTGCTGAACCTGTCGCAGCCCACCACGATCGCATGCCGGTAATGCCCCCCTTCCAGCAGCCGCATGCCGGTAATCAGCGCCAGGGCGCCCGAAATGCAGGCATTAGAAACAATCATTGGCCGGTGAGCCAGCCCCAGCTGCTCCGCTATCAGCGCAGCGGAGCGGTGCAGGCTGATCCTGTCGTCGGGTTGGCGGTTCAGCCATTCGATATTACCCTTGGTGGTCGACAGGATAAGGATACAATCTTCGCTGCGGATGTCTACTGCGGTTTGGGCCATTGCTGTTTCGACAGCATAGAGGCACATCTGTTCAAAAGGGCTAAGGGCCAGTCCGTGGCCCGGATAGCGTGCGGCTATCATCTGAAGCTGGTCGGGCCGCAACCGTGAAGCCCAAAAAGGTCCCGGCGCAATGGCGGCGTCTTCAAAAACCCTGATGGCCGGCTGCTGCTCTCGCAGCGCAGTCATATGCTGCTCCGGTGTATGCCCGACCGGACTGAGCAAGGCGGAACTGATAGCGAATATACGGGACACGATAACTGATTTCTATGCAGGAAAGCATTCCTGTGCTTTTACAATAAAACCCCGTAGCGGAAGGGCTACGAGGTTTCAAATTTAGGGAGTTTTCCGCTGTGCGCTCTTAGTTTCCCTTTTTCCATTTTTTCATTTCGCCGGGCATCGCCTTCAGCACCTTATTGATGGCCCCGGCCCAATAATTACGGAAACCGAAGCCGCCGCTCTCGCCAATGATGGCCTTGCTCAACAGCACTTCTTTCGTGCCCATATTGATGAAGGTTACCCACATGGATGCTTCCTTCCGATTCTTGTCCATGGCTTCTACAACCAGTACCAGGCCGATGCCCGATTTGCCTTTAAGGTTGTATTTTTTCACCATCTGCTGGATCTGGGCCTTGTTCAGGTGCTCAAAGGCAGCTTTGTCGGTAGTGATGAAATCGCCCTTGGCGCTTTTATTGGCGTCTGTCACAGCGCTGAGATCATTGTCCACAGAAGCCCGGTCTACCGCCTTGGCAATATCGAATTTCTTAGGTTCATTCATCACCAGGTCGTTCCAGCCCGGGAAATACTTGTTCTGTAGCTCATCGTTGGTGACCATCTCGTCTGATTTGACCAGCTTCAGTGCCGAAAAATCAAGACCCAGCCAGGTTACCTGTTGTTTGGTATCAAATACGTCCTGTGCCCGCACTAGGGTTATTGTGCCCAGGAAAAAGAGAAAAAGAAAAGCGATCCGTTTCATAAATCGGCATTTTAAGGGTTATGGATGTTATAAAAAAGACAAAGCAGGTCCTTATTGCAGGAAAATCTTGAACTCAGCTTCTGCGATCAGTTCATCATTAAGCATCACCCGTCCCTGCACCACATGTGCATTCATTACCTGGTGCAGCATAGTCACCGTAGACACGATCGTATCGCCGACCGCCGGCAGCAGGGTCACCTCAAAATTCTTTACTGCGCCGATAAAGCCTACCGGGGCCGGTTGCTGCTGTTGCGCCGCCTTCCAGCCCGTACCTGCGGCAGCGGTTTGCGCCATATTCTCGATCAGCCCGGGCTCTGTAAATACCCCATCATCGACAAACAGGTGCCCTTCCCGGATCGTGAAGCGGGTGCAGGTCTCCGTTTCGGTAACCTGCTCTACTGCATCGATCATCTCGAAGGGGGCCGCCTGGGGAATGTATTGCATGGTTAAAATCTGATTGGTGCGGCGAAATTAAACATTAACCGGTAGCTCTGCAATACCGGGAAAGGCGGATTTTTCAGGCGATGACTGCCATAGCTGAGAACAACTGATCCAGAGGGAAAGCATCCTTGTAGGCCCATAGCACGACACTTACAAGGATGCTTTTAAGATACAGCAGGCGCTTCCGGAACAGCCCAGAAATCAAAATAATTGAACCATTGTTCCGGGTATTGCTTCACTTTTTCTTCCAAAAGGCCTACATAATCGGCGAGCATCGCTTCGGCGCCGGTGGTACCCCGCCCTTCGTAGACTTTGGGAGGATTACCGTAGAAATGATACCCGTATTTGGACTCCTTGAGTGCAAATACGAAGCAGACCGGTGCTTTCAGCTTGCTGGCCAAAACAAAAGGACCAAGAGGGAAATGCGCTTCTGCCCCGAGAAAAGAATGAGCAATGGTGCGGTTGCCGGGCACATAACGGTCGGCATGGATACAGATCAGCTCGTTGCGGCGTAAAGCGGCCGACATCTCATAAATATGAGACATATCTTCCTTAATAAAAATGATGTTGAATGTTTTGGGCCCGGTCACCTTGTCCAGGTATTGCTTGATCTGCTGTGCCTCGCCATCGTACATAACGATGTTGATGACGGAATTGAGCCGTTGCAGCAAGTGGCCGGCCATTTCATAGTTACCCAGGTGCGCGCTGACGATGATGCCGCCCTGGCCGCCGTCTGCCAACTGGTTTAGGTATTGCCCTCCCGTGCGCTCTACGGTAAAGCGGTGCTTTTGCCCGCTCATCACTACGATACGATCGATGATGGTTTGCCCAAAGGTGAGGATATTGCTACGGATCAGGCGGCGGGTATGTGCCGGGCCCAGCTGTAAGCGGTCGCGGTACAGGTCGCGTAGCGGCCGTGTGGCCCTGGGTACAAACCACAGGTAGTACAGCACTACAAACCGTAGTAGCCAGTAAGCGGGCGTAATGCCTCCCCAACGCAACAGTAAAATAAAAATCGAATAACCGAGACGGTTACCTTTCGATTGTCCATCCCAGGTGGACATTTCCTCAGGCAGTTATATTGGTTTCGAGCCGGTTGGCTACATAATCGTAGAAATCCTTGATGGTGATCATGGTCTGGAAATCTTCGGGCCTTACTTTAAAGCCGAAATTACTCTCAATAGCCACAATAAGATCAATGTAATCAAGGCTATCCAGATCAAGGGTCTCTTTAAGGGTAGCTTCGGGGGTAATAGCAGACGGTTCTACCTCAAAGTCTTCTGCCAAAAAATCGTTTATACGACTTACTATTTCCTGATAATTCATGTCAATACTGCTTCGATGATCTTTGTTATAGGGTTGTTATAGGGTTCTCGGAAATACACACAGGGCTTTCCATAAAACATGCAAAGGTAAATATATTTTTGAATAAGAGAAGAGACCCGGTTAAGAATTACGCCTTTTTACCGGGTGATCGCATGCAAACCGCTGATCCTGAAAAGCGGCAAAAACAGGCAGGCAAAAACCTGTTGTTTTCATCCGGCTCTTCCCCCTGTTTTCCGGGAGAAAACAGCATAAAAAAATTCTTCATTTTGATGTAGAAGCTTTGTTTTCTAATTAAAACGCTTACCTTTGCGCAAAATTTCAGTGCTGTGTTAACTATTTGTAAACGGTTATTTGCTGTCTTATTCTTTATCGTAGCGGGTTTCAGCGCTTTTGCCTCTGAAGAGCATGCTGGAGCGTCCCATGGCGAAAAGAAAGAATTTGACGCTTCGGAAGTAATATTTGGCCACATCGGCGACAACCACGACTGGCATTTTTTTGACTGGAACGGCCACCCCTTTTCAGTACCGCTTCCGGTAATCGTTTACCACCCGCAAAAAGGGCTCTCCGTTTTCTCCTCTGCACGTTTTCATCATGGTCATGAATCTTACGAAGGCTATGCCCTTGATGAAAAAAACAAGATCGTTTCCGAAGACGGCGTAGCGATCAAAGATTTTTCCATTACCAAGAATGTAGCCTCCATGCTGATCTCTGTGATCCTGCTCCTGCTGATCATGACCAGCGTGGCGAAAAAATACAAAAAGAACGGCGCGATGAAAGCACCCTCCGGTTTCCAGAATGCGCTGGAGCCTGTGATCGTGTTTGTACGCGACGAGGTAGCCAAGCCCAACCTGGGTCATAAGTATATGCGCTATATGCCTTTGCTGCTTACCGTATTCTTCTTTATCTGGATCAACAACCTGCTAGGCCTGCTGCCCGGTGGCGCCAACTTTACCGGCAATATCGCCGTTACCGCCGCCCTGTCGCTGATCTCGTTCATCGTGATCATTTTCAGCGGCAACAAGCACTTCTGGGGGCACCTGTTCAACCCTCCCGGCGTGCCTTTCGGCATCAAGCTGTTGCTGGTCCCTATCGAGATCATTTCCCTGTTCATTAAGCCCGTTGCCCTCATGATCCGTCTTTTCGCCAATATGCTGGCGGGACACATCATTATCCTGAGCGTAATTTCCATGATCTTTATTTTCGGCGCCATCAGCAGCTATGCAGGCTGGGGCTTCGTACCGGTATCACTGGCTTTCGCTATATTCATGTTCTTCCTGGAGCTGCTGGTAGCTGCCATCCAGGCCTTCATCTTTACCAACCTGACCGCAGTATTCATCGGCCAGGCGATCGAAGAAGCGCATCATCACGATCATGAGCACGAAGAATACCATGCCAAGCATCCGGTAACCGGACAGGGCTATAATGTATCGGAGCAGGAGATCATCGCCTGAAGAGAAGCTTAAGCTATTTGACAAACACGTTTTTTCATTTTTAAATCCATAATACAATGTCTCTGTTGAACACTGTAATGTTAGCAGCTGAAAGCGCAGGTTTAGGCGCAATCGGTGCAGGTATTGCTGCTCTGGCAGCTGGTGTTGGTATCGGTCAGATCGGTAAAGGTGCGGTAGAATCTATCGCCCGTCAACCCGAAGCTGCAGGCGATATCCGCTCCAACATGATCCTTACCGCTGCATTCGTGGAAGGTGTTGCCCTGTTTGGGGTAATTGCCGGTCTGCTGGCGGTAGTACTGAAATAATTTCGGTACGGTCATTTACAACAGCTGCGCCCGACGCAAAGGGCCGAGGACGCAGCTGTTCTTTACGAAAATAGAAAGTAAAAGCGCTATAATTTAATTCACAATTCAAATTTTACAGCAATGGATTTGCTTATTCCTGATTTAGGTTTGTTTTTCTGGACCCTGCTCGCCTTCCTGGTCGTTTTATTCATCCTGAGGAAATTTGCCTGGGGCCCTATCGTAAAAGCGCTGCAAGAGCGTGAAAGCGGTATCGCCGACAGCATTGCTGCTGCCGAAAAGGTAAAAGCAGAAATGAAGGAAATGCAGTCTCAGAACGAGAGCCTGCTGATCCAGGCCCGCGAAGAGCGCACCCAGATGCTGAAAGAGGCTAAAGAAACCAAGGACAGGATCATTAACGAAGCGAAAGAACAAGCCAAAACGGAAGCGAATAAGATACTGGAAGATACCCGTCTGCAGATCGAGCGCCAGAAAATGGCCGCTATGACCGAGGTAAAGAACGAGATCGGCAACCTGGCCGTAGAAGTAGCCGAAAAGATACTGCGCAAGCAACTTGCAGGACAAGAAGCGCAGCAGGGCTTTGTGCAGATGCTGGCCGACGAGATCAAACTGAATTAATCATTCCCGGATAGCGCCGCCGCTATTCCGTCAACGCGACAATTGAATATATGCAAAATCCCCGTCTCGCATCCAGGTATGCCAAATCGCTGATCGATATCGCCCAGGAACAAAACGCCCTGGAAGCGGTACTGGATGATATGGAGCTGATACAGCAGATATGCCAGAGCAATCACGACTTTGTACTGATGCTGAAAAGCCCTGTGGTAAAATCGGATAAGAAAATGGCTATCCTGCACACGGTGCTGGATGGCAGGGTACAGCCGGTCACTATGGGCTTTATTAATCTGCTGGTGAACAAGGGACGCGAGTTCTATCTGCCCGAGATCGTAGAGGCATTCTCTACCCAGTATAAAGAACTGAAGCATATCCGTACGGTAAACCTGACTACTGCTGTAGCCATTGACGATAACGTTAAAAAGCTGATCTTTGATAAAGTAACAGCCTCGATCGCCGATGGACACGTGGAACTGAATACTTTTGTGAACGAGGACCTGATCGGCGGCTTTACTCTGGAGGTAGACGACAAACTGTTTGATGCGAGCATCAGGAGAGACCTGAACGACATCAAGCAACAGTTTACCAAAAACCTGTTCGTTGCCGATATGTAAGCGACAGGGCTGACAAACAAAAACAACAATTCATTTTATCTTTTTAATTCCTATAGAAAATGGTTGAGATCAAACCGGATGAAATATCGGCGATATTGCGCCAACAGTTAAGCAACTTCAACGGCTCTGCCGATCTGGAAGAAGTAGGAACAGTACTGCAGGTGGGCGATGGTATTGCCCGCGTTTACGGTCTGGGTGGTGTACGCCAGGGCGAGCTGGTAGAATTTGAAGATGGCACCAAGGCTATCGCGCTGAACCTGGAAGAAGACAATGTGGGTGTGGTACTGATGGGTGAAAGTGATTCTATCAAAGAAGGTTCTAAAGTGCGCCGTACCGGCAAGATCGCATCCATTAAAGTAGGTGAAGGCCTTATCGGCCGCGTGGTCAACACCCTGGGTGAACCCATCGACGGTAAAGGTCCTATCAGCGGTGAGTTGTACGAAATGCCGATCGAGCGTAAAGCCCCCGGCGTATTGTTCCGTGAGCCGGTAAAAGAGCCGCTGCAGACCGGAATCAAGTCTATCGATGCCATGATCCCCATCGGACGTGGCCAACGTGAGTTGGTAATCGGTGACCGTGGTACGGGTAAGACTGCCATCTGTCTTGATACGATTATCAACCAGAAAGAATTTTTCGAAGCAGGTAAACCTGTATATTGTATCTATGTAGCGATTGGTCAGAAAGCATCTACCGTAGCTGCAGTAATGAAGACGCTGGAAGAGAACGGTGCCATGACCTACACAACTGTAGTCTGCGCTTCCGCTGCCGACCCGGCTCCCCTGCAGTTCTATGCTCCCTTTGCCGGCGCTGCTATCGGTGAGTTCTTCCGCGATACCGGACGCCCTGCCCTGGTGGTATACGATGACCTGTCCAAGCAGGCCGTAGCTTACCGTGAGGTTTCTCTGCTGCTGCGTCGTCCGCCCGGTCGTGAGGCCTATCCCGGCGACGTATTCTACCTGCATAGCCGTCTGCTCGAGCGTGCTGCCAAAGTGATTAACAACGACGCCATCGTGAAGAACATGAACGATCTTCCCGAAAGCATCAAACATATGGTGAAAGGCGGCGGTAGCCTTACTGCCCTGCCGATCATCGAAACCCAGGCTGGTGACGTATCGGCTTATATCCCTACCAACGTGATCTCGATCACCGATGGCCAGATCTTCCTGGAAAGTAACCTGTTCAACGCCGGCATCCGCCCTGCGATCAACGTAGGTATCTCTGTAAGCCGCGTAGGTGGTAGCGCTCAGATCAAATCTATGAAGAAAGTATCCGGTACGCTGAAGCTCGATCAGGCCCTGTACCGCGAGATGGAGGCCTTCTCCAAATTTGGCGGCGACCTTGATGCGGCTACCAAGACCGTAATCGACAAAGGCGCCCGTAACGTGGAGATCCTGAAGCAGACCCAGTTCAATCCCTACCCTGTAGAAAAGCAAGTAGCGATCATTTACCTGGGTACCAATAACCTGCTGCGCGAAGTGCCGGTGAAAAAGGTAAAAGCGTTCGAAGATGCTTTTATGATGGAGCTGGAAAGCAAAATGCCACAGCTGCTGGCTGAGTTCAAGAAAGGCAACCTGCCCGAAGAAGGACTGAGCAAAATGGTAGCGCTGGCACAAGGCCTGATCCCGCAATTCAAATAAATAACGACACCATTTTATAGAATAAGCCCCGCTTACGCGGGGCTTATTTGTTTTTATTGTCCACTATCGGACAACCGGTAATACTTTCCAGCACCTCATCCCGGCCGGCGCGCATACTGGCTATTGTTGGCCGTACTACCTGGTCGATCTTCAGTCCGTTACGCTGGCACTGGTATCCGTCGTCGTAGTACCAGCCCAGGCCGGTAAACCAGAATGTTTTGTCCTGGTGATTGATGATATTGATGTTACCATCTGCGCCCGCCGTCTGCGAACCGACCACTATAGCGCCGGGCGCGTGGCTCAGGTATTGTACGGTATACTCTGCATGGCTTTGGGTCATTTCGTTGACCATAAAATAAAGGCGGCCTTTATATGGATGGGGATTGGACCATGTCCCCAGGTTGGTGTTATCGTTATCCCGGCTGAACCAACCTGGCGCCTTCAGATTGGGCCGGAAGATAAGTGCCGTAGTTACCGGTGCGGAAAACAAGTAACGCGCCAGCTCCGCCATGGTACCATTGGGATAGTTACGTACATCAAACACAATCGCCGGCTTATCTTTCAGCGCCGCATACATGCTGTCTACCTGCTCGGGCATCAATTTACCCATATTTACGTAGCCATAGCCATTGCACAATGTCGTCCATACCGGCATCCGGTCTGTTTGTGTCAGCCACCGGGACCATTGTGCACCGTCCAGGGTATCATTGATATCCCTTGTATAGGTATGGGCAGAGGCATTGCGGAACATAAAGCTTCTCCGGCCTTTCCCGGGGCCACGGACCAGCAAGCTGCAGGCTTCCCTGTAAAAGGCCGGCTCATTGGAACTGGGATAAAGGTCATGATAGGAATTGACGATCGTGGCCACAGGCACACCGTCTATCGCCAACAGCTCATCGCCTGTCGAAACACCAGGGATATCCGGCATCACCCGGTCTACAATGATTTTGTTTTCTACCCAACGCAGGCGCAAGCCCGTAAAAGAGCCTGGGAAAAGACGCAAGGCCTCCGACTTAAAAAAGCCATGTGAATCGTCTAAACGGCTTTGCATTCCGGCCAGGGCTTTAACAAAGGCTGTGGTGGTCGGGGCCGCCATTACTTCGGAGATAGCCTGCAGCAAAACGCTGTCCCAGCTTTGATCGGCCAGATTACGATAAGGCCCCAGGTAATTGAAAGCATTCCAATAATAAAACAGCTGCAGGAGCCGGTCCGCTTCGAGGCTGTCGCTTGTAACACAGGACAATTTGTCTTTGCTGAAGTCGACATAGCTTCTGTAGGCCGGATCCCTATATTGGTTGCGGATCAGGCGGCACTCCAGGGAATCGTTATATCCGGCCCGGCACTTAAATGTATCTAAGAAGTCGCGCACTGCTACAGAAAAAGCAGGATCATCTGTCCATGCGAGCTGCAGGTTCATATTCGAATCAACAACCGGGGGCAGTGTTGCCAGCGTCGCAGGTATCTGACCGGCGTACTGCAGGAATTGATCCATGTGATCGTTGAATGCCGCGTTGCTGGTCGCATTTTTCACCAATGGGATCGTCTGCTGCAGCAGGCTGTCCCAATTGATCCGGCAGGTATTCGGGCTGTAGTATCTGAGGTAGCCGGATACTTTGCAAAGCCGCCAGAGGCGCCCCTCCGTATTATCGGGTACTGCCTGTGCCCTGCTGCCGGTATACAACACCAATAGCAGCTGAACAAGCAGGAAAAGCTCTTTTTTCATGAGGGATAGGTTCGATCACAAAATAAAAGATTAAATGACTATCCCGATATAGGAAACAAAACAATTTCCGGTCCTTGAGCATGTCGAACTTTTCTTACCGAAGGTAAAGGACAGCTATAAAAGGTGCTTCGACGGGCTCAGCAACCGTTATCAAGAAGAATTTGGCTAATGTTGCCTATATCGGGATAGTCCGTAAAGATTAACCGGTACCCCAACCTATCGCTTTACAAATTTTGTGGTAAAAACCTTTCCTGTGGCCGAGCGCATGTCCAGGAAATAAACTCCAGCCGGCAAGGCGTGTACATCGATAGCGATATGGCCACCCGGCTTGGCTACATTCTTTCCCGCCATACGATAACAAATCTTACCCACCACATCGCTGATGCGCAGTGACAGCACTTCATCCCCGTCAGCACCGATATGAAGGGTCAGCTGATCGGCAGCCGGATTGGGATACAGACTGACGGCCAGTGATGTAGGCGCCGCATTACTGACGCCTGTGGGGCAGCCGGTAATGCTTTCCAGCACCTCGTCGCGACCGGCGCGAATACCGGCTATAGTGGGTGTGACCACCTCGTCAATCTTGATGCCGTTGCGCTGGCATTGGTACCAGTCGTCGTAATACCAACCCAGACCGGTAAAGTAAAAATAAATGTTCCTGTCCAGGATGATATTGACATTACCGTCTGCACCCGCCGTCTGCGAGCCTATTACTTTCGCCCCGGGTACATGACTCAGGTATTGCACGGTATATTCCGCATGGCTTTGGGTTTCCTCATTAACCAGGAAATAAAGGCGGCCGCTATAGGGATTGGGATTAGACCATGTTCCCAGGTTGGTACTGTCATTGATCACCGTGAACCAACCCGGCGCAACCGGGTCGGGCTGGAAAACACGTGCTGTGATTACTGGTTCGTGAAACAAGTAGCGTGCCAGATCTATCATAGTTCCATTGGGATAGTTGCGCACGTCAAAGACAATCGCCGGTTTATCCTTCAGCTCTTCGTACATCTGCGTTACCTGTGCCCTTTGCAACCTTCCCATATGTACATAGCCATAGCCATTGCATAGAGTACTCCATGCCGGCGTACCCGGCGTACCCGACCACCATTGATACCAATCGCCTGCGTATATCGTATGATCGACAGTGACCGTAAAGGTTTGGGACGAAGCATTACGGAATGTATAGCTCGTTGGCCCATTCCCCCTCACAAGCAGGTTGCAGGCGTCCCTGTAAAAGGAAGATGGATTGGAAGCAGCAAACAGGTCTGGATAGCTGCCGATAATCCCGTCCACCGGCATACCGTCGATCGCCAATAGCTCATCACCCATAGCGACGCCGGCTACTTCCGGTCTGACCTTAGCAACAATAATTCGGCCTTCAACCTTCTTTAGCTTCAAACCAGCGTAGAAGCTACCAAGATACCTATCCCATACGAAGGCCGACAGGAAGGCATGCGAGTCATCTTTGCGACTTTGAAGCTTGGCTAATACTTTGGTGAAATCGATCCCTCCGGGTACGGCAATCGCTTCGGGAATGAGGTTTAGCAATACGCTATCCCAATTTTGATTGGCCAGACGGCGATATGGCCCAAAGTAATTAAAGACATTCCAGTGAAAAAACAGGGTAACCAGCCTGTCTGTCTCCAAATTAAAGTTGGTGGTGTAGCCTACCTGGTCTTTTCTAAAATCAACAAAACTGGTAAATGCAGGATCGGTGCGATCATTGAGCTTTACCCGGCAAGCCAGTGAATCGTTGTGCCCTGCCCTGCTGTTAAAGGTATCCAGGAAGCCGCGGACCGCTGCAGAAAAAACGATGTCTTCGACCCATCCAAGCTGTAAATTAAGGTTGGAGTCGGAGACAGGTGGTAAAGATGTCTGGGCCGTGGGGATTTGACCGACATATTGCAACAGATCGTTGATATGGTCATTGAACTCGGTATTGGTAGCAGCATTTTTAACAAGAGGAACATTGACCCGCAGTAAGCTATCCCAATTCAGCTGGCAGGTACGTGGACTATAATACTTGAGATAGCCCCATACTTTGCATAACCGCCAGAGGCGGCCTTCGGCGTTGTCGGGAACAGATTGCGCCCAAATGCCGGTATGCCATCCGAGCAGCAGCAAGATGGTTAATAATAGATTTTTATTCATGGTATAGAATATTTTATCTATTTGACACCTAAAATCTATAAAAGTACCGGTTGGCAACCTGCATTATTTGCAAAAAATACCCGGCTTCAAACCAATCATTTAAGATTTCTTTTAGGGTTTTTCCGGTACTTTCGGGCATTATTCATTATTTCATTTGAACACAATGCAAGAAGGTACAGTAAAATTTTTCAATGAAACCAAGGGATTTGGCTTCATTAAACCCGACGACGGCGGCCCCGACGTTTTTGTCCACGTTTCTGACCTTCAAGGCGCCAGGATCAGGGAGAACGACAAGGTTACCTTCGAGGTAAAAAATGGCAAAAAAGGGTTGAATGCAGTTAACGTTACCGTTATCTGATCAGAACATATCTACACCTTTGCAGCAACAAAAGGAGCCGCTCTTTCCCGGGCGGCTCCTTTTATATTTTGATTATCCCGATGATATAGGGAACATCGGGAAAAACCTGCTTCAATTGCGCCTGCTACTATTTTCAGCAGGATGTATAACGGCGATCAGCCGAATGTACCGGTGGCGAGAAAATGCTCTTCGATAAGCTCGCGGTTAATGGCCGCTCCTGCAAAGTTACCCGCGCCTGCCGCGGCGGCTACCGATCGCGCTTGTATGCTGTTGTCGCCGGCGGCATAAAGACCCGGCACCGATGTTTGTCGCATCTCGTCGACCTGTATTAAGCCCGCCGGGGTAAGGATACAGCCCAGCTGGCCGGCTACATCGAGCTGCTGCTGCAAGGGTACACGGGCATACAACACTTCCAGGTCCAGCCGGCTACCATCGTCAAACAGGATACCATCCAGATGCCCTGCCTGCTGCGACAGCCGGCTGATCCGTTTTTCGATCACCTTAATGCCGTTGGCTTCCAGCGCTGCTTTATCGGCTTCCGGTATCGTGGAAGACCCATCGGTAAGCAGTTGCAGCCGGCTGGTCCAGTGAGCGATCAGCTTTCCCATTTCGAGGGCCATAGCGCCGTTAGCCCATATTGCGGTCTCACGGCCCCGAACCTCATAGCCATGACAGTAGGGACAATGCAGCACCGAAATACCCCAGCATTCGGCCATGCCGGGAATATCGGGCAACAGGTCTTTCATACCCGTTGCCAGCAGCACTTTTCGCGCTGTATAGCGCTCGCCGCCTTCCAGCACGGCCTCAAATCCATCTGCTGTCTTCAGCAATGTACTTACGCGCCCTTCCTGCCATTGCACTGTTTGGTAAAACCGTACTTGAGACCGGGCGATCTGGCTGATCACCGCAGGCGGCGTACCGTCGTGTGTTATAAAATTGTGCGATTGTGGCGTATTCCGGTTGCAGGGCTCCCCTGCATCGATCACCAGCACGCGGCGCAAAGCCCGGCCCAGGGCCATAGCAGCCGAGAGGCCGGCATAGCTTCCGCCTACAATAATCACTTCGTAATCCAGTTTACCATTCATACCTGACAGAAATTTTATCTGACCACAAAGATAATCACAAATGCAACATAGTTGCATTTAAAAAGTTCATAAAAAATGATCCGGCCATAGCCGGACCATGTAGTATCTGGTTTGAATGCCTTTGTATGCTATTCTTTGGCTTTGCGGCCAAATACAGATACATTGATGTATTTGGCAGGATGTGCTTTCAGATCGGTCAGCAACACATCGAGGCTGCCCAGCGTGCTGGTCAGGTTATTGTACAGTTGTTTATCGCTTAGCATCATACCCAGGCTGCCATTGTTGTCGTTGATCTTGGATACAATGCCCTGTAGCGCGGTAGCTGTGCGCTGCAGCTCCTCCACGGTTTGTTGTATGGGGGCGTTGTTGAGCGAAGTGGAAAACGTTTCCAGGTTGGTGAGCGTATTGGAAATGCGGGCATTGCTGTTGGCAAGGTTGCCGGTAATGCTATTGGCATTTTTGATCACACCGGCAAGGCTGCCACTCTGGGCATTCAACTGCGAAGCCAGGCCCGAAAGCTGGCCCAGGGCTACTTCCAACGAAGCAAAGCTGCTATTGAGGTGCTTGCGCGTATCATCGTTAATAATATTGTTTACCGTATTCAGCAAGGTATCGAGCGTTACTACCGTATGCTGCACCACGCCTACCAGCGGCGACACCTGGTCGCTCAGGTTATCCAGGATACCTTGCGAGGCCTTGCCCTGGATAAAGCTGCCTTCGGGCAGGTAGTTGGGATCGTTGGTCATCTGCAGGCTGATGAGCTTGGTACCGGAGATGAGATCACCGGCTGCCAGCTGCGCCGTGGTTCCTTTGGGTACCTTTATATCCTTATTCAGCTGAAAGGTAACTTTAATGGTGCGATTGGGCTGCAGTTCTATTTCAGACACTTTGCCTATTGCATAGCCTTTCAATTGTACCACGGCAGCTTCCTGCAGGCCCTGCACATTGTCGTAGTAAGTATAATAAGATTTGTCTGAAGAAAAAACGCCCCGGCCCCGGAGAAAATTGAAGCCAAGGATAAACATAGTAATGGTCGCAGCAACTAATATCCCGATCTTAACTTCATTCTTCATTTTAATGGCCATAGATGATTGTATTTGTTCACCAAAAGTAATTAATAATACAATTCACGGACCATTTATGTTTAAGTGGTTGTTAAGAATGAAACCTACGAATTCTTTTGCTTTTCCAGCCCGGAATACCGCCGTAAATACGTAATTTTACGCCTCAAATTCAAAATAGTTTTTATCATGACAGCGGCAAATACAGCCACCAATCATACCGCTTCTTCTACGGTTCCGGGCGAAAAGATCACAATGGGTCCCGGTAAAAAGCTAAACGTTCCGGCGCAGCCCATTATTCCTTATATCGAAGGCGACGGCATAGGCCCCGACATATGGAAAGCATCTGTAAAGGTGCTGGATGCAGCAGTGGAAAAAGCTTACGACGGCACCCGCAAGATACACTGGAAAGAAATACTGGCTGGCGAAAAAGCCTTTAACCAAACCGGCGAATGGCTGCCGGAAGAAAGCCTGGATATCGCAAAGGAATACCTGGTATCGATCAAGGGGCCGCTGACCACGCCCATCGGCGGCGGTATCCGCTCGCTCAATGTGGCCCTGCGCCAAACACTTGACCTATATGTATGCCTTCGTCCGGTACGCTGGTTCCAGGGTGTGCCTTCACCGGTAAAGCATCCGGAGTGGGTAGACATGGTGATCTTCAGGGAAAATACCGAAGACATCTATGCCGGCATCGAATACAAGACCGGCACCCCCGAAGCCGAAAAATTCAAGAAATTCCTGCTCGAAGAAATGGGCGTAACGCAAATACGCTTCCCCGAGACCTCTTCCTTTGGCGTTAAGCCGGTTTCCAAAGAGGGTTCGGAGCGCCTTGTCCGTGCAGCGATCGAATACGCCATTACCCACCACAGGCCTACGGTCACCCTGGTGCATAAAGGCAATATCATGAAGTATACCGAAGGCGGCTTCAAAAACTGGGGCTACGAGCTCGCCCGTACCGAATTCGGCGACAAAGTATTTACCTGGGACGAATGGGAAGGCATCAAGAAAGAGAAAGGGGAAAGAGAAGCCAACGAAGCTTTACGCACGGCTAAGAGCAACGGCAAGATCCTCGTCAACGATGTGATCGCCGACAACTTCCTGCAGCAGATCCTGCTGGCGCCTAAAGATTACTCTGTAGTGGCTACGCTTAACCTGAACGGCGACTATATTTCCGATGCCCTGGCGGCAGCGGTAGGCGGCATCGGCATCGCACCCGGCGCCAATATCAATTACGATACCGGCTATGCGATATTCGAAGCTACCCATGGCACCGCGCCCCGCTTTGCCAATACGGATACCATGAACCCTTCGTCCCTTATCCTCAGCGGCGTGATGCTGCTCGAATACCTGGGCTGGCACGAAGCGGCCGAGCTGATTACCGGCGGCCTTAGCGCTACCATTATGCGCAAAACGGTGACCATCGATTTCTACAACCTGATGACCGATGCCACCTTGCTCAAGACCAGCGAGTTTGCCAACGAGATCATCCGCAATATGGGCCTGCATATTTCTCCGGTGATCCTGAAGAAAGCAGAGCTGTAAGTGGTTATATACGTTATTTCAAATCGATACCAGCCGGAGTTTGTTCCGGCTGGTATTTTTTATGGGCCCAGCCCTTTTAACGGAAGATACTTTACCCCAACCGGCATTTTATCCCATAGAACAGGGTACGATAATTGACTTTCAATATCCACCCCAATAATATGAAAATCAATTTATAGTAAAAAAATAAAAATCACCTTTCGACCTTATAGGCAATGTTGATAAATTCGATTTCATTTATTCTGGACAGAAGCTTATTTTTGTAGCCATACTAGTGAATTTAATGGGTTAGTAAGATACCGTCCCGGTTTTTCCGGGACGGTTATTTTTTCTCTCACAAGTAAACAGCTAATATCCTTATCCTATGAATGAGTGGTATACTTATGTCAGCCGCTGGACCAACGGCGTGTATAACGGCTTTGCCCTGCTGACCTTATTGCTGCTCCTGCTGGCCTGGCTTTGGAAGAACCAGGGTCGTCTTTTCCGACACCTACTGCTGGCCTCCAACGTTCTTTTACTGGTTACAGCGACCTGCCAATGGATCACGGGTATATATGTCTTATGGTGTTACCGGTTTTTCCCCCTTACTCCGCCGCCGGTCAGGGGCAATGCCATCTATATATTCCTTATCATCGTGTACCTGGTATTGCCTATGGCATTTTGGTGGCGCCGGCTGCGCAATAGCCATGCTGCCACGTTATTGCTGGCCATACTCATGCTTGCCGCCATAGCCACAGAACGCATCGCAACCGCGGCGGGTACCTTGCAACTGGATCTTTTTGCAGCGTTGCCCTATGCCCTACCCGATCTGCTGCAGCTGGCCTTTACGCTGGCAGGCTATATACTGGCCGTTTCCGTCATCAGCCTATTTATCCGCGACAGGCAAACCGGAAGATTATCATAAGGTCATCCGACTTCCCTATCTTAGCGGCCATGAAACGATCTATCCGCATCACGATGCTTACCGTATCGTTGCTCCTGGCCATTACGTTCAGCCTTTCGGCGCAGGAAGCCCTGTACACCACTGCACCCGCCGGCCTTAGCCTGCGGCAGGGTCCGGGCGATAAAGCCAGGGTGCTTACCCGCATCGCTTATGGTACCAAAATTACCGGTATGAGCATGAGCGACGATACCCTATCCGGCCAACAGGCCGTTATCGGCGGCCTGCCCTCCAGTTGGCGCAAAGTGAAGTATAAAGATACCCTGGGCTATGTGGCCGACGCCTACCTGTCGCGGCTGGCACCGCCCCGTTCCGGCACCAAAGACCTGAAGGCTTATGCCGCACAGCTGTCGCCCGTAGCCGGCGCCCCGCTGGTTAAAGAAGAGCAACACGAACGCATTTCGGAAGGCGGCGTGTCGGTTAGCCGCCAGCTGTATAAGAACGGGATGGTGTACAGTAGCTTTACCGGCTACGAATACATGGCCGAATCACTGCAGTTTCCCGACCAGACAACGGTAACTGTGTACAACCTTATCCGGAACCTTACGGAGTATGCACCTGTATTCAAGACAAGCCCCGAGCTCAAAGAAGGCAAGTATACCACCAAAGATGCGCAGGGCGTTGTATATACCTGGGAAGTGAGGTACACGCATGAGAATGGTCTCTGGCTGGACGAGATCAAGGTGAGCTGGGAAGACGGCGGTTATTCCTCCCTCTCGGTAAGGAATATAGAAGCCGAAGTAATCGTTACCTATAGCAGCGGGGTATAAAAACAGCTTGTTATACATCCCTGCTTTTCTGCCATGGTGCTTTGCCTGCGTGAATGCGGAAGACTGATGACAGGAAAATATATCCGGGAGAGAATCGGTAACTTGCATGCTGTTGGCCCTGGCCGGCAACTTAAATGATTTCAATTGAAGACGAAGACTGCTTTTTTTTGCCAGGAATGCGGCTTTGAAAGCCCGAAATGGGCCGGTAAATGTCCTTCCTGTGGCGCATGGAATACTTTTGTAGAAGAAAAAACAGAAAAGCCCGGTGGAAAACCTTCTGTAACCGAGCTATGGAGCGAAGAACGCAAAGATACGGGCAAGGCCAAAAGCATCGAATCGATCGTTGCAGAAGAGGAGACCCGTATGCTGCTGCCCGATACCGAGCTCAACCGTACGCTCGGTGGTGGCCTGGTACAGGGCTCCGTTGTGCTGGTAGCCGGTGAGCCCGGCATAGGCAAGTCGACCTTGTTCCTGCAGTGCGCCATGCAATGGGTCCAGGGAAAAACGCTTTATGTGTCGGGCGAGGAAAGCGCGCACCAGATCAAGATGCGGGCCGAGCGGGTGGGCATGAAGAATGAGAACCTGTACTTGCTCACCGCGACGGATACCAGCACCATTTTCCAGGAGATCAAGAAGATAAGACCGCAATGGGTGATCATCGATTCGATACAGACGCTGGAATCGCCCTATATCGAAAGCGCACCAGGCAGTGTATCCCAGGTAAGGGAATGTGCCGCCGAGTTGCAACGCTTCGCCAAACAGACCCATACGCCGGTATGCATTATCGGCCACATTACCAAGGACGGCGCTATTGCCGGTCCCAAGATACTGGAGCATATGGTAGATACCGTGCTTCAGTTTGAGGGCGACCGTCACTACGCCTACCGCATTCTCCGTACGCTGAAGAACCGCTTCGGCTCTACATCCGAGCTCGGCATTTACGAAATGACCTCTCAGGGTATGAGAGGTGTTACCAACCCCTCGGAAGTATTGCTGACCCAACACGATGAACCGTTGAGCGGCATCGCTATTGCCGCAGCGATCGAAGGATTGCGCCCTATGATGATCGAAGTGCAGGCCCTGGCGACGCAGGCGGTATATGGCACACCGCAGCGCACCACCAACGGCTTCGACCTGCGCCGGCTGCAGCTGCTGCTGGCAGTGCTTGAAAAACGGGGCGGCTTTCACTTCGGTATGAAGGACGTATTCCTCAATATCGCAGGTGGTCTCAAGATCGAAGATCCCTCTATCGACCTGCCTATCGTATGCGCCCTGCTATCCTCTTACGAAGATGTAGCCCTGCCTTCCAATGTATGCCTGGTAGGCGAAGTAGGCCTCAGCGGCGAGATCAGGGCGGTAAACCGTATCGAACAGCGTATTGCGGAAGCCGCCAAAATGGGTATGGATATGATCGTTATTCCCAAGGCCAATGCCAAGGGCCTGGATAAGACCCATTTCGGTATCGAGATCAGACTGGCCAATAAAGTGAGTGACGTGTACCAGACTTTTTTCAATTAGTTTATCCTATTTGTTCCATCTTTGAAGACCATCTATTATGCTCATTAATTTTGACGCCGGTCCGGCTACCCTGCCCCGCTCCGTAATGCAGCAGGCTTCCGAAGCCATACTCGACTACAATGGCAGTGGTCTGTCTATCCTGGAGATCGCGCACAGGGGCAAAGCCTTTACCGCTATTCTTGAAGAAGCCAATGGACTGGTCAAAAAGCTGCTCGGCCTGGACGACGACTATGCTGTATTGTGGCTGCAGGGCGGCGGACGCCTGCAATTCTCCATGCTGCCGATGAACTTTCTCGGAACCGATGAGACGGCCGGCTATATCGAAAGCGGGCATTGGGCCGAAGAGGCCCTGCACAACGCCCGGCTGTATGGCTATACCGAAGTGCTAGGCTCTTCCAAAACCGACCAGTACACTTATATACCCGACTGGGGCGATATTCCCGAGCAACTCCAATACGTACACCTCACTTCGAACAATACGATCTACGGCACGCAATTCTTTCGTTTCCCGCAAACGACCGTACCACTGGTGGCCGACATGAGCTCGGAGCTCTTCAGCCGCCGGCTGGACTACAGCCGGTTTAGCCTTATCTATGCTGTGGCGCAAAAGAATATAGGCCCTGCCGGCGTTACGCTGGTGGTCGTACGCAAATCGATGCTCGAAAGGCAAAAACGGGAGCTGCCCGGTATTCTCTCCTACAAGGACGAGGCCGCTAATAACTCCGTGCTCAATACACCGCCTGTATTTGCCATCTATTGCAGCTTGCTTACCCTGCGCTGGATCGACAGCATCGGTATCGATGCCATAGAGCAGCGCAACCGCGAAAAAGCAAACTTGCTGTACCAGGCAGTAGACGACAGCCAACTATTTTATGGTGTAGCGCAAAAGGAACATCGCAGCCTGATGAATGTTTGCTTCAGAACACATGATGACAATCATACGCAGACTTTTCTCAATTTTGCCCGGGAACGGAACATTACAGGCATCAAGGGGCATCGCAGCGTCGGTGGTTTCAGGGCGTCGTTGTACAACGCGATCAGTGTCGAGAATGTGCAACAGCTGATAGCAGCAATGCAAGCCTTCGAGCAGCAGCAATAGGACTGTATACTAAATGCAAAAAATGGTCTTTTTTCTGCAAGTCGCCTATTTCAGATACCAGTAGGCGGCCAGCTGTACCACCACGCCTACCAGGTAGCCCAGCCACACTTCGGAAGGCTTATGCGCATGCAGCACCATGCGGGCGGTGCCGATAATACCACCGATAAGCAAGGCGCCCAGCAAGGGCAGGAAAAGATTGATATGGCTGATCATCATGACCACCAGCACGATACCTAGCACACCGCCGGCGGCAGCCGTATGCATGCTGATCTTAATAAAGATATTGATGATAAAAACGGCAATGATACCCCAGAAAGCCCCCAGCATGAGCACACGTAAAGACAAGGGCGCCTGCACATTCTTCATAATGAGGTAGGCCCAGAAATAAAAGATCATGGTAGCGATGAGCGGAATGATCCGGTCCCTGCTGTTATGCATCTGTATGCTTTCAATAAAGCCAAGGGCTTTTAGCAGCAGTGTGCTGATGATAGGAAAGAAAATGGTATTGAGTGCAATGTTGCCCAGGAGCTGCAAACGATGCGGCGTATCCAGCGCGGCGAAAGCCGACCGGTTGAGATAGCTGACCAGGATGGCCATGATGGTGGGCATGAATACCGGGTGAAAGATATAAGAGATGACGCGGGAGGGACCGCGCAATCCTTTGTATGCCTGTACATCCGGAAACTGTAGTTTTGTCTGCATCGGGCGCAAAGTTAACCAGAAAAGCCAAATAAGGAAGATACCTACCAGCAGGAATCAGCTGCCAGGTCACGGGCCACACGCTGCGCCCATTGTTCTTGCTCCTCCGGTAAAGTGCCATGGCGGGTTTCGCGGTCGTAGGCCTGCTGCAACTCGCCGAGCGCTTGCGTATATTGCTGCTGGAGCGCCCGTAGCCGCGGCTTCACGTTATCGATATCGTAATGCTCTGCGGCAATGGCCCGCACGAGATCGCAGGCCTTGATTGTCGTGAGGTCGAAATGCAGCTGCTCATGCGCCAGCACAGTGGCATTGCGACCTTCCTTTTTCATCCAGGAGCGGGACTTGTCGAAGTAAATGGTGAGGGTTACAGCAACCTTCATTACGCCACGCTCTTCGTTACCTTCTATGGTCATAAGAATACCGCTGTACGTAGTGCCAACGCCCGGTGAAGCCTTATCGGACCGGCCTTTAAAATCGCCGCTCTTCAGCGGGCGATCCTGCCGGTACAAAATCAGGTTATCGTCGTCCGTAGCCTTGACAACCGATACGCTTACCTGTGCCGGCATCGCTTTCTGCGCACCGGCAAGCTGCGGCAGACTGCCCAATAGCAACGTAACTATAGCGCGCATGATCATTATCCGGAGCGGACTTACAGGCGGGTAAAAACAAGACATGACAATAATTTCCGGTAAAAATAACGATTCCAACATCTTCAGGGCTTATCTTTGAATGGTGGTTCCGTCGATGCGGCGTTGATGCTGCAAAATGCCCTGCTTATGATACAATTGCTTAGTATAGAATGGATGAAACAGCGGAAATATGCCACCTTCCGTGTGCTGACCTTGCTCTTTGCCCTCCTACTTTCCCTGTTCTACATATCGATTGCTTTTGGCTGGTTCAATGTGGGCGCAGGTGGCATTACGCTTTTCGGGAAGGCCTCCAGCTTCTCGGGGGTATGGGACGATCTTTGCTTTTTTGCCAGCTATTTCGTGATCATTCTCGCCATCCTGGTCGCGATTATCGCCACAAACGAATTCCAGTACCGGACCAACCGGCAGAATATTATCGATGGCTGGACCCGGTTACAGTTCTTCCATGCCAAATGGCTCCTCATTATTGTCTTTAGTCTGGCCACCACGCTGTTCACTTTCCTGCTGGGCTTATTGTCGGGCATAGTGGGCGGCTTATCGATCGGTACCTTATTCGATGGCAGCGAAAAGCTGGTCTACCTGTTTTTCCTTTGTCTTAATTATTTCGGCTTCGCGCTTACCTTATCGTTCTTCTTCCGGCGCAGTGGCCTCAGCATAGGCATCCTCATGTGCTACAGCCTTATTGTAGAAGCGATCCTCCATGTGCTTATTCTTTTCAAATATAAATACCCGGCCGGCGATCTTTTCCTGCCCCTGCAATGCAGCGACGAGCTGCTTCCGGCCAACCCCTCCCGGATGCTGCGGGCTACGCTCCCCGCCGGTTCTGTTCCCGGCGACTGGACTTATCTCGGTGCGACTGTAGCCTGGATTGTACTGTATTACCTGCTGGGTCGCAGGAGGCTGGCAAAGACAGACTGGTAGTGAACTGATCAAATCGTTATGGACCAAGATACAAGACCGGTAATCCTGATTACCAATGATGACGGCGTCACAGCGCCGGGCATCCGCAGCCTTATAGAAGCCGTGCATGGCATGGGCGAGATCGTAGTGGTAGCGCCCGACAGTCCGCAATCCGGCATGGGCCATGCCATTACCATAGGAAAGCCGCTCCGCCTCGACGAGGTGAATCTATTCCAGGACCTCGGCGTGAAGGCCTACCAAAGCAGCGGTACGCCGGTAGATTGTGTGAAGCTGGCCCACGATGTGATTCTGCATCATAAACCCGACATCTGCCTTAGCGGTATCAACCATGGCTCCAATGCCTCGATCAATGTGATCTATTCGGGCACTATGAGCGCGGCCATGGAAGCGGCCGTTGAAGGGATACCATCAGCAGGCTTCTCCCTGCAGGATTTTAATTTTGATGCAGATTTCAGCATCGCCAAAATGGTGGCCAGGGAGGTGGTGGAGCGTATGCTTGCAGAGCCTATGCCCGAAAATTTCCTGCTTAACGTTAATATACCCAAGGTGAAGCAGACTGCCTTCAAAGGCATCAAGGTATGCCGTCAGGCGGATGCCAAATGGTCCGAAAACTTTGATAAAAGGAAGGACCCGCGCGGCCGCGACTATTACTGGATGACGGGCAAGTTCGTTAACCGCGACCGGGGCGCCGATACCGATATCGAGGCGCTGAACCAGGGCTATGCATCTATTGTTCCGGTACGTATCGATTTTACCGACGACAGGATCAGGCAATGGCTGGAAAACAAATATCCGGATTTCGCGCAGTTCCAGCGCTCAGATGCGCTGCCCGATACAGAATAGGAGAGCTGTCTTGTGCCCTTACATAAAGAGCAATCAAAAAGACAAAGGGCTGTTCCGCGGGAAACGGGACAGCCCTTTGTCTTTTCGGACCCGGAGGCGTATCTTATTTTTTAATCGCATTTACGATCTCATCGCTCAGCGGCTTCACTTTGGAAGGGAACATGGCAACCAGGTTACCCTGCTCATCGATCAGGTATTTTTGAAAGTTCCAACCTACCGAAGTATTGTCGTAGTGATTATAATCTTTGTTGGTCAGCCATTGGTAAATGGGGGCCATGTTCTTACCCTTAACCGATATTTTAGCGGCCATAGGAAAAGAAACACCATAATTTTTCTGGCAGAATTCAGCAATCTCCTTGTTGCCTTTAGGCTCCTGGAACATGAAGTTATTGGCCGGGAATCCTACGATCACCAGTTTGTCTTTATACTGCTCATACAGCTTCTCCAGCTCGGCATATTGCGGTGTGAAACCGCATTTGGACGCCGTGTTGACGATCAGTATCTTTTTTCCTTTAAACTGGGCGAAATCGATCGATCCACCTTCCAGACCTTCTACTTTAAAGTCGTAAATGGATTTGGGCACATCGCCCGCCTGGCTTTTGGGGCTAAGAAAAAAAAGCGAGACCAAGAGAGAAAGCAATCGCATAGAGATTTGAGTTGAGATTTAATGCAAGGTACAACAACAAAAAATGCGGGAACGTTTAAAGTTGGTTAACCTGTGATGCTCTTTTTAGGTAAAAAAATTATCTTTAAGTATGAAATATTTATTTTTCTTCTGTTTTGTTTTAATATCGAAGGCACATGCAAAAGAGCCTAATCTTCGAGATACCGGTAGCATGAGGATTGTTTTGGAAGCGAACCAGCCTGAGACTGATATCAACGATGCATACGACAACGTTTCTTTTACGATCACATTCAAGAACGGATCATATGACACCTTCTACCTACCCCACGTGCCCTTTGTTACCTATGCAAGCGAACCAGTCCTGCTAAGTGATATATTTTTCAAGACCTGGTACTTTGCAGATTCAATCAGAGATTTTGTAGAATATAATGATTATTGCGCTCATGTCGACTATGTGGAAGGTTTCCAGGATGATCGTTACCTCCCTGTTTACCCTCAAACCAAAACCAGTATGGACCATTTAAAGCCCTTCTCCATAAATTGTATTCGATATCCCGGAAAGTACAAGCTCCAGGCCTTTTACCGAACCACCGGCAAACGTGGTACGATACTCGTGCCTTCCAATTTTTGTTACATACAATTAACCGGGAAAATGGCTCCGGATTTTCAACATCAGCATTTAGGGTTAATAATGACGATTCCGCCCGGGGATTAAGAAAACAAGACAAAACAGATAGACTTTACCAAATGCAGAGACATAGATTATCTGATCGGTTCTTATTTCGGAGAATAAAAGCTATTTTATCCACTTATTCAACCTAAAAAGGCGGCAGGGGTGTGCCAGATAATCCCTTTTCTTTTAACCGTACCAAAGGTCTGGAGATGCTTTTTTCCGCTTTTGTATATCGTTAGCAATTTTAGATTCATAAAATAATATTTCACAATATACATATAATTAAAAATCAAATCACTAAAGGAATCTAAATTTAAAGATAAAAAGTTCTCCACATTTCTCTTCTTCCTATCAAAACATGGGCTTTAAACCCCGTTTTTAGCCCCGTATTTCGTACATTTGCATTCCTTTCTAAACAGTCAAAATGGACGAAAACACAAACAATATCCCGCCTCAGGAAGGCGGGGAACACAATAGCCCGAGCAGGCTGGTTTCCGTTAATATTGAAGAACAGATGAAGACCGCCTACATAGATTATTCTATGTCGGTGATCGTGGGCCGCGCCCTGCCCGATGTGCGCGACGGCCTCAAGCCCGTGCATCGCCGTGTGCTCTTTGCTATGAATGAGCTGGGCATGCAATTCAACAAGCCTTACAAGAAATCGGCGCGTGTGGTAGGCGAGGTGCTGGGTAAGTATCACCCGCACGGCGATGCTTCCGTATACGACGCTATGGTACGTATGGCCCAGCCCTGGAGCATGCGCTATATGCTGGTCGACGGCCAGGGTAACTTTGGCTCCCAGGACGGCGACGGACCGGCAGCCATGCGTTATACCGAAGCCCGTCTGCAGCGCTATGCCGAAAGCATGCTGGACGATATCGATAAAGAAACGGTAGATTTCCAGCTCAACTTCGACGACTCCCTCCAGGAGCCTACCGTACTGCCCACCCGCGTTCCCCAATTGCTGGTAAATGGTTCTAGCGGTATCGCCGTAGGTATGGCTACCAATATGCTGCCACATAACCTTACGGAAGTGATTGAAGGCTGTATTGCCTATATCGACAACCATGAGATCACGATAGATGAGCTGATGAAGTACGTTAAGGCTCCGGATTTTCCCACCGGCGGCACGATATACGGTATCGATGGCATAAAAGCCGGCATGCAGACCGGACGCGGACGCGTAGTACTACGCGGTAAGGTGAACGTAGAAATGCAAAAGAACGGAAAAGAGCAGATCGTGATCACCGAGGTACCTTACCAGGTGAGCCGCGACGCGCTTACCGAAAAGATCGGCGCATTGGTCAACAACAAGGTGATCGATGGTATCACCAATGTGGCCAACGAATCCAATAAAGATGGCACCAGGGTTGTGGTTGAGCTGCGCCGCGACGCGGTAGCCCAGGTCATCATCAACCAGCTGTATAAGTACAGCGAGCTGCAGACCTCTTACGGTATCAACAATGTTGCGCTGGTAAAAGGACGCCCGCGTACGCTTAACCTTAAAGATCTGATCTCGGAGTTTGTAAACTTCCGCCACGAGGTAGTCGTGCGCCGTACACAGTATGAACTGAGGGAAGCGGAAAAAAGAGCACATATACTCGAAGGCTACATGAAGGTGATCGGTACACAGGACGATCTGGACCGCGCCATCAGGATCATCAGGGAAAGCAAAACACCCGACGATGCCCGTGAAGAGTTGATCAAGGCATTTGAACTGAGCGAGATACAAGCCAAAGCCATCCTGGAGCTGCGTCTGCGTACGCTCACAGGCCTTGAGATCGATAAGATCCGCTCCGAGTACGAAGAATTGCAGAAGACCATTAACCACCTGAAAGCGATCCTGGACAGCGAGTCGATGCGTATGGACATCATCAAGGAAGAGCTGGAAGAGGTGAAAAAGAAATTCGGCGACGCGCGCAAATCCGACATCCAGTACCTGGCCAATGAGATGCGCATCGAAGACCTGATCGAAGAAGAAGATGTAGTGATCACCGTATCGCATCTCGGCTATATCAAGCGTACTTCAGTAGCCGATTACCGCGCGCAAAAGCGTGGCGGACGCGGCGCTATGGGCGGCCGTACCCGTGAGGAAGACTTTATCGAACACCTCTTCGTTGCCTCTACACACCATACCCTGCTGTTCTTTACAGAGAAAGGACGCTGTTTCTGGCTCAAGGTATACGAGATACCCGAAACCGATAAGAATGCTAAGGGACGGGCCATACAGAACCTTATCCAGATACCTGCCGACGATAAGATCCGCACGGTGATCGATGTGCCCCGGCTGGATGACGAAGCCTTTGTCGATAGTCATTCCATCGTACTCTGTACCAAGCAAGGCATTATTAAGAAGACGAAGCTCCGCGATTTCAGCCGTCCGCGCCAGAGCGGCGTGAACGCCATTACCATCCAGGAAGGCGATCAGTTGCTCGACGTATCGCTCACCGACGGTAAGAGCTATATTATGATGGCAGTAAAATCGGGCCGTGCGATCAGCTTCCCCGAAGAAAAAGTGAGGGAGACAGGTCGTGGCGCCATAGGTGTATATGGTATCGAGCTGGAAAACGAGCAGGATGAAGTGATCGGCATGATCTGTCTACCCAAAGACGGTATTCAGAACCAGATCCTGGTGGTATCGCAAAATGGCCTGGGTAAACGCACACCTTTCCTCGAAAAGCTGGAAGCCGATGCTCCCGAAGAAGAGCTGTCCAAAGCCATCATGATCCGCGACGAGGCCGGCAACGAGATACCCTATACCCTCTCCTACCGTATTACCAACCGTGGCGGTAAAGGTGTAAAGACCATCAATGTAACCGAAAAAACAGGCGGCCTGGTGGGCTTACTCGCTGTGGAAGAAAAGGACGATCTGATGATCACCTGCAAATCGGGTATTACGATCAGGATGAAGGTAGAGCACATACGCGAGGCTGGTAGGGCCACACAGGGTGTGAAGCTGATCAACCTGGACCAGGGCGACGAGATTGCGGCCATTGCCCGTATACAGGACCAGGAAGAAGAACTGATCGAAGAAGGCGAACACGATCAGCCTTCTGTTGATGGTCCGGATACACCGCCTGCAGCCGATACAGCCGGCGAACCCCAGGAGGAAACGCCCGAATAAGGATTTATAACACACATAGTATTATACAAAAGAGCCGGATAATAACCGGCTCTTTTTGCTGTTCCGTGCTGCTCCATTTTTATGGCTTGCCATGGCTCCGGCAAGCCAATGTTAAAATCTCCGCAACGGGAAACAGTGTGTCGAAATTTTGTGTTACTTGCTCAACCAGTTAACCAAAAATTAATTTACCCGCTAAACACCCCGTAACGCGTATGAAATCCCTCGAACAAATCAAGCAAGAATATGCGCTGAGCAAGCGATTCAAAAGTTGGGAAAACTTCTGTTCCGTTGCCAACGACAATATGTTTGTCCGGGCCATTGACGAGATCGCTACTCTTTATGCCGAATACCGGACCCGCTTTATACTCAGTACCCGGTCGTTTACAGCGGCGTTGCAGCCTGCCGGAGTGGCACTGCAGGAGCATTTCGGATAGCATCGCAGCAGCGAAAATGATATTTCCCGACAAAAAATTCCGCTAATCCGGCCGTTTTACATTAACTTTGCACTTTATTCATTTTTATTGATTACACAATGCAAGAAGGAAAAGTAAAATTCTTCAATGAAACCAAAGGATTTGGTTTCATCACCCCCACCGATGGCAGCGCCGACCTGTTTGTTCACGTTACCGGACTTATTGACGAGATCCGTGAAGGCGATACCGTTTCCTTTACTACCAAGCAAGGTCCTAAAGGAATGAATGCTGTCGATGTGAAAGTTATCTGATTTTTCAGGATAGAGTCTTTCAAAGCGCGCCTCAGGGCGTGCTTTTTTTATGCCATAGCCTGTGTATGAAAGACTTAAAAGAATATCTTACACCTGCCTTACGACGCTAGGAATAGCTCTCAGGAACTTTACCATCATCTATACTTTCCATTTCGGTTGCCAAACCGTCATTATACATATATCCTGCATACCAAAAGCGGTATAAATTAAGAACGCAAAAGGCGTAAAACACTGATGGTTGCGTATCTTTTGTAGGATTTTACCCTGTAATGTTCACCAACAGCACCAAAACGATTGACCATTGTCTCCGGGCATGGATTGCGATAGCTATCGTGATCTGTGCCGCGCACCCCGGCGGCTACGCACAAACGCCTTATTTTAATCTCGATGCGATTTCAGGCCTTCCTTCCAACCATATTTACTATACCCTCACCGATCAGAATGGGTATTTCTGGGTTGCCACCCCTAACGGTGTAGCACGGTACAATGGTTATGAAACGAGGGTATTTACCGTAAATGACGGCCTTCCCACCGAAGATATCTGGTGCCTGCTTGAAGACCAGGTGGGACGGTTGTGGCTCTCCAATATCTCCAACGAGGTCGGCTATATCAGGAACGGCCGGTATTATACCGCTTTACGCGATCCCAAAAACTTCATTTACCCTGTCTACACGGGGCGCTATTCAGACGGCATTGCACTGTTCAATAAAGGAGCGGTTATGCGTTCGACAAAAAAAGACTGGGAATGCATTATTTGTAACAGCAGCGGGTCTAAAAAGATAAGTACTGCAACCGGCACCTCAGCGTCCTTTTTTATTGACCAGAAAGGGAATATTGTCGCCAGTCATTTTAACAAGAAGCTTTACTTCCAGAAAGGGCGTATACAAGAAGACCAACTGGTTTGGGACAGCACCTTGTATGTACCTGATGAAACGGAACAATTAGCACTGTATCGCAGCAAGATTGATTTCCTCAATGATAATGTGTTTTTTACCACCATAAACGGAAAGCAATGCCGGGTATTGAACCTCAATAACAGATTTGCACCGCACAATATCAACCCGCTTGACAAAAAAGAGACGATATCTTTTGCTTATGCCAGAGACAATCTGTTTTACCTGCTGGGATCGGAAAACGCCTATCTCTATGACAGTACATTGCGCCTGTTACGGAAATATACTTTAGCCAGTTTGAGCGGTGGCGATATAAAAATCGATCATAATCTTAAGAGCCTCGAACAATATCCTCTTTGGGGTACCGTATTGGGGACTTTTGACCGGGGCCTTTACTTTAGCGACCAGGAATATACCAAAGGCTTTGGGAAAAGAAGTGATATCCATCTCTCATCCTATCGCTTCCTGGGCATTACCAGCGATACCTCAGGCTTGTGGTACAGCAGTATTACCCATACCCTCAGGCTGATAGGTCCCGGTGGCCGGTTGCTGGCTTGCCTGTCCCGGGTACCGGATATACATATGATGGCCAATGACCGGGAACGTACACTACTGTTTACAGATGCCGATACTTATACGCTCCGATACAACGGTAAAGGCAAGCTTAGTACCCACCGCGACGCTTCCTTGTCGAATCTGCGGGTAAAAGCCGCTGTGGTATACTCCGACACGCTGCTCTATATCTCGGGCGGCGCATATTATCATTTAAGCAGGATCACACCGGCCTCGCAAACCATATTGATGCAGGATTACTACAGGAAAATGGTTTTCGACAGGACCCGTTACGGCGTATGGCTCTATCGTAACCAGCAGATAGCATTTTACAACATCAAGGAAAACAGCTTCAGGGTATGGTATCCTGCTACCCTGAAAAAAATGGGGTTGCGAAAAATCGAATCCATCGTAATCGATGAGCAATATGGCAATCTGGTGATCAAGGACTACGATCAGTTGTTCCTGTTCGACGACAAGCGGAATACGATCACGCCGCTGCTTACCGGCTATCGCTATGGCGATGCGCATATGGCTGTAAACGGCAGCAGGCTTATTATTGCCGGGCGCCTGGGCCTGATGTGGAGCGATATTCTCGGACATGGGAAATTCGGCGCGCCATCTGTTGTCGAAAATTTCAAAAACTGCTATTATAACATTGTTTATGGCTTGCAGGTTATCGATTCTACCGCCATACTCAATACAGACAAGGGTGTGTATGACCTAAGCTTATCGGGCGCCGCCTTTTCAAAAGAAAGCGCGCCTACTACTTATCATTTTATTGCGGCTACATACGATACGACCCGCAGGATAGCGAACGGCGATACCTTGTCGCTGCAAGCCGGTACGGCTACATTTCAACTGGACGTGATCAACCCTCATGGTAATGGCCGGCTCCGGCTTGCCGGAGCCTTTTCGCTCAAAGAGAAATGGGCGGAGCTCACGGGCAGGGAGGTTAATATAAACACGCTGGCGCCGGGCCGGTATCACCGTTTTTATCTTTTTGCCAGGGATGAAGTATGGCAAAGCAAGACAATTATGCTTGTCCTGTATATCCAGCCTTATTGGTGGCAGACAACAGCTTTTTTCCTGACGCTCATCTGCGCAGGAGTTGTTCTGACCTTTTTTATCATACTGGTTACCCGCAGGATCGTATTGCGCCAGCAGGCCAGGCAGCGCATGATGCTGGAAATGCAGATGGCCGGCATTCATGCGCAGATCAACCCTCACTTTATCTTTAATTCTCTTACTACTACCCAGTATTTTATCAAGGCCAATAAAATAAAGCAAGCCTATGAACATATTAACCGTTTCTCCAGGCTGTTGCGCAATTTTCTGCAGGCTTCCAGGCACAAGTACATTACCATAAGCGAAGAAATTGATCATCTCAGGAACTATATCGAGCTGCAGCAGTCAAGGTTCGAAGAGCAATTTGAATACAGGATCGACATGGGCCCCAATGTTGCCCCTGCGTTAATGATCCCCTCCCTGCTATTGCAGCCTTTGGTAGAAAATGCCATTCAACACGGCTTGTTCCACAAAAAGACGCCTGGCCTTCTGCTACTCTCTTTTTCAAAAGAAGACGACCGCCTGGTTATTGAGATAGATGACGACGGTATCGGCAGGGAACAGGCCAGGGCACTGCAGCTGCAGGAACCGGCGAGAACCTCTTTTGGCAGCGACCTGGTCAACAAGCTTGTGCTGCTGTTCAATAAGTATGAGCACATCAAAATTGATCTTGTGTTTATCGATAAAATACCACCCCAAACAGGAACTACCGTAAAAATAACCATACACTATCCACCGGCATGAATACATTTACCACCATCATTATAGACGATGAGCCCAATGCGATAGGGCTGTTGAAGCTGAGCCTGGAAGAGCTTTTCCCGGATATAACCGTCAAACATACCTGTACCAGCTGGTCCGATGCCTTCAGGATATTGCAGCAGGAACATTTTGACTTCATTTTTATGGATATCCAGATGCCTGGCAGAACAGGCATTGAGCTGGCCCGCCTTCTACCGGACCTGTACGGAAAGCTTATATTCATCACGGCACATGAAGAATACGCGCTGGATGCCTTCCGTTGTCATGCTTCGGGCTATTTACTAAAGCCTGTCGACGACGTAGCGCTGTATAATGTAATCAGCAGGGCTATGCGCGATCTGGCCCAACCTGCTGCACTACCGGGAAGCCAACCGGTTAATAATAGTGAATTGCTGGGTATACCGGATAGCAAAGGCATCAACTATATCCACAAGAAAGACATCGTCTACCTGCAGGCCGATAATAAATGCACCAAGATCGTATTGACGGATAAAGTGATGTACAGTTCTTACCACCTGGGCCGGTTTCGCGAATACCTGGAAAAAGAACGCTTTTTCCAGGTGCACCGCTCGTACATCATTAATCTAAGCGCGGTGAAAAGGTATGTCAACGAGCATACCGGCATCATAATGACCGACCTTACAGAGATACCGGTTGCCCGTTCGGCACGTGAAGCGCTCCTGCGCCAATTTACCACGCTCCACAAACTGCCCGGCTAAGCCAGACTACCATCCGGCGGATCATATCGCCGGTCCACACCCGGATGTCTACCTGTCGTCGGCCGGAAGAAGCGACACCGGCCAACAGGAGCTATATTGCTTTGATTACACCAACACCACCGGTAATGCCGGAATTGTTCAACCAAAAATCAAAAACGATGAACAGATTGCTACTACTCCCCGCACTACTTGCTTCTCTGAGCACCTTTGGCCAGGAATACCGCGCGAGCGGCGATCCCAATCCTCCCCGCTACGGCGACTGCAATATGTATCCGCCGCACCTGGGCGATCTGGTACTGTACTACAATTTTTCAAACCTTTCGGCCGGAATGCTCATACCAGATCTTAGCGGAAACATGCATATGGGAACGCCGACACCCGGCACTTTCCCCGATAAAGATGCCGGCGGTAACCCCAATTGCGCCTACCGCTTTCCCGGAAATCCCGGCGAACACATTCAGATCCCCTCCAGCACCGACTTCGACTTTGCCACTGCTCCCGTAACCATATCAGTGTGGTACTATCCCGAAGAAACCTCACCCGGGAAATACGAGCAGCTTGCCGGTCGCGGACTGGGATTGCACTGTCCCGATTCTTATGGAGAGTACTCACTGGGGCTTTACGATTGCAGAAAACCGGTGGCCGGTATGAACCAGAGCAGCTGCTGGGACTGGCATGCGGTAACCTCTCCCCCCAATTGCACCCAGGAAACCAATCATTATCTTAATGATCGCTGGCAGCACGTGGTCGCCGTTTTTGACTATGCTTCCGGCGGTGGCCCCGTGGTTCCTGTGGCCGTATACTGGAACAGCATTCTGGTCAATCATATTCCTCCGGGCGTATGCGGCCCGGTAAGCCTTAACAACGGAGATTTCTATATAGGCGACGACTTCAGGGGTGAGATAGACGAAGTAAGGGTTTACCGCGTCCCTTTTTCGGCTGCTGAAGTGGCAAACCTGTATCACTATGGCATTATGGGATGCTGCGATGTGCAGGGCAAGCCTGGCGGAAGCGCCTCACTGCCGGCAAGTATGGAAAGCACGGGCGACCTGAAAACCTATCCCAATCCTTTTACAGGTGACATAAAGATGGATGTTCCCCAAAAATTTATCGGAGGCTCGTTCTCTGTTTACAACGCTTTGGGACAAAAGGTGAAGACCGGTCCTATACGCTCTGTGCAGGAACAACTCAATCTGGGTAGCCTCCCTGCCGGCATTTATCTGCTGGAATGCAGTACAGGCACCGAACGTATACAACAAAAGCTCGTTAAACGCTAAAAAACTAAGTGACTTCCGGATATAGGAAACAAGATACAATTTGCTTCTAAATAACGGTTGCTAAGCTTGTCGAAGCGCCCTCTTTGTCCAAAGGACAAGTTCAAGGACCGGCTCTGTTTCCTATATTCAAATACTCAAAAAAAACTATTTCTGTACACCAAAGAGAGGCCTCCAGCAATCGGGGTCTCTCTTTGCATGGCCATTACCAGGAAAAACTATTCGTGTATAATGAAAATTAATACAGGGACACACCGGGCTGTAAGCCGCTGCAGCGCTGCTTCGGGAAAGAGCAAGCCCGCCACATGCTGACAATACCATGACAAATGGCAATAGATTCGCTTACCTTTGCACCCGTTGCCAATGAATCTATGAAACTACTCTTACAATACCTCAGCCGATACAAGGGGCTTATCTTCCTGGCCCTTATCCTGGCGGCTATCAACCAGGTCTTTTCCCTGCTCAATCCCTATATCCTGGGCAATGTGCTTATCGACCCCTACGCCAATAAAGCGGCGGCTTTCAGGGCCAGGGGCGCCGGCGGTGACTATTTCCGCGGCATTACCATTGGATTGCTCATGATCATCGGCGCAGCTATGGTATCGCGTATTGCCAAGGCCTTCCAGGACTATGTGGTGAATGTGGTAATCCAGAAATTCGGCGCCCGTCTTTATACCGATGGCCTGCGTCATGCCCTGCGCCTGCCCTACCAGGACTTTGAAGATCAGCGCAGCGGCGAAACCCTTTCGGTGCTGCAAAAAGTACGCGCCGATTGCGAAAAGTTCATTACCAATTTTGTGAACGTATTGTTTGCCACGCTCGTAGGCATCGTTTTCGTCGTGATCGTGGCCTTCCGGTTAAGCCCCATGCTTCCCCTCATCTACCTGGTGGGTTCGGTGGTGCTCGCGATCCTGACCAGTGTACTAAGCCGCCGCATCAAGTTTATCCAGCGCAATATCCTGAAAGACACTAATGCGCTGGCTGGTTCCACTACAGAGTCCCTGCGTAATATCGAACTGGTGAAAAGCCTCGGTCTTACCCAGCAGGAGATCCGCCGGCTCAACAGCACCACCATGAAGATATTGAAGCTGGAGCTAAAGAAAGTGAAGAGCATCCGCTCCGTTAGCTTTGTACAGGGCACCTTCGTCAACTTTCTGCAACAGTGCATTATGTTTTCGCTCCTCTTTTTCGTATTCCGCGATAAGATCACCGTGGGCCAGATGATGATGATGCAGTTCTATTCTTTTTTCATCTTCGGTCCGCTGCAGGAGCTGGGCAATATCATCCTGTCGTACCGTGAGGCCGAGGCTTCGCTGAATAACCTGCAGGACCTCATGAGCCGCCCGGTCGAGTACCAGCCGGCCAACCCAGAGCAATTGCATGCCATTAACCGTCTGCGCTTCGACAAGGTGAAGTTCCAGCACCAATCGGCGACCCAGCCTGCATTGGAAGAGATCTCCTTCGAAGTGCGGCAAGGCGATACCATTGCTTTTGTAGGCCCCTCCGGTTCGGGCAAGACCACCCTGGTCAAGCTACTGGTAGGCCTTTATCATCCCAGCACCGGTCATGTGTACTATAACGACCTGGCTGACGATGCCATTGACTTCGACGAGCTACGCCACCAGATCGGCTTTGTAACCCAGGATACACAGCTGTTTTCCGGCACAATAAGGGAAAACCTGCTGTTTGTAAACCCGGGGGCTTCAGACGAGATGATCGCCGATGTGCTGCAAAAAGCAGCAGGCCAAAGCATCCTGGCACGCGCCGATAAAGGCTTGGATACCGTCATCGGAGAAGGCGGCCTGAAGCTGTCGGGCGGCGAACGTCAGCGTTTGTCGATTGCCCGGTCGCTGCTGCGCCAGCCACGGCTGATGATCTTTGACGAAGCAACATCGGCGCTCGACTCCATTACCGAAGAAGAGATATCCAATACCATAAGACATATCACGGCACAGCGGCAGCATATCACCGTCATGATCGCGCACCGTCTCTCGACCATTATGTATGCCGATCACATCTTTGTACTGGAAAAAGGGAAGATCGTAGAGACCGGAAATCACCATGAATTGCTCGATCTTAAGGGACTGTACTACGCTATGTGGCGGCAACAGATCGGCGAGCGTAAAGATGAACCGGCTGAGCTGACCATGAAATAAATGGAACAGAGAAGTCAAGTTTTCAAAAACTTGACTTCTCTGTTCAAGCAGGCAGCACCATGAAGTAAAAAGTATATAAAATGCTACCGCCACAGAGGGCCGCTTCCCAAAACAAGGGAGCGGCCCTCTGCCTTAATAAACGCTCCGAACATCGCTACTATTTTGTACCGGCCGGATACTAGAATGAAAGCAAACGCGTTTATTTTATGAAAAGCAATTGTTTTCTTGCATCTTTAAACCACACCCTATGATCAAAGCCTCGCTGGTAATGGCATTGCCCGCCCTTATGCTTTTTTCCTGCAAAAAGGAAACTATAGATTACACCAAAGACAACAACCCTTACAACAAGACCGGCATCCTTCCGCTCAGCAACGGGAACAGGTGGTTCTATAAAGTGACCTACTACGGCCAGGATAACCAGCCGGCCTTCTCTTTGGATGATTCCCTTTCCTGCAGCAATGAGGGCTGGTCCCCATCCGTTTATTACTTTCCCGGACATGTATTGCAGGGCTCTTACAGCAACCGGGATGCCAATGCACTGCAAGTCGTCGGCGGCAGCGACTATTTCAAAGCGACGAACCAGGATGAAGTGCTCTGGGACAAAGTGGAAAATGGCTACCATTATATACGCAAGGCCTTTGCAGGCCCCCAAAAGGTAAACGGCTACGATGCTTATAAAAACCTGGTAACAGGCATCAATGATGCAACAAAGGACACGGTGATCGAGCAGTATTTTTATTTTGCCAAAGGCATAGGCATTGTAAAACAGGAATCGATGGATTTCAACGGCGGCCGGCACCTGGGCCAGGTATACGACCTGACAGCTTATACAGTCAAATAGCACATAGTACCGTTACGGACAGCCTCTATAGTAAGGACCCGCAAAGATTGCGGGCTTTAGCCACCTCTTTGCGGCCTGATCTCCCTGGTATAAAAAAGCGCTGACGACATTTTTTTTGATAATAATACCGATCGGTATATTCAGCCTATGAAACACATATGCATCGTATGCTCAATGATCCTGCTTTCCTGGCCGTTAACCGGCCAGGAAAGCAAATTTGCAGGGGAAATATTTCGTTACCGCAACAGTGTTCAATTGGAAGCCTTCGGCCCGGGAGGTTATTATTCGTTGAACTATGAACGGACCCTTGTCAATTTACCTCGCCTGAAAACATCTTTTCAGACCGGCGGCGCTTACTATCCGCCTTCTACCGGTGTCATTACTTTGTTGTTTCCCGTGAGAATAAACCAGCTCTATTCTTTCGGCCGGCATCACCTTGAATCGGGTATTGGCGCCATTTTCACCTTTTCCGATACCGACAACGGCGCCACGCCCTTGCGTAACTATGATTACGAGCTCTTTTTTACCGGCTCATTGGGCTACCGTTATCAAAAGCCCGAAGGTCGCTGGATGTTCAAAGTGTTATTTACACCTGTGCTGGAGTATGAACAGAATAAAGAGATCATTCCTACCGGTGGGCTGAGCCTGGGATACAACTTTTAGAGGGGGCATTATAATCCTGAAAACAGCCATTGCCTTTATACATCCGTTTCTTTATTCAGCTCATCGGGCAGCCATCCCACGATATGCGACTGGAACGGCGCCAGCATATCCCAGAAGACACGGTTGTTGTCGTGCTCCTTTTCGCCGCAATCGATCGTCGCGCAATAGTCGATCACCTTGTCCATAAGGTTCGTAACCAGCTTCAGGCGGACCAAATTGTCCAGCGCCTGCGCCAGGTAACCGAAGTAGACATGCCCCCATATTTCCACAACCAGTGAAGCATCGCTGATGTCCAGCGCTTTGCCAAACAGCTGCCTGAAACGCTGCTTCAACAGGACAACCAGCGCTTCTATGGCTTTGCCTTTGCCCGTCTCCAGCAACGATTTCAGCGCCTCATCATTGGTGATATGAATGGCATACTCATCAAAGGTCACCGATATTTCTTCACCATCGATCGTTATCTGCTGCTCCATGACCTGATAAGATTTTGGGTATTGGGTATTGAGTATTGAGTATTGAGTATTGAGTATTGAGTATTGAGTATTGAGTATTGAGTATTGAGTATTGAGTATTGAGTATTGAGTATTGAGTATTGAGTATTGAGTATTGAGTATTGGGTATTGAGTATTGGGTATTGAGTATTGAGATTTGGAACTTGGAATTTAATATCTGAAAATTGCCAACTGCCTATTGCTAACTGCCTATTGCCAACTATTTCATCGAATCTTAGATCTTGGGATTTGGACCTTGAACTTTGGAATTTGCCAGCACATACACTATCCTTCGTGCTCATAGCGGACGCGGTGCTTCTCCTCCTCCAGGTCGACAAGCCAGAGGTATTTGCGGATCACCTCTTCATCCATATCATCACGATGGTTCCATTCCATCAGCCAGGTGCGCTGCCGGTCCAGCAATTGCAAGTAAGCATCCCGGAAAGCAATATGCTCAGCCGGGTCCTCTTCATCGGGCAAATGTTGCTCACCCTCGTATTTGACCTTCATGTACCGGAGCGCTTCATGCTCTTCGAATATAGGGCTTTCGTATGCTTTCATAAAGGCCACGCTTCGCTCGGCTAGCATACGCTTGACCTGTACTTCCTGCTGTTCGGGCGACAAATGCCTGTCGGGATCTTCCATATGCACCTTACGGATCACAAACGGCAATGTGAGGCCTTGCACCACCAGGGTAAGCAGTATCACCATGAATGTGATGAACAGGATAAGGTTACGCTGCGGGAAGGCAGCGCCATCGGTCAGATAGAACGGCACCGATAAGGCAGCAGCCAGGGATACCACCCCACGCATACCTGCCCATCCAATAATAACAGGGCCGCGCCAACCCGGCCGGTTGTCGGCCGTAGTGATGTAGCGGCTGATGAACACCGTAAATACCGATGCACCGAGCGTACACAAGATACGGCTGATGACAAGCACCAGCGTGATGAGCACGCCATAGCCGATGGCCGCTGCCAGGCTTACGCCGCCAAGGCCGGCTACGATCACCGGCAGCTCCAGCCCGATCAGGATAAACACCAGGCCATTGAGCACGAAGCTGAGCGCCGACCATACCGTCGCGCCCCGCAACCGGCTTCTATGACTGAATATAAGATGGCTACGGGCCGAAAGGAATAAACCGCCGCTTACCACCGCCAATACACCGGAGAAATGGAATTGCTCAGCTACAATATACATCACATAGGGCGCGGTAAGTGTGAGTACCACGTCGATATTCGCATCGGTTGGGAGCCAGCGGTGCAATGCATAATAGATCGCACCCACAATAAGACCTGTGGCGATGCCCATAACGATCACCAGCACGAAGCTGGTCGCCGCTTCACGGAAGACAAAGCTGCCGGTGCTCACAGCGATGAGGGCAAAGCGGAATACGATAAGGCTGGAAGCGTCGTTCAGCAAGCTCTCTCCTTCCAGGATAGAGGTAACCCGTTTGGGCACTTTGACCTGTTTTAATATGGAGGTAGCCGATACGGCATCGGGAGGAGAAACAATGCCGCCCAATAGGAAGCCCAGCGCCAGCGTAAAGCCCGGGATACAGGAATGGGCTACCAGGGCTACCACCAGGGACGTAATGAGCACGATAAGGAAGGCAAAGCTGCCGATGACCCTTCGCCATTTCCAAAGCTCCTTCCATGAAGTGTACCAGGCTGCCTCATACAGCAGCGGCGGCAGGAAAATGATAAAGATCAGCTCGGGATCGATCTGTATGGGCGGCAAACCAGGGATAAAACTGATCGCCAGGCCACCCAAAACCAGCACGACAGGATAGGCTACCTTCAATTTTTGCGACAGCATGACCAGCAATAGGATCACGATGACGATAATGACATAAGGAATAAATTTTTCGACCATAAGTAGTCATTTGGATCAAATGATGAAAAGCAAATATAAAATGCCAGGCTTAAAGAAGGTGTTATTCGCAAGGGCAGGTGCTTTATTTTATTATTTATTTTCTACATTTGCCCTGTGAAATTCTGGTCTTTCCTCATAGCGATAATGATCCTGGTGCTGAGCTGCATGCCTTGCAGCGATGCAGGGGCCATTGTTCCTACCCGGAACCAGACTTCTGCTGCAGCCGGCGACAGGCATCCCGGCGGCCACCAGGAAGAGCACCGGGATCTGTGTTCTCCTTTTTGCCAATGTTCCTGTTGCTCCCTGGCCTATGCCTTGCCCTTGCTTCCCACGCAGTCGCCAGCTGCCGTACTTTTATCCCGGAACAACGCCTTCCCTTTGCTCATACAGCAGTGCCCTGCCGGTATTGCACTCACCATTTGGCAACCGCCCCGGTTCTGTTGATCATTTTTTTGAAACATCATCCCGCGCCATTGCAATGCCGTGCGTGACGGGCCTATTTCATTTCAAGCAATGATACAACTATGCTGGACAGCATCATCCGTTTTTCAATACGGAACAAACTGGTCGTCGGCATCTTCACCTTGCTGCTGATCATCTGGGGTATTTATGCCCTACAGCAGCTTCCTGTCGACGCCGTACCCGACATCACTAACAACCAGGTGCAGATCATCACCAATGCCCCCACCCTTGCCAGCCAGGAGGTAGAGCAATTTGTGACCTACCCGATCGAACAAAGCATCGCCAATCTACCCGACCTGGAAGAGATCCGGTCTATTTCCCGTTTCGGCTTATCGGTCGTAACCGTTGTTTTCGACGATAAGGTCGACATTTACTTTGCCCGCCAGTTGATAGGCGAACGGCTCAAGGAGGCCCTGGACAGGATCCCTCCCGGCATTGGCACGCCTGAGCTTGCACCCGTGAGCACCGGTCTGGGCGAGATCTACCAATATGTACTGCACCCCAAAAAGGGCAGCGAGCATAAATATACCGCGATGGACCTACGTACTATGCAGGACTGGATCGTGGCACGCCAGCTGTATGGCACACCGGGTGTGGCAGAGGTCAACAGCTTTGGCGGACAGCTCAAGCAATACGAGGTGGCCGTAGACCCTTCACGGCTGAAGGCCATGAATGTAACCATTGCCGAGCTGATGACGGCGCTGGAAAAGAACAACCAAAACACCGGAGGAGCCTATATCGACAAAAAGCCCAATGCCTATTTTATCCGCGGTATCGGGCTTATCAGCAACCTGGAGGACGTAGGCAATATCGTAGTTAAAAAAGAGGGCGGCATCCCGCTGCTGATCAAGGATGTGGCACGCCCGCAAATCGGCAGCGCCGTCCGTTATGGGGCTGTAACCCGTAATGGCAACGGCGAGGTGGTAAGTGGCATCGTAATGATGCTGAAAGGCAGCAACAGTGCCGAAGTAGTGGCCAGGGTAAAAAAGAAAATGGAAACGATACAGCAATCACTGCCTGCCGATGTAGTGATTGAGCCCTATCTCGACCGCACCAGCTTGGTAGACCGGGCGATCACTACTGTAAAGAAAAACCTGGTGGAAGGCGCGCTGATCGTGATCTTTGTGCTGGTGCTCTTCCTGGGCAACCTGCGGGCAGGCCTTATCGTAGCCTCTGCCATTCCGCTTTCTTTGTTGTTTGCCCTGGGCATGATGCATGTGTTTGGCGTATCGGCCAACCTGATGAGTCTTGGCGCCATCGACTTCGGGCTCATTGTAGACGGCGCCGTGATTATAGTGGAGGCGACCATGCATCACCTGGTCTTGCGCAAAGGGACGACCAGGCTGACACAGCAGGAAATGGACGAGGAGGTATTTTTGTCCGCCTCCCGGATCCGCAGCAGCGCTGCTTTTGGTGAGATCATTATCCTCATCGTTTATATTCCGGTACTTACCCTGGTCGGCATCGAGGGTAAAATGTTCCGCCCTATGGCGCAAACAGTGGGCTTTGCCATCCTGGGCGCGCTCATCCTGTCGCTCACTTACATTCCCATGATGTGCGCCCTGGCCTTGCCTAAGCAGATAAGTACCAGGCGCAGCCTGTCGGATCGTATGATGGACTGGCTGCAACGGCAATACCAGCCTTTGTTACAGCGTGCTATTAAAATAAAAGGCGCTGTGATCGCTGCGGCAATAGTATTGATGGCTTTCAGCTTCTTTCTCTTTACCCGCATGGGTGGTGAATTCATTCCGCAATTGCAGGAAGGCGATTTTGCCTTTCACTGTATCCTGCCGCAAGGCTCTTCCCTGTCACAGAGCATAGAGACCTCCATGCAGGCTTCCCGCATACTGAAAACATTTCCCGAAGTGAAAGAAGTGATCGGGAAAACCGGCAGCGCCGAAGTGCCTACCGATCCCATGCCACCCGAAGCAACCGACCTGATCGTGGTGCTGAAGGATAAAAAAGAATGGACAACCACCAAAGACTACAACAAACTGGCCAGCCTTATGGAAGAAAAGCTGGAAGCCATACCCGGCGTATTCTTCGAGGCCAACCAGCCCATACAGATGCGCTTCAATGAGCTGATGACGGGTGTAAGGCAGGATGTAGCCATAAAAATATTCGGCGAAAATATCGATACCCTGGCGGCCCTTGCGCCCAGGGTGGCAGCGCTGATACAGCAGGTTAAAGGGGCCACGGCGCCACAGATCGAGCGAACAGCCGGCCTGCCCCAGATCACCATTACTTACGATCGCGCCCGTATTGCCGCCTACGGTCTCAATATAGCCGATATCAACCAGGTGGTGAGCACAGCCTTTGCCGGGCAGCCGGCGGGCGTCGTTTTTGAAAATGAAAGAAGATTTGACCTTGTCGTGCGGCTGGATTCGGCCCATCGCACTTCGATAGAAGACGTGGCTAACTTGTACGTCCCTGCAGCCGATGGCGCCCAGGTTCCACTGAACCAGCTGGCAGAGGTAGCCATTAAGGAAGGCCCGGCACAGATCAGCCGTGAAGGCGCCAGGCGCCGGATCGTTATCGGCTTCAATGTACGGGGAAGAGATGTGCAAAGCGTGGTGAAGGAGATCCAGCAAGGGCTGGCCCGGGAGATCAGGATGCCCCCGGGTTATTTTGTCACTTATGGCGGCACCTTCGAAAACCTGGAAAAAGCAAGCGCCCGCCTGCAGATTGCTGTTCCCATAGCGTTGCTGCTCATTTTCGCACTGCTTTACTTCACATTCCACTCTTTCCGCCAGGCATTGCTCATCTTCACGGCCATTCCCATGTCGGCCATCGGTGGTGTAATGGCCTTGCTGCTGCGGGGCATGCCTTTCAGCATTTCAGCAGGTGTTGGCTTTATCGCCTTGTTCGGTGTCGCTGTGCTCAATGGTATTGTGCTGATAGGCACCTTTAACCAGTTGGCCAAAGACGGCTTAACGGATATTACCGCACGCGTGATCGAAGGCACAAAAACAAGGTTGCGGCCCGTACTGATGACCGCTACTGTGGCTTCGCTCGGCTTTCTGCCTATGGCTATTGCCAGCGGCGCCGGCGCCGAAGTACAGAAACCCCTGGCCACCGTGGTCATTGGCGGTCTGCTGAGCGCCACCCTGCTTACCTTGTTTGTACTACCGCTACTCTACCTGATCTTTGGGAAACGGGCAAAGCCTGGCAGTGGCCATATGGCAAAACTCGCCGGTATCCTGGTCCTGTTGCTGCTCCCCGCTTTTGTAAGGGGCCAAACGGCGACACCGGCAACAAGGATCAGCTTCGATGCCGCTTATGCGCTGGCACTGCGGCAGAACCTGCAGCTACAAGGCAGCGACATTGCCGTACGACGCGCGTACACCTTAAGTAGCAGCGCCTTCTCGCCTCCGAAGACCGGCGTGTTCTTTGAGAACGAAGATTTGCGGCCATCCGACAACAAAGGCATTCTCAAGATCGGATTGTCGCAAAGTATGGAATGGCCCGGCATATACAGTGCCCGTAAGGATGTGCTTCGGGAGCAGGCGCAGGCTACCGTCTATGCCAGGCAGCTCAAGGCATTGGAACTGAGAAAAGAGTTGCAGACAGCCTATTATACGCTCTGGTATTACCAAAGCAAACAACAGCTATGGCAGCAGCTGGACAGCTTGTACAGCGAACTCGCGGAAACCGCCGTATTGCGTGTGCAAAAAGGAGAGTCGGCTGGCCTGGACAGCATCGCCGCCAGGGCCAAAAGCGGTGAGATCGCGGTACAACGCAATATGCTGCAGCAGGACATGTTGACGCAGCAGGTGCTGATACAAACGTTGCTGAATACAGATAGCATTTTCCTACCCGTAACGGGGCCACTGGAGCCTATTCGCCTGGATATCGTTGCTGATAGCCTGGCAGCGCATCCCTACCTCAGCGTGCAGCAGCAAAACATAGCCGTAAGTGAGGCTACCCTTAAGGTGGCCCGCCGGGACAGGCTTCCCGATTTCTCCGGTCGCTTCTTTTCCCAAAGGCTCTATGGCATGCAGGACCCCTACTCGGGATTTTCCGTATCGGTGGGTATTCCCTTGCTGGGGATGGGTAGCTATAAAGCGAAGGTGAAGGCGGCAACCCTGGAAAAGGATTATCAGCAAACGCTTTTCCGTTCGGAGCGCCAGGCCCTGGAAGCCGCCGCGGGACAAAGCCGCCGTAATGCAGAAAAAGAAAAGCAATTGCTGGCCTTTTACGAGCACCAGGGCCTCGCCCAGGCAGATGCTATACTGAAAGCAGCACAGCTGTCGTATAAAGCAGGAGAGATCAGCTTTGCCGAACTGTCCCAGTTCCTCACCCAGGCTATAGACATTCGCCGGAATTACCTCGATGCCCTGCATCAATACAACCAATCGGCCATTATCCTGGCTTATTATTATAAGCTTTAATCAGAAGCATTTAAAGAAAGCATATGAAAACCTTCCCCATAATCTTGCTCATTGCCAGCCTGACCTTCCTTTGCTCCTGTGGCAGCAGACAGGCGGCCCCTGCCGCTAAAGAAACGACCACCGAGGCGGGTGAAACCCATGGCGAAAGCAATATCGTATCCGTATCTGCAGAACAGATACGTACTGCTGGCATCGTATCGGCAACGCTGGAACATAAGAACCTGGGTTCATCGATAAAAGTGACCGGCCGGCTGGAAGTACCGGCACAAAATAAGGCTGCCGTTACTTCATTGTATAGCGGCATCCTGAAAACCCTGCTGGTATTGCCCGGCAGCGAGGTGCGCAAAGGTCAGGCGATAGCCACCATCACCAATACAGAACTGGCCGGACTACAGCAGAACCTGATCTCCGTCAATGCTCAGCTGCAACTGGCCGAGCTGGAATATACGCGGCAAAAAGAACTGGTAGCGGGCAATGCTGCGCCCCTGAAAAACCTGCAACGGGCCCAGGCAGAACGGAACAGCCTGAAGGCGCAGCAGGCCGCGTTGAAAAAGCAGTTGGCAACGCTTGGTATCGGTACGGCCTCGCTCAATAGCGGCGCTATTTCCTCTACCCTCACGCTTACCGCCCCTATCAGCGGCACCATCAGCACAGTCAATGCCGAGATCGGCTCCAAAGTAGATGCAGCCACTCCCGTCGCGACCATCGTGAACAATTCGCAGCTGCATCTCGATCTTTATGTTTACGAAAAAGATCTTCCATTGGTACAAAAAGGGCAGACCATCCATTTTACGCTAACGAATGCCCCCGGCAAAGAACATGATGCCCGCATCTTTTCCATCGGCACAGCCTTTGCCGACCAGTCCAAGGCGGTACCCGTTCACGCGGAAGTGTCGGGCGATAAGACCGGGCTCATCGAGGGCATGAACGTAACGGCGGTGATCAGCATAGGAAATACCACCGCGCCGGCCGTACCCACCGAGGCCATCGTATCCAATGCCGGGAAGGATTACATTTTTATCCGGACCGATAAAGAAGAACATGGCCATGCAGAGAAAACGGCAGACGGAGATCACGAGGAGACCCGCTTTGAAAGGATACAGGTGGTAAGAGGCGTAAGCGACCTGGGCTATACCGAGATACAGCCGGTAGCCGATCTGCCGCATGACGCACAAGTGGTGGTGAAAGGCGCCTTCTTCGTCATGGCCAGAATGACCAATACGGGCGAGCACGAGCATTAGCGCAACTACTCTCCGTCGGGTGCCCGGTAGCGCACCAGGTCGATCGCGATACCATTGGGGTCGACGATAGCGAAATGCCGGTCGCCCCAGGGTTCATCGCGCAGGGCTACCTGTACCGGGATGCCTTTTTCACGGATATCCCGGTACAGCTGGTCTACATCATCAACCTCCAGGGTCAGATACATACCCTGGCCGGTAAAAGGCTTGTGGAACAAGGCTTGCTGCGAGGCATGCTCCGGCAGCAGGAAGCTGATCTCTGCCTGGTCGCCGGGTGTATGCAGCAGGAGGTAAAATTCATTCTCGAAAGTGACACCGAAATGCAGGACTTCGGTGTAGAAAGCTTTGGTTTCCGCTAATTTGGCGGTGATCACACCTGCGTTCATTTTCATAGGGCGCTGCTCTTTTGTGATGGATGAAGGTTGTGCATGGCTGCCTGCAGCCAGCAAGAGAAGAAGGGCAAGAAAGACGGCTTGTTTCATATCCAACGTATTACCGGCAAAATTCGGCCATGACAGGAGGACAACCTTGTAAAAAACGGACAAATTCAATCCCGGAACACCTCACCCGGCGTAAGACCGTACAATTGCCGGAACTCCCGGATGAAATGTGCCTGATCATAATAGCCGGAATCGAAAAAGCGCTTGTCCTGCCGCATGCTCCGGAGCATAGGATCGGCCTGCAGGAGCTTTTGGAAGCGAACAATCTTGCTAAATGTTTTGGGTGTATCGCCGATATAATGTGCAAACAAACGCCGCAGCTGACGCGGGCTGGCGCCTGTGCGTATTTGCTCTACCCGTGCCGATCCTGATTGTTCGAGGATCAGCGCTACGGCTTCCAGCAAACGATGATCGGAGGCAGGCTTCAGCCTTGCCATGTGTTGCAGCAGGCATTCATCCAGGAACCGGTTCACAACATTGTCTGTCAAAAGGGGCGGCATCCGGTCTTGTACAAAAGCAGCCAATGAGGGCCATACCGCATCCAGATCAAAAGTCCGGCCGCTGAGATCAGCAGCGCTCAACGGAAATAAAACCGGCAGCATGGCCGGCAGAAAACGGATACCGGTATAGTGAAAAGCAGTGCCGAGTCCGAAGGCGGTATGCTGCCCGGCAAATCCCATAATGGCAGCGTCCTGCGGCCGGTTGCGATCAAAAAAAACGTCGATACAACCATCGGCAACCACGCGGTAAATAAAGGGCTCTGTCAGCACGGCTGTCGTCTTCAGCTGCCAGTAACAATAGACATAGGGTTGTAGCAGTGTATGGGGCAGGAATTCCCTGTACATCACGGCAGTGCCTGCCTGGCGTAGCAGCGCCGGCTGCAAGGGCCGGTATAATGATCTTATAGACAGCAATGAGTCCAGATGGAAATGATTTTATCCGTAAAATTAAGGAAGGCGGAGCAAAGAAGATTGCCTGGTAAGATCAATACAACTTAGGCCGCGAAAAAAGACATATAGAAACACTTACCGTCCCATCGCCTACACTTACTCATTATCGCTTGCACAGCATGACGGTGGCCTATAATTTAGCCTTATTATTCATCCAAACATTCATTAATACTTATGAAAAAACTGTTCTCCGCGCTCCTGCCGCTCTGCTTCCTGTTCCTGGCCCATAAGGCCAATGCCTTCGGCCATTACGAATATTGTAAAGCCACCGTGCAAACCACTTCCGATTCCTGGAATGTATACATCAACAGGCAACTGGTAGGTGGCAGCGCCCCGCCTGCCCTGCTCCTGACCGAGTATCGCATTACCACCACTTATCGAAATGGCACCGTTACGGTCGGTAGCTGGACCACACTTCCATCCGGCAGCAGTGTTCCGGTAGGCACCTCCGGTATGGGGGCCCAGATCACCACCATCGAAATAAGGGTACCTTCCCTGTCTACGATAACTGTCCTTTCACCTTGCTAAAAAACCTTACCCATGCATGATAGCCTGCGATACTACACCGCAGGCTATCTGGTTTACCAGGCCTTATCTCAGGCGATTACCGGCCTTACTTCTACATTACCGCCGACGGACAGCACCGGACAACCTTTTGCCAGCTCCGCAGCTTCGTTTGTATCGGCCGCTGACAAAAAGAGGTATCCGTTCAATACTTCCTTTACTTCGGCATAAGAGCCCTCAGTTATCGAATGGTCTGCTCTCACTACCTTACCCTCGCCCAGCCGCTTACCGGTGCTGACAAGTTTATTCTGAGCGGCCAGGCTGCCTACCCAATCCTGCCATTGCTGAGCGATCGTCTGGTATTGTTCCGGGGAAAACTGTTGTGTAGGTTGCGCCACAGCGCTTCTGAATATCAAAAGAAATTCCTGCATGATCTTTAATTTTTTGGAGTGATTGAAATGGTTAAAACAGCCCACCCCTATCTCGTGTAAGGATATACGGATGAGCCGCAGTTGTTATTGGGCCGAAGCAAACTGCCCGGGTACATAGCTGCCGGCCTGCACGCGGAAAGCAATATTGATGCGGTTGTAGGTATTGATAGTGGTTACCGCGATGGTCAAATCGACCAGCTCCTCCTCTGAAAATTGCTTCCTGACCATAAGATATACATCATCGGGTACGTCGCCGCCCGTGATCCGGGTCACAGCCTCGGCCCAGGCCAGCGCAGCCTGCTCTCTTTCACTGTAGAAGGGGGCTTCCCGCCAGGCATTGAGCAGGTACAATCTTTGTTCGCTTTCTCCCTTGGCCCTCAGGTCTTTGGCATGCATATCGAGGCAGAAAGCACAGCCGTTGATCTGCGATACCCTGAAGCAGATCAGGTCGAGCATTTCCTGATCCAATGATGATTTTGCCAGATAATTACCTAAACCAAACAACGCTTTCATAGCGCCGGGCCCTTTTTCCAGGGCATTGATCCTCTGTCTCATTTATTTTGTTTTAAAAGATTAACACTGTTTGTCTTTATCTATTGACAAACGAATGTTCATCGATTGGACAGTGTCACGAAACTTTTTTTTTGCAGGCACGGCAGATGTTTACAAGCGTCGATAACCCTTCGCCTGCTATGTAGCCTTTGGGACGGTATAGCACATGGATGAAGATTCGTGGCTCACAAAGATTCTGTAATAGTTACTCCTTTGGGCCATTGTGCCTTGGTGAGAAAGATTGGTGCGCTAGGCTTATGAGAAAACGTAACGGGCACACGCGAGGGCGCGTGCGCCAGCGACACATGATTTATAAAATCCGTTTGGGTTGCTTCCCGCTTGGTGAGCAAATACCCAAGAGAAGGAATATCAGGAATGATTACGTTCGTGCTCCAGCAACCATTGCTTGCGATGCAGGCCACCGCCATAACCGGTAAGGCTGCCATCGCTGCCCAACACACGATGACAGGGCACAATAATGCTGATGCGGTTCATGCCGTTAGCATGTGCTACCGCTCTTATACTACTGGTAATACCGAGTACGCCGGCTTGTCGTTTGTAAGTGGAAGTATGGCCGTAGGGCACCTCACGCAGGGCATGCCATATTTTCTGCTGAAAAACCGTTCCCGGCATAGATAGCGCTACGGTAAACACTTTGAGCTTACCTTCAAAATAGGCCTTCAGCTCCTTACGCAGGATATCGAAATGTGGGCTGTCGCCAGGGACGATCGTGGCCCGGAGCAAGCGGCTGATATCTTTCAGCTCGGTCTCCAACATCTTACGATCGGCAAACTCCAGCAGACAAATACCTTCGCTAACAGCACAAGCGATCATAGGTCCCAATGGCGTTTCCAGGCGGCTAAGCTGAATGATGCCGGCCACTTTGCTCTTTCCGGGCGATACGCCAAAAACGGATTTAAAAGACTGGGTAAAGCCGCTTAGTGATTCGAAGCCTGCGTCGAAGGCCGCGCTGGTTACCCCCGCGCCTTCTTGTATTTTATGAAAGGCGGTATTGATGCGGTACATCCGCTGGTAAGCCTGAAAGGTGATGCTATGGTGCCTGAGGAACCAGCGCCGGATGAGGCTCGGTTCTACGCCCATATGCCGCAGGTCTTCATCTTTAAGCTTACGGGAAGGATCGGCCTGCACGGCTTGCAACACCGCAGCGATACCTGCCGGCACCTCCCCGATCTGCTCCAGGGGGCGGCAGACTTTACAGGGGCGGTAGCCGTGTGTCAAGGCCTCTTTTATGGTCTTATAGAACACCACATTCTCCCGTTTGGGCTTACGGGCAGTACAGGTGGGCCGGCAAAAAATACCAGTGGTCTTCACCGCGGTAACAAAGCTGCCCTCGTAAGCTATATCTTTCGCCAGGATCGCCTCATACATTATATCATCGGTAAGCATTGCTATGATTTTGACGCAAAGATACCTACCTGCAACGCTGGCTGGCTACCGAAAACGGAACAGGTATTTTTTTAACAGGAAAACAGAATGTCATCCCTTACATGCCGGCATGTTTCGATAGAAAGATCTTGTACGAAATATCAGAAAGCTGTAACTTAGAGCAAACCCTTGTATACCGTGCATTCATGCTTCCCCTGATCTCCTGCATTTGTATTACCCGCAATCGTCCCGATCTGCTACAGCAAGCCGTATCCTGCTTCGAGGCTCAGACGTATCCGCACAAAGAGCTGGTGCTCCTATGGGAAGCCGGCGATGGAGCTACGGCGCAATACATTGCCAGCCTGCAGCTGCGTTCGGGATTACTCAACACGATCAAAGTAACCAGGGAGGACGGCAGCCTGGGCCAGCTGCGTAATCATGCTATCCGCGTAGCCAACGGAGTTTATATCTGCCAGTGGGACGACGACGACTGGTACCATCCGCAACGGCTCCGCTATCAGTACTACCTGCTCCTGAAGCATCGCCGACCGGCTACCTTGCTCGGCAGGATCATAATTTTCGATGCTATAGAACCGGCTGCTTATCTATCCTGCTATCGCTTGTGGGAAGGTAACTTGCTTTGCCATAAAGAAACGGTCCTGCGATACCCTTATCCATCGCTGAGCAGAGGAGAAGATACGCCGGTGGTAACGGCGCTGTACCGGGAGCAATTGCTGTACATTGATACCGCCATTACACCGTTGTATATTTACCGGTTCCATGGGAGGAATACCTGGGAATACGCGCATTTCAAAAGCTTTTTGCCCCATAGCTTGCGTCTACCGAAATCTGCAGCGGAGGCAGTAAGCGATCTGACCTCAGCAACCGGCCCGGTTTCACCTGCCCTGGACCGGCTGGAGCAATATTTTCAACATCAATACGCTTATAACTGCCTTTATGATACCCCGGCTGATACACCTGCTTTGTAAAGACAAGGAAAAAGATTCTCCTTATCTCGACAGGGTACAGGCACTGCATCCGGGATGGGACATTGTACGGTATGACGATGCGGACATGATGGCATGGGTAAGCCGGCAGCACAGCGACCGACTATCGGCCTACCAGAGCCTGTCCACGGCTATTCAACGCAGCGATATGTTCCGGATATTGATCTTGTATGCCAGGGGTGGCTTCTATCTCGACACCGATATCCATTGCTTCCGATCGCTGGAAACTTTACGGGAACATGCGCTGGTGCTGGGCGAGGAAAAAACGCTTACTGCTGCAGAGATGCGACTACCCCATCATCACTATGCCTTACGGATCGGCAATTACCTGATGGGCAGCCAGGCCGGTCATCCTTTCCTGAATGCCTTCCTGGATACCATGCAGTTGCTGGCCCGGCGCCCGATCGCTACGGAAAACGATGTGCTGGAAACAACAGGGCCCGGGGCGCTGACCAATTTTTATCATGAACAAAGCGCCGGATATCCGGATATCCACCTGGTACGTAATCCGGGGCGGCGCTGCATCCGGAACTGCTGCCCGCAACCTTCCTGCCACTTCGGAGACTTTGCGGCACACCTGCATCTTGGCAGCTGGCGCTGGCAATCAATACAATCCCTGCTATGATACCCTTACACCTGCACCAAACCTGGAAAGACGAGCAGATACCGGAGCACCTGGAGCATTACGTACAATCGTGGAAAAGCCTTCATCCCGACTGGGCATATACCCTGTGGACGGATGAGATGAATGACCGCTTCATCGCCACGCATTATCCCGAATTCCTGCCGGTATACGAGCGCTATCCTACGGCAATACAGCGGGTGGATGCCGTGCGCTATTTTATCCTGCTGCAACAGGGCGGCCTGTTTATTGACCTCGATTTTGAATGTTTACGCCCCATATCACCATTACTGAAGGATACCCTATTTGTGGCAGGACTGGAGCCCGCCGCGCATGCCATAGCACATCACAAAGCTTATATCATCAGCAACGCCTTTATGGCCGGAGCGCCTGGTTCGGGCTTCCTCCAATATCTTTGCGGAATAATAAAAACCAACGACTATTATCGTTATTCGCGGGAAAGGGGCTTTAACGCCGTATTGGACTGTGCGGGGCCGTTCATGCTTAGCAGGGCCTATGAGCGTTTTCCTGCAAAGGAAGAGATACGTATCGTTGATCATCAGCTGCTCTATCCCCTGCATAAGAACCCGGTAACCGGCACCATTGATGCTGCGCACCGTAGCGACCCGCGTATCAGAGAAAAGGCCTATGCCATTCATCACTACTGGGGCTCCTGGTGGCAGGCAGCAGAATAGAACGCCAGCTGGTGGCCCAATACCGATCGCGCATCAGAGAAGGGAAGCTCCTGCCATAAGAGATCATTGATGTGTTTCCTGCTGGTATTGCCCGGATGGATAAAAGCCGCAAAGCCAGCCCCGGATTCGTTGACCGCTACCGGCATTCCCGATGACCATACAAAGTGATTGTCTTCGCCGCTGTTGCGCTGCGGAAAAGGATGCCGCTCCCAGTATTGCTTCCGGTAAGCCAGCGTGGCGCCTGCCACCCATGGCATACCACCGGCCGGATAGGTGTATTGCCAGCACTGCTGCGACAGGGGCCTTATGAATAGCAGGCTGCTCAATCCGCAGATGACAGCGCCGCTTTGTTCCAGTGTGTGTACCTGGCTACTGATCCAGCCGGGAGCGTACCAGTCGTCATCGTCCCAGTGCAGGATTAATTCTCCCCGCGCCGCAGCGCAGGCCAGGTTCCGTTTCTCACCGAGCGAGGTGCATGCCTGCGGATGCCGGATATACCGTATACGGGCATCGCCATGCAAAGCGGCGCCCACCCTGCCGTCGCTATCGTCAAAGATCACCAGTTCGGTCTGCGGGTAGTCCTGTGCGAGAAAGTTGCGCACTGCCAGCGGCACAAATGCTGCCCTGGCGCTCGTGGTGGGCATGATGCAGGATACCAGCATAGCTAAAGATTTCTGTTCAAAAAAAGTGCAACAGGTCTGTCTGATACGGTTCTCGCATCAGGGTGTATCCGGCTCCTTATCCGCGAGTATATCGAACTTAAGGCCGCTGTTGCCTTCGCCTTTTCCGGCGAGCACTTTCCGGCCCGTCCAGGTAAAGGTCGCGCCATCGTACCAGCGGGTCCGCTGGAAATTGGTGCTCACCACGAAGCCCTGCCTTCCCAGTACCTCTTCGTGAATAAGATAGGATTTACCTTCGGCGATGCCCACAGACAGGATATCGGTCCTGGGCCTGATGATCTGCGTCGTGTAGTTATTGTCGATATAGCGCAGCATGGCCGCCCTCTGCAGCAACACTTCGCGTCCCTGGTAACTGCCGGGATCGGGCACCTGCTTCGGGATAAAGGGTATCCAGTTTTCGGGGACTGCGTTGGAAAGCCGGAAGCGGTGAAGCGCATCGTTGGGTGTATAGCCGGGCGGTGGCGAAGGCGGACCGGCCTGTTCGACCAGGTACTTCTGCAGCTCGTTGTTGGCATTCTTTCCGTCCATACCGCCTGCCAGTTCGTTGGGCACCACTTCTTCCACACCCCATACCATATTGGCCATCTCATCGCGCAAGAAAAGAACACGTTCCAGAGGTTCGCCTTCCATGCGGTTTTTCACCGAGGGTACCATCAGCAATTTGCCAAAGGTGCTCACGTTAGCGGTGCCCTGCCGGCTGATGTTATACATATCCCAGCGCTGCCACTGCTCGTCCTGGCCCGATCCCGATCTGTTGATGAGGAAATGCCGGCCAAATACATCGGTGGTCACCAGGCCATTAACGGTATTGACGGTGCCGTCGGGCACCACATGCGGGATCAGGAACCAGTCATTTGCATAGATCAACCCAAACTCCATAATGACCATTTTGGATACGTCCTGTTTTTGGGTCAGCATCTTCGACAGATCGTTGTTCTTGTCTTCAAACTCCCACCAACGGCCCTTGGGCATTCCCTTAAACTCAATGGTATGCGGTATATAAGAGAAGGTCTCCGGATTTAGTACGGCAACGCCATTGTCAATGGGCGTTCCGGTTTCATTAAGTCGCTCATTGGTATCCTTGTTCAGGTCGAAGGAATACCAGTCGACCGTACCGCGCTTGTATTTATCGGCCTGCAGCACATGCTGCAAAGCGCCGGGATTGCCTGTTACAGGCGCCGACACGGCGCATTGGTATTCCAGCTGCTGTTCAGACCAGGAAATATCGGCTTCGTCAGCAGGAAGATAATAAGTGTTCTTCAGCCATTGCAGGAAACGGACCTGCTTCACATCCAGATCGGGATAACCCGGCGCATAATCGGTGGCATTGCCGCCATTCTTGATATGCTGGTATAACGCAAAGCCATCCATGACCCTTGTGGTCACCAGGTTCCTGATCTTCACCGCTTCCAGGTTGCTGTTCTTCTCCGCGTCCGACGTTGGTGTAAGCGATGCTATAGGAAAGGCTTCTATAAAAGTGGCAAACAATACCGATGCCTGCGCCGGATAAGCTTTGGCCACCAATTTGAACCATATATTGCCGAGCTCCAGCTGCAGGGCCAGATCGGGCTTCAGCGGCAGCCTTTCCACTTTTGCTTCTACAGGCACATTCTCGTCGAAGGCCTCTACTGGTCCTTTCCGGCTCTGGAAGCGGTTGATCTTATTGGATTGGGTCTGTATCCTGGCTTTGACAAGGGTACCGGCATCTTCGCCTTTAAATTCCTTTACACGCCATTGCTGGGTAAGCATCCACAAGGCGTCATGGACCTGGGCCTTTACCGTAGGTTTGTAGTCGCGTGCTATTACTCTCGGCTCAATGCGGGTATACGCGACGATGTCGGACTGAAATATATCAATTCTGGGCATACAATGGTGATATTAAGGATTGACAGATAAGATATGTGCTGCGGAAAGACCTATCAGATTGCCCGATTGGGCAAAGGGCATGATCATACCCGGCAGCTGTCCTACTACGCTGGAAGATATTTGCTCGTAGTCGACGGCACGCTTTTTGGCCAGCTCCAATGTTTCATTCAACATATCCACCAGGTCGTCCCAACGCCAGTTGCCGGTGATCTGCGGGGTGAGTCCCAGCAGCAGGCATTGCGGTGCTTTTGCATTTGGCTGATTATGATGGAAGCTAATGCCGGAGGTCTGTTCCCTGGCAGGGATCACATCGATCCATTCGTCGACCAGGATACCGGCCTGGTCACCGGTCAGCTCATAGCTGGCCGGCAGCGAGGCGCCAATAGCGATCCTGCCTTCCTTGAGCGCGGCGGTATTGCCGGCATTCACGGCGGCGCCAAGCCAGCGTTCGGTGCTATCGCCGGCATAAGGGATCTGCAGCGGCAGGAAGGGTCTTGAGGCAAAAGCGGTAAATTGCACTGCACCTGCCAGGATAGAGAGCATTTCGTAATCGGCAGCATTCTTACGCACCTTGGCGATGCTACCCAGCCATTCATCCATCAGCAGTTCATTGCTTTGATTGCCATTGTCCTGCAGCAGGGAGCTGCTACCGTTGAGCATCGGGACAAAATAGGCCTGCTCCTGGGGCCGGATGCTGAACAGGGGCAATACGGCAAAGGATCCGCCAAATATAGCTTTCAGACTATCAATCGCCCCATTGACAAAGGGAACAGGATCATCGGCGGGCCCCGGCACCGGAATGGTGAAATTGCTGGCCGTGATCCGTGCCTGTGCCTGTGCGAGCACAGAGGCGCCCCAGGCTTTTAGTGTTTCCTCAGCTTCCGCATCGGTATCGTTGATAAACTCATATACCGTTTGCTCAAAACCAAACCGACTCAGCACGTACAACGCATCGGATACCGCGGTGAAGCTGAATGGTCCTGTAAGCGCCGTATTCAGATCATTCTTTGCGGTAATGAGTACCGACCTGGCCGTTGTCGCCCGGGTATTGATCTCGGTAATATTATACAGCCTCAGCGTCTCCTGGGCTTCTCCCGGCAGCATGTAATCGTGGGTAGTCAGCGGACGGGAAGCCGTGATCACTTTACGGGCATAAAGCAATACGGGTAGTACTTCTGTAAAGGAAATATTACTGGCTCCGGTGGTCGGTGCGTAGTTAATGGTCAGTGTGGTCGCCCTTGTATAGCCGTAGGTTTTCCTGACATACTTTTTTACGATAAGGGAAAGCATCGAATCGTCGTCAGCCAGTTCCTCGCCTACCAGGTACATAAGATCGGCAGGCTGCAGCGCAAGCTCCGCTGCCGTCACTACCTGGCTGTTATGGTCCTGGTCGGTCACCGTACAGATGATATTGCCAGGGGCAGGCAGTATTCCCGACAGCCATTTGTTGATATAGGGCTCGGCGTCTTTCCTGCGGCTGTCGACCCCACCATCCCAGTCATTGAACAGCTCCGACACATCGGCAGTCGTGAAATGCATGGTGAAACGCTGTCCTACTTCGAGGCCCGACTTGGGGGAGCTCACCACATCGGGCTCCGCCACCAGGTTGCCTTTGGATATGGCATCGGCGATGGCGCCCCCTTTTACCGGGTTGCCCTGCACTACATGAAACAAGCCCTCCGCCATGGCAATATCGCCCACAGCGTCCATCAGGTCCCATATCCAGTCTATCTCAGTTTGCAGCGGATTGTACAGCGGATCGCCACTGCCGATACCTCCGTTTGCAGCTATGGTACTGATGTTCCCGTCTGTCTTATATATCTCTATGACCTTTGCGCCATTGATTACATTCCTGGCTTTTACCTTATCCACAATACCGGGTTGCGTATTGGGATCGACTACGAAGGCATCGACCGGGTAATACCGCCTCAGGTTCTGGATCAGCGGATTTACATTAAGCGCATTATGGAAGGTATGCAACCGGCGTTCCAGCTCAAAGCCGAGCAGCACACTAAGGTTTTGCCCGTTCCTTATCCCATCCATAATATCGAGCGCTGCTCTTACACGCTCTGAAGAAAGATTGACGGATAAAGGGTTTTCCATATTGCTGTTTGCCCTGTCGGTATATCCGCTAAGCATCACCGCGCCGGTAACGGCCTGGTTGATCGAAGGGGCATGGATATAACCTTTGTTGCTGAGGTCGTGCACAATGCCGCTCTCAAACTGGCCATCCTGCGTAGGTGGCGGTACAGGTTGCAGATCTGTAGTGCGGCGCACATCGGTTACCCAGCCATAAGCTCCCAGGTAAATACCCATATTGCGGGCACTGCTGCCATCCCGGATGCCACGCAGCGCGTTGAGCCTTTGGTTGACGAGCGCCAGCCGCCAGGTATCGAAGCGGTAAGATACCGAATCGACCATTTCGGCCGTAAGCAGGTTAAGGTCTCTTACATTAACCCTTGTCAGTTGCAGCAAGGAAGCTTTGGCCTCTACGAGGTTTTTCATTTCCGGTATTCTATCACCCTTGGCGGTGCTCAGATAGGTACTGATGGTTACCTCTTTGTAAGGCGTTTGCATCAGCTGCAGGCGGCTGGGACCGTAGGTGAGCGCTCCCATGGGGCCTACCTGGCCCTCTGCATCTCTTTGAAAAGTGGGAGGGCTTGCCGACTCGACAATATTGACAAATTCAGATTCTCCTCTCTGGCTTTCGTCTATTCTCAGCAGTTCACAGGCGGCTTCATAGAACTCAAGCATCAGCGACTGCCTTACAAACCGGTACAGCATATTATTCTTCAGAAAACGGTCGTTATCCTTATCGCTGAGTCCAAGGGACGAAAAATCCTCATCTCTTAATTGGTCAAAAGTAGCACGGTACAACACTTCCAGCATATTGTACTTCCGCTTGCCTATTTTTGGTAATGGCGCATCAGGCGGTGTATTATCGTCGGCCACGAGCGCTAAGCTCATATTCGACTGGGTTTCCAGGTAATTGATCTGAACACTTTTGTGATCATACTGCAAGGGAAGCCCCGATTCCGAGATCGTTCTTTCCATGCGGCTCATTTGCTCCTGGCTCCAGCGCTCCCGTTGTTCCGGGTATTTCAGCGCCGCGTATTCAAGATTGTTCCAGATATAGCCTGCACCCACACCCACCCTTTGCACATACTCGGTGGATACGGCATGCTGTGACAGGACATCGGATAGCTGCTGCACGGGTGACGAAGAAGGCGGGCTTGCCGCACGTGCCAGGCCACTGAAACCCACATGTTCCAGCGAAGCGACGGCATTGGTCCAGTGCCTGTCCAACGCCGCAGTATAGTCAAATATCCTCCGGTACAGACCGGCATTAGGATCGGTGTCCCAGTTGATGCGGGAGTATACGCTTGCGGGAAGTATGCCATAAGGCTGCGTTCCCGAACGTATGGAGGGTAAAGCGCCCCGGCTGCGCACATAATCGGAAAAAAATTGCTTCAGCTCGTTGTTATTAGAACTACGGGTACCGAATATGGGCATCAGCTCATTTGCCGTATAGCCAAAACTTACCTGGTACAGGAGATTGCCGGTATTCATGGCATTGCTGATGTCGGTCCCGTTACTTTGGAAAATATGGTACATCACGTCGAAGTCGATGCCCAGGGCCTCACACAGCACCTGGCCGTCTTTCTTCTGCCGCTGAACATATACCGGGTTGAACAGCGCTTGTCCCTGCTCTGTAGCAAATGTGGTATTGTTGCCGAACTCCACAAAGCTATAACCGGCATAATCGGTATCGGTATTGTTGGTGCTGGTGCCTTGCTTCAGCAAAGAGAAGCCATCGGTATAGTGGTGATTGTTGATAAGCGCCTGCAGCCTGTTTTGCGACTCGGTAACGTTCAGCGAAGACTTCACGCCCAGCACCAGTATCTTCGAAAAGCCATTGTTGTACTGGCTATCGGTAAGGCCGATACGCGCGCCCAGGCCGTTGGCAATGGCGGCGTCGAAATCGATCATCCAGTCTACATTCGGGTTGGCCACCAGCTCATTCTTCCTGCCGGCTATATTCTGCTGATCGAATGACATGGGATCGGCTGAAGGATCATCGGGATCGATGGTCGGGTCGATACCCATTTTCAATTCGTCGGGAATGTTCGCTGTCTGGTAGGTGATCAGGCTGCCGTCGTTAGCATAAGCATAGATCACGAAAGCATCGGGCATAATATTGGTCACAGGCTGCTTGCTCCAGGAACCCTGCTTCGGTGTCAGCACCGGAAAATCGAGCGGATCGGAAGGGTTGGCCGTGACAAGATTAACGGGTTTCATCTGCAGGGCAACCCAGGCCGCCCGTTCTGCGCCGAAGCTGCGGCAAAGCAGGTCCCAGGCCTGTACCCGGTCCAGGTTGGCCGGGTTATCGACCCAGCTGCGCCAGTAACGCATAGCTTCATCCATTTCGCTTTGCGTGAGCGCTTCTTCATGGGTATCAACTGCAATATCGTCGGGATAGATACGCACCCAAAGCTGACGGGCCTGTTCAGTAGAGAAGGCGGTTTCGATCCTGACAGGAAAGAAGAGGATCGGGTACCGGTCGTTCATCTGGTTCACCAGGTTGGTGAAGCCTCCGAACGACTCCTGAAGGGTTGCCACCATATCCCGCTCCTTACTATTCAGCTCTGTCCAGTTAAAGCTGAGATCTTTGATCTTTGCTTTATGCTGCTCGATGTTTCTTTGAAACTCTTCGCCTTTGCTGTTCCGGTTCAGCGCATCCAGGAGCAGGTATTGGTTTGTTATCAGCCCCTGTTTCTCCAGGTATATATTGCCGTTGAGCTCTGTTTTTTGAAGACGCAGATCGGTGATCTGCTGCACTAGTGCATCAAATTCTTTTGCCATGGTGATATCGTGTTTACTTTATCTTTTGGTGATCTTAAATACTTGTGACCTGCCATCGACGGCGGTAACCAGGACGAAATACATCCCTGAAGGCCAGGCGCCCGCATCGAAGCGGAGCTGCGATCCTTCATGTCCCCGCAGCACGCCTGCTACTTTTCCCAGCATATCGGTAACGGTAACCGACGCCAGCCGCACCTTTCCAGGCAGCCCATCTACGACGAGCTCGCTACCCACCGGGTTCGGATAGAGCCTCACATCGCCGGCCAGCGCCATCTCTCCTATCCCGGAGTACGGCGTTACCGTCAACAATGCTACATCAGAGGTATCAGCACAGACACCTGTAATGCCCACTACCCGGAACCGCTGGCCATTGTTGGCCGCCGTGAGCGGGCTAATCGTTAGCGTCGCTGTCGTTACCCCTGCATATTGTCCGCCGTTGCTCAGGGTGTTCCACCCCAATGTGCCTTCGGCTTGCCACTGGTATACAGCCGAAGGAGACGAGCCGGCAACCGTAAATGTAGCGGTATTACCCGCGGGTATGCTGACGTTAGCAGGTTGCGTGGTGATCGTCATAGCGCAGCTGCCGTACCGCCCCATACAGGCCGCATAGGTAAGCCCGGCAGAACCACCATCGTAGACACCTGCCAGGAACACCTTGCCATCGGGCCGGTAGAACAGATTGCCGGTAAAGTGTTCGGTATCGGTAGCGAAACTGTCTTCTATCGCGCCGTCGCCACCCCATTCATTGTCGGGTGCGCCGTTAGGCAGGTAACGCAGCATCAGGAAATCGGACTTGCCGAGATTGGTCTGATTAACGAGACCTAAAGCCAGTATTTTATTGTCACTGCTTTGAATTACAGGTTGCAGGCCCCTTACATTAAACCCGATATCGGTGAGCACTTTTCCGCCGGTACCAAAGGTATTGTCGGGCGAACCGTCGGCGTTCAGCCGGGCCAGGGCCGCCTGCTGCTTACCAAACACGGAAGGGTCGGTATAGCTTCCGCCGATCACGATCTTGTTGTCTGCCTGCAGCACAAGATTGCTGCTGTAAACATGATTGGCAAAAGATATGGTCGCCAGTCCGCTGGTCCCGAAACTGTTGTCCTTACTGCCATCTGCATTGTACCGGAGCACGGTGAACGGCCTGGGTGTGCCGGTGGTCCGTACCAGATCGGTTACGATCTTACCGTCGGCCTGCACCTGCATGTCCAGGATATAAGAGAAAAATCCCAGGTCTTCCGTTACGGAAATACCGCCGGTGCCGAAAGTGTTGTCCAGCGAGCCATCGGCATTCAACCGCACCAGCGCGGGTGCATCGGTCAGTGTACCGGCGCGGCCACCGATCAGTATTTTGCCATCACTCAGTACTTTGATCACGGTAGCATAATCGTCTCCGGCTACGGTTATGGGTACGATCTTATAGCCATTATCCCCAAAAGAAGAATCTACACCGCCATCTGCTTTTAAGCGGGCAATGAGAAAACTTTGTTTGGAAGCGGTAGTATTGCCCCCGCCCAGGAGGATCTTGTCGTCGGCCTGTATGGCCATACAACGTAAAGATTCCATATTTCCCGGAATGGGTACAAAGCTGCTGTTACCCGCAGTACCGAAAGTGTTGTCCACACCGCCATCGGCCAGGAACCGCCTGGCGAATATATCGAAACTGGTACCGGTGTTCCGTCTCCGGGCACCGGCCACCAGTTTACCGTCTGATTGGAAGGCAAATCCCGCGCCTCCTGTGATATAGGAGATCGAGTCTATTGTTGTCGCAAACTTACCTGCTGTACCGAAGGTTGGATCCGGCTCGCCCGTCTGGGCATAAGCAGTCATGATGAATAAGCAGAAGCCCAGCGTCAGTACAGGAATTACATGTTTCATATCATCTTGCTTTATCTTTCGTTGTCGTCATTTTGCCCTAAGCGGGGATAAGTCCCTGGGCATGCACGTTCAGCTTCACAGGTGATTGTTGCAGCGCATAGGCTATGGTAGCCCCGTTCCAGTTCCATTTGATGAGGTCGGGATTATCGTTAGCATCAAAATTCCTGGCGGTTTCCACAAAACCTTCACCTGCCGGATCGGCCTTGATCTCGGCCCAGCTCAGATGGTTCCAGTCGGCGATATTGGGAATGCCTCCCGTTATGGGCGCACTGGCTTCATCGGCGCCGAAGCGGATCTCCCCCACCCGCTCCTGGAATACGACAAAATAGCCGGGCTTTGTAAGATCGTCGAGGCCCTTGCCCCTTATGGTCGCCGCATCTTTGGGAAAGCCGAGCAGGTATATATCCGGCTCCACATGCCCGGTAAATATCGGCAGCACCTCGGTATTGGCCACGGGCACCCTGGGCTCATTTTGAGGGTTAGGCACACCGGTCTTCCAGGCCGCCTGCTGCAGGTAGATCATCGTTCCCGGGTACTTCCGCAGCAGTTCTCCCCTTATGGTCAGGATCAGCAGTCCGGTGGCTTCCGTCATGTCCTTACGCGCGTTATTGGCGCCCAGTTGGGTCAATGGGGCTGTTGGATTACCGGCCGGTGAACGCCATTGATGTATATCTTCGATATCCCTGTACCGCTCCAGGTCAAAGACGACCTGCTTCTGGTCAACAGCTACGAGGTTGGTAACCGAACTGTTGTATCCCCAGAAGAACGAGAAGCAGGTACCGCGCTGATCGGTAGGATAACCGCGCCATAGCAGCTCCCGGCCCATTTCGTAGTTCAGGCCCAGCATATAAGCTTCAATATACTTCTGATCGGTCTTCAGGATATTGATCGAGTTCATCTCGATATCGTTGAGCCCGGGCATGATCCAATCGGGCGACAAGGCCGCCAGCTCGGCATACATGGGGGTCTTGATCCGCGGCGCGGCCATAATGAAATTGGTGTCGGGTACATTGACGGGATTACCATCAACCGCACTGAGCTTGATGGTGCTTTTGGCTATCCCTACGGCGTTATTATAAGGCTCGGTCCGCTTCAGGATGATATTAACTGCAGCGTTCATATCGAGACCGCTATTGACCTGGAAAGAATACTGGGGTAATGACTGGAGCACGCCATGCAGCGAAGCGATAGCATTGACCATTACCTGGGTTGCAGGCGCATTAGGACCGGGAACAGGTGTGCTGCTGATGATACCGGGATTGGCAAACTGGAAACCGGCATTGGGTTGCAGCGACAAGGTAAAGGAAGGCGTGAGCTGACTGGCGTTCCAGACACTATAATTCGTCTGACCCAGCGGCGCCTGGTACGCTGTTGCCGGTAATACGGTTCCGTTATTGACGCCGGAGATCAGCTCTGTGGTAGTGACCTGGGTATTGGTCGTCAGCGCTATTCCTGTTACCAGGGGACCGCCCGGCCTTGTCAGCCGGCGGAAAGCTCCGGAAAGCATAGTCACCGGGATAGCGCTATTATCTACATCCTTATACACCGTAGCCGTCTCCGGGTTATTGCGTATGCGTTGGTGTATGGGGGCCGAGATATTGACCAGGAGCTCCTGGTTCAGCGATTTCAGGTGTTTGTTGTACAGCGCCAGATTGGCCTGCCGTGATATCTGTAATTGCCTCAGCTTACGATTGGCTTCCAGCACCTCGCCTATCTGCGCCCAGGCAATATCCATATACTGTTCCTGGTTCCGGCGCACGGTTTCTACACCCGCTCCGGCAAATAAGCGATACCGGGGATCGAGGTTGGCCTCCTGCAGCCAATCGGGTGTGCCACTTACGGCATCGACCTTATCCTTGGCGGCATGCCAGCGACCGTAGATCGGCGGCGCGATAATGGGATCGCCATAGGCGCCGGCATTCAGTATCTCGGTCGGCTCATTGATAATATCCCTTATCTTTTTCGCATACAGGTTGGTATCGGTAGTATTCCAGTTGTCGCTGACGGCATTCACCGGCTTGACCACACCTTGCAAATTGATCACAGGCGTTGGCGGGGCTACGGCCTCCAATTGCTGGTTATTGCTCTTTTGCAGGTCTACGGCGCGCTTACCCACATCAGCGCCCAGTATCCTTGGCTGCAACAGGCGCACGAGCGACTCAAAATCGCCGGCAGCACCGGTCTTGAAATACCACTGGTGGTATATGGGAAACTCGGCTCCGGCAACTGTATCGCTCTTCCAGGCGCCGGCCAGCCTGTCGGGCACCGGAGCGCCAAAAGGGTCTTGCCCCAGGCCTGTTCGCCTGCCGGTTTCGTATGTCGGTATCAGAAAGACCGTATAGCCGGTATTGGGCTGCAGCCGCCTGGTAGACAGCAATCGGGATACCGCGCGATCGGGATCATTATTCAGAATGCCTTTCAGCTTGGTTACGGCCGGTCCTATATTGTCGCCTATCGGAGCCGTATCAGACGCACCGATATTGTCGTTCACATGCACGTGCGCCGTGGCCCACAATTCGCTCTGGACGGGAAAGATCGTTCCGGCAATTTTCTTGGTGCGAAAGGCCGGCTTGCCATTAGGCGCAGTGAACAATTCAAATTCATCATCTTTTAAAGTAACCAGTGTGATCCAGGGTCGCAGTTGGTATTTGTATCCGGGGCCGGTATTGGCATTATGCTCCTTGGCCGGTGTATAGCGCCAGCAAAAATCTTCGTCATAAAACTCGATATAGGGCAGGTAATTGGGCTCAAAATTGGTCACCCAATTGGCCGGACTTACTTTAACGATCGCATTGCTGTTGATGCTGATGATATCGGAAGGCCCTTTGAGCGCGAATTGCTTTGTGGTATCGGTAGAACCTGCGGCGCCGCCAACGCTGGTGGTCGCCAGGGTGATCTTCAGATCGAAGGTGGCCCGCTGGCCCGGTGTGGGACCAGGACTGGCATCATCATCGGTAATGCGTGTATTGAGGCCCTGGCGCAGAAAAGGCAGAAATGAATAATGTCCTGACATATAGCTATACTGCTTTTATGGTGATTGGATGGATGCTCTTTGCAAAAAGGCCGCAACCCTGTTTTACACAAACTTTAAACGGCCTGCTGCCTCATTGTAAAGCTCCTTGTTTTTGGCTGAAAGCCCATAAAGAGCCAACAGGAAAAAGCCAGTAACTTTCCAGGCTTTTACCTGTATATTATTGTTAGTTCGCCAGTTCAAAACGGTTGGCCACGATCCAGTTGGCCGCCGTGGCCGGTGCTGTCGCCAGCTGTCCTGCCAGGTAACGTTCCGCATCGGCCGAGTTGCTGAAGCTTTGTCCCACTACCGTGTTCAGGTTGTTGCGGTCCACCAGCACAAAGGCTTCATCGGCCAGCGATACATTTACCCGGTTGGGTCCTTTGCTTGCCGGGATACTATTGAACGACGACAGCTGCGAACGGCCGATATAGCCTCCGAAACGCTGCAGGTTGTACATGCCCAATGCCAGCACAAAGCGTGGCTCCGGCCGGCGATAGCCCGAGTCCAGCGTGATCTGCTCAAAGTCGCAGGCCTTGTGCACGGCATACACCGAGGCGATGTCGTCGCTGCCCGCGATCAGGCCGCTGTCAAACAGCTCATAGCTCGGCCGCGACAGCTTCTCTTCGTCCTTCATGTAGAAGTACTCGTTGCGCGCAAAGTAATCCTGTACCGTTTGGTAGCCCAATATCAGGTTATTGGCCGTTACACCGCTGATCGCATATCGTTTGTTGTCGCTGATGGCCGAGCTGCCGAACTTCTGCAGCTCGATGCCCAATGGCAGCAGCCGTTGGCTAATCCTGAGCCGGCCGCCGGGGTCTACCGACAGGCTGCCGGCCGTCTCTTCGCGCCAGGCTACCATTTGGTTGCTACGGTCGGGAAGCAGCGCTTCCCAGTTGTCGTTGCTACCCAGGGCATCCTTCAACTTCTGGTCTA
>NZ_QVNU01000012.1 GCF_003545715.1 Taibaiella koreensis
ATTTAGCCGTATATTTGAGCAGCCGCTGGCGCAACCTGAGCTGCGTGCCCTGCGGCAATATCTTCTTTGACAAGCTGAACGTAGAAGTAAGCAAAGGCAACCTGCTGGAGGAGACCCATTACTACCCGCATGGCCTGCCCATCAAGCCGCTGAGCAGCGTGCAGGCGCCTGCGGGTGGCTACCGGGACAACCGCCGCAAGTACCAGAGCAACGAATACATACAGGACCTGGGGCTGAACTGGATGAGCTTTGGGGCCCGGCAGTACGACCCACAGATAGGGCGGTTCTTAAGCGTGGACCCATTGGCCGATGCCGAAGGGCAGCAGATCTTCTCGCCTTATGCTGCCATGGGCAATGCACCGGAGAGTATGATCGATCCTAATGGGACATTTGCATACGTGAAGGATTTTGGAAACACAAAAGCTGAGGCAATCAGTATGCTGGACGCAATGTTTGGCAATGGCAACTATAAGGTTGATGAAGCAGGCGATGGCCGAATTGATATTACCAATCCGGTCGGCGCCTCCGCAGCCTTCCAGGCATTTATGAACACGACAATTGGTGGTGGCGTAGCGGCTGTTACACAAATGGCAGTTAACGCAGGTCGATCTATCCTGCAAAACTTCTACAATCAGGGTATGAACGTTATTGTAAGTTTCGGCAAAAATGCAGTAGGAGATAACACCGTCACTGATTTTGAATGGAGTCAAAATTTGGCAGAGACTGAAATCGTTTCAGATGGTTCAAGTAGTACCATTTACGGAGATGGGACAAGGGTGATGCAACAAAAGAATGATGCGTCAAGAAAAGCGTCAATAGAGAGAGCCTGGCATGCGGCAAAGAGATTGGGGTATATGCCCCCAAATCCAGAAGCGGCGGGAATAACGATAGGAGCAAATATGTTTACCGGAACAGGGGGTAGTTGGGCGTTGAACATAGGCTTTGTTGGTAACAAACTGGCGATCTGGCAAACAGCGGGAGCTGGATTTGGCACTCCGGATGCGAGCACAACATTTTCGGTTTGGGCCGCTGAATATACAGGGGAAGGCTCGCCAACTTTCGAATCTGTATTAGGTGAAGGAGATTCTTTCAATGGTACAATCGAAGTAGGTCCCGTGGGAGCGGCGGTCTCATATGCTCGAGGTTTTGATAATACTGGAAGTCCAGTTTGGCATACGGGAAGTATCGGTATAAGTTTTGGACTGCCTTTAGCACCAATAAAAGGATCTGTTAATTATCAACGTACACAATCTACTAAATAGAGAGATAATACTATTGCTTAATGAAAAACTTGCTTATTGTTCTTCTGCTGCTCACAATTTCAAGTTGCTGCTTGGATTTCGCGCGAGCAATGAAAATGATTGTTAAACCCTATAACTGGGAAGGAGAAATAGTCGCTATTTTTCGTGATAGTACAGATAGAATGATGCCGAAAGTAGCCTTTAAACATGGAGATACAGCTGTCATCTATGCATATGAAATGTTCGGCATGTTGCAGCTTGGTGATTCTGTTATTAAGAAAAAGGGAAGTCTAAAATATATACTCAAGAGGAAAGGTGAACCAGCGAAGGAATTTTATCCCAAATGCGATGGAGTTGAGATAAAATAATTTTTCATTATAGGCCAATTACAAACCAGACAGCAAACTTTCTTATAGCGCCTCTTTAATAGGGAAGCAGAGTAGAGATGAGTTAGATTGTTGTACCGTTGTAAGCGCGGCACTTTTCACCCTTAGCTAGTAACGCAAGCCTCGAATCTGTTTTGAAAAGGCTATGATCTTAAATATATTTTATTTTCTTTAATATTTATCGAGCATTGTCGTACCGTTCGAGCTTTAACTGTGGCCCTTTTTCCCTGAAATGCACTGAATTTGATGCCTAGCTTAGCTTATGAGTGTAATCAAAAAGAACTGGAACGAAAAAATTACGTGCATTTTTAATCAATATATAAAAGGACAAACGGAGAGCCATGTTTAAGATCAATAGAATAGATTTATCTCTTATTGTAATATTCACATTTCTCGTATCCAGTTGCCAAGTAACTGGCACCTGGACCGATGGCAACATCGATCCCAAGATCGAAGATGCTGTTGAACAGGTCAACATACGTGCCGTTAATAGTCTGCGAGAAAATAATCCAGACGCGCTTGTTTCACTTTGCAGCGATCCATTATTAGCCGTTGCTAATAAACAGGCCTTAACCAACCTGGTACACGCGGCTCATGAGATAATCCTAGTCAAGTCGCGATTTGAAATCAAAAAGCGGTTTTATATGAAAACGACCGCCAAGGGTGCACTAGTTAAAGTTGCTTCGGGAGCAACAAGCGATCACAATTACGAAATCACATTCAGAACCAACACTACTGAAACGATGGTTATGGTTGGCGAATTTACGAGTGCTTACCAAACCGTTCTTCTCCTGGCCGTCTATGGAAACTACAACAGTCAATGGAAGCTGAATATTCTGAAGGTGGGCATAAATAAGTTACTATATAAAGACGCTATTGCCTGGTACAAAGAGGCCAGATCCTCCTACAACTCCAGCGATACCATTGATGCATTCAATAAACTGTCCATCGCCAATAAGCTGCTTAAACCCGGCGGTGAGTATTGGACTTATGACAAGGAGAAGGAGATTCGGGAATGGACTGCGAATATGCAACAGGTGACCGGCAAACGGTATCACTTTCCTGTAGCGCTTGTGGTCAACCGGCTCCCAGTAAGCATAATTGGCATCAGCCCGCAATTTTTGTATAATTACTATCCAGAGATTACTTATGTAAGCACGCTTCCGTTAAGTGATACGAAGGCGCAGGAAAAAGAGTGTGATAGTGTTCATCACCTGGCGCGGAAGATCTTTCCGTATCTTGCCAGGAACAACGACACCATTTTGTACCGGGCTTTTAATGATGCACCCAAGACGGGTAAAGAACAAAGCTATGGCTTCGCCCGTGCTACCAGGTTCTAGGCTATCTATTGCCCCTCCTGCTCGTAGCGTCTCGCTACGACCTGCTTTAGATTATAGGGAATATGCTATTTCTGCGAGCGCGTTACCGTATGTGTCCGTTACGCTTTCGCCTGTGCACCAAGCACCCGTCTTTTTAAGCTAAACGATAATAGTATGTTCATGTTTTATAGCGGACTCCGGGTGCAATTAAAGGTATTCATAACTACAAAAAAATGACTGTAATTAAACCCGGGAAGCTCGAGATGATCCCAATACTTATCATACTTCTGCTACCCCCTATTGCAGTAATTTGCTTAATGGGCACTGAGCTACTGAATTTGGTGAATTGCGCATGCTAGTCGGAGTATACTGTTTAATCTTTGGCGTGATGCTGCTTAAAGACTATAAGAACTTATATCTCTATACTGATACTTTAGAAATAAACTACACGTACTGGCCTTTTATTAAGCCTTCAAATAAATTTCAATTAAAAAGTATTCAGGAATTTAAAGTTGTCAAATACTCTTTGCAAACAAGACTATCAACTGCGGTCTACATATCCTGTGTTGCAGGTTATGACATAAAGACAAAAAGGATATCTATGAGAGTAGAAGGCAAGCGAAGTGAATTTCAACTTTTGCTTAATGACCTTAGAGAAAAAGGCGTCTTGGTAGAGACTGAAGGTGATTATTGGAAATAAATTCAAAAGGATAGCACACTCCGCTGGCGCACGAACTCCTTCGTGCGTCAGCAAAGGAAATTTTCTTTACGGCGGTCAATTGATTTTGGTGCTGGATTACCAGCGGGACCTGCGCCAATAAATGTATCAGCCAGATAAACAATGCCTGGATTTTACACGATCTCCGGGAAAATAGGGACATGAAAAAAGTAATTATATTTATTGGATTTTTAACGCTACTTGGGTGCTTTATATTTGTGGGCATGATTTACCAGAATAATAAAGTAGCAGAAGAATTTGATTTATTTTATGCCAGTTCTTTGTCTGGAAGAATAGTTAAAACTGACAAATACTCCAGAGGAGCAAATTTTGTTCTTGATAATAACCCAAAGCAATTAACCTTTTATCCCTACATTGACAAAACGTCAAACAACAATAACGTATTTCAGTATTTAGCCAAGCCTGGAGATAGCATCTATAAGCCAGCCTATTCAGATAGGCTATTATTGATCAAAAGCAATAAGGTCTATGCGTACACTTTTCAAAAAATAAAAAATTAGATATGCCCCCTGCTGGCGCACAAAATCTCTCGTGTGCTACTAAGAAAAACAACCGATGCTTTCATTGCACATTGGTTGTTTTGTATGTGGATTTGTGTATTAGCGAGGAGTCACTGCTATCGGAGATTATTTTTAGTCCTTTTCTCGCAGGAGGCGATATCGATGGTTATCCTGCCGTGTCTCGTTAATTTACAAACATGATCACAAGAAAAACAAAAAGAAAACTTAGTATCGGCGTTCTCTTAATTGTCATAATTATTATTGGTTATAGTAGTTACTGGTTTATTTCATCGTTTGGTTTAGCCGTAAATCTACTGCAAGAAGATGATCCAAGTACGAAACAGATAAGCGAAGAATATAAAAGCCTTTTTGCTACTTCGGCATACACCAAGCTGAGGGTAGAACATACCTATAATAGCAAAGTAAGAAGCCCAATTACGCTTATTGATTATGATTCAATTTACAGTATACTTATTTACAAAATAAGTATGAATTCCAAAGCTGGTCTGTCCAAAATATTATTCTTGGAATATAAAGATGCAGATCAGAGCCCGAATATTGCTTACAGAGGAATACCCTACAGTTTCATGTTTAAGTACAAAGCGGGCAAAGAATCCAGCGCGACACAATTGTTTTTAACAATAAATGGCGACTCCATTCGATCTCTTTTTCATAGTGACACCTTAGTAAATTATGCAGCAACTTTCGAAGATTTATCCATCAGTTATACCAAGGATGGGATAAAGGAGATCTATGCAGTCTCAGATGACGCTTTCATAAAAACTAAAATACCTATTAATGTTCTCTTTTTAAAAAGAGGGATGACAATTTACCTCTTTTTCTTATCGGTAAAGGTGCATGGGAAAAGCATACCAGACAGCTTACTTTACAACTTGATAACCGGAATAGAGAAACAGATACGCTGAGTTCTTAACTGGATTTGGCTTTGTCCCTGATGGCACGCGGAAAGGACTTGTGCCCCACCTGGGATTCTGGCCAATATTTATACACAACTGGAGTAAGAAAGATTTTTGGTTTGTAAAATTTTTGGAAAAAATCATGAAAAATAAGATATCCAAGTCGGCTGGTTTTATTGCTGCGGTCCTGGCGATTGGCTTTATTATAGGCAGTTTTGTATACCTATCAATAAAAGAAAAACAAACGAATAAACAATTTTATAAAATGGAGATTAAGGCCATTGTGATAAAACGTAGCGATTGGCAAAAGAGATCGATAGACTTTTATTTAAACAACGGAACTCATTTGAATTTTATAGCTCCCGCGACGGGTAAGCTTGAGATAGGAGATTCTGTTCATAAAGCGAGGCAAACTTTTAACTACAGCGTTTTTAGAAAAAATGTCGATGGTGTATATGCAATAGCTGGAAATTACAATTATATGAAGATAGAATAGTCTCCGCTGGCGCACGCGCCCTCGCGTGTGCCTCAAGAGAAACAACCGACACTAAGATATGGGTTGTTTTTGTACATGGATTTATATGCCTAAAAATCGTAGATCTCCAGATCATGAAGGCGATCTCTTACATTGAGGGAATAGCTTTCTTTTAATGCCAACATCTTTTTCAGCGGGAAGAGATCCTTCCCTTCGCAAGCTGCGCAAGTTTCGTTCAGGATAACAATGGGGTGTCTACAGTTGGTGCTAATGTTAAACCATAAACATCATATCGTGCTGACATCTGCGGGCACCATGGAAGCATCTAAATACCTTTGAACAACTTAAGACATTTCCGTAATAGGTGCAGATGCTTTTTCAAAAAAATCGAAAACTAATGGATTTAAAATATCTTTTTGTTGCATTAGTAGCACTCTGCTCTTGTCAACCTGATCGAAGCAGTAAGAACCAAATGATGAATAGCAATTTTGCGAAGAAGTATAATGATGCGTTTTTGAAAGATAGCCTAATCAAAAAAGTGACTATGGCTGGAGACACCAGCGCATATGAAGAGTTATATTACACGTTTACACTAAGCGACCATAAAAAAGAATGGTTTTACTATGCTTTTGAAATGGCTCATAATTTCGATTATCCCAGAGCATATTTGCACTTATATTTTATATTAAAAACAGATTCCGGGAGTCAACAGAAGACTAACCAGCTAGCCAATTATTATCTTTTAAAGGCGTATGAAAAAGGAATTGAAGATGCCAGGGATGAAATTGAAGAAAGGTTGGGCAGACCTTCAAAAATACCAAGTTCTATTGAATACTTAAAATCATTTGAATAGCCTTGTGCTTAGGATTCGTACACCAGCGTGTGGACTACTACGGAGACCACGGCTCCCATACAACTAGTGTTATGACAAAGGCCATTTTAATTTCAACGATACTGTTGTTTAAAGGACTTCAGTTATTCTCTCAACAGTCTGACAACGATTCATTCAATCTCAAACAGTTTAAGGCCTGCTGGAAGCTAAAGGATATGGTTTATGTGGCCAATGGAGGACGCTACGGTCAGGAGGAGGCGGAAAAATTATTCGTAGGTAAGATAGTTTGTTTTAATTCAAACCCACTCCATATTTTAGATGATACAATCGTCAATCCTCGCTTCAGGATCGTAAAAGAAAAGACTCAGCAATTTACTGTCAGAAATTTCCAGGTATATAAGGATATTTCAAAATGGTTCAAAATAAGCAAGGACTCAATTTATGTAGTCTATATGACTTCAGGCATTAGCATAACGAATAACCCGACAGCAAAAATAAAGCGAACCAAGGCCTATGCCTATGAATTTGCTTACGATGGTGATTATCTATTTTTCCCATTAAATGGAAGTTTATTTCGCTTGAGTAAACTGGAAATATCGGATTTCCGAAGCGAGCGATGAATAGCGGCTTTTGCTAACCCATCAATGTCCCCGCTGGCGTACGCGCCCTCGCGTGTGCCTCAAGAGAAACAACCGATACTAAGATACGGGTTGTTTTCGTACATGGATTTATATGCTTAAAAATCGTAGATTCCAGATAGAGATTGATTGAGAAATAAAAAAACGCTGCTAAGAAAAAATAACTATGAAATTAATAACGATATCTGTGGTGCTATTTGGATTCCTATCTAATGCTACAGCACAAAAAACGGATTTTATCGTTTGTACTTGGGTCGTAGCCGAAGGTGCCCAGGTTTACAACATTATTCTTAGTGAAAATAATCGAACTATAGACTCGCTTTACAATCAAATTGAACAGAGTAGTTTTCACAAGTACACACACGTACGGCAGTATATTGTAAGCACAGGAGCCCTTCAATACATTTCTGAATACATTACTGCTCATTGCAATTCCGAAACCAATTTGTCATCTAAAAGTCAGGATGAATACCATATTGGCTACCGGATAAATAAGGATGCCCTACAATGTTATATAGAAAAAAAGGATCGAGCAATTCCTTATTTCAAAAGTCTTATTGATTGGATAAAAAAATCAAAATATTCTAGCGAATGTGCAGGGTTTGTATCTTCTCTAAAGCAACATTACATCGAAGGAAAAGGTTTCCCTTATAACAGGCTTGACCAGGTTACATTTGAAAATACGTTAAAGAGGAAAGGGCAAAGCAAATAAGAAAGAGCCATGTGGTTAACCGCGGAGTTCGCCAAGCCGTACGCAAAGGGCGCAGAGCGGCTGGCACAAAATGTTTCATCAGGCGCTAACTTTACTGTAAAAGGGAATAAGCCGGTGGCTAACAGCGGATATAATCTGCTCCCCTTCCGGGCAAGTGGACGCGCATAGGATACCGTGTTTCGTAACGAAACGATGGGCAAGACTTTTTATAAAAAAGCAACATCTAAAAACACGAAATGATGAAATCAATAGAGGAGATCAAATCAATGCTGGTGAAAGAATTGCTTCGAAGGTTGCCCGGTATAGCATCGAATACAAAAGCGCCTGACTATTACAACGAGCTGCTGGGAGATACCTCTTATTTGTTGACAGGTTTGCTGGGGCTAAACCTTCGAGAGCAGTTTTCAGATTGGCCCTCACAAAATTGGATGGACGATAGTCTTATTACAAAGGTGGCATTACAAGATAAAAAAATGGCGCTTTGGGGTGAAGCCATCTGGGGTGTTATGAACGATACGGAACAATGGGTTGATCCGCTTTATTTTGAAATGGAACTTGATGAAAGCAAAAGTAATTATACAAGCTATACTTTTTTATTTTCCGATCTTGAATACAAAGCAATACCCTATTCTTTTTTCAAACATAATCGCTCTTACTGGCAATCGACAAAAAGAAACTGGAAATATAGGATTTGCGAAGGGGTAAATGAGCAGTGAATAGCGGCATTTGCTAGCACATCAATGTTTCTGCTGGCGCACGAACCCTTTCGCGTGCCCCAAAAGAAACAACTGATGCTTTAGTGCATGGGGTGTTTTCATACATGGACTTTTATGCTTAAAAATCATACATTCCCAGGTAGCATGATTGAGACATGAGCAGGGAGAAATATAGAGCAGCGCTATAAATTACTCAGATGGTAAAAGACTATGAAAGGCCTTCAAGATTACTACAAAAGATGGACATGATGAAAGTCTTCTCCGGCAAGTGTGTGTTGCTGATTCCACTAATCGTTATTTTAATTTCTAATTCCTTTGTCTTGGTGTTCATTCCCTTTAATAGCTTTTCCTTATTTGAAATGCTAGGGGTTTGCATCAGCATTTTACTTTTAGATGTCTTTTGGCTATTTCTTGGATTGAGACCTTATAAAACTTTTGATCTTAAGGAAGATACTTTAGATATAAGCTACTCTTTTTCCAAAATTTTTAATCCGGTTTTGTTCTCATCAATTAAAGAAATAGCGGAAATAAAAATCGTGAAATACGCAATGCAAGGTAAAATTCCGCCAGTCATGTATATTAGCTATTTCCACACCAAGACGGTAAAAAAGAAGAGGATATTTTTTAGAGTAGGAGATAAAAAACGGGAATTTCAAGTCTTAATTGATACTTTAAGAACCAAAGGGGTTAAAATTGAATGCGAAGGTGATGTATGGTTCTAAGTATTCTCCCAGCTGGCGCAATCAAGGATCCTAACCTCAAAATTTGAAATAATTTATGGAAAAAGTGATCGGTTTAATGCTTTTGCTATTACCGTTAGCGTCTCGTGCCCAATATATAGAAGTTAGCAGATTTAACTACAATAAAGAAAGGATATACACTACTTACTACATAAGTGCAGATTATATTAATTTGCAACGTGTTGTTGACACAAGTAAATTAGAAGACAGGTTAAATAAAGAAATAGCAATCGTTTGTGACAGCGATTATAAAAAGATCGAAAAGTTTTTAATTTCTAAACATCCTTCGATAAATGAGCCGTTGAAAAATAGCCCCTACCAAATTGTTAAAGCAGATAAAAATGGGAAAATATCTGGCTATAATTTGAGCGTAAGCGCTACATATGACTTGTTTGAAGAAATGAAAATTTTTGTCAATAAGAATATTTCCGGACCGGGTAATTTACAATTGAATAAAATAATTGATTATTTCCTTTGTGAATAAATTCCAGTTGCCCTTGCTGGCTTACGATTCTCCACTAGGTCGTAGCCTCGTGCTACGACCTACTTTATTAAGATATCTGGCGCGTGCTTATTTCTGCCAACGCATTATTGCGCGTGTCCTTTACGCCAAACGGGTAAACGAACGGATTCGTGTGCTAACCTGAGAAGAAAATTTCATGAAAATAAAGGAGTTGTATTATTATACTTTTTATAAGTTTTATAGACTTATAAATTCATCTTCTGTTACCAGGGGGAACGCTAAGTTTAAGGCAATATTGTTATTAATAGTGATAGAGAGTTGGGTTGCTTTCTCCTTTATTAATTATTATGATTTGCTGGTTTTACAAAAGCAAAGGCATATCTCAAGCGCATTAATAGTCTCACTAATCGGTTTTACATGGTTCATTAAGTGGTTATTCTTTATTAGGAACGACAATTGGATTAAATACGTTGAAAGATTTGATCAATGGCCTCCCCAAAAGAACCGGAAAGGTACCTTGATAGTAATGCTGGTAATAACCCTTTTGACTTTAAATTTCATCATTCCATTTTATCTTAATCCTCCACCAGGTCGTAGCGTCGCGCTACGACCATTATTAGATTACAGGGCGCATGCTATTTCTGCCAGCGCGCTAGCGCATGTGTCTTTGCCCGCTAGCGCACGGCTCCTTTCGTGTGTCGTATACCAATGATTTTTTTAACAGGAAGAGATCCTTCCCTTCACAAGCTGCGCAAGTTTCGGATCAGAATGACAGCGTGATGCTTACAGCCGAGGGCAAGCACAAAACCATAAACACAGTTCATGCTGATATCTGCGGGCGCCATGGAAGCATCTATATGCCTTTGGGCCCCACCGGCAAGGGTATTGTTCGAGGCCAGTGCCAAAAAATGTTGCCGTTAATCGCGTCAAACGGTTCTTCTTCTTCCTTACCGGATCACCAGCCTTGCCGCCGTTGCCACGCCGTCTGCTGTTTGTAGCCTGGTCGTATACACGCCCTGGGGTAGATGGCTCAACTGTATCGATAGCTCTTTTGTTCCCTTTGCTATAGCTTGCGTATGTACCTTTCTACCGCTCATGTCGTATACCTGCAGCGTGGCTGCAGCTGCTACAGGCTTTGCCATTTGTAACCTGAAGTTACCATTGCCGGGGTTGGGATAGAGGCTGTAAGTATTGTCCTGTACCGGCTGTACGATGCCTGTAGGCGCCGCGCTGCTGGTGTCTGTAAGCGCCCATAGCTCCTCGCCGAAAGCGTTGTCGAAAAAGCCCCTGAAGTATAGCGTATCGTGATAAATGAGGAAATTGCTGCTCTGTAAAGGATCTTCCAATGAGGCGCCGGGCGGCGCTATCATCTTTGTACCGGCTTCGGTGCCATCGCTTACCGCCAGCCGCTCATCGAAGATGGATTTGGTAAAAATAAAGTACAGCTTCTCCTTATACACCTGGAATCTGCCCGGGTTTGATGGAACGCTGCCGGGATTCAGGTCTTTTACCATATGGGTATTGGCGACGGTACCGTCGGTTACCCATAGTTCGGTACCCGCCATCGGCTCCCGGGCTGAGAAATATAGCTTGTCTTTATAGATCACAAAATTGCCGGGCAAGCTGTAGTCATTTCCAGGATTAATGTCTTTGAACAGCTGGGTGCCTGCGGTGGTGCCATCCGTTACCCATAACTCAATACCTTTCGTATCGTTACCGCTACTAAAGTAGAGCTTGTCTTTATATTCAAAAAAATGGCAAGGCCCGGAATTAGACGGTCCCGGATTGATATCTTTTAGCATTTGCGTACCGGCAACGGTGCCATCTGTTACCCATAACTCATTGCCGTTAATGCCATCGTCGGCCGAGAAACAGAGCTTGCCCTTGTAGAGCGCAAAAGAGACCGGCGAGGAGCTTTCGGTACCGGGATTAATGTCCTTCAGCATGCGGGTGCCTGCGGCGGTACCGTCGGAGGTCCACAGTTCGGTTCCGTTGCCGGCGGTAGTAGCCATAAAAAACAATTTACCGTTGTACACTTTCATATCCAATGGGTAGGATGGATCTGCACCCGGGTTAATGTCCTTTACCATCATGGTACCGGCGCCGGTGCCGTCGCTTACCCACAATTCACCGCCGTGCACGCCATCGTCGGCCATGAAAAAGATCTTCTTATTATACACGGTAAAGGTTTGTGATCCTTCAAAGGCTGCTATCAGGTCGGTACCGCAGCCCGTGGCGCCGGGCCCTATATCTTTAACCAATTGCGTACCTGTGGCAGTACCATCCGTCGTCCATAGCTCGGTACCGGTGGCATCTGTAAAGGCCATGAAAAATAATTTATTATCGCAAAGTGTAAATTCCTTGGGTACGGAAAATTCCGATACGCCCGTATTCAGGTCTTTAAGCATATTGGTTCCTGCAGCTGTGCCATTGCTGGTATACAGCTCCAGGTTGTATCCCGATTTACGGGCACTCATAAACATCTTATCCTGATATACAACATACCCTGATGGGCTTGCATTGCCGTTGTTGGGGAAGATATCCACGCACCGGAAAACCTGTTGCGTCTGTGCAGTCAGCGCGGAGAAAAACATCGTTGTCAATAGGGCAGGAATTTTCATATTGGTCTTATTTTCCTGGTAAGACATGGGTAGAACAGATGCTGTTGGGCAAAAGGTTTTAGCATTCTTGCTCTTTTATCATGAATAAAAGAATGACTCCTACCCAGGCTTCCCCGTATGCATACCGCTATGCTAGTCATTCCGAAATTCCATTTGGCGGTAATGGCTCATTTTTCCCTGGGCTTAAGCGTTCAAACCTATTGCTTACGAATACACCTTATATGATCCTGATTATACTGGTTATACCTTTTAATGTTTACTTGCCTGGCTTTAGGGAGGAGTGGAAAAGCCACGTGAAAGCATTTGACAAATGGGCCAAACGGAGCAATAGATTGGGCAGTTGGATTGTCTTCAGTATTGTTATGCTATCTTTATTGAATTTTTATTTTTCTTTGTATCTCTTTTACCAAATATAGCCCCTGCAGGATCGCATACCCATAAAATTCTATAAAGTGAGAAAAGTTGAGATCGTCCTTATATTGTTATCCGTGACGGCAATAATTTTAAGATGCTTCGCCATTGAAGGTGGTATTTTACTGACTTTACTTTCCTTTTCGCTTCTTTCCATTTTCTATCTTTTGGGAAGTTTCCTGCTTCTAAATGGTATTCCCGTAAAAAGGACATTCAAAAAAGATGCTTATCTGCAGGTCAGTTGGAAGCGTATACTCTGGTCTGTTCTTGTGGGTATCGTATGGTCGATGGCTCTTCCGGGAATCCTTTTTTCGCTTAATCGGTGGTGGGGAGCGCAGATGATGCTGGTAACGGGCCTGCTATTGGTGCTACCGGTATTGATCATAAGCTTATTCCTTTATGTACCCAGACCATCGGCGTTTCATGCTGCTATTTTGATCCGGTCGGCTGTCCTATTTTCAATCGGGTTTGCCTTTTTTGTCTCGCAAATATGGTTATAGAACAACTTTTGATAGCTGGTAATGATACGCACATACTATTTTGTTTTCTATAAGCTATATAAGGTTTTCGAGTCTGCCCCTTCACGTTGGTGGAGTGAAATGAAGGCTGCTATTAGCATGGTGTTCCTGGAGGTTTGCCTGATTACCGCTTTACTTACTTATTTTGTTTTGTTGACGGGGAAGTATGAAGGTTTATTGACCAATAATATTACCTGGGGTATCGTTTTTTTGCTCACTGTCCCACTGAATATCTACTTGTTTGTATTCTCCGATCAATGGAAAGATTACGTGGTTGCGTTTAATAAAATGCCCAGCCGTAAAAATAATATAGGTGGCTGGATGGTATTGGGCTGCATACTATTAATAGTATCCAATTTTGTGTACACCATTTTTCTATATTATCAAACTTAATGAGGGCTTTCCTTTTGATTGATTGCGTCCTGTATGTTCGAATGGCCTCCGGCGCAACAGTAAAAGCAGTATGGGCTATAAGCAACACATCATGTCAGAATACATTAAGATATTAAGTAAAAGCAGGCCCTACATTGCAGCAGTAACAGCTGTCGCTGTATTGATGTTCTGGATAATATCCATGAGAACGGCAGGTATTAAAAATAACGATGCTTTTTACAGGCAGTCCTTTTCAACTTTAGTCGTCAATTCAAAGTCCTTTTACCGAAGATCCATCGAATTTCAATTAGGTAATGGTCTGAAAATATATTTCATGCCGAGTGATCAAAAAATTGCCGTGGGAGATTCTATACAAAAAGAAGCCAATACCAACAAGTATAGCGTTTATAGAAAAAATGTAAATGGTGTCTATGATTTCCTGGCGTATTGCGACATCAGCGATTCTCCGTGATCTCGTGTCCGGTTTATTGGCAATGCATTTCCTGAATACTGAAAATGGGTACCATGAAGCTTCTCAAGCTGTATTACTACTTCTTTTACAAGGTTTATAAACTCTTTAAATTTATAGAACCTAAATCCGAAAGTGTAACAATACTAAAGATCAAATCATCTACGGTTTTGGGTGCGATAGAAATCCTGGTCTTGGGTTCATTTTATTTATACTCATGCGTTTTTTTGAAAAAAACGGCTAACAGTCTATCATTGTTTCTTCTAATTGGTGGGCCAATGTTCGTTATGCTATCTGATTGGCTATTGCTTACACGAAACGACAAATGGATCAAATATGTAAGCGAATTTGACCAATGGCCCCCTAAGAGAAATAACAAAGGCAGCTTAATCGTACTTATTATACTAGCAGTAATAATCAGCAATTTTGCTTATTCAGCTCATTTGTTTGAGCAAAATAGATCGGCAATTTATGGAACTCCGTAATTACGTTCCTCGCTGGCGCACGAATCCTTTTGTGTGCCGCCCCACCTGGTCGTAACGTCTCGCTACGATCTACTTTATTAAGATTACCAGGCGCGTGCCGATTTCTGCCAGCACGTTATCGCATGTGTCTTTGCGCCCCGGATAGCAGCGAAAAGCCCGGAACCTATTCATTAAGGCATGTCATTCGTGTGCCGGTTGAAATAGCACTTCTCCCAACGGGCACACGCCTCCTCTCATATGCTGTTAAAGAAAACAACCAAAGCTTAGTGCCTTGGTTGTTTTTGTATGCGAACTTTTATATGCTTCAAAATGAGGAACCCGGTAATGGGATCTATAGCTTCTCCGATATGGGTAATACTGAATAGACTACCCTTCCGGAGCCTTTAGAATGAATACCTCAGGCCGAATTGCATCTGGAACCTGGAGGCGAAATAATCGATAGAGTAAGGCATGCCGGGATCGCTCCAGGTGTAGACGGGATAAGCGGTAGGCGAGCCTGCCTTCGTTTGCTTCAGACCTACGCTAGCCATAGAGTTGAAGGTATTGGGTGAGAAATACTGCCAGCCCCAGCTCTTGTTCAGCAGGTTGGTGAGGTTCATGATGTCGTAGGTAAAGGTAATGGTATGTACCTTTTTGCCCACGTTCAGGTTGAAGTCCTGGCTGAAGCGGAAGTCCAGCTGTGTATTCCAGGGGGTACGTCCGCCGTTCCTTTCGGTAAAATTGCCCCTGCGTGAACTCAGGTATTTGTTCCCGTCGATAAAGGCGTTGAACTGGGCGGCCTGCTGTGTAGCGCTCTCGCCGCCGCTGATATCGTTGAAGAAGTGTACCGCGTCATCTTTGGTGGGGATATACACCAGGCTCACCTGCTGCCCCGTTCCATCGATCGTGGCGTTCACGAAGCCGTAGGAGTAAGGTACGCCGGAAGAGGCATTAAAGAACAAGGTGAAATTAGAGACGAACTTGTTTTCCTTGTCCCAGTTCAGCTTGTAGTTTACGCTAGCCACCAGGCGGTGACGGATATCGAAGTTGGAGTAAGCCAAAGCAGGGCTATTGGGATTCAGCGCCTGGTTTAGCTGCCAGTTCGATTCCATCGAGTTACGGATACCATTGGTAATGTCTTTCGACTGACCATACGTATAAGCCACCATCGCATCCAGCCCGATCTTGTAAGACTTGGTCGCCTGGGCTGTAACACTGTAGCGGTAACCGTCGTGTGTATTGGAAAGCAGGTAGGCATTGGTGTACAGCGGATTGATCTTCTTACCGGAGAAGATCGGCTGTTGCTGGTCCTTGTCGTAGATCATATAGGTAGGGTTGTCCACATAGTTGATCTGCTGAAATTTCAGGTCGTTGATCACTTTGGTATAAATACCTTCTACGGTAAACTTATACCCGCCCGGGGTGGTATAATCCAGGGCCAGGCTGCTGCGCCAGGCCTGGGGCATTTTGAAGTTGTTATCTACCAGGTCGACCTGGGTGGCGCCGGACTTATCGCTGACATTGATCGGATTGCCTTTACCGTCTACCTGACGGGAAACAAAACCTGCTCCGCCATTACCGGTCAGGCCGTCCCGTATGGGATCGGAGCCCGGCGTAAAAGGCGTAGCTGAAGATTTGTTATCATAAGCGCCGTAGGTAACGCCATTGTTGTAATAAGCGTAGCCCAACCATGCAAAGGGAATACGGCCGGTGAACAGGCCGGTACCGCCACGCAGGATCACGCTCTGGTCGCCCATAATATCATAGTTGAAGCCCAGCCTGGGGGATACTTGCACCTGGCCCAGGAAGTCGTTTTTAATGTCTTTGGGCAGCGTGTAGCTATACGTCGTACCATAGTTGGGATCGACGGGAGCACCGGTTGTCTTGTCGCTCAGCGGCTGCTTGCTGGGAAGAGAAGCCAGGTCCAGGCGAAGGCCTACTGTCAGCTTAAAGCGGTTGTGCAGCTGGATTTCATCCTGGCCATATAAGCTGTAGAGGTTCACATGAAATTCGGCAGGCGGATTGTCCATGATGTAATCACGGGTATTGTCTGTGTAATTATAATTGGCCCTTACACGGGATGGCTTATTGGCCAGGAAATCGGCTACACTGCCGTAATCTACGCGACCATTCCAGGAGTTGACAAAACCATACTGAATATTGTACAGCTCGTTGTGCGTACCGACGGTGAAGGTATGGTTTCCTTTGAACCAGGTCACGTTGTCGGTGATCTCGAATACTCGTTGCTTCATATTGAAGATCGCAGCCTCACGATCGGTGCCGAGGAAGATGGTACCACCGTTGGAAGCGATCTGGATCTGCGGGAGCGCAGGATCGGACAGCGGATCGCGGTAATCGTGCACACTGGAATAACCCAGCACCAGGCTGTTGGATAAGGTATTGGAAAAACGCGATTTCAGTTCCATCACGGTAGAACTCTGGTTGTTCACCTGCTTGTAGTCGATACTGCCGAAACGGAAGTTCTGGTTATCCCGCTCCAGGTTGGTCGCCTGGGATAAGATGGTGTTGTTACGGATGGACAGCTGGTTCTTATCGTTGATGTTCCAATCGATACGGTTGAAAAACTTATTGGAGCGGGAATAGATGTTGTAGTTGCCATAAGCTCCGGCATTAATGCCGTAATTGGTCTGCATATAGTCGGAGATCTGCTTGGCCTGGTCGCCGGAGATCAGGGTCATGTCGGGTGATCCGGCGCCCAGGATCACAGGGTCCTGGCGGCGGGTAATTTCTTCGTTGGTAAAGAAGAACAGTTTGTTCTTGATAATCGGCAAGCCTACCCGCACGCCGGTCTGGTAATCGTGAAAGGAGGAAGGCTCTTTGCTGCCATCGCCGGCATTGTTGGGCCCGATGAGGAAAGCAGCGCGGCCATAGCCGTATACCGAACCATGCACCTCATTGGTACCACTGCGGGTAACGGCATTAATGCTGCCACCAAGGAAGTTGCCGATCTTCACATCGTAGGGCGCCAGGTATACCTGCATGGTCTGGATGGCGTCCAGCGAAACGGGGTTGGTCCTGGTGCTGCTGCCGGGCTGGCCCGAGCTGTTGGTCTGGCCGCCAAGCGAGGGACTGAAACCGATCGCGTCGTTGTTGATCGCACCATCCAGTGTTACGTTGTTGTAACGGAAGTTGGTGCCCAGGAAGGAGTTGTTATTGCTTTGCGGCGTCAGGCGGGTAATGTCCTGCAGGCTCCGGCTCAGCGAAGGCATATGCTTGATATCGTCCTGGCTCATGCGCGTGCCTGCGCCGGTCTTCGGGCCGCCTCGCTGCGACTGCACGACTACTTCAGACAGGGCCTGCGACTCATCTTTCAATTTAAAATTCAGGGTTGTGCTACCCAGGCTCAGGTTAAGATCGGTCCGGGTTTCTTCTTTAAAGCCTACATATTGCACGGTAATCGTGTACGGGCCGCCCGGGTTCAGGTTGGTGATCAGGAAACGCCCATCGGCATTGGTTTGGGTACCGGTATTAAACCCGGTTGCCGTATTGGTCAGGATTAAGGACACGCCGGGCTGGCTCTCACCCTTTTCGTCCGTTATTCTACCCTCTATCTGAGCCGTGGTAACCTGAGCATAGGCCCTTGGCATCAACAGGGATAATGCTGCGATAAAGATTGCGTAAAAGACTTTCATTGGTTTCGATTTTTAGCAAAGGTTCGCCCGATGCATTACCAAATAGTTAACTCTATGTTCTCTAAATGTTACTTGACTAATCCTTTACCAATGCCTGAAAAAGTATCCCAGGTCAAAACCAGTGAAATTTTAGCCTCCAATCCCCCTCTTTGATCAGCTGGGGAGCGGAAAGGAAAAAGTCCGGAAAGTATTGGTACTATTGCGTCCAGGTGCAGGAAGCATTCCTGAACTTCAGCTAAATGAAAAACTGAAGGAAGGATACAAAACCACTTGCGTTCCGGGAAAGGCAAAAGCCGTTATCTCTCATCCGGAAGAGAAGGCAAGCGCTTTCCGGCGGAAAAATAATGTCATTGTGAAGATTTGATCGTAATACTTTTTCGGCTTTTTCCTTCTCCGTTACCCATGCCTGCCCAGGTTGCCCGTTTGCGTTTCCTGATATCCCCGAAGCACACCTGGCATACCCCTACCTGTAATTGGGTATTTTTACGAGTAAAAAAGTCAATAACTACTATAATTCGGCTAATTTTGTTCCCGCTCAAAAGGCTTGAAAGGATACGGCGCTGAACAGGGCTTTGTCCCGGCGTGGCTGTGTACCTGTCTCCATCAAGGCTTTTATAGCAATCGAAAACCACGATTTAACCTTCAATAGTATATAACCAGTAATCCTTTAAATCTTTCCATGAAAAAAATCTTACTCTCTGTTTTATTGCTCCCTTTGTGCCTTACGGCCCCGGCGCAGGTAACTTATTATGTAGATGCTGCCCGGCCAGACAACGCCGGCGCCGGCACTTCCTGGGCCACCGCCAAACGGGACCTGCAGGTAGCCATTAACGGCGCGGCCAGCGGCGACCAGGTATGGATAAAGGCCGGTACCTATTTGCCCACACACGATCACTTAGCCAGCACCACGCCAGCCAATAGCCGGGATAAGACCTTTTCCCTGAAGAACGGTGTAAAGGTTTATGGTGGCTTTGCCGGGACAGAAACGCAGTTAAGCCAGCGCAACTGGCAAACCAACAGCACGATCCTGAGCGGCGATATCGGAACGGTAAATGTTGCCACGGATAATGTCTACCACGTTGTCATTTCGGTTAACTTGACGGCAGCTACCGTGCTGGATGGCGTTACCGTTACCAAAGGATATGCCAAGGCGGCAAACCTGTCTTCGATCACCGTGGGCGCGCGAACGCTGAATCGTTACTTTGGCGGGGGTATTTTTAATTCCTATGCGTCTACCACCTTTGCCAATTGCCGTATCACCGCCAACACCGCCGATTGCGACAACAGCAACGATGCCCAGGGAGCGGGCGTTATCAACGACAATTGCTCCTCTGCGTTCACCAACTGTGTATTCGACGCCAACACCTTCCCTGATGGCGGTAGCAGCTTTGGCGCCAAAGGCGCGGGCATGTACATCATGTCCGGGGCCTGTACCCTGACCAATTGCGCTTTCGTGAACAATACCTGTGGTACTACCATCGGTTCTGACGGTGGGGCGATCTATATGAATACAGGTACCACCCGTATTGTCAACAGTATTTTTTACAACAACAGCGCCATGAATGGCGCGGCCCTTTCCCTTGGCGGCGCTCCTCATACACCGGTAGTGACCAATTGTACTTTTGCCAATAATACCTCATTCTATGCCGGTACTGCTTATTCAGGCTTTTCTAATGGCACTTTCAGCAATTGTATTTTCTGGAACAATACGCCTACGGTGAATCCCGTAGCAGGCAGGAACGAGATATACAGCAGCGAGACGAACGTAGCCAATCAGCCGACATTTAAAAACTGTATCGTAAGGGATGGAACCGGCAATCCCCTCTCGGTGGCGAGCACGATTATGAGCAATTGCATCAATAGCAATCCGGCGTTTGCTAATCTTACCGATGGCGATGGTCCGGACAATGTGTTTATGACCGCAGATGACGGCCTGCGGCTGCTGTGTACCTCGCCTGCCATCGGGGCCGGCATAACAACCACACCGCCGGTAACAACAGATATCCTGAACCTGACGCGTATAGGCACACCCGACATCGGCGCCTATGAAGGCATACAGGCTTCGGCTCCTTTCAACAGCATACCTACCGCCAATACCACGATCCAGCTGGGACAGAACGCTACCGGAACCACCAACTATTCGGACTGCAGCAACGAGCTGCTGAAGATCCAATCGGGCGGGACTTATACGCTAGGTGGTATCGTAACTACGAAAGTATGGATAGAGACCGGCCAGCCTTCCCGCTATGTGAAGCGCCACTACGAAATTACACCGCAGACCAATGCAGCCGCCGCAACAGCCCGGGTCACCCTTTATTTTAAGCAACAGGAGTTTACCGATTTTAATGCTGTCAATGCGGTTCAGCTGCCGACAGGACCTTCTGATGCTACGGGTATTGCCAATATCAAGATCGAAAAGAAAGCGGGATCCAGCAACAACGGTTCCGGCCTGCCCGATAGCTATACAGGCGCCTCACAGACCCTTTCCGGCGCCGCACTGGCAGTATCCTGGAACACAGCCGCAGCGCGCTGGGAGATCAGCTTTGACGTAACCGGCTTCAGCGGCTTTTTCCTGAAAACCCAATCGGCGGTGCTGCCCCTGCGCCTGCTGACCTTCACCGGTAAACAAGACCTTGCCTGCAACGTGTTGCAATGGCGTACGGCAAATGAAGTCAATACCAGGGAATTTGAAATTCAGAAAAGTATTGACGCGCGCCAGTTCTACCCCATTGGCGCCACACCGGCTGCCGGCAGCGGAAACAGCTTTTATGAATATAGGGATTGTCCGGCTTCTTCCGGCAAAGCGTACTACCGTTTAAAAATGATCGACCAGGACGGACAATTCACGTACAGTACTGTCGTGACCATCGATGGCAAGCAGGATATCTCTGCGGAGCTCTACCCCAACCCTGCAAATGGCTATCTGCTTATTGCCGCCAACGATGCCAGCCTGATCGGTAGCGAGGTCAAAGTAACAGACCCAACCGGCCGTTTGCTCATGCGGGCAACCCTGAACACGCTGCCTTACCGGTTAAGCCTGGAGCAATTGCCTGCGGGTTTATATTACCTTCAGCTTGCTAGTGGTAAAACCTTACGTTTTGTGAAGCAACGATAAAATCATCTCCGGAAAGCTTATTCCTGCATTCAAATAGAAAGGCCGTTCTTAGGGACGGCTTTTTTGTTGCGCTTCGGTACGGTCGGGGAATGTGATCAGCGATTAAGGCGTATTAAGCGCAGCGCAGGATCGCCGTGGTGCAGTAGTTTACGACAGACAACTATTCAAGTGCTCCAACCGGCAGCTTTATGCTGCCAAGTCCGATGAATAGACTAAGGCGGTTATAACATCAGAACTGGTAGCATTAAAACCGAAAAAGGTATAAGCGCTGACCGCTATACCAAACTTTTTACCGCCACTTTATTATCAGCTGCTCCGGACGAGCGGCTTTTATTTAATAGCAAAGTACCAGATAGCGATAATAATACACAAAATCGCAAACCTGCCTATTGCCCATGCTGCATAACCGTTTTTGATAAAATAGCCCTTCTTGCGCCTGGAAGCATAATCTACAGAAGTGGCGGCAATGAAGATGATCAATAGCAAATAAATAATAAAGTTGTTTCCCATGATTAGTGTCAAGGGCTGAAGTTACAAAAATTCAGGACTTATTTTATCGCAAACATTATTAGAAGAACAAAGGCCCAATATGTCATTCCCTATTCATTGTGATAAACCTGCGACCGGAGCACCGGGAGACGAACTGGTCTTCTGCTTCCGGGAAGGCATGTCATAAAAATGACTTATTTTAGACATGTCAAAACTGATGACAATGGTGCTCAAGATCATCAATGCCCTGCTGATCCTCGTTGCGGTAGGTATGGGTTTAAAACAAGGATATGCCATGCTCGCCGGCCGGCCCGAGATGCTGACGCTTTTCGGCAAATGGGGTATTGGCAAGGCTGGCGTCGCCATCACGGGTATCGTTACCCTTATAGCGGCTTTGCTTATTCTTTTTCCCCGGACATTTGTATGGGGCAATTTTCTAATGGCGGCAGGTATCCTACTTATCATCTGCTTTCAGTTGCTGGACCGTAACCTTAAAGGCGTGGCCATTGAGCTGCCTTTCTTTTTGCTGAACCTCGTGATCATTTACCTGCAATACCCTTTAAAAAAATGAGCCTACGGCGCCGTTTCCTTATACCCCTCCTGGCCGGTAGCCTGTATTGCGCTGTTGCCGGTGCTTGTAGTGCAAAGGATGATACCGGCGCTCAGGCAAAAGAACAAGAACAAAAAACCGGAACAATGGATATCCAGAAAGTAACTGATAGTACAGCCAGGGCAGCGCTTGATGCCTGGCAAAAGGGCGATGGTCCCACCTTTCTTTCCTTTTTTGCGCCGGAGGCGCAGCTGTTTGACGATGGCCATCCCAGGGATTTCAGGCGCTTTGTGGCAGAGGCCTGCGGACACGAACGGTTTACCGACATCGACAAAGTAGCTAACGAGGGCCGCGACATTTACGGTCCTTTCCACACCGAGCAATGGGGCGACTTTAATGCCTATTTTAAATTCCATATCAACGACCAGGGAAAAATAACCCGGCTCGACATAGGGCAAGCGAGCGATTAAGCCCGGGCCTATCGTAGATGCAGTCCGGTGAGCCACTCCGTCATCAACGGAACATAACCCGGTGCGAAAATGGCTGCAGGCGTATCCTTATAGGCTTCTCTCCGCTTAATGGTTTCGGCGCCTGTGCCGCTGTGGTTAAAAGTAAGGGTGTGGTCTGCATCGGGAATGATCCGGATCAGCACATGATCGTTACCGGTTCGCGCCAAAGCCTCTTTATAGGTCCTGGCACTGCTTTGCGGCGGCACCACCAGGTCGTTGGCCCCCCAGATAGCCAATACCGGGCAACGGAGACTGCTCAGGTCCGGCGCGTCGTCCTGCGACAATACGATGCTTAAATAAGCATACACCATCTCATCGCCCCCTATCACATAGTCCTGCCATGTTTCTTTTGCCGTACGCTCCTGCAGCGCCTTGAATTGCGCATAAGGCGCCTTGGCCTGTATCATTTCCCGCAAAGCCTTGTTGTAGGCCATCGCTTTCTGCCGCTCGCTTCGCGAAAAACCAGCAGCCTTCATTCCTGATGTTACCCTGTAGCACTCCTGCTCAAAAGCCGTAGTTACCGGGGAAGAAACCGTGATCACAAATGCCGGTGTGCTTTCCCTGGCAACCTTAGGAATTACCCAACCTGCCTGGCTGATCCCCCATAGTCCCACCTTTGCTGTATCCACTATGGGGCATTGTTTCAGCCGCTCGATCGCCCGGATCACCTCTTCTGCCCGGTCCTGCACCGACATGCGGTACCACTGCCCTCCTGAAGGCGCCACACCCGGCCGGTTCCAGGAATAGCAGGCAAAACCCTTAGCAGTAAAGGCTTCCCATAAATAGCGGTAGTTCTCCGATGAGCTGTAATCTTCGGGTCCGGATCCGTGCACGAAAACGATAACAGGCATCTTTTCCTTAGGAACAAGCGGCGTGATCAGCTTTCCAAACAAAGAGTCGCCATGATAAGTGAAGTTCAGGTCCTGCTCCCGGTAAGGCAGGCTGCTGTCTTGTCCCATCACGACGCCGTCGCCCAAGATGGCGCGAAGAAAAAAGAAAAGCAGAGAACAGGCTCTGGCGGCGCGGGACATTGATGCCATAAACATACAGATTTTCTTAGGAGAATGAATGCGTTAAATTAAGCTTTTCCGGCGACCTGTATATTGGTAGAATAGTTGGCAGTTGGCAATAGATGGGGAAGATTTCAATACGCAATACCGGAAATTCAAATACCAATATTCAATGAAATAGTTGGCAGTTGACAATAGATGGGGCAAATTCCAATACCCAATACTCAATACGCAATACTCGATACCCAATACTCAATACCCAATACCCAATACTCAATACCCAATACCCAATACTCAATACCCAATACCCAATACTCAATACCCAATACTCAATACGCTTGTCGGTTTATCCCGAGCACATTTTCTTTATCTTGTGGCAGATAGACAATTGGTACTATTATTCTTGCCCTGAAAGCCTATCCTTGCTGATAATTTGATTGTATGAAACAGCCCTTACTCATTCTTTTTGCTTTGTTCTTGTCGTTTAGCGTATCCGCACAGAAAAAGCAGCCGCCTCTAAAACCGCCGGAGCCTATAGAACCGCCACGGATCAGCATGCCCGATAATGGGCTTAGCGGTACCCTGTGGCGCCTGGCCGTCGACACTTCCGGCGACAGGACGATCCTTAAGTTTCACCGGATGGACAAGACAACAATAGCAACTGTCCAGGTCCATTTTATCGATGCCCGCAGGTTCCGGCTGAATGTCCAGACAAAGAGTAGCATGCTCAGGGCCGAGGGCACTTACGAGATCAATCCGCCCGAAACAGCATCAGCCGAAGATATAGTCATGTTGGTACCGCCCAGCAATCTTTACTTCAAACAATATAACAACCAGGCTCCCGCCATAGAGACGCTTAAACGAAAAATCGGGAACAGCTATATGGTGACGCAGTTTGAGACCGATGATTTCAAGCTGGAGGAACAACCGGGTCCCGTAATGGCAGCACCCGGACAATAATGTTTTTTGGCTATACGGATATTGGAAACACTGGCCGGTAATCGTCGAGCATACAGACAACGGTCACAAACAGAAAATAGCCCAAAGTCTGTCAGATGACGACTTCGGGCTATTTCGTAATGGTATTTCAATGTCGTTTAGACAAGAAATGAGGTATTAGCATTTCAAAGTTTCGTCCCGCTAGGACCTGTGTAAATATCCTTTCAACGGGAAGAGATCCTTCACTTTGCAAGCTGCGCAAGCTCCGTATCAGGATGACAATGGCGAGTTTACAGTTACGTTAGCCCAAACCATAAACATAGCATTATCATGCTGACATCTGCGGCGCCATGGAAGCATCTAAATACCTATTGTTAACTCAAGATACTGTCCCCGAGCAGATGCAGCTGATTAAGGTCCGTTGTTAACCAGCTGCAAGCATTTCACGCTCTTCCTTTGTGTCCTTTGCGTGTAACATGGCGACCTTCTTCTTCAATTGCGGTAAATGTCATTTCCGAGCGCGTCGCCCGGTATATCCCGGCTTCACTCGTATCTCCCTGCATTATCGCTTTTATCCAGCTACCGCCGCTTCCGCGTCAAAACAGCCTCTTCCTATTCAACCACCCGCAGTTTCAGCTCGTCCAGCTGTACGGGATTCACAGCCGAGGGGGCATCCAGCATCACATCGCGGCCGGCGTTGTTCTTGGGGAAAGCGATGTAATCCCTGATGGTCTCATCGCCGCCCAGCAAGGCGCATAAGCGGTCAAAACCCAGTGCCAGTCCGCCGTGCGGCGGCGCGCCATACTCAAAAGCGCCCAGCAGGAAGCCGAATTTTTCCTGGGCCTCATGGGCATCGATACCCAGTGCTTCGAACATCTTCAGCTGCAGGTCGCGCTGGTGAATACGGATAGAGCCGCCACCCACTTCGGTACCATTCAGCACCAGGTCGTAGGCATTGGCCTGTATGTAAGGATAACGGCCTTTGTCCTGCATCCACTCGATCTGGTCGGGCTTGGGCGAGGTAAAGGGATGGTGCCGCGCTACCCAGCGCCCGGCGCCGCCGCCATCTTCATTATTCTCCGCAAATTCCAGCAAGGGGAAATCCAGGACCCACAGCGGCTTGTATTCGTCACGGTTACGCAAGCCCATACGATTACCCATCTCCAGCCGTAATTCACTCATGGCTTTGCGGGTACGCGTGGCCGGGCCGGCCAGCACCAGGATGAGGTCGCCTGGGCGGGCATCGGTACGCTGTGCCCACTGCGTCAGCCTTTCCTCGTTATAAAACTTATCTACTGAGCTTTTCAGGCTGCCGTCAGCATTGTATTTAATATACATCAGGCCCGTCATACCTATCTGTGGGCGCTTTACCCATTCCGTCAGCTCATCCAGTTGCTTACGGGTATACTCGCTGCAGCCTTTGGCGGCAATGGCTACCACGTATTCCGCCTCATCCATTACTTTGAAATCGGCGCCGCCAACAAGATCGACGGCTTCATCGTGCTCGTTCAGCAGGCCGGCCGGCGCCTTCAGCTCCGCGAGCTGCATGCCGAAACGCAGGTCGGGCTTATCGTTGCCGTAGTATTTCATGGCCTCTGCCCAGGTCATGCGCGGGAATGGCTCCTGGAAATCGATACCCTTCACATCGCGAAAGATGTGCTTGGTAAGACCTTCAAACATCTGTAACACATCTTCCTGCTCTACAAAAGACATCTCGCAATCGATCTGGGTAAACTCCGGTTGCCTGTCGGCGCGAAGATCCTCGTCGCGGAAACACTTTACGATCTGGTAGTACCGGTCGTAGCCGCTCACCATCAACAATTGCTTAAACGTTTGCGGGCTTTGCGGCAAGGCATAGAACTGTCCTTCATTCATGCGGGAAGGCACGATGAAATCGCGTGCTCCTTCCGGTGTGGAACGGATGAGGAAAGGTGTTTCAATATCGTAAAAGCCCTGGGCATCCATATAGTTGCGCGCCGAACGGTTTACGCTGTAACGCAGCGCTATATTGCGCTGGAGCACCGGGCGCCGGAGGTCCAGGTAGCGGTACTTCATACGGAGCTCTTCTCCGCCATCGGTTTCTTCTTCAATAGTGAATGGCGGTACAGCCGATCTGTTCAGGATCGTGTATTCCGACACTTCTATCTCGATATCGCCGGTAGGGATTTTTGCATTCTTGCTGGCACGTTCGATCACCTTGCCGGTAGCCTGTACTACAAACTCGCGACCCAGGGGCTGTTCATCCAATCGTGGGGTAAGTCCTTCATTGAAGTACAGCTGGGTAATGCCATAACGGTCGCGAAGGTCGACAAAGGTAATGCTGCCGAATTTACGCACGGTCTGCACCCATCCGGCAAGGGTTACGGTCGATTGGATATGTTCGCTGCGGAGCTCGCCGCAATGGTGTGTACGGTACATTAGATATGAGACGTTAGATATTAGACTTTAGATACCAGACATTAGTTGTTGGATGTTGTTATAGGATAACACTTTTGCCTGCACGTGGGAAATTGCTACAGGACTGCGCTTCCGGGCTGCGAAGATAATGAATTGGCGAAGATTTTTGGTAACCCCTTACTGCCATCTGCACAAGCCGCCAGCCAGGTCTTTTGAAAATTTCTCCTAAAATTTTGCGTAACCGGATAGTTACCCATATATTTGTAACCGATTAGTTACATATTTACATTCTTCTTTCATCCCTAAAACGATCAACATGTCACATGAACCCTTTGTAATCGAAAGGACCTATAAAGCACCTATAGCAAAGGTATGGCAGGCCATTACCGACAAAGACAAGATGAAGCAGTGGTACTTCGACCTGTCGGCCTTCGAAGCCAGGCCAGGCTTTACTTTCAGCTTCCCAGGCCAGGGGCATAAAGGCGAGCAGTACATCCACCACTGCGAGGTTCGGGAAGCCATTCCTAATAAAAAGCTGAGCTATAGCTGGGCTTATGAAAACTATGAAGGCAGCTCGTTAGTGACCTTTGAGCTGTTTGAAGAGGGAGCGCAAACGCGGCTCCGGCTTACCCATGAGGGGCTCGATACCTTCCCACGGCATCCGGACTTTGCCAAGGAAAGCTTTGCGGCCGGCTGGACCGAGCTCATTGGCAAGAACCTTAAAGCCTTTGTGGAGCAAGCCTGACAATATTTTTAAACTAACTAGCCGTACGTAGGAAACATTGAATCATTCTGCGTTCCCTTACGGTTGCTGAGCCTGTCGAAGCACCATCGCATCGTTGTCCTTTCGACCGGGCTCAAGGACCGGAATGAATTGGTTTCCTACATGCGGATAGTCCATATTTTTAAATACCCGCGGGGCCGCCCAGCTAAGCGGCCTCCCGGGTATTTTAAAGGATGAAGCGGAAAGATTGTGGGAAATGAAAAATGGTGCCTTTGCAAACTTTGTGCGTCATAAAACGGATCATTCAATCTGCTTCAAATGCCGTTTGCACAGTAATGTTTTTTCGCTGCAACACATAGGCGAGGTCCTCCAGCGTTTTCTCGGTAAAGCCTTCATCGCCATAGCCATCGTGCTCATCAAGGCCCATGCAGAAAAACAGCCTGATATCGCTGTCGGTACCGACTTCGATATAATTACAGGCCAGCAAACAAAAGAAGGTCGCTACCCTATCGGGCCTGGATCCCATAACCACAAGCCTTATTTCATCAAGCGGGAATGCCGTATATTTTCTGAAAAGGAAATTGGGATTGATAATGATCAGCTCTTTATCCGTTACGGCGATGCTGTTAAAATAACGACCGCTGATCACAAAGCCGGCAGCCAGGTACAAGAGCGGGAAGGGTATGACATACCATCCGGCCCAGGCAAAGAACGGTATAATAATCCCGGCGCCACCGACGATCACCAATGCTAGAAACAGCCACAGTACCTTTTTCGGCCCATGGAAGACTTCGGCATCTTGTAGCCCCTTTTCCTTTAGTATCCGTTCTACACGCCGGTCTTGCAGCTTCATTTTTCCGGTGGTGAAATTACTATATCATTGCGGTAACACCTGCCACATGTGGTTAGGATTGTCCTAATGCATGCAGCCGGGCCTTGTTCCTTTAACGTTCACAAAATACCGAAACAATATCCCAATCCTGCATCGATACGGTAGCTTCCCATACCTCATCTTTTGTTCTCAACCATATCTCCCACAAGACGGGCTGCTCCACCAGGAAAGGTATCACAAACGTTGTAACATTCCATCTGTTTGCCGTACCCCAAAGATCTTTATGCTGCTCCCGGCCTTCACGCTCGATCATCGCAACCCAATCCGGCAGCATGGCTTCATGCCGTTCCATTATCTGTTGGTAAAATGCCCTCTGCGTTGCAGTTGGCCCTGCTTTCCCTGACATTATACGCAGGGTAATCCGGCGGCTATAGTCGTCACCTGCAGACATATAAGGCTGTTGTGGGATATAACATTTCCAGTAGCTTTTCCGGGTATCGCGCCGGTGTTCCCTATAGATCATAAGGCCCAGCTCCTCATCTTTTCTCGTTGGCGGTGGCTGGATTCCCCATAAATAAGCCATTGCATGCTTGAAGCGACTCCAGAGAGATCTCTTCATTTTTATCTCAGTCATTGCCTTTGAGCTCCTCCAGCATTTTCTGAAAAGTCTCTTTGTCGTTGGCCCAGCCCAGACTGCTGATCTTCGACCAGGAGATAAGAAAATCGTGGACACTGCCATAATACACTTCGATATCGTCGGTAGTGATAATGCGGATAATGCCTTCGCGGGACACCTGTAGGGAAAACAGATATTGGCGGTCTTTCTGCAATCCTTTATCCTCGGTCAGCGATACAGCCGTGATCAGCTGGGTGGTCATTTGTTCCATGCTGCAAATTAGTATAAAGTGACTATCCGGATTATAGGAAACAGGATACAATTTTTGCTTCTAAATAACGGTTGCTGAGCTTGTCGAAGCATCATCGTTGTCTTTTCGACAGGCTCAAGGACCGGCTTTGTTTCCTATATCCGCATACTCAAATAAATCTTAAGTGTGTGGTAAAAGAAAAAGTCCCGGATGAACCGGGACTTTTTATGAATTGGATTGCCGAAGCAATGCTTATTTCAGGATTTCAGTTACCTGACCAGCGCCTACAGTACGGCCACCTTCACGGATAGCGAACTTCAGACCTTTGTCCATCGCGATAGGTGCGATCAACTTCACAGACAGGTTAACGTTGTCACCAGGCATTACCATTTCAACGCCTTCGGGCAGCATACACTCACCGGTTACGTCAGTAGTACGGAAGTAGAACTGAGGACGGTATTTGTTGAAGAAAGGCGTGTGACGGCCACCTTCGTCTTTACCCAGTACGTAAACTTCGCCTTTGAATTCAGTGTGCGGTGTAATAGATTTGGGAGCGCAGATAACCATACCACGACGGATATCTTTCTTATCGATACCACGCAGCAGCAGACCAGCGTTGTCACCAGCTTCACCACGATCGAGAAGTTTCTTGAACATCTCAACACCAGTACAGGTAGAAGTCAGGGGAGCATCGTTAAAACCAACGATCTCAACGTTGTCACCTACAGTAATGATACCACGCTCGATACGACCTGTAGCAACAGTACCACGACCAGTGATAGTGAATACGTCTTCTACAGACATCAGGAAAGGCTGATCGATCGGACGGGGAGGCAGCGGAATGTACTCATCAACTGCGTTCATCAGGTCTTCGATAGCTTTAACACCATCAGCTTCACCGTTCAGACCAGCCAGAGCAGAACCCTGGATGATGGGGGTATTGTCACCGTCGAAACCGTTTTTGCTCAGCAATTCGCGAACTTCCAGCTCAACCAGCTCAAGGATCTCAGGATCATCAACCAGGTCAACTTTGTTCATGAAAACAACCATACGGGGTACACCTACCTGGCGGGCCAGCAGGATGTGCTCCTTAGTCTGGGGCATGGGACCATCAGTAGCGGCTACCACCAGGATAGCACCGTCCATCTGGGCAGCACCGGTAATCATATTCTTCACATAGTCGGCGTGACCAGGACAGTCAACGTGCGCATAGTGACGATTAGCAGTTTGATATTCTACGTGTGCAGTATTAATGGTGATACCACGCTCTCTTTCTTCGGGAGCGTTATCGATCGCGTCATAATCTTTCTTCTCTGCCAAACCTTTATTAGCCAAAACGTTGGTAATAGCGGCAGTCAATGTAGTTTTACCATGATCGACGTGACCAATGGTACCAATGTTTACGTGGGGTTTCTCCCTCTTAAAGGTCTCTTTTGCCATTGTTATTCTTTTTAAAAGAAATTTTTATTTAATTTATAGTTGTAAAAAATATTTACGTCTATGAGCTGTTGAGCAGGATTGAACTGCCGACCTCTTCCTTACCAAGGAAGTGCTCTACCACTGAGCTACAACAGCATTTTGAATTGTTAAATGGCTGGTCCTGCTTCATTGCTGTAATCCACAACGGCAACCATTTATCAATTCAAAATTTGATTCTGAGCGGAAGACGAGTCTCGAACTCGCAACCTATAGCTTGGAAGGCTATCGCTCTACCAATTGAGCTACTTCCGCATACACGCAGTATAAACACCCTGCGCTTATCAATAAAATAAAGTGGGCAGTGAAGGATTCGAACCTCCGTACACGTGAGTGAGCAGATTTACAGTCTGCCGCCTTTAACCACTCGGCCAACTACCCAGATAAATTTTCAATGATAGATTTCAAAACCAGGACCGGAGTCCAAAACCAGAAATCAAGAATCAAAAATTAAGAAAAGAGCCACTTGCCGGGATCGAACCAGCGACCTACTGATTACAAATCAGTTGCTCTACCAGCTGAGCTAAAGTGGCCTTTTATTATCGTTGCAAAGAACTTAACTCCCTAAAAATCATCCGGTGCCGTAGGTCCCGTTTGCTTTGGGATTGCAAAGGTAGGGATGTATTTCGAATTAACAAACAAGTTGTTGGTTTTTTTCAAAAAAAAATTTCCACTATAAGATCCCCTTCTCATGCTGCTTTCGGCACCCACAGGACCATCGTTCTTTTCACAAAAGTAAGCGTATTTTTGGACGCTCCATTCTTAAGCTATGATCCATAAAATACTTTCGGATAAACCTTACAAACTCTTCCTGGCGCTTACTTCTTTTTTTGTCGCCAATGCGCTCATTGCCGAATGTATCGGCGGCAAGCTGTTTTCGCTGGAACGCTTTCTGGGCCTGCAGGTTACCCATTTTTCCCTTTTCGGTGAGCCGGGCCTCTCCTATACCCTCACCTGCGGTGTATTGCTGTGGCCGCTTGAATTTATCCTCACCGATATCGTGAACGAATATTTTGGCCCCAGGGCAGTCAAGCGGATCTCGTATACAGCAGTGGTGCTGATCGCCTATGCCTTCCTGATGTTCTATGTAGCCATGAGCGTACCCGCCGACCAGGATTTCTGGGTCGGCAGCAAAGCGGCTGAGGGCGTACCCGATATGCAAAGAGGCTTCTCGGCCGTTTTCGGCCAGGGCATGTGGATCATCTTTGCCAGCATCGTGGCTTTCCTTATCAGCCAGATCGTCGATGTGGTGGTATTTCACCGCATCAAGAAACATACCGGGGAAAAGCGGGTCTGGCTGCGGGCCACAGGGTCCACACTGGTATCGCAGCTGGTCGACAGCTTCATTGTATTGTTTATCGCCTTCAAAATCGGCAACGGATGGAGCTGGCAAAGGGTGCTCGCTATCTGTATGGTCAACTATTCCTATAAGGTAGTCATGGCCATTCTCCTCACACCCCTGATCTACCTGCTGGAGTATGGCATTGAACGGTATGTAGGCAAAGAAAAAGCTATGGAGATGAAGCTGGCTGCTATGGGAAAAGAAGCGGTCTGAGCAGGTCCGTAAAACATTTTTTGCCAGCTTATTTCCCTTCTTTACCTTTAATCCGTTTATGTACCCCCGCCGGAAACCCTTATACCTGTTGCTATTGCTCCTGTGCCTGCAGCCCTGCAGCTCCCTGACGGCGCAAGACAGTTCCGGTGCAAAAAGCTACCAGGACTACGAGAACCAATCTTATGATCAAAACGCTGCTTCGGCCAGTGCCACAGAAACACAGGAGCCCGATAGTATTCAGTACGCAGCACCGGCGCCGGTAGCCACAGACGACAACCACTATACCGATGAGCCGCCGCCGGAAGAGAAGACATCCTATACCGTTTTTTCAGAATTGCGTCAGCCCCTTCCCTGGCAGAGAAGGGCAATTAACGAGCAAAAATGGCAACAACTGACACAGGATAAGGATTTCCGGTATTCTGACCCTGAGACTAAACCCAAAGAACAAGCCCGGACCAATGATTCCTGGTGGTTCCGTTTTTTCGAAAGTCTGTTCCGCTTCCTGTCCTCCGGCGCCGGCAAGGTGCTCATCATTTGCCTGGTTGCCCTTATCGTGATCGTGATTGTAATACGGGTGATCCAGCTAAAAGGCAATATTTTCTTTGCACCTAAAGATAAGAAGGTACCGCAGGATGCGGACAATGAGCTGGCCGACGATTATGTCCCGCTCAGTTGGGAACAGGCGATACAGGATGCAGCAGCAGCAGGCAATTACCGGCTGGCTGTGCGCCATAGCTACCGCTATCTGCTGCACTTGCTACAGGAGAAAGAGCTGATCGCCTTCCAGACTGCGAAGACAAATTACCAGTACGCTTATGAATTGTCGGGCACCAGGTTGCATCGCCCATTCCTGCAACTGACAAGAGGGTATGAATATGCCTGGTATGGCGGCCTGCCGGTGGCTAAAGACCGGTTTGAAGCTTATTATCAAGAGATCAACGGATTAAAGAAGGACTTGCACCCCTGACCAGAACAAGGGCTACCGAGATTATGCGCCTGAACCGAATTACCTTATTGTTCCCTACCCTTCTGCTGCTCCTGGCCGGATGCAGCAGGAAAGACAAGCCTACCTATTGGTATGCCGACTTTGACCAGGTGAGTAAGAATCCCTATAGCCTGTACCTCGCTTACAACAGCCTGCCCTCCCTGTTTCCGGGCGCCAGCACCGAGCGCCTGAAAAGTAGTTCCCGGCTGACCAACCTGGGTTACCAGCTGAGAAGAAACAAAGGAAAGTCGTTGCTGATGATGGTGGGGCTCAGGCTGCAGTTCGCTACCGATGAAGTCGACTCGCTGCTGGCGTTCGTAGAAGCCGGGCACCAGGTCGTGCTCAGCGCTGCCCGCTTTGACGATGCTTTCCTGGACCGGCTCCGGCTTGAGCAAACTTCTGAAAGTTCGCTCAGCGGGAAAAAACGGCAGCTTATCTACCTCAAAGACAAGAGCAACCAGGCGCAAAGCTTTGCTTACAGCTATCATGACCGTGATATATTGTCGGTGTTTAGCAGCAGCGATACCGTGACGGCGCCTTTCTTCACCCTGGGACTTAATGAGCAAAAGCAGCCCGATTGTATCATGTTCGCCATCGGTGAAGGCAGGATGATCCTGCATGCCGCACCGGTAGCTTTTACCAACCATTTTTTGCTGCAAGGTGAAAACCACAGGTACCTCGATGCCTTGTTCAGCTACCTGCCAGGCAAGTACAGTAATGTTTACCTGTGCTCGTTCAATTACCGCGATGTTTCCTATTCCGACTGGGGCGTGCTCTGGCGCAACAAAGCGACCCGTACCGCCTTGCTGCTCACTTTCCTGGCCCTTTTTATCTTTGTTCTGTTCGAAATGAAGCGGCGGCAGCAGGTGATACCGGTAATCCCGCCCGTCGAGAATGCGTCGGTAGCTTTCGTAGAGACGATCGGCCGCCTGTATTTCAATAAGAAGGATCATACCAACCTGGCGGAAAAAATGGTACAGCATTTTCTTGATTTCGTACGTAACCATTATTACCTCAATACCAATCTGCTCGACCAGGACTTCATCAGGAACCTGGCAGCCAAATCGGGTAAAGGCATCGCACAGACCGACACTTTAGTTCATTATATCAGGGAAGTACAGGCCGGCGCCAAGACCGACGAAGCATTTCTCTATACCTTATACAATCAAATCCAGGAATTTTATCATGGAAAATAACAACGAATGGCACGAAGGGGAAAACAGTAAACCAGCTACGGGCGACGCGCTTTTCCAAAGCCGGATAAACATACAGCCGGTACAGGATATTACCGACCGTATCAAAGAAGCCTCGGCACGTATCATTGTGGGGCAGCACGAGACCATCGAGCTGCTGCTGGCAGCCCTGCTTGCCGACGGGCATGTGCTGATCGAGGGTGTGCCGGGTGTGGCTAAAACACTGATGGCAAAAACCCTGGCACGCCTGGTAGACGCCGGCTTCAGCCGTATCCAGTTTACCCCCGACCTGATGCCTTCCGATGTGGTGGGTACCAGTGTGTTTAATCCGCAGGAAGCCCGGTTTACCTTTAAGCATGGACCGGTATTCAGTAATGTGGTGCTGATCGATGAGATCAACCGCGCCCCCGCCAAAACACAAGCAGCGCTGTTTGAGGTGATGGAAGAGCGCCAGGTGACCGTAGATGGCACCACCTACAAAATGGATCCGCCCTTCGTAGTGCTGGCCACACAAAACCCCGTGGAGCATGAAGGTACTTACCGGCTGCCGGAAGCACAGCTGGATCGCTTCCTGTTCAAGATCAATGTCGGCTATCCCTCCATCGAAGAAGAGACCCGGATCCTTACCGAGCGCCACGAGCAGAAAGGCAGCACACTACTCGATACTTTACAGCCGGTAATCAGCCGCCAGCAATTGGCCGAGTGCCGTGCGCTGGTGCAGCAGGTACATATTGAGACCAAATTGATCGAGTTCATGGCCAGGCTTACTGTGGCCACGCGAAGTGACCGGTCGCTGTACCTGGGCGCCTCACCCAGGGCCTCACTGGCCCTGATGAATGCTGCCAAGGCAATAGCTGTACTGCGTGGCCGGGATTTCGTTACCCCGGAAGATATCCTGTATGTAGCACCGTCTGTGCTGCGTCACCGCATCGCCCTCACTCCCGAACGCGAAATGGAAGGCGCTACGCCAGATGATGTGTTGAAAGAGCTGATCTCCCGCCAGGAAGTACCGAGATAATGTAAAACCGCTAAACCAATAAAAAATCATCATGGCAGATCACTTTGACTGGTCCACTTTTACGGTCCGTATCGATGTCCGGGCTTCCCGGGAAGCGCTCTATGAAGCCTGGACCAGCCAGGAAATGCTGGAGCTCTGGTTCCTGCGCCTGGCCGAATTTACCAACCCTGCAGGCGAAGTGCGCGGTCGTTTTGAAAAGATACAGAAAGGCGACACTTACAAATGGCTTTGGCATGGTTACGACGACAACAGCGTCGAGTACGGCGAAGTGCTCGAAGCCGATGGCTCGGTATTCCGGTTCACCTTTGGAAAGGCAGGCACCTGTACCGTAAGTGTAAAAGAAGTGGAAGGCGAGAATGTGATCGAGCTGCGACAGGAAAAAATACCCGTCGATGAAAAAGGCAAGCAATATTATCATATAGGCTGCCAAACAGGCTGGACTTTCTATTTTGCCAATCTCAAATCCGTGCTTGAAGGCGGTATTGATCTCCGTAACAAGAATGAGAAGCTGCGCAGTATGATCAACTCCTGATCTGCATCATTAGCCCCCGTTGCCAGCAAGCTGGCATAAGCGCTGCAAACACACTGGTGTGTTTGCAGCTTTTTTTATAGCGGCCTGTGCAGGCAGTATAGCAGAACAACATAAGCCGTTCGCACTATGTAACATGTCGCGAGCAAGTATAATGAACGATGGTAAGGCCATAATAATCCATAGACGCACTGCTGCAACAATCGCTCGAAATCCCCTGCCATAGCAACATACAGCGACTATATACTTCTTCTGAAACGGCATGCTATACATCACGTAGCGCTCCGTTCACAACAAAAAGCAAAGTCTAATTTCTGTCATTTTTTGCTATCGCTGATGGAACAATGAAATGCGCGCTTACTTTTGCATGCGCTATGTATCGCTAGGGTATCCACTCATAAGTCACTAGCATAGCCTGTTCGGATTGGTGTAGAAAGCTAACAGTTATCTTACTTGATTTGCATGAATACACAATATAAATACACAAGCCTCCGGACGCCAGATTGTCCCCGCAGGCCGGAATAATAAATTTTCAATGATCCTTTAGGCAGGTTGCCAGCCGGCAACAACAAGCCACCTTTTAAAAATATGCGATACGCATACATGGGGATCGTATGCGCTAAACTGAACGACATGTATCCAAACACTGAAACACTCACACCACAACAAGCCACAGCTCACCTGACGCCTGAGCTGTGGCAAATCGTAACCCGGGATTATCTCTGCAAGATGATCTGCGAGTTTAGTCATGAAATGCTCCTGAAGCCAATAACGATCAGCGCTCATCATGCGCACAACCGCTACAGGCTTGAGGTTGCAGGACAAAACATCGTGTATTATTTCGAAGCCAGACTACTGGCCCTGGACCATTTGCTTATAGATCCCTCGTCTATCCGCAAAGAAACAAATGGCATCGCTACGGAGCCTGACGCCATATCGTTTCTTATTGAGCATAAAGCCGTGCTCGGATTGGAGGAAGGCGATATTGGCACCTATATCGAAGAGGTGATCAGCTGTATGCAGGGCAGCGCCTATAAATATCAAAACAACCAGGTAACGTCCGAAACCCTTGCCACAGCCGATTATCAGGAGGTAGAGCATGCTATGACCGCAGGACACCCCTGCTTTATCGCCAATAGCGCCCGTATCGGATTCGACGCGAGCGATTACCAGAACTATGCGCCTGAAGCGGCCGAGCCCTTCGGTGTGGTTTGGCTCGCCGGGCACAAAAGCAGAACCGCGTTCACCACGATGCCCGGCTTCAGCTATGAGCAGGTAATACGACAGGAGCTGGACCAGGCGCTGCAGGAGCAATTCGATACCGTCATGGAAAGCAAAGGACTGGACAAGACACAGTATTACTGGTTCCCGGTTCACCCCTGGCAATGGTATCATAAGCTGACCCATATCTTCGCTGCGGATATTGCAACGGGACTGCTGGTTTGCCTGGGCGCCAGCACCGATCGCTACCTGCCCCAACAATCGGTGCGCACCTTGTTCAACGTGAGCCATACAGGCCGGTACTATGTAAAGTCGGCTTTATCCATTCTCAATATGGGCTTCATGCGAGGTTTGTCCCCTTATTTCATGCGTACCACGCCGGGCATCAACCAATGGGTATATGCACTCGTGCAGCAGGATGCTTACCTGCAGGAAAAGCAATTCACGATGCTGCGGGAATGCGCGACCATAGGCTATACCCATAGAGCATTCGAAACCGCTTTACAGCAGGATTCGCCTTACAAGAAAATGCTCGCCACCCTCTGGCGGGAAAGCCCTATACCCCTCTTGCAGCCAGGCCAGCAATTGGTCACTATGGCCGCTTTACTGCATGTCGACGCCAGCGGCAATGCTTTGTTGAAAGCGCTTATAACCCGCTCGGGGCTGGACACCGGCACCTGGCTGCAGCATTATTTCGATTGCTATCTCAGCCCGCTGATCCACTGCTACTATTATCATGATATGCGCTTTATGCCGCATGGCGAGAACCTTATCCTGGTGCTGGAGCAAGGGAAGCCTGTAAAAGCCATCATGAAAGATATCGGGGAAGAAGTGGCCATTGTTTCGCCCGACAAACCGCTGCCGGAAGACATCGAACGTATCCGTATACAGGCGCCTGAAGAATTCCGATTACTCTCCATCTTTACCCAGATATTCGACTGTTTCTTCCGCTTCCTTAATGAAGTGCTGGTGGCCCATCTCGACTATCCCGAAGAGCAGTTCTGGGGGCTGGCCGCTGATTGCATCAGGGCCTACCAGGCAAGGTATCCTGAGCTGGAAGAGAAGTTCCGGAAGTTTGACTTGTTTACCGCCGAGATTCCCAAAACCTGCCTGAACCGTCTGCAGATCCGTAACAGCAAAAAGATGATCGATATGGCTGCCCCCTTCCGCAACCAGCATTTTGCAGGTGTATTGAAGAATCCGTTATCTACAAACAAGGCTGCCTTCGCCTAGGAGCACCACCACAAACATCAAAACAATGAAATTATCTATAGCACTAGCTCCGGAGCATGCCGTAGCGCATTTGAACCCCGGCATATGGCAACAGGTAAACCGTTTGCACCTGCGCAAGATACTTGCCGAATTTGCCCACGAACGCATTATAAACCCGGAGCTTATCCGGCAGGAAGACGATTGGAACTACTACCGGCTTAGCAGCCGCGATGGCCATACGGTATATGATTTCAAGGCACGTATGCTGGCTTTAAATCATTGGTATATCGATACGGCATCCATTAACAGGCTATACCAGGGAGAAGCCGCAGCGCCCGACGCCATGGCCTTTGTATCCGCGTTCAGGGAAGAGATGGGCATTGCAGAAAGCATGCTACCCGTGTATATGGAAGAAGTAAGCAGCACATTGTGTGGCGCTGCTTATATGCAACACTATGGCAAGCCAACAGTAAACAGCCTGCTGGAAGCGGATTACCAGCAGATAGAAGGTACCATGACCGGACATCCGCGCTTTATAGCCAACAACGGCCGTATCGGCTTTGATGCGGAGGACTACCGGCGTTATGCCCCCGAGACTGCACAGCCGTTCCCGCTGGTATGGCTTGCCGGTCACAAAGGGGAAGCTATATTTTCCGGTATCAGCACGCTATCCTACGAACAGGTAATCCTGCAGGAGCTGGATGAAGAGACACAAACTGACTTCAAAGCACAGCTGGAAGCAAAGGGCTTACGGCCGGAAGATTATTTATTGCTACCGGTGCATCCCTGGCAATGGTTCAACAAGCTGTCGAACATCTTTGCTCCCGACATTGCCCGGAATCGCCTGGTATGCCTGGGATACAGCAAAGACAACTATCTGCCCCAGCAATCGATCCGTACCTTTTATAATACCAGCCAGCCCGACCGGTTTTATGTAAAGACCGCATTGGCTATCCTGAATATGGGTTATGTACGCGGCCTGTCCCCTTACTTTATGAAGACCAATCCGGGTATTAATGAATGGCTGCATGATCTTATCGTGGATGATACTTACCTGCAGCAGAAAGGCTTTTGCATCCTGCGGGAAGTGGCCAGCGTAAGCTATGGTCATCGCCTGTTCAATGCCGCCATCCCGGAAGATAGTCCATATAAAAAAATGCTGGCCTGCCTGTGGCGGGAGAGCCCGGGACGCAAGCTTAAGCCCGGTCAGAAACTAATGACCATGGCGGCCTTGCTTCATATCGATAACGACGGCGCTGCCCTCCTGCCGGAGCTGATCCAGGCTTCAGGACTGGATACCGCTTCCTGGTTAAAAAGATACCTCGATAGTTATTTCAGCCCATTGCTGCATTGTTTTTACAAATGGGACCTGGTCTTTATGCCGCATGGTGAGAACCTGATCCTGGTAATGGAAGATCACGTACCGGTAAGGGCCATTATGAAAGATATCGGCGAAGAAATATCCCTATTGAACCCGGACATGGAAGTGCCGGAAGTCGCACGCAGGCTAATGGTCCCGGTAACGGACGAAGCGCGTACACTGCCGCTCTTCACACAGGTATTTGATTCGATCCTGCGCTTCATCTCTGCGATACTGGTGGAACATACCGGCTTTCCCGAAACGGTGTTCTGGTCGCTGGTCGCCGATTGCATCCATGATTATCAGCAGTCCCATCCGGAGTACAAAACGGCTTATGAACGTTTTAACCTGTTTGTTCCCCATATACGGCCCGACGCGCTCAACAAGCTTCAGCTTAACAATAACCGTCAGCTGCGCAACCGGGCCAATCCTTTTATGGACCTGGCTACAGTGGGTATACTGGACAACCCGGTAGCCCCATTTAAAAACCAACCTGTCAATCTGTAACCATCATTCATATTTAAATTTACGATCCGCTACATGTCCCCGACATTTTACCCCGATTGCTGCAAGCCCCTGCTGAAGCTGGCTTTGCCTGGTATGCTCACATTGTTCAGCCTGTTCCCCACTAACCTCCATGCCGCTGCATCCGAAGAACGGTCGCAGATCCATGGTAAGGTGATCACCAGCGATGGCAAACCTGCTGCTTATTGCCACGTAAGTATTGAAGGTGTTACCAGCATACCGGTAGATGAGAACGGGAACTACCTGCTCGAGGACCTGCAGCCGGGAACTTATACCCTTGTCGTGAGCTATGTAGGCCAGCAAAGGTCTTCTCATACGGTTACCGTTGCCGCCGGAGAAGATGCGTTGCAGGATTTCACTTTATCAGCCTCGGGTCAGCAACTGAACGAAATCATGATTGTAGGTGATAAATACACGATCTCGTCCCGGAAAGAAAGCCCCAACGTGGCTCGCATGCCCCTGAAGTACCTTGAAAACCCGCAGGTATATAGCGTGGTGGACAAAGAGCTTATTAAAGAGCAGATGGCATTGACACTTGATGAATCTTTTCGCAACGTACCCGGAGCCGCGCCCTCCAAGACTGGCGCTGGTATGCCGTCCTTCTTCTCCAGGGGTTTCCAGGCCAGTGAAAACCTGCGCAATGGTATGGCGACCAACCTCCGTACGGGTATCGACCTTTCCCTGGTAGAAAGAGTAGAGACGATCAAAGGACCATCTGCCACGCTCTTTGGATCGACAATGACTTCTTTCGGCGGCGTAGTCAACTACATCACCAAGAAACCTTACGACTACTTTGGCGGAGAAGTTTCCTATACCTACGGCAGCTTTGACCTGAGCCGCATTACTGCCGACATCAATACGCCGGTGAACAAAGACAGGACCCTGTTGTTCCGCATTAACCTCGCGGCGCAGAAGGAGAACAGCTTCCAGGATCAGGGCAACGGCTCGACTTATGTGGTGGCTCCTTCGCTTACCTATAAAGTAAATGAGCGGCTTACGTTCAACTTTGACGCCGATATTCAGAAGTACCAGGGCACTACGCCAGCGGGGTGGTCGGTGGCCAAAGGCGTTACAGCCAAAGGCTTCGATGAGCTGAAGCTGGATTATAGGCGTTCGCTGCAAGACAACTCCCTCAAGAGCAATCAGACGTCGGGGAATGTATACGCGCAGGCGGCTTATAAGCTATCGGATAGCTGGACCTCGCAGACCAATTTCTCCTGGGGCATGGGTGAATACAACGACTTGTTCATTTATGACCTGACCTGGATCAGCGACTCAACTGTAGCAAGGCCTATGCGTTCGTTTGCGCCGGACAAATCGGGCAGACAACATATCCAGCAAAACTTCATCGGCGATTTTCTTATCGGATCGCTACGCAACCGGGTGGTGATCGGCGCCGACTATATGGGCCAATACCGTAATGTAAAATATACCTATCTGCCCACTGATACAGTGAACATCAATAAGGCTACACCTTCGGCCCGTATCCAGGACATCGAGAACAAGCTGGGTAATATGAGCACGCCCGAGAACCAATACAAGCAATACACTTACAGCGCCTATATATCCGACGTGCTCAACTTTACAGATAACTTGATGGCCATGGCCAGCCTTAGGGTCGATCACTTTGTAAACAAAGGCGTGTACAACACACTCACCGGCATTACGACCGGGGATTATAACCAGACGGCATTCTCACCCAAGTTCGGACTGGTATACCAACCGGTCAAAGAAAAAGTAGCATTGTTTGCCAATTATATGAACGGCTTCAAAAATGTGGCCAATGCTATTCAGCCGGATGGCAGCACATCCGTATTCAAGCCACAGCAGGCCAACCAGTGGGAAGCAGGAGCCAAGCTTACCCTTATGGAAGGCAAATTGAGCGCCACGATAAGCTATTATGACATCCGGGTAAGCAATGCGACCATGCCGGAGCTCCGGGATGGCAAAACCTTTACCATACAAGACGGAACACAACAGAGCAAAGGCGTGGAAGCTGAGCTGATCGCCAGCCCCCTACCCGGGCTCAACCTTATTGCAGGATACGGCTACAACGATAATCAATTTACACGGGCCGCGGCCAATATCGAGGGGAAACGCGCACTGGGCACTCCAAAACATGTGGGCAATGTATGGATGACCTATACACTGCTCGATGGACCCGTTAAAGGTATCGGCATCGGTGGCGGACTAATGTATGTATCGGAAGTGTTCCAGGATAACCAAAATACGTTCACCCTACCCGCTTACACCATGGTTGACGCGACAATGTTTTACAACAGGCCCAAGTACCGCATCAGCTTTAAGATGAACAATATACTGGATGAAAAATACTGGGTAAGCGACGGTTTTTATTCGCGGCCGCAAAAGACCAGGAACTTCCTGGTCAGCATTGCCTATAAATTCTAAGCCGTTAGCATAACTACCAAACAACGTCCCTATAGGGCGTAAATCTACGCCCTGTAGGGATCAAACACCAAAGCAATGGCAATCAGATTATCAGACTGGATACGACAGCGCAGGCTGATCGCAGGGATTGTGCTGTCCCTGGCTATACTGGACCATACCCGGCTTTTCTTTCACTACTGGAACACCCAACCGGTTGACCTGGCACACCCCGATCTGGCCCTTTTCTTCACCCGGTTCAGTGCATACTTCTTCGCACCGGCCGCATTTCTGCTCACCGGCATTGATCTTTACATCAAAGGCCTGCAACGCAGCAAAGCGCAAAACGCCCGGCTATGGATACGGAATGGTATCGTATTGATCCTGGTCGAGCTGCTGATCAACAATTTTCTCTACACTTTCGATCCTTACTACCGAACCATCGGTTTATATATCATCGGTATCATGGGCCTCAGCATGGTCCTGCTCGCCATACTGCAATACCTGCCGCCGGCGTGGCTTGCCTGTATAGCATTACTGATCATCGCCAGTCACGATTACCTGAATCACATAACGGCCACAGGCCATTCGGTCAAGGCGGTCGCCTGGTATATACTGCACCAGCAGCAGTATATCTTATTGCGTGACCATCTTTATACGATAAACTATACGGTACTTCCCTGGACCGCGTTGTTATGCCTGGCTTACGCATTGGGGCGTTATGTATACCATACGCCACAGGAAACCCTGAGGAAGACTGCTATAAATATGGCTGTGTTGCTATGTCTGGCCTTCTTTATATTAAGAATGACCAATCTTTACGGTGACAAAACGCCCTGGGCTAAGCAGGATACCTGGAGTGCTACGCTTATCTCCTTTTTCAATGTGACCAAATACCCGGCATCCCTCGATTACCTCTGCATTACCTTGGGACCGCTGTCGCTGCTTTTTGCGCTTACCCTAAAACCCTTATCCGGCCTGCCCTTCCGGTTCTTTTCCGTATTGGGAAACAGGCCGCTAATGGTCTACCTGGTCAGCACCTTTATTATCCACCTTTCGGCAATGTTTGCCGTAACGCTGCAGGGATTGCCATGGTCTGCCATGGTCATAACGCCTTCTTCTTATAAACCCGGCCATGCGTTATATGGCTACGGTCACTCCCTGGCTAGTGTATATGGAATATGGCTCCTGGTACTCCTTGTCCAGTATGGTTTATGCCGCCTTGCAGCAGCCGGCCCGGGCTTGAGGCAGCAACGAAGAAAGGCATCTTCCACCGCAGCAGAAATCACCGCATTATAAATACAGTCCAGATATAAAAAACAACCAGACAAACACAAATATGGAACAATTAAGCTATCACAGTCCTATGGAGATGGCGCCGGCGATCCCCGATGCTGCCGCAGAAGCCTTTCCCGGCATTTTCAATCAGCAGTCGACAGATATTTACAGCAAAGCCATGGCAAAGGCAAAATCCGTTGTACTGCAATTTCTGGAACAGCAGCAACGGCCCTTTAGCGGCATCAGCGTTGCACAGCTAAATGAGCTTTTCGACACAGTGGACTTCGACACACCGCTGCAGGACTACGATGCCCTGTTGCAGGAAGTGCAGGAGCTCTATGTCAACCATGCTACAGCCTTTCATCTGCCGCAATACATCGCGCACCTTAACTGCCCTGTGGTGATCCCGGCGCTGGTGGCAGAGGTCCTGATCAGTGCCATCAATTCTTCCCAGGATACCTGGGACCAGAGCGCGGGCGGGACTTTAATGGAGCAACGGTTAATCGACTGGACCGCCACCCAGATCGGTTTCGGCGCCTATGCCGATGGTGTATTTACATCGGGAGGCACCCTCAGCAACCTGATGGGCATGCTGTTGGCAAGAGATCATTTTGCCCAGGAACGCTTTGCGCACAATATTAAAAAGAGTGGGAATCCTTCGGAGGCAGGCCGGTTCCGGGTCTTCGTTTCTGAAAAATCCCATTTCAGCAATCTTAAAAATGCCTCCTTGCTTGGCCTGGGTGAGCAAGGTATCGTAAAAATAAGTACCGATCAGCGCTTCCGGATGGACGTCGCATCCCTGCAGGCAGCGATCGAAGCCGAGCTGGCACAGGGCAATATTCCTATCGCCGTTATTGCAACAGCCGGCACTACCGATTTTGGTAATATCGATCCGCTGGAACCGATAGCCCGGCTGGCTGAGCGCTACAACATCTGGATGCATGTAGATGCCGCCTATGGATGCGGCCTGCTCCTTAGCAATAAATACCGGGATCTGTTGCATGGCATCGAACTTGCAGATTCGGTAACGATCGACTATCATAAGTCCTTTTTCCAGCCAGTAAGCAGCAGCGCCTTTATTGTAAGGCATCGCAACCTGCTTAAGATCATCAGGCACCACGCCGATTATCTCAATCCCGAAGACCAGGATTATGAAGAGCATCCCTCCCTGGTAAACAAGAGCGTAACACAGGTAACCCGGCGCTTCGATGCACTCAAGCTATGGTGTACGCTACGCATGCTGGGTAGGGAAGAGCTGGGAAGGTATATCGATACCATTATCGAAACCACTGCCGAGGCTGCCGCATTGATTGAAGCCGATCCCGAATTTGACCTGCTTTGCGATTCGGATATCAGCGCGCTTTTGTTCCGCTATGTTCCCGGTGATATACCAGTCGAAGAAAGCGACGCGCTCAACACTTATATCAAAAAGGCCATGTTCCGGAGCGGTGAGGTAATGGTAGCCAGCACAAAGGTGAATGATCGTTTTTACCTGAAATTTACCCTGCTCAATCCTGCGACCACCATCGAAGATGTCAGGAGCATTCTTCAAACCATTAAACAATACGGCGAAACGTTCTATGCAATCTCTTAAAGACAGCACCGGTATCGATGTCCTGCTCAATGCTTACTGCAGGGAGTTCCGCAATTGGGCGCCATATATAGGGCCGGCTGTATACGATAAGGCCTTGCGGGATAAGATGCAGCAATGTGATACCCGCCTATATATCCGCATCGACTTTACAATGCAGGGCAGCGAAGTATTTGTGCCGGTAGCCTACCAATCGCTGACCGGAGATCACTTGTTTGCAGGGCCGGCATGGGAGCGTATTCCGGAAGACAATACGATACACATACTTAGTGCTGAACGCTTCTATATGCTTGCTTCCGCCTATGCTACAGAACGCCTACAAACTTCATGTACCGGGGCATTTGCTATGACTGATTCCATTGCCCTTGTCGCACCGGCAAACGGATGGTATCGTCCCGAAGACCTTACAAGTGCGCAGGCCGGCACACCGCTGATCGTATCGTTGCTTACCCGCAGCTCCGGTTCCCCGGTATCAGAAGAACGGCTGCTACGCTGGTTTATACGTTATACCACACAGGTGCTGCCACAGCTGGTACAGGATGCCGGAACCGATCGTTATACCTTTCCTTCCATTCAAATCCGGATAGACGAAGAGGGCTTCCCTTCCGGATGCCGGATTGCAGAAGGTACAGACGGGCGTGGTCACTGGATGCATCATATTCTTTCCGCCTTTATGCCGCTTGTCGCTACAATAGGCAGACAGGGCCTTATGGGCGAGCACGACCTGCTTAAAGCACTGTACGCCCAGTTCAAAATACAGGCAGCCAATGATACAGAAAGCCCCTTGCAGCAGTTGCTGTCTCAGCGGAATATCATGTGTACGGGTCGTTTGCTTACCGGCGAAAATTATACCATAAGCTACCCCAATCCCTTACAGGAATATTTCCGGACCAGACACATCCTTATGCCTGAAAATAAGGAACCGGTGTTTCAACGGTATTTTCCCAAAGAAGACATCACCGTGAGCATCCGCCCTTTTGACCATGACCGGGATATGGAAAGAGTCTATGAATGGTTCCATGCCGAGCATGCTAAACCCATCTGGAAAATGGACTGGCCGATGGAACAGCTGGAACTGTTTTACCGTACCATAACCGCCAATGAAGCCGCGCACAGCTTTATCGGGGAGATCAATGGCGAGCCCACCTTCAACCTCGAAGTGTATTGGGCGACCAGGGACCTCCTGGGCGAATACTATGCTGTACAGCCCGGAGACTATGGCACGCATCTCCTGATCGCACCTACAGACAAAAAAAAGAAGTTCCCCTCTGCTACTATGCAAACCATACTGGACTGGCTCTTTACTGAGCCCCTGATCGACAGGCTGGTAGGCGAAGGATCGGTGGAATCGGTTGCCGCATTGATGAATAAGGTACATGTAGGTTTCCGCCTGGACAGCGTGCTGGAGATGCCCCATAAGCGTTCCCACCTTAACTTTTGCCGCCGGGAATGGTATTGGGAACGTTTCCCCGAAAACAGAAATTTTACACTAACCGCTCCAACGCACAAAACAACATTACATGAACCCGCAGCAAGTATATGATATCATCGGCATCGGCATTGGCCCCTTTAATCTTGGACTGGCCGCGCTCAGTGCACCGGTAGAAGGACTGAATACGCTTTTCCTGGATCAGTCGGTATCGTTCGACTGGCATCCGGGCCTCATGCTCGACGACGCCACCTTACAGGTACCCTTTATGGCCGACCTGGTCACTATGGCAGATCCCACCAGCCCCTATAGCCTCCTCAATTATCTGAAGCAAAACAACCGGATCTACAAGTTCTATATACGGGAAAGCTTTTTCGTATACCGTCGCGAGTATAATCTGTATTGCCAATGGGTCGCTGAACAGCTTGATAACTGCCGCTTCGGCCAAAAAGTAGTACAGATAGATTACGAAGGCGGCATTTACCAGGTCACTTCCGAAGACACCCGCAGCGGCGCTACCAGCTTTCTTCTGTGTCGTAAGCTGGTGCTGGGCACCGGTACACAGCCTTATATACCCGAAGCGATAAGAAAAGCAAGGCCGGACCGGCTCATTCATACGGCCGACTATCTGCATCGCAAAACAGAAGTAGTGCAACAACAATCGGTAACGATCGTAGGCTCGGGGCAGAGCGCTGCGGAGATCTTCCGCGACCTGCTGCCCGAAACAAGGAAAGGTCTGCAGCTCAACTGGATTACCCGTTCAGGGCGGTTCTTCCCATTGGAAAACCATGCCAAGCTTACCCTGGAGATGACTTCTCCTGATTATGTAGACTATTTCTATACCCTATCCGAAGCGGTGAAAAAGAATTTACTGACCACACAGCAATCCTTGTACAAGGGCATCAACTACGACCTGATCAACGATATCTACAACAGCATGTACGCGATAGAGCTTGCAGATGGCAGCGTCAATGCAAGCCTAAGGTGTAACAGCAGCCTGCAGGCCATCCGTACCGGGGATAACGGGCAGCATGTGCTTACCTTTCACCAGGAAGAGCAGGACCTGTCTTTCGAACTGCCCACCCAATACGTCATTATGGCTACCGGCTATAAGTACCGGGAGCCGGGTTTTCTCCGCAACATACAAGACCGTATCCAACGCAACCCGGACGGTAGCTTCGCGGTACACCGCAACTACAGCATCGACCAGGATGCCTCGGATATTTATGTACAGAATGCAGAGCTGCATACGCATGGTTTTGTGAGCCCCGACCTGGGTATGGGCGCTTACCGCAACGCTTTTATCCTGAACGACGTGCTGGGTAAAGAAGTGTACCGGGTCGAGCAAAAGATCGCCTTCCAGCAATTTGAAGCCACCACAGCGATATTACAACCAGCCTAACCGGACAAACATCATGCTACTCAGAATACAGTATTTTTTTAACCTCCTGGTACTAGCGCTCAAGGGCAGTGAAAAAGACTTTACTTCCGGAAGCGTCAACAGGGCTACTTTCCTGCTGGCAGTCCCCACAATGCTGGAGCTGAGCCTGGAGTCGTTGTTTGTACTGGTAGACCTGCTTTATGTCAGCCGCCTTGGCGAGCAAGCCATCACCGTCGTCGGGATCACCAATTCCGTTGTGATCCTGCTGCAATCCTTAGCCACTGGGCTTGGCATAGCCGCCACGGCACTGGTAGCACGAAGAATAGGCGAACGTAAGCCTAAAGCTGCCGGGCTTGCGGCCGTGCAGGTCATTTACCTTGGCCTGTTAACCGGCGGTATCTGTGGCATGGCTACCTGCCTGGCCAACCGGCAGATCCTGCAGTTGGCCGGCGCATCGGTACAGTTGGCGCAATACGGCGATCTTTTTTCAAAGATCATGTTTGCAACGGTACCATTGATTATCCTGCGGATTTTGCTCAACAGCATCTTCAGGGGAGCCGGCAATGCAGCGATCGCCATGCGTACCCTGATGCTTTCCAATAGCGTCAACATTGTTCTCGGTTGGCTATTCATCTTCGGGCCGGGGCCGGTACCGGCCATGGGTATTACCGGAGCGGGCCTGGCTGTGCTGGTCGCCAACGTGGCCGGCGTTCTGTTTCAGTTGGCTTGTTTTGCCGGCAACAAGAAGCGCTTTCTTATAGAAAGAAGGCATTTCGTTCCGGAGTTACGTACACTGAAGCAGCTGGCAAAGCTGGCCCTTGCCGGTATGGTGCAATACCTGGTGCCCTCATCCAGCCGCTTTTTTATGATCATGATCGTAGCCCGGCTTGGCGAAGAAGTGCTGGCCGGCTACATTATCGCCAACCGGATTATCATGTTCACGGTACTGCCTGCCTGGGGGATCGCCAATGCTGCCGGCGTGCTTACCGGTCAAAACCTGGGCGCCCGGCAGCCGCAGCGCGCCACGGCCTCGGTATGGCGTACTGGCCTGTTCAATATGTGCTTTCTTTCCCTGATGGCGCTGGTGCTATCGCTTTGCGCGCCGCAGATCGTAAGCGTATTTACCAGTCACCAGGCTACGGCCGGCTATGCGCGCATCTATCTTTATTATATGTCTGTTGCCTATTTGTTCTTTGGCTATACTATGGTCATATCGCGCGCGCTGAATGCCGCCGGTGCGGTAAACACCATAACACTGTTGCATGTGCTCATGTTCTACGTTATACAGCTACCGCTGGCCTATGGCCTGGCCATCACCGCCGGCTGGGGCGCCCGGGGCATCTTTACGGCCATTATGATTTCTGAAATGGTATTGGCCACGACTTGTATACTCGTATTCCGGAAAGGCAAATGGCAGCAGCGTCACATTTAAACACCACCTATTAAAAAACAACAAACACAAGAACAATGAATAATCAAGCAAAGCTCAACCAGGTTCTGATGCAGAGCCTGTCCGTACCCGAAACCATGATCGACGAGACCTTATCTTACCAAAGCATACCCGAGTGGGATTCAATGGCGCATATGTACCTGATGTCGGGAATAGAAGAGGCTTTTGGTATCAGCCTTGCCACGACAGATATGCTGGAGATGACTGACCTGGAAAGCATCAGAAAAAAACTAGTGCAACATCAAATCACTTTTGAACAGGAAGCATAACCGCTATGAGCACTAAAATCTATGATTTTATCCGGGCCAATACCAGCTTGCGTTTTATCGATCCACTGACCAGCCGGACTTTTGCCATTTCCGATTTTGACGAATCATTCAATGCACCGGAAGGCAGAGGGTTGGCCTTTCTTTACCTGGACAACAGCGTGCGCGCTGTTGAAGCACTACTTCATTTCCTATGCTCCGATTGGGCGCTCTGCCTGCTGAATCCCAAACTGGAGGAAGCGGAAAAACAGGCGCTGGAAAAGGCTTATCTGCCGGGGTATATCTATGATCCCGTAAGGGGAAGGAAAGGACTTACCGGAGCGTCGCCCTACCCCATTGCCTCCCAGATCAAGTTGTTGCTTAGTACTTCCGGCAGCACCGGTTCGCCAAAGATGGTCAAGCTGTCGGAGGAGAACATCATCAGCAACGCTTTATCCATCCTGGACTATCTGCCGGTAAAACATACTGACACTGTTCCGCTGAACCTGCCCTTGTTTTACTCCTATGGTTTCTCCGTATTCACGACCAATGCCATTGCCGGCGGCCGTATACTCTGCACCTGCCGCGACCTCATCCAAAAAGAATTCTGGGAAGACTGGCAGCAATACCAATGCACTTCCCTGGCGGGCGTGCCTTATGTATACGAAATGATACAACGCTTCGGCCTGCTGCCCCGTATGCTGCCCTCGCTGCGTTATCTTACCCAAGCCGGCGGGAAGCTCAACCCCACGCTGGTCACACAGTTTGCAGCATATAGCAAGGAGCATGGTTTTCCTTTTTATGTCATGTACGGACAAACCGAGGCAACTGCAAGAATGTCCTGGCTGGAACCTACGGCTCTGGAACGCAAAGCAGGCGCTATAGGGAAGGCCATCAAAGACGGTAGCTTTACCATCGATCCCGAAAACTGTGAGCTGCTTTATTCCGGGCCCAATGTTTTTGGCGGATATGCCGAACATGCCGGCGACCTTGCCCGTTACGAGCAGCCTGATGTGCTTCGTACGGGCGACATTGCAATGCAGGATGCGGAAGGAGATTTTTACCTGCAGGGCCGTATCAAACGTTTTGTCAAGCTGTTTGGCTTACGCATCAACCTGGACGAGACGGAATCCCTGCTACGCCTGCAGTTCCCGCATAACCGCTGGCTTTGCGCCGGAGACAAGGACCAGTTCCTGTATGCCCTCTATGAAGGAGCGCCGGTTGCAGAAGCGGATGTAAGGCTGTGGATCAGCAGCCGGCTGAAGGTGCATCCTCAGGCTATAAAAGTACAACGCCTGGAAGCCATACCGCTTAACAGCAATGGCAAGGCAGACTATACCAAAGCCATGTCGCTCCTGGCTTCCTGATGGCATTACGCCAGTATTGCGGTAATACAAGAATGGCTGCCTGAGGGCAGCCATTCTGTTTATTCCTATTCCGTTGGGGAAAATTAAGCAAGGGTAATGCTATTGTCCAGGTAAACATCCTGGATTGTGTTCAGCAGGGTTACACCTTCCGTCATTGGCTTCTGGAAGGCTTTACGGCCACTGATGAGGCCCATACCGCCGGCACGCTTGTTGATCACAGCAGTTGTTACCGCTTCAGACAGATCGGACGCACCTTTAGATTCACCACCGGAGTTGATAAGACCGGCACGGCCCATATAGCAATTGGCTACCTGGTAGCGGCAAAGATCGATGGGATGATCGGTAGTGAGCTTGGTATAAACGTCTTTATGGGTTTTACCAAAGCCGATTGCGTTGTAACCGCCGTTGTTGGTCGGTAATTTCTGCTTGATAATGTCGGCCTGGATGGTTACACCCAAGTGATTAGCCTGAGCGGTAAGATCGGCAGCTGTGTGGTAATCTACACCGTCTTTCTTAAAGCCATTGTTACGCAGGTAGCACCAAAGTACGGTAGCCATACCCAGTTCATGCGCATATTCGAAAGCCTTGGCTGTTTCGATAATCTGGTGATGGCTCTCTTCTGAACCGAAATAGATAGTAGCGCCCACTGCAGTCGCACCCATGTTCCAGGCATCCCGGATAGAGCCAAACATGATCTGGTCGAAACGGTTGGGATAAGAAAGGAATTCGTTATGGTTGATCTTTACAATGAACGGAATTTTGTGTGCGTATTTACGGGCAACAGCACCCAGTACGCCATAAGTAGATGCAACCGCATTACAGCCACCTTCAATAGCCAGTTTCACAATGTTCTCGGGGTCAAAGTAGATGGGATTGGGAGCAAAAGAAGCGCCGGCGCTGTGCTCGACACCCTGGTCAACGGGCAGTATGGACACATAGCCGGTATTGGCCAGGCGGCCATGCCCCAGCAAGGTTTGGATGCTGCGCAGAGTTTGGATATTGCGGTTGGAACCGGCCCAAACCTCATCTACGTGATTGGGAGAAGGAGCATGTAAAGAAGAGGCTTCGATGGTTTTGCACTGGTGATTCAGCAACGACTCGGCATCTGCGCCCAAAAGCTCTACAATGTTGTTATTTGCCATAACGAAGGATAGCTATTAAGTTTTAAGGATTTAAAATTGGCTGCAAAGGTACATGAAAAGAAATAAAAAATTTAAGCCATCCTTGAATTATAAGGGGTATGCCTGTTTTTATTTCGAAAAAATACTGTTACCTTTGCTGCCCCTTCGGGGGAAATCACACATTTTGTGATTGCTCCTATAGCTCAGTTGGTTAGAGCACCTGACTCATAATCAGGGGGTCCTTGGTTCAAGCCCGAGTGGGAGCACAAGCGTAAGGTTTCAAACGGAAAAGTTTGGAACCTTTTCTTTATAAGCTATCCCGCAGGACGCATGGCACCGGAACAACGGATCAAGCGGAATTCCTGGAGGATGATAAAAAAAAGTAAATGGCTATCCGGATAAAGAAAACAATTTTTGTACGTCTATAAATACTAGCCAACACGCTTTGCTTTACCCATCTTTTTATTTGGTGTTAATATTTTTTTCTTTTTTGCTCCGCCAAAAAAGAAAGAAAAAAGGCGGCAAAAAAACAATGCTTCGCTGTTTTTTTGTGGCCAGCGCACCCGGGCTTAAAAACAGGTATCAACTTTAATACAGCATTGCCGGACATAGGATCATAGATCAACGTTTGATCATTAACCAAAAGGATTTTTTGGGAACGATGGCTGAATGCATTGCCATCCGGCTCTTTTCGATTTTCTTTTACGAAGCAGAAAATCCGTCCGCTGGTCGTACAGACCGGCTATCGCCCTTCCAAATGATCAGCGAGGCGCCGCCGCATTTATCCCTACGAAACCATTTATAGTTGCTTACTTACTTTACAAACCATCTCTATAATAGGAAAGATGCCTGGCGTAATTTCTGCTTTCGATTAATGTAGTACAAACCACACCGATAAGGTACAACGTTAGCCCCTGACCGGCAACGGTTGCTACGAAACGAAGAAATGCCCCAAAAGCCAATGGCTTTGAGGGCATTTAACCAGATGACTTTTCAATATTGCTTATATTCTCTTTAATTACTGCAACATAAGGTATTTCCATTGATCGTATTGCAGGGAAACTGCGATTCAAAAATAACACAAGCCGTAGGACAGGTAGGTGTACCCACCAAAGTTCCTCCGCCTACTACGCTTACTTTGTCTTTGTTCAGGTTCAAAATCGCTTCTTTGCTTAGCTTCAATTTGTCGAGCTTCAGGATTTTCTTTTTCATAAAGTAGCTTTTTAAAAGATGAATCACTAAAGTATAACGACAACAGAATGCTTCCCAGACCAATTTGACAGCTGTGTATATTAAATTGACAAATGCGCTTTGCTGCATCATATCTCTGTCCCTGGATACCGCCAATACCGGCTTGCATAGATCATACAACATCCCAAAAGCGGCATTACGTAAATATTAAAAACATATTATCATACCATTATAAAGTCTTTACACTATATATTTTTATTGGTCTTTTTTCTTCTTTTGTACCGATAGTAAAATCCTACCCAAACTATGCCTGCCAATCGCCTAAAGCCCTTACTGGGGCTGATCCTGCTACTGTTGTGTAGCTGCCTGAGCTTTGCCCAGAGCCTTCTTTACCAGAACAATTTTGAGTCGGCCGGTGCGCCGCCCTACCCTCCGGGGCCTAACTATGCGTATACGCCCGACGTACTAACCAGCCACTTGTCCAACAGCAAATGGACGCTGAGTGCCGGGAGCTGGACGGCATATGCCGGCAACAGCGGCGGCTATGCCCTTGCGTTTATCGGCGCGACCAACCCCACCAAGACCATGGACCTGTCTTTCGATGTGGAAGCGCAATATGCGCTCAGCATATCGGGCTTCAGCTTTTACCAGCGCAGCAGCAGTACGGGCTACGATACCTGGGAGCTGCGGGTAAATGATGTACCGGTAGCTACCGGCAATATCTTTGTTGATGTACTTAATGGTTCGGCTCCGATGCAGAATACCGGCAATATCCAGCTGAGCTCGCCCATCGAGAACCTCGCCGGTACAGTACACGTAAGCCTGGTGCTAAAAACAGGTGATCCCTCGGGCAGCCGCGCTACCTTCCGGTTCGACGAGTTCAAGCTGAACGGCTCGGTATACAGCGCTCCCGGCGGCGGCAGCACCGGCACCGGTACATCGCCTTCTCTTGCTGCCGGCAATGCGACAGACGGAACGTTCAACGTATCGAACGTCGGCAGCGCCAGCTACAATGTGCCGATCAAAGTACCTAAGGGCTTCAACGGCCTGCAACCCAATCTGGCCTTTGAATACAACAGCAATAGCGGTAACGGTATCATGGGTATGGGCTGGAACCTGACGGGCAGCTCTGCCATCGCGCGGGTGCCCAACAACATTTATAATGACAAGCAGACAAGCGGCGTCAGCTTGTCTGCCAATGATAAATTTGCCCTGGACGGCAATCGTCTTATCGTCATGCAAGGGAACTATGGCGACCCCGCTTCCCAATACCGTACCGAAAACGAAACCTTCAAAACGATTGTAGCAAACGGCACATTGGGTAATGGTCCTGCGTCTTTTACCGTTACCGATATCAATGGCTGGACCTACCAGTACGGCTCCGGCGCCAATTCCCTGATGCAGGCGCCCGGAGTGACCACACCCAATGCCTGGCTGCTGGATAAGGTAACCGACCAGAGCGGTAACTATATGACTTATGAATACAGTCAGCCCGGCAATGGCGAAGTGCTGCTGAGCAAGATCAGTTACCAGGCCAACAGTGTAACGGGGCTCACGCCCCAGGGTTCTGTTGTCTTTGATTACATTAACCGTACCGATCCCCAGATGACCTTCGTCGGCGGCGGGAAGTTTGTTTCGACCAAAATATTGAATACGGTTACCTGCAACCAGCAAAGTGGCTCTGTAGGCCGTATCGCGCATAAATACGCCCTCAACTATATGTTCGATGGTTATACGCATCTTATGGGTATTACCGAGGGCGGAAAAGATAACACAGAGACTGCAGGGGCGACGCAATTTGCCTACGGTGCCGTAACGGCCCCTTTTGTAGAGACCCTGGTCAGCGATCCCAACAGCAGCGGTAATGTGTTCACCGACTTCTCCGTGGGCGACTATAACGGCGATGGCAAAGGCGATCTGGTTCAATATACGCGGCAGTATGATCCTTCCAACAACAATTGGTGGCTGTACCTGGGCGTCAGCAATACCTTCAACCAGGTACAGACAGGAGCGCTGCCTTCGGCGCCCCCCAATATCGAGGAAAATGAGCTGGTGAAATACAGCCGTTCTTATTTTCCGCGATTCATTGATTTCAATGGCGACGGCAAAGACGATTTTATTTACCAGTCGACCTCCTACCTGCAATCCGGGAATCCGTCAGGAACATTTCAGAACCTGAACATCATGCTTTCCGACGGAAATGCCTTAACGGCATTGTCTCCGAAGGTGGCTACACCCTATCCCAATTCCAATAGTCAGACGGCGCTCAACCTGATGCTTATCGACAATATGCCTCTGGCGGGGGATTTTGACGGCGACGGTAAAACGGAAGTGCTGGAACTGAATACTTACAACCCAAATAACTGGTCCGGGCCAGTACCCTCCGATCCTGCCAATAACAACTTCATGATCGGTGCGGAATACCTTAGCCCCGGCACGCTGGCAGGCAACAGCTTCCTCGTGGCGAAGCAACTGTATGGTATGCCGTTTGAGGCTGCTTACGTAAACAACGGGCAATCCAAGCTGATGATCATCGACTATGATGGCGACGGTAAGGATGAGGTCTTGTCTATATGGCACGACAACAGCAGCAATGTCGATCATGCCCAGGTCTTCAGGCTTAACGTGACATTCGATGCCAACAATAAACCGGTTATCGGCACGCCCGCATTTGTAATGAGCGGCGAGGGCAGCTTCCCCACGCTGAACCATGATATTTTTCCCGGTGATTTTAACGGAGATGGCAAAACGGATCTGCTGACCTATATCTCCAGCGCAGGCTGGCAGATCGCTTATGGCAGGGGAGACGGCCAATGGAACCTCAGCGTGCTATCGGGTCCTGTAATGAACAAACCCAGGGTAGCCGGCGCTTCCAGCTACCGGCCGATGCTCCTTGGCGATTTTGACGGGGATGGCAAGACCGACATTTTTGACTACACACCTACCGGCGCTTCCGGCTGGGGCAACCCACAGGCGCCGAGAATATTCTATTCCAAAGGCAACAATACCTTTACTACTGAGAACCTGAATATCGACCAGAGCCATCTTAACTATTATTCCTATGGCTACTGGACAGGCGACTTCAATGGCGACGGCCAAACAGACCTGCTCTCGGAGATGGGACCTGGCCTGGCGGAATATACTTATGTCTTCCATCCTAAAGAAACGCGCCACCAGATGGTACAGATCGCCGACGGCATTGGCGCATTTACTAAGATCAACTATGACATGCTGACCAGCCCCTCGGTATATGATGGCGGAAGCATTAATTATAGTTACCCCTATATCAAGCGAACACTGCCGCTGAAAGTAGTGTCATCTGTAAATCTCGATAACGGTATCGATTTCGTGGGCAATGCCGTGAACTATACCTATAAAGGCGTCAAGATAAATGCCTGGGGTAAGGGGCTGATGGGCTTCGACCAGGTAACCAGCTACGAAGCGGCCGCACAGCGCTTCCATAACCAGGTCTTTACCCTCAATACCACTTATGCCCTTTCCCTGCCCCAGTCGGAAAATGTGATACAGGTTACGGGCGGCAGCTCTGTACCGGTGACGACGGTCAATAATACCTTTGGTATATACGAGTACGGTAATAAGCGGTTATTTACCTACCTTCAGCAAACCCAAAATGCCGATTTGCTAAAGGGTACTTCCAGCACAGTAAGCTATAATTATACGACTACTCCCGGAACACCGGGCGGGGCGCCGGCAAGCGTCGATATAGGCAAACCGATGTCGGTGACAACCGATAAAGGCGGTGGTATCGAAAGCACAACGCAAACGTTCCATTTTCCCAATATGAACGGGCCGGTATATACCTATGCCAACCCGGATAAAGTAACCACTACGGCAAACCGGCAGGGGCAGGCCTCCTATACAAGGGTAACCGACTACACCTATAATCCTGCCAATGGTCTGCTCTCGACCACGGTTTCGGATCCCGGAACGACTAATGCGGTAACCACTCAGCTGAGCTATAACGCCTATGCCGCCGTTACCCAGAAGATAACCTCTGCCGGCAGCGTGCCTACGCTCAACGAGATCACCAGCTATGATCCTTCAAACCGCTTTATTACGCAGAAATACAACACGACTTACCCGGATGTATCCGGCCGCTCCGCTTACGATCCTGTGACCGGAACAGCGCAGAGCGATAAAGAAGCAGACGGATTAACCACTACTTATACTTATGATGGTTTCGGAAGGGAAAAGACCGGCACGAAAAGCAATGGCGCCATTACGGCGGCCCGCTATGCGCTAGCCTCAGGATTTTCGGGCATCGCACCGCAGAATGCACGGTATGGTATACAAACGTCATCCAACACGGCTGAACCTTCTTATAAATTCTACGATCGCCTGCGCCGCCTGGTCAGGACCGCCCGTCCCGCTTACCTGGGCGCGACGCTTATCTACGAAGACATTACCTACAACCAGCAGGGACAGGTCGCGTCAAAAACCAAGCCTTATCTCGCCAATGGAAGTCCCCAGCTGATCAGCTATACTTACGATAGCTATGGCAGGGCAAAAGAGCAGGTGGCGCCGGAAGGCACAACCCAGACCAGCTATACGCTGACCGGAGGTCTTTACAAGGTAACCACCACTACGCCGGCCGGCCAGCAAAACACCACGGCTACGGATGGTAGCGGCAGAACAGCCAGCAATACCGACAACAGCAATACAACGCTCAGCTATACCTATTACAGCCACGGTCAAACCAAACAGGTAGACCTTAGCGGCGTGGGCACCGTACAGCAGTTTGAATACGATCTATGTGGCCGTAAAACGCGACAGGCCGATCCCAACTATGGCAATACCGGCGCTTTTCAATACACTTATAATGCCTATGGACAGGTGCTTACGGAAAAAGACCCCTATGGACACACTTATAGCTATACTTATGACGTACTGGGCAATACCCTGACGAAAAACGGTCCCGAAGGACTATATACCTACACCTACAGCTATACCACGGGGCCCAACTGCGGCAAGCAAACCAGTATCGCCGGTCCGGCCGGCGTGTTGCAGCAGTACGACTACGGCCAGGGCGACAAACTGAACAGCCGGCAGCTGACGGCCAATGGTCAGTCGCTGGCTACGCTCTACAGCTACGATACCAAAGGCAGGCTCTCTGGGATCACATTCCCCAATAGCAAGCAGGTCGTTTATGAATATGGCAGCAACGACGGAAGCCTGCAGCTGATCCGCAGCGCGCTCAATATCCCGCTGCCCATCTATTATGCCTGCCGCACCAAGAATGCCATGGGGCAAATCACCTACGAAACACAAGGCAGCGACCCTGGCAATACGAATACGGTAGCGACCAATTATACCTACGATAACTATAACCTGCTGTCGGAGCAGAGCTCGGTAAGTCCGCTCGCCAGCGTAGGACTGAAGCATTTCCAGTATAGCTTTGATCCGACTACCGCCAACCTGCAGCAACGGAAGGATATTGACTATGGCTTGCAGGAAGATTTCAGCTACGACAACATGAACCGGCTTACCGGGATACAATCCAACGTGATCGGGCTGGCGCCCTTAAACCTGGATTATTCGGCTAATGGCAATATCAAGCTTAAAACCGATGCCGGTATGTTCAAATACAACCAGGCCAACCGCCTGAGCCGGATAGATAGCTATGTGGATGTACCGGAGATCACGCAGGATGTTACTTATACTGCTTTCAATAAAGTAGCCCAGATCACGGAAGATCAAAACCAGGCTGTATTTACCTATTGGGCAAATGGCGAACGCAGCTCGATGAAACTGACCCAGGGCGGTGTGCTGCAAAAGACGAAATACTATTCGCCCGACTTTGAACTGGAGGTAGATGCCATTACCGGCGCCACACGCGAGCTTTGCTACATCAAAGGCCCTAACGACAATATAGTGGCCATACTCGAAACCAAGAACGGCGCAGATCATACCTATTACGTGGTTTCGGATCACCTGGGCAGCATTGTGCAGATCGTAGATGAAAGCGGCAACCCCGTAGAGGAAAAAAGCTTTGATGCCTGGGGACGGCCGCGCAATCCCCAGACCTGGTTCCCGCTGTCGCCAACATACGCCAGCAATGGCTGGGACAGGGGCTATACTGCACAGGAATACCTGCCGCAATTCGGCATACTCAACCTGAACGGCCGCCTCTATGACCCGCTGATGGGCAGGATGTTCAGCCCCGATCCCTACATTATGGGCGACGGCAATACGCAGGGCTACAACAGGTATACCTATGCCATGAACAATCCCCTCAGCTATAAGGATCCCAATGGCGAATGGATCAATTTTGTGATCGGCGCCGTATTGGGTGGTATATCGGGATGGCAGATCGGTAAAGCCAATGGCGCAACAGGCTGGGATATGGTTGGCTACATTGCCGGTGGTGCGCTGGTAGGCCTGGCTTCGAGCGGTGTTGCTTCGGGCGTAAGCGCAGCCTATGCGGGATCGGGAGCACTTATATCTACAGCTATTTCCGGTGCTTCGGCCGGTCTTGTAGGCGGATTTGGATCCAGCATGCTGGCCGGCAGGAATCCGGTTGACGGGGCCTGGAAGGGCGCCGTCTCCGGTGCAGTGGGATCGGTAGCCGGAGGCTATATCGGTGGCGGATTGGGGGCCTTTACCGGCGGCGCCGTATCCTCGGGTCTTAATACCGGCTTAAACGGTGGTGATCTTAAAGATATCGGCATATCGGCCTTAACAGGCGGGGGAACCTCATGGGCAGTCTATCACGTTGCCGTATTCGTCAGCTATTTAAGCAGCCCATTACGCGGTGGGGTCAACTACGGTTCGTTTGCGCGAATGACCGCCGATGGGCAACGGTCGCCCTGGCGGCAAAGGGAAATGGGAGGACTGGTCAGCCGTACGGGTAAATACTACCGGGCGCCGGCCGGAGCCGGGGCAGTAGAAGATCACTTCAACCTCGACTATGATAACAGAAGCTGGTTCCCGGAAGATGAAGACATCATGCTGGCTTATCATACCCATTGGAAGTCAAACCATTCTATCGTTCCCAGCACCACAGACCTGAGGGCGCAACACATCACGAATGGCATTGATGGCCTGATGCTGAATACACAGGGAGAGATGTATTTATACGGCAATCATCGCCCCAGCATTGTTGCCAATATGGTCAACCGGCTTCCCTTTTTCTTCCTGTACCTGCATTAAACAAATTGGTCCAATAGCATTTTAATTTAAACATCCTATTATGACAAATCGCCTTTCACCTCATCAAATAATCAAAGAACACCGACGGCTTGCACAAAAGATAAGCGGCCTCATGCTCCTGTTGTTCGCAGGCGCCTTTACAGCCAGGGCCCAGGTGTGCAAGATCCTCATCAGCTACGACGATAGTGGTAACCGCATCAAAAGAGAGAAAAGCTGTATAGGGCTACGACCGGCTGATACTGCGACCAATCCGCTTGCCGTTGCAGACAACAGCGATAGCGCCGGCCAAGGTGGCGCCTGGTCTGCCATGTCATTTGAGGTGTACCCCAATCCGGCCACAAACCTGGTGCATATCCGGCTCAAAGGCATTCCGCCACAGTTCGAAGGCCGGCTCATTCTCAGCGATGCTACAGGCAAAACGCTGAACGGGCAAACCATCCGTTCGGCACAGGCCACAGTCGACCTGTCGCCTTATGCTGACGGCACCTATTTCCTTATTCTTACCGATAACAATAAGGCAAGCACGGTTAAAGTCGTGAAAAGCAGTTGAGGCCAAAGTTTGTCGGCAATACGATAGCGGCAGCAGACAAGCCCACCGGATCTCATATAACAGCGAAGGATTTCATCAATTTGAAATCCTTCGTTGTTTATGCCTTGTTGGTGAAAACACCAACAAGGTAAGTCACCGCCACGGGACGACACATTTGTAACATTTTTTCCTTGCTTACCCGATAGCAGGCATGTATTCCTCCTAAAAGATTTCCTATTTTCGCACACAAATTGCATATGCAATTTAATACTTATTAAACAAGAAGATACATGTCACTCCGGTACCCCTTATTACTGCTCCTCATTTTTATCAGCGGATTCAATACCCATGCACAGCTCCCCATGGACTCCGCGACCCGTAAAATCACGATCACCGAAACCTTAACATTCGACAATCGCACTAAAGAGAATCTGGTCTCTTTTGCCACACAGTTTTTACAAACCCATGCCGGCGATATGTTCTTTATGAATGAACGCGCCAAAGATCGCCCTGAATGGACGGAAGGCAGGGCCCGCTGGGCAGACAATAACTATAAGCAGCCAGGCTACTATTCAGACATCCAGGATCAGTATACCGTTATCGGGAAGGCTGTCTATTGCTATAAAGGCGCCAGGGAGGGCTGTATTCAGATGCTTACGATCAGCGCCGACGTTATTATGATGTGCAAGGATAACAGGATGCGTGTTGAGTTCACCAACTTTAATTATACCCATAAAAATATCGGAGCGCCTCCGGCCTACCTGGCAGTAGGTGCATTGGGCGATGGCAGATGTGACCCGACCGGCACGCTGGAGCAGCTTTATAGCTGTAATGCTTGTCCCAAAGTCCTGGAAGCGATCTCAAAGTTTATCGCAGGCGAGACCAAAAGTTTTTTCAATATCCTTTCTCCCCAGGTTGAGAAGGGCGCGGTAAACGCAAACGAAGAAACGAAGCTAAAAGAAAAGTATAATAAAGACTGGTGATCCCATAGAAAGAGCAGCGTCCCGGTCCTTTTCCGTATTCATAATCAATTTTACTTTGAAAAAGTACCTTACAGCCGCTCTTCTTCTGGCAGGGCCTGCAGCATACACGCAATCACCCCTTCCCGAAAACCCGTTTTCGGTCAAGGTTGTTCCCTTTCCGGGAACCGCAGCAAAAGCATTGGATCATGTCGCCCGCTATATGACCTCCTCTCCCGGCGATTTTTTCTTTACCAACCGCAACATTGCGGATAAAGACCGCGAACGTACCAGGCAAAGGGTACTACACCTGGACTATGACATGAAAGCGCCAGGTCTTATCACCAGGGACACTTTCGGCATTACGGTTAAAGATACCACTGGCTTTAAGATTACCGGCGGCTTTGTCTGCTGTTATAAGGCAGCTAAAGGAAGCCCCTTCGATCTGGTAACCGTATATATCGATCTGCTTCTTTTATTCGGGGAAGACGGTATGAAGATCGGCTTCGTTAACCCGAAGTATACCAATCAAAACAGCGCCATGGCCGTCTATAAGGATGTTTATGCAGAAGGCAGGGCCTGGTGTAGCGCTTTCGGCCTTTATAGCGACCTGCTGCAATGCAAAAGCTCGGTGCTTACGGTAAGGAACATCGACACCTTTGTACGGGCATCCGTTGCACAAGCGGAAGCCGCGCTGGAAAAAGCCTTGCAAGCCGGCGATCCGGCAGACGAGACCCGCTAAGCGTAATATCCTAACCGGCTGCAGCAGATAGGAAAATCCTGCGCTGTAAAAGCAAGAATCGTGGAAAAATGAAAACTGCGAAGGGCGCAAGGTTAACGCAAAGATCGCGAAGACCAGGCGAAGGAAATAAATCGGTCTGCCAAAGCCCTGGCGCGGTATACCGCCTGCTAATTCCTGCCCATACTGTATTCTTTAACGATCTTAACCGTATTGACGCTGCTGCCCCGGTACAACATGAAGAAATAAGTACCATCTGTATAACCGTTCAGACCAATGGTGGTTACCGGGTCTTTAAGGCTTCTTTGACTTAAGGCTTTGCCCGTCGCATCGGTAATGATTAGGCTGCAGGCCGATTGCAGCGAAATAGCATCCAGGCGCACATTGACCTGGTTGGCCGTGGGATTGGGGTATATTTCAAATAACCCCACAGGACCGAGCGCTTTATCAGCACCGCCGCCGATACCCTGAGCTGCAAGGTTGACGCTGTCCGCTGGATTTTCGGGACGATTGCCAACACAGCTCTTTTCTCTTTTAATACGGTTGCCGCTATCGTCGTAACTGATGAGGATCTTGCACACCTGGGCTTTGGCTATAACGGCGAAAGCCATAAACAATACAGTAAGGGATATTATTTTTTTCATAAATATTTGGGGCTTGATTGCGATTGGCCAAATGGCTATCGTCCCTTAATTATCTTTTGTCGCTATAATATTTTTGGTCTACTTTGATTATGTCAATTGCTTTTGAGTCGCCGTTTATTTTTCCTAGGCAGGCTAGCAGTGTATCAATAAACCTGGCTGTTTCACTTTTTGTATCAAAAGAGAACAAATCCTTCTGTTCCATTGTAGCGGCGGATACATTTCCGGTTATCAGCGTCGCAATATAAACCGGCGGCACTGGATGAACATCGTCAATGGCATATTCTGGCTTCTCAGACAAAGCAAGCAGACAGCCCTTCAGTGCTTCAAATGAAACGACTGGCAAAACAAAGAAGCGGATGGTATAATTAGCATCGTGGTCACCTGAAGGTACTTTGAACCTTTGCGAAGCAAATGTATAGGATGCACTATCCTTACATAAATAGATGATCCGTCCTTCATTCCGCAATCTGGAATCGAGATTGCCCAGCGAAATGATATTTTGGCTGTAGGCGCTTATGCTAATAAGCATTAACAGCGCAGCTAAGATAAACCTGCTCATTTTTAGTTTTTATTAATGCCGTTCAAAATATACTGCGTTATTAATAATGAACTGATGTCCAAAAGACGGCTTTACAATGCTTGGTTCTGTAAAGGTTGGTTTTTGGGTACTGAAATCAAAGCTAAATCCCCATTTTATCGTTTCCAGCCGATGATAAGAACCATCCACTGAAATGCCTATAAGAGATAATTCAGCCTCCCATGAGATGTCTTTAGTTGAATGTCTGGTTGGAAAATCAGAAAATTGAAAACCACCAACGTAGCCGCGACTTCTAAATGCTTCTTCCGTTTCTGCCTGGACTTGGGGATGTGAATAGAAAATTGAGCGCTGATTACTTTTACGATCGATTTTAAATTCCTGAGCTCCACCCATCGGATTATCAGTTATTACTGTTTGAAACCATTGATAGTCATAGTATTCATTCTGTTTACCATCATAAGACATCATGAAATCCGCACCAACGAGGCCCAAAGATGGATTGAAAAAAGAATTATCTTCATGAATTGTAAATATACCAAGTTTTCTAGGTGCCCTGGCTTTACCATTGTTATCATGAGGCGAGGCATTGATATCTGAACCATCTTTTGCAAGAGCAACGCCGATCGCATCTCCGGCGCCAGTTAGCAATCCGCTTTTGACACCCCCTCCCTCAGCCTGTCTATCTCTATCCTCATAAGGATCATTAAAAGCATCTCTCGAATATAGCCTATTCAGAATTGCCTCGGCAGAAGCAAATACCAGGGGACCTCCACCACCCGCCCACCAGCTCAGGATACCCCACTGATCCAGCTCATTAAGAATAGACATATTTCGTTGACGGTACATGGTCTCCGAATAATCCACCATATAGCCGGTAGGATCTGTGTACTTCAGCGGATTGTTCAACGCATAGGAATACCGGTTATAACCCTGCGTATTGTCGTTACCCGCGATATTGGGATCGGGACTGAACATACGTCCCATCAGCGGATCATACAAGCGGCCGTTCATGTTGATGATACCAAATTGTGGAATATGCTCATGCCCGGTATAGCCGCGATCCCAGCCATTGCTTACCTCTTTTGGCGGCAGATTGATCCAGTTAGCCGGGTTGCGCGGACGTCCCCAGGCATCAAAACTCTTTTCTTCTACTAAGGTACCGTTCTCGTCGACGATATGCGTAAGGCTGCCCTGGTGATCGGTAAGTACGAAATATTTTTTATCTATACCATTCTGCTTTTCCAGTATCGATACGATATTGCCTTCAGGGCCCACAATATAGCAAAGATCTCTTGTCTGGCCGGTAATATTATCTACTTCACGCTCAAAAAGCGGTGCATAGTATTTTGTCTTTAGCAGCACGCCGGCATGATAGTATTTCATGGTACTGCGGTTGCCATCGTTCCAATACTCGAAATGCACCTTATCGTCGCCTTCCGTGATCTCCGATACTTTATTGAAAGGCGTGTAAGTCACATCCTGCTCTTCTTCCGGTATATCGATATAGCTATCGATCCTGCTGATACGGTTGGCCTGGTCGTACCTGAAATCTCCGGCGTCAGATTTGGTTTTGATATTGCCATTATCGGCATAATCCATATTTACCGGCGTCAGCATATAGGGGTTGGGGCCCAGGAAACTGCCCAGGAAACCGGTTAGCCGGTTCAGGTTATCGTAACTGAAGGTTTCCCGGAGATTGTGCGTAACATCCTTACGGCTTTGCAGGTTGCCCGTTGTCTGTTCAAATTGGTATTGCTCATCCCGGTGAATAATGGGCGGTGTCGTCAGGGTTTCCCATTTAGACAGTTGCTCCTGCAGCAAGCCATAGGCATCATAAGTTTGTGTGGTACCCATGGAAAAGGCAAAATAAGGATTGCCTGCACTAACGCTTCCCGGCACATCCACAGACTTATAGCCTGCCATTACAGTGTGTCCCAAAGCATCTTTCTTCATGATGTTATACAATTGTCCCTGTTGTGTTTGTGCACCACCGGGTGCAAATATCGAAACCTGGTCGCCGGCCCTTCCAATGCCCATCAGGCTGCCATCTGCATTATTATAGGTGTATACGACCTGCGTGCTGTTGGGAAAGGTTTTGGTCGCCACCCGTCCTTTATTGTCATAAGTATAGGCAGTAACAAGCGTTTGTTCGCTGTTCGTCATCGTTTCCGATATAAGCCCTCCGCCCATATGATTCTGAAGACTATGCATGACGCCAAGCGGCCCCGTATGCTGCACCAACTTGCCGCAGTCGGCTCCTGCAACATAGGAATAGGTATACGTGTAGTTTCCTTCGGGGCCTGTCTTGCTCAGCAGGTTGCCCAAAACATCGTAACCGGTATACAAATAGGTCTGGTCATGGGGATCCTTCTGGCTAAGCAATTGTCCATAGGTGTTATAGGTATACTGATATGCTCCGGAGCCTCCGTAATTAGGATCTCTTTCGGCTATTTTCCGACCATAGCTATCATAGTCTGTTTGCAAAGTAATGACGCCACCCAGCTTGGTTTCCTTCACCTGTCCATTGCTGTGATAGGTATATTCCAGCGTGCTGATATCGTCACTGGTGCTCTTGGCCTTACCGCTAGGATCCGTAAACGTAGCTTTTTTCTGCCCCGCCGCATTGGTGACCTCTACTTTATACAGTCCGTTGCTATACTGGTAGCTGGTTGTGGCATTCCCTTCCGGCGCAGCTATCTGGACTTGCCGGCCATAGCTGTCGTAGGTATAGCTAATCGTTTGCGGCGCATCGGTGCTGAAGTAAGGTTTTGTCGTTGCTACCGTTTGTCCCAGCGCATTGTAAGTAATATCCTCAAAGATCGGGGTGCCATCGAAACCCGGATAAGCGGTACGGACAAGCCGGTTCAGCCGGTCGTAAAATTTATATGATGCTGCCGCAGTGTTGGGTGTAGTTTGTACACCATATGCAGCGGCAGCAGGCGCAATCCCCGTAAAGCCGGACGCGGGTCCGTAAATAGTCGTTGATGTCACACCATTGCTATTAGACGCCAATTTTACTTTGCCAAATCCGTTGTAGGTAGCGGCAGCCGTAAAGCCGTCAGGAGCCAGCGTGCTCGTTACATTTCCCGAAACCGGGTCAAAAATGGATTGGGCCACAATACCAGGATAAGCATTATTGTAGGTGCTTGCTCCAAATCGATTAGTCGGATCGTAGGTCGTGGTCGTAGCTATCGATGGCACATTGCTACCGCTGGTTGCTTTCTGCAAAGGATTGCCGTAGACATCGTAGCTATACGTCGTGGTAATGGCGCCGGTGGTGCCCGGATCGGCGACAGCGGTGGCAGGCAGACCATTGCCCACGTTATAGGTGTAATCCGTGATACGGGTATAAGCTGCTTGCCCCTGACGCGTAGCGGTTGCCGTCACCTTGGTGGGATTGGTATAGCGATACAAGGGATTGCTGCCCATATTGGGAAAAGTAAACGTCTGTGTGCTGATATCAAGCCCATTGCCCTTATTGACCCTAATGCTCATTGGTTTCCCTATATGCATGCTCGACGGTGGGCCGCCGGGAAGCCCAAAAGGTGTGGTATAGTTATAGGTCGTGGTGCTGCTTGTATTGGCCAGGTAATCATTGCTACTTGTCTGGGAGATATAACTAAAAATACGGTTATCGCCATAATGGTACACATTGAAAGTGTTTATTACACTGCTTACCGAATTGGATGTGGAATGCTGTCTGATGGCCAACGTGGTGGGGTAAGGAAAAGCATAAGTGGCATTTAGCCCATAACTCTGGCTGTAATCGAGGTCGGCAGCCACATCGTAGCGATTTACGATATCGAAGCCCATTGTTCCTTTGCCCAACAAATGGAACTTCAACCCGGTATAAGTATAGATGATGTTGTTGCCGGCAGTATTGACCCCATTATCCCGGTTCACGACCGATGCTACGGTAAAGGGAACGGTCTTTTTGACAAAGGGAAGGGTGTAGCTTGCACCACCGGGATCATACACGCCCGGGTTGCTCAGATAATCGTAGGTAATCCTTGTTTTGGCGCCCAGGCCGTCTTGTATCACGGAAAGCAGGTGGCGCTTTTCTTTCGGATTAAAGGATATCATCTTCTGATCCGTAGAGCTGAAATCGTCCCAGTAAAGAAAATCAGTCATGCCGTCGCCATCATAATCGCCCGCGCCATCCATAGAGAACCAATGATTCACGTTGGGATCGTTCACCGTTATGGGAGGATTGAAGGTATTGTTGCCCCTGCCATAATACAACTGGAAGGGGCTGCTTGAAGCAATATTCGAGTTCATGACATAAATGTCACATTTACCGTCGCCGTTAAGGTCAACCACCTTTTCTTCAAAATTTTCCTTGGGATCATCAAGATACATGGGAGCTGTGCCAGGACTTGTGTACAGATAATTTCCACCCAGGTACGGCGCTGCTACGGGATCATCGAAAGAGCCGTCTCCTTTGCCGTAGTAAATCTTCCAGGAGCAGGTCCAGTCGGCCGTATAATAGCCGCCGATCATGATATCAGTGATCTTGTCGCCGTTAAAATCGCGCGGATAAATCCGGTAAGTGTAATCATTGTAGATATTCAGGTTGGTAAAGCCCACGGCAGTGAGCAAAGATGAACCTATTACCGGTTGGTTATTGGCATCGAAAGTAATATTGAATTTATATACGGTAAGCCCGTTGTCGATCTTGACCGCCAGATCCGATTTGCCATCCCCGTCGTAATCGATCACACTCATCCACTGCGCGTCATAAGGATCGAAAGGCAACTGCGCATCCATGATCTGCTTGGGCAATACCATACCGCTTTGGTTGGTACAATAAGAAGCGCCAATGAGGAAGTTATTATCAGGATTGTACGACTGGTTGTTCAGCAACAGTATTTCCGTTTTCCCGTCACCGTCAAAATCGCCGACCAGCGGTGTCGTGTTGGAAAGCAGCTCATTATGGGTAACCGGGTGTACGATGGACTGGACTGGAAGCAATTGGTACCCGTTGGATAGCATCAGGCAGTACTTTTCCCGCAGCTCGTCGGTAGGATACAGCCGTTCCTTGGAAGCCATATAACAAAGGTCTTCCAAGCCATCGCCATTGTAATCAAAAAAGGCCAGTGGCTTATTGGTCGTTTGCGGGTCATAGTTCACGCCGTCCATCTTGCTACCTGCCTGGATCACTGGCAGCGCCCAGGATTGCATGGGAGTCATTCTTATTCCCGTTCCGGTATTGATAAAGAGCTGTGCCTGCGTGGTACCTTCAAACCGTACATAGTCCGACAGCCCATCCCCGTTATAATCGCCGGAAACATAGCTAAAACCATTCCCCAACTGATTAGTAGCAATCAATGTAGCGGAAGGCGGCACGGTATTGCCATACGTAAGCTGCGTCGATGTCAGCCGGTCCACATCGTCCTGGCCCCTCACCTTTATCGTTTCCAGATGGGTAAACAGCTCCTCGCTGTAATCAAAGCCATAAGTACGGTAATGGTGCGCCGTACCACCGATCGTTTGCGAGCAGGTAATGCTGTTCAGCTTCAGCGTAGTGGTCAGCTTGCCACCGCCTACATAGACCGATTGCGCATCGCTGCGCGGTGCGTAATCGAAATGAATATTGCTCTGTGGTAAGGTGCCGGCAACAGTATTGCCGGTATAGTTGATATCTTGTAGTACTACCTCGCCCGTGGTCGCATTGTGGGCATAGGTATAGGTCATGTAATTGCCATTAAGGTCTGTAACCTTGTCCAGCAGCCAGGTATAAGGGGTATTGGTACCCGGCAGCTGGATCAGGGAATTGGCCGTCGAACCGTACTGGTAAGTCCATCCTTTTTCATCTGTTACGGTAAAAGATGCCGGTCCAAAACCAGGGAACCATTGGCCGTCACGGTATAGAAACTCTCGTTCTCCGTATGGTATTGGGAAGCCGCTGCACCATAGGTGCCTGAAGTGGCTATCAACCGTTTGCCATCCAAAGCAAAACGGTCGCTTGCCGTCAGGGAGACACCGGCTACATTCTTGTCGTTGTAGATCGTGTTGGCTACCCGCATGATCGCCGAGATACCGGCAAGGGACCAGCCCATGCCCATGATGCCGTTGCCATTCTGGCTGCTGTAGCTGAGCGACAGTGCCGGTTGCATGCCATTGATACCGGCTGGTATTTGTATGGGCACATTGTAGTTGACCCCACCCAGGTCCGATACGTTGAAATTACCGTCTATGCCGGGTCCGGCAAGCGTAGCAGGCGTACTGCCGCCATTGTTCCCGCCAGGATTGTTGTAGACAGAGCCGGTAAGCGCAAACTGATCAAAGCGGAAAGTCGCGTTGCTGCCATGAGCACCACCGCTAAGCACAAGCACAGCGTGAATAGTGCCAGAAAGATTCACTACCGGGTTGGCAAAGGTGATCGCGCCAGTGCCCTGTACAGGATTGCTCCCACCCAGTATATCGACGAAAATGCTACCGGAGGCCACATTGATATTGTTGATCAGCAGGTCCCAATGGTTGTAACCTGTGCTGCTGCTTCGGTGGTAAAAGCTGACCCCGGTGAGCGAAATAGCATACTGCGACCCTACATCAAAGGAAAGGTCCAGCGACTTGGTACCGGCAGAAGCATTGTTAACAGCCAGGGCATAGTTCCCCCCCACGCCATTGTAAGAAGTCCATGAGCCGGAATTCAAGGTCCACTTACTATTGGACAGGTGGCTATCCTGCGCGGTGGGTGCAAACACATAGGGATTTGCGTAGGGACCAGGGCCGGCCTGGTCAAAATTATGCTGGTAAAGAAGGTTCTGGGCCTGCGACAAGACGCAGCTATATAGCAACAGAACAAAGGTGATGATAGGCCTCAAAGTACCCATAGGATTATTTATTGATCTGATTTTATAATAACGTGTACAAAAGAATACAAAAATCAAATCAAAAAGAATACCCTAAGAAGATGTTAATGCTAACATAATATTGTATCCAACCTGTTGGCCGTGTATCGGTCCGGAAGATAAAAATGTAGAGCGCGTGTCACAGCAGTGAGCGTATGAAACGACAAAGGGTTTTCAGAAGGGAATGTTTGAAAACCCTTTGCTGGTTGGATATTGTTGGTGTTTTCACCAACAACGGCAGTTCATGAAAAAACGGCCGGCGATAACCACAGATAAGCAGCACTTCCGTTGGAAAAACATCCAAGCCCGGCTAGTCGTTCAGCATCAGGCAATAATCCCAGCTAAAATCGCCGGTTACATAGCTCAGCAGCACCAGAGCCACACCGGCAATGCCTTCGATGAGGTTATACCCTGCTTCATAGCTGTCGGTTGGTGCGTGATACATCTTATAGCCGGCCGGCCCATCTTCATAGGTAGCAAAGCGCAGTGTCTTCTGTATCCAGAAATCTGTAGCCTCCTTAAATACCGGCTCTCCGGTATAGTGCCATAGTTTGTTGTAGATATACGCTACTCCAGAGCTGCCGTGGCAAAAGCCGGCATCCATGACCTGCGTTTGTTCAACGGTCCGCCTGTTAGCGGTTTTCCGCAATACTTCCAGTGCAAAGGACGTCGTTTGCCCGTCGTTAAAATAAATACCGGCCTGGTATAAAATATAGCCAATGCCCAGATCACCATAGCACCATGCCAGGCGGCTGTACGTATCTTGCTCCCCTTCTTCCGGCAGGAGGCCGGGGAAATAATTAATAGAAGTGTCCTTGTTCGCGCGACCGACGATAAGGCCGGTTAGTTCCCGCGCCAGCGGTGCGGCAACATCAGTGCACATGCCTTGCTTACAGCATTGCAGGCAAAATTTAAGCAGGGAAGCCAACCCATGAGCCAAGCCGGGGTTGAACAGATCGTAAACGATAGCATCTTTTTCCGAGTCATATTGCGGGAAGCGATCGCCTTTCCTGATGCCAGCCAACCCCTCGAAAATTTTCCGGAAATATGCTTCCTCCGCGCCGTCCCAATACAAAAGACAATAGGCTATACCCAAAGCGCCGTGCAGCATATCCCAGTCAAGCGACTTCAACTGCGCGAGCGCATAAGCCTTCAGCGCGGCATCCTCGAAGCAGATCGCTTCACCGGTCTCCTGGTCAATGATATCTTTCTTTACCAGAAAATGATACAGCCAGTTAAGCCCTGCATGCCCACCGCACATACTCATACTTTTATTGGAAAACTCTTCTTCCACCAGGGCCTCAAAGGGCAACACTGCTTCAAACTCGATACCCTGCCATGTTGTATACAGGAATTGGTACAGGTACATACCCATGCCGCCGCTCAACATACCTCCCGTTTGGTAAGCGGATGTAGAGGGCGCCTGAACGTCGAATAGCTGCTTCAGCTTAGCCGCAATGACCTGCTGCATGTCCATAGTGTCAGTCAAATTTCCAGGAGCGCATTCTTCTGCTTCCATATTGCTTAAAAAAGATTAAACCGTCGAGGTCGGGCCTCCCGGCTTTTGAAGAGATACATTTGTCTTTGTTGGGCAGCACGCCTATTTGCATACCGGGTTGACGATATAAGCGTTCCCTGATGCGATCAAAGTCTTTTTCCGGAAAGAAAAAAGCGACACCGTCGTTGTAGCGCCTTTCCTGCCGCCAGGGCCAGTCACCATGGCATTCATAGTATTGCAGCCCTACTATAATGGTCTTGTTCTTCACCGGCGATGCCTTATCGGCGCTTAACCGTGTTCCGAAACCTTTGAGGTGACCAAATCCATACATCGCCAGGAATTTAGGCGATGCTTCCCCATTGGAGAAACAATAACGGTATAGGGACAGGAATCCGTTAAAAATGGTTTTATCCGACCTGCCTTTTGTCCCCACAATATTGCTTGCCATCAGGGCCAGGTCGGCATAGTAAGGGCCGAAGTATTGTTTATAGTAAGCAGCGCTATCCCCGTTTAAATACCGGTCCAGCACAGCGTTGAAAGCAACGGCATCGTCCCGTGTAATGGTATCCCGGGCGGCATATGCTGCTATAACGCCATACAGCCGGTTGGGTTCCGGCGCCAGCTTCCCCCCTATCCTTTTAAGACTCAGGGAAAGATTGTCCAGGTCGTCCACATCCATATAGTCGATCCCGTAAAATTTTATTCTCTTGCCTTCCGGCTGCCTTTGATTAAAGGCATAAATGTCTTTCAAGACCTGGTAAGAAGCTTTGGGCCGTATCTCCGCTAAAAGCCGCTCGTCACCGGTCGATAAATATTCATTGAACAGAAAACAGCTGGCGTGCGGCAGCTCATTGACGATGTTATAAACACCCTTTGGCTGCAACGTCTTCACCAGTGCCAGCAACAGGTCGTTGTTGGCAATGAAATTATGCGTTTCCCCGATTAAGTAAAAGTCGCCGCCGGGCAAGGCATCGAAGAGCTCATGCGTAAGCGAATCGATACTCGTTCCCAGGTGCAATCCGCTATCGACACAGTTCCTGTCACCAGCCTTTACGACACCGGCTCTGTTCAGGCATAGCAGCAATAGCAGGAATACGCATCCCACCCTGTATTTTTTGTGCGCTTGCATCCGGTTTATGAAAAAGAGGTTAAACAGATACTCTGAAAAAAGATCGCCCGTGTCAGGCAATGAGCACGGGCGATCCTATAGGTATTAGTTTTCGTAAGGCCTGAATGTAGACTGGCAGTTAGAGTTACCGGCACAAGAAACCCTTGCACAGGAATTCCTTTGGCTGCAGGCATTACCGATAGACAAGAAGCCTACCTGAGTGCCTGTTGTCGGCTGCTCGATAACGATCGTATTTGCATCGCCACCGTTGATGTTAGCCATATTCTCGTTAGAAAGGTTGCTTACTTTTTCTTTGTGCAGCTGCAGTTTCGCAGCATTCAGCTTAACTTTTTTCATGTTTCTTTCAGATTTTTTATTGATTGAATAAAATCCCCGGTCATCATGCGCATGCATGTTTGCTCCGCCTGCGGCGGCCACGTTGAGACAGAGAGGCACAACGTTCCTTCTTTGCTTTTTCTTAGGGTCAATTGAGGAATAAGCCCGCCATTTTTTGCGCAAAAAATATCTACACTCATGTAGCGTATGCTACATAAGAAAATCGCAGTTCAGCAAACAAATATTAATTGATGGAATTGTGGCGCCTTGCCCGGATATATTTCCGTCAGGAGGGCTCCTGGTTCAGCAAACCGCCGTAAAGAATTGCCATAAAATAATTGTTTAATGTTTGGTAAAGTTTTTATAAACTTGAAGCAAACGTATTGTTTATTTTATTACAACGCAAAAAAAGTTTATCAATTTTACTGATAAAAATTTTGCAATAAAGCGATCACAATCAAGCTTATCGGAGGTAAAGCAAGCCTGGCGTGCCGGGTCGCTTTTTTGTGCTTAAAAAATGACAAAAGCACTTTTCAAAAAAATTAAAAAGCGGGCTACCCGTAATGTCAGGCAGCCCGCTTCTCTTCCGGTCGTTCATTATCTGCCGGAGCAATCGCAGCCAACACGACTGGCACTGACGCAGAAAGATCCGTCGTCGTGGCTATAGGTCGGCAGATCGCAGCCTTTGGCGCGGGTACAATTGATCGCTGAATCGACGACAACTATGGTGAGCTTAAAAATAGACTCCTCCTGGCCTCCGGAAACGCTCTTCATATCCGTTATTTTTTCTTTTTGCAGGGACAATTTTTTGTTCAGGTCGAGCTTTCTTTTTTTCATTGTTTGGGATGTTATGGTTAAAAAAAATGGTGAAATGGTCGTGTCTTCCTTTTGGCCTTGGGCAATGATACACTCCTGCCCGGCTGCTGATGAAAGCACAACAAATCCGGAGCGATGCCCCTACGCAATAGCTTTCCCCACCGGGCAAAAAGCCCGGCATATAGCTCGCAGCAGGAATGGGATTGTGCTTGCCGGGCAGCAAGTGCTGATGGCCTTACCCCGTCCCTTATCAGCAGCCGTTTGGCCGCGGACAGGTAGCAAACATGGTACAGCCCGATGCTGTAGGCGTGCAAAGCGGATTGCCGCTGGCGCCGCCCAGCAGCTTTTGCCGGCCGGCGCCCAGGCTGCCGATGATGCGCTTGTCCAATTGCAGTTTCCGTAAAGAAGGCTGTTTCTTTTTCATATGAAAAGGTGTTTAGTGAGGTAAAGATAGCAGTGGTCACTGCATCCTTTGTGCAGTAAGGTTCCTGCAAGCAAAAAAAGAGGTCCGTGTCCGGACCTCTTTCAACTATTTAGCTACAGGTAGCTTATTTTACTTCTTCATAATCTGCGTCAGCAATGTTATCGCCCTGCTCTGCATTACTACCCTGGCTTTGCTGCTGCTGTCCGGCATCGGCGCCGGGCTGTGCACCACCCGCTTCCTGGCCGGCTTTGTATATCTCTTCGCTGGCAGCGCTCCATGCAGTGTTCAACTCTTCCATAGCCTTATCCAGCGCATCGTGGTTCTGGTTCTTGTGCGCTTCTTTCAGGTTGTTCAGAGCGTTTTCGATGGTTCCTTTTTTGTCGGCAGGGATCTTATCGCCGTATTCCTTCAACTGCTTTTCAGTATTGAAGATCAGGCCATCGGCCATATTCATCTTCTCTACCTGCTCACGCACTTTCTTATCGGTCTCTTCGTTGGCCTTGGCTTCGTTCTTCATCTTTTCGATCTCGTCCTTGCTCAGACCGCTACCTGCTTCAATACGGATATTCTGCTGCTTACCGGTACCTTTATCTTTGGCCGTTACGCTCAGGATACCATTGGCGTCGATGTCGAAGATTACCTCTACCTGGGGCACGCCACGGGGCGCCGGCGGTATACCATCAAGGATAAAGCGACCCAGCGACTTGTTCTGGTTGGCCATAGGACGCTCACCTTGCAGCACATTGATCTCAACGCTCGGTTGATTGTCGCTGGCAGTGGAGAAGGTCTCGCTCTTCTTGGTAGGAATGGTGGTGTTGGATTCGATCAACTTGGTCATTACGCCGCCGTAGGTTTCGATACCCAGCGACAGTGGTGTTACGTCGAGCAACAATACGTCTTTTACGTCGCCGGTCAGCACGCCACCCTGTATTGCAGCGCCGATGGCTACCACTTCATCAGGATTCACACTCCTGTTGGGCTTTTTGCCAAAGAATTTCTCCACTACTTCCTGGATCTTGGGGATACGGGTAGAACCGCCCACCAGGATCACTTCGTCGATATCGGAAGTGCTCATACCGGCATCCTTCAAGGCCTTGCGGCAAGGTTCTAATGTACGCTCAACCAGGCTGTCGGACAGCTGCTCGAATTTTGCGCGGCTCAGTTTGCGCACCAGGTGCTGGGGCACGCCATCCACCGCTGTAATATAAGGCAGGTTGATCTCGGTTTCCTGTGAAGAAGACAGTTCGATCTTCGCTTTTTCAGCAGCTTCTTTCAAACGCTGCCATGCCATAGGATCTTTGTGCAGGTCCATGGTCGGCATATCTTTCCGGAACTCTTCGGCGAGCCAGTCCATGATCACTTTATCAAAGTCGTCGCCACCCAGGTGCGTATCGCCGTTGGTCGATTTTACCTCGAACACGCCATCGCCCAGTTCCAGGATCGATACGTCGAAGGTACCGCCACCAAGGTCAAATACGGCTACTTTGCTATCTTTATGCTGCTTGTCCAGGCCATAAGCCAGGGCTGCTGCGGTAGGTTCGTTGATAATACGGCGCACATTAAGACCGGCGATCTCACCGGCTTCTTTGGTTGCCTGACGCTGGGCGTCGTTAAAGTAAGCCGGTACGGTGATCACGGCTTCTTTCACTTCCTGGCCCAGGAAATCTTCCGCAGTTTTCTTCATTTTCTGAAGCACCATAGCCGAAATTTCCTGTGGGGTATACAGGCGGCCATCGATATCCACGCGGGTGGTATTGTTATCCCCTTTGACTACTTTGTAAGCGTTATGGGTCATCTCGTCGCTTACTTCATCAAAGCGGCGGCCCATATAACGTTTAATGGACATAATGGTCTTGGTAGGGTTGGTGATCGCCTGACGCTTGGCCGGGTCGCCTACTTTACGTTCGCCATTGTTCAGGAAAGCCACGATAGAGGGCGTGGTACGGCGACCTTCATCGTTGGCAATTACTACTGGCTCGTTACCTTCCATTACGGCAACGCAGGAGTTCGTGGTTCCTAAGTCTATTCCTATTATTTTGCTCATAATTATGTGATTAAAGGGCATATCTGCAATACCCGGTTCTTGTTTTTTGCTATTATTTTATCTGTCAACTTATATGCCATTCCGCCCGGAAATGAAACATTGTCAGTTTCCGTGACAAAGAATGGTAGGGCTGCAACAGTCTACGGTCAAAATGAGGCCGTCCTGCAAAAAGATCATGCCTTTTTGCAGGGGCAAAATGCCATTTCCGGCAGGAACACGTTGGCGGAGGGCGATATGCCATACTACAAAACCCTATCGGGCGTTAAGTAAAAGCGATTATCCTGGTATAGAAAACAAAACCGTTCCTGGCGCTTGGGCATGTCGAAAGGACAGCTATATATGGCGCTTCGACGAGGCCGGTAGCCATTACCGGCAAAGGCGACTAATGTTTCCGATACCGGATAGCCGGTTACATAAAAATCACATCGACCATGTCTACACTTTCTCTGCGCCGTGCCTACAAACTTCCTGGCCGGCTCCTGCTCGGCACCGCAACACTGGCTCTGACCAGTTATCTGTTCTATAGCGACGAAGGCTATTATGATTTCCGTTGGATGGGCAATCCCGGCAACTGGATCGCTTTTATATTATACTTTGTCCTGTTGCTGGCACCGCAGATAGGCCTGCACGAGCTGGCGTTATATATTTACCCGGGAGGACGACGGCGCACGATGCTCAGCCTGTTGTGGGCTGCTTTGATCAGTCTCGTACCCCTATATGTCGTTTTTCGCTAAGCAGCGAAACGATGAGCAAGCTCCGGATCACAGGCGCTTTGATGGCAACAACTGAAAACATAAAGCCATCTGGCGGATAAAACAATAAATCACGACGACTTATCTTAAATTTGCCCGTTTAAAAGCACAACTTCCGGAATTTTGAGCTCCCGATTTATTTTTTATCCACTCCTGCTGCTCCTGTTGCTGCCGGGCCTTTGGGCCGGCGCCCAGGTAATGAACTCCAATCTTGACCCGGCGGCCCAGCAGGCCAGTATGTTCAATAAAGGGAAAGACAGCAGCACTTTCAAACAAAGCGACTGGAAGGAAGAGCATGCCCGTATTTATTACAACTACCTGAATTCGGCAGTGACCCATTACCCAGATACTTTGCTGGGCAGCTTTCACCGTTACCAGCCGCGGCAGCCCTGGTGGATCAAAGACCTGGGCAACTACGGAACCGCAGCGCGCGATCCCTTTTTTACCCCCGATATCCCTATGGGCCTTAGCCTCGGCTATCATATTTATGATGTATACCAGTTTACACTCGACAGCCTTCAGTTTTTTAATACTACACGCCCGTATTCCGCCTTCTCCTTCATGTTGGGCAGCAAGAACGAACAAAATGTGGAGATACTCCATACCCAAAACATAAGCCCCGGATGGAATATTGCCGGCCGGCTCCACTACCAGAGTGCCCAGGGATTTTACAAGCGTCAGAAAGCCAATGGTATAGCCGGCAGCTTCAGCACCAACTATACCAGCAAAAATCAACGCTACTACGTCGCCGCGGGACTGGTATATAACCGTAACAAGCAAAATGAGAATGGCGGGATTCCTAATGTCCGCTTTCTTGACTCTTCTTCTTTTGGCGATCGCCAGCTGATCGACGTCAATCTGCCCGGTATCGTTGCCGGTTCCCAGAATTCCGCTGTCACTAATGTGCTGCGGAAGATGGATTTTTATATCCAGAATAATTATTCCTTTGGCAAAACCGATACGCTGTACACCAAAGACTCTACGGGTATGAGCCTGCAGTTCACCCCACGTTTCCGGATTAAGCATCAGCTCCAGATCCATTCGGAACGCCACATTTTTAAAGACATGGCGCCCGGTACCCAACGCTACCGGTTTATTGATAGCTTTGGCTTTACCGGAATAGATACTGTAGTAGGCATACAGAACTGGTTTTATGTAGATAATAAGTTTAGCTTAAATGGTTTCATAGGTAAGAGGAAAGAATTGGTACAGCTGGAGGCCGGCATCGGTAATCGTATCGATCGCTTCAGTACGCAATACGTTAGCGGCTCCGACCAGCAGTCCAGCGTTGGCAATTATCTTTTTGGTGAGCTAAAGAAAGAAGCCTTTACAGCAGGGCAATGGAATTATCTCGCAGCAGCGACGCTATTTTTTACCGGCGATGCCACAGGTAATTTTGACATCAAGGCCTCTGTAGGCAAGGACCTGGGCAAATGGGGCATGTTCTCAGGCGGTTTCCGGCAGAACCTTAGCAATGCACCTTATGCCTACACCAGCTTCCGGACCAATTTTTACAACCGCACCTTCAGCTTTGACAAAACAAGCACAACCCAGCTCTGGGCTACAGTAGGTCTTGAAAGTATTCAACTTGAATTAGGAGTAAAAAACAACCTGATAACCAACTATATATATTTTGACTCCGATCTAAACACAAAACAACAGAGCGAGCCCTTCTCTGTCTTGCAGATCTTTGGACGGAAGCTGTTCCGGCTCGGCGCCTTTACCCTGGACAACGAGGTGGCCTGGCAACAGCCCACGGGAAATGCACCGGTCAATATACCGGCCCTGTTGCTGCGCCACAAGCTGGGCATTGAAACAGCCATGTTCCGGAAAGCCCTATACGTCGCTATGGGGCTAGAAGTAAAATACCATACGCCTTATTATGTAGATGGTTATACACCTTACTTCAATCAATTTTTCTACCAAAAAGACTATAAACCTAGCAATGCACCCGAATGTAGCGCCTATTTCAATTTTAAGATCAAGAGCTTCAGAGCCTTTGTTCTGGCCGAGCAGCTGCAGCAGTTTTTTACAACCAATGTGATCCAGGCTGTGGGCGACACACCTGGCGCTGTATACCCGGCACCCAATGCCATGTTTAGATTTGGCTTTACATGGATATTAATAAATTAATAACAATCAGTAAGATAACAAAATAATGACCGAAACCGAAGAGCAAGATTTACCGCAGGAAGAGGAATGGGACGCCGATGAGGAGAGCGCAGAAGAGTCCGGCGAACCGGACTCCAGGCTACCCGTTGAAAAAATGCGTATCCAGCTCAGCGGCAAACAGGAGCCTATACGCATCGATAAATACCTGATGAACCGGATCGAAGGCGCCACACGCAACAAGATCCAGCAGGCTATCGATGATGGGATGGTATTGGTGAACGGCGAAAAGATCAAATCGAACCATAAGGTAAGACCGAACGAAGAGATCGTGATCTACGACAACCGGGAAACGATACCTACCGATATTATACCCGAGGAAATGCCCCTGAAGATCGTTTATGAAGATGAGGACCTTATGGTGATCGATAAGCCACCGGGGCTGGTCGTACACCCCGGTAGCGGAAATTATACGGGCACCCTGGTGAACGGCATTGCCTGGTACCTCAACCCTGCGGATGACAAGTCCCGGATCATTGATCTTCCCCGGGTTGGGCTTGTACATCGTATTGATAAGGATACCAGTGGTTTATTACTAATTGGTAAAAGTGAAATTGCGATGCAGGATCTCGCAGCGCAATTTAAAAAGCACACCGTGCACCGGCGCTATGTGGCCCTGGCCTGGGGCGACTTCACGGAAGATGAAGGCACCATAACAGCCCATATAGGCCGCAACTTACGTTTCCGAAAGAAGATGGATGCCTTTCCCGATGGCGACCACGGTAAGCATGCGGTGACCCACTACAAAGTACTGGAACGCTTCCACTATGTGAGCTTGCTTGAATTCCGCCTGGAGACCGGCAGAACGCACCAGATCAGGGTGCATACCCGCCTTATCGGTCATCCGCTGTTTAACGATGCGACTTATGGCGGCGACCGGATCGCCAAGGGGACCATTCATGCCAAATACAAGCAATTTGTCGAAAATTGCTTTAAAATATTGCCCCGCCAGGCGTTGCATGCCCGGGAGCTGGGCTTTGTTCATCCCCGCACCAGGGAAAAGATGCTTTTCGAATCGCCGGTACCCGACGATATGCAGCAAGTGATCGACCGGTGGCGGCGCTACATCGGCGCTCAGGGCCAAATGTCGTATCTTTAGACAGCAATTACCTTTTCCCTCATGAAAAAGATACTCGTTCTGTTTTTGCTGCTATCCTGGGCCTGCCTGGCCCAGGGGCAAAAAATACTAACGGTCGACTTTGATGAGGTTAAAAAAGAGACCAGCGATCCCTCTTCCCCTTTCTTTTACGATACATTGGTAAACAATTTCTTAAAAGGGGATACTTTAAGTGTACAGGAGCTTCGTTACCTCTATTACGGTGCTGCCTTGCAACCCAATGGCAGCCTTCGTAATCTTAGCGATATCGGCGGGCGGCATACAGATTTCGACGGCTATTTCGAAAAGCAGCAGTTCAGGGAAGCCTTATCGCCCGGACTGGCCGTGTTGCGTGAGGACCCCGTCAACATACGGATGAGCTACAATATGCTGGTCTGTTATCATGAGCTGGGCATCAGGGATTCGGCGCAGCTTTTTGCCCGCCGGTATTACGGATTACTCAAGGCGATACAGTCCAGCGGCGACGGCACTACAGTGCCAACGGCATTTGTGGTCACCCGGATACCCGACGAATATGATGTGGTGCGTGAGGCTGGTTTTGCATCTGCGGGACAAACCTTGCTGACGCCGGAAACCGGCCATACCGACAAGATTCATCTGGACACGGCGGCGCAGGAGCAGGAACCCAAAATCCCGGCCCTCTATTTTAATATTGAGATCTCATTCATTACCATGCGCCAATTGCTGGAAGGGAAAATACCGCCCCCTCCCGAAAAGCCCCGCTCTAAAAAATAAACGCCATTTCCATCCTTAGCCAGCATACCGCCCTTGTAAAGCAGATCAGTAGCCGTCTCGGATTTGACTACTGCGGCATTGCGCGTGCCCGGCAGCTCGATGAGGATGCCCGCCGGCTGGAGCAATGGCTGATGAAAGATTACCAGGGCCATATGGGTTATATGGAGCGCCATTTTGATCTCAGGATAGACCCAACCAAGTTAGTACCTGGTGCTAAATCTGTTATCACCGTTCTATTAAACTATTTTCCAGAAGAGCAGCAGCAAACCGACACACCCAAGATCGCTAAATATGCCTATGGCAAAGACTACCATGAGGTGATCAGGGCCAAAATGAATGAATTCCTGTTCCTGTTGCGCGAGGCATTGGGCGATATCGATGGACGGGGCTTCGTTGACAGCGCTCCTGTGCTGGAAAGAAGCTGGGCAGTGAACAGCGGCCTGGGCTGGGTGGCCAAAAACGGTAACCTGATCCATAAGCAGGCGGGTTCCTATTTTTTCATCGCCACGCTGATAACCGACCTGGAGCTGGAATACGACGATCCCTTTGCCAAGGATTACTGCGGCAGTTGCCGGCGCTGCATCGATGCCTGCCCTACCGGTGCCATCGTATCGCCGTCGGTAGTCGATGGCAGCCGGTGCATTTCCTACCTTACCATAGAGCTCAAGGAAGAGCTGATTGCGCCGGAGTTCAGGGATAAAATGGAGGGCTGGATGTTCGGTTGCGACATTTGCCAGGACGTATGCCCCTGGAACCGCTTTGCCCGTCCGCACCAACAGGAGGAATTGCTGCCTATCCCTCAACTGCTGAACCTGAGCACCGCCGAATGGGAGGCCATGGACGAAGACACTTTCCGCACATTACTCAAGCATTCCCCGCTGAAGCGCAGCAAGTGGAAAGGCATACAGCGCAATCTCCGGTTTCTTGCCCCGGAGTAATATTACATGCTCATGTATTCATTTTTCATGTATTAAAGTTTATATTTGCCTAAGCGCGTCGTCTTGTATTTGCATGGCGTGCATTTGCAAAAAAACAACTCATGAAAAAAATCTACATCCTACTTTGCCTATGCGTAGCCGGCCTATTGCCCTCTGTTCACGCGGCCAATGGCGATACAACCATTGTACAAGGTCATAACGATGTCATTATTCAAACCGATCCTTCCGTAGGACAAACCCTTTATCCTGCCTGGTCGGTATTCCCGCCGGCAAGCACGCCTTACCGTAAGATTTATGCGCATCTCTCGCTTAAATGTCCTCCCAACCTTAACTGCGGCGAGTGGGATTACCTCAATCATATTTTTATCGGGAAAACCGGGGGTATGGCAGGCGATTCGCTGGGTTACGAGCTGGGCCGTTTTATAACGCCTTATGGCAACTATTGGAAAACCACGGCCACCAACAACTGGGAGCATGGCTGGTGGATCGATGTTACGGACTGGGGCTACCTGCTGCACGATTCCGTGGAGCTCATCTATAAGCATACAGGCTATGAAGCCCAAAACGACAGGGGCTGGCTCATTAATCTGCAATATTATGTAATAGAAGGTCCGGCCATCCGCGATTTTGTCCGTATGGATACTTTATGGAACGGTTCTTTCCGCTACGGCGACGCGGCTGCTCCCATTGAAGACAAGCTCAATGCCCGCAACCTTACACTGGCGCCCGGTACGGCCAGCGCCCGGCTTTGGATCATGCAATCGGGCCATGGCAGTGATGATGCCGACCAATGCGGCGAGTTCTGCGCCAAGAATAGAATGGTCAAATGGGACAACCAAACGGTGAATACGCGCCTGGTATGGCGCGAATGCGGCTTCAACTCGCTTTATCCACAGGCCGGCACCTGGCTGCTGGACCGCGCCAACTGGTGCCCCGGCGCTTTTGTCGATCCCGACTGGGTAGAAATAGGTGAACTTACCGGCGGTAGCAACCACAGCATCGATATCGATATGGAACCTTATACTGCTACGGCAGATTTCGGCAATATGTTCTTTACCACATACCTGTTCGAATATGGCGCCCCTCATGCCCAAGTCGACGCGGGCATAGAGCGCATTATTGCACCCAGCACCGACCTGGAACAAAAGCGGATGAACCCCATATGTGGCCAGCCCATCATTAAAATAAGGAATAACGGCGCCCGGGCGCTCACTTCGCTGGCCATCGAATACGGCCTGGCCGGCCAAGCCAAAGCCACCTTTCAGTGGACCGGAAATCTTGCCTTTGGCCAGTCGGAAATCGTTACCCTTACCAATGCCGTTCAATACCTGCTCCAGGGCGATGCGGTATTTGAAGTGACCCTGAAGCTGCCCAACGGCGGTACCGACGAGTACACCCTGGATAACAGCGCCAGCAGCCTGATCAAAAAAACAGATGTGCAGCCGCATGCTTTTATCGTGGAATTTAAAAACACCAAAGCCAACCAGGAGAACAGCTACAAATTCATAGAAGCCCAAACCGGCCAGGTGGTACACCAAAAGGGTATCAACGATTTCCCGCTGGCTACTACCCTATATCGCGATACAGTGGTATTGGCAAAAAACACCTGCTATATTTTAGAGTTCTCAGACGAGGGCACACCACTGGCAGGGGGCATTGATCAGAATAAAGACGGACTTACGTTCTGGTTCTGGGATGCTTTGGCACAACAATACCCCCAATATCTTCAATACCTCGATAACGACGATGGCAGCCTGCAGCTAAAGGATTACCATTCCAATGCCAGTCTGCTTAATTTTTCGGGCACTTATAACCAGGGCAAAGGCGCTATCCAGAAAGCCGACTTCGGCACCAAAATTGTTTACCAGTTCAGCACCAGCAACGAAACGGTATCTGCCGGCACGGTACAGCAGCTGAATGCCGATATAGACGTTTATCCCAATCCGTCGCCCGATGGCTTGTTTGCGATCAGCTATCATATACCGGGCAATACCGGAGCACAGCTGGAAGTACAGGACATAAGGGGCACGGTTGTTCTGCAGGCACAGCTTAAAGGAGAAGGCGGTGTGTATGCGCTGGATCTTAAATCGAGGGCTAGGGGTATGTATACCTTAAAAATAACATCGGGTAAAGCGGCTACGGTCCGTAAACTTGTGACACGCTGATCAAACCCGGGCGGTCCCCGCTACTGGCAGCGGCCGCTTAAGCTGAAGACCAGCAACCAGCAAGACCCAGCAAACGGCAGCCTTTTTGCCGCTCATCATCATAGTACAACGGCATATTATATGACATGATCATGTAGTACGCCGTTTTATGCATTTGTCTCATCTTTGCTTTTAACTTTTTATTTATTTGTCCAGGAGGACGTTCTTGTTTTTTAATAGCATTTCATGAAAAGATTTTACACAAGCCTTATCGCGTTTTTTGCTGTGCTGGGCGTTGCACAGGCCAATCCGGGTGATACCACCTGGGTTCAGGCCAACGATGTGCGACTCGATTATTTCAACAACTTTGACACTACGGTCACTTTTCCCGATGGCAGCCTTAGCTATCGTAAAGTATTGATGGAATTCACCCTGGGTTCTTATGCTTGCCCTCCCGGTTCGACATACTGCCACCAGTGGGATTATACTGTGCTGAACTATGTAATGACCCCTGCCGGCGATACTGTTGAGATGAGCCGCCTGATCACCCCCTTTGCCAATACCGGCTGGTCGCGCTTTCCTGCCACCTGGAAACAGCCTTATCTTTTCGATGTGACCGATTATGCTTCGCTGCTGAAAAATTCCGCCAGCATCCGCATTCATTACTCGGGTTATTCCGGCGGTTTCACGGCCAATATCCGGTTCGCCTTTATCGAAGGAACGCCCGATCGTAACGTAGTAGGCTACGATAAGCTATACCAGGGGTATTTTGACTATGGCAACAACGCCAACCCGATCAACAGCCACTTCCCTGTACTCAATAAGACAGCGCCTGCCGGTACTGTATCGGCCGAGCTCAAATTCCTGGTAACCGGTCATGGCAGCGATACGCTGAACCAATGCTGTGAATTTGACACCCATGCTTACGATCTGTACCTCAACAATACAGCGATTGCCAACAAAGTAGTGTGGCGCGACAATTGTGGTGTGAACCCACTGTATCCCCAGGGTGGTACCTGGATCTACGATCGCTCCAACTGGTGCCCCGGTGCACAGGTTGGCCCCATCGTGCATAAGCTGCCGGGCATCACCGCAGGCAGCAGCTACAACATCAATCTCAAATTTGCCGATTATACAGCCTTGCCCTCCACAAAAGGCTATGGCGGCTATGAGTCGCATGCGGCCGTTATCTATTATGGTGCGATCAATAAGACACGGGACGCTTCCCTGGAAGATATTATAGCGCCCTCGCTATATCCCGACCATTTCCGTGAGAATCCCAACAGCAATACCCCCAAAGTGAGGGTACACAACTCGGGCAGCACTCCCATTACCGCCCTTACATTTTCCTACTGCGTAACCGATTCTGTACAGCAGCAATATACCTGGAATGGCACGCTTGCGCCGCTGGCCGATACCGAAGTCGTATTCCCGGTGCTCAATACCCTCACCAACCTGTCCAACAGCGGTACATCCGGCACTTTCGGTTTCCGCATGAAGATTATCGGCGTGAACGGATCGCCCGACGAAGATGCGACCAACGATTCGTTGTCTTCTACTTTTGTTGCAGCGCCCAAATGGCCCGGCGACATCGTGATCAACTTGCGTACCGGCGACCTGGGCAGCAATGGCAACATAGGACAGAACCCCTGGCAGGGTACCTGGAAGATAACCGATATGGCGGGTAACACCGTTCGTCAGCGCAACGATGCTTCCTGCAATACTACCTATAACGACACGGTAGCCCTACCCGCGGCCGGCTTCTATAAAATAACCCTGAGCTCCCCTTTCTGTATGGGTTTCCATTGGTGGCCTTATGATGGCACACCTCAAAACCCCGGACCGATCAAGCCGGGCGGACTGATCGTAAAAAACCTGGGTGGCGCGAGCCTGCCGATGAAAGGCTATGTGTATGCCGGCAGCACCCTGGCCGACCAGGGCCAGCATGACGACTTCGGTTGCGAATATACCCAGTACTTCTATGTGGCCAGCGCCGGCGTGACCAGTATCGATGAGCTGGCGGCGAGCTACGGCTTGTCTGTATACCCCAACCCGGCCAGCGACCAGATCCATATAAATGTATCGGGTACCAATGTTAAAGAAGCCACGGTAAGCCTGGTGAATGCCCTGGGCCAGACTGTCTATACACGTCAGACCCGCGACAAAGCGATTGTTATCCCTACAGGCCAATTGCCTGCAGGCCTTTATACCTTGATCTATAACGTTGGCGACAGCCGCAAGGTGGAAAAAGTAGTGATCGCTAAGTAATTCCACTTATAGTTAGTATCCAAAAGAAAGCTGTCCGGGTTAAACCGCGACAGCTTCTTTTATATCTTTACCCCGCAGACATAAACGGAAAATGACTTTGATAACTATCCCGATATAGGAAACAAAACCGGTCCTTGGGCCTATCGAACTTTTCTCACCGAAGGTAAAGGACTATTATAAATGGTGCTTCGACAGGCTCAGCAACCGCGATTGGAACAATGTTGCGCAATGTTTCCTATATCGACATAGTCAGAATGACTTTTATGAAATTAATGAGCAGTTGCCTGGTACTTATCCCTATATGCGGCTGTGTATACGATCCGCCGGTAGGATTCATCACCATTAACAATAATTCAAATTCGGTTGTGTATACCCGGTATTCGGATACCGATTATATGAGGCCCGAATACGCAATGAAGGCATTTACGATCAATACGCACATGTTTGATGAGCGGGGAAAAAGAAAGGATTCGATCGTTTTTCCCGAATACCGCGCCCTTCCCCATGGAAAAGCCTACCTGCATGGCTTTGGTACGCTGGAGAAGAGACAAATCCCGGGTAGTAAAGAAGCCGTTTATCTATTTTTCATCAGCGAAGAGGCATTGAAGACCAAAAGCTGGACGGAAATATGCGAAAGTAACCTGTACCTGAAAAAGATGCGCTTTTCAAAGCATGTGCTGGATAGTCTTGATTGGAAAGTGACCTATGAATAACCTGCTCTTGCCCGCATAAGTATAGCGGTGTATGAATATATTGGTCCCATGAACTTTTCCTGGCGGCCGGAGCGCGATCAGCACAACAGGCTCATTATAACCGATCCGGACAAGAGCAGGTTGGACCTGATTTTAAAACAGTTTCCGTTTTAGCGGCAATACAATTGTGTTTTTGACATTTTTGCACTAGGTTTGAAGCTTAAATCTCTAATTAAACAATATTAGATGGGTCTATTTACACGAAAACCACTTGATCTTTTACTCGCGGAAGCGGCCGACAGTGAAAAAGGGCTGAAGCGTAGCCTCAGTGGCGGCGCATTGGTCGCCTTGGGTATAGGGGCCATTATCGGCGCCGGCTTATTTGTCCAGACGGCCGCTGCGGCTGCGCAGAGTGCCGGCCCTTCCGTTACGATCGGGTTTATATTGGCTGCTATTGGTTGTGCGTTGGCCGGCCTGTGCTATGCCGAGCTCTCCTCGTCTATTCCCATCTCCGGCAGCGCTTATACTTATACCTATGCGACACAGGGCGAGCTGCTGGCCTGGATCATCGGCTGGGACCTGGTGCTGGAATATGCCGTGGGCGCCGCCACGGTAGGTATCGCCTGGAGCGAATACCTGAACAACCTCCTGGTCGAAGTGCTCCATATGAAACCCATTGCCTATCAGTGGTGCCATAGTCCTTTCCAGGTTTCCCCCGAGGGCGTGCACGGCATTATGAACTTGCCGGCCCTGGGTATCGTTACGCTCATCAGCCTGCTGCTCATTAAAGGTATACACGAATCGGCCCTGGTCAATAACCTTATCGTTATCGTCAAGGTGACCATCGTGGTGCTGATCATCGTGCTGGGCTGGGGCTATATCAATCCCTCCAACCATGTACCTTATATACCGCCGCCATCCAAGTATATAGACCACGAAGGTGTCAGTCATAATTTCGGCGGCATTATGGGTATACTAGGCGCCGCAGGTACCGTATTCTTTGCCTTCATAGGCTTCGACGCCGTGAGTACCGCCGCACAGGAAACCAAAAATCCCAAGAAAGCAATGCCTATGGGTATCATGGGCTCCCTGCTGGTATGTACCGTATTGTATATTCTCTTTGCGCATGTGCTCACCGGCCTCGTGCCGCTGGAGTTTTTCCGCGATCCCAATAAAGGCGGAGAAGCCTCTGTGGTAGCCGCTATCCGTGCGGGCATGCCCGCCGGCTATAGCTGGTTGAGCAAGTCGGTCACCGTAGCCATCCTGGCCGGCTTCTCTTCCGTGATCCTCGTGATGCTGCTGGGGCAAAGCCGGGTATTCTACTCGATGAGCAAAGACGGACTGCTTCCCGCCGTGTTCTCGAAAGTGCATCCCAAATTCAAAACACCTTATCTGGGCAACCTCGTGATCCTGATCCTGGTGGGCGCTTTCGCCGCTTTCATTCCCGGCAGTGTTGTAGGCCATATGACCAGCATCGGTACACTGTTTGCCTTTATCCTGGTTTGTGCCGCAGTGATCATCCTGCGCAAGAGCGCGCCCGATCTGCCTCGCCAGTTCCGTACCCCGATGGTACCCCTGGTGCCGATACTGGGCATTATTGCCTGCGGCCTCATGATCTTTGGCCTGGGTTGGGAAAACTGGCTGCGCCTGATCGTATGGCTGCTCCTGGGCTTTATCATCTATTTCGGATACAGCCGCCACAAAAGCAAATTGAACAAGCTTAAATAATCGTTCCTGGTTTCTTTATAAAAACGAACGAGCTGTTCCTTCCAGGAGCAGCTCGTTTGTATGATACGAAGGGCAACACATCGGATCACTGGTAATATACCTGACAGCTGTTGCACCAATAGCTGACCCGGTTTGTCGTTCCCGGTATTCCCTATGAAATAGTCCCCGGCATAATTGCTGTCCGGTATATCGTGTTCCGGCAGGGAATATATTTAGTGCCTTAAAGGCATTTTATCATTTGCGGTAACACAGAAGGGACGAGCGATCAGGCCAGCAGGATAAAAGCAGCATACAGCAGCATCATGCCATCGATGCACAGCAGGTAAAATATATCGGTATTCACCTTGCGGGAAAGCAGGAGCATCGCTTTGGTACATAAGGTGATCACGAAGCCACCGGCCAGCCGGGACACGATGGGATAACGCAGGTATTGCCACACCGCGAGCGCGCAGAACACGATAAGGCATGCATCCATAAGCCGGAAGCTTGCCTGCAGCCCTATAGCATTGGGCAAAGTGTAAATACGGTGCTCCTTGTCGGTTTCCATATCCCTGATGTCGAAAGCGATGCAGAGCGGCAACATCAATACGAAGCGCAGAAGGAACTCCACTTCGTAGGCCCGGAAACTCTTGCCATAGCCGAACATTGGCATCAGCACCGTAACACAGGTCCATACCAGCGACAGCAAAATAAGCTTGAGGATACCCCAATCCTTGAGCCGCTTTTTTTGCGGGAACGGCAATACCGGAAGCGAATACCCCAGCGACAAAAGGCCAAGCCCTATGCTGACGGCGATAACCTTTAACGGCAGGAAGAAGAGGCAGATAAAAGAGAGCAAGCCACCCGCCAGGATCAACAGGGGATGGACCCAGCGATGCTGCGCCGACCAGTCGGCACGGTCCGAAACACCCGCAGGAAGGTCTTTAATAAAATAATGGATATTGTAAATGGCCAGTGTATTGGCCGCTACGAAACCATGAAGAGCCGAAAAGAAGGCCGGCGTAGCGCCGGTCAGCAGCTTTTCGGTCGCCATGCATAGCCCCACTGCGCAACATGCAGCAAACAGGCTGGTGTATAATATCCACTTTAATACCGGCAAGAAGGATGGCCGTTTTGTTTAACCCTGGTTAATCGCGGGCAGGCCCGTCAAAAGTATAGCATTTTTCTTACTTTTGCCGACCTGTGAAGCATTATAGAGACAGCCGGAAACTTAATTTTGCCCGGAATATTATCCTGAAAGTGATCGATTTCTTCCATCCGCCCTTCAGCAGATGGATACCGATCCAGACTTTTCGCTATATTGCCTGTGGCGGTAGTGTGACCGTGCTCGGGCTTCTGCTGTTCTTTATCGGCTATAACTACATCCTGCCGCCCTATCTCGTGACCCGGGTCATTAATGGCAAAAGCGAAGAAGTGCTGCCATTGGGTGAAAGCCTTACCATGACCCGCTATATCGGCGCTTACGTTATCTCCTTTATGATAGGCTTCCCGGTTGGTTTCTTCCTGTCGAAGTTTGTCGTTTTCCAGGAGTCGCATCTGAAAGGAAGAGTACAGCTGTTCCGATATGCCACGCTACAGTTCGTCAACATTGTGCTCAATTATTACCTGCTGCACTTTTTTGCAGGATGGTGCGGCTTTTGGGCCACACCATCACAAACACTGACCACGGCTATTCTCGCGGTGTTCAGCTATTTTTTTCAGCGCCATATTTCTTTCCGCACCAAGAAGGATCCGGCCATTATGGGCATACCGGCCATCGAGGAAGAGAAGGCCTGACCTGCCTCTCCTTTACCGGTTTACCGGACTTACCCCGAACGGCTTAAAGTAAACATTAAAGCCACCCGGTATACGCACCTTAACATGTTTACCTCCTGCCGTTGCCGGCTGCCAGGAAGGGCTTCCATCGATGATCTTCTCTAACGCGCGTGTATAATCGGCGATCAGCGACTTTCCCCTCACATTTTCGTACAAGGGGCCATCGGCTGAGATTTGTATGTCGTAATAGCGGATTTTCCCTTCTGCGTCGATCACAATATTGGTTACGGCAATGGAGCGTATGCTATCCGGGATATCGGAAAACTGCTTCCGGAAGGCGTTTTCAGCATAGCTGAAAAGCTCTTTTCCATCCTTATTGAATCGCGCCTTAACAATTGCCGCATCATCATTGTTATACACGATATCCTGGTCCATTTTGTGAATCATTGGCCCCAGATTTACACGGACAGTGGTCATTTCTTTAGTAGTGGGGTCTTCTACCAATACACTATCGAACGCCTCTGGTGTCCAGTAAAAGTCATGGCCCCGGAAATGAGTCTTGTCCCCTACTCTTACGCGCTCGTTGTTGTCGGCCGGCTTAGCGGCCAGCAGCAGGCCGGCGCATATGGCCGGGATCCAGAAGCTATACTTCCAGGCTTGTGTTTTTCTTTGTTGTGTTAACATGGCGATCCTGTTTTTTATGGGTGAGAAATGAAATGAGTGAGCGATCGCGGGCGTTCCCTGCAACAAGGTCTGCTGCAGCAGAAAATGTCCGTAATCGTAGGCGGTGTCGCCCGAGGCCAAACGGTCGGCCTCATATTCATGCACCAGCCGTAGCAGGTGACGATAGCGCCATACCAGTGGATGGAACCAGAACAGCGTACAACCAAGCTGCATCAGCAATACATCGAGCCAATGCTTACGCCGGTTGTGCACATCCTCATGCCGGAGCACAAAGAGCAACTCCTGCCGGCTATACTGTTCCGGCGTGGCGATAAAGATCCAGCCCATAAAGGAAAAAGGGGCGTGCGGCCGCCGGTTGCTGTGAAAAATGCGAAAGCCTTCCATTTGCTTAAAGCTGCCGTAGATAGCTGTCCGCAGGATATACACCAGCCCGCGCAGGCTGACGACCGCCATGGCCAGTACGCCGGCTATATAGATCCCGAAGACCACCGCCTGCCAGCTGATACCGGCTTGTACCCTTGCTTGTGGCGCTGCCACTGCCGGCAATACATAAGGGTATACCGGCCGCAACAAATTGCCGGCCAAATTGCCCGTACCGCTGCCAGCGCCCGGCAAGGTCAGCGGAAGCAAGGGAAACAGGGCGCCGGCCAGCAGCGCCGATAACAGGTATAGCCGGTTGAGCGTAAATGCCGGACGGTTGCGGTAGAGCAACTCGTAAAGGACAAGCAGCAGCGTCCATATGAGGGTCGCTTTGAGGAGATAGGTCTGCATGGCTGTTTATTTTTTAGGTTTGAGTTGCTCCAGCTGCTTCATCAGCTGGTTGAGATCTTTAAGATTGATCTGGTTCTCTTCCACCAGGAAGGATACCAGCTGTTTGGGCGAGCCATTAAAGTAGTTACCGATCCATTGCTTTAACCCGCTCTTGGTGTAGTCTTCTTTAGCAATCAAAGCAAAATACTCATGGGTCTTGCCATAGGCTTTGTGCCCTACAAATCCCTTCTTTTCGAGGATACGGACAACCGAGGATACCGTACTATGCGGTATATCGGGATCGCCCAGGGCTTCGATAATATCGCGGACCAGGCATCTTTCCTGTTCCCAGATGATCTGCATCACCTGCTCTTCCGCTTTGGTCAGTGCTTGCATAACGTTTCAATTAGTTAATTGACTTTAAAATAAGCTTATTGACGTAAAACTACGTTATAAAACGATAAAAAGCGTCAATCAGGAAAATTTTTTCTAAAAAAATTTTTTCCCTATCGAAAAAAGGAAGGAATTATTGCAGCATCTCTGTGGGAAGAAAACCCCTGCAGGGATGCCTTCAGGAAGACTTGGAAAAGACATAAAAGCCACGCAGATGCACTTTGACCAGCCGGCGCCGCAGGGTAGCGGGATACCAGGCGGGACTTGTATCAATGATATGGCTAAGCGCCGCTCCATAAGGTTTGTAGGCAGGACCAGCCTGGTTGATATCATAGTCTTTATGATCAATCATGCAGCTGATATCATAATACCTGATCTTTCCTTGCTCATCGATCACGAGGTTGTCGATATACAAGCTGTAGAGACTATCGGGGAGCTGCGCAAAACGCTGCCGGAACTGCGCGATGACATAGGCATAAAAAGCATCAGCGTCTTTGCCAAAGCGCGCCGGTTCGAGCGCTTCATAGTTATTGCTGTACACTTCATCGCCGTCCATTTTATCAATTTCCGGAGCCCTCTTTGATATAAGCCAAACTATTTCGCTGGTTACAGGATCTTCGACCGTCTGACTATCCCTGTCTTCGGGCGCCCATAAAAACGTATGTCCCCGGAAGCGGGTGGTATCGCCTGTTCTGATACGGCTGTCTTCTTCATTGGGTCTGGCTGTTGCCAGGAAAGCGTTGGCCATTACAATGGCTGTAATGGCGATCCGGATGAGGAATAGGTTCATAGCGCTTCGATTATTAAAAAGGGAAATCCTAATACGGAAGTTAAGTATAAAAACGGCCCGACGCCACAGTACATCGGCCGAAAGGACATGCCGGTACAAAAATTTTTTGCTGGTCAAAGACGAAACCTTACCTTTGCGGACTTCCTGCTACCGGCCTCGTAGTACAATGGATAGTATAAGAGTTTCCGAAGCTCCAGATTCAGGTTCGATTCCTGACGAGGCCACAGCCACCGGGAACATTCAGCTTAACTTGAATGTTCCCGGTTTCTTTTTTGCATTGCCTTGCTACTGTATACAAATTGGATCAAGCGGAATATCTGGGGGATTTCAAAAAAAGGACTTGCTTTGCGTCTAAAATCCAAACGTTTTGTCCAATCCCTATTTAGAGTTAATTAGCCTGACCCTGCCTGAAGGGTTACCC
>NZ_QVNU01000013.1:10000-12431 GCF_003545715.1 Taibaiella koreensis
GCTACTGATTGGACTAGGGGGCTTCACCGCCTACCAAATCCTGACAAACTCCGAATGCTAATAGATATCTGCGGCAGTGAGGCTGTGGGCGCTAAGGTCCATGGCCGAGAGGGGAACAACCCAGACTATCAGCTAAGGCCCCTAAATCTACGTTAAGTTGGTTAAACGATGTTCAAATCCTAAGACAGCCAGGATGTTGGCTTGGAAGCAGCCATTCATTTAAAGAGTGCGTAACAGCTCACTGGTCGAGGGTTCGGGCGCGGAAAATGATCGGGCATCAAACGTAGTGCCGAAGCTATAGGATCTTCTGTAAAGGAGATCGGTAGGAGAGCATTCCATACAGCATCGAAGGTGTGTCGCGAGGCATGCTGGAGCGTATGGAAAAGAAAATGTAGGAATGAGTAACGATAAACAAGGTGAAAAACCTTGTCGCCGAAAGACTAAGGGTTCCTGATCAACGTTAATCGGATCAGGGTTAGCCGGGACCTTAGGCATACCCGAAAGGGGAAGTCGATGGATAATGGGTTAATATTCCCATGCCTGTATTATATTCGATGGAGTAACGCAGAAGTGACAAGTCCGCGAACTGACGGAATAGTTCGTTAAAGGGCGTAGGTATACGACTGGTAGGCAAATCCGCCGGTTGTGCTGAAACCTGATAGTACTGCAAAGCTTCGGTGGCGCAGATAGTGACTGTAATCAGACTGCCGAGAAAAACTTCTAAGGTTCGTATAATACAGCTCGTACCGTAAACCGACACAGGTAGTCGAGAAGAGTATTCTAAGGCGCTCGGGTGAGCCGTGGAGAAGGAACTAGGCAAATTATGGCTGTAACTTCGGGATAAAGCCAACCGCAGTGATGCGGTCTCAGTAAAATGGTGCAACCAACTGTTTAGCAAAAACACAGGGCCCTGCGAAATCGAGAGATGAAGTATAGAGCCTGATACCTGCCCGGTGCTGGAAGGTTAAGGAAGTTTGTCAGCCGCAAGGTGAAGCTTACGACTGAAGCCCCAGTAAACGGCGGCCGTAACTATAACGGTCCTAAGGTAGCGAAATTCCTTGTCGGGTAAGTTCCGACCTGCACGAATGGTCTAATGAGTTGCACACTGTCTCCTCCACGAGCCCGGTGAAATTGTAGTATCGGTGAAGATGCCGGTTACCCGCCACGGGACGAAAAGACCCCGTGAACCTTCACTACAACTTTGCATTGATTTTGGGTAACAGATGTGTAGCATAGTTGGGAGACTATGAAGCATGCACGCTAGTGTGTGTGGAGTCACCGTTGAAATACCAACCTTCTGTTACTTAGAGTCTAATCCCCCCTGGGGAGACATTGCATGGTGGGTAGTTTGACTGGGGTGGTCGCCTCCCAAAGCGTAACGGAGGCTCGCAAAGGTTCCCTCAGCACGGTTGGTAATCGTGCGTAGAGCGTATTAGTATAAGGGAGCTTGACTGTGAGACTGACTAGTCGAGCAGGTGCGAAAGCAGGCTAAAGTGATCCGGCGATTCTGAATGGAAGGGTCGTCGCTCAAAGGATAAAAGGTACTCCGGGGATAACAGGCTGATCTCCCCCAAGAGCTCATATCGACGGGGAGGTTTGGCACCTCGATGTCGGTTCGTCACATCCTGGGGCTGGAGAAGGTCCCAAGGGTTGGGCTGTTCGCCCATTAAAGTGGCACGTGAACTGGGTTCAGAACGTCGCAAGACAGTTTGGTCTCTATCTGTGGTGGGCGTTAGTAAATTGCGAGGACATGACCTTAGTACGAGAGGACCGGGTTGTATGTACCGCTGGTGTATCGGTTGTGCCGCCAGGTGCAGTGCCGAGTAGCTATGTACAGAAAGGATAAGCGCTGAAAGCATCTAAGCGCGAAACCTTCCTTAAGATGAGTTTACTTTTAAGTGCCGTCGAAGACTACGACGTTGATAGGCTACAGGTGTAAAGGTGGTAACATCAAAGCCGAGTAGTACTAATTGCACGTACGCTTTAACTTTATTATACTTTTAGGAGTATAAGCTTATAAGTTGTTATTAAAGAATCTATCTGAGCTGACCCAATATGTTAACTTATTATGGTTAGACATGAGCTATACTGTATCAGAGAGGAGATATGAAAATGATCTCAATACTCAAAATACTGAAATCTCAATACTAACAAAGAGCTTATGGTGGTATTGCCGAGGGTGTTCACCTCTTCCCTTTCCGAACAGAGAAGTTAAGCCCCTCATGGCCGATGGTACTGGTTAAATCCGGGAGAGTAGGTAGCTGCCATATTTATTTAAAGAGTCCTTCAACGAAAGTTGAGGGACTCTTTTTTTATGGCCATAACCGCCGCGGCCGGAACGTGCTTGCTGCAAGCTGCAGCAGGAGCCGCAACGCGTCTGTGAGAAGGGTATCCCCAGGGATAGCTGAGCGCGCAGCGATCTGAACGGATC
>NZ_QVNU01000014.1 GCF_003545715.1 Taibaiella koreensis
AGGTTACGGCAAAGTAGGTCTCTACGCTGATCTTAAGGTTGTCCTGGTTGGCCAGCACCAGCGTGAGCCGCCGTAGCTCGGGCAGGTTCAGTGGCGGCGGGGTAAACCGGGGATGGAAGCCCCCTACCGACAGCAGGAAGGCCGGCTTGTCGCCCCAGTACAGCCGCAACGCCATATCGCCGAACAGTCCGAAGGTCAGGATCTGGGAGTCGTACAGCGAGGCGTCGAACGACAGGTATTTGTTGGTAAAGTCGATAATGCCCAGGAAGTTCACCTGGATCTTCACGATCGCATTCTCCTTGCTCGGCAGCAGGGCTTTGACCACACCCAGGATCGCAAGTCTTACCGGCTCGGGCAACTCGATGATGATGCCCAACTCGATGGTAAGCAAGGTAGGCGTGCCCCAGCCTATCTTGGCCATGGGACCTACCAGGAACTGGTCTTTCTTAATGGGAAAAGCCTGACCGATATTGCTGATAATGGTGTTGGCATTCTTGACAATATCTTTCGGGAACAGGATATTGTCCAAGGTATTGTCGCGGATGCCGGTACGCAACACATCGGGGTTCATCGTGCGATTCAATCCCAGGATACCGCCCAGCCCGTTGAGCGTAAAGCCCATACCCAATGGAAGGGGACCAAACTCCGCCGTGATGATGATGAGCAGCGAATAGCCTTTTTCTCCGCCGGGCAATTTGGTGCTCACGATACCGATCGCGCTGAACGAAATCTTCGAAAAATTGAGCTCCAGTCCGCCGGTATAGGTCCAGGTGGCTTCGTCGTAATTGAGGAAGCCGCCGCCTTTTACCGGACCGGCATCGATGGCCAGGCCAACGCCGGTAGGCGGCTTGAAGCCCAGTTTAAGATTACAAAAACCAAGATTGGCATTGTTTGCAGGGAAGGTAATATCGGCTTTAATACCAATGTTCTTAATGGAGGCAACAATAGGTCCCAAATTCAGCGAGATATCACCACCACCCCTGATACTGATCGCTTCGTTGACTAAATAGACCCCCAGCGTTACGCCCTCGAAATCAACCGGACCTACCTTGATATGCAACGGGAAAAGAAACTCGAGTCCGCCGCCAGTATTGAAGTGAAAGCCACCAATACTGTTCCAGCCAAACGCAAGGTCGAATTTCCCTTTTGCCCCATTGGGAATAACCTTATTGATAAAATTATCTCCTTCACCACCGATCGCAAACTCAATTCCGTTAAAATAAGATTCGAACCCATAAGATACTTTATTGCTGCTATAATCAACGATAGCAGCGATAGCAATGTTTTGTATGTTGAAACGGGTCCCTGTAGTGCTTCCGAGCAGCGAGTTGTCATTGCTGAAGCGGGTAAGCTGCACCAGTATGGAGAAAGCGACATTGGCAGAAGAAGCAGGGAAATGGATACCAGATGCATTGATGGCAAATACATCTATACTGCCGGAGGCCTTGATAAACAAAAGCCAGTCGGCGATCTGCTTTGAATAAGACCAATCACCAAACAGGCTGACGACCAGGCCATGTCCTCCCTCGGCAGTAGGCGATACCGAAAGCGTTGCCCCATAGCGTAGCGCGGCCGTCGCCTGCCGGCTCACGGTCAAGGTCCTTTTCATCACCGAAAAGGCTTCCGGTGTATATAGTGAAGAGTCATTCTTATCGATGCCGTAGACAGCGTCAAAGCCCAGCGACTGAAAAAGCAGGACAAGCCGCGGGAAGAATTTGTCCGAGAACTCCTGCGCTTCTGCCGCCGTATTCAGCAGACCTGATGCCGGGTAAAATTGCTCTTTGAAATAAGACAAAGGACGGGACAGCAGGCTTACTACATTCTTCAAATGAATGGTCGATTTTTTGTAAGGTAACCTCACCCATCCTTCGTTACCTTGATAGACTGCCGGGGAGAGCCCAGCCACCTGGTAAGGTGTTATAATACCCAATACCGATAAGGTGGCATATATTTTAAAATGATGCGCTTCGAGATAACCGCATACCAGGTAATTGACAATATCGGTACCCAGCTTTCCAAACTCGGACTTAAGCGCAGGGGTAAGACTTGCGCCCGAAAGTCCGTTAATAAAATTAGAAATGCTGTCTATAGCATTGAATAAGGCCAATAAAACATCCAGGCATTCGGTGAGGTCGTCCAGGCTTTCGGGGGGATCCTGGATGATCGCCCTGACCTCAAGCACAAGAGTATAAATATCGTCAACAGCATCGAGCAGATCGTTGAATGGGAAACTGTCGATACGACTGAAGTCCCACCCCAGGGACTTAAAGAATACTTTGGCGTTCGAAGTATTCTTTAACGCAAATTCGATCGGAGCACATAGTTCATCAATCGCCTTTATTAATTCGAGCTGAGCATTACTGGCTGCCATAGATTTTCATTTTTCGTGTATAATCAGTATGCGCAAAGGATTATAAGCATTAACGGCCCCTTCGGGAGGCCCGCCTGACCCAGAAAACAATGTTCGCAATCAAGCCCAGGACAATTACCAGGCAAAACAGGTTGAATTTCAGCTGATCGCCATACCCACTGTCTTTAAATATTCCATCCCAGGCCCGTGGATACCGGGTAAAATAATAAATACACAGGGCCAGGAAAGCGCCGTAAAAAGCGGCAGTAAAAAAGCTGTAAGTGGCAAACAGCGCTTTACTTAATCGCCTGCCGGAAAAGATAATAAGGAACAAAAGCGATAAAACAGCGTATCCAAACATGAACATGGCGCAATAAGCCAGCAAAAGCCCGTCTGCCGCCACGCTATCTATTTGAAGTAATGTTGTCATCGGATTTTGTATTGGTTGTCTGAACGATCAGGGATTATTCAATGCCGGCTCATTATATAGGTTCATATCTATTTTATGTATGGTATAAGGCAGGCCCATATCGGGAAAATTGGGATCGTTCTCATAGTTTTTCCTGTCTTCATCGCTGGCCCACCATATCTGGTGATATACGTATCCGATACCCTGAGGCCCCGATTCGAGCATAATATCACCCATATTATTGTAACCTACTATAAATTTGCCTCCTTGACCTGCTTTCTCATAAACCGCACGATGAGCCGCGGTATAGCTCTTATAGCTATCAAGCGTATAGCCGTTTGCAGGAGCAGGTACATAACCGGGATCCGTTCTTTTTACCGGTGCAATGCGATAGTGCCAGTCATGGTATGGGTCATTTGTTATATTGGCATAGTCGTTTTCGTAGGGCGTGCTTAGCTCCCGGTTACGGTCAAAGGTAGCGGGCGTCTCTCCATCGAAGGTTACATTGTGTGGAAGCGCAAGCACATAACCTGATGTCCCGCTGATCGGGATGCTCAATTTACCCAGGGAAAGATTTTGCCAACCGTATACAACCGACTTATCAATAACGTCGTCTAATATATCACCGTGATAAGCTTTCGTATAAACTTCGAATATCCGTTCTCCCATACCCACGTTACTGGCAGATACCTCATTACGGAAACTGCTGGCGCATAAGCCCGCTATTGTCATTTTCCTGACCACGGAGCCTTCCATATACGGCTGGTTGGCCCAGTATTGCATCCTGCTACTGTATGCATAGTGTACATCTCCGCCCAGCATAATCACCTGCAGAAATGTGGCATTGGGATTCCTGGAAAACAATTTTGAATAAAGATGCTCATAGGCTTTCTTATCAAAAGACCAATGCTCAAGATCCAACTGCTGCTTGTTGGCAAATCGCTTTTTAATGAAATTTGAATTCGCATCTTCCTTTCTTTTCTCGATGTAGTTGACGCCAATTACGGGAGTAGGTGATATAACGAAGATCAGTGCCTTGCTCTTGCTGCTTCCCGGCAGCGCAATTTGCTTTGTCAGGGCGTCCTCGCTCATCAATCCCGGTACCCCGTCGTTCCCCTCGTGAAAAACCCTCATAGTCCGGGTATCCAGGACCAGGAATTCATAAGCGTTGGATACTTCGTAATAATAATGCCAGTTGAGACTACCTGCTTTATGCCTCAGCACAGGTGTTTGCAGAACGGGAGCATATAGCTCGGGGAGTACGATATCGGAAATGGCATTCCATATAGCAGGTGCATCGGGGTTATTATTGCTGACATTGTAGATGTAGTTGAGCAAGGTACCTCCGGGCTGACCGGAAATATAGTCTTCGGGCTTGTTACCCCAATCCTGGAACAGGGCATATGCTGCCATGCCACTGGTACAGATCCGCTTTCCGAGGGCCGAGTTATTGATGGCGCCATCAAACCAGCTTCCGTTATAAAACAGGTCATCTGTAATTTCATGATCATCGCAGATCATGTAAGAAGGGATATTGGCCAGGATAGCCCGCATGTTTTTGTTTAAGGCCTGATAGAATTGAGCCAGGTAGCTACATTGCTTTTCATAGGTATCGAATTCCCCGGTCTTAAATGTCACCTGCGTAGGCCAGGGATTGGCCAGCGGGACCGAAGGCGGGACCACATAGGTTTTTGTTTCCTCTTCCGGGGTGCCAGGGAAGAGATCGGCAAATGCGGGAAGCGCCGGGAAGCCCGGTTTGGCAGGATCTTCCTTCCACAACGCGTTGGACCATACCATGCAGTACATAATAATGAACTCTCTTAACTTCATTAAGTGAGAGCCTGCAACTTTTTCATCAACCGAAAACTTAGCGACATTGATTATGTTGTCAGCGCGCGCTCCGGGGGCCATATTGGCTACATCGCAACCCAGAGGCGCCAGATTCTCATCCCAGCCCAGGAGCAACTGCGCATATTTATTAATCATGTCCAACAAGATCGGCGACACATCATCGGCATATATCTGGTCACCCGTAAGAAACATCATCTGTGGCCTCCGGTCACTGGGATTTGTAACATTATCAGGGTTGTTTGCAGTGTAGTGCAGTATTTTGTACACTTGCTCCATCGCATCCAAGCCTTCGCCATGCGGCTTCCGGCAGGAACCATGTATGACCCTCAGCTTCGCTTTATCAATTGGCGGCAATACGAAAGTAGGCAGCAGGCGATCCAAACCGCCTATTTTGAAGATCAGGGAGGGAATTGCTATTTTCAGGATATTGGTAATACCGTCATATACACTTATGTTCCATAAACTGTATTCCGTGCCGCCAATATTAAATTCAACATTGTACCCGTAGGTTATACCGGGAGTCATGTTCGCGCCCAGCGACAAGGAAATTACATTGACAAACATATGTGCGCCTATCTTAAGCATCGGTGTATAGGCGCCTGTATCAAGCTCATCAGGGGCAGCGGTATTGCCATTGTGCTTATAAAGTTTTAGCCTGGCCTGGCAGTCGTCTCTTGTGACAATAAATACATTTATCGTATTGGGCGTCACTTTTCTTAGCATAGGCCCAACGATTAAAAATGGTAATTCAGCAAGCGTTTTCGTTGTCCAAGCCATAATCGGATATTTTTATGTGATCAATAGTACTTGTCCTGCCATCCTACCTCCGGCCGGCTTATCTTTTATTATTGCTTTAAAGTTCTCTTGTTTTACTATGATTACCAATAATACTCCTCAGGAAAAAGCCAGCAATCTTCCAGGTTTTTACCTGTATATTATTGTTAGTTCGCCAGCTCAAAACGGTTGGCCACAATCCAGTTGGCTGCCGTGGCCGGTGCTGTCGCCAGCTGTCCTGCCAGGTAACGTTCCGCATCGGCCGAGTTGCTGAAGCTTTGCCCTACTACCGTGTTCAGATTGTTGCGGTCCACCAGCACAAAGGCTTCATCGGCCAGCGATACATTCACACGGTTGGGTCCTTTGCTTGCCGGGATACTATTGAACGATGACAGCTGCGAACGGCCGATATAGCCGCCGAAGCGCTGCAGGTTGTACATGCCCAATGCCAGCACAAAGCGTGGCTCCGGCCGGCGATAGCCCGAGTCCAGCGTGATCTGCTCAAAGTCGCAGGCCTTGTGCACGGCATACACCGAGGCGATGT
>NZ_QVNU01000015.1 GCF_003545715.1 Taibaiella koreensis
GCGCTATAGGGCAGATAGCCGGTCTCCGAGGGTTGGAAGCGGGTATCGGAGGGCAACACCAGGCTCTTGCCCGGGGTAAAGTTATGCTGTACGGCCTCCATGCTGCGGTTAAAGCCATCTTTGTACAGTGTGCTCACCTGCACATCGGAAGGTGCACTGCCGGTGGTCAGCTGGGCCGGGTCGTCGATGGGTACCCGGGGTACGAAGCTGCGCTGGTAGTTGTACAGTTCCGAGGCATTGACGGTGATGGCCGGTGGCTGCGGCACGGTTTGCGTTACACTACCCGCAGGCGCGCTTACGCCCAGCTGCGGCTTGTTGGTCTGGGCATGCAGGGCACACTGTCCAGCGAACAGCAGCAGGGCCGGGCCCAGTATTTTTATCGTAGAATGCAAAAAGGTTTGCATAGTCGTTCTTATTTGTATAAGGATGGAAATAGGGTGTATTTATTCGGCGCCATGGATGGTGTACTGGCTCTTGGACAGGATATGGCCTTCCTGGTCGCGCACCAGGTAGGGCCTGCCCATCGCATCGTACTCATAATAAGTAATCCTGCCACGGGCATCGGTGGCCGAGGTGGTACCCAGCAGGGGGTCTATGTTCCAGCTCTGTACCATGGCTGCTACGGGATGCAGGCGCACTTCGTCTATAAAGCAGTTGACGCTGCGGGAGAGCAGGAACTGGTCGCTGCTGCTGTTGGGCGTAAAGCTGCCTTCGTAATAGGTCCAGATATCTCTTACAGGGCCGGTGGTCAGGCTTATCGCGCTGCCGCCGATACTGCAGGTAGGGGTATGGGTGGACCAAAACGAAAGAAAATAGGTCTTTCCCGCGGTGAGCCCGGAGCGGCCGATGGTATTGCTGCCGCCCAGCAGGTAGACATTACTGCCGCCGGGGGCATTGCTGAAATTGCTCACCGCATTGGCATTGTACTGGAAGTTGCTGTTGCCTTTGGCCTCGAAGCCGGCATAGGCCAGCTCGTCGTAGCGGCAGCCGATGGCCTCGGCCAGCTTATTGCCGGTGGCCGTATCCCAGATCATGGCTTTGTACTGCTGTCCCTGCTCCAGGTAGGTTTCCAGGGGATTGCCTTTGGCGTCGGCGCGCAGCACTTCGCTGGCCTTGCGGAAGCCGGTAAGGGCTGTATTGTTATAGGTGGCCTGTATCTTCAGGGCTTCGCTGTTGTCGCTGCCAGTACCCAGGTAGCTGCTATAGCTTTGCGGCTGGCTGCTTTGCGGCACATACAGGTTCTTGTCCCGGATCTTTTCAAAGGCAGGGGCGGTACCTTCTTTGGTGCTGCCATGGAAAAAGGCGTCGAGCAGCAGGCCGTTCTGCGGTAGCGGGCCGGTGTTGCCGGGTATACGCTTCCAGCGCTGGGTGGTGGTCAGCTTCTCCAGGCCGGGTAAGGGGTCCAGGGCGCCCGCATCGTAGTTGTAGTAATTGATGGTCTGCACTTCTTCACCTTCGCTATTGGTGGTGATGATGCGCGACAGGTTGCTGCGGCTGTCGTAGGTATAGGCGACGGAGTCGTAGATCACGGCGCCATAGCTGATATTCTTTTTCACGATGGTACTCATCAGCAGGCTCTTGCCCCGGTAGGGTTTGTAATAGTCGCTTACGGCGGCTTTACCGCCCGAGTTGAGCAGCGGGCTGTCTACATAGACAATATGGGTGCCGTCTACCTGCAGGGCTTCACCGCCCAGGGTATCGAGCAGCAGGTTGAAGTTGTAGCGGTTCTGGGTGGTCTGTACCAGGTTGTCCATATCGTCGTATTCGGCAATGCTGACCGGCAGGCCTATTTCCCAGTCCCGCAGGTATTGCTTATCGGTAAAGGGGTACTGGTAGTATTTTTTGCCCTTGGCCAGGTAGCGGTATTGCCAGCCGTTGGAAGCATCGTAGATGGTGGTGAAGCTGGCTTCCCGGTGCGAGAGCTGCCGGCCGGCATTGTTGCGCACATACATGCGTACGGTACCAAAGCCATGGTTGCTGCCGTTGACCTGTTGCTGGCTGCTGAGCCGGCTGCCGGTAAAGACGGCGGGGGCGGCAGGATATTGGTTAAGGTCGGGCTTACTTTTGGGATAATGATAATAGCCGCCGCCAAACCAGGCCCAGCCGTCCAGGTACTGGAAGGTGCTGATCCTGCGGTTATCGGGATGGAAGGGCTCGCTTTCGATAATGGAGTCGACGGCCAGGCCATCCATTGAAGGAAAGTTGTTGAAGAAATACCCGTCGGAGGGAATGGCCGGGTCGTAGCTACTATAGCTGCTATTCAGGCTTACGGTGGTGTATACGAAGCGGGTATTGCCGCCATAGGCATTGGTTACCGAGCGCAGCGAGCCGGCTTTGGTATAGCTCAGGTTGGGATTACGGTTCACGCCATACTGGATAGTAAGGCCGTTGCGGGTCTCGCTGTGTAAGGGTATGGTCATATCCGGATTGTAAGCAGCGCCGCCGGCAAAGGGTGTCCATACCGGCTGTTGCCCGTTATAATAACCGTACCAGTCCTGTCCGCCGCGAAAGCGGGGCGGCAGGCCCTGCGGATCGTATTCAAAGCTGTAATAAGGCTCTTCCTGCAGGCCGTCGCAACTCATGAGCGTGATGCTTTTGAGCCGCAGCCGGTGGTTGCGGTAGCTTGGCATGCGGTGTCCATCTAAAGGATTATCAAAGGGGGCATCGTAAATATAAAGACAGGGATCGGTAATGGGGATCTCCCGGTTCAGGTTAGCGGGGTCGGCTACGGTATAGACCTGGTGCAGCCGGTAGCGCAGGCATTTGCCATAGTCGGTGCCCACACTGATCTCGGTCAGGATCGAACGGTCGCCGGGGCTTACGCTGCCTAAATCACAACGGGAAAGGGTATTATTATAAACCATGTTGGCAGTGATACCGTTGGGATACCGGATGCTGCTGAGCCGGGAGCGGAAATCGGGGCCATAGGCGTCTCCGCCGCCAGGAACCTGGGGCAGGCCAGGGTAGTTATAGCTTTGGTACAGGACATCACGGCTGCCTTCGCTCGCCTGGTAGCTGTAGCGGATCTCTTTGCCGTCGGCAAGGGTCACTTTGCTCACCACCCAGCGCTCTGTCATCCAGTATTGGGCCAGCTCCTGTCCCGGCGTGGTCTTGGTAATGTCCAGGTACAGGGGCTTTTGGGAATAATCGCCTTTGACAAAGTAATAGCGGTTGCCCTGCTCATCGGTGATCTCAAACTCCAGGTTTTGGGATGGCGGGGCGGGTGTGGTCCAATAGCTGGCGCCTGCAGCCAGCACTTTTACCTGCACGCCGCGCTGCGGAATGGTAAATACCTGTCCGCCACGGCCGATCATAAAGCTGAACGACAAGTTACCGGCTGATACCACAAACTCATCGCTTTCGGAGTCCAGGTAGGCGCCGGCCGCAGACGATCCGTTCATCACATTGGCCATACGGCCCCTGGCCTTGGTATAGGTCTGGTTGCCGTACACAACGGCCATGTCCAGGTTTACCGACAGCTCATCGGGCAGGCCCTTGACCACCCTGCTGATCGATCCTTCCGCCTTGATCGCGAACCCAAGCCCGGCACTACTAGCCAATTGGTCCAGTTTAATGCCCCGGGTGTTGTAGGTTAAGGTCACACCGAGGTCGGCGTTGTCGGTCTTATAATCATAAATGGGGATACGGATATCGACGCTGCCGTCAAACAGGTTGGGGCTATAGAGGCTTGAAGCGCCATTGCCGCCGCCGCTGCGCGTGGCTTCCGTCTGCGCTTTGTTGCTGGCGGGCGTACCGTCAAGGTCCTGG
>NZ_QVNU01000016.1 GCF_003545715.1 Taibaiella koreensis
TGGGCCTTGAGGATGCCAAGAATCTGGCTCTCTGTGAATTTGCTCTTTTTCATATTGTCTTCCCTTTTTAAAGATAGCAATTCTCTAATTTTATGTGCTACGGTTTATAGGGAAGCTTTCACGGGCTTTTCGCTGCTATCCGGGGCGCAAAGACACATGTGGTAACGTGCCGGTATAAATGGGCACGCGTCTGTTAATCTTGATAAAGTTGGTCGTAGCGAGACGCCACGACCAGGTGATATCGGTTGTTTAGCGGCACACGAAAGGATTCGTGCGCCAGCAGAGGGATTAACGCAGGTCCGGTAATCTTCTTATGACTGTTCGTAGCGAGACGCTACGAACAGCTTGATGAGCCACTATCGCAAGTTTACACATTCTATACTTTTTTTCTCATGATATTCTTTGGCTTTTAGTCCTCCATACAAAAGTAGGGTGAAAGAGGCAACCCAAAACAAAGCAGCAAAAACTCCGGAAGCCTTGCTACTTCCTAGTAATAATGGTCTTTCTCTTTCAATCATTCTATCCACACCTTTGTATTTTAGAAAATACATAATTCCAAGTAATAAAAGGGGAATTGATACATAAAACCATGTAGACAAATCATAACAAAAATAAATAGCCATAAAAGATATGGGAACAAATATGACTGGCGAAAGTGAAAACACTAATGCAAATCTGGTATGGGGGTGTGGCTCTTCCCCGAATTTTTCAAACCTTTTATAAAAGCGAAAATATTGATAGTACAAAACCTTAAATATAAAAATCATACAAATACTATATTAATGTAAAGGAGTTTTTCGATTGGTTATAAAATCTAGTCCTCCCCAAATGTAGGGCCTCAAGTTATCTTTATAGAAATTCGAATTTGTAATCAATCTTCCCCCTTCCCAACCGACACCCCAGGCCCAACCCAACATTGGAACTTGGGATAATCCGTTAGACACCTCTTCTGACACAAATTGAAATTTACCAATTTTTCCGGTTTCATACTGGTGATAGATCAAACCCGCATTTACAGCACCTAACCCCCACCCTATTCGTGTCAAGACCCCACTGAAGCTTTTCGTAAGCTTCAATTCAGAAAGCGAAAGTTTGGAACCTGCTCCTGAAAGTGTTCTTCCCCAAGCCGTTTTAGTTGAAAAAAGTAAGGCGCCTTGTGGGATATACATGGCCCACTTTACCGCTTGCCGGGAATGCCCTGCCAGATCCCAAATCATCTCGGTGTTTGAATATTCCTCATTTTGCATCTTCTCTATATCTGTATATATATCAGAATCAAAAGATTCAAAATCGGGTGCAAAACCAGAAAGCTTGCTTGCTTGCTTGCTTGCTTGCTTCCAGATCAATATGATTATTACCAGTTTTCAAAAAGCCCGGAACCGTCTCACAGCGGCTCCGGGCTTTTCGCTGCTATCCGGGTCGCAAAGACACATGTGGTAACGTACCTACAGGTTCTACAATTTCTAAGCATATAGGGCCTTCATACCAAAACAACCCATACCCTAAGGCATCGGTTGTTTCTTTTAGCAGCACACGATTCGTGCGCCAACAGGGGCAATAGATTCGTGTGCTAACAGATAGTCCCGTCTATTCCAATTTTTTCAATATTATTCCCTTCTCATTTTTAGTTTTATCTTTTAAAAGATAAAATAAATTCCCATTTTTTAAGAAAAACTGTTCATTTCGAAAAAAAAGATACAGAGATAATACATCGTGAACATTTGCGATAACTTCAATTAAATTAGCCTTTCTGTTCTTTATCTTATACCATTTGGTTGATGCCCTACTACTAAAGCTGATTTTTATATTTCTAATGGATCCCGCCTTTCTTAAACAACCATCTTGCAAAAGTGGATCACACACCAAGGTTGTGTCACTATTAAATTTAAATGAAGCATCCATTATATCACCATCGAGATTTTTAACAAGTGCAATGACGATACTTTCATTTAAAGAATCAATCTTGCTCTCCTTTATCATAATAGGTATATTTTCCTCGTCTATGGAGGAATTTAGTATGACCGTATCTCCTTTCAATTTCCATACGCCATACGAATGATATATCTGTAAATGTGTTCCTGTTTCATATTTGTATTGCCCATTTTTAAAAAGACTTAAACGAGAATGAGCACCAGCATCAAAGGTACTATCAGTAACAAGATACTCACCTGACACTTTTTCAATATCATTTATTTGGGCGTAATTATTAAAGCTAATAAAAAGCAACACTGCAGCTATTAAGTTTTTTTTCATCATAGTCATTTTTTGAGATATTTTCCAAAACGATATCTAGGTTTTTGCCCATTTTTGATCAAATTCTCATTTATCCTAAAATAAACATCACCTACTGTCATGTTAGGATTTGGATTAACCGGATTAGTTAACGTTTTGTCGTTGGAATATTTGCTTAAAGTAGTCAAGGACGAGTTTATAGATAGTTGTTCATATTTTCCTTTTGCCCGGCCATATTTTCCTTCTGGCCCCGTCGCTGCATCCCAATTTTGACTGTCGTAAACACCGTTTACTGCATCTTCCGGATGTGATGTAAACAGCAATCCTGTTTTGTTACCTTCCTTTTCATCTTGGATATCATATAATACATCATCATATTTCTCAGCCGGAGCCCATTCGCCTATTAATAAACCATACCCATGCCTTAATTCATGAGCCAGTGTAGGCAGCCAAGGATCATCTCCTCCAAAGTTAAATTGAACCCTTCCTTCATTAAAGTTATAAAAGGTCGAACCAGCAGCGCCGTCAAAGGGTGTTTCATTTGAGAGGTGAAATTCTACGTCTTGGTCACCTTCCATAGCATCCAATTGCTTATTAAATGCTTTATGCATTGCTATTAATGCAATTAATGAGGCGCCTCGAGCTTGTACTTGAGCACTCCCACCTATTAAATCCAAGCCTTTTAATTCTTTATTATATTCCTCTATCTTTTCAAGATTCTGTTGGCGAAGTTTTTCAAAAGCGGCTTCTAGTCCAGCTGTGGCGAAAGTGAATTTTTCTCCATTGGGATCGACCATACTTTCCGGTGCATTACCCATAGCGGCATAGGGCGAGAAGATCTGCTGGCCACTTGCATCGGCCAATGGGTCCACGCTTAAGAACCGCCCGATCTGCGGGTCGTACTGCCGGGCCCCAAAGCTCATCCAGTTCAGCCCCAGGTCTTGTATGTATTCGTTGCCCTGGTACTTGCGCCGGTTGTCCCGGTAGCCACCCGTGGGCGCCTGCACGCTGCTCAGCGGCTTGATGGGCAGGCCATGCGGGTAATAATGGGTCTCCTCCAGCAGGTTGCCTTTGCTTACTTCTACGTTCAGCTTGTCAAAGAAGATATTGCCGCAGGGCACGCAGCTCAGGTTGCGCCAGCGGCTGCTCAAATATACGGCTAAAT
>NZ_QVNU01000017.1 GCF_003545715.1 Taibaiella koreensis
GAAAGTCGCCCGCACCATAATCGGCCACACCATTATCGGTTACCGCATCCAGCTGGTTGCCGTTCACATAGCCGTAGCGAAGCACATCCATATCTACCGGACCATTAACGGGGTCGACACCGCGCTGGTTCATCGATCGGATATTGCCGTTCTTATCGTAATAGAGGTTAGACACGGTAAAGTCCAGCTGGCCTTTGTTCCAGGGATTCATCGCGCTACGCTGCAGGTAGTAATCGGCCAGCTTGAGCCGCCCGGCCATATCGTAGTCGTAGCCATAAGCGTGCATTTTTGGCATAAAGAAGACGGAGGCGTCGCCGTCGCTGCCCCGCCAGATCATGCCGGCGATCTTACCATCATAACGCGGCTTATCAAAACCATAGTCGTATTTGAGCGACTGGCCGAAGGTCAGGTTCTGCCCCTGCTTATTGCCCGTCTCGGCATAGGCCCCGTTGATGCCCGTAAGCTGTCCGCGGATGTTATAGCTATAGTCCCGGCTCTCGCCGTTGTTGCCCAATACCTGGCGCTGCAGCCTTCCCAGCTCATCGTAGGTATAGCTGCCGGTAAGGGTCCAGGCGCCGGCATTGTCTACCCGGCGCCAGGTCTTGCTCAGCCGCCCGGTTGCGGTCTCGTATTCATTCTTATTGACTTCGCTATGCCTGGTATAGCCATCGCCGGCCTTTTGGTTGATGAGCACCTGCTTGCTGCCCAGCACCTGTCCGCTAAAGCTGAACTGGCTGCCGTTATAGGCGGCATGTACCACGCTCTGGTCGGGGTTCAGGTCCTGGCTGGCGCTGTAGATCACCCGGCCTTTGTCGTCGTAGAAGAGGGCGGTACGGCGCCAGGCGCCGGTACCTTCGGCCCCGGGCGAGGGTAGTATTTTGACCAGGCTGCCGGTGGGCAGGCCCCGGGTACGGCTGGTACGGGCAGGCGTTTCGGAACCGGGGATGCTTTGCTGCTCGCTGAACTGCAGCTCGGAGGCATAGGTAGCCCAAAGCACGCCACTGGGGTCAGCGTTCTTATAGTCGTCGTAATAAAAATAGTTTAAAGGAGTTACACCCAGGAGTCCGGAGGGATAGGACTGGGAAAGGTTGTAATCCTTCATGTAGTGAATAATGGTATTGGTGCCGTAGCTGTTGGGATCTTCGTAATAAGCCTGTAGCATGGCGCGGCTTTCCCCGCTCGGACCATAGATTCCACTCATCAGCGCCCGGTCCAGCCCATCATACAAGGTAAAGGTCCAACTGTTGCTCTGTGTTCTCAGCAGGGAATCCTGGTAAAAGGTCAGCCGGCCTCTTTTGTCGTAAACAAAGTATTCCCAACCCTTGCCAGGAACTTTCTGCTCTACCTTACGGCCTTTATCGTCGTAGCGATATTGGAAGCAGTACTGATCCAGGGTTTGCTGGTTGATGCTGCCGCTGCTCATGGCATTATCGGCGGCCGCCGGCGGGATCACATAGCAGAGCTGGCCCTGGTCGTTGTAGAGGTACAGGGTGGTAATATAGGTTATATTGATAGCGGGGTTGGTGAAGACGCTGTCGGTAGTCCGCTCCGCTATGACGCGGCCGTCCTTGTTTTTGTAGACGAGCTTGTAGGGTGGTACCGGGTTGCCGGGAAGAAGCGGCATAAGCGTCTGGTTGCAAAAGAGCTCACCCAAGGGATAGAAGCCGTTGCTGACAGGAAGCCCGGCAGCATTGACCGACCAGCGGCGCAGGAGGTTGGCATCGTTGGTGACGGTTACGGTCTGCGTAGACCTGTCCTGGCCTACCTGGCTCTTACCCGGGCTGTAATTACCGATCTTCAGCTCACCGGCATAAGCGTTATTCTTACGAAGGCTATAGGCGGTATTGCCTTCGCCAGGGTAGAGGCTGTTGTAGTAAGCCTGCTGCTCGGCAAAAGCATTGGCCCTGAAGCCATAGCCGGCGGCGCTATAGGGCAGATAGCCGGTCTCCGAGGGTTGGAAGCGGGTATCGGAGGGCAACACCAGGCTCTTGCCCGGGGTAAAGTTATGCTGTACGGCCTCCATGCTGCGGTTAAAGCCATCTT
>NZ_QVNU01000018.1 GCF_003545715.1 Taibaiella koreensis
GAAAGTCGCCCGCACCATAATCGGCCACACCATTATCGGTTACCGCATCCAGCTGGTTGCCGTTCACATAGCCGTAGCGAAGCACATCCATATCTACCGGACCATTAACGGGGTCGACACCCCGCTGGTTCATCGATTGGATATTGCCGTTCTTATCGTAATAGAGGTTAGACACGGTAAAGTCCAGCTGGCCTTTGTTCCAGGGATTCATCGCACTACGCTGCAGGTAGTAATCGGCCAGCTTGAGCCGCCCGGCCATATCGTAGTCGTAGCCATAAGCGTGCATTTTTGGCATAAAGAAGACGGAGGCGTCGCCATCGCTGCCCCGCCAGATCATGCCGGCGATCTTACCATCATAACGCGGCTTATCAAAGCCATAGTCGTATTTGAGCGACTGGCCGAAGGTCAGGTTCTGCCCCTGCTTATTGCCCGTCTCGGCATAGGCCCCGTTGATGCCCGTAAGCTGTCCGCGGATGTTATAACTATAGTCCCGGCTCTCGCCATTGTTGCCCAATACTTGGCGCTGCAGCCTTCCCAGCTCGTCGTAGGTATAGCTGCCGGTAAGGGTCCAGGCGCCGGCATTGTCTACCCGGCGCCAGGTCTTGCTCAGCCGCCCGGTTGCGGTCTCGTATTCATTCTTATTGACTTCGCTATGCCTGGTATAGCCATCGCCGGCCTTTTGGTTGATGAGCACCTGCTTGCTGCCCAGCACCTGTCCGCTAAAGCTGAACTGGCTGCCGTTATAGGCGGCATGTACCACGCTCTGGTCGGGGTTCAGGTCCTGGCTGGCGCTGTAGATCACCCGGCCTTTGTCGTCGTAGAAGAGGGCGGTACGGCGCCAGGCGCCGGTACCTTCGGCCCCGGGCGAGGGTAGTATTTTGACCAGGCTGCCGGTGGGCAGGCCCCGGGTACGGCTGGTACGGGCAGGCGTTTCGGAACCGGGGATGCTTTGCTGCTCGCTGAACTGCAGCTCGGAGGCATAGGTAGCCCAAAGCGCACCACTGGGGTCAGCGTTCTTATAGTCGTCGTAATAAAAATAGTTTAAAGGAGTTACACCCAGGAGTCCGGAGGGATAGGACTGGGAAAGGTTGTAATCCTTCATGTAGTGAATAATGGTATTGGTGCCGTAGCTGTTGGGATCTTCAAAGTATGCCTGCAGCATGGCGCGGCTTTCCCACTCGGACCATAGATTCCACTCATCAGCGCCCGGTCCAGCCCATCATACAAGGTAAAGGTCCAACTGTTGTTTTGCGTTCTTAGCAAGGAATCCTGGTAAAAGGTCAGTCTGTCTCTTTTGTCATAGACAAAGTATTCCCAACCCTTGCCAGGAACTTTCTGCTCCACTTTACGGCCTTTATCGTCGTAGCGATACCGGAAGCAGTATTGGTCCAGGGTTTGCTGGCTGATGCTGCCGCTGCTCATGGCATTATCGGCGGCCGCCGGCGGGATCACATAGCAGAGCTGCCCCTGGTCGTTGTAGATATAAAAGGTCTGCAGGTAGGTATAGGTCTGTCCGGGTGTGGTACTGTCAGCAAGCTGTTCGAACACGACACGGCCATCCTTGTTTTTATAGATGATCTTGCGTTGAGGGAGAAACCCATCAGTAGCCTTGGTCTTGATCATGGAGCCAAACAGCTCGTTCAAGGGATAAAAGCCATTACTGACCGGCAGGCCGCTGGCATCAAGGTGCCAACGGGGAATACAATTACAGCCATCGTTGAGCTGCTGGGTCTCTATGCCCCTGCCCTGGCCCACCTGGCTCTTGCCAGGGGCATAATCAGTCGTCTGACGCAGGGTACCATCGGAACTGTTCTTACGAAGGCTATAGGCAGTATTGCCTTCGCCGGGGTACAGGTTGTTGTAATATGCCTGCTGCTCGGCAAAAGCATTGGCCCTGAAGCCATAACCGGCAGCGCTATAGGGCAGATAGCCGGTCTCCGAGGGTTGGAAGCGGGTATCGGAGGGCAACACCAGGCTCTTGCCCGGGGTAAAGTTATGCTGTACGGCCTCCATGCTGCGGTTAAAGCCATCTT
>NZ_QVNU01000019.1 GCF_003545715.1 Taibaiella koreensis
GCACCGCAGGGTGTAGCGGGTGAGTTGTGTGTGGGTGGTGCCGGGCTGGCCAGGGGTTACCTGAATCGTCCGGAGCTCACGGCACAGCGGTTTATCGATCATCCTTACCATAAGGGGGAAAGGCTGTACCGCAGTGGTGACCTGGCCCGGATGCTGCCGGATGGCGATTTTGAATATCTGGGAAGGATCGACCATCAGGTAAAGATCAGGGGTTTCAGAATAGAGCTGGGGGAAATAGAGAGTAAACTCTTGCTGCATACGGCGGTCAAGGATGTGCTGGTCGTGGATCGTGAGGATGTCTCCGGCGATAAATACTTGTGTGCCTATGTGGTGGCCGAGGATAGCCTTACGGCCGCGCTGCTGCGTCAGCACCTGGCGGCTTTACTGCCCGGGTATATGGTACCGGCTTTCTTCGTATTGATGGAAAGCTTTCCGCTTACGGCCAATGGCAAGATCGATCGTAAGAAATTACCGCAGCCTGGGGCTTCGGAGTTGTCCGAAGCGTTGTTTGAGGAACCGCAGACCGCCACAGAAAAGTTGTTGGCGGAACTCTGGATGCAGGTACTCAATGTACCCAGGGTCGGACGGCACGATAACTTCTTCGAGCTCGGAGGACATTCACTTAAAGCGACCAATACGGTTGCCAGGATATTTAAAACATTCGAGGTAAGCCTGCCTTTAAATGTATTTTTCAAGCAACCTACTATACTGGATCAGGCAGCCTTTATCGACCGGCAGCACAAAGAACAGGTAGCACAAATAGAAGCTATTTCGGGCAGGGCGATGTATCCCCTCTCTTCCTCCCAGAAACGGTTGTACCTGTTGCACCAGATCGATGGCGCCGACAACAGCTATAATATACCCAGGGCCTTTTGGATAAAGGGCCGCGTCGATCATCAACGACTGGAACATTGCTTCCAGACCCTGATCGACAGACATGAGATACTCAGGACTGCCTTCGAGATGCATGATGGGGTGCCGGTCCAGATCGTTAAAGAGACGCTGCCTTTCCATATTGGTGTTGTAGAAGGGTCTGTCAAGGATAAAGACCAATTGATCGGCTCCTTTATCCGCACCTTCGACCTGGCGGCTCCTCCCCTGCTCCGGGTGCAGCTTTGCCACCTCGAACAGGAGCAGCAACTCCTGCTCTTCGACATGCATCATATCATCTCCGATGGGGTATCGGCTGTTTTGTTTATGGAGGAGCTGATGCGGTTGTATCATGGTCAAAGCCTGGAACCGCTTGCTTTGCAGTATAAGGATTTTGCGGCCTGGCAAAACGACTTCCTGGCTTCCGGTGCGCTCAAAGAGCAGGAGGCTTACTGGCTCAGGCAGTTTGCCGATGAGGTACCGGTGCTGAACCTGCAGACAGACCTGCCCAGGCCGGCACAAAAGACGTTTAAGGGCAAACGCAAGCGGGTCCAATTGCCGCAGGCGCTTTGCCTGGCGCTGGAAACAACGGCCAGCCAATTGGGTTACACGCTCAATCAATTGCTGCTGGCTACGTTCAAGGTATTGTTGTATAAGTATTCGGGCAACGGGGATATCGTGGTGGGCAGCCCTGTGGCGGGCCGCACCCGGGCCGAACTAGATAAGGTGCTGGGTGTTTTTATCAATACACTGGCGCTGCGTTCTTATCCTACGGGACAGAAAACGTTCCGCGCGTTCCTGGCAGAGGTAAAGCAGGCTAGTGTCGATGCTTTAAAGAACCAGGAGTATCCTTTCGAGCTGCTGATCGAACAACTGGACCTGAAAAGGGATATGGGCCGCAACCCGCTTTTCGATATCATGTTCTCTTTCGTGCATGAGGACAATACGGAGCTCGCTTTGGGGGATGCTTTGCTGGAACCCGTAAAAAGCATTTATGATACCAGCAAATTTGATCTCCTGCTGGAAGGGGTAAAGTCCGTTAAGGGTATCGAGCTGAAGCTGGAATACAGTACGGATCTTTTTACCGAGGGTACGGTGACGGCGCTGCTGGAGCATTATGTACAGCTTTTAGAAGATACCCGGCTTAACCTGGACCGGTCCT
>NZ_QVNU01000001.1 GCF_003545715.1 Taibaiella koreensis
ATGCCAAATTAAAATCTTTCCGGTCTTCTTCCAGAGGAGTAAGGGATATCCCCTTCTTCCTATTCAGGCTCGCTAATATATACGCCTAATTTATACGCCCCCCAACTTTTCCGCTTGATCCAAGATCATCCCGGTCCGTTCAGATCGCTGTGCGCTCAGTTATACCTGGGATAGTGTTCTTGAGGCACGATTGCAGCTCCTTTCGCAACTTGTAGCCAGCGGTTCCGACCGGCGGTCTTTACCAAAAATTGTTGTCTGGCTACCCAGCTTCGTGGGGTGTTTGCCGGAATAAAAAATGGGTTTCAAGTATACACCTGAAACCCATTTTTTTGCTCTCCCTGCTGGACTTGAACCAGCGACCCTCTGATTAACAGTCAGATGCTCTAACCAACTGAGCTAAGGAAGAATGTGTGCCCCTTCGTGAAGGGAGTGCAAAGGTAAACATTAATTTTAAATAGCCAAAAAAAAGGAAAATTTTTTTGGCTAAAACTCATGTTTTTTGCCCAGAAAAGGCAGGTTTAGCCACAGGATACGCAGGTCGTCCAATGCAGCATAATTTACGGCATATAGCTCAGCCAGCTGCTCTTCATTGAACGCGTCCGGCGGCTTAATTCCCCTGAGCGTATAGGGGGGCAGCACAGGGGGCTTGAGCGCGGGCAGCTTGCCGGATGCGGCCACTTCGGGCGAATAGCCTACCCAGGTCTTACTACCCTGGAGCACCTGCATTATCTGCCCGAAGAAAACCTTTCCATTCCTGATCTTAAGCAGCCACAAAGGAAATCCTGCCAGGAATACCAGCGAGCATAAAATGTCGGTGATACGCTTGTTGCGGCGTGCTGCTACCGCTGCAATATGGTACTTTTTGTCGAGCGAAAATTCTTCGGCATGATGACGGGAGCTATTGCTGCCCAGTAGCATTTCGCTGCCTGGTACGTGTATCTTATAAAACGCATAAGGAGCGCAATGTTCCATTTGTTCCATGATCTCTTTGTAAGCAATGGAGCTACTGTTGAAGATGATCTCATTAATGCGATACAGGCGTTGGATGCCTGCGAGTTCGCTCATAGGCCCCAGCACCTGTTGCGCCTGTTCTCCGGCGGGTGTTACCCGGCCGATCACTTCCAGGTTGTATTGGCTATGCTCCATCAGGTACAGCGTCTCTGCATAATCATCCGGATCGCCTGCAATAGCTGTTTTATAATCAACCTTACCCCTAGGCACCAGTTTGATCCAATGGATGAGCGACAGCAGCCAACGGGCCAGTAATAGCACCACGGTGCCCGTCATGCCGCTGAAGAGTACAATCCCCCTTGAGTAGCGGTATTCAAGCGGTAGCAGCCCGTAGCCTGCCAATACCAATATAGTGCCCAGCACCATGCCTCTTCCGGCCTTGAACAGGCTGAACGGTTTGTCGTAGGCGCCGTTCAGAAAGAGGCTCACTAGCCAGAGAAGAATGAACAGGGGAGTGGTCCGCTGCATGATATGTGCCTGTGTGCTTGCCGGAGATATCTGCAATATGGTATCGAACCAAAAATTCTTAATCACCAATGTTACGAGCGTGAGCAAAATAGCGTCAAGAAGGAACATCTTAAATAAAGAGAACAAATGCTCGCCCCATTTCAGCAGGTTCCTGAGGCTCAGCACCATTTTCAGTCCGGCAATGTAGATCGCGCCAAGTCTTTTGGGGTAATATTTTTTTACAAATAAAGCATGTGCCTCATAAAAGACCTTCATATACCGGGCGCTGAGCTTACGGGTGCTTTCTCCCTTGTAATGGATCACGGTCACTTCGTGAAAATAAATATTGTCGAAGCCGGCGAGCCTGATACGGTGACACAGGTCCACATCTTCGCAATACATAAAGTAGCTTTCATCGAAGCCGCCGCCTGCCTGCTCCATAGCGCTGCGTCGTATAAGCAGACAACAGCCCGAGAGGATATCTACAGATGCCGTTTCCTGACTGCTTACCTGCGCCGCATAATAACGGTTGAAGACTGCAGAACGGGGAAATAGCTTGGACAGACCGGTCAACTTATATACAGAGGTCCAGAATGTAGGGAAAGATTTTTTTGAATCGGGTGCAAAAATACCCCTGCCGTCGATGAGCCGAGGGCCCAGGCCGCCGGTCTGAGGATGCTGGTCAAAGTAGGCCAGGGTACGGGTATAAAAATCTTCGGGGACGACGGTGTCGGGATTCAGAAAGTGTATGTAGGTCCCTCCAGCCATAGCAAGCCCCTGGTTGTTAGCCTTGGAAAAGCCTGCATTTTCTTTGTTGGCCAGGAGCATTACGCCCGGAAATTTTTCGGTCACCATACTGCAGCTGTCATCCGATGACATATTGTCGACCACGATGATCTCCGCATCTACCGGTGCTGTAGCACGAAGCACTGAATGCAGGCACAATTCGAGGAAGTATTGTACATTATAGCTGACAATAATAACCGAAATCTTCTTTTGTAACATAGCATATTCCGGGGCCCGGGAATTGTACAGCCCTGAAATCTTTGATCAACTCAAAAGTAACGGGAACAAAAAAAGCACCTCCGTGCTACAAAAATAAATTTTCTTGAGAGGAAGTGCAAACTTTGAATATTAATAATTTAGCCACAAGCAGCCGCTAATACATGTGCTGGCCGCCATTGATCGCATAGTTGGCGCCGGTAATGAATGCAGAATGCGGAGAGGCCAGGAACGACACGAGATGTGCGATCTCCTCGGTGCCGCCCATACGGCCCACAGGAATGCCTTCGATGATCTTGTTCCTTACCTCTGGTGCCACAGCCATAACCATATCGGTGGCCACATAGCCCGGAGATATCGTATTGACGGTGATGCCTTTGGATGCCGTTTCTATGGCAAGGGTCTTGGTAATACCGTGCATGCCGGCTTTGGCAGCAGCATAGTTGACCTGTCCGAATTGCGCCCGCTGCCCGTTTACGGAAGAGATGTTGATGATCCGGCCATAAGACCGTTCGAGCATGGGATTGATCACGTGGCGGCAACAATTAAATACGCTGGTAAGGTTGGCGCCGATAACAGCATCCCAGTTGTCGCGGCTCATCTTTTTGAAGGCGCCGTCGCGTGTGATACCGGCATTGTTGACCAGCACATCCACAGCGCCAAGATCGTTATGGATCGCCTCCATCATAGCACCTACAGCATCATAGTCCGAAACGTCGGCCTGGTAGAGATGGAAATCGTAGCCATCTGCTTTCATCTGCGCTTCCCATGCGTCGGCCTTTTCCCGGGTACGATAATTGGCGCATACAATATAACCATCGTTAGAAAGCCTTTTGCAAATATGGGTTCCGAGCCCGCCTGTGGCGCCGGTTACCAGGGCAACATATTTCTGCTTCTCCATAGCGTATATTTTTTTGATCAAATTAGAGAAAAAACACCAGATCAAAAAAATATCTGAAAAGATGAGGATAACTTAATATAGTCCCTGGGTGTCAATGGATCAGTAGCGACGTTCGGTAACGTAGTGAACGAGCTCTTCCATCGCGGTACGGGCCTCCGACTCGGGAAACTGGTGCAGCAGCGCCATGGCTTCGCGCTGATACGACAGCATTTTCTCGCGGGCGTATTCTATACCGCCGCTCTTTTTGACCAGCTCGATCACTTCATTTACTTTTTGCTTATCCTTATTCTGGTTTTTTACTATGTAAATTATTCTACGTTTTGTGGAATCATCTGCCTGTTGTAGTGTATAGATAAGCGGTAGGGTCATCTTTTTTTCTTTGATGTCGATACCGGTGGGCTTTCCTATATTGTCGTGTCCATAGTCAAAAAGATCGTCCTTGATCTGGAAGCTGATCCCTATTTTTTCACCGAAGCTATGGAACAGCCGGGTCTTCTCCTCGTCGCCGCCAGCCGACCAGGCGCCGGCTGCGCAGGCCGATGCCAGCAGGGATGCCGTTTTGCTACGGATAATCTCAAAATATATCTCTTCCTTGATATCCAGTTTTCTTGTCTTCTCCATTTGCAGCAGCTCTCCTTCGCTCATTTCTTTTACGGCTGTGGAAACGATCTTCAGAATGCGAAAATCATCGTTGTCCAATGAGAGCAACAGCCCCTTTGAAAGCAGGTAATCGCCTACCAGCACGGCCACTTTATTCTTCCACAGCGCATTGACGGAAAAGAAATTCCGGCGCAGGTTGGCGTCGTCGACCACATCATCGTGTACCAGGGTAGCGGTATGCAGCAGCTCGATCAGGGACGAAGCCCGGTAGGTGGCTTCGGTAACGCCGCCGCTGATCTTTGCCGCGAGGAATATGAACATCGGGCGCATCTGCTTTCCCTTGCGGCGGATAATGAAGCGCATGATCCGGTCGAGCATCGCATTGCGGCTGCGTACGCTTTCGGCAAATTTCTTTTCAAACAATTCCAGCTCTTCGGCTATTGGTTTTTTTACATTTTTCACACAGATATATTATTAGTGCAGCGAATGATACTATTTTTAAAATTATTTTTATTTTACCCCGGTTTTTTGCGCTTTTCTCGTCTTTACATTCGGGCAGCTAAAATAGACAAGGAAATTGAATCGGCCCCTGGAAATAATTCGCCGGAAGATATTCTTTGGCATGATTATTGCTAAATGATTTAATCGTATTCCAACAGGCAAAAGTTACTTTGCAATTAGCATTAATTATTATTGAAAGAAAACACCCATAATTTTTATTAATGCATTGTATTTGTATATTGTTTAGATTATTTTGACAAGAATTTAAAGATTGCCTATAATACATTTTTTTTTTTTTTTGAAAAGCGTGTTTTACCTTTGCCCCGAACTTTAGCAAGTAAACGCGTAAAACTTTTTAAATAAACAACTCTCGTTATGGTCAACAAAAAGTACATCTTGCTTGCCGGCGTGTGTTCAGCATTAGCTGTGCAGCCTGCATTCGCACAAGAATCAACCCAGGCCTCCTGGAGCGGTAGAGATATGACTTACCGCGGTCAGAGCTACGATGCTTTGGACACTGCCTACATCCCCGCTTCAAGAATGGAGCAGCAGCGCCAATACCTGAACCACCAATATGCATTCCCTGCCAAGCCCCGTAACATGTGGGAGCTCGGTGTTAATGCCGGTCTGGTAAACATCATCGGTGATGTTCCCAGCAAAGGTCCCTGGAATGCTCCTAAATTTCTGAACACCATAGGCTTTGGAGCTACTATCCGGAAAGCGCTGGGTTATGCTACCTCGATCCGTTTGCAGTATAACTACATGTCTGCCTCCGGTTTTGACTACCGCGGCCGCGCCTTCGGCAACGAAGTTCCATGGGCATCAGTAGGTAGTGGTTATACCAGTGGAAACGTGTATAGCAACTACAAATTTACCGGTCACGAAGCTACACTGCAGTTGGTAGGTGCTATCAACAACATCAAATTCCACAAAGCCAAGAACGTAGTAAGCCTGTACGGCTTCATCGGTGGTGGTGCATTGATCTGGCAGACTAAAATATCTACCAAGAATGCATCTGGCCAACCTTACGACTTCGCTACTCTGGACAGGCAGACAACTGCTAAAGCTAAGAACGATCTGTACAAGCAATGGCTGAAAGACGCAGACAACTACAACTCTCTGGTAACCAAATCTGATTACACTGGTTCTGGTCAGGCTGGTATGTCCATCGGCGACAATACCGTATCTCCTGTACTGGTAGGTGGTCTGGGCATCCAGTTCAAACTGGGTAACCGTGTTTCTCTGAACTTCGAAGATAAGATCACTTATGCTGGTCTGGATAACCTGGACGGTGTGTCTATGGATCCTACTCCTGGTGGCGGTCTGTCTTCTGACAAAGACTTCATCAACTATGCTTCCGTAGGTTTCTCTTTCAATATCGGCAACAAGAAGCGCAGTGTACTGCCTCTGTGGTGGGTTAACCCGATGGATCACATCTACAACGAACTGGCCGATCCTCGTCACATGAAGCTGCCCGATCCCGTACTGCCTGATGCTGATGGTGACGGTGTAACTGATCAATTTGACAAATGTCCCGATACTCCTGCTGGTGTAGCTGTTGATGCTCACGGTTGTCCTCTGGATACTGATGGTGATGGCGTGCCTGACTACAAAGACAAGCAACTGATCACTCCGACTGAATGTCAACCTGTTGACGCTGACGGTGTAGGTAAATGCCCTGATCCTGAGTGCTGCAAAAACATGACAGGAACAGTAGGTTGTAACCTGGGTGCTGGTTCTATCTGCTTCAAAGCCAACTCTGCTAAGCTGAGCTCTGAAGCACAGAACCAACTGGCTAACCTGGCTGCTCAAATGAAAGCTGCTCCTACTTGTAAAGTTGTTGTAATGGGTAACGCTGGTAACAGCAAAGTTCAGCAGCAACGTTCATGGGATCGCGTAAACGCTGTGATCGAATACCTGAGCGAAACTCAGCAGATCAGCCGCGATCAGTTCATCTTCCAATATCAAGGTGGTACTGGTGATGTAAACTGTGTAATGTATCGCTCTGCAATGCCTGGTGAAGAAGGCCCTTCTAACCTGCCTCCTCCCCATCCGCAGCTCGGAACAAAGAAATAAGATGTTGCTTCGGCAATGATTATAATGAGAAGCCCTGGATCTCCGGGGCTTCTCTTTTTTTTGTATATTATACCTACGACAGAAGGAGTGATGGAGTGATTCCAGACCCGGGATCAGGCAATCTTTCGGGATCAAACGGATTGCTGTGGGGAAGTAAAATCAGGTATAGCTATTGGCGGGTCCTGAGCAGGAGGAAAGGCACATCCTTTACACCCTTTGGCGAAGACAGAAGGACTTGATCCTGGTAAGGACTCTGCAGAAGCATTGGTGCTTCTGGTGCTAAAGAAGTTGAGGATACTGAGGGCGTGTTTTTGCCGTCCTTATTGCCCGTTTTAAAGGAGGATATAGTTGAGGAAGGATCAAGGGGATTTCTGGGGGATTGGCAAAAAATTGCTTGTTTTACGGGCGTAAAATATAGCAGCATTGCAAGACTAAGCCCCGTTTTAAAAGAATGATCGGGCTGACTTTACCGGAAGGCTTATCCCAACGAGCGATTCCACCCCTGGCCGCGGGATCGAAAATGTCTCAAAAACAAAAATCCCAGCTTGAAGCGGGGATTTGTCTCGTGGTGCCCAGGACTGGATTCGAACCAGCACATCCTTGCGAACGCTGCGACCTGAACACAGTGCGTCTACCAATTTCGCCACCTGGGCAATCCGTTCAGGAATTTTGAGGTTGCAAAGGTAAGGGAACTTTTGACATAAAGTGCAAAACGAGGGAAATTTTTTAAAAATTTATTGTTTTCCAACTCATTACCAAAATTGCATGTCTGTACAACATACAACCTGTCCCTAACCGGCCCAAACACACCGCCTGTCCGCTATGAAAAGATTGGTATACTTATGCCTCTTTGGTCTTCTTGCCACTGGTCTGAACGCCAAAGATGGGAATATAGATTTTATCAAAAACAACAACCAGTTCCCGGCGCCGGTCCGCTATAAGGCCTTCCTGCCCGGCGGCGCAGTTTTTCTCACGGCAGACGGCTTCACTTACAACTACTACAGGCAGGACGACTTGCAGCGTCTTCATGAACTGCGGCACCAGGGTAAGAACATCAGTGGGGAACAAGTACACTTTCATGCCTACAAGGTTACGTTCAGCAATGCCAATACCCAGGCCATCATTAAAGAGGAAGACCTGCAGCCTTATTACCATAATTATTTCATTGGCAACGACCCGCAACATTGGGCCGGTAAAGTGCCGCTGTATAAAAAAATAACCTGGCAGAACCTGTATCCTGGTATTGATGCGATAGTCTACAGCAAAGAAAAGTCCCTGAAGTATGATTTTTATGTGCAGCCCGGCGCCGACCCTTCGCAGGTAATACTAACCTTCGACGGCGTGAAACCTAAGCTGATGAAGGACGGCAGTCTTAAGATCAGCACTACGGTTAATACTTTACTGGAACAGGCGCCCTACGCCTACCAGCTGATCGATGGTGAAGAAAAGGCGGTACCCTGCCATTATCGCCTGCTCCCCGGCAACCGGGTGAGCTTTGCCTTGCCTGCAGGCTACGATAAAAACCTGCCCCTCGTGATCGATCCGGTATTGGTCTTCAGTACTTTTAGCGGCAGCACAGCCAACACTTACGGCTTCAGCGCGACTTACGACTTGGGTGGAAACTTATACGCCGGCGGCGAATGCTTCGACGTAGGCTGGCCGGCCAACCCCGGCGCAACCCAGGCTGCCTTTGCCGGCTCTGTCGACGCAGGTATCAACAAATACAGCAGCAATGGCACTACTTTGCTTTATTCTACTTATTATGGCGGCAGCGGACGCGACCTTCCCAACAATATGATGGCCACCGCGGGCCAGGAACTGGTGATCTGCGGCAGCACTTCTTCCAACGATCTGGCGACGAGCATTGGCTGCTACGACAATACCTATAATGGCAATACGGACATCTATATCGCCCGGTTCAGCCAGGACGGTACCATACTGAAGGCAGCAACTTACCTGGGGGGTAGCGACAACGATGGCCTCAACAGCTTCGGCTTAAGTCCCAACTACGGCGACGAGAACAGAGGCGAGGTGCTTACGGCCCCCGATGGTCGCATCTATATCGCCGGCAGCACCAGTTCGGCTAATTTCCCCATCACTGCAGGCGCGCTGCAGCCCACATTGGGCGGCGGTCAGGATGGCGTGGTTTGCCGGCTCGATTCAAGTCTTTCTGTACTGCAGTACAGTACCTTTATCGGTGGCAACAATGACGATGCCGCCTTTTCGCTGGTGCTGAACAGCAATAACGATATCGCGATCTGCGGCGGTACACAGAGCGCCAATTTTCCCACCACCGCAGGCACGCTGCACACGGCCTACCAGGGCAATACCGACGGTTTTGTGAGCATCATCAATACCAGTACCGGCCTGGTGCGCTCTTCTTTCCTTGGCACCAATGTGTATGACCATGCCTTCAAGATACAGAACGATGCTTCCGACAATATTTATGTGATGGGGCAGACCAATGGCGCTTATCCTACCACAACGGGCGTGTTTTCGGTGACCGATGGCGACATCTTCATCACCAAGCTTAATCCTACCTTGTCGAGTATCCTGCTGTCGACCCGCATGGGCAACACCGTCAACTTCTCCCGCTTTGTGCCCACAGCGTTCATGCATGATATCTGCGGCAATACCTATCTCAGCGGCTTCGGCGCTAATAGCAATCAGCCCCTTTCGACCGGTGCCTACCAAACCATACAGGGTAGTTTCTGGCTGGGCGCACTAAGCCCGGATTTTACCAACCTGCTGTACGGTACTTATTTCGGCCCGCTGGGTACCCATGTCGACGGCGGCACCAGCCGTTTCGATCCGCAAGGCATCATCTATCACTCTGCCTGTACCAATAACAGTGGCTTCCCCACAACGGCAGGTGTGGTGTTCCCTGTCAAACTGAATTCTGCGATCAACTATGACATTGCCAGCTATAAGTTCAACATGGAGGTGGGCGCAGTTGTAGCCGATTTCGTGCTCGCCAATCATGCGAAAGATACGGGCTGCGCCGATTACGAGGTAACGTTTGACAACCTTTCTACCGGCGCCAGCAACTACCTCTGGGATTTTGGCGATGGTCTTACCAGCACGGCTACCGCTCCCACCCATACCTTTTCTGCAGGTACCTATACCGTGTCGCTCGTTGCTTCACGGGCTACCGGCTGCAACCTGCACGATACCGCCATGCATCAGATCGTGGTCAAGCCTACAGATAAGCCATTGCTTGTACTTAACGACACCTTCCTGTGCGATCCGCACCCGGTCACGCTTTTTGCTCCGGTGAGCAACCTCAGCAGTAATATGCACTTTCACTGGGAGCCGGCCAGTGCGGTTACTTCCGGCGCCGACCAGCAAAGAGTTACCGTAGATCCGTCCCGGAGCACCAGCTTTACGGTACATGTGGGCAACAGTTCGACGGCAACATGTGTCGACAGCGCCACCGGCAATATCCATATAGCGCTGTTTGACTACAGCCATATGTATGCCTTGCCGCTGGACACGACGATATGCCCCGGCGATACGTTGATGATGCGCGCTTATGGCGGTTCCAGCTACGAATGGACACCTGATGAGACCATCGACCGGACCGATGCATCGCAAGCCTGGATATGGCCCTCCCATAAGATCGATTATAAGGTACATATCCTTAACGATTCGGGCTGTGCCATCGATCGCACGGTTATGATCAAGATGCTGCCGCCCGCGCTCGTCGACGCCGGCCTGGACCAGGACATCAAGCGGGGTGAATCGACCCAACTCGATGGCCGCGCCTCAGGGGCCTTTATCTGGACGCCTGCAGGCAGCGTATCGCCCGACAATATGCTCAACGCGCCGGTAGCGCCGGAAAAGACGACGACCTATTACCTCAGGAGCATATCTCCCGAGGGTTGCAGGGCAGTAGACTCCGTTACCATACATGTGACCAATGCACTATTGCCTAATGCATTTAGTCCCAACGGTGACGGTAATAATGATATTTTCAGGCTGGTACCACAGGATGAACGGGTCAGGCTCAAAGATTTCAGCGTCTACAACCGTTTCGGGCAAAGGGTATTTTTTACCCGGGATGTAACCGAGGGCTGGGACGGTTCGTTCAATGGCAAGCCGGCCGACCTGGGCACCTATTTTTACCAAGTACACTATATCATTGGCGCACGCACCTACAAGCTCAAAGGCGATGTGACGCTGATCCGGTAATTTTCTTTTCCGGCGAAGGCGCTTATCTTTGCCCCATGCATTTCAGTGAGGTAACGGGCCAGTCACTGGCTAAAAAGGGATTGCTCAATCTCTGGCATTCGGGCAAGTTGCCCCATGCCCTGATGATCACGGGCAAAGAAGGAACGGGCGGCCTACCGCTGGCACTGGCATTGGCTCAGTATATCTTCTGCGAGCAAAAGCAGGAGCATGATTCCTGTGGCCGCTGTGCTGGCTGTGTCAAGGTGAAAAAGCTCGCACATCCCGACCTGCACCTCAGCTTTCCTTCCATACCACCCAAGCCGGGTACCAAAGCTTCGAGCAAGATCTATATGAACGAGTTCAGGGATTTTGTCCGGCAATCGCCCTACGGCTCGACCTTCGACTGGCTGCAGTTCATCAATGCCGAGAATAAGCAAGGCAATATTACAGCAGAGGAATGCCGTGATATTATCGAAACGCTGAACATGACCGCTTTTGAAGGCGGCTATAAGGTACAGCTGATCTGGCGTCCCGAATATCTGGGCAAAGAGGGCAATATCCTGCTGAAGCTGATTGAAGAGCCGCCGAAGCAAACCCTGATCCTCATGATCGCTGAGGACACCGAGGATGTGCTGAACACGATCCTTTCGCGCACCCAGCAGGTAAACCTGCTGCCGCTGACCATTACCGAGATCACCGATGCGCTCATCTCCCGTAACCAGGTGGAACCACGCCGCGCCGGGCAGGCAGCTCAACTTGCTGAAGGCAGCTACAACAACGCGTTGCAATTGCTGCACTATACGGGTAGCGATCTGCTGCTACCCCTGCGGGAATGGTTCAATGGTATTTTTACCAACAATGGGATCACGCTCAATAAATGGGTAGAAGATATGGGCAAGACCGGTCGGGAGCAGCAGAAAAACTTTCTCCTGTTTACACAGCAACTGCTGGGACATGCCCTGCGGATGATGCTGATACCGGGCTATGCGCCTCCCCTGCCTGAAGACGAAGCCGGCTTTGCCGGAAAGCTGGCCCAGCGGAAGTTTGCGCCGGAAGTATACCAAAAGATGGATACCGCGATCAACCAAACCATCCACCATATCGAACGCAACGCCCATTCCAAAACCCAACTGCTGTATCTTTCCATACAGATGCAATACCTGATCCAGGGACAGGAGCTGAAGGTGTTTGTTTGATCTTTGCTTAAGGCAGATACCATCCACCAATTGAAGAATGATACTATTAAAATATATTCTATTGCTGTTTTCATTTTGCCTGGTCGCTGCAGGCTGTCAACAGCACAGAAAATTCTTCGACTACGATGAAGTGATCCACTATTACCATCCCGGCGACGGATCGGAACCTATCAGCTCACCCGACAACGGTAAGTCCGGATTAGATACACTTAGATCGGGCGTCATTGAAGGCGGCATCCCTCGCGATATTACTGACACTGCTTTCATTGCCCGGCTAAAGGAGATGGGTTACTCACCAAGGCCCTTAAAGCAATCGGCATTCCCTGAAATAGATGCCCTCTTTTCGGAAAAGGATGCTTCAGACGCCTCTGTAACGAGCTGCATCCGCATTTATCGTGATGTATTGATTTTCAGAAAACATAATAAAGTTACCGGTATCGCCAAGATCTGCTTTGAATGCGGTGACTACAACTTCAATGGCACGCAGACCAGCACCGAAAGCTTCGGCAGTCCTAATGACTATGAGCGGCTTTACCACTTGCTTCACGGCAAGGGGCAATGAGTGTTAACCCGGTATAATCACTATTTCAGTAGTTTCGTCAGCGTCTTAAATCCTTCCTGGTTATCGGCATTGTAGACCGAAAGGATCAGGTCGTTCTTTTCCCTGGCCGTGAGGTGAAAGTTGAGCGCGGCCGTCTTGTCTTTATTGGCGGGTATATACTGCAGCGTGATCTTTTTAAATTTACCCGGCGGGAAGTCTTCAATTACATAGTCTTCGAGATAGGACTGGTGATAGGTTTGAAAGGCGCCCCATTTCTTCTGGATCGCAAACATGGGATCGAACAGCATGCCGGACATCGAATTTTCCGGATCGCCGAGAGAAGGCTCATACTCTCTCGTATCCCTGATCTGGAGGAAGATGATCTCACTCGTGTTCTCGTTGATCCAGTCGCGGAAAGTGCTCAGGTAACGCATGCTGCTTTCCATGCCGAAATTATCCCTGAGCCCGGCGTCCATAATGTCCATCTCTGGCATGGAAGGCATCTTCACTACCGGTAGCACGATAGGGAAAGTAGCGCTCATCCGTAAGGCCGACATGATCTGCAAGTTCAGCGGATCCTGGCGGGCAAAGAAGCGGGCATAGTCGATCGCATCGATAATAGGATTGGTTTTATCCAGGCTGCTTTCCGACCGGGTAAGATAGCCGATGGGCTGCGGTGAGATGAGGAGGCGGCGGCCATCGTTGATAATCGTGCCGTTGATGAGAAGCATAGGTGCGAGCGCCTGCGCTTCGTAAGCCTGGTAGTCTTTCAGCCGGTAATGCAGCAAGCCGTCAGAGTTAGCAGCGAGCTCTTTATCGAAAGCATAGCCACGGTCTTTGCTGTAGCGCCGTCCCGCCACCGTGATCTTATTGAATGGAGAGACCAGGTCTACACAAGCAAGCGAGAAGATAACCGCGTTCAACAGGTCTTTGCCCACCAGGTCCTGGTAATAGGCGCCATAAGGCGTCCGGAGCTTGCCCAGGCGGTATTGCGTCTGTACCGAACGCCAGTAGGCCGCACCGATCATCCCGCCCGAAGCACCGCAGATCATCACATTGTGCTGGAACAGCTTACCACCGGTAAGGCTGTCGGCGTACTGCAGGCAGCGAAAGGTCCAATAGCTCGCACGGGAGCCGCCGCCGCTGGCAGTGATGATCACCAAAGGTGGTTTCCCTTCTGGTACGGCGCCCCTGGTGACGCGTTGCTTCCACCGGTCCAGCCGGGCCTCTTCTGTTCGTTTATCCTGCCGGTATACTGAGTCGTTAAATACTTGCTTCAGGTTCTCATAGTCGTATACAGGTGCGGTCGCATGGTCGTACTTCATACCATAGGCGATGCTGCGCAGATCAAAGACCCTGTGCCGGGCCATAAATCCGGTCAGGGAGAAGATGAATAGCCAACCGATGATCTCCCAGCTGCGGAGGAAATATTTAAAAGCGCCTACAGCGGCCAGCAAAATACTGAACAGGATAAGAAAGCCGGCGGCGGCCGGGATCCTTAGCACGGGCTCATCCATAAAGATGCCGAGGATCAGCAGCAGGACTGCAGCAAAAAAGATCGCAAAGATAGCATTGCGATGGTGCCGCCGGAGCACGGTATTCAGAAAGCGGGTATTGTATTCGTAAGGGGTCTTGATCTTTTCTATCTTAAAAATATGGGTCAGGTAGCTGTCTGCTTTTACCAGCTCAAATTCAGTGTCCAGCGTATCGTAAGGGATCAGCTCCCGGATAACGGAAGGATTGGCAATGGTGCCCAATACTACTTTAAGAATATTGCGATCGGCCCTGAAAAAATAAAGGAACGACAGTAACAATACAAAGATGTAGCCGAGGTAAAATCCGCATAGCATGAAAATGATCGTCCAGGTGCCGGCTCCTTCATCGATCATCAGGTAACGTGCGGCCAATATACCGTAGGTGATCAGGTACGATAGCGGAATGATCGAGTTGTTGATACAATACTTCAGAAAGGAGTGTCGCGTGGCGCCGAGAAAGGGAACCCTCTTGCTATGGATAATAAAGGTGGTGATATGCCAGCTCATGGCGAAAATGGCCGTAGCGCCGCCGAGCAGGGAAAAGCTGAGCACGCTGATCTTACCCAGGTACTCAGGCGACAGGAACAGGGCGACAGCGCCGAAATGGGTAGCGGCTCTTGCGCTGATCACCGCAAACAGGAGACACCAGAAAATAAGGATCATCTGGTACTTTCTGAAATGCAGCAGGAACAACTGCACCGGCAGGAATCGAAAAAAAGGTTGCAGACGCTCCCGCATAGCTGGCCATTAGCTTTTGTACCCTTAAGGTAAGGATAATAATGCGAACCCGGGTGAAATAATGTATCCGGCAACATAAAGTGACGTTAACGAAGAGAATACCATAAATAATTTTCATACTATTATCTTTGCGCTTAAAGTAAGAAGCATGACCATGGCAGGACACATCCTCATTATAGATGATGAACGCAGCATCCGCAGCACACTTTCGGAGATATTGGGATTTGAAGGATATAAGACCACAGAGGCTATAGACGGACAAGACGCAATTAAAAAAATAGAGGAAGGCACCTACGACTGCATCCTTTGCGATATCAAAATGCCCAAGGCAGATGGTATCGAAGTACTGGAAAAAGCAAAGACCCTGGCGCCCGATACACCGTTCATTGTCATATCGGGTCATGGCAATATCGACACTGCTGTGGAGGCCGTAAAGAAGGGCGCCTTCGATTATATTTCCAAGCCGCCCGATCTGAACCGGCTGCTGATCACGATCCGTAATGCCATGGAAAAGAAAACCCTGGTCGCGGAGACCCGTACCCTTAAGAAGAGAATATCCAAGGGCTATGAGATCATTGGTGAAGCGCCGGCCCTGAAAGGTATCCTGGACATGATCGACAAAGTAGCGCCTACCGATGCCCGTGTGCTGATTACCGGCGGTAATGGCTCGGGTAAAGAGCTGGTCGCCCGCCGTATCCACGATCACAGCCACCGCAACCGGTCGCCCCTGGTAGAGCTCAATTGTGCCGCGATCCCATCTGAGCTCATCGAGAGCGAGCTGTTCGGACATGAGAAAGGCTCCTTTACTTCCGCCATCAAACAACGCATCGGCAAGTTTGAACAAGCCGATGGTGGCACCTTGTTCCTCGATGAGATTGGCGATATGAGCCTTTCGGCGCAGGCAAAGGTGTTGCGTGCCCTACAGGAGGGAAAGATCGCCAGAGTAGGCGGCGACAAGGAGATCAGCGTTAACGTAAGGGTATTGGCCGCTACCAACAAAGACCTGAAGAAAGAGATAGAAGCCGGCCGTTTCCGGGAGGACCTTTACCACAGGCTCAGTGTGATCCTGATCCATGTGCCCTCCCTGAACGACAGGATAGAAGACATACAAACCTTGTCCCTGCATTTCCTGAAGCAGATATGCAGCGAATATGGCATGATTGAGAAGACGATCGATGAAGCGGCCATCAGGAAGCTGCAGGGCCATCATTGGACCGGTAATATACGCGAGCTGCGCAATGTGATCGAAAGGCTGATCATACTTTCCGATAAAACGATCACGGAAAAAGAAGTGGACATGTACATTTTCCCTAAATAACGAAACTAATCTCTGCATATCACCATGTCTCCTTCTCCAACAGAGCAGCAGCCCTCTGCCAAAAAGCTGCACCGGGCCTGGAGTATGTACGACTGGGCCAACTCGGCTTACAACCTCGTGATCACTTCCACGATATTCCCTGCCTATTATATTGCCATTACTACTACTGAAGGCAAAGAGCAGGACTATGTTTCTTTTTTCGGCTGGCGCGTGATCAACAGCTCATTGCTGAATTACGCCCTGGCCCTGGCCTATCTTATCATTGCTTTTCTTTCGCCAGTGCTGTCTTCCATAGCCGACTACAAAGGCAATAAAAAGAAGTTCATGCAGCTCTTCTGCTACCTCGGTTCTGCGGCTTGCTGCGGCCTCTTCTTTTTCGAAAAAAACAATATAGAGCTGGGTATCATTTTATCTATACTGGCAGCCGTCGGCTATTGCGGCAGCCTGGTCTTTTACAATGCTTACCTGCCCGAGATCGCTGCACCGGAAGACCAGGACCGGGTAAGCGCCCAGGGCTTTTCGTATGGCTATATCGGCAGTGTATTGCTGCAGATCATCTGCCTGGTTTTTGTATTTACCCTGTCGGATGGCGGCTTGTCGGCCCGTATCTCATTTCTCCTTGTTGGTCTCTGGTGGGTCGGTTTTTCCCAAATCACTTTCCGTACGCTGCCGGTAAGGAAGGGCGCCGACAAGCGGCCCGGCCGCAGCCTGCTATCCAACGGCTTTCATGAGCTGGGAAAAGTATGGCAGCAGATCAAAACCATGCCATTGCTCAAAACATTCCTCGCCGCTTTTTTCTTTTATAGCATGGGCGTACAGACGGTGATGCTGGCAGCAGCAGAGTTTGGCAAAAAAGAGATCTATAAAATGGAGAATGGGGTAAAAGTGCCCATGGCAACCAGCGATCTTATCGTAACCATACTGCTGATCCAGCTGGTCGCTATCGGCGGTGCGATGCTGATGGCCCGGCTGAGCAAAATGATCGGGAATATAAAAGTGCTGATGCTTACCGTGCTGCTCTGGATCGCGATCTGCATCATCGCTTACTACACGCGGACAGCTATGCAGTTTTACCTGCTGGCAGTCCTGGTAGGGTTGGTAATGGGTGGTATACAATCGCTCAGCCGCTCTACTTATTCCAAGCTGATGCCCGAAACGCAGGACACCGCTTCTTTTTTCAGCTTCTACGATGTAACCGAGAAGATCGCGATCGTTATCGGGATGTTCTCCTTTGGTTTCATCGAACACATCACGGGCAATATGCGCAATTCGATCTTTGCCCTCACCGTATTCTTTGTGTTGGGCTTCATCTTTTTGCTGCGCGCCGGCATTACCAACAAACAATCGGCAGCCTTAAAGCGTATATAGCATTGGAGCGTTCACTGCTAACAAATAGAAGCATGAGGCAAAAAGGACGGAACTACAGGGTCTTATTTAGCCTGGCGGCAAGCTTGCTGCTGCTGGGCCAATGGCGTTGCGCCACACTGGAGAGCCCGCGGAAGGCTTACCATAAGGCTATAGCCCGGCAAGAGGTATACGATGCCCTCATCGTGCCGGGCGTACCTTTCGATAGTGTGACCTGGAGCAATACCATGCGGGCCCGTGTGCTGTGGAGCTGGCTTTTGTACCGTAATGGCCGCGTGAAGAATATTATCTATTCGGGGAGCGCTGTTTATTCTCCCTATTACGAGGCAAAGATCATGGGATTGTATGCGCAACAATTGGGTATACCGGCAGCGCATATTTACTACGATACGCTGGCCGAGCATAGCACAGAGAACGTTTACTATTCCTATGAGCTCGCCCGTAAGCTGGGATTCAAGTCGATTGCGCTGGGTACGGAATATGATCAGGCGATCCTGCTGAAACGTTTTATGTGTCACCGGTTTGGCACAAGGATCAAGATATTCCCTGTTTACGAGGCCATGCTTGACGGCGAAAAGATGCCGGAACCCGTCATTGACCCGGCACCAGCCCGTAAACCGGGCTTCCGGTCGCTCCCCGACAGGGAAAGCTTTGGGCAACGACTGGGAGGAACTGCAGGGAGCAAAGTGCCCATCCCCAAACATAAACCCCGCCGGTTTCCGCCGCTTTGACCCTTTACCAGTGTAGGAGAAACGGCGCTATACGGGTCCGGCTGTTCATTTTTGCGTATTACATAGTAACTTCGCCCTACAATTTCAGATTTATTCACTTAAAATACCTGATGAAACAATGAAAGTAACTGTAGTAGGCGCCGGTGCCGTGGGCGCTACCTGTGCCGACAATATCGCACGCAGGGAACTGGCTGAAGAGCTGGTATTGCTGGATATTAAAGAAGGATTTGCTGAAGGCAAAGCCCAGGACATGATGCAGACTGCTGCGCTGCTGGGGTTTGATACCAAGATCTCCGGCACTACTGCCGATTACAGCAAAACTGCCGGTTCCGATGTCGTGGTGATCACTTCCGGTCTTCCCCGTAAGCCGGGCATGACCCGTGAGGAGCTGATAGGAACCAATGCCCGTATTGTTGAAGATGTAACTAAAAATATACTCCAGCATTCGCCCAATGCCATTATCGTCGTGATCTCCAATCCCATGGACACCATGACTTACCTGGCCCTGAAGAGCAGCGGCCTGCCCAAAAACCGTATTATCGGTATGGGCGGCGCCCTCGACAGCGCACGCTTTAAGTATCAGCTGAGCCAGCGTTTGGGAGCGAGTCCTTCCGATCTGAATGCCGTAGTGATCGGCGGTCACGGTGATACTACCATGATCCCCCTGATCCAATACGCTACCTGGAACAGTGTTCCGGTAACGCACTTCCTGAACGAAGAAGAGCAAAAGCAGATCGTTGCCGATACAATGGTTGGTGGCGCTACGCTTACCAAACTGTTGGGCACCTCTGCCTGGTATGCACCCGGAGTTGCCGGAGCTGCCGTAGTAGAAGCGATCGTACGCGATCAGAAAAAGCTGATCCCCTCCTGCGTGTACCTCGAAGGTGAATATGGCCAGTCCGATATCTGCCTGGGTGTTCCTGTAGTGATCGGCCGCAACGGATGGGAAAAGATCGTAGACTACAAGCTTAACGAAGAAGAGCAGGCGCTGTTCAACAAATCTGCTGAAGCAGTACGCAGCATGAACGATGTGCTGAACGCTCCTGCCGGTGCTTAAGGCAACGACATTATTGTGATAAGAAAAACCGGGACTTCAGATGAAGTCCCGGTTTTTTTATAAGATATGCCTGCTACCGGATAAGGGTAAGGTCTCCTTTCAGCCTGATCTCACCCTGGGCAGGATCGGAGGGCCAGGCCTGCAATACATAGAAGTAAGCACCGCTTTCGGCCGGGCTGCCATTATAAAAGCCGTCCCAGCTGTTGGCTACCGATAAGGTCGTAAACACGAGCTCTCCCCAGCGGTTAAAGATCTGCAGCTTATACTTATCTGCCGGACAGGTTTGTTTGATATTGAACTGATCGTTTTTGCCATCGCCATTGGGGGAAAAGGCATTGGGTATAAAGAAACAGTAATTGCATTTGACATAGCTGATCTGCACGCCTGCTTCTGTGCTGCCACATTTGTTGATCGCTGTAAGGCTGTACCGGCCGGGTTGGGTTACTTTAATGCAGCAAGTGGTATCGCCCGTGCTCCAGAGGTATTGTACATTGTCCTGCAGCGTGGTTTCCAGCATCAGCGGCATCCCTACGCACAAAGTGGTATCGCCGCGTAATGTTACTTCAGGCAGGGGCACCGAGCCTACATGTACGATAACATTGGTACCGCAACCTTCGGCATTGCGGATATAGACCTTATATGTGCCGGGCTTAATGCTCTTAAGCGTATCGCCGTTAGTGCTGTTGATTGTGCGAACGGTATTGCCCTCGCTGTCGACCCAGCGGTAGTTATAATCCAACACCACATTGGACTGTGGAACAGCCCAGGCTTTGCCGTTGCTGCCGTTGTTGCAAGCCGAATCAGCGCCTCCGGCAAACTTATTGATATGGGGTATAATTTTTATGGTATAGGCTACCGTCTTTGTCGTCACGAGCGGGCATCCGTCATCGGTATAGGTTGCATAGAAAATATAATTGCCCGGCGCCGCGTCGTTCACATTCCAGGTGAAATGCACTGTCGGGTTGGGTGTTCCATTGCCGGATATTGCCATCGAAGCCCCTGCCGGTAAATTGCTGTAGGTAACGGTTGTATTGTCCCCGTTGGGATCTGTCGCACGGATATCGAAGGCAATATTGGCGGTCTGTCCTTCACAAACACTGAGCTGCAGATTTTCAGCATCGTTAACGGTAATGTTGGCATTTTCGATGCCCGATACCGGCGTTAAAGTAGCATCGTTATTGCAATTGTCCAGGATGATAAAAGTCATCTCCCTCATGGTGCTGCCGACCATAACACCGTTCCTGTATTCCTCAACCAGGTTGGTGACAAGGCAATTCTTAACTTCATTCGGCGTAAAGTTCATCTGTCCGTTGGTCGTATTGAAATTAAACGCATTGGGCAAGGTGGGCAGCGGCCTGATCGCCGTGAACGGAGCAATATAATCAATAACGGTAAACTCCGATGTCTTGGCCGGGATAAGGCTGAACTGCAGCAGATCGTTGTCGCCATCGGCTGCTCCCAGGCTATAGGTCGACGCCTTATTCAGGCAGAAAAATGGCGTAGGGAGCGAAGTAAAGATGGTAGAATTGTTAGGCCCTGTTGTATTATTCAGCGTGGCTTCCAGGTACATAATGGAGGCGCCGGAGGTGTTGGGATCCACGATCACAGCATTCTGGATAATAAAGCTTCGCCCCGCAGAGGTTTGAAAAGAGCCGTCGGTAATGGATCCGTCGAACACAAAACGCCAGTCGGCCGCAGGATTGCCCAACGTAAAATTGCCGTCGTATACAAACTTTTTGATCCCGGGAAGCGGGTTGTTGATATTGCTGCAGGCCGTATTGCCAGCCTCGTCGGGGCAAACCGGAGTAATCTCGATATTGCTTTCGGCAGTATTATAGCTTAGCCTCAGCTGTCCGGTTTGGGTACTCCCTCTGAATAGCTTCACCAACGGATTGGCGCCTGGTAAAGCGCTGAAGGCGACATTAGCGCCGGTATTGGAAGAACAGTCCCCGATGAGCACCAGCGTCACTTTATAGGTCTCGGCGCTACCATTGGTCGAAACCAGGCTATAGCGAAGCTCCCCGCCCAACAGGTGATTGGCCGAGGCTTCATGAAAAGAACCCAACAACAGCAGGGGTACCAGGAAAAGGAAAATCGCTTTCATCAAAGGAATATCATCTAAATTTCAAACAATTTACAGAAGCGCAGGAAAACATTTATACTTTAAGCACAGATTGGTAGTCTTTGCTATTGGACAGCAGCAACAAGGCTTTTTTCAGATCCTCATCATCTCTTTTCAACTTGTTGATCACCCGGCCGCGTTGATAATAATAACGGCTTACGATCTCGTTGGCCAATAATTGCATCACTTCCTGCCGGTTCTTGATCAGGTCTTGTTTCTTATCATGAAACAGCTTTGCCGCCAGGGCATTATACTCGCCCTTTACATTGTCAAAATACTTTTCTTTTTCAGCAGTCTCCTTGAGGCCGGCCAGCAATTGCTCGCTCTCCGTCTTGTAGGAGTAATCTTTATCACTCAGCCATTTTTCGAAATCGTTGAAATCGCTTTCGCTAAGGGCAAAATCGGCGGCGGGAGCAATAGTGGGATGGTTATAATAGTATTTGGTAGCATACTCGAATATATAGTTCTTGGTGAGCAGCGTAATGGCAAGTGGGCTCAGGTTTTCATCTTCGATCTTGACATCAGGCTCTATACCGCCGCCGTCGTACACAACCCGTCCCATTTTGGTCTTGAACATTTTCTTCAGCGAATCCGGTACAGAAGACACGCTTCCGTCATCGTTGCGATGGGAGTAATCCAGCGCTTGTATGCATCGTCCCGAGGGGGTATAATATTTGGCCGTCGTCACTTTCAGACGGGTATTGTAGCCAAGGGAACGTACATTTTGCACCAGGCCTTTGCCAAAAGAGCGGGTACCCACAATAACACCGCGGTCCAGGTCCTGGGTGGTGCCGGCTACAATCTCCGAAGCCGAAGCCGATCCGTGGTTCATCAGCACGGTGAGCGGAATATTGAGGTCCCAGGGCATGCCGTTGGTCTTGAACTGCTTGTCCCATTCTTTATTCTTACCCTTGGTGCTCACCACCAGTTGTCCCTTGTCGATAAACAGGTTGCACACATTAACTGCTTCATCCAGCAGGCCGCCGGGGTTCCCTCTCAGGTCAAGCACGACGCCTTTAAGCTCAGGCTGTGCCTTTTTAAGACTATCCAGCGCATTACGTACATCGCGGGCACAGTTGGGCGTAAATTGAGACAGGCAAACGTAGGCAATATTGTTACCACTACCCAGAAGGCACGAATAGGGTACGCTGGAGATTTTGATCTCCTCCCGCATAATGGATTTACTATCCTCTTTCTGGGTAATGGGGTTGCGAACCACCATGGTGAGCTTGCTGCCGGGTGCGCCCCGCATCAGCAAGCCTATATCGTCCGAATCCTTGCCTTTCACCTTCTGACCGTCGATCGATACGATGATATCGCCTGCCTTGATGCCGGCCCGGGCTACCGGCCCGTTCTCATACAGCTCGGCGATCACGATATTGCCATCGATCACGCGGGTAGCCACACCCACACCGCTATACTTGCCGGTTGTCTGCAGCTCATAATCTTCCGCTTCGGCCTCGGTAATGAGGTTGGTATAGGGGTCCAGGTCATTCAACATGGCGTCTACACCGGTTTTTACCATTTTTCCGGGTTCTATCGGATCTACATAATATTGGTTCAGCTCCTTGAATACATTGGAGTAGATCTCCAGGTTTTTGGATATTTCAAAGTATTTATCGGTCTCATTATCCTGTGCAGCAGCATTCAGCTGGAGCAAGCACAAAGCTGTGGCCATAGCGCTGCCGATCCTGCCTGAATATCTTTTAACGTATTTCATCTGATTTTGCTTGATAAACTAGCAAATTAGCGATTTTTAACCAATTCCCTTTTGCCGCCATGATCTGATAAGCTGGTCTTAACAATAGACAAACCGTATACAGGAACATACTATATCAGACACCCTTTCCTGGCAAATCGAAGGGGAAAACCTGGTAAAAAAAGTGTTTTAAATAAATCGAGGCGCGAATAGCGGTCAGATTGCCGATTTTTGCACTCTAATTCATTTGTCATTTGCAGGAAAATACCGTTAAAAAGATCGTGATCATCGGCCCCGAATCTACCGGGAAGAGCACGCTTACCCGGCAGCTTGCTGCCAGCTATCACACTTCTTTTGCCGATGAATATGCCCGGTCGTACCTGGAATCCCTGGACCGGCCTTATGTACAGGCCGATCTGCCCCTGATCGCAGCAGGCCAACTGGCCCTGGAAGAGCAGGCGATCGCCACCGCCGGCAACGGAATGACTTTTCTGGATACCGATCTGTATGTGATCAAAGTGTGGAGCGAAAACAAATATGGTGTATGCGATCCTTCGGTGCTGGAGCAGATCGCCCGTCGCCGCTACGATCTTTATCTCCTTACCGATATCGATATGACCTGGGAAGACGATCCGTTGAGGGAGCACGGAACGCCCGAAATGCGGCAATATTTTTTCAATATCTATCTCGACCTGGTACAACGCTCCGGCACACCATTTGCCATTATCAGCGGCAATGTGACCCAACGCCTGCAGCGTGCCACTAACATCGTAAACATGCTGTAGCCCGCTACACCAGCAGCTTTTCCATTGTACGATGCGGCAGGCCTATCTCTGTAAAGGGATCGCCGGTTACCTCGTAACCCAGCCTTTGGTAAAAAGGCACAGCGGTTTCCCTGGCATGGAGCAGTATGCGATGCTTACCCACCTGCACGGCATACAGATCGGCAGCATTGATCAGCTGCGTACCTACACCTTTTCCCTGAAGCGTGGCATCGACCGCCATTTGCCGTAGCTTGAAAGTCTCTGCATCGTATTGCTGCAGCAGCACACAGCCCTTTACTTCATGATCTTCTTCATATACAAAGATGATCTGCTCCTGCTCGGCGGCCAGATCATCGTTGCGGATATCGAGGCCCAGCGGCGCGCGCAGCACTCTTTGCCTCAGGTCGATCACCTGGTTGTACAAAGAATGCTCGGTAGTAATGATATAAACAGAGTGCATAGGCAAATGATTGCGGGTGCAAAATAAAATAACCACCGCGTATTCCGGTGGTTATTTTATTGGAAACCTTGTATGCCTTAGTACTTGACGATCTTAAACACACCGCCGGCCATTGATGACCTGAGGTAATAGATACCCGCAGGCATCTGCGACAGATCGGTCTCGATCGTGGCGCCGGCCTTTCCGCTTTGCAGGGGGAACTCGCGCAGCAAGCTGCCATTTACCTGGTATAGCTGAAGGCTGGCGGGCAGATTGAAATCCTTGTTCAGCCGGATGACGAGTGTATTGTGTGTGGGATTGGGATATACAGTAAGCAGGCTGCTGATGCTCTCGGCCGGCGCCTGGGTAATGCCGGTTACGGCGCCCGGCTTCAGACCCGACCCGCTGTTGTGCAGCTTTACGACCACAGGAATATGATCGGAAGCGTCGTGCAGGGCAGATACCAGTACGGAATCATACATAGCATAAGGCGGTGTATTCAAGGCCTGGTTAAAATGCAAACCGTCATTACCGAAAGCCTTATAAGAGTTGCTTACGATATCGAAGCCGCCGGGCTGCGAAATGGCATTGGAGAACAACAGCATGTCAAACCTGTCGTCCATACCACCTGTGGCGCCGCCACCGAAAGCGGTAGTGCGGGGCGATTGGGTGTGATAAGGAGCATATACGGCATTGTTCCAGGTGCCGGTCATGCTGCTCAGCACATCGTTGAACTTACCATTGGTGTTGCTACCATCCTGCACGAGGTTCTGGTAAGCGGCTTCCGAAGAAGCATAGATATTAAAGTCACCGCAAACCAGGAAATATTTGCCTGGCGACATCGCATTGGTTACCGAACGCAGTGTTTGTGTCTCGGCATCACGCTGGGCCGCATCCGCAGCAGTGTTGCTTGCTTTCAGGTGGGCAGAGTAAATAATGAGGGTGTCGCCTGATGCGAGGTGCTTTAGCGTAAACTGGTTGATATCCCGCAGGGAGGTATGGATCGGTGTGTTGCTGATAAACTGGAAACGGGATGTTTTGTAGAAGATCCCGTTATCGCTGTCGGGGCCGTCGATAAAGGCGCCGGCACTATAGCTGCTGCCCGAGAAGTTGAGTACATTACTAAGGAAGCTGCTCACGCCGGAACCGTTAGACAGTTCCTGCACCACAAGAATATCCGGTTGTGCCGCCTGTACAATGGTCCTGTAAGCTGGCTCGCGCAGGGCAGCCGTGCTTCCGGGATAATTGAGCAGGTTATAGGTCATTACCGTGAATTCGGGGCTGCTACCGGTAGTGGTAATGGTATCGGTAACCCAGTTGGAAATATTGCCGCTGCCACAGTCGCTGCGCAGGTGGAAATAATAAGTCGTTCCGGGCATCAGACCGTTGGCCGTATAGCTAGTGCCGGTAATGGCGCTTCCGCCGGCAGGATTGCCTGGATTGTCATTGATCACATAGTCATAGCCTGAGGCCGAATCTACAGTCCCCCAGCTGAATACAGCCGAAGTATCGTTGATGCCACTGGCGCTTACTACGGGTTTGGCGCAGGTATTTACCGTGCTGGTAACCGAGATGTCATCGATAGAGATATTATCCCTGTTGCCACTCAGGCTGCTGGATTCCCAGTAGATCCAGCGCAACTGCACTACAGGTTGGTTCTCGGCGCCGACAGGTAATGTCTCCGTTAATGTGGGAGAAACATCACCGTTTACCTTGCCATTGCTGGTATAGGTAGTGGTGGTGCCCAGGTTGGTAAAGTTGCCGGTAGTGCCTATCCGGTACTGAAGCGCAATACTGTTGCTGCGTGACGCCTGGTTGTTGATGGTCTTGCAGAGCCAGGAAACATTGACATGATTAAGCCCGGTGGTGTTGACCGCTACCACCAACGCACCTGCCGATATGGTTCCGGTAGACAGGATACCAATACCATCATTGCCCAGGTAATACCAGCCACCGGTAGTACCTGCGGGATTGTTGCCTGCAGTAGCCAGGTCGCCTACAGCGGGCAGGGTAGTCCTTGAAGAAGGGATCGTGTTGAAGCGGTGTACGGCTACGCCGGCGGGAAGCGTGGCGCTGCTTTGGCTGCTCAGGTTGAAAGGGAGGCTTACGGCCGAAGGGTTTGTTTGGGCGGCCAACGGCGTAATGCCGCTCAAGGCCAGGACTGCGAGTAGTCCTTTGTAGTGTTGGAGCATAAAGTTGGTTTTGTTTTGGTGACTTTATATCCACAAAAAAGAACAGCCCTGTTATGAGACCATGAAGACAGCATTATGAAACGATTAAATCTGCGGGCAAAACAGCAGGGCCGTCCGGAGCATTCCGGACGGCCCTGCTGTTTTTATGAAAATGCCTGCTGCCTCTATTGAGGCAGCCTAAAAGGAAATTGTTCCTACCCTGCCACAGTACCGGGATAGGTTACATTCACGCGCAATGCTTTGAGACCGCTGAGCCCCTGGAGATCTTCCAGCTCCAGCTCATCCAGCTGTGGTGCCAGCATCCCGGTTTCCTGCAGATAGCTGATATAAGGCCTGTAGTCGGCCACATCCCTGTCGTGAAAATAGATGAGCGCAATAGTGCCGGGCTGGGTAAGCCGCTCCTGGCTATTCCGTATATGCACCTTGTCGATACGCTTTTTGATCATCTGGTAGCGGATGTTGTAAGCACCTTCCACGTCAAACTTACGTTCATCGGCCCTGAAGCTGATATCAATGGGTTGGTTGTGCACAAAGATCAGCTGCGTGGTCTGTAACGGCTTTGCTATTTCCTGCAGTAGGCTGTGGCTGAGACGGGCAATGTCGGCCATAGAGGAAAGCTGCCACAAACGCAGGTTTTTCAGGTGAAAATGATCAAACGGTTTTCCGGGCGCAATCGACTGCCCTATGTAGATGTCGTATTCGATACCATCGGTCCTGAACTTTTCGAAATAGCAGGGATAAGATTGCTGCAATTGCTCCTTACTGGTTTCAAAATAATTGTTGATCGCATGATTGATCTGTTGCATCGAACGTTCCAGCGCCTGCCGGTGCCGGTGCACCTCGCCCTGCTCGGGATCCATCGCATTCAGGTAATCGCCGATGAGGCTGCCGGTTTCGGGCTTTTGGCGAAAAAGGTGCATCAGGTAATCGTGGGCCTGCCCGTTCAGAAAATAGCTCAGGTTATTTTCGTCATTGCTGTTCAACGCACCGCTTTGCAAGGTCTCCCGCCATTTACGGCAATGATAGCTGATCTCTTCCATCAACGAGCTCCTGTCGAAAGGCTGAAGGGCCGCAAGTGTATTGCTCAGCAGGTTAAGGTGATGGTCCAGGTCGGCCCTGATGGCGGCGTTCCGCTCCAGCGTTGAATTACGGATATCGATGGCGCCGTACAAGGGATAGACCTCGTTGAAGTGGATATTCTCCATGGACGCCGGCAGATGCTTTTTCTTCTGGTGAAGATAATGCCAGGCCGCTTCGTTAAACTTCCATTGCACGGCAGGCTGTATCGATGTGAATTTTTCCTTGATGATCTGGTCCAGCTCGGCATTGAACTCATCGATATAGATCTGCAGCAGCTGCGCCAGCGGGCTTAATGCGGGGTCCAGCATGGCCAGCATCTTCTCGTCAAACTGCTCCTCCAGCCAGGTGTGCATCCCCAAAACGCCCACGGGTGTTTTGTTATAAAACAAGGGGACCAGTACTAGCGAGCGAACGCCAGCCCGGCGGAAAGCATCCAGGAAGCCGATCTGCATTTCGCTTTCGCCATGGATATCGGGCGAAAAGAAAGATATCGGGTTAGCGGCATATCCTTCAGCCTGCTTGCGAAAGGCTTCGGGCGACAGCGTATGCTCACCCCATACGGAAAACAGGATACCGTTGCCGGCCTTCTCATAGCCATATACCGCCTGGTTGTTTACCCTTACGAAAGGGAACAGGTCAAACTCTATCTTATTATTCTGTACCAGCGTTTTCAGTGAGCGGATCACGTCCTGGTAATTGTTGGCCGTATGGCCATCGGTACGTTGGAACCGGATCTGCTTTATATTTTCGACGGCCATCTGTGCGGTAACATCAGCTACCGTTACCACCGCAAAGCCACGCAACTCGAAGAGCGACAGGGGCAATATTTTTTCCAGCTGCTCATAGCCTTCGCTCTCGCTAAAATAGGTATACACCTCACGAAAGCTAAGGGCAGGTAGCGCATCCTTAGCTCGCACTTCTATAAAGTCAACATTAATATGCACCTGGTTGTAACGAAGCAGGCCGGTATCGGGATGCGTCCAGGCATGGTACTGCTCAATCTTTACCGGTATCTGGAAATTGTACAAGCGCTGAAGAATAAGCGCGTAGATCACGTGCATACGCTCTTTGTGGTATTGGCCAGGCGCTTTATGCGGCATGCGGGTCTCTTCTTCCGATGGCTTGCGGCCCAGAATAGCGTATAAAAGGTCAGTACCGTAAAAGATTTCCGGCTTCAGAGGAGCGCTCAGGCCCCAGGCGAGGTTTTGCTCCGAAAACAAGGCCGGGGAAAGGCTGGCGTAGATGTATTCACAAAAGTCGCTGTAAAGATGCGTGTCTGCCAACGGTATATCGCCCAGGGGTATATTTTTGTCGTGGAAATAGTCGAGAATAGTCTGGTAAAAGGAGGTTTTCAGCGTACGTTCTTCCCGGATGCGTTGCTCCAGGAAGCGGATAAAAGGCATAAAGGAGACTACGGCGTCCATCTTCAGCGCCTTGGCCCTGCCACCGGAGAGGTCCATCAGCTGGTTCTTCATATACTTGCGGATCGTTACTTGGTTCGGCCCAAATATAGGCAGATAATCATAATATGCGCCATCCGCTTCGGTTAAAGGAATGCATAAAACGGTCTGCGCCCTGAATCCCACAGTAAAAGACTGCGAAGAAACGCCATAGCCGCCTGCTTGCCTCTTGTTAAAACTACAGGTAATACACTGAAACTTTTACTGCTTTTCTCCTTTTTCTTTTTCCCGGGCACAGCCTACTTTTGAAACTGATTGTTAACCAAAAACCAAACACCTAAAAATGAAGCGTTTATTATCTCTCTTAATGCTGGGCTGTCTCAGCTATGGTGCCATGGCACAGGCCGGATCCTTACAGGTAAGGAACAATTCAACCACCTGCTGGGCGCACTATTTTGTAATGGGCGGTCCCAATTGCGGCATTGCAGCCTTTGGTGCTGTTCTGTCTATTCCCCCGGCTACAACCATCAATTATCCCAATCCCGCAGCGGCAGGTTTAAGCACACCTTTTATCGTAGGCGCCGGGATCAATAATAAATCTGCGGCCTGTAGCGGTTTTGCAGTTGGCCGTGTAGGAGAACCCTGCACCGGCATGCTGCTTACAAACCCTCCCTATGCCTCTTTTACCAACAACTGTGCACCTTGCGGCAACCTTACCCCTACCTGGATTCCTGCTCCGGGTGTAGGCGGTCCGGCACGGTTGATCTTTAATTAGTATTGTTTTATTGGTTCTATACTACGGCCACCGGTGTCTACCGGTGGCTTTGCTTTTATGCCGTTGTTTCTTCCCCTAAGACGGCAATACCATTGCCCCGATCAAGCGGAAAAATAGGAATGGAAACGTTTCCATTTATTTGGATTACTGTTTTTCCATCTTTCAGCCACCGTTTCAACCGGCAGCCAGCCAGTGTAGTCTTAACTTCCGCTTACCGAAACGCGAACCGCTTTTACCAACCCTCAGAAATTCCTGTTCTTTTTCGCAAGATGGATAGTTTCTGTCCATGGGGTGAAGCGGCAGCAGTCTCCGTCTATTGGTATCAGCATATTAGACAGCGGTACCTATTCTCGGTCATCCGCAAAAACAAAGGCTGCCCGTGGGGGACAGCCTTCAATTATAGATAGAGGAGGAGCCTTTAAGGCTTGCTTCCGTTGGCGTCAAGCTTTTGATAGATCGAATTGTTGCTGATGAACTCGGGGACGATCTCTTTCATTTTGCCCACGGTTTCCATCAGGAAATGTTTCTGCGCCAGATCGATCAGGTCATCCACCTGCGTGTATACCGAAGCAAAATCGTATTCCCTTACCGTGGCGATCATGATCTTCTCATGATAGGTAGGCATGGTATTTTCAGCATTGTTCAGCAACTCTTCATACAGCTTCTCGCCCGGTCGCAAACCGCTATAGGTTATGTGGATATCGCGGTCGGGCTCTTTACCCGCCAGCCGTATCATTTTCCGGGCCAGGTCTACGATCTTAACGGGGCTACCCATGTCAAATACGAATATCTCGCCGCCCTTGCCCATGGCGCCGGCTTCCAGCACCAGCTGGCAGGCCTCGGGTATGGTCATGAAATAACGGGTGATATCGGGATGGGTAACCGTAATGGGTCCGCCCTCTTCCAACTGTTTCTTAAACCGGGGAATAACGGATCCATTGGATCCCAGCACATTACCAAACCGCGTGGTAATAAACTTGGTCGTACGCAAGGGCATGCTGCCATTGCCGGAATTGAGCGAAGACTTGCCCGAACGGGAAATGTATTTATAATAGGATTGGGCAAATATTTCGGAAATACGCTTGGAAGCGCCCATAACATTGGTCGGATTCACGGCTTTGTCGGTAGAGACCATTACAAATTTCTCTACGGCATAGCTTACCGACAACTCTGCCAGTATTTTGGTACCCAGCACATTATTAAGAATGGCTGCCGATGGATGTTCTTCCATCAGCGGTACATGCTTGTAGGCAGCCGCGTGATATACAATATCCGGGGCATAGATCTCGAAGATCTGCTCCATACGTATACGATCGCAGATGTCACCGATAAAGGTCTTGACGCGGGCGTCCTCAGGCAGCGACAGGCGCAGCTCGTGGAGGGGCGTTTCGGCCATATCGCAGGCAATAATGATCGCCGGATTGTATTGCAACAACTGCCGTACGATCTCGCTGCCGATAGAGCCGGCAGCACCCGTTACCAGCACCTTCTTATTGCGGATTTCGGTACCTACCTGCTCGTTCTTGATCTTGATCACATCCCTTTCCAGCAATTGCTCGATATTCACATCCTTTAGCTGATCGGCCTGGAGGGTGTTGTTGATCCATTTTTCACTCGAGGGTACCTGCTGTATCCTCAGGTTCAGCTCCAGGCAAATATCCACCAGGTCGTTCAGCCGTTGCTTACGGATATAAGGATCGGCGATAATGAGCAATTCCAGGCCTTCCCGCTTCAGGCGTTCCAGGCTGGCTTTATTGGCTCTTACTACCGAGGTAGTCTCAATGATCTTACCTATAAGACGCTCATTATCTTCCAGGAAGGCCATGATCTTGATCTCTGAACGCTGGTTGTCGGAGATCATCTTTTTGGCCAGCAAACCTTCATAGCCGGCGTTGTAGAGGGCCGCCTTGATCGTCTTCTTTCTTACAGAAAAGAGATAATGGAATATCCGCTTGACAAAAAGCCTGTAAATGATAAGTAAGAAGTTGATGCTGAGGTAGTAAATGAACAATACCGATGTGGGAAACAAGGCGGCTTCCGGCATGCTCTCTGCCTTGGGGTAAATATTCTCGATCAGAAGGAAAATAAGGCAGACAATAGTGTTAACCGACAGAATACGGCCGGTATCTTCCACCGAAGTATAACGCACGATCCCGGCATAAGTCTTGAATGCCACTAGCAAACAGGCATTGACCGCTACGGTAATGCTCAGTATCTTTAAAAGCGGGTAATGATCTATTTCATTTAGATTGAAATTCATCCGCAACAGGAAGGCCATGGACATGGCGACAATGCAGCAGCATAAATCCAAAAGAAATATAATCCATCTGGGCGCGAGACGTATTCTTTGAGTGGCCATAAGGAATCTGTCCGGGGGTTTATAGAGGCTACGCAAAAGTATAAATAAAATCCGATTAAATACCAAATAAATTATGATAATTTAAATTTTTGATTTATACTTCCTTAACACCTCTAATAAAATTTTTATTTGCTTCTAGAAAATTTGTCCTCTTGCACTAGCTTTGCAAGCCGGCTTGGATTACAGGCGACGGCGCTTGCAGATTGTAGACGCAAAAAAAAAGAATTGCTTTGGTACTTCAATTAAGAATTTTTGTTAAAAAATAATTTTTCTATGCGTATTCTCATGGTATGCCTGGGCAATATATGCCGGTCGCCTATAGCCGAAGGTGTAATGCGTGCCCTGGTTACCAGGGACAACCTGGATTGGGTGATAGATTCCGCAGGTACCGAGAGCTACCATATCGGTGAGCCGCCGCATACCTACTCGCAAAAAATATGCCAGAAAAATGGGGTAGACATTTCTCAACAAAAGGCCCGGAAATTTGTTGCCGCCGATTTAAAAGATTTTGACCTCATTTACGTCATGGCGCGCGATGTGATGGAATCGGTAAAGCACATCGCCGGCTCGGCCTTCGATGCCCGTAAAGTGATCCTCTTCCTGGAAGAAAGTCATCCCGGCAGCGGTCGCTCGGTACCCGATCCCTGGTATGGCACAGAAGAAGGCTATAGTGAAGTTTACGACATGATCCACGATACCTGTTCGGTGATCCTGGAAAAATACAGGGCAGCTGCCGTTACAGACCTTTATAATTAAAATTAGACATGAAACCTTCCATTCCCCAGGGAACAAGAGACTTTTCTCCGGCCGACGTAAGGCGCCGGCAATATATTTTGCAAACGATACGCAACGTATTTGAGCTCTACGGCTATCAACCGCTTGAAACGCCTTCCATGGAAAACCTGAGCACTTTGATGGGAAAGTATGGCGATGAAGGCGATCGCCTCATTTTCAAGATCCTGAACAACGGGCTCAACGATCCTAAAAATACGGAAAAGGCCAGAACGGCTTTCGAACGCGTACTGGACGGAAAAAATGATCCGAACCTGACCGAGCGGGCCCTGCGTTACGACCTTACCATACCCTTTGCCCGCTATGTGGTGATGCACCAGAACGAGCTGGCTTTCCCTTTCAGGAGATACCAGATGCAGCCGGTATGGCGCGCCGACCGGCCGCAAAAGGGACGCTATCGCGAATTCTGGCAATGCGATGCCGATGTGGTCGGCAGCAACTCCCTCGTCAATGAAGCCGAACTGCTGGGTATTTACCGCGAAGCCTTCCATCGGCTGCAGGTGCCGGGTATCCAGGTTAAGATCAACAGCCGCAAGGTATTGGCCGGCCTTGCCGAATGCTGTGGCGCCGCCGGGTCGCTCACCGACATCACGGTTGCTATCGACAAGCTGGATAAGATAGGCCTGGACGGCGTACAGAAAGAGCTGGTACAGCGAGGTTTGGACGAAGAAAAGATCGGCTACATCACCCGGTTCCTCTCTATACAATCTGAACATGAAGCAAGGGCCCACGAAGGTCGCCTCGATGCCATGGCGCAACTGCTGGCCGGGAGTGAAACGGCGCAGCTGGGTATCGCCGAACTGCGGCAAACCCTGGCCTACCACGATCAGCTGAGCAATGCCTCCTGGACCAGCGATATTATGGTTGACTTTACGCTGGCCCGCGGCCTCAATTATTATACCGGCCTTATTGTAGAAGTCGCCACCTCGGCCGTGAAGATGGGCAGTATTGGTGGCGGCGGCCGCTACGACGACCTCACGGGCCTTTTCGGCCTTAAGGGGCTGTCTGGCGTGGGAATATCCTTTGGTGTAGACCGTATTTACGACGTGCTGGAAGAGCTGGGTCTGTTCCCGGCCCAGTTGGCTTCGGGTACCCGCATCATATTTGTCAATATCGAACCAAGGGCGACGCCGATCCTCTTTGGGTATCTGAACGAGTTGAGGGCAGCCGGTATCGCGGCCGAGCTGTATGCCGACAGCGCCAAATTTGACAAGCAAATGAAATATGCCGATAAACGCAATATACCCTTTGTGGGCATTGTGGGCGCCTCCGAACTGGAAGAAGGTATGATCAATTTAAAAGATATGGCGAGCGGCGAACAGCGGAAGCTGGCCATTGGCGACCTGATCGCAACGCTGGCAACGCCCTGAGTCAATATTTTCCATACGATTTATAATATAACTACGGTCCGGGTAAGTCCCGGACCTTTTTTTGATTCAGGATTTGGAGACAAGAATCAGGAAACAGGAGTTGAGAGACAAGATACAGGATGTAAATAATTGTATGTTTTGCGACTAAAATCAATGCTTTCCGTTGACTCCCTGGTACCTAATACCTAATACCTAATACCTAGTACCCAATACTCAATACTCAATACCCAATACCCCCATCCAAACATAACAGCAATATAATAAACGTTTATAGCCCCTTTCATTTTGAAAATGATAAAAATGCGTCGTACAACTGCCTGCAATCCTGTAAGATATGTTTTTAATGCAGACGGCGTCGCCATCCAATAGCCCAGGAATTAACATTTTCTTTCAGCTTTTCGGGGCTTCCCGTCGCCTCCCGGGCGTTTTAGCATTTTATTTATAAGATAATTCTTCATACCTTTGCGCCTAATTTTTAGTTTAGGGAGTACTATACATGGCAGCGAAATATCTGGAATCTAAGCAGTTAAATATGCCTGCAATCGAGCAGGAATGGCTTAAAAAGTGGAAAGAAGGGCAGTTTTTCGAAAAGAGCATCGAGATCAGGGAAGGCAAAACCCCGTTCGTGTTCTACGAAGGACCGCCCAGTGCTAATGGTATGCCCGGTATTCATCACGTCATTTCCCGTACCCTTAAAGACCTGGTTTGTCGTTATAAGACCATGAAGGGCTTCCAGGTAAAAAGGAAGGCCGGCTGGGATACCCATGGCCTGCCTGTAGAGCTGGGTGTCGAAAAACTGTTGGGTATCACTAAAGAAGATATTGGAAAAAAAATATCTGTTGAGGAATACAACGCCGCCTGCCGTCGCGAGGTAATGAAATACAAAGACCGCTGGGACGAGCTGACGGAAAAAATGGGGTATTGGGTCGATTTAAGTGATCCTTATATCACCTTTAAAACCGATTATATCGAAAGCCTCTGGTGGGCTTTGAAAGAGCTGTATAAAAAAGACCTGCTCTATAAAAGTGTGAGCATACAGCCCTATTCGCCTGCTGCCGGTACCGGCTTAAGCTCGCACGAGCTTAATCAGCCGGGTACCTATAAAGATGTAAAGGATACTACCGCCGTGGCCATGTTTAAAATGGTCCCCAACGAGGTGGTAAAGCTGGAAGGCACTGAAGAGGTATTCTTTATGGCCTGGACCACTACCCCCTGGACCCTGCCTTCCAATGCAGGGCTTACCGTAGGTCCCAATATCGATTATATACTGGTCAGGACCTTTAACCCTTATACCGGCCGCCCTTGTGCTGTGATATTGGCTAAAGCGTTGATGCACAAATATTTTCCCGAGCACCTGGACGAGTGGACAGAAGGCGGGAACAACGGGTTGTTCGATGCCATTACCAACTGGCAGGAGCGCGGCAGCGATGAAAGCCTGATCGAAGGCAACCCAGAGCTGAAAACGGCATTTGACCACCTGGTTAAGAAAAAGCAATTGCCTTACAAGGTGGTTGCAGAATATAAAGGAAAGGACCTGGAAGGTATCCGCTACGAGCAGTTACTGCCTTTTGAAAGCAATAAGCCCGGATTGAGCGGCGGCGATCCCTTCAGGGTGATCCTCGGCGACTTTGTAACTACTGAAGATGGCACCGGTATCGTACATACCGCACCGGCATTTGGCGCCGATGACTATAAGGTAGGCATGAAGAACAATATCGGCATGTTTACGTTGGTAGACAAGCAAGGTAAGTTTGTAGAGGACAGCGGCGAGCTCTCTGGCCGTTATGTAAAGAATTATAAGGACGATCCGAGCTACGCCGATGTGGATGTGGACATCGCCGTACGGTTGAAGCTGGAAGGTCGCGCCTTTAAAGTAGAAAAGTACGAGCACAGCTACCCCCATTGCTGGCGTACCGACAAACCCGTATTGTATTATCCGCTTGACGCCTGGTTTATACGTACTACTGCCTTGAAAGACAGGATGGTTGAGCTCAATAAGACTATCAACTGGAAGCCCAGGGCTACCGGCGAGGGCCGTTTTGGCAACTGGCTGGAAAATATGGTGGACTGGAACCTGAGCCGCAGCCGCTTCTGGGGTACGCCCTTGCCGGTATGGGATTCTCCAATTCTAAATTTCCTGGAACAATCAAAAAATAAAGTTGACGATCAAGGGAGGATTAACTCATTACACAAGTCTTCTGTTTATTGCGCAGGAAAGAAAGAAGATCTCTTAGCCAGCGAAGGTGGTTATAAAGGTTTCTATTTTAAACATAAAGAGCAATTTATTACTGATATTCAGGATGATCAGAGCATACTGGTTCAAAAAATAAAAGAGAAAAATAAAGCATGGGAGGATAGATATAGTAATATACCCCATTATGAAGATTGGCTGATCAATATAGGCAAACTGAAAGCCAAATTTGACGGTTCTACTGAAGTATATCCGCTTGATCTGGCATTTAGTACATTTGATGCAGAGCTTCTTTTGCCTTATTTAACTCCGATATCTAAGGAATTTCTGGCAGAAATGGATTTGCATAAACCGTATATAGACAATGTAGTTTTTGTTAATCCAGATCAACCCTATTGCTTATTCCGCGAACCCGACCTGATCGACGTATGGTTCGACAGCGGCGCCATGCCTTATGCCCAATGGCATTTTCCCTTTGAAAACAAAGAGGTTTTTGCCCAGAACTACCCGGCCGATTTCATCGCTGAAGGCGTGGACCAGACCCGTGGTTGGTTCTATACCCTGCATGCGCTCGGCTCCCTGCTCAAGGAATCGGTACATGAAGAGCTGAAAAAGGCAGGATTGCCGGTTAGCGGGGAACAATATCCTGGTGTAGCCTATAAAGCAGTAGTGTCCAATGGATTGGTGCTTGATAAGGATGGCAATAAGATGAGTAAGAGCAAGGGTAATGTAGTAGATCCTTTCGCTACCATCGAGCAATACAGTGCCGATGCTACCCGCTGGTACCTCATTACCAATGCTTCGCCCTGGGACAGCCTTCGCTTCGATGTGGAAGGCATAAGGGAAGTACAGCGCAAGTTTTTCGGCACCTTATATAATACATACCAGTTCTTTGCCCTATATGCCAACGTCGACGGCTTTGCCTTTGAGCAGGATTATATACCGCTGGCACAGCGTCCCGAGATCGATCGCTGGATATTATCGTCGCTCAACACCCTGGTAGACACGGTAACGAAATCATTTGACGATTACGAGCCTACCCAGGCCGGCAGGGCCATCGAGACTTTCCTTGACGAACACCTGAGCAATTGGTATGTGCGCCTCTGCCGCCGCCGTTTCTGGAAAGGAGAGTATGAGCAGGATAAGATCAGCGCCTACCAGACCTTGTTCGAATGCCTGGAAAAGCTGTCGTTGCTCATGGCGCCCATTTCGCCCTACTTCGCCGATTGGCTGTTCAACAATCTGAACACCGTAACTGGCAGGGTAGCAGCGATGTCGGTACACCATGCCGATTTCCCGGTGAGCGATGCTACTGCGATCGACCGTGACCTGGAAGAACGCATGCAGCTGGCACAGGATATTTCGTCTCTGGTGCTGTCCGTACGCAAAAAAGTAAATATCAAAGTGCGTCAGCCTTTGCAGAAAATACTGGTACCGGTGCTTAATGAGCATATCCGGCACCAGATCGAAAAAGTAGAAGATATTATCCTTTCGGAGGTGAATGTGAAATCGATCGAGTACCTGGTGGATACCGAAGGTTTTATCAAAAAGAAGATCAAGCCCGATTTCAAAGCCCTGGGCAAGCGCCTGGGTGGACAAATGAAGGCTGCAGCGGCTGCGATCAGCGTCCTGGACCAGCACAGCATTGCACAGCTGGAGCAGGACAAGCAATTTGAGCTCGACCTGGACGGACAGAAGATCGCCATCCATATCGATGACGTTGAGATCATTGCAGAAGACATTCCCGGCTGGTCGGTGGCCAATAAGGACAACCTTACGGTAGCCCTGGATATTACCGTAACGCCCGGCTTGCAGGACGAAGGCAACGCCAGAGAATTGATCAACAGAATACAAAAGATACGTAAGGACAGCGGCCTGGAACTTACAGATAGGATAGCAGTAAGCATAGAAGAATTTGAAAGCCTCAAACCGGCTATCGTAAACTTTAATGATTATATTCGTGCGGAGATTTTGGCCGATACGATTGAGCTGGTGCCTGCCATAAATGGCAACGGCATCGCCATTGAAGTGAACGAGGTAACGCTAAAAGTATTAATTACTAAAAACTCATAATCATGGCCACAAAAAAATCAACAGCTTCAAAAACAGCAAAGAAAGCTGCACCCGCTAAAAAGGTTGCGCCTGCCAAGAAGACTGTGGCTACGAAAAAAGCAGCGCCGGCTCCTGCAAAGAAAGCAGCGCCCAAAACTGTCGCCAGGAAGACCGCACCAGCCAAGAAAAGTGCACCGGCAAAAGCAAAAGCAGCCATAAAGCCGGTTAAAAAGGCCGTTCCGGCCAAAAAAGCGGCTCCTGCGCCCCAAAAGGCGGCAGTAAAAGCGGCGCCTAAAAAAACAGCGCCGGCTAAAACAGCCATAAAGAAAATCGTAAAGCCGGTAACCAAAGCGACGCCCGCTAAACCGGTAGCTAAAAAGGCCGCCCCGGCTCCGGTAAAAGCGGTCCCGAAAAAAAATCAGGCTCCGGCCAAGGCTTCTGCTAAACCTTCTGCGCCAAAAACTGTTGCTAAGGTCGCACCAGCACCCAAGCCCGTTGCTTCCGCAAAAGCAACGTCTAAGCCATTGGCCCAAAGCGCCCCGCCTGCCAGGCAAAAACCGGCATCGGGAAGCAAGCCAGGAGAGGCGAAGAGAATTATTTCCAATAAATCTATGGTTCCCGCAGTACCGTCGGCCCGCTCCGAGATCATCGATGCCGTACGCCAGCTGCCCAGAAAAACGCCCTTAAAACCGGGTGTCGTGATTGCTCATCGTAAAATTGAAAAAAAAGTAACCCAGGAAGAACCAGGACTAACTATGAAAGAATACAATCCTTCTGTACGATCCTTATTGGACGAGCCGGAACAGAGCTCCGGGCCTGTTTATCGCTATAGTGATGAAGAGCTGAATGAATTTAAAGAGCTGATCTCCAAAAGACTGGACAATGCCCGTAAAGAGCTTGCCTACCTGCAGGGATTGATCACCCGTAAAGACGAAGCCGGTACCGACGATACCGACAACCGCTTCAACCATATGGAAGACGGCAGCGGCGCCATGGAGCGCGAGCAGCTGTCCCAGCTGGCCGGTCGCCAGATCCAGTTTATTAATCACCTGGAAAAGGCCATGATCCGCATCGAGAATAAGACCTATGGTATCTGCCGCGTTACCGGTAAACTGATCGATAAAGCCCGTCTGCGTGCTGTACCGCATGCAACGCTGAGCATCGAGGCCAAAAAGGTAATGAACAAATAATGTTATCCCGAACAATACCGGAAGCGCTTCATCCTTAACCCGGATGAAGCGCTTTTTACTGGAATAGCGTCTCCTGTCATTTGGCAGAGAAATGCTATTTTTGAATATTCGTTGGCGATACAAAAAGCTGGTTCTATGAAACTGAACGAAGTCCCGCAGGATAAGGAAGCATTTAAAGGGAAAAGCAATGTTCATAAGCTGCTGTACGCGACTTCCGACGATGGCAGCTATACCTCCGTTAATTCCGAAGGCTGGGAGGCCGAGAACCTGGCCACTACCCAGGCCTGGGAAGCAGTGCTCGAAGATCTGAAGGAAACCGAGGCGCAGGTGCGGCGTGGCGCGTTGAGCCCTGTAGCCTATTTCATGCAAAAGAGCTTAATGGAGCTGCCGGTGCTGGCACGCTATATGGGCAAATGGAAATGGCAGGTCAAAAGACATTTTAAACCCGAAGTATTCCGTAAGCTGGACAACAATACCCTGGCCAAATACTGCCGCGTATTTGGTATCACCCTATCAGAGCTGCAGGGCTTTGGCCAATGAGCCGGCACTGCACAGAATCTTAATTTACTGCCCCCAATTGACCACCTCGTTCCAACATCATCAGCATGCGCACTGCGAAAGCGGTGTGACCGCCAATTTGCTGCAGCACAATGGCATTCATATCTCCGAACCCATGACTTTCGGTATCGGTGCGGGTATTTTCTTCGGCCATCTTCCTTTTATTAAAGTAAGCGGGATACCCGGCACCACCTTCCGCATATGGCCGGGCTATATCTTCAAGCGGGTCACACAGCGGCTGGGGATTAATATCCATACCGAGAAATTTGGCAGTGAGGCCAAGGCCATGGCGGCGCTCGACGATGCCCTGGCCCGCAATATACCTGTGGGCATGATCACCGGGGTATACTACCTGGATTACCTGCCAGAGGCCTTCCGCTTTCACTTCAATGCCCATAACCTTGTAGTCTATGGCAAAGAAGACGGCCGTTACCTGGTGAGCGACCCTGTGCTGGAAATGCCTGCTACCATTGGTCCCGAAGCCTTGGTAAAAGCCCGGTTTGCCAAGGGTGTGCCGGAACCCAAAGGCAAGATGTATTATATTAAAGAAGTGCCCGGTCATATCGACCTCACCAAGGGCATAAAGGATGGTATCAAGCAAACCTGCTTTTTCATGTCCTCACCGCCGGTACCCTGGTTTGGTGTCAATGCCATACACCTGCTGGCAAAGAAGATCGAGCAGTACCCGCAAAAGCTGACGCCACGGCAATGTACCCTGTACCTGGGCAATATTATCCGCATGCAGGAAGAGATCGGCACCGGCGGCGGCGGATTCCGCTTTCTCTATGCAGCCTTCCTGCAGGAGGCGGCACAATATACCGGCAACAATGAGCTTGGCCGCCTTTCCGAACGTTATACCGCCATCGGCGACCAGTGGCGCCACTTTGCCTATAGCGCCGCGCGCCTATGCAAGGCCCGCAACAGCGACCTGGTATCTTATACGGAGCTCAGCAAGCTGCTGCACGACATCGGCGATAAGGAGAAGCAATTCTTTAAAGACCTGAAAGCGGTTAAGTGGTAGATAGTCGCTGATCGGTCGGAACAGCGATAATCGGTCTGCACGATCAGCGGATTACGACAATCCCTCCTATCGTAGCAAGGTTGTCCCGAAAACTGCTCAAAAAAGTAACCATTACTGTATCGATATGAAAAAAGCCCTGCTCACCATTATTTTGTTCTTTGGCCTGTGCAACATAGTTTCGGCACAGCAGCAACGATGGATCAAAGATGGCCTGTACCACATCATCACTATCGATACAGTGCCCACTCTACTAACGCCATTACCGCCGCATAGCACAGCCATATTTTTTAGTAAGTTGTTTGAAGATTACAATGGTGACGAATATAACAGGATCATTATCGACACCAGTGAATTTGTTCCCTTAATACTGGAACACGCGCCCACAGCCGAACAGCAGACCGAACATAAAAAGAAATTGCTGCTGTCGTTGACGCCGGAAGCCTCCCAACTATTAAAAGCCTTCACCGCAAAGCACGTTATGCAAAAGGTGGCTTTGGTGGTGGATGGGGAAGCGCTGACCCAGCACAAGATACGAGAAGCCATTACCAGTGGTCAATTGCAGATTACAAGATGTAATGATAATGCCTGCGAGCGCCTGCTCATAAAGCTAAGGGATAATGTAAAATAATGCTTGCAGGGTTTTCGACGATTGCATGAAATGTATGAGCACTTAACAATCATTGTGCAGGCAGTCGAAACAAGCAATGGCCATAAACATAACATGGTCATGCAGAATGCTGCATAGCAAGCGAAACATCTGTGATCGTGTATGATGCTCCATCAGCGAGTTCAACGACCATCGGCGTAAAGCCGCGGGCAATATCAAACTCAAAAAGGCAGACAAAAAAAGCGGCTCATGTAAACACGAGCCGCTGAACTGTTGATATAGAAATTGGATTATTGCAGCAAAGCTTTCACCTGTGCGATCACTTCACGTAGCTGGCCGGCATCCTGTCCGCCCGCTGTTGCCAGGGTCTTCTGTCCGCCGCCGCCGCCTTTGATCAGGGGTGCTATAGTACCTTTTATGATCTTGTCGGCGTCCAATGTGGTCGCGTTCGTTACCGTTTCGCTGATACCGACCGCTACTTGTGGCTTACCGCCGATATTGGCGCACAGTACGACCACGTGATCGCGGAGATGGTTTTTAAAATCGAAGCAAAGCTTTTTCAGGGCATCGGCATTACTCACCTCAACAATATCGCCAATGAAGTTAATTGCAAACTCCTGCCCGGCTTCCGTACGGATGGTAATCATCTCATCTTTTTGCATCAGCTCGTTACGGATGCCGACCAGCTGGCGGGCCTCCAGGCTTTCGATACGCTTTTCCAGCGCAGCCTTATCATCGATCAGCTTTTCTATTGCCTTGAGCGGATCTTTTGCTTTCAACAGCTCTGTGATCTGCTTGCTCTGTGCAACCTTATCGGCAAAGTAACGTATGGCCGCCGGCCCGGTAAGCGCTTCTATACGGCGTACACCGGCAGCTACGGCGCTCTCGGCCGTGATGGAGAACACGCCTATCATACCGGTATGGCCTACATGCGTACCGCCGCAGAGCTCGATGCTGTACTCCGGATCGATGATCACCGTACGCACCACATCGCCGTATTTCTCGCCAAACAAGGCCATAGCGCCCATGGCGATCGCCTCTTCCTTCGGCATTTCCTTAATCACCACTGGTATATTGGCCCTGATCTTAGCGTTCACGATCTCTTCCACCCTGCGAATCTCTTCCTCTGTCATTTTGGAAAAATGTGAAAAGTCGAAACGCAATACTTCGCCCGATACCAGCGATCCTTTCTGTGCCACATGGCTGCCCAATACCTCCCGCAGCGCGGCATGCATCAGGTGCGTGGCGGTATGGTTGTAGCTGGTAAGCATACGGGTTTCCCAATCCACCTTGGCCCAAACGGGCTGCTCCGGCTGAGCAGGCAGCTTATCGGTAAAGTGGATGATAAGGTTATTCTCTTTCTTCGTGTCGGTCACGTAGATCTCTTCTTCGCCAAACAGCAATACGCCGGTATCGCCTACCTGGCCGCCGCTTTCAGCATAGAAGGGAGTCGTTTCCAATACCAGCTGGTATTGCTCTTTACCTTTTGCCTTTACTTTACGGTAGCGCGCCAGGCGGGTTTCCACGTTGAGGTCATCGTAGCCTACGAAGGTAGATTTGGGCGTATCGTTCACCGTTACCCAATCACCGGCATCGATAACAGTGGCGGCGGTAGAAGTATCCTTCTGCACCTTCATGAATTTTTCAAAACCCGGCTCATCTACCTGCAGCCCTTTCTCTGAAGCGATCAGGCGGGTAAGGTCGATGGGGAAGCCATAAGTATCATACAGCTTAAAGGCCTCTTCTCCATCGATCGTCCCATTTTGCGCATTGGCGATAGCCTCGTCTATACGCTTCAACCCTTTATCCAGGGTACGCAGGAACGACTCTTCTTCTTCCCTGATCACGCGGACCACAAAGTCTTTCTGCAGATGCAGCTCGGGGAACACCTGCTCAAACTGTTCGGCGATCAGTGGCAGCAATTGGTGTAGCAGCGGTGTTTTGTACTCGAGGTAAGAATAATAGTAACGCACGGCGCGACGCAGGATGCGGCGGATCACATAGCCGGCGCCTGTATTGGACGGCAGCTGACCATCGGCAATAGTAAAAGCAATGGCCCTGATATGATCGGCCAGCACCCTGAAGGCTATAGCCTGTCTGCTATCGCTGTAATCGTATTGCTTACCGGTGATCTGCTCTGTAAGCTTGATCGTACTGGAGAAAACATCGGTATCGTAATTGGAATTTTTACCCTGCAGCACCCGCACCAGGCGCTCAAAGCCCATGCCGGTATCCACGTGAGTAGCAGGTAGCGGCTGCAGGCTGCCATCTTTCAGGCGATTGAACTGCATGAATACATTGTTCCATATTTCGATCACCTGCGGATGATCGGCATTTACCAGGCCGGCGCCGGCAACGGCGGCCCTTTCTTCGTCACTGCGACAGTCCACGTGGATCTCGCTGCAGGGACCGCAGGGACCGGTATCGCCCATTTCCCAGAAGTTGTCTTTCTTATTGCCTTTCAGGATACGCTCTTCGGGGATCCACTTTTTCCATTCGTCGTAGGCTTCCTGGTCAAAAGGCAGGTTCTCTTTGGTATCGCCTTCAAATACGGTAACATACAGACGGCTTTTATCCATACCAAACACATCGGCGAGCAATTCCCAGCTCCAGGCGATCGCTTCTTTCTTGAAATAATCGCCGAAGCTCCAGTTACCCAGCATTTCAAACATGGTATGGTGGTAGGTATCCACACCCACTTCTTCCAGGTCGTTATGTTTGCCGCTTACCCGCAGACATTTTTGTGTATCCGCTACCCGTTTGGATTCGGGTGTTTTATTCCCCAGGAAATAATCCTTGAACTGGTTCATGCCGGCATTGGTGAACAGCAGGGTAGGGTCGTTCTTCACCACGATGGGCGCCGAAGCGACGATTGTATGTCCTTTAGAACGGAAAAAATTCAAAAATTGCTGACGGATATCAGAAGCAGTCATTGTAATTCGTATTGAGCGGGCACGAAGACCCTTTATTATGAAAAGAGTGCAAATATCCATATTCCTTACCAATATTCACAAAGCGGGAATATGGTGACAGATTTTTTTTGCAGATTTAGCCCTTACATTTGCAGCGTGATCACTACGGGGTACATGCGGTATTTCTATTGCCTTTTATTGTTGTTGTGCTTTTGTGTGCCTGCACCACAGGCCGGCGCCCGTATGCTGTATGGCTATAACATTCCGGAACAGGCGCTGGAGAGCCGTACCATCGAACGGGTGAAGCAGGACATGGCACGGCATCCGCTGCTGAAGCCCAAGGAAAGGATTGATGCCCGCATCAAGCTCCGTCCGTTCCGGGACCGTTCGTCCGACTTCCTGATGATACTGACGCTCATTGCGTTCATCGGCATCTTCAGACTGGCCAACCCTTCCTATTTGCGCAACTTGTTCCGGGCCTTCCGCAATCCTACCCTCAGCACACGGCAGCTTAAAGAGCAATTGCGACAAGACAGCGCCGCCAGTCTTACCATGGACCTTATTTTTTGTGTTTCTATGGGTCTGTACCTTTATTTTACGCTCAACCACATTCATAACAAAAACATCATTCTGGAATACCCGGTAATCGTCATCTTGCTGGGTTTCATTCTTTTATTCGTAGTTATCTATGTGGTCCGGTTCCTCTTCCTCAAATTCACCGGCTGGGTGTTCAATATTTCGGAGATCACAGACAATTATACGTTCAATGTTTTTTTGATCAATAAGATACTAGGCCTGGCGCTGATCCCGTTTACTATTATATTGGCATTCGGACAGGGGCAATGGGTCCAGGCCAGCCTCTTCCTCTCATTTCTGGTGATCGCAATACTGTTCCTCAACCGTTATTTGCGATCCGGCGTCGTATTCGGATATTTTATAAAATTTAGCAAATTCCATTTTTTTATGTACCTTTGCGCCTCCGAATTATTGCCTCTCGCGGTGCTCATGAAATTAGTGAACCAATGGCTGATTTCGTAGGCACTGTTCCGGGCAGAGGAGCTTGACAATATTTTTTTGAATATTTCCTTTGCAAAAACAATGGCTAAAGCAGCAAAATCATCGTCGCAGATCATAGAAAGGAAGAGGATTGAGCATATTCTGATTACCCAGCCCAAACCGGAAAGCGACAAATCCCCCTATTTTGATCTGGCCAAAAAGTACAATGTGCAATTGGAATTTTTCCCTTTCATTCGCGTAGAGGGATTGAATGCCAAGGAATTCAGGAAGCAGAAATTGGATCTTGCCGATTTTACAGCTGTAATCCTCGTAAGCCGTAATGCCGTGGACCATTTCTTCCGTATCTGCGAAGAAATGAAATTTAAAGTCTCCCAGGACATGAAGTACTTTTGTGTAACGGAAGCCGTAGCGCTTTACCTGCAAAAGTTCATCCTGTACCGCAAAAGAAAAGTTTTCTTTTCTCCCGATGGCACATCCGAAGGTCTTATGGACGTACTGAGCAAGTATAAGGACCGTGAACGTTTCATGCTGCCGGTATCGGAAAACACCAAGAACGACCTCTCTCCCCTGTTGATCAATAAAGCATTCAACTTTGCCGAAGCCGTGCTGTACCGCACCGTGAGCAATGAAGTGGACACTGTGCTGAAAAAAGGCTATGATGTGATCGTGTTCTTCAGCCCATTCAGCGTGGATACTTTATTTCAGAGTGATCCCAAATACAAGCAGAATGGTACGCTTATCGGCGCCTTTGGCAATACCACTTCCAAAGCAGTAGAAGATGCCGGGCTCAAGCTTACCATTAAAGCGCCGGCGCCCAACACACCGTCGATGGTGGCAGCGCTGGAGCAATTCCTGGGTGAGACCAACAAAGCTAAATAAAATCATAGGCGCAGCTATGATCGTGATACAAAGGGCCGTAATGAAATATTACAGCCCTTTATTTTTGTTTTTTTAGAGATACCAATGCCCGTGAATCGGTATCTTGCAGGCCAAAGCCCGGTACCGTTTCCAACCTGATTCATGACACTTGCTTATGCCGTTTGCTCCGTTTCTGTGATGCCCCTGCGGGCAGAGCCCAGTCATCGGGCCGAGCAGGTATCGCAACTACTTTTTGGAGAAAGAATGGAAGTGCTGGCCGAAGAAAAGAACGGTTGGCTGCAGGTGCGCTGCGAATGGGACGATTATGAAGGCTGGGTAAAAAAGGGGCAGGTGGCGATCATTACCTACAAGGAATACCGCAAGCCGCTCCATTACTACAATACCGGCATCACCGATCTGGTGCAGGTGGAGCACGGGCACTTCCTCCTGAGCCCCGGCAGCAGTCTTTTCCTGATGAAGCGGCGCGACATCAAGTGGGGCGCCAAAGAATACAGCTTCAAAGGCCGTAAGGTAGCACTCAAACAAATAGAGGCCTCCGCCGAAGGGCTGAGGGCCTACAGCAAGCTGTTTGCAGGCAGCCCTTACCAATGGGGTGGCCGGTCGCTGATGGGCCTCGATTGTTCAGGGTTCACACAGGTCGTTTACAAGTTGCTGAACACCCGTATCCCCCGCGATGCTTCCCAACAGGCACTCATAGGCGAAACCGTCGATTTCCTCCAGGAGGTCCGCTGCGGCGACCTGGCCTTTTTCGATAACGAAGAAGGTCGCATCAACCATGTGGGCATATTGCTTAACGATCATACGATCATTCATGCGACGGAGACCAGTGGCTGCGTGGTGACTGACCCCATCGACAATGGCGGCATCATCAGTAAGCAATTACGGATGCGTACCCATAAGCTACGCCTGATCAAGCGTGTTTTTTAAGGGAACCAGGAATGGGATTCAAGAACCAGGATGTAAAGAGTCAGGAATCAGGAGGCAAGATTTAAGAACCGGGGCCGGATTCCGAAGCCAGGATGATAAGAAGCAAGATTCAAGAACCAGAGAGCGGGTGATCCGCACGGAGGTAGGTGATCCTTTCCCGAAAATTAAACCCGGCGCTTGAATTTTGATTTCGGATATTTACCGTCACCGCGGTTCTTTTTAGCCTGAGCCACGGGCTTTATCTTTTATCGATATATTTTGCAACCGACCACCAGCCATAACAATAACTTCGATTTCCTGCGCCTGTTGTTTGCCTCTTTCGTTGTGCTCACGCATTCCTATGCCTTGCTCGGCCATATCGAAGGCGATCCCTTGTATCCGCTTTCAGGCAGGGTACTTTCGGAGATCGGGGTCTGTGGCTTTTTCATTATCAGCGGATACCTTATCCACCAGAGTCTGGACCGCAGCACTACGCTGGTATCTTTTGCCCGCAAGCGGCTGCTGCGCATCTTTCCCGGTCTGCTGGCAGCAATACTCTTTACGACACTTATCCTGGGGCCGCTTGTCAGTACCCTGTCACCCATGGCCTATTTTGGCGATAAGAATACCTGGCTGTACGCACTGAATAACAGCTTACTGATTCCCCGGCACCAAACCCTTCCCGGCGTTTTCGGCCATAATGTGGAAACGGCCGTCAACGGCTCCTTGTGGACCTTGCGGTACGAGATCCTTTGCTACGGCTTGCTTGCGCTGCTGTTCGGCGTCTCGCGACCAGCAAAGAAGCAAATCCTTCCTGTTGTTTTTCTGGTGCTATTTTGCGGTTATGGCCTGCTGCACTATCGCCTGGTGCCCCTTCCCGCCGGTCTGTTTAAGTTCCTGTTCTATGTAACTAACCTGGGCAGCTATTTTACAGCCGGCGCCCTGCTTTCTTTATTTCCCGGGTTCCTGCAGCGGCACAAAGGGCGGCTTTTACTGTTCAGCAGCCTGTTGTTCGCGCTTACCCTGCTCATTCGCCAGGACGGATTGGAAATGATCGCCCTGCCTGCTTTTGCGGTCATGGTCATTACCTTCGGATTGTATCAAATGCCTGCACTGGCATTCAGCCGGTTTACCGGCGATATTTCTTACGGCACTTATATTTACGCCTACCCGCTGCAGCAGGCTTTAATTGTATGGTTGCAGCCGCAGCAACCGGAGGTATTGCTATTGGTCTCGTTGCCTGTGGGTTGGCTGGCCGGGCTGCTATCCTGGCGCCTGGTGGAAAAACGCTTCCTGAAACGCCAGGCTCCTGCTCGCCGGTAATTGTACTACCTTTGTCATAATAAAACAAGCATTTCTCCGATAAAGAATTGTACCGACGGATATCGGCACTTCTCTTAGCGGAACAACCAACATGAAAAACATTCCTAAACTGCTCAGGTACCTCAATCCCTATAAGAGCAAGATCTTTTTATATTTTTTTACCAGCCTGCTTTCCGTAATATTTGCCCTGTTTTCTTTTGGCATGCTGGTGCCGGTACTGCAGGTGCTCTTCAACGGAACGCAGCCGGGCAGCAGCGTTAGCGGCACCAGCCTGGTAGGCAAGGTCACCTATTATATTAACGAGATCGCCCGGGAACACGACAAGCTTACCGCGCTTACATACGCTGTATTGCTGCTGATCGTAACCACCATACTCAAGAACTTCTTTATCTATTGCTCCCAGCTGATCCTGAATCCGCTGCGCAATACGGTGATGCGACAGCTACGCGACGATCTTTATGCCAAAACGCTGGCCCTGCCTATCGGCTTCTTTACCGAAGAACGTAAGGGCGACCTGATATCGCGCATGACCAATGATGTGAACGAGGTTGAGGTATCGGTGATGAGCGTGATCGAGACCATTATCCGGGAACCGCTCACGATCCTGATCACGCTCGTAGCTATGGTGGTCATCAGCCCTGTACTCACCCTTTCCCTGCTGCTTTTCCTGCCGCTGGCCGGTTTCGTGATCGGCAAAGTAGGCAAGTCGTTGAAAAGACCTTCAAATGAAGCACAGGAGCAACTGGGCGAGATGCTGGCCAATGTGGATGAAACGCTTTCGGGAATGCGTGTGATCAAAGCCTTCAACGCCGAAAGGCAGCAGCAGCTCCGGTTCCGGCAGATCAACAATACCCTGCTGCGCATCCGCAATAAGATCTCGGCCCGCCGCGATGCCGGATCGCCTATGTCGGAAACCCTGGGCATTATTGTGGTATCGGCTATTCTGTGGTACGGTGGCTACCTGATCTTTTCAGGTAAAACAACACTTACCGGGCCGTTCTTTATTCTTTTCCTGACCTTGTTTTACCAGATCATTAATCCGCTCAAGGCATTGTCTACCGCTTTCTATAATATGCAGAAAGGCGCTGCCGCGTTAGACCGTATCCAGGAGCTGATGAGCGTAGAGAACACCATTACGGAAATGCCTGATGCTCGGTCTGTCAAAGCTTTTAACAGCAGCATCGAATTCCGGAATGTAGGTTTTTCCTATGGTACCAAACAGATACTGCATAACGTTAACCTGACCATAGAGAAGGGTAAGACCGTGGCCCTGGTAGGCGCCTCCGGCGCAGGCAAAAGTACCTTTGCCGACCTGATACCCCGCTTTCACGATGTAAGTTCAGGCGCCATCCTGCTCGACGGGGTGGACCTGCGGGAATACAAAATATACGACCTGCGCCGGCTGATCGGTATGGTATCGCAGGATCCGATCCTTTTCAACGATACGATCGCCAATAACATTACGCTGGGTACCGGCGGCGCTACGCAGGAACAGATCGAGGAAGCTGCACGCGTGGCCAACGCCCACGATTTTATCGGGAAAAAGAAAGACGGCTACCAGACGGTAGCCGGCGACAGGGGCTCCCGGCTCAGCGGTGGGGAACGCCAGCGCGTTACCATCGCACGCGCCGTGCTTAAGAACCCACCCATTCTCATCCTAGACGAGGCGACCTCTTCGCTGGATACCGAGTCGGAGCGGATTGTGCAGGATGCGATCAATCAGTTGATGCAAAACCGCACCTGTATCGTGATAGCCCACCGGCTGTCTACCGTGCAGCACGCCGATGAGATCGTTGTGCTCAACCAGGGTGAGATCGTAGAGCGGGGCACGCATCAGCAGCTGATGGCGATCGACGGCACGTATAAAAAGCTGGTTACGCTACAGCAGCTGAAATAAGCTACCATTTCACGAAGCGCTTATAAGCGATCTCGTTCTTGTCATTCCACATTTTCAGAAAATAGACGCCGGGATACAGGGCGCCCACCTGGAGCGTATTGTATTCGAGCCGGTCTTCCTGGAACACCTGGCCCTGCATATTGGTGACCACATATTGCCAGGGCTGCAGCGCCTGCTTATTGTCGTAGAAGGCGATCTTGATCATGTCTGTAGCAGGATTGGGATAGACCATCATCAGATCGCTATCGGGATGCAGGCTGAAAATACCCGTCATTTCCGGATCCGACAATTCGATAATTTTATCCGATGGCACACCGCCGCCGGAAGCATCAGAATTACTGGTAGAGAGAAATACCCTGCCGTCGGGCGCCACCGCGATCGCCCGCAGCCGGCCATAATCGACGTTGTCTATTGCATTGACGGCGACAATCGAATCACTGGTGGCATTCAAAGCCAGTTGGTAGAGCCGGCCGTCTTTCAGCGTGGTCATGAGCAGGGAATTGGCCCAGGAAGGAAACATCGGATGGTTATAATACGCCATCCCGGAAACGGCCAATGTTGGCGTCCAGGCGTATAGCGGCTCCACAATGTTCGAATCGGCGCAGCGTTGCATTTCGCCGGGCTGATCGCAAAAACCCTGTACATCGGGCCAGCCATAATTGCGTCCCTTAAGGATGATATTCACCTCGTCATCGTTATTCGGGCCGTGTTCGGAACTATATAAGATGCCATTGTGCCCGGTCAGCCCCTGTGGGTTCCGGTGTCCCCAGCTCCATACCGGACTGCCTGGAATGGGATTGTCAGCAGGAATGCTGCCGTCCAGATTGATCCGCAGTATTTTACCATTAAGGGCGCCTGTATTTTGCGCCAACGCCGTATTGGCGGCATCCCCTGTGGAGATAAACAACTTATCGCCCACGATCAGCAGCCGGCAACCATTGTGGATCGAAGCGCCCCTGATACCGTCCAGCAGCACCTGCGGCGCTACCAATGTGTTGTTGGCATAAGTATATTTAACCACTCTTTCCTTATAGTCGCCGGTCTCCTCGTATTCGTAAGCGATATAAACATAGGGGTCGTTGGCAAAATCGGGATCCAGCGCCATCCCCAGCATGCCACCTTCGCCCTTAATTACCGTCTGGCCTTCCAGGTACAAAGTATCGGTTTGTCCCGTGGCAGGGTCGAGCCGGCAAACGTACCCGTTCTTTTGGGTAAACCAGAGATGGTCATCGGGACCATAAACCATTTCCCAGGGAATGAATAAGTTGTCCTTAATCACCCTTGCAGTAAAATTTGCCTGCGCCTGGGCATTAAACACCGGCATCAGCAGCGCCAACAGCATATAGTAAAGTGACTTTTTCATGATTCGTCGTTTTTAGATCCCCGGCAAACTATTAGACCTTGTTTTGCCGGCTATGTTTATCTTTATATACAATCTTAACAAATAAGGGGTAAGTATTGTTTTGCAAAATATGTGGGAACAAGTCTTAAAACATTACCCGACGGTATCCCTGGTGTTCGTGGTGCTGCTTTCTGTATTTACGATCGTACGCATCATTATGGACACCGGTAATTCGGCCAAAACCATGGCCTATATCCTGCTGGTATTCCTGTTCCCCGTAGGTGGCGCGGCCATCTATTTCATCTTCGGTGTCAATTACCGTCGCCGGAAGCTGTTTACCAAGAAGATCATCGCCAACGAGGCGTTGTTTCTCAAGATACAGGATCGCCTGGAAGCAGCTTCGCTGAAGATACTGGAAGAACGGCCACCCGATATTGCCGGCAGCGAAGACCTGATACGGCTCCTGCTTAAGGATTCCCGGGCGCCGTTGTCCTACAATAAAGTAAAGCTGCTGATCAATGGGGAGCAAAAGTTCGAGGCGGTGTTTGCGGCGATAGAAAAGGCTACTCATTTCATCCACCTGGAGTACTACATCTTCGACGACGACGATATAGGCAACCGGCTGCTAAGATTGCTGGCCCGCAAAGCAGGCGAAGGTGTTACCATCCGGCTCATCTATGATGACTTCGGCAGTCATGGGATCAACAATGATGCTATTGCGGCCTTGCGCGAGGCTGGTGGCCTCGCCTTCCCCTTCTATGAGGTGAAATTCTATTTGCTGGCCAACCGCCTCAATTACCGCGACCATCGTAAGATTATTATCGTAGACGGCTTGCTGGGCTTTACGGGCGGCATTAATGTTTCGGACAAATACATTAACGATGGCAATCCCGAAAAGCTTTACTGGCGCGATACGCACGTGATGCTGGAAGGGCCTGCGGTAAATAACCTGCAGTACCATTTTATTGCTAACTGGAATTTCTGCGCAGAGGAGACGCTTGAAGTGGACCGGCAATTTTTCCCTATCCCCTTCGAGCATGAGGAAGGGCGGGACGACCTGGTACAGATCGTCGCCGGAGGTCCCGACTATCCCAGCTCGGCCATTATGCTCAGCTTCTTTACCGCCATTGTATCAGCCCGGGAAAGCGTCTATATTACATCGCCTTACTTTATCCCCAACGAAAGCATTTATGATGCACTGAAAAAGGCTGCGCTTAGCGGTAAGGACGTGCGGCTGCTGCTACCGGGAGTATCTGATTCCCGTATCGTGAATGCGGCGGCCCGCTCATACTTTGCCGACCTGATGACCTGCGGCGTACGGATATTTCTCTATCAAAAAGGTTTTGTCCATGCCAAGACGATCGCCATTGACGATAACCTGGCTATGGTAGGCAGCGCCAACATGGACGGGCGCAGTTTTGAATTGAATTTTGAGATCAATGCGGTGATCTACAGTCGTACGATATGCAAACAACTGGTGGATAATTTCCACACCGATACGGGATTCAGCGTGGAATTGTCGCCGGTGCAATGGGCGCAACGTCCCTGGTGGCGCGAATTGATCGACGATATTGCACGATTGCTGTCGCCGATACTATAGCGCCGTTGCATGCAACGGCGCTATAGTAATAAAAACCGGGACAGGATCGATGATCCTGTCCCGGTAATGAATTACGACCTATAGAGCCGTTGCATGCAACGGCGCTACGGCGGCATTATTTTTTATCGCCAAACATGTTGTTCAGCTTATCGAGCGGGCTGTCGCCGGCATCGCCGCCACCAAAGCCGCCGAACATGGATCCCAGGTCGAACTTGCCGCCGATCAGGTCTTCCACCTTGTCGGACAGAAAGGGAGGCAATTTGGATTTAACGAAATTAACGGTTGTCTCTACGGCTTTGGCCGCAGCTTCGGGGCTGAGATTAGCTTTCTCAATCAGTTCATTGATCAGTTCCTGCATATAGAACGTGTTATTTTGGGGTAAATGTTTTTATTTCAATCAGGCGGCTTTCATGTATTCGAGCTTGGCCCTTTCCAGCTTTTGCATAGCATAGTCGAGGGTAAGATGGAATACATCGGAATGTTCTTCCGAGGGCAGCTCAAACATCGCGTCTGTAAGGATCATCTCGCAGATGGTACGCAGACCGCGACCTCCGAGCTTATAGGTAAAGGCTTTGTCGACCATATAGTCCAGCGCCGCTTCTTCCACCTCGAGCTTGATGTCCTCATATTCGAACAGGCGTTTGTATTGCCTGATGAGCGCATTTTTAGGCTCGGTAAGGATCCGCTTCAAGGTGTCTTTATCAAGGGGATTGAGGTAAGTAACTACCGGCAGCCGGCCGAGCAGCTCGGGAATGAGCCCGAAGGTGCGCAGATCCTGGGGGTTGACATACTGGAGCAGGTTAGTGCGATCAAGCTTATCCTTCTGGTCTACATTTTTAAAGCCGATGGTGGAGGCTTCCATACGGCGTGCGATCATTTTGTCGATGCCTTCGAAAGCACCGCCGCAGATGAAGAGAATATTTTGCGTATTGACCTTGATCAGCTTTTGCTCCGGGTGCTTACGGCCGCCTTGCGGTGGCACCAATACTTCCGAACCTTCCAGCAGCTTCAGCAGGGCCTGCTGTACCCCTTCGCCGCTTACATCGCGGGTAATGGAAGGATTGTCGCTCTTACGGCCGATCTTATCGATCTCATCGATGTATACGATTCCTTTTTCGGCAGCTGCCACATCATAGTCGCATGCCTGTAGCAGGCGCGAGAGGATGCTCTCCACATCTTCGCCCACATAGCCCGCCTGGGTGAATACCGTAGCATCGGCGATGGCGAAAGGCACCTGCAGGATACGGGCTACGGTTTTGGCCAATAAAGTTTTGCCTGTACCGGTTTCGCCTACCATGATGATATTAGACTTTTCGATCTCCACGTCTTCGCTAGCAGGGTGCATCAACCGCTTATAATGGTTGTACATAGCCACAGCCATCACTTTCTTGGCATCGTCCTGCCCGATGATGTACTGGTCCAGGAAAGATTTAATTTCCTTGGGTTTATAAACCTTGTGCTTCTTTACGTCATACTTTGAGGAACTGCTTTTCTGCTTCACGTTCGCGTCTGTAACCATAAGGTGCGCCTGTTCGGCACACTCATCGCATATGTTACCTTCTATACCGGTAATCAGGAGGGCCGCTTGGCTCTCCGGTTTGCCACAGAAGGAACATTTCCTCGTATTATTTTGTTTTGCCATGAATTTTTTGATTCCTGTTTAAATACAAAGGTACGAAATATACCCCAATAGCCGGGCAGGGTAACCTATAGGGCTGTCATAGGGTTTTCGCATTTTAACCGGTATTTTTGCGGCATGGATTGGAGCTTGATCGCACAATATATTGCAAAGGAATGGCAGGCCATTTCCACCCTGGAGATCGTCGCCGTCGCTTTCAGCGTTGCCGAAGTACTACTGTCCTACAGGAATAACGTATTACTCTACCCTTCTGGTATTATTGCCTGCAGTTTATCTATCTGGCTTATGGGTAGGGCGGGGCTATACGCCGAAGCTATCCTGAGCCTGTATTACCTGGTGATGAGCTTTTACGGCTGGTACAAATGGGTGCAACGGAACAAAAAAGCGGCGCAGCTGCCAATATCGGCCTGCACACCGGGCGACTGGCGTATTGTTGCCGGCATCTGCGTGGTCTCGTTCGTACTCCTCTTTTTTACACTGAAAACGTTTACCGATTCCAGCGTTCCTTATATGGATGCCTTTGTTTCGGCCACAGCATGGGCAGGTATGTGGCTGCTGGCCCGCCGCAAGGTCGAAAACTGGATCCTGCTCAATATATCCAATATAGTGGCCATTCCCCTGTTATTCTACAAGCACCTGCCGTTGATGGCGCTGCTTACCGCCTTTCTGTTTACGGTAGCGGTGCTGGGCTATTTCCGCTGGAAACGGATCATGAAGGAAGAGGCTATGCGGGAAGACGAGCTCCGGACCCTGTCTTTGCCGGCCAATACAGGCCTTAAACCAGGGCAGCGATCAGCTGCTGCTGAACGGCCCTGAATTCTTCTTCGCTCAGCTGCAGCTTGGGACGGGAAAAGTTCATATCGCCTACGCCCGTGATAGGGATAAGGTGGATATGGGCATGAGGTACTTCCAGGCCTATCACGCTGATGCCGCAACGGTTGCAATCGAAGGCTTTCTCGATGGCTTTGCCGATTTTCTTGGCAAAGAGAATACCTTCGGCCAGCAGCGCGTCGTCGAGATCGAATATCTTGTCGATCTCCACTTTAGGTACGACGAGGGTATGCCCCTTGGCGAGGGGAAAAATATCCAGGAAAGCAAAAAAGCGATCGTTTTCGGCGATCTTGTAAGAGGGGGTCTCCCCTGCGATGATTTTGGAAAAAATGGTCATAGCCGTTCGTTTGTGCTGCACCATCCGGCGGGGCCGGGTAGCTGACGCAAATTAAGCAATTGTACGGCTAACAGGTCACACAAGAAGTATTCAAAAAGAAAAGAGGCCTCACAGCCTCCTTTCTTCAAGCTATGTGTTTGACCGGTGATCAAATGCTAATGGCGTCGATCTTGAATTTCATTTTGCCGGAGGGCGCGTCTACTTCAGCAGTCTCGCCTACCGTTTTACCCAACAACCCTTTGGCAATGGGAGAGCCTACAGATATTTTACCTGATTTCAGATCGGCTTCAGTCTCGGACACGATCTGGTATTCGAATGATTTTTTGGTCTTTGTATTGGTGATCTTCACTTTGCTTAGGATAGACACCTTGCTGGTATCGATATCCTTTATATCAATGACGCGGGAATTGATCACGGCAGTTTCCAGCTGGGCGATTTTTGCTTCGTGGTAGCCCTGCGCTTCCTTTGCGGCATCATACTCTGCATTTTCCTTAAGATCTCCTTTTTCTCTTGCATCGGCGATAGCCCGGGCGATCTCAGCACGCCCTGCTGTCTTCAGCTGGGTTAGCTCGTCCCTCATTTGCTCCAGGGTTTCCTTCGTAACATAATTTACATCTGCCATATAAAACAGTAATTTAGTGGATAGTATAAGAAAACATGCAACGCACCCGGACGGGATGCGTTGCATGTGCATTTCAAAGGTAAACAATTCCCTTTTAATTTCCAAAAGCCGGATTGCCGACCGCTTCGACGATTTTTTGCGCCAGGAATGCGCTCATTTTGTACAGTGCCTGCACTGTATACCCGCCAATATGCGGCGTTCCGATAAAGTTGGGCATGGCGATGAGCTCGTCAAAAATCACTTTTTCGGAGTCGGTCATTTTGCTTACCGGCTCTTTTTCCCATACATCCAGGGCGGCTGCTTTTATTTTCCCGTTTTTCAAACCCCGGTGCAGGCTCTGCTGCGATACGATGGTTCCCCGCGACAGGTTCAGGAGCACAAAGGGCTTCTTCATACGGTCCAGGAGCACATCGTTGAAATAGTGGCGGGTTTCGCTGCTGAGCGGCAGGTGAAAGCTAAGAATATCGGCTTCTTCTACGATACGGTCGATATCCCTGCATTCTTCTATACCTGGTCCGGCAAAACCCTTTTTGTATTTATCCAGCGCCAGCACGCGCACATCCATAGTGCAAAGCTTGCGGGCAAAGGCGCTGCCGTTGTGGCCATAGCCTATGACACCTGCAGTAAGGCCTTCGATCTCCAGCCCGCGGTTCTCTTCCCTAAGCCAAAGCCCCTGTTGCATTTCCACATGCGCGCTGAAGATGCGGTGCTGCAATGCCAGCAACATGCCCAGGGCCTGCTCGGCCACGGCATTGGCATTACCTTCTGGACTGCTGAAACAGGCTATTCCTTTTTCCCTGGCATAAGGCACGTCGATTACTTCCATGCCGGAGCCCATACGGCCCACCCATTTCAGCAGTGTGGCCCGGTCAATAAACTCCCGGTCGACCTGCAGGCGGGTCGATGTGACCAGGCCTTCATATTGGCCGATAGTAGCCAATGCCTCCGGCCTGCCGATCTCTTCCCCTAATACACAGGTATAGCCCAATGCTTCCATCCGGTCGATCAATACCTTATGCACCGGGGCTACGATCAATACCTTCCTGCTCATGCCTTCTGTTTTATATAGTCACGATATAAGCCTACGAAATCTATGACCGAAAGCTGCTCTGCACGCTTTGTAAACAGTTCCTGCTCCAGGTATTCCGGCAGGAAGATGCCCTTGAGCGCATTGCGCAGCATCTTTCGTCGCTGGTTGAAAGCAGCCTTTACGATCTGTACAAAGGCCTTTTTATTTTCGATGCCATAAGGATTTCGGCTATTTGTCATCTTCAATATGCCCGACATTACCTTAGGCGGCGGCGTAAAGCAACCGGGTGGCACGTCAAACAAATATTCCGTGGTGAAGAAAGCCTGTATCAACACACTTAGAATACCATAGGTCTTACTGCCTTCGCGCGCAGCTACCCGCTGGGCCACTTCTTTCTGGAACATCCCAATTACTTCGTCGACCTGGCTCTCCCAATCCAGTATACGGAACAGGATCTGTGACGATATATTGTAGGGGAAATTGCCGATGATCGAGAACCCGCCCTCGAAGGGCACCGGCGCCTGGAGGAAATCCATATGGATCAGCTTACCGGCGAAGGCCGGAAATGCCTTGGGCAGGTAGGCCACCTTTTCATCATCGACCTCGATCGCTTTGTAATCGGTATCGTCCCATTTGAGCAGGTACTTGCTGATGGCGCCGCCGCCGGGACCTATTTCCAGCAGCTTCAGGTCCGGGTGCCGGTCGACCTGCGCCACGATCTTTTGGCACATGTTCTCATCATGCAGAAAATGCTGCCCCAGACTTTTCTTTAAGGTTAATGCCATATGATTCTCTTCTTTACTCTGGGTTCATCTGCCCGGCGGCGTTTTGATCGGGCTGTCTTATTGTTTTATAAAGCAGCTTTTACCGCTTGTACCAGCTTTTCTGCTCTTTCAGTTACTTCCTCATCAGTCCAGGAAAGATTGATGGGGGTGCAGATGCAGCGGCTGATCAACGCATCGGAGACGGGGAACTCCCGTGTAGCATATCCCGCCATGGCCGCTTCCAATTGCGGGTGGAAACGGTTGAGTGTTTTGCCCTCCTTGAAATGATCCCACTTGCGGATATAATGCCAGTTGTTGTCGAAATAGTAAAAGTTGACGATACCCGCGGCTTTCAGGTTGGCCGAAGCCTGTTGCGCCTGTGCTGCTTCGGGCAGGAAAAAGCCCAGGAACGTAGCGCTGTCGCCATCCGGGTCGGGCAGGCGACGGAAAGTGATTCCGGGCAATGTTGCCAGGGCATCTTTCAGTATCTTCTTTGTTTTGCGCTGGATCGCGAGAAACTGGTCGAGCTTGCGCAGCTGCGCCAGGCCTACTGCGGCATGCAGCTCGGAAATACGGAAATTGTACCCGAAGTGCGGATGCAGGTCGGCGCCGCGGTCTACGCCCAGGTGATCGTGGCCATGATCGCTGTAGGCATCCGATTTGGTGTATACCTCTTTGCTATGGGTTACAATGCCGCCACCTTCGGCGCAGGTAATGGTTTTTACAAAATCGAAGGAGAAAGTGCCCGCATGGCCGATTGTACCCAGCGCCTTTCCTTTGTAGCTGCCGCCGAAAGACTGGCAGGCATCTTCCAGCAGGATAAGGTTATGCTTGTCGCAGATCGCTTTCAGCGCATCCAGGTCGGCCATGGCGCCGCACATGTGCACAGGCATCACGGCTTTCGTCCTTGGAGTGATGGCCGCTTCCACAGCTGCCGGATCCAGGGTGAGCGTATCGTCGATATCGACCAGCACGGGTATCGCACCCACAGAAAATACAGATTCAAAGCTGGCGACGAAAGTGAAAGTAGGCATGATGATTTCATCGCCGGCGCCCAGGCCCAGCGCAGCCATCACAGTAGTGAGCGCTGTGGTGCCCGAAGAGGTCAGCTGAGCATAAGGTACCTGCAGCTTATCGCAAAGCGCTTGTTCCAGCTCTTTGGCCTTCCATTTGCCTTTGCGCTGCGCATCAAATCCGTAGCGCATCAAAATTCCTGTTTCCAGGACCTCGTTCACCTCTTTTCTTTCTTCTTCACCGAAAAATTCGAAACCGGGCATACTTGTTAATTGTTTTATTTTTGTGTTCGCAAAAGTACGGCAAATATGATTGCCGCTTGATGATCCTGATCACCAGGTAAACCCTTAACGACATATGCCCGGGAAATATTTGCTGGCACTGGTTTTAATTTTCTCTTCGGTAGTGTATAATCTCCCGGTAGCAGGACAACACAAGTGGAACCGGCGACGGGATATACCAGAGCCACCGCCCGTGTCGACAGACAGGAAAGACTACGAGTGTGTGTGCAGGCCTGTACCCTTGGCGAAGCGGCTGAAAAAATACCCATTCCATAAAGCCAGCCGTGTGGTACTCGTTTCTTTTCTTACACCGGGAACGCCGCTATTCCCCGTCGATTCGCTGGACTTGCGCGACTACGGCTATGACTATGTGCATGTACCGGCCGGGGAAAATGAAACCAGGAAGGGCGTCATTGAAGAATCCGTCGTGCTTAACGAAGGGCAGATCGACAGCCTTGCCGCTATTCTTTATGGCTATGGCTATCGTAAGCGCGATTTAATGCCACCCCGGACCATGACCGGCTGTTATGCCCCACACAATGCGATCCTGTTTTATAATGACCAGGATGAATGCTTTGCTTTTATCGAACTTTGCTTTAGCTGCGAAGGGATGCGGCAAAGCGATGACGAGGTAGATGCTGGTAATTTTTGCACTGGCAAATACCAAATGCTCCGTTCATTTTTTAAACGACATCAAATCCGGATCGGCACAATACAAATACCCCTGGTCAAGCTTTGCTGTGACTCACTTAAATAAACCTTATGAAACGACTACTCCTTTCGGCATTTGCTCTTGTTGCAGGCCTTAGCGCATTATTGTTTGAGCAGATTGTTACAGCTTGTGGTGGCGGCGAAGACCCTTATGACTATTATACCACCTTCTTTCACAACAATCTTGCCGGCAGCCCGGCCTATATGCCCTTTTACTTCGTGACGGGCTACCAGTACTACGACGACTGGAACTACGACGCCTCGCCCGACCTGAACGAGGATGAGAACCTGAAGGAATGGGTCGGCTTCGGGCAGGACAAGTTCAAGCTTAAGGATGCGCATGATTTTATCTACAGGTACAGCTACAACCAGCTCAGCAACCTTTATTACCATATCGAAAAGGGCAATGCCCTGCAGCTACCCGATTCGGTACAGCGCAACGGGATGACGCAATGGTTCCTGGCCGGTAAGGATCTCGAGGCGCTGGGCTACCTGATGTTTGCCAAGAAATGCGAAACAAACGCTGCCCGGAGCTCCGACTGGGATGCGGCGCCCAGGAACACAGCTGCTATGAACAGCAATATCAAAGGCGGTCTGCAACTATGGAAAGTAGCTAAAAAGGAATTCTTTCAATGGCGCTACGCTTACCAGGTGCTGCGTATGGCTTTTTACAGCGGCGATTATACCCGTACTGCCAGCTTGTACCAGGAGCTTGTAGGAGATAAGACGGCGCCGAATATTATGTATTATCGTTGCCTGAGTCTTAAAGCCGGGGCAGCTTATAAAACCGGTGACTACAATACGGCCGCCTATCTCTATTCCCGTGCCTTCGAAGGCACCGACGATAATAAACAGGGCAACTACGTAAGCTACGACTGGTGCTTCAGACCACATGGCGAAAATGAAAAAGGCCCAGGCGCCGACCGGAGCCGTGTGCTCGCGCTGTGCAAAAACAACAGTGAGAAAGCGGTAATCGCAATAATGGATGCCCTGCACCAATACGAAGATGGATTACCCCTGATGCAGGAAGCCTATCAGCTCGACCCGAAAGTAAAAGGATTGGACGTGGTGATGACGCGTGAGATCAATAAGCTTGAGATCTACTTGCTCGACCCCAAATTAAGAAGCCAGAGCGGCTTCAATAATAGCTATTATACGTACAGCAATTATTACTACAATACCCCTGCCTACGAAAGCGAACGTTCGGCGCGGGAAGCAGAAGTATTTAAAGGATATGAGCGCCAGCTCCGGGAACTGGTACGCTTTGGCGACCGGGTCTATACCGAGAATAAAGTGGCAGACAGGGCCTTCTGGCCTTTGTCGGTAGCTTACCTCTATTTCATTCAGCAAGACTGGAAAAGCTGCGAAGATTGGATTGGTAAAGCAAGCGCCCTTAACCCATCGGGCCGTATGAAGAATATGCTGGAAGTGGAGAAATTGCTATTGACCATCAATAAAAACAACAAGCTCGATGCGGCCACTGAAGCCAAAATATTACCCTCTTTACAATGGCTGGAACAAATGTCGCGCAAAGATTTCCGGTTCTGGACCAGCTACCGCAACCTCATGACCACGGTGTTGCCCAATGTCTATATGCGGCAGCAGGACACCATCAAGGCCTTGCTCTGTATCGCTAAAGGTACTACCGGTCCCGATGGCAAGGGTGGCTATTACAGCGGTTGGATAGATCAGGAACGTAGCAGCCAGCCGGTATACGTCGATCCCGGTTCATCGGCCGAACTGGAACAGGTGACCACGGCCAGGGTGATTGCGCTGAAGCAATGGATCAAAACGGCGCAAAAAACAGCCTACGAAAGCTTTCTGGTGAAAAATCCGCCATATGAGCAAGGTGCGCTGGAGCTATATCTTGGCACCCGCTACCTGCGCCAGCTCGATTTTGCCCAGGCTGCCGATATGATGAAGAATGTGCCGGCCGCTGCGATGAAGTCTTTCCGTTTTCCCGATCCCTTCGCCGAACGCTGGATCGACACTCAGGAACCTGCAGATACCACTACCGTTTCCGATAAATACCAGTTTGCAAAAGACATGCAGCAATTGAAGGAACAAACGGAAAAAGGGAATGCCGATGCCAAGCAGCTGTACCGCTATGCCAACGGTCTGTATAGCATGACCTATTACGGACTGAGCTGGAGGGCCAGCATGTATTACCGCAGCGGCTCCGACGGGCTGGCTTATTATGCCGATACGACCCGGGCGCACCTGTTGCCCGAATATCGCAACTACTACACGGCCGAAAAAGCGACCCTTTATTACCAGCAGGCATTTGACCGTTCGAACGACCCTGAGCTGAAGGCAAAATGCCTCTTTATGCTGTCGAAATGCTGGCAGAAAAATGTAACAATAGCCAACAAGAATATCTGGGATCCGGCGGCCAACGACGACTATTATCTGTATACGCTCAAAAGCCCTTATTTTAGTCAACTCACACAGAATTATGCCCAAACGAATGCATTTAAATCTTTGCACGAAGAATGCAGTTATTTAAGGCTTTATGTACGACAGGCACATAAAAAATAAGTTAAGCTAAATTAAAATAATTCTTAAACCAAACCAATAATCGCCTCTTTAACAAAAGTTTGCACCACCATTTTATGGTTTTGGCGTTTATGTATTGTATGTTTGGTGTATCGGAAAATCAGGACTTATTTCCCGGTGTATCAAAAGATAATGTTTGAATGACACCACACTAAATAACGAATCAAAAAAACACTTTTAAGTTTATGAGAAAGGCAGACATGGTTGCCCGTATCGCCGATAAAACCGGCATTCCAAAAGTTGATGTTCTGGTCACCCTGGAAACCTTTTTTAAAGAAGTGAAGACTTCACTTACAGATGGAGAGGCGGTATATGTTAGAGGATTCGGAAGCTTTATTGTGAAGAAGAGAGCGGCTAAAATAGGCCGTAATATCAAAAAGAATGTTGCCGTAGAAATTCCCGAGCATTTTATTCCTGCCTTCAAACCGGCAAAGGAATTTATGCAGACCGTAAAAGAGCATGCAACAGGCATTACCGAATCTTCTGACGAAGATTAAGGACAACCGTAAATTATAGCTACATTTATTTTTAGTGCCAGGATAACTGCAATCTGATCGCTTCGCGTGAAGGTTGCAGTTTTTTTATGGCAAAATGATCTATGGAATAAGGGAGCAATATCCGTCCCGGCAGGCGGCTCCGGGAAAAAAGGGGAAAAGAATGATCAGGGCGGTTCTGCCTTACGGTCAGTTGATCACCTTGTCGGCGCAGCTGCTGCTGGCAAAGGCTTCAGGCTTGGCCTTGAAGGCAAACCCCATACCCAGGATATAGCCTGTGGCCTCCCTGAGTGCTTCGTTGCTCTTGAATTGCGGATTGGTGTTGATATCGGCATGAACCTCCATATCGACATCATACTTGTTGAAAAGGTCGCAGAGCTCGTAAGCGATCTCGATGCTCCGGGCCACCTCTACCAGCATACGCTCCTTCAGGGAGTAAGGATGGGAGGTCCGGTCATTTTGAATAAACATGAACCCACCATGTTTTTCGCGCAGGAAAACAATTACTGTTGCAAAATCGGTATTAGCGCCGTGCACCTGGGAATCGGTGCCAATGCATACTTTCAGCTTGTAACCGGCATTGGTTTCTCTTACAATGGCCTGTTCTACTGCGGATTTGATCGGCAGGGTGATCGTGTCTCCCTTAAATGTTCTCCATCGCATAAATTGCCTTTTTATGTAAAAAATGTTTATTAAAGTTAACTATAATTACCTTATCTAGTTTTTATCCTAACATTATGATATGGTAAAATGCACAGGTTATAAACATTATTGATAGCGGCCTTAGGCGTTGAAAAGGCTATAGTCTTTATAACCAGTTGTTTGAGGCTTTATAAGCGAAACAATTTGTCCACACCTGTGCATTTCTTTTTGAGAGAAGATGCTCGGGCAATAGTATTTTCGGGGAAGAATTACCGGATATACCTATGGAAATGGAACAATTAATGCCGCATGTGGAAGCGCTGATCTTTGCCAGCGAACGTCCCTTGCCGCAAATGGAAATGATTGAATTGCTGGGCAATGTGATGGAAGAGCAGCTGGAGAGCGATAAGATCGCCGTTTGCCTGGAAGCGGTAAAGGAAAAATACGATACAGATTACTTTCCTTTCGAACTGAGGGAAACCGGCGGCGGATACCAGTTTCTGACTAAGAAAACATACCATCAGACCGTACTGCAGCTCAACGGGGATAAATACATTAAGAAACTCTCCTCGGCCGCCATGGAGACGCTGGCCATAATCTCGTACAAGCAGCCGATCACCAAATCGGAGATCGAATTCATAAGAGGTGTAAGTTCCGACTACTCCATACAAAAGCTCCTGGAAAAAGAGCTGATCGTGATTGCAGGCCGTAATGAGCAGGCAGTGGGTAAGCCGCTCCTGTATGCAACCACCAAGAACTTTATGGATTATCTCGGCGTTAACTCGCCCGGCGACCTGCCCGAGTTGAAGGAGATCGCCAATATAGATATCGTAATGCCAACCGACGGCGCAGAAGCCCTGCCGGAGGAGCATGCCAACCGCCAGATGATCGTCGACAATAACGGCGAGCTGAAGCTGGGGGTTGCCGATACAAGCGAGGACGCGGCTGCTGAAGAAAGCCCGAGCCAGGACTTACCGGATACAACCGGCGACGAGCCTACAGATGAGGCAAAGCCGGAGGCAGACGAGCCGGCAGATGATGAATCCCCACTGGATTAATGACCAATCATTGATACGAGAGGAGCCGCCCGAAAGAGCGGCTTTTTCCATACAGAGCTGGCACCATAGGAGCAAGAAGGGCCATGGTATAAACATTTCATATTCATTTAGCCACCGTTCAGAACGCGCCAGCGGTCTGAATGATAACAAAGGCCCCTGGGTTTAGGAAAAAAGAAGAGGCCTCTATAAGAATATAGAGGCGCTATAACCACCCATACAGGGAACCAACCCATATAGGGAACTGTAAACCGTGCTATTATTTTTCTTGAAATAACTAAGCGATCCCTGTTTTATCTCTGAAGATTGCAAAAAAAAGCAATTGACGCTTTATTTTCTGTCGCTATTGCAGTAGCTGAGTAAGGTTACTGTAAAACTGCTATGGAAACGGGTCTGGTCGCTGTTCAAGGGTGTAAAGGAGTAGCGTATCATGGAAACAAAATCGAGGCTCAGATATTGCCCCTTTGGTTTTTCAGAATTGTTATTCCATTTGATATCCTGCCCTGATTCATCATCAAAAGCAGGCGCTTCTTGAACTAGTTTAATTTTTTTTCGATGATCAGTGCTCAACTTTGTGCTATCAACCAAAAAAAGGAACCATGTCCATTAGATCCATACGGCTGCCGCAGCTCTTTTTAAGAATCGCGCTCGCTTTTACCATGCTTTCGGCGGTAGCAGACAGGCTGGGTTTCTGGGGTGCTCAGGCAACCTGGGGAACCTGGCAGCATTTCGAACAATACACCGCTACACTTACTTTTTTTCTGCCTGCGTATCTAAGTGCTTTTTCTGCTTATGCGGCCACTTTTATGGAGGTCGCTTTGTCCCTTCTGCTCCTATCCGGCTTTAAATTAAAGTGGACAGCAATCGCTACAGGGATACTGCTGCTGGTATTTGCTTTGTCCATGAGTATTTCTTTAGGGGTAAAAGCACCGCTTGACTATTCGGTTTGGATAGGAAGCGCTGCTGCATTCTTGTTGGCAAGCCAGAAAAGTAACGCGAAACGATTGCCCGACGGTCTTTCCAGCTAAAACAATTTCAAATCTAAATCTGATAAAAATGCAAAAACGTATCCAGATCAACAATGTCGAACAAATAAAGGCGTTCAGAGCCATGCTTCCTTTAGATGCCTATCTTACGCAAACCACCATATCAAAGACATTAAAAGACCTGATCAAGATCCGTGCTTCCCAGATTAACGGTTGTGCTTATTGCATCAATATGCATACGAAGGAGGCTATAGATAACGGAGAAACGCTGCAGCGTATTTTTCTGACCAGTGCCTGGAGAGAGGCAACCCGGTTCTTTACTGAAGAAGAGCAAACCGTACTCGCAATTACAGAGGAAATTACCCTGATTCACCAGCATGGATTGAGCGATGAATTGTATCAAAAGGCACTTCAGTTTTTTGATGAAGACCAGATCGCAGCGCTCATTATGGCAATTGTTACGATCAATGCCTGGAACCGTATTGCCATCAGCACGCACGCGCAAATCGAAGACTAAACCTTTTCACGGGAAAATGCCATGGCGCCGGTAAGATGCCAGGGCATTTTCCTATAAAAGCATGGCGTCGGGCGCTTGTTATTTCTTTATAACAGCCGTACTAAGGACGATGGCGAGTCCAAAGATGAATTTCATAAAGGGGTAAAAAGGTTCAGGAGATTTTAATCTTCGAAATGGTCTTGCCTGTTGCCTTCGGCGGTTTGCCCATGTCCTCGCGGGCTTGCCGTATGGCTTCCAGGATCAGTGCTTTGACCTTGGGGTTCCTGTAGTCTTTAGGTTGTGCAACAGTGATGTGCCGTATCAGGTTGCCTGTTCCGGTGAGCAAGCCATGCGGATCGCTGAGCAGCGTGCCTTTGTTGAAGCCCAGGTTGAGATGATTGGTATAGATAGGGAGCATGCAAAAGGCGTCGGAAAGCTTTTCAGAAAGCGAGAAGACAGCCGTAAGCGCATGGGTATGGTATAGCAGCTCAATGCTGTCGGGGTGCAGCGCAAGCACATAGCAGCGCAGGTCGGTGAACAGGTCGATGACGGCTTTGCTTTTGAGATCCAGCAGCGGCTGAAAATCGGTGTGTATGGGTCTGGCGTCTGTCATAAAGGAATGGCATTGCGCCAGTATTTGTGTAGCGCATTGTAAAATAAGTACCGGTCCGCTTTCCCGGGAAGACCGGCTACCTGCCCGTCACCCAGCTCAATGATCAGCCATTCGCCGGATGTTGTTTGGGCAATATCCATGGAGAAAAAGTTGCTCTTTATCGTTTGCGCTATTGTTTCGAATAAGGCCAATGGTGGTTGCGGCGCTTCGGGATAAGTACCTTCTTCCCAATAATCAAAACAACCCAGCAATTGGCCATTAAAAAAGAAGAGCCGGTATTCCTGTGTTAGCGGCATACTGCTGACGGAATGGATAGTAAGGTCTTTCAAGGCGACAAATGCTCTAAGTACGATGCCTTCGTTCAGGTCGTCGCCTTGCAGGCGCAAAAAGTTGGCAACTACAGTCTTTACCTTTTCCCGGTCCGATGCATCTGGAATGAAGCAGGCTGTATCCCAATAGTGTTTCTGAGACTTGACATAGTCTTTTATCATCAGCGGCGCTTGGCCAAAGACAGCGATGGCCCCGAATACCTGCTCATAGTCTATGGCCCCGTTTTCGGCACGGACCCATACCGTTTTAGGGGTATAGGCTTCAATAAAAGGGTAGCTATCGGGCAGGTAATGACAGGTTTGGTAGGCGACCGGACTGTTGATGAGCTGGTAATTCTTTTGAAGCAATGTCTGGTAAAGCAATGTATATTGCCAGGGCTTCAGCATCCAACCCCTGTACAGCAAGGTTACCATTGTTCCGGAAGGGGGGATATTCCGGATAGCGGCGGATGGATCCTTCTCAGCAACTAATATTTCGAAAGGAAACAAATGAGGTTTAAACCCATTGTCCAGCGCCGCACGCCACTCATCCTCATAGTCGGGATCGACCAGTGCAGGCGCCAATGGATGAGAGCAAAACAGGATATTCATAATGATAGTGGCAGATACCTCAAATATAATAAAATCCTTTCCATCTCCCGGCCTCCGGATATAGGGAGAAATAAAAACAGCCACACAAATCTGTGCGACTGTTCCTTATAACACGAAAAACATATTTATCCGTTAACGGCCTGCCTTTTCCAATTGTCAAGGCCTTTGTCTTCGTAATTGGCCCAAACCATACAGGCATGACCGATCATCAGCAAGCCCCAGGCAGAAGTGATCCAGATAGGCCAGGGATATACCCAACCAGTGGCGCCTGCATAGCAGATATACCACAGCACAATATTAACAATAGCAAATACAACTAAGTGGAGGAACCAACCGCCTACTTGTTTGCCGGTTGCAGGTAATTTCTTGGGCATATCGTGAACTCTTTTAAAAATTGAACGGTGCAAAGATAAACAGTAAGTTCGTTTTTCAAAAATGATTTTTAACCTTCGATCATGTCTTCTTTTTCTTTAATGATATAGTCCCGTACGCGCACATCGAATGCCGGCGCATCCTGCAGCAACTGAACCCTGATGGGTAGCACGGCCACCGGTATTTGCCATTGTCTCAGTGTGTCGGCATGCATGGCCAGCCGGGTAGCATCTTTTTCCGTAGTTACAATCACCTTCTGTGTCACAGCCCAATTGTTGCAGGTCTGGCGCATTTCCTCCAGGTTCGCATCGGTAAAATAGTGATGGTCGGGGTAGCGTAGCAGGTGCACTTCGGCTGCTGCGCTTTTTAAATGCTCCAGCATCGATTCCGGCTTGGCGATGCCACTCACCATCACCACATGGGCGCCGGCGGCGAGGGGCAGGGGCTCACCGGTGAAAAAATCAACGGGAGTGTCGTAGGCGATAGCCGAAAAAAAGACCTGCTGGTGCGCCAGGGGTTTGATCCGAGCAATCATTTCCTGTTGTATGCCGCCGGCCAGGTGCGGCGGACATTTCGATACAATAATGATATCGGCCCGCCGGTAAGCTTTGCGGCTTTCTCTCAGGCTGCCGAAAGGCAGGATGAAGTCCTTATAAAAAGGTTTGGCAAAATCGATAATGAGCATGTTGAGGCCGGGGCGTACCGAGCGGTGCTGAAAAGCATCGTCCAGTAAAACCACCTCTACTTCGGGCTTTTCTCCCAATAGCCGGGGTATACCTGTCATACGATCTTCACACACGCTTACCACGATCTCGGGAAATTTGCGGTAGAACTGCAAGGGCTCGTCGCCAATGCTGCGGGCGTCGGTTTGCGGGCCGGCCAGGTAGAAGCCGGTGGTACTGCGCTTATAGCCCCGGCTCATGGTCGCCACCCTGTATTCATATTGAAGCAGGCGGATGAGGTATTCGATATGCGGCGTTTTGCCCGTGCCGCCTGTCGATAGGTTCCCCACCGAGATCACCGGTACGCTGAACTGTATAGATGAGATGAGACCGGCGTCGTAGAGCTTGTTGCGTAGCCACATGATCGCTCCATAAAGGAGCGAAAAGGGATAAAGCAGGGGCTTGAGCAGCTGTATCAGCAATAGCAGTGGATTCATGGTAAGCGTAATATGAGGGCGAAGGTAATGGAAAAGCTCAGGAAAGGAAACAGGGACCACCGCCAGGGGTGTACAGCACCGGAACAGCAGCTCTGGCCGCACAATGCGGCGTTTACACAAATAGCAGAGCCGTCTCCTGCTCGGGGACAGCTCCACAGTGGTTTCAATGGGATAAAGGAAGTGGGTTTGCCTTATGCTTTTGTGTTTGGCGGGCGGAAATATGTAAAGCAAGGCAGAAATGCTTTACAAAGATGGGATACTATTGCCAACAATAAATGACGAGCCCGTTAGCATTACATGAAGGTGCCGTGAAACGAAGGATAAGCCCGTATTAACTTTGTGCAAACAGTGTAATACTTAACCGGCCGTTAATACACGATTTGTTCTTTTGCGTAAACGATCGGTATGAAATTCCTGGCCTTTGCATTAGTAATGTGTGCCCTGCACGGTACTATATATATCGGGCAGAAGGCCATGCTGCACTATCGCCGCGCCCTGCGGCGGCAATATTGAGCCGTTCTGCTCTTCGTCCCTGCGATGCCGGATAACGGCATGTTAATAGCGATCCGTTTAACAACTTCCTCGCCGGCTATCAGTTAATTTTGATATAACAGAAGTATTATTATGTCAAAAGCAGCCGTTATTGCAGGTAGTTCGGGGTTAGTCGGAGGAGCGCTGCTACTTCAGCTTTGCGCCAGTAAAGCCTTTCACCAGGTCATATTGCTGGTACGCAGGCCTTCGGGTTTTATTCATGCCAAAGTAAAAGAGGTGATCGTCGACTTCGACCGTATAGAGCAATATGCTGATGCGATAAAGGGAGACGTATTTTTTTCCTGCTTGGGCAGCACCCGGAAGAAGACGCCGGACAAAAGGCGGTATTACCAGATCGATCACGATTATCCCCTGGCTATGGCCCGCATAGCTCAGGCCAATGGTATAGCGCAGTTTCACCTTATATCTGCCATAGGAGCAGGCGTGCAGGCATCCAATTTCTACCTGAAGATGAAGGGCGAGACCGACCGGGACATTGCCGCCCTGCCTTTTCAGGCGGTGCACATTTATCGTCCTTCTTTCCTGGACGGGCCGCGCGAAGAGCGCCGCTTTTCGGAGCGGATCGGCTTAGCGCTTTTCAGTGTTTTGCAGCCGCTGATGCGGGGTAGCCTCCGCAAATATCGCAGTATCGATGTGAAGCATGTAGCGGCCGCGATGGTCCGGCAGTCGCTTGACAGCGCACCCGGCGTACATTATTACACTACTGAGGTGATCGAACGTATAGCAGCAAGCGCTGGTTAGAACAATCCCACACCTTCCAGCACGTATTCCAGTATTTTTTCCCGGGGAGCAAAGGGCTTTACGCCATCAAGCTTCAGGTACCCGATCCCGGCTGCGACCACCTGTTCCCGGCTGGTTTCTGCTATCGCTTTTCCCAATGCAGCTGCCCCGGCCTCCAGCACACAGGCTTCCGGAATGAGGCCTACCACTTCACACCCGGTAGGTACCACGCCATAGGCCGCCGCCAGCGCCTTACAGGTATCCCACACGGTTAACGGGGAGGTAATACGGTAGTCAAGCAGGTTCATCGATACCTGGGCACAGTCAAAATCGGCCATATACCATCCGATCGCGCGCAGCATGGGCAGTAGCCCCTTGTTACGGCTGCGCATCTGCCGGGCAATATCTGCGGCAATACCGGCGTCGCGGGTATCGAGCGAAATATTGAAAGCAACCAGAACATTGCGTGCGCCAATAACCGTGGCACCCGTACGGGATATCTGCCCCCAGCCCTGTGGCGTCGATGGACCGTAATCGGGTTGCCATTCGGCCTGCTTCATTTTGGCCTGCAATCCTTCGTATCCACCTTTCCTGATGTCGGGCAGCGCGCGCCGGTAATCGGTCTTAGCCGACTGCTCGTACAGGTATACAGGAATATCCAGCTCATCGCCTACCCTTTGACCCAACTGTTCTGCCAGGCTGAGGGCAACCGCGGTCTCAAGACCGCCCAAGGGGATCAGGGGACATACATCGGTGGCACCGATACGGGGATGGGCGCCCTGCTGCCGGCGCATATCAATCAGCCGGCCGGCGGTTTCTATGGCGCGGAAAGCTGCTTCGGCAACGGCTTCGGGTTGCCCGGCAAAGGTAAATACCGTGCGATTGGCCGACGGGCTGGGATCGATATGCAGTAGCTTTTGTCCGGGAACGGCAACGATGGCCTCGCGGATCCGGTCGATAACGTTCAGGTCATTTCCTTCGCTGAAATTGGGTACGCATTCGAGCAATGGCTTCATAGCGGATAGCTGTGCGGCTTAACACAGACAAGGGTCAAATGTACTATACTATTCTTGCTGTGTCATGAGGCGGGTGTACAGGCCACGTAAAGAAATAAAAGAAAGTTAATGCATAAATTATGAATATTGCTTTATCTTCGCGACCACCAACCAGATCAGGTAGTGTTTTCAATGTGGTGTGTTTTCTACTCAGCTTTTTCACTATCTAAATACACCTAAATTATGGCAGTTAATTTTATTGAATTGGCCAGGAGCCTGTTCAGCCCCGATCTCATCAGCCGTACCGCCGTTTTGTTGGGCGAAAGCGAAGCCGGCGTCACAAAGGCCGCCGATGCCCTGGTGCCTACGATTCTCGCGGCGCTTTTTGCCAAAGGTCAGGAAGCCCGTGGCGCCGGCTTAAGCGACCTGTTGCACGAAGCGGACAACCTGTCGGCCCGGCGCGGCATCCTGGCATTGCTGGAGCAGGCCACCGGTACCGGCGGAGATACCTGGCGATATCAGTCTTCGGTATTGCTGCATCGCTTATTCGACGGCAAGACCCATGAGGCGGCGCAGCTTATCGCCGACTATTCGGGGCTGAAAGGAGTATCGGCCGAATCTTTGCTTGGTGCGTCGGCGCCTCCTATATTGAGCCTTGCGGCCGATCAGGCCAGAGCCGAGGGCAAATCTGGCGACCATGGGTTCTGGGCATACCTTATCGGGTTAAAAGAGCAGATATGGCGCCATTTCCCGGCAGGCTTCTCCATCGCGGGTCTCCGGGGCGCTACGGAGCCTGGATCGGGCTGGGTGAGCAACAACTATACCGGTTCTGACAGGAAAAAGGGTGGCGGTGGCTGGCTATGGATCCTGCTGCTGGCAGTAGCCGGACTCGGATTATGGTACCTATTGGGGCAAAAAGGTTGCCGGAAGACCGATAATGCCCCGCTCACAACCGATACCATCGCTACGGCAAGCCGGGCGGTTACTACCGAATCGATAACGACTACAAAGCGGGAGCCGGTAAAAGTACAGCTCCCCGATGGTACCGGGCTGGATGCCTATAAAGGTGGCATTGAAGACCAGCTGGTCACTTTTCTCCAATCCGATTACAAATCATTGGGCGCCGATTCGTTGAAGAAGATCTGGTTCGATTTCGATAACCTCAATTTTGAAACGGGCAGCGCCACTATTACACCCGGAAGCCAGGTCCAGATCAATAATCTCGCTGCTATTCTCAAGGCATTCCCACAGGCCAAGCTGAAGATCGGTGGCTACACCGATAAAACCGGTAACGAGCAGGTCAATGTAAAGCTCTCCGGTGAGCGCGCCGCTGCTGTGAAGAAAGCCCTGGAAGCTGCGGGCGTAGGTGGGCAGATCGACGGCGCCGAAGGCTACGGCTCCCAGTTTGCCCGGTTCCCTGCCGAAGCGCCGGAAGAGGATCGTATTCAAGACAGGCATGTCTCGGTGAGTGTAAGAGGTTAGCGCAATGAAGCTTATCTTTACCGTATAGAGGCGGTCCCGGGAAATGCCGGGACCGCTTTGGGTTTCCCCTTGGTTTGCAGGCGGGCTACAAAGGGCGGCTATTGTTAAATTAATGATTGTATCTATATTAATTGTCCGTTTCCCATAATATAATCGTACCTTCGCGCCTTGTTTTTTAAAAAGGACATTTGAAGAGTATGACAACATTCCAAGAATTTGGATTGAAAGAAGAGCTTGTGCAGGCGGTGCAGGCTTTAGGGTTTACGACACCAAGCCCCATCCAGCAGCAAGCTATACCTCTGCTCGTACAGGAAACGACCGATATTATTGCTTTGGCTCAGACTGGCACCGGTAAAACGGCTGCTTTTGGCTTGCCTTTGCTGCATAAAATAGACCCGAATGACCAGGGGGTACAGGCTTTGGTGCTGAGCCCCACGCGTGAGCTGTGCATGCAGATCCAGGAAGAATTTGTAAAATACAGCAAATTCAGCCGCGGTATCCATACGCTGGCTGTTTATGGTGGTACGCCTATAGGCACCCAGATCAGGGAGCTGAAGCGCGGTAATGTACAGGTGGTAGTAGCTACCCCAGGCCGTTTGATCGACCTGCTGGAGCGCAATGCCGTCAACCTGGAAGAGGTGAAGATGATCGTGCTGGACGAAGCCGATGAAATGCTGAACATGGGTTTCCGCGACGATATCGACTTTATCCTGAAGAATACGCCGGTGCGCGAAAGCACCTGGTTGTTCTCCGCTACCATGAATGCCGATGTGCGCCGTATTTCCAAGCGTTATATGAAGGCGCCCAAGGAAGTAGCCGTGGCCAAGGAAAATGCGGGTAATGAAAATATTGATCACCAGTATTTTGTGACCCATGCCCACCAGCGTTTCGATGCTTTGCGCCGCATTCTCGACTTTGCGCCGGATATTTACGGCATCATTTTTACCCGCACCAAACAGGATGCCCAGGATGTATCGGAAAAGCTAATGCGGGAAGGCTATCATGTAAGCGCCCTGCATGGCGATATGGACCAGAAAATGCGTACTAAGGTAATGGAGCGCTTCAAACGTCGCCAGTTCCAGGCTATCGTAGCTACCGATGTAGCCGCCCGTGGCATCGACGTGAACGACATTACCCATGTGATCAATTATGAGCTGCCGGAAGATCCTGAAGTGTATACCCACCGCAGTGGCCGTACAGGCCGTGCCGGCAAATCCGGCGTATGTATGTCGCTGGTGACCTCGAGGGAGATTGGTCGTATACGCCAGGTAGAGCGTATGGCCAAGACACGCTTCCATAAGAGCGATATCCCCGATGGGGCCGAAGTAGTACGTAAGCGCCTGTTCCACTTTCTCGACAAGATCGAAGAGGCGCAACCCGAGCATGGCTTTGGCGAGATTTATAAGAAGAGCATCCACGAGAAGTTTGAAGCCATGGATAAGGATGAGCTGATCAACCGTCTGCTGTGGCTGCAGCTGAAAGATACCATTAAGGATTATGAGAATGCGCCCGATCTGAATGCCGGTTATACCGACCGTCGTGTAGAAAGGGAGACCAGCAATCGCAGCGGTAGTGTACGATTGTTCATCAATATCGGCACCAAAGATGGCGCTTCGGTCGACTCTTTGATCCAGTTTGTTGCGGAAATGACTGATATCGAGCCTGGTATGGTAAGCCGGGTGACGGTTAGGGAATTGAGCAGCTTCTTTAATGTGCCGGCTGACGCCGTAGAATTTATCGCGGAATCCCTGGGGCAACGTAAATTTAACAATAGGAAAGTGCGGGTCGAGGAAGCCGATAACAAACCCGGTTTCAGTGGCGGATCAGGATACGGAAAGCCGCGCGACAGCTATCGTAAGGGCGGTTATGAGAAAAAAGACTATGGTTCCGAACCCCATAAATTTACCCGGGCCCGGAAGCCTCAAAACAAATATTAACATTTTTTGGGGCGGATTTTTCCCGTATTGTGCTACTTTTGCCCCCGTACCAAATGTTTATGTGTAATGGGTTTTGATTTCGTACTTTGGTCCTGGCTTACTTTTGCTTTGCCAATCCAGCAACAAGCGCTGCCCCTGCAGCCGGTTGCAGAGAAAAAGGAAATAAAGACAGAACAGAAGACCGGCGTTGCCAGCTTCTACCACAACAAGTTTGAAGGAAGAAAGACAGCTACCGGCGAAGTCTTCGATAATGATAAATATACGGCTGCCAGCAATCACTTTAAATTGGGCACTTACGTAAAAGTGACCAATCAGTCAAACGGCAAGATCGTATATGTGAAGGTGAACGACCGCATGGGCCACCAGAGCCGTATGATCGACCTGGCAGAAGTAGCCGCCCAGGACCTGAGATTTATACGCAGAGGCACTGCTAAAGTAAAGATCGAAGCGGTATCGGCTGATGAAGGTAAAAAGCAGATCCTTGCGCAGAAAGCCGGGGATAGCCAACCTCAAAACGAACTGTAAGACAGGTTATCAATTATTAGACAGGAAAAATTTAATTTAGTACGAAGGCGGATGCAACAGCATCCGCCTTCGTACTTTTATGTATCGAATTTACGTTCGCCGCTTGCCATCAGGCTGGTACATTGCAGCCGGGATTGTGTATGGTTATCACAGTGAGCTCCTGGCAGCCTGTTTTTTGATGGGTTTCTTTTACGCAGTCGAATGATACAGGGCAGTCGACATAGACCGAAACGAGGGTAATGCGTGTTGGCGGTGTTACATTGCCGCCTACGATAAGTCCTTTGTCGCCTTGGTTAAGTGCAGAAATGATCTTTTTGTTTAAAGACAGTCTTGTCGTCAGGCACTTCTTTTTCATAATTGATGTTTTAAGTTCCATGCAAGATACAGCAGTCTACATAGGGTGGCAATACAGGAAAACCCTGTTTTTTACCTAAGCATTTTCCCCGATGTGCTTCCCCGCTCGTATCCCGGCAGAATGCTTATGATGCTTTACTCCGTTGATCCCATACTTCCAGGTAATGCCGATTGTACATAATACCCAGCACATTGCCGAAAGGGTCTTTCACTGAGGCCGTAATAAAGCCGGGACCGCGTTCTTTGATGCCTTCGTGTTCGGTGGCGCCAAGCGACAACAACCGTTCGAATGTACCAGGCAGGTCGTCGACATGCCAGTACTGGATCACGCCTGCGCCCGGCATCGGATGCGGGGCATATTTGCTATCTATAATACCCAGCTCGTGCTGGTAATCGCCAATGCGGAATTCGACATAGCCTGGTCGCTCGAAATAAGGCGGCATGCCTAATAAGAGGGTATACCATTCTTTGGCAGCCTCATGATCAGCGGCAAAATAATTGATGGTCGCAAAGCCTCTTAACATTTGTGTGGGGTTCATTGGGATTTGATTTTTGAGGTTAATAAAGTTTGATAAAGCAAATGTCTTCCCTCTTGCTGACAACCCTATGGTAGCCATATTGATCAGGTAGAAAATAATTTCTTGTATAAAAAGCAAAAAGAGCTGCCACAGCGGGCAGCCCGTATATCCTGATAATGGATGGTTTTTTTTGCTGAATCCCTTTTAGTTCCCGCGAATGCGTTCAGATTCCAGTTGCCCATCCTTCATCATGAAGGTACGATCGGCCATTGCGGCCAGCTCTTCGTTGTGGGTGACAATAACAAAAGTCTGTTGATACAAGTCCCGCAGCTCAAAAAAGAGCTGGTGTATGGCCTTGGCATTGGCCGTATCCAGGTTGCCGGAAGGTTCATCGGCAAAGATCACGGAAGGCTGGTGCACGATTGCGCGTGCAATCGCGACCCGTTGCTGCTCTCCTCCCGACAGTTCGGAGGGTTTATGGTCCATACGATGGGACAGGCCCACCGTTTTCAATATCTTTTTGGCGGCTTCGATAGCCTCATCCTTGGGTTGCCGGTCGATCCAAAGCGGCATGCATACATTTTCAAGCGCGGTAAATTCGGGAAGCAGGTGGTGAAACTGGAATACAAAGCCCATATGCTTGTTGCGGAAAGCCGCCTGCTTTTTGCGGGATAGGCGGAACAGCTCCTGGTCCATCAGCTTAACCTGGCCTGTATCGGGAAAATCCAGCGCACCCAGCAGGTGCAGGAGAGTGCTCTTTCCGGCGCCCGATGGTCCGGCAATGGCCACGAATTCTCCTTTGCCGATGTCCAGCGTTACATTGCTGAGCACAGTAAGTTGTCCGTATTTTTTGGAAAGTTGCCGGGCGCTGAGCATAGGTATCAGTTTCGGATCAGTTTATAATTTTCAAATTCAAACAGTCGCTTGCCGGTCCACCGGTTCAGCACAAACATAATGCGGTCTTTGAAGCTCATGTTGGAACGGGATGGGTCGTATTGAAATGTCCAGTCTTTTGCAGCGATGACCTCTTTCATATACACAGGATGCGGCTTGTCGAAATATTCCAGCCGGTCCACTTCGTTAAAGTCGAAAGGCGTTTCTTTACTGTGCCGGGCCACCCAGGCATCGTCGTGCCAGAAGCGGCTGAAGTATTCGGCTTTCTTCTTCATCAGCGACGGGTTGCGCGAATAGGAATAGTGGAATACCGGTACGCCGCAGTTGACCACCCGGAGCTTTTCACCTTCTGCCCCCTGCTCATACGCCGCCTGCGAGGGATATTTGCGAAAGCCTTGCGAATCTTTATAGGAGCGGATGTAGCCGCCTGTGTTTTTGAATGCTCTTATCTCGAAGGGATGCGTCTTGCGTGTGTTGCGAATATGGTTGAAGTCGCCCCAGAAATGATAAAAAGGGAAAAGCAGTCCTTCTACGGCGGGATCCTGGTCGGCATGCTTTATCTGCTGCAGCAACCGGGCGTGGTCCTGCTCGTGCAGCACTTCGTCTACCTGCAGGTGTATGGCCCAGTCGCCACTCACCTGGTCGAGGCCCAGGTTCGATTGTTGCGCAAAGACCTTGCCATTCTCGCGCAAAGCTTCGTCCCATATGGTATCAATAATCCGGATCTTCGGTTCATTAAGGGCGGCAACAGCGTCCCGCGTACCATCTTCCGAGTCGCCCACTACTACAATCAGCTCATCTACCAGAGGGAGGAGCGAACATATAGAAGGGATAAAAGGATAACCGTACCGGAAGCCGTTACGAACGTAAGTAAAGCCGCTTATTTTCATGAAACCCGTGTCAGATCGAAGGCCCACAAATGTACCACATTAAATCCAATCGCGCAGATGCCCGCATCGGTTGACTGGCGGTGCTGCATTTATTTTTGAGGAAATTAAACCTTTGGAAAACTATTCGATCCTAACTTGCGTTTAGAGAAATTAAAGGAAAGAGAGATAACAAAAATAAAACGACCTTATGTTTTTCCGGTTGTTCATAATTGAAACGGAAACCTTACATTTGCACAAATTCAATTTCGAATAAAATAATTTAAGATATGTTTTGGACACTTGAATTGGCCTCACACCTGGAAGATGCGCCCTGGCCCGCGACAAAAGACGAACTGATCGATTACGCCATCCGCTCAGGTGCACCGCTGGAAGTAGTAGAGAACCTGCAGGAGCTGGAAGATGAAGGCGAGATGTACGAAGGCGTAGAAGATATATGGCCTGATTACCCTACTCAGGAAGACTTCTTTTTCAATGAAGATGAATACTAGCAAGGGGCTCACCAATATGACGGAACGGAGACAGTAATCTTTGTTCCGTCATTTTTTTTGCCAATCCGGAATTACTTATCGTAGTAAACAGTGCCGATAGAGGATGAGAAGAACAATGAGTACAGCGCTACAAACACCAGGCTGGTGAGCAGGGAGATCAATATTTTCATCAGCATATAGCCAATGCTGTGGAAGCTCCATATCTCGATAATGTAAAAGAATACATGGTGCAATGCCAGGAGGATGGCTGCATAGGTCATGAAAGGTGTCCAGCCCATAGACTTCGTATTGGGCGACATATTCTGGTATTCTGCGATCCGCTTGGGTAACAGCAGGGTCAATACGTTGGTGCGGAAAAAAGCCATCAGCACGCAGGCGGCAGCATGCATGCCGCCGGTATCCATAAAGGCATCGATGGTAATGCCCATCGTAAAGCTGACGATCAGCAGGAAGGGTACCGGCGTAGATAAAGGCAGCAGCAGGATGAACAGCGGATAGATATAGGGCGTATACGGCGGCAAGCCACCGGGATTGGACCACCAGCGCAGCGGAATCTTATTCAGCAGCAGTACCTGAATCAGTACAAGTAAGATAAACCGGAAGACGTTGCGAAGGTAAATGCTCATATGCCCTAAAGATCAAGATGCGGATTAATTCTGTTTGTTTTTTGCTTCCAGCTCTTTGCGTTCGGAGCTTATCTTATCCTCAACCACATATACATACTGCAGGTTCCTGAAATTGGTCGACAGCCTTACTTTCAGGTTCTTTGCATTGGTGGCCTTTATGGTATCGACTTTTGTCACCGTACCGATCAATACGTTTTCGGGGAAGAAGGAATAGCCGGTAGTGAACACGCTATCGCCCCTTTTCACCTTTACATAAAGCGGCACTTTCTCTGTCACTACATACTCGGGAGAGCCCGGGTTCCATATCGTAAAAAAGCCCGAAGTGCCATCGTTCAGCTTGGTGCTTACCTTGCGGTCGCTCAGCACGGAGACAACGGTGGCGAGGTGCTGCGATACGTTATTGATCCGGCCTACAATGCCGTTGCCGGTAACCACAGCCATTTCTTTACGGATGCCATCGGCTGTGCCCCGGTTGATCGTGATATAGTTGATCCGGTCGCCCGAGATCGAATTGTTGATCACCCTGGCGGGGATGTAGCGGTAGTCGGCGTAGCGGATCACCTTGACAGCGCCGGTAGGCGCCAGGGCAACGCCACTGCTGTCGCGGCGTGTCGTGTCTTTAATCGTGACCGGAATGTGGGCAATCATATCGCGGAAGGTATCGGCGCCGGTGTATTGTACCAGCTGATTCCGCAGCCGGGTATTTTCGTTCAGCAGACTGTCGTTGAGCCTCCGGAGCTGAAAATAGTAAACCACGTCATTTTGCTTCTTGTATACATAGCCGACTACAGCATTGGACGAGCTCACGATGTCCATGCCCTGCATGTTACGGGTTTTGGAGATCATGGAAAAACTTACTGCTTCCAGGATGAGGAAGAGAATGATATTCCAGAATCGGCGTATAAGAAGAATAAAATTACGCATGATGGCGCGGGCAAACAGGTATCAGAAGTGCAAAGCCCGTTGTGCGGGCTTTGCAGGTTATTTCATCAGGAAGGTGAAGCGATTGATGTTCTTAAGCGACATGCCCGTGCCGCGCACTACGGCGCGCAGCGGATCTTCGGCCACATGCACCGGCAGCTTGATCTTTTGGGAAATACGTTTATCCAGCCCGCGCAGCAGGGCGCCGCCGCCGGTAAGGTATAAGCCACGGCGGTAGATATCCGATGCCAGTTCGGGCGGTGTGCTTTCCAGGGCCTTCAGGATCGCTTCTTCTATTTTGAAGATGGATTTGTCCAGTGCTTCGGCTACTTCCTGGTACGATACCTGGATCTGCTTGGGAATACCGGTTACCAGGTCGCGTCCGTTTACGGCAATATCGTCCGGGGCATTGTCCAGCTCCTTCAGGGCCGAACCCACGTGGATCTTGATCTGCTCAGCAGTACGTTCGCCTATATTCAGGCTGTGGTAACGGCGCATCGCCTCCATAATGTCGGTAGTGAACTCGTCGCCCGCGATACGGATGCTCTGATCGCATACGATACCGGCGAGGGAGATTACAGAGATACCGGTGGTACCACCACCGATGTCGATGATCATATTGCCGGTGGGCTCTTCTACATCAATGCCGATACCCAGGGCTGCGGCCATAGGCTCATGTATCATATACACTTCCTTGGCCCCGGCCTGCTCGGCACTATCGCGCACAGCACGTTTCTCCACCTCGGTAATGCTGGAGGGGATACAGATCACCATGCGCCAGCTGGGTGGGAATAAAGGCTTTTTGGGGTAGACCATTTTGATCATTTCGCGCAGCATACCTTCTGCGGCGTCGAAGTCGGCAATTACCCCATCTTTCAGCGGGCGTATGGTCTTTAGATCATCGTGCGTTTTTTCGTGCATCATCATGGCCTTTTTCCCTACAGCCACGATTTTATTACTGGTCCTGTTTTTAGCAACGATAGAAGGCTCGTCAACTACAACCTGGTCGTTATGAATAATTAAAGTATTGGCTGTGCCAAGATCTATCGCAATTTCTTGCGTTAAAAAATTAAACAATCCCATTATTGATCGGAACTCGATATTATGAAAAGAGGTGAAAATTTACTTGTCTGTAAAGTATCATGCAAAAGTGCGAAAAATAAACCGGTTTTGCCAAGAGTTTTCCTAAAAAAACTATAATTATGAACGGGATACGCGGCCTGTCTGCGCATTAGTTTCCGGGCCGGTGGAAAAAGCTTTGCCGCGGCGTCATTCAAAGGATCGGGACATAGCCGCTTATGCCCGAAAATCGTTTCGATCCGGCGCCATTTTTTCCTGTGTTCCGGTCACGATATTCTTTTTGTCTGCTCTGTCACAGATTTGTAATTATTCGCTGCTACAGGGCTTAAGATCAAAAACCCTTATATCATTATTGCAGCCATATCGTAACGATTGCTTAATTTTGCCGCCAAATTCGAAAAATGATACAGACTGATATAGCCATTATCGGCGCAGGCCCCGTGGGTTTATTTGCCGTGTTTGAAGCAGGGCTGCTGAAGATGCGCTGCCACCTGATCGATTATTTGCCACAGATCGGGGGCCAGCTTTCGGAGATTTATCCCAAAAAACCGATTTACGATATTCCCGGTTACCCTTCTGTACTGGCACAGGAGCTGATCGACAACCTGAAAGAGCAGATTTCCCCTTTCCATCCCGGCTATACCCTTGGTGAAAGGATTGAAGGCCTCGAAAAGCGTGGCGAAGCCGATTTTGTGCTCACCACCAATATGGGCACGCAGATCGAAGCAAAGGCCGTGGTAATCGCCGGCGGCCTGGGCTGCTTCGAGCCCCGCAAGCCCGCCGTGGAAGGTCTGGAAGCCTTTGAAAATGGTAAGGGAGTGAATTATATGATCCTGGAGCCCGAGACCTATCGGGATAAGCACATGGTGCTGGCCGGCGGTGGCGACAGTGCGCTCGACTGGACCATACACCTGGCCGGTATTGCCCGGAAGGTAGTGCTGGTACACCGTAGCGAAAGCTTCCGCGGTGCCCCCGATTCGGTAAACAAAGTAATGCAGCTGGCTGAGGAAGGAAAGATCGACCTGGTGCTGAATGCCAACCTGACGCAGGTACATGGCAACGGACGCCTGCACAGCGTATCGATGGAAGATAGCAAGACCAAAGAGCAAAAGACCATCGAGACAGACTACCTGATTCCCTTGTTTGGCCTCAGCCCCAAGCTGGGACCGATCGAAGGCTGGAACCTCAACATCGACAAGAATGCCATCGAGGTCAATACCGAAGATTATTCTACCAATATCCCCGGTATATGGGCCATTGGCGATATCAACACGTATAAGAACAAGCTGAAGCTGATCCTCTGCGGCTTTCACGAAGCGGCATTGATGAGCCATAGCGCGTACAAGTACATCAATCCCGGTGTGAAGTACACGATGAAGTACACTACCGTGAATGGTATTAACGAGTTCTAGGATTTCAAAAGAAATAGATAAAGCCCGCCTATTGAAGGCGGGCTTTATTGTTTGTATCAGTTCTGTATACTCAGGTCGTTTCTTCCGAAAGCCATTTGCCTACTTCCGGCGCCTCGTACTGTTCCATCTGCTGTAGCAGGTCTTCAGCATTATCGCTCACCAGCAGCATGCGGCGATTGACCTCCTTGAGCAGGCCGCTCTCAGTCATATGTTCCAGCAGGGATATCAGGCTGTCGTAAAAGCCGTTTACGTTCAGCAAGCCTATGGGCTTACGGTGCAGGCCCAGCTGGCCCCAGGTCAGCATCTCGAAAAGCTCTTCCAGTGTGCCAAAGCCACCAGGCAGGGCAATGACGCCATCGCAGAGTTCATTCATCTTCGTTTTACGCTCGTGCATGCTCTCCACCATAACCAGTTCGGTAAGCTCCTCGTGAGAAATCTCTTTGGTCCGGAGAAAATGCGGTAGTACGCCCGTCACCTTTCCGTTGGCATGCAGGGCGCCATTGGCGACTGCTCCCATAAGGCCTACTTTGGCGCCACCGTAAACAACGCCGATGCCCTTTTCGGCCAGCAGCTGGCCCAATGCAAAAGCAGTACTGTGATAGATGGCATCAAAGCCGGGACTAGAGGCGCAAAAAACGGTTATACTTTTCATATGGTTGGTTTAGCTGATCGTAAAAATAAGGCAATCTCTACGAACCCCGAATTAATTTACCACAGTGATAAAAGCACTACAGGCCGGTCTATTGCAGGATAGAGGCATAGCATAGGCCTTAAGCGCAAAATTTTATAGCTTTGCAGCCCGGCTCCGGTCTGTTAGCCGGCCCTGAATTTTATGGAAAATACGATTACTATTTTTGTGGAAGACCGCAACGGTACGGTCAATCCGCTCGAAGCACCTACCGATATGAGCCTGAGCCTGATGGAACTGTTGGTAGCCAGTGAGTACGATGTACTGGCCACCTGCGGTGGTATGGCCTTGTGTGCTACCTGCTGCGTAGATGTGCTGGAAGGTGAAGATAGCCTGTCGGAGATGAGCGACGACGAATATGCGATGCTGGATACCTTGCCCGACCTGCTACCCAACTCGCGCCTGGCCTGCCAGCTGAAGCTGAACAATAAAATGCATAACCTGAAGGTGCGCCTGCACGGTGCGGGTTAAGCGATTATCTTTTTGAAACACATACGGGGCGCGAAAAGCGCCCCGTATGTGTTTACAGCACTTCTTCATTAATGGCCGGCTTGATGAGCTTGTGGGTCTTTACGAAAGTACACCAGGGACAATCTTCCTGTTCGCAGCCCCGGTCAAATTCATGGTTCATAATCTGTGTGTAGGCTGTTTTAATCTGTTGCCGCACGGTAGTCTGGTCGGTCTCAGCAATGGGCACGGTATAGCGTACATAGTCGCCGGCATCGTTCTTTTCCACGTAATCGAATAGGCCGGCCTCCATACGCCAGCCGCTGGAGCGCGCCATCGGGTGGTTGTCGAGCAGCAGCTTGTAGAATACCATCTGCCGCCAGTAATCGCCACCATTGGGATTGCCTTCATTGGGCGGGAGCAATTCTTTCTTCTTACTATATTCCGGGTTGCCGGTCTTATAATCGACTACGGTGCAGGCGCTGCCCGTGAACTCGATCTTATCCAGCTTGCCCTTTACGGGTACACCGCCTACTTCCATATTGCCCAGCATCATTTCGATAGCCACTACTTTATTGAAGGTATGGATATACCGGTCGTAATAATCGGCAAGGAGCTGCTGTCCCAATTCCTTCCGGCGTTTATACTGTACTTCTGTAAAGGCGTCTTCGTTGCGCCAGAGCATGCGCTCAAAGTCAGCGATCACCTCTTCCCTGGGCGGGAAGCTTTTATCCGGTGCTGCCAGCATTTTTTTGAACAGCTTTTCCAGGGCGTAGTGTATTGCGGTACCAAAAGCCATAGCATCATTCTTGGCGACCGGGACCTGCAATATGGTCTCGTAATAGAAGGCCACGGGGCAGCGCAGGTATTTGTTCAGCGCCGATGCGCTGAGCTCAAAACGTTCCAGCCGGCTGTCCAGCAGCTCTTTCCGTGCCAGGTCGATACGCACCGGTGGTGGCGGTACAAAAGCCCACTGCAGGTGGGCGATCACCTGCTCGTCGCTAAGGAAAGCCACCTGCTTTTCCGCAGCCTGTCTTTCTTCCGTTCCCAGCTCATCCACAAATTGAGAGGCCTCCAGGTCCTTGCCGGCATTGTCTTTTACGGCATAAGAGACCTGCAGGTATTTGCGGGCACGGGTAAGTGCGACAAAAAATACGCGGCGCATTACCTCTTCAGCACTGCTGCCTTCTTCGTTGTCGTTGGTATGGGTAAGCGTGTCGGGCAAATTGAATCCACGGCCGCCGCCCTTTTTCTTTTCCCAGAAATTTTTGGTGCAGCCAACCAGGAACACGTATTCAAACTCGTGCCCCTTGGCGCTGAAAGCGGTATAGAAGCGCACGCCGTTTTCCTGGCGTATGATCTTTTGTACCGGTACGCTGATGTCTTCGAGCTGCATCTGGTCGATCATCTGCAGGAAGCCGGCAATCGTCAGCCGGGGTTGCCGTGTGCATTCTTCCTTTACAAAATTGAAGAAGGTGTGCAGTACCTGCATTTCCCATATCTGCTGCTCGCTTTGCAGCACCTGCGCCATAATACCGGTGTCGTACAATATCTTTTCCAGCAGCATGGCTATGGTCAGGTTCTTGGATTGCTGTATCCAGGCTTCCAGGGCAGTGCCGGTTCTCACCAGCGCCGCTGCAGTGTTCAGCTCCAGCGAATGCAGCAGGAATGCGTCCTGCAGCAGCATGCGCCACTGCTTGTGCTTGCTTTCCTTTCCTTGTTTATACAAGCTTAAATGAGCGAGATCGATGGCCGAAATACCCAGGTGCGGGATGTGAAGCGTCTCAAACAGGAACTGCTCGCCGCTAAAGGGTTTGCGCTGCTCAGTATCAATATAGCGCAAGATGCCTAGCAGGTGTTGGATCAACGGCAGGTCGAGCACATTGACGGGTCGCTTCACCCAATAAGAAATGCCTTTGCGCTCCATGAGGTCGATGATATTGCCGGCCTGTTTGTGTTGAGAGTAGAGAACGGCCACCTGGCTCAGGTCTACGCCGTCGCGCTGCAGCTGCGCTATCTGTTCCACGATATCGGCCTCCTCGTGCAGGATGTTATGATAAGCCCTGATCACGGGCTCGACCCGTTCCTCCCTGCTGAAACGGGTGTTGGCGGCAATGATGTTCTTATCCAGCTGAAGCCGCTGCAGCTTGACAATGAGCCGCTCTTTGTTGTAATTGATGAGCCGTCCCGACTTGTCGAGTATCGCCTGGGTAGAACGGTAATTCTCTTTGAGGACGATCACTTTGATATCCGCTTCGTAGCGGTCGTAGAAGTCGACAATGTTTTGCAGGCGTGCGCCCTGGAATTCGAAGATACTCTGGTCATCATCTCCCACAATAAAGAGATTAGGGCTGTTCCAGAAATCCATCAGCAAGGTGAGCAGCTCGCTTTGGGCACCGCTGGTATCCTGGAACTCATCGACCAGTACATACTGGAACCGTTCCTGGTAATTGCGCAGGAAATGTTCGTTCTCTTTAAACGCCCTGAGCACCCAAAGGATCATGTCGCTGAAGTCGTAGCGGCCCATAGCCTGCATACGGGCCTGGTATTGGTCAAATAGCTTGGCAGAGGCGATCGTACGCTCCATACGCGCTGTTTCCCGGGCGATCTCTTTCATCTTAAGATCCCCTACCTTAATACCTTGCTTGGCATTGGCTCTTTTGTATACAAATTCCTCCCGTTCAGGAAGGCCAGCCAGGTATTCCCCGGCGGCTTCCGTGACCATTTCGGGCGTCCAGCTTTCCGATTTCATCAGGTCGAAGAGGGACTGCAGGTTGCGGGCATCGTAATAGATATTGCCCTTCAAACGCCGCAGCGTATGCCCTTCCGGCAGGTCTTCCAGCAGGCTATGCAGCAGCGCTATACGCTCGAGTTCGCTGATGGGCTGCAGATCACGGATACCGAAATACTCGGCATTGCTTTGAATAAGGTTGTTACAGAATGCGTGAAAAGTATAAATGTGTACACGATGGGCATCTTCCCCGATGATCTGCAGCAGCCTTTTGCGCATGGCCACGCTGCCTTCGTCGGTATAGGTAAGGCAAAGAATTTCGAAAGGTTTTACCTGAGCATCACTTCTCAGCAGGTTGGCTATACGCATAGCGAGGATCTCCGTTTTACCGGTACCCGGTCCTGCTATGACCATTACGGGTCCCTCTATTGTATCTACCGCCTCTTTCTGCTGCCTGTTCAATTGTTGGTATCGTTCAAGAAACAGTTTCTCGTTCCGGATCATGTATCTGGTTAGGTTATTTTTTCAGCGCAAAAGTAAAGCTATTCTGTGCGGGGCGCTGCTCTTTATAAATTTACGGAATATTCAACTTTTTAACAACCTTTTCCGTTGTAGCACGCGCCCGGCAACAGTTTTTTTGATTTATGAACAAAATTTTTTTTAATTGAAAAAATAAAACCATACTTTAACTGAGTCATTCCTATTTTATGTAAAAAAAATTAAACCGGATTGTTTTCATGGAGATACTGGACATAAAAGTAATGAAGGGACCTAACTACTGGTCTACCAAACGGCACCACCTGATCGTAATGCTGCTCGACCTGCAGGAAATGGAAGAAAGGCCCACCAATAAGATCGAGGGCTTCCCTGAGCGGCTGCAGCAGCTGATACCTTCGCTGTATACACATCGCTGCAGTGAAGGTGTTGAAGGCGGCTTTTTCATAAGGGTGAAGGAAGGCACCTGGATGGGGCATGTGATCGAGCATATCGCCCTGGAGATCCAGACCCTTGCCGGTATGGATGTCGGCTTCGGCAGAACGAGGGAAAGCGACAAGCGCGGCGTCTATCACGTGGTGTTTTCTTATTATGAGGCGAAAGCAGGCATTTATGCCGCAAAGGCCTCTGTAGCGATCGCCGAAGCATTGATTGCAGGCAAAACTTACGACCTGGACAGTGATATACAAAAGCTGCGTGAGCTGCGCGAGGAAGAACGGCTGGGGCCCAGCACCGGGTCTATAGTAGAAGAAGCAGCGCGGCGGAAAATACCCTGGATAAGACTGAACCGCCACTCACTGGTACAGCTGGGCTATGGGAAAAAACAGCAACGGATACAGGCTACGGTAGCCAGCACCACCAGCTCCATTGCGGTAGAGCTGGCCTGCGATAAAGAAGATACCAAGAATTTGCTGGAAGCCGCCCAGATCCCTGTTCCGAAAGGATTGATCGTCTACGATGAGGAAGACCTGGAAAAGACGGTGAAACGTATCGGCTATCCGCTCGTGACCAAGCCGCTTAATGGCAACCATGGTAAAGGCGCCACGACGAACCTGAAGACCTGGGAGGAGCTAAAGGAAGGGATGGCGATCGCGCAAAAGTACTCACGTGCCGTGATCTGCGAAAAGTTCATTACCGGTTTTGATCACCGGGCATTGGTGATCAATTATAAGTTTGTGGCAGCTGCGCGCCGTACCCCCGCTGCCGTGACCGGCGATGGGAAAAGCACGATTAAAGAGCTGATCGATATCGTGAATAGCGATCCGCGCAGGGGCTTCGGCCACGAAAAGGTGCTGACCAATATCGTAGTAGACGGACAAACGGAAAATATACTGAAAGATAAAGACCTTAGCCTGGACAGCGTGCTGCCCAAAGGAGAGAGCCTTTGGCTGAAACCAACAGCCAACCTGAGCACCGGCGGTACCAGCACCGACCTTACCGACCAGGTGCATCCCAGCAATATCATCCTGTTTGAACGTATTGCCCGTATCATCGGCCTCGATATCTGCGGTGTGGATGTAATGGCGCCCGACCTTACGACACCGCTTACGGAAAATGGCGGCGCTGTGCTGGAAGTCAATGCGGCCCCGGGTTTTCGTATGCACCTAGACCCCTCCGACGGGTTGCCGCGCAACGTGGCCGAGCCGGTGATCGATATGTTGTTCCCTCCCGGAAAGTCGGCGCGTATACCGATTATTGCCATCTCCGGCACCAATGGTAAAACGACCACGACCCGGCTTATCGCGCATATTGTGAAGCAAACCGGCGCGACCGTGGGCTTTACGACCACCGATGGTATCTATATCCAGAACCAGCTGATGCAATCCGGAGATTGCACCGGGCCGGTCTCTGCCGAGTTTATCCTCAAAGATCCTACTGTAGAAGTTGCTGTGCTGGAATGTGCGCGGGGTGGTATCCTGAGAGCCGGCCTGGGCTTTTATAATTGTAATGTAGCCGTGGTGACCAATGTCGCGGGCGATCACCTAGGCCTTGGTGGCATCGATACGATCGAGAAGCTGGCGCGGGTGAAAGCGGTAGTACCCAAAACGGTATTCCCTTCAGGCTACGCTATCCTGAATGCCGACGATGACCTGGTCTATGGCATGCGGAAGGAGCTGGATTGCCACATCGCCCTGTTTTCACTCAACGAGAACAGCAACCGGGTGCTGGATCACTGTAAGAAAGGTGGTCTGGGCGCGGTATACGAAGAGGGCTACCTGACGATCCTCAAAGGAGGCTGGAAAATACGGGTGGAAAAAGCAGGAAATGTACCCATCACCTTTGCCGGAACGGCGGAGTTCAATATTGCCAATGCGCTGGGCGCGATCCTGGCAGCCTATGTATCGGAGGTTTCGATCGAGAATATACGGCTGGCATTACAGACCTTCGTGCCTTCGCCGGCATTGACTCCAGGTCGTATGAATATCTTTAAGTTCAACGACTTTACCGTGATGCTTGATTATGCCCATAATACACATGGCATGCAGGCGATCGGCAAGTTCGTGTCGCAGGTAAACGCTTCGCATAAAGTGGGAATAGTAGCGGGTGTGGGCGACCGGCGCGACGAGGATACGATAGAACTGGGCGAAGAGGCCGCCAAAATGTTTGACGAGATCATTATCCGCCAGGACAAGAACCTGCGTGGGCGCACCGAAAAGGAGATCATCGGACTGATCGAAAAAGGCATCCGTAACATTAACCAGCAGGTACCCATTCATGTGATCCCCAAGGAAAAAGAAGCGATCGAATTTGCGCTCGGAAATGCACGCAAGGATTCTTTTATTACGATCATCAGCGATGTGATACCAGACGCGCTGGACCAGGTAAGGGAAGCAAAAGAAAAAGAGGGATCGATCTTCTGATCATTCATCCCGATGAATGTAAAAGCGAACGGGCTTCCTGGAAAGGTAGCCCGTTATTATAAACAGAAAACAATGCAGCTGAAATGCATGGTATCCATTAGACACACGATCTTTCCGTGCATACTATGCCGGGAAGAAAAATATTCTGTATAGGGTGAACCGCCGGGGGCAAAATTTATCCTAAGTACAAAAAAACAGGCCATCCGATATGGGATGGCCTGCCTGTTATATAAGAAGGTACTTAGAGCGCCGTCAGGTATTCGGCCGAAGAATAGCCTTCTATGCCGTCATTGGTGCGAATCAGGTACCAGGCATCGTTATACTTGCTCAGCAGGGTCACGATAGACTCATGTGCTGCTTTACCCAGGATTGGCTGGTCGGTGCCGGGGCCTTTACGGATATTCAGGTTAGAGCTCTGCGTGGTTACTTTCAGCTGAGTGGCTGCAGCGGCGGGCGATACATTGATGTTCATTACCACATCGCCGGAACGGAAGTCGGGATCGATCTTGTCATAAACATTCCACAGCTTGTCTTTAACCTCGCCTGTGGGCACCTCGCCATCGATGTAAAGAACATTGTCCTGTTCGCGTACCTGGAGGTTGGAAGCGCCGCTTGCGTTGGCGGTATTGATCAGCTCCGCATATTTATCTTGCAATGCCATAGTGTTCTTTTTTGAATTTAAAGAGAAGTAATTATTTAACGGTCATTTTGTTCTCTACCTTCTTGGGTTTGATCTCGTTCACTTTCTGCATCAGCTTGGGCAGGTCGGCTTTCTTGATCTCACCGTTCAGGGTCACTACACCATCTTTTACGGTTACCGTTACACCAGGATATTCCTGGATTGCTGCGGTTGCGGCGCTGGTCAGCGAATCGTCGGGGTTGACTACTACGGGAGCAGGAGCGGGCGCAGGTGGCGGTGCTACTGTAGTCTGGTTGACTACAGACTTAACGCCTTCTACTTTTTTAGCGGCTTCTTCGGCGGCTGTTTTAGCAGCCTCGTCGGCCATTTCACCGCTCAAGGTAGCTACGCCGTCTTTTACTACCACGGTAACGCCGGGAGCCGCGGCTTCGATCTTAGCCTTTGCTTCAGCGTCTTTCTTTTCCTGCGATTTGCAAGAGGTCATGCCTGCAGCCAGTCCAGCTACAAGCGTAAGGGTCATTGCGGTGTGTTTCCAATTCATAAGCATTCTTTTTTTGGAGTAAGTGTTTAAAAGGAACAAAAGCGTACTTCAGCAAAGTACACAAGTGTTTTTATCAAAATACATGCCACAAAAATATTAACGATTATTTTTTGGTAAGGTTTAGCAAAAGATAATAACCGGGTGAAGATTATTTTACAAAGGCATTACCAGGTTTAAAAGGCATGAAAAAAGAGCTACCGTATAGGGTAGCTCTTTGTCTGGAAGTACGTTATGCTTAGCAGTACTCTTCGTAAGCTTGCTTCAGGTTGGCCGAGATCATAGCAGCAGAGCGGCCTTCGATCATGTGGCGTTCGATCATGTGCACTAACTGACCATCCTTGAACAGCGCTATGGCAGGTGAGGACGGCGGATAGGGCAGCAGGTAGGTACGAGCCTGCTTTACAGCATCGAGGTCGAAGCCGGCAAAGGAAGTCACGGCGTGGTCCGGTTTCTTGCCTTCACCCTGGAGCGATTCCAACACGCCGGGACGGGCAGTACCGGCGCTGCAACCGCATACTGAGTTGATCACCAGCAAGGTAGTGCCTTGTTGCGGTATTGTGCTATCTACTTGTTCGGGAGTGAGCAGTTCCTGAAAGCCGCTTTGCGTCAGCTGGGCTTTCATGGGGTTAACGAGTTCTGCTGGATACATAATATTCTATATTTTAAATATGATTCTAAGGCAAAATTACTCCTTTTTGCCCGCATTGGATAAGCCGGCACTTCAGGTTTTTCTATAGCAGAATAAAATTTTCGCTCAGGCTTGCTAAGTTTGTGCTGTAAAATACCAATATCTTTCAATGGTCCAACTTCGTATTTACCATGAAGACGAACGGCAAATACTGGTTACCCCCCGCGAAGGGGAGACCAGGCTTGGCGAAACGGTAGGCCTGGCCTTGCCGGGTTGTCTCGTCGATGAGGCGCTGGTGCAATCGCCGGCAAGATTTGTGATCCTGGGGCTGCCCGAAGACATCGGCGTAAGGGCCAATGGCGGCGTCGGTGGCGCGCATACCGCGTGGCCCGGCTTTTTGAAAAGCTTTATGCATATTCAACAGACGGCCGCCTTCAGGGGGGAGGATTTCCTGCTGCTGGGTGAATATGATTTTAGCGGCTGGCTGGTCAATTGCAGCAGTGCTAGTATAGAGCAGCTGCGAAGCTATACGGCACATATTGATGCCGAGGTGCATCCTCTGATCCATAAGATCGTAGCTGCCGGTAAAATACCGGTAGTGGTTGGCGGAGGGCACAACAATGCCTATCCCCTGCTTAAAGGTACGGCGCTGGCCCTGGGAAAACCATTGAATGCGATCAACCTGGATGCCCATTCCGATTACAGGGTTATGGAGGGGCGACATAGCGGTAATGGGTTCCGTTATGCGCACCAGGAGCACTTCCTGATCCGCTACGCCATGCTGGGCCTGCATGAAGCCTATAACAGCCAGCCCGTCGTCGCCGAGCTGAATAGTAATCCAGATCTGCTGCCTTTGTTTTGGGAAGATATGTTCCTGCGTGGGAAAACCGGCTGGGAAGAAAGCCTGCACCAGGCGCTTGATTTTGTCAGCGATGCGCCCTTCGGTGTGGAGCTCGACCTGGATTGTATACAGCATGTACTCAGCAGCGCTGCTACGCCGGTAGGTATTACGACGCAACACGCACTACAATACCTGTACCAGTGCGGCTTGCATGCCAATGCCCGTTATGTGCACTTGCCCGAGGGTGTGGTGGAAAGGGCCGATGGACAGCACGATGTTTTTACGGGTAAATTGCTTAGCTACCTGGTGCAGGCCTTCACAAAAGGCGTGCTTGAGCGGCAATCATCTTGATCACGATTTCAGCTTCAGCGCCGTTTCGACACTTTCCCTTATTTGGGTGACCTGCCACCAGTGGATCAGCAAGTGGAGGGCAGTGAAAGCCAGGATCACGGCGCAAGTGATCATTATCCCGGTACCATAGCTTACCGGATGACCATTAACAGTGAACCGTTTGGTCTGAAATGTAGCGATCAGGAATAGCGCAGCAAAAACACTGTTGATCAGCAGTGGATATCCTTTGGGTTTATAGCTGACTGTCAATTGTCCTGTACCAGCCAGGGTATCGAAGACGCCTTCTGCCACGGACCAACGTGATCGCAGGCGAAAGCGCAGCTGCTCGTCCTGTATAGGCCAGTCCAGCCGGTAAGGATTGAACAGTCCTTGCGCTATCTTAGTCAGCGCTTTCCTGGTTGCCTCTTCAGAAAGAGAAGTCATATAGGTCCGGTGGCTGTGCAGTATCATTTTTTGAATACAGATAGAAAGAAGGCAATGTTCCGTAGGAGCACTTCCTGCATGGCGTCGGGTAAGGTGTCGCCCTGCCAGGGATGTTTGCGGCCGAAGACATGGTCCGAGTCCGGGGTGAACAAGGTAGCCTGCGGGCAGGCCCGGTGCAGGCTGTAGGCACTTTCTACGCTGACGCTGGTGTCGGACAGTCCGTGACAAATGAGCCAGGGAATGGCGATCTTTCCCGCGGCATTAATGATATCAAGCCTATCGCTGTGCTGCTGAAAATCCTCGTATAGCTGGTAGTGCATTGGCATCTGCTGTTGGGTCCTGCCGTTAAAATAGTAGGCTACGCCTTCATCCTTCCAGTTCTCCAGCTTGTCCTGTGGCCAATGGGTCCAGGGTGTTTTGCATTCGTCGATGGCCGCCCAGGTGGCCAGGGCTTGGATCCTGCGGTCTTCGGCTGCTTTCAGGATGCTGATGCCGCCGCCCATACTATGCCCGATTAAGCCCAGTTGCTCATGATCGATATAAGCGGCAAAAGGATTCTGGTCGCTTCCGATCCAGTCGATCACTTTTTCAAGATCGTAAAGCTCTTTGGTATAATTGTTTTCCGCAAAGGCTTCCAGATCGGCGAAATCCAATGGCTGCTCCGGGGTGGTGCCGTTATGGGAAAAATTGAACTTGACAAAAGTAAAGCCTGCGTTGACAAACTGCCGGGCGATCAGGTCAAAGTTGCCCCAGTCCTTGAAGCCGTTGAATCCGTGCGCATACAGGATCACAGGACGCTTGTCTGCGGCGGGATTGAGCGTGATGTCGAGCAGGATAGGCTTATGATGGCTGCCGGTTATGGTTTGCTCGTTCTTTTGAAAGGACATTTTTTTAAGTATATGCAGTTAAGCAAAAAAAAGGCTGAAGCTTTTTACGACCTCATCCTTTTGTATACGCTTTATTTCTTCGCCAGGTTTAATCTATAGAATAGCTTACAGCGCCGTCTTTTTCGTCTTTGAGCTGTATACCGGCGGCGGCCAGCATATCCCTGATCTTATCGGAGGCTGCATAGTCTTTACGGGCCCGGGCTTCGCGGCGCATTTCGATCACCAGCTGCAATACGCTGTCCAGCTTGCTGTCGTCGTTCTGTTGCAAGGGCTGCAGGCCCAGGATGCTTTCCAGGTAAGTGTGGAAGGTATCCAGCATCAGTTGTTGTGCCGATTGGCTGATAGCGTCTGCTCTGATCTGTCCGCCTTTGATGCCATTGATCACAGGAGCCAACTCAAACAAGTTGGCGATCACCTTTGCCGTATTGAAATCATCGTTCATGTCATCGGCACAGGCCTGGCAGAAATCCAGTATCTTTTGCTCCAGCTCGGCATCGCTAGCCGATGCGTTATCGGTCAGGGGCAGCTTCTGCAATACCTCATAGGCTTCCCAGAGCCGGCGCAATGCTTTTTCCGAAGCCTTCAGTGCATCATTTGAAAAATCAAGGGTGCTGCGGTAGTGGGTCTGCAGGATATAGAAGCGGATCACCATCGGGTGATAAGCTTGCTCCAGCATGGGATGATCGCCGCTGAAGAGCTCGGTAAGCTTGATGACATTATTATAGGCTTTACCCATTTTTTTGCCATCGATCGTGATCATATTGTTATGTATCCAGTAGTTTACCGGTGCGCAGCCATGGGCAATGGTGCTTTGCGCAATCTCGCTTTCATGGTGCGGAAATTGCAGGTCCATGCCGCCGCCATGTATATCGAAGCGTTGGCCCAGGTACTTGCTGCTCATGGCGGAACACTCGATGTGCCATCCCGGGAAACCCTCACCCCACGGGCTTTTCCAGCGCATGATGTGCTCCGGCGGCGCTTTTTTCCACAGCGCAAAATCGGCCCGGTCTCTTTTCTCTTCCTGTCCTTCCAGCTCACGGGTGGTTTCCAGCAGGTCGTCTATCACACGGCCCGAAAGCTTGCCATAGGGATATTGCGCGGCATATTTTTTAACGTCGAAGTACACAGAACCATTTACCTCGTAGGCAAAGCCTTTGGCAATAATGTCCTCGATCATGTTGATCTGCTCAATAATATGCCCGGTGGCAGTGGGTTCTATCGAAGGCTCCAGGTTGTTGAACTTACGCATGCCCCAATGGTAGAGGCTGGTATACTTGTGTACCAGCTCCATAGGCTCGAGCATTTCAAGCAATGCTTTTTTCGCAACCTTATCTTCGGCTTCACGTCCTTCTTCTTCAAAATGCCCGGCATCGGTAATGTTACGCACATAGCGCACCTTATAGCCCAGGTGCTGCAGGTAGCGGTTCACCACGTCGAAGGTGATATAAGGCCTGGCATGACCCAGGTGCGATTCGCCGCTCACGGTAGGGCCGCAGACGTACAGACCCACATGTCCCGGTGTGATCGGCACGAATTCCTCTTTCTGGCGGTTATAGGAATTGTATAAATATAAGGTCGACATATTCGAAAAGGTGAGCAGCAAAAATAAGGGATAGTTGGGAATGCCGGAATGGGAATTGTATGCGCCAGGCGCCATGCCGGCGGAGCGTACGGGAATAACCGTATTTTTGCAGCCGTATTGATCGTTTTCATTCCTAAATAGAATGCCTCAGGAAATCACACTTCGTCTCAGTCCTAACGATGCAGCGCAGGACACCTTATTGCGGCGCCACGCCGCGCAAAAGCTCAATATTAAGCCGGAAAGGATCAATGCCGTACAGGTGCTGCGCCGTTCGGTCGATGCCCGTGGCAGCCAGATCATGATGCAGCTGCTGGTCAATGTATTCGTTGAAGAACCTTTTAAAGATGCATTTGCTTTCACGCATCAGCTGCAGCAAGTGAGCGGGAAGGAGCCGGTGATCGTGGCCGGCGCCGGTCCGGCAGGATTGTATGCTGCCCTGAAGCTAGTCGAAAGCGGCCTGTGTCCCATTATTATCGAACGGGGAAAGGATGTGCGCAACCGGCGCCGCGACCTGGCAGCCATGAACAAGCAAGGCATTGTTAATCCCGACTCCAATTATTGTTTCGGTGAAGGCGGCGCCGGCACGTATAGCGACGGCAAATTATACACCCGCGCTACCAAAAGAGGCAATATACTGCGTAGCCTGCAATGGTTCCGCTACTTCGGCGCCGAGGAAAAAATACTATACGAAGCACATCCGCACATTGGCACCAATAAGCTGCCGGGCATCATTGTAGCGATGCGCGAAGCGATAGAGGCCTGTGGCGGACAGGTGTTGTTTAACACCCGGCTCACCGACCTTATACTGGATGGGGATACGCTGAAGGGCGCTGTGGTAAACGACGGACAACAGATCAGGGCCCGTGCGCTCATCCTGGCAACCGGACATTCGGCGCGCGATGTTTTTCAATTGCTGCACCGACGCAAGATCCATATAGAGGCCAAGCCATTCGCCTTGGGCGTACGTATCGAGCATCCACAGGCGCTTATCAACGATATTCAATACGGTTGCGATCCCATGGTATTCGGCGATATGGTGGGCCCTGCAGCCTATTCGCTGGTAAGCCAGGAGCTGGGCCGTGGCGTATTCTCTTTTTGTATGTGTCCTGGTGGCATTATTGCGCCCGCATCGACCGATGAGGGCGAGCTGGTGGTCAATGGATGGTCGCCATCAAAAAGGGATAATCCCTATGCCAATTCAGGCATGGTGGTCGCCGTCGATGAAGCAGACTTTGCCCGTTATGGATTTACGGGTCCCCTGGCCGGTATGCACTTCCAGCAAATGGTAGAACAAAAAGCCTGGATAGCCGGCGGGGGCTTGCTGAAGGCCCCGGCGCAGCGGATGACGGATGTTGTCGGCCGGAAACGTTCTGCTACACTGCCCGATTGCTCTTACCTGCCCGGTGTTACCAGCGTCTTGCTGCATGAGGTATTGCCCGACGAAGTATACCAGTCGCTAAGCAAAGGCTTTGTCTCTTTTGGGAAAAAAATGAAAGGCTATTATACCGATGCCGCTATTGTAACGGCGACGGAATCCCGGACCTCATCGCCGGTGCGTATTCCCAGGGATAAAGATACGCTGCAGCATGTGCAGGTCAAAGGACTGTTCCCCTGCGCAGAAGGCGCAGGCTATGCCGGTGGCATTATTTCTGCAGCTATGGACGGGGAGCGCGCGGGGGAGGCTGTGGTGGCTTATTATCGTTCTTGATAACCGTTCACTCTTATAGGGTTTGGAACCCTATAAGAGTGAACGGTAAAAAAATATCTCAGGCTGTTTTTGGCGGCTCCTTTTTATCTTTATCCGTCAGCTCGTCGAATTTATCGGTCATCTTGTCTTTTAGTTCCGATGCTTTTTCTTTGGCCGTATGCCAGGCATCTTCAGCGACGTCTTCTACCTTGTCCCATACTTGCTCGGCTTTGTCTTCTACTTTTTCCCAGGTTTCGCCGGCTTTGTCTTTGAGGTCGTTAAGGGTATCCTTCAGCTTATCGAAGAATCCCTCTTCTTTCTTTTGCTCTTCTTGCATACAATTAAGGATTTAAGGTTTCTGAATAGTACTAAATTACGTATTTCCTGCCTAACTCTTATAGGGTTTCAAACCCTATAAGAGTTAGGCAGGCAGGGGGATTATTTCACCACTACCTGGACGGTATTCCTGGTCTTCTGTTCCAGGAGCAGCACACGTCCCTTGGTCAGCTCCTCGAGGATAGAAGGCGTATAATGCCTGATGGTCAGCAACTGTACATCGTCATTCTTTAATACTTTGTAGTCCTTTTCCAGCGCTTCCACCAGCAAGCGGATCTTATCTTCCCGGTTGTCGACGCATACCACAAGGCTGATGGCAGCGTTTTGTATGAGATTGATCTTGACATGCTGGGCATGAAAAATATCATACAAGTTGCGCAGGTTCTCTTCGGTAATGAACGAGAAGTCACGGCTGGTGACCTGTAGCAGTATCTGGTCTTTTTTCAGTACGATCAGTGGAGGGTAGACGAAGGCATCGGTAGTGTTCTGGATCACGGTACCCTTGAGTTTGGTGTCCAGGAAGCATTTTACATATAATGGGATATTGGCATTTTGTAGCGGTTTGATCGTTTTGGGGTGGATCACCTGCGCACCGTAGTAGGCCATTTCGATCACCTCATGATAGGTGATCTCTTCTATCCTCACCGTATTCGGAAACAGCTTAGGATCGGCATTCAGCAAGCCTTCCACATCTTTCCATATGCTTACCGACTGTGCCGGTAACATCGCAGCCAGTAATGCTGCGGTATAATCCGAACCTTCGCGGCCAAGTGTGGTAGAGTTATTGTCGGCTGTACTACCGATAAAGCCTTGCGTGATGACGATGCCGGTTTCTTTCAACGCGGGCAACACATGCTTTTGTATCTGGTTTCGGGAAAAGTCGAGGTCCACCAGGGGATCGCGGTAAGTATCGTCGGTACGTATCAGGTCCCGGGCGTCGATCCATCGGTTGGTATAGCCCTGTTCGTTAAGATAGGCGCTGAAAATAGAGGTAGACAATATTTCGCCGATGCATACGATCTGGTCGTAAACATAATCGTGATGCTGTATGCCGGCATCGTCGATGGCCCAATGCATTTCGGTATAGTACTCATTGAGCCGCTGTTTCATGGCATCGTAGCCGGCTGGGCTGAGTAGCGCTTTGGCATAATCATTATGTGCTGTTTCGAGCGCGGCCAGCTTTTCGAGTGCCGCTTCGCGGCGGCCTTCCAGTGCTTCTTTCACAACCGCTTCGAGGGCATTGGTCGTTTTGCCATATGCCGAAACTACTACGACGAGCGGCTTGCCGCCGTAGGCAATGATAGGCAGGAGCGCCTGCATCCGTTCGGGCGTCGCTATCGAAGCGCCGCCGAATTTGTAAACCTGCATGTATTATATTGTATAGACAGTGATGAATAAACGTTTTTGGCCGGGAGTGGCCCCGGGATCATAACGGACAAGCAGGAAGCTTATGCCACTGCAAGCAACGCCTGTTCCAGCTTTTCGAAGACGTCGTCGAGCTCTTCCAGCCTGCAGGTGCCCACACTGATACGGTACCAGGGCGATTCCTTGTCGGCGCCAAAGCAGTGGAAAGGAACAATCGCCAGGCCGGCTTCGCTCAGGATATACTGGGTAACATCTTCCTGGGTAGCCAGCAACTTGCCATTGGCTTCCCTGCCTTTAAGATCGATTTTCACGGTAAGGTAAATGGCGGCCTGGGGAGCGATCGCTTCAACGGCATGGCCGCGTTGCTTCAGGGCTTCAAAACCCCTGTAGATCTTCCAAAGCCGGGTTTCCAGCTCTTCTTTGAAGTATTCCAGGAATTCATCCACATCTTCGGTATTGGCCAGGAAGTCGGCAGTAGCCTTTTGCTCGGCAATAGGAGCCCAGGCGCCGATATGGCTTAACAACGCCTTCATTTTGGCGATAACGGGAACTGGTCCCATAGCCCAGCCCACGCGCACACCGGTAGCGGCAAAGGCTTTGGAGATGCCATCTATAGAGATGGTATAGTCCTTCATATCAGGGCGCAGCGCCACGGGGTGATAATGACGGGTGTCGCCGTAGGTGAGCGTGAAATACATCTGGTCAAAGAGTACGTAAAGCTTTTTTTCATCGGCGCCCCGGCTGCGGTTCTCCGCCAGCACCAGGTCACATATTTTTTCCAGGGCTTCCTTGCTGAGGGTGGTCCCGGTGGGATTTTGCGGCGTGCAAAGACAAAGCAGCGCGGCCCCTTTTATGTGAGGCGCAATTTCTTCAGCGGTAGGCATGAAGTCATTTTCGGGTAGCGCTGTGATCTCGCAGGGTGTGCCGTGGTTCAGGTGGGTATAGTGATTATTGTTCCACGAAGGCACAGCGTAAATTACCTTGTCACCGGGATCTACAATGGTGCTGAACAGCGAATAGATGAGAGGACGGCCACCGCTGGCGATCTGGATCTCATTAGGCTCATAGCGGATGCCTTCATAATGCGCAATAAAGTCGCATACTGCCTCCCGGAGGGCCAGGATACCATCGGCCGGAGGATAATTGGTCAGCCCGGCACGATAAGCTTCTACGATACCATCTTCCAGTAGTTCGGGAATAGGAAAAATAGCCGGATTAAAGTCACCGATAGTATAGTTATAGATCTTTTCGCCATTGCGAATCCTGTTGTTGATCTCGTTACCGAGTTTTACGATTTCGGAACCGATTAATGATTCCGCAAGCTTGCTGAGTTTGCTCATCCGGTAGCTTTTTTTTGCAATTAAAAAAAGGAGGCTTACCATTCCGGTAAGCCTCCTGTATCTTGTTTGGGGTACACAATACAATACCGGGATTACCTTGGATTGGTAAAACGTTTCATATTCTTATATACCTTATGTCTGGTCATGTGTCAGTCGGAGGGCGAAGATAGAAAGGGAAATCTGTTTTTCAAAATTCAATTTCGGGGCATTTTTTGTCCTATTAAAAAATATTTTAGTTCTTTTTGTTTTGAACCAAAAAGTTGAATTAGCTTTGCGCCGGTTTTATGGAACAATACAGGGAAAAGATAGAGGAATATGGCCATTATTATGAGAAGCAGGGCTTTTCGCCGGTCGCATCACGTGTAATGGGTTACCTGTTCCTGCATCCCGAGGGCGAAGCAACTTTCGAAGAGCTGGTTCAGTATTTTGGTGTAAGCAAAAGTGCCATATCGGGTGCTATCAAGATACTTTCTGCCATGGAGATCATTACTGAGAAGACCAAATCGGGCGCCCGCAAGCGTTATTTCAAAGTGACGCTGGAACGTATGTTTGCTCCAGAAACAGTAGTGAAGAAATACAGGGAAACCCGGCTGATCCTAGAAGATATCCGTAAGCTGCGTAAGAAAAAAGATGAATTTGCCGAGAACCTGGCTTACACCATTGCTTTTCTTAAAGCCTTGGAAAATGAATTTCCCAGGATCCATGCGCAATTGAAAAAGGATAAGAAATAAGAGCGTGATGAGTAAGACCGGTAGCATGTCCCCCCAATAGCTTCCGTTCGTCATTCACCGAAAAAAAACGAGCGTTCATCGAAGAATGCCGAATGTTGGCTTAATAATGTTTTCCATTTGATATTTCGGTGTCTATTTTTGCAGTGTTAAATAAATCCAAATTCCAAAATTCGTTTTTGGTTGATATATCAACTGGATTTTACCTTTGCCCCTCGATTACAAGCTTGTAGACTGAGAATGATCTAAGTGAGGGTATTTTTACTGATAGTTGTCCTATCTACAATGCTAATGAAAAATTTATTTTTTTTTAAATCTAGTTACGCAGGAATCATGCAAATGAAAAAGAAATGTGAGATGGAGTCGATGCATTGGGACAATTTCTTTGCTGAAATGCACGACACGCTCATCTTTCAGATGCACAGGATACACAGTGTTATGTTCCGGGTTGCCAACGGCCTTATACACGAAGCATCGGTGCCGGTGAAGATGGAGCAATTGCCAATACTGATGTGTATTTATAATTGCGGAAGTGTGTCCCAGCAGGAAGTTGCCGATATTGTACACCGCGACAAGTCGTCGGTGCAGCGCACAGTAGTAACCCTCGAAAAGAAAGGATTGGTGTCGGTAAACCAGGATAAGGCAGATAAGCGGAAAAATATATTGCGCACTACAGATACCGGAACATTTGTGGCGCAGCAGATCAAGGATATTGTCAAGAAAGTGGAGGAGGAGATATTTTCTGCATTTAAATCGGAAGACAAACTGAACACGATCAATACCATCAAGGAAACAGCCGACAAGCTGGAACTTTTGAAAGTATAGTTGAAGTGTCAACGGAATCAATTTTCAGCTTTTATTTGAAACTACAGCAATAATGAAAGAATCCCTAAAAGTATTGGTCGCCGCCCTGGGCTTAACCCTGCCCGGCCTGGCCGCACAGGCGCAGCCGGCATCGCCGGCGCGGCACGAGCTGTCGCTGAAGCAGGCGCTTGAATATGCAGCCAAAAACAACGTGCAGGTCAAAAACGCGCTCATCGATGTGCAGATCCAGCAACAGATGAACCGGGAAGTTGCTTCCGCGGCCTATCCGCAGGTATCGGCCACCGGTAACTTTACCGATAACCTGAAGCTGCAGACCCAGCTCCTGCCCGGCGAATTCTTTAACCAGCCGGCGGGTACCTTCGTTCCCATCACTTTCGGTACCAAATATGTGACCACCGGCTCGTTTGATGTATCCCAGATACTGTTCGACGGCCAGGTGTTTATCGGGCTGCAGGCACGTAAGACATCCCTGCAATGGAAGCAGAAAAATGCGGAGATCACAGATGAGACGATAAGAGCCAATGTTTATAAGGTCTATTACCAGCTGGTGCTGAGCAAAACGCAAATTGCCCTGATCGATGCCAATATAGGGCTTATCGAAAAGCTGAAGCACGATGCGCAGATCATGTATGAGAACGGATTTGCCGAAAAGCTGGATGTGGACAAAAACGATGTGCAGCTGACCAACCTGCATACAGAAAAAGAAAAAGTACAGGTATCGGTGGCCAATGGCTATAATGGCCTCAAGATACTGCTGGGCATTCCCGTAAAAGACCAGCTGGTGCTGACCGACAGCCTCAGCGATGAGGAGATACGCTCAGATGCCTTGCAAGGCGCCACCTATAGCTACGAAGACCGCAGGGATTATCAGTACCTGAAACTGTCTCAAAAGCTGAACCAGTTTAATGTAAAGCGTTACCAGTACAGCAAGATACCTACTTTAAGTGCGGCATTTAACTACAACCGGATGAACATGGAGAATGACTTCCGTTTCACAGGAGAATGGTTTGAAGCCTCCTATATCGGCCTTCGTTTATCGATCCCCATCTTCAAAGGATTTGGTACCAATGCCAAGATCCGGCAGGCACAGCTGGCCGTAAGGCAGACCGACAACCAGATCGAGAACCTGAAGATGACCATCGACAATGACGTGCAAACGGCTCAGAATACCTTCAGGAGCTCGATCTCGATCATGGATTACCAGAAGAAGAATATGGCGCTCGCCGAAACGGTATACAACCAGACCAAGAAAAAATATGAAGTCGGTACCGGCTCGCAAACTGAGATCAATACGGCGCAGACAGATCTGAAAACAGCACAGTCCAATTACATCAGCGCATTGTATGACGCCATCGTAGCCAAGGTCGATTATCTGAAGGCGATCGGTAAATTATAAATCTTCTAAAACAGTCTTGAACAACAAATCAAATTATATGCGACAGATTCTGAAACTGGCTTTTACTGCTTCTTTCCTTTTGACGCTTGCGGCTTGCGGCGGTGGCAAGCAGGACAACAGCGCACTGGCTAAAAAGAAAGCCGACATGGAAAAGCTAAAGGCGGACCAGAAATCCCTGGCCGATAAAATATCAAAGCTCCAGGACGAGATCGATAAGCTGGACCCATCTGCTGCTAATGCCAATGCAAAGCTGGTATCTCTCCAGGCAATCGGGCAGGGCACCTTCGATCATTATATCGATCTGCAGGGCAAAGTGGACGCCTACAATGTGGCTTACATTGCCCCTCGTGGCCAGGGTGGTTTTGTAAAGGCCATTTATGTGAAGCAGGGCGACTATGTGAAAAAGGGCCAGACCATATTGAAGTTGGATGGAGCTGTATTGAGCCAGAGCCTGGCCGCTGCGCAGCAGCAGCTGGGCGGTGTAAAAGCCCAGCTGGATCAGGCTAAGAGCATTTATGAGCGTCAGCAGAACCTATGGAAGCAGAATATCGGCACCGAGATCCAGGTGCTGAATGCTAAAACCAATATGGAGGCGCTCCAGAGCCAGTATAATGCCGCGCAGGCCAATATCAGGTTGGCCCAGGAACAGCTGAATACAACAAGCATCGTTTCAGAAATAGATGGTACCGTAAACGTGATCAATGTAAAAGTTGGCGAGTTCTTTAACGGTGGTCAGCAGATACAGGTAGTCAATAACAATGATCTGAAGCTTACCGTGAATGTGCCGGAAAACTATGCCGATCGCGTAAAGGTAGGCAGCACGCTTGTGGCTACTCTGCCCGAATCCAACAACGAGACCATTACCACCAAGGTGAATGTATCGGGTAAGGTGATCGATCCCGTAACCCGTTCTTTCTATGTTGAAGGCAAGATACCCTCCGACAAGAAGCTTAGGGCCAATCAGCTGGCAATGATCCGCATCATGGATTACAGCAAGCCCGATGCGATAACAATCCCGGTAAATACGTTGCAGACTGATGACAAAGGCAAGTTTGTGCTGGTAGCCGTGGAAGAGAACGGGAAGCTGACGGCCCAAAAGAGGCAGGTTGAGATAGGAGAGTTATATGGCGACCAACTGGAGATTAAAGGTGGTCTGAACACCGGCGACAAGTTGATCACAGAGGGCTTCCAGAGTGTTTACGACGGCCAGCGGATCACAACATCCCAAAAGTAAGCGTACGGCTTTATTCCTCATTACGCTACCGCTACACCGGCCGCAATGCCGGGTAGCTATGCGGACTAGCTAAATCATAAAACTTATGAGTGCTTTAGAAAACTTCACCGGAAAGTTCAAGGAATTTAAACCTACGAGCTGGTCCGTAAAAAATAAATCGTCCATTTACCTGTTGATGATCATCATCACGCTGATGGGGATATTCCAGTTCATGACATTGCCCAAGGAGCAGTTTCCGGATATCGTTATTCCCACCATCTATGTGCAGACGATCAACGTGGGTAACTCCCCCAAGGATATGGAGAACCTGGTTACCCAACCTATCGAAAAGCAGATCAAGGGTATTACCGGGGCCAAGATCACCAAAACCACAAGTACCTCCCTGCAGGACTTTTCTGCCATCATGGTGGAGTTTGACGCCAATGTAAAAGTGGATGTCGCGCTGCAGAAAGTAAAGGATGCGGTAGACAAAGCCAAGCAAGACCTGCCCACCGACCTTACCCAGGAACCTACTGTGCTGGAAGTAAGCTTCTCCGATCAGCCGATCATGTACGTGAACGTGAGCGGGGATTACGATATGGTGCGCCTGAAAAAGTACGCCGACGATATACAGGACCGGCTGGAATCGCTGCCACAAATCAATCGCGTCGACATTGTAGGTGCGCCGGAGCGTGAATTCCAGATTAATGTAGACAACCAGCGCATGCTGGCCGCTGGCATTACCTTCGATAATATCGAGAACGCCGTTGCCCGGGAGAATATGGATGTTACCGGCGGTCTGCTGCAAGTAGGCAATATGAAGCGGACCCTGCAGCTGAAAGGTCAGGTAAAAACGGCTGATGATCTTGCGAAGGTAGTGGTGCGTAATACCAAAGGCGCGGCCATATACCTGAAGGATATTGCCGATATCAAAGATACGATCAAGGAACATGAAAGCTTTGCCCGTCTGGATGGTAAAAACGTAGTTACACTGAATATCATCAAGCGCTCGGGCGAGAACCTGATCGAGACTTCCGATGCCGTAAAGAAAGCAGTGCTGGAAATGAAAGCAAGCCAGTTTCCGCCCGATCTTCACGTGGTGGTTACCGGCGATATGAGCAAGTCGACCAGGACCTCGTTCAACGACCTGGTAAACTCTATCGTGATCGGCTTCCTGCTGGTATTGCTCATCCTTATGTTCTTCATGGGCGTCACCAACGCCTTCTTCGTGGCGCTGTCGGTGCCGCTTAGTATGTTTGTGGCCTTTGTATGCCTTCCGGGAGCCGATATGATCGTAGGGACACACGTTACGCTCAACTTCATGGTTTTGTTTGCCCTGTTGTTCGGGTTGGGTATCATTGTGGACGATGCGATTGTGGTGATCGAGAACACCCACCGTATCTTTACCGAAGGAAAAGGCAAAATGAACTCTGAGCGATCGGCTATGATGGCTGCCGGCGAAGTATTTGTGCCCGTTCTGGCCGGTACCCTCACCACCCTGGCGCCTTTCTTCCCGCTATTGTTCTGGCCGGGTATCATTGGTAAGTTCATGATCTACCTGCCTACCATGCTGATCTTTACACTGGCGGCATCCCTTATCGTGGCCTTTATCATGAACCCTGTGTTTGCCGTGGATTTCATGAACCATCCCGAAGGAGAACATAAGAAGCAACCAAAATCTGCCATCTTTAAAAAGAGAGCCTTCCTTATACCGGTAATCATTGGTGTGCTGATGCTGGTATTTGGCTTTATGATCAAGGCTGCGACACCCGAAGTGCATCATGTGGCCAATTCGCTTGAAGCAGAACCTGGCAAGCCCTACTCGTTCTACTTCTTCGTAGGTAATCTATTGCTCTTCTTTGCCTTCCTGGTAGCGTTGAATAAATATGTGCTGGACGATGCTATCCACAGTTTCCAGAACAGGGTGCTGCCCTGGATCATGGGACACTACGAAAGCCTGTTGCGCTGGGCGCTTAAAGGCTGGCGGCCGGTTCACCTGCTGTTGGGTGCTGTGGGCCTGTTCTTCCTGTCCTTTTTCATATTCGGTTCTATAGGCAAATCGCCGGTATTCTTCCCCGAGGGAGAACCCAACCAGATCTATGTTTATCTTAAGTTGCCGGTAGGTACTGCTGTGGAATATACCGATTCTCTGACCCGTACGCTGGAGACCAAGGTGAACAAAGTGCTGGGTATAGAGAACGGTAAGAAAAACCCGATGGTGGAAAGTGTGATAGCCAACGTGGCCATCGGGGCCTCCGATCCGGCGAGCGGCGACCGTAGCACGCGCCCCGAGCTGGGACGCATCCAGATATCCTTCGTAGAATACGAAAAGCGGCATGGCGGCAAAACAGGTCCTTACCTGCAACAGATCCGCCAGGCGATCAAAGGTATTCCCGGCGCCGAGCTTTCCGTAGATAAGGAACAGAACGGTCCCCCTACTGACCCCCCTATCAATATAGAGGTAGCGAGCGAAGACATCGACGATATGATCAAAACGGCGGTGGGCTTGAAAAACTACCTCGATTCCCTGAAAGTACCCGGTGTGGAAGATCTGAAGATGGACATTGACCTCAACAACCCCGAGATATCTATTACCGTGGATCGTGAGCGTGCCCTTATCGAAGGTATTTCTTCTGCCCAGATAGGCGCCCAATTGCGGACGGCTCTGTTCGGTAAAGAGGTATCGAAAGTGAAGGAAGGTGAGGATGAATATAAAATTCAGTTGCGCAACGAATATATGCAGCGGAAAAACCTGGTAGACCTGCTGAATATGAATGTCACCTTCCAGGACATGGCCTCGGGCGGCGCTGTGAAAAGCGTACCCATTGGCTCCCTGGTAAAGATCGACTATACCAGCACATTGGGTAGTGTAAAGCGCAAGAACCAGAAAAGGGTAATTACGCTGAGGTCTAACGTACTGCAGGGCTATACGCCCACTGAGGTGAACGTGCAGCTGGCCAAAGACATCAAGGCGTTTGGTAAAACGGAAGGTGTGACCATCAGTCAGACCGGCGAAGGAGAGCAACAGGCCGAGACCGGCGCTTTCCTTGGAAAAGCTTTGGTGATCGCCCTCATGATGATCCTGCTCATCCTCGTAATTCAGTTCAACTCTGTAGGAAAATCGGTGATCATCCTTACCGAGATCGTGTTCAGTGTGATCGGGGTGCTTCTGGGTTTTGCGTTCTCAGGTATGCAGGTGTCGATTGTAATGACGGGCGTAGGTATCCTGGGTCTGGCTGGTATCGTAATCAAGAATGGTATCCTGGTGATCGAATTTGCCGATGAGCTGAGGGGGCGTGGCCTTAAAACAAGAGAAGCGGTGATACAGGCTGGTAAAACGAGGATCATCCCGGTAATGCTGACTGCTTTGGCCGCTATCCTGGCGCTGATCCCGCTGGCGGTAGGTTTCAACATCAACTTTATCACCCTGTTCTCCGAGCTGAACCCAAGGATATTCTTTGGCGGCGATAACGTGATGTTCTGGAAGCCGCTGTCCTGGACCATTATATTCGGTCTTACTTTTGCCTTCTTCATGACGCTCATCATGGTGCCGAGCATGTACCTGATCTATGAGCGCCTGAAACGTCCTATGCGTCGCCATTTCGGCGGTAAATGGGTATCGTTCATGGGAATTCCGCCATTGATCTTCCTGTTTATTCCTATGATGATCTATTCGGCCATCAAGCATCGCAGGGATGTCCGTCGTCGCAGGGCCAGACTGGCAAAACGTAACGACGTGAACGAAGCCTTTATCGGTAGCTGGTTCTAGCAGTATTCCAATTCAAAATTCAAAATTTAAAATTGAAATTTAAAAAAAACGGACGGTCGGTAACGATCGCCCGTTTTTTTGCATTGAAGCTGGGCCGCTGCGTATCTTTGGTGCTTTACTCAAAATGAATTGCTGTGAACCCCGAACTACTGACTGAGCTAGTTACCTTCAAAATGCCTTTCGGCAAATACAAAGACCGGCTCATTGCCGATCTGCCCGAGCCTTACCTGCTCTGGTTTGTCCGTAACGGTTTTCCAAAAGGAAAGCTGGGAGTATTGCTCCAAACTATGTACGAGATCAAATTGAACGGATTGGAATACCTGCTAAAGCCATTAAGGCGGTCCTGAGTATCGCCGGAAAATTTATATTTTAAGCAATAGATATTTGTTTTTCTTTTTCATATATTTGAGCTAAACTAAACGTCAAAAACTATGAAAAAGAAAAAAGTTGCATTCAAGAAACTTTCGCTGTACAAAGAAACAGTTGTAGCACTCAATGAAACAGAAGAGCAAAAAGTAGTAGGCGGTTGCCAGCCTTCCGTTTCTTCACCCTGCCAGCAAACCTACCAGTGTCCTTCGGTGTATTTTGTTTGTTACGATACCCAGGCCACTTCCTGCCTGCAGACCAACCAGGTTTCCTTTTGTGTGCAGTGTACGCTTCCTTATGGTGGCTGCTAAGGTGGCCGCTTCTGCCGCAATAAATGGCGCTTGATCCGTTTCTGTTTTTAAACGATTGAAATTTTAACAGTCTAATTACCCACAGTATCATATTGTGGGTAATTTTTTATGTAGATGAGCCACAGTGGCTTATATTTACTTTATTGGCGCCGTAACAAATCAAATGCCTTCAAAAAGCATTTCATTGCGTACTTTTGCGCACCCATTTGAACTTTTCTTATCATAGATTGTCATCAATTGAATTGTTAATTATTTATCTATCAATATCTTGTAATGGCAAGTGATTTTTGTCATTCAAATTTATCTCCCTCTATGTGGCATCGCATCGCTGATTTTGTACTTCGTTTCCGCATTCTGTTGCTGGTTTTATTGTTTGCCGTTACCGGAGTTATGGGCTACTATGCTTCCAAGGTGGAACTGAGCTATGATTTCACCAACGCGATCCCTACCGACAATCCTAAGTATCAGGATTATCAGAGATTCAGGAACATGTTTGGCGAAGACGGTAATACCATGATGGTCGGTGTGCAGACAGCCGATCTTTTCAAGCCGGAAATATTCATGGATTATGTTGCCCTGTCGCGCGACATCGGTAAGGTTAAGTCAGTGGAGAATGTGCTGGGCATACCGGCAGCCGTCACCCTGGTGCAGGATAGCGTCAAAAAATTGAATGTGCTGCGGATATTTCCCGACAATCCCGATCCTGCTGCAATAGATAGCCTGGAAGGTCTGTTCAAAAGCCTGCCTTTCTACAAAGGTCTTTTGTACAACGATAAGACCAATGCTTATGTGATGGCCATCCGGATCAATAAACAGACCCTGGCTTCCAAAGACCGTACCCGTGTGATCAACGAGATCATAGCCCTGGGCGATGCCTTTGGCAAGAAGCACCGCCTGGAGGTACATTATTCCGGCTTGCCCCATATCCGTACGCAAATGGCCAACAAGGTGCAGCATGAACTGCGGGTATTCCTGATGCTGTCTTTTGCGCTTACAGCCGTTATTCTACTCATTTTCTTCCGTTCCATTCTCGCGGTGCTTACCTCGATGATCGTAGTGGCGATAGGCGTCATCTGGTCGTTCGGTACCCTGGCTTTACTGGGCTATAAGATCACGATCCTTACCGGGGTAATTCCCCCCCTTGTTGTGGTGATTGGTATTCCCAACTGCGTTTACTTCCTCAATAAGTACCATACCGAATATGCACAGCTGAACAGCAAAATTCCTTCGCTGCGCAATATGGTGGGTAAAATGGGTATCGTGACCTTGTTTACCAATCTTACTGCGGCCATCGGCTTCGGCGTCTTCTTCTTCACCAAAAGCGTGATCCTGAAAGAATTTGGCCTGGTATCGGGTATCAATATCCTGGGGCTTTTCTTTATATCCCTTGTGTTCATACCGGCCGTCTACAGTTTCCTGCCCGCGCCCAATACCCGCCATACAAGCTATCTCGAAAGCAAGTGGATGAACAAATTACTGGATTCGCTAAGCACGCTCGTATTCCACAACCGCCGCCTGCTGTACCTGTTTACCATAGCCATTTGCGGGGTATCTGTTATAGGTATGCTGCGGCTGAAAGCAGTAGGTCATATTGTCGACGACTTGCCGCACTCCGATAAGATTTATACCGACCTTAAATTCTTTGAAAAGAATTTCAAAGGTGTAATGCCACTGGAGATCATCGTCGATACCAAAAAGAAATTCGGCGCCCTCGGTTCGCTGGAGACCTGGGAAAAGCTTGACTCCCTTACCAATATGCTGGAAAGCCGCCCCGAGATCGGCGGCGGACTTACCCTGATCAAAGGAATAAAGTTTGCACGCCAGGGCTTCTCGGGTGGGGCAGTAGAGGAATACCGCTTGCCCGACCAGTTTGAGTTCAGCGCGTTGAAACCTTACCTTGTCAGCATGCTGCGTAAGCGGGACAACAACAATCCCAATCCCATGAGCAAGTTGCTGAATTCTTTTGTAGATACGAATATCCAGAATGTGCGGATCAGTGTGAACGTGGCCGATATTGGCTCGGTGGAGATGCCCAAGCTCCTCGACAAAATCAAGCCACAGGCCGAGCAGCTGTTCGATACCGCTCAGTACAAGCTTACGTTTACCGGTACCAGCATCACCTTCCTGGAAGGCAGCAAGTTTATCATCAATAGCCTTCGCGATAGTCTTATATGGGCTTTCGCCATGATCCTGGTATGTATGATCGTGCTGTTCCGCAACTGGCGTATTGTACTTATCGCCGTGGTAACGAATATCGTACCGCTGCTCATTACAGCCGGGATCATGGGCTGGCTGAATGTACCGCTGAAACCTTCCACCGTATTGGTGTTCAGCGTGGCCTTAGGTATCACAGTCGACGTGACCATCCGGTTCCTGGTCAACTTCAAGCAGGAGCTGGCCACGCATAATGAAGACATCGAGCAAACGGTCCGGCGCAGCATTCACGATACCGGTCTCAGCATCATCTTTACTTCGCTTATCCTGATGGCCGGCTTTGCTGTATTTGCCGTTTCTGAGTTTGACGGTACCAAATCATTGGGCTATCTTACTTCCCTCACCCTCTTCCTGGCCATGATCTTCAACCTTACGTTGCAGCCTGCATTGCTGCTGTGGATGGATAAGGCCAAAAAGAAAAAGGGTGATATCCGTGGCAAGAAGACGCTGTAGGATTCAGTTGTCATAATAGGATATCAAAAGGCTCCGGGGAATTTTTTCCGGAGCTTTTTTTACAGCTCAGGCTAAGGTTCCATTTCAGACCCGTCTTTAGTCTTTTTTTACGTATAGGATATTTTTGAAGATAGGCTATCTTTGCCAGGTAAAACATGCCTTATGAAAAAGATATTGACCCTTATCACTGTTGCGGCTGCAGCAGCCATCGTGCTGCCTTCCTGTAAAAAGGACTGGACCTGTGTTTGCACAGACTCGTCCAACAACAAAACTTATGAATTTCAGATCAATGATGCCCGTAAACCGGAAGCCAAGTTATCTTGTGAAGCCTTTACCTGGGGCGACAATTGTAAACTGAAGTAAACTGATATTGCCGATATCAGATGATAGATAAACAAAGGGGACGATGCGCATGAAGCATCGTCCCCTTTCTATTGACGGCAGAAGGATCAGGCAGAGCGTTCTACTTTTACCCTTCCAATGCGCAGCTTATCGATCGATAAGATCGTAAAATCAAAATTATTGTAGCTGATCCTTTCGTTCACGGTGGGGAATTTTCCCGATATTTCCAGAACCAGACCGGCAAGCGAATCGCTTTCTCCCCGTACCTCGTCGAAGGTATCGAAGGAAAGGCCCATGACGCGGCACATATCGTTGATCAGCATTTTGCCTTCGAAAATATAGTTATCGTCGTCGATCTTGCGATAGTTCATTTCCTCCTCGTCAAACTCATCGCGGATATCACCGATGATCTCTTCCATAATATCTTCAAGGGTGACGATACCGGATGTGCCGCCAAATTCGTCAACAACAATGGCGAAGTGGTTTCTCTTTTGCTGAAACTCGTGCAGCAGGTCCTCGATCAGCTTTTGCTGATGGATGAAGTAAGCCGGCCGGATGAGAGAATGCCAGTCAAAATCGTCGATCTCGGTATAAGGAAGAAAGTCTTTGGTATAGACCATGCCCACGATCTCATCTATATTGGCTTTGTACACGGGCATGCGGGAATAGCCCGCGGCCAGCATCTTTTCCCTTACCTTGGGGAAGGTCCAGCTTTCACGCATAGCGCTTATGTCGAGGCGGGGATGCATGATCTGCTTTACCGTGATGCTGCCAAATTTCATAATGCCTCTGAAAATGTCGACCTCTTCTTTGGTAGCGGTATGTCCCATGCTCAGCTCTACCGTTTCCTCAAACTCACGGCTATCCATATCGAGCAGCTTTTTGCGTGCTTTCTTTTTGTCGCTGTATTCGTTGGAGTCTGTCAACATGCTGGCTGCGGGACGGAATATGCTGAACATCACCCTTACGATGGGGGCCGCGAAGAGGGCCAGTCGCACGTTGTTCTGCCGGGCGTAGACTTTGGGCAATATCTCGCCGAAGAGCAGCAGCAGGAAGGTGATGCCTACCAGGTTGACCACAAAAGATAAATAAGGATTCTCCAGCGGGGGCAGGAAAATATGGGTCATATAATTGGCGGCAATAATGATCGCTACGGCAAGCGTATACTTGGAGGCCCTTAGTGTAGATAGCAATACATCGGGATCGTCCAGGAGCTGGATGGCCTGCCGGGATCCGGGCTGTTCCCTGGTCTTGAGGTAATTGATGTCTTTGACGGTGAGGGTAAAAAAAGCCACCTCAGCGCCGGCGGCTATAGCCGCCAGGAACAGCAATACCAGTATCAGGATAACAAATCCGGTAACATGGGTCGCAGGCAAAATTACCGGATCCAGGAAAATTGCTGAAAAGGATTCGTGCATAAGATTGGTGCAGTAGCTTGTGCCATAGCGCGGCAAATATATAAGATTGTGCCGTTAATGCGGCGACAACTTAAAAGGGAAGTGTAGTGTTTCCTTCGATATCGTTCTCATCTTTTGAAAATCCAAAATCAATATTGTCTGAAGCTGAAGAGGTTTTGACTGTTTCTTGCTGCGTATTGTCATGATCACCATCCCTTCGCTTTTCCAACATCACCAGGTTCTCACCTACGATCTCCGTCTGAAAGCGGCGGTTCTTGTCTTTGTCTTCCCAGGTCCTTGTCCGCAGCCGGCCTTCAATGTATACCAGGCTGCCTTTGTGCAGGTACTTACCGGCCAGTTCTGCCAGGCCCCTCCATAAAACAACCGTGTGCCATTCCGTCTCCGATACTACATTGCCATTTCTTTCCTTTCGCATTTCAGTGGTAGCCAGTGGGAATTTTGCAACCGGTATCTCGCCTTCGATATACTGTATGTCGGGGTCACGTCCCAGGTTTCCGACCAATGTTACTTTGTTGACACCTCTCATGTTAAATCAATTTATCTGTTATCAATGACCCTCGTTTTCAGGATGGGAATCTAAAAATACTTTTTTCTGTTAAAAAAAGAAAGAATTGTTTTTGGGAACGCATAATTCTTGAGGTGCTCATTGGGAACCCAAAGACCATTGGTCAGATGCCCGGGCTTGGCATCGACGGAAATGAGGTAGAAATCGCTAACGATCAGTTGATGCGTAAGCCGCTGACGGTTCCGGAACACGCTTTCGGCCGGCGCCGGATGGTAGGGTTGCAGCATAGCCCAGGTTTCCGTTTCCGTATAAGGGAGCGGCGACTCGATAAGAAGGAATTCGTAGAGGTTCTGCCATATGTCCTTGGCCTTACGCTGCTGCAGGTAAACCTCCTGGCCGGTATGTAAAACAAGATAATGCAGGTGCCGTTCCTTTATTTTTAGTTTTTTGGCCTTGACCGGAAGCTGGCTCACCATGTCCTTGTTCCGTGCAAAGCAATCTTGCGCCAATGGACAGGCGGTGCAGGCAGGCGCTTTGGGGGAGCATACCGAGGCGCCGAAATCCATGATCGCCTGGTTGAATGCCGCCGGTTGGCCGGCCGGCAACAGGCGGGTAGCCAACGCCTGGAATTCCTGCTTTCCGGCAGGGCTGTCGATAGGCGTATCGATGCCGAAATAACGGGACAGCACACGATACACATTGCCATCCAGCACAGCATAAGGCAGTCCGAAAGCAAAAGAGGCGATAGCAGCGGCTGTATAGCCTCCGATACCTTTCAGGGCCAGTATTTGCTCGTAAGTATCGGGAAAGCGGCCATCATATTCCCTGCTGATCATGCGCGCCGTGTGCAGCAGATTGCGGCAGCGGTTATAGTAGCCAAGGCCCTGCCACAGCCGGAATACCTCGTCTTCGGAGGCATTGGCCAGCAGGTGTACGTTAGGATACTTAGCGGTAAAGCGTTCGTAATAAGGTAGCGCCTGGTCGGCCCTGGTCTGCTGCAGGATCACCTCCGAGAGCCATATTTTGTAGGCATCCTGCTCCTGCTTCCAAGGGAGCACCCGGTTATTCTCTTCAAAATGCCATTGTAACAGGAGTTCTGTAAAAATGCGCTCGTTCGTTCTGCCAGTCATCAGTTCGGTGTAAAGTATAAATGGTTGCGGGCACAATCGGCTATTTTACCGTGGTGCATTTGGTTCCAGCCGGCAAACCTAAATAAAAGCAGGAAATATACTTCTAAGTATTTCCCGTTTGTACCTGTAGTCTAACGTATCTGGGTCGAGACTTGTTGATGGATTTTTGATGGGTGAAATAATTTATATAAGTTCGGCCTGGCTTAAAATCTGGACTTCAGTGAAACATAGCTTTATACCCTGGCTTGCGGAACCCCATTGGATAGGCATTGTCGCCGGCTTGTTCCTTTTTTCAACCCTTACGTGCAGCGCGCAGGATACCGCAATACATATCAATGGAGGGTTTGAACAACTAAATGCTGATAGCTTTCCTGGACGCTGGGAACGTTATGGAAAAGATTGCCGAGTGGTTGTTGATCAAAAGATCAGGCAAGAGGGCAGTGTATCCCTGTCGATCACCAAAGCAGGAGGAGAAGGTGATTACGCGGGAATCTCCTGTACCATTGCTCCGCTGTATGAAGGCGATACGCTTACGCTTACTGGATATCTGAGGTCGGAGAATGTAAGTGGGGGAGATGCGAGGTTATGGATGAGGGTTGATAATAAAGGCGGCGCCAGGGAATTCGATGACATGAGTGGACGGGGTGTTACAGGCAATACCGGCTGGACACAATACGAGATCAGGTTGCCTTACAATTCACGGAAAGCCGTCGCTATTAACCTGGGGGCTGAACTTACCGGCAGCGGGAAAATGTGGGTCGACCATCTGCAGCTGTATCTGGACAAACGACTGATTGAAAACGCCCCTCTTAAACGCGTTTTGAAGGCGGAGATATGGCAAGATACTACGGCTTTTCAAATGTCCGGGATAACCAACATCCCAACCGACAGGAAGCATGTCAGACTGCTTACGCAACTAGGTATGCTCTGGGGTTTTTTGAAATACTATCATCCGGCTATCGCCGAAGGTAATTTTAACTGGGATTCGGAGCTATTCAAAGTGCTGCCGGGCATCTTGCGGGCACCCGATGCTGCGGCAGCGTACAAAATCATGGAACAATGGGTCGATGGCCTGGGTCCGGTAGCATCTTGTAATGACTGTATTGGCAAGGCTGCTGCAACGCTAAAGGTTGATGCTGACTACGGCTACCTATTCATGCCAGGCTGTTTTCCAGCCTCTCTGGTCCGGAAGCTGGCCTTTATCCGTGACAATCATATCGTCGCCTCAAAACATTATTATGTCGATCAGGGAGACTATGTCAATAATCCGGTTTTTACGCATGAAGTGAATTATCTCGCAGAACCCTGTCCTGATGCCGGCTTGCGTTTGCTATCCCTGTACCGCTACTGGTCAATTATACAATATTTTTTCCCGAATCGACATCTTATAGGTAAAGACTGGAACGCCGTACTGGCCGATGAGATACGGACATTTGCACAGTCTTCCGATCTGGGCAGCTATACCTTAGCCTGTCTAAAGCTGATCGCCCGTATACATGATACCCATGCCAACATATGGGGAAAGAATCCTACACTGGATTCCCTGAAAGGAAAGATGATCCTGCCAATACGCACAACGTTCGTGGAAAATAAACTGGTTGTGATCGGATATTATGGCGATGCTGACGGCGTGAAGCAACAGGTAGCCGTAGGCGATATTGTCGAAAAGATCGACGGGGTCCCGGTTGCCCGGCTGGTGCAAAAGTACCTGCCTTATACTGCGGCGTCCAATTTCGGTACTCAGTTGTTTGCAATGAGTGCGGGTGGAGGCTTTCTTCTGAGAAGTAATGATAGTACGGCTATATTAAGCTTGCAGGGAAAGCAAGAGCGCAGGAAAGTAAAGGTAATGCGGCTTCCATATTCCGAAGCAATAAGAGCACAGGACAGGCCGCAGTATAGAGTGAAGACCAGTCATGAACTGCTACGGCCCGATATTGGTTATATATTTCCGGCACAACTTAGAAGTACAAGCATCGATACTATACGCAAAGCTTTGGGGCAAACCAAAGGGATTGTGATCGATCTACGTAGCTATCCGACAGCTCCTATGGCTTATAATTATGGCGCCTGGCTAAAACCATCAGCCTCTGTTTTTGCGAAATTTACGGGAGTGGATTTTGCACATCCCGGAGCCTTTTTGTACGGTGATTCAACCGCCAATGGCGGGGATGACAAAGAGACTTACAAAGGCCGTATCGCTATCCTGGTCAACTCCTATACTCAAAGCCAGGCAGAGTTTACCACTATGGCCCTTTCTACAGTGCCTGGCGCAGCCGTAATAGGCGAAACCAGCGCTGGTGCAGACGGGAACGTATCTGAAATACGATTGCCGGGTGGCATTTTTACACTGATTTCAGGGATCGGTGTTCTATACCCCGATGGGACAGAATCCCAACGCCTCGGTGTCAAGATAGATATCCCGGTCCACCCTACTATCGGGGGGATAAGAGCTGGCAGGGATGAATTGCTGGAACGGGCGTTATCTTATATTGACGATGGGCGATAATGAAAGCGGGGAATGCCAAACGGAGCCTTCCGGAGATAAGATATTTACCTTAACTTTACCCTTCATACTATTTTTGTTGATTTAAATCCTTAGCGGTGATGCAGAAAGGAAAGTTTTTCTATGTTCTTTTATTCTTATCCGTAATCCTGGCCGGACCGGCCGCTTTTGCCCACAAGGGGACGCCACCGCTATCGAAAGAAGACCAGGAAATGCTGGGGCGGCTGGAAGATTCGCTGGTAGTGCTGGCCGATTCCATGATACAGGCGCCCGTACCCGACGATCGTATCGATTTTTGTATCCGGTTTACGAAAAAGCTACGTGCAGCCTTTGAAACGCCGGGTTCTTTTGACTATCCTTTCTCACGCCTGGCAGGCAAGATCCATATTCTGAATGCCGACGATAAAAGTTTCCGCATCTTCAACTGGCTCGTCGCACCTTCGGAAAATGTGCGCCGTTACTACGGCGCCATACAAATGGCAGGCGAAACACAGGTTTTTTACCCGCTTAAGGACTTTTCGGCCAACCTGGACAAAGACGGGGCCACAACTACACTCAACAGCGATCACTGGTATGGCTGCGAATATTATAAGATCCTCAGCCAGAATATTGCCGGACAAAAGGTATACCTGCTCTTCGGCTTCAACTCCGCCGGTTTAAGCAGCAACAAAAAGCTGATCGACGTGCTCTCCTTCGACGCCCGTGGTCCCTTGTTTGGCGCACCGGTATTTGTAGTGCCCGACGATCGGGGGCAGCAATTGGTGCAGCTAAGCCGCCTGATCCTGGAGTATAAAAAAGATGCCCAGATCTATCTTAATTACGATGATGCCAAAAAGATGATCCTCTTCAGCCGTATCAGCTCCGAGATCGCCGACCCCAACCGCAAAAGCACTTTCATACCCACTGGGCAAATGGATGGCCTGCGGCTTGAAAACGACGTTTACCGCTATGTAAAAGACGCCATACCGGTATTGAAGCTCCAGGATGGACAGGCGCCCATCAACGGGGTAATGAACGGTGGTTAAATCTTCCGGCAGCGCATTCCCCTCCTCTTGAAAAACACAACCCAACCGTAACCGGCAGGATTTGATATCAACGCTATGACGAAAACATGGAAATTAAAACAAGTCGATGAAACGGTTGCTGCCCAAATAGAAAAAGATCTCCGGATCCATCCTGCACTGTGCCGGCTGCTGGCTTTAAGAGGCATTCTCGGCTACGACAGCGCTAAGGCGTTTTTTAGACCTTCGATGGCGCGCCTGCACGATCCTTTCCTGATGAAAGGCATGCCGGAGGCTGTAGCGCGGATTGAAAAGGCCATCGAACACAAGGAAAAGATCATGGTATATGGCGACTACGATGTCGATGGTACCACCGCTGTCGCTGTTGTTTATTCGTTCCTGAAAAAAAATAACCCTGACATTGATATCACTTACTATGTGCCGCACCGTTATCGCGAGGGATATGGCATTTCTTCGGCCGGGATCGACTTTGCGGCCACAGAAGGGGTGCAGCTGATGATCACGCTGGATTGCGGGATCAAATCGGCTGATAAAATAGCCTACGCGGCTACTCGCGGTATCGAAATTATTGTTTGTGATCACCATACACCCGACGAAGATCAGCTGCCCGCAGCAGTAGCGATCCTTAACCCTAAACAATCGGACTGTGCTTATCCTTACAAGGAGCTGAGTGGCTGTGGTATCGGTTACAAGCTTATTTGCGCGCTGGCCGCGCGGGCAGACCTCCCCGATGAGGCGACGGAGCGTTACCTGGACCTTGTGGCCACCAGCATTGCCGCCGATATCGTACCTATGGATGGTGAGAACCGTGTATTGGCCTACTACGGTATGGTCCGGGCCAACAATAACCCCTGCCTGGCGCTGCGGACCATCAAGGATATTGCGGGCATGAACCGCTCCTTCACCATATCCGATCTTGTTTTCATTGTGGCGCCAAGGATCAATGCCGCCGGCCGTATGGACGATGCGCGCAAAGCCATAGAGCTGTTTATCGAGGAGGATCCGCAACGTTCACGCGCATTGGCCGAGATTCTGCATGCCGATAATTTCGATCGTAAAGAGGTGGACAAAAGCATGACGGACGAGGCCCTTGGCATTCTGCAGCAGGATATTGCCATGGCGGGCAGCCGCTCGACTGTTCTGTTCCGCCCGCACTGGCATAAAGGAGTGGTGGGTATCGTAGCCTCCCGGCTTATCGATCATTATTACCGCCCCACCATCGTACTGACCGAATCGAATGGTAAGGTTACGGGTTCGGCCCGGTCGGTAACTGGTTTTAATATCTATGAAGCGATCCACCAATGCGGCGATCTGCTGGAAAATTACGGCGGGCACTATTTCGCTGCGGGCATGACCCTGCAACCTGAGAACCTGGAAGCCTTTAGCCGGCGGTTTGAGCAGGTGGTCAGCGAAACGATCCTGCCAGGCTCGCTGCAGCCGGAGATCGAGATAGACGCAGAAGTGCGGCTCAAAGACATTACACCGGGCCTTTACAATATCATAAGCCAGTTTGAGCCCTTCGGACCAACCAATCTGCGCCCGGTATTCCTGAGCCGCTGCGTAGCAGATCATAAGGGCTATAGCCGTGTGGTAAAGGAGATGCATATCCGCTTTGTGGTGAGCCAGGGGCCCGATTGTGTGCTTTCCGGCATCGGCTTTGGAATGGCTGGTAAATTTGATGTGGTAGCTTCGGGTCAGCCCTTCGATATCATCTACACGGTAGATGAGAATGACTGGAACGGGAACAAGAGTATACAGATGAAGGTGATTGACATCAGGCCTTCGGAATTATAGCAACAGAAACGGAATCCATGAATGTAAAAATAGACCCCAGCTGGGCCAGGGTATTGGCCCCTGAATTTGAAAAAGACTATTTTAAGGGTATTGCCCATTTCCTGAAGGAGGAAAAGGCGGCGGGTAAGATCATCTATCCTCCGGGCCCCGAGATATTTAGCGCCTTTAGCCTTACGCCTTTCGACAATGTAAAGGCAGTGCTGCTAGGACAGGATCCCTACCATGGGGCCGGGCAGGCGCACGGGCTATGCTTTTCGGTACGCAAAGGCGTTACGGTGCCGCCATCGCTCGTAAATATGTACAAAGAGTTGAAGGCCGATCTCGATATCGACCCACCGGGACATGGTTTCCTGGAGCATTGGGCACAACAGGGTCTGCTGATGCTGAACGCCTCACTTACGGTGGAAGCCGGCAAGCCTATGTCGCACAGCAAAATAGGCTGGGAGCAATTTACCGATGCCGTGATCCGCAAAGTCTCGGAAGAAAAAGAAGGAGTGGTATTCCTGCTTTGGGGCAAGTTTGCCCAGCAAAAAGAAGCGCTGGTGGATACCAGCAAACACTTCGTGCTCAAAGCGGCGCATCCCTCGCCCTTCTCTGCTACGGCCGGCTTTTTTGGGTCCAGGCCTTTTAGCAAGACCAATAAGCTGCTGGAGCAACAAGGGAAGCAGCCCATAGACTGGCGGCTGGAACCCTGACGCCTTATGCCTGGTACTTGTGAGCGCCGGGCGTGTATTAAACTATACGGAAAATGGAAAATGAAAAGCTGAGAATTGACAAATACCTCTGGTCAATCAGGGTATTCAAAACAAGAGGCCAGGCTTCAGACGCCTGCGACAGCGGACGAGTAAAAATGAATGGTACTTCGGTGAAGGCCTCGAAACATGTTCATGTAGGCGAAGAATATGAGATCAGGGCGCAGGAGCGCAAATGGGTGATTGAGGTTACCGGCCTGCTACATACGCGGAAAGCCTATTCGGAAGCACAACAGTTTTACAAGGACCTTACGCCGCCCGAAGACCTGGATTCGGGGGGTAGCCAGGGTTCCAGCTTCTATACCGGTAAGCGGCAGAGCAAGGTAGGAAGACCGACCAAAGTACAGCGCAGGGACCTCGACCAATTCCTTGACAAGTAAAAAAAAGGATTCATATCCCAACTTTTTATCAGGAAAATACTATCTTGGTGATTGAATCTGCCACAATAATTAAGCGTAAAAAAACGGTGGTATAAGCACAATAAACATGAAGAAAAATTTATTCACGGGGCTGACGGCGACATTGATGATGCTGACCTTCGCCCAAAGCTACGGAAGCGATCAATACTGGCGCAAATTCGACGGAAAGACCGCTCCTTCACGCCTGCCGATGGCAGTTGCCCCCAAGGAGTACACGATTTTTACGCTCAACCAGGATGGCATGCACCAGTTCTTGTTCGGGCTGGGGGACAGCTATGAGCTGGGCAGGCAGATTCAACTACCCGATCCCGGCAATACCTCGCGGAGCTTCCGTGTATGGAAAACGCCGGCCATGGAGCAAGGCCTGGCCGACCGTTATCCTGACATACAGACCTTTACCGCCGAAGCAGTTGATGATCCTAATGTAACGGCAAAGCTGGAGTGGACCCTCTTCGGGTTTACAGGCTATGTGTTCGACGGCGACAATGCCTATATAATCGATCCGTATAGCAACGCAGCCGACGGTTACTATATCGTTTTCCGGGAGAAAGATTATACCCCCACGGGTGTACCCAGCGCGCCTTGTCGCGTAGGTCAGGCCTTCGGGCCATCCGACCAGGGTACTCCGGTAATTGTGGGTGGCCACGATGAGGGCAAGATCGTAGCCCGGACCAATGGAAGCGTAAAACGTTTCTATCGCCTGGCGATGTCCTGTACCGGTGAATATGCATTGAGCGCCGTAGGACCTACAGCCACGGTGCCGCAGGTGCTTAGTAAGATCATCACTACCGTCAACCGCGTCAACGGGTTTTATGAAAGGGAACTGTCCGTATCGATGAAGCTGGTATCTACCAACGACCAGGTGCTGTATGTGGACCCGACCACAGATCCATATAATTGTAACACTGCGTTAAACTGCCTGATCGGCGAGGCGCAGAATAATATTACCAATGTGATTGGCGCTGCCAATTTCGATATCGGTCATATCGTGTGTACGGCAGGCGGTGGCCTGGCGCAACTGGCTGCTGTATGTGGCGGCGGCAAGGCCAGCGGTACCAGCACCTCTTCCGGCCCCGACGATATCCATGTTATCCTTCACGAAATGGGACACCAGTATGGTTCCAATCATACTTTCAGCGCGGGTACAGGGTCCTGTTCCGGCAATGGTAATGCCACTACTGCCTATGAGCCTGGTGCAGGTAATTCCGTAATGTCTTATTCCGGTGGCTGCACGCCCAACAATACCGGCTCCGGCGCCGATTATTTCCATGTAAGCAGCTTCAACGAGATCAACACCTTCCTGGTTGCACAGGGATCCACTTGTGGTGAGCGGCAGAATGCGCTGGTACCAGTGGTATCGCTGCCTGCTGTTGTAGATAGCTACAGTATTCCGGGGAATACTCCTTTTGAGCTGCTGGCGCCCATCGCTACAGCGCCTTACTCTTCAGAACGCATCCGTTATTCCTGGGAGCAGTACGATCTGGGTAACTTCGAGGGTACTGAATCGGCCAACGGTAATGCCACAGATGGCCCTATTATGCGCTCATTTGCCCCCGATACTTCAAGACTGAGGACTTACCCGAGCATGGCCAACATACTGTCCGGAGCTTATACAGCAGCCGGAGAGCGTCTGCCCCGCGTTGAAAGGACCGTACGCTTCAAGCTTACCGCCCGCAACGTATTCCAGGGCTGGGGTACCTTCAATTTCATTGATAGCGTTTTAAGACTTAAAGTGGCCGGAGGCGCCAGCGACTTCAGGGTGACTTCGCCCAGTTCGGATGTGAGCTGGCCTCCCGGTGAGAAAGTGGAAGTGACCTGGTCGGTAGCGGGCACCGATGCCGATCCTGTCAAATGCAAAGAGGTGAATATCTATCTTTCCCTGGACAATGGTGCGACCTTCCCCTATCAGCTGGCCGCAAATGTTCCCAATAACGGAAGCTATAAGGTGAAGGCGCCCAATCTGAAGACAGAAGCCGGACGGGTGAAGGTAAAAGGCGCTGGTAATGTATTTTTCGATGTGGGGCAGGGGTTGATCGCCATCGACGGCGATCCTAATGGTATCGAGGAAGTCCAGCTGGCCGAAAGCCTTGCCTTCTATCCCAATCCTGCTACAGATAAGATCCATGTGCTGACCAAGAAGCAAAATGGCAATGCATTAAAAGCGGTAATGTACAATGCCGTAGGGCAGCGTGTATGGGACGGTACCATCCAAGGCCGTACGGAGATCAATACCGGTGGCTTTGCGCGCGGCAACTACCTGATCCAGGTGCTGGATGAACATACCGGCGCCCGTACAACACACAAGGTTGCATTGCAATAAAGGAACAAACATTTTTACCGGAAGGGGCTGTCCAAAAAGTAAGGACAGCCCCTTTTGTATTCGGAAGCGTTATGGAGACCATTAAACATTTATACAATGCTCAGAGGCTCCGTTGGTTTTTTAGCTACCTGTTTTTTTTATCCGGAGAAGGGCGCGGCTCAGGCCATAATCCTTCAATCCTGAATATTCCCGCTTCAGCGTGTGGTTTTCCGGCGTAGGACCTGTTGATGAGGATTGGGCTATTTGACTCGTTACCTTGCATGCAAATCATACTAACCAATTAACCTCATTACAACCAGATTTTATGAAGCAAAAGCTATTTTTACTGGCTGCTATGCTGCTGACCGTAGGCGCGGCAAAGGCGGCTACCGTTACGATCAGTGCGGCAGGCCTGGTCTTTAACCCGGCCAATGTAACCATCACGCTGGGCGACACCCTTAAGTTTGTCTATGCAAGCGGTATGGATCATACCACTACCAGCACTACCATTCCCTCGGGAGCGGCACCCTGGAACGCCCCGCTCACACCGTCAAGCAACACCTTTATTTACGTACCATCAGTGGCCGGCAATTATGCTTATGTATGTACGCCGCATGCGTCCTTAGGTATGGTGGGAACATTTACGGTTAATGCACCTGCCGGTATCGCCGACAGAGAGATCGTTAGTGCACTTTTCGATATCTATCCCAATCCTGCCAGTAATGTGCTTCAGGTAGCGCAAAAGAGCACTACCAGACCGGCAATCGTTACCGTTACAGATGTTAACGGACGGCAGTTGCTGCAAGCCACGACCAATGGCGGAACTGCACGCCTCGACGTGAGCGCCCTGGTGAAAGGCCTTTATTTTGTGAACATCAACCAGGACGGCAAACACTACGTTAGTAAGTTTACCGTTGATCGATAAGAAGTTGTACGTTGATTTGTTTGTTTAGGGAAGAAAAGCCATCTAATTCGGATGGCTTTCTTATATTTAAGCATCAAATTCCGTATGAACCGATCAGCTATACTGCGTATTTTAAGCTGCCTTATGCTATGCCTGCCCCTGGCCGGCTATGGTCAGACCGATATTTATGAGGTAAAGGCCGGGGAGATCCATTTCTTTTCCGAAGCGCCCAAAGAGTTGATCAGCGCTTCATCCAAAAAGCTGAAAGGATTTCTCGACCTGCGCCACAAAACATTTGCCTTCAAGCTCGATATTTCTTCTTTTGTAGGATTCAACAATCCTTTGCAACGGGGACATTTCAACGAAAACTATATGGAGAGCAATGTTTATCCGGCAGCTACTTTCAAAGGCAAGATCATCGAGGATGTCGATTTTGAAAAAGAAGGTAGTGCTGAGGTCAGGGCCAAGGGTAAGCTGATGATCCATGGTGTGGAACAGGAACGAATTATCAAAGTACAGCTCACCGTAAAAAAGGCCCGGATATTGGCCAAAAGCGATTTTGCCGTGTTGCTGACCGACCATAACATTAAAATTCCCAGGGTAGTGAATGACAAGCTATCCCCCGAGATAAAAGTGGCTGTAGAGGCCATACTGCAACCTCAAGTGAAATGACCATTACCCGAGTCCTGCTCTTGTTGACCTTATGCTGTGCTGCCCTGGCAGCAACAGCGCAGCGTCCTTTTATGCAGGACATCTGGCTCAATGAGAACCGGACGCCGCTTAAAGCCAACGTATTGCTGATCGACGACAGGGGCTATCTGCTGGTAGGAACCGGACAAGGGCTGTTTCGCTATAATGGTACGACCTTTAAGTCCACCAAAAGCAGGATGCAGGCTCCGGTAACGGCGCTGGCTCACGACAAAGGCAAAGTATGGGTAGGCTATAAGGATGGACGCATCGGCTACCTGGCTACCTATGATTCCATAGCTGAATATCTTCCGCAGCAATACAAACCCGAAGCTGCCGTTACGGACATTTGCCCCCGCGGGGACGGAAGTCTTTGGTTGGGTACGGAAGCGGGTCTTGTTCATATACAACAAGGAAAGGCCAGCCTGCTCGGGAGAAGCGCCGGCCTCAGCGACGATTTTGTTTACCAGCTGGTATTCCGGGACGAGCAGCATTTGCTGGTGGGTACCGATCAGGGGATCAATACCCTTAGCTTCGAAGGCGGGGCGCCCAGGATCAGGACCTATTCTTCCGATCAAGGATTGCAGGACAATATCGTAAGGGTGATCGCCGCTACAGGAGAGGCAGGGCAATATTGGATTGGTGCACAACAGGGTGGTCTGTCTTTGTTCGACAGCAAAGCGGCGCAGTGCCGCAGGCTTAAAGTGGCCGGCGGCTGGCAATGGGGCCAGGTAAACGATATTCTTCCGGTACCCGGCAAGCGCCTTTGGGTTGCTACCGATGAGGGCTATCTGCTGGAGCTTACCAGGTTGGGAAACGACTCGGCGCGGGTCAATTCCTTTGCACATCCTGATAAAAAGATCAACGATCTTGTATTGGATAAATCAGGTAACATCTGGTGCGCGACAACAAAGGGCATCAGCCTGGTTACAGCCGAGTTCCTGGATTATTTTTCCCTCAGTACGCCTTATAGTCTTACCGAGGTCTCCGCTATGTGCTGCGACCGGGACAACCTGCTGTGGCTGGCATTGAAAAATGACCTGTATTGCATCGATCTGGGCGATGAGATCAAAATGCCGCGAAAAGTATTTCATGCCATTGAGCCGGTTAGCGCCTTGTTCTGCGATCGCGATAATACTTTGTGGATGGGAACTTCGGGCGACGGCCTCTGGCGTAAAGAGGGCGGCAGCGAAAGTTTTGAAAAGGTGCCGGTTGAGCCAGGTACGGAAAATGTGCTGAGCATTGCCATATCGGATAAAACCCTGTGGGTATCGGGCCTGAATGGTGTGCGGGAATTTGAAATGCTTCCCGGAGGGCTGCGCCCCGTGCGCACACACGATAAGATAGCCGGGATCGGCAGCGACTATATCTACCAGCTTTATCCCGACAGCCGTCAGCGCCTGTGGATGGCTACCGATGGCGCCGGCGTATGCCTGTTGCACAACGGGGAATACCAGCATTGGAACATATTCAAAAGCGCCAACAGTACGGTGGCCTATACCCTTACAGAGGACGCCGCGGGCGCCATATGGGCAGGGACCCTGTACAAAGACTTGTTCCGGTACACCGGTGGGCAATGGGAAAACATCAGGAGAAAGGAGGTGCAGGATATCGATGTGAATCTGTCGACCGTTAATGCCAATGCTACAGGGCAGGTGATAGCCGTTTACCAGCGTTGCATCGATCTCTGGTACCCCGGTAGCCGCTTCTTCAGGCATTTCAACAGCCGGCACGGGATGGGAATGGACAGCACCTCGCGTGTGCTCAATTGCAGCGCCAGGGATACCGCCGGCAATGTTTATGTTCCATTCGAAAAAGGAATGCTGGTCTTCAAGAACCAAAGTACAGTGTATGATATACGACCGGATGTACATATTCTCCGGGTCAGCAATAACCTGAAAGCCGTTCCTGAAGGACAAACGGCTTTCGGCCCTGATGAGAATTACCTGAGCTTTTATTTCGACGGCATCAGCTATACCAATCCCGAGCGGCTCAACTACCGTTTCCGCCTCGAAGGCTATAGCGACAACTGGGTGTATACCAACGATCCGGTAGCCACTTTTCCCAAATTACCCTCCGGCACATTTACTTTCAGAGTAGAGGCTTCGCTCAACGGTGGTTTTGACAATGCCAGCGAGGCGGCCTATACATTTACCATCGCTGCACCATTATGGCGGCGCCCCTGGTTCCTGGTGATCGCCGGCATTACGCTGATCGCTGTCGTGTATGCATTGATCCGTTTCCGTGACCGTAAAATGCAACGCCTTGCCTTGCTTGAGCAGGAGCGGATCCTGTTTGATTACGAGCATCTGAAGGGACAGGTCAATCCTCATTTCCTGTTCAATAGCCTGAATACCCTGACCAATCTTATCGAAGAAAGCCCGGAGAGCGCCGTGCGCTATACCGAGCAATTGTCGGATCTGTATCGTAATATGCTCACCTACCACAACAGAGAGCTGATTACCCTTGGCGAAGAGCTACGGCTGCTGTCGGCCTATCTCTACATACAGGAAAGCCGCTTTGGCCAGGCATTGCAGTTCCGGCAGGAAATTCCGGAAGCACTGAAGACCCGGCGGAAGATACCGCCTATGGCGCTGCAACTGTTGGTAGAGAATGCGATCAAGCACAACGTCGTGTCGGCATCGCTCCCGCTTGTTGTCGAGATAAGCGCTACGGAGGACGAGCTGACGGTAAGAAACGAGATACATCCCAAGATCAAGAAAGAGCCGCAATCGGGCATAGGCCTTGCCAATATCAGTAACCGTTATACCCTGCTTACCCAGAAAAAGGTATATTTCGGCCAGGAGGGCAACTATTGGATCGTCCGGCTGCCCTTGCTGTAGAAAAAGCTGTAGCTTTAAGGTACAGGATATGAGAATATTAATCATAGAAGATGAAGTGCCCGCCTACAGCCGGCTCAGCAAGCTGATCCAGGAGATGGCGCCACTTGCAGATATTGCGGAGCAGCTGGACAGTGTTGCCGCTACCCGTAGCTGGCTGGCCGTCAATAGTGTGCCCGATGTAGTCTTTATGGATATTCACCTGGCCGACGGCTCGGCCTTCGATCTGATGGAGAGCGTAAGGCTGGACTGTCCTATCATCTTTACCACAGCCTACGACCAGTATGCTATCGACGCCTTCAGGGTATCCAGCGTCGATTACCTGCTGAAGCCCGTCAAGAGGGAAGATCTGCAACGGGCATTTGCCAAGCTGAAACAGTTCAGGGATATGTTTAAGACGGGGTCGCCGCAGGCTGTTGCGGCTGCGCCCGGAAGCCGGCAGGAATACAAGAAGCGTTTCCTCATCCGTTTTGGTGAGCATATCAAAACCCTGAACGTAGAAGAAATATCTTATTTCTTCAGCGAGAACAGGGCAACCTTCGCCCGCAACCACGATGGGCGCAATCTTCCCGTCGACTACAACCTGGATGCGCTTGAGGCAATGCTTGATCCCTCCCGTTTTTTTCGTATCAACCGCCAGTTTCTCATCAGCCTCGAAGCGATCTCTGAGATGAAGACCTATTCCAAGGCCAGGGTGATCGTGACCCTTAAGCCACAGGCTACCGAGCAACCGGTAGTCAGCTCCGAGCGCTCGGCCCACTTTAAGCAATGGCTCGCCGGAGAGCTGTAAACCGTCGCCGGATTCCCGCTTCGTTACTCCTTTTTCCCGGTTCATAGTATTACGCTTTTCTCCGGCAAAGCGATCGGATACATTTGTTTTCTGATCGCTTGCCTATGAAAAAGATCCTCATTGTCCTCTTGATCCTTGTGGCGGCCGGCGTGGGCGCCGGTCTCTACCTGTGGAACAAGCCGCATGAGAAAGCGGAAGACCGGCAGGCTATGGCAGTGACCGCAGGGGTTTTGTCTGAAGCGTTTGCCGGTAACGAGCAAAAAGCCAACGCTGCCTATCTGAACCAGGTGCTCGCAGTAAGCGGAACGGTAAGCGAGGTAAGCAGGAACCAGGATGGCAATACGGTGATCGTATTGGCAGGCAGCGACCCGTTGTCGGGGGTGCAATGCACCATGCGGGAAGACGGTGTAAAGGCATCTGTTGGCGATAAAATGACGATTAAAGGATTCTGCAACGGCTATACCCTGGTGGTGCTGCTTAGTGATTGTATTGTACCCTAAACCCCTTGAAGCAATGAATAGAAAGATCATGACCGGATTGGCCTTCCTGACCCTGGCCCTGGCGCTGGGATGTACGCACAGCCCATCGCCCCAGCCCGCCAACCCAGATCCCGGCCAACCTCCCGCAGGGCCCGGGCCCGCTGCCGATCCCGAGAATCCAAGCTTTAAGACGGATATCCTGCCGATATTCCTTACCTATTGCAGTGGCTGCCACAACCAGACCACCAATAACGAAGGCTTTATTTTTATAAGCTACGAAACCATCACGGCCAAGAAATTTACGCCGGGCAATCCCGGTGATACCAAACTATACGATGCCATTACCGACGACGATGAGGAAGACCGCATGCCCAAAACGCCCAATCCGCGGCTGTCGCCCGAACGTATAACGCTGATCCGGAACTGGATCCGGAATGGTGCACCCAACAACTGATCTCATAAGCAAACAAGATACAAGCATGAAAAAACTGATACTCGCATCCATCGTGATCCTTACCGGATTTGCCAGCTGCTATAAAGACAATGCAGAAGATATGTACCCTTCGGGCGGCGGAAGCAGCAGCGGTGGCTGCGATACGACCAATGTTACTTTCAGCGGCACGATCAAGCCTATTATCGATGCGCGCTGCGCGACCTCCGGCTGTCATTTTGATGCCAGCGTCACCGGTATCGATCTCTTTCACTACAGTGGTGTGGCTGCCGTTGCCAATTCAGGCAAGCTCGTTTCTGCCATTACCCATAATGGACAAGCATCACCAATGCCCAAGGGAATGCCTAAGCTCGACGATTGCAGCATAGCCAAGATCGTTAAATGGGTAAACAGCGGCGCACCCAATAATTAAAACCCTGCATTTTTGCCTTACATAAACAAAAATTAATACGACATGAATAAAGCAGCAGCAATTGTAGCGATGTTGTGCCTTACGGCAAGCCTGGGCCATGCCCAGAAATGGATGACCCGCACCGGCAAGGTATCCTTCTTTTCCTCCACCTCGGTTGAGAATATTGAAGCGTTCAACAATGAAGCAGCCAGTGTGATCGATGCCAAAAGTGGCGACGTGGCCTTTATTGTGCCTATCAAAAGCTTTAAGTTCGATAAAGCCCTGATGCAGGAGCACTTTAATGAGAACTATATGGAAAGTAGCAAGTATCCCAAAGCAGAATACAAAGGCAAGATCACCAATGCCGCCGATGTTAACTTCAGTAAAGATGGTACCTATAATGTAAAGACCACCGGTAAGCTCACCATGCACGGTGTAACGAAAGATGTGCCGGCTACAGGTACGATAGTGGTGAAGTCGGGTACGGCTACCATAAAGTCCAAGTTTATGGTGGCGCCTGCCGATTTCGGTATCAAGATCCCCTCGGTGAGCGCATCCAAGATCGCATCCAAGATCGAGATCACAGTTGACAGCGTGTTGAAAGAAGCCAAATAATTTCCGGACGGCTATTGCCATCCCGGTGGTAATGGCCATTTCCAATATCCCAACAAACAATCATTTGACCGTATATGAAACGAACCACTACGCTTTTTTCTCTTTTACTCATGCTGCAGCTATGTCCGCTTATGTTGACGGCGCAGGAGCACGATACTTCATCGCACGACGGGGACGACCTGATGGCCATGCTCGCCGATGAATCCGGCGCACCCAAAAAAGAATACACGACTGCTACCTTTAAAACGACGCGTATTGCTAACGGGCACAGCATAGAGAACGTAGGCAAAGGTATCCTCGATCTCCGGATCAATCACCGCTTTGGTCAGCTCAACGCAGGTATTAAGGAATTTTTTGGCCTGGACAATGCTACCACGCGCATCGGGTTTGATTACGGCGTTACCGACTGGCTTATGGTCGGTATCGGGCGTAGTACCTTTATGAAAGATGTAGATGGATTTGTGAAAGTAAAGCTGTTGCGACAAACGGAGAATGACGGTATGCCCGTAAGTGTAAGCTATATGGGCGCCATGTCGGCCCAGGATGTAAAGCTGCTGGAGCAACCCGAGGGCGCCGATTATCCATTCAGCAACCGCGTGGCTTATGTCAATCAGCTACTCATTGCCCGTAAATTTTCCAACTGGCTCTCGTTGCAGCTGATGCCCACCCATGTGCACTATAATTTCGTACAGTTCCGCGATGAGCCCAACGATATCTTCGCTATGGGCCTGGGTGGACGGATCAAGCTGACCAACAGGATCGCCTTTACCGGCGAATATTACATGCTGATCGGCGATAAAATGAGAGGTACCCGCAATTCGCTCACGCTCGGTTTCGATATTGAAACCGGGGGTCACGTATTCCAGCTCATGTTCACCAATTCTACTGGCATTACAGAAAGAACAGTGGTGGGACAAACCACCGGCCAGTGGGAAAAGGGTGATATCCATTTCGGCTTCAACATCTCAAGAATATTCACCATCGTAAGGCCTAAAGAATTCAAGAATTCGAGGAATAAGATATGGTAGTGCAGGCGATGTGTGATGCAAAGGAGCTGCCCCCAAAGTACGGGCAGCTCCTTTTGTATTGGGTAGTCCATCCGGCATTGATGTCATGATTCAGCAACCTCATTAGCCTTTTGGATCGCCTTCGCACAAAAGAGCGATGTCTTCAGCCGGCAGTATCGCTCATGTCTTCAGCTGCCTCCAGGCGGTGTACAATACCTTCGATATAATGCAGCAGGCGCTGCTTGTCGGTAAGGGCCATGGGCGCTACAATACGACGCAAAGGTTCGGGGTAGAAACCTGCCACATGTGCCAGGCGACGCCCCCATTCCGTAAGCCCGATAAGCCGGCTGCGCTTATCGCCGGGCATCGTTTTCCGGTGGATCAGCTTTTTTTGCTCCATAGACCTTAGCGCTACACTAAGGGTAGCCTTGCTGAGGTCAAACGCAACGGCCAATTGATTGAGGGTGCAGGCTTTTTCCCTGAAATGGATATGGATAAGAATATTGACCTGCAGCGGACTTAGGCCATGTTCCATTGCCTGCATTTTAAGCAGTTGCTCCATTAAATGACCAATGCGTTCGAGGCCGGTGACAATGCGTGCGGTAGCATCGCTCTCCGCAAATACTGGTTGCGACATGATTGTTAATGATTTGTCAATGGCGGTGGTGTCATACAAAGTTAGTAATACTAACGAAATGGGAAGCGCCGGTTTCATTTTATTTTGACATCAGCATTCGGCTGGTAAATAATGTTAGTACTACTACCTAAATATAGGCAAGCGCATACAAACTGCCACGGATGACCGGTTGATATTGCTAAGCCTTGCTGGCAGCGCTTTTGAGAATAAGCGGGCTGTGTTACCTTTGCCCCAAATGACCATTATGCGATTACACATTACTTTTCCCCTGATCCTTGCGCTGCTCGCTTCCGGGCCGGCCTGGGCCCAGACCCCTATTAAGACCGAAGAAGACGAACCCCAATATATCAATCCCGTCATGGGAGAAGACGATGAGCTTTTCTCTACCGGTCATGCCGATACCGGCAGCGATCGTAAATATTATATCCAGCCTCTTAACGAGATCACCATTCAGGAGAACCGCCTGCAAATACCCTTTGCGGAGCAAAACCGCAACATTCGCATCCTGGACCAGAACCTGATCCGTACCCTGCCCGTAAAATCGGTGAATGAGTTGTTGAGCTACGTTTCCGGTGTAGACGTGCGCCAGCGCGGCCCCTGGGGCGTGCAAAGCGATATTGGTATCGACGGCGGCACCTTTGATGAGACGCTGGTCCTGATCAATGGCATTAAGATCAGTGATCCCCAGACCGGTCACAATATGATGAATATTCCCTTGCCGCTGGAAGCCATTGACCGCATCGAGGTGCTGCGCGGACCGGCCGCACGCGTCTACGGGGTAAATGCCCTCAACGGCGCGATCAATATCATTACCAAAAAGCCGGAACGCACGGGCATTACCGCCAATGTCTATGCAGGGAGCAGCTTCAACCGCGATACCACCGATAATAAGCTGTATGGCGGCTACGGGATACAAGTAACGGGCAGCCTGGCCGGGGAAAAGGCGCAGCATTATATTGCGCTCAGCCGGGAGCAAGCCACAGGTTACCGTTACAATACTGCGTTCTACAATAACAAAGCCTTTTATCAGAACAATATCGAACTGGGTGAGCACAGTGCGCTGCAATTCCTGGGAGGCTTTACGGGCAACGATTTCGGGGCCAATGGCTTTTATTCCGCGCCGGGCGATAAAGAGGCGAAAGAAAAGGTCGAGACTGGCTTGCTGGGTGTCGGCGCTACCATAGCCGTCAATCCCTACTGGACCATTAAGCCTCGTATCAGCTATCGCTATAACCATGATGACTATATCTACATCAGGCAAAAACCAGAGGTATATCATAACCGGCATGAAACGCATGTGATCGACGCCGAGCTCAATAATACTTTTGATACCGACATCGGCACGTTTGGCCTGGGGCTGGAGCTCCGGAACGAACGTATTAACAGCAGCAGCCTGGGCAACTGGCAGCGCAGCAACTATGGCTTCTTCGGCGAATACAGCTTCAATAAGGTAAAGAATCTGCTGGTAAACGTAGGCGCCTATGCCAATTATAACTCCGAATTCGGCTGGCGTGTGCTGCCGGGTATCGATGCGGGCTACCGTTTCTATGGCGGCTGGCGGCTCTTTGCCAATGCCGGCGCAGGGCAGCGGCTGCCTACTTACACCGATTGGTACTATAAGGGACCGCAAAATATCGGTAACGACCAGCTGCGTCCCGAATATGCCTATAATGTGGAAGGCGGTGTAAAATACAACGACCGGAGACTCAACGCTTCTCTGAGCTATTTTACACGTCATACCGACGGCTTTATCGATTGGGTCAAGGATACGGTTACCGCTCCCTGGCAGCCGCGCAACTTCAGCCAGATCAATACCCGCGGCATAACTTTGTCGGCCGATTATCGCTGGCGCAGCGACGATGCGGCGGCGGCGCCCGTTGCTCTCATCACAGGCCTGTCCTATACTTACCTCGATGCATCCATCAGCGCCGATGCTACAGCCAACGAGGCAACGCCGGTATTGTCGCAATATGCGTTGGAACACCTGCGGCACCAGCTATGCGCTAATATCAATGCTGAATTTTTTCATGTGCTTACCGTAACTTTTGCCGCCCGTTACCAGCAAAGGGTCAGCTATAAGGACTACGGCCTGATCGATATGCGCATCGCGTACGTACATCGTCGCTTCAGCATTTATGCCGATGTGACCAACCTCGCCAATGTGCAGTACATTGAAGCAGGCGCTGTACCAATGCCGGGCCGCTGGGCAACCTTAGGTCTTAAATGGTCCTGGTGGCAGCGGTAAGACCCCGGGATCGGCTGCTGTCTTTCCCTAATACGAAATGCCTTACCTTTAAAGGGTGGATGTCAAATTGAAACACAGGATTTTTTTTATTACCCGACACTATTTTAATTCAGCAATGCGTTAGTACCCCTAGATACTTTCTTTGTCTTACTGTTACATCCCGTGCTTTTTTGCTTGCCATAAAGCAATCGCGCCAAAGCCAGCTGAGCCTGCTGCGTATGATCCGGGATGTTTTTTGTGGAAAAAATAAATATTGCCGTTACCAAACTTAAAACAACCCACCCGGCAATGGAATTTGGAAAAGTAACCGAACAGGAACTGGAGCACATGGATTGTAGCCTGCCTCCGGATCCCGAAATGAATCAGGCGATATTGGCCAAGGGAAAAGGGAAAACCCGTTTTTATATCGGGTGTGCCAAATGGGGAAGAAAGGATTGGGTGGGAACCATTTACAGGCCCGACGTAGGCGAGCAGGATATGCTCCGGCATTATGCCCGTATTTTCAATACGATCGAGTTCAGCGGGTTTTACTATAACCTGCACAGCCGCGAGCAGGTGCTGCAATGGAAGAAAGCGGTCCCGCCCGGCTTTTTATTCTGTCCCAAACTGACACAGTATATCACCCACGTACGGCGACTGCGCAATGTACAGGCACAGCTATCGGAGTTCCTGGACCTGGTTTCGGTCTTTGGGAAAAACCTGGGCCCGCTTTTCCTGATGCCGCATCCGCAATTGCTCCCGCAGGACAGAGAAACGCTGGAAACGTTTATAGACGCCATACCACCTGCGATCGACTTGTTCCTGGAGCTGCGCCACGAAGCATGGTACACATCGGGGAGCTACGACCAGAAACTTTTGCAGTTCCTGAAACAGAAAAAAAGAGGAACGGTGATTACCGATGCTGCTGCCAGGCGCGAGGCGCTCCATATGCAGCTGAGCAAGCCTGAATGTTATATCCGCTTTATCGGCAATGCGCTGCATGCAACAGATTATCATCGCATCGATCACTGGGTGACGCGGATAAAGCAATGGATGAATGCGGGTCTTGAAAAGTGTTACTTCTTTGTGCACCAAAAGGACGAACGTCATGCACCCCGGCTGATCCAATATCTCACAGAACAGCTCAATAATGTTTGCGGCGCCGGATTGCCTTTGTTATCCTTGCAAACACAGGTAGCGCACTCGTGAAGCTATAAGCAATTCCAGGTTAAAAACAGGTTTTCAAAACCAAATTACACGTTTCTTTCACAATAGTTAAACAATATCTTAATGCCTGAGGTAATATAGCCTTAATATGAACGGGAGAATTTTGCAGCATAATCAACAATATCTGTTTTATGCGAATTACTTTACGTTCAGTGTTTACTTTATTGCTCCTGTGGAGTGCCTGGATAGCCGGAGCACAGGTAACGACCGCGGGCCTTAGCGGTTTTATTAAGGATAGTGAAAATAAGGGGCTTCCGGGTGCAGCCATCAAGGCAACCCATGTACCTTCGGGTACTACCTACGGTACCATGACCCAGGCCGATGGTAACTTTGTGATACAAGGCATGCGCCCGGGTGGTCCTTATTCTGTCGAGATCAGCTATATAGGCATGGCGCCACAAAAAGTGGAAGGTATCGAGCTTGCCCTGGGCGACAGCTATGTGCTGAACAGGGCTTTGAAAGAATCTGAAGGAGAAGAGATCAAAGAGGTGCAGATCGTAGGCAACAAAAGCGCGATCCTGAATGGCGACCGTACCGGCGCTGCAACCAATATCAATTCCCGATCTATTGCCCGCCTGCCTAACGTTAACAGGAGCCTCACCGATCTTACCCGCCTCACCCCGCAATCCAGCGGCAACATTAGCCCCGCTGGCAGCAGCGGCGGTTTTGCCGGCAGGGATGGCCGTTATAACAATATCCAGATCGACGGTGCCAATTTCAACAACGGTTTTGGTCTGAGCTCAGATCCGCTGCCCGGCGGTGGTAACCAACCCATCTCTCTGGACGCGATCGACGAGATACAAGTGAATGTGGCGCCCTACGATGTGCGCCAGAGTGGCTTTACCGGCGCCGGTATCAATGCGGTTACCCGCAGCGGTACCAACGAGCTGAGCGGATCCGTTTATGGGTTTCTCCGGCCTAAAAGCTTTACGGGTTTAAATGTCGGCGATCAAAAGCTGGATGAAGTAACACGCGTTTCGAATAAGATCGTTGGTGCACGCCTGGGCGGTCCGATTATTAAAAACAAGCTTTTCTTCTTTGCCAATTTCGAGTACGAAAACAGGCAGTCTGCCGGCAATACCTGGCTGGCCCAGCGCCCCGGATTGAGCTACGGCGGCAATGTGACCCGTGTAAATGCCAGCGATCTGGATGCCGTAAGCAGCTATCTAAGGTCCAATTACGGTTATGATCCCGGCGCTTACGAAGGATATGCCAACAACTATACCAATAAGAACATCAAAGCGCTGCTGCGCCTCGATTGGAACATCAGCGACAAGCATAAGCTTTCGTTACGTTACAACCAGATGAACGGTACCAACGATCAGGGTACCAACGGTAACTCCGGTCCCAATCCCCGCTCCGGCGCCAACCGTATCAGTAGTGAGTCCATCTCTTTTGAAAATGCTAACTACTCGTTTAAGAATACCGTTTATTCTTTTGCAGCCGAGCTCAACAGTACTTTCAGCTCCCGCATCAGCAACCAATTCCTGGCCACTTACAGCCGCGTCCAGGATACCCGTGAAACGCCTGGCAGCATTTTTCCCTTCGTCGATATATGGGAAGGCGGTAAGAATTACATGAGTTTTGGCACCGAGCTGTTCTCGTACAACAACGATGTGATCAATCACAATTTCAATTTTACCGACAACTTCACCTATATCACAGGCCGGCATACCTTTACGGCAGGCTTAAGCTTCCAGACCATGAGCTATGCCAACAGCTACCTGCGTGAGGGTACTTCTTACTACCGTTACAATTCCCTGGCCAAATTCCTGAGCGGCGGCGCCCCCGATGTGTTTGCCACTACCTATCCCTTTGACGGCAGCGATGGCTACGCCAAGGTTAAGTTTGGTCTTGGCGGCGCTTATATACAAGACAAGATCGCCGCCAGCGAAAGAGTAAATGTTACCATCGGTGTGCGTGCCGACCTGCCCATTTACCTGGACAATCCGCCGGCCAACCCTGTGGTCGATACCCTCGCCCTGTTGAACAAAAACGGACAACGCACCAACTATACAACCGCTTCCTGGCCCAAATCCAAGCCCCTGTTCTCTCCCAGGGTGGGTGTGAACTTTGATGTGCTGGGCGATAAGACCCTGCAGCTTAGAGGCGGTAGCGGTATCTTTACCGGCAATATCCCTTTTGTATGGCTGACGAATATGCCTACCAACGCGGGCGTGCTTCAAAATACTTTTGAGCCCGTAGACAATGCAACCCTGGGCAAGATCACCCATCTGGAAAAAGATCCCAACTATTGGATTGACCGTCTTCCCGAAAATTTCCCCAAAAAACCGGGTACCAGAGCCCCGGGCAGCGTAGCCCTTGTTGATCCCGATTTCAAGATGCCGCAGATATGGCGTTCCAATGTCGGCGCCGATTATAAGCTGCCCGGCCTGCCGCTGGTGGCTACCATCGACGTGATCTACAGCAAAGACATCAATGCCGTGTACCAGTTCAATGCCAATCGTAAGGAAGCCACGCAGCAGCTCGATTATTCGGGAGACCACCGCGACTATTGGGGAAGCAGTAAAAATGCTACCTACAATTCTGCCACCGGAACGGTAATCCCTGTGCTGAGCAATACCGGCAAAGGCTACTCCTTTACCTCTTCAATAGGCGTTACCCTCAATCCTTTCCATGGCTTTGCCGGTAGCCTGTTCTATACTTATACCAATGCCAAGGATATTTCGGGCAACCCGGGTTCTGCAGCTGGTTCTGCATGGAGCAACAACTATGCGGTTAATGATCCCAATGAGTTGCTGATGGGTTGGTCGCAATATGCCGTTCCGCATCGCATCGTAGGTACATTGTCCTATCGCGTGGAATATCTCAATCACCTGGCCACTACCTTCTCTCTGTTTTACCAGGGATCAAACCAGGGACGCTTTGCCTATACGTACAACGGTGATATCAATGCCGACGGCGTGAGCCTTGACCTGCTATACGTGCCCAATAATTCGGCTGATCTTAATTTTATAGACATCAAAGACAGCAAGGGAAATACAACCTTCACGGCAGCGCAGCAACGGCAGGCTTACGACCAGTTTGTCGCCAACAGCAAGGCGCTTTCCGACAGCAAAGGCGGTTATGTAGCGCGTAATAACGGCCTGATGCCCTGGATCAACCGCTTCGACTTCCGCTTGCTGCAGGATGTATTTGTGTCGACCGGTAAAAACAACCGTAAGCATACCCTGCAGCTGAGTCTGGACATGATCAATGTGGGCAACCTGCTGAATAAGAAATGGGGACTGTACAAACAGCTGAGCGGAGGCTCCGACTACAACTTCCCGCTGCTTAATGTAGTAGATGCCAATGGTAAGCCTACTTCGGACAAGGATTATATTCCCTCCAATACGCCTTCTTTCCAGATGATCACAGTGAAGGATCAGGCAGGCAAAACGGTGCTGCCTTCCGATCCCTTCCGCAACCTGTTCTCAACGGGAAGCACCTGGGGGATGCAGCTGGGCTTAAGGTATACCTTCTAGTATAATAACTGACAATAAGAACGAGCGGCCGGTGACAACACAGGCCGCTTTTTTACGTATGGTCTTCCGCCTAAGGGCCTTGTCCAAAGAAAGACCGGGAAGATATCATCAGGCGCAGCCGCTGGTAGGGCAATTTTGCGGCCCGGTAGGGCAGTTGCCGCATACGGTCACAGGATTCCGGGTGGGGCAGGGCGAGCAAACGGAAATGCCTGCGGTGGCGCCGCCGGCTACCTGCTTTGTTTCAGGCATGTCCAGGGCAGTGATCGCATTCTTGTTCAGGTCCAGCTTTTTAAGCAGCATTTGTTTCTTTTTCATAAATTTTGGTGTTTAAAGGTTGTTCCCCTGTCTTGACCGCCATAGGGAGCTTTCAGCGTCACGCAATGTTTGGGTTGTTGCTCTTGCAAGAAGCGATTGTGGCTCAAATCTATGATGAATCGACGTGCTCCTGCGGGCCGCTTCACACAATAAGCCCGTTAATTGGTGGCATGCATGTTCTGCTTTGCAGCATAAGAGCGGCCGTTGGGAAAAAGGATGATCTGGCAGGTCATGCCGGTCAGATCATTTTAGTGGTCTCAATGACGGTTGGGTTGTGACCACTAAAAAAAGAAGGGCTGCCCATCGTACGGACAACCCTTCGGATTATGTTTTATAGAGGCGGAGCTATTCTTGCTCGCTTACTGCCTGTGTTGTTTTTTCTGCTTTTTTCTTACCCCTGTTGTCGCGGGCCATACGGGAGTACACCGATATTTTCTTGTCGAACAGGAACTGGAACAGCAATACGGTATAAGAGGTATGGTAGCCCAGGGTATTGTAGTAATGTCCGGCAAATTTGCGGATCTTGGGCAGCTTGTTCCAGGGGACAGAGGGGAAATCGTGGTGCTCGTTGTGATAGCCTACGTTCAGGTTTACCGTATTGAGTGGGCCGTAATAGCTTTTGGTCTCCTGGTCGCCATGGGTAAGAAAATGTTCCTGTACCCAACGCGCGCCTAAGGGATGCAGGCCGATGGAAAAGAAGAAACTGGCTACCAGGTAAACAGTGCCTTTGGCGCCGAAGAAATAGACTATCGCTGCCATAAACACGATCTGGATGATCCAGTTCACTACGGTCCAGGCGTCAAATATTTTGATCTCTTTGGTCAGGCGCAATGGGCGCAGGGCCTGGAATACCGGATAAAAAAGCAGCCACAGCGCTTTGCCTACCGGCGCATTGTTGATCAGTTTGGCCTCCCAGCGGAAAGGCATATCGGCGTCTACTGCTTCCACACCCTGGAACGAATGGTGCTTCAGGTGATATTTGGTGAACGAGATAGAGCTTGGAAATACCTGCGGCAGGTTAGCGATAAGGCTTGATATTGTATTCAGCGTGCGGTTCTTGAATAGCAGGTTGTGGGAGCATTCGTGCACGCATACATAAAGCGTGTGGCAGGCAAACGCGCCCACCAGGTAAGCTACTACGAAAATGGCCCACCAGGGCATGTCTTTGGTAAAATAGGAAAGGACTACCTGTATACCCACACATAGCAAAATGACCAGGAGCGTGTAGGGGTTCCTGCCGATAAGGTTCCTGATCTCGGGATGTTTCTGGATGATCTCCTTGGTACGTGCTTTATGCGGCTCGGGGTTGTCCGACCAGCGAAAAGAAGTTAATTTTGCCATCTCAATATTCTAGCTAGAAATAATCGTCAAAAGTAATAAATACTTAAGACATCTGGTGAAGCAATTTCCTATCGTTATATTCTAAATACCTTACACCATGCGCCGTATCGCCGGATTCGTATTCCGTTCATTTCTGCAGGGATTGGTCATCCTGGGGCCTATAGGCGTTACTGCTTATGCAATCTATTTTGTATTCACCAGCCTGGACCGGCTGATCCCTTATGTGTCGGAATGGGCGCCGGGTGTGGGCTTTGTTATCGTGGTGGCCTTTATTACCCTGGTAGGCTATGCCGGTACCCGTTTCTTCTTCGGGCGCTGGATCGTGGAAGGCTTCAGCTACCTGCTGGAGCATACGCCAGGTATCAAGCATATCTATTCTTCTGTCAAGGATGTAATGGATTCATTTGTGGGCGACAAGAAAAAGTTCAATAGCCCCGTATGGGTGCGTACCAGCGAGCAGCCCGAGATCTGGCGCATCGGGTTCCTTACCCGTCAGGAACTGGACGAGCTGGGAATGACGGGCAAGGTCGCAGTGTACCTTCCGCATTCCTATGCCATATCCGGCTGGGTAATCGTGGTGGACAGCAGCACGATAAGGCCGGTGGAGGGCATGAATGCGGCGGAGGCCATGAAATTTGCGGTAAGCGGTGGTATCGCCGGTCTGCATGCGCACGAGCACCATCACGAAGAGGCAAAAGGATAATACAAGTGTGATCCGGTACTTCAATCCACTGCCTGTGCCGGTTTAGGGCCTTATCAATGCTTGTTGAGCAGTACGCTGGCATACGCCATCACGCCTTCTTCTCTGCCCACAAAGCCTAGCTGCTCTGTAGTGGTCGCCTTGATGGATACGTCGGCGCGGGGAATGCCCAGGGTAGTGGCAATAGCGTCGATCATTTTGGGGATATGAGGTTTGATCTTGGGCTCCTGCAGGCATACGGTGCTGTCGATGTTGACCAGCCAGTATCCTTTTTCTTTGACCATATTGTAACTTCTGCGTAACAGTACCTTGCTGTCGATGCCTTTGTACCTGGCATCGGTATCGGGAAAGTGTGTACCGATGTCTCCCAATCCTACAGCTCCCAGCAAAGCATCACAGATGGCGTGCAGCAATACATCGGCGTCAGAGTGGCCTACGGCGCCTTTATGGTGTTCCAGTTGAATGCCGCCCAGCCAGAAGGGTATGCCTTCCTGCAGGCGGTGAAAGTCGATCCCGTTTCCAATACGTAATTGCATGATGATAATTGTTGCGTTTGGATAAAATATGTGGTGTATGTATGAGCAAAAATAAAAAAGCCGTTTTTACCGGACAAATGTAAAAACGGCTTTTATCAAAATGTAATTCCCTTTAGGGGAGCGTTTGGTAAGGTGATAGACTATCCGGTACGAAAACAGCCAATTGAATTTTGTCCCAAGCCTATCACCTTAGTATGGTTAGCTTTGCTTTTTCTGGAAAAAGGCTTTGTCAAAATCAAACAACAGTGAGAAACGCAGGGTATTGGACAGCGGGTTGCGCGCTACGCCGGAACCCGAAGGTACCAGGTAGGAGAAGTTAAGCCCGAATACGCTATAGCGTACACCCAGACCGCAGGTAAAGTATTGGCGGTCTCCGTTGTTCTTGTTCTCATAGAAATAACCGGCACGTACGGCAAATTGATCCTGGTACCAGTATTCACCACCCACAGAAATGGTAGTGCCATAGCCGGGAGGCGCCTTGGTGAAGGAGCCCAGCATACCGGATACCACACCGTCGTTGGGGATATAGCCGCCCGAATCGACGCCGCTTACATCTTTATAATAGCGGGGAGCGGGAACCAAGGCCTTATTCAGGTCAAGCGCGGCGGTTACTTTATTGTAAGCGTCGATCTTGTAGGTATAGGCAACACCCAGGCCAAGGTTGATGGGCAGGAAATCGCGCTGATTTTGTGAATAGCTGATCTTGGAACCCACATTGGACAACACTGCGCCGGCGCTGAAGGTACCGCTGCGGTCTTCTGTCATCTCTTTGGTTGAGGTGTAGAAAATACCCGCGTCTACGGCAAAGGCTTTACCGGGGCTATAAGCACCGGCCTCATTGGGGGCGCCAGCTGCGATATTGGAACTGATATAGCGCATAGTCGCACCTACCGAAAGATTATTGGAGAGGCGGATGGAGTAGCCCAGGTCAAATGAAAACTCCCTGGGTTTACCGCTACCGGCAGGCTGGGCATCGAAGGTGGTATAGTCGATATTACCCAGATTGAAATAGCGAAGCGAGGCGCTGATGGCCTGGTTACTATTCTGTCCGAATTTTTTATAGGCAGAAAGATAACCCAGGAACACATCGGGAACCAGGTCCTTCAGCCAGGGGGTATAGGTTACCGAAATGCCCGCATCCTTAGGACTCATAGCCAGCTTGGCTACGTTCCAGTATTGTGAGTTGGCATCGGGAGATATAGCAATACCGACATCGCCCATAGCGCCGCTGCGGGCATCGGGTGAAATACGTAAAAAGGGAACTGCGGTGGTGATCGCACCTACTCTTCCATCTACGCCGGTCTTGGATTGTGCAAAAGTTTGGGTACCTATTAAGCCGGTCAACATCGTCAGCCCGACAATAGCAAAGCGTTTAGCCATTCGTCTTCTTGTTAGTTAATAATATAGATTTAATGTAGAAGTGTCGCTGCAATAGGCTTTTCCAGAAGAGTTTTTAAATTGAGCAAATTTTGTTTTGTTAATAACAGGCTGCAAAGATAGGGTAAATATCCAGACCGGAGATTAATATTGTAATAAATGACCGGGCAAAATTTATGCCCGGTCATAGGGCAATACCAGATATTAACGGAGCAAGACCAGTTTTTGGTATGCTTTAGCCGAAATTCCTTTGGCGGTTTTAGCGTCCAGACGGTAAAAATAAACGCCTTTCGACAGCGGGATGCCGCCTTCTCCCAGGCCATCCCAGGTAATCTCGGTGCGGTTACCCGCGGTGGTCAGGTTTTGCTTGATCACCTTCACCAGCCGGCCGGCGGCCGTATAGATCGACAATGTGATATCCATGTTCTCGTCTTCCAGGTTATGCTGCAATACGAAATGTGTAATATTGGTCATGGGGTTAGGGTAATTGTAGAGGTCGCTGATAAAGCCCTTGTCTTTATTTTTTACCTCAAATACGACCGTTCCTTCTCCCGAATTGTTATAAACATCCCAGGCCTTCACTTTGATCGTATGCATGCCCTCGGGGAGATTCTTCAGCTGGAAATTGCGGATATAACCTTGCCGGTAATCATTGGCTTCCGTGGTAAAGTAGCTGCTGATCGACATCGGGTTTTGCACATCGTCATCCAGTATGGCCACCATATCATGTCCGATAGAGCTTCCGGAGATGTTGAACCCGTTGTCGTCGTATAATTTTACAAACAGGGTAGGGTTAGGGCCTGTAACACCGCCGTTCCTGAATTTATCATCGTCTATAAAGGGTTGTACGATAGGAGCATCATTATCGTCGCCGGCTTTGTCGTTGTAGCCGCCGATAGTGAGTGCGCTGTCGACGCCGGCCGCATCTGTTACGTCGTTGTTGGCATAATAGCTGATCTTACCCTTGCCGTAGGCATAATTGATATCCTTGGGTGCGATGAAGCTGGCGGAAAAATTGCCATTGGCTACTGTTCCCTGCACCTTTGCTACAATATTGGTCTGGAGGGGAAAACTAGGAGTTGCATTGGGATCTGGGTTCACGGTTTGTACCCGGCGCATTTTGTCATAGATGGTTACATATACCGGACCGTTAAAATTGGTCAGCACGTTGTTATTTTGATCCCTGACGGTACCGCTGATCACATATCGTCCCAGGGCTTTGATCGTATCGGTATCAAAAGTGCTGCCATTATATTCCATTTGCAACTTTCCGGTTACCACCTTATGTACGGGCATGGCCATCCGGAGCGCCGGGTCCCCGAGCACGGCATATTTATGGTTATTTATCGGGTCTACGGTGTACCTGTTCTTGCCTACCCGCAGCGCTTCACCCAGTGTGCGCCATTGCCCGTTTGCATCCCTGCTGAACTGTGCACCGGTATACGCTTTATTAAGCCCCCTGTTAGCGTCGGGAAAAACCACCTGCGTGGTGGTGATCATAGCGATGGCGCCGTTGTCGGGGCTAATGGTAAGCTTAGCGCCGGCAGAGCGTTGTCCGGGATCGTCAAACCGGCCGAAATCGCATGTCGCAGTGATCATTACAGGGAGTTTGTCCTTGTTTTTCCAGCCGCTGTAATCTTCGGAGGTAAGGATGGCTTCATGCGCCCACCGCTCGGGGCTGCCGTGGCCGGTATAGTTGGCCAGGAACGTGCCGTTGGCAATCTGGTCGTCTATTGCCTTATTGGCTGAAGGATAGCGGGGGCCGGCAGGTGTACTGATCTCGCTGAGCGCATCGCAATAGATCTTGTAGACATTGTACACGTAGGCCGAATCGTAGAAATATTTGTTTACTTGTTCGCAATCGTCCAGGTGGTTCATTACATCATTCTTCTCTGTGGCATTATTGTCATGATCGTCGGCAACATAGCTCACCACATTCTTCCAGGGCCCAAAGGAAGCAGGACTGGTATAATGTTTTACCTTGTTGACATAATCTTCGGCTTCCTGGGCCGTATAGGCCGGGATCCTTCCCGTGCCCACATCGACGCCGTGCAGCGAGCTGCTACCCCCGTTTATATCGTCGTTCTCGTCCAACAGGGCATAAAAATCATCGGAAGAATAAGCCGAAGTGCCTACCGTGCTGAGGTAGGTCTCGTAGGTAGGGGTAAAATTAGTGTTGAAGCCCAGCCGGTTTTTATAGTCGTACGACGCCGCCCCCATGAAAAGCACGTTCTGGATCATGCCGCTTCCGCTACTGGGGGCACGGTTGTAGAACATGCGTATAAAGTTCCTGATGCCGCCGATGTCTTGTCCGCCGGAGGAGAATTCGTTATAGATCTGGTCCAGCAATACCACGGCAACAGAAAGGCCTTCTTTTGCCCGGTGAAAGTTGGCCAGGTCATCAGCGGCTGTCTTGAACAGCGGTGGTGTAACGATGAGAAAGTCGACTTGTCCCATGCCGTGCAGGTCCTGGTTGGCGACGCTGCCTTTGGACACCGGTGTGCCAAACTGGCTGCCATCGAAAGCAATGAATTCCTTAAGGCTTTTTCCTGCGCGGGAAAAAGTATAGCTGCCGCCGCTGGCGCTACCCTGCAGGCTAACCGGGGAAAGCGGGTTTGTAATGTCCCATACAGTCAGGTTGGCCGGGGCGCTTTGCAGCGTATAAGAAACGTTGTCGCCTGCCGCTACAGCAGTGCTTTGCCAGGAACGGAAAGCAAATTGAGGGCCGGCATACACAGGTTGCCTGCGATAGTTGAAGCGTACATAATCGATATAGGCGGCGCCGGTACCACTGGGGAAATACTGGAACCTTAGCGGCACGGAGCCACTGGCCCCGGGAGCATTTACAGAATCAACAGATGTCACGCTGGAAACAAGGACATAGTCGTCAGGAGCGAGCCCCAGGCTAAAGTTCTTTACCGGCACATTGTTAAAGCTCATGGATAGGCTATTGCCCGCTGCTGTGTTGATGTTGCCGACATTCGTTTTAATGGCTATTTTCCCAACAGCAGCGCCGAGGTTCACATTTATAGTTTGCGATGGATTGGTAATACCTATGGTATTCATTTTATAGCCCCACCAGATCTTTCCTATCGATCCCAGGTTGACACTATCGGCATCAACCAGGTAATAATCGTCCAGGGTGGAAACGTTGAGCGACACAGGCGCTGTGGCGGCCTCGCTGGCAATACGCTTTCCGGGACCGAGATCGAAATTCAGGAAATAATAACTCTGGTTCTCGTAGTAATTGGTTGTATGTTCAAAGCTTTGGTTCAGGGAATCTTTGGTCCAAAGGGTAGGTCCATTGGCATAGAAAAGGATATAGTCATTGGCCCCAAAGCTGCTGCCGGCGCTCTGCACCAGTACGGCATTCTCGATCAGGTCATCCGGCTGGTCGTTCGTTACCTTTTCCGGTAATACAGTGCCGCCATTTCCGTAAACGCGGATATTGGCAGGGTTGATGTTCCCCGGATTGATCCCCATACTTTGCAGGAAATTATAGTCGATCTTGTAGACGCCTCTGGATGGCACCGCGATCTTGTACCAGGTGCCTGTGGCCAGTATAGAGTGGGGTATGTCTGTCGGTTTCTGTACAATGCTGCCCGAGCCGTCGTCGGTTTCAGTCACCTCCAGGTCGAAGGCTACGAGGCGTTCGGCGTGGCCGCCGGTAATCCTGTAAGCGGGTATCTCTACGTAGGCGACCATTTGCTTGCGCTCCAGGCTGGTGGTAATATCCGGCTCGAAGCTGTTGGCCTTCCTGGCTCCGGCCGGTACCGCAATTGCCGGCTCGGTTTGTATATTGATCAATCGTACTCCCGGTGTGCTTTTGTACTTCAGCGCGATCTTCTCCGAGATCATACCGTGGTCCGCATTGTAATTATTGACCACATGATGGGAAACACTCACTTCTTTTTGCTGTGCCGACAGGCAGAAAGGAACGGCACCCAATAACCAAACACACAAGAAAAATTTTTTCATTCTGAAAAATTTAGGATAATAATCCCGCAGCCGGGCTCTATATAACGTAAAATACCATTCTGTAGTATAGCGAAAAAGCTACCAAAAATACACCAAAAAAGACAGATTCCGGCAAGGCAAAGGTGGGGCAGCTATCCGTTATTAACGAAAGGGTAGTGTTTCCCGGTAAGAGAAGGCGATGGGTTGTGCGCCGCCTATATGCGTCGAAGCATATTTTTCGATGAGCGCAGGAGCAGCAGGGTCAGCACCAGCAGCATAAGGAGCATAAGCGCACCAATGATCCAGGCATCTGCCATGTGGATCTGCAGGTCCATGGTATTCAGCCATTGCACCATAAAGCATTGAATGCCAAATGTAATTAAAGAGGCCACGACTACGGCCGAGCTGATCCAGGGTAGGAAAAAACGATTCAGGATACCTCGCAGCATACGCGGCGCATAGCCCAGTTGCTTCATCAACCGGATATGGCCGGCGGCACGTTGCACAGTGATCTCTACGAAAAGGATGAAAGAGAGGACGGCCATGCCCACTACAATGAGCGCTACCCCGCCCACAGCGCTCACGATGGCCTGCACTATGGTACGCACACGGTTCCAGCGCAGCTGTTCCTCGTTGGTCGTATAGTTTTTGGACTTGAGGAAGTTTACAAAGGCTTTGTCCGAAGGGTCCTGTACTTTGAGCACCAGACGCGAAGGATCGGGCGTAGCCTTGTGACCATATTTCCGGTTCATTTCTTCCATAAAGCTACGCGGCACCAGCACCGAGCTGATCCTGTCGGTAAAACCTACAATGCGGGCCCGGTATTTTTCCTGGCCCCTTGCAATCGATATCTCGAAGGGCAGCGCCTTGATCGAGGTTTGCGACAGCTGTGGCAGGCCCTGGCTCAGCGCAAATCCGTAATTGTATAAATTGAGGAAATCGCTGGACATAATAATGGGCAGCGTAGGCTGTCCCGGCTGCCAGGCCCAGTCTTCGGGCAGCACGTCCAGGTATTTGTCCTCGACGGCGCCCAGGAACATCTCGGTGTAGAAATTCAGGTGGCCCCCCATGCTCGCTGCTACCGGGTAGCTGTTTGAAGTGAGCGGACCCACCTCGTTTACGCCTTTGATCTGTTTCAGCTCGTCGATCTCTTTTCCGGAAAACAGGTTTTCTTCCGGGGTTCGGGCCATGCTTTCGTTGGTCACCTGTTTGCCGATCACAAGATAGGCAGCCATAGTGTCTTCCCTGCTTTTCCCCGAAAGGATTGCCCTGAAATCGAACCAGGCCAGTGCCGCGGCAAACAGCAGCAGCATACCGATGCATAAGGCGATCCAGGAGCCGTACATGCGTCCTTTTTGTTTGCCGGGTCTCAATAGTTTCAGGATGATCTTGTTCTGCTGCACGCGAAATAGGATTTGATCTGGGATAGTTGCCTAATGGTCAACGTGTAAAGGTAAAGGTATACTTCCTGGAATTGTTATTCTCATCACCTGCAGTGATAACAAGGTTGTGCTTTCCGGGCGGGCAATGCTCGTCGAAGGTATACGTATATACATTTCCTGCCCGCACAAAGCACAGCCAGCGGCCATCCAGCTCTGCCCTGAATTGCTGAACCGAGGTCATGTTGTCGGTAACCCGGAAACGGATCTGCTTCGCCCTGGTCAATACCGTACCTTTTGGGAGGGGGACAATAAGCGGCGCCACCGTGTCTATGCCCACTACGTAATTGCCAAAAGTACGCACATCGGCTTTGGCCCAGCCCTGCTCAAAGCTGGCCGCTGCCGCATCCTGGGGATTGTTGCCCGGCAAGGCCGCTGCCTTGATGCGATGAATGAAAACCAGCTTGCCGCTCAGGCTGAAGGGTAGCATCCGGTTTAGCCGGACGGACAATTTGGTGTTGCTATGCAGCGGTATCCGGGTTTCCTGTAGCTGTACTACGGACGAATAGCTCTTGGGCGAAGCCTGCTCGCTGTAGCGGAAACAGATGTCGTCGTAAAGGGCATCTGCTCCGGCCTTAAAGGAAAGCGTATTGGTCTTCAGCTCATAGGGCTGGCCTGCTTTCCAACTTTTGCAGGTCATGGCCGGTTTAGCTTTGCCACCGGTAATGTGTCCCCTTATGTGCGTCGTATTGCCTGCGGCATCGCGGAGCTCGATATGGAGCGCATGAGGCTGACCGTCGCTAAGGTCCAGCGCACCATCTGCATCATTTAGAAAAGTGTAGTTGGCGATGTGGTTACCGGGAATCCGGAACAAGGTTTGGTACCATCCCTTTTTGTCTTCCTTGAGCCGGTAGTCGGCAAAGGCATTGACATAGCGGTTCTCGTCAAAATTGATGTCGTCCAGCACCCAGGAAGCCTGCAGCGCATCGTCGAGGTATAGCTTCATGCTGTACACCCCCAGTGGATTGGGGCTGCCTTCCATAAAATCATCAGCCAGCACACCCAGGCGCACTTGTGCGTCTGTTGCCGTAATGCCAGGCAGCATATAGTCGTCCCCGTTTTTTAACAGCGGATAAAGAACGGGTTGCTGCTCGTAAATGCTACCGCTGCTATACAAGGCCACGCTTTTGGGTACAGGAGCCTTGCCGTCCTTAATCGGCAGGCCAAATAAGGCTGCATTCAACACATGCTCCGTACGGGTATCCCTGATCTCAAAATGCAGGTGAGGGCCGGTACTGCCGCCCGTGGTACCGGAGTAGGCGATGAGCTGACCTTTTTTTACCGGGAACTGTCCCGGCTGCAGGTACAGGTCGCCATTCCAGCTTTCCCGTTCATATTGCTGCTGCCGCAGGTAGCGTTGCAATTCCGGGTAAAAATCGTTGAGATGACCATACAAGGTGGTATAGCCATTGGGATGCGTGATGTAAAGGGCATTGCCATAGCCCGACCAGGAAATCGAAATACGGGATACGTAACCGTCAGCAGCGGCATACACTTTCAAATTTTCCTTCTCGTTGGTCTTCAGATCAAGCCCGGTATGGAAATGATTGGGACGGCATTCGCCAAAATTGCCAGCCAGCAGTATGGGTATGTCCAGCGGATTGCGAAAATAATCCTGGGGATAGTTTTGCTGTGCCTTCACGGTAAGCGATAATCCCAGGCCCAGTAGAAATAGCGGTAAGTAAGCTTTCATGCGCGATCCGGTTGCCTGCCGGCACACTGTATAGCCGGCAAAGGCAATTGATGTTGCTGCAAGATAGCTTATTTTATGCTTATACCGGTAGGCTAAGCAACAATGGTTGTATCACTTCCTTTAGAAATGCCGGTGGTAGCAGCAGAGGAAAGGGCAGTAGCAGGGAAAGCCAGGTGTAAAGCAGCCCGGTTGGTCTATGGCTACTGCCATAGCGGCGCTCGATCAATACCAGCAAGGCTTGCAGCATAAAATAGAGTAGCGGACGGCCGAAACCCGCGCCAACCGGTAAGGTAAGCGCTATTTCGTGAAAAATACCTGACATAAGGAATGCGATCAATAATGCCGCGACTGGTTGTTTCCTACGTGCAAAAGGGATGAACAGTGTCGTGCGCGTCATTTGTATGAAAGCCGTATTCCAGCGCCGGCCCCAAAAGGCGCCCAGGTTCTCCGAGCGCCAGGGTGCCTCCATCAGCGGTATGAGGTCAACACCGGCATAGCCCCAGACCACAACGCCGATATTACAAAGTCCGATATGAAAGATCAGGATAAAGGGTAGAAAAGAAAAAAGGCAGATGAGGTAGGGCGCTGCAAGCTGATGCTGCAACAATAAGGCCAGCAGATAGAGTAGCACGATGCCGGCAAAAAAGGATGCGATCCCCAAGTATAAAAGGCTCCTGTCTGTATTTACCTTATTCCGTTTTCCCAACAGTTCAAAGGGCTGAGGATCCATGCCGGGCCAACCCAGCGCAAAGGCAAGCCATTGCAGCCCGGTCAGCCTGCCTTTGCCGGGATACCGGTATACGGTAGTCACGGCTTTCATGCCCGCAAACAACAACACGATAAGGATGAGCATGCGGTAGCCGGGCCGGTAAGCATGCGTAAGGCTATAACCTGCGATCACATCGCCCGCCGGTAGCAGCCAGATCAGCGTTCGCACCAGCTTCCGGCTTCCCGTCTGTGTGCAGCCATAGCCGGCGCATAGCGTGAAAAGGAGCAGGAGTAGCCACATCATCACAGGACGTTTAGGTTGTACAGGGCAGCCAACGTGTATACCAACGAAAGCAGCAAAAAGAGTAGCCACAGCAACAGTTCCGCCAATACAAAAACAGTTCCTGCGGGCCGGCCTTCCGCTTTGCCGAAACGAAATTGTATCATGACCCGGCCCCACCAGTACAAAGCGGTGAATAGGGTTACCGCAACCGATAGCGGAGAACGGTCACAGAGCAAGGCCGGCATGGCCATACTGGTGATCCCCAGCCATACATTGGTACCGAAAATGTAGACAGAATAGGTATAAAAGATATTGCGGGTAAGCGCGTTGACCTTACGCATTTCCCGTTTCCAGTCCAACACAAAGGGAATAGCGATACTGCCCAATGCCAGCAGGAGCTGGGCAAGGCCGGCGAAGAAAATAATAAAAGGTAAGGCGGTAATAAACTTACTCATAGGGATAGGACATAAAGTAAAGTTATTGCTTTGTTACCCTTTCCTATGAGAAAAGTTGATAAACGGTTATATGATGATGATCAAAGGGCGCTACTGCTCCATATTGAATAAGCCTGGTCAGATTGATTAAAACAGCTCTTCCAGGTGTTTGTCCAACTCGTATTCCGTGGTGATGAGCACATCACGGGGTTTGCTGCCTGAAGCCGGCCCTACGATCTGCGCCGCTTCCAGCTGATCCATAATACGGCCGGCACGGTTGTAGCCCAGGTTAAACTTCCGTTGCAGCATAGAGGTCGAGCCACTCTGTGAATTGACTACCAGGCGGGCACAGTCTTCAAACATCTTATCCCGCTTGCTGAGATCAACCATTTCCCTTTCTTTTTGCTCGTCTTCGGCGCCTTCATACTCGGGCAGCTCAAATGCGGAGGGATAGCCGGCCTGGTTACCTATGAATTCCACGATACGCTCTACTTCCGGTGTGTCTACAAAGGCGCACTGGAGGCGCAGCAACTCGCTGCCATGCGATACCAGCATATCGCCGCGGCCGATCAATTGCTCGGCGCCGCCCGCATCCAGGATAGTGCGGCTATCGACCTTGGCCGATACTTTGAAGGCGATACGGGCAGGGAAGTTGGCTTTGATAATACCGGTGATCACATTCACCGAAGGGCGTTGGGTGGCGATAATGATATGGATGCCCACGGCACGCGCCAGCTGGGCCAGGCGGGCGATCGGCATCTCTACCTCTTTGCCGGCCGTCATGATGAGGTCGGCAAACTCATCGATCACCAGCACTATGAACGGGAGATATTTGTGGCCGTTGTTGGGGTTGAGCCGCCTGCGGATGAATTTATCGTTGTATTCCTTAATATTCCTGGCGCCGGCGTCTTTAAGCAGCTCGTAGCGGTTGTCCATCTCGATACAAAGCGCGTTCACCGTATTGATCACCTTTTTGGTATCGGTAATGATAGGCTCTTCCTCGTTGGGCAGCATGGCCAGGTAATGTTTTTCGATCAGCCGGTAGATGGAAAGCTCTACTTTCTTAGGGTCGACCATCACGAATTTCAGCTGCGAAGGGTGTTTTTTATAGAGCAGCGATACCAGTATGGCGTTGATCCCTACCGATTTACCCTGGCCTGTAGCGCCCGCCATGAGCAAGTGCGGCATGGTAGCCAGGTCTACAATGTAATTTTCGTTGTCGATCTTTTTACCAAGTGCGATCGGCAGGCTCATCTTGTTGTTGACAAACTTTTCGCTGGACAGGAGCGTGCGCATCGATACGATCTGCTTGTTGGTATTGGGCACCTCTATACCGATGGTACCTTTGCCTGGTATGGGTGCAATAATACGGATGCCGAGGGCAGCCAGGTTAAGGGCGATATCGTCTTCCAGATTGCGGATCTTGGAAATACGAACGCCCTCAGCCGGTACGATCTCATATAGGGTAACGGTAGGCCCTACCGTAGCGGTAATGCGCTGGATTTCGATGCCGAAGCTGCGCAGCGTATTGATGATCTGGTTCTTATTCTTTTCCAGCTCTTCCCTGTCAAGCGATATAGCGCCCTGTTCAATATCTTCGAGCAGGTCCAGTGTTGGGAATTTGAAGTTAGGGAGATCCAGGGCGGGGTCGTAAGGCTCACCGCTTTGCACGGTAATGTGCGCGCCATGTGCGGGAACGGCGGAAACTTCTTCTACTGTCCTGATCTCGAAGTCCATCTCTGCCGGTTGCTCTTCCTCTGTGCTTTCTTCCTCGTCTTCATATAACTCCTCCCCATAAGCATCTGCATCTTCTGTTATATCGGGCTCCGGTTCATTGTTCACGTACAAAGCTTCCTGGGGAAGTTCCAGGTGGATGCCGTCTTTTTCCCGCTTAGGAGCAGTGGTATGCTCTTCCGGTTTTTCAATGATGGTCATTTCAAATGGCACATCTGCTTCTTCCTCCTCTTCGATGGCTATGTCTTCACGGTCGTCGGTCTTCAACTTATTGCTGCCGATGTTGCTCGCGGCAGGTGGCTGCTCTTCTTCTCCTTCTTCTTCAAAACCGGCCACTGTAGCCGGGGCGGGCTGCTGTACAGTTGTTGCCGGCTGCTGTCCGTTGCCGGTGAAAGGCACATCGGCCACATCAACGCGGCGTGCAGGGATCAGGTTTCTCGCCCGTTGCAGCAAAGGTTTGATGTCCCATTGGAATACAATGAAGGCAAAGAAGCAGAATACGGTGATGAGCAGGAACAGACTGCCGGCCTTGCCCAGGAAGCCGTTGCTCCAGTCGACAAGCCCGTTGCCCAGCGCGCCGCCCAGGGGGAAAGCGCTATTGGGAAAGGCGAAGGAAAGCAGGGGGCAGATGAATAAAAAGCCTAAGGCCATCCAGCGCACCCATTTCATGGTGGGAATCACTTTACGGCCATACACCAGATTGATGCCCCAGGCGCTTAACCATACCGTAAACAGCAGTGCAGCAATGCCTACGCCACGATACACCAGCAAGTGCGCGGCTGCTGCACCCAGTCGCCCGCACCAGTTTTCCACCGGCGATTTGTCGTGGAACAGGAAATTGACAATGCCTTTGGTAGAGATCAGGTGATTCTGATCCTGTTGCCAGGTGAGGCAATAGCTGATGATCGATAAAGTGAAAAAGCAACCGATAAGGAGACAGATAAAGCCCGCTGCAAGCCGGATATTCCGCTTTTGCGTCGCTGCTGTTTTCGTATCCTTGCCTGTTGAAGCGGTTTTTTTCGAAGAAGTATTATTTTTCTTTGTTTTGGGAGCTGCCATTTTTAAAATATGCCGGAACTATTTTGAACGGGGGGGAAAGCCCAGGCAAAATTAACCTTATTCCTTGGATTATAGATTGAATTAATCCCGCTATTGCCGGCCTGTTCCATGCCCGAAATCCACGTAACTTTGCCCGGAATTTTGCGAAAATATCAAATGCAAAGTAGTCCTAAAACAGGCTTTGCAATATTGGCAAACGTTTAGCGATTACCTGTAGCAATTTAAAAAAATAATCTTGGATTCTAAGAAGAACGGCGGTTTCAATACATTAAAGCGGATTTTCTCTTTCGCGCGTCCCTATAAGGCACGGTTGTTCAGCAGCATTACCCTCGCCATTGTTCTGGCGGCCCTGGCACCCGTGCGGCCTTATCTCATCCAGCTTTCCGTGGATCACTATGTTGTGAACGGACTGTTGCGGAGCCTTATCTGGATCACGGTGATCCAGCTTGGTATCCTGCTTGCAGAAACTTTGCTGCGTTTTATTTTTATGTACATCACCAACTGGCTGGGACAAACTGTGGTGAACGATATGCGGCAAAAAGTATTTCAGAAGATCATTCATCAGAATCTCTCTTATTTCGATAATACGGCAATCGGTACCCTGACCACACGTACCGTCAACGATATCGAAGCGATCAATGACATTTTTTCCGAGGGCCTCATTTCGATCATCGCCGATGTGCTGACGATTGTAGCGATCATCAGCGTTATGTTCTACACCGACTGGAAGCTTACGCTCATTAGTCTTGCGGCCTTCCCGCTGCTGATCATTGCCACGTATTTTTTCAAGGAAAGCGTGAATAAGTCCTTTCACCAGGTACGTAATGCGGTGGCCCGGCTCAATGCCTTTGTACAGGAACATATTACAGGTATGTACGTGGTGCAGGTGTTCGCCGCGGAGAACAGGGAGGTGAAGAAATTCACGGAGATCAATAAAGATCACCGCAATGCCAATATCAAAGCCATTTTTGCCTATTCCGTATTCTTTCCCATAGTCGAGATCATCCTGGCCATGTCGATGGGTATGCTGGTATGGTCGGGTGCTTCCCGCATGCTGGATTATCATGTGACCCAGGGCGTGATCATTGCCTTTATCATGTATCTTAACCTGCTTTTCCGTCCCCTGCGTATGCTGGCCGATAAGTTCAATACGCTGCAAATGGGTATGGTAGCAGGAGAACGCGTGCTGGGCGTGCTGGACAGCGAAGAATACCTGCATGACAACGGTACCTATGCACCCACAGAGATCAAAGGCCGGGTAACTTTTGAAAACGTTCACTTCGAATACAAAAAGGATGTGCCCGTATTGCGTGGGATCTCTTTCGAAGCCGCTCCCGGCGATACCATTGCCCTGGTAGGACATACCGGCGCCGGGAAAACCTCGATCATCAGCATTCTTAACCGGCTGTACGAGATCAGATCGGGACGGATCCTGATCGATGGCCACGAGCTTGGGGAATATCGTATCGAGTCGTTGCGCAGCCGCATCGGCATCGTGCTGCAGGATGTATTTCTGTTTTCCGGCTCCATTTACGAAAACATCACCCTGCGCAACGATAGTATATCGCTGGAGCGGGTAAAAGAGACCTGCCGGTTGCTGGGCATACACGATTTCATCATGAGGTTGCCCGGCGATTACCATTTCAACGTAAGGGAGCGGGGCAATATGCTTTCGCAGGGACAGCGCCAGCTGCTCTCCTTTGCCCGCGCGCTGCTCTACGATCCTGCCATTCTTATCCTCGACGAGGCCACCGCCTCAGTCGATACCGAATCGGAGATACTGATCCAGCAGGCCATTGAAAAGCTGATCTCGGGCCGTACGGCAATTGTTATCGCCCACCGGTTGTCGACCATACGCAAAGCCGACCAGATCATCGTCCTGGACAAAGGGCAAATCATCGAGCAGGGTGATCATGAGCAGCTGCTCGATCTGAAAGGCGTTTATCAAAAAATGTACACTACCGCTATAGCTTCTGAGCAGCAGCTGGCGTGACCGGTAGATAATTTTGAATAAGCTGTAAATATATATAATAAAGTAGTACTTTTTGTTTTCCCGGTGGTCTATATTTGAGTAACACAGCCACTTAATGAGAAAGACTACTTTACTGGCCCTGCTGGGATGTATCCTGTTTACTGCTGCGCGGGCGCAAAGTGTATTTGACTACGACGATGCCGCTGCCAATGGTATCAAAGCAGGGATACTAACCTCGCTTTCCCTTAATTCCAGCGCGCCTATGGTGAAGAAAGGCGATGGCTATTCGCATACGGCCAAAGGTGCGATAAGTATGAATCCTTCTTTCGGCGGCTTTATCCAGATGGGGCTGGGGCAGCGGTTTTCGGTCAGGGGATCGGTGGTCTTTGGCTACAGCTCCTATGCTTATAAATATGGTAAGACCTTTGATAGCCTCACCGATAATTTTACGCCCGTACTCAGCTCAAAGTACAGCAAGTATACCACAGTGAAACACGGGTCGGCCTATGTGATGCCGCAGCTCGATCTGGGCTATCTCTTCGGCCCTTTTAAAAAGGTATACCTGGTTGAGCTGCGCGGCGGGGTAGGCTTGCATGCTTACCTGGGACAAAGCAATGATTCGATCGCAAAAGGTGAAGGTAAGGTCACCGATCCCAAGAATCGTTATACCTACCAGTATTACAATACCGAGTCGGCTACTTACGGACAGCCCAATACCTGGGGCAGCCTTACCGGCAATGTTTATGTAGGCCTGCGCTGGTACAAGACCACTTCCGATTTCCTCAATCATTTTGCAATAGGTATACAGGCTGTATTCCCCATTTATACACAGCAGGCGGGCTATGCTACGCTTGAGTATAAAAATTATGCCTATGAGGTGATCACGAGAGAAAAGGTGGAGATGAGCCTGTTCAGCTTCGGGATCAGGGCCAGCTACAGCTTCCTATAAGGTTTATGTTAAAACGGTGGTCTGGCAGATAAATCCTTCCCGATTGCCGTACCTTTGGGTTATGATTGTCAGAATTGTTCTTTTCCTGGTCGTTTTATTCCTGGTACTTCGTTTCCTGATGCGCTTTATCCTGCCTATCATGAAAATGACCCGGATGACACACCAGCATATGACCGACATGCGAAAAAAGATGGACGAGATGCAGCAAGGGCAGGCACGGCAGACCAAAAGGGTCGACGGCGACTATATCGACTACGAAGAAGTAAAATAATCGTTCCGGGTTGTTTCTCCGGCAATAAAGCAAATAGCCTGCAATGTGTGTTGCAGGCTATTTGCTTTATCTAAAGCCGGCCAGGCTGCGGTTCAACGCAGCACCATTTTATATTCATTGATCATCTTACGCAGGTTGATAAGGGCATAGCGCATACGGCCCAGGGCTGTATTGATACTCACGCCGGTAATGTCTGATATCTCCTTAAAGCTCATCTCGCCGTATACCCGCATGATCACCACCTCCTTTTGCTCTTCGGGCAAATGGTCGATGATCTGCTGGACATTGTGCTCGGATTGACGACGGATGATCCGTTCTTCCACATGCTCTTCTTTCAGGGGGAGCAGTGCAAAAAAATCGGAACCATCGGCCAGGGTGATCTTAACCTGCTGCTTTACCTTCCGGAAATGATCGATGCAGAGATTGTGGGCGATGCGCAGGGCCCAGGGCAGGAATTTGCCCTGCTCCGAATATTTATTGTTCCGGATATTGTTCACGATCTTCAGGAAGGTATCCTGGAACAGGTCTTCGGCAATGTATTTATCCTTTACCATCAGGTAGATAGAGGTGTACACATTGCTTTGATACCGGTAAACCAACTCTGTTATTGCTGCTTCGCTTCCGTTACGGAATAAATGTACCAGGTCCTGGTCTGAGTGCTGCTTCAGGCTATTCATATAAGTTTGTCTACAAAAAGATTTAAACAATAACAGCGTGTGTGCTTACGCCTGGGGGAATTGATTAAAATAAAAAGTGTAGATAATATGCCTATAAGCGTTGTCTATAAGAAGGTGGCAAATATAGTTCTTTCTTCAAAAGATAATTCAACTTTCGTCTGCGAAAATTTAATTTTTCCTTTTGTTAATAGTATAGACGAAGCCTGTTCTGCGCTCGTTGGGTGCTTTTCGAATATATATTTTTGATAATCAAAAAGGTTTGGCAGTGACGCGGTAAGCCTTATACTTTTTTTGTCTTCCGGAGAGAGAAGCTGGCAATGACCGGGTAGTGGTCCGACAGATCAACATCGGGCCTTTCATAGCCCTCGATCTTCAGCATGGCAGGATCGTAAAAAATGTAATCGATGCGCAGTGTGGGGAAAATATGGCGGTAGGTGCGGCCCAGGCCGGCGCCTTTGGCCGTAAAGGCATCGGAAAGCTTTCCTTTCACCTTGGTATAAGCATAGGAGCCGGGAACATCGTTGAAATCTCCGCAAATGATCTGGGGATAATCCATGCGTCTTTTCAGCGAATCTATCCTGTTGGCCAGCAGCGCTCGGTTGGCGGCAGCATCACGCAGCTTGCGCAGGAGCGATTTGGATTGGCTTTCGTCCTGGGCATCTATTCCGTTGTTCTTTACCTCCGAAATGTATTCCATTTCCTTCCGCCCGAAGCCCACAGAGGTAAGGTGTACTACGTTAAGGTTGAAAATATTACTGCTGTCGATCACTACTTCGACTCCCAGCATGTTATAGGTTTGCCTGAACAGGGGATAGCGTTGCTGGTTGCGCAAAGGGTATTTGGAAAATATGGCATGGCCGATATTGATCAGCTCGTTTTTGCCGGCTGCGCTGGTGATAAAGCCTTTGTGCATTTTGTTTTCTTCAGAAAAGGCGACAAACGGATAACCCAGCTGCTGCAGGATCTCTGTATAGGGTTGGGAACGGTCCTGGTCTTCCCAGTAGAACTCCTGCAGGCAAAGGATATCGGGGTTCTCTTCTTTGATCAGCTTCAGTATTTTTACTTTAGCAGCCTTATCTTTTGTCCACTCGCCCAGGTCGAACATATGCACGTTCCAGGTCATTATTTTCAGTCCCAGGTCATTGGTTACCGAAACGGGCTTGTTGCCAAAGTAATTCAGTCCGAAAAGAGGACGGATCAGTGTCCAGCAAAGAATAAGCGGTATTAGCGAAAGCAGGATCCGTATCTTTTTCCGGGTAAACAGCCAGGCCAGGATAAGAAGAAGATTGGCTATTACGGCAAAAAAACAGGAAAAGCTAAGTAGGCTAAGCAGGCTGGGCCTACCCGCAACGTCGGATAAAGAAGCCCATTTGCACAGCAGCAGCCACACTACCGCACCAATGTTCAGTATCAGGAGTGTGCTTCGGGCGATACGGGAAAGAACGGCGGTTTTTTTCAAAACGGTGTCGGGGTGAAAGGTGTAAAAACGACTGCGATCAAAGCCTTACTGCATATTGTCAATTGTCTTTACTGGCCTTCATCAGCTGCTCTTTTTCTTCTGCCGTGAGCGAATCATAGCCTTTCTGGTTGATCTTGTCCAGCAGCAGGTCTATCGACTCTTCACGGCTGCGTGTCTTCTGCTGGATCTGGCGAAAGGTTTCCAATCGCTTCTTCTGGTGCTTTTCGGCATTGAACTCATCGGGCGTGAACCAGCCTTGTATGCGGCTGCCGGATTGGTATAGCCAGGCGCCCGGTTTGCTGCCGGTGCGCAGCAGGCGTATATAGGCAAAACCTGTAAGACCGCCGCCTGCGGCAAGGATCATCATGTCGTAGCGGTTGGGCGCGTAATTCATAAGGTTGAGCACCAGGTAGATGGCCAGCATCGCCCATAGCGGAATAGAAAAGCGGTCGCCCAGGTAGAAGCGGAACTTCGGCGTCAGCGTAATGGCGCCGAAAGCAAACCCCATAATGGCCGGAGTAGCGCCCAGCGCCGGTCCTGTATAGATGAGCCCGGGCCATATAACAGTAGCGGCCAGGTACAGGCAGCCGCCCAGGATATAGCTGAAAATAAACAAAGGGATAATTTCCCGGTAGCCCACCAGCGACTGGATCACCGAGCCAAAGCAATACAGCCACAGCATATTGCTGAGCAGGGTAAAGAAGCTGGCATGCGCCCATACATAGGTCAGCAGCGTCCAGGGTTTGTGCAGGAAGGCTTGGAACGGCTGCAAGCCAATATTGGGACTGATCACATTGTGAAAGGTGACCTTTTGTGCGATATGATTGATTTCGATCTGCTGGTTGGGGCTCAGCACCAGTACGATAACATACATGGCATAGGCGAGCACAAAGGTGACAGCATTGGCAATAATCAACTGGATCAATGCATTTTGCCCATAATTGGACATCAAATTTCTACGCTGTCTGGTAAACACTGTTTTCATATAGCACCGGGGCAATTCCCCAGCAAATTAACAATAATTCGGTTAAAACAGTTGCCTCAAAGCCAATTTAACGATCGCTTTGTACCCGCTAATAACGCCACATATTGCGGCTGGACAACTTCCAGGCCCGCAGCAGAAGGAAGGCGAACAGCATACCGCCAAGATGAGCGAAGTGAGCTACCTGATCGACAGGGCTGTTGCGGAATCCGGAGAACAGTTCAATAACGGCATATATAGCGACAAAGTATTTGGCTTTGAGCGGGAAGATGAAAGAAATATAGATCATCATGTTAGGGAACAGGTAGCCGAATGCAAAAAGCACACCGAAAATGGCGCCTGAGGCGCCCAGCATAGGTATAAACATAGGTGCTGCCGGTGCGTAAACAGATTCTCTATTTGAATTGATAAATTGCGTCATAATGGTTTGTTTGTCTGGGTCGCTTAAGTGAGCATACCAGTTAATTGCGGAAACGTTTTCCCAGCTGAACACAAGCATATGACATATAGCTGCGCCAAGACCACATACGAAGTAAAAGATCAGAAAGCGTTTCGCCCCAAGGGTATTTTCTATCAAGTTGCCAAACATCCAAAGCGCAAACATATTAAATAAGAGGTGGGTCAGGTTACCATGCATGAAAAGGTGAGTTACCAATTGCCAGGGTTTGAAGAACGGAGAACGCCAATGAAAAAGTGCCAGATAATAATCAAGATCGATAATGCCGGCTTTCCTGAAGACATAGGTAGCAGCAAAGACAAGAACATTGATGATGATCAGATTTTTAATGACCGGGGGGAGAATCTGGAATCCTCCCAGGCGATATTCACTCATAAGCGTTGATTTGGGTATGGAAAGCCTTTGGCTTTTCTAAAGAATTCAAAATTAAGAAAAAGAGGGATTACAACAGGAGCCGTTGGGAATTGTTTATAGCGGCCTGCTGCATTGCCGTTCGGGAAATCATTGCTTACTTTGCAGCCACTGAGTCATAATGCATGAAAGCTTTACTCTTATCCGCGGGGCTGGGCACCCGTCTGAAACCCTTTACCGATCATCATCCCAAGGCGCTGGCGCCGGTGAACGGCCGTAGCCTGCTGGAATGGAATATCCGCAACCTGCAGCGTTTCGGCATCTACGATGTCGTGATCAATGTGCATCATTTTGCGCAGCAGATCATCGATGTGCTGGAAGCTGAAAAGGGTTTCGGCAGCCGTATAGAAATATCCGATGAGACCGATGCTGTGCTGGAAACCGGCGGCGGACTGATGAAGGCGGCGCCGTTCCTGGAGCAGGAACCGGTATTTCTGGTCATGAATGTCGATATCCTTACCAATACCGATATCGGCAAGCTGATCGCCCATCATCGCGAGCATCCCTGCTGGGCTACCCTTGCGGTGCAGCAACGCAGCTCTTCCCGTTATTTCCTCTTCGACGAACAATTGGAGCTGAAAGGCTGGGAAAATGTACAGACCGGCGAAGTGCGCCTGCCTGCCGGAGTCCGGGAGCCGTCATGGTCTTCCTATGCCTTTTCTGGTATACACGCCATGAGCCCCGCACTGCTGCAGCATATACGGCAAAAGGACAAATTCTCCCTGGTCGACGTCTACCTCGACCTTTGCTCTTCGGGGCAGATCAGGGGCTGGGACCATACCGGCGACCTGCTGATCGATGTAGGCAAGCCCGAAAGCCTGGAAAAGGCGAGTTCCCTCTTTGCCCATTTAACCCTTTAATGACCGGCACTTTTTTGAATATATGACCGAAAGACAATTATTCCAGCAGCACCTCGCGCCTACCTCTACCGAGCCGATGGCCTTCCCGGTCAGCCGTGCGAAGGGTGCTTTGTTGTACAACGATACCGGCAAAACCTTTATCGACCTTATCGGGGGCATCAGCGTGTGCAACGTGGGGCACTGTCATCCCGCAGTGGTGGCCGCCATCCAGGCCCAGGCCGCCGAATACCTGCATGTAATGGTTTATGGAGAAGCGGTACAAAGCCCGCAGGTGCAATATGCCGCCTTACTGGCCGGACATTTGCCGCCTTCCCTCGATTGTGTCTACTTTACCAATTCCGGGGCCGAAGCCGTAGAAGGCGCTATGAAGCTGGCAAAGCGGCTTACAGGCCGTGCAGAGATCGTCGCTTGTCACAACAGCTATCATGGGTCCACTCAGGGCGCGTTGAGCCTGCTGGGCGACGAATACTGGCGCAGCGCTTACAGGCCCCTGCTGCCGGGCATCAGGCATATCCGTTATAATAACCGGGAAGACCTGCAACAGATTACAGTGCATACGGCATGTATTATACTGGAGACGGTGCAGGCAGAGGCGGGCGTGGTGGCTCCCGACCCTGGTTGGATGCTGGCGCTGCGGCAACGTTGCGATGAGACCGGCGCCCTCCTGGTGCTGGACGAAATACAGGCAGGTTTTGGCCGTACCGGTACGTTATGGGCTTTTACGCAATACAATATTATTCCCGATATCCTGTTATTAGGTAAAGCGCTGGGCGGCGGCATGCCATTGGGCGCTTTCATCTCTTCCCACGATAAGATGCAGGCTCTGGCCGATAAGCCAGTGCTGGGGCACATTACCACCTTCGGAGGGCACCCAGTGAGTTGTGCGGCCGGTAAGGCCGCCCTGGAAGCGCTGCTGGCAGAGCAGATGGTCGAAAGCGTTGCGGCCAAAGAGCAGTTATTCCGTTCCCTGTTGCAGCATAAGGCTATTAAGGCGGTCAGAAGCTGCGGCCTCATGCTGGCTGTAGCGCTCGAAAGCTATGAGCAGGTGAAAGCGGTAATCGGCTATTGCCTGAACACGCCGGGGGAATTGGGGGTCTTTACCGACTGGTTCCTGTTTGCCCCCGATTGCATTCGCCTGGTGCCACCGCTGGTCATCTCGGAAGCCGAAATAAAACAAGCTTGTGTTATTTTGTTGAAAGCACTGGATCAATGTGTTGGGGAATAAAATAAATGGACGATAACATTTTTTTGGCTAAACTTTACCGTCCTTTACTAAACGAATGGACCTGTCTAAGGTCTATAGTAAGTATCATGTTCAGATTATTTTTAAATGACATAGCTATGAAAATGCTCAGCAACCGGACAGGCGGATGGATTCCTGCTCTCATTTTTGCTGTTCTGATGGTAACGACGACAGGATTGACCGTTTCGAAAGTTAATGCTCAGGACTATAACGCTCAGGACTATAACCAAGACAATTATGGTGATTACGGCGATTACCAGGAGTTTTACGACGATCTTTCTCCCTATGGCCAATGGATGAACGACCCTCAATACGGGTATGTATGGACACCGAATGTCGGTAACGATTTCAGACCCTATTATTCCAATGGCTATTGGGTAATGACCGACTACGGCAATATGTGGATGTCTGATTATGCCTGGGGCTGGGCGCCGTTCCACTATGGCCGTTGGGCGCAGAGCAGCATGTACGGCTGGATCTGGATCCCCGGCAGGCAATGGGGCCCCGCATGGGTAAACTGGCGGCAGGGCGGCGGCTATTACGGATGGGCGCCGATGGGGCCCGGCATCAGCATCAATATTTCTTTCGGCTCCGGCTACGACATACCTACGCCCTGGTGGACTTTCATCCCTTGCGGCAATATCTATTCACGCAATTATTCCCGGTATTATTCTCCCCGTCGCACGGTTAATATTATCAACAATACGACCATAATCAACAATACCTACGTTGATAATCGCAGCCGCTCTACCTATATTTCCGGTCCGAGGCGCAGCGATGTGGAAGCGTATACCCGCCAGCGGGTACCGGTCTACAGCGTTAATAACCGTACCCGTGCCGGCGCTACCCAGGTGAGTGGCAGCCAGGTAAGTGTATATCGCCCTGCTATTAAGGCAGTAGCGCGCAACAGCCAGGAAATGGCAGCGCCCAGGCAGGTGAAAAATGTGGAGCGTTCGGTGATCACCAATGCAGGAGGTGGCCGTCCGCCGGCAAGAGTAGCCAATCCTGCTGCCCGCCAGCAATTACAAAACGGTCAGCAATTGCAGCAGCAAAGAGCGGCGCAGCAAACCCAGAGGAGTCAGCAGCCCCAGTTGCAGCAAGTACAGCGTGACCAGCAAATGCAGCAACAAAGAGCGGCACAGCAAACCCAAAGGAATCAGCAGCTCCAGATGCAGCAGGCGCAACAGCAAAGAGCCGTGCAACAACAGCGCGATCAGCAGATGCAGCAGCAACGGGCTGCACAGCAGCAGGCGCAAAGAGATCAGCAGCTCCAGATGCAGCAGGTACAGCGTGATCAACAGGTGCAGCAGCAGCGGGCTGCTCAACAGCAGGCGCAAAGAGATCAGCAATTACAGATGCAGCAGCAAAGGGCACAGCAACAACAAATGCAGCAGCAACAGCGGGCACAGCAGCAACAGATGCAGCAGATGCAACAACAACGGGCGCAACAACAGCAGATGCAGCAACAACGGGTTCAGCAACAACAGCAGATGCAGCAGCAACGGGCGCAACAACAACAGCAAATGCAGCAGCAACGGGCTCAGCAACCGCAAAGAAGTGTAGAGCGCGCCGAACCGCAAAGCGTGGAAAGAAGCGCTCCCCGTGGCCGTTAAATATTTTGAAATTTCCAGTTGTTTTGAAGGAAAGCGCCAGCTATGGCGCTTTTCCTTTTTGTTCAAAAAAAAATCAAAGAAATTTTTGAAATGGCTTTGCTTTTCAAAAAGAATATTCTATCATTGTAACTCATTTTATACAAGTTAATCTTTATCGTTGCAGGGAATTTTACATTGCAATTGTTTTTTACAGCAAAACACACTGTTTTTTTATTATGAAAAGAACACTATTAGGCTTGAGTATGTTGTGCGTCGGAACAGCGACCATCTTTCCGGCCTGTTCATCCAAAACGAAGGGCGTTTCGGATAAGACCGGATGGAACTACAACGACCCCCGTCTGGGTGGATTCGATGTAGCCAACTACCCCGGCCAGCAGACAGGACCAGGTCTGGTACCTGTTGAGGGTGGACGCTTTACCATGGGGCAGACTGAAGAGGACGTCACTTATGAGCGTAATAACATTCCCCGCGATGTAACGGTTTCTTCTTTTTATATGGATGAAACAGAGGTGGCTAACGTGCATTACCGCGAATATATATACTGGCTGCAGCGTTCTTACGGAGCGGATTATCCCGAAGAAGTAAGCAAGGCCTTACCCGATACTGCTGCCTGGCGCGAAGCTCTGGCTTTCAATGAGCCGCTGGTAACCAACTATTTCCGTCACGCCGCTTATAATTTTTACCCCGTAGTGGGTGTAAACTGGTACCAGGCCAATGCTTATTGCAAATGGCGTTCGGACAGGGTAAACGAAATGATCCTCATCAAAAACGGTATGCTGAAGAAGAATCAGAACCAGGTGAACGAGGATGTCTTCAACTCCGAAACCTATACCAACGGACAATACCTGGGAACACCCGGCCGTGGCCAGAAACGTGACCTGGATCCCAATGGCGCCGGTAGAAGAAACACAGCCTATGCTGATGGCTACCTGCTTCCCAATTACCGCCTGCCTACAGAAGCAGAATGGGAATATGCAGCCTATGGCCTGATCGATAAAAACCCTGCTCCCCGTACCAAACGCCGTCGCGGCGAAGAAGCCATTACCGATCGTAAAGTATATCCCTGGAGCGATGTGCGCAGTCCCCGTTACCAGAACCGTGGAACCTATCGTGGCGAATATCTCGCCAACTACAAGCGTAGCAGCGGTGATGCGATGGGCGTTGCCGGCGGTTTGAACGATAATGCAGACCGGCCCGCTCCCGTTTACTCCTATGGCGCCAACGCCTTTGGCCTGTACAATATGGCCGGTAATGTGAGCGAATGGGTACTGGATGTATATCGTGCTACTTCGCATCAGGATGTAAATGACCTCAATCCTTTCCGTGGTAACCAGTTCTATAAAAATACAATGGAAGCCGATGGTACCTTAAGCGAGAAAGACAGCTTGGGTAATATGGTAAAAGTACATATTGATTCTACTGATCTGATAGGCCGTTACGATCGCGATTATGTAGGTTATGATGCCCGCGGCGCTGAAGATGGCGATTCCACTTCCGGCTATGTTTATGAATATGGTAAGACTTCATTGATTAACAACGATAGCCGTGTAATCAAAGGCGCTTCCTGGAACGACCGCGCTTACTGGCTGTCGCCTGGTACCCGCCGTTTCATGCAGGCCAGCCATACCAGCAGCAAAGTAGGTTTCCGCTGCGTAATGGATCGCCTGGGTAGCCCTGGTTTCAATAACGATCCCGGTGGCAACCACTTCGGTAAACGCAAGCGCAAAGGATAATGTTTCCGCAATAAATTTGTTTTAAAGGCCCCTTCCGGAAAGAAGGGGCCTTGTTCAATATAGATAGTATAAACTATGAAGCATTTTAATGTGCGTGTATATGGCCTCTGGTTAGATCGGGGACAAGTATTGGTCAGCGAAGAGCTGATCAGGGGACAAAAGATCATTAAATTTCCGGGGGGAGGCCTGGAGTGGGGAGAAGGCACTCTCGACGGCCTGAAACGGGAATGGCAGGAAGAAATGGGGCAGGCGATTCATGTCAAGGCACACTTTTATACCACAGATTTCTTTCAGCCTTCGGCCTGGGATCAATCGCAGGTGATCAGCATTTACTACCTTGTTGCGCCGGTGAATGCCTTATCTTTGCCCTATCATAACGGGCAGGAACATTTTTATTTTCTTCCCCTGACAGAAGATCTGCCTGGTTTGCTCAGCTTGCCCATCGACAAAGTTGTCGCCCACCAATTGGTACAGGCTACTTGATTCCCGGATAGACAGTATACTATAAAGGCATTATTATACGTTACAGGAGAGCGTGTTTGCTCGTAATTATTTATGAAGTACTGGTCCGGCTTACTGATCCTTTTTGTCTTCGGCGTGTTTGACGCCAACGCGCAGCTGTTGCCCCCCAACCGTCCCGAACAGGACGCCTGCGGTGCGCTGGAAATTTGCGGAAATGGTTTTTACAGTCCTTATAGCTATCAGGGACATGGCCTTGTCTTCGATCTACCCAATACGCCTTGTAACTCACCCGGAGGGTCGCCACCCGGCGCCGGCGAAGATAATGCGATGTGGCTCAAGCTAAAGGTAACCGCTCCCGGAACTATCGTTTTTACCATTACCCCGGTAATGTCGCTGGATGATTACGACTGGGCCATGCTGTCTTTGGGCACCACGCCCTGCAGTGCAGTATCCTCGGCAAACGTGATCCGCTGCAATTTCAACAACAATGTTCCTATAGGCGGGGCGCCGCCTAACAACGGGATTACCGGCCTGAACAATACCTCTACCCTTATCTCCGTACCTGCCGGTTTTTCCGGTAATCCTTACTGCAGGCGGATAGATGCCGTTGCCGGTGAAGTATTCCTGATCATGATCAACAATTTCGGCGCCGGCGGAACACCTAGCTCTGGTTTTCGTATTGATTTTTCGGGCTCTACTGCCGTGTTCAACGATCAGATCCCGCCCCGTATGGTAAGTGTGAGCTCTTCCTGCTTTACTGCGACCGAAGCCATTGTGCAGCTGTCTGAAGCGATCAAGTGTTCCTCAATTGCGCTCAACGGCAGCGATTTTGCGATACCAGGGGCCACGATCAGCGCGGCTGAGGGGATCAATTGCAATGCCAGCAACCAGGGTTATACCGATAGGATACGCCTGACCTTCAGCCCGGCGCTTGCCGGCGGCGTATATAGCCTGCAGGCCAGGACCGGCAGCGACGGTAATACGCTGCTGGACCTATGCGATAATCCCCTGGCCCTGCCGGCCTCGTTGGTACTGAATGTTTTTCCCGACAACAGCGTGACCCACACGCTGGATACCATCGGTTGCGGGTCCTTGGTCTATAAAGGTGTTACCTATACGCAAAGCACCGTGCTGCGCGATACGATACGGGGGCAGGGCGGCTGCGACAGTATTTACAATGTAACCAATATAAAGGTCTACCGCGAGCCGGACCGGTTCGAAGAGACGGTAGGCGATTGTGATACCGTGATCTTCAGGGGTAAAACATACCTGGAAGATGCAACCGTGATCGATACGTTCCGCAGTCAGCAGGGCTGCGATAGTTTCCTTCATATCTACAATATCTATGTCGAGCACTTTGAGCTTTCGGTAACGGCCGATCCGCCGGAGCCTGTAAAAGGCGACTATGTATTGTTTACCACCTCGGCCAATGTGCCCGATTACAGCATCAACGCCTGGTATCCGCAAAATGTGTTTCCCAGGCAATTCGGGAAAGACCATAGCATTCTCATACAGCAATCGGATACGGTAAAAGTGATCGGGACCAGCGCGCTAGGCTGCGTGGATACAGCCGTGCTCTATATTAAGGCCGACTCATTGATCCCGGTATTCATTATGCCCAATGCCTTTTCTCCCAATGGCGACGGGCTCAACGATGTGTTTGAGCCGAAGTTTGTGAATAAGAGCGGCTATGTGGTCAAAAGCTTTAAGATATTCAACCGTTGGGGACAATTGGTATACCTGGCAGAAGGAACCCGCAAGGCTAGCTGGAACGGCTATTACTATAATAAAGACAAGCGCGCAGAACCGGGCACCTATTACTATTACATTCGCGTGGAGTTTATCGATGGGACCAAGGATACCGTTAAAGGCGATGTGACGATTGTGCCTTAAGCGCCTTGTTGCTACTCTTTGATGCGTTCTGTTCAGGGTGCTGTAAAATATGCTTCCTTATTTCCGCAGCAACACCGTAATTTTAAAGCCGGGAGCCTTGTCGCTATCCCAACCAATCTGGGAAATGATAAAGAAAACGGAAATCGCTTTGGTACTGCTGGCCTTGCTCAGTCTTGTGCTGCGTGTCTCTTCAGTGCCGGGCAGCGAATGGTTTTCCACTGCGGCCTTTGGCTTGCTGGCACTCTTCTATCTTGTGTTTGCGGGGCTGCGTTTTGATACATCTTCCGGTTTGCCAGATACCCTGTCGCCGTTGTCGCGGCAACGGGAACAAGCCTTTCGCCGGTTCCTGGCCATAGCCGGAGGCGTTGTTTTTGGCATTGCCTTAATAGGTATTTTGTTCGTGCTGAACTATTGGCGGCTGGCTGCTTTTTTCTGGTGCCTGGGCATGTTCTTCACGGTGCCGGTAGGGGCGCTTAGTCTGGGTAAGCACCTGTTGCAACCTTCCCCCTTTTACAAGGCGCTGGCCATAAGGGCCGGCTTGTTGCTGCTAACCGGCATTGGCCTGGTAGCGGCGCAGATGTAGACTTTCCTCTTTTTCGTGATTAAATCGTGCCGATAAAAAATGCTGCCTGGTCGCCCCGGCAGCATTACTAATCGTTTGGCCGCAGCACTATTTGGCTACTTTGAGCTTCATGCCCGGCTGGATCTTTTTGTTGCCATGCAATTGCTTGTTCATCTTTTGCAGCTCAGAAACGCTGAGATCATATTTCTGTGCGATCTCAAATAAGCTTTCCCCTTTCCTTACGGTATGGCTTTTGGCTTTGGCCTTTGCTTTTGGCTTTACTTGCTCCCTGCCTTTCTTCTGACCTGCAGTTTTCTGCTCTTCCTTCGTCGCACGCCGGGCTGTTTCGACGGTCCGGGTGTTGTTTCGGGCGGGTACCGTAACGGCTTCTTCAGTGCCGGCAGCGGTTTCCTCATAATGGCCCGAGGTTTTAGGCTCAAAGTCACGATTGGCATAAACGGTCTTATCCATATGCGCCTTCAGCTTCTCGAGCGGGGTCATCTTGCTTTCGTCTTTTGCGGGGGCCTGATTGCGGCGTTCTTCGGCAATGGTCTCTTCGACGGGCCGCTCATTGGCGATGTTTACCCTGTCGTTGTTGGCGGCAGCTTGTGCTTCGGCGGTAGTGGTTTCGGGTTCATCGCCTATGTTCACCTCCGGTACGGATTCGGGTTTCTTGCCGGCAGGAACAAAGCCATCGTCGTTGCTGAGCCTGGGACTCTTGGTAGGTTTGTACGTGTTTTTGCGGGTGACGCCGGCAGTGTATAACTCAGGCTTGCTCTCTGAAGTGGTTTGCAGATTAAGGACCGTGCCGGAGACGGGCTCCTCGCCTTTTTCAAGATGGTTCAGCAACCGTAGCTGCTGCAGCTGGATACCTTCCTGCTGCGCTACCTGGATCAGGGTTTCCCCATCTTCCATTGTATGGGTCGGATTTTGCGCGGTTTTGGCCTTGCGTTCGAGATAGACGAACATGTCGGCTTCCAGCGGTGCATCGGGCAGGTCGTTCAGCTCAAGCAGCTTGGCATAGCGTATCTTGTTCTTGATCGCATATTCCAGCAGCATATCGCCTTTCTTACCATAAAAACCCTTGATGTTATTTTTTGTAGTTACCCGGTAATAGTCGGTCACATTGCCCGAGGCCTGCTCCTGGTAGCTGGCTTTCTCTACGTAAAGCTCATCGCTTTGCTCTGCGGCGCTGGCACCCGGGCCGTAGCCATCGTCAGCGGGGATATGCTCGCCTGGCGTCCTTGCGCTTTTGCGGGGTAGTGGTATTTCCTTTGCCGATGCCAGCAATATCTCATCGTCGTTATTGTTGTTGAGCGCAGCATAAGTGTATTCCTGCAGCCTGAAGTCCTCGATGGTTTTGATCAGCTTTTTGGCATATTGCGGGTTGGTCGCATAGCCGCAACGCTTCAGGCCGTAGGCCCAGGCAGCATAGTCGGTAGGCGACAAGTCGAATAGCGAGCTATACCGCTTGTTGTTCTTCAGGAAATCGGAATGATCCTTGTAGGAATGGACGGCCGAGACATATTTCCGGAAACATTCGTCCTTGGCGTCGTCGGTATACGTATAGGTTTCTCCCGTCCAGGTGTTTTTGCACTTAATGCCAAAATGGTTACTGGCATTCTGGCATAGTTCGCTGCTGCCCGCAGCCGTTTCAAAGATACCCTGCGCCAGTGTAATGGACGCCGGTATCCCGGTCCGTTGCTGCTCGGTTATGGCCAGCGATTTATATTGAGCGATATAGTCCTGCACCTGCTCGTTATACGATTTCTGGGCAAAGCCGGTGAAGGTGCAGGCGCTTAAAGCAATAAAGAATAGATACTTGCGGATCATAAGATTTTTCTGTTTTGAAAAATGGCCATGAGGCGCTTCGCTGAAGCTGATGGAAGGCTCAGTTGAAAGTGTCGGTTTATTTTTTACGGATCAGCATAAGGCCATCGCGAACGGGCATAATTACCTGTTCCACGCGGTCGTCGGCCGCAATCTTCTTGTTGAATTCGTGAATGTGGCCTGCTGTATTGCTCTGCTGGTCTTTGGGAAGGATCACCTCCCCGTGAAACAGCACATTGTCGGCAATCATAAAACCACCGGCTGGTATACGGTCGATCAGCAGGTCAAAGTAATGACTGTAATTTTTTTTATCAGCATCAATAAATACCAGGTCAAAATCGCCTTTGATCTTGGGGATCAGGGTGGCGGCCTCGCCTATATGCTGCACGATGCGGTCTTGTAAGTTGGCTTCGTTCCAGTATTTGTTGCGCATATCCTGCAGGTAAGGATCTATATCGATCGTGTGCAGCTTACCACCTGGCTTGAGCCCCCTGGCCAGCGAAATAGCAGAGTAGCCTGTATAGGTACCCAGCTCCAGCACTTGTGTAGGCGCTATCATGTGGCTGAGCATTTGCAGCACTGTGCCCTGGAGATGGCCCGATATCATTTGCGCGCCCTTTACCTGCGCGTGGGTTTCCCGGTTCAGCGAGGCCTGCACCGTATCTTCAGGTGTGGTATACTGCTCTGCGTAGAAATTGATCGGATCGGGTGTAATGATGTGCTGCATGGCTGAGCTGTTTAAGGATTAACGGTATACAGATGGCTTCAAACAGGTTTCCGGCTACACCCGGATAAGGCGTCTTAAAAATTCGGTTTCAGCTTATTGTGTGTATAGAACTCACCAATATAGTTGACTACTTCATCGGCGGTATCGTATATCTTGACCAGGTCGAGATCGCCGGGGCTGATATTGCTCTCTTGTTCAAGCATCACCTTTTTCATCCATTCGAAAAGGCCGCCCCAGTAATCCGTTCCCATACAAACCAGGGGTGTCTGGGTGAATTTCCGTGTCTGGATCAGTGTTGCTACCTCAAAGAACTCGTCCATAGTTCCCCAGCCGCCGGGCATCATTACAAAGCCCTGGGCGTATTTGGTAAACATGACCTTGCGCACAAAAAAGTAATCGAAGTTGAGGTTTTTATCGCTATCGATATACGGATTGAAATGTTGCTCGAAGGGAAGGTCGATATTGAGGCCTACGGATTTGCCGCCGGCAAGGTTAGCGCCTTTATTGGCGGCTTCCATAATGCCGGGGCCACCGCCGCTGATGATACCAAAGCCTTCTTTGGAAAGCTTTTGTGCTACTTCCACCGCCAGCTCATAATAGTGGTGGCCGGGTTGGGTACGGGCCGAGCCGAATATGGAAATGCAAGGTCCTATTTTGGCCAGCTTCTCAAATCCCTCTACAAATTCGGCCATTATTTTAAAAAGCTGCCAGCTGGAGTGTGCCTGGGGTTCTGTCCAGTCGCGTAGCTTTATTTTCTGAAGTTGATCTTTCATTAAGCGATTTGAAATACAGTCTGCAATCGGGCCGGCTACAGCCGGCAATTCCGGATGAGGCAAAGATAAGTTTAAATTATTTTAAACGCTGTGCGTAAGATGTAAAGGAGATGTTGTGCGTAGGACAAACTGGTCTTGAAGAATATGCTTAATTTCGCAGCCGCATGGAATTTGAACTTATTGCCCGGGATCCCGAAACCGGCGCGCGGGCAGGCCTGCTGCACACCGATCATGGAACCATCGAAACGCCGATCTTTATGCCGGTGGGCACAGTGGGCACCGTAAAGGCCGTAATGCAGGAACAACTGGTGCACGATGTAAAAGCCCAGATCATCCTGGGAAATACCTATCACCTGTACCTGCGTCCCGGTACCGGAATACTGGAACAGGCAGGTGGCCTGCACCGTTTCAACGGCTGGAACAAGCCTATCCTTACCGATAGCGGCGGTTACCAGGTATTTTCACTTTCCGCCAACCGGAAGCTAAAGGAGGAGGGCGCCCTGTTTCAATCCCATATCGACGGTTCGCGGCACCTGTTTACGCCCGAAAACGTAATGGACATCCAGCGGAGCATCGGCGCCGATATCGTCATGGCCTTTGACGAATGCACGCCTTATCCCTGCGATTACCGGTATGCGCAGCAATCGATGGAGCTCACCCACCGCTGGCTGGCCCGTTGTATGAAGCGCTTCAACGAAACGGAGCCCAGGTATGGCTATAACCAAAGTTTGTTTCCCATTGTGCAGGGCAGCACCTATAAGGATCTCAGAACGCAATCGGCCGAGTTTGCGGCCGGCATGGAAGCCGACGGCAATGCGATCGGCGGCTTGTCGGTAGGGGAGCCCGAGCAGGACATGTACGAAATGTGCGCGCTGGTATGCGACATACTGCCCCGGGAAAAACCACGTTATTTAATGGGTGTAGGTACGCCCTGGAATATACTCGAGTGCATAGGACTGGGGGTCGATATGTTCGATTGCGTGATGCCAACGCGTAATGGACGTAACGGCATGTTGTTTACTACCGAAGGGGTAGTCAATATTAAAAACAAGCGTTGGGCCGATGATTTTTCACCCATTGACCCGGGGCTGGAAGAGGGACCCAGTACGGTCTATACAAGAGCTTACCTGCGGCACTTGTTCGTTGCCAGTGAAATACTGGGCCTGCAGCTGGCCAGCTTGCAGAACCTTTCGTTCTACCTGCAGCTGGTAAAGCAGGCGCGGCAGCATATTATCGACGGCGACTTCGGCGCCTGGCGCAGGCAAATGCTGGAAGTAGTCAAGAGAAGATTGTAACCCCGGTTGTTGCCTACAGCCGAAACATTTCCCATTGCTCAAGCGATATATTAAAATACTCGACCTGTTTATCCTGAAGAAGTTCCTCTCGACCTTCTTCTTCGCCATTATGATACTGGCGATAATTGCTTGTGTAATCGATTACTCCCAGAAGATCGACTACTTTGTGGAAAATAAAGCGCCAACAGGAGCTGTCGTGTTTTATTTCATAAACTTTGTGCCGCACATTACGGCCCTCCTGTTTCCACTGTTCATTTTCATTTCGACCATTTTCTTTACTTCGAAAATGGCTTACAAGACGGAAGTGATCGCTACATTGGCTGCAGGCGTATCGTTCCAGCGTTTTCTGCGCCCCTATGTCATCGGTAGCTTCCTGCTCGGCATCCTTTCTCTGCTGGCCAATCACTGGGTAGTGCCCGAGGCCAATAAGAATATCACGGAATTTCATATCAAATACATCTGGCCCAAGAAAGTGTCGACGGATAATAATGTCCACCTGCGGCTCAATCCGCATACCTATGTGTATATCGAAGGCTACAATTTCAACGATGGTTTTGGCCGTCGCCTGGCCGTGGAAACGGTTGAGGGCACTTTGCTGAAGGAAAAGATCATGGCTGACCGGGCGTATTACGATAGTGCAAAAAAGGAATGGCGATTGACCAATGTTCAGATCCGTACCAATGACGGTCTGAAGGAAACGCTGGTAGTAAAACCGGAGCTGCGCCGGAAATTTCCATTCTCCCCTGAAGACCTGGATGACGATGACCGCAATAAGGAAGCGCTCACAACGCCTGAATTGCTCCGCTATACTGAACGGGAGCGGCAACGGGGGCGTGAGAGCGTCAATTATTACCTGATAGAGCTGCATAAACGCACAGCCCAGCCTTTTGCAGGCTTTATCCTTACCATTATCGGCGCTTGCATCGCTTCGCGCAAAGTAAGGGGTGGAAGCGGGTTTCACCTGGCTATGGGCATTGTGATGAGTGCCTTATATATGTTGTTCATGCAGTTTGCACAAACCTTTTCGACCAATGCCGGTTTGAATCCGCTGATCGCTATGTGGATACCCAATGTTATTTTTGGTATTGTCGCGCTTTATTTGTTCTCCAGGCAAATAAAATAGACCTGTCGCGTTACTACATTTCCTAAAAAGGGCTACTTTTGCTACCTCGTTTTAAAAGAATTAAAAGCATATGTCGCATCCAGTACAAGCTGAAAAACCCAATATCTCAAGCGCTTCTGCATTATGGGCAGTGCTGATATTTGCCGGCCTTATTATTGCCGCTATTAATTTCGTACAAGCCGAAAGCAACAGCGAAGGTCATGGTGGTCATGGCGCAGCTACGGAACAGCATGATGGCGCCGGCGCCCACGACGAAGGTCATGAAGCCGGTAAGGAGGCACAGGCGCCCGCGCATGGCGCCACCGAACAGGCTGCACCTGCAGCAGAAGGTCATGACAGCGCCCAGGGAACGCATGAAGCGCCGGCAGAAAAACCTGCTCACGAAGAAGCGCACCATTAATTCACCCATACAACCGATCTATGGGAACAGAAGATGTAATTGCCATTACCGGCGCAGCAGGGTTCATTGGCAGTTGCCTGGTGGCGCATCTCAATCACCTTGGCTTTGAGCAGCTGGTGCTGGTCGATGATTTTTCCGACGAAAAGAAAGTATTTAACCTCAGGGATAGCAAATACCTGTACAAGGTACATCGCGAGCAATTTGCAGAATGGCTGAAAACCCATCCTGACAAGATTAAGGCCGTCTTTCATCTTGGCGCACGCACCGATACTACCGATCCCGACTATGAGGTGTTCCGCACGCTGAACCTGGAATATTCAAAAGGTATATGGGAATATTGTGTGGCGCACCATGTGCCCCTGGTCTATGCTTCGTCGGCGGCAACTTATGGCAAAGGAGAGCAGGGATATAAAGATGACGAAGCGTTGATCCCCAAGCTGAAGCCGCTCAATGCTTACGGTATTTCCAAAAACGAATTCGATATCTGGGCGCTTGAGCAAAAGCACCGGCCGCCTTTCTGGGCAGGGCTTAAATTTTTCAACGTTTACGGCCCCAATGAATATCATAAGGGTCGCATGGCTTCCGTGATGTTCCATGCTTATCAGCAGATCAAGGACAGAGGTTATATCCGCCTGTTCCGCTCCCATAACCCGGAGTATAAGGATGGCGCTCAGCTGCGTGATTTTATCTACGTAAAAGACTTGTTGTCCGTAATGGTATGGCTCATGAAGCAACGTCCTCAGAACGGGATCTATAACCTGGGCACCGGGGTGGCCCGTACCTTTAACGACCTTGCCAATACCCTATTCTCCGTCTTGAATATTCCCGGTAAAATTGAATATATCGATACACCCGAAGATATCCGCGAGAATTATCAGTACTATACTGAGGCCGATATGAGCAAGCTGCGTGAAGCCGGTTACGATCAACCTTTCTTTACGCTGGAGCAGGGTATCGCCGACTATCTCGTGCGTTATCTTGAGTTGGCCCGGTACTATAGCTAGTCCATCTATTGCCGGGGATTTTCGTCTGCCGGTAATCAAAAATATCAACGCAATTACCAGGCCGCCCGTTGCAACGGGCGGCCTGGGTGTTTTATGGAAATTTTGTAAAGCTGCTTCAGTAAGATAAACGACTATCTTATGAAAAGCGAAAACATTCTCAGGGCCGATTATCTCGATCTCATCTTTGCTCATCGCAATAAGCAATATGGCGGCTATGAATTGCGTAAGCACTACAATAGCCGCGCCCTGAAAGCATTGGGAATTACCTGTCTGCTACTGTTGCTGGGGATCGGTATCCCCGTATTGCTAGGTAAGACGAAACCCGTACCACTTGCCGGATCTACAGTGGTACGGGACGTAGAGATCCATTCGCTGGATATACCCAAAACAACCGAGGCGCCCAAACCGCCGGAGCATAAGGCTTCGGTTGCGCCTTCAGTAGCCAATACAGTACGGAGCGTAACTCCGGAAATTGTACCTAATCATTTGGTAAAGCCTGATATGGAGCCGCCTACGCCCGAAACGCTTGACCATGCTGTTGCGGGACCGGTTACCAATCCCGGTAACGGCGGGGATAATCCTGCTGCAACGGTCGATAAGCCCGAAGGGCCTGCAGGCAGCGGCGACCGGACGGGCCATAGCGCCGGTGGTGATGCCGGTAATGAGCCGCCGCAGACCATCGTGGACGAAATGCCGGAATTTCCCGGCGGTGTCAAAGCCTTGATGGCCTATTTGCAAAAGAACCTGTCGTACCCGGCGGCAGCGCGGGCCGATGAGATACAGGGAAAGGTGCTGATCCGTTTTGTGGTAGGTATCGATGGAAAAATTGAGCAGGCTACCGTATTGCGGGGTATCGGCGGCGGCTGTGAAAAGGAAGCCTTAAGGGTGGTCAATGCCATGCCCCGTTGGAAGCCCGGGCGGCAAAACGGTCATAATGTAAAGGTCTATTATTCGCTGCCTGTCTCCTTCAGGTTGAATTAAGCCGAAGAAAAGAAAAGGGTATCTCCCGGTTGCAGCAGAGATACCCTTTTTTTATGGGTCGAAAATGCCTGGCTAGTTAATGCGTACCCATATCGCCCCCGATGCGATAGGCCCGTTCAGCTGGAAAATATTAAGGCCGGGTTGTATGCTGATCACGCCATCGGGTGTGCTGGAGCTGCTGTTGTAGATAGCGGCCTTGGCGCCTACCGGTGGGTTGCTGAAAAACAAGGCTACGGTAACATCATCCTGGATCACATAATGCAATATACCTGCCTGAGTGCCGCCGGATGCAGCGATATTGCTGAAAGACACCATGTCGATAGGAGAAGTAAAGCTGATGTTCGTCAATGTTGCAGCCGAGTTGTTCTCGACCCAAAGGTCGCACGCGGAATGCTGAGCGGCAGCTTTGAAGCCGCAGAGGGACAGGAGGGTCAGTACGACTAGGGACAGGAAGGTTTTGCGCATAATTGTTTGGTTTTTACTGTTTGGTTTTTGATGATTAGTCCTGTGAAGATATTTGATTTGCACTGGGTAGGTATCAGTGAAAACATGCTCTTTTTCGGAGTAAGAAAAAAAGAAAACCATTTATTTTTTATAGCCAGTTATTTGCAGGAGCAAATAATAATAGCCTGAAAAAATAAATGGTTTTTGCTGGAAGTAATGGCTAGTGTTTTGCCTGTAGCATTTAGGCCGCCTGTACTTTTGCCTGCCGTTCCGGGGTACCTTCATATTTCACGAAGAAGGCGATCCATATCGAACGGGAAAGTCGCATAAGAACAGGTTGTATCAGTATTGTAGCAACGATGTTGCTACCCAGCCACCAGAAAATGCGGTTGTCGTGCAAGGAAATGCCCACAGTGCCGATCCAAAGCAGGAAGGAGATAATGCTGAACAGTACCGAAAGACCATAGCTCACAAAGCCGGTGCCGTAATAAAAGCCGACTTCGACTTCGGTAGCCTGGCCGCATACCGGGCAATGCTCCGGCATTTTGGTTACCTTGCTGAGCCGGTAAGGATTGGCATGGGTAAAAAGGTTGCCTTTGCGGCAACGGGGGCATTTATTGCCCAGGACGCTTAATAGAAGCCCGGGTTTGCGGGCGGAATCTGGAATGTTCATATAGCGGAGGCTTTAGGCAAAGGATTGGCCAGCGCTTTCCGGAATGCTTCTGGCGTGATCCCTGTTTGCTTTTTAAAGAACTTGGTAAAATAAGAGTTGTCGGCAAAATGAAGCTGCCATGCGATCTCGTTGATGTGGACTGAGGCGTTAACGAGCAGGCGCTTGGCTTCGAGCAATATCCTGTCGCGGATCACCTCGCCTGCCGGTTTGCCCAGGAGCTCGTTGCACAAAGCATTGAGGTGATTGGGCGTAATGTATAGCTGCGCAGCATAGTCCTTGGGCAGGTGCATGCTGGCATAATGCTGTTCGACCAGCTTGCGGAATTGTCTCAGGGTAATATCGCTGCCAGGGCCGGCCGTGCGTTCCTGGTGCGGACTGTTCCTTGCGGTAAGAATAAACAGCTCGAGCAACAGGAGGCGCAAGCGCTCTGTTTGCCACCTGTCTTTTATTTTTCTTTCCAGCAGCATTTCCTTCATCAGTTGCACAGACTTTTTTACCGCCCCGGGGTCCAACTGTATCACCGATTGCGCTGCCACGCCTTCAAGGAAAGAAAAGCCCTCGAGTGGTGAAGCCTGTCCGGCCGGCACAGGGAAGAAGGCTTCCGAAAAATTGATAACGTAACCATCGACATCATCGCGAAACTGCCAGCTATGCACCTGGCCGGGCACCATAAAGTACAGCTGCCCCTTGCTTACCGCAAACTGTTCAAAGTCGATGGTATGACTACCGCTACCGGCGGTAAAAAGTACCAGGTGATAGAAGTTGTGCCGGTGTGGAATAAAAAGATTGGGATGACGTTTCAGGTACGCCGCGAAAGGCTCTATCAGGAAATCGTCCTGCCGCTGCTGCTCCTGTAGCGAGCACAGATCGTAGACTGGTATCCTGTTGTCCTTTTTCATAATGCAAAGATACAATGCCTGTAATAGCTGCAGTGGTAGCGGGGCTTCGTTTTGTGGTACTTTTTACTGGTTGCGGAAAAGCGCTGCAGGCATGCCGAGGCCTGGTTTTAATAAAAAAGAGCTGCCTCCGGTGACAGAAGACAGCTCTTGGTATTTTGTATTTCTATTAGCGCATACCGCCCGGAGGAGGCATCATGGGTGGTACGCCCGGCGGTGGTCCGTCCATCATACCCGGTCCGGGGCCGGGAAAGTCGCCGCGGCGGTTCCGGTCGCTGTTTTCCACATCCTTCATCGAGGCGCCACCTTTGAAGAAGCGCAGGTTGTAGGTGAATGTCAGCAGGAAGTACTGGCGCAGTACATTGGTCTGCGTGTACTGGGTATAGCTTTCGGTTACGGTAGGTACGATGCTGTTGTTCTGCTTCAGGAGGTCATATACAGACAACTTGATCTCGCCTTGTTGCTTCTTGAACAGTTTTTTGGCAAGGCTCATGTTCCAGAGCAGGAAGTTCTGGTTGAAGCCCGCCGAGAGTCCTGTATAATACTGGTGGTTAAGCTCCGTATTGAACACGATACCTTTCCAGAAAATATAGTTGATCGAGAGCCGGCTGGCCTGGTTAAAGAAGCGGTTATTCGATGCGGTCAGCAGCGTATTGTTGACGATATTATAATTGCTGTTGCTGGACAGGGTAAAGTCGATCTTTTCGCTGATGTTGCTGCTGATCACCAATCCAAGCCCCAATGCCGTGTTGCCGGCGTAGTTCTTTTGCTCGTTGATGATGCCGGGAGTGCGGGTATAGGTAGCGCTGGCATTAACGTTCAGGTTGGATTTAAGCGCTGTCACGGGCAAGCCATAGGTAACAAAGCTGCGCAGGTTGTAATAGCCATCCATATTGACCGGCCGGGTAAACTGATCGCCGACACCCAGCTTTACACCGTTTTCCAATTGCATGGGCGCGCCGGCAATAATGGTGCTGTTGGCGATGTAGTGCTGCGTCGCGGTTCCCGACAGCATGGCGAAGAAGGTGCTGCCAAGCTTGGTATTGGTAGCGCTATACCGCATCATCAGCATGTGCTGGTAGCTTTGCACTAGGTCGGGGTTACCGGTAGATTGCTGTACAGGATTGGTATTGTTGATCACATTCTGCAGCTGGTCTACAGATGGCGCTGTGGTCGACGTGCGGTAAAACAGTCGGAGATTCTTCTTCTTGTCAAAATTATATTGGAGCCGTGCCGAGGGCATAATGGTATTGAAGCTGCGCTGCAGGTTGCTGTTATAAGGCAGTATCCGTTGGTTGTCCAGGTTGGCATTCTGGAAGTCGACGCCTACGTTGAAGTTAAACGACGTATCGGAATAGCGGTAGGTGAGGCCACCCCTATGTGTGAGATAGTCGGTATTAAAGGTATTGCTCAGCAGGGTGTCGGGATCGGTATAATCGTTGGTGATATCGGAAAAATTATAGGTACGCTTGTCCGACTTGCTCTGCTGGTAGTTGAGGCCATATTGGATCTGAAGGAAGCTCTTGCGGGACAAGGGCTCGGTATAGTTCAGGTTGGAGTTGATGTTCCAGCCATTCTTCAGGTAATCGGCTTTCTGGTTGAGCACATAGCTGGTGTCGGTATTGGTGACCGGCGCATATAAGTTACTGTTACCATCGCTGCGGTTGTAGCCGCCGTTGGCAAAGAGCGAGAGGGTCCTGCCCTTTTTCTTAAACTTATGGCGATACAGGAATAAGCCGTTCATATTGTAGCCCGACAGGTCGCTGTTGTACGTGTTGTTTGATGAATTGAGCATATCCGAATTCCTGTCAAGCGTTTTGATATCCTGGAAGGAGCTGCTGTTATTGCTTTGGAACGACAGGGACGGCACGAAGAGTATCGAATTGGACGAATCGATCGTATAGTTGAACCGCATATTGAACCGGTGGTTGTTATTCACCGTATGGGATGAGTTGCTTTCGTGATAGGTCTGTCCCAGCAGTTGGGGTGTCACATAGTTGCCGCGCTCGATATCCTGCGTGGTCACGTTGTCGCTATTGTTGAAGAAATAGCTGGCAGTCACATCGATCTTTTTGCCCCATTTGTCGGAATAATTAAGGCCTATGGCATTGGTTTTCGAGATGCCGTTCTGGGTGCCTACGTTAAAGGCATTGTTGCCGCCACCCATCATACCGCCACCGCCGCTGCCGCCACGGCCCATGCCTCCGCCACCACCGAAGCCGCGACCACCGCTGCCTCCCGATATACCCAGCAGATCCTGGGGCGAGAAGTTCTGGATGTTGATGTTATTGGTCTGGCCTATCAGGCTGATCCTGCGGTTACCCTCAAAGAAATTGATGTTACCACCGGCATTATACTTAAAGTCCCGGCTGGCGTCGTTGTCGGTAACCCCGTCGCTGCCACCGCCGGCATATACCTTGCCAAAAACGCCCTGGCGGCGGTTGGCCTTGGTAATGATATTGATGGTTTTTGAAGTATTGCCATCATCGAAGCCTGTAAACTGCGACTGGTCGCTTTTTTCATCATATACCTGGATCTTGTCGATCACTTCTGCCGGCAGGTTACGGAGTGAGGAGGTCGGGTCATCGCCGAAGAAAGGCTTGCCATCGACCAGCACTTTGGCTACCTGCTCTCCTTGTGCCTGCGGTTTGCCCGTGCTCAGGTCCATGCCCGGCATCTTGCGGATCAGGTCTTCCGCGGTAGCATCGGGATTGACTTTATAGGAACCTGCATTGAATTGGGTAGTATCTTCTTTCTGTTGTACCGGCGGTATCCGTTCCACGATCTTAACCTCGTTGAGCTTGGTTGATTGGGATACCGACATCTTAATAATGCCGAGATTGACCTCTGCATCCAGCACATTGACCTCCTTATTGTAATCGTCGTAGCCTAGGTACGAGATCGTGAGCCGGTAAGGACCCGAAGGGACATCGGCGAGCGCAAAATGACCGTCAAGGTCGACCGAAGTACCGGCAATGGCTGAGTCCTTACCATTCTTCAGGGAAACAGAAGCGCCGATGAGCGTTTCGTTAACGTTATCCTTTACGATACCGGAGATCGTATAGCTACCCTGGGCCTGCACCGTACCGGTAGCCAGGAACGCAAGAAATAGCATAAGCAATAATGGACGGCGATGCATGAGTAGTGTTTTGAACAAAGGCCTTTTGACTTGGCAAATATCTGTTAGTTTAAGCTTCATTAAGAGATAATTCCAGTGAAATTTAGTTATTCGTATGTGAACAGTTAAACTATTTCCTTTTTGGAAGCAAATAAGAATAAACTATTGATCAATAAAGCAAAAATAAAATACCGGATTCTTAATAAAAGGCATAGTGGCCGTACTTTCTTATATTTGCAGCCCCTTTTTTAAAGAGTAACCGGAAAGCAATCGCGGTTCCGGTTTTTCTCCCCCGGCATTATTGGTTATCCATTTTATTGAACAGGCTATGTTACGCGAAGAAGCAGGTAAAACGATCAGGCTGGCGCTACCCATCATATTTGGCGAGCTGGCGCAAATGGCGCTCCACATTATCGACAGTGCTATGGTAGGCCGTGTCGGCTACAAAGAGCTGGCTGCTGCAGCTTTGGTGATGAGCGTGCTCAATATTCCTTTTGTGATCGGCATCGGCATCACCATTGCCGTGTCCCAAATGGTATCGATGGCGCATGGCCGCCGCGACGGGCAGCAAGTATCGCATTACCTGTACAATGGTTTCTGGCTGTGTGCTGCTTCGGCGCTGGTTATCTCACTGGCGCTGGAACTGGGCAAGAATGTGCTGTTTCACCTGGGGCAGGACCCAGAGGTAGGCCGCCTGGCTGTTCCTTTTCTGCAGTTGATGGGCTGGTCTGTTATTCCCATGATCCTTTTCATGACACTGAAGCAATTTACCGACGGGCTGGAATTTACACGTACAGCCATGCTGTTGTCGGTGCTGGCGCTTCCCATTAACGTATTCATCAACTGGCTGTTGATCTTCGGTAACCTGGGGGCACCCCGGTTGGAGCTGGTAGGCGCCGGTTGGGGTACGCTCATCACGCGTACCCTGATCTTCCTGGTGATGGGTACCGTTATTTTTACGCACAAGACCTTCCGCAGGTATATTGCGGTACGTAGCAACCAATGGAAGCTGAAATGGAAGACGATTAAAGAGCTGCTGCATATCGGCATTCCCAGCAGCCTCCAGGTGGGTATGGAGGCCGGCGCCTTTGCCGTATCCGGTATTCTTATCGGTACCATAAGCCCGGTAGCGCAGGCAGCGCACCAGATCGCGCTGGTTTGTGCCTCCTTTACCTTTATGGTATCGATGGGGCTGGCTCAGGGCGGTTCGATACGCACCAGCAATGCTTTTGGGCGCAACAGTTGGGCGCACATCAATGCGATTGGCAAAAGCACGCTCATCATGGCATTAATGTATGGCCTTTTTTGTGCGATCAGTTTTATTTCCTTACGGAATGTGCTGCCCTTCGCCTTCAACGATGAAAAGGTTGTGGTGGAAATGGCTTCGATGCTGCTGCTTTTTGCAGCTATATTCCAGATCTCCGACAGCACGCAGGCGATAGCAGCCGGTCTGCTGCGCGGCATCAAGGATGTGAAAACACCTACTATCCTTATTGCCGTTGCTTATTGGGTAGTAGGAATACCAGTGGGTTGCCTGCTGGCTTTCACCTTTAATATGGGCGCTTCGGGCATATGGCTGGGCTTCATTACCGGCCTTACCCTTTCGGCCCTTTTCCTGTCGCTGCGCTTTTTGCGGATGACGGGAAAAAAGCACATGGCTACTGTGTAAGAAAGCCGCTCCCGGATTGTTTTTAGGTATTTTGATTTTGATAATCCTGTAACGATAAATTCGTTACTTTGTAGAATAATCACAGATAGGTATGAACACAGCGGCCATCAGAGAGCAGCTCTACGATTATATAAGAGTTGCAGATGAAAAAAAAATCAGGGCGATCTATATGATGCTGGAGGACGATATTGTTGAAGAAAAGGAATGGTGGAAGGATAACATTTTAATGGAGGAACTGGATCGGAGGTATACAGCCTGGGAAAGTGGTGGAGAGAAGGGTTTTACTTTGTCTGATATAGACACCTCTATTGCACAATTGAAAAAGAAACGTGTGCATCGATGAGTTTTACCATTCTGCTTGCTGCAAAAGCCCGTCAGGAATTTTTAAAAGCATGGCAATGGTACGAAGACCGGCAGCCTGGGCTCGGCGACAGATTCAGGGAGGAAGTGTACAAACAAATTGCTGCTATCTCACAATTTCCCGAACGTTATCCTGAACAGAAAAAGAACTATTGGGAAATAGGCATTCCTATTTTTCCCCTATCTCATTATCTATAGGATCAGGAAAAGAAGCGAGGAGCTACTGATCGTTTCCATTTTCATACCAGCCGCAATCCACGAAAGCGGTATTCGAAATGAGATAAAGAGGCTGTCTAAAGTAGTGATTTTTTGTCAGGCTTAAAACCCTTTTAGACAGCCTCTTTGCGTTTGGCCTTTAGCGTTGTGCCATTAGGCTTGGTTTACTCCCTGGTAAACAAAAATGTCCCGCCGCCCTGTTTCAGGGTCATTTCCTTTTGCTTTGGGCTAAACTCCAGCACAATGCCGGCCGCATCAAATTTGAATTGATCCGGGGCAACGGCATCCAGCCGGAAAGCGCTCTGCCCGGTGGCCTGGGCGGTCAATGAGGCGCCTTCTTTCCCGATCGTGATCTTAAGCGGCAGCTGCTTGCTGCCGTATGTTCCGGTATATTGGTCCAGCTGTTCGGCAGTTAGTGTTAAGGTATTGAATGTTGGAATAGCATAAGGCTTGTTGTAGTAAATACTGAGCGCACCCAGCATAATGTCGTTGGTACTGTAGCCGCCCTGGCCATTGCCGCAATAGGCAATAGTCATTTTGTCTGCCGGTATATAGCCAAGCAGGGAGCTGAACCCGTCGATCCCACCGTTGTGGCCATAGGCCTTTTTATCGTCGAAGGGAAAAGTGAACATGCCCAGGCCATAGCCATCTTTTATCGTTTTCATCAGCTCCAGGCTGGAGATTTTGATCAGCTTACCGGCAAACAAGGCTTCTATAAACTGGTCCAGCTCACATGGCGTGGACACAATAGCGCCGGCTCCTCCGGGTATGCTCATGTCGGTCTCTGGCATCACTTTCCACTCCTCGTTATATTGGTAAGAACGGCTTTCCTCTTTTGCCGCATCGGCCTTGCCGCCGATATAGGTGCTCTTCAGGCCGGCTTTGCTGCATATTCTTTCCTGCAGCGCTGTAGCATAAGGTTTCCGGGTTATGTGCGCTATCATGTAGCCCAGCAGTACATAATTGGCGTTGCTGTACTCGCCTTTGCTGCCGGGTTCAAAATCGCTGCCACCTTTGGCAATAATGTCCAGCATTTCGGGTTCCGTCTTCGGCTGTTCCATATAGTTGCCGTAAGCATCGTCATCTGTAAAGTTGTGAATGCCGCTATGGTGCTGCAGCAGTTGTTCTACAGTGATTTTTTCAGCGTTGGGTACTTGTGGAAAGAAATTTTTAAGCGGTGTGCCGAGCGTGAGCTTTTTCTCTTCGATCAGCTGCAGTATCATGGTTGCAGTGAACATTTTGCTGATGGAACCGATGCGGTATTTTGTAGCAGCACCGGCCTTCTTTTGCTGGTCGGTAAAGCTATAGCCTATGCTGCGCCGGTAAACTTCTTTGCCGTCGTGGCGGATACAAATACTGCCCATGGCTTTATGCTTGTTTTCCAGTACCTGGAACAGGCTGTCCATTTTGGCCTGGTTAAAAGATTGTGCCTGCATGGGCCGGGCAAACAGCAGGGCGGCGGCAAGGGCGATCATTGGTCTGTAGATATTGCTCATGATGTAAAGATAGTATGTGGCCTTAACGGTTGTAAAAGAATAGGCCCAACCCTCTCTTTTTTTACACCAGTGCCGGGAATAATGGTACGAATGCCCGGCTCATCTGCTTTTACGCCCTGTTAACACCACTTATACAGATAATACGTAGCTTTGCTGCGACTGATGAAGAAGCTGATCGCCATACCGTTGTTGTTGCTGTATCTCGTTGCCGTCTCCGGCACGATGGTGCAACTGCATTTTTGTGGCAGTAAGCTGGCCTCCGTTACGGTCAATGAATCAGAAAAAGCTTCCTGTTGCTGCAGCCCGCAAAAGTCTGCCGCGAAGGCGCATAAAGCTATGCTGGCGACAGGCAAGGATGACTGCTGCCAGGATAAAACGATCACGTTAAAGATAGGCCAGGACCAGAATACAGTTCAGGGCATATTCCTGCAGCTTTCTTCTTTTCAGCTTGCCCTCTTGCCCCAGCCTCCGGCGCCTGTTATGGCGACATTGCCGCAAGCAGTGCCTGTTATGGCATACCGGGCCAATGCCCCGCCGGGCCGATGGCAGGATATTCCGCTCTATAAATTACACTCCCGTTTCACTTATTACGGCTGAGGTGCCGGACACGCCTATCGCAAAGGCATTCCATTTGTTTACAGCACACTCATTATTTAATCCGTAATTTTAAGAAAAAATGAAACGCATTTTTGGCATTTTTGCCCTTCTCATAGCCTCGCTCAGCTTTGCCTCGGCCCAGGATAAAAAAGATATTACTACAGAAAAGATCAAGGTAAGCGGCACTTGCGGTCAATGCAAAAAACGTATTGAAAACGCGGCCTACATTTCCGGCGTAAAGCGCGCCGAATGGGATAAAGGCACCAAAGAGCTTACCGTTACCTACCGTCCCTCCAAAACGACCTTGCACCAGATTGAAGAGCATATAGCCAAGGCCGGGCATGATGCCGGTGAGGTAAAGGCTACCGAAGCAGACTATAGCAATCTTCCCCAATGCTGCGCCTATAAAGAAGAAGCTGCGGCCGAACATTAATGACAGGCATAACGATAAAGGCCTGGCGCAGGATTTCGCGTCAGGCAATATATAGTATGCTTTCCGCAATATGGCTTGTCCCTTCATGGGCATCGGCGCAGGATGCCCCACTCAAGCAATTGTCCGGGAAAATATATGATGAACAGGGCAGGGAAGCACTTCCCGGCGCAGTGATCCGCGCGCTGTATACAGGTCACGCAACGGTATCGGATGCTGATGGTCATTTTGAGCTCTCCGTTCCCGATACGGTAGGTCATGTAGTGATCAGCTATGTGGGCTACGGGAATGATACCCTAACGGTGGCAGACCTCTCAAGCGGCGCCGTGTTGCGGCTGAAGCCTGCCAGGGCGCTGGGTGAAGTAAAGGTGGAAAGCCGTAGAAAAAGCACGGAGATCAGTCTGTTGAGTACGGCCAAGGTGGAAAAGATCGGTTCGCGTGAATTGATGAAGGCAGCCTGCTGCAACCTGAGCGAAAGCTTTGAGACCACCCCTTCGGTCGATGTAGGCTTTACAGATGCCGTAAGCGGCTATAAGCAGATCCAGATGCTGGGTCTGGCAGGTAGCTATACCTCCTTTACCCGTGAGAATATACCGGATATCCGGGGCCTGGCGGCCATTACAGGGCTTACCTTTACGCCTGGTGCCTGGGTAGAGAGCATGCAGCTTAGCAAAGGCGCCGGTAGCGTAGTGAATGGTTACGAGGGTACTACGGGACAGATCAATGTCGAATGGCGAAAGCCTTTTGCCGAAAAAGAACCTACCCTGTTCCTGAATGGTTACCAAAACTCGCAGGGACGTACCGAGGGTAACCTGGTGCTGAGCAAACGTTTTAGTGAGAGCCTGAGCACTAACCTGCTGCTGCATGGCCGCAGCGACTGGGCCAAGGTAGATCAGAACAAGGACGGCTTCCTGGATCAGCCCCTGGGGCAAACTTTCGTCGGCTCCAACAGGTGGTTCTTCTTCGATAAATCGGGCTTCGAAGTCCAGGGCGGCGTTAAAGGCGTGTACCTGGACAATACCGGGGGGCAGAAGGGTTACAAAAAGGGGATGGAACAGATAGACGGCAACCCCTGGGGATATCGGCAAAAGATCAGGCGTGTCGAGGGATGGGCCAAGATAGGGAAGGTATTTCCCGAAAAAGTATGGAAGAGCATGGGGCTGCAATTGTCGGGCGTGTATCATGATCAGCAAAGCAGCTATGGCAGCAGGGCCTATAACGGCCGTCAGCAAAGCTTTTATGCCAACTATATCTACCAGACCATCATCGGCAATACGAATCATATCATCAAGGGAGGCGCCAGCTTTGTCGCCGACAACTATAAGGAAAGCTTCATAGGAACGCCTTACAACCGCAGTGAGTATGTGCCCGGCGCTTTTGTTGAGTATAGCTATAATTATCTTAACCGGTTTGGCCTGGTTGCCGGCCTGCGCGCCGATCACCACAATATCTTCGGCACGTTTGTAACACCGAGGCTGCATGTGCGCTATGCTCCGGCTGAGAATAGCGTGTTCAGGGCCTCTGTTGGCCGCGCCCAGCGTACGGCCAATGTCTTTGCCGAGAACCTCGGCTATATGGCCAGCAGCCGTAGTTACATCCTGTCGGGCAATGCGCCTGGTAAGCCTTACGGGCTCAACCCGGAAGTGGCCTGGAATATGGGTGTCAATTTTACTCAGAAATTCATGCTCAACTATCGTGACGGCTCCTTCAGCACCGACTACTATTATACCGATTTTACCAACCAGGTAGTGGTGGATATTGAAAAGCCGGGCGAGGTCCGTTTCTACAACCTCGATGGCCGCTCTTTTGCACACAGCTTCCAGGCGCAGCTGGACTATGAGCCTATCCGTAAGCTCGACGTGCGGCTGGCTTATCGCTACTATAATGTACGCAGCACCTACGATGGGGTGCAAAAGCTAAAGCCCCTGGTGGCGGCGCACAGGGCATTTCTTAACCTGGGCTACGAAACCGGCAACAACTGGAAGCTCGATTATACGGTGCAGTGGATAGGCCCTAAACGCTTGCCGGTACGCTTTGGAAACGATCATGGTGAACAGCCGGAAGGTGATTCGCCCTCCTTTGTGCAAATGAATGCGCAGATCAGCAAAAGCTGGAAAGAAGGAAATCTGGAAGTCTATCTCGGCGGGGAGAACCTGACCGGCTATATGCAGCACGACCTCATCACCGGCGCCGATAATCCCTTTGGGCACAATTTCGACGGTTCTGTCATCTGGGGACCGGGTATGGGCCGGAGCATTTATGCCGGCTTCCGGTATAAGCTTTAATACAGTACAAGCAATTCTTTAAAAGTAAAGAGCCAGGCATAATAGCCTGGCCTCTTTTTGTATCCATACTTACTCCGTAATCTTTCTCTAGTAAATGCTGACTTTTTTGGCTTCTGTAGTATGATCGGTATAGCTGATGCGGACCACGTAAATACCCGGAACAAGCAAAGTGCTGAAGGCATGCTCGTAACGGTTGGTCGAAAGGTTGGCTTCCTGTACAAGTGTTCTGCCGTCGATAGACAGGATCTGTATCGCTGCGATGTTTTTGCCCTTGGCGCTTACCTGCATTCTTGCCGCATCCATCTGCAAGGCACTGCTGGATGGCGTAGGGTCGGCAATACCTTTTTCAGGAGCTACTCCGGTTTCTTTAGCACATTCCAGTGTCACCGTTACGGCGACTTCATATGGATCCAGTTCGATAGGCTTCACATCGAATAGGCCAGGCGTATCTACGTATACGGTCTCTTTGGTTATGTTCAGCCGCTTATTGGATGCCGGGAGGATTTTATGAGGCTCGCTGCAAAAGAACTTAGCCGAACTAACAATCATGGAATTGCCGGTACCCCGGCGGAAGGTATTGGCCTCCTCCTGCTCATCGGCTATGAAGGTGTAGTTGTGGATGTACGCTCCCATTTCTATGCGTCCCGGGTCATAGCTGGTGCTCGGAAAGCCGCCGTCTTTAAAAACGCTTTTGCCGGAAATGTCATAGACCCTGCTTTGCTTAAGGGCGCCGGTGTTACCATCATAATGTAACGCTGCTACCCTGGCTTTATCCGGTTCGCCAGTGGGCATTTCCGCACCAAGGAAATATCCTCTTTCATAGCCATCGATCTCGGGCACCAGGCCGGGCCCACGTTTGGTTGCCATACCGTCCCTGCCCGATGCCAGCCGGAATTCCACTTTGTCGGGAAATTGGTAAAACCTTTGCCATTGTGTTGTCACCAAGGTATCTCTCTGCTGGATGCAAATGCCACCTTCTTCATCGGTGAAGGCCATTTCAATGCGGTGGGTGACGCCGTTTTGTCCGTAATCACCGCTCATCTGCACGCCGGTAACGCCTTTGATCCCGTGGACAGAAGAGAGATCATAACGTTCAAATATGGCCAGGTGCGGCGAATCGACGGGTTCGTAATAGCAAAATGCTGAGGTAACCTTGCCATCATTCATCAGGCCGTAGAAAGACGGATTACCGATAGTGGAGCGATTAAAATGATAAGCACGGACATAATGAACGGATTGGTACGACTTGGGCGGATGTACCATTTTATACCGCCGTACCCGGTAAAAGGCGCTGTCGGCAACGTACAGCAGCTCCGCAATAAACGGCGTGTTTTCGTACTCCAGCAAGCAAAGAATGCGTTTGGGCCCCTGGGATAGGTCGATGTACTCGATCATATCGAAAATGCGGAGGAAGCTGTATCCCGGAGGGAGCGATGGCAACTGGACCGGTTTGATGATCTTTCCGTTTTCGTCATAGTGAAGAAAAACTGCAGCTTTTACGTCGCCTTTATCGTTTACTCTTTCCGCCAGTACATTAACGCCATTTTGTCCCGATATAAACGGTTCATATCCTTTCAGCTGACGGAGATAGTCAGAGGTGTTTGTGAGCCCATGATGGCTGGTGTATACGATATTGTTTGCAGGACTTTGAAAGCTGATTGCTCCTATCAGGTGTTTCCCGTTGAAATCCAGGTTATAGGTTTCGACGGTATTTTCTTCATAAATGGTACCGAGCTCTTCCCCGCCAATGTGGTCGGCCACCTGCAATTTGGCACTGGCATCGCCTACTTTAAAGAGGTAGGTTTGGGCAGGCGCCGTTACAGCAACAAGTCCCTGCAGGGCGAAAAGCCCCGCAAACAGGTTTAATTTTGTCATAGTTTGGATTTTGTTTGGTCCCTACTTTGTTGAAGGCTTTTCGGGTATGGCCTTTACGTTGATATGCTGATCGTAGCAAGAAATAGCTTCCGGAAGACTTGCTCTAAGGATAGACAGTAACCAATATTTAACGGTTGGTCATCGTATTGAAAAACAATGTATAAGAAATGGCCTTATAGCGATTGTTTTAAGCGGACTGCAGGGAGGAAGACGGAAATTACTCGCCTGGGGCATGTATAAACGCGAAAAAGCCAGGTTGAGCAACCTGGCTTTTCATTATCTGGTAAAAATAAATTAAGCGATCTTTTCTACCTGAGAATAGTTGAGCTCTACCGGTGTAGCGCGTCCGAAGATCTTAACCACGATCTTCAGCTTCTTTTTCTCTTCGTTTACTTCTTCGATGGTGCCATTGAAGTCGTTGAACGGACCGTCGATGATCTTAATGGTCTCTCCTACGATATAAGGTTCTGCATAGCCGATACCCTGTTCTGAAACTTCGTCCAGCTTGCCAAACATCTTGTTCACCTCGGTTTTACGCAGGGCTATGGGATGCTCTTTGCCTAGGAAGTGGATTACACTGGTTACGCCGGTAATGCCCTGGATCATCGTGTCGTTCAGCTTGCCTTCTACTGCTTCCAGCATGATATAGCCGGGAAACAGGGTTTTTTCACGCAATACCTTCTTGCCGTTCTGCACTTTGAACACTTTTTCCACGGGGCAGAGTATCTGCAGGATGACATTACCCCATCCGTTGATCTTCACCTCTTTGTCAAGGTGCTCTTTTACTTTTCTCTCTTTTCCGCTCACAATGCGAAGCACGTACCATTTGGTTTCCTGCTCGACAGCCTGAGGCGTATTTACATCACTCATTTCTCTAATTTAATTGCTTAAGTCCGGTGTGAATAGCTACCTGGCGGCTTATTTACCGGCCATGTTGTAGATCAGGTCCTTCAGGATGAATTTGGAAGCGGCATCCATGCCCAATACCAGTAAGGTAATGATCGCCAGAGAAGCCAGGACAATAAGCGTGGTTTGCTGCAATTCATTCCAGGAAGGCCAGCTTACTTTATGGACCAGCTCGTCATAAGACTCCTGTATGTAAGTTCCGAATTTGCTCATAAAATGTTATAAATTAAAAATGCAAAAATCAAATTTAACAATTTAAATCAATTTTTGCATCAAAAAAAATATGCACGGGTACTAGGATTCGAACCCAGATCAAAGGTTTTGGAGACCCGTATGCTACCGTTGCACCATACCCGTGTATCTAAAAGAGCTCAAAACAAAAAGTCAAAAGAATGCCTTTTGACTTTTGCAATTGGTCCGCAAAGATAAAGAACATTTTCAAAACGATAAAATATTTTTTAGGATTGCGGGGCCCTGCCTTGACGGGAACCAAAGCCGGTATCATGACAAAACGCAATAGATCGTAGTATAAAGCAGCTATTTTGCAATAACTTTTGTGAAGTGAACACGGTTTCCTAATTTAGCAGCCCAATAGAAAATGCTCTTTTTTCTTCAGAGACACAAAATTAGCTAATCATATTTTTCATTCCATGATTGAAATAAAAGTGCCCCCCGTTGGCGAGTCCATCAGCGAAGTAACCCTGGTAAAATGGATCAAAAATGACGGCGATTGGGTAGAGCGCGATGAGATCATCTGCGAGCTGGAATCAGAAAAGGCTACGTTCGAGCTGAATGCCGAGCAGGCAGGTATATTACAAACAGTTGCTAAAGAGGGAGATACCCTGAATATTGGCGACATTGCCTGCAAAATCGATGATGCTGCCGAAAGGCCCGCCGCCGCGGCGCCCAAGGCTGAAGCGCCCAAAGCGGAAGAAAAAAAGGCCGAAGCGCCAAAGCAGGAGACACCCGCCCCGGCGGCTAAGCCCGCCGCCGATCCGGCTGTCAAGGCTTCTCCCGTAGCCAACGCGATCATGAGCGATAAAAATGTGAAGCCCGATACGGTAAAAGGCACAGGTTCGCATGGTCGTATTATGAAAGGCGATGTGTTGGCAGCCCTGGAAAACCCGGGACGCACACCCGGCAAGCCCCTGTTCAGCCGTGAGAACCGCCCCGAAAAAATGAGCAACCTGCGGAAAACCGTTTCCCGCCGCCTGGTGGAAGCCAAAAACACCACAGCGATGCTCACCACCTTCAACGAGATCGACATGACCCGTATCATGGACATCCGGAAGGTATACAAAGATAAATTTAAGGAAACACATGGGGTGAACCTGGGCTTCATGTCCTTCTTCACCAAGGCCGTTTGTATCGCTTTGCAGGAATGGCCCGCTGTGAATGCCTATATCGACGGCGAATCCATTATCTACCACGAATATTGCGATATTTCCATTGCCGTGTCGGCCCCCAAAGGTCTCGTGGTGCCGGTAATCCGCAATGCCGAGAGCCTGGGCATGTTCGAGATCGAGCAGAAGGTAATGGAGCTGGCCGGTAAAGCCCGCGACAACAAGCTTACCATTGAAGAAATGACAGGAGGTACCTTCACCATTACCAATGGTGGGGTATTCGGCTCCCTCATGAGCACACCTATCATAAATATCCCGCAATCGGCCATTCTGGGTATGCACAAGATCCAGGATCGTCCCATGGCGATCAATGGCAAAGTCGAAATACGTCCTATGATGTATGTGGCCCTTAGCTACGATCACCGTATCATCGACGGCCGCGAGTCGGTAGGCTTCCTGGTAAGGGTGAAAGAGTTGCTGGAGAGCCCCGAGTTGTTGCTTATTGGTAAAGATCCTGTGAAAGCCTTGCTGGAGCTCTGAATGTAACAGGCTGTAAACACAAAATAAAAGGAAGCGTTGCCCGGTAAGGAGCAACGCTTTTTTGGTGCGGTGCGGTTGTAGCCGGTTTTGTGGTGATGCAGGTCGCTTGTTATGGCGTCTGCGTGGGTGAGGGGCCGGTCTTCTTTTAGGGTAAAACTTCAAGCTTCCGTATTACAAAGCCTTTATCAGTAGAGATACGTATTGTGTACAGGCCTGCGGCCATGCCGGATACGGGCAATTGGTGCTGCCGACTACCAGCAGCTTTACGATCGTCGATCATAGCGCCAAGGGTGTTGAACGCGGTTCCCTGCGCCATCCGGACGTTTTTGCTCCTGTTGAATAGTAAGGATTTTTTCAATGCGACGGAATAGGTGAATTGTAAATATACAATTATTTTTTTTACCTACATCATTATGTGGTATTTATTTGTCACCATAAAAAAAGTAGCCCCAAGGGGCTACTTTTTATTTCTGCAATGAGAAAAAGAACTACTTCACGATTTCAAATTTACGGATCACGAAGCCTTTATCGGTAAGAATACGTACCGTATACATGCCCGGGGCCATACCGGATACGGACAATTGATGCTGCCGGCCTTCGCTTGCCTTATGGTCGTATACCACGGCGCCCAATATATTGAATACGGTAACCTGTTGCATCTGTATGTCCTTGCTCCTGTTGTCAATGATAACCTGGTCTTTTGCCGGGTTGGGGTAGAGTATCATATCGGCCTGCGTTGCGCTAAGGGTAACAATGCCGGTGGCCAGGTCCACATTAATCACCTGGCTGATCGAGAAATCGCCGCAGCCGTTGAATACTTTCAGCGTTACGTTATAATAGCTGGTGCCCGAATACACATGCAGCGGCTCAGGGTCTGTACTGTGCGGGCTGCCGTCGCCAAAATCCCATTCATAGGCTTGTACATCCCGCGGACGGAGCGCCGCAAATTTTACCTTTCCCAGGTCTTCATAAAATAAAGGAACAAAATTGAAGCCTTCCACAACGGGCGAGGGAAGGTAAGCGATATGTTTGCTGTCGGTAGCCACACAAGAATAAGGCGTAGTCACGGTCACGGTATAATCGCCCGAATCGGTAGCGGAGATTACCCGTGTGGTTGCGCCTGTGTTCCAGGTATAGCTATAGCCGGGATTACCGGCATCTACCGGGATCACATCCCCTTTACAGATCGCCGTATCGTTGCCAAGGTCCAGTACAGGCAGTGGCCTTATCACCACATTGGTGCTGCTGTGGATAACGCAGCCATGCACACTTTTTATACTTGCGGTATAGATACCGCCGGTGGTCGTATTGATCGTTTGCGTAGTGGCGCTGCCTGGCGTCCAGCTGTAGGTGCTGCCGGCATTGCCCGCGTTCAGCGTTGCGGTTTCACCTGCGCACAGATCGGTCGTGGCGGGAAGCACATTTACCGGGACCACGCCGGGAGTAATGGTAATGGCGTCGGAACCACTGCAGCCGCTGGGCAGTGTTACCGACACAGAATAAGTGCCGGCGGTATTTACATTGATCGTTTTGGTCGCAGCGCCGGTATTCCAGGCATAGGTAGCACCGGTATTGCCGGCATCAAGGGTGTAGGTGACACCGGGACAAATGGTGGTATCGTTGCCCAGGTTGACGGCTATGGCCGTTACACTTACGGTAACCGGAGCTGAATTGCTACTGCTGCCGCCGGGATTGGTACAGGTGATCCGGCAGCGGAATTGTGTCGGTTGTGTTATCGGAGGTGTGGTCTGTGTAGCAGTGTTGGCGCCGAAGTTAACCCAGGTGCCGCTGCTATTGTATTGCCATTGATAGGTGATGCCGGCCCCGGAAGTGCTGCCTGTAAGACTTAACGATGTGGTCGCATTACAGGCTACGGTAGCAGCGGCAGCATTGGCGGTACCACCGGCCGGTGTACCGCTGCAGGTAGAAGGCAGCACATTTACAGTATAGTCTTCTACTTCTCCATACAGATTATTGGTACAGGGGAGCAGCGGATCGGTAGCCCAATCCCGGAGGATCCTTACCCGCATCCTGGTATTGCCGGTAGTCGCGGCAGCAGGAACAGTAACTGGTGCGGTGATTGTCGAAACACCGGTGGTGGTTAAAAGTGAATACACTGTTTCCCCCGTATCGTCGAAGTCGCCATCGTGGTTCCAATCGATCCATATCGCCCATTTATAGGTAAATAACGCGTCGGAGCTGGCGTTGACCGTGAAGCTCCCCCCGGCGATCGAGGTGACGACCATGCTGGTATAGTCGGCATAGCCATTGGTAGAGGCTACCGTGCCGGTATTGTTGATGTTGGTAGAGCCGCCGGTAGTGGTTACGCTGGCGATATAATAAATGCCGGTATTGGTATTGCTCGTGACCGCGCAATACGTCTGGGCCGATACGTTACCCTGAATGCTCAGTAACGCAAGCAAAATAAACAAACCCTGAAATGTCCTCGTAATGCCACAGGAAGTTTGCCTGAATAGTTGGTTTAGGAAAGTGTACCGTGTAAATAATTTGGTCATCATCATCATGTTTTGAGGTTAGCTAAAAACAATGCAATTGGTTTATTGGTAATCAAGGCTAAAGAAATGCCATTTCCCAAAATACAATTACCTGGTGATAAATCATAAATTATTTTATGCATGATGCTCCCCTTTGTACAGCCGTATAATGCCGGTTATCTGCAGACGACCTGGCATACTTGGCGACCGGGTGAGTGGCCGGATAGCATAACAGTAGACAGGGGCAAAACGATAGTATATCTGCCGGGAACACAGCGCATGACCGCTGAGCTCAGGAAGCGCAACCGCCTGGCTTAGCAAATAAGGTTAAGCAGGGAGAGATTTAAATATTGCCTACGGTGACATTGCTGTTCTGCAATGCCTTTTCGATCTCCTTCTCGCGCCGGATCAACTGCAGGCGGAGCGGACTGAGCAGCCAGCGTCCCCTGATACGCTTCAGGCGGTCTTCCGGTCGCAGCAGGAAAAGCCGCTTCAGCCAGGTCCAGGGAAGAAAGCTGCGGAACGTATCGGAAAGCTTTACATAATAAACTACCGTCTCGGCGCTGCATTGGTCGAGCAGTTGCGCTACTTCCGAAGGATCGTTGAAAGAAGAAATGCAAAGCACCGAACCATAACGGGGCTCAAAGTAGCTGGTCAACTCGCGGTCCTTATGCCAGGTGCTGTTGCTGATCACCCTTTGTACAAAAGCCGCTCCATTGAGCTGTTCCGGTATCTGCAGCTGCTGGTCGGGCAGGTACTTTACTTCCCATTCCTTGCCGGCCAGGATCTCGTAGGCCGTCCACACGCGTTCCTTATAGTAATTCAGCATCTCCGCGGCAAAATCGTTGTGACGCTGGGCGGTTTTCAGATTGGTATGAAAGCTGGCATAGAAATAGATATGAGAAGCATACGGATCAAATATTTCCGGAACCCTTACCACGAGCTCACGGCTCTTTGCATAGACCTTCCATACGATACGCCGTACATCGTCGCCGCCTTCAAAGCCCTTATAATTGAGGTATTCTCCTTCAACCTTTCGCAACTGGTCGATCCGGGTTTCTGTCTGTTCGGCCCTGCGGGGCAAGGCCTCCTGTTCATGCAAAGACACCTGGCCGGGCGCCTGGTAAAAATGACCTTTAACCCTTTGGATGACGGGGAGAGAGAACAGTTGCAGCATATCCTCGAAGTAGACGGCGCCGCCATTGATCGCATATTCTTTAATGTCGGGAAGCAATATCCTGCTTTTGCCCGATACGCCCTCGCGCCAGAATTGCCGTGCCTTTCGCTTGTCGGAGGCCATGGGGAACTTATCCGTCAGCCTGCGATCGTCGTAAAAAAGCCTGCCCTTGATGAAGCCGAGGAAGGGGCGCCGGGCTTTTCGCAGCAGGGTCTCTATCCATAAACCTTTATGCTGCCCGTCCGGTTTGAAATCAAACTCCAGCTGGTACCGGTTATGCCGGCGCAGCAGCAGGTAGTGCAGCCAGCAAAGGAAAGTGGTAAGGACAGAAAAACCGATCAGCGCTACGATGAACCATAGCGCCGTTTTGCCCATCAACTGGATCAGGGGCTTAAAAGAAGACACTTCCTCTCCTTTTACCGGCTCTGTGGGCCTTACGATCCTGAAACACAGCCAAAGCGCCAGGGCGACTACAAAGGCATTAAGGGTTAACGGAAAATACTGCCCATAATAACGCACGCGCGTTCTGAGATCTTTCCACTTCATCATTTGCGGGGAAAGTTACGGATTAAATGAATATCCGCATTTCTTTTTCAGCTTGCAGGGCCTGCAAAACCCTGCCTGCGGGCATCCGGGAACAACCAAAGGAATCTTTCTGACCTGTTATAAATATTCTCAATAATATTTTGGTGCGTATTTCTGTGAACAATTACGACCTTTGCCCGCGATTTTGGCGCAAGCCTGGCCGCAATGAGCAAGCGTAACCAAAGAAAATTTAATTAAACGTTTGTTTAATTTCTGGAATTGGTTAATTTTGCATCTGAAAACAAGTGACAACTAACTGGTGTATGAGTGATGTTTCTTTCAGGGAAAAAGCGCAAAAGGGAATTTATAAGGTTATCAATCCTTTTGTACGTTTTCTGATCCGGCTGGGGCTTACGCCCAATGCAGTAACGACTATAGGGTTGTTGCTGAATGTGGGTGTGGCGGTGATCTTTATCATCGGCGCCGAAAAAGGGAACCGTGGCGAGCTGGGTTACGTAGGCTGGGCCGGCGGCCTCATCCTGTTTGCCGGTCTTTTCGATATGCTGGACGGACAAGTAGCACGGCTGGGCAAAATGTCTTCGACCTTTGGCGCCTTGTACGACTCGGTACTGGACCGCTACAGCGAGCTTATCCTTTTCCTTGGCATTTGCTACTACCTTATCTCCCACCACTATTTTCTCAGTTCGCTCTTTGCCTTCATCGCCATGATCGGCTCGATGATGGTAAGCTATACCCGGGCCCGCAGCGAAGGGCTGGGCATTGAAAATAAGGGCGGCTTGATGCAGCGGCCCGAGCGGGTGATCCTGATCGCCCTGTCGGCCATTACCACCGGCGTGGCAGGCGCCTTCGTAGAGGGCGACGGCAAAGTATTCATACCGGGTATCCGGTTTCATGTATTCGAGTTAATGAGCATTTTTACAATCCCTATAGCAATAATGGCTGTTTTAACCAATATCACTGCGTTCAAGCGACTTGTTGATGCCAAAAAGGCCCTGGATAAGATCGACGCAGAAAAAGCGAAAAAAATTTCCTCCGCTAACATGGCCGCTGTGCTGTTGTTAGGTGCTGCGCTGCTTGGCCTGCCCACTGCCACGCATGCCCGTATCGACGATGGCCGGGCGACCTTTACTGAGGCGGTAGATACTTTTCCCGTGCCCAAATTCACGGCCAAAACCCAGTTCTATGTGCAGCGTACGCCCAATACCAATACGATCATGTATGAGCTAAACCTGAAGAACGGCGAGCTAAACGAAGATAATCCCATCCATGTATACTGGATAAGGTATGCAGACGGTGGCGGGACACAGGAATTATCATATATTCAGCGTAAATTTGCCTACGGTGTCAAAACGTCGAAGATCGCTGATGAAAAATTCAAGTTGCTCTTCGCTGCATACGACAAGATTCCCTTTTACCTGATGAAGTCTTCCGCCGGCATCTATCATACTTATGTAGAGCTCGACGGGAAAATGGTTGTACTGAGAAGATTGTATATCCGTATTGATCCCGGTGGCACTTTCTGGTCGCCTAATGTAAAATACGTGGAGTTCAAAGGGACTGAAGTGGCGAGCGGAAAAGAGGTGATCAAAAGAATAAACCCCAAATGGAAGCCCCCTAAGCAATAACGATTGCCCGGTTCCCGTCGAGAAAAAAACAAGACAATGAAAAAGAATTACGTTTCCAACTCTCCCGAATCCATACGTATGTTCAAAAGCAATTTCCTGGAGACCTTCTCGAAGGTCCACTGGACTGTGCCTATGATCCTGTATATCCCGGTAGTGCTGGTATTCGCTTACCTGGGTCTGTTTGTTGCGCATACGCCCGGGCTGGTATTCCTTGGCATGTTCGCAGTGGGGCTAATCTCCTGGACACTGTTTGAATATGTGCTGCATCGCTGGATATTCCACTATGTACCAAAGCCCAAATGGGCCCTCCGCCTGCATTTCATTTTCCATGGGGTACACCACGATTATCCCAATGATATGAAAAGGCTTGTTATGCCGCCATCGGTGAGCATTCCGCTGGCGTTCGGCGTCTATTTTGCTTTATATGCCTTTTTGCCATCTGTATACCTCTATCCCTTCTTTTCTGCATTTGTGCTGGGCTATATCATCTACGATACCATGCACTATGCCCTTCATCATTTCAATTTTAAAGGTGAGGTCTGGAAAAAGATCAAGAAGCACCATATGCTGCATCACTACTCCGATTCAAGCAAAGGCTTTGGCGTGAGTTCCGAACTGTGGGATAAGGTGCTCAGTTCCGGCTTCCCGAAGAAGAAAAGCTAATGAGTTCGACTACAATAACCAATATTTCCCGCATCAATCCTATGCCCGTACACCGGCGGTTGCTGCTTGCGGGAGGTATCAGCGTCGCGTACCTGATCCTTTCCTGTTTCCTGATCGGTTTCCGGCCCGAGCAGATCTTTATTTCCGGCTTGTTCTTCGTGCTGTACACCGTTTCCAAGAAGACGCGCAACTTCCTGCTTACCCTGATGCCGTTCATCGTTTTTTGGGTGATCTTCGACTATATGAAGGCTTTCCCCAATTACCGCTTCAATACGGTGCATGTGGGCGATCTGTACGCTTTGGAAAAAGAGTATTTCGGGTTCAATTACCGGGGGACCATACATACCATCAACGAATTTTGGGCATTAAACCGCAGCACCTTGCTCGATGTACTGAACGGTTTTTTCTATCTCTGCTGGATGCCGGTGCCTATCTCATTTGCCGGCTACCTGTTCTTTAAAGACCGTAAAGCGGCCATCGAATTCTGTCTTACCTTCCTGCTGACCAATTTCGTAGGATTCATAGGCTATTACGGCTATCCTGCCGCGCCGCCATGGTATATCCACGAGCACGGAATGGTATTCAACCCGGCTACCCCGGGCAATGTCGCCGGCCTGGCAGGTTTCGATCATTTCTTTGGTGTGCAGATCTTCCATGGGCTATATGCCAAGAGCTCCAACGTATTTGCCGCCATGCCCTCGCTGCATGCGGCGTATGCATTGGTTTCCGTATATTATGCGTATAGGAAGAATGTGGCTACGGGCTGGAAAATATTCCTCACCATCGTTTGCCTGGGTACCTGGTTTGCGGCGCTATACACCGATCACCATTATCTGATCGATGTTCTGGTAGGCATTCTTTGCGCTACCATCGGAATCGCACTTTTCCGCAGTGTATTGCTGAAGAGCAAAGCTTTCAGCAGATTCATGAGGAGCTATTACCAGCAAGTGGCCTAGTGTAGGGGAAAGAAGAAGACGATGATGCCGGTAAGCAAGGCAAACAGCGCTGCGATGAGTACTGCCGCCGCACCAATGTCCTTTACTTCTTTGATCAGGGGATGGCGTTCCGTGCTCACCTTATTACAAAGCCGTTCCAGTGCAGTATTGAGCGCCTCCGTGATCCATACCAATGCGATCGCCAACAGCAGCAGCCACCAGCGCATATAGGTAAGCCCTTTTAGCCAGCCCAGTAAGAGTATCACCACTGTCGCCAGCAAATGCAGCTGTATATTCCTTTCTGAACGGACCAGGGTAGACAAGCCCTGGAAGGCATAATGGAAGCTGTGAAGGAGCTTATAAACCGATCTCATGCGTTCTGTCAATAGTACCTCCTGTTAACAGCCCTGTACGTTTAAAGTTGTTTTGCCAGACCGGTTGAACAGGCTGCCGCCGAGGTGTCCTGTTGCTGCGTCGCTACCGGATGTTCCTGTCGGCCGGTTCCTTTCTTTACTTTGGCCAGGACTGATTCCAGAACGGGCAGCATATTGTTCAGGTTGCGGGTCTTGATCAGGAAATTCCATACCGCTTCAAATTTTTTCCAGCCGCCGGCATAAAAGAAGTGTTTCAGCTTGTGCTTGTGTGTATCGTGCTGCAGGCTGGCTTTAACGATATTGCTCCAGCTGTAAAAGGATCTGTAAGCCCAGTCATATCCCTTTTTTAATGTTGCCGCATCAATCCTGGCGGTTTGGTACACGACATTCCGCGTATCATATTGATCCCAGTCGTACGTCAGTATGCGTCCCTGTTGCTCCATGTCTTTGTACAGGCGTGTGCCCGGGTAGGGTGTCAGGATATGATAAGTGGCCGTAGTGATCGCATTGTTGACGCCCCAGTCCACCGTTCTTTTAAATACATCGCTGTCGTCATCGTCCAGGCCAAACACAAAGCTCCCGTTGATCATAATACCCAGCGAATGGAGCCTGTTCACGGCTTCCCGGTAATCCTTGGCAAGATTCTGCTTCTTATTGCTTTGTTTCAGGTTGGTGGGTGAAAACGTCTCGAAACCCACGAACAGGCTTCGAAGCCCGGCTGCGGCTGCTTTCTCGATCAGGTCGCCCCGCAATATGGAATCGACCGTACCTGCAGCCTGGAATACCCGGTTCATGCCTTTCATGCCTTCAAAAAGCGCTGAGGCAAAGCGGGTATTGCCCAACAGGTGGTCGTCAAGAAAATAGAGGTGTCTGCCTTCAAGACGGTCAATCTCGGACAGAGCATCGTCTACAGCCTGGGTATAAAAGCTTTTACCCCCTTCAAAAAAAGCGTCCTTATAGCAGAAGTTGCAATGATGGGGGCATCCCCTGGTGACCACAATAGAATTCGGCACGAGGTAACGGTTCCTTTTGATGAGGTCGCGTCGTAACGGGGGTATATGCTCCAGTGTTCTTATCGCAGAGCTGTAGCGCTTCTGCGGTATTTTATTCCTGAAATCCTTCAAAAAGCGCGGAAAGGTTTCCTCTCCCGGTCCCAGGAAAATGGTATCCGCATGTTCTGCAGCCTCATCGGGCAACGAGGTCACGTGCAGGCCACCCAGGATCACATAAGCGCCCCGGCTCCTGTAATGATCGGCAATGCGGTAAGCCCGGTAAGCATTGGTAATATATACCTGGATCACCACAAGGTCCGGCTCATCTTCCAGGTACAACGTTTCCACATGCTGGTCCTGCAGGTCTACTTCATCATCGGGCGACAGGTAGGCGGCAAGCGTGGCCAGACCCAATGGAGGAAACAGGGAATACTTAATGGGCCGCCAGAAAGGGCTTTCCGCTTCGGTAAGCGCGGGCAATATCATTTTGACTTTCATGTTACTTCAGGTTGTTTTTTTGGAAAAGGATGCGGCGCACCCTGGTCTTCCCGAATACATTCATCAAGAAGGATACGACAACCACGCCGGCATCGGCGACGACGTTATGGTTCCTGATATAGTACCGGTCCCAGAACCAGGATGTTTTGCGGTGCTGGCCGCCATACAGCTGGGCGTAGCCGGTAATACCCGGCTTCACCTGCCATCGGAGGGCATGATAGGTATCGTGCCACCGGAGTCGTTCAATATCTTCCGGGGTTAAAGCCCTGGGGCCAACGATGCTCATATCGCCTTTGAGCACATTAATAAATTGCGGCAACTCGTCCAGGCCGGTCTTGCGCAGTAGCCTGCCCGTTGCCGTAGGGACCTGCCGGGTCATCGTGCGGAACTTGAATATGCGGAAGGTTTTCTTGTTTCTGCCGGTCCTTTGCTGCAGGAAGAAAACAGCATGACGTTCTTTCAACAGCAGTATAGCCGCAATGATAATAGCGGGTAGGAAAAAAACAGCCAGTGCGATCAGGGAAAACAATATATCAAACAGTCTTTTCATAAATCCTGGGCTTTTGCGCTGAAGAGTTCATGGCGTACTTCCTGTAGTTGTTGCGGTACCAGGTCAAACCAATTGAGCCGGTTCAATGAAGGCGTTTGTCTTCCCCTGTTCCAGGCCTGCCGGAAGCTGCGCCACTTATCGGGCATGATGAGCAGGCCTACCGCCACGCTGAACAGTACCGGCGCCGTAATACGGCCATTGGCCAGCATAAAGCATTGCAGACTTACTTCGCCTTCTTCTGTTGGCGGATAGCCCAGCACTACATGCTTGATATCGTGCTTCTCATAATGGGGCAGCAGATGGATGTCGTTATCGTTGAAAAAGCGATACAATGCCCTGCCCACGGTGCCATCGGGCAAGTGCTGTAATTGCTTCAGCGAATAAGGGAAATGATAGCCCTTCCGGACCAGTTTGAAATAGGGGAGAGCAACCTCATGCGCGAGATATACCAATAGCCGTTTACGGATGTGGTTAAGCTGTATTTTCATAAGAAGTATGTTTTTAGAAGTATGAAGAAGGTGTTCTGATTCCGGGCGGCCTACAGCTGTAAGCCGCTCATGCAGTATCCCGCAACCAGGTAGTACAGGATGGCAATGGTGCCGGCGATGCCCAGAAAAATGGCCAGTATGGTGGCACCGGCCATAACCAGGGACCATGTGCCGGGCAAGTATTGTCGTAACCAGCGTCCGGCGCCTTGCAACAGCAGTACGAGCAGGAAGCAACAGATGGCACCGGCAATCCCGGCCGGTACTACCAGCATACCGGCCAGCCCGGTATCCCGCCCCATAAGAATAAGGCTGCCGATCATAAACAGGAGGAAGCAGGCGGCCGCGATTGCAATTCCTGCTGTACATCTTGCTTTCATGGTGTAAACATGTTTTGCGGATTATAGGGAGAAATAAGTCATGCCAGGATCAAAACCGGAGGTTTTCCATTGCGCTCCCTGCAAGCAGCACAATCAGTGTCGCAATGAAGGCCAGAAAACCCAGGAATATAGCCAGGTAGGTGATTCCCGCCGACAAAACGGCCCAATCCCCTGGACGGTTCTTCCGTAGCCGGCTCACGGTCCTTTGCAGCCATCGTGCAATCAGGAAGCAGATCATACCACCGGGTATGCCTGCTACCAGCACCAGTATACCCGTGGCGCCGGCGCCCTGATGCAATAAGTTGATGCCGGCCAAGGCAAACAGGAGATAGCAGGTAACGCTGATAGCAGTGACAGGTACCCATTTTGTATTCATGTAAAAGTGCTTTGTTTTTCAAAGTGAAAAGAGAAAAATAAAACTGCACAATCACCGGGAATCTTAAATACCGGGCTGGTGCAGTAGGCTAATTGATGGTTTTAATGATCTTTTCGAGCGCATCGAGGTGCTGGCGGAATGCTTTTTCGCCGGCGCGGGTAATCGAATACACGGTATTGGTCTTGCGACCGATAAATCCTTTTTCCACCTTGATATACTTATGCTCTTCAAGGGTCTTCAGGTGCGTGGCCAGGTTGCCGTCTGTAGCATCGACCAGCGCCTTAAGGTCGTTGAAGTTGATGTCTTCATTCACCATCAGGGCGCTCATGATGCCGATACGGAGCCGGCTGTCGAATACCTTGTTGAGCTGTTCGAGTTCTTTCCTCATTTACTGATCATATTTCCGCCACATGATAATGCCATAGACAATGTGCAGCACGCCAAAACCAAAAGCCCAAAGATAAAGCCCATATCCGGGCGAAAGAAATAATCCTGCACAACCCAGGATCACCTCGGTAAGCCCCAGGTACTTGATGTCGGATACCGTATACTTGCTGCCGTTGATCAAGGCAAGGCCATAGAACACAAGGCAGCCAGGGGCAATATAGATCCAATCGCCCTGCGCGATAAACGCCAGCGTCATCAAGGCGCCGGCAGCCAGAGGAATGGCGAGATTGATCACCATCTTGCGTGAGGCAGTATTCCACATTTTGATGCCTGCCTTCCGGTTCTTACGATAAGTAAAATAAAAGCCACCCAGGAAGGCAACGATGAAGATCGCAATGCCCAGACCCAGTAGATCAAAGGGATAAGCGACAACAGGACCTTCGGTATAACGCTCGCTATAGTTACCTGCCCGTATTCCATAGCTATTATACTGCTCTAACAAGAGATAGGCAAGACCCGATCCCGCCAACGCCACCATGCCGGCCCATATCCCGCTCCAGCCGCTGAGCGACAGGAACCGGGACGAACGTTCCATAATATTGCGGATCTCCTGCAGGGTTTCCAGGGATGTCTCTTTTTGTTCAGTGTCCATAAAAGCACTTTGAAAGACAAAGTAAATTGATATTTTTGAAAAGAACAACTATCGGGCCAAAATATTTTTGGTATTTCCCTGCAGCGGCCTCGCATGTTATGCCGCTACAATGAAATGTTTTGGGTCCTGATCGAAAGATGCTATGTTGCTACCGAAGGCTCTGCCCGAATGAAATGGTATGAACCGGTTTATTGCTTTGCGGGAAAAAAGTGCTTAGCTGATCTTGCTCCACTGCTGCACCTGTTGATTCCGGCTTTTGTGGATATCCGTTTTCAGCTGCTGGTGCTGCGGCAGCTCCAGGTGGGGATCGGCCGACAGGATCTCCTGCGCGGCGACCTTGGTTTCTTCCATAATGTCGGCATCATGGATAATGTCGGCGATCTTGAAGTCCAGCGCACCGCTTTGTCTGGTGCCATAAATATCGCCGGGGCCGCGCATTTTCAGGTCCTCTTCCGCGATCAGGAAGCCGTCGTTGGTCTGCGTCATAATGTGCATGCGCTGCCGGCTTTCTTTGCTCAGCTCGTGGCCGGTAAGCAGGATGCAATAGCTTTTCTCGCTGCCGCGGCCCACACGGCCCCGCAACTGGTGTAGCTGGGACAGGCCAAACCGCTCGGCGCTCTCGATCACCATTACCGAGGCATTGGGCACATTCACACCTACTTCGATCACTGTAGTAGCAACCAATATGTGTGCGTGTCCGTTCACAAAGCGTTCCATATTGCGTCCCCTTTCATCCAGCGGCTGCCGGCCATGTACCATAGCCACCCGGTATTGCGGATCGGGAAACCAGGCCCGTACCTGCTCATAGCCGGCTGTCAGGCTTTCATAGTCCAGCTTTTCCGATTCTTCGATCAACGGATACACAATATATACCTGGCGGCCCTTTTCGATCTCATGCTTCAGGAACTGCATCACTTTGGGCCTGAAGTTCTCGCTGCGGTGGATCGTTTCGATGGGTTTACGGCCAGGCGGCAGCTCATCGATTACCGATACGTCCAGGTCGCCGTATACCGTCATCGCCAGGGTACGGGGAATAGGCGTGGCCGTCATCACCAGCACATGGGGCGGCCGTTCGTTCTTGGTCCACAGCTTGGCGCGTTGCGTTACGCCGAAGCGGTGCTGCTCGTCGATCACCGCCAGGCCCAGGTTGTGGAAGCGGACGCTGTCCTCTACCAGTGCATGCGTGCCGATCACTACCGGGATCAATCCCTTGGCCAGGCCTTCCAGCACCTGCTTGCGTTCCTTGCCCTTTACCGAACCTGTGAGCAGCGCCACAGGGATCTGCATGGGTTCCAGCAGCTCTTTAATGCCCTGATAATGTTGCTGGGCCAGTATCTCGGTAGGCGCCATCAGGCTGGCCTGGAAACCGTTGTCGAGCGCCAGCAGCATGGCCATTAGGGCCACTATCGTTTTGCCGCTGCCTACATCGCCCTGGACCAGCCGGTTCATCTGCTTGCCGGAAAAGGTATCCTGCCTGATTTCCCGAAGCACTCTTTTTTGTGCTCCGGTAAGGGCAAAAGGAAGATGCCGTTCAAAGAAATGGTTGAAATGATCGCCCACTGTAGGAAATACAAAACCGGCTTGCTGGTGGTGGTTCAGCTTCAGCCGCAGGATGCGTAGCTGGGTCACCAGCAATTCCTCCCATTTCAGGCGGCGTTCGGCATGGCGGCGATGGGCTTCGCTGGCCGGGAAATGGATCTGACGATAGGCTTCGAAGCGGGGTAGCAGCTGGTACTGCTGTCGCAGGGCTTCGGGCAATATCTCGGGAATGTCTTTTGGGGAAAGGCGCTCCCACAGGCCTTGAAGCACTTTAGCGAACGCCCGGTTGCTCAGACCTTTGGCCTTCAGCTTCTCGGTGGTGGAGTATACCGGCTGCATACCGGCTATCTCCTGGGCATTGGGCTGGTATAGCTCGACCTCGGGATGGCTGATGGTAGGAAGACCGTTAAAATAAGTGAGCTTGCCAAAGACACTATAGGTAGCGTTGGGCTGTATGCTTTTCTGTACATAGCTGATGCCCTGAAACCAGATAAGTTCTACCCGGCCTGTTTTATCATACAGGGTGGCTGAAAGCCGCTTCTTAAAAGACCGGCCCTCTTCGCTCAGGTTTATGATGGCCCCTCTCAGCTGCACATAGTCCTGTTCGGGCGACAGGTCGCCGATATGCTGTACCCGGGCGCTGTCGAGGTAACGCAGGGGAAAGTGCTGCAGCAGGTCGCCAAAAGTATGGATGTCCAGCTCTTTGCGCAGGAGCTCGCCCCTGAACGGCCCTATGCCCTTCAGGAATTCGACAGGTGTATCTAAAATCGTTTCTATAGACAACGGCACGCAATCTGTTCGCGCAAAAATAAGAACTATCTCCTGGTTTGGCGGCGCTGCTTTGTACTAAAAGCACAGCCGGCAAAAGACCGTGGGAAAAGCGGGCAAAAAGAAACCCGGCAAAAGATTGCCGGGCCCTCATTTGAACCAATTTGCATAATCGAACCACATATTGGAACGATTATTTTCCCAAAGGTTTAATGCCGTTTGTGAAAATGAAATATTTATTTGCCTTTAATTTTTATAGCTTTTATTGCGACTTATTTGCGGCCTTGTTTTTTTGAGACAACAGCCTAGATTAAGCCTTCGCGTACCAGGTCGTGCAGGTGTACCATACCGGCGTAGCTGCCATCGTGCGTTACGATCAGTTGGGTTATATCATGCTGTCGCATCAGCTCCAGTGCTTGTACCGCCAGTTCGCTGTCCTCGATGCTTTTGGGATTCCGCGTACAAATATCCTTAGCGGTAAGCTGTGAAGTATCGGTATTGTTTTCGAGCATACGGCGGAGATCGCCATCGGTGATCACCCCGATGAGCTGCTCATCTTCCATAACCGCTGTGGCGCCGAGGAACTTGCCCGATATCTCGATAATGACTTCCCTGAGCGACGCGTCTGCAGTTACTTTGGGCTGCGCGTTGCGGCTGCTCAGGTCCTGCACAGTAAGGTAAAGCCGTTTGCCCAGCGCGCCGCCGGGATGAAAACGGGCAAAATCGCGGTCGCTGAAGCCTTTCAGCTGCAGCAGGCTTACCGCCAGGGCATCGCCCATCACCAGCTGCGCTGTAGTGCTGGTGGTTGGTGCCAGGTTGTTGGGGCAGGCTTCCGCATCGATGGTTGTATTGATAAAATAGTCGGCATGTGTGGCCAGGTAGCTATCCTTATTGCCACAGATGGCGATCACTTTATTGCCAAAGTTTTTTACAAAAGGCAGGAGGGCCTTGATCTCGGGGCTTTCACCGCTTTTGGAGATCACGATCACCACGTCGTCGGGCTGTATCATACCCAGGTCGCCATGGATGGCATCGGCTGCATGCATGAACAGAGCCGGCGTTCCGGTCGAGTTCATAGTGGCAACGATCTTTTGCGCGATAATGGCGCTTTTGCCGATGCCGGTGATCACCACGCGTCCCTTGGCTTCATGCATCAGCGTTACGGCCTGTACAAAATCACCGTCGATAAAATCGTTCATGCGCTGCAGGGCAGCGATCTCGCTTTGTATGGTTTGAACGGCATACGCGCGTATCTTCTCCGGATTGGGTAACATGGGCGCAAAGGTATCAAGTTTTTACACGTGTTTATCCATTTTCCGGTCTCTCTATATTGACGTATCAGCCCCTTTATTTGTCGCCATAAGCCGCGGTAATGCTCACCGGAGGCCGGTATTTTTGTACAGCAATCCATTCATCCTTAAAAATATTACAGATCATGTCTTTTCAAGCTTATCTCGACAACATACAGGCCAAGACGGGCAAGAGCCCTTCCAATTTTAAGCAGCTGGCCGAGCAAAAGGGCTTCCTGAAGGCCGGCAAGCTGGCCGCCAGTATCAAAGCAGGGGAGATCGTGCAATGGCTTAAAGAGGATTATGCGCTGGGCCATGGGCATGCTATGGCCTTGTTTGCCTTATTTAAGGGTATTAAAAAAGAAGGCGATCAATAATTCTTACTGACTATTCCCGATGTAGGAAACAAAATAATCTCCGATCCTTGAGCACATCGAGGGGATAGCTATAAATGGGCGCTTCGATGGGTCCCGCAACCGTTATCAAGACGAATTTGACCAATGTTTCCTATATCAGCGTAGTCAGCTTATGTAAAACGAACTATGGCGAGATAAAATATGCATATTATGCGTTTTTGTCCGGATCGCGATGACGGTTAGCTGATTGTGTTTTTGCAGATGCCACAATAGTATAATTCGTAATGCTCTCAACTATTTTCCTTACCTTTGCGCACTTTTTAGATACAATACAAGAGGAAAAAAGTAAAGACATCTTAACACCCGGCACAGCCGGGAATGTCTCTTCTCTGTTTTATTTTGCACATATGAACATTCGCAACATTGCCATCATCGCCCACGTTGACCACGGCAAAACAACATTGGTAGACAAGATCATTCATGCCACACAGGTATTCCGCGACAACCAGGAAACCGGTGAGCTGATCATGGACAGCAATGACCTGGAACGTGAGCGGGGCATCACCATTCTGAGCAAAAATATTTCGGTAACTTATAAAGGAGTAAAGATCAATGTGATCGATACTCCAGGCCACGCCGACTTCGGTGGCGAAGTGGAACGCGTGCTTAAAATGGCGGATGGTGTGCTGCTGCTGGTCGACGCCTTTGAAGGCCCCATGCCGCAAACCCGTTTCGTATTGCAAAAAGCGCTGGGCCTGGGCCTGCGCCCCATCGTGGTGATCAACAAGGTGGATAAGCCCAACTGCCGCCCCGATGAAGTGCACGATAAAGTATTTGACCTGTTCTTCCAGCTCGATGCTACCGAAGAGCAGCTCGATTTTCCCACCCTGTACGGCTCGGCCAAGCAAGGCTGGTACAATACCTCCCTCACGCCCACCGACAATATTAATGCCGTACTGGACGCTGTGCTGGAAAAAGTACCCGAGCCGGTAGTAACAGAGGGCAACCTGCAAATGCAGATCACTTCCCTCGATTACTCTTCGTTCCTGGGCCGTATCGCAGTAGGCCGTGTAGCCCGCGGTACCATCAAAGAAGGTCAAAATATACAACTGTGCAAGCTGGACGGCAGCATGGTGCGTAATAAAGTAAAGGAGCTCTATACTTTCGAAGGTATGGGCAAGAAAAAAGTATCTGAAGTAGCTGCCGGCGATATTTGCGCTGTGGTGGGTATCGAAGATTTCCAGATCGGTGAGACTATTGCCGATTTCGAAAACCCCGAGCCATTGGCCGTTATCCATATTGACGAGCCCACGATGAACATGCAGTTCAGCATCAACAACTCACCTTTCTTCGGCCGTGAAGGTAAATTCGTTACCAGCCGTAACCTGCGCGACCGTTTGACCAAGGAGCTGGAAAAAAACCTGGCCCTTCGTGTAAAGGATACCGACGATGCAGATAAATTCCTGGTCTACGGCCGTGGCATCCTTCACCTTTCCGTATTGGTGGAAACTATGCGTCGCGAAGGTTATGAGCTGACTGTCGGACAACCGCAGGTAATTACCAAAGAGATTGACGGACAGAAATGCGAGCCGTTTGAAACCCTTGTGGTAGATGTACCGGAAGAATTTGCCAGCAAAGTGATCAACCTGGTAACGATACGTAAAGGCGAAATGCTGATCATGGAGTCTAAGGGCGAAATGCAGCACCTCGAATTCGATATGCCTTCCCGCGGTCTGATCGGCCTGCGTTCGCAAATGCTGACCGCTACAGCGGGTGAAGCGGTAATGGCGCATAATTTTGCATCCTATAAGCCCTGGAAAGGCGCTATTCCCGGTCGTAACAACGGTGTGCTGATCGCCAAACAAGGCGGTTCCAGTACCGGGTATTCCCTGGATAAGCTGCAGGATCGTGGCTCTTTCTTCATCGATCCGGGTGAAGAAGTATACGCCGGCCAGATTGTTGCCGAGCATATCAAGCCAGGCGACCTGGTGGTAAACGTGGTGGAAGGCAAAAAACTGACCAATATGCGTGCGAGCGGAACAGATGGTGCCGCCAATATTGCACCAAAAATTCAGATGAGCCTGGAAGAATGTATGGAATACATCCAACAGGACGAATGCATTGAGGTAACACCGCAGAGCATCCGTCTACGTAAAATCTTACTGGACGAGATCGAACGCAACAAGTATGCCAAGACAATGAAAGCTTAATCGCTTGACGATTAGCTTGTTTTGGACAGTAGCTATCCGTTCTGGTCCTCGAAAAAAAGAAACAAAACAGTGCAAAAGCTACCGGAGTCTGGTGGCTTTTGCCTATTAATAGAGAGGGTCATGATCGATTTTTCGAAGGAAATAGCTTTCCGTACGGCCCGCAGCGGCGGGAAAGGCGGCCAGAACGTGAACAAGGTGGAGACCATGGCGGAGGCGCTTTGGGAGATCGGCAGCACTGCTTTCTTTACACCGGAGCAGCAAATGATGATCCGCGAAAAGCTGGCTGCCAGGATCAACGGTGAAGATTGGCTTATGGTAAGATCGAGCGAGGCGCGTACCCAGCTCGCCAATAAAAGAAGGGCTGTGGAAAAAATGTTGCTCCTGGTCAACCAGAGTATACAGAAGCCTAAAAAGCGGCTGGCCTCAAAGCCCTCTAAAGCGGTGCTTGAAAAGCGGTTGGAAATGAAGAAGCGATTGGCAGAGAAGAAATTATATAGAAGAAAAGATTGGTAATTTTTACATGGAAAGGACGGAAGCATAGGAAAGAAATGGAATTCAAAAGCATTAAATTTTCTTCATTAACTTCCGTTTAGTAAATTCTTAATGCGCTTTTTTGCCTTTAAACAAGTGTTTAATTTATTTTTGTACTTAATTTTTTAATTAGTTTTGGGAAACCGGCACCTAATGTATTGGTGTAGAAAATGGAAAAAACGCCGGCCCTACTTCCCAAAACAAAAAGGGAACACTAAATTAAATTTATATTAATTTAGCACCTTCAATTGGCCTTACATGCAGAAACGGTTACAACAGAAAGCAGCAAAGTATACCGCACCGGCGCAAGCTCGTGAGCAAGGTATCTACCCTTATTTCAGACCAATATCCTCGGGACAGGACACAGAAGTTTATATTAACGGTAAAAGGGTGTTAATGTTCGGTTCCAACTCTTATCTGGGTTTGACCAATCACCCCAAAATAACCGAGGCAGCGATCGCAGCCACCCGCAAATACGGTACAGGATGTGCCGGCTCCCGCTTTCTCAACGGAACACTCGATATACACGAAGAGCTTGAACGCCGCCTGGCTGCCTATGTAGGCAAAGAGGCCGCTGTTATATTCAGTACCGGCTTCCAGGTCAACCTGGGCGCCCTTTCCTGCCTCACCGGCCGCAACGATTACCTGATCCTCGACGAATACGATCACGCTTCTATTATCGACGGTAGCCGTCTTTCCTTCTCCAAAGTCATCAAATACGCCCATAACGATATGGCCGACCTGCGCAAGAAGCTGAGCCAGCTTCCGGAAGATGCGGTAAAGCTGATCGTAGTAGATGGTATTTTTAGCATGGAAGGGGATATCGTGAAGCTACCCGAAATGGTCGATATCGCCGATGAATTTGGCGCCAGCATTATGCTGGATGATGCGCATAGCTTCGGTGTCATTGGTGAAAAAGGCGCCGGTACGGCATCGCACTTCGGCCTTACCGACAGAGTCGATATTATTTCCGGTACTTTCAGCAAATCGCTGGCTTCTCTCGGCGGCTTCCTGGCTGCCGATAAGGCTGTGATCGAATTCCTGAAGCATCACGCCCGTTCCCTGATCTTCAGTGCCAGCATGACGCCGGCTTCCGCCGCCAGCGTACTGGCAGCACTCGATATTATCGAGTCGGAGCCCGAGCGTATCGAGCGGTTGTGGGCCAATACCCACTATGCTACCAAGCTGCTGCTGGACGAAGGCTTTGACCTTGGTCCTACAGAAACACCCATCATCCCCATTTACGTGCGGGACAATATCAAGACCTTTAACCTTACCTGTGGTCTGCAGGAACAAGGCGTGTTTGTAAACCCCGTGGTATCGCCTGCCGTACCGCCCGACAGCACCCTGATCCGCTTCTCACTGATGGCCACCCATACTTTTGCCCAGATCGAAGAAGCGCTGGGTAAGCTTACCAAGCTGGCCAAGGAGCTGAATATTGCTACGGTAAAAGAAAGAGTATAATTTGCTGCTTTGCAGATGATGATAATTAAGAACAGAACGCTGAAATGATCCATGACGGCGTTCTGTTTTTTTAGGACCGTCCCGGTCTGCAACCATACCAATTAACCAACCATTGATTAACGCGCTTACCATACGCACCCTATGATCAAAGTAGCTGCCATCCCATCCAAAGGAAAGGACCTAAGGGTCTTTATTGATTTTCCCCACGATCTGCACCGGGACGATCCGTACTACGTGCCGGAGCTTTTTATGGCCCAGCGCGACCTGCTGAATCCTGCCAAGCACCCCTTCTTTGAGCATGGACGCATGCAGCTGTTCCTGGCCTACAAAGATGGCAAGCTGTCGGGACGCGTAGCAGCTATTTTTAACGGTAACCACAACACCTTCAATAAAAGCAACGACGGTTTTTTCGGCTTCTTCGATTGCGTCGACGATCAGGAGGTGGCCAATGCCTTGCTGCAGGCGGCTGAAGGCTGGCTGCGCGACCAGGGGCTCTCTACGATGATAGGACCGGTCAACCCCTCTACCAACGAGGCTTGTGGCCTGCTGGTAGACGGTTTCGACAGCGCGCCCATGATCCTGATGCCGTATAACCCGCCCTACTATAAAAAATTGCTGGAGCAATACGGGCTCGCCAAGCAGGTGGATCTGGTGGCCTATGCCCTGTACGATACCGACCTGGGCGACAAGCCGGTGCGCCTGCAGGAAGCCTTGACGGCACGTTTGGCAACTAAAGGCATTACCATTCGTCCTTTCGACCTCAAGCATAACTTTAAGCGGGAGCTGGAGCAGTTTGGCAAAGTCTATAATGCTGCCTGGGACAAGAATATGGGCTTTGTACCGATGACCAAGGCGGAATTCGACTTTATGGGAAAAGACATGAAGCTGATTGCCGATACCGACTTTTGCCTGGCTGCCGAGCACAATGGCGAAGTGGTGGGTATAGCGCTTTGCCTGCCCGATATTAACCAGGTGCTGAAGAAGATCAAAAGAGGCCGCCTGTTTCCCACTGGTGTATTCCACTTCCTCTTGGGCCGTAAAAAGATCAATGCGCTGCGTATCCTGGCCTTGGGCGTACTGGAACCCTATCGTAAAATGGGGATCGAGGCCTGCTTCTATGCGACCATTATGAAGAAGGGTAGGGAAAAAGGATTCAACATGGCCGAAGCCTCCTGGATGCTGGAGCATAACGATCTTATGAATAGGGCGATAGAGCATATGCATGGCGTGCGGTATAAAACCTACCGGATTTTTGATAAGCAATTGTCTTAATGGCCGTTCCCGGCAGGGCGCTTGTGCCGTAAGAAGAGAAACCAAACAGAAAACGATTGGCAAAACAGGGCAAAATCTTCCTGACCGGAGCCTCCGGCTTCATTGGCTATCACCTGGTCGCCCAAGCAGTGGCCAGGGGCTTTGAAGTGGTGGCCGCTATACGCAGGAGCAGCCAGGTAAGCCACCTGGAAGGCTTCCCGGTGCGCTACATTTATCCCGATTTCAACGATATTGCCGCTTTGCGGCAAGAGCTGGTGGCGGGGCAATACGACTATATCATTCATCTGGCAGGCGCCATACGCGCCAGGGATCAGGAAGCGTTTAACCGTATCAATGCCGAACTGACCCGCAACCTGGCGCTTGCGGCGCTGCAGTCGGGCATTCCTTTGAAAAAATTTGTTTTCCTCAGCAGCCTGGCCGTCGTTGGCCCTGTAGCGTATGATAGCCCGGTACCCATTACGGAAGAGAAGCTATCGGAACCCATTACGGCTTACGGCCGCAGCAAGTTGCTGGCCGAGCAATACCTGTCGGAAATAAAAGAGTTGCCCCTGGTGACCCTGAGGCCTACTGTCGTGTACGGACCCCGCGAAAAGGATTTTTTTGTGATGCTACGCAGCCTGTCGAAGGGCTGGGAGCCTTATATAGGACGGCGCTGCCAATGGCTGAGCTTTGTTTATGTGACCGACCTGGTGAACCTTTGCCTTGATGTACTGTCGCAAGAAACGGAGCCTGGTATCACCTGCAATATCAGCGACGGAAACGTATATGCCAGGGAAGAAGTCGCGCAGATCATTAAAAAAATACTGGATCGCAAGACCTTCCGGTTCTATGTGCCTGTAGGGGTAGTGAGAGCCCTGGCTGTCCTTATAGAGCGGTTGTACCGCAACAGCGCCCGGTTGCCCCTGCTGTATCCGGAGCGGGTAGGCGAGATCACGGCGCCGAACTGGAATGTGAGCATTGAAAAAGCGCGGGCCCACCTGGGTTATATACCCCGGTACTTCCTTGAGGAGGGATTGACGCAAAGCCTGGCCTGGTATCGTGAGCAGAAATGGTTGTGAGCCAATGAAATCGTTGAGACTGGCAACGAACGAAAATGAACCAATTGAAAAAATTAATTAAACGTTTGTTTAAATTACTTAATTGTTACTATCTTTGCGGCATTAAGTTGCATTTTAGTCAAGCATTTCTACAATTTTACATACAAAACAGAATACAATGGATTATCAAATCGAAGCAGCAAAAGGTAAGCTGGGTGTGCTGATACCCGGTATGGGCGCTGTAGCCACTACCTTTATTGCCGGTGTGGAAGCGACAAAAAAAGGTATTGCCAAGCCGATTGGCTCCCTGACCCAGCTGGGTAATATCCGCCTGGGCAAGCGTACCGAGAACCGTTATCCCAAGATCAAAGACTTTGTACCCCTGGCAGGTCTGGAAGACATCGTTTTTGGCGGATGGGACGTATACAATGATAATGTTTATGAAGCCGCTTCGAATGCCAAAGTATTGCAGCAGCACCAGCTGGATGCGATCAAAGCTGAGCTGGAGCAGATCAAGCCGATGCCGGCGGTATTCGACCATGAATACGTGAAAAACCTGGATGGCACCCATATCAAGGCAAAGGATACCAAATACAACTGGGCCCTGGCTTTGATGGAAGATATCCGCAACTTTAAGGAGCAGAACAATTGCGAACGCCTGGTGATGGTTTGGTGTGCTTCTACCGAGAAATATATCGAGCCAACTGATATCCATAACGATATCGCCTTGTTTGAAGAAGCCATGAAGAACGATGACCCGCGTATCGCACCCAGCATGGTCTATGCCTATGCTGCGATCAAGATGGGCGTTCCTTTTGCCAATGGCGCTCCCAATCTCTCCTGTGATATTCCCGCCCTGGTAGAGCTGTCCAAAGAGCTGAATGTGGCTATTGCCGGTAAAGACTTCAAAACCGGGCAGACCCTGATGAAGACCATCGTGGCTCCCGGTCTGGCGGCACGCGCCCTGGGCGTGAACGGCTGGTTCTCCAGCAATATCCTGGGTAACCGCGACGGCCTGGTGCTGGACGATCCCGACAACTTCAAGACCAAAGAGGTATCCAAGCTGAGCGTACTGGAAGAAATTTTCCAGCCGGAGCAGAATCCCGAATTGTATGGCGAGCTGTACCACAAGGTGCGCATCAACTATTATCCCCCTCACGGCGACAATAAGGAAAGCTGGGACAACATCGACATCTTCGGATGGATGGGTTATCCTATGCAGATCAAGATCAACTTCCTGTGCCGCGATTCTATCCTGGCAGCGCCTATTGTGCTTGACCTGGCCCTGTTCATGGACCTGGCCCAGCGCGCCAATATGAGCGGTATCCAGGAATGGCTGTCATTCTACTTCAAGTCGCCGCAGACCGCCGAAGGCCTGAAGCCGGAACATGACATTTTCAAGCAATTGATCAAGCTGCAGAATACGCTGCGTCACATTATGGGTGAAGACCTCATCACGCACCTGGGCCTCGACTACTACCAGGACCTGGTAGAGGCGCTGTAACCAAGGTGATAGCACAACCCGCTTCATCAATGAAATGGATCGCATCTATTTTTGGAATAGGATATATACGCAAAGGCGGTGGTACTGTTGCTGCCGCCTTTGCTGCATTTATATGGTGGCTCCTGTTCCGTGACCATGGCGCCTTATGGGCATGGCAAATAGCGCTTACCGTGGCCACTACCCTGCTGGGCGTATGGGCCGGCAATGTAGTCGAGAAAGACTGGGGCAAAGACAGCTACCGTGTCGTGATCGACGAAGTGGCCGGTATGTTCATCAGTGTGCTGTTTATCCCTGTGGATTGGCGGTGGCTGCTCATCGGCTTTGTCCTGTTCCGCTTTTTTGATATCGCCAAGCCGCTGTTTATCCGCAGGATGGAAGCATTCAAAGGCGGTTGGGGTGTGATGCTCGACGATGTGTTGGCTGGCGTGTATGCCAATATCATCCTGCAGGTCATCGTCGTTCTTTTTAATAATTGTTGTTTTTAAACATCCCGGACAACCGGTTATCTCGGGAATGCGTACTTTTTTAAAAGCACAGGCCTCCTCCCTGATAGCAACGGGAGTCGATTTTGGGGTCACTTTTATCTGCAAGCAACTACTCGGGTGGTTCTTTGCCGCCAGCGTGATCGGCAATATCTGTGGCGGAATTACCAATTTCTTGCTAGGCAGGAACTGGGTTTTTTCGTCTAAGACAAACAAGGCAGGCTGGCAGGCGTTAAAATACATTGTCGTATGGGCCGGTAATCTCCTGCTTAATGCCGGCGGAGTGTACGTGTTCACCGAAATCATCAAACTAGAGGACTGGATATCCAAGATCATCATATCCTTACTCGTAGGCATAGGTTATAATTATGTACTTCAGAAATTTTTCGTTTTCAGAAAGCAGCAGGAGCATGGGGCTTAAAATAAGTAGATGGCTGGGGCTGGTATTGGTACTGCTTATTGCCGTACAGGTACCGGGCTGGGCGCAAACCATAGTACGGGGTACGGTAAAGGATGCTGTTTCAGGCGATCCGATGCCGTTCGTGAGTGTGGCGATCAAAGGAACTACCTCCGGCACGACTACCGATGTGCAGGGCAATTACGAGCTGCAGACCACCGAACAGGCCGGCAAAATACAATTTACTTTCCTGGGCTATCTTACCGAGACCCGTGAGATAGCCATCGGCCAGACGCAGACGATCAATATATCGCTCAAAGAAAGCAACAAGACCCTGGATGAGGTGGTGATCAAACCGAAAAAGGAAAAATACCGCAATAAGAACAACCCCGCAGTAGAGCTGATTCGCAGGGTGATTGAGCATAAGAAGCAGAACCGTATGGAACATTACGATTACGTTTCTTACCAGGAGTATGAAAAGATGCAGGTGGCCATCAACAACACGCCCGAAGCGATCAAGAAGAACTTCTTGTTCCGGAAATATAAGTTTGTACTCGACAATGTCGATACCACCAAGATCGCCGGCAAGGCATTGCTCCCGGTTTATCTCGAAGAAAATATCTCCCAGAAATATTTCCGTAAAAGCCCGGAAAAGAAAAAGGTGATCGTAACGGCGACCAAGCGGATCAATTTCGACGAGCGTTACATCAATAATGAAAGTATTACCACTTACCTGAAGCACCTGTACCAGGATGTGGACCTTTACGAGAACAATGTGTATGTGGTGACGAACTCGTTCCTGAGTCCCATTGCCGACATGTCGCCTACCTTTTACAAATTCTATATCACCGATACCGTTTCTGCCGACGGGATCAAGCTGGTAGAGCTGTCCCTGTTCCCCCGCAACAAGAACGATCTGCTCTTCCAGGGTAAGCTGTATATCACGCTCGATGGCAACTATGCGGTACAGAAAGCGGTATTGGGTGTGAGCAAAGATGTGAACCTCAACTGGGTTACCAGCCTGGATCTTACACTGGATTTTGAACGCAGCGCCGACGGCCGCTACCACCCTTCCAAAAGCAATCTGCTGGTGAATTTTGGCCTGTTCCAAGGCAAGAAAGGCCTTTTTGGCGAGCGCTCCGTTACGATCCGAAACTTCAATATGACCGATCGTATTGCAGATAGCGTATTCAAAGGACAGGAAACAGTAAGGGCCGACAGCTCGCTTAACCATACCAACGATTACTGGCTGCAGAACCGCCCCGATTCGCTTACGGCTGTGGAAGCGAATACGTACCGCAATATGGATAGCCTGAACAACATGAAGTCGTTCAAGACACTGATGTGGATCGGTACTACTTTCCTGGCTGGCTATAATGTGAACGGTCCCGTGGAAATAGGTCCGTTGAGTACCTTTTACAGCTTTAATCCGGTCGAAGGTTTCCGGCTGCGTTTTGGCGGCCGTACCACAACGCAGTTCAGCAAGCGTTTTTACACCGAGGCTTATGGCGCCTACGGCTTCAAAGACGAACGCTGGAAATTTTACCTCGGCGGTACCTATTCAATCAACAACAAAAGTATTTATACCTATCCGCTGAGTTATTTCAGGGCCAGCTTCCAGCGGGAAACGAGCATTCCCGGCCAGGACCTGCAATTTGTGCAGGAAGACAACCTGCTGCTTTCCTTCAAACGCGGAATCAACGATAAGTGGATGTACAACGACATCCTGCGCCTGGAATACGTGTACGAGTTCGGCGATCACATGAGTGTAAGGGCGCAGTACAAGAACCAGAAGCAGGAGGCTGCCGGCGGTCTTGACTTCATTTATTCCGATGCGGCGCTGAAGGATACCGTACGGTCGTTCCGCAATTCAGAATTCGGCGTGGAATGGCGCTGGGCGCCGCATGAGCAATTCTTCCAGCGCAAGCTGTACCGTACGCCTATTCCCAATCCTTATCCGATCATTACGGTGCGGTTCAATGCCGGTGTGAAAGGCTTCCTGGGTGGCGAATACAACTACCAGGCCATCAGGGGAAATATCTATAAGCGGTTCTATCTCTCTCAGCTCGGACTTGCCGATGTGATCGTGGGCGGCGGCTATATCTTTGGCAAGGTGCCTTATCCGTTGCTGGATATAGCCAAAGCTAACCAGACCTATGCTTACCAGCTGCAGGCTTACTCGCTGATGAACTTCCTTGAGTTTGTAAGCGACCGCTACGTAAACCTGAATATCGACTATCACATGTATGGCTTCATCTTTAACAAGATACCCTTGTTCAAGAAGCTGAAGCTGCGTGAGGTAGCAACTTTCAAGCTGCTGTATGGCGGCGTACGGGCTGAGAACCGCCCCACGAACGATCCAACCCTGTTCCGCTTCCCGGTAGACCAGTATGGCCGCACCACAACTTATTCGCTCGAGAAAGAGCCCTATATGGAGGTCAGTGTAGGGGTTGAAAATATCCTCAACCTGTTCCGGGTCGACCTGGTAAAACGCTTGTCTTACCTGGATCATCCTTATATCTCCGACCTGGGCATCCGTGCCAGGATCAACTTCGATTTCTAGATATACCTGCCTTGTCAGGCAATGCTCACCGGCCGTTTGTTTTCGTCTATGGCGACGAAAGTGAATGTGCCGGTGATCGCTTTTTCGCGGGTTGTCGAATACATTTCCTCGATAAAGATATCCACCTTCACCTTGAGGCTGGTGGTGCCAATATAGGTTACGCGGCCAATCAGCTCGATAATGGTACCGCCGGGGATCGGCATTTTAAAATCAATCTTATCTGAAGATACAGTCACCACCTTTTTACGGGTAAACCGTGTAGCGGCGATAAAAGCCACCTCATCCATCAGCTGCATAGCGGTACCGCCGAACAGGGTGTCGTAATGATTGGTATTGTTGGGGAAAACGGCTTTGAAAATACGGGTTTCTGAGTCCTGGATACGTTGTTCTAAGGTCATTGCTTTTGTATAGGAGGAATAATCTGGTTTACTTTTTCATTAAAGGCCTTTACCCGCATTTCATGCCGGATCTCCAGCAGGCACTTACGGCAGAGGCAATCGGCATAGCTTTGCGCGATATAGTCTTTTTCCGCCTCGTTGAAGCTGATACCGCTGCATTGGCACTCGTTTACAGTGCCCACCTTACATTCGAAGGGAGCATTGCAGCGCGGGCAGGATTTGGTTTCATGACAAGGCATACTGATGCAAAGGTAAGTGGTTAGGCGTAACAGGTTAACGGCAGGTAATGCGATTGCAACATGGTGCTGCTATTGCGTTTAAAAAATGATGAACTTGCTGTAATAAGCTTTGCGAAGCGGAGCATGGGGAAGACGGAAAAAGCAACAGCGGGAACAACGCCTGCGGACAGGCGTATGCCTGGCTTTATTTTCGTCGGCGCCATAGCTTCAGATCGCGAAAGCATGAACCATAACATAGCAGGCAAGTATCTGGCTCTCCTTTTGGGATTACAGTTGCGCGACAGCCCGTGAATTACACACGGTTCCTTTTTAAGTCCTTCAGGTAATTGCTTTACCAAAGGGCACCAGGCTATGAGAAAAAAAATAAGAACTGTATTGCCGGAGCAACGGGGCAAATATAGGAAGAAAGCGAAAACAATGTGGGTGATAAAAATCAAAATTCAAAAATCAAAAGTCAAAGACCAATGTCGTTTTTTAAGAAAGAAGTTATCTACAATATTTCAAAATTTCGTCCTGCGAAGGCAAACTCTTAAGTTAAAGAAATAGCGTTCATTTAAAGTATGCCAATGTCCTTTCTCAACAGAAAGAGGTCCTTCAATCGCAAGCTGCGCAAGCGTCGGATGCTAATGATAACTATTTAAGAGGCAGTAATTTTTTGCAGAAATTTTTGCCGGGCTTCGACTCCGCTCAGCCTGACAAAAATTTGATCGCAAGTTCGAGGAGGAACACCACAACACAAATGCTTTATATCGATGGTCACCCTGAGCGAAGTCGAAGGTTAAAGGAGCAGTTTAACGTTGGGTTACCAGCATGTCATTTTCTAATGACTGTATCAGGATGGCAATGGAGCGCTTACGAGATCGGATACTAAGCAAAAACATCGCATTGTCATGCCGAGGTCTGCGGGCGCCACCGAAGCATCTCAGTACCTTTGAACAATTGAAGACACTGATCCGAAAGGTGCAAATGATCAAGGTCGGTTGTTGGCTACCGGCATGTCCCTTTAGCGGGAAAATGCTTCTAAGCGAGGCATTTCACGCTGATTCTTTGTGCTCTTTGCGCACAGCTTAGCGCCCTTTGCGGTTATCTGTCTGGTGCGCAATGGGCAATCGGGTAGTCGGCAATTTCAAATATTAAACTCCAAGGTCCAAATCTCAATACTCAAATCTCAATACCCAATACTCAACGCCCAATATTTTTTTGAAAATAAGACCGATCGGTTTATATTTGTGTCCATGCTGACCAAATCAGAACGGACAAGACAATTGATCATCGAACGTGCTGCACCGGTATTTAACCGTAAAGGCTATGCCGGCACCTCGATGAGCGACATCCTGGAAGCAACCGGTCTGGCCAAAGGTGGGATCTACGGTAATTTTGAAAGCAAAGACGATATCGCCGCGGCCGCCTTCGACTATTCCTACCAGATGGTGCTGACAGCGGTAAGGGCCAGGGTGATGGCCGAAAGGACTGCTGCCGGCAAGTTGCAGGCAATATTTAAGTTTTATCATAACTATACGGTCAACTCCCTCTTCCCCGGCGGTTGCCCTGTGCTCAATACCGCAGTGGAGACAGACGATCAGCTGCCCTTTCTTAAACGGAAGGCGGCAGCTGCTATGCAGGAAATGCTGCAATCGCTGCAGTATATCATTCAAAAGGGGATCGACACCGGCGAATTCGATAACCGGTTGCATGCAGAAGAAGAGGCGATGCTCATCTACAGTATTATCGAAGGCGGTATTATGATGAGCAAGCTTTCTGACCAGCCAGGTGTCCTGAACAAGCTGTTGAAGCATTTAGGACGGGAAGTAAAGCAACGTTTTATGGTGTAATTTTTTTTATTCAATATTAGACCGATCGGTCTTTTTTAAATTATTTCTTATGGATAAGCATCCTTCTTCCGCTTATGTTATCCGCTTTGCCGATTGTGATCCTTTTGGTCACCTGAACAATGCACGCTACCTCGATTATTTTTTGCATGCCCGCGAGGAACACCTGGAGCAGGCTTACCAGCTGAACCTGGCTGATCACTACAAAAAGGGGCTCAGTTGGGTTGTCGGTGGTCACCAGGTCAGCTATCTGAAGCCCGCCGCCTACCGTGAGCGGGTATGCATCAGCAGCATGCTTATCGGTGCAGACGCCAATAGTCTGCTGGTGGAGATGATGATGACGGATGCTGCGCGGGCACAGCTGAAATCATTGCTCTGGACAAGATTCATTCCAGTGGATATACAGTCTGGCAAGCGGCGCGAGCATCCCGCTGACTTTATGACTTTTGCCCATTCTATAACGGTTGCCGGTATAGACGTTGCCGCTGGCTACGATCATCGACTGAAAGCCATATTGGCTTCCTTTAAAAAAGAGCTGCAGCAAACCTGAGCCGCTTCCATATCGTCGCTGCTGTTCTGTCTGGCAAAAAGAAAGTCCCCGGTACATGGCCGGGGACTTTCGGATGACCTTAGGTCGTCCTTATAACAAATCAAAAAACTCAGCTTCCGCAAGCCAGGCACTCGTCGCGGTTGTCGAGCGAGCAAGCGATGTCGCTTTGCTGCTGGGCCTGGGCTTCTACCTGCGGACGGTTTAAGGCGGCTACGTCGACGGTAAACTTGATCGCGTCGGCTGCTGCTTTGGTACGCAGGTAATACATACCGGTCTTGAGGCCCCTGCGCCATGCGTGGAAATGCATAGAGGTCAGTTTGGCAAAATTGGGCTGGTCTACAAACAGGTTCAGCGACTGCGACTGGCAGATGTAAGCGCCCCTGTCGGCAGCCATATCGATAATAGAACGTTGCTTGATCTCCCAAACGGTTTTGTAAATATCTTTCAGTTCCTGGGGCACTTCGGCGATGTTTTGTACAGAGCCGTTCTCGGCGATCAGCCTGTTCTTCATGCTGTCGTTCCATAAGCCAAGACCGATCAGGTCTTTCAGCAGGTGCTTGTTCACTACGGCAAATTCACCGGAGAGCACGCGGCGGTTATAAACATTGCTGGTATAAGGTTCAAAGCACTCGTTGTTGCCCAGGATCTGCGAGGTGGAAGCGGTAGGCATAGGCGCCAGCAGCAGGGAGTTGCGTACACCGTATTGCATGACATCCTTACGCAGACCTTCCCAATCCCAGCGGTCAGTAGGCGTTACATTCCACAGGTCAAACTGGAATTGACCTTCACTCAGCGGAGAGCCTTTGAACGTTTCATAAGCGCCGTCTTCCTTAGCCAGTTCCATAGACGCTTCCATAGCGCCGAAATAGATGGTCTCAAAAATATCACGGTTCAGCAGCGCGGCTTCATCACTTTCAAAAGGCAGGCGCAATAGCATAAAGGCATCTGCCAGGCCCTGTACACCAATACCGACGGGTCGGTGGCGCTTGTTGGAGTTTTCGGCCTCGGCCAAAGGATAGTAATTGCCATCGATCACCTTGTTCAGGTTCCGGGTTACGATCTTAGCGATCTCGTACAGCTTTTTAAAGTCGAAGGATTTGCCATCGACAAAGCGGGGCAGGGAGATCGAAGCCAGGTTACATACCGCTACTTCGTCGGGCGCTGTATACTCGATGATCTCGGTGCAGAGATTGGAGCATTTGATGGTACCCAGGTTCTTCTGGTTGGACTTCTGGTTGGCAGCATCCTTATACAGGATATAAGGGGTTCCGGTCTCGATCTGCGCTTCCAGTATGGCGTTCCAAAGCTCACGGGCGGGCAGGGTTTTCCTGGCTCGACCTTCTTGCTCATATTGGATATAGCGTTCTTCAAAGGCGGAGCCGTACAACTCTTCCAGGCCTTGCGCTTCATTGGGGCAGAAAAGGGCCCACTCGCCATTCTCTTCCACACGCCTCATAAACAGGTCGGAAACCCACAGGGCAGGGAAAAGGTCCCTGGCGCGCATTTCTTCTTTGCCATGGTTCTTACGCAGCTCGAGGAAGTCGAGGATATCGGCATGCCAGGTCTCCAGGTAAATGGCAAAGGCGCCTTTACGCTTGCCACCGCCCTGGTCTACATAACGAGCGGTATCGTTGAATACGCGCAGCATGGGGATAATACCATTGCTCACGCCGTTGGTACCTTTGATATAGCTGCCGGTAGCGCGGATATTGTGGATGTTGAGGCCAATGCCGCCGGCGCTCTGTGAGATCACCGCACAACGTTTCAATGTTTCAAAAATGCCGTCGATACTATCCTCTTTCATGCTCAGCAGGAAGCAGGAAGACATCTGCGCCTTAGGGGTGCCTGCGTTAAACAAAGTCGGTGTGGCATGCACAAACCACTTTTCACTCATCAGGTTGTATGTCTCGATAGCGGCGTCGATATCGTTCTTATGGATGCCGATAGCAACACGCATAAACATATGCTGGGGGCGTTCCGTGATCTGGCCATCGGTGCGCAGCAGGTAAGAGCGCTCGAGGGTCTTGAAGCCGAAATAATCGAAGTGGTAATCTCTTTCGTAAATGACAGCGGAGTCGATCCGGTCGGCATTCTCCTTCACGATCTCATACACTTCATCGGAGTACAGCGGTGCTTTTTCGTTTGTTTTCGGATCGATATAGTTATACAGGATGTCGGCTACCTCGGAAAATGATTTCCGGGTGTTTTTATGGAGGTTGCTTACAGCAATACGGGCGGCCAGCACGGCAAAGTCGGGATGCAGCGTCGTGAACGATGCTGAAGTTTCCGCAGCGAGGTTGTCCAGCTCGGTGGTCGTGACGTTATTATAAATACCCTGGATCACCTTTTTCGCGATCTCGATAATATCGTCGGAGCTCACCTGGAGGCCATAGCTCAGTTTCATGATCCGGGAGGTGATCTTGTCGAAGTGTACGGCTTCCGGCTTGCCGCTGCGTTTAATTACAAACATATATTGGAGGTATTTTAGTCGATTGGGGTTTTTGGATAGGGTTTGTTAGGTATTAGGTATTAGGTCAGGGATACTTTTAGTTTCCATAATTTGTTCAGTATCGCAGTTGCCTTCTCCGATAAGTTATTCGATGCTTCTTCTGGTATCATACCTAAGCGGCTGGCGATGATTAGCTGGGTTTCCACTTCGGCAATTGAACCGGAAGAAATGCCCAGAAAATGATAAAATTCCTTTGCTGTATTCCTGCATGCTCCTTCTGCAATGTTGGAAGCTACCGAAATAGCTGCCCGTCTTAATTGTGTCGTTAGTCCAAATTTTTCTTCTGATGGGGAATTTTTGGTAATTAGGTAAATCTCAACGGCAAAATCAACGGCATTTTGCCATACATCTAATTTCTTGTACTGATGCATAGACTTTTTGTTTTAGATAAGGTATGGAATACATCTTTCATAGTACACAGTACTCAATACCTAATACCTAATACGCAATACCTAATACTTTAACATAAGCATCAAAAATCTTCATCCAGGGAAAAAGAAGCGGAGCCTTTGTCTTTGTTGGCCACACCACTTTTTTGGTATTCGCCCACGCGCCGTTCAAAGAAATTGGTTTTGCCTTGCAGGGAGATCAGCTCCATGAAGTCAAAAGGATTAACGGCATTCCATATCTTGGAGCAACCGAGTGCAAGGAGCAGCCGGTCGGCCACAAATTCAATATACTGGCACATAAGCTCTGCGTTCATACCGATAAGCCTTACCGGGAGCGCATCGCTTACAAACTCTTTTTCTATCTCAACGGCATTCCGGATGATATCTTTCACCGTGGCTTCGGGCAGCGGATTGATGATGTGGCTTTGGTACAGCAGGCAGGCAAAATCGCAATGCAGGCCTTCGTCCCGGCTAATGAGTTCGTTGGAGAAAGTGAGACCAGGCATAAGGCCGCGTTTTTTCAGCCAGAAGATAGAGCAGAAGCTACCGGAGAAGAAGATGCCTTCCACGGCAGCAAAGGCGATCAGGCGCTCGGCAAAGGTACCCTGCTGTATCCAGCGCAGGGCCCATTCGGCTTTCTTCTGTACGCAGGGGATCGTGTCCACAGCGCGCAGGAGGCGGTCCTTTTCCGGGGCGTCTTTGATATAGGTATCGATAAGCAGGGAATACATTTCCGAGTGGATATTCTCGATCATGATCTGAAAGCCGTAGAAACAGCGGGCTTCGGGATATTGTACCTCCTGCAGGAAGTTAATGGCCAGGTTTTCGTTTACAATGCCATCGCTGGCCGCGAAAAAGGCCAGGATATGCGAAATGAAATAGCGTTCATCGGCATTGAGCTTATTGTTCCAGTCGTTGAGGTCGGGCGACAGGTCTACTTCTTCTGCTGTCCAGAAGCTGGCTTCCGCCTTCTTGTAAAATTGCCAGATATCATCGTGCTTGATAGGAAAAATGACAAAACGGTCTTTATTGTCTTCGAGTATAGGTTCGATCTGCATTTGCATTGATTTTTTTTAACCGGCTATAAGCTTCTGGAAAATCGCGGGGTCGGCAAAACGTTCCTGTTTTTTAAACCAAAGACAGGAAGACGACAAAGCACCGCTTTTCCTCCGAAAGCAAAAATGATTGATGTGAGTGTTGAGGCAGGTCTTCTGGCTTGTAGTTCTTTCTTTTTGCGCCTTCCCGTTCTAAAAAATATCAGTGGCCTATGCAAAACGATCATCCCGTTCAGGAGCTACTTACAGCTGCGGGGACAGCGCCGGCACTGCACCGGACTTCCCTTTTAATGAGACGTTTTCATCAAAAACGATGTGAAAACAAATCAACCTAACACTTGTACAAAGATGGTTCTGAAAAAAAGAAAAATGCATCGAAGATTTACACAGGGTGTGCATAACGTGGGAAACTATTTTTGGTCTTTCGCCCGGCTGCGCCTGGCGCGCCATTCCTCGAGCGTGGTACGGTCGCCACGCTCCAGATCTTCGATATAGATCATGTTATTGGCGAGGTCTACGTAAAAGTAGAAATGAGGCTGGAAACGGTTATTGCCCTGGTAGCCGGCCTCCACATGGTACATGGCCACCGCCGAATCGGGAGGCGTGATCCGGATAATAATGTTTTGCCTTCTGTTGGTCAGGGAATCATATACATGATCTTTTTCCCTCACTTCCGGCAGCGCCTCGATCAGGTTGCGTACCGAATCTTCTGCAGTAAGCACTACCTGCTGCCGCTGCTGTGCCTGGCAAAATGAGGTAGTGATAAAGGCGATGAAAAATAAACTATATAGCTTTTTCATATCTGTTTTAACAACCTGGGCGTTTTTTTGTTCACCGGCAATGCTGCCCGAACCGGCTCTGCGTAGCCACTAATAAAAAAGAGGTTGCCCCATAAATGGAGCAACCTCTTTAAAATGATATTTTCAGACGGTTTAGCGCGCGATCATGATCTTTTTGCCAGTCAGCGATTGGCCATCGGAGCATTGCAGCAGGTATATGCCATTGCTGAGCCCGTCGAGGTTGAGCGGGTACAGGCCCGAACGCACCTGTTTGAGCTGGTAGCTACGTATTTTTTTACCATTCACCTCATAAAGATCCATGGTCATATCGACAGCAGCAGGCAGGTTGATCTGAACAGTTACCTTACCATCCCGGCTGGGATTGGGATAAATGCCGATCGCGCTGCTCAATGTTTCGCCTGTACCACCGATACCCATAGGCGGTGGATTGGTGCCCAGGGAAGAGCAATCCGATTTTACCGGTTCGAGCCTTACGGCGCCGGTATTGACAGGATCGAGCCAGGGCTTCAGCTTGCGATTGGTGGCGCTGCCGTCGACGGTATAATCCCAATCGTAGGCAAACTTGCTGTAGAAGATCACATTGGCTGTACCGGTCACTGCTACGCCGGCGGCATTTTTCTTACAATTGGCCGGTACGCCGTAGTCGCCGGCTACAGAAGCAATACCCACCAGGTAACCGTCGCCGTCGAAGAGTCCGCTACCCGAAGAGCCGGAGGACACCAGGCCCGAATCGAGCTGCATGGCCCAATGGGTATCTTCCGGAGCGCTGGGCTGCAAAGGCGTGGATTCTATGCTTTGTGCGGAAGATACTTTTTTAACATCGCCGTTGGGATGATGAAAACCGATATATTTTTTTGGGGCAGCTACGGTAGAGGGAAGATTGGGGTTATTGTTCCAGCCGGCCAGGTTTACATTCCAGCCTGAAGGCAGGTTGCTCCTCAGCTCCAGCAGCAAGAAGTCGCCTTTGATATCGTTGGCAGAAGCTGAGGCGTTATAATTGGCCCTGGCAACGAAATTGGCGCCGGTAAGGGTATTGGATTCGGGTATGGCCGTGCCGGTACAGGTAGGCTGCTCAAAATTGAAGCGCAAGAGCAGTTGGTCAAAATGGGAAGAGGCGGTGCTATTCTCCTGGTCACAATGCGTCGCCGTAAGGACGTAGTGCTTGCAACTGGCGGTTGTATTGCCCGTATTATTAACCATAGTAGCGCTGCAGAGCCCGACGCCCTGGTTGCCTATGGGTATTACGGTCTGCAAGATGGCTTTGCGTTGTATCTGGTAGTTGGCGCCCAGGGGACAGACGGCATTGATCATACAGGCCGAAGACCTGCCGGCAAGCTGGTTGTCGACCTGGTCGATCTCGTGCAATTGACCGGGATCAATAGCAAAGCCGGCCAGGTAAGCAATATTCCTGAAGTAAACAGCCGACCGGTCGATGTGAAAACGAATGTTGTTGAGGTCGACGCCAGGCTCGATCTCCATCTGCAGGTTGACTATGTTGCCTTGTACAGCTTCATTGGCAAAGTACCCTGAAGGAGCATTGTTGTCGGCAGTATAGGCCCCCAGCATCTGGGTTTTAGCGGCATTGGTCACATAGTATTTTACACCTTTGGGTAGCTCAAATTTATCGTAGTACAGGCCGATGGCGGGCGCGCCGGCGATGCTGATCTGCGCCTGCCAGATGATGCTGCCGTCATCCTGCGTAAGCAATGTGCCCGATCCGGGAAAGGATATGTCGGAGGGAGTGAATAAACCAACGAGATAAGGTCGCGGCTTTCCGGCCGTCTCTTCCAGTTCCGCCTTTTTCAAGGTTGTCTGCCAGTCTGGTAAGGCATATTGCGATGTAGGCACATAACGATCTGCCTGGCGCGGCGTAAGGGGCACGCCGCCTTGTCCGATTTGTGCTGTTGCTGCATGCCCGGCAGCAACCAGCAGTAATCCGGATATTATTTTCTTCATGTCGGTTAAATTTTTAGCAAAAAAAAATAACCTGGAGCATAAACCAGACAAAAATCTGGACTCTTTTGTTAATTAGTGCTAAGCCATATGAAAAAGGATTGACATTCAGGTATCTTTGGTTGGTTGAAAACTGTATTGGATGCAACTGAAGCTTACCCGGCTGGTCTGGATTACGTGTATTGCGCTGCTGGGCATTGTCGCCTTGCAGGTCTTCTGGTTGTTCCGGGCTTATGAGGAGCAGGAGGAAAAGCTGCTAAGCGCCGCCAACGCCGTGATGCTGCAGACCCATATCAGGACAGGTGTCAATGCAAGTCTGAACCGGTCCATACAATCATTGGCTACGGATATGCTGGATAAGCTGGATCCGAAAGGTACGGATAAGGACACCATAGTGCTGCGGGGCATGGAGCATCATTCAGTGAGCAATATCCTGCCCGAAACACTGATCGCAGGCAGGGCCGAGATCAAGCAGCGCATTAAAGAGGTATTTGATGTGGACAATGCCGACCACAAAAGCTACACCCTCTCTGGTTATAAAGAGCAGCTGGAACAAAGCCTGAGGCAATTGGGACTTGATGCGCCTTTCGAACTGGCGCTTGTCGATGGCAACGGCGGGATCGTTGCCCATACTGGTACCAGGGAAAACTTTGAGCGGTCAGGGTTAAAAACAGAACTGACCTCGGCGATACCGGTAACACTCGGCCCCAGGCTGGAAGGCCGTATGCAGCTGGCGTTTCCCAAGGCTGGCTTTTACCTCCTCAAAGGTATGTGGGTAGTGCTGGTGCTCTCACTTTGCTTCATCGGTGTATGCGCCTTTTCCTTTTCCTACATGGTAGCTTTGTTCTATAAGCAAAAGAAGGAGGCGGAGATACGGACCGACTTCATGAACAATATGACGCATGAGCTGAAGACGCCTATTGCTTCTATCTCCGTAGCGTTGGAATTGCTCCAGGACCATTCGGTTACCGTTTCGGATGAAGTGAAGGATGAATATTTCAGCATAGCGGGCAATGAGCTAGGACGGTTGTCGGGGCTCATCGATAAGGTACTGCGGATGTCGGCCTTCGAAAGAACACAGATCAAGATCAGCAGGCAAACCTTTGAAGTCAAGGAATGGGTCGATACCGTGATGCATTCGGTAAGGCCGTTGGCCGAGGCCAACCAGGCTCATTTCCGTATTGCAATATACCCGGAGACCCTGGAGTTTGATGCCGACAAACAACAACTGAGCAGCGTGTTGCAAAATCTGCTGGAGAATGCGATCAAATACGCCGACAAGAACAAGCCGCGGCTCAATATCGAGGTCATTGCCGGTAGGCGCAATGGTAAAATGTACCTGCAGGTAAAGGATAACGGAAAGGGAATTCCGGAGCAGTACCAGGACCGCATCTTCGATAAGTTTTTCAGGGTGCCTACCGGCGATGAGCATGAGATCAAAGGCTATGGCCTGGGCCTCAGCTATGCCTGCGCTATTGTGAGGCTGCATCATGGCGATATCGTGATGGACAGCGAGCTGAAGAGAGGCACTACATTTACAATTACCTTACCCGAAAATGATTAAAACATATGGCGACAATATTGCTGGCAGAAGATGAGGTAATACTGGGCAAGCTGGTCAAGGAAGCCCTGGAACGCAAGTCCTTTGAGGTGTTGTGGGCAAAGGACGGGCAGGAAGCCTATGACCTGTTTTGCAGCAGGCAGCCCGATCTATGCATCCTGGATGTAATGATGCCCGCTATCAATGGATTTGTACTGGCCGAAATGATACGTACTTTATCGAAAGATATTCCCTTGCTTTTTCTTACAGCCCGTTCGGAAACAGATGATGTGGTAAGAGGATTTGAAGTAGGGGGCAACGATTACCTGAAAAAACCGTTCAGCCTCGAAGAGCTGATGTTGCGTATTAAAGAGTTGCTGCGGCGCAACAGCCAGCCGGCGACGACCCAAACATCGGAACATTACCAGATCGGTAAATACAGCTTTAGTCCCGTCACCCAGATACTGCGTTCAGATGAGGAAACATTTAAGTTGTCGTTCAAGGAATCGGAGCTGCTCAATGCGCTCATCGCCTACAAGAATTCACTGATGCCCCGCAAGGAAATATTGTTGCAGCTATGGGGCGACGATAGTTTTTTTCATAGCCGTACCATGGACGTGTACATTGCCAAGCTGCGCAAATACCTAAAGCACGACCCGGCCCTCTCTATCGTCAATATCCGCGGCTTCGGCTTTAAGCTTGTGGAGGAAAATCAGTAGCCGCGATCTTTTCACTATGCCCCGGTTACAGGTTCTTCAGTTCGCTGATCAGCTCCTGGAGCACTTTTTTAGCATCACCAAACAGCATCGAGGTCTTGGGCTTGAAAAACAGATCGTTCTCGATCCCCGCATAGCCGGGCTTCATACTGCGTTTGTTGACGATAATGTGCTCGGCTTGCTCTACCTCGAGAATAGGCATGCCGTATATGGGGCTTGAAGGATCTTCTTTGGCAGCAGGGTTTACCACGTCGTTGGCGCCCAGGATGAGCACGACATTGGTTGTCGGAAATTCCTGGTTGGCTTCTTCCATTTCCATCAACTTTTCATAGGGCACATCGGCCTCGGCCAGCAATACGTTCATATGCCCGGGCATACGGCCTGCTACCGGGTGGATACCATATTTTACTTCGACGCCTTTTTCTTCCAGCAGCTTCTCCAACTCATGACACGCGTGCTGCGCCTGCGCTACGGCAAGGCCATAGCCAGGTATGATGAATACCTTGCGGGCATAGGCCATCAATACAGCTGAGTCGTTTATGGATATTTCTTTATAATTACCTTGCTCTTTGCTGTCGCCGGCACTTGCCGTCTTATTGCCGCCCATAGCCCCGATGAGCACATTCTTCAACGAACGGTTCATTGCCTTACACATCATAATAGTGAGAATGGTACCCGCCGATCCTACAAGGATACCGCCGGTCAGCATTACGGGGTTATCGTACAGGAAGCCGCCACAGGCCGCTGCTACACCGGTGAAGGAGTTGAGCAGGGAGATCACCACCGGCATATCGGCGCCACCGATCGGCATCACGAAAAGGATACCGTATAAGGCGGCCAGCACTAGTGTCGCGTAGAATAGCATATGAGGGTTAATTCCGCCTCCCAGGAGCAATAAGATTGCCAGAACAACAATACCGCCCAGTAAGATGAAATTCAGTACCTGTCCGCCGGGAATACGGCGGTCCTTGATGCCGCCGTTGAGCTTGCCCCAGGCGATAATACTGCCGGCAAAAGATACGGTGCCGATAATCAGGCCCAGGATAATGATCAGCAAGATGCCTTTCCCGATGTTTTCTGTGCCGCCATGCAGCAGGTGATTGAATTCCACTACGGAAATGAGCATGGCGCAGGCGCCGCCCATACCATTGAACAGGCTCACCATTTCGGGCATAGCCGTCATCTTTACTTTCTTTGCCGCAAGCGTGCCCAAAACAGTACCTATGGCTAATCCTCCAAAGATCCAGCCATAGTTGCGCAAGGGCTGACCCGAATCGCCATGGTACAGGAATATAGTGGCAATGATCGCCATGGTCATACCGAAAGCCGCCACCAGGTTGCCTTTGCGTGCAGAGTCGGGATGCGACAGCATCTTCAGGCCTATGATGAAGGTAACAGAGCCAACCAGGTAGGAAAGTAAAAGAAGGGCATTCATGTTTCTAGTCCGGGATTTAAAGACCTATGTTTGAAAGATAAATTCTCATTAACGCAATGAAAAAATCAAAATGCAAAAATCAAAAACAAAGTAAATATGAACCGTGATTCGTAATTGGGAAATAGAAGAAGAACGCAAAAATTATAATTATCTGTTCCAATTACAATTAAGATAAAGACGGGTCTGCTATATCCAATTTGATATCTAACGTCTAATATCTAATGTCTAATGTCTAATGTCTAATGTCTAATATCTAACGTCTAATGTCTAATGTCTAATGTCTAGTGTCTAGTGTCTAATACCTACGAGTTATCTCGTTTTCTTTTTCCGGAACATCTCCAGCATCCTGTCGGTAACCACAAAGCCGCCCACTACATTTAATGTGCCCAGCACTACGGCGAGGAACCCAAGGACGAGCGCCAGGTAATTGTCGGCTTCGGCCTGTCCCATAATAATAATGGCGCCAATCACGACCACGCCATGTATGGCGTTGGCCCCACTCATCAGCGGTGTATGCAGCACCGACGGCACCCGGCCGATGATCTCCACACCCAGGAAAATAGAAAGGATCACGATGGTGATCTTGTCATAATGTTCACTAAAGAAAGCAATGATCTGATCCATATAAGTGAATGTTTAATCTTAAATGAGGCAATTTATCCGGCAATCAGCTGGGCTACCCTTTCGTTGACGATCTTGCCATCGTGGGTAATGCAGCAGCCCTGCACCAGGTCGTCCTGGAAATTCAGGTTCAGCTGCCCTTCATTATCTAGGATCAGCTTCATAAAATTCTGGATGTTTTTACTGTACAGCTTGCTCGCATCTGCCGGAGCAGTTGTATGTAAGGCGGAATGTCCGATAATGGTAACCCCGTGTTCGGTTACGGTTTCATTGTTTTTGGTATATTCCGTATTGCCACCGGTTACGGCCGCGAGATCAATGATCACAGAACCGCCTTTCATGGCCGCGATCATTTCTTTGGTGATCAGTATGGGAGCTGTTCTGCCAGGTATCTGCGCCGTTGTAATGATCACGTCTGCTTTCGCCGCATGCTCGGCAATTTTGGCCTTTTGCTTTTGCTTGAAATCATCCGATTGTTCTACTGCGTAGCCACCGGCTTTACTCGCATCCGCTGCGCCTTCCACTTCCACAAACTTCGCGCCCAGGCTCATCACTTCTTCTTTAACTGCCGGCCGGGTATCAAACACCTCAACCACAGCGCCCAATCTCCGGGCTGTAGCAATGGCTTGCAGACCGGCTACTCCGGCGCCCAATATCAGTACCTTGGCGGGAGGGATGCTCCCGGCAGCGGTCATGAACATAGGAAAGTAGCGTGGATAAACATTGGCGGCCAGTAGCACGGCCTTATAGCCGGCAATATTGGCCTGGGAGCTGAGCACATCCATGGCCTGGGCCCTGGTGGTACGGGGCAAGGTGTCCATACTGAAGACGGTAAGACCTTTTGCTGCCCAATCCTTCATCTTTGCTGCCGCAAACAGAGGTTGATAAACGCCCAGCAGAATACAGCCTGCGCGTAACGCCGCGATCTCCTGCGCTGCCGGTTCATTAATGCTCAGCAGGATGTCGGCGCGGGAAAGAATTGCAGCCCTGTCGGCCAGCTGCGCGCCTGCCTGCTCGTATTGCTGGTCAGCATAAAAGGCCCTGGCGCCGGCGCCATATTCTGTAAGTACGGTAAGCTTATTTTTGACAAAAATTGCTGCTATATCCGGTACGAGCGATACGCGCGGGTCGTATTCGGGCTCTTTCAATACACCTATTACCAGCATGAAGTAGGAATGTTTTAAGTGATGAGCAATTGAAAACACAATATAAGCATTTGGACAAGGAAAGCAAATTTTTTTGAACGGTATATGCCTAATATTAAATTGTTGCGGTGAAAAGCAATTGGGGGAAATTTCCTTACTTTGTGCGGCATAAAAATTACAATGCTGTAAACAGATTATATGGCTCTAGATAAAAATCAGATCGCAAAAAGGATATCCAGGGAACTGAAAGATGGAATGTATGTCAACCTGGGCATTGGTATTCCTACATTGGTGGCGAATTTTGTACCGGAAGATATCGAGATCGAGCTGCAAAGCGAAAATGGCATGCTGGGCATAGGTCCTTTTCCTACTGAAGAGGAAGTAGACGCCGACCTTATCAATGCAGGAAAGCAAACGGTAACCCTGCGTACCGGCGGTAGCTATTTCGATAGCGCATTAAGCTTTGGTATGATCAGGGCGGGTAAAGTAGATATTACGGTGCTGGGCGCCATGGAAATAGCCGATAATGGCGATATCGCCAACTGGAAGGTGCCGGGTAAGATGGTGAAAGGCATGGGCGGTGCAATGGATCTTGTCGCGTCTGCCAAGAATATTATCGTTGCGATGCAGCATACCGACAAGGCAGGCAATTCCAAATTACTGGCGGAGTGTACACTGCCCATTACCGGTCTGAAGTGTGTGAAGAAAGTTGTGACAGACCTGGGTGTGTTTGAGATCACGCCGGAGGGCTTCCTGTGTACGGAGTATGCGCCGGGTGTGAGCCTCGATGAGATCAAGGCAAAGACAGCCGGAAGACTGCGGATATCGGATCAGGTGAAGGAAGTGGAACTATAAACAGAAAAAAGCGAAAAATAATTGGAACGCCCGGCCGAACAGCCGGGCTTTTTTATAAGGCGATTATGAAAATCACCCCTTTGGGGTGACGTCGAAAAGCGCTATGGTAAAGCATTTCACCCGGTTGGGGTTATGGTAGTGGAAGTCGCTTCCGCTTACCTTTAGACCCTAAACCGCTCCCTATGAAATTAACCCTACTCCTTAGCTGTCTCTTTTCTTTATGCGGTAGCGTTTCCTTTGCGCAGTCCACCTGCTCCCTTTCCGGCAAGCTCAAAGACACAAAGGGCGAGCCTTTGCCCGGTGCTTCGCTGATGCTCTTTCGTGATACGGTTCTGCTCAGGACGGCTATTTCCGATGCCGGCGGCGGGTTCATCCTGGAAGCGCTGCCTCAAGGCACTTATACCGTAAAGGCTTCCTCCGTAGGTTTTGAGCCCTATACATCGACACCTGTAATGCTACAAGCAAACCTTATCTTGCCCGATATCCTGCTGAAAGAGCAAGGCGGTCAGCTCCGGGAAGTCACGATACAGGCCCAGAAACCCTTTATAGAGGTAAGAGCAGATAAAATTGTGGTCAATGTAGAGAACAGCATCGTTAGCGCCGGTTCTTCCGTTATGGATGTGCTGCAACGTTCGCCCGGTGTTAATGTGGACAACAACGACAATATATCCTTGAAGGGGAAGGTTGGTGTTGTGATATGGATCGATGGTAAGCCTTCTCCCATGCAAGGCGCCGATCTGGCTACGGTGTTGCGTGCCATGCCTGCCGGTTCGGTAGATAAGATCGAGATCATCGCCAATCCCGGCGCACGGTTTGATGCGGCGGGCAGCGGCGGCATCATCAATATCAAAACAAAGAAGGACAAACGGCTGGGCCTGAACGGGACGGCTACCTTGAGTTACGGGCAAGGTCAATATCCCAAATACGGTGCAGGAATTAATCTCAACTACCGCAACAAAAAGCTGAATGTGTATGCCAACTATAATTATGCCTACCGTTACTGGTTCAATCACCTGATGCTGGACCGCAAATTCCTGGACACCACCGGCGATAGTCGCCAGCTATTCCGCTACAACCAGGATAACTATTCTTTGTATAATTTCAGCAACCATATCGCCAGTGCCGGAGTTGACTATAGTATAGGTCCCCAGACTACGGTGGGTGCGGCGTTAAGCTTCAGCAGCAACAGCTTTGATCCCAAGGCCGACAATGTTTCGCAGGCCCTGGATGGTAGCAACAGGCTGCTGTACAATTTCAATACGACCGGACGGCATACCAATTTTTATTACAACTATGCTGCCAACATCAACCTGCGCCATAGTTTCGACAGCAGCGGCAGGGAGCTGAGCATTGATGCAGATTACGCCGCTTTTGAAAACCAGAGCAACCAGTACTTTGTAACTACTTACCGCAATCCCGATGGCAGCGTTTATCAACCCGACTATTATCTCAAGAGCGACCTGGAAGGCGTAACTCGCATCCAGTCGCTTAAAGCCGACTATGTTCATCCCCTGGATCATGGGCTGCGATTGGAAGCCGGGCTGAAAGCCAGCTTTGCGCAAGCCGACAATGAACCGCTTTTCTATGAGATGGTCAACGGCGACTATACATTGGATACCAAAAGGAGCAATCATTTTATATACCAGGAAAATATCAATGCCGGTTATGTGAATGCCAGTAAAGACTGGTCTAAATGGAGTATGCAGCTGGGGCTGAGGGTGGAAAATACCAATGCGCAATGGGAGCAGCGCACCACAAGCCAGCAATATGATACCAGCTATACGCAGTTGTTCCCCAGCCTGGCGCTACAGTATCACCTCCACGCAAAGCATGACCTGGGCATTACCTTCAGCCGCAGGATCGAAAGACCTAATTACCAGCAGCTGAATCCCTTTAAATACTTTATCGATAAAACGACCTACCGGGAGGGCTATCCTTATCTGCAGCCGGCCTCGTTCTACTCTGTCGAGCTGTCGCATACCTTCAATCAACGCTTTGTAACCACCTTTACGTTCGGTATCAATAAAGGGGTGATCACCGAGGTAATCCAACCTAGCGAAACGGAAGATTCTGTTACGGTGCAAACCAATAAGAACCTGAGGCAGATGACCTTCGTGGGATTAAGCGGAGCCTATCCTTTTCAGCTTACCCGCTGGTGGAGCAACGTGACCAATTTTAATATTTATTACGCCCTTTACGAGGGTAATATTGCCAACACGCCCTTGCGTAACGGCAGCCCTACCTTCGACCTGAACACCAACAATACTTTCCTGTTGCCGGGTGACTTCTCTGCCGAGCTGGGCTTTTTTTACCAGGCACGACAGATATATGGTTATATGGATGTGCAACCTTTATGGATGCTGAATGCAGGTATTCAGAAGCATCTGCTGAGGAAACGGGCCACGATCAAGCTCAATATCCAGGATATATTTTTTACGGGTTATCCCAGGGCGACTTCGGTTTATACCGGCTATCGCGAAGATTTCGTAGCGGAACGGGAGACACGGGTAGCCAATATCGCTTTTATTTATCGTTTCGGGAAAAATACCGTTTCACCGGTGCGAAAGCGTGGTGGCGGTGCGGAGGAAGAAAAGAACAGGGCCGCAAGCGGCAATTCCTAAAGAGGGTAGTAGTCTCAGGCAAGAACCATATCGCAAGGTTTTTTTGCCGCAGCCGGTGTTCTCACCGGCTTTTTTTAGGTACATAATGTCCCCTTTTTAGGTATATTCTGTCCCTTAAAATCACTGTAGACGGGTATTTTAAATTGTACTTTGTTTTTATACTTTTATAGGAAGCCATTAAACCTAATTGGAGCCCTATGAAAGGATGCCTGCTCGTCATATTGCTCTGCCTGCCGGTAACAGCCATCTTTTCTCAAACCAGGGCTATAGACAGTATGCGTAGTAAAATCTACAGTGCTGCTGCTCCTGCTCTTAAAAAGCAGATGCTGCTGGAAGCGCTTCAGTCGCAACGTTCGCTTAACCTGGATACTTTGTATAGCTACGTCGCCCAGGCGGATGGCATCCGGCCGCATACGCCTGAGGCAGCGCTGGAGATCGGAGAGGCCAGAGCGTATTATTACTTGCGTATGGGCAAGACCGATTCGGCCCAGGCGGTTGTTGACAAAGGGTTAAGGGCCCTTGCCGGTTTCGGGGGCAGGATCCCGGTACGGCTGCAGATGATCTTCGGGTTGCTGCACGGGAGTATTCATTTGCGTAAGAATGATCTTAAGCTGGCGCTTGATGATTTCTTTACCGTATTGAGCCAGGCCGAAAGAAGCCGGAGTGAGGCCTTGCAGATCAGGGCCTTGAATGGCATAGGCTGGGTGTATATGGAAATGGTGCAGTATGAAGAGGCGATCAAATGGTTTCGCAAAGCGCTCGCTGTGCCGCGACGGCTGGCGCGCGCCAACAACTTTTGCCCGGTATACAGCAACCTGGCTTCCTGCTACGGCGCCCTGAGCATAAGCGATTCGGCGCATCGCTATGTAGAAGAAGCCCTCGCCTTCTCAATGCAATATGAGGATTTTACCTCTGAGGCCAATTCCCTGGTGATCAAAGCCAACATCGTTATGGCGGAAGGCCGGTACCCGGAAGCGATAACCTTGCTGAAACAGACCATTACACTGCGTAAAATGCTGAAGGACCCTTATTATGTACTTTCCGACCTGTGCATTCTCTCCAATATTTATGCGAGTATGGGCCGTACCAATGAGGCCCTTGCCGCTGCTAACGAAGCGATGATGATTGCCCGCAGGTACGATATCCGCGCCAAGTTGCCGATGATCTATACCTCCTTCGAAACGATCTACGCCCGGAGTAAGGATTATGAAAAGCTGGCCCGTACCTATGAAGAGCACCTGGCAATAAAAGATTCCGTTTACAGGAAGAACCTGGAAGAGGAGCTGGCCGACCGGGAGGCCTGGTACGAAACGGACAAAAAGGAAAGGGAGATCACACGTCAGAACCTCGTCATCCAGCACCAGCGCGATAGGGCCCAGGTAACCTTGTTCAGTCTATCAGGCCTTATTGTGCTCATCGGCGCCGGCGGCCTCATCTATGTTCAGCGCTATAAGGCCGGCCAGCAAAAGGAACGGTTTCGCTCTATGCTGGAGGCCGAGCAAAGGGAACGGATGCGTATTGCCAGAGATCTGCACGACAGCATTGGGCAAATGTTATCAGTGGTAAAGATGAATGTTTCCAATATACACTACCAGGCGCCGCCGGATGAGCAGGCAGCTACCGCAAACACACTGGCCATCGTCGATCGTACCATACAGGAGGTGCGGCATATTTCGCATAACCTCATACCCGAAGAGCTGGATTTTGGTATTGCCAATGCTTTGGAAGAGCTGTGCCGGAAGATCAATGAGGCCGGCGAAACACGGATAAAGCTGGATCTCCCTGACGATATAGGGAGCCAGGAATGGGACAAGCCATTTGCTCTTTCTCTTTATCGCATCGTACAGGAGCTGCTGGCCAATATGCTGAAGCATGCCCGGGCCAAACAGATACAGTTAAGCCTGACGCAGAAAGAAGATACGCTGATGCTTATTGTGGCAGATAACGGAATCGGGTTCGATACTAATATGTTGAAAGATGCCCGTGGGCTGGGCTGGAAGAATATCCGGGCCCGGGTACAGCTGCTGAATGGCCGCATGGCCATTCAATCGGAGCAAACAAACGGAACACAAATAACCATTGTCATACCCTTATGCACGACGAAGAAAGAATGCCGATCCTGATTGCCGATGACCACCAGCTGGTGATCGACGGGCTCAAGAGTATGCTGGTTTCAGAGCCACAGTACCATATTGCGGCCGAGGCCAATGACGGGGAGCAGGCCTGGGATCTGATCACCGCTACCTCCGGCCAATTCCGCTTGCTGATTACCGATGTCAACATGCCTCTGCTATCGGGTGTGGCGCTTTGCCGTAGGGTGAAGCAAAGCTATCCCGGTATCAAGGTGCTGATCGTGTCGATGTACAATAGTGTCTCAGTCGTAAAAGAAGCGGTCGCTGCCGAAGCAGATGGCTATATCCTGAAAAATACCGGTAAGACGGAGTTCCTCAAGGCCCTGCATCGCATCTCCGATGGTGGCACTTATTTTACCCAGGATATCTTACCGATCATCTACGGGCAGTATCAGAAGGAAAAGCAGCAAGAGGAGGCGTTGGACCATCTTTCACAGCGTGAGAAGGAAATACTGGCGCTCATCGTCAAGGAGCATACCAGTGAGGAAATTGCAGCACAGCTGTTCATCAGCAAGAAAACAGTAGATAATCACCGGGCGCACCTGCTGGAAAAAACCAATTGCAAATCGACTATAGGATTGGTAAAATATGCTATCAAGAACGGAATAGAATAAAGTATAAACAGGTACGGGAGAACCGGCCGGGAATAGGTATATATACCCATAGATTACCGCAGGAATCCCTATTGCAGAATAAGCTCTTTCTTGCCAACTTTGTATTACCCGTTTTAAACCCTGAACCTGCATGATGAAACGACAACTACACGCACATCCTACCGTTTTAATGTTGGTAGCTGCCTTCCGGCAACACAATAATCGCATTCATTCCGGTACGGCCAACCAGCTGTACGCTTAAAATGGTTATCATCAGGAACGATTTGCTGACACCGTGCCTGAAACTAACCCATAAACAGTAAACAGCAGCTGACGGAACCGGCCAGACTGAGGTGTACGATATACCCGACCTTTGTTGGATAGCCGGAGCAGTGCCGCACTCACTGCAACCGTACGACGCGCCAATGCGCCGGTCCGTCCCCTGCCTGTGTTCCCGATCTTATTCTCCCCCAAACCAGCCCAGAACTAGCGGTGGCCCGGCTGCCCCGTTGCCGGCCATCTCTTGGCACAGCGGCTCCTATATGCCCTGCCCTGAAGACAAATGCAAAAGGGATGGTTTTTTCCTCCCTTTTGTATTTTATCTTTGTACCATGAAAATAGCAGCACCCAAACAGATACTCAACTATATAGGCGGTGAATTTTGCGATCCTGAAAAAGGACAATTCATGGACAACGTCAATCCCGCTACAGGTGAGGTATACAGCCAAACCCCGGATAGCGATGAAGAGGACGTGCAACTGGCTGTTGACGCTGCGCAAAAGGCTTTTCCTGCCTGGAGCACTGCTACACCCGAATTCCGGTTTAAGATACTCAACCGTATAGCCGAACTGATCGAGACTAACCTCGACGACTTTGCCCTGGCAGAAACGAATGATAACGGCAAGCCGCTTTGGCTCAGCAAGAAAGTAGATATTCCCAGGGCCTCCGACAATTTCCGGTTCTTTGCTACCGGATTGATGCATTTTGCCTCGGAAAGCCACAGCATGCAGGATAAGGCAATCAACTATACGCTACGCAGCCCTATTGGTGTAGTGGGTTGCATCTCTCCCTGGAACCTGCCGCTCTACTTGTTTACCTGGAAAATAGCGCCAGCCCTGGCGGCAGGCAATTGTGTGGTGGCCAAGCCTTCCGAAGTAACACCTATGACAGCTTACCTGCTTTGCGAGATCGCACAGCAAGCCGGGCTGCCGGCCGGTGTGCTCAATATCGTTCATGGCGGTGGTCCCCGCTGCGGATCGGCTATTGTAGCCCATCCCGGCATCAAAGCGATATCGTTTACCGGCAGCACCCGTGCCGGCAAAGACATTGCGGCCACAGCGGCGCCTATGTTCAAGAAGCTGTCGCTGGAGCTGGGCGGAAAGAATCCCAATATCATCTTCGCCGATTGTGACTGGGAAAAGATGATGCGGACTACGTTGCAGTCTTCATTCGCCAACCAGGGGCAGATATGTCTTTGCGGCAGCCGTATCCTGGTAGAAGAAAGCATTTATGAAAAATTCAAATCGGAGTTTGTCGAAAAAGTACGGGCCCTGCATCCCGGCGATCCGCTGGAACCCACATCAAAGCAAGGTGCAATAGTGAGCAAGCTTCATTTTGATAAAGTGCTGGGCTGTATAGCGCTGGCCCGCGAGGAAGGTGGAACCATACTGCTGGGCGGCAAGGCGGTTGAGCCCGAAGGGCGCTGTGCCAATGGCTATTTTATCGAGCCCACCATTATTGAAGGTCTTGGCCCCGATAGCCGCACTAATATGGAAGAAATATTCGGCCCTGTTGTGACCCTGCAATCTTTCAAAACGGAAGAGGAAGCGTTACGCCTGGCCAATGCCAGCGACTACGGTCTGGCCGCTACCATCTGGACCGAAAACGTAACGCGCGCTCATCGCGTGGCTGCCATGGTGCATAGCGGCATCATATGGGTCAACTGCTGGTTGCTGCGCGATCTGCGCACTCCCTTTGGCGGCTTCAAAAACAGCGGTGTGGGCCGTGAAGGCGGCTGGGAGGCCCTGCGCTTCTTTACCGAACCCAAAAATGTTTGTATTGAGCTTTAATCTTCGCGGTATCAATATATAAATGCTCCGGTGCTTGGCGCCGGAGCATTTTATTATCATAGAAGATGTCGTACAGTCGAGGCTCGCTTCCGATTGCTTGCAAGGCATAACTACCGGTCATCGCTCTCCGCCGTTCCTTCAGGACCTTACATGAGCAGGACATTGAACTTATGGCCATCCGGATCGGCAAAGGTGAAGCCATAAAAGCTTCCGCCAAAAGCTTCCGGTGGGGAAATGATCTGGCCGCCGGCTGCTTCTACTTCTTTTGCCCAGCTATCCACCTGCTCTCTGCTATCGGTTGAAAGGGAGAACATCACTTCGCTTGCTTTTTGTGCATCGGCTATTTCGATCTTCATATTCGTTTGCAGCACCTCCTTCAGAAAAAAGTGTATGATGAGATTGTTCTCTCCGAAGAAAAAGCTAGTCAGGTCTTTGGAAGAGCCGTTGGACCTGAACCCGAGTTGTGTATAAAACCGGGTGGTCCGGTCCAGGTCGCTTACCGTCAGGTTGGCCCATATCATTTTAGGTGTCATAATCGTTTCGTTTTAGAATTAAAGAATGGTAGGTTATTATAAGAGGTCATTTTTTATCTTCTCAACCCGATGTCGCTTGGTGAATAAGGACGGTACCTGTTCGCCGGCGGCGTATTTCCTAATGAGGAAATGTTTCTCGATTTAGCATGTTACACCATCTTCTTTGCGTCCTTCGCGCATAGCTTGGCGGTCTTTGCGGTTAACCGGATGACATTTATTTTGGAAAGTGTTTTGCTAAAGGATATGCTCTTCTTAATCCGCTGGTTTGAAATCCAGTCCTGCGTCCTGTAATGCTTTCTTCAAAGCAGGTATGCTGGCCGGTCCCATGCCATGCAGCTTCAGTATTGCTTTCTGTGTATACGTTGCCAATTTCTTCAGGCTTGTAATATCCGCGTGTTCCAATGCCCTGCGCGCAGGTGCGCCCAGCAAAGCCAGGAATCCTTCCTCCGGACGGCTTTCGCGCTCACATACAGGACAAGTGGGACAATCGCTGCTTTTATAGTAGACGTGGCCTTGCGGGCAGGTGCGCTTCGTTCCTTTTTGCTGGTTCATCATCAGGCCGGTTGTTGTACAATATCCCTTATCTGTTCGGTGTGCCGCTGTGTGTGGAATAGCACAAAATTGAGCCACTCCCGCCGCGTAAGCTGTCCGAAGCCCGGGAATTCCGGTTGACTGCAGACCCAGTCGAGATCCATACTGCCGGCTAGTCCGTCGAGCTCAAGGCTGATGTCCTTCAGTGAAGCGATTATTCTTTCTTTGGGATGGTCTTTGTCTGTAGGCAGGATAAAATCGGGTGATTGCATTTTTATGTCCCGGTTAAGAAAAAGTTCGCGCAAGGGCTGTACTTGTTCGTCCGGTTGCCGCCGGGCGGGTTCACAAGGGCCGTTAAACAAGCCGCTCATGCCTGACGAAGCTTTGATAATATGTTCGGTTACCTGTCCTGCCGACCAGCCCTGTGTAGGCAGGCGATCGATTTGTTCCTGGTCGAGACCCGAGAGGAGGCCGGTAAGGTCATTGAACGTATTCCGGACCGATTGCTGCAATAACGCTTCCATAATATATCGATTTTAATGTTGGAGAGATCTGATTTAGTTTTGTACGGATTCAAGTGGCCCACCTATCATTGGAGCCACCTGGCCGGTAAGCGCCGATATGTCCCATATCTGTCGTCGGTTATTGCCGACCCATTGAAACGCTCTGTTCATAACGTTTGTTTTGCTTCACAAAGATCGCTGCTCTCTCTCTGTATCCTGCTGTGCCAATAGGGCAAAATGAGGGGGCGCATGCGACAATGAACAGGGCGGCCCATGTGAAAACAAGACCAACCCTTCGATAGTTCATTTCCGTTTGTCGGGATGCCTGAATATTAGAAACGTGAGATTGGTTTGTTTACCAACACGGTTACTGAACTTGTCGAAGCACGTCACTGCGCTTGTGCCTTTCGATAGCTCAGGAGCAGGAATGCCTTGCCAGGCTTATAGAGAGTAGATTGCTTCAGCTTATATCAAAACCGTATTAGCTTGACCAGCTCGGTGCCGGCAGCGGTGTGCAGCGATACGAAATAGATGCCGGGGGCGATGCCGGTCAGAGGGATGGTGTATTCGTTGTCACCGGTCAGCGAAGGGATATTGACATTGCTCCAGCGGGAATTACCGTTTATATCAGTCAGTGTCAGCTGAATCACTTCCGGGGCGCTTAAGGTATAGCGGATCTGGACCGTGCTGCCACTCGCGGGGTTGGGATATATCGTAATACGATTGCTGAAATTAGGGTTGCCTGCGGAGTCGACCATGGGCAATTTACGGGAATAGGTGCGGGTCAGGAAAGCGAGATGGGCCCGGTTAAACGAACTGCCGTCGCCCTGCTCCGTAATACCGAAATCGGCCAACGCGAATACGGCAGCTTTTACGGCGATATCCTCTGCGCCTATATTGGCCGGTTTATCGACGATGCAATAGTCCAGGTAACCGGTATGCTGTAGCAAGGGAAGCGTAGCGCCCGCCTGAGCCGCAGCCAATCCGCTGAAGGTGTGGTCAGGATGGTCCCGCAGGTTGATCGTTTTATCGTGATCCTGGTAGCTCAGCGTGATATTGGAATAGCCGGCTGTCTCTTTTTCCATAATGGCCCTGATGGTATGCACGAGGTCATGCCAGCCCTCATACGTAGTAGAGCTGTCCAGGGCCGTGATGCGGTCGATGCGGCCGTCGTGCAGGTATTCCAGGCTTTGCCCCATATAGCCCGAGCTGAAGCAACCATCGGGAAGACGAAGGAAATAAGTGCGTACATGTTTGTAGGGATAGCAAAGCATGTCGTGGCCATTGATCGTAACATGACGGGTCTGACAGGCGGAGTCAACTACCGTCTTCATATCGGCACTGAAACGTACTGAATTCAGCACACCTCTTTCGCGCGAGCGGGCAAGGCGAAGATTGGCTTTAGGGCGGTTGGCGGTGGCATCACCCGAAGTAGTGAGGATAAAGATGACCCGGTTGCTGGTATCCTGTATGTCGCTATAGGCGTCATTGCCCATAAACAGCTGCCAATCGTCGGGGTGTGCTACCACATAAATGGCGGCTTTATTTTGAGCAGAAGAAAAAGAAAAGATAAAAAGGGCGGACAGGGAGAGCAGCCAGTGGCGCAAAAACATGGATTATGATTTGGGCTGCAAACGTAATAAAGGATTAATAAATTGTGAAATGTGGTATGTTATTTTTCGGTCAACCCTTTGTTTAAGGCAGGATTTCTAAAGGAATCAGAAAAATATAAGACTTCTAATGGCATTTGAAATGCTCAAAAGGCTCTTTGCAATCCAGGCAGCGATACATGGACTTACAGCTGGTAGCACCAAACTGGCTAACCATTTCGGTATGATGAGAATGACAACGGGGACATTCGATCTCTTCTTCTTCAAACAAGTCCAAAGCCTCCTGTGCACGGCGCTGGGGAGGAGCGATGCCGTAAGCCAGCATTTTGGCCTTACCTTCCTCAGTGATCCAGTCGGTAGTCCAGGCAGGCGCCAGCTGCAATTCTACAGTCACTTTGGCTACACCGCGCCCCAACAGGGCCATCCGTATCTGCATGCTGATGATATCCATTGCCGGGCAGCCGCTGTAGGTGGGGGTTATAGTCACCGAAACTTCCCGGCCATCATCGACAAGGATCACGTCCCGTACAATACCCAGGTCCAGGATGGACACGGCAGGTATTTCAGGATCGGATATCTCCGCCAGCCAGGCGTACACCTGCGGAATAGATAGTTTTTCGGTGGTCATTCAATTACAAATATAAGATAAATCGGGGCGGGGTAACATTGAAATAGCCGATCTGCTTATTGCTTCATCCTGTTGATGAGGGAAGTTGTGGAAAAGCCTTCCAGCGTAGGAACAATGACAGTACGTCCGCCGTAACCAGTAACAAAATCGTTACCCACTACCGTTTCGGGGGTATAATCGCCGCCTTTTACGATCACGTCGGGACGGATCGCTTCAATCAGCTGAAGCGGCGTGTCTTCATCAAACAGGCAAACAGCATCGACGAACAATTGTGCTGCCATGACCAGCGCACGGGAATGCTCGTCGTTGAGCGGGCGGTCTTCACCTTTTAGCCGCTTTACAGAGGCATCGGTATTCAATCCCAGCACCAGCTTATTGCCCTCTTCCGCCGCCGCCAGCAGCAGCTGTATATGGCCCTGGTGGAGCACATCAAAGCAGCCGTTGGTAAATACGATCTTATAGCCCTTGACCCGCCAGCCTGCGCAAAGGTGCGCCAGGTCCTCACGACTCATGATCTTAGCTTGTACGGACTCTTTCTTGGACAGCTTCATGTTGTTTGCGATTGTATAAAGGTAGGGCGATCAAAGCGATCATACCCAGCACTAGTACGATGGCCGTTTGCGCGGCCCAGCTCACCCAGCCATAGGCCAGGCCTATGCCTTCGCTGAGGCCGTACAGCATCAGTACCTGCGCTACAATGACAGGATAAGCGCCGATGCCGCCCGGGGTAGCGATCATGCCCACGCTGCCAAAGGAAATAACAGCGAGGCCCGATAGCAGCGGCAGGCTTTCTGTTTCGGGCAGGGCCTGGTAGCCGACCACGATCGCACCGGTATAGCAAGTCCAGATCAGCAAGGTGTACAGCAGGAATAATCCTTTTTTCCGCACCAGTGCGATAGCCTTCAGGCCTTCGCCGATGCCCTTAATGACATGCCCTATCTTGGAATTTTTGATCTTACGGTAGAGCAGGACAAGTACGATAATGCCGGCCAATAATACACCCAATGCGATCAGTATCCGCGCCCAGATGAATTGGCCGCCGGCATCCGTGAACAGCTTCAGGTAAAGGTCTCTGGCTATGGGGTAGATCACATCGTATTGCACGCCCAGGGTCAGCAGCACGATCGCGATAAGGCATACCATATCGAAAGCCCGTTCGGCTATAATGGTGCCTACGAGCTTATCGGCCGGGACCTTTTCATATTTGGCGAGAACAGTGCACTTGGCCACCTCTCCCAGGCGAGGTACCAGGGTATTGGCCAGGTAGCCGATCAGCACCGAAAAGGTAGTGTTGGCCGTAGAAGGATAAATATCCAATGGTTGCAGGATCAGCTTCCAGCGAAGCGCTCTGAAAAAATGGGAAAGAAAGCCGATAATAAAGATCGGCAGCGCATATCCCCAGCGCACATGTCGAAAGGCAGCGAACATTGCCTCTTTCTCCTCCTCGTTCATGGCATTGTACCGCCATACGATCAATCCTATGCCCAGTCCCAGGAAAATGATCAGCTGCAATGTGGTCGATACGGTCTTTTTGGTCATTATTATGCTGGAGGGTTAAGCGTAAAGGTACCGGTTGAGACGGTAATAAAATGGAAATCAAAAATCAAAAATCAAATTTCAATTTCTGATTTCCACAAGAGGGGGGTTAAATTACAATTTGTTGCCTTCTTTCGGGAAGATCACCGTAGGCTTGAATGATTTGGCTTCCTCAAAATCCATCAACGCATAAGAGATGATGATCACCATATCTCCGGGACTCACCTTACGCGCCGCCGGACCATTCAGGCATATCTTGCCGCTGCCTCTTATGCCTTTGATAATATAGGTCTCCAATCGTTCACCATTATTCAGGTTGACGATCTGTACCTTTTCATGCTCGATAAAGTTAGCGGCATCCATCAGGTCCTCATCAATGGTCACGCTGCCGATGTAATTCAGATCCGCTTCCGTTACGACCACCCGGTGCAGCTTCGACTTCATTACCTGTATTTGCATATGCATAGTTTTGCGCCGCAAAGCTACAAAGAATAAATAATATGCACCATTAGCCGGGTGCTATTCAACCATTGAGCGTGTTTATGTATTATGGTAACATTTTGAATGTGTTTGGGTTGCATCTCTATGCTTTCCTGGCGATTTTGTCCCATAGCAACCAGGCCGCAGCCAGGCTCATGGCAGCGAGGAGCAAATGGATCCACCAGTACAGCGGGACGATGAGGAAAGCATGTACCATGCCGGCAACCACACTCAGGAGCATTATAAGCAGCGTGACGAAAAAGCGCTGGCTCTTCTGCGCCTTAAGGTCCTCTGCGGGTATCGAAGCGGGCATTTCTTTGAAGAGTAATAAAACCTGCAGCAGATAAATGGCTGTACAGGTACAGCCGGTAAGCACGAGGTCGCTCCAGAGCGCCCCTTTGGTGGCCGCCAGCAAAATCACCGACCAGATCAGGAAGGCCGGGATGTAGTACCGGGTAAATAAACCCCAACCTGCCCCCTGCCTTACGTAGCCTCTGTACGATCCCGGCGCCACTTCATATACCCAGGCTGCTTTATATTGAGGTGAGGCTTTGAGGTTCATCAGCGCCGTGGTAATGGGATACATCAACATATATACCGGGAAGAGACACCTGCTTGCCTTAATGTGGCCCGCTCCGGTGCTCAGCAATTTCCAAATATCGGAGAGCAGGGGAAAAGCGGTGAAAATAACGTAAGCATAGGCGGGCAGCACCATCATTTTGTATTCGGTAACCCGGCCGGTAAACTTACGCACAAACTGGAATCCGGCTTTGGCAGCCGGATGCTTCAGCAACAAATAGCTCTTCTGTCCTGTTGCCCGCCGGGCTTTTCTGATGCTGCTCCTGGAGGCAGTTTCGAAACCTGATCCCATTTCGCTCAGGCGCTCCGAAAACTTAGGCGCCAGTATTCTGACGATGAAAAGGAAGCAGATGACGGGGCCGCCCCAAAGCGCCAGGTACATCCACCAGGGCGCTGTATGCATCCAGGCCTCGGTGATCCAGTATTGCGGCATCCATGACAATAATGTCGTATGCTGCAACACGACCGACAGGTCGGTACGCTCCAGCTTGTCAAGAAATGAGCGTTGCATGCAAAGGTAGACCCAGCCGATAAAGATGATCTGCAACCAATAAACCAGTTTTTTGAACCGTTGTCCCGAAACAAATCGCAGCACTACAATGAGCAACAGCTGTATGGCTGCAAAGACGATCGTAAGGCCCGGCAGCGTGAGCGCGAGGTAATATAAGCCCCGCATCCAGCCGTCCCTGATGCCGAGCGCAATAGCCGGCGCGAATGATAGCGGGATAGCGCTTGCCAGGAACTTGTACGCCATGAACAGCAGACGGTACAGGATCATGGTCCTGCTGTTGACCGGCCGGGGCAGCAGGATCACATTATCGGCGGTGTCGGTAAGCTGGCTGGAAAAGGTCATTACCAGCAGTAGTGTCGCAAACAGGAAATAAGAAAAGGTTACCAGCAGCAGGCCCACCTCTTTGTCGGGGACCAGCAGCAGCATGGGAACATAGGTAATGCCCAGCAAGGCCGGCAGCAGCATGTTCAGCAATGACCGTACCAGGGGCGGAAAATTGTACTGTTTTTTGCTCCCCGACCGCAACGATACCGGCGCCCGGTTGGACAGGGTCGTCTTCAGCCTCAGGATATGCAGCAGTTGCCGGCTGTCGGCGCCGGCCAGGCGCCATAAAGGAGCCAGTATGCTTATCAGCGACAGGAAAATACGGTCCATTTATTTGATCCCTCCTTCTTTGTTAAAGATCGAAATAAAATCGCTGCCATGGTCGTGACTGCGATCGCGGCCGGTGAGCAGCGCAAAGATATCTTCCAGGCTTTCGGTACCGGCTTGCGCACGCAGCTCGCTCATGGTGCCGTCTGCCATAATATACCCGTCGCGGATGAGCACGATCCTGTCCGATACTTTTTCGACCACATCCATAATGTGAGAACAGTAAAGGATCGTCTTCCCGGCTTTCTTGAGGCCGCCGATGATCTCCTTCAGCAGGATCACCGCATTGGCGTCCAGGCCCGACAGGGGTTCGTCCATGAGTATGATCTGCGGGTCGTGCAGCAGCGCTGAGGTGATAAGCACCTTTTGCTTCATGCCTTTGGAAAAGCCGTCCATACGTTGGTGCAGCGCATCAGACAGGCCAAACATATCCAGCATGCGGCGTCCGCGGTCTTCGATCACCGCTTCCTGCATATTGTACAAGCCGCCGATAAACTGAAGGTATTCTACAGGCGTCAGCATTTCGTACAGCACGGCGTTCTCGGGTATATAACCTATGAGCGCTTTCTGCTCCTGCGTATGCTGCCGGAAGTCTTTGCCCATAATATTAACCTGCCCCTCATAAGCGGTAATGAGGCCGGTGAGGATCTTTACTGTAGTGGATTTTCCAGCGCCATTGGCGCCAATGTAGCCGGTCACTTGTCCCTGGGGGATCGTCAGGTTAATATTGTGCAATACAGGCCTGTCGTAGCTTTTAGACACGTTAATGAGCTCAATGGCGGGTGCCGTTCCTGGTTCGTTCATGGAAACAAAGATATAGATTCCGTATCTTCGGCCAGATCGCATTGTTTACTAAACCGGCTTTTTGACTTATGGAACTATACTATTCTTTCTCTGTGCTTATTGTGCTCTCCGCTATTTTTGCCTACATCAATGCCCGCTTTCTGAAGCTCCCTGCAACTATTGGCATCATGCTCATCGCATTGATGGTATCTATCGGCCTCTTTGCAACCAATAATATTTTTCCCCATACCTTCGACCGCCTGTCCCGCCTGCTCAACGATTTCGATTTTGCAGATATCCTGATGGGCGCTATGCTCAACTTCCTGCTGTTTGCCGGCGCCATTCACATCAATATGAGCGACCTTAAAGAACAGCGGATACCGGTGGTGGTCTTCTCTACCGTAAGTGTGATCATCTCCACCTTCTTTGTCGGTGTTCTGTCTTATTATGCCTTACATTGGCTGCACTTCGAAGTGCCGCTGATCCAGTGCCTGGTATTCGGCGCCCTGATCTCGCCTACGGATCCGGTGGCTGTGTTAGGCATATTGAAGCAGGCCGGCGTACCCAAAACGCTGGAGACCAAAGTTGCGGGGGAGTCGCTGTTCAACGACGGCGTTGCCGTGGTAGTGTTTGTTACCTTACTGCAGGTAGCACAGGGTAAAGAGGTGGACCTGTCTTTCGTCAGTATATCGCTGTTGCTCGCCAAAGAGGCCCTGGGCGGGCTGGCCATCGGTTTGCTCCTGGGCTTCCTGGGATCGAGCATGATGAAGCGGATTGATAACTACAAAGTCGATGTGCTCATTACGCTAGCGATCGTTATGGGCGGCTATCTTATCGTGCATGGTTTGCACATGTCGGGACCGCTGGCCATGGTAGCGGCGGGCCTTGTGGTGGGTAACTACGGCCGTACCAAGGCCATGAGCGAGGTGTCCAAAGATTACCTGGATAAGTTCTGGGAGCTCATCGACGAGGTGCTCAATGCCCTGCTGTTCCTCATTATTGGCTTCGAACTGCTGGTGATCCCCGATCTTACCTTGTATTGGAAGATCGGTTTGTTCTGCATTGCCATTGTACTGGCGGCGCGCTTTTTTTCTATCTGGATACCCTCAAAGATCATCCCTTTCCGCAGCAACAAGTTTGACCGTAAGACGATCACCATCCTGGTGTGGGGCGGCCTGCGCGGCGGCGTATCGATTGCGTTGGCATTGTCGATCGACGACGACCTGAACAAGAATCTGTTCCTGGCGATCACCTATTTTATTGTTCTGTTTTCCATCATCGTGCAAGGGCTTACCATCAGCAGGCTCACCTCTACCAAAGAGCTGCGCAGGAGTGTGGATGCGTAATATTTTGAAGAGACGATTTTGTCGCTTTGTTATTTTTTTCACTTATTTTCGCCTCATAAAAATTGAACCGAAATGAATTTTCCTGAAAATCTGAAATACACCAAAGAACACGAATGGGTGCTGCTCGAAGGAGATGTCGCTACCGTAGGCGTTACTGAATTTGCACAGCGCGAGCTGGGCGATATCGTTTACGTAGAGATCGAAACGGTAGGCCAGTCGCTGAATGCAGGCGACGTATTCGGTTCAGTAGAAGCTGTAAAGACCGTATCCGACCTTTACCTGCCGGTAAGCGGTAAGATCACCGAGGTGAACAGCGGGTTGAGCGGTGCGCCGGAATCGGTGAACCAGGATCCCTATGGCGCCGGATGGATGATCAAAATGCAGGTAAGCAATCCCGCCGATGTTGCTGCATTGCTGGATGCCAAAGCGTATGAAGCCCTGGTAGGATAATCTTTTTTGACTTATATCAATTTCAGCATAAAGAGGATGTACGCATACTTTTTATGCTGATTTTGTAAATACCCCTTTCAAATTTCTAAAACGCATTGGCTTATGCATACCGGAATGTTACACCTGCACGCTATTCTGCGCTGGATCGTATTGATCGTAGCCATATGGGCGATCGTTAAAATGGCGTCGGGCCGGAAAGGCGGCAAAGCCTTCACCGCTGCCGACAAACGCCCGGCACTGTTCTTCCTGATCACTATGGACCTGCAGCTGCTGATAGGCCTGTACTTGTATTTTAGCAGTCCGGTATGGGGTTTTGCCAGCCTTAAGAACAATGATATGGGCATAGTGATGCACGATAAGGCCCTGCGTTTCTTTGCTGTGGAACACCTTATTGGCATGCTCATCAGCGTTATCCTGGTACATATCGGTTATTCGGCCACCAAGAAGGCTGCAAGCGATCAGAAAAAATTCAATAAGGCCTTTTGGTGTTTCCTTATCGCCCTTATCCTGATCCTCGCTACGATCCCCTGGCCTTTCCGCGAAGCCCTGGGCCGCGGCTGGATGCCTGGCGCCGGCGCTTAAAAGTAAAGCTGAGGCATGCGTTATCTTTATGTGATCTGGGCGATGCTCTGGTTTGTCGCCCTTTTCCTGTGCTTATTCCCTTTCTTCTTATTGCTTAGTCTTTTCGGAGGCTGGGGCCGGAAAGCTATATGGCAGCTGATCCGGGGATGGAGCTATGTGTGGTTTTTCCTCATTGGCATGCCGGTACGGCGGATCTATAAGCAGAAGCCGGTAAAAGGTAAGCCGTATATAGTAGTAGCCAATCACGCTTCTTATATCGATACGCCGCTCATCTTTCGCAGCATTCCTTTCTTTGTGCGGCCCCTGGCCAAAATAGAGCTGGCCCGTATCCCGCTTTTTGGATTCCTGTATAAGCAAATGGCAGTGCTGGTTGACCGCAGCGATGCGCAAAGTAAATTCAGGAGCGTACATATGCTGCGCCGTACCCTGCAGCGGGAAGGCAGCATCTTTATTTTTCCCGAAGGAACCTTTAATGAAACTACCGATCCCCTTAAGTCCTTCTACGACGGGGCTTTCCGGCTGGCCTTGCGTACCCGTACGCCCATTCTGCCCGTAGTCTTCCCCGACGCCGTCAAGCGCTGGCATTACAGCGGCTTCTGGCAGTGGCGGCCCGGCGTCAACCGGGCGATCTTCCTGCCCGAGGTCCCGGTAGACGGCTTTGCCGTCGATGATGTAGCCGGGTTGAAGCAAAAAGTATTTGAGATGATGTGGGCCGCTAAAGTAGCGGCAGAATAAAAGAAGGTTCCCGCGTAAACGGGAACCTTCTTTTTCTATTATCGTTTTGTCAGATTGTTGTGCTTATTCGGCTTCAGCTACTACTTCCTTCACTTCAGGGATCATCCTTTTCATCATACCTTCAATACCCGACTTCAGCGTGATCATAGACGAAGGACAGCCCGAGCAGCTACCTTGCAGCATCAGCTTTACCACTCCGTCGTCGTAACCGCGGAAACTGATCGCACCGCCGTCCATCTCTACTGCGGGCTTCACATAATTTTCCAGCATTTCCTTAATGCGTTCAACTACTTCCTTATCATCGGCGCTCACCGCATAGTCCGGTTCTTTGATGGGTACCAGCTCTTCGTTGATCACTGCTTTACCTTCTTCCAGGTAATTTTTAAGGAATTGGCGGATCGAAGGGATCACCTCTTCCCAAAGGGTTTCCTGTGTTTTTGTCAGCGTTACAAAATTGCTGGCGATAAAGACACCACGTACGAAAGGAAAGCCGAAGAGCTCCTGGGCCAGGGGCGAAGGTGTGGCGTCTTTTTCCTCGGGAAAGTCGATGCTTTTGCCGGGATAAAGGAGCTTATTGGCCACAAACTTCATGGTCTCCGGGTTAGGCGTCATTTCGGTATATATGCTTACGATAGTGCTTCCGGTTTTCAACATAATTATAGTATTTGAACTGCGAAGGTACGGAATGCAAATTTTCCGCAACAAAACATATTATGATAGGATAAGAGAAGAAATTGATAGCCTGCCGCCTATACGGGTGTGCTGTTTCATCCTGTTGCAGTCGCCATGAGACGGCAATATAGTATCTTTGCGCATGCCCATGTATCAGGAATGGCAGCCTGGGAAAAATACCCGGGTCGCCATTTGGAAGGTCGAAGAGCCGGAATCCTTTTTTGAAGCGCAGACGGGTCTGCAAACCGATAAAAAAAGCGCTGTGCGCCGCCTGGAACACCTGGCTGGCCGCTTTCTCCTGCAGTATCTCCTGCCGGAAATGTCATTGGATCATATCGAGGTAAGCCACCTGGGGAAGCCTTATTTCCCTGGTAACGGCCCTTGTTTTTCCATATCCCATTCGTTTCCCTTTGTGGGCGTAGCTGTTGCGCCGCAGGCAGTAGGTATCGACGTGCAAACGCTACAGGAAAAGATCGTACGCATCCAATACAAATTCCTGTCGCCGGAAGAGCAGGCGCTCTGCAACAACCATGCCGCGCGCATTACCCTGGCCTGGGCGGCAAAGGAGGCCGCTTTCAAGCGCTATGGCCTGGGCGCTGTCGATTTTATACGGCATATGCCCATACGCGACATGCAAGTCGAGGGCAAAGGAGCTGTCATGAAAATGGAATTCCTGCGCGAAGAGCCTTCGGTGCAAATCGATCTCCACGGCGGTATCGAAGCCGATTTTGCTTGGTCGGTCACCGTATAATGGTTTTATTGCCGGGACCACCGGCTTTTATCACACAATTGTCATTTCTGTATCGTTGCCGGGTTTTGGCCTCATCTATTTAGTACCTTTGCGCCCCACATCTTCATGACAGGAACGTATAAGATAGCATTAGCCGGAAATCCCAACAGCGGGAAAAGTTCTTTGTTCAATGCCCTCACGGGCCTGAATCAGAAGGTCGGCAACTTTCCTGGCGTTACCGTAGATAAGAAGACCGGCCGGGCACTCATTGCACCGGAGCTACAGGCCCGTATTATCGATCTCCCGGGTACCTACAGCCTTTATCCCAAAAGTGCGGATGAATATGTTGCTTATGAAGTGTTGCTGAATCCTGCCGGGAAAGACCGTCCTGATCTGACATTGGTAGTGGCCGATGCTTCCAACCTGAAACGTAACCTGCTTTTTTGCTCCCAGATCATCGACCTCAAGCTACCGGTCATTATCGTGCTCACCATGATGGATCTTGCGCGGCAAAGGGGCACGACTATAGATGTCAAGGGGCTGGAACGGGAAATGGGGGTGCCGGTGGTAGTAGTCAATCCCCGGAAAAATAAAGGGCTGACACATCTGAAAAAAGTAATTGCACAAGTACAGCAAAGTGCCTTCCAGCCACAGAACGACTTTGTACCCGTAGCGACATTGGCGACCAGGGCCATTAAGGCAGTAAAAGAGCTGTCCGGTGTGGAGAGCGATTACGGCGCACTACACCTCGCCTTCGGTGTAGATAAAATAGAATTTCTCAATAACGGGCAGCAGGCGCAGATACGCTTGACGCTTAGCCAGCACGAATTTCATAAAGGGAAAATACAGGCCGAAGAAGTGATGCTGCGTTACGAGCGCATCGGCCGTATCATGCAGCGTACAGTAGTAGAGGAGAGCCCGCTCAAGAAGCAGCTATTCACCGAGCGGCTGGATAAAGTATTGCTGCATCGCGTATGGGGCAATGTGATCCTGCTGGTGATCCTGTTCCTCATGTTCCAGTGCGTATTCTGGCTGGCCGAATTTCCCATGGGCTGGATCGAAGGTGGGTTTGCCTGGCTGCAGGGCAGTATGGCCAAATGGCTGCCGGAAGCCTGGTGGAGCGATCTGCTGGTCAACGGGCTTATCGCCGGCATCGGTGGCATTGCGGTATTTGTGCCACAGATCGCTTTGCTCTTCGGTATTATCACCTTGCTGGAAGACAGCGGCTATATGGCCCGCATCAGCTTCCTTACCGATCGCCTGATGCGCTCAGCCGGTCTCAACGGCCGCTCTGTAATGCCGCTCATCAGTGGTATGGCCTGCGCGATACCGGCGGTAATGGCCGCGCGTACTATCGAGAACCGTAAGGAACGCCTCATTACAATATTGGTCACGCCGCTGATGAGCTGCTCGGCCCGGTTACCGATCTATGTGATCCTGATTGCCCTGGTGATCCCCGATACGATGTTGCTGGGTGTGTTCAAGCTGCAGGCCCTGGTCATGATGGGATTGTACCTGCTGGGTTTCTTTATGGCGCTCATCGTAGCGAAAGTAATGAGCCTGATCATGAAGAACCGCGAACACAGCATTTTTTTAATGGAGCTGCCGGTATACCGGGCGCCGCGTTGGAAGAACGCGCTGATTACCATGTACGAGAAAGCCCGGATCTTCGTGACCGATGCCGGTAAGGTGATCCTGGTGATCGCACTGGTACTGTGGGCGCTGGCGACCTACGGCCCTTCCGGTAAAATGAAAGTTGTTGAAGAGCGCTATGCTGCGCTTGGCCTGGCCCATGGCGGTAAGCTCAGCGTGGAGCAGGAAGAGCAGAAAGCAACAGATAAGCTGGAGCAATCCTATGCCGGTATGCTGGGCAAAGCGATTGAGCCGGCGATCAGGCCCCTGGGCTATGATTGGAAAATGGGGATCGCGCTCATCTCCTCTTTTGCGGCAAGAGAAGTATTTGTGGGTACCATGGCTACTTTGTACAGTGTGGGTAGCGCCGATGAGACCAGCGTACCGCTACGACAGAAAATGGCCAATGCGCGCCGGCCCGATGGCACCAAAGTGTACACATTGGCCACCGGCCTTTCCCTGATGATCTTTTACGCCTTTGCCATGCAATGCATGAGCACGATCGCTATCGTAAAAAGGGAAACAAGAAGCTGGAAATGGCCCCTGGTGCAACTGGCCTATATGACCGGTATGGCTTACCTGGCGGCCTTGCTGGTGTACCAGGTGTTCAAATAAGGTGATGGAAACTGCCGGTCGGAAAGCGTTGATGATCCCGCCGGTCGGAACATGAAAGCGGTTTCGTCGGTCTGAGCACGAAAGCGGTCAGAACGACAAAGGCTATTAGTTGGCAAAAAATAGTTGGCAATTGGCAAAGAGCGATTTACAGGAAAGAGCGCGTTAACGATCTCGTCGGTCTGAACGCCAAAGTAGTCTGAACGCCAAAGGCTAGTTGTCAAGGAATAGTTGGCAAAAAAATAGTTGGCAATTGACAAAAAGCAATAGTCAGTAAAGCGATTTCTGGACTGTCAACTGCCAACTCATAAATTGCCAACTCATAAACTGCCAACTCCCCAACTGCCAACTCAACAATTGCCAACTACTTCAGCTCCCAATCCACGATCTCATTCACCCACTCCTCGCGAAAAGGCGTTTTGACCTTGATATAGTTGTCGGTAAAGCCTTCCATCATGCCGCTTTTCTCGGCGCTTTCAAACAGTACTTTCCGTTTGTTGCCCAATTGCTGCTCTGTGAAATACTGCATTTTCTGATAGGAAAGGTTGCGTAGCATCTTGTTACGCTCGTGGCGCAAATGCATGGGCACCGCGCCGGGCATATCTATAGCCAGTGTGTTGGCTCTTTCGGAATAGGTAAAGACGTGAAAATAGGAAACATCGAGCTCGTGCAGGAAATCGAAAGTTTCCCGGAATAGTTCCTCCGTCTCACCAGGGAAACCTACGATCACATCCACACCGATGCAGCAATGCGGCATCAGCGCTTTGATATGGGCTATGCGATCGGCGTACAGTTCGCGGCGGTAGCGGCGGCGCATCTGTCCCAATATTTCGTTGCTACCGCTCTGTAGTGGAATGTGGAAATGGGGCATGAATCGTTTGCTCTGCGCCACGAAATCGATGATCTCGTTGCTCAGGAGATTGGGCTCTATGGAAGAAATGCGGTAACGGTCTATGCCTTCGGCGGCGTCCAGCTCTTGTATTAGCTCAAAGAAAGTCTCCTCGCGTTTTTTGCCACCATGGGTGCCTTTGCCAAAGTCGCCCAGGTTAATGCCGGTCAATACGACCTCGCGGGTGCCTGCCTGTGATAGCTCCTTTATATTTTCCAGCACACCTTCGATGCTGTCGCTGCGGCTATGCCCGCGGGCAAGGGGTATGGTGCAGAAGCTGCAGTTGTAATCGCAGCCGTCCTGTACCTTCAGGAAAGTACGGGTACGGTCGTTGACGGAGTAGGAGGCATGAAAGCCCTCCACATCTTCGATCTCGCAGCTGCATATCTTAGCGCTGTCCCCTTTGGAGAGCTCGCGCAGGTGTTCTGCGATATTGAATTTTTCCGCTGCGCCCAATACCAGGTCTACACCGGGTATTGAGGCAATCTCCTGGGGTTTGAGCTGGGCATAGCAGCCCGTGATCACTACCAGTGATTCCGGTGCCCGGCGCTGGATACGGCGCACCAGTTGCCGGCATTCTTTATCGGCATTTTCGGTTACCGAGCAGGTGTTGATGACGTATACATCGGCTTCCTCTTCAAATTCTTTCTTTAAAAAACCTTCCGCCTCCAGCGTTCTGCTTAATGTGGAGGTTTCGGAAAAGTTCAGCTTACAGCCTAGTGTATGGAACGCTACTGATTTCACTATGGATCATTTACAGGCCACGACAGGCCTTTTAAGCATAACGCAGATCATTTTCAGGGAAAACAATCTGCGTCGTTGTTATAAGGTACTCAATTGTAATAGATAAATTAACCGGCAATAGCCCTGGGAGCAGCTACTTTGTTCTTCAGAAGGGCATAGGCGCCAAACAAAAGACCGCTGAAAATAAGGTCGCCAATCAGGGCATTAAAAAACAGTTCCGTGCTCACGCCGTCCTTGTTGTAGAAAGGAATAGCAGCCAGGTAAGTAGCGGATAAGCCGCTGAAGCCGGGGCCATAATAACCGCTCAGGAATACACCGAAATTGGAAATAACCCAGAACAGTAGAGAACCGCTGATCGAAAAGCCCAGCACCTTAAGCGCATTGACCTTTTTCATCAGGGTACCCAGGAAAACAACCAGCACCATGCCGCCGTACACAAAGAACTGACTGATACCATAAAAACCATTGTGGTGTACCAGCTGCAAGTAAAGGTCAGAAAGAAAATAGGCAGCCAATGGCATCAGGTAAGCCGCCGTCTTGTTTTTCAGGATAGCACCGCTGAAAAGGCTGATCGCCACCAAAGGACCGAAATTGTACCAATGGGTTTCTGCATTGATGATACGGGAAATCGCCGCGATCAGGATCAATGCAGCACAAAGGATAATAATCCGGAGATTGTTATTTTCTTTCATCTTAAAGACAATTGTTACTGCAAAATTAATCCTTTTTGGGCAAAAAGGAAACGGTTTTCACTTATGGCGCGATCAGCGTCTATTTGCTGCGGAAGCCCTGGTAGACGAAAAGCAACAATAAGGCGCCGCCTACGGCCAGTCCGAAGCTGCGCAGGTCGAAACCCCTTACCGTACCCCAGCCGATGCGGGTGCCGATAAAACCGCCCACCATAGCGCCCAGCACACCCAGGATGATGGTAATGATGCAACCCTGCGGATTTTTGCCCGGCATGATCAGCTTGGCAATAAAACCGGCCAGCAGGCCGAAAATGATCCAGGAACCGATACCCATATGATGTTGAATTTAGAATAAAAATAGAGAAAATTCCATAATGCCAAAACAGGGTGCCCTGGCCGGCCGTTTCCGGCGACAAGGTACCCTGTTTAACAGATAGTAGGGATTATGCTTCGTTAGCCGCCTTTTCCAGTTCGGCAATGTCGAGTTTACCCATCTGCATCATAGCCTCCATGGCCCTGCCGGCCCTGGCAGGATCGGGATCGCCCAGCAGCTCGCCCATGCGCGTGGGCACGATCTGCCACGACAAGCCGAATTTATCCTTCAGCCAGCCGCAACGGCTTTCCTGGCCGCCATCGGCAGTCAGCTTGTTCCAGAAGAAATCCACTTCTTCCTGGCTGTCGCATTTGACGAACAGGGATACGGCCTCGGTAAAGGGAAATTGCGGGCCGCCGTTGAGCGCGATAAATTGCTGCCCTGCCAGCTCAAAGGTGCCGGCCAGCACCTGGTCGCCCGTGCGTTTTACAGAAACGATCCTGGAATTGTCGAACAGGCTGGTATAGAAATTCATGGCCTCTTCGGCCTCGTTGTTGAACCATAAAAAGGTGGCGATCTTTTGCGTACTGTTTCCGAAGACGTTCATGTTTTTTTGCTTTTTAGATTTTGGAATGGTTTGACCATACAAAAGTAATCCGCCGCGTATCGTTCCTGCGGGTGTGATTGCGACAATATGGGGTTGCTGCCCGACAAGGAGCGCTTTAAGCATTGATGAGCCTGATGATCGCCAGATCGTCGGTAGGCTGCAGACCAAAGCCATGCTCCAGCTTTTTCAGCTTCAGCTCAAGCATATCCTCTTTTTCAGACAGGTCCCGGTCCTGCAGCAGGTAAGCTACCGGATCGGCAGCGGGCCAATAGCCGGCCTTAAGCTGCCGGAACAATAAAATGCCGTCGCTGGCGATGCCGATGTCTTCCATTGTATCGAAGCTTATCTTTTGTTCCTGGCGGGCATACCACTGATCAAAATCTTCATCAAGATGAAAGCCGAGGTAATCGGGGCGGTTGTCCTGGTCAAACACATAAGTATGGCCATTGATGCCGACGACACCATCACCCAGTACCAGGACCGCTCCGGTTTGCGAAGCTTTATCCGCAATCAGCAGGATGAGCGTGGTGAGCAGCTCGCGTGTGTCGAGCAGCAGTTGGTTCTTTAGTTGGCGCAATGCGGCAAACAGCTCCTGCAATACCTGCCGGAGCAGGTCTTCGGTGGAAACGGCCGTCGCGGGCAGATGTGGCTCCAGGAAAAAACGTTCCCTGGCAATCTTGCGGAGCAGCTTACCGGTGAGGGTGGCGGCAAAATAGCTGTCCTCGCCCATAGTGCAGCCGTCCATGACGGCGCAGAGCAGCTTTTGATGACCGATATGTTCACTGATGAGGTAGTCGTCGCAATGAAGGGTATGGAATGCGCCGATCTGAAGGGTATGGTATAGCGGCATAGATTAACTGTAACAAAGGTACAGCCTGCGACTATATCCTGCTCCTTTTCCTGAGAAGCAGGAGCAGGATCAGCACGATAAGCGAAAATAGGGCGCCCACAGGCAGGTACCATAGCGTAGACAGGGCCACGACGATGCCCATCGGGTATGCCCGGCTTTTTTTGCGTCCAAAGCTGTATACGAACAGCAGCCACAGTAATCCGTAAACAATGAACAGCGGCCCCAGCCGGAATACATCGATATGCAGGCGATAGAACAATAAGGCCCAGGGGCCCGGCTTTTCCGGGCCTATATATTTGCCGTTGCATAGGACATATATGCCATCGCCAAGCATGAACAAGCCATTAAAAAGGCTGAGCAAAAGAATGATCCATCGCATGATGAAGGCTATTGTTTAGGTGCGGGATACAGTTGCCTGAAGGCGTTCATAACGGCCTGGTGACCTATAGTAGCATGGTCTTCGTTGCCCAGGTAATCGAATACGACAGGAATGTTGTTCTGTTTCAGCCAGGCAGCCAGCTGTTTGGCATCGGGCACCATAGGCGTGCCTTCGTTGCCGATGGCCAGGTACACTTTGGGCTTGCCGGCTTGCGGTTTCTGCCGCAGCAACGATTCATTGCCCCACCAAAGACTGGGGCTTATGAGAATATAGGTATCAAACAGGCTGGTCTTTTTGAGCAGGATCTCTGTAGCGAGCAGGCCGCCCAGGGATTGGCCAATGAGGGTTTTACCGGGAGCAATGTGGTAATGGCCGGCGATATAGGGCTGCAGCTCCTTTTCGATAAAATTAATAAAGGTGGCAGAGCCGCCGTAAGCAGGGAAGGTAGATTTATCGAAACCCATTGGTTTCAGGAAATCCAGGTTGGGAACGGCATAGGTGAAGTCGCGCTTGCGGTTGGTATTGGCAATACCAACGACGATCGATTCGGGGAAGCGGTTGATCCAGGGGAAGTTGAAATACTGTACCAGGCCGGCGATATGGATGAAATCCTCGTCGGCGCCGCCGTCAAGAAGGTAGATCACCGGGTAGGTAACCTTGGGATCCTGGCCATAGCCTGCAGGCAGGTAAATGTTGAGGGTGCGTGTTTCGCCAAGCAGCTTTGATGGCAGTGAGTCGATCACGCCAATAGTAAAGGGGCGGGTAGTGGCCGTGTTCTGGGCAAAGGTATGCTGCGCAAGGAGCAGCAGGAAAAGAAAGAGAAGCTTATTCATCCGGAATGGTTTTGGTGCAAGCTGGCAAGGCCGGTTACGGCCCGAAATTAGGATCAAATTTTGTAATCTGAAGCATCTGGGGCTAAGGAAGGTCACTGCATGTTTTCTGCAGTGGCCCTCGCTAAATTTGTGTTCTACCCTTAAATCGACTTTATATGAAGAAGCAACAAAGTGGCAAGCCTTTCTTTTCCCTTTTCCTGGAGAGCCAGGTAAAAAAAGAAACGCTGCAGGGCGGCGATAATCCTTATGTGACCCTGAAGCATCCTTCGGACAGCGACGAATTTACAACCGGAAAATATCCGACCGATTCTGATGAAGTAACGATGGCCTATCCTTCTGATAGCGATCATGAAGGAGAACCTGCTTAAGCTATTCCGGAAAGCTTATATTATCCTTTAAAAACAGAGGCCGTCGCGCGACGGCCTCTGTTTTTTTGAACGTATTTATAAATGGTACAGCTTGTTAAAGGTGAGCTTGTCCCAATAACCCCTTTGGGTATGGATAAGACCTTCTTTCACTTCAAAAAAGCCGCAGCCGCCAAAACCTTTCGGATCGCGCCATTCCAGCACGGCCCAGTCGTCTTCTTCAATGATCTGTAAGGGTATGCAATGCATATCCGGCGCTGCGGCAAACTCGTCGCGAAACATCCGGCCTATGGCCGCTTTGCCGTTCACCGGCTCATGGGGCATCTGATGGTTAACTGCATGTTCGGCATAAAGGCTTTCCAGGGTATCTGCATCGGCGCGGTTGAAAGCCGCTACCCATTGCCCGATCAGTTGCCGGGCTGTTCTCTTTTGTGTCATCCGATTTGGTTTATTCCGGGATGGGGCACCGGTATTTTTGCAGTAAAGTTAGGTATGCTGAACGCATTGTATTTGTATGGCTTTAAATCGATATGTGTGTTCTCTATATGGGGATAACCCGCCCTGCTGATGCAGAATTTCCTACGTAACTTCGCGCACTATGCAGGATTATTTAAAAGAACTGAATGACAAGCAAAGGGAAGCTGCGTCGCATATGGAAGGCCCGCTGATGATCGTGGCCGGCGCGGGCAGCGGCAAGACGAAAGTGCTCACCACCCGCATTGCTCACCTGATGAAGCAGGGGGTAGATGCATTCAACATACTGGCGCTTACTTTTACCAATAAGGCTGCCGCCGAGATGAAGGAGCGTATCGAGAAAATACTGGGCAACAATGAGGCCCGGAACCTGTATATCGGTACTTTCCACTCCGTATTTGCCCGTATCCTGCGTGCCGAAGCGCATAAGATAGGCTATCCCAACAGCTTTACGATCTACGATTCGGACGATGCCAAGAGCCTGCTGAAGAGCGTGATCAATGAAAATAACCTGGATGATAAGCTCTATAAGCCACAGTATGTGTACGGTCGCATTTCTGCAGCGAAGAACAACCTGATGGGGCCGATAGAATACATGCAGGACCATTTTATCCAGCAGGAAGATGCCCGCAGCGGACGGCCCCTGCTGGGACAGCTATATGCACAGTATGCCGCCCGGTGCTTCCGCAACGGCGCTATGGACTTTGACGACCTGCTGTTCAAAATGTATGAACTGCTGGTGAAGCATCCCGATGTGCTGGCCAAATACCAGCATAAGTTCCGCTACATTCTTATCGACGAGTACCAGGATACCAATATCGCACAGTACCAGATCATCAAGATGCTGGGCGCTGTGCACGAAAATATTTGCGTGGTAGGCGATGATGCGCAGAGTATTTATTCGTTCCGCGGCGCGACGATCGAGAACATCCTGAAATTCCAGAAGGATTACGAAGGCGCTAAGGTGGTGAAGCTCGAACAGAATTACCGCAGCACACAGAATATCCTCAATGTAGCCAACAAAGTGATCGGGCTTAACAAGAACCAGATCCCCAAGAACCTGTGGACAGATAATGGTGAAGGTGAAAAGCTGAAGCTCGTACGCACGCTTACGGATAATGACGAGGGCCGTTTTGTGGCCGATGCTATTGCCGAGCAAAAACTGCGGAACCATTATTACAATAAGGATTTTGCGATCCTGTACCGGACCAATGCGCAGAGCCGCTCTTTCGAGGAAAGCCTGCGCCGGCTCAATATTCCTTACCGCATTTTCGGCGGTCTGTCGTTTTACCAGCGTAAGGAGATCAAGGATTTTATCGCCTACCTGCGTGTGGTGGTGAATCCACAGGATGAGGAAGCCCTGAAAAGGATTATCAACTACCCAGTAAGGGGCATTGGTAAAACCAGCCTTGAGCGCACCATTATTGTCGCCAACGAAAGAGATATTACGCTATGGGAAGCGCTGCAGCAGCCCCAGCTGGCAGGCCTGAAAGGCGCTGCTGCTGCTGCGATCGAACAATTCGTGATCATGATCAGGAGCTTTCAGTCCACGCTCTCCAAGTCTGATGCCTATGAAGTGGCCTTTGCCGTAGGAAAGCATACCAATCTGGTAAAAGAGCTGTATAATGATAAGTCGGTTGAAGGCCTTGCCCGTTACGAGAACGTACAGGAGCTGTTGAACGCGATCAAGGAATATACCGAAACACCCGATGAGGAAGGTGAATTGACTGACAAAAGCCTCGGCACTTACCTGCAGAATATCACGCTGCTGACCGATGCGGATAAGAACGGCGAAGAGGACCAGGACGTGGTGAAGCTGATGACCATACATGCTGCTAAAGGGCTTGAATTCCCTTGTGTGTTTGCTGTAGGCCTGGAAGAGAATATTTTCCCTTCGGCAATGAGCCTTTACGACCGGGAAGACCTGGAAGAGGAACGCCGCCTGTTTTACGTAGTGATCACCAGGGCAAAGCATCGTCTGTGGCTTAGCTTTGCCAATAGCCGCTACCGGTTCGGTTCACTCGTGCAGAACGAGCCGAGCCGTTTTATCGACGAGGTGCCACAGGAGTATATGGACAGGAGCTTTGCCGGACTGGCCGGCGCCCGCACTGGTGCTGTAGCCCGTAACGCAAGCGCACAGCAGCGCACCTTTAACCCCAGGGAGAAAACACAGCAGCAGCCGGTGCGCGGGGCCCAAACCGGTACCAGCGATGCCGCCCGCGTGATGGCGCAAAAACAGGCCCAGGCACAAGTGACCACGCATATTCCTTCCGCCAATTTTGTGTCGAGTGATCCGGAAGATATGGAAGAGGGCACGCGCGTAGAACACCAGAAATTTGGTGTTGGTACGATTAAGAGGCTGGAAGGCGGCGCACACAACCGTATAGCGACCATCAACTTTCCCGGTGGTGGTGGCGACAAAAAGATCATGCTGGCCTATGCCAAGCTGATGATCCTGCAGTAAGCCAGGGATGATAACGATGCTTTTGTTTTTTTGTTTTAATTTCCACCTTGAAAATTTAGTCATCAACCCAAGCGAGAATATACCATGGCAGTGATCAAACCTTTCCGGCAGGTACAGAATATCAAAAGAAAAGATTTCAATAATGACCTGGTCGATTATGTATGGCTCACCAACTATTTCACCGATGCGGAAGTGGAAAAGATACGGCAGCTCTGGGATGAGGAGCAGATCATAGCCGCCGGCGTCAATAAGTCGGGCGACAATCACCACAACGAGGATCTGCGCAAGTCAAGGGTTATGTTTATCAATACCGGGAAGGAAACAGACTGGATCTACGATAAGCTGGCTACCGCCTGCCTGCAGGTCAATACCAACCGTTTTAAATTCGACATTACCGGTTTCCAGACGCAATTGCAGCTGGCCAGTTATGGCGAGAAGGATTTCTTTGAATGGCATATGGACTATGGCGCCGGCGACGTTTCCAATCGTAAGCTCAGCATTACCGTGCAGCTTTCCGATCCCGAAGAGTATGAAGGCGGCGATCTGCAGTTCATGATCAATCATAACGCCGTGAGCGCACCGAAGACCAAAGGAACTGCTATTATCTTTCCTTCCTATGCCATTCATAGGGTGTTACCGGTCACTTCGGGTAACCGTAAATCCATCGTAGGCTGGATTGCCGGCCAGCCGTACCGTTAGCTCGTTCGCGCTTTTTCTGTACTACATCCTTTGAAAGGAAATGATATCTCAAGCCTGTTTACATAATGCCTCGCTAATGTAAACAGGCTTGATGCTTTTATGACACTTTCTTCAGCTACAGGTTCCAGAAATCTTTCATCAGGGCTAGGAGCAAGCCGGGGCGTACCTGTTCCAATGGATGTTTGGTATCGGGCAGTATGGCGAGGCGGGCGCCTGGGATCAATCCGGTGGCTTCCATCGTTTCTTCACGGCTTACCATCGCATCTTTATCACCCACCATCAGTTGTACCCTGGTTTGTATATCCGGATAATTATGGCTGCCCAGCAAAGGGTGCGCACCAAGATCATTCATCATACCAGCAATAGCAGGTAGCAATACTTTCCATTCCTCCTCACCATGCCACGCGGCGAGCTGCGCCGCATACTTCGGTACTTTCTCCGCGATCTTGTCCGGCTGTAGCATCTGACTTTCCCGGGTGGCGCCTTCAACGGTCCATTGCAACTTTGTAGCCAGGGTAAGCAGGGAAGTAATTTGTCCCGGATGACGCAGGGCGTAGCCAAGCGCCACATAGCCGCCCATGCTGTAACCAAATACGTCAAAGGTTTGCAATTGTTTTTCCTTGCAAAATTGCTCCAACTGATCAATATAATCGGTCATGCACAGGTCTCGTCCGGGTATAGCACTACCGCCGTGGCCGGCAAAAAGGAAGGTATGCACGTGGAAATGTTGCTGCAATACGCTTAGATAAGGGTCAAACTGCTGTGTGTGGCCCAGCGCGCCATGAAGCAGGATCAGGTCTTTCATAAATATAAACGGGTATAGGTTTATCGCTGCAAAGCCTTTTTGTAAGCTGCAAGGCAACGGTCCCGGGCGGTAGCATGGTCTACCATGGGTTCCGGGTAAGCATCGCTGCCCCATTCGGGAACCCATTGCGCCAGGTACTTGCCGTCAGGATCGAACTTTTCGGTTTGCCTTTGCGGGTTGAAGATACGAAAATAAGGCGCAGCGTCGCAGCCGCAGCCGGCCGACCATTGCCAGTTGCCATTGTTGGCGGCGAGGTCGTAATCGAGTAGCTTTTGGGCAAAATAAGCCTCCCCCCAACGCCAGTCGATAAGCAGATGCTTGGTAAGAAAGCTGGCGGCGACCATACGTACGCGGTTATGCATAAAACCTGTAGCATTGAGCTGGCGCATTCCGGCATCGACGATAGGATACCCGGTTTGCCCCCTACACCAGCGCTCGAACTCCGTCTCCTTATTGCGCCATACAATGCGGTCGTACTCTTCGCGGAAGGCAGTATTGACCACTCGTGGAAAATGCCACAGGATCATCATGAAAAACTCGCGCCAGATCAGTTCTTTAAGAAACGTATCGTTCCATTGTCTTGCATGACTGGCCAGTACCCTGATGCTGATGGTGCCGAAACGCAGGTGGATGCCCAACCTGGTGGTGCCTTCAATAGTAGGAATGTCGCGGGTTTTATCATAATGCCTGATCAGTGCTTCGTCGGGTGTGGAGGATGGGAACGGCTCTTTGCCGGCAACGAATCCCAGTTGCTTCAACGACGGTATCACGGTCTTCTTTGAAGGGAAAAAGTTATGCTTGTACTTTTGAATGGGATAGGGTTTCAGGTGATCGTCTTCCAGCCGCGCCAGCCATTTCTTACTATAGGGCGTAAAGACGGTATAAGACGTACCATCGTCCTTGACCACCTCAGAGCGGTCAAAAATGACCTGGTCTTTAAATGTATGAAAAGAAATACCCTCTTTTTTTAAAAGGCCGGCGATGGTGCTGTCCCGCTGGGTAGCATAGGGCTCATAGTCCCTGTTGGTGTATACCGCAGCAATATCGTGAGCTTTGATCAGCTCCTGGAATGCTTCTACAGGCGTGCCGTGAAATACCTGCATTGCCGACCCCCATTTTTGCAACTGTCTGTCCAGTGCCAGGATCTGCTCATGAATAAATACGACCCTCTTGTCTGCTTTTTCTTCCAGCTCATCTAAGATCGCAGTGTCGAAGATAAATATGGGGAGTACGGAAAGGTCGCCCTTTAAAGCGTGATAAAGGCCGGCGTTATCGTCCAGGCGCAGGTCGCGCCGGAACCAGAATACAGCTGTTTTCATAGGGCAGCGTCAGATTGTTCAAAAAGATTACGGGTGAGCGTGCTGGAATATTCCCGGCCGTTAAACCGGCTTACCGGTTGTATGCCCCGTATGGTATTGGTCAGGAATATTTCATCTGCCTCCTGTAAGTCCTGTTCCGTGAGCATACCTTGCCTTAAGGTTATGCCGCCAATGCTTTCGTTTTTCAGCAAGGCGGTGCGGAATACCCCGGCAATGCAACCTTCGCTCAAAGGAGGTGTGATCGCAGCGCCGTCTTTAATGATCCATATATTTGAGATCGTACTCTCGGCGATACGGCCTGCGGGATTCAAGAGGAACGCATCGTCCCATCCCTGTTGTGCCGCTTCCCTGCCGGCAACAATATAGCAGAGCCGCGATGTCGTTTTTAAATGTGATATCTGATCGGAGGCCTTGACGGCCGTTCTGCAAATGCCGGTGTACAGCCCTCTTTCGGGCCATGCGCCGTGAGCAGTTGGTAAAGGCAGTAGCTCGATCATATATTGTAATGTTTGTAAAGAGTCGTCCCGGAAAAATTGGGTCCTGAGAATGCCCGTCTTAACGTCCTGATGAGCGAGCAGCGTCCGGTGCAATGCCTTATGCCATACCTCCGGTTCGATGGCAGGAAAGCCAAGCAGCGCCAGGCTATCCGCGGCTCTTTTTTCATGCAGCTGCAAGCGCCTTATGTTGCCATCCTGCCAGAGCATGGTTTCGATGAGGCCTTCTCCATACCGCAAGGCGCGGTTCCGGACGGTGATCAGGAGCTCCTCGTCGGAGCAGATCACGCCATTATAGTTGAGCAGGGGCATATAGGAGTATTTTGAAGAGCAAATATATTTTATCGGTGTGGCTTTAAGGCGGGGCAACTTTTCGGCTTCTTGTTTGTCATCGGTATTATAATGCTGTTTATGCGCCTTTTGTTCGGAACGTTACTTGCCTTAGGTTTACTTTCCGGTATCCCGGCTCCGGCACAGGAGCAGCGGGATAGCGCGAAAACCGTGGTTCCTGATACTACAAATGTCAAGCCGGCTTCGAGCGCCGGCTTCCAGCTGTTGCCTAAGTTGGGGCTGGGTATGTCCCGGAATTTTCTGGTCGACATAGGCTTGATCGGCTACAGCTACATTCCCGATAAGTCGAAGTCGCACTACTATGATGCCAACATCAGCGTGATGACTTATATCGGGCGGCATACGATGGTGATGCCTAAACTGGACCTCCAGGCCTCGCTGTTCCCCATCGATCATGAAGAACTGCTTTGCTTCAATGTAGGGCTGGATGCAGGTCTGCTCACCGATTTCAGGCAATCGGCCATCATGCTCACGCCCAAAGCGGGTTTCTCCCTGGCCACAGGCTTGTTGCGGCTATACTATCTGCACAATTTCCTCCTTCGTGATAAAACATTGTTTCCCGGTTATGGACGGCACGGCGTGCTGCTCGAAATCAATATCTCCGTGCTGCAAGGCAAAGGATTCAAATTGATGTAGGCCGTGCACTTGCTATAAAACATACCGGGAAAACCTTCTGCAAGATTTTCCCGGTAGCAATAAGTAAAGTCGTACATCGCTTTAGAAATCGGCGTTCTTCGGCGTGCGGGGGAAAGGGATCACATCTCTTATATTGGTCATGCCCGTAACGAAAAGCACCATTCGCTCAAAACCCAGTCCGAAGCCGGCATGCGGCGCGGTGCCAAAACGGCGGCTATCGAGGTACCAGTACATTTCTTCTTTGGGGATATGCATCTCCTCCATGCGCTGCTGCAGCTTATCGAGTCTTTCTTCCCTTTGTGAGCCACCGACGATCTCACCGATGCCCGGCGCCAGGATGTCCATAGCAGCTACGGTTTTTCCGTCGTCGTTGAGGCGCATGTAGAAAGACTTGATGTCTTTAGGATAATTGGTGACGATTACCGGCTTCTTGAAATGTTTTTCCACCAGGTAGCGCTCATGCTCGCTCTGCAGATCGGTGCCCCACTGTATGTCGTACTGAAATTGTTTTTTCTTGTACGGTTTGGATTGCAGCAGGATATCGATCGCCTCGGTATAGGTGATCCGCTCAAATTTATTGTTCAGCACAAACTCCAATTTCTCGATAAGGCCCATTTCGCTGCGCTCGGCCTGGGGTTTGGCTTTCTCCTCTTCAGTCAGGCGCTGCGACAGGAATTCGAGATCTTCCCGGTTGTGCTCCAGCGCATAACCGATAATGTACTGGATGAATTCCTCAGCCAGGTCCATGTTGTCGTTGAGATCGTTGAAGGCTACTTCAGGTTCCACCATCCAGAACTCTGCCAAATGTCTTGCCGTATTCGAATTCTCCGCACGGAAGGTAGGGCCGAAGGTATAGACCTCGCCCAGCGCCATAGCACCCAGCTCGGCTTCCAATTGCCCGCTTACGGTAAGATTGGTAGCCCTTCCGAAGAAATCTTCCTTATAGTCGATACCGCCATCCTCATTCCTCGGCGGATTTTCGGGCGACAGGGTGCTTACCCGGAACATTTCGCCGGCGCCTTCGGCGTCGGAGGCGGTAATAATGGGCGTATGCAGGTATACAAAGCCTTTTTCGTTGTAGAATTTATGGATGGCATAAGCCAGGGTATGCCTTACCCTGAATACCGCGCCGAAGGTATTGGTGCGGAAACGCAGGTGTGCGATCTCCCGGAGGTACTCCAGCGAGGGGCGGTTCTTCAGTTGCAAAGGATATTCCTCGCCGCTGCATTCGCCCAATACGGTTACCGCTGCCGCTTTTACTTCCACACGCTGGCCCTTGCCTTGCGAGGCGATCACCGTACCCGTTATCTCAAGCGATGCGCCGGTAGTGATGCGTTTCAGCAGGCTTTCGTCCATATGCTCAAAGTCAATTACGACCTGCAGATTATTCAGGGTAGAGCCATCGTTAAGCGCGATGAACTGGTTGTTGCGGAACGACCGCACCCAGCCTTTAATGGTTACCTCATAATCCGTTTGTTCGTTGTGCAGAATTGCTTTGATCTTTGTTCGCATTGTTTTTGGAATTAAATTCTATTTTTTCAGGGATGCAAAAATAAGATTTCCTTTTTATGTTACTGAAAAAATAGCCATGCTCCCGGTGAGTAAGCGATTTATCGGGCATTGTTTACATAAAAATATTGTTGGCCCGATACCGGCCCGTGACTGGTAAAGCCCTGCAGGTGGATAAGGAACCGGCCGGAAATATCGTTGGCAAAGCAACGGATCTCGGCTTCGCCCCGGTCGTCGGTCATTACAAGATGCTCCCAGAGCAAAGTAGTGACCGGAATATAACCAGGCACAGCCTGCATTTCAGGTGTTGCGCTGTAGAAGGCCCTGTCTTGCCAGGTAGCCCGGAGCAGCGCCAGGAACTTGCCCCTGGTGGTGTCGGGGCAGCCGATATATTTGACCAGGCCTGCTTTTCGGTAGGGCAGCGGAGGGCCGGGATAGAAGTAATACTCGCCGTCTACCGGCCGGAGCCCTGTTCCGTGCGCACAATTGATCCAGGGAATGTTCAGCCCTTCCCGGCTCTCATCGAAATGGAACATACAGATATAATCCCTGCCGCAGTCGCCAATAAAAATATTGTCGCCTACCATCCTGTATTGTTCTTTCAGCGCATCAATAGGATCTGAGTGCCGCCGGCCGGTGATCTCTACTTCCTGCAATTGGATCATCTTGTCCAGGTAAAGGCGATAGCCCTGGTCGGTCAATGGGCTGGTCTGCATATCACGTAAAGGCGGGAAAGTGTGCGCCCGGGCGGCCATATTGTGGTTAAACTGTTCCAGGGCATCGGCATCTGTACTGAGCCGGAAGCCATGGATATAGCTATATTTTTTTCGTTGTATAGGCGAAAGGTACAAGAATGACCCATAAGGGCCGGTAAGGTCAGCATAGCCCAGGAAAAAATGGCCCGATGAATCGGTGCGACGCAAGCGCACCTGCGTATCGGCGGCGATAAGGTAATCCAGCGGTACCTTTGGCGGCCTCATTTCATAAAGGACTTTACCGCTGATGCCCTGTGCCATGCCGGCGGGTGCTGTGTGGGCTGCCGGATTATCCTGCCACCAGGAATGGCTCCGGAAACAAGTCAGCAACGCAAGGTCGCGCCGTTCGTTATCCAAATTTGCGAGGGATGATAATACGGCCGAAGGAAAATGCCGGCCGGCGTAGTAATAGTCCGGTAGCGATGGCGCCAGCAGGCTGTCGTAAAGCGGGCTGCTGACGACGCCAAGAGAAAAGTAGCCTTTAGCCGGTAATCCCAGGTTATCGGTTAGTCTGACTTTTATTTTTATTGCCGAGCGGGATTGGTATACCGTACTGTCGGTGCCTATGATTGCCAGGTCCTGTTGTTCCGGCGGTATGTAAATACAGCGCTCCGCGAGCGGGTTGCCCTGGAGGTCGGTCAATGTAGCTGCAACCAGGCCCGGCGCCATGTGCTGCAACGGAATAGTCATACGGCCTTCCCTTCCGGAAAAGCGGATGCCGGTGCTGTAAAGAATATCCTTGAAGTTGTGCAGCACCACATAAAGATCATTAGCGGTACCGGCCGCATATATCTTCAGCTCGAGGCTATCCCCTGCTGTGCTGTTGCCGGTATGGAGTGCATAGCCCTCTTTGCCGACCGGAGGGAACTGAACCTTGTAGTCCAGGCCCGCATCGGTATGGATCGTATAGGTTGCCCCGTATTTAGGTGCCAGGTGAAAGCTGCCGCTGTTACCGGTAATGAAATGCAGGCGGGCAACCGGTTTCCCGTTTTCTCTTACTTCACCATGTTGCGGTGTCGCCGGAGAAATATTGCCTCCGATCTCGAAGGCCACCTTACAATCATGCCCTTCGAGCAGGTTGCCGCTCTCGGGATAACATGTGATGAGCGGGATAGGCAGGTTTACTGTTGTGCTCAGATAAGAGGTCTCCTTGCCTGTCTTCAGGATAGCTTCTAGCTGTAACGGCTCTTCCAGCAAGCTATCCGGCAATTCAAGTATCAGGTCGCCCGTTGCCGTTGTTTTGCGGGTGCCTTGCTGGCGCAGCCGGTTGCCTTGCATCAGGCGGTAGTGCAATGTTTTGCCGGCTGCCGTGCTCAGGTCCGGCTGGATCAGCTGAAAATGCCTGTTGCCGCGTGTTGCCGGCATACCGTCCCGCTCTTTGAGCTGCCATTCCCGCCCTTTTGTCTTCAAGACGCGGATCCACCGTTCCGAAAGTATTTTGTCGGGGTAGGAAAGCTGGTTGTTGGTATAGCTGATCAGGCGGTAGGCGCCCTCCGGCAGGCGGGACGGCAGGTAAAGATGCCCTTTGGCGATCCCTTGTTCTAGTACAAATCTTGCAGAAGTCAGTATGCTGTCTGTTGCGATATGCTGCAGCAGCACAAAAAGGGTATTCCGGTTGCTATCGGCCGGCTCCAGGGAATATGCCGTAAACCAGATCGACTCTTCCGGTAGATAAGTGGTTTTGTCCAGGTGGAGGTACAACGATTCCGGCGCATGATAGCGGTCGTAGTGTTCCAATGCCCGGACTGTTTTAGCAGGAGGCTGGGCGTTTGCGGTCAGGCAGGCGTAAAGGAGCATTAACCCGGTTATCAGGTAAGGCAGGGCGCGTCCTGTGGTGACAATAGTTGGTGGTTTCATCGGTCGATGACAGCAGGGAGACATTAAAATACTATCCTGCCTGCAATGTACCTACTAAGGAGAGCGCAGGGCATACCTGCTTTCCTGTAATTTCTCCTGATATTCAGGCAACCGGAGAAATGTTGAGCGTGGCCGCAAACGCCAGCATGAAATGCTGTGCGGCTTCATGCTCGTTAGGGATAATGCCGTCGAGTATGGCTTCGCGTATGGCCGTCTTGATGGTGCCCACTTCGCGGGAAGGCGAAAGACCGAAGGTAGCCATGATCTCCTCGCCCGATACGGGCGGCTGCCAGTTCCTGATCTTATCTTTCTCTTCAACCTCTTTAAGGCGTACGCGCACCAGCTCGAAGTTTTCCAGGTAGCGCACTACTTTTTCCTTGTTCTTGGAGGTAATATCGGCTTCGCACAAGGTCATCAGGTCGTCGATATCGTCGCCCGCATCGAAGAGCAGGCGGCGGATGGCAGAATCAGTAATATTCTCTTTTGTCAGCGATACGGGCCTGTGGTGGAGCTCGATCAGCTTTTTGACATATTGCATCCTGTCGTTGAGCGGCAGGCGCAGGTTGTTGAATATTTTGGGTACCAGCCGGCCGCTTACCACCTCGTGGCCATGGAAGGTCCACCCGTGGCCGGGTTCAAACTTTTTGGTCGGTGCCTTCCCTATGTCGTGTAACAAGGCTGCCCAGCGCAGCCACAGGTTATCGGTGTGCCGGGCAATATTGTCGACCACTTGCAGGGTATGGTAAAAATTGTCTTTGTGACCTTTATTGTCTACATATTCGGTGCCGGCCAGCGCGGTAAGCTGCGGTAAAATGCGGGCGAGCAGACCGCTGCGGTACAGCAGGTCGAGGCCTGTGGAAGGCTTTGCGCTCATCATGATCTTATTCAGCTCGTCGGCGATACGTTCTTTGGAAATGATATCGATCCGTTCGGCTTGCTGCCGTATGCTGTCAAAGCAATGGGTCTCGATATGAAACTGCAGCTGTGTGGCAAACCGGATGGCCCGCATCATGCGTAACGGATCGTCGCTGAAAGTTTGGTCAGGCGCGAGAGGCGTGCGAATGATCTTGTCTTCGATATCTCTGAGACCTTCGAAGGGATCGATCAACTGGCCGAAATCCGTTTCATTAAGGCTGATCGCCATGGCATTGATGGTGAAATCGCGCCGGTTCTGATCGTCCTCCAGCGTGCCGGTGCTTACTTTGGGGTTGCGGGAACCTCTTTCGTATGATTCCTGCCGCGCGCCCACAAATTCCAGCTCCACGCCGGGCAGTTTGAGCTGCGCCGTACCGTAAGTTTTAAAAAAACTGACCTTGGGTTTGGGCTTGAACGAGGTTGCGACCTCATGCGCCAGGGCAATGCCGTCGCCCACGCAGACGACATCGATATCTTTGCTGGGCCGGCCAAGTATCTTGTCCCGCACAAAACCACCGATAGCATAGGCCGGTACGCCGATGCGATGCGCCGCATGCGCTATTTTTTCAAACAGTTGCTGCTCAAAGGCCGTAAGCTCAATCTTTGTCAAAATGGTAACGGTACTGATGAGGCGCAAAGATAATGCATTTAGGAGCCCTAATCGAAAATGCCGGTATGCCGGAATGTATATTTTGTAAATGCGGCAGACCATCCTACCTTTGTGGTATCAAGGTGATGGTGCTCCACCTACTGAACCGCCCGCTGAGGGATGATGACGCCTGCAATAGGAATTGACCGGGACTATGGTCCCTAAAAATTGTTGCAGGTATATGAGACAAGATCATCCTTTTTATTCCCATTACAAGATCGTATTGCATTTGCTGCGCTGGAGCCTGATCGCATTGCCCGTTGCAGGCTTTACAGGATCGGTAGTTGCGCTCTTTTTAGCTGCGCTTGACTATGTTACTTCGTTGCGGTATGCTCATGGCTGGCTGCTTTACTTGCTGCCTGCTGCCGGTGTGCTGATCTGGTGGCTCTACCGCCTGGCCGGCAAAAATGCCGAAAGCGGCAACAACCTTATCCTGGAAGAAATCCACGAGCCCGGGGGCGGCGTACCGCTCCGGATGGCGCCGCTGGTATTGCTGACAACGATCCTTACCCACCTGTTCGGCGGCTCTGCAGGAAGGGAAGGAACAGCTGTGCAAATTGGTGGCAGTCTATCGGGATGGGTGGGCAAGCAGCTACGGTTAAGCCGGGGGGATATGCGCATCGTCCTGTACACGGGCATCGCTGCCGGCTTCGGCGCTGTGTTTGGAACGCCGCTAGCTGGCGCCGTGTTTGCGCTGGAAGTGGTTTATATAGGCCGTATGCAGTATAAGGCTTTGCTGCCCTGCCTTATCGCTGCTGTGCTGGCCGACAAGGTTTGCCAGATATGGGGCATTCATCATACTGCTTACGCGCTTTCATTCCGGGAGCATTTTCCGGATAGCTTTTCCTTTCTTCCTTTCGATCTGCCGTTACTGCTGAAGGTCATTCTGGCGGGCGCCTGCTTCGGGTTGGTGGGCGCCTTTTTTGCGGAAGCGACACACAGGGTAAAGGAGCTTAGCCAGCGGCTGGCGCCGGTTCCCTGGCTTATTCCCCTGGGTGGAGGTGCCGCCGTTATCCTGCTGACCTTATTCCTGGGTACAGATTACCTGGGCCTGGGCGTAACTAACCCCGATCCCGGGGCCGTGACCATACAAAGCTGCTTCCATCCCGGCGGCGCAGCTGCTTTGAGTTGGTTCTGGAAACTACTGTTCACGGCCATTACGCTCGGTACAGGCTTTAAGGGCGGGGAAGTGACACCCTTGTTCTTTATCGGGGCCGCGCTGGGCAACACTTTTGGCATATTGACGGGCGCGCCTGTCGACCTTATGGCAGGCCTGGGCTTTGTCGCCGTATTTGCCGGAGCCACCAATACGCCGCTGGCCTGCACCTTAATGGCGGTGGAGCTGTTTGGCGGTGGCTCGGTCCTGTATTATGGGATCGCCTGCTTTACGGCCTATTATTTCAGCGGGCACAACGGTATTTATGGCGCGCAGCGTATGGCTGCGGGCAAGGGGCATACGGACGAAAACGGAACCGCTACGCGTACCCTGAAAATGCTGCGGGAAGAGCGGCTGAAGCGCCGACGCGATGCCCGCCGCGACAATAGACGGTAATGCGGATAATAGAAAAATTCCGGCGTTCCGTCGCAGAAAACGAACGTTTCGTATAAGCTTGGCAACACATCGTTCTTTTTTGATTATTTTGGTGGCATTGTAAACAATTAAAACACCAAACACATGAAAAAGAAACCCATGGCACTGGGCCGCAAGCTCTTCCTGAACAAAAGCACTATTGGCAGTCTGGATGCCGCCAGTCAGCAACTGCTGGCCGGTGGAGACCTGGTGGAAGCCCCCAAGCCGACGACAACAGTTGACTGGCAACGCTGCACGACGATCGAGGTCTTCCGCCTCTCGTACGAGGTGCAATGTCCCGCTACCCAGACCGGACCCTGTACCGGCCTGTACTGCATTACTACGGGACCGACTTGCTAAAACAATGCAAATGAAAGAAGGCAGCTGCTCATGCAGCTGCCTTCTGGTTTACTATACTATTCGTGAGGAGATGCTTGAAGTAATCACGTTGAGGGCTGGTTTGTCCTCAACGGAAGCAACAGTGTGTTAGCGTAAAAACAGCAGTTCCCTGTATTTCGGCATGGGCCAAAGTTTATCGTCAATGATGAGCTCGAGTTTATCAGCGTGGTAGCGGATCTTTTCGAACAGCGTCTTGACATTGTTGCAATAAGCAAACGCGCGGTCGCGGGCATGCTCGATCTTGTTGGCTTTTTTGCGTTCTCCGATCATAGCCTCCACGTTATCGTTGATCTCCTGGATATGATTCGATACCACTTCCAGCAGGTTCATCTGAGCCTTATAGGAGGCTGGCTTCAGGCCCACTTCTTTCAGGCCGCGTACATTCTCGATCAAGACATTCTGGTACTGGATCGCAGCCGGCAATACATGGTTGGTACAGAGATAACCCAGGATACGGGCCTCGATCTGCACTTTTTTTACATATTCTTCCATTACGATCTCATAACGGGCATGCAGCTCGCGCTCGCTATAGATACCCATGCCGGTAAATAGCTTCAGCGTATCTTCCTTTACCAGTACTTCGAGCGCTTCGGGTGTCGTTTTGAAATTGCTCAGTCCGCGTTTTTCCGCCTCTTTGGCCCAGGCTTCGCTATAGTTATCACCTTCAAACAGGATATTCCGGGACGCTTTAATGTAATCACGCAATACCTGCAGGATCGCTATCTCTTTTTTCTCTCCTTTTTCGATCTTGGCGTCTACCTCGATTTTGAATTTCTTCAGCGTGGAAGCCATGATGGTGTTCAGGGTCGACATAGAAGAGGCGCAATTGGCCGAAGAACCTACCGCGCGGAACTCAAACTTGTTGCCGGTAAAGGCGAAGGGACTGGTACGGTTACGGTCGGTATTGTCCATCATCAGCTCGGGAATGTGCTTGTGGATATCCAGCTTCAGGATCACTTCGTCCTGTTCGCTGAACTTGCCATTCACTCTTTCTTCGATTTCGTCCAGCACACTGGTGAGGTAAGTGCCGATGAATACCGACATGATCGCGGGCGGCGCTTCGTTGGCGCCCAGACGATGATCGTTGCTGGCCGAGGCGATAGCAGCGCGCAGCAGGTCGGCATGGTCGTGTACAGCCTTGATCGCGTTGACAAAGAAGGTGAGGAACAACAGATTGGTACGTGGCGTTTTACCGGGTCCCAGCAGGTTGATGCCGGTGTCGGTAGCCAGGCTCCAGTTGTTGTGCTTACCGCTGCCGTTCACGCCGGCGAAGGGCTTTTCGTGGAACAGCACTTTCAGCTTATGGCGTTTGGCCACTTTGTTCATCACGTCCATCAGCAGGGTATTGTGGTCCACCGCGATGTTCACCTCTTCAAATATAGGCGCGCATTCAAACTGTGCCGGAGCAACCTCGTTGTGGCGGGTGCGGAGCGGAATGCCCAGCTTATATGCCTCCTGTTCGTAATCCTGCATGAAGGCAAACACACGCTCGGGAATAGAGCCGAAGTAATGATCCTCGAGCTGCTGTCCTTTAGCCGGTGTGTGGCCGATAAGCGTTCTGCCACACATCAGGAGATCGGGACGGGCATTGGCGATCGACTCGTCGATCACGAAATATTCCTGTTCCCAGCCAAGGGTAGCGGTTACTTTGGATACATTTTTGTCGAAATAATGGCACACATCAACAGAAGCCTTATCCAGCACTTCTATGGATTTGAGCAATGGCGCTTTGTAATCCAGGGACTCGCCATTGTAGGCGATGAAAATAGTGGGTATGCAGAGGGTCTTTCCTTGTGCCGTTTCGATAATGAAAGCCGGAGAAGCCGGATCCCAGGCGGTATAGCCACGGGCCTCAAAGGTAGCGCGGATGCCGCCGTTGGGGAAGCTGGAGGCATCTGGTTCCTGCTGAATGAGCGCGTCGCCGTCGAAGGTTTCGATCGCCGTACCGTCTGCTTTCAGGGTAAAAAAGGAATCGTGCTTTTCTGCTGTGGTGCCGGTAAGTGGCTGGAACCAGTGTGAGAAGTGGGTAGCGCCGCGTTCCTCGGCCCAGGTTTTCAAACCTGCGGCAATCTGCTCGGCCATTTTACGCTCGATCTTGGTGCCGCCCTGGATCGATTTGGTCAGACTTTTGTAGGCTTCATCGGTAAGATATTGTCGCAGCGCTGCACCGGTAAAGACATTGGAACCAAAAATGGCAGTCACTTTTTTGCCATTGTAGCTGTTGATCTGCATCTTGCTGTGCGCATCAACATTCTCGATCGACTCAAAACGGAATGAGGACATAAAATGGGGTTAAAGATTAAAGAATTCAAACAAATTAAAATAAATAATAATGTAGTGTTATTTTTATTTTCAATTGCAAAATTGGACCTTTTTTCTTTAAAAATGCAATATTATTTTTAATTATATTTTTATGGAGAAATTATGAACTAAAACAATAAGGACTAGCCTAACAAATTTTTTTATATTGTGCGCACAAACACTATTTAATCCTTTATTAATGAAGAAAAAAAATGTCGGAGGACTATTACTCAAGAAAAACCTGATCACAAATTTGAATGCACAGCAGGTCACTGGTGGAGAAAATGAGTCTCTTACTATTGTCGTGGTTGGTTCTATGGTAGTGTGTCCCACAATTGTTGCTACTAGTTTAGCAATATGCACCAGGGGAAAGGGCTGTGATATGCCTACTGTTGGAACGGGGGACGGCTCCAGGTGTGCAAGCGTTGATGGTAAAAGCTTGTGTGGCGGTCGGGCATAGTGCCCAGGCGGCTGCAATACGAAGGACCGGCCACGATTTTTGGTCGGTCCTTTATTAATTCGTAAGTTATAACTACACTTCTGTCAACAACAGCTGCAAGGTATGGTTCTCCTACTCGTCGCGACCGGCGACCCTTTGACATACGGGTACGGTACTTTGGGAGCAGCTATAAAATTTTCCGGATGCCTTGGATAAACAAACGAAGAAAGGGTTGCTCTATAACAGAACAACCCTTTGGTTCTCAATTTGGAGGCGCTATGCTATCCGGTTACAGGCATATAAACGGTTTTACAGCATAGGTCATGCAACCCATCTGGTCTACAGTCATGTTCATAGAGCCGCCGCATAAAGTACCGCCGTTGTTCGTCTGGGCCGGGTCGGGCGAATAGCAGTTTGGGGAACAACTGGCGACACCGGTAGCCTCAAAAGGACAGCCATTACTTCCGCCTGCGATCCCGTTTTGGTCGTTGTTATTCAGGTTTGCAACGATTGATTTCTTAAGGACGATCTTTTTGTCCAGTCTGATCTTTTGTTTTTTCATGTTAACATGTTTTATTGGTTAATGAATCAGGCACTTACTGCTGCTAAAATAAGCCCGGGCATGCGCGTGGCGCCATTCCTTTGTACCATTTGGCGTTTTACTGTATTAAAAAGGCCCCGGCAGATTATCGTTTGCCAGAGCCTGTGGAGGAAAAATGGATTTGAGATTATATTTTTTCGTCAAAGCGTTTTAAAAAATCCTCTTTTTTAGACCGGGCTACCGGAATAGACGAGTCGTCGTCCAGGGTGATATAGCCACCACGTCCCTTGAAGTATTTACGGATATAACGAATGTTGACCAGGTAAGAATGGTGAATGCGGATAAATTCAGGTCCTCCTAGCTGTTCCTCCAATTCCCCTATTTTTTTGGAAAGCAGGAAGCTTTTGCCGCCTTTTAGCTTCAGTTTGGAATAATTGCCTTCGGCCTCCACATAAAGGATATCTGCTACCTCGACAAATTCCATACCGTACATAGTGCTTACCGGTATGCGCGGTAGCCGCGCCGGCTGTCTGAAATGTTGCAGCAGCTGGTCAATTCCCTGCTGCTGTTGCCGGCTTTTCAATACGCCTATACAGCGATGTACAGTCTCGATCACCCTGTCGGCTTCCAGTGGCTTTAGCAGGTAATCCATGGCATGATGGCGGAAAGCATCAATGGCATATTGATCGTAGGCTGTGGTGAAAATAATATGCCCGGGCTTGTGCACGATCTGTTCCAGCACTTCAAAGCTGTTGCCCTCTTTGATCGCAATGTCGAGGAAGGCAATGTCCGGCTTATGCCGGTCGATGTCGGCGATCGCCTGTCTTACGGATGCTGCGACCGAAAGTACTTTGATGACAGGGAAATGTGTCGCAAGCAGGTCTGTCAGGTATTCCTGGCTTGGTATCTCATCTTCCACAATGATAGCGGTAAAGCTGTTATACGGTAAGTTCATAGATGTTAAGGGGGTAAGTTAAGGTAACCCGGGTGCCTGCTATATGGCCTTCCGGGTCTGGGATGTCGGTGGTCTGCATGCTGATGAGACCGTCGAAAAGCTGGTTTAGAATATCAATACGTTTCTGATTGACGGTGGTGCTGGTGATCGAAATAATGGGCCGGCCGGTCTCATCTATATGCTGGTTGCGTTTTCGGCCGGGGCCATTGTCCTCAATGGTAATGCTGATCCATCCCTCCTGCTGCTTAATGCCTATCTGTATGGCGCCTAAACCGTCTGGCAGACTTCTGACGCCGTGTTTGATGGCATTTTCTACAAGTGGCTGTAGCAGCATGGTGGGCACGGGTACTTGCGAGGCCCGTATCGCCAGCTCTGTTTTTATGGTGAAGCTGAAACTATGATTGAAGCGTTCCTGCTCTACCCTGAGGTACTGACCCAGGTATCGTAACTCTTTGTCCAGGGAAGTGAAGGTTTGGTTCACCATTTCGAAGGCGGTGCGGATGAGCGCAGAGAAGGCATCGACAAAACGGTTGGCCCTGGCCAGGTCGCCTTTATTGTAGTGCTGCCGTATCGCTGTAATACAATTGAAAATAAAGTGCGCATTCATTTGTCCCTGCAATGCGAGCTGTTCCAGTTGCAGCAGGTTCTGCTGCACCAGCAACCGTTCCTTTTCTTTCCTGCTTTCCCATTGCAGGTAACGCCTGGCGAGGTAGGCCAGCACTGCAGCGCCCGATAGTGTGAGTAAAAGTACGAACCACCAGCGCAGGTAGAGGGGGGGCGGACGATAGAAGGCTATTTGTATGATCTTGGGTGCCTCCCATTCGGGAGATGTGGCACGAAGGAATACCACAAAATCGCCATAGGGCAGGGTAGGGAAATACAACGAACTATTATCCAGTTCGGTCCATTTGCCCTCGTTGAGCCGGTAAGCGAAACCAGGCTTACTGATCCCACTATGGTCGATAACGTCGAAGTCTATGCGGAGCGTCTTTTTATTAAGCGTCAGGGGTTGCTGTTGCAGGGGGATCACGACATCCTCGTTCTGTACGGTGGTCACCAGGAATGAGGCTTGCTGTTTCACGGGAATCACATCCTGCTCTTTGAAATAATTCAGTCCCTTGCTGCTGGCGGCCCATATGGTACCACCGGTTACTTCCAGGTGGTGGATTTCGTTGCTGTTCAGTCCATGTCGTTCCGAAAGGTGCCGCACGATCCTGAAAGGCGGGCTTTTGGTCAGGGCATATAAACCCTCGTCGGTACCGATCCAGACCAGGTTCTTAGAGGATTTGATCACGAAAATATGATTGCACACCAGCCCGTTGTCGGAGGTGATCCGGGCAAGCGCCTTATCGTGATCCAGGATGATAAGCGTAGCGTTGTTGTTGGCTACCCATAGCAGGCTGTCGGCATAAAGCGCGGCGATATGCCCTGTGAGCTCCGGTAAGGTGCAGGGTGTCATTTGTTGGTTTCCGTCCGACATAAACAGGCCGTTCAGCGTGCCGGCGTAGATGATTTTCCCAAGCTTTGTGACAGCAGTGATCCGGTCTTGCAGCAAGGTATCAGTGCATTGGAGCCTGCGGGTATCGACCCGGTTCAGCTCGACAGGTGTGCCTACCAGCAGCTGGTCCTTCCCTTCTTCCATGACGGTTTTGCTGTAAACATGCAACGCGGCGTAATGCGGTAAGGGTTTTAATGACGATGTATACAGTCTGAAATAACCACCCTGGTTGATCACCCAGCGTCCCTCGCTGTTGCGGCCGGCATAAGTGCATAGCTCGTGGGCGTGAGCAGGATCTATGGGACGCTCCCACAGCAATGCGGGGCGGGCTCCGGTGTGCCGCACCAGCGCCAACATTCCGTCGTCGGAACTAAGGATCAGCTCTTTTGGGCCGGCCTGCAGAAATCTTATCGGCTGCGACGCTTTGCTGAGCGGGATAGACGAGATAGGCGACCGGGAGATACGGAACACGCCCTGGCCCAGGGTGCCCGCCCATAAATTTCCCTCCTTGTCATGCATAGCGCAAGCCACGTCGTAACCATCCAGCAACGTTTCCTGTAGTTTACCGGTAAACAGGTTTTTAATATGGATGCCATCGCTCGTAGCCAATATGACACTTGTATCCGAAAGTCTGCCGAAATAATGTGTTCTTGCCCGTTCTACATCTGAAAAATATAGCCCGGTACGGCTGTTGCAGTTGTACCGTGACAGAAATAGCGCGGGCGGTGTCCAGCTAAGCGACTCGGTAATGAAAGTGCGCATAGGACCTTCTATGTAGTCGGGGAGATTGGACTCCGGCAAAACGAGCACCAGCTCGAAGTGATCGCGTTGGTAACGATACAGCTTGTTCTTGCTCAACGCAAGCAGCCTGCCGGCGGTGTCCAGTCGGGGAACCAGGTAGTAAAGGCTTTGCCCATCAAGCTGCGTAATACGTTTTACCTCACCGGTGGGGCTGATACAGGTAATGGCGTTGCTTTCCGAGGCGAAAACATTCCCCCAGCGGTCTGATACTACGTATTGGGCGATATTGTGAAGCTTTACCTTTTTGAGCATCTCATCGTTGTGGCGATTGTAGATCCGGCCTTTCCACATATAGCATATTTCTTTGGCAAAGGGTTTCATCCACAAGCGATGGTAAATATCCTCGTATAAGCCAAATACTTCGTTATCCGGCAGGCCATCCTTAGTCGTAAACGATCGGAAGGAATAGCCATTGTAGCAGACAAGCCCGTTGCCCGTAGCCATCCAGATGTAACCACGACTGTCCTGGAATACCTCATGTACATAACTGGATGGAAAGCCGTTGCTGCGGTCAAAATGAGTGATCTTATAAGGTTGAGCATCCAGCGGCAAAGCCAGCAGCTGTCCGCAAAGCAGCCATAGCAGATAGAAAAGGAGCCGGGGAGCGGGGTGTGGTATCAACGAAACACAGGCTTGGGGAACACAAACACAGGTTAAAAATAACACTTTAGAAGATAAATGTGATGTGCCGGTCGCGGAACAGGAACAAAAAGATCCGGTCGGAAATACGACCGGACCTTTTATGTGGTGTTATTTATTACAGTTCGGCAAGAAGCACATGCCAGGCCCGATCCACCTCGTGGCGCCCCAGCAACTCTTTCGCATACTGGTGCTGCGCTTTTCGCAGCAATTGTATGTCCTGGCTGTAATCCTGGATGATCCGGATCAGCCTGTCGTCGTCCTGCAAGCCGGAAACTACCGGGATCTCTGTGCTATTGGCCAGAAGACCCAGGTCGTTGCCCGAAAGAATATCGCTGCTACGGATGGTTTCGGGCAGGGCGTCCATACCAATACCCAGCTCCAGGTTGGGTTTGGGCACTTCAAACACGGCATCACCCGAAGCCCGGCAGTAAAAATCTTTTCCCATGCGGGCCACAAGGTCGATCTTGTGCGGATCGATCTGCTGGTCGTCGCCAAGTATACGTTCATCAATGTGTATCTTAACGATCTCGCAAATGATCAGGTTGGCGGCGCCGCCTTCGGTCCCCGTCTCGATCACCTGTAATAGCTTACACTCCATGCTCACCGGCGATTCTTTCACGCGAAAAGGTTTTACCAGCTCGGAGGCCACGGGCGTAAAACCCGATTTGACGAATTCGTTCACACCTTTGGGATACTCGCAGCTGGCCAGGTTCATCTGCTGCACCATATCATAGGTCACCACATTAATCACCACCTCCTTCGTTTCATAGATATTTTCGAGGGTGTGCTTGATCGTATTGTCTCTTACCCTGCGTGCGGGAGAAAAAATGGCAATGGGTGGCTTACTGCCGAATACATTGAAAAAGCTGAACGGCGATAGGTTGGCATGGCCTTCCTGGTCGATGGTGCTGGCAAAGCATATAGGACGTGGCGCCACGCTGCCAAGCAGGTAAGCATGCAGTTGCTTGGTGCTGATCTCGCTGGGAGTAATGATCATAAAATAATATTTCGGACCTTAAAAGGGGGGCAAAGGTACGAAACGGAAGCCTGAACACGATATAGTAGCTATCGTCTAAATTTTGTTTAATCGGGGAGGCTGGCTCGGTATAACCAAATCTTTTCACGAACTTCGCGGCTTTATATTCAGCCGGCAAAAAACATTTGATCTGATCCAAGGTGCTCAATCTATTCAGGAGTTATAATCCCTATTCGGTAATTGTACTGTTCCTTGTGGCCATTTTCCTGAAACTGGCTATCCTGATCCATCCTGAAATGGCATTTGCCGCAGGACACAGCCAGGTAGTATGGTTGAAACTGGCGGGTTTCCTGCAAGCCTTCCTGGGCAACTCTGCTTTTCTGATCACCTTTTTTGCCCTGGTAAACCTGTTTGGACAGGCCATTTTCCTCAACCGTATCGCCAACCGGCATCACCTTTACCCACGGGCTACCTATTTACCTGCGCTTAGCTATATCCTGGTTACTTCCTTATTCAAGGATTGGAACTACTTGTCGGCCGAGTTGGTCAGTAACTGGCTGGTGCTGGCCATGCTGTCGGCTATGCTGCAACTGTATTCCCCTACGGATGTAAGAAAGCAGATCTTCAATATCGGCTGCTTTATCTCGCTCACGGCTATGCTGGTATGCCCCAATATCCTCTTTGTATTGCTGCTGCTGGTAGCGCTCGGGGTATTGCGGCCCTTCAAGGCATCGGAATGGATGGTCGGCCTGCTGGGCATTATCACGCCTTTTTATTTCCTTACGGGCATTCTCTACCTTACCGATCATCTGGCGCTACTGCGCCAGATGATCGTTATCGGCTTTAAGCTGCCGGGCCGGCTGCAGCACCCCGAAATAGTGGGAACGGCCGCAGGTCTGTTATTGCTGATGCTGCTGGCCGGTATCTGGTACCTGAACTATTTTATGAGCCGCATGCTGTTCCAGAATAAAAAATGGTGGTGGGTCGTAGTGGCCGCTTTTCTCGTTAGCCTGCTCGCCGGGGCCTTTACCGTTGCAAAAGGTTATCACCAATGGATGGCAATGCTGGTGCCTGCTTCGTTCATTATTGCCAATGTCTGGTTTGAAGAGCGAAAAAAGTGGGTAACGACTATTTTCTTTTATTTGTTTGTGGCAGTTGTTATTTTTGCACAATGGTTTCCCGGAATACCGGAGCGCGTACCGGCCCCGGAGCGGGAGAAGAAGCCCGCAAGCACAGCATCGCATAAAATTAGTCTGAACATCAATTATAATCGCATACATACAATATAGATATTATGAAATTCGGAATTGTCGTTTTCCCGGGATCCAATTGTGACAGAGACATGCAGCATGCCTTACAGGACGATCTGCAGCAGGAAGTGATCATGCTTTGGCATAAAGATAAAGACCTGAGCATGTTCTCAACCGATGACTGCATTGTGTTGCCGGGAGGATTTTCCTATGGTGATTACCTGCGTTGCGGTGCCTTGGCCCGGTTTAGCCCTATGATGGAACAAGTAATCGACTTTGCCAACCGCGGTGGAAAAGTGCTGGGCGTATGCAATGGTTTCCAGATCCTTTGCGAAGCGGGTTTGCTACCTGGCGTGCTGCTGCAGAATGATAGCCGGAAATTTATTTGTCGCAACGTACATATCCGCAAGACCAGCGAACAGAATCTCATAGGTAAAGCCGTAGCGGACAAAGCGCTGAAGATACCGGTGGCGCATGGCGAAGGCCGCTATTTTGCCGACGAGGCCACCCTGGCCAGGCTGGAGCAGAACAACCAGGTCGTATTCCAGTATTGCGACGAAAACGGCGTAGTAGACAGCCAGTTCAATCCCAATGGTGCGATCAACGATATTGCCGGTATCTGCAACGAGGGACGGAATGTATATGGTATGATGCCGCATCCCGAGAGGGCTTGCAGCGAAACGCTGAACAATACCGATGGCCGTGAGATATTGAAAGCCCTGGTAGAAAGCTGGAACACGGTTGCGGCCTGATCCCCTGGAACTTTAAAGAGATAAGCTCAAAAGCGCTGCATAGACCTTATGCAGCGCTTTTGTATTGAGATGATAAGTGTTAAAAGCTTAAACAATACCTTCCCATTTCCTGATCCTTTCTGAGAGCTTTGCCAGAAGCCGGGTATTGGCCACAAAAAGCAACATCAGGGGCAATAGCTTGAAAAGCCCCCGTTTGGTAGTATCCTGGAGGGTAATGAGCGGGAAAAGAAAGCCGAGGAGAGCGAGGCCGGTATAAATGATCAATATGGCGATCAGCCAGTTCCGGGCCTCCTTGTCCAGGTTGCGTTTGAATATGAGCTCAGCAACCAGGAAGATCATAAAGATCAGCAGGAAATAGCCCCAGAGAATTTTCCCTTGTGGTCCGAACATCAGGATGCTGGTCATATCCGAGAGGCGGTTGAAAAAGGGCGACAGGTTCGTGATATTCTTGTTCAGCATGCTGTCTACTGCCAGCCCCTTTGGCAGGTAATAGTTGTTATATAGCTGAACAGGTAAAAAGTAAGCTATCGTGCAAATGAGCATAAACGCAGCAATATGCAGGAGCACCTTACCCGCTTTTTCTTTTGACCGGTACGCAGAATAGAGCATCATCGGCGTTGCCATAGCGATCAGCAAGAGGGTTTCGGAACGAACGTAGACCGAAAAGGACATGAGCAATGCAGAAAAATAAAACTCATTTAACTGTCTTGTCCTGAAGAACCGGAACAGGAAATAAAAGCCCAGGAATAGCAGCGCCATGTTGGTATAGTCAAAAAGACATAAAAAAGTGTAAGCATAGGCCTCGGGCGTGAAGATAAAAAATACCAGGAGCAGGCCTGAGATCAATGGATGCAGCTTTTCTGATAAGGCATGATACAGGAAAATATAGAAGCAGAGGACCAACAGAGGCAGCCACATGGAGCCGAACGGGAACCCGGCATACTGGTAAATGATCTGGAGGTCGGTCAGGAAAGGTGATTTGTATTGATTGTTGGTCGATTCAAGATTAGTGCTGAACACAGAATTAATAAGGGTATGCTCCCTGATCGCATAGGCTGCGATAGGCTCGGGACCCGAGTTGCCATCGCGGGTATACTGCGGGTAATAAAAGCAACGCCAGGCGCCCACAAACAGCATAAACCCGATAAGCAGGATTGCAGGAAGCTCATATAGTTTCAACCTGGGTCTAAAGGTCAGGCGGGGCCTTACCTTTCTCAGGCCGATGGCCGTTTTGATGTTTAGGAGGCAAGTAAGCATCCCCAGCGTGCCGAAAACGGTACTGATAGTAATGGGGATATAAAACAGCTGTAGCAGGAACGGGACCATGGAGGCCACCAGGATGCCGGTAATGATTGCCAGGGCGATACGGGGAAGCAATTTTAATTTGATCGTAAACAGGTTCAATATACCGTAACCTGTCAGGAAATGCAACGTAGCTAGTCCGATCAAAATAATCAGATGATTCATAGCGATTGTGGATACGGTTTGTAAAAATTGAGGATTTGCTTAAGCGCACCGGGAGAAGAAATAGTGTCTATCTGCATCTGGCCGTTTTTCAGGCGAAGAATGTGAGTAGCCTCGTTTACGTTGGTGCTATTGGTCCACAATGCTTTTATGCCCGTAAAATAATAGAAGATGATGGGCTCGGGCATTTTGATACCTCCCATTGTCTTTTCCACATAGGTATTGGGTTCGAGCAGGATTACCGGGTTTTTGATGTGCCTGGCTTCAAAGGTTTCCCTGACCATTTTGCTGATCTTATAGGAAGGGCCCAAACGTTCTTCCCTGATCTCTTCAATCGTTTTATTGCTTTGACGCTGCTCCTGGTAGTCGTCCCAATAGCTGACGACCTTGGCAAACCATTCCTTATTGACGCCTGCGTGGCTGAAGATAAACAAAGCGACTATGGCAATAAAAGTTAGGGCCACCTGCGATAGCAACTGGTTGAGCTTGACGGCATTCATGTGCAGAACTGTTTTATTGTTTATTGGTAACGGTATGACACGTGCGCCGCAGCAAAACCCTGATTGCCGGAACAGATTTTTTTGCTTTCTGTAAAGCTGCTTTCATTGTGGTTTGCAATCGTACTAAAGGCATTGCAAAAACTCCCGTACCATTCGGGCACGGGAGCTATCTCAAAAGGGTTGTGTCGCTATGTATCAGCTATTTTGAGCCGCTGTTTCGAAAGTGCTGTAGAAGTAGGGTGTTTTCGCTTCAAACTCAGCACTACAGGTGTCCACCATTTTGAAGACGCGGATAATGCCGGCGGCTTTCCGCTTCTCATACACCTCTTCGGCAGTACAATCTTTAACCAGGCCTGCGATTTGCTCGTCGCTGAAGCCCATTTGCTTGGCTTCCCGCAGTAATTCCAGGGGTAACTTATCCAGGTGTTGGAAGGCTTGTATTCTTTGCTCGAGGGTAACCAGGTCTTGTATCTGGTAGAGGAACCAACGATCGATCTGGGTCAGCTCCCGTATGGTCTTTATCGAAATGCCGGCCTGCAGTGCTTCTTTAATACGGAATATCCTATCCCAGGTGGGGCGCTTCAGGTAATCCATCAGCTCTTCAGGGCGCATTTGGCTGCGGCTGATTGAGCTGAGCCCGGTTGCATTGTTTTCCAGACTTTGGCAGGCCTTTTGCAGGGCCTCGGGGAAGGTGCGGCCGATGGCCATCACTTCACCCACCGACTTCATCTGGAGGCCCAGGGTATCATCGGCGCCTTTGAACTTGTCGAAGTTCCAACGTGGCATTTTCACGATCACGTAGTCGAGCGCCGGCTCAAAATAGGCCGAGGTAGTCTGTGTGATCTGGTTTTTTAATTCGTCGAGCGTATAGCCGACGGCAAGTTTGGCAGCAACCTTGGCAATGGGGTAGCCCGTCGCTTTGGAGGCCAGGGCCGAAGAACGGCTTACCCTGGGGTTGATCTCGATGGCGATGATTTCCTCTGTTTCGGGATTCAGCGCAAACTGTACATTGCAGCCGCCCGCGAAGTTGCCGAGGTTACGCATCATGTCTATGGCCGTATTGCGCATCAGCTGGAACGCCGTATCGCTCAGGGTCATCGCGGGCGCCACGGTAATGCTGTCGCCGGTATGGATGCCCATGGGGTCGAGATTTTCGACCGTACAAATGATCACCACATTGTCGTTGGTGTCGCGCAGGAGCTCCAGCTCAAATTCTTTCCATCCCAGCACTGCTTTCTCTACCAGTACTTCATGAATAGGCGAGGCCTTAAGGCCTGCTTCCAGTGCAGCTTCCAGCTCTTCTTTTGCTTTAACGAAGCCGCCGCCTGTGCCGCCCAGGGTAAAGGAAGGACGTATTACCAGCGGGATGCCGATCTCCTGCGCATACTCCTTGCCTTCCAGCATCGAGTTGGCCACGCGGGCCGGCGCTACCGGAATGTTCATTTCCAGCATCCAGTTGCGAAACAGATCGCGGTCCTCGGCCTTGTCGATCGCTTTAATGTCGACACCGATCAGGCGCACATTGTATTTCTCCCAAAGACCAAGCTCTTCCACCTCCTTGGCGAGGTTGAGCGCCGTCTGGCCGCCCATGGTCGGCAGTATGGCATCGATCTCGTTCTCTTCCATGATCTGCTCTATGCTTTCGGCGGTAAGCGGCAGCAGGTATACCCGGTCTGCCACGAGCGGGTCGGTCATAATGGTCGCCGGGTTGGAGTTGATCAGGATCACCCTGATGCCTTCTTCCCTGAGGCTGCGGGCAGCCTGGGAGCCGGAATAATCAAACTCACAAGCCTGGCCGATAACGATAGGCCCGGAGCCGATGATCAGCACGGATTTAATGGAGGTATCTAATGGCATTGCGTGTGCGGTAAAAATTGTGGATAGACAATAAGACAATACGCTGTCTGTACGGCCCGCAAAAGTAAATAAAATTTTTGAGAGCTGAGAGGCCGTGCGTTGTCGCCACCTGGCCTCAGGTCCTGGTGGCAGGTGACAGGAAGTCGTTTTTCGGAAAAAGAAAAACGCCCCGTTGTCGGGGCGCTCTCTTCTTCTTTTGGTGGTCCGATATGCAAATGGATTAACGTTTTACCATTTTCGTGCTCCACGACTTGCCGGCGGCATCCTGGAGGAGCAGTACATAGTTGCCTTTGGCCACTGCCGGGATATCCAGCTTGTTCTGGCCGGGTTTCAGGCTCAGCCTGGCCTGGAACACCTCCTGACCTATTATATTGACCAGGCGAACAGTAGTGTTGCTTTGCTGTTGTCCCTTCCAGTCTATGCTGATGGTATTGCTGAAAGGATTGGGATATACTGTGAAATCCTTGTTGGCTGTCAGAGGCCGTACAGAGATAGGTTGATCCTCATAGGTTTCGTAGTAAAACCGGTAGCCAACTATGCCGTTGGGAAAGCCGGGTACTGCAGGTGCGGTGATCACAAGCGCCTCGGGGTTGCTGAAGCTGTTGTAGTCGATCCGGAGCTGGGCGTCAAAATTCCAGGGCGCTGAGGCCCCTTCTACACTGTACGCTTTTACAGAGTCCACCAGGCCCGCTGCATTACGGAAAATAACCTGGCGATCGCCATTGTTTAGGGTATCTTCTTCGTACCGGGTGCTCTGATATAAAGTAAAATCCGCTACACCGGTAGTATAACCGAAGCTATCGATGCTGTAAAGGGAAGCTATTCCGGTGGCCGGAGCAAAATCGTAGTTCTTGATCGTTGAGATCTTACCTGCGCCGTTGTAGGTGATAAAATACCCTTGTTGCCTCACCGGGTCGGTACCCTGGAGGTCCCAGTTAATGAAGGAGTCCAGCTTGCCTGCCGCGCTGTAATGATATACGTTCTTTTCTCTCAGGTCCAGGCTCATAAAGCCAAACCAGGAACTATCCGTGGCCATCTGGGTAAAGGTGCTGTTGTAGCTGTAACGCTTCAGCGAAAAAGTATCCCAACTGGGGCCGCTTTGCATCATCTGATAGGTGGCGGTAAGGTATCCCTGGGGATTGTACACATTGACGATCTTGCCGCTTGGGGCGCCGCCCGGAGCCCGGTGTATCACGGAGTCTATCTTTTTATCCGCCCGGTAATAGGCCCTGTCCTGGCTCGTTATCCCCGAATTGTCGTACAGGGTAATGCTGTCGGCCAGCACATCCATGCTGCCGGGAATGCCGGGCGCCTGGAACATAGGCGCATATTCGCTTGTAAAATACTGGCTATAATTTAAATCCTCTTTATTATAGCTGTAATGAGAGCCGTTGGTGCCGGAATAGTTATAACGGGTAGAGTCTACTTCTCCATCATTGATATTAGCATTGACGGCCTGTGCAATTACCCTTTGTTTGGTTGCGGTCGGCTTCTGGCTTGGGCTGGCTGCCGATTGGGCTTGTATCAGCCGGGAAGTGATCGATGCATTCCGGCGTTCGGTCTTGTGGCGGCCGGTAATAAGGTCCAGTGCGTTTTGGGCACTGACTTGTGTGAAGCTCAGCGCGGCTAATGATCCCAGTAATAAGGTCTTTTTCATCGAGGGGTTGATCTGTTTTGTCTATTAAGAATGGATAATGGTTATTCAGTTTTTAAGCTGCCCTGCGTATGCTATTTTGGCATAAGCAGGGCAACAATGGGCAATATTTTTATAGTTGTTGCCGGCCACAGGGGCAGCAATAAGACGATTTCGCTATAGAACACCCCCGGCCGGAAAGGCCGCAAAGCCAGTCTATCTAATCAATGGCCAAAGCCAGGGTTGCTACGCTTATCTGTATCCCGCTGGTTTTCTTCAGTGCCAGCGCGCAGGCCTCGAGTGTAGCTCCGGTAGTCAGTACATCATCGACCAGCAGGACATGCTTCCCGGCCAACTGTTCGGGGTGCTTCAGCAGGAATGCTTCCTGCACATTGGCAATCCGCTCAGCACGGCTTTTTCGCGTTTGCGTCGCTGTCGCCTGCTTCCGCAGCAGCAGTTTGTCGTACACCGGTAAGTCCGCAGCAGCAGCGATGCCCTCGGCAAAGCAGGTTGCCTGGTTATAGCCGCGCTGGTACAATTTCGATCGGTGTAAAGGAACGGGAATAATAGCGTCTATAGTATCCAGCCACCCGGCTTTTTCCAGGTCAGCCACCATTAGCTTTCCCATGTAACGGCCTATATCGGGCCGGTTGCGGTATTTAAGCTGATGCAGCAAATGTTGCATCATACCTTCCTTGGTGAAATAGACGAAAGAAGTGGCCCGCTCAATGGGTACCCTGCCGGTAAAGTTTTGAAAAGCCCTGTTTTCAGGGATGTGATGAAAGGCAGTGCGTGGTAGCTGCAGTACGCACGAGAGACATAATACTTGTTCTCCGCTATTGAGCTCTGCATTGCAGCATGCGCATAGTTGCGGAAAAAAGAGCACGCCCAGACGCTCAAGACCTTTTTTAACCCAATGCTTCATGGATACGATAATTGATAGTAGCAACGATATCCGGCGCTTGCAGGGAGGCAATTCCGGCTTCAGCAGTGTATGGGTTGGTTGGATCGGGCGGGCATCATTTCCCGATCAAAAATAAATAAATATAACATGCCCTTGTGCATTCCTTCCCGGAACGGCATCCTTATTTTGTTTTAATTTGCAATTACTCACCTAACCTACAATGCTATGTTGCAACGTGTTTCTATTGTATTCCTTATCCTTTGCTGCATCCCTGCCGCATTGTTTGCACAATCCCGTACGATGAAACAATCCTATCAGAAAGAATGGAGCAAGGCCGATTCCCTTATGGATAAAGGCCTGCCGGAATCCGCTGTCAAAGTGGTTGATCAGATTCTTAAAGATGCCGGAAGCCGCAATGATCATCCCAATGTGATCAAGGCGCAGCTATTTCTGATGAATGCCGGCCTCAACAGGGATGAAAATGCCGAGATGGATAATATTAAAAAGGCAGAAGCCTGTCTGGCGGCAGCATCGGGCCCCGAAAAGGCAGTCTGGCAAAGCATTACAGCTTCCCTGTACTGGCGTTATTTTCAACGCAATCGCTGGCGTTTGTACCAGCGTACCGCACTTGCCGAAACGAAGTCGGACGATATCGCAACCTGGGATGCTCCGGCTTTCTTCAGCAAAGTATCGGGTCTGTACCAGGAATCGATAGCGGACAGAACTGCGCTTCAGGGAATCCCTGTCGAAAAATATGCTCCCCTGTTGGTAGAGGGTGTTAACACCCGGAAACTAAGGCCTACATTATACGACCTCCTTGTTTTTCGTGCCATAGCCTTTTTTGAGAACGATGAAAAAGATGTCATCAACCCGGCCGACCAGTTCCAGATCGAAGGCCCCCTGTGGTTTGATGATGCGGCACGGTTCAGTGAAGTAAAGGTAAAAGTGAAAAATGCCAGCTCCCTGCACTTCCAGGCTTTGAAGCTATACCAGGAGGCGATCGCCTTTCATCTGAAAGATGCTGCGCCCGATGCCCTTATTGATGCCGACCTGCAACGGCTCCGTTTTGTATATAGCAATGCGGCCGGCCCTGACAAAGACAGCCTTTACCTGGCGGCCCTGCAGCGCCTGCGTCAACGTTATGACGGTCAGCCGGCTGTTGCGCAGGTAGCCTACCTTATCGCTGTACAGCAGATGGGACAGCAACCTGCCAGACCTTTTAAAGGGCGGACACAACCTGCTCCAGTGAAGAACAGGAAGCCGGATCGCGATCTGCGGCGCATCAAAGCCGACCTGGAGCAGATCGTGGCAAAATACCCCGGTACCGAAGGCGCTGTTAATGCCTGGAACCTTATCCGCAGCCTGGATGCATCCAGCCTCACGGTGAATATAGAAGATGTGAACCTGCCCTCAGAACCGGTGAAAGCCCTGGTGCAGTACAAAAACAGGAATAAGGTGTACCTGAGTCTGTTTAGGGTACCGAATAATATAAAAATACAAAACTACGAGCAGGAAGAGGTGCTTCTGAAGCAGATCGCAGGGCTAAGTCCTGTGAAAAAATGGGAACAGGCGTTGCCCGGATCCGACGATATGGAGGATCATAGCACCGAAGTCAAAATAGAGGCGCTCCCGGCAGGCGCTTACTTGCTGGTTGCCTCTTCCGGGGCAGGCTTGGGCGCCGATATCGTCACCGCTACATCCTTCCAGGTCTCGACGCTCAGTTTTGTCCGTAAGGCAGATAAAGGTTATGTGCTGCATCGGAAGACAGGCTATCCGGTTGCCGGCACGGTTGTCCGCTTCTGGAGCCAGCGATACAACAACAAGGCGAACCGGTACGAGTCGCGTGCGCAGGGTTCGGCCACAGCCGCCGCCGATGGAAGCGTAACGCTACCCGTTGGCAATGGTGACTATGAAAATACAATACAGGCCTTTACCCTGGTGAAGGAAAAAGATTCGCTGCAGCTGGGCGGTTATCTTGATGGCCGGAAGCCAGACGACTATAACAGGAGCCCGGATGCCAAAAGGTCCTTTTTCTTTACCGACCGGTCGATCTATCGCCCGGGGCAAACGATCTATTTCAAAGGTATTGTGCTGAACGTTAGCGCTGGTGGCCGCAAGACGGATGTGGCCGGCAAGGTCAGCAGAAAAGTCACCTTGTACGATGCCAATGGCCAGGCAGTACAATCGCTGGATCTGGTCAGCAACGAGTTCGGATCGGTTGCCGGCAAGTTTACCGCACCGGAAGGCGGCCTCGCCGGCGAGATGCGCCTGGGCGACGGCGATGGCAGCGTTTCTTTCTCTGTGGAGGAGTACAAACGTCCTAAGTTTTATGTCGATTTCGACACGCTCAAAGGAAATTACGCACTCAATCAGCAAGTTCAGGTGAAGGGTTATGCCAGGGCTTATGCCGGCAACAATATTGATGGTGCGACCGTAAAATACCGTGTGATGCGGGAAGCCCGCTTTCCCTATTATTGGTGCTTCTACCTCTGGGGGCGGCCCTCATCGCCTGAAATGGAGATTGCCAATGGCACAGCAACTACCAACGCCGATGGCGCCTTCGAATTATCGTTTACTACTATCCCGGATAAAATGGTCGATCCGCAATCGCTCCCGGTATTCACCTATAAAGTGTATGCCGATGTGACCGATGTGAATGGAGAGACGAGAAGTGGTAACACAGGCGTCAGCGCGGGATACCGTTCCCTGCAGTTAAGTGCAGTCTTAGGAGAAGAGAGTCGCCCGTCCGATCTGAAGAAAATAAAAGTGCGCACGGAGAATCTGAACGGCATATTTGTGCCGGCAACCGTGAAGTTGTCTGTGGCGCAGCTGAAATTTTCGGGCTTTTTCCGTAAACGCCTGTGGGCGTTGCCTGATCAGTTTGTGATGACTGAAACGGAATTCAGAGCTGCTTTTCCACAAGACGAATACAAAGAAGAGAGTAATTATCTTAATTGGGAAAAAGGTAAGGTATTGCATGAGCAAACCTTTACCAGCACAGGACAGGGCGATGTGACCCTGCCGGAAGAGACCTGGTACCAGAACGGCTGGTATGTGATCGAGCTCAGCACGAAAGATGCGCAAGGCAACGAGATCGTAGAAAAGAAATATACGCATGTATGGGCGCCCGGCAAAAAAGAGCCGGTGCAGCAGGCGTTGATTACTTATACCGCTAAAGATAGCTATCAGCCTGGCGACGAGCTGGAACTATGGCACGGTACCGCAGTTGATAATCCTTACCTCCTGGTGATCGGTGCGCGTGCGGGCGCAACGCTCAGCGTGGATGCAGCAAAAAATCCCTGGAAACTGAAGCTGACAGAAGCCGATCGTGGCGGCCTGGCCCTGGCCTGGATCTATGTATACAACAACCGCGTGTATACCGCCGAAGAAACGATCGGCATTCCCTGGAGCAATAAAGAGCTGCAGCTGGAATGGGCTACCCACCGGGACAAGCTGCTGCCGGGCGCTGCCGAAGAATGGTCGCTTACGGTAAAAGGGCCGGGCAAAGAAAAGGTGGCGGCGGAAATGGTCGCCGGCCTGTACGATGCATCGCTGGACGCTTTCCGGCCGCATGGCTGGGAGCGGGGTGGCATTTTTCCTTATGCGTACCTGGCCGATAGCTGGGAAAGCCAGTACGGTTTCGGAATAGAAGGCTCCCGCCAGCTGCGGTACCTGAGCGATGATACCTACCGCTCTTATGAAAAAAGGTATGATGAGATATTTGGCGATGCTATACGGACTGCTGGTTATGGTAGTGTCTATGCCTATCAAAGCAGGGCATTGAGCCGGAACCTGACGCTGGAAGATGCAGCGGCGCCGGCTGCGCCTGTTGCCGAAATGGTAGCCGGAGCGGCAGACGAACGCAAAGCAAAAGAAGCGCCCCGCAGGGAAAAAGAAGAAAGCGCTAGTGCCGATTCTATAGCACCAAAAGCACCTAAGGGACCTGCTGATGCTCCGGTACCTGTTCGTAAAAACCTGCAGGAGACAGCCTTCTTTTTCCCGCAGCTGGCCACAGATGCGGAAGGCAATGTAAAGATCAAGTTTACGCTGCCTGAAGCACTCGCCGAATGGAAGCTAATGGCCCTGGCGCATACCAAAGAATGGCAGACCGGCTACCTGGAAGGTAAAGTGAAGACCCAGAAAGACCTGATGGTAATGCCCAACTTGCCCCGTTTCCTGCGTCAGAATGATGATATCGTTATCAGCACCAAGATCAGTAATCTGAGTGGAGATATGCTGAACGGAGAAGCTCGTCTGGAAATACTGGATGCCGCTACTTTGCAGCCGCTTGATCTGCCTTTCCGCCTGAAAGAAAGCAAGCAGGCCTTCTCTGCGGCCAAAGGGCAAAGTACAACGGCTAACTGGACGGTACATATACCCGAGAGCCGCTACACACCCGTGGTGCTGCGCATTACGGCCAAAGCCGGCAATTTCACCGATGGTGAGGAGAACACACTGCCGGTCATTACCAACCGCACGCTGGTTACCGAAACCCTGCCTTTGCCTGTACGGGGCAACCAGGAAAAGACCTTTACCCTCGACAAGCTGCTACACCAGAACAGCAATACGCTGGCCAACCATGCACTAACCGTTGAATTTACCGGCAATCCCGCCTGGTATGCCGTGCAGGCATTGCCTTATCTGATGGAGTATCCTTATGAATGCGCCGAGCAAACCTTCAACCGCTACTATGCCAACGCCCTGGCCGGCCATATCGTTAGCCAGTCGCCTAAAGTCGCGCAGATATTCGATAGCTGGAAAACAACAGATACGGCAGCATTGCTGTCTAACCTGCAAAAAAATGAAGAATTGAAATCGGCCCTGCTGGAAGAAACGCCATGGGTGATGGAGGCTAAAGATGAAAATGAGCAGAAGCACCGCATCGCCATGCTGTTCCAGACGCATCAGCTGGCAAAGGAGCTGAAGCGCAACCTGGCAAAATTAAAGCAGATGCAGCAGGGCGAGGGCGGTTTCCCCTGGTTCAAAGGCATGCAAAGCGATCGCTATATTACGCAGTACATCGTTACCGGCCTGGCCAGGCTGAAACACCTGGGGGTAGGTACTGCATCGGGCGACGATGCCGCCACCATCACAGCGACAGCCCTGCCGTACCTGGATCGCAAGCTTAAGGAAGACTATGATGCGCTGGTAAAAAGCAAAGCCAAGCTTACAGAGCAGCAGATCGGCTACACACAGGTGCAATACCTGTATATGCGTAGCTTCTACAGCAGCACAAAAATACCGGCTGCATCGCAGAAGGCTTTTGATTACTATCGTAAGCAGGCGGCACAATACTGGAGCCGTTTCAATCCTTACCTGAAAGGACAGATCGCCCTGGCTTTATCCCGCTTTGGTGAGCCGCAGGCGGCAGGACAGGTAATGGCTTCTCTTAAAGAGACCGCGACCAATAAGGAAGAGATGGGCATGTACTGGAGCGCTATGCCGGCGGGTTACTGGTGGTACGAAGCGCCGGTAGAAGGGCAGTCGCTCCTTATTGAGGCCTTTGCAGAGGTAAGTAAGGACGATGTAGCCGTCGATGCTATGAAGGTATGGCTGCTGAAGCAGAAGCAAACGCAGAACTGGAAGACGACCAAGGCCACTGCCGATGCCTGCTATGCCTTGTTGCTGAAAGGCAGCGACTGGCTTACCGCCGAGCCGGTAGTGACCATCAAACTGGGGCAGGAAACCATCCGCTCTACAGAGATAAAAACAGAAGCGGGCACCGGCTACTTCAAGAAGCGGTATCCCGGGCTGGATGTAAAGAACGATATGGGCACGATAAAAGTAAAAGTAGACAACCAGCAAGGCAGCAATACCGGCGTAAGCTGGGGCGCCGTATACTGGCAATATTTTGAAGATCTGGATAAGATCACCGGCGCCGCTACACCCCTCAGCATCAAAAAGCAATTATTCGTCGAACGGAATACCGACCGCGGCCCCGTGCTGACAGAGATAAAAGAAGGCAATGAGCTACAGGTAGGCGATAAGGTGAAGGTAAGGATCGAATTGCGTGCCGATCGTGATATGGAGTATGTGCACATGAAAGACATGCGTGCGGCCTGTATGGAACCGGTCAACGTGCTGAGCGGCTATAAATACCAGGGCGGTCTTGGCTATTACGAAAGCACCAGGGATGTATCCACCAACTTTTTCTTCGACTACCTGCGCAAGGGCACCTATGTGTTCGAATACCCGGTATTCGTATCGGCTAAAGGCGATTTCAGCAATGGCATCACGACCATCCAATGCATGTATGCACCTGAATTCAGCAGCCATAGCGAGGGGATCAGGGTGAAGGTGAAATAGCAGCCTGCCTTATGATAAGCTGTTTAAGGAGCTGTCCCGGTTGTGGGCAGCTCCTTATTGTTAGCTAGTATATAATGATTGTCAATGCCTTCATTGGTGTTTCTGATTTAAAATTCCTGTTATTTTTAACCCTTGGTTGCCGGTTTGTAAACCTCATTTGCCCTATCTTTGCCTTACTCATGAGAAAGGCCCTGGCCATATTATTCCTTACTATTTTTACCATTCAGCTTCTCCCCCTGAGAGCGATTGGGAAAATGCTTTGGAATAGTCAGATGACAGAAGAGGTCCATGAGCATGGCCCATGTGGCAAGAAGATGACGAACGATAACCACGACAAGTTCTGGTATCTCCATTTTATTACCCCTCCTACTGCCGAACAGGAAACCCAAACCTGCTTTAAGCATGCGTTCCGCGACGAGACACTGATCAAGTGCCCTCACCTGGAAGTGCCTTTGCAGCCTCCCAATGCAGCATAAATCTTAGTTGTTCTCAGTTTCCGGCTCGGCTGTTCATATCGCTGTGCCTGGTAGCTGGTGTGTATCCTATTATTTATTGCTTAACACCCATGTTATGTCAACGGAAAAATCTTTTTTCGCGAATGCGAAAAATGACCTGACGGCAGGCCTTATCGTATTCCTTATAGCCCTGCCACTCTGCCTTGGTATTGCCCAGGCATCAAATGCGCCATTATTTTCAGGTATTGTTGCCGGTGTGATCGGTGGTATCGTGATCGGCTTTTTTAGTAAGTCCAGCCTTAGTGTCAGCGGCCCCGCTGCCGGCCTGGTAGCGATCGTTATCGGCGCGCTGGCTTCGCTTAGTCCCGTAGTGAATGGTAAACCCGACGCAGCAGCAGGCTTCAGTCTGTTCCTTTGCGCTGTGATGATAGCGGGCTTCATTCAGCTGATCCTCGGCTTTGTGCGTGCAGGCAGCATTGCCAATTATTTCCCCACCAGCGTGATCGAAGGCATGCTGGCGGGTATCGGTCTTACTATTATTTTCAAGCAATTGCCCGACGCTTTTGGTTACGTAAAAGCAGCAGCCCACGATGCGGGTATTGAAGATGGCGAGGCCGGGGTGGCCCTGGATCCCATTCGCGGGTTGCTGGACCATATCGAGCCTGGCGCCGTGATCATCGCATTGGTCGGTATCGGGATTCTGATTTTGTGGACGACCAAAGCTATGAGTCGTTTCAAAATGATACCGGCCGGCCTGCTTGTGGTGATACTCGGTACGTTGCTGAACGAGGTATTCAGGCATGTAGCGCCTGCCCTTTATGTAAGCGGCGCGCACCTGGTAAGCCTGCCGGTGCCCCAGAGCGCCGGTGACTTTTTCAACCAGTTCCGGATGCCAAATTTCAGCGGTTTTGCCAATCCGCTGGTGTGGCAGATAGGCGCTACCATCGCGATCGTCGCCTCTATCGAAACCCTGCTGTGTATCGAAGCTACCGATAAGCTGGACCCCATGAAACGTTATACCTCGGGCGATGCGGAGCTCAAGGCACAGGGTATCGGCAACCTGCTGAGCGGCTTTATCGGAGGCTTGCCCATAACCTCAGTGATTGTACGGTCTTCGGCCAATATCAATGCCGGCGCACGGTCCAAGCTGTCGACCATTACCCATGGCGTGCTGTTGCTGGTTTGTGTAGCGGCCATTCCTATGGTGCTCAACATGATCCCTAAAGCGACCCTGGCAGCGATCCTTATCTTTACCGGCTACCGGCTGTGCCGCCCCGCGGTGTTCAAGCACATGTGGCATGCCGGCCTGTCGCAGTTTATACCTTTCGTGGTGACTGCGGTATGCGTGGCATTGCCCTTCCTGGGCCTGTTGAAAGGGGTAGGCATCGGTATGATCATTAGTATCTTCTACATACTGCGCAACAACCTGCGTATTCCCTTCTTCTACCATCGTACCGTATATGAATCCGGAGAAGTGGTGCGCCTTGATCTGGCCCAGGAAGTGTCTTTTTTGAACAAAGCCAGTATTAAGAAAACGCTGGAGAGCATACCCGATAACAGCACCATCATCCTGGATGCATCCGGTACCGAATACATCGATTATGATGTGCTCGAGTTGATCCGGGAATTCCAGATCACCAAGGCGCCAGACAAGGATATCAAGATGTCGCTGGTTGGCTTTAAGAACAGCTATAAGCTGGCAGGCGAGGAAGATGATGTCCCGCTGCAAGATGATCGGGAGACGATCTATGGCCAGACGCCGATTAAGCGTACTGCCGGCCGGTACAAGAAATTGCTGAAGCAACTGACCTCTTCTTCCTGAGATCAGGGACTGCCGATCCTTTCCAGACATAACTGCGCGGGCTTTCGTGCACGTTAAGCATTACTAAAATTTTTAAAAACAAATATTACATGGCTATTTATCAGAATGATTCCAAAAATATGACACCTGACCTGGCTTTGCAGCTGCTGCAAAGCGGCAACGAACGCTTTATCAACGGTATGAGCGCTAATCGCGACCTGCTGCAAAAAGTAGCGGAAACAAAGGACGGGCAAAAGCCCTTTGCGGCGATCCTTAGCTGCATGGATTCACGCGCCCCGGCCGAGCTCATCTTTGATCAGGGCATCGGCGATATATTCAATATCCGCATCGCAGGTAATGTAGTGTCGCCTTATGTGCTCGGCTCCCTGGAATATGCCGTAGCCGTGGCCGGCTCCAAATTGATCATGGTTATGGGCCATACCGGTTGCGGTGCCGTGGCCGGGGCTTGCGATGATGTCAAGCTGGGCAATCTTTCTGGTCTGCTGGATGAGGTAAAGGCTTGTCTGCCGCTGGAGACAACAGAATCGGAAGACCGTAGCAGCAGGAACAAACCCTTTGTGAATAAGGTCGCGCTATTGAATGTGCACCATTCCGTGCAGCAAATACTGACACAAAGCGAGATCATCAGGGAGCATGTTGAAAGCGGCAAGATACGTATCGTGCCCGCGATGTATGACATTGCTACCGGTACAGTTGCGTTCCATCATGAAATGGTGCCGGCTTAAGCATTGCCATGCCGGGAATAATTACAGGGAGCGGTCCGGCGGACCGCTCCCTGTTCATTTGTGGTCACCGCCTTCCTTGCTCATCCTGGGCAGTAGCCTATTTACAACCGGTCGATAAGCCCTTGCACGCGCGTATTGAAATTGGCTTTATTGATCCCATTTAGCCGTTCGAGCGCGGCGAAGTAATTGTTGTCGCCCTGTTCCTTTTTACCACAGGACAGTAGCTGCATTACGGCTGGAAATCCCTTCTCTGCTTCCAGCTGCTGCACGATCAGTGCATTGATGAAATAAGCTATTTTCAGAGGTTCGTTGCCGCTGCGAAAATCAGCACCCTCCAGGCATAAGTGAAGCCAGTCGGCCCCGGGATGTTTTTGCACATAGGTCCTGAACAGGATTTTTATGCTATCCCAGCCCAATCCCCAGCTGCCGCCGTACAGGTAAGCACAACCTTCGTCGACAGGCCGGTTGATCTTTGCTGCCGGCAATACGGTACGCAGCTTGTCGTGCCACATATCATGCGGATCGAATGCCTTGAAGTCATTGCTCAACGTGCCGCTGACGATAAGGCTTTGCCGGTTGTCGAAGGTGGTTAAGGTATTCCTGCGATAGCCGTTGTATGCAGCCTTGTAGTCGACGCCACAGAGCTGCAGCGCTTCCTGGAAATCGTCGCAGCAATACAATATGGTCTGCTGTCCGGGCATGCCCAGCTTTTCGAGGTAGCGCCCGTTGTAGTGGCTGTAGTCAAGGGCTTTTAACCTGTTGAGCGTATCCTTATAATAAAAAGTGACATTGCCTTCCGGGTACCGGGACCAGCTCCTGGTATTGCGTTTCAAGGGAGTATAGAACCGGTACCGGTCTCCCTGTTTCTGCGCCATCAGCCGGAACATAGCCTTGTACACAGGCGCACCGCCTGGCGCTGCTTCATAGGCAAGTTGCAGCAGGTAGCTGCTGTCAGCCAATGCGGTTACGTTAATCAGTTGTGCCTTACTGACCTGTTGGCCACTGTCGTTGTATTCCATGCCTTTCATTTCGTCCAGCAGTAGCGCCGTAGCCGGGAGCTCGGGCTGCCATACGAAGGCATTACGGGTATTGTCTTGCTCCTTCTGCAGGAGAAAACTGTCGAGGGACGTATAAAGCAGGTTACGGTCGACGGCTTCCGGCGGTTCGCGCAAGCCTGATGCTGTGACAAAAGTAGCGTGCTGTGCGCTCAGGATGGGAGCTGGTCCGTTAAGGCAGACCATCAGCAGAAGGCATGGTAGTAAGGATCTTTTCATAAGGAAGTTTTTGGTTTCCCTGTAAAAGACAATGATCCGTTTCCCGGGAGCAGGGTCGGTCTTTGCTAAACACCCGTCAATAACGACCGGCTTACATTAACGATCGGATAGTGCTCAATCCCCTACGGAAAAAGCCGTCCCGGTAATGAGGGGACGGCTTTCAAATATCGGCTTAAGAACAATTTACCAGTCTTTATCCAGCTTGACCGGAACGCCTTTGCCCTTCTCTTTCTTATCCTGCAGCTTTTTCTCCTCCTGCCGTAAAGCATTCAGCAGGTTTTCGGCCTGCTGCTGGCTTAGCTTGCTGGGCTGTCCCTGCGGACGTTGCTGTTCTTGCTTGTCTTTGTCGCCCTGGTCTTGCTTATCCTGCTTGTCGCCGTCTTTTTTATCCTGGCCTTTTTTATCCTGGTTTTTCTGATCCTGGTCCTGTTTGTCTTTATTCTGGTCTTTGTTGTCCTTATTATCCTTGTTGTCTTTATTGTCCTTGTTTTTGTCTTTGTTGTCTTTATTATCCTTGTTTTTATCTTTGTTGTCCTTGTTGTCTTTGCCGCCGCCGTTCTTTTTCAGCATGGCATTGGCATAAGCCAGGTTGTACTTGGTGTCGGCGTCGGTAGGGTCGAGGCGCAGCGATTGCTTATAGGCATTGACCGCTTCTTCCCATTTCTTTTCTTCCATAAAAGTGTTGCCTACATTGTGATAAGCCCTTGCCTGCTCTTTTTTATCGGTAGTCGCTTTGGCGCTGGCGCTCATGGCCTGGCGGGCGTTCTCAAATTGCTTCGTCTTGTATAGGGCATCGCCCATGTTGAACATGCCGGTATAGGATGAAGGGTCTTTTTGCAGGGCCGACAGGTAGGCATTCTGCGCTTCCTTGTATTTCTGCTCACTATACAGCTGATTGCCCTTGCGCAGCTCGGGCCGTACGTTCTGTTTCTTTACAGGCGCCTGGGCCGCCGCGCCGGATCCGGCTGCAAGCAATAAAATGATCAATAATTTCCTCATGCTTTTCTTGTCTCAAATTGTTTTCTTAGTGCGCCGGCGGCAGGTAGCAGCCATTCGGCGATCAGCAGCAGCAGGGCCGCTCCGATGAAATACTGGAAATAGCTGTAGTAATCGGTAAACAGCACGCTGCCGTAGTTCTTGCCTTCCATCTCATCGATGAGATCTACCAACTCATCGGCTGCCTTATTGGTATTGCTGAGCAGGGTATAGGAGCCACCTGTTGCCCTCGCCAGCGATTTTAATTCTTCTTCGTTCAGTTTAGTGATTACCGGTTGCCCGTTCTCGTCCAGCTTTTGCTGTCCCGTGGCCTGGTCGATAATGGGTGCGCCCTGCGGCGATCCTATGCCGATGGCGTGGATTACGGCGCCTTGCTCGGCTGCCTTTTTTGCCGCATCAAGGGCTTTCTCATCATGGTCTTCTCCATCGGAGATCAGGACAATGGTCTTGTATTTTTTTTCTTTTTGACTGAAAGACTCGTCTGCCAGCTGTATGGCCTCAGATAGCACAGTACCTTGTGTAGGGACCATATCGGGGTTTACGGTTTCGAGCAGCATTTTAGCCGCGCTGTAATCGATGGTAAGTGGTACCTGCAGATACGATTTGCCTGCAAATACAACCAGGCCTACGCGGTCGTTGGTCATTTTGTCCATCATACGGGAGATCAGCTGCTTGGCGCGGGTAAGCCTGTCGGGCTGAACGTCTTTGGCCAGCATGGAACGGCTTACATCGAGCGCAAAGAACACGTCGACGCCTTTGCGTTGTGCCTTCTCTGTTTGCGCACCGCGCTGGAGGTTGGCCAGGCCTACAATAGCCAGTCCCAGGGCGGCCGTTACCAATACAAATTTGGTGGTGCTGCGGCCGTTGATCCTTCCTGCCAGCAGGTTGCGGATGAGGGCCGGGTCGCCCAGCTTACGCAGGCGGCTGTTGCGCCACTGCAGGTAAACAATGTAAAGAATGACGGCCAGGGGGATCAGTAAAAGGGCCCACAAGGCTTCTAAGTGCTGAAAACGGAACATATCGGTGTCAAGCTACGCCGGCGCCGCAAGAGTGCCGGATAATGGGTTACAGACAAAAATAAAGCTCTGCAAATAAACGAATTTGAACAAAAAGTTATTGTGGATTTTTTTAACAGCGCCCGTTATATGCTCACTTAATCCTATTTTTGAGCGCTTTTCCGCAGCCACTGCGGATATCTGAAAAGAATCGTAATGAAAAATACACCATTTACACAACAACACATTGCGCTGGGCGCAAAAATGGCCGAGTTTGCCGGCTACAATATGCCAATTTCTTATACAGGCATCAACGACGAACATGCTACGGTGCGCAGCAATGCAGGCGTGTTTGATGTGAGCCATATGGGAGAGTTCATTCTGAAAGGTGCCGGAGCCCTCGACCTTATCCAGCGGGTGACCAGCAACGATGCTTCCAAGCTTACGGCCGGGAAAGCGCAATACTCCTGCCTGCCCAATGAAGAGGGCGGCATCGTGGACGACCTGATCGTGTATTGCCTCGAAGAAAATGCAAGCTATATGCTGGTGGTCAATGCTTCCAATGTTGAGAAAGACTGGAACTGGATCAGCAGCAAGAATACAGAGGGTGTAGAGATGCATGATATTTCGGACAAGACGGCGCTGCTCGCTATCCAGGGCCCCAAAGCAGTGGAATACATGCAGGAGCTGACCAGTGTAGACCTGGTTAACCTTAAATATTACACCTTTGCTAAAGGCACCTTTGCCGGTGTGGATAATGTGATCATCAGCGCTACCGGCTACACCGGAAGCGGCGGCATCGAGATATATTTTGAAGATAAGGATGATAACGCACAGAAAATATGGGACGAGATCTTCCGCATCGGCGCGCCCAAAGGACTGAAGCCAATAGGCCTTGGCGCCAGGGATACCCTGCGCCTGGAAAAGGGTTTCTGCCTCTATGGTAACGATATCGACGACACTACGTCGCCGCTGGAAGCAGGTCTGGGCTGGATCACTAAGTTTACCAAGGACTTTACGGCAAAAGACATCCTGGAAAAGCAAAAGGCAGACGGGATACAGCGTAAGTTGGTGGGTATTGAAATGCAGGATAAAGGGATTCCCCGCCACGGCTATAAGATACTGGATGCAGAAGGCCGCGAGATCGGCTATGTGACTTCCGGTACGCAGTCGCCCAGCCTGGGTAAGGCTATCGCGATCGCTTATGTGGAGAAGTCATTTGCCGGCGAAGCCTCCGAAATATGGGTATCGGTAAGGGACAAGGCTTTAAAAGCGGTTGTGGTCAAAATGCCTTTTTTGAAATAGTAAATAGTTATATTCAATGTTTTGAGACCCGGATAATTTCGCTGGTTCACCACAAGGGGGAGTTAAAGGGGGATTTATACGATAAATTATGTAACGGTTTCCGGCATATAGCCGGAAACCGTTATCTTTATAAGAACAGGCTGCATCTTGTGCCGGTTATAGGAAAAATAAAGAAAACTTGCATATTTCCGCGACGTTATTTACTTTAACCTTCGTAAATTCGCATCCATTTTTAAAAATGCCCCTCTGAAATAGCAGGTGCGATGCGAAATTTCTTTGATTGATATTGAAACAATGATCCTTTTATGGAAACAACCGTAGCAAAAACAAAGACCAAGGGAGGCCCGAATCTCAAGAAAGAATTGCAAAAGTATTTTGGCTTTGACGGTTTTAAAGGAGAGCAGGAACAGATCATTAAGAGTATTCTGAACGGTAAAGATACTTTTGTCATCATGCCTACCGGTGGCGGCAAATCGCTGTGCTACCAATTACCCGCGCTCATCAGCGATGGTGTCGCGCTCATCGTCTCCCCGCTCATCGCACTGATGAAGAACCAGGTGGACCTTATCCGTGGCTATAGCGACGACGATAATGTAGCGCACTTTCTCAATTCCAGCCTGAGCCGTGTACAGCAACGTAAGGTAAAGGCCGACCTCAGCGAGGGGAAGACCAAAATGCTGTATGTCGCCCCGGAAACGCTGACGAAGAAAGAAAATATCGACTTTTTCTCCGATATCAATATTTCGTTCGTCGCAGTAGACGAAGCGCACTGTATCTCGGAATGGGGGCACGATTTCAGACCTGAGTACCGCAAGCTGCGCGATATGATCAGCGAGATCAATCCCAAGCTGCCGATCATTGCCCTCACGGCCACGGCTACACCCAAGGTGCAGGATGATATTGTGAAGAACCTGGAGCTGAAAGATCCTGTTACGTTCGTCGCTTCGTTCAACCGCCCCAACCTGTATTATGAAGTAGTGCCCAAGACTTCGAAGGCACAGGTGCTGAAACATATTGTGCGCTACATTTCGCAGGTCAAGGGCAAAAGCGGTATCATCTACACGCTTAACCGCAAAACGACCGAAGAGCTGGCAGGTATGCTGGGCGCCAATGGTATCAAGGCCGTAGCCTATCATGCCGGGCTGGATGCGACTACACGTGGGCTGCGCCAGGACCAGTTCCTGAAAGACGATGTAGATGTGATCGTGGCTACTATTGCCTTCGGCATGGGTATCGACAAACCCGATGTCCGTTTTGTGATGCACTACAATATCCCGAAATCACTGGAAAATTATTACCAGGAGACCGGTCGTGCCGGCCGCGACGGGGGCAACAGTAAGTGTATTCTTTACTATTCTTATAAAGACGTACAGAAGCTGGAGCATCTTATGCGCGACAAGCCGCTGAGCGAGCGGGAAATGGGCGCCCAGCTGATCACCGAAACGGTAGCTTATGTAGAAAGCGGCGCTTGTCGCCGGCGCCAGCTGCTGCACTATTTCGGCGAGATCGACCGTATCGAGAACTGTGGTAATTGCGACAACTGCTGCCATCCCAAAGAAAAACTCGATGTAAAAGACAGCGTGAAGATCGTGCTGGACGCGATTAACGAGTTGGACGAGCGCTTTGGCATCAACTATATCGTAGACCTGGTGCTGGGTAAGAACAATCCCCAGATCAAAACCTTCAAGCACGATAAGCTCAAGTCCTTTGGCGCTGGTCTTATTATGGAGATGGACGACACCTTCTGGCAGTCGCTGATCCGCCAGATGATGCTGGAAGACTTTATCCGTAAGGATATCGAAGAATACGGATTGCTCAAGATCACCGACAACGGCCGTAAATTCCTGAAAAAACCTTTCTCGATCAAGGTGGCGCTTAACCACCAGTACCGTGACCTGGATACCGGTGAAGACGATGAGGAGTTGAACGCCGGTGGTACCGCTGCAGCAGATCCTGTGCTGCTGGAAATGCTGGTGGAGCTGCGCAAGCAGGTAGCCAGGGAAAAGAACCTGCCGCCTTTCGTGATCTTCCTCGAAAATTCGCTGGAAGATATGGCGCTTAGCTATCCTACTTCTATGGAGGAGCTGGAGAAGATCCAGGGTGTAAGTAAAGGCAAGGCGATTAAGTTTGGCCGCAAGTTTGTCGACATGATCGCCAAATATGTCGAGGAAAACGATATTGAAAAGCCCGATGATTTTGTGATGAAGACTGTAGCCAATAAAGGAGCGCTGAAAGTCTATATCATTCAGAACATAGATAAGAAGATACCGCTTGAAGCCATCGCACGCAACAAGGATATTTCGGTATCAGAGCTGTTGGTGGCGATGGAGGGTATCGTGGCCAGCGGTACCAAGCTCAACCTGGGTTACTGTCTCGACGAAGAGCTGGATGAGCACGAGCAGGAAGATATCTTTGATTATTTCCGGGGCGCCACAGACGATGATCTTGAAGAGGCATTCGAGGAGTTCCGCGACCGCGATGTAAGCATCGAGCAATTGCAGCTGATGCGCATCAAGTTTTTGAGCGAGTATGGGAATTAAAGGAATCTGACTATCCGGATAGTCATTTAAAGGAAATAAGATCACATTTTAAAGACTAAAAAGAAGTCAAGTTTTTAAAAAACTTGACTTCTTTTTTTATCATTGCCTTTACCTTCGCATGCTATGGATCAATGGACAGGCTTTGTTTCCTGGCTGGAGCAACGGCTCACACAGCCGCTTCCCGGCTATGAAGCGCAGAAAAGAATGATGAATGTAAACCGCCCCGACGGGCGTGAAGCGCCGCCTCATGCACGCAAGAGTGGTGTGTTGTTGTTGTTGTATCCCGATGGGGGCGACCTGCAACTGGTATTGATCGAGCGCAGCGCCGACGGTGGCGTCCATAGCGGGCAGATCGCCTTGCCCGGCGGCCGCAAGGAAGATACCGATGTTACGATCGTGGATACCGCCTTGCGGGAAGCTGCCGAAGAGGTAGCGCTCAACGCACACAAAGTGACCGTGATCGGGCAATTGTCCTGCCTCTATATCCCGGTCAGCAATTTTGAAGTAACGCCGGTAGTTGCCTTTGCCGCTGAGGCACCGAAGCTGATCGCTTCCGAAGCCGAAGTAGCGCGCATCCTGCGCCTGCCCTTGTCTACGCTGTTCTCCCGCAAAGAGATGGTCGATGTAAGGGCCTCCGGGCTCGATATCGTTATACATACCATCGCCTATATGATGGACGATGAGCAGTTCATCTGGGGCGCTACAGCCATGATCCTGTCGGAGCTGGAGGCTATCGTCGCGGAATGGAAGGCGCTTAACGCAACAGCGTAATGTCTCCTTTTCTTACAACCTGCCTACCTTTGCTGCTTTTGTATTTGAGATAATAAAAATAGGTGCCTGTATCGGCTTTCCGCCGTTCATTTGTCCATTCCATTCCTGTTCCGGTTGGTTGCTGTGGAATACGCGCTGACCGTAACGGTTGTACAGGGAGAAGTCGTATTCAGTCATGTTCAGGCAGTGCAGGTATATTTTCAGCCCGTCGTTGTTGCCGTCACCATTGGGTGAAAAGGCATTCGGTACAAATGCCTGGCAATCGCAATCTTCAGTGGTTACCTCCACTGTATCGCTAAAGACACCGCATACATTAGTTGCCGTTACGGTATAAGTTCCCTGCTGTGTTACCGTTGCGGTATTGCCGCTCTCGCCATTGCTCCATCGCATGGAACCAGGCGGAGACGCGGTTGCCCGGAGGGTCAATGCGGCGCCGGCGCAAATCGTAGTATCGGGCTGCAGAATAGCAGTAACCGTGGTTAAAAGGGATATCTGTATCGAGTCGTGGTACTGGCAGCGGGCAGAGTCGGCCGTGACCGTATATAATCCTGCTCCGGACACTTTATAGGAAGGACTAAAGCTGCCGTCCTGCCAGTGGTATAATGGTCCCGCAACATCTGGCGACAGTATAAGGGTATCGCCGGGGCATATACTGGTATCAGGTCCAAGCAGCGGTTGCTCCAGCAGTTGGAAACGGATCCGGATGCTGTCCATATAGCCTGTACAATTTTTTTGCCCCGCTAACCAATAGACACCAGGCTGTGTAAAGGTTTCCTGCGGTTGGGTGCTGCCGGTGCTCCACATAAATGTCTGATAGTCTGGATCGCCGTACAGCGTCACAGCGCTGTCCCTGCAAATAACGGTATCTGTAAATATGTACTGCCCGTAAACAGGCGCGGCTACCGCTGCCGGGTTGCCCAGCTCGACGAAAGGAAGCGATATCATGCCAGGTAGAAAATTCCGTTCGAGGGTCACTGCGGCTCCTGAAGCATTAGGCGTATTCAGGCGGGCGATAGCGGTACCCAGGCCTCCTGATATGGCATCCCAGCGTGTCGTATACAGCTTCTGATCGGGCCCCAGACGCGATCGGAAATAGCGGCCGGTATCTATTTGCACAAGCGAGCCCGCTACAGCGCTTGTATTGGGCATAAAAGAAAGATCGGCCTGGTACAAGCCAGTTTGATCGCTGATAAACAATTTAGAATCGTCGGGCGAAAATGCCGGATAAAGCATGGGTATATCCAGTGTATGGAAATTGAAGAACTGCCCTGTAATGTTGTTGAAGGAAGCGAGCTCGATAGCGGCGCCACTAGCGGCGGCAATACCATTTCCGGAGGTATTGGTATTCATAGCATAGTTATCGCTAGTACCCGGAGGAGCCGCAATCGCACCTTGCGACACCACAGGACTCGCAGCTATCCCATTTGCATCTGCCCGGTAGGCCACAATATCTTTATTGCCTCTCCGGTGCAGCACGATCCAGTGGCCGCCACAATTGGGTATCGGCATCAGGTTTATCCCCTCAACCACATTTGTATCCAGCAGGATATTTTTCTGGCCGGGCACCACATCTCCCAGCCCCCCGTTCAGGCTCATGTCGATTACGGAATAGTAAGCATTGTAGCTACTCTGCTCAATAGCGTCGGTGGTGATCAGGAAGTATTTGAAGAAATCGAAGGGGAAGCGGATGATGCCGACACCCTTGTAGCTGGAGCCCAGGTTCTGGTTGCCCGATATATTTGTGCCGTTTGGCATATAATTGTGGTTGCGGTCCCAGACGGTATCGGCGCCCATATAAAACAACAGGCCGCCGGAGGAGTTACACACACTGGCCGAACCTTCGAATACAAAGACCTTTGATGTCCCCGCCACAGGCGACGCACCGTTGAAGTCCAGGCTTCGTCTGCCGCCAAAGCACCAGATATTGTTTTCTCCCTGTGCCAGAAGTGCGGGTGTACAGATTACGATACATATAAAGAGGAAAAGAAGCGGTTTCATGGTACTATTGGTCTAACGTGTCATACTAAAAATTAAAGGAGTTTTCCCATACCACAGCCCGGACCTTACAATGATAAGATCTTCCTTTTTTTATACCTAACAGCATTTGAGAACTGTGCCGGATAAGCAATATGTGTACCGCAACGGAGTTGGCTTAACGCAACAGCGTAATGTCTCCCTTTCTTTTGATCATAACGCCTTCACCGTTTTTATACTGCAAGTAGTAAAAATAAGTGCCCTGGTCTGCTGTATGCCCGTTGGTTTCCCCGTTCCAGGCGTCGGAGGGAGCCCTGCCGCGGAAGACACGCTGACCATACCGGTTGTATACCGAGAACTGGTAACCGGTAGTACCCGGGCAATTCAGGAATACCTTTAGCTGATCGTTCTTGCCATCTCCATTAGGCGAAAAGGCATTCGGGACAAACGGGTTGCAAATACAATCCTCGACTGTTATCCTCACCGAATCCATAAGCGTGCCGCAGGCATTGGTCGCGGTCAGCACATAGCTGCCGCTTTCCGTTACTTCGATCGTATTACCCTGTTCCCCCGTATTCCAAAGCAGTTCGCTTCCTGGCGATGCAGTGGCACGCAGGGATAAGGGCGTCCCCTTGCAGATGGTGGTATCTGCTTGCAGAATGTTGGCGAAAGGCTGGAGCAGTGTTACCCGTATCGTGTCCTGGTACCGGCAGGGCAGTGCAATTGCTGTTACACTGTATACACCCGGCTGCTTTATCGTAAACGTAGCGGCATGGCTGCCGTCCTGCCATTGGTAATCGACGTCCGGTAGCGAAGGCGTTAAAACGAAAGTATCACCCGGGCAAATGGCAGTATCGGGGCCCAGCAGCGGCTGCTCGAGGTTCCGGAAGGCTACCCGGAAAGTATCTATGAACGTAGTGCATCGTTTCCGTCCCTGCAGCCAGTAGGTTCCGGGTTGGGAAAACGTTTCCTGCTGTGCCGTACCGCCGGTGCTCCAGAAATAGCCCTCGTAGCCGGGGTCCCCGGTCAGCGTAACGGAAGCTGCCTGACAAACTACTGTATCCTTATGGCTATAGCTGGTATCTAACGATGGCAACACAGCGGCGGGGCATCCCAGCTCCAAGGTGGCCACACCATTCAATGAAGGAATAAAGCTACGCTCTATGCTCACGGCGGCGCCTGCTGCATTGGGGTTTGGGATTCGGGCCAGGCTCATTATAACACCAAGCGGTGCAATACTGAACCGTGCGAGGTACAGCTTTTGGTCCGGTCCCACGCGCGAGCCCAGGTAATTGCCGGTATCGATGAGTGTCATTGAGCCGAGTACCGCAGCGGTATTGGGCATTAGTGAAAGGTCAAATTGATACAAGCCGTGACTATTACGGGCATACAACCTGGAATCGTCGGGCGAAAAGGTAGGGAAGTTGAGCGCAGTGTCGATGATCTTGAAATTAGAGAAGAGGCCGGTGCTGTTATCGAAGGAGCCTAGCTCTGTGAAGGGGTAAACCACACCAGCAATGCCATTCCCGTTATTGTTAGGCATAAAATGGACGCCAGCGTAAGCATTGGCCGGGAGCAGCCCCTGGGAAATGACAGGGCTGCTTGCTATGCCACCGGCATCGATACGAAAGGCACGGTATTCTGTATTGCCCTTTTGGTGCAGCACGAGCCAGTGGCCATTACAGCCGGCCATAGGCATCAGACTGATTCCTTCGACGGTGTTGGTATCCAGGATTATGTTTTTTTGACCAGGTACCACATCGCCCAGGCCTCCGTCCAGGTTCATGTCTACAATGGAATAATAGGTGTTGTGGCTTGCATGCTCAAATTCGTCGATCATGAAAACGTAGTATTTTGCAGTGTCGGATGGTGACTGTACGATGCCGACACCACGGTGCGAAGAACCCGTAGTGTTGCCGGATATACCGGTGCCATATGGCATATATTGGTGGTTGCGGTTCCAAATGGTATCTCTGCCGATGTAAAAAAGCAGGTTACCGGCTTTGTTGCATACACTTGCCGAGCCTTCTGCCGAATTGGATTTTGAAGGAGTAAGTACCGGTGTGCCACCATTGAAGTCCAGGCCTCCCCTGTAGCCAAAACACCAGATATTGTTTTCCCGCTGTGCGCAAAGCATAACAGAACAGCTTACAAGGAATAAGAGAAGGATGGCAAATGTTTTCATGGTTCAATCGGTTTTTTACACAATTTAAAAGCAATACCCGGGTGTTGCTGTCCGGGATTCTCCTCTTGACCAGGATAGCGGTTGTCTCCTTGACCATGCCGAAGCCCGAGAGGAGGCTTTACCGGACAGCAATTCTGCCAAAATGCCTAATGGTAATCAGTTCGAGTGCGGTAAATGTGCCTTATCAATGAAAACGCCTAGTGTATCAGGATAATGTCTCCCTTTTTCTTGATCATCTGCCCTTCTGTATCCTTATACTGGAGATAATAGAAATAGGTGCCTGTATCGCTACCCTTTCCATTAAATGACCCATCCCACTCATCGCCGGGTTGGGTGCTGCGGAACACGCGCTGGCCATAACGATTATACACCTGGAACTGGTACTCCCTGGTGCCCGGACAATTGAGGAATACCCGCAGCTTGTCGTTCTTCCCATCGCCATTGGGCGAAAAGGCATTGGGGACAAACGGCTTGCAGATACAATTTTCTGCGGTCACTTGTACAGAGTCCCTGAACACGCCGCAGGCATTGGTTGCCGTAAGCGTGTAGCTGCCGCTTTCTGTAACTGCTATCGTACTGCCTTGCTCACCGGTACTCCACAATAATTCGCTTCCCGGGGCGGCCTTTGCCTCCAGCAACAGGCGATAACCGGCGCATATGGTGGTGCCCGGTTGCAGGATGCCGGCAAAAGGCGCTATCAGTGTTATATGTATTGTGTCCCGGTAGGTACAAGGTGGAACGAAAGCGGTCAGTTGGTAGGTTCCTGCCTGGCTTACGCTGAAGATAGGCCCCGTGCTTCCATCCTGCCACTGATAGCTGGTTGCCATAGCAGAAGGGATCAACGTGAGCGTATCGCCGGGGCAAATGCTGGTATCGGGTCCCAGCAAAGGTTGTGCCAGGTTCCGGAAGCTAACCCGGAAGGTGTCGATGTAACGATTACATTGCTTCCATCCCTGCAGCCAATAGGTACCCGGCTCCGAAAATACTTCCTGCTGCGTGGTGCCACCGGTGCTCCAGCGTATATCCCGGTAGGTCGGATCGCCTGTAAGCGTTACGGACGTTGCATTGCAGACAATGGTGTCTTTACTGCTATAATAGGTTATGCCCGGCGGCAGCACCGCCGCTGCGCTACCGAGCTCCTCAAATGGGAGACCGTAGAAGGCCGGGATGAAGTTGCGTTGCAGGTTTATTGCCGTAGCGATAGCATTGGGATTCTGTATACGGGCGATCGCGGTTCCGACCGAAAAAAAATTGGGTCGTATCACGTATAATTGTTGATCGGGGCCCAGTCTTGAGCCGGCATAATGACCAGTGTCGATAAGAGAGAGCGAGCCGAGAACGGCCGCAGTATTGGGTAGCAGCGAAACATCAAGCTGATGCAGGCCAGCACCGTTGCTCATATACAGCTTGGTGTCATCGGGCGAAAAGGTGGGATAGTACATGGCAGTATCCACGACATGGAAGCCGGAGAACATCCCTGTGGCCTGGTCGAACGAACCCAGTTCGATCTTGGTAGTACCCACGGCCGCGATACGATTGCCGCTATTGTTGGCCCTAAAGCTATAGCCGTTGTAGATGCCGGCAGATGAAGCCAGAATGCCCTGGGAAATGACAGGGCTGGTCGACAGGCCACCGGCATCGATGCTGTATGCATGGAACTCGGTACTCCCTCTTTTATGCAGAGCCACCCAGTAGCCCTTGCAGTCGCTCATAGGCAGCAGGCAAACGCCTTCGACAATATTGGTATCCAGCCGGATATTTTTTTGTCCGGGTACCACGTCGCCCAAACCGCCGTTCAGGTTCATGTCTATAACGGAATAATAAGCATCGAAGTGATGTAGTTCGACCGCATCTGTCACGAAGAGATAGTATTTGGAGGTATCGGCCGGGAATTGAACAATACCAACACCACGGTAAGCCGATCCCATGCTATTGCCCAGCATCGCCGTACCGTTAGGCATAGCCTGGTGGTTGCGGTTCCATACCGTATCGCTGCCCATATAAAAGAGCAGGCTGCCACTTCTGTCGCATACGCTGGCAGAACTTTCAAATACATCAAGCTTCGAGGTTCCGAGCACAGGTGTCGTGCCATTGAAGTCCAGGCTTTTGTGCCGGCCAAAGCACCAGATATTGTTTTCCCGTTGTGCCAGGAGCGCCGGTGAAGCAGCGATCATGAACAAGAGAAAAGAAAAAAGCGGTTTCATGTTCTATTGGTCTATTGCTCACATAAAACAGGTGTTAACAGGCATTCTATCCTTTATTTTTCCCCTGCTTTATTTTTAGGTTAATTCACAATATACCAATCTCTGGCTCCGGATACTGATATTTTTGATAAGTGTGCCCGATTCATCAATAAGTGTGCAGCGTGCACATCCATCATAAAAGTAGCGGCAGCCGGAAGGCTGCCGCTAAGGGTTATCGTATGTTGTTTCCGTTGTCTAATTGAGGCTTCGGAAGTCGACCGGTACTAGTTTGCTTACACCGGCTTCCTGCATCGTGACCCCATAGATCACATCGACAGCAGCCATGGTTTGCTTATTGTGCGTTACGATAATGAACTGTGAGTTGTCACTGAAGCGGCGGATCATTTGTGTGAACTTGCCTACGTTGGCGTCATCCAGAGGTGCATCCACCTCATCGAGGATACAGAAAGGCGCCGGCTTGATGAGGTAAATCGCAAACAGGAATGCCGTTGAGGTCAGTGTCTTTTCTCCGCCCGAGAGTTGGGTCAAGGTACTGGGGCGCTTGCCTTTGGGCTGCGCATAGATCTCGATGCCGCTATCGGCAATATTGTCGGGATCAGTGAGCTTGAGGTCGGCAGTATCTTCCTCAGTAAAGAGCGCTTTGAACACTTGCTGGAAATTGGTACGTACCGCATCGAAGGTTTCCCGGAACTTGCTGTTGGCGGTATTTTCCACCTCTTCGATAGTCGCCAGCAAGGTATCGTGCGCCTCCATCAGGTCGGCCTTCTGGTCTGCGATAAAATCGTGACGTACTTTAATCTCGCCATACGCCTCTATGGCTGTGGGATTCACCTCCCCCATATTTTCCAGGCGTTTCTTCATCCGTTCGGCTTCACCGTTCAGCTCCTCGACCGTCATATCGTTCCTACGGGGATCTTCCAGTATGGCTTCCAGGTCGACCTTGAACTCAACACTGAGGCGTTCCTTCATGCCGGCCACCTGCAGTTTCATCTCGTTCAGCTTTTCGCGGATGCCGTTCAGTAGAGTCTCCGCCTGTTCTTTTTCACGGCGCTGGCGGCTGATCTTGCTTTCGTGCTCACTGATTGCATTACGCAGCTCATAATAGGTGCGGTCTTTTTCGCTCAACGCTTTCTCATCCGTTTCTTTTTTCTGCAACAGCTCATAAAGCTCATTGTCGCCAAAGTGCAGCTTGCCGCTGGTTTCGCTGATAAGCAATGCTGTTTCTTTCAGTTGCTCTTTATTGCTGGTGATCTGCTTTTCCAGGTCGCCCAGCTGGTTGTTGCGGAAGCTTAGCTCCTGCTTCAGGTTTTCCACCTTGCTCTGCTGCCTTGTATGCTGCAGGTTCTGGTTGTTGTATTGCTGCTGGGCCATGTTGAAATCCTGCTCCACCAGGGAGAAATCTTCCGACGCTTTGCGTATAGCATCCTGCAATCCCTGCAGTTGCTCTGTAATCTCATCCAGTTCTCCGCGGGTGCCGCTGATATTGTCCTGTGTATCGGCGAGCTGCTCTTCCAGGTCCTGCAGGCGTTTTTCGCCCGATCCGTTAAGATGATCCAGGTGCTCGACACGATGGCTGAGATTGATGACCTGGTTGTTCAGTTTATTGATCTCAACGCGGCTTTGCTCGATGGCCTTGTCATTCAGCTCCTGGTTAAAGCCTGTGATCATGATTTGCGTCTCGCTGATCTGCTGTTTCAATGCTGCCGTTGATTGACTCAGCTCTTCGATCTCTGCTGCCAGGCGCTCGAGGTTCTTGGCACGGCCTATTTTATTTCCTTCAAACAGTCCGATGCTGCCTCCGCCGAGGGTATACTTTCCCCTGAGGGTCTTGCCGCTTTTTTCGATCAGTACATTGCCATTGTGTACATCGGCCTGCGCCAGCGCGGTTTCCTGCTCGGCTATATAGACGTGGCCGAGCAGGTGCTCGGCGAGAGCCTGGTATTGCGGGTCTACGGTTATCACACTTAATGCCGGCGTAAGACCATCCTGCGGCGCGGTATCGCGGCCGGGATTTTCCCGGAATTGATTCAGCAGGAAAAAATTGGCTTTACCCTTCTTGTAGTTGTCGAGCAACTGCACGGCCTGTGCCGCCTCAGCCACATCGTCTACCACATAATAGTTAAGATAGCTGTCCAGCACGTTTTCCAATGCGGTACGGTATTCATCCTTTACCACAAAAACATCGGAAAGCAGTGGGGCATCACTATTCCAGTCTTTATTCTTTTTCAGGAATTTGATACTGTCGGGGTAGCCCTCAAGGCTATCGACCAGCGATTTCAGCAGGTCGTGCTCATTGCGGCGCGCATCGAGCTTCCGGTTTTGCTCTACTGACCGGGCGCGCAGGTTCTCCAGCTGTTCCTGGCCCTGCAAAATTTTATTTTTGATCTCTTCGTGGCGGGTAAGCAAGGCCTGGAGCTCGTCCTGCTGCTGCAGCGCCTGCCCCTCCGTATCTTCTTTTTCCCGGCGCAGCTGATCGATCTGCGCGTTACGTTGCGCTTTCTCTTCCTGGACCTGATGAATGGAGCGCTGCAGGTTCATTACGGAAGTGTCGGCAACGGCTACTTTTTTCTCCGCATCAAACTGCCGGCGTTGGAACTGCTGGAGATTGCTGCGCTGTTGTTCCAGCTCCTGTCGCTTCTGCTCAAAATGTTCCCGCTTATCTTCCAGGGTTTCTTTCAACGTTTCCAGCTGGTCCTTCAGCTCTGCGATCGCTTCTTGCTCAGCGACAACCTGCTTGTCTGCAAAAGCAATAGACTCGTGCAATTGCTTACCCTGCTGATCGGCATTTACAAGGAATTGGTTGAGATTCTTTTCCCTGTCCTGCAGGTGATCCAGCCTTTGTGCTGCCAGCTTTTTTTCACTCTCCAGCGAGCGAATACGGTTCACCAGGTCGTTGAATTGCTTCTGCAGTCCGTTCAGTTCTTGCTCTTTCTGCACCAGCTTTACTTTGTTGGCTTCGATCTCCGCCTCATCGCCCGCGATCTCGGTCTCGATCTTCAGCTTCTTATCGTGCTCCACGTCGTGCTGCGTATTCAGGTCCTGGTATTTGCCATTGAACTCCTCCAGGGAGGCCTTTGCCAGCTCGATGCTGACCTCTTTGTATTCATTCTTGATCTGGAAATAGCGTTCCGCCTTACGGGCCTGGCTTTCCAGGGTTCTCAGGTTGTTACCGATCTCAAACAACAGGTCGTCGATACGGGAAATGTCTTGTAGGGTAGCGTCCAGCTTTTGCTTGGCTTCCTTCTTGCGCGTTTTGTATATCGAAATGCCCGCGGCTTGTTCCAGCATGCGGCGTCGGCTGCCCTCCTTGTCCTTAATGATGTCGTCGACCATACCCAGCTCGATGATCGCATAAGAGTCGTTGCTGACCCCGGTATCGAGGAAGAGATTATGAATATCCTTGAGGCGGCAGGTTACATCGTTGAGCCGGTATTCGCTTTCACCGCTTTTGTAAAACTTACGGGTGATCGTCACTGTCGTAAACTCCGTTGGTAGCAGGTTTCGGGTGTTCTCAAAGGTAAGCGATACTTCAGCCATGCCCGATGCCGAACGGCTGCGCGAACCGTTGAATATCAGGTCTTCCAGATTGTCGGAACGCAGGGATTTGATTTTGTGTTCGCCTATGACCCAGCGGATCGCATCGATGATGTTGGATTTGCCGCAGCCATTGGGACCTACAATGCCCGTGATCGGGTTGTCGAGCAATACCTGGGTCTTGTCGGCAAAGGACTTGAATCCTTTTATTTCCAGAGATTTTAGACGCAAAGCTATTTTTTTAAGGGGTGTCAAAAATACGAAAAGGGTGGGATTTGCGTCCCTTGCGATCAATTGTTTGGTAAAATAAGATTATATGGTGCTTCTCTTTTGCGGGGTTTTTATATAAATACTTGATTTTTTGTTATTTGGGCATTGTCATTTTCATAGTGCTGGTTGGGTAAACGCAGGCTTAAGATTGGCTTGCACTTACTGGCAACAATGGTGGGAGGAAATGTCGCCGGCTTAAAAGGCATGATCAGCATGCGGGACTTAAAGCAATTGTGTATTGCCGGCGTGGCAACATCGGCGGACGATGGGATTGCGCCTGTTTGAAAAAGGGGCTGTCCTGGAAATACAAGACAGCCCCTTTGTTATGGAGGTATATGAAGCCTCTAATGCATGAGCAGCACCCGGGAGGTTTCCGCCTTTCAGGCAGCTCCTCCCATTAGCGATAATAACCGTAGTGGTGATGGTGATGCGGGCGACGCGGCCGTGGCGGGCCATATGCGCCATAATAACAAGAACTCATACCGATCGATACGATCAAAGCCAGTGCGATTAACGAAAGCCAATTCTTCTTTTTCATTGTTCTGTATTTTTTTGTTGCTTATTTGACTGAGAATGATTCCCCGGGTTTATTGTGGCCAGTGACCATTTTTGCCCGGTCGCAACAAGCTGGGGTAGAAAGCCTTTGTTACAGCACGACGCCGTTCCTGTCAGGGAACGGCGTCGTATATTTATAAGCTCAAAAAGGTTTGCAGGCTTAGGCAACAGCTGCCTTAGCTTTAAGTCCTTCCCTGATCTTGTTCTCGATCTCTGCTGCAAATTCGGGATTATCCAGCAGGAAGTTCTTCACCGCATCGCGGCCTTGACCGATCTTGTTCTCGCCGTAGCTGAACCAGGAGCCGCTCTTGTTGAGGATACCCATATCTACGCCCATATCGATGATCTCGCCGATCTTGCTGATCCCCTCACCGAAGATAATATCAAATTCTACCTGGCGGAAAGGCGGCGCTACTTTATTCTTAACCACCTTAACGCGGGTACGGTTACCCGTAGCAGTATCGCCGTCCTTGATCTGCGATATCCGGCGGATATCGAGACGGATAGAAGCATAGAATTTAAGCGCGTTACCACCGGTAGTGGTCTCGGGGTTACCGAACATAACACCGATCTTTTCGCGCAGCTGGTTAATGAAGATACAAGTACAATTGGTCCGCGCAATGGTAGCCGTGAGCTTACGCATGGCCTGGCTCATCAGGCGGGCCTGCAAGCCCATTTTGCTGTCGCCCATTTCTCCTTCCAGCTCGCTCTTGGGTACCAGCGCCGCTACGGAGTCGATCACGACTACATCCAGCGCACCGGAGAGGATCAGCCTTTCGGCAATTTCCAGCGCCTGCTCGCCATAGTCGGGCTGAGAGATGAGCAGGTTATCAACATCTACGCCCAGTTTGCGGGCATAGGCAGCGTCAAAAGCATGCTCGGCATCTACAATAGCACAAATACCGCCTTTCTTCTGCGCTTCGGCAATGGTATGGATGGCAATGGTTGTTTTACCGGAAGATTCGGGCCCGTAGATCTCGATGATCCTGCCTTTGGGAAACCCGCCTACACCAAGGGCCATATCCAGACCCAGAGAGCCTGTAGAGGTGACCTCTATCTCGTTTTGCTGACGGTCGCCCAGTTTCATTACGGAACCCTTGCCAAAATCTTTATCTATCTTGTCCAGCGTCATCCGGAGCGCTTTCAGTTTTTCTTCCGACATGTTTTGTTTGATTTAAATATGATATGAAATACGTTACCGTTTATGCTCCGGGCTGCACAGGCAACCCTTTGCAGGAATAGAACAAAGACTCCGCCGCCATATTTACACTGCATACTTTGTGCCGGACATTTGCCCCGGCACCCGGAAACAGCGCTTATTTGCCAAACCAATCCATAACGTCGCTCAGCTTGCGCTTCAGGTCTTTACGGTTGATCACGAAATCCAGGAAGCCCTTTTCCACAAGGAATTCGCTGCGCTGGAAGCCAGGAGGAAGATCTTTTTTAATCGTTTCTTTGATGATACGCGGACCAGCAAACCCTATCAACGCTTTGGGCTCGGCAATGTTGATGTCGCCCAGCATTGCGAAGGAAGCCGTAACACCACCGGTGGTGGGATCGGTCATCAGCGAAATGTAAGGCAGCTTCGCACTGGCAAGCTGTGTAAGCTTGGCCGATGTTTTGGCCATTTGCATCAGCGAAAAGGCGCTTTCCATCATGCGGGCGCCGCCCGATTTGGAAATGATCATGAACGGCAGCTTATGCTTGATGCTGTAATCGATACCGCGCGCGATCTTTTCACCTACCACAGAGCCCATGGAGCCGCCGATGAAGTTAAAGTTCATGCAGGCGATCACCAGCTTTTTGCCTTCCACCTCACCTACGCCCACGGTCATGGCATCCAGCAGGCCCGTCTGCTTCTGAGCGCTTTTCAAACGGGATTCATAAGGTTTTACATCTACGAAGTGAAGCTCGTCCTTGGGGGCAATATTGCCGAATAGCTCTTTATATTCTCCTTTATCGAAAAGGATCTCAAAATATTCTACTGCGTTGATCCGGTTATGATGATTACAGTTGGGGCAGAGGTACAGATTCTCTTTCAAGGCCGTTTGCGTAACTGTAGTCCGGCACTCGGGACATTTGTGCCAGAGGCCATCGGGGGCTTCTTTCTTTTCCTTCGTCTCGGTAGAGATACCTTTTTTAATACGCCTGAACCAGGTTGATGACATTCCTTAAAGTTTGAAGTTTTGACAATCAGCAGGGAATACAATTGATTATGCTAATTTATAATAAGAATCGGCAAAAGGGCTGACAAAAATAGAGAATCCTTACTTATTAATGGCATATTTAGAGAAATCCCAGTTCCAGCTTAGCCTCTTCGCTCATCATATCCTTGCTCCAGGGCGGGTCGAATGTGAGCTGCACATGCACATCGTTGACCCCTTCCAGCGCCTCCAGCCTGGATTGCACATCAAAGATGATATCACCTGCCGCAGGACAGGCCGGCGCCGTCAGCGTCATTACGATAGCCACCTTGCCGCCATCTTCGATCCTGATCTCGTACACCAGCCCCAGTTCGTAGATATTTACCGGTATTTCGGGGTCGTGCACCGTTTGTAGCGTGGCTACTATTGCATCATATAGATTCATTTCTTTTCTTTTTTTGCGCTCGCTCAGGACGGCTGAGTGGCATTAAAGGCTACGGCATACAATTTCATCTGCTTCAGCATAGCCAGCAAGCCGTTGCTGCGGGTAGGGGAAAGGTGGCTTTTGAGCCCGATCCTGTCGATAAAATAAATATCTGCCGCAGCGATATCTTTAGCCGGTTGTCCCGATAGCACGCTGATCATCAGTCCCACCAGGCCCTTGGTAATGATGGCGTCGCTATCGGCGGTAAACAGCACATTGCCGTCTTTTAGCTCCGCATGCAACCACACCCGCGACTGGCAGCCCCTGATGAGGTGATCTTCTGTTTTATATCGCTCATCGATCAGTGGCAACTCCTTTCCCAACTGGATAATATGCTCGTATTTTTCCATCCAATCGTCATAGTAGGAAAAATCTTCAATGATCTGATCCTGGATCTCGTTAATGGTCATGAAAATTAAAAAGTTTCAGACCGCAAAGTTACGAAATCTGTACCGGGGCAGGGACGGTATTCCTGATGCCACCATAAATGTTCCTTTTCATTCATCCTGCATGGTTTGTCCCGGTTGATAATGCAAAAGTAGAAATCGACTACGCCAAAATGTGGCGGAGTCGATTTCTTTTTCAACAATCTTTTTTCATTTAATTAAAGGGCCAGGCTGGACATCGGGATAACTTCGATATGGTCGTTGCCTCTCGACCCGGTAAAGCTGATCGTGAATTGCCGCTGTTCGGGTGTTAATACAGCAGGGGGCGTAGGCGATTGCAATACAGAAAAGCTATCGGGCGTTGCCGGTATCGTTATACCCTGGTTCCAGCGTACGGCTACATTGAAGCTGCTATTTACGGTGGCAAAAGTCGCATGAGCGGAGCCGATCTTATTGAAGAGCTCTCTCAATTCCCAGAACCAGCCCGTCAAATTGCCGTAGAGCGCTCCGTTGGCCTTCAGCAAGCCGCTATAACCGCCGCTGTAACCGCTCCATCCCGATGGCAGGGGATTGCCGGAATATCGGATCAGCAGCATGGCATCAGCAATATCGGCCGGGTATTCGAAGGTATATTCAATGCCGTATTGCGTGCCGTTTGTATCGGCAAGTATGTGTGTATGCAGGACCGGCAGCGCTTTGAAGGAGGTGGGCCAGCGGCTTTCGGCATCCCTTACAAAGTCGAGCAGGGGTGTGGGCACCTGAGAACCGTTGTCCTGTGGATTGCCCCGTACATTATTGGCTACTTCCACTAATATATCGGAGGCGATGAGGCCCGAAGGGTCGCCATTGACCATAGAATTGTTGACAATGTATTGCCGGGCATAATCATTGAAGCTTAAGGTGCTTCCGGTATTGTCGGCCAGGAACTGGTTGTATCTGCTCTTGGAAAAATTCATGACAGCGGCGTTGATCATTCCCCTGTTGTTCCGGATGACCGTTTGATTGGGGATAGCTTCGACATAACGTACTATGGCCGGCCAGTCATTGTCTTCAGTAGCGTAGCATTGGCTATCCTTGACGATAATAGCATTGGGGTAAAAAATAGCCGTCGAGCTACCGATAATAGGGCGGGCTTTGGCAAAATTGTTGATCAGCGTAAGGCCCCTGTATTCCGAGCCTGCCCTTATCTGATGGCAGGTAATGCTACCATCGTGGTTATTGATCCAGGCCGGTTCTACAACATTGCCCAGTACTGCAGCTGCTTTCACAAAAATGGTCGATTCTACCAGCACATAGGCATTCATCCGGTTCTCAATCTGTGCGGGCCAGTAGATAGGGGCTGTGGGGTTGGCCTGATCAGGTACTCCCATGCTGTTCGTCTCAAGCCAGCAGTCCCTGATGGTCAGCTGATCACCGCCGTTCATGTCGATGGCCATGTTGTTGTTGAAAAACTTACATTTTTCTATCGTGCACAAAGTGGAGCCGGTTTCAATGTAGATTCCCTTGACATTATCATGAAATTCACAACTCTCTATGGTTACCCGCGCGCTGTTCAGGTTAGGATTGAACATATGTAGCGCCGTGCCGGGAAAGCCGGTAAAATTCAATTTGGTCAGACCGATGTCGAGGGCATGGTTGAACTGGAAGCCTGCTGCGCCATTAAAGGTGGTATAAGGGCTTATGATGGCATTTTCGCCTATGATCTTTAACTGCTCTGGCGCAGGGCCTGAGCCGGCCAGGCTAAATTCGATCGTCTCTTTGATAAGATACATTCCCCGCGGGAAAAGCAATGTCGGCGCAGAAGCGGCAGCTACATTGCTTCCCGCGATTTGTGTATAATAAGCGGCTAGTGCCGTAACAGCTTTTTTTATGGCCTCGGTGTCGTCGGCAATACCATTGCCAACGGCGCCATAATCGGGATGCGTTACATCTACAACATTAAATGGAGAAAAGGTGATAGGCATAAAGATTATTTTTTAAGAATGATAAGGATAAAGAAGCGGGTAAAACAAAACGGTCAGGTCCATTGGCTATGGCGCGCAGCGTTGTTATCTTTTCGATTCAACCGGCAAACACTTATTTTTGTGCCGTTACTGTTCTGTCTGCTTTCTTTTACAAAGGTCACAACTGACTACGCCAGCGTGCGGCGTCATTATCCTTAAACCATAAAATCGTTTCGCAATCATGCGCCTTTTTCGCTTCCTTATCCTGAATGCGCTTATTTTGTTCCCGGGCTTAATACATAGCCAGATCGCTCCGGCAGTATCTGTTTTGCCGGGTGCGTACCATACTGCGGCATATTTACCCGCATTGAAAGGCAAAAGCGTCGCCCTGCTGGTCAACCAGACCTCGGAGATCAATGGTGTACTATTGCCCGATACCCTGCTGAAGCTGGGCGTTAAGGTCGTAAAGATCTTTTCGCCTGAGCATGGCTTCCGGGGCAATGCCGACGCCGGCGCCCATGTGAAAAACGGTGTGGATGCCCGCACCGGTCTGCCGGTGATCTCGCTGTACGGCAGCAATAAAAAACCTTCGGCAGAACAGCTGAAAGATGTGGATGTGCTCGTTTACGATCTTCAGGATGTAGGGGCCCGGTTCTATACTTATGTCTCCACCTTGCAATATGCGATGGAGGCCTGCGGCGAGCAAAAGAAAGGCCTGATGATCCTCGACCGGCCCGATCCTCTGGGCCATATCGTGGATGGTCCCGTACTGGAGCCGGCCAACAGCTCGTTTGTGGGTATGCAGCCTATCCCGGTAGTGTACGGTATGACGCCTGGCGAGTATGCGAAAATGCTGATCGGGGAGCGATGGTTGAAAGGACCTGTGCCGCAGCTGAACGTAATTGCCTGCTCCGGTTATGCGCACAGCAGCGTATACGAACTGCCCGTTTCACCTTCTCCCAACCTGAAGAATATGGCAGCGATTTACCTGTATCCCTCGCTGTGTTTTTTTGAAGGTACTGTAGTTAGCCTGGGACGAGGCACGGATAAGCCTTTTCAGCAATTTGGCAATCCTTTGCTTAAGGGGTATACCTATTCCTTCACCCCGGTGAGCATGCCCGGGGCCAGCGATCCGCCATTGAAAAATCAAAAATGCTACGGACAGTTGCTGGCCACCGACGCTGCCGCAGCGCGAAAGCTGACGGAGGGCAAATTGCAGATCAAATGGTTGCTGGAAGCTTATGGAAAGTACCCTGAAAAAAATAAATTCTTTATTCCCTTTTTTGAAAAGCTAAGCGGAACGGCCTTGTTAAGAAAGCAAATCGCCGATGGCTTGAGCGAAGAAGCGATACGGAAAAGCTGGGCGCCGGGACTGGCAAAGTTCCGGGCGATCAGGAAAAAATATTTGTTGTATGCCGAATAACTGATCCTTCTGTGGGTCTATAGTAGCTTTAAAACTGTCCCGTGCTAAGCAATACCAGGGTACAGGCCTCCATCGTCCTGATCCCTTTGTTTTCGGCCAGCTGCTCCAGCTCGGGATTCTCGGCGCCAGGATTAAAAATGATGCGTTGCGGGTGCAGCGAAAGGATATAATCGTAATATTCGGGCTGCCGCGTGGGATTGATGTATAGCGTAACGGTATCAATGCCTTCAAAAGGCTCCTTATCCTTGCCGAAAGTAACATCGGACACGGTGCCGGGGCGGTTGCCGATAGCGACTACGTCGTGCCCTTTTTTACGCAGGTTATTTATAGCCAGGTAGCTGTAGCGTGAGGGATCTTCCGATGCCCCGATCACTAGTGTTTTTTTGTTTGTCATTGTTTTCTCGTTTTAGTCTTCTTCTTCGACAGTTTCTTCATCTTCTTTACGTACTTCGCTCATGTCTTTACCGGTATGTGTATGGATGGCGCGTTCGTGGATGTCGTTCTGGATCAGGGTTTCCAGCTCCTCGATACGGCTGCGCATAGCATTGATGTATTTCTTCTTATCATGCCGTGCGGCCGCCATCTTTTTTAGCGATTTCTCGTCGTGCTGCAGGAACAGGTCGTAGGCCCTCTGCGCCGTGTACGCTCTCACGCCCATGATCTTGAGCGCTTCGGTGCCGGCCCGCAGCGAGGTGTCGATCGTTTCCCTGAATACGTGCAGCACACCGGCATCCATCAGTTCGTAAGTATCATCGAGGCCATGGGCCCTGGCAATAATGTGCAGGTTGGGGAAATGTTTTTTTACAGTATTGACCAGCTGTAGCACCTGGGCGCTGTCGTCGAGCGCAATAATGATCAGCCGGGCACGGTCGGCGCCGGCCGACTTCAGCAGATCGATGCGCAGCGCATCGCCATAGTAAACTTTAATGCCGATCTTACGCAGCGACTCTACCCGGTCGCTGTTGGCATCGAGTACCGTCGTGTTAATGCCGTTGGCTTTAAGAAAGCGGCCGGTAACGCTGCCGAAACGGCCATACCCGGCTATGATCACCGGGTTGTTCTCTTCGAATGCGTCTGCTTCCGGTCCGTTCCGGTGCGGTATTTTTTTGACGACCAGGGGCATCAGGACCTTTTCCATTACCAGCATGAACACCGGTGATAAAGCCATGCTGGCCGCTACGACCACCATGAGGAGGTTGAACAATTCCGTGGAAAAGATATGCTGGTCTTTTGCAAAGGAAAACAGGACGAAGGCAAACTCGCCCACCTGCGCCAACGCAAAAGCAAACAGCAGGAATTGGTCGACCCGCATACGGAACATGCGGCTGAGGAAAGCCAGGATACCCAGCTTGATAAGCATAACACCCAATACCAGGATGGCGATAAGCCCCGGTCTTTGTGCAATAAGCCCGAAGTCAATTGAGGCGCCTACGGCAATAAAGAAAAGGCCCAGGAGCAACCCTTTGAACGGTTCTATATCGCTTTCCAGCTCGTGCCGGTATTCGCTGTTGGCCAGTACTACACCGGCGAGAAATGCACCCAGTGCCGGGCTTAATCCTACCAGCGACATGAGTACGGTAATGGCGACCACCAGCAACAATGCAGTGGCGCTAAAGAGCTCCCGCAGGTTGGTGGCGGCGACCATCTGAAAAATAGGTCGGGTAAGGTATTTGCCGCCGATAATAATGGCAGCGACCGCACCCAGCACCACCAGCGTTCTTGCCCAGGGCTCGAGGTTTTGCGTAATCGTTACATGGCTTTGCGTGGCGCTTGCCGTGATGTCATCGGGGCTTAGCAGGGGGAGCAATGCCAGGATAGGGATTACGGCGATATCCTGGAACAGCAACACAGAAAAGGCGTTGCGGCCAGCAATCGTCTGCATCCAGTTGTTCTCCGTCATGGTTTGCAGCACGATCGCTGTTGACGACATAGCGAAAATGAGGCCGATGGATAAAGACTGATTGAAGCTGAGGCCCACTATAATGTGTGCGATAAAGCCGATAATAAGGGCCGTAATGAGTACTTGCAGGCCGCCCAGCCCCAGGATCGCCGTGCGCCACCGCCACAAGAGCTGCGGCTCTACTTCGAGCCCGATAAGGAACAGCATCATCACTACACCAAACTCCGCAAAGTGCATGATGTCTGCGCCGTCGTTACCGATCCAGCCCAATACGGAGGGGCCGATAAGAATGCCGGCCAGCAGGTAGCCCAATACTGATCCCAGTCCCAGCTTCTTGGATAGCGGGACCAGCAATACGGCCGAGCCGAGGTATATCAATGCCTGTACGAAGAAAGAATGATCCATAAGCGCGCTAAAAAAGTAATCGTTTACAATACATTTTCTACCTCATAATCGTTGAGGTATTCCAGCTCTTTGAACTGCGCCGGGTCGGGGCGTTCGGTTGAAAAACGCTTCAGCAGCAATTTAAACTGTCGGGCATGGCGTGCCGAAGCGCTGGCGTCGGCCCTGCCCGATTCGTGCAGCACAAAAGGCGGCAGGTAATGCATCCGGCATACATGTGCCAGCTGGTTGTAAGGTACCATATAGGCCGATAAGGGAAAGCGGTTGTGCGCTTCCCAGCTGTAGCTTTCGCGGGTGCCGCTGGTCGTCAGTGCATTGAACAGGACCTTGCCTTCAAGCTTATTGCCCTCTTTGCCATAAGCCCAACCATGGGTAAAGACCATGTCGAGATATTGCTTCATCAATGCAGGAATACTATACCAGTAAAAGGGATGCTGCAGGATGATGACGTCGCTTTGCTCCAGCAGGCTTTGCTCTTTAGCAGTATTGATGGAAAACCGGGGATAGAGTTCGTACAGGTCCCTGATAATGACATTTTCCACATTGCCGGCCGCTTTCATCAACCGGATATTGTTCCGGGATTTTTCCAGGGCCGGATGGGCCACAACCAGTAATATCTTGTTCATAATCAGAAGGATTTAGCCGGTTAACAGGAATCCCAAAAATAACGCAGTTCGGGCAGAAAACCCAATAAGCATGTCTTATGAGAATATTAAGGACAAAAAAATCCCCGCAGTTGTTGTGCGGGGATGGGGAAATAGCGGAATAGTTTTTTACAGCGTAGCTGCGTATTGTTTCAGTGCAGCTATGATGCCGGCTTTGCCTGCAGCGCTTTTGGAAAGGCTGTTCACATCATTATAGGCGCTAACTCTTTTTTGGTAACGCTCCGAAGCTTGCTGGTTCTCCGTGTTGTTTGAAGCCAGGATGATCTTTTGCTTTGCAGCTGCTACGCCTTCATCCATCTGGTGCTTCAACTCTTCCAGTATAGGGCCCTGTTGTGCTGCTGTTGCTTTTTCATACTCCGAAACCTTACTGTTGAATGTTTTGGCAATTGCGGCAGCTTTGGCAGTAGCGGGCGTCGTTTGTTGCTGTGCATTGGATACATAAGCCCCGCCGGTAAAAAGTACTGCGGTGGCCAGTGCAATTTTTAAATTCATAACTATGGTAATTTTTTGCAGATGAATGTTCATCGAAGTTAAAAAAAAGAATGTTGTCTTTCGTGTCTTCAGCAAGTTAGACAGTTAAATTTCCTGAATAGTTTGGTAAAAATGGTAGAGTTTCACACATTCTACTGCTTCCCGCACGTCGTGAACGCGCAAAATAGCGGCGCCTTGCTGCAGGGCCAGCATATGCAGCGCTGTAGTGCCGTTCAGGGCTTCTTCGGCCGATGATTGCAGCAGCCGGTATACCATCGATTTCCGGGAAAGCCCGGCCAGGACCGGCAAGCCGGTAAGGGCAAAAGCATGCATTCCTTTCAGCAATTGAAAATTGTGGGTTTGGGTCTTCCCGAAGCCAAAGCCGGGATCAAGTATGATATCGTTGATGCCGGCTTCCCTGCACCGATGTATCTTGTCCAGGAAAAAATCCAAAATATCGGCCACTACATCCTTGTAGTGGGGATGCTGCTGCATATCGGCAGGCGTACCTTGCATATGCATGAGGATATAAGGCGCCTTTAGGGCGGCTACCGTAGTCAGCATGCCGGCATCCAGGTTGCCCGCGCTGATGTCGTTCACAATGTCGGCGCCGGCTTCCACGGCGGCCCGGGCTACGGCGGCCCGGTAGGTGTCGATAGAAATAAAGGTTTCGGGAAAATGGCGGCGGATGAGCCCGATTACGGGAGTCACTCTCGCGATCTCCTCTTCCGGTGAAATGACATCGGCCCGGGGCCGGGTGCTCATACCGCCTATATCGAGTATACCCGCGCCTTCGGCCAGCATCTTTTCCGCTTTCCGTAAATGATCTTCCGGGGTGTTTTCCCTGCCCCGGGTGTAAAAGGAGTCGGGTGTCACGTTAAGGATACCCATCACTACGGGCTGCGATGCGGTAAGCAGCCTGCCGTTGGCATTCAGCTGGAATATCATGAGGAAAAAGGATGACCGGTGAGCGATAATCTGGCTGCAAGCTCGCGCAGCTCATCTATTACAGAAGCGACCAGCGGAATCCCTTCGACCCTTCGTAAGGCTTCGGTTTCCCGCTCGGGATCGCCCGGGATCAGCACTTTCTGATCCGCATTTGCTGGGACTGCCTGCCGGAAGCGGCCGATCCAATGATCCATATGCTCTTTGAATGTTTCTGCGGTGCGGAACGCATCGATGCGCATCGCGCCGAAGAAATGCCCGAGACCTTGCCCCGGCATGTTTTCGGGCATGGGCACGTAAGCGGGAAAAGGTGGCGCCCAGGGACCATAAGAGGCGCCGCTCAGTACCGCAGAAAAAATATCAACGATGCTGCCCAGCGCATAACCTTTATGGCTGCCATGCTCCCGGTCGCTGCCAAGGGGCAGCAGGCTGCCGCCTTCCCTGAGCGCATGGGCATTGGTGGTGGCATCGCCGTGTTTGTCCTGTACCCAGCCATAGGGCGCTGCTTTCGATTGGCGCTGCAATAGCTCCAGCTTGCCGTTGGCGGCCGTGGTGGTTGCCATATCGGCTACAAAGGGCGGCTGCTCACCGGCTGGGATGGCCACTGCGATGGGATTGGTACCCAGCATACGTTCGATAGAAAAGGTAGGCGCTACCAGGGCGCTGGCATTGGTCATGGCGATGCCGATCATATCTTCTTCCAGCGCGAGCATAGCATGGTAGCCGGCGATACCGAAGTGATTGCTGTTGCGTACGCTTACCCAACCTGTACCGGCCAGCCTGGCCTTTTCCATAGCAGTGCGCATCGCCAGCGGGGCCACTACCAGGCCCAGGCCGGCATCGCCATCGATCACGGCTGTCGAAGGGGTTTCGTGTACCTTGCTGATATGGGGGACAGGATTGACCCTGCCTGCCTCCTGCAACCGCACATAGCCGCTGAGCCTTGCGATACCATGGCTGTCGATGCCACGCAGATCGGCGGAGAGCAGCACACCGGCGGCGGTATGGGCATCGCTGCCGGGACAGCCAATGGCGTCGAATACGGCTACGGTGAAGTCGTAAAGTTGCCCAAGGGAGTATCGTATTTCCTTCATGGCCGCAAAGTAACACATTATCGTCCGGTTGCCGGTCAACGACAGCTACAACTATTTGCCGATATTAAAAATACCCGTCGACGGGTATTTTCCCGCCTACAGAATTAGGGTAGATTTGTGTCTGAATGCAGATTCGTGATTGCGTTTTTTTTGGACAATCCGGTCGCGCATTATATGCCTTTTCCTTAACCACAGATTAACCAATCAGCCAATCTATTTTAGCATTCATTTATAATGGATGGTATAAAATAATAGTAGTTTTGCGTTTAACGTTTTCGGGCTTTTCATGAAAAATAATTACCACTATATCATAGGTTTATTAGCCTTGCTCAGTTTTGCGTCCTGCAGTAGCGAAGACCATTTTTTTAACCTGCAAGGTTCTGTAAAAGGAATGCCGCCGCAAAGCGTAGTGCTGGAGGAATTGGGTTTTAACGAAACCAAGCTGATTGATTCTACAACTTCTGATAAAGAAGGGCGATTCCATCTTAAAGGTATCTATGGTGAACCGGGATTGTACCGTCTGAAATTGGGATCACAGGAAATACTGGTGGTGATAGATGGTGAAAAGATCAACCTGAAATCGGATTGGCAGCATCCGGCAGATTATACTGCCGAAGGTTCACCTGGCTCCAATAGCCTGGCCGCTTTCATGAAACGGTATATCAATGCCAACGAAGAAATGCTGGCTTTGGAAATGGTAGCAGACAGTCTGAATGCGGCCTCGGCGCCGGACAGCATGATCACTATGGTCCAGGCCGACCTGGATAGCCGGTCCAAAGCTTTCAGAGCTTATGTGAAGCAGGTATCTGATACGACTAAAAGCCTGCCTGTGGCCATCTATGCCGTAAGCAAGCTGCTCAGCGACAATTCGGAGCTGGATTATATGAAAACCTTTGCCGGCAACCTTTCGAAGCGTTTTGCCGATAACCAGTTGCTGACCGAATTTAAAGATAAGGTAAAGGAGCGGTTGGCTTCGCAAGAGAAGACGAGCGGGCCGAGGATTGGTTCCGTAGCGCCCGATTTTACCCTCGTCTCGCTGGACGGCAAGCAGATTGCATTGAGCGCGTTCCGCGGCAAGTATGTGCTCATCGATTTCTGGGCTTCCTGGTGCCCGCCCTGCCGTGCCGAAAATCCTAATGTGGTGGCTGCTTATGAAAAATTCAAGTCTAAAAACTTTACTATATTGGGTGTATCCCTCGACAAAGACAAGGATAAATGGCAGGAAGCCGTGACCAAAGACAAGCTTGGCTGGAATCATGTGAGCGATCTGCAAGGATGGGAATCTACTGTTGCTGCTTTGTACGGCGTGCAATCCATACCGGCCAATTTCCTGGTCGATCCTGCCGGAAAGATTATTGCGACGGACCTGCGCGGCGATGATCTGGAGAAGGTGCTGACTGCTAAGCTTAATGGAGAAACCCTGGTGCAAAAATAACAGGCAGATTATCTGTCATCGTACAAATAAAGAAGCAGCCGTTCCCAGAGGGAACGGCTGCTTCTTTGCTGGAGCCATTGTTACGCTGATTGCCCGGGTGTAACCACGGGCAGCGCAGAACGGATCATTTCTATCGAAATTTCGTGCCCGCAGGGATGCACATCGCCGTCCATTTGCAGGAGATTCAGTTTCGGGTGGCGGATCACCACTTTCTGTCCCTTGAGGTGAGTTACATATTTGCTTTTCAGGATGGTCCCGTTAAATGCCCTTATGGCAATGGCTGAGCCCAGTATTTTGGGGTATTTTTTGATAATGACAATGTCGAAAAGGCCATCCTGCAGGTCGGCCGAGGGCGCTATCCTGAAATTATAACCAAACTGCTCGGCGTTGGCGACAGTGAGGATAAATGCTTTCTCGCTCAGGTGCCGGCCATCCACTTCTATATCCCATTGCCATTCTTTGTAGGTCCATAGGTGCTTGGTTACGATCCAGCTGTACATGGCCATGCCCCGGCGCTTACTTTTGGCAAATTTACGGGCCACAAGTGCATCAAAGCCCACGCCGGCATTGCTCACAAAAATGCGGCCATCGGCCCTGCCCAGGTCTATCGTGCTTTTGTGGCCACTGTTAATGAGCGTAATAGCCTTTACGGGATCAAGGGGAATGCCAAGGCTGCGTGCCAGCCCGTTGCCCGATCCTTTCGGGATAATGGCCAATGTGGCAGCGGTGCCGTATATGCCGGCAATGATATCATTGACCGATCCGTCGCCGCCTACGGCTACGATGGTTGTGAATCCCTTCTGTGTAGCCTCCCGCGCCAGCTCTGTGCCATGTTTGGCATATTGCGTATAAGCGATCTCGGGCGCAAACTTTGCCCGGTCAAGATGTTTGTCGATAAGACCCTGCAACGCCTTTACCCGGTCTACCCCCGATTTGGGATTGATGATAAACAAGATTTTCTCCATAGATACAATAGCCGGTATTAAAGGACTGCTTTGAGGCTGAGGTCGAGGCTGACGGCATGATGCGTCAATGCCCCGATGGAAATGAAGTCCACACCGGTAGCAGCATAGGAAACGAGATTGCCAAGGTGAATGCCCCCGGAAGCTTCGGTCTCGAAGCGTCCGCCAATGAGCCCGACTGCTTCTGTGATGAGCCCGGGCGTAAAGTTGTCGAGCATAATGCGATGCACCTGTCCTGTAGCCAGCACTTTGCGTACATCGTCCAGGTTGCGCGTTTCCACCTCGATCCTGAGGTCGAGTCCTTTCGCCTTAAGGTATTCGTTGGTTTTACGGATTGCTGCTTCGATGCCACCGCAATAGTCGATATGATTATCTTTCAGCATCACCATATCGTAAAGCCCCATGCGGTGGTTGTAGCCGCCCCCGATACGCACAGCTTCCTTTTCGAAGCGCCGGAACAGGGGTGTTGTTTTGCGGGTGTCGAGTATGCGGGCTTTGTAGTCCCTTATTTTATCGGCATAGCTCCTGGTAAGCGTAGCGATGCCGCTCATACGCTGCATGCAGTTAAGAACCAGCCGTTCGGCCTTAAGAATAGTATGCACCCTGGCTACTACATCAAAGGCGATCTCGCCTTTGGTAATGTTGTTACCATCTTCCTTATGTGCGATAAAAGCTGCACCGGGCTCCAGGTAGCTGAAGATCGCCTTTGCCACTGCCATGCCGGCCAATATGCCATCTTCTTTTATCTTTAAAGTAGCCTTACCCTGGGTGTCTTCCGGAATGCAGGCGAGTGTGGAGTAATCGCCTGTTGCCACGTCCTCTTCAAGGGCCAGCCGGATAAATTCCTGAATGTCCATGTTCGAAAAATAACGCAAAGATAAGGTTATTTGATCAGGCGGGGCCGAAGGTTGCGGTGAATTATCGGATTACGGGATGGAAGAAAAGCCGCTTTTGTTTTTCCTTTAAGGCCTGTTTCCGCTATATTGATTATTTTTGAGCACGGATATGCTGCACGGCTGTCCGTACCGGATAAAAAGTGTATTCATGACATTTGAGCAAACCAAAAATACAAAGGCGCTGGTTTGGACCATAGGCATTCACCTGTTGCTGTTGCTGGCCTTCCTGCTATTAAAGTACACCCTCCCTGCGGTAACCCCACCTGTGCTGGATGCCGGTATGGAAGTGAACCTGGGTACTTCTGATAACGGATATGGCAGCGACCAGCCCGAGATCGCCGAGGATCCGGCGGCTGCATTGGCCGCGTTACCCAGCAGCGCTTCCGCAACAGCCGATGAACATACCGAAAAGGAAGTCGAGACCTCGGAAGATGCGAATGCTCCCGTAGTCAATACACCCAAAACGCCGCCCAACAAAAAACGGAATCCGCAGCCGGCCACCCAGCCTGAGCGTAACCGCAATAAACCTACGCCACAGCAGGCAACAGCCCATAACAATAAGCCTGCCCAGGCGCCGCGGTATGTGTATCCCGGCGCTACCGGGAAAGGCGGCAATAGCGCCAGGGACAACCGGCCCGGGAGCAACGAGGGGATCGGGCAGGGCGAGGGAGATATGGGTGTACCCGGCGGAACACCGGGCGCTAGCAACTATACCGGCGTGCCGGGCGGTGGCGGCACATCCATTGGCCATTCGATCTCCGGGCGCAATATCGTGAGCCGTCCCGATCCCAAAGCCGAATTCAGGGAAGGTGGCAAAGTCGTGATCAGGGTTACGGTAAACCGCGATGGGCACATTACCGATTCCCGCGTTGTATCGGCAGCCAATGCGACCATACGGGCACTGGCGCTGAAGAAGCTGCAGAGCGTACGCTTCAATAAGTCGGCTTCGGCGCCCGCCGAGCAGTTCGGCAATATCACTTTCGATTTTAAGGCAACCCGGAAATAGGATTGCATATAAATAAGTATTCGTGTTCCTAAAATCAATAAGGCTGTCGGGAAGGACAGCCTTATTGATTTTAGGAATGGGAGGGTCTTGTTATTTGCCTTTCTCCATTTCGTATTTGTATGAGCGAATGGCCCTGTAAAGACACATCGCAATATTCTGCTGACCTTCCTGGGTATTGAGATATTCCTCTTCTTCCGGATTGTTGATGAAGCCGATCTCGGTAAGCACACCGGGCATGGTACTGTTGGCCAGCACCTGCAGGCTCATTTGCTTTACGCCAAGATTGTTGCGTCCTGTGCCGGAATAGTTGGCCTGGACCTTGCCGGCAAAATTCACGCTGCGTCCTAGGAAAGCCTGCGAGTATTGCGCGACGAGCACCGCGGTCATCGGGTCGTTTTTGTCCAGCAGGCCGGGCTCTTCTTCGACCTGTTCGCCGTATTCGCCTATGGCCCGTTCCTTCTCTCCCGTACGGGTAAGTCCCAGCACATAAGTTTCGGTGCCACTGGTGGCTGTTTCCCGGTGGATGATGGTTTTGTAAACCGGCACTTTTCGCTTTCTCCTGCCTTTGCCCACGGTGCGGGTCCCGGTCTGGATACGTTCGCGACGCCCTGCCGTAGAGTTGACATGTACCGAAAGGAAGAAATCGCCCCCGGCGCGATTGCCGATGGGGCCGCGCTCCTTAAGGTCGATAAAGACATCGGTATTGCGCGTAAAAATTACTTTAAGCTGCGGCATGCTGTCGCGCAGGATTTTTCCCAGCTTCAGCACTACAGCCAGTGTGATATCCTTCTCATTGGAAAATTTGCCCCGGGCGCCGGGATCCTTGCCGCCATGGCCGGCGTCGAGCACAATGGTCTTGAACGATTTACCCGATTGGGCATAGCCGGCGATAGTAAATTGGAGAAAGAGAAAGGTAAGGAAACAACTGATGATACGCCCGTACCGGGTATGCTTGCGGTGATATTTCGTCATCGTTTTCTACAGAATTACTTACAGGATACCAATAAAATTATAACTGCAATCCACAAAATAAATTGCCTGGTTATCCTGTTTATTGGAGGAAAGAGTGCAAAATAAAATTTTTATCAAAATTAACCTTAAAAAATAGCCGGCATAGTCAAAAAACTATAGCTTATTTTTGCAGCCATCGATGAGTAATCCGCTCCATTCCTGTTGCTCAGCTATCTTTACAAGCTGCCGCTTTGCCGTGGTAGCTGTTTTTGTATTGCTGTGCACCATCGGTGCCTCTGCGCAGGAAGTAAAGCAGCTGGACCTGACTACCGATACGGCCGTCACGGATAATACCGATACCGTTTCTGCTGCAGACAGCGCGCTGAGCGATAGCGCCAAGGTGGCGAATAAAGAGCAGGAGCTGGGCGTAAGAATATCGAAAGATGCCTTGCCGGCAGCGGTAACCACTACGGCCAAAGATTCCGCGGTGCTGGATATGAAGGCAAGCATGTACTATCTGTATGGCGACGCCAAGGCCACTTACCAGGACGTAGGTGTTCAATCGGGGGTATTGATTTTTAATCAAAAAACCAATGTGCTTTCCGCCATACCTATATTGGATACCGGTGGTAAGAAGGTTTCGGTGCAGGAATTCAAGCAGGGAGAAGAAACGTTTACTTATGATACGCTAAAGTATAATTTCAAAAGCAAGCGGGCTATCGTGCGTAATGCCCATTCCAAATATGGCGATGGTTTCGTGATCAGCGAGCAGGTAAAGCGTAATCCCGACGAAAGCATCTACGGCTATAAAAGCATTTATACCACCTGCAACCTGGATCATCCCCACTTTGGTATACGGGCGCGCAAGATCAAAGTGATACCCGGTCGCATCATCGCTGCAGGGCCGGCCAACCTGGAGATCATGGATATTCCCACGCCTTTATTTCTTCCGTTCGGCATGTTTCCCATCAAGCAGGGCCAACGATCGGGTTTTATACTGCCTACCTATACCATTTCGGACGCTTTGGGCGTCGGGCTGCAGCGCGGCGGCTATTATTTTGCCGTAAACGACAACCTCGGTGTGATCTCCCAGTTCGATCTCTTTTCGAAAGGTAGCTGGGCGGCTTTCATCACCGGACAATATGCCACCCGGTACCGGTACAATGGTTCGCTTGCCCTAGAGTACAGCTATCAGAAAATAGGGGAGGATTACGAGATCAATCCCAATAGCCAGGTAGGCAACAGCAAGGACTTTAAAGTAACCTGGACCCATCAGGTCGATCCCAAGGCGCATCCCGGCACCAGCTTCAGCGCCTCTGTTAATTTCGGTACCCGCAGCTTTAACCTGCGGAACAGTATGAATATCGTCAACTCGCTGAACAACCAATACAGCTCGTCCATATCCTATGGGAAAACATGGGTAGGCAAGCCCTATTCGCTTACCATTGGCCTGCGGCATAGCCAAAGTACTGAGGGGGGGGCTATGTCCATTACACTGCCCGAGGTTAACTTCAACCTGGGGCAATTTTCTCCGTTCCAGCGCAAAATCGTTAATGGAACGCCGCGATGGTACGAAAAGATCACGGCTACCTATTCTGTCAGCCTTATCAATCAGCTCAATACTTACGACTCCTTATTCAGCCTCAGCAAGATCGCGTGGAATGATATGAACAACGCGATCAAGCACACTGCTTCGATTCAGGCCAACTACAATGTTTTCCGTTATTTTAACTGGAGCATCAGCATTCCTTACAATGAATACTGGAATACCCGTCAGCTGTTTCAACGCTACAATCCCGTTACACAACATACGGACTCTACTTCGCGTACCGGCTTTTTTGCCACCCGCGATTTCAATGTAACCACCTCGCTCAGCACCCGTATTTACGGTATGGCACTGTTTAAAAAGGGGAAGATCGCCGGGTTACGCCATGTCATTACACCGAGCATCGGCTTGTCTTATCAGCCGGGCTTTGCCTTTGCACCTTTCGGTTATATGTACGAGACTGTTGGGACCGATGGCCGGCGTACGTTTGCTTCGCCTTATTCCACGGCGCCCTATGGCGGCCCCAGTAATGCAGAAGACAATGGGTCGGTTAGCTTTTCACTAGGCAATACCCTTCAAATGAAGATCCGTAACAGGGATTCCACGGGAAAGGCCAAAACGACCAATATCAGCCTTATCGATGGTTTGGGTCTTAACGCCAGCTACAATATGTTCGCAGACTCTTTCCGGCTGTCGAATATCACTATGAATTTCCGTACCTCCATATTGCAGAAATTCAACCTGTACGGATCGGCCACTTTCGATCCTTACCGCTACAACTCTGACGGCCGGCGGACGCCGGAATACCTGTTCAATACGGGTGGCGGGCTGGCGGCGCTAAGAAACGCCAATGGCGGCCTGAGCATGTCGTTCCAGGGGAAAAAGAAGAATGAAAAAGAACAGGCGGCGGCTGAATCCCAGAATGGCGAGGTCAAGCGCCTGCTGCAGAACGGCGGCTACAACGACTATTATGATTTCAATATTCCCTGGAACCTGAGCATCAATGCCAGCCTTAACGTACAACGCCTTACGCGGGTAAATACCGGCGATACGACTATATTCACGCCCAACCTAACCTTTAATGGTGGCTTTAATCTTACCGAGCGCTGGAAAGTAGATGTGACCAGTGGCCTGCAATTTGTTGGCTTCAAAAAAGTGGACATCGCCATGACGCAGCTGAATATTTCCAGAGACCTGCATTGCTGGCAAATGAGTCTCAACCTCATCCCCTTCGGCTATCTGAGAAGCTTCAATTTTACGCTCCAGGTAAAATCCTCAGTGCTGCAGGACCTCAAGCTGACGCGGCGAAAGAACTACCAGGATGCCAATTATTAGCGATAGGCTTTATTGGCTTGCATTGATGTGTCCGGTTATTCCTGTTTGACATCCTCATCAGGATCGACGTCCGTAGAGTCTTTCAGACCCTTTTTCAAGGGGTCCCAGGCTATATTCACCTTGCCGTCGTCACCATCCCTGGCCCTCAGGTAGATCACGATACCCTTATCCTTTTTTGGCTTTTTACCTTGTGCGATCAGGTCCCGGTCTTTCTGCGGATTACGCAAGGGGATGGCTACGCTGATGTCGGTACCCTTATCAAAGGCATATACACCGGCAATGTTAATGGTCAAAGCACTGGATTCAATACTCATGGGGTTAATGTTGATCTTGCCGTTGGTAACATCGAGATCGTTTTTCAGGGTATTGAAGGTGATATGGGACAGGTTGCGTTTCTTGAACATAAATTTCCGGATCGATTCAAAAGGCGGGAAATTGTTCAGCTCACCATTGTTCAGCACAAAAGATATCTTGCCGTTCATCGAGTTCTTCACCAGGGTGCCGGATTCGGTGAGGGCGCCCCGCACATTAACGCCGGCCGAAAGTGCGCCTTCCAGGTTTTTGGAGCTGAGCGTGCTCTGGCCGAAATTGTCAAAGGCATAAAACAGCTGATCGATCTTGACATTATTGATTTTGGCATTAATATCGAAAGGGGTATTGCTGCCCGAAGTGTTCAGGTGCACGTCGGCAGCAACCGCGCCGCCGGCATGCTGCAGCCGGGCATTCTTGAGGTCAATGGCTTCATTGGTGAGCGCAACATCGGCGCTGATCTGCTGCGCATTAAAATGATTGTACAGCAATTTGCCTATCGTGACATGAAGGTACATGCTGCTTTTGTCGAGCAACATCGATAGCCGGTTCGATATACTGGCCAGCTTATAATTCTGCTTCCTGCGTGAGGCGACTTTCCGGGTCTTTCTTGGCGCCAGGAAGGTCTTGTATTCGTTGAGATCGATCTGGTTGCTGGTGATATTCCAGTCAAATATGACCTTCCCCGGATCGAGAAAATAAACATTCATGAAGTTGCGGGCCATACCATCGATCTTCACACTGCTCCTGGCCGAAGAAAGGGTCGTATTGCGCAGCAGCAGATCGTTCCCGATGAACTCGATGTTCACATTGCATTTGCTGAAGGCTAGCGAGCGGGGTATATAGGTGAGTGCCGCATCCCGGATGCGGATATGGCCATACATGGAATGACGGAAAGTATCTTTGGATAAGACCGGCCCCGTATAGTTGAGGTTAATATCGGCATCGCCGCCTTTAAAATCGAAAGTATTGCCGATAACGGCATCCAGGCGTTCTACCGGGAACCGCGACTGCAGCTTGAGCTTCATCAGTGGGTTAATGAGCCCATATACTACAATGGAATCGGCCTTGAACGGAATCTCGGCATACGTTCCGGTAAGTGTCGTGATCGTAACGGCCGAATTGCCATCGCCACGACCCTTACCGGGTACATAGTTGTTATAAAATTCGCCTTTGAGATTGGCCTTTTCCACTTTGCCAAAAGTAGAGAGCAGCACGTTGTTGGTTGCCTGCCAGCGGGCATGGATCAAGGGCGTATCGGGATACTGGAACGAACCGTTAATCAGCACTTGCACAGCCAGCTTCTTTTCCAGGTCAAAGCTATCCAGCTTCGCTGCAATATGCCGCGACAGATAGGACGTGCCTTCTTTAAACCCGATCGAGGGCGCATCAATATCGATAGTATAATTGGCCGGTTTGTTGCCGAAGTTGAACTCACAGCCGAATTGTATGTCTGTTCCGTCCACTTCGATCTCCTGCTTCGGTAGCTTTACCTGCTTGGTTTTTTTGTTGAAGAGGATATGCAGCGGGGCATCGAGGTCTTTGTTCTTTACGAAGCCTCCCTTGTCGAGGTTGAAGCCCAACTGATGAAAATGAGCCTTGGTATCCGTCTCGATATCCATAAGATCGCCTTTATTGGTGATATGGCCATCCATCTCCTTTACCGTGATCTTAAATTGCTTGTTCCGTTCAAAATGATCGAAAGTGAAGGTCACATTCTCGATGCCGAAATTGTTGATCTCAACTTCTTTTCCCTTTTTCTTTTTAGGGGCGGGCTGCTTGGGCTTGAACAAATAAGTGTTGGAATAGCCTGCTTTGTCGGTAAACAGGTAAATGGCGCCATCCGCTATGGTTACCTTCATTACCTGAAGGTGCTTGGAAAGCAATGACAGCACATTGATCTTTACATATACCGACTGCATTTCGACCATGTTTTTATGATGTACCCGGTACATACTGTCGCTGAGGGTAACACCTTTAAGCCTGACAGAAATATTGGGAAAGCCTTTGAGCAGGGCCGGTTCCATGTCGTCGATGTGGAAATTGCCGTCTATCTTTTCGCTCACTTCAGTAGTGATCGTAGCCAGGAGCTCTTTCTTATGGCTGTTGATATACCAGGCCATTACAAACCAGGCGATGACCAACAGCAACAGCAGTATCAGAAAGCTGACAATGATGATCTTGGCCCATTTAGGCAGCAGCTTGTATTTCGTCCGTCCTCTTGCGATCAGGCGCTCTTTTCCGTTTGCTGACATGGCGTCGGTTTAAACAAGTAAAGTATATATTTATTTCCATAGTAACGTTGACGGGCCTGAAAAAGTTTCTCAGTACCGATTTTTTTATACGGATAGCGGGATAGCGACGAAAGTTTTGCCGCTATCTTTGCAATTATGATACCTGATATACATGAAGCCAGCCCCCTGGAGGTCGAAGTGATCCGCTCGCTGATACAAAGAATATGGAAGCCTACTTATAAGGAAATATTGTCTGACGATCAAATGGACTATATGCTGGAGCGGATGTACGATGCCGGCACGCTGCAGCAGCAAATGCAGCAAGGGCATACATTCCTGATCCTGAGCGCTGACAGGACCCCGCTTGGTTTCGCCGGTTTCGAATATGATTATCCCGAAGCAGGGACCTGTAAGCTACATAAGATCTATCTCCTGCCGGAAACACAGGGACAGGGGATGGGTAAAATGCTGTTGAATGCTGTTGCGGAAAGCGCCGTCGCCAACGGACAGCAACGATTGCTATTGAATGTAAACCGCTATAACAAAGCGCTGGATTTTTACCGGCATTATGGTTTTGAGATCGTAGGCGAGGAAGATATCGATATCGGGAAAGGATATTTCATGAATGATTACCTGATGGGCTTATCGCTTGAAGACAGGTTTCCTGCCTGACGGGGAAGGGGGGCTGACCCGCAGCACAGCGTAGTCGTCAGGAGCAGCAAATTGATCCGGTGTCGCCTGTATGCAGATAACCGGGATGGCTTATTTTTCCAGGGATACTTCGGTGGTACCGGCGAAGGAATTACGCAGGATCTCCGTAAAATTGGAGGCAACCAGCTTGATGGCGCTTTCGATCATAGAGCAAAATGCCCGTGCATTGGATATGCCGTGACCGATGAGGACCGGAGCGTTAACACCCAGGATCGGCGTGCCGCCGTAGATCTCATAGTTGAACTGGTTCAGGAAATTGTCCTGGATCTTGCGGTTCTCTGTGAAGATATTATAGATGGATTCGGCCATTTTCAGGGCTACATTGCCCGTAAATCCTTCGCATACGATCACATCGCAATTGTTGAGGAAAAGGTCGCGGCCTTCTACATTGCCGATAAAGTGAATGCCGGAGTGCTGCTTGAGCAGGGGATAGGTAGCCTGGGCCAGGATATTGCCTTTGCCTTCTTCTTCTCCCAGGTTAAGCAAGCCCACGCGGGGATTGTTCAGGTTAAGGATATGTTTGGCATACAGCGAACCCATGAGCGCAAACTGCACCAGGTGCTCCGGCTTGCAGTCGGCATTGGCGCCTACATCAAGCAAAAAGTTGTACTGACCGTCGAGCTTGGGAATAGGCGAAGCGATGGTTGGTCGCAGTACACCCGGTATGGCCTTAACGGTATACATCGCGCCAACAAGCATAGCGCCGGTATTACCAGCGCTGAAAAAAGCATCGATCTTACCGGCCTGTAACAAACCAAAACCAATGGCGATGCTCGAATCTTGTTTTTCCTTAAGGGCTTTGGTCGGGTGCTCATGCATGCCGATCACCGTAGCTGAAGGCACCAGGGTATAGTGACTCTGCCATGCATCAAGCAACGAAAGATAGGGAGCGGCAAGGTCGGGGTTACCAATCAGCAGGAAATGCACATCGGCACCAGTGCCTGCATTCGCTGTGAGATAAGAAATAACGCCTTTGATTGCTTCTTCGGGGGCGTAGTCGCCACCCATGATATCAATCCCTATTTTCATTTATCAGATACGCTCTCCGGTTAAGGAATTGAGGAAAAAGGAAATTGCCGGCAAGTTATATCAAAATACAATTTACCGGCGATTAAGTTTACATTATTCCGCTGCTCCGGTTTCGGTGGCAGGCGTATTGTCGATAACAACTTTACCTTTGTACACTAATTTTCCTTCGCTCCAATGCGCACGATGACGCAGGTGAGCTTCTCCGGTTACTGCGTCTGTGCTGATGGTACCGGCTACTGCTTTGTAGTGAGTACGACGTTTAGCGCCTCTTTGCGCCGAATGGCGGCGTTTAGGATTAGGCATAATTGAAAATTATGAATGATGAAATTAAAAAAATAAAAATCAGTTATTTGCTTGCTGCCAGGCAGCACTTTACTCAATTCTTTTCTTCCGGCGCGTCCAGGTCCTTGAATTTATCCAATCCCGTCCACAGCCGCTTTTTGACATCTTCGGTCCCGCTCATCTTATCCAGCAGCTTCAAGGCTTCCGGGTTGCAGCCTGGTGTGCCATCTTCTTTATCCGGGTGAATATGCTGCATAGGCATACTCAACATGATAAATTCGTATACCCACTCCGATACGTCCAATATGGTCTCGCTGCGCGGTACAAATACGATATCGGCTTCCTCCTCCTCGTCTTCTTCCTTCTCTTCGCTCTCACCGGTAAACTTAACGATCAAGTCAAATTCATCCCAAAGTCTCATTCTGAACGTATCACCGCAACGATCGCAGGGCACGTCCACATTGCCGTCTACATCAAAATGAAGTTGCAGGAATCCGTTATGCTTATCCAGCTTAAGGACTACTGACGTATCAAGATGCTCAAAATCAGGATGTTCATAGCCCAATTCTTCGATCAGCTTGTCCGTTACCTGGAAACGGTACTCGTGCATACCATCCTTCAATCCAAACCAGGGTATCTCAAATTCACGATGATGCTTCATTTCAAAAGGCGGTTATCGCCGGATTCATCCTGGATCCTGCCGTTGTGCACAGCTTTCGCCAAAATATTAAATTCGGGCTGCAAAGGTAAACGATTTTCTTCAATTTACATCATTTTATTTCGCTTCAGTAAATAGCGATGGAGGATGGCTTCTACCGGCTCACGTATATCACAGGTTACCAGGTCGATGCGGTACTGGAGACAATGTGCCTCCAGATTTTTCCGGTAGGCGTCCATTCGTGAAAGATATTCTTCACGTATATCTGAGGGATTGATCTTCAAGGTTTCATTGGTTTCCATATCGACAAATTCATAGGGCCGGTTGTCGTAGTTGAATTCCAGCTCCTGCCGGCCGTCGATCACATGAAAAAGAATAACCTCGTGTTTGTTGTGCCGCAGATGCTGCAGGGCCGAAAATAATTCTTCCCCCTTTTCCGGAGATCCTGCCATGTCGCTGAAGACGATTACGAGCGAACGTTGGTGCAAACGCTCGGCGATCTGGTGCAGGGCTTCCGGCGCATTGGTCTTTCTGCCCCGGTTTTGTTGCTGCAACAACTGCTCCAGCTCGGTGATCAGCATCCGGTAGTGCCTGCTGCCCGAGCGGGCTTGGGTAAGGCTGTATAGCGTCTCGTCAAAAAAGGCCAGGGCGCCCGCATCCAACTGCCTTTTGAACAGGTAAAGCAGGCAGGCTGCCGCAATACCTGAATACTGAAGCTTGGTGGTGCCTGTTTCCGGGAAAAACATAGAGGCTGAAGTGTCGATGGCAATGCAGCAACGAAGATTGGTCTCTTCTTCAAACTTTTTCACAAACATTTTGTCGTTACGCCCGTAAACTTTCCAGTCCACATATTTCAGGTTATCGCCCTGGTTGTACAGGCGGTGTTCGGCAAACTCTACCGAAAAGCCGTGAAAGGGGCTTTTGTGCAGGCCTATAATAAAACCTTCCACAACCTGGCGGGCGATCAGCTCCAGGTTTTCGATAGCAGACTGCTGGGGAATGGTGGTCATGGCGTAAAGATAGGAAAATGTTACGGGGAAAGGGGGGCCCCCTGTCCGGACGCCGCGGCACAAGTGCGCTGTTACCTCCCGGACAAAAAAAAGCTGTCCCCCGGAAGGGGACAGCTCCGACCGTTGCCGGCCTTTTTACTTTTTGATCACTTTATAGCTCAACCGTTCCTGTTTGTCGGTGAGAATAACCAGATGGTAAACACCAGCAGTATAGGGGCTAAGATCCAGCGCTACCTTTTCGCCCTGTGCCTTTTCCCTGATGAGCAGCCGGCCGCTGCCGTCGAACACCATCAGGGTTTCTCCTACCCTTACCCCCGTTACTTGTACTTTATCCAGGGTGGGTGTGGGGAATACGCTGATATGCCGTGCCGGATCGCAGGATGCCGTCACAGGAATAATGCTGCTGTACTTGTAACTGTTGTCCCGGTCTGTGATCTTCAGCCTGAAATAGCTGATACCCTCCGGTGCATCATTCCAGGTATACCGGTAGCTACTATTAGAGCCGGTCGCTTCGATGCGGGCGATGGGTACAAATTGCCGGCCATCGATGCCCACTTGCAGTTCGAAATGACTGAATTGTGTTTCCACACCGGTAGCCCACTCCAGCAGGATGTGGCATTGGTCTACGGCACGGCCTTTAAAGGAAAGCAGGTCGGCCGGTAGCGGGTTGCCGTTGATGTTGAGGAATACGAAGGCAGTATCACAATCGCCGTCTGCATCGCACAGACTGTACGTAAAGGTATCGGCCCCATTGTAGCCTGTAGCAGGTGTATAGCTGAAGGTGCCATCAGGATTGAAGGTCAGGGTGCCGTTGCTGGCGCCGGTCACCACAGCAAAAGACAAGCCGCCGTCACCTTTGCCCGTATCATTGCTGCCGACATTGCCAGTGGCCGGGTTGCCGCCTGTGGATACCGCAGTATCGTTCACCGCAACTGGCACATCGTTTACAGGCGCAATGTTCAATACTACTGTAGCCGTATCGCAGTCTCCATCCACATCGCATACGCGGTATTGGAAGCTGTCGGCGCCATTATAATCGGCATTGGGCGTATAGGTGAAGGTACCATCAGCATTCAGGACCAGCGTACCATTGACTGGCGCTGTATTGAGTGCATAGCTGCAGTTGCCGTCACCGCAGGTATCGTTGGTGCTTACATTGCCGGTAAGTGGTGTATCCTCGTTGGTGCTGAGGGTATCGTTCACCGCAACCGGCACATCGTTCACTGGTGTAATGCTCAGTACCACCATAGCTGTATCGCAATCCCCATCCGCATCACATACGCGGTATTGGAAGCTGTCGGCACCATTGTAGTTCGCATTGGGTGTATAAGTAAAGGTGCCGTCGGCATTCAGTACCAGCGTACCATTGACCGGCGCTGCATTGAGTACATAGCTACAACCGCCATCGCCACAGGTGTCGTTGGTGCTTACATTACCAGTAAGCGGTGTATCCTCGTTGGTGCTGAGGGTATCGTTTACGGCAAACGGAATATCGTTTACTGGTGTAACGTTCAATACTGCCGTAGCCGTATCGCAGTCTCCATCCACATCGCATACGCGGTATTGGAAGCTGTCGGCGCCGTTGTAATTCGCATTGGGTGTATAGGTAAAGGTACCATCGGCGTTAAGCACTAAAGTACCATTGACCGGCGCTGTATTGAGTACATAGCTGCAACCACCATCGCCACAGGTATCGTTGGTGCTTACATTACCGGTAAGCGGTATGTCCTCGTTGGTGCTGAGGGTATCGTTTACCGCAACTGGTACATCATTTACTGGTGTAATGTTCAATACTGCCGTAGCCGTATCGCAGTCGCCATCCGCATCGCAAACACGGTACCGGAAGCTGTCTGCGCCATTGTAATTCGCATTGGGCGTATAGGTAAAGGTACCGTCGGCGTTAAGCACTAAAGTACCATTGACCGGCGCTGTATTGAGTACATAGCTACAACCGCCATCGCCGCAGGTGTCGTTGGTGCTTACATTACCGGTAAGCGGTATGTCCTCGTTGGTGCTGAGGGTATCGTTTACGGCAACCGGTACATCGTTTACAGGCGTTACGGTGATAATAATACGGGCAATGCTACAGTCGGTGTCGGCATCGCAGAGCTGGTACAGGACCATATCCGGTCCATAGTAATCCGGGTCGGGAGTATAAGTATAAGTGCCATCCGGGTTCATCACTACCTGGCCATGGGTAGCGCCGCCATTCGCTCCCGAAAGAGACCATACATTGCCGCCGTCACCGCTTGGGTGGTCGCTGAGGGCTGCATTGCCAGATAGCACATTGTCTTCTGCTACCGTTACTGTGTCGTTGACAGCAAAAGGAAAATCATCAATGGGGATAATGGTAAGTCTGACTACGGCTGTATCACAGTCTCCGTCCACATCGCAAAGCCGGTACAGGAAACTATCCGCACCGTTATAGTTTGGCGCCGGAATATAGGTAAAGGTACCATCTGTGTTCACAACGGTTGTGCCATTGACCGGGAGGGTAACGACACTGAAAGTATTGCCGCCGTCTCCGCTTAAGATGTCATTCAGCGCCAGATTACCGGCGACAAGCGCATCCTCATTCGCTATGGCTGTATCTGGATTGGCGACAGGAAGATCATTTACCGGCGTGATGCTGAGGAATACCATCGCTGTATCGCAATCACCGTCGATATCGCAGAGCTGGTATATAAAAGTATCGGCGCCATTAAAATCAGCATTGGGAACATAGGCAAACGTTCCGCTCGTATCCACAGTCACCGTACCGTGGGCAGGACCGGCGACAAGGCTGTAACGGTTGCCACCGTCGCCGCTCAAGGTGTCGTTGAGTGAAAGATTACCGTTAAGGGGCATGTCTTCCAGGCCCGAGGCGGTATCGGAAACAGCCACCGGCAGGTCATTCACCGCTGTAATATTGAGCGTAGTATTGGCCGTATCGGTCAATGCAGGGCCACCGGTATTGCCATTGTCATTGATCGCTATGGTAAGTGGTACGCTGCCGTTGGTATTGAGAGCGGTTGTATAGCTAAGTCCTCCGGCTGCGATAAAGGCATTGAGGCTATCAATATTACCTGAAAGCACCAGGTTGCCTGTGCCATTTCCGCTCACAATGGTTATGGCGCTGCTACCCGAGGCGCTTAATGTACCTGCAGGAACATTAAAGAAGATATTGACCGGCGCGCTACCCGCATCAGCATCCGAAAAGACGATACCGGTCAATGGACTGGCTACATCTTCCGTTACAGGAATCGCAGCGGGTGCAGTTGCCACGGGCGCGATGTTGTAGTCTTCACGCCAGTCGCGTTCGGGCGTACCTGGCGTATCCAGGTTGGGGAAGGATGCCGGTGTTTGCCCGTTGGTCGGATTGATAGCCGTGTCGTTGTTGTCGTAAGCGTCGTCGAGGCCGTCGTTGTCTGCATCCGTTCCCGATGGGACCACATTGGCGATGCCGTCATTATCGGTGTCATGCGCTTCAAGTGCATCGCTGTCGTTATCGTTGTCCGAATCCAGGTCTAGATAATCCGGGTTATCGGCGCCATCGGTATTGACCGGCACAATAGCCATACCACCAGAGGCGGCATCGTAGGCATTGTCAAGGCCATCATTGTTGCTGTCATTACCGGAAGGCGGGATATAGCCTGCGGTAGATTGCGCTTCTATATTGTCCACAATGCCGTCATTATCGGCATCGATATCCACAAAATTGGCTTTGCCATCGCCATCGGCGTCGACAGCACCTTCGGTGTTGTCGGGGATACCATCATTGTCCGAATCGAGGTCGAGATAGTTGGGCAATGCATCCCCGTCTGTATTTTGTACAACCACCGGTGTTCCCGTAGGGATGCCCGATGTAGTACCCAACAGGTTGTTGTAATCGTCTACGATATCGGATATGCCATCGTTATCTACATCATTGACCATTCCGCTGCCGGCGATACCATTATTGTCGGGATCGGGGCCGCCATTTTCAGTTACGTCGAAGATGTTGTCACCGTCAGAATCCAGGTCGAGGTAATTGGGCATACCGTCGTTGTCTTTATCCGGGGGCGTATAGCCCGGGCCGGCAATCAGCGGAATACCGGTGGGACCTACATCGGCATTGGTAATAAGGCCGGTGCCGGGTAGACCATTGTTGTCGGGATCGGAGCCGCCGGCCTCGATCACATCCGGTACGCCGTCGCCGTCCGAATCCAGATCGAGGTAATTGGGATGGCCGTCGCCATCGGCGTCTGCAGTACCTTCGACGCTATCGAGGATGCCGTCATTATCGTTATCCAAGTCGATGCCGTCGGGAATGCCATCTTTATCATAATCAGATGTGCTGCGCCAGTCCCTGTCACCCCCCGGTAGTTGGTTGTCGGGCATAGTCAGCGGCGTTTGGTTACTGTTGGTTGCATAAGTGACCGGGTTGGTATTGCCGTTGTCGATATCATAAATATCGGCCAGACCATCGTGGTCACTATCGGGCAGTAGGTCCATGATGCCATCTGCTCCCGGCGCGTTGGTCCGGTTGTTCACATTATCCACTTCAAGCACGCTGGTCACATTATTTTCCTGCCAATCCCTGAAACCATCGTTGTCAGAATCGGTATCGATATAATCGGGGCCACTACCACCATCGGCGTTGGAATAGCCACTGGCGATACCGCCATTGTTCACATCATAGGCATTGTCGATGCCGTCGCCATCTGTATCCAGACCGCTGGGGGCTATATATTGATTGGTTGGCAGCCCTTCGATATTATCAATAATACCATCATTGTCGTTGTCGATATCCAGGTAATTGGAGAGGCCATCAAAATCACGATCCTGGTTAAATGCGGGATTGGTGCTGATCGTCACAAAATCGGGATCGTTCAGATCCGACAAGCCATCCTTGTCGGCATCAACGATAGGACCGGTACCGATCACACCGTCATTTTCTCCATCAGGGATATAAAAGGCGGCTTCATAAGTGTCGGGAATGCCGTCGGCATCCGAATCCAGGTCGAGATAATTCGGAATGCCATCCCCGTCTTTATCCTGTATCACCAGGGGTGTACCGCCGTTGTTGGGATCAACAGCGTCGGCCAGACCGTCGCCATCAGTGTCGGCAAAAAGACCATCGCCAAAGCGCCCGTTGAAATCGGGATCATTGGCGGGGTTGCCATTCGATTCTATGGCATCGGTAATGCCATCGTTGTCGGCATCGATATCGAGGTAATTGGGTATGCCATCGCCGTCTTTATCCGTAATGCCTTCTACGCTATCGGGAATGCCGTCGTTATCATCATCGGGATCATTGCTGTCGGAGACCCCATCGCCGTCGGTATCTACCCGCAGTTGCGCCGGCCCGGATAGCTGGCTGGCACAGGCGCTGTCGGATTGGGTTAATTTTACCCGGTAACGGTAGCCATCCATAGGACTTTGTATGCCCGTTAGCCTTAAGGTATCGCTGTTCGCCCCGGCATAGATGCCGCCATTGGCAATATCGTTCCAGTTGTTACCGTTGTCGGTGCTCACCTGCCATTGGTAGCTGGTAGCGCCGGAGCCACCGGATACCACTATAGCGAACGAGGTGTCTTGCCTGTTACGCACGGTACGATCGGCCGGTTGTGTGGTAATAGTTGCCGCCGTTCCGGTCCTGATGGTCACGGTATCGGAGGGCGCCGATGCGCAGGTCACGCCGTTTACGGCCGAAAGGGTAAATCTTCTGAATTGTGTATTCTGACTCAGGGCGCCGGGGGCATAACCTGCAACAGTAGCGCCGCTGATCGTATTCCAGGTAATGCCGTTGGTGCTGCTTTCCCAGCGGTAAGAGAGGACGCCGGATCCGGTGCCGTCAAGCAGGGATGTAAGTGCAGTGGGTGCTGTATTGCTGCATATCAGCTGGTCGGCGCCGATCAGGCCCGGTGTTGTCTTACTTTGTACTGATACATCAAAAACAAGAGGGGTACCGGTGCAGCCGTTAAGTGTGGGCGTAAGGGTATACCGCACTACACCCGTAGCGCTGCCATTGTTGATCAGTGTTTGGCTTACGGGTGCTGTTACAGGCGTTGCCTGGTCGCTGAAGCCGGTGACACTGGCGCCACTCGTAAGATTTGCAGTCCAGGTATATTGCAGCCCGGTAACGCTGGTCGCCGGTGTTACACTGAAAGTGCCGCCGCTGCAAAGCGCAGCGGGGTTATTTACAGTTGCGGAAAGTGCCGGCGTTACGGTCACTGTGATGGTGAAAGGGGTGCCGGCGCAGCCTGCATTAGTCGGTGTTACGGTATAGGTAGCCGTTCCGGTTGCAGTGCCAGAGTTGGCCAGCGATTGGGTTACCGATGTCTGGTTGGTGCCGGAAGTCCCGCCTGTTACACTTCCGGTTATTACGGGTGCGCCCCAGGTAAAGGTGGTGCCGGTAGGCACGTCGACAGGGGCAAAGCCGAAGCTTCCGGATGTGCACAGGGTATAGGACTGATTAGCAACAACAGGTCTTTGCGTCACAATAACCGTTAAGGGTGTGGAGAAAGCCCCGTTGCAGCCACCACCGCTTACCACAGCCCGGAAGGATGTGGTTGCCATCAGGTTGCTGTAGTTGAGCGTGGTCGTGGTTACATTGGGGGTAATGGTATTCCAGGTGGCCCCATTGTCGATCGAAGATTCCCAGCGGACTACAGACGCCGTGGTGCCGGCAAGGGTAAGCGTGCCATTGGCGCTGCTGCAGACCGGTACGGTGCCGCTTACGGTGCCGCTGGAGGTCACGGTAATGGTATGTGTGGCCGTTTTGGGCGTACAGCCAGCTGCCGTTGCGGTAACGATGGCCGTGCCACTGAATAGGGAGGAAAAGGTAACCTCACCCGTGTTGGGGTTGATCACAGCCTGCGACCCCGTAGTATTGATGCTGTAGGTGATACCCGTAGTGTTGGCTGCTGTGGCAGTATAGGTTTGCGTGCCGGCGCCCTGGCAGCGCGAGGAAGCACTGCCCAGCGCAAACACCGGTGTGCCTGCAAGACCATTAACGGTAATGCTGCCGGTAGCAAATACGTTGGGACTACCGCCTGTAGTGGTCACGGTATAGACCTGTCCACCTGCGGTAGGGTTGGTTGGTGTTCCGGAAATGGTGACCACCTTGGTGGAGGCGTTATAGCTGGCGCTAATGCCGGCGGGCAGGCCCGTTACAGTGGCGCCGGTGGCCGTTCCGCCTATGGCATAGGTGATGTTGGTGATTGCTGTATTGATGCAAACTGATTGGGCGTCGCTGGGGGGAGATGTAGATGATGTGAGGGTAATGGCAGTGATAGGCGTGGTGGATACGGAACTGGCATCATTGGTGGTATTCGCATCTGTTTGCGTACCCGAAATGGTGGCTGTGTTGGTATAGACGCCGGAGGCATTTACCTTAGCCGTGATCACAAGCGTAATGCTGCTATTGGACGCCATAGCCCCGATAGACCATAAGCCGGTACTGCTGTTATAGGAGGTGCCGGCAGATGCATTATGACTGATATACGTGTATCCCGAAGGCAACTGATCGGTCACCGATACACCCAATGCGCTGCCAGCGCCGGTGTTGGTCGCAGTAAGTGTAAAGTTGACCGAACCATTCACCGGGGGCGCAGGATCGTCAACCGTTTTAGTAATGCTTCTGTCGATATTACACAGGGCTACAGTGATCGGTAGAGACTGTGCGCTGATGCCGCAGCTGAGCCCCGAAGTGACAGTGTAGGTACCCGATTGCGTAGCGGAATAACTGCTTGCCGTGGCGCCGGCAATCGGATTGCCATCGAGATACCATTGATAAGGCGCGGTACTGCTGGCATCGGCAGATAGTTGCGCTGTAGCACAATTGGATTGGGTGAGTGTTGGTTTAAGGGCTTTCTGTGGAAATGGAGAAATGAAGTTGGACATGGAAAAGCCGCCGCCGGTTTGCACCATAGCCGTGGTAATGCGCGAGGTGCTGGTCAACGTGATTGTCGAAGGCGTGCCGATATTGGTATTGGTAAAGTCGATCACATAGTCGCCTGAGCTACCAAGTTGACGGCGGATGCCTACACCGGCAATGGCTTCTATGTCGCTATTGGTGTAGTTGGTCCCTGCGCTACCCGTCGTGGTCAGGTACACCTTATCCGTAGCGTTCCTGATCACGATATAGGCAAAATAGGGGAGATCGCCACCGGTGAAGGTCCTGAATTTATAGGTCTGCACTTTCTGGCTGCCACCGCAGTCGGCGATGGGAGCCAGGGTAGCCATGTCCACTTCACAGTTATTAGCTGTGCCGGCATAAGCAACAATGTTTTTATTGCTGATGATACGGGAGGCGGAATAGACCGTGCCTATTTGTCCCGATCCGGTACCCGCTACGGTGACGCCATTGGGAAAGGTGGCAAAGCTGCCCGCAGCAACGAGTGTATAGGAATTAGTGCCTTGCAATACGCCCAGGGCATTAAAGTTCGATACGGTTACCGTTGTATTGGGTTCGGTAGCGACTACGGTTGTTTGCTCTGCTGTATTGTTACCCTGTCCGCGTACCACCACATATTCCTTCGCAAGGGCCGAAACAGGCGGCACAGGGTTGTAGACGCCGTCGCCGCAGGCTACCGGGGCATCCAGATTACTGCCTGAGTTCATGACCGCAGGTCCTGAGGTCTCTACCAGTGAGCCTATCGCAGCCTGAAACAGGTAGCTTTGGCCCGCATTCAGTGTCGTGGTGGCTGTTCCGTTAATCTTAACGGTGGTATTGTTTTCGATAGCCATTACGCTGTACACGGGCTTGCCTGTAGTGCCCGAAATAAAGCCGTCGCGGTAATAGCCCACACGGAAGGCTGTTCCTACCGCTGCATCACCAAAGCTGAATAAGGCTGCGTTGCCTTTGATGTTGGCGTCTGTGAGCTGGTCAGAGGCGACGTTACGCAGGTTAGCATTGATGGGATAATTGCTCTCCAGGATCAGGCCCCGGTCCGAAAGCACTGTATTCAATGCGTTTGTTGGCAGGTTGTTGGCATTGCCGGCAAAGCGGTATACCATGGGTGTGTCGACGCCCACATTGAGCGTAGTGATCAGGCTGCCATTACTTTTTTTGACCAGAACAATGGTACCGGCAGTATTGGTCGACAGAACAAGTTCATTGGCGCTGCTCCAGTATTGCCAGGGAGCCGGTGCAATGTAATGTGTTTTGTAGCCCTGGCCATTGGCCTGAAAATGAAAAAAAATAAAGATGGGGATCAGAAGGTGTAGAAGGTGCTTCATTGGCAGTGTTTGTAGTATTGATCAGCTGAGGTTTGGTTTTTGGTTGCAAAGTGAGAATGTATATGATATTAAACCAGTATTTCTCCCAATATTTTTTTCATTGTGGGCTATTATTTATTTGTTAAAGCTGCTTATTGTATGCGAAAATAGTAAAATGTACGTTGTTTTTAAGTATAAAAAATTATGAATGGGCCAAATTGGAGAGGTCGCATGGGGTTTATAGAAACAGGCTTGAGCAATAAAAATAGCCTTCATATTGATATGCAGGCTATTAAATAGAAATTAGGATAATAATGCTGTAAGTGAACAGCAGAAGATACTTTATTGCATAAAATGTGTTTTTTTATGCGTTTCCTCTTGGCGAAAATGTATGTAAGCTATTTGTTATCAAACTCTTCTGATGTCTGCGCCCAATGCATTCAACCGGCCGTCAATATTCTGATAGCCCCTGTCGATCTGGTCAATATTTTCAATAACGCTTTTGCCTTCGGCCGACAATGCCGCGATCAGCAAGGCCACACCGGCACGTATATCCGGAGAAGCCATACGGATACCCCTTAGCGAGGCCTGGCGGTTAAGTCCCATTACTACGGCGCGATGCGGGTCGCAGAGCACAATCTGTGCGCCCATTTCGATCAGCTTATCGACGAAGAACAGGCGGCTCTCAAACATCTTTTGATGGATCAGCACATTGCCTTTAGCCTGGGTAGCCATTACCAGGATCACGCTCAGCAGGTCCGGCGATACGCCCGGCCAGGGATGATCGTAAACAGTGAGTATAGAACCGTCGATAAACGTATGAATGCGATAATGTTCCTGGCGGGGAATATAGATATCATTGCCGCTTACCTCCATCTGTATGCCAAAGCGGCCGAATGTCTCAGGCATCAGGCCCAGGTCGTTTACATCGGCGTTCCTGATTGTGAGCTCACTCTGCGTCATAGCCGCCAGGGCAATAAAAGATCCTGTTTCGATCATATCGGCCAGTAGCCGGTGGGTACAGCCGCCCAGAGAAGATACGCCTTCGATCACCAGCAGATTGGACCCGATGCCGCTGATCCTGGCGCCCATCCGGTTCAACATTTTGCAGAGCTGTTGTACATAAGGCTCGCAGGCAGCATTGTAAATAGTAGTCGTGCCTTCGGCCAATACGGCCGCCATCACAATATTGGCCGTACCGGTCACCGAGGGCTCTTCCATCAGGAGGTAGGTGCCTTGCAGCTTACTGGCGCTCAGCACAAATTCTTTGTGTTCCGGATCGTATCTGAAGTCGACGCCCATCTTTTCGAAGCCGCGGATATGGGTGTCGAGGCGGCGGCGCCCTATCTTGTCCCCGCCCGGCTGTGGCAGGTAAGTACGGCCAAAGCGCGCCAGCAATGGCCCGGCCAGCATTACAGCGCCACGCAGCTTGCCCGATTTTTTCTTATACGATTCCGATTGCAGAAACTCGATATCCACCGTTTTGGCTTGCAGCACACAGGTGTCGCGGCTCGGACGTTCTATCGTAACACCAAGATCACCCAGCAGCTCGATCAGCATATTTACATCGAGGATATCGGGGATATTGGTGATCGTCACTTTTTCGTCGGTAAGCAGTACAGCGCAAAGGACCTGTAAGGCCTCATTCTTGGCGCCTTGCGGCTGGATCTCGCCCTGCAAAGGCTTGCCGCCGCGTATTTCAAATGCACTCATGATCGGCTTTTATTTTTTGATGGGGAATGATTTTTAAAAGTAAGGGTAAAAAGAACGCCGGCAAAATGATATGCCGGCGTGTAAAAGAGAAGTCAAGTTTCAAAAACTTGACTTCTCTTTCATTTACAAAGTATAATAGCTCGAATTCAGATTGCTGTTCGCCTTCTCCGCCTTTTCGATCGGACTATAATCCGAAAGGATATCCGGCTTGCCTTTCTTAACACAAACATCATGTTCGAAATGCACGGAAGGAAGCCCATCTTCGGTCACAATGGTCCAGCCATCATCGGCAGTATAGATATGGCGGGTGCCCAGGTTGATCATTGGTTCAATAGCCAGCACCTGGTTTTCCTGCAGGCGCTTGCCCGATCCCCTTTTGCCGTAGTTAGGCACCTGTGGATCTTCGTGCATATCGCGGCCGACACCGTGACCTACCAGCTCCCGTACCACGCCGTAGCCATGCTTGCGGTTGGTATGGTTCTCTATCGCAAAAGCGATGTCGCCCGTACGGTTGCCCGTGATCGCCTGGGCAATACCGAGGTAAAGCGACTCCTTCGTTACCCTGATGAGATCCAGCACTTCCTGCCTTACCTCGCCGATGGCGAAAGTATAAGCATGGTCGCCATGGAAGCCGTTCTTGTAGAAGCCACAATCGATAGAAACGATATCACCGTCCTTCAGCTCATAGTCGCTGGGGAAGCCATGTACCACTGCCTCGTTCACCGAAATGCAAAGTGCGTAAGGGTAGGGATTGCGGGGATCGCCGTAATTTTTGAAAGATGGAATACCGCCATTATCGCGGATGAAGGTTTCGGCCATCTTATCGATGTCGATAGTCCTGAGGCCGGGTTTTAGTATTTTAGTTACCTCGGTCAGGGTTGCGCTCACCATCAGCGCGCTGTGTCTCTGGATTTCTATTTCTTCGTTGGTCCTGTAATTCACTTAATCTACTGTTTATGCCGGCTTAAGGCCAGTTCTTATTTTCAATATATTCTTCTTTTACTTTAAGCTGTACGGTTTCTACGGAGTTGCGGTACATTTTCACAATTACCGCTTCGTACTTGTCGATGTCTATTCTCTCTCCTTCCTGCAGCTCTTTGTCCTCATTCACCTCATTGATCAGCCCCGCGAGGGTTTCGAAGTGTTCGCCCTCTTCCAGCCGGAACGGTATATACTTATTGATATCCGACAGGGTATAATGGGCGTTGATAAGATAGGTATGCTCGCCGGTCTTTTCCACGATCGGCTTTTCGTTATCATATTCGTCCTGTATCTCGCCTACCAGCTCTTCCAGTATATCCTCCATAGAGATAATACCTGTAAGCTCACCGATCTCGTTGGTCACGATGGCCATCTGGATATGCTTTTGCTGGAATTCCTTCAGCACATTCTTGATCTTGGCGCTTTCCGAAATGAAATTGGCCTTTCGCAGCAAAGGCTCAATACTTTTCTCTTCGGGTTTATTGAAGAGATGCTTGATCATATCTTTAGTATACAGCACCCCCTTGATATTGTCCAGCGAATCGTCGTATACGGGGTAGCGGCTATAGCCCTCCTGTATAGCAAAGTCGATCGCCTCTTTCATATTCATGCTGATCTCGATCGCGGAGATGTTTTTACGCAGGGTCTGGATATTACTTACCCGGCGGTCGTCGAACTCAAATACATTCTGGATCAGCGCACGCTCCGTTTCTTCGATGGCGCCGCCTTCGTGGCTTTCCGATATGATCACCTTCAGCTCCTCTTCCGAGTGTATTTCGGAGCCGTGGATCGGCTTAATGCCCAGTATGCGCAGGATCAGGTTGGCCAGGCCATTAAGGACCCAGATAAAGGGTCTTCCGACAAAATAAAAGACTTTGAGGGGCAGGGCAACAAAAAAAGTGGTCCTGGTAGGATAGCGTATGGCCAGTGATTTGGGAGCCAGCTCGCCAAAAACGATATGTAAAATAGTAATGATACCAAAGGCAACAGGGATGGAAACGTTTTGGGCCGTCTTTTCAGCGATAGCAATATTGAATACCTGGAACGACCTGCGGATCATATGGGTCATCACCTCTTCTCCTACCCAGCCCAGGCCAAGGCTCGCGAGCGTAATGCCCAGCTGTGTGGCCGCCAGGTAGGCATCAAGATTGCTGACAATGGATTTGGCTGCTGCCGACAGGCTTTTGTTGAGGCCGGTGCGGACTTCGATCTGGGAGGAGCGGACTTTTACGATGGCAAATTCTGCTGCAACGAAAAAACCGTTTAAAAGAACAAGGAAAAGGGTAAAGAGTATTTTCAGTATCGAGACGGGTTCTGTGTCCATTGTAGGATAAATTAGTCAGGAAATGCCACCCCGCGTAATCAACGATGCAGAAGCCGCTTTTCAAGAGGCAAAAGCAGCAATCCTTTGATTTTTTTCGCCGCTTTATACCTAAGTTACTACAAAAATAAGGATTATTGGTAAAGTAAACGCATGGCTGCTGAAATTACACAATGACAAGGCGTTAAATGCGCTATGACGGCATAAGGTCATCCGGGTATAAAAAGTAAAGCGCTCCTCCTTACGGTGAGCGCCTTGCTTTTTTTGAATTTGTTCCTTGGAATTTGCCCTTTGGAATTTACCCTTTGGAATTTACCCTTTGGAATTTGTTTTTCGAAATTTAACGTTGCTGTGGCATCGGGATACCGGCGCTGAGCCCTGTCAGCGTTTGCCCCCACTTCTTAGCCGACTCGGTATCATTGCTCTGTCCGGCGGCATTGACCAGGTAATTCAACGCCACGAGGTTCTGCTGCACAATATAAAGATCGGTCCCCGACTGCATATTGTCGCTCAGGGAATGGAAGTATTTAACCTCGTCGCTGATGTTCTTCACCATTTTGTTGGCTACTTTCCGGGCTTTGTCCATAGCGCCCGAACGGTAATAAGCGTCTACCAGGTACATGATACTTCGATCGTAAAGCAGCACATCGAAAGGCATGGAGGTCTCAGACACTTTTTTCATATAGTTGTCCAGCACCTTAACGGCATCGGCTTTCCTGTTCTGGGCCACCAGCGCAAAGGCCAGCTCTGCCGCATTCTGACGGTATACCAGGAAGATCAGGCGATTTTTCTCATCGTAATAAACATTGTTCTTACCGGCTTTACCCATAGTGAACACTTCGGTTTGCAGCTTGATGTTCTTGTCCAGGTCCGTGAACGGCGCCATACCTGCGACAGGGCTTTGCTTCACCACCGGAACCAGCTTGCGCAGGCCACCTTCCGATTGGAAATAGGCGTCCAGGCCAAGATTGGGTGTACCGTCGGTCATATAAAGAGGACGCGTCCAACCGGTTTTGGCCTGGCCGGCGATGATGTTCATCAATGCCAGGTCGGCGCGGCGTGCAGCATTATCGTTGAAGGTAAACTGCATTTCAGCCGGGATATTGGCCGAATCGGCCGCCGGTACCAGCCCGCTTTTGATCAGCGCATTTTTGTCGAGCTTCACAGAGAGATTCTTCGTGGGCAGGTAGCTCACATCTGGATTGTTGGGCATCGTATTCTTGGGAGAGGTGAAAAAGTGGATCACCTCTTCAAGGTCAAAATAGCGGTTGGCGGGAAGGCGCTTATCCTCATAGTAGGGAATATAGTTCAGCTTGCCACCACGGTAATCTTCCGGCTTCCAGATCACCGGCAGGGCGTCGGCATCGTTCACCTTAAAGGTCAGCTGCTCATTCTGCCAGTCGGTACCCAGCAGGTTATAGTTGATAATACGCACATCGGTACGGACGCCTTCAATTTCCTGCAGATACCACAGCGGGTAAGTATCGTTGTCGCCATAGGTAATGAGGATGGCGTTCTTATCGCAGCTCATGAGCATGTTATAGGCATGATCGCGTGCAATGGTCTTTTCCGAACGGTCGTGATCGTCCCATTCCTGGGCAGCCATCAGCACAGGTACAGCCAACAGGCATATTGCCGTTGCGGCAAGCGCTGGGGTGCTGCCTTTGAGGAATTTGCGGAACCAATCGGTGACCATGAGCACACCCAGGCCGATCCATATGGCAAAGGCGTAAGTGGAGCCGGCATAGGTATAGTCCCTTTCCCTGGGCTGCATGGGCGTATTGTTCAGGTAGATCACAATGGCCAGACCGGTAAAGAAGAAGAGCAACGCTACTATGGTCCCTTCTTTCTTGTTGCGGTTGAACTGGTATACCAGGCCTATGATGCCCAGTGCCAGCGGCAGCAGGTACAGCTGGTTCCTGGCTTTGTTGTTCCGGTAGGCATCGGTCATGAGGTCTATATCGCCGCGGCCCGCTATCTTATCGACAAATTTGATCCCCGATATCCAGTTGCCGTTATGCGCCTCGCCCTGGCCCTCCATGTCGTTTTGCCGTCCGGCATAGTTCCACATGATATAACGCCAGTACATCCAGTTGACCTGGTAGCCCCAGAAAAACTTCTGGTTGTCCAGCGCCGAGGGCGCATCGTCCTGACCAAGACCCAGGTAGCCTCTGTAAAAGCTTACATGCCCGGGATCGAGGCAATCGTGTATCCTCGGGAAGAGACGGGTATGATCATATTCGTATTTCGGCTTGTGGTCCACCAGCTCATAGCTTTGCTTGCCATCTTTGGTTACGGGGGCGTAAATCGCCCGGCCTTCGTCTACATTGACTACCCGGGAGTCGAAGTCCGGTCCCGATACCAGGGGCATTTCACCGTATTGATCGCGCTGCAGGTAGGGGATCAGCGTCATCACGTTGTCGGGATTGCCCATATCGATAGGCACATCGGCTTTGGAGCGTACGACGATGCTGATATAGCTGGAATAGCCGATAATGGTAAAGGCGATACAGAGCACACCGAGGTGCAGCAGGTAATGTCCTTTCTTCTTGGACCATACCACGAGCCAACCGATCAATGCCGCAATGAAAACAAGGAAGATGATCGCACCGGAATTGAAAGGCATGCCGAAGGAATTGACGAACAGCAGCTCAAACCAGGATGCGAAGATGGGAACATACTGGATCACGCCAAACTGAACAAAACCCAGGATGGCACAGCCGATAACAAAAGCGATGATACCGCCGGGAACGGTGGATTTATAACGTTTGAAGTAATAAACCATCACAATGGCCGGGAGGGTCAGCAGGTTCAGCAGATGGACGCCGATGGACAGGCCTGTGAGGTAAAAGATCAATACGAGCCAGCGGTCGGCATGTGGTGAGTCGGCCGACTCTTCCCATTTCAGTACCGCCCAGAATACAATGGCTGTAAAGAATGATGAAGTAGCGTATACTTCCGCCTCTACTGCCGAGAACCAGAAGGTATCGGAGAAGGCGTAAGCCAGCGCCCCTACAATGCCGGCGCCCATAATGGCGATAAGACTACCCTGGCCAGGCTGCTCGCCCTCTTTCCACACCAGCTTACGCGCAAAATGGGTAATGGTCCAGAAGAGGAACAGTATGGTGAAGGCGCTCATCAGCGCGCTCATCGAGTTAATGAAGATCGCTACCTTATCGGGGCTGGGAGCGACCACACCGAAGAGGCGGCCCAGCATCATGAACAAAGGTGCACCGGGAGAGTGGCCTACTTGCAGCCGGTAAGCGGTAGACAGGAACTCGCCGCAATCCCAAAGGCTGGCGGTCGCCTCCATAGTAAGCAAATAGGTGACATAGGCGATCACAAATACCACCCAGCCGGTGATGTTGTTGACTTTCCTGAAGTTCATGAGCGGGGAAATGTTGTTTTAAGCGCGACAAAAATAACAAAATAGCTGAAAGGACAAAGCCCGATAACAAAGCCTTTTGCGCAAATCTGATTTTTGGATGGACACCCACGCTATCTTTGTGTACATCTAAAATCCTTATCTGCATGCAACCTGCCGAAAACGAATATGCTCCCTACTACGGCCGTTACATCAAAATGGTGACCGGCGATATCATGGATGAGCTGAGGGAGCAGCCGGCCTCATTTACCGCCTTTATCAACGGTATACCCAAAGAAAAGGGCGATTACGCCTATGCGCCGGGAAAGTGGACCATAAAAGAAGTGCTGGGGCACCTGCTCGATACAGAGCGCATTATGGCCTACAGAGCCTTGCGTATTGCCCGGATGGACGATGCCCCGCTTCCCGGTTTTGATGAGGATGCCTTTGTGGCAAACGCCCATTTTAAGGACAGGGACATTACCTCCCTCCTGGAAGAATTGGAGCTGATACGACGTAGCAATCTTTTTCTTTTTGAAACCTTTTCCGAAGAAACACTGCAAAGATCCGGAACCGCTTCAGGGCATACCGTAAGCGTAAGGGCTTTATTATACATTATTGTAGGCCATCTCAAGCATCACCGGCTTATTCTGGAGGAGCGCTATCTTTAGCCCGGCTGCATCACGGTCATCTAAACAATTGCAGGGAAGGCAGCCCCCCACTACTTATTCATGTATTTTTTATAGTACTTGAACAGTATAGGCGGTGTAATAGCCGATACCAGCTGGATCATTTTGTTATAATGCTTCATATGCCTGCTGTCCAATCCCTCGCGGCCACAGAAGTCGGTAGCCATCCTGGACATTCCTATTTCATTGGCCGGCCGGCCATTGGTATAGTAATAAAGAGCGAGCGACTTGCGGCTGCGGCCTTCAGGGCAGGCAAGGGGATCGGGATGGCCATGATAGGAATCGTTTGTCGTGTTGAAGACCACCATCCGGTTGAACAGCGGCAATAGCTTTACCACGCAACCCCTCATTTTTTTATCCCAAAGCTCAAAATGCCCGCCATAGCTTTCGTCCCAGTCTTCATTGAGATATACCAGGAGATTGAGCCTGCGATCCAGGTTCAGATACGGGTGCCGGTTGAAGTCGGCGTGGATCTTGAGAAAACCACCGGATTTGATCTGATGAAAGCCGCCACCCCAGAAATAGGGATCGGGCAGCAGGCCTTCAATACCGGTAAGGTGGCTGAGGTAAGCCAGGAAAGGCTGTGAGTTCAAAAAGTGAACATACCTGCGGGTAACCTCGCCAAACCGGGATTCGCTGCGGGAAGCATATTTATCTTCATTTACGTTTTTGTACCGGATATCATTGTCCTTTTGCATGTCGGGGAATTCCTGTAAGACCTGCTTTAAGCGCTCCGGCTTGAAAAAATTGTCTATACAGATGTAGGGGAATGGTTCGGCCGTATGATACACGGTATGTGCTTTTTTTGCCGATTCGTAAAGTTCATGAAAAGAGCTGTCTAAAAACTCGGATTGAAACATCGTATCGATTGTTTAAGGATAGCGGGGCCCTCTCCGGAAAGGACTTGCTTTAATTTAATTGAATTCATCTGCAGACAGCACTAAGACAAAGAACCAGCCCGTAAAACCACTAATCGTCTTTGGTAGTTAACCAATGAATAACATTTTTTCTTTCTTAAGCATTTCCCCCTTTTTTATAAATGTAAAAAATGACATGGAGCAATCTGGCAATTATACTGAAGGGGTTAAAAAAGAAATCCCGCCATAAAGGCGGGATGGTACAACGGGATATGTAAATAACGTTATTTTTCTTTATTGACGGCCATTACCGCTTTTACTTTCAGTGCCTGTGTGGCTCTTAGCACTGCTGCCAGGTTATAGATGGCGCCGGTGCTGTCGGCATTGATCACAACGGTCTTTTCGGCATCGGGCGACTTGGCCAGCATCTCGGCGATAGCTCCTTGCAGGGCTTCGGGCGCCACCTGCCTGGTGCCTACGAAATACTGGTTCCCGGCATTGATCGATACCACTACCGTTTGCTTGGCCTTGGTATCCTTATTGGCTTTCGGAATCGCCATACGGATCACATTGGGATTGGCCAGCGTGGCGATGATAAGGAAAAAGAATAGCAGGATAAACAGGATATCGTTCAATGCGGAAGTATGCGGTTCACCTTTTTCGCGCAGGGTCGGACGTAAATTCATTCAGTATCAATTTGGGCCTTGTAACAAAAATAGCTTATTTAAAGGAACGTTCAGGCCTTTTTGCGCTCTTTCCAGAGCTGGTTAAAGGATTTGGGGGCAAATACTATTTTATCTCTCCGGTCGCCCCAGGCACTGCGCAGGGCTTTCTCAAATACAAAATTCTTCATTCTTCCGCTGGCGCTGTTCATCAGGCCGCGGTGCAGTACGCCTCTCTTAAACAGGCGCCAGGCAAATTTTTCCGTCAGACCACCATATTTCTCTTCCGTATAAATATGGCGATTCTCCAGCAGCATTTCGTGAATATTGATCTTGACCGGACACGCCTCCGTACAGCCACCGCAAAGGCTGGATGCATAGCTGAGGTGGCCAAATTCGGCCATCCCGCTCAGGTGCGGGGTAATGACCGATCCTATAGGGCCGCTATAGGTGCTGCCGTAAGAATGCCCGCCTATGTTTTTGTATACCGGGCAGGCATTGAGGCAGGAGCCGCAACGAATGCAGTACATCGATTCCCGTACTTCCTTACGCAACAGGTTGGTGCGGCCATTGTCTAGCAAGATCACATACATCTCGCGCGGGCCATCGGTTTCGCCTGCCTGCCTTGGTCCGCAAAAGACCGAATTGTAAGCGGTGAGCGTCTGGCCGGTACCGTAGGTGGCCAGCAGCGGCCAGAAGAGTGCAAGGTCCTGCAGCGAAGGCAGCACTTTTTCAATGCCCACGATAGCAATGTGCGTTTGCGGGAAAGCCGTCGACAACCGGCCGTTGCCTTCGTTTTCGGTAACACATACCGCGCCGGTATCGGCGATCAGGAAATTACCACCGGTAATGCCTACTTCAGCCTCGGTGTATTTGTGGCGTAGCTTTTCTCTTGCTATCAGCGTCAGTTCAGATGGGCTTAGGCCCGGGGGCGCGCCGAGTTTCTCGTGGAAAAGCTGGGCAATATCTTCCTTACTCTTGTGCATTGCCGGTGTCACAATGTGATAAGGCGGCTCTCCATCCAGTTGTTGTATGTATTCGCCCAGGTCGGTTTCAAGCGACTCTATCTCGTTAGCGGCCAGGAAGTCGTTCAGATGCAGCTCTTCCGTGACCATCGATTTCGATTTCACTACGGTGCGGGTATTCTTATCGCGGCAAATGGCGAGAATCGCATTCAGGGCATCTTCTTTATCCTCGGCCCATATCACCTTGCCGCCACGTTCGGTAAAGTTTTTTTCAAACAGCTCCAGGTGTTTGTCCAACTGCTCTATCGCCCGCCACTTGGTGTTTTTGGCCTGCTTGCGCGCCGTATCCAAAGCCGAAAACTGGGCCTTACCCTTCACTACGGCGGCATTGTAGCGATCGATATTGAAAATGATCTTCCGCTTATGGTCCAGGTCATGCGCTTTTACCTCGCTTTTTGCGAGGAAAGTATCTTTCTGCTGTTCAGGAGTTTTCATGGCTGCTATTTCACCGGTAAAGGTATTGAATATATCACTCATCCCGGCAGAACGGCCTGTTGTTCTTTTGATAAAAGCGATTAACGAATGTGCTTCTCCAATTGCTGAAGCACCTTCCTGGCACGGCTTTTGAAGCTTGGCGCAGGTTCCTGCAACAGGTTATCTTCGATAAGCAGCTTCAGCTCATGACCAATTTCGGGATAAACCAGAGCAAGCCTTGCCAGGATGCTCATAGCAAAGGCCCTTACGGCAAGCGCCTCCCGGGGGTTGGCCAGTGAATCGAAGCAACTGTTCATGAGCGGAGCATGTACGGCTTCGGGCAGCTCCAGGTATTGCATTACCCGGTAAACATTCCTTTTGACGGCGATGTGTGTATTGTCGTCTTCAAGCCGTTGTACCAGGGCCGGGATATGCGGTAGCATCAGTTCCGGATGCTGACGTGCTACATCGCTTACGATCCAGGCGGCACGTTGCACCACCCTGTATTCGTCGTGGCAGAAGATATCGATCAGCGCGGCGATCCTGCCGGTGTTTGCACCAATCCATTGCACGATCCGGGAAACTTGCTGCCGGGAGTGCTCTTCCAGTATGGCTTCTCTTAAATTCATATGTCTTTGCCGGAGAAGGTAAAACCAAATGTAGATCGTTTCTTTTTCCCTTCGTCGATTTTTGCATGACGTTCGTCGATTTTTTTTGGAAAAGGGAACACATAAGGCGCATCTTTGGATTGTGAAAAGAAATTAACCCGGCTGGCTATGAAAGCGAACAGACCGTCCTTATCCGGCTCCGCTTCCTTTACATGTCCATTGGCCGTTTTCTTTGATCTGTCTTCCTGCGCAGGATAGTCCAGGCGTCACGCAAACCTATACCTTAAACCCTCAAATTTAACCCATGAACATGCAGCCCTCCTTCATGCCCTGCATCGGCGCAGAAAAAGCGGCCGGTCTCCTTTCCCGCCGCGAGCGAGAAATTTTAGGATTGATCATTAACGGGTACACTAACAGCGAAATCGCAGGCCTGCTCTATGTGAGCTGCCGCACGGTCGATACGCATCGTCAGAACATGCTGGCCAAGATCGGCGCCCGCAATACCGCCGTGCTGGTACGCTTCGCAGTAGAGAACATTCAGCGCCTGGGGCTCAACTGATCCTTGTTTTTCTTAAACCCATCAATCCCCTAAACCCTATGAATTCCCGAACCCGTACGGGTATGGCCTTTCTGTTGGCCGCCCTCCTTTACCTGCCCCTGATCTCCTCCGCACAGCCGTCGGCCGTAAAAAGAGGTATCGAAAAGAGCATGGAACAAAAATATGGCGATCCCCAACGTAAAAAAGGCAAAGAGGAGATTGCAAAGGTCACCTATGAAAATGACAAACGTTATAAAGATCCCAACAACAAAGTACAGGCGACGATAGCTTTTGAGAGCAAACAGTTCAATAAAAAAGGTGATGTAAAGACCACGACAAAGGATAAGATCGTCTTCGGCAAAACTGGTGAATGCATGGTGATGCGTGAAGGTGAAAAGGATGAGATGTGGATGGTCTTCAACTATGCGGACAAAGCCAATTATATGGTGATGGTACGCGACGGCTCTGCAATGAAAATGCCCTTGATCAATATGCAGAAGATGATCGAAAAAGGTGCGCAGAAGGAAGCCGAACGCAGCCGCAGCGACGACAAAGCCTCCTGGAAGGCCACCGAAGAGCGGCAAACGATTAACGGCTATAACTGCCGTAAGTTTATCTATACGTATCCCGATAACCCGCACTTTGCCACCATGGATGCCTGGGTATCTACCGAAGTGAAGCTGGACCTGAGCGGCAACTATATGCTGGGCGCCCGTCTCAGCAGCTATAAATTTCCCGACCATCCCGAATATAAGGATATGATCAACGGATTTATGGTACGCTCCATTCTTTACGATAAAAAGGGAAAGCCCGAAATGCAACGCGATCTTGTTGAATTGAAACCGTCGGCCGACGAGAAATATTTCGACCTGAGCCCGTTTAAGATCAATGATGTGCTGAGTGGATTATAGGCCTTTATCTTTCCCCCTTTCCCCTTTACAGCATGCGTAAACAGCCCGGCCACCTTACCGGGCCGTTTTTGGCTTAAACCCATAAGAATAAGGAGTAAGGGTTTAATTTTTAGCTTTTCCTTCATAGTATGTCTGAAACTTTCGGAAGACCTTTGCGGTTCTTTACCAAATGAATTATTTATGAAAAAGAAGATCTTGACCCTGGCGTTGCTGTTTTCAGCAGGTATGCTCGCCTTCACGGCAGCACAAGCCCAAAATGCAAGGGCTTTTTACAAGACATCCTACAAAAGCCGTAACAGCGGTTCCTTTGATCGCCGTTCCAGCTTACTTTCTTTCGGTTTTGGCTTTCCCAACAATTCGGGTACCGGCTTCGATTACTGGGGCGGTAACGAGAGGCGGCTGGGTATAGGCCCGGGTTATATCAAATATGAGCATGGCATCACCGACGAGATAGGCATCGGAGGCTACGTAGCCGGCGCTGCGGCGCGTTACAAGTATGGCCCTGACAGGCGCTATACCGATCGTATTTTCTCTGTAAGTATGGGTGCTATGGGCTATTATCACTTCAATAAGCTCATCCCTGTGCGTAAGCTAGATGTGTACGCCGGCGCCGGTGTAGGTTTCCGCAATATCAGCTACAGCTATGATGACGATTACAATGGCAATTTCAACGACGACCGCTCCGACTTTGATGTGATGCCGTTGTTCAAGGTGGGCGCCCGCTACTATTTTACCCGTATGTTTGGCGTATACGCCGAAGGCGGTTATGACAATATGAGCGACGTAAACCTGGGCATTACGCTGCGGTTCTAAATAACCTGAGCAGTTGATAATTCAATAAGCCAGCCGGAACCTCCGGCTGGCTTATTTCATGGATTATATAATGCTTAGCTAAAGCAGGATCAAGCGAATGCCGTTGGACCTGCAAGCGGATCAAGTTGAAACGTGGGGCATGTTTCGGCGGAGCCATGCAGTTGCGATAGGAGCAAAAGCGAAAGGCTATAGCCTCCAATGTTCAATCGTTGCCGTTTAGGTTGCCGGCGCGGCCCAAACATCGGTAAATGAAAACGAGCGTCCCGGGAAGGGACGCTCGTTTGTATGTTTCTCTTTTTTAGATGCTGGGGAAAGTAGTTTGTGCTTTTTCGCCCAGTACAGGTATGGGCTTTTTCTGACCGTTAACCGCGCCAATAAAACCGATGATCCAGAAGATAAACAGCACGATATTAAGCAGGTAGCTCACATACAGGATCGCTGTAATGGCCATAGAAAAGACCAGGATATTGACAATGATGCTAAGGGCCAGGGCAGTCAGGTGCAATAACAGGGTTTGCCTCAACTGATAGCTACCGATATCGGTTTTCTTGTCTTTGTGCATGGCAAAATAAGCTACCAGCCAGCCGATGATGGTAAAATAGCTGACGATGCCGGCTGTCTTACCTTCAGCTTCCGAAGCCGTTTGTTGTACAGGGTTGTAGTTTTCCATAAATAAGCGTTTTGAAAGAGGTTTGTTTTGATATTTCAAAAATAGCAATTATTGTGAAATATAAACTTTCCTGGCGCTGATTTACGTTTTTTATCGTAAACTTAACGTTCCCCGGGAGCGCTTATGCGGGCTCTTCCTCGTACACATGGATCTCGTTGTACAGGGTATCCCGCTCAACCGGGAGCCGTTTTACAGAGCGGATCAACTCACATAATTGCTCTGTGCTCATAGCAGGAACCTGTTCCTCGCTGCCGGCCATCGAATAGATCTTTGTCGTATCGTCGATAGTGCCGTCCAGGTCGTTTACGCCATAGTCCAGTGTAAGCTGGGCTGTCTGGCGGCCCAGCATAGGCCAGTAGGCTTTCAGGTTCGCGATATTGTCTATGAAGATGCGTGCTACCGCGTACAGCTTGAGATCCTCTACGATGGATGACTCGGGCAGGTGGCCCATATCATTGTCCTTATTGCGGAACTTAAGCGGGATAAAGCAATTAAAGCCGCCGGTCTTATCCTGGAGGGTACGCAGGCGGCTCATATGATCGATGCGCTGGGCGTAGGTCTCAATATGGCCATACAGCATAGTTGCATTACTGTGCATGCCCAGGTTATGCGCCGTTTCATGAATGTGCAGCCAACCGTCGGCATCTACTTTATCGGGGCATATCTCGTCGCGTATGGCCTGATCAAATATCTCGGCGCCGCCACCGGGTAGCGATTGCAGACCAGCCTCCTTCAGCTTGGCCATACCTTCCTCTATGCTCAGCTTAGCTTTCCTGATCATGTAGTCCAGCTCAACAGCAGTAAATCCTTTGCGGTGTAGCTCGGGGCGATGCGCCTTGATACGCTCGAGCAGGTCACAGAAAAACTGAAGGTTCATTTTGGGGTGCACGCCGCCCACGATATGCACTTCTGTTACCGGCTCGCCATCGTACTTACGCACGATGTCCATCATCTGTTCCAGGCTAAGTTCCCAGCCGTCTTCCTTATGCTTGTAGGTGCGGGAATAAGAACAGAAGCCACAGGTAAAAATGCAGACATTGGTCGGTTCTATATGGAAGTTGCGGTTGAAATAGGTCTTGTTGCCATGCCGGCGTTCCCTTACAAAATTGGCCAGCGCACCCAGGAAATTCAGCTCCCCGCGTTCAAAAAGCGCCAGCCCTTCTGCTTCTGTAATACGTTCTTCCCTGATCACTTTTTCTGCTATCTGCTGTAGTTCCGGATCCTGTTTTACCTGTTCGATAAGGCTTTCCGGAAATTGCTGGTTAGATTCCATATGGATGTTATTTTTTGGGCTTGCCTGGCGGCAAATGTACGCCTGTTTGGGCTAAAGGCGGCAGGCAGACTATAGTTTTTTCCTATGAAAGAGGTGATTGGTGTATAAAATGGCCAAGGGGAAAAATAAAATAAGCCCGCTGAGAACAGCGGGCTCTTTCCTCTAAAACTTACAGCCATGAAAAAGCTATTTTTGAACGGCCTTTAGGTTGATGTCCAGTTCAAAATCTTTGCTGATGAGCCAGTTGGCAGGGTCGCCCTCAGCTTTATAATTTAAGCCCCATGAGGTCCTGTCCACGGTGAATTTAGCTTCAACCGTAACGCCGTTGTCGGCTACAGTGATCTTGGCAGGGAATTTAATGTTCAGTGTGCTGTCTTTCAACGTCAGGTTACCGCTCACTATATTGGTAGCGCCTGCCAGCAAGCTTTGGTCTTTGGCGGCGTCAAATGCATCTACACCAGTGATCACAAACTTAGCTGTAGGATGTTTGGCTACATCAAAGAAGTCGGGGCTTTTCAGGTGGCCTTCCAGGTCCGCAGGCTTTTTGCCTTCGCTGGCGCCTACTGAAGCGCTGTCTACCTTCAATGTGTTCAGGTCTACTTCAAAAGAACCGCCGGTAACTTTGCCGTTGTCTACAGAAACGGAGCCGTTGGTAATGTTGAGGGTGCCGTAGCGGGGATTCATACCGCCCTTGTGTACGCCGCGCCATTTGATCACGGTAGTAGCAACGTCGGCAGCATATTCTTTGCCGGTGGCTACAGCCGCCGTTTTAGCGGTGTCGGTCTTGGCCGTATCGGAAGTAGCGTTGTTGCAGGACGTGGCTGCAAATAACAAGGCAGCTGCTGCTGCGGTTAAAGTCAATTTTCTCATGTGTTCGATGATGCTTTGATTTTTTGCAAAGTTAAGAAATAACTGTAGATACAACGATTGGATGTTTAATCTATTCATAAGGAAAATCAATCAGCGAAGGTTACACTTGCATCCAACCTGCTTTTGGCACTCAGGCTGACACGGTTGTCCGATACTTCCAGCACATGAGCCGTGCCCAGTGCCAGGCTGTAATTGATATCCTGGTGGCCGGCCGGGAAATCGAAGCATACGGGATAGTCGTATCCCGCTACCTTTTCCCGGACGATCTCATAAATATTTTGCCCGAAAGGCCTTTCCGTATCTTTCATATCGGTGAAACCGCCGCAAACAAGCCCCTTCAGGCCGGTCAGCATGCCGCTGCGCTTCAGGTTGAGCAGCATGCGGTCAATGTTATACAGGTATTCGCCAATGTCTTCTATAAAAAGGATCTTATCCCGGGTATCGATCTGCGATACCGATCCCGAGAGGTGAGCCAGTATGGCCAGGTTGCCGCCGACGACAATCCCTTCGGCCCTGCCGTTGCGATTGTGCTCATTGGGAGTTGCCGGATAGCTGAAGGGCTGCCCTGTCCATGACTGCAGCACCGAAAGTATTCCCGGGCTGTCGACAGTATCCTCCTTGAAAGCGCCACACATAGGGCCGTGCAGGGTGGCGATACCGTAGCGGGCCTGGATATGGCTGTGTAATACGGTAATATCGCTGAAGCCACATATCCATTTGGGATGCCGGCAGAAGGCTGTAAAATCTACCTGGTCTATAATGCGGCTGAGGCCATAGCCACCGCGTCCCATCAATATGGCCTTTACCTCAGGATTGTCCAGCATGGTCTGCAGATCGTACAGCCTGCGGTCGTCGTTGTCGGAAAAATAATAATGACCGCTGCCAACCGTGCTGCCCACCACTACGTTAAATCCCCAGTCTTCCAGGGTTTTCCTGGCCTGCACAGTACGTGCCGCAGGGAGGTATCCGGAAGGACAGGTAATGCCTATCGTGTCGCCGGGCTGCAGATACGGCGGAATAATTCCCTGGTTCGTCATAGCTAATTGTAAAAGGTAATCCTTTTGGAATGGTAAAAATAATTTTCTTTGCAGAAATAATTCCAGTTCCTTCGTTATGTTTTACCGTTTCGTGTTGTTTTTTTCTTTGCTGCTACTGGCAGCTTGTTCCGGTACCAAAACTGATCCTGCCACGTCAAAAGCGCCTGCGACCGTGCAACAATGGCAGCCACCGGCCACCGGCGCCCAGGTAGCACAATACAAGGAACGGGTCAAAGAGGATAATCTAAACGAAAAATATTTCCGCATTACGGTTATCGCCACCGAAGCCAGCCCCGAAGGTAATTTCAAGCTGAAGCTGGAGTATGGCTTTAATATTAACGAGACCGATATCATGTTGCCCGAATGGACGCCCGGTGTGGTGCTGAAACCAGTATTGCAAAAGGCAGAAGGCGATTACCACTGCCTGCTGGGCTTCGAGGCCGGCGACGGGATCTTTCACGAATTATACGATATCCGGGCCGAGAACGGGAACGTACGTATGAAGCAGACCAAAGGTTATTTCAAGGCAAAATAGGCTAAGGGTGCGGCGCTGCATTTATGAACAACAGGGCCTGCCTGTTGCTGCAAGCCCTGTTGTTGTAAAAAAATAGCGACTATACGGATATCTTTTCTTTTTTGCTCCGCCAAAAAAGAAAGAAAAAAGGCTGCAAAAAAACAATGCTCCGCTGTTTTTTTGTGGCCAGCGCACGCCGGCTTAAAACAGATAGCAACTTTAATTCAGCATTGCAGGGCATATGACCATAGGTCAACGTTTTAATAATTACCCAAAGGATCATTTTTTCTTTGTTCCTATCTTTTGGGCTGGGTTCCTATACGCGGATGGTCATTAAAAAATATTTCCTTATTTTCCTTTGAAAACCGGTGGCCGTTTTTCCAGGAAAGCGGCGATGCCTTCATTAAAGTCGGCGGTATTGGCGCATGTCGCCTGGTATTCCTCTTCCACCTGCAGCTGCTCCGTAAGGGAATGGCTGTAGCTCTGATTCAGCGCTGCCTTGGTATAGGCCAGGGCTTTTGTCGGCATCTTTGCGAGCTGCTCCGCTATCTTTTTACTTTCTGCTTCGAAGCTATCATCGGCAAACGCTTTATAGATCATGCCCATGTTCATTGCTTCTGTCGCCATTACTTTATCGCCCGTCATCATGAGGGCTGATGCCCGCTGGAAGCCAATGAGGCGGGGTAGGAGCCAGGTGCCGCCGCTGTCGGGGATCAGTCCTATTTTGCTGAAAGCCTGGATGAACGCGGCGCTTTCTTTGGCAACCACAATGTCGCAGGCCAGCGCAATGTTGGCGCCGGCGCCGGCGGCTACGCCGTTCACTGCAGCCACCACAGGCTTCTCCATATTGCGGATACGCTCTATGATGGGGTTATAATGATCGCGTACGATAGCGCGTAGTTCGGGGCCGGCCGGGTCTACGGCTTCGGCAAGGTCCTGTCCAGCGCAGAAGGCTTTGCCTTCGGCGCTGAGGTAAACGGCGCGCACCGATTCGTCGGCAGCGCAGCGATCCAGCTCCTGTTGCAGCGCCAGGGCCATTTCGCGGTTAAAGCTGTTGAATTTGTCGGGGCGGTTGAAGATGATATACGCGACGTTATTTTCTGTACGGGTAAGGATCGTGCTCATGTATCTTTTTTTTGAGGACGTAAAAGTACAAATTTAGACGTTTAGCAAGCGACCCCGGAGGGCCGCTTGTTGGATTACAGGCTGGCAATGAAGGGGGCCGCCCGATGATATTGCGCTTGCAGCAACTGACTGGCTAGAAAGTTTGCCAGATCGCAGGCATGGACCTGTTGCCCGGGGCAATCGATCGTGCTGACCTGTATTTCTTTTGCCTCATGGGTAAGGATAATGCGGGGAAGCCGCACCAGTGTCCAGTTGAGCACGCTGGCCTGTAACATAGTGTACTCGGCTTGCTTGTCGGTCGTGGTAGCCGCGTAGTGGGCGTGCATCCACGCGCCGGCTTCCTGCACCCAGGGGCTTTTACGGTCCTGGGGAGTATCGACGCTAAGGCCGGTGGTAACGATATAGCGGCCTATACTATGTTGCGCCATGGTCTCCAGCACATGATGTGTAGCTGTGCTGAAAATGGGCGGCTCGTTGGCCGGCTGCCCCAGAGTGCTGATCACGGCGCTGCAACCTTCCAGCAGCCGGGCAATGTCTGCTGCGTTGCGGGCATCGCCTTTAAGTACCTGTATGGAAGCAGGGAAAGGAGGCAGGTTTCCGGGATGACGGTGTAATAAACGGAGGGGATAACCCTGCCGCAATAGTTCCTGCACCAGGTATTGTCCGGACTTGCCGGCGCCGCCGATGACGGCGATAAGACGGTTATTCATAAAAAAACGCTTTTGAGAATGGGAAATAAATTAACCTGCCGGGCAGCTGTGCCGGCTAAGAAGCGCATCGGAGCGGCTTCGTAAGCGATCGCTTTATTTTATCAGGAGCGTTTAATAGCACGAAAATAGTTATTTTTAACCGATGCAAGTAGACAAAAGGGAAGCGGAGCTGATCGAAAAAGCCATTGTGCACTGGCGCGAGCAAGGTATTGTGGATGAGCCTACCGCGGTGAAGATGAAAGAGAGCTATGCGCTCGAAGACAGCGATAGCAATATTTTATCTATTTATGCGCTCATCGCCTGCGTCTCCTGTGGCCTCCTGGCTTTTGGCGCCCTGGTGATGGATGAGAAATGGATCGAGCTGGTGCGCCGGCGCTTCGGTTTTTCAGAAGTTATTGTGGGTATCTGTTTTATCTTGCTTAGCGCCGCCCTGGTGTACCTCAGCTACCGCCGCCGTTGCCGGAAGCCTGGTCTCTATGCGGCCAACGAGGCTTTCAACATTACTATTGTGCTGGGTCTGGCAGTAGGCATGGCATATATAGGTCGTAGTATCGGTTATCAGAACGGCAATTATGCCCCTATATTGCTGGTGGCGGCATTATTGTATGGCAGTATCGCTGTGTTCCTGCGCTCCCAGCTGTTATGGGCGACGTTGTTGCTGGCTCTTGCCGGTTGGTGGGGAGCGCAAACCTATTACTGGAGCCATGGCAACGATTATTTCCTGCAGATGAATTATGCCCTGCGCATGTCGCTGTTCGGTGCGCTCATCCTGTTGCTGCAACAGCTGGTACAAAGGGTTCCGGTGCTGATGTCTTTTGCCCGTATTACGCGCATCATGGGCTGGGTCTTCTTCCTGGTAGCGGCCTGGAGCCTTTCCATACTGGGCAACAGCAGCAATTTTGATGTATGGCTACAGATACGGCAGGGGCGGCTATGGGTCTGGGCCCTGGCTTTTTCGCTGATGCTGCTGGGCCTTATCGTTTATGCTTTCCGCAGGAAAGATGCCTTCCTCAGGGATATTTGCCTCATCTTTTTCCTGATCAATATCTATACCCGCTATTTCGAATATTTCTGGGATAAGACCAACAAAGGACTATTTTTCGCGATCCTGGCCTTTTCTTTCTGGTGGATCGGACGAACGGCGGAGCGCTGGCGCAAAAAGCAGGTATTGCAGGAGTAACGGCCGGAATACTATGCCACCGGCATTGGAAATATAATTTGCGTTAATTATCTTTGGAAAATCTCTTGTAAACTTTACAGCAATGAAGCAACGTTTTACTTCTCTTTTATGGGCATCGGCAGTGTTGGTATTATTGGCAGGAACAACCTCCTGTACCAGGAAGTATACCTGTCAGTGCAAAATGACCTATACCGGTGTGCCAGGCCTTCCCCAGGGCGATACACGGGAATATCCCATTACCGATACCAAGAAAAACGCACGGAGCGCCTGTCAGGCTGCTTCCGGCACTTATGATAACGGTGGCATTCATACCGTAGAAACCTGCGATCTGTTTTAATCTGCTCTATAAAAATACGAAGCGTGCGCCGCAGCCGGCGCACGCTTTTTTATGCCACCCCCCGGAACAGGTCAGCAGCAATACCATCGGCAAAAAGTTTGCCGGCAGTGGTCAGGATCATTTTTTCCTGTTCGATCCTCATCCAGCCTTTATCGAGAAAGGGTTCGCTTTCGGCGAGCAACTGTGTACGCACACCGTCACCGAATACGGACGCGATATGGCCAAGATCGGCGCCCCACATGGTGCGTAGCGAGGTCATCAGGTATTCGTTGAAGCGGTCTTCGGGGCTAAGCGTTTCTTTTTCAAAGGGTACTTTCCCTTCTGTAAGGATGCTTTTGAGATAAGCCTGGTTGTTGGCGACATTCCATTGGCGACTTTCAGCATTGAAAGAATGCGCCGATGGTCCTAGCCCCAGGTAATGCCTGCCGCTCCAGTAATTGGTGTTATGCATTGCATATTTTCCCGGCAGGGCAAAATTAGAGATCTCATAATGCTCGTAGCCCGCGCCCCCCAGTCGTTCCATCAGCTGCTCAAACTGCGCCGCGGTCTGGCTGTTGTCCGGTTCCTTAGTCCTGCCTTTGGCGATGGCATGTGCCAGGGCGGTACGGGGCTCTACGGTAAGCGCATAAGAAGAGATGTGGTATACCTGCAAGCCGACGGCGGTCGCTATGTTCTCCTGCCATTCTTTATCGGTCATGGTAGGCGTGCCGTAGATCAGGTCTATGCTGATGTTCTCCAGTCCTGCGTCCTGGGCCGCTTTGACCGCATAGTCTGCCTCAGCTGCTGTGTGCGCCCGGTTCATATAACGGAGGTCTTTATCGTGGAAAGACTGGATACCTATGCTAAGCCGGTTGACAGGGGTGGTGCGCATCTCGCGCAGGAAAGCCGGGCTCAGGTCGTCGGGATTGGCTTCCAGGGTGATTTCCTTAAGCTCCTGCCGCGGAAAATGCTTTTCGAGGCTTTCCCATAGCCGCATCAGCTCAGCGGCCGACAGCAGGGATGGGGTACCGCCGCCAAAATAGACCGTCTCGATGGTCTGCCCCTCCAGGTAATGTTGCTGCAGGATCATTTCCCGTTGCAGGGCATCGATCATTTCGGTCTTCAATCGCAACGAAGTGGAAAAATGAAAATTGCAATAGTTACAGGCTTGTTTGCAGAAAGGAATGTGGAGGTAGATGCCGGCCATAATGCAAAGGTATTCGATCCGGCCCATTTGAAACGTGTTCACCGCACTGACCCTATAAGGGGTAATTATGGTCCCTGCGCAGCGCATTCTTCTTTTTTTGCTTACTTTGCTGCTTATTTTCTTCGATATAATGAAATACGAGCCCATTAATCCCGAATTATACCGGCAGAACCGCGAGCGGTTTGCCAAACAGATGAAATCCAACGCCATCGCGATATTCCAGGCCAACCCCGTAGTGGCCGAGAACGGCGATGCGGTATATGCTTACAAAGCCAACTCGGATGTGGTGTGGCTTTCCGGCGTGGTACAGGAAAAGACCATGGTGATCCTGTATCCCGATAATCCCGATCCGAAAGCAAAAGAAGTATTGGTGATCCAGCGCCCCAATGAGCTGCTGGAAAAATGGAATGGTCACTTGCTGCGCAAGGAGGAAGCGACCGCCATCAGCGGTATCGCTAACGTGCAGTTTGTCGACAGCATCGAGGACCAGATCCAGCTGTGGATGCATTATGCCGACATCGTCTATCTCGATACCAATGAGAATGACCGTCGCGGCGCTGTGCTGCGTACCGACCTGCTGTTTGTACACGACTTCATGCGCCAGTTCCCGCTGCACCGTTACGAACGGGCAGCCCGGATCGTCAAGGAAGTACGGGCGATCAAGACCAAAGAAGAAATAGAAGTGGCCCAACAGGCTGTTGATATCACGCATAAGGCTTTTCTGCGGGTATGCCAGTTTGTAGCACCAGGGGTGATGGAATACGAGATAGAGGCCGAGATCACACACGAATTTCTGCGCAACAGGGCCACACGGCATGCTTATGGCGCTATAGTGGCCAGCGGCGACAGGGCCCGTACCCTGCACTATGTGGACAACAACCAGGAGTGTAAGAGCGGTGAGCTGCTGCTGATGGACTTCGGCGCCGAATACGGCAATTATAATGCCGACCTTACCCGCACGATACCGGTGAACGGCAAGTTCTCCAAGCGGCAGAAGGAAGTGTATAATGCCTGTCTTAACGTGCACAATTTTTGCAAAGCCATATTGAAGCCAGGTATCAATTACGCCGAGTACATTGATAAAGTGAATAAGGAAATGGAAAAGCAGCTGATGGACATCGGTCTGATCTCCAAAGCCGACATTAAGAACCAGGATCCGGCCAATCCAGCTTACCGCAAATATTTTTATCATGGCATCGGGCATCACCTGGGCCTCGATGTGCACGATGTGGGCACGCGCAACCAGCCCGTAAAAGAGGGTATGCTGTTCACTATCGAACCGGGCATCTATATCGAAGAAGAGCAAATGGGCATCCGCATCGAGAACAATTACTGGCTCACCAAGAACGGCAGCAAAGATTTGTTCAAAGGGATACCCATTACCGTAGAAGAAATTGAAAAAGCCATGAAGCGATAAGAGGTCTTACGGCGAAAGCCGTGATCTCTACAAACGAAGAAATCTTATGAGCATACCTAATCCTGCCTCGCCTACGGGCTCACGTCCCTACAAAAAGAAGGTGGGCCCCGATACCGCGGTCTTCGGCCTGCTGATCGGGCTGCTGTTCCCGGCCCTGGGGCTTATTCTGCTGTATTTTATCTGGTCGCGCGATATCAGCTTCAGTAAGTATCTGCAAATGTTTACGGCGATCAGCAGCCCGATCATGATGAGCACGGCATCCAAGGCTCTTTCGCTATCGATGATCGCCAACCTCGCCCCTTTCTATTTTTTCCTGAACCGGAAGCAATACCTTACGGTGAGGGGAATATTGATGAGCATGATCCTTATTGGGGTGCTGGTAGTGCTGTATAAATTTGTATGGCAATAAAAAAATCTTCAATTTTTTTTCACCGATTTTTTTTGGTGTTAAAAATTATTGATTACTTTTGCACCCCGCAAGGGAGTTAGTTCTATGGTGTAAAGGTAGCACAACTGATTTTGGTTCAGTTAGTCTAGGTTCGAATCCTGGTAGAACTACACTAATCTTTCTTAAGCCGCTTCATGCGGCTTTTCTCATACCTGCACCATCTCTCATAATTCGGCCGAGCCCTGGGCCAAGCAGCACAATCAAGGTTTACATCTATTTTTTGTATGGTTACTGAGCTGTAATTTCACGAATTCAAACACTCTTTATATGAAAAAGATAAACCGCTCAGCAAAACTGCATTTAAAGAAAAAGATCATCACCTCCCTGGCCGGCGACAGCGCAGGCCACATAATGGGCGGATCGGCGACTTGTCAGTCGATAGCAGTAGGCTGCCCTACCACAAGTCCTACCTTTCAGCTGCAATGTACGCTGGGTGTCTGTTTTGTCAAGAATACAGATGGTTGTCCGACTACCAGCAATATGTGCCCCACCTCACCGGAAGTGCATTGTACTATTGCCGAATTTTAGGCGCCTGATCGTTTAACCGGAGCTATAAAAAAATCAGGAATGTTGTTTTTTTAACAACATTCCTGATTAGAAATTATACTGGAAAAATCAAGCGCAATTTTCTGTTTCAACACAATAACCTGTTCCGCTATAGCATATACGTTCTTCTGTAGGACCGTGAGCGGTAGTGGTCTTACCACCTTTAAGCGCTGCCTGGGATTTGGCATCCATAGAAGTAATCACTTTCTTGTTGAGGCTGAGCTTCTTGCTGAGAACTTTCTTTTTCATCGGGTAAAAATTTTGGTTAAACAAAGCATCGAAACTAGGACATCCATCCATAGTCAGCAGACCTGCTTTTACAAAGGCGCCCGAAATGTTTATAAAGCGGCTTATATTTTTTATTGCCGGCTACAAGCATATCACCCAGGTTAGCAGTTCCCACCGACTGAGCAACCGAAGACCGGCGTAATATTATCCCGGTCTAAGGGAGGCTGCGCCCCGCTCCCGGCCGGTATCTATTTGCTCAGGTTAATGGAGAAGAGCCAATAGGACTGCTGGGCGAGCCCTTTGGCCGGATCGGATCCTATATTGTAGGAAAGACCGACCGAGGCCTTAACCTCGTTACTTTTAATGGGATAGTACCTGAGGCCTGCAGTAAAAAGGTTTGTATAATCCTCCTTTCCTGAAGTGGTATTGACCACATCATATCGCCCTACATATTTCAGCGAAAGCTCCAGCAGGGGAGTGGCATTAGGGTTGGGACTATTTACATCGGACTCGTAGTTATACCGGAAGACAGCCTGCAGGTCAAATAAAGGACGAAGGATCAAACCCTCGGTACTGTCCTTCCCATCCGGCGCTTTGAACACTTCCTGGCCCTGCAGGCCGATATGCGGCGACAAGAAGTAGGAATAATGCCTGCGATAACCGTAAGCATTCCAATATGGCCCTGCAGTGTTCCCGCCAGGCGCGCGATAAGGTGTGACCGTGGCATCCAGGATTAGGGAGTGGTTTATAGCCATGCCGTCGTAGGCATATTTGATATCGCCTTCCAGATAATAGCTGGTTCTGCCTGCGGGAGCAGTAATGAGCTGCAGCCAATAGCCATAGCCCAGCTGGAAATTGTTCTGCTCCTTGTCAGTTTGCGTATTGCGATGGAATTCGGAGAGGATCTTAGAGGAAAATGAAGTGCTTCCCGGGTCATTCGTGTTAAATTTATAAGCGACACCTATATCCATCACCCAGCTTGCATCTTTGTCTTTAGGCAGGGTGAGCAGCAGCTGTGCCGGCTCTTCCCGTGTCTCGGCTGTTTCCATAGATTGGCGGATCTGCAGCTGTTTCCATATATCTGTTTGGGCCTGGACAACAGCTGTATGAAGCAGGAATGTGATCCATAGTATATGCTTTTTCATAAGGCTTGTATTAAGGGTTATACCAGGGCAACGCAGTCGCCGACGGTAGTACAATCTGAAACGGCGGCCCGGGTGATCGCTGCCGCGCCGGGAGTGACGCTTCGCTTAATCGCCGTTAGCCGTTGGGCCAGGTCGTTCCACTGCATGTCGTTGTAATTGAAATATTCAAGCTTGTAGCTGTCCTCAAGCCGGTTGGGATCGTAGGCCGTATTGCCGGCTACATAAAGCAAGGCCTGTTTGATCCGGAATACGACATCGGCGGCTGCTTTTAACGGAGCTGCTTTCAGGGTGGCAAGTTCCGGCTGGTTAGCTACAGGTGCTTCTTCTACCAGGCGGATGGTCCAGAAGTCCTGGGCGTAGCCGGTATCGCTGATAAAGGCGTAAGGCATATAGAAATAGCCCTTATCGCCCCAGGTCTCGTTCCAGCTGTTGCGGATAACGAAGACCTGGCGGATGTCGTCGTATCCTACCGCCATTACGGCATGGCCGCCTGAGGGCGATTCTCCCGGGCCGGGCATAGGCATCATCCCATCGCTCCCGATTTTTCCAAAGCTATCCCATAACCGGAACCCGAATATAAAAGGATAGCCTTCGGCCAGGCAGCCTTTCAGCTGTATCAGGCTGGTATTATCCAGTTTTTTATACTGGAGCACCTGGTTGTCGCGTCCGCTTTTAAAGCAGGCTGCGCCAGGCCGGTTGCTGAATTTATCGATCTTGTAAGGCCAGGCTTTTTCGCCGCAAACCCCAAGCTTATTCATGCTTTTGACGGTTTCCCGTAAGCTTGCGCCCCTGTCTTCGTCCACCGTACCCATGGCTTCCCTGGTATTGTAATAAATAAAGAGACGGGATGGATCGAAGACCTTTGCACCTTGTTTTTGCAGGTCAAACCTGAAAGCGGAGGCAGCCGCATTAGCTGTGCAGCTACCCAGTGTTTCCTGGTCCAGTACGGGGCCGCATCGATCGCGGAGATTGATATAACCGGGTAAGGCCTTGAATGTTTCTGCCGATGCTGAAAAAAGGGTGTCCCTTGGATCGGGCAGGTCGGGTATCCAACCCATTTTGAACTTGTTTCCGGAGCTCATAAGTAATCGTATTTGGGGTGAAAATGGCGTGCTGGTATCCCCAGTCGCTTGTCTTTAGCGAAGGTACTGTCGCGTTTAGGCGGCGACAAGCGTGAAGACACCCTAATCCATGCGTGGAATTACGCAATTTCACGCATGGCCGGAATAAGGGGAGCCTGGCTTCAATGAAAATGGGGAAAGAAGATATGCCGACGCGCTCCGGACAGGCGCGTTCACCTTTTGCTGTTGCCGGTCCCTAAAACAATAAAGCGCAGCACTGCAAAACAGTCCCACGCTTATTATTTTAAGTCGATCGGTTTATCCGGCTGCTATTCCCCGGCCGGTATGATATCGTTCCAGCCAAAGGGATCGGCAACCCTGCCCAGGCGTATATCCTGCAGCCTTCGCTTCAATTGGAACAACACAGCATCGTCTGTAACGGGGAGCTTGTACTGGTTGGCCCCGATACCGATGAGCTCGATAGGCGATATGACTGCTGCGGTGCCTACACCAAAGGCTTCCACCTGTTTGCCTGCTAACAGCGCGGCTTCCAGCTCGTGGTAGCTGAATGGTCTTTCTGTCACGACAATGCCCATTTCGCGGGCGATCGCCATGAGCGAATCGCGGGTAACGCCATCAAGTATGGAGCCGGCCAGCGGTGGGGTAATCAGTACGCCATCGATAAGGAACATCAGGTTCATAGTACCCGATTCTTCCAGAAATTCGTTATGCTTGCCATCGGTCCACAGTATCTGGTCGTAGCCTTGCTCTTTTGCTTTTTGTGTAGGGTAGAAGGCCGCGCCATAGTTCCCGCCACACTTGGCCGCCCCGGTACCGCCTTCGACGGCCCGTACAAATTCTGTTTCCACCTTCACTTTCAGGTTTCCGGCATAATAGCTGGACATGGGCAGCGCCACAACCATGAAAAGGTACTCGTCCGATACCTTTACACCTACCCGCGGCTCGGTGGCGATCACAAACGGGCGCAGGTACAGCGAACTGTCGGCACGGGCGGGTATCCAGTCCCGGTCAAGCGATACCAGGGTATGCAGCGCATCCATAAATAAAGCCTCAGGTACTTCGGGCATACACAGGCGATCCAGCGATTTGTTGAAGCGGCTATGATGTTTATAAGGTCTGAAGATGCTGATGTCGCCATTCTCCAGCCGGTACGCTTTCAATCCTTCAAATACCGTTTGTCCGTAGTGTAGACATAGCGCCAGGGGGCTAAGGGTAAGCTGGTGCAGTGGTTCTACCCGTGCCTCGCCCCAGCTGCCATTGCTATAGCGGGCGGTGAACATATGATCGGTGGGATTATTGCCAAAGACGATATGGTCGGGGTCGAAGTCCGGAAGCCGGCTTGCAGTAGTGCGGGTAACCGGTATGGTCGTTACGGTAGGCATAAATTGCGGCTGCACTTTTTAGGGATCACTGCGGGCAGGCATCCGGCACAGCAGTACAAAGTTGGGTGTAAAATGAATGCCAATACAGATACAATTTCGTTTATTTATACCGGTACAGTTAAAGATAATTAAGAAAGCAAAAAGCTGCCCCTGGGGCAGCTTTTTGCTTTCTTAATTAATTTGTGTGTTTACATTTTGGGCTTGACTACCAGGAAGTAGATAGCGCCCAGGATAATTAAACCGATTACCACGCTCAGCATCGTAATGGTATTGCGGTAACCCTTGTTGATCGTCCGCATTTTGTGCAGCTCGCTGGCATTGTTGATCACATTTTCGATACGCGAGAAGGCGCTTTCGCCCTTTACCACATAATCATAGGCGCCGTATTTCATGGTGTCGATTGCCACATCGATTTTATCCTGTCCGGAAAGCACGATCACCTGGGTGCCGGGATGCTGGTCTTTCATCGCTTTCAGTATCTCCACACCATTCCTGGCCGTTGCGTTATGCGCGCTCAGGTGATAGTCGAGGATCGCGATCTCGGGGTTCAGGTGCATATTCTGCAACGCTTCTTCTCCATTGTCAAAGATCTTGATCTCATACAGGAAGCGCTCATTCAAGTAGTCTTTCAACATCTCGTTTTGAATGGGCTCGTCGTCAACAAGGAACAGGTAGCGTTTGGTCGTATTTGCCATAGAAAGAATAAGATTTTAGTATGGATGGCGAAAGATAATGATAGTTTTTGATTCGTCAAAGCCAACTTACACAATTACCTGGCCCAGCTCTTCGAATGCCTTGAGGCAAAGCTTTTCCAGCTGGGCAACAAGCTGCGGCAGGTTTTCCTGGTGAGCGGTCTGTCCGGCCGATTGCTCGATCAGGAAAATATTGCTGACTTCCTCCTTTACGCCCATGTAGGAAAGCTGGGGCTTCATCGAATGGGCGGCAACCTTCAGGCTCTCATAGTCCTGATCCTGCAGCGCCAGCCTTATCTTTTCCAATAGCTTCGGCCCGTTGTCGAGGAACATTCCGATATATTTCTTTTTCTTTTCGGGATTGCCGCCGGTAAACTGGTTGAGGAAGCTCATGTCGGTCACCTTATCGGGCAGGGCCTGCAGATTGCCTACGCCGGTAACGGTGGGTGTTTCGCCTGTTGCCGGATGATTTTTGTTGGCCATAACAGACGACATCTTCAGCAGCAGATCATCTGTCTGGAATGGTTTGCTGATGTAGGCATTCATGCCGGCATCCAGATAGCGCTGCACATCTTCCTGCAATACATTGGCTGTCATTGCGATGATGGGAATGTGCCGCTTGTCTTCGGGTAGTTCGTAGCGAATAGTACGGGTAGCATCCACGCCATTCATTACCGGCATCTGTATATCCATCAGTATCAGGTCGTACTCGTGGGTACGTACCTTGTCTACGGCGATAGCGCCGTTCTCTGCTACGGCAATCCGGATATCGGGCAGCAATTCCTTCAGGGTATCTTCCGCAACCAGCCGGTTGAATTCATTGTCTTCCACCAGGAGCAGCGACAGGTGCTTCAGCCGGTCGTATACCTCTTCCGATACCTGGCTGGGCTTGATGGTTGCCGTTTGTTCACTGGCTACCTGGAGCGTAATGGTAACGGTAAATACAGTGCCCTGGCCCTCTTCACTCTCCACCTCGATGCTTCCCTGCATCAGCTCTACCAACTGTTTGGATATGGTAAGGCCGAGGCCGGTGCCGCCAAACCTGCGGGCCGTATCGGTACCAGCCTGGGTAAAGCTTTCGAATATCTTATCGACGTACTCCCTGGAAATGCCGATGCCGGTATCGGCTATCCGGAATTGGATGGCTACTTCTTTTTCCCATTTTTGCGTGGCTTCACACTGCAGGGCGATATAACCTTTGTCTGTGAATTTTACGGCATTCCCGACGAGGTTGAGCAATATCTGGTTGAGACGGGTAGGGTCGCCGATCAGCCGGTCGGGTATCTTATCGTCTACCCTGATCCGGAGCTCAAGTCCTTTCTGCTCTGCCTTTAGCTGCATGATCTCCTGTATGCTTTGGATCATATCCCTGATGGAGAAGTCGATTTTCTCGATCACGATCTTACCGGCCTCGATCTTGGACAGATCCAGGATGTCGTTGATGATGACGAGCAGGTTGTCGGCCGACTGCCGTATCACATTCAGGTACTTGAGCTGTTCTGGACGGGGCTCTTTGTCTAGCAGCAGACGGGTAATGCCGACAATAGCATTCATGGGTGTACGGATCTCGTGGCTCATATTGGCCATGAATTGCTGCTTCAGCTCGGCTGTGCGCTCTGCTACCTCTTTTTCTTTTTTGGCTACTTCTATCTGGTTTTTGATCTGCAGGTTGCGTAGCTTATTGAGCGTGGCCTGCTGGAAGATCTCTTCCTTCAGCTTTTCATAGGCCTTCAGATGATAAAAAGCCTTGGGAATATTGCCCATCTTATCGTACAGGTCGCTGAGGAACTCGTGAATGCTCATCAGGTCGTGCCGGCGCAGCGAATCTTTGGCAAGATCGTAAGCATGCTCCAGGAATTCCAGCGCTTTCCTGAAATTGCCCTGGTGCAGGTACAGCCGGCCCTTGTAGAATTCGGCTACGATCTCTGCCTCGGGATTGTTGAGCTCCTTGGCCTGGACCAAGGCCCTGTCGAGGTATTTCTTCGCGTTGTCAAAGTCATTGAGCCGGTAGTAGACCTTGCCCACACCACTGTCGGCCAGTGAACGGCCCTGCGTATCTTCCTCCGTAAGCTCCTGGCATTTCTGGAAATACCTCAGGGCCTCGGCAAAATATTCCTTTTTAAAATAGATATCGCCCAGGGTATTGTATATGCTCACCAGGCGGCTGTTGTCGTCGTACTTTTCAAAGATCGGCTGGCATTTCAGCGCATATTCCAGTGCCGTATCGTAGTCGCCCAGGTCGTAATACAGGTTGGAGATATTGGTCAGGTTGATGGTCAGATTCAGCTCGTTGCCCAGTCGCTCGTTGATATCGAGCGCTGCTTCAAAATCCCTGAGTGCACTGTCGAGATCGCCCAGGTTGCGGTAAATACGGCCAAAATTGTTGAGCACTTTTGCTTCCAGGGTCTTGTCCTTGATCTCGCGGGCAATAATATAGGCCTCGGTAAGCTCATCGAGCCCATCTTCGTATTCCCCCATCAGCCAGTAGCAGGCGCCTTTATGATTCAGGCCGTTGCCGATGCCGGCGGCATAGTGGATTGCTTCGGAGCGTTCAATAATATCTTCAGCCATCAGCATCGCCTCTTCCGGGTTGTCGTTGCGCACTTCCAGCGTCATGTCCGTAAGCAGGTCGATCTTTTCCTTTTCGGTAGCAGCCTGGTTATATTTCTCTTTCAATTGCAGATAACGGGGTGTTTCCATCATGATGCTATGGTATAAAAAAAGCGGGTTGAAGATAAATAAAAAAAATCTTGCAGGGAACTCCTGCAAGATAGCCCGGAATAAAGCTGCCCACCATGCTGTTTTGCCGGCAAGGCAGCCTTATCCTATTTGTAGTTTTTGTTGTAGAATGCCTTGTAGACAGTATAATCTTTCTTGAGGAAAAGCCTGGGGAAATTATCGGCAGAGATCAGCAGCAGGTCATAGTCGGCCGGTTTGTATTCTCTGAAAAGGAGATTGACGCCCCGGATCTCACTTATGTATTTTTTGGCCGCTGCCGCATTGGGAAACTCTTTGCATACGATAAGCGCCCGGCCTGCATCGAGCGTCGACATGGTAACGGTGATATGCTCGTTGCCCTGTTTCATCAGGTTGTAGTCCGATAGACCGGAACGGAAGCCCGAGAACCGGGCATCCTGCTGGGCCGAGAAGATCACATAATGCGGCGTTCCCGGTTTATAGTCGTATTGCAGGCTGCCACCTGTGAGGCCGCTGGTATCCGGTTTGTTGCTGCTGCCGGGCTGGAGGTTGTTCATGCCGCCGGATTGCGGGTTTTTATGAATGTATTCCAGTACGGCATTGGCCCAGTTGGTAAGGGAGTCCAGCGGGTTGGCCGATACAAACTGTTTCAGCAGCGTATCTGCCTCGGGATAGTTGCCTGTGCCTGCGGTAGCGATGGCTTTCATCAGGTCAAATTTCTTGCGGAAGCTGCCCTGGTTCTTGTATTCGTCATCGGCCTCCTTCACCCTCCTTAATACATCGGTATATTGGCGCTGGATCAGCAGTCCGTACGTTTCGTCGTAGAAATTGGAAAGGTTTTCTTTGGGTAGGTTGCTGACATGTGCAAAAGGATCGGGCTCCTCCTGTGCAGCGCTGACGCCCTTAAGCAGCCTGGCCCATTCCGAATCCGGGAATTTGCTTTGCAGCTGGGCATTGTATTGGGCGGCCACAGAAGGCTGGTTCAGACGCAGGCTCATCAGGTAGCGGGTATACAGCACTTCGGCCTGGTGGTTGTGCGCCGGGAAGCGGCGATCAAGTGTATCGAAGGTTGCCGTAGCCTTGCCATAGTCCTCCAGGTAGGTATAGTAGGCTTTACCCAGGCCGAATAAGCCTTCTTTCACACGTTCGTTAGCCTTTTTGAGCGCTTCGGGACTATGTGGGATCGCTGCATAAAGACTATCCTCATCGGGCAGATTGCTGGTTTCCGATTCCTGCTGGCCATTGTCTTCGGAGGCAAAATCGCTGGAGGCGCTGCTCCGGCGCCAGTTATCTTTCAGCGTGCGATTGCCCCATTTTTGCTTGAAATCATTCTCCCCCTGCCGCATCAGGTTGGGGTTGGCAAAGTACCAGGCCTGGTTGCCCTGGTTGTTCATCATGTTGTTGCCGGCCATGGCTCCCGTATTGCCGTTGGCCGCACGGAAAGCGCTGTCCCGCATTTTGCGTTCCAGGTCGCGGATATAATCGCGGATCACGTTGCGCTGTTCTTTTTCGCTCATAGCCGCCAGGCGTATCAGGCTATCCTGTTCTTTTACTTCGGTGCCGGGTATCGCTACGCGATCCAGCGCCGCAGCCCTTTGCCGGGCCAGGCTGTATACCGGGTCCTGGGCCGGGGTGAGGAACATCGACGCGCTGTCGTAGGAGCGCTTGGCATTGTTGTAGTCGCTACGGGCATAGTATTCGTCGCCCAGGGCCGCATAGGACAAGCCCTTTTGCTTTTTATTGCTCTGGCCTATCCTCGCGCTTTTACGGAAATGTTCCAATGCTTTATCGTTCTGCTTGTTTTTTTGCGCCGCCTTGCCCATGGCATAGTAGATCTGGTCGTAATAGGGTCGGAACTTTTCGTCGGAAGCCATTTTGTCCAGCATATCGGCAGTATTCATAGTATTACTTCCGTAGTTGATGCTGTTGGAGACGATATTTTTACGGGCATAGAATTCCATTTCCAGGTCGGGCTTCAGCTGCAGCACCTCTTTGAAATATTGGTCCGATTCGATATAGTGCAGCTGCTGCTGCATGATCTGCCCATTGAGATAATTGGCGCGCAGGCGCAACCACCTTGGCAATTCCTTGTCTGCCGATACTATAGCGAGATGCTGAGAGGCCCCGGCGATATCGCTACGGTTGAGGTCTATAAACGCTTGCTCCAGGGCTAGTTTGCCTTTGAGCCGTTCGGGGAATAGCGCATCGTTACGCAGCATGTCGAGCAGGGTCTGGGCCTGCCCCTCCTTGCCCGCCTGGGTGAGGGTACGTGAAAGCCAGAGCATGGCATCGTTCTTGGCTGGCTTGTGCTCCAGCGCTCCGGCCAGGCCTGTTTTTTCCGGTTCGCTATAGTTGGTGGGTTTGTTTTTGTCCTGCTTGGTTGTTCCCTTTCTTTTGGCTTCTTCTTTTTTTGCGATCTCGGCCTGGCTTACGACCTGCTTGAATGCAGCGCCGGCGTTCTGATAATCGCCCTTATAGTAATAGGCTTGTCCTACAAGCAGGTAGAGATCGTCCTGCCATTTGGCGCGCGGATCATGGATCTGTATGCCCACTGAGGCCTTGCGGATAATGGTATCCATATCCGACAATAGCTTGGTCGAATCCCTGTCGGGGTTGAACGGAAAGAGTGCAATGAGGCTGTCGAAGTTGTCGGTATGCGATCGGACCATATTGCCGATGGCCTCTTCCATCTTCTTGTTGGCGTTAAAGTAATAGTTATACCGCGTGAAAGTATTCTGAACCACCTTTCGCGGTAGGGTCCATTTCTTTTTCCGCATGTCCTCATTGGTATACTTGTCCTGCTTTTTCTTGATCTTGATTTCCAGGGCAAGCTTTTTCTTGTCTTCCTTGGTCTTTTCTTTTTCTTCCGCTTTCTGTTTTCGCAGCGCAGTCCTGGCCTCCCGTACTTTTGAAAGGCTGTCGGCCCTGGCTGCCCTTACTGCTTTAAGGCTGTCCAGCTGCTGCGTTCGTACGGCTTTAGCTGAGGCCATAGCCGTTTTCAAGCTATCGCTAAATGCTTTCCTGATCGCTGTGAGGCTATCGGTCCGTGTTTTGGTAATGGTTCTTAGACTATCCGAGGTATGCTTCCGGGCAGCTATTTGTGCCGCTTTCCTGGTTTCGCGGGCATTGGTGACGCTATCTTTATAGTGTTTACTTTCCTTATAAACCCGCAGCGCCGTCAGGCTGTCGCTTATCCGTTTCCGCTCAAGCTTTACCCGTTCCAGCTCCCGCTGCTGTGCTTGCCGTATGCTGTCGTTGTGAAGCCGTACGCTATCGCTATGCTGGCGGCGATAGTTCATAATGCTATCCGCTATTCTTTTGCGTTCTGCGATCTGCGCCTCCGATGTGGCTTTTTGTGCCTCTTTTTGCTGAGTTACACGTTTGAGCCGGGCATTTTCGACACTGTCCTGGTAGTGTTTGCTTTGCCGGTAATTGCGAATGAAGTTCAGGCTGTCGCTCCGCTGTTTACGGACAGCTTGCATGCTATCCGTTTGTCTCTTTTGCGCAGCTTTAAGGCTGTCGGCCCTGGATTGGGAGAAGGCCGGCAGGTGACTTACCAATATTATTAATAATACAAATAACCCTGATAAAAAATTAATAACCCGTTTCAAATTTCCTTTCCTTTAAGCACGATATTACAATGAATAACTGATTTTTGGCTAAAATATTATTTGTGAGGATAAAAAAGAAACCTGTCAGAAAAATGTACCAACGGGTCAGAAATCGGCTCTCAAAAAAAAAATTTTCCAAACTATTGCAAGTCCGAAAAATTTTTATGTATTTTGGTAGCGATTTCGTAAAAATAGCATTTAACTATGAACAAAAAATTATTATTTGTGTCTGCGCTTGTAGCGGGCATGTTCCTGGGAAACCAAACCACTGCACAGGCACAAGATAGCGATGAAATGGTCCCCGTTTATCGCTGGTTCAGCCAAGTTGATAGAAATTACGTGACAGTGGCCGAAGGTGAATACCAGGAAGGCCAGTTGCTCAATTGGAAATACAATAACAAGACGCTTGTCTTTTACGCATACAGGGAACCCGGGCCAAACCGCATTGCCGTTTATCGCTGGTTCAACCCCACTACTAAAGATATTATCAGTGTCGCCGAAGATGAGTATACCGACGACCAGCTGCTGAAAATGGGCTATAAAGAAAAGCACATCCAGTTCTATGCGCCCATCCGTCGCGGAGACAACCGTGTTGCGGTATACCGTTGGTATGTGCCTAAGACCCGCGACTGGGTTACTGTGCCCGAAGAAGGTGATACCGATGCCTATTATAAAAAAGGATATCGCCGGAAGACTTTCCAGTTCTACGGTATCAAGCGTAGCACCGACGAAAGCTTGTACAACCAGGACCTGTAGGCTATCATTACGATATTTTTAAAGAAAAGGAGCGTCATAAGTGATGCTCCTTTCTTATTTTCATACCGGCGATGTGCCCATGTTATGGCAGAAGATGTAAAAATATCCCGCAAAAAGCCGGTCTATCCTATCAATGACCCTTTGTATAAATACCTGAAGCACTATCAGCGTGAGGCCAGGTTGCCTGTTTCTTATACGGACCTGCGCCAGTTCAGGGAGGCTGTTCCGCTCATGGATAAAAAAGGCAAGGATACCCTATGGGAATGCCCCATTTATCCCCCTAGCGAGATCGAAAGGCTGCACAGCGGCCTGAAGAAGGTCTACGCCATGCTGAAAGCATCGGGCAACCTGCGCATTGTCGAGCATAAGTATATCGACCGCATCGATTTTTGCACCTTTGGCAATACGCATCCGTTCAGGGTGCGGATCGTCAACCGGCTCAATGATGTGTACGATTATTTTTACATCAAGGTCGGCGACGCTTCGCGTATCTATGGTATGGAAGTGGAGCACCTGCTGTCGCCCAACCAGCTCAATTACCTGGTCGATAACACAACATTGGTGGAAGAGCATATCCCGGGTATTCCCGGCGATCTCTTTGTGAAAAATTATCTCGGGCATCCGGAATACAATCCCAAGCGTATCGCAAAAGAGTTTGTCAAGTTTAATGAACGTTGCTTTATCACGCTCCTGGGTGATATGAGGGCCTATAACTTCGTGATGCAGATCACGCCCGATTTCGATGATTTCCAGTTCCGCATCCGCTGTATCGACTTTGATCAGCAATTCTATGAAGGCAATAAAAAAGTATATCTGCCGCAGTTTTTCAAGGAGAATTACCCCTTTGTGAAGCTGGGGATCGACCATCTTACCGAAAAGACCTTTATCCAATACCAGCAGGAAGAATCATCTTCTATTGTACACCGGCTGCGCAGCGAACGGCATCGCATTACCGACCTGAGAGATGTATTGCAGCAGGACCAGGTATCCCCGCCTGAAAAGATCGCCGAGTTGCGCCAGGGCCTGGCTGAGCACTATGCAGATCCGCACTATCTCCGTTGCCGCAATATGGGCGATATTCTCGAGTTGAACCTGAAGCGGGTGATCCGCCAGGTAAAACTATGAATGTTCCAACCCGCTGCAGCAATGCATCCTGCGGGAATAATCAGGATCCGGTAACGGCGCAGGGCAGAAGATATCATCGCCTCTTTTTTAAATTAAAAAATCTGAGTATTCCGGATATAGGAAACAAAAGCGGTCCTTGAGCGTGTCGAAAGGACAAAGATGGTGCTTCGACAAGCTCAGCAACCGTTATTTAGGAGCAAATTGTGTCCTGCTTCCTATATCCGGATAGTCATTTTAAAAAACATGCCCTGTTTTTTTAGCCCTGCGCCTTCCCCTGGCGTATGCCCGGGCTATCTTTGTGTAACAAATGAGGCCCCGTTATTACATATAAAAATTGCCGCCGCAACAATACCTGTTGGTTCGACCACAACCATAAAAGGCAGTCCCACCATGATGCCTTTGTCTTCCATCGAACAGCACTATTGCCGGTCAAGGGTGTGGCCACACCCGGGCAATTTTCTCTTATCCGGTGAAGCCCGGATTGTGGGAGTATTGTTCCCGGTGAACTTTGTCGCCCTTTGCTTGTTTTACAGGTAAAGCCAGACTTTATGAACAAGCTATTGTACACCACCATCCTGATGGCTTCTGTTGCACTTTATTCCTGTGAAGGTAAAGAGGGCAATCCCGAGGGTAGTTCAATGAGTGCTACCGATACGCAAAGCTCGGTACCGGTACAGCCGCCTATAGCAGATACGAATCCTGTTCCACCGGATTCAACCGCCCGGTAAGCCTCCAGGGATTTTTATTGTTCTTTTTTGCTTCCGGTATTGTCGCCGGGAAGCATTGTCGTTAAAACCGGCCGGCCGGTATAATCGTTGCCGCCCTTGGTAGAAAAAGAATAAAAGTATTAGTATACAAGACTATTTTTGAATAGAATAAGTTTAATGGAAGACGATGTGGGCTCACCACGTTTCTTTCGCAACCATGTTTTGTGGGGGCCTTTCCAGGCTCCCTTTCCTCTTTTTTTACGGCTATACGAGCTGCTCCGACTGCATGATTGCTGCAGTGACATTTTTTAATTTTGAGAGTACATTTTAAACCGAACATATGAAAAGGAGACATTTGCCCCTTACGAAAAAACTGCTGTTGAGCAAGCAGCAGATCAGCCCGCTGGAAGATAACGCGCAACTCGGGCTTGCTGGCGGAGCCGGCCCTACTGCCGATCCTTCGGCCTGTATCACCGCGCCCTATACCACGCCAATCTGCTGCAATGCCTCGGTTGTGGCTAAGAATACGCATTGCTGTCCGTTCACCTATCCGGAATGCTATCCCGGCTGATCGTTTTTTTTGAATGCTATTGTCCGCTGCGGTCTGTTGCGACAGCGATTTGTCTAAAGCACAATGGCAGTACCTGACGCAATCCTGTAAACATTCCTATCTTTGAGTAGAAGCAAAACACCACTACTTATGAACAAGAAACGGATGGGATCAAAGAAACCGCGCCTGATCCTGCAGAAGCAAAACATTACAGCGCTGGGTATAAACACCGACAGTCAGCGCAGGGTATTCGGTGGTGAAGAATCCGGCGGATCCGGCGGTAACACCACGGTGGATACCCATTGGCCGACACTCAACAAAGCAAAAGACAATACGGTTTGTACACACTGGCCCACAAACTAAGGGCTCAAACAAGTCCCACAGGTAAGCTTTGTGGTGGATAAGGCATCGGGAGCATTCCCCGTGTATATCCTTTTGAAGCTTTAATACAGAACGCCCGGCGCTGACCGGGCGTTCTGCTGTATAGAAGGGTGGGGGTCTAAAAAGATTTCTTTACAAAGCTCAGGGTTTGTATTCCCGTGCCTGTGCTGACGCGAAGCCCATAAACGCCTGCTGCCAGCTGACTTACCGGTATCGTGGTGCGGCTGCCTGTAAGCTTAGCGGCATAAACCGATTGTCCCGAAGCGCTGATGATAGCAATGTCGCCTTGTAAGGAGGAGCCGGCATTGCTGCAGCTGAGGATCAGCAGGTCGCTGGCAGGATTGGGATACAGCGATAACGATAGTTGTCCGCCTTTTGTTCCGGAAATACCGTTGGCGCCGGCGGAGCGGAAACGCGTCAGCAGGAAGCCGCCTTTGCGATCCTCGTCGCTGAAAGCGCCTGCAGTTAGCAGCTTGCCATCCGGCTGTGCCAGCAGGGTGTGGGCATAATTGTTCTGGAAAATATGGGTGGTCATTTTGCCATTGGGGGCAAAGCTATTGTCGGTGCTGCCATCGGCATTGAATGCCGAGATGCTGATATCGGTTGTATAGTCGGCAACCGTTACCGATGAGCAGGTATATAGTTTGCCATCGCGCCATACCAGACCTTCTCCCGCAGGATGCTGGGGGTGTACAATCTTTCCGTTTTGTCCGAAAGTGGGATCGGGTGTGCCGTTGGCGAGATAGCGCGCCATGCCCAGCCGGGATCCGGCAGCGCCTGCCACACATATTTTACCATCCGGCGATAAGATTACCCTGTACGCGACGTCGACGATTTCGAGTGCGTAGTCCGTAGTCAATCGTGTGCTTACCGAACCTTGCGTACCAAACGAAATATCCGGTGTACCATCGGTATTGATCCTTGCCAGGGCAAAGCTCATATCTTCTGCTGATGGCAGGTTGGCGCTTCCGGTAGCGCCTGCCAGTATTATTCTGTTGTCGCTTTGTATGGCCATATCCCACAGCGCCGCATTTTTGCCGTTTTCTATGGTGTATTGCCCCAGCCCGGAAGTGCCGAAACTATTATCGTAAGTACCATCGGTATGAAGCCGGACCAGATACATTTTAGCCTCTGCAACAGCGACGCCGGTACCACCGGCAACGATCTTGCCATCGGGTTGAACAGCAATGGTTGCAAGCTCTTTGTTGGAGAAATAAGTATCCAGCACATCAAGCCCGTGAATGCCATTAGTGCCGAAACTATTGTCCAGTGCACCGTTGGGAAGAAGCCTGGCGATAAAAGGCTTGGAAATAATTTCGGCAGATGGCGGATTGCCATACTCATGGATAATGGTTTCGTCACCGGCGATCACGATCTTGCCGTCGGCCTGAAGGCTTAATGCCTGTGCGCTATTCTTGTTGCCGGTCTCGATCCGTACACTGCCATTAACACCAAAGCTGTTGTCTGGCTGGCCATTGGGCAGGAAGCGGCTGATGAGGGAGTGGTAAGTATAGGGGACGTTGCCCTTTGTATATTCAACACCGACGACCAGTAGCTTGCCGTCCGGTTGACGGATCATGTTATAGGCTTCCTGGCCCCAGCTGGTGTTTTGGGTAGTAGCGGCGCCATTGTCGCCAAAGCCGGAGTCAAGCGAAAGTGATTGTGCGGTGGTCAGTACGGGAATAGAAAGCAGTAGCAGCAGGAGTTTGTATTTCATAGAGGAGGATGGGATTTTTGAGTCGAAAATTGTAGTACTTAATAGAGAGACGGGCATTCCGGTGCGGTTCTTAGAAGTAAAGCTGAAAATTTATTTGCCGGTGTGTAGCGGGACTTGGCGCGACATTGGACCACGTCTGTAGAGGAGATATTAAGAAACCAAATGAAACGCCGCATCCTGGCGTAAACACATCGTAGCTTGCATTACATCGACTGAATAGATGTAACAAAAATTTGTAAACCTAAAAAAACTTTTATGCAAGTATTTAAAACGATTGCTCATTTAAGCACCACTACGGGGGCCTCGCCTGATGATTATAGCCGGCTTTTGGGATATTATGCACCCGGTGACGGGGGCGATGGTGACTTTTACTGGGATAATACATCTACTGAAGCCGACAATAAAGGTACTGTGATCGCGTGCTATCTTGATCCCGCAGACCCCACTACCATTGTCAATCCCGGCAGATGGAAACGTTTGTATTCGGGAACGATTAACGTACGATGGTTTGGTGCCAAAGGAGATGGCGTTACTGATGATACCACTCCTTTTCTCAGCGCACTTTCATTGGCCAATATTTTCGTTCCCGAAGGAAGCTACCTGATCAAGCAGACGATTCCGCTGACAAAAGCTATTTCCGGAGCCGCAATGGGCAGCTCAACCCTGTTGTTTTCCGGCCTTAGCGCTTCACAGCCTGCAATGACTAATATGAACATGGATTACGAAATATCGCTTGATAACCTGGCGATTAAGGCCAAATCCTGGGATGCGGCCGACGGGGCTTTAGGTTATGGTATTGAAGCGGAAAGGAGGATTATTATGAACAATGTCTATGTTTCTCATTTCAAAAAATCCAACTTGTTTTTCCATCAGAATGCTGCAGAAGATCATGGCGCCTACTACAGCTCTATTGAAAATTGTTATTTCGATTACTCCGGTGAGCATGGCATTTGCCTGGGAACAGGAGCAAATTCAATCCAGCTCAGCAATGTGGTCGCCAGGTGGAACGGTACACCAGGGTACAATGTCGATCTGACAAAGATTGCCGGATTTATTTCCGACTTTGACGGTCTTTTTATTTCCGAAAATGATGAGGGAAACCCTGAAGGTTTGCCCAGCCGTACGCCAGAAGGTATTCGTGTTACCGGCGGCGACTTCTCCTATAATTCACGTTTTGGTATAAATGTAGATAGCGCGATGGGCTGCAACATTGCTACGGATTATGCAGAACTGAACCGGAATGCCAGCGAGGTCAGAGTAGGTGTGGGTGTAAGAACCTCTCTGCTGAATTTTGCATCGGGCAATGGCAATTCGCTGTTCGTTAATGAAGAGCAGAGTACTGTAAATCCTAACCAGGTAAATATTGCCGGCAAATCCTATGGAACAGGTCATAAGGAGAGCAGCGGCCTTTTCACCAATCAGCTTATGCGGAATCTGAAGAACTTTCTAAGCCAAGGTACCGATACCAAGATATCCACTTCAGCAGACAGTCAAGGTAATATAACGTTTACAGCCCAAGGCGGTGGATACCCTAGTATGACGCTTGATCATGTGTATCTTCCAGCGCTACCTTTCAAAGGCGGAACACATGCTCAGATATCAATTTCATCAGATAGTCGAGGTGACATAACGTTTACGGGCCAAGGCGGTGGATACCCTAGTATGACCCTTGACCAAGTATATCTCCCTATATTGCCCTTCAAAGGCGGAACAAATACCCAGATTACAATCCAGACCGAAACTACAGGCAACTTATCTGTCAACGGTGTTAACAGCGCGGCCTCGATTTCATTTAATATTCATTTGTCAGCAGCCGGAATAACAGCAAACAATATAATCACCGACCAAATTGCATTGGGGACTGGCCATACGCCCATAAGCTCGGTTTGTACGTCCTCTACGGTGAAGATACCGATCGTTATTTCGGGAAATACTTATTATCTGCTGGCGACAACCTAAGTAAAACTATGGCAATAATATGGCTCCGTCGGAAAGACAAAATCTTGCGGGTTCTGTTAGTACCATCCCAGGATTAGCCTGCCATTGGTAACTGAAGTTCTACCCAATCCGTGGCGAGGTCAAAAGCGGCAGATAAAAGAAGAGGCTGTCTCCTATGTTTGCGTTGTCAAATGTAGGAGACAGCCTCTTTTTGGTGTTAACCTGTAGGCCAGCAGTTATTATTGATGGACATACAGCATTGGCTGGCATAACAAATTGTGATACAGCTTCTGCAGGAATCCGTAGCCCCGCCAATTACGCGCCCCCTTGCCCGATCAGATAATTGCGCGATTTCTTGCTTGCCTAATGCCAGCTTTTTTTCAAATTGAATGCTTTTCTTTTTCATATAGAAATATTTAATAGCGAACAATGACGTAAAACTAACTGTACCCTGATCGGAAAATAACATGATCTGCCGAATGGCTATCAACAAGGTGTGACATGCGTATATCGTCTGCCTAAAGGTTTGCATCAAGCATAAAAAGCCACCTTGAGTTAGGTGGCTTTTTTAATATGAATAGGATAAATAAGGTTAATGGCAGGCCGGAGTAGCGGTATTGGCCACACAACAGTTAGGCGAGGTGTCTGTTCCGCCGCAGCCATTGGTAGCCGGGCAAATGTTGATGGAAGGTTGGCAATTGGCGGTCAACGGGCATCCCCGTAAGGTAGGGCATCCGATAGTCTGAATGCAGCCACAGGGATTACTATTGGCCGGGCAAGTCTCCGTTAAGCAGCAATTGCCTGTGATGGTAGCGCCACCGGCAATATGGTTCTGCTTGCCGCTATCCAGTGCAGTGATTGTTTGCTTTTGCAGCATGAGCTTCCGGCCCAGGTTGAGGCTTTTCTTTTTCATAAGATCTGATTTCTTTAGTGAACTACGAAGTTCCCTATTAGCACTGCAGCAAAAATGCAGTATACCGGAGTGGCCTTTGTCCGATCCGTGGCGTCGCCAAAAGCAGCGATTCGGATAAAAGAAAAACGCCCGGAAAACCGGGCGTTTTTGTAGCGAGGCTAGGGATCGAACCTAGGACCTTCGGGTTATGAGCCCGACGAGCTACCGCTGCTCTACCTCGCGATGAGGGTGCGAAATTATAACCTTTAGTTGAAACAGCAAAATTTTTTTAGAAAAAAAATGAAAGCGCCCGGATTGTTTACCTTTGCTCTCTTATGGAAACAGCGCACAAAGCCGGTTTTGTCAATATTTTCGGTCCGCCCAATGCAGGTAAGTCAACACTAATGAATGCTTTGCTGGGAGAGCGCCTGGCGATCGTTTCGCCCAAAGTGCAAACCACCCGGCACCGTATATTGGGCATTCTCACAGAAGAAAATTACCAGATCATTTTTTCCGACACGCCTGGCATTATCGATCCGCAATACAAGTTGCACAACCGGATGATGCAGCAGGTACGCAGCGCGGTGGAGGATGCGGATGTGGCTCTGCTGATGACAGATATTACCGACGATCCCGGGGAGTTTGCCACCCTTATCGACGCGCTGGCGCTCAAGACGCCCAAGATCCTGCTGCTGAATAAAGTTGACCTGGTGACCGATAAGGAACAGCAGGCAACAATGGTCAAAGCATTTGAAGAACGGATCAGGCCGGAGAAAACGATGCTGATCTCTGCACTGAAAAAAATCAATACCAAAAAGATTGTTCCCGCAATACTGAAGCTGCTGCCCGAGGCGCCGGCCTTCTATCCCGATGAGGATATCTCCGACAGGCCGATGCGTTTCTTTGTTTCAGAAATGATCCGTGAAAAGATATACGCACTCTACGAGCAGGAGATACCCTACCATACTGCTGTGTTGGTGCAGACCTATGAAGAACTCCCGCATGTGACCAAGATCCGCGCCGATATTATTGCCACCCGCGAAACCCAGAAGATGATCCTGCTGGGACAGGGCGGCGCCATGATCAAAAAGCTGGGAACCCAGGCGCGGGAAAGCATAGAGGCTTTCCTGGACAAAAAAGTATACCTGGAGCTTTTTATCAAGGTAAGGCCCAAATGGCGGGAGAATGATAACTACCTGAAAGAATATGGCTATTAAGCTGCAGGAGCAGCTACGGATCGATTATCCCGATGATGAACGGCTCAGGCATGCCGGTATAAGGCTGGGCATACTGCGACTCGATGAGTTGCATCCCAGGGTCTCCGGCAATAAATGGTTTAAGCTGGAAGAAAACCTGAATGCCGCCAGGGAAGCCGGCGCTATGCGTCTGTTGACCTTTGGTGGCGCTTATTCCAATCATTTATTGGCCACTGCCGCTGCTGCGCACCACCTCGGATGGGAAAGTATAGGCATGGTGAGAGGGCTGCATGCCCGGGAGGCGCTTACCGGCACTTTGCAGGAATGCGCCGCACTGGGCATGGAGCTGGTTTTTCTCAGCAGGGAGGAGTATAATGAGAAAGAAAGCCCTCGATTCCTGGATATCCTGCGCAGCCGTTATCCGCAAACGTGGATCATTCCTGAAGGGGGTAATAACGAGGCCGGGACAAAAGGCGCCGGATCGATTACCCGCTATCTGCCGGCCGATAGTACACATATCGCTGTGGCTATAGGGACCGGCACTACTTTCGCCGGAATACGTGCTACGCTTGATGCAAGGATAGCTATGCTCGGATTCCCCGTGATGAAAGGCGGCGCTTACCTGGAAGCCATACTGAAAGATCGCATACCCTCCACGCAAAACAACTGGTCGCTTTGCGATGCCTATCATTTTGGCGGTTTCGGGCGGCATACAGAAGCCTTGCTCTCGTTTATGAACGATTTTTACGAACGACACCGTATTCCACTCGATTTTGTTTATACGGGCAAAATGATGTGCGGTATTTTTGAAATGATTGAGGCCGGAAGTCTGCCCCCCGGCAGTCACGTGATCGCTATCCATACCGGCGGGTTGCAGGGTAACCGTTCCATCGCCCGGCACTTATGCTACGGGCCTGCCGATAGCTAAATTTTCACAGTAAGGCCTTCCGGTATTTTCACATTATTGACGTAAGTTTGAGGCATGAATAGTATGAAAAGATCCGTTGTTTTTATATTCCTTTTATTCTCTTTAAGTTTTAGTCTTCATGCCCAGCCCGATCTGCCAGCTATCTCCGTTGTTACCCAGGGCGGTATTTCTGTGCTCAGCTGGAATAACCCCTACGAAAGCGGACTGAAATCCATTGCCGTACAACGGTCGGCCGACAGCAATTATAATTTTGTCACCCTTGGCTACGTTGCCAATCTCAAAAAAGGCGTGCAAAGCTTTGTCGATGCACATCCTGCTGTAGGTAAGAACTGGTACCGGCTCATTATCCTGTTTAGCTCCGATATGGAGTGGAAAAGCAGCCTGGGAAAAGTAATTGTGGATAGCAGCGCTATAGCCAACCGCAAACCACTGCCTCCCAGCGATTCGCTGCAAAAGCTGATCAGCCAGTCGGGCAATACGGCGGCAATGAACAACCTCAATACAGTTTCCTATCCTAAATCGCAATATGTATTCACCAATCCGTTCACCGGGAATATCAATATTGAAATACAGGATGCCTTGAAAGAAAACTACTCGCTCATCTTCTACGATCAGCAGGACAGGGTCGTGTTAAAGGTCCCGCGGATCAACGATAAGATCGTGATCCTGGACAAACGTAACTTCCAGGCCACCGGCCTTTTTAAGTTCAAGCTTCTGAAGAATAAGGAGGAGTTTGACAAAGGATACGTTACCATTTATTAGCCGCTTGTTTACGTTTGCCTTATGATCGCCGATGCTATTCCTTACGAGCTGCACCTGACGCTACGCGGTCTGGAACAGGGTGAGGAACAGGCTTTCCTGGATTTTTGCGCCCGTAATGCCGCTAAGCCGCTACTGATCGAGCTGGCCAGGGGGCAAACCTCCAGCCAACCCATGTTCAGCAAAGTAGTTAGCTGTCTGTCGATACAGGAAGCCCTTAGGCAAATGCGGGCCAATGCGGCTTTGCTGGAAGTTGCAGGTTATAGCGTTTGCCGCTTGAAGATGGAAGTACCTGCCGCCTGTGCCTGCAGGGCGACCTTGCCTGAAACGGCGGATTTTCAACCTTACTATGAATGGCATGGCCGCATAGCTTACCGTGAGGTAGCGGCTTTACATTTGCTGTGTGCCCGGTTTGCCGTGCATTTGTCGCGCAATGCTTTACGACAGGAGGCCGAAACCCGTTTCATAACGCTGCGGGAATATGGCGATGAGCAGCACTTTTCGACGCGGTTGGATGTGCTGAAAAGCGAACTGGAGGCAGGTGCCTGGACGCTTTTTAAGGAGCAATCGGAATATTGTGTGTACGACGATAACCTTGCGCTGGATAAGGGCTGGTTGTCGCTCTGAATTTTTTCTCTCATGAACATTCCAGAATCGAGATTACCGGAAATGCTGGCCTATGAAGCTTTCCTGAGGAGAGCGGCCGCGCTCAATATGCCTTTTATGCTGAAGGGCAGCTATGTGACCAGGCAATACTATACCCATCCCGGCGAGCGTATCCCGGCAGACCTGGATTGGGTTTGTCTGGAACCTTTGCAGGATGTGGAAGTGGCCGAAACGCTATTCGATAATTGGGCCATTGCCGTAACAGAGTCCGAAGCAGATGACGGCGTAGTCTATACAAGCTTTACAGAAAACCGTTTCTGGAGATTGATCGACTATGCGATGGACGACGATTTTCCGACCGTGAATACAGACCTGTCCTGTACGGTAGATGGTGAGCAACTGCAATACCTGAACCTGGATATATCCTTTAACCTGGATATTGATGCTCCGCCGGTCCCGATGTTGTATACACCGTTAAGAGGCGAGCCCTTTGTACTGCCTTTTACCGCGCCGTTGAGCCTGCAGGTATCCTGGAAAATACACCAGACCCTAGTACGGTTACGGTTTAAAGACCTGCTGGACCTGATCCATCTGCTGCAGCATCCTTCCTGGAATCGGGAAACTTTGCAACAAAGCCTGCAGGCTTTAGTAAATGAATGTGCTGCGGATAAGGTCGATATCCGTCGCCTGGGCGCCTTGTTTTCCGGCAATGTGGCTTCATTGTGCCCGCCGGGCAGCTTGCAGAAGACCTGGGAGCACTGGCGGCACGAAGGCTATAGTGATAGCCGGGCGCCTTTACTGTCTGCAGATCATGCCTCGCTCATAACAGATGCCGGCGCATTGCCGGTTACATTGCCTGAATTCCTGTCGCAATTGACGAAGGCTTTTGCACAGGCCGGTTGGAATGAAACGCTGCTGCAGCATTTACCACCGGCGCAGTTACGCAGGGGGAAAACCAGGACCAATACAGATATAGACGAGCAGCAGCAGACAAAGGAAGAGCCTTACCCTTATACACATCCCGAAACATACTATATCGAGCCGGAGGAAGAGCCATCCCCGGTATCGCGTAGATCGGAACGTTCACGTGTTTTCTGGCGTTTCTGGTATCGCTTGTTCAATAAATAAAAAAAAGCCGCTAAACGGCTTTTTTTTTATTTAACCCCTAAAAATTACAAAGGTATGTTGTCGTGCTTTTTGCGGGGCATACGCGCCACCTTGTTTTCCAGCATGCGGAATCCGCGGATGAGCTTTTCTCTCGTAGTGTCGGGTACGATTACTTCGTCGATAAAGCCACGGGCCGCAGCGCCGTAAGGATTAGCAAATTTTTCGGTGTATTCCATTTCCTTTTCTTTCCACTTCGCATCATGATCCGCAGCTTCGGCGATCTCCTTTTTAAAGATGATCTCCGCCGCGCCTTTGGCGCCCATAACCGCGATCTCCGCCGTAGGCCAGGCGTAGTTCAGATCGGCGCCGATGTGCTTGGAGTTCATTACGTCGTAAGCGCCGCCGTAAGCCTTGCGGGTGATGACGGTTACTTTTGGTACGGTGGCTTCGCTCAATGCAAACAGCAGTTTGGCGCCATTGGTAATGATGCCGTTCCATTCCTGGTCGGTGCCCGGCAGGAATCCCGGAACATCGACTAGTACCAGCAAGGGAATATTGAAAGCATCACAGAAGCGAACAAAGCGCGCGCCTTTTTTGGAAGAATTAATATCCAGCACACCGGCCATAGCAGCAGGTTGATTGGCTACAATGCCGATGCTGCGCCCTGCCAGCCGTGCAAAACCCACCACAATATTCTCGGCATAATCTTTATGCACTTCAAGAAAACTGTCGCTATCGGCTACCTGGTCGATCACTTCTTTGATGTCGTAGGGCTGGTTGGGGTTTTCGGGTATAACGTTGTTCAGCGCCGGGCGGCTTTCGTTGCCGGCTTCGTAGGGATACACCGGTGCATCTTCTTCACAGTTCTGAGGCATATAGCTCAGCAGCTGTTTTACATGCTCGATACAAGCCACTTCATTTTCGCAGGCAAAATGTGTCACGCCCGATTTCTGGGCATGCGTTTGTGCGCCACCCAGCTCTTCGCTGGTTACGGTTTCGTGGGTTACCGTCTTCACCACATTGGGGCCGGTCACGAACATATAAGAGCTGTGCTCCACCATTAAGATGAAGTCGGTGATCGCGGGAGAATACACCGCGCCGCCGGCGCAGGGTCCCATTATCGCGCTCAGCTGCGGGATTACGCCGCTGGCCTGTACATTGCGGTAAAAGATATCGGCATAGCCGCCCAGCGATACCACGCCCTCTTGTATACGGGCGCCGCCACTGTCATTAAGCCCTATCACGGGGGCACCGTTCTGCATGGCAAGGTCCATGATCTTGCATATCTTTTCGGCATGTGTTTCGGAGAGGCTGCCGCCAAATACGGTGAAGTCCTGAGAAAACACATAGACCAGGCGGCCATTTACCGTACCGTAGCCGGTAACAACACCATCGCCCAAATACTGTTCCTTTTCCATCCCGAAGTCGCGGCTGCGATGTGTAACCAGCATGCCGATCTCTTCAAACGAGCCTTCATCCATCAGTAGCTGAACCCTTTCCCTGGCGGTGAGCTTGCCTTTGCTGTGTTGGCTGTCGATCCGCTTCTGCCCGCCACCCAGCTGGGCCTGTGCTGTCTTTTCCTTGAGTATATGCAGTTTGTCCATTGTATTGTTTTGTGTAAAAAACGGGGCAAGATACAAAATGAACAGGAAATAAGATCGTTGGGAGCGATAGCGCAGATGGTGTGCACGAACAAAGCGCCGCGCCGGGGAGGCGCAGCGCTTTGCTGATGGCATAGAACAGCAGCTATTTTTTCAGAAAAGTACGCTGCCATACGGCGCCGGCTTCTGCCCTGCAAACGACAATATATGTTCCCGGTGCGAATGACGACAGGTCGGTCTCCTTCCGGAAAGGTATTGTGGCTATCTGCCTGCCGCGAATATCGTAGAACGCCATTTGGGTAAAGGCAGCATCAGTTTTTATCATCAGCTTATCGCCCACTGGGTTGGGGTATAGAGACGCGAAAGGAGCCTGCTTTCCCGTTGAGGGAATACTGATGGGAGTATTACCGCTGATCCTGACGTTGTCGAACCGCGTGTCGAGCCAGTTGGCTACAGTTCTGTACTGGACCGCGATATAGCAAACGCTGCTTGTAGGTGGCAAGCTGATCGAAGTGAGATTGCGCCAGACGTTATCACTGCTGTAGTGCTCGCCCCTGAAATCGTACAGAAGTGTACGGGCGGCTGCCACAGCAGGATCGGGACTGCCTTTTAATAAATACACTGCAATCGTATCGCCGGCGCCAGGCACGCCAAAGCCGCTGAAGGCATAGCGTAGCGAATCGAGCTTGCCGCCGGTGCTCAGGTTAAACGGTGGGGATACAAACCAGTCGTTGGTCGTATCGGTGCCGCCCACAGGGTAGTTGTGTGCGAGGCAGTTGGGTGCCGAAAAGGCGGCGGTTGCCGTGTAGTTCCACTGATAAGAGGAAGCAACGCCTTTCCTGAATTGTTGCCATCCATTTTTCTGGGCGTCGTTATCGAATCCGCTGAAATAGGGCAGGGCGATCTGGGCTTTGCTCTGTGCGGTAAGCAGGAGAAGGGCGGTGCATAGTGCCGCCGCAGGTAGCTTCTTGTACATAAGAGATTGTTTATTGGTTATAGGACGTGTTGTTTCCCCGGTGAGGAGATCATTCCTTCCGGCGCCTGCAGTAGTGTCATCCGGCTACTCGTGCATGCCTTGCAGGTTCAGCTTATGCTGGTCGTCGTAGCCGATATCGAGTATCTTATAAAAGGACGGGCCGTCGGCGACCCTGATCTCCGATTGCGGTGGGAGTGTTTCGATGCCGTTGTAGTGCAGCACGGTGGCCCGGAAGCCGCATTGCCGGCTCATCCGGTCGGCCAGCAGGAACAGGTTATCGTGTTGGCCGTACGCATCGTTAGCGGTCGGCACAGGTTGTAAGTCTGTCGTGAGGTGAAGGATCTCCAGGGCAACAGAAGTATGGTCGCCTGCACGCAAGCCGGTGCGTAGCTGATCGCAGTCGCAGGTCGCTTCCTGCTCCTGTTTCCGGCAACCAGTGCTTGAAAGCATCAGGACCAGGAATCCGGCGATCGCCATATATTTAGCGCATGCCTGTGCTGTTTGGGCCAAAAGGGGAATCTTCATGAGGACAGATTTAAAAGGGGCTCGTTACAATAAAAGACGTTGCCGGCCGGCCGGTTCTTAGAAGAGAAAAATGAAAAAATCCGGCGGCTAAACTTAATTTTCATTGCCGGGAAAAATACCCGACTTTTGCGCAAAATTTAATATTTACCAGCAAATACAGACTGCTCCTCTATTATGGAAAGGAATATCGAAACCATTATCGAAGAAACCGAACTGCTGATCGAGCGTAACGACGATCAGGCGCTCAACCATCTGCTGGAAGAGCTGAATATTTCGGAAGTCAAGGACCTTGTCGATGAGCTACCCGAGCATGGGCCGCGGTTCATCGAAATGCTACCCTTGAGCCGATCGGTCCATGTGTTTCGTATATTGGATTTTCCTGTTCAGGAGCGTATCATAAAGAAGCTGTCGGGTACTAAGATCACAGAGTTGATCAACGAGCTGCCGCCCGACGACCGTACCTCTTTTTTCAGCGAGCTGCATGGCGATGTGGTAAAAAAGTTGATTATCCTGCTGCCCGCCGAAGACCGTAAAGAGGCCCTGGCGCTGCTGGGTTATGAAGAAGACAGTGTAGGCCGCCTGATGACCCCCGATTATGTTGCCGTGAAAAAACACTGGAACGTGGCGCGGGTGTTGGAGCACATCCGCCGTTACGGTGTCAACTCCGAAACGATCGATGTGATCTATGTGATCGATGATAAAGGCGTGCTGCTGGACGATCTTCGTATAAGAAAAGTGCTGCTGGCCTCGCCCGAAGCGATGGTAAGCGATCTTACTGACGACCGTCTCATTGCACTTAATGCTTATGATCCGCAGGAGGAGGCTATTGAGGTGTTCCGTATGAACAACCGCGTGGCGCTCCCGGTCGTGGATCACGATAATATCCTGCTGGGTATTGTTACGGTCGATGATATCCTGTGGCTGGCGAAGGAAGAGTACACCGAAGATATCCAGAAGATCGGTGGTACAGAAGCCCTGGACGAGCCTTATCTTGATACTTCCATTTTTGAGTTGGTAAAAAAGAGGGTAGGCTGGCTGGCTATCCTGATGGTAGGCGAAATGCTGACGGCCACAGCCATGGGCTTTTTTGAAGACCAGATCCATAAAGCCACGGTGCTGGCCCTGTTTATTCCCCTTATTATTTCCTGCGGCGGCAACAGCGGCTCGCAGGCCTCTACGCTTATTATCCAGGCTATGGCCCTGGGTGAGGTCACCATCCGGGATTGGTGGCGGGTTATGCGCCGGGAGATCATCTCCGGCTTTATGCTGGGCGTTTGCCTGGCCCTGGTAGGCTTCCTCCGTATCTTTATCTGGCACCTGATCGCGCCCAATATCTATGGCGAACACTGGCTGCTGATCGCCGGCACCATTAGTGTATCGCTCATCTTTGTGGTGCTGTGGGGATCGCTGAGCGGTTCTATGCTACCGATATTACTGAAGCGGCTTGGGGCCGACCCTGCCACATCCTCCGCGCCCTTTGTCGCGACCCTGGTTGATGTGACAGGACTCCTGATCTACTTTATTTGTGCGGTGCTCTTCCTGAGCGGCACGCTCCTTTAGGGTTTCAGCTTTTTCAGCACCTTTTCGATGCGTTTTCTTTTGCTTTCCTGTTCGATATCGTTCAGGCGCGTGTGCAGCACCTGCCTGAACTTTTCTTTGTCTGTAGGCGGGATTACGGGCATCGCCTGTTCGGCATAAGCGGGTACCTGGTTGACCGGCGCCTGGAGCAGCTGCTCCAGCAGCAGCGGTACGGCATCGGAGGCGTAGGCCGGGATACCGGCAAGGCTCACCAATATTCGTACAAGGTGGTCGCGCGTGATCACCGAGCCGGCATCGGCTATGGCTACCAGGCGCGGTAAGGCCTGGTACAGCCCGGCAGGTACTTGAGCAGCAATAGCCGAAAGCGTCGTCATGGCGCCCCATTGCAGCCGGTTATCTTTACTGTCCAGCAAGGCCAGGAATACCTGTACATAAGGGCTCGCCAGGCCAGGCTGCAGCGCGGCGACCTCATAGATTGTCTTGATGCAATCGTGCCGCAGTGCTTTTGTTTTGTGCTCCAGGCCGGCAATTAGCTCCTGTACGGCTTTTTTGTCCTTTGTTGCAGCGATCTGCTGCGCCAGGGCTATGTTCAGATCCTGCACCCGTTGGCCCGCGGCGGAAGCCAGCTGTTCCAGTATAGTCATATTGTCTTTTGTTTACAGGCCAAAGATAGTATTTGCGGCTGTGCCTTATTGTGTCTGCCGATTATTCGCCGAAAGCATCCCGGTCAATAGCGAAATGGGTAGTACCTTTGCCCCAATTTTTCAGGCTTATGGATAACCGATTGTTGAACCGTTTTTGCTTTATCGCCCTGCTCGAAGGGATATCTTACCTGTTGCTCCTTGGCGTGGCCATGCCGCTCAAATATGGGCTCAAGCTGCCCTGGGCGGTCGACTTCAGCCTCTATGCCGGCTGGGTGCATGGCTTGTTGTTTGTGCTTTATGGTACTTTTCTTATCGCCTGCTGGGCCCGGTATAAGTGGTCCTTTGGCCGGGCAGCACTGGTCTTCTTTGCTTCCCTGCTGCCATTTGCCCCTTTTGTCGTTGAGAAGAAATTAAAGCGTGAAGCCGCGACTAAGGCGGGATTGGCTAAAGCAAAGCTTTCTTAAACCTGTTTCATGCGTTATTTCCTGGAAGTAGGCTATGAAGGCACGGCCTTTCATGGTTCACAGGTACAAGGCGATCTGCTTACCGTTCAGGGTACGCTCAATAAGGCCTTGTCTACCTTGCTGCGTAGGCCTGTAGAGACCTTCGGCGCCAGCCGTACCGATGAGGGCGTGCATGCACTCAGCAATTTTTATCATTTTGACGAAGCAGAGGCGCTGCATCCCCAGTTTCGTTATAAGCTCAATGCCATTTTGCCGTTCAGCATGGCGGTTCATGCTGTGTATACCAGCGAAAAGCCAGAGGCCAATGCCCGCTTCGATGCGGTGAGCCGGCGTTACCGTTACCGTATCTATACGCGTAAAGATCCTTTCCGCCACCACCGGGCATTGTATTATCCTTTTGCTATTGACCGGGAGGTGCTGAACCATACCGCTCAGATGCTGATGGCATACCGCAATTTCGAGACCTTTTCCAAACGCAATACCCAAACGCATACTTTCCTGTGCACGATCTTTCAATCCTATTGGGAAACCGCCGGCGAAGAGCTGCATTATGTAGTGGAAGCCAACCGGTTCCTGAGGGGGATGGTGCGTGGATTGGTAGGTACGCAGCTGCAGGTGGCCCGCGGCAGGCATAGCCCGGAGGATTTCCGCCGTATTATCGAAGCGCAGGACTGTACACTGGCCGATTTCAGCGTAGCCGGGCATGGGTTGTACCTGGAGGCGGTCAATTATCCTGAAGGTTATTTGCAGGAAGTGTCCTTACGATAGCTCAGTCAATGGCCATGGCCGGAAAAAAAACGTGCCAGTCCTTCTGCGCTCACTACTTCCCTCAATACAAGCCTTTCCTCTTCAAGGATCATGGCCAAAGCATATTTTTTGAAAGTGCAATCCTCTGCGTTGGTGAGTACCAGGTTGATGGTTAAGGTAGGGTCTTCAAGGCGTTGCATAGCGTCCTTTTCCTGTAGCAACTGTTGCATGATGACGGCTTGTGGTGAATTTTTAAATGTCCACTGGCCTTCCAGTCGCCACATGTCATTCCATGGATCGCTCAATATACCTACTTCTTCGCCTTTCCAGGTAGCAATAAAGTGATTCATCTCAACAATAGCACGGATTAATAGAAGCTGTTGAGAAAGGGGTAGCGCTCTTCATAAAGGCGTTTCACCCGTTCCAGTATGGTCTCGCGCAACAGGTCGATGTTGGAGCGCTCGGTGGCAGAAACAAAAATGGCATTGCCATGCGTTTCATTGTCCCAGCGCCGGTGTAATTGCTTCAACAGGTCTTTTTTTACGCTGTCGTCGAGCCATTCGTCGAAGGTGCGCAACTCGTATTGATCCATTTTGTTGAAGATCATCAGGATCGGCTTGTCGAAAGCGCCGATATCCTGCAAGGTGGTGTTCACCACTGCGATCTGGTCTTCGTATTGGGGGTGCGACACATCAACCACATGCAGCAGAATATCGGCCTCGCGTACTTCATCGAGCGTAGATTTGAAGCTTTCTACCAGGTGGTGCGGCAGCTTGCGAATGAATCCTACCGTATCGCTGAGCAGGAAGGGCGTACGTTCAAACACTACTTTACGGGTGGTGGTTTCCAGGGTGGCGAAAAGCTTGTTTTCAGCAAATACTTCCGATTTGCTCAGCACCTGCATCAGCGTGCTTTTGCCTACATTGGTATAGCCTACAAGGGCCACACGTATAAAGGTGCCGCGTTCCTTTCTTTGCGTGGAAGACTGTTTGTCGATCTCGCTCAGGCGCTTGCGCAACAATGTGATCTTATCTTTTACGATACGACGGTCTGTTTCGATCTCGGTCTCACCGGGACCACGCGAGCCTATGCCGCCGCCCTGCCGTTCCAGGTGTTTCCACATACCCTTCAGGCGGGGCAATATATACTGATATTGGGCCAGCTCCACCTGGGTTTTGGCCTGTGCCGTTTTGGCCCTGCGGGCAAAAATATCCAGGATCAGGTCGGAGCGGTCGATGGTCTTGATGCCCGTTTCTTTTTCGATATTGCTGATCTGCGACCCGGTCAGTTCATCGTCAAAAATGATAAGCGTGGCATTGTGCCGTATGGCGTATTGCTTGATCTCTTCCAGCTTGCCTTTACCTACGAAGGTGCGGCTGTCGGGATGTGGTAATTTTTGAAAAAAACTTTTGATGGCGGTCGCCCCGGCGGTTTCTGCCAGGAAAGCCAGCTCATCCAGATACTCCATGAGCTGCGCTTCGGTATTGTTCTTCTGCATCAGGCCCACCAGCACGGCACGTTCCTCGTTGGAGATAATATTTTTATTGTCGATCATATGCTACTTATAGTACAAAAAAGCCTGCAAATATACCGATGTGCCGTGGAATAATCATCGAAAAGCGATAACCGGCTGGGAAACAATTAACCAGGAGCATTCGGATTTAATTTGTTTCTTTTGCAAAAGGAACCCGCGATATGAGCGGCTTCTACGGATGATAAGAAAGATAAAACTTACCGATTTTGTGCGCAATGTGCTGACGCTGACCACCGGAACCACGGTGGCGCAGGCCATACCCGTTCTTATCACACCCGTGCTCACCCGCTTGTATACACCCGCCGATTTTGGTTTGCTTACATTGTTCGTTTCCCTTACCTCCCTGCTTACCGTGGTGGTAACGGGGCAATATGAATTGTCGATCCTGTTGCCCGGTGTTGACAGAGATGCCCGGAAGCTGGTACGGCTGGCGCTCATGCTTACGGTAAGCGCTTCCATATTGTTGCTGCTGCTTGTTCTGCTGCTGCACGCGCCGTTGCTCACATGCTTTAAGGACAAACGGATCGGCTTTTGGCTGTACCTGGTGCCGGTAGCAGTATTGTTTTCCGGCGTTTTTGAAATATTACGGTACTATAGCGTGCGGCAGCAAGCTTACAAGGGCATTGCCGTAGCTACTGTGATACGGTCGGGCACGGCAGGTGGCTTGCAGGTCGCTGCAGGAATGGCCGGGGCTCAGGCCGCCGGCTTGCTATGGGGCAACCTGCTTTCTTTGTTGGGCGGCAACCTGGGCGTTATCAGGGTTTACTTGAAAAAGAAGGAAAAGGAAGAACCGTTCCGGATCACACCGGATCTCAGGCGCATGGCCTGGCGTTATCGCAATTTCCCAAAGTTCACATTGCCTTCTCTCTTACTGAATACGGCTTCCTTACAGCTTCCGGTTTATGTTTTCGCTACCTTTTTTTCAAATACCGTTGTCGGTTTCTACGCCTTGTCGCAAAGGGTGCTTAATGCTCCCATGACACTCGTGGGCGCGGCCATAGGCCAGGTTTATTTTCAGAAGGCGGCTTCCGGTAACGGTGATAAGGAACAGCTGCGGCAGCTTACCTGGGCATTGTACAAGCATCTGCTCCTTTTGGGGACCTTGCCCATGGCGGCATTGCTGTTCTGGGGCGATAAGCTCTTCGGCTGGTTCTTTGGTAGCAGCTGGACCGTTGCAGGGCAGTATGCCCAATCCCTGAGCCTGTGGTTCCTGTTTGTGTTCATCTCCTCTCCTTTGTCCAATCTTTTTTTTGTACAGGGTAAGCAAAAGCAGGGCTTGCTGCTCCAGGTCATCATTTTTGTCTCCCGGGCGCTGGTGCTCCTGCTGTGCCTCTGGCGGCACTACGACGCGGCAGCTACAGTGGTGTGGTTTGGTGCGATAGGTGCGCTTATCTTCTTCTGCTTCGTATTTTACCTGCTGTCCTCGGCGGGCATAGGAAAGCTTCAGATATTGGTGTACACGCTCGCCGTGCTTGCTGCCGGTATCCTTCCTTTTTTTCTGATCGATCAATGGCTGTCATGAAAGTTGAAGTCAGGCTTGTATACAATTACGGTTACACCTGGTATACCAGCGATGGTATCTCGGTAAAAGGCTTTATCTACGATACGGAGGACAATCCTTTGCGTGAAGCCGGTCTTGTAGCGTTTTTCCGCGGTGCCGACAGCGCAGAGACATTGCAGGATCGCCTTCGGCAGGCCAACGGGCTTTTTGCCGTGGTGATACAGACGGATGCCGGTGTGTATTGTGCCACCGACCGGACGCGGACCTTTCCCTTATACTATTCTCTGGATAAAGGTGTATTGCGGATCAGCGATGCGGTGGAACACGCGGCGCCTGGTCTCTTGCAGATGGATACCCTGTCAAAGGAGGAATTTTTATACACCGGTTATGTTACCGGTAACAGCACCTTGCTGAAGGATGTATGCCAGGTACAGGCCGGCGCCTGCCTGGTAGGAGTGGACGACCAGGTGCAGGAATATTGCTATCATTTCTATGTAGCGGATAAACCCCTTACAGGGACTTTCGATGCCTTGCCGGATCAGCTGGCGGGCTTATTTGATAAGGCAGGAGAACGCCTGGTCAAAGCCCTGGCCGGGCGCACGGCCGTGGTGCCGCTGAGCGGGGGCTACGATTCGCGGTTGATCGCCGTTTTGTTGAAAAAGCAGGGCTATAGCAAAGTGATCTGCTTCACCTATGGCATTCCTTCCAGCCCCGATGTGCGCATGTCGGCAAGAGTAGCGGCGGAGTTGGGATTTCCCTGGCATTTTATTGCTTACACGCCGCGTTTGGTGGGTGACTTCCTGCACACACCGGAATTCAAAGCTTACCTGCCTTTCGTGGTCAATGGCACTTCAGCCTTGTTTACACAAGATTACTTCGCGATAAGGCAGTTGGTAACACAAAAAATGATCCCGGAAGATGCGGTGATCGTTCCCGGCCATACCGGGGATTTTATCGCCGGCGGGCACCTGGAGGCGGGCCTTACGGAAGATAATGTTGCGGAGCGGTTGCTGCAGCGGCATTATGTATTCCGTACTGGTGATAAACGGTCATTGCTTTCCCGTATCCACCTCCCGGCCATACCAGCACAGCCTTACGAATACTTTGAGCATTGGAACCTGAAAGAGCGCCAGTCAAAATTTATCATCAATTCCAACAGGATATATGAATTCTGGGGCCACGAGCATTTGGTTCCCTTATGGGATAAGGATCTGCTGCTCTTCTTTCAAAATCTGCCCTGGGAGTATAAATGGGGAAGGAAATTATTTGACCAGGTCGTGTTTCGCTATTTTTTTGAACCGTATAGTGTGGCTTTCCCCAAAAAACGCTATCCTTTTGTGCTGCAAAAAATCGCCGGCGCCCGCAACCGGATGCGCCGAATCTTCTTTTCCGATCCGGTCAATTTCAAGCTGATCGCACGTAGTTTTCTAAAAGACCGGCAGCTGGGCCTGCGCTGGAGCAATAAGGAAGTAAACATCAACCGCATACAGACGGCCTGGTACATTGCCTGGCTGGAAGATCATCTCGGCGGATAAGCCCTAGGCTTTTGCCGCGGCAAAAGCAGCACAGGCCTCCCTGTCGAGCGTACGTAGCAGCCGGGCAGGGTTGCCGGCCAGCACGCAATAGCCTTCTTCGAAGCTTTTGGTGACGATAGCACCCGCACCTACCATCGTGAAGTCGCCGAGCCGGACGCCCGGCAGGATCACTGCCCCCGCACCGATCCAGCAAAACCTGCCGATCGCTATCGGTGAGGCGGTCACATGCACATCGTTATTGATAAAATCATGATTGGCCGACACGATCGCTACGTTGGGACCGATATTGGTAAAGTCGCCGATGAGGATGCCATTGAGCGCATTGATGTATACGCCGGGCGAATCCCCTGGCCAGGTGCTACGGCCCCTCGTAATCTTTTCGGGGCTGTGTATAGTGCTGGTATGGTGAATGGCCCATTTTACGCGGGCATTCTGACGGAGGAGCTTCCGGAATACGAAATCGGCCATATAGAAATTGAAGCCCATTTCGGGTCTGAGCTTCAATTTCCTTTTGATAGCCTGGATCATAGATACGCTTGCTTTACTTGTTTTTCAGCACGGAAAGGCCGCCGCAGGCTTCCGCTTGTCCCTTTATTTTTTGCGATACAATAACCAGGTAATTGCCGGTATAGGGTGCGGCAAAGCTTTCGGAGAGCTGCCGGTCGCCGCCTGTCTTGATCTTTTTGTCGACCAGCTTCTTGCGGTCCTTGTCCATTATGGTAAGGTGGTATTGCTGGAAGTTCTTGCTGGCGATGAAATTGATCTGGTACATCTTGCCTTCCTGCATGGTTACCGTTACCGGGACATAGGAACCTGAAGGCATGTTCATCATCTTGAACTGTTCCAGGGCAAATCCTCTTTCTTCCAGTGATTTGTCAAGCGATACCAGTTCGGAATGCATGGCTTTGTCGGAGCATACGGCCACATTCTGCTGTTGCTGGGCATAAGCCGCGAAAGAGAAGGCAGAGGCAACGAAAGCCATTATTATCTTGTTACGCATAAAATGTATAATGGATTAGACGAAGCGAAAATAACCCTAAAAAACTATTTAAAACACTAATTAATTTGCCTCATATCTTCCGGGCAAAAGATAGGAGAAAAACGGGTACTTGCCATTACCTGCCCCTGTGGTTTACCCATTGTTGCCGGCAGGGCACCCAAGGAATGTTCCCGGAATATGGGAGGGAGGGTCTGGCCTATAGCATAAATTGCGACCCGTTTATTTTAAAATCTGGGAAAAAATCTGTTTATTGCGAAGCCCTAATAAACAGCGATAATTTCCCCGATGCGTTACCTGGCTTTACTTATGGTCCTTTTGTACAGTGCCGGAATGTCGAATGCGCAGGGGATTGTAACGCCAAAAGCACAGCGACTGTATAGCCGTGCACAGGAATGCATTCGCCTGCATCGTAGCACAGAGGCAGAAACACTACTTCAAAAATGTCTTCGTGAAGCTCCGAATTTTACCGATGCGTACACGGCATTAGGCATGCTGTATTGTGACAACGGTCAGTACAGCAAAGCTGCCGATGTATTCCGGCAGGCTTCCGGCGCCTGCCCTTCCTGTACGCAGGCTTTTGTGCTGCCGCTCGCCCGCGCCTTATGCCAGGCACGTCAATACGAACAGGCCTCGTCAGTACTGGATCAATGGAAGAGGTCCGCCGCGCTTTCGCCATCCCTCAAAGGGGAATACGACCGCCTCCGGCAAAATGCCCAGTTTGGAAAGTATGCGGTCAATGCCAGGCCTACAGATACGCCCATCAACATGGGCGCACGCATCAATTCGGTATACGATGAATACTTTCCTTCGGTAAGTATCGACGACAGCACATTGGTATTTACCCGTCGCACCAATGGGGTCGATGAGGACTTTTATATAGCACAGCGCGACTCCTGCGGCGGTTGGTTCATTGCCCGCGATATGGGCAGCCCGCCCAATTCGGGAATGCAGGAAGGAGCGCAAATGCGCTCTGCAGATGGACACTACCTCTTTTTTATGCGATGTGGCAACCGTAGCGAGAACGGATGGGAAGCGGGTGGTTGCGACCTCTATTTTTCTTATACCAAAGACGCGGGCTGGTCGCAGCCTGTGCCCTTCGGCGCTACCATCAATACGCCGGGATACGAAGGGATGCCTGCGCTATCCTGTGACAATAAGGAACTGTATTTCGTAAGCGACCGGGTGGGAGGCTATGGGGGAAAGGATATCTGGGTGTCCCGCTTTGAGAACGGCCTGTGGCAGGTGCCGGAGAACCTGGGGCCTGAGGTTAATACACCCTTCGATGAAACGGCTCCGTTTATCGCTTCCGATAACCAGACCCTTTATTTTGTTTCCGACGGCCATCCCGGCCTGGGGGGCAACGATATTTTCTACAGCCGCAAAAAGAAGGATAAATGGCAGCGGCCCGAAAATATGGGTTATCCCTTCAATACGCCTTTCGATGACGTAAGCCTGTGTCTGAGCGCCGATGGCCGGAAGGCTTACCTGGCTTCTAACAGGGAGGGGGGATTGGGTAACATGGATCTGTACGAGGTCCGCATGCCGGAGACAGCGCAGCCGGAACCTTATACTTATGTTTTTGGTATTGCTTACGACAGCCTCGATAAGCGGAGACTTAATTATGCCCAGATCGAATGGAGCGATGCGGAGACTGGGGAAAAGCTATACCATTACCAGAGCAACAGGGGCGATGCCAGCTATATGGCTTCTGTACTACTCCATCGCAAATATGGCCTGCATGTGTACCGCGTGGGCTATGCCGATTATAACGATACCATTTCTTTCACAACGGCGCATGTACTGGCGCCGGATACGCTCAATTTTCCATTGCTGGACTTCAACTACAGCCCTCCGCTCTACGATACGTTGCTGGCCCGCTTTTATTTCCTGCGCAGCAATGTGCAACTCAGCGATAGCGACCAGGCACAGCTGAAGGCCATGATCGCTCCGTACCTGGAGCAGACGCGCGTCGAATTCTTTGTGAATGGCTATACCGATGACTCCGGTACGCCGGCCATCAATGAGGAACTATCGTCTGCCCGCGCCAGAACGCTGGCCAGTCTGCTGGGAGCAATGGGCATTGGCGACGATAAGATCCACATCCAGGGCTGGGCCGATGCCGATCCTATTGCCCCAAACGACAGCGAGGAACACCGGCAGCAGAACCGGAGAGTCGAAATAGTACTGCGTAAGCCCTGAGTATCAGCCCTTCGTTTGGGTGTAGCCCCATTCTTTCAGCCATGTAATCACTTTGTCTTTGTAGTCGCCTTGTATCAGTATTTCCCCATCCTTGGCGCTGCCGCCCGTGCCACATTTGGTTTTTAGCCTTTTGCCCAGCTCGCTCAGGTCGTCTTCTGTACCGTCAAAGCCATCAATTATGGTTACTGTTTTGCCGCCGCGGTGTTTCTTTTCGATACGCACCCGCAGCTTCTGGGCTTTGGGTTCAGCTGTGTCCTGCTGTTCCGGTGGCTCCTCCTTCATCATGTCAGGATTGGTAGAAAATACCAGTCCGCTGAAGCTGTTGAGCTTTTTCTTTGTCATAGCACTATTGTTTGATCAGCCCAGAAGTGTCTTTTTTACTTTCCAGAGCAAAGAACGGTTCCTGGAAGCACAAAGGTACGTTTTTTGGCTGCCGCCGAAACGGCGGAAAAACGCGGCGATACCTGGATCCATACTGCCTTCGAAGTCGAATGCAGACAAGCCTTTTTGCCTTGCCGTTTTTATGGCATACCATATCAGCAGTCTTACAGCGCCGGGATGCGCCGCTTCAGGATCTACCGCGCTTAGCAGCAGGTACATCTTTTGATGATCCCAAACGGTGAAGATAGTTGCATTGGTGTGGCCCTGCTCGTCCTGCAGGTACCACAGGCCGCCGCTATTCTTTTCCCTGCTGGTATGCACCAGGCGATCGATGAGCGCCGGATCGAAAGGATAGGCTTTATTCTTCCGGGCGAAGGTTTCGCGGTGAAGCGTGAGCAGGCGTTCGGTTGAGCCGGTATGTTCAACAACGGAATGGTGGCTTTCAGCCTGCCGGATCAGGTTGCGGTGATTGCTGTTCATAGCGCGCCAGAGCATGTCTTCCTCCGGCGCCAGACCAATCTCAAAAGTGATCTTTTCCGATACCTCAAAGTCTTTCTGCTGCAATAATGCCGCCTGGTGAAAAGCAACGGTAGTTTCCATATCGAAGCTGTCCCAGCGGGGAAGCTGCTGCCAGAGCGCCTCAAAAACAGCCGCTTCTTCTTTTTCGGAAAGGGATTGCAGGAACAGCGGTCCCAGGTAAGGTGTCAGCAAGGGATTACGGGCTATAGCTAATCCTATTTTCTTTTCCCTCGCAACAGGCCATATGCCTGCCGGGGCGCCATCGGGGCCGGGTGCGAGGGCTATTTGCCAGTCGTTGCTGACGATATCCAGCCACCAGGGCTGGAAAAATACCGGCAGCTGTTGTAGTAGCAGCGGTGATCCGAGATATTGTTCCTTACGCATAACCAAGGCGCAGAAAAAGCGCCTGCCTTGTTTTTCGCAATAATACGAAAATATAGACAGGCGCTCTGTAGTATATCTTGGGTAATGCTTAGAGGAGGAAGGCTTCGATCGCCCGTACAACGCGGTCGGCGTTGGCGCCGTAAAGCATGGTCTGATGATTGCCGTCTACGCCTACGTACCGGCAATGGTGCATCAGCTCCACCGTTTCTTTTGCTTTGAAATCGGGCAGCAGCGGCTCGTCCATGGTATAGTTGTCGAGCGCGTTGATGAGTACCGCAGGTTGCATTACCTGCTCAAAAGTCTGTACCCAGGGCTGTTGTGCCACACCGGTAGCCACTTCTATAATATTGGAAAGATTGGGATAGGGATTGGCAGTACCATCCTCCCTTATGTGGGCGTCGGCTTTGTAATAGCTTTCCATATCCTTGTCCCAGAAAGTGTTTTGGGGTGCCGCCTTCATCTCTTCCAGGAAGCTGGCATAAGAAGGGAAAGTCTTGTCCAGCCTGCTAAGGGTAGGCCCCAGCATAGCGGGAGCGTTGGGGTTCATTTCGGCAGCAGCATCCAGGATCACCAGCCGTTCCACGCGTTCGGGATAATGGGCTGCCATGTATACGCTAAGCAAGGCGCCATAAGAATGACCGCCCAACAATGCTTTTTCAATGCCGAGATGGTCCAGCAGACCCAGTATATCCTGGGCATGGTCTTCCAAGCCATAGCGAAAGGCCGGCTTGCTGCTAAGGCCACGGCCCCGGAGGTCGGGAGAAATAAGACGGAAATGTCTTGTAAGGCCATGATTGACCAATCCGTCGAAGGCATGGGCATTGGCGGTCAGGCCGTGCATCAGCACAAGGGTGGGATTCCCTTTAGGATGGTATTCGACGTAATGTAGCTCGATATTATTGGTGCTGATCGTGTAATCTGTCACTATAAGTTGTTTTGATGAACAATAAGCTTAGTGCGCGGTCCAGCCGGCATCCAGTGGCATAGCAATGCCCGTGATGGTAGCTGCCGCTTCGCTGTCGGCCAGGTAAAGGATCGTTTGGGCAATGGTATCGAGCGAAATGAAGTCCTTGATGGCATGCTCCGCCAGGAATACTTTTTCGATCACCTCTTCGCGCGTCATGTTATGCGCCTTCATCTGGTCGGGGATCTGTTTGTCGACAATAGGCGTGTGCACATAGCCCGGGCAAATGGCGTTGGCGGTAATGCCGTGCTCGCCGCCTTCCAGCGCCAGCACTTTGGTAAAGCCGATAATGCCGTGCTTGGCGGCAACATAGGCGCTTTTGAAAGGCGATGCGATCAAGCCGTGCGCAGACGATATATTGATCACCCGGCCAAACTTATTGGCCTTCATCGAGGGCAGTATGGCTTTGGTTAAATGAAACGCAGCCGTAAGGTTAATGGCGATGATGGCATCCCACTTGTCCTCGGGGAAATCTTCAATGGGCGCCACGAATTGTATGCCGGCATTGTTGATCAGTACTTCAACCGATCCGAATTTATCCAGCGCTTCCTTGGCCAGCGCCCTTATCGCTTCGGGCTGCATCATATTGGCGGGAGAAAAGAGATAGCCTATGCCAAACTCCTGGGCTACGCCGGCTGCGATCTCTGCGCCGTTCTCCTCCAGTCCGTTAAAGACAATGTTGTATCCTTTTGCCGCGAAGGCTTTGGCGGTAGCGAGGCCTATGCCGCTTGTGCTACCGGTGATCAATGCTGTTTTTGCCATAAAATGTTTTTATTGTTTACCCGGTAAATTTCAGGGAATAAAACAGTTTGTACTGTAAAGCAATTGTTATGCAATGTGTTTATCGCAAAAAGGGGCTGCTGAAGTCTTCCAGCCGGGAAAAAGAAAGGTCCCTTTCTGAAAGCACCGGGGCATAGCATTCCCAATCGAAGCCAAAAGAATCGTAGCGGATGCCTGTATCGTGTTCGCGGCTATGCTCCGAAGAGACCAGGTAGCAGGTCATCGCGCCTTCGCTTAGCGACTTGAAGCCATGCGCAAATCCTTTTGGAATATAATAAGCCAGGTGATTGTCGGCCGAAAGCGTTGTCGCATAGTACCTGCCATAAGTATCGCTGTCGCTGCGCAGGTCGACCATTACATCCAGTATAGCGCCCGAAGGGCAGTACACCACCTTGGCATGATCGTGAGGCGGCAACTGGAAATGCATGCCCCGGATCACATCTTTGGCCGAAAGGGAAAAGTAGCTCTCCTGCAGGCGAAAATCAATGCCTTCGTGTGCGAAAATGCTGTGCTGAAAAACCTTTATAAAGCTGCCGCGGTCGTCGTTGAAAGCAGGCAAGGTAACCAGAAAGGCATCATTAAGGGGTAGTGGGCTGAAATGGAACATTGTTTTAATCTGTAATCCGTAGGAGCTCAAAAGTACGATTTATGTTAACACATTTTTGTATTTATATTGGCGGGCAGGCGCTAAACCTTCAACCTCAGTCCTCGTCTTATTAGTGCATCTTGATATGATGGTTGTGCATGCTGCCAATTATCGCTATAAAGATGATCCCTGCGCAGGAAACATCGTTAACTGAATAAAAGCCATTTTATGAGAAAGTATCTTTTGACAGCGGCCCTTATCGCGTTCTTCGGATTATTCATGAATTTCACCGCAGGAGCCCAAGGCTGGCACAGAGGCCATTACAAGCAACGCTACAAAGAGCAACGGAGAGTAGAAAGAGCCTACAGGCATGGTTATTATCAGGGCGCACGGCAGGGTTATGGTTATCAGCGACCTTATGCCCCGGCCCGTTATTACAGCTATCAAAGGCCATACCGCAGGTATTATCGCCGTCCCTATTACCGCCCGGCGTATTATGCACCACCAAGGCCCTATGCAACAGGAGGCATCAGCATCAATATTCCTTTGCCGCCGCACCCGCCTTTGCCACCGCATCCACCTTTGCCTTAAATAGCTATCTGAATACTATTGCTATCTGATGTTCTGGCAAGACGATTGCCAGAACATTTTTGCTTTTAGCTTGTCATCATAACAGATCGGGAAAACCAGTGTTTTTTCCTGTAAAAATCTAAAACACATGAGAAAATTAATTTGGTACGTGGTATTGATCCTGACGCTCGGATTATTTTCGGCACCGGAAAGCTACGCGCAACGACGCCCACATCGTGGCTATTACAAGCATTACAATAAGCGGTATCACCGGGGATACCATCCCCGCCGCCATTATTACCGGTCGCATCCCCGACCTTACGTAAGACCTTTGCCGCCCCGGCCGCCGTTGCCACACCATCGCCCGCCGCACCCGCCATTACCGCCACATCCGCCATTACCGCCGCACCCGCCTTTACCCCGCAGGTAGGCCTGTTAAAAACGTTCCGGTACCGATACCGGAACGTTTTTGTTTATATCTGTATCAGGGCTGCACATTTGCGCATTTTATTAATTTAGACTTAACTTTGCGTCCTCATGTCAGATGCTTTAAAACACGAATGCGGGCTTGCCTACATTCGGCTGCTCAAGCCCATTTCTTACTACCACCGTAAATACGGTACTTCCTTTTACGCATTGAACAAGCTTTACCTCCTGATGGAGAAGCAGCATAACCGGGGCCAGGATGGGGCCGGTATTGCTACGCTGAAGCTTAACGTAGAGCCGGGTTACCAATTCATGCACCGTCTGCGCATCGCAGGACCGGGAGCGATCAAGGAAATTTTTGCATCGGTACAGGACGAAGTAACAGAGCTTGAACGTATGTATCCCAATCTGCGGGACTATCCCGGCTTAATGAAAGGATACCTGCGTTTTATGGGCGAAGTGATGCTGGGGCATCTGCGCTATGGTACACAGGGCAAAAACAGCGTGAAATTTTGCCACCCCTTTGTAAAATCGGACATTAACCCTGCCCGTAACCTGACCATGGCGGGCAATTTCAACCTGGTGAATACCGATGAGCTGTTTGCGATGCTGAAGGAGAACCCGGACGAGACCATGCGGACCAGCGACCTGGGCGCGATGATCGATACCGTGCATCACTTCCTCTGCGAAGAAGAAGCCAAGTCGCCCGAGAATCCCGATGTGGAAGCGATGCTGCGCAACGCGGCCAGTCGCTTCGACGGCGGCTATGTCTGCGGCGGACTTATCGGCAATGGCGACAGCTTCGTATTGCGCGATAAGCATGGCATACGGCCGGCCTATTATTATCACGACGATGAGATCGTAGTCGTTGCGTCGGAGCGTCCTGCTATCCAGACCAGCTTCAATGTGCAGCAGCACGAGATCAAAGAATTGCCGCCGGGTTGTGCCGTGATCGTAAAAGCAGATGGTACCCTGAGCGTGCCGCAAATACTGGAGCCTGCGGAAAAAAAGGCCTGCAGCTTCGAAAGGATCTACTTTAGCCGTGGCAGCGATGCCGATATCTACCAGGAACGCATGGCACTGGGCAATAACCTGGCACCCCAGGTGTTGAAGGCGATAGACAACGATTTAAAGAATACGATCATCTCTTTTATCCCTAATACTGCTGAAACGGCTTTTTACGGCCTCATCAAGGGATTGGAGGATTACCTGAAAGAACTGAAGATCCAGCGGATCATCCGCAACCGGAATACGATGACCGATGCAGAGATCAGCGAGCTGATCCGCCGTAGGGTGCGTATCGAGAAGCTGGCCATTAAAGATGTAAAGTTGCGCACCTTTATTACTTCCGACTCGACACGCGACGAGATGGTGCAACACGTATATGATATTACCTATGGTACGGTAAAGCCTCAGCAGGATACCCTTGTCGTGATCGACGACAGCATTGTAAGAGGTACCACGCTGCGGCAAAGCATTATCAAAATGCTGGACCGGCTCAAGCCCAAAAAAATTATTGTAGTCTCTTCGGCGCCACAGATCCGCTATCCCGATTGCTATGGCATCGATATGAGCCGTATGGCCGATTTTATTGCGTTCCAGGCTGCCGTAGAGCTGCTGAAGGATCGTAATATGAACCATGTGCTTACGGAGGCCTATCTCAAATGTAATACGGCAAGAGAGCACAACCGGCTGCACGAGGAGAACTTTGTCAAAGACATCTATGCGCCGTTCACGCCTGAGGAGATCAGCGAAAAGATAGGTCAGCTGCTGCGTCCCGAAGATGTTGAAGCAGAGGTACAGATCATTTACCAATCCATCGAAGGCTTGCACGAGGCCTGTCCGCACAACAAGGGTGACTGGTATTTTACCGGCAACTATCCCACACCGGGTGGCAACAAAGTGGCCAACCGCGCCTTTATGAACTATATGGAAAACAAGGCAGGACGCGGCTATTAGCAGCAGCTGCGGAAATAATAAAGCAAGGAGCCGTTTCGAGGGGAACGGCTCCTTGCTTTTATGGGAAGGCGGCTGTACCGCTTTATCTCTGCGTATCATTGGACGGCGTCCGGGTCTGAAGCTGCAGCATGCTGCCGGTATCGGCTCTGGCAGGCGTACCGTCGTCGCCCGGAAAAACCGGTACCGGTCCTATCTCATGCGAAACATTACGGATCGAATCGATCTTTGGTTTCAGCTCGATGGGCATACGCCGGTCCAGGTCTTCCTTCGCCTGCCGGCGCAGTTTATCCATTCTGCTGTTCACAATGCTGTCCGCAAGCGCATTGATCCGGGCAGGGCTGAGCTCTTTTTCCTTTTTCCCACAAGCTGGGAGCAACAATAACAAAAGCAGGTGCGTAGCTATATTTTTTGCAGATACCTTCATAGAGAAGCTAAACGGCCAAAGATAAGCAATGCAGGGCGTATTGTCGTATCTTTGCCCAGGTTTTCACATTTGGAAAACAACGGCGGACCGCGGTTTTCCTGAATTTCGGCCTCAAAACCTGTAACCATTGCAGCAGCTCTCAGTTCTGAACAAATATTTTCTGCGGTACAAATGGCATTTGCTGCTGGGTACCGTATTCATTATTATCTCCAATATTTTCGCAGTACTCTCACCCCAGGTCGTACGCAATACACTGGACGAGGTGTATCGCAATGTAAGCCGGTATCATGTGCTGGGCAACAGTCCTGCAGCGCAAGGCCTTCGCGGACATCTGATGCACCTGGTAATGATGGCAGGACTCTTGTTGCTGGCCTATGCTTTATTGCGCGGCATCTTCATGTTCTTTATGCGGCAAACGATCATTGTTATGTCCCGCCATATTGAATATGATCAGAAGAATGAGGTGTTTGGGCATTACCAGAAGCTGAGCACTGCCTTTTATAAGAGCAATGCTACAGGCGACCTGATGAGCCGCATATCGGAAGATGTATCGCGTGTAAGGATGTATACCGGGCCGGCTATGATGTACGTGATCAATCTCGTGATCCTGATCGCACTTTGTTTCTGGAAAATGATCCTTGTAAGCCCCTCGCTGACACTCTATGTAGTGGCGCCCTTACCCTTCCTGGCGCTTTCGATCTTCTATGTGAATAAGATCGTGAACCGTAAGAGCGAGCAGATACAGGCCGAGTTGTCGTCGCTTACCTCGCAGGCCCAGGAATCCTATTCCGGCATCAGAGTAATCAAGTCTTTTGTGCAGGAGCAAAGCGCTATCAATACTTTTGCCCGCATCTCCCAGGCCTACCGGAAAAGCACCATCAACCTGTCGCTTACCGAGTCGATCTATTTTCCGGCGATGAACCTGTTCATAGGGCTTAGCATGTTGCTTACGGTGTTGGTAGGCGGCTGGCAGGCCATAGAAGGAAAGGTGACGCCGGGGAATATTGCCGAATTTGTCTTCTACATCAACCTGCTCATGTTCCCGATTTCGGCCATCGGCTGGACGGCGAACATGATCCAGCGGGCAGCCGTATCGCAAAGGCGGATCAATGAGTTCCTCCTGTCGGAGCCCGATATTTTTGATGCGCCGGAAGCCCTGGCGCAGCCGTTGAAAGGTAAAATATCGTTCAGGGATGTGACCTTTGTTTACCCCCACACCGGTATCAAAGCCCTGGAGCATTTCAACCTGGACATACTTCCGGGGCAAAAGATAGCAGTGATAGGCAAGACGGGCTCGGGCAAGTCGACGCTGGTGCACCTTCTGCTACGCATGTATGATGTAGCGGAAGGCGAAATACGGATCGATGATGTGCCGATTAAGGAATGGCAGCTGGAAAGCCTGCGTGGCCAGGTGAGCTATGTACCGCAGGATGTTTTCCTGTTTTCGGATACTGTAGCGAACAATATAGGGTTGGGCCTGGAAGAGCAGGATATGTCTGCAGTACAAAATGCAGCGGTAATGGCCGCTGTCGACGGCGATATCCGTCAGCTGGCGGAAGGTTATGAGACCATAACGGGAGAAAGAGGTGTGATGCTATCGGGTGGGCAAAAGCAGCGGATCTCGCTGGCCAGGGCCCTGATAAAGGCCCCATCTGTGCTCATCCTGGACGAGAGCCTTTCAGCAGTCGATACGCGCACAGAACAAACGATCCAGCACAACCTGGGGCAATACCTGGAGGGCAAAACGGCGATCGTGATCACCCACCGGATCTTTAAGGGCTGGAATTTTGATAAAATCATTGTGCTGGAGGATGGCCATATTGTTGAAACCGGCAACCACGAGGAATTGATGAAACAGGATGGTCAATATGCTAAACTATACTTATACCAGACACAGGTAGAAGAATAATTAATTTGTTCGCTTTCAATGAAATAGCCTTCGCTTATGCGGAGGCTATTTTTGTTGTTTGCATTAACAGATATTTGTTAACATAATTTTTGGCATTCATGAATATGATTGAAATATGGCATTCAAATAATTGTTTTTCTTGCTCTTAGAAGTAGGTTAATTATTGCCTATTTCTATTTTGTTAATAAATTATTATGGAACTGCGTCATAACGCTTTGATTTATCATGTGATGCGAGTATATTTGGTTAACTAAATATACTCGTGTATGAAAAAACTACTACTCATGCTTGCAATCTTTTTATGGTCAGGATTGCAGCTAGCCATGGCACAAGGGCGGCCTGTCAGAGGACAGGTTTTAGATGACAAAGGGGAAGGTATTCCCGGTGCGAGCGTTCAGGTAAAAGGGACGAGCACCGGTACCATAACCGACGTAGACGGGAACTTTAATTTAGAGGTGCCGGATGAATCCGATATCCTGGTCATTAGCGCCATAGGATTCGGTCAGCAGGAAGTGAAGGCAGGCGATGGCTCCGGCGCGGTGTCGGTGCGCATGTCGACCACATCCAAGGTGATGGGAGAAACCGTAGTAACGGCCCTGGGTATCAAAAAGGAAAAAAAGGCGCTGGGCTATTCGGTCAGCGAGGTCAATAGCGATATGATTGAAAAGTCAGGAGAGCGTAATGCTATCCAGTCGCTTTCGGCCAAGGCGCCGGGTGTGCAGGTTACTTCCAGCGCAGGTACGCCGGGTGCTTCCACCAAAATATTGCTGCGTGGTAACTCTACCTTCACCGGTAACAATGCGCCGCTGGTGGTAATCGACGGTATTCCTGTCGATAACGGCTCTTCCAACGTGTCCAATCAATCCTTTGCCGGTGATAATCCGTTCAACATTAACCTTACCGGGGTAAACGAATCGAACCGTGCGCTGGACCTGAACCCCGACGATATTGAATCGGTATCGGTACTGAAAGGCCCCGCCGCTGCGGCACTGTATGGAGCCAACGGCGGTAACGGCGCCATCGTGATCACGACCAAAAAAGGCCGCTATGGCAAAGGCCAGGCACTGGGCATCACTTTTACTTCTTCTGTCGAAGTGAACAAAGTAAGCAGGCTGCCCAAGACACAGGACCAATATGCACAGGGTAATAACGGGGTTTTCCAGACCGGCAATACGCCCAACAGCTGGGGACCACGTATCGATACCACCAACCTGTCGCGGTACGACAACTTCGGCAACTTCTTCCAGACCGGCATGGGCTTCAACAATACCCTTGCCCTGAACGGCGGTTCAGATAATGCTATTTTCAGGGTAAGTCTGGGTAATTATACCACAAAAGGCATCATCCCCAATTCAAAGCTGAAACGCACCAATCTTACCATGAACGGTGAAGCCAAGCTTGCCAGCTGGCTTACGGTAGGTGGTACGGCCAACTATACACATACGGAGACCCGCATGGTACAGAACGGTAGCAATGTATCGGGTCCCATGCTGTCTTTGTTCCGTATGCCGGTTTCTTATGACGTGACTAAAGATTTTTATGACCCCACCACCCATACAGGCAAAAACTATATCACGGCTTACGACAACCCGCTCTTTTCTGTAAACCGCAATCCTTACGACAGCTATATCGACAGAGTCTTCGGTAATACTTACTTCACCGCCAATATCATGAAGGAGCTGGTGCTCACCTACAAGATCGGTGTGGATGCCTATGGCAAGCAAGATCGCCAGATCTATGATCTGGGCTCTAAAGGCAACGATGCCTCCGACGGAACCGGTCAGGTCAATAAATCCAGCACCAATTTCCTCCAGGTGTATTCCGATCTGATCTTGCGCTACAACAAACGCTTCGGTGATTTTGATTTCGGCGCCATGGCCGGTTATAACTATTGGTACACCGAAACCCGTACCAGCTTCATCAGGGGTACCCAGTTGTCCGTACCTGATTTTTATAACTTGAACAATGCTGCTACCTTGTATGCTAGTAACACTGATGGCTACCAGCGGTCGCAGGCGATCTACGGTGAGTTGAGCCTGGGCTACAGGTCTTTCCTGTACCTCACGCTTACAGGACGTAACGAATGGAATACCAGCTTTGGTAAAGGAGGCAAATCGTTCTTTTATCCTACGGCCAATATGTCCTGGATCTTCTCCGAGCATATACCCTCCAATAACTTCCTTTCCTATGGTAAGCTGCGGGCGGCTATTTCCAAAGCGGGTATTCCGCCGCAGATCTATGCCGATCGTAATTACTACTTACAGCCATTCCTTACCGACGGTTCTACCAACGGTAACGGTTTCCCCTACCTGGGACAGAGTGGCTATATGCCCGGCAACGTAAACCAGCCTGGTGGTCTGGTAGCAGAATCTGTTACCGGTAAGGAGATCGGTACCGAGCTGCGTTTCTGGGATAATCGTATCAGCTTCGAGGCGACTTATTATCACCAGGTGAGTAACAACCTGTTGCTGCAGCGCCCTGTGGCGCCCAGCTCCGGTTATGTAGCCGAATATGTAAATGCCGGTAAACTCCGTAATCAGGGGGTAGAGTTGTCGTTGAATTTTGATGTCTATAAAAATAAAGACTGGAATGTGAGTGTCGGCGGTAACTGGTCCAAGAACGTTTCCAAGGTGCTGGGACTGGCGCAAGGCGTAACAGAATTGTCTATTGAAAGCGGTTTTACTGCTATCGGCTCTTTTGCCATCGTGGGCGAACCGTATGGGGTATTCTACGGCACCACCTGGGAGCGGAATGCATCGGGCCAGCTTTTGGTCGACGAAGATGGCTATCCTATACTGGATGTGGCCAAAAATATAGGCAACCCCAACCCCGACTGGCTTATGGGGCTGAACTGTAATGTATCCTACAAAGGGCTCACCTTCTCCATGCTTTGGGACATCCGTCATGGCGGCTCGATCTGGAACGGCACCTGGGCCAGGTTGAATAACGTAGGCAGGACCGATGAATCGGCCGAACGCGATCACGACTATGTGATTCCGGGTGTATATGCGCCTGGTACTGCGAAAGAAGGACAAACCAATACCACGGCGATGCCCGCACAGGATTATTTCCGCTATTACCTGGGCGATCTGGGCGCCGCGGAAAATGCTGTCCAGGATGGTGGCTGGGTACGCCTCCGCTCTATAGGACTGAGCTATCGCTATACCTTCCGCAACACGGGTTCCGGCAACCCCTTCAAATATGTAGAGGTAGGCTTTACCGGGAGGAACCTCTTCCTGAGCACCAAATATAAAGGCGTGGATCCTGAGACCAGCCTTACCGGTTCCGGTTCTAATATTGGCGGATGGGATTACTTCAATAACCCCGGTTCCAAATCCTATATCTTCAACCTTAAGCTTGGCCTCTAAAATTTAGCAATATGAAACGCAATATAAAATATATCACATTGGTCGCAGCTCTGGCTGCTCTCAGCTTCTCGGGGTGCAAGCGTGGCGATGATTTTTTCGTTAGTCCCAATTCGCCGGTGGAGGTTACCCCCGGGTTGTTGCTGACGGCTATTGAAGTCTCTACCTTTAACTCCTACGAGGGTTTCCTGGTTAAGGATGCTTCCGTCCTGGTACAGCAGAATGCCGGCGTAGATGGTCAGCTGCTGCCGATCAATAATTATATCATGGCCGAAAACGAGTTCGACAACCAATGGGCACAGAACTACCAGGCCATGTTCTCCTGTAAAGACCTGCAAACCCGTTATGGTGCTGTCAATCCATATTATTCCGGTATGGCCGACGTATTGATGGCCATGAACCTGGGGCAGGTAACAGACCTATGGGGCGATGTGCCTTATTCGGAAGCCTTGCAGGGACAGACCAATTATCAGGCCAAATACGATTCGCAGGAAAGCGTGATACAGGCGATCGTAGGCTTGCTGGACGATGCAATTACCAAGCTGAATATGGATGTCGGGGCCAATGAGCTGGTGCCTGGTAGCGATGATGTCGCTTTTAATGGTGATGTAAGCCTTTGGATAAAAACCGCCAATACGCTTAAGGCCCGCTACCTGCTGCGTCTCAGCAACAAGCCCGGCTATGATCCGGCCAAGATCCTGGCTAGCCTGACCGACGGTATCCAGAGCAGGGATGATGATTTTGTCACCCGCCACGGCACCCGTACCAACGAATTCAACCAATGGTACGACTTCCAGAACAACCGCCAGTTCTATGCAATGGCTTCTGAACCTTTCGTGGATTCCATTAAGCTCCGCCCTACAGACATTCGTTTGTACTACTATTTTGATTCTACCGACATTGGCGATGTAGTGGGTACGCCCATTGATAACCCTGTCAGCGAAGGCGTCTCCCAATGGGGCAGCTACCTGGCGGGAGGCCCAACCGTAGGTGTGCATATTATCTCCTTTATGGAAGCCAAGTTTATGGAAGCTGAAGTGAAGTTCCGGCAGGGTAATGCGACAGACGCTGCTACTGCACTGAATGATGCCATCAAGGAATCCTGCAGCCTGGTGACCAATGGTGCTTATGACGGCGCCGATATAGCCACTTATACCTCAGCCAATATCAACGTCAGTCGGATCATTTATGAAAAGTGGATCGCCTTATTCGGATCAGGCGAGCCCTACAGCGACTATCGCAGAACAGGCTTCCCGGCACTGAGGGTCAATCCCAATGGTCGCCTCAATGTAATCCCCAAACGCTATCCCACGCCGCAGAACGAAAGGGTATCGAATCCCAACGCACCTACACCCGATTTGACAACACCGGTATGGTTTGGTTTGTAGTTTGATTTATTTTTTAATTGAATATAGCATTTGTTATATTTGCAGGGTGCCGTAGTTGCGGTACCCTGTTTTATAATTTAATAAGAAAACATTTTTACCGCCATACATTATCTATGAGAAAAATTTCACTCTCTCTGGCATTCCTTTGGATCGCTTCGCCGGTTCTGGCCCAGCGTAACTTTCAGAAGGCTACTATCACAACCAGCAACAGCGAAAAGCAAAGTGGCTGGATCGACTTTAAAGAATGGGACCGGAATCCTGTTCAGTTTACTTTTGCTACCGATCAGAGCGGTAAGGATGCCAAAATCTATACTGTAAAGGAGATCAGTGATTTCGAAATAGAGGGTATGGACCATTTTGAACGTTTCGTGCTGAACAAGAGCATGGATAAAATAGCGCCTATCGAGCAACTGAGCGTAGGCCCGGATAATACTGTGGCTAAGGATACCGTTTTCCTGCGGGTGTTGCGCAAAGGCAGTGTGCTAGACCTGTACAGCTACCAGGATCAGCTTAAAACCAGGTATTACATCAGGGATGTCAATGCGCGGGAGGTGCAGGAGCTGATCTATAAAAAATACTTTTCGCCCAAAGTAGAAGCAGGTGAGAAAGTGATTACCGATGAACGATACCGGAACCAGCTGAGCAATATTGCCGCAACGCATAATGGAAATAACGCCGCCTTCCTGGAGAAGCTACAGCGTGCCAATTACACCAGCCCAGGCATTGCGGCGATCGTAGACCTGCTCAATGGCGCTACAGCCAAGGAAAAGAAGACCGGTCAGAAAAGTAATGTTGCGTTTTATGCCGGCCTTAGCCTTTTCAGCAGTTCTGTAAAATACAATGGTAACCATGAGCTCGCCTCCGGTGCCGAGAGCAAAGTCTCTTATATGCCTAAAGTATCGGCGGGTATCGACCTGTTTACCAATCCCTATGTAAAAAAGGTGATCGTTCGTCTCGATGCTGCCTTCTCCTTATCCAAGGCCGACCTGCATAAGCCCAAGGGCGATGGTGACGGCTATATCGGGCATAAATTTGATCAATACAACATTGCCTTCAGTCCCCAGGTTATTTATAACTTCTACAACACCCATAAGCTGAAGATCAATGCCGGCGTAGGTCTTACGGCTAATTATGCTATCTACAAAAATAACCTTTATGAGCAGAAATACACGATAGCCGGGGTGATCGGCGGCCATTACGACCAGGAAACGGAACCTAAAATGGATGCTTTATGGATGAGCGTGCCGGTACGTGCCGGCGTGATGCTCCATGAGCGGGTCGATATTTACGGGCAGTATAATATACCGGTTTCTGCATTGGCCTCTTTCGTAGATTATTCTATATCGTCCAGAGGCTGGCAGGTAGGCGCCAATATCCTTTTCTGGTAGCTGCGCCGGTAGCGTTACTTAAAGCGCCGTATCCGTTGCGGCGCTTTTTATTTAGCTGCACCCGCTTTTTTATCTGCTTCAAAGCGTTACGGCATATCTTTGCTCATTATTTGCCCCACGATGCCGCATCCTTATAGTCAGTTCAAGGCCTTTGCCGCCGTAGCGAAAGCAGCATTACGCTCTATCGCCAAAAGCCCCTCCTCGGTTGTGTTTACGATCGCTTTCCCCCTGGTGTTTATCCTTGTATTCGGATTCCTGGGCGAGGGTAGCCAATATGCGATCAAAGTCGGTATTGCCCCCGCTTCAGATACCCTTAATCCCGTGTATATGGGGCTGAAGCAGTCCGCCATCGTAAAGCTTACTGCTACACGGGAAGCGCCGGAGCTGCGACAGCAGTTGGAAAAAGGGGACATCAGCGTATTGCTCTCAATTGCAAAAATGCAGCAGGGCGGGGGCTATAAGGTAAGTATGGATATTAATGCCGCCGACCAGGACAAAGCCCGCCAGCTGCAATCGGTGATCGAAAAAATTGTTCTGACCACCGACCCGCAAACCGCGGCACGGCTGGGTAGCCTGTTGCAGGTGGAGCAGACCGTTGTGCGCAGCCGCAAGTTCAAGACCATCGACTTTATTCTTCCCGGGCAGCTGGGCTTTTCCTTACTTGCGGCCAGCGTATTCGGTACCGCATTCGTCTTCTTTAACCTGAGGCAGGCGCTGGTGCTGAAGCGTTTTTTTGCCACGCCCATACGGCGCGAATTCATTATCCTGGGCGAAGGGGTAGCCCGCATGCTCTTCCAATTGGCCGGCGCGCTGTTCATCATCCTGGTAGGTCATTTTTTCTTTGGCTATACCCTGGTACAGGGAGTGCTTACCGTCATCAATATGCTGGTGATCTGTGCTATTGGTCTGCTTGTTTTCATGAGTTTCGGCTTTATCATTAGTGGCCTGGCCCGCAGCGAAGCGACCATTCCGCCGCTGTCCAATATTATTACCTTACCACAATTCCTGCTGGCGGGCACCTTTTTCTCCGTCGAGGCCTTTCCTGCCTGGATGCAGCCGGTATCCAAGGCATTGCCCCTTACTTATCTCAACAATGCCCTGCGCGAAGTAGCCTTTGAAGGCGCTTCTTTATGGGCGGTAAAAACAGATATCGGTATCTTGCTGCTCTGGGGCGTCATCGGCTATTTTATCGCATCGCGGGTGTTTAAATGGGAGTGATGAGGGTTGGTATTAGGTATTATGTATCAGGTATTAGGTACTAGGTATCAAGTATTAAGTATCAGGTATTAGGTATCAGATATTCAAATTCCAAATTCTGATATCCCCAATGCCAATACACAATTCTAGTATCTAGTATCTAATATCTAGCATCTAATCTCTAACGTCTAACTCACAAAAAAGCGCTCTTTCCAAAGGAAAGAGCGCTTTTTTGTGAGTTTCTATAACCGTTATACTACCAGCATGGCATCGCCGTAGCTGAAGAAGTGGTATTTTTCCTTGATCGCTGTCTGGTAAGCTTCCATAGCCAGATCGTAGCCGGCAAAAGCCGCTACCATGATCAGCAGGCTGGTCTTAGGCAGGTGCAGATTGGTGATCAATGAATTGGCAATGGAAAAATTGAACGGCGGATGAATGAACAGGTTAGTCCATCCGGCCTCCGGCTTCAACAGGCCGCGTGCTGTTACGGAGCTTTCCAACGCCCTCAGCGTAGTGGTGCCTACAGAGCAGATCTTTCTTTTTTCCTGTATGCCCTTGTTGACAATGTCACAGGCATATTCGTCAACATTGAAATACTCCGCATCCATTTTGTGCTTGCTCAGGTCTTCTACCTCGATAGGGCGGAAGGTGCCCAGGCCGGTATGCAGGGTCACTTCGGCAAACTTTACGCCTTTGATCTCCATTCTTTTGATCAACTCGCGGCTGAAATGCAGGCCGGCAGTAGGTGCAGCGACAGCGCCTTCATACTTGGCATAAACCGTCTGGTACCGCTCGCGGTCCTCTTCATCTGGCTTCCGCTTGATGTACTTGGGCAGTGGCGTTTCGCCCATGCTGTCCAGAACAGTTTTGAACTCCTGTTCGTTGCCGTCAAAAAGAAAACGGATCGTACGACCGCGGGAGGTAGTGTTGTCGATCACTTCTGCCACAAGCTCGTCGTTGTCGCCGAAGTAAAGCTTGTTGCCCACCCGGATCTTTCTGGCAGGGTCCACGATTACGTCCCACAGGCGGTTCGTCTTGCTCAGCTCACGCAGCAGGAATACCTCGATGCGTGCGCCGGTCTTCTCCTTCCGTCCATAAAGACGCGCAGGAAACACCTTCGTATTGTTGACGATCATCACATCTTTATCGTCAAAATAGTTCATCACATCTTTAAAGATCTTATGCTCTATTTTTCCGGTATCTTTATGTACCACCATCAGGCGGCTTTCGTCACGTTGTTTGGAAGGGTGCTGGGCGATCAGGTTAATCGGAAGGTCAAACTTAAATTGGGATAATTTCATATCTTACAGGATATGGATAGTTTAATTTATGAGAAAAAAAGTGTGCAAAGATACGAAAAAGATATAGAACCGGATTTATTTTTTATTTAAGCCTTGCCAGCCAATGTTGTAAGTACATTCAGTGGTCAATATTGTTGGAGGGACATCAAAAAATATTTAGACTTTTTGCCAAATTCTATTACTTTTGTGGCCTTATTCGCAATGCAGCTTTCAATGGAAAATCAAAACAACCAATTTATTGAGGACGATCTGGACATCAGGACTTCCAAAACCTCAACTTCCCGGTTTTTCTTCGTTTTGGGCTTTTTCGGTACATTCATCTTCGCCTGGGCCGGATGCTATAGCCTGTGGACGCATTCCTTCAAACCTGCCGATGATGTGCCTGTGAACAAAAGCTCACTGTACAATCCTGAATATCAGACTAATCCGTAAAGTATCCTTCCCGGACTACCATGATCGTTGCCTCGCAGGATACTGCCGTTGTCATTCTGAGCTATAACAGCCGCAAATGGCATGAGTTGTTTCTGCCAAAAATCGTAGAGCAGGCCAGGCAAGGCTATGATGTTTTCGTAGTCGATCACGCCTCTCCCGACGATACTTCCGAGTATATACAACATCATTTTCCCTACGTACAGCTGATCCGGCTAAGCGAGAACCATGGCTTTGCCTGGGGCTACGCCGAAGCATTGAAGCAGATACAGGCAAAATACTATATCCTGCTCAGCTCCGATTTCGAGGTTACCGACAATTGGTTTGCGCCTATTCACGCGGCCATGGAAGCCGATGAAAATATGGCGGCCTGCCAGCCAAAGATCCGCTACTACCGCGACCGTGCTTATTTTGAATATGCAGGCGCTGCAGGTGGTTTTATGGATAAATGGGGCTACCTCTTCTGCCGTGGCCGTATCTTTTCTACGCTGGAGCCCGATGAAGGGCAATACGATACGCCTGCCGACCTGTTCTGGGCTTCCGGCGGCTGCTTCGTGGTGCGTTCCGAGATCTATCATCACCTCGGTGGGCTCGATCCCGATCTGTTTGCCCATATGGAAGAAGTGGATTTGTGCTGGCGCATGAAAAATGCCGGCTACAAGATCGGGTATGTACCCGGGAGCACTGTCTTCCATGTTGGTGGCAGCATTATTTCCTATGGCAGTCCTCAGAAGACCTTTTATAACTTCCGGAACAGCCTGGTGCTGTTGCTGAAGAATGAAAAGGGTGGCAAACTCGTCTGGCTCCTGCCACTTCGGTTGTTGCTCGACGGAGTCGCTGGTCTGCAGCTCCTGGCTTCCGGCCAGGTAAAGAACATCCTGGCCATTATGAGAGCGCACTGGAGTTTTTTCTTGTCTTTCGGTAAATGGCATCGTAAACGGCTTACCGTGAAAAGCCTGGTAACGACTCGGGATGAAAAAGGCATTTATCGCAGAAGTATCATCATGCAATATTTTGTCCGCGGGAAAAAGAAATTCTCGCAGCTTGATCCGGCCGATTTTAAATAGGCTTAGGGATAAGTATTTTGAATAGGGGCATAAAGCTCCTTTTTCAGCATTTCCGTACCTTTGCATTCTTTTTTACAAATAGATAGTTATGAGCCGTAACGGAAAAGTTTTGGTTGCGATGAGTGGTGGCATTGATAGCACCGTTACCGCCCTGATGCTGCATCAGCAGGGTTATGAAGTGGTGGGCATCACCATGAAGACCTGGGACTACGCTTCGGCAGGCGGAAGCCGTAAGGAAACCGGCTGCTGTAACCTGGATTCTTTTAACGATGCGCGCCAGGCTGCTGTGCAGCACGGTTTCCCGCATTATGTGCTGGATATACGCGAAGAATTTGGCGGCGCCGTTATCGAAAATTTCATTGACGAGTACATTGCCGGACGCACACCCAATCCCTGTGTGTTGTGCAATACCCATATCAAATGGTCGGCCCTGCTGAAGCGGGCCAATGCCCTCGATTGTGATTTTATTGCCACGGGGCATTATGTAAAAATACGCGAAGAGAACAGCCGTTTCGTGCTGTCAAAGGCCAAAGATCTGACAAAGGACCAAAGCTATGTACTGTGGGGGCTGGGCCAGGATTGTCTGAGCCGGAGCCTTTACCCGCTGGGCGATTATCTCAAGACAGAAGTGCGGCAAATCGCGCTGGACATGGGTTATCCCGAGCTTTCGAAAAAGGCAGAAAGCTACGAGATCTGCTTCGTGCCCGATAATGATTACCGTGGTTTCCTGAAACGGAACGTAGACGGGCTCGAAGAAAGGGTAAACGGCGGCAACTTCGTGCTGGCCGACGGCAGCATTGTAGGACAGCACAAAGGCTATCCTTTCTATACCATCGGTCAACGCAAAGGGCTTGACATTGCTCTGGGACGCCCCGTTTTCGTGACCCGCATCATTCCCGAGACCAATACGGTAGTGCTGGGTGATGCGCATGAGCTCGAACAGAATATCATGACCGTTGGCGGGCTCAATATGGTGAAATATGCGGCCATTCCCGAGGGTATGGAGGCCATTACCAAGATACGCTACAAGGATCCCGGAACCTTGAGCCACCTGCATCTGGCAGGCGATACCGTTGAAGTGAATTTTTATGAAGAAGTAAAAGGGATCGCTCCCGGCCAGTCGGCCGTGTTCTACGAAGGCGACGATGTGATCGCGGGCGGTATTATACGCTCCGGGTGGCGCAGCGACAACCTTTAACGGGGCACGATATATTTCTCACGGACCTAAGACAAAAAATGTTTTTGAATGAAAAAATATTTTTTATCTTACGTCCGTTTTTCGTTGTATCGCTTATCGTAGCGGCATCCTTTTAATTCTGAAATTCAGCTATGCGTAAAATTCTATTACCGCTCCTGCTTCTATCGGTTGGCCTGTACTCCTGTAAGAAAGAAAAAGAAGATCTTTCCGAGATCGCAAAGGGCAATCAATTCTTCCCTACCGAGATTGGCAAGTATATCGTTTACGATTACGATTCGACCATCTGGAACGACCAATTGGGAGTGCCTCTACCTTATAAGGGACAGTTGCGCTATACGGTAGTTGATACTTTTCGCGATGCCGCCGGACGGCTCAGCTACCGCATCAACGTGGAACGTCGCAAGAACGATACTGATCCTTATATGCCCAACGATGTGCTGAGCGTAACCCCCACAGAAAACAGGGTCGAGCTGATGCAGCGTGGCCTCACCTTTATCAAAATGGTTTTCCCTGTGGCCAGTAGCCCCAGCTGGAACGGCAATGCCCTCATCGCACTTGGCGATAAGGACAATGCCGAATACGATAACGACAAGTGGAAATATACCTACGCTAATTTCGATAACGAATTTGATCCCGGCAACAACCTGTACGAGCATACGGTTACCGTAAACCAGATCGACGATCAGCTCAATGATCCTGATGTCGACAGCACCGCTTATGCATACCGCAATTACAGCCAGGAAGTATATGCTTATAATGTAGGCCTGGTGTATCGCGAGCGTATCTACTGGGAATTCCAGCCCAAGGTAGGCGGTAGTGGCGGCAGCGGTTTCAAAAAGGGATACAGCGTAGTCCTGCGGGCTGTGGAAAATAACTAAAGCGAAATAATAATAAAAATGATGCAAAGCTGCCCGGTTTTCCGGGCAGCTTTTTTTAGCCCTGGCCTGAGATATTACCTTAGCTGGGGCGTTTATTTAGATTAACCTTTGTCGTCTTACAACTCAGAAGTGCGAATATTGTTCCATAAGAATAAAGCGTTTGTAGACGAAGCCGGATAATACTCATCGTTCTTGCTCCGCAGGCGCGACATGAGGAGGTTGTGACCCACATATTCCTTTGAGTTCTAGTCCAAGCTAGACTAGGTCAACTCCGCATAGGATACAGGGTAATCCTTGGGCAGTAGAAAATAACTAAGTAATTCTTTGAAGCATGAAGCGCAAGCGCTTACAAGAAATTGTGAAGAGATAGAATGCTTGAGGCTATCTCAAAAAGTCTGAGATAGCCTCAAGTATCCTGCTTTAGCCTTAGTTGCCAATGCGATAGTGCCATTCCGTTGATGTACCCTTACTTACGTAAAAATACCAAATTTTACCATTCCAGGTGTCAAAGTACCACTTCATTTCGGGACCGCCGACAACAATAGCATTGCTGCTCCAATCTGCGTAAGTTGTGTAAAATGCTGGCACGCCATTTATAAGACCCTGTATGTCTCCTATAACATTGTTACCAATGAACATCGGTGGCGCCCAAACCCCAGGACCGCTAAATGTGTGTGAAAATTGAGTTCCGTTTTTTGTGACTTTAATGGTAAATGTAGTAGTAGGTCTGTAGTCTGCAGCTCCTTCCCAAACTACAGTCAGTTCGTTTACAGTGGGAATTGTGAATTGTGCTTTGGTATTAGTTTTTACAAATACACAAAGGATAATCGCAAAAAGAATTTTGATTTTCATATTTAATTATTTTTAAAAAAAATATCATCAAATATTATGCCAAAACAATTTTTGTTTTTTCATTGTCAACTATAAATATAGATAGTAAGATTTTAATAACTCCCGGAACATTGCCGTATAGCTTCTGTCATCTTCGTAGATCACCATGTCTGAGGTCTCATAAGGCTGCGCTGCCCGGCTGAAAATGCCGATCATCCGGTTGGCTGCAGTATGGTTCCCGGGATGTATGGCCAGCACAGCGGCGGGATACAGGCCGTGGCGCGCTGCGGTGGCCAACCAGTCGTCCCATTCGCTTAGCGGGTACATAATGCTGCCATATCCCTTTTCGTGCAGCAACATGGCTATGGCCCGGGCCAGGGAATCTTTATTCAGGGCGGTGCTATGCCGGGCATCGTGGCGAGCCCGCCGCTCCGAACCCAGCTGGTTGTGAAAGAATGGCGGATTGCAGATAATAAGATCGTACTGACCGGGCCGGCTGCCGAAATCCGACAATGCAGTGTGCAACGCCTTTAGCCGGCTATTCCAGGGGCTGGCAAGGAAATTTTCTGCGGCCTGCAAGGCAGCGTCTTCATTAAGTTCTATGGCATCGATAGTCACTTGTTCCTGTTCCTGCGCCAGCATCAGGCTAAGCAAGCCTGTACCCGTACCGATGTCCAGGATACGATGCACAGGAGGAAGGTTATGCAGCTGCCGGGCCGTCCAGGCACCCTGAATGCAGGCATCGGTCGATACCTTCATGGCGCAACGGTCCTGTGCCACGCGAAATTGTTTGAACTGGAACCAGGAATTGGGCATTTATGTCCATTGTGCCCGCGCCGAAGGAACAGCGGCGAGGTCGGTAAATTGTTGCTGCTGCAGCTTGAACCAGGCGGCCATGCCGATCATGGCGGCATTATCGGTACAATATTCAAATTTAGGAAGGTAAACATGCCATCCGTTTTTGCGGCCGCTGGCTTCGAGGGCTTGGCGGAGACCGCTATTGGCCGATACGCCGCCGGCAATGCCTATATCTTTAATGCCCCGTTGGCGGGCAGCTTTTTCCAGCTTTTGCAGCAGTGCCTTTACAATAGTATGCTGCACCGAAGCGCAGATATCGTCCAGGTGATGCGCTACAAAGTCGGGATCGGTCTTTTGTTGCTTCTGTAAGAAATACAATACGGAAGTTTTGATCCCGCTGAAGCTGAAATCGAGCCCTTTGATCTCGGGTATGGGGAATGGGAATCGCTCCGGATCCCCTTTTTGCGCATGCTTGTCGACAAGGGGACCACCGGGGTAAGGTAGCTGCAGCATTTTGGCTACCTTGTCAAAAGCTTCGCCTGCGGCATCGTCCAGGGTTTCGCCCAACACTTCCATTTCCAGGTGGGAATGACAAAGCACGATCTGGGTATGGCCGCCCGATACGGTGAGGCACAGGAAGGGGAAAGAAGGCTTCGGGTCGTCGATAAAATGGGCCAGCACATGAGCCTGCATATGATGTACCGCGATCAGCGGTACATCCAGGGCCTGCGCCAGGCCTTTGGCAAAGCAGGCGCCCACCAGCAGCGAGCCGATAAGCCCCGGGGCCTGGGTAAATGCTACCGCCGTAATCTCCTTTCTTCCGATACCCGCCTGCTTTATGGCCCTGTCGACCACGGGCACGATCTGCTGCAGGTGCGCTCTGGAGGCCAGCTCGGGTACTACGCCCCCATATTGTTCGTGTACTTTTTGTGTAGCGATGATATTGCTGACCACCTTATCGCCGATGAGAATAGCGGCAGCCGTCTCGTCGCAGGAAGATTCAATAGCCAGGATTACAGAGGAGGAACGTTGCATAAAGGAAGCTGCAAAAATATATGAAAATCCAGACAACGATTTGTTGAATTTAAAAAATATATTTACCTTTGCTCTCCCAAAGGAAAAAAAGGGGGTATACTATTATGCTTATTTTAGATGCTAAAGATTGCGAAAACATAGACAAGGCGCTCAAAAAATACAAGAAAAAATTTGAGAAGTCCCGCACTTTGAACCAACTGCGTACACGTCAGGCCTTTACCAAGCCTTCCGTTCAGCGCCGTAAAGAGATCCTGAAGGCGGCTTACCGTCAGCAGATCCTTGCTGGAAAAGTGGAACTGTAAGCTTTCGCATGACTTATCTATAGACTTCCATGGTCCTTCCTCCGGGGTGGCCATTTAGTTTATTATAATTTTTTTTGGCGGACTGTAAATTCGTATATTTACAGTCCGCCTTATTTTGTTCGGGGCGGTCAGTGACCCTAAATGATTTGCTCTTGCTTACTGAAGCTGCAATACCCGAATTTCTCCGATATATACGCTTCGAAAAGCGCATGTCTGAGCATACTTTTACGGCTTACCGTAATGATCTCGACCAATTCCTTCATTTTCTTCATGGGCAGTTCGATATAGCCGAAGTAGGCCTTATCCGTCATATTCACATCCGTTCCTGGCTGGCGCAGCTCAAGGAAGAGCAAATGGGCGAGCGGACCCTGCAGCGCAAGATGTCGGCTGTGAAGTCGTTTTTCAAATACCTGCTGCGCCTGGGACTGGTATCGGAAAACCCAACCCGGCAGGTAAGCACACCCAAAGCGCCGAAACGGCTTCCTTCCTTCCTCGAAGAACAGCAGACCGAGCAGATCAGCGAGGCCGTGCAATATCCCGAAGGTTTTGAAGGCGATACCGAACGGCTCATTATCGAGTTGTTGTACCAGACCGGCATGCGACGGGCAGAGCTGGTGGGTCTTAAAGAGCAGGATATCGAATTTGCCCGCCAGCAGATACGCGTACTGGGCAAACGGAACAAGGAACGGCTGATACCGGTGAGCGAAATGCTGCTAACGGATATACAGCAATACATGGCAGAAAAAAGAAGACTTTTCAACCAAGCCGGCCCGGCGTTGTTATGTATCAAGGAGGGCAAGCCGGTTTATGCCCAGTACGTATATCGTGTTGTTCGCAAGCATCTTCAATCTGTAACGACATTGAGCAAGAAGAGTCCGCACGTGCTCCGGCATACATTTGCTACACAGCTTTCCAACAAAGGTGCAGAGCTGAATGCCATCAAAGAGCTGCTGGGACATAGCAGTCTGGCCGCGACACAGATCTACACACACAACAATATCGAGCGGCTTAGAGAGGTGTACCGGAAGGCGCATCCTAAAAGTTAGATAAAGCCTTTCCGAAAGTTATTTTGTCATTATATTTTTTATACCTTTCCATTATGAAGCACCGCTACCCGACCTTATTTATTGTTTAACTTTAAAATGAAGAACTATGAATGTACAAATTCAGACCGTTCATTTTGACGCAGACCAGAAGCTGCTGGAACATGTACAAAAGAGACTTGATAAGCTGAAAACCTTCCATGATAAAATAACGGGCGTTGAGGTCTATCTTCGTCTCGAAAATCTCTCTCAGAAAGTAAGGGACAAGGTGGCGGAAATTAAAGTATCGGTGCCCAAGCGCTCGCTCTTTGCCAAGCATGAATCCAAGGGGTTTGAAGAATCTTTCGACCAGGCTTATGATTCGCTGGTCGCACAAATCAAGAAATCTAAAGAGAAGATGTTCGCTTAGCGTCGCTTCATGATCATATCAAGGCCGTACTATTTTGTACGGCCTTTTTTCATGCTTACCTTTACCGCTATGGCACAACCAGAAATGACCCCACAGGCGGCAGCGCAGGGCAAGCTATACATGATACCGGTTCCCCTGGCCGAAAATGCCCTGCATACCCTACCGGAAAGCGTAAAGGCGCTCAGTTGCCGGCTGAAGTTCTACTTTGTCGAAAACATTCGCACGGCGCGGCGTTATCTTAAAAGCATCGATCGCCAGGTAGACATAGACGCGATCCGCTTTGTGGAAGTGAATAACCAAACGGCGCCGGATCTGGCTTTGCTGCGGCAATGGCTGAAGGCCGGGTATGAAGTGGGCATGATGAGCGAAGCGGGTTGTCCGGGTATGGCCGACCCCGGTAGTGTGCTGGCGGCGGCTGCGCAGGAAATGGGCGCATTGGTGGTGCCGCAAACCGGTCCCAGCTCGGTATTGCTGGCGCTGATGGCCTCGGGCTTCAACGGGCAGGGGTTCCGTTTTGCAGGGTATCTACCGGTAAAAGATCCCTTGCGGGGTAAGGCGATCAAAGAGCTGGAACAGCTTTCGGCGCAGCACAACGAAACACAGATATTTATTGAAACGCCATATCGCAACAACCAATTGCTGCAAGAGCTGCTGCGACTGTGCAAGCATAGCACGAAGCTGTGCATCGCCGTCGATATTACGGGTGAACAGGAACGCATCAGCACCCAAACGATAGGCGCCTGGACCAAAGCCCCGCCAGATCTGCATAAACGCCCGGTGATCTTCCTGCTGATGGCATAAGCAGATTGATTCCTCTGTTTTAATCATATTCCAGCGTCACATCGCCGCCGATGGGAAAGCCCTGGCAGGTAAGCACGAGTCCTTCGTTCAGCTCTTTGTCGGTGAGCACTTCGTTGTAGGCAATCCATACTCTTCCACGGGTGCAGCGGGCGGCGCAACTGCCGCATTGCCCCGACTCACAACTGTAGGGCAGGGCAATGCCTTCTTTTTGCGCCTGGTGCAATATCGATACCGGGAACTGTACCGTCAGGGCCACCGTGCGGTCCTTGAGCTTAATGCTGACCTGGTGCGGATCGGTATCGGGCGGCTGTTCTGTCAGCTCCGGCACATAGCTCACAAAGTTTTCCTTTTTGATATTGTCGCGCGGTATGCCTTCGGTAAGCAGGGTAATGCTTACGGTATCCATATAGTCAACCGGGCCGCAGATATAGCACAGTATCTCTTCGGGCCTGGCCTGGCCATATTCGCTCAGCAAGCTAGCCAGCAGGCTATTGTTGAGCCGGGACTTGAGGATATTGTTGGAAGTGCTGAACAGGAAATCAATAATGAGCCGCCCCTGGCTTTGCTGTGCCAGCTCGATCAGCGCTTCATAAAAAATAGTACCCTTTGCGCTGCGGTTGCTGTAGATAAGTACCACAGAAAGATGCGGACGGGTTTTGAGGATCGTTTTAATAAGGGAAAAGACGGGCGTGATCCCGCTTCCGGCAACAACAAAGAACACCTGGCGGTAAACGGCCGTATCATCTGGTAACGTAAAAAGCCCGCCAACACCTGCGCTCAGCAGCCGTTCGCCTTCCTGTGCGTGATCGATAAAGTACCTTGAAAATTCACCGTTCTCCACGCGTTTTACCGTTATGGCAAGAGCCGGGTCAATACCAGGGGCAGAAGAAAGAGAATAAGAACGTCGCTGCTCGCCGGAAGGCCTCGGAAAGACCAGTGTAAGGAACTGACCGGCCTTGTAGGTATAGAGCGTTCCTGAAGCTTGCTGCAGCACAAAGGTTTTGGTGTCGGGCGTTTCGGTAATGATCTTTTGAATGATCAGCTCTTCGTATGGTAGTTCCAGTTCCGGCATCAGAGATATCAATAGGCCTCAAACTTACGAAAAACGGCGCAAGCCTGTTGCAGAGAAGGGTAGTGGAACACGAAGAGAATGGCCGTCATACCGCTTTTTTGCCTGCCCGCGGCTAAGCTATCTAGCGATCTTTATCTTATTTTTACCCCATGAAAAAAATGATGGTCCTTATTCCGCTGCTGGCCGCAGCAATGGCTTCTTTTGCTCAAAACCCCGATTCGGCGACACTACGGCGCTTGTCAGACGATATTCTCTGGAACGGCGTCTGCTACGATAACCTGAGGGTGCTCACCAAAACGATCGGGCACCGCCTTAGCGGATCGCCTGCAGCAGATAAAGCGGTGGCCTGGGGAAAAAAAGCAATGGAAGCGGCCGGCGCCGACCGCGTATGGCTGCAACCCGTCGACGTGCCTTTGTGGATAAGGGGAAAAGAGACGCTGAAGGTACAGCTGGACGGCCATTTACAGCCAATACCTATGCTATCGCTGGGCAATACGGAAGGTACCGGAGGCAAGACGCTGGAACGTGAGATCGTATGTGTACCCGATCTGGCCGCTTTTGAAAAGCTTGAGGAAGACCAGGTACGGGATAAGATCATCTTTTTTAACTACAAGTTCCGCCAGGATATTGTCAACACCTTCGAAGGATACGGGGATGCAGTCAAATACCGCTGGGTTGCCCTCAACAAGGCTGCAGGGAAGCATGCCGCCGCCGTGATCATACGCTCTGTCAGTACGGGCGCCGACGATGTGCCGCATACGGGCGCCAGCCGCTACGACGATGGTGTCGCACATATACCCGCAGTAGCCATCGGCAACTTTTCGGCCGATAAATTGGCCGCGGCTTGCGCCAAGGGACAGCCCAAAGCACAGCTGGTATCCAACTGTAGCATGAAGGGTACAAAACGTTCCTACAATGTGATCGGAGAGCTGAAGGGCGCTACGCTTCCCAATGAAATTATCGTTGTGGGCGGGCACCTGGATTCCTGGGATGTAGGCGAAGGTGCTCACGACGACGGCGCCGGCTGCGTGCAATCCATAGAAGTATTACGTGCCCTGAAGGCATCAGGCAAAAGGCCCCGGCGTACCATCAGAGCAGTACTATTCATGAATGAGGAAAATGGCGCCAAAGGCGGCGTTGCCTATGCCGATTCTGCCAGGACGGCGGGTGAAAAGCATATTCTGGCGATGGAAAGCGATGCCGGTGGTTTTTCGCCACGAGGCATCGGCCTGGAAATGCCGGAGCCGCTGAAGCAGAAAATACGCTCCTGGGCGCCCTTGCTGCTGCCTTATGGTGTATATGATTTCACCCAGGAAGAGGGTGGTATCGATATTGGTCCGTTGAGAAAACAGGGGGTACCCCTGGCCGGCCTGTTACCGGATTCGCAACGTTACTTTGACCTGCATCATAGCCGCAACGATGTATTTGAAGCAATAAGCCATAGAGAGCTGAAGCTGGGCGCATGTACTATGATGGCTATCGTCTGGCTTGCCGATCAATACTTGTAACCCCGATTACGGTGCTACTACTGGTTAAAAAAACTGAGCTTGTAGATCAGGCTTAGCTGTATGCCGATCCAGATTTTGTTATTGGAAGTGCTGTTGCCCGAATAGCTGTTGCCAAGCAGGTAGGGTGGGTTTATGGACCGGTATTTCTCGTCGGCATCGTAGCCGATGGGCAGGATATCACTAAGGGTCACCGGACTGCCATTGCTGGAATAGGTGGTATGCAGGTGGTTGAAGACCAGGCTACCTCCCAGGTAAAAATTTCCCGTCATATTCCACTCTGCACCCAATACAAAACGGCTGAGCTTCGACTGTACGAGCAGGGGCGTATTGCGCTCATTGATCACCAGCCGTACGCCGCCGGAATCAATAGGGATGCGGGTGGTGTCAAAAGCATGGATATTGTAGGCCGAGCCCTGTGGGGCGCCCGTATTGAATTCCAGGCGCAGACTCCAGCGCTCACCGATAGGAACAGTACTGCCCAGGCCATAGCGCCAGTGGGCATTACTCCCCGTATTGTAGGATATCGTTCCATAAAGGAAGCTAAAGCCGGCCCGCACCGTGGGGTCGATATAGTAAAGCTCGTCGGCTGAGAGCCCGCCTGCCATCAGGATGTTCTGTTTCAGATAAAGCACGGTAGCACTTTGTCCCAAAGGGGTGTAGAATCCGTTACTGCTGCGGATCCGTGTGGTAGTTCCATTCCCGTTTTGTACCTCGTCTGTCTCCTCATCTTCTGCTTCATCCACAACCGGGTATTTCCGGGGCGCTTCATCGCCTCCATAAACGCCGCCACTACCACCACCTCCCGAAAGATAATAGCTCATGGCGAGGGAAGAATCCCCTACGATCACTACCGATTGCAGTTCCGGCACGGGACCGGCGACCCCAGCAACTGTTGCCGGCGGCGATTTTCTGTCGATTTGCGCAAAGGTTTGCCTGTCTTTCTCCGGCTTTGACGGGGCGCGCTTTTGACGCTTTTTCTGCTTGCCCGGCGATGACCCGGCAGCTATATAAATGATATGGGATTGATTGATGATCCGGTAGCCGACACCGGTTCTTTTTTTTAATAGTCCTAGCAGATCACTAACGGTGAGCCTGTCCAACTGCTTGCTGATCCTCACTTTTTGTTTGGGATCGATCTTCGCGGCGTTGTAGGAAAAAGTGATACCGCTCTGCCGCTGGATCTCCCGCGTGAGCGTATGCAGGGTGTAAGGTTTATGCCCAAGCAATATCTCCTTGTAAAACATAGGGTTTGTTTTCTGAGCAAGCGCTGGGAATACAGAAAACAAAACGACGATAAGAGACAGGCATAACCTTGGATAATTATTTGCAGGCTGCGCCATTAATATCGATATAGCTTTTGTTGGTTTTATAACTCAGGTCAAAGGTTTCGGCGATATCTCTTAGGATGTCGTCTAAGGTCTGGCGTTCAAAGCCGGCGCTCAGGGTACAGCTGTTCAGCCGGGCATTTGCCAGCCGTATGTTCGCCTTGAAATGTGCATTTAACGTAGCGACGACCACGTTTAGTGGCGTGTTGTTGAAATGAAACGTTCCGGTAAGCGGTACGGCTGCTTCCAGCCTTAACTGCCTACCTTTCCAGATATATCGTCCGGTCGCCCCCGCAGTGATGTGCAGGGTGTCCTTTTTGTTGTAAAAAGTGGCTTCGCCTTCGTTAACCCGCACACTCAGGTCCTTATCTCCCCTGTGTACCGAAAAGGAGGTGCCGGCTGTACGCACATGCAGCTCCCCAAGATGAACGGTAAACGGCTGTCCGGGCAGAGGGGCTATCCTGAACGAGCCACTGCCGACCAGGGTCACTTCCCGGCTATCCTTTTTAAAGCGGACCGGGTACACCAGTTCCCCACCGGGTTCCACAATCATGCTGCTGCCATCAGTCAGGCGTACTTCCTGCGGCTTGTCTTTAGCTACGGCAATCAGGGTAGGCTCATTCTGGTTCTTGCTGTTGAACAGGTAAAACCCGGCAGCGGCGACCGCTATAATGGCGGCAGCAGCTGCTGCTCTGCCCAGCCATAACCTGGTGGGCGACTGCGGCTTTACAACCGGCGCCGAAGGCTGTACTTTCTGCCTGAAGGCTTCCCATTCTTTTTTGACATCGGGTACCTGGTAAGCCTCAGGGCCTTGTTCCAGCCAGCTCTGGTGCAGCGAATGGAAGAACGCGCGATGCTCTCCCGAGGCCCCGATCCACTCTTCAACGTGGATCGCTTCCTCTGGCGCCGCTTTCCCGGCTATATATTTTATGACTATATCAAAATCGATCATAACTGTGGCAGATCATTATATAGACAAAACAACAGGATGAAAACCCTTAGTACCTGCCGGATTAATTTCAAGGCTTTGCTCATATGTGCTTCCACCGTTTTGACGGCTATACCAAGTTCAGCAGCGATCTCGCTGTATTTCTTTTGTTCCGCCCTGCTTTTAACGAAGACCTCGCGGCATTGTGGCGGCAGCTCCTGCAGCACTTTGTCGATTTTCTCCCTGATGAAAAGCGCGTCTTCGAAAGCAAAGGGTTGCTGCCGGCTATCTTCCAGTCCGGCTACGGCATGTGCATGATGCTTTTTCAGCACATCCTGCTTCCGTATATAATTCAGGCACTCATGGTAGACGCTGCGGAAAAGGTAGGCTTTGGGCGAGCTGTTGATCTGTATCGTTTCTTTTTTTTCCCAAATGGTAAGGAATACACTTTGCACGGCATCCTTGGCTTCATCCTCATCTTTTAGCAGGGTAAAGGCATAGCGGTGAAGCGACTCGTAATGGTCGGCAAATAACTGCGCTATTTCGGCTTCATGGATCACTGGCGGCAAATATCCATTAAAATTACAGAAAACAAAACATGCTGTCGGAAAAGTGATCCTGATATCGCCGGGTATAGCTTCGGGCAGGTGGCAGGAGCCCCATAAGCAGCAAGGGACCGCCGTTGGTATGGCAGCCCCTTGCGTGGAAGACGATAGGTCTTAAGATTTTTTGATCCTTTTGATGCTGCAGCCTACAGATTTGGTTTCTGCCGGCTCGATCGCCTTTCCCGCCAGCATATGATCGATGGCATTTTTGAGGTACATTTCTTTGGCGCTGGCAGGATCGGAAGGATTGTCATCCATCGCGCCTTTATAGACCAGTTTGTCCGTTTTGCCGTCGAACAGGAAAACCTCGGGAGTATGGGAGGCGCCGAAGCTGTTGGCCAGCTCAGAATTCTGGTCTATGTAATAGCTGGTATAGCCTTCTTTCTTGCCATAGGCCAGCATTTGCGCCGGTGCGTCGGCATCGCCTCTCTGCGCTTCATTGGAATTAATGAGCGCAACGGCCAATCCCTTTGCTTTGGCCATGGCCAGGATATCCTTGGTACGCACGGCATTTTTGAGCACAAACGGACAAGTGTTGCAGGTGAACATAACGAGGAGGCCTTTGCCGGTCTTTAGCTCTTTAAGCGAAGCGGGCGTTTGTCCCGAAAAGACATCAGACAAGTGTGAAGGCTGGGACGGGTATCCGCTTCCGATCGCAAGGGAGCCGGATTGGGCAAATGAGGTGCTCATCAGCGCCGTGCCAACGAATAAACCAAGTAGCTTTTTCATAGTATGTGTGTATTGTTGAAATTACGGAAACGGAAAGTTACGGAATTATAGCCATTCGCCACGGATCGCCATTACTCCTTCGGGGCCTCATGACCTTCCGGGGGTGCTTCCAGCGGTATTTTTCCGGTTTGCAGCAATATGGCGAGGTTGATCTCGTAGCCGATAAGGATCACCAGCCCCGTAATGAACATCCAGGCCATGAACATCAGCAGGGTGCCTATGGAACCATAGACCCTGTTGTAATTGATAAAATGGTTAGCCACGAAAAAGAAGCCGTAGGTAATGATGACGAACAGCGCGGTGGCAATAAACGCTCCCGTGGAAAAGAAGCGGAACTGATGCTGCAGCGAAGGCCCGTATTTGTACAGGATGCAGATGGTGATATAAATGATGCCTACCAAAGTGATCCAGCTGAAGAGCTTGATGATCATAGTACTGCCCAGCAGGTTCACCAGGTAGCGGTCGAGCAGGCTGGTCTGGATGATAATAAGGGCAATGGAAATAAGAAAAACGAGCATCAGTCCGAGGGTGAGCCGGATGGCCTTCCAGCGGCGTACCATGCCCGTGCGTCGTATGTGCCCGGGAGAATCACGGTCGAAGCTGCGCAGGATGCCCATAACGCCATTGGAAGACAAAAAGATGGTGAACAGGAAACCGAAGGACAGCAATTCCCTGCGTTTATTGTTCATGAAGTCTGTGATAATGCTTTCAACCGTCGCAAACAGCCTGGGATTGGGCGATAACATGCGAATGGAACTGAGAATGGTCTCCTGCGCTGTGTCCAGCGGCAGAAAAGGAACGAGCGATACCAGGAAAATGAGCGAAGGTGGTATGGCCATCAGGAAGTTGAACGATATGGCCGCAGCCCTTTCGGCAAGGCGTATGCTCTTGATGCTCTTAAAAAAGGCTGCGCCAATCCCATATACATTGGCGCCGTGGGCGCCGGGGATACGTACTCTTTTCAGCCTGGAAAAGACTGCGACGGGTGCCCTTTTGACCATTTTTCTGGCGCTGCTCAAATTGATCTGGTATTTTTTGTATAAAAAGTTGGTGAAGACGACCGGTATTATTCCCTTACGGTACGGCCGGTATAATGCAGGAATACATCTTCCAGGTTCCGGCAATCGGCTGCATTGGCGATCAGCTGCTGCGGCGTATCCTGAGCAATGAGCCGGCCCGAGTCGATAATTGCCACCTCGTGGCAGATCCGTTCTGCTTCTTCGAGCAAATGTGAGGTATAGATGATGGTCTTACCTTCCTCGTTGTAATGTTGCAGGAAATCCAGGATCATGTTCCGCGACTGCACATCCACGCCGGCTGTAGGCTCGTCCAGGATCAGTATCTCGGGCTCGTGCAGCAGTCCGGCGATAATATTGGTGCGGCGTTTCATCCCGCCGCTGTACTGGTGAATACGCTTATGCGAATGGCTGTCGAGGCCGAAACGTTCGAGCATAAAAGCAATTTTATCCTTCAGAATACGGGAGGGGATACGATATAGCCTGCCCACATATTCAAGGTTCTCCTGTGCCGACAATTGCGGATAGAGGGCGATCTGCTGCGGCACCACGCCGATCTTGCTTTTGATGGCTACAATGTCGTGGCGGCAATCGAGTCCCAGTACCCTGGCGCTACCGGAATCCTGGTGCACCAATCCGCAGATGATGGAGATCGTTGTGGTTTTGCCTGCGCCATTGGGGCCCAGCAGTCCGGCAATGATCCCCTTCCTGAAGTTCAGGCTAAGGCCTTGCAGCGCTACATTCTCGGCGCCCGGATAATGTTTGCGCAGCGCTTCTATCTGTATGGAATAAGGCATATGCTTAAGAAATGAACCTGGCGCAGGGCACCTTCCGCTAATGAAAACGGAAGCAGCCCGGGAGCAGCTTCCGCAAATTGTCTTCAAAAATAGCAAATTTTGGTAAATGGCCGGCAGCCGGAGGCGTAGAAAGCCAAACCAGCAGCCCTCAGGCTATATAGTAAAGCCATAAGGAAAGCGCAGCGCTTAGCGGATAAGGGCTACATAGCCGGTTACCTTTTTCTCTTTGCCATCGGCGTCAACCAACTGGAGAAGATAAGTATAGGTTGCCGACTCGGCAGGTTGCCCTTTAAAGGTGCCATCCCATCCCTCGGTGCCATTACCCGCGCTGAAGACCTCTTGTCCCCCGCGGTTGAATACCTTAAAGCTGGAAAGGGTATATTGCTTCTTACCGGAGAAAACCGGTACGAGCTTGTCGTTCAGGCCGTCGCCGTTAGGACTAAAGGCGTTGGGTACGAATGTTTCGGCATCGGTGGTGGCAGTAGTATTGCCGGCGCCGACGATAGATTGTGCATAGCTGTTGCCGGCAACCGCAAAGGCAATGGCCAGGAAAGCGGCAGAGCGCATTAATGTCTTCATATAAGGTAGATTCAGGCTTGATCAACTTCAACTCTTTGGTTCTTCTTCAATTCTTATGGGGTTTGAGGCATTATAAGAATTGAAGAAAGAGTTAATTAACGGAGTTAAATATACGGAAATTTTATTTGCCCGCCCACACCACATATTTGTCTGCGAAATGTGGTTCCGGAAATATCTGATCTATAGACCATAGCGAAGGCCTGAGGCCTGATTCGCTGATCTCCTGTGCCAGGTCGCCTCCTTTGAGGCAGATAAGCCCGTTGGCCAGCTCGGTAGATTTTCGTTTTTTGATATAAGGCCGGCACCACCGCCACAGGTCTTTCAGCGGTGCTACAGCACGCGATACGGCAAAGTCGAACTCCTGCTGCGGTATGTCTTCCATACGGGAATGCAGCACCTTCACGTTTTTAAGGCCTATACCTTCGGCAATGCCTTGCACAACCTTCAGCTTTTTGCCAATGGAATCGACCAGCAGGAAATCGACCCCGGGATAGAAGATCGCCAGCGGAATGCCGGGGAAGCCGCCACCGGTACCGATGTCTACGATGCGCATACCCGGATTAAAAGGGCATACGGCCACAATGCTGAGCGAATGCAGCACGTGACGCACATATAGCTCATCGATATCCTTACGGGAGATCACATTGATCTGTTCGTTCCAATGTCCATACAGCTCAGGCAACTGCTGCAGCTGTGCGATCTGCTGTTCGGTAAAGTCGTCGAAGTACTTCAGGATTACTTCCAGGCCTGTTTGCTTTTCCATAAAATATAAGGCGACAAAATTACATTATACAGCGCCCATCCCAAGTCGCCTATGGGATAAAACAGGAATAATTTTTTTTCGGCCAGACCACGGTACCAGACCGCGGCATTGATCCAATAGAGTACAATCCGCAGCAAGAAGGCAATCCAAACGGCAATTATAAACGGGTCCGGTGTGGCAAGGCAGCCATCGAGCCGCCAGAAAGAAAATGGTGCGCCGGGCGGCATGCACAAGCTCAATACCAGCAGCAACAGCCCTATGAGCCAGAACAAGCCATGGCTAAGACCATATACACCCAGCAATCGCTTTACACCTGCAGGATAAAACTTACCGGTGCTCACATGGCGTGTTTTCTGATGCCACCAGGACCGCCAACCGGGTTGTGGCAGGGAAATGGTATGTGCAGCGGGCTGCAGACTCAGGGCTGGCCGGCTGTGCGTCGCTATTGCGGCGATCAGCAGGTCGTCGTCGCCCGATGGCGTATGCCGGTAGGTTTCCTGGAAGGCAGCATCCTGTTGCAGCGGCGCCAGTAAAGATTTATTATAGCAAAGGTTGCGGCCCACGCCCATATAAGCCTTTCCCCGGCGGCCATAGCCGGCATACTGCATGCAGGTATGCACCGTTTCCCAGCGTATAAAACGGTTAAGCAGGCCGGGAGCCGTCTGGTAGGCGCCATAGCCCAGCACGATTGCAGCTTCCGGGGCGGTCATGTCGCGTAGCCATGTGGCGGAGGCAGGCTGGCAGTCGGCATCGGTCAACAGCAGTCGTTCATACTGTGCCGCTGCAATGCCCGCGCGTAGCGCATATTTCTTGCCCGGCAGGTCCTTTTGGGTATCTGCGGGAATAGTAATTATCCTGAGGTGCCCGTATTGCTGCTGTAAAGCTGCCAGCACCGCGGCGCTGGTATCCGTAGAGCCGTCGTCGACCACGATCACTTCAAACAGACCAGCCGGATAATCCTGCCGTAGCACCTGCGGGAGAAAGCGCTCCAGGTTGGCGGCCTCGTTGCGGGCGCAAATGATCACGGAAACAGGTTGCAAATTGTCTTTATATGGTGGGACAACTTCGTGCCAACGGAGTGTAAAAAGAAAACACAGCTGGATTACTGCAACGGAAAGAAAAAGTGTTATGAGGAAGAGAGAGACCAAATGACAGTGGGATCAGAATTTCTTGTTGGAATGAAGAACGGCATTATTGATCCTTTGAATAATAGTGTTCAAAGGTAGGTAATGCCGTAGTTTAGGTAGATCGATTGATAAATCGATATCTTCAAAATAATGGATAGCCTTTAAGGCAATTACAGGATTGAAGTTGGGATATTTTATTTCGTAAAATTTCAGCATCTCGGAGAGCGAAAAATGCTCCAGCAAAAAATAAACGTCGATAAAATCTTTGACTCTTTTCCCTGAATTGGTAATTGCATGAAGCTTCATGGCAGCGATATCTTCAAGAGAAAGAAAGGTGATGTGTTCTTCGGTAACCGGTTTTCTGATCAATGGGTAATTATGCCTTATGAAATCCGTTTTTATATCGTTAACGATTGAGAGCATTGCGTTTTTTTTGCTCGTCCGTATCGATATTGTAAAGCGATCCGAAATGCAAGATGCCAGTTCTTCGGGGTTGAATTCGTTGGAAGTAAAAAGGTCAATGTCAATGGAATTACGGTGTCCTAGCTGCAATGCCAAAGCAGTTCCTCCCACAAGGTAAAAGTCTTGTAATTCCGGAAGCTGTTGGAGGTCTTGAATAAGTGTAAACGTTACAGGAGAAATAACGAAAGGATCTTTATGCAGCATCAAGAAAATCTGATTTTAGGAAGAACCGTGAAAAAGCCTTGTCCCGTTCATCAAGTTGTCTGCTCCATTCTATCGTTTCTGTTATTTTCTCCGCACCATAATAATGAAATACTGCTCTCCATTCTGCCAGGTTGCCTCGCTCGAGGACCCTTTCAATGACAATTTTATATGACTTGTCGAAATTGAAAGTGGCAAGATCGTATTCCCATAATAAATGTTGTGGTATGTGAGGTGGCTTTTTCATTTCTGATATTCCTTTTACAAATTTAAGAAAAAAGCCCGGCAAGTATTTTTTGCCGGACTTTTATCTTGTTACTCAAAACAAGTAAATGGGAAATCTATGAAGATGGACTATGCTAAGACTTCTTTTGTATGACTATTCTGATCAAACAAGATCGCAAAGCAAGGCCTAAGGTCTAATGATTGGTCCTGTTCGCTACTTCTTCCTGCACCGTACGGGCGAAGTCGGCGATGGATTGCACACCCAGGTCGCCCTTGCCATGGCGGCGTACCGCTACTGCGCGGTCGTTCATTTCCTTTTCGCCGATGACGAGCATGTAGGGCACTTTCTCCAGCTCGGTATCACGGATCAGCTTGCCGATCTTTTCGTTACGCTCGTCCACCTCGGCGCGGATCTGCTGGGCTTTCAGCTCGCGAGCCACTTCCTGCGCATAAGGCAGGAATTTTTCGGAGATGGGCAGCACTTTTACCTGGGTAGGCGCCAGCCACAAGGGCAGGTTGCCACCGCAATGCTCGAGCAGCACGGCGATAAAACGCTCCATTGAGCCGAATGGCGCGCGGTGGATCATTACCGGGCGCTTGCGGGTATTGTCGCTATCTACATATTCCAGCTCGAAGCGTTCGGGCAGGTTATAGTCTACCTGTATGGTACCCAACTGCCAGCTACGGCCCAGGGCATCCTTCACCATAAAGTCCAGCTTGGGGCCGTAGAAGGCCGCTTCGCCATATTCTTCGATGGTAGAAAGGCCTTTCTCGGCCGCTGCTTCGCGAATGGCGTTCTCTGCAATCTCCCAATTTTCGTCGGAGCCGATGTATTTGCTGCGGTCTTCCTTGTCGCGCAGCGATACCTGGGCTGTGAAGTTGTGGAAGTCGAGCGAGGTAAAGACATACATGACCAGGTCGATCACTTTCTTAAACTCCTCCTTTACCTGGTCGGGGCGGCAAAACAGGTGCGCATCGTCCTGGGTAAAGCCCCTTACACGGGTAAGGCCGTGCAGCTCGCCGCTCTGCTCGTAGCGGTATACGGTGCCAAACTCGGCCAGGCGCAACGGCAGGTCGCGGTAAGAACGGGGCGAAGATTTGTAGATCTCGCAGTGATGCGGACAGTTCATCGGCTTCAGCATGAACTCCTCACCTTCCTGGGGCGTGGTGATGGGACGGAACGAATCCTTACCATACTTTTCCCAGTGGCCCGAGGTAACGTACAACTGCTTGGCACCGATATGCGGCGTAATTACCGGCAGGTAACCGCTTTCCAACTGGGCAGCTTGTAGGAAATCCTGCAAACGCTGGCGCAACATAGCGCCTTTCGGCAGCCACAAAGGAAGGCCGCTGCCTACTTTTTCGGAGAAGGTAAACAGCTCCAGCTCTTTCCCCAGTTTACGGTGGTCGCGCTTCTTGGCTTCTTCCAGCAAGGTCAGGTATTCGTCCAGTTCCTTTTGGGCCGGGAACGTAACGCCATAGATGCGGGTCAGCATCTTGTTTTTTTCATTGCCCCGCCAGTAGGCGCCGGCAATATTGGTCAGCTTCACCGCCTTGATAAATCCTGTATTGGGAATATGTGGTCCACGGCAGAGATCGGTAAAATTACCTTGCTGGTAAAAGCTGATCTTGCCATCTTCCAGGCCGTCGATCAGCTCCAGCTTATATTGATCGCCTTTTTCGGTAAAATATTTTACCGCATCGGCTTTAGACACCTCGCTGCGTTTGTATTGTTCTTTTTTTGAAGCCAGCTCCTTAAACTTCTTTTCGATCTTTGTCAGATCCTCTTCTTCAATTTTGCGGTCGCCCAGGTCGATGTCGTAATAAAAACCCGTTTCAATAGCCGGACCGATACCGAATTTGGTGCCGGGAAAAATATCTTCGATCGCTTCGGCCATCAGGTGCGCCGAGCTATGCCAAAATGTCGATTTGCCACCTTTGTCGTCCCAGGTCAGCAGCCTAAGGGAAGCGTCCTGGTTAATGGGGCGGAAGGCATCCACCACTTCGCCGTTGATCTCGGCGGCGAGCACCTTTCGTGCCAATCCTTCGCTGATGGATTTTGCTACATCCAGCGCGGATACGCCGGCTTCGTAATCGCGTACGGAGCCATCGGGTAGGGTAATGTGTATCATTGGGTTAAAAAATTACTTTTTTTAGGAAGCGCAAAGTTAGCATATTTATTGATGTGTGCTTCTGCGTATCCTATACCGGACAAAGCAAAAAAAGTAATGCCCATTCATGATCTTGAATGAGCATTACTCCGAAGTATAAGACGGGCTGATCTTAGTCCTTTTTGATCAGGACCTTACTTCTGAATACAACCTTATACTCTCTCCTGATCTCATAAATATACATACCCGCTGGGTAAGTACGGACATTAAGGTGTAACCGGCCTTGCGCATTCATCGTCTGCCGGATCACTTCTTTGCCATTAACGTCATACAAGTAAAGGGTCAATCCGCCGGGATCGCTTGTAAAGCCCTTCTGCCGGGCTGTGAAATCGATGTATTCGGATGCCGGGTTGGGCGTAGCGGTAACCGAGAGGCTTTCACCGATCGTTTCGGGGCTCCCGGGCTTCTGGCCCTGCCGGCCGCAGGAACATTTGAATTCAGAGATGTCAGACATTGTGCTGTCGGGCATTACGGTCACCAGTCTCCAGGAGAAGCAGGGATAAGTGTTGGGAACATTGAATGTATTGGTCGCGGCATTCATTGTTGTCGAGAAGCCATATGGCGGCACGCCGCAGCACCGGGGATCATAAGTGGAAATGATGACCTTGTAGTAAGCCGCACCGGGCACAGCGGTCCAGGAAAGCTGATTGCTGCCGTCGGGCATGGCCGCACAATCCAGACCCACCGGCGCCGGTACGGAAGGACCGCAGGAGCATTTCGTATCGGAGGGTAGTGAGCGGGTACTGTCAGTCATTATTGCGGTTATCCACCAGGAGAAGCAGCCGGCAACCAGGTTGGAAACATCGGTGCTGGTACCGCCGACATTGCGAAGCAGGGATACAGGGTTGGGGGGATGCGGGCTGGGACAGCATGCCGGGTCGTACTGGTTAATGGTTACCTGATAATAAGCCGCTCCGGGCACGGCGGTCCAGGAAAGCCTGCTGCCATCGGGCAAAGAGTCGCAATCCAGGCCTATGGGGCCAGGCGGCGGGGGTGTACAAGAGCATTGCTTATCCGTAAACGGGGTCTGGCAGCTATCCGGCATTACGGCAAACACCTGCCAGGAGAAGCAATAGGCTAAGGTATTCGCTATTGCAAGCGAGGTATTGTTGGTATTCCACATTACAGAGGTGGGATGCGGATTGGACACATGGCAACATGCGGGATCATTTTTATTAAAGATCACTTTGTAATAAACGGCGCCCGGTACCGGGTCCCAGCTTATCGCGCAACCATTGGCTCGTGGCGTACATTTTGGATTGCCCGGAGCCGGAGGTGTTTTACAGCAGATAATATCGGCGCAGATGTCATCTAAATAAGCATAAGCATAGTGAACATTCCATTGGCAGCTCGACACAAAGAACTCGATCGTGTATGTTTGGCCTGCCTGGGCGTCGAACTCGATAAAATCACAACTCCAGTCTTTCCATATCGTCTTCGTGGTGGTGACATTTCTGCAATCCGGGAGAGCGGTGGTCTGAAACCCAGAGGAGCTGCTGTTAATGCATATTCTCGAGCCTACTTCTGTTCCGGCGCTGTTTAATATCCGCGCTACGAAAAATGCATTACCATTGGCATCGGCGCCGGAGTGCGGCGCCTGTATCACTACCGCATAGGAGAAGTTTATCCTGGCTTTACCCGATATCGATGAAGAAAAGGACTTTTGCAGCATATTCCTTCCGAAATTATCGCAATGCAGGTACCCATTGATCCTTAAAGCATGTAAGGAGCCATTGTGCGTTTGGTTAATGGCGGGGATATTCGGATCGGGAATATTGTTGGTCACCAGGAAATTATCCGGATTGGAAAAGCCGACATTGGTATAGGTAACATTGGTTGTCGGTACTGAGCTGCATAAGCCGCCCAGGTAAAGCGGAGGATTTCCATAGCCATTATATCCCATAGATACCAGCGAAGAAGAGGTTGCCGATTCAAAATCGCCATTGGTGCAGAGCAAATTGGGCGTCGCCCCGGTAGGCTTGTTGGCTGTACCAGTTTCAAAGGGAACATTTCCCGGGTTATAGCGTTTGACCGCGTCGGGGTGAAGGTCGAAATACTGTTGCCTGTAATAGCCTTCCAGGCGTTTTTGGGCAAATTGGTCTAAGCTGGCTTCAGGAACTTCATCCTGTGGCAGGGCAGCCATAAAGGCGTGTGAAAGGGAGTCGTTCTGCGCAGCATTATTCATTTGCCTGTCGACAAAATCTGCGATCTTTTGCTCTTCCTGTTCCATCTGCTTCAACCATGCTGTTCTGCTTATATTGTTGCCTTGGGCATAAAGTGTTGGGGACAGGGCGCTCAAAAAGAGGGCTCCTGCTGTTATCAGGTGTTTAAAAAGACTCATAGCATTTAAGGATTTGATTGTACGTTGAAAATGTGCATAAGGTTGGCCCGGCACCAGCAAGTTCAGTAAGCGCCACCGGTAACAAAGAAGCATTGAAGCCAGCGCTGAACCTAACGAGAATGTATAGATAGGTATCAATAATGTACAGATAGGCTCTTAATTCTATGTTATTGCCCTTGGCTGGCAATGATGGTGCAATGCATTTGTCAGGGGCGCCCAATCTTTTTGGGGGCCTTTCCTTACAGTTATGGATAATCCGCAAACCCGTATTATTTTTGCCGGATGTATCTGTATCTTTTCCCGGTTGTCGCTGCCCTGATGGGCTGGCTGGCCAACCTGCTTTTTGTCCGTTATCTTTTCCGCAAGCTTATCCCGGCTCAAGCACAGGTCCTGGCTGCCGCCGCCGGACGCTACGCTTCGTCCGAACTGCTAAACGCCGATAAGCTCGCCGCAAGGCTTACAGATCCGGAGCGGCTCCGGGCGCTCACGCCGCTTATCGAAAGCCATATCGATATCTTTCTTAAGGAAAAGCTGAAGGAGAAGATGCCTGCGATCGCTATGTTCATTGGCGACAAAACGATCGAAATGATGAAAAAGAGCCTGATGGATGAGATCGATCTGTTGTTGCCCAACCTCCTGGGACGATATATGGGTAGTCTTGGCGAACAGTTGGATATTGAAAAGGCGCTGGTGAAGAAACTGGAAGCGTTGCCCGAAGGAAAGATCGAAGCTTTGCTGAACCAACATCTCGGACGTGAAAAGCGACGATTCCAGCTGCTGGGCGCCCTGACGGGGCTGCTGACAGGCCTGGTGCTGATGGGCATAGCCTTGATGGGCGCCCGGTAGGCAGCTTCCGGTAGGTGTTGGCGCTATTTTTATAATTCCGGCCGGCTATTTACCGCTCATTCTGTAATTTTGCCGCTTAAATTAAACAATCACTTTCTCATAATTATGTTACAACTGCCTAATCAGACCGCATTTTACAAAGGAAAAGTACGCGATGTGTATACCATCGGCGACAAACATCTGGCCATGGTGGTCAGCGACCGTATTTCTGCTTTTGACGTGGTATTGCCCCGGCCAATTCCTTTAAAAGGACAGGTGCTGAACCAGATCGCTGCTTATTTCCTCGACGCGACCAAAGACATTGTACCCAATTGGGTATTGGATGGTACGAGCCTCCCCAATGCGACCATTGGTCTTAAATGCGAGACTTTTCCTGTGGAAATGGTGATCCGTGGCAACCTTACCGGTCATGCCTGGCGTACCTATAAGACAGGCGCCCGCGAATTGTGTGGCGTTGCCCTGCCTGAAGGTCTGAAGGAGAACGATTTTTTCCCCGAACCGATCCTTACACCTACAACCAAAGCGCATGAAGGTCATGACGAAGATATTTCCCGCGAAGAGATCATTAAGCAGGGCCTGGTATCGGAGAAAGATTACGAGCAGCTGGAGAAATATACCCGCGCCCTGTTTGAACGCGGCCGCCAGATGGCCAGCGAACGCGGCCTGATCCTGGTAGATACCAAATACGAATTCGGTAAAATCGGCGATACCATTTACCTCATCGACGAGATCCATACGCCCGATTCTTCCCGCTATTTCTACAAAGAAGGATTTGAAGACCGCCAGGCTAAAGGCGAAGACCAACGCCAGCTCTCCAAGGAATTTGTGCGCGAATGGTTGATGGCCAATGGCTTCCAGGGTAAGGAAGGACAACAGATACCTGAAATGACCGACGAGTTCGTGAACAGCGTTTCCGATCGTTACGCCGAATTGTACAATTACATTACCGGTAAAGAATTTGTGAAACAACCTATTACCGAAGAGGAGCTGCAGCAAGGCATTACAGCAGTGCTGGAGAAATTGTAATGAGAATCTGTTATTTGAAATTGCGATGTCATATATAGGATAAAGAAAGCCGGAAATGGGCATTAGGCTTATTTCCGGTTTCTGATGATCAAATCTCCATTTCAAAAAATCCCCAATTCCCCAATTCCAATTTCTGGTTGCACTCAATCTTAATGTCTAACATCTAAGGTCTAATATCTAACGTCTAAGGTCTAATATCTAACGTCTAATACCTAACGCCAAAACATGTCCCTACGCATATTGATTACGGGTGGTACTTTCGATAAAGAGTACGATATGATCAACGGCAAGCTCGACTTTGAAGAAACGCATGTGCCCGAGATGCTGAAGCTTGGGCGTTGTACCGTCGATGCCGAGATCCGTACGCTGATGATGGTGGACAGCCTGGAAATGACCGATAACGACCGGGAATTGATCCTGCACAACTGCAAGTCGGCGCCGGAGGAACGGATTTTGATCACGCATGGCACCGATACGATGCAGGTGACTGCTGAATACCTGGCGAAGGCGAAAATGGCGAAAACCATTGTGATCACGGGGGCCATGATACCCTACAAGTTTGGCAGCTCCGATGGTTTCTTTAACCTGGGCGCGGCGCTGGCGTTCCTGCAGACCTTGCCGCATGGGGTGTATGTGGCCATGAACGGCCGCTATTATAATTGGGATAACGTGCGGAAAAATAAAAAGACGGGCTATTTCGAAGAGATAACCGGCTCGCTTGCCTCCTAGCCAGAATTCTTTCCCGGATGAAATGACAGAACAGCATGAAGAACGATAGGGGAACCATTAACCTGGACCAGTACAGTAAAACGGCCAGGGAACACGCCAAGGCTTACAAAGACTTTCTGAAGCGGGCGCCCAGGACCGGGACGCTGGCGCAATTACCGGCGCTGCATGAAGAGGCCTTCAGCAGGATCGATTGCCTCAGCTGCGCCAATTGTTGCCGGAACTACTCGCCCCGTTTCAAAATGCCGGATATCAAGCGTATCGCAAAACGGTTGCGCATGAAAGAATCGGCGTTTATCGCAGCCTACCTCCGTATGGACGAAGATGGCGATTATGTGGTTACCAGTGCCCCTTGTCCTTTCCTGGGCGCCGATAACTATTGCAGCATTTATGAGGACCGTCCGAGAGACTGTGTACGGTATCCCTATACCGACGAGGACGTGCTGCTCCGGCAACCCAATCTCACACTGAAGAACGCCGAATCCTGCCCTGCCGTCTTTCATGTGATGGAGCGGCTGCTGCAATCCAAATAACCCTCTCGGTTTTGAAATAACGATTTAATAGGATCAACAGTGGCGCAGACCTGCACAAATGCGGGTTTTTGTATTACATTTGCGCGTACCTTACCCGTAGTCCTGTTTTGTGAAGCAACACCGGCTGCGCCGGGAACGATGTTTTCTTTTTAATTTTTTGTACCATTTGAGGGTAGCTCCCTGTCTGTAATGGATAGGTGATAAGACCCCGGACCAATATGAATAATATTACAGACGTATTACCCCTGCTGGCGGAACCAAAGAAGATATGGATCACCACTCATCATAAGCCAGACGGTGATGCGCTGGGCTCTACGCTCGGCCTGTATCATTATTTGAAGCAAAAAGGGCACGATCCGGTCGTGGTATCGCCTTCGGAAGTGCCCGACTTTCTGGTGTGGCTGCCTGGTATCGATACGGTGCTTAACTTCGAATCGGAACCCAAACTTTGTCTGAAGCGCCTGCAGGAAGCCGATCTGATCTTTTGCCTGGATTTCAGCAGGCTCGACCGGATCAAAGCCATGGAACAGCCATTGCGGCAGGCCACCCAGCCCAGGGTCCTGATCGATCATCACCTGAACCCCGACTACGAAGCTTTTCAGTACGGGATGAGCGAGCCGGAAAAGAGCTCGACCTGTGAAATGGTATACGATTTTATACGCCTTGCCGGTGATGAAGCGCTCATCAGCAACGAGGTGTCCCAATGCCTTTATACGGGGGTGATGACAGATACCGGCTCTTTCCGCTTCCCTATTACCACGGCGGCGGTGCACGAAATGCTGGCCGATCTGAAGCGTAGGGGACTGGATCATGCGGTGATACACCAGCATATTTACGATAGCTGGAGTGCCGAAAGAATGCGCTTCCTCGGATTTGTCCTGTACCAGAGAATGGAGATCTATCCGCAGCAGCATGTAGGCATTGTAACGCTTTCCCAGGAAGATCAGCAGCGGTTTCGTATCGCTACAGGCGATACAGAAGGTATGGTCAACTACCCGCTAAGCATAGAAGCGGTAACCATGGCTGTGATGCTTACGGAAAAAAAGGACGAGATCAGGATGTCTTTCCGGAGCAAAGGCAATATAGATGTCAGCACGTTTGCGGCACAGCATTTCAACGGCGGCGGGCATTTTAATGCCGCCGGAGGACGTTCGCAGCTTTCCCTGGAAGAAACAGTGAAGAAATTAAAAACACTATTGAAAATACTGCCGGCCGAAAGCAAAGAAGTGCCGGCAAACAGGTAACCCGAAAAATTATTTTAACCGCTTAAAGAAAATGAAGTATTCACCGCTTATCATTGCCGGTTGCGCACTGGTGATATCCACCAACAGCTGCAGCGCCAAAAAAACGGATGCAGCAACAAAAGCCGGAACGCAGGCCGTAGCAGCACAAGACGCTAAAGACATCCGACCTGCCATCGCAGACGACAAAGACTTTGTAACAGATCCTGATGGTCTGGATTATAAGATCGTTACCCGGGGTACCGGCACCGTTACGCCCAAACCCGGCGATATCGGCGAAATGCATGTACGATTCCGGATCGGGGATACCGTTATGATCAATACGATGGAAATGAACAACGGACAACCCGTACCTCAACCATTCCAGGCGCCAACGATGAAGGGAGACCTGATGGCCGGATTGTTGAAGATGAAAGCCGGTGATAGCGTAGTATTCCGTATGCTGATGGATACACTGGCAACCCGGGCGCACCAACCCAAGCCGGCCTGGGTAAGGTCGGGGGACTATGCCGTGTGGGAGATCAAAATGGTGAGCATTAAGACAAAAGAACAGGTGGAAGGGGAAACGGCAGCCAGGGAAGGGAAGCAAAAAGGGATTGATGATAAGCTGATCCAGGAATACCTGAAAACCAAAGGTATCCGGAACGCTAAAAAAAGTCCTTCAGGCTTCTATTATGTCATTCATACCCCGGGTACTGGCCTCAGCCCCAAAGCCGGCCAAACCGTAAACGTAAACTATACCGGTCAGAATCTTAAAGGAGAGAAATTTGATTCCAATGTCGATCCGGCATTTCACCATGTAGAGCCTTTTAACTTTCAGCTGGGCAAAAATGGTGTCATTAAAGGCTGGGACCAAGGTGTAGCCTTGATGAAGAAAGGAATGAAAGCTACCTTTTATCTGCCTTCCAACCTGGCTTATGGCGATCACGGTGCGGGCGATAAAATACCGGCCAATACTGTGCTGATCTTTGATATTGAGCTGCTGAGCTTTAAATAACCACCAAACGCTTTATTTAGGAAAGCCGTCTGAAAAGAAACAACAAACTAGATACCAAAAACATAAAAACGAAAGCAAAACATGAAATACGCTTCATTGCTGCTGGCCGCCGGCGCCTTATTCTGCGCGACGACCGGGAATGCCCAGGTAAAGAAAAAGCCCGTAGCCAAAAAGCCGGCCACTACCGGGGCGAGGAAATCGTTTAAAGCCGTACCCGTTATCGGTGGTTTCACTAAGGGACCCGATAACCTGGAATATAAAGTAATTACCCACGGAAAGGGCCTGCTGAACCCCAAAGAGGGCGATGTGGTAGAGCTAATCATCAAGCAGAAGATCGACGACAGCCTGATGATGAACAGCCAGGTAGCCAATATGGGCAAGCCGGTACAGATACCCGTTCAGCGTTCGGCGATCAGGGGCGATCTTATGTCCGGCATTCCGCTGATGCGTGAGGGCGACAGCACTATTTTCAGGGTACGCCTCGACACCATAGCGGCCAGGGCACATCAGCCCAAGCCCGAATGGACTGCCAAAAATGCTTATGTCATCTGGGAAGTGAAGCTGGTAAAGATCAAAGGCAAAGCAGAAGTGCAGGCAGAAATGGCTAAAGCACAGGAGGCAGCTGCAGCGCAAACGAAAGTGCAGGCGGCGACCGACGACAAGCTGATCCAGGAATACCTGGCAAAGAAAGGCATTGCCAATGCGAAAAAAACGACATCCGGCTTGTATTATGTGATCCATAAAGAAGGCGCTGGCCCGCTGGCTGCAGCAGGCAAAAATGTTTCGGTTAACTATACCGGTGTGAATATGGATGGCGAGGCCTTTGACTCCAGTGTGGATTCGGCTTTTAACCACGTGGCGCCTATCGAATTCCCGCTTGGTCAGCACAATGTGATCGCCGGCTGGGACGAAGGCATCGCGCTGATGAACAAAGGCGCAAAAGCAACGTTGTATATTCCATCCGGCCTGGCCTATGGACCGCAGGCCAGAGGGCCAAAGATACCGGCAAATGCCATCCTCATTTTTGATGTGGAGCTGGTAGATATCAAAGATTAATATTGAACTGTAAGTCTGGGCTGTAATTTTAACTACCTTTATTCTTTTTTCCAGTTAAATACCCTTTCAATGAAGAAAAGTAAAATACAACCGAAGCTGACATTGAAAAAAAATGTGATCATCGCCCTGGACAAGGATAGCAAAGATGAGGTGAATGGAGGGGAGTCGTATATGACACCGTGTATGACAAGCCGTACACGACCCGAAGATACGACCGGCCCCATTACACAAATGAAATGCCTGTCCTACTATTATGTATGTGGTTATCAGACATGGATCAATTGCGCAGCAGACAACGTAATCGACATACCTTGAGCAATGTGCCTACAGAGCAAACGGGCTGCCCTTCAACGGCAGCCCGTTTGCTTTTTGTACGATCTGAAGGAATGAGGTTGCCGCCGCTATAACGGGTATATCCTGGTAATATTTTGGTGCGGGGCCTGGCCCTCCAATGATGGAGCGTATTTGTAAAAACAGGTCAAATGGGCTTACATTTGCAGCGCTATGATGTCTAAGAAATGCAAGTATGCCCTGAAAGCCCTCACCAGTCTGGCGCAGCATTACAACAAAGGATTGCTGCAGGCAGGTGTAATGGCGGAGGCCGATGGTATACCTAAAAAATTCCTGGACCAGATATTGCTGGACCTGAAACGCGCCAAGATAGTAAACAGCCGCCAGGGCATCGGAGGCGGGTACTACCTGGTGAAGGCGCCATCCGAAATATCTGTCGCCGATGTATACCGGTTGTTCGACGGACCTATAGCCCTTACTCCCTGCGCCTCGCTCTACTTCTACGAAAAATGCGACGACTGTAAAGATGAAGCTACCTGTTACCTACGCAAAGAATTTATTTCCATCCGGGAAAAGACGAGAAGCATTATGAGCGAAACTACCTTGCAATCCTTTGTTGATAATAAATCCCGGTTACTGCCTTGATCAGCGGTTTTAGTACGCTTTCCCATAGCTTTCGGTATGTCTTGCCGTCCTGTGCAAGACTGGAATTAAGGTTGGAGAATTTTTTTTTGAAAAAAAACACTATAAAGTTGATGGAATTAATATAGTTTACTATTTTTGTCCCGGTCCTTTATTCTTGAGGTATAGCAAACCCGTTTTGCAATAACTCAGAAGCAGGAGCATAACCGGGCTATAACCGTTTACAATAAAAGGTTTCTGTAAATAAGCCCGGAATTTATGGCTGTTTCTTTTTCAAGCTGCTTTCGTAGTTTAAGGGAGTGTCAATTTTTTTTTGCTAAAAAATACTACTAATACGATAGAATTTATAAACTTATACAAATGAGCTTTTACAACGTTTCTGCCTTTTCCGCTTATGTGCATCCTGTAGCTCCGGTAACATGCTGCCGTATCGTTTGTAGCCACCTGGCTATATGCTGTTGTTGTTAAGTTTTTCTTTTTCCTTCCTGCGTTAAAGCCTGCCCTGCGGGCAATCCCTTATTAAATTTAAAGATCAGATGAGTGCTGTATTGCAGCAGGAATGGCATGCGCTGCGTGACCTCCTGCCCTCTTTATCGATATCCGGTATGTTCGACGTGCTGTGTGAACGCTTTACCGGAGCAATTACTTTTTCTACCAGCTTCAGCAATGAGGACCAGGTGATCATCGATCATGTGGGCCGCATCAGCGACAGGATTAAAGTATTTACGCTGGACACCGGCCGGCTGTTTCCCGAAACCTACCAGACCTGGGCCGAAACCGTAGCCTGGTATAACATTACGATAGAAGCCTACTTTCCTGAAGCATCCGAATTGGAACCTTACCTGCACGAACAGGGACCGAATAGTTTTTACCGGTCGCCCGAAGAAAGAAAGACCTGTTGTCACATACGCAAAGTAAGCCCGCTGAAACGGGCATTGCGGGGCAACAAAGTATGGATCACGGGTCTGAGGGCTGAGCACTCGCCTGAACGGCAGAACCTTGAACAGCTTGAGTGGGACGAAGCGCATCAGCTCATCAAGTATCATCCGCTGTTGCATTGGACTACGGCAAGTGTGAATAGCTATATCCGCGAGCGACGCCTGCCCTATAATGTACTGCACGACCGGGGCTTTGCCAGCATCGGTTGCGCACCCTGTACGCGTGCCCTGCGACCAGGCGAACCCTTAAGGGCCGGTCGCTGGTGGTGGGAAGAAGCCGGCAAAAAGGAATGTGGCCTGCATGCGACATAAGATTTCAGCAACAATTAAACTAAAGCTTTATGCCAAGAGATTACCTGGACACGCTTGAATCGGAAGCGATATACATATTGAGAGAAACCGCTGCACAGTTTGAACGTCCGGCATTATTGTTCAGTGGCGGTAAAGATTCGATTACCCTGGTGCATCTGGCGCTGAAAGCCTTTCGCCCGGGACGTCTGCCCTTTCCCCTGGTCCATATCGACACCGGTCATAATTTTCCGGAGGCCCTGGCTTTCCGTGACCGGCTTGCTGTGGCATTGGGTGAGCAGCTGATCGTACGTTACGTTGAAGACACCATACAGTCGAAGAACCTGCAGGATGGCACTGGAAAATTTGCTAGCCGCAATGCCCTGCAGACGCATACCTTGCTGGATACCGTAAGTGAGTTTGCGTTTGATGCCTGCATCGGCGGAGCCCGGCGTGATGAAGAAAAAGCAAGAGCCAAGGAGCGTATATTTTCTGTACGCGATGAATTCGGGCAATGGAATCCGAAGTTGCAGCGGCCCGAACTATGGCAGCTCTACAACGGCAGGATCCATAAAGGTGAAAATGTACGGGTGTTCCCCATCAGCAATTGGACCGAGCTTGATGTATGGCGCTACCTCGAGCGGGAACAGATCGCGTTGCCATCCATTTACTTCGCTCATGAACGGGATGTGATCGAATACGAAAGCCAGCTGATCGCCGTATCGCCCTTTATCCGTCTGGATCCGTCGGACCAGATCACCAGGCGCCGTGTGCGATACAGGACGGTAGGTGATATGACCTGTACCGCAGCCGTAGCCTCTGAGGCCGCTACTATTGCCGACATCATCGGAGAGATTGCCTGTACCCGTATCAGCGAACGTGGCGAGACCCGTATTGATGACAGGGTATCGGAGGCGGCTATGGAAGACCGTAAAAAGAATGGCTATTTCTAACCTCATTTCTCAAAAAAATATTCATGGATCTACTACGTTTCATTACCGCCGGTAGCGTCGACGACGGCAAAAGCACGCTGATAGGGCGTTTGCTTTACGATAGCAAAAGCATATGGGAAGATCAGCTTGAAGCTATAGAACGGCAGAGCAAGCGCAGAGACAATGGTGTTCCCGACCTGGCTTTGCTGACCGATGGCCTAAGAGCCGAAAGGGAGCAGGGCATTACCATTGATGTTGCTTACCGTTATTTTAATACGGTACGCCGGAAATTTATTATTGCAGACGCACCCGGGCATATCCAATATACCCGCAACATGGTTACGGGGGCCTCCAACGCCGATCTGATCGTGATCCTGATCGATGCCCGTCATGGTGTGGCGGAACAAACCCGCCGCCATTCCATCATCGCGTCCTTGCTGAAATTGCCTCATGTGATCGTTGCCGTCAATAAGATGGACCTGGTTGGCTATGCGCAGGATGTATTTGACGGTATCGTAACAGCATATAGCGGCCTGGCCCGCGAATTGCAGCTGCCGCCGGTTACCTATCTGCCCATCAGTGCGCTTCAGGGCGATAATATAGTCAAACGCTCGGCGCATATGTCCTGGTACGAGGGACCGTCCCTGCTGGAGTTGCTGGAAGAGGTATCACTTGCCGGCATAAGCGAAGCCCTGCCGGCGCGCTTTCCAGTTCAGTATGTAATACGGCCGCAAACGGAGACGCTGCATGATTACAGAGGTTATGCCGGCCAGATCAGCAGTGGTACTTTCTCCGTGGGGGATCACGTGACGATACTGCCTTCCGGCGCCACCACGCGTATTGCGCGTATCGAGTCGGGAGCGCAACAGCTGCAGACTGCCTGCGCACCGCAAAGTGTGGTGCTCCATGTCGAAGGAGAATTTGATATCAGCAGGGGCGACCTCATTGTTCCATCCGGTGCTCTGCCCACTCTGCAGCAGGAGCTATCGTCGCTCATCTGTTGGATGGATGTTAAGCCGCTGTTAAAAGGCAACCGGTACCTGCTGCAGTACAATACCTTTCGTACACCTGTGGTGATTAAGGCGCTGGAATACCGGCTCGATGTCAATAGCCTGGACCGTGAAACAACACCGGACCGTATAGAATTGAATGAAGTGGTTCGGGCAAGGATCAAAACCGCTATGCCGCTTGCTTTTGATCGCTATACCGGTAACCATGCCCATGGCGCAGCAATACTGATCGATGAAAGCAGCAATGCTACGGTGGGCGCATTGATGCTGGAAACAGAAGCGGTTTAAAGCAATACCTTATGGATAGAACATTTATAGAGCTGTTGTATGAGCAAGGGCAGGCGACCCTCGGCCTGATCGTGGATAAAAGGTCGGCAGAGGCATTTGTTGAAAACCTGTTCCGATTGCTGTTCCGGAGAGAAAGCCGGAAGTATGCTTCCAAAGCGGAATTGGTACACCAGTACGAAGGATTGCGTGGCAGCTTTTCTTCCATACTCTTCGATATTATTCCCGGGAAGGAGGCAGTGGAGCGTATAGAGACGGCATTCTTTAATGCTTTGCCAGGTTTATATGCCCTGCTGCTCGACGATGCCCGGGCCATACTGCAAAACGATCCGGCTGCTGCCTCTCTCGAAGAAGTGCTGACGGCTTACCCCGGTTTTTTTGCGATCGGTATTTATCGTTTTGCGCATCAATTACATGTATACGGAGTACCGCTGCTGCCCCGCTTTCTTGCCGAGTATGCTCATAGCAAGACCGGCATCGATATTCATCCGGGAGCGCGTATCGGCACTTCCTTTTTCATCGATCACGGCACCGGCATTGTTATCGGTGAAACCACGATCATCGGCGACGAGGTTAAAATATACCAGGGTGTGACCATCGGTGCATTGCATGTGAGCAAAGAGCAGGCCCGTGTCAAAAGGCATCCCACTATCGGCGACCGCGTGATCATTTATTCCGGGGCAACCATTCTCGGCGGAGAAACGGTGGTAGGACATGATAGTGTGATTGGTGGGAATGTATGGCTAACCCAAAGTGTGCCGCCGCAATCTGTGGTCTATCATAAAAGCGAGGTAATCGTAAGGGGCAAGCAGCCATTGCCGGAGCCGGTCAATTTCGTCATCTGATTTTTTTAGGAACCAAAAAATAAACAATGAAAATAGAGAACATCTTAGGCGCAATCGGCAATACGCCGCATGTACGCCTCAATAGGCTTTTCGACACGGGACATGAAGTCTGGATCAAGACCGAGCGTAGCAACCCGGGAGGCAGTATCAAAGACCGTATTGCCCTGGCTATGATCGAAGACGCAGAGCAAAAGGGCAGGCTGACCAAAGATACCCTGATCATAGAGCCCACCTCGGGCAATACTGGTGTGGGGCTGGCGCTGGTCGCTGCTATCAAAGGCTATCGGCTGGTGCTGGTGATGCCAGAGTCAATGAGCATAGAACGGCGTAAGCTAATGGCTGCTTATGGCGCCAGGTTTGTGCTGACACCAAGAGAAAAAGGGACCGCAGGCGCAGTGGCTAAAGCCAATGAGCTGGCCGCGGCTATCCCTGGCGCCTGGGTGCCGCAGCAGTTTGACAATACCGCCAACCTGGACATCCATCGGCGTACAACTGCCGGGGAGATACTGAACGACTTTCCTGAAGGGATCGATTACCTGATCACCGGAGTAGGCACAGGTGGGCACATCACAGCAGTAGCTGAAGTCTTAAAAGAGCATTTCCCAGCGCTTAAGGTATTTGCCGTAGAACCGGAGCAGTCGCCGGTATTAAGCGGTGGGGCGCCCGGTCCACATCCGCTGCAAGGTATCGGAGCGGGTTTCAGGCCATCCATATTGAATACCGAAATACTGGACGGCATTATCCGGGTGGGCAAAGAAGAAGCCTTTGACTATACCCGGAGGCTGGCCAGGGAGGAAGGCATACTGGCCGGCATTTCGACAGGTGCTTCCCTTGCTGCTGTGGCTTCACGGCTGGCCGGTATTCCCCCGGGAGCGCGCATCCTCACTTTCAATTATGATACGGGAGAGCGATACTGGTCGGTGCCCGATCTCTTCTCCGAAGAGGGCGCAGAGGCCGATTTCGCTGCATTTACAGATAAGATTGCAGGCTAAGCTGCTTCTTTAATCACGATAAAAAAGATAAACCGTGGAAACAGGAAAAGTGATACTGGCCGGTGCAGGTCCCGGCGATCCCGAGCTGCTAACGTTGAAAGCGGCCCGCTACCTGCAGCAGGCAGATGTGGTGCTGGCCGATCGCCTGGTGAGCGAAGGTATTTTGTACCAATGGGTACAACCGCGTGCGGAGATCATTTTTGTAGGTAAAGAAGGCGGTAATGACCAATCAACAAGCCAGGAAGATATCAATGCGTTGCTGGTGCAATATGCCCTGGAAGGCAAACTGGTCGTTCGTTTGAAAGGGGGAGATGTCGCCTTCTATGCTAATGTGCTGGACGAGCTGCTGGCCCTGAACCGGTATAGCATTTCCTACGAGATCGTGCCTGGTATCAGCGCGGCATCGGGCGCATCGGCTTATAGCGGCATCCCGCTTACAGCCAGGAATTATGCGCAAAGCGTACGCTTTCTTACCCTGTACAATGCGGATCAATATACCGATGTGTTCTGGCAGGAGCTGGCGCACACCGCCGATACACTTGTGCTGTATATGAGTGGCGGTCAGTTGGGCACAATTGCCCGGAAGCTTTCGGCCCGGGGTATTGCAGCCGGTAAAATGCTCGCGCTGATCAGCCAGGCGACCACACCGCAACAAAGTATACAGCTATGGGATATCGATAAACTGGCAGAGCAGGAGCATTCTTCTTTCATTTCCCCTTCACTGATCATCATTGGCAAGGTAGTGGCCCTTCACGAACAATTCGGCTGGTTCAAGCCTGAAGCAGCTGAGCAGTCTGAGGTCTATTTCAGGGAGATACGCAACGCACAAGCGGCATCATTGTCACCTGTCTTCGTACCGAAATAAAACAGGCATTATGATCACAACAGAACGCAATACTGTATTGCAACAACTGGTATCCGGTGCTTCACACGATGAGCTGGTCTGGATCAGCGGATACCTTTCCGGCTTGCTGGGCCAGCAACCAAACCGTGCTGTGCTGCCGCATAGTGCTTCGCTGAATATAACACTGGCTTATGGAACAGAGACAGGCAACAGCAAAGCCTTAGCGCATAAGCTGGCAGCGCTGGGCAAGCGACAGAAGCATAAAATGAAAGTAGTGGCGCTCGACCAATACAAACCCACGCAACTGGCCGGGGAAGCATTATTCATTGCGGTGGTCAGCACCCAGGGCGATGGCGATCCGCCGATAGCAGCGCAACGTTTTTTTGACTATCTGATTCAGGAGCAACCCGACCTGGCAGGGCTGCAATTTGCAGTGTTAGCCCTGGGCGATAGCAGCTACCCTCGCTTTTGCCAGGCCGGTATTGACCTGGACCAACTGTTGAGGCAAAATAAAGCGACCCGTGTGCAAAAGCCACTGTTATGCGATACTGATTATGAAAGCGCTGCTATTGCCTGGTTTGATCAGCTGTTGACGGGCTTGGGTGATCCGGATGGGCAAAGCGTACCACCGATGCTGGCTAATGCACCCGCCGGACCCGCGAAAAAGGTGTACGCAGGAGGGATCACAAGGCATATCAATCTCAACGACCGGGGATCGGATAAGGCTACCTATCATATTGAGATCGCTGCACCGGGGATTGCTTACCAGCCTGGGGATGCCCTGGCCCTGGTACCCGAAAACCCGGCAACATTGGTCGAGGATCTGTTGGCGCTGACTGGGACCTATGCCACTCAGGAAGTAAGCTACCGGGGGCAGCAGCGGCCCGTCTATACGCTCCTGCAAAAGGAGCTCAATATCAGCTGGCTGCCGGAGCGGGTGGTGGCAGCCTATGCAGCCATTGTACAGCAGGAAATACCGGAAACAAAGATCGGGTTGAAGGATCTGCTGAAGATCTATCCGCTTAAGGCGCCGGCACAATTTGAAGAAGTGCTGCAAGTGCTGGAACCTATGGCCCCGCGCCAATATTCTATTGCCTCCTCTCCTGCGGCCCATCCAGGCGAGATACACCTTACGGTAGCATTGGACACCTTTAGTGTAGCGGGCGAAGTACGGCATGGCTTGTGCTCACATTACCTGTCACTACAGGAGGATAGCGTCTTGTCTTTTCGCATTCACACGAACAACAGGTTCCGGTTGCCGCCGGAGAATAAGGACATGATCATGATAGGTCCGGGTACCGGTATCGCGCCCTTCAGGGCTTTCCTTAATGAAAGAGACGCTGACGGTGCTATCGGAAGGAACTGGCTCTTCTTCGGCGACCGGAACTTTACTACGGACTTCCTGTACCAGACAGAAATACAGAGCTGGTTGGAAACAGGCCTGCTGAGCCGCTTCAACGCCGCCTTTTCCCGCGACCAGGAAGAAAAGATCTATGTGCAGCATCGTATGGAAGAACATGGCGCTGAACTATACAAATGGCTCGGGGAGGGCGCTTACCTCTATATCTGCGGCGCACGGGTTCCTATGGCAGCCGATGTAGAGGCGACCTTGCTCCGCATCATCGCCCGCGAAAGCGGGGAGAGCACCGAAGCCGCACAGCAGTTTCTGGAACAGCTGGAAACAGAAGGCCGTTATTTAAAAGATGTTTATTAAGCCAATAGCATATGAGCACAAAATTATCTTCGACAGAAAGGATAAAAACAGATAGTAAGGGTCTCCGGGGGACACTGAAAGAAAGTCTGCTGGATGAGCATACCGGCGCTCTGCGGGAAGACGACCAGGTACTGATCAAGTTCCACGGCATGTACCAGCAGGACAATCGTGACCGGAGAGAGGAGCGGGCGGCCAAAAAGCTCGACCGCTTGTATTCCTATATGATCCGGCTAAGGCTGCCTGGAGGTTTTCTTACACCGGAGCAATGGATTGCGGTGCACGAGATTGCCGGGCAGCATACCACCGGTGTGATCAAGATCACCACCCGGCAGACCATTCAGTTGCATGGTATCCTGAAAGCGAAGATTAAGCCGACGATAAAGGCTTTCAATGAAGCTATACTGGATTCCATTGCAGCCTGCGGCGACGTCAACAGGAATGTGGTCGCGGCCGCTTATCCTTCGCAATCGGCGGTACATCGCACCGTGCATCAATTGGCCGATAAGATCAGCGCTTACCTGAAGCCAAAGACAAGCGCTTATTATGAAATATGGCTTGATGAAGAAAAGATCATAGAGAAGGAAGAAACAGATGAGCTGTACGAAGACCGTTACCTGCCCCGAAAGTTCAAGGTAGCCATAGCGGTGCCGCCCAATAACGATGTCGATGTGTATACCAATGATGTCGGGCTGATCGCTATTGTTGAAGCGGGAGAAATAAAAGGCTATAATATCGCCATCGGCGGCGGCATGGGCAGTACACATGGCAATAGCGCCACCTACCCGCGGCTGGCCACCCCTATCGGATTTGTCGATAACGAGGAAAAAGCCCTGAAAGCTGTATACGAAATCGCTACTATTCAGCGCGACTACGGCAACCGGAGCGATCGGAAGCTGTCCCGCCTGAAATATACCGTTGATCAGTATGGTCTCGATTTTTTTTGTGATGAGCTGGAACGCCGTATGGGCTTTGCCCTGGAAACCACAAAAGAAGTGATCTTTACCACAAGGGCAGATGAATATGGCTGGCAGCAAACAGAAAACGGTACCTGGACCTACACCTTGTTTACCGAGAACGGAAGGCTGCTGGATGAAGGTGATGTGCAGCTAAAAACAGCCATCTACGAAGTGGCGCAGACCGGTAAGGCCAATATTCGCTTTACCTGCCACCAGAACCTGAGCCTTTGCGATATTGCACTTCCCGATAAGCCGGTCATAGAGGCTTTGCTCAAACAATACGGTGCGATCGCGCATACGGAGCAGGCTTCGGTTGTACGAAAGCAAGCTATGGCCTGTGTCGCTTTCAATACCTGCCCCCTGGCACTTGCAGAGGCACAGCGCTATATGCCGGCGCTGATCTCATCGATAGAGCAATTGTTGCATCAGTATGCGCTGGATGATGAGGAGATCATCATGCGTATGACGGGCTGTCCCAACGGCTGTGCACGTCCTTATGCTGCCGAGATCGGCTTCGTAGGAACAGCTTATGGGCGTTACAATGTTTACCTGGGCGCCGATAGAGCCGGTACACGGCTAAATAAGCTGTACCGGGAAAGCCAGGATGAAGCGGCGATATTGGCCCTGCTCGATAATCTTTTTAAACAATACAGCGAACAACGCCTTCCGGGTGAGGCTTTCGGCGACTTCAGCCTGAGAGCGGCCTGGGTATAATGTCCATTCTTATGTTTCGGTATTTCCACATTCCCGTTAGCCGTAGGCGTTATCATGATATCGTAGATCGTTGTCCCTGCCGGGGACTATATCAACTTATGCGGCATGCGCTGCAGCCGTACCCGGTATAAATTCCAAACGATCACAATCATATTTTTTATCCATGAACTTCAAAACTGTTGTCTCGCTTTTCTCAATTTTACTTTTATCTACGGGCGTCTCTGCCCAACAAATGTTTGTCGCCAGCGGCATGATCACGGACGAACGGTCGCACCAGCCCATAGATGCCGCTACTGTAGCCGTTTTGGGGTCGAGTTTTGGTACCCTTACCGATTCTCTTGGCGCTTTTACGCTTCAGATCGACAGCAAGCTTCCGTTTACCCTCGAGATATCGGCGCTGGGCTACGAACAACAACATTTCCTGATCACCAGCGAGAACATCAATACTTCCTTGTCGTTGGCCCTGCATCCCAGCCAGGTTGCTATGGACCAGGTTGTGGTAAGCGCCTCCCGTATACCCGAACGCATATTGAGCGCGCCTGTCAGTATCGAAAAGCTTGATGTAAGGGCTATCCGGTCCGGTGCCGCGCCCACGTTTTATGATATGCTTGAAAATGTGAAGGGGATACAGATGACTACCCTGAGCCTGGGCTATAAAGTACCCAATGCCCGTGGATTCAGCGGGACTACCAATTCCCGTTTCCTGCAGATGGTCGATGGCGTAGACAATACTTCGCCCGGCATTGGCGCTCCGGTAGGCAATGCTGTGGGACCTACCGAACTGGACATCGAGAGTATGGAGATCATCCCGGGAGCTTCCTCGGCCCTTTACGGACTGAACGCGGTGAGCGGTATCGCCAACCTGAAGACGAAGTCTCCCTATGACTACCAGGGGCTAAGCGTCTACCAACGAGTAGGGATTAACCATGTGGACGATGCACAGCATAAAGTGAGCCCTTTATCGGAAACAGCCCTGCGCTACGCATGTGCCTTGGGAGCTCACTTTGCTTTTAAAGTAAATGCTGCATACACCCGCGGCAATGACTGGATCGCCGATAATCTGCGCGACCAGAATCCCGACGCCAACAGCTCTACCGGGTTGACCGGTGCAGACAATCCCGGAAAGGATCTGGTCAATGTCTACGGCGATGAAAGTAGCGACAGGCAAACCCTCACCTTGAATGGTAAAAAGTATGTCGTCAGCCGAACGGGTTACAGGGAAAGCGACCTGGCCGATTACAATCTTAATAATTATAAAGTCGACGTAAGTCTGCACTATCGTTTTCAGCCCGGTAAAGAGCTGTCCTATGTTTACCGTATCGGCAATGTACGGAATCTCTATCAGCGCGGTAACCGTATCGAACTGGATGGCCTTCAGATCCAGCAGCATGTGCTGGAGTACAAGACGCCCCGCTATTTCGTGAAGGCTTACTATACCATGGAAAATACCGGTAGCTCTTATAATCTGCGTCCACTGGGGGAGAATCTGGACCAGGCTTTCAAAGACAACAAGGCATGGTTTGGCGATTATACCAATGCCTACAATGCTGCGATAAGCCAGGGCCTTGGCGACGCCGGTGCGCATCGTCAGGCCAGGGCAACAGCCGATGCCGGCCGTTTTGAGCCGGGTACGGAAGCCTTTGAGCAGGAAAAAGCAAAGCTGATCGCGATCAACAATTGGGATATCGGCGCGGCGCTTAAAATGACGACCTCATTGGCTCACGTCGAAGGACAATATGATTTCTCAGACTATACGCCGGGCTTCCAGGTGCTGGCGGGCTTTAATTACCGGAACTACTTTATCAAGCCCGATGGCAATAGCTTCGTGAACCCGAAGTCCTTTACCGATGAGGCATTCAGTAATGCGGTATTCAACTATTACAGCGCAGGCGGCTTTGTCCAGGTCACGAAGAAAATATTGGAGGAAAAGCTGAAGATCGTGGCCTCGCTGCGTGCCGATAAAGTCCAGTATTTTGGCCCTAAGCTGAACCCGCGTATCGCGCTTGTTTTGAGTCCGGCGAAGGATCATAATTTCCGGATATCCTACCAGAACGGCTATCGCTTCCCCACTTTATTTGAAGGTTTTTCTTACGTAGATAATGGTGGTGTTAAACGGCTTGGCGGGCTTCAGGTAATGTCGGAACATTTCGGCGTTTTTGAAAACGCTTACCTGCGTTCTTCCCAGGATAAGTTCATAGCTGCCGTCAATAAGGATGTGAACAGCGGCGGAATGAGTCTGACCGAAGCACAGGATAAGAATAGTGGTATATTGGTAAAAAGCCAGTACGGTTATATCAAGCCGGAATATATCAATTCGCTGGAGGCCGGCTACAAGGGTGTTTTTGCCGACGGGAAAATTTTTATCGACATCGATTATTATTTCAACGTATACCGCGACTTTATAGGACAAGTAGAGCTGACAAGGCCCAACGAAGGCATCATCGGCCAGGACGCCGGAACGGTCAATGCAGCCTACGATAAAACCCAGTCGAAAATATACCGTATGTGGACCAACTCCACGGGTACGGTGAGCAATCATGGCGCTGGTCTGGGCGGTAGCTATAACTTCTACAGGAAATTCAGCCTGAATGCCAATGTCTCTTATGCGCGCTTGCTAAAGGTGTCGGCGACCGATGGTCTTATTCCCGCGTTTAATACGCCCGAATGGATGGTGAACATTGCCATTGGCAACCGGGAAGTATGGCGGAATACGGGATTTAGTATCAATTATCGCTACCAGAGCACCTTTGACTGGGAAAGCCCGCTGGCCAATGGCCGTATACCCGCCTACGGCGTTGTGGATGCGCAGATCACTTACCGGCTACCCAGGCTGTTTACCACGCTCAAGCTAGGCGCCAGCAACCTGTTCAACAAACGTTATTACCAGTACGAAGGAGGCCCTGTTATAGGCGGTTTGTATTATTTCACAGTGATTTTTGATCTGTCTAAGTCATGAAAGAACAAAGCTTGATAGCGCATAAGCCCGGGGTTAGCGACAGCGCAGACGCTGCGCCGCCGGAAAACCGGTTGTTTCCCATATTCCTCAAAGCCGAAGCTTTACCTTTGCTGATCATCGGCGCGGGAAATATAGGTTATGAAAAGCTGTGCGCTGTGCTGGCCAACGCCCCGGATGCCGCCATCAGGGTCGTTGCCGGAAGTATAGGAGCCGCGGTACAGCAAATGGCTGCCCTGCATCCCAATGTACAGCTGGAGGAAAGCCTGTTTGTGCCTGGAGTTCTTGATGGTGCCAGGTGGGTAATTGCCGCGACGGGTGATCCCGAGGCCGACCGGCAGATCAGGGAAGCGGCCCGGGAACGGAACTTGTTGCTGAACGTTGCAGATGTGCCTGAACTGTGCGATTTCTATCTTGGGGCTGTGGTGCGGAAAGGAAACCTAAAGATCGGTATTTCCACCAACGGCTTATCGCCTACGATCGCCAAAAGACTGAAGAACACTTTACAGGAGACATTGCCCGAGGAGCTGGACCAGGTATTGCTGCAGATGCAGGCGATACGGCAATATTTATCGGGCGATTTCAGTGGTAAGGTGAAGAAGCTGAATGCCATTACAAGCATACTCGCACGCGAGCCCTCCCGGATCAGGATGGTTACCGCAGAGCAGCAGTGGAAGTGGATTGCGTACCGGTGTATTTTTGCGTTCTTCTTTATGGTCGCCGGCTATGTTGTAATCCCTTTCTTTCCCATAAAGGAAATGTGGCATTATGGTCTGCAAACGGTCCAGGGTTGGAACACTACGTTTTACCTGATGATCCTGGCGGGTTTCCTGGCACAGCTCGTGGACGGGGCGCTGGGCATGGGTTATGGCGTTACTTGTACTGCGGTGCTGCTGAGCATAGGCACGCCGCTGCCTGCAATCAGCGGTAGTATCCATGCCGCCGAAATGTTCTCCAGCGGCGCCTCTGGCTTGAGTCACTATAAGTTTGGGAATGTCAATAAGAAGCTTTTCCTGCTGCTGTTGCTGCCTGGGGTAGCCGGTGCTATTGCGGGCGCGCTGCTTCTATCCTGGCTGGGTGATAGCTATGCTGCCTACATCAAGCCAGTGCTGGCGGGCTATACATTGTTGCTAGGTGTCCGGATCCTGGTCAACGCTTTCCGGAAGGCCCGGAACAGAAAGAAGCTAAAACGTGTGGGCTGGCTGGCAGCAGCCGGTGGTTTCCTCGATTCTTTTGGCGGCGGCGGGTGGGGGCCTTTAGTAACCAGCACACTGATCGCCAAAGGGAAGACACCGCGTTATGTGATCGGTACGGTAAGCATAACCGAGTTTTTTGTTACCTTTTCCAGTGCGCTTACTTTCTTTGCAATGATCGGGATCAGCCACCTGCAGGTGATCATCGGGCTCATCATCGGTGGCGTGGCGGCAGCGCCGCTTGCGGCAAAGTTAAGCGGGCGGCTGCCGGTAAAGACTATGTTTATTGCCGTAGGCACGCTGGTTATTTTGTGGAGCCTCAATATCCTGCTCCGGTTATTGTTGGGATAACAAGGAAATAAAAAAAGGGACATCCAGGCTTTGGTTTGAATGTCCCTTTTTATTACATATACTACTTAGCTCTTGAGTGCAGCCGCCATACCCGGCGCCAGCTTCAATGCCCATTCATGGTATTCTTTACCGGAATAGTGCAATTTGTCTGGTGTAAGGTATTGTTCGTCGGTTCCGTGCTGGCGGGTAGAAGCCGTAATGTCGACATAGTGGCATTTATAAGCCAGGGCTATAGCACGGTTGGCCATATTGAAAGCATTGATCTCAGCTGCAATGGTTGTACGGTCGCGCCCTTCGGCAAATGGCGTCGCACCCCAATCCGGGATAGACAGCACAAATACCCTGGCAGTACGGCCATTGGCAAACAGAATAGCCTTGTTCAATAACTGGGCAAATTCCCGTTTATAGTTTTCAAGATCACGTCCCCGGTATTGGTTGTTGACGCCGATCAGTAAAGTTACCACGTCGAATGTATCCCGGATGCCCGCTTCTTTTATGGCCGCTGCCAGCTCGTCGGTGGTCCATCCGGTTACCGCTACGATGTGGGGATCGGCCACCTGTGTCACATATTCCCTGCGGAGCAGCATAACTGTCTGGTGCGGAAAATTTTCGACAGCAGGCACTTGTTCACCAATAGTATAAGAATCTCCGAGCGCGAGGTAGGTAAACATGGCTTATGTTGTTTGACGAAGGGCTAAGTTACAGCCTAATTACATTATAAACCGGGGTTAGCGTACAAAAATCGTTTTAATATTAACAAATTCGCGAAGGCCGTAATAACTGAGCTCGCGGCCATAGCCGCTTTGCTTGACGCCTCCGAAAGGCAAGCGGGCATCGGAACGTACAAAATCATTGACAAATACGCTACCTGCCTGCAGTTCTTCTTCCGCTATTTTTTCCGCTCTTTTAATATCCCTTGAAAAAACAGCGCCGCCCAATCCGAAAATGGAATCATTGCCGATACGGATCGCATCTTCCTCGTCTTTGGCAGCTATGATGGCCGCTACGGGTCCAAACATTTCTTCGTCATAGGCCGGCATGCCTTTTTTTACACCGGTAAGCACGGTTGGCGGATAAAAAGCGCCGGGTTCATCGGGAATAAAGCCGCCGCAAAGGACCTGCGCACCTTTTTCCACACTTGCCAGTACCTGCTTATGCAACTGATCGCGCAGGTCGTGACGGGCCAGCGGTCCCAGCTGCATGGAGGTATTCATAGGATCGCCATATTTCTTTTCCTGCATCAGCGCCGTCATCTGGCTCTGGAATGTGGCTAGCACTTTCTCGTGCACCACGAAACGCTTCGCCGAAATGCAGCTTTGACCCGTATTATTCAGCCGTGATGTAACGCATACCTCTACAGCACGTTTCAGATCGGCATCTTCAAGTATCAGATAGGCATCGCTGCCACCCAGCTCCAGCACCTGCTTCTTCAGATGCCGGCCGGCTATCTCGGCCACCTTGCTGCCGCCACCGTTGCTGCCGGTGAAGGTTACCGCGTTGATGTATTTATGGGCGATCACCGGCTCCATTTCCGATGAAGAAAGAATGAGGGTTTGGAAAAGGTACTCCGGCAGGCCGGCCTCCTGCAAGGCCTTTTCGATGGCCAAGGCACAGCCGGTTACGTTAGAAGCGTGCTTCAGCACCATAGCATTACCGCCCATCAGTATAGGGCCCATCGCGCGGAATACCTGCCAATAAGGGAAGTTCCATGGCATAATGGCCAGCACGGTGCCCAGGGGCTGAAAACTCACATAGCTCAGCTGCGCATCGGTCTCTACGGGTTCGGGTTCGAGGAAACGAGGTCCATTGTCGGAATAATAAGTGAGCGCCGTAGCGCTTTTTTCAATTTCGGTAACGCTCTGCACATAAGGCTTGCCCATTTCCAGGGTAGCCAGTTCGGCCATGCTCTTTTTGTTCTTTTGCAGATAGTCGGCCAGCGATTTAAGGTAGGCGGCACGTTGCCTGATCGATACCTTACGCCATTTTTCAAAGGCTTTATGCGATTGTTCCAGCTTGTGCTTAATGATCGTAGGCGTATCCGTATTGTAATGGGTAATCTCTTTTCCTGTGAAAGGATTGATGGAAACCAGGGTGTTGCTCATCAGTAACTTGAATTTTAAATTGGTACGGTAAAGATACAACAGCTGTCCAGTATAAAGGTTGTCGTTAGCAATGCCTTTGCAATAGGCGTATCGATAAAGCCGATTGTCAGCCGGCCGTCATTTTATAAACAGATGGCAAAGGTTTTCCCGATTTTGAAAGGCGTGGCGGTCCGCTTTAAATATTTTTGCCCTATGTGTAATACCCAAACGCTTGCCCGCTCCGCCGATGGCTACATCATCCGCTGCACCGAGTGTAACCGCATCCAGCTGGCTTTCGGCATCGCAGCCGTAACGCTCAAACCACACCAGTTCCAGCGTCTGAAAGAGTACGCCGATATGGAACAGGAATACCGTACAGCAGTGTTTGCCGGTCCCGATCAGAAATGTGTTTCCCTGCCCGTGAACCATACTCTGACCCTCTGTCTCACACTGGCCGAATTGCAGGCGCTTACCGATCTGCTCGACCAGGCAGCCGGACTGATCACGGTATACGAGTTGCTGACCTGAGGCTGTAGTCGAATGAGGTTTCACTTTTTTGCAAGGTGGGAACTTCTTACATTTGACTATTATGCGTATCCAGAGAGCGACCCCGGTCAATGAATTGCTGGCGAAGGCCATTTTTTTGCTGTTGCCCACTTTGCTGGTCTGCTATTTCCTGCTATGGAATGCTAACCAGTACTATGTTGTGCTGAACAACCAGACCTGGCAACAGACTTTGTATGTTGCCGCCGGTATGGGTTGTGCCGCGCTATTGTATTCGTTCCGTTTCCGCTTCCTGCCGCCTTTTCTTATCCTGGCTGCTTTGTTGTATGCCGCCTATAAGGGGATCGATGCGACCGCCGTCGGCGAGTTCGATACCTTTTTCCTATCCATCCGTTTCCTGGTCTTTGCCTTCACCTTTCTTGCCGGCTGGCTTGTCGGTTGGGGCTTTATCCGGTTGCGGTTTTTTTCGATTTTTATATCGGCATTGTTTCTCAGCTCCTGTATCCTGCTGATCGCCAAACGGAGCGAGCTGTTCTTTAACGACCGGGGATATGATGTCTTACTGCAGTATGGCCTCATCATCGGACCGGTGATCATCTATTCGCTGTACATTATTTTTACCGCCGAGCTGATCCGTAATTACAAGGATAAGGGTCAGAAGTTCTGGTGGTTCATTAGCCGGAGATTGGTCTTGTTTGCCCTGCTTGCCGTACTGCTGTTGTCGGGTGTCATCTATTTTAACCGGGGAGAGATCAAGGAGACCATAGCCGAATTCGGCGGCGGTGGCGAAGAAGGAAAGAGCAGCATGCTCAAAAAGAATAAAGACAATACTTTTGACCTCCAACGCTATACCCAGCTGAGGGGAAGTCTTGGAAGAAGCAACGAGCTGCTGTTTGCAGCGCATATCGACAACTTTTTCCCCGATTCCGAAATTCCCAATCCGCTTTATCTGACCGCATTTTATTATTCCCGTTTCGATACGCTTACCGAAACGTTTGAGCAGGACTCATTGCTGCCTGCCAGCGACCTGTTTGAGCCCGACCCCTCAAAGCTGCCCCTGTTCTTTCCCAAATATGATTCTTCGGTACTGGCCTATGCGCTCACCGAAAAGCTGCGCCGTACGGTGGATATCGAAGTGTATAAAAAGCAGTTGTCGCCTACTACTTTTATTGCCCCCAGCACATCTTTCTTTGTACAGCCGATTACGATTGAAAAGGACTTTCAGAGCGAGTTTAAATCGGCTTACCGGGCCAAGAGCTATATTTCGGAGCTGAACAGCGCTTATTTCGTTTACAATGCCCCCGACCCACAGATCCAGCGGTTCCAGGAGCAGCGCTTCGAGGTGCTGCGCAAGGTACAGGGCTACGAGGGCGTGGATCCCAAGTTGATGAAGTACTACACCTTTATGCCTTCGGATGCGAAGTTTGACCGTATACGGCAGCTTGCCACCGAGGTGACTAAAGGAAAGACTACGCCTGTAGACAAAATGCTGGCGATAAGGGATTATTTCCTGTCCAAGGATGAGAACGGCGAGCCTTTATTTTCCTATACCGACAATCCCGGTGTGCCCGATATCCCGGATGCATCCAAACTGCAGTATTTTCTTTTTGAGAACCGGAAAGGCTATTGCGCCTACTATGCCGGCGCTACCTTATTCATGTTGCGGGCGCTGGGTATTCCCTCGCGCATAACGGTCGGTTTTATGACGGTGGATCGCAGCAACAAGAATAAAGGCTGGTACTGGTACTATGCCGACCAGGCGCATGCCTGGGTACAGCTATACTTCCCGGGGTACGGCTGGCTCGATTTCGATACCACTGTAGGAAACGAAGATGCCCAGCAAAGTCCGGCGCCGGACGGCACGCCGCCCATGCAGCCACCGAAGGCCTACCTGGCGGGCGATGGTATTGTCGAAGAGGTGGATACGGCAAATAAACTGATACGCATGAATCTCGTGCGCATGGTGTACCACGATAAGGAATACAAGTTGCCGGTACCGGTAAAGGTTGCTCTCGATATGGGGATTGCCGTCGTTACCAGGGACAGTATCGATGTGCCCCTTAGTGAAGTGCGTCCGGGCGACAGTGCTACTGCAGTCTCTTATGCCGAGGCTTTCAAAAATCTGAAACCGCAGGATAATGAAACGGGTGAGGCGCTGGTGAAGCGTTTCCCCAGTCCCGAGCCGATCGATGAGCTGCACCTGAAGCTGACAACCAAAGCCAAACAGCAGCAGCAGGCGCTGAAGGAAGAACGGGAAAAGCCAACCAGCTGGAAGGCGATCCTGATAGGCGCAGGCATCAGCGTGGGTTTCATCCTGTTAGTTTTGTTATTCCTGCCACGACTGATCTATGGTTATTTCCGCATGCGTTACCGCTCTGCGGGAAGTATGGGCCGGAAAGCTTATTGGGCTTATCGTACCACTGGCTTCTATTTGCACCAGCTGGGCTATTTCAAAGGCAGCCGAACTGCACTACAGCAGGCGCAATGGGTGGATGAGCAATTGCACACCAATTATACAGCATTCATTTTGCCTTATTTGAAATTGAAATACGCAAAGCAGGAATTGAACGCCTCTGAAGCGGCAACCGTAAGCCAGTTCCTGCCAGGGTTCATTGGGAAAGTAAAAGCGGCCGTACCGGCGGGCTATAGGACGAAAGCTTTCTTCAGGGTCTTCCGCGCGATTGCTTTCTTTGGAACTGCTGAGGAATAGCAGGAGAGATCGCTGCGGTACATAGATATCAAAACAGAAGCCGGCCGGGGTATTGCAGCTGCCCTGGCCGGCTTCTGTCTTAAGTCAGGTCAGCTCATCAGGCCGCTACGCGATCCGGTCGGTTCGCTATTGCATCATGGCATCAATAACGGCCGTTCGCAAGTCGTAGAACGTAGGCCGCAGGCGGCTGTCGCCATCGGTGCCATAGTTTACGATCAATACCATTACCTGGCCTTTCTCCGGGAAATAGAACAGGTCGGCGCTGTAGGCAAGGTCCCGTCCCCGGTGCCCGTAGGCATATTCATTATTGCTGCGGTGAATAAAGTCCTTCATCACGCCCGGCCCCAGCAGGCGATCACTGTCTTCCTCCTCTTTGGGGTTAAAGGTCAGCATTTGGGCCAGAGAGCCCGGACTGACGAGCGTTTTGCTGATGAGCAAAGCATCGATAAAGGTAAGCAGGTCGAATACATTTGAATAAAGCCCCGTATACCCGTTGCCACTCCCGGTATTGTAGCTCGAAAGATTCTCGATATTGCCATTGTTGTAGAGGTCGTAGTATCCCTGTGCGACTTTGCCCTCGGGTAAAGGATCGTGATAGTAGTAATACGTATTTTTGAGCTGCAGCCGGTCAATGATCTCGTCGTGCAGTAGCTGCTGGTGCGGCTTGCCGCCGATCTTATCGATAATCATGCTCAGGAGCAGGGTATTGGTATTGGAATACCCGGGACCTTCGCCTGCGGGGAAGGCTGGTTTTTTGCCTCTCACAAATTGCAGGATGTCTTCCTGGTTGCGGTGGCGCGGCGGATCGTTCAAGACATCCAGGTAAAAGCCATTATCCTTGATCACATCGTAGATGCCGGTCGTGTGATTCAGCAGCTGGCGTACCGTAACCTGTCCGGCATTGGCAATGTTTTTCAACTGGTCTTCGTCCAGGTAGCTTGTTACCGGGGCGTCGATGTCCAGCTTCCCCTGTTCGGCGAGGCGAAAAGCCAGGGTAGCCATGAATATCTTAGTGATGCTGGCTACTTTAGAGATATGGCAGGGCTGCATGATGATCCCTTTTTCGATATCGGCCATACCCGATGCTCCCACCCATGTGCCCAGGCTGTCCCTTACGAGGAGCGCTATACCGGGAAGCCCTTTTTGCGTATAGGCATCCAGCACGCCCTGGAAGCTTGCCGCTTTAGGATGGGTAGGGTAAGAAGGCGTTGTGCAGACTTGTGTGGCTTCGATGGTCTTTTTGCTGCAGGAGGCGCCGGCAGAGACCAGTAGCAGAAAGCATAAGCGTGTCAAAAGTTTCATGATCCGGGATGGTTGTTGTGCCGGGGCCGTTTTAAAGAGTAGATCGCACCAAGATGTAAAGCCGTGTTGGGAAGCAGCGGCACATACTTATTGACGAAAGGTGTCTGCAGCCAGAACTGGTATTGCAGGAACAGCTTTAACGGGAGCGTTGAACAGGATTGAAGGTCGTAGCCCAATGCCAATGAGGCGGTAGCCATCAATTGGGGCCGGCCCCAGTTCTTTTTCTTCACATACCGCCCGTCTTCCAGGCGGAATTGCTGCACATCGGCGAAAGAATGCAGGTAGCCTGCTCCCAGCAAGCCCTCGGCATAGAAGCCGCCGGTAATACGGTAACGGTAGCCAAACTCGGAGTAAAGCTGCAGGCCGTGCTGGTTGTACCGGTGATAAAAATAGCCGAGCTTCAGCGTCTGGAACAGTTCGGAGCGTTGCCCTTGGCGGTAACGATGCGCTGTGCCCAGGCAGATACCCGGGTGAATGGACTTACTGAAGACACCGGCATAGCCCTTTCCCGGCAATGAGGTGCCGTTATTGAAGAGGCTCAATGAAAGCGGTAACGTTTGCTCCTGGGCCGAAGCAGTGATGACGGCTATCAGAAAGAAGAGGGTAAATAATGGTCGCATAGGCTTTTGGCTGTTCTCGTATGAATATAAGATAATATCCGGACTTATAACTCCGGTATCATCCCGGAGCATCGGGACATTGACAAAACTTTTACACATCACCGCTCCGGTCGTTTGCCTTAAGTATCTTTGCGGTATGTTACACCGATTGGAGAAAGAGGAGAGCTTTATGCATAAAGGGCTGCGTAAGCAGTTGATAGAGGAGCTATGTGAAAAGGGTATCAAGGACGAGCGTGTGCTGGAGGCTATGGGCCGTATTCCCCGGCATTATTTCCTGGATCCGGCTTTCGAGCGGATCGCCTACGAAGACCGCGCTTTTCCCATCCTCGCAGGCCAGACCATTTCCCAACCCTATACTGTAGCTTATCAAAGCCAGTTCCTCGAGGTGAAACGTTTTGATAAAATACTGGAGATTGGTACCGGTAGCGCTTATCAGGCCTGTGTGCTGGCCGAAATGGGCGCCTGGGTATATACGATCGAGCGCCAAAGGCAATTGTTTGAGCACAATAACGATTTCTTTTACCTGAAGCACTACCCGCATCTGAAACGCTTTTACGGTGATGGCTTCGAAGGCTTGCCCTCTTTTGCACCTTTCGATAAGGTGATCATTACCGCTGCAGCACCTTTTGTACCGCCGAAGCTGGTCGAACAGATGAAAACGGGCGGCATCATGATCATCCCGGTGGATGTAGATGACGAAGGCAGCTCGCAGCAAATGAAGCGCATTACCAAAACCGCATCGGGCTATAAAGAGGAGATGCTTGATCATTTCAGCTTTGTACCCATGCTGGGTGGAAAGGGCAAGAACTAACAGGACCTATGAACAGATTTTCCTTTTTTCTACAGTCGCTTGTAGCGTTGCTCCTGCTGACGACACATGGCGCTTATGCACAGCAGAAGAAACTATCGTGGAACGATCAGTTTATCATCGATAAATCGGGCAAACCTTTCCCCGTGCAGGAGTCCTTTGCTACCCTCAACAGGAAAGTTTACGACTTCAAAGAGAATAAGCGTCCGGCGTTCGTCTATATCAGCTCCGAGTCCTGCCTGCCTTGCAAGTTCGAACTGCCCTTATATCTTGAGGCTTGTGACCGTTACAAAGATTTCGATTTCGTTTATTTTACTACCGATCCCGATACTACCGCGGTAAAACATAAATTCGGCGACCATATCGACCGGCCCAATCTGTACATCATCTCCAGACCCTACGACTATTTTTATGATCGCCAGCTTTTTCTGGGCTTCCCTACGAAATATTATGTCAGTAGTGATCATAAAGTGACGACTGTTCAGCTGGGTGGCTGGATGGATACGGAAAAGGTATGGGGGGAATGGTTGCCGGTATTAACTCATCTTCAATAATGATCCATGCAGCTACAGCTCAGTAACCTGGTACCGGAACCCTTGAAAAGCCGTTTAGGACAGCAGCATTCCGATATCTGGGGACAGGTTCAGGCCATACAGCCCGGTGAAAAAGTGTTTTTTCGCGCTCCTTCGGGCAAGGGTAAATCTACCTTCATGCATATTCTGTACGGGCTGAGGAATGATTATACCGGAACTGCTGCCTGGGACGGGAAAGACGTGCGTGGACACAATGACGATCAATGGGCAGCACTGCGTAGCAAAGATATCAGCATCGTGTTCCAGGACCTGCGGCTCTTTGGCGACCTTACCCTGGCCGAGAATATCAATATCAAGCGCGCCCTGACCAACACTATTGATGAAGAAGAAGCGCGGCAATGGTTGCAGCAGCTGGGGCTTGAGGGAAAATGGGAACAAAAGGCCGAGACGCTTTCGTATGGGGAGCGCCAGCGCGTGGCGATCGTGAGAAGCTTGTTGCAGCCTTTCCGTTGGCTGTTGCTGGACGAACCTTTCAGCCACCTGGACGACGACAATACGAAGAAGGCGGCACAACTCATCTACAGCAGGGTCGAAGCCAATAAGGCGGGCATGCTGGTCGTTGACCTGGAAGATAACGACTGGTTCCCCTACACGCGCAAACTCTTATTGTAACACAAGAGAAGTCAAGTTTCAAAAACTTGACTTCTCTTGTAGAAATAATCAGATCAGATGCCGAGCACGGTTTTTAGCTTGGCGTAGCCGCTGCGGCTCACCGGTATCTTGGCATTGTTGCGCAGGATCACACAATAATTTTCCTTTTCATAAAGCTCTACTTTGTGGATGTGCTGCACATTCACGATATAAGACCGGTGCACCCGCACAAACTGGTGTACCGGCAACTGTGCCTCGAAATGCGCCATGCGCTGATGTTTCAGGTAGTATTTATCGGCCGTGGTTACCTTTACGTAATCGTCGGCCGCTTCGATATACAGCACCTCGGGTAAGGGAATGATCTTAATATGGCCGCCATCTTTTACCACGATACGCTGTGATTGCTCAGGCAGCTGTAAACCACTCATGTCTTTAGGCTGCTCTGCTTCCGGCGTCCTGATCTGCGTTCTCACTTTTTCAAGCGCTTTCTGCAGCCGTTCGATACTTACCGGCTTCAGCAGGTAGTCGAGCGCGTTCACCTCGAAAGCCTTCAGCGCATACTCGTCGTAGGCGGTGGTAAAGATCACCTTTGGCGGATTTTCGAGCAGTTCCAGGAGCTCGAAGCCGGTTATTTTCGGCATTTGGATATCCAGAAAAATGAGGTCGGGCTGATATTCCTGGATTGCCTTCATACCTTCGAAGCCATCGTTGCACGAGGCCACGATCTCAACATCTTTCTCGTCTTCCAGGAGCTCGGCCAGCAGGGACCTTGCCAGGGGCTCGTCGTCGATCAGTATCGTTTTCATATCAAGCGTTTCAGTTATTGGTAGGTGTTACAGGTTGTTGCTCGTTCCCGGGTAGGGTCACCGGTATGCTGATGGTTGCCGTAAAGTGATGATGCGCATGCTCCGGATCGCTGTCCGGCTCCGGAGGCTGACTCTGAACCACAAGCAGATCGTTGCGGGCGAAGAGCAGGTACAGCCTGCGCCGCACCGATTCCAGGCCGAAGCCCGTCCCTTTGGTCGTCACTGCATCGGGATCGTAGGGGTTGACAATGCTGAACAGGAACTGGTCCTGGGTCAGCGTACCCTTTATATATATAGTCACGGGGCCCGTAGTCCCATACAAACCATATTTGATCGCATTTTCGACAAGAGGTTGTAGCAGGAAAGGGGGTATGCGGGCTTCCATGCAATCGGTGTGTATATGTTCCTCAATGGTAAGCCGGTGGCCAAAACGTACCTGCTCTATACTTAAGTAGATCCTGAGGTCCTCCAGCTCTTCCTGGATGGTAATAAGATCATTGTCTTCTTTTTTAAGGGTATGCCTCAGGAATTCCGATAGCTGCTGTACCATGGTCCGCGCATGTTTGGGCTCTTTCCCTATCAGGGCATTAATAGAATTGAGGCTGTTGAAGAGAAAATGCGGATGCAATTGCTGACGCAGCTTGAACAGCTCTGCTTCCTTGCGCAACTGCAGGCTGTGCTGTTCCTGCTCGCTAAGCGAATCCTGGTTGGACAAATGCCGGACAAAGTAGTTGATCAGGTTATAATCGCATAGCAGTATCCAGCCAATGAGACCGCGGATATAGAAGGTGTCGTTCCAGAACACCGTATAGGCTTTATTGTCAAAAGAGTTTTTGAGCGTCCATTGGCAAAGAAGAAGCCAGGCAATACAGAAACCAAAGCTTTGGGCCGCGATGATCCCATAGCGGGCGATGGGCGGCACATAATGACTGAAACCGTATTCAAGAAAGAGAAAGATGCCATACAACAGCAGGTTGCTACCCAAAGCATCGGCGAGGGCGATGTCGACAGGAAATCCCTTGAAAGCGCAAAGCCAATAGAACTGGGCCGTGCTGATGGTGAGCAAAATAATGGCCGCGCTCAGCTTTACGTTTAAGGTGTTGAAGTATGAAGGCATTCCTGTTTATTTTGAAAATATGGTCAGTACGGGGTAGGTTACTGAAGCTTAAAAGCTCTTGATCTCCACGCCGCCAAACATGACATTGCCTTTCAGGATCAGGGTCTTGCCCGATTCATGAGCGGTGCTCGACATCATCCGGCGGTCTTCGATCCCACCAAACACTACTGATAATTCATTTTTCAGGTTCCAATTGGCGGGAATAACGATATCCACACCACCGAACATCACCGATACATCTACTACTGCGGTACCCTGGAAATCGGCCTGGGTAAAATTGACCTGACAGCCGCCAAATACACTGGAGATGTTACCACCCCTGAAATTCTTGGAAAAAACATTACGCTCCATATTGCCAAAAGTTGAGCTGACACTGATAACATCGTCTGAAATATCGTTGGTCTGGTCGTCATCGCCGGCTACCGGTTCCCAATGCCTGCCGCCGAAGCGTCCGCGCGGGTGACGGCGGCCGTGACAGCGATCGTAATGCTTGTGAAAGCGGTTCCGCTTTATCAGCACCAGTATACCCAATAAGATGAGGCCGGCCGGCAAAACATAAGGACGCAGGTTGAGCGCAATTAAATTATTTTCGTAAAGCATGAAATAGCAACCTATAAGCACGAGAATAAGCCATGACATGTGGCGGAAGCCGTTTTTGACACCTGTAAAGATGCCTATAGCAATCAGGATCATAGGCCAGGTAAAGAACCAGTGAGGAAAGAGGCCTGCTGTTTGCGGGATGCGGTTAAGCAGAAATAGTACACCAATCACAATCAAGACCAATCCCCCCAGTTTATGATTAGGCTCAGGGCGCTTACGGGTGTAAGGCTTTGTCGCTTCGTTTTCCATTTTTAAATCAATTAATATACCACAAAAGTATATGCACTTCTACGTGTATGAAACACTGTTTCGATAAACGGGGGCAAAATTTCGGTAAACGGATGTTTCGGCACCGCAAGGGGCTGTTCCAACCGCCGGAACCTTACAAAATGCCGCGCCAGTAAGCGATCATGTCCGACAGGGTCTGCTCCAGCGGAATGCGCTGCTGCCATCCCGTTGCCTGTATCAGCCTGTGTGAAGAACCGTAGATCACCGGTTCGTCGCTGCTACGCACCAGGGAAGGGTCTTCCCTGTGGGGCAGGCTGCGACCGATAATGGTTTCGACCATAGATAGCAGTTCCGATATCCGGTAGCTTTTGTTGCCACACACATTATACACTTCACCCGCCCGCCCTTTTTCTGACAATAATACCAGGGCTTCCACGAGGTCCCGCACATCGGTAATGGCCCGTTCTGTAGTCAGTGTGCCGGTAGTTAGAACGTCTATCTCTCCTTTTTCAAACAATACGGCCCTTTTTGTAAAATCCGAGGCGACGTCGTTGGTCTTGCGCGGCCCGGTGGTGTTGAAGATTCTTACCCTGATGCTCCGTATATTGTTATTGGCAAAATACTGGAAGCCCAGCAGGTCCTGGGTCACCTTGCTCACGCCATAAGGGTGCAGGGGTAGCAGCGCTGTATCTTCCGTTACCGGAACATTTCCGGGTTTCAGGCTGGCGCCGTATTCGGCGCTGGAGCAGGCGATCAGCACCACGGGATCATAACCGGGATCTTCTTTTCTGAGCGTTTTGACCGCCTCAAACACGTTAATCGTCCCATTGGCATTGATATCCATTGTTTCAGCCGGCTTTTCCCACGATACAGTAGGGTAGCTTTGCGCCGCCAGGTGATAAATGATCCGGGGTTTATACTGCGCGATGATCTCCGCAACTTTCTTACTGTCGCGTATATCGCAGGGAATGTAATTGGCCTTGTCCAGCACCTCTTCTAACCGTATGGTAGGATGTGTATAATAGGTAGCAACCGCACGTTGTCCACGGCCCGCATAATAATCTGCGAGATGCGAACCTACCATGCCACAGCCCCCGGTAATTAGTATAGGAGCGTCTTCCAGATTATTCATAGTTTTGCAGTTTCTTAAAATAGATGGCAAAGAAAGCAAAAATAATCATAATAGGGCCAGGAAACCCCTATCGGAACGGGCAATCCATTTTCCTGGCGCATTTATGTAACAAGCTGACGCAGAACTTTGAAGTGGAGCTGGTCAATTTTAAGATGCTTTACCCGGGCTTTCTCTTTCCCGGCAAGACGCAATACGATACCAGCAGCGACAAAAAACTTTCTTTTCCCAATAAAAGAATGGTACACAGCCTCAACCCGTTCAACTGGGTAAAAGTGGCCCGTTATCTCAACCGCCAGCAGCCCGACCTGATCGCGATCGACTGGTGGCATCCTTTTTTCGGGCCCTGTATGCGTGGTATTACTGCAGGCCTGGATCGGCGCTTACGGCAGCGGGTAATGTTCATTACCGAGAATGTAATCTCCCATGAAGCAAACAAAGTCGATAAAATGTTGACGCGTTATGGCCTTAAGTATGCCCGTTGTTTTCTGGCGCTCTCCCGGTCCGTCGAAACGTTCCTGACGGAGATGTTTGGCAAAAAGGTCTTCCGGTCGGCGCTGCCCATTTACGATTTCTACAAGGCAGAGGAAACCCTGCCGGATCCCTCGCTCCGGGCGCAATTCGGCTTTAGCGACAACGATACAGTGTTGCTTTTCTTCGGATTGGTACGAAAATATAAAGGATTAGACCTGCTGCTGGAAGCCTTTGCCAGCCTGCTGAAGCGTAATCCCAACCTGAAGCTGCTTGTCGTGGGAGAATTCTATGAGGACGATAAGCCTTACTTCGACCAGGTGCAGCAGTTGGGTATCGGGGCGCAGGTACATATGGAAAACCGCTACGTACCCAATGAAGAAGTGGACCGGTATTTTACTGCTTCAGATTGCGTGGTGCTGCCTTATCGCTCGGCAACACAAAGCGGTATCCTCAGTATGGCTTATGGTTTTGGCAAGCCGGTGGTCGTAACGCCGGTAGGAGAACTGGGCGCCCTGGTCAATCCCGGGAAGACCGGCTTTGTAGCCACTGCAGCCGATGTAGGCAGTATCGAAGACAGCATTCAGCAATACCTTGATCAAAAAGACGGCATTCCTTTTGCCCGGCATATTGAAGCCTACAGAAGCGAGGGCGATCTGTTTGAACAGATTGATACTGTATTCGGGGAGGCTATCAGTTATGTATCAGCCCCCCTATGAACCATCGTGTAGGTCGAATACGTTATAGGATATCTTTCAGCCGGCTCAGGCAATCGATCTCGTAAGTCGGCTTTTCCTCATGTGCGTGCTTGCCGGGGTTGTAGTAAACCTGGTCCATGCCATATCCCTGCGCTCCCAGGATATCGGCCTCAAGGGCGTCGCCGATCATCAGGCTTTCGGCAACAGAGGCGCCGGCGGCTTCAACCGCATAGGCAAATATGGTGGGCATGGGTTTCATGCTGTTGCTGCTTTCGGAGGTGATCACCTTGTTGAAATAATGATCAATGCCGGAGGTACGCATCTTCTCCCATTGGGTCACTTCAAACCCGTTTGTGATCATGTGCAGCTGATAATTCCCGGCCACGCAATAATCGAGTATTTCAAGGGCAAAAGGCATGAGCTTGCCCTGGGAGGGCAGCCGTTCCAGGTACACCGCGCTCAGACGATGGGCGAGGTTGTTGTCGGCGATCTTAAAATCGAGCAGGGTATGCCACATCCTTTTCCAGCGTAGCTCGTCGCGATGAATATGTCCTTTACGGAACCGTTCCCAGAATTTTTCATTGTGCCGTTCATAAGTGACCCTGAAATCCTCGAATGCAGTGATCCCGCGTTGTTCCAGCTTGAACTCTGTGTACAGTTGTGCCAATGTGGCCCCCGAATTGCGTTCAAAATCCCAAAGGGTATGGTCGAGGTCAAAAAATAAATGTTTGTATTGAGGCATATCTTCCCTGAAATCTAATTGATCACTTCCATTACTGTGCGGAAAGCAGCAAAATGATTGCCGAATTTTTCCTGGGTCTTTTTGCGCATATGAGGCGCATGCTCGTGCACATAAGTCTGGTAATGCTCTATACTGTCGCAGTGGTACTGGATCACAAAGGTAACGCCTTCGCTTTCGTCCTGCTCCATCAGGCGGCACAGGCGGTAATCGCTGAATAGCCCGGTACGCATCATTTCGCCCAAGTGCTCTTCCTTGAGCCAGTGCATCCATTTGTCGGCAATACCCGGGTCGACCTTTGCGGTCACATTATATATAATCATCTGTTTGTGATACGAGTTTATGTTTATTTCTTGCTGATGCGTGCATCCAGGCTGTATTTTCCCGGGCCAAAGAGCAGCAGCGCCAAGTAAATGGCGCCTAGCGCAGGTACCACCTCATGCTTCATTACATCCCAGCTGTTGACCTTGAGGATCATAAAAATGGTTACCAGCAGGGGAATGGTTGCCAGCCGGGTAAAAAGGCCCAGGATAAGCAAAGCAGAGCAAAAGAACTCTGCAAAGGTAGCTAAGCCCAGCGAAACGGAAGGGCTCAATCCCATAAAAGAAATGAATTGCTGCTTATAGCTGGCAAAATGAGAAAGTTTGTCCCAGCCGTGTGTGATCATGAGGCTGCCGGCAACAAGGCGCAACACCAGCGTGCCCAAATTGAAGGCCGATGGTGAATAGCTGTGGTAAAATAGTTTTTTCAAATGTCTGTCGTTTTGGAAAGGAAAGATATAGTAAATATCACGCCCGGCTTTTTGCGCCGGAACAAAAATATTACTTTTGGGCACAATCATTTGTACAAAACCGGACATGATCACACAACCCACGTTTCAATTTCTGAAGCAGCTGAAACAGCATAACAATAAAGAATGGATGGATGGCCATCGTAAGGAATATGAGACCGCCAAAGGCGATTTTGAGCTTTTTGTTACGGCAATACTGGAAGGGATCAGTGCCTTTGAGCCGCTTTTCCGGGATATCCCGGCCAAGCAATGCATGTTCCGCATTAACCGTGATATCCGGTTTTCGGAAGATAAATCACCTTACAAGACCAATTTTGGCGCACACTTCACCGTCGGCGGGAAAAAATCGCCGCATGCGGGCTTTTATTTTCACCTGGAGCCCGGTGCAGCCTTCATTGGCGGCGGCGCCTGGATGCCGCCCGCCGATATGCTGAAAAATATACGGCAGGAGATTGACTATGACCTGGCTGCCTTTGAACAGATCATTCACCAGAAGGATTTCAAAAAGCTATATCCAAAAATAGATGGCGAGCAGTTAAAAAAAGCCCCGCAGGGTTACGATCCGGCAAACCCGGCTATTGAGTACCTGCGCCACAAAAGCTTTACCGTAGGCCGTCCCGTAAGCGATAAAGAGCTATCGGATAAGAACCTGGTGAAGCAAACCGTGCAGGCCTTCAAAACGATGCAGCCTTTTATCGACTTCCTGAACCGCGCAGTGCCGCAATAATGAATGGTAATGGAAAGCGCCGTCCCGGTATTCCGGGACGGCGCTTTCCATTACTTTAAAGGACAACTATAAAACGATGCTTCGACAAGCGCTTCAATTATGATAGCCCTATACAGGAAACCAACCAAAAATAGGAGCGATGAAAAAAATCCATTTGGTTAATGATTAAACGTTGATCTATGATCCTATGCCCGGCAATGCTGCATTAAAGTTGATACCTGTTTTTAAGCCCGGGTGCGCCGGCCACAAAAAAACAGCGGAGCATTGTTTTTTTGCCGCCTTTTTTGCCTCTTTTTTGGCGGAGCAAAAAAGAGGAGGATAACGACACCCAATAAAAAGATGGGTAAAGTAAAGCGTGCTAATCAGTACTTATAGACCTACAAAACTTTCTTTCCTTTGTCCAGACAGTCACTAACTTTTTTATCAATTCTCCAGGAATTCCGCTTAATCCTGTTTTATCCCCTTCAGCTTTTCGGCCGGAAAGGGATATCGATGCCGGCAGTAAGCATGATCAGCTTTACATCGTACATTTCGTATGGCTGGCTGGCGTGTCCCTGTACGGATGTCGTATAGCTGTTGTTCATAAAGTTGAGCGGGTAGTATTGCAGTTTGAGGCTGAACAGGGGCCTCAGGTGCATTCCCACAAAAATATAAGGCATGACTTTAGGCGTACGGTCGCTAAACCACTCGTTGAACTTGGTTTTGTCGCCACGACGCACAAACCCTTTTTCCCGGTAATTGAATGGGAAATCTACGCCTCCGCCCAGGAGCAGGTAGCTGCCATATTTCACATCGCCCAGCTTTAGTCCCAATGGCACGCCCAGGGTATATACACGACGCTTTACCGTTGAATCGGGATTGTTGAATTTTTCAATAAAGCCGATATTTTTTAAGCTCAGGCCCGTATATAAACCCATACGCGGGCTGAAATCGTAATTGATATTGACCCCGATGTTGACAAAGCCGGTAAAACGCGGTGTAGACAGGCCGATAGCGTCATTTTGCCGTTGCGTCAGTGTTGTGCTCAGGATATAACCCTCCATACCGGTGCTCAGATAATATTTTTTTGAAGGGCGTCCCATTTTGGATTGCGCGCTCATGGTCAGCGGAAGCGCGAGGAGGAATAATAAAGTTATTTTATAGGTAGATTTCCAAATCATAGGGTTGGTTTTACCGTCAAAAGTAAGGTACGGCCGCGATTTCCGGAAATCAATCCTGTATGCCGGAGGTCTTGAACGGCCGCTGGAAGGACTGCTAATATTTCCGAAATACATCTTTGGCATGTTAATTGAATAATGATAATGCACAATCAACCGATCCCCTTAGGGAAAACGGTTGCCAAAATGTCTTATACCAACATGAATTTTAGAGAAATTGTTTTTAATAATATGAATGAGAACGATATGGAATTTATGCCTATCGTTCCATTAGGGGAGGTGGAAATGGAGGAGCAGGAAAAAAGTGAGTTGCCAGCAGATATTCCGGTTATTGCCCTGCGCAATACGGTTCTTTTCCCCAATGTAGTGCTCCCGATCACGGTTTCCCGCGATAAATCGGTAAAAGCAATAGCAGAAGGTAGCAAAAATGGCGGTATGATCGGCGTTTTGGCACAAAAGGACCAGGGCAATGAAGATCCGGAAACCCAGGATATCCACCGGGTAGGCACCATAGCCAAGATCGTAAAGCAGATCAAAATGCCCGATGGCAATACCACGATATTCATCATGGGGCGCATGCGTTTCGAGATCGAAGAATATACCCAGGAAGCGCCTTTTCTGCGGGCGAAGGTCAATTACCTCGACGATAAATTTCCAAAGGATGATAAGGAATTCGATGCCATGATCTCCTCGGTAAAAGATATGGCTGAAAGGATCATTGCGCTTTCACCCAATATCCCCGTAGAAACGGGGATGATGCTGCGGAATATCGAAAATTATTCTTTCCTCGTGCATTTCATTGCTTCCAACCTGGAAACCAAATTGATCGAAAAACAGGCATTATTGGAGCAAAACGACATCAAGGCGCGTACGCACCGGTTGATCGAGCTGCTGCAGGCCGACCTTCAAATGGCGGAACTGAAGAACGAGATCACGACCAAAACACGTGGCGAGATCGATAAGCAACAGCGCGAATACTTCCTGCAGCAGCAGCTGAAGAGCATTAACGAAGAGCTGGGTGGTGAAGGCAACGAAAGAGAGATCAAAGACCTCCAAAAGCGCGCCGAAAGCAAGAAATGGAACGAGGCGGCTAAAGAAACCTTCAAAAAGGGTCTGGGTAAGCTGGAGCGCATGCATCCCAATTCCCCGGATTATTCGGTGGTGTACAATCACCTCGACCTGATGCTGGACCTGCCCTGGGGCGAATATACCGAAGATAAGTACGATCTGAAAAAAGCGCTGAAGGTGCTGGATGCCGATCATTATAGCATGGAGAAGATCAAGGATCGTATCCTGGAATACCTGGCCGTGCTGAAGCTGAAAGGTGATATGAAATCGCCGATCCTCTGTTTTGTCGGTCCTCCCGGTATTGGTAAAACTTCGCTGGGACAAAGCATAGCCAATGCTGTGAACCGGAAATATGTGCGGTTAAGCCTGGGCGGCCTGCATGATGAAAGCGAGCTGCGCGGACATCGCAAAACTTATATCGGCGCTATGCCCGGCCGTATTATCCAGTCGCTGCGCAAAGTGAAGACGTCCAACCCGGTGTTTATTCTCGACGAGATCGATAAGATCGGAAAGGATTTCAGGGGAGACCCGAGCTCGGCCTTGCTGGAGATACTGGATCCGGAGCAGAACCATACCTTCTACGACAATTACCTCGAAATGGAGTATGACCTGTCCAAGGTACTCTTCATTGCCACAGCCAACAGCCTCAACGATATTCAGCCGGCCCTGCGCGACCGCCTGGAGATCATCCAGCTCTCCGGTTATAGCGTGGAAGAAAAAGTGGAGATCGCCAAACGTCACTTGCTGCCCAAGCAAAAGAAAGCACATGGCCTGGACCAGATCAATGTTAAGTATACCCCTACGATCATACAGCAGGTGATCAAGAATTATAGCCGGGAGTCGGGTGTACGTGAGCTGGATCGCCAGCTGGCCGCGATTATGCGCTCAATCGCCAGGCAGGTGGCCATGGAAGATAGAAAAGCGGTCAATATCGACGCGGCCCTTATAGAAAAAGCGCTGGGTAAGCCGAAGTACAGCAATGAGCTTTACCAGAAAGCCAACCCTCCGGGGGTAGCTGTGGGCCTGGCCTGGACCTATGTGGGCGGAGAGATACTCTTTATTGAGGTGAGTCTCAGCAAAGGCAAAGGCGGGTTGACCCTCACCGGCAACCTCGGCAATGTGATGAAGGAATCTGCATCTACAGCGCTCTCCTATCTTAAAGCGCATGCAGAACCGCTGAAGATCGATATGGCCCGCTTTGACGAGACCAATATTCATATTCACGTACCGGAAGGCGCCGTACCTAAAGACGGGCCCAGCGCGGGTGTTACGATGCTGAGCGCCCTGACCTCGGCTTTCACCGGCCGTAAGGTCAAGCCTTTCCTGGCTATGACGGGCGAGATCACGCTCAGGGGACAGGTGTTGCCCGTAGGCGGCATCAAGGAAAAAGTGCTGGCGGCCAAACGCGCCGGGCTTAAGGAGATATTGATGTGCGAGCAAAACCGCAGAGATGTTGAAGAGATCAATCCGGAGTTTATCAAAGGCATGAAATTTGCCTATGTCAGTGAAATGGGCGAGGTGCTGGAAAAGGCCTTGCTGAAACGATAATGATATTTTGAACATTTGCAACGGCCCGCCACCCCGGCGGGCCGTTGCCGTTTGTGAATCCCCCGGTATTTGTAGAGACGTTGCATGCAACGTCTCTACGGGTATGGTGCATGCAACGTCTCTACAGGTATGACGGGTATGGTGTTGCCGCAGTTCCGCGAACCATTCCAAACCGTAATTTTGTCGCCGAAATGAACCAGTCTGCCTCCTTACCTACCCAACGCTATTACCGTATTGCTGTCAGCGTTTTTTATTTCATACAAGGTATTGTGTTCGCGTCGTGGGCCAGCCGGATACCGGATATACAGGCCCGCCTGCAGCTGAACGACGCTGCGCTGGGTGGCGTGCTGTTTGCCATGCCGGCAGGGCAGCTGTTGGCCATGATGCTCTCGGGTTACCTGGTCAGCCGCAACGGCAGCAAAGCCATGCTCACCATTGGTGTGCTGCTGTATCCCCTGGCGCTTGTGCTGCTGGGTTGGGCAGCCCAGGTATGGCAGCTATCGGGAGCGCTGTTCCTGTTTGGTATTACCGGTAACCTTTGCAATATTTCGGTTAATACGCAAGGCGTCCAGGTCGAACGCCTGTACCGGCGCAGCATTATGGCTTCGTTTCATGGCTTGTGGAGTCTCGCGGGCTTTGTGGGTGGGCTTACCGCCACCGCAATGGTCGCGGCTAATATAAAGCCCTGGCCGCATTTTAGCATGATCTGCCTGCTGGCCTGGCTGTTGGCCCTGGTATTCCGCCGCTACCTGGTGCCGCGCGATGCAGGCCCCGAAGGCGCTATAGCGGCTAAGAAGCGGTTGGTACGCCCCGATGCTTTTATCCTTACCCTGGGACTTATCGCCTTTGCCTGCATGATCTGTGAGGGCACTATGTTTGACTGGACCGGTATTTATTTTGAAAAAATAGTACGTACGCCGAAAGCGCTGAGCAGGGTAGGCTATATCGCTTTTACCTTCACGATGGCGGGCGGAAGGTTTATCTCCGACGCGCTGGTTGCCCGCTATGGTGTTAAGCGTATTCTGCAGGCCAGCGGGATCACCATTGTAGCAGGAATGTTGCTGGCCGTTCTCTGGCCGCAGCTGGTACCTGCTACCATTGGGTTTTTGCTGGTTGGTATCGGCACTTCTTCCGTAGTACCTCTCGTCTATAGCGTGGCTGGCCGGTCTAAAAATATACCGGCAGGACTGGCACTGGCGCTTGTTTCTTCCATCGGTTTCCTGGGTTTTTTGCTGGGGCCGCCGCTAATTGGATTCTTGTCACAGGCTACTGATCTTCGCGTCGCTTTTGCATTTATTGCCTTGCTGGGCCTGGGCACAACGCTCCTGGCCCGGCGACTGAACAAGCTGAAGCGTTAGTGTTTTTGCGGTATATCAGTTTGGCTGATGCACCTATTGCATTTAAATGCCTGTCTGAAATTGGTTCTGATGATAATAATGTCTTTACTTTTGTACTGTAATAATATACCTTACAGATTTTGATCAATGCGGCGAAGCCAACGAATGATCGAGATCAGCCAGGAAAAGGTGCAGGGAGAAATAAGAACTGTTTGAAATAATTCTGAACATCGTTGTTGTTTTTTGCAGGGGCTGTCCGGATTTCCGGCAGCTCTTTTTCGTATAGACCTTGGAAAGGCCGTCCCATTAGCGGTGGGCAATACGATGTCGCTTTACAGGATCATTAACATTAAATTCAATCTATTTATACACTCATTCCTACTTGGTTAAAAATGCAGATTTTACCTTCGTATCTTGACCGGAACTTGCAGACAGCTATTATACAGTGCCCGTTCCTTGAATGATATGTTTATGAAAAAAATTATCCTGATAAGTCTCCTGGCCGTCTCCGGGGCTACAGCCGCAAGGGCGCAAAGCCAGGAAGCAGGCAATGACAAAGAATTAAAAGAACGGGTACTGGAAGAGATACGCAGCAACCTGGATCAGAGAAGCCAGGTGCTGGATGCCAATATTCACAAGCTTGATGCCCGCGTAAGCGCTCTGGACCTTTCCATTAATGAGACCAAAGATGCCAGAGAGAAGGCCGATAAGTTGTTCCTGCGGGTGCAGGCACTGGAAGACAAACAAAAGGCGATCGAAGAGAATGAGCTGAATATTTACCAGGCCAATTTTCAGTCGGCATTGGTAAACCTGGCTTCGATGGAACGGGAGATCAAACCCCTGGTATTGTTCAATACCACCCGCGAATTCTACAACCAGCTCAACGAAGCGGCCAACCCCATGAATTACCCGGGTTTCCGTGACTGGTTTGCAGGGTTTCACGATTATGTCAAAAAGAATAAGAACCAGGAGTCGACGCTGGCTATGAGTAGCAATCTGTTGCTGTTTTCCGGCGCGACCACACAATACGTACCTGTAGTAGGTCCTATTTCTTCGGTGCTGTTTGCAGGCATGTCTACCTATGTCACTTCTATTGGCAAAAAGAACAAGGCCCTTCGGGAACAAAGCGAAAAAATGATGACCCTTACCATGAAAGTAAGCCAGTTTGCTTACGACAAGGGTGCTGTAGAACAGGAATGGAAGCTGATCACGGCCGAGCTGCAAAGCCTGCAGCAGGTCTACCAAAAGGCCTTGAACGGAGATCTTTCCGTGGTCAAGGTCGGCGCAGGTGATTTTGACCAGCAGTTTGCCAGGGAAAGCGATGCAGAGAAGCGTTACCAGTACCTGACCGAGTTGCGGCGACGCGCCGGTGAATATGTTGCCGCGGCAAAGGCAGCCAATCCCAAGGACTGGAAAGCCGATATTTATTATCGCATGATGGATGTGCAATCGCTGAAGGTCCGGTTTGGTCAGCTCACTTTCCGTATCAGCGAGCATATTGTACGCTATGCCGATCTTTTCGATAAGTACCGGAACGACGACCAGATTGGTGCAAGGATCACCAACCTGGAGAGCCGTTTGAATACCTTAAAGGAGACCTTTGATAAAGCGTTTGATCCCCTGGATTATATTAACTCGGCCTCCCGTATGTATAAAGTAGGATAGAGAACTTCAAAATTGATACAGAATTCGCCGGTAGTTTGCACCCGTATGAAAGTATTAGCCGTAGAAGACAATAAGGAGCTGGCCAGCAGTATACACGACTACCTGGCCGGGGAGGGGTATATTTGTGAGGTTGCCTATGGATTTGAAGATGCGAAAGAAAAGCTAAGCCTGTTCAGCTACGACTGCCTCCTGCTCGATATCATGCTGCCCGATGGCAACGGGCTCGAATTGCTGCGCTGGATACAGCAAGAGCACATCAGCAGTGGTATCCTTATTATTTCGGCAAAAAATGCCCTGGACGATAAAGTTAACGGCCTCGAAGGTGGGGCAGACGATTATGTTACAAAGCCCTTTCACCTGCCGGAATTGCATGCCCGATTGAGGGCTATTTACCGCAGGAAAAAGCTGGAAGGGAGCAACCTGGTCAGCTTTAACGAGATCAACCTGAATACCGACACGCTGGAAGCCCATATCAACAATATATTGCTGGATATTACCCGGAAGGAATTTGACCTGCTGTTGTATTTCCTGGTCAATAAAAACCGCGTGCTGTCGCGCCAGTCCATAGCAGCGCATCTCTGGGGCGATTATACCGACAATTTGGCTAACTTTGATTTCGTATACCAGCACGTAAAGAACCTCCGCAAAAAGATCAATGCCGCCAACGGCGCCGACTATATTGAAACTGTATACGGGCTGGGGTATAAGTTTAATTCATCGAAAGTATGAAGCTGGTCAACAAGTTTACCTGGTCTTTTGTCGCGATCGTGTTGATCCTTACTCCGGTCACCATGTCCATTTCCTACCGCAGCATCAAGAAGCAGCTGGATAAGGCGGAAGGAGAACGGCTGGCCGAGATGAACAATAACGTTGCTGCCAAGCTACGGGCCGGTCATGCCAGCCAGGAGTATACACAAAGTCATCCGATTGCCATAACCAAGGTTCCTACACTGCCCGGGCAAACGGTGCAGATCATCGAAACGCAGGAATTCAACAATGCATTGAACCGGAAAGAATGCCTACTTACAGTAAATTCTTTCTATGAGATCAATGGCGAAAACTATAAAGTTTCCTCCTATAATTTTGTCACCAAGTCGGAACAGATATTCAGAGGAATGATGACCGCGGTGATCTGGAAGGTCATCCTGCTGGTGGCTGGTACCATTGTCACGGCCCGTGTGATCTCGCGCTTTGTATTGTCCCCGTTCCGTCAGACTATGGCGACAATCAATGGTTTTCGTGTGAAGCAAAAGGAAAAAATAGTACTACCGGAAACCAGTACTAAAGAGTTTAATGAGCTGAACAAGTTCCTGCAAAAGATGACAGATAAGGCCATCGAAGATTATGCCTCGGTAAAAGAGTTCAGTGAAAATGCTTCTCATGAGCTGCAAACACCGCTGGCTGTTATCCGCAGCAAGATCGAGCTGATGGCCGAAACCAATATTGATGCCACCCAGGCGGCGTTGATCGAAGATATGCAGAATGCGATCGAGAAGCTGTCAAGCATCAACCGCTCTCTTACACTGCTCACCAAGCTAGAGAACCAGGAATTTGAGGCCTCTCACGACATTAAGTTCTGCACGGTAACCAAACAGGTGATCGCCTCCCTGGAAGACTGGATTCAGATGAAGCAGCTGACGCTTACGCGTAGTCTTGATAAAGATGTGCCGCTGACGATCCACCCGGCGCTCGCCGAAATGCTGATGACCAATTTGCTCAGCAATGCTATAAGGCATAATATCCCCGGAGGCCGTATTGAAGTAGAGCTGAGCGCCAAAGGACTGGTGATCAGTAATACCGGCCTTCCTCCCGAAATCCCCACGGAGGAGCTGTTCCAGCGGTTTAAGAAAAGCAATCAAAGTGCCGATAGCATAGGCCTGGGCCTGGCCATCGTGAAGCAGATATGTGAAGTAAACCGTTTTGCCATTAATTACGAGTACAACGATGGCTGGCATATGATCGGCGTATGCTTTGACAGGAATAGCAAAATGGCGAGCGCCGCCCAGCGGTTTGCCCGTTTACAGCAGATATCGGTACCTGCTTAACAATTGCTTTGTTTTCCTGAAGCCCATCTTCAAAATTGCTTCAAAATGCTGCAGTCTCTTTGCATTCGAAACCAGCTCCGGGTTTCATTGTAAAACAGACACACCTCATGCAGATCAGGAATTATCTTATTGCATTACTCCTTTTTTCCAGTGAGATGACACCCCTTCGGGCACAGGATACCCTGTCGCTGAAGGAGGCTGTACGCCTCGCTATCGAAAATTATGGAACAGTGAAGGCCAAGGCCAATTATGCAGCGGCTTCCCGGGAACAGATCAGTCAGGCTAAACGGGAATATCTTCCCAATCTCAACTTGTCTGCCCAGCAGGATTATGGTACCATCAATGGTCAGAATGGCCCTTTATATGGTTTTGGCGGCCTGAGTGCCTCCTCCTCTGGCATTCCGCTCGATCACCAGAACTGGACGGCGGCATTCGGCGCCCTCTACCTTACCAATGTCAACTGGGATTTCTTTGCTTTTGGCCGTGCGAAAGAAAAGATACGTACGGCAGAAGCCACCGCAGCCAGGGACAATAAGGACTGGCAGCAAGAACTCTTCAGGCACCAGGTAAAGGTGGCCGGCACTTATCTCAACCTGCTGGCGGCACAGCAACTGCGCCGCTCTTATGAAAAGAACCTGGAGCGTGCCGATACGTTCAAGCGCATTGTTACCGTAAGGGCGCTGAACGGCCTTATCGCCGGTGTTGACTCGGCCCAGGCCAATGCTGAGCTTTCCAATGCACGCATTACACTGATCAAGGCACGGGATGTAGAGCAGGAGCAAAGTAACCAGTTGGCGCAGCTGATGGGTGTGCCACCCAGGGAGTTCCTGCTGGATACTTTTTTTGTTTCCCGTGTACCTATGATGCCGGCAGATAGCCAGGCGGCGGAGAACCACCCGGTACTGCAATGGTATAAAAGCCGTATGACACTCAGCGATGAACAAGTCCGGTATTATAAGACGCTTTATTACCCGGCATTCAGCCTGGTGGGCGTGCTGCAAACCCGCGGATCTGGATTCAATTCTGGTTATACCACCAATCAGAATGATTATAGTCAGGGCTATTGGGATGGTATTCATCCCACGCGTACCAATTATCTTTTGGGTGTTGGCGTTACCTGGAACATCACACAACCTTTACGGATCGCCAAGCAGGTCAAAGCGCAACGCTTTATCAGCAAAGGCCTGGAAGACGAATATGATCTGGCGGTACAGCAGGTCAATGCCCAGCTGCAGCTCTCCGATACCAAGATCGCCAATGCACTCGCCAGTTACAGGGAAGTACCGGTGCAGGTGCGGGCAGCATCAAATGCCTATCTGCAGAAATCGGTGCTGTATAAGAATGGGCTCACCAACCTTATCGATGTAACGCAGGCGCTTTATGTGCTCATCAGGGCCGAAACCGACCGGGATATCGCTAATAATAACGTATGGCAGGCCTTGTTGCTCAAAGCTGCCGCGGCCGGTGATTTTAATCTGTTCGAAAGCCAGCTGTAACGATGGCCATTCCTAATTCTTTAAGCAAAGTATCTTAAGCCAACCTTTATGAATTTAATCCGCTTCGCCTTACGTAAGCCTATTACAATACTGGTATTGGTAGCCGGCCTGTTCTTTTTTGGGGTTAAGGCGGTAACCAGCATCAAGATCGATATCTTTCCCAAGCTGGATATGCCGGTGATCTACCTGTCGCATCCATTTGGCGGATATACTTCCTCACAGATGGAGGCTTTCTTTGGTAAACAATACATCAATATTCTTCTTTTTGTCAATGGTGTAAAGAGTGTGGAGACCAAGAATATCTCGGGTCTTACACTGATCAAGATCAATTTCTATCCCGGTACCAATATGGCGCAGGCCGCGGCCGAGGTAAGCGCCTTCTCCAACCGTGCGCAGGCTATTTTTCCACCGGGATCAAACCCGCCTTTTATTATCCGCTTCGATGCGTCAACACTTCCTGTTGGCCAGCTGGTGCTCAGCAGTAAGACACGCAGCAACAATGAGCTGCTGGATATGGCGAACGTTTATGTACGTTCGGCCTTTACTTCGGTGCCGGGCCTGGTAGGTTCAACCCCTTTCGGTGGTAACATCCGTACGGTAGTGATCAAAGCTGATCCCGAACTATTGCGGGCACACAACATGACGCCGGATCAATTGGTGGAGGCGATGCGGCTAAACAACCAGGTAGCGCCTTCGGGCAATGTGAGGATCGGCGATAAGAATTACATTACCCCTACCAATACGACGATTGACAAGATCAAGGATTTTGAGAACATTCCTTTATTCAAGAATGGTGTGCAGAACCTCTACCTGCGCGATGTGGCGACGGTTGAAGATGGCGCCGATGTGACGACCAGCTATGCGCTTATTAATGGCAAGCGTTCCGTATACATCAGCATTGCTAAAAGCGCCGATGCCTCTACCTGGGAGGTGGTGCAGAACCTGAAAAAAGCAATGCCCAAAATGCAGGCGCAGCTGCCCGAAGATGTCAAGCTGAGCTATGAATTTGACCAGTCCACCTATGTGATCAATTCGGTAAAAAGCCTGTTGAGTGAAGGCGCGATAGGTGCGGTATTGACGGGTCTTATGGTGCTGCTGTTCCTGGGCGATCCCAGGGGAGCGCTCATCGTGATCCTTACCATTCCCACCTCCATTATCTCGGCGGTGCTGTTCCTGAATCTCTTTGGCCAGACTATCAATATCATGACCCTGAGCGGCCTGGCATTGGCGATCGGGATCCTGGTTGATGAAAGTACGGTCACGATCGAGAATATTCACCAGCACCTGGATATGGGTAAGCCCAAAGCCCTGGCCATATGGGATGCCTGTAAGGAGATCGCCTTTCCAAAGCTGCTTATCCTGTTCTGTATCCTGGCGGTGTTTGCTCCTGCCTTTACTATGGGCGGTATTCCGGGTTCTCTGTTCCTGCCGCTGGCATTGGCAATCGGCTTCAGCATGGTCGTATCTTATTTCCTGGCACAGACTTTCGTACCGGTAATGGCCAACTGGATCATGAAGATCAAGCACCATAAAAAGGCCGACGGTACAGAGATGAGCGATGCTGAAGAATTTGCAGCAGCAGGACTTTCGGCAGGTAGTGAAAAGGATACCTGGGAACAGAAAGCAGCGCTGGTAGAACGCGCCGATAGCAACCGGGATGGTAAGATCAGCCGGTTTGAACGGCTGCGTAACCGTTACCTCCGTTTTATCGACCGGATGATGCCTTACCGGAAGGTGATTGTGAGCGCTTATCTCCTGGTGGTGTGCGGCCTGGTGGCATTCATGATCAATAGCATCGGCCGTGATGTACTGCCTAAGGTAAACGGCGGTCAGTTCCAGGTGCGTCTGCGGGCGCCGGAGGGTACCCGTATCGAAGAGACGGAGCTGAAAACAGTAAAGCTGACCAATGCGATCAATGATATTGTTGGTAAAGAACACGTATCGATCACTTCAGCTTTTGTAGGGATGCATCCCCAGCTGTTTTCTACCGCCCCTATCTTCCTTTGGATGGCCGGACCGCATGAGGCCGTGCTGCAGGTGGCTTTGAAAGAAGACTATAAGACGAATCTCGATGAGCTTAAAGATAAGATCAGGGCCAGGGCCAAGCAGTTGGACAGTCGCTTGCAATTGTCTTTTGAGCCCATCGAGCTTACTGATAAAATCCTCAGCCAGGGCTCCCCTACACCGATAGAAGTCCGTTTTGCCGGAAGGGATAAAAAACTGAATGAGAAATACGCCATGATGATCGTTGAGAAGCTGAAGCAGATACCTTATCTGCGCGATGTGCAGCTGGGGCAATCTACCAAATACCCTGCACTTAATGTTAACATCGACCGTATGCGGGCAGCACAGCTGGGCGTTGATGTCAGCGACGTAACACGATCGCTCATTGCCTCTACATCCTCGTCGCGGCTTACCGAGAAGAATATCTGGGTAGATCAGAAAGCCGGTCTGAGCTATAGTGTACAGGTACAGGTTCCCGAGAGTAAGATGACGACGGTTAATGATATTGGCGAGATACCCCTGCAGAAAAATGCGACCCGGCCGGTATTGAGCGATGTAGCCACTATTACGCCATCTACTACTTACGGAGAGAACGATAACCTGGGCGCCATGCCGATCCTTACCGTAACAGCCAACCTGAATAATGTCGACCTGGGTAAGGCTTCCGCTGAAGTACAGCGGGCAATCAAGTCGCTGGGAGAGCTGCCCCGCGGCCTGAACGTAGAGCTGATCGGTCTGAGCAGTACTTTGGGCGAGACGCTGGATAGCCTGCAAAGTGGTCTGCTGGTAGCCATCGTGGTGATCTTCCTGATGCTGGCTGCCAATTTCCAATCCTTTAAAGTATCAGCCGTAGTATTGGCGACGGTGCCGGCCGTTTTGTTCGGTTCGCTCGCCCTGCTTATGCTTTGCGGCTCTACACTGAATCTGCAATCTTACATGGGTATGATCATGTCCGTAGGGGTATCGATCTCCAATGCCGTACTGCTTATTACTAATGCAGAACAGTTGCGCAAACACAATGGTAATGCGCTGTTGTCGGCCAAGGAAGCTGCAGCACTGCGCCTGCGCCCGATCCTGATGACGGCGCTGGCGATGGTGGTAGGTATGATCCCCATGGCCAGCGGATTGGGCGAGGCCGGCGATCAGTCTTCTCCGTTGGGTAGAGCCGTGATCGGCGGTCTGATAGCATCTACATTTGCTGCCTTGTTCATTCTCCCGCTCACCTTTGCCTGGGGACAGGGAAAAGCTACTACGCAAAGTGTATCGCTCGATCCCGAAGATGAAGAAAGTAAATTTTATGTTCCTCTGAAATAATACCATAGCCATAAACGCAAAAACAAACAAGCGATGAAACAGATAATAAAAATAGCATTGAGCCTGATGATCCCGCTTTCCGGTGTCTGGATATTTTCCGGCTGCGGCACCTCCTCGGCCGATGAACATAAGCAGGGAGCCATGACCTCAGGGCCGGAACTGGAGGCTTTTCGGCTGCAGGAAGGACAGATGAGCACTTCTATGCAAATTCCCGGTGAGCTGGTTGCGTTTCAGCAAGTAGACCTGTATGCCAAGGTCAGCAGCTTCGTCCGGAAACTGTACGTCGATGTGGGCTCAGAGGTGACAACCGGCCAGTTGCTGGCGGTAATGGAAGCCCCGGAGCTTAATGCACAGCTGTCGGGCGCGCAGTCGAGGCTCAAGTCGCAAGAAGCGCTGTACCTGGCAAGCAAAGCTACTTATGACCGTCTATTGGAGACCAGCAAAACACCGGGTACGGTTTCTCAGAACGATCTGGATCAGGCTTATGCCAAGCAGCGGTCCGACCTGGCCCAGCTGGATGCCGCCCGTGCGGCGCAAAAGGAAGTGACCGATAACCGTGGTTACCTGGAGATCAGGGCGCCTTTTAGTGGGGTGATCAGTGCCCGTAATGTAAGCACCGGCGCCTATGTAGGGCCTGCGGGTAAAGGTTCTGATATGCCTATCTTCACCCTGCAGGAGCAAAAGAAGCTGAGGCTGGTGGTAAGTGTACCGGATGCGTACACCGGCTATCTGAAAAATAAAAGCGAAGTCAGCTTTACCGTTCGTGCTGCGTCAGGACATAAGTTCACGGCCTCTGTAGCCCGCCTGGCCGGTGCATTGGATTATCGTTTACGGTCGCAGCGTACCGAGATGGACGTGATCAACGAAGACAAGCAATTATTGCCGGGCATGGTAGCCGAAGTGGAGATACCGATGAACAGCGATGCCCGTACTTTTGTAGTGCCTGCCTCAGCGGTATTGAATTCGACCAAAGGCGTGTATGTGATCAAAGTGGTCAATGGGAAAACCTTGTGGGTACCCGTAACCACCGGACGGACATCGGACGACCGTACCGAAATATTCGGTAATATCGCAATTGATGATGTGCTGGTGAAGCAAGCCAGCGAGGAGGTGCGCGACAGCAGCAGTGCGCCCAGATTAAAGATTAACTAAAAGGCAACTTTAAAGGTATTGCGATTGTTGTCCCGTGGCCGGGCGGCAGTTTTGTTTTCCTGTAGTCGCCAGCTAAACACGCTATACATGTCGCTATTATTTTCTCCTTTGCCGGTCAAAGGCCTATTGTTGAAAAACCGGATCGTGGTGTCGCCAATGTGTCAATATTCTGCGGAAGATGGCTTTGCCAACGATTGGCACCTGGTGCATCTCGGAAGCCGGGCCGTGGGTGGCGCGGCATTGATCCTGTCCGAGGCGACGGCCATATCTTCCGAAGGACGGATATCGCCGGACGATCTGGGTATCTGGAAAGAGGAACATATCGCTAAGCTGAAGCAGATAACGGACTTTATACACCGGCAGCACGCTTATGCGGGCATTCAGCTGGCACATGCGGGGCGCAAAGCCAGCACGCGGGCGCCCTGGAAAGGTAATGTACAGATCGGCAGGGCCGAAGGAGGCTGGCCTACAGTGGCGCCATCGGCCATTGCTTATCGCGAAGCAGATGAGCTTCCCCTGGCCTTAGACAAACAGGGTATCGAAAAAGTGATTGCTGATTTTGCGATGGCAGCCGGACGCGCAGTAGCAGCGGGCTACGATGTGATTGAGTTGCATGCGGCACATGGCTACCTGCTGCATCAATTCCTGTCGCCGCTGAGCAACCAACGGACAGACGAATACGGCGGTAGCTTTGATAACAGAACGCGGCTATTGCTGGAGGTGATCGATGCGGTTCAACCGAAAATGAAGGCGCATATGCCCTTATTTGTACGGATATCCGCTACCGACTGGGCCGATGGCGGATGGGATATCGACCAGTCTGTAGCGCTGGCAGGGCTACTTGCTGATAAGGGTGTCGATCTGATCGATGTTTCTACGGGGGGACTGGTTACGGGTGTGCGCATTCCCCTGGAGCCCGGTTACCAGGTCCCTTTTGCAGAAAGGATCAGGAAAGAGACAGGTATGATGACCGGAGCTGTAGGTCTGATCAATAGCGCGCAGCAAGCCGAGCAAATACTTGAAGACGAGCAAGCCGACCTGGTTTTAATGGCCAGGGAGCTGCTGCGCGATCCTTATTTCCCCTTGCGTGCGGCCGTACAGTTGGGTGACGAGCCGGCTTATCTGCCCCAATATGAAAGAGCGAAGCCGGGTAGGGAAAAATAGAAGACAGTTGTCCTTTTAGGAAAAACATAATGTCTATGAAGAAATGGCTGCTAGTCTTTGCTGTTTTGCTGTCCTTTGGTGCATCGGCCCAGGAGGGTTGTTATGAGGTAACCGCAACCAACCTGGAAAATATAGCATATCCTTTCCCTGTAGACCGTATTCACCTCGTGATCCAGGGAGAGCAATTGCAAATGGCCTTTATGGATGTACAGCCCAGAAAGCCTAATGGAAGAACGGTACTATTGCTGCACGGGAAGAATTTCTGCGGGGCTTACTGGGAGCAGACAGTAAGGGACCTGCTGAAAGAAGGCTACCGGGTGGTGATCCCCGATCAGATCGGTTTTGGTAAATCGTCCAAGCCCCACCGGATCCAGTATAGCTTCCAGTTGCTGGCGCTCAATACCAAAGCTATCCTTGACCGCCTGCATATTGGCAAGGCTATTGTGGTTGGTCATTCTATGGGTGGTATGCTCGCTGCCCGTTTTGCATTGATGTTCCCTGAGCTTGTGGAGCAACTGGTATTGGAGAATCCTCTTGGCCTGGAAGATTGGAAACGGGTAGTGTCCTATCAAACAGTGGACGACTGGTATGCTTCCGAGTTGAAGCAGACTTACGAAAGCCTGAAGCAATACCAGATGGACTTTTATTATAACCACGAATGGAAGCCCGAATATGACCGCTGGATCGAGATACCGGCGGGTTGGACACGCAATGCCGACTATCCGCGTATTGCCTGGAATTCGGCTTTGTTATATGATATGATCTTTACACAGCCGGTATGTTACGAATGGGAACAAATACAGGCGCCCACTTTGCTCATCATCGGGCAGAAGGACAGGACAGCGCTGGGCAAGGGCAGGGCTTCAAGATCGGTGCAGGAAAGTCTGGGCAACTATCCGCGACTGGGCCGGGAAACAGCCAAAAGAATAAAGCATTGCCGGCTGAAGGAAATAGACGATGCTGGTCATGCGCCACATTTGTCCGATTACCGGCAGTTCAGGAAAGCCTTGCTTGGCTTCCTGGAAGACTAGAATAATAACCAATATACTTGATATGCTTATGGAAAAAAGACAATTGGGGCAATCGGACCTGATGGTAGCCCCGCTTACAATGGGAGGCAATGTTTTTGGCTGGACGATTGATGAAGCCCGTTCCTTCGAGGTGCTCGATGGCTTTACCGCTGCCGGTTTCAATCTCATCGATACAGCTGATGTATATAGCCGCTGGGCAGCAAATAATGAGGGTGGAGAATCGGAGACGATCATCGGCAACTGGATGAAGGCGAGGAACAATCGCAATGACGTGATTATCGCCACTAAGGTAGGCGGAGATATGGGACAGGGCAAAAAGGACCTTTCCCGTAGCTATATCATTAGAGCCGCGGAAGATTCATTACGGCGTCTGCAAACCGATTATATCGATCTTTACCAGACCCATTGGGACGATGATACGACGCCGGTTGAAGAAACATTGGAAGCATACCAGCAGTTGATCAAAGAAGGTAAAGTGCGTTGGATTGGGGCTTCCAACCTCAGCCCTGCCCGGCTGCTGGCCTCTTTGACGGCCAGCGAAAAGCAAGACCTGCCCCGTTATCAGACCTTTCAACCGCATTATAACTTGTATGTCCGTGACCAATTTGAAAAGGAACTGGAACAGATATGTACCGATCACAGGCTTGGGGTGATCAGTTATTATTCCCTGGCCAGCGGCTTCCTTACGGGCAAGTACAGGAGCAAAGAAGATCTCTCGAAGAGTGCAAGAGGTGGCGGCGTAGCAACCTACCTGGACGAAAGAGGATTTAAAATACTGGCTGCGCTGGATCAGGTAGCAGCACGCTACCATACCCAACCGGCAAGCGTCGCCATAGCTTGGCTGATCGCCCGGCCCTCGGTAACCGCTCCTATCGCCAGCGCGACCTCCCTGACGCAATTGCAGGATCTTATCGCAGCAGCGCAATTATCCCTGGATGCCGACGCGATCGCCCTGTTGGATGAAGCCAGTGCCTGGCGTTGATTTTTTATAATAAATTACCTGTAGAGACGTTGCATGCAACGTCTCTACAGGCATGGAATACACATACAATGCAACGCCTTTACACATTTATGCGATGCATTACATAAATGTGTAAAGGTTCCAGTGATATTTCTATTTTTTTGTAATCCGGTCTAGCTGCGACCGTATTTCGTATTTTCAATCCTGTGACGCTGTACAGGAATCAATACAGAATAGAATCGGCACGATTGAACGGTTGGGATTACCGCAATCCTGGTGGTTATTTCGTGACCATTTGCACCCGGGAGCATCAATGCTATTTTGGCGATATTCAAAAAGATAGTATGATGCTGAATTTCCTGGGCGACTATGCCCGGCATTGTTGGGCGCAAATACCCCTGCATTTTCCCAATGCTGCATTAGACCAATTTGTGATCATGCCCAATCATGTACATGGTATTATCGTGCTGCATAACAAAGATTATACTCCTGTTGTCAGAGATATGGTGAAAGATGATGGCAGTCTGAAATGCCGCGTAATGTCCGGTATCTCACCATTACCTCAATCACTGGCGGTCATCGTCCGTTCATTCAAAAGCGCTGTCACCCGCTGGGCCAATGAACAGCAAATTCCCTTCGCCTGGCAGGCCCGGTTTCACGATCATATTATCAGGGATGAACAGGAATGGGGCCGGATCTCTGATTACATCGTGAAGAATCCACGTAACTGGAAAAAGGACAAATTTTATAAACGTTAAAAACGACCTGTAGAGACGTTGCATGCAACGTCTCTACAAACTGGGATACACATGCAACGTCTCTACAGGCCGGAGAGGTACGCGTTATCATTTCAGTGCTTTGCCATAGGTGCGCGCCATGCCTTGGATGATGATCCGTTTGGGAATAATGCCGGAAAGGTAAGCGCCCAGCCGGTTGGTTGCGCCGGGAACATACGTCCTTTTTCGTTTGCGGAAGGCGTAAAGGCCCTGCCGGGCCGCCGCTGCTACCGGCATTAGCCAGCGTTTCAATGGCGAAAATTTATCGTTATCGGTCATTTCTGTAACCATGCCTCCCGGCAGGTATACCGTCATGGAAAAACGCTTGTTGTGAAGCTCATGGGATAAGGCCGTTATGAAATTAAGCATAAAGCCCTTGGTCCCGGAATAGGCTGCCTGGTAGGGTGTAGGCAACACGGCGGCCATACTCGATACGATCATAAGACCACCTTCCTTTTGCTTGCGTTCAAAATAGGCCGCTAATTGCTGGGTCATGCGTACCATGCCACTCACATTGGTTTGCAGCATTTGTTCAAAGTGTGCCCACTCCAACTCAAGGTGCTCGCCGAAATAAGTGATGCCTGCATTGAGAATAGCGCCGTAAAGATTGTCTTCTTCAAGGGCCGCCGCTACACAACGGTCAATATCTTCAAGCCGGGAAAGATCGGCAGTAACGACTTTTACTTTCGTGGCAGGCGCTGCTTGTGCGATAACCTGTTTCAGTGCCTCCAGCTTGTCGGCACGGCGGGCGACCAGGATAAGATGCGCCTTATGCCGGGTGGCCAACTGGATTGCCATCTCGTAGCCTAGTCCCGAAGAGGCTCCCGTAACCATTACCCACCGGTCTGCAAATTGTAATTGTGCCATGCAATGTATTTATTTTCCCGCCGGCTTTATAGACCTTAAGGATTTGCAAAAGTAACGAACCTGTCTCTGATTGCATTTGTCGATACCGGTATGCATTTTGTGGTTGCAATGAGCTACATTTTCAGCTGTTAAATGCCGAAATTTGCAATGCTACGTTTCCTATGAATAGGCTCGACTTTTTAAAAATGATGTCCATTACACCTTTATCCGGAAGTATTGCAGGGCTAAGCACCCTGGAGCAATACGCCGATCCATTGCTGAGCACAGAGCCGATGCCGGTCTTCTTTTTTGGGCATGGTAGCCCGATGAACGCCATTGAGCTAAATGAATTTTCAATAGAATGGGAACGGATAGGGCAGACGCTGCCCCGTCCAAACGCCATTCTTTGTATTTCGGCACACTGGCTTACCCGGGGTACGTTGATCACAGGAATGGCGCGACCGAGGACCATTCACGATTTCGGCGGTTTCCCCGACGAATTGTTCCGGGTCGAGTATCCTGCGCCCGGTAGCCCCGAGCTGGCGGGAGAAACTGTTGCGTTGCTTCCCGATGCTGCCCTGGATGAAGCTTGGGGATTGGACCATGGCTGTTGGAGTGTAGTAAAGCATCTGTACCCCGAGGCCGATGTTCCGGTGATACAGATGAGTATTGATTATCATCAGCCGGCCCAATACCATTACGACCTGGCCCGCCGGTTGGCAGTGTTGCGGCGGAAAGGAATACTGATCGTCGGCAGCGGGAATATGGTGCATAATCTCCGTATGGTCGCCTGGGAGAAAATGGATGAGCCTGGGTTTGCTTTTGATTGGGCCACGGAGGCCAATGAGCAAATGAAATATTGGATCGGCGCCGGAGATCATCGTCCCTTGATCGATTTCACGCATCAGGGTAAGGCATTCGATCTGGCCATTCCTACACCGGATCATTATTTCCCTATGCTATATGCGCTTGCCTTGCAGGAAAATAAGGATGAGCTTCATTTTTTTAATGATAAAGCGGTTATGGGTTCGCTTACCATGACTTCGTTCCGAATAGGGAAAAGTTGATTGTAACGCCTGTATTCATAAAAAAACGATAGGGCCGGATAAGTACCCGGCCCTATCTGTGCTGTGTATCAATCAGAACTGCGTGTAATTTTTTGGCGCCAGGTTAAGCCGTATGCCGGCCGTGAGGAACAGGCTGCTTTGTTCAGGCAATAAATTATTTTCCACCTTGTACCGGCGGTAAGTGCCGCCAATGTCGATATACAGACGGGGCCTGAACTCATAGGAGGCGTTCAGCGAAAAGAGCATACAATCGGCCTGCGGGCCATTGATCAGCTTTACCCCGTAATTGGCTGGGCGGGTGTTGTAATCCAGGAAAATATTGCTGCCATTATTGCTGCCGTTGGTATCGATACCCTGGCGATAATACATGGCCCTGGCGTTGATCGACAGGCGTGGCAGGGGTTGATAATACACATTGCCGATCAGCTCGGCAAATCCGGCGCCCAGCGGATGAGCCAATGGCTCATTATAATTTGTAGCATTAGCGATGCTATTGCCGGAGAGACTGGCATAATGCTGGTACGTATAGGGCCGCACAATATTTACTTCGCCCTGCAGGTCCAGGTTACTGATGGTAAAGGCGTCAAAATACTTGGCGCCGGCTTGGATACCCCATTTGTTGGCCCAGTAACCATTGCCTGAAAAGAGCTCTTTGGTGGTAAATTCGTTGATCAGCAGTTGGGAATAGAGGCTCAGGTGCTTCAGCACAATGGCCTTCACATTAAAGCCCAGCGCCACTTTGTCGGGGCTGCCCATGCCTCTTTCTATTGCCCGGTAGAAAATAATAGGATTAAGATAGCCGAATTCGAAATGATCGCTGCGGGTGAAGGTAACGGTTTCGAATAAGCCGATATTGAGCCAGCGGGTCACATTCAGGCTCAGGTAGTGGGCGGTCGCGTATTTGTGGCCTGTCGTAGCCGGTTCCCCGGTCAGCGATTGTGGCTTTAGCATCAGGTACAGGTTCTGATAGTTAAGCTTCCAGATGCGGGTGTTGATGCGGGCGAAGGCTGCACCTTCCGAAAAGTCGGATAGGAAAAGGGAACGCAGGCCATCGCCTATAAAGTGCTTGTCGTAGCCCAGGCTAAGGCTCACATGATCCCGTATAAGCGGAACGTTGACATAGCCCCTGATCTGCAGGTATTGATAACCGTTGCCCGATCGGGTAAAATGCCCTGCGCCGGGAATAGCACCCCATTTCTCAATCCAGTCGCGTACATAGGTCGGTGGCTCGTCGTAGTTGTTGGTGATGTAAAAGTAAAAACCAACCCAATCTTTGATGCGGCCGCGCAACTCCACGCCTTGCGTGCTGCTGTACACAAACTTTCTTGGTTTATCCCTGTCAAAGCCGGCCTGAAAGCTCAATACAGGATTGGCAACCAGGAAAAAACCGTCCCGGTTCACGTTAATAAAATCGGGCTGCTTCCGGTATATCGTATTCCAGAGGCTGTACCGGGAGTCGGCAGCACCGTCGCCGTTAGGGCCGTCCCATTCTCCGCTGATGGATAAGGCGCGATTGATATTGTAAACATCTATGGCGCTGGCCGACCCGTCGTAGCTGGCCGGTTTTTCTTCCTTCAGAAAGCCTACGGCATCCTTCCGCGATACCGGTTGCGTGCTCAGGAAAAGCTCGTCAGACAGTGCGCCGGATCGCGTTTCCAGCCGTTCCAGCAGGTGATACTCGTCGCTTCCGCCCGGTAGGAAGGTTTCTTGCGCCGTTGCCGTTGCCCAGAGGCACAACGATAATCCCAGGCTTAGTAAACGTTTGTCCATGTAGCCGAAAGCTTTTGGTAAGGATCGCAAATTACAAAACGAAGCGGAAAATGATGGCTTGTATGCCGGCTTAGCCTTTGATCTTCTCTGCCAGCCACAGGAATTCCCTGCAAAAATCTTCAACGTTTTTATGGAACTCCGGCGCCAGCAGCTGCGACTGCTCATCGAATTTTTTGTCGGCCTGTGGTACGAGCAGCATAAAAGGAGATAAAATGCCGAATAATGCCGGCACCAGCTGTAGCAATTGCTGGGCTGCCCTCATGCCGCCCATTGCCCCGTCGGAAGAGGTAATGATCCCGAAGGGTTTTCGCGCCTGTTTGGGGAAATGATCAAACAGGTTTTTCATCGCCGGTGAATAACCGCCGTTGTATTCGGGGGAAGAAATAATAAAGGCATCGGCTGCAAACATCCGCTCAGCAAGGGGGCGGAATTCTTCGGGCGCTTTGTCGGCCGAAGTCCATACCTTTTCGATAAAGGGCAGCGTCTGGCTATTCATTTCGATTAATCCCACCTGGTGGCTGGAAATCGATTGCAGATGACGGTGAACATACCGGGCGACCCTTGCATTGAGGCTGGGATGGCGCGGACTACCCGCGATGATCTCAATATTCATGAATATAAATTTAGATAGGAATAACGGGTGCAAGTATAAGCGAATATTTTTTGTCCCCCGGGTTTTGTTATAGATAAATTAATCTCATCATTTGTAAGGGGAAAATAGAATACCTTCGCGCCGTTTAAGCCGCAGGACCGGTTTTACCTATTGAAAATAATTATTTCAAGCATAAGATATGAACATTATTATACCTATGGCCGGAATGGGCAAACGTATGCGCCCTCACACCCTCACTACGGCCAAACCGCTTATTCCCATTGCCGGAAAACCTGTAGTACAGCGTTTAGTAGAAGATATTATTGCTACTGCCAATGAAAATGTGGAGGAGATCGCCTTCATTATCGCACCGCATTTTGGTAAAGCTGTGGAAGAAATGCTGGTAAAAGTGGCCGAAAGCCTGGGTGCGAAGGGTAGGATCTGCTACCAGGAACAGGCACTGGGTACGGCACATGCGATCTTATGCGCAGCCGACAGTCTTAAAGGCAATGTATTTATTGCTTTTGCCGATACCCTGTTCAAGGCCGACTTTAAGATCGATACCGGGAAAGATGCAATCATCTGGACCCAGAAAGTAGCCGACCCCTCTGCTTTTGGAGTGGTAAAGCTGGCTGAGGACGGAAGGATTACCGAATTTGTGGAAAAGCCTGTCGAGTTCGTCTCTGATCTGGCGATCATTGGTGTATATTATTTCAAAGACGGTGAAAATCTGCGTAAGGAAATGCAATACCTTATCGATAATAGCGTTACTGAAAAAGGAGAATACCAGCTGACCACTGCGATGGAGAATATGAAGAACAAAGGCCTCGCCTTTTACAGTGACCAGGTAGAGGAATGGCTCGATTGTGGTAATAAGGACGCAACGGTATATACCAATCAGCGTATCCTCGAAATTAAGAAAGATAAGGAGCAGCTGGTAGCTACCTCTGCCATCCTGGAAAATGCAACGATCATAGCGCCCTGTTTCATCGGGGAAGGCGTTACGGTGCGCAATGCCGTAGTGGGCCCGCACGTATCGCTGGAAGCTGGTGTTGCCATTGAAAACGCTTTGATTAGCAACAGTATTATCCAGGAGCAAGCAACTGTTAAAAATGCCTGCATTACCAACTCTATGCTGGGAAAAAACGTAACTTACAGTAGCAAGGCCGACGAGCTCAGCCTCGGCGACTTTTCTGTGGTTTTATGAACGATCTGATGTTGTATCCTAATTTTGTTTCAGCTAAGCCTGGCAGATTCTCACGATCCGCCAGGTTTTTTATTTTGACACTTGGCTGGGCGATATTGGCTGTATCCTGCAGCTCCCCGCGCAAGGCAGCGCAATCGGCTGCGCAAAGTAGGAGCGGCCTCGCTGCAATCCCTACGGTGATCCATGTTTCGCAGGATTCGGCGGATCAGCTATTTATGGATGCCGTAAAAGCCAAAATGCTGGACAACCGGGAAGAGGCTTTCCGTAAGTATTCGCTGTTTGCTGCAGCGCAGCCTGCCAATGCAACGGCACATTACGAGTTGTCCCGGCTGTGGTTTGAACGGAACAACGTTGCCAGGGCATTGACCGAAGCACGAATAGCCTTGCAAGGCGATTCGACCAATAAATGGATACTGAAACAATATGCCGATCTGCTCACTTTTGATGAGCAATATGTGGCAGCCGCCCGTATTTATGACAAGATAGCCGCCCGCGACCGTGCGCCCGAAGAATACCTGATGCGGGAATCAATGTTGTACCAAAAGGCTAAACATTATGAGGAGGCGCTTGGTACCCTGGACAAGCTGGCCCGCTATATAGGCGCCGATGACGAAAGCCTGCTGCAACAGCGCCAGCAGATCTACCTGAACATGAACAATGTGGAAGGCGCAGCCGCAGAAGGCCGGAAGCTGATCGCCTTTTATCCTGCTGAACCGCACTACCGGCTATTGCTGGCAGAACTTTACGACAATAACAATATGCCTGAAAAGGCAGCAGCTGCCTACCGGGAAGCGGAAGAAAAATTTCCGGATGACGTCTCTGTACAGTTGGCCATGGTCCAATATTACCTTAGAAAAAAGGATATGCCACACATGGAAGCTTATCTGGGAAAGGCCGTGATGAACCAGAGTGTGAGTACTGAAGATCGTATCGGTTTGCTGGCCCCCTTCATTCAGTATCGCGGCGCCGACTCAGCCTCCCGTAAGATCGTATTCGATCTGACGCGAAAGCTGGCGCAGCAGGAGCCCCTGCAGCCACAGGCGATATCTCTTTACGGCGATGTGCTGGTGACGGATGGGCAATTTGAAGAAGCACTGAAGCAATACAAAAAGGTAATCAGTATCGACTCGCTCAATTACACGTCCTGGCAGCAGGTAATGTATCTTCATTCCATGAAGCAGCAGAACGATTCGCTAATTGCGCTCAGCGAACGTGCCGCACGCATTTTTCCGAAAGAGCCCATGGTCTTTTACCTGGGTGGCATAGGATACATGCAGGAAAAGAAAAACGATATGGCGATCCGCTTTTTTAAAAAAGCGGTTGAGCAAACAAAAAATAATGATGATTTGTTATCCGATGTGTTGCTCTCGCTGGGAGATATATACAATACGGAAGGGCACTTCAAATCGTCGGATAGCTGTTACAGGGCGGCATTGAAGTTGCAGCCCAACAACGCCATGGCGCTGAACAATTTCAGCTATTACTTATCGGTAAGAGGTGAAAATCTGGATGAAGCGGAGAAAATGTCGGCAAAATCATTGAAATTGCGTCCTGAAGAATCTACCTTTCTGGATACCTACGGTTGGATACTCTACCGGCAGGGTAAGTATAAGGAAGCCAAACCCTATATTCAGCGTGCGATAGACCTCAATAAAGATAATGCGGATCCTACCCTGTGGGAGCACCTGGGCGATGTGGAGTACAAATTAGGTAATACGGAAGGCGCTCTCGAATATTGGAATACTGCCTTATCCAAAGGAGAGCGCTCGGAAAGCCTGCAAAAAAAGATAAACGAAAAAAAACTGCATGACTAAATTACAGAAAAGATATCCCTTCCAATTGTTACGTACGCATGTGCGAACGATTGCGCTGGCTGCTGCCGTCTTGTTGCTGCTGGGTACACAGGCTTGTAACACCACTAAGAAAACGACCACCACCGAACCGGTCAAGCCGGTGAGCCAGGAACGTAAGGCAGAGGAATACCTGGCCCAAACCATTGCCTGGAATACCTTCAGCGGTAAAGCCGATATGCATTTTGAGAGCAAAGATCAAAACCAGGATGTTACCGGTAACCTGCGGATGAATAAAAGCAAAGATATCTGGGCTTCTATTATAGCACTGGGTATTGCAGAGGTGGCGCGGGCTTCGATTACCCCCGATAGCCTGAGGGCCATTGTCAAAATAGGTAAAAAAGCCTATGCACTCTCCTATAAGGAGGGACTTGAGCTGATACAGGCCCAGGTGGAATTTCCGGTATTGCAAAACCTCTTAATCGGGAACCCCCTGATCAACGATATGCCCGTGAAAAAGGCAGAGACGAAGGATAGCCTGATGTTGATCACTGTGGCTAAAGATGATTTTACAGAGTTGCTGCAATACAATAAACGCACCGGCACCTTGCAGGAACTACAGCTAAGCTCGGAGCAGCGCGGCTTTACCTGCACCATCCGTTACGAAAAGTACGGACCGATAACCGGTCAGCAGCCCTTTGCCTTTAATCGTTATATTACTATCAATAACAAGGGACAAGAGGTCAAGCTGGATATGGAATTCAGCAAAGCGGAGCTCGATGTGCCGGTAGAAACCAGCTTTTCGATCCCGGCTTCCTATGAACGCAAAAGCATTCCCAAAAAATAGGTATTATCTTACGTATAGTAATCCGGCAGCGTTAAGTTTGCCGGATTTTTTTTGCCTATGGAGCGTTGGGATAATTGCGGTTTCCTATTCCCGCTGCAGTGCCGCGACGCAGCGGGATAAACATTTTTCGTTGATTTAAGGGACATATGAAAATGGCAGCCAATCAGGCCGCCACTTTTACTTTTAAAGAAACAGAATCAATCTTAACGTTACATTTCGGCGCAGTTGCGGCAGGTAAGGTCTTCCGTTAACCATGATTCACAGGTATGGCCGATACAGCTTAAAGCGCCGCCGGGATTACTGACGGCCACTTCGCAGCCTGAATCAGACGCGCCACCTTTTACGATAGCCGCTTCCTTGCTGGCCAGACGGACAATGGTGGTTTTTTGCAAAGAAAGCCTTTCGAGCCGGAGTGATTTCTTTTTCATAAGCATATCATATTAAAGGGTTGGGACAAAGGTAATGGTGTCTTGCCGGCAGACCAATCCCCGGAACCGGGTAATTTGGTTATATTGGGTTCCTGCTTTTTAAAGATGTCTATGAGAATTTTTACCAGTGTTTTGTTATGCTTGCTCTGCTGCCTGTCCTGCAGGCAAGGGAGGCAAGGAGAAGACCACCGGGCGATCGCGCTGCAGCCTCTTAATGGTTACGCTCCTGAGAAAATAGTTTATATAAAGCATACATTGGAACAGTTTTACCACCGGCGTGTCGTTGTGCTGCCCGACAAGGCCCTGCCCTCATCTTTTATTGACTATACTAAGGGCAAGCGTTACAATGCCAACCGGATACTGGAATGGCTGGCCGATGCGTGGTCCGATACTACCTTATGCGCAGTAGGACTTACGGACGAGGATATCTTTACCACGAAGCGGGATGCACGCGGACAGGTCAGGCAGCCCGTAAATAAAGGCACTAATATACAAGTTTACACAAAGTAAATGATATTGGTTTGGATACAGGCGGCGGCATAAAAATATTTATGGACACTAATTAGTGTCCATTTTTTCATTTTAAACAAATCCCTTATGACGTTTTTTAAAGCCTTAATTCACAAACTAAAATTCATGTTTAAAACATCAAAAACAAACTCTGATAACATTTCCATTAAGGGAAATCAAAACACTTTTTATATGTACAATAATGGTAAAATTCCACCTCCTGATTGGTGGATAGTAATTTGCATTATAGGATGGATCTTAGTCCTATTTGAATTGCTATGTATCGTGCACCTAATGTCAAACTTGCACCTAATATAGCTGCAATAATCAATTTGAGAAAATCAATCCACCACCAATTACGCTTCTGCCAAAGTTCTGCTTGTTCAGTTTTAAAGCGATTATCCAGATACTTGATTAATTTTTCGTAACTTTTTAATTGTTTTAGTTTTCTAGCCTCGTGGTTTGGAACTATAATATAAGAAGGATTTCCTACTTGGACTAGACCTACATCAAATAATAGGGAAGCTATATCTCTGTATGTCGATTCTTCTCGTGCATATGAGTCTGTGTCAACATCTTTAAATCCATATTCTATTTGAAATGCTTTTCCCTTTTCATACAGGTCATTAACTTGTCCAATGTCTAAAAACGGAATCAACGCATTTAATATTGGAATTATCTTATGGTCATAAAGAACCGGATCTTTTTCTCTTTTTAAGAGGTTAAATAGTTTCATAGTAAAAAGTGTTTGGTACTACAAAATACAAATTTCACAATACCAAACAAAACCAGCTTACCAGATTTTAGGAATGAAGACTATTGCTAGTCCAAGGAATGAGTAGAATACAAACTCGGGTAGATCAAAAGAATTAAAAATACCATTAAATCCAGTATGAGAAGCATAACTATAACTAGGATCAATACCAACAAAAGTTACACCTTCTACATAAGTAGTAAAGTTGGTAAAGGGCCAGAAATCCCCTTGGTTTTGTCCACTTGTCCAAATATTGCCTCCTCTGGTATAGTGGCCTTTTAAATCAGCAAGGTTAACAAAAAAGGCAAATGAACAAACTCCTATCCAAACAATAAGAAATCTCTTTTCTGATACTTTTAGTGCTTTAGAACGTGGTAATGGAGATTCTGTTTTAGGAGGCTCGGATTGAGGATCATCAAAAGATTTGATAACTTTTAAATGAATTATATAAGCAATTATCAAAACCGCTATCACTAAGACAATACCTATCATATCTGTCCAGTTAAAGTGTTCTTCAATTCATCTTTGATCTGTTTGATTTGTGCCATGAAAGCATCATCTTCAAACCTGTTGCGTTCCACAAATTCTTCAAGGTCGAATTTACGTACATCACCAGCACTAAACTCTACAAAACCTGATGAAGAAGCAAACCCCTCTTCGGGGGAGCCTTTTGTCCTGCCTCTTTTTTGATGAACGGTTACAAATTCCATTACTTTAAAATTAGTCAGCTTATAGGTGTAACTATTTTCGCTAACTGCAATTTTGAAGTTGTAGGTAACTACAAATCTACTTTTATTTCTATATTCAAAATTGAAAAAGCCATTTCCAGTATAGACCCCATCCACTGGATCAGAATAGGTGATGGGCTTGTAGACAATTTTTAACTTGACATTGGACTTGTCCTTACATCTAATATTCTCTATTCTATCAAAATTTTGAGAGAGTATAAATTGTTCAGCTCTCTTATATAACCGTTCCTTAGAGACTTCTACAGATACAGTCTTGGTAAAGGTAATTTTCCCTGTTTTTGGATCAGTGGGATAATCTGTTTCTTGAGCAAATGAAAATAATGAGCACATCAATAGTGCTAAGGTGATTAGGGGTTTGAGCATAGGTTGTGGTAATTTGGAGAAATAAAATAGCGCAGCCGAATCTCTCTTGCTCTCCTGGCTTACCACAGCCAACTCAATACAAAAGGAACAGCTACGCCATACAGCGTATCACATCCATATTAATCTGTATTGAGGTCTGCGCTTTAAGGTGGTAATTTGGAGAGCAGATGTCAGGGTGTAATACTTATCTTAAGTTATCTTATAGGCAGAAGGATTTGACACAAAAATAACGAAAATGGTGAAAAAATATTAAGACGTACTTTACACTTTGTGTAATTAAATGCTTAACTTTGTCTTACAAATCCAAAGCTATGTTCTCTGTCAAACCATTCAAATCGCTTACGCAATTACTTGCTGCTTTTCCCACTGAACAAAGTGTTATAGACCATTTGGAGTTTATTAGGTGGAATGGAAATGTTGTTTCTCCTTTTGATCCTACTTCCAAAGTTTACAAATGTAAAGGCAATAAGTATCGCTGTTTGAATACTAAGAAATACTTTACGGTCCGTACAAAATCCATCTATGAAAACTCCAAAATACCATTACAAACATGGTTAATGGCAATTTATTTGTTCACCACATCGAAACGCGGAATCAGTTCTTATGCTATGGCTGATCAACTCGGTATCACTCAAAAATCCGCTTGGTTTTTATTAAGCAGGCTCAGATATGCAATGAATCATCCTGCCTTTATGGAGCAACTTTCAGGAGAAGTAGAATCTGACGAATCATTTTTTGGTGGGAAGAATAAGAATCGTCATCATGATAAGAAAGTGGAAAAGTCACAGGGTAGAAGCTTTAAAGACAAAACACCCATACTCGGTCTTGTAGAACGTTCTGAATATACCATTGTAGAAAGGCCAAATAAAGTTGATCCTAGTAAGAAAGTGAAAGAGAAGAACTATCACAAGATAAGTAGAGTAAAATGTCAAGTTGTTGAGAATACAGGTATTGCCGCAATACAGCCTCATATCCTAAAAATAGTGGAACCAGGGGCAGCTTTATTCACTGACGAATGGCAAGGTTACAATGGAATGGATGCCTACTATGATCATGAGATTACAGACCATTCTAAGGGGCAATATGTAAATGGTGATGCCAGCACAAACAGGTGTGAAAACTTTTGGTCACATATGAAAAGATCAATTATTGGAGTGTACTACAAGACTAGTAGGAAACACTTACAGAAGTATGCGGATGAAATGTCCTTCCGATTTAACTTCAGAATGAATTCCATTTCAGAAAAACTTGATCTATTTTTACAATCCGCTAGTACAAAAAGATTGAGTTATAAAATGCTGGTTAATGGATGTGAATGAAACATACAAGAAATTACTGGAAGAACTGTATAGACTAACCAACAAAGAGTTTAGTCAATCAGATAGGCACATGATTTTCCAAAGGTATATCTATGATAGAATACCTGATGAAGAAATGAGTAAAGCCCTTAAAGGAAAGATGAAACAGCTAATCACTGTCTCGTTACCTGATGGGCTACAGATAGAACCAATTTTAAAACAAACTTTGAAAATACTAGCGTTAATGGAAGTATCTGATAACTGGCAAGAGTTCGAGAACCTAGCAAACAAAAAGAAAAAGCCTGATAAGCCCAAAGAGCTAACAGACTTCGATAAAATCCTCAAAGGAATATTCCAAGTCCCTAAACCTAAAGAAGAGCCACCCGAATAAGGTGGCTTTATTGTTTCAACTCAAATTTTAAATTATGAACACTTTCTCAGAAAAAAACTATCATAAAGTAGAAGAAATACAGAAGTCACTTATAGGGCTAACTTTTCAACAAGCATTGACTTTATTGAAAGAGGTGGAGAAAACTCTTTATCTAACTACTTTAATCCAAGATGATTCTCTATCTCAGAATATTGGGTCTTAATAGAAAACTCATCTCCATTCATATCTTCGATCTCAATAAAATTAGCCATAATGGTTAGTTTTTGGTGAAGTAACAAAATACAAAATCAACTGACAAATCAAAAATCTTTGTGTAAACTTGTATATTAGTGCCTAAATAAATATGCCGTATGGGGCATTTTCGGTCTTGGACTTTGCCCGGGTAAAGCCTGCGTGGTAGCTGACCACAGGTTGACGACAAATGATGAACAGCGTTTCCGGCATCGTATCCGAACGGTAGTGCTGCATGAAATAGGACACAACCTGGGCTTGCCGCATTGCAGCAGCCAGGGCTGTATTATGTCGGACGCCAACGAAAAGATCGCGACGGTCGATCGCAGCGGAGATAACTATTGCAAGGCCTGTATCCGGAAGGCAGATCTTTGATCAGGAAAGGGTAAGCGTAGCGCATACAATACCGGTGGCGACAGCAACATTCAGCGATTCGGCGCCGCCTTTGCCCGGGATCAGCACACGATGGCTGGCGGCTTCAAGCAGCAGGGACGACAATCCTTTGGATTCATTGCCCATAGCGATCACGCCACCCGTAGCCGGCGCCGTCTGCCGTATGTCAATGCCGTCGAGGGCCGTAGCATAGAGGGGTAGTGTATTGGTTGCCAGGAAAGCTTCGGGCGACATTTCGGCGAGTGGTATGCGTAGCAGGCTACCCATCGAGGCCTGTACAACCTTAGGATTGTACCATTCCACGCAATCGGGCGAGCAAATGACCTGGGAAAGGCCAAACCAGTCGGCAATGCGGATTATAGTGCCCATATTGCCCGGATCCTGTATTTTGTCCAGGTAGAGGTACCATCCTTCTTTTTGTCCCGTATAAGGTACCGCTGCAGGTTGCTTGACTGCGATCACCACTTCCTGGGCGTGTTGCAGACTAGTGACCTTCTCCAGTTCGAAATCCTCCGCCCTCATTATTTCGGCTCCCGGATGTCTTTGTATCAGCGAAATATGCGCATCGAGCCAGGGCCCTGTAGCTGCTATACCCAGTATCTGTTGCGACGAGTCTAGCCATTCCACCGCATTTTTATCGCCTTCTACCAGGTAGGCATTGTGCTCTTTTCTGTATTTTTGCCGGCCTAAAGATTGAAGAAATTTGATCTGGGCTTTGGTCATTTGCAAAATTTAAACAGGCAAAACTAACCATTCCTGACCTCATTTTTATAAATTGCCGATTCAGCACCCGCACTTAAGCAGCTGCTCATGAAATTATTCCACGCCTTTTTTCTTCTTGCGGCTATAGCGCTGTTACCGGCTTGTTCCTCCACCAAATACCTTAAGGATGATCAATATCTCCTGAGGAACGTGAACATCAAGCTCAGTACAGATCGTACCTTTTCTGAAAAGGGGGCGTTGAGCGACCAGCTATACAGCCTTATGCCGCAACGGCCCAATTCCTATCTTTTCGGCATATTTCCTGTAAAGCTATGGTTATACAACATACGATATAAAAAATACCAACAGGACACCGCCAACTTTCAGCTGACTTCCAAAGTAGTGGAAAAACCATCTTTACTGGATACGGCGATGATCCTGAGGGCCCGTAAGAACATGAAGGATTTCCTGCGCAATTCAGGATATTTCTACGCCAGTGTAAGCGATACGGTCAAGATCAAAGGTAAAAAAGCCTATATTACTTATAAGGTGGCCACCGGCAGCGAATACCTGATTGATGAGGTGACTTACGATATTGCCGACGAAGGGATCGCAAAGCTGATCCCGAAGCTCAATGAGGGTAGCCTGCTGAACAAGAATAAAGCCTATTCCAATACCCTGACAGGGGCCGAGCGTAACCGGCTTACTAACGTGATCCGCAATTATGGCTACTACCGTTTCAGCGCCGATAATATCGATTTCGAGCTGGACACCCTGGATAAATCCTACTTCCGCAACCTGGAAAATCCGTTTGAAAGCGCGATTAATTTTATCACGCTTAAAAAGCAAAAGAAAAAGCCCACACTCAATGTAAAAGTGATCGTACATCCCACCGATGACAGTCTGGAGTTCAAGCCCTTTACGTTTAAGAACGTGATCGTGATCCCCGATTATGTGGATACCAACGACCTGCGCAATACCGCGCTTACCGAAAAAGAAGTGAACGGGCTTACGTTCCGCTACCGGGAGCGCTACGTGCGTACCGGCATCCTGGATAAGAAGATCTTTATACGGCCTGGCAATCTTTACTCGCAGGCCGACTACAACCAAACCCTGCGCCAGCTCAACGATCTGGGCATATTCCAGTATGTCCGTATGTTCATCTTTGCCAACCGGCAGGACAGCCTCAACCGCACGTTGAGCTGCTATATCCTGATGAATAAGAATAAAAAGTACGATTTCGGTACCAATGTGGAAGTTTCGGGCGGCGATTTGTACGCCATTGGTACGGCGGCTAATGTTTCGGTAACCGACAAGAATTTTCTCAAGGGCGCCAACGAGCTGACGACCACCGTATCGTACGGGATCGAGCTGGGGCAGAACAAGAACCTCGATGTGCCTTATCCCAAACAGTTCTATCTGTTCTCGCAAAACATCGGGATCAATTTCAGGCTTACGTTCCCTAAATTTATCCTGCCCGTCAATCAGAACAAATTCAGCCAGAGCTCCGTGCCGCGAACAGTATTGACCGCGGGTATCAACTCCCTGGACCGTTACCAGTATTTCAACCTGGTAAGCGTCAACGCCAGCTATGGCTATATCTGGAAGGAGAGTGCTATTAAGACCTGGACAGTGAAGCCCATTTTTGTCAATACGCTGCACCTGCGCAATATCTCCGATACCTTCCAGACACGTATCGACAATATCCCCGCTATCCGTAACAGTTACCAGGAGACTTTTGTAGAAGGGGAAAGTGTCGAATATGTAATCAACACCGAAGGGCAGCATCGCTGGCGCTATGCATATCTGAAGCTGGGCGGCGAAGAGGCTGGCGCACTGTTAAGTGGCATCAAAGGTATCGGCGATGCAATAGGTAGCCCTTTCAGCTTCACTCACGCCCGTTATTTCCGGTTGGATTTCGACGCCAGGCAGTACCTGCTGCGGCGCAATTCGTCCCTGGCCATGCGCTTTTACGGCGGCATTGGTATTCCCTATGGCGGATCGACCATTTTACCTTATATCAAGCAGTACTTCGTGGGCGGTGCCTACAGTATCAGGGGCTGGCGCCCCAGGGTACTGGGCCCGGGTAGCTACTACGATTCTGTGCGTCAGAATTCTTCCGACAATCTCTTTATCGACCAGGCGGGCGACATCAAGCTGGAGTTCAATGCCGAATACCGTTTTGCGATGATCAAGCTTTTTTCCGGTGCGATCAGTCTCAATGGCGCGGTGTTTACCGATATGGGCAATATATGGCTGGCCCGGAAGGACGATAAGCTTCCCGGCGCCAACTTTGAGTTTAAGAACCTGTACCAGGATATCGCCGTAAGCTCCGGCGCTGGCGTGCGCCTCGACCTGGGTGGTTTCCTTGTCGTCCGTTTCGACTGGGCCATACCCCTAAAGAAGCCTTACATCAACAGCAATTCGGGTTGGGTATTGAAAGATATCGACCTGGGCGATCCCGACTGGCGGCAAAAGAACGTGAACCTCAATATTGCCATCGGTTATCCTTTTTAGTGACGTAACCTGCTTGTATACGTAAAAAGCCATCCGCTCGGGATGGCTTTTGTTTCTCATGAGGATAGGTCGCATATGCTGCACCATTGACAGTCATAGGATGCACTTACTGCCGGTAAAGATGCGTGGCATTCCGTTACCGGGCAAGGTCAAATGTGTGGTTAGGCCATTTTAGCCTGCAGTTTGGTCATTTGATTTCATAACTGTGTCTGGTGTGGAGGCGACGTTAAAAAAAAGGCCGGCTCTGCAGAGAGCCGGCCGTATTGGTCAGGATACTATCCGGGGTGCTTAACCCTGATGCGATAATACCAGTTTGGCTTCATTGTTGATTACCTCCAGCGCTACTTCTACCGGCAGATCATTCTCATTCGATACGATAAAGTCGATCATTTTCTGGTGGAGCTCCTTTGCGGAGCCATCGGGCGGCAGCATTCCGGCTACCTGGTTGATCATCGCCATCTCCTGCTCTTTTACGCTTTGCACCGTTTTCCACACCTGGCCCGACACATAGATCTGCTGGCTCAGGTTGTGCTCGTATTCCATACGGATAGCCTGCAGCAGCTCGGTTTGCAGGTCACGCACCGTCATGCCCGTTACATATACACGGGGGATCAGTACCCTGGGATGGATGCGCTCCATATACAGCGCGAGGCGCTCATAGGCCTGGAGGCGCAGTCGTAGCGTAGTGTCCATGCCTTCGCGGAAAATAGACATGCGCTTGCGTTCGGTCTCGTTGACCAGGAATCTTTTTACGATAAGAGAAGCGGTGATCAGCACTACAATGGCAGGAATGGTATACTTCAGTATTTCCAGGATGGTCTGTAAAGTGGTCATGTTGTTATTTAGGATACAGGGACAAATATACAATTTCGGCCGTTTATTTGTCTCCGGAGCCTGCTGGTTTGGAACGCGGTAGCAATTTAAACCCGGATAGCATTCTCCTTGGGGTGGGGATGCAAAGCCGCGCTAGTACTCATTATAAACCCGCAGCGAGATAGCAACGGGGCCTGCCTTTTATTTCAGGTTTTTATCCAGGTAACTTTTTAAGTCGGCAACATAGCCGTCATAAAAGCCTTCGATTGTTTTTTTGTTGGCCGGGTTTACTACTTTACCATTGGTGTCAAAAACGCTTTCAGGATAGGCCAGGGCTTCTTTTCGGGAATCGGGTTGGACAAATTTGTATTCATTGAATGGGGTCTCGTTTTCGCTGACAACAACCCCATCTCTGCTGATCAAAAAACGTGCGGTACCATACAAGGAAGAATATATCTGGTTAAAAATGCCGATATAAAGCTTCAACTGGCCATTGTCGGGTTCCACATCGACTCTGGTGCTGGATACAAGATTGACAATGCATTTGCTGGTGTCGCCAATGGTAGCAAAATTGCCATACTCGATGCGTTCGTCGCGATCCGATAATTTCACGATCCACAATGAGGGCCGTGCCTTTATGTAATTAAATACGGCCGATCTCAATTGCTCTTTTGTTTTTCCCTGGTAGCTGAGCACTACATAGCCCTGGCCGTTTGCGGGCATTACATATCCATTGTACGTTTTCGATCCGTTGCTCTTTTTGCTTACTACTTCAAAATATTTTCCCTGTGCGAAGGCAGGGCATATGCCCAGGATAAAAAGAACGATCAATATTGATGTTGGCGAAGATTTCATACGTTGCGTTGGGTAAGGGCTATTTATAATGTTCATCTACCTTAGTTATAAGTCCGTTCCTGTTGGTATATACTGTGGTTTCCCGCACATAGACCTTTGTCCACCGGGTATCTTTTGCATTTTTCTGGTCGGTTATTACCGTTTGTCCGAAACCATTGATTGCCGTTTCGATATAGCCCGGCGTATAGCTGCCTCCGGAATAAACAGAGACATTTTCATACACGGCTACCTGCCCGCCATCACCATCGGCAAACGACCGCGTTGGCGCTCCCCATTTTTTATACAATTCAGAGAGTTGTGCCCCTTCCCAGGAATGCTTCCACGCATTATCGTCGTATTTCCATCTTTGACTTTTCGCAAATTCTTTATCGTCTTTTATACGTGCTTCCAAAGCTTCCTTCATTTTTTTATCCTGCGCAAAGGCACTTTTTGCCGGGAAAAATAAAATGAGAAGGAATAGCACACAGATTATTTCAATCCTCTTCATGGAAATAATTTGTCGTAAAGGTAAATTTTTTAATATGCTCTGTTTGTAACTGGAAACAGGTATTTTTTATCATTGCATGAGTACACAGTCCTACCCATAGCTTAGGTATTGTGCGATATGATACGTGAACAGGTATACCTGTCTTGAAAAGCAGGTGCATCAACGAGGAGTGGCGATACATTTTTAGTTGCCAGGCTATTTCTTTTTTCCTATCCTTATTCTTTTGGCATAGTCCATAAAAGGCTTCTCTACGCCTATATAAAAAAGGAAGCAGATCAATACCAGGATGGGTGTGATGCAGCATATAGTGATGCAGAATTGCGTGGGGGAAAGGGCTGCGGCTGCTTCCAGGCCAAAAATATAGTACAACACAAGGAATAGGATGATCCCGTGGATGAGGTATGTGCTATAGCTTATGTCGCCCAGGAATCTCAGGGCCCGGCTCTTCAGAATGCCAAATACATTATTGCCCAATGCGATCAAATTGAATATCACGATGATCAGAAGCTTGCAAACAGGATTGGCCGAAGTTTCAAAAAAAGGTACGGACAGCAGGCAGGCGATAATGATAATGCTGAAAAGCGGCGATTTATAGTTTACTTTCCGGGAACCATATTTGATAAGAAATGGCGCAATGGCTCCTCCCGCAAAGGATACCAGATGATGCCACAAAAAATGTTTGAATGTGAAGAAAACGGCCAGGAACAGAATACTGCCCACAATGTAAAATAACGACGTGCTTTTCCTGGATATAAAAAGGGCCAGAACCGGCAGACTGAAATAGAAGAGCCATTCGTACGGGAGCGACCATACAACACCCGCATTGATAATATGGGTATAAGTGGATTGGTTGATAAGCGGCCCGCCTGCGATCGTAAACGTGCCCCATAAAAATGCTTCCGAAAAGAAACGCCTTACCGTTTCTTTCAATTGCCAGTCGCTTAGTTGCATTACGATAAGCACCAGGATAAGTATCGAAACGAGATACATGGGTGTCAGCCTGAAGATTCTTGAGATGAAAAGCGTATGCCAGTTGATCTTTTGTTCCCGTGCCTGCAATAGCTTGGTGACAAATAAAAATGCGGTGATCATAAAAAAGAACGCTACGCTCGTCTCACCAAGGTGCATGTAAAAATTGGATGGAACTGACTCCCAGCTTTTAAGACGCACGTATTGGTACCATATCGAGGAGTGATGTATAAAAACACCCAGGGCCAGAAAACCTCTCAATCCATCAATGTTTTCGTTCCTTGATGGGTAACTATCGGTGATGGTATACTTTAAGTTGATGAAATAGGCCGTTGCCAAAGCAATCAAAAATATGCCGATGGCAAAAAGAGGACTTAAAGGGTTCATCGCTGTGCTGGCTTCTTTTTTCGTAAGTATCGATGGCAATGCATGGCCGGACAATTGCACTAGCCAGGCACTTTTGCAGCGGCATTCGTTGTATAAGGGGGTAAATCTAATTTGAAATCTTTAAAAGGCCTAAAAATATACGCAATATGCCTGCCGGTCCGAACGCCAAATCTCTTTCTCGCGGAGTGCCGCAACCAGCCGGTCGGCAAGACGCTAACGGTCTGCACGGCGAAATGGTTTCCACAACCCATAGCATGCTAGTTAGAACGCCATAGCGGTCTGCACGGTGAAGGGCCTGGTTTGCTGTAGTCGTCTTTAAGGAAAACTTCGCCAGGGCCAGGGTCCCGGTCGTAGCGGCTGGCGAAAAGATAAGAGTGCCCAGCAGCTCTTTCGCTTGCAATAGCGATCCTTATCCGGTAATGCTGAGCAGCCTGAACTGGCGGGGCGTAATGCCTTCCATTTTCTTAAACAGGCGCTGGAAATAATTGGGATCCATGAAGCCCAGGTGATAGCCCACATCACTGATGCTCATCTCCTGTCCGGCAAGCAATTGTTTGGCGCGGCGTACCCGCTCATGCAGGATATATTCCACCGGGCTGATGCCAAACTCACGCTTGAACAGGCGGTGCAGGCTTACCTTGCTCATACAGGCCATGCGGCACAGCTGTTCGATGCTGATCTTCTCGGCAATATGCTCTTTGATATAAGCGGCGATATGCGCGAGCACACCCAACGCCGGAGCTGTTTTCTCTTTGTCGCTGGCTTGTAAATTTTGCTGCTGTACAATGCGGATGACCAGCTCCTGCAGGGCGAGATCGGCCAGTACGTCCTTGTGCCGGTTGTCGTTGGAACAAATATGGATCATCTTGTGGATATGCGCCGCCAGGGCCGCATCGTTGCGGAAATGATAATCCTGGTAACCCAGCTGCCAGTAATGCTCGCTGCCTTCTTTGGGATAGCGCTCATTAAGTACCTGCAGGGTATGGTCGATCTTGGCGGCATCGATGGCCAGCGCAATACATTGGGTAGGGTTGTCGCTTTCCGCCTCAGGAAAGTCGATACGCATCGTCTCCTTGGCCGGCACGATCACCGTCTCACCCGGCAAATAGTCGAAGCCCGGTTGGTCAAAAAGATGCATTATTTTCTTGCCCCTTAGCATGCTGGTCACCACCAGGTCGTTGAAGGTAAGCGGTACCCGGGCCGAATGCTCATAAGTCTCGAAGATGTTGAGCTCGCAATGCTCCAGTGTGTAGGCCCTGCGGTTTTCCACCAAGGTCTTCAGGTCTTTTTCCCGGGTAAGGGCCACGGGCTGGGAGGCGAATCGGCCATTCATAAGCTGGCTGGGTTTTTGAAGTTGGGCAAAGACGGCAAGGGCCTACTAAGTTACGCAGATCCGGCGATAAAACGGCAGGTGCCAAAATTGAAACGATTGTGCTGGTAAAAGAAACGATAGTGCTGCCCATTGCAAAAACGAATAGCTTACTTCGTAGAACATTATTTATTGATTCACCTAAAAAATCAAAATCATGTCTACCGCAACCGAAAGCCCGGAAGCAATAAGCGCTTCCGCCAATCTTGCACAAAAGCCGCAGTTCAAAGCCCGCTACGACCACTATATCGGAGGCCAATTTGTTCCTCCCGCCAAAGGTGAATATTTTGATAATATTTCTCCCATCGACGGCAAAGTGTTTACACAAGCTGCCCGTGGTACGGCCGAAGATGTTAATGCTGCACTGGATGCCGCACACGCCGCATTCCCGGCCTGGAGCAAGACGCCGGCCACACAGCGCAGCAACCTGATGATGAAGATCGCGCAGGTGATCGAAGACAACCTGGAATACCTGGCTATAGTAGAAGCTATCGATAATGGAAAAGCGATCCGTGAAACCCGTGCGGCCGATCTGCCCCTTTGCGTCGATCACTTCCGGTATTTTGCCGGCGTTATCAGGGCCGAGGAAGGCGCTATAGCCGAGCATGACGAAAACACCGTGAGCATCGTGCTGCACGAGCCCCTGGGTGTAGTAGGGCAGATCATCCCCTGGAATTTTCCTCTGCTGATGGCCACCTGGAAAATAGCACCCGCGCTGGCCGCCGGCTGCTGTGTGGTGGTAAAGCCTGCCGAGCAAACGCCCACCTCCATTATGGTGCTGCTAGAATTGATCGGCGATATACTGCCGCCTGGTGTGCTGAATGTGGTAACGGGCTTTGGCCCCGAAGCAGGTAAGCCGCTGGCCACCTCGCCGCGTATTGCTAAGGTCGCTTTTACCGGTGAAACCACTACCGGCCGCCTGATCCTGCAATACGCATCGGAAAACATTATTCCTGCTACTATGGAGCTGGGCGGTAAATCGCCCAATATCTTCTTCCCCTCGGTGGCCGATGCCGACGATGCGTTTTTTGATAAAGCCGTGGAAGGTGCGGTGTTGTTTGCGCTTAATCAGGGCGAAGTGTGTACCTGTCCTTCGCGACTGCTGGTGCACGAAAGTATCTACGATAAATTTATGGATCGTGTGATCGCCCGTACCAAGGCCATCAAGACCGGCAACCCGCTCGACGGTACGGTAATGATGGGCGCGCAGGCCAGCAGCGACCAGTATGAAAAGATAAAGTCGTACCTGCAGATCGGTAAAGAAGAAGGCGCTGAAGTACTTGCCGGCGGTGAAGTAAATCAGCTGGAAGGTGAGCTTGGAGGCGGCTACTATATCCAGCCCACCATATTCAAGGGACATAATAAAATGCGTGTGTTCCAGGAGGAGATATTTGGGCCTGTGGTTTGCGTTACAACATTTAAGACAACAGAAGAAGCGATCGACATTGCCAACGATACCTTGTATGGCCTGGGCGCCGGTGTATGGACCCGCGATGCGCATGAATTGTACCAGGTACCGCGTGCCATTAAAGCGGGCAGGGTATGGGTCAATAATTACCACGCTTACCCGGCACATGCACCGTTCGGCGGCTACAAGAAATCCGGCTTCGGGCGCGAAAACCATAAGATGATGCTGGAACATTATCGCCAGACCAAGAACATGCTGATATCATATAGCAAGCAGAAGCTGGGTTTCTTTTAAATAAAATTTCACCTGGTTTATTCATCAAAAAAAATGCATGCCCATGATAGCCCGGGTATTGATCACGCCGGAAGCGTTTGATGTAGTAGAAGACCTGAAGGAAAAGCACGGTCCGCTGATGTTCCACCAGAGCGGTGGCTGCTGCGACGGTTCCTCTCCCATGTGTTTTGAAAAAGGCGAGTTCAGGACGGGAAGCAGCGATGTATGCCTGGGCACGGTTGCCGGCTGTGATTTCTGGATGAGCAAAGACCAGTTTGAATACTGGAAGCATACCCAGCTTACCGTAGATGTGACGCCAGGCCGCGGCGCCAGTTTCTCCCTGGAAATACCACTGGGATTGCGGTTCCTTATCCGGTCAAAAGTATTTACCGACGAAGAAGAAGTACAGTTGGAACCGCTGCGCTATAGCGAGTAGTAGAAGAAGCCGGGCTTGTCCCGGTTTTTTTATGTCTGCTACCTGCCGTTGAGAAATATATCGAGATAACAGATTGCCCCGTAGGGGCAACATGTCTGTAGAAGCTAAACGAAAGGAACATCGGGAACGTTATCCATTGCTCCATAGGAGCAACATGTCTGTAGCAAAAGAATGTTTGTCTCCACATTGCCCCGTAGGGGCAACGTGTTTGTAGCAAAAAAAATGTTTGTAAAAAAAACAGCAAACAATGGGTTACCATTTTTGTGGAATCTGTATTAATCTATATCTAACAACAAAGACGCTACACAAGCATCGTATCGCTATTGAGAATATCCGGAGTTCCAATAGGGGATAACGCTGCACCATTTCATCAAGAAAACATATAACCATGAAACGTTCTTTTTTTGCAATAGCAATATTGCCCTGGCTTCTTTTTGCCTGTGGCAACCGGAATACGATCGCAGACCGCACGCTTGACGCGTCGCGGGAGATGACGCTCAGCGAACCTGTGCCTGCAGTGGAGGAACCTGAGCCGAATACGGAAGGTTACGCTGCTATACAGGAAAACAGTTTTGTAACCGCCCTTCATCAGCCTTTGTCTACTTTTTCGGTTGATGTTGATAAGGCATCTTACAGCAATATGCGCCGCTTCCTGAACAATGGCCGTCTACCCCCGGCAGGAGCCGTTCGTATAGAAGAGATGATCAATTACTTTGACTATGACTATAAAAAGCCCGAAGATGGCAAGCCTTTTAGTGTTGTAACCGAAGTAGCCGGCTGCCCTTGGAATGAAAGCCACAAGCTTGTCCATATTGGCCTTAAGGGCAGGGAGATCGAACAAACAGGGCTGCCACCTTCGAATCTCGTTTTCCTCGTCGATGTATCCGGCTCTATGGAGGCTGAAGATAAACTGCCGCTGCTCAAGCGATCGTTGCTGCTGCTCGTCGATAAGTTAAGCGATGAGGACAGGGTATCGATTGTTGCCTATGCCGGGAATGCGGGACTTGTGCTGCCTTCTACCAGCGGGGCAGAAAAAAGCACGATACGGGAGGCGATAGAAAACCTGGAAGCAGGAGGCTCGACCGCCGGTGGAGCGGGCATCGTGCTGGCCTATAAAGAAGCCCGGAAGCATTTCATGCAGCAAGGGAACAATCGTATTATTATCGCTACCGATGGCGATTTTAATGTAGGCCTCAGTAGTGAAGATGAGCTGGTGCGGCTGGTAGAAAAGGAAAGAGAAAGCGGTGTGTTCTTATCGGTGCTTGGGTTGGGAACGGGTAACTACCAGGATAGTAAAATGCAACAGTTGGCCGACAAAGGCAATGGCAATCACTATTATATCGACGGTATCGCTGAAGCTAGAAAAGTGCTGGTAAAGGAATTTTCCGGCACCTTATTTACTATAGCAAAAGATGTGAAAATACAAGTGGAATTTAATCCGGCGAAAGTGCAGGCATACCGGTTGATCGGATATGAGAACAGGATGCTGAATAAAGAAGATTTTAACGACGATAAAAAGGACGCTGGTGAGATTGGAAGCGGGCATACCGTCACGGCATTGTATGAAATCATACCTGCAGGCGTAACCGACGATCTCGTTAAGTCTGTAGATGAGCTGAAATACCAGGATGAACCCGGTGAAACTAAAGCCACCGATCATAGCGGTGAATTGCTGACCATTAAATTGCGGTATAAGGCGCCGCAGTCAGATGTAAGCGAGAAGATCATTGTACCTGTTATGGATGGTAATGAAAGCTGGAAAAGCACATCGGATAATTTCAGGTTTTCGGCAGCGGTTGCAGAATTTGGGCTGTTGCTCCGCAATTCGGAATATAAGCAAAAGGCAAGCTACACGCAAGTGCTTGCGATCGCAAAAGGAGCTACAGGGGACGACGAAAATGGGTATCGAAGCGAATTTGGTACACTGGTGACCAAAGCAAGCGACCTGGCAAAGGCAGATAAGGAGTAAGGCACGGCGGCCCTCGTCACAAAAAAACGAGGGCCGCTGTAGTGCACAATAAAAAAGGCAATATTTATGTTGTTGTCCTTACCTCCGGTCGTGGAAAGCTATGGCTACATCCATGTTGTTTACATATCGTTATTCCTGTTCATCTTTCAAAATTTTAGCATTTGTAACGACCCCAAACAGCTATCTTTGCCCACAATAATCGTTGTGGCCGCTGAAGCGCTTTCTTAAAATATTACGGAACACTTTACTGACATTGCTCGGTATTATCATTATCCTGGTAATACTGGTCAATTTTACGCCTGTGCAAAACTTCGTTGCGCAAAAGGCGGTCGGCTATTTATCGGATAAGCTGGGTACCAAAGTGACGCTGAAGCATGTGCGGCTTAACCTGTTCAACTCAGCCACGCTGGAGGGACTGTATATCCAGGACAAGCAGGGCGATACCCTGCTTTATGCGGGTGAGGCCGAGGTGAAGATCACCGATTGGTTCTTTCTTAAAGATAAGCCCGTCATCAGCTATGTAGGCCTCAGGCAGGCTTATGCCAACCTGCACCGGGGGCGTAGCAGCGACGAATGGAATTATCAGTTCGTTATTGATGCTTTTGCTTCGAAGAGCAGTAAACCCAAAAAGAAGAAAGAAGGTAAGCTGAATCTCGACCTGCGCGAAGTAGTGCTGGAACAGCTGCGGTTTCATATGGTCGATGAATGGAGCGGCAGCGATATGATAGGAGAGCTGGAATCGTTTACCATCCACGCCCGGCAAATCGACTTTGAAAAAAAGATCATCGATGTACGTTCTATTGAAGGCAATAAGGTGCTCTTCGGGATACGGGACTACAAGGGTGGCCGTCCCGCCAGGCCGAAGAGCAATGCCGTTCCGGAAATAGATACAATACCCTTCAATCCTGATATGTGGAAGGTGTCGCTGGGACAGATTAAACTTTCCGGTAGTCGCTTTTTCCTCGAAGATCCCGATACGAAGGCGGAGCGTGGGTACTTTGACGCAACCCATATGGATGTTAAAGGCCTCGAGCTGGATGCGCGCGATATCGTGATCCGTGGCGATACCCTTACCGGCGACCTAGCCTTGCTTAAAGGCCGTGACCGTAGCGGCATCGAGATCAAAAAAATGGCAGCAAAGGTAACCGTATCGCCTAACCTGTCGGAATGCAGGGACCTGGATCTGCAAACCGGTTACAGCCACCTGCGTCATTACTATGCTATGCGCTATAAGCGCTTTCCCGACTTCGAAGACTACCTTACCAATGTGGTCATGGTGGCCGATCTCGAACAATCGGAGGTGGGCATCCAGGATATAGCCTATTTTGCCCCTGCCATGTCGCGCTATAGCAACCTGTCTGTAGCAGTCAGTGGTAAGGGGAATGGTACAGTGGAAAAGCTGCGTGTAAAGGACCTGGTGCTTAATGATGGTTTTACGCGGCTTAAAGGCGACCTGTACATGAACGGCCTGCCGGATATCGAAAGTACCTTCATCGATTTCCAGAGGGGAGAAGTGCATACCAACGGCGCCGCGGCCTTCGTGTATGTGCCGGAGCTGCGCGGACAGCAGGCGATCGATTTGTCGGCGCTCAGCACGCTCAACTTTACCGGAAGCTTCACGGGCTTTATCAATGACTTTGTGGCTTACGGAACGCTCAGCTCCAACCTGGGGAATGCCAAGGCCGATATCAACCTCAAGTTTCCCCGTAATGCCCAGCCGGTCTATTCGGGTAACCTTACTACAGAAGATTTTGACCTGGGTCGCTTATTGCGGGCAGATGTTATTGGTAAGGTAAGTGTGGATGCGGCAGTAAAAGGAAAAGGATTTGATGCCGCTACAGCTGCTATCGACATTGAAGGTACGATTAAGGCAGCCGATCTGAACGGTTACCATTACCAGAATATAACGGTCGACGGAACGCTGGCCGCGAAGAAATTTGACGGGAAACTTACGGCCAAAGATCCTAACCTGGATATGGATTTCGATGGTAAGATTGATTTCTCCGGAGAGCGTCCTTTATTCCAGGTCGATGCCAATATAGGCCATGTCAACGCTACGGCGTTAAAGCTTACGAAGGACAGCATCACGGCAGAAGGGAAAATGCGATTGGATTTCAGCGGCAGCAATATCGACAACTTTGTTGGCTCAGCCTCTATTTATCACATTAATATCCTTCGCGACAGTACACGGCTCAATATCGATTCCCTGCAGCTGACCTCTCATCAGGCTGAGGATGGAACCAAAGTGCTTACCTTGAATACCAATGACGTGAATGCGACGGTGAGCGGGCGTTTTTCACTATTGGACCTGCCGGGGTCGGCAAAAATGTTCCTTTCTTATTACCTGCCACAGTATGTTACCCGGCCGGAAAAGGTGAACGAGCACCAGGATATCCGTTTCGATATTACCGCCGGCAATACAGATGATCTTCTCTCCCTGTTCAGCCCTGCTATAAGGGTAGGTTCGGGCCTGCACCTTAACGGCTCGATGAATATGGCCAACCAGGAGCTGCTGTTCAAAGGCATTATACCTTATTTCACTTACGGCAGCTTCCGGTTCAGCAACATACAGATAGACAGCCGGGGCAGCTATTCCGGCTTCGGCTTGCAAGCTACCGCCAATGGCATTAAAGCAGGCGAAATGGATATTGCATCCACCGTTCAGCTGCAAACCAATATCTTCCAGGATTCTGCCCGTTTCCAGGTACTGACGACTACGCCTACCAGTATAGGAAGCGCCAAGCTCAACGGAATGGCTTATGCCGACCGGGACAGCTTTTTCCTGCATATACAGCCTTCGGAATTTTACCTGAACCAATCGCGTTGGGAAATCCCCGACGGTAACCAGATTGTGCTGGCGAAAGATTACCTTTCTTTGACCAACCTGCGTATACAATCGGGACTGCAAAAGATATTGATCAACACAGACGGAAGAGGGCAACCGGGTGACGCCGATATACGTATCGAAAACTTTGACATCGCACCTTTACATACGTTGCTGGGCATCGAGGACATAAACCTCGACGGTCGTATCAATGGCCAGGCGAAAGTAACCTCCCTGCTGAAAGATCAAAAGATCGACTTCGATGTAACCGCTTCCGACCTCCGGATCAATAGTGATACCCTTGGGGAAGCAAAGGCCATAGGCTCCTACGACGTAGCTAAATCGCTGATCACGCTCAGCCGGGAAAGCGGCCTTAGCTACAAAGATTCCAGAGCCAGCCTAACCGGAACGTATAGCTTTGATCCGCAATCGAAGGAGAATATCGATGGTGAGATCAATCTCGAAAAGGCTAGCCTCAGCTGGGCGCAACCCTTCTTGTCGGGCTATGTACATAGCCTGACGGGGCATGTCAGCGGCGCCATATCGGTGAAAGGTTCCGCTTCGGATCCGGTGACCACGGGCTCGATTGAGCTGGACCAGGTAGGCTTTGTCCCCGATATTACGGGAGCCCACTATACCATCCGGGAAGCCACGATAGGCGTAAGCGATACAAAGTTCGATTTCGGCTCTATAACCGTTACAGACGACGATGGCCGGGAAGGCGTGCTAAGCGGCAATATACAGCATAGCCGGCTTAGTAAAATGAATTTCAGGTTAAACCTGCGCAGCGACAACATAAAAGTGGTTGATCTGAAAGACTACCAGAATCCCAATTTTTACGGAGATGTAAAGGCATCGGTACAACTTCGTCTTTCGGGTCCGGCCAACAACCTTAATCTCAATATATTTGCCACGCCCCAGAAAAATTCCCACTTGTTTATTCCCATAGGATATGGCAGCGACGTAAGCGACTATGAATACATCCGCTTTAAGCAATACGGCGAGGTACAGACGGTAAAGGAAGTGAGCAAAAACAAGCTGAACATCCGCATCGATGCTATTGCTACACCCGATCTGGAGGCGACCATCATACTGGATCCCAACACAGGCGACCAGATATGGGCAAAGGGTAGCGGCAATCTTATACTTGAGATCCCATCGTCGGGAGAGATGAAGATGAATGGTAATTATATCATCGATGAAGGGAAGTACAATTTCTCCTTTAAGCAGCTCCAGGTGCTGAATTATAAAAGGCAGTTCACCATCAATTCCAACAGTGTGATCAAGTGGAATGGAGATATTGCCGATGCCGACCTGGATGTTACGGCTTATGCACAAATCAAGGCCCGCTTGTACGATCTGATCATCAATGAAGTGGACCGCGTAGGATTGTCGCAATCCGAGATCAGGGACGCCCAGATCATGCAGATGGTAAATGTACAAATGAACATGCGTGGCTCACTGAAGGAGCCTGAGTTTGGCTTTAAGCTCGACCTGGCAGAAAACCGTTCGGTGGGAACCTACGCTTACCAGAAACTGCAGCGTGTCAATTCCGACGATAAGGAGCTGCTGAACCAGGTAGCCTCCCTGTTGTTGCTGGAGCAATTTGTACCGCCTGAAGGGATCAGTAATTCTAATGCTGTTGCCAGCGGCACCATCAATAACCTGAGCGAGCTGATCTCGTCCACGGCATCTTCGCAGATCACCAATTTTGCCAATAAGATACTGGGAATGGAAGACCTTTATATCGGCCTCCGGTATAAGAACTATAACCTGGCCGACAACAGCCAGCCGCTTAACGGGATCAGCTACCTGAACCGGAATGAGGCTGGTGTGAACCTGCGTAAAAATTTCTTCAACAACCGTCTTATTGTTGAAGTGGGCGGCGTATACGATTGGGGCCGCAATAACGCGCAGAGCGATTTTACCACCAATTTTGCCGGCGACTTCCGTGTGCAATACCTGTTGTCTGAAGACGGCCGGATACGCTTCAATGTATTCCGCACCAGCAATTATGACGCCCTTTTTTCCCAGCTGATCGGCAGGCAGGGAGTGGGATTAAGCTATCGGAAATCTTTCAACGGCCTGCTCGACCTGTTCAAGAGCGAGGAAAAAATGAGGAAAGAGCGGGAAGAGCGACTGAAGCAGCAACGGCAGCAAACCCTCCGGCGGGACAATAGCGGTGTCGATACTTCAAGCCAATCCCTTACGCAATCCATCCGCCGTTAGCTATGTCATAGCCGGTCGGTTGGGAATCGCTTGCGCATATGTTTATTTTTAATGCGCAATTTTTTTATTACATCGCCGTTATTTTTCCTATTATTGCCCGAAGTATACACCCAAATCACCTGCATAGAATGAGATACCTCATCCTTCTTTTTCTTGCTGCCCTGTTCCTGTTGCCACAGAGGGGGAGCGCACAGCTTTCCTCCTCGCTTAAGGAAGCCATGGGTGGTCAGGCAAAGGCATCGTTTACCATTACAGGTATGTTGAAGGATACCGGTAATTTCTCAGCTACCGGCTATGCCTCTATTTCCCTGATCCGTTCCGCCGACTCCATTTTGCAGACCTTCACCCGTGCCGATGAGCAGGGAAGCTTTAACATAGAAGCACCTGGTCCTGGTAAATACCTGCTACTGGTTTCGCATCCGTCTTTTGCGATTTTTATTGATGAAGTAACCGTAGATAAGGCACTTACTGAATTGGATACTATTGTAATGACATCAAAGAAGCAAATGCTGGATGAAGTGGTAATCACAGATGCCCGCGCGATCGTGATCAAAGGGGATACGATAGAATATGCCGCAGACAGCTTTAAAGTGAGAGCCTATGACAATGTAGATGAATTGCTGAAGAAGCTGCCGGGTATCGAAGTAAGCCGTAATGGTAAGATCAAAGCATATGGAAAAGAGGTACAGAAAATGACGGTAGACGGCGAAGAGTTTTTCAGTGATGATCCGGCTGTAGTGGCCCAAACCCTTAGGGCTGCCGCGGTGGATAAGGTACAGGTGTTTGACAAGAAAAGCGACCAGGCTGCGTTTACAGGCGTAGACGATGGTGAGCTCACAAAGACCATCAATCTTAAACTGAAAGACGACGCCAAGCGGGGCTATTTCGGAAAGATCGGCGCGGGTGGCGGCTTGCCTGCTTACTGGGAAAATCAGGCGATGATCAACGCCTTTAAAAAGAAACGTAAGCTGTCGGCCTATGCATTAATGTCTAATACCAATACCAATGGCCTGGGATGGGAAGACCGTGGTCGCTATTCGGGTTCCAACAGCTCGTTCTCTATGGACGACGATGCCGGCTATATGGTGGACGATATGGACATGGGCGGCTCCTGGGACGGACAGTTCGGAGGGCAAGGGCTTCCGAAGACCTGGACCGGAGGCGCTCATTATAGCAACAAGTGGATGGGAGATACGCTCACTTTCAGTTCCAGCTATAATTATAACAAGAACACCATGGAGGGTATCAACAATTCCCGTACCCAATATATATTGCCCGATACACAGTATACCAATACCAATAACAGTACCAATACCAGCGTTGGCCAACAGCATAACCTTAATGTAGTGACCGAATTCCTGCCTGATACTGCTTCCTCTGTCAAGCTTACCCTGGGCGGCCGTTACAATATCAACGATGCCACTACAAACACGATGAGCACCGCCGCTGACGGCGCCGGCAAGCTAATGAACGATATGAATACCGTTCAGCAAAATCACGGAGAAAGTAAATCGGTGAACGCAAGCCTCTTGTATCGCCGTCGCTTCAGGAAGAAGGGCCGTTCGATATCGGTAGCCTTGAATGGGGCCTGGTCAGACAATGAAAACAACGGCTTACTCAATTCTTACTATAACCTGTATGCCATTGATAGCGCTTACAGGATTAACCAGCGGAAAGCCACTAACAGCGAAGTATTGTCGGGTAGCGGTAAGATATCCTATACCGAGCCGCTGTCGAAAATTGCCAACCTGGAGCTGAATTACGGGCTGACCATCAACAACAACAATGCCGACAACAGTTCTTATGATAAACAAGGCGCCGGTGGTGAAACGGATCTTTTCAATCCTGAGTTCAGCAGCCATTATGTGTTCAATTCTACCCAGCATCAGGGTGGCGCCAATCTTCGCTTTAAATTCAAAACCTTGAATCTTGCCTTTGGTGGAAATGTGTCCGACACCCGTTTCCGGCAGGAAGACAAGCTGAATGATACTACCTACGCCTATTCTTACGTCAACTTCTTCCCCAGAGCCAGCCTGACCTTTAACCAGTCGCAAACGACCAGCTTCAACTTGAGGTACAATGGCAGCACCCGTCAGCCAACGATCAGCCAGTTGCAGCCTTTACGCAACAATACCGATCCGCTCAACGTAGCCCTGGGTAATCCCGATCTGAAGCAGGAGTTTCGTCACAACTTCAATTTTAGCTTTAACACTTATAAAGTGCTCACCTCGCAGAGTGTTTATGCCTTTGCCAATCTCACGATGGTACAGAATGCGATCAGCCAGCAGCAGAATGTAGACGAGACCGGCAGGCGTACCTATCAATATGTAAATGTCAATGGTAATTACAATGCATGGCTCTACCTTGGCTACGGTCGTAAGCTTATAGATAACCTGAGTGCCCGGCTTGGAGGCGACGCCAACTTCTCACACGCCAACAATTTTATCAACGGCCTCAGCAACACCAACAACCAGCTCTCCTTAAGTCCCAATCTTAACCTGAGGTACGACAAGGATACGACAATGGACATCAGCTATTCTTTCCGTCCCACTTACAACCTTAATCAATCGTCGATACGTACCGATGTGAAAACACAGTACTGGGCTTTTGAACAGCAGCTGGATGGTAGCATCAATCTGCCCTTTAACGTACGGGTGGGTACTTCTGTTGACTGGAACATACGGCAACGCCTGGATCAGCAGGATAAGAACAACAATGTGTTCCGCTGGAATGCCTACGTCAGCAAGTCTTTCCTTAAAGACCGCTCGCTTGTAGCTAAAGTGTATGCCTATGATATCCTGGATCAAAATATAGGCTATACCCGGACAAATAATGCCGACTATATTGCCGAAAGCACCTACAATACCATACGGAGATATTTCTTATTAAGCCTTACCTGGAACTTTACCAGTACCGGTAGTAAAGCACCAGCAGAACAGCAGGTTATTATAGGTGATTAACGGCGATTGTACTATACAAAAACAATGCAGGAAATGAGAACGATATGTTGTTGCCTGATGCTCTTGGTGGGTACCTTGTCTGTGAAGGCCCAGTTTATCTCAACAGGGAAGATCGAATACGAGCGAAAGACCAGCCTGAAGCTGCAGCTACAGACAGAAGAGGAGAGCGAATGGGTGAAATCGATGATCAATAAGGTGGCGCAATTCACCGTATCCGAGTTCACGATGTCTTTTAACCGGGATGCCTCCGAGTTCCTGTTTGTAAAAGAGCAGGAAGCCAAAGGCATGACTTTTTCCTGGGGACCGCAGCCAGGTAGGGAGAATAAAGTGTATACCGATTTCAAAAACCGTATCATTCGCAGCCAGAAGCAGGTCTATGAAAACGATTACCTGATCGAAGAGCAGATACCCGTATATCAGTGGAAAATTGAAAGTGATATGCGTATGATCGCAGGCTATCCTTGCCGTAAAGCGGTTACACGCATCTGCGACAGTGTCGTCGTCGTCGCTTTTTATACCGATCAGATCATGGTAAGCGGTGGCCCCGAGGGCTTCGGCGGCCTGCCTGGTATGATCCTGGGCCTGGCAGTGCCCCGCTTGTATACCACCTGGTTTGCTACGCAGGTATCGCTTGATACGCCAGAGGTAAAGCCTTTTACACCAGTAAAAAGAAGCAAAAAAGCAACGACATCCGAAATGATCGCGGCGGTGCAGAAATCAACAAAAGATTGGGGCAAGTATGGGGCTAACCTGGTTTGGTGGTTGTCCTTGTAGTGAATAGGTAGCCGTAAGAAGGTAGAAAGGAGCTGCTCCGGGAGGAACAGCTCCTTGTTTTATACCTTAAAATTGAGGATCGAGACCCAGTTCAGGCTTGCAGAGAACAATACCACAGGTGTTCATAAGGCAACCACAGCCGGTACCGGAGAGTGGAGGGCATACTTTACCGCTAATACCGCCTTCAATGGCTTGCTGGGCTTGTTGATTCAGGGTTGTGATCAGGTCCTTGTTCAGGAGCAGTTTTTTGGAGATGTTGAGGGTTTTCTTTTTCATAAAGATTTGTTTTTAATTGCTCCGCAAAATTAATCACCCGCACTGCAGCAACCATGCAGTGGTACCATTGCGTGCTATTGCAGGCCTGGTAAAGGTTGTGGCGCTTTTTGTCCGATATTCTTCAGGTAATGCAGTGTTGAAAAAGTATGCCACATTTCATTTCACAGACTGAAACCCTGATTTCTGCGTTAAATTCGCAGTGCTGCGCTAAGGTGGCCCTATAATATATGCGATTGATAATAGCCTGGTTATTGGCTTTGTGCCTGATGCCCTTTATTTCCCCGGCGCAGGATTATGACTTGCCCGCCATCGAAAAGATACTGTCGGCCTATGCTGCCAAGGGTAACGCGATGCAGGTGGCCGAACGCGAATGGCTCCCTCCTGCCGGAACGCAGGTGTTGCGGGATCGGGCCGCCTCAGGGCCCGACAGCAGCTATAGCCAGGAGCGGAGCGCGATGTGGGCATTCGATTCTGCCGGCCATATACTTTCCATACAGCACCGGGAGCCTGATGAGCACGTGCGAAAAGGCCTGGCGGAGACCCAGACCGCCTTTTACTATAATACGCAGGGAAAGCTAATTGCCCTGAGTACGGGTGCAGGCGGGAAAAGGGAGGATTCGGTAACTTATCATTACCTGAAGAATGGCCGGGTGGCCGATTATATGGTGTTCAACGGAAAAAATGAGCTGCAATATAAGATCACCTATACTTATAAAGGTGGCCAGGTATCTATGCTCCGTAAAAAGGACAGGGAAAATATGGCGATAGCTATGATCAGGTATAAGTATGGCAACGGCCAGTTGATGGAAACGCAGCATTTCGACCGGAACTTTCGCCTGACCGAAACCCGCCGCTACAGCAACAAGCAGGAGGGTGGCCGGGAGCAGGGTAGCTTTGCGATAATGGGTGCAGATGGGAAAATGAAAGGCGGCGCTTCCTGGATTAAAGACAAGGAAGGCCGGATATGGGAAGAAAACGAGATTAACGGAGACCGGGAGGTTACGGCGCATCGTAGCTATACTTATGATACCGGGACTGAGCCTGTTTCGGGGAAGGTATTCGATGCACTGGAGGAAAGCAATATTACCTATCGTTATACCTACGATGCACAACAGAACTGGATAAGAAGGGAAACCTATTACGACGATCTGCTAAGATCGGTGACCTTGCGGGAAATACAATACCGGCGTTAAAACTGCTTATAATCTTCAATAGACAAGGTAGCGGAAACGCCTTCGTACTCCCGTTCGTCGTTGGAAGCAATGATAACCAGGCGGTCTTTCCCATAGGTCCGCAGCCATTGGCTGTACATCTCCACCCCTTTGCCATCGAGGTTGCTGCAGGGCTCGTCCAGCAGCAATACCGGGCTGTCGCAGAAGAAAGCCTGTGCCAGCTTCACCCTTTGTTTCATACCCGATGAATATTCGTGGAGCTGCTTGTGTGCGGCGGCTTTCAAGCCCATATGCTCAATAATGGAAGCTATGGAGAAGGAGGGAAGCATGCGTTTAAAAGTAAAATGAAAGCGCAGGAATTCGGTGAGGACCATTTCCTCGACAAGGTCCATGCCTGGTGCGCAGTAGCTGATCGAAGAGAATATTTTTTCCGGCGCTACTGCCTGGCCGTTTGCGCTGTAAGTGATTTGCCCTTTGCTGGCGTGCTGCATGCCGCCTACGATGCGCAGGAGTGTAGACTTACCCGAGCCATTGGCGCCAAGCAAGGCATACTGCCTGCCGGCTTCAAAGGTGTAGCTCAGCCCTTTAAATACCCAGTGGTTCTGGTATCTTTTGCTTACCTGGTTAAGCGAGATCGTCATTGTTGTTCCTGCGGGTATAGCCGCGCATAATGCCCCGGCCCGATTCCCGGATAAAGGAAAGGATTTCGTCGCGTTCGTCTGAAACGGGGATCTCGGCTTCGATAATGCGCATGGCCTTCGCTACGTTGTAGCCACGTACGTAAAGGATACGGAAGATGTCCAGGATCTCATTCACCTTTTCGATGCTATAGCCGCGTCTTTTCAGGCCTACAGAATTCACGCCCACATAGGAAAGCGGCTCACGGGCGGCTTTTACATAAGGTGGTACATCTTTACGCACAAGGGAACCGCCGGTAACATAGGCATGTGAGCCAATGCGTACAAATTGCTGAACGGCTACAAGCCCTGCCAGGGTTACATAATCGCCGATCACAATATGGCCGGCCAGTGTGGTATCGTTGGAAAAAATACAGTTGTTGCCTACGATGCAGTCGTGTGCAATGTGAGAATAGGCCATAATGAGGCAGTTGTTGCCGATCTTGGTCACCTCTTTGTCGCTCGTACCCCGGTTAATGGTCACACACTCGCGTATGGTGCAATTGTCGCCAATGATCACCTTCGTATGTTCACCCTTGTATTTCAGATCCTGGGGAATAGCGGCAACGACGGCTCCGGGAAAGATCCTGCAGTTTTTTCCGATGCGCGCACCCTCCATAATGGTTACATGCGAGGCGATATAGGAGCCTTCGCCTATTTCCACATCTTTATGGATTACTGCAAAAGCGTCGATCTGTACATTATCCGCTATTTTAGCTTCAGGATGAACGTAGGTTAGTGGATGAATCATTGGCTGTTCTTAGATGCTTATATTAGAGAACCGGATTAAGCTGCGTCGCTGGTCTGTCTGGGTTTTTTTGTAGGACAACAGAAATGCCGGATACCCTTTTTCTTATTTTTGTTTCGGCAGTATCTGGGCTACCAGCTCTGCTTCCGTTGCTACCTTATTGCCTACGTAAGCTGTTCCTCTCATTTCACAGATACCTCTGCGGATCGGGTTGATCAGCTCCAGCTTGAGGATCAACGTATCGCCGGGTACCACCCTCTGTTTAAACCGTACCTTATCTATCTTAATGAAGTAGGTGTCGTAATTCTGAGGATCAGAATAATTGTTGAGCGCCAGCAAACCACCTACCTGGGCCATGGCCTCAATCTGCAGTACGCCGGGCATTACCGGGTTGCCGGGAAAGTGGCCCTGGAAAAAATGTTCGTTGAAGGTTACATTCTTAATGCCTACCACCTCATTATCCGACATGTCAATTATCTTGTCGACCAGCAGGAAGGGATACTTATGGGGCAGGGATTTTTCGATATGTACAATATCGTATACCGGCGGACGGTTCGGATCGTAGGTCGGTATATCGGAAAGATGTTTGTTCTTCTTAATGTATTGCTTCAGCTTGCGGGCAAACTCCACATTGGTGGCATGGCCCGGGCGGTTGGCAATGATATGGGCCTTGATGTTGTAGCCGGTGAGCGCCAGGTCGCCCACGATGTCCAGCAGCTTATGCCGGGCCGGTTCGTTGGGGTGGTGCAGCTGCAGGTTGTTGAGGATACCTTCACTTTTGACTTCAACCTTTGGCTGGTTGAACACTTTTGCCAGCTTATCCAGCTCGGCATCGCTTACTACCTTATCTACGACAACTATAGCGTTGTTGAGCTGGCCGCCCTTGATGAGGTTGTTTTCGAGCAGGAATTCCAACTCGTGCAGGAAGCAAAAAGTACGGCTGTTGGATATCTCTCTTTTAAAATCACCAATGTGCTTCAGGGTGGCGTGCTGGGTACCCAGCACCGGTGAGTTGAAGTCGATCATGGTGGTGATCTGGTACTCATTGGCCGGGATGGCCAGCATATCTACATTTTTTACAGGATCGTAAAAATGAATGTTCTGGTCTATGGCGTAGTAGATCTTTTTGGCGTCCTGCTCCTGTATGCCGGTGCGCTCTATTGCCTCGATGAATTCGCGGGCGCTGCCATCCATAATAGGCACTTCGGGAGCATTGAGCTCCAGCAGCACATTGTCTACATTCATGCCCACCAGCGCAGCCAGTACATGTTCTATCGTATTGACCCTGGCGCCATTGTGTTCCAGGGTGGTACCCCTGGAAGTATCTACTACATAGTCCACATCTGCTTTTACAACAGGCTGATCCGGCAGGTCTACTCTCTGGAAACGAATGCCATATCCGGGATTGGCGGGTTTCATGGTCAGCGTCACTTCTTTACCGGTATGCAATCCCACTCCGCTGATCGACACTTCTCCCTTCAAGGTCTGTTGGTATTCTTTCATCATTACCTTTTGTTCGGATTTCGTTTTTTCGGTTTTACCCTTGGCAATTATCTCCATCACATTGAATAATTTGGCAGCAGCTAACCTCCTGGCACTGGCCCGGATGCAGAGCTGCTGGTTTATCGTTGACATAGCCCCTGGCTATTTACGGCCGGCAAAGATAACCCAAATGCTAATATTATTAAAGTATTAACCTTCTTTAACCAAACTTGCGTTAAAGCGATCTTCCAGCTGTTGGATCTTTTGTACCCAATCGGGCAAATGTCTGAAAATTGCCTGACTTTTCAAGCAACTTTTATAGTCAAAGGCTGGCGTGCCGTTTACAGCTGTTCCCGGCTGCGTGATGGATTTGGAAAGACCACTCTGCGCATTAATACGTGTATTGTCAGCAATTTGTATATGCCCCACAATGCCTACTTGTCCGCCAATCATACATTGTTTGCCGATCTTTGTACTACCCGATATTCCCGTTTGCGCTGCGATCACCGTATGTTCGCCTATCTCCACATTATGCGCTATCTGGATCAGGTTGTCGAGCTTTACACCGCGCCGGATAAGGGTCGAACCCATAGTAGCGCGGTCGATAGTGGTATTGGCGCCTACTTCTACCTGGTCTTCGATCACCACATTGCCCAGCTGCGGGACTTTTTTGTAGGCCCCATCGGATTGGGGCGCAAAGCCGAAGCCATCGGCGCCGATCACAGCGCCCGAATGGATGATCACTTGTTGTCCCAGCCGGCATTGATGATAGATCTTTGCCCCGGCGTGTACCACCGAATCGTTACCGATGGTGACCCCGTCGCCTATATAGGCGCCGGGATAGATCTTTGCCCGGTCGCCAAGGGTCACTTTATTGCCTATATAAGCAAAAGCGCCTACGTAAACGTCGGCGCCCAGTTTTGCCGAATCGCTGATGTAAGCAGGCTGTTCGATACCTTTTTTCGCCGTATCGGCGGTAAGGAACTCATTGTATTTTTCCAGCAAGGTAGCAAAAGCCGCGTAAGCGTCGGGCACCCGCAGCAAAGTGGCCGCTACCGGTTGTTCCAGTTGCAGCGATTCATTCACGATAACAACGGAGGCTTTCGTCTCGTATAAATAAGACTCGTACTTAGGATTGGCGATAAAGCTCAGGGCGCCTGCACGGCCCTCTTCAATTTTCGCAATATCGGATATGGAGACAGTGGCGTCGCCCTCGATCCTGGCGCCGATTAATGCGGCAATCTGTGCTGCGGTAAACTGCATGTTTGTTGTTTGTTATAGGGTAATTCCTTTTTTAACCTGTATGGCAGAACCTTCTGCCAGGAATACGGACAAAGGTTGCTCGTTTTTCAAAAAATCAAAAGTAGCGCCGTACACTTCTGCGAAATTCACCTCGATAAGGTGATCTTTGGTATCGTAGACCTGCCAGCGCGGATGCGTCACTTCGTACTCAGCTGTTTTGCGCCCGCTGAGGCGGGTATAACCCCAATAGTGCTCGGTAATAAATTCTTCTTCGCTGCCGGCAACAATGTCGCGCGGCGTATCGCCTGTAATGACCCCCAGGCAGTTGTGCAATCCCTTACCCCAGCGGTAGGTCACCTTCCATTGCTGTTCGCTGTGCAGCCAGGTATGGCTCATAGGCATTGTAATATAAGGCTCGTTGTATATCGTCCGGGCTACTAAGCTAAGGGCACGGCGGGGTACAATCTCTTTCAGGAACACTACGCCCCTTCTCCTGGTCTCCCCGTGCTGTCGTCGCACATAAAAACGCAGGTTCACCTCTTCAAAATGAACATGAAAGGGTATTTTCCATCCTTTTACCCTCGTATCCCGGAACATAAAGCCTACCAGGCTAAGGTAACAGGTATCCCGGTACAGGTCCAACGCCGTTCCATGAGGCAGGTAGGGCGAAAGGAGAGCCGGGTCGACCGCATAGTTGGCCATGATCAGCTTGCGCCATGCTGCGTCGAGAAAAGTTGCGGTCATTCCGGGTTTTAAAAGGTTTGGTTCAAAATGCGCGTTCCGGTGCGATGCTGCAAATATAGAATTTCTCCACGGGTACTGTAAGGTCGGAACCGATAAGTGCATTGTCGACCTGAGAAATATTGACCACATCACCCTTTTTCATCAGGATATTGATGCGCTCATCATTCTGGTTGTAGGTGCTGTTGCTGGTGCTGCCTTCAAATAGATAAAACGGTAATTCGTCTTCGTTTATTTTCCCCGAAGCCATAATCGTTTGCTGCATCTGCCTGAATTCTTCCTTGAGCGGTTGGGTGCCCAGCCTTACCTTGTAGAGCCGCCGGTCCTGCATCATGGTGCACAGCCTGGAAAGCACGGGATCAGGGTGGTCGGTCCACACTTTAATGGAAGCCGTAATGTCTGCATCGTCCAGCAAGCAGAATTTGTCGAGGACCGAAGGATCGGCCGCAAAATCGTCGCCGGTTATCTTTTCATACAGGAAAAAATGCAGGGCGGGGGTGGCGAACAGTTGTGCGCCGGATTGGGCCAGCTGTTTGGCCCGCTGCAGAATGTGAATGATCAACTGCTCGGCGCCCAGCACGGTTTTGTGCAGGTACACTTGCCAGTACATCAGCCGGCGGGCAATGATGAACTTCTCCACCGAATGGATACCTTTTTCCTCCACCACCAGGTTGCCATCCTTTACTGTGAGCATTTGCAGAATGCGGTCGTAGCCAATCACGCCTTCCGAAACGCCTGTATAGAAGCTGTCCCTGTTGAGGTAGTCCAGGCGATCCATATCCAGTTGGCTCGATACCAGCTGGTGCAAATAGGTCTTGGTGTGGGTATTTTCAAAAATCGAAATAGCTTCCGTAAGCATGCCGTTGAAGCGTTCATTCAGTCGTTGCATGATCATTTTCGAAATGCCTTCATGCGAAATGCCATGTACGATAGTATGTTCCAGGCCATGCGAAAAGGGACCATGCCCGATATCGTGCATCAGTATGGCCAGCCGGGCGGCAATGCACTCGTCCCTGCTGATCTCTATGCCTTTGCTGCCAAGCTCGTTGAGGGCAATATGCATGAGATGTGCGGCCCCCAACGAATGATGGAAACGGGTGTGGACGGCGCCCGGATATACCAGGTGTGCCATACCCATTTGCTTGATGCGGCGAAGCCGCTGGAACCAGGGGTGTTCGATCACTTGCATCAGTTCCGGTTCCGGGAACCGGATAAAGCCATATACCGGGTCGTTGATGATTTTGCCACGCATAGGCTGCAAAAGTAGCAGAGATGTTTTACATCGGAGGGTTAAATATAGCGGCGCTGTGAGATGCTCCGATAAAATATATATAGGAGATCGTGAAGAAAAGACCGGCTTTCCTGAAAAAGGAAGATAATGATCAGCACAGAAGCTGCATTTTTACCGGATTCTATATTTAACTACCAAACTAAAACATTGACTATGCTGAAATCTTTAAAGGTCTTTGCCCTTGGGGGCGCCTTGCTCGCCATTAACGCACCCGGGACGCAGGCACAACCCGCATTCTCCGCTCCAGCGGCCCAGGAGTTTACTTACGGAAGCCCTTCTGTCATCAGGCCCATGAATGTATCCAATTACTCCGTTCAGCTGAGCGGCCTTGACGTTTATCTTGCCGGCTGGGGGCTGCCGCTCAATGGCGTGCCCAGCGAATTTGTATGGCAGTACACCGCTATAGGCAACCCTACTGCAATCGCAGGCCAGGGTTCCTTTACCTATACCGGTATCGCCGATCTCGGAACCGGCATCATTTATAATTCAACCACCGGCCGGTTCAACTACCTGGTAGTGTATTACAAGCTCGGTGTCGGACACTTCCTGGATGTATACGAAGTGCCGGTGCCCATTGTCCCTACGGCGGCTCCCGTACTCGTTTCAAGCACCCAATTGTCCAACTCAACCAATTATGGGCGCATCCGCATGGACAGTTATAGCCAATATGCTGCAGCTATTGTATGGGAATATCCCGGTGTTGGTATACAGACCCAGGCCTGCCATAACGGTACCTGGGGCAATGTGCTTACGCTGAACGGCACCGCTAGCGCGACCGGGCCCGATATCGCGTTGCTTCCGAGGAATGGTACCGTGTATGTGAATTATGCGTATTACGATGCCGGCGCCGGTACCATCACCGAATCCACCATCGACCGTAATGTGCTGATGTTCAGCTCCGGCACAGTAAGCCCACTTGTTGAAGACGTATATGCCGCCGGAACTATAGCCTCCCATATCGTGCTGGATTGCCCGGACTATAACAACAATACGCCGAACTGGGCCTATACCTTTACAGACGGTCAGAAAGTGCTGGTGCGGTACCGGGATTATGCGACTTCATTCTCTGCCAATACGGTTTGTGTCAATGACGGCGCCACCTTCGGCAACCAATCTACTATGCCCTGGTACGAAGCCTATTCACCTTCCCTGCACTACGGTTCAGGCTCGTTTGGCGGGTCTACAGGCCAGATCACGGTAGCCTGGTATGCTTCCGATAACATCGCTACCCATGGCTATATCGCTATGGAAATGTCGGCCGACGGGACAACCCTGCTCAGCGCTCCCGATTATATGGCATTGCCCAATGCCTTTACCCCTTACAAATATCCGTTCTTCAACATCTGGTATCGCAATACCACGGGCATAGCCCTCAGTAAGACCAGCGACTTCAACTTTTCGCCGGGCTTCCTGTACGCTTCCTATTTCGATTATAACAATACCACCGGAAACTATCAGCTCCATCATGCCTTCCACCAATGGAATAACCCTGTGTTTAAAGGGGAAGCGGCGGCACCAGGACTGGTAAATGGCACGGCAGCGGCTAACGTTACTATCTATCCCAATCCTTTCCGTAATGAAATGACCACCACCGTAACCCTTCCCGGTAGCGGCGCGCTGGACCTCCAGCTGTTCGACATGACCGGCCACAGGGTATGGCAATATCAGTCTGTCATGGATAAAGGAACACACCAGGTTAAAGTAGGCGACGTAAGCGGGCTTGCTCCCGGCACATACCTGCTGAATGCCTCATTTAATAGCCGGAAGATCGGCGCCCAAATGGTAACCAAGCAATAAACATACACAGACAACAGTACCAGGCGTCGCGGCAACTCCGCGACGCTTATTTTTTCGCTGGTGCCGGGCTCCGTCCCGGCGGCTACTGAAAAGGCGCTCCCGGTCCTGATCCAGCCCCGCATAAGTGGCATTTGCATAAATTCCCCGCATTTCGGAACTTTGCGCCTTCATTCTTAAATTTTCATTTTTTCCTGATGTCGCAAAAGCAAATTAAATCTGCGCTGATCTCCGTATTCTACAAAGATGGTTTGGAGCCCATTGTCAAAGAACTGGGCCGCCTGGGCGTAACCATTTACTCTACCGGCGGTACCCAGAAGTTCATTGAAGACCTGGGCGTTCGTTGTGTGCCTGTAGAAGAAGTGACCACTTATCCTTCTATCCTCGGTGGAAGGGTAAAGACACTGCATCCCTCTGTCTTTGGCGGTATCCTGGGCCGCAGGGAGCTGGCTCAGGACCTGGAAGAAATGAAGCAATACAAGATACCCGAGATCGACCTTGTGATCGTGGATCTTTATCCTTTTGAAGAAACCGTAAAGAATACCAGCGAAGAGCAACAGATCATCGAGAAGATCGATATTGGAGGACCTTCCATGATCCGTGCAGCCGCAAAGAACCACAAGGACCTCACCGTGATCGCCGCCAAAGAAGATTATGCTGCGCTGGAGGCCCTGCTGAAAGAGCAGAATGGCGCCACTACGCTGGAGCAGCGCCGGGCCTTTGCTGCTAAAGCCTTCTATGTGGTGATGAATTATGATATCGCGATCAACAATTATTTCAATGGCGCCATTGTGCCGCCTTTCCATGGCCGCCAGGTGCTGCGCTACGGCGAGAATCCGCACCAGCAGGGCGTATTCTATGGTCGCCTGGATGAGCTGTTTGACCAGTTGAACGGCAAAGAGCTTTCGTACAATAACCTTGTCGATGTAGACGCAGCTGCACAGCTGATGGCCGAGTTTGAAGGCGGTACCGATCCCGTATTTGCTATCATCAAGCATACCAATGTGTGCGGCGTGGCCCAGCGGAGCAGCCTGGCCGAAGCCTGGGATGCTGCACTGGCAGGTGATCCCGAAAGCGCCTTCGGCGGTGTGCTGGCCACCAACAAAGAGATCGATGCCGCTGCGGCGCAAAAGATTAATGAGCTGTTCTTCGAGATACTGCTGGCTCCCGGCTTCACCGCTGAAGCGCTGGATATCCTTAAGACCAAGAAGAACCGCATCCTGCTGCTACAAAAAGCGCCATTGAATACCAGGACTATTTTTAAAAATGTGCTGGGCGGTACCCTTACCCAGGATGCCGACCAGGGCAATTACAACGAATGGAAAGAAGAAGGCGCGCAAGCCGCCACAGCGGCGCAGAAGAGCGATCTTATCTTTGCCAATATCATTTGCAAACATCTGAAGTCGAATGCCATTGCCCTGGTGAAAGACCGCCAGCTGCTGGGTAAAGGCTGTGGTCAGACCAGCCGTGTAGATGCCCTGCGTCATGCGCTGGAAAAGGCCGCCAGCTTCGGCTTCGATCTTAAAGGCTCTGTAATGGCATCCGACGCCTTCTTCCCCTTCGACGACTGTGTGAAAATGGCGCACGAAGCCGGTATCGACGCCGTGATCCAGCCCGGTGGCTCTATCCGCGATAAAGATACCGTGGCCTTTTGCCAGGCCAACGGTATGGCGCTGGTGATCACCGGTATGCGCCACTTCAGGCATTGATCAAATAACGGATTATCATAAAAATGAGGCGGTCTCAAAAGTGGTAATTTTTGTCATATTGAGCGTAGTCTAAATACGACAAAAATTACGTCTCAAGCCTGTTTACATTTCGAATCGCTCAATGTGACAGGCTTGAGACCTTTTGAGACGTCTCTTTTTTATGTCCTGCACTGCATTTATAGCATCATTTAGATGGCTTTACTTTCGCTTCATTATATTTAAACCCGATCTTATTCCTGGGTACAGGTTGGCTTTGCTTTTCGATAAGCTCTTTCAACACAGCGAATATATTATCGATATCGCGGGTGTTATTTTTTACTTCCTGCTCCAGCTGTGCCAGCTGGTGCAAGATATCTTTATGAGTGAGGGCATATTCCCTGAGCCTGGTAAATACACGTATGATACGGATATTAACTTCGATAGCTGTTTGGCTGTTCAATATGCTGGATAGCATAGCAATTCCTTGCTCTGTAAATACCTTAGGCTTATACCGGGAACCACCCCAACTTGAGGTCACAAATTGTGACCTCAAGTTTTCCCACTCTTTGTCGCTAAGCGTGAACATGAAATCTTTTGGAAAGCGCTCGAGGTTCCTTTTCACACTTTGGTTGAAAACTTTGGTTTCCACACCCTACATCTCTGCCAGGTCGCGGTCCAGCATTACCTTTTGACCGCGTATTACATAAATACGATTCAGTATCTTCTGCTCTGCTACCAGGATTTGCAGTTCCGCTTTTGCCATGTGATATTGCTTTTATATGCTTTAAAGGAAACGATAAAGAATCTTTTATCGCCATGCACGGATGTATCTGATTACTAAAGTTAAGATTTTATGCATAAAATATGCCTATCAAAAAGATGAGCTGATTATCAGGATTTAGATAACATTAGTCAAATTCGTCTTGATAATGGCTGCTGAGCGAATATGGGTAGCCTTGCCTGGTGGGGACGCCGGGTCACTGCGAAGAAAAGCGTCTAACTTCGCTGCGGAATAGCGGCATGCATTGAGCAGTCCTTGACACAGCTATTTGATCTTCCCACCCTTTACAAAATGTTCTTCCCAGTAATCATCGTCGAGGTTGCTGATCATGACGCCCCTGCCGGTGCTGGCATGTACAAAATAGTGGTTGCGCAGGTAAACGCCCACATGGGTGATCTTGCGGCCGCCTTCGTTAAAAAATACCAGGTCGCCTTCTTTCAATTTTCCTTTTTTTACCTTTTTGCTGGCATCGTACTGCAGCTGTGCCGTACGTGGAATATTGGTACTGTAGATGGTGGTGTATAGCTTGGTCGAAAAGGCCGAACAGTCGATACCGTTGCGGCCGGTACCGCCATAGCGGTAAGGCACGCCGTACCAATCGTCGATAAAGCGGTACAGGCTGATGTTGTCGATATCGCCGGGGGATGCAGCAACGCGGCTGGCATATTTTTGGCGCAATTCCTTTTCTGTTAAAGGTGTTTTCCTGCCTTCGGTGGCAGCATTGCCGGAAGCCAGCTTGCGCGAATGAGAGCAACCGCTGAGCACGATCGCAGTGACAAGGATAAAGGGAAGCAGGTAGCGGGCCATAACGTTCCTGTTTTTTGTAAAATTACACTGTTATCGCTTAACTCTATAAGGTTTAAAACCCTTATAGAGTTAAGCGAACCCTTATAGCTTTAAACGTTAAACGACAAGAGGTTCCCTCCGGGCTTGGGGGAACCTCTTGTTATTTCTTTCGTTACACAATGTCGTGTCGCGAAGACTGCTTATTTAGCGCCTTCTGCCGGCTTGCTGCTGTCTTCGGCATTCATGCCTTTAATCACCTCTTCAGTAATGTCCAGCGCTTTATTGGCAAACAGGATATTGCCACCTTTCACATACGACAGGATGAAATCGTATCCTTTATCAGTATTATACTTCACCAGGAAGTTGTCCAGGCGCTGCTGCAGCTCTTTATTGAAGGTTTCCTGCTCCTTCATCAGCTGGGCGCCCAGCGATTGACGGCGGCCTTCAATGTTCTGCTGCATAGCTGCCAGCTTCTTCTGACCGGCTTCTCCTTCGGCCTGGGTCAAGGTGCCGGCCTGCGCTTTTTTCTGGAAAGCGGCATATTCACTTTGCAGATTCTGGGCCAGCTTTTCCACTTCTGCTTCCATGGCGGCTGTTTTCTTCTCAAAATCAGCTTTCCTCGATTTGAAATATTCATACCGTATCTCGAGCGTATCCAGGTTTACGTAGGCAATCTTGCCGCTGGGTGCAGTAGCAGGGGCCTCGGCAGCTTTTGTCTCGCTGGTCGTTGTTTTGGAAGTAGTGGTCGCCTTTTTATCGCCACAGGAAGCGAGCAGAAAGCCGGCAGCAAGGCCGCAGGCGATAAAGCTATTGAATAAGCGGTTGGATTGAATCATCATAATACTTGAGTGAAAAAATGAATGGTGGCAAATTTAATGGTTTCCGCCGGGCGAAGCAAAAGAAAAGAAGAAGAGCAATAATCGCTGTTAAGGGTCATTTTTTCATTAAAAATGTACAAATAAATATCTTTTCGCTGCGTATATATATGTAAGCCTATATTGCTTGTGCATAAACGTATCTTTAAAGAAACATTGTTATGAAGAAAAAGCAAACGGCCCCGAAGCGCTCACTGATCAAAAAGGAAATCGTACCACTTCAGGCAGGGGCACTGGCTGTTGGGGGAAAAACAGCGCCACTGGCCGGCGGCGGGATCGAATCCCTGGGTTCTGCCACAAAGGCAATCAGAAGCGTTTTGACCTTTTGCGCCAGCTGTAATACCTGCAAAGATTATTGTGCTTACGTTGCCCATCCGCAACCACCCATTTGCAACTGATAATAACTGATAACAATAAAGGGCCGCATGCAGCGACCCTTTATTGTTTCTATCTTTTGATACTGGATTACTCCTGCAGCTTGAACGATACCGGCAGGGTATAATATACCCTTACAGGCTGACCGTTCTGCTTACCAGGTTTCCATTTCGGCATGCTCCTTACTACACGTTCCGCTTCCTTGCCGCAACCGCCACCGATATCACGCTGGATAACGATATTGGTTACACTGCCGTCGCGGTCTACTACGAACTGTAGCACCACACGTCCCTGGATACCGTCTTCCTTGGCAGCTGCCGGGTAGCGGATATTCTGGGCCAGGTATTTCTGCACATCAAATGGTGGCTGGGGCATCTGTTCTACCGAAGTAAAGATCTTGTCGGGCGGCGGACCAGCTTCAACAGCTTTACCGGTACCGGTACCAGGGCTGGACAGACCCGGATCGATCGCGTCGGGGTTGTCGGTACCCTTGATATTGCTGGGACCTACCACTTTGTTCTCTTCCGGTTTGGGCGGTTCGGGCTTATCCTCTTCCTTTACTTCCTCGTTCTTCTTGATCACGGGAGGAGTAAACTTAACCGTAGGTTTTACCGGGGGAGGGGGTTGCACCGGAGGAGGTGGTGGTGGCTTTTTGGGATCCACCGGCGGCGGCTCTGCCAGGTTAACATCCTTGATCACCGGTGGCGCTTCTGCTACGCGCTCTTTGGGCTTGATCAAGGTAGAGCCGAATACCCCTCCAATCAGTAAAACGGAGATGAGCCCGGCGATGGTAGCGCGGCGCCGGTACTTTTTGCGCAACTCATAACCGCCATACTGCTTGTTCCTTCCCTCAAAAAGGATATCAAGGTAATCCGCGTTTAAAATTTTATTAATATCCATGTTGAATGTTACTTTAATTTAAGATGCGAAATCTCCGGGATTCCATAAAGACAATGTTCCGGCATTATTGGGGATTCACAGCCTCTGTTGCTTTAATGAAATCTTTGTCCACCGGTGTAATGTCTACTACCGCATAAACGGGTATCGCGTTAATGGTCATTTCATCCAGGATATCGATCAGGTCACCGGTCGTACTGTTATCGTCCGGCTTAATGAGAACGATAACCTTATCCTTAGCACCTAATACGCCCTGGCTAATCAGGCTCTGTACCGTCTTTTTCTTCTGGATCAGTACATCCCGGATGCCGTCTTTATCCTTGAAGTAAGTTACTTCTACTTTAGGAGGATTAGTAGGATCGTCGCCGATGCCGTTGTAGTAATAGATACGGTGATCTTTACTCAGCAAGAGGGTGAGGGCCTCATCGTTCTTGATCTTGTTCTTATCTTCATCCTTCAGCTTGTCGTCCTTGTAAGGCATCTGAATTTCCATCGCTTTCGGCTTCGACATGGTCGTAGTGAACATGAAGAAGGTGATCAGCAGGAATCCCAAATCCACCATTGGTGTAAGGTCAATTCGGGGGGTACCTTTTTTCCCGCCTTTTACCTCTAATTCTGCCATGGTTGTATTTGTTTAATTATGTTAAAATTGAATGTACAGGAGCTTATTCCGCTGCCGGCTTGCCTGCTCTTTCAGCAGCCAGGGCCGTACCCGGGGGCACACCCTTCATGTCGGTAATGAAGCTGAAGCGGAACACCTTTTGCTTACCCAGGGTGCTGATTACCTTGCTGATATTGGGATAAGAGGCTTTGCCATCAGCTTTGATCGCAATACGGCCTTTACCGTTATCTACATGGTAACGCGCTGTCTGCACCCAATAGGCCAGCTCATTAGTGGTGAAATCTCCTGTGGTATCGGTAGGAATACCAGGCGCTTTCTTGTCGTAATCTGCCCGCTGGTTAGGTGCAAGGGCGAGATAAGATTTCAGCTGGGAAAAAGGAACACCCACACCGGATCCGTTCACAAAATTCTGCATTTCAACACTTGAAAGGCCCAGTTTCTTATCATCGTTAATCTGGTTGATGATATCTCTCTTGGCATTGATATTGTCTACAGCAAAAAATATGCGTCCGTCTTTGTCCAGTGTGATCTGCATAAAGCCCTCTGGGATCTGCTTGGTGGAAGTAGACGCAGGCGTCGTAACCACTACAGGTTCGTCGGGTTTGAATTTGGTAGCCAGCATAAAGAACGTCAGCAGCAGGAAGGCGACGTCACACATCGCGGTCATGTCTATATGCGTGCTTTTGCGTGGCAGCTTAATCTTAGGCATCTTCTGGTAAATTTAATGTTAGACGAAGAATGGAATCATTTCCACAAAATTTTTCTGCACTTATTTGTAAGATGCAGCAAAGCTTTGTGTTAATGTAAATCCGCTCTCGTCAATGCTATAATTCACACCATCGATCAGCGTAGTGTAGAAATTGTAAGCCAACATTGCGCAGAAGGAAGTACCGATACCCAGAGCCGTATTGTACAGAGCCTCGGAGATACCGGCAGCCAGACCACCTGTATCGGGAGCACCGGCATCGGCCATAGAAGAGAACGCCGTGATCATACCCACAACCGTACCCAACAGACCCAGCAGGGTTGCGGCGGAAGTAATAGTAGACAGGAACACCAGGTTCTTTTCCAGCATCGGCAGCTCCAGTGCAGTTGCTTCTTCGATCTCGTTCTGAATGCTCAGGATCTTCTGATCGGTAGTGAGCTCAGTGTTGGTGATCATTTCTTTGTACTTGTGCAGGCCGGCTTTCATTACGTTACCTACCGAACCGCTCTGCTTGTCGCACTCGGCCAGGGCGGCATCGATATTTTTGTTGGCCAGGTGATATTGTACTTTACGTACGAACTCACCGCCATTGATCTTGCCTTTAGCTTTTAATACAGTAATTCCTCTTTCGATAACGAAGGAGAGCATAACCAGGAACATGGCAATCAGGAAGGGAACAATGTAACCACCCATGTACATGTTACCCAGGAAATTTTTCGGGTGATGCTTTTCTGCATCGGAGAAGTTGTCCGGATTACCCAAAACAAATACCCGGATACACCAACCAACGATAACGCAAACCAGTACTATCACTAGATTGATCCAAAAGTTGTTTGAATTTTTGGGCTTACCCGCTGCACGAGGAGGAGTACCTGATGGTCTTGCTGTGGCTGTTTTTACGTCTGCCATAATCTGATTTTTTACGAATTGATTGTTTTTAAAAAATTGATACTTAAAATAGTCGCGGCAAATTTATGTTTTTGAGCAAAAAAAACAAATGCCAACTCAAAAATTTACCACTAAGTTAATTTAACGTCAAATGTAAGGGTATCTGCGTCTATACCCAAATTGAATCTAAACGCATTATTCATAATAAATTTTCCAGTCCTTCCCGTGGGAGTACCGTAAATACCCTCGCGCCATCGGGGGTATACTGCGGCTGGGCGCAGGCAAACAGCTCGTCGATGAGTGCCGCGGCCGCCTCGGTTGCCAGCAATGTGGGCTGTGCCATACGTTTTGCCATCGTACGCAGCAGTTTTTCCTGGCGCTGATCCTTCAATTGGGCCTCATGCTTCAACTGCTCCAGTATTTCTTCCAGCAACACCTGCTCCCTGCCGGCGGGTACATCGGGTGGCGCGCCCTGCACGGCATAAGTATGACTCCCGAAGGGCGAAATATCATAACCCAGCTTACGTAGAAAAGGGAGCAACTCCTCCAGCAGTGCGGCGTCGGCAGGGCTTAATTGCAGCGTAGCCGGAAACAGCAGTTGCTGGGTGACCGTATGTTCGTGGTTGATCCTTTCCAGTAAACGTTCATATTGTATTCGTTCCAGGGCCCGCTTCTGATGCATGATCAGCAAGCCGGATTTCATAGTGCTGATGAGGTAATCACGCCATTGCAGCACAGGCTGCTGATGATCGGCGCCCTCGCTAAAAGACAACTCACTTTGCGCTTTCCCTCCGGTGGTGTCGTGTGCAGAAGGTATCTCGGGCAGGGAAGGCAATGGTGTAAACAGCTTTTCGCGCTGTGTATTCCATTGCTGCCTGTCGTCGCTCTTCTCCAGGAAATGGGCCTTGCCGCCCTGGCTGAAAGATTGATACAGGTAGCCTTCCCGGGTGCTGTCCTTTTGCGCCGGGCTCTGGGGCAGGCGCAGCGCCTCCATGTTCTGGATCTCGGTATCGAGCGTAAAATCGAGGGCCGGTGCAATATTGAACCGCGCCAGTGCATGCTTTACCGTCGACTGCAGGTAGGCGTACATCAGGCGGTCGTCGTCAAACTTCACCTCTTGCTTGGTAGGATGCACATTCACATCCACCCGTTGCGGATCCAGCTCCAGGAATAGCACGTAGAAAGGAAAAGCTTCTTTGTCAATAAGCCCTTCAAAAGCGGTAGCTACCGCATGATGCAGATAGGCATTGCGGATAAAGCGGCCATTGATAAAAAAGAATTGGTTGCCGCGGGTGCGTGTCGCCGATTCGGGCTTACCTATGAAACCGTGGATACGCAATAGCTCGGTATCTTCTTCCACTGGCACTAGGGTCTTCTCTACCTTATTGCCCAGGAGCTCCACTATACGGGTCTTTTGATTGCCTGCCGACAGGCGGAACTGTTCCGTGTTGTTGTGGAACAGGCGGAAGGCAATATGCGGATAGGCCATCGCTACCCGTGTAAATTCGTCGATGATATGCTTGTATTCCGAAGTATTGGACTTCAGGAATTTTCGTCTTGCGGGTACATTGTAAAACAGGTTGCGGATAGCGAAGCTGGTACCGGGCGGGCATGCCGCAGGCTCCTGCTTGAGCACTTCCGAAGCTTCGATTACCAGGTGGGTGCCTATTTCTTCCTGATGCGGCCGTGTTTTCAGGTCTACCTGGGCTACGGCGGCAATAGAGGCCAGCGCCTCGCCCCGGAAGCCCATGGTGCGGATCGAAAACAGGTCGTCGATATGCCTGATCTTGGACGTAGCATGCCGCTCAAAGCTCATGCGGGCGTCCATGGGCGTCATCCCTTTACCGTTGTCCACTACCTGGATCAGCTCTTTGCCCGCATCTTTAATGATGAGCTGGATCTCTGTCGCTCCCGCGTCTATAGCATTTTCCAGCAGCTCCTTTACAGCAGACGCAGGCCGCTGGATCACTTCTCCCGCTGCGATCTGGTTGGCCAGATGATCGGGTAGTAATTGAATAATATCGGGCACTAAATCAGAATTTAAATACAAAAAAATGAAGCCCTTACCTCCTTTATTGCCGTAAAGGGATCGTTTGCCGGTAAGGCGGGCCAAAAAGCGAAATTAAGAAAAGCCGTACAACCTGCCGGTTGCATTATTCATCTGCAGGCGGCCTGTTGTCGATATTGACCTGGTTCACCGTTCCGGTCTGAATAATTTCCTGTTGGATCACAGCATCGCCGCCCGGTTCGCCAGGGCCGGAGGAGAACTCCAGCCGGTACACTTTGATCAGCAGGATAAAATAAGCAAGCAGCAGCGGCCCGAAAATGAGTCCCATAATACCAAAGAGCTGCAAACCCACAATGACACCAAATACAGTAATGAGCGGGTGCACGTCGCCTATCCTTTTGAGTATGGTAAACCGCAATACATTGTCGATATTGGATACTACGATGGCGGAATACAAAGCCAGGCCTATTCCCATACCCACCTTACCTCCCGCAATCACCACGATGCACACGGGTACCCATACAATCATCGTGCCTACCATGGGAATAATAGACGCCACGCCGGTAAGCACGCCCCATATCAGCGGCTGCTTTACACCAAATATCCAATAGCCGATCACGGCAATAATGCACTGGCACAGCATCAATACCGGTATGCCAATGGCATTGGAAATAACCATGTTCCTGGTCTCGGTCCAGAGCGAGTTGATATTGGCGTCTTTTAGCGGTAGCAGGCGTACAAGACGGCGTTCCATATCCCTTCCGCTCAGCAGCATAAAATAGAGAATAAAGAAAGCCGTAAGTACATTGATCATAACACTGGTGGTAGCATTAAGGGTTGCGGACAAAAAAGTGGGTATGATCATCGCTACCCGCTGGATGCCCTGCTGTATCTGCTGGTCGTCGATCTTAAGCCGGGGCAGGTATTCCTTCACCAGCAGCACGAGCCGGTTACCTTCGGCCACCAGCTCGCCTGAGTGCTGGAAAGCATAGGTAAACTGCGGGATCAGTAATTGGACCAGCAACCATATGGGCAATACAAATACGATGACGCAGGTGGCGATGAGCGTTATCGCAGCTACCCATTTCTTCCAGCGGCGCTTGATCGTCAGCCGGAAATAATATTGCCGGAGCAGGATATACAAGGTAAGGGCTCCCAGGAAGCCGGGGATGAAATATTGCAGCTGCCAGACGAGCAGAATGCCGATAAATGCGATAAGGAGCAACAGGGTTACCTGTTTCAAACCATTTGTCTTTAAGATATCCATAGGCCGGTCGTAGAATTGTTTGCTATAACCACGATCTGCTTTAAAAGTTGCATGGTCGTTAATGTCGTCTCTAAGATAAGAAGAATATTTATTGACCGGATTATCCTATCTTTATCCTGCGGCCGTTCTATGGCCGTTTTTTTGCCAGGGGCTGTTCATTCCCGTTTTCTCCGGAAAAGAAGGAATACGCGAACGGTAGCCGGAGAGAAAAAAGCGGCGACAAGTTATTTTCTTGTAAACGGTTGCCTGTTAACCGGTTAAAGGCTTGTCGCAAAATGATAAGGTTTTATTAAAAGATATCGGCTTTCGAACAATCTTATACGGAAGATTGTAGTTTTGTTTGTAGAGCAACTCGAATAATTTCACAATTAAAATCAATTAGTTATGGCAAACAATGCAGGAAAAACAGTAGCAACCTTATTAATCGGAGCGGCCGTTGGCGCAGCTGTAGGTTATGTTCTGGGCACCGATAAAGATAAACGCCAGGAGCAGGTTGACCGCCTGAAGAACAGCATCGACCGGCTGAAAGCAAAGCTGGGCCGCAAAGCATCTGATATCGAAGATGAAATTTTCAGCGCTTAAGATTTATATAAAACGAAGGCATTTTGAAAAATCCTATCAGTTCGCTTAAAGAGAAAATAACCCAATACATACAGCTGCGGTTCGAGCTTGCCCGTTTGGAAGTGATCGAGCGCCTCGTGAATGTAATGGGTTATTTCGCTTTTATGATCATTGCCATCTTTCTGGTGTTCCTGATCATCTTCTTCATTTTCCTGGCCCTGGCCGAGCTGTTCAACCAATGGTTCAATAGTTATGCTCTGGGGTACTTCTGCACTGCCATAGTGATTCTTATTTGCTCTGCGTTTGTATTTATGTCCAGTAAGTCCATTATCCGGTTCTTTGCCGGCAAGCTGGCCTGGCTGCTCACAAAGCAAAAGGAAGAAAAACGGGCAAATGACGAATCCGACGACGAAAACGCTTGACGGGAGCGGCTTCCGGCCCTTTTAGCGAAGACAATGATCCCCCAAAACTATGGCTAGAAAATATTCACGGAAACATGTAAGCAGTCTGAAGGACCTGGACCTGGAGCAGGAGCGTATCAAGCTGAAGATGCGACGACTGGAAGATGATGTGTTGGGTATTATGAATCCGCAGCAGTTGGCTATTTCAGTTATCGGCGGCTGGTTGAAACGACGGAGCCGGAAATCATCTGCAGCAGCTTCTTATGTTGCCGGGAAGCCGGAAGGCAAAGCCCGGAACAAGTCTGAAAAAGCCAAGAAAGGGTTGGCTGGCTTATGGGCCAAACCCGCTGTAAAGCATACAGCAAAAATGGTCGGCGTTTCTTTTCTTCGCTGGCAGGTCTTTAACCTGGCCTGGTTTTTAGGAAAGAAGCTATACCAGCGGATAAAGCAAAAACGAACTCCCGTAGCCCGGCTTTCGGGCCAGGCAGGTTAAATATAAAGGCATGACATAGCAAACCGGTTGATACCCTTCAGCCGGTTTTTCTTTTGCCCGTTCGGTACACCGGCCGTAACGCAAAGCGGTCTGAACGGTATGCTGTCTTTCAGGCCGGCCAGGACGCATAAAGGCCCTAACAGTCGGCTGTCCAATTGCTGACTGTTGTTGTAATGGAGCAGGGGATAGGAAGAGGAAAATTATCGCAGAAAAGAAAATTGTCCTCCGGCTGCAAGAGCAAAAGGACAATAATATTTAAAGCCGGTGAGACCAGCTTTGTAATGCCTGGCCGGCTTAGGGTTTAACGTACGTGGTGCTTTATGAAGTCACGTATCTTGCGGGTATAGTCAAAGTAGCCTGCCTCCATGCGCAGCCAGAAAATGATAAAGATCAGCAGCCCTACGCCAATCATCGCCAGAGAGGGCCAATAGCTTTCCGAAGGATTCATGACATAAAACAGGCTGGCGCCCAGGATACAGAAAAGGCAAAAGATAATGATGAGGTAAGGGCCGCCTACATCTATTTTCCTGGGTTTGGATGTAACGATAACCTTGGTGCCGGAAGTGCCCATGCCCTGCATTTCCACATGTGTAATGGGTAAAGTTTTAATACCGTTGGCATCTTCGGCATGCGGGATGATCTTCAACATTTGCTCCTTTTCCAAAATCTCAAAATCCAAATGATGAACCTGTATATGCTTTCCTAAAAGACGCTGCCTGATGTCTTCTGCAGACAGGGCAGTATTGTAACGGTAAGTACGTTGAAAGAGCATAGTACGTTTGTTTAAGAGTGAGTGATGTGTACTTTAATTAAAGAACAAGATAAAATTTAATATTTTCAAAAACAAAGAATATCTGTTGTTTTTTTCTAAATTGTACTTACTGCTATCCTCCGCAATGAAAGACCTGTCTTTTTTATGTGGGGGTTGGGAAAGGGATAGTTAATAACAGTTAATATTAGTTAACGGTAGAATTTGTATTTTTAGTACCCAAATCCTTACGGGCCAAGGCTTAACCAAGATTTATGAAGAAGACTTTTATACTGGGTTTAACATTGTGTCTGTCGCTGGGCGGTCTCCGGGCGCAACCATTGCGGTCATCGTTGGAAACTGTAAAATTATCCGGAAGGGATATCCCGCTTCAAATAGATAAGGCCGCACTCAGGCAAGCCTTGCAGGAAGCCCTAAGTAGCAAGGAGCTGGCACAGGTTTATTTGCAATTTGACCGGGCGCCCGATTACAAGCTTCTTGAAGCTTCGGGTATCAGTCTTCAGACACCCATACAACCCAATGTATACCTTGCCATATGCCGGAGCGCTGCTTTTCCCGATGCCGCCGGCATCGCCGGTTGGGCTCCGGTAGCGCCGGCCGATAAGATCCATCCGATGCTGCAGCCGGGCGGCGACCACGATGCAGGACAGCAAACGGTTTTGCTCTCCGTACTGAAAGGAATGAGTGAAACGGAGCTCAGGGAAAAGCTGGCAGCATATGGTCTTCACCCCGATGCGCAACAAAGCTGGCGTACGCAGGATCTGTGGCAGCTCACCCTCAAGGCCGACCAGGTAGCAGTGCTGGCCGCAGCGCCATTTATCCGTTTTATCAATCCCCTGTTTGCACCACAGGCACTCAACAACCAGGCGATAGGCTTTACCAATACACAGGCGGCACACCAACCGGTGGCGATCGGCGGGCGCGATCTGCATGGCGAAGGGGTAATGATCGGCATCGGCGATGAAGCAGATCCGCAGCATATTGATTATATCGACCGTATCAGAAGCTTTAATCCCAATACCGGCACCACACACGCCTTTCATACTACCGGTACTACTGTAGGCAACGGTATCAGGGACGAGCGCTACAAAGGTTTTGCCTCCCGTAGCGAGGCCGTTGAAGATTTCTTCAGCCAGATCATCGCCAATGGCGCTACCTACAACCAGGATTTCGGAATGGTCACTTCCAATAACTCCTATGGCAATACGCTGGGCGATTGCAGCTATGCCGGTACTTATGATGTATATACGCAGTTTGCCGACCAGCAGATGCGTGATATCCCTGAACTGCTCACGATCTTCGCTGCCGGCAACGACGGCAAGCTGACCTGTAGTCCCTATCCTACGGGCTATGCAACGGTTGCCGGGTCGTACCAGACGGCCAAGAATGTGCTCACTGTGGGCGATATCGGGAAAACCCCGCTCCTGGAGCACCTGACCAGCGCCCGGGGACCCGTAAAGGACGGCAGGCTGAAGCCGGAGATCACGGCCGTAGGCTTCAGTGTGATCTCCACGATCGATAACAACAATTATGCGCTCAACTCGGGTACCAGCATCGCCTGTCCCAATGTGACCGGCGCTTCAGGCTTGCTGTACCAACGTTACCGCCAGCTGCACGGCGGCGCCAATCCCAAAAGTGCTCTGATCAAGACATTGCTGATGAACGGCGCTACGGATCTCGATATTCCCGGCCCCGATTTTCGTTATGGTTTCGGCCTCATGAATGTGGGCCATTCGCTTACCATGATGGAGGGCAACCAGTATTTCTCCGGTACCATCAACACCACTCAGGAACAATCCTTCACAGTCAATATCCCCGCTAATACGAGCAAGGCAAAGATTATGCTGTACTGGAACGATCCCGCGGCCGCACCGCTCAGTGCCAGTAATCTCATCAACGACCTGGATATTACCGTAACTACGCCTTCTGCTGCTACGGTACTGCCGCTTGTGCTCAACCCTGCGCCGGGACAAGTCGCCACGCCGGCGGCGCCAGGCATAGACCGGCGCAACAATGTAGAGCAGGTAACGCTCGACAACCCTGCTGCCGGCGCTTATACGGTCAAAGTAAAAGGCTTCAATGTGCCCGAGATCAACCAGGAATTCTTCGTGGCTTACGATTTCATTCCCGATGGCATTACCCTGCAATATCCTTTTGGCGGGGAAGCGCTCGATGCTGCCGACTCGATGCGCATCTACTGGGAAGCCTCTGCAGGCGCCAATCCTTTTACCTTATCTTACTCTACCGACAATGGCGGCAGCTGGAATACGATTGCCGGCAATATAGGCGTCAATACCCATACCTATACCTGGTATCCCCCCGCAGGGATAAGCTCCAACCAATGCCTGATAAGGGTACAGCGCAACAGCACCACGCAGCAATCGCAAAGCCGGGCCTTTACCATGGCCGGCCGGCCGGTAGCTACGCTTAACCCGCAGGCCGAGCAGTGTCCCGGTTCGATAAAGATCAGCTGGAATGCGATACCCGGGGCTACCGGCTATCGTATCTACCGGAAAACAGGTGTCGATATGGCGCCGCTTACTATTGTTACCGGTACCAGCTACACCTATACCGGCCTCAATCCTGATAGTACCTATTGGGTTGCCGTGGCCCCTCTCATCAATGGCGCCACCGGTATGCGTTCTTTGGGGCTGGATCGCCGGCCTTCCGATGGTCAATGCACAGGGACCACCGCTCATGGCGACCTGCGCCTTGCCAGCGTACAGGCGCCGGGCAGCGGCAGGCAATTTACGGCAAGCAGCCTGGGTACCGCCCAGGCTGTGACCGTGCTGATCAGCAACCTGGACAACCAGGTGGCCAATCAATACCGCATCGCTTACCAGGTCAATGGCAGCGCCTGGCAGAGCCAGGTGTATACCGACCCTGTAAGTGCGGCAGGCGACCGGCAGATCACACTGGGCAACCTGGATATGTCGGCGCCCGGAACTTACCAGATCCGTGCCGCGATTACCAACCTTGCTCTTGCTGATCCGGTAAATGTTAACGATACCGCCGTATTGACGGTAAAGCAGGTGGCCAACCCGGTAATGAACCTGAGCGCCGGCTATACCGAAGGATTTGAAGCTACCGGCGCACAAGGCGTTACCGGACGTGGCCTGGTGGGTATTGATGGCGCTGAAAAATGGGATTTTACGCAAAGCATGCCGAAGGGCCGTCTGCAAACCTTTGTCAATAGCGCGATCACCATATCGGGAACCCGTTCGGCCAGCATGGACAATGCCGGGAACCAGGCTGGTGATATCGCCGGTAGCAGCTACAATACCCTTACAGGTACCTTTAACCTGAGCCAGTATACGACCAGCAACTGGGAAGTGCGCTGCGAATTTGATTACCTGCTGCATGGTGTACCCAAATTCGATACCGGCAACAAGGTATGGATAAGGGGAAGCGAAAATGATCCCTGGCTACCCCTGCTCAATTATCGTATTGATACCAACAATCTGGGCCTGGTATACAATTCGGGGTCAATATCGCTCACCGATGTGCTTGCCGCCGGAGGGCAGAACTTTTCGGCCAGCACGCAGATCCGCTTTACACAGTACGATACTTCCCGTATCGCCGCTGCTTACTACGGCAATGGCCTTACGATGGATAATTTCCAGCTCTACCTCGTAACGGATGATGTGCAGTTGCTGGCTATTGATTCGCTTTATCATTATAACTGCGCGCTGGGCGACCAGGTGCCGCTGAAGATCCGGGTAAGAAATGGTGTCAACAACACGGTATACAACGTTGGCGTATTCTACCAGGTAAATGGGGGAGCCGTCATCTCTGGCCTTATCGATTCCATACAAGGCAAGGATACCACATCTTATACTTTCAGCCAACCGATGGACCTGTCCGCTACAGCTGTCCGGCACAATTTGTCGACGTGGATTTATGTCGCTACAGATACCTACCGGCTTAACGACAGCATCATGAATTTCGGTGTGCGGAACCAGCCGGTCATTGCTACCTTCCCCTACCTGCAGACGTTTGAAGAGAACGATGGCAACTTCTATGCCGAAGGAAATAGCAGCAGCTGGGCTTATGGTACACCTATATCGCCGCATATCGATCATGCCGCCAGCGGCGCCAAAGCCTGGAAAACCAACCTGAACGGAAACTACAACCGGCTTGAGGTAAGTTACCTTTACAGCCCATGCTTCGAGATCGGGAGTATGACGCAGCCGATGCTGAGCTTTAACCTCGCCACAGATATGGAAGACCCTGACGGAACAAATATTTTTGACGTTAGTTATGTAGAATACAGCAACGACGGGTATACCTGGAAAAAACTGGGTGCTTCGGGGCAGGGAACCAATTGGTACGATAACGAAACCGCGCAGGCATGGGCCCGCTCAAGGCAGGACTACTGGCATGTGGCCACCATCCCATTACCCAAGGATGGTCCGGTGATCTCTATCCGTTTTGTGTTGCAGTCCGACCAGGGTACCGAGCGGGAGGGCGTGGCGATAGATGATATCCATATCTATGACCTGCAGCATCCCATTTTCGATCAGCAAGCGTTTCCCGATGCTATGAGCAAAGATATCGCTGCAGGTCAGCAAGCCGAATGGCTCAGTGGTAATGCGATAGGATTTGGCCTCATCAACGGCGTCTCGGCCCTTGGTAATACCCAGGTGCAGGATTACAAACATGCACAATTCATCAACGACGACAGCACTCAATACTACCTGCCGAAGAATTTTGTGGTACAAACGGCACAGGCGCCCGGAGACAGCGTTTTGCTGCGCTTTTACATACCCGATGAAGCCATGCGCACCATTCGCGACGATGAGCAATGCTACTCCTGCAGCAAAGTAAGAGAGGTGCAGGGTCTGGGTATTACCCAATACAGCGATCCCAACAAGTCGGTAGAGAACAACACCCTGGCCGATAACGTTAATGGCAGCTATACCTTTACGCCCAAAGAAAAGATCCGGTGGATCCCTTATGATATCGGGTATTATGCCGAAACCAAAGTGAAATCTTTTTCCGAGTTCTGGTTCAACGATGGCGGCCCTACGAAAGACCAGCCCTTGCCGGCCAACCTGTTTGACTTTACGGCACAGCATTACGGTGCACGCCAGGCCCTACTCAACTGGACTTCCTATATCGATGCGCAAACAATGCGTTATGAAATACAGCGCGCCGATGCCTCATTGTCGTTTGTTACGGTGGGTACGCTTAATGCCATCGGTAACAACGGGCAGGCTTACAGCTATATCGATACGCCCCTGCTGAACGGGCCTGCCGCTTATTACCGCATCCGTTATACCATGCAGAACGGCGCCCAATATGTAAGCCTCATCAGGCGAGTCGACTGGAGCGATGCAGATGGCTCCGTGATCGTTTATCCCAATCCTGTCCGTAATGGTGTGCTTAACCTCGACTGGTTCAAAGGTACCGACGATGAGTTGCAATGGTCGATCTATTCCGTTGTGGGGCAGAAAGTATTTTCGGGCTATGCTAATGATAATAACTACAGTGGCAAATACAGTTTTGATCTGTCAAGGATACCGCTTACACCCGGTCTCTATGTGTTACGCGTGGTTAGCGGTAAAGACAAATGGGAATTCAAGATCGTCTACCAGTAAGAGAAAAGATCCAGGATAAATGCATCCCGGCAACCATCCGGGATGTTTTTTTAGGGACAATAAAAGGGATGCAGCATCGTTAGTAAACTATCCCATCCTTCTCCCCCATGAAGCAAAACATGTTTATGGCTATGGCCCTGTCGTGCTGTTGGCTGTCTGCCTGTAAAAATAATGCGCCTGCCCCTGTGATCTATGAAAGCTATTCTCGGCTGAAGACGGGCAATTACTGGATCTACCAGGTATTCGAGGTCGATAGTGCCGGCAATGGTTCGCCTACAGCCGAATATGATAGCTGCTATATCAGCAAAGACACGATGATCAGGGGAAATACCTATTATTTTCTTACCTCTCAAAATGGCGGTGCAGGTGGTTATACCTGTGAGCGATGGTTGCGCGATTCGTTGAGCTACCTGGTCGATGATAAGGGGCGTAAATGGTTTTCTTCGGAGCCGCAGCCAGGACCCTTTGCCGCTTTTCCGCTACAGGAACCACCATCGCCGGATACGCTGGCCTGGATCGAGGAGGGTATGGAGGAGGGCTATGCAACTACAGCAGTACCTGCAGGCTTGTTTCTCACCCTGAACTGCCGCCGGACCATTACCATCCGGCAGGCAGGCAGCACCGCGCAGCAGGTGCGTTATGCCCATCGTCGCTATGCGCTGCACCTGGGCATCGTTTCGGAAACAATGCCTTTTCTCCCGGAAAGTACGCACTTCCGCGAAAAGCGATTGGTCCGGTATGGCATCCAATAGCCCAGGACTATAAAAGCATTTCAAACACCTTGCTTTCTTTAATCTCTTCGAAGCCCAGCCGCGTATAGAACCGGTGCGCCCGTGTACGAAGCACATTGCTCCTGAGGCTCACCCTGGTACATTGTCTTTCACGGCTCCATTGCAGCGCCGCTGCGACCAGTTGTTCGCCCGCCTGTTTGCCACGATGATGCTCGTCCACCACAAGGCCTGCTATTTCTACAAAGCGTCCGGTCTCAAGCCACATCGTTTCCAGCGCATGGAGCCATCCGATCACAGCGCCGGCTTCGGTAGCTACAAGCAGACAATGCGCTTCCTGGCGCAACAGGGCGGCCATGCGCTGTTCCGTTTCTTGGGCAGGGTGGGGATAGCCGAGCTGTGCTGCCAGCCGGTTGACGCTGGCCGCATCCTGCGCCTGCATCGGTCTTACGCTTATACTCATGATTGTGAAGCCTGGAATTGCTGTAGTTTGCGAAGCGCCTGTTGCCGTACCTTTTGTTTCAGGTAGGGCGTCCAGCCCAATAGCCACCCGGGCAGGCCCAGCGCTTGCCTTGACCAGCGATAAAAATCGAAGCGGTCGGTATGCTGTACGATTTTGCCATCGCGGAAGACAAAGGAAGCTTCGATCCTGTTCACAACCGTTCTGCCTGTTTGGCTGAAACGGTAACGGGCTTCCCAATGGGCGCCGCCCTTGTCTCCCTCTGCCCATACCCTGTCGAAGGTAAGCCGGAGGCCTGGCTTGACCAGCATACGCCACATATCCGCTGCGGCAACGCCTTCCAGCCTGCCAAAGGCCGGATCCTCAAAAACAATACCTAGTGCATAGCAAGCGACCATAGTCTCCGCGTCGGCGTGGGCAAAAGCCGTATAGAACTGTTCAATAAGCGCTTTGTGGTCCATCGGAAATGGGATTCGATCGGCGATAAGCATTATTGCTACCACCATCGTATGAAGTTAAGAGAACTTCGGCAATGCGGCAACCAAGGAATTTACCGGAATCCGGGTATAGTTCATTCTCCGGGGGCGGCCTAATTTTACCTTGTAAAGCATTTGCGTGTCGGCTTGGTGCAGGCTGCAATCTGTATGACGACGAAGCAGGAGGTAGGTGTGCAGGAAGGCAATGTTTGGTTTTAGGAAAACGCATTTTTTGTACGGTACCTGTCGTTATACAAGCTATGCCTTTACAATGTGCGGTTGACTTGTGTATATTTCCCTGGAGTGCTGAGCAGGAGCGCTTCGGGGAAATTTGTTTTCCGGCGCTTTCACCGGCCACAGCTTATGATCGGTTCGCCTGCGTTGCGACAAGCCTTTTATTCTTCCTGATCGTATAAAACAACACGGCCAGTGTAACTGCGAGGCCCAGCGCAAGGCTGCCATAAAAGCCAAGCCATCCGGCCATCTCGCTCATCAACATCTTTATTCCTCTTCTGCCACCGGAAATGGGTACTTGCTTTCCCTGTTCCTGCTCATAAGCAATACCTGCAAGCGCCGCGCTGAACAATGCTACCGCAAGCGTGATCAGGTAATTCCTGATGCGGGCCCATCCATTGCCGGCGCCGGGTTTCGACGAGGTTGGTTGCAGGCCTGTCTTAGTTTCCAGCAATTGCAGCAACCAGTTGTAATCATCTCTTGAACTGAACTCCAGGGGAATCTTTTGACTTTTTCCGTTTTTTTTGACCAGGAGCCGGACGCAGTTGTCGTTATCGAAAAGCAATATGTGGCCAATGTCCTCATAGCGGAAACGCAAGGCGGTGTCCAGCAGTTTCTTTTTACCGCTGTCTATGTATTCGCGTAAGGCCGTTTCAACCGGGAAAAATGTGTCGGCTGCCATGATCTCCTGGTCGCCAATCGCGAATGATTTGATGATTTTATCTTTTTCGGTAAAGAATCTCATATAAATGCCGGTGCTTAAGGGTTACGGAATAGATAATGATGTCAGCATTTGAGCAGGTGGCCCAGCGCGATCTCCCGGGTACTGCCCTGCAACAGCGATGGCAATGTCAATTGCCTGAAGAACTTCTGAATAGCTAGGTCAAGTGCTTCCAGGCCTTCCCGGTGCATGGCTTTGCAAGAGATATGTTGCATCAGCTTTTTGGCCTCGGTAACATGCCCGGCATCGTCAACACTGATACGGTAGCGGAATTGGAACCGGTCGCAGCCGGAGCAGCTGGTCTGTATATGCCGCGCTTTCAGGAAGGGGTTATGGCATTCCCGGACGAAGCGATCCTGGATAGCAGACCAGGCCATATATTGCTTTGTCTCTTCCTGCGACATTTCCACAGCAGCAGTGTCCTGTTGTTGCGACAAAGAATCTTTCGCTTGTTGTTGTACAGATGACGCCTCGTACCCGCAGGCGGATTGACAGATCAGCATACAAAGGAACGGTAGACACAGGAAATGCTTTGTATTCATAAAAAGGGATGTCGGTATTTTCAAAAATAGCGATGTCTTCTGCTCCGGCATTTGCGCTTTTGGTATTCGTGTCCTTTTTTGCCGGAAGCGCTGGCTAGATGTTTTATTTGATGTTTTATGACCGGTTATCGTGGAATGTGTATCGCTCACGCTCTGTGGCCCGTCTGTAGCTGACGCTATCGCGCCGATGTACTATATAGCCGGAACTTGCTGAGCTGACGAAACCAAGAACAAAGCGGTGCAGGAATGACTGAACGGCGTTCCGCAAGGCGAGTGCTGCGGTGGTTCGGTGAGCATCAGGGAATAATACAGCAGGGAATGTAGCTGTTTGTGCGTCATGCTTCCGGGTATTCTGCCTGGACGGCAGGCAGGTCGAAAACCCTTGAAAAGGCAGGATTAATATCGTAATTTTGCCAGCCGGACAAGTCATTTCTTGGTCAGTTTTTCGTTTTATGTCATATACGCCTCAAAATAAGATCCGTATTGTTACAGCGGCCTCGCTGTTCGACGGCCACGATGCCGCTATTAATATCATGCGCCGCATTATGCAGGCCAATGGCGCCGAGGTGATCCACCTGGGTCACGATCGCAGTGTGCAGGAAGTGGTCGATTGCGCCATCCAGGAAGATGCCAATGCTATTGCTATGACCAGCTACCAGGGAGGGCACGTAGAGTACCTTAAGTACATGTACGACCTGCTGAAGGAGCGCGGTTGCGGCCATATCCGCATTTTTGCCGGCGGCGGCGGTGTGATCCTGCCTACGGAGATCGAGGAACTGCATGCTTATGGCGTTACCAAGATCTACTCGCCCGACGACGGTCGTGCTATGGGTTTGGAGGGCATGATTATCGATCTGCTGCAGAAAAGCGACTTTCCCACCGGCAACCAGCTCAATGGCGAAGTGGGGCATATACGGGATAAAAATGCCCGCGATGTAGGCAAGCTGATCTCTGCAGCGGAAAACTTTTCCGAGCTGCCCGAAACCCAGGCGATGCTGAAAAAGATCAATGAGCAAGCTAAAGAGAGCAAAACCCCGATACTGGGTATTACCGGCACCGGCGGCTCGGGCAAAAGCTCGCTGGTAGACGAGATCGTACGCCGTTACCTGCTCGATTTCAAAGACAAGACCATCGGTATCATTTCTGTCGATCCTTCCAAGCGGAAAACCGGTGGCGCCCTGCTGGGCGACCGTATCCGTATGAATGCCATCCGGAATGAACGGGTATATATGCGTTCCATGGCTACGCGTCAGAGCAACCTGGCCGTATCGAAATACATTCATGATGCCGTGAATATTTTAAAAGCGGCGCAATATGACCTGATCATCCTGGAAACCTCGGGCATTGGCCAGAGCGATACACAGATCACCGATTACTGCGACCTGAGCATGTATGTGATGACGCCCGAATACGGTGCTGCCACACAGCTCGAAAAGATCGACATGCTTGACTTTGCCGATATTGTAGCCGTAAACAAATTTGATAAACGCGGCGCCATGGATGCCTTGCGTGATGTAAAGAAGCAATACCAGCGCAACCATAAGCTGTTTGATAAGGATGCCGATGGTATGCCGGTATTTGGCTCTATTGCCTCCCAGTTCAACGACCCGGGCACCAATACCCTGTACCGTGCGCTGATGGATGTGATCGTAGCCAAGACCGGCGCCGATCTGAAATCCGACTTCCACCCCAGTGAAGAGCTGAGCGAAAAGATCTTTATCATTCCGCCGGCGCGTACCCGCTACCTGAGCGAGATCGCGGAGAACAATCGCGGCTATGATAAAAAAGCCCAGGAGCAGGCCGATATTGCACAAAAACTATTCGGTATCCGCAAGACGATCGATACGCTGCAGGCCACACAGATCGAGGACAAGGACCGCCTGATAAAGGAACTGGAAGAATTGTATACCAAAATAACCCTGGAGATGGATCCCAAAAACCTGCTGCTGCTGCAGAACTGGGAAGCAAAAAAGCGCCATTACCAGGATGAATTCTATGTGTTTAAAGTAAGGGATAAAGAGTTGCGCATCAAAACACATACCGAATCGCTGTCGCATACCCAGGTGCCTAAAGTCGCCGTACCGAAATTTGAAGCATGGGGCGAGATACTGAAATGGGCGCTGACCGAGAATTTCCCGGGAGAGTTTCCTTATGCGGCCGGTATTTATCCTTTTAAACGTGAAGGCGAGGATCCTACCCGTATGTTTGCCGGCGAAGGTGGTCCCGAGCGTACCAACAAACGCTTCCACTACGTAAGCAAAGGGCTACCCGCAGCCCGTCTCAGCACGGCCTTCGATAGTGTGACCCTTTACGGTCAGGATCCTGACCATCGTCCCGATATCTATGGTAAGATCGGAAACTCGGGCGTGAGCGTACCCACGCTGGATGATGCCAAAAAACTGTACAGCGGCTTCAACCTGGCCGATCCGAAGACCTCCGTATCGATGACGATCAATGGCCCGGCGCCCACGATCACTGCCTTCTTTATGAATGCGGCCATCGATCAGCAATGTGAATTGTACATCAAGGCCAATGGCCTGGAAGCTGAGGTGGAAGCGAAGATCGAAGCGATCTATAAGGAAAATGGTATGCCCCGTCCTTACTACAGCGCCAATGTGGGCGCAGGCAAAGAGGCCGAAGGTAAGGCCGGCGTGCTGCCGGAGGGTAACAATGGCCTAGGCCTCATGTTGCTGGGTATTACCGGCGACCAGGTGCTGCCGGCCGACGTATACGCAAAGATCAAGACCGATACGCTGAAAGCGGTGAGAGGCACAGTGCAGGCCGATATCCTCAAAGAAGACCAGGCGCAGAATACCTGCATCTTCTCCACAGAATTCTCCCTGAGGGTAATGGGTGATGTGCAGCAGTATTTTATCGATAAAGGTGTGCGGAACTTTTATTCCGTATCCATTTCGGGCTACCATATTGCCGAAGCCGGCGCCAATCCTATATCGCAGCTGGCATTTACCATCTCCAACGGCTTCACCTTCGTAGAATATTACCTGAGCCGTGGCATGCATATCGACGACTTTGCGCCCAATCTTTCTTTCTTCTTCAGCAATGGTATCGATCCCGAGTACAGCGTGATCGGCCGTGTGGCTCGCCGTATCTGGTCCAAGGCCATGAAGCTGAAGTATGGCGGTAACGAGCGTTCTCAGATGCTGAAGTATCATATCCAGACCTCAGGGCGCTCCCTACATGCCCAGGAGATCGACTTCAACGATATACGCACTACGCTCCAGGCCTTGTATGCGATCTACGACAACTGTAATTCGCTGCATACAAACGCTTACGACGAGGCCATCACAACACCTACGGAAGAAAGTGTACGCCGCGCTATGGCCATACAGCTCATCATTAACAAAGAGCTGGGTCTGGCCAAGAACGAGAATCCGCTGCAGGGCTCTTTCATTATCGAAGAGCTGACCGACCTGGTGGAAGAGGCTGTTTATGCCGAATTTGACCGTATTACAGAGCGTGGTGGGGTGTTGGGCGCCATGGAAACCATGTACCAACGCGGTAAGATACAGGAAGAAAGCCTGTACTACGAAATGTTGAAGCATACCGGCGAGTTCCCCATCATTGGTGTGAATACCTTCTTAAGCTCAAAAGGCTCGCCTACGGTAGTCCCCTCCGAGGTGATCCGCTCGACTACCGAGGAAAAGGAATTCCAGATCACCAGCATACAAAATCTGTGGGAACGCAGCGGCGACCAGGGGGCCGAAATGTTGCATAAGCTGCAGCAGAAAGCCATTCATAATGAGAACATCTTTGAGGAGCTGATGGAAACGGTGAAATACTGCTCGCTGGGGCAAATCACTAAGGCGCTATTTGAAGTGGGCGGCCAGTATCGTAGAAATATGTAAGATCCAGTTAATATTGCAATGAAGCTACCCGGTAACCAGCCGGGTAGCTTTTTTTATGCCCTTTGCTTTCTGTTCGCCAGTTGCGGGCTTGGAAATTTCCTGCTCCATTTTCATGTAGTATTTTCTTATTTATTTTTAACGTTTTGAAATACAATTGTTTAATTAATAATTTATTTACATAAAACATGCATAAATAGTTGCTATCCCCTTTAGCTTTGCCCGCGATAATTTTTTCCAAACACTAAAAATTTTTGCAAATGAAAATCAAATTGGGATTGATAACCGGCTTACTTGCGATCGGGATAAGTATAGCAGCGCAAGCGCAGAATCCTTCATTGAACTGGAACACGGGAGGTTCAGAAGGTCCCTGGACATCCATACACTCTGCTAACGGTACGGTTCAGAATCGTCCAGTTGCTATTCCGGCAGAATTGTACTTATATCATCATTTTCAGAGCCCAATGGTCAGCACGGTTGATCCATCAATGGCTAATTATCGATATGCCTTTAGGTACGACGGCTTCTATTCGCAAATGCCTATTTATGCAAATGGCTCTGTAATAGCCGATAGCTTGAAATCAAGACATACAACTACTGCAAAGTACTTTATCGGCGACAGCCTCAGGATTAACGGTAGGATTAGTGGCAATAGCTTGATTGCAGATAGCATTTCCATCCGGAAATTGAATCTTATCGGTAATCTCGGCTTAGGCATGCCTGCAGATCTATCCGGAGTAACAACCAATACACCTGACCCCGATATCGACCGCATGGCCATACGGGGCAGTATGATCGCTTACCTGGGAACTAGCGACGCTTCATCCGGCGCTTCCTATAAAATGCTGAAGTTGCACAATGCCAAATCGGCAACCACGCATTCCTGGCATGTCGGCTTTTCGGCCAATACCAATACTAATGGTAGCGGCTACCAGGAACTGGTGCAGCTTCGTACCCGGAAAACGGCTTCCGGCCCGGTGTTCAGCATTGCTGCGGATAACGCCGGCACGATGACTGATCGCCTGAAGGTCATGCAGAATGGAAATATAGCTATCGGCCTGGATACGGCCGTGGAGCGGCTGGCGGTGAATGGAAAAGTAAAAGCCACCGGCTTCGTTACAGATGCTTCTTCTTTTCCCGATTATGTGTTTGCGCCTGCCTATCAGCTTCGCTCCATAGATGCGCTTGCGGGTTATGTGCAGGAACATCAAAAGCTGCCCGGCATGCCTTCGGAAAAAGAGGTACAACGCAAGGGCCTCAACCTGGCTGAGGTAAGCATAGCGACCGTGGAAAAGGTGGAAGAGCTGAGTCTCTATATCATTCAACTCAACGACAGGATCAGGCAACTTGAAGCGAAGCTGGCGACCGTCGATAAATAATCATTCACCTTTAAACATTATTCGATGAAACGCTATATATCTCAGGTCAGCCGACGGCTGACGCTGGCATTGCTTTGCCTGCTCTTTCTGGGGGCAGCCAAGGCACAAACGATACCCAATATCCAATTCCCCGATTTATATCCCGGGCAACAAATTAAGGGTTTGGTAATTATACATAAAAATGTAAAGAAGAGTGGTCGGGATGAAGTATTGACCAGTCTTCGTTTTGGGACTTCTTCCAATCCTGTTTTTACTGATTTTGCCTATTGGAGGGATCGGCTTTTCTCGCCTCCTTCCTTGGAATATATGCTTTGGTTTCTCGTTCAGGATTACAACCGGAATGCTTTTGCATTGGTAAGTGCTGCAGATAAATACTGGCTGGGTTTTGTCAATGCAACCGCCACTACGCCCAAGCTTTATCCGGTCCCCCAGCTGGATCAGGAGGGAAACGAAGCAAATCCCGATGTCGCTCATTATCTAAACTTCCTGGTGCCCAACTACAATAAGCTGTACAACCTGGGGCCTGCAGCTACCGATTCGGCATGGGTAGATTGGAGCATTGCAGATCGAAAATTGTATGCCTTCTCCATTGCATCCAAACCCGATCATTATCTTAAAACAGATCCGGTAACGCATAAATGGTGTTACAATTGTAACCTTCCTGACTATACCGGAAGCCGGCAGGAAGTTACCTTCAGATTGGAGCCTTATGTCTATCCCGGCGGCATCAGCCCGTTTCAGGCCATACCTTTCCAGGCTTCGGCTTATCATAATAAGGATATAGTGACACTGGCCGGAGGTGAAAAGCTAACGCGTCTAAGCCGGAATGCACAAGATGGTAATAAAGCCAAGGACGTTGTATTGTCCTGTCATGCTTTCGTGGGGGAGCTGAAAAACGATACGTTGCTGAAAGTAGACCTGTCCGGCGCCGATAATGCCTGTATCGGCTGGTTGTCGTACGAGAAAGTAACTTATAGCCAAAATGCGGTACAAAACTATATGGGAGATCGTGCCGCCCTTCCCCGCTTTGGCATCGGGGTAGCCAATAATAAGGTTTATGCCATCAAAGAGGGCTTTGCCGATACACTCAGCACGGCGACTACTTTCCGGAAAAGCCATCCCCTGATTGTCGCTATTGAAGCCGGGAAAATGAAAGTAAGCCAGACCATCAACGGCATCAGCAGTTCGGTAGTCTTTTACGATGTGCCGGTGCATAGCATCCTGTCGGAGGGTCTGGGGAGTAAAGCCGGTTTGGTGGCCCGGCTCCGGCCGGGAGATACGCTTCTCGCCGGCTATAAGCCTGGTAATTGGCTGTTCTCCAACAGCACAGCCGGTACGCAGGCGCCGTTCATCACATCTACTAATCCCGACTTGCCTATGTCCACCGATCCAGGCGGTCTGGTCAACAATTTCGATTGGCGGACCAGGACTTACCGGCTCCGGTATAAGTCCAATGGTATGGCGATCAGCGAGACCGTTAATAGTCCTTTTTTCAGCGATCACACCGAGCTTAAGGGTATCTCGGCCCAGTACAATGCAGCCGGTAAACATGCAGGCGGTGAAGATAATAATCCCTATTCCGGCTGGGAGCTTATCAAGGCTGACCTGGGATACAGGAACGACGGTTCAGAGGTCGAGGCCAATAACCTGCGGGCAGAGCCTTATATGATCCTGTACAACCGGTATCGCGGCAAGCTGCGGGTATTTGTTTACCTCAACAACAATTCCATAGCCAATAATTACAAGATCACCTTGCTGGCTGCCAATGCAGGTATACATGGCGAGGAGGGTGAAGGGACCAATGCTCAATATAAGCCACCTTTCCTTTGGAGCAGTTATCTGCAGGGCAAGCCGCTGGATGATGCAAGTCTGACGGCGCCGGATTATTACAAGGCGCAGCAACTGAACTCTACCTCATCCGGCCGTTTCTATTATACCGATTTCCAGATGAACTACGATCCCTGTGTAGCCTTTTTTGAATCGGCAATACAGGTAAAAGTGGATAAGCTCAGCCAGGGTACCATGAGCATCGTAGGCCGTTCGCTGGGCGGCAGCATTCCCGGTAGTGCGGCTATCAACGATTGGATGGCGAAGAACGGTAACTTCCTGGCCGGCGCGCTCAATAGCAGTTACGGCAGCCTGAGCCAGACCATGGGTGACCTTACTTTTAATAACTACCGGCAATGGGGCGTTGATAGCATGAAAAACTATGCCCGGTTTACCCTGCCGGGAAAAAAGGTAGCTACCTGGGAAAAGGAGGAAGCGCGTTTAAAGTGGCAAAGCGAATTGACCAAAGCCAGCGGTACTTTCATCGTTGCCACAGGTACCACGATTTCCGCAATAGGGGAAGCTGCCGGAGTCCAGCCGTTGAAAGGGCTTATTGGCGATCACTCTGCTGTTATAAAGGCAACAGGAAAATTTGTAGAGGCCTCTGGTAAATTTATAGAAGCAGGAGGCACGCTCACGTCGGCACATGCCAATCAGCTCCGTTATGAAAACCTGAAGGACGCACCCGATGTCAATATCCCGGTAAAAATGCCCGATCCCCAGCCCAGCCTGGTCTATTCCGACCTGGCCCTGCAGGGTACGCTCAGTATACAGAGCCCGGTGTTCAGCAATGTTTTCTTTACCACACCCGGCTCCAAAAATGCAAAGTATGCGCCGGAATTCCGTCCCGGCAGCGGCGCCAAAGGCGACTTTCCTTTGTATAATGAGACCCTTGGCCTGTATAACCTACTGACCACGCCGGTGGCTGGTCTTGCGGTATCGGGACGCACGGCGCAGGTGGCGCTGAAGGAGTATCCCGTAGTGGCGGTGAATGGAAGAATTGCCGGGGCGAACCTGATGATGCCGGCTGTACAGCTGGCGGTGACCACCTATGATACCGGCGGTGTAGCCCGTAGCAGTGGCGCTACCCGTTCCTATGTATTGACCAATAATGAATCGGCCCTGGACAGCTATGACCGGCTGCCTGCCGTATCGGATGTAAGTGGTCTTGTGGAATGGGAAACATTGGATTCTAATATACTGAAGAGCGGTGGCAACCTGACCGATGAGCAGTATGCCGCAAAGCTATCGCAATGGGTCAGGGTACAGCTTGTCGTCAGCTTCAATCTCTTTGCCGGTAAATCGCCCGATGGTAATTACGAAGGCTCCGCTACGACAATGACTTTCCCGGCCCTTACGAGTATCAAAGCCAGCCGTGCTGGCGCTATTCCTGCGGAAACGCTGGCTGGCCAGTTTGGATACGGCCGTGTCAATGCTGCTTTTTTCGGAACGCATCACGTAGTCAATGGCAGCGATACGGCGTTAGTAATACGGCAGCTGATGAATACCTTTTGCCATGCGCATCAGGCAGGGCAGATCAGCGCCCTTGCCCATACTTCGGCAAAGCCTGCAGCGCCGGGAAGCGATGACGATGCGCCTGCTCCGGAAAAAATGAACGGAACAAGCAGCATAGAAGGGATGAGGCTGTATCCCAATCCGACCCGTGACGAATGCAGGATCGCTTATGCCGCCAGGTCTAAAGGAAACATACTGATCGAGCTCTTTGATATCAATGGCCGCTGCCTGTTGCAGCACCGCGATGCAGCAGCAGCCGATGGCGAGCGAAAAGCCGCTGCAGTGTACCTGGGGGCGCTGCCTCCGGGCATCTATGCGGTTAAAGTACGGTTCAGCAATAACAGCTATTATACAGGAAAGATCGTGAAGCGATAGCTGGTCCGGAACATAAAAGAAGTCAAGTTTTCGAAAACTTGACTTCTTTTGTATTCAAGGATATGCTTATTTTGCTTCGTCATGTACCCGCTCTTCCTGATCCTTGTTCAATATATAAGCACGCTTGCTGCTGTCAAAGTAATGAAGGCCCGCCACCTGAGGGCTGCCGACCGCTGGATAGCCAGCCTGGTCATCTTCCTTATTCCGCTCGCCGGTCTGTTCCTGTACCAGGCCTTCCGTGGCTTTATGCGGGAAAAAGAATACCACTTCTTCAGCGAACGGTTCCTGGAGTGGAACAATATTTGAAACAGCTAGTGGTGCGCCATCGAAAATCAGTTTAAAAATCAATGTTATGAAGTCCTTGTATCTGCTGTTGTGCAATATATTAACTGCATCCATGCTGTGGGCGCAGGTTTCAGATCAGGAGGTAGAAAGGCTCTGTGACAGTCTGTATAAAGATAAAAGCTATTACCAATACCTGACGCGGAACGATGATACCGGCAAGGCTGCTGCCATTAAAAGTTACGAGCGTCTTTACGATTCCGTGGAATACGCGCTGGTCAACCGCTATATACAAACAGACTTTGTAGCCAATGATGTTTTTACGTGGCCATTGCGGGCAAGGAAATCTGCCGTAGTTCATGATGATACCTACTGGTATCTTATTAAACATCGATATAATATAAGTGAGGCACTTTATACAGGATGTGTCGATGAACATTACCTGGCCTGTTATGACAGTCTAATGAACATAGCGATATGTAGAAAATACGGAGCAGATTTTTTTGAGCGCGTGGAAAGAGAGGCTAATGAGCTTAATGCAGGAGGCCAGGGATTGCTCCTGCCTTATATCAACGGCCGTAAGGACGAAGAACTAGAAATGGTCAAGGCCGCTTTACCGGCTTTCTGGGACTCGCTTACAGCGGCAAATGATGGTTGGACGTTGTTGATCAATATTGAGTTTCGTGAAGGGAAAATTGTCGCTGCCGGACCGGCGACGAGTTTTTTGGGAAATATCAATTATATACCGGAAGTGCACCTGTATGAGAAAGCTGTTTTGAATACTATGCAAAAATTTGATTGGCAAGGCCCGCTCTTTAAGCAGAAGCCCGTTGTGATTAACGTCATTCTGGACTTTAATAATAAAAACATCTACTTTGACGATTAGCAGAAAACGAATGATTTTGTATTCTTCGAATACTAAAAAAAGCGCCCCTCCAGGAGCGCCACTATCTAAAATCTCACATCTAATATCTCACATCTAATATCTAACATCTAATATCTAACATCTAAAGTCTTCAATCCAAAACTACCCCCGTCCCATATCCCTGAGGAAATTGACGTGCGCCAGCACGGCCTTGCGCATGGTCGGGTATTCGATGTATTCCAGCTTATATTCCTGGCATACCTTTTTCACGATCTTGCTGATGGCAGGGTAGTGGATGTGGGAGATCTTTGGGAACAGGTGGTGCTCGATCTGGAAATTGAGACCGCCCACAAACCAGTTGATGATCTTATCCTTTGTGGCGAAGTTGGCCGTAGTCTTGATCTGGTGTGCGGCAAATTCATCAGGCATTTTATGCGTCTCCTGGTCGGCCACAGGAAAATGTGCATCCTCTACGGTATGCGCCAGCTGAAACACGATGCTGAGGATGAAGCCACCCACCAGGCTCAGGGTAAGGAAGCCGATGAGCCACTCGAGCCAGCCGAGCACCACAATAGGGATCACGACGAATACGGCAGCATGCCATAGCTTCACGACCCAGAAACGTACGTGATCGGCTACAGACATCTTTTTCAACGGCATATCGCCGATCTTACGGGAAAAATATTTGTTGTAATCACTGAAGAATACCCAAAAGATATACATCCACATGTACAGGACCACAAAATAGATATGCTGGAAGCGGTGTAGCTTGTAATGTTTTTGTGTAGGCGCCATCCGCATCAGCGCGCCAATCTCAATGTCGTCATCCACACCGTCGATATTGGTGTAAGTATGATGAATCATGTTGTGCTTCATATTCCACATAAACTGGCTGGCCCCCAGCATACTGCTGGACCAGGAAGCGATCTTATTGATGGTCTTGCTTTCACTGAAGCTGCCGTGTCCGCCATCGTGCATCACATTAAAGCCTATAGATGCTATAATGCAACCCATCAGCGCGCATTCGGGAATGGCCCAATACCATGCCGGCTGAAAAATGAGCAGGTGAAGATAGAGCGCTACGAAACCCAGAACAAGCACGATCGCTTTGTGCCACAACGCAAAATTGCCGGTCTGTTTCAGGTTGTTTTCGGCAAAATATTGCTGTACACGGTGTTTTAGCTCCTGATGCAGCGAATGCCTGGTGCCCGGAAATTTAGGAAGCGCGTTTGTTGAACTCATGAATGCCTGTTAGCCTGAAATTAATTTTGCGGCACAAAGGTCGGAAATATTTCCGGTAGTTCCTCGTTTATACGCATCGAATATTCATATAGGCCTACGGCGGGAGCAATATAGGACACGGAGTATCAGCTATCCTGCATGATCATGCGGCGTTGCAGTCTGTAGCTATGACCTGTGGGAAGAATCAACGGTAAGGCTGGGGCGCGGAGATGATCATCTTTGTGCTGTCCCCGCTCTTATAATAGAGGGTATCGCTTTTCATGTTAATGTATTTGCCTTCGGCGTACGAATAGCCCCGGCCCGTGCTGTCGAAGGTGACTGTTTTGCAACGATAGACCCGGCACAGGGAATCACGTACCCGTGCTTCGTTCAGTGTGTTGGATGCCAGCAACCTTTGTTCGGCAACCAGCACGGCGACGTAATCATCTGCTGCGATATCGCCCGTTTGTAAGGCCCGTTGTACCAGGGGCAGGCAGGCTTTCAGGTTTTCCAGCTGGTCAAGATTAACGATCATGGAAATCTGCTCTTCCGCTGCCGGCCCTACGGCAGTTCTGGTGAAGAGATTGCCGTTGTCCTGCAGGAGCGAAACCAATTGCTGCGACCAGTCAGCTACATCTTCCTTATATCGCTGTTCTATCTGCAGCCGCCGCGCTTTGGATAATTCCTGCTTTTGATCATAGTTGTGTTTCTCCTTTAATCGTTGCCATTGAGCGTTCAGCAGCAGAAGCTTTAGGCCGGTGTTCCGGTCGGGATAGTAATCCAGTGTGCGATAGTAATCCGATACTCTTGTTACGATCAGACGCTGCAGAAAGGTATCGGTTGCCAGTGCCGGTCCGAAAGTATAATCGTTGAGCATGTCGAAGGGATTACCGCCGCCGCCGGTGAGCTTCAAACCATAATCGGCATTGTTCTGCACATAAAGGTAGGCTGTGGAGCGGTCATTCTTATACCAGTAGGCGGTGGCCAGCGCCAGCTCCAGCTTGCTGTAATCGATGAAATTCTCTTTTCGTGCCCGGCTGCAATATTGTATGGCCGAATCATATTGGCCCGCGGCAAACAAAGTATTCAGCTGGGCTATGGCCTGGCTTTCTTTTTTATAATAGGCATCATCCCGCGACACCATGTAGTGCCTGGTCTGGAAGGCGACGCACTGGCTTACCGCGACCAACAGGCCGCATAGGAGCATGCTTTTTTTCATGGACAGGTAATTTTTGCCAGTCCAATTTAAGAAAATCCGGGTAACCAAATAAAAACTACTTTTGGTTTTCGTCCTTATGGCGCTCATGAAACGGTACTTATTGCCTTTGGTCCTGGCGGCTTGTCTGTGCCTGCCATCGTTCCGCGCTTCGGCCCAGCAAATGAGCCTGGTGCTGGAAGCCGTGGATACGCCTGTGTCGTACCTCGATAAAAAGCCGTTGCCTGCACGGCAGACGTTCGACAATCCTCCGGAGGCCTTTGCTTATCTCCGTGACCTGGTACCGCGTATCAGGGAGCAGGGATACCTGGCAGCCTCGACCGATAGCGTTATTTATGCCGATACTACGATTACAGTACGGCTTTACAGGGGGCCAAGATACCGCTGGGCCCGGCTTTCCTTCGATAAGATACCGGCTGCGCTGCTGACCGGCATGGGTATAGCGGCGAGGGACTGGGAGGGGCAGCCGGTCGGGCCCCGGCGATTAACAGCGCTTAGCGAGCGTATGCTGAAGTATTGCGAAGACAATGGCTATCCTTTTGCGTATACCACCTTCAGCGATATTGAAGGTAAACCAGATGAGCTGAAAGCCTCGATGGTGCTGGAGCGGGGAGAGCTTGTGCGGTACGATACCCTGGTAATAGAAGGCGAAGTGGAAGTGTCCCGCGAATTCCTGCAACAGTATCTTGGCATCAGGCAGGGCGATCTCTACAATGAAAGCCAGCTACGCCTGCTGAGCAAAAGACTGAGTGAGCTACCCTTCCTCCAGGAAGCACAGCCCTGGCGAATCGACTTCAGCGTGATGGGCACCAAGCTGCACCTTTACCTGAAGGAGAAGAAGGCAAACCAGCTGAACGGTATCATTGGTCTGCAGCCCAATACGGTGGAGACCGGTAAATTCCTGCTGACGGCCGATATTCTTCTGGCGTTGAAAAATGTGCTCGGCTATGGCGAGAGCATTGCTGCAACGTATCAAAACCTGCAATACAAATCGCCGCGTTTTCATGCCGATGCCGCACTACCTTATCTGCTGGGAACGCCTTTCGGACTGGAAGGCAGCTTCGATCTCTTCAAAAGGGATACCACCTTCCGGCGTACCTCTTTCGATGCCGGTGTCCGGTACCAGTTTAACGCTACGGACTATGTAAAGGTAGGTTACCAGACCTTTAGCAACCGGCTGATTACGGCCGATACCAATTATGTACGCAACAACCGCAAGCTACCCGATAACCTGGATGTGACCACGAAGGGAGCAACTGTAGAGTTTTATATGGATCGCACCGATTACCGGCTCAATCCCCGGAAAGGTTGGCAGGCAAAGGTTTCGGCCTCGGGGTTGGTTCGTTCCGTACTTACCAATGATGCGATCACCGGTATCAGCGACGGGTCGGGATTCGACTATGCAACGCTCTACGATACCGCTAATACAGATAAATACCAATATCGTATCTCTGGTTCGGGTAATTATTATTTCCCCCTTGCCCGCAATATCAGCTTGCGCTTGGGTTACAATGCCGGATATATCAGCGGCAAGCGTCTTTTCCTTAATGAGCTGTACCAGCTGGGCGGATTCAAATTACTGCGGGGATTCGACGAGCAAAGTATCTATGCGAGCCAGTATCATGTGGGTACCCTGGAGCTGAGGCTGCTGCTGGGCCGCAATTCCTGCTTTTACCTCTTCAGCGATAATGCCTATATCCAGGCCATCTATACAGATATCCGCCACGACGATTACCCGGTAAGCTTCGGAGGTGGTATTACGCTCGAAAATAAATCGGGAATATTTAACGTGGCGATAGGCCTGGGTAAGCATAGCGGGGAAAACTTCCAGTTCCGGCAGGCGAAACTGCATTTCGGCTATACCGCCTATTTTTAAAAGGATATCCTTTTGCTCTTTTTGGGAAAAAAGAAGGGCCATCCGCAACGGATAACCCTTTCAAACCAGCTGCCGTATAACAGGCCTTAGTTGATGCCCAGCAATTCCACGTCAAATATTAAAGTTGAATTGGGGCCAATATCGCTACCCATCTGGCGGCTGCCGTATCCCAGCGCCGAAGGGATAAAGAAACGGTATTTGCTACCCAGGCTCATGAGCTGCACGCCTTCGGTCCAGCCGGCGATCACCTGGTTGAGTGGAAAGGTTGCAGGCTGGCCGCGCTGCACCGAGCTGTCAAATATTTTACCGTCGATAAGCGTACCATGGTAATGGCAGGTAACGCGGTTGCTCGCGACGGGTTTAGGGCCCTCGCCTTCTTTCAGCACCAGGTATTGGAGGCCGCTGGGGAGACTTACAACACCTTCCTTATTTTTGTTCTCTTCGAGAAAGGCCTCTCCGGCCTTCAGGTTGGCTTCTGCTTTTTCCTTGTTCTTGGAAGCCAGTATATCTGCTATACCCATATGAAAATTTTGTTGCGAAAATAAGCAAATTGCGGCATGGACGCACGCCGGATACAGTATGATCTATGCGCAGTGGTATAGAATGCAAGGGGCGTCATACATTATCACACCTTTAACCAACTTCTTTGCCCGGTAGTTGTTATATAGGTACAACGAATATTTACAACGCATTCGGAAGATACTGGCAGTGCTATAATTCAGTAGAGTTGTTTTGTGATGCGTTTTCAATATGGCACTGTTAGTGTTTTGATTGTGAAAGCCTTCGTTCCTCTTCAGGAGCGGAGGCATTTTTTACCATGCAACAGGTCGCTTTGGCGCTCTATTTCAGGGGGACGGAAAAATAAAAAGGGCCACACACGGCGGCCCTTTTATTATCGATTCAGCGACAAGCATTAATCTTCGCTATTGTCTTCTTTTTTATCTTGTTCAATTTCTTCTTTTTCCATGCGGCTGCCATGATTCATTTTCATGTGGTGGCCTTTACGATGGCCGTGACCGCAGAAGATATTCTTGGACACACCAATATGAGCCTGGCTGCCGAAAGTCAGGTTGAAGCCTGTAGCAGCGTTTTTTGCACCGGAAGCTTTGAGGGTTTCGAATTCGGCGCCACCAAAAGAGAAATTGAGGGCAAAGCCTTTGTGGACCATGATGGCGATGGCCGGTGTTACTGTAGCCCGGAAGCCATTGGAATGAAGCGCTTTAACGCCTGATGCGGTGCTACCGTCGCTGTTTCCCAGATACAAAGCTTCTGCCTGAGCATAGAACGCAAAGATCTTGTTGAGCGGCTGGGTGTAACGGCCAAAAACGCCGGCGGTGTATTCGTTGTTGTAGGTCCAGTCTTTGGCGCCGCTGGCCTTACGCCTTGTAGTACCAAAAGAGCCGGTAACACCCAGTGTCCAATGATCGTCGAACTGGTAGCCTACACCAGGATGGATGTTAAGGCCCAAAGTTTTATTATCGCCGGCATCTTTGCGTGTATTGATGCCCAGGTCACCGAATACCAGAACACTATTGGCCTGTGCGTTTGCAGCCATGGCTGCGCCTCCGATCAGTAAAGCAGAAAGGATAACTTTTTTCATAAAAAAATTGAGGGTTAGTTAAATGGATTACGCCGTAATTTTAATTACGGCGTAATAGTACTACGAAGATTTTGATTTTAATAGCAAGCGGCATGTTTTTTTCTCGTTAATGCCCTCGTATTCATTGTTTTGCTTAAGTTATTAACGCAGCTCATTTTCTATTGCGGTATCATATTGCGTTTTCCAGGATGCGGTAGCGCTCCAGTCGGCGCCATCGATCACAATATTGCCTGCGGTAACCGTGCCCAGGTATTCCAGGGGATGATCACCAACGGCGGCTTCGAAAGCTGCTTTCTGACCCGGGTTTACGCTCACCACTACGCGACTTTGTGCTTCGCCGAAGAGGAAGGCATCGGGACGTAGTTCGCTGTTCAGCGCAATGGAAAAACCTTTATCATTTACGGCCGCGCTTTCGAGCAGGGTAGTGAACAGGCCACCTTCACTCACGTCGTGGGCCGACAGGACCAATTTGTCCTTAATGAGCGAAGCTACTTTGTTTTGGAGGGCTGCTTCTTCCTGCAGGTCGAAATGTGGCGCGGGGCTATGGGTCACTTCGTGCAGCTTGAACAGGTACTCCGAACCGTTGATATCGTTGCGGCTGCGACCCAGCAGGTAAATATGATCGCCTTCGTTCTTAAAGTCCAGCGTCATGGCATGGCTGATATGATCCAGCACGCCTACCATGCCGATGGTCGGCGTAGGGTACACGGGACCATCTTCCGACTGGTTGTAAAAGCTTACATTACCACCGGTAACCGGGGCGTCAAACTGGATACAGGCGTCGCTCATGCCACGCAGTGCGTGCACAAACTGGTAGTAAACCTCAGGATTGTAGGGGTTACCGAAATTAAGACAGTTGGTCACACCTACGGGCTGGCCGCCACTGCATACGATATTGCGGGCCGCCTCGCTCACCGCGATCATACCGCCTACATGCGGATTGAGGAATACATAGCGACTATTGCAGTCTACCGTTACTGCGAGCGCTTTGTCGGTACCATGAATACGTACGATAGCCGCATCCGAGGGGTTATTGGTCGAAGCATTGGCTGTACCTACCATCGAATCGTACTGATCGTATACCCAACGTTTGGAAGCGATATTGGGCAGGCGGATGATCTGCTCTGCAACCGCTTTCAGGTCGCCGGGCCGGGGAATGCTGTTCTGATCGAATGCATTGACCTGTGCAAAATAAGCAGGTTCTTTATATTCACGCTCATATACCGGGGCACCGCCGCCCAGCACCAGGCTTTCGCCGGGCACGTCAGCCATCAATTCGCCATCCAGGTAGTATTTAAGACGCTCTTCTTTAGTCACTTCACCTATCTGCTCACAATGGATATCCCATTTGTCAAATATGGCCTGTACTTCGGCTTCCTTGCCTTTCTCGATCACGATCAGCATACGCTCCTGGCTCTCGCTCAGCAGCATTTCCCAGGCTTTCATATTTTCCTGGCGGGTGGGTACCTTGCTCAGGTCTATATTCATGCCATGCTGGCCTTTGGCGCTCATCTCGGAAGTGGAGCAGCTGATGCCTGCTGCGCCCATATCCTGCATGCCGATCACGAGATCTTTGCCTACCAGTTCCATGCAGGCTTCCAATAGTTTTTTCTCTTCGAAAGGGTCGCCTACCTGTACGGCCGGCAGTTGCTCGGCACTGTCTTCGGTAATATCGGCAGAAGCGAATGAAGCGCCGCCGATACCGTCTTTACCAGTCGCCGCACCTACGATAAATACGGGGTTGCCTTCGCCATAGGAAGTTGCAGAGAAGGTTTGTCCCACCTTTACAATGCCCACGCTCATGGCATTTACCAGGGGATTGGTCTGGTAGCAATCTTCGAAGTATACCTCGCCGCCCACTGTAGGTACACCGAAACAGTTGCCGTAATGGCTGATGCCTTTTACGATGCCTTTCAGCAGGTGCTGTGTTTTGGGGTTTTTCAGGTTACCAAAGCGCAGCGAGTTGAGGGCTGCGATAGGACGGGCGCCCATGGTAAAGATGTCACGGTGAATGCCGCCCACGCCTGTAGCCGCACCCTGGAAAGGTTCAATAGCCGAGGGGTGGTTGTGCGACTCGATCTTGAATACTACCGCCAGGCCATCGCCGATATCGACCAGGCCCGCGTTCTCTTCGCCGGCTTTTACCAGCAGCCTGCTGCCATCGCGGGGAAGCTTTTTAAGGTATTTGATGGAATTCTTGTAGCTGCAATGCTCGCTCCACATAACGGAGTACATCGCGGTTTCGTTGAAATTGGGCGTGCGGCCCAGTATCTTCTTGATTTCTTCAAATTCTGCTTCCTGCAGTCCCAGTTGCCTGGCTTGATCGAGTGTTGCTTCCATTATGGAATGTGCGGATTGCGATTTAAGAATTACGATAGCCCGTACCGTATTTTTGGAAATGCAAAAGTAGGTTAAGAAACGAAGAAATTAAAATGGAAATACCAGGAAAGGGCTATCGGAGCCTCCCCGGAACAGGCCAAAAATGTGGATAGGCCGGCCCGCCGGGGCCTTTCGTTAGATATTGCCTTGTTTGCTGGAAGCCGGGATCGGTATTTCTCCGTTGAAAGTTTCTGTTCCGGTATACAAGGGCATGCCTAATAACCGCCACTCCCTGGTGGCCTCTACGATATATCGGAAATGCAGGTTGTCGGGCGCTGTTAATACTTGTACAGCTAAGGGTCTCCAGACATGGCCATAATGAAAGCCGGTTTGAAAAGATACGGCGCTCAGGGGCACGTAACGACCGCTGAGGGTATCACGCCCGTAATGGACACGGAGCAGGTAATTGCCGGACGGTGTTTCTTTTATACTAGTGGTCAGTTCATCGTAGATGTCATGTACAATGGTTGTGCGAAGGTGCTCCGGAGTCCTGAACGACACTGCTTTCCAGTTATGGCCGATAGAGGCTTGGGCGAGCAGGATGAAGAGTATTGCAGCTGCCGGTAACCTCCATTTCCTTTTAGTCGATTTTTCAGTACGTACAAGGGCACCCAAAAACAGGATAAGTGTTGTAAGTGCCAGCAGGGAAAAAAGTAACTCGCTCATGGGTCGGAAGTGTATTACAAAGATAAAGATCATTTGCCTGCCATGAAATGGGCTTTGCTCCTCTTACCTGCATAGTCGCTGTTCGATCAGCCGGGCTTCCTGCTCCAGCGCGCCATCGGGATAGCCCACGGTGAGGCACTCCTTAAGATACTGTTCCAGGAAGGGCTCAAAGCCGCCCATGCGTTCGTATTGCATCGTATGTACCAACTCGTGTACCACCAGGCTGCGATCGTGCCGGCGGTCGTTGCGGATAAAAATGCCATAGCGGAAAGTAGTGCCGGCTGTGCCGGACCATAACAGCCCCAGGCGCTCGGTGGCGGCCTTGAGCTCCGGTAACGCCGGCTCCGGCGCCCGGTCGGCGTACCACAGCCGTACCTTCTCGATCGCTTTAACGCCGGCCAGATAGGCGTCGATCTGTTGATCCTCGTTCAGGGGGACGCCGTTGTCGAGGATCCAGGATTCCTGCTGCTTTGCCCAGGCACAGGCCATTGGGAATATCCTGATGAACGTCTCATTCGTCATAGGTTAGGGTATACTATTCCAATAATAAATAACGCCGGAAAAAGGTTCACCGGCCGGCGGGTGCAGCCCCTGGTTATCCATGGCCAGATTATTGGTTTTTAATTAAAAAGCAAAAGGTTGCCGATAGGCAACCTTTTGTATAGCAATATTTTAGCTGGTAGCATTTATCCGGCCAACTCATTGACGATCTCCAGCACCTGTGTGGTGATATAATTCAATTCATCGTCGCTCAACTCGGTATGAATGGGCAGCGACAACACGCGTTTGTTCAGGTAATCGGTAATCTCAAGGTTGTAATCTGCTCCGCCCATGGCGGCAAACATCTCTTGCTTATGACTCGGTACGGGATAATAGATCATGGAAGGGATGCCGCGCTCGGCCAGGCGTTGCTGCACCGCGTCCCGGTCTACCTTGTCCAGCTGTATCGTGTACTGATGAAAGACGTGATAGCCGTAATCGGCGCGATAGGGTGTGGTGATCAGCTCATGGCCGGCGAAGGCGCGGTCGTAATAGTCGGCTGCCGCCCTGCGGGCATCGCAGTAGTGATCCAGTTCCTTGAGCTTGATACGCAGCACTGCGGCCTGAATGGTATCCAGCCGGCTGTTGCAGCCTACGATCTCGTGGTAATAACGCACTTTCTGACCGTGGTTGGCGACCATCTGCATCTTTTCGTATAGCGCCGTGTCATTGGTGAAGATGGCGCCGCCGTCGCCGTAGCAACCCAGGTTTTTGGAAGGGAAAAAGGAGGTGGTGCCAATGGTTCCCATGGTCCCGTTAGCTTTACGCAGACCGTCGGGGAAGGTGTAATGTCCACCTATCGCCTGGGCATTATCTTCAATCACGGGAATTTTATATTCAGCAGCAATATCCAGGATCTCGTTCATGGCCGCGCTCTGGCCATAGAGATGCACCGGGATAATGGCTTTTGTACGCGGTGTAATGGCCGCCCTTATTGCAGCAGGGTCTATGGTGAAAGTACGGGGATCCACCTCTACGAATACGGGCTTGAGGCCCAGCAAGGCTACTACTTCCACTGTGGCAATAAAGGTAAAGGACGGTGTGATCACTTCGTCGCCAGGCTTAAGGTCCAGGGCCATCAGCGCGATCTGCAGCGCGTCGGTACCATTAGCGCAGGGGATCACATGTTTCACATCAAGGTATTGTTCCAGCTCTTGTGCAAACAGCTTGACATCCTGACCGTTGATAAAAGCGGTGCTGTCGATCACAGCTGCGATCGCTTCATCGATCTGCGGTTTTATTTTCTGGTACTGGCGTTTGAGATCCACCATTTGTAAGGGCTCCATAGGCAATATTGAATGAGTAGTAGTAAACATTAGAAATTAGGGCAACCTGCTTGTCGGTTGCAGCGGGTATAAAACGTGTGTCTGCTTTAAATAGTATGGCGGATCCGGGATTTCTAATTCAGCGCCTCTTCCTTTTTTCCGGCAAGCAGGTACAGGACAGCCATACGCACAGCCACGCCATTTTGCACCTGGTCCAGAATGATCGATTGCTTGCTGTCGGCGACATCGCTGTTCAACTCCACACCCCTGTTAATGGGGCCCGGGTGCATAATCACCACCTCTTTGTCCAGCGAGTCAAGCAGGGTCTTGTTTACGCCATAGTATAGCGAATATTCCCGCAGGGTGGAGAACAGGGGCTTGTTCTGGCGTTCGAGCTGAATACGCAATACGTTGGCCACGTCGCACCAGGCAAGGGTTTCATGTACATTATAAGATACCCTTACACCCAATTTTTCAATATGCCTGGGAATGAGTGTGGGCGGACCGCATACCGTTACTTCAGCGCCCATTTTGGTGAGGAGGTAAATATTGCTGAGCGCCACCCGTGAATGCATGATGTCGCCGAGCAGGGCCACCTTTTTCCCGGCCAGGCTACCCAGTCGCTCCCTTATGGAAAAGGCGTCGAGCAGCGCCTGGGTAGGATGCTCGTTGATACCATCGCCGGCATTGACGATGGCGGCATTGATGTGCTGCGCCAGGAAATGCGGAGCGCCGCTGGCCGAATGGCGCATCACTACCATGTCTACCTTCATCGACAGGATATTGTTCACGGTATCGATAAGGGTTTCCCCTTTGGATACCGAACTGCCCGATGCGGTAAAGTTGATGGTGTCGGCGCTAAGCCTTTTCTCCGCCAGCTCAAACGAAATGCGGGTACGGGTGGAGTTTTCGTAAAATAAGTTAACTATAGTAGTGTCGCGGAGGGTAGGAACCTTCTTGATCGGGCGTTGCAGCACGTCCTTGAATTGATCTGCCGTACGGAGTATCAGGTCTATATCTCCCGGCGTAAGATCTTTGATGCCCAACAGGTGTTTTACGGATAATGACACTATGCTGTATTATTTTTTTGAACTTTAAAGATGGGCGATCGCTAGTCCAGCATCACCACTTCGTCCTTTTCATCTTTTTCCTGCCACAATACCCTTACCTTCTGCGCAGCCACCGAATCGACGGTCATGCCCACATAGTCGGGTTGAATGGGAAGCTCCCTGCTGAAACGGCGGTCGATAAGCACCAGCAGCTCCACCGATTCGGGTCTTCCAAAATCGAGCAGGGCATCCAGGCCGGCTCTTATGGTGCGCCCGGTGTACAGCACGTCGTCTACCAGCACTACCTTTTTATTTTCCAGACTGAAATTGATGTCCGTCTCCTTGGCGATATGTAGCTCGCCGGAAGTATTGAAGTCGTCGCGGTAAAAAGTAATGTCCAGTTTCCCATACGGGATCTGTGCCGCAGGCAGCAAGGTTTTCAGCTTATGATGAATACGGTCGGAAAGATAAATGCCTCTTGGCTGCAGCCCTATCAGCACAGTAGCCGAAAAGTCAACATGGTTTTCCAGCAACTGGTGGGCCAGGCGTTCGATCGTGATCTGTAGCTGTTGCTGGTTGAAAAGCGATTTCATAATATCGGTTATACGGCGTTGCCGGTTATATCGGGTTGCACCGCAGATAATGATCGGTTAAGGTGCGATACGGAATTTTTCCCAGGCACCGTAGCCAGGCAGGGCGTCTTCCCCGTTGTCGGTTTCAGGCTCGCGAAAAAACACTATGCGGTCATGGAGGCGGTTTTTCCGGCCTTGCCAGAATTCGATCTTTTCCGGGATCACCTTATACCCACCCCAGTGTGCGGGACGTGGCACTTCACTATCGGCATATTGCGTCTCCATTTCCTGTGCCCGGTGTTCCAGCTCTTCGCGGCCTTCGATCACCTGGCTCTGCGGCGATACGGCTGCGCTGATCTGGCTTCCTTTGGGCCGGGAATGAAAATAGGCGTCAGAATCGGCCGCGGGTACTTTACGGGCCACGCCTTCGATACGTACCTGGCGCTCCAGCTCTTTCCAGAAAAACAACAAGGCTACCGATTCTTCCTCGGCGATCTGGCGACCTTTATCGCTCTCGTAATTGGTGAAAAAAGAGAAGCCCTCCTTGTCCAGTCCTTTCAGCAGTACAATGCGTGCCGAAGGCAGACCCCATACATTGGCAGTGGCCAGGGTCATGGCATTGACCTCGGTAATGCCGGCGGCTTCGGCCTCGCCGAACCACTTTTGAAAAAACAGAAGCGGATCGTCGCCCACTTCTGTTTCATTCAGCGTCGCCTTCTGGTAGTCGGCACGTATTTGTCCAATATGTTTGGAAATATCAGTCATGAAGATCGGAAGTGTTCAGGTATTTGAACATTACCCAGATCCATACGATCGCCATCAGGATCACGAGGGAATAGGTAACGATCTCACCGATCTTGTTGCCGGCATCGTAAACGTTGAGCAGTACTGAGGTCATATGCGGATATTTATATTGTCGGAAGCTTTATTTTAACGCAGGCAAAGGTATTACAAAACATGGTATAATCAAAGCCGTTTCGGGGAAAATCGATGCTGTACGGACTACAGGAAAACCCCCGGTGCCAAAATCAAGGTATGCTGCTATTTTCCGGAACAGGCTGGTCTGTATCTTGTGCTTTAAATCAACACGGCAATGAAAAAGAAAAACCAAAGCACCAGGCTATCCCTGGCAAAAAAGAGTGTACTGTCTTTGACAGCCGGTTATATCTTCGGCGGCGCGCCCAACTCGGGTACCTGCAATAAATATACGGCTGCCAATTGTGTTACGGTGGTAGAGATACTCTGCGGCGTGACCTTTATGTGTATCGAGACCCGTAACCCCAAATGTTGAGCGCAACTACAATGACATGTCACAAAACGGCAGCCCTAAAGAGCTGCTGTTTTATTGTTGTAATATATGATAATCTTAATTAATGCAAAAAAGCATTATCATTGATTGTTGGCCGCTATATTTGTCCCATCAGTAAACGTCGTTGAAGTAGACGTAAGCGTTTTCTGTTTTCTGTTTTCGCCCCGGTAGTATTGCCGGGGCTTTTCTTTTGAGCAGGCTGGTCGCAAGATTGACCAGGTTCGTCATTCGCTTCCGTAGCACTGCGTCGGGTCGATGATTGCCGGAGAAAGCTATATAGCCTCGTCGACCGGGATATCTTTCCAGCCAAAGGCATCGTGTGGAAAGTATACCATCCTGAGCTTGTTCATTTTGATCTTCCGGAGGAGGTGATCGGGATTCAGCAAGCTGATGATCATGTAGTATTTCATGATATTGCCATTCATGTCCATGATGGCCCTGATGCCGGAGTGGCTCAATTGTTCATACTCCGCCATGTTGAGGCCTAATAGCCAGGCGATCTTTTCGCCGGGCGGAACGTAGTGGTTCCTTTTCAGTGGGGTTTCCATATTTTAGGTTTGGTTGTTTGGTCCTGTTCAAATGTACAATAGAAGAAAAATTGCCGCAACCGGTCAAAGGCGCTTTTAAGCTTTCTTTATATGCAAGGGAGGCGAATACCTGGTATTTGATCTGGTGTTCCTAAGGATGTACCAAAGCGGGAGGAATGATAATGAGATCAACCGTCCTGTCCGGTGCCGGCCGGAATGCGTCAGCGGTCTGAACGGCCGCTGAATGTATGCCAGCTTTTAAAGAGAACATAGCCGATCGGATCGCGAGTCTATGATTTTGCAGGGAGTGGCATTGCAGATCGGGAACAATAGTGGTGCAAAGCAAAAGCGCCTATGAATTTCTATCATAAGCGCCTTGTTGTTTCAGTGTCCTCGTAGGGACTCGAACCCTAGACCCGCTGATTAAGAGTCAGCTGCTCTACCAACTGAGCTACGAAGACGGGAGCGCAAAGCTAAGGAAAAAATGTAAATTTAATCGTATCGTAATTATTGAATCCGGTATAAAATAGTAAAGAGCTTACCGGTTGCTATTAACGGTCCTGCAGTTTTTGGGCTTTGAAAGCATCGAATTGCCTTTTGAAGTCTGCGATCGTATCGCAAACAATGATGCGATAACCGCTTGCGTTGAACATATTCGTATTCCTGCGCCCTTTGTTCTGCCCGATTACGACTGCGAAACGTTCGCCCAGGAACAGGGCTTCGATATTGATTACCGGTTGCTTGCCCGAAAAAAAGTAAAGTACCCTGGCAGGTAATCCAAATTCCTTTTTCCACTTGATATAGCCGCCTATGCCGGTAATCACTTTGCAGATCTCACGTTGAAGTGCTGCGGTATCCATAATGATCAGATGATTAAAATACGATCGGCCAACAGGCACGACCCGTAATTAAACGTCTAATGTACAACCTTTGTTCGTAACCCGGTGTGAGGGAAAAGATAAAGATAAATGATGATGAGATACAAGAGCCATGAGTCAGGATTCAAGACCTAAGAATCAAAATTCAAAATTCAAAATCCGAAATTCAAAATCCAATAACCCTGGCACTTCAATCCTGATGCTAATCGCACATCTAATATCGCACATCTAATATCTAACCTCTAATATCTCACATCTAAAAACTACTCCTTCCATAAAAAGGGGAACAGCACGGCGGCGAGGCCCAGTATGAGCACATCAAGCCCCAACATGACCCATACCATGCTCCACCAGCTTTCCTGTTGTACAGAGGCTACGGCGCCGAGGGCAAGGTTGCTGAGCACCATCAGTAGGGGAATGGCGATGGGAAAGCCCAGAATAGCCATCAGCGCGGCGTTCTGCCTTGCCTGGGCTGCTATGGCCGACAGGAAGGTGAACAGCAGCGACAGGCTACCCGCACCCAGGCTGGCTACACCGATAAAAGTACCGGCACGGATAACAGGGCTGCCCAGCAGCAGGTGGAACAACAACAGGGAAATGAACATCATGGCTATCATGAGCACCAGGCTATAGACCATTTTGGCCAGGATATATTGCACCGGTGCTACCAAGGTGAAATAATAACGCATGCGCGCTTCTCCTTCCTGCAAAAAGCTCTTGGCCACCGTATTAACGGTAACAAACAACTGCGCTACCCAAAACAAGGCATTCCAGATGCGGCTTTCGGGCCGGCCGGCCATCATATACAGTACAAATACCGTACAACCCACATAAAGAATGACGCCAAAAAAAGTATGCTTTTGGCGCCATTCCAGCAGGAAATCTTTACGGATGAGTGTGAGTATCTGCTTCAGGTACATGTATGCTTATATCAATTAGGAAATGCTTGTCCCCCTCAGGCCCAAACGATCTTCTCGTCCAGGGGAATATTGCGTACGGCCTCTTTACGCGGCTGGTCGCTGTAGCCCAGGTACATAAAGCTGACTACCTGGTCTTCTTCCTGCAGCTTCAGGTAGGCCTTCATAGCCGGCTTCAAAGCCATACCGCCCGTATTCCATATCGCAGCCAGGCCCAGGGCTTCGGCACCCAGCAACACATTCTGCACTGCCGCTGATGTGGCGGCATATTCCTCCATCATGGGAATCTTGGCTTCGGGTGTCCGGCGCATCACCGTGATCACCAGGTGCGACGCCATATCGCCGGCATGGGCCAGGTTCTCAAAGGTCTGTTCTTTACGGTTTTCTTCGGCAGTGTGGTCCCAGTACAGTTGTGCATGATCCTGGCAAAACTGTTTCAGCGACGCTCCTGCATAAACGAAAAACCGCCAGGGCTCTGTGCGTGCATGCGTAGGCGCGTAGTCGGCCAGCTGCAGCAACTGTTGTATGATTGTGTCCGGAATCAGCTGCCCGTTCATGGCGGCTGCTTTAGTGGTGCGCCTGTCTTTGATGATCCGGGCTACGGTTTCAAAATCCTGGTTCATTGATACTGTGTTTATACTTTTGAAAATAACGGCGCAAAAGTACTAAAGATTAAGCGGGTTTCTGATTAATTGCTATTTTTGACCATTAGCAAACATTCCCACAGATATGAATCAGAAGATCGCCGATATTTTAGACGCATCCATAAAGGTCAAACAACAGGTACTGTCCGACGAGCGGTTGATCGCCACCGTAAGTGAAGTGACGGAGAAGATCATCGCGGCATTTTCTTCGGGAAATAAAGTATTATTCTGTGGCAACGGCGGTAGCGCTGCCGATGCCCAGCATCTTGCAGCCGAGTTCTCGGGCCGTTTTTATACCGACAGGAATCCCTTGCCTTCCGAAGCACTGCATTGTAATACCTCGTACCTCACAGCAGTAGCCAACGACTACGGCTACGAGCTGGTCTATAGCCGTTTATTGCGGGGTATGGGCAAAGCCGGCGATTTGCTTGTCGGGCTCAGCACCTCAGGCAATTCTGCCAATATTCTTAAGGCCTTCGAGCTGGCAAAAGAAATGGGTGTGATAACCGTAGGCCTCACCGGTGCCGGCGGTGGCAAAATGAAGCCGCTCTGCGACTACCTGATCAATATTCCCAGCAACGATACGCCGAGGATACAGGAATGTCACATTACGATAGGCCATATTATCTGTCAGCTGGCAGAAGAACGCTTGTTTCCCAAATCATAATAAGAATCCCCCGTTATTCTATCGATCCATGGAGTGTATTATATTGGCCGGCGGGCTTGGTACGCGATTAAGCGGCGTGGTAAGCGATGTGCCCAAATGTATGGCGCCCGTAGCGGGTCAGCCGTTCCTGGCACATGTGCTGCAATACCTGGAGCAACAGCATGTCGACCATGTGATCTTCTCATTGGGCTACAAATCTGAGGTGGTCATCGAATACCTGCGACAGAAGGCCTACACCTTTAAGACCAGCTGGGTGCTGGAGCCGGAGCCCCTGGGCACCGGTGGCGGTATGCGCAGGGCATTGATAAAATCAAAAGAAGCTCAGGTTTTTATTCTTAACGGCGATACCATGTTTGCTGTCGATCTGCATAGCATGAAGGAGGCCTTCGATGCCCGGCATAAGGCTATGCTGGCGCTCAAGCCCATGCAGGACTTTGAACGTTACGGCGCCGTGCAGCTCAACGCGGAGCTCGATATTACCGCTTTTGAAGAGAAGCAATTCCGCAAGGAAGGACTAATCAATGGCGGCGTGTATCTGCTGGATAAAGAGAAAGCCGGCCTGGCAGCATTTCCCGAAAAATTCTCTTTCGAAAAGGAATTCCTGGAACCCGAAGCCGGGCAGGGAACGCTACAGGGATTTGTGAGCGATACTTATTTTATCGATATCGGTATCCCCGAAGATTATTATAAGGCGCAGGAAGATTTTAAACAATAAGGTAATTTGAGTATCCGGACATAGGAAACAAAGCCGGTCCTTGAGCTTGTCGAAAGGACAAAGGTGGTGCTTCGACGAGCTGAGCAACCGTTATTTAGAAGCAAATTGTATCCTGTTTCCTATATCCGGATAGTCATTTAAGGTAATTACAGCTATGGCATCGGCATTGTTCCTGGACCGCGATGGGGTCATTAACGAAGAAAAAGAAGGCAGCTATATTTTTCATAAAGATGAATTTGTTTTTTACCCGGGTGCGGTGGCCGCACTGGTAGCGCTGTCGGGTCGTTTTGATTATGTTTTTATCGTTACCAATCAACGTGGCGTAGGGCGCGGTTATATGACCGAAGCCGCCCTGCTGGAGATACACGATCACCTTACTGAAGCGGTAGTAGCGGCGGGAGGAAAGATCGACCGGATCTATTTTGCACCTTTTGTCGACAGTAACCATTCGCATCGCAAGCCCAATGCCGGCATGGGACTTGACGCACAAAAGGATTTTCCGGATATCGATTTTGAACAAAGCGTTATGGTTGGTAACAATCTCAGCGATATGCAGTTTGGTAAAACCCTGGGCATGAAGACCATCTTTCTTCATACCACGCAGCCTGCGATCGTGCTGCCGCATCCGCTTATCGACGAGCAATACGATTCCCTGTTATCCTGGAGCCGGGAAGCCAAGGTTTAACTCATTTTTTACTGAAAAACGGTATTCTTGCAACGTATCAGCTCACTATACCGGCCGGCTTATCTTCTGGTTTGTATCTTGTTTACGGCATTTACGCTGAGCATTTACGCCAGATACCTGCAAGTGTATCTTACCGTACACTATTCCTTCTGGCTGGAGCTGGGTATGGTTAACGGCCAGCTATTGTTCCAGGCACTTTGGCTGCTCAGGCAGTCCTGGCAGCGGATAGCGCAATATTGGTATCAGCAGCTGACGGTATCCCTTATCGGTTCATTATTACTCTGGCCATACATCGGGTTACGCCAATGGCTGCAGCTACCTGCAATCACGGCCCTTTGCTGGTTCTTTGGCGTCGTGGCTATCATGTTTCTCACGCATCGCGCCAGGGTTGCGCGTCTGGCGCTTCCGGCTTACCTTAGCTATACCTGGATCCTCTATCGCCTGCTGGTCCTCATTATCATCCTATGAGCAAAGAGAAAATTATTCTGGCCGGTGGAACCGGCTTTATAGGCCGCTACCTGGCCGCCAGGTTTCATGCCGAAGGCAAAGCGGTGCAGATCATCTCACGTAACGAAGGAATTGCCTGGAAAGATACTGCTGGTATAACCCATGCCCTGGAAGGTGCTGCCATGCTGATCAATCTTGCTGGCAGATCGGTCGATTGCCGTTATACACCGGTGAATAAAGAGATCATACTGAAATCAAGAACGGAAACAACCCAGATCCTGGGTGAAGCGATCGGTAAGTGCAGCCAGCCGCCTGGGTTGTGGCTCAATTCCAGCACGGCCACGATATACCGGCATGCCGAGGACCGGCCGATGACGGAGGCGGAGGGCGAAATCGGCAACGGTTTTTCTGTGTCCGTAGCCAAAGCCTGGGAAGAAGCCTTTTTTGCTTTTGAATGTCCGCATACCCGCCAGGTAGCCTTACGCATAGCCATCGTATTGGGAGCAGGCGGCGGTGTTATGGGGCCTTACCGCAATATGGTGCGCTGGGGTATGGGCGGCCGGCAGGGTAGCGGGCGCCAGCGGTTCAGCTGGATCCACATCGAAGACCTGTATCGTGCGATCAACTTTGTCGCCCGGGAGAAAGCGCTCAGCGGCCCGGTTAATTGCGCTGCGCCCTTTCCCGTCACCAATAGCGAGCTGATGACCTTATTGCGGCGGCAACTGCATATGCCGTTTGGCATTCCGGTGCCGGTATGGTTACTGAAGACCGGCGCCAGGCTTATCCATACCGAAACGGAGCTGGTGCTCAAAAGCCGCTGGGTATTGCCGGAAAGGTTGCTGGCACAGGGTTTTGGGTTTCTGTATCCTCACCTGGATGCGGCCTTGGCACAGATCATCAACGGACAACCCACCGCGCCATTGCCGGAAATATCGTAAATTACTGCTGCAAATGCCGAACATGCGGCCCAAGGCACGACAGGGCTGCTTTATCCAAACATCAGCAACAATGAAGAAAACTAAAGTGAACATGGGCCGTCTGCAGCTGGCCAAGCAAAAGATCGCCAGCCTCGCACAGCAACAACTAGTTGGCGGTGAGACCAGGATCGGCAGATTTACGATTACCCGCGAATGCGAGCTCCAGAGCGGCCACGACTGTGTCGTAGTAACCGGTACCTGTGCACAGAGCATCGGCGCCTGCACGCTCAACCCGGCTTATTCCGGTTGTTAACCAGTACCGGACCAGCCTGAAAAGACAAAAGAGCAAAGCATCATCAGCTTTGCTCTTTCCTTATAGGTGCCCGGTCGGTCAGGCATTCAAGGGCGATAGCAGGTAATGCTGCGCGGCGGTCATCGCATCGCGCCATACCTTATTCAGTTCTGTGCCCGGATCGAGTATGCTCATGCCACAAAGCGGGTAGAGGGCATTGATCAGGTCCCGGGCACTCCGGGCCGCGTTTTTGGCGGCGACGTCAAAGGTGCTCAACGCCTCAGGAGTAGCCTGTTGGTTATCTTCATATAGCTGCCATATTTCCCCGAGAGCAGTATACATCGCATCGCGGGCTTTAAGAAAAGACCGGCCCGCCGGTTCATAGATACTCCGGGCTACGGGGTTGTCCCGCAACAATTGTTCGCCATGCAAAGGCTTTTTCTTTTCCGCCAACTCTTCGTACAGCGCCATAAAGTGCAAGGCAATGCCCGTAAGCATACAGGCCATATCGATCACGGCCAACTGGGCAAAGGGAAAGCGGTACAAGGAGCCATTGGCAAATCCCGAAGCCTGTTGCAGATTGAATACATGCGTATCGGGCACAAAGATATCTCTGATCTCAAAATCGTTACTGGAAGTAGCTCTTAACCCTATGGCATTCCAATTGCGGTGATTCAGCACCTGTGCAGCCGGGACAATGAAAGAGCGGAACAAAGGTTCCCCTTCATGAGTGATGGCCGTACCGGCAGCATCATGCAGCCAGGCGTTGGCTGTAAAATGCGTGGCATGGTTGGCGCCGCTGGCATATTTCCAGCGGCCGGTAAGCAGGTACCCACCTTCTGTTTGGAGGGCCGTGCCCGATATAGCGCCGCTGCCGGCACAGCAGGTGCGGGAATCATTGAAAATAGCCGTGGCGGTACCGGCATCGAAATAACCGGCAAACATGTTGGCGCCGGCGCCCAGGTTGACGCACCAGCCGGTATTGGCTTCGGCCCAGGCCAACGCCTCAAACCATCGTACGGCCTCGGGTAGGCTCAGCTCAAGACCGCCGCAGGCACGGGGCACCATCAACTGGAACCATCGCCGCTCATAGATCAGGTCGAGTACAGGAGCTGGTAAGCTCCGCGCTTCTTCGGCCCGGAACGCATGCTCCCGGAGCAGGCGTATGGTACCGGCATCAAGCAAGGTAGCGGGATGGGCGACAGCTTGCGCCGAAAGAAGAGGAGATGTGGTCATACTTAAAAACGGATATTCAGCGCCAGCAGAAAATTGGTGCCGGCCTGGGGGAAATAATAATTCTCGGTGCTCAATGTACCATCTTCCTTATAGCTGAAGGTGTAGCCGCTGCTTTCATACTTCTTGTTCAGCACATTGTTCAGCGCCAGCGAAAGGCCTATCTCTTTTACAAAAGAAGGTTGTATGGTATAGCGCAACCGCAGGTCGCAAAGCCCGTAAGGATCGATGCTCCGGTCTTTATTGGAGGTATTGTCCAGGTATTGCCGGCCCACATATTTTCCCATAACATCGACAAAGAACTGCTGCTGCTGCAACAGCTTGCGGAAGGGTTCTACGGTAGCCGTTCCGCCCGCGATTACAGACGGTGCAAAGGCAATGTCGGTTTCTTTGTAGCTGTTTTTGATCTGGATATTGGTGTCATAATCGTCGATATACTCATCAAAATCCAGGATACGGTTGCGGGATAGGGTGGCATTGGCTTGTAGCCGCAGCCAGCCGGCAGGTGTGGCAGCGGCCATCAGCTCGATGCCGGCGCGGTAGCTCTTAGGGGTATTGGTGCGGGTAGCGGTACCCACGTCATTGATCTTGCCGGTAGGGATCAATTGGTTGTGGTAGTACATGTAGTATAGGTTGGCGCCTGCCTCCCATTGTTTACCCCGGTATTGGTAGCCCAGCTCTCCGTCATACAGGGTTTCCTGCTTGGGTGCCTGTGCAGGGGAGGCTTCGAAATCGTCGCGGTTCGGTTCTTTGTTGGCTATGGCAAAAGAGCCGTAGAGCTTGCTTTCCGCATTGTTGGCATGGTTGCGGATATAGCTGAGCCCCGCTTTGGGATTGATAAAATTAAAATTGGTACGGGGCATCAGGTCGGGGTTTTTGCGGAAACCGTTGATCTCGTAGCGGACCATGCGGTACTGAAGGTCGCCAAAGAGATACAGATGCGTCCCTATCTGCTGCTGCAGCTTGGCATAGATGTTGAAATCGCCTTTGAACGAGGTGAGGTTGTAATAACGATAATTGACCGGAACACCGTAGTCAGCCCAGGTTACGAAGCCATAGTGCTTGCCATCGTAGCGGGTATAGGCGCCGCCCAGTATCAATTGGGTCTTCTCTTTTTTATAGTTCAGGGAATAGATGCCGCCATAGTAATAATTGTCCAGCCACAACCTGTGGGTAAGATCGGTAGTCGCTAAGGTATCGCCTTTAGGCGTCACGAATGCCGGGCGGTTGTAATCGGAAAGCGGGTCCTGGAGCCGGTACTCGTTATAAAATCCTTTTCCCCGTGTAAGGAACAGGCCGGCATGAACACTCCACTGCTCGTCGAAGCGATGGTCGAAGAACAGCTGGTAATAGTCCTGCTGGTAATTGTCGGTCTGGTCGTCATAATAGTTGCCGTCGGCCATCAGGCCCAGGCTATTGAAGCGGCGATTGGTCTTTAGCGAATCCTTCAGAATTCCGTTCCAGGCTTGTTGTGTACGCTCCGTACCGGTAAAGAGGTTGAACTTAAGCGCCGTTCTTTCATCTTTGGATGTCCAGCCCGCAATGAATTGCAGGGCCTTCAGATCGGAGGATGAGCGGTCCACATAACCGTCGGAGCTTATCTTCGACGCTCTTACATCAAACTGGAAGCCGCCTTTCAACAGGCCACTGCCTGCACGCACCGTATGTTTCCAGGTGTTGTAGGAGCCATAGCTATTGTTGACCTCGGCATAAGCCTTCTTTTCCTGCTGAAGATTACTCAGGTTTACCGATGCTCCGAAAGCACCGGCGCCGTTGGTCGACGAGCCTACGCCTCTCTGTATCTGTATCGAATTGGTCGAGGAAAGCAGATCGGGGAAATCGACGAAGATCGCCGCCTGCGATTCGGCATCGTTCACGGGAATACCGTTGATCGTAAAATTGATGCGGGAATCGTCGGTACCCCTGATGCGCATGCTGGTATAACCCACACCGGCGCCGGCATTGGAGCTGATCACCACAGAAGGGGTCAGGTTCAGCAAGTAGGGAATGTCCTGACCCAGGTTAGCCTGGCGAATATCTTTTTCCTTAATATTGGCGACGGCAAAAGGCGCTTTGTCGCCCACACGTACGGCGCTTACCTCAACCGGTATCAGCTCCTGTTGCCGGTCTAAAGTAGAGATGCTGTCCTTCTCCTGCGCATAAGTACTCAAGCTGGCACAGAGGGCACCCAGCAGGCTTAAGGTTCTTGGTCGAATGTTCATCATAGTCACACAAATTTGATATACTCATTCCTGCTCCGCTTCCGGCGGAACAACAATTACAGACCCCATAATGCATCGCTGCAGAAGGATACTGAATACAAGAAGGTAAGTTGTGGGGAAAACCAGTGCTTACCTTTCCTAACCGGCATTATCCGGTCCAGGTTCTACGGGTATAATCTCAGCCTGATCAGTAAGGCACCCCGAGGTTGCTTTAGTAGCAAGTAGAAAGAACAGGCCTTGACCTGCTCCGGTGCAAAAGTAATATTTCCCGGCCGGGAATTCAAATCAACGCGCAAATGCGCGGTTTTTTGACGAAGGAAGAAAACGGAAGCTATCAATGGTGTATTTGTTTCAGGAAACCGGCATGCTCAGGTCGGTCAGCAGACAGGTATCCCAGTGTAGCTTGGTATTGGTAATCCGGGAGTGAAGGGCCAGCAGGATGCCGGGCAGGCCGTTCAGCAGGGTGAAATTCTCCATGAACATCACTTCCTCCCCGGTTTCATTATAAAAGAAAAAAGGATATCCGGCCAGGAAGCGATCGCTTTTTTCGATCGAAAAAGTAAGATCGTACCAATAGTTGGCCGCCTGATCAAATGCTTTTACCGAGGTCGCCTGGAACAGGCGGTGGTACATATGCGCCAGACCAGAGGTGCCATGGCAAAAGCTGATATCATGAAGCGGAGCAGAAGGATGGCGGGCCACACCCGCGTCGTCGAGCCGCCTTTGGGTACTTTTGAGCGCGATGCGGATCGCTTCATCCCGCCATCGTGGCATATCCATTGCAGCGGCGGCGTGCAACAAGGCAAAGGCAATGCCGAGGTCGCCGTAACACCAGGCTAGGCGGGCAGGACCGCCATAGCCGAGGAAGGGCGGAAAAGATGCTGTTTCAGAGTAGACTTCCTGCCGCAGCAACCATTGGACGCTCTGCATAATCAGCTTCTTCGATTTCCTGATCGCAATACCGGCAGCATGTATTTTGCAGAGAAGGATAATAAGTGAGGGCATGCCGTGGGCCAGGCCCAGGTTGATCACCGCTTTGCTGCCGTTGTCAAAATCAAGATCGAGCCAGTACAGGCCACCTTCCGCGTCGGTTATTTCCATTTGTTCGAGTTGTGTTACTACGGCCGTCAAAGCTTTATGGCGTTTACGGTTTACCGGCGCTTCGAGCAAAGCCACCGCCTTACCGGCAAAGCCGCCAAGCAAATCGTAATCTCCGGCTTCGAAGTCTTGTTGCAACGATGCGATCACCAGGTCTTCGATATCTTTTACCGAAGGAAAGCTGGCGTCGATCAGCTCCATTCGTCTCAGATGATGGTATAGCCACAGGAAGCCGGAGACACCGCCACACAAGCCTGCGCCCAGATGGTCTTCCTGGAGGCTTTCAAGGCATCGCAGCAGCAGGTCCTGTACGTAAGCCAGGTAAGGCTCGTGATGGTAATACCGGTACAAATGCGCGAAAGTGAGGCACATTTCCATCGTTTCCTGGAAATAGAATTCGGAGCTGCGCTCGTGGATACGGTCCCGTTGTTGCAGGATATCGTCGGCATGCTGTCGCAGCAACAGCGCAGGATCATCTGTCCAGGCCTTTGTTGTAGCCGGGTTAATGGGTGCAGGATGGGATCGCATAAGTTAGGATACGTGTAAGACACACGGTTAAGAACCCCTCCGGATGGGTTCCTAACCGTGTGTCATCATAAACGGGATGGCTTAGCAGGGTGCGCAGGAGCAAACACAGCCGCCCTGGCGGACTACCTGTGTCATCGCCCTGTGCGACGGTGCAAAGCAGGTTACAGTGGCTCCGCCCTGAACTTTTTCACTGTTGGATTTGCTCATGGACAGAACGGTGCTCTTGTTTAAAGAGATTTTACCGGCATTTGGTTTCTTTTTCATACAAAATGGTCTTACAATTTTAAAAGAATACACCTTCTTCAAGGCGAGGTGCTTTAGCCTGCTGATCAGTATCTATTGCCGTGGGCTTTGTTACATATACGGGTACATACAACCATTGCTGCGGGGTATAAGCAGCAGCGTGTATGCCTCAATGTTTTGGGGAGTGCTGTGGAAAAAGAATGCCGTAAAACAAACAGGTAAAATGGAGTGGAGGAGATCACGGCATTTGCCGGAGATCAATGCTGTTGTATGAATGGCCTATGTCCAATTGCGCAAACGCAGCTTACATTAATGTTCGCTCCCCACGCCAGTATTACCTGGATCGAGTTCTACGGGTATAATCTCAGCCTTTAGGCACCCCAGAAAACATTGTTATTTCAAAAGTATGAGAATTTTTGAATAAGTGCCGCCCCTTTTGAAAAATATTTCAAAAACAGGTATATTTATTAGCCTTTTGCCGATTTCTACGGATAGGATATAAAGTCTTCGTGGCAATAGGGACAAATCCCGGAATACAGAGAAAAACTAGGCTGCGTTGCGGCCCATGGCAACACGTTTGCCGATGCGATAGGCCAGGTAAGAGAGCGGAATAGCAGCCACGACGTCGATGGTATAATGAACGTGCTGCACCAGCACCAGAGAACCCACGATGACAGTAGAGATCAACGCCAGCTTTTTGTCACGGGGCTTCAGCAGGCAGAGGAAATACAGGAACTGTGATGAAACATGGCCCGAAAAAAACAGATCCTTGGTCACGAACGAACTTTTGTTGCCATAAAAAAAGTTGGACAGCGGATCGACCAATGGGATCAGGCCATGAGGCGGATTGAGCGGGATAAGCGAAATGGTGAGCATCCGCATCAGCGTCAGCACGATAAAGCCGTAGAGGCCTACCAGGAACAGCATCGGATTGCGGATACACCGGATGATCATGAGCAGGGTAATGCCCCAGATGCAAACGAAGATCGGGACAGAAACATCTGCCGGTTTGAGATGATCGACAATGAAATCTTTCAGCAGATAACCGTCCCTCTGTTCAATATGCTGGAAAAAGAAAGGAAATGCAAACAGGATCGCGGCAAAAATAAGAGATATTACGAGCAGCCTGATCTTGAAGCTATCTGCTTTCACTGCTTCTTTCCAGGTCAGGGCCGGTAGGGTATTATTTTCTTTAAAGGACAACATGCGACACACAGGGATACTTCACATCCGGACAGCTAATATTATGTCCGTATTAAATTTTAGCATGCAAAGATGCAACTAGTTTTTCAATGTTGCCTGATAATATTTGCAGGCTTGCTGCAGGCCGCATTGCTCACATTTGGGGCTGCGGGCCACGCAAATGTATCTTCCATGAAGAATGAGCCAATGATGCGCTTTGTGTATCAATTCTTTAGGGAAAAATTTGATCAATTGCTGCTCTGCCTGAAGCGGTGTTTTGGCATTAAGCGTGAGGCCTATGCGCGCCGAAACGCGAAAGACGTGGGTATCCACCGCCATATTGGGCTGCTGATCGACAACAGAAGTGATCACATTGGCCGTTTTCCGGCCTACGCCGGGCAGGCGGATCAATTCGGCCACCGTAAGGGGCACCTCGCCATGGTAGTCGCTCATCAGCATTTGGGCCATCCCGATCAGGTGCCTGGTCTTGTTGTTGGGGTAGCTGATGCTGCGGATAAGCGGGAAAAGGTCGTCGAAAGTGGCGGTAGAAAGGCTTTCCGCATCGGGATAACGGGCAAAGATGGCGGGCGTGGTCAGGTTCACCCGCTTGTCGGTACACTGGGCCGACAGGATCACGGCGACTAGTAGCTGGAACGGATTGTCGTACAGCAATTCCGTTTCCGCTTCCGGAGCGTGCTCCGAAAAATAGTCGATCACAAACTGGTAGCGCTCCTTACGGGTCATACGCAAAAATGTTGGACAGCCTGAAATAAATGGTCGCCGGGCCCGCCAATGCGACATTGTTCCCGTTTAATCCTTCCGGTGAGCCCGGGATTGCTCATAGGCCTGCGGGACAAATAATATGATCTGACTATCCGGATATAGGAAACAAAGCCGGCCCCTAAGCTTGTCGAAAGGACAAAGATGATGCTGCGACATGCTCAGCAACCGTTAATGGGAACCCATTTGTATCCTGTTTCCTATATCCGATAGTCACTTAGTATAATTAACGAACCAGCGTGCCCACATTTCTGCCGCTCACGACATCCGACAGGTTGCCGGTCTTGTTCATATCAAATACGATGATGGGCAGATTGTTCTCCTGGCAGAGGGTGAAGGCCGTCATATCCATTACTTTCAACTCTTTCGCGATCACTTCGCTGAAGCTGATGGTCTCGTAGCGGGTGGCATCAGGATTCTTCTCGGGATCGGCTGTGTAGATACCGTCTACCCGCGTGCCTTTAAGGATCACGTCGGCGTTGATTTCGATCGCACGCAGCGAACCTGCCGTATCGGTTGTAAAATAAGGGTTGCCGGTACCGGCGCCAAAGATCACGACGCGGCCCTTTTCCAGGTGGCGTATGGCGCGGCGGCGGATGTAAGGTTCAGCGATCTGTTCCATCTTGATCGCGCTTTGCAGGCGGGTCTTCACACCTACTTTTTCCAGCGAGGCTTGCAGGGCCATGCCGTTGATCACCGTTGCCAGCATACCCATATAGTCGCCCTGTGCCCTTTCAATGCCCGTCTCCGCTTCGTTCATGCCCCTGTATATGTTACCCCCGCCGATTACTACTGCTACCTGCACACCGAGGTCTGTTACCTCTTTGATGTCGATCGCATACTGTGTCAGCATTTGCGGATCGAGACCGAAGCTGCGGTCGCCCATTAATGATTCTCCTGAAAGCTTGAGTAGTATTCTGTTGTACTTTGGTAACATGTGCGTTAAAATATCTGAATCGATTGGTTAAAAATATAAATGTGTTACAAAAATTTCTCGCCTTTGTTGCGTTTGACCTCGGCCAGGTAATCCTTGATCTGATGCTCTTTGCTGCGCTCGCATATCAACAGCACCTCCGGAGTGTCGACTACGATGTATTGCTCCAGTCCCTGCAGCACGACCAGCTTATGGTCAGGTGCCATGACCATGCTGCCCGAAGCGTCGATGATCATCACGTTTTTGCCATAAACCGCATTGCCCAGGTAGTCTTTCTCCGAATGCTCATAGGCAGATTCCCAGGTGCCCAGGTCGCTCCAGCCAAATCGTGAGGCCAGCACATATACCGTGCGTACCTTTTCCATAATGGCATAGTCTATCGAAATATTGGTGCACTGGGCATACAGCATTTCCATAGCTTTCGCTTCTTTGGGTGTGTTGAGCACATCGCGTGCCTGTACAAACACATCGTTCAGCTCGGGGAGATGCTCGTCCAGCACACTGATAAATGTTTTGACATTCCAGGCGAAGATGCCCGAGTTCCAAAGGAAGTCGCCTGAGCGGAGAAAAGTACGGGCAATATCCAGATTGGGTTTTTCGATAAAGGTCTTTACTTTATGAAAAAGATCGTCTCCGTCGCCCATTTCATACTGGATATAGCCGTAAGTCGTATCGGGCCGGGTAGGGCGTATGCCGATGGAAGCGATATGATTGTTTTTGGAAACGAAATCCAGGGTTTCAAACACTTGCCGTTCAAAGATACGTTCGTCAGTGATCAGGTGGTCGGCCGGTGTCAGAATAAGATTGGCCTGCGGGTTGCGTGCATAGATCTTATGGGAGATATACGCTGCGCTGGGTGCGGTATTTTTACGTGAGGGTTCGGCGACGATATTGGTTTCGGGTACTCCGGGTAGCTGTTGCCTTACCAGATCGGTATAGGACTCAAAAGTAACCACATAGATATTCTCCCTGGGACATATATCCTTAAACCGGTTGTAGGTGTTTTGCAAGAGTGTTTGGCCGGTACCCAACAGATCGAGGAACTGCTTTGGTAGCTTTAATCGACTCTCGGGCCAGAAACGGCTGCCTACACCTCCTGCCAGTATGGCAACATAATTGTTGTGAATACTCATTAGCCGATGTTAGAATGCTGGCGCAAAAGTAACAAGATTTTTCGTAACTGCCGGGAAGCCATTGTCAAATGTGGCTTGCGGGGCCGGCGTGGCGCGAATTAATTTGGCATCGCCGTTGAAGAGCCGTATTTTTGCACCGCTTTTTATTAATATATGCTGTACCGCTTATCCGATCTTAAATCCGGTTCTTCCGGTGTGATCCAGCAATTTGACGACAACGAGGCCAAGGTGAAACTGATGGAAATGGGTTGTATTCCCGGGGAGGCCGTGTCGATCGAAGCCATAGCGCCCCTGGGCGATCCCATTGCTATCCAGGTATCCGGCTACTGTCTTAGCTTACGCAAGAACGAAGCCCGCCATATCTGGGTAGAGATCGCCTGAGCCCGGAACCGAATTTGCATATTACCGTAACTGTTGCCGATACATGAACATAGGTCTATACTTCGGAAGCTTCAATCCCATACATACCGGTCATCTCATCATTGCTAACCATGTGCTGGAGCATGCCGACCTCGACAAGATATGGTTTGTCGTATCGCCGCACAATCCGCTCAAAGAAAGCCACAGCCTGCTGAACGAATACGACAGGCTGCACCTGGCCGAGCTTGCCATAGAAAACAACAACAAATTCAGGGTAAGTAATGTTGAGTTTCATTTGCCCAAACCTTCCTATACGATCGATACGCTGGCCTACCTGAGCGAGAAATTTCCCCTCGAACGGTTTACGGTGATCATGGGTAGCGATAGCTATCAAAACCTTCCCCGCTGGAAAAATTATACCAGGATACTGGAATACTATCGTATCATCATTTTTGAACGTCCCGGCTTTCCTGTCGACAAACAAAGCCTGCATCCCAATGCTTCGACGCTTAAAGCCCCCTTGCTGGAGATATCTTCCACACACATCCGTACAGAAGTAAAGGAAAACAGGTCGATACGCTACCTGGTACCCGACGCCGTAATGGAATGCATCGCTGAGAACCGGTATTACCTCAAGTAACGGTCGGCCTCCCGGCCTTATATAGCGCACGGGAGCATAAAGATTCTGTGTTAATCGTTCCTTCTTTGCGCGTTCTTAAGTAATATCGAGATCCCGGTTTCTCACTAAGACACAAAGGCACCGTCTTTAATAGCTCCTACTTTGCGCCGTCGTGCCTCTGTGGGTAAATCATCGCTTAACAGGCACACGCGAGGGCGCGTGCGCCAGCATACAAGAAAGCGCTGCGACACCATACCATCGTGAGATAACTTAGTAGCGGCGTATATAATAGAGCGTCACACGTGGGTACAAGTAATTCGTACCTTGCCCCGCCCGCCTTTTCATAGCTTTGCTATAATCTACATCCCATGGCAACAGGTACAACAAGAATACTGATCCTGAACGGCTCGCTAAGGGGCGACCGGGGCAATTCCCATGCGCTGGTGCAATATGCACAGACGCTGATCGCCGCGCGACCTGATGCAACTTCAGCGGTGCTGACCCTGGCGGCGATCAGGGATTCCGTCGAGGCTGTTTATGAACAGCTGTGCGGCTGCGATGGCTTGCTGGTAGTCAGTGGTGTATATTGGAACAGCTGGAGCTCGCCCATGCAGCGGTTTGTGGAGGTGGCAACCGCTTTTGAGCAGTCGCCGGCCTTTTGGGGAAAGCCTGTAGCCTGCGCTGTGAGTATGGATTCGGTAGGGGGTGTAGAAGTGGCTGCGCGCATTCACGGAACTTTTTCGGGCCTGGGCTGCTGGAGTCCGCCTTGCAGCACCCTGGTGGTATCGCGTGTAGGCCAGGAGGCGATACAGGCTTCCCAAGGTAAGCCGGATGATCCCAACGACGATGTGTGGCGTCCCGAAGATCTCGAAACCGTCATCGGTAACTTGTTGAGAGCAGCGGCCTGGGACAGGACAGGCTGGCAGCAATGGCCGCATGTAGGGCTACAACCGCTTTCGGGTCCCTGGCCGGGGCAAGGGGAGTTGGATATGGGTACGCCGTTATTCCTCTAAGCACTTTCCGGCCTAATAGCCATATTTTTCTTTCCAGCACTGGCGCAGGTACTCCCTTTGCCGCTGTTCCGCCGCATTGTCGCCCGGTTCATAAAGTGTGGTGCCGGCGATCTGTTCGGGCAGGAATTCCTGGTCCACGAAATTGCCGGGAAAATCGTGTGCATACTGGTAATGTTTACCGTACCCGGCTTCCTTCATCAGCTTCGTCGGTGCATTGCGGATAGGCAAGGGAATAGACAAGTCCCCGGTTTGCCGCACCAGGGCCTGGGCGTTGTTGATCGCCATGTAAGCAGCATTGCTTTTTACCGAAGAAGCCAGGTAGGTAACCGCCTGCGACAGGATGATACGGCATTCGGGGTAGCCGATCATCTCAACGGCCTGGAAGCAGGAAGTGGCCAGCAGTAACGCATTGGGGTTGGCGTTGCCGATATCTTCGCTGGCCAGGATCACCAGGCGGCGGGCGATGAATTTCGGATCTTCGCCCCCCTCGATCATGCGCGCCAGGTAATACACGGCGGCATTGGGATCGCTGCCCCGGATCGACTTGATGAATGCCGAAATGATATCGTAGTGCTGCTCGCCGCTTTTGTCATACAAGGCCATCTTTTGCTGCACGATGTGCTGTACGATCTCATTGGTGATCTCTTTTTGCCCTTCCTGCAGGCCTTGTACCACCAGCTCGAGCAGATTGAGTATCCTGCGCCCGTCGCCACCGCTCAATTGTAGCAGGGCGCCCCATTCCGATACGCTTACCTGCTGCGCCTTAAGCCAGGCATCCTTTTCAAAAGCCTGCAGCACGATCCGCTTTAGTTCCTCCTCGCTGAAGGCCTCCAGGATATAGACCTGGCATCGGCTCAGCAAGGCGCTGATTACTTCGAAAGAGGGGTTTTCGGTGGTCGCACCAATGAGCGAAATGATGCCTTTTTCTACAGCGCCTAGCAGGCTGTCCTGCTGCGCCTTGTTGAAACGGTGTATCTCATCGATAAACAGGATCGCTTTACCGGCTTTCCGGGCCAGGTCGATCACGCCGCGCACCTCTTTCACGCCGCTTTCAATGGCGCTCAGCTGGAAAAACTGCATCTCTGCCTGGTGGGCGATGATCTGTGCCAGCGTAGTCTTGCCTACGCCGGGAGGCCCCCAGAAAATAAGGGATTGCAATTGCCGGCTTTCGATCATTTGCCGCAGCACTTTACCCTCGCCTACGAGGTGCTGCTGGCCGATAAAATCGTCCAGGCTGCGGGGGCGTAATCGCTCGGCTAAAGGGATGTTATTGTTCTGAGAAGGCGGCATGGAATCACTTGTTTTACTGTACATTTGGAACCGTAAAGTTCGAAAGCTCTGTTTAAATAACCATTCCCGATGAAAAAAATATTCTTCGCCGCAGCTGTATTGATGACTACAGGTTTCTTTGCCCGGGGGCAGGAAGCCAATGCGCAGTATCGTAGTAAAGGAGCAGCGCTACCCGCTTTGAAAGTGATCGATACTACCGGCAAGATCTATACCGGCGAAGCGTTTAAGGGTAATAACCATTTTTTCGTGTTCCTGTTCAATCCTACCTGCGGGCACTGCATCGAAATGGCTAAGCTGATGGGGAAGAATATCACGACTTTTAAGAAGAATGACGTGCTCTTTATGGCCGGCGCGGCCATGGGGCCTTATATGGGTAGCTTTTACCAGGCCAGCGGCATCGGAAGCCATCCGGAGATCAAAGTGGGTGTGGACAGCGCCGGCGCCGTAGATAAGCTTTACAGCTATAGCACATTGCCGCAGATCAATATTTACGATAAAGACCGCAAGCTGGTCAAGACCTTCAACGGTGATACGCCGCTGGATTCGTTGAAGAAATATGTGCCTTGATGGGAATAGGATAGACAACCGGAGACCATAAGGCGCAATACAAATTGCTATCAGATAAACGCATGAAAATAGACCTGTACCAAGAATGGACAGGCCTTTTTTTTTAATGCGGTTTAGAAAACTGTCGGCAGCAATTAGCAACCGGTTTCGCCCGGAGGTTTGCAGGTATGCAGGTTGCCGCTCATAATGCACCTGCAGACGCTCTTTTCGTCTGTCTGAGGGGGGCATACAGTGCCTGGGCAGGACACGCTAGGGGGATCTCCACCTGCGATCTTAACCAAGTCCCTGGGGTTCAGGCTGCTGATAGTCTCTTTCCTGATGATTAATTTCCGGTCTAACCCGATCTTCTTCTTTTTCATGACATCGATTTTAGTAAAAATCCTCCCCTGTCTTCGCTGCGCCTTGGGGTGGTTGTTCAGCGCGTAAGGTTGCTGCGATATTGCCGGCCGGTTGGAAGTGTTCTGCGGTGTTCCTCAACAAACAGTCATCCCGCCTGCAAGAAAGCACATTGTTTCCTGCTAGAATCGTGCGGGTTATTAGCTGAGGAGGATCGCTATGTAACTGAGCAGAAATGATATATTGCCGCACCGGTAGCCTTACGGAAGTATTGTTTGGAAAATAAATGAGTAATGAAATGGGAACGGATTAGAGCGGCCATCCCGGTTTAGGAAGCAGGCGCCATCCGATCCCAGTGTAGAAAGGACAGCCATAACATAGCGCTTCGCCGAGATCGGGGATCCTGGTGTCGGTACATTTGCCCAATGTATCCTATGCCAAATGGGACGAAGCTTAGGATCGAAGCGTATTGGATGCTTTAAGAAGCACCGGCGCTTAAGGTTCTTGCTACAGGGCGCGAGGCGGTTTGCTTGCCTTCTTTTTTCACTTTTCCTTTCTTGTAAGCTGTAAGACTATGCTAGCGGTGTCTTTTGAAGAATTTATTTAGATGGCTTTCATCGGCGATCTCGTTGATCCGTTTGTCGCTACAGTTCGCTGCTGTATTTCTTTGGTTTTTTGCCGATGTGCTTTTCGAATATGCGGGCAAAATGGCTGAGATTTTCAAATCCCATCAGATATCCTGCTTCTGATACCGATAGATGTTCTTCCCGCAATAGCCTAGCAGCCTCTTTCATACGCATGTGCTGATAATAGTCATAGATACCCATCCCGAAAATCTGCGTAAAAATCCTGCGCATCTTCAGCTCGTTCATTGCGGCGATCTGCTTCAGCTCCGCGATCGGGCTGGGCGTATGCAGCGATGAAGCCAGTTTGTCGCGCACCTTGTAAATCGATTTTATGTCAGCTGCGTTTAGTTTTTGATGAACAGATTTTTCACGTCGGCTCAAGCTCTGAAATAAATAATACAGCAGTTCCAGAGCTTTTAGCTTGTAGTAGTATCCATTTAACGATTCCCGTTCTTCTTCTTTGATGATGTCGTTCACGGTTCGGATGATATCATCAGTCATCATTTCTTCAATCAGAAAATTATTGCCGCCTTCAAATAGGGACCGGAAATGATCGCTGTCATTTCCCAAAAAACTTTTCAGGTAACCGGCGCTTATAAAGATCGAAACGACCTTTACATGAGTGCCTTTCCGGAAAAGACTCGAATAGGATGCGTCCGAAGGAAATACCCGCACGTAGGGTAGCTTTTCTGTCTTTTTAAATCCTCCTTTTTGATGCGACGGAACCTCGTAATCGAATGCGTTATGGAAGAAAAAACGAATACTGTTTTTGATGTGCTTCGGTGGCGTAACCTGACGTTTGAATGTCTTCTTTACCCAATAGGAAGCAGCAAACATGGCAAGGTCGGGCAAAAAATTAAAGCCTTTCTGGTATTGCATCTCTACATGCTGCACCATGCCATCTCCAATATCGTAGCCAAGGTCGTTTACGAGCTTGAGAAGATTCGTTTGCTCACCTTCTCCATCATATGTTTTACGACTATTTTTGGTAGCCATATTGCTATTTTATTCGTAAAGGTGTAGATAATTTTGATAAAAAATAAAAAAATGAAAAAGGAAGTGTTGATATCCGGTGCGAGCATTGCAGGTTTAACCCTGGCCTATTGGTTGAATCAATTCGGTTACTTTGTAACCGTCGTTGAAATTTCGGAAAGCCTGCGAAGGGGCGGCTCGCCTATCGACGTTAGGGGTAAGGCATTGGATGTTGCCAAAGAAATGGGCATCCTGGAAAAAATCAAATCGATGGAATTTGTGCACACAGATGAAATTGTAAACGCCCAAAACGAAACGATCGTAGCTTTTGCATTGAATGCCCAGGATGAATACTTTGGCGATATTGAAATTCATCGCGATGATCTGATAGATATCCTTTTCGAAAACATTCCGAAAGGAGAGGTCCGGTTTCTTTTTGGAGACAGGATCGAAAAACTGGCCCAGCACGAAAACAATGTCGGGGTGGTATTCAAAAGTGGCTCGACCGGGACCTTCGATTTCGTTTTTGGTGCAGACGGTGTCCACTCAGGCGTAAGAAAACTTGTCTTCGGGAATGAGGAAGCGTATTCGCAATTTTTCGGCGAATACTGTGCCATAGTTCAGGCGCCGGATATAAAGCCGAACAAACCGAACTCCGGAGCTATGTACAACGAGCCCGGGAAGATGGCTGCGATCTACGCTTTTAAAAATACGGTGAACGCTTTTGTTATTTTCAGGTCGCCCAAACTAGATTGGGACTACCGGAACCATGAGCAGCATAGGCAGATACTGAAGGACAATTTCAAGAACAGTTCATGGAGAATCCCCGAAATTTTAGACGCAATGCTCCATTCAGACAGCTTGTATTTTGATGAAGTTTGCCAAATTCACATGCCCACCTGGACTCAGGGGAGGGTGGCGCTTATTGGCGATGCAGCGTATGCACCAAGCTTCCATACCGGTATGGGGACAAGCCTGGCGATGCAGGGCGCCACAATTCTGGCAAAAGAATTACACGCAAATGATGACTATAAAACGGCATTTGCAAATTATAACCAAACCTACCGGCCGTTTGTCGAAAGTGTGCAGGCGAGGATCAACCGGGGAATGGAATATCTGGTGCCTGAGACGGAAGAAGGTATCCAGAAAGCATATAAGCGATTTATGAAATAGATATTACCGGTCCGGTTTAGGTACCCGGGCATGAAATCCATAGGAGAAAGGCAACCGGCGCTACGGCTCCTTTAATTTATTTTTCCCCGGCTGTCCTGGTATAGAAACAAAACACCCCTTGGTCCCTGGGCGCGTCGCACTTTCCTCCTGGCGACTTGCAGCGCGATATTTTGTTCCCTATTGCTCGTAAAGGAACTGGACCAGTGTTTGCCCTACTGCTTTGAGCGTTGCTTTGTCGATCACATCCATATTGTCTTTGAGCGTATGCCAGTGGTCGGGAAATCCTGTAGGGGAGCCAGCCGGCAGGTGTATGATGTCGATGGTCGGTATCTTAATGATCTCGTTAACAGGTACGTGGTCGTCGGTAATGGTGCCACCATTCTCGTAAACGAAATAAGAGGAATAGCCCGCCTGATTCGCTGCAGTCCATACTTCTTTTTGCAAATTGGCTGCATATTGCTGCGAGTTGCCTTCCAGCGGGAAACGGGCATTGCGGCCACCGACCATGTCGAGCAATATGCCGCCTTCGGCCCTGTATCCCGGTACATGCGGGTGCTGGGCCCAGTATTGCGTACCCAGGGCATACGACTTATCGCCCCATTCTGTTTTGCCATAGTCTTCTACGTCAGTCAGCAAAATATCTATGCCCAGGTCGGGATTGTTGAGCGGCTGGCTCTTTAGTACATTGGCCAGCTCGATCAGCACGCCTACGCCGCTGGCGCCATCGTCTGCGGCGTCTACAGGCTTATCTTTCCCGGCGGGATCCTGGTCGGCCCAGGGACGGCTGTCCCAATGCGCCAGGAACAGGATCCTTCGTTTGGCCTGTGGCCTTATGGAACCGATGATATTGATGCAACGCAGCTTCGTTTTCTTGTCGCCAGCGGTCACTTGTGTCTCCTGGCGATAGACGGTATCGCAATAGGTGCGTAGCTGCTGCTGCATCCAGTCGGCGCATTTAAGCTGGGCCTCGCTGCCGGGGGTACGTGGTCCCATGGTAACCTGCGCGGCAACGTGGTTGTAGGCGTTGTCGGCGTTGAATACCGGCACTTTTATTTTGGGTTCTTCAGTGGTGGCGGCTGTTCCCTGCGTTTGTTCGGTAGCATCGGAATGACAGCTGTAGCTTAGGGCCATCAAGCTGAAGGAGCAGATGCCGAGGACGATTTTTTTCATTGTATTATTGGATCCGGTATTTGCGAATAAAGATATACGCGGACGCGCGGGAAGCGTCTGCGTATTGCAAAGTAATAGAATTGTTGGATAAAAAGAGCATTCCGCCTGCCAAGGCTTGAAAGCTTGCAGTTTTAAGCCAAAAAAGCGAAATAAAAAAACTGGATTTTCTTGTTTCTAAGCCACTACCTTTTTTTATTTTTGCCTTTTCGCTATAAAAATTCAACATGGTTGACGTATTAATTGGTTTGCAGTGGGGAGATGAAGGCAAAGGCAAAATAGTAGACTACCTTGCTGCAGATTATGATATCATTGCCCGCTTCCAGGGTGGCCCCAATGCCGGGCATACCTTATACGTGAACGGGCAAAAAGTAGTGCTCCGCACGATCCCATCCGGTGTGTTCCGGGAGCAAACCCTGAACCTTATCGGGAACGGTGTTGTTATAGACCCGGTTACGCTCAGGGAGGAGATCGAAGGCTTGAAGAGCCTGGGTGTGCAACTGGATAAGAACCTGTTCGTTTCGCATAAAGCCCATCTGATCCTTCCTTCGCATCGTGCACTGGATGCCGCTTCAGAACATGCTAAAGGGAAAGAGAAGATCGGTTCTACATTGAAAGGCATAGGTCCCGCCTACATGGATAAGACCGGGAGGAATGGCCTGAGGGTAGGTGATATACTGGCCGCTGATTGGGATGAACGCTATCAACGTCTGAAGAGCAAGCATATGGAGATGCTGCGCCTGTATGAAGAGGTGCCGGAATGGGAAGCCTGGGAAGCCGATTTTTTTGAGGCGATCACTTACCTGCGTTCTTTGAATATTGTTAATGGCGAATACTGGCTCAACGACCGGCTGAAACAAGGAAAGAAAGTGCTGGCTGAAGGTGCACAAGGCAGCATGCTGGATGTCGATTATGGTACTTATCCTTTTGTTACCTCATCCAATACTATTGTTGCGGGTGTTTGCACAGGATTGGGTGTTGCTCCCTCCAAGATCGGAGAAGTGTATGGTATTACCAAAGCTTATTGTACCCGCGTAGGCGGTGGCCCTTTCCCTACAGAGCTGAACGATGAGACAGGCGAACGCCTGAGGGCTGCAGGCCATGAATTCGGAGCGGTAACGAAGCGTCCGCGCCGTTGCGGCTGGATGGACCTTGTTGCGCTGCGTTATGTATGCATGCTCAGTGGCGTTACCCGTTTGATCATGACGAAGGCCGATGTGCTGGACGGCTTTGACGAGATCAAGGTGGCTACCGCATACGATATGGATGGTCAGCAAAGCGAAGAATTTCCCTTTGATATTTGCGACCGGAATATCATTCCTGTATACCGTTCTTTCAAAGGATGGGATACCCCGATCAGCAGCTGCGACAGTGCAGACGCGCTTCCTGAAACGTTTAAAAACTATTGTAGCTTTGTAGAAGATTACCTGCAAACACGCATACAGTTTATATCAAATGGCACAGGCAGGGATCAATTGCTGACTTTGTTTTAAATTGCAGCGCATAACCAACCGACCAGGCGAAATATTTTTTGAAAAAAAATTTTGCCAAACCAAAAAACTGATAAAAATTTACACTACTAATTATAGAACCTGTTAACAGTTCGTGTGTTATGAAATCTAATTCAGAAAAAAAGACTGCGGCGAAAAAGGCCGCTCCTGCAAAAAAAGAAGCCGCGCCTAAGAAAAGCGCCAATGCAAAGAAGGAAGAAGAGGACGAATTGGAAGAGGACGAAGATGGGGAGCTTTTTGAAGATGAGGCACCCAAGAAAAAAGCGGGTGCTAAAACTGCGAAAGCTGCTCCCAAAAAGGCTAAGCGTGATGATGATGACGAAGACGATGATGACGAGGAAGACGATGATGATGAGCTCGACGAAGATGATGATTTCAACAAGGACGAGTTTGCTGATGAAGATCCCGATTTTGAAGAATTTGATATTCCCAAGTCTAAGAAGAGCAGCAGCTCCGCGCCAAAAAAGAAAGGTGCCGATGACTTTGATGATGACTTCAGCGATCTTGGCTTCGATGACTTTGGTGGTGGCGGCGGTGGTGGTTTTGATGATGACGATGACGACGATTTTTAATTTTCGCTTTACTAATAATGACTGCACGTACTTCCGTTACTTATAGCTTTGCGGAAGAGGACCTGTCGCAACTAAAGAATAAAATGCTGAATTGGCTCCGCCCTTTCAGCATTTTTGCTTATCTGGACAATAACAGCTACAATCATGCACCCGTACGCTTCGAGCTGCTGGCAGGGGCGGGTATGATCGATTCCTCCGATCATATGCCGGACAATAGCGAGGACTGGTATTTCGGTCACCTTTGCTATGATTATAAGAATCATGTGGAACCGAAGCTATCCAGCCGGCATCCGCATACCACGGGCTTCGATACTGTTTTTTTCTTTTGCCCTGAGACAGTGGTTTATATACCGGCGCATAGCCACACCTTGCATGTCGCTACAGTGCATGTCGATCCTGCGCAGGTCCTGGCGCAAATATTGTCCATGCCGGATACTGTTGCAGATGAAGGGGTTGCTGGATCTGGGGTGGACTGGCAATACCGTTTCGGCCAGGAAGATTATCTTGATTGTATTGCAGAAATACGCCGGCATATAGAAGAAGGCGATTGTTATGAGCTGAATTTTTGCACGGAAGCTTATGCGACAGTGCCGCAGCTTGATCCGGTATACACCTTCACCCGTCTCAATACGGTTAATCCGGCGCCTTTTGCGGCCTTATACCGCAATGAAGCCTCCTGGCTGGTATGTGCGAGTCCGGAACGTTTCTTGTTCCGGCAGCAGGATCGGCTGGTATCCCAGCCGATCAAAGGCACTGTACGCAGAAGCAGCGATCCGGTCGCAGATGAGGATTTAAAACGATCCTTACGCAGTGACCCGAAAGAACGCGCCGAGAATGTGATGATCGTTGACCTCGTGCGCAACGACCTGGCCCGTAGCTGCAAGCCCGGTACGGTAGCGGTTCCGGAGCTTTTTGGCGTCTACTCTTTCCCACAAGTGCATCAGCTGATCTCTACGGTAAGCGGCGAATGCCTGCCCGGTGTTACCAACCGGCAGATCATCGACGCGGCCTTTCCTATGGGCAGTATGACCGGTGCCCCCAAAGTAATGGTCATGGAGCTGATCGAGCAATACGAGCGTTCGCGCAGGGCGCTATATTCCGGTACCATAGGCTATATGATGCCCAGTGGCGACTTCGATTTCAATGTAGTGATCCGTAGTCTGGTCTATCATGCCGCCAAGGGCTATCTTTCCTATCATACGGGCGGGGCGATCACTTATGAGAGCCTGGCGCTGGCCGAATGGGAGGAGACCCGCCTGAAGGCAAAAGCGATGGAGCAAATTTTTTTATAGCGGTTTCGGATTACCTTTGTATCCTGTATCAAAATCTTTTAAAACCGAATTGATGAACGCCCAGGTCAAGACCATCTTACTTACAATACTTACACTGTCCGTTTTTACGATCGCCATCGTAGAGCTTAGCGGGGTCAGCTCGCGCGCTTTATTCAATAAATATGGTGTAGGCAGTCCGCCGCCGCATGCTACGGAGTTGGAAGAAAGGAACGCCAGGGATAAGGAAGTAAAGACAATGCCCAAAACCTCGGTATCCTTTACGGAAGCGCATTACGATTTTGGTAAAGTAAAAGAAGGCGGGAAGATAAAGCATGCTTTTAAATTCAAAAATACAGGACAGCATCCCCTGATGATCTCCGACGTCATTACCTCATGTGGCTGTACGGTGCCTTCTTTTTCCAAAGAGCCTGTATTGCCGGGAAAGGAAGGAGAAGTTGTGGCCGAGTTTAATACCAAGGGAAGGGTGGGCAAGAATCACAAAAGCCTGATTGTTGTCTCCAACTCAGATCCCGAGCGGGTTTCCTTGTCCTTCGAAGCTGAAGTGACTGAATAAGCAGCCGGAATTTTTAATAACGTATTTTTCATGAGCAATATACAAGCTATGCCGCGGCAAGCCTCAGTTATCGGCAAGTATCTTTCCCTGGTCAAATTCAGCCATACGGTATTCGCCTTGCCTTTTGCGCTCCTGGGCTTTACCCTGGCGGTAGCTTACGAGCGTCAGACCTTTCACTGGTATCTGCTTGTGTTCATGTTGCTGTGCATGGTCTTTGCGCGTAGCGCCGCTATGGCATTCAACCGTTTTCTCGACCGCCGTTTCGATGCTCTTAATCCGCGTACAGCGCAAAGAGAGATCCCTGCCGGCGTGATCGCTCCCAGGCAAGCGCTCATTTTTACCATTGTCAATTGCCTCCTGTTTGTAGCAACTACCTGGTGGATCAATAAGATCTGCTTTATGTTGTCGCCGGTGGCCCTGTTCGTGATCCTCTTTTATAGCTATACCAAGCGGTTTACGGCCTTATGTCACCTTGTGCTGGGCGCCGGCCTTGCCTTGGCGCCAATAGGCGCCTACCTGGCAGTAACGGGTTATTTCAGCCTGCTGCCGCTGTTGTTCTCTTTCACGGTGTTTACCTGGGTTTCGGGCTTTGATATTATTTACGCGCTCCAGGATGAAGATTTCGACAGGGGACAAAAGCTGCATTCTATACCGGCTGCGCTGGGCAAGCGAAAAGCCCTTTGGGTATCCAACCTGCTGCATGTTTTTTCTGGCCTGTTTGTTATTGCTGCCGGTATGCTCGGACAATTTGGTATCCTGTACTGGATCGGCGTTACGGTATTCTGCGGCTTGCTTGTTTATCAGCATCTCCTGGTAAAACCCAACGATCTGAGCAAAGTAAATATGGCTTTTGCCAATACCAACGGTATCGCCAGTATCCTATTTGCCGTCTTTACCATACTTGAGCTGTTGCTTTAATGGTTTTCCTGCGGAAAGGCCTCTGGGTTTACAAATGAAATACTATTAGCGGTTCAAAGATAGACCCTGGCAGTAATAAAGAAAAGGGACTATCCCCATATAGGAACGAAGTACCCTCCGGTTCTTAAGCCTGCCCTGTGGGCAGTTGTAAATGTTGTTTAGACAGATTTTGCAACCATGGCTGGCGCAAATTTGTCCATATTTTCTATGTCGGAATAGTCAGGTAAAGAAAAAGGATAGGATTAGCTGGCAAGAGAAACAATCTTTGAGCGGTCTATAGTTTGCTCTGCGTGCCACAGATCATAGTTTTTTTGCAGGGTTATCCAAAATTGCGCGCTATTTCCAAATGCCGCACTTAGCTTAACAGCTAGCTCCACACTGATGCCGGCATGTTCGTTTACAACATGGGACAAGGTAGTGCGATTGATATTCAGGGCTTCAGCTACACGTGTTACCGTTAACCCTCGTGCAAGAATAAATTCTTCTCTTAATATCTCACCTGGATGTACCGGTGGAAGCATTCGTCTCATTTCAGTTGTTTTATCGGATTTTTTCAGGTCTTATCTTAGTGATAGTCTTCGTAATTAACGTCTAAAATATCTGGAGGGTCCCATATAAAGGTGATCCGGTAATTGCCTGTGACCACAAGGCTCCATTCCCCCCGATCGATTTCCTGTTAGCCGGTGGATACCCATTCCAAGATGCTCAATATCGGCAATACAGGTCACGGCGTCCAGCATGTCGAGTATCCTGTTTATCTTGTTTCGCTGCTCGGCGGGAAGCCTGGAGCCATTTCCTGTTGTGTAAAATACTTTAAGTCCTTTGTGAATAAATGATTTTACAGGCATTCTCGATTGTTTACAGGATCAATATTTAGCCTTGTATCTATTGCAAAACAAATGTAGCGTGTTGCACAACACTAATCAAATAAAAATAATTGATACACTCAAATTTGATGGCGTTTGAATACATTCTGTGTCTGTATAAGAAGCGATCCTAATCCTCCGTATTTTTGTTATCTCAGTTGAGGAAACAAAGAGGATGAGCCTGATCAAAGACCTGTTACAGCAATACTGGCATTATAGTGCATTCCGGCCCCTGCAGGAAGAAGTGATCGATACCGTGATCGATGGTGGCAATGCTCTGGCGCTGCTGCCGACGGGTGGCGGCAAATCCCTGTGCTATCAGCTGCCGGCATTGGCACAGCAAGGGTTTTGCCTGGTAGTGAGCCCGCTGGTCGCGTTGATGCAAGACCAGGTAATGCAGTTGGACCGGCGCGGCATCCCGGCAGCTTTTCTCCATTCCGGTATGGCCGGCCGGCAAATGAATACTGTGCTGCAGCAGGCTGCCGCCGGTGAATTGAAGTTGCTGTATGTGTCGCCGGAGCGCTTGCAAACAGCGGCCTTTGAAGAATATTGCGACACGTTTCAGCTTAATCTCATCGCTGTAGATGAAGCGCATTGTATTGCTCAATGGGGGCACGATTTCCGGCCGGCATACCGGCGTATAGGAACATTGAGGGAACGTTTTCCCAGTGTCCCTGTATTGGCGCTTACGGCCTCGGCAAACGAAGAAGTGCAGCTGGATATCATCCGGCAATTACGGCTGGGTACGCCGGCAGTATTCCGGCAAAGCGTTGTACGCGAAAACCTCTTCTATCATATCCGCTACACGGAGAACAAACCCGGTGATACAGAAACATGGTTACATAAGGTCACCGGCAGCGGTATCCTCTATTGCCGGAGCCGTAAGCGTTGTGTAGAAACGGCGATCAGGCTACGGCAGGAAGGCTTCGATGCCGGTGTGTACCATGCCGGTATGCCGCGGGAAGAACGGGAACAGGCCCAGCGGCAGTGGACGGCAAGTGTACAAAAGATCATGTGCGCCACTACGGCCTTCGGTATGGGTATCGATAAGCCCGATGTGCGCACGGTGGTCCACTACGATGCTCCGGAGCATATAGAAGCTTATTACCAGGAGGCCGGGAGAGCGGGGCGCGACGGGCTGAAGGCGCATGCAGTGCTGCTCTACGATCACAAGGATATTATCCGTCTGCAGGAATCCACTGAGATCAATTATCCTCCGGAGGCGTATATCCGCAAGGTCTATCATTTGGTAGGCGATTACCTGAAAATGCCCGTCGGCGAGGGCATGGAGCAATTACAAGCCTTCGACGCGGTAGCTTTTGCCCATGCATTTGAGCTGGAGACCCTTAAAACCCTGAGCGCTATACGCCTGCTGGATCGCGAAGGCTTCTGGCAATGGAATGAAAACGCCAATATGCAAACCCTGGTCCAGTTCACTACCGACAGGAGGACGCTCAATTATCTCGAAAATACCGAGCCCAAACTGTCTTATGTGGCAACCAGCCTGCTGCGCCTGTACGGCAGTATATTTCACTATCCCACGGTGATCCGCGAATTTGAGGTCAGTAAGTTGCTGCGTATAGAAAAGCCACAGCTCGACCTGGCGCTTCAGCGCCTGTCGGCGCTGGGCATTATCGCTTATCAGCCGGCTGTTACCGGCGGTACATTATACTGGATGCATCATCGTTTTGCGCCGGCGCAGCTGCGCCTGGATACCCGGCATATCGATCAGTTGCGGCAGGCGCATGAACGCAGGGTTCAAAAGATGATCGCTTATATACAAAACGAGGAAACTTGTCGTAATGTGCTGCTGGCGCAGTATTTCGGGGAGTCCTCTCCTCAGCCTTGCGGCGGATGCGATGTGTGCCGCCGCAAGGCCCAACACCCCCCGGCAAAAGATATCAGGGAGCAGATTCTTGCATTGATCCGCGAGCAGCAGCAGATCAGCATTGCGGGGCTCACGGCAGCCTTCCCGGGCACCGCGGCGGAACATGTCATAGAATATGTGCGCTTGCTGCATGATGAAAGCTTATGTCGTGTATATCCTACAGGGATTATATTTGCTACTTGATTACCTTTGCCTGTAAACCTGTTTGTTATGATCATCGGCGTGGCAGGGCCATACACAGCAGCTACCGAAGAGCAGCAGCAGGCCAACCTTGACCGGATGACTGCCGCTGCGGTACGGTTGCTGGAAAAGGGACATACTCCTGTCATTGGTGTACACGCAGCCTTAGCTATAGTAGATAAGGCGGGGCCAGGTGTTGAACGCAATCAGGCGATCATGGCCATTTCCCTGGCGGTGATCGATAGTTGCCAAGCGTTGCTGTTGCTCGCAGAAAGTCCGGGCGCCAATAGGGAGCGCGATCTGGTACAAGCCAAAGGATTGCCGGTTTATACGCATATCGACGATATAGGGCCGGCATAAACAATATTGAAAATGCCTCTTTTGGGGGCAAACCGGAAGGAAACGGAATGATAAAATTTGCGATTATTGGATATGGGCATATCGGGAAACGACATGCTGAGCATATAATAAATAACAAAGAATGTAAGTTGGTTGCTATTTGCGACACCAATACAGATATTGTCGGTCAGCTACCGGATAAAGAAATCTCATATTATCCCAATATTGATGACCTGCTCTCGGCCACTACAGCCGATGTTGTTTGCATCTGTACGCCCAACTACCTGCATTGCCGGAATGCGGTAGCAGCCTTGAATGCCGGAAAGCACGTTGTGGTGGAAAAGCCTATGGCGATGAGCGATGCAGAATGCGATGAGATGATCGCAGCAGCTGGTAAAAGCCATAAGATCATTTTTGCTGTAAAGCAGAATCGCTACAATCCGCCGGTAGTGGCCGTAAAGGAATTGATCAGCTCAGGACGACTGGGGAGGGTATACATGATGCAGGTCAATTGCTTCTGGAACCGCAGCGATAACTACTATGCCCAAAGCGACTGGCGGGGCAAAAAAGATAAGGATGGCGGCTGTCTGTTCACGCAATTCAGCCATTTCATCGATATACTGTATTACCTGAATGGCAGTATTGCCCAGGCTTCGGGAACGCTGACCAATTTTGCACACAGTCACAATACGGAATTTGAAGACAGCGGCAGCTTCCTGCTAAAGGCTACCAACGGCGCCCTGATCAATTTTAATTTCTCGACCTGCGCCTATGAAAAGAATATGGAAGGATCCATCACGATCCTGGCCGAGAACGGTACGCTTAAGATAGGCGGACAATACCTCAATACGCTCGAGTATCAATGCCTGCGGGGTGAAGAGCTGCCGCAGATCAATATCGTGGCCAAGGAAAATGACTACGGTTTGTATAAAGGCTCTATGAGCAATCATGACAAGGTGATCCAGAATGTAGCCGACGTGCTCAATCATAATCATCCGGTAATGACCGGCGCCGAAGAAGGCAGGGAAGTCGTGCGCATTATCGAAATGATGTACGCTGCTGCCCGCTAATGCTTACATTCGTATCATGAACATTCAGTATGTTTTTGAGCTGATCGGTACCGGTTTCTTTGCGGTATCCGGCGCGCTGGCCGCCAACGAAAAGTCTAATCCCGACTGGTTCGGCGTTACCTTTATCGGCTTTATTACGGCGATAGGCGGCGGTAGTATCAGGGATATGCTGCTGGGAAGCTATCCATTGGTGTGGATCGGTAATGTGGCCTTTCTTTACGCCATATTGACCGGCGTGGTGCTGGCAAGCCTGTTCTATACCCGCCTGAAAAAGCTACGCCGTACCCTTTTTATCTTCGATACTTTCGGGATTGCCCTCTTTACCATACTCGGTACGGAGAAAGCCCTGTTGATGGGTGTACATCCTATGGTAGCCGCCATAATGGGTATGTTCTCCGCTATCATGGGAGGTGTAATCCGCGACGTGCTTACCAACCAGACACCCATACTTTTTCATAAGGAAATCTATGCTACTGCTTGCCTGGCCGGCGCGTTTGTGTACCTGCTGCTCGACCGTTTCGGGTTGGACCGGAACCCCAACTTTTTGTTGTCCGGCCTATTGATCCTCATCGTTCGCATACTGGCTGTGAAGTACAGGCTGAGCCTGCCGAAATTCAAGAATGAATGACCTGCTTTCCGCAATAAACAAAACAGCCAGGACCTTCCGGGTCTGGCTGCTCTGTTTTCGTACTGGCACGAATAGATAATTTATATTTTCATCGCATCCATGATGCGTTCAAGGTCTTCATCGTTGTAGAAGTCGATCACGATCGTTCCTTTGCCGTTTTTCTTGCGGTCAAGCGAAACCTTCGTGGCAAAGTGAGAGGCCATGTTATCTTCTATACGCTTATAGGCAGGCGGTAGCTTATTGGCCACAGCCGCAGTTTTCTCCAGCGGTTTCTTTTCGTGCAGCATATTTTTGACCAGCTGCTCGATCTGCCGTACCGACAAGCCTTTCTGTGTGGCTTCGCGGTATGCGTAAAGCTGCTCTTCCACGTTTTCCAGACCAATAATGGCACGGGCATGTCCCATGCTCAGCAAGCCGTCACGCACCGCTTTTTGTATATCTGGTGGCAATTTGAGCAGCCGCAGGTAATTGGCCACGGTGCTGCGTTCTTTTTTCATTCTTTCGGCTACCTGCTCCTGTGTCATGGCGCATTCGTCCATCAGCCTTTTGTAGCTTAGCGAAATTTCGATGGCGTTAAGGTTCTCCCGTTGCAGGTTCTCCAGCAGCGCCATTTCCAGCAATTCCTGGTCGTTGGCAGTGCGAATGTAGGCCGGGATATCCTTAAGGCCGGCCATTTTAGAGGCCCGGAAGCGGCGTTCGCCGGAGATCAGCCGGTATTTGCCGTTCGCCATTTTGGAAATGGTGATCGGCTGGATAATGTCGTGCAATAAGATGCTTTCCGAAAGCTCCTTCAGCGCCTGTTCGTCAAAATCGTGACGGGGTTGCTTGGGATTCACCTCGATCTGGTCTATCGGGATACGGCCGCCCACGACGGTAGCAGCTTTACCCGATGCACTGGGAATAGCCTCCGCCGTAGCTTTGAGCTCTTCGTCAATGTTGTTGAGCAGGGCTTTAATGCCCAGTCCCAGCGCTTTCTTCTTATTGTTGGAATTTGTCATGTTCGCGTTTTCTTTCCCTTTGTCCACAGTGCTAGTTGTTTGTTCCATGCTCGTCCGCTTCAAATATTTTGTCTTCGTTCTTGATCTTGGTCAGGTTATTCTTTTGCAGTATCTCTTTTGCCAGGTTGAGGTAATTGATTGCGCCTGTGCTTTCCGTATCATACATCAGCGCCGGCTTGCCGAAGCTGGGTGCTTCGCCCAGCTTGGTATTCCGGTGAATGATCGTGTTGAACACAAGCTCCTCAAAGTGATTTTTGATCTCTTCCACTACCTGGTTGCTGAGGCGCAGACGCCCGTCGTACATAGTCATCAGAATGCCTTCGATCTGCAGCTCTGTATTGATGCGCGTTTGCACGATTTTGATCGTGTTCAGCAATTTGCCCAGGCCTTCCAGGGCAAAGTACTCGCATTGCACCGGGATCACCACCGAGTTGGCGGCGGTGAGCGCATTTACAGTGATCAGGCCTAAAGAAGGAGAGCAGTCGATAATGATAAAATCGAACTCCCGGCCTTCTTTTTCCAGGGCGTGTCGCAAAATATGCTCACGGTTGGGATGATTGATCAGCTCGATCTCCGCACCCACCAGGTCAAGGTGGGAGGGTAGCAGGTACAGGTTTGGTGTTTCCGTTTCCAGCATCGCCTGCGATACGGGCATCTCGTTCACGATGCAGTCGTAGAGGCTCACCTGGATGTTCTTTAGGTCAAAGCCATTGCCTGTAGTGCTGTTGGCCTGCGGATCGGCATCGATCAGCAGGGTCTTGTATTCCAGTACAGCCAGGCTGGCTGCGAGGTTGATCGCCGTGGTAGTTTTACCCACGCCCCCTTTCTGGTTTGCTATTGCTATTACTTTTGCCATGTAACAAGCTCTTTACAGAGCAGTTTAAAAAATGACTTATCTATCGATAAGTGTCAGGATAAGATAAAAAACGATCAGATAAAAGACCAACACGCCCCACAAAGCACCTTTTGCATATTCCTTAAGGCCATTTCCCCAAAGCAGTATGGGTGGTAGCAAGGACACTGCAACGATGATGATTACCAGGCTAATGACAGCATGCTCTTCATCACCGTTATAACCGCTCCTCACCGGAGCCTTCAGGAAGATTTTAACTCCTATAGCCAGCAAAGTGATTAAGGGCGTGAACAGGCTTCCAAATCCTATCAGCCGCTGCCTGCCTTTGCTGCTCACCTGAATTACAATTCGATCGTTTGACCGATCGTGGGCAGGATCAGCTCCTTACCAGCCTGGGCAAAGGCCGTCTTTGCTTTTTCGTGATCGATCACAATATAACCAAAAGTATCGAAGTGAATGCCCACCACTTTATCGCACTGCACAAAATCGGCTGCGATCACGGCTTCTTCCGCATCCATGGTAAAATTGCCACCGATGGGTAAGATCGCGACATCCAGCTTGGTGTACCTCGGAATCAACTGCATATCCATAGTGAGGCAGGTATCGCCGGCAAAGTAGAAGTTGATCTCGCTGGTGCGGATCACAAAACCACCGGGATTGCCGCCATAGCTGCCGTCGGGGAGGCCACTGCTATGCTGTGCCGGCACATAGTGGACCTTGCCAAAGTCGAATTCGCGGGCGCCAAAGTTCATCGGGTGTACTTTATCGTAACCCTGTGCGGCGACCCAGGTAGTGATCTCTGCATTGGAAATAACCGTAGCGCCGGTATTCCGGGCTATGGCAAGCAGGTCGCCTACGTGATCGCCATGGCCATGGGAAACCAGGATATAGTCGGCTTCTATTTTTTGGATATCAATATCTTTTGCCAGTTCATTGCCCGTAATAAAGGGATCGAAAAGCAGCTTTTTTCCGGAAACTTCCACGGCAAAGCAAGCGTGGCCATAAAATGTGAATTTCATACTTTCTGCCTGGATGGTTTTTTGTTCCCGTTCCGATGCGGAACGGTCATTAAGGGTTACAAAAATACGTTCAAAGAATGGATTTTGGGGAGATTGTGGATAAATTACAAATTTTCGGAAGGCAAAGCCGGGTAAATTTTTGCTGAATTGCCCCGAAACTGTATCATTGCAGTCCCGTTCGGTACCTATAGTAAATAATGGTCATTTGTGCGGGGCTAATCCGAAAACGAGCTTATGAAACACGCATACATTTTTCCCGGACAGGGTGCGCAGTTCCCGGGTATGGGCAAGAACCTTTATGAGAGCAACGAGCAGGCAAAAACGTTGTTTGAGCAAGCCAATGATATCCTTGGCTTCCGCATCTCCGATATTATGTTTTCGGGTACAGAAGAGGAGCTGAAGCAGACCAAAGTAACGCAGCCTGCGGTATTTCTCCATTCTGTAATTGCCTATTCGGTGACACCCGGACTGAAACCGGATATGACTGCCGGCCATTCCCTCGGTGAATTTTCGGCCCTGGTGGCCGCCGGCGCGCTGAGCTTTGAAGATGCGCTGAAGCTGGTTGCCCCAAGGGCCGCCGCTATGCAGAAAGCCTGTGAGCTGACGCCCTCCACGATGGCCGCGATCCTCGGCCTGGAAGATGCCAAGGTGGAAGAGATATGCGCCCGCATTACGGATGAAGTAGTGGTGCCCGCCAATTACAATTGTCCCGGACAACTGGTGATCAGCGGCAGCATCGAGGGTGTAAACCAGGCCTGCGAGGCCATGAAGGCTGCCGGAGCCAAGCGTGCGCTCGTGCTGCAGGTAGGCGGTGCATTCCATTCGCCGTTGATGGAGCCGGCCCGGCAGGAGCTTCAGGCAGCTATAGAGCAGACCACTTTTAATACGCCGATGTGTCCTGTTTATCAAAATGTAGATGCCCGTCCGTATACCGACCCGGAACAGATCAAAGCCAACCTGATCAACCAGTTGACGTCGCCGGTGCGCTGGACCCAAACCATCGAGCATATGGTAGCCGACGGTGCAGCAGAATTTACGGAATGCGGACCCGGTAACGTGCTGCAGGGATTGGTGAAAAAGATCCACCGGGAATCGGTGACTTCAGGTATCAATTAGAAAAAGGATCAGATAATTTTTACCGATAGCCGGTAGAGACGTAGCATGTTACGTCTCTACCGGCCAGCTATCGGCTTATTTTCCCCTGGTCAGGTCGCGGAAGGCCTCTTCCAGCGATTGGCTGCTGTTCTGGAGGGATACAATCGCGATATCATTCTGCAGCGACCAGGTCATCAGCTCCTTGCGCAAGGCCTCCGGCTGTGTGGTCTCCAGTAGCCAGCGCTGTTCCACCTGTTTTAGCTGGCGTACCTGTTTCAGGGCGCGCAGCGCTGTTTCGTCGACGGGCCGGTCAAATTCCACCAGCAGCCCGGTAGCGGGCTTTTCGGCTGACTGGATATTGCCGATCGCATCATCGGCCACGATAGTGCCGTTATTGATAATGATCACCCGGCTGCACATTGCCTGCACCTCCTGCATAATATGTGTAGACAGCAGGACCGTCTTGTCTTTGCCCAGATTGATAATGAGGTCGCGGATATCCATGATCTGGTTGGGATCGAGGCCGCTGGTGGGCTCATCAAGTATCAGCACCCTGGGATCGTGGATCATGGCCTGGGCCAGGCCCACTCTTTGCTTGTATCCCTTGGACAGAGCGCCGATCTTCTTTTTGATCTCTTTCTGCAAACCGGTTTGGACAATCATCTCATCGATACGGCTTTTTTTCCGGCTGCCCAGTTGGTGTACACCCGCAGCAAACTCAAGGTACTCCCGCACATACATGTCGTAATACAAAGGATTGCTTTCGGGCAGGTAGCCTACATTACGGCGCACTTCCATCGACTGGCGGGCTACGTCGTACCCGCATACCAGTGCCTTGCCTGCACTGGGACTGATATAGGTGCTCAGCATTTTCATTGTGGTAGACTTGCCGGCGCCATTGGGGCCGAGAAAACCGACTACGCCGTTTTCAATACTAAAGGAGACCTGGTTGACGGCTTTCTGCTCGCCGAATATCTTGGTTAAATGCTCAACTTGAATAGACATCTTCTTTTCTTTAAAAAAACGGGCTGCGCTAGCGGATATCCTGGAAGCGGCCGAGGTTAAGGTTTCCGCTCTCAAAGCCTCTTTTGAACCAGTACATCCGCTGCTGGGAAGTACCGTGGGTAAAGGCATCGGGGACTACATAGCCCTGTGCTTCTTTTTGCAGCTTATCGTCGCCGATAGCATTAGCCGCAGTAAGCGCCGATTCCAGGTCGCCCGGCTCCAGTATACCGCGCATTTGATTGGCGTGAAAGGCCCATACACCGGCGAGAAAGTCGGCCTGGAGCTCCAGCTTTACGGAAAGCTTATTGTAATCTGCTTCGCTCAGGCGGCTGCGCTGGCGTTGTACCTGTTCCGAAATGCCCATCAGGTTCTGTACATGATGCCCCACCTCGTGCGCGACAACATAGGCGATAGCGAAGTTGCCCGGCGCGCGGAAACGCTCTTTCAATTCGTTGCAGAAGGAGAGGTCGATATACACCTTCTGGTCGGCAGGGCAATAAAAAGGACCCATAGCGGCCGAGGCATTGCCGCAAGCGCTTTGTACAGCCTCGTCAAACATGCGCAGCTTCGGCTGCTGGTATTGCATATTGTTGTCGCGGTAGATCTTACTCCATACATCTTCGGTACTGGCCAGCACCACGCTCACAAAATGTGCCGTGGAATCGTCGCTCCTGGGCGCCCGGGGGCCATTGTTGGCCGATTGGGTTACCGATGGATCCTGGGAAGTATTGAGGAGGCTGGAAAAATCCTTGCCGGTAAGCAAGCCGATCACCAATACAATAATGGCGCCGATGCCACCGCCGATGGCCACTTTGCCGCCGCCGCTCATACCGCGGCCATCTTCGATATTGTCGCTTTCGCGTTCGCCTCTCCAGCGCATAGAAAATAGGTTTTAAGGATGTGCGTTGCTTAATCTATGAACAAATGTACAATACTAACGTATTAATTTCTCATACTCCTTTCTGCTGATGATACGATAGCCCTCAGGTACCTGGAACACCGATGAGGATACGGGCTCAGGGCTGATGGTCTTCAGCTCGAAATGCGTGCTGAAACCATTGCTTCCGGGTATGTCGAATAGTGCGGGTATACCGTTCAGCTCCGGACTGCGCTCAAACACTTCGGGATGCAACAGGGTATAGCGGTCGATATAATACAGTTGGAAAGTGCTCCCGTCACGGTATTGCAGCTTTGCTTCCTGCGCTTCAAAGTCGCCTATCTTTTTCCGGCTCCGCCCCGGTTCCAGGGTGGCATTCAGAAAGGCTATATTCTTTTTACGCTCTTCTTTCATCCCGATCTCGATAGCGTAGTGTGTGGTATTGATCGTCTGAAGGATAATATCTTTATCGGTAATATAGTTGCTGATGCGGGAATACGTATAGCCATCTTCCAGCTTAATATCCTGGCGTACGTAGTTGTCCTTCACATAAATGGAAAGGATACCCGATTTGGCTTCCGTAAGCGCAGGCTCATTCGCGGGTGTGGGTACTTTTCCGCTGATAGTAACGGCATAGGTAAGCATACCTTCTCCCAGCTTTTCCTGGCCATATACCGCTGCCGCGGAAGCCAGGAGGCAAGGGAACAAAATGGATTTCTGAAACGACATTTAAGGCAAAAAATGATTTAAGGCGCTAAAAATACGAAAACAGCCGCAATAAGGGTCTGCCGGCGATGCTGCATGCCGAAATCGTTTGCGGGAAATATGTATATCTCGGGGGTAATTGATTAGCTTTGCACTGTTTTTTTATTCAAATATTTAAACTAACCAGGAACAATATGTCCAGCAAATCATTCTATACCCGCATACAGGGAGAAATTGACGAGATCAAAGAAGCCGGTCTTTTTAAAAGTGAGCGCCGCATCGATTCTGAGCAGGGCGCCGAGATCATGGTGAACGGCAAAAAAGTGCTCAACTTTTGCGCCAATAACTACCTGGGGCTTTCTTCTCATCCCAAAGTGCTGGAGGCTGCCAAGAAGACCATCGACGAAAGGGGTTATGGAATGAGTTCTGTACGGTTTATCTGCGGCACACAGGACATTCATAAGCAGCTGGAACAGAAGCTGTCCACTTTCCTGGGCACGGAAGATACGATATTGTATGTGGCCTGTTTTGATGCCAATGGTGGTGTGTTTGAACCCTTGCTGGGCGAAGATGATGTTATTATTTCCGACGAGCTCAACCACGCTTCTATCATCGATGGTGTAAGGTTGTGCAAGGCCAAAAGAGCCCGTTATAAAAACTGCGACCTGGCCGAGCTGGAGCAGCGCCTGATCGAGCACAAAGATGCCCGTACCCGTCTTATCGTTACCGATTCGGTATTCTCAATGGATGGTACTATAGCCCCTCTGGACAAAATATGCGACCTGGCCGACAAATACGATGCGATCGTGATGATCGACGAGAGTCATTCTTCCGGTTTTATGGGTAAGACCGGTCGCGGCGTACATGAGCTTTGCAACGTTATGGGACGTATCGATATCATTACTGGTACTCTTGGTAAAGCCCTGGGCGGTGCTTCCGGCGGTTTTACCAGCGGTAAGAAAGAAGTGGTTGAAATGCTGCGCCAGCGTAGTCGTCCTTACCTGTTTAGCAATACAGTTGCGCCCTCGGTAGTGGGCGCTTCAATCGCTGTGCTGGATATGCTGAGCGAGACCACCGAGCTACGTGATAAGCTGGAAGCCAATACCCGCTACTTCCGCAGCAAGATGACCGAGGCCGGATTCGATATCAAGCCTGGCACGCACCCCATCAGCCCCATTATGCTGTACGATGCGGTGCTCGCGCAAAAAATGGCCGCACGCCTGCTCGAAGAAGGCGTATATGTGATCGGGTTCTTCTTCCCCGTGGTGCCCAAAGGACAGGCCCGTATCCGTGTGCAGATCTCTGCAGGTCACGAGCAGCATCATCTCGACGAAGCCATCGCCGCCTTTACCAAAGTAGGCAAAGAGCTGGGCGTGATCAAGTAGTTTTTAATACATCAATACCGAAATCCCGGAAACATGAAAAAAATATGGTTAGTTGTACTTTCCTTGCTGATGACAGCGCCTGCTGTACAGGCCAAGGATAAAGAAGAGGAGTATAAAGTAGTGGTAGTGCAAGGCGAGAACGGAAGCTATCAATATGAGCAGGTGGTCAATGTAGAAGGCGTGAGCAAAGAAGAAATGTTCAAAAGAGCGAAGAGCTGGATCATCGCCAATATGAAAACGGACGATAACAATATCAAGTTCGACGAAAGCGACCTGAGCATTACCAATACCGCTACTTTAGTCATGAAAGCAGCTTCGGGCTTTAACTGGGCGATCACGCATGGCCTGGTGAACTTCAAGCTGAATATCATGTTCAAGGACGGCCGCTATAAATTTACCTTCGATAATATCGCCGTTCAGGCTGCCTATGCCGATGGTATTGTCGAAACGGTGGGCTACGATCAGCTGCAACGGAACAACAAGCCGGCCAAGCACATCCGGAAGGAAGTGAATGAAAAGCTGCTGAATGTCGCTACCCAGCTGGAACAGGCCATCAAGACCGGCAACAAGGCCAAAGACAACTGGTAGGTCCGCGGTCCAATATCTAACGTCTAATATCTAAGGTCTAACATCTAATATCTAAGGTCTAATATCTAATGTCTAATATCTAATGTCTAATAACGTATATGTAATCGATGCCGTTCGTACGCCCATTGGCAAGTATGGCGGAACGCTAAGCACCGTGCGTCCCGACGATATGTTGGCGCATGTGATCAAAGCACTGGTAGCCCGCAATCCCTCAGTTGATGTAAACGCTATCGAAGATGTGATCGCGGGCGCGGCCAACCAGGCCGGGGAAGACAACCGCAACGTGGCCCGTATGTCGGCCCTGCTGGCAGGCTTGCCTGTTTCCGTTGCCGGCAATACGGTAAACCGGTTATGTGCTTCGGGGCTGCAGGCCATTATGGATGCCAGCCGATCGATCCAATGTGGTGAAGGCGAACTGTTCATCGCCGGTGGTGTGGAAAGCATGACCCGTGCTCCTTTCGTTATGGGTAAGGCAGATGGTGCTTTCGGAAGGAACCAGCAAATGTTCGACACGACTATGGGCTGGCGTTTCATCAACCCGGCGTTGTCGGCGCTATATCATCCCTATACCATGGGAGAGACTGCCGAGAATGTAGCGAAGCAATGGGGCCTCAGCCGCGAAGAGCAGGACCGCTTTGCCTTTGAAAGCCAGGATAAGTACCAGAAAGCGCACGATGCCGGTAAATTTGCCGATGAGTTGGCGCCGGTAACCGTGGCCCTGGGCAAGGGAAAAACACTTTCATTCGATAAAGACGAGCACCCCCGTCTGTCGCCTATGGAAAAGCTGGCCGAGCTGAAACCCGCTTTCATTAAGGATGGTACCGTAACTGCGGGCAATAGCAGCGGTATCAACGATGGCGCCGCGGCGCTGCTGCTGGCCTCGGAAAACGCCGTAAAGCAATATAACCTGAAACCTTTGGCCCGTATCGTGAGCCGTGCAGTTGCCGGCGTCGATCCTGCTATTATGGGTATCGGCCCGGTACCGGCCACCGAAAAGGCGTTGCAACGGGCGGGACTTACGATCAACGATCTTGGCCTGGCAGAGCTCAACGAGGCATTTGCATCCCAGTCGCTGGCCGTGATCCGTGATCTGAAGATCAATCCCGAAATAGTGAACGTGAACGGCGGGGCTATTGCGTTGGGACATCCACTGGGTTGCAGTGGGGCGCGTATATCTGCTACCTTGTTGCACGAGATGAAGCGCCGTGAGGTCCGTTATGGCTTAGCGACTATGTGTATTGGTGTAGGACAGGGCGCTGCGATCATCTACGAAAGGATGTAACTAGCTTATGCGATAGGTAATACAAAGCTGCCGGCCCATTAGCCGGCAGCTTTGCCATTTTTGGACTGCTGCCCTGTCAAAAAGTGCGCAGGTCTTCCTTGTGAAAAGTCCAGTCGGGCGTGTCGAGGTCGCCTTCCGTGTGTATCGAATACCAGGGCGATAGCTTCGGGTTTGTAAAATTGCGCAGAATATGGATGTCCTGCGCCGGCATAAAGCTTTGGGAAAGCAGGAAGATCGTATCCTTTGTTTCCGGGTGATAAGCCATATCCATTACTGTTACGGCATGTCCGTAAGGTTCACCTGTCTGGATCAGCACCTGTCCGGCAGCCAGGCTGGTAAAGGGGACCGGTTTCAGCTGCGCATGTAGCGACCGGGTGCCGGCATAGCTGAAGACTAGGTCCAGGTACCGGCGGAAGGTTTCATAAGAGGGATCGGCCGGCTGCTGCTTTACCCAGGCATATCGATTCCCGTTTACCGAGACCCGGTAGCCCGCTGCATAGTGCTCATAGTCGCAAAGGAAGCCATTGTTGAAGCGGAAGGCGATGGCGCCTGGCAATTGCTGCTCAAAGAGGTATTCGGCACGTAGCCGCATTACCGCGTCGGCGCATTGCTGCAGGTCTTTGTTGCCGATATCCATAACCAGAACGGCATACTGGGCCTTCTGGTTGCGCTTTTTCTGGCCATTGTAGAGATATACCGTGTTGTCCTTTTTCAGGGGGAGCATACGCAGGAAGGTGGCATAATCGTGAGGCCCTGCTTTGATCCGTACGTAGCCCGGAGGCAGTGGGATAGCGCCCACCTTTGCCGGCGGCGCCGGCAAAGGCTCGGCTTGCTGGCTTGCCGCAGGCGTCGATTGCGGGTCGGTCGCCGGCTTGCATGCAGACAAGAACATAACCAGGAAAAGCGGAAAAGCAAACATACGCATCTTAGTCTCGGTTTTGGGGCGGGTGACTACAGGAACATCGCCTGCCGGAGGTGAAACAAGGGTACTGCATGTACAACGCCGGCCGTTTTAATAAGTAACGACAGGCGATTTACGGTAAGACGCAGGCGCTGCTTTTTTCCATAAAAGCATATCAGGGTGTTTTGTTCAGCAGTACGATATTAAGGTTTTCCTTTTCTGCATTGATCGTCCGGTACATCTCCTGGTATTTTTCAAAATCCGCAGCGCTGTACACGCCTTCGTTCTGCTCGTAGATACGTATCAGGGACATTTTGCTTCCGGCTTTTTCCAGCCGGACATGGTACTCGGCAAAGGGATATTTAAGGCTGGTAGGTCTGGGCAGGGTTTCCACTTCCAGGTCGGCAGGCAGATCGACAATGATGCTGTCGGTGACACGGAAAGATTGCGCCAGCACAAAGGGAACGGTGCGTGGCTTGCTCTGGAATATCTCGGGCATGGGATTGCGCATCCAGGCGATGTTCACAAAGCTCCTTTTTTTGGTGCTGCTGATAATACCGGCGACCTGTGCTTCCACATCTTCTTCCAGCCCTGGCAACCGGGGCGCGCCTATCTGGTGGTATTGGTAATTGGTCGCGCTGTATGAGGGAAAAGCGAATTTGCTGTTCACCAGCTCCCTTATCTTGTGCTCTGGCTGTGTCTTGACCATATTGTCGATGTCGTCCTGCATGGGACCGCTGTACCGGCAGCGCAGGTTTACCTTTTGCTGGCTGGCAGCCTGATCCAGCTGCAGTGTAGCCGTACGCTGGATATAATTCTTATCCTTATCGTATGTGGGCGTGGTGCATACATAACCGCCGTTCTCCGTTACCACCAGCACCTTCCGGCCTTGGGTAAAGCCGCCCAGGTAACCAGCAGGCAGTTGCTGGCTGGTACACTCGACCCAAATGCTGTCTTTGGGCTGCGGCACACAAAGGATCACATGATTGAAGGTATTGGCGGGATGCTCCAGGTCCATTTTACGATGCTGCTCTCCGGCATAAACCAGTGTGGTGTAGGCAGGAATGCCAGCTTCTTTAAGCATGGCTTTGAGATAGTTGGTTAGTCCTTTGCAATCACCGTAACCATTTTTGGCTACACTCGCCGCGTCAAAGGTCTGCCAGCCGGCAATACCGTATTCGTTGGCCACGTAGCGCGTAGTTTGCTGCATATAGGCATACAACTTTTGGATCTTATTATAAGTGTCCGTTTCTCCGTCTACCAATGCATGTACTTTAGCCCGGGCTTCATCGGGCAATACATCCCTTCCTTCATTCAGCTGGTAGAAGAAGGAGCCGAAGCTTTGCCAGTTTTGCATATCCCCTTTATATTTGAGCAGCTCGAAGCGGTTGGCCGTAAACACTATGGTAGGATCTTCATAGTTGCCGATGCGGCTGGCAGGCTGCCTTTCGTAAGCCGGCAGTTGTTTTATTTTCCAGGTAATGCTCTTCTGGTCGCCATCTGTGTTCGTACTCCGGGCTATATTGGCAGGCATTAGAAATTCCTGGTAGCTGATGTTGAGGTCGCTGGGATAATATACCGTGCATTCCGCGTTTTCTATAGCGCAATCGTTGTCGGGTTGCGGCATCCAGCCCGGTAAAAAGAAAGTGGTTTTATATGTTTCTTCGATCTCGTATTCGACTGTGTATGGATAGGTCGTGTGCTGAAAGTCGAAATACTTGATCCGGGAATCGCTGTGATAAACGAAGCTTTGTCCGAAAGTCGAACGGTCGACGATCTCTTTTTCCTTCAGGCTCCTGATCTCCTTGCCGGCAGCGTCCAGCAGGCGGCCTTTGATCTTCTCTATTTTGACCAGCAGATTGTATTGCTCGCGCAGTACGGCATATCCTTTTCCTGCCTCATCCAGTATGGTCACTGCATATTTGCGGGTATGGATCACCTCGTCCAGCGCTTTTATCTTCACAGAGGTGTTGTCGTAGCGGATAATGGCGTGTGCATTTTTCTTTAGCGAATCCGGCAGGCCCGAAGTGGCCAGATCGGGCGCAGGAGCCTCTTTGGCCGGGCAGCAGAATGATGCCAGCAGCAGTAGGGCAATAGTGGTGAATGATTTCATATCAGTTGGTTTTTCTTAGGGCGATTTTTTTATGCTGCTCATTGATGATCCGGTCGTAGAAGGTGCGCAGGTTTGCATAGCTTGCTGCATCGACGGTTGCGGTTTTAGACGATAAGCTATAGCTGAGCGACAGTACCCGGTCGGCCGGATCATAACGCATCAGGCTTTTGTAGAACATATAATCGTTCAGGCTCAGCTGTACCGGGTTGTTGTAATCTTCGGGCTCATAGCCGTCGGGAATCCTGAAGCGCAGGATAAACTGGTAGGTGAAGGCATAGCCGAATTCAACAGGGTACCGGCGCTGGTCGGCCGAGAACGGGTTGGTGTGAAACAGCGGTTTAAAAAAGGGATTGATATAGATGATGTTGCCGCTGGTGTCCAGCGTCATATCCAGGTCGTAAAGGATTCTGAGGCTGGTATCGGGCAGGTCCCGGTTCATGATCTTATAGCTTTTCAGCCGGGATTTGCAGCTCAGCTTGCTCATCTCTTCCTCCAGCTCTTTCCTGACGGCGACCGAATCCTCCTTAAGCGCGGCGCGCATTTGGGGGGCACTTACATTGCCCAGTTTTTCTTCAATCGTGAGGTGGTAGTCGCCCTCTTTTGGTGAAGGTGTTATGGTAGCCACGGTGGTTTTACGCTCTTCCAGGCTGTCCGGATCCAATTGCAAAGGTTTGCCTTCCTTGTCTATCATCCAGGCAAAGCCATTGTAGCAGCTCGGCTTCAGGATGCCGAAGGGAAGATACTTTGATGATGCATCAAGCAGGTAATCTTTGTCGTTTATCTTTACCGAGGAGATTAGATAATTAATAGCTTCCATCTCAAAATACCGCTCTTCTATTTTCTCGCCGTTAGTGGTACTGAGCAATATCGGATTGCTTTTGAATCCGGCCTTTCGAAGCAATGCTGTGAGCAGTATATTCTTTTGCATTGCCGATCCCTTCTTGTTCTTAAGGACGGCTTCAGGCGAAATATCCCAATAGGTACTGACCGGGTTCGTGTTCTTATCCCTTTCGCCTATTGAATCCCGGACGAAAGTGTAGATATCTCTGGCCATTACCATGTTGTCGGACCAGCCTTTATTCAGCTTATCGAGTACCGTAGAGAGCGTATCCTGCAGGTGGAAAGCCCAATAGCCAAGGAAGGGATGCCTGTATAAAAAGAGCTCATTCGCTTTGGCCCAGCTTTCCGGTATTGTTCGGCTTTCTACATTATAGAAAGGAGATCTGACCGAGATCGACAGGTTAATCCGTTCGGTAAGCAGATCGGGATTACGTATATAATCCTCCTGCTTGATAGCCGGAACCGAGTGTCTTCTCCAGATACAGGTATTCTCTTTTCTTTTTTCGTTGTAGGACTCGAGCCTTGCGCTGTCCCGCTGGTTAAATGTTTCCGGGGTAGTGCGGGCAAAAGCGACGTTTTTAGCTACCCACCGATAGCTTACATGATCGGGTATGACCAGCTCAAACCAGGACTCCAGGGCAGGGTATTGTCCCTGGAAGCTCCAGCTCGCAGGCAAGTTGTTACCCATGTAATAATTTAACCTGATATCGTAAGTATAAGCGTAGTAAATAATGGACCCCGGTTTAATATTCCGGAAGTTGAATTTATATAGCTTCACATCACCGGCAAGCCGTTCTTTCAGAATGTCTTTTTTGCGAAGCTTTTCCCGTATCACTTCGCCATTTACCAGGTTGATGGATTGGAAATCGATATCATCCACGTCAAGTCCATTAGCATAAGGAATAGAAACATTGGCAAGGTCAAGCGCTTGCTGCTTGTTGATCTTTAAATAACGTTCTGTTTTTAAGGTAAGATCATAATAGCTTTCGTAACGCATTTTGAGCCGTGCCGATCCTTTTTCGAACAGGGTAATCGCTTCTGCGCCAGTATCAGCGCCACCGGGTTGCTGCTGCAGGTATACTTTCAGCAACGAATCGTTATCCAGCAGGCGCTTGTTCTGGGCGCCGGCCCGGTACGACAGGAATGTAACCCACAGCAAGGCGGGAATGAGACAAAGGCATTTCACAGGTTAATCTTTTTTCTTCAAAACAATTTTCTGCTGCTGTAGCTCCATCACCTTTTCGTAAAAGGTGCGCAGGTCATTGTAATCGTCGGCTGGGAACAGGGTAGTGTTGGAACTGAGCCGGCTGTTGAGTGAGAAGCGGCGACCCTGTTCATCGTAGGCCATCAGGTTCTTCATCACGATCTGTTCGGGGTTGTTGAATTTGAACACCGAAGACTTGGGATAGTCGTCGAGCTCGTAGCCTTCCGGCAGCTGAAAGTTGAGAACATAGTTGATGTCTTCCCGGTACTCCCGCTCAATCATATAATGTCGGGTGGCGGCAGTAAACGGATTTTTTTCCTGGAATTTGATAAAATAGGGATCAAAATAAAGTGTGCCGGCGTCGCGCAGGTTAACCTGGGTTTCAAACTCGATCAGTAGCCGCTCATCGGGACGATCCATATTCTTAAACGTGCAGGTCACCGTCTCTATGCTCATGGTGCCTTTGTTGAATGAGTTAAGAATATTCTCTTTCAGCTTGGTAGAATCTTTCTGCCAGGAGCTGCGGTAGGAGGCGCTGGTGACGATACCCAACTGCTCCTGCAATTTGAGCCGCAGCTTCTGTTTGTCTTTTTCCGAGGGCATTAAGGAAACCATAAATACCGTTTTGTTCAGCAGGCTGTCCGGCTCCAGCTCAACCCCGCTCCCCCCTGCCTCGGTAATCGTACGGCAGTAGCCATTATAGCACTCGGGCAACAGCATGCCGAAAGGAAGGAACCGATAGGAAGCATCCAGGAAATATTGCCGTTTGCCTATCGTTACCATACTGACGAGGCAATTGACAGGGTCGGGATTGGGGAAGAGCATATTCAGGCGCTCCTGGTCCCGGGTGCTAAGGATCACGGGCACGCTATTGAGGCCCGCCTTGCGCAGGAATGCCGTTAGCAACAGGTTGATGCCGGGCTGGTTACTTTTTTGCTCTTCGAATACTTTTTTAATATCGGTGGAAAAGGTTCCGCCGCTTACCCTGGTATAATGATTCCTTACATAGCTGTATAGAGCCTGCGCCTTCGCCAGCTCGTCGGTTGTGCCTTTGGTCAACTCCGTTACTTTGTCTTCAAGGAAACCGTTACGGGCGAAAGCCTGGCCACAGCTGCCCTCGCTTTTGATAAAAGCCTCGGTCGAAAAGCTGGGCCAGTCCTTGAGCACATTATAGGTAATGCCGCCAAGTCTTACCGAGGATACATGGATCTTGATCCGTTCGAGGTAATTCTGCTCGCTGCTCATGTATGGCTCTTCCCTGAAGGCGGGTACATCCCGGCGCACCCAGGTACGTACGTTGGCCTGGGTGGTAGGATCGTCCATAAAGCAGGCGCTGCAGGTGTCCAGCGCCGACTCCTTTTCGGTAGCATGCATGGCTACATTCACGCGCAGTAAGGCATCATAAATGATATACCTGGGAATGCTCATGCTGAAGGTAGAGTACAGCTTGGGATATTTTTCCTGGAAGTACCAGTCGGGTACATACAGGAATCCCGGCTGCTCCTTAATATAGGAATAGTGAATGATCGATCCGACCTTTACGGAAGGCAGGCTGAATTTCGTGAGCTTGGTGTTTTTGTCGATCTTGTCTTTCAGCATATCGTCCCGTTCTATCGATTGCTTTACGATCTTACCGTCTTCCAGGTTATAAGTAGTGCCCGATATCCTGCGCACATATCCGTGGCCGCCATAGGGCAGCACTACTTCACTAAGGTCGCCGATAGCATCTTTCCCCAGGATCTTGATCGTTTTTTCAACCCTGTAAGTCAGGTTGCCCTCATAGAGCTCAGCACTTCCTTTTTCATAAAGGACGATAGCTTGTGCGCCGGTATCGACCGGGAATACCGTTTGCTCCAGGTATTGGCGCAGTGTTTGTTCGTTTTCAACAATATTATTGCCGCCGGCCAGCCCCCGGAAGGCTGTCAGAAGCGCCAGGAAGGTGATAAGGCAATAGGAAACCCGCATGGTTATATTTTAAATAAGTTAAGTGTGTGCAAAAATAAAGAATCTGACAGGTAGGAATGCTATCGGTAGAATATTTTTTTTATAGGAAAAAAACATTTTCGTACTTTAGAAATTGTCAGTTGCCGAGGAGGCGTTAGTGGATTTTTTTCCTCAACCAAGCGTTAAAGTAGGGGAATAAAATGTACGGGTTGACCAAAAAAAGGTTATCTTTGTCTTATTGCTTCATTTAATAAATTCTTTTTAATGGCTATTTCATCAATGAACTTCCCGATGTTATTGTCTATGCCTAGTGGTATGGAGTGGTTGTGGATTGTCCTGGTTGTGATCATATTATTTGGCGGTAAGAAAATACCTGAACTGGCGAAGGGCATTGGTAAAGGCATCCGTGAATTCAATGATGCTAAAGATGGCATCAAAAAAGAAATTGAAAGCGGTATGAAAGAAACCCCTTCTTCTACTACAAGCAACAATATGGTTGCCAACCAGCAGCAACAGCAGCAAACCAACGCTTAATCAAGCACCATCTGAAATTTCTGTTTTCAGCTATAGCAAAATAAAATTTTTATTATTATTTTGTGAAGCCTACCTGTCGGAATTATTTCCGATCTAAGATGTAAACAGCCGGTTTTTAATTAAATCCGGTTGCATGTGTAACCGCTAAAACATAACGATTAGCCCATGCAATGGAAATCACTTTTGTGTGCAGTATGGATAATGACCCCCCTGGGCCTCACAGCCCAGATTTCCCGTCAGGGAAACACGGATGGTAAAAAGATTGCGATGAGAGAACCGGGAGAGAGCAGGTCAGCGCTCAATACCCGGTCTGGCGCCATAGACAGCGTAACGCCTATGCCCTTTGCCATGAATGGAAATGGCAAAGTGATCAATAACCAGGAACTGCGTAGCCGGAACAACCGGGATAAGGATAACGAGAAGCTTGCCGTTAGCGCCGCCGATCTACCCAAGGCACCTAAGCTGGCCCTAGCGCCGGCAGCTGCCCGTCCACTGGACCGGATCATGGAAGCGAACGATAAGTTCAAATCTGTTCCGCTGGCCGGCGAAACCGATTATTTCGGTAACATGAACGGCTATATGGTCGATTATGTGAAGAAGTATATGACCAATTTCGGCGACCGGCTGAACCATGTGAGTGGCAAAGGCGGTGCGACCTTCGAGGTAATCGAACGCGTGTTGAAATCCCATTCTATTCCCAAAGAGTTGAAATATCTGGCCGTAATTGAATCGGCACTGAATAAGAACGCCAAATCGCCCGTGGGCGCCGTAGGCTACTGGCAGTTTATGGAATCTACAGCCAAACTGATGGGGCTTACTGTGAGCGGGCGCCGTGACGAACGTACCGATCTTTCCAAATCTACGCATGCGGCTGCCAAATACCTGAGCTATCTCTACGATCAGCTCGACGACTGGCTGTTGGTAGTGGCTGCTTATAATAGTGGTCCCCGGCCGGTGATCAACGCGATGAAGCGTACTGGTAAAGATGATTTCTGGTCGATCAAGTCGTATCTTCCCAAAGAAACACAGAACCATGTGCTGGCCTTCGTCGCTACCGCCACCATCATGGAGCGCCTCAATCATTTCCTGCTACCCGGAGTACCCACCAATTTTGACTGGAGTACGCTCAATGTAAGCGGATCTGTAGCTAAGGTCAAAAAAGCTGCCAATCCACTGCTTTCGAAATTTACAGAAGACGAAGTAAAAAGAATGGCCATTGTGAGGATCAAAACGCCGCTGGACCTTGAGGTTGTATCGCAAATGCTGGAGACCGACCGTCGTCAGCTGGGCCGCTGGAACTACGATTACTTTGACTACCTGGAGACCTATAAGGCCGGCAATATTTATAACTTCCGGATACCGAAAGACAGGTTGGATGTTTTCCTGGAAAAATTGAGCGCCATGGAAAAAGCTTCCGCAAAAGTGCAGTATTAAAAAAAAGTTTTAGAATTAATAATCTTTTCATACCTTTGCAGTCCTAAATTAAGAACACAAAAGATACTAGTAAAAAATGGCAAATCATAAAGCTACAAAAAAGGATACCCGTCAGAGTTTAAAGCGTCGTGACCGTAACCGTTACTATGGTAAAACTACCCGTAACGCGATCCGTGAAATGTTGAAAATTACAGAGAAAGACGCAGCTCAGGAGCAGCTTCCTAAAGTAATTTCTATGATTGACAAATTGGCTAAACGCAATGTTATCCACAAGAACAAAGCGAGCAATTTGAAATCCCAGCTGGCAAAGAAAGTGGCAACACTGGCGTAAGCCTTTGTGTCCATATTATATTGAAGACAGCAACCGTACGTGGTTGCTGTCTTTTTGTGTTCTTAATCTTGCTGGTTGATAAAGAAGCGGTACTGTAGGCCTATTCCGGGATCCGGGGCTATAGCGATTGCTTGATCAGGTGTTGTGCCCTCCGTAGAAACAAAGTAGCGGAACAACCCACTGTGCCTTAGTATACAAGCAAATTTTCATTTTGAATGCCAGGCATATCACAATGGTACCCTCGTTACAGAGACCGGCGGCCTGCCTGGTCTTGCGCCCCTTATCGAGCCAATCTGCTCCTGTTCATTAAGCTGGTCGTTTAGATAGGAAATAATGAAAGCCCCACCTGCTAAGCTTCTTTTTAACCATAAAATTCGGGCAGTGAGGTCATGTTAAGGTTGCATTACCGGTGCGGCTTCGTCACTTAAAGCGCTACCTTTATTGACCCGGCTCTTCTTATACCGGCTATTACGGGGTTGTAGAGGGATAGCCGGGCTAAGTTCAAATCTGATTTATTGTGTTTTAGCGTGATGAAATTTATTTTTTAATCTTCTAAAAATGAATCGTTATGAATGGAGAACTGAACATCATCCTGGTACATGGTTTTTGGGGCGGAGCGGCCCACTGGAGCAAGGTTATTCCGTTGCTTGCCCAGGATGGATACGCTTCCATTTCCGCCGTAGAACTGCCGCTTACGTCGCTTGCCGATGATGCGGAACGTACCCGGAAGATGATCGCACAAAAGAATGGCCCTGTTCTGTTAGTAGGACATTCCTATGGCGGCGCTGTTATTACCGAAGCAGGGAATCAACCGAATGTGGCAGGGCTGGTCTACATCGCTGCATTCGCTCCCGACGCCGGTGAAAGCCCCGGTGGCATCACGCAGGAACATGTTCCGGCAGCGGCAGCCAACCTGGCGCCCGACAGCGATGGGTATTTATGGGTTAAACCGGCGCTTTTCCACGAAAGCTTCTGCCAGGATCTTACTGAAGAGGAAGGTATGGTAATGGGGGTAACCCAAAAAGCGCCGCTGGCGAGCGCCTTTGGCGATGCGATCACCAATCCGGCCTGGAAAAATAAGCCGTCCTGGTACCAGATATCCAGCGAGGACAGGATGATTGCGCCGGAAAATCAAAAACGAATGTCGGAACGGATCGGCGCCCGCAAGGTAATTACCCTGGCAGCTGGCCATGCTTCGCTGGCTTCAATGCCATCGGAAGTGGCGGCGCTCATAACCGAAGCTGCTGCAGCATGTAAATGAGGAACTAAATGCGACGCTGGTAGCGCAGAGACGCAGCTGCGGCCAATACCGGCCAGGCTATAGGTGTGCGGGCGTCTCTGCGCTGCAGTAATGGGTAAATAGTCACATAGCCGTACAAGCCAAAGCCCCGCAGGTTATCTTGCGGGGCTTTGGGCATTTTATATGCCGCTAAGGCAAAATTATTTCGCTGTAGCTTGCTTTTTCTCCTTGATACGGGCAGATTTACCAAAGCGTTCGCGCTGATAGTAAAGCTTGGCACGACGTACACGGCCACGCTTATTAACAACGATAGACTCGATATTGGGAGAATAAAGTGGGAATAAACGCTCTACACCTACACCGTCAGATATCTTACGTACGGTGAAAGTTTGGGTACCACCCCGGCCCTGGCGCTTGATCACATCGCCTTTGAACGACTGGATACGTTCTTTGGCGCCTTCTACAATCTTGTAGTTTACGGTGATGTTGTCCCCAGCTTTAAACGTCGGGATCTCTTTTTTTGTATTGAATTGCTCGTGTACAAATGCAATAGCTTCCATCGGGAATTATTTTTTCTAATGATATAATTACTGTCCGGAGGACAGTAGCGGCAGCTAAGCTATTTTACTTCAGCAACCAGTTTTTTAAAGCTTTCCGGCTCATTCAGCGCCAGATCGGCCAATACTTTACGATTCAGCTCGATACCTTTCTGGTTCAGCTTATTCATAAATACGGAATAGCTCAGGCCTTCTTCACGTACTGCCGCGTTAATACGGGCGATCCACAAAGTGCGGTATTCACGTTTCTTTAATTTCCGGCCTACATATTTGTAACCAAGGCCTTTTTCCAATACGTTTTTGGCAACCGTATAGACGTTTTTGCGTTTGCCGTAGAATCCTTTAGCTTGCTTCAGGATTTTCTTTCTTCTTGCTCTTGATGCTACAGCGTTTACTGAACGTGGCATAATTTATTGTTTTTAAATGAAATGACTAATTGCTTCAACAGAGCAGCATGCTTAGCGCATGTTCAGCATACGCTTAACCAGCTTCAGGTTAGCGCTGTGTATAAACACAGAGCCATCGAGGCTGCGCCTGCGTTTAGCAGATTTTTTTGTCAAAAGGTGCTTACGGAACGCTTTGCGACGGGTAATCTTGCCGCTACCGGTTACTTTAAACGTTTTTTTAGCCCTTGAGTGTGTTTTTACTTTTGGCATGATATCTAATTTGGGAGTGCAAAGGTAAGTAAAAAAACGAATCGGAGGTGAAAAATGGAAAAATATTTGAAATAATTCTTTAACGATCTCCGGAGCCAAAAAGATAGCCGGGTACTTCCTCGAAATACCCGGCTGAGTCCTGTTGTTATTATTTGATGGCGTTTTTTTATTCGACAGTTACCGATTTGGCCAGGTTGCGGGGCTGGTCTACGTTAGTTCCGCGCATCAGCGCAATGTGATACGACAACAGCTGCAGCGGCACCACGGTGAGCAGCGGGCTCAGGATTTCTTCCGTTAGCGGTATTTCGATTGTGTAATCGGCCAGCGCTGCGATTTCCAGGTCGCCCTCGTTCACCACCGCGATCACTTTGCCTTTGCGCGCCTTCACTTCCTGTATATTGGATACGATCTTGTCGTGGGCACTCGCATTGGTCGCCAGTACTACTACGGGCATCTGGTCGTCGATCAGGGCAATGGGGCCATGTTTCATTTCAGCAGCCGGGTAGCCTTCGGCGTGGATATAGGAGATTTCCTTAAGCTTGAGTGCACCTTCCAGTGCCACCGGGAAGTTGACGCCGCGACCCAGGTACAGGAAATTGCTGGCATCTTTAAACTTCGCTGCGATCTCCTGGATCTGCTTATCCAGCTTCAATGTCTGCTTGATCTTTTCAGGCATATTTTTCAGCTCATACAGTACCTGGCGCAGGTAAGATGTGGAAATGGTACCCTTGTGCTGCGCGATTTGCAGCGACAGCAGGGTAAGGATCACGACCTGTGTCGAAAAAGCTTTGGTTGAGGCCACGCCGATCTCGGGTCCGGCATGGGTATAGGAGCCCGCATGCGTTGCGCGTGCAATGGAAGAGCCAATCACGTTGCAGATGCCATATATCAGCGCCTGGCGCTCTTTAGCCAGCTCGATCGCCGCCAGGGTGTCGGCTGTTTCGCCCGACTGGGAAATGGCGAGCACCACATCGTTCTCCGTAATAATGGGATTACGGTACCTGAATTCCGAGGCATATTCTACCTCTACAGGTACGCGGCTCAGCTCTTCGAGCAGGTACTCGCCCAGCAAGCCCGCGTGATAAGATGTACCGCAGGCGGTAATAATAAAGCGTTTGGCCTGGTTGATCCTGTTGATGTATTCCGATACGCCGCCCAGCTTGATCCAGCCTTCTTCGGCGCTCATACGGCCCCTTACGGCATCAGCGATCACTTTGGGTTGCTCGTAGATCTCCTTGAGCATGAAGTGGTCGAAGCCGCCCTTTTCAATGGCCTCAAGGTCCATTTCCAGCTCTTCGATAAAGGGCGTTTTCTCGATATTACCCAGAGTCTTGATCTGCATTTTCCCGTTACGGTTCACTACCACATATTCCTGGTCGTCGAGATAGACTACATTTTTGGTGTATTCGATAATGGGCGTGGCATCGGAGGCGATAAAGAACTCATCTTTGCCAACGCCTACGACCAGAGGGCTTCCTTTACGGGCAGCAATGAGGCTGTCACTGTCTTCCCGGTCAATAACGACGATGGCATAAGCGCCTACGACTTCATTGAGGGCAATGCGTACGGCATCTTCAAGCGCTACCTGCTCCTGCTTTTGCACTTCTTCAATAAGATTGATCAGCACTTCCGTATCGGTATCGGAATGGAAGTGATAGCCTCTTTTTTTCAGTTGCTCCTTGAGAGAGGCATAATTTTCTATAATACCATTGTGGATAATCGCAAAGCGGCCTGAATTGGATATGTGGGGGTGGGCGTTAACGTCGTTGGGGACGCCGTGGGTGGCCCAGCGGGTGTGTCCAATGCCAATATTGCCCAGGATATCATGCTCCTCGGCATATTGCTGCAGGTTCTTTACTTTTCCGGCCTTTTTGTAGAGGTTGAAGTCATCGGATTGCAGCATAATGACACCGGCGCTGTCATAACCCCGGTATTCCAATCTTTGTAGTCCTTTGATCAGGATAGGGTAGGCTTCTCTTGGGCCTACATAGCCAACGATACCACACATAGAATAATCGTCTTAGTTTAGTTTAGTATAAATGACATTGAAACGGAGCTTTGTATCATTGTTGGCGCTCCCTGGTCCATCGGCCACCAGGCGATATGACCCCTGGTAGGCAGTGGGGATAAGCATGCGCAGCCTCAGTTGGGTTTTGCCTGCCGATATCGCTTTCTGAACGGTACGGGGTATATTGAAGATATAACGGATGTACTGGGAGCCACCGATCAGGGTCGACAGGGCGGTGCCGCCTACAAAAGCAGGGCCTGAGCTGTTTGCAGTCGAATCGTCGCCATTGAGCAGATCATCGATCACGGCTTCGGTGCCATCATCCTTGACGGTACGGATGATGAGCTGCGGCGGTGCGCTGAAACGATTGTCGTCGCCTACTTTGAGCAAGGTGACCGTGAGCGCTGCCTTATTGATGATAGAAGGTGGAATAGTCGCCGGATCTATGGGTACGGTAACCTCGGTACGGAAGCCCGGGTAGCCCTGCAAAACTATAGAATCCCGCAAAGTTTGTTGGTTGGCGAGGTAACCCTGCACCGGTGCCCCGTTGTAATTCCGGTATATGCCGTTGAAAAACGAGCAGAGCAGGGAATTGTAAGGGAAAATAGCGCGCTTCAGCGTGTCGTTGGTTGCGGTATGGTAGAAGAACTCCATTTGCGCTCCAGCGTAGGTGGTGTTTGTGCTGCCACCCGAAAGCGCAAACGACGCCAGTGTATTTTGTTGCACAGTACTGTCGGGCCCCAGGTAAATGCCCCTGAAGAAATCCAGGAAGGCGGCATTGGTGGCCATCATGGAAGGCGGCATGGAACGGAACTGCTCGCACAGCGCATTGCTCAGCCGCATACGCAGCAAGCCACCCACTGTATCTTTCTGGAACACAACTGTGGTATCCCGGAGCGACTTCACGGTGAACGTCTTGGACCCGATAGCAGTCGTGATATAAGGAAGCTTGTTGAACGCGTAATATTTACGTGAACCATCGCCAAGCACGAAGGGGTCGGTGATCTGGTAAGCCTTCAGACTAAGTGTGCTGGAGGCCACGGTATCGGCATAGGTGAAGTTATTAAAGGGAAGCGATACCAGCGCCGAATCGATGATAACACCTGTAGGGAAGGTAAAGCCTTCCGAAGGCGGCAGGAATTGTACATACAAACCGGCTTGTGTTTTCCCGAAAAACGGATCGTTGGTTACACCGCCGATACTGACAAACTTATATTGGACATCGCTTGTCCACATCGAGTCGTAATACAGGTTCTTTACCGTAAGGGCAAAATCGTTGACCTCGAAAGTATGTATATTATCCACGGGAGGAATAAGGTCTGGCCTTACAGCGCTTTTTTCCTTACAAGCCGCCAACGAAAAAAAGCCTGCGCATAGCGTAAAGGCTTTTAAATTCTTATAGAATATGCTCTTCAATGATTTTCTTTTCTATTGTGATCAATAACTTAGTCCTGGGATAGATTCTGGTAAAGCTCAAAGAGCGGTTCGGTATTTTCCATCCAATCCGGGTTGTAGGGGACTACCTTTTTCCCTTTTCCCGGCTTGAATTCAGAAACGATTTCCTTGTTGAGCTCTTCTTCGCCATGGATAATCACATCGGCGTATTTGCATGCTCCATAGATTAACGCTTCGTTGTTGCTTTTATTATAAGGCTCCACATCTTTGTCTTTCAATGCGGCGCTATTCATTACCATTTTGAGGAAGTCGGGACCCAGCGATTCGGTAAATTGCTCCTTCTGTGCCGTATATATCGACTTGGAATGTGCAAAAACCGGTTCCTTTTTATAAGAGGTTTTCAGGAACATGGGAATAAGCGAGGTCATCCAGCCATGGCAATGGATCACATCGGGCGGCCATCCAAACTTTTTAACGATCTCCAACGCGCTTTTGCAGAAGAAGATCAGTCGCTCCGTATTATCATCAAAGAAATGCTCATGCTCATCGCGGAAAACCGCTTTTCTCTTGAAGAAGTCCTCGTTGTCCATGAAATAGACCTGCAAACGGGCATTCGGCAGCGATGCTACTTTGATCAGCAAGGGATGATCATCCTTGTCCACAACCACATTGATGCCTGAAAGCCGAACCACTTCGTGCAAACGATGCCTGCGCTCGTTGATAATGCCGAAGCGGGGCATGATGACTCTGATCTCCATACCGGAATCAAAGGTCTTTACGGAAAGTTTATTCAGAATATGGGCAAAATCGGTAATTTCAAGATAGGGTGATAGCTCGTTGGTGATGATGAGTATGCGCTTCTTACTTTGTACTGACATGAACAAGTTGATTGTTTCCTAACGGAAGTTTATTTGTCTTTTCTTAAATAAAAAAAATCCTGCGCGCGTCGGGAAAACACAGCCTTTTCCTGAAAAATCTTTCCTGCGAAAACAGGAAAATCCCGTCATTTTCCCGTAGGTTTGGCGGCAAAGGTACGGAATTATTATAAAATAAAGGACGCCTTATGGTAAAGAGGCCGGAGGTCGCTATGCCAACACGTGATTTTATTTAACTTACTATGTTCATTTTCAAAACGGTAAAAGATATTACCGCTCATCTGGAGGCGCAAAGGGCGCAGGGCAGGCTCATTGCATTCGTGCCCACTATGGGCGCTTTGCATAAGGGACATCTTTCCTTGCTGCAGGCAGCACAGCAATTGCCGGCGCTTACGGTTTGCAGCATCTTTGTTAATCCCACGCAATTCAATAATGCTACTGACCTGGAAAAATATCCCCGCACCACAGAGCAGGATATTGCGCTGCTCACCGGGGCAGGCTGCGATGTGCTGTTCCTGCCCACGGAGCAGGAAGTCTATCCCGATGGTAAGGCCGTAAAGGAGCCGTATGACCTGGGCTACCTCGAAACGGTGCTCGAAGGCGCTTACAGGCCCGGACACTTCCAGGGCGTAGCACAGGTTGTGGAACGGCTGCTGCAGATCGTTAAGCCGCACAAGCTTTACCTGGGGCAGAAAGATTTTCAGCAGGTGGCTGTGCTCCGGCGCATGATCGATACCCGGCAGCTGGCGGTACAACTGGAAAGCGTGCCCACCACCAGGGAACCTGACGGACTGGCTATGAGCTCCCGCAACCGCAGGCTCACCGAATCGCAGCGCAGCGTGGCCGGCCTTATTTATCAATGCCTGGTATCCATACAATCAAAAAAAGGAATGCAGCCTTTTGCGGTGATCCAGAAAGAGTGCCGGGAGCTGCTGATCCACAAAGGCTTCAGGCCCGACTATATCGAGCTGGCTGTTGCCGATACCCTCGAGCTGTTGCCAGATTATGATCCATCCAGGAAAATGGTAGCCCTTATCGCAGCCTACATCGGCGAGATACGACTGATCGATAACCTTGTCCTGTAAATGAGCGCAAAAGTACCCTTACCGTTAAAAAACGTTAAGTCGGGGCGAATTATTTCACCTTACTGAATTCATTTTTGAAAAAATAGAATTAACTTCGCAATCCAAATTATTTTTTTTACCCAAAAACAATTTCCATTTCTATGGCGGTTAAACTCAGAATGCAACGCCACGGGTCTAAGAAACGCCCGTTCTATTTCATTGTAGCTGCTAACAGCACCTCTCCCCGCGATGGTAAATTCATCGAAAAGCTGGGCACTTACAACCCCCTCACCGTTCCTGCTACTATCCGTATCAATAACGAAAGGGCGCTGGATTGGTTGCACAAAGGTGCACAACCTACCAATACCGTTCGCCGTATCCTTTCTTTCAAAGGCGTACTGTACATGAAGCACCTGATGCGTGGTGTTTCCCTCGGACTGTTCGATGAGAAAACAGCAAACGAAAAATTTGAAAAATGGAATGCAGAGCACGAGCAGCTGGTGGTTAAGCGTGAAGAAGCACATCGTAAGCACAGGCAGGATAAGCGCCACAGCGTTGCCCAGGAGTCTGTACGCCGTGTAGAAGAGAAGAATGCTGCAAAAGTTGCTGCCGCTACACAAGCCGAAGTTGCTCCCGAAGGTAACAACGACGAAGCTGCTCCAGCAGAAGAAACAAACCAGGAAGGTTAATCTCCTTTGCGGTACTGAAAAAGAGAGCGGAACGATATTGTTCCGCTCTCTTTATATTTTAAGAAGATACCAGGCCTTCCTTTATAAAAGATGAAGCTTATTGTCCCCAGGTCGCCGGCGACAGGCGCCACTGCGACAGCTTTTCCAGGTCGGCAGTTTGTACAATGCCCTGCGTCTCTGCCACCTCGATCAAGGCATTGTAGTTGCTGAGGGTGATCAGCTTTACGCCTGCTTTTTCAAAAGCTTCTGCAGCTTGCGGGAATCCGTAAGTGAAGAGGGCGCACATGCCAATCACTTCGGCGCCGGCGTTGCGAAGTGCCTCTACTGCCTCCAGGCTGCTCATGCCGGTCGATACCAGGTCTTCGATCACCACTACTTTCTGGCCGGCGGTCAGCACACCCTCGATCTGGTTGCTGAGACCGTGTTCTTTGGGCTTGCTGCGTACATAGATAAAGGGAAGACGCAGCAGATCGGCTGCCAGCGTGCCATGTGGGATGCCCGCTGTAGCCACACCGGCAAGCGCTTCTGCATCGGGGAAGTGCTCCATAATAGTATTGGCCAATTCACTTTTAACATAATCCCTTACGTGCGGGTAGCTAAGGATCTTTCGATTGTCGCAATATACCGGCGATTTCCAACCGGAAGCCCATGTGAAAGGCTGGTCGGGCATTATCTTCAATGCCTTGATATGAAGCAGTTTTTCTGCAAAAAGGGTAGCTGTACTCATGAGGCGCAAATTTACAGCTTATCCGGCAGGGATATCCGCTATTTATAATTTTTTTTGGCTGCTTCATTTGCTACCTTCGCACAGGAGCGATTTTCGCCGCCACCCATCCAAATACCGACCATAATTCATGTTTTTCTCCCGTAAAATATATATCAATAACCGGCCGCTGATCCTGACCAATTCTGCCGATGAGTACATTAACAGCCATCCTATCGCCGCCGGCTATATGTTGCTTACCGGAGCATTTCCCCGTAATTTCCGCCTGGCAAAAAAACACCTTGCAGGTTTGCTGAGCCTGGGTGTTATCGTTGAAGATATATCGGTTGATGCGCTGATCAGGGAACTGAACAAAGCCTATGAGCCTATTGAGGCAGCGGGAGGTGTAGTGAGCAATCCCGAGGGCGGGGTGCTTATGATCTATCGCAGGGGTAAATGGGATCTGCCCAAGGGAAAGCGCGACGATGGCGAGGCCATTGAAGATTGTGCCGTAAGAGAAGTGATCGAAGAGACCGGTCTGCCGGAGCTCGATCTTGGCGACAAGATCTGCGAAACTTATCATGTGTACGATCAGCGCGGCACCGAGCTGCTCAAAACGACGCATTGGTACCATATGACTACAGATAAGGCTTTCGAACTCTATCCGCAGAAAGAGGAGAATATTCTCGAGGCACGCTGGATAGCCGAAAAGAAGCTGGGGAGCTATGTGCACCATTCCTACGAAGCCATCAAGGAAATTTTGATGGAATCGGGCAAGCGCTGGCAGTAGCCTTCAGGTTTCCGGGGCGTGTAACGAGCCACTATTATTGTATTAGCGGGATGTCCGTCGCGTTCCAGCGTTTTTCATACATCGACGAAGGCAACGCAGCTGCCTCGTTACCACTTCACTACTTCGGGGATAAACATATCCACCTTGCCGTTGTTGCGGATCACATCTCTGACCAGCGTGGAAGATACGGTGGAGAATTCGGGAGAGCTGGTGAGGAAAACCGTTTCCAGTCCGGGTTCCAGCATGCGGTTCATATCGGCGATCGCTTTCTCGTACTCAAAGTCGCTCACATAGCGTACACCGCGCAGGATGAAGCGTGCGCCGATTTTTTTGCAGAAGTTGACGGTAAGCCCTTCATAGGCCGAGACTTCAATGCGGGCGTCGTTTTTGAATGCTTCCTGTATCCAGCCTACCCGTTGCTCGGCGCTGAACATGGGTTGCTTATTGGAATTGATGCCCACGCCGATCACCATTTTATCAAACAAGGCTATAGAACGTTGAATGATATCGACATGCCCCTTGGTAATGGGGTCGAAAGAGCCGGGAAACACGCAGATACGTTGCATGAAGATTGTATTTGAGGCCCGCAAGGTAAGCATTCCTTTTTAATCGGGAACAAGGCCTGCGCCAGGGCATGTCGATTTCCTTTTGTAATTTGGCGCACATAAATTTTTTGAAGTATGGCAACCATGATCAAATGCCCCAGCTGTGGATCCGAATTCCCGCTGGAAGAAGCATTGAACGACGAGCTGAAGGAAAATATTGAAAAAGAAAAGCAGTTGCTGCGCAAGCAAATGCTCGACTATAAAAAGCAGAAAGAAGACGAGGCGCAACAAAAAAGCGAAGAGTTCAGGAAGCTGCAGGAACAGCAGGAAACGGTCTTCCGGCAGCAGCTGGATAACGAGCTGAAGCGGCAGCATGTGCAGCTGGAGGAACTGGTGCGCAAAAAGCTGTCGTCCGACTACGAAAACCAATTGAAGACCCTGCAGCAATCGGCCGAGGAAAATGAAGAACGGTTGAAAGAAGCCCGTAAAAAGGAGCTGGAATACCTGCAAAAAGAAAAAGCCTTGAAGAACAAGGAGGAAGAGCTGGAGCTACAGCTGCAGCGCCAGCTGATCCAGGAACGCGAACACCTGAAAGAGCAGCTGCTGACAGAGCAGGCCGAGCGTATGCAGGTAAAGGACCAGGAGCATCAGCTGCGCACCCGCGAGCTGGAAAAGCAGATCGAAGATCAGAAGAAACTGGTCGATGAAATGAAGCGCAAGGCTGAGCAAGGCAGTATGCAGCTGCAGGGCGAAGTGCAGGAGCTGCTGCTGGAAGAGCTATTGCAATCCACTTTTCCCTTCGACCAGGTAACGGAAGTGGGCAAGGGCGTGCGCGGCGCCGATTGTATCCAGGTGGTACGTAACCATTATGGTCAGGAAGCAGGAAAGATTATCTACGAGAGCAAAAGGACGAAAGAGTTTGCCCTCGACTGGATCGAAAAGCTGAAGGCCGATATGCGGCAGCTGGGCGCCGATATCGCCGTGATCGTAACCCAGGCTTTTCCCCGCGATATGGACCGCTTTGGTGAGAAGGATGGTGTGTACATCTGTTCCTTTGCGGAAGTGCGCAGCGTGGCTCTGCTGCTGCGCAACGGACTGCTGAAAATAGCGGAAACACGGAAGAGCGGCGAAAATAAGGGCGATAAAATGGTAATGCTGTACGACTACCTTACCGGCCACGAATTTGGCGAGCAGTGGAAGGCCATACGCGAAGGCTTTTTGAATATGAAGCTGAGCATCCAGAAGGAACGCGATGCCATGGAACGCCTGTGGAAAGCGAGGGAAAAGCAGCTGGAAAAGGTGCTGCTGAATGCAGCCCATATCAGGGGAACGGTGGAAGGCATTGCCGGCGCCGATTCTGTTAATCTGAACCTGCTTGATGAAGGCGATGCAGAGCTGCTGGAATAAGCTTATTTTATCTTCTTTTTTTAAAAAATAACCAAAAATTGTCCCGGTAAGCGAAAGGCCGTTGTCATTGTAACGACAATCTTATTGCAACACTCAAAAAATTAAAGATGAAAGAATTTTTGATGCTGATCCGGGAAGACCTGGCCCAATATGGTAACATGACTCCTGAACAAATGCAGGAAGATATTGAAAGGCACGTAAAATGGGTAGAAACCTTGGTGCAGCAAGGCCATTTCAAAGGCGGTAACCCGCTTACACCCGCCGGTAAGTACATCAAGAGCAGCGAAAGAATCGTAACCGACGGGCCCTATATCGAGGTCAAGGAAGGTGTCAGTGGCTTCTACTTCCTGTTGGCTGCATCGCTGGAAGAGGCTACACGCATTGCTGAAGGGTGTCCCTCCCTGGACTACGGTGGTATGGTAGAAATTCGCGAAGTGATCTTAACGGAATAGGCGTTGCTGTGCTGCAGGCAGATCCCATACCACAGCTGACCGCCCATCTTTTCCGGGAACACTCGGGAAAGATGGTTGCGGTATTGTCGCGCCTGTTTGGCCTGCAGCAGCTGGACCAGGTCATGGATATCGTACAGGACACCTTTGAGGCTGCGCTTACACATTGGCGCTTTTCCGGCATACCTGCTAACCCGCCGGCCTGGCTGATGCAAGTGGCCCGGAACAAGGCCATCAACCAATTCAAGAAAGAACAACGCGAACGGGCATTGCGTTCGACGTTGCAGCAAACCCTGGAAGGCTTTACGCAGCAAATAGACCTGTATTGCGCACCGGGTGAAATAAAAGACAGCCAGCTGAAACTGTTGCTGCTGTGCTGTCATCCCTCTCTTTCGACCCGGAACCAGATCGCCTTGACATTGTATGTACTGTGTGGTTTCGGCGTGCCGGAGATTGCCAATGCCTTGCTGATGCAGCCCGAAGCAGCCAAGAAAGCATTGACCCGGAGCAAGGCGCTGCTTCGGGAGGAGGAAAGCCCCTTTGACCCCCGGCCCGGCTGCCTTCTCTATCGGGAGGTGGCACACCGTGCTTACCGTACTATACCTGATGTTCAATGAAGGTTATAAGACAACCAGGGGCGACTCATCCATCAATTATGATCTGTGCTATGAAGCCATACGGTTGACAAAGCTCGTCGCGGAGCAGGCCGATACCGGCGGGGAGGCCGCAGGACTTTTAGCCCTTATGTTCTTCTCGCTTTCCCGTTTTCCTGCGCGTATAAGTGCTGCGGGAGCGTTACTAAGCCTGGAAGAGCAGGACCGTGGTCTCTGGAATAAGATTTACATCGAAGAGGCCTATATTTACCTCGGCAAGGCCGTGCCGCAGCAGCTGAACCGTTTTTACCTGGAAGCGCTCATTGCTTCATATCATTGCCGGGCCGCTACCTTTGCCGCGACCGATTGGGCCGGTATTGTCGCTTTATACCGGCAGCTCGAGTTATTGTATCCTTCCCCGCTGGTAACGCTCAACCGTGTTCTTGCCGAAAGTTATTTGTCCCCAGGCGATAGTCTTCGCCATCTGCGGGCTTTAAACGCCGGCGACCTGGAAGATCGCTTCCTGTTGCCGGCAGCCGAAGGAGATATCTGCCGGCGTATGGGGCTGTGGGAAGCGGCTGCTGCAGCCTACCGGCGTGCACTAGCCGTGGCGGTTATGTCAGCTGACAGACAATTCCTGGAGCGACGTATTGCACAATGTTGTAGCGTTAATGAATAAGCCCGGATTGCTGATAGCGTGTAGCGTTTTAACTTGAGCTATTTTTTAATTGCGCTACCAGTTGAATAGCTTGCAATTCATCCTGCAATTTATCGCAGCCCGGCACCCGGCCGGTGATGAGCTCGATGAGGTTTTTCCTCATTTATCATACAGCTCCTTTTCCATTTTTCCTTTGTCTATACCGTTTTCCTTGTCGATAGATCACGATAGAACTTTAGCAGGTCTTTACGCACAATGATTGTGTTTGTGAAAAATATAGCTTGTTTTATAAAGTATAGGGCGCAGCGCTCATCCTTCTTAAGATTCTTCTTCATACCCAAAGAAAGAAAACAGGGTAGTACCGTAATTTTTTACTTTCAGAAAACGGGGATGCTCTTCGTAATTGTTGCGGGGTGTATGTTCCAGGATGAACAATCCATCGGGCAGTAGCAGGTTTTTCTCAAAGATAAGGTCGGGAATGGCGTCAATCTCTACCAATGCATAAGGCGGACCGGCAAAGATGAAGTCGTACTGATCGATACAGGACTTCAGGAATTTGAAAACCTCTACCTGCAACAGCTTGATCTGGCTGAAGCCGAACTCAGCGGCGGTCTTACGGATAAAAGCAGCCATATTTTTGTCCCGCTCAATAATGGTCAGGTCTGCGGCGCCTCTGGAAGCCAGCTCATAGCTGATGCTGCCTGTGCCGCCAAAGATGTCCAGCGTTCTTATCCCTTCAAAATCGATCTGGTTCTGTAAAATGTTGAATAAGCCCTCTTTGGCCACATCAGTAGTAGGGCGGGTATGAGGCATATTTGTAGGCGGATGGATCTTCCTGCCGCCATGTGTGCCACTTATGATGCGCATGATATCAGCTTGCTTAATAATGTAAAAGAGGCGAATTGCTCCGTGCCGGGTACGGTGATCCTGGGAAAGAAATGCCGTAGCTCGTCCAGTACGGCCTCGGAGAGGCACAAGCCCGAAACACTTACCCGCAATTCTTCCTGTTGCAGGTCGTGCTCCCGGCAAATGAGTGCGATACGGTATAGTAGGTTATTTACATGGTCCATTTCCATCACCTGGTGCAGGAGCAGCCGGCCATTGCTGCTTACCGTGAGCAATACCTTCGCATCCAGGAAAACGAGATCGGCATAGTATTGCTCAGGCGTCATTTCCTGGCACAGGATCGTTGCCGAAAGCGCTTCAATACGGCCTTCAGCAAAATATTTCTGCGCCAGCTGCACCAGCTTCTCGGGTGCGGGATAGCTTATGGTCGCCGGTAGTACGCGGGATACCGGTGTCGCCCTTACCTGCTCTCCGGCTTCGATAAAATAAAAGCGGCGTAGCCAGGAAGCAGCCGCTTCTTTTTCGAAAAGTGGCTGAGGGATGATCTGGCTTCTTTCATCTGCGATCCAGATATGTGTGACCAGCTGCGGACCCGCCACCAGCGGCTCGTTGACAAAAATAGATTCGATAGCAGCCATATTCCAGGAGGCGTAATGGTATACTTTCGTCGTGAGCACATTGCTGTCCCGGCCGTAGCCCGCTATACACAGGCCTTTGTCCCAAACGATCAGGTGCAGGGTCTCTATATTGGTAAGGGGATCGTCGTGCATATTGAAATGCCGGACGGGCTGCAATATCTCGTGCTTGATAAGGGACATGGGCTGGTATATTGAAATATTTTCAGAGCAAAAATGTGCTGCGCAAAATTAATAGAATAATTTTGTCTGTGGTTCAACCGACAACCACTGCTTTTGATTAATGCAATTTACCGCCACGAGACGACAAATATTAAAGCTGGCTGCGCCTATTTCGCTGTCCCTGCTCATACCGCAGATCAGTTTTATGGCCAACGCCGTTTTTCTGGGACGATTGGGGCAGCTGGAACTGGTGGTGAACGGCCTGACCAGTATTTATTATCTGCTGCTCACCTATATCGGTTTCGGCCTCAGCAACGGGATCATGGTGCTGCTCTCGCGCAGGGCAGGTGAAAGTGATGAGCAGGGGCTTAGCCGCACCTTCACCAATGGATTGTTCCTGTCTGCCATGGGCTCGCTTTTGCTCATGATGCTTTCGTTCTGGTTTTCTCCACTGTTGTTTGGCTATACGCTCAAAGACGAGAATATCTTTTTCGCTACCATCGACTTTCTGTACCTGCGTATCTGGGGGCTGCCTTTCCTCATGTTCACGCAATTGATCAATGCCTTTTATATTGCTACCAATCGATCCCGCCTGCTGATTTACGGCGCAGTGCTGGCCAATCTTGTCAATGTAGGACTGGACTACGGTCTTATTTTCGGCAACTGGGGATTGCCCCGTATGGGCCTGAAAGGCGCCGCGGTAGCCTCTATATCAGCAGAAGTGATCTTTTGCCTGGTTATGTACAGTCTTTTTTTTCTGAAAGGGCTGCACCGCAAGTATCCCATCCGCCGCTACCTGCAATTCGATACCCGCATATCGGCCCAAACACTTAAGGTAGCTGCTCCCCTCATCGTGCAATATGTTTTCAGCATTGGCGGCTGGCAGATCTTTTATATTTATGTCGAGCACCTGGGGGTCACTCAGCTGGCTACTTCGCATATCCTGCGCAGTGTGCTGGGCATTGTGAGCATCGGTACCTGGGCGCTGGCGTCTACCTGCAACACCATGGTGAGCAATATCATAGGGCAGGGACATACCGAAAAAGTAATTCCATTGGTAAAAAAGATTATCGGGATCAGCTTTTCCTATACTATTTTTATTTCCCTCTTTCTTTTTCTTTTTCCCAAAACGTTTCTGGGGGCCTATTCCAGCGATACGGCGGTAGTAGCCATGGGTGTCAACAGCCTGCGGGTGCTGGCTATTTCGTCACTGGTAATGTGCATGGCCACCATTTGCTTCAATGCCGTTATCGGTACTGGCAATACGCTCATTAACCTGGGGATCGAAGTGCTCTGCGTTTGCGTCTATATCGTCTATATTACCATTGCGGTAGAACGGCTGCGGGCCTCACTGCATGTGGCCTGGGCTTCGGAATTCGTTTACTGGGGCTGTCTGCTGCTTACGGCAGGCGGTTACCTGTTCAGTGGTCGCTGGAAGGGAAAGACGATCTGATGCAAAAAGAGAAGTCAAGTTTTCAAAACTTGACTTCTCTTTTTGTAATTGACGTTTAGGTCAGGGTTGCTGCTCGGCCTTAAGGTTGGCTCTGCGCTCTTTGCGCATCTCTTCCAGTTCCTCTTCCCGCTCTGCTTCCTTGTCATAAGCAGCGATAACGGCCTTAACCAGCCTGTGACGCACCACATCGCTGCCGCTAAGCTCGATATGAGCGATACCGTTGACGTTCTTTAATATCCGCACGGCCTTACCCAGGCCCGATTTCTGATTTTTGGGCAGATCGACCTGGCTCAGGTCGCCGGTAATGATCGCTTTGGCTGAAGGCCCGATACGTGTCAGGAACATTTTCAGCTGCAGGTCGGTCGCGTTCTGCGCCTCATCGAGGATAATGAAAGCGTTGTCGAGCGTACGGCCGCGCATATAAGCCAGCGGAGCGATCTCGATCACGCGATTGGCCATGAAATAGCTGAGCTTGTCGCTGGGTATCATATCATCCAGCGCATCGTACAAGGGTCTCAGGTAGGGATCGATCTTCTCTTTCAGGTCCCCGGGTAGGAAGCCCAGGCTCTCGCCGGCTTCTACGGCGGGGCGGGTAAGGATGATCTTTTTGATAGCCTTGTTCTTCAGGGCCCGTACGGCCAGAGCTACCGCGGTATAGGTCTTACCGGTACCTGCTGGTCCGATGGCGAAAATGATGTCATTTTTTTCTGACACAGCAACCAGCTTTTTCTGGTTCTGCGTCTTGGCGCGGATCACTTTACCATTGGGACCGAAGACCAGGATGTCGTTGCCATCGACGATATTGGCATTTTCGCCGGTACCGTCGCCGTCATCCTCGGCATCGCCCAGAATCTGTGCAAAGTAATTTTCGGAAAGATTGCCGTTACGTTCCAGGTATTTAATAATAAGATCGATCTTTTCGCGTGCGGTTTCCACTTCTTCCGGTTTGCCGGCAAGTTTTAGCTGTGTACCGCGCGATAATATTTTCAGGAGAGGGAATTTCTTCTTCAGGATGTCAAATTTGCTGTTGTTTACACCGAAGAATTCAATGGGGTTTACGGTCTCGAGATTGATGATGAGTTCTGTCAAAGTCTGTTAAATTTAATGTACGTAATAGTGGGACTGTTCGATCATAGGCCACGGGAGGCGCTATCGGCGTGGCGCGTTACTTAAAGTTATGTATAAATTGGAATCCTTAAGCCATTATTTTATTGTTAGCCGGGGTTATCAACTTTCGCCGCTGGATATGTGGAAAAATAATTTAATCTTCGCATCTGATCGTTTTTGATTCATAGCAGTGGCAATTTACGACGTCGTAATTATAGGTTCCGGGTTGGGCGGTTTGCTCAGCGCAGTTTTCCTGGCAAAGGAAGGGTTACGCGTTGCTGTAATAGAACAAAATAAACAGGTCGGCGGTTGTCTGCAAACCTTTTCTTTTGAAAAAAAGCTTTTTGACTCCTGCGTGCACTATATCGGCGCCCTGGAAGAGGGGCAAAGCCAGCATCGCGTGTTCCGCTATGCCGGTATCCTGGACGATCTCGGGCTCAGCCGGCTCGACGGGGATGGCTTCGATCGTATACTCCTGGGCGACGATCCCGAAGATTACCCCCATGCGCAGGGCCTGGACCATTTTGCCGCATTGCTGAAACCTTATTTCAACCGGTCGGCCAAAGCGCTGGATGAATATGTACAAGTACTGCGGCAGGTGGGCGATAGCTTCCCGCTGTACAACCTCAGGAACGGCAATGCTCATGAGAAGGAGGCCGTAAGCCATTGGACCATGCACGATATTATGCGACGGATCCCCGATGAAAAGCTGCAGCATGTGCTGATGGGGAATAACCTCCTCTACGCCGGCGCCCGCGACAAAACCCCCTTTTATGTGCATGGCCTGGTGACCAAAAGCTATATCGATAGCGCCTACAAGATCAAAGGCGGCAGCTCACAGGTATCTAAGCTGCTCTGGCGGCGGCTTCAGGAGCATGGCGGCGTCATTTTCCGTAATGAAAAGGTGACCGGCCTCAGGGAAAAGAATGGCGCGATCCAAAGTGCGGTCACTGCTTCCGGCGCAGTATACGAAGGAAGGCAGTTTATAGCCAATGTGCATCCGGCCGCGGCCCTCTCCTGGATCGACTGCAGCCTTATCAAACCGGTATACCGTAAACGTATCCTTGCCGCAGAAAATTCGATATCGGCTTTTATGGTCAATATTGTGTTACAGCCGGGAACAGTGCCGTACCGCAATCACAATATTTACTGGAACCGCAGCGCCGATGTATACGCGGCGGTTGCCTATACGCCCGGCGAATGGCCCGCTAACTATGCATTATATTTCGGCGCCGATACGCAATATCCGGGGTATGCCGATACCGTAGCTATATTAACGTATATGCACGCCTCCGAACTCGATGAATGGCGTGATACCCGTAATATCACAGCAGCGCCTTCGGAGCGGGAGGCGGGTTACCACGCCTTTAAGGAAGAGAAGGCCGCATTGCTCATCGATACGGTGGCAGCGCGTTATCCCGAGCTACGGCAGCATATGCTGGCGTTCAAGGTCGCGACGCCGCTCACCTTCCGCGATTACATGGGCACGCCCGATGGTAGCATCTACGGTATCATGGCCGATGTGCAGAACCAGGCCGGCACCCGTATCCCCATCAGGACCAAAATACCCAACCTGCTCTTTACCGGCCAGAATATTGGCATCCACGGTGTGCTTGGCGTGAGCATCAATGCTGTAGCGGCCAGCGCCGAGCTGCTGGGGCTCGATTATCTATTGGAAAAGATACATAAAGCTTGAAAAGCATGAATGCAGAGTCTATAAGAACGTATTGCCTTGCCCGGGAGGGCGCCGAAGAAAGTTTTCCTTTTGGCGAAGGCGCCCTGGTGTTCAAAGTGGCGGGAAAAATGTTCCTGCTGCTCAGCCTCGACGCCGTGCCGCTATCCTTCAATGCCAAATGCGATCCCGACAGGGCGCAGGAGCTGAGAGAAACCTATAGTACGATTATTCCCGGTTACCATATGAACAAGAAACACTGGAATACCGTGATCGTCGATGGCAGCCTGGGCGATAAACTGATTAAAGAGCTGATCGATCACTCTTACGATCTGGTAAAGCCGAAGACAAAGCGGAAGTGATTTTATGCTTCAGTCACAGCTATTGCAGCGATTGCCACACCTGTGCGTTGAAAGCTTCCAGGCTGGGCAACTTTACATCAGCCAGGCCGAAGCGCGCATCCTCGTATCGTGCCGGCTCGGGTACCACGATCACTTTCATACGGGCGGCTTTAGCCGATATCATCCCATTCACCGAATCTTCGAGCGCAATACAATTCCATGGCGATTCTGTAAGCGCATGGGCGCATTGAAGGTAAACTTCCGGATGCGGTTTCCCGAATAGAGCGGTATCTGCCGAGGTCATGGCAGCAAAGTAACCGGTAAGTCCGAAATGCCCGATCAGCTCGTTGAGCATACGGGTGGGTGAGGAGGTGGCCAGACCTGTTTTGGTCTTGTTGGCCTGCAGCCATTGAAGGCAAGCCTCTGCGCCGGGCATTACGCCGCCTTCTGCTTTGGATAGGGCGATAATGTCGTCCAGGATATCCTCGGCCAACTGCTTTGCCGTGACAGTGCCCGGCCATCCGAACTTCTCTTTCCAGAATTCGGTAACCTCGTATATTCTCAAACCAGTAGTGTACTTGAAGAAATCGGTGCCTACGGGCACCTGGTAATGCCGGGCTATTTTGAGCATGCTTACGCCCCATAACGGCTCTGTGTCGAGCAACAGGCCGTCCATATCGAAAATTGCTGCCATTAAAATCGCGCTGAATTGAATTTGCGCCGCGAAGATACGTTTAATCCGGCTGCCATAGTCCTTCCAGGTGTGAAGGACATTTGTAGGTTTTCAGCTGGAACGAGAGCGAAAATTGAACCATCAGGTATTGGTCCTTGCTGGCATTGTCGCCGCGCTGCTTGCCGGCACGGCCCAGCTTTTGCCCATCTACCGTAATCGAGCGGTCCTGGAGCTGAGACGCTACGCTGGGGTTCTTTGGATTGGCGAGAAAGCGGTCGGCGCCTACATAAGTATTGCTCACATCGTCCATATAATCGGTAAAGGTAAAGCGATTGACGATCTCGGCGCTGAAGTTGACGCCTGGCCCCAGCCAGTATTTGATCCCTGCGCCCACCGGCAGACAAATGCTGTAAGGTTTGTATTTGCGGTTTTTGAATTCTTCTGTATTCTGTCCTTCGGTACCCAGGGGTCTCAGGTTGTAGCGCCTGCCGTTCAGGTCGGTGTACGGCTCATAATAAAATGCGCCTATGCCGCCAGTAAGGTAAGGAGTGAAACGGTGTTGTGGATCGCCGGTAGAAAACCAGAAGAAATTAAATTCGGCCATTACGGTGGCCTCTACAATGTCGGACCGGAAGCTCAGGTTGCGCTGCTGCTGGTAAGGGTTGGAGGTAAATTGGTCATCGTAACCTACCTTGGTATAGTTAACAGCGCCACGCAGTGCGATATAGGGATTCAGGTGATAGCGCAGAAACAAGCCGCCTGCAGGTCTGATGTATTTTAAGCCGTAATTGGGATTAAGATCGCCGAAATAAGTAGAGGCTCCCAGGAGCACACCGTATTCGGTAGATTGATAAAACTCCTGTGCCGAAGCTTTGAATATACCGGGTACGAAGAAGGCAAGCAGGAGGGCTCTCTTTATGGATAAAAACATGTCTTTTTTCGCTGCGATTCAATGATTAAACGCTAAAATAAGCTATTTTATTATAGCGGGGCGTTCCCCAAAACAAAATTTGACAAACCGGATAGTTTGTCAAATTCTGAGCAGGTATACGTTGTGTTATTTTTTGATGTACATCACCTCTTTCACCAGGTTCACCGTGCGCGGCACATCGGGCAGGTAAGCCGCCACCAGGTTGGGCGCATAGTGCATATTGGTATCGGCCGAGCAGATGCGGTGTATGGGGGCATCCAGGTAATCGAAGGCGTCTTTCTGCACCCGGTAGCTGATCTCGGAAGATACGGAGGCGAATGGCCACTGCTCTTCCACGATCACGAGACGATTGGTCTTTTTCACCGAATTGATAATGGTCTCACTATCCAGCGGGCGAATGGTGCGCAGGTCGATCACTTCGGCGCTGATACCTTCTTTGGCCAGCTCTTCCGCAGCGCCCATGGCTACTTTCATCATCTTGTTGAACGAAACGATCGTTACATCGGTGCCTTCTCTTTTTACAGCGGCCTTACCCAGAGGGATCAGGTACTCGCCATCGGGCACCTCGCCCATATCGCCGTACATGAGCTCCGACTCCAGGAAAACAACCGGATCATCATCGCGGATTGCGGATTTCAGCAGGCCCTTGGCATCGTATGGATTAGATACCGATACCACCTTAAGTCCCGGAATATTGGCGTACCAGCTTTCAAAAGCGGAGGAGTGCTGGGCGCCGAGCTGTCCGGCCGAACCATTGGGTCCTCTGAATACGATGGGGCAGCCAAACTGGCCTGCGCTCATCGAGAGCATTTTGGAAGCGTGGTTCATGATCTGGTCCAGCGCCAGTACGGCAAAGTTCCAGGTCATAAATTCCACTACAGGACGAAGACCGTTGGATGCAGCGCCCACTGCGATGGCGGTAAAACCCAGCTCTGCAATAGGCGTATCGATCACCCTGCGGGGGCCGAACTCGTCGAGCATGCCCTGGCTTACCTTGTAGGCGCCATTGTACTGAGCTACTTCCTCACCCATCAAAAACACTCTTTCATCCCTGCGCATCTCTTCGCTGAGCGCTTCGCGCAGCGCCTGCCGGAAAGCTATTTCTGCCATAAATTATTGATCTGATTTTAAGCGGGGGTAAAAATAGTTTATTCTACCGAATTATAAAACGAAAACTACGCCTTCCGTTTACCGGGAGGCGTAGTCTGGTCTGAATCTTGACAAAAGTTATTTTTTCTCTTCAGCTTTCTTTTCTGTAGCCTTGCTTTCACCGGCAGGTTTCAGGTTGATATACATCACCTGTTTTTCCTTACCTACTTTGAAGCGCATTTCGCTGCTGCTGATCTTTTCGATGTTGATGGTATCCGGCTTGCTGGGCATTCCGGCAGGAATATTTACCGGCTTTACGATCAGCTTTTTATCATCAGTCAGTGTATATTTCATAGAATCTTTCCGTCCGGCGCTGCCTTCCTCGTTGATCATATAACCGTCCTTGGTAAAGGTGAGGCGGCTTTCCTTCGCTGCTTTCTCATAGTCTTCCTTGGATTGCCTGATCTGTTTTTTGAGCAACATCTTGAAGCTATCCACGTTGAAAGTACCTACATACATGGCCATATTGCTATCCACTACGGTAATGGTATCTATAGAATGCTCCTGTACCTTCAGCATAGAATCTCTGAAAGGACTTTCGAAGCTATCTATCTGCCATTTACGTACGATCTGGTCTTTGGGAGATTGGCAGGCTGCCAATAAAAGCAGGCAGCTGCCTGCAACGAATAAGCGGTTTTTTCGTGTCATGGGCGCAAAGTTATAGTTTTCAGCCATAACAAGAAGTTTTTTCCTATTTCTTTTCCCTGCATGTTTACAGCCGATTCCGGAGGGTATATATAGCTGCCATTTTCATGCACGCCATTATTAAAAAAAGGTTACCTTTAGGCGTTTTTAAAAAAAATTAATTATTAATCATGTCTGAAGTTAAAGAACAAACAACAGCAGTGAACGCAGAAACATTAGGATTAGATGCGGCAGCCAAAGCACGCCTGGAGCAGATAAAAACAGTAACGGTAATTGGCGCCGGCACAATGGGCAATGGCATTTCCCATGTATTTGCGCAATACGGCTGTAAAGTGCACATGGTCGATATCTCCAGGGAAGCATTGGAAAAAGCGGTGGCCAAGATCGGCGCCAATATGGATCGCCAGGTGACCAAGAACCTGCTTACTGCCGAAGATAAAGAGGCGGCACTTTCCCGTATCGAGCTGTTTACCGACATGGCCGAAGCCGTAGGGGATGCTGACCTCGTGGTAGAAGCTGCTTCCGAAAATATCGACCTTAAGATCAAGATCTTCCAGGAGCTCGATCGTCTTTGTCCCGAAAAGACTATCCTGGCCAGCAATACCTCTTCTATTTCCATTACTCGCATAGGCTCCTTTACTAAGCGTCCCGGCAAAGTGATCGGTATGCACTTTATGAATCCCGTACCGGTAATGCGCCTGGTAGAGATCATTAACGGGTATGCTACAGACAAGGATGTGACCCAAACTGTATTTGATCTTACCAAAATGCTGAATAAGGTTCCCTGTGTGGTGAACGATTATCCCGGCTTTATTTCCAACCGTATCCTGATGCCGCTGATCAATGAAGCGATCCTGGCCCTGCAAGAAGGTGTTGCCGGCGTGGAAGAGATCGATACCATTATGAAGCTGGGTATGGCGCATCCGATGGGTCCCCTGCAGCTGGCCGACTTTATAGGCCTCGATACCTGCTATTCTATCATGAATGTATTGCACATGGGCTTCGGCAACCAGAAGTATGCGCCGGCTACCCTGCTATGCAACATGGTTCAGGCGGGCTTCCTGGGCGCCAAGAGCGGGGAAGGCTTCTATAAGTATACCCCCGGCAGCAAAGAGCTGGTAGTAAGCGAGCGCTTTGCCGGTAAGCAATGGAAGATCTGATCTGATCAATAAAACAAATGACCCCAGCGGAGGGCCATCAAAGATAAAAAGGCATTGCCCCGGTTGAGGGCAATGCTTTTTTCTTGTATGCTCCTGGTTTTGCTATACTGTTTGCAGCAGCGCGGCAGCGTAGGGGCCTTCGCAAAACAGGAGGTCGAGTATGGAGCAATCGGTCAGGAAGCCCGTGCGATCGGTAAATACCTGGTGATAGGCCGGCAGGGCTACGGGTTGCTGAGGCGACAGGCTATGCCGCAGGTCGCAGGTGCCTTCGGGATAGTGCGCCACAAATTGCGTGGTCTCACCCAAAGCCAGGGGCAGCTTCAATAGCTGCGCCACCAGTAGTATGCCTGCTTTATTGAACGTATGCAGGAGCGGAAAATGCTGCCGGAACAAAGGCTCCAGCTGCGGCGCGAAATATTCGAAAAAAGGAGAGCGGCCGTATAGCGACACGATCGTTTTCCAATGATTGTCCTGCCAGCTGGTGCAGTAAGACAGCTGCACTTCGCCTACGGGCATCCTTTGGTTGCGGCCCTTTTCCAGCGGGAGACTCAGGAGCATCCTGCCCGAAGGCGCAGCGAGGTAATACCGGTTGCGGTAGCTCATTTTTTGGTAGTGCTCGGCCAGGTCAAAGGTGACCTGCTGCGCGGCACAGGCCTGTTGCCACCAGCTTATGGGTGGAAAGGGCAGGGAAGAAGAGATCATTCGTTAATGGAAGAAAAAAAGGAACAAACGGACCGGGGCAAAGATACTATTCGCCGCTGGCCTCGACCCGCTCCACTTTGGTGATGCCTTTAATATTGCCCAGTCTGCGGCATAGCTCATCCAGCTCTTCCCGGTCGTGCACAAAGACCATAATGGTGCCTTCGAATACGCCGTCTCTTGAGTCAATGCTGATCGAGCGCATGTTCATATGCAGCTCCCCGGTAATGACATTGGTAATGCCCTGTATGATGCCCACATCGTCTAGACCGGTAAGCTTGACGCCGGTAAGGAAAGATATTTCCTTGTTCTTTGCCCACTTGGTCTTCACGATACGGTGCGCGTAGTTGGCCATCAGCTGTGCAGCGTTGGGGCAGTCGGTGCGGTGCACCTTCAGCCCTTCTCCCGAAGTAATAAAGCCAAATACGTCGTCGCCCGGGATCGGCTGGCAGCATTGCGCCAGCTTGTACAGGATCTTGTCCGAGCTCTCGCCGAAGATAATGAGCTCTGCACCTTTGGCCGTCATTTCCTTCTCGTGCTCATGGTGCTGGACAGGCTTGGCCTCGGGCTTAGCCTCCTTCTGCGGCTGGAACAGCCTGTCGCCGGTAACCATAAAGGATTTCAGCGGCTTAAGGTCGATAGAGCCTACGGCAATGCCATAGTAAAGATCGAGTGGCGAAGGCAGCTTATAGTAAGCACAGATCTCGTTCAGATTCTGTATGGAGGGAGAAACGTGCATGTGGTCCAGCTTACGGTACAGTATCTCCTTACCGTCTTCGGCGATCCGTCTTTTTTCTTCCCTCAGGTAATACTTGATCCTCGATTTGCCTTTCGCTGTAACCACGAAGTTGAGCCAGTCTTCCGAAGGCTTCTGCTTGGACGACGTGATAATCTCTACCTGGTCGCCGCTCTTCAGCTCCTGGCTGATCGGCATCAGCCGGTAGTTGATCTTGGCGCCGATGCAACGTGCACCCAGCTCGGAGTGAATGTCGAAAGCCAGATCCAGTGCGGTAGCACCTTTGGGCAGCACACGCATGTCGCCTTTTGGGGTATATACATAGATTTCCTCGGTAAACAGATCGAGCTTGAAGTCCTGTACAAAATCCAGGGTATCGGTATCCGGATTGTTCAGCACCTCGCCTATATGTTTGAGCCATGCATCCAGCTTGCTTTCATTGTGCGTGCCTTCTTTGTATTTCCAGTGGGCGGCCAGGCCTTTTTCCGCGATCTCGTTCATACGTTGGGTACGGATCTGTACCTCCACCCAGCGTCCTCCCGGGCCCATTACTGTCGTATGCAGCGCCTCGTAGCCATTGCCCTTTGGCATGCTGAGCCAGTCGCGCAGCCGTTCGGGGCTGGGCTGGTAATAATTGGTAATGATGGAATAAACCTTCCAGCAATCTTCTTTTTCCCTTTCCCTGGGCGAGTTGAGGATTACCCTGATGGCAAACAGGTCATATACTTCGTTGAAGGAGACATGCTTGGTGCGCATCTTGTTCCAGATGGAATGAATGGACTTGGGGCGGCCATAGATATCGAAATTGATGTCCTGCTTGCCCAGTTCTTCCTTGACAGGTTTGATGAACTCGTTAATATAACGGGTACGGTCTCTTTTGGTTTCCTTCAGCTTACGTACGATATCCAGGTACACATCGGGCTGGGTAAATTTCAGGGCAAGATCTTCCAGCTCGGTCTTGATCTCGTACAGTCCCAGCCGGTGGGCAAGCGGCGTAAAAATATAGGTTGTCTCTGAGGCGATCTTCAACTGCTTTTCCCGGCTCATACTATTGAGCGTACGCATATTGTGTAGGCGGTCGGCCAGCTTGATCAGGATCACGCGGGGGTCTTCGGCCAGCGTGAGCAGGATCTTACGGAAATTTTCGGCCTGCATGGAGGCCGAGGCCTTGATATCGACCACATTGGATATCTTGGTGAGACCATCTATAATGCGGGCAAAATCGGTACCGAATTCGGCAGCAATATCCTCAAGGGTGATCTCGGTATCTTCCACCACATCGTGCATCAGCGCGCAGCAGGCCGAGGTAACGCCCAGGCCTATTTCTTCTACCACAATGCGGGCTACGGCAAGCGGGTGCAGGATATAAGGCTCGCCCGATTTACGACGGGTTTCCTTATGCGCGTCGGCAGCCAACTCGAAAGCGCGGCGTACGGTTTTACGGTCGCCCTTTTTGAGCCGTTGCTTCAGCGCACGTAACAAGGCCCGGTACTCCCTGAGAATCAACTTTTTCTCCTGTTCTTCGTCGATGGCCTTTGTATATAAAAGCGGTGTGCTCATAAACGGGTATTCTATAATTCTAATATACAAATAAAAACGGAAACCACCAGGGCTTCCGTTCTAAAAATACGTTATTACAATCTTTCCGTACCGGAAGAGCCGGTTTTAACGGTTGATGATCATTTTGGCTGACTGCACGATCTTGCCGCCTTTATCGCGGGCAACCACCATGTAAATGCCCTGGGGCATTTCGCTTAGGTTATTGAACGTAACGTCGGTAGTGCTTTTGTCGATAATCGTCTGCTCAGTAAGCTTACGGCCGATCAGGTTGATGATCTCTACTTTCTCTACGTCAGTCCTCAGGGAAGCCGATAAGCGTACGTTCACGCTGCTGTTGGCAGGGATGGGGTACACCGTGATGGTCCTGTCCTGGTTGGTGATGGTGATTTTATCACTTCCTTGCGCAGCGGCATCTGTGGAACGCAGGCCCACAAAGGCGATCAGGGTGAGCAAGAAAGAAAGCTTGTATACAAATTTCATAGTAATAACTATTGATAATGTTAGGGTTCAGATGGACTTTCGGCAATCAAAAGATCAATCTTATGTGCAAATATAATATACCGTTTGAGATTTTCAACATTTTCACCGGAAAAATTATAAAAAACCCTCATAGAGGTAATCTATATCTGTAAGCCGGTGCTATTCTCAAAGATGATCTCTCTTCCTGAATATAGACAAAAGGCGTGCCAAAGTGTTTAACCCGATATTGTGTCAGATAAGTGAAAAAAGCGTTAAACTATTAACCCGATTATTGTCAGCTACCCGTATAAGACCATAGAACAGGCCATTACCCCTATTCGTGGTCAGGAAATATTGGCAGTCCTTTCATCACCTCATCGCTTGCCCCGCATCCTGCTTATCGCCGTATCGTAAACGGGATTTTCTTTTGCCGCTTTAGCCAGTTGGTATTGCCGCAGGGCATCAGCGTATTTACCGCGCTCCTCGTAGATACGGCCTATATTATAGTAAGAACCGGCCTTCACTGTATTGGCCGTGGGGCCGCTGGCCAGCGCTATGGCTTTTCTGTTGGCCCAGATCGCTTCCGCATTCCGTCCCATTTTTTTATAAGCCAGACCCAGGTTGCCATAGGCCTGTCCGTATGCCGGATCCTCCTGGATGGCAGCTGTATAATAGCTTACCGCCGATTCATAGTTGCGGCTGTGATAGGCTGCCTCGCCGTTGGCATTGAGCGACTCCGCGGTCGAGGTATTGTAGTTGTTGCTGATGGTAACTGCATCGTGCGGGTTGAACATGATCCGGTTCACATCCTCGGAAGTACAATTGACACGGCTGATCGTGTTGATATCCTGCATTTCACCGTTTCCGTTGATCTTGAACACCGTCCACAGGTTGCCGGCCTGTCCGTTGGCCGGCAGGTAATAAGTACGTACCAGCGACTGGCCTATGTATACAAACACCTTAGCCTGGCTATAGCTAAGCCGGGTAGTATTGGGGTTGTCCCTGTCCGAAAAATCGTGGATAGCATATACATATTCTTCCCCATTGTTGCGCTGGCCTATGGTGATGGTTTCCGGGCCATAGCTATCTGTATCATCTACATCCAGGTCGGCATTGCTGCCCAGCTTATGATTGTAGAAAATGTGTTTGCTGCCGTAGGCCAGGTGGGCATCCAGATCGGATGGGGTGGCGCCCCAGCTCAATACGATACGCATACCGTCAAGGTTCTCCATCACCGGGCTTATCGCATACGTAAGCTTGTCGCAGGGACACTTGGCGACAAGGGTGGAGTAACCCTCTTTTTTAATGATAACGGAAGTGCCCGGGTCATCGGCAAAGCCAGCATTGACCGTTACATTGCCGCTGGCATCGGTTCGCCCGCTTACCGACTGTTCTCCGTTTTTCTGGAAGATCACTTCTGCGCCTTCTATTCTTTTGTCCTTTATGGTAGCGCTGAGCACTTGTACAGATCGTTGCTGGGCGGAAATACTGGAGATGAGGGCGATCAGCAGCGCAACTGTAAGGGCGATTTTTTTCATGTAGCCGGTGGTTTTCAGAAATAAGTCGATTGTAATGACGGGCGAAAGTAAAGGAATCGCCTGCAATGGAATACTTGCAATTCAAATCTGCCTCCCTTCCTTCAAGATTTGCAGGAGCGGCCCTTGTATCCGTCAGCATCCGGAGAGGCCTTCAGGAAACACAGTATGAGGCCGTAAGCCACTCCCGGTTTATAACAGAATGGGCTGCCTGGAATGCAGGCAGCCCATTATATTGCTTTTACGATGCTTAATAGATCTCGGGTATGAAAGGCATCATCATCCATACATGGTTCTTTTGCTGCTGCATGGTGCGCAGGATACGGAACCAACGGTATTCTTTGCCCATTTCCTGCTCCAGGAATTGTTCGGCCAGTATTTTCTCGCTGACGCTGCCTTGGGAGAACATGCGCATCAGGCGATCCATCTTGTCTTCCGGCGCCGGACAGGTGATGGTGCGGTAGTCCTTGAGTTTTGCAAGGGCGGCGGCGCTCCTGATGGCACGATCCAGGTTGCCCAGCGCATCTACCAGGCCGTTCTTCAGGCCTGCAGTACCGGTCCATACCCTTCCCTGGCCTATGCTGTCTACGTAGTCGACGTTCATTTTACGTCCTGCAGCCACCCGGCTTTTAAAGGTCATATAAATCGTATCTACACCGTTCTGAATAAATTTCTTCTCCTGCTCGGTCATGGGGCGGTTCATGTTGGGGAAATCGGCATAGGGGGCATTTTTTTCGCCGTCGAAGGTAACGCCCAGCTTCTGGTTAAAGAAGGCCTGGGTGTTGAACATCATGCCAAAAACACCGATGCTGCCGGTAATGGTATTGGGCAGCGCAAAGATGCTGTCGGCCTGGCAGGAAATATAGTAGCCGCCGCTGGCCGCCAGGTCGCCCATCGACACTACGAGGGGCTTTTTCTTTTTGAGCAATTGCAGCTCACGCAGGATCACTTCGGAGGCCAGGGCGCTGCCGCCGGGCGAATTGACCCGCATCACTACTGCCTTTACTTTATCATTGTCCTTTACTTTGCGAATCTCCTTGATAAAGGTCTCTGAAGCGATCTGGTAAGAAGAGCCCTGCTTTTCGCCATCGACGATCTCGCCTTCAGCTACCAGTATCGCGATCTGGTTGTCGCTGGAAGGGTCGGTTACGTTTTTTACATAGTCACCGGCGGCAATGAAGCTGATCTTATCTCTTTCCGATTTACCCGTCTTGGACCGGAGCAAAGCTTCCACTTCATCTTTATAGCGTGTGCCGTCGGCAAGCTTGTAGTTGACCGCATCGCGTGCATTCTGTATGGCGCCGGTTTTGGCCCAGGTATTGACCGCTGCCGTATCGGCGTGCGTATGCTCGCTTACAGCCTGTAGCATCTCATTCCACATATCGCTTTGCAAGGCCGCGATCTGCTTGCGGTTCGGTTCACTCATTTTATCCATACGGAAAGGCTCTGTAGCGCTTTTAAACTGCCCGCAGTAGAAGATCTCCGGCTGTACATTCAGCTTGTCGAGCGCACCTTTGAAGAATACCAGGTTGGAAGTAAGGCCCTTCAGCTCCACAGAGCCCAGAGGGTTGATGAAAATGCTGTCGGCAACAGAGGCAATATAATAGTCGGCCTGTGGCATAAAGTCGCCGTAGGCATAAATAAATTTACCACTTTGCTTGAAATCTTTCAGCGCCTGCCTTATCTGCTGCGCTGTTGCCTGGCCATTGGGCGAGCCGCCGGTTTTGATGTAGATGCCTTTGATCTTGTCGTCGGTCTTGGCATAAGCGATGCTCTTCATCAGGTCGTGCAGTCCGGCCGTTTGAGAGGAGCCACCGGTAAACAAGGCCAGGGTATTGCTTTCACCAAGCTCGTGGTATTGATCGGTAAGATCGATATAGAGGATAGAGTTGTCTTTTACCAGCGACTCGGCCTCCTTGGCGGCCGCTCCCGATACCGAACGGGATATAGACCCGATCACGATGAAGAAAACGGCGAAGAAAAGAATTCCGGCGACAACAAGCGCCAGGAAAGAGGCAAAGAAGAACTTAAAGAATTGTTTCATCTCGGGGATACATTTTGGGCAAAGATAAAACTCTGGTACATATATTTTTCCCCCCTTAGCGGTGGTTTATGAAAGGCTTATCTTAATTTGCGTTCTTTAAACAATGGACACCTCCTTCTCTTTCCCATATCTGACCTTCGGGCAGCCCGGCGATCTTTCTGCCGGAGATGCAGCCTTGCTGGAGGCCGCCCGTGAAGCGACACAACTGGCTTATGCACCTTATTCCGGCTTTGAGGTAGGCGCGGCGCTGCTGCTGGACAACGGGGCCATCGTAAAGGGCGGCAACCAGGAAAATGCATCCTATCCCGCCGGTATCTGCGCTGAACGTGCAGCCCTGGCCACGCTTTCTTCTCTCTATGCCGGTATGGCTATTCATACCGTTGCTATTGCTTACCGGAACAAACGGCAACCGGAGCGAAATGAGCTGATCCTTTCACCCTGTGGCATTTGCCGGCAAAGCCTGCTGGAAGTAGCAAAGCGCCAGGATCATCCTATAAGGCTGATCATGAGCAATCCTGCGGGGGAGGGCCTTATCGTCGACAACATTATCAATATGTTGCCTTTTGCCTTTTCGGGCGATCACCTGCATTAGGAGCATACAAAGCGTATGCAAACTGCAGCGCAGCTTTCGGCGTATATTTCTTTTATGCAATCGTAGGGGAAAGCGGGCAAATGATTGTCACATATTTGCAAGGAAACGTAATTTAATTGACAGTATCATCATTTTATAGTTATCTTTACCGCGATGGGGATCGTCTCATATGAAACTTATTCAATTATTCTAAAAAATCTTTAATGGCATTATTTGATTATGTGCTGGAGCCGCCAAGTTATGGATGGCGTGATGAACAGGGAAATCTGGTGAAACCCACTCAGAAGCAGATTTTTAAAGAATTTTTTTCAAGGCTGAATATTTTTAAATCCAGGAAGAACTGGATGACTTTCACGAGTTGGGTACAACTCTTTATGTTGCTTCCCTTCCTTATCTATTTCTTCTTCTTCGCCTTTAACTGGTGGTTTGTGCTGGCAGGCTTTGTATATAGCATGATCTTCATGGGTACGCATGGCACCATCTGGTATCACCGCTATTGTACGCATGGCGCCTACACCTTTAAGAATAAGTTCTGGCGTTTCGTTACGCAGCACCTGGTGATCAAGACTGTGTTCGAAGAGATCTATGCCGTATCGCATCATGTTCACCACGCCAAATCTGACGAGCCGGGTGATCCCTATAATGCAAATGCCGGCTTCCTGTATTGTTTCCTGGCCGATGCCAATCACCAGCCGATCAACCGCAATCTTTCTGAAGAAGATTATCAACGCGTCGTGCACCTGATGCGGCATACCGGTGTAAAACCCAATACCTACGAGCAATACCGTAAATGGGGCAGCATTGATAGCCCCGGCCGTGTGTTGCTGAGCTGGGCACTCAACTGGGGTTTCTGGTTTGCAGCCTTATACCTTACCGGTCAGTACCTGCTGGGCGGACAAGGACTTGGCCTGGCCTGCGCGATATTCGGTTCTGCCTTTGTATGGACAGCCGGTGTGCGTACCTTCAACTACGAAGGCCATGGCAAAGGAAAGGATAAGCGGGTAGACGGTATCGATTATAACCGTAAAGATCTTTCCATTAACCAGATATGGCCCGGCTATGTAGCAGGCGAATGGCACAATAACCATCACCTGTACCCGGCCAGCGCACGTTCGGGATTCCTGAGCTACCAGGTTGATATGGCCTATGTCTATGTCCGTTTCCTGAGCCTGATCGGTGGCGTGGATACCTACCGTGATTCGAAAAAGCAATTCCTGGAACAATATCACTATCCTTATATCGCGCAGAAAAAGGCTGTGGCAGACGCCAAGAAGTTGAAGCTGCGGGAACAGAATGCCTGATGTTTAGAAGTTTATATAAAAGCTGCCCGGCAATCATTGCCGGGCAGCTTTTGTTTATACCTGTGACACCTGTCAGAAAATGGTTATGCCTGTTGTTAGCAGTGTACGGTTATTGCTGCTCTACCACATAGCCGCCATTCTGATAGTGGAGCATATACAGCTTGTTGTTTTCGAGGTAGAGAAAGTCGTTCTCCCTGGACCAGGCCGGCTCTATCTCGTAGCGGGTAAAGGGCGCCGCGCTCACATCGCCGATATCTTTATTGAACACCACGCCATGCTGCTCCAGGAGGTGGCTGAGCCAGTACAGAGATTCGTAGCCCCGGTAGACCATTTCAGATGGCGTGCCGCCATAGGTGGCTGTATATTGTGTAGTCACATATTTGCCTGCTGCAGTGGTAGGATCGTAGTAGAACGGCGTCGTGTAGTGAATGCTTAATCCCATGTAGGCGCTTTGCTGGCTAAGGCCCCGCAGTGATTTCCAGGAGGGCATTCCGAATATCTGGAAGCGGTAGCTGCGCGGCATGGCGGCAAGGGTATTGAGTATTTGCTCTGCACTGCCGATATCGAGCACGCTAACGAAGACTACATTGACCTTAGTGCTGTCAAAAAGCCGGGACAGGGTATCTGTGGTCAGCTTCAGACGGGAGCAATCCACGATGCTGAGATCTTTCTCTTCAATAAGCGCGTCCCGAAGCTGGTTATAGGCTTCTTTTTCACCGCTGGTATTGTTATTGTGAAAAATGTATTTCGGATTTTTTCCGTATTTCTTGTCGGCATAAGCGATTAGCTGGCTGATATGGGTTTTCAGCGTTGGCTGGATCAGGATAAAGTAGGGATTGTCTTTGGTATTGGCATCGGCAGGGGAAAGCGCCGAAACAAAATTGATCTTTTTCTTTTTGGCATAGGCAGCCAGTGCCGGTATATCGTTAGATTGCACGCAGCCGATGATCAGATCTGTTTGCTCCATTTTTTTTCCTGTAGTCAGCTGCGCAATATTGTCGGCGGGATCAGTTATATCGTGCACGTACCATTCCAGCTTTACATCCTTGTTCTGCATGGCCTGGGCTGCAATGCCGAGGCCTTCGTAGAAGTTAATAGCAGATTGCAGATGATCCGGAGCTTTTTTATAAAGCGGTTTCCCGTTCTGCACCAGTGCGTTCAGGTTTAGCGGCAATAGTACATCTATACGGTAAACGTCTTTTTTTCCGGCGGCAGGATATTCGGGCGGTACTCTTTTTTTGAGTTTAGGCTCGTCTTTTTTAGCGACGGGCTTATTCTTGTCCGGGTTTTTCTTTACCGGCTTTTTAACCTCTTTTTTAAACAGCTTTTTCCAGAATTGCGCAGGGGAAGCAACGGGCGTAAGCAAGCTGCAGGCCACTACGAGAAAAAGGATCTTAAGGCATTTCTTCATAGACAAAGGAAACAAAAGCATGCGAAACAAAGCAGCGCTCTTCCGGGAAAGAGCATTGCACACGGGATATGGTGAATTGCAAATCTAACTAAATCTTAAAGAAGGCTTTCCTTTTAGCATTTTTTTAAACCTGTGATCCCATGGTTATCTGCAATTAACAGGTAGCTAAACGGTTTATAGCAATTGCCTTCCGGGGCAAGCCATAGGCCTTCGGCACTGCTTTTGGATATGCCTGCGATTCTTGCTACTTTCGCCTTATGCCCGAATTCAGCTTTACAGAGGAGAACTACCTTAAAGCCATCTACTACCTGCAGCAGGATAGCCCCAGCAAAGATGTATCGGTGAACGATATTGCGGAAAAAATGAATACCCGTCCTGCTACGGTAACGGATATGTTGCGCAAGCTCTCCGACAAAAAGTTGATCCATTATGAAAAATACAAAAAGACACAGCTGAGCAAGACGGGCATGTCCGTAGCCCTGCAGATCGTACGAAAGCACAGGCTTTGGGAGGTGTTCCTGCACGAAAAGCTGCATTTTTCCTGGGATGAGGTACATGAAGTTGCCGAAGAGCTGGAGCATATCCGCTCTGCAAAGCTGATCGAGCGGTTGGATGAGTTCCTGGATTTTCCCCGGTTCGACCCCCACGGCGATCCTATTCCTAACGCCGCAGGAGAGGTAAAGCCGGCGTCAAATACCACGCTGTCGCAAACAGAGGCCGGCAAAAAGCTTAAGCTCGTAGCAGTCAAAGATACTTCTTCCGCCTTTTTGCAGCACCTGGAACGTTTCGGCCTGCACATTGGCGTACAATTGATCGTCGATGAGTTTTTGCCCTTCGATCACAGTGTAATGGTCAGCATCGACCAGGCTCCCCCGGTAATGCTTTCCGATAAGATCGCAGCCAACCTGCTGGTAGTTGATACCGGCAAAAAATAATCTAATCTGAGTATCCGGATATAGGAAACAAAGGCGGTCCTTGAGCTTGTCGAAAGGACAACGATGGTGCTTCGACAAGCTCAGCAACCGTTATTTAGGAGCAAATTGTATCCCGTTTCCTATTTCCGGATAGTCACTTAATTCTAAATATAATTACCTCAATGATCACAGCAGAAGCTTTCGGGCAGCTGACCCATACCTTGCAGGAAACCCAAGCGACATTGATCGCTGTATCCAAACTTAAGCCGGTTTCAGATATTGAAGCGTTGTACCGGCTTGGTCAGCGGGATTTCGGCGAGAACTACGTGCAGGAGCTTGTAGAAAAGCAGGCGCAGCTACCGGCCGATATCCGATGGCATTTTATAGGGCACCTGCAATCCAATAAGGTAAAATATATCGCACCTTTCGTGCACCTGATACACGGTGTAGACAGCTTCCGGCTACTGAGCGAGATCAATAAGCAAGGCGAAAAATACGACCGGCAGATACCCTGCCTCCTGCAGCTTCATATTGCGGGGGAAGAAACCAAGTTTGGGCTGGACGAGAAGGAAATGATTGACCTGCTGGAACACTATGAAGTGCAGCGGGCGCAGCTGCGCTATGTGCGTATCGACGGGCTGATGGGCATGGCCTCTTTCACGGCAGACAAGGCGCAGGTTGCCGCCGAGTTCCGTAACCTGAAGGCAATGTTCCAGCTGGCCCGCCAGAGTTACTTTTTAGGACAGGAGCATTTCCATATCCTGTCGATGGGAATGAGCGGCGATTATGAGACAGCCATTGCTGAAGGCAGCACTCATGTACGTATTGGTAGCCTGCTTTTCGGACAACGGCAATAAAATATTTTACCGGGTTTTAAACCGGGGAGGATTTAAATAGTCCTAATCCGCCGGAAACCGGCGATCACCCTTTTTTAATTATGCAGCAAACATCTGTACCAGGCCCGGGGTCGCGTTTTTATCTTCAATGCAATCGGAATAGCGGATTAACGAAAATATTGGCCGCATGGCTCCTGTTGGCTGCCGCCGGTTGTCATTCCGGCAAAGAAAAGAAACCAAAGGATAAAGGCCCACAGGGGCTTAGGGCAGAAGCAGTAGTGGTGCAGCCTACTACGCTGGATGCGGTATATGAAAGCAGCGGGAACCTGCTGGCCAATGAAGCGATCAACGTTTACCCGGAAGTTTCGGGGCGCATTACGGCCATTCATTTCAGAGAAGGCGCGCCTGTGCACAAAGGCGATCTGCTGATACAGCTTTACGATGGCGACATCAGAGCGCAGATACAGAAATTAAAAGTGCAACGCCAGCTGCAGGTCATTACCAAAGAACGGCAGGATGAGCTGCTCGCCATCAACGGCATCAGCAAGCAGGAATACGACAATACGGTGGCCCAGATCGCTTCTATCGATGCCGATGTGGAATATAATGAGGCCTTATTGCGGCGCCTGCAGATCAAGGCTTCATTCGATGGTATTATCGGGTTGCGTAATGTGAGCGTGGGCGCAGTCGTTACGCCCACTACACTCGTTACCATCATCCAGCAGGTGAATCCCTTAAAGCTGGACTTTCCAATACCGGAGCAGTATAAAGGCGTGATCCGTACGGGTAATGTAGTACGCTTTACGGTAACGGGCAGCCGTGATACCATGAGCGGCCAGATCGTAGCCATACAGCCCGGCGCCGACGCTACTACCCGTACCATTATGATGCGGGCACTGGTACCCAATGCTGCCAACAAGCTGGTGCCAGGCGCTTTTGCCAATGTATACCTCACGCTTGACCGGAACAGTGGCGCCATCATGGTCCCTTCTCAAAGCATTATTCCTACGACACGGGATAAGAAGGTGGCCGTACTGCGCGGCGGTAAAGCAGAGCTGGTCACAGTCACAACGGGCATGCGGGAAGTTGAGGACGTGGAAATATTGCATGGGTTGACGCCCGGCGATACCGTACTGACCACCGGTATTATGCAGGTGAAACCCGGTGTGGAAGTGAAGGTGACCAAAATAAAGCAAAACACCGCCAGATAATCGTATAGGATAAGAACAAGGGGCATTGCTGTAACACAATGCCCCTTGTTCTTTATATCGTCCTGGGTCGGTCGTTTACTGAAAAGCTACCCAGCCCTGGGCAACCAGCTCATGCTTGTTGCCTTTGCGTGTAATGAGATTACGGCCTTCTTCCGGCGGCGTCATATGCCCAATCACGCTGATCAGCTCCTGCATACGCAGCTTATCGTAATCTTCCTGTTTAATGGTGAATAGCAGCTCGTAATCCTCGCCGCCGCTGAGCGCGCAGGCCGTGGGATCGATGTCGAATTTATAAGCCACTTCGCGTGTCTCGTCGTGGAAGGGTATCTTGTCTTCATACAGCACGCAGCCGGTGTTGCTTTGCCGGCACAGGTGCAGGATCTCGGAGCTCAGGCCATCGCTCACGTCCATCATTGCGGTGGGCATGATCTCCTGTTCTGCCAGCCATTCCACGATATCGAGCCGGGCCTCGGGCTTCAGCAGCCGGCCGGTCACGTAGGCGCGTCCTTCCAGGTCGGGTGTTACCCCGGGGTTTTCGAGAAAGATCTTCTTTTCCCTTTCGAGTAGCTGTAAGCCCAGGTAAGCCGCTCCCAGGTCGCCTGTAACGCACAGCAGATCATTGGGGCCGGCGCCGCTACGGGTAACGAATTTGTTGGGCGTTACCTCACCGATAGCGGTAATGCTGATAAGCAATCCTCTTTGCGAGCTGATGGTATCGCCACCTATCAGGTCTACATTATAATGCCGGCAAGCTGCATATACGCCCTCGTAAAATTCGTCCAGGGCTTCCACCGAAAAGCGGTTGCTGATGCCTATATTCAAGGTGATGTGCGTAGGGATAGCGTTCATGGCGCAGATGTCGGAAAGGTTGACCACGACAGATTTGTACCCAAGGTGCTTCAATGGCGTATACATCAGGTCGAAGTGCACACCCTCTACCAGCATATCGCTGGAGATTACGGTTTGCTTGCCAAACTGGTCGATGACTGCGGCATCATCGCCGATGCTGAGGATGGTGCTGGCCTGCCGGGTCTCATTGTTGCGGGTCAGGTGGTCGATAAGTCCAAATTCTCCAAGGCTGGCTATTTCTGTACGTTCTTCACTCATATTGTTGCTTTTGACCGGGGCGGCGATTAGGAAAAAAGGGCAGGTTTATTACATTTGCGTACTAAAGCAATGCTGATGCGCTTACGATCTCTATTACCCGTGGTTTTTTGCTGCGCCTTATTCGCCTGCAAAGAAAAGCAAAATTCCGCTTCCACTGAAGAAAAAGCGACCACCGGCCAGGAGCCGCCGCAGAAGACGGGCGATACCACCGAGACTTATTTTTCTATCACTGATTATTTTAACGACCAGTGGAAAAACCGGAATGGAGATCCTTATACGCTATTGAAGATCGTGGAGACAAACGGCCGGCGCGACAGCGCTTACGTGCCACTCGACGGCGTATTGTGGGGGCGGCTCCGCGCCTACTTTGATGCCGCAGATATCAGCGATAAAAAATACCTGGGCTGGTACAAATTTGATATGTTTACCGACGAGACCACGGAGACCACGCACTTGCATTACGAAGCTGTAGCGGCCGATCTGTTCCTGCGTAAAATGGATATTTCGGCAGATATGGTCACCAACCTGGTCAAATCGATCTATATGGAGACCAGCAGGCAGCAGGATGGTCGCCTGGTGCGCCAGAAGCTGCAGTATATGCCCGACCGCATTTTCCAGATCCAGATCCTCGGATCGGAAAAGGGCAATATAACTAAGGATACCTTGCTGGAATACCGTTTTAAATACTGACCCCATGCTGCCTTATTTTTACCATGAAGCGCTTGTTGCAGGCCAACAGGTATTTACACTTGATGAAGCCACCTCCAAGCATTGTATACAGGTATTGCGTATGCAGGAGGGCGAGCATATGCTGCTGACGAACGGGAAAGGGCTGCGCGCGCGGGTAAGCATTGTCGCAGCCGAACGCAAACGTTGCGGGGTACAGGTGGTAACCCTGGAAACCCTTACAGAAAGGCCCTATGCGCTGTCGTTGGGTATTGCCTTTACCAAGAACAACAGCCGTAATGAGTGGCTGCTGGAGAAGGCTACGGAGATGGGCATCGAGCACATTTATCCTTTGACGGTGCAGCGTAGCGAAAAAGAGAAGTTCAATGCCGAAAGACTGAAGCTGATATTAATATCGGCAATGCTGCAATCGCAGCAATGCTTCCTGCCCCGACTACATGAACCCCAGCCGTTGAAACAGCTGATGACCGCAGCGGCGGAGCAGAAGCTGCTGGCCCATTGCCTGAGCGGCGAGCCGCGCCATTCGTTGCTGCAGGCCATGCAGCCATCCAGAAGCACATTGGTGCTTATAGGGCCTGAAGGCGACTTTACCAGGGAAGAAGTATCTTTATGCCTGGAGCAGGGTTTCAGCCCGGTTTCACTGGGCGCCAACCGCCTGCGCACCGAGACTGCAGGGCTGTATGCCTGTACCGTTTTTAATGCTCTGAACTATGCGTAAACTGCTTTGCAGCCTGTTGCTGATCCTGATGATACCTGCTGTGCATGCGCAGCAAATAAAGCTTGCCTTGCTGGTTTACGGCGGTGGTGGAGACTGGTATGCCAATCCAACAGCTTTAAAGAACCTGGCACAATTCTGCAACCAGAACCTGCATACGGCATTTGCTGCCACAGAAGCCCAGGTGGAGGCCGGCAGTGCCGACCTGTTCAACTATCCCTTTGTGCATGCAACCGGCCATGGTCGTATTTCCTTTAGCGATGCAGAAGCCAAAAACCTGCGGTTGTACCTGGAAAGCGGCGGCTTCCTGCATATCGACGACAACTTCGGCATAGATCCCTATGTACGGCCCGAGATGAAGAAGGTGTTTCCCGAACTGGATTTTGTCGAGCTGCCTTTCTCGCATCCTGTTTATCATCAGCAATACAATTTTCCCAACGGCTTGCCAAAGATCCATGAGCACGATGGTAAGCAGCCCCATGGCTACGGCCTTATTTATAAAGGACGGCTGGTATGCTTTTACACTTTCGACTGCGATATCGGTGATGGCTGGGAAGATCCTGAAGTACATAACGATGGACCCGAAAAGCGGCAGCAGGCCTTGCAGATGGGCGCCAACATCATCCGGTATGTATTTACCGGTAATGCTAAATCTTAAGGGCGCACCGGCCTTTTCTATTATCTTAAAAAAAGCGAGTGCCATGAGCAAGCATCTTGAACTGGGTAAAGCCGGTGAGGAGCAGGCGCATGCCTACCTGCGCGGCAAAGGCCATGTGCTGCTGGAGATCAATTACCGCTTCGGGCATAAAGAGGTCGATGTGATCTCCTTATCGGGCGATATACTTGTGTTTACCGAGATCAAGACCCGGAGCAGCTATGCGCTGGGCTTTCCCGAGGAGGCCGTACATGAGCGCAAGCAGCAATGGCTGAAGGCGACCGCCGAACATTATTGCCTGCAATATCCTTCCTATGAAAAGCTTCGCTTCGATGTGATCAGCATCCTGTTGCAGCATGGACGGGTTATCGAGCTGCTTCATTTTGAAGATGCGTTCTATTGATCTCTGCATCTTTGAAAGGATTGATGATGGCAAAAGAAATAAGGCAGCACAGCGTGCCGATCACGCTGCCCGTATACACGTCGGCATAAAAGTGCTGCGACAGGTACATTCTTGAATAAACTACCGATAGGGCAATAAGGAAAAAGACGGCGCCCAGGTAGCGGTAGCGTGCAGGTAGCAGCAGCGACAGGAAGCACAGGAAGGCAAACGACCCTTCGCTATGCCCGGAAGGAAAGCTGAAATCGTAGTTGAGTGGCTGCCCAGGCACGCGATGGATCCAGGCTGCTTCTGCAAAGTATTTCAACGGCCGGGGCGCATTCACCAGGCCCTTGATCGCCTGTGTGAGCAGGAAGGGGCTCAGGTTGCATACCATCAGGGCCAGGGTAAACTTCCAGGTACGCAGGCGCGGAATGAGCAGCAGCAACAACAATATCGTAATGATCACCGGCCCCTCGCCGATATGGGTGATCCAGGGAAACAGCGTATCGCCCAAAGGGCTGTAGTGCCCGTTGATAGTACGGTAGACCCAGCGCTCCTGTTCCCACAGCAGCAGCATGCATCCCAGCAGCAGCCATATCATGAACAGCAGGATAAAGTAGCGGGCGCCGTCCAGCGGCTGCATATATCTTGAGCGGTACATATTGTCGAAGCGTGTCATTGGCATGGGTTTCGCTGTTGCGGCTCAGGCCGCCGTTTTGTTTTTCTTTCTTCCTGTAAGCCCGCCCAGGAAGGTTTTAAATTTAAGCCAGCCTCTCTGGTACCATTCTTTGTTGAACAGGCCCGAATCGTTGCGCGCGGCGGCCATAATCACGAAGGCTATGGGCAGCAACACGCCGGTGGCCAGCCACATACCGTACCAGGGCGCTACGGCGCTTTGCTGTGCCAGCTTTTCCCCGGTACTTGAAATGATAAAGTAGATAATGAAAAAGGCAATGGCAATAATTACAGGCATACCCAGCCCGCCCTTCCGGATAATAGCCCCGAGCGGTGCGCCAATAAGGAACAACAGCATACAGGCAAACGAGAGCGTGTACTTTTTATGCCAGGCGATCTCAAATTGATTGATGCTCTCTTTGCGAAGCTTCACATCGCTGGAAACGATCGTTACCAGGCGCTGCATGCTCCTGACATTGGATTCTGTGGTCTGGATCACCCGCCTGCGGGAAGAGTCGGGCACAAGGTCGAAGAAGCTTCGTTTATAGCTGCTGATCTTGCCTTCGCCTTTGCTCACGCGCCGGAAGGTAAGCGAATCTTCCTTGCGTTTCTGGTAGAGCGAAAAGTACGGATCGAGATAGCGGTCGAGGTCTTTGGCCGATAAGTCCAGCTTCTTGTTCATGCTGTCGATATTGTCGTTCAGCTGGCTTACGTTCATCATCTCATTGTTGCCCTTAAAAAGCTCTTCTTTGGTACGGCTAAAGGCAAACTTGGAAAGATCGAACACTTTATACCATTTGCCGAATTCCATGCGGGTCTGCGCGTGGTTGTTCTTGGTGTTGTCTTCTTCATAGCGGCAACCGTCGATCAGCTCAAATATGAGGTAGCGCTTATCTTTAGAAGGATACATACGGCCATTCCTGGCCAGCACCAGTTTGTCGCTGCCCCGGCCTGATGTGTGGTCATAGATCACGATATCGTGGATGGTTTGTCCGTCCTTTTCTTTTTTACCCACCCTTATCGCAAAGCCATCGATGTCTTTGTTGAAGAAACCCTCGCGTATGTTCATAGCAGGCTTCTGGTTGCGCATATCGTACAGCAGGGAATAGGATTTGAGGTTGGTGACCGGTATCACATAGTTATTGAAGAAGAAGGCCAGTACCGAGATGATACCGATAAATATGATCAGCGGCCGCATGAAACGGTACAGCGATATCCCGGCCGATTTAATAGCCACCAGCTCAAAGTTCTCCCCCAGGCTGCCGAAGGTCATGATGGAAGCCAGCAGGATACCCAGGGGCAGGGCAATAGGGAAGAGGGTAGTGGACATGTACAGCATTAGCTGCATGGTCATGAGCACACCAAAACCCTTGCCGATCAGCTCATCCATATACAGCCAATAGAACTGCATGGCCAGTGTGAACAAGACAATGAAGAAGGTTACCACAAAGGGGCCCATGAAGCTGCGCAGTATCAGTAGGTCCAGTTTTTTCAGGCGTACATTCATCGGGAAACAATAGGCCGTCAAGTATCGTCCGGCGCTGCAAAAATAAAGAAGCTGCCTTAAAGGTCGCACGAAAACTATGCTTCCGGGAAAAAACGCTTCTCAGCAATGGGAAAAAAGAAGCTGTCCGGGTTAAGGACAGCTTTCTCTATCTTTTAACGTGGCCGAAGCGTTTTTAGTATCTGGTGCTTTAGCTCAACTGCCTATCCGGTGTTTCAGGTCGTTGATCTGTGTGTTCCACAGCTGTTGCTGGTCTTTGATCTCGCCTTTGTCTGCAAAGTCGGTGATCTGTAAAATGGTCTCGTTCGTTACAGGGCTTTGCGCGATCCTGAATTCGAAAAATTCCTCGTCATCATAGTATTCCCAGCGATAACGTACAAATTCATTCTCTTCAAAACTGACCCGGTCCGCTTCATCAGTAGCATTGTTCCAGCTGAAAAAGAAAGTATCCTCCCTTTGATCCACTTTGTCTGCAAACCATTCCTGTAAGCCGTTTGGAGTAGAAAGAAATTCGTAGAGTATTGTAGGGGAGCATCTGATAGGGAACTCAACCGTAAACATTGATTTTTTACTCTTCATATAATAAAGCGATCTTGGTGATTCATCGTGTTGCAATAATAGAAAAAGCCCAGAATAATCAAAGCATTTTCCTTTTTTTATTTTATTCTCATTTATAAACGGCTTGAAACCCTTGCCTAATGCGTGTTAATGTTTGTTTAATTTTTTTTGGATTCGTAGCGCCGAATCCTTAGCTTTGTTTACATGTTGCCTAATTGTTAATCGATAAAAATTATCTCATTTGTAACCAAAAATTTACACACACTCATGTCAATGCGTCAATTGAAAATCACAAAGTCAATTACCAACCGGGAGAGCCAGTCATTGGAAAAATACCTCCAGGAAATCGGTAAGGTTGACCTTATTACTCCGGAAGAGGAGGTTCAACTTGCAATAAGAATCAAGCAGGGTGATCAGAAAGCATTGGAGAAATTGACGAATGCCAATTTACGTTTCGTGGTCTCTGTAGCAAAGCAATACCAAAACCAGGGCCTGTCGTTAAGCGACCTGATCAATGAAGGCAATCTGGGGCTGATCAAAGCAGCGCAACGCTTTGACGAGACACGTGGTTTTAAATTTATTTCTTACGCCGTATGGTGGATACGCCAATCGATATTGCAGGCGCTGGCTGAACAAAGCCGTATCGTGCGTCTGCCGCTCAATAAAGTAGGACTGACCAACAAGATCAGCAAAGCGTATTCTATGTTGGAGCAGGAATACGAGCGCGAACCTTCTTCAGAGGAGCTGGCTAGCCTATTGGAGATCGGACTGGAAGAAGTGGAAACAACATTGGGAGTGGCGGCTCGCCATGTGAGCATGGACGCCCCCTTTATCGACGGCGAGGACAACACTTTGCTGGATGTGCTGGAAAATGCCAACGCGCTGAAGGCCGATCGCGAGATCGAGCACAGCGATTCACTACGCATGGAAGTGGCGCGCTCGCTCAGCACCCTTACCGACCGCCAGCGCGATGTGCTCACCTTGTATTTCGGTATCGGTGTGGAGCATCCCGTATCTCTTGAAGATATTGGCGAACGCTTCGGGCTCACCCGTGAAAGAGTGCGGCAGATCAAGGACAAGGCCATCACCAAACTACGTACGACCAATCGTTGCAAGCTGCTGAAATCTTATCTTGGATAGCATACCCCCCCAACAAAAAAACAAACAGACAACATAAGAAATGGAAAAAGAGCGTCCTGCACAGGGCGCTTTTTTCGTGTGTATTTAAGTCAGGTATCAGGTATCAAGTATCAAAGTATCTCAATACCCAATACTCACTACTCAATACCCAATACCCAATACTCAATACCCAATACTCAATACTCAATACTCAACCTCTCAATACTCAACCTCTCACAATCAGGATGCGGTTCTGCTCTTTTTCGATCACATCCACATCGCTGAAAATGCTTTTGACATTGCTGAGGTACTGGTACAGCTCCACTTCATCGTTGACGATATAATTCATGATCCAGATGCCGCCTGGCTTCAGCAAGCGCCTGGTTTGCACCAGGAATTCCTTTTCGGTAAAGAGTGAAGGCACCTCGCGTCCGTTGAAAATATCGATGCATAGCAGATCGTATTGCCCTTTGTCTTTCTTTACAAAATCGGCTGCGTTGATGCAATGCGGGTCGAGGTTATGAACGCCCAGGGCCGAAAGGTTTTCCAGTGCCCATTTGAGGATCTGCTCGTCATATTCCACCAGGGTAAACCTGGGGTTGTGCTTGTATTTTTCCTTCAATATCTGGGCAATGCTGCCCAGGCCCGTACCCAATATAAGGCAATGCGATAAGGCTGTGAGCTTGTCTTTGGGAACGTTCCGGAAAGCGATGCGAAAGGGCTGGTAGCGGGTGCCATCGGAGTATAAGGCTTCTTCCGTAGCCAGTTGCCACTGGTTGCGGTAAAGTATGAATTCGAGAAATTTATTTTTGCTGCCCGGGGTGCTGGCAATGGTAACCGGTATCAGGTAGCTTAATACTCTTTTTACAGGTGAAACTTTAAAAAAAGGGTGCACAAGGTTATGGTTTTTTATAGTACTGCATCGCTTTCGGTATCTGACTTTTGATACTGTTGATGCGGGTTTGGTCGCTGGGATGTGTGCTCAGCATCTCTGGTGGTTTGGCGCCGCCCTGGGCTGCCATGCGCTGCCAGAAGCTTACTGCTTCATTGGGATCGTAGCCGGCCATGGCCATAAAGATAAGTCCCATTTCATCGGCCTCGCTCTCATGCTTCCGGGAAAAGGGGAGGATGCCGCCAACATTGGATGCCACTCCATAAGCCGAGGTGTAGAGCGCCTGAGTTTCGGCAGGCTTGCTCGATACGGCTACAGCCACTGCGACACCGCCAAGCTGCTGCACCAGCCCCTGGCTCATGCGCTCGGCACCGTGCTTGGCAATCGCGTGGGCAATCTCGTGTCCCATGACCACCGCCAGGCCTGCCTCTGTTTTGGTGACCGGTAATATGCCCGAGTAGACCACCACTTTACCACCAGGCATGCACCAGGCATTTACTTCCTTGGAGTTAACCAGGTTAAATTCCCATTTATAGCCGGCCAGCACTTTGCTTTGTCCTTTGCCTGCAAAATACTGATTAATGGCGGTAGCCAGCTTATTGCCTACGCGCTTTACCATTTCGGCATCATTGCCGCCTATGGGCTTGTTCTGGGTCAGGAAGGTGCTGTATTGCTGGGCGGAAAGGCTATTGATGGTGCCGTCGTCGACCAGGTTAAGGGAAGAACGGCCGGTAACGGGATTCTTATAGCAGCTTTCCAGCGCCGGAAGCACGAGAAGGCCTGATAAGGCAGCGGTGAATAAAAGGTTGTTGCGCTTCATTTTGCCATGTTTTGCCGGACTGTCAACATTTTGAGCAGTATATAGGTTCAAAATAAAGGGATAGGACAGAGCCAAAGTAAGAAAAATAAATGAAACCAGTGTATAAACAATAGGTAACAGGATGGCGCAGCGTCCAAAACGGCGGCAATCATGCATTGAAGCGCTGGTATTTTTTGTTGTCTCCCACGTTCTGACTATCTTGGGAGATATTTGAACCCAACATATGAAAAAATTAATCCTTCTTGCCGGTATTTTTTGTTTTGCCTATTCGGCCCGGGCCGAAAATAAGACGGCGAAGATCAAGGTTAAGGCCTCTATCTACTGCGACCATTGCCAGCAGTGCGAAAGCTGTGGCAAACGCCTGGAAAATGCCATATACAAGGTTAAAGGCGTAAAGCGGATGGACCTTGACGTCAGGAGTGAAACCGTGGACATAGTATATAATGCTGCCAAAACCACGCCGGAACAAATAAGGACGGCCATTACGGAAGCTGGTTTCGATGCCGACGGACTGAAAGGAAATGCAAAAGCCTATGAGCAATGGGATAATTGCTGCAAAAGGCAATAAAGCCTGCTCCCTAAAGAGCCTGGCTACTTAGCTATAAGGATGGTCATTAAGAAAAAAGCTTTCCCAGGGGAAAGCTTTTTTATCGTATCTCGATACAGGGTGTAAAATAAACAACCTATTTGTCACGTTTGATCAGTTTTACCTTGCTTTCATTACCGGCGATAAGTCTGCTGATATTCTTATGATGCGTGAGCACCACCATACAGGCCGTGGCTATGGCAAAGAGCTTATAGGACATCTCGGGTGCTTTGTCTTTAAAGATGAACAGGATAAGCACCGGGAAGGCTACGCTGGCGACCATCGAGCTCAGCGATACATAGCGTGTGAGGAACAGCATCACCAGGAATACAATCACCAGGCTCCCGGCAACGATAGGGTGTATCGCCAGGATCATACCAAAAAGGGTGGCAATACCCTTGCCGCCCCTGAAGCCGGCCCAGATAGGGAATATATGGCCTACTACGGCGCAAAGTCCCAGCCCAACCTGCAGATTGGTCATTTGCTCGGAGCCCGGACTGTGCATGGAAAGGTAAGAAAGATATACTGCGGCAAAACCTTTCAGCATGTCGACCAGCATCACGCCGATGCCTGCCTTTTTGCCCAATACCCTGAACGTATTGGTAGCACCCGCATTCCCGCTGCCATGATCTCTGATATCTAATCCATAAATCCGTTTACTCACCCAAACTGCGGTAGGAATTGACCCGATCAAATATGCAAGCGTTAATAGGAATATGATATTCATTTACCGTTATGTCATTATTGGAAGCGGCAAATATAAGAAACTATTTCAGCAATTCCGCGTATTCCCCAAAATGATTACCTTGGGATTACAATTCGTCCGCATGTCCCCGATTAACCGGCTTAGCGCCGTCAAAAAGCTGATCATCAGCCTCTTCGCAGGCGTAGCCTGCTACGGCCTGCTGATGCTTTATCCGCAACGCATACTGCTGCATTTCCTGGCATCCTGGGATACTTTCTGTGCCTGTTTCCTGGCCTTGAACTGGATCACATTTTTCACCATAGCACCGCGGGAAATAAGGAAGGAGGCCCGCAGCCAGGATGAAGGCCGCATTGTCGTCTTTATCATTGCCCTTGTAGCCACCCTGGCGGCTTTCATGGCGGTGGTATTGCTGGTCCTTAACCGTAAGGCGGGCGGAGAGGCGGCCATCCTTTCCCTGGTTATTGCTTTTGCCGGTATGATCCTGTCCTGGGCTTTGGTCCATACGGTATTTGCCGGCCGGTATGCCCATATTTACTACGCCGATCATGAGGAAGACAAGAGCCGGCATGCGGGAGGACTGGACTTTCCGGGCGATCAGCTACCCGATTTTCTGGATTTTGCTTACTTCTCCTTCGTGCTCGGTATGACCTTCCAGGTGTCGGATGTGGCCATCAGCGCCCGCCGCCTGCGTCGCCTGGCTTTGTTACACAGTCTTATGGCGTTCGCCTTCAATACCGTTATCGTAGCACTCACGATCAATGTGATCGCCGGGTTGTCGGATTGAGGCCAGAATAGCCCGGCAGATGTATCAGCTACAGCCGCCGGGCCGCTGACCAACAGGGGTTGTCAGTATTTCTTGAAAAAATAGATGGCATTGTGCTCATCTTCCAGCAAGAGCTCGGCAGGGCTTTGCTTCAGCACTTTAAAGCTTTGCGGCTGGTTGAGGGTGGTGAGCACCCTGATCTCAGATCCTTTGAACTCTTTTATCTTGTACTCGAGATTGTTGACCGTAAGCAATGTGCCGCGAATACCTTTCAGGGGCTTGCTGTAGATGTGGAGCTTTTTAGGATACTGGATCTTGCTGAGCTCCGCAGTGGCGCCTTCGCGCAGTGTCTTTTTGTATAAGCGCCACACACCCGGGAGCTGCTTTGCGTTGATCTTCGTAACGGGCCCGGCAGGGATGCTGTTCTCCGAAGCAAATACTTCGACATCGGCGCCGGTCATATCTTTCAGGGCACGGGTAAAGATATGGGTCAGCTTACCAAATTGCAGCCGTATCTCTTCCGGCTCATTTTTTTCTACATAAAAGGTCCGCTTTTTAATGTCGAGGGAATCGCCGGCTACCGTACCGCGATAGGCGTAGCCACCGATCACGACGTCGATCATTTGCCGGTCGGTGGTATTGAGCCATACGGTATCGGTAAAATGGACTTCCTGTTTGTCGGTGTTTAAGCGGCTCGTTTCCCTCCAGCGGTTGGCTGAGTATTCCTGGGCGGTGGCGGAATGGACGTGAAGCAGCGCGCCCAGCAGGGCGATAGGGAGCAAAAATTGCATAGATAGGGGAGGTTTTGGTTCAAAATTGGGGCAAATATAAACGATGGCTTCCGTGTTTCAGCTAATGGTGGCCGATTTGATGCAAAGATAAAATGCTGCGGTTGTATGGCTTATGCTTGTAACGCTTCATTAGGGCAAAGATAGCAGGCCGCTCTGCCGCAATGGTGTTCCTTTGAGATATGCCTCAAAGCAATATAAATCCGCATGATGGTGTATCATATCCGCAAAAGCAGGGTGGGCATAACTGACGGGCATTGATCGCCGTTAACAACGAAAGCTGCCCTTCAAAAGGCAGCTTTCGTATCTATATCAGATGTTGACGATTACAGTCTTTCGATCACGACAGCGCTGGCGCCGCCACCGCCGTTGCAGATGCCTGCAGCGCCGATCTTAGCGTTCTTTTGTTCCAGCACATTCAATAGTGTAACGATAATACGGGCCCCGCTGGCGCCCAGGGGATGGCCCAGGGAAACAGCGCCGCCGTTCACATTCACCTGCTCCGGCTTCAGCTTCATCAGCTCGCAGTTGGCCAGGCCTACTACGCTGAAGGCTTCGTTGAGCTCAAAATATTCAACTTCTTCCATCTTCAGACCGGCCTTGGCTACAGCCTTAGGAACGGCTTTTGAAGGAGAAGTGGTGAACCATTCAGGCGCTTGCTCTGCATCGGCATAACCGCGAATCACGGCCAGGGGCTTCAGACCCAGGGCTTCGGCCTTTTCACGGCTCATGAGTACCACAGCAGCCGCGCCATCGTTCATCGTAGAGGCATTGGCAGCGGTTACGGAACCACCTTTTACAAAGGCAGAATTCAATGTGGGGATCTTATCGAATTTCACGTTGAAGGGCTCTTCGTCTTTAGCAAAAACAACCGGATCACCTTTACGCTGAGGTATCTCAACCGGTACGATCTCGTTGGCAAAACGGCCTTCGTTTACGGAAGCCTGGCTGCGCTGGTAGCTCTGGATCGCAAAAGCGTCCTGGTCCTCGCGGCTGATCTTCATTTCGGCAGCCGTATTTTCTGCGGCATTGCCCATGGCATAATTATGATAAACATCGGTCAGGCCGTCTTTGGCCAGACCATCTATCAGCTTCACATCACCGTATTTGCTGCCCCAGCGCAGGTTGGGACTGTAAAAAGGCACATTGCTCATGCTTTCCATACCGCCAGCAACCACTACTTCGGCATCGCCCAGCATAATGGACTGCGCGCCCTGGGTGATCGCTTTCATACCGCTCGCGCACACTTTATTTACCGTGGTGCAATTCACATCATCGGGCAGGCCGGCAAATTTAGCTGCCTGGCGGGCCGGAGCCTGTCCGAGATTAGCCTGCATTACCGCACCCATCAATACGTCGTCTACTTCCTTAGGGTCCAGTTTAATTCTTTCCAAAGCACCTTTAATCGCTATAGCGCCTAGCTGTGTGGCCGAAAAATCCTTCAGAGAGCCGCCCCAGCTGCCAATAGGCGTCCGTACTGCGGATACGATAACTACTTCTTTCATTGTTGCGTTATTTTTTTAAAAACGGGACAAATGTAGGTAATTTACTGAACTGTCATTCACTAATTAGTGCAACAATGGTATCAATAAAATCACTATAGATAAGCATTGCAGGCTTGTTCACAGGCTTTTATAAGCATAGCGACATTGAAAAAGCGATTGCCAGGAGACAATCGCTTTTGGTAATGAAAAAGTTGGTTACAGGCGCGAATGGCGCCATCACGCCTGCTTTTAGCGCTTGCCGCTAAATAGGTTAGGCATACCCATACCCGGCATACCCATACCGCCCATGCCCTTGAATTTGTTCATCTGCTTCATCATGCCGCGCATTTGCTCAAACTGCTTCATAAAGGCATTCATTTCGGCGATATCCTTGCCGGCGCCTGTAGCAATGCGTTTGCGGCGGGCGGGGGTAATAATATCGGGATTACGTCGCTCGTCAGGTGTCATCGAATCGATCATAGCTTCTATCCCCTTGAAGGCGTCGTCGCTGATGTCGATATCCTTAATCGCTTTGCCCACACCGGGTATCATGGCCAGCAGGTCTTTGATATTACCCATCTTTTTGATCTGGCCCAGCTGGGTTTTAAAGTCTTCAAAGTCAAATTTATTGGCCCTGATCTTCTTCTCTATCTTTTTAGCTTCTTCTTCGTCGAATTGATCCTGCGCACGTTCTACCAGGGAGATAATATCGCCCATGCCCAGGATACGCTGCGCCATACGCTCGGGATAGAACACATCGAGCGTATCGAGCTTCTCGCCCATGCTCACAAACTTGATGGGCTTATCGACCGTGTATTTGATCGATAGTGCCGCACCGCCGCGGGTATCGCCGTCGAGCTTGGTGAGCACCACGCCGGTAAAGTCGAGGCGGTCGTTAAAGGCCTTGGCCGTATTAACGGCATCCTGGCCGGTCATGGAGTCTACCACGAAAAGGATCTCCGCGGGTTGCACTGCAGCCTTGAGGTTGGCGACCTCGGTCATCATGGCCTCATCTACCGCCAGGCGGCCGGCCGTATCGATGATCACCACGCCGTTACCATCCTGCTTCGCCTTTGCGATGGCGTTTTGTGCGATCTGTACTACATCTTTGTTCTCAGGCTCGCTGTACACCGGCACCTTGATCTGCTCGCCCAGCACATGCAGCTGGTTAATCGCTGCCGGACGATAGACGTCGCCTGCCACGAGCAGCGGCTTTTTGTGCTTTTTGCTGTTGAGGTAATTGGCCAGCTTGCCGGAGAAAGTCGTTTTACCGGAACCTTGCAGGCCCGCGATAAGAATGATGGTGGGTTTGGTAGAAAGGTCCAGCTCTACCTCTGTACCGCCCATCAGCTCGGCCAGCTCGTCTTTCACGATCTTGACCATGAGCTGACCGGGAGAAACGGCGGTCAGCACTTTTTCACCCAGGGCCTTATCTTTTACCTTATCGGTAAATTCCTTGGCAATCTTATAGTTCACGTCGGCATCGACCAATGCGCGGCGTATTTCTTTTACGGTGGTGGCTACATTGATCTCTGAAATGCGTCCTTCGCCTTTAAGAAGCTTAAACGCCGAGTCGAGCCGTTCACTGAGATTATCAAACATTTGCGGTGATCCTTTTTTTGAAGGATGCAAAGGTAATTAAATTGTCGTATTGTTTAATAAGGCATCTTTTCCCGTCTCCGGGTAGCAGGAGGCTTTGTGGCTGTTCCCCTGTCGCATCGTCAGATCAAAATTTCATCATCCACCAGCTCTTCGGGAATGTCTTCGACTGCCCGTCGTTCGAGCAAGGCCTCGGCTGTGGCGGCATCGACAGGGTAGCAGCGGAGCCTGCCGCTATAATACAGCACATAATATCCCGGTGCTACGGGCACATCGGGCGCAGGCTGCGCAGCATCGTAGGTGACCATGGCTTCCACCAGGGCAGTAGCATCATAAGTAAGATGCACTACCCGCGCAAGCGGATGCAGGGTGAAAAAATCATCGTTGACATAGCTGGTCTCATCCTTGTCAAAACGAATGTCGTTGAGCGCATCGTCGATATTCAGCACATCTTCCAGGAAGGGCATGTCCAGCTGACCTGCGGCGATCTTCTTTTTAAGGAAATCGCTGAAGAAGCCGATCTCGTCCTTGAACTGGAAAGATGTTCTGGGATAAGCTTTCCAGAACTCATGCAGCAGGGGCATCAGTTGCGGGTGTATGATCTTCAGCGTGTAGTTCATCAGCATAGTGAGCGGCGTGAGGCGGTTCATCTGGTACAGCATGTAATTGGCCTTCATGCTTTTCTGCTGTATCATGCCCAGTAGCCGGTTCCGCTCTTTTTCTGTAAGGCTGTATTTCTGCTCCAGCGATGCGGGATCTTTATAATAGGCCTGGCCGATGAGGGGGCTGGAGATGATCTCGGCCAGGGCTTCCTGAAACGACTTAAGCGACATGTTGCGGTGTTTTGTGTTTATTCCAGATGTTCCTAGCTTTATTGAGCTGGTTGGCGACGCTCTCAAATCCTATTTCGGGAATATAGGATTCATCGACCTCGAAGGTAATACCCCTGATCTGGGTACAACGGGGCAGCACATGATCCAGCATTTGCCATACTTCTTCAGGAACAGCACCGGAGTGCGAATCGAGGTACATGCCACCGGCTTCATTGCCACCGGCGATATGGATCTCCTGCACGGTACCAAGATCGAGCGCATCGACGAAAGTGAAAGGGTCGAAGTTGAAGTTGCGGCTATTGACATAGACATTGTGCAGGTCCAGCAGCAGGCCGCAGCCAGCCTCCTGGCACAGGTTTTTGAGGAATTCGGGTTCGGTCAGCTCCTCATCCGGTATTTCGGCAAAGTACACATTGTTCTCGATGAAGAAAGGCGTGCCCACCTGCTCTTTGATCAACCGTATCTTGGCGGCGATCATGTCCAGCGATTCCTTATCGTAGGGTACAGGAAGGGCCAGGCAGGTATTGTATTCCGGGTCATCACCCTGTATCAATTTCGAATAAGAAAGGTGATCACTATGCCAGTGAAAGCCGAATTCGTCGTGCAGCTGCAGCACATTGTCGAGGTATTCCTTATCGAAGTAATCGGCCGAGCCCAGCGAGAAGCCTATGTGGTGGGCTACCAGGGGCCAACGTTGCGCCAGGCCACGGATCATTTCCCATTCTTTGGCCACCTGTAAAAACCGTCCCGGCTGTCCCGGTCCCTGGTCCTGGATCAGGATATCGGGCGTAAGCTCTATATAGTCGAGGGTATGCGGGTATAGGTCGAAATAAGGATCCAACGCGATGTTGTAGATCATACCTATTCCTGTAGGCGTGTTCATAGCAATGGTTTTTGTTTGGAAGAACTAATATACAAAAAAGGAACGGGGTTCCGGCAGCAGATAAAAAAGGAGCCTGATACGGTATGCGATCAGGCTCCGGTAATCGTTATTGCTTAGCCGATAGGAGTGAAGTCTCCGGGCTGCGCAGGTTCCAGATGACAGTCTACCGTCTGTGCGATCACAGTGCAGTATTTCTGGGCTACGGTATTGTTTGCGCCGGAGAGGCAGGCGGGACAGCAGGGCATAACCGTACCCTGAGTATCGCAGTTCAGTCCTACACTCTTGGGGCAGTTAGCTGTTTGGGCAACAATGGTGCCGGTGCCGCCTACAGGTATCTGAGCGCCGCCTTTAACGGCTGACATATTCATTACGGTGTCTTTTGCAAGCTTTAATTGTTTCAGTTGCAGATGTTTCTTTTTCATAAAAAACTCATTTTGGGGGTTTTCGTTTGGTTGAAATGAAATGTGTTGTTTTTTACTCAAGGCTTAGGCCTGCGGCGGATCGACCGGAATCAGGGTGCAGTCCATAGTCTGTTCGATAATGGTGCAGAATTGCTTTACCACGGTATTGTTGGCGCCGGAGCGGCAACCGGGACAGCAAGGCATTACGGTACCTTGTGTATCAACACAGGTCCGCTGCATTGTCCTGGCACAGTCGGCGGTCTGGGCAATGATGCTACCCGTATCGTTAATGGGTGCACCGCCTTTAACAGACGACATGTTCAGCACGGTTTCCTTGTTCAGCTTCAGTTGCTGGAGTTGCAGATGCTTTTTTTTCATGCAGAAAAATAGTTTAGGGTGTTTAATAATGGTCTTACTCTTTTCATGGATTTTCAGTGCCTCCATTCCTGTAGAATGCGCATTAAACAAGATAAACAAATGTAATGTTTCGCTTTCAAATGTAGCGGCATTCCTACTACTATTTTATACATTTCTGTAAATTGGTATGTTTTTCCCGGTTGACGCTATTCTCCGAGTAAATAAATAGTTAAAATTAACATGTTTTATGTGATGGAGCGCATAATTGCGACTGGTTTTTACCTGGAAGTAAAAAATAAAGCCTGCTTTGCGACCTTTATTAAAAGTCGCAAAGCAGGCTTTTTCCCGGTGGCGGGTCGTTTATAGCCTAAAAGAAACCCCGAGATTCAACGGAAAAGCCAGGGCGTCGGTAGTATTGAAAATATAACGGGGCGAGAGGTTGCCAAACACGCCGATATGGTGGTTGAAATAATGTGTGACACCGGCATCTATACCTGCGCTGAAGCCGGGATGGCTGCTCTGGCCGAGCAGCACCGCCTTGTTGACACCGGTAACCATACCTGCATGGACGCCGATGGAAACATCCAGGGCCCTATGATGAAATACTTTCGCGATAAAAGCCGAAAAGGAAAACGCCGGATCGTAATAGGCGAAGCGATCCTTGTACTCCTGGCCCGTGACATCTATGGTGGTCAGCTCGCTCTTAACCTGGAAGAGATCGGCCCGTACACCTGCTTTCAGGGCCCCGAAGCTGATCGCAGCAGAGAACATACCCGAAGGTGCGGCAAAAAGGTTGGAAGCGTAGCCATTGCCCGATAGTCCGGCAAGAGCCAATCCGCCGCCCATAGAGAAGCTTATTTCTCTGGCTTGACAAAAGACAGGTAACAGCAGGAAAAGTAACAACAACTTTTTCATACCGGCAAAAATAAGGATGCCTCCTTTCCCTTAAGTTTAAAAGTTGACAAATACCGGTTTTCAGGTAGGCTAATACAATGCCAGGCTAATGATGATTGCATTTGTTGCAAATGCCTTGTACCGTAAGGCTCATCTCTTCGGCAGTATAGGCCTCCGGCAGCTGTAACGCCGGTAGCACCGTGCTGGGCAGGCAAGTCGTTTCGTCACATTGACGGCAGTGAAAATGGATATGCAGGTCGTGATGTGGCGTGTCCGGCCGGCACTCCTCGGCACACAACGCATATTTGGTAGCACCGGTACCGTCTTCTATGCTGTGTACCAGGTGATGCTCCTCGAAGGTTTTTAAAGTACGGTATACGGTAATGCGATCGGTATGCGACAGGCCTTTTTCCACGTCGGCCAGGCTTACGGCAGCTTCCCGGGCCACAAGGTATTCCAGCACCCGCAGCCGCATGGCCGTGGGACTAATGCGCTTGGCAGCCAGGGTCCGTTCGAGGTTGTGTGTTTGCATAGCCGATATAGCCGGTATGGGCGGTGTAAATTTTGCTAATTTGCACCGGTTATGCAAATTTCCTACACTTTATCCAATATACAAGCCGCTGCGGATCAATTCTGGCAATATGCGCATCAATATCGTGTGATCACCTTCAATGGCGGCCTGGGCGCGGGTAAGACCACCTTTACCAGGGCGCTGTGCGCTTTGCTGGGCGTGGTCGATGTGGTGAGCAGCCCTACCTTTTCGCTCATCAACGAGTATCATTTCAAGGATGCCGAAGGCCATGACCGCCTTATCTATCATTCCGACTGGTACCGGCTGCGCGATGAAGAAGAGGCGATACAGGCCGGTATTGAGGATATGCTGTCGACAGCAGATTCCTGGTGCTTTATCGAATGGGCCGAACGTGCGCCCGGTCTGCTGCCGCAACATTATCTCGAAGTGCATTTCAATGTCGCGGAAGACGATTCGCGTACATTGGTCTTAAAAAAGCACTAGTTTGTCGAAAGGGCCGGCTCTTTTGCCCGTGTATCCGCTACTTTTACCAACGTACACAATAAGCCAATAACGAGAACATTTTTCATCAACAAAGGAGGTAAACCAATTATGCTGCTTTCTGTAAAAAATCTAAAAAAGTACTATGCTACGCAAAAGGCTGTAGACGATATCAGCTTCGATATCGCCCAGGGGAGCATATTTGGACTGCTGGGGCCCAACGGCGCCGGCAAAAGCACCTTGCTGCGCATGGTCACGGGTATCTTTTATCCCGACTCGGGGCAGGTCCTGTTCAACGGAGAGGCTTTCGACATGCTGAAGCATGTGGGCGAAATGGGGTATATGCCTGAAGAAAGAGGGCTTTACAAAAAAATGAAGATCGGGGAGCAGGCCCTGTACCTGGCCCAGCTGCGCGGGCTGAGCCGTGCAGAAGCCGAAAAGCGCAGTAAAGATTGGTTTGCCCGTCTGGATATGAATAGCTGGTGGGATAAAAAGGTGGAAGACCTTAGTAAGGGTATGAGCCAGAAGCTGCAATTTGTCACTACCGTGATCCATAACCCGAAGCTACTGATCCTGGATGAGCCCTTCAGTGGTCTGGACCCCGTTAATGCCAATGTGCTGAAAGATGAGATCTTCCGCCTGGCGAAAGAAGGCACTACCGTTATTTTCAGCACGCATCGTATGGAACAGGTCGAAGAGATATGCGATCATATCATTCTCGTGAACCAGGGTAAAAAGATACTGGATGGTACCGTAAAGCAGGTGCGGCAGGATTTTAAAGAAAACGTTTTCAGCATTACGCTCGAGCGGGCACCCACTGCCTTACCAGAGGGCATCGAAGTAATGAAGCAACAGGACAACACGCTCGTTTTTCACCTGAAAGAAGGCGAAAGTGCCAACGGTGTATTGCAGTATTTTATCGGGCAGGGCTATATGGTCGGCGCCTTTTCAGAAATACTCCCTTCCCTCAACGATATCTTCATTCGCCTGGTGCAGGGTACTGCAGCTGCGCGGGCTTTCCAGGAAGTATAAGCGTACGCCATTCCCGACCATATTTTAACCAAAAAATTTTTGATCTATGAATAAAACTTTGATCATTATCAAAAGAGAGTATCTGACCCGTGTCAGGAAACGCTCTTTCATTGTGCTTACCCTGCTGATCCCTTTCCTGTTCATCGGGTTGGCGGCGCTCACCGGTCTTATTGCTGTGGGCGGCTCCACCGGCGACAAAAAGATCGCTGTGCTTGACAATAGTGGGGGAGTGTTTGAAAAAAATCTGAAAGCTTCCAAGCATGTACATTATGTGTTTATGCATGGAACACTGGATTCGCTGAAGCATAACCTGGATAAGAAAAAGTATGATGCCTTGCTCTATATCCCGGGTATCGATAAGGACTTGAATTTTCAGCTGCTGTACAACGAACAAATCGGCATTACTACAGAGGCTCGTATCACCGACGATTTGAACGATATAGTGCGCAACGAGCGTATGAAAGCGGCGGGCATCAGCAGTGAGCAATTGAAAGTGATCGAGGCAGAGAGCATTAGCCTTAAGGTGACCAATATCCAGGATGGCAAGGAATCGAGCAATGCAACGGCCATGATCATCGGCTACGCCTGCGGCTTCCTGCTGTATATGTTCATGTTGTTTTATGGTATGAGCGTAATGCGAAGTGTGATGGAGGAAAAGACCAACCGTATCGCGGAGATCATCGTGAGCTCGGTACGGCCCTTCCAATTGATGCTGGGCAAGATCATAGGCGTGGCCCTGGTCGGTCTTACTCAGGTGCTGATCTGGATCGTATTGTTCGGCCTGTTCGCGGCCATAGGTATCCCTATGATGACCGGCGGCATGGCTATGCAAGTGGACCCGGCGTCCATGAACGAGGCGGCTAGCCAGGCCACGGACAGCGCCAAGATGATGCAGATATTGCACGCGTTGCAGGGCACCAACTGGTGGCTGATCGCAATATGCTTCCTCTTCTATTTCCTGGGCGGTTATTTCCTGTATGCGGCCCTGTTTGCTGCGGTGGGCAGCCTGGTAAACGAAGACCCGCAGGAGTCGGGCCAGTACACCTTGCCCATTACAATACCTATTATCCTGGGTTTTGTGATGATGTCTTCGGCCATTGGTAATCCCAACAGCGGTATCGCTATCTTCGGCAGCATTTTCCCGCTTACATCGCCTATCGTGATGATGGCCCGGTTACCATTCGGCGTGGCAGCCGACCATCCCGAGCAGCTTATCGCATCGATGCTATGCCTTGTAGGCGGCTTTTTTGCCACCACCTGGATGGCGGGTAAGATCTATCGTACCGGCATTCTGATGTATGGTAAAAAGATCAGTCTGAAAGAAGCCGGTAAATGGCTGATGCGGAAATAAATCGAATGTTTTTGTTGCTGTAAATGTGTAGAGACGTAGCATGCTACGTCTCTACACATTTACACATTTGCCATACTGCATGCTACGTCTCTACACATTTACACATTTACCATTACGGCATGCTACGTCTCTACACATCTGGCAAGGGCACCCCAAGCAATCGGGTGTCTCGTATGTCCAAAATATTCCTGTTTCCCGGATAAAAGCCTTTGGTGTAATATAAGGTATGTTAATGGATGGGCCGGTGATTGCCGGAACCGGATAATATTTACCTTTGCGGCGTTTTAATCACGTGTAACTCATGCACAAGCGCATCATCAACCGCTCTTTCTTATGCTTGCTATTTACCGGTCTGGCATTGCAGCTGCAGGCCCAGGACAAAAAGAAAAGCTATCTTGGCTTTGTCGGTAACGGCAGTCTTTACTTCAGCTGGGGATATAATACCGAATGGTATACCGGCTCTACCGTTCATGTCAACCAGCCTTCGCTCAACAACGACTACCAACTGGTAGGTGTGAAGGCGCACGATCGCCGGGGCTGGGATGAAGATTTTTTCCATACGGCGCTTACGGTGCCGCAATACAATTACCGGCTGGGCTATTTCTTCAACGAAAAACAGGACTTTGCCATCGAGATCAATTTCGATCATACCAAATACATCATCACCGATGGGCAGCAGGCACACCTGAAAGGTAAGGTGAACGGTGAGCAGACCGACCGGCATATCGATTATTCCGGCGCCAACGGTTTTTACTATTACCTGAACAACGGCGCCAATTTTCTGTTATTCAATCTGGTGAAGCGCTTCCAGGTGTACCATACCGACGACAAGAAGTTCAAGGTCGACCTGCTGGCCAAGGCCGGCGTGGGGCCCGTGATCCCGCATGTGGAGAATTCTTTTTTCGGTAAGGACAACGATCCCGGTTTCCAGTTCGGAGGTTGGAATATGGGCGTGGAAACCGCGCTGCGCGTGACCGGTATGAAATACGTATACCTGGAGCTGGCGCAAAAGGTAGACTATGCCCGTTACAGCAATCTTAAGATCTACGAAGGAACCGCAAAACAATCGTTTGGCACCTATGAGCTCATCCTGAGCCTGGGTATCAATTTGCCTACAGGTAAAAACAATCCGCAATATAAATCTAAAGCCTATATGCAATCCTTGCAGGAGGCGAAGCAATAGCCTATTGTTTAATTCTAAATCCAAATAGCGAAACTTATTCCCCGATATGAAACTCGTAACGTACAAGCACAACAATTGGGAACAGGTAGCCTTTTATATCAACGGCGACCTGTACAATATGGATGAGGCCGATGCCCGGCTGCCCAAAACGATGAGCTCCCTACTGGAAGACTGGGAGCGACTTTCTCCTGTCGCACGCGAAGTAGAGGCCAATATCAAGAACGGAAGCCTGACTGTCAATTCCCGTGAATTCGGCAGTGTAGAAGTGCTGGCGCCTTTGCCACGGCCTACTTCCTGCCGCGACGGCTATGCCTTCAGGCAGCACGTGGCTGCAGCGCGCCGTAACCGTAAGGTAGATATGATACCTGAGTTTGACCAGTATCCGATCTTCTATTTTACCAATCATAATGCCATACAGGGCCCTGGCGATATCGATTGCATGCCCGACCACTTCGAGAAGCTGGATTTTGAGTTGGAAGCAGCGATAATCGTTGGTAAAAAAGGGCGTAACATCAAGGCTGCAGAGGCCGACAGCTATATTGCCGGCTATTGCATTATGAACGATATGAGCGCGCGCCGCCTGCAAATGGAGGAGATGCTGCTGAACCTGGGCCCGGCCAAAGGGAAAGACTTTTCCACCGTGATCGGTCCCTGGATGGTAACGCCCGACGAGCTGGAAGCCTTCCGCATTCCCGCCAAGGATAACCATACCGGGGCCAGCTTTAACCTTAAGATGACTTGCACTGTGAACGGTGTAAAGGTAAGCGAGGGTAATATGGGCGACATGGACTGGACCTTTGCCGAAATACTGGAGCGATGCGCTTATGGCGCCGATATACTGCCCGGCGATGTGATCGGTAGCGGTACGGTAGGTACCGGCTGCTTCCTGGAGTTGAATGGCACCGGCAAGCTCAACGATCCCGGCTATCCCGAACAATGGCTGCAGCCGGGAGATATAGTAGAGATGGAGATAGAGGGCATGGGCAAGCTCAGCAATACAATACGAAAGGTCGATACCGATTTCTCGCTATTAGCACTGAAGAAATAAAACATTAAGAAACCGCGCAATACAGCGCGGTTTCTTAATATTGTACCTTTATACCATCGCTAATTCCGAGCTGCTTGCGCCGTTTCTTCGTCCAAAATATCTTTTTCCTTATCCTGGTCAATCTTATCGTAAAGCCTCTGTGGATTTTCGGTATCGATCGCAATGTGCAGCTGGCGGTAGGACACGATGCATATGGTCAATACCAGGCCCTGCTCAACTTCAGCGTTATTTTCCAGGTGTTGCTCGATTTCGGTCTGCAGAGCTACAATAACCGGGCCGTAGCGCAGGCGCCCCATACCCTGCGTACCTTATTCCCCAACATCCTGGTGGCCAAAGGCATCCTGTCTGCCTTTTATATGACCTTGATCGCTGTGCTGGGCGTTGCGCTGGGGTACAGGGGGCAGGCCTTTTACCTGCTCATGATTCTCGGGCTGGTGCAGGTGCTTAACTCACTGGTGCTTTACTTGCGGAGCAATGTATCGGCGCTGCACCGGTTCAAGACCGACGGCTTACTCTCAGTGCTGGACCGTCTGGTTATGATCCTCATTTGTTCGGTGCTGCTGTTCCGCGATACCTTCGCCGCTCATTTCCGCATCGAGTGGTTTATCTACGCCCAGATCGTTTCCTATGCCATTACATCGCTGGCGGGCTTTATTATTTGCGCCCGCTTCGATCGCATCGACTGGAAGCACTACGACCTGCTTAAGGTATGGGTAATTTGCCGCAGCAGCGTACCTTATGCCGTCCTGGTTTTCCTGATGGCGATCTATATGCGTTCCGACATGTCGTTGATGGAACGCCTGCTGACCAATGGCACCCACGAGGCCGGCGTATACGCTGCCGCCTATCGCCTGCTGGATGTAGCTAATAATGTGACCGGCGTTCTTTTTGCCGGTATGCTGCTGCCGATGTTCGGTAGTATGCTGGCACGCAGGGAACCGGTGCAGCAGCTGGTGCGGCTCAGCGTCGATCTTATCGTACCTGTGGCCATTACAGCGCTGGTAACCGCTTTGTTCCTGGGGCGGGAGATCATGATGCTGCAGATGAAAGGAATGGCCGGGGCGTATGAAGGTCGCTTATTCACCGTACTGATGTTTGCCTTCCCTGCCTTCTGCATCAACTACGTATATGCAACGCTGCTTACTGCCAACGGTAACCTGAAGCCATTGATCGGTGTAGCCTCGGTGGCAGTGATCATTAACCTGGGGTCCAATCTTGTGCTTATGCCACACTATGGGGCATTGGGCGCGGCTGTCACCTGCTGTATTACGATGTATTTTGTTGCGGTGACCAATATTGTATTATCACAAAAGATCATCCGGCTCCAAACAGATGGTCGCTGGTTGCTCCGATACCTGTTATTTATTATATTGATCGGTGTATCGGTAAAGGCAATGTTGCTCGTGCCTGCTAGCCTTATTACTCATCTTGCAGGCATTGGCCTGGCTGCCGGCCTGGCTATGCTGCTCTGCGGGTTTGTCCCTTTCCGGAAGATCGTGGAAGTATTCCGGAACAAATGATATTTTTCCGCGATAAAACATTTTTCCAAATAAAAACGTAATCTTGCAGCGCTCCTGGTAAAAAAAAGATGATTTGCCGGGAGGGAAAAAGTTTTGTAAAAAGATAAAATACAGGGTCCGCTTTACAGGCCCCGATGAGTACAAAATGGCTAAAAACCTTTTAATAGTGGAGTCGCCTGCCAAGGCAAAGACCATCGAAAAGATACTGGGGAAAGACTTTGAGGTCAAATCAAGCTTCGGGCATATCAGGGATCTGGAGAAGGAGGGGATGGGTATCGATGTCGATAATGGGTTCCTGCCCAACTATATTATTTCGGATGATAAGAAGAAAGTAGTAGCAGAGCTGCGGTCGAAAGCGAAAAATGCCGGTGAGGTATGGCTCGCAACAGATGAGGACCGGGAAGGAGAATCGATCAGTTGGCACCTGTGCGAGGTGCTGGGATTGAACCCGGCAACTACCAAGCGCATTGTCTTCCACGAGATTACCAAACCGGCTATACAAAAAGCAGTGGCACAGCCCAGGCTTGTCGATATGAACCTGGTGAATGCCCAGCAGGCCCGTCGCGTGCTGGACCGCCTGGTCGGATTTGAAATATCGCCGGTGCTGTGGCGTAAGCTTAGCGGTCGCGGCCTTTCGGCCGGCCGTGTACAATCGGTAGCGGTGAAACTGATCACCGAGCGGGAACGCGAGATCAACAATTTTAAAACCGAAAGCAGCTACCGTACCGAAGGTACTTTTGAAGCAAAAGATATCAGCGGCCGCAATGTGCACTTTAAGGCCGAAGGGCGCCGGTTTGAAGCCAGCGAGGGCGCCAGGGCTTTTCTCGACAAATGCGTGAACGCTACCTTTAAAGTGGATGATGTGCAGGTGAGGCCCGGTAAACGCTCGCCGGCAGCACCTTTCACCACATCTACCCTGCAGCAGGAAGCCAGCCGCAAACTGGGCTACTCTGTATCACGTACCATGCGCCTGGCACAGCAGCTCTACGAAAATGGTCATATCACTTATATGCGTACCGATTCGGTGAACCTCTCCGAAACGGCACTTGAAAATGCTGAAGCAACCATTGTGAGCCAATATGGCAATGACTACCATCAGCGCCGGCAATACCAGACCAAGAACCAATCGGCACAGGAAGCGCACGAGGCCATAAGACCCACAGAGATGCGCGTGAGCAGTATAGGCGATGCGGAAGGACAAAAGCTGTACGACCTGATATGGAAGCGTACAGTAGCCTCGCAAATGGCCGATGCCCGGCTGGAAAAGACCACAGCGAAGATCGGTATCTCTACCATGCCCGATCAGCTGACCGCTACCGGTGAAGTATTGAAGTTCGACGGATTCCTTAAAGTATATATCGAAGGCAAGGACGATGAAGATGAAGAAGAGAATGATGGCATGTTGCCGCCACTCACTGTGGGCCAGCAATTGCCGCTCGTAACGCTGAAGGCTACGGAACGCTTCAGCCGGCCTGCCCCGCGTTATACGGAGGCCTCGCTGGTAAAAAAGCTGGAGGAGCTGGGGATTGGCCGCCCGTCTACTTATGCGCCTACCATCAGCACGGTGCAGCAGCGCGGGTACGTGGAAAAACGCGATAAGGAAGGCGTACAGCGCGATTACCACATCCTCATGCTGAAGGACAATCACATTACAGAGCAGAAAGCCCAGGAAAATACCGGCGCCGAAAAAGGCAAGCTATTCCCCACAGACCTGGGTATGGTCGTTACGGACTTTTTGAACGAGCATTTTACCCAGGTGATGGACTATGGCTTTACCGCCAATATTGAGAATGAATTTGATCAGATCGCGGCAGGCAAGAAGCTCTGGAACCAGATGATCGGCAACTTCTATAATCCTTTCCACAAAACAGTGGAAGATACGATGGAAAATGCGGAACGGGCCAAAGGCGAAAGAGTATTGGGAACCGATCCTGAAAGCGGCAAGCCCGTTGTAGCGCGCCTGGGACGCTTTGGCCCTATGGTGCAGATTGGCAGTGTGGAAGATGAAGAAAAGCCGCGCTTTGCCACCGTAAAATCCAACCAAAGCATTGAGACCATTACGCTGGAAGAAGCGCTGGACCTGTTCAAGTTGCCCTTTACACTGGGCGATCATGAGGACAAGGAAGTAAGCGTGGGGGCAGGCCGTTTCGGGCCCTATGTAAAATGGGGCGAGCAGTTTATTTCTATCCCACGTGGTGAAGATCCGCTCACTGTCGATATGGAACGCGCCCTGGCCATTATCAGGGAAAAGCAGGAAGCCGATGCGCCTATCGGTTACTACGAAGGCAAACCTGTGAGTAAGGGTAAAGGCCGTTTCGGTCCCTTTATTAAATGGGAAGACCTGTTTATCAACGTGCCCCGGGCATACGACTTCGACAACCTGAAACAGAGCGATATCGACGAGCTGGTGAGCAAAAAGCTGGATAAAGAGGCCAACCGCTACATACAGCAATGGCCCGAAGAAAAGATCATGATCGAAAATGGTCGCTGGGGTCCCTTTATCCGCTTCGGCAAGCAGATGCTGAAGCTGGGCCGTAAGGCCGATGGCGAAAAATATACCGCCGAAGACCTTACCGGTATTTCACTGGAAGAAGTGAAAAAGATGATTGAGGAGATAGACCCCACTGCTTTTGAAAAGAAGACCAAGAAAGCAGCTACCAAAAAAGCAGCAGCTAAGAAATCAACTGCTCTGAAAAAGACAACGGTAAAGAAGGCCGCGGCAAAAAAAGCGACGCCCCGGAAGGCAGCGGCGAAGAAGAAATAGCGATATTTGAACAAATAATGAAATGCGCCCCTGTAAATGGGGCGTTTTTTTATGGGTATAGTGGTACTCTTTGAACACCATTGCACTGCAGAGACGCGATCAGGGCCATGTAATTCCCGTTCAGGATCTTGTGGGACTTGTCGTGAATCGGGTAACCATCTCTCACGGTCACCTTACCGTAATTACGCTGTTTGCAAATAAAGCATATAATATGTTGTCTTTTGATGAGGTTGACACGCCTGTATTAGTCATTTTATTGTCTGTTTGTCAGTAGTTTGTGATATAATTGTAATGACATAGAAAATATTTTTCTCTATTAATACATTTTTTATGTTTTTTGTTATTATCTTTGTTTCAGGCCTACGCTGAATATTTGCCCTACAGCGGTAAGAGAAGGGCGTTTATCTGAAATTCAATTTCTATGAAAAAAAAGCAATTGGCATTGTCCCGCAAGCTTATCCTGAAAAAGAATACAATCGCTGAACTGACCGGCCAGGGTAAGGAGCAGCTGCTGGGTGGTGCGCTCTCCGATGCCACTACTCCCTGTGGTGTATGCGCTCAAACACGCACGCCGACCTGCGATGCTACTCAGGCAACCCAGCCGGTCAATATGTGCAATTTTGCATTCTCAAAAATCCCGGGCGATTGTCATGCAACGGGTAATGTAGCCTGCCAAAGCATCAAAATAGGCGACTGTGGTACCGTAATTTCAAACGCCGGCGGCGGCTGCTGGGGCAATTAAGTCCGATAGTTAAAATCTGATAAAGAGCAAAGCGTTTCCCTCATAGGGAGGCGCTTTGTTTTATGGAAAGCTTATCTGCTTGTTCTGTGCAAAGGAAGCTATAGCCCGGCCTTGACGCCGAACATAACGGTACGTACAATAGGATAGGTGTAATTATCTACGCCGGCAAAGGAGGCCTGGGGATTCATGCCGCGGACAGCTGAGAACAGCCACAGGTTCTCGCCGCTGAGGTAAAGCGTAAGCGATTTTAAATGTGCTTTCTTCAGCGTTTTTGTTTCGAATTGATAAGCCAGGTATACCTGCCGGATACTGAGATAGGAAGCGCTACGGATAAAACGGTCGCTCGGTGCATTGATAAACAGATCATCCGGTCTGATACCCGGAATCGTAGCCGAAGGATGATCGGGCGTCCAGCGGTCCAGGATATCTGTCGACCAGCTATACCCATTAATGCCATCGCCCATCAATTCGGCATAGCCTATATCGTAACATTTGCCGCCCAGGCTGTAGTTGAGCTGCAGGTACAGTTCGAATTGCTTGTAACGGAAATTATTACTCAGGCCACCATAAAGGTAAGGGAAGGCGGAACCCTCGCCACGCCAGTCGTCGACACCCACCAATGAAATGTAGTCGGGGGTAGGGGTCTGGCCGCCCGCAGCTGCGTTTTTGTAATACAATGGTCGCCCCGATACAGGATCCACACCCGCGTATTGCGGCAGGTAGAAATCGTATGCCGATTGACCTTGTACAGCTCTGTAAAAGTTATCGATCGTCTGTGGCGTATTGGGCGGCATTTTGGCAATGCTGTTTCGGTTATGTGTCGCTGTCAGGTGTACTTCCCAATTAAAAGATACGTTCCGGAGTATTGAGGCGGTCGCTGCCAATTCCAGCCCTTTATTGTTCAATGGCATGAACACCGGGTCGGCAGTCGACTGTCTGGAATAGGCATCGAGATCGACACTAAAACGGTTTGAATAGGTCATCAGGCTGATTCCGGCATTCGCCTGCCGGAAGGTACGACTGGATAAGGGGGAGAAAACAATGAAAGGTATTGGCTGGTCGAGGCCGGCATTGCCTTGCAGGCCATAGCTGGCGTGCAGCTTCAGCCCCCGGAGCCAGCTGTTCTTCATGAAGTTTTCCTTATCGATCCGGTAAGCAGCGCCTACCGACCAGTAGTTGCGGTCACGGGCCCCTGGAAAAAGATTGGTGGTCTGGTCGCGACGGAACACAGCTGAAAGCAGGTATTTTTCCTTGAACTCGTAATTGCCTTTGATATAAACACCGGACAGCTTATGCTCCTGGAAAAAATAAGATTGCCCGCGGAAAAGAGGATCGGAGCCGGCAGCAAAGCTGGAATCAAAATCCCTTGTCTGCCGGTAGTATTCGTAACCTGTTTTCAGTTGCAGGTAATGCTGGCCCAGGTAACGGTCCCAGCCCAGGGAAGTATGGAAGTTGTAAGCCTGTTGCTTCAGGTCGCTTCGTACGATAAAGCCGCCCAAGGCAGCGGCTCTGCCGAAATATGGATTTTGATCTTGCAGCGTCTTGTCGCTTTCAACATCATATTGGAACACGGCTTCTAAGGTGAACTGTTTTAAAACCGTTGCTGAAATATAAGGGTTGAGCACCCAGCTCGACGAGCGGTTGCGCCAGGCATCCAGCAGTTGGGCGCCTGCAGCATTGCTGTTTGCAAAAGGCCGGCGGTCGGCGCCCCAATCGTAGCGGTCGCCGGTCAGCGGATCAGTTTCCCTGTTGCCGGCTGCATCGTAAACATATACCGGGTATATAGAAGGCATCATACGGGCCGCATATATGGGGTTGAGATACGAATCGCCCGGTACAATGCTATGTTGGCTACCGATGGCGCCATTGGCGTTGATACCCGCCCTAAGCCAGGGCTTGGGCCGGAGTATACCATTGACCATGCCTGTCCAGCGCTCGAAGCCGGTGCTTTTGATCAGCCCGTTTTCCTTCAAATAACCAGAGGAAACGTATAAGATTCCCAGCTTGCCCTCGTTGGAAAAAGCAAGTTGATAATCCTGCTTGCTGCCCAGGCGTCGGGTTTGTTTTTGCCAGCTGTCATGGTATCGTAGGCTGGCATTAGGGTTTACCTTTCCGTCGGTGGTAAATAGCTGGTCATTGGGCACGTTATAGGCATTGTAGCCACCAAGCACCTGGTCAACGATCTGATCCGGTGGTACGATTCCCTTGGTCAAATCATAAACGGTCTCGTAGTACGCTTTTGGGTCCAGCTTTTTATATTCCCTCACACCGGAAGTAATGATCCCCGAGCGGGCATTGAGCGTAAGGTGGCTGCCGCTATTGTCGCAGCGTTTTCGGGTCACGATCTGTATCACACCATTTGCGCCCCTGCTACCGTATTCGGCTGTTTCAGCAGCGTCTTTTAAAACAGTTATCGATGCAATATCATTGGTATTCAGCAAGGTGATGTCGCCGGTATAGGGCATGTTGTTGAGCAATACCAAGGGCGCAGCGTTTTCCGACAGGGAGCCAAGGCCGCGGATCAGCAGTGATGGTGCAGAACCGGGCTGACCGGTACGGCCGGCCTGCTGGACACCGGTAACCAGCCCGTCGAGCACACCTGTGATTTCGCCGGCAGATAGCAAGGTGATTTGCGGCGGCAGCTCCTTTACTGCCTTGTGGACTGGAAGCGTAAGATACGCGCTGTCTTCAGCTGAGATAAGGGTTGTGTCGGCCTGCTGCGCCATAGCGGGAGCGGCCAGCAGGAGCAGGCAGGCGGGTAGATATTTTTTCATAGCAAGATGTGAGGTCTGTCGTAAAGATAAGGAACGATGCTCAGATCGTATACTTTACAACAGTATGCCTACGCGGCTACTATATGTTATGTTGTCTTAAATGGGGAAGGTTTGCTGCCCGTCCGGCACGACTTTAGCCATCAGTTCTGCCAGGGTTCAAAACCCTGTCAGCGGTGTTCAAAAGGATTCTGATAACGAAAGTCGGAAGCATTTATCCGCTTATCAACAAAATAATACCGCTTGTAAGGAAAAGGGGTAAGTAACTAAGGGTTAAGGCAAGACGACTTCCTCTATACAAATGTGACATCGCCGTCATGACGATTGCCGGGTGCGTTCCCACTAATTTTTAGTGATTTTTTTAAGGCGCTCATAAGAAAAAGAAAGGTCTTGCTATCAACAGGAACTGGTGGCCGAGCGAGCAATTATTGCGGGCTTAAACCACCTGGCTTGGGTACAGGGTGGCGTTGATCTGCCTTATCAATCGCTGCAATGTCCTTGATTGCGTTATACGGCTGTTTGATTCCAATGGTCGGTATATTCGTTGCCCGGAAGCACTGCTACCGTGTAAGGGATGTATTGCGGAAGAGAAGTCAGGTTCCCCTATAGTGTGCCCGCTAGCTCGGATAGCAATGAATTACACGCTCCAGGGTTGTCCTGTGGGTCGATGGCCTTCCGTTCCGTATACCTAATTGTTCTTTTGCTGTTATTTATTGATTCCATTCTCCACTTAAAAAATCATCTTTACTATGAAAAAAAAGAATCCGGTGCTGTCTAAAAAACTGCTACTTGGCAAGCACGTGATCTGCAACCTGAAACAAGTTACTGGTGGCGATCTTACAGCTGGTCCCGAATGTATCCAACCCATTACTGCACCGATATCCTGCCATGCCGGCTGTGTAGAGCCTGTAGCTACCGCACAGGGCGGAACCATGTGTGGTACGATGAATCCCTCGCAGGTTTCCTGTGTGGTGGGCCCAGGCTGTGCTTCTGCTGCGGTAGCTTGTTCAGCCGTATCGCTTTGCAAATGCCCCGGTCATTAGGTATGCCGGACAAGGGCTAATGTCTCTAGCAGCAAAGAGGCTGTCTCTTACATTTGACAAGGCAAACATAGGAGACAGCCTCTTCATTTATTTACAAGCAGTCCGGTGGGTCCGAAATGGCTAACCAAACGCGAAGGAAAGGTCACACCTTCACAATGCCGTTCTTGATCGCATACATCACCAATCCTACGCGGGTCTTGAGCTGTAGTTTATCGCACATCTTTTCGCGGTGTCCTTCGATGGTCTTGGGGCTCAGGAACATTTTGTCGGCGATCTCCTTATAGGTGAGTTCGCTGGCCATGTATTGCAGCAACTCCATCTCCCTTTCTGTAAGTCCGGGCGTAGCTTTCTTATCACTTTCGGTATCATTGATCAGCGAGGCGATGTGCCGGGTTACCATAGGGGTATAGTAAAACCCGTTCTGGTGTGTTTCCTGTATGGCGCGGGTAAGCTCGGCGGGTTCTGCATCTTTAAGCAGGTAGCCCCTGGCGCCGCTGCGCAGCATGCGGATGATGCACTCCTCTCCATCGTACATCGATAGGGCAATCACCTTTACCTTAGGCTGATGCGTATGTAGCCAGCGGGTGGCCTCATAGCCATCCATCAGGGGCATATTGATATCCATGAGGATCACATCAGGCACCTTTCCCGATTTAATTTTTTCCTGGAGGTCCAGTCCGTTATCCGCTTCAAACAGAACCTGGAAACCGGGATCGGTCTTGATGAAATTGCTTAATCCGCTACGCAACAATTTATGGTCGTCTACCAGTGCTACTGAGATCATAAAATAAGTTAATGGTTTTAAGAACGCCCATTGTTCAGGCGATCTACTTTGATGGAAACAGAAGTGCCCGATGCGATCGCGCTGTTGATCGTAACCGTACTCTCGATCATGGCAGCCCGATGGCTGATGTTGAGGAGGCCTACACCCTTGGGCGTAAGCGTGGTATCGAAGCCATGTCCGTTGTCGGTAATAGTGATGGTCAATGCTTCGGCGCCGTAGTCCAGCGTAACGCTGATGCATGTGGCGCCGGCATGCTTTACAATATTGTTGAGGCTTTCCTGGACGATGCGGTAGAGGATGAGGCGCCGTTCGGGCGCCAGGAAAAATGGATTGCCTTTTACCGACATCTGCGCTTCGAACTTCCGGGTCCTGCGCAGCATGCCCAGTTCCCTTTCTATGGATTCGGCCAGGTCTTTTTCCTTTACATAATCGGTATTAAGCGTCTTGGAAATATCGCGCAGATCATTAATGGCTGTATTGAGGAGGCTTTTGGTCTGCGAGATGCTTTCGTCGGAGGGGCCCTTGCTGTTGAGCTCGATCACCGACATGTTGAGCTTGGCGAGGCTAAGTACCTGGCCTATATTATCGTGCAATTCCTGGGAAAGGCTGTGGAACGTTTGCTCCTGGGTCTCCAGCTGGGCCTGCATCAATTCCTTTTTGAAATTTTCCTCCAGTAGGGTCTTTTGCTGGGAAAATTCCTGCTGCTTTTTGCGGTAAACGATAATAAGAAAGATCAGCGTAAAGCCGAGGAATAGCAGGATGGCTGACCCGCCCAGTATGGTTATGAGGATATCACTGGCTTGCTGTGACACGATGGCGCTGTTTATGCTACGGGAAATGCCCCTTTCAGGCGCCGATATATAAGCGTGGACTGATCGGAATGGCTTGCTTCCGGTCCCTGCAAAAGGCGACGAGGTATAGGGCGTAAAGGGTCAAATTTAAGGCATAGTTGATCGATTTCAAACTTTGCCACAGCTCAGAGTTAATATGCTCCATATAATTACCCAGACCGAAAAGCAGCATGGTGCCGGGATAAAAAAGAATATTGCCGCAATTGGCCCAGAAGTTACCATCAGATTTGAGGCTATACTGAAGCGGTTTTTGGATGAGCTCGTAAAAAAACAGGCCGCACCACAACGTCATACATACGCCCAGATAAACGCCGTCGAGGTAATTGCGTTCCCTGAAAAAATTGGGATTGACCTGCCAGGTGACGAAAAGCGCCGTGCCAAATACCGTAAGGCCGGCATAAAGAAAGCCCCTTTTTTTCTTGTCCAGCAGCAGGTAATAATAGGCAAACTGGAACAGTAGCTCTACGTTAAGATTGAGGTGCGTAAGCACGCCAGCTGTAGCCTTATCGGTATACTGCCGGAAAAGCTCGATGGTGAAGCCCCAGCAGAGCAGCAGGCACAGCGCTTTCATGGGCGGGCTCAACAGGCGCCAGCGCAGGAACCCCGCGGCCAGGTTGCAGCCGATGAGGAAAATATAAAGGTACCATAGTTGTGTCACGGTGTTGTGGCTTGGGATTAACGGAGTAGGGTGTCCAGGTCGCACATCATCGTGCGGTTGCCCCAGGATTGTTCACCGTAGATGTTGCCGGAAATGTGGCCGGGAAGAATGTTCAGGTCTTTGTCGGCGGCCAGTAGCGAAATGGTCAGCTGGTCTTTGCCATTGGGCGAAGTGTGTATGCCGGGGAAAGCGGCCATATAGCCATCCTGGGGTACGGAATTGAACAGCCTTCTTACCTTATCGCGGTCCATATACACCATCAGCATCTCGTCTTTGGGGTCATCGGCTACAATGCCTTTTCCCGAAGCAATGAGCTTGTCGCGAAGACGCAGGCAATACTCTTTGATATTGGTATACGATTCGCCATCCGGCAAATTATTGTTAGCCTGGAGCTGCAGATCCAGGATATTCTTTACCGTCTGGAAAACGGAAGGGTCCACCTGGCCGGCGAGCAGGGCCAGTACCTGGGCAGCTTGAGAGGAGGTTAGCGCCATTGGAATATTGTTTTATCAGTTTAGAAAGTACAAAAATAAATTTTTGATGTGGAGTTAGCGCAAGGGAATTTTACCCAAAATAAAAAGGGGAATTTTCCCCATGCAGATTCCGGTCATATCCTTTGTCTGCGGCCATATGCCACACTACCTTTGCCTTATCAAAACGAACCAATCCCGATATTCCTGAAAAAAATAAATCACGAACCACCCTCTATAACCCTTCAAGAACCACCCCTACCAGCCCCTATGCCTTGAACCGTAATTAAGCCCCTATAACCCACTTATTACACCGGAGCCCTTAGCCCTAACTCATACCGGTTAATAAGACGCCCAATAGCCATGAAAACGTAAATTGGTTGCGCCCTCAACGGTTTATTTCGGTTAAATGTAAAGAGTCTGTCTCCCCGGCAGGCTCTTTTGCTTTGGATAGCGGCAGTGGGGATGCGCAGCAGCCTGAACGAAGGGCCGGTGTGATGCATGTTTTACCCTGATCGGGATTATGCCGGATCAACGGGACGCCGGCGGCTCTTGCGCACCAGCAGCGCCACCTGTAGCATGAGCGACGTGAAAATGAGCCCCATACCCAGGTAAAAGCCCAAACCCAGCTGGTTGTTTTCCTTAAAGATGAGAAAGGCAAGCATAATACCATATACAGGCTCGAGATTGACCGAAAGCGTTATGGTGAAAGCCGAAAGGTGTTTCAGCGCGCTCATAGCCAACGACTGTCCCCATACCGTGCAGCAATAGCTGAGCAGGAAGATCCACAGGTAATCCCATCCCTGGGGCAGCAGGACTTCGGTGGGTTGGTTTAAGATATAAACGGGCGCCAGCAAGCAAAGGAAAAGGAGACCGGTGCTCATTTCATGAAATACCAGTGTGCGGGGAGGATATTTCTCGGCAAGAGGCTTGTTCAATACCGTAAAGATAGCGCTGATAATGGAGGCGATAACGCCCAATAGTACGCCCAGCTCAAAGTTGGCCATGGGATGAGCGGCATCCTGCTGCTTGGGCTGCAGGGCATAAATACAATAAACGCCGGCCACCGCCATAAAACTAAGCAGTATTTCGACCCGGTTAAAATTACCTTTGTTCAATAAGGGGTCCAGCAGGGCGGTGAATACGCTTGCGGTAGCCAGGCATACCATGGCGATGGAAGCATTGGCATATTTAATGGAAGCGTAAAAGGCCACCCAGTGCACGGCATACATAATGCCGATCCCGATAACACGGCGTAGATCAGGACGAGTAAACCGTACCCACTCTTTCCGTTGGGTTACTATGAGTGCAAGAATAGCGGCGGTAATGATCATCCGGTACCATACCAGTACGGGGGCCGAAAGGGAGATCGCTTTTCCCAGCACCCCGGTAAATCCCCATAACAGCACGGCAAGATGGATCTGGGCAAAGGCACGTTTCATAAAATGGAATGCAAAGTGGCGGTGAGGCTGCGAAATTAGTGGCTTTTTAGAGGCGGTAGCAGATTATTTTTCTATCATGCCCTGATGTTTACATAATATCCTTTTCATGATCCGGTTAAAGAAATGCTTTAGTCATGGAAATGGCATGATTTTTGGTATTAGTTAAAGAAAAGTAAAAATCTGATCAATGAGAAACGCACTTGTCCTGATCTGTATCGCGGCTGCGGCCCTTTCTTTTTCTTCCTGCAGCAAAACAAAGAAGCTGGCCAGGCAGCACAGCGAGCTTGAAGATACGTACCAGACCCTGAAACGGGATATGTCGGAAGCCGAGGTAACCCTGGAAGGTGAGAAAGTAAAGGTAGTGCTTCCTGAAGCAGTACTTTTTAATGTGAATTCTGCCGATATGAATGCCGAATATTTACCCATCCTGGCCAAGATGGCGACCATTCTGAATAAATACGATAAGACCAGTGTGCTCATCACCGGCTATACCGATGTAACCGGGACCGAAAGCTATAACCTGGACCTGTCCAAAAAACGGGCAGAAAGCGCCAAATCGGTACTGGTCAAAAATCAGGTGAACAGTGGCCGCATCTTTACCTGGGGGCTCGGCGATAAAAATCCGGTAGCCGATAATAAAACACTTGAAGGCCGTAAGCAGAACCGCCGGGTGGAATATGTGATCCTCTACGATTATAAGCCATCGAAGGAATAAAGATAGCTTTATTCAACCAGCCCCGGCCGCCCTTGCAGCCGGGGCATTTTAATTGGCCGGCGCGGGTAAAATTTACGGATGATTATCCCAAAGTACTTGTACATTTGCAACGCATTTAAAAAATACGACAATATCTCTTTACATTCTTTTACTGCGGCGTAAAAAATGAACAATACCTACAGCGATCTGGTCGACCAGACTTTTCACTTTCCCCAGGAGGGATTCGACGTGGAAAATAACTATCTCCGCTTTAACGGAGTGGATATTAAGGGGCTTATCGATAAATACGGTACGCCTTTTAAACTGACCTATCTGCCTAAGATAGGTCAGCAGGTGGCTAAAGCAAAAAAGATGTTCAACGATGCCATTAAAAAGCATCGCTACGACGGTAATTATTATTATTGCTACTGCACCAAGAGCTCACATTTTTCGTTTATCGTCGAAGAAACGCTGAAGCAGAATGTTCACCTTGAGACATCATTTGCTTATGATATCGAGATCATCAAGCAGCTGTACAAACGTCGTAAGATCACCAAGGATACTTATATCATCTGCAATGGGTTTAAGACCAAGCCCTACACCCGTAATATTGCCCGGCTCATCAACGACGGATTCAAAAATGTGATTCCCATCCTGGACAATAAGAACGAATTTGACGATTATAAAAAGCTGATCAGGTCGAAGGATCCGGTGAAGATCGGTATCCGCATCGCGGCAGAAGAAGAGCCTGCTTTCGACTTTTATACCTCAAGGCTGGGCATTCGTAGCAGGGACATTCTTGAATTCTATATCGACAAGATCAAGGGTAATAATAAGTTTCAGCTGAAGATGCTGCATTTCTTCATGAATAAAGGCATCAAGGATGATGTATATTACTGGAGCGAGCTCAATAAAGTAGTCAACCTGTATTGCCAGTTGAAGAAAATATGTCCCGAACTGGACAGTGTGAATATCGGCGGTGGCTTTCCCATCAAGCATTCGCTGGGGTTTGAATACGATTATCAGTACATGGCCAACGAGATCGTAGCGACCATTAAAAAGGTTTGCAAGCAGCATAAAGTGCCGGTACCCGATATTTATACCGAGTTCGGATCCTTTACCGTAGGAGAAGCCGGCGCAGTAGTGTACAGCGTGCTCGATGAGAAAATGCAGAACGACCGTGAGATCTGGTACATGATCGACAGCTCCTTCATTACTACCTTGCCCGATACCTGGGGTATTGGTGAAAAATTCCTGATGCTGCCTATCAACCGCTGGGAAGAAGAATACCAGGAGGTGCACCTTGGCGGTCTTACCTGCGACAGTCACGATTTTTATACCTCAGAAGAGCATATCAATGCCGTGTTCCTGCCCAAGGCCAGCAAAGAAAAGAACGATGAGCCGCTTTATATCGGGTTTTTCCATACAGGCGCTTACCAGGACCAGTTGGCCGGCTATGGCGGTATCAAGCATTGCATGATCCCTTCGCCCAAGCATGTAGTGGTAGAATACAATAAGGAAGGGGAACTCGAAGACTGGCTCTATGCCAAAGAACAGTCGCCGCAAAGCATGCTGAAGCTGCTCGGCTATATCAAGTAATTTTATACAACACCAAATTGAAAAGACTGTCTTCCGGGACAGTCTTTTTTGTTATTGTTTAAACCCAGCTATCGCTATAGGGATGTATCATTTTTTCTATAGAAATGTCAGGCAATTGTCATATTTTAATGTCAGTAGTATATCTTGTTTGTATATATTATATTTGTTCATAAATCCTTTTACTATGAAAAAATATCTACTTATTTTATCTGCCTTATTGGCTACCATTACCGCAGTTGCCCAGATGGGCGTACAACAGCAGTATTTTGATGGTGATGAAACTAATCCCGCTTCTGCTATCCGGATCACGATGGATACCAGCGCCGGTAATATCTGGCAGGTAGGGCCACCATCCAAGCAGCATTTTAATGCCGCATTTACCCTGCCCAATGCTTTGGTTACCGATACCATTAATCCCTGTCCCGCCCATAATATCTCGCGGTTTTATTTCAATTACGTGCCGGCTGTAGCATGGGGAGTAATCGCCTTGCGCTGGACGCAGCAGCTGGACCTGGAGCCCGGTCGCGAGGGTGCTATGATCGAATATTCCACGGACAAGGGCGCTACCTGGGAAAATGTATTCAACAACCCGCATGTCTATAATTTTTACGGGTTCAGCAGCAGCAACCGGGATACCTTGCCCGATGGCGCTTTCGTCTTCAGCGGAAGCGATACTCAATGGAAGGACGTCTGGCTCTGTTTTGATATTTCCTGGTTGAACGCCACGACCGATACCTTATGGTTTCGCTACTCGCTCATTACCGATACGGTGGGCCACAACAGGGATGGCTGGATGATCGATAACCTGATGATACACCTCACCGGTCTTCACGCCTCAATACAGGACCCTTATCAAACCCGGTATTTCGATGTTTATCCTAACCCCGTCGATAAGCGAATATACCTTTCCGGCGAAAGGCTGAACCAATTCCATATCATAGAGAATATGCAGCTGATCAACGTGCAGGGCAGGGTTATAAAGCAATGGCAGAAGATTCCGGTGAAATTCTATTTTGATGTGGAGACCTTGCCGGCAGGTACCTACTATCTGCGTATAAAGACCAACGTCAGAACAGAAACTTTCCCTGTCGTGATCCGGCATTGATAATATCGGCAGCGATGAATAAAGTCATCATTACATTGCTGGTCTGCAGCTGCCTGTTGCTGCTTGCTGGAAGGAAAGACGCTCCTGAAGCTTATCGGTTCAGGAGCTTTCCCTTCTTTCCGGCCATGCCGGTCGATAGTACAAACAAGGTTACGGATGCCGGCGCCCGTTTGGGGCGTTACCTGTTTTACGACACAATACTGAGCGCCCGTAAAAATATGTCCTGTGCCTCCTGTCATAAGCAGGCCGTGGCTTTCAGCGATGCATCCCTCCGGTTCAGCAAAGGTTCGGAAGGAGTATTGATGATAAGAAATACGCCTCCGTTGTTTAACCTGGCCTGGTATCCGGCTTTATTCTGGGACGGGCGGGCAGCAAGCATAGAGGCCCAGGTATCGCATCCGCTGACCGCCACGGATGAAATGAACCTTCAATGGCCATTGATAACGGACCGCATCAATAGCAGCGCTTTTTACAGGACCCAATTCAAAACCGTATTCGGAACAGAACGGGCCGATAGCAGCGTTATTGTAAAGGCTATAGGTCAATTCCTGCGCACAATCATTTCGGACCGTTCTCGGTACGATAGTGTGCTAAAGGGTAAACGCCACCTGACCCTGGATGAGACAGACGGGCTCGTGCTCATGAACGATCAAACGAAAGGGGCTTGCCTGCATTGTCATACCACCGATGCCGATGCCCTGGGTACTACCGGCCAATTCAGCAATATAGGTCTTGAACCGCTTGCAGAGGCTGGCTATAACGACAAGGGAAGAGGCGGTATTACCGGGCGCCCGGCAGATAAGGGAAGCTTCAAGATACCTTCGTTGCGCAATATAGCCCTGACCGGTCCTTATATGCATGACGGCAGGTTTGCGACGCTGGAGGCCGTGCTGGATTATTACAGCGATAGCCTGCAATGGCGGCCGGGTGTTGATCCCCGGCTAAGGCCTATACATACGGGCCCCCGGTTATCGCCAGAAGAAAAGAAAAAGATCATTGCCTTCCTTCATACCCTTACTGATTCTGCGTTGATCTCGGATCGGGAGTATGGCGATCCCTTTAAACAATAAAAAGGAAGTAATGATCTATGTAAAGGAGGCAAATCCTTAAGGTCTTTTCGCATTTTTTTCAGCGGAAGTAAAGGGACGAAACATTGCCGCAAGGCATGCCAAAGCGGTTGTCTATAAAAGTGTGATCAATAAAGCCGCCTGAATATATCAGGCGGCTTTATAATAAATTATCCTTTGCATTAATTCGCATACTTTCACTTCAGTTAACATTCCTGGTTTATAAGTTTGAAAGGCTTTTAAACCTATGAGAATGACCTATAAAATACATGCGCTTACATCATTGTTTCTGCTTTGTGCTGTTATCGCCGGCGCGCAACCCGACCACCAGCTGAATGCCAACAAGAAATGGGTCTTCGGCAATCATGCAGGTCTTGACTTTGTACCTGCGACGCCTGCCGGGTTTCCAGTCAATATAGAGGCGGTCGAAGGCACCTCGTCGGTGGCCGACGGTAGCGGGCAGCTGCTGCTATATGCCACGCTCGATACGGTATGGGATCGTAATGGCGCCATTATGCCCAACGGCGGCGGGCTGCTGCCCACGCTGTCGCTGACAGGGCTGGGCTCTATCAGCAGTTGCGACGCGCAATCTTTTATTGTTCCCTTTCCAGGCGATACGAAGAAGTACTATGTGTTTTCGCTAACCAGCTATAGCACATCGACCACCTCTGCCGTGCCGGGCAATGACCCTGCTGCCGGCCGCCTGTATTATTCCGTGGTAGACATGGGGCTCAACGGTGGCCTGGGCGATGTAGTTGCCGGACAAAAGGGGATACAGATCGACTCCCTGCTTTGCGACCGGCTGATCGCCGTCAAAGGTGGCGCCTGCAACATATGGGTAGTGGCCATGCGCAACGACGGCAGCGCGATCCATGCCTTCGAGATCGGCACGGCCGGCATCAATATCCATCCGGTAGTATCGCTTTGCAGCAATATGGTAGGCACGTTGGACATCAGTCCCCTGTTTCAGCTCAACAGCGGCTGCATGCGCGTCTCACCCGACAACAAAACCCTGGCAATAAGCCTTAGTGGTGTGGCAGCAGAACTCGTTCTTTCTCCTTTCGCGCTTAATCTTTATGGAGGAAGCTTCCAGCTTTACGACTTTGACAATGTCACGGGTGCAGCAGGTAACCAGCGTACGGTGCTCCCACCGCCCAGTACCATGCTGAGCTTTGACCAGCAGGTCTACAATGTCTGTTTTTCACCGGACAATACCAAGCTGTACCTGACGCATGGTTTGCTACTCGGCCTGGGACTTAGCCAGTACGATATTACCTCCGGTGTGCCGGGCACTATAGCGGCTTCGGCGGTTGAGCTCAATAGCAGCACGATCGGCTGGGGCAGTGGCCTTCGCCTGGGCCCCGACGATAAGGTATATGTTTCCGGTACCGATATGTCGTTGCTGGGCCTGATACCGGCCAGCACTCTGCACCGGATCGAATCGCCCAACCTGGCGGGAGCAGCAGCCAACCTGGTGCTGAATGCGGTAACCCTGGCTCCGGGTTCCATTGCCGCCTTCGGTCTGGGTAATCCGGTGCCGGGGCTGCCTCCTGTCGATACCACATTCAATACGCATAATGTAGCAGTATGCGCTCCCGAAACAACGGCGGACCTTTCCGTGCCCCAGGATCCGGCCTACACTTACCTATGGGACGATGGCAGCACGGGTAATACCCGCACCGTTCCTGCCCCGGGCACTTATTGGGTGATGTACGGCCCTGTTTGTCCCAAGATATTCGATACGTTCAAAGTAGAAGCCGTAGATGTCCGGTTTCACCTGGGATCCGATACGATTATCTGCACCGCCGGCTTTGCCTATGTGCTGGATCCCGGTGTACAAGGCGCCAGCTATGTATGGCAGGACGGCAGCACCGATCCTGTATATACCGCCACGAAAGAAGGTCAGTACTATGCCGTGGTAAGCCAATCGGGTTGCACAGCCAGCGATACTGTGAATATCACGGTCACCGATCTCAAGCAGGACCTGGGCAAAGATACTGTGGTATGCCAGCGGCAACCGTTTGCAATATCCCTCAACGCTGCTGTGCCACCGGGCGCTTCGGTCCAATGGAGTACAGGTAGTACCGATCCGGGCATTGTTGTTACCCATACGGGAAAATACAGTGTAAGGGTGACCAAAGACGGTTGTGAAGGCCTGGACGACTATATCGTTAACGATGAAATGTGTGATTGCATTGCCGGTATGCCCAATGCTTTTTCACCGAACGGCGATGGGCTCAACGATGTATTCGCACCGGTTATCGAGGCGCAATGCAAAGTCGCCGGTTATTTGTTCAATGTCTTCAACCGTTGGGGCGAGCTGGTGTTCAGCACCACTGTGCCCGGGGCCGGTTGGGATGGCACACATAAAGGAAGTCCGGCGGCCTCCGGCAATTATATGTTTACCATTGCGTACGAAAAGGGAACGCAGCATCATAGCTATGTGCTGAAAGGAGACGTCACACTTATCCGGTAGCAAGAGGGTCATTCCAAAATTATGGTTCAGGCCTGTTTACATTCCGGATTGCCCGGTGTGACAGGCTTGGAACCTTTTTGGGACAAGCCCAAACTTTTGCAAGGCTGTACAGATTAGCTATATTTACCGCATGAAGCACCTGTACACCACCCTGGCCCTTTGCCTGCTCGCCACTTTGGCCTTTGCCCAAAAAACAGAGCCTTTGTATGAAGCTTACTTCTCGCATCCTGACGATATGGTACAGGACGAGAATGGCGGTTATCATTTCAAAGCCGGCTCCCTTGTTGTCTCAATGAGCGACGATGGTTATTATAAGCTGATGAGCGCCGACGGTACATTGCTGGAAGAAGGCGATACCGACGAAGGCGACAACGATTTTCAACGCCATGGCAAATGGATCGAATATTATTCTTCGGGTAAAATGAAAGCCAGTGGCAGCTATTATCACAACCAGCCCTACGGGCACTGGCAGTTGTTCAGCGAGCAGGGCAACCTGTCTTCGGAATACGATATTATAGTCATTGCCGCTGAAGATGGCGTTAATGCCTATTGTAAAGCCGGTACAGAGCTGCTGTACCACGATAATGGCAAGGTAAAAGAAGAGCGGTTCTTTAAAGCTGAGCCTTACAATGGTGAAGACCGGGTGATGGTGGAAGACCCGGAAACAGGAAAGAAAGCCTGGAAAAAGATCGCCGTGAAAGCCTATCGCTCCAGGCCTTTCGGTACCTGGAACTATTACACACCCGAAGGTAAGGTGGAAAAGCGGGAGGACAAATAATGACACAGCCTGTTGCGTGGAACACACCCAGGAAAGTGACCATAGGGATCCGGTTGGCGGCTATGTTGCTGGATCACTTTTTGATGACTGCGGTTTTGGCAATCCCCTTGCTCATGATCATAGCCTCTAAGTTTTCGCAGCTCTTCTCCGGTTCTGTTGGAGTAGGCAATAAGCTCTGGGGGAGCTGGTCTTATCTGATCTGTACGGTCATGGCGGTCTATTGCTGTAAAGACAGCTTTAATGGTCGCAGCCCTGCCAAACGCTTGTTGAAATTGCAGGTAGTCGATCACAAGTCCGGTCTTGCTGCTACTCCGTTACAATGCATGGTGCGCAATTTGTTTATTTTGGTTTGGCCGGTAGAAGTGATTGTGACCCTGGTCAATCCTTCGCGCAGGATCGGCGACCGTGTAGCCGGTACTCATATCGTATATTATGACCCGCAAACAGCTGTGCCGGCAAAGGCTCAATGGGTTAAGGTGGTGCTGGCCTTTCTTATCTCTGTCGCGGTTGTGACTCTGTGGTGTAAAATAACCTTATGGCCTTTGCACCGGTTGAGCGATGCTGGCACAGTGCATTACGTGGCCGGTACGTATAATGAAGCGGAAAGTAAAAAGCTTGAACAGATTTTCAGGGAGCAGTTGGGTGATTATCTTGAGCCTGCTGTCAAGATCTACGATAGCATTCAGGGCGCGCCTTTGAAATATATAGAGATCGATTGCCGGGTGAAGGCTCGTTTTGATGAACATCCTGAGCAAAGAGATGTTCTGTTGCAAACGCTCTACAAGCACTATCCCATCAGCACTTTTAGTGGCAATCTTCGTTTTGTATACAAGGCTCCGATGCAACTGCATACTGCTGTCGAGAGCATTGGGGTTTCTCCATTCGGGATCATGCAAGAACGCTAATAAAACAGCTTGAAGGAAAACAAACAGTCTCTATAAGAAACAGAGTTAAAGACGTTAGAAAGCATCAGACGAGACAAATAAAAAACCAGAACACCGCAACGGTGTTCTGGTTTTTTATAGAGATAAACTTATCGCTTATTCTGTATCTACGGCTTCGCCTACTACCAGCTTCTTCAGGTATTCGGTCGTAACAGACTTCGGACGCTCCAGGGGTAAGCCCAGCGCCCTGTCCCAGCAGAGGCTTGCCAGCACACCCAGCGCACGGCTCACACCAAACAGCACGGTGTAGAAATCTTCTTCTATAAGGCCGTAGTGCTTCAGCAGCGCGCCGCTGTGGGCATCCACGTTAGGCCATGGATTTTTGATCTTACCAGTGCTTTCAAGAATAGCAGGCGCTACTTCGTACACGTTCCAAACGGTCTGTACCAGCGGATCATCGGGACAATGGGTCTTGCCAAACTCCATCTGGGCAGTAAAGCGGGGATCGGTCTTGCGCAGCACGGCATGTCCGTAACCGGGCACCACCTTGCCTTCGCTCAGGGTCTTCTTGATATATTCGGCAATCTGCTCTTTAGTAGGCGACTGGGTATCCAGCGCCTGCTGCATCTCTTCTATCCAGCGAATCACTTCCTGGTTGGCCAGGCCGTGAAGCGGGCCTGCCAGGCCGTTGAGGCCGGCTGCAAACGACAGGTAAGGATCGCTGAGCGCGGAGCCTACAAGATGTGTGGTATGAGCCGATACATTGCCGCCTTCGTGGTCGGCATGGATCGTCATGTACAAGCGCATCAATGCCCAGAACCCTTTATCTTCAAAGCCCAGCATATGCGCAAAGTTGCCTGCCCAGTCGAGCATGCCATTAGGCTGGATATGGTCGCCGCCTTTGTACTTGCGGCGATAGATATAAGCAGCTACGCGGGGAAGGCGTGCGATCAGGTTCATGGTATCTTCATACACGAAGTTCCAATGGTCTTTTTTGCTGATACCTTTGGCATACTCCTTGGCAAAGATGGATTCACGCTGCAGCGCCATAACACCAATACTGAATTGGGTCATAGGATGCGTATTGACGGGAAGCGCTTCAATAACATCAAAAACATAGTTGGGTACATGCGAGCGGCGCGCCCATACTGCCGAAAGATGATCCACATCTTCCTTGTTCGGCAATTCGCCCAGCAGCATTAGATGGAACAGGCCTTCGGGCAGAGGTTCGGTACCGCCTTCTGCTTTGGGCAAGTGCTCGCGCAGCTCAGGAATGGAATAACCCCTGAAGCGGATACCCTCGTTGGAATCCAGCAAAGAAGTCTCGGTAATGAGACCAGTCATGCCACGCATACCCTGGTACACCTGGGCGACGGTAATTTCTCCTATCTTGTAATCACCGTGCTCTGCGATCATCTTTTTAATGTCGCCATTCAACGCGTCGGCTTTCTCCTTGAATAGGTCCTTAATATAACCCATAATATAAACGGAAATTTTGAGTAAGAAAAAAATTGAACGAGCACAAAGATAACAATTTGGCCGGAACCAAGGGGGAGCCGCAACCGATAATTTGATTTATTTTACTATTAATTATTGATAATTGTCATTGCTATCCGGGAAATATTTTTTATGCTACTATTTGCTCATCGATCAGCGTTACATTTGTGTATGACAACGCCCGGCGAGCCTCTTTTCGACAACTTTTCTTTTGGCGATTATCTTTTTTCTGCTGAGAAAAGCAGGATTGATATGACGGCCATCCATGCCTTTCTCGACAAGGAAAGTTACTGGGCCAGGGGCATTCCTTATGAAACGGTAGTGCGGGCAATACAGGGCTCTGTCTGCATCGGTATATATGACCCGGAAGGACAGTTAGCCGGCTTCGGCCGTATGATCACCGACCGGGCGACCTTTGCCTACCTTGCCGATATTTTTGTACTGAAAACACACCGTGGAAAAGGGCTTTCCAAAGAGCTGATGAAGGTGTTCTGCCAGCTTGCCGACCGGTTCGGACTCAGGCGCTTCCTGCTCACCACACAAGATGCGCATGATCTTTACCGCCGCTCGGGCTTCGAGTTGTTCCCTTATCCCGAACGGCTGATGAGCAGGCCCGGCCTGAGCTATCAACATAATCCCGAACGACAATGAGCCAGCTGCATCACTACAAGACAACGATCGAATGGACCGGCAATAAAGGTACCGGCACCTCGGGCTATACAGCCTATGAAAGAAGCCATAGCATACGTGTCGACGGCAAAGCAGACATCGCTGCGTCTTCCGACAAGGCTTTCAGGGGCGATGCCGCCAGGCACAATCCCGAAGACCTTTTCCTGGCTTCGCTGGCATCCTGTCATATGCTCTGGTACCTGCACCTGTGCGCCGATGCGGGGGTGATCGTAGAAAGCTATACTGATGAAGCCAGGGGTACTATGGAAACCCAATCCGGTGGCAGCGGTCGCTTTACCGAAGTGGTGCTTTCGCCGCGTATCACTATAAGCCACTCCGATATGCTGGACCAGGCTTACCGCTTGCATCATAAGGCTCATGAGATGTGCTTCCTGGCCAATTCCGTCAACTTTGAAATACTGATACAACCCAAAATAAAATCCAGCTAGTATGAACGCATCTGAAAACTTCCTGGCCATCGGCAGCAAGATGTTTGCCTACTACAAAGGCCTCGCCGATAAAGCTATCGCTACACTCGGTGAAGAAGAGATCCATTGGCGTGCCAATGAGACCTCAAATAGTATCGCGATTATCGTACATCATATGTCGGGCAATATGCTATCCCGCTTTACCGATTTCCTGACCACCGATGGCGAGAAAACGTGGCGGGACCGTGATGCGGAATTTACCGATACCTATGCTTCCAAAGAAGAGATGCTGGCGGCCTGGGAGAAAGGCTGGGCCTGCCTGAGCGCAACACTGGAAGGATTGACAGCAGCGGATATGGCCGCTATCGTTTATATCCGTAACGAAGGGCATACCGTATTGGAAGCGCTTACCCGGCAGGTGGCACATTATGCTTATCATTCGGGGCAGATCGTATACCTGGCCAAAATGATCCGGGACAAGGACTGGCAGTCGCTGTCGATCGCCAGAGGGCAGTCTACGGCCTACAACCAGGAAAAATTTGACCAGGAAAAAGATCGGCGCTTCTTTACTGATGGTAAGACTGCCTCATCTTGATTGCTGAGGACTCCAGCTGTAAAAGTAGACGCCGTTGAGGCTATCTATAGGCTGCAGATGGTTTCGTTCTACAATCTGATTGGCCTGCCAGTAAGCTTCGCTTTTGGCCGGCTCGGTCTTGCTGTCGGGAACGGCGGCGGTCTGGGTCGAGTCGCGGAGATATTGCCTGTGCACCGCCAGCAAAACCGGTTTGGCATTCAGCCGGGCACGCAAAGCCGGGCTGCAGCTATCGCGGCTTACAAGCATCAGGAAGTCTCGGGAAAAGACCGGTGGCGTGCGGCTCATCTTGCAGCTCATCAGGGGCAGGCCGCTGTAATATTGCAACTGAAAGCTGAACAGGCTTACCTCGTGAATGTCGTTCAGGGTTACAGAATAATCTTCCGATCCGGCGTTGTAATAGGGTATTGGGAGTATGGCCTGGTATCGATCGAAGGGAATGCGCAGCGAGCGGAATCCGGCCATTTCTTTTTCGCTGAAAACAGAAGGATCATTGGCCGATCCGTGCAACCTGGCGCCATAGTCGATCATTTCCGCACCACCCAGCAGCAATACGCTGCTAACGATAAACAAGCGCGCATAGCGGTTCACTTTCCGGAATACCCAGGCAAGGGTATAGATCACCCATATATAAAAGGTCCAGTAAAAGGGCCATGCCAGCCGTGTTATGCTGCGGAACTGCTCTACCATACGGGTAAGCTTATGCAGGTAGGTTACCGGATTGGCATAGTTCCGTACATAAGGGACATGATAGTGCCCGAACATGAGATACAGCACCACAGCGCTGATCAGGTAAAAGGTTGCTATTTTGCCAGCCTTTTGTCCTTTAGTCTCAGATAAGGGTGCATGCAGGGGGCTTCCGGGACGGAGCATGCGTACCACAGCGTAGCCGCAGACCACACAAAGAAGCAATACAGGTACCCCTTCCGCAACTGAAAATTCTATAGGTATACGAAAGGGTAAGGTAAGCTTCAGTCCCTCCTCCAGGGGATAATAATTTTCGCCGAAAGACATGGAAAGCAGCAACAGTCCCGAGAAGAAAATACCAAAGGTGAGCGGCTGCCGGAAGAACTCCTTCTGGCTTTCCATGATCATCAGCCGGAAAGGCCTGTAAAACACACTGATCAGGAACAGCAAGGCCAGTGTATATAAACCCGTATTACCCAGATAAGCCATCAACTCGATACCATCGGCATTTTTATTGATCCACAAAGGAAAAAACAGCCGTTGAAAGGAATAATGGGTGAACAACAGCGAAAAATTGGTCTTCTGTTCCATCCAGTCGTAACCCATGGCATAGGGTTGCCGTTGGTTGAAATAACCATCAGTTAGCTTCATCGTACCCCAGGCCATTGCCGCAGTAAGCGCAAGCATGGCCACAGAGCTGAGCATAGCGATGCGGCCAGAACGGCTGCGTAGCTTGAGCAGGCCGGAAAAGAAAAGCATACCCGCCAGGAACACAGGAATAATGATAAAATAATAGCCATGGGCCAGGAAGCCGCAAAAGCCAAAAAAGCTCATGAGCAAGGCGATAAATGCCTGCTTTCGTGTACGGCCTTCAGCGCCTTGCCACCACAGGAACAGGGCAATTGCGGTCAGGCAAAAAGAGGTTAGCGACAGGTTGTAATGGCCGGAGATGCGCATCAGCTGAAAATTGGTCCAGGGCAGTATGAGCGCCATAAGCCAGGACAGGAGCGCGTTCCCGGTCAGTCGCCTGAAGATGAAGAAGGCCAGCAGCCCGCATATGAGGATATTGACGAGGATGAAATAGTTAAAGAAAGCTACCGTATGATCCGACAGGTCCCATATATGGTGACAGAACCAGCGGAACGGAATAGCGAAGAGCGGCGTATTGTCCGCAGCGTACACATAGTCGCCGAAAGGATAGCTGAAGCTATTGTACTTGAATATCCCTTCCGGTCCGATGGGCTCTTTCACATAGCTGACGAGGGTGTAGTTATTCTTCAGACCGTCGCCTGCTACGGTCAGCATGTACTCGTCCGGGTGGAACATATGCCCGGGGAATACCAGGCAAAGCATCAGGAAATGAAATAAGGCAATGGAGCCATAAGCAAGCCGGTTTCGGCGCCCTGGATTAGGAAATACTTTTTTCATTCGGGACAGGCTTATTCCGGATATTTTTTGGCTGACGAAGATGCAACGCTTTTCCGGTATAAAAAAACATATCCGGTAATTCCCGATACCATCGAGGCGATCAATATACCCAGTTTAGCCGTCGTTTGCACCATGTGCTCGTCAAAAGCCAGCATGGCAATAAAGATGGACATGGTAAAGCCGATGCCGGCCAATAGTCCCATGCCCAGGATATGCCGCCAGTCGAGGTCTGCGGGAAGGCTTGCCAGGCGCAGCTTTACGGCCAGGTAACTGAATAGGGTAATGCCCAGCGGCTTGCCCAGGATAAGGCCTGCAAGAATGCCATAATTGACCGGTGACTGAAGCAATGCCCCGGTATTACCGGGAAATCGGATGGCTGTATTGGCGAGGGCAAATAAAGGAAGAATAAAGAAATTAACGGGAACATGCAGGCGATGTTCCAGCCGTGTTATGGACTTGATCGGTAGGGCAAAGGCCAACAGCACGCCCGCCAGGGTAGCATGTACGCCGGAATTGAACAAGCAATACCAAAGGGCAATACCCAATACAAAATAAGGTAAGTGCAAGCGTAGCCGCAACCGGTTCATCAGCAGCAGGACAGCAAAGATGCCACCGGCGCCAAGCAGATAGCCCATGTGGATCGTGTCGGTATAAAACAGGGCGATAGCCACAATGGCGCCAAGATCATCGATAATGGCGAGCGCGGTTAGCAGTACCTTGAGCTGCAGCGGCGCCCTGCTGCCCAGCAAGGAAAGGATACCGAGCGAAAAGGCGATATCTGTAGCCATAGGCACGCCCCAGCCGCCGGCATAGCCCGAGTCCGTATTGCAAGCCGCATACAGGCATGCCGGAAGCAACATACCACCCAATGCGGCAATAACGGGCAGGCCTGCCTTTCGCCGGTCGTTCAGCTCGCCTTGCAGCAACTCTCTTCTGATCTCCATACCTACCAGGAGAAAGAACAGGGCCATCAGTCCGTCGTTGATCATGTGCACGAGGCTATGCGGCAAATGCAGCGGGGCAGGCAGGAAGGTTCGCTCTTTTTCCCAAAAGCCAATGAAACCGTTGCCGGCGCTGGTATTGCTCCATACCAGCGCGATGAGGGTACAGGCCATCAGGGTAATGCCCACTGCCCGGCTATCCTGTATAAAGGCATTGAGCGGGGAAAGGAGTCGGCGCCGGAGTGTATAGGTCAGCTTGTTCATGCAGGCAATTGGTATTGATCAGCCCGGCAAATTTCGGGTTTTTATCCCGGCCTGTGTTCATGCCAGTGACAATCAGTTGAAATAAGGACAATACATCTGCGCATCGTTCACGGCCTGGGTACGCCCATAGCTGCGCAGGGCCTGGCTCCGGTAACCGGAAGTAAAGTGCTCCTGGTTGTCCGTGCCACTATTGTTATATGCATGCGCCTGCTCATCGCAAAGGCTGAGCATCAGCAGTGCTGCCGCTCTTTTTTCCCGGTTACGGCTCAGCGCCAATACTCTTTTATATTGCGCTATAGCTTCCTCGCATTCATAATAATCGGCGCCGTACCGTTGGTTATTGGGATAAAAAGCAAAATAAGCAAAGCTGCCTACTGCTCCTTTGCCCTCGCGCGACGACCAGCCATAGCTCATCATCATCCAGGCCTTGCCATAATAGGTCATGCTGTATTGCGCATTGCCCAGGCGGTAATAATAAGCCGCCAGCCGTTCGGGGTTGCGTTCCCTGGCGATGCTGTCCTGCAGCATTACCAGGTCGGCCGCGATCAGGCGTTTGCTATTCATCGCATAGCGTGGCGCAGCAACGGTGTCCCATGGCGCTACCGTACCCAGCCAGGCGATGCTGCTCAAGGGCAGGTAATGCTTGTATTCGTAAAAGCCTTCCCAAAAGCGCGGGTCCATGCTGCTAAATACAGTCAATGCTTCCTTGTACTGCTTGCGGCGCATGAGCAGCGTGCCTTTCAGGTCTTTGTAAAAATCGTCGCCGGCCCAGCTGCCAGGGTAGATCAACCGTTCCCAATCGTTGCGGGGCAGGCGATGTTTATAGGCCAGCACGCTATCGATATCTTCCGGAGCCGCCTCCCTGTCCCACCAGGCTATATAACGGTAGTACGCACCCTCCGGGCTAATATAAGGGCTGCCGTCATAAATATTGAGTGTCAGGTTGGCCTTATTGTACAGCAGCCCGGCGGTAACCTGGTCGCCCTTTTGGTGGAATCGCCGACTCAATAGCAGCAGCAGCTCGCCCAGATCGTCGTTGCGTTCCATGGTCGCATCCTCACTGGCATACCAATCATAATAATCTTCATTCTTCCTTACCGTATCCATCGCCGGGTTCAGGGCTTTCAGGCGAAGGATATTGGCCGCCAGCTGTTGCCGTAATGCGGGTTGGAGCACATCGCCCACATAAGCCAGGGCAATGCTTTTGTCTATCAGGCGCTGGATCTCCATAGCGGTATCGGCAAAAGGCGGCATGTCCTGATGGCGCATCAGGGCCGTTGCATAATGGCCTTGTATATTGTCAAGGTGCGCCAGGGCCAGCAACAGTTTTTGGCGGTCCGCTTCCCGGGGCTGCATACGTTCTGTAAGGAAATCCTTAAGATCGGCCAGGTATTGTTTGTCCTTTTGCTGATTCTTTATCGCGTAACGCTCATATGAGCCATCCCACCAGAGGCTGTCCGGAAATAAACGATGGAATACGTTTTCCTGTATCGCCGAAGGGAATTGCAGCACTTCCGGCGACCATAGCCAATCCTCCACCTTGTTGATCTCACGGCCGATAAGCAGGAACAGGTAAGGTGATTCGGGATCTGCCGCACGGATCTCCCTCAGCAGGTCCAGCGCCCTTCCCGGCGTCTTCAGGGCCCGCATGATACGGATCAGCTGCAGGGTCTCTTTATCGGTTGCTACCGCCTGTAAGGAATCCAGGTCGGAACGGCTGATATGGTTATAGCAGAAGACTTTCTTTTCCTCCGAGAGATCGAAGGACTGTAGCAGCGACCGGGTACGTGCCGTCCCTTCCTGCGACATGCCGTAATACAGCAAGGCCCAGCCTTTAAGCAAGGACTTGCTGTGCGCCAGGTATTGTATAAAATACCATTTTACCGAATCGGCCTCCGGGATATAGTAGGCGGCTTTAATGGCCTGGAAGGCATAGCGTTCCCGGAGAAAAGGATCTCTTGCGCTACGGCAACGGGCGGCTGCCGCGTCAGCAACCTCTATCAGGAGCGCACCGTCCGGGTCTTCGTTACTGGTATTCCAGGGATCAGCCGGTTTGAATTGCGCAAACTCGAAGCGTTTCGCCAGCGTCATATATTCCATAGCCGCTTTATGCCGTCGCAGCCATTGGAAAAAAGTATTGTCTTTAAGGCTGCCGCCATCCTTCACCGTACAGGCATAGAAGAAGGCATCGGGATCGACCAGGTACTGTAGTGTATAGATATCGCCCATCTTTACCTTTCCACCGGTATAAGCCAGCCATTCGGCGCAGTTACGCTGGTAATCTTTACCCGCAGGATCAGGCGAATAGCTGTTCAGGAAACGTTCGGAATAATAAAAGGGCTCTAAAGAGGGGCCGCTGCCGATGTCGGGTCTGAACAGGGCGAAGCGACCTTCGTCCAGGTACAGGGAAGGTCCGCAGGCCAGGCTGGCAAAGGCCAGGCATATGAGCAGCAGGGCAAGGCTAGAACGTAGCATAGATCTTCCTTATGGTGTTGTCGTAAGTATTCAGGAGGCGGGTATCCCAATGGAAAAAACTGATCCGGCGCAAGCCTTTTACCTGCTGTTGTAGCAGCTGCGCTGCTTCTTCCAGTGCGGCCGGTTCGGGCATTTCCTTTCGTAGCACATCGCCTTCACGCAGGTAATGATTCCCTATGGTATAGTCTTCATGTAGCAGGTAACCGTTGCCACTATTGCCGAAATGATCCCGGAGATCATTGTCGCCCAGCTCTGCAGGATAAATGATGCCCTTCAGGGTATTGCCCCGGAACCAGGCGTACCAGCCAAATACGGGTAGGGCGGCATCCAGGGGGAGCGGGTATTGCTTATCCGTCAGGTATTGCTTCATGGTCGCCAGGTCGAACACGGAATTCCGAGCACGGCTGTTGTCTACCCGGTCCATATTGTAGCACATCAGCATGCCGCGATCAACCGGCGGTACGCCCATTTTGCCCGGGTATTTGTAGGGAAAAAGACGGATGGTAGCGGATATCGCGAAGCCGGGAAATTGTTTCTTCAGGCTGCGCAGGAAGCGGAAGTAGCGATCCCTTGTCTTTACCGTCCAATCGCAATCGATCTGTATTTCTTCCGGGGACCTTGCCAGGGAGTCTCTTAAGCGACTACGCAGCGAATCCTCGTTGTATACTTGCCCCGCCACGTATGGAGGCCTTACTTTGTCGGCAACCGTAGTTAGATAAGCCTCATTGATCGCTTTTGTTTTTTCATCCACGATCGCCTTCAGCTTCAGCGCCAGGCTGTCGTCGCACCAGCGGTCGCTGATCCGTTCAAACACTCTGTTGGTAATAAAGATCACCGGCGTATAGCGAGGGGCCATAGCTGATGGCAACGAAGCGGCATAACCAAGGCCGCTCGAAGGCACCGGTATCTGCATCTGCTCGCTCCAGTCCACATCCAGGTAGCGTACATAAAAATGCGTGATACCAAAAGAAGTTGCCAGCGAGTCACTGAGCGTATTGCTCATATCGCTTTCATAATGGTTCTTCCAGTAATAAAAAGAACGTTCTGCAGCCTGCTGACGGCAGGATAACAAGAGCAATAGGCAAAGCACGGGGAGCGCGCGCATAGGAGGGAGCATAGGGTAGGGTCGTGCGGCCTGCTGTGGCCGTGCTGTATAAAATTAAAAAGAACGCCGGCACAACCGACGTTCTTTTGAGATATATTTTTTTTCTTATTGCTTATACCAGCATGGTCACCGGGTTTTCCAGGTAGGCCTTCAGCGTTTGCATAAAGGCCGCGCCCACAGCACCGTCTACCACACGGTGATCACAGCTCAAAGTCAGCTTCAGCAGGTTGCGTACAACCACCTGGCCATTCTCCACCACCGGTGCGGCTTCGATCTTGCCAATGGCCAGGATGCAGGCGTCGGGCGGGTTAATGATAGCTGTGAACTCATCGATATCCATCATACCCAGGTTGGACACGGTAAAGGTATTGCCGGTAAACTCCTGGGGCTGCAGCTTGCGGTTGCGTGCCTTCTTGATCAGGTCGGCAGCTTCGGCCGATATCTGGGACAGGGATTTCTGATCGGCAAATTTAATTACCGGTACAATGAGCCCGTCTTCGATGGCTACTGCGGTACCGACGCTGATATGATGATTTTCACGGATGAAGTCGCCCATCCAGCTGCTGTTCACGGCCGGATGCTTGCGCAGCGCCATGGCGCAGGCTTTAATGATATAGTCATTGAAAGAGATCTTCACCGGCGATACCTCATTCATGGCTTTACGCGCTTCAATGGCATTGTCCATGTTGATGGTCATACGCAGGTAGAAGTGCGGTGCGCTGAACTTGCTTTCGCTCAGGCGGCGTGCCACCACCGCGCGCATTTGCGACAGCGGCCTATCGGTATGGCTTTCCTGTCCGGCCGGAGCAGCAACCACACCGGAAGCGGCAGTTGCCGCAGGTTGGGCAGCCGGTTTGGGCTTAAAGTTGTCAATATCCCGCTTAATGATACGGCCGCCTTCACCGCTGCCTTCTAGTTCACTGAGTGTAATCCCTTTTTCCTTGGCCATTTTACGGGCCAGGGGCGATATTTTTAGCCGGTCGTCATCTTGCGTCTGCTCAAATCCAGCCGTAGCATGGCTTTGCGTACTTTCTTTCTGCGGAGCGGCCTGGCCGGCTTCCTCTTTTTTATCATTACCGGCTGCTGGTTGTTCTTCAGCGCCATCGTCCTCAAGGTAAGGGGTAATGTCGGTGCCTTCTTTTCCTACGATAGCGATAATGTCGTTTATTTTCGCGGCCTGTCCGGCCTCCACGCCTATATACAGCAAGGTACCGTCGGCATAGCCCATTACCTCCATGGTGGCCTTATCGGTCTCCACTTCGGCCAGCACATCATCCGATTTCACTTTATCGCCTTTATTCTTCAGCCAGCTCACGATCTTGCCTTCCTTCATGGTATCGCTCAACAGCGGCATGCGGACTACCGTGGCATCGCCCGGTTTGGGTTTGGCTGTTTTTTTAGCCTCGGCTTTTGGGGCTTCGGCAGCTTCTTTCTTCGGTTCTTCCTTAGGCGTTTCTTTCTTGTTGTCTTTTTGCTCAGGAGCAACGTCGCCTTTACTTTCTTTTTCCAGCAAGGCTTTGTAATCTTCCCCTTCTTTACCCACGATGGCAATAATACCGTTCACCGGGGCCGCTTTCCCTTTTTCCACGCCGATATAAAGCAAGGTGCCTTCTACATAAGGCATTACTTCCATTGTGGCTTTGTCTGTTTCCACTTCGGCAATAACGTCGTCTGATTTTACCTTGTCACCCACTTTCTTATGCCACTCAGCGATCACGCCTTCCTTCATCGTGTCGCTCAGGAGCGGCATACGGATTACTTCAGCCATAGTTTGTTTATTGTCAGTTTTTTTGAACGCTCAAAAATAGTTATTTTGAACTGAAAAAAAGTAAGGTAGGGCAAAATGATGATCAATGTTAACGGAGCTTAAACCCAAAGCAGCTGCGGCGCTTGTTAGCGGTCGCAACAACGTTAAAACAATATGAAATTCGGTGACCGGCAGGGACGGTTGCAAAATATTGAGGAACTTTAAACGATTAAAACAAAAAGCTATGAGCGTAAGTGCAAAGCATATCGCCACCTTCCTCCTGGGCGCAGCTGCAGGTGCGGCGGCCCTCAAATATTCATCCATGAGCGATGAGGAAAAAGAAAAGCTGATGGCCAGCCTTAAGGAAAAGGCCGGTAAGGTGAAAGACGAAGCCGAAACCACCTTTGAAAAGGCCAAGGATTATTTTTCGGAACTGACTACCAAAGGAGGCGAATCGCTTAAGGACCACTGGGCCGATGCGGAAAACTTCCTGAAAGACCTGTTCAAAGGAAAAGAAGACGGCGGAGAGAAAGCCACACCCGCCTGATCAGGATAGAACGTCACATGAAAAAGCCTGCAAACTGATGTTTGCAGGCTTTTTTCCAAAAAATATATAAGGGTTATACCCGGAAGTGAGCGAATGCCTTGTTCGCGTCAGCCATACGGTGTGTATCTTCTTTCTTTTTGAATGCACCACCTTCACCTTTGCTTGCTGCGATGATCTCGTTAGCCAGCTTATCAGCCATGGTCTTACCGTTACGCTCGCGGCTAAAACGGATCAGCCATTTCATGCTGAGAGAGATCTTACGATCGGCACGTACTTCAGAAGGGATCTGGAAAGTAGCGCCACCGATACGACGGCTGCGTACTTCTACAGAAGGGGTAACATTTTGTAAAGCTTTCTTCCAGATTTCATAGCCATCTTCAGAAGTGATCTGGCTTATCTTGTCAACCGCATCATAGAAAATGTTGAAAGCAGTAGTCTTTTTACCGGCCCACATCATAGTGTTTACGAAACGGGTAACCTGTTTGTCGTTAAACTTAGGATCCGGAGCCAGAGGGTGTTTTTTAGCTTGCGCTTTTCTCATCGATTTTAATTTTTAAATTTCAGGCTGAATTTCTTCAAGTATTAAAACTTTACTCAGCTTTTTGTGTACAATCTTGTCATCGCTTATCCAAAGAGGAATAAGTATGGCTTATTTTTTCGCTTTTTCCTTTTTGGTACCGTACTTAGAGCGGCTTTGCTTACGGTCTTTTACGCCGGCAGTATCCAAAGCGCCACGTACGATGTGGTAACGTACACCTGGCAGATCCTTCACACGACCACCGCGAATCAGCACGATGGAGTGCTCCTGCAGGTTGTGACCTTCACCGGGAATATAGGCGATCACCTCAATTTTGTTGGTCAGACGTACTTTTGCTACCTTGCGCAGCGCAGAATTCGGCTTCTTGGGCGTTGTCGTGTACACACGGGTACATACTCCGCGACGCTGAGGGCAATCATCCAATGCGGGTGATTTCGATTTGGCTTTGATCTGAGTACGTCCCTTACGAACTAATTGTTGTATAGTAGGCATTCCTGTTAATTAAATATTTTTTTGGACTGCAAAGGTAAGGCCTTTTATTATTTATCCAAAATTTTTTTACTTTTAATTCGGGTTTTAACACGCATACCCTTAACTTACTGCCGGCCGGCCTGTCTTTTCTGCCGCTCGGCCTGTATTTTGAGCGCAAAGTCCTGCTCGGCCTGCTGCAACGACAGCAATTCCCTTGGGCTTATTATCTTCAGGAATTCCTTTTTGTATTTTTCCTTAACGGTGAGTAATTTCTTCGCATTTTCCAGCCGTTCGTTCATCAGCCGATCGGCCTCATCATCGTTCAGGTCCTGCCTGTCCTTTAATTTTTGCTGCAGACTACCCTTGAAAATAACTCTTTTTTCGGCCAGATAGGCATTATAAACCGGTTGCAGGCGGCCGGCGCGCTGCTTGTCGAGCTGCAGCCTGTCGACAATAAAGGCCCAACGGGCTTCTTTTACCTTTTGCAGGGCATGGTTCCTGGCCGGCGGCGGAGCCATAGCCTCCTGGGCGGTTGCCGCCGGAGCCATCGACAAAAGGAAAAGGCTAAAAAGGGTAATCAAGAGTGTGTTGTTCATATTTATTCGTTTTCATCAGGTTCGCCGGCTTCCGGCAGCTCCTCTTCGTTTAATTGATGGACCCAGCTGAGGTCGGCGTCGCTGAGGCCGCTTATGGCTTTGTCCAGCCTTTGTTCCGCGGTCAGCGACGGAGCGGTAGCCACCTTGCCGGCCGGACCGTTTTCCCGTTGCACCACATATAGCGATAGAATAAGTGCGATTCCTGCTGCGAGGCTGGCCGCCGGTCGCCAGAGCCGTTTTCTACGGCGCGGCGGTGCATGCTGCGCCCTGTCGGCCAGCACTTTCGCTTTGAGCCTTTGCTGCATCGCTTCCCATTGTCCTTTATCCAGGTCGTAGGGAGAATGCTGCTTCAGGTAATCTTCCTGCTCTTCCATATCATACGGCATGGCGCAACTGTTTTTTAATACGTTCGAAAGCGTAGTGGTAATTCGTTTTCAGGCTCGATACCGAGGAACCGGTGATGCCACTGATCTCTTCGTAGCTCAATTCGTCGAAGTAGCGCATGTTGAATACCAGGCGCTGCTTTTCGGGCAGGAGCAGGATCGCTTCATGAAATTTCAGCAATATTGTCTCCGCTTTAAGATCATTTTCCGCGTATAAAGTCCGGGCCAACCATTGTCCTTCGTCGTCAAACCCCTTGAGCACCAGCTTCTTTTGCCGGTAAAAGCGGAGGCATTCCCGGGTAGCGATGGCATAGAGCCAGGTGTACAGGCGGCTTTCCCTTCTGAAGTCTCCTATGGCCCTGAAGGCATTGATCAGGGTTTCCTGCAGCACATCTTCGGCATCCTGTGCACCTACGACCATGCGCCTGATAGATTGGTATAGCCGCTGGCCGTACGTCTTCATTAGCAGATCAAATCCTTTGTCTACATCAACCTCACGGCTGCACAACTGTATGATCTGTTCATCGATATCGGTAACGGCCATAATCTAAAGCTACCCTTCAGTAGTGAGAGTCTTCGCAAGGGCAAAGGTTAAATTTTAAAAAAAGAGAAGTCAAGTTTTTCGAAACTTGACTTCTCTTTTTTTAATTAAAGCGGTAATTATTTCAGAACAGTACGGCTGATCACGATCTTTTGTACCTCGCTGGTACCTTCGTAGATCTGGGTAATCTTCGCGTCGCGCATCAGGCGTTCTACGTGGAATTCTTTTACATAACCGTAGCCACCATGGATCTGTACCGCTTCGTTGGTCACGCTCTGGGCGATCTCGGAGGCGTACAACTTGGCCATGGAGCCTGCCAGCGTATAATCCTGGCCCTGGTCTTTCAGCCATGCGGCCTTAAGACACAGCAGGCGGGCAGTCTCGATCTGGGTAGCCATATCGGCCAGCTTGAAGGCCACGGCCTGGTGGTTCATGATCTCGGTGCCGAAGGCTTTACGTTCCTTGGAATACTTAAGCGCCAGCTCGTAAGCACCGCTGGCAATACCCAATGCCTGGGATGCGATGCCGATACGGCCACCGCCCAGGGTTTTCATCGCAAAGTTGAAGCCGAAGCCATCTTCGCCTATGCGGTTTTCCTTAGGCACTTTTACATCCTGGAAAGAAATGCTGTGCGTATCGCTGCCGCGGATACCCAGCTTGTTCTCTTTTGCGCCCACAGTAACGCCCGGAGTGTTCTTATCCACGATAAAGGCGTTGATGCCTTTGTGCTTCTTGGCAACATCGGTTTGGGCAATAACGAGATAAGTAGAAGCGGAATTTCCGTTGGTGATCCAATTCTTGATCCCATTTAGTATGTAGTGGTCGCCTTTGTCCTCAGCAGTTGTCCTTTGAGAAGTAGCATCGGAGCCAGCTTCGGGTTCGCTCAGCAGGAAAGCGCCGATCAGCTGGCCGGAAGCCAGGGGCACCAGGTATTTTTGTTTTTGTTCTTCTGTTCCGTAGGTTTCGAGACCCCAGCATACCAGGGAGTTGTTTACGCTCATTACTACCGAAGCCGAAGCATCCACTTTGGATATCTCTTCCATTGCCAGCACATAAGATATGGCATCCATTCCCGAACCGCCGTATTTAGGATCTACCATCATACCCAGGAAACCCAGTTCGCCCAGCTTCTTGATCTGTTCGGCGGGGAATTTCTGATGCTCGTCACGCTCGATCACGCCGGGCAGAAGCTCATTTTGGGCGAAATCGCGGGCAGCCTTCTGTACGGCCAGTTGTTCTTCGGAAAGTTGAAAGTTCATAAACAGGTTAAGTTTTAGACAAATAGTCAGACAGGGTGCAAAAATAATTTTTTACCCGGTATCCGCAAATTGTCTTTGAGCCCTTTAGTAAAATTGTGAAGCCCGGTATGGAATCGGCGACGCGATAGCATCTTATTTTAAAATGACGTTATGAAAATACCCGCAGCCCTTTTACACACCCTGAGCCTGGCCCTCCTGGCCAGCGCCTGCCAGAGCAGTCCTGCCGGAAAGCAGCCCGAAGCGCAGGTTGGCCAGATCGTCCGTGATTCCGTTACCCGGCTCCCGGCCCCGGTCGATACCCCACAGCTAAGCAACGGTCTCCGGCAGCAAATTTTGCCCGGGGAAGGCGACAATTGTCCTCCCTGCGGCAGGGGATGAAAAAAATAGGAGCAGCTTCTAAGAATCGTCTCCGGTTGCACGTCTATATAGACAGGAACTGTATCATTCATCACTAAAGACAAAATCATGAAGGTCTCGAAAGCATTACTAGGCGCCATACTGGTGGGGATTACCGTGCAAACCGCAGCAACTTCCTGCAGCAAAAAGGAAACAAATCGCATTACACCCCAAACCGGCGCCCAAGCCGGGGAGCAGGTACAGCCGCCACATTCCAACCCGGAACCACCACAACCCGGTGGCAATTGTCCCGGTTGTGGTATGGGATAAAGAAGTATATTACAGAACAGCTATCGACTAACAGAATGGAATACGAACCACTAAGATCAACTATTGCGTGTAACCTGGATGCCGGCATTTTGTCGGCATCTTTACCTTTATTTGAGGAAGCTCGCGTGGAGGCGATCGAGTGGGCGTTCGATACCCTGTTCCGGCTGGAAACCATTCCTGTATGGTTTGAAGAGCTATTGGAGGCCTTTAGTAAGGAAAAGCGGCTTATCGGGCATGGGGTGTTCTTTTCCCTGTTTTCGGGGCGCTGGCAGCCGGAGCAGCAGCGCTGGCTCGATCAATTACGGACACTTTGCCGGAAATACCATTTCGATCATATTACGGAACATTTCGGCTTCATGACAGGGGCCGATTTCCATCATGGCGCACCGCTGGGCATTCCTTTTACGGCCGAAACGCTCGCGCTGGGTCGCGACCGCCTCGCCCGCATTTACGATGCCTGCCAATGCCCGGTGGGCCTGGAGAACCTGGCCTTTTCCTATTCACTGGAAGAAGTGGAGCGGCACGGCGCCTTCCTCGAAGAGCTGCTGCAGCCACTGAACGGTTTTATCATACTCGATCTCCATAACCTGTATTGCCAGCTGCATAATTTTTCCCTGGACTTCGATACGCTCATTAAGCGCTATCCCCTGCACCGGGTAAGAGAGATCCACATTTCGGGTGGTAGCTGGGAGCCTTCGGCTTTATTTGAAGGTAAATCTGTGCGCCGGGATACGCACGACGATACCGTGCCTGAAGAGGTGTTTGTGCTCCTCGAAAAAACGATTCCCCTTTGTCCTTGTCTTAAATATGTGGTGATGGAGCAATTGGGTACCGGCCTGGCGACGGAGCCCAGCAGACAGGCATTCCGCAACGACTTTATACGCATGCAGCAGATCGTATCGGCCGCCACGGCACAGCCCGCTGCCTTCCTGCCGGAGGCCTTTTTACCACCTGATATCCTGCCGGCCGGCCCTGTAGTGGAATCAGCAACACTGCATAACCAGCAGCTAGAACTGTCGGCGATACTGGAGAGCAGCGCCGGCTATGAAGATGCGCGCCAAAGGCTGGCTCATTCTTCTCTCGCCGGTACCGGTTGGCAGGTAGAGGCATGGCAGCCGCACATGCTCGAAACAGCAGTACACATCGCGCAGAAATGGCGTAAGAAAAATACTTAAAATAGGGCACCTAAGCCGTAAAGCAGTATCTACAGCGGTATCCGGCATGACGATAGTGTTTCGTGTTTTGATATGAAGCCTGTCTAAAATACATCAGTCCGGAATACAATACCTCAGCCCTATAACTGTATAATAAGCCTGGGTGCGTGGCTACCCCAAAATAGTGGAGCATTATTTTGGGTCTCCTTTTTGCGTTACTTTTTGGAGCAGCAGAAAGTAACAAAGTCCACACTGGCTCCAGGTAATCGGTGTGTTTTATAGCCAGCAGTACCCTTCACTGCACAAGCCGTGCATTTTCTTAATAGAATGACAATACGAATACCGCTTTGTGAGCGGGTTTCCCGCAGCGTCGCCTCGGGAAAATAATCTTGCCCTACGATCTGGCGGTATAGGATCGTCAGTAATTAACGGGTTGAAAGATTGTTTGCGATTCTCTGTGCGTGCGGATAGTCAGACCACTTTAAAAAAAACGTTCGGCTACCAGGCCGTAGGTAAACAATATATTTTCCCGCTGTGTGCGGCTTACATTGTTATAGGTAAAGGTTGTGGTAAAGCTAAGCCATTTCCATATTTTGATCCCCAGGCTGGCATTGGCCATAATGATGAAATCCCCGCCATAATTGAGTGAAGGCTGGTAAAAGCCTGCGCTGTTGAAGGTAAGCAGCTCCTTGTACTGGAAACGGTACTGGATCCTTAACGAGTTGCGGAAAGTATAATAGCCCAGCTCCGATTGGTCTTCCTGGATGATATTGCTGCGCTCGTACAAAAGACCATCGCTGATGCTCAGCATCATCTTCTGCCGGTCAATAAGCCGGTAGGCCGCACCCAGCCCGGCTTGCATCTGCTCGTTTATTTTAAGAGAAAAGCTGGACGTAAAGTTGACCAGACCCCAATAATAAAAATGCGGGAAAGTCTTGTACAAATTAAAGTCCAGCGCCGTGGTAAAATCGTTATTGGTCAGCCTGCCGGGCGTATTGCCATAGATCCAGGAAGTCGTCGAGTTCATCACAAACCTTTGCTTTCTTATGCTGTATTTCACACCGTTATTCAGCAGGTAGGTCAGGCCATCGGCCGTGCGGTTAAAGGTACCCGACGAAGAGATATTGATCATATGGTGCACCGAGTCGCTAAACTGCGCGCGGGCGGCAAAGGGTAGGAGGCAATAACAGATCAGGTAAAGGTAACGGGCCATCGGCAAAAAGCAGTTCCGGCGCAAGCTGCCGGGGTTTATTGGCCTGTAAAGATAACCTCGCCTGCCAAAACCGCGAAACACTTATTATTGTTTTAACAGTTGTGCGGCCCAGGTATAATAGGCGAGAGCGGCTGTGTCACAGTGGTTCCGACGGTAGAACTGCAGTAAGTCTTCAACATGCCTCTCCGGTTGGACCCGGCGATTGAAGCATACTTTGGCCAGGCATTCCCAGCACAACCAGGATGGTTGCCGGTCGCTCTCGGAGAGCGAATTGCTACCGTTCATACAGCATTCGTATAAAACACAGTGACCGATGCCGAACATATGGCCGGTTTCGTGCGCAGCAACCTGTATGGTCCGTTTGAGGCAAAGTGCATAAGCGGCAGAACCGGTATGGTAGTCTCCCAGGCGTGCCAGGCTCCATACACCTATGCGCCGCTCTGTGCTGGCCTGTCCGAATACAAAATTCCAGTTATCATCGGGATAAAGGTCATAAGGAGTGAAAGCAAGCAATGCAAAGGCGCTGTCTGGAAGCAAGGCCGGGAGCAGGCTATCCAGCAATATACGGGTCTGGAGCTGTAAGCCGTAGCTGTTCTGACGTTGGTAGCCGGCGCCAATAGAGCCGATTCCCACTGTGGGCAGCTCTGCTACCGGGATCTGGAAAAACGAGGAAAGAAAGGTTTTGGTCTGTTCCAGTATCGAACGGCCTTCTGCATCAAAGCGACCCAGCTGCACTACATACAGCGTTGTACGCTGGGGTGTTGCTGCGGTAGGATTACGGGCGCAATAGGCCTTAACGGGTTCCTGTATCTCCGTATACCTGCTACGCCATTCGCCAGGCTGAGGCGGGTGCTTGGTCCGGGTCAGCGGTTTCAGATGCTGGCAGCCGGACAGGATATCCGGCCCGCGCTTATGGGTGCTGCAGGCGCTTAGGATAAACAGTAAGAGGAATAGCAGGCGCAACATAGACTTTCCGGTATGACGCATGTACTGTGTCAAATGCATAAGCTCAGCGATCTTTTTTCCGGAAAGGCTTGGTAAGACGGTACCAAAGGCCTTCAGGTTTTTCTATATCGGGCCGGCCATACATCATTACTTCATCTATCTCATTACTGTCTCTTTGTTTCATCCGGATAGTTAAGTAAGCCTTGTCGTCGGTTACGCTGATTAGTGTATCCTGCATGGCAAGGGCACGGATGACGAGTGATACCGGCTGCCGTTGGGGAACGGGGATTTCAAGCCTGAAATGCCCATCGTTATCCGTCATTGTGCTGGTTTGAGTATGCTCCAGTATCACAATAGCGCCGGGGCTAGCCTCTCCGTTGTCGTCCAGCACCTGTCCCCTGATCCTTATGGTATCTGTGGATGCTATTGGCGTGCTTGTTTGCCCGCCTTTATCATAACCGGGATGTTGCTCCATCTGGTTTGTCTGTCCGTAAGTTCTCGTAGCAATGCCGGCCAGCCCCAGGAAGGCGGCTGCGACATATTTGCTGCCGGTCCGGAGCCAGGCAGGCATGGAGTACTTTTTCGTATCCAGCGGCAAGGACAATTGATGGGCGGTGAAACGGCCGCAGGGCAAATCGGGCGCTTTTTGGAAATAAGCAGTGAATTCGGCATCGCTGTAAGCACTGAAGTCGATTACCGTTTTCTGGCAAGCGCTGCAGAAGCGGCCGCAGGATACGGGTTGCATAGTGTTCCAGTCTTCGGTGCACGGGGCGGGTAGGGATAGTTGTTTACGTCTCTTCATGGGAATAGGTTTGCTACTGATAATACACGCTTCCCTATTCATCGTACTATAGAAGTGATCAGCATTACTGATCGGAGCGTCGCCACTTTGCGGCTGAACAAATCGTTCCGTTTCCCTTTTCCTGAACGGGGATAGAAAAACCGGTTTACTTTTAAGGCAGGAAATTGATTGGTTACTGTCGGTATTTTTTCCGGAAAGACCTGGTCAGGCGCCGCCACAATGAAGGTTTTTCGGTCTTTGCGATCACCACGCCGTTAATAGCACGGGTGCCATATAATGCTGTTGCTTCGGCTGGCATCAGCTTTCTGACAATGTGCACAGAGGGCGCCAATCCCGCCAGACCGTCAGCATAGGGTTGTCCATCAAGAATGACGAAGGGGTTGGGTGTGGGCATCGCTCTTGGCGCAATGGCGCTGTAAGGTATAGTCGATACACTGCCCATGATCATTTTAGGGTTCAGCGGCAGACCCTGTACCACTACTTCTTTCAGTTCGTTGCTGAGAGAGGCAAGCTGCACCGTCAAGGCCCTGTCTGTACAGGATACTTTTCGGGTCAGTGTTATTTGGCCTGCTGCGCTAAAGATGAGAACACCTTCATTGGTGTCAAGGGTTATGGAGAAGTAACCTTCCGCATCGCTTACGGTGGTGTTGTTTGTCCCTTCGATCTGTATGGCCGCACCGGGCAGGGCATCGCCGGCTTCATCTACGACGGTGCCATACAGGGTCGTGGGAAAGCAAGTTGTGCGCGATACCGGTGTTTGCTGTTGCGATTGCGCTGTCGAAGGCGCGGCCTGCAGTGTTAAGGGCAGCAAGCCCATAAAGGCATACCGCAATGTTTTGTGCCAGGGTTTGCCGGCAGGCGGTCGTTGTGCCTGTTGCAACGGAATTTCCAGCCATAGCTGGTGCGGGCTGAACCGGCCGCAAATGCCGGTACGGTCTGCACTAAAATACCGGATAAAGGCGTCGTCGGAAAATGTGCTAAAATCGATTACGGTCTTGCTGCAGGCACCGCAGAATTGGCCGCAGCCATCGGGCTGCATCTGTTCCCAATCTTCAGAACAGGGTTCCGGCAGGGCCACACGATGGGTCGTCTTCATATGTTTAAAGATGCAGGATCACGCGCAGCGGTTGGAATGGCACAAAAAAATAAATGCCTTCCCTGAGGAATGGCATTTATTTTGGAAATATTAAAAGATATACAGGACCTGCTTACAGGTGGATCGCTTCGCCCAAGGCCACTTCGATCGCGTCTTTTACCGCTTCGCTCATGGTAGGGTGGGGGAAGATGGTATCCAGCTGCTCATGCCAGGTGGTTTCCAGCTTACGGGCGGTTACGGCCTCGGAAATGATCTCGGTCACATTGGCGCCGATCATGTGCATACCCAGCCATTCGCCGTATTTCGCATCAAATACTACTTTAACGAAGCCTTCGCTGGCGCCGGCTGCAGTAGCCTTGCCGCTGGCAGAGAAGGGGAATTTGCCTACTTTAATTTCGTAGCCGGCTTCTTTAGCTTGCTTTTCGGTCATGCCCACAGAAGCAATCTCGGGTGTGCAATAAGTACAGCCTGGTACATTGCCATAATCCAGGGGCTCGGGCTGATGATCAAATTTGCCTTCTTTCTTACCGATTGCTTCGATACAGATCACGGCTTCTTTCATCGCCACATGCGCCAGCGCCTGGCCGGGAACGATATCGCCGATAGCATAAATGCCTTCAACATTGGTTTTGTAGTAAGGATCGACGGTCACTCTACCCTTATCTGTTGCGATGTTCAGGGTTTCGATACCGATATTTTCCAGGTTGGTGGCTACGCCTACGGCGCTCAGCAGTACATCGGCTTCCAGGGTCACTTCTCCGTTAGCTGTTTTTACGGTGGCTTTTACACCGTTGCCGCTGATGTCTACTTTCTCAACGGAAGAATTGGTCATTACTTCAATGCCTTTCTTCTTGAATGATTTTTCCAGCTCTTTGGAGATATCGTCGTCTTCTACCGGTACAATGCGGGGCATGAATTCAACGATGGTCACCTTAGTACCGATGCTGTGGTAGAAATAGCCAAACTCTACGCCGATAGCGCCGCTACCCACTACGATCATGGATTTGGGCTGCTGGGGCAGGATCATGGCTTCGCGGTAGCCGATCACTTTTTTACCGTCGATCTGCAGGTTGGGCAGCTCGCGGCTGCGGCCGCCGGTTGCCAGCACTACGTGCTTGGCCTGGTGCGTGGTCACATTACCATCTGCGCCGGTTACTTCCACTTCTTTTTTTGCATTGAGTTTACCATGTCCGACCAGCACGTCGATCTTATTCTTCTTCATCAGGAACTGGATGCCCTTGCTCATTTTATCGGCAACGCCACGGCTGCGCTGGATCACTTTTTCGAAATCCACTTTAGCACCTTCCACCATCATGCCGTAATCCTGTGCATGGCTGATATATTCAAACACCTGCGCTGATTTCAGCAGGGCTTTTGTAGGGATACAACCCCAGTTGAGGCAGATACCGCCCAGGCTTTCCTTTTCAACGATTGCTGTTTTGAAACCCAATTGGGAAGCGCGGATAGCGGCAACATACCCGCCGGGACCACTGCCTATTACGATCACATCGTATGCCATAGAGTAGAAATTGATTTGTTTTCCAAATTTATAAAACAGGGCAAATGTAGGCAATAAAATGTAAAAACGCGGGTTGGGTATCAGCGCTATTATCCGGCATAATATTTTGATAAATGTCAGCACCGGGGCGGTCCGGGTAACTTTTAAGCGTAATATTTATTGATAAATATCAGGACTGTGTGTCGTATTTCCGGGACCATATTATTTTATCGTAAAACATTACAAACAGCATTCTGCGTTGATCCGAAAACTTACCTGGCAAATGGTATGGTAGTGCCGGTACAGCATGCTGCCGTTGTATCAGCGCCGAATATCATCTTACAGGCAGGCTGCCATTGCTGCCGCGTACACCTGTACACCTCCGAGACGGGAAGGAAGGACTTTTTACCCGGCGGGCTTGATCCTTACCAGGTTTTGCCCGCCAGCAGGCGTATGTAGGCATAAAACGAAGGCAGCAGCACCAGGATAAAAAAGATACAAATAGCCAGCGCCCATACAGGCATGTCGGGCTTGTCGCCTCTGAAATAAGCAATAACAGCATAGCCCAGGCCGGCCATAAAGGCAAGCATGACCAAGGGAACAACCAGGAAAAGCAGGAGCTTAACACCTGTTCTGGTCAGTTTTTCCATGCCGGCGCCACTGGCATATGCTATTGCCGCTATCGAAAAATAAGCCAGTATCAGCAGCATAAGTGTGCCACCGCCGACAAGCAGGTATTTGCTGGTCGAAAATTCTTCAGCATTGTCCATGCCGGGTCTGTAACCTACTGTCAGCAAGGCACCTATAGCCTGGGGACCCGATGAGGAAACATCCGATTTCAATTGCCGTTCCTGCCCGTTCTGATCTGTGAAGACGACAATGGGCCGGTACATCGTTGTACGGCGGGTGCTGCCATTGTCCCGGCTTTCGCTTATATAGGTCTCGTGATCCACCACTCTGGCCTGGTACCGGGGAAGGGTGAATACATTGTAAACAAAGCCGCCCAGCATGCCGCCAAGGCTGGCCGTAAAGCCGAAAATGATAAAAACGACTAGTGTCACATACCCCATGCTGACACAGCCCGGTCTCCGGTTCCTGCCGCCACGGCGCAGGATGCCGGCGGCCATCACGATCGAGAGCAGCAGCAGGCCCAGCGCGGTCCAGCCATAGGACGTTATTTGTAAGATGAGGAGATGCATCTGTCCGGGGAATTAAGGATACAGGGCAAATTAAAGGCATATCTGCCGGAAAGCAGCGGCCGATTTTTATCCGCAGGGATAAGGGCCGGAAGTGGACTGCTCCGTCCCGCTTGCGTTGGGAGCGATCCCGCTCAGGCTTCCGAGGCGCGAAATCCCCGCAAAATAGATTAATTTTGCCCCCTCAAATTTAAAAACTGGTTCCGTAACCACGGACAGAGCATATGTTACTAGCATTAAATAATGTTTCCTTTTCCTTTGGCGCCAGGCCCATGCTTACCGAGGCTAACTGGCAGATCGGCGAAGGGGAACGCATAGGCCTTATAGGGCCTAACGGAGCGGGAAAATCCACATTGCTGCGCCTCATTATGGGGGAGTACACGATAGACAGCGGCAACATACAAAGGGCCAATGATACCTCCATCGGCTTCTTTAACCAGGACTTGCTCAGCTTCTCCTCCTCCGATTCTATTCTCTCGGTGGGCATGACGGCATTTGAAAAGGCCGTAGCGATCGAGAAAACGATGGAAAGCATCATGAAGGATCTCGAGACCAACGGCGACGATGAAGAGCTGCTGCTGCAATACAGCGAGGCGCTGCACGATTTTGAAATGGCCGGTGGTTACGAAATGGAACACCGTACAGCAGAAGTGCTGGAAGGCCTGGGCTTTTCTACAGCCGATCTGCAGCGGCCGTATAATGAATTCAGCGGTGGCTGGCGTATGCGTGTGTTGCTGGCTAAGCTGATGCTGCAGCAGCCCGATATCCTGATGCTGGATGAACCGACCAACCACCTTGATCTGCCTTCGATCGAGTGGCTGGAACGGTATCTGCAAAGCTATCCCGGCACGGTGATCATCGTATCGCATGACCGTTATTTCCTGGACCGTATGGTGACCCGGATTGTAGAGCTGTTCCAGCAGGATCTCATCAGCTATAGCGGCAACTATTCGTTCTACGAGGTAGAAAAAGCAACCCGTATGGAATTCCTGGAAAGGGAATTTGAGAACCAGCAAAAATATATCGAACAGCAGGAGCGTTTTATCGAACGTTTTAAGGCGAAGGCCAGCAAGGCCAAGCAGGCGCAGAGCCTGATGAAGAAGCTGGATAAGATCGAAAGGATAGAGCTGCCCGGAGGCAATGCGCCTCGGATGAATATCAGCTTTGACGTGGAAAAGCAGCCGGGCAAGATCATTTGCGACCTGAAGCATGCATCAAAAAATTATGGCCCCGTGCAGATACTCAATAATACCAATGCTGAGATCGATCGTGGCGACAAGATTGCCCTGGTGGGGGCCAATGGTAAGGGAAAGTCGACACTGATGCGTATTGTGGCCGGTACAGAGCCTTTTGAAGGAGAACGCAGCGGCTGGCACAACGTGAAAGCGAGCTTCTATGCGCAGCACCAGCTGGAATCGCTCAACCTGGAACATACCCTGCTCGAGGAGATGAAGCACTGCGGTAGCGGCAAAACAGAGCTTGAGCTGCGGCAGCTGCTGGGTTGCTTCCTGTTCAGCGGCGACGATGTGTTTAAAAAGATCAAGGTATTGTCGGGTGGAGAAAAAGCCAGGGTGGCCCTGGCCAAGGTAATTGCCGGCAAGGCCAATTTTCTGCTGCTGGATGAACCTACCAACCACCTGGATATTCAATCCGTGGAGTTGCTGATCGAAGCCCTGAATAAATATGAAGGGACCTATGTGCTCATTTCACACGACCGTTATTTCGTTAGCCGCACGGCCAATAAATACTGGGAAATTGAAGACGGGAAGGTAAATGCCTTTGCCGGCACCTACGAGGAATGGGCTACCTGGAAAGAAGAACGGGCCGAACGCCGGAAACAGGACGCAACACCTGCGCCTGCGCCGCGCAAGCAAGAAGTTAAAAAAGAGCAGAAACCCGTTGTAGATACGAAAGAGCAGAACGACCGTAAAAAAGAATTGCAGAAGCACCAGAAAGAGCTGCAGAAAGTAGAGCAGCAGGTGAATGAGGTGGAGACCGAAAAGATCCGTCTGGAACAGGCTATGGCCGATCCCAAGATATACGCCGATAACCAGCAATTCAAAGCAGTTGAACAGCAATACCAGGCCTGTGTGGCTTCTCTGGGCGTGATACAGCAGCGTTATGATACCCTTTTTGAGAAGATCATGGAATTGGAAGAATAACGAACGCAGCGATAAAAACAAAGCGGAACGGACCATATATCCGTTCCGTTTTTTTGTTTTCCGGCGGCCTGCTAAATGGCCGGTCGCATGAGCTAAGGTTAAGGGGCCTTTACAGGGTAAAGGTAAACAGGAGATTTTGAGCGCTATATACCCGGTTACAGGTATATTTGTGTCATCGATTACCATTTGCCATGACCCCTCAGATATCGCCAAACCTTCAATTACGAATCGATGAAAAAATAGCGGAATTGCACCGCATCGCCGCGCATATGCCCGGTGTAATCATTGTACATTCTATCCCTGGTTTCCGCGTAGAATATATGTCGGAGCCGGGGCTGGCCAACCTCGATACGACCATCGAAAAGCTCAGGGCCATGGGCATGGATTACTATGCTTATTATTTTAACGATGAAGATGCCGCAGACTACATTCCCAAGGTGGCAGCGATGATCGGCAGGAATAGCTTCGACGAGCAGGTGTCTTTTTTTCAGCAGGTGAGGCGTTTCCCCGGCGATACCTGGAGCTGGTATTTCAGCACCACACGCCTGTTCCTGCAGGACGAAGCGGGGCAGCCTTTGCTCACCATTACCACGGCCTTGCCCATCGACCCTTTGCAGCATGTAACCGCCAAAGTAAGCCGCTTGCTCGATGAGACCAATTTTGTAAGAAGCCATCAGCAGCGCTTTGAGAGCCTTACCGAACGGGAGCGCGAAGTACTGCGTCTGCTGGCCATGTCTTTTTCGGCAGCAGAGATTGCAGATCGGCTGGTGATATCGGTACACACGGTGGAGACCCATCGCAAAAACCTGCGTAAGAAGCTGCAGGCCACCACGGCTTACGAGATCAATCGCTTCGCTTCGGCCTTCAATCTGATCTGAGTGTTTCCATACGGTTGTGCTGCTGCGTTTCCCGCGGCGGTGCTTGACGCTGCTTGCCGGTTGTAACAAGATAGCGGTCTGAACGGCAAAGAGGCTGACGAAGACGGGATTTTATTTTCTCGCAGCGCCGCTGCGAGAAAATACAGCTATGTTTAGCCTTGCGACAAACGTCACTATACGGCGTGCCGGTCTGAATGCGAATAGCGGACGGATCACAAAAGGCCTTCGGATGCGGCAGCAAAAAAGCGCACCTATAAGGGATACGCTTCCGTTTAAATAAGACGCTGGTATGCCGCTATGCCGTAAGCGTAGGCTCTGCCAGCACGATGGGCTGAAAACGACGGGGCGCCTCACCCAGCAATACTTTCGCAATTTGCTCCGATATCTGGCCTTCAATAAGCCGGTCAAGCCAGAAATATTCGCCGGCTGAATTGATCTCCAGGAAATAATAATCACCTTCAGGGTTCACAATGATATCAATGGCGCCGTAATTGACCTGGTACACATCCATCAGCCGCAGCAGCTTTTCTCTGATATCTTCCGGTAGCTCGTAGGGATCCCACTGATCCAGCAGTTCCAGGCCTTCCCTGCGCCAGTCAACTTTGGCATTGTCCAGTTTTTGGGAATCCACAGAGAAGCAGTACACCGCATCGCCTACAATGGTAATACGCAGCTCGCGGGCCTTTTCGATCTTCTCCTGGAATTGCATAGGGCAATACTGCAGCGTATCGACCGTGTCCAGGTTATCTTCTGTGATCACATTGGTAAAGACCACATGCTCGACACCCTCACGGTAGATCGCGAAAGAGCTTTGCATCTTAACGATAGCGCCGTTGCGGTGTTCCTGTACAAAGCGCCGGGCTTCCTCCGGGCTGTTGGTGATACAGGTATCCGGTATTTTAAGCCCCAGACCCGAGGCGATCTTCATTTGCTCTTCTTTACTGTCGAGGCGGCGGTATTGGCTGAAGCGGCCTATCTGGAAACAATGCAGGCCTTCCAGCATCCCGAACAAGGTCTGTCGCACTTCGCCATGGACACTGCTCAGGTATTCGGGCTCCAGCACCTTGTTAAGGCCGTCGCCCAGGTTATGGCTGCGACGGTACCATACGGCGTCAACGTCGTGCAGCGTCTCCCGCTTGCCGTCACGGTCCAGGAATATCTGCCACTGGCCTTGCTGATAGCAGGTGCTGAGGCTGTACTCAAGCGGGTAAAGGTCTACATTGAAGCGGATGACCTCGGCGCCCATCCGGCGCAGGTTTTCCGATACGATCTCAATACATTCGTTGTCGCGGGTATGGGTAATGATCAGAACTTTTTTCATCGGTTCAATTTTGGTGTTTGCGTATGTTTAGTTCATTAATGGCTGTGTTGTCGGTATGCGGGCAATGAGCTTCGCGGCTATTGTTTCTCCTATGGGATAGCCCAAGTCCCGTTGGAGCATGCCCCATTCGCCCTGTGGGTTTACCTCCAGGAAGATGTAGCGGCCATCGGTATGACGTATCATATCGATAGCGCCGAAGAGCAATCCCATTTCTTTCATCATGCTGTCCAGCGCAATAGCAACGTCTTCGGGCAATGTGTAGGCTTGCCATACCAGCGGAACATCTGAGGCCACCCGCCAATCGGTGCGGCCACGGGTTGAGCCGCTGGCGTCTATTTTCCCTGCAAAGAAGGCGCCGTCTACATACGCGATCCGCAGCTCGTAGGCTTTGGGAATAAGTTCCTGGAAGATCATGGGACAGTAAGGCAGGCCCTGCAATTGTTCCAGGTCCTTCTCTTCTACCTGTGTGGTGGGAAAGAAGGGTGTATTGCCCGCCATACTGCGCGACAACGTGCCATGCAACTTGGTGATCATTTTGCCTTTGCAGGTATTATAAAAGAAATGCTGTACCTGCTCCGGATCGTTGGTGAAGAGGCTCTCAGGTATCTCCAATCCGTTCTTGTGGGCCAGGTCCAGTTGCAACGCCTTGTTGCCGCCGATCCAGTGGTCCTGTGCTATAGGATTCATCCAGGGAACGTGGCGCAGCGCATCGAAAAAAAGATCGCGCATGGTCGTATACTCCTGGTAAAAAATAGACTGATACTGCGGGTCGAGCTCCTGTGGCGGTTTTACACCCCATAGCTTGCGGTACCATACGCCGGTTACCTCGTCGCTGCTGAAGCTGCGGTCGGGCGTATGCAGCGTAAAGGAGAGCGGACCGCCTTTTTGCGAAGCATAGCTGAAGGTCAGCTCATGCGAAAAAGTGTCCGAATTAAAGCGGTATACGTCATGCCCCAGCTCGCGAAGTGCTTTTTCTACAATATCGATCGTGTAAAAGTCCTGGGTATGGGAAAGGCAAAGTATCATAGCGTATGTCCATAGTTAATGAAAGGCTGCGATCGTACCTCGGGGATCGGTGCCTTGGTTCAGGGATAGAAATGGAGCTGTCCCTTTCAGGGCAGCTCCATCTGGTAAACAGGATGTGTGTTACAGATCGATCGGCATCGGATCGTCGTCGCCATCCGAAGGATATTTCTGGGTTTGCGCCATATCGGCCAGAGGCTTTGTATGCGTATCCTCCTGGTCAGAGGGATACTTCTGTGTCTGGGGCGAATCGGCCAGACTCATGGTGTGGATAGGCGGATTGTCGCCGCCTTGTACCTTGTCTTCATTTTGCTTGTCCATCTGGTTCTCCAGGAAAGCGGAGAAGAAGGGTTTTTGCAGGTTTTGCTTTTTCATAAAAAAGAAATGGATTGGGTGAATAATGGGTCTACGTCTATGGGACATCTGCCCTTATGGTACTTAAAACCTTCCCGGCCGCAATAGTGCGGCCGGGAAGGTCATTTGCCTTTGATCAGGCGTCCTCCCAATCGGAGGGGAATTTCTTGGAATAATCGTCGTCTTTCTCCTTGTCCGTAGGATTGTCTTCCTGATCGGAAGGATACTTCTGCGTTTGGGCCTGGTCGGGGATCACATTGGTAGTAGATGGATCGCCACCACCCTGTATGGATTGCTGCGCCTGGTTTTCAAGGAAGCCGGCAAAGAAAGGCCTTAGCAGGCCGGTGCTCTTTTTCATAATGGTTGTTTTGGTATTTGGTTAAAAAAATGCTCAGCGCCACTCGTCGTTATCAGACGGCGCTTTCATCGTTTGTACACTATCCTTGATCACGCTTGTAGGACTGGGATTGTCTTCCTGGTCCGAAGGGTATTTCATCGTTTGCGGCTGGTCTGCCAGCGCATTGGTAGGCGAGGGGTCGTCCCCTCCTTGTATTGCTTGCTGTGCCTGGCTTTCGAGGAAAGAAGCAAAAAAGGGCTGGTGTAAACCTGCTGTTTTCTTTTTCATTGGTCTTGGTTTGGTTTTGAACAGATGAGAAAAAGGAGAAACGCTGGGTTGTGTAAAGCTTGTTTTTTTAGATGCCGTCTTCGTCACCGTCCGAGGGATACTTGTCCGTATGACGGATATCCGCAGCGGGTTTGGTAACATCATCTTCCTGGTCGCTCGGGTATTTATTCGTCTGCGCTTCTTCCAGGTCGGATGGGAATTTAAGCGTCTGCCCGCCCTGAACGGCGGTTTCGGATGGTTTCTTTAGCTGGTTTTCAAGAAATCCGGCAAAGAACGGTTTAGCGAGGCCTTGTTCTTTTTTCATTTTGTGTTGGTTTGGACGTTAAGCAAAAATCTACGGGCCGGTTCAGGTGGCGCCTCCCTTGCCGGCGGGATATAGGGTTGAGCAATACCAATAATATTGCCTTTTATCAAACTTTACTAAAACGTTACCGAAGTTAAAGTCATTTTTCCTGAATAAAAAAATATTGACCGAATTTTAAGGCCACTTATGTAGCCCGGAAATAAACAGGTTATTGAAATTCAATCTTGTAAATTGTTGTTTGTGAAATGTAAACGGTAATGCTAATTTTTGTTTTGAAAAATACACCTGCTATATCGCTCCGGAGCTACACCTTCGCCTATCATTGCCGAATGGTTGGATTGATCATTGGAAAGGACTGACTATCATCATGGAAATGTGGCCGAAATGGCTAAATTTGCTTCTTATGAACAATCGCAAAATTAACCCGCAGGACGCGCTGGATTACCATAGTCAGGGACGTCCCGGAAAAATAAAAGTCGTTCCCACTAAGAACACCAAAACCCAGAGAGATCTATCCTTAGCTTATTCCCCCGGTGTGGCAGAACCTTGCCTCGCTATTAAAGACAATCCTGAAGACGTTTATAAATATACCGCCAAAGGCAACCTGGTAGCCGTGATCAGCAATGGTACAGCCGTGTTGGGACTTGGCGATATAGGCCCTGAAGCGGGTAAGCCGGTGATGGAAGGCAAAGGAGTGCTATTCAAAATATTTGCCGATATCGATGTGTTCGATATTGAGCTTAACGCAAAGGGTGTCGACGAATTCATACAGGTGGTAAAGGCGCTGGAACCTACATTCGGCGGTATTAACCTGGAAGATATCAAAGCGCCTGAATGCTTTGAGATCGAGCGCCGCCTTAAAGCGGAGCTGAATATACCGGTGATGCACGACGACCAGCATGGTACCGCGATCATCTCGGCAGCAGCCCTGCTCAACGCTCTGGAGCTGGTGAACAAAAAGATCGAAGACGTAACCTTTGTCGTGAACGGCGCCGGAGCGGCCGCTATCGCCTGCGCCAAGCTTTATGTTGCCCTGGGTGCACGTCAGGAGAACATACTCATGCTGGACAGCAAGGGCGTGCTCAATACCAGACGCACAGGCCTGGACGCCATGAAGCTGGAATTTGTACGCGACACACCGGTCGATACGCTTGAGGATGCGATGCGAGGCGCCGATGTCTTTATCGGCCTTAGCAAGGCAGGCGTACTCACGCAGGATATGGTGCGCTCCATGGCTACACAACCTTTGGTGTTTGCGATGGCTAATCCCGACCCGGAGATCACCTGGGAAGACGCCGTGAGCGCAAGGCCCGACGTGATCATGGCTACCGGCCGCAGCGATTATCCCAACCAGGTGAATAATGTGCTGGGCTTCCCCTTCATCTTCCGTGGCGCGCTCGATGTGCGTTCCCGGCAGATCAATGAAGAAATGAAGCTTGCAGCGGTACACGCCCTCGCTGCGCTTACCCGTGAGCCGGTACCCGATATGGTGACCATGGCCTATGGCGAAAAGAATCTTTCCTTCGGTCCGCAATACATTATCCCCAAACCGCTGGATCCCAGGTTGCTGACAAGGGTGGCGCCTGCCGTAGCCCGGGCGGCTATTGAAAGCGGCGTGGCCCGGCAGCCCATAGAAGATTGGGAAAAGTACGAGCATGAGCTGGCTGCACGCCTGGGGCTGGACAACTACATTATACGCGTGCTCAACAATAAGGCCCGTAAAGACCCGCGCCGCGTGGTATTTGCCGAGGCCGATAACGTTAAGGTGCTCAAAGCCGCGCAGATCGTAAAGGACGAGGGTATAGCCATACCGATATTGCTGGGCAATGAAAAAAAGATAGCGCAGCTATTGCTGGAAAACAATATCGATCTGAAGGGCGTGCCGGTGATCGATCCCCGCAGCGACGAAATGATCGACAAACGCAACCATTTCGGCGAGCTCTTTTTCGAAAAGCGGCAGCGCAGGGGCTTCAATATCTATGAAGCCAGGAAGATCATGCGCGAGCGGAATTACTTTGGCTGCATGATGGTGGAAACCGGTGAGGCCGACGCGCTCATCAGCGGTCTTACCCGCAACTATCCCGATACAATAAGGCCTGCGCTGGAAATTATCGGAATGGAAGAAGGGGTGAAGAAAGTGGCCGGTATGTACATCGTCCTTCGGCCTCAAGGCCCGTTGTTCCTGGCTGATACCACCGTCAACCTGAATCCTACTGCCGAAGAGCTGGCTGATATTACTATGCTTACTGCTAAAGAGGTAAGACAATTTAACATCGAGCCGCGTGTGGCCATGCTGTCCTATTCCAACTTCGGCAGCAGCCGCACACCTGAGGCGATCATGGTGCGCGAGGCGCTGCAACTGGTCAAGCAGGCAGATCCCGGCCTGATAGTGGATGGCGAAATACAGGCATCTATGGCCTTCAACAAGGAAGTGCTTCAGGATAGCTATCCCTTTTCTCCCCTGATAGAAGGCGAGGTCAATACCCTGATCTTTCCCAATCTCTCGGCCGGTAATATTGCCTATAACTTGCTGATGGAAGTGGGTGGCTTCGAGGTGATCGGGCCTGTGTTGCTTGGTCTCAAAAAACCGGTGCACATCCTGCAACTGGGCAGCAGCGTACGGCAGATATGCAGCATGGTCGCTATGGCGGTAATGGATGCGCAGGTAAAATGCACACGATAACGGATCATTGAAGATGGCCGTACGCTCCGGCGTGCGGCCATCTTATCAATAAGCAGCTATATGGCTTTATTTACGGTTACGACGCCTTTTAATATCGACCTGGAATTTTCCCTGGCAGCCTTTCACAAGCGTATGTTCGCCTGGCTGATCGACCTGCTGGTGATCTTTATTTATTGTTATATCATGCTGTTCTTTATTTATAAGAACCTTGTAGCAGACTTCTCCTGGCGGGAGCAGGCGCGCGACAACGTGCAGTCGGTGCTGGTGCTGTTTACGGTATCGATACCGGTGATGCTGTACCATCTCCTGTTTGAAGTATTTATGAATGGCAGGAGTCCGGGCAAATGGTTCCTGGGCATCAAAGTCATGAACCGGGAAGGCGCCTCTGCAACGCTGTCCCAGCTTTTGCTGCGCTGGATCCTGTGCCTGCCCAATTATTTCCTGATCCTGGTTATCTGGGCCTACTCGCCTTCTTATTTACTATTGATCGCCATTGTGCTGGGCATTGCGGCGCTACCCGATATCATCAGCATAGCGGTATCGGCCAAGTCGCAGCGCCTCGGTGATCTTGCTGCCGGAACGGTAGTTGTTGATACCCGTTACCATATGGATATTGCCGAAACGATCTATGTAGAAGTAGCGCAGGAGGGATATCAGCCGCTTTACCCGCAGGTGCTCAAGCTCACCGATCGCGATATCAACGGTATCCGCAACCTGCTCACAGGCAAGATGAGCAAAGAGTCGGAGAACTATATCTACCGTGTGGCCTACCGCATAGAAGAGGTACTGCAGATCAAGATGAACGGCGAACCTGTGGCATTTTTGCAGACCCTTCTTAAAGATTACAATTACCTGACACAGAACAAGGGCGCTGCCGACAAGTTCTGATGTCGCTTCTAAACGAAAATTATCTTGAATTACCTCGGACACGCGCTTTTATCCTTCAAGCATCCCGGCATCCTGGCGGGCAATATGATCGGCGACTTCGTAAAAGGCATGAAAGCGCTGGAAGGCTTTCCCGAAGATATGCGGCAGGGTCTGTTGCTGCACCGCAAGATCGATGCCTTTGCCGATGCGCATCCAGCTACGCTTAAGGCGAAAAATCTTTTCCGGGCCGATTATCGCTTATATGCCGGCGCTTTTGTTGATAGCCTTTACGATCACTTCCTGGCCAACGACCCGCATTATTTTCCCCGTGAGCAGGACCTTTCCGATTTTGCCCAAGAGGTTTATACCACCTTACAACAATACCAGGAGCTGCTGCCCGAAGGTTTTCGGCGTATGCTGCCTTATATGGTGAGCGATAACTGGCTGTACAATTACCGTACCTTAAAGGGTATGCAAAAATCATTCAGAGGTGTTGCCCATAGGGCACAGTATATCGAAAGCAGCGATAAGGCCTATGAGACATTTGTCGGCCACTATTACGAGCTCAACCAACACTACTTCGATTTTATGGATGATATTTCCGCATATGTCAAAAATGAGTTAAACGGGATATCGCCAGGACACTAGCTTGTAACTTTGTTACTTCGGCGTTACATTTACGGGTTATTTTTTGCTTATCATGATCAGAGCTTTTTTCAGGGTGCCCTTTTTTCTTTTTTCTTTTTGCTTCTTCTTTGTCGCTTGCCAGACCGTTTCTGAGCAGAACGCGCAGGCCAGCCCCGCGCTGAGTCCGCCGGACAATGGCTACTCGACTGTAAAGCTGGGTTTTGCAGATACGAGCTCCGAAGAAGGACAGATGCTGATCCGTCGCCTGGATTCTTTCTATCGCAGGGAAGTAGGCGCCGGCTTCAACGGTAGTGTGCTGGTAGGCTACAAGGGCAAGATACTCTACGAACGTTATTTAGGCTTCTGCAACCGGGCAACAGGTACACAACTGTGCGCGCAGAATCCCAGCCAGTTGGCTTCCACCTCCAAGCCGTTCACTGCTACTGCCATTCTCTGGCTGTACCAGAACAAGTATCTCGACATCAATCAGCCCGTACAAAAATACCTGAAGGATTTTCCATACCCCGATATAACCGTGGCCATGATGCTGAGCCAGCGTAGTGGTCTGCCCGACTATACCAAAATGGGCAACCGCTATTGGAAGAGTGATGCGCCCATGTATAACGAAGACCTGTTGCAGATCTTTGCCCGGTACCAACCCCACCTGAATTCAAAACCCAATACACGCTTCGAATACAGCAATACCAATTTTGCTATGCTGGCGAGATTGATCGAGGAAGTGGCCAAAATGCCTTATAAGCAGTTCATGAAAGAGTTTATTTTCGAGCCGCTTGGGATGAAACACACTTTCGTCTATGATCCTTCAGAACGCAGCCGCTACAACGATATCATTACCCAAAGCTATCAATACAACTGGTCGGTCTATAAGGAAACCAATGAAGATGGCGTTTATGGCGACAAGGGCATCTACAGCACGGTCGAAGATATGTACCGCTGGGACCAATCTTTCTACAACCATACCCTGCTGAATGAAAAAACATTGAGGATGGCTTATACGGGCTACTCCAACGAACGGGCCGGTATTAAGAACTACGGCTATGGCTGGCGTATGCTCAATTTCCCCGATGGCTATAAGATCATTTATCACAATGGCTGGTGGCATGGTAACAATACGGTTTTCTACCGCTTTGTAAAGGATAATTTCACCATCATTGTGCTGGGCAATAAATACAACAGCAAGATATACGGACATGCAAAGTCGATCTACGGCATTGTCAAGAATACGAGCGAGCATGCCAATATTGAGTGGGAAGAAAGTGGCAGTCCAAAGGAAGAATAATCATTCGAGCGACAGCAATTCGTTTATGAAGCCTGGCCCCGTTGCCAGGCTTTTTAGTAGCCGCACGATACCGTTTTTATTTCTCAATTAATTTATCCTCAATAATTTGTAAATATTTGAGCAAAAAAAATTTCAAAAAAAAGAAGAAAAATTTTGCCATTACGAAAAGTGTCGTACATTTGCTACGAATATATTCGTAATAAAGAAAGTGATGAAAAACATTAAGCCTACAGAAAGCGAGTTGGAGATCCTCAATGTGATCTGGGATAAGGGGCAGGCTACCGTAAGGGACGTGCACGAAGTTCTGGAAACTCAGAAACAATCGGGCTACACGACTACATTAAAACTGATGCAGATCATGTACGAAAAAGGATTGCTTGAACGTGAAGCATCCGGAAAGTCGCATGTGTACAAGGCGACGATCGAGCGTGAAGAAGCTCAGGGTCAAATGCTGCAGCGTATGATCGATAATGTATTCAGTGGCTCAGCTTCCCAACTCGTGATGCAGGCTTTGGGACATCACAAATCTACGCCGGATGAGCTTGACGCGATCAGAGAATACCTGAAAACGCTGGAATAGCCGGTATAGATCCGAATCTTGAATTTCATTATCCTCAAACCAATAGATCATGAATGGAATTGCCGGATTTCAGCAGCCATTAATGCAGGCGCTTGGCCTTGCAGTGTTGCATTCGATTTGGCAGGGCATCCTGTTGTTTTGCCTGCTGAAGCCAGCCTTGGCAATGGTTTCGGAACGCCGTGCGGTGCTGCGCTACCGGCTCACTTATGGCGCTATGCTGCTGCTGTTTGGCCTTTTCCTTTATGATTTTGTTTCCGAGTGGCGGTTGTCCAGCGCTTTGCAGGAGCTGTCGATGCAGATCTATCATACGCCCGAACCGCCGGCTACAGTAACGGCAGTATCCTGGCAGGATAGTTTGCTGATCAGCTATGTAACCCTGTTTCGCCGGTATACACCGGTATTGGCCCTGCTTTATGCTGCAGGCTTGCTGTTACTAAGCTTCAGGTTGATCCGCGAGCTGCTACAGGTCCGTTACCTGCGTCGCCAGGTGATGCTACCCGAAAGCCTGCTGCAGGAACGGTTTATTGAATTGAAGGAGCAGACCGGTATCCGCCGGGAAGTCTCCCTGGGTTTATCGCAGCAGGTGCAGGTACCGCTCATGCTGGGACATTTGAAACCCATCGTACTCCTGCCCTTGTCGTTGATGACCCGGCTGGACACCCAGCAGCTTGATGCCATACTCCTGCACGAGCTGGCCCATATCCGCCGGCACGACTATCTCTGGAACATCCTGCAAATGGTGATGGAAACACTGCTCTTCTTCAACCCGGTAACCTGGTGGCTTAGCGCCGTCATCCGGGAAGAGCGCGAGCATTGCTGTGACGATTATGTGCTGAAAAGCACGCAGAAGTCACTGCCTTATGCCAGGGCCCTGCTGGCCTTGGAAGAATACCGCCTTGCCCGCTACACCGCGGTGATGCAGGCGGGCGGTAACAACAAAAACACATTATTGAACCGCATTAAAAGAATGACTACAATGAAACAACATAAAGGAAAATCACAGAGAATATTGGCCACAGTTACCGTTGTCGTACTGTTGGCGGCTATGGCCTGCTTCGCTACGGCCTTCGGTCAGAATCAAACAGAAAAGAACCGGAAAAAATCAGTAACCAAAGTATACTCAAAAGGCAAAATAACCGTTGTAGACGAGGATGGGAAAGTCAATACTTACCATGCCGGCGACAGCACCGACCTGGCCGAAGGATTTAACGCCATTCCCGGCGCCATGGCCCTGGCCGAAAATGCCGTGAACGCGGTCGATTGGGATATGGTAGACAAATCGGTGAGCCAGGCCATGGACAAGGTTGCCGCCATCGATTGGGACGATATTCAACGGAAAACAGAAGAAAGCGTCAATCAGGCGACCAGGTCTATCGACTGGGCAGAGATTCAGCAGAACGTGGATAAAGCCATGCAGCAGGTGGATTGGGACGTGATACAGAAGAGCGTGGATATGGCAATGAAAAAAGCCGGTGCTTCTGTAAAGGACGCAGACCGCAAAGAAATGCAAGCGGCCTTTGCCGAGGCAAGAGCCGAAGTGGCGAAAGCCATGAAGGAGGCCAAAGCGGAAATGAGCGAGGCAAAACGGAATGAAGTCCGTGAAGCGCTGAAAGAAGCGGGAATAGAAACCCGTAAGGCACTTATGGAAGCACGTGAAGAAACCGGAAAAGCCATGAAGGAGGCGCGTGAAGAAACGGCCAAGGCCATGAAGGAGGCGCGTGAAGAAAGTCAAAAGGCCTTGCAGGAAGCCCGCGAAGAAAGCCGGAATGCGACAACGGAACCGGAATAGCAATAACGACCAACAATAAGCAGACCGGCGTTTGCGCTTGCGTAAGCGCCGGTGTATAGACCAATAAACAATAACCTGCAGGTAATTCATTTCTTTGAACTGAGTTACAGGCCTTCATCACCGTCATGGAATGCCCAAAATGTCATTCAGATAAAAAAATAAAAGCAGGTATCGTCAATAAGCGCCAGCGGTACAAATGCAAATCCTGTTCTTTTTTCTATACCGTGTCCTTCAAAGCCGGCATCACGCCCAAACTGAAGCGGCTGGCCCTGCTGATGTATCTTCAGGGACTGGGGTTGAACCATATAGCCAAAGCGCTTGGTATCAGTAATGCCACGGTGCTCAACTGGATCAAGGCCTTTGGTCTGAATGCCGGCGAGCTGCCCAGCGTTACGCAGGACATCAGGCAGGTGGCGCTTGACGAGATGCATACCTATATCGGCTCCCGGCAAACCAAGGACGGAGGTGGTATGATGCTGATCAGCTGGGAAGACGGCGGCTATAAAGTACTACTGGCTACCAACCCTGGTGTGAGCGAAGAATGCAAGGCTTCTTCTTGCTAATTATTGAATGAAGGGTTAGGTATTGCTTGTTTTACAGAGGGTATTACCTTCTGCAAGGGTTATCTTTGTGCAATAAAACAAACAGATGATCACCGTGCTGCCTGGCATCGATCTTCGCCCGGATCGTAAGTATAGACCATATAGCAATAGTGTTTTTTAAAACCCTTGACGGTAACGCAAAAAAACCTGTTGTATTCGTAAGAACGATTACTGATTACGAACGTTCTTATTGAACAGTATGAATACGGCATTGCCGTATCCCCCTTCGTACCTGTTCCCATTTATGTACCTGTTGCCCCTTAAACCCGATGCACATCGATATGCCCCGGCATATGGCTGCTGCAAAGCGCCGATCTATCAACCCATACAAACGAACAATGGAAACTTGTACCCTTATTTCATCTGTAATAAAATACCTGAAGCGACAGGCGCCTGTATCCCTGCTTGGTCTGATCCTGATATTGCTGCACGGCGCTTTTGCACGGCTGAATGCCCAGACGCCATTTCCTGGCGGCAAGTATACACTTGAGGGCATACTGACCGATAGCAGCAATCGCGAAGCCGTTGGCTTTGCTACGGTTACACTATACGATACCGCCCATAAGCAAGTCGCTGCCGAGATAGCCGATGGAGAAGGGCATTTTCGTCTCCGGGAGCTATCGGCCGGGAACTATAGCCTTGAGGCCACATTCCTGGGTTATGAAACATTGATCCTGAAATCGCTGCAGCTGAGTACCGATACGGTGCACAACCTGGGCCATATTGTAATGAAACCGGAAAAGCAAAGCCTCCAGGCGGTGACCATCACGGCTACAAAGGCATTGATACAGGATAAAGGAGATCGTATGGTCTACAATGCCGAGAATGATATCACCAATTCGGGTGGCGCCGCTTCCGATGTGTTGCGAAAAGTGCCTGGTGTTTCGGTCGATCCGGAAGGAAAGGTTGAGCTGAGGGGGAGTGCCAATATTAAGGTGCTGATCAATGGCAAGCCTTCGAGCATTATGGCCCGCAATCTTGCCGATGCCCTCAAAATGATCCCCGCCAATACGATCAAGTCTATTGAGATCATGACCACACCAACGGCGCGCTTCGATGCCGAGGGGGCCGGAGGTGTGATCAATATTATTACCAAGAAGAACCTGAAGGGGGCCACAGGCAACGTCAACCTTACCGGTGGCAATTACGAGCAGGCATTGGGCGGATCATTCGGGTTACGGAACGAAAAGCTGGAAGCCAATCTTGCCTTCAACCTTAAGCGCGAACGGGAGAAGAGCGAGGCCGGGCGGGAGCGTTCCGTCCTTCAGGATGGCAGTTTACAGAATACCTTGTACCAACGGGAAAGCAAGGATAATACCAATACGACAGGTTTTGCCGAATTGAGCCTGAGCTACACACCCGACACCTTGAATACACTGGGTTTTTCGGCCAATATATGGGGTGGGGTATGGCCCAGTAACCGGAATGTTTATGCACGTCTTACAGATTCGCTTGGCCGGGTTATGGAAGAGTACAACCAGGCGACAAAGTTTAAAAATCCTTATTACAATTTTGAATTCAACCTGAGCTATAACCGCAAGATGAAGCGGCCGGGCCAGGAGCTGGCCGTGCTGGCGCAATACAGCTATGTGATCGACAATTATCCTTATACTACCGATCAGTATAATATGGCCGAACAGCTTATCTACAGGGAGAACAACAGCAACAGAAGCCATAATGGGGAATGGACGCTGCAGGCAGATTATACGCATCCCATAGGGAAGCATGTGCTGGAGATCGGCGCCAAAGGAATTGTAAGGACTGCCAGCAGCGACTACAGGGTGGAGAGCTCCCAGGCAGGGGGCGATCCCACACAGCTACTGCCCAACCCCGCAAGGACCAATATCTTTGATTATACACAGGAAGTAGGCGCAGCTTATGCCTCGCTTAAACTTAACTTTGGTAAGGATTGGATGCTGGTAGGCGGCGGCCGTATAGAATACACCTATGTCAAAGGCGATTTCAAGAGCAGCAGTACCGCTTTTGATACCCGCTACACCAATTGGATACCCAGCATTATTCTTTCCAGGAAGTTTGGCGGAATGCATACGATCAAGGCCAGCTATACGCAGCGCATCTTAAGGCCGCAGGTATGGTCGCTTAACCCCTTTATTGATGCGAGCGACCCCAAGAACCAGTTTACAGGCAATCCTAGCCTGAAGCCGGAGCTGAATCATGTTGTAGAGCTTGCTTATAATCTGACCACGAAGAGCGGGGCCAATATCAGTACCACTTTATACGGCCGCAGACTAAACAATTCTATTGAAGAAGTAGCTACGCCCCTAACTGATGGCGCCTGGCTGACCCGGAAAGTGAATATAGGCAACCTGACCCGCTATGGTATCTCGGAATCGGTTTCGCTCGATATTACGAAGCAATGGTCTGTAAACGGCGATGTTAACCTCGAACATGTCAATTTTAAAAGTCCTGACTGGCAAAACTCAGGTTGGATCTTCAGGACCAATATCAATACGACCTACCGGCTGCCTAAAGATTACAGCCTGCAGGCTTCCGGCGGATGGAATACCGGTTGGATCTGGTTCCAGGGACGGAACTACGGCTGGCACTATTACATAGTAGGTGCAAAAAAAGAATTCTGGAACAAGAATGCCAGCATTACCCTCAATATCGCCAATCCTTTTGAAACCAACCTGAGGGTTAAGGTGAAGGAGGAGCGGCCCAATTCGGTAGCGGCAACCTATCTCGATTTCCCCCGGCCTTCTTTCATGCTTACCTTCGCCTGGAAGTTTGGTCAGCTCTCTGATGGCGACGGTAAGAAAGTGAAGAAGGTAGAAAACGACGACAGGGCGCGTTAGATACTATGAATACCATCACCGGCTATATTATTTTCACTGGCTATCATAATATAGGAAACAAAGCATCCGCCGGTCTTTGAGCCTGTCGAAAGGGCAACGATGCAATGAGGCTTCAACAGGATCAAGGACCGGGAAGGGAAAAACAAGTCTGGTGTTCCCCATCCTGGGCTAGTCAGACTATTTTTTCTCCGTGGAGCCTTTCCGGTCTATGTTGAACAGCCGGTAGGCCAACAGTAAGCCGGCCTCCTCAGACTTGGTATACGTATAGGTTTCCCGCGATACGATCTCTTTGCCATTACGGTCAAGCACATAATAAGTTACCGTTTTCTTATTGCCGCTGCTGCCGAACCTCAGGGTCACTTCCGGGGCCAGCACCTTACCGCTGGTGACCCAATTGATATTGCAGCGTTTAAGACGGTCGACCAGCTTGGCATCTGCTGCACCTATTACCTGCAGCCGCAGGTTGGGCTGCAGGTCGGAATAAGGAAGCAATTGCGGGAAGTTGGTATAAAAAGAATACAGGCTTTCGTTGTACTCGCTGGTGTTCTTTCTCTTTTGTGCACATTCGGCCAGGGCCCCATAAGTGCGGGCTACAAACAGCTTTTCATATTCGAGGTCAGTGCGTTCATGGTTCAGGATATCGTAAAGCACCTGCTGCGCTTCTTTGTAATTGCCTTTTTTCATTTGCAGCCGGGCAATATAAAGCTTGAAATATTTTCTGATCAGCTTGCGTTGGTCGTCTTTCAACTCCGATTGAAACCGTTGTGTAAAGAAGTTGGTGCTGAAATCGCGCATCAGGTACCATATCTCGTCCCAGGTTACCGTGCTTTCGGTCGAAAACAGACGGTAGATAACGAGGTCGCGTTCGGGGTTCATGGCAAACTGGTTGACGATGAGGTATTGCAACAGGTATTTGCTACCGGATTGTTCGGCAACGCCGGCCACGTCGGAAGGCGTATACCACCATCCCCTGTTCTCGAATTTGATCTGCTGCAGGCGGCCGATATTATTCATCAGCTTGACCAGGTTAATGCTGAAGTCGTAATGGCTCTGGCCCAGGGTGGTACCAATGTGCACCTCTTTAAACGCTTCGGCTTTCTTAATATACCGTTCACTTTCCCCTATGTCGCCATAGTAGGCGCAGCACCGCGCCAGGGCAATATTGTACCAGCCAAAGCCGGGCGTGGAGCCTACTGCTTTGATCATATCCTTCATATCCTGGATGCCCTTCTTGGGATTGGCCTTGTAGATATTGAGGATCGAGCTGTAATAGGCCCATTCCTGCAATCGCTTATCGCCTGCATCTTGCGTGCTGGCGATCTCATATTCCTTTTCGGCCTGCCGGAAATTGCCGCAGATAGCCAGGAAGGTGGCATAGTTGTTATGCGAGAAGATCGGCGTTTCCTTCATCAGGTTGTAGTAACGTGCTGCCGAATCTATATTCAGCGCATAGCTGTACAGGATCGCCTTATAATGGTAAACACCTTGCCTGGCTGCATCTTCATAGCCGGGAAAGAAGGCTGCATTAAGCTGCTTATCGATCCTGATCTTGCGGAAGGCGGAGTCCAGGTACCGGTTGGCCAATTGCTCGTTCAGGACAATGCTGTTTCTCAAGAAAGGAAATTTGGCTGTGGTGTAGAAGCGGTTGCGATGCACGGTCCAGGCCAGATAATTGTAGGCCTGGAGAAAACCCTCGTTCTGAAAATTCCATCTGAGCGCCTTACGGATCACATTAAACGCATCCTGGGGTTGCTCCACATTGTTATAACAATCCATAAGATTATAAGCAATAATGGAATAGTCCATCTGGAACCGGTAGGCAGGATAATAGGTCATCAGGTCGGCGCTGCGCACGCGCAGCTGGCGTGTATAATCGCGCTCCAGCTGATCCAACGCTTTTTTTAGCGGAAGTATTGCATTCTTATAGCCCAGAAAATCGGCAGCATGGTTAACTTTGTACATGCCCTCGTACATCCAACCTACGTAATAGCTGCTATCGGTACGGATAAATTCGCGGGAACGGGGAAGCGCGTCGTTACTATTGAAATCGGTTCCCATCCTTTTGGCGTCGATCTCGTATCGTTTCTGCTGATTGCGGGGATGGTTTACCGGAATCATCTGGGCCTGGGCCTGTTCCGCATAAGCCAGAAGGAAGAAAAAGAAAAAAGCAAAATACCGGGCGATCTGTTGTAGCATTAATTTTTCCTGGATATTGATATAGTCCAACAATCAAAAATACCGAAATTAGACAGCGGAAGAAAATTTTCTTGACGACGGCAACCAGCCTTTTGTTTTCGGGCAAAGCGTTTACGCTTCCCGGTAGATGGCCGTAGCAAAAAACGGCCGCAATATTGGCAGTGTTCCGCTGCCCGGGATTTAGCTACCTTCGCGAAAGAAAATGATAGCACCAGAATCCATACAGCAAGTCATTAACCGGAGTGACATCGTAGACGTGATCAGCCAGTTCCTGAAATTAAGGAAGCGGGGTACCAATTATATTGCCAACTGCCCTTTTCACAACGAAAAATCACCTTCTTTCAATGTTAACCCGGCCAAGGGTATTTACAAATGCTTTGGCTGCGGCAAAGGCGGCGATGTGGTGTCTTTCGTAGAGGAATATGAAAAATTTTCCTTCGTGGAAGCCATTCGTTGGCTGGCCAATTACTATCAGATCGAGCTCAACGAGACGGAAGCGCCGGAAGAATACAAGCACCATCAGCAGATAGAAGAAAGCCTGCGCATCATCAACGAGTTTGCGGCTACGTATTTCCAGGACATCATGGCGCACAACGAGGAAGGACAGCTGATCGGCGGCGGCTATTTCCGGGAGCGGGGCTTCCGGCAGGATATTATCGATCAGTTCCGCCTGGGTTATTGCCTGGATAAATGGGATGGCTTTGTTACCGAGGCTTTGTCTAAAGGTTATAGCCAGGAGTTGCTGGAAAAAGCCGGCTTGATCAAGGTCCGCGATGGCCGGCCATACGATAATTACAAGGGCCGGGTGATTTTCCCCATTTTTAGTGCCACAGGTCGTATCCTCGGTTTCGGCGCCCGTATCCTTAAGAAGACGGATCATGCGCCCAAATATGTCAATTCGCCGGAAAATGAGCTGTACGTCAAGAACAAGGTGCTGTACGGTCTCTACCAGTCACGGCAAAGCATCAGCAAGCAGGACGAATGTTTCCTGGTGGAAGGCTATACCGATGTGATCTCGCTGCATCAGGCAGGAGTTACCAATGTGGTGGCCTCCAGCGGCACTTCGCTTACCGAAGGGCAGCTGAAGCTCATCAGCAATCTGACTAAAAACCTGACGATCCTATATGATGGTGATGCTGCAGGGATTAAGGCTGCTATGCGCGGTCTGGATATGGCCCTGGCCGAAAGCTTCAATGTAAAGCTGGTGCTGCTTCCCGATGGGGAAGATCCCGATAGCTTTGTGCAGCAGTCGGGTGCGGAAGCGTTTAAAGATTATGTGGCGGCGCATAAAAGAGATGTAATCGGGTTTCGGCTTGAAGTGGGTATGGCGGAGGCCGGCAACGACCCGATGAAGAAATCGCAGCTGGTCAATGAGATCGCCGAAACCATTTCCAAAATCAACAAAACAGAAGATTTCACCCTGCAGCAGCACTATATACGGGAAAGTGCCACACAGCTGCAGATCGACGAGCAGGGCCTCATTAACCTGGTCAATAAATTTATACGGGAACGGTTGCAGCAGGAACAGCGGCAACAGGAGCGGAAGCAGGCCCAGGATGTACCTTCGGAGGAACCCTTTGCCTACGTAGATGAAGAAACCGGCGAATCGATAGTGATCGACGTAGTGCAGAAAGACCATCGTGAAGAATGGCAGCTGCTGCGTATACTGCTCGAATACGGGGATAAGCCGTTTAAAGATGCCGGTACGGTGGCCCAGCTTTTCTTTGAGACCATAGACCTTGACCTCATCGAAAATACCCTGGCCAAAAGAATGGTCACCGAATACCATGAGTACTGGGCGCAGAATCACCTGCTTCCCGATCAGAAATATTTTACCAGCCATATCGACCGCAATATCCGGCAAAAGGCTGCAGATCTGCTGCATACCCATCACGTACCTAGCCTTAACTGGCACGAAAAGCACCGTATCGAGGTGTTGCACGGCGAACAGATCTACGAAGAGGAGATTGAGAGCACCTTCGCTTATTTTGAGCTAAAGCTGCTGCGCCGCCTGCTGAATGAGAATATGAAACAAATGCAGCAGGAGAAGGACGTGCAGAAGATCGTGACGCTGATGAAAGCCCACCAGAGCCTGAAACAAAGAGAAAAAGAGCTGATGACGATCGTTATCATCCGTTGATCCGGTGGTTCCCTGGCCGGTTGCTATTCGTAGCAACGATAAATAAAATGACACAGCTGCCCGCAGGAAAACGGGCAGCTGTTTATGTTGACAGCGGGCTTGACGGTAGACGCGCTCAATTTCTGACCAGGGGCAGGGTACCTACCTTATTGTTATAATATAGCTTCATATAGTACATGCCGGGACGAAGAAAACTGATGTCAAGGTCAAGAATGCCAGGGCCGGTTAATGCTGTCTTGAGGATTATTTCCTTGCCGGTAATGTCGTAAAGGGCTAGCTTCAAAGGGCTGGCCGATACAAACAACTTACACCTGCTGCCGGTAACGGGATTGGGGTACAGGTAAGCATCGTCTGCATTGTTATTCTGAATGGCGACCACCGCCGAATAGGTTTTGGCGCCGTCGCGATCTTCTTGTTCCAGCCGGTAGAAAGACGTGCCGGGCATGGGTGTGGCATCAGTATAGCGATACGTCTTCTTTTCCCGGCTGAAGCCGTTGCCCGGTAAGGAGCATAAGTCGTTCCAGCTTTTCTGGTCGGTGCTGCGTTGTACCGTAAACTGCAGGTTGTTTGTTTCCGATGCTGTAGCCCAGTGCAGCTGTACCTTTTCCTCTTCAAGATGTCCGTTGAAATACAGCAGGCTTACGGGCAGCGCCTGGCAAGATACATCTGTGCCCAATAAGCTGTATTGGAACACGCCTGAGCGGATGCTGTTGATGAGCGTCGTATTGTCGGTAGTATTGGCGGCTCCGGGCGTTTCGTTGGCCGCCGTCGCATTAGCGAACCGGCTGCCGTAGTAGTAGCTGCCGCAATCGAGGTAGACCACTGTATTGGCTGCAGTGCCAGTATAGCCATTGAAGGAAGGCAAGCCTACCTCCGCAAAATTGGGAAATACGGTAAAAGGATTACTAATTGCAGGAGTACTGAAGCCGAAGCCATGAAAAAAAGTGCCGTCCGGACGTCGTGTCTGTATGGCATCGCCATTGTTGGCCAGGCCTATCTGGCCGGTCCAGTTGGCGGCCAGGGGAGGAATAGTGTTTGCGGTATAAGCATAGCTCGTGGAAGTAGCATTGGGCGTACCGCTGCAGGCCCGCAAAAGGGTGCTGGTGCCAGGCATATAATAAGTATATCCGCCGTTTTCGATATGCATAATGTCCTGCCCGCTTCCGTTCAGCTGCCTGAAGGTCCAAGCGGGATTGGGATCGGCGACATTATAGATCACAATAAGGGCGCCGATAGGTACGGCAGCAAGGGTATCGTTAAGCGCAAAGCGGAAATGCCCGTTGGCAATGCCGGGTGCTACGCCTCCCGCAAGCTGAAAGTCACCGTTGTTATCGTCAATGATCCAATCCCGCAGATCTACCGTGCCTGTAGCCTGTGTAGTGCTGCCGACCACCAACAGCTCAATGAATTCCTGGGCACCTGCGGGTCCTTGTGAAATTTCATTAACGATGATACCCTGGGCAAACGATATTCCGGTGAAAAAGATAGTCGTCAGTGCGGCAATAGCCGCCGGGAGTACAGCTCTTTTCATAGAAGGTTTGGTTTGGTTATCTTTAAATTACAAATACCCACTGCTTTTAGCGCACAACAAAGGCCGGCCGGCTGATTTATGCGGTCGGTTTTCGGCCATGGCAGCTTCACAGGTAAATGGTCACTGCTTTGGTTGTCTGTTTACTGAGAATGGCTGTCATTGTATTGCACAACTATTGTTAAAGTTTTTTTGTTCATGTAAAATGAGCTTATAGTCAATAAGCGTATAAATGCATATTTTCTATGTTGACCCGGTGCATATTTTAGGGCACTGAAGCATGGCCGTGTGGCCGGCGTTTCCGTTTGGGCCCCACTGTCAAGCCTGGGTTGTGGGTTATGCCGGCGATTTAATTTGTAATCCTTTTGCAATCCTTTTATTTTTGCCGCCTGCCTGGATTGATTTCTTTACATTTAATGCTCGCATTAAAACCAATTTCCTGTCCCATACATGAACAGAAAGCAAAGTATAGCGGAAAGTGCGTTGGCCTTGTTTGCCAGCAGAGGTTATGACAATACCTCCACGCAGCTGATCGCAAAGGAGGCGGGGGTTTCAGAGGCGCTTATATTTAAGCACTTTGGCAATAAGGAAAAGCTGCTGGCCTTTATCATCAAAGAAGGATATAAACGCATTGTAGAGCATAACCGGGGTGCTTTCCAGGACAAGCAGCCGCTTGATTTCATCTACACTGTAATTGAGCTTCCCTATAAGCTGGTGTGGGAAGAGCCGCAGTTCTGGGAGCTGCAATACCGCCTGCTGGATCTTGAAATATCCATGAAGCAACACGAGCGTTTTATGCAGCCGCTGAACGCTATGCTGGTTAAGGCCTTTAAAGAACTGGGCTACGAAGATCCGGAAAAAGAAACAGAGCTGATGCTGGTCTTTGTCGAAGCCTTCTGGAAATACCTGATCGCGCACAGGGAAGAGAACAAGACCAAATTTCTGGAGCTGCAGCTTTTTTTCAAAACAAAATATGCGCAGCATCAATGATCGTAAGGAGGCCAGGATGCCTCCTTTTTTATGATACTTAAGACAATTGATATCAAACAATACGTATAATGGAATCCTTTACGCTAAGCGGGCAATACGTTGCCATCGAGGAGAAGAAAATATTTCCGGCCGAGCTCAGCATCGCCGGAGGTCGCATTGCGGCGATAAGGCCGCTGGAAGCGGCGCCCATGCGCTATCTGCTGCCGGGCTTTGTAGATGCGCATATCCATATTGAAAGCTCGATGCTGGTTCCCACGGAATTTGCCCGCGTGGCGGTAACACATGGCACCGTCGCTACCGTAAGCGATCCGCATGAAATTGCCAATGTGTGCGGTGTGGCAGGTGTAACCTATATGATCGGGAATGCTGCCGGCTCACCCTTGAAGTTTAATTTCGGCGCACCCAGCTGTGTTCCTGCTACATCATTTGAAACGGCCGGCGCCACTATCGATGCTGCCGGCATTGACGCGTTGCTGCAGCGCGACGACATCCGCTACCTGGCCGAAATGATGAATTTTCCCGGTGTGCTCAATGGTGATGAGCAAGTGATGGCCAAGATCGCTGCAGCACAGCACTATGGTAAGCCCGTCGACGGCCATGCGCCGGGACTACGTGGGGCGGAGGCCCGACTGTATGCCGCAGCAGGTATCAGCACCGATCACGAATGTGTGACCCTGGATGAAGCCCTGGACAAGATTGCCGCCGGCATGCTGATACTCATCAGGGAGGGGAGCGCTGCGCGGAATTATCAAGCGCTGGCGCCACTCTTACATAGCCACCCGCGCAAGGTCATGTTCTGCAGCGACGATAAACATCCCGATGAGCTGCTGAAAGGGCACATCAATGAATTAGTGGTGAGAGCAGTGGCAGAGGGATACCCGGTATTTGATGTGCTGTATGCAGCTTGTGTGCTGCCGGTGCAGCATTACGGGCTCGATGTGGGACTCCTGCGTGAGGGAGATGCCGCCGATCTTATTGTTGTTGATAATCTCCGGGAATTCACGGTGCTGGAGACTTATATTGATGGCTGTAAAGTAGCAGAAAACGGCAGAAGCCTTATCGCAGCTACCCCGGTGGCATCGATCAATCACTTTAGCATATCTCCCCTGGTGCCACAGGCATTTGCTCTGCCTGCGCCTGAAGACAATGTTTCCGGCGTCCGTTGCCGGATCATCGACGCGCTCGACGGTCAATTGATCACCGAAGCTTCAGAAGCGGTATTGCCGGTAGCCGGCGGATATGTGATGACCGATAGTACGCAGGATGTGTTGAAGATCGCAGTGGTCAATCGCTATCGCAACGCAGCCCCCGCCATTGGCTTTATCCGCAATTTCGGGCTTAAGCGTGGCGCGCTTGCTTCAAGCGTAGCGCATGACAGCCACAATATAGTCGTGGTAGGTGTTGATGACGGGAGCATTTGCCGGGCCGTGAATACAATCATTGCGCACCGGGGCGGCATCAGCCTGGACGACGGTACGTCTTCCGAAGTAATGCCCCTGCCGGTTGCGGGCCTTATGACCGACGGCGATGCCGTTACGGCGGGCAGGCTATACGAGGAGCTTAGCCGGAAAGCGGGTACGCTGGGGACCAGCCTGGCGGCGCCCTTTATGACCTTGTCATTTATGGCTTTGCCGGTAATTCCTTATTTGAAGATGACCGATAAAGGCCTGTTTGATGTGGGGGAATTTGCATTCACTACTGTGCTGCATTAGTCCCGCGATAGGCGCTAATAATGCATAAATTGGCAAATATTCTTTAAATTTGTCCTTTGTTTAGCCAGAGGGGCTGTTATGAAGTACCTTATCCTGATTTTATTATTTGGTGTGATATCGCCGGGCCTCCATGCCCAGCAAGCGATCGTCGCCAATCCTGTTGCATCGGTTTCCGAAAAAGAGAGGCCCCAGTATCCGGGTGGTGACGCTGCATTGAAAAGATATCTGTGCCTGAACCTTCGTTATCCCAATAAAGCTATCGATCAAAAGATACAGGGCGAGGTTGTTGTTTCCTTTCTTATCGATGAGCAAGGCCACATCTCCGATATTGCGGCCACAAAAGGTATCGGTTATGGCTGCGACGAGGAAGCTATACGGGTAGTGAAAGCAATGCCCAAATGGCAAGCTGGCCGGTTGAACGGAAAGCCCGTGAAGATGACCTATAACCTGCCCGTTGTTTTCGAGCTGCAAGAAGATGGACCAGAAAAGTAGCACATGAAGGACACGCACATGAGAAGACTTAGTGGTATCTTATGGTTCCTGCTCGTGGGCTCAGCCATTTCCTTTGCGCAGGAGAAGACCGTTATTCCCAGGCAAATACTCACCAGCGCCGGGCAAATGCCCGAATTCCCGGGAGGGAATGATGCCCTGAAGACCTATCTCGCCAAGTCTGTTCGTTATCCCAAAAGCGCTTATAAAAAAGGCATACAGGGCCGGGTGCTTGCCCGTTTTATCGTAGAGCCCGACGGCAGCGTTTCTGATCCCGAGATCATAAGCAGCCTCAGCGAGGACTGTGACAAAGAGACCCTGCGTGTGATCAGGAAGATGCCCCGTTGGCATCCGGCACGACAAAATAATGCCTTTGTGGCCGTGTATTACACTTTACCCATTACCTTTAGCCTCGAATAATGCTTATGAAAAAAAGTATCCTGATACTGCTGGTATTCTTCCTGCCCTTTTGCGCCATAGCGCAACAGCAAAAACAAGCCCCGGCAAAAGAACCCGCTGCCTCTGGCCCGGGCTCACACGACAGGCATAAAGAGCACAAGGTATACCGTACCGTGCAGCAGACGGCGGAATTTCCCGGCGGGGCAGTCAATTTGCAGAAATTTCTGAAACAGCATTTTCATTATCCGCCTATGGCATTTAAACAAGGCATCGAAGGCAGGGTTATTCTGCAATTTATTGTTGATAGCACCGGTCAGATCAGCAATGTTAATGTAATGAAAGACATTGGCGGCGGCTGTGGCAATGAGGCTGTGCGGCTTGTAAAGGCGATGCCTCGCTGGCGCCCGGCAAAGCAGGATGGGAAACCCGTCAGCAGCTACTATTCATTGCCCGTTTCTTTTAGTAAAAGCAATGTGGATACCACAGCAATAAATCGATAACATTATGTGGTACAGAATGGGAATGATACTGGCGCTGTTCGGATTTAGCCATGCAGCAAGCGGGCAGCAAATAGATACGCCCGTTCCGGCGCCCTCTCATCAGTCGCAAGATGTCCCGGTTGATGCTCCGCCACCCGCAACGATTGCGGAGGTCAAGTGGGAAAAAGTAGATCAGATGCCAGAATTTCCAGGCGGACAGCGGGCTTTGATGTCCTATCTCTCCGGCAAGCTGCAGTATCCCGCCAAGGCTGTAGAAGCCGGCGTAGAAGGGAAGGTGCTGGTAGAATTTGTTGTTTGCGAAAATGGCGCCCTATGCGAAGAGAAGATCATCAGGCGCCTCGGTAGCGGTTGCGATGAAGAAGTGCTCCGCGTAGTAAAGGCGATGCCCCGGTGGCAGCCTGCCCGTAAAGATGGGAAACCGGTAAAAACGATCTACAGGTTACCGGTACAATTCAAGTTTGCAGAAGAAGCAATATCCAAGGAAAAGAAATAACCTATTGATGTTCGAAAAGATATTCGAAGATTTTTCAAAATTACATGTAGTGGTGGCCGGCGATGTCATGCTGGATAATTATCGCTGGGGTGAGGTGGAACGTATTTCTCCGGAGGCCCCGGTGCCTGTAGTGTCCATCCGCCGGTCGGAAAGCCGGTTGGGCGGCGCCGCCAACGTAGCGCTGAATTGTAGCGCATTAGGCGCAAAAGTAACGGTGGCCAGCGTGATCGGCGACGATGAGGAAGGCCGTATGTTATTGCAGTTGCTGGAAGAGCAGGGGATCGGCACCGACCTTGTGCGGAAAAGCGATGTCCGCATCACGACCACCAAAACACGTATCCTGAGCCGCAACCAGCAAATGGTACGCCTGGATACCGAGATGAAGGAAGAGCTGAATACCCGCGATGAGCATGCCTTTATCGACGCCACATTGCGGTTCCTGCAGATACAGAAGCCCGATGTACTTATTTTTGAGGACTATAATAAGGGCGTGCTGAAAGAGAATGTTATTAGCAAGATCATTGCCCATTGCAGAGCGCTCAACATACTGGTCGCCGTTGATCCCAAGCGCGACCATTTTTTTGCCTATCGCGGGGTCGATATATTCAAGCCTAATCTGAAAGAGGTGAGAGAAGGCTTGCATCTGCCGCTCCCTGCCATCGATCAGCCGGAGATGGATGAAGTGCATCGCTTGCTCCGGGAAAAGCTGCAGCACCGTATTTCCTTTGTAACCCTTTCGGAGCGGGGCGTTTACTACCACGATGAGAACGGCGGAAAGATAGTACCTTCGCACCTGCGCGATATTGCAGACGTGAGCGGCGCCGGCGATACCGTGATCGCGGTAGCCGCTATGGTGTATGCGCTTACCCGCGATGCCGGCCTGATGGCCGAGTGGTCCAATATTGCCGGTGGCCTCGTTTGCGAGGCAGTAGGCGTAGTCCCCATCGATAAGCAGAAGCTGCTTGGGGAAATATCGCGGCTGAGTGGCGCGGGACAATAAAAGATCAATACACGTTACTTTATTTTTAACCTTTCAAAAACCGGGATATTGATCCCAGAACACGACAAATGTCTTTAATTACAGTAGGCACAATGGCCTTCGACGCACTGGAAACACCTTTCGGAAAAGTAGACCGTATCATAGGCGGTTCGGCAACTTATGTGGCCTGGGCTGCATCCAATTTTTATCAGCCTATCAAACAAGTTTCCATCGTTGGCGGCGACTTTCCGCAGGAAGAGTTTGATCAATTGGCTGCCAGGGGCGTTACTTTCGAAGGTGTTGAGATCGTGAAAGAAGGGAAATCTTTTTTCTGGAGCGGAAGGTATCATTTGGATATGAATACCCGCGACAGCCTGATTACAGAGCTTAATGTGCTGGAGCAGTTCAATCCCCAACTGCCCGAAAGCTATCAGGATTGTGAATACCTGATGTTGGGCAACCTGGTACCTGCTGTACAACAAAGTGTGATCCATCAGCTGCGCAACCGCCCGAAGCTGATCGTTATGGATACCATGAATTTCTGGATGGACGTTGCCCTGGCCGATCTGAAAGAAACCCTTAAACTGGTTGACGTATTGGTGGTGAACGACGCCGAGGCGCGCCAGCTTTCTGAAGAATATTCCATTGTAAAAGCTGCCCGGAAGATCATGGCCATGGGCCCACGCTTCCTGGTGGTGAAAAAGGGAGAGCATGGCGCTTTGCTGTTCCATGAAGACCGTATTTTCTCTGCGCCGGCACTGCCGCTAGAGACTGTGTTTGATCCTACAGGCGCCGGCGACACCTTTGCCGGGGGCTTTATCGGCCACCTGGCCCGCACCGGCGATATCTCCTTCGACAATATGAAGACGGCGATCATCGTAGGTTCCGCTATGGCTTCATTCTGCGTGGAAAAATTCGGGCCCGAGAGAATGAAGGAAATTTCACAAAATGATATTGCCCGGCGCATGCAACAATTTTCTGAGCTGGTTAATTTTGAGACCGCTACGGTTTGAGCCGGCGAAAAGCAAAATCCCGTCTCAACCTGCATTCCGCAGGAGAGATGGGATTGGGTATAATTTGTTCTAAAATTACATATTACAATGCTGCATAAAACCAAGATCATCGCAACCGTAGGGCCAGCTTGCGATACCTATGAAAAGTTGCTGGCCCTGGTCAATGCCGGCGTTAATGTATTTCGCCTCAATTTTTCTCATGGCTCCCATGAGAAGCATGCCGAAGTGATCAGTAACATCAAAAAAATTAACGACGAATACCCTTTCAACATAGCGATACTAGCCGATCTTCAGGGACCCAAGTTGCGCGTGGGCGAGATCGAAGACAACTCTTTGCTGCTGCTGCAGGATGATATTATTACGTTTACCAATGTGCCTTGTACCGGCACCAAGGATGCCATTTACATTTCTTACCCTGATTTCCACAAGGATGCAAAAGTAGGCGAGAGTATATTGCTGGACGATGGCAAGATAGAGACCCGCGTAACTGAGATCACTGCCGATGGCCGTGTAAAAGCAAAGGTGATCAATGGTGGCGTATTGCTGCCCCGGAAAGGTGTTAACCTTCCCGATACCCAGATTTCGATTCCTTCTCTTACCGAAAAGGACCTGCGCGACCTGGACTTCATTATTAGCCAGCGCATCGACTGGATCGGCCTCTCGTTTGTACGCCGTCCCAACGATATCCTGGATCTCAAAATGAGATTAAAAGATAAGGGCAGTCCGGCCAAGATCATCGCCAAAATAGAGAAGCCGGAAGCCCTGCAGCACCTGAGAGAGATCATCCTGGCCTCTGATGCGGTGATGGTGGCACGGGGCGACCTGGGTGTGGAAATGCCGGTAGAGAAAATACCCATGATCCAGAAGGAGATCGTTCGTAAATGTATTCACAGAGCCAAGCCTGTGATCATCGCCACCCAGATGATGGAAAGCATGATCGACCGTACGCGTCCTAACCGCAGCGAGATCACTGATGTTGCCAACGCGGTAATGGAAGGCGCCGATGCCGTGATGCTTAGCGGCGAAACCGCAATGGGCGCCCATCCCGCGCTGGTAGTGCAGACGATGGTCAACATTGTGCGGGAAGTCGAAAAGGAAGAAACAGTGTATAACCGCAATCTGGTACCCCAGCCGCATTCTCCTTCTTTCCTCAGCGATGCCTTGTGCTATAATGCCTGCAAAATTGCGGAAGATGTACATGCTGATGCGCTCATTGGGATGACACAGAGCGGCTATACCGGCTTTATGCTGTCAAGCTTCAGACCATATTCCGCGCTGTTTGTCTTCACCAAGACCCAAACCCTGATTAACCAGCTTAGCCTGAGCTGGGGTGTGCAGGCTTTTTATTACGATAAAGAAGAAGGCGTGGACAGCATTATTGCCGATCAGATCGCAATACTGAAAGAAAAAGGATTGCTCAAGACGGGCGACGTTGTGATCAATACCGGCAGCACGCCTGTAAATGAGCATTTGCCTACCAATATGCTGAAAGTAACCAAGGTGATTTAGTAAGATATTCATTCATATCTCAAAATGACATTGCCGGCCTCCAGGCCGGCGATGTCATTTTGAATAGCTGTATCTGTTAATAAGGCGTACGGCTAATCAATGGCCTGTACTCAGCATAGCGATATTCGGGTGGCAGATCGATCATATTATCAACTGCGCTGTGGGTGATGTGTCCAGTAATGGCATCCCTTCGTTCGAAGGAAAAAGTAAAGCCCTCTCTTTTGTTATGAATTACAGCATCGATATATTCAAGGGTGTCGAGATGAGCGCCTTTCCATTGTAAAGTATAGGCATAGCCACCGCCCAGGCCCACATAATAGGCCGTAATGATCTTACGGTCAAAATAAAAGGTTGGATTGGGTAAGTTGATCCTTTGATGACGGAACTGATTTTTCCGGCGATCAAAGAGAAAGATCGTGGCGCCATATTTAAAACCTGTTCCGGAGGCTCCGTAGCACTCAACCAGCAGATCTTTATAGCCATCGCCATTCATGTCTATCAGGCTATCGATACCATAGCACGCTGTATAATCCCCTTTTGCTCTTAATTGGTTGAGCAGTCGCGTTGCTTTTCTGCCCAAAGGAGACTCATCCGGTGGTGCGGGACCGGAAGGAGCAACGGATGGAGATATCTTGTTTGCTGTAGGATATTGATGTGTCGTGATCGCCGTTTGTTCTGCCGGTTGCGTATTACCGGCAAAACAACTCATCATCAACCCGTATAAAAGGTAAGAACCGGATGGCGCCGGCCTTAGTTCTTTTGCGCGGCCCATTCTTTTACTTGTTGCTCCAGGATGTCGAGCGGCATGCTGCCATTCTTCAATACCTCATCGTGAAAGGCGGCGATATTGAATTTGGCCCCAAGTTTGGCAGCACATTCCTCCCGTAACCGTTTGATGGTAAGTGAACCTACCTTATAGCCAAGCGCCTGTCCCGGCCAGGCCATATAACGCTCGATCTCGATAGTGGCTGCTTCCTGCGAGATCTGCTCATTGTCTGTCATGTACTGGATCGCTTCCTCCCGTGTCATATGGCGGGCATGCAGGCCTGCATCGACCACCAGCCTTATGGCGCGATGCATTTCTGCTCCCAGCGCGCCCAGGTATTGATAAGGATCGGTATACAGACCCAACTCCTTACCCAGGCTCTCGCAATAAAGCGCCCAGCCTTCGATATAAGCATTGTCGCCTGTGGAGAACCTGCGGAAGGCTGGCAAAGTAGTGTCTTCCTGCTGCAGGGATATCTGGTAGTGGTGACCGGGAATGGCTTCGTGCAGGAACAAGCTCTCCATCTGCTCTTCTACCACATTGTACTTTGTGGGATCGAGGATCAGTACATAGAAGATTCCTGGCCTTTTGCCGTCGGGGCTGCCCTGGAAATATTGGGACGAGCCGCTTTTGACACGATAGGCCTCGATCTGCCTGATCTCAAACGGTGTCCGGGGCTCATGAAGGAACAGCTTGCGCAGCTGCGGTTTCATGCGGGTATGAATGTTTTCATAAGCAGCAAGAATTTCATCGGCATTATGAAACGGCATAAAACGTTTGTCGGTAGCCAGGTAGCTGAAGAAAGTCTTCAGGTCGCCGGAAAAGCCGGTAGCGGTTTTGATGCTATCCATTAGCGTCCTGATGCGTTTAACTTCCGAAAGGCCCAGGTTATAGATCTCTTCGGCGCTCATGCGGGTAGAAGTATTGGCCCTCACGGCATAGTCGTAATAGGCTTTGCCATCGGGAACATCCCATATGCCCGAGGAGCTGCGCGCGGCAGGCAGGTACTCGTTCTGAAGGAAGGCGCCAAGCTTTTGGTACGCCGGGTTGATGATGGTCGCAATGGCTCCCCGGTAGGCATTGCCAAGGCGGGCCTGCTCGGGCGAGGTAATCTCTCCCGGAAGCTTCAGGATGGGTTGGTAGAAGACTGAAAGCTTTGGATCGACCGCGACCATGTCTTTCATTTGCGGGATCATTTTGGCTACCAGCGCCTTGGGCAGCACATAATGGGCAGCCATTCCCTTCCTGAAATAAACGATCACGCTGTCGACGTATGGGCCAAAGGCTTTCATCCGCTGCAGCCAGTTGTCATAGTCCTGCACGGTGTTGAATGGCTGGATCAATGCGCCGCTACCCATTTGGGCAAACGTAAGATGGAAGCCTCCGATCTGCTCCAGCGGCATGTAATTGCTATGGAAGTTAAGGCCCTCCAGCCGCCGTTTTAATTCATAATCGAGACAATCGTAGTTGATGCGGTCTTTAGCATTTAAATCTTCCCGCCGGAAGCCCGCCAGTTCTTTCCGGTACCGCTCAAGGTGCGTTTTGATCTTACCGCGATAGCTGTCGGTGAAATCGATATAGAGCTTATCGTTAAAACGGTTGTCGCCATTGGCAGTTGCTTCCAGGGGAAAGAGTGCGATATTATCCTGATAGTATCGCTCAAAAAGCGCTGCCAGGGACGTGTTCCTGGCCTGGCTGCCGGAGCTTGCCGGGGTATCGGAACAGGAGGTAAAATAAAGGAGGCAGCAAAGCAGGAAGTATACTGACTTGTTCATGAGTGGTTTGGCTTTAAGCATGATGAAGATAAAGCTTTCCGCTGATAATTGATATCTGGCTCCGGATTATACCGGCTGGCTGCCATGTTTTTGGTTACGCAGTACATTCTCTGCATCCCAGGGTATCTGATGCACAAAGGGATGCTGCCGCACGGGACAGGACTCCAGGGCGCAGATGCGGCAGGAAAAAGATTCACAGCCGTCGACATGTACGAACAGCTCTATGGCGTCACCGAATTTGAGCCTGATGAGATGGTCCAGGGATTCGATCTCGTTATGGGCTTCCCGCACATTATAATACCAGGGAAGGGTGAGGTGGCCGTCGAGATGCAGTACGTTGCCGTACTGGATCATCCGCAGGTTGTGCAGGTCGGTCCACTGCTGCCGGCGATGCTCCTGCAGGTAGGCGATCAGCTCCTCCAACAGCGCGAGGTCGGCTTCATCCATGATCCCTGCCAGTGATTTGCGCATGACCCTATAGCCGGTGACCAGTATAATGACAGCGAAGATAATGGCGACCACGGCATCCAGCCAAAGCCATCCGGTGAGCCTCATCAGGAACAGGCCCGCGATGATGCCGACGGTGGAATAGGTGTCGGTACGGAGATGCCTTCCTCCGGCCTGCAGTGCAGCCGATTTGGCCTTGATGCCCCTTTGTATGGCATAAGTGCCCGCGGCATAATTGACCAGGGCTGTAAAAGCCAATAAGGCCAATCCCCAGTCCAATGCCGTTACACGGCCGGGATGGTGAAGGCTTTCGACAGCTTCGTAAATAATAGCGATACCGGCGATGATGATCAGTGTACCTTCAACCGCAGAGGATATGAACTCGGCTTTACCATGGCCATAGGGATGGTTGCGGTCCCTGGGCTTACTGGCGAGCCAGATGCTATACCAGCCTATAAGTCCTGTCGCAACATTGACCGTACTTTCCATAGCATCGGTGAATACGGCCACAGACTTGGTCCACCACCAGGCTACGATCTTGATCAGGAACAGTGCTATCGCCAAAAAGGCGATATTGCGTTGAAGACGGACCTGGCTGGCCATAACCGGATTGATTTGAGATAAGAGGCAAAGTTAAGAAGACGAAAGGTCCTCAGCGAATGCGGTTTCTTTTAATTTATCATTACGGAAAAGCCTGTGCAGCGCGGCTGCTGTCCAGCTGCCCAAACCTGCGGTGATAAAGCCAAGCAGCACAGTAACCGCAGTCATGAACCAGGAAGAAGGCAAATGGAACAGAACAGCCATTTTCCTGCTGAGAATATGCTCGTTGGCCTGGTCGGTAATGATACACAGCAATAAGTAACAAAGAGCCGCGCCCAGTCCGGCAGCAAGAAACGACATGCCGTTGCGGCGTAAAGGCAGCAGCAATGTGATACAAAAGCCGATGAGTGCGGGTATCCACCAGGGCATTATCATCAATGCAAAATAACAGGCGGCGGCATTGAGCAGCATGATGAATAAAAAGCGCATGATTACCTGGATTAATAAAGCAAGTTAATCCATTTTTACCTTTTTTTGTGCCAATTTTGTGCCCACATGAAACCGGTAGCTGCTTTTTTCCAATTAATAAGATGGCGTAACTTAGTTATCGTGCTGCTGACGCAGTGGTTCATATGGCAATGCGTGATCAGACCTATGGCTGCGTGGAGCACCGTTCCGGTTTTCCTTACCACTGCTCATTTTTTGCTACTCAGCCTTTCAACAGTATTGATCGCAGCTGCCGGATATATCATCAACGACTATTTCGACGTAAGGATAGATCTTATCAACCGGCCACAGAAAGTGATCATTGAAAAGGTGATCAGCCGTAGGGCGGCTATACTATGGCATAGCCTGTTCAATGTGGTCGGCTTTCTGCTGGCATTATACCTGGCACGCCAGCTGGGCAATTATTTTGTGGTGATCATACAGCTGGCATGTACCATATTGCTATGGTTTTATTCCACTGCGTTCAAACGGCAGTTCGTTACCGGCAACGTAGTAGTCGCCTTGCTTACCGGGCTTACGGTAATGATTCTTGCCGTATACGAACCGGCGCTTTACCCGCATGTCAATTTCCGCTACTTCCTGGAAGAGCAGGGCAGGGTGCTGGTCAATCCCTTCGGTGTGATTGCGGTCTACACCTATTTTGCCTTTATGCTCACCTGGATGCGGGAGATCGTAAAAGATATGGAGGATTTTAAAGGGGATGCCGAAGATGGCTGCGTCACCATGCCGATACGCATAGGCTTGCAGCGCTCTGTTTTTTTTGTGATCGGTTTTGGTATCCTTGCTATAGCACCCCTGAGTATGGCCGCGGTAAAGCTGTTTTCGGGCAGCTGGTCGATACTGGGTGTCTATATACTCGTTGCTCTGGTCCTTCCATTGATCGCCTGGCTGCTCTACCTGCCGCGGAAAGCAACGGCAAAGCATTATGGCGATGCCAGCCGCTGGCTCAAGATGATCATGCTGGCCGGTATCGCTTCCTTATTGTTATATTTTTGGCTGCAGTATTACCTGTAGCATACTGAATGTCATGAAAAAGATCATACTCGCTTCCCAGTCGCCGCGCCGCAAGCAATTGCTGGAGCAGGCCGAATTGTCCTTTGAGATCAGGACCGCACACGCCAACGAGGAATTTCCCGATACGATTGAAGCCGCGCAAGTGCCTTTGTTTATTGCCGGCAACAAAGCCCGGGCGGTATGGGATGCCCTGCCGGAAACGGAACGGTCCCAAACCATAATTATCGCTGCCGATACGGTAGTGGTGCTGGACAATCGTATTATTGGAAAACCGGTTGATGAGGCCGATGCCTGTGCCATCCTGCGCAGCCTTTCCGGTCGCACACATAAGGTGATTACCGGTGTGGTGATCCTGTCGGACGGACAGGAGGAAACCTTGCAGGAGATTACAGAAGTAGATTTTCTGCCATTGTCTGAAGAGCAGATTACACATTACGTATCCCATTACCAGCCTATGGACAAGGCTGGGGCATATGCCATCCAGGAATGGATAGGCCTTGTGGGCATCCGGCGCATCGCCGGAGACTTTTACAATGTAATGGGATTACCGGTCAACCGCGTGCTACAGACCCTGAAACGCCTTTCCTGAGTAGTTTTTGTAAGCTGGTTGTTAATGTGAGCGGCGTTATGCATGAATATCATTGCATAACGCCGCTGTACCTGCTACCTGGAATGGTCAATCGATGAGTATATCGCCCGTCATCTCTTGGGGAATAGGCAGGCCCATGTAGCGCAAAATAGTAGGCGCAATGTCGCCCAGCTTGCCCGGGCGAAGGCTGCCTTTATAATCGTTGGAAATAAGGAAAAGCGGTACGGGGTTGAGGGAATGGGCCGTATTGGGGCTGCCATCCTCATTGACAAGATAGTCTGAGTTGCCATGATCGGCGGTAAGGAATATGCCGTAGCCTTTCTCCAGTGCCAGCGGCACAATGCGGGATACGCAATGATCCACCGTCAGCGTTGCTTTGATCGCCGCTTCCCATACGCCTGTATGTCCTACCATATCGGTATTGGCAAAGTTGAGGCAAATAAAGTCGGCGCTTTGCCTTTCAATCTCGGGAAGGATCGCTTCCGTGATCTCGTTGGCGCTCATTTCCGGCTTCAGGTCATAGGTGGCTACGTCTTTAGGGGAGGGTAGTAGAATGCGCCTTTCCCCTTCAAAAGGCTCTTCGCGTCCGCCGGAGAAGAAAAAGGTCACGTGCGGATACTTCTCTGTTTCCGCGATCCGGATCTGCTTCAGATGGTCTTTTGCCAGCACTTCACCCAAGGTATTGTTGAGATTATCGTTGTGAAAGATAACCCCGACATTCCGGAAGCTATGGTCATATTCGGTCATCGTGACGTAGTGAAGCTGCAAGGGTTGCATATCCTGTTCGGGGAAGGCCTGCTGGGTAAGCACCTCGGTAATCTCCCGGCAACGGTCGGTCCTGAAGTTGAAGCAGATCACAGCATCGCCGTCCCGGATCTCGGCAAGCGGGTTGCCATCGCTGTCGGTAGCAATAATGGGCTTGATAAATTCGTCGGTAATGCCGGTGGCATATGAGGCCTTTACTGCTTCCAGCACGTCCTGTGTACGGTGGCCCTTGCCTTTTGTCAATGCGTCATAGGCGAGCTTTACCCGCTCCCAGCGCTTGTCGCGGTCCATAGCGTAATAGCGCCCCGTAACAGATGCCAGTACCCCCCTGGTACCTGTAAGATGCTGTTGCAGCTCTTCCAGAAAGCCCAGGCCGCTTTTGGGGTCTGTGTCCCTGCCATCGGTAAAGGCATGGACGGCATACCGGGGTACGCCAGCTTCTTCGGCATACCGGCATAAGGCTTCCAGGTGCCGTATATGTGCATGTACACCGCCATCACTTACCAGACCGATGAAATGAAGCGTTTTATGTTGTTCTTTGCAATAGTCCAGTGCCGCTTTAAACACTGCATTTTGCTGTAGCTCGCCGCTCTGCACAGCGATATTGATCCTTTGGAGCTCCTGGTACACAATGCGGCCTGCGCCTATATTCAAATGGCCGACCTCCGAATTGCCCATTTGCCCTTCCGGAAGACCTACAGCCTCGCCGCAGGTAATCAGCTCCGTATGGGGATAGGTATGGTAAAGGGAAGAGACAAAAGCAGGGTGTGCATTGGCGATGGCGTCGGCCTTCGGTACCTTACCATGGCCCCAGCCGTCCATGATAATCAACAGAGCGCGTTTATGATTCATGCGCGCAAAGATAGGAAAGGTTCGGCCGCATAAAACATGTTCCTGCTAGCGCCTCCAGGTTTTGGTTCCGATCGGTTTTTTTATGATTTTTGCCGCTTTCGGCACCACCATTATCCACCAATTCTCCTATTTGCAAAAAAAAGTGCTAAAAAATTGATTTGTGGCATAATTATTGATCATAAATTTTTATAAACCCCATAACCAGACCAACCACGTATGTAAGTATCCAGGCAAGACATGAGAAAATATTTGGCTATATTTATTGCTGCAATATTTGTATTTGGTAGTGTTTTTGCACAGCCTCAGGTCGATGACGTATCCAATTCATTGAATAAGGGCGAAGTGTCTAATGTGGTGAAATATTTCGACAAGATCGTAGATATCACCATTAACAATGACCAATCCACCTATAGCAAGTCGCAGGCCGAGATGGTCGTGAAAAGCTTCTTTTCCAAAAATCAGGCTCGCTCCTTTTTCGTCAGACATAAGGGTGTCGCTTCGAGCGACAACTCTGTGTTCGTTATTGGCGAACTAAAAACGGCAAACGGCCCTTACAGGGTCTATATTTTTTTCAAGCAAAGAGATAAGAACTACTGGCTGCAGCAGATAAAGTTTGAGCAGTAATTCGCCCCTTCCGGGCCTCCGCTATTTTTTGCTATTTTTGCCCCTCTAAAACAAAAGTCAATCCGTTTTGCATGGCAAAAATAATCCCATTTAAAGGCTTGCGGCCGCCACCATCCCTGGCTTCACAGGTAGCTACCTTACCCTACGATGTCTGCAGTGTAGAAGAAGCCCGCCAGTTCAAAGACAATCCCTATCATTTCTACCATGTCACCCGCTCCGAGATCGATCTCAGCCGCACGGTTGACGTGCACAGCCCCGAAGTGTATGAACGGGCAGCCGAAAACCTCAATGATATGATTGAGAAAGGCATCCTGGTGCAGGATAAAGAGCCTTGCTATTATCTCTATCAATTGGTGATGAACGGACGGTCCCAGACAGGCCTGGTATGTGGCTCCTCTATCGACGACTATAACAACGGCATCATTAAGAAGCATGAATATACCCGGCCCGAAAAAGAGCTGGATCGCATCAACCATATCAAAGCAACGCATGCGCAAACCGGTGTGGTATTCCTTGCCTATAACAATGTAGCGGCTATGGACCGCTTTGTTGCAGATTGGAAGCAGGAGCACGCGCCCGAATATGATTTTACGGCCGAAGATGGCATTCGCCATACTTTATGGGTCATTAGCGACTATAGCAAGGTCAGCATAATTACCGACCTGTTTGCCGACGATGTACCTGCGACCTATATTGCCGATGGCCACCACCGCGCAGCTTCGGCGGCCAGGGTTGCTGAGGAATTCCGCGAGCAGGGCCTTCGCATTTCCGGTGACGAATCTTTCAATTACTTTATTACCTGTATTTTTCCCGCCGATCAGCTGGAGATATTGGACTATAACCGTGTGGTGAAGGATCTGAATGGGATGAACGCCGGTACTTTTCTGGCTGCGCTGGGAAAAGATTTTACGGTTTCGGAAAAAGGGAAGGCTCCTTATAAGCCACAGCAGCCGCATGAATTTGGCCTGTATATAAATGGGACCTGGTACCTGCTTACGGCACGCGAGGGCAGCTTCAATACCGACCCCATCGGTGTACTCGATGTGAGCATCCTGCAGCAGAATGTGCTGAGCAAGCTGCTCAACATTAATGATCCCCGTACTGATAAGCGCGTGGAATTTGTAGGGGGCATCCGCGGCCTGGCCGAACTGGAAAAACGCGTGGATAGCGGAGAGATGGCAGCTGCCTTCGCCTGCTACCCGGTAAGCATCCGTCAACTGTTTGAAGTAGCCGACAGCGGTAACGTGATGCCACCGAAGAGCACCTGGTTTGAGCCGAAGACCCGCGATGGTCTCGTAGTCTATATGATCTGATTTTTTTGAAAAACAATTGACGAACGGTGACCGGAACTTATTCCGGTCACCGTTTTTTATTTGTTTTGTATGTAGAGACGTTGCATGCAACGTCTCTACATACAACAGCATGCAACGTCTCTACAACACAACACCTGCATGCGACGTCTCTACAACACAACCATGCAACGTCTCTATGCACAGGATCATTTTGCCCGCAGCAGCATTTCAATATGGGGAATATTATCTTCCAGGTACGCTGCGCCTACAGGCTCAAACCCCATGGATTCGTAAAAACGTTGCAGGTATTCCTGTGCGCTGATACGCACAGGTACGGCGCCCCAATGCTTTCTGATACTGTCCAGAGCCTCCTGCATCAACTGTCTGCCGATGCCTTTGCCCCGTATAGCTGTATCATTGGCCACACGGCCTATGGAAACTTCAGGATAAGATGCGCCGGCAGGTAAGATGCGGCAATAGGCTACCGCCAGCCCCTGCTCGTCGTTGCACCACAGATGAAGCGCTGCCTGGTCTTTGTCGTCGAGGTCCTGGTAAGGGCAATTTTGTTCTACCACAAAAATCCGGCTCCGCAGCTGAAGCAGGGAATAGAGTTCGGCGGTACTAAGCGTGTCAAAAAATTTGCAATGCCAATTCATGTTGCAAATATAACCGTATATAGTATGCGCATGGTAACAACTTCTTGACTTTGTTTTACAGGGCATTCCTTATTTTTACCCCTCACTAAACGGCGACCTCATGACCCAACTCAACCCAACAGGACCTTCAGATGCAGCCCCCCGACCGCAGCGTAGCGCAGGGTTTTATCTGCTGCAGGTGATCCGCGTTCTTGTCGGACTGTTATTCATCTTCTCAGGGCTGATCAAGGCCAATGATCCTTCCGGCCTCGCTTACAAGATGGAGGAATTCTTTGAGCTGTGGCATATGATGTTCTTTGCTCCCTATGCGCTTACCTTCTCAGTGATGATCATTGTGTTTGAGATCGTCGCAGGTGTAGGGCTGCTATTGGGCTATGCCTTCCGGCAGTTTTCGTTCCTGCTGTTGCTGCTCATGATCTTCTTTACTTTTCTTACCGGCTATGCAATATGGTACGAGCATGTGAATCATCGTGAACTTAAATGTGGTTGCTTCGGCGATTGTATCCCGCTTACCGCCATGCAAAGCTTCACAAAGGATATCGTGCTGCTGATCCTGGTCGTGATTCTTTTTATAGCAAGGAAGCATGTGCCGGCATTATACCGCAGGCCCATCAATACTTCGCTTATGATCCTGGCGTTGTTTGGCTCGCTCTATGTTCAATGGTATGCCCTTGAGCATCTGCCTTATGTAGATTGCCTGCCCTTTAAGGTGGGTAACAATATCCTGCAAAAGATGCAGCCGCCTCCCGGTGCTACGCCCGATGTTATTGAGTATCGCTACACAATGAAGAATCTGAAGACAGGCGAGACCAAGGAGATGAGCCTGGAAGAATATACCAATTCCAACATCTGGCAGGACACCCTGAACTGGAAGACAGAAGGAGAGCCGAAAGAGACGCTTATCAAAAAGGGTAATAACACACCGGAGATTAAAGAATTTAATGTAAGCGATTATGACGGCAACGATTACACAGAGACACTGCTGAAAGAGCCGGGTTATAATTTTATTTTCTTTGTGAAAGACGTGCGTAAGGCTTCTACACGTAACCTCGACAAGCTGCGTCGCCTTTTTGCCAAATGTGAGAAGAACAATGTGGGTTTCTACCTGCTCTCCGCCAACTCCAAAGAAGAAACGGAAAAGTTTATACGGGATAACAAGCTCAATATTTATTATTTCGCCATCGACGCTACAGTATGCAAAACGGCTATGCGCAGCAATCCGGGATTGATGCTGATCAAAGCCGGTACAGTACAAGGTAAATGGAGCTATAATGACTACCCCGGCGACTTTGAACTGAAAGGCGAAAAGCTCCTCATCAAGCGCTAGCGGCCTATTGACATTTCTTTATGACTCGGCCGAAAACTAAAACATTACCAGGATGTTAATCATGCATAAATCAAAACTTGCATACTATGTCTGGTCTATTGTATCTCATTGCTGTCATCCTGGTAATAGGATGGGTATTTGGCTTTTTCGTTTTCCACGTAGGCGGCGGATTGATCCACATCCTGCTGGTAATCGCCATCATAGCCGTGTTGCTACGGCTCATCAGGGGTGAACGGGTATAAGTGTGTGTTGCTGCCGCTCTGATAAAGAAAGCAGGAGCTGCCCCGCAGGCGCAGCTCCTGCTGCTTTAATGGTAAAGCCGGTAGCCTGAACGGAGTATTACATGTCGATCGGCGCTCGTTCCGGCAACGAAAGCATGACCTTCGGATATAAGCCTGTCGGCATGCCGATAAAAAATGCCCGGAATGGGTCCGGGCATTTTTTATAATGGCTGTAGCGTTGCTGTGGTCTTAAGAAGCACGGCTGAATTTGATCACCATCGATTTGTATTCTTTGCCTTTTGCTGTATTGTACATTTCCATTTCCTGGGTATTGTCGTCGATCCAGCGCATCGTTTGCCTTACAGGCATTGCTTTTCCTGTAGCGGGATCAGTAGTCGTACCCTTGAGTTCCAGCATTTTCTTCGTGGCATCGTATTTGCCCTCCATATACATAACGCCGGTACCCATATTATCGATCCAGGTGCTGAAGAAAACCTTGCGTCCATTGTCGTAGCCGGTAGTGCTGATGCCTTCGAAAGGCATACCCATCATATCGCCGGTATGTACACTGCGCTGGTAGCGGCCGCCGAGGATCATTTCATTGGTGCAGGAGGCTTTGGCCGAAGTAGGCGGTGCGCCGGGTGTCATATAAAATGTGATCTCCTCGTTCCATTTGCCATTGTCTTTAGCCATCATCTGGTGCTGTTCGCCCGGTGTCATAAAGGCCATCCAGGCCTTTTCTTCCGCTGTCTGCGCTACAGCAGAGAGGCTAATAAGTGTTGCTGAAAGTAGTAAGAGCTTTTTCATAAAATGAAGTTTTGTGCAAATATATTCCATTAATTTCTATGTTGTGTTTGCTTTAATAAGAATTTCATATATAGCAAAGGAGCTGCTCTTGCGAACAGCTCCTTTGCGGGATGAAAGCCGGTTGAAGGATAATTAAAGGATATCGATCACTTTGTTGGTTGCGATCGAGGCCTCTTTCTTGGGCAGGGTCAGCAACAAGATGCCGTTGTTATAAGCAGCAGTGATCTTTTCTGTGTCTACCTGGTCGCCAAGTGTGAAGCTACGTTTGAAGGAGCGTTGCTTAAACTCCTTGCGCAGCCATTTACCTTCTTCTTTTTGCTCGTTTTCTTTGTGGTCAAAAGAAAGGGTCAGCACTTTATCGTTGACCTGGAGTTTGAGCTCTTCTTTGGCAATACCCGGGGCAATTACTTCAAGGGTATAGCCTGCTTCGTTTTCTTTTACATTCACGGGCACATGATAGGCATTGCGTATCCATTCGTCATGTGCGGCATCGTCGCGGAAGAAACGGGCGGCATTGCCGTTAAAAATATCTTCAACAAGGCCATTGAAAGTACGGGGCAGGAAATGATTTGTTCTTACCATTTTCATTAGATTTAAGTTTGAATTAAAATTTTTTAAGGTTACTTCTGTTTGGAAGCTGTAGAACAAATCCTGTACCACGACAATAATTGCGTCTTTTTGTCATCTTGTTGGATGTTTTAAGGTCAAAATGTCATTTTCTCTATATTTTTGAAGTGAATAATAGGCATGGGTCATGAATTTTAAGCAGAATAGCCTCATATTTAAAAAAAAACATTTCATTTTCCCGTTCTTTTTTTTGAAATTTGCCTTACTTACGATGGGTTAGTAAGTAAAGCTCTGCCGCTCCGGACTTCTTCGCCGGGGCGGTTTTTTTTTGTACCCATACTTATCCTGCCAGAAGAAATAAAGCAAGGTTATAGATAGCTATTGTATCCCTTGTATGTCCTGTAGTTGAAGCATCCAGCAAGCAAGTCCTGGTGATTAAAACCTGATTGAAGGCTTTATACCGCGCATAAAAAAGAGAGAAGGCTTTTGGCCTTCTCTCTGCATATGTTGCTAATGCGTTTAAAACTTGGCAGCGAGCTTTACATTGATCAAACGTGCGGTAAGCCTGTTGGGAACCGCATACAGGCGATTGCTGGTATAATCCTGTATCCATTGATACGAAAGTGTATTCTGTATGCCCAGCAGGTTGAAGACCTCCGCGCTGAGCCATACCGATTTGAAAGCACTGAAAAAGCTGAAAGCCGGGCGGTTCTTTTTCGCCCCATCGATCAGCAATGCAGAAAAGCCTATGTCCACACGCTTATAATCGGGAATACGAAGCTGGTAGGCCGGATCAAGTCCTTTGTCGGGCGGGCTGAAAGGCAGGCCGGTGGCATACATCAGGTTAAGGAACATTTTAAAGTTTTTGTTACGGGGCAGGTAATCGGAAAAGAACATACCGAAATTGACACGCTGGTCGGTAGGTCGCGCAAAGTATTGCGAATAAGCGCCGGTAGCAGGATCAAGAATAGCATTATCCGTTTTAAGATAACCCACGCTTACCCACGATTCCGCGTCTTTCACCAGGTCGCCGAACAGACGTACTTCGCCGCCATAAGCATAGCCCTTACCATTGTTGTTGGCATAATAGCGTATCCGCACATTATCGTATTCGTAAGGCACCAGGTCCCATAGTTGCTTGTAATAAACCTCTGCCGTAACCTTGAAAGGCCGGTCGCCCCACATCTTGAAATTATAATCCAATCCGGCGGCGGCATGATAAGATTTTTGGGCTTTCAGTTCCGTATTCAGATTGCCCTGCATATCGCGCATCTCCCGGTAAAAGGGTGGCTGGGCATACAAGCCGGTGGACAGCCGGAAGACCACATCCCTGTTCCATTTCGGCTTTAAAGAATACTGGGCCCTGGGGCTAATGATCAACTCTTTGTTAAGCGCCGTATAGTTGGCCCTTACACCTATGGTCAGCGTCATGATATCATTGAGCAGGATATTGTCCTGGATGAAGGCAGAGAACCGTGTATAATCGAGCTGGTTGTTGGCCTTGTAGGTCTTGGCCATGCGTATAGCGCTGGTATCGTAGGGCTGGGTAAAGCCGGCCGAATCGCGGCGTTGCCATTCCAATAGTTTATCGTCTATATTGACGTAAGTAGCGTCGAGACCCCACAGCACATAGTGCTTGCCCAGGTCGTGTGTGCCGCGTAGGGCTATGGTGCCCACATTGGCGGTAAGGTAGTTACGGGCGTAGTCGTGGATCACGCCTGTGCCCAGGCTGTATTTTTCCTGTCCGAAATCAGGCTTGCCCAGGTCGGCTTCGAGCGCATAGAAAGCATACTCACCATAAATGTCGTAGGTTTCATATTCGTTGGTCTGGAACCTCGAGGCCAGCAGCTTGATCTTAGTCTTCTTCGTCGGGCGGAAAGAAAGGGAGAGGCCGGCAAAGCGGGAATCAAACTGGTCGCGCTCATTACCCTGGAAGACGGTACGCAGCTTGTAGGCTTCGTTCACAAAGCCAAATGCAGCGACGCTTTCTTCCGGCTGGAAGTTAAAGCGGTTCCGGGCATAGTTGCCAATCAGCTCCAGTTCCCAGCGATCGTTAAAGCGATAGTTGATCAGTCCCTGAATATCGGTAAAAGACGGATTGTATTGCCCTTTGGTCGGCTGTGATTGCAACAGGTACTGGTTGGATTTCTGCCTCACGCCCAATAGATAGGTCAGCTTCTTATTGCGGGTAGCACCTTCCACATGTGCCTGTATGCCCAGCAGGCTCAGCATTACAGAGCCTGCAAATTTTTTGGGACGCTTGTAGGTAACATCCAGCACCGACGACATCTTATCGCCGTATTTGGCTTGAAACCCGCCTACCGAGAAGTTGACGCCTGCCGTAAGGTCGGAGTTGACAAAACTCAAACCTTCCTGTTGGCCGCTACGGACCAGGAAAGGGCGATAGATCTCGAAGTCGTTTACATATACCAGGTTCTCGTCAAAATTACCGCCACGTACAGTGTATTGCGAAGTGAGCTCATTATTGGAACCCACCAGCGTCTTCAGCAAGCCTTCCACGCCGCCCACCGGGCCCGGGTTCAGGTCCACATTCTCCAGGTTTACCACTACGTTCCCCGCTTCATGCCGCGCCTGGTTGTCCTTTACTTCCACCTCGCCCAGCATATTGTTGTAATAGCGTTTCATGACGATGTCCCTGGTGAGCCCATCGCCGGAAGTCGCCTTTACGGAGAAAGCTTCCGGCTCGAAACCCAGGTAGGTAATGCGGAAGCTTATTTTTTTTCCGGTAGGAATATCGATATGGTATATGCCGCTGCTATCGGTAAAAGCGACATTATCGGTGCCGGTCTCTTCAACCGGTATTTTAAACAGAGGGACGTTGTCTTCGTCGGTGATCCTGCCGGAAAGCGTTGCTTTTTGCGCCCGGCTGGCAACGACCCAACCGATACAACAGAACAGTAGAAGTAGAGATTTTTTCAAAGGCATATCTGATGCCAAAGAAAACGAAAAAAAACGAATTTTATTGTGGAAATCTGGTCATACGAGCCGGCGTAAAGGCTTCCTATAAGGCCGGTCGGGCGAAAGCGCTTAGTTCTTATTCACAGGGAACAGGAAAAGCTTATCTTTTTCCGCCAGCAAGCGATGTACCTGCTGCTTTTTGCGGATGATCCGGTACCGTTGAAGATCTATGATCTCCGTGAGTCCGAGATGGCACTTGGTAATGCGGACATAGGACAAGTAGTGAAGCAAATAGAGTGCTTCCTTATTGTTGACCGCAGTTATATTCTGCGGGTATTGCTTCCATATTTTCTCACTACGTCCGAACATAACCATGCCGTTAAGGCCGGCAAAGCAAGATGCTTTGCCTAATAAACATTTCTTTTATGGCTTTTGGGAGCTTTAATCCTGCTGAGATCATTACAGCCGCAACCACGGGAACTTGCGCAGCTTTCCAGTAATAATCCTAATGCCAGTGCGATCACTAAAAAAAATCCTGCCTTCGAAATACGCTTCATAAGAATACGGGTATATTTGATCCCCTTACTTTTGTAAAGTTAATCAAAAATTGAATTGACCGCATCATTGAAAATATTAATAGCACCACTGGATTGGGGGCTGGGACATACCACCCGTTGCATACCCCTTATCCGTTATCTGTTGGATCGCGGACACCGGGTGACCGTAGCGACAGAGGGGCCGGCTGCTACTTTACTAAAAGATAATTTTCCCGGCCTGCCGCAGTTGCCACTGGAAGGCTACAGGATAAAGTACAGCCGCAGCAAAACCTGGTTTACGTTCAACATACTGGCTCAGGTACCCCGTATACTGTCGGCAATCAGGAGAGAGCATCGCTGGCTGGCAGCGGTACAGCAGCAGCAGCATTTCGATTTGGTGCTTTCCGACAATCGTTACGGCTTATACCACGCGCAGCTTCCCTGTGTCATCCTCACGCATCAGCTGCAGATACAAAGCGGCCAGGGTGCCGGGGCTGACGCCTGGTTGCGTCGGCTGCACTATCGCATGTTGGAACGCTTCGATGCCTGCTGGGTGGTTGATGCTGAAGCGGACCATGGCCTGTCGGGCAAACTGGCGCACCCGGCTGTGCTGCCACGGCAAGCCGTTTATATAGGGTCTTTGTCTCAATTTATGGATGCCGGGCAACAGACCATTACCGGCAATACCATACTGGTGCTGCTTTCGGGACCGGAGCCTATGCGGGGACAGCTGGAACGCCTGGTGTTCCAGCAGGCTGCTGCGCTGCCGCAATACTCATTTATGGTTGTAGCAGGCAACCCGCAGGGCAAGTGCCCCCGCGATCTGCCGGCGCATATACGCTACGAGACCCATCTTGCTGCAGATGCACTGCTGCCGCACATAAGGGCTGCTGCGCTGGTGATCTGCCGCAGTGGCTATTCGACAATAATGGACCTGGCCGTCCTCAATAAAAAAGCATTGCTGATCCCTACACCGGGACAAACCGAACAAGAGTACCTGGCGCGGTACCTGCAGCAGAAAAATTATTTTACTACGGTATCGCAGCAGGCGCTTCAGCTGGGACAGGATATACCAAAGGCCTTAGCGGCAAGTGTTATGCCGGTAAGGCCTCTGGGAACAGAACAATATTTTATCGGGGTGCTGCAGCCTTTCCTGGACCTTATTGCGCAGCAGTCTCCGCTTTAGCCTCCGGTGCTTCCTTTACCAGGTAAACGATCGTGGGGAAGTGGTCGCTATAGCCGTCGATCCAGTTGTTGTCGGAGAAGGAACGATGCGGGTATCCTTTGTATTGACCAAACTGCGTCTTTAAAAATTTACGGTTAAAGATCTCAGCCTGGTAAAAGCGCCACTTGCTCGCCTGGGGTTTGACGAAGCCATAGGAAATAATGATCTGGTCAAACAGGTTCCAGCTGTCGTTATAGCCCAGGGTGCCAATACCCTTTTGATAATAATCAACCCATGGGTTAAAGAGGCCGCCTGGCTTCACTTTATCCTTGTCGCCCACGGCGCCCAGGGTCTTAGCTACGCTGGGATCGGTAGGATCGTCGTTAAGGTCGCCCATAATAATGAACTTCGCATTGGGATCGGTGCGGGCAATTTCTGTGATCACATCCTTACTGACCTGTGCGGCCTTGGCACGTTTCCATACCGTAGCTGCTTCGCCGCCACGGCGCGAAGGCCAGTGATTCACAAATACGTGGAAGGTGTCGTCGCCCAGCTTGCCGGTTACATACAGCACATCGCGGGTATATTCCGGCTTGCCGTTTTCCCTGATGTCCACCGGGAGCGCTTTTGCGCTCAGCACCTTAAAGTATTTTGGGTTGTAGAGCAGCCCCACGTCGATGCCCCTGGTATCGGGCGATTCGAAATGGACGATCCGTAGGTTGCGGCTTTTCAGCTCGGGCTGCGCCACCAGGTCGCGCAGTACTTTGTCATTTTCTACTTCGGCCACGCCAATGATAGCCGGGCCGTCGGGATTCTTTTCGGTAGCAAGCTGCGATAGCACCGTAGCGAGATTGTGCAGCTTCCTGTGGTAGATCTCCTCGGTATAATGATAAGCGCCGGTAGGCGTAAATTCCTCATCATTTTTTTTAGGATCGTTCTCTGTATCGAAGAGGTTCTCGAGGTTATAAAAAGCGACTGCGCTAATCTGGTAGTTTTTTTTCTGGGCGAAAGCGGGTAGGGCAGTAAGAGCTAAAAATGCCGGCAGCACCCATTTCAAAGAGGGTAAACGCATCAAAATATAATGTTTTGTACAAATTCAAGTGCAAAACAAATAAAAAGATATGGGATTCTGAAGAATAGCGGGGAAATAATGATTCCTTAATATGCGGCCGGCTGAAATGGGGTTTGCAATAGTGTTGCATAGTGTCCCGGTTTACCTTTGCCTTACAGAAGAATAGTTATCAGTTATGGAGCAGACATTTCATTGTAAGATAGGGGGCATGACCTGCGGCAACTGCGCGTTAACCATATCCCGCTACCTCGAAAAGCAGGGCGTAGGCCATATACATGCCAATCCCGCTTCGGGCGAGTTGCAATTTACAGCAGGACAGGATGTTGATGTAGCACGCATCTACAAGGGCATAGGCCAGCTGGGCTATCAGGTAATACAACCCGGCGCCGATGCGCATGAACACGGCCACACGCACCAGCACAAGGGATTGGGTCGTATGTTGCTCTTCTGCGCTTTGTTTACTGCCCCGTTGCTCTTGCACATGTTTGCAGGACACAATAGCATCCTCAACCGTCCGTGGCTGCAGTTGATCCTGTGCCTGCCCGTATATGCCATAGGCGTGGCACATTTTGGGCGTAGCGCTATCCGCGCCTTGCGCAATGGTATTCCCAATATGGATGTGCTCATCATTATGGGTGCTTCCGCAGCCTTCTTCTATTCGCTGGCCGGCATGTTGTTCTATTCCGGTGAAGCGCATCAGTATTTGTTCTTTGAGACCACAGCGACTATCATCACTTTTGTGCTGGTGGGCAACTGGCTGGAAGAACGCACAGTACAGACCACCACTTCGTCTATTCAATCGCTGGCGGCCTTGCAGCCTTCGGCAGCAAGAGTGGTTATGACCGACAGTATTGGTAAAGAAACCATCATGACCGTTGAAAGCAAATTGCTCAAACTGGGAGATGTGGTGCTCGTAAACGATGGCGATAGCATTCCTTCCGATGGGATCGTACTTAGTGGCATCGCTACGGTAAATGAAAGCATGCTGAGTGGAGAGAGCCTCCCGGTGCAGAAAGAACCGGGCATGACAGTTATTGGCGGCGCGATATTGCTGTCTGGCAATATGCGTGTTAAAACTACTGCAGTGGGAGAGACTACTGCCCTGGCCGGAATTATACGCCTGGTGCAACAGGCCCAGGCGGCCAAGCCGCCCATGCAGAAGCTGGCCGATAAGATTAGCGCTGTATTTGTTCCTCTGGTATTGGGTATCGCCGTGCTCGCCTTCCTGGTTAATTTCTTTGCGGCAAACCTGCCGCTGGCGCAAAGTATGATGCGTAGCATCGCCGTACTGGTAATTGCCTGTCCCTGCGCCATGGGCCTGGCTACTCCGGCAGCTATCGCTGTGGGACTGGGCAGGGCTGCGCGGAAAGGTATACTGGTGAAGGGCGGCGATACGCTTGAGCGTTTCAAAGACATTAAGCAGATCGTATTTGATAAGACCGGCACCCTGACTACCGGCGCCTTGCGGATCAATACTTTTAAAGCCGAAGGCATTGATGAATCCTTATTCCGTTCGGTGATCGTCAGCCTGGAGCATTATTCGGCACATCCTATTGCCCGTTCTATTCTTGAGGAATGGAAGAACGTACCGTTCATGGACCTGCAGGAGGTCCAGGAACACAAAGGCGAAGGTATACAGGGCATGGATAAGGATGGCAACCTGTGGCAACTTGGCTCCCATCAGTTGCTGAAGATGCTGCCGGGGAAAGCAAAAGAATATGATGTTCATCTCTTGCGCAATGGCGCCTGGGTTGGCGGACTCAGCCTTAGCGACGAGTTAAGAGCCGATGCTGCCGCTACGATACGGCAGCTGCATGCCGACGGTTTCACAACAGTGCTGCTGAGCGGTGACCGGGAAGAAAAAGCCATAGCGCTGGGCCGATCGCTAGGCATCGACCGCATATTTGCCGGGCAAAGCCCTGCACAGAAAATGGCACGACTCGACGACCTGCGTGCTTCAGGTCCGCTGGCTATGGTCGGCGACGGAATCAACGATGCACCAGCGCTGGCAAATGCCACAGTCGGTATCTCGCTAAGCGACGCCACCAAGGTAGCGATGCAGTCGGCCAGCGTGATCCTGTCCAATAACCGGCTAAGCAGCCTGCCTGCGGCTATACGTCTGGGGCGCTATACCTACCAGACCATTAAACAAAACCTCTTTTGGGCTTTCTGCTACAATATATTGGCCATACCACTTGCCGCAGCAGGGTATCTCTCGCCCATATGGGCAGCCATAGTGATGGCTTTTAGTGATGTGATCCTTGTACTGAATTCATTACGGCTCAACTATAGAAAGATCGATTGAGCGCAGGGCAACAAAAACCAGGCTATATTGTCTTTAGCGTATTATCTTTAAGCTATGAATGCACAGCAAAGAAGCGCTGATAAGATGAGACAACTGCGCTATCACAAAAGACTGGCTACAGGCTTATTTCTGCTGATGGTAGTTGTATACGCCCTCATGACCTGGCTTTCCCGTTCAGACCCTTCACATTGGATCGGGTATATCAAAGCCTTTTCCGAAGCGGCTATGGTGGGAGCACTGGCCGATTGGTTTGCCGTAACTGCTTTGTTTCATCATCCCATGGGGCTACCGATCCCACATACCAACCTGATTGAAAAAAGCAAGAAAAGCATTGGTGATAATCTCGGCAATTTCGTCGTACAGAATTTCCTGACACCTCAAAATATAAGACCTTATATACAACAGCTCACCGTATCGGCCTATGCTGCCGACTGGCTATCGGGGGAGAAGAACAAGACATTGTTGGTGAGTGAAACGGCCCGGGTGCTGCGGGATATCCTGCAGAAGATGGACGATGCGACCGTGGCCGCCTTTATTGCCCGAAAGGGTACTGAGCTCATAAGCAGTGTTAAGCTGAACGAAGTGGTAGCAGGCGCCTTGCAATATTTCCTGGAGCGCGAAGAGCATGAACAGCTGATCACTACATTAGCTGCACGGATCAGGCAGTTTATAGGAGAGAACGAAGACATGATCCAGGATAAAGTAAAAGAGGAAAGCTATTTCTTCGTGCCAAAATTTATCGAGAATAAGCTGGCCTCCAAAATATCCTCAGGACTGTCGCGCTACTTCGAAGAGATAGAAACGGATAAAGAGCACAAGATACGGAAAGAAATAGGGCAACAACTGCAGCAGTTTGTGACGGACCTGCGTAGCGGGGAAAAATGGGGTCAGGAGCTGGAGCAGCTTAAAAATAACCTGGTATCGGGCGATAACATTCAACGTTATGCAACCGACATATGGCAGTCGCTTAAGCAAACCCTGATGAGTGAATTGTCGGATACGGACTCGGCTATGCTGCAATATTTCAGCCGCACGGCCGGCGAACTGGCCGAAAACCTGAAGCAGGATGAAGCGCTCAGGGCGCGCATCGACAACTGGGTGCGGCTTACCGCCTATAAATACATCTTGCGCAATACCGAAAATGTGGGTCTGCTTATCAGCAATACGGTAGGCAACTGGCAGGGACGTGAGTTGAGCCAGAAGCTGGAAATGGAGGTGGGTAAGGACCTTCAGTTCATTCGTATTAACGGAACCCTCGTGGGCGGGCTCGTTGGCCTGCTGATCTATGCCATTACCCATTTGCTGAGCTAAGCTTGCCGGTAAAATAAGGCGCTGCTCCGTTTTGCACGGGCAGCGCCTTATGATTATTGCCGGAGGCCGGTCTACTCGACAGGTTTGCCCTCTCTGTCGAGTGCTACCAGTTCGAATCCTTTTGCCTTAAGCTGATCGGCAAACAAGCTCTTGTCGCCTACCAGCAACACGACCAGTCGTTCCCTGTCGGGCAGGTGTTGTGCTGCCAACGTCTTCATTTCGGCTACTGTAAGGCCTTTCAGGATGGCGTTTTGCTGCTCGGTATAGTTAGCCGGTAGACCATAAGTGAGGATGTTGCCGAGGAAGCCGGCCTTCTGTATGCCGGTTTCATACTTACGAGCCTCGCTTAGCGTAATGCTGTTTTGGGTAAAGGACAGCTCTTCGGCGGTAGCGCCTCCTGTTCTGTAATCCGAAAGGATGCGCAGCACATCGTTGAGCGCGCTATCGGTAGCGGCAGCCTTGATGCCGGCACTAAAGGTATAGTTGCCCTCATATTTGTCGCTGGTGAAATTGGATCGCGCACCGTAGGTCCAGCCTTTGTCCTCACGCAGGTACAGGTTGAGCCGGCTGTTGAAAGTGCCACCGAGCGGGTAGTTCATTATTGTAGACCGGTAAAAAGGGCCGGTAGCATCATAGCGCATATCATTGGCGATGCCCACCCTGAATTCCGTTTGCGCTGCGCCGGGAATATGTACGTAGTATACTTTTGTTTTTCCTACAGGAGGCGGCGAGGGCAGCATCGAAGGCATGACCTCCACATTGGAAAGCTGTTTCAGAAAGTCGAGCTTAGCGAGGATAGCGTTCTGAGCCACATCGCCGACCACTACTACTTCTGCCCCGATCTTGGTAAAGCGGTTGTCGTAATAGTTTTTGATATCTTCAAGGGTGATGTTGGCTATAGTCGCTTCGGTTCCGGTCAGTGGTCTGCCCAGAGGATTGTCGGGTCCGTTCAACAGGCGGTTAAAGACAGTTGAGGCCACGTAAACAGGCTGGTTGAGCATGCTTTTCACACTTTCCGTCAACCTTTTTTGGTTACGACCGAAATCTTCCGCAGTGAATTGCGGATGCAGTAACCGCTCTTCCAGCAATTGCATGGTCTTATCCAGGTTTTTGGAAAGACTGCGTACCTGTACAACGATCTCATCATCGCTTGCCGAGATGGTTATACTGCTACCCAGTTGCTCCAGCGCCTGGCTAAAAGCCTCCGCCGTATAATTCTTAGTGTCCTCATTCATCATCGTCGCAAAGAGATTGGCCGTGCCGTTCTTATCGGCAGGGTCGGTCATTTTGCCGCCTTTGAAATGGAGGATCAGGTTCACAGCGGGTATCTCGTCGGTTTGCGTACCGATCACCTTTATCGAATTGTCAATAGTGCTTTGCCAGAACGCCGGCGCTTTGATCACAACGGCATTGCCGGCTGCGGGCATTTGCTTACGATCGAAATTATCTTTGGCTTTGTTGTACTTCAGCTTATCGTAGCCATAATTGGGGGCCTTGTATCCGGCTTGTGAGACGGTGTAATTGTCTTCGCCTGCTTTATTGGTCTCATTGCCCTTGGTCAGCACACTGACGATTACGGCGTGCCTGCCCTTGATGTATTGGTTGTATACCCGCATCACATCCTCCTTGGTAACAGAAGTATATTCTTTCAGCTCTTTGCCTATATAGTTGGGGTTGCCGGTAAAAGTATAAAACGCAGCGAGCTGGGATACCTTGCCAGGCACACTTTCCAGGCTATAGATCATACGGGCTTCGGAGCTGTTCCTGAACTTGGCAATGTCCTGATCTGTAGCGCCCCTCTTTTCAAATTCTGCAAAAGTTTCCCGCACCAGCTTTTCGATGTCGGCCAGCCTCTGGCCGGGGTAAGGCGTCACACTGACGATGAACTCGCCCGCCAACTCCAGCCCATGATCATTGTTATAGACGGTAGCATTTACCGCTTTGCTGGTCTTGATCAGGTTCTTGTAAAAAAGTGAGCTTTTGCCATCGCCCAGGATATCGGCCAGGCATTCCAGCGCAGGCTGATCCTTATGGAAAGCCGGCGGTACCGGGTAGGTCATGCGGAGCATGGGCAGCTTGGCATAGTTGTCCGTCATAGATACGTAGCGATCCTTATCCAGCACGGGTATGGGCAAGGCCACGGGCTTCACATCAGGCCCCTTGGGTATAGGCCCGAAATATTTTTCCACCCAGGCGATCACCTGTTTGGGCTGCACATCGCCACCTACAGTAAGCACGGCATTATTGGGGCCATACCAGCGCAGGAAGAAATTTTTGAGATCCTGCGCATTAACCCGGTTAAGATCTTCGATATAGCCGATCGTAAGCCAGGAATAAGGATGGCCATAGGGATACAGGTTACGGGCGGTCACCTCGTTTACCAGGCCATAGGGCTGGTTGTCGTACCGCTGGCCGCGCTCGTTTTTTACCGTGGCACGTTGCACTTCAAATTTTTGCTGCGTTACCGCATCCAGTAAAAAGCCCATGCGGTCGGCTTCCAGCCAAAGCATTTTTTCCAGCTGATTGGCCGGAACCGTCTCAAAGTAATTGGTCCGGTCGCGGTTGGTAGTGCCGTTGAGCGTGCCGCCGGCTTCGGTGATCACTTTGAAGTGCTGCTCGTCGGCCACATTATCCGAACCCTGGAACATCATATGCTCGAAAAAGTGTGCGAAGCCCGATTTACCGATCTCTTCCCGTGCCGAACCCACATGATAAGTAACATCCACATGCACCAGCGGATCGCTATGATCCTCATGGATCAGGAGCGTAAGCCCGTTGGGTAATACATAGCGCTCATATGGGATCACAGGCTCCTTGCCTTTTTGCGTTACTTTCTCCACCAGCTTAGCCTGCGCGTGGAGAAGGCCGGGGCTAAACAGCGAGGCTGCTGCAGCAATCGAAAGGATAGTTTTCTTCATTTGTTCTGGATTTGATGGTGTGTATGGACGATCCGGCAGCGATAATAAGTATCCCTGCGCGGCCGCGGGCGTGAAGTTCCGAAAAAATATCGGCTTCGGAAGCAAGGGATAGCCGGTGCGGCAGTAGCTTTTTTTCAAGACAGGCAACCTTTGGCCCCGCCTGTGCATTTATCTATGCGCGGAAGAGGAAAGCACGATGATAGGTGAGCGGGCTTTCGTAACTTTTGGTAGCAGACAATGTACGGATATGCCCGGCTGACCAGTACAAATCGTTGCCCGGGGAATCGCTTTGTTCTGGGCAAAACCTTAATTTTGGATTTTAATACAAAAACAAATCATATGGCATTACAACAAGGGCAGCAAGCCCCCGATTTTAACCTGCGCGATAGCGATAAGCAGGAAGTGAAACTAAGCGATTTCAAAGGAAAGAACGTAGTGGTTCTGTTCTTCCCATTAGCATTTACAGGTGTATGCACCGCCGAGCTTTGCTCGCTCAGAGACAATATTGCCGTCTACAACGGTCTCGATGCCCAGGTGCTGGCGATATCAGTCGACTCGCTGTTTACCCTGGACAAGTTTAAGAAAGAGCAGGGATTCAATTTCCCTTTGCTCAGCGATTTCAATAAGGATGTTTCTGCGGCTTATGGCTCGCTTTACGAAGATTTCGTACTGGGCATGAAAGGCGTATCCAAGCGTTCTGCCTTTGTAATCGATAAAGAAGGTGTGGTGCAATATGCCGAGGTGCTGGAAGATGCCGGAAAGATACCCGACTTCGAAGCGGTGCAACGTACCTTGAATCAGCTGAATTAAATTACGGAGCCGGCTGTGTTTTCCCCGGCTTCCGTTTATTTTTATCTTATAATACCCCTTAACCAATTAAAACAATAGCAATGAAGAAGTATTTAATCCTGGCGGCTGGCTTATCCGCCGCTTTCTTTACCGGTCAGGCGCAAACCTTTGACAACGCCGGTTTCGAAACCTGGTCTGCGCCCAGTGGTACCCTGCAGCTGGAGCATCCCGATGGATGGACCGGCTCCGATGCCACGATCAATGACCTGGGGCCGCTTTTATTTTTTGTCGGCATCACGCCCGAAAAGCAGCTGGCCAAAAGCACCGACGCGCATTCCGGTTCGTTTGCCGCGCAGGTAACGACCAAGTTCCTGGGCGATACCGTGGGCAATGTGCCTGGCTTATTGCTCAACGCCAAGATCAACCTGGACCTGGGCGCTATCGGCACCGATCCGGATCTGTCCAATTTTTTGAGCTATGTGAAATATACCGGCGGTACACCAGTGCTGGGTAAGAAAGTAGTCAATGTGAAAGCTTGGGTAAAGACTGCTGCAAGCAATCAGGATCAGGCTTCCATGATCGCCATTGCCATGAAAAAGGCAAAGACCGCCAATAACCAGGATACGATGATCGCTATCGGTATGGGCGCCATCGTGATCAACCCTTCGGGCGCTTATGTAGAGGCTACGGTAAATGTAGTATACCAAGATCCCGATGTTACTGCTACAGATACGCTGATCGTCGCCTTTTCCAGCTCTGCTATAGAAAATGAAGAGACGCCACGTACGATAGGTAATACCATGCTGGTCGACGACGTGAGCATGACAACCTCCGATCTGGTTTCTATCCGTCAACCTGTATTTAAAGGCGATGTGGTGCTGGTATATCCCAATCCGGCCTCCCGCTCGATCTATTTCAATCTCAATACCGCCGAGCGTGCCGAAGACTATACGCTTACTGTAAGCGATGTCGCCGGCAGGGTGGTGAAACGCCAACGGCTGAGCCAACTCGTAAACGAATGGTCGCTAAATGGCTGGGCAAAAGGCAGCTATTTTTATAGCCTGAACAATACCCGCACCAATCAATCGGTAAAAGGACAGTTTGCTGTGCAATAACAGTAGATTTCATCCATACAAAAGGAGCTGCTCTCTGTTGAGGCAGCTCCTTTGCTTTATAAAGAATCTAAAAAAAATTATAGCGCCAGTTTTTTCTTAAGATTGGCCAGCATATCGATGGTTATTTTATCCATATCGAATTCGTGCTGCCAGCCCCAATCGGCGCGGGCTTCGCTATCGTCGATGCTTTGCGGCCAGCTTGCAGCGATCTGCTGCCGATAATCGGGCGCATAGTCGATCGTGAAATCGGGAATATGTTTACGGATAGCAGCCGCAATCTCTTTGGGCGAGAAACTCATGGCCGACAGGTTATACGCCATGCGGTTTTTGATCTGCTCCGCCGGCGCTTCCATCAGCTCTATCGTTCCCCTGATAGCATCATTCATATACATCATAGGAAGGTAGGTATCTTCGGAAAGAAAGCAGGTAAACTGTTTTTTCTTCAGGGCCTCGATATAAATGTCGATCGCATAATCGGTGGTGCCTCCGCCCGGCGCCGATTTCCAGCTGATAAGGCCGGGATAGCGCAGGCTGCGGATGTCGAGACCGTAGCGCTGGAAGTAATAGCGGCACCAGAGTTCGCCGGCGTACTTGCTGATGCCATAAACCGTCACAGGTTCGATAATCGTGTGCTGCGGCGTATCCTGCTTAGGCGTATTGGGACCGAAAGCGGCAATGGAGCTGGGCCAGTAGAATTTCTTGACTTTGTTTTCCCGGCAGATCTCCAGTACATTCAGCAAGCTTTGCATATTGATATCCCAGGCCCAGACCGGCTTCGATTCGCCGGTAGCCGACAGGATGGCGGCCAGCAGGTAGACCTGCGTAATATTTTCCTGCGCGACCATTTTGGCCACTTCTTTAAAGTCCATCACATCCAGGTGCCTGAAGGGGCCGTTGTCCTCTTTCAGCAAAGGATGCTCTTCCCTGATATCTGTTGCTATCACATTGTTGCGGCCATAGACCTGGCGCAGCGCCAGGGTAAGCTCTACGCCGATCTGCCCGCCGGCGCCAATAATCAAGATTTTATCCATAAGCGTTGCCGTTCTCTATTGGGTTGTAAAACTTTGGTTTGATTGATGAAAAAGCCGGCGTTTTACACGCCGGGCAGAAACGGGGACAAAAGGTAGCCCATAAAGCATTACTTTATCGCTTCCTGCTCGCAGATCATATCGATAAACTGGTCGAACAGGTAACGGGAATCGTAGGGGCCGGGTGTGCTTTCGGGGTGATACTGCACCGAAAAGGCCGGTTTGTTCTTCATGCGGATGCCTTCGATCGATCCATCGTTGAGGTTCACGTGCGTTACCTCGATGTCTTCCGATTGCCGCGCCGCCTCAGGATCCACGCCAAAGCCATGGTTTTGGGTAGTGATCTCGCATTTACCGGTAACCAGGTTCTTTACCGGGTGGTTAAGCCCGCGGTGACCATGATGCATTTTGAAGGTCGGTATGCCATTGGCCTGTGCCAGTAGCTGATGTCCCAGGCAAATACCAAACATGGGCTTGCCTTCGGCCAGGATATCTTTTACCGTATTCACGGCGTAGTCCATCGATGCCGGATCGCCGGGGCCGTTGGAGATAAAGTAGCCATGGGGCTCGAAGGCCTTCAGCTCCGCGATGGGCGTCTTGGCGGGAAAAACCTTTACATAGGCGTCACGCTGGGTGAAGTTGTGCAGGATATGCTTTTTGATGCCAAAATCCAGCACCGCTATCCTTATCGATGCGTCGGGATCGCCTGCCGTATAAGGCTCTTTGGTGGTAATATTTGAAGAGATTTCCAGGCCCTTCATCGAAGGTACCGCGCGCAGCTTTTCCTTCAGCGTTTCGATATTGTCGGTTTCGGAAGAGATAATGCAGTTCATCGCTCCTTTGGTACGTACATGCTGCACCAGTGCGCGGGTATCTACATCCTGTATGCCTACGATATTGTGCTGTACCAGGTAGTCTTCGAGCGAACCACTGGCAATCATCCGGGAATAACGGCTGGCGATATTCTTGCAGATAAGACCATTGATCGTAACGCCGTCGGATTCCACATCAACGGTATTGACACCGTAGTTGCCCACATAGCAGGTGCTCATGATCAGCATTTGTCCCGTATAGCTCGGATCGGTAAAGATTTCCTGGTAACCGGTCATGCCCGTAGTGAAGCAGAGCTCCCCACCCGAAGTGCCTTTTTTACCAAATGATTTTCCTTTGAAAAGTGTTCCGTCTTCGAGCAACAGAAAAGCCGGGTGGCCGATTGTGTCCTGGGGCATTGTGTGAAAGCAGTATTGTTGAGGTGACTGAAAATGAAAATTGCGCAAAGATACGGATCAGCAAGCAAAAAAGTAAGAAATACTGGTCTGCATATCTGCTAAAAATGATTTAAGCTGCCGGGCAGGTTGAATTATGAACCGTCAGCATAACGGCCCGGATGTTTTTTGCAGGCAGGTTGCCTCGAAAATTTACAGACACCCAAAAAAATGAAGCCAATTTAGCAAGAATTCAAGTGAAAAAGAGTTTGTGTTTTTAAGAAAAGGAATGAGCCGGTTGTCATAAAAAGAACGACAAAAAGAAAATTTCTAAATTAAAATTTTGAAAATCAAATACTTTGCTTATTTTAGCCTGGCTGTTGTAATTTTTATCCTTGAAAAGAAGCGAAGTGTTCATATTTAATGTAATTTTACAAAAGGTACTATTCAATCTTTAGGCAACCAAATACCAATCATCAACCAAAGAAGCACAATGAAAAAGATAGGACAAAACATCCGCAAGCTGCGGGAGTTGCGCAACTTCACGCAACAGTACATGGCTGAAAAGCTTGAAATGACACAGGGCAACTACGCCCGCATTGAGAATGAAGAGATACACCTTTCGGAAGAAAGGTTGCAAAAGATCTCTGGCCTGCTGGGCTACAGCACAGAATTCATTGTGCAGTTCGATGTCGAAAAGATTTACGACATTGTCAATGAACGGCGCGAAAATGCCAACAAAGAAGTGTACCAGTTCCAGATCAGTCCGGAACTGAAGCAGCTTTATGAAAGCCGCATCAAGTCGCTCGAAACCTATGTCGATGAGCTCAAAAGTGAGATCAGGCAGCTGAAGGAGCAATCCATGAAGCAAAGCGTTTAAAAGAGCAATCCCTTATTGAATTCCTGGTGGGGCGCGCAAATTCGTTTTCCGAAATTTGCTGCGCCCCATTATCTTTGCCGTAATGTATGCGTTAATTAAATTCTTTCTCTTTCGTAAAGATCCCGAAGTCATCCATTATTGGGTGATGAACCAGCTGAGGAAATGGCACGCCAACGCGGCGATCCGCAGCTTTCTTAAAAAGAACTTCACCCTGAGCAAGCCTTCGCTGGAACGCAAGCTTTGGGGAATTACCTTCAAAAATCCGGTTGGCCTTGCGGCAGGCTTCGACAAGGATGCTCGCTTTACCGATGAGCTGGCCAGCCTGGGTTTCGGCTTTATCGAGATTGGTACTCTTACGCCGCTGGCACAGGATGGCAACGACAAGCCACGCCTGTTCCGCCTTCCTAAAGATAAGGCCCTCATCAATCGCATGGGCTTCAACAACGGTGGCGTAAAGGCGGCGGCAGAGCGGTTGCGCCAGCGCCGCTCCGATATTATCATCGGCGGCAACATTGGTAAAAATAAGGTCACCGCCAACGAAGATGCCACCAAAGATTATGAGATCTGTTTTCGCGAGCTTTATGATGTCGTGGACTATTTTACCGTAAACGTAAGCAGTCCCAATACGCCCAATCTCCGGGAACTACAGGAAAAGGAGCCGCTGCAACGCCTGCTTGGCCGCCTGCAGATCATCAATTCCGAATTGGGCAAAGCAAAGCCTATCCTGCTCAAGATCGCGCCCGATCTTACCCGCGAGCAGCTGGACGATATTATCGACATTGTACACCATACCGGTATTCAAGGCATCGTGGCCACCAATACTACCATTAGCCGTGCGGGATTACAGACTTCCGGCAAGGACGTGGAAGCCATGGGCGCCGGCGGTGTGAGCGGCCTGCCCGTAAAGGATAAAGCAACCGATGTGATCCGTTATATTCATCAGCGCAGCAAAGGCGCTATTCCTATCATTGCTGCCGGCGGTGTTTTCACCGCCCGTGATGCACAGGAAAAGCTGGATGCAGGCGCTTCGCTGGTGCAGGTATACACCGGCTTTATTTACGAAGGGCCCCGCATCGTACGCAATATCTGCGAAGGACTTGCTTAAGTATAATCCCTATTCAACCCTATAACTACTACAGGAAATGGAGTCTATGGCACATTTGTTCACCGCCGATAACCTGATCAGCTTCGTGGTGCTGGTCGTGCTGGAAATTGTGCTGGGCATCGACAATGTTATTTTCGTCAGCATCATCCTCAACCGGCTTCCGGAGTCGCTGCGCAAAAAAGGGCGCCTCATCTGGATGTTTACCGGTATCGGCGTACGTTCCCTGTTGCTGTTTGCGCTCAAGTGGCTGCTGGAACAAAAAGGCAAGCCGGTATTCAGCATCGGCGACAAGGGCTTCGACTTGGCCAGCCTCGTGATGCTTGGCGGCGGTATCTTCCTGATCTATAAAACCGTAATGGAGATCCATCACAAGCTGGAAGGTGAGGAAGAGCATACCAAGGGCAAAGGCGCCCAGCTCACCCTGGGCAAGGCCGTCATGCAGATCATCCTGATCGATATGGTGTTCAGTTTCGACAGCATTATCACAGCAGGCGGCACTGCCAAGCATATCGAGATCATGATCGCCGCTGTAGTGATTGCTATGATCGTTATGTTCCTGTTCAGTGGCAATATCGCGTCCTTTATCCAGAAACATCCTACCATCAAGATGCTGGCCCTGTCTTTCCTTGTAATGATCGGCTTTATCCTGCTGGTAGAAGGCTGGGATAGCGAAAGGGCGCACGACCTTCATCTGAAGAATTATGCATACTTCGCCATGGCATTCTCCTTCCTGGTGGAGTTGCTTAATATGAAGCTGCGCAAAAAGACCGAAGCGCCCGTCCGGCTTAAAGATTCAGGTCCCGAAAAGACAGACACCGCTCAGGATGCCTAGCAGCCTGGCGGAAGCCGCGAAGTCTCCAGGCAAAAATAAAACATATAGACCAGCGGCCCGTGTATTCACACGGGCCGCTGGCATTGATGAGCTTCTTATATTCAGGCTTCCTTGTCTTCTGCTGTAGCAGTAGCATTGGCCTTGGACAGGTATTTCAGCGTATTGCAATTGGTAGGTACAAAGATCGTATCGATAGCCGCCTGGACATCTTCATGGCTTACCGAAAGGTATTTGCCCAGCTCGGTATTCATCATGTTGGCATCGCCCAGCAGCTCGTAGAAGGCAAAGTTATTGGCCCTTGCCAGCAGGTTCATGTCTTCAAATACCATCATGGATTCGATCTTATTGCGGGCTTTGGACAGCTCCTCCGCCGTTATGCCTTTGTCGCGCAACGATTGCAGCGCTGCCGTAACTGCGGCATCAGCCGTATCGATCGATACGCCCTTTACGAGCTTGCCTTCGATCACCAGCAGGCCTGGATCGGAGCTTCCTGTATGGTAGCAGGAAATATTGCTGAACAGCTGCAACTCCTTCACCAGTCGCTGATATAGACGCGACGCTTGCCCACTGCCCAGTACCTCGGTAAGAATATCGGCAGCATAGTATTGCGGATGCGCGCGCCCTTCCATATGCCAGGCTTTGTAAAGGGCATCGTAGGGCACATCGGCCTCAACAGTCAGCTCGCGCGCTTCTTCCTGCCGGGGCTCTGGGGGCAGGGACCGCACATAAGTATCGCCGGGCGGGATATCACCAAACCATTTTTCGGCCAGCGCTTTCACCTCTTCCAGGTCGGTATTGCCGGCCACGCACAATACAGCATGCTGAGGCCGGTAGTGCTTGAAGAAAAAATCCCTCACATCCTGGAGCTGGGCTTCCTCGATATGCTTCAGCTCTTTGCCAATGGTCATCCATTGATAAGGATGCTGCTTGTAAGCCAGCCGGCGCAGGTGGTTCCATACATCGCCGTAAGGCTTGTTGATATAATGCTCCTTGAATTCCTCGCTTACTACCTTTCTTTGTACGTCGAGGCTTTTTTCGCTGAAGGCCAGCGACAGCATACGGTCGCTTTCCAGCCAGAAGGCCGTTTCGATATTTTCTTTAGGGAGCTGGATATAATAATTGGTAATATCGTTGGTGGTATAAGCATTATTCTCTCCGCCCGCCATTTGCAGCGGTTCGTCGTATTCCGGTACATTAACGGAGCCGCCGAACATGAGGTGCTCAAAAAGGTGCGCAAAGCCGGTACGTTCCGGGTCTTCATCCCTGGCGCCTACATCGTACAGGATATTGAAGGCGACCATAGGCGTCGAAAGATCCTGGTGAACGATCACGCGGAGACCGTTATTCAGTACAAAACGATCGAAAGATATCATATGCTATCAGATTGCTTGGTTAAAGAGATTGGTGTGTAAAGGCGACTTTGAGGCCTGCTTCGATTGCAATGTTACTCATTTTCTTCGTGGGGTAGCTCCCGTCCCATTGCTTTATGGAAAATAGAAAAAGATACCTGGTCAAAAGAGCCATTGGTGGCGATTCTGCCGCCAAAGCGGGCAAGCAGCACGTCAATCCCGGTTAGTCCGAAATCCCGGGCTCGCCACCTGGGTGTTACGCCATCGCCGGAGAAGACATTGGGATCGGCCCCGGCTTCAAGCAGGATAAGCACCAGGTCTTCATATCCTCCGAAAACAGCCCAGTGCAAGGCTGTGTGGCCCTGGCCGTCAAGCTCGTCGAGGCGTGTTATCTGCCCGACGATTTTCTGTACACCTGCAACATCTGCTTCCAGCACGCAGTCGTGTAGCGGATAGCTGTTTCCCAATGCGTGGCATTTAATGGTGAGTACAAAAGCCAGGGTTAAACGCCCAGCCACTCCTGCATTTTGCGGATATCGGGCATCAGCGATGGCTTTACTTTAAGCCCTTTCATCTGTACAAAATACGCCTCGGCCTGTCGTTTGTTGTTTTTGACCATTTCCATATCCGTCAGGGCCAGGAGCGCCATAGCAATATCGTTCTGGTTGCGAATGCCCTCGTTCAGGGACTCTTCCAGGAAAATACGGGCTTCTTCATATTGGTCCTTTTCCCTGGCGATAAACCCTTTGACAAATAGATAGTAAGCTTTTTGCTTCTTGTCCAGCCTTTCTGGCTTGGTGGTCTGCTCGATAATGGTTTCGGCTTCTTTATATTCCTCGGCCCGGAGGCGTGCCAGTGCCAGGCTTACCGAGCCTTTGCGAAAATAGCCCCAAAGGAGGAATGCCGAACCCAGGCAGGCGATAAAGAGCAACGAGTAGATATTGAAAACGGCTGCCACTACCGACAGGGCGGCGCAAAGCAGCAGGAGTATGATCCGGGAAAGTGGTGTAAACATTCAGAATAAAATACCGTAGACCGCAAAATTACCTAATCTTGATCGGAAAAAATACCGGATATCCCTAAAGACCAATGGAGCTGCCCGCAGAACGGGATACAGCTCCATTGAATCCGGGATCTGTATCACACAGATCAGTTATGGGACAAATTCTTTTCGTAATTGGCTTCTTCCTTTTTGGTCTCCTGCCGTTGCTTGGCTGCTTTTACAAAAGCGACAAACAGGGGGTGGGGATTCTCCACAGTGCTTTTGTACTCGGGGTGAAACTGGGTGCCGATAAAGAAAGGGTGGTTGTTGAGCTCGATCACCTCTACCAAACCCGAAGACGGGTTTTTGCCTGCCGGCATCATACCTGCTTTTTCAAAAGCCTCGAGATAATCGTTGTTGAATTCGTAGCGGTGACGGTGGCGCTCCTGGATCAGCGTTTTACCATAAATACCTGCCATGCGGGAAGCCGGGTCCAGTGTGCAATCGTAAGCACCCAGCCGCATCGTGCCGCCTTTATGCTGAATGTCTTTTTGCTCATCCATCAGGTGGATCACCGCATGGTGTGTGTCGGCATTCATCTCGGTAGAATGTGCGTCGTGATGGCCCAGCACATTGCGTGCAAATTCTACTGCAGCCATTTGCATGCCCAGGCAAATACCAAAGAAGGGGATATTTTCTTCACGGGCAAAACGGATGGCATCGATCTTGCCTTCAATACCGCGACTGCCGAATCCCGGCGCTACCAGCACCGCATCAAGGTTCTGTAGCTTTTCAGCCGCATTTTCGGGAGTCAGGTATTCGGAATGTATATTGCGTACTTCAACTTTGCATTCGTTGACGGCGCCGGCATGGATCAGCGATTCCAGGATGGATTTATAGGCATCCTGCAATTCCACATATTTCCCGATCAGGCCTACGGTCACCTTGGTTTTGGGATAGCGCAGCTTTGTCAGGAACTCTTTCCATTTGATCAGCTCTGGTTCGTTGCCCAGTGGCAATTCCAGCAGCTTCAGCGCAATGATATCCAGCTTTTCGACCATCATCTCGATGGGCACGCCATAAATGGTATCGGCATCCCTGGCCTCGATCACAGCTTCGGGGCGTACGTTACAGAACAAAGCGATCTTTTTCTTCAGATCGTTATATAAAGGCTCTTCGGTACGGCACACGATAATGTCGGGATGTACGCCATTTTCGCTCAGCATCTTTACCGAGTGCTGTGTGGGCTTGGTCTTCAGCTCTTTTGCGGCCTTGAGATAAGGGATCAGGGTCAGGTGCACCACCAGACAATTTTCGTTGCCCAGCTCCCATTTCAATTGCCTTACGGCCTCTATATAAGGCAGGGATTCGATATCGCCCACAGTGCCACCGAGCTCGGTGATCACTACATCATATTTATTATCGTTGCCCAGCAGGCGTATGCGGCGTTTGATCTCATCGGTAATGTGCGGAATCACCTGTACGGTTTTACCGAGGAAAGCACCTTCCCTTTCCTTGTTGATCACATATTGGTATACGCGGCCCGTAGTGACGTTGTTGGCCTGCGAAGTGGGGGTATTCAGGAAACGTTCGTAGTGACCCAGGTCCAGATCGGTTTCGGCGCCATCGTCAGTCACATAACATTCGCCGTGCTCATAAGGATTAAGCGTACCCGGATCGACGTTGATGTAGGGGTCGAATTTCTGGATCGTGGCGCTGTAGCCGCGGGCCTGTAATAATTTTGCAAGAGAAGCGGCAATGATACCTTTGCCCAATGAAGATGTAACCCCGCCGGTTACAAAAATGTACTTAGTCATAATGTTTCCTGTTTGCGACCGGTGGAATAGATGCGTAACGCCAGTAAAATCTATCGGTCATGCAAAGGTAAAGAAATTTTTCTTGCTGCGAAAAGGAATGGCGCAAATGCAGGAATACAAGGCAAAAACCTGGATCGCCATACCTGTATTTTTTAACCGCGATAAACAAAAATGAAATATCACTATTGGCAGGCAGAAAAGGGAGATGTCGGGGGAAGCCAGTACCTTTGTTCCCAAAATTTCTTGCTCTGAACAATATACGGCATATCATTCTCGACCTCGGCGGTGTGATCCTCAACATCGACTATAAAAAGACCGAGCAGGCATTTACCTCACTGGGTATTACCGATTTTGACCAGAAGTATTCCCAACTGAAGCAAACAGAGCTGTTTGACCTGCTGGAAACGGGGAAAATAGGCCGCGCCGAATTTCTCGCCGGGATGCGTACCATGGCTGGGCCCGGGATCACCGACGACCAGATCGTTGCCGCCTGGAACGCCATGCTGCTCGACCTTCCGCTGCGCCGCCTGCAGATACTGCAGCAACTGCAGCTGCATTTTGACACTTTCCTGCTCAGCAATACCAATGAAATTCACGAGGAGGCTTTCCTGAAAACGCTGAAAAGCCTTACCGGCTTCGATTCGCTGGGTGTGTTCTTCGATAAAGTGTATTATTCCCACAGGGTGGGGCTGCGTAAGCCGGATGCCGCTATTTTCAGGATGATCCTGGAGCAGAATGGCTTGGCGCCGGAAAAAACGTTATTTGTAGACGACAGCCCGCAGCATATCGAGGGCGCCAAAGCGCTGGGCATCCAGACCATCCTGCTGGAGCCGGGCATGACCATCGAAGAGCATATTTTTAAGTCTAAAAGCTAGGCCTGTTCTCTTACTGCGCTGATGCAAAAAGGAACTTGAATAAACTAACTATCCGTAGACAAGAAACCAACTGAAAATTAGGAGCAATGAAAAAAAAGATCCTTTTGAATTAAAATGTTGATCTATGATCATGTGCCTGGTAATGCTAAGTTAATGTTGATATCTGTTTTCAAGTCCGGGTGCGCTGGCCACAAAAAAACAGCGGAGCATTGTTTTTTTGCCGCCTTTTTTCTTTCTTTTTTGGCGGAGCAAAAAAGAAAAAGATATTGACAGCCAAATGCAAAAGCCGGATAAAGCACAGTGTGCAAGCCAAAACTTTATAGAAGTGCAAAACATTGTTTCCTTTGTCCAGATAGTCACTTAAACTAATTTTACCGGCCTATGCCCATATCCACACAAATACAACAATGGCAGCAGAAGCTGGATGAGCTTAGCCGTGAGTTCCGCGAACGTTTTGCCGACCTGCCCGAAGATGAGCTGAAACGCAAGCCCAATGCGCAGACCTGGTCCATCGCTGAGAATATGCAGCATCTTATCACGGTGAATGAAAGCTATTTTCCCCTGTTGGAGCAGTTGAAAGGCGGCACTTATAAGCCGCCATTCCTATCGCGTATTCCCTTTTTCGTAAAATTCATGGGCAATACCCTGCTGAAGAGTGTAGAACCTGCCCGCAAGAACAAAATGCGTACTTTCCCCATGTGGGAACCCGTGGCCGCCGACATACACGGCGATATCGTAACCGATTTTGAGAAACACCAATCGGCACTCAAGCAGGCCATCGCAGCAGCAGCGCCTTTCCTGGAAAAGGATACGGTAATCGCTTCGCCGGTCAACCGTAATATTGTTTATACCCTGGAAAAAGCCTTCGACATTATCGTTACCCACGAAGAACGGCACCTGAACCAGGCTATAGAGGCCTTTGAGGTTATTTATCAAAACCAGTACAAATATGACCTCTGAGCTGATCGATACGATACGCAGGGATGTTGCAGTGACCGATGAGGAGGCTGGGTACATACTGTCTTACTTCCGGGAACAGCAATACAAGCGGCATGCCGTGCTGCTCCGTGCCGGTGAAGTAGCGCATGAGGTCTTTTTTGTGCTGCAAGGGGCGCTGCACCAGTTCTATCTCGATGAAGATGGTAATGAACGTACCTGTAACTTTACCTTTGAGCGGGAATTTGTGACCGATCTCGAAAGCTTTTCCTATCAAACCCAGTCGCCGTCTTCGATCAAAGCGCTTGAAACGTCCCATTGCCTTACGATACGCTGCGTGGAGCTGGTAGATCTGATGAAATCATCGCCGGCCATGGCCGAATTTTTCCGGATATTGGTCGAGCGCATTGCCGCCAAAAGCATCAAACGTACAAAATCGCTTCTTTCCTTCTCTCCCGAAAAGCAATTCCTTGAGTTGCTGGAAACCGCTCCGGAGATCTTTCAGCGTGTACCGCAACGCTATATCGCGCAGTACCTGGGCATCGCACCGGAAAGCCTCAGCCGTATCAAAAAGCGGATGATGACCACTACAAAATCTTAACCCGGATCATTGTTTACAGACTCCTGGCCAGTATACCTTTGCATCAAAGAATTTTCCCCATGCAAACGATACTCGGATCCGGCGGCGCCATTGGCGAGCCCCTGGCCAAAGAACTGAAAGCTTATAACGGACAGGTACGTCTTGTGGCGCGCCATCCGCGGCAAGTCAATGGCGATGACGAGCTTTTTTCTGCCGATCTTACTCATGGCGCACAGGTCGATAAAGCCGTAGCCGGTTCAGAGGTAGTTTACCTCACTGTAGGACTGGAATACAACATTAAAGTATGGCGACGCGATTGGCCGCAGATCATGAGCCATGTGATCAACGCCTGCCTGAAGCATGGAGCACGCCTCGTTTTCCTGGATAATGTATATATGTATGCGCCCGATGCTGTCCCGCATATGACGGAAGCCGCTACCATTGCGCCTTCCAGCAGAAAAGGAAAGGTAAGGGCCGCCCTGCAGGATATGATCCTGACGGCAGTAAAAGAACGTGGCTTGCAGGCGTTGATCGCCCGCAGCGCCGACTTTTATGGGCCCAATGTAAAGAACAGTCCATTGGCATTTACGGTGCTGGACAAATTCAGGAAAGGGCAGAAGGCCTTTTGGGAGGCTGATGCCGGGAAAGTGCATTCTTTTACTTTTACACCGGACGCTGCCCGGGCTACAGCGCAGTTGGGTAATACGCCCGATGCCTTCGGGGAAGTATGGCATCTGCCTACCTCTGCCGAGAAGCTGACGGGGAAAGACTTTATAGAAAAAATTGCGGCTGCCATGAAAGTGCAGCCGCGTTATTATATCCTTTCCAAATGGATGATGAGCCTTGCGGGCCTGTTTATGCCCCTGGTCAGGGAGCTGCGGGAAATGGCCTACCAATACGACCGCGATTATTTTTTCGACAGCAGCAAATTTGAAAAACGTTTTTCCTTTAAGTCGGTCAGCTATACAGAAGGTATCAGGATATGCCTGGAGGCAGACGAAAAGCCAGCCTAATGCCGGTTGAAGGCGATCAGTTTCCTGCCCCTGATCATCATTCTTATCCGTTGCTTCTTCAGGGAAAGATTGGCGGCAGCCACTTCCTGCTCGCGGTGCCTGATGCGATAAGCCGACAGAATGTCTTTATAACGCAGCACGCCTGTGATACTCCGGTTGTCGCCCACCGCGCAAACCGGGAGCACATCGGTGTTTTGTTCCGACATGACCGCCAGGGCCCTGGCCAGGCTGTCGCTGCTCTTTACCGCGGCAGTATAGGTGCGCATGAGCGTCGACAGGGGTGTTTGTGGGCCAGGTTTCAGGTGAAACAGATCCATCACATCGACATAACCTTTGAGCCAGCCTTCATTATCCACCACTACAAAATGATGCTCCGGTTGTTCCTGCTCTTCCAGGAAAACCTGCAGCTCGCCTATAGTGCTGTCTTCCGTGAACACGGTAGACTCCTCGAGCAATACCTGCGCCACGGTAAGCTTGCTCAGGATATCGGGCTCGTATGCGTCGGGCGTGCTGATGCCGCGCCGGGCTATCTTTTCGGTCATAATGGTATTTTCCATCAGGAAGAAAGATACCAGGTAAGCGGCGGTACAAGCGCCGAGCAGGGGCAGTAAGGCATGCGACTGCATGGTGGCCTCCAGCGCAAAGGCAACGCTGGTGAGGTAGGCACGGGAAGCGCCGGCAAACATGGCGGCCATACCTACCAGTGCTGCCAGGGCAACACTAACGCCGCTTTGCGGGAAAAGGTAAAGCATCAGCATACCCAATGCCGCGCCACAGGCGCCACCGATAGTAAGCAGGGGTGCCAGTGTGCCTCCCGAAGTACCACTGCCCAGGGCGATGGACCAGGAGAGGAATTTAAGCAACAGCAGGCTAAGCACCAACGACAGTGGGGCTGTACCCGAGAGCACATGCGTGATGTTGTCGTAGCCGACACCCAGGGTGTGCGGTGCAAAATAGCCGACGACACCGACTGCCAGGCCGCCAATCGCGGGCCACCACATCCAATGTACAGGCAGTCGCTCGAAGAGATCCTCGATGATATAAAGAATGCGGGTAATACCCAACGCCACAAAGCCTACCAGCAGCCCGATAAGGCTGTAGGCGCCCAGGGCTGTATTGCTGGATGGCAGCACATCGGGCATGGGAAATACGGGACCGCTTTCAAAAAGCAGGTGATGCCCCGCTGCTCCTGTAATACAAGCCAGGGCCACCGGTAAGATGGCTTTCGGTGAAAATTCGAACAACAGCAATTCTATGGCCAGGAAAATGGCCGCTATGGGTGTACCGAAGATCGCCGACATGCCCGCGGTAGCGCCGGAGGCGAGAATGATCTTACGTTCGTTGGAGGTAATGCGGAAATACTGGCCCAGGGTAGAACCCAATGCGCCACCGGTGGCGATAATCGGGCCTTCGGCGCCAAAGGGTCCGCCGGTGCCGATGGCAATAGCCGAAGACAAGGGCTTTAAAAAAGTGATCACAGGTTTGATCCGGCTCTGATTGACGAGGATCTGCTCCATGGCCTCGGGTATGCCATGGCCTCTGATCGCCTTGGAGCCGTATAAGGCCATCAATCCCACGATAAGGCCGCCAATGACCGGCAGGATCACTACCCACCAGCCCAGATGATTGCCGGCAGGACTATGCGCCGCCAGGCTGAAGCTACCAAAAAAAGCAATATTGGTCACTAGATTGATAAGGTAGATCAATACTTTGGCCACCAAGCTCACCAGTACTGCCACAAAGACCGCGGCAAGCGACAATTGAAGCAATCTTTTCTTCTGGAAAAAGCGTTTATCGGTATCGGCACTGTCGGGAAGATGGAGCGATGGCGAAACAGGAATGCCATTTTGCATAGTACCCTTATTACGGGCAGGATCGGATGCGGACATGGGTTTTTTTTTGAAAAAAGAAGTAATGCGCAATGTTTTTTATATTGCAAAGGTATAGAATGAATCATTTAATATTGCCATTTTAGTATTTATAGCAATGTTATTGTCTTTTTATGCTTAAAAATATTGCCAAAAACATCTTTTTTACTCATTTTAAATGGCGGCGCTTATTTAACCTTACTTTTGTATGCTTACCGTTTTGTTTATGAAAGAGTATAAAGCAAGTTGTGACCTGGAGCGTTGTTTTCTCTGCAGCCGGTGCCTGAAGGATTGGTTGCCGGCCGTGGCGGTGCATAAAAAAAACTACCGGATTAAAAAGGGACAACCTCTGTTTACCGAAGGCGAGGCCGTAAAAGGCATTTATTTTATTTACGAAGGGAAGGCGAAGGTGCATAAGCGCTGGGACGACGAGAAGGAACTCATTATCCGTTTTGCAAAGAGCGGCGATATCGTAGGACACTTAGGGCTCGGCAACGACCCTTACTTCCCGGTTTCGGCTACGGCATTGGAGCCGGTGACGGTGTGCTATATTGATATGCCCTTCTTCCAGTCGACATTGGCCGTCAATTTCAACCTGGTAAGCGATCTGCTTCGCTTTTTTGCCAATGAATTGCAGGAGTCGGAACGGAGGATGCGCAATATGGTGCATATGCCGGTCAAGGCGCGTATTGCACAGGCGCTGTTGCAGTTGCAGCAGCAATTTGGCGCCGATGAAGAAGGTTATATCGATATCGAGCTGTCCCGGCAAGACCTGGCCTCTTTTTCGGGCGCTTCCTACGAAACTTTATTCAAGGTGATCAACGAGCTGAGCGCGCAAAGGATGATGAAAGCTTCGGGCCGGCGGTTCAGTATCCTGAATATGCGCAAGATGACCGCACTGGTAGCGCAGGGCCGCGACTATGCCATATAGCCCTGGTCGCGCTTGAGCAAGGCACGGTATTTATTGAGGATGCCGCTGCGCGATACAAAGCCTTTATAACGCATGTCATCGTCCACCACGGGAAAGATGTCGATATGCTCCTGGTCCATCTTTTTCATGACCTCAAACATATTGGTATTGATGTTGATGAAATACAGGCTCTTGTCCTGCAGCTGATCGATAGCGATAGGGGCACCATTGCCCACAAGTAGTTCCAGCAGCTTTTCTCCGTACACAATGCCTTGCAGGCGGCTTTCCTCGTCGATTACCGGGAAAATATTCTTTTCGGTATGAATGATATCCTGGCTGCGGCTTTGCGGTGTGTCTTCAGGGCTTAAGGTTACAAAGTTGGTCTCCAGCACATATTTCAGCTTGATGCGTTGCAGGATGCTTCTTTCGCGTCCGGCATCGGATTCCAGCTCTCCTTTTTCCGCCAGGCTTTTGGTATAGATGGAATGCTTGAGCGAGGCTTTGTTGATGAAATAGCTGATCGCCGATACCAGCATCAGGGGTACCATCAATTCGTAGCCACCGGTAATTTCCGCAATAAGGAAAATGGCTGTAAGCGGCGCATGCATAATACCGGCGAGGGCCGCGGCCATACCGGCTACAATAAAGTTGGTGGTATTGAGCTGTATCCAGCCCAATTGATTTACTGTGTGTGCAAAGATGAAGCCGGTAAAGCCGCCCATAACCAGGCTTGGTCCGAAGATGCCGCCGTTGCCGCCGCTGCCCAGAGTAATGAGCGAAGCCAGCGATTTGCCAAATAGCGTGAGCACTGCAAATCCGATCAATATCCAGGCATTGTGTTGATAGGCCGCGAAAAAGCTGTTGGCCAGCAGCGACTGGTAATTGCCGTTGAGCAACTGCTGGATGGTGATATAGCCTTCGCCGTACAAAGCGGGGAAAAGCGCAATGAACAAGCCAATGGTCAGCCCACCGATCCAGATCTTGTTGTAGGTACCTTTTATCTTATCAAACAGCCGGTGGATCCGGAAATTCAGCTTGACGAAAAATACCGAAAAGGCGCCGATAGCGATCGCCATGAGAATATAAAAGCCGAGCGCGGGCATCACCCAGCCTTCGGTAACCAGAATGAACAGTGGTTTGCTGTAAAAAATACGCGACACTACTGAAGCTGTGGCCACAGAGATAAGCAAAGGAATAAAAACAGGAATCGAAAAGGCCGGTAGCAACACTTCCAACGCAAATACCATACCGGCAACAGGGCTGTTGAAAGCGCCGGCAATACCGGCCCCGGCGCCGCAGGCCAGCAACAAGGTCACCTCGCGATAATTGAGTCCGAAGAAACGGCCGATATTGGATCCGATGGCCGAGCCACTGCTCGCAATGGGCGCTTCAAGGCCTACCGAGCCACCGAAGCCAACGGTAATCGCGCTTGAAATAATCTGGGAATAAATATTGTGAAAATCGATGCGGCTGGAATTGTGGGCGATGTTGTAGATGATAGGCGTGAGGCCATGCTTGAATTTGGAACGCCTGATGAATGTCTTAATGTAGATTACAGTGAAGAAAATACCGATCAACGGAAAAACCAGGTAGAGGTAATATTTGTATTTCCAATGAAGCTCATTTTGCAAAAAATCTTCGATGAAGTGTGTGAGCTGCTTCAGAATAGAAGCTGCAAGGCCGCCGAGAACGCCTACTACAGCCGCGGCGATAATCAGGAAAGTATCGTTGGATATACGTTGCTTCCGCCATTGATTGAGCCGGGTAATAAAAGTAAGCGCTTTGTCATTCATGCCAAAATAAAACCTGTTTGCAGACCGTTAGGTATCGGGGATAATGGATTGTAAAGGTAAACACAAAAAGGGCCTTGAGCAGAAATCGTTTAAGCTGCTTAACATTTTTTAAAGTAACTTGCAGGCATTAAATTATGAACCGTCGATTATTATGGATGTAGTTATTGAGTTTATTAAGCATTTGATCGATCCGAACTGGATCATGGCGCATGGCGGGCTTTTTCTTGTTGCCTTTATCATTTTTGCAGAGACCGGCTTATTCATCGGTTTTTTCCTTCCCGGAGACTCACTGCTTTTCATTACCGGTATGATCATTGCATCGGCCGATGCCGCCAATTCATCACCTTTTGCAAGCCACCCGGTCAATCTTGTTTTTTGGATCATCGCTTTCAGTGTATGTGCTGTGCTGGGCAATGTAGTGGGTTATTGGTTTGGCCGTAAATCGGGGCCATTGCTGTTTGAACGGCGCGAAACCTGGTTGTTCAAGCGGAAGCATCTGCATGCGGCCAAGGAATTTTACGAAAAACGTGGCGGCGGCGCGATCATCATTGCCCGTTTCCTGCCCATCGTGCGCACTTTTGCACCGATTGTAGCCGGTATTGTACAAATGGACTTTAAAAAATTCTTCTTTTATAATATCATCGGCGCCCTGGCCTGGATCATCAGCATCACCACATTGGGTTTTGTGCTGGGTGAAAATGTATGGGTACGGGAACACCTGGAATATATCATTATCGGACTGGTTGTCGTTACTACGGCCCCTGTGCTCTTCAAAATGTTCTTCGGACGTAAAAAACCTGCCGGAGAGAAAGTGAACGAGCCCGACGAAATGACCACGGCCTAAAAATTAATATCGTTCAAAAGCCCCGGGGAATAAGAATCCTCCGGGGCTTTTTTGTAAGTTAGTCTTCAAATATCCAGCGCATGTCAACAACAGATTCCCGGATAGATGCTTACATCGAGAAGGCAGCACCTTTTGCGCAGCCCATCCTGAACCATATTCGCGACCTCATCCATGAACATTGCCCCGGGATACAGGAAAATATCAAATGGGGTTTCCCTCATTTTGATTATAAAGGAAAAAGCCATTTCAGCCTTGCGGCGTTTAAGCAACATTGTGCTTTCGGTTTCTGGCTGGCGGGCAGTATGAAAGACCCTAAGGGGATCCTGCAGCTGGAAGAAAAGTCGGCGATGGGTTCTTTGGGTAAGATCACTACGTTAAAAGATCTGCCGCCGGATAAAGTATTTGCGGCTTACCTGAAGGACAGCATCCGTTTGGCCGATGAGGGCGTGAAAGTGTCCCGGGCGCCTCAGAAAAAGGCCGTGGCGCCACCATTAGAAACACCGGAGGATTTCCGGAAGGCCCTGTCTGAAAACAAGAAAGCACAAGCTATATTCGAACAGTTTGCGCCTTCTCACCGCAAAGAATACCTGGAATGGATACTGGAGGCCAAGCGTGAAGAAACGAGGGCAAAACGAATTGCTCAGGCCTTAGAATGGATGGCGGAGGGCAAGCCGCGACATTGGAAGTATCATGGCTGACCAGCATGTATGCGTAGCCGGCTTCTGCCGAATTGCGTTACTTTTGCGGCGTGAATCGCTACAGCACTGTTCTTCGATATGGCTATTACCTATGCGGATGCCTGCTGCTTATGGCAGGAAGGCTTTGTGCACAACCTTTACAGGATACGTTGAAAGAGGTGCGCATCACAGAGCAGCACCGGGACACCGCCGATGTGAGGCAGCTGTTCACTGCGGGGCAGCAAACCCAATCGATCGAAAAGGTATACCGTGACCTTTATCGCAGCCAAAGCCTGGCCAACCTGCTTTCCCAGCAGACACCCGTTTTCGTGAAATCCTACGGTATTAACGGCATTGCGACACTTTCCTTACGTGGCGCTTCAGCGGCACAATCTACCGTACTATGGAACGGCGTGCCCATCCTGAACCCGGCCCTGGGCGTAGCAGATATTTCCATCTTAACCACGGGGCTCTTCGACCGCATCAGCCTGCAATATGGGAGCTCTGCAGCTTTGTTTGGCAGCGGCAATGTAGGCGGCGCCTTATTGCTGGAACAATACCCGGCAACGTTTATCAACGATAAACTGGTTGATCTTACCCTTGGTGGCGGCAGCTTCGGACGCAGGGATATGGGCGCCAAAGCCCTTTGGCAGAACGGACACTGGCGGATAAGCCTGCGTGGCTTTTACCAGCATGCGACCAATGATTTTCTTTATACAGACGGCTTGCAAGAGGAGCGAAAACTTAGTAATGCGCAGCTGACTGCCGGCGGTGGCCTGCTTACCGCCGATTATAAGCTGGGCAAGCAAAGAGTAGGAGACCAGGTGTTGAGTGTACAGTTGTGGTACCAGCAATACCAGAGGGAGATACCACCTGCTCTTTTTGAGCAATATTCTGTAAAGAAGCAAACTGATGCTTCGTTGCGCAGCCAGCTGAGCTGGTACAAGCAGGGCAAGCGCAGCTATTTCTACGCCAAGGCTTCTCTCAACCGGGAATACCTGCGTTACGAGGACAGCGTGGTATTGCCCGATAATCGTAATCATATTACTCAATATTACCAGGAACTGGGCTGGAAATACCGGCTGGACGCCCCGGAGGCCAACAGAAAATATCAGCATAGCATACTGCTGTTCTCGCCCCTTCAATATGCCGTGGCGAAGGGCAATAATATCAGCAGCAAGGAGTCGCAGTTCCGGCCGGCTATCGTGCTAACCTACAGCCTCAGTGCCTGGAAAGGTCGCCTGAAAGCGAATGCCGCCTTGCGGCAGGAGTGGGTCAATGGTGCGGCGGCGCCGCTATTGCCGGGCGCGGGCGCCGATTTTAGTCTATTGGAGATGGAACATCAAAGGGTGGGGCTCCGGATGGGATTGCAGGGGAATGTACAGCGCAGCTATCGTATCCCAACGCTTAATGAGCTGTATTATTTCCCGGGCGGCAACGTGAACCTGAAACCGGAGCAGGGCTGGAATGTGGACGGCGGCTATTCTTTTGTATTCTTGTTGCATAACGGGCATTCCGGGTCTTTGCTGCACATCGATCACCAGGTGCATGCATTTAACCGGAACATTCACGACTGGGTGTATTGGCTGGGCGGCGCTATATGGACGCCCTACAATATCGCCGAGGTACATAGCCGTGGCATCGAGACGGATAATACGATCAGGTTAACGACAGGACCGGTACAATGGCATGTGGGGATGAAATATGCTTATGTGATCTCAACTACTGTGTCTTCTTACCAACCCAACGACGGCAGCGCCGGCAAGCAGATCCCCTATGCGCCACGCTATAACGGGCAGGCCAATGCCGGATGCACTGTAGGAAGGCTCTTTATTAACTACAACCATACTTATACGGGGTACCGCTTCGTGACTGTGGATGAATCGCAGTACCTGGAGCCTTACCAGACCGGAAATCTGCAACTGATGTACCAATGGGCGCCAGGTAATTACCGGCTGGGCTTGTCGGGCCAGGTACAGAACCTATGGAATACGCGCTACGAGGTAGTGAATGCCCGTCCTATGCCGGGGCGCTATTTCCTGCTAAGCCTGCAGCTGGGCTGGCGGCAATCGTAGTATTTACAGGCGAAGCGCCGCCGCATGGAAATGTTTATGCCATGGGAAGGAACAGGCCGCTTAGTTTAAATACGGTTTCGCCATTTTTTTTGAAGTCGGCCGAACAGGGAAACTGACCCTCTTCTTCTTTCCAGGAGAGATTAACTTGTATCTCTTCTGACCGGGAAGGTACCAGCAGTTGCAGAAATTTTAGCTGATGTCCTTTGCGAAAGAGTAGCTTTGTGCCTGTCTGTTGCTCCAGAAGTTCCTTTACGATCTGCACCATGCATACGCCCGGCACTACGGGTTGTCCCGGAAAATGTCCTCTGAAGATATCGTGCTCCGGATCGATATGAATAGCTGCCTGAAGCTGCTGTACGGCTGCTGTCTGTGTGGCTATGGTGTAGAAGCTATTCTGCAGTATCATCGGGTGTTATTTTTTTGAGGTCTATGGTGAAATGTGCGCGCAGGTGACGGATCGTTAGGGTTTCCGGCAGTTGCTGCAGCGGGGCAGGCGGCAGCAACTGCATCGTTACCACCTTGCGTTTATCGTCGGCATTGTCAATTCCCGTAAGCCGGTTGTGTTTATTGGTGATGTAATAAACAAATCCACGCTGTAAGTTGAAGCGGGTATAAGTAAGGCTATCATGCTTGGCCTGGTAAGAACCTGCGGCCTGTTCGCTCAGGCCTTTGACCAGGATCATTTCAAAATCTTTACGCAGCGTTTTGATCAGCGCGGGCTTATTCATCTGGTCTATGATATTGTACACCCGGAAAGAGTCCTGGTTATTCCAGCCAAAGTCGAAAAAGGTGTTACCCATTTCGCTCTGGAATACTACCCGGTCGCCTTCATCGCCAAAGTGCTTCAGGTACAGGATACCGCTGAGATGGAACTTTTTAAATGCGAATTTGCCGTCTACAACGCAACGGTAAAGTGTCTTTTCGAGATGGGGCCTTAAGGCTGCACTGCTGAGTGAATGCCCTGGCCGAAGTTGCTTCACGCCTGGATGGGCCTGCCGGTTGCAGGAAAAGAGCAGGATGAGCAGACTAGCGAACAGAAAACAGCGCATCGCTAAGAGATGTATTGATCTTTTTGTTACTGAAGCTCATTTCGGTATAGTCGCCGCCCTGCTCGCTCATGACCAGCTTACCAACGCTGTTATCTGCCTTATCCAGGTATACTTCTATACGGGCGAAGAGGCCTTTCATGGCGCTGTTGACGGGGATAAGCTGAAGCAGGTATTGGCCTTTGCTATCAAAGGCCTTCACATCAAAATCCTTGTTGCCGAAAACGGTGCCGCGCATGCAATCCATCATCACTTTATTGACCGATTGCATGGTTTTACTGTTGCGGGTATTGATCTTATTGCTTTTCTGCTCGTCCCTGACCATAATCTGGCCGCCATTCATTACCAGCAGGTACTGGAAAGGGCTCACGTATTCGATGCGGATCTTATCTTCTTTCTTGAAATAAAATTTTCCCTTTGAGCTCACCTTGTCATTCATCATCTTCATGTGCTTCACCTGGTTGAAGTCGCTGGCGATGGTTTGTGTGCTCCTGGCGGTTGCGGCCAGGCTCGTTTGCAACGCAGCCGTATTGGACAGCACTTTGAAGCCTGCCGGTGTCTGCGCTTGTGCGTAAAGCAGGGTCGACAGACAGAGTATAATGGTGAATAATAACTTTTGCATTCGTATGGTCATTCTTTGCGGGCAAAGATATTGATAATTGTTCTCCTGCTTTGTTTTGGTGGGGTTAAAACAGCTCCATTTGTCCGCCCCTGATCCGCCTGAAAGCAGTAAGATCATATTCAAAGGGAGTTTCGTTCAAATGGAATTTGCGACAGTACAGCTTAAATTGCTGGCGGATCATCTCTGCAAACTTTCCTTCTCCCCGCATGCGGGCGCCGAAGCGGCTATCGTTGACCTGTCCGCCGTGGCAGGCTTCGATCTGGCCCCATACTTTATCGGCACGATCGGGAAAGGCCTTGTACAGCCAATCTTTGAAGATATCGCCGATGGCACCGTTCAGCCTTACGATGGTATAGCCCGCCCATAACGCTCCTGCTTCTGCGGCTGCTTTCAGTGTGTCGTGCATGTGCATGTCGTTAAGGCCCGGTATCAGCGGTGCGTTCATAATGCCGGTAGGTATTCCTTTATCACTGAGTGTCCGTACAACGTTCAGGCGGCCTTTGTAAGTGGCGGTTCTTGGCTCCAGCAACGAACGCAGTGTTTCATCCATCGAGGTAATAGAGGTATAAACACAAACCAGCCTGCGGGCAGCGAGCTCCTGGAGCAGATCCAGGTCGCGCAGGATCAGCGCATTCTTCGTAATGATGCCTACAGGATTACGGAATTCGAGGCAGATCTCCAGCAATTGACGGGTCAGCTTCATTTTGCGTTCTATGGGCTGGTAGCAGTCCGTATTGCCTGATAAAGAAACCGGAGCCGGTTGCCAGTTTTTGTTTTCGAAGAACTTACGCAGTAGTTGAGGAGCATTGTGCTTCACGACAATGCGGCTTTCGAAATCCAGGCCGGCACTGTAGCCCCAATATTCGTGCGAATTTCGGGCGTAGCAATAGATACAGCCATGCTCACAACCCTGGTAAGGGTTGAGCGAGTAAGACATGCCCACATCAGGACTTTTGACCTCGTTGACGATGGTCTTACTTTCGTCTAGTATATATTCCGTCTTGCGTTCTTCCTGCTCCCAATCATCGATACCTTCGCTGTGTTCCTGCACATAAGCGCCTTTCAGGAAACGGTTCTTGGGATTGAATTGGGCGCCTCTTCCTTTGGTAAATTCATCGTGGCTGTGTTGGATGATCATGCTGCACACTCCTTTCTTATACTGTGGAAATAAAAAAAACCTCCGGGCCATTGCCGAAGGTCTTAAAGTTACGAAATCTGCTACGTCATTTCCCGGCGGAGTAGGGCGGCAGCGTCAATAATTTTTTCTGAAAATCCTCGATGCAAGGCTGAAGGTCCTGTCTGAATTCTGACAACGTCGTATCGCCGCTTTTGTTGAATGTACGCCATTGGTTTGCGTCCATTTTTGCATTGAGCTTATCGCCCATGCAATTGCAATACGCTTCTACCGCTTTGCGGCCTTCTACGCTGGCGACGGTTGAATCTTTGGCGTATCGGTTCACACAGCCCTTTACAAAATCTCTCCGGTACGCTTCCCTGCTGGGCTTGCAGCCTGTTACTATCAAAATGGCGGCCAGGCCGGTCCACCATGTGTATTTTTTCATGTGGCTCTTCATTAAACAGCGAAAATACGGTATCAAAAAGACACAAGGTAAGGCCTTGTGTCTTTTTTGTATAGTTGTGGTGGGTAACCCACAGGCTACCAACCATAGTGGCATTTATACATCGAATTTAATACCCTGCGCCAGCGGCAACTGTGTGCCATAGTTAATGGTATTGGTCTGACGACGCATATAAGCTTTCCAGGCGTCGGATCCGCTTTCGCGTCCACCGCCGGTTTCTTTTTCACCACCGAAAGCACCGCCGATCTCTGCTCCGGATGTGCCGATGTTTACATTGGCAATACCACAGTCGCTGCCTCCTGCCGAGAGGAACAACTCTGCTTCGCGCAGGTTGCCGGTAAAGATAGAGGAGGAAAGGCCTTGCGGAACATTGTTCTGCATAGCGATGGCTTCCTCGATGGTGCTGTATTTCAGCACATAAAGGATAGGAGCGAAAGTCTCTTCCTGTACGATCTCGTATTCGTTCTTAGCTTCAATAATACAGGGCTTTACATAACAGCCGCTTTCGTAGCCTTTGCCGCTCAGCACACCGCCGGGCACCAATACTTTGCCGCCTTCCTGCTTGGCCCTTTCTATCGCATTGAGGTAGTCGTCGGTAGCTTTTTTGTCGATCAGCGGACCAACGTGGTTGGCCGCATCGAGCGGGTCGCCGATCTTCAGCTGGCCATATGCTTTTTTAAGTACGCTGATGGTTTTATCATAAATGCTTTCGTGCACGATCAGGCGGCGGGTAGAAGTGCAACGCTGGCCTGCGGTGCCTACTGCGCCAAATACAGTACCCATGAGCACCATGTTGAGGTTGGCATGCTCTGAAACGATTACGGCATTGTTACCGCCCAATTCCAGGATCGCCCTGCCGAAACGGCCTGCAACAACCTGCGACACGTGACGGCCGATACGGGTAGAGCCGGTGAAGGATACGAGAGGAATGCGCTTGTCGTTGTTGATCAGGTCGCCGGAAGCATTGCCGATCACCAGGCAACTTACGCCTTCGGGCACATTGTTCTTTTTCAGCACCTCTGCAATAATATTCTGGCAGGCGATGGCGCAAAGTGGTGTTTTGGAGCTGGGTTTCCAGATGCAAACGTCTCCGCAAACCCATGCCAGTGCTGCATTCCAGCTCCAAACCGCTACCGGGAAGTTGAATGCGCTAATGATGCCTACGATCCCCAGAGGGTGCCATTGCTCGTACATGCGGTGGAGCGGGCGCTCGCTGTGCATGGTAAGGCCATACAGCTGGCGGGAAAGACCTACTGCAAAATCGCAGATGTCGATCATTTCCTGAACTTCTCCCAGGCCTTCCTGGAGGCTTTTGCCCATTTCGTAAGATACTAATGCGCCGAGGGCACTCTTCTTTTTACGCAGCTCGTCGCCGATCTGGCGCACAATCTCACCTCTTTTAGGGGCAGGCCAGGTGCGCCATTCTTTAAAAGCAGTTTCTGCCTTATCCATTACCTTCTGAAAGGTTTTTTCTGTTGCTTCGTCGGTAGAGGCGATGAGCTTGCCATCGACCGGCGAGTAGGAGTCCAGCTGCTTGCCGCCGCCTTTCAGCCATTTGGTTCCGGTGGAAGCGCCGGCGTTCATTTTTTCAATACCTAATTCAGACAGAATCTTTTTAGTATTCATATGATTGCTTGTATTTTCAAATTTGCCGTGCAAAGGTAAGCATATTGGGAAGATATACGTTCTTTTCGCTGGTTGCCGGGATGGGGCTGCTCCATAGCCCCGCCAGATTGCAAAAGAGCCGTCCCGGAGGACAGCCCTTTGCTTATTTTTTCAGGAAATCGTTAAAGTAATCGGTTATCTTTTGCATCAGGTGCACTCTGTCCTTCCCCAGCACATTGTGCTCATGCCCGGGATAAACAAAGTAGTCGAGCTGCACACCGTTGTCGACACAGGCTTTCACGAAGCGGATCGAATGCTGCCATACAACTACATTGTCCTGCGCGCCATGGATCATCAGCAGCTTGCCTTTCAGGTTTTTGGTTTTGGTGAGCAGATTGTTGTCTTCATAGCCTTTAGGGTTTTCCTGGGGCGTGTCCATGTAACGCTCGGTGTACATGATCTCGTACATGCTCCAATCAATTACCGGGCCGCCCGCTACAGCGCATTTGAACACGCCGGGATGGCGCAGCATGAGCGAGGTGGTCATGAAGCCGCCAAAACTCCAGCCATGCACACCCATACGTTCGGCGTCTACGAAGGGAAGGGACTTAAGGTATTCAACGCCTTTGAGCTGATCGTCCATCTCGGCAGTGCCCAGCCTACGGAAGGTTGCCTGCTCAAACTGCAGCCCGCGGTTGCCGCTGCCCCGGCCATCCATAGTGAAGATAATATACCCTTGCTGGGCCATATATTCGTACCAGAGGTTGCCGCTGGCCGGAAAGCTATTAATGACCAGCTGAACATGGGGGCCATTGTACAGGTATACAATTACCGGGTATTTTTTTGACGGGTCAAAATGGGTGGGATAAATCAGCTTACCGTATAACGGTGTGCCATCGTCGGCCTTCAGTGTAACGGATTCTACTTTAGGGCGATCGTAGGTTGCCAGCGGGTCAGAAGCCGTCAATATGTTTTTGCGCCAGCTTTTTGCGGTTGCGCTTATGTCGATCTTCCGGGGTGTGTTATCGCTTTGGTAACGATCGATCACATAAGCGCCATCGGTGCTGGCGTCTGCCAGGTGATACCCAGGCGTTTCATCCAGGCGCTTTATTTTTCCTGATGTCCAGTTGACCGCATAAATGTGTTTTTCCATCGGCGATTCTTTGGTGGCTGTAATGATCAGCTCTTTTGATCGTGCATTGACTCCGGCGATCGCATTGACGAGCCACGGACCCCGGGTTACTTGGTTCAGCAGCCTGCCGTCGGTATTGTAGCGGTATAAATGCATATAACCGTCCCGTTGACTCCACCAAATGAATTCGGTATTGCTGCCGGGCAGGAAGGTGAGCGGATGCTGTGGCTCTACATATTTAGGGTCGGTCTCTTCAAATAAAGTTTTGACAAAATCGCCGGTAACGGCATTGTATTGGTTGAGCCAAAGGTGATTCTGCGCCCGATTGAGCAAGGCAATATAGACAAACTGCTCATCGGGACTCCAGGTGACGCATGTCAGGAACTGATCTTTGGGTGCTCCTGTCTTTACATATATTGTCTGATGCGTCATTGGGTTGTAAATGCCCAAGGTTACTTCATGAGACCGGTTGCCTGCCATAGGGTACTTGATGTTATTATTTTTTGCCGGCAGACTGCTCCAGTCAATAATCGGGTAATCGTTGACCATGCGTTGGTCCATATGGTAAAAGGCGAGCAAGTTGCCTTTGGGGGAAAAGTAGATGCCTCCTTCGATACCAAATTCGTTGCGATGTACAGACTGGCCGCTGATTATATTGGCATCAGGATCATTGGTTACCTGCTGCGCCTTTCCATGGCTGTCGCTGAGATAAAGATTATTGTTGATCGTATAGGCAATCTGGCCTGCCTGGTAGTCTACAACAATGTTGTCTGCGCTATCGGGCAGGTTTTTCCATGTGCTAAACTGCCATGCGCCATTTTTGAGGTCGCCTTTATAATATTTTGTGCCGGAGGCGAAATAGCAATTGCCTTTATCTATCCAGTGTATTTCCGGAAACTCCTGCAGGGCTTTGGCGGGAGCTATCTGCGTATTGATATCCTTTAAGCGGAATATTGTATCCGGTTTCATAGCGGGCACGCTAATTTTGACTAAGGCGCCTTCCCGACCTTTACCGGCGAGCATTGTATAACCATCTTGGCCGGGTATCCAATTGAGCTGCTTAATGTTTTGAGGGGCCAGGTTTGTCTTTAAACCAAGAACCGCCTCTTCCATCGTAAATTGTTTTTGCTGCGCAACGCTTTGGAAGCTAATAGCCGGCAGCAGCAATAAAAATAGATATCTGTTCATTTGTCAAAAATAAAAGGATGCATTGTAAAAACAGAGGGGGAATTTGTGGGGGATACTTTGCATGATTTAATAAAAAATTTCAGAATAAAATATGAAAAAAGTAACTTTAGGGGATGGAAGCAATAGAAAAAGAAGAAAAGCTCTTCTATGATATAGCTCTTACGCAAACAGAGAACATAGGAGACAAGACGGCCCGTCAATTGCTGCATCATTTCGAAAATGCAAAAAGCATATTTAATGCGTCTCCAAGACGCGTTGCAGCTATCGATGGCCTAAGCGTCAAAAAAATAGAGGCCCTCAAAAAAGCCATCGATGAAAAGGCTATACGGAAAGAACTTGCATTTATCAATAAATACGGCATCAAGCCTTTGCTGATCACAGATAACGAATACCCCAGCAACTTAAAATCCTGCCCCGATGCACCCATTTTGCTATATTACAGGGGGAACATAAACCTGAATGAGCTGCGACTGGTATCGGTTATCGGTACGCGTAAAAATACCGATTATGGTGTACAGGTTACCCATGCTTTGCTGGAAGGGCTTCAAGGATATAATATCGCTATAGTGAGCGGGCTTGCCTACGGTATTGATATTGTTGCGCATCGTAAGGCTTTGCAACTTGGTATTCCTACTTTGGGTGTGTTGGCTCATGGCATGGATACTATTTATCCTACACAGCATAAATATGTGGCAAAAGAGATGACCCTGAATGGCGGCCTATTGACCGAATATCCTTCTGGTACAGGTCCTGATCGTTTCCATTTTCCTATGCGTAACCGCATTGTTGCGGGTATGTGTGATGTTACCGTAGTCGTAGAGACCGAACGCCAGGGCGGGGCTATGATCACTGCAAAATTGGCTTCGGGCTATAACCGGGAAGTTGCTGCTTTCCCGGGACGTACTACCGACAAAAAGTCGGATGGCTGTAATTACCTGCTTGGAACCAATATTGCCCAGTTGATTACAGGACCTGAAGACCTGATCGAGATGATGGGCTGGGACCGGCCGGCGCCGAAACCTGCGCTACAGCGGCGTTTATTCCCTCATCTCAATAGCGAGGAGCTTTGTGTCGCCACATCGCTGGAGCAAGCCGACAATATGCATATCGATGAGCTATGCCTTAAAACCGGGATTCCGGCATCTTCGCTATCTCTTTTGCTGCTTAATCTTGAGCTGAGTGGCGTTGTGCATCCATTGGCCGGCAAGCGGTACCGACTGGCCTGATCAAGATAATAATTTACCTTATGAAGACAAACGATGCTGTAAAGCCCACCAGCATTAAGTATTGGGCGGAAGATGACCAACCCAGGGAAAAATTGTGCAAAAAGGGTTATGAAGCGCTATCGGATTCGGAATTGATCGCGATATTGATCCAGAGCGGCAACAAAGAGAAATCGGCCGTCGATCTGGCCCGGGATGTACTGCTATTGGGTAATCATAGTCTCGCCAGGCTGGGGAAGCTGCAGATACCGGATTTTCAGAAGATCAAAGGTATTGGCAAGGCACGGGCTATAACGCTGGCGGCAGCACTGGAGCTGGGTCGCAGGCGGCAAGTAAGCGAGGGTATGGAACAGAAAGAAGTGCCTAACAGCAAGACTGCCGCCGAAATTCTCGTACCCCTGCTGGGCGATCTTCCTCATGAACGCTTTTGCCTGATCTGCCTGAGCGCCAGTAATAAGTTGTTGCATTATGAATACGTTAGTTCCGGAGGGCTTACCAGCACTATTGTCGATACCAAGCTTGTTTTCAAAATAGCTATTCAGCATCTGGCCACCAAACTAATCATCGCGCATAATCATCCTTCGGGCAACCTGAAGCCAAGCGTCTCGGATAAAAATCTTACAGAAAAGATAAAGCATGGAGCCCGCATGCTGGACCTTTTCCTTATGGATCACCTGATCGTGGCAGATAAACAATATTTCAGCTTTGCCGATGAGGGCTTGCTTTGAGCTAGTGCTGGTCGTCCAGTATAAACAAACGTATCATATCCAGCGCAGCGTTGGCGGCTTGTTCTTTATTGCGCAGCCGGTCGTAAAAAAAGTGAAATTCGCGGCTTACGGTACGCCGGCCATCGGATATCGCCATCCATACCAGCCCAACCGGTTTTTCTGCCGTGCCTCCTCCCGGGCCCAGTATACCTGATATAGAGAGTGCGATGTCGGTATGCATGGTGCGACGCGCCTCTTCCGCCATCTGTATCACTGTTTTTTCACTCACTGCTCCGGCTGTTTCCAGTATTGCCCTGGGTACCTTAAGCAGGCTTTCCTTGACTTCATTATCGTAGCTTATTATAGAACCCTTAAAAAAGGCTGAGCTTCCGGGCAGGTTGGTAATGCGGTTGGCCAGGTAGCCACCAGTACAGCTCTCAGCCAGGCTAAGGCTTAGCCGGTGCTCTTCCATGAGCCGGGCAACGATCTCTTCGGGGAGCAGATCTTCCATAGCAGCTACTATCGTGCCCAGCCGTTGCCTGATCAATTCGGCATGAATATCGACCTGGGATTGCAGGGCATTTCTATCCGGTCCTTCGGTGGTCAACCGCAGCTTTACATAACCGGGGGTCGGTAAGTAAGCCAGGTGGATATGCGGCGGGAGCGCTGTTTCAATATCTTCAATCTTGTCGGCTATAAAGCTTTCTCCCACGCCTGCGACGATCATGGTTTTGTGAATGATGTGGTTGCCAGCCAGCCTTTCCTTCAGCCTGGGCAACGCTTCTTCACTCATAATCGTCTGCATCTCAAAGGGGACGCCGGGCAGGGAGATAATGATGCAGCCTTCTTTCTCAAACCACATGCCCGGTGCAGTGCCCAGCCGGTTGAACAGCACCTGGCAGTTTTCAGGTACTTCGGCCTGCTTCAGGTTGCGCTCCAGGAAGGGGCGGTTACGCTTGGTAAATATCTGCTTTACGTGCTGCAGCACCGTTTCATTAACGATGAGTGGGCTGTCGAAGTACTCGCTGAGCAAAGGCTTGGTAATATCATCGGCCGTAGGTCCCAACCCGCCGGTCAGCAGGATCAGCGACGCTTGTGGAATAGACTCGTCCAATGCTGTGGCGATCGCCGACCGCTCGTCGGCTACTGCAATGCGTCGCTTTACATTGATGCCAATATGATTGAGCTGCTGGGCAATCCAGGCTGAATTTGTATCTATGGTCTGACCGATCAGGAGCTCGTCGCCGATGGTAATGATTATGGATTGATAAGACAATTTTACGTGCTGTTTTATACGCAAATATAGCGGCTGTGCAGCGAATCGCCGATGTATAAAATCAATAATCGAATTTGGCCGTAAAGCTTACTTTTTCTCTTCCTTTGGTGAAGGCATACCAATTGCCCTTATAGCTGATGTAGGTGGGTAAAAGCAGATCGCCTTTCTGCTGCAGGTCTACATGAATGACCACATCAAAGTCGTAGGCGAGGGTACTGTAGGCAAGCGCATAGTCTCTCGACACAATTGAGTAATCTGACTGGCGGAACCAGGTCTTAAACTGTTTGTACACCACATCGCCGGCATATTCCTTTTTGGGTGTGGCTTCGAAGCGGTAGCAGGGAACGCCGTTCTTGTCTTCTACGGCCAGGCGGAAGTCGTACCTCTTAGCGATATCAGAGTCGAAAATAGCTGACTTATTGCCCATGAGCGGTATGCCTTGTATACGGCTACCCGGATTGAACATGAGCTGCTTGAGCCGGGCTTTGTTCTTTTCCAGGCTCCCTTTGCCTTTCAAAGATTGTTCCAGCTGGCCTTTTACAATATTGTCCTCTCCGCACACTTTGCCTTTGGTGAAGAACAGGGAGGCGTATAGTTCGGCAGTGTAATAGTTGTATTCCTTCTTCCGGTTGTAAAAGTCACCGGTAACCTTTTCGTCCAACACATTCATCGTACGGCAACCATTGCGTGCAATCTGTTTGGTCTCGCTGTTAAGCGATGCCTTGAGCTTGTCGCCTTTTTTTTCAAATACCCTGATATCATTTTCGGCATTATAGGTAACCAGGTGCATAGACCGGAATGCTTTATAAAAGGTAGTGTCATTCTTGATCCGTTCGATAAAATCCTTTATGTCGAAGCCATTGTCTGACGACTTGATAATGACCTCGTCTATAAGTATAGGGGCGAAATAGGTATTGGTATCCAGCACCTGGGCTGCCGCTTGTGTGCTGCACCAGCAAGAGAGCAGCAGCGTGCCTAAAAGCTTGTAAGACCGGTAAGGGGCAGAAAATGTCATACTATAGATAGTTGGGTATCGGGTATTACCGGTAACAAAATCAGGACACCTAATGTTGTTGCATCAGCACCTCGGCAATGCGGAGGTCTTCCGGTGTGGTGATCTTAATATTCTTTTTGGAGCCTTCGGTTAAAAATACAGGTAGCTTCATATGTTCCAGTACGGTAGCCTCATCTGTAAAAGCCTCGTGGTAGTCCTGTTCGAAGGCTTTAACGATCAGCTCGGCCCTGAAGGTTTGCGGTGTCTGGATTATCCGTAAAGCGTCCCTGTCGATCGCTTCAAAATGTGTGCCTTTCCATTGCCTGATGCTGTCAGTTACCGGTATCGCCGGTATGGCATTGCCTTTTTCGACCGCCAGATTGTAGCAACGTAGCAATAATTCCTTGTCGATAAGCGGGCGTACCGCATCATGAATGAATACAATGCTCCCTGGTATCGCTTCGTTAAGGCCGTTCCTGACGCTGTGGAAGCGGGTATCGCCGCCTTTTACAATGGTCATATCTATCCGCTCTTCAAAAGCCTGGAGCAGGATATTACTGTAGCTGATATGTTCTTCCGGTAGCACCAGCACAATCTTTATACCGGGAAACGTATCCAGGAACGTTTTGGCGGCGTAGTACAGGATAGGCTTATCCAGCAGTGGTAAAAATTGTTTGGGCAGGGCGGCGCCCATACGCAGCCCTTTGCCGCCGGCAACAAGAATGAGTGTGGTAGATAGATTGCTCAATGATCCGATTGTTGGGGTAAAGGCGCAAAGATACGCTCCAAAGATAAGCGCCGGATCTCTTCCGGCGCTTATAATCATATCGGTAAGCTGCTTATTGTTTTTGCTCGGAGGCCGGCGCCGGTTTCTGATCGAGATTGGTCTGCTGCCTGCGCTGCATCATCATCTTCTGCCTGTCTGCTTTTACCGCTTCGTATTTTTGATTTTGCTCCGGTGTCAAGATCGCCTTTAGCTGCGTCTCCGTTTCTTTCCGCTGGATGGCCCTGCCATTATCGGCTGTGGCTTCTTTTACGAATAAGGCATTTAATTTCTGCTTCTGGTCTGCCGACAGTGTTAATTCTTTATCCAGTCGCTCCACGCGATGTTGCGCCATGCGTTCGGGGGATCTTTTTACAGCTGCCGCTTCAGTTGCCCGATCCTGTTTTGCTGGGGCCATTTTCTGATCCTGTTTCATTTCCTGGGCAAAAGCTACAGAAAGGCTGGTCAGTGCAATGCCTGCCACGAAAAGTATCTTTTTCATATTGTCTCTTATTTGTTTTTTTGACAATTGCCGGTGAAAATAGTTTAATATGGATGGCGCTTATTCAAGATGCGCACCTGTTAATTTCCCGTCTTCATAGTTAACAATAATATGCTCCTGCAGCGTAGTGGCGACCGAGTGTCCGATAATATCGGGCGTAACGGGGAAATTTTTATGCTTACGGTCGACGAGCACGGCAACTTGTATCTTTTTAGGCTCAAAGGCAAGCAGGGGCTTGAGGGCGTAAAGCAGTGTTTTGCCTGAATTGGCCACATCGTCGATCAATATTACCGCCTTGTCCTGCAAGGGACCGGCTGCAATCACAATCTCGTTGTCTAAAGGGTGCTTTTTGTTGATCTCAAGGCTGGACAGGTGTACCTTCAAGGGACTGATCTCTTGTAGCAGCTCTGCAATTTTTGCGGCTACAGCTGCACCCACAGCCTGGATACCAATCAGGTATATCTCCTGTTCCCCGCTGTTCTGCTCCCATATCTCAAAGGCCATGCGCCTCAGTTTCTGTTCTATCTGTGCGGCGGTCAGTATCGCGATTTGATTCATGCCGGTTCTTGATTCTAATAGTTGAAATAAATGTGATAAAAGTCGATTATGTAGAGCGGATTGCGACTACGGGATCCAGCCTCGAAGCCGCTCTGGCCGGTATATAGCCGGCCAGTATACCCACAAACGAAGAAATCGAAATGCCCGTCATGATGTTCTTGAATGAAAGCGTAACCGGGAAGTGCATGCCGTAAGTCAATACAAGCGCCAATAGCAATACAATAAGGATGCCAATGAGGCCGCCAATGAGGCAAAGGGCAATGGCCTCGATCAGAAATTCGGTAAGGATGGCCGGCCGGCGGGCGCCGATCGCTTTTTTCAGGCCAATGATCTTTGTGCGTTCCTTAACAGAAACGAACATAATATTGGCGATCCCGAAGCCGCCTACCAGTAGGGAAAAGAAGGCAACGAACAAGCCTACGGCGTCGATCATGCCAAACATCTGATCCAGCTGGCTGGTGATCTGGCTGAGCTTGTTGATGGAAAAATTATTCTTGGCACCGGGCTGTATCTTGCGGTTCGCCCTCAGGATCCCTTCTGTCTCATAACTGATCTCGTCGCTTGTCATGCCTTTCTTCGCTTTTACCATCATCGTGATATCTGCATCCAGGTCGGTAACATCTTTGACAGCAGCGGCGGCAAGAAAGGGAAAGATAAGGCCCCGGTCAAAATTAAAGCCGGCTACATTATCGCCCATTTTTTTCAAGGTTCCTATAACGGTAAACTTTTTGCCGAGAAAAGTAACGGATTTACCCGTTGGGTTGGCGATACCCGGGAAGAGGGACTGGGTTACATCGAAGCCCAGCACCACCCTGTTGTTGCCACCCGATAGCTCGGTGCTGTTGAAATAGCGCCCTTCAGCTATTTCAAAGTTCTGCATCTTTTCAAAATGATCGGTTACAGCATAACCGGTAATACCGCCGAGCTCATACTGGTTTTGCTTGGCGGTAAGGTTACCTTCAGAATAAGACAGGGTAGCATAGCGTACGGTTTGACCCTGTTGCTCCACGGCACGCAAATCGCGATATTTTAATACCGGCCGGCGCCAGTATTCCCACCACTTGTATTCCCCGCCCTCGTCGGTCCAAGGCCATTTGCTGATGTAGATCACATCGTTGCCCAGGCTGGCTACGCTGTTCCGTATATTGTTTTCGAGGCTGTCCAATACTGTCGATACCGCTACGATGCAAAAGATCCCGATCGTTACCCCTAGTAATGAGAGGAATGTCCGCAGTTTATTTACCCTCAATTCCTGAAGGGCCATCTTAAAGCTGGTAACGGATATTCTGATGAACTGGCGCATAGAAAAGGCCTGAAATACAAGATGCAGGCTCAATATTAGTGCTAAAAAACTACCTGGCAAAAATATAAAAAAAGCGCCGGGAGTTCCGGCGCTTTTTTGTTCTGGAAGGTCTTTATTATTTTTTGCTGAATTTCCTAGTGGTGATCACAGCGCCGTTATTATCGGTAACTCTTACCAGGTATGTGCCGGTAGCAAGCGCGCGAATGTCCATATTAATTGCTTCTACGCCGCCAATAGCTTTTGCAAACTGGCTGGCGCCTGCGATGTTAAGGATCTCTACCCGGGATGCATTCAGGCTTTTATCAGTAAAGATAGTCAGGTCGTTGGTCGCGGGATTGGGATAAATGGCAACACGCTTATCCTTTATCGCGATAGTGGAAACGCCTGAAGTACCTTTGTTGATAATATAGGTAGCAGTATCGGTCGTATTCGCCGTCTTTATCCTCACTCTAATAACGCCTACACCGTTATCCGCATCGGTAGGAACGGCAACCCAGGGCTCAAGCAGGCAGCTATCACCTACAGGTACATTCATTACCGCCGTTTCAGTCTGAGAGGCAATTGCAGGATCATCCTGGAAGCGGCAGGTCTGGTTGTCGCAAAAGCCACGGATAAACCAGCCGATCGGCAGTGTCTTGTAGACGATCTGATAGGTCATAGGCAGCGGCGCAGTGGTCTTGTTGAAAGCGTAGTTAAACAACTTTTCGCAATAGTTATCCCAGCTGGACCCGGCAGGAGGCATCTGGCCTGAAGTTTCTCTTTTAATAGTGTCTGCCTTCAATAAAAAGTCCTGGGCGTGCGCTGCAACAGAAGTCAAACCGATCAAAAGACCCAAGGATAAAATTTTACGTATCATCTTAGATGTGTTTTTTGGGAAAAATAAAAATACCTTCTTAAAAGCTGTTCAAAGTTACTGAATCGACGGGATAAAAAATGTATCCCGAAAAAAATAAAAGTTAAAAGGAGCCAGTTAAAAACCGGCTCCTTTTTGAAGACATTCGACAGTAAGATAAGTACTACAGCTTAGTGAATTTTTGCTGCAGGTTTCCTGCGTCGGTATTTACATTGAGGTAGTACATACCGGGAGCCAGGCTCCTGGTATCGATAGTTGTTTTAGAAACGCCGGAAGTCAGGTCCTTAACAGAAGCCTGGCCTACGCTTTGTCCCAGTGCATTGAAGATCGTGAACGATACTTTTGATGCTTTGATCATATCCAACTCAACAGTAAATGCATCTGTTGTAGGGTTGGGGTAGATGCGGGTGCTGCCTTCTTTCACGAGCTCATTGATGCCTGAGGTAGTACCTGTGCGCACTTCAATGTTATCGATGAAGAGGTTGTTACCGCCACCTGAAGTAGCTTTAAAGCCGAATATAGCACCGGTAGGCACGCTGGTGATATCTACGCTGATCTTCTTGTAAGAAGCCGCAGTAGGCACGAGCAGTTTATCTTCTGCAGTAGGAGGAACTGTAGCCAGATCTGCATTGGATTTTGACCATACAGAGGTCCAGTTGCCACCGCAATCTGTTGAATAAAGCAATTCAAGCTTGTCACCTGTGGTTGCGCGCATAGCATAAGCCAGCATGAAATCAACCGCTTTGGCACCTGCAGGCAATTCTGCTTTAGGCACAAGCATAAAACCGTTGGCGCCGGCTCCTATTTGCTGACAAGGATACCAGGCTACGAAAGTAGAACCACCTGCGCCAATTGCAGCACCACCATCATTAGATGCCCTCAGGAAGGGGAAGCCGCTGGCAGAAGTGCCGGGCCACATTACCCAGGCAGCGTTTACGGTCTCCAGATCGTACTTCAGAGGAAGCGGAGATGCTGTACCATTCAATACATAAACAGTGCCTGAGCTATTATTGTCATAAGTATTCAGGTCTACTTTGGTATTGGGTAAGGCCACTGAATCCTGTACCTGCACCATGCCGGTAGTAGTGGCGGTCATAGCGCCCAGGGGAATAGCAGCAGAAGTAGCGCCCGGAGCTACTGAGCCGGTCCAGGGCTGGCTCAGCCAGGCGCCGGTTCCTGCACGGTAATAGATAGTAGCTGCAGTCAGCGGCTGTGTGCCAGTGTTCTTCAGCGTGATGCTTGCTGTAAGGTTTGCTGGCAGTTCGCATTTCAGACCGCCTACGCCAGTCATGGAAGCTGAGGCCACACCAGCAGCAGGAAGCTGAATGGTAATATCGCCTGTTTTAGCAGCTTGCAGTACTTTTTTGTCGCCATCGGTTTGCAGGAATGCTGCAAAGAAACGGTGAGCAGAAGTGCTCTTTACGTAGTGGGGAATAGAACCGGTAACGGTAAAGGTCTGCGTTTGTCCGGCAGTCCAGGTACCAGGTGCGTTCTGACCACCTGCATCAGGGTACATCTGGCGTACCACGTTGTGGAACGAGGTTTCGCCGTTGGTACCGGGAGCAGTAGCATAGTCCAATTGCTCAGCCAGTACAAAGCGGAACTTGAGGTTGCTATAAGTGCCTGCCGTAACCGCCGTAACCGTAGCTGTAGCCGTAAACGTTTGTCCATCGGCATTGTAGGTCGGGTTCGTGATCGTGATCGTAAACGGAGACGCTACAGCAGCAGCATTATCAATGATTGTCTGCGTCGTCTGGTTGATGTTACCGGCATCGGCGCCGGTACCCACTACTACGCCGTCGATGCGGCCATAGGGAGCAAAAGGCACAGAATAATAGTCCATGCGCGCATCAGTGAAGATGGTATTTTCTTCGTAGATAGGGCCGGCAGTAGGGATGGGGGACTGATATTTGAGCAATAATACTTTGCTCGTATTGGCTCCCAATAAAGTCATCAAAGCTGGATTCAAAGCCGCACAGGGAGCGCAATTCTCTCCGGAAAACTCCTCATAAAGCGATAATCTCTGCTGGGCCTGCGTGCTGAAAAACGCGGCAGCAGCGCCACAGGTAAGTAGCAATTTTTTCATGTTTCTGTTTTTTTAAAAGATAATTTAGACTTAAGATTGAATTCAGGAATTGAAGTTAGGCCAATTTTCTAATATCATCAAAAAAAAGGAGAACCTACATAAAAAGGTGGGGCTGTCCTGCCGGTTATTTTTTGCCGGATTTTAAAGGCGTCGGGAATTGCAATATTTTCGCAGCCATTTTACCTTTATTTAAACTGATCCCTGATGCTTTCATACCAGGAAACTGTTGCACTGCTCACACTCAAGCTGCCGATGTTCTCCCGGATAGGCCAGGCCGCTATCAAGCCTGGTCTTGATAATATCGAACGGTTATGCGCGGCTTTGAATCATCCCGAACAAAAATTTCCATCTATCCATATTGCCGGTACCAATGGCAAAGGTAGTACCAGCCATATGATTGCCGGAGCGCTGCAACAAGCGGGATATCGCACCGGTTTATACACCTCGCCGCACCTGGTCGACCTGCGCGAGCGGATCCGTATTAACGGCGTTCCTATATCGGAATCCTTTGTTATTCAATTTGTTGAAAAGATAAAGCCTCTTCTCGACACTTTGTCCCCTTCTTATTTTGAGCTGAACGTGGCCATGGCTTTTGCCGCCTTTGCCGACGCCGGCGTGGATGTGGCGGTAGTAGAGACGGGACTTGGCGGCAGGCTGGACAGCACCAATATCCTTTTGCCGGTACTGTCAATAATCACCAATATAGGCCTGGACCATACGCAGATACTTGGCGATACACTGCCCCTGATCGCCAAAGAAAAAGCCGGTATCATCAAAGAGAAAGTGCCGGTGATTGTAGGAGAGACGCAGCCGGAAACAGAGCAGGTATTTTTCCTGGCCGCCCATAGCCGGCAAACCAGCATTGTTTATGCAGACAGCTTATGGGATATGGTACGGATAAAGCAGGATGAGGCCTTCCAATATTATAAGGCGATCCACAAGGGCGAACAGAAAATGTACGATCTCAAAACCGACCTCCTGGGTAGCTACCAGGCGCACAATATTAAAACCGTGCTGACTTCCTGCGACCTGCTGCAGCAAATGGGCTGGCGGCTTAACCGGGAGGGTGTATTGAAGAGCCTGGAGCAGGTAAAAGCAACGACTGGCCTGCGTGGTCGCTGGGAGCGCCTGGGCCTGCGACCCGAGATCGTGTTGGATGTCGCGCATAATGCGGAGGGTATGGCCTTTCTGGCAGCGAACCTGGCGGCTTTAAAAGAATCGGGAGCGGGTACAGCGCGTCTGCGTATCGTATGTGGTTTTGTAAGCGACAAGGATGTCGCCAAGGCGCTGACCTTATTTCCCCGGGACGCGGTCTATTATTTTACACAAGCCGACGTGCCCCGGGCAATGCCTTTCGGGGAACTGGCTGGCATTGCTGTCCGGAGCCAGCTGGAGGGTACGGCCTACCCTTCGGTAAGCGCAGCGCTGGCTGCGGCCAGGGAGGAGGCAGGCGACGACGATGTTATCCTGGTCACGGGAAGCTTTTTTGTGGTAGGCGAGGCGATATCGGTACTGGAGCAAAGGGCAGTTTCTTAGACAAAGAATACATTTTGCAGCAGGGTGTGGTCATGCTCTCTTTGCCTGGCCTCTACCTCCCAGCGGTTGTGGTAATAACCTTTTCGCAGGCTTTCCCATAAGTACCGGAACAGAAAGCTTATAAAACCATATTGCCGGAACTGCTGTACATGGACCAACTCGTGACATACCCAGGAATGGTTGCCGAGAAATTGGGATCTTGAGGTATTGTGCAGGTGAATGGTGCGTCCCAGCGTAATGGCCATAGTACCGGCGCCCAGTTTCCGGGCGGCGATCCTGGCGATCCAGCTGTTTTCCCTGATCCTGACCTTCATGAATTTTTTATTGCTGTGGCAGCCGCTGTCTTGCCTTATTTTTGCAACGGCGATCTATATAAGCACCGCCGTTTGATATACGATGCAAATTAAAGATATCCTGGCCGAAATAGAGCGTTTTGCCCCCCTGCCTTACCAGGAAAGCTACGATAACTGTGGCGTGCAGGTAGGGGATGTTACTTTGCCTGCCACTGGGGCCTTGTTAACGCTTGACGTTACCGAAGCCGTGCTGGACGAGGCTATAGCTTCGGGCTGCAACCTGGTCGTAGCCCATCATCCGCTTATCTTTTCGGGCCTTAAAAGCATTACGGGCCGTAATTACGTAGAACGGACCCTGTTGAAAGCGATCCGGCATAATATAGTGGTCTATGCTGCCCATACCAACCTGGATAATATGCAGGCCGGCGTGAACCGTAAGATAGCCGAACGGCTTGGCCTGCAGGAACGGCGTATCCTGGCGCCTGTCAAAGAAAGTCTTTATAAATTATATACCTACGTTCCTGAAAGCCATGCTGAGGCCCTACAGGCGGCCCTTTTCGCTGCCGGCGCCGGCAGCATAGGGGAATACAGCGAATGCAGCTTTGCCGTACCTGGCTCGGGCACTTTCCGTCCATCGATCCTTAGCAACCCTGTTATCGGTATTGCAGGCGGAGCACGGGAAACGGTGGCAGAGCAAAAGCTGGAGGTAATGGTCCCGAAACATTTAAAGGCCCGGGTGCTGAGCGTGCTAAAAGAACACCATCCTTATGAGGAGGTGGCCTATGAGCTGATCGCCCTTGAAAATGAGAATCAAACCATAGGCGCGGGCATGACCGGCCGGTTGGAGGTTCCTATGACGCCCGCCGATTTTCTCCGTTTTGTAAAAGAACAGATGCAAACCGGCTGTATACGGTATACAACCCCGCATACCGACCTGATTCGTACAGTGGCCGTTTGCGGGGGCGCCGGCAGCTTCCTGCTACGACAGGCATTGGCTGTGGGCGCCGATGCTTTTATTACCGGTGATTACAAGTACCACCAGTTTTTCGATGCGGCGGGCAGGATCATGATCGCAGATATAGGACATTATGAAAGTGAGCAATTTACCATAGAAATTTTTTCTGAAATTTTAAAGGAAAAATTTCCTAATTTTGCGCTTCTTTTTACGAAGACAAATACAAATCCTGTAAATTATTATTTTTAATATGGCTACTGTAGCAAAAGATTTTTCGATTGAGGAAAAACTTACCGCCGTTCTGACCCTGCAAAAGATCGACTCCAAAAGGGACGAGATCAAGACGCTTAAAGGGGAGCTTCCGATGGAGGTGAGTGATCTGGAAGATGAAGTAGAAGGCTTGCAGACGCGCGCGAACAATATCGACTCGGAGATCGCCAGCATTGGCGAATACATCGAGAGCCGCAAGACCGCCAAGAAAGATGCAGAAGCTCTAATCAAGAAATATGAAAAGCAGCAGGATAATGTAAAGAACAGCCGTGAATTTGAGGCTATCACCAAAGAAATGGAGATGCAGGAGCTGGAAATGAAGCTGTGCGACAAACATATCAAGGACGCAGGCGTACGTCTGCAGGAAGCGCAGCATACCAAGCTACAATCCCAGGGCCTGCTGGAGGGTAAGATAGATGCCCTTAACGCCAAAAAAGAAGAGCTGGACAAGATTATCAAAGAAACTGAAAAAGAAGAAAATGAGCTGACTAAGAACTCTGAAAAAGCTAAAGAAAAAGTTGAAGAGCGTTTACTCACCGCATACGAGCGTATTCGTACCAGCTACCGCAACGGACTGGCTGTAGTACCTGTACTGCGCGATTCCTGCGGCGGATGTTTCAATATTATTCCGCCACAGCGCCAGGCCGAGATACACCAACGCAAAAAAATTATCGTTTGCGAGCATTGTGGCCGTATCCTGGTCGATAACGATCTGAACGAATCCGTTAAGATCTGATCGCGAAGGACGTTTCCGGATGGGTAATGAGTGGTATTCCCGGCTTCGGTGCGGAAGGACCTTCCCTTTAAACTTTTTTACTGTTTTCTTTAGCGGCGTTTTAGAACGTCGCTTTTTTTATGAACACAAAAGATAGCTTACATGCTATCTGTAATACTGACCTGAGTGCAGGGCATAGTCCTGTTCTATTATACTATTTATAAACATGTTACAAACCTATCCGGCGCAGGCACAGGATCAACTTGAATTTAATAAAATAAGACAGCTTTTATCGCTGAAATGCCGTACCGATGCTGCCCGTAAACGGGTGGAGCATCTGAAGTTCCACAGCCGTTTCGACTATATTGCTATGGCGCTGCAGCAGGCGCAGGAATATAAATCGACCCTGGAAAGCCAGGACCATTTTCCCAACGACTTTACCCGTAATGTAGAACGGGAGCTGAAATACCTGTCCTTATCGGGAGCCATTCTGAAAGGCGAGGAATTGCTCGCCTTCCGTACACTGGCATTGAACATAAAGGACATATTGCAATGGCTGAAAGGCCACGATCCGTTATTCCCGCAGCTAAGGGCGCTGGCCGAAAAGATCGTTTATGAAAAGGAGATCAGCCAGATCATTTCTGCCGTGATCGATGACAGCGGGAATGTAAAAGACAATGCCTCGCGGGAGCTCATGAATATCCGTATGGAGCTGGATAAAGCGCGGCAGCAATTGCGTAAGACTTTTGAGGGTATCCTTAGAAAGCTGAGCAAGCAAGGCTATTTGGCCGAGATATCGGAGAACTTTCTTAGCGGAAGGCGTACCGTTGCCGTCTTTGCCGAACATAAGCGTGTCGTCAAAGGAATACTGCATGGCGAGAGCGATACGGCAAAAACCGTGTTCATCGAGCCCGAAGAGACGATTGAGCTCAATAATGAAGTGTCGTCTCTGGAACGTGCCGAGCATAAGGAGCTTCAACGTATTCTGGCGCAGACTACAGCCCATCTTTCGGGCTATCAGCCGCAGCTGGACAGCTACTACCATCTCTGCGGCCTGTATGATTTCATCAGGGCCAAGGCCTTATTGGGCGTGGAGCTGAATGCGACATTGCCACGGCTCAGCCCACACCCCTCCATTCAGCTGATCAAGGCTGTTCATCCGCTGCTGTACCTGCACAATCAAAAGACCGGGAAGCCGGTTATGCCCTTGAATATTACACTTGACCGTGAACAGCGTATCCTAATGATCAGCGGACCGAATGCCGGCGGGAAGACAGTATCGATGAAAACGGTGGGTCTATTGCAAATGATGCTCCAGGCGGGATTGCTGGTCCCGGTCGATGAACAATCGGAAATGGGTATCTTCAAACAGATATTTGTCCATATCGGGGATACGCAGTCGATCGAGAACGAGCTGAGTACTTACAGCGCCCATCTGCGCGATATGAAATATTTTCTCGATTTTGCCAATGGTAAGACGCTGTTCTTTATCGATGAGCTGGGCAGTGGTTCGGATCCTAACCTGGGTGGGGCTTTTGCCGAAGCTATTGTAGAAGAGCTTGCAGGTAAGCGCGCCCTGGGCATCATCACTACGCACTACCTTAACCTTAAGGTAATGGCCGGTAAGGTGCAGGGTATTTTTAATGGTGCTATGACCTTTGACGAGGAGCGGCTGGAGCCACTTTACCAACTGGCTATAGGTAAGCCGGGAAGCTCTTATACCTTTGCCATAGCACAGCGCAGCGAATTGTCGAAAAAGGTGATCGACAGGGCGCGCCAGCTCACTGAGCGAGGACACTTCAAGCTGGATAAAATGTTGTTGCAGACCGAGCAGCAGTCGGTAAGGCTGGGTGATAAAGAAAAATATCTCGACCAGCTGATCGATGAAAACGAAGTCCTGAAGGAACGATATGAAGAGCTGATCGACAAAGAACGCCTGCGACAGCACTTTGAAACACTTAAGCTGCAGAATAAGATCAAAAAGGAGGAGCTGGAATACCTACGCGACACGGAACGTAAGTTCAAGCAGATCATCCACGACTGGAAGAAGGCTGAGAACAAGCAGCAGGTGATCGAATCGGCAGAAATGATTCTGTTCCGGCGAAAGCAGATCCAGCAGAATGAGGCCGCGGCCAAGAAAGCAGACCGGAAATTCAAGCTATCGGGCACGGAACCACAGGAAGGCGACCTGGTAAGGCATACCATAAATCACCAGGTGGGACGCCTTACCGAGATCAAAGGGAAAAAGGCGGTTGTCCGTATCGGACAAATGCCTTTTACGATTAACCTTGCCGATTGGGTGACCGTTGAAGAAAAAAAAGAAGTGAAAAAGAAAAAGAGATAAGATCGGAGGGAAAGGGCAAATGAAACCGCTGTGTGTGCCATAGATGCTATTAGTGCCTCCATCGGATTGTGAATACAGAAGGGGTTGTCCTGCCGGGACAACCCCTTCTGTATTCAGAGCAGCTTACTTCTTCGACGGCGCTCCGGTATAAGTATGAAGCAGCTTGCGATACGATCATTTGCTTTTCCACCGGATGGCATAGCTCAGGTAAAAATTAAAATCGAAATTAGTAGACTTATCTCCTTTGCCATAACCGGCAATATAGTTGGGGGCGATCTCTTTGAAAATACCGCTGTTGAACATGAACTTTCCCCGGATGTTCCAGCCTACAAAAAGGCCTTTCCAGCATTCAACTTTGATGCCGCCGGTCACTTCGGCCCAATGGACAATATAGCTTTGGCTCTCTATGTTTCCTGTTGCAGACGGACCAAAAGGTGAAGGGATCTCGTAGGTTACCGGGCTGCGGTTGCCTGCAGCCATGCCGTAGCGGATACCGATAAAGCCAATGTCGAAATCCCTGTTGCTGATCACATCCAGGAACTGCTGGTCAACTCCCAGGCGGAAGAAATAGGAAGAATTATCGTACTGCAGGTTGGAGTAGTCGATCTTACCTTTTCCGAGCCCGGCTTCTGTAACCAGGTAGGTCTTTTGGTTGAGCGCATAATCGGCCTGCACTTCGTAGCCTTGCCGGCTGGGCCACATCAGGTTGTAAGCAATGCGATAGATGTCGAATCCTATCCTGAGCTGATGGGTGCGTGGCACACGGGGTATCTTCACGGTTGTATCTACGGAAATTTTCGGAATGCTATCAGTCTTTCTACGTACGGAAGTATCTGCCGGTGATTGCGCCACGGCAAGACAGGAGAAAAGTATTGAAAGGACGAAGAGTACAGCTGCCCTCATCTAAAATTTGCTTTTAAAATATAGTTGAACATGCCTTACCGAAATATCGGTGGTCACGTCGCTTCGACGGAGAATGGCCGAATCAAAGATATTTTTTGTGGTTTTGACGCCTGTTATCGTATAGTAATAGGTATAGCCGCAGCTATTGGAAACAAAATGTGATTCAGGGGTATAATAATAAGTGATTGTATCCCATACATTCGAGGCAGTGTCGGCCCTAAAGGCGTAGCGGGTGCTGTCTTTCAGCGGGTTAAGCGCTATGTGCATCTGTCTTGCGTTGGCTTGGTCCGTGCCTGTAATGGTGTAGTTCAAGGTCTCATTGAGGATCCTCATTTGCGAAGCCAGCATAGCGCTATCCTTATAAACATAGATCAGGCTATCCCTTACCGGGAAACTGTCTACCTGCTTATGTGTGGTATCGATTACGGTAAAGGAGTTACCCACCCGTACGAGGGTAGGCACATAGCATTGTGGTCCGTCTTTTTCGCAGGAAAGAAGGCCTGCCAGGCAAAGTAACGGTATCAGCGTAGCGGCCAGTTTTCGGGCTGAGGTCGAAAGCATCAATGGGTTTAGAGCAGTTCTATATTTTTCTCGATTTCCCTGATCACCCGTTCGAGATGGGATTTCAGTTGTTGTTTGTCCTTGTAGGCATGTGTGCCTGCTGTTGAAAGGGCTACAGATTTCAGCCGCAGCTCAGTTTCCAGCGCGGTGATCTTATCTTGTTGCTCCGAAATGGTTCCAGCATGGCGGTCGCAGAGTTGCTCCAGGCGGTCTTTTTCCCCTGCCAGGGCTGTATGTCGCTTCAGAAGCTGCTCCAGCTTTTGCTGTAATGATTCCAGTTCTTTCATAAGCTGGTTTTATTCTCTTACCAGTGCCTGCAGGTCTTTTTGGTATGAGGCAATCAGCTGCTTCATCATTCCATCCACCTCCTCATCGGTAAGGGTGCGCTCATTCAGCTGGAAGGTGAAGCTCAGTGCCAGTGATTTTTTTCCGGCGCCAATCTTTTCGCTCTCAAATACATCAAAAAGCTCGTACCCTTTCAGGGCCTCCCATTGCTGGGCCTGGGCTATGGCTGCTACTTTGTTGTAAGGTACGCTTTTATCCAGTACCAGCGCCAGATCCCGGCGCATTGACGGATATTTAGGTAGTTCCGTATACTTTACTTTTGCTCCTTCTGCTGCTTCAACAAAAGCTTTAATGTCCACTTCCGCATAAAATACTTCTTGTTTCAGGTCAAACAGCTTCAGCCGGTCGCGGGATACGGAGCCGGCTTTTGCAATTACCTGCTTACCGCGCTTCCATTCAATGCCGTTTTCTGTAATAGCTTCCTGTATTTTTCCAATGCCGCAGTAGCGGAATATGTTTTCAACTACACCTTTAATGTCATAAATATCAGATGCCAGGGCCTTGTGCTGCCAGTGCTGCGCTTCGCTGTCGCCCGTGATCCAGATCGCCAGCTGTGCCGTCTGGTCGTACTTACCAACGCTTTGCTGGCGATAAATATTGCCAAACTCGTACAGACGAAGATCCTGCGCCTTACGGTTCACGTTCCAGGCAATTACCTCAAGCCCGCTTTCCAGCAGCGAAGGGCGCATGACATCCAACTCGCTCGACAGGCTGTTGATCATCTTTACCAAGGGCGCAGCCTCATCATAATATTTACTGTTGGTGATCGAATTGGTAACGATCTCCTGGAGACCAGCAGCGCTGAGGTAGTTGGCGACCAGGTCTTTCCAGCGACGGGCCACCGGTCCGGGGCGGCGATGCAGCGATATATTCAGCCTGGAGGGGATAGCTACATTGTCCAGTCCGTCTATGCGCAATACTTCTTCTGCAATGTCGGCCGGTTGCCGCACATCTGGCTTATTGGAAGGTACTTCTACTTCGATAAAATCTACCGTTTTATTCAGAATGCGAAAATCCAGGGCGGTAAGGATGGTGTCGATATCGGCGGGGGCATAGTCTTTCCCACAGCGCTTTTGGATATAACGATAGGGAACTGTGATGGTATGCGCCGGCAGCGTTACCGGGTACAGGTCGGTTATTTCCGATGCCACCTGCCCTCCGGCAAGTTCCACTATGAGGGCCACAGCCCTTTTCAGCGCGGGCAATACCATTGCCATATCAACGCCTTTTTCAAAATGTGTGGCGGCGTCGGTACGCAGTCCGTGGTGGAGAGACGTGCGGCGAATAGTTCTCGGGTTGAAATAAGCGCTTTCCAGGAATATACGGGTGGTTTGCCCGCTTACGCCGGAAAGGGCGCCGCCGAATACGCCGGCAATACACATCCCCTTTTCTGCATCGGCGATCAGCAGGTCTTCAGCCCGCAGTGTGCGCTCCTTACCATCAAGGCTCAGGAAGGACTCGTTTTCCCCGGCCATGCGAATCACTACTTTCTGATCGCCTATTTTGTCATAATCAAAAGCGTGTAGCGGCTGGCCGTATTCGTGCAGAACGTAATTGGTAATATCCACTACATTATTGATGGAGCGCAGGCCAATGGTCTGCAGGCGCTGCACCAGCCAATCGGGCGAGGCTTGCACGGTAACGTTGTTCAACACGATACCGCTGTACCGGGGACAAGCCTCTGTGGCCTCTAGTGTTACGGCTATGGGAAGCGGCGTACCTGAAAACACCGGTTCCGGCGTTGCCGGATATTTTATAGTCCAGGGGCTGCCTTTGTGATGCGTCATGTAAGCGCATACGTCCCTGGCTACGCCTATATGGCTGTTGCCGTCGCTACGGTTGGGTGTCAGGCCTATGTGTATGGTAAAATCGGGTGGCGCAATGTTGAAGTAAGTGCTGGCAGGCGTACCGGGTACAGCAGATTCGGGCAGCACCATGATGCCATCATGACTTTCGCCCAATCCTATTTCATCTTCGGCGCAGATCATGCCCTCGCTCACTTCACCCCTTATCTTGGCCTTTTTGATCAGGAAGGGAGCCCCGTTCAGGGGATGTACCGTAGTGCCTACAGTAGCGACGATCACCTTCTGGCCCGCGGCTACATTAGGGGCGCCACATACAATCGGTAGCAGAACGCCTGTACCGGTATCGACGGTTGTGCATTTGAGTTTGTCGGCATTGGGGTGGGGCGTGCAGGTCACCACTTGACCGATCACCAGGCCTTCGAGTCCTCCGGGGATCGCTTCAGCACGTTCCACGGTTTCCACTTCAAGCCCGATGCTTGTCAATATATTGCTTAATTCTTCAACCGGAACCGGCTGAGGCAGGTAATCCAGCAACCAACTATAGGCAATCTGCATAAAGAGTAATTCTGTATTTTTTGAGGGCGTAAAGTTACTTGATAATGTTGAAGTATGGAAAGGAGGGCTAATGTTAATTCATGGTCTCATAAATCGTTTTTGCCCTTAATTCGATATATTCGCCTCATGTTGTACCGTTCTGCATTGTTGGGAATGTTGCTGCTGACAGGCTCCCCCTTTTTATCGAAAATAGCCGCTCAAAAGCCGGCATCGGCTGCAAAAGCTTCCTGCAGCGCCACGGAACAGGGCCTCACCCTTACCTGGACCCGGGTGGACAATCCGTCGATCCTCAAACTTACGGCACGGCAGCATACGGTGACCCTTCCCAAAAGCTTTTCGGTGTACATTGTAGATGAAAGAAAGCTGCAAGCTTATCTGAAGATGGCCGGTAAGCGGGGAGCAACGCCTACTGCGATCAATCTGCCGGCGCTGAACGATGAAGGATGCACTCGCTTTAAAGTCATTGCTTCCGGTACCTTATCGCCGGAGCTGGCAGCAAAATTTCCGGGGTTGGTGTCGCTTAAAGGAATAGGTGTGGATGATATCGCCGCCTCCGTCAGGCTGGATTATGATGGAACGGTAATGAATGCCGAGTTAAGGCAGCAGGAAAAGTATACCATTATTGCTCCCTGGAAAAGTGGAAAGAAAACCTATTATGTAGTATACCGGAAAGAAGATGCAACGGGGCCCAGAAGCACTCCTGCCGGAAAATAATCCCGATCGCTACCATTTTTGTATCCGGAATCAAATTAAAAACATGATCAAATTTAATCGAAACATTATTGCAGGTTGCTTGTCGCTGCTGGTCTGCTCCCAGGCACAGGCCGCCGGTTTTTTCCATGCCTTCGAGGGTAATCAAGCACCTTCGGCCGGAAAGCAGGTACTGCAACCGATCAACTATCGTATCCAGGCGGCCGACCAGCCTGCATTGAAAAGCTTTCTTTTCTCGCTCGGCAGCGATCCGGCCAAGGCTGAGATCATCAGCTTGCCTATGCCTAATGGTAGCGCGCGCGATTTTTATGTATGGAATACACCGATGATGGAAGAGCCGTTACGGTCCCGCTTCAGCGACATCCAGACCTTTACCGCAAGGGCTGTCGATAATCCTGCGGTTACAGCTAAGCTGGACTATACCTTTTGGGGTTTTCACGCCATGGTGTTTGACGGTACCAATACTTTTTTTATTGATCCTTACAGCAACGTAGCCGATGGCTATTATACCGTGTATTACAAAAGAGATTATCGCCGGCCTGAGCAGCAATATATGGTATGTGGTGTAGGCGAAGCTACTTTGCCGGATGCGGAAGGTAATTTACCCGAGACGCTTGATGGACAGCCGCCCTCGCTGGGCCTGAAGCAAAACGGGGATACCCATAAAACATACCGGTTAGCCCTTTCCTGTACCGGCGAATACGCGGCCGCTGTCGGTGGTACTACGCCAACCACGATCAGTGTGCTTAGCGCCATGACCACTTCGATGAACCGCGTGAATGGCATTTATGAACGGGAAGTGTCGGTAACTATGGTCATGATCGGTAATAATGACCAGCTGGTATATCTAAATGCTTCCTCCGATCCTTTTAACAGCAACAACAATGGCAATGCCCTTCTGGGAGAGAACCAAACGAATACCAACACGGTGATCGGGTCGGCCAATTACGATATCGGGCATATCTTCAGCACCGGTGGCGGCGGCGTGGCTTTCCTGGGTTGTGTTTGCCGCAATTTCTCAAAGGCCAGGGGCGTGACCGGCTCTGCTAACCCGGTAGGTGATCCCTACGATGTAGATTATGTAGCACATGAAATGGGACACCAGTTTGGCGCCAACCATACTTTCAACCGTTGCAGCGGTACCGAAAACGGCTTTACCGCATATGAGCCAGGTAGCGGCAGCACGATTATGGCCTATGCCGGTATCTGCGGACCTATAAACAACCTGCAGCCCCATAGCGACGACTATTTTCATACGGCCAGCCTTGATGAGATATCCGACTATATTACCAACGACCAGGGAAGTACCTGTGCGGTGACCAGCGCAGGCATCGCCCTGCCGGTATTACCGCCCATTGCCGCCAGCTATGCTATTCCTTACCTGACGCCTTTTGAGCTGATGGGGCCTGCAGCCACACCCGGTGCTGCGGAAGATGCTTTGAGCTATTGCTGGGAAGAGTGGGATCTCGGCAACCTGACGGCTGATGAGAATGGTAGCGCTAACTTCATTGCCGGGCCTACATTCCGCAGCTTCAGGCCGGTAACGGGCCGCCTCAGGGTATTTCCCCGTATCGATTCGATCGTAGACAATACGACATCTTATACAGGCGAGCGCCTGCCCGCTGTTGCCCGCACCCTGCGATTTAAGCTGGCTGCCCGCAGCCTGTCCAACGGCTTAGGCGCCTTCGACTTCTCCGACGATGTGGTTACTTTGAATGTGATCAATACTGGTCAACCCTTCAGGGTTACCTCGCCCAATATAAGCACGGATACCGCATACGCCAATAGCCCGAAGACCATAACCTGGAATGTCGCGCAAACCGATGTTGCTCCTATCAGCGCAGCCAATGTGGATATCTATCTTTCTATAGACGGCGGCTACACTTACCCGTTTGTGCTGGCTACGGGTGTGCCCAACAATGGTTCGGCCGCAGTGACTATGCCCGACACCTTCTCACTATGGGCAAGGGTTAAAGTAAAGGGCGCCGATAATGTTTTTTTCGATATCTCCGATGTCAACTTTAAATTGATTGATACCAACAGGGTAATGTCCATTGCCGATGTGCAACTCAGAAACGATCTGACGATATGGCCCAATCCGGCGGTAAACGAGATCCGGGTGACCAGCAAGAGTAATGCCCGGCTTGGCCTGGCTTTGTTCAATGCCATAGGACAAAAGCTATGGAGCGGCAACCTGCAAAAAAACGCCGTAATACCCGTCGGCTCCTTTACCCGCGGTATCTACTATCTGAAAGTAACAGATGAGCAAAGGGGCGCACAAACCGTGCGTAGCATCGCTCTGCAGTAATAGAAAAAACCTTGTTTTGTTGATTAGCCGCCCGGGATCCTCCGGGCGGCTAATCGTTTAGACAGACTGTCTTCAATACGGTTTTGTAACCCATCTTTCATCGTACCTTTGGCGTAACAATGAACCAAGAGATCAATAAAGCCCTGGATATTTTGCAACATGGCGGTCTTATCTTGTATCCCACCGATACGATATGGGGAATAGGCTGCGATGCGACCAATGCCACAGCGATACGCCGTATCTACGACCTGAAGAAAAGAGATGATGCCAAAAGCCTGATCATACTGCTGGATGAAGCCAAATCCATTTTCCGGTATGTGGCCAGTCCGCATCCCGATATAGTGGGTATGGTTCAGGGTTTTGACCGTCCGACCACAGTGATCTACGATCAGGCAATAGGCCTGCCCGACAACCTGGTAAACGCCGACGGCAGCATTGCGATCCGTGTGACGAAAGATCCGTTTTGCAAAAGTTTGATTAAAAGATTGAAACATCCGCTGGTATCCACATCAGCCAATACCAGTGGGCTTGCCTCACCAAAAGGTTTTGACGATATAGAAGCCTCTATTAAGCAAGGCGTTGATTATATCGTAGACCATCGGCGGGAAGAGCAGAACGAAACACTGCCCTCGCGTATTCTCCGTATCGGGTCCGACGGAAAGGTAGCGATCATCCGGGACTAGCCCGGGCTGTCGCTTTTTCATTACCTTCGCCGTCCTTTATTTTTTGAACAAGAACATAGACATGATTGCATTTTCAGCACCTGTAGCCGGTAAGCTTGCCTTACCCGAAAAGCAGGTTATTGCCGTATTGGAATTATTATCGGAAGGGGCTACTATTCCCTTTATCGCGCGTTATCGTAAGGACAAGACCGGCGCCCTGGATGAAGTACAGATCCAGCAGATACAGGATGAGGCCCGCTTCCAGCAGGAGTTTACCGACAGGAAAGCCTTTATTGAAAAAACAATTACCGAGCAAGGTAAGATGACGGAGTTGCTGCAGGATAAACTGAATGAAGCGACCACCCTCAATGCGCTGGAAGATATCTACCTGCCTTATAAACCCAAGCGGAAAACCAAAGCCCAGACGGCCAGGGAAAACGGCCTGGAGCCACTTGCATTGCTGCTGCTAGAGCAAGGTAATGTATTGCCTGCAGCAGAAGCAGCAGCCTATATCAATGATAATGTAAGCGATGCCGACAGCGCGCTGCAGGGCGCCAGGGATATTATTGCCGAGATGGTGAATGAAGATGCTGAAGTACGGGCGGGCATGCGTAAGCTGTTTGAGACGCAGGCGGCAGTACAGGGCAAGATCCTTAGTGGCAAAGAAGAAGAAGGCATTAAGTACAAGGATTATTTCGACTTTTCCGAACCGGTCTCCAAAATTCCTTCGCACCGTATGCTGGCGATCATGCGGGGCTTTATGGAAGGCTTCCTGCGTATGAGCATTGCACCCGAGGAAGAAGCGGCCCTGCTCAGGATCGAAAAACAATTTCTAAAAGCGGGTAATGAAGCCGCAGAGCAAGTGAAAAAAGCCATCAGAGATGCTTACAGGCGCTTGCTGCAACCCAGTCTCGAAAGCGAATTCCGTATGGGACTCAAGGCAAAGGCAGATGAGGAAGCGATCGTCGTATTTGCTGAAAACCTGCGCCAGCTGCTGCTTTCCTCTCCGTTGGGCAGCAAAAGGATAATGGCTATTGATCCGGGTTACCGTACCGGTTGTAAGGTTGTGATCCTGGATGAAAAGGGTGAGCTGAAGAAGAACGACCTGATCTATGTGCATGAGCAGAACAACAGGCTCCTGGATGCAGAGCATAAAGTACGGAACTACATGCGTGAATACAATATCGAAGCCTTTGCTATCGGGGACGGTACTGCGGGCCGCGAGACAGAGCAGTTCATCAAAAAGCTGAACACCGGTCTGCCGGTATTCCTGGTGAATGAGGATGGCGCATCGATCTACTCGGCTTCTGAGATTGCCAGGGAAGAATTTCCTGACTACGATATTACCGTAAGGGGCGCCGTAAGCATTGGCCGGAGGTTAATGGACCCCCTGGCCGAGCTGGTAAAGATCGATCCCAAAAGTATAGGCGTGGGACAATACCAGCACGATGTGAACCAAGTACGTTTGAAAGAAAAGCTGGACCAGACGGTGGTGAGCTGTGTCAATACTGTGGGTGTTAACCTGAACACCGCAGGCAAGCACCTGCTGAGTTATGTGAGCGGCATCGGTCCGTCTATCGCCGAAAATATCGTTAATTACAGAAAGGAAAAGGGACGCTTTACCAGCCGGAAGCAATTGCTGGAAGTACCCCGGCTGGGCAACAAGGCCTTTGAGCAATGTGCAGGCTTCCTGAGGATCAAAGGCGGCGATCATCCGCTCGACGAGAGCGGCGTGCACCCTGAAGCTTATAAAGTAGTGGCGCAAATGGCGGCAGATAAGGGTATCGGACTGAAAGAAATGATCGGCAACGAAGCGGTGGTGAGCCAGATCGCTGCGCAGCAATACGTGTCGGATACCGTAGGACTCCACACCTTACAGGATATCCTGAAGGAGCTGAAGAAGCCGGGGCTGGATCCCCGCAGCGAAGCACAGGCTTTTGAATTTGCCGGCATTTATGCCATCGGAGACGTGCATGCCGGTATGATCGTTCCGGGCATTGTCACCAACCTTACCCGTTTTGGCGCATTCGTCGATATCGGCGTCAAACAGGATGGCCTGGTGCATGTATCGGAGATCGCGCATAAGTATATTACTGATCCTGCCGAAGCATTGAAGCTGAATGACAAGGTTATGGTGAAGGTTACAGAGGTGGATATTCCCCGCAAACGTATTGCTTTGTCCATTAAGCAGGCACAGGACCCACCGGCGCAGCAGCCCCGCTCCAGGCGCCCACAGGACGCAAGGCCAAAGGTAGCCGACCGTCCCAGCGAAAATATCCACGATGCCCTGAGCCAGCTGAAGAAGAAGTTCGGAAAGTAATATCAAAAGAGAAGTCAAGTTTCAAAAACTTGACTTCTCTTTTACATCAATATATTGTTTACCGGTGTCAAAGCCGGTGGCAGGTCCAGCTCGCCCAGCATTTCGCGCAGGTCGATCTCAATGGTGCGGCTCATAGCCGTTACCGGCACATCGTTGGCGCTGCCTTCAAATGGGTTTTCGGTGCTTTCTCCTATTTTTTCCATAGCCATAAACACCCAGGAGATAATAACGGAAAAAGGTATAGCCAGCCATATGATCCAGCTACCCAGCTTATCGCTGAGCTTGCTGAACTCGCCCAGCGTACCAAAGGGGATCAGGCATATAAAAAGCCGGACGAACATCTGGTTGATGGTCGCAAATTGCCTTGGGTAAGGGAAATTCTTCAGGCGCTCGCATTTACCCTGCTGTTCATAAAGATTGACAAGGAGCTGCTCCAATTCGACATGATCGAGCGGATCGATATGGCCCTGACTTTTGAGCGTTTTGAGTTGTGCCGACTGCAGGCTGATGAGATGAGTGGCCCTGTTTTTCCGGGCCAGCACAAAGTGCAGGTCTTCTTCGGAAAGGTAGGGCTTCAACGCGTCATCCAGCTTTGTGTCCCATTCTTCCACACGGTACAGCCTGCCATATTCGATATAGGATGGCTTGCTGCGGGCATTCTCCCAGGCCCGGTTTTCCCTCAGCTGATACCGCAATGCTGTAAGCCAGGCAATGTGTCTGTAGATCATCTGGCGGTGCTCCTCCGGCATCGGATCCTTTGCCGGATCACCAATGCCATCTTTAACCAGCATACCCCAGGCGCGACTGCTATTGACGATAGCGCCATAGATCTGCCTTGCTTCCCACAAACGGTTGTAGGTTTGTGTATTCCTGAAACCGACGATGAAAGCGGCCGCAGTGCCCACCAGGGCGATAGGTACCCAGGGGATAGCCAGCCATTGCCAGTGGAAAAAGAAAAGCAATGTTGTGGGAATGGTGGCTAATACTACAAGGATGTAAATGTCTCTACGGGTCCAAAAAAGAAATTCTTTTAGCGTGTAACGTTGACCGGCGTGCATAGGCGCTGTATTAAAGATTAAAAGAGTTCAGGGTGATATCAGGGCACTGTATAGCCTGGCCCGCCGGTATACAGAAGGACGCTCCTGTAGCTTATGGGCCTGGCTGAAATGTTGTTGGCGGAATAATATGCTTAATGTATCAAAACTAAGCGGGTAAGGGACCCAGGGCTTTGCCGGCGTATCGGTATCGTACTCGACTATCAGAAAGACAGCGCCAGGCTTGAGGTGCCGCTTTATCCTGGCCAGGAAAGCCGGCTGGTCCCGCACATAGTGCAGCGCATTGGCCATCAGTATACCATCCAAAGGCGGCAGGTCCAATGCAGCCGTAACAAAATCCCTTTGCTGAAAATTAACGGTTACGGCCAGGTTCCCCGGATCGGTCCATGCAGCTGTCTGATCTACCGCATGTATGCTGCTACCGGCGGGTAACAGCGCGGCCAATGCCCGGGTAAAGACACCGCTGCCGCAACCCAGATCGGCCCAGCAAACGGGTGAGGTGTAAGCCTTCAGCAGCGGGCATTGTAACATCGATACGGCCTCGGTGATCTCCATAACGGTCAGTCTTTTTTCTTCTGGATGCCTTTGCCGGATATGATGGCAAAAGCATAATTTAATTGAACGAGGATAATGAAGGCCATGCTGAGGTAAACATGGATAAAGCACAGCAATGCCCCGGCCAGGTACAACACTTGTGCGATCACGATGCGGCTGCGTACGGCCTTGTCGATGGTTGGGAAGGCCCCGGCATCGAGTGCGATAAACTGTTTCTTCGATGCGTACTGCCAGTGCAGGTATAGTACCAGGCCCAGCAACAGGATGTTGCACCAGTAAAGCAGCAAAGCAAAACGATACTGGGTGTACTGTCCCAAAAAGGCGGTGGTGAAAGGCAGCAGAGAGACCAGCAGCAGGAAAAACAGCGCGTTCCAGGTAAGGTTGCGATCGTATGTTTTCATATAGCTCAGCTGCACGGCCTGGCCGTTCCAGAAGATACCCATTGTCATGAAGCTGAGGAAATAGCTCAGGAACTTAGGCGATAGGGAAAGGAAGAGGGAGAAGAGCTCCGCTTCCGAGTGGACAGGCCGCTCGGGTACTTTGATCTCCAACACCAGCAGTGTGAGTGCAATCGCAAATACGCCGTCGCTTAACGCTTCTATACGGCCAATCTTCTTACCCGCAAGATCATTGTACCGGATCATCGCTATTTATGCTTTATTATGGTATAAAAATAGGATAAGTTATCGAATGCCGTAAGGCCATGCCGACCGAGTAATATTTTCTGAAGGAACGAGACGATCTAAAGGTCCAGCCGGTAAAATACATTGGCTTCTTCTATGCCATCGGGCCATATCGCTTGCTCTTCATGGGTGAACCGGAAGCCGGAACGCTGGTTGGCAGCCCGCGAAGCTTCGTTGCTTTTACGATGAGAAACAATGATCCGTTTCAGGCCTCTCTTCCTGGCCCATTCGATCCTTTGGCGGTAGAGCAGAGCAGACAACCCCTTTCCGCGATGAGGCTTTTGAATATAAGAAGCCACCAGTATTGCCTCTTCTTGCCCGACATCTGGAATAAGAATGCCGGTGATACCAATCATCCGTTCATCATGGAACAGACCGAAGGAGGCCGATTGCAGCTGGTTGAGCCGGTCTTCCCAATCCGCCACAGAAAAAGCCGCTTCTCTTTCATACGTGCTGCTGAACACGGAAGGCTCCAGGAGCAAAGCTTCCAGGCGTAATCTTTTATAGGATTCCAGGTCGCTAATATCTAGCTGGCGGATATTATAACTCTGAATGTCTTCTTTCATGGCGGGATTTATGACGGGAGCCGGCGTATTACCGGCCGGCTCCTATGCTGTTATTCTTCTTCCTCCGCTTCTGAAAGCCGCTCCTGGATACGTTCTTCGTTCCAGAATTTGTCGTACAGCGCGGGGAATAGCTTCCGGTATTCCTCTTTGGTCTCAGGCCAGCGTTGTTCGATCACCTTTTCTTCGGGATGCTCGATCAGCTCGTAAAACTCATCTTCGTTGTCCTTGCCCAGTTTTTCCAGCCAGGCATTTGCGGCCACGAACAGCATGTATTCGCCGCCCAGGTCGCGGGCTTCTTTAGGCGAAAGGATATTGCAGATCTCATTGGGGTCTTTAATGATCTTGTAAAAACTATCCTTACCCTGTCCTACCATCCAGGCGCGGAAATCCTCGTAGGTATCATCGGAAATGAAGCTGCACACCACGAAAGTCGCTGCCATAATGGGCCAGGTCGACGCTTCTTCGATCTTTTCGAGCAGTATGTGCTCAAAAGCGATAATGTCTTCTGTGGCATAAGGGGTCAGTAGCTCGGTAAGCGTAACGCATTGCGTTTCAAAATTGCTGTTGGGGGCGGCCTTTGCTTTATCGATCAGCTGCCAGAAAATCTGTTCGTTCATATAGTCGGCTGAAATATTACTGAATATAGCGGAAATCGTGTCCGTCTTTAATGTTGAGCAGGGCATTATAGATCAGGTGAATTACATTGTCGACGTCTTCTTTGTGCACCATCTCCACAGTGGTATGCATATAGCGCAGGGGCAGGGAGATCAATGCTGAAGGTACGCCAGCGTTGGAATAGGCGAAAGCATCGGTATCGGTGCCGGTAGAACGGGAAGAGGCTGATCGCTGGAACGGGATCTTGTTGTCCTCAGCTGTTTTAATAATGAGCCGGTTCAGGTTGTTTTGCACCGCCGGTGCGTAAGTCACTACCGGTCCTTTGCCGCAGGAAAGATCTCCTTCGCTTACCTTGCTGATCATTGGTGTAGAGGTGTCATGCGTTACGTCGGTAACGATCGCAACATTAGGCTGGATATATTCGGCGATCATTTCGGCGCCGCGCAGGCCTATTTCTTCCTGCACAGAGTTGACAATATACAAGCCAAAGGGTAGCTTCTTCTTGTTCTCATGTAGCAGGCGCGCCACTTCGGCGATCATAAAGCCGCCGGCGCGGTTGTCCAGGGCTCGTCCCACGTAGTACCGGTCGTTAAGCACCATAAATTCATCTTCGTAAGTGATTACACAGCCCACGTGAATACCCAGCGCTTCCACTTCATCTTTGGAGGTGCAGCCGCAATCGAGGAAAATGTTCTTGACCTTGGGCGTTTCTTCTTTTTCGCCGCTGCGGGTATGGATGGCAGGCCAGCCGAATACAGCCTTGACAATGCCTTTGTCGGTATGTATGTTCACTCTTTTGGAGGGGGCGATCATGTGATCGGAACCGCCATTGCGGATCACATAAATGAGCCCATCGCTGGTAATATAATTGACAAACCAGGAAATCTCATCGGCATGCGCCTCGATCACTACTTTATACTTGGCCTTGGGATTGATGATGCCCACGGCAGTGCCGTAATTATCGACATAATGCTCGTCGATATAGGGACGGATGTAATCCAGCCAAAGCTTTTGTCCTTCGGCCTCGAAGCCCGTAGGTGCTGCGTTGTTGATGTATCGTTCAAAGAACGCCAGTGATTTTTTATTGACCACCGGGATGTGTTTCTTTTCTTTTTGCTCTTTTTTTGCCATAATAAGCGTTTCAATTTTGAACCTGGAAAGTTAAATTATTCTTGCGAGCCGGCAAGGGGCATTCGCATTTCGTACTGGTCCAGGAAGTTTTCCAGTCCCGCAGCAGATAGGGCGGCGAGCAACTCCATCCGGCTGCCATCCACGTTGTTGATCTTCACTTCTTGTATTACTTGTGCGATGCCCGACAGTAGTGCCTGCAGGTCGGCCTGGTCGCCGGTAATCACTTCAAACTGTATCAGGTGGCTGGTTTCCGGATTGAGGATGAAGTACCCGACCGTTTGGGCTGCCCGCTTCACCTGGTAGCAACGGTAGCGGTCGCCGGCTGCCTGCACGGCAGCTGAAGTATTGTCCCAGGAGTAAAAGGCATCATAGGGACGCGCTGCAGTGGCCAGCGTGGCATAGGGCACCTGCTCCACGGCAATGCCAGGGACGGCGATGGTCTGTAGCCGGCCCTTGAAGCAATGCAGCTTTTTGTGGATAATGAACCCGATACGTTCGTATACATGGATCGCTCTTTCATTTTGGTCGATCACTTCCAGGCTGCACAGGGTAATGCCACTGTCGAGCAACCGGGGCAGGGCATATTCGTAAAGCTTGTCGACCACTTTATGACCACGCGCCGCCGAAAGCACACCGGTGCCGGTATTGAAGGCCGTAAGCTTGCCTTGCAGCGTATCGATGCCGTTGAGAATAAAACCGGCAAGCCGGCCGTTGTCGAACATGCCATAGGAGCGGGCAAAGTCGACCCTTGCCGCTTCAAGTCTTTTTTGCCAATAACTTACATCGGCAGAAATGGGTACAAAGTAGTCGGCAAATGCCTCGGCAATGCTGGCTACAATATCGGGCAAGGCCGTGTCTTTTAAATTGCGAATCTCCATTCAAAATAGGTTTATTGGCCCCAGCGGAAGCCTCCGGCGCGCAGGCCGGCCAGGTTAATCAGCCGGTCAACGACTGTTTGGGTCGCTTCCTCCAGGGTGTGGGGTTTGTGATAAAAAGAAGGGGAGGCAGGGCAGATGATACCGCCGGCCTCGGTTACTGTTTTCATATTGTTGATGTGCACCAGGCTGTAAGGCATCTCCCGTATCATACAGATCAGCTTTCTCCTCTCTTTCAGCATCACGTCGGCGGCACGGGTGATCAGGTTGTCGCTGATGCCGCCGGCAATCCTTCCAAGGGTACCCATACTGCAGGGACAAATGATGAGTGCCTGGTAATCGGCGCTACCGGAAGCAAAAGGGGCATAAAAATCGTTCTTTGCCCAAACTTTAAAGGGAAACTGGTCATAATCTTTATTGCCCAGCTCCTCTTCCCATACTGTTTTTGCATTGTCGCTCCAAACGATGCCCACCTCCGTGATCTGATCTTCTAACCTGGCCAGCTTATACAGTAGTTGCTGCACATAGATCGAGCCGCTGGCGCCGGTAATCGCTACCGCTATCTTCATCTTCGCTTTTATATTGTTAAGAAGGCAAAACTAAGCCTTCTAATCAGTAAATTGCATACTTGTTACCGGAAGAAAAGGGCCGGTAGCGCAACTTTTAAATTAAAATGACCGTCTTATCTATAGACGTATACAAACCAAAGTATAGATGAAGAAGATACTTTCTCTCTTAGGCGTTCTGTTCGCCTTTTCAATGGCGGCTTGCGCTACGGACGGTAATAAAGAGGCCAAAGAGATCCACTGGATGAGCTTTGAGGAGGCTGAGGCCAAGATGAAGGAAAAGCCGAAAAAAGTGCTGATCGATGTGTATACCAGCTGGTGCGGCTGGTGTAAGGTAATGGATAAAAAAACGTATAGCAACGATTCGCTGATCCGGTACGTCAATGAAAACTACTATGCGGTTAAGTTTGATGCCGAGCAACGCAATCCGGTAGCCTTCAAGGGCAAAAAATGGGAGTATTCTACGCAGCAACGGGTAAACGAGCTGGCGGTGCAGCTGCTGCAGGGCCGTTTGTCTTATCCCACCACTGTCTTTATGGATGAGAACTTTGAGAATGCACAGCCGATGCCGGGTTACCTCGAAATTTTCCAGATGGAAAGCATTTTGAAATACCTGGGCGGCAATAACCACAAGTCGACGCCCTGGCAGGACTGGCAGCATAGCTTTAAGCCCAGCTGGCCCACGGTAAACGTTAATAAATAACCCAACTACTTAATCATAAAATTGGCCCTTTTCGAAAAGGGCCAATTTCTATTACAGACTGTCCAGGCAGAAAATACTGTAGTGATCGCCCCAGCCGCTGAGTATCCAGCAACGACCGGTACGCTTTTCGTTTAGCAAGGCCGTGGCCAAAGCCAGTCCGAAGGAAGAGGCGGTAGGATAGGCGCCGCAGTACCGGCGGTAATCGATCGTTTCTATACCGGAGCATATATCCGGCGCGTTTTTCAGACCCGGCGCGTTGATCAGCAGGATATCATTGTGGTTGATCGCCAGCTGATGCTGTTCCTGGAAGCGGGCTAGCTGTGCTGCGACTGCGGCATCGTCATCGGCGACGAACATATCGAAAGCCCGGAGCCATGCACTGCTATCTGCACCGGCGTGAGCAGATAAGGTGAAGAAAGCAGCGCCCTCACCGGCAATATCGCCCGTTTTATATTTCCCAAATCTTTCCAGTATCGTATAGCTGGTGTCGGTGCATTCGTCTACAGCGCCTGCCAGCACCATTTCTCCGGGCTGTGCTGCCAACATCATGGCGGCATCCATCATGGCGCTCTCAAAGGAATGCGCCTTATGTACATAGGTCATGTTATGGCCTGTGCAGGCGAGCGACAAGGCGATCTGCCCCGATACGGTATTGTGTGTCGATTGAATAAAGGCCGTGGGATTCAGCATCTGCTCTTCCTGGTCGATCATTTTCTGAAGGAATTGCTCAGAGTCCTGCAGCATGCCATATGTAGTGCCCACGTGGATCGAACCGGGTATCTCCGTTCCCAGGCAGTGCTTTGCAGCCGCTATCCCAGTGCGTACCGGCTTGGTCATGCGACGTAGCTGCATCGGGGGGATCAGCTCTTTATAGTCCGGTTCGGCGCAGGCTGCCTTGCCGGGTCCGGGCTGTTGCAGCGTGGCTACCGGAACACCCGGAACCAGCATTCCGGCGGGGCTGATGCTGCAAAAATGATTGATGTACATTTTCATTTGAATAGACATCAAAAATAGATTTTTTAGCTTACTTTAGGCTGGCAAAATTACAATGCCCCGAGCTGCTTACACATACCAGGAGCCGATGACCGACTCGGAGCTTTCTTACCTGAAGGAAAAAGAAGCCAGGGAAAAACGGGCATTTCTACGCACGATGCGTACGCTGGCTGTACTTTTTGTCATCGTACCTTGTTGCCTGGGTATTATTATGGAAAGCGTTAAACGCAGTCAGGATACGCCGGCAATGGCGCGGCTGCGGGAGGAACAGGAACCACGCGTATACCTGTATTATGTGCTGGGTATGATCTTCCTGTTGCTGGTAGTGATTGTTGGCGGTTATATTGGCTATCTCCGTAACCTGAAGCCGCTGGTGAAGGATATCCGTTTGGGCAATAAAACGATTGAGAATACGGGGATCATGCGTAAGCAACATGTCAGCAGCAACAATACACACCACTTTTTCCTGCGGTCTACTTTCAAGCTCAGCATAGAAGTCAGCAAAGAAGACTATGCGCTGTACGAAGAAGGCGATGAGATCAATATCGAGTACAGCACTTTTTCCAAAGTATATTTCGGATATTTTTAGGTCGCTACCAATGCTCCTGCAACTGCTTCAGGTAGGCGGCGGTATGCAGCAGGCGGCTACCATACCAGCTAAAGAGCTCTCCATCCACCAGCTGTATGTGTGCAGCGGGCAGCAAGGCCTGTAGTTCCTGTATATGCGGCTCTTTAAAAGGGTAAGGTTCCGAGGAAAGCAGCACGAGCGAAGGGTTCCGGGCGATGATATCTTCGTCGTCGATCGCGGGATAGCGCTCCTGGTCCGCGTAGCTATTGGTCAGTCCGGCCCGTTGCAGGATGTCATGTATAAACGTATCCCGTCCTACTGTCATCCAGGGCTTGCGCCAGATGAGGTATAAGGCGTTGCGGGATGGTGCGAAGGCATGCAGTTGAGCAAAGTCTTGTTCGATACAGCGGGCGATCATCTCTGCGTTTTCCTCACGGGACGTAAGCGTACCCACGGTGCGGATCATCTGCAACGCATCGTCCAGGGTATGAATGTCACTGATCCATACCGGTGCGATATCGCCCAACGCTTCTACTTGCTCCCTGACATTTTCTTCCTTATTTGCGATGATAAGGTCGGGCTGTAAAGCAGCAATACGGTCGCGATGCAGGCTTTTGGTACCACCCACCCGCGCTTTGCTCCGGAACCAGGTTTCGGGATGCACACAGAATTTGGTAATGCCAACCGTCTCCGCATCAAGACCCAGATCGTACAGCAGCTCCGTTTGAGACGGGACCAGGGATACAATCCGTTTCGGCGGTTGGTTTAATTGATGTCCGGGATCCAGGAAATACATGCTAATCTTCGGTTGGATGTTCGGGTGTAGGTAGCAGCAATTGCATAAAGACCAGGTCCAGCCATTGGCCGAACTTATAGCCCACCTCTTTGAACCGGCCCACCTCGACAAAGCCGAAATGCCGGTGCAGCTTCATACTGGCTTCATTGGCGGCATCGATACCGGCAACCAGGGCATGCAACTGCTGTTGTTGCGCTGCGGCCAGTAAATGCGGGTACAGCAACCTGGCTATACCTTTACCGCGGTGGGTAGGGTCGATATAGACCGATATCTCGGCGGTATACTTATACGCGGCCCAGGGCCGGAAAGGCCCGTAGGTGCCAAAACCGATCGCCCGCTCTTCCAGTTCGGCTACGCATACCGGAAAGCCGTCTTGTTGTTTCAAGCGGAACCATTCGCGTCGCATATCAAGCGTATGCGGTTTATAGTTGTACACCGATGTGGTATACAGTATAGCATCGTTGTAAATGTCCAGTATCTGTGGCAGATCATGTTCCTGCGCTTCCCTGATCTTTATATCCATGTGCGGTAGCTAATAGAGCAGATGCATTTTTTTCTTGCTTTTCCAACCGGCATCGCTCTTGGAATCGGTAAAATAGACGATGAGATCGGCGTCGCTTTTCCATTCGGTGAAATAGATCTGTTTCTTGGCGTCGCTTCTCCATTCGGCAAAATACCAAACCCCTTCGTTTTTTCCTTCGGCGTCACTTTTGCTTTTGGTCTTGTACACCACAAGGTCGGCATCGCTTTTGGAGTCGGTTACATAGACGATCACCTGGGCATCGCTTTTCCAGTCTGTCGAATAGACAACCTGGGCTATTGCGGGCCGGGCAAAGCAACAAGCAAGCGAAAAACAGGTAAAGAAGAAAATGTTTTTCATGAGTGGCGGGTTTTGAAGCGCCGGCCTTACCTCCGGAAAACGATACGGAAAGTAGTGCCTTTACCGGGTTCTGATGATTTTACAAAGATACTGCCATTGTGGTATTTCTCGATGATTCGTTTGGCCAGCGAAAGTCCAAGGCCCCAGCCGCGCTGCTTGGTGGAATAGCCTGGAGCAAATACCTTTTTGAAACTATTTTTGGGAATGCCTTTGCCGGTATCGCTCAGGTCTATGGTGACAATGCGTGGCTGGTTGCTCAGCTTGATAAGGATGTTGCCGGCGCCTTCCATGGCATCGAGCGCATTGCGGATCAGGTTCTCGATCACCCAATCGAACAATGGACCGCTCAGCAGCACCTGTACATCGTCTTCGTCATGTTCAAAATCGATAGTTACCTTCTGGGGCTTGCGCATACGCATATATTCTACCATGCTTTGCAGCCTGTTCACCAGGTTCTCTTCTTTGAGCTGGGGTACGCTGCCGATCTTCGAAAAACGGTCGGCGATAAGTTGTAGCCGCGACACATCCTTTTCCATTTCCGACACCCACTCGCGGTTGCTCTCGTTGTCTTTCAGCAGCTCCATCCAGGCTACGATGGAAGATAAGGGCGTCCCCAACTGGTGCGCGGTCTCTTTGGACATGCCTACCCATACCTGGTTCTGTATACTACGCTGGGCATTGGAAATAGCAATGACCACGATCAGCAGGAAGAAAACAATAATAGCGAGAATAAGCAGGGGGTAATAACGGAGGCGATTGAGCAGCGTAGAATCGCCGTAAACAACATAGCCTTTGCCCGGCATGCCTGGGGTACTGAAATCATACAATATGGGCTCATGCAGTTTTTTGAATTCCTGGTACTTCCGCATCAGGTATTCAGGATCGCCGGCCAAGCGGCTGCTGTCGAGGTTTTGGGAGGTGACAATATTGCCTGCATCGTCGGTAAGGAACAGGGGAATGGTTGTGTTTTCTGAAATAACTTTTGAAGCAAAGGTGACGTCCGATTGTGCTTGTATCGGCGCCAGGGCGGTCGTACGGATGGCTTCAACCAGCATAGCCACTTTCTTCTGCTCTTCAATAGCCATTTCTTTGGCAACCTGGTTGAAGTAATACAAGGCAAAGCCAACAATCGCCAGGGCAAAGATAACGAGATACGTTTTCCAGTGCAGGTATTTACGCATGGGCTCAAAAGTAAGTAAAAAACATAATCCCGAAAGCCTTTCGGGACGGGCCTTGCGGTTTATATTTTTTCTGTTTATTTGCCCCGAACTCGCTATTTTTGAAGCTATGGGCTTTCTTTTTCCCTTGTTCCTGCTGGCCGGTCTGGCGCTGGTGATCCCGGTGCTGATCCACCTCTTCAACTTGAGGCGGTACAAACGGGTGGCTTTTCCCGACACCCGCTTCCTGAGAAATATACAGCTGTCGACCAAGCGGCAGGCAAAAATACATAACTGGCGCCTGCTGCTGATGCGCCTGCTTTTCCTGGCGGCCCTGGTGCTGGCCTTCGCACAACCTTTCCTGGGAAAGGGGGAATCGGGGGGCAAGGCAGCGGTATCGGTGATCTACATCGATAACTCCTATAGTATGACGATAAGCGAGGGGCAGGAAAGCCTCCTGCAACAGGCAAAGAAAAAAGCCCGTCAGCTGATCGCTTCCTCTGATAATACTGCGCGTTTCCTGCTGTTGAGCAACGATAAGATGGCAGCCACAAGGCCTATGCTGCGCAGCGAAGCGCTGCAGGCGCTCAACGATATACATCCGGTAGCGCGGGTAGCTTCTTTGCGGCAGGTCATGAACAGCATCATTGCCGCACAGTCCAATGAAGGCAAAGAGCCCTGGAATATATACCTGTTCAGCGATCTGCAACAAAGCACGCTGGATGCCGGCGATAAGTTGCCGCTACCAGCCAATGCGACCTTGTACTGTTACCCGCTCGAGGCCAGTAAGGTGGCGAATCTCTATATCGATACGGCCTATTTCCTTTCCCCCAACCTCGATACCCGCCAGTCCAATCCGCTGGTGGTGCGGGTAAAACAAAGCGGCGCCTCCGTGGAGAAAGGCAGTAACCTTAGCGTCACGGTAGGCGGCCAGGTGCGGGCCGTGAGCGCGATCGCGATGAAAGAGGATGAAGACTGGGTAGATACGCTTCCTCTGCAACTGAATGGGGCCGGCTGGCAGGAGATCAGCCTTTCCCTGCAGGATCACCCGCTGAGCTTTGACGATACCTTTCGCATCGCTGCCCGTACCAGCCCCGAACTTTCTGTATTGATCGTAGGCGACGGCGCCGTCAATCCCTATCTCCAGGCGGCCTTTCGCACCTACCAGGGAATCAAGATACAACAGGAGCCGGCCGGGGCTGTGAACAAAGCACAATGGCCGCAGTACAGCCTGATCATATTACAAAACCTTTCGCAGATCACGCCCGGTATACAGGATGCCGTTAAGGAAGCTTTGCAGCGTGGGCAGAATATCCTGCTTTTCCCCGGCAATGTTTCCGGAGTAGATCAGTTCAACCAGGGACTGAAAGCCTGGGGCGACATCAGCTTCGGTAAGGAAGATACCACAAGGCAGCAAGTCGTTTCCCTGCAGCAGGCCCATCCTTTGTTGCAGGATGTGTTTGAAAAGGTGCCCGATAATATACAACTGCCGGTTACGGCAAAACGCTACCCGGTGACAGCCTCGGTAGCGGCCAACCAACAGGCGCTGATGAGCTTTCGCGATGGTAAGCCTTTCCTGGCGCAATATGCCCTGATGCAGGGCAAGCTTTATCTCTGTGCTTCTCCGCTGGACGATCGCAGTTCCAATTTTGCGTTGAGCTATTTCTTTGTGCCGGTGCTGTACAAAATGGCAGTGCAGGGAAGCGGCGGCAATATGTACGCCCGCTCAGTAGGTAGCAGTGCACCGCTATGGTTGCCGGTGTCGGGCGCCGACGATCGTAAGGTATGGCACCTGGCCCGTCCCGGCTTCGATGCGATCCCTTCGCAGCGACCTTCGGGCATCGGTGTGGAGCTGTTTCTGAATAATACTGCCCGGGATGCCGGTTTTTACCGGTTATATAACGAGGCTTCGAAAGATACGGTGCTGGTGGGGCTGAATGCGCTACGCAGTGAATCGCAACTGGGTGGGATATCTCATGCAGCGCTTGAGCGTACGCTGGCGCCGGCAAGGGTACGCTGGCTTGATGAGCAATCGGTGGGCCGGCAGGGATGGCGCCAGGCACAGGATCCTTTCCCCTTGTGGAAGATATGCGTTATCGTGGCTCTGTGCTGCCTGGCAGGAGAATCTTTCCTGCTGTTGCGCAAGCAGAAAGCCGGCAGCCCCGTAGCAGCAGCCTGAGCATTCCCAACATTGCCTCCTGTACCTTTCCCATGTCGTTTCGTTAGGCTCCTTTTAAAGGAGAAAGCCGTGTCGTTAATCGCTAAGATGGCTAAGTGATACGCAAAGTGCACAAAGGATTGACGTGAAATTCCAAGCTATCGCGTTCCCCCACTTAAACGGCATCGTGCCTGGCGCTATCGTGTCAGGTTTAAAGGCCCGGCAGCAACGTTTGTCGTCGTGCCGTTCTATTGTCGTGTTTGATGGTTGTTCAGGACGCTGCCTGCTTACTACGGATACCCAAAAGCAGGAACAGCCAGCCGGCAATAAAGAAAAGGCCGCCGATGGGCGTCAGGATGCCAAGACCGCCCAATCCTACCGAAGCGGTAGCTTTGAGATAGATCAGCAGGTAAATGGATCCGGAAAACAAAAGGATGCCGATCACAAAAGCCCAGGTGGCTCTCCGTATCCAGGCCGACGGAAAAGCCTGGTGCAGCATGCCGGCAATGGCCAGGGCAAAGCTGTGGTAGAACTGATATTTTACGGCTGTTTCATAGGAAGCCAGCAAGTCGTCGGTAAGATGCGGGCGCAGCGCGTGGGCGCCCATAGCGCCGGTGATCACGCCAATCATAGCAAACAGGAAGGCTGCAGTAAGAGCGGGTTTGTACGTCATCAGAGCGAAAGATTATTGTCGGAGAGATAATGCTCAAGAGTTGCTGCAAAGGTACTCAGGTTCGCCGTTACGGTGTCAATTTTCCCATGAGCCTGCTCGTATATTTCTTTTCTTTGCCTGTATAGCTGCGATAGCTTTTCGGCAAGTTCTTGCCGGTTGCCATTAGCCAGTAGCGGCCGTTCCAGCCCCTGTTGCTCGATATTGGCCAGCAGGGCTTCTGTCGGGGTTTCGAGATACAGCACACAGCCGGCGGTCTTCATCACCTGCAGGTTGTCTTTGTAGCAGGGTGCACCGCCGCCGGTAGCAACCACGATTTTGTCAGAAAATTCTTCCAGTATCGCTTGCAATGCCTCCCGTTCCTTTTCCCTGAAATATTGCTCGCCTATTGTAAAAAGTTGCGGAATGCTGCTGCCTTCACGGGTTTCGATCACACGATCCATGTCTGCCTGCTCATAGTGCAGCAGGTCGCTCAGCTGGTGCGACCAATAGCTTTTGCCGCTTCCCGGCATGCCGATGAGAAATATGCGCATAGGTCTGGTTTAAAGCAATGCCTGCCGGATGTCCGGGAGCTGTTCGGCGCCCAGCAGATTGTGTCCTGTATCCATCAGGTGGAGCTTTGCCTGTTTCAGGTTGCGGACAAAACGTTCGCCCTGGGCCGGTGGGAAAATACGATCATGTTTACCCATGAACAGATGTGTCTCCACTTTGTACTTGTTCAGGTTCCATTTGACCGCGGCTATATTAACGATCAGCTTGCTGGTCACCGGCCACACATAAGAAAGCTGGTGCCTTACGGTTTCATCGGTCAGGTTCCTTACTGCAAATTTAAACCGCGATTCATCGATAATCCTGAATTTTCTCAGGAAATCCACACGGCCCAGCCATTTTTCGGGCGCCTGCATCATGTTCCTAAATCCTATTTTGCCTATGGGGTTGCGGGTGGCAAAGTGGTACCAGAAATTCTTTTCCAGTCCGTCGGGCGCCAGTAATACTATTTTTTCGATCCAGTTGGGTTGCTGCTCAACGATATTGAGGCATATTCTTCCCCCCAGGCTGTAGCCCAGGAGCGACACTCGTTCGGTCCCGAAATCGTTACGGATACCCTGCACAATGGCCATCAGGTCCTTTTTCCGGAAATAAGGGTCTTTCCATTGAGTAAGACCATGGCCAGGCAGATCTATCGATACCATCGTGTATTCCTCCTGCAGGAGCTTAGCAAGCGGGGCAAAGATGGCGGCGTCGTTGCCGAAGCCATGAAAAGCAATCAGTAGCTTGCTGCCACTGCCCATCCGGAGGCAGTGAATGGCGTTGTCGTTATATTTTAAGATGCCAGAGTGGGGTAGCATATTTTCTTGATCCCGGGCCGTATTCCTTCGGCAGTTGATAAGTGCGGGTCGTGCCGGTCAATCCTGTTTGCCGGCAGGGTGAAAAAAAGCTGTCACGATCACGGACAGCTTTTTTTGTTTATTTCTGCAGGGAGCCTACGCCGCGTAGCAAGCGTCCCCAGCGAATTCCTTTTTTTGTATAAGCGTCCACCTGGTTTTCGGGGTTGCTGCCATAGCTGAGCCAGACGAACGAAGCCTTACCGACGATATGGTCTTCCGGTACAAAGCCCCAGAAGCGGGAATCGGCCGAGTTGTGCCGGTTGTCGCCCATCATCCAGTAGTAGTCCATTTTGAAGGTATACTGGGTGGCTGTCTGGCCATTGATCAGGCATTGGTCGCCTCTTTGCTCAAACTTGTTTCGCTCATAGGTTTCTATAGCACGGCGGTACAGCACCACATTCTGTGGCGTCAGGCTGATGGTCATGCCTTTTTTCGGGATCAGGATAGGACCATAGTTGTCCTGGTTCCAGGGGAACATAGCAGGATTCTGGGGGTAAACGGCCTGGCCGCTGGGACCGGTCGCATTGCCTTTGGGCTCCACTGCGGTCGTAACGCTGGTAACGCCCGGGAGCTTACTGTAAGCCTGCATGGTCCCATATTCCATTTCCATGACCATACCGGTAGTGCTGTTGCCGCCACGGAACAGGATATGGTTCTCTTCGCCATAGTCATTGTCGTAGCGGAATTGCGGCGTTACCTGCACCAGATAGTCCATGCGTTGGTGCGGGTAAAGCTCGCCCCTGGCGCCATTGACATATACAACGCCGTCGATCACTTCGATCTTATCGCCGGGTATACCGATGCAACGTTTGATATAGTTTTCTTTTTTATCAACAGGACGGGTGATGATCTCGGTACGGCTCAGTACCGCATCCCTTCCCATCATACGCACGGCGGCATAATAATCCTGGGCGGGATCAATCAACATAGCGGTGTCGTTGTTGGGGAAGTTGAACACCACCACATCGTACCGTTTTACTTTACCAAAGCCCGGAAGCCGGCGGTATTTCCATTGCACGGCGTCGGTATAGGACTTGCCGCCGAATATGGGCATCGTGTTGTGCACCAGCGGAACAGCCAAAGGAGTCATGGGCATACGGGGACCATAAGCCACCTTACTTACAAAGAGATAATCGTTGATCAGCATGGTACCTTCCATGGATCCGGAAGGGATCGTATAGGCTTCTATAAAAAAAGTACGGATCAGCGTGGCGGCAACGATCGCAAATAAAGCGGCATCGAGCCATTCGCGCCATACGGGTTTTCTTTTCTTGTTGGGGTCCTGTTTTTTCTTTTTCCAGAAAGCTAAACGCATATTCTTGCAGGGATTGATAATCGTTATGGTGTCAGAAGTGCCCGTCTGGTTTTAAAGAGACACTATAAGCGTCAAAAATAACAACTTATTGCCAATAAGCGGTTTTTCATTTATGCTCCCGGCTGAAACAAAAAAGCCCTGCTACATGAAGCGTAGCAGGGCTTTTACGCTGGTATTAAAAAGGTTTAGATAGACGGCGCTACCGCGGTAGAATCTGCCGCTTCGGCCGGCGATGCTTCTTCCTGGTCGCCAGGGAGCACATCGTCAACGCTGTCACCCATTTTCTTTTCTGCCTCTACTACCTTTTGACCAAAACGGATCAGCTGCAGCAGACTGTTCTCATCCTTGTTCTGGAAAGTTGCTTCGAAGTGCATTTCGGTATGGTCGCCGTCCAGCTTGCCGCCATAGGCCTTAACCGATTCGAATAACTGCTTGCCGTCGTGGAATACCGAGCTGTCCTCTTTGCCATACAGCAGGTCGAGCGGCACGGAATTGATCGAATTCTTGACGTCCAGGAAAAAGCCGGATGGATTGCTCTTTACTTCTGAGGGAATGTTAAATGCTTTGTTGCCCGAGGTCTGCAGGAAACTTGTAGCCACTCCGGCCTCGTTGGAAGCCACAACATAAGCGCCATCGGTAGCCAGGGTCATCGATCCGCCAATCATATAGGTATTGGGCGTAGCGCCGGGAGAAAGCAGGCCATTGCTTACCACTGTCTGCAGCAATTTGTCAAAGGCTGTCTTATCCTTGATCTTCATAGACAAGACCGCTTTAAATGAAGGTACCGGCTTGGTATAGTTCACCGAAGAGCCGGCCAGTGTGTAGGATTCGCTCTCGGTAGTTACTTTAAAGTCGGTAAAGGCCAGAAGGAAATCGCCGCTGAAGGCATTGAGGATATCGTCGAAGCTCAGGTTGATCTCTTTAAGCGCTGTAGTGGCCAGCGGCAGCATGCCAATGGTATCGACCAAAGCCCGGATACCCTGTGGATTGAAATGATGGCTCAGCATCAGGTTCATCTGGCTGCCGGGCACCTTGCCCAGCAGATCGTTGTTCACCGATTTTACTTCAAGAGCCGAAGCGATGCCTTTTACGCTGGGGTTGAAGTAATAACGCGCATCACCGGTGATCTTTCCTTTTTCAAAATCGATACCACCAGCCAGGAAGGCGTCTTTGATCAGCTTTTTCTGCGAAGCCAGCACAGTGCCGGCCTGGCCCAGCTCTTCCTGCGGCATGGCGTTGGTCAAGGCTTCGTAGTTCATCCATACACCTATGTCGTGACCGGCTTTCATCAGCGCCGTAAACTTATCGTTGGTCAACAGGGATTGGTCTTTTTGCAGGCCGAATGTTTTCTCTATCTCTTCGGTAAGGAGTGTGCTGTTGTCCGCCGCGGGTTTCATGGTGCCGTCTTCGGTCCATTCTCTTTGCGCTGTAGTGGCCGCTACAATGGCGGTCTCTTTATCCCAGCCTACACATATATTCGGATTGAGCGTAGCGAAAGAGAATTTGTCCTTGGTTGTGATCTTCGCTTCTTTGAATTGCTCTTTTAGAAATGCGCGGAACTTTTCCGCGTCTTTCAGGGGCAGCAGCACCTGGAAACGGGATTTGCTGGGCAGGCGCATATCGGGAACCGCATAGGCATATACGGTGGTGAGGTATTGAAGGCCGGTCTTCTCCAGGTCAAAATGGGCCGTATCGCCACCGGCGCCACGGGTCATCTCCTTCAACATGGGGCTGCCCGAAAGCATACTCAGGCCTACTTTTTGCACCAGTTGGCCGGTGTTGATGCTGATCACGCCTATCGCATCTTTGGGAATATAGCGGGTGGAATCGTCTTTTTTGCTGCAGCTGGCCAGGAATACCATGAGGCACAGCGCAACGGGCACTAGGCGAAGGGTCATTTTCATCGATAAAGTTTTAGCTGGCAAAAATAAAAAAGCCTTGTCATATAACAAGGCTCTATTTGTAACGGAACATCTTTTGTACAATCTTATCAGAACGGCAGATCATCGGGCTGGTTGCCGGCATTACCAAAGTTGTTGTTCTGCTGCGGCTGGAATTGCTGCTGCGGTTGCTGTTGATATTGCTGCTGCGGCTGCGGAGCGCCTGCTGCGGGAGCAGCTGAAGCCCGCTCTACTCTCCAGGCATTAAGATTGGTGATATATTTTACCTGGCCGTCGCGTTCCCAGCGGTTGCCCCTGATGTTGAAATTCACTTTGAGCATCTCTCCTTCCTGGAACTGGTCGATCACGGCGCAGCTTTGGTTTACCAACTGGAAAGAAGCATAATTGGTAAATACCATACCGGTAGGACTTTCATCGGTGAGCTCCAGCACGAACTCTCTTTTTGAAAAATTGTCTTTGATCTGTTGTGTAGGGAATTTGGCATGTAATCTGCCGGACACTTCTAAACTCATATTAGCTGTATTTATAAAATTAATAAGCGAAGTTAAGGTATTTTTTTAAGGTATGTTCCATCTTTTATGCTAAAGTAAGGCAGCCGATCAGGCCTCACCATTTACACTCAGGTCATGTACTTTTTGCTCGTCGAGATTGACCCTGATATTGAAAAAACAATTGCCGCCATCGTGTACCCAAATCAGGTCCCGACGCCAATCCCTATCACTATTGGCGACAAATTCGGGACAAAAACAGTTGATCCATACCTCCTTAGTGCCATTTTTGAGCGTCATCGGGAAATATTGTCTCCGGTATTCCTTCCACCCGATCCGGTCTTCCTGACGCTGTTGCCGGTTGTACCGGTCGAAAAAGATGGTAAGCAACATTTCTATACAGCCGATCTCCTTGTCTGAAAGGCCTGCCGGTTTGCTGTTGCCGGCAATAAAGGCCGGCACCTCGTCAAAGACCTTGATCAGCCCATAGTTGACCACCATTATTTTAGGCTTGGCGCTTTGTGCCGCACTATTGGCTGCCCATATCATAAGCATGAATATACCTATAGCCTTTCTCATACCTAAAGCGTTTGGTTTACATGACTTCAATTAACCTTTACAGAGCCGCTTTGACGATCCCTTCAAAATCATCTGCATTGAGGGATGCGCCGCCTATAAGACCGCCATCGACATCGGGGCATGCAAACAGTTCCGGTGCGTTGGACGGTTTGGCGCTACCGCCGTAGAGGATCGTAGTGGCGTCGGCAAGCTCAGCGCCATATTGCTCAGCAAGCAGGCTGCGGATAAAAGCATGCATATCCTGTGCCTGGGCAGCGGTGGCGGTACGCCCGGTGCCGATAGCCCATACCGGTTCGTAAGCGATCACGATATGACCCCATTGGTCTGCGCTGAGGTGGAACAGTCCTCCCTCGATCTGGCGACGCACCAGGTCGTTCTGGGTACCGGCATCCCTGATCTCCAAAGGTTCGCCCACGCAAAAGATCACTTTCAGGCCCTGGCTGAGCGCAGCGTCGGTCTTTTTGGCCAGCAGGGCCTCATCTTCGCCGAAGTACTGGCGGCGTTCGCTGTGCCCGAGGATTACATAAGCAACAGCTACGCTTTTCAGCATGCCGGCCGATATTTCGCCGGTATAAGCGCCGGAAGCTTCCTGGTGGCAATTCTGAGCTGCCAGGAAATGACCCGGCACATCTTTCAGCTGTGTAGCGGCAAGCTCAAGCTGGGTAAAGGGCGGCGCGATAAGGACCTCCAGGTTTTCGGGAAGTGCCAGGGCGGCAGTCCTTTTCAGGATATCGGTCACCAGTTGTTTTCCTTCGAAAAGATTCTGGTTCATTTTCCAGTTGCCGGCTACAATTTTCTTTCTTGACATGTAAAAATATAAGAGGTTTGAATGTATAGAAGTTTTTATCGCGATAGTTACGGGTTTAGGGTTGCTGTGTTACGTTCATCAGGTTTCGCTGCTTTGCCGTGCGCTCAAATACATGCTGAAGAACGGCCTTTTCCCCGGCGCTTAATTGCCTGTTGCGCCGTACCATCATACGGTTGGCCGTGTCGAGCGCCTTTTCCAGGGTGTAGGTGGTCATGCCGTCGCTGCCGCCCCAGCTGAAAGAAGGGATAAATTTCTCGGGAAAGCCGCCGCCGTAAATATTGCAACTAATACCGGCTACGGTGCCAGTATTGAACATAGTATTGATACCACATTTGGAATGGTCTCCCATGAGCAGGCCGCAGAACTGGAGCCCGGTTCTCACGGAGCGATGCTCATACTCGTCCCATATTTTTACTTCGTCGTAGTTATTCTTCAGATTGGAACAATTGGTATCGGCGCCCAGATTGCACCATTCCCCTATGACGGCGTTGCCCAGGAAGCCATCGTGTCCCTTGTTGCTGTTGGCAAAGAAGACTACGTTGCTGATCTCGCCGCCGACTTTGCATCCAGGCCCTATAGTAGTGCCGCCGTACACCTTGGCGCCCATTTTGAGCACGGCATGCTCACCCAATGCAAAGGCGCCCCTGATGATGCTACCATCCATGATCTCGGCATCTTTACCGATATAAATGGGACCGCTGACGGCGTTCAGGATGCAGGGATATATTTTTGCGCCGGGCTCAATAAAAATATTGGAAGGGTTGAGCGCTGTAACATAGGCTGGGAGCTCCTGGGATTGACGGCCTGTAGTAATGAGGGCGAAGTCGTCTTTAATCGATTGTTCGTTGGCCGAAAACAGGTCCCATACCTGTTCCAGCTTGCGGAAAAAACTGGTATAGCCGATCACTTTTATGGCCTGGCGGGCTGTTTCCAGCTCTTTGCCATGCTCCAGGGTCTGTTCGGTGCGATAGGCAATCAGCACCTCATCCTGCATCAGTGCTTCGCCGGGTTGCAGGTCGTGCACAGCTTTAGCCATATCAGCCGTAGCAAAAAGGGTGCTGTTGATATAGGTGTGCGCCATGCTGCTGCCGGGCGTACTCACCTGGCTTGCAGGCAGGCTTGCGCCGGGCCTTTGCTCGAAAAGCTGCTTCAGGCGATCGGTAATGCCGGCGCCTTCCGGGTGAAGGGGAAAGACTCCCTGGAGGTAAGCTTCGGTAAGGGTCCCTGTTGCCGCTTCAAGCAGCAGCTCCCAACGCTCCCGCATGGTAAGGATGCCGCAACGCATATCGGCCAGCGGACGGGTATGGGTAAAGGGAAGGAAACGGTAACGGGCAGGACCGTCAAATAAAATAAATGACATAGATCAGGGAAAATTGCGCAGCGAAGTTCGGTAATTTTTGAAAAGATAGGCCGTGGAGGGAAGCACTTCTGCATAAAGGTTTGTGAACTCCCGCAAGAGGAATGACAACGCTTTGCTGCATAAACAAGCGATAATGCTTACCTTTGCACTCTTTTTAATTTATTAGAACAAGAGATTCAAAACATGATTTTACCTATTGTGGCCTACGGACATCCCGTGCTGCGCAAGGAATGTGAAGATATTACGCCCGGATACCCGGGTTTGTCCCAATTGATCGCGGATATGTGGGAAACCATGTACCATACCAATGGCGTAGGGTTGGCTGCTCCCCAGGTCAATCGCCCGGCGCGCATTTTTGTAGTAGATACAGAGCAGATCGTGGAAGGCTTCGACGATGAAGACCGTAAGCGCTACCCCGATGAAAAACCGGTAAAGCGTATATTCATCAATGCGCATATTGTGGAAACCACGGGTGAGCCCTGGGCTTATAACGAAGGTTGCCTTAGCATCCCTAAGATCAGGGAAGATATTAAGCGTCCCGAGCATGTGCGGCTGCGGTATGTGGATGAGCAATTTGTTGCGCATGAGGAAGATTTTCATGGTATTACCGCCCGTGTGATTCTGCACGAGTACGATCACATCGAAGGCAAGCTTTTTATCGATTACCTGCCGCAATTAAAGAAGCGCCTGCTGAAGAAGCGCCTGGAAGATATTTCCAAAGGAAGGATTAAGGTAGACTACCGGATGATGTTACCCAAATAAACGATGGAAAAGCAAGAAACAATTATTCCCGGATCTCCTGAAAAAGGCAACCTGTTGTCGCGCTATTTCAAGACATTACCGGTATTCTTCCCGCTCATCGGCCTGTTCCTGCTGGGGATAGCGCTGTATGAGGCGATCAGCTACCTGGGCGATGATTCTGTATCGCGCCTGTTTTGGCTGCGTCCGTTGGTCCTTCTGCTGTATTTTCTTTTCTGGGCGGGTGCCTGCCTGGCCCGGAAGGTGCCGGCCATAAGCTTTCTGGTGCTCACTATCGTTAACGTATCTTTTTACCTCTTCGGCCCCCATATGCTGCTGTGGCGTGCTTTGGGCGATCTGTTGTTTATTCCTCTGCCGGTAAATCTCCTATTTGCTTTCCTGCTGCTGTTCTTTTTCAGGAAAATGAAATGATCCGGGGAAAAGTTTTGTCCGGTTCCTGTCCCCGATACGAATAACCGGGACAGGAACCGGATTTTTTTTGTTGATTTGTAGTATAACGACCGCCGGCTAACCGGCTAATTTGCCATCATGAACTACGCACAGTCTTTTGAGCGACTACAGGCCATACTGGCCGAGCTGAGGGAAAAATGTCCCTGGGACAAAAAGCAGACCATTCACTCTCTACGCATACAAACTATAGAGGAATTGTATGAGCTGGCCGATGCCATAACTGACGAGAACTGGAAGGGGATCAAGGAAGAGCTGGGCGACCTGCTGCTTCATATCGTGTTCTACAGCAGGATAGGGCAGGAGCAGGGCCACTTCAATATTGGCGATGTGATCGAGTCGGTAAGCAATAAGCTCGTGGCCAGGCATCCGCATATTTACGACCAGGTAAAAGTTGAGGACGACGCCCAGGTAAAGCAGAACTGGGAGCAGCTAAAGCTGAAAGAAGGCCGTAAATCGGTGCTGAGCGGGGTGCCTTCGGCTCTGCCGGCCATGGTAAAGGCGTTGCGGCTGCAGGATAAGGCCAAGCAGGTGGGTTTTGAATGGGACAACAGGGAGCAGGTGTTTGAAAAAATAGAGGAGGAGCTGCAGGAACTGAAGGAAGCGATCGCCATAAAGACCCAGGAAGACATTGAAGAAGAATTTGGCGACCTGATGTTCTCGATGGTCAACTACGCACGCTTTATAGATGTCGATCCGGAGAATGCCCTGGAGCGTACCAATAAGAAATTTAAATACCGGTTTGAGCAGATGGAACTGCTGGCCGAAGCAAACGGCCGTGCACTGCACCAAATGACGCTTACGGAAATGGATGCGCTATGGAACGAAGTGAAGCGCAAGCCCGTATGACCTGGTACCTAACTGTCAAAAAATGAACTATTGAATAAGTGGCTGAAAAGGGTGCCACACCTGGGCTGGCTTACCGTATTTGCGATCTCGCTGGTCGCCTGCCTGATCCTGTACCGTTGGGAAAAGATACAATACGGCCCGGGACATTTTGTTCGCTATGTCCAGCGGGACTTCGGTACCCGGGAGCATGCTGCGCTAAGAGATTGCCGCAGCGGCGCCTTCGGCCGTTTTTTGAAAACACGGGGCAAGAGCACGCTCAGTTCGAGTTACTTCCTGTTCCTGGCCACATCGGGAGAAACGATCCTGTGGAATACCTCGCAGGTAGACCTCCCGGTAACGGTGCGCCGCGATCCGCAGGCCTACCTGGGCGGTAAGCTGCAACGGCTTACCGCGGGATACTTCTATATCCGTACCTGGCCGCTCACTCATGTTGTGCCGGGGAACGATAGCGATAAGGTCTTTGCCTATACCCTCATCCCGGTCGTTTACAATTATCCGCTGGAAAACCAATACTTTCAATCCCGGTTTGTAGCCGATCCCCATATTCCCGTATCCACAGGCGTGTCGGATACAGCCGCTCCCGGCGGCTATCCGGTATGGCGCGACAACGGCAGTGCCGCTTTCTATCTCAGCTTTCGGGAAACGGCAGATGAGATTTATGTAGCAGGGCCTGCCGTATGGTTGTTCACTATCATCGCCTTGCTCAGCTTCGCCTTTTGGCTACACCAGGTATGCCTCGATATCGGTGCGCGGGCAGGAAAACCCTTCCGGGGCTGGTTGGTGCTGCTGCTGGTACTGGCTGGCTGCTACTTTGGTAACAGCTGGATCGTTTATCCATCAGGCTACCTCAACTCGGAGCTTTGTTCGCCCGAGCTTTTCTCCTCAGGGGAACATGTCAAGTCGCTCGGTGACTTCATCATTTCTACAGCGATCATTTTCTGGCTGCTGGTCTATTTTATCGCCTATGTGCCGGTAGCGACCACACCGCTGCTCAGGCAACGCATGGCCGACAGGCTGTTGCGTTTTCTGTTATCGGCAGGTCTTATCCTGTTCCTGTACGAAGATATTGCGCCGGATATGCGTAAGCTGGTGATCGATAGTAAAATTTCGTTCCAGGTAGGCGATTTTTCCAGCCTCACTCCTTATACATTTATCGGGATTTTTACCCTTTCAGCCATTACGGTTAATTTTCTAATCATCCTGGGTATTATCAATGCCTTACTCACCGGAGCCGTAAGCAGGCGCTGGCTTAAGTATGGCTTTGTGCTGGCAACAAGCCTGCTCATCGTTTACCGGCTCTCCGGTACAGAGCTCAATGTATTCAACATGGCCATTATGTTCATGTCTTTTGCAGGCCTGCTGCTGATCGATTCATTTGGAATGCCCATGCAACGCCGGGGCCGCTTATACGATCTGTCTATAGCGCCTACCTTCTACCTGTGGTTCGCCATACTCTGCTCCTGGATCACTCTTGAGATCTTTTATTTTAACTATATCAAGGAGAAGGAGCTGAGAATGGTCTTTGCCCAAAAGCAACAGCAGGTCGACAATCAGTATGTGCAGTACACGTTTATGGATCTGGCTGCCGGCTTTCAGAAGGATACCGTGATCCAATCCTTTTTCCGAAATCCCGCGCAACGTAACATTGAGCTTGCCGAAAAATATATCTTCTACAACTACCTCGCTGAATATTCGCGTAAATATATCGTTGCTATTTATTTCTACGACCGGCGGCGAAAGCCAATGGGGAATAAGGATTCCACGGATGCGCAGCTGATGCGCTTCTCCGACACCATGTCGGGTCAACGGTTTCCCAGCGGCTCCCGGAATCCGGGAAAGATAGCGGACAATAGCCATATGTTCTGGCTGCTTTGCCCTATACCGGCATTAGACGATGCCGGGGATACCCTGGGGTATGTAGGCTTCGATGTTTCTGTTGATAAAACACCTAAGATGATCGGCCGGCGATCGTTCCTGGGTAAAAAATACAATCCCACCGATCAGCTCTACTTTGATAAATATGCTTACGGTATCTACAGGAACAACACGCTCTGGACACAGTATGGCAGCCACGTTTTCCCTTATGTCAATGCCAACCCGCCGGACACTATAGAGAACCGTTTTTTTGAATCCTGGAACAGCTCCCGGCTGGTATACCGCTCCTCGGGGGAAGAGCTGATCGAAGTGATCTACGACCGTAACCTGCTGATCAATATCATTTCGCTGTTCAGCTATGTGCTGGCAGTGCTGCTGGTGCTCACCGGTCTTACCTTCATCGTCCGCCAGCTATTCTTTTATCCTGCACGCACGCGGTTCTTTCTCAAAAATTTCAATTTCACCATACGCACCAAGATCAACCTTACCATCCTGGTAACCGTGTTTGCTTCCCTGCTGGTGGTGGGCATCATTACTTTGTCGTTCCTTAACAGCAAATACAAAGAGAATCAGCGAAAAAGCCTGCAAAACCTGCTGCTCTACTATGCCCAGAACATCAATCAGTTTGTAGAGGAGCACCACCTGGATCTCAATGCTACGCCAAGCGCGTTAATGGATCACTACTCTGATCTGAGCTACCGGCTTAATGCGCTGGCCGAAGACCAGGGCGCCGATATCAATTTATACAATGGCTCGGGCAAGCTGATCGCTACTTCTCAGCCCGAGCTCGTGAAGAACGGTTTGCTTTCCCGGCATATCCAGCCCGAAGTATTCAGGGCGCTACGTAATGGCGATCAGACAGAAATGCTGATCAGTGAGCACATCGGCGACCTGAAATACCAAAGCATCTATACACCGCTCAGAAGCCGCAACGACAGGATATTGGCCTATGTAAACCTGCCTTATTATGCTTCGCAGCGGGAGCTGAACGATGAAATATCCAATGTGCTGGTTTCGCTGATCAATGTATACGCCCTGATCTTTTTCCTGTCCGGTATCTTTGCGATCGTTATTTCCAATAGTATTATCCGCTCCTTCCGGCTGCTCATCGATCAGTTCCGGAACATACGGCTGCGGCACAACGAGTATATTGAATGGCCTTATAAAGATGAGATCGGCGTATTGGTAAAGGAATACAATGCGATGATGCAGAAAGTGGAAATGATGGCCTCAAGGCTGGCCCGCACCGAACGCGAGGCCGCCTGGCGGGAAATTGCGCGGCAGGTGGCCCATGAGATCAAAAACCCGCTGACACCGATGAAGCTCAATATCCAGTACCTGCAGCAGGCCATAAAAAACGACCGTCCCGATATCAATAGCCTGGCCTTGCGTGTGTCTGATACCCTGATCGAGCAGATCGAGAACCTTAACCTGATCGCTTCGGAATTTTCCAACTTTGCCAAAATGCCGGAAGCTGATCCGGAGGTGCTCCAGGTAGAGCAGGCGCTGCATTCGCTGGTGCAGCTGTTTCAAAAAGACAGCAAGATCGCCGTAGTGCTGGAGCCCGGCAATAAGAGCCTTTGCGTGCATATGGACAAAAGCTATTTCATACGGGTGTTTACCAACCTGATCCAGAATGCTATCCAGGCCATAGAAGAGCATAAGCAGGGCGTTGTGAGGATCCGCTATGAACAAAAGGAACATGATGTTGTTATAGCAGTCGAGGATAACGGAAGTGGTTTCCCGGAAGAGCTCCAGGAAAAGCTATTCGTGCCTTATTTTACAACCAAGTCATCGGGGACCGGATTAGGTTTGTCCATGACCCGCAACATGGTGGAGCATTCCAACGGTCGCATCTGGTTTGAGACAGTGCTGCATGAAGGCTCTGTTTTCTTTGTACAGCTACCACTGGCAGAAGGTGTGCATGGCGGGGGCACAAAAAATCATTGAGGCATTACAGAACCTTGTGTGAGAGGCCGGAATTTTCCGGCTTTTGTTTTATTTTTATTTGCTAATGCCTTATAAATTACAGAATTTCATCGCGACTTTTACAAGCAAGGGGAATGCGGAGGTTTTTCAGAATAATATTGTACATCATAGGCAGCATTCTGCTCCTGGTCATACTGATCATCGTGTTTTTGCAAACGCCATGGGGGAAGAATTTTGTGCGGCAACAGGCGGTTAAATACCTGCGCAATAAGCTGAAGACAGAATTGGTGATCACAAAGCTGGATTATTCTATTCCCGATAAATTCCTGCTGGAGGGCGTTTTGCTCAAAGACCGGAGGAAGGATACCTTGCTTTCTGTGGCAAAGTTGCAGGTCAATATGGACATGCTTGCCCTGCTTAAGGGTAAAGTGGCCGTCGACGATATCCTGCTGGAAGGGGTCAATGCGCATGTATACCGGCCGTTGCCCGATACGGTATTTAACTACAATTTCATTATTGAGGCTTTTGCGGGTAACGATACGGCCAAGCAGCCGGAGGCAGCAAAGGATACCGCCGCCTCCAAGCCGCTCGATATCGATATCGCCAAGGTGGTGCTGAAAGATATCCGCTTACGCTATGACGATGCTACGGGCGGCACCTATTTTTCGATGAACCTCGGCGGTCTTACACTGCGACCGAAGAAGATCGATCTGCAGCAAATGAAGTTCGAGGTGAAGGAATTCAGCGTGACCGGGTTACAATCTTATTTTGCCACCGATACCTCTTATCTGCCGCCACCGCCTAAGGATACGACTCCGGCAGCCGATTTTCAGCTGGCAGCCGATAAGGTGCGTCTCGACGATATTAAATTTGCCTATCTCGGTAAGCAGGACTCTATGTATTTTGGCATACAGGTAGGCATGCTGGAAACCGCGATACGGCATTTCGGTCTCCAGGAACAATTAGTGCAGATCGATAAGCTCCAGCTGGAGAATGTAGCGTCTTCTGTAGCTATGGGCAAGCCGAAGACGGCTGCTAATGTGGCTCAGGACATGAAAGAAGCAACCACAGACTCGGTAGGCGCCAATAACTGGCGGGTGCTGGCCGGTAGCCTCATGCTTAAAGAGATCGGCTTTGTGATGGACAACAATGCCGCGCCACGACAGGCGGCCGGCATGGATTATGCCCATATGAACTTTCAGCACCTCTCTTTCAATGGCGAAGATATCCTGTATAGTCCGGACACCATTTCGGGCAATCTGAAGCACCTGGCATTGAGCGAACAAAGCGGGCTCAGCATTATAGAGCTGCGTACCCGCTTTCTCTATTGCAACCAGGGCGCGCAGCTGAACCAGCTCTACCTACAAACACCGGGTACACTGCTGCAGGACCGGATAGGGGTGAGTTACCCTTCGCTGGCCACGCTGGAAAAGGAAATGAATAAAATGCGCCTGGATATTGCCATTAGTAACAGCAAGGTGAGCATGAAAGACGTGCTGCTGTTCCTGCAACCCGAACAGCGCAAGATGCTGGCGCCTTATGCTACGCAGCAATTCCGGCTGGCAGCACAGATCAAAGGCTTTCTCAATGCTTTGGCGATCAATGATTTTAATGCCTCGGGCCTGCAGGGGACCGTTATTGCGCTGAAAGGCCGGCTCAATGGCCTGCCCGATACTGATAAGCTTAACTACGATCTGAATATCGCTACCTTACGCAGCACCTATGCCGATATCGCTCCCTTCCTGCCCGATAGCCTGAAGAGGCAGGTACGGGTCCCGGAATGGTTTTCCATTAAAGGATTGCTGGCCGGCACTGCCAAAGATTACCGGCCCGACCTGGAGATACACACTGCAGATGGTGATGCCACGGTAAAGGGAGCCCTGCTGATGTCGCCGGGAGAAGGCAAGGAGCAATATGACCTGGCGCTAACGACCAATAACCTTAACCTGGGCCGTATACTCAGGCAGGACTCACTTTTCGGTAAAATGACACTGAAAGCTGCTGCTAAAGGGACCGGCTTCGACGTCAATAAGATGAATACCACTTTTGATGCCGATATCGCTTCGGTATGGGCTATGCAGTACAACTATAACAGCATTCACCTGGGCGGTACGCTGGCCAATAAGGTTGCCGATATCAAAGGTAATTCGACCGATCCCAATGTAAATTTCACACTCACGGCATTGGCCGATCTCAGCAATAAATATCCGGCGTTGAAAGCTGATCTCAGCATCGGCAATTTCGATCCGCAGGCGCTGAACCTATACAGTGATACCTTGCGGATCAAAGGGGACATTCATGCCGATTTCGAAAGCCTTAATCCCGATTACCCCAGCGGTACACTGACCTATGCGTCGCCGCAGCTGCATTTGCCGGGCTACGATCTGCGTCTTGACAGCATCATCTTCCGTTCGAAGCCCGATGCCGACAGCCTGCAGAATATTTACCTGGATGCCTCCAATGTACTGTATGCCAATCTTACAGGACATATGCCGCTGACTCAGATCGGTAATGCAGCCTTGAGCCATATCAATAATCACTACCGCGTTACGGACTCCGTGATCAAAGTGCAGGGACAATACGATATGACGCTGAATGCAAATGCCGTATACCGGCCCTTGCTTAAGACCTGGCTGCCCGATCTGAAACCTTTCGACTCCATTAAGCTGGCAGTGGTGCTCAATCCCACCGCATTTAACGTGGATGCCTATGTGCCTAAAGTGATCTACGGCAAGAACCGGATCGATAGTGGTGTGGTGAAAATATACGAAGCCGGGGATACGCTGCGCTACGGCGCTTCGCTGAAGCGTTTTACGCAGGATCAGTTTGCGCTTTGGTATCCCTCGATATCGGGTTCCTTACGCAAAGACAGCGTTTATGCACGTGTGCGCATCGCCGACTCGGTGAGGAAAGACCAGTTTGCGCTTGGCGCGGCTATCTACCACAATCTGGGCAGCGATTCTGCTTTGACCTATATCCGCATGTTCAAGGGGATCCTGCTCGATTACGATCGCTGGGATGTAAACCCGCAAAACCGGATCGTACTGGGGCCTCAGGGCTTTTACATCCGGGACTTTGCGATGAGCAAGGATAACCAGTCGATCCAGGTCAATAGTGAGCAGGCTACATTCAGATCGCCTTTTACCGTGTCGGTGAAGAATTTCCTGTTGTCAAACGTTACCCGAATGATCAGCCGCGATACGCTGGTCGCAGACGGCTATCTTAATGTCAATGCGAATATTGACCTCAGGGATTCTTTCCCCAGGATCAATGCCAGCGCTGAGATCAACCAGTTGGTGGCCTTCAACCAGCCGGTAGGTGACCTCAAGCTCACCGCAAGCAACGCGACGGCCAATATGTACGATGCCCACCTGCAACTGAACGGCAACGATAATAATGTGGTGCTGGACGGCCGCTACTTCCTGGAGCCGGTTGACAGCAACCAATTCAAATTTGATCTTGTGGTAAACGCACTAAGCCTGAAAAGCCTGCAGGGCTTCAGCTTTGGCTCGATCCGCAATAGCTCCGGCTTTATCCGGGGCAATCTGAATATCGCGGGCACAACCGACCGGCCTAAGCTCCTAGGCGAGCTACATACCGATCAGCTGACCACTACGGTAAGCATGCTGAATGCGCCGTTTACCATGCCTTCGGAGACGATCCGTTTTGCAAAGGAAGGCATCCTGCTGAATCATTTTACCATTAAAGACAGGATGGGCAAAGCGGCTACCATCGATGGCCGTATCCGTACCCGTAGCTTTACCCGGTACAATCTTAATCTGAATGTAAAAGCTGATCATTGGGAAGCCGTCAATTCTACGAAAAAGGACAATGAGCTGTTCTACGGTAAGCTGATCATGAGCACCGATCTTAATATTAAGGGACAGGCAACGGCCCCTAAGATCGATGGCGAGCTGACGATACACGACAGCACCCGGCTTACTTACGCGATGATCGATAACGGTCCCGGTATACAGGAGTCCGACGGTATAGTTCGATTTATCGACAGCCGGGATACGACCTGGGTCGACTCCACCCAGATCATTACGGCGCGCAATATGCGCCTCTCCCGTGCCGCCCAGATGAATGTAAATGTTGGTATCGAAGAAAAGGCGATCTTCAACGTAGTGATCGATCCCGTGACCGGCGACAATCTGCAAGCTATGGGAGAAGCCAATCTCAATACCTTCATCGGACCCGACGGGGCTGTAGGGCTTACGGGTACCTATGAGCTGAAAGGCGGTTATTATGAGCTGCATTATAATTTCCTGAGGAAAAAATTTGATATACAGTCGGGTAGTGTGATCACGCTTTCGGGCGATCCGCTGGATGCGGAAGTAGATATTACAGCTGTTTATGCCGCCAATATCGCCCCTTACGAGCTGATGGAAAAGCAGTCAACCGACCCTGCAGAGTTAAACTACTTTAAACAACGGCTTCCCTTCCAGGTATTGCTCAAGCTTAAAGGCAAGGTAATGAAACCCGATATAAGCTTTGATATCGTATTGCCCGAGGATAAGGAAAATGTCGTGAGTACCAGTGTAGCGGAAGCAGTGCAGCGAAAGCTGGCCGATATCCGGAACGATCCGTCGATCCTCAACAAGCAGGTGTTTGCTGCGCTTATCCTGGGGCGGTTCATTACCGACGATCCTTTTGCTTCGGGAGCCGGCGGGGGTATGGAATATGCTGCCCGGCAGAGTGCCAGCCGCTTCCTCAGCGATCAGCTGAATGCCATTGCCGGTCAGCTGGTGCAAGGCTTTGAGCTGAACGTAGGCCTGGAATCTTCCGAAGATTATTCTACCGGTGATAAGTCTACGCGCACCGATCTGAATATTACCGCGTCCAAAAGGCTGTTCAGCGACCGTCTGAAAGTAACTGTAGGTAACGACTTCCAACTGGAAGGCCAGCAGGCGCAAACCCAGCAGAGCAGCCTTATTCCCGGTAACCTGTCGTTGGATTATATGCTTACCAGGGACGGACGCTACCAGGTAAGGGGTTACCGTGTTAACCAGCTTCAAAACCTGGTGGACGGCTATGTGGTGGAAACCGGGCTCAGCTTCCGCCTGAATATCGAGTACAACAAATTCAAGTATATCTTCCGCAATTGGGAGAAATACCGCAAGAAAATGCAGGAGCAGCGCGCCCGGCAACAGCAGGGTTCAAAGAACAATGGCGCAGGGCAGTAGGGGATTTACAGGTAAAAAAGAGGTTATAACTTATAGCGAATAATGTACCGTTTCCGCAGATATATCTATGGCTTATTACTGACCGGTTATGTGTTGCAGGCCCTGTCCTGCAGTAATTCCCGCTATCTGGCCGATAACGAGTCGCTGTACCTGGGCAATAAAGTGTCGGTTACCGATACTTTCACTTCAAAAGCGGAGAAAAGCAGCCTGGAAGCCGAATTGTCCGAAGCCGTGCGCCCAAAACCCAACTCCTCCTTTCTGGGTGTCCGCCTGAAGCTCACTTTATACAACATAGCCGGTGTGCCCAAAAGAGAAAAAGGATTTCGCAACTGGCTGCGCAACAAGATCGGCGAGCCCCCTGTAATGGGTAGTGATGTCAGTATCGATGGCAACAATAAGGTGCTGACCAATATCCTGGTAAATTACGGCTACTTTAAGGCGGAAAGCAGCGGCAGCAAAGAGACCAAAAAGAAAAAGACATATGCTTCTTTCGAAATCGCTACCGGGCCCCGTACCCATATCCGCAATGTTGCTTATGAGAAGAACGATACGTCTCAGCTGGCGAAAGATGTGCTTAACGATAAGGGCAAATCGTTACTGAAGCCAGGCGATCCTTACAGCCTGCAGGCCATAAAGGACGAACGGTTACGGATCGACAATATCCTGAAGAATAAAGGCTACTATTATTTCTCTCCCGAATTTATACTGATCGATGCCGATACCGGCATTGGTGCCAACCAGGCCGACCTCACCGTAAAAATGAAATACAGTGAGATGCCACGGAACGCTTATCGCCAGTACCTGATCAATTCCGTAACGGTATTTCCCAATTACCGGCTGAACAGCAATACGAACCGTAATGCCCGTACCGCCAACGATACTATAAGCCGGCGCAGGGTTGCCAAAACGGAGGATACCCTGGTCTTTGACAACTTTAGAGTGATCGACCGCCAGCATCTGTACCGGCCTTATGTTTTTTACCAGGCTATGCAGCTCCAGCCCGGCGAGCTCTACAATAAAAAGGACCAGAACATGGCCTTGAACAGGCTGGTAACGCTTGGTGCATTCAAGTTTGTAAAGAACGATTTTACACTAGTGAAAGATAGCAGCCGCAACCTCCTGGATGTGTCGTACCTGCTGACGCCTTATGCCCGGAAGTCTTTCGGAGGAGAATTGGGCGGCTATACACAGAACGATACGCGTGGCGGCATAAGGGGCTCTATCAACTGGCGCAACAAAAACCTGTTCGGGGGAGCGGAGATATTCACGATCAAGCTAACCGGGAGCATGGAGGCCCAGTTTGGCGGAGGATCAAATGTGAAGCGTCCCAATGCTTACAACGCCGGTCTGGAGGCCAATCTGAACATTCCCCGCTTCCTGATACCTTTTGTTGATATCAAGCCTTCGGGCATGTACATTCCGAGGACGATCATTTCTGCGGCTTACAATTATTCGCTTCGCGCCGGGTTTTATGAAATCAACTCACTGAGCTTCGGCTATGGATTTAACTGGAAAGAAGATATCCGTAAGGATCATAAGCTGTATCCCTTCAATATTACCTACGTCAGGACCGATACGATTGACAATACCAAGAGCGATCAATTCAACTTAAGTAATCTATTGTTCAACGGGATCATTTTCGGTCCCACCTATGAGTATACCTTCAACTCGCAGCTCGACGGTGTACACAGGAAAAGCAATTTTTATTTCAACGGTCTTATTGATCTTTCGGGCAACCTTGTGGGTATAGCGCAGAAAGCTTCTCCGGAAAATCCAGGGAAGATTTTCGGCTCCAATTATGCGCAATACCTTAAAGCGCAGGTGGATTTTCGTTATTACTATAACCTGACCCCCAAAACGGTATTAGCTGCGAGGGCTTTATTTGGCTATGGCTATTCCTATGGCAATTCAAGCCGGTTGCCCAATGTCAAGCAATTTTTTAGCGGTGGTAGCAGCAGCTTGCGCGGATTTCCCTCGAGGTTGGTAGGACCGGGTACCTTCAATGAGCGTTACCTGCGCGGTACCGATTCCCTTATCGAGATACTGGGCGATGTCAAGACCGAATTCAGTGTAGAGTACCGGGCCAAGCTGTATAAATTTATTGAAGGTGGCGTATTCGCCGATGCCGGCAATGTGTGGCTGCAGAACAGCAATCCCACCTTCCCCGGCGGTACTTTTTCCGGTAGCTTTTATAAGGAGCTGGCTGTCGACGCCGGTCTGGGGCTACGTTTCGACTTTTCAATCCTGCTGCTCCGCCTCGATTTTGCCTTTCCCATCAGGAAGCCCTGGTTCCCCGAAGGGCAGCGCTGGCGCTTCAACGACATCAGGTTCGGCGATCCCGATTGGCGTAAGGAAAACCTGTTCTTCAACCTGGCTATCGGTTATCCGTTCTAGATTGCTTCAGCGATCGAATCGTTACCCTCGTGTGCTGGTATCTTCGCTTTTAGTAGTCCGGTAAGAAGAGCCATAAGAGATTTTTACGGCCAGGCCTTAATGCATTTAATAATGTTACCTGGACACTTCTTTATAAAGATCAAATTTGTTGAAGGGCACCTTGCCAAAATCTTTTACGGTTTTCGTTTTGTCTACGTCTGGTACCAGCGCTTCGGCGTTGGGATCGCTGCTTTCGTTGAATTTATAGCTTATGAAATGGTCTTTGTACAGGAACCAGTTCTGCGTTGCCTTGTCATACTTAAATGTGGTTACCTGCTCCCAATGCTCGCCGCCCGCAACGCCATGTTCGATGGAGAAATAGCCGTTTTTTATCGTTGTGCCAGTGAAAGGATCGCCGGCCCTGCCACCACAGTCGATGCAATAAACAGCATTATCATGTCGCAATGCAAGCCGGTAGGAACTGTCGGCTTTTCCCAGCAGGAGAAGCAAGGGGCGTTTAACTGGTTTGTTTTCTACATAATCCGATGTTGCTGCTTCATTGTCCCTTTTTAGTACCAGTATCTTGTCGGCTATCCCATCCCGGTTGGCATCTCCGGTAGATTGATTGATAACCGTATAACCTTCGGGGATAAATTGCGTCAACGCCGGCGAGATATCGACATGTGCTTCATTAACGGTCCCCTGCTGTTCATGTGTTACGTCCCGGGGAGTGTCTTGATTCACTGCCAGCTCTGTTCTGTTGCTTTCGGCCGTCTTCTTGTTCTCCGGACTATTACAGGCTGTCAACAGCCCGCCGACCAGTACTGCCAGAATTATTTTGGTTACCATACTTTTCGTTTTTTATCTACGGTTCATCGGGGCATTTGTATAGTTTCCTTACATCCGATGCGTTATTGATATGCTTGAGCCGGTACCGTATATCATCCTGGCTAATGAATTGGTTTTTAGGGAAAGTGATCACCTGGTTTTTTACCTGCTTGATCAAACGGTCTGATACCAGATATTCCCTGATCTCTTCGGTTACTTCCTTATTCTTTTCATTATCGAAATAACGCTTTGTTTCTTTCGAAAAAATCAATGCACCGTTTTTGTAATAATATTGATAGTCCCAGGCTGCAGCGGCCCTATCATCATCGCCAACACCTATATCGCTTATTTTTTGTACCAGGCCGTTTTGATAATGGATGGTAATGGTAGCTTTGATCACACCGCAAGTATTGCTATAGGGATACGATCTTACATCATGTTTCGAAATATTGATCCGTTCCACTTCTTTCGTGATTGCGCTTGCCTTGCTGGCCACACTTTGAGCATATCCCAGTAGCGTTAAAGAGGTGCCTAAAATCGTGAGCAAACTTTTCATAGGTGACTGTTTGGTGTTTTCTTCTTCCTGGCCTTCGCCACCTGCGAATGCGATAGTGCTATAATTCGCTTTTTTTACCGGATACGATCTGCAGTAGTTTTATGCAAAACACTATCCAGTATGCGTACTTCAGCATTGAACCGTTGACGCCAATCCTTGCCAAACTGCTGTTCCAGCTGGCGAAAGTATCTTTGGTTGTTTGGCTCATACCGTTGCTTTGCCCCTGGTATCACTTCGCAGCCGCCTTCAATACGGCTATACCGGATGTTCCATTTTTTTATAACACTGTCCATCGCGTCGTAGAAACCAACAGGCGGCAGTTCGCCTTCGCGATAATCCGTCCACATCAGGCTGGTGTCAGCTTCTGTTAGTGATGATTTGTTGTTCGTGTCTCCACCTCCGTTACAGGAGAGAAAAGAAGGAGCAGCAGACCTGAGAATATTTTCATAGACTTAAGGGGTTTTGATGCCATACCGTAGCAACATTTTAGTCATATCCTTAGTTGAAGCATTCTTTTGCCGGTTTGAAATTTTCCGGTACAGATGCTGCCGGTCCGCATTGCCCGCCCTTTTTCGAAGGGTGATCCGGCGCCGGTTATTTATTCAAAAAAAGGCAGATGGTTTCCCTGATCATCATTGTTGCCCTGTCGTCATTCGCAATCGTTCTTCCTCCGAAATTACCGATCCTCAGGGTATCCTTAAGCACATCTGCACGAAACAGGGTTATATTGAACCACAGTGAGTCTGTTCCTTTATCCCTTATCGTTAAGATAGCAAAATGTTCCTCTTTTGAGCCGTCGCTCCGGTAATACACATACCGGGCATTACTGTCTATGCTGCGAATACGAATCAAGGAATCCGGCAGGTCTTTAATTTGCCCGAAGCCTGTGCAGGAAAATTGCGCCATGTCTATGCTGTCAAGGCTGCTGTTATTATCTATGCTGAGTGATATTTTTTTATCACCCTTTTGTCCTTTATTATTCTTCGGTAATGTACAGCCTGTTGCACAAAATAATAGAAGCAATAGTAAGTTGTAATGCCAGATCATATGTTGCTGCCTTAAGAGTTGAGCTTAGCCTTATTTTCTGTTTCCGGCCTCGCGGGTGAAAAACGCCATTGTCCATCGCTTGACGGCCATCTGACGGGCTGCGAGCATATCCGCCAAGGCTATCAACATCTTTTCATATCTATTTTTTGTATTTATCTATTTGTCATTTTTTATTTTGAGTGTTAATTACAATATCAACGCTTCGCAAATGAAGTGTTGATATTGTTAGAACGACGATCACCAGGCCATAGGCTCAAACGAATTTAAGAACAGGTATCTCTTTTCGTCTTTTACATTCATGTTGGTGATGATGCCTTCACCCCTTTCTGTTTCAGGTAAAAAGCTAAAACATAAAACAGCGCCGAAATCGGTTGCTACGTATAGCCTTGTCTGGTCAGGATTCATATCTATTGATGTTACGCTGCCAAACTGTCCCTCACCACCTACATAAATGTATTTCTGAGTATTCTTATTGATCTCCTGGATCCAGACATATTTATCGGACATGCCGATGATAAAATGATCCTTGTATTCGGTTACTGCTTTTAATTTTGTCGTTCTGATAGAAATAGGGCTGCCCGTTGTTTCCTCCTTATTACCTTCTTCATCATTATTTTCATCTCCAGGTGTGATATGTCCTAATAAAGCATCGTGTTTATCTTCTATACAACTGGTATTTAAGGTCATTACTTCTGTTGTATCCCCGCCATTTCCCCAATACGACTGAACCGGGATCTCATACCGGCTTACTAAAAGATTTTCGCCATTGCTGTGAAACAGCATTTGAACAAAATCAAAATAAACACCGGCAGAATCAATCTTTTCGTGGTTAAACTGATAGCCATCTGCTGTGGATGTAATTATTACCGTTTGCATCTTGGCAGATTCCTTTCCTTTTTGGGTGTTAAAGAGGGCATATCTTCCGTCAACCGAAATAGCAGTATGGTTATAATTAAGCGCTAATCTGAAAGTTCCCGGATCTTCATCATTGATAAAAAATTCCATAAGCTCGTGAAACGGGAAAACCAAGGATGCCCTGGCAGAGCTGATGACATATGTTCCTTCAAGTGTGGTCAGAATGATCCGTTCGTTGTTGCAGGCTAAGCTTACATCCCGGATAGATAGTAGTTTCGGATTTTTAAATACAGCCGTATTTAAATCAGGGTATTGCTCCATCAGTCTTACACCATAATCGCCAGGATAGTTCGCCGTAAATTGCAGCTCATAAGTAGCTGCATTCAACACTTCCATCCTGTCTTCAAAACATTTAATAATAAATGCCTTGTCTTTGGAAGCGCCGATAAAGATCAATCCTTCTTCCAGGCTAATATCGTTACCGGCCAGCTTGTACACGGTATCTTTTACTACAGCATAGCTATGATTTTCAAAGGCTATTATTTTCTTAACTTCATTGCCAAAGGCCAGCCAGAAGGAATCGCTGAAGGGTTCAAAAGCAGGCTGAAACAGTTCCCGCGCTTTATCCGCTTGCCCTGATTGATTGAGCCGGCTGATTTCATGAATCACCTGTTTTTCCATATCCGTCCGCTCCTCTTTCGGCAGGTCTTCGATTTCTTCATGTTCCGGGATATAGAACTGGTCGATGTAGGTGTTTAGGGCTTTATAATAGGCCTTGCCTTTTTCGTTCCATACTTCAGAAGCTTCTTCTATACTATCATACGTTGTTTGTACAACATTGCCTTTCATATTCATGTTTAAAGCTTCCTCCAATAATAGATTGCCGGCAGCATCCCATGTTTTCCAGGCAATCATAAAACCGTGCTCGTCGTGCACGTATTCTTTTTTCATGATACGATCGTCTTTCTTGCCGCCCTGAAACGGAATATCAGTGCCCGGTTCATCAATATGTATTTGGGATTTTAATAGCAGTGAACCGTTTTGATGAATAAGCTCCTGGGCTGGATTTCCACTGGGGTGAAACTTTTTGATGTATTTTCTTAAGCCATTATCATAGTCATGCTCTTCGAGCAAACTACCGTCTGGCCGCCACCATTTTGATAAACCATGAGAAATACCCTGTTCATTGGTGTTAATTTCTTCCCACTCCTGATTATCAACATTGAATATTGCTTTGTCAGAAATGGTGCCTTTTTTAGCGGGGTTTAGAAGATTTCCACTTTCGCTTACTTCATCACCATCTTTGTTCCAATATTGGCCTGATATGAAGCTTCCATTATCATCATAAGTCATTTCGTATCTGAAAATTCCGGCAGGTACTCCTTCCATTACCCTTTCGGTTGTAGGGTTAACGGAGCCTTGGCAATAGCGAATGCCAACATGTTTATCCCCGTCCATTGTGCCTTTTTGAGAATAAGTACCGTCAGCATGAAACCGCGTGTAGCTCATTTTACCGTTACCCTCGTAAAACGTGTGGCATACCAAGTGCCCGCCGGGCGCCAGCCACCATTTCCATTCGCCAATGTTTTTTCCTTCGGCATTCTTTTGTCCCAGTGCCCATTCATTGTCTTGTTCTATCCATACTGCTTGCTCCGGTACTCCTTGTGGTTTGTTCATATTTGTTCTATTTTTGGTTGATGAATAATTTTAGAACGGTCTATGTAAGTTGCTGTTCTTTTTATGTAGCCTTCTTTATTCCCTTTGCAAAAGATGCTTCCTGTTCCGGATGATTCATCTTTACCATTGTTCCTTAAATTTTCCTTCGTCGGGTAGTGTTTTCCAGGAGGCATAAGGCATCAGGAGTTGCAGGTCGTTTCTCACATTGAAAATTTCTTTTCCGTCGGGGCTGATTAAAAAATGGATGAGCGCCTGCTGGTGTTTGGCCCGGTAAGCTTCCAGTCCGAATAGGTAATACGGCGATGCTGCCGATGGCCGCTCATACAATACAAACCGGTATTGAGCGGTACGCGGTCCTATTGCTTCCAGGTAATGCCCGATTTCGGGCAATGCGCCCAATACCCTGCGCAGGCGTTGTACCGTTGTATCATCCTTATATACATTGCCCTTGCTCCGGATCAGTTCCTGCGCTGCTTCCCAGGATGCGGGTAGCGACGGGTAGGGGACGCCCTGCAGGAGCATTTTCCCATCCAGTGCATACACATCGTAGCTTTCTTTGGTGTAGGCCGGCTCATGGCCGGTACGTGTGCTGTTGCCGGTAGTTTCGAGCTCGTATGCCCTGCAATTCCTACAAGCCACTATGAGACCCCAGCGCGCAGCGTCCAGGTAAGTATAGCTTCTGGCGGGAATAATGATTTTGCCCAGGCGATCGACCAATCCCATCTTACCCTTAGCTACGATGCGCTGTGTGCCCTGGTTGCGGTAATCGGGGCCGTTGTCGTAAAAGTAGGGATGATACAAAAAGTCGCCGCTTTGGTCAAAAGTGTACAGGGCATAGCTGAAGCCAGAGGTCGCTTCGGAGGTATCTTCCCCGCCATAGAGGGTGAAATTGCCGGATAGTTCCGTTTCCGGCGAGGGCTCCAGCGGATAAGGGTACTGCAGGCCGTGTCCCAGTATTTTTTGTCCGCTTTCATTGACCACATAGCCGGTGCGGATGATGGTTGCACGGCCTGTGTCTGTAGGGATAAAGAACAGCTTTTCGCCTTTGGTATTTTTTTGCACCAGGTAGGGATTATGGGCAGGATGCTGCGCCGCCGCTACGTAGGATAGCAGAGCAATAAGGGTTAGGAACCAGGTTCTCATTTCAAAATGATTTCTTATTACCGTTGTTTCAAAATAGCATTACTAGTATACCTTAATAAGGCATACATATTTCTTCAGGATCTTTACCTGATCCTGCAATTCCTTGTCCGGGATGTTGGTAGCTGATGGTATTTTTGGCGCCTTGGGAAGCTTCTGGTAAAGCTGTAACAGGTATGCGGATTTTACCGCATAATTCACATTCTCCGTCTTTGTTCCAGGCGTCTTTAATTTGGCAGAAGTGATACCTACCACGTTTCCCGATTGATTGAAGAGGGGACCACCGCTATTCCCCGGCTGAAGAGGGACGGAGATCTGGTAATACCTGGCATCATCGGCAACACCAGATGTAGCACTGATAATGCCATCCGTCACTTTGTAATTCCTACCCATGACCTCGTTCAGGGGATAGCCTATGGTAAACACCTTAACGCCTATATCGGCATTCTCCGCTATGCCATAAGGAATAGCAGGCAGTGTCTTGAATTGACTGTCGGTGATCTGCAATAAGGCTATATCATTTTCGATGTCCGTCAGTAACAGTTTCGCCTTATAAGTAAATGTGCCGGTTTCACGGGAAGCAGTTACTTCGATACCGGATGCATCGAGGATCACATGCGCGCTGGTAGCTATAATGCCGCCTGTGGTCAGGAAGAATCCGCTGCCTGATGATTTTGAATTGTCTTTTTTAAACAACACATCATTACTGGTTGCTGCGGGATAGATCTTGATAAAATGATCTTCCCTTTTCTGCAACGTCTTCTGGTCCTTTAATACAATGGTCAATATGGATTCGCTCTCCAGGTCCATATGGGCAAAGGTCTCGTAGGGTGTTTTGTCGCTCCAGTACCATATTGTCGCATATACCCCTCTCATAGCGCCGGGTTCAAACGTAGCTTTTACTTCTCCTTTTTGCCAGCCGGGTACTTCGGTTTCGATAATGACGGCCTTATACTGGCTTCCTGCTTTTAAAATCCCTACCTTATAATAGGGCATTCCGTCTCTTTGATAGCTTTTATAAATGCCCTCAATCGGATCAATTTTTTTTGAAGACAAATAAGCCCGGATGGTATCTTCTGTCCACCTGGTCGATTCGGGCGCCACCGGCTTGTTTTCACCGGTTTGCCCCATCACCGATAGCGATAGGGACAGGAACAAAAGGAGGGCAACTTGTTTTTTCATTTGCTATGCCTGAATTATGATCATTGGGGATTTTCATCTGTGCTTCTCCGGAAAAGCCGATGATGAGGCGCAATATAATGCCGCGACAGCCCATGAATAAAATGGTAAGGATGGCGGTGCGGCATACATTTGCCGTCTTGGATTCCCGCTTCGTTGAAGTACTCAAAAATACTTCCGATAAGTGCCTATGCCAAGAAAGCAGCGACTACTTATCGACTATTGTCGCCGGCACTGCGTCTACAATGCGACTACGATAAGCGTTGAATCGATTTGAGGATAGCTGATTCGTAAAAACCACCTGGGAGATTGTTTCGTTTTTTGAAACAATAGCAGCATTCAAAGAGGATGAATGATATCGCCAAAAACAACCGGTTCCCGATTGAATTTTTTTAAGGAGCGCTTATGCGCATGAGCTGCCGCATACCTAACCGGGAACGGTAACAAGCACATATTTCGACTGTACGGCGGCGCCAGGCAGGATATAGATATAAAAAAAGATTCCGGCAATAACAATTGCCGGAATCCTGACCAGGGATAAAATGCACATCACTCCACTTCTCCCATGATCAAATTCCGCAACTTCACCGCAAATTGCATGTTCAGAATGCCGTAAATGATAGAAAAGACGCCCACCAGCACGAATGAAGCGGTAGGGCCGAAAACGTTGGCTATAAGGCCCACTGCGATAACGGTGCCCACCAGCACGCTCACAAAACGCATGATCATATTCTGCGGGCGGAAGCGCTCCATCAGCAGTAAGGTGAATCCGTAAATGAATTGCAGGGTGACAATGAATATAATACCGTAGCTCATATACAGGATAAAGAATGCCACATCCGGTACAAAGAACAGGAACACGATACCGGCAGCCAACTCTACCAATCCTTCGAGCAGCAGCCACTGGTGCGCAATGCGCAGGTGCCTGTTGTTGTAGGCATACATAAACGTCAGTATTGCGGCAGCCAGGTTAAGGATGCCGAAGGAAACGATAAGGGCCATTGGATTAATCAGGGCGCAGAAAAGCGCTGCGATACCCCAGGCGATGGCCAGGGTACCCTTTGCGACCAGCAAATTATTCTGCCTGGTCGTTCCGGTTCTTTGAAGGGATAAGTCCATAACAGCAGATTTTTGTTATTGATCTAACAGCCGGTTTTTTTTATTGTTTGCATAAAAAGTATGGAAGGCTGCTCCAAATCCGCGAATTTTGTATAGGCTATTCATAGTCAGCATACTGTCGCTTTATCCTTTTTTTCTATAAAATTGATCGTTTTTTTCTATAGATGTCTTTCTTTCAGGATCATATTCTGCGCATCGTTCAGCAATACGAAGGGAATCCGCCGCTGGCGGTGTTTTTAAAGCAATATTTCCGGCAATATCCCCGGCTGGGCTCCCGCGACCGGAAGGCGCTAAGCGAGGCGGCTTATATTTATTACCGCTGCCGGCGGTTCCTGGGAGCTACGGTCGCTGTCGAAGATGTTATTGCACAGGGCATATCGCTTTGCGGCAGCAGGAATGCCTTTTTGCAAAAAATGATCCCGGCACAACCGGCATCTCCCGCAATCCTATTGGAGCAGCGCTCCGATTTCGACGATTACCTTTCTCCCCGGCTGGCCGCAGACAAGTGGCTCCGGTCTCTATGGCAGCAACCGGAATTGTTTATTCGCCTGCGCCGTGATGCTTCTACAGGAAAAAAACGGCTTCAGGACGCGAACATATCCTTTAACGAAGAGGCGCTGCCTGGTCATGCAGGTGGCGATTGCCTGAAGCTACCTAACGGATCGGCGATAGATGGCATCCTTCCACCCGATACTTATGTGGTGCAGGATTGGGCATCGCAAGCCAGCATTCACCTGTTGCTTCAGAAATTATCCGTAATGCCGGCTACCATCTGGGACGTATGTTCCGGCGCCGGCGGAAAGTCACTGCTGCTGAAAGATATCATCGGGAAATGTACACAGCTGGCAACTGACATAAGAGCAAGTATCCTGCACAATTTACAGCAGCGGTTCCGGCTTTACGGCCTGGGGCGGGTCGAAACGCTGGTGCTGGACAGTGCCGATGCGCAGGCAGTGGCCGCTCATATCGGTGAAAGGCAATTTGACCTGGTTCTTTGCGATGTTCCCTGCAGCGGCAGCGGTACCTGGGCGCGTACGCCAGAACAATTCCACTTCTTCAGGCCGCAGGATCTGCAGAAATTCCGTCAGCTGCAATATCCTATTGCCGCCAATGCTGCGCAGTATGTTGCGCCCGGCGGTATGCTCGCCTATATTACCTGTAGCGTGTTCCGCGAAGAGAACGAAGCGGTAGTCGCACAATTGGAGCAGACAACCCGGCTAAAGCTGGTACACCAACAGTTGATCGACGGCATCGACCGGCAAGCCGATTGCCTGTTCCTCGCCCTGTTCCAAAGGGAAATGGACGAAAGCTGATCGCGGTTGATACGACGGTCTTTTACCGGATGCTAAGCTTAATCACCTGCTGTTGGTTGCCATTGTCCAGGTGCAGCAGGTAGAGTCCCGGTACCAAGGCATTGGTGGCGATGGATCCGCCCACATTGACCTGGCCGTCACCGAGCCGGCGGCCCTGCATATCGGAGATCTGGTAGTGGATCACGCCACGGCTTGAAGCGCCTTGCACATATACTTCATCAATAGCCGGATTGGGATAGATGCGGAATAGCTCGTCCCGGCGTTTGGGGTCTGTTCCCGCTATGCCGGTAGTGATATAAGCCCTTTTGAAATCGGGAACGCCATTGCCCACATTGTTATTGGGCTGCGCAAAAGAATCGGATACAGATTCGATGAGGGAGCGGATCTTCAGCGGCGCCCAGGTAGGCAGCGATTGCATGAGGCAGGCGGTAAGGCCGGCGATCACCGGCGTGGCGTAAGAGGTGCCCGAGGCCTGTGCCACAATACCTGCAGGATTGATCACAAAATCCTGTACACCCTTTCCGCACACATTGGGCTTGAGCAGGCCGGCCGCATTGGGTCCCTTGCCCGAGCTGGAAGCCGGCGTCTTTGCCTGGTCCACAGAGCCTACCGTCATGGCGCTGTCGGCATCGCCCGGCGTAAGAATGTGCTGCCATGGGGTATCGCCTTCGTTGCCTGCTGAGGCCGCTACGAAAATGCCTTTTCTCACGGCGGCATTGGCGGTCCGCGCCGGTAAGGTCGTTTTACCATCAAGCTCGCTGTAAACATGCGAATCGGCAGGATCGTCAAAAGTATTGTAGCCCAGCGAGGTCGTTACCAGGTCGGCGCCCAGGCTGTCGGCGCGCTCTACGGCAGCAGCAAAATTATCTTCCTCGATCGCCTGCTCCGAGCCGGCATCGTCTGAAAGATACAGCGCATAGCTGGCCCTGGGTGCTGTGCCCACAAAGACTTCCGGTATATAGGCGGCCATGCACGACAATACCTGGCTGCCGTGGTTGCTGTAGTCAAATACATGCGCGGTGTCGTATATAAAGTTCCAGGTGTCTGCAAGCCTGTTTTGCTGGAAAAGACTGTCATAGACCGCGGCAGTATTTACCCCGCTGAAACCCACGTCAACGACAGCGATCAGCTTACCTTCTCCCATATAGCCCTGCTCGTGCAGGTACTCCCCGTTGCAAAGATGGATCTGCGACCAGGCTGAATTGTAAAACCCGATATCGAAGCCAGTAGGTTTATGTCCCGGTCCATTTCCTTCGCCGGAAGGTCCGGGCTTATGGTGCAGCCCCCCAGGGTAATAAGCTACTTTCTTTACATTGCGGATAAAGGCTATGGATTGTAAAGACAAGATAGCAGCAGAGTCTTCCAGCAGCACGACGCAAGAATTTTGCCAGCGGGAACGGTTATGCAGTATGCCTCCGGTAACGCGCAGCACGCTGTCTATATAGGACTGCACTACGGGAAGGTCCGAGCTATCGGTGGCGATGCTAAACGTTGCTCTTCGTGCTATGGCCCTCGGCGACAGGTAAGCCGAAGGATCGGATAAGGTGTAGGTAGTTGGTTGCTTATCCGCAAAAGTAACACGGAAAGCGTATTGCGGGTTTTGGGCCCTTGCGGAATGCGTAATGACAGTCAGGAATGCAAATGCCAGGCTAATGGAAACGAAATTCCTCATATACAACAATTATCGTCTAAAGTTACGATATAAATCGGCATCAATACAAGGTGCTCAGCTATCGGTAAAGGTATCTGCTTCGTGCTCCGACAGCGAATTCAGCTCCAGGAAGGTACAATCCGTGATCGCGATGATCTCATGCCAGATATAAGGCGGGATCTCGATCCGTGCCGGGCCTTCCACCCATTCCGTCTGTATGCTTTGCTGGTGTACCGGACGCCAGTTCAGGTGAAGATTGCCATGCGCCAGGAGTATGATCTCGGGGTTTTTGCCCAGGGAGATACCTTTGTGATAATGCCGGCCGCTTACCGAGCCGGCCTTGCGGAAGCAAACCAGGTGCCGGCCCATACGTTCCTGGAAATACTCGTGTGTGCTGCCGCGTTCGTCGCTGCCGATAGCATCCAGTGGGGTGATCGTGATCATAACGTTTTAGTTTATCCGGTAGTGGTGTCGTTTTCCGTATGCTCAGCGGCGCTTGCCTGCTCCTCTTTCAGCTTTACATCGCCCTTATTAAGCTCAATTTTTCCGGCGGCAGCCATTTCGCGCAGGCGCCAGTGCAGGAATAAGTCGCCCGTGGGTAGCTTATGCTTGCTCATGGCCTGGTTCACCACTTTGGTCGCCTTTTGGTTTTGGCCGGTAATAAAGGTAAGCAGCAGGATATCGTAATGATCGATCGTTTGGGGCGCCAGCTTTTTGCCGCCCTGGTGTATCCGCATACCGGCATTTTCGGCAATCAGGCGGGGCCATTCGTCCCCGTCTGTTTCCCATTCCGAAACGGTTGTAACCCTTGCCAGCTTTTTTGCCTTGGCTATTTCCTTCACCGGTATATGTCCTATGCTTTCGGGATAAAAAAGCTTGCCATTGACATCTAGAAAGGGCAGACCGTTGATATTGATGACGGAAAAACGTCCCTGGTGCTTCCTGAGGAAATGCAGCAGCCAGTAATAGGCCGTTACATCGGCAGGGGTAGGGGCCATCCAAAACCATATCTGCGCCTCCGGCTCGTTGGAAAGTCTGCTGGAAACTGCCATCAGCCGCTCGAGATCATCAACTTCCGCCGCAGATTGCCCTTCGGGCTGCGTTTGTGTCCAGAAGGCACCTCGGCCTTCGCTGAAAGTCATTCCTTCCGTTTTGAGCGGACCTACATGTAGAATATCTTTCAATACCACAATCTCGCCTTCCAGCGTTTGTTGGGCAATAGCTTCGATAACGGGCGTAGCGGTAAGATCGCCGACGATAAGATGGATCACGCTCATAGCTTGCAAAATAAAGTGTAATTTATGGAACCGCAAAGCAAAGTAAGGCAGCCGGAAATGCCTATATTCGTTCTCTTTTAATACACTTATGTTCTCAATAGCCATCCATGGAGGAGCGGGTACTATCGCCCGCCATTTGCTTGATCGGGAAAAGCAGGTAGCCTACGAGGCCGGACTGAATGCGGCTCTTGATGCGGGCTATGCCTTGCTGGAGGCCGGAGGTTCGGCCCTGGATGCCGTAACGGCGGCAGTGGTATCGCTGGAAGACTGTCCCTTGTTCAATGCAGGAAAGGGTTCCGTATTCAATCACGAAGGCCGGCACGAGATGGATGCTTCCATCATGCGTGGCGATACCCGGGAAGCCGGCGCTGTGGCCGGAATACAGGGAGTAAAGAACCCGGTATTGCTGGCGCGTGAGGTTATGACGCATTCAGAACATGTGCTGCTATCCGGCGCCGGCGCAGCGGCATTTGCCCGCCGGCAGGGGCTGGCTTTTATGCCCGATGATTACTTCTACGATGCTTTCCGCTACCAGCAATACCAGGAAGCGCTATCGGCCGATCGTGTGCAGCTGGACCACAGCGCCTCCGGCGATCGCAAATTCAGTACCGTGGGCGCCGTTGCGCTCGATAGCAAGGGGAATCTTTGCGCCGCAACCAGCACCGGTGGTATGACCAATAAAAAATATGGCAGGATAGGCGATACGCCGGTGATTGGCGCCGGTACTTATGCCAGCAACGCTACCTGCGCCGTGTCCTGTACCGGACATGGCGAGCTGTTCCTGCGGCAGGTGGTAGCCCACCAGGTGCATTGCCTGATGGCCTACAAAGAATGTAGACTCGAAGAGGCCTGCCGGCAGGTAGTAATGACCGATCTTGTCGCTATCGGCGGCGAAGGCGGCCTCATTGCGGTAGACGCCCACGGCAATATTGCCATGCCCTTCAACTCCGAAGGGATGTACCGCGCCTGGCGAAGCAGCAATGGCTATGCCGGTGTGGCGATCCATACCTGAGCGCCGCACGGAAACATCTTTATGTTGTTGATTTTGTCGTCCGGACCGCTACGGATGGTGAAAAATACTTATCTTTAAGCCTCTTTTTTTATTTTCAAGCGCAATCAAAAGCACAGCAGACGAACCTATGCAATATCGATCTTTACTTATGGCGGTGATCCTTCCGGCAATGCTGGCCGGTTGCTCCAAAGACAACAATACCACCACCCCTGACCCGGGGCCGGTTACGCCCATTGACGGCTATGGCCGCGTGACAATGACATTTGCCAACTATGTAGGCAATACACCACTGTCGCTGAACAATAGCCAGGGCTATGCCTACACCAATGCCAATGGCGACAGCTTCAATGTAAGCGCCTATAAATACTATATCAGCAATATCAAATTTGTGAGAGAAGATGGGTACGAGTATGCCGAGCCGGAAAGCTACCACTTTATCGACGAGGCCGATCCCGCTTCGCTCAGCTTCAGCGTACCGGGCCTGATGCCGGGTAAGTATACCGCTGTGAAGCTGCTCATTGGCGTAGACAGCGCGCGCAATGTCTCCGGCGCGCAAACGGGTGCGCTCGATCCTATACACGGCATGTTCTGGACCTGGAGCACCGGTTATATTATGGCTAAAATGGAAGGCAATTTTAAGAATACCGATAATGGCAACAAAAGCGGTTTCTCGTACCATCTTGGCGGCTTCAAAGGGGAGTACCGCGTCGTTAACGAGATCACGCTTAGCCTGCCGCAGGACCTGGTCGCGGGAAACAATACGGCCTCTTCCATGACGCTGAGATCTAATGTCCTGGAATGGTTTGCCTTCCCCAGTATTGTCAAGCTGAATGAGATCAACCAGGTAGGCAGCGTAGGGCCTATAGCCCGTGGATTGAGCCTCAGCTTTAGCCAGTCTTTTTCGGTAACCAAGGTCGAGAATTGATTTACCCATCTCTTATTCCTGTAACGTGAAGATCAGAAGTTCCATAGTGCGCAGTTTGCTGGTACTAACGGCGGGGGGAATGCTTGCCTTTTATAGCTGTAAAAAAGATAACGTTGAGGAGCAGGAGCCGGTGGCGGTTGATCCTTCCCTGGCCAATATCGAATTCAAAGTCCCGGAAAGCTGGCCGCTGCCTGTTTATAATTTCAGCAATAATCCCTTGACCAAAGAAGGCTTTAAGCTGGGCCGCAAGCTATTCTTTGATCCGATACTGTCGCGGGATAATTCGATATCCTGCGGCACTTGTCATCAGCCCTTCGCTGCCTTCTCCCAACTCGATCATGCCGTGAGCCACGGTGTAGACGACCGGGTAGGTACGCGCAATTCTCCGGCCCTGTTCAACCTCAACTGGCACAGCAGCTTTTTCTGGGATGGCGGCGTAAACCATATTGAAATGCAGCCCTTCGCGCCCATAACCAACCCCCTGGAAATGGACGAAACGCTGGCCAATGTAATAGCCAAGCTGCAGGCCCGGGACGAGTACAAACAATTGTTCAAAGATGCCTTTGGTACAGATGAAATAACCACGCAGAAAATGACCCGGGCATTGGCGCAGTTTATGGGAATGATGGTATCGAGCAATGCTCCTTACGATAAATATATGCGCCATGAAGGTACGCTCAGCGCCGACGAGATGGCGGGGCTTACCGTGTTCCGTAGTAAGTGTGCCGCCTGCCATACCGAGCCGCTCTTCTCCGACTTCAGCCTGCGCAACAACGGCCTGGCCCTGCAGAACAACGAAAAAGGCATCATTGACAGCGGCCGGGGTATCATTACGCCCCTGGATCCTTCTTCTTTCTATAAGTTCAAAGTGCCATCGCTGCGCAACCTTAAGTATACCGCGCCCTACATGCACGATGGCCGCCTGGCCACCATCGATGCCGTGCTGGATCATTATACAGGCGATGTGCAGCATACGCCCAATCTCGACCCGCTGCTGGAAAATGGTATCAGCCTCTCCGCGCAGGAACGGCAGCAATTGAAAGCCTTCCTCAATACCTTGAACGATGAGACCTTTGTAAAAGATATTCGTTTCCAGGAACCAAAATAGCCTTTGCTACTCTGCGGCCAGCTGCCGGTAATGCTCCATCAGCCGGCCCGCATGGGCCTCTTCTGTAAAGCCGGAAGCATACTGTTTGCCGGTTTGTATCATTTGCTGCCTTTGCTGCTTATCCGATTGGATCAGCCTTATGGCATCGGCCAGCGCCTGCGGGTTTTCCGGCGATACATAGATGCTGCCGGGACCGCCCGCTTCTTCCAGGCAGGAACCAGTAGCTCCTATAGCAGGTACGCCGGAATACAGCGCCTCAAGCAGGGGAATACCAAAGCCTTCAAACTCGGATGGGTAGATAAAAATGTCGGCTCTCTGGTATAGGGCAGGTAGATCGGGAAAAGGAACCCGCTCCAGGAAAGTAACTTGCCCTTCAATATGGTGTTCCTTTAAATAAGTCTTCACCTTCTCTGCATAGGCAGTGGGCTTACCCACCACCACCAGGTGCTCGTGGGGCATCATACTCAATGCCCTCGCGATCAGCATCAGGTTCTTACGTTCCTCTATGGTGCCTACATACAGCAGGTAGTGGGCGGGCAGGGCATAGCGGCTGCTTACCTGCTGCAGCTGTTCCGGGGTGCAGGCATGCCCGAATGCCGGATCGCAGGTCTGGTACACGACGTGGATCTTATCGGGTGCCGTACCAAAATAGTGAACGATATCCCTTTTGGTTTGCTCACTGATAGCGATGATCCTGTCGGCATGCTTGCAGGCATGTCTGAATTTGAGCTCGTAGATCTTGCGGTCTGCTGCCTTGTAATATTGCGGATAACGCAAGAAAATAAGATCGTGGATCGTCACCAGGGTTTTGATGCCGGTATACTGTATTCCCGCCGGAAGCTCGTGGCTGAGCCCATGATAGATATCCAGCCGGTCGCGCTTTAGCTGGGGTACCACGAAGCGGCTGCGCCAGGCCGAGGTCAGTACAGGCAGCCGCGGACTGCGCAGGGTAACGGCAGGTTGCAGCATCGGCAGGGTACGGCTGTCTTTGACGATCCTGGGTGTATACAGGAAATAGGATTCCGAAGGAAAGAAGCGGGCCAGCGAGCCGATCACCGAACGGCTGTAGTTGCCCAGCCCCGTATGGTTAAGAAAAGCTCTTTTAGCGTCGAAGCCGATTCGTAGCATAGCCGCAAAGATGGGAATAAATATGGAAAACAAAAGGCCGGCGCCAAAGACGCCAGCCGGAACACAACGCGTAGCAAAATCTTTATCGCAGCAAGGTTACATTGCCGGTATACTCCTCCGCTCTGCCATTCTTGAGCACCACTTTGATGGCATAAATATAGACGCCGGTGGGCTGTGTTTTATCGTTGAAACGTCCGTCCCAGCCTCTGCCGTTGGGATTTTCGGTCTCAAATACCTTCTGGCCCCAGCGATTGTACACGGTCATCACGAAGCCGCTCACGCCTTTGGAGAGGTACTGGCGGGGGAAGAAGTAATCGTTGACACCGTCGCCATTGGGTGTAAAGGAATTGGGTACATCGGTATAGCAATCTTTCGTTACCACCACATCGTCGGAGCTCGAGCACTGGTCGATGGTCACCGTGGCCGTATACCGGCCATCGTGCCTTACCTGTATGGAAGCCGTTTTTTCACCGCTGCTCCAGCGCCATGTGGCCTTGGGATCGGCTGCGTTAACGGCGTCGGTAAGGGTAAGCGGTGCGGCGTCGAGGCAGATCGAAGTATCGGCGCCCAGGTCGATATGCGGCATAGGCTTCACCAGCAATTGCGTGGTCGCAGTGCCGCCCGGACAAGCCCTGTAGCTGCTGCCAAGTGTTATCGTATAGGTGCCGGGTTGCTCAAAGGCGTGCCGTACCCCGGGGCTTTTCTGCTCCAGCAGATCGGCATTTTCCCCAAAATTCCACTGGAGATCGGTAAGGCCATTCTGTGTATAGTCGGCAAAGAAAGTTGTGATCTGTCCCTGGCAGATAGAAGTATCGCTTCGGCCAAGCGTTAGCTGTGGCAGGGAGTCTACAACAACCGTATGCCAGAAAGTGTCGGTGCAGGGAACGTCGTTCTTCGCTACGAGCATTACAGGATAGCTACCCGGCGCGGCAAACGTATGTGCCGGGTCTTTCAATGCGCTGGTGCCGCTGCCATCGCCGAAATGCCAGAGCCAGGAAGGCGCTATGCCACGCACCGATGAGGTAACGGAGCTATTGGTAAAGGTAATAGAGCCACCCTGGCAAATGGTATCGGCAGAAGTGCTGAAAGCGGCCTGCAGCGGGTGTTCCAGCACAATAGACTTCAATGTGCTGTCGGTGCAGGATAGATTACTGGCACGCAACCGCACGATATAGGTATTCTGGTTGTCAAAAACGTGAACAGGATTAGTCGTATTGTCTGTTACACCGTCACCAAAATTCCAGGAATAGCTGCTGGCGCCTCCGGTAGTCAGGTTATTGAAACGGATAGTATCCTGGAGACAGCCATAGCCGGTCGAATAGCTGAAATTGGGTGCCGGGGTCTGGTGTACGATCACTGTCACGGCAGCACGGTCGCTTTCGCAACCCTCAGCATTCGTCTGTGTTACGTACCATGTAAAGGTATCGGCCGTGGCTGTACTGATAACGGGTATGGTAGCGTCGCCGGTACCGCCGGTGGGCTGTGTGTACCACAGCACATTGACACCCGACGTAACAGTGAGTGGTACGCTGGTTTGTCCCGAGCAGAAATTGGGAATATGGATCACCGGTGGCGCCGGCTTGGGATTAACGGTTACCGTTACCGTATCGCGTTTGCTTTCCACATTGCAGTTGGGTATGGCCTGGCTCACGTACCAGTTGTAGGTACCAGGTACAGCTGTGCTCGGCGTTGGCGCGCCGGGCAGCGCCGTGCCGCCAGTAGGCGTAGTGAACCAGCTCATATTGCTGCCGGCTGCGGTAAGCGGTGCTGCTGCTGCACCCTGGCAATAAGTAACATCGTTGCCCGCAGGAGGATCGGGTTCCGGTGCGCCGGTTATGGATACATTCCTGATAGCATGCCTGGCCCAGGAGCCGCCGGTACCTGACGAAAAGCCGAAATAGCCGTTCAGCCCCAGGGTCGCTGCGCCGGTCATTACCGGCGGATTGCCGTCGAAGGCTACGGTTACCGTGCCAAAATTATACCGCAGCAAGCAGGTATGCCAGTTGCCGTCTGCTATGAAAGCCTGGTTGAGGAGATCGGGCGCCAATTGTCCTGTGGTCGATCCTTCCACATAGTTGACTGTGCCGTCCAGCCTTCTTAAAGAGACCAGCGGGTTGTTTGGCGTACCATCGTTATCATAAGTATCCATGATCAGCAGCAGGCCGTCGGGATTGTTCGGCAGGCCTATGCCGCCGCCCAGGGTAAAACCCGTGGGTGGGTTGGATATATACCAGAAGCAAATGCCGTCGGCCGTGGGAATAGAGCTGTTGGTAATGCTGAAATCGAAGGTTACCGTAAACTGGGCGCAACTGGTCAGGTTTTGAGGGGTCGAATAGTATACATAGCCGGCCTGGTTGCCCAGGGCTGAGGTCAGCACCAGGTTGTCGCCGTCTACAGAGCTTTGCGGCCCTACGGTCCAGCCGGTAGTTACCACAGGATTGCCCGTAAGCTCATAGTTAAAGCCCTGCGCGCCTGCCGTTAACGACAATCCCGCCAGAGCCAGTAAAAAGTAACATTTCTTCATAAATAATCTTTGCATTGAAATGGGGGGCGCTGCTTGTATAGACTTGATCAACGTTGGATAAGGATGGGTGTAAATATAAAATATACCCCGTAATTGTTCTCTGTTAATGATTGTTTTAGAGTAAATACTACTCGATCATGTAGGGTTTTGGATGACTATTTTTAAAGCAGGATATCATTTTGTATTTCTTATTGAAAAGGAGGAAATTTAAAAGACAAGCAGCTGTATTAATCGCTATGCATAAAAAAAGAGCTGCCATGATTCCAGGGCAGCTCTCGTGCAGCAATATGTATTTTATCGCAGTAAGGTCACGTTGCCGGTATACTCTTCGGCTCTGCCGTTCTTGAGCACCACTTTGATGGCATAAATATAGACGCCGGTGGGCTGTGCTTTATCGTTGAAACGTCCGTCCCAGCCTCTGCCGTTGGGATTTTCAGTCTCAAATACCTTTTGGCCCCAGCGATTGTACACGGTCATCGCGAAGCCGCTCACGCCTTTGGAAAGGTACTGGCGGGGGAAGAAGTAATCGTTGACACCGTCGCCATTGGGCGTAAAGGAATTGGGTACATCGGTATAGCAATCTTTCGTTACCACCACATCGTCGGAGCTCGAGCACTGGTCGATGGTTACTGTGGCGGTATACCGGCCATCGTGTCTTACCTGTATTGAGGCCGTTTTTTCACCGCTGCTCCAGCGCCATGTAGCCTTGGGATCGGCTGCGTTAACGGCGTCGGTAAGGGTAAGCGGTGCGGCATCGAGACAGATCGAAGTATCGGCGCCCAGGTCGATATGTGGCATAGGCTTCACCAGCATTTGTATCGTGGCTGAGGCATTGGGACATACGCGGTAGTAGCCATTTACGGTTATCGTATAGGTGCCGGGTAGCTCAAAGGCATGCCGTACCCCGGGGCTTTTCTGCTCCAGCAGATCGGCATTTTCCCCAAAATTCCACTGGAGATCGGTAAGGCCATTCTGTGTATAGTCGGCAAAGAAAGTTGTGATCTGTCCCTGGCAGATGGAAGTATCGCTTTTCGAAAGAAGCAGGTGCGGTACCGAATCGACAAGTATGGTTGTTCTGGCGGTATCGGTGCAGGGAATGCCGTTCCGGGCAACGAACAGTACATGGTATTCGCCCGGTGTATTGAACGTATGGCTGGGGCTTTCCTGCGTTGTGGTGCTGCCATCGCCAAAATCCCAGAACCAGGAGGGCGCTGTACCATGTACTACCGAAGTGGTGGAACCATTGATGAAATTGACGAAGCCACCTACGCAGATCACATCGGGCGAGGTATTGAATGCCGCTTGTAGCGGATGGTTGATATCGATGATCTTAACCGTGCTGTCCTTACAGCCCGATCCGCTGGCAATAAGCCTTATATTATAAATACCCTGGTCGTTGTAGATATGAACGGGGTTTTTGGCCGTGTCGGTGAGGCCATCGCCAAAATCCCAGCGATAGCTGTTGGCAAACTGAGCGGTATTCTGCAGGTAAATCGTGTCGTTGCTACAGCCGGGACCAAGTGTATAGTTGAAGTCGACAATAGGGTTTTGTACTACAGTAACGGTAACCGGGAGCAAGGGGCTCTCACAGCCCTGCAAAGTGGTCTGGCTGGCATACCAGGTATACACACCCGGCGCATTGGTATTGACTACCGGTGCAGCTGCCATCGGCGGGTCGCCCGGCGCTTCATACCATTTGATATTGGTGCCGGAAACGATAGTGAACGGAACAAAGGCCGTACCCGTACAATAGTGATCTATGTAATTGATGCCAGGTGTTACCGGCGGTGAGCTGATCGTTACTTTGGAGGTGTCGCTGATCGCAATACAGTTTGAGTTGGCTGTTGCGCCCTGCGGGCCCGTCTTGTAGCGGATCAGGTAACTGCCCGCTGCGAGGGAGCCGGTGGTAAACGTATAGCTGGTGCTGGCGCTGGGCGCTCCCTGGTCGAGCCAGGTTGTACCGCCGTCGGTGCTGTATTGCCACTGGTATTCGGGCGGATTGTACGGGCTGGCGGTAACGTTGGCGGTAAAATTCAGCGAGGCATTTTGGCAGATCAATGTGTCGATCTTAGGTAGCACATGGGACACAGGCACACAAGGCTGTACGGTGATATCGTCGATAGCCAGGTCGTTGCCGAAGCCGGAGCCCACGGAATTGTTGACCAGCTGCAGCTTTACAGAGCTGCTGGTGCCGTTGCTGAACACTACAGAGTACTGGTGCCACGCGGCGTCGGCAGCTACGTCGCCCGATTCGGAGGAGCCCAGCTCAACGTTTGTTATCGCATCTACCGCCTTCAGCGTCATATTGGGGTACTGGTAGGTGGGGTTGGTTGTCAGGGAGCTCATATTGGCATTAAGGATCCATACCGAAAGCTTCAGCGTAGTGTTGGGACAAAGATCATCCATCACATATTCAAAGAAGACGGTAGCAGCAGTAGAAGGCGCATTGATAAGGAACATCAGACCATTGGTATTGCCGGTATGGTCAGGTGTCGATACCCAATTGCCTTGTCCGCTCGCGGAGGGTACCTTGGCCAGGCCTGAAAAGCCGTCGCTGAGCACGCCGCCTACGGGACCTGCTGCCCCCACAAAGGTTGTCGAAGTGGATGCGCCCGGCGCGTAAGTGTTTAGCGGTCCATACCAGTTATCTGTTGCTGTTCCCTGTCCGAAGGTCTGGTTGACCAATGGTGTTCCCCATACGCCGGTACAGGTGGGCTGGGCATGGACAGAGCCGTAAAGCAGGGTAAGCGCTAGCGCAGTGCCGAGGAGCCTTTTCATGTTTTTCTATTTCGCTTTTGATGCCTGTTGCCGGCTGAGAAAAAGGTCGGTGCCGGCAGCGCCAGATGAGTAAATGATCGGATTTTTATTCTTCTTAACAAAGACGGCTTATTGCTACGCCAGGATGGGTTTTTGCCTGGACTAAAATACCTGTTTTATCCTTTTTAATCAATGCATTACGATATGTGCTACCCTTTTATGTAGGGTGGCTGGGTAAAAGCGAAGAAGCTACCCGGCCGACCGGGTAGCTTCTTCAGGAAATTAAATAAGGTTGCGGCATTCTGTTGCCTTGCGTATAGCATTAAAGAAATGCTACTTCCGTTGGTTTTTGAGATGGTTGAGGAGGATATTCTTAAATTCTCCTTCGGCTTTATACATCGTGGCCAGCTGTTGCGCGGTAATGATCCTGAGAAAATCATCCTTATAGCGGCCTTTGATCTCTACCATTTTCTGCTCCAGGTTCTGCCTTTCTTCCACCTGGTAATTGCTGTTGGGATTTTTTTCCAGGGCTTTGATCGCCCTGCGGTGCACCAGCAGCTCGTCGGAATAGCGATTGTACAAGGGTAAGAATTTTTGCAGCTGCTGCTGGGTAAGATTCATTTGTCCGGTTACATATTCGATTTTTAATTTCCGGATCTGTGGGTCGGGCTTAGCCCGTTCCTGGGCTCCGGCCGTAAAACCGAAGAACAGGGTTAATGCAAGTAACAGGGAAAGTACGGGTTTGATAAACATTTTTTGCTTTATTTAAAGAAACAAACGGCACCTTTTTCTACCACATTTCGGCATCCAGGTAGTCGCGGATCTGCTGCTCTGAAAGATTGTCCAGCACCGGCTGACCGCCGATACTGATATTGGCAATGCTGCCGCCCAGGTTGTTGATGTCTGCTTCATCCATATTGTTCGACAGCCATTCTTTTATATTCTTTTCCGGTATTTTGGCCAGGTCCTGTTCAAAAGAAGCTTTGGACGACAGTGCGCCGCCCGGTACCAGGTAGTGCAGGCCACCCACGGCAAAGATGGCGACTACCGCGGCCGCGGCTGCCCAGCGTGCCCATTTGATGCTGCGTACCGATGGGTGTTCCGCTGTTTTAGCCTGTGGTTGTTGTGCCTTTACCTGGCGGGTAAAAGCATCACCGTTGAAATAGCCGGCGGGCACCACAAATGGCTGCTCTTTCTGAAGGTCGGCCAGCAAAGGCGACAAGGCTTGTATTTCCTCCATTACCGGCGTTTCGCTGTGAAACAGGTTGTGATGCAGCTGCTGCTCAAAGCTGGCAAAGTAACCTGCGGGAAGATCAAAAGGCGTTTCCCTGACGGTATCGGTCCAGGGTACCGAAGTACCCTGCACAATAGCGTCCATAGCTTTTGCCCTGGCCAGTATTTGCTGGTCCAGCGTATCAAAATAGCCCGAAGGAACGGCATAAGGACCGTCTTGGGCTACAGGCAATAATAACGATGTGTCGGCATTCATCGATTGGATGATTGCCGTCATATGCGCTGGGAAGTCCAGGAAATAATTTTCCGGGGTATGAAATACCGGATCATTGGCTGCCTCCACTCCGAGCTCCGCATTCAGTGCCTTTAATTCTGCTGCTATTTCATCCTTCTTTTTCATAGACGCTATTTAGACGCAGGGGGACCTAGCTGGTTTAATCTTGCTTTAAAAATTCCTCTACTTTCTTCACGGCATGATGGTAGGAGGCCTTCAGCGCGCCTGTAGAGGTTTCCAGCACTTTGGACATCTCTTCGTATGGCATTTCTTCGTAATATCTAAGAAGAAACACGGTACGCTGCTTTTCCGGAAGGCTCTGGATCGCCTGCTGCAACCGCCATTCCAGCTTATTGGCGTCGAAGCCTTTTTCGGCCTGCAGCTTATTGGCCAGCCCCGATTCGTGGTCGGAAAGCGAGAGCGAAGCCCTCCGCTTTTCCTTTTCCAGGAAGGTCAGCGTTTCGTTGGTGGCAATCCGGTACAGCCAGGTGTATAGATTGGCTTCTTCCCTGAAATTGTCCAGGTAGTTCCACACCTTGATGAAAACATTTTGCAGCACATCGTTGGCATCCTCATGGTTAATCACCAACCGGCGGATATGCCAGTACAACTTTTCCTGGTATTTCCTGACGATACGGGTGAATGCGGGCTCGCGGGTAGCTTCATTGCGGAAAGCGCTCAGTAGCTCCTTATCGTCGTCCGGCAACAAAGGTTGCGTCATAAATTTTGTTGGATTGAAAAAGGTAAAAGTAATCAATTGAAACCAATAAAGCGCATACAGCCGGCCGATACCGGCAGTATGCCATGGTCTAGGACAGGCAACCCTTTCCCTACCCCTATGTTGGCGATTGCTGCTTACCTTTGCCGCAATGGTACAAAAGAATTTTCCGCGGATCGTATTTATGGGTACGCCCGATTTTGCAGTGGCCTCCCTGGCCGCGCTGGTAACGCAGGGCTACAATGTAGTGGCCGTGGTAACAGCCCCCGACAAGCCCGCCGGCCGTGGTATGCAGCTAAAGGCGTCGGCTGTGAAAGAATATGCCCAAGGCTGCTCCCTGCCGGTATTGCAACCCGACAAGCTGCGCGATACGGCCTTCCTGGAAGCGTTGAGAGCCTACCAGGCCGATCTGCAGGTGGTGGTGGCCTTTCGCATGTTACCCGAGCTGGTATGGAATATGCCGCCCATGGGCACCCTCAATGTGCATGCCTCACTGCTGCCGCAATACCGTGGTGCAGCGCCCATCAACTGGGCGATCATCAATGGTGAAAAAGAAACCGGTGTTACTACCTTCCGGCTGAAGCATGAGATCGATACCGGCGATATTCTCTTGCAGGACAAGGTTGCTATTTTACCGGAAGATAATATCGGTACCTTATATGAAAAGCTAATGCATAGGGGTGCTGCCTTACTATTACAGACCGTTGACGGCCTTGCTGCGGGTACCATAAAGGAACAGCCGCAAGCCGGCAGCGGCGACCTGAAGCATGCGCCCAAAATATTCCGTGAAGACGGGTTGATCCGTTGGGAACAGTCTGCAGAAGAGATACATAACCTGGTACGGGGGCTGTCGCCGGTCCCGGCCGCCTATACGCAGCTCAGCGGCAAGCAACTGAAAGCCTATACCACGTCCTTCAGCATCGAGGTGCATGGACAGGCGCCAGGCCATTACGAAACAGATGGCAAGACCTTCCTGCGCTTTGCAGCTGCAGATGGATGGGTATACATACTGGACCTTCAGTATGAGGGTAAGAAAAGAATGCCTGTCGCTGAATTTCTGCGTGGGTTCCGGATCGCCGGCTGATCCTTTTATTAAGGATGTTCCTGGTGGGTGACGGGCTGCAATCGCGCCAGGTATTGGTCGTTACCATCCTCAAAAAGGACCGTGCAGTGCCAGCCTTCGTCGGTGGCGAGCAATTGCAGCGTAGCCGGGTCGATGTATAGCCAGGAGAACCAGTCCGTCTTCTGCCTCCGGTATTCGTAACGGCAGTGTATCTCGCCGTAATAATGATCCAGCACCGGCAGGCCTTCTTCTTCATACAGATAGGCGACATCGGAAGAGTCGAACAGGAGCTGGCCGCCGGGTTTGAGCCAGTGACGGGCCAATTGCAGGAATTGCCGCAGCCCGGCGGTATTGCCGCAAAGCCCTATGCCATTCATCATCAGGAGCAGGGTATCGAAGGTTTCGCCCTGGTATTGAAATATATCCCCGGTTTGTACTTGTTGTAGCCCCCTTTGCCGCATTACTTCGCCGGCTAATGGAGATATATCCAACGCAGTTACATTTATACCGCGCGATTGCAGGGCCAGGGCATGACTGCCCGCGCCGGCGCCGATATCCAGCACGCTGCCTTCGCAAAGGGTCAGGGCCCGCTGTTCCAGTTCGGGCATCTCACTTTCGTCGCGAAAATAGGTGCTGACGGGCATTTCCACCCTGGGGCCATGATCGTCGTGTACCCAAAGCGTAGCCGCCTTGCCTTTATAATAATAATCGCTGATCGCCTGGCCCAGTATATCCATATATCTCCCGGAAAAAGAGAACTGTCCTTTGCGGGACAGTTCTGTAAACGGCAGTTGATGCCGTAATAATATAGTATGTTCCTGCCATGCTGCAGGTACCTTTATAGAGTCTGGTACTTTTTGTGCGCGACCTCTTCGTATAGGTTTTCGTAGAGCGGGACGATCTTGTCGATAGAGAATTCGGCGGCGTGGGCCAGCGCATTTTCTTTGAATTGCTGCAGGCTTTCGTCGCTGCTCAGGATCGTCATGGCATTGGCAGCCATGGTGTCTACATCGCCTACTTCGGCCAGGAAGCCTGTTTTGCCCTGTATATTGATCTCGGGCAGACCGCCGGCATTGGACGAGATCACGGGAACACCGCAAGCCATAGCCTCCAGCGCCGCAAGGCCAAAGCTTTCATATTGCGAAGGCAGCAGGAAAAGATCGGCAATATTGAGTATCTCCTCCATCTGATCCTGTTTGCCCAGGAAACGAATATCGTTGCATATCTCCAGCCGCCGGCAGAGGTCTTCTGCAGTCTGCCTTTCCGGACCGTCACCGATCATCAGCAATTTGGAGGGCATTTTTTCCCTTACTTTCTGAAATACGGCCAGCACATCTTCCACGCGCTTTACCTTCCTGAAGTTAGACACATGCGCCAGGATCCTTTCCCCGTTGGGGGCCAGCATTTTTTTGAAATGCTCTTTATTGGTAAGGTGAAAGCGGTTGGCATCCACAAAATTGGGGATCACCTGAATCTCCTTTTCGATGGCAAAAGATTTGAAGGTCTCGGCACGCAGGTTTTCGGAAACCGCTGTAATGGCATCGGATTCGTTGATCGAAAAAGTGACCACGCAGCCATAAGTGGAATCTTTGCCTACGAGGGTAATGTCGGTACCATGCAAAGTGGTAATGAAGGGGATATCCTTTCCCTGCTTGCGCAGCATTTGCCGTGCAAAGTAAGCCGATGAAGCATGCGGTATCGCATAGTGGACGTGTAGCAGGTCGAGATCATTATTATTGACCACATTGACCAGGGTACTGGCCAGAGCCGTTTCATAGGGAGGGAAATCGAAAAGAGGGTATTTGGGCACCATCACCTCATGATAGTAAATATTGGGCCGGAATACATTCAACCTTACCGGTTGCTGATACGTGATAAAATGAATTTCGTGTCCTTTATCCGCGAGTGCAAGGCCCAGTTCAGTTGCCATAACGCCGCTGCCGCCGAAGGTAGGGTAGCATACGATGCCTATTTTCATAAAGAGGTGTTGATCAATCCCACAAAGATAGCGAATAAAAAAGCCTGCCGTAATAGACAGACTTTATATTCCGATTAATTAACCTTGTTTTGAATTGGCGATCAGGTAAGCCCTTACCAGGGCGCCGTCGTCCGGGCTTAATTTGGCTTTGGGGATCATCCGTTGCAGCACTTTATCCCATTCGGCGGGGGTACGGCTGCCCGGATCTTTAAGCTTGTGGCATTTGGCACAATTGCCTGTGAAGAGGGTATGGCCTTTCTCCAGCTGATCGGGCGGATACCGGGCAACGATCTGCTCTTTGGTCTCAACCGGCGTTGCGGCTACCGTCTTTCCGGCCTTAGGTGTACAGTAGGCCAGGAAAAGCACGGCGGACGCCAGGAACGCACTTACTGTCAGTTTACGCATAGTCAGTTTTTTATCCTTCGAAGATAGGGATTGTCATAGAATTGTAAAAAACATTTGGCCGCTTGTGTTGTTATTTCTTTGTGACAGGAAAGAAATCCGCGACGGGGTCGCGGCTCCCGTAAATTTTAATCATCTTTGCACCCATGCAAATAAGGATAGTTGTCGCTGCTTCGGAAAACAATATTATCGGCCTGGATAACGAGCTGCCCTGGCGGTTGCCCGATGACCTCCGTTTCTTTAAAAAAATGACCCTGGGCATGCCCGTTGTCATGGGCCGGCATACCTGGGAGTCGCTGGGCAAACCCCTTCCCGGACGTTTAAATATTGTGGTATCCTCACGCATGGAACAAGCGCCGGAAGAAGGCACACAGGTGTTTTCAGGTCTTGAGGATGCGCTGGATTACCTGCGCGGACAGGAATACGAAGAAGTAGCCGTTATAGGCGGCGGACAGCTGTATCATGCCGCACTGGCCTATACTCAGGTCGTTTACCTTACCCGTGTGCATACGGTGCTCGAAAAAGGCACAGCCTTCTTTCCTGTGCTGCCTCCCGAAGAATGGCAGCTCACCTGGGAAGAGCGGCACGAAGCCGATGACAAGCATCTGTATCCCTTTACTTTTCAGAAATGGGAGCGTAAATAGCTCCTTTCTTTTTTTGTGAAAAAAATACTGCAATATGGCCGCCACCTGCTGCGGGCCAAAGGGCGTCACGGCACCCATTCTCCTTTTGTATATGCCTTTGTAGAGCAGGTGATGCGCGCCCGGCCACCCCGCATGCTGCCGTCACAGGATCAGTTCGGGCCGCGTGCGGCCGGCCTGCTGTACCAAACGCTTCGTTACCTGGCGCCACCGGCGATCTATGCCGATCCCTCACTTTACGATGCTGTTACTGCCATTGTTTCGCTGGCATTGCCCGGCGTTGTAGTACACTCCTGGACAGCGGGAACGATACCCGCCCAGACCCTGCTCCTATGCCGCATAGGAACCGAACTGCCCGGCCGGCTGGAAGTTGTGCTGGCACAGCCGGCAAAGGTATTGCTGCTGCAACCGCATGCGGGTAAGGTGGCAACCGGGATATGGGAACAATTGGCCGCCTGGCCAACGGTAAAGATAAGCCTGGATTACTGGCACTTCGGGCTCCTGGTCAACGACGGGGCATTCAAGGCCAGGCAGCATTTCAGTCTACGCTGATGGCGTAGACGCGGCAGCGTTCTGCTTTTTGGTGATATGATCGACGATAATAAGCAGCGTAATGCTAAGGTAAAAGAGCGCACCGATCTTATGCGTTTCCAGCAATTCCGAAAAGAAGTTGTTGACAAAGCCGACGGCAAACATCATCGTTAGCCCCATCGTAACCTTTTTATAAAAAGGATCGCGGCACTGGTGATAGATGCGCTGCGCCTGGGACAGCACGACCATAACCAGTATCCCATACAGGATACAAGCAGGCCAGCCCTGCTCTACCAGCATAAACAGAAAGTAATTGTGCGTCGTGGATCTTTCGGGGTTGCGGCTTACCCAGGTCTTGAACATGGGAGAGGTATAGGCCTTGTAATGGTCGTAAAAGTTATTGGGGCCTACACCGGTTATTGGCCTTTCGCGGCTCATACGGGCGCCGGCGATCCAGCGATAGAACCGTTCCATCGAAGACATGTCGGTGCCACGGAAGGTAGCGGTGATCAGGTCGCCGAAGGTGCGCTGTGTGGCGGTATACTTCATCTCGGGGCGATACTTGACATACAGTTGGTTGTGCGCCAGGTAAAAGATCATGGAGCCGATGAAGATAAAGAAGACAGGCATGATCAGGTTGGCTATCTTTTTACGGATCGCAAAGGCGACGATAAAGCTGAAGAGCACACCCAGCATAGCCGCCCGGGCACCGGCATAATAGATCGCCGGTATCAGGAACAGGATGGTGCCCAGGATGATCAGGCGCAGCAGGGGTTTTCCTTTGGTCAACTGATAAGCCGTGAGCGATAAAGGAAACAGCATCGAGATCACGGTGGAATAATCGACGTGGTTCGCATAAAAAGGGCGCACCACATCGTTGGATGCCCAATAGTCGAAATGGAGGAAGAAATGCCATACGAAGGCAAACAGCGCATGGAGCAGCGCCGGTATGGCAAACAGCAGGTATGCTTTCTTAAAGTCTTTCTGCTCCCGTATAATGAGTACGGGTAAGAGGATATAAGCATTGAGGAACCAGATCTTGGCCGCCAGGAACTTAAGCGATAGGAAATGGTTCTCCGAAAAAATAACCGCAACAATAAGCCATACAAATTGCAGGAAGAGGACGAGCGTAATGGGGTGACGCAGGAACCACTGAGGTATGCGCCTGTAATTGAACGCCAGTACCAGCATCATTACGGGAACAAAGAGCCACATCAGCTGCTCGTCAGGCACTGTAGTAGACAGGGGGCCCAGCTCGATCTCGCAGGACAGTGGAATGGTGAACAGGAAAAACCAGTAAAAGGATTTCCAGTCCAACGAAACCCAGGCGAGCCCGGCCAGCACGAAAGGCGGCGCCAGGAAGATGAAATTGCCGGTGTAAGCAAACAAGGCGATACAAAGCAGCAGCATGGCTGCTCCTGCGTTCAGGATCTGCCTGCCAGTGTACTCGCTGTTCTTTAACCTGGACCAAATCATAGATCAGTTGCGGTCTTTAGGTTGCATAACGTGTTTGTAGAAAGCGGCGATCAGCACCAGGATGCAGCCAAAGAACAAGGCAGCGAGCGTGGCGGCAGCGACAATGATCAGTGTTTTGGGATGCGAGGGCAGGGTGGGTACATAGCCTTCCTGCACCACATAGAAGATCTTCAGCTTGCCATTTGCCATTACTTCATATTCGTTGATCAGGCTGCGGTAAGCAGCAACATCAGCAGCCAGGCGGTCTTTCAGCGCACCGGTCTCCTGCAGCCGCTCCATAGCCTGCGCGCTTTGCGGTGTGGCGGTGCCGGCCGCCATGCTGATGGTATTACCACGGGCCGGCAGCAGCTGGCTGTAGTTGCCGGCAACGGCTCTCAGCGCGCTTATGGAATCGTCAAGCCGTACCATGGTATCGCTCATGGCGGCGATCCTTTCCTTGAGGGATACAGTAATGTCTTTATTGGTGGTGCGGAAATAATCGAGGAAGGTAGCTTCCAGGTATTCCCGGGCAGCGTTGGTGATAGCAGCGGCCCGTTTGGGATCGGGGTCGGTGTAGAACAGCTCAATGTTCTTGGTATCTTCCATGATGGCCTTGAAATTGCCCTTCACCTTTTTGACCAGCTTATCGTCATTTTCCATGCCGTAAGCCTTAGCCAGGTCAAACTTCCGGATCACATGCCATACTATCCCATCGCCTTTCGCTATGGTTTTTACGTGGTCTACGTCGTCGGGGATGGCAAAGAAATCCTTATGCTCATAGGAGGTGGTACGGAATACGTAGTTCCTGTCGATCAGCATCGGGTTCTTGACGATAAATATCGTTTCCGAAGTATACTGTTTCTGCTGCAGCAGGCAAAAGATGATGCTGATCACCAGGGCTGCTATGGTGAGCACAATGAGGAATAGTTTCTTTTTGAATATCTCCCGGAAAATGCCGATCAGATCAAAGCTGGATTCGTTCATTATGTTTGTTTGTAGTTGAGCAATTGTTTTTTATGGTTCAAAAGTTCATTTGCTGAGAATAATGTTGTCCGAAGCCGTTTTTTCGCGGTGCAGGTGCCCTTCGATATCATCCGTTTCCTGCAGGCCGCCCTGGCGGTCCAGCAGGAAGGTCTTGTAGCCTTTTTGCCGCAGCATAGTAACGGCGTTCCGGTGCCCTGTATTGTCCCGTTCGGGCGCGAGGTATTCCATGGCGATCATGGGGCTGTTCTGTTCAAAGAAAGTCAAACCTCCTTTGATCACCTTCAGCTCTGCGCCTTCCACATCGATCTTGATGATGGCAGGACGGAAACCATCGCTGGTAAGCTCATTAACGGTGGTAGCCGGCACTACCGTCTGTTGCGGCTTAAACCCTGCAAACCATTTTTCTTCCTTGAATTGTTCAATATCGATCGCATTGTATTCGGAGAACAGGTTGGGGAATTCGTAAAATGTAATCTCCCCCGGTTCGTCGGCGATCGCCTTGCGGATGACAGTAATATTGCTGCTGCCCGTACAATTACGGGAAAGTATGGCGTGGGTGCGGCCGGCCGGCTCAAGGGCCAGTACTTTTCCTGATGGGCCGGTCAGGTCCGAGGCGATCAATGAAAAGTAACCGTAATGGGCGCCGATATCGAGGAAATGCTGTCCCGGCTCAAGGTTGCGGATGAGAAAACGGGCGAGCCTTATTTCTGAATCATGCGATTTGCCGCCGGTAAGGTAGATATCGGTCGAGGAGGGCAGCACTATGGTCATTTCCCGTCCATTGAACAGTCGGGTTCTCTTTTCCTTCTCCTTACGCGACCGCGGATAAATAAAATCCTTAAAGAGAATGGCCGACAGGTACCGGTACGGATGATGCAGCAAACGGCCGGCCCTTGATGTTTGGGCTAACCGTTCCACTTCCTTCAATTGTTCCAGCATGTCTTCTTTTAAACCCATCCGCGTTTGCCCCTTAAATTTTTTTCAGAATATTATACACTTTCGCCGGCCTTCATTTTTTCCGAATTCTCGGCAAACTGCAGCGCTTCCACCATTTCCCCTATATCGCCGTTCATAAAATCGTCCAGGGAATAAATGGTCATATTGATCCGGTGGTCGGTAATACGGCCCTGCGGATAGTTGTAGGTACGGATCTTGGCCGAGCGGTCGCCTGTGCTCACGAGGCTTTTCCTCCGGCTGGAAATGGCTTCTTCATGCTTCCGTACTTCTTCTTCATATAGCTTGGTACGCAGCATCTGCATGGCCTTCTCCCGGTTGCCCAGCTGAGTGCGCTCCGTTTGACAGATCACGACGGTGCCGGTTGGAATATGCGTCAATTGTACTTTTGTCTCGACCTTGTTCACGTTCTGGCCACCGGAACCGCCGCTTCGCGAGGTTTCCATTTTTACGTCGCTTTCCCTCAGTTCAAAGTCGATCTCCTCCGCTTCGGGCATTACTGCAACGGTAGCGGCAGAGGTATGCACACGGCCGCTGGCCTCGGTTGCCGGTACCCGTTGTACGCGATGGACGCCGCTTTCAAATTTCAGTGTGCCGTAAACATCCTCGCCGGTTACTTCCAGCTGTATTTCTTTGTAGCCGCCTACCGTGCCTTCGGCTTCGGAAAGCAGGGCTATTTTCCATCCCTTTTTTTCACAATAGCGCATATACATACGCAGCAGGTCGCCGGCAAATATGCTGGCCTCATCGCCGCCGGTGCCGGCCCTGATCTCCATGATCGCATTCTTCTCGTCCTGGGGATCTTTGGGGATCAGCAGCTGGCGGATGCTGCCTTCCAGGCGCTCCTTGTCTGTTTCAAGCTGCTCCAGGTCTTCCTTGGCCATGGACCGCAGGTCTTCGTCGCTTTCCGTAGCCAGCACTTCCTTGCCAAATGCAATCGCATCGAGGCAGTTGCGGTATCGGTTATATTCGTTCACAATAGGCTCCAGCTTCCGGTATTCTTTGGATACCTGGGTGAAGCGCTTATTGTCGCTTACGATCTCGGGATTGGTCAAAGCTACCCCCAGATCTGTAAACCGGGCCTTTATAGCTTCTAGTTTTTCTATCATAATAAAAGTGCGCGAATTTAAGCATATTAAATGTGATTTGGTAAAATAAAAAGACGCAGTAAGCACCGCGTCTTTTTGGAAATTGTCCGGAAACCTGGCGTTAAGCGATAGATTGGTCTAATGCCTGGATAGCTTTATAGTCTTGCTCTGCCCGTTGGCTACTTGCGTAATTTTCAAGAAGAAAATATTTCCAGGTAGCGCGGTGGCCGCACGTTCCAGTTGCGGGTTGATATCGTCTATGGTGCCTTGCCATTGATGCAGCTGACGGCCGTTGATATCGGTGAGGCTTACTTCCATAGTTTGCTTGCGGCTGGTTTCATTAACCGTAAGCCTTAGGCTATTGGTAAAAGGATTGGGATACGCTTGCACTGTCCAGGCTTGTTCCTGCTGTTGCGCGATGCCGTTAGCAGCCGGCGCCGGCCGGTAGCCATAGTTGTACCAAGGTACCCATTTGTAGTAAAGTGTATAGTAGAAGTTCATCGGGTCGGGATTAATGCCGCTGAAGGCGAAGAACATTTCCGATGTTTTGTCATTCTGCGTGCTCATGGTCACAATCGGCGACTGTTGCGGAATAGTAGGATCGCGGTCAATGATCCAGTAGTCTGTACTGAACGGCGCGCCATCGTTCCGCAGGCGAAGGCCGAGGAAGTCATTGTCGCCCAGGGCAGGATCTTCCATGGTTTTGTTCCAGGCAAAATTAATGCTGGTTCCCTGTGGATCATAAGCTACGGCGGGCAGAATAGGCGCTCCGCTTACATTAAAAGACATGTTGAGGTTGCCCAGCGAGCCATCGTTAAGCACATCGTGCTGTACCGCCGGTGTAATGCTGTAAGCTCTTCGGCCGGTAATGATCCGGGATTGGGCATCGGGTGTCGGCGGAAAATAAGGGTACGTCGCCGGCGTGTATTCGTTGATCACATAGCTCCAGTCGTCGGTGCCAGGCTGGTGATCGGGACAGTCGATCCTGGGACGGCTGTAGCGGAAAGTAGCAGTAGCTGATGAGGTGTTGAGCACATCTTCGATCAGCGGCGTTACCATGGGCGGGCAATTGGTAAATACTTCCTCGAAGGGCAGGGTAGATTCCACCACCTGGGTATAGTCGGACCGCAGGTAAGTGAAGTGTAAGGTAAGGCCATCGTAGGCAGTACCGCCGTGCCCGATAGCGATATCGGGCTCCAGGTACTTAATGCCAAGAGGGTTCAGCGTATTGCTGCAGCCGAGCATTACACCGGCATCGGTGTGGGCGGCCATGGCATGAATATAGCCGTCGCCATCCCAGGTCACAGCAAATCTGTTCATCTCATGACCGTCGATACTGATGCTACCCGTGTTTAAATTGGACAGCGGATAAGTAAAGTAGGGTGTGATGCCGAATTGGTTCCAGAAGTAGAAATCCAGGAAATGGCCGTTATTGTTGTGATAGGCCACTACGATCAGGTTCTGGTTCATCGATCCGTCGTGGACAATAGCGACATCCACGGCGCTGGCGCCGCTATACTGGCTGGGGGAAAAGGTGCCCTGATCCAGTATATTGCCCGGGTTGGCGCTTTCTTTACGTACCCAGCCGATGCCGCCGGCCTGGTTCCACGAATAAACATAAAGGTCGCTTACAGCGTCGGGGTACTGGACGCCGCCATACGAATAGGCGCCCAGGTAACTTACATGCGCTACGACGCCGGGAGGTGCAGGGCATTGTACATCGGTGAAGGACGAATTAAGGAATTGGGCCTGCGCAGGTTGCAGCAAGGCTACAGCGGCCGTAAGCAGTGATAGAATTGTTTTTTTCATGCTTTTTTAGTTTGGTTGTTGGATTGGTGGTTAAAAAGCAGTTTCCGGACAGGAGCATAAATTTAATTTTCTTATTTCATTTTTTCTTTTTTTAATGTGACTATTTTATTCTTCAAGTGACTGAGATAATGCATAAAAAAGTGCGGCCCGGCAATTGCCGGGCCGCACTTTTTTATGGTTAATGTTTTACCGTATGAGGGTTACATTTCCTTCCTGGGTAAATATTTCGCCGCTATCGGTTACGGCTTCAATGATGTAGATGTAGACGCCCATGGGCAATACCTTGCCGTCCTTGGTGCCGTCCCATCCTTCGTCGATATTGGCGCTGGTATATACCTTATTGCCCCAGCGGTTGAAGATGGTAAAGTTCTTCAGTTGGGCAATACCACGTTTGGCCGGTTTGAATACCTTGTTGTTGCCGGCCGGAGCAAAGGCATTGGGCATATCGATCACGGTCTTTTTAACCAGCACGTCCATCGAATCTTTGATCATACAACCATGCTCGGTGCTGGCCGTTACAAAGTAGCGGGTCCTTACCGCCGGGCTTATCAGCGGGTCGGCAATATTGGTGGCGCTGAGGCCCGATGGGGGGAACCAGGTGAAGTACATGCAGTTGGTTCCCGGCTCTACATGGTATTGCTCTCCGGGATACACGGTCACGCTGTCGGGCAGGTTGAGCATCGCCTGGGAATATACCTGTACGGAAACCTGCTCGGTATCGGCACAGTTGTGCACGTCTTTGATCAGCACGGTATAGTCGGTAGAGGTAAGCGGGGTGGCCAGCGGAGACGCGGCGCTGGAGTCGGAGAGTCCATATGCGGGGCTCCAGGTATAGGATACACCACCGGTAGCCCAAAGCTGTGCCTGGCCTCCGGGACAATAGCCGGTATCGGCCGTAGCGGCCCCGAAGGCTCCGGGATATACGGTCAGGGTAATGCTGTCCTGGTCGGCGCAGCCGATGGGCGTTTGGACCTGCAGGGTATAGGTAATGGTGGTATCGGCGCTCAGGTGTGTATTGGGTCCATTGGGATTGCTGAGGTTAGGCGTAGCCGGTACCCATTGGTAAATATAGTCGTTGCGGAACGGCGTGATGCTCGATTCCAGCGCCACATCGGTCCATTGACAGGCATCCTTATCGGGCCCCAGGTCGAGCTTGGGGATATAGTGCATATCAAAGCTGATGATCACCGAAGTATCGGGACAGTCGGGATACGAAGCGGTAAGTGTATAAATATTGGGCTGGTTGATGGTGATCACCGGCTGCAGTGCTGTGGTATCGCTAACCCCTGTAGCGGGCGACCAGTTATAGGTATAGCCGTTGGTACCGATAGCGACAATGGGTACAACGGCGCCCTGGCAGACGACCGTATCATTGGTGACGATATCGAGCACCCTGGGCCGGAGATCGATATGCACCGTATCCGTCGACGAAAAACCACATATGCCGGGTATCGTATCCTTAACCATTACCCAATAGCGGTTGCTCACTGTAGGATCAACCGAGATATTGGCCTGGTTAGACGGGCTGAGGATGCCTGTAGCAGGGCCCCACTGAATGATGTTGTTGGGGGAAGGGTTATGGATGGTTACACCGATATTGATCGCCTGCTGGTAGCTGCAGACCGTCGTATCCTTGACCGTTATGTTTGGCAGCTCGGTATGCAGCACCGTGATGGTCATGTAGGCCGTATCGTCGGTAATGCAGGAGGTATCATTATTGGCGTGCAGCGAAAGGGTATAGACGCCGGGCACGGTATAGGTATGTGAAGGCGTGGGAAGGTTGCTGGTAGCACTTCCGTCGCCGAAATCCCAGGTGTAATTCTCCGCGGCCACCGAGTTGTTGATCAGGTGAATGGTATAGGGCGCGCAGCCTGAATCGTTGCCGTTAACGGTGGGGTCAAGCTGGAAGTTGGAGTTCACACCGGAAGCCTCAAAGTTGAACTTAAAGCTCAGGATATCCTGGCCTGAGGTTTGCTTGAACTGTGAGAAGCTGTTGGGTGTGGGCCCCGGATAAGGGGTTGTGGAGCTGGCGGGTGTGGCCTGGCAAATAGAGTGATAAACGATACCATTGGGATCCAGACGGTGTGAGCCTATATGAGAGTGGTCGCCGCTGACACCAAAGTAGGACCCGAACAGCAGGTCGCCGAAATTAGGCGTCATCGCACAGAACCAGAATGAGGCCGTATTGGTCTGATAGGCATCGTTGGATAAAGGCATACCGGCCACGGCGCTAAAGCCCGCAACATAGATGTTCCGGCATATATCCACCAGGAAGGCGGATGGGAAGAAGCGGCTGAAGCCCGATTGCGGGTTGCCTACTCGGGTCGACAGCAGGGAAGCGGTAAGGCCGGGATTGAGCTTGTCGACAAACACGTCGCCGTCGGCAGTGCCTACCCATGCACTGGGCGATATCGGGTAGTTACCGGTCGTTCTGCCTAGTACAAAAACGTTATCGCTTTCATCGACTTGCAGGTTTACCGCCTGATCCACATTATCGGTACCCACGTATGTGGTCTGGATCAGGGCTCCGGTGTTGGGGTTTATGAGGGCTACGAAGCCATCATAAGTGCCACCGGGCGCAGTGGCTATCATACCGCCAGTTGTTCCGGGAAAGTTGGTGCTGTTGGTAATGCCGCTTACCAGCAGGTTGCCGGCATTGTTAAATATAATGGCGGTTGGCCCCTCATTGCCACTGCCGCCCAGGTAGGAGCTGTACAAGAGGCTGCTGCAGGTAGGGTTCAGCTTAAAGATGACACCGTCGAGCGTACCGGTGCCGGCATTTGCCGCCTGCTGCGCTCCGGGCGTTACCGGGAAGTCGGTAGAATTAGTATTGCCTACACACCAGATATTGCCGGCGGCGTCGAAGGTGAGCTCCAATGGACTGGAAGTAGAGCTGTTATTGAGGTCGACGGTCGAGGGCGTACCGGTGAAAGTGTATTGCTGCGATTCGATACCGGCGCCGCCCATCAGGGTGCCACCGACCAGGGTGCTGCCATCGGCCGACAGGTGAGAGACGAATATATCCCAGGAACCGGACAGGGTATTGTCGTAACAGCCCGGTGACGTAGGGAAGTTGGCCGATTGCGTACAGCCAACCACTACCAGCTCATTGTTATCGTTAACCTTCATCGCGTGCGGGTATTCCTGGCTGGTGCCCCCTAGATAGGTGGAATAGATAAGGGTGTTGCCGGTCGCGTTATATTTATTGATAGCTGCCTCATGGCCGCCGCCTGCCCAGTTTTCCTGGTAGGCGCCGCTGGTGGTGGGCCAGCCTGTACTCCAGGAGTCGGCGCCGGCATAAAGGTTGCCGGCCGCATCGTAGGTAGTACAATAGCTATAGTTATTGGTATTGGTACCACCACTATAGGTAGCAAACACCAGCACCGGATCAATGATCAGCGGCTGGCTGGCATCGTAGCCGGCGGGAAACGTAAAGCTGAGCTTGCCATTAGTGAGCTTGTAGCGGGAAGCTACCGGAACTTCACGGCCATTGATCAGCTGGTAAGAGTAGGGGGCTTGCTCCACAATCTCATTCACAGAAGTCCTGATGCGCAAATTGCCTTCGGCGGTCAGCTCGGGAACCACACCTTCATAAGTCATAGCAATAGCGTCGGGATTGGCCCCGGGCGCTACAATGAAATCATATTTCGCATTATTGTTCTTTGAATAAACGGCCATATCGATACCCTGGTAGATATCTTTATGAACTACTTTCCCGAAAAGGCCTACATGGCCGGCCCAATTTACGCTATTGTTGCCAATCAGATAGTTATGGTAATAGCTTCTGGGGCTTTCCGAATTGAATTGCGTGGACAAATTGGCTCCGCTGAACTTCACCTTATAGGCATGGTGCCGGATGATCTCATTCTTTACATCCTTTTTCTCATCATGCCACATCCGGTGAACCCGCTCCATATCCTCCATGCTTACATAGTTAAATACAAAGCCCTCATTGGTAAGGAACATGGCGCCTCCGGGAATGTCGGCTTTGAACCGGGCTTCCTGATTCCATTGGCCCTTGTTCTCAATAAAGTCCAATCCTTCCTTTTTTGGAGCAGGCACCGTCCCTGGCACAGGGTGTCTCCCCCTCGCAGAGGCCAATACCCCGGCAAAAAGAAGAAACAATAAGGGAAGTGCAATTTTGTAGTTAGTACGATTCATTGGTTAGCTTTTAACAAAAATAGTAGTGCAATATAATAAAAAAAAAGACATGAAGCGGCTCCGAAAGAGTTGGTTTGGACACTGATGTGAGGGGGTATTTAATGTTTGCTGACTATGTCGATACAGGAAACAAAACATCCGCTGGTCCTTGAGCCTGTCGAAAGGACAACGATGCAACGGTGCTTCGACAGGCTCAGCAACCGGGATTAGGACAATGTCGTGCAATGTTTCCTACATCGACATACTCAGGTAATGTTTTTACAACTGTTACGGTCACGGAATAAAGTATCATTAAAAAAAGACCGGTGCTCAAAAGCCGGTCTTCTATAAAAAAGTGCGGCCCGGCAATTGCCGGGCCGCACTTTTTTATGGTTAATGTTTTACCGTATGAGGGTTACATTTCCTTCCTGGGTAAATATTTCGCCGCTATCGGTTACGGCTTCAATGATGTAGATGTAGACGCCCATGGGCAATACCTTGCCGTCCTTGGTGCCGTCCCATCCTTCGTCGATATTGGCGCTGGTATATACCTTATTGCCCCAGCGGTTGAAGATGGTAAAGTTCTTCAGCTGGGCAATACCGCGTTTGGCCGGTTTGAATACCTTGTTGTTGCCGGCCGGAGCAAAGGCATTGGGCATATCGATCACGGTCTTTTTAACCAGCACGTCCATCGAATCTTTGATCATACAACCATGCTCGGTGCTGGCCGTTACAAAGTAGCGGGTCCTTACCGCCGGGCTTATCAGCGGGTCGGCAATATTGGTGGCGCTGAGGCCCGAAGGGGGGAACCAGGTGAAGTACATGCAGTTGGTACCCGGCTCTACATGGTATTGCTCTCCGGGATACACGGTCACGCTGTCGGGCAGGTTGAGCATCGCCTGGGAATATACCTGTACGGAAACCTGCTCGGTATCGGCACAGTTGTGCACGTCCTTGATCAGCACAGTATAGTCGGTAGAGGTAAGCGGGGTGGCCAGCGGAGACGCGGCGCTGGAGTCGGAGAGTCCATATGCGGGGCTCCAGGTATAGGATACACCGCCGGTAGCCCAAAGCTGTGCCTGGCCTCCGGGACAATAGCCGGTATCGGCCGTAGCGGCCCCGAAGGCTCCGGGATATACGGTCAGGGTAATGCTGTCCTGGTCGGCGCAGCCGATGGGCGTTTGGACCTGCAGGGTATAGGTAATGGTGGTATCGGCGCTCAGGTGTGTATTGGGTCCATTGGGATTGCTGAGGTTGGGCGTAGCCGGTACCCATTGGTAAATATAGTCGTTGCGGAACGGCGTGATGCTCGATTCCAGCGCCACATCGGTCCATTGACAGGCATCTTTATCGGGTCCCAGGTCGAGCTTGGGGATATAGTGCATATCAAAGCTGATGATCACCGAAGTATCGGGACAGTTGGGATACGAAGCGGTAAGTGTATAAATATTGGGCTGGTTGATGGTGATCACCGGCTGCAGCACTGTAGTATCGCTAACCCCTGTAGCAGGCGACCAATGATAAGTGTACTCGTTGGTGCCGATAGCGACAATGGGTACAACGGCACCCTGGCAGACGGCCGTATCATTGGTGATGATATCGAGCACCCTGGGAGCAAGGTCGATATGCACCGTATCCATCGTTGAGAAACCGCATATGCCGGGTATCGTATCCTTAACCGTTACCCAATAGCGGCTGCTGGCCGATGGATCCACAGAAACCGTCGCCAGGTTGGAAGGCCCGAAAATACCTGTAGCCGGGCCCCACTGGATCGTATTGTTGGGGGAAGGGTTATGGATAGTGACACCGATATTGATCGCCGGCTCGTGGCCACAAATCGTCGTATCCTTGACCGTTATGTTTGGTAGCTCTGTTTTAAGCACGGTAATGGTCATGTATGCCGTGTCGTCTTTGATACAGGCAGAGTCATTGTGCGCGTACAAGGTTATGGTAAATACGCCGGTTGTCGTATAAGTATGGGTAGGCGCAGCAACAGTCTGTATAGCGCTGCCATCGCCGAAATCCCATTTAAAGGTAGTAGCCGCCGCAGCCGTTGGGCTATTGGTGGTATTCTTCATTTTAATGGTATAGGGCACGCAGCCAGTATCTTTCTTGGCAATGGCGGTATCCAGCACAAAATTGGAGATCACACCGGTGGCCTCAAAGTCAAACTTAAAGGTAATGATATCCTGGCCGGCTGATTGTTTCGTTGGCGACCATGCATTAGGCGTAATCAGCGAGGGATTTCCCCAGCCATTGGCGGTATTGTTACAAATGGAGTGATAAACGATGCCATTAGGATCCAGTCTGTTGTTGCCCACATGGACGTGGTCGCCTGCAACACCGAAATAAGAGCCGTACAGCAGGTCCTGGAAGTTGGGCTTCAATACGCAGAACCAAAAGGGCAGCGGAGCAGCTGAAGCCGCATCGGCAGTGGTGGGCAAACCTGCGGGCGCCTGCATTCCCGTTACATAAGCATTTCCGCATATATCTACAAGGAAGCCGTCGGGGAAGTAATGTGCAAAGCCGGCGCCTGATCCTACAAGCGTCGATAGCTGTGATGTGCTCAGGTCGGGGCTGAGCCTGTCGATAAACACGTCGCCGCCACCAATGGAATAGACGCCTGTCGACACGGGATAGGGACCATCGGTACGGCCGAAGGCAAATATCCTGTCGTTCTCATCTACCTGAACCGCCACTACCTGGTCGGAGTTGGCGGTACCCATATAGGTCGAGCGCATAATGGCGCCGGTAGTAGCATTGATAATGCTCACAAAACCGTCCAGGCTACCGCCTGCGCTGGGCGCTGCGGTGGTTTTGGCCCCGGCGGTGGTCGGAAAGTCGTTGCTTTGTGTCACGCCGCCGATAACGACATTACCGGCGCTATTGAACTGGGTTGAGAAAATGCCGTCGTCCCCGGTACCGCCGAGGTAGCTGCTGTACAGCAACTGGGAGCAGGTAGGATCCAACTTGCAAATAACGCCGTCGGTAGTGCCGGCTCCGGACAGCGCTGCCTGCTGCGCGTTGGCTGTCAGCGGGAAGTCGGTAGATTTGGTATTGCTCACCAGCCATATATTTCCGGCGGCATCTGTATTGATCTCTACGGGGCTGGTGGTGTGCTGGGTGAAGTTGTCGCCATTGTTACCAAAGCCAAAATTATTCAATCCGGTAAAGTTGAAGGTATTCGGCTCGGCGCCGGAACCGCCGATATAGGTAGCGCCGATGAGGGCCGTACCGGTGGTGTTGAAATGTGCTACAAAAAGATCGACGATGCCTCCCAGCGTATTGTCAAAGCAACCAGGAGATGTAGGGATATTGTTCGATTGCGCGCTGCCGGCAATGATCAGCTCGCCCAGGTCATTTACCTTCATGGTGTGTACAAACTCGGGGCCTGTGGTCCCGCCATAATAAGTAGAATAAACCAGCGCAGTACCCAGCGCATTATATTTATTAATGCCTACAATAAAATTACCTGCTGCGCTGTAAGCAGGTTGAAAAGCCGGCCCGAACGAAGTAGGCCAGCCGGCGCCACCGGCGCCGCAGCCGGCGTAGGCATTGCCTTCGTTATCGTAGGTGGTGCTGAAGCCATAAAATCCCGAAAAACCGCCGGCGGTACCGCCGCTATAGGTAGCAAACACCAGCGTAGGATCGATCACCAGCTCATACTGTGTATTGTATCCCTCGGGGAAGGCAAAGGTCAGCTGCCCCTTGTCCAGCACATAGCGGGAGGGTACCGGTACTTCTTTCCCGTTGATCACCTGGTAGGAGTAAGGCGCCTGCTCGATCACCTCGTTTACCGAGGTCTTGATCTTCAGCGCGCCATCGGCGTTCAGCTCAGGCTGTACGCCGTCAAAGGTCAACTTGATCTGTGCGGCATCGGCGCCCGGCCGTACAATGATATCATATTTTAAGGCGTTTTGCTTGCTGTAGACGGCGACATCGATGTTGTTATATACATTTTGCATCGATACCTTGCCATACAGGCCCACATTACCGGCCCATTTTGATCGGTCATTACCGATGAAATAGTTATGGTAAGTGCTTCTTTTGCTTTCCTGTTTATAGGTAATGCCGGTATTGGCACCGGCAAAGTTTACCCGGTAAGCATGGGAACGGACAACTTCTTTGCTGAGGTCTTTATGCTCCTCGCCGAGCTCATGCACACGTTCCATATCTTCTCCGCTCACATAGTTATAGACAAACCCCTGATCGGTTAAGAACAGGACACCGCCGGGCAAATTGGCCTTGAACCTGGCCTCTGTCGTCCATTGGCCTTTGTTCTCAATGAAGTCAAAACCAGGTTTTTTTTGGGAAAGTTTGGCGATCGTTTCGCTTACGGGATGCTTTACCCTGGCAAATGCCATGGCTCCGGTCAGCAAAAACAAAGACAAGAATAATGCCTTCTTATAAATATTCAGATTCATTGATACAACTTTTTGAAAAATATGTAGCGCAATTTAACAAAATTGTAGACATGAAACGATTGTCTTTCGGTTGGCTACTCCCGATAAAATAACCAGTTTTAATATTTCAATAACTAGTCAGGTATCGCGTGGGCCCATCTCTGCCGGGCCCGGAGCTTTTTGGCGTACAAAAAATATCCCCGGTTTTCAGGCCGGGGATATATTGGGGAAAAATTTCCTGTATTAATTTTTGCTATTTGAGTACCGTAACCTAACGTAGCAAGGTTACGTTGCCTTTCTTGACAAATGGTGTGCCTTTGTCGGTTACGGCCTCAATGCTATAAACATACACGCCCATGGGTTGCGGCTGCCCGTTGAAGGTGCCGTCCCAGCCTTCTTCAATATTGCTGCTGCTGTACACCTTGTTGCCCCAGCGGTTGTACACCGCAAATTCCTTCAGCCTTGCGATGCCTCGTTTGGCGGGCTTGAAGAGGTTATTGGTGCCGGATGGCGCAAAGGCATTGGGCATGTCGATCACGGTCTCTTTGACCAGCACGTCGATCGAGTCGAGGATGATACATCCGGCTTCGGTGGTCGCCGTTACAAAATACCGGGTCCGTACTTCCGGCGATACCAGCGGATCGGCAACATTGGCGTGGCTGAGACCAGACGGTGGGAACCATTTGAAGTAGGATGCATTGGTGCCGGGTTCCAGGTGGTATTGCTCGCCGGGATAGATCGTAATGCTGTCGGGCATATCGATAATGGCCTGGGGATATACCCTCACACTTACTTTCTCCGTATCGAGACAGTCGTGGATGTTCTTGATCAGCACCGTATAATCGGTAGTTGTGAGCGGCGTTGCCACAGGCGTTGCCGAGGTCGCATCGGATAAGCCATAGGCCGGTGTCCAGGTATAACTTACCCCGCCGGATGCCCACAGCGGCGCTTCGCTGCCCGGGCAGTAGCCGGTATCGTTGGTAGCGGCTCCGAAGTTTCCGGGGAATACATTGATATGTACCTTGGCGCTATCGGCGCAACCGATCGGCGTTTGCACATACAGCTGGTAAGTGACGGTGGTGTCGGCCACAAAGCTGGTATTGGGTCCTGTAGGCTCGGTAAGATTAGGTGTAGCCGGTGTCCACCGGTATTGGTAGTCATTTCGGTAAGGCGTTACAGCCGATTCCAGAGCCACCTCGGTCCACTGGCATACATCCTTGTCAGGCGACAGGGTGAGCTTCGGTATCTTATGCACTTCGATCTTGTACAGCACTGTGGTGTCGGGGCAGGTCTTGTAGCGGCCCGTAAGGCTGAACAATGTGGTTTCGCTCACTGTGATCCTGGGGTTGAAAATAGTCGAGTCGCTTACGCCTGTATTTGGGTACCAGCGGTAGCTGTAGGCTGGTGTACCGGTCGCATTGATCTGTACTGTAGCCCCGTCGCAGATTACCGTATCATTGTTCAGGATATCCAGCACACGTGGCGCAAGATCTATATGCAGGGTGTCGGTGGCCGACAAACCGCAGATGCCGGGTATCGTATCCCTTACCGTTACCCAGTACTTGTCATGAAGCGCAGGATCTACACTTGCTGCTGGTAGGTTGTTTGGACCGGAGATGCCATTGACCGGCCCCCACTGGATCGTATTATTGGGCGTGGGATTATTGATAGTAACCTTCACATCTATCGCCTGCTGGTTACTGCACAAAATGGTATCCCGCAGACTAAGGTCGGGGGTTACTACCCTCAGCACCCTGATCTGCATGGTGGCGGTATCTTCCGTAATGCAGGTATTGGGATTGAGCGCATGCAGGGTAATCGTAAAGGTGCCGGAATCGGTATAGGTATGAGAAGGATTGGTAGCCGTTACGGTGCCGGTATTGTCGCCGAAATCCCAGATATAGCTTACCGCCGAGCTGGAAGTGTTGACCATGGTCACGGTATAGGGAGCACAACCGGTATCGTTGACGCCGGGCGCCAGCTCAAAGTTGGACTTTACGCCGGTAGCTTCGAAATTGAATTTGAAGCTGATGATATCCTGGCTTATGTTGGGATTTTTGGTTTGCGCCCAGCTGGAAGTAGTCGTGCCCGGATAGGTGCCGTTGCTACAGCAAATAGAGTGGTACACGATGCCCTCGGGGTCCATGCGGCTCACGCCGCAGTGTGCGTGGTCGTTACCCACACCGAAATAGGAGCCGAACAGCAGCCCTGCAAAGTCGGGTTGCAATACACCGAACCAGAATGGCGCCGGGGCGGTCTGATAGGCATCGGTAGACAACGGCATTCCGGCATTGGCGTAGTAGCCGGCCACGTATACATTGCGGCAGATATCCACCAGGAAGGCCGAAGGGAAGAACTGACCGAAGCCCTGCGCGTTGCCCACCCTGGTCGACAGCAGCGATGTTGAAAGCGTAGGGTTGAGCTTATCGATGAATATATCGCCATTGTTGGCACTTTCCCATACGCCCGGGCTTATGGGGTAAGCGCCCAGTGTACGGCCCAATACGTAGACATTGTCATCGGCATCTACCTGTACAGCAACGGCATGGTCGGTAGCCGGTGTACCCAGGTAGGTAGACCGTTCTATATTGCCGGTATAAGCATCGACAAGGGAAACGAAGCCATCCTGGCCGCCTCCCGGTGCCGCGGTAAGCATAGCACCGCTGGTAGTGGGAAAATTATTGCTGGAAGTAATGCCGCAGAGCGCCAGTTTGCCCGAGTTGGTGAATTCAAGGCTGGTAGGCGACTCATCTCCGGCGCCGCCGATATACCGGCTAAATATCAGATCGTTACAGGCGGGGTTGAGCTTGAACAGCACCACATCGATACCGCCGGAGAGCGTATTGGTAAAAGGCCCGTTGAGCGTTAACGTAACAATACTGTCGCAGCCCGACGTGGCAAAAGTATCGGTATAGGTGCCCGGTGCGATCAACACCGTTGACCCGAAAAGATAGGTGCCGCCTGTGCAAAGGCTTTCGGTTATGTTATTGGTAATATAAGGTTTCACCGTAGCCGTTATTGTTACGACAGAGTCGCAGGTAGCGGTGGGGAAAGTCTGGATGTAGATACCTGCTGTGCTGATCGTCTGCGAACCAAATTGGTAGGTAGTGCCGGGGCACAGCGTGATGGGAAAGGCATTCAGGATATTGGGCTTTACGGTCAATTCCACGGTAACGATGCTGTCGCAGCCCGCTGTGGCAAAGGTATCGACATAAGTGCCGGCTATGGTCAGCACCTGAGAACCGAAGGGGAAGGAGCCGTTCACGCATATGGTGGGCGTAATGGTGTTCCGGATGTAAGGCCTTTCCTGTAGACGCAGGATAACGATACTGTCGCAAGCGGTAGTCGAAAACGTATCCCGGTAAATACCCGGCTCATTCAATACGGCGGCGCCGAAAGTATAGCTGCTGCCGGGGCAGAAGCCCGCGGTAACCGTATGAACAGTATAAGCGCCTGTGCCCAGGTTCAGGGTCACGATGCTGTCACAGCCGCCGAAGGTCTTGAAGGTGTCGACGTATACACCCGCCGTGGTAAGCGAACTGTCGCCGAAGCGGTAGCTTCCCCCCGCACAAACGGTCTCATTCAGCGTATCGCGCAGATAGGGATTGACGGTAAGGCTCAGGGTCACGATACTGTCGCAGCCGGCGGTGGCGAAAGTATCGACATAGGTGCCCGAGGTCTTGAGCAGCGTGCCGCCGAAATTATAGGAACTGCCGGCGCAAATCGCTGCTGTCACAGCGTTGGTGATCAGTGGATTTACGCTAAGGTTCAACGTTACGATGCTGTCGCAGCCCGCAGTAGCAAAGGTATCCACATAATTGCCGGTGGCGCTTAGGATCGTTCCGCCAAAATTATAAGTGCTGCCCTGGCAGATCGTATGATTAAAGGTATGGGTCTTGTAGGCTCCCGCTGTCAGGTGCAGGGTAACAACACTGTCGCAGGCTGCTGTAGTAAAGGTGTCTTTATAAGTGCCGGGGCTGGTCAGTACGGTAGTGCCGAAGGTATAGCTGGTGCCGGGACACAAAGTATGATACACCGTATTGGTGGTGAAAAAGCCACCGGCCTCTGTGGGAAAGTTGTTGGAGTTGGTATTGCTTACCACCCATATGTTACCGCCATTGTCGAAGGTAAGCTCCATTGGGCTGGATATGCCGGCATTGTTGTCTGTAATGGGATTGGTACCGCCAAAGTTGAAGGCTGTGGGCTCTATGTTATCACCGCCCATATAGGTTGCGCCTATCAGGTCGGTGCCGTCGCTGTTGAAGTGTGCCACAAAGAGATCGGAGGCGCCGTTCAGGGAATTGTCGTAGCAGCCGATGGTCACAGGCAGGTCAGCTGAGTTGGTACTGCCGATCACCACGAGCTCGTTCGCATTGTTCACGCGCATGGCGTGCGGGAAATCGACACCTGCGCCGCCATAATAGGTGGAATAGATCAGGGTGCTTCCCGTGGCGTTGTACTTGTTCACGGTCACATCCCTTGCACCGCCAAAGGTTACCTGGAAAGCGCCGGCGGTAGTGGGCCAGCCCAGATGGTATGCACCGGAAGAAGCGTACATATTGCCCTGGGCGTCGTAGGTAGAGCTATAAGCATAATATCCCGATGCGAAAGGCGTGGCGCTGCCGCCGCCGCTGAAAGTGGCAAAAACAAGCACAGGGTCGATCACCAGCGGCTGGCTTTTATCATATCCTTCCGGAAACTCGAAGCTCACTTTATTGCCGGCGACCTTGTAGCGCGATTTTACCTCTTGCTGGCGGCCGTCGATCATCTGGTAGGTATAAGGCGCCTGCTCCGTGATCTCGTTTACAGAGGTACGGATACGCAAATGTCCCTGCTCGGTAAGCACGGGCTTTACACCATCATAGCTCATCACTACCTGCGCCGCATCGGCGCCGGGAGCCACCAGTAAGTCGTACTTCATGCTGTTCTCCTTACTGTACACTACCATGTCGATACCGTTGTAGATATTCTTTTGGGTCACTCTTCCGAATATGGATGTACCGCCGGCCCAGTGCGACCGGTCCTTACCCAGGAAGAAGTTGGCGTAATAGCTGCGTTTTTCGGTGGCATCGCTGCGTACATCGGGACGTGCGCCCTCAAACGAAACCGTATAGGCATGACCATGCACGATCTCATTATCCACATTTTTGTTCTCATCGTGCCATTGTTTATGCAGCCTGGATATTTCCTCCTGGTTGTAGTAAGTGTACGTAAAGCCGTTGTTCGTCAGGAAAACGGCGCCGCCGGGAACCTCGGCCGCATACCGGGCGCGGGCGTCCCATTGGCCTTTATTCTCAACAAAGTCCAGTCCAACCTTTTTGACATTGATTTGTCTTTGGCCTGTAGCGGGGTGGGAATGATTGCCTTTGGCAAATGCAGGAATGCCGGAGCAAAGCACAAAAAGGGTGCACAATGCATTTAGGTAAATACATTTTTTCATGGGGCGAATGCTGTTTGTTACTATGGTTATGTCTTGGTCGCTAGGGTAGAAGACATAACGCTGAATCAATTAGTTGGGTGGCTATTGTATTTTTCAGGCGCTTTTGCCACAATTACCGGGGGGTATTGACTTTACAGGAAATTTGAATAATTTTGGAGCACACATGAGCATTATCTCGCCAGCCATCAAAAGCTATATGAAGTTGCGCCTGAGCGCAATCGATAATTTTGCGCTGAACCCCATCGATACGCAAAAGCAGGTGTTCAACCACCTGGTTGGCTCTGCTCAGTTCACCGAGTACGGCAAGCAATATGATTTTGAGCACATGAACTCCATCAGGGAATTCAAGCAACGTGTTCCTGTAAACGACTACGATTCGCTGAAGCCCTATATCCAAAAGATATTGGAGGGACAGCAGAATGTGCTCTGGGCCGATCCCATCAACTGGTTTGCCAAAAGCAGCGGTACCACCAGCGACAAAAGCAAGTTCATCCCGGTAAGCAAGGATTCGCTCGACGATACCCATTTTAAATCCGGTAAGGATGTGCTCTCGCTGTACCTGCGGCAATTTCCCCAAAGCAGCATGATGAACGGCAAATGCCTTACCATAGGGGGCAGTCACCAGGTAAATCAGCTCAGCGCCGATTCTTTTTACGGCGATCTGTCGGCCGTCATGCTGCAGAATATGCCCTTCATGGGACAGGTAATGCGGGCCCCCGAACTGTCGGTAGCGCTTATGGACGAATGGGAGGCTAAGCTCGAAGCCATGATATACAGTGTTTTTCATGAAAATATCACCTTTATCGCCGGCGTGCCTACCTGGACGCTTGTCCTCATTAAACGAATACTGGAAATAGCGGGTGAAAAGGATCTGCATAAGATATGGCCCAACCTGGAGCTTTATATTCATGGTGGTGTAAGCTTTACCCCTTACCGCAGCCAGTTTGCCGAGCTTATTCCTTCGAAGCAGATGCGGTATATGGAAACCTATAACGCATCCGAAGGTTTTTTTGCCGCACAGGACAATATCAACGAAGAAGGCATGCTGCTCTTCCTCAATCATGGCATTTTCTTCGAATTCATGCCTATGGAGGAATATGGCAAAGCCGAGCCCGAAACCCTGAGCCTGCGGGAAGTGGAGACGGGTAAAAATTATGCGCTGATCATTAGTACCAATGGCGGCTTATGGCGCTACCTCGTAGGCGATACCGTACAATTCACCTCTACAGAACCCTACCGCATTAAGGTCAGCGGCAGGCTGAAGCACTATATCAATGCCTTTGGCGAAGAAGTGATCGTCGACAACAGCGATCATGCCATAGCAGAAGCCAGCCGCATCACCGGCGCTGTGGTCAACGACTATACCGCCGCCCCTGTATACATGAGTGGCAGCGAGAATGGCGCCCATGAATGGATCATCGAATTTGAGCACCTGCCTGTGCCCCTGGAAGTTTTTACTGCTGAAATGGATAAGGCGCTGCAGAAGATAAACAGCGACTATGAGGCCAAGCGGCATAAAGATATTGCTCTACGCATGCCCATCGTGCACCGTATGCCCAAAGGCGGCTTCAACAACTGGCTTAAAAGCAAGGGAAAGCTGGGTGGCCAGCACAAAGTGCCACGCCTGAGCAACGAAAGGAAATACCTGGAAGAAATACTCGTATTTAAGCAGTAGCTTTTCGGTACCTGTCTCCACGCTCACGACCGCTTTTATTTTCAATTGCAGCAGGATACCTGTATATTCAGCCTATGAACGAACCTTCTGTCGACAGGGAAGACATACACCTTGTCAGCCGGCACAGTAACTGGACCGCACAAAACATACAAGCCACCTTTGAACACAGCGGTATTTATACAGGAAAGGCCGGATGGCGTAAATTTCTGAATTTTTTCCTCATCGGCCTTGGCCTTGCCTTTGTATTGGCCGGCATCATTTTTTTCTTCGCTTTTAACTGGGCCAGTCTTCATAAGGTCATCAAGCTAGGTCTTGTCGAAACGTTGATTGCAGTATGTATTGCCGTGGTGGTGTTGAATAAGCGCCTTGACGAAAAAATAAAGAACATTTTGCTGGCCACTGCTTCCATATTGGTGGGCGCACTTTTTGCCGTCTTCGGCCAGATCTACCAGACCGGGGCCGATGCTTATGATTTGTTTCTGGGCTGGACGCTTGCTATCTTAATTTGGACGCTTGTATCGGGATTTCCTGTGCTGTGGTTTATTTTTATGTTGCTCTGCAATGCCACCTTATGTTTATATATAGAACAAAGGACGAGCCATGTTGAGGCGATCGAAATGTTGTCTTGGCTTTTTGGGCTGAATGCATTATTTGCGCTGCTGGTCGAAGCAGTGGCCCTGGGCCGCCCTGTACAGGATAAGACAGGCTGGCTGAGCGGACTGGCGGCCATTGCTGCGGTATGCTCTATTACGATAGCAGTATGCCTGGGCATTATAGACCGGTCGCCGGGCTTTTCCATTTCACTGCTGCTGGCCATAGCAGGCTTTGCTGCCGGCATCTGGTATGGCTTACGCCATCGGAAACTCCTGTACCTCGCACTGATTCCCTTTGCCGTCATCATCATTTTGATCACCGCGATCGTAAGGCCGTTTAACGATCCTGTAGGTATCTTTTTCCTGGTAAGCCTGCTGATCATCGGCCTTACCACCTTATTGATTATGCAACTGGTTAAACTAAACAAGCGCTGGCATGAAGAGAGAACAGAAGATTAATGGGCTGTTGCAGCAGATCGGCGCTACAGAAGGCGATGGGTTTGCATACGATAAAGAACAGTTGCAACGGGCTATCGGGCAAAGCGAAAACGCTTACGCCAATATTGTTATCAAGATATTGTCTGGTGCCGGTGGTTTTCTGGCTACTCTTGCGCTCCTGGGCTTCTTTTTCGTAGCGGGCCTCTACAAAACCGAACCGGCAATGATCATCTCAGGCATAATTTCTATCGCACTGGCTATTGGCGGCTCGCGCATTGCCAATCATACCTTTTTTGACACCGTTGCCATTACCCTGTACATCACCGGCTTTGTACTGGCCGGCATTGGGATGGGATCAATGGGTAGCGATAGCAACGTCATTCTCATCTTATTTATGATTGTTTCCATAGCCGGCGTCTTGATTTCCGGCGGCTTTATGATGACGTTTGTCTCTGTGCTCCTGTTCAATGGCAGCTTTTTTGCTATTTTTCCAGTCAATCATCTCTATGGATATATCGCAGCTGTGCCCATGCTTTTCGTGCTTGCTGCACTCTATTGGCTTACCGCAAATGAACACAGGATACTGGCTGCCGGCAGCTTTTGGAATAAATTATACCAATCCCTGCAATCCGGTTTCTTTATTTCTTTCCTGGCCGGATTGATCTGGATGGTGCATCAATATGACTTCGGGTTTGGCCCGATGGGCTACGGCAGGCTCCTCTCCGTAGCTATAGACATAGGCATCCTGTTGCTCGTTGCCCAGATCATAAAGTCGTTGCAGATCGTCAGTAAAGTAACTATCGTCGCCATTTATCTGCTGACGATAGTCCTGTTGCTACCGGTATTTAACTTCGCTTACATTCCCGGCGCCTTATTCCTGTTGCTGTTGTCGGTGAGGTATGGCTACAAAGTGGAGATAGGATTGAGTATTGCTGCCCTGGCTTATTTTATCATCAAATATTATTACGATCTCCGGCTGTCGCTGCTGTACAAGTCAGGCCTTCTTTTCTTTCCCGGCCTCTTACTCCTGCTGGTGTGGTATTTTTATAATCGTCAACTAAAGAGAGATGAAAAAATATAGACCGCTGTTGATCCTGTTGAACCTGCTGCTCATTTTGCTGTTGTTTAACCGGGCTGTTTTTAAAAAAGAGAGAACCCTGACGGCGGGACAACTTGTATTGCTTGAGCTTGCCCCGGTAGATCCGAGGTCTTTGATGCAGGGCGATTATATGCGGTTAAACTATGCGATCTCCGGGACCGGATACGATCCAGGCATCCCGCCAAGGGGATATTTTGTCGTACAGCTGGACCAGGATGGCGTGGCCACTAAGGTGAGGATACAGGCGGCAAAAGAACCCTTATCGCCGGGGGAACTACTATTGCACTATAAATTCGCCGGGGACCGGAGTATTTATATCGGCGCCGAATCCTACTTTTTCGAAGAGGGGCAGGCATCCCGTTTCGCCGAGGCTAAATTCGGCGGTCTGAAAGTAGACAAAAACGGTAACAGCATTCTCGTAGGGCTTTATGACGGGCAGCATCATTTGCTGAAACCATGAATTTTATAATTTTCTGTTGTGGCTTAAACCTTTACTGCATCCCGGGGTCTAAGCGGTTCTGTTTTCTTAATCCGGCCAATGTTCGCATGAGATTTACCATCGCCCTGCTGTTTTGCCTGTTTTGCTGCACCTCCTGCCATGTGGGGCGTTTTTTTATCTATAATTTTGCCGATATTAAGGACTACCGGAAATTTCCATCCCATCCTGTGGCCCGCGACGGCGTGGCATTTCATTTTACCCCGGCCGACAATCGCCGGGGCGACTCCTCTGTAGTCCGGCTGCCGAGAGAGATCACCATCAAAGACAAGCCATATAGCTTTGAGCAGTACCTGGAGCGCACCAAGACTGTGGCCTTCCTGGTAATACGCAACGATAGCCTCTATTACGAAAAGTATTTTCATAAGTACAATCAGAACAGCATTGTGCCGTCCTTCTCCGCGGCCAAGTCTTTCGTGTCGGCGCTGGTAGGCATCGCCATAGGCGAAGGCTATATCAAAGGTGTAGATCAGCCCATCACCGATTATTTCCCCGAACTCGATAAAGCACAGTTTGGAAAAATTACCATCGAAAACCTGCTGGACATGCAATCGGGGATCGCTTTCAATGAAAGCTATTTCAATCCCTTTGGGGATGTAGCCAAATATTATTACGGCACCAACCTGAAAAAATACGTTTCCCATATCAAGGTTAAAGAGCCCCCGGGACAGCATTTTGAATATACCAGCCTGAATACGCAGCTGCTGGGAATGATCGTAAGCCGTGCTACCGGAAAAACGCTGGCCGCCTACCTGCAGGAAAAGATATGGCAGCCGCTGCAGATGGAGTCGGATGCAAGCTGGAGCATCGATAGCCGGAAAGGGCAGACCGAAAAGGCCTTCTGCTGCCTCAACGCCATTGCCCGCGACTATGCCAAATTTGGCAGGCTGTACCTCAACGGCGGCAGCTGGAATGGTCGCCAGGTAGTGCCCGCCGAATGGGTGAGGCGCTCCGTCACTTTTGACCGTCCAAAAAATGGCGGCATCTATTCCTATCAATGGTGGCACAACAGAGGGAAGGAGGAGCAGCCGCCCGATTTTATGGCTGTGGGCCTGCTGGGGCAATATACTTATGTGCATCCCCAAAGCGGGCTCATTATCGTACGCCTGGGAAAACAGGAAGGAAAACATACCGATTGGAAAAGAATGTTCCTGGCCATAGCAGAAGCTCAGGGCTAGCCGCCGGCATTGCTGAACAAACAATAATATTAAGGTTCCGTACTACATTACTATAAAATGAGCTTACCATCCCTCGCGTTAAAAAGACCGGTCTTTGCAGTAGTAGCCAATATCTTTATCCTGATCTTCGGCTTTATAGCCTTCAAGTTCCTGGGGATACGGGATTACCCTTCTATCGATCCGCCTATTATCAATGTAAGGACCAGCTACGCTGGCGCCAACCCCGATATCATTGAGTCGCAGATCACCGAGCCGCTCGAAAAGTCGATCAACGGTATCGCCGGTATCAGCAATATTTCCTCATCAAGCAGCCAGGGCACCAGCAATATTACTGTCGAGTTCGATCTGGGCGAGGACCTGGAAGCCGCAGCCAATGACGTGCGCGATAAGGTGTCGCAGGCGCTGCGGAACCTGCCGCAGGATATCGATGCGCCGCCGGTGGTATCTAAAGCGGATGCCAACTCGCAGCCGATCCTTTCCATGACCGTTCAAAGCAATACCCGCAACCAGCTTCAGCTTAGCGACTATGCCGAGAATGTACTGCAGGAACGCCTGCAAACCATACCAGGTGTGAGCAGCATCCAGATATGGGGACAAAAGCGCTATGCTATGCGGCTTTGGTTCGATCCGATGAAGATGGCCGCCTATGGCATCACCTTCAGCGATGTGCAGGCGGCCCTTGACAAGCAGAACATCGAGCTGCCCTCGGGTAAGGTAGCCGGTTACCTTACCGAGCTTTCGGTAAGGACTATCGGGCGGCTGCAGACGGAGGATGATTTCGAAGGCCTCATCATCAAAAATGTGAACGGCAGCGATATCCATGTCAGGGAGATAGGAGAGGCGGTGCTGGGGCCTGAGAACGAAGAGACCCAGCTTAAGGAAAGCGGCGTGCCCATGGTTGCCCTGGCGGTGATACCGCAGCCCGGCTCCAACTATGTGGCAATAGCCGAAGAGTTTTACAAACGCTTCGAGCAAGTTAAGAAGGACGTGCCGCCGGATATCAAGCTCAATATTGCGCTGGACAATACGCTTACCATCAAAAAATCGATCAGTGAGGTGGAGGAGACCATTTTCATCGCTTTTGCGCTGGTGGTCATCATCATCTACCTGTTCTTCCGCGATATCCTCATCTCGATAAGGCCGCTTATCGATATCCCGGTGAGCCTTATCGGCGCCTTCTTTATCATGTACATCATGGGGTTTACCATCAATATCCTCACCCTGCTGGCTATTGTACTGGCGACCGGCCTCGTGGTCGACGATGGTATCGTAGTGGCCGAGAATATCTATAAAAAGATGGAAGCCGGTATGGACAAGCACAGGGCGGCACGCGAGGGGAGCGAGGAGATATACTTTGCGGTAATCGCGACATCGATCACCCTGGCCATTATCTTCCTGCCCATCGTATTCCTCCAGGGCTTTACCGGGCGGCTGTTCCGCGAATTCGGTATCGTGGTGGCCGGCGCGGTAATCATTTCCTGCTTTGTATCCCTTACCCTTACACCGGTGCTTAATGTCTATCTTTCCCGTAAGGATACAACCAAAAAATCGAAATTCTATGTGAAGACCGAGCCGTTCTTTTCCGGCCTGGAAAACCGCTACCGGCGTGCGTTGGAATGGATCATGGGACACCGGTGGATTGCCACTGCAGGTATTGTCGCGTGCCTCGCAGCCATCTACTTTTTCGGATCGGGGCTTAAGAGCGAGCTGGCGCCACTGGAAGACCGTTCCCGCTTCCGCCTGTCTCTCACAGCGCCCGAAGGAACATCCTATGATGCCATGGACAAATATGTGGACCAGGTAGGGCAATACGTGATCGATTCTGTACCGGAAAAGGAAATTGTGCTCACCACCACAGCGCCGGGCTTTAGCGGCGCCGGCGCCGTGAACTCGGCCAATGGCAATATCACGCTGTCGTCGCCCGAAGAACGTACCCGTTCGCAGGATGATATCGTGCAGCAGCTGAACAAAGGATTTAAGAAGTTTAATTTCGGGCAGACATATGCGATACAGGAGCAGACCATTGCCGTACAGCGTGGCGGCGGCAGCCGATTGCCGGTAGCTTTTGTGCTGGAGAATATCAATTTTGAAAAGCTGAGTAAGGTACTGCCGCAGTTTATGGATGAAGCCAATAAAAGCAAAGTGTTTCAGAATGTCGATGTAGACCTTAAGGTGAACAAGCCCGAGCTGAGGATCATTGTAGACAGGGCCAAGGCCTCGCAGCTGGGCATTTCTGTAGCCGACGTTTCCCAGGCCTTGCAGATGGCGCTTAGCAACGGCCGCCTTGGATACTTCACCATGAATGGAAAGCAGTACCAGGTGATCGGCCAGGTAAACCGTTCGGACCGTGACGAGCCGATCAATCTTAAATACTATTATGTGCGGACACCAGGCGGTACGATGATCTCCCTCGACAACGTGATCCGCGTGGAGGAGAGCATTAGCCCTTCCCAGATCTACCACTATAACCGGTATAAATCTGCTACTGTTTCGGCCAACCCTGCTGCTGGCTACACGCTTGGCGATGGCATTGCGGAAATGCAGCGGATCTACAGTAACCTGCAGGATAAAAAAGTGATCGATGAATCGTTTACTTCGGCGCTGGCCGGCTCATCGAAGGACTATGCCGAAAGCTCCTCCAATACGCTGTTTGCTTTCCTGTTGGCGCTTGTGCTCATTTACCTGGTACTGGCTGCACAGTTTGAAAGCTTCGTCGATCCGGTGATCATCATGCTCACCGTACCGCTGGCGATCGCCGGCGCCGTGTTGTCGCTATGGTTGTTTGGGCAAACCCTGAATATCTTCTCGCAGATCGGGATGATCATGCTGATCGGCCTGGTGACCAAGAATGGTATCCTCATCGTAGAGTATGCCAACCATATCAGGGATACCGGCGCCTCGAAACGCGAAGCGGTGGTGAATGCCGCCAAAATGAGGCTGCGGCCGATCCTGATGACCAGCCTGGCTATGGCCGGCGGCGCCCTGCCCCTGGCAATGTCCCTGGGCGCAGCCAGCACCAGCCGTATTCCCCTGGGCATCGTTATCGTCGGCGGCGTTATGTTCTCGCTTTTGCTGTCCCTGTTCGTAGTACCTGTAATGTACACCTTTCTCAGCCGCAGGAAAGTAAAACAGGTATCGGCCATACAAAAACTGGATGAATAAAATGCCGGATAAAGAAAGAAATTTGCCATCAAGAATGACCCGGATAATGAAATATGCCTTATGGCCCTCGCTGTTGTTGTCGCTATCGCTCTCTGTGCAGGCGCAGGAGGCGGCATCACAGGATTCCCTGCTTTCCCTTACCGATGCCGTAGCCGCGGCGCTGGATCAGAATTTCGATATCCAGATCGCAAAGGTGCAGCTGGACCAGGCCAAAACCAACAATACGATTGGCAATGCCGGTATGCTGCCCTCGCTTAATGCTGTAGGTGGTATTAACGGCAATATTACCGATGCCCATGTGGAGCTGGCCACCGGTGATGTCCAGAACCGGAAAGGTGCACGCTCGCAAACGCTGAGCGGCGCAGTACAGCTGGACTGGATACTGTTCGACGGTCTTCGTATGTTTACCAATAAGCGGCGGCTGGAGGAACTGCAGCAAATAGGCAACACAAGCCTGAAGCAACAGATCCAGTCTACCGTGTCGCAGGTGATCATCGGCTATGCCGAAGTTGTGCGACAAAAGCAGCAGCTTATGGCTATCGATACGGCCATGTCCCTGGCCAGGGTGCGTATGGACCTGGCAAAAAAGAAATTTGAGGTGGGCACTTCGGCCAAAACCGACTACCTGCAGGCGCAGGTAGACTACAATGCCAGCCGGTCGGCTTTGCTTACACAGTCGGCACTGCTGCGCCAGGCCAAAGACAGTCTTATGATTATGTTGGGACGTGACCAGTTTATCAATTATGATGTACAGGACAGCCTTCACCTGAATAAAGAGCTGGTCTACAGGGACAAAGAACAATGGATGGACCGCAACTTTTCGGTACAGCTGGCACAGCAGCAAAAGCGGCTTTCGGAATACGATCTGAAGCTGGCCAATGGCGCGCAATACCCGGTGCTTGATCTTTCGGCATCCTACAACTACAACCGTACGCAGAATGGCGCGGGGGTTACCTTATTTAACCGTACCTATGGTCCCCAGGGTGGCTTGAACCTTACCTTGCCTTTATTCAACGGCTTCAACCTGCAACGCCAGAAGAAAGTGGCCCGCCAGGAAGTGTTCCGGCAGGACTTGATGGTGCAGCGACTCCAGACCAGCCTTGCAGCCCGTTACCGTACGGCCTGGCGTAGCTACGATAACGCCTTGAAGAGCCTTGATCTGGAAAAGGAAAATATCGGGTATGCGGAAGAAAATGTGATGATCCAGCAAGCGCGTTTTCGCGTGGGGGTGGCCAATACCCTGGAGCTAAGAGAGGCTGAGAACAGCTATGTAGCAGCTATGGCCCGCCTGGTCGATGCATCGTATACGGTTAAGATCACCGAGACCCGGCTGCTGGAGCTGGAAAACAACCTGGTGAAATAACGATGGGGTACCATTTTTGCCGGATAAGCGCACAATTGATACTTCTTCTGTGCCTTTTGGCACAGAAGAAGTATCCTCCGGCGGTTGAGCGCCTAGTCTTTTCGCTTTTTTGTAAAATGCTTCAGAAAACAACATTGATTTATTCAGGGCACATAGTACTCCAGAAGATAAATGAGTATACTGTGATAGAATAATGGTCCTGGTGCCGGTGGCAAAGTAACGGGACACTCTCTACCTGTTGAAACACATCGTTTGGACGTTAGTTTATTCTTCTGCCTCCGCCGGCTCCAGCTCGAAGCCATGCGATTTGCCATAAGCCTCTTGCGCCACATTTACTTTCTTGAGTGCTTCTTCTTCCTGGCTGGCCAGGTCAGTCAGTTTTTTTACAGCAGCGTCGATCTCGTCCTGTGTAGTATTGCTGTTCAGCTTTTCAAGAGGGGCGAATGCAGTTTCGATCATGTTTTTTTCGAAATTCAGGAAGTCGAGCACAGTAGCCTTCAGCTGAGCACCATCTGTGCCCACTGGTGGCTGCCGTCTGATCTCGGCGATCTTCTTTTCTGTAAAAGCAGCGATCTTAGCGCGCGGTGCAGCCAGCTGTCCATAATTTTTAGAGCCTTCCATGATCTGCTGGAGCTGTGCACCCCATTCCAGCCCCAGGCTATACAGGGAGTCGGTAACAGCCGCCAGTTGGTCGTTGTATTGAAGCGGCGTGAGCTTCTTTTTCTGGCCGAAAGCCATGGTACCCAGGAAGCAACAAAGCAGAAAGGCAAAGAGGAAGGGTTTTGTTCGCATAGGCTTAGCTTGAGGGAGCGTAGAGCTGTATTTTATAAAAAAACAATGCCATCCCGGTTTTGTTGATTATAGGTTAGTATATGGCACCGGGCGCAAATATAATCAGCGTTTATGGCATTCCCGAAAATAATGCCGGCTTCAATTACCCAAAATGCAAAGAGCCGCCCATAACGACAGCTCTTTTTGCATTCATGGTGTATAGGCTTAGTTCAGGGCGCAGCTTACGCCGGTATAGGCGCTGTATTGATTAGTGGAACCTTCACAGGTTGCTTTTGCATCCTTTTTCGACATTTTTTTCAGTTCAACTGTGTTGCTTTGCTGCTGGCCGCCGATACTCCAGGTGCAAGTGCATTTGTAATCTTTTTTGCAGGACGGAAACAAGGTGGCTCCTGCCAGGGCGATGATGGCCACTAATGTGATTTTTTTCATTTTTGTTTGTTTCCTGCGAATCTAAAGCGCTGCCTGCTAAGGTTATAAGGAGATTGGTGGCCTGGCGTTCCTGCTTTGTGGAATACAGAGGGAAATTTGCGGCCGGTATCTGGCACCTATCCGTTCTTCAGCTTCTCCAGGAAGGCTTGCTTGTTCCTGCGGGCTACTTCAACCATGGAACCGTCGCACATCTTGGCAAAAAGACCGTCGGCGCTGTGCAGCTTCACTACTTTATCAAGATGGACAATATGAGACAGGTGGCAGCGGAAAAAAGTAGCAGGATCAAGATACGACTCGTAAGTCTTCATGCTACCGGATACCAGGTGCCGCACGCCCTTATCCAGGTGAAAAATGGTATAGCTGCCCGATGCTTCAACCCGGACAATGTCGGCCGGCCTGATAAAGATAATGCCGTCTTTCACCGGTAGCTCTATTACCTGGCGCGAGCTACCCGGGCCGGTCTCCCGTTTGGACGCCGGTCTGTTCCTGATATTATGGACGCAAGCTTTAAGCTCTTCTGCATCGATGGGTTTCAGCAGGTAATCGTGCGCCTTGTTCCTGATCGCCTTGATCGCATGCTCGGCATGCGCCGTCGTAAATACCAGGCAGAAGTCCTTATAATAGGTCTGCTCAAGCAGCTCGAAGCCCGACATCTGTGGCATGCTGATGTCCAGGAATACAATATCCGGCCGGTAATCGTCGATAAAGGTAATCCCTGCCTGTGGTTCGATAGCAGTAGCAACTACTTTTACATCGGGACAGTTCTTTTCGAGCAATAGCTTCAGGGTCTTTATACCCATGAGCTCGTCGTCCACGATAATGGCTCTGTACATGTTCATGTTTTCTTTAGGCTTTGCTGGGTTTCTTTTCCAGTGCTTCTTTCCGGCTGCCGGAACTGAGGTAACGTAATTTCTATCCTGGTGCCGGCATTACTGCCATCGTTGTTTTTCTTGTCGATGATCTGCAGCGTAAAGTGCTGTTGGCGGTCCTTGCTGAGTAATGCCAGCCGTTGCCGGATAAAGCCGATTGCCAGCGATTTTTCCTTATGCACTTCTACCGGCCCTTTAGTAGCGCTGCCGCGGCCGATCCCATTGTCTTCGATAATGCAGCACAGCACGGCATCCGCGGGCCGGGTAAAGGCGATCATCAATTCTTTATCTCCCGTTTTGGCGAGGAGCCCATGCCATATCGCATTTTCAACAAAGGGTTGGATCATCAGGTGTGGGATGGCCGACCGGGCAATGTCAATGTTTTCGTCTACCCTTATGGTATAGTGGAAAGCGTTATTAAATCGCAATGACTCCATTTCGAGGTAGCGGTGCAGAATGTCCAGTTCATCTTCGAGAGGAATGCTTTCACCTATATTACTTTCGAGCAGCTTGCGTACGAGCCGGGAAAATTTACTGAGGTAAAGCTGGGCTTTCTCATGTTCCCGTGTAATAACGAAGTGTTGAATGGAGTTGAGCGAGTTAAAAATGAAATGCGGATTCATTTGTGCCCGTACGGCGCGTAGTTCCATCTCCTGCAGTCTGTTGCTGAGGAGCAGTTGTTCCTCTTTCCGTTTCAGGCTACGGCGCCGGTTACGCAGCAGCAGGTAGGAGAGGCCGGTAACCAGGGCGAGCAGGAGCAATGCTTTCCCGGCGTAGTCTATTACGGGGCGCCAGCGATTGGGGTCCGGGGCTTCGTACAAACCTTTGATCTCTGCCGGCGACAGCACTCTGTGAAAGATCTGGATGTCGTCAAAAATGCCTAATGAAAAGCGACTGTTTTTTTTGCTGGCCGTATTGCCAACCACAACGGAATCGGCACTCAAATAAACCGTTTCAAAATTTTTGGCCATGCATCCCTGTAGCTCGCCATCAATATAAAAGCACATTTGGTGGTTATCAAAAGTCATGGCGAGATGGCGCCACTGGTTAAATTGCATTTCTTCAATAGAAGCAATACTGGCTTCGGTAGTGGAATCTTTTGTGGTATGCACTACAAGCCGGTTAGCATAGCTGTCGTAGCCCATGGAATACGCTACAATGAAGTCGTCGCCCGGGCCGTTTTTGGTGATGATCACAGGGTTTGATGCCTGTCCTTTACCAATGTATATTCTCCGGTGTAGCTTTATCCAAATGGAAATGGTACCCGCATGGGGTTTAAGCAGTGAAGACGTGCCCAGGTTCAGATAGCTGTTTTCTGTACCATTGAGGTATACCGCCGATTGCTTATTGCCAAAGCGGTCGGTAGCCAGCACTGCCGCCGATGCCCTTACCGGCGATCTGTGGTTGTTCTCGGCAATCTCGTGCTGGTTAAAATCGAAAGTCAGCACTGTGGTTGAATCCGGTTGGGCCTGCGCCGGGGTAAGGGATATGCCAAGCAGCAGACCGATCCATAAGTTGCGGCTTATCCTGTAGTGAAACATACCGGGCGGCCTTAAGCTGCAAATAATACAAGGCAATGCCGTACGGGGGCGAAGCCGTATATCGTTTGTGCAGACGATGCAATGGATGAGCTGGGGTTCGAAGGGGCCATTAGAGATGGGTTTACAGGACAATTACAGAGGTTCAAATCTGTAATTCATATATTGGTATCTGGTTGATGGCTAAATTAAGATAATAGGCGCAAAAAAAACAATACACGGGCAGTAAAACCCGTGTATTGCTAAAGAAAAATTTCCGGAATGGATTTATTTATTTGCGTTGGATCGCTCTTTCTGCCGCGGCAATAATATGTTCCGTGGTCAGGCCATATTTTTTCAGCAGGTCGGCAGGCTTGCCGCTTTCTCCGAAGGTATCTTGTACGGCTACATATTCATGCGGTACGGGGCAGTGGCGGGAAGCCACATTGGCAACGCTGTCGCCCAGGCCGCCGTTGATCTGATGTTCTTCCGCGGTCACCACGCAGCCGGTCTTTTTCAGCGAAGCGACGATCGCCTCTTCATCCAGGGGCTTAATGGTATGCATATTGATCACATCGCAGGAGATGCCTTTCGCTTCCAGGGCGCGGGCAGCTTCCAGGGCGGTCCATACCATATGGCCACAAGCGATAATGGAAACGTCTTTACCTTCATTCATCACCTGGGCTTTGCCGATCACGAAGTCGCTGCCGTCGGCCTTGGTGAAGTTGGCCCATTTTACCCGGCCAAAGCGCAGGTACACAGGTCCCTGGTAATCGGCGATAGCCATGGTCGCAGCCTTGGTCTGGTTAAAATCGCAGGGTACGATTACCGTCATGCCCGGCAGCATCTTCATCATCCCTATGTCTTCCAGCACCTGGTGGGTGGCGCCGTCTTCGCCCAGGGTAAGCCCGGCATGAGAAGCACATATCTTAACGTTCTTGCCACTGTAGGCCACCGACTGACGGATCTGGTCGTATACCCTTGATGTCGAAAAGTTGGCAAAGGTAGTCGTATAAGGGATCTTACCGCCTATGGTGAGGCCCGCGGCTATGCCTATCATATTGGCTTCAGCGATGCCTACCTGTATAAAACGTTCGGGGAAATCCTTGATAAATGCGTTGAGCTTAAGGGAGCCGGCGAGGTCGGCGGTAAGCGCTACGACTTCAGGGTTCTTTTGGGCCACTTCGTGAATGCCTTCACCAAAGCCCGCGCGGGTTTCTTTTTCGTTTTGTGCGGTAAAATCCTGCAACATGTGAGCGTAAAAATTGTTAGGTATGAAAAATGTGCCGCAAAAGTAAAACTATTTATCCTGTTCTGGTAATGCATTTTACGCGCGCTGGGGAAAAGTCGCGGACTTTTTCTGATATATTTTTTCCAACTTTGCAGGAAGAGGTAACCCCCAATCTGCAATGTTGAAACGCGCGCTGAAGATTCTTGCCAATAAATATACCATTACAGCAGTGCTTTTTCTGCTGCTGATGCTGTTTTTCGATCAGAACGACTGGTTCACCCAGCATGAAAGGGAAACAGAGCTGCGGCAAACGCAGGAGAAGATCGATCACCTTAATGGAGAGGTGGTCCGCATGGAAAAGGAGCTTAACGATCTGAACGGAAGTAATGCCAGGCTGGAGCAATATGCCCGGGAAAAGTACCATGAAAAGCGGGATGGTGAGGACGTTTACCTCATTGTCCCCGATTCGGGAAAAGCACCGGTGAAAAAGTAAGCGTTCCATCCCGGAACGCGGCAAAATTTGATCCGGATATACTAAAAGGGTCTCCGGCTTCGTTTTACCTTTAAATTTATGCCCAAATGGAAAAAAAACTACACGTTTCTTTACCTTCTAACTTATCTGCCCTATCCCTGCCCGATCCGCACCATAGCCTTCAACAAACCCACATGGAAGAAGAATTCAGTGCTGAACTGGCTGTATTACAACAGCAAAAGATGATGCCCCGCCCCGAGGCAGTAGCGCATTTACTACAAATGATCGCACAACAATCTGTGGCCGAGCAGCACTAGACAGGGCTGCCTGTTCCTTAACGCACATACCCCCCGCAGGACAAATTCCCTTATCCGGGGGGAGGAATATGCTGCTTTTGTGCCGTACATTAGCGCGACATTTTCCAACGCGTCTATGAATCAATTCTCTTTTATGCAGAAGCTGCGTCTGGCAGCATTGCTCCTATGTGCTGCGCCGGCATTGCTTTGGGCCAGGGGCGACCGGCAAATCACGCTGGAGGACATCTGGCAAAACGGCACCTTCATGGTGAAGAATGTACCGGGCTTCAATACCCTCAATGATGGTCGTCGCTATACCAGGCTCGACCAGGAAGGGCGCCGGCAGCAGATCAATTTATACGATATCGCCAACGGCAAAAAAACAAAGACTTTGTTTTCCGGCGGCAACGCCGACACCATCATCGATTATGCTTTTTCCAATGACGAACAGAAGATACTCCTGTTTGCCAGTCCGCAGCCGGTATACCGTCGTTCGACCCGGTATAAGGTAAGCGTATACGATCTGGCATCGGGACAAGTGCAGCCCTTGTCCCCCGAACCCGTGCTGCATGCCACGTTCAACCCTCAGGGAACCAGGGTGGCCTATGTAAGGGAAAACGACCTCTATATTAAGGACCTCTCCTCGGGCGCAGAGACCCGGGTAACTACCGACGGTAAACGCAACAGCATCATTAACGGCAACTGCGACTGGGTATACGAAGAGGAATTTGAATTTTCAAAAGCCTTTGAATGGTCGCCCGATGGCAATCGCCTGGCCTATTACCGTTTTGATGAAAGTGGGGTAAAGGAATATACCATTCCTTATTACGAGAGCGACAACTATCCCCGGCTTTATACTTATAAGTATCCCAAGGCTGGTGAGCGTAACTCCATAGTGACCATCCATATTTACGATGTGGCCCGAGGCAATACCGTACAGGCGCAGACCGGGCCCGAGACCGATCAGTATATTCCGCGAATCCGCTGGAGCCGCACAAAGGACCAGCTTTGCGTTTATCGTATGAACCGTCTGCAGAACAAGCTGGAATTACTGCTTACCGATGCCGGTAGCGGTAAGGCGGAAACAATCTATACCGAAGAAAATGCCGGCTATATCGAGATCAATGATAACCTTACTTTTCTCCCCGATGGCCATTCTTTTATCATGACCTCTGAGCAAGGGGGCTTCAATCAGCTATACAAATGGGACTGGGCCGGGAAGAAGCTTACGCCGCTTACGCCGGGTGGCTGGGATGTGGATGTCCTGCAGGGCGTAGATGAGCAACGCCAATGTGTGTATTACACTGCAGGTGTAAGCAGTCCCATGGAACGTAAGCTCTACCAGGTCGACTGGAAGGGAGGAACGGCAAAATGCCTTACACCCGCCGAAGGTACGCACGAGATCACGCCCTGCACAGGTTTCGAATACTTTCTCGATAAGCATTCCCGCATGAATGAGGTACCGGTATACAGCCTTATCGACCGGGAAGGGAAGCTGATCCGTGTGCTGGAAGATAACCAGGCATTGAAGAAGAAGATGGAGGACTATGCCTTCAGTACAATAACCGCACTGCAGATCCCCAATGGCAAAGGCGAGCAACTGAATGCCTGGATGATCAAACCACCGGGATTTGACCCCTCCCGAAAATATCCCGTATTACTATACCAGTACAGTGGCCCGGGTTCGCAGGAAGTGGCCGATAAATTCCCGCTGGGCAATTATTTCTGGCACCAGATGATGGCGCAGAAAGGTTACATTATCGTTTGTGCCGATGGGATGGGTACCGGTGGGCGTGGCGAGCAATTCAAGAAAAAGACCTACCTGCAACTGGGTAGGTATGAAAGCGACGATCAGATCGCTGTGGGTAAGTATATGGCGGCTCAGGGCTATGTAGACCCGGCCAGGATAGGCATATGGGGCTGGAGCTTTGGCGGCTTTATGAGCGCCACCTGTATTATGAAGGGTGCCGACGTGTTTAAGACCGCCGTGGCAGTAGCCCCGGTGACCAACTGGCGTTTTTACGATAATATTTATACCGAGCGTTATATGCGTACACCGGCCGAAAATGCCAAAGGTTACGATGAAAATGCCCCGGAAAAAATGGCGGCGAAACTGAAGGGTAATTTCCTGATGATCCACGGTACCGCCGATGACAATGTGCATTTTCAGAATGCAGTCATTCTGACGGATGAGCTGGTCAAAGCCAACAAACAATTTGAATCGGAATATTATCCCAATAAGAATCATGGGATCTATGGCGGTGTTACCCGGCTGCAGCTGTATCGCCGTATGACCGAGTTTCTGCTGAGAAGCCTGTAACAAGACTTGCAAGCGGTTGCCAGAGGCAACTAAACATAAATCAGGCCGCCCGGAAGGGCGGCCTGAACATTTTTGCTGCAGCACGTATTACTTTGCTACGGGAGCGGTGGTCTCAGCCTTGTCCGCTTTCTTCATTTTATGAACTTTTTTCTTTTCGGCTTTGGCAGGCTTGGCTTCGTCAGTCTTAGGCTGCTCTTGTTTGGTTTCCTGCTTGGTTTTGGTAGTTGATTTTTGAGCAAAAGCAGCGCCGCCGAACATAGTCAGGGCCAAAGCTGCGATCATTACTTTTTTCATTTTATGTATGTTTTGAGTCCTAAAGATAGGGGAGGACGCAAATACAAATTGACTAAGCTTGTGTTAATAGCAATTGCTTAGCAAATCGACCGGGCATCAGATAATGGTCGGCTCCTTAATGTATTCCAGGAACAGCGCCAGCCCTTTCCTTTTTTCTTCATCAAGAAAGTAGCGGATATTCTCTTTATAATAAGTGTTCAGGTCGTAAACAGGGTAGGGGTTTTCTGCTATTACCTCGTCCAGGTGCCGCAGACCCAGGGCGTTGGCCTCGTTGAACTGTTGCAGGAAGGCCTCCGGCAGTTCCTTGTTGGCCACCCAGGCGGCAAAGATGAAGGGAAGGCCTGTAAATTGTTGCCAATGTTCGGCAAGATCGTAGATATAGGGGAAATGCGGCAGCTGGGCCAGCGCCCGGTCGCCGATGATGACCCCGGCATCGCGGCCATCGATCAGCTCGATATAATGTTCGGGAGCCTGCAGGAGAACGACGTCTTTTTTCCAGTAATGCTTGAGCAGCACCTGAGCCAGTCGTACCGAAGTACGGCTCTGGTAGTCCAGGTAAACCCTTTCAATGTCTTCCAGCGGTACCTTACTGAACAGGCATACCGAAGCGACATTGCCCTCTGCGCCGATCCCATAGTCCGATACGATGCTGGCGCCGGGAATAGTCGGTATCGCGGCCACCGGCACCAGGCCCATGTCGACCGATCCGTCGCGCAGGTGCTGTGCAATAAGGGAGGGGTATTCCAGCACAAGATCGATATCCTGCATCACAGCATGGTGCGATATTCCGTAAAGTAATGGTTTGGTATTGAGGTAACTTACGGCAGAAACTTTTATTTTGCGGTCCAAGATTGTAATTTTGACTGCAAAGGTAATCGAAATGTATCCCCGGGCAAGGCTTTGCTGTTATTGCTTTCCCGCTATTGAAGATATTTAAATTCCACATTTGTCACTTATTATTTATACCGACGGCGCATCGCGCGGCAATCCCGGCAGGGGAGGCTACGGCGCCATATTGCAATGGGGCGGTAAAGAAAAAGAGCTTTCCGCCGGCTATAAGCTCACGACCAACAACCGCATGGAATTGCTGGGTGTGATCAAAGCCCTGGAGGCGCTTACCCGCGAAAGTCTTGATATCCAGATCTTCACCGACTCCGAGTATGTGGTCAATTCTATTGAGAAAGGCTGGGTTTTCGGCTGGGAGAAGAAAGGATTTGCGGGGAAAAAGAATGTAGACCTGTGGCAGCGGTTCCTGAAGCTCTACAGGAAGCACCGGATCAAGATGAACTGGGTGAAAGGACATGCCAGCAATGTGATGAACAACCGTTGCGATGTGCTGGCTACACGGGCTGCCGACGGCGGCAACCTGCTTACCGACGAAGTATACGAAATGGAGTATTACGCCCAATAGGCTTTCCCTAATCATAATGGCCTGCCCCGGCAGGTTGCTAAAACAGATCACCTTGAACCTGAAAAGAATTGGAACGGCTTTGTTGCTTTCCCTGTCCTGCATAGTATCGGCGCAGCAGCCTTATTGGCAGCAGCGCGTCGATAACCATATCGCGGTTACCCTCGACGACAAGGAGCATATGCTGCATGGCCATATCAGCATGCGCTATGCCAACAATTCGCCCGATACACTGCGCTATATCTATATGCATCTTTTTCCCAATGCCTATAGCAGCGACCGGACGGCATTTGAACGGCAGGCAGTCGAGAACAGGAATACGAAGCATTATTTTAGCGCTGAAAAGGACCGCGGCTATATAGACAGCCTTAAGTTTTCCGTGTTTTCCGGCGAAATGGGCCGGCTGGCAGGCGTAGTAACCACGGCAGATCCCGATGTGATACGCCTGGTGCTGCCGGAGCCGCTGGCGCCGGGAGGGCAGGTGACCATTGAAACGCCTTTCCGGGTAAAGCTTCCGCTTACGTTTTCCCGCATGGGGCACGAGGGGCAATCTTACCAGGTATCGCAATGGTTCCCAAAGCCGGCGGTATACGATGCCCGTGGCTGGCACCAGATGCCCTATCTCGACCAGGGCGAGTTCTACAGCGAGTACGGGGCTTATCATGTGGAGGTGACCTTGCCGGAGAACTATGTGATCATGGGCACGGGAAACATTCTTGAAGCAACAGAGCGGGCATGGCTGGATAGCCTGTCCCGCATGCCTGCCCGCTATACAGAAAAGGAAAGCCGCAAGAGCGCCTTGCTTAGAGATACGGTCAATATACCTTCGTCGACGGCCATGAAGACCGTAACCTTCGAGGAGGAGAATATTCACGACTTTGCCTGGTTTGCCGATAAACGATGGCTGGTGCGGAAAGATACGATAGCCGTTCCCGGAACGGGGAACAGCGTTACTGCCTATGCATGCTACCTGCCACGGCATGAAGCCGGGTGGAGCAAAAGCATGCAGTGGATCCGCGATGCGATCGGGGGCTACAGCACTGCCGTAGGTCCCTATCCCTACAAGACGGTGAAGGCAGTAGAAGGTGCGTTGAGCGCAGGAGGGGGTATGGAATATCCTACGATCACCGTTATCGCTGCATCGAATAATGAGGAAGAGGTGCATACGGCCGTAGTGCACGAAGTAGGACATAACTGGTTCTATGGTATGCTTGGCAGCAACGAAAGAGCCTATCCCTGGATGGACGAAGGCATCAACAGCTTTTACGAGCATAAATTCGCACCCTCGGTATCTTCCCTGAAAAGGCTGATGGGCGGTAAAGATGAGAACCAGGTGGTCTATTCCATGCTGTCGGCAACGCACGACCTGGTACCCGCCGATACTGCCGCCGCAGTAATGCCCGAAATGAATTATCTCGCCGATATTTATGTCAAGTCAGCCGGATTGTTGGGCTGGTTGGAAGCCTATATGGGGCCCGATACTTTCAGGACCGCGATGCAGGAATACTTCACCGCCTGGCAGTACAAGCATCCTCAGCCCGCTGATTTTGAACAGATCTTCCGCCGGAATACGACCCAAAATCTCGATTGGTTCTTCAATGAGGCTATGCACAGCAGCCGCCCTGTCGACTTTGCCCTGAAAGCCGGTAAAGAAGGCGTAACGCTGAAAAACAAGACCGGCTTAAATGCACCGGCAGCCTTTGTGGCTTACCAGGGGCAGGACTCGACCGTACAATGGGTGGCGCCTTTTACCGGCACAAAGCACATACCTTATGCCACACCGGGCACTTACAGCCGGGTAAAGATCGCAGATGCCATACCCGACTACAATTATCGTAACAATGAAGACCGGTCGCCGCTGGCTTTGCGTCCCTTCCTGGGCTTCAACACGACACCGCAAAATAAAATATGGTATGCGCCCGCTATAGGCTATAATTACTACGATGGCTTTATGGCAGGATTGTTGCTGCACAATATTACCGTGCCCCAGCATAAGTTCCAGTTCATCCTGGCGCCTTTGTACGGCTTTAGCAGCGGTACCTTTGCCGGTACCGGCATCATAGGATACACGGCTTACTTCGACAAGGGCTGGCTGCACGATATCCAGCTGAACCTCGAAGGAAAGACCTTTAGCTACGATAAGACCAATACCAATATTCCCGATTTCCTCCACAGCCGTTATGTCAAGGTAGCGCCGGAGATCATCTTCAACCTCCGCAAACCCGAATGGCGCAGCACGGTAACGCGTAGCATCTCCCTGAAAGGTTATTGGATCAGGGAAGAGCAGTTTGCTTTCAATATGAACCCTTCCGACAGCCTTTATTATCCCTCCAAAGGCGGCTATGAGGACAATTTTTATGCCCGCCTGCGTTATCGCCACGAGAACCAGCGCACCTTCAATCCCTTCAGCTACCAGTTGGAAGGGCAGGTCGGCAAATCTTTTGCCAAGCTGAGCCTGGAGGCGAACCTGAAGATCGATTACTTCAAAAAGAATAAGGCTTTGTATATCCGCGGCTATGCCGGCAAATTCTGGGATCTTACCAGCTCCGGTACCGATGCTTACCGGTACCGGATCGCCAATACCTACAGCGGCTGGAACGACTACCTGTATGATGAGACCTATGGCGGGCGCAGCGAAGCTACCGGTACCTGGTCGCAGCAGGTAAGTATGAAAGAAGGAGGTTTTAAGGTCAATACGCTGCAGTATGCCTTGCAGCTGGGGCTGAGCGACGACTGGCTCGTATCGCTCAATATTAAAAGCGATCTGCCTTTCTTTAACCTGCCTATACGCCTGTTTGCCGATGTGTCCACCTTTTCCAATGCCCGCCAGATGAATCCCAGCGGCGCCACGGTGCTATACGTAGCAGGGATCGAGATATCCGGCGGCGACCTGTTCTCTATCTACATACCCCTGGTGATGAGCCGCGATTTTACCGATTATACCAAGTCGGTATATCCCGAAAACCGGTTCCTGAAAACCATTACTTTCAGCCTCAACCTGGGCAATGTTGACTGGATGAAACTGCCGGGTAAAATATTGAAAATGTAGCCATCTGTGCCCGAGGTTACGTATCTTTGTGCCGCAAAATATTCATTTAAGTACATAAAAAATGGCAACATCCCGTAAGCTGATTACACTTGACGAATTTACCATCCAGCAGACCCGTGCTTTCCCCAAAGCGACAGGGGAGCTCTCCGCACTGCTTCGCGATATTTCATTGGCATGCAAGCTGATCAACAAGCAGGTAAATAAAGCCGGCCTGGTCGACATCATCGGCAAATTCGGGGCTACCAATGTTCAGGGTGAGGAGCAAATGAAGCTGGATATTTATTCCGACGAAATGCTGATCAATGTGCTGCGCAACAGTAACGACTGTGCCGGTATCGCTTCGGAGGAGAATGACGATTTTATCGCTTTCGACGATGCTTATTCTGTAAATTCCAAATACGTGGTGCTGTTCGACCCGCTCGACGGCTCTTCCAATATCGATGTCAACGCCTCCATCGGTACTATATTCTCGATTTATCGCCGCGTATCCCCGTTGGGAAAGCCCTGTACCAAAGAAGACTTCCTGCAGCCCGGCAATAAGCTGATGGCCGCCGGCTACGTGATCTATGGCAGCAGCACTATGCTGGTGTATGCTACCCGCCTGGGTGTGAACGGGTTTACCCTGGAGCCTTCCATCGGTGAGTTCTGCCTTTCGCATCCCGATATGGTTTGCGCCGAAAAAGGAAAGATCTATTCGCTCAACCAGGGCAATAGCCGGCAGTATGATAAAGGCATGCTGGCTTTCCTCGACTATTGCATGGAAATTAATAAGGAAGAAGGACGGCCTTATGCGCACCGCTATATCGGCTCTATGGTGGCCGATCTGCATCGTACGCTCATTAAAGGTGGCATCTTTATCTATCCCGGCGATAAGAAAAATCTCAACGGAAAGCTCCGCCTTCAGTATGAATGCAACCCCATGTCCTTTATCATCGAAGCGGCTGGCGGTGTAAGCTCCGACGGCAAGCAACGGGTACTCGATATACAACCCTCCGAGCTGCATCAGCGCGTGCCCATCTTTATTGGGTCAAAGCTGATGGTGCACAAAGCGCTCGAATTTGTTACCGCCGGAACGGAGGAAGCAGCAGTAGCGCCCTAGGCATATTATTTTGGAACGATAATTTATTTCGAAAGCTTCCCACGGTTGATGTTTGCTGCGGCACCGTATGGGAAGCTTTCTTTTTCACTTCAATCACAATGAAAGTATTTATTTCCGGCGCCTCGGGTCTTGTAGGTGGCAATTGTCTGAAGCATTTTAAAGAAATGGGCTGGAACGTAATCGGCTCGCACCTGTCCTTTGCCACTCCCGGTACGGTATTTTACAATACTCAGGAGCCAGCCCATCCCGAAAATTTTGATGTGGAAACGTTTCAGCCCGATGTGATCGTACATTGCGGCGCGCTCACGCATGTGGACTATTGTGAAGCCCATCCGGAAGAAAGCTACGAAAAGACGGTACAGAGCACCATCAACCTGATGGCACTGGCCCGCAAATGTAAGGCCCGTTTTGTCTTTATCTCCACCGATTACGTATTCGACGGTGTCGATGGCCCTTACCGGGAAGAGGCAGCGGTTAACCCCTTAAGCGTCTACGCAAAGCATAAGCTGGAGGCAGAGCGCCTTTCCTTAAAAGAGCTGGCACATACCTTAGTGCTCCGGGTCACCAATGTGTATGGCAACGAGCTTCGCCATAAGAACTTTGTAGCCCGTATTATAGAGCAATGCCGCGACGGTAAAAAGCTGACGCTCAAATTGCCCTACGACCAGTTTGCCAGTCCGGTCAATGCCTGGGATATTGCCCGGGCCATGTACCTGCTGTTGCAAGATGGCAAAGAGGGTATTTACCATATCGGCGGCAGTGATTATATGAACAGGATTGAGCTGGCACTCCGGGTGCTCAGCTATTTTCCCGGGGCGGAATACGACCTGATCCCTGTAAGCACTGAAGAGTTGAATCAACCTGCCGCCAGACCACTTCTCGGTGGTTTCGTGAAAATGAAGTTTGCAAGAGAATACCCCGGCTTTCTTTTCGGTACTGTCGATACCTATGTCCGGTCGCAAGTGAACGGATAATGAATTGCCGCTTTTTGCTCCCGGCCTTTCTATTTGCCGGAGTACACATCGCATGTCTCCGGTTATACGTATTGCCCGTATCCCGTGGCATTATCTTTCGGGCCACACCTATGCTAAGGGCTCACTTTGACTATCTTGCTTTTTTGCCGGTACCCACCTTCCGGCGCTCCTGTGCCAATAGCCGGAATGCCGGTGAAAACTGGCGTCTTGCCCTCATTTGAGCCTATCCGATAGGTTTTGTCTATGTGCTATGGCAATAATTTTTCTTTAAAAAATTAATTAAACGTTTGTTTAATTCAAACGTTTGTTTAATTTTGTGGTTGTTTATGTCAACGAATAAAAATAACCGCGATGGAAACTGAATTGAACGACAAGCAGCTCCAGATCATGGATAAGGCGCTGGAAGTGTTTGCAGAGAAGGGATTTGATTCTGCCTCGGTACGTGATATTGCACAAAGAGCGGAAGTGAATGTAGCGATGATCTCCTATTATTTCGGGTCGAAGGAAAAGCTGCTGGAGGCTATTTTCAGAAACCATACCGGAAATATGCGTAAGAAAATTGAATCGATCATCCACTCCAAAACGCATGATCCGTTGGAGAAAGTCGATCTGCTGATTGATACTTATGTGACAGTGATTATTGAAAACCATAGTTTTCACCAGCTGATGATGCGGGAACAGGTATTAATGAAAGAGGGACCTTTATATACGCTCATTAAGGATATGAAAACCCAGAACCGCAATCTGATCGAAGTAGCGGTGAAGGCGGGACAGAAAGCCGGTCTCTTTCAAAAGCATATTGATGTCAATATGCTGGCCGTTACGCTTATCGGAACAGTCAATCATTTTTTCTCTAATTATAAATTCATATGCCAGGAGCGTCATACCAAGCCGGGAAAGGATAGCGATTTTGACGCTGAATCTACGGAGAAGCTCCGTTCGCATATAAAAGTCATGTTCAAAGCATTTTTAACTTATGGAATATCGAACAAAAAGTAAGATGGGACTAATGCTGGCCCTGTTGCTTTCAGCCAATAACCTGCAGGCCCAGCAAACCCGGCAACTGTCGCTGGATGAAGCGATACAGTTGGGTCTCGACAACAGCAAAAACCTAAAAGTATCGCAAGCCAAAATCGACCAGGCTGCCGCCGAGCTAAGCGAGGCAAAGCTGCGCCAGTATCCCGATCTTAAAGTTTCCGGTTCCTATCTGCGGGTCAATCAACCCAACGTGGACATGAAGGTGAAGCTGGGAGGCAGCGGCGAAGGCAGTGGCTCTTCCTCGGAGATCAAGGTGGACCAGGTGGCTTACGGTATGGCCACAGCATCGGTACCTTTGTTCTCAGGTCTGCGTATCCGCAATGGCATCGAATCGGCCAAATACCTGAAGAGAGCGGCCGAGCTGGATGCACAGCAAGATAAGGACGAGGTGATCCAGAACACTATAGCCGCTTACTACAATCTGTATAAAGCACAGGCCGCTCTGGGACTGGTACAGGAAAACCTGAAGCAGGCGCAGCAAAGGGTAAAGGACTTCAGCAGTCTGGAACAGAACGGACTGATGGCCCGTAACGATCTGCTTAAAGCGCAGTTGCAGGAATCCAACGTAGAGCTGGCCCTGGTCGACGCCGAGCACAACAGCGATATCGCCAACTTCAATATGGACCTCATGCTGGGGCTCGATGAGCAAACCGAGCTAAAGCTGGACGCAAGTGGCCTGGGCAGGACCTATAAGATCGAAAGTCTGCAGGCCTGGGAAGATAAGGCGCTTTCCAGCCGCTCCGATTACCAGGCCGTACAGCAACGGCAGCTGGCTTCCCAATCGGGGATCAAAGCTGCCAAGGGGGAATATTATCCTTCCCTGGCTTTGTCCGGAGGCTATGTAGCAGCGAATATTCCTAACTTTCTTACCGTAACCAATGCTTTAAATGTAGGGGTAGGGCTCAGCTATAATATCGCTTCGCTTTATAAGAACGGCGCCAAGGTAAAGCAGGCTAAGGCCCAGGAGCAACAATTGCACTGGTCGGCTCTGGAGCTGAATGATGGTATCCGCATGCAGATCCATCAGGCTTATCAAAACTATCTGGAGAGCGTAAAAAAGATAGAAGTATATCGCAAAGCAGTGGAACAGGCGAAAGAGAATTACCGCATTACCAAGAATAAATATGATAACGCGCTGGTCAACACTACCGATCTGCTCGATGCCGACGTAGCCCAGCTGCAGGCCGATATTAATTACGAATATGCGCGCGCCGACGCTGAAGTGGCCATCAACAAACTTTATGAAACAGCAGGGGTAGCCCGCGAAACCAACGTAAAAAAATAACAACTACGGCGCTTAGCTGCGCCAAAGCAGAATACAAATCACATTCAACAGCACATTCTAATAAGCAACAATGGAAAATAATCAGGCACAACCTCAGGCCGCTGAGGAAGCAAAAAAACCAAAGAGCAAACGTTTCGCCATCGTATTTGGCGTACTGGTGGTCGTAGGTGGCACTTACGGCGTGATCAAATACATGCATGCACAAAAACATGAAGAAACGGATGATGCCCAGGTAGAATCGCTGATCAGCCCCGTTATTCCCCGTGTTTCGGGATACATTAAAGAGATCAGGGTAAACGATAACCAGCTGGTGAAAAAAGGCGATACCCTGGTCGTACTGGACGACCGCGACTACGCCGTTAAGGTATCGGAAGCTGAAGCTTCCCTGGCAGCGGCACAAAGCAGCGCTTCTGTAGCAGGAGCCGGCGTTCCCGTGGCCTCGGCCAATATTTTTTCAGCTGAGTCCAACATCAACACGGTAGATGCCCAGATCGAAGCGGCAAAAGTAAACGTTTGGCGTGCCAACCAGGACTTTGCCCGCTACGAGAACCTGATCAAGGACCACAGCATTACCCAGCAGCAATATGAGCAGGCCCTTGCTGCCAAGCAAACCGCCGAGCGTCAGCTCGATGTGCTGAAAGCGCAGAAGCAAGGCGCCAGCAGGCAAACTGCAGCCATAACCCAGCAGCGCAATGTTACTTCAGGCCAGGTGTCCGTAGCCAACGCTACTATTAAGCAGAGAGATGCCGAGCTGCAGGCTGCTGTGTTGAACCTCAATTATACGGTGATCGTTGCCGCAGTAGATGGCCAGGTATCGCGTGTTAACCTCCAGCCGGGACAATTGCTCCAGGCCGGCCAGGCATTGTTCAATATCGTACCGGGCGACGCCCGCTGGGTAGTGGCCAACTTTAAGGAAACACAGCTTACCAAAATGCGGCTGGGACAGAAGGTATCGGTTAAGGTAGATGCCTTCCCCGACCATGAATATGAAGGCAAGATCACTTCCTTCAGCCCGGCCACAGGCGCCAAATTCTCTTTGCTTCCGCCCGACAACGCGAGTGGCAACTTTGTAAAGGTGGTGCAGCGTGTACCGGTGAAGATCGAATTTACCAATCCCAAAGATGATAAGCTGAAGCTGTTGCGCGCCGGTATGAACGTATACGTAGACGTGCACCTGGATTCCAAATAGGTGCGGCTATCCTGCCGGCCCTGAAGCCGGCAACTCAACAATTTTAAACCATTATGCAACAGGAATCTTTAGTAGAATACGGCAGCAGGAGAGCCATCGTCACCGTCACCGCCATTATGTGTGCGCTGCTGGAGATCGTGGATACGACTATTGTCAATGTGGCCCTCAACAATATGAAGGGCAACCTGGGAGCGACCTTGAGCGAGATCGGTTGGGTAATTACTGCCTATGCCATCGGTAATGTGATCATTGTGCCGATGACCAGCTGGTTGTCGCAGCAGTTTGGCCGGCGCAATTACTTTGCGGCGTCCATCATGCTGTTCACCATATGCTCCTTCCTTTGCGGTAATGCCTCTACCATGTGGGAGCTCATCTTGTTCCGTTTCCTGCAAGGGGTAGGCGGCGGCGCCCTGCTGGTGACCTCGCAAACGATCATTACCGAAAGCTGGCCTCCTGAAAAACGGGGCATGTCGCAGGCGATCTATGGCCTGGGCGTGATCATTGGCCCCACACTGGGCCCACCCCTGGGAGGCTATATCGTGGAAAACTACAGCTGGCCTTATATCTTTTACATCAACATTCCGCTCGGTATCGCGGCTTTCATGCTTACCCTGCAGTATGTACGCAGTCCCAAGTATGCCGAGAAGAAATCATCGAAGGAGATCGACTGGTGGGGTATTGTTTTCCTGGCAGCAGCTGTAGGCTCACTACAATACGTGTTGGAACGAGGGCAGGAAGATGACTGGTTCAATAACCATGAGATACTGGCGCTGTCTATAGTGGCATGCCTGGGCTTCTATTTCTTCATATGGCGCGAGCTTACTTACAAGAATCCCATTGTGGAGCTACGGGTATTGAAGAACGGGAATCTCCGTATTGGTACCATACTGTCCTTTATCATGGGCTTCGGTTTGTACGGGTCTACCTTCGTGGTGCCGCTGTACCTGCAGAACTCCCTGGGATGGAATGCCCAGCAGGCGGGCATGATCATGATCCCGGCAGCGTTGATGACCGCCTTTATGATGCCCATTATTGGTATGCTGATCCAAAAAGGAGTGAAACCACAATACCTGGCGGCTATGGGTATGTTCCTTTTCTTCGTATACAGTTTCTGGGGCTATAAGATATTGACACCCGATACTTCGGGCAATGCCTTCTTCTGGATGCTGATGATGCGTGGTCTGGCCATGAGTATGCTGTTCATTCCCGTGTCGACCATGTCGCTGTCCACGCTTAAAGGGCAGCAGATAGGGCAGGGCGCGGCCTTTACCGGTATGATGCGGCAGCTGGGAGGTTCCTTCGGTATTGCGCTCATTACTACTTTCATGACCATCGGTAACGCCACGCACCGTAGCGATATGCTTAAGAATATTTCGCCCGACAATGTTTCCTTTGCCCAGCAGTATAACGGCATGGTGAATAAGTTCATGGCAGCAGGTATGCCGGCCAATGCAGCTTCTGCCGCAGCTTACAGGATGATGGAAGGATCGGTGATGCGCCAGGCTTCGGTGTTGACCTATATGGATGTGTTCCTGTATATCGGCCTCATGTTCCTGGTATGCGTACCCTTTATCTTAATGATCCGGAGCAGCAAGCAGAAGGTGAGCATGTCTGAGGCGATGCATTAACGCCTGCGGGCAAAAGATTTTTCAGAAGAAGAAGAGGGGCTGTTCCGTAAGTGGAGCGGCTCCTCTTCTTTTTGCCGGGAGGGACGATCTTAACGATCAAAAGCACAAAGGTCCTCGTAGCCGGTAAGCTGAGCCCAACGTGTCGCCAGCAATCTGGCATAGTCGGTATAGAAGAGGCCGTAGGCGCCGATGCTGAAACCTTCGTTAACCTCGACCAGCAATGTGCGTCCCTGATCTGTGACGCCGAAATCCATGGCATAAGCTGCCGGTGCATCAACAAAATCCCGGACGGCATTCTCGATCACCGTTGGGTCGTAGTGAAAACGATAGCTACCCTTGTACGGCCGTATGTCGAGTATGCGGCCATACCGCACAAATACCCGCCATTCCCTGAGGAAGACCACGGGCCCCGAAACCCAGACCGGTGTATTGTTCTCTTGGTCGCCGCCGCCCCTCAGGTCGCTGAAGCTGCGGATAACCCTTCCGGTAAATTTTTTTCGTTCATTCCTGGGCTTGACAAAAACGGGCCATTGCCCGGGATCGTTGCTGATCTCGTCAATGGTGGAACTGCTGAGCGACCGGCCCAGGTAATGTCGCAGGCTGGCGGGATAGCTGATATCAGCCGGCAGAGAAAGGCCCAGATGCTCTAAGGCATCCTGCATATATTGTATTGAACCTACGGCCACACAATCCCGGTCGTCAAGGGGAATAGCCGACGCTGTTTCTGTTTCGATCAGGTGAAAGCCAAAATGACGAAAGGCCTCCGCGGCAATGATAAAATTCAGCTGTGCCGGTTCACCGTTGCGGGGTGATTTTTCCAGATAAAGACGCATTTTTTTTTATCTTAGATTTATATTATTTTGTTGATAATAGTTGAAAATGATAGCAAAGCGAAAAATAAACAATTACTTTTGCTCCAAAAATAACATAGATGAAATATTGTACTTTTTCCTTTAGCGTCCACTACAACAACCGGAAAGTGAAAAGCGGCGTGGCTCCCTATCGCGGAGAAAACCTGGAGGCAGAAAACCTGCGGGAGTTTGTACAGGAGTATTTTTCAGGCGCACCCGAAAGCTACAACCAGATCGAGGTGAAGGTAGAAAAAGAATTTGAGGGTGAAGAACAGTGGATCAAGGGTGTTATTGACCTCGATACTTTCCGTTATCTCCAGAAAGTGAATGGCTATGCCGGCGAACTGCTGCAGAAATATTTTGATCGTTAATTGAATAAGATAATCCGATAAGGAATACGGCAGGATCTCATCCTGCCGCTTCTGTTTTAAGCGCTTTCTTATGGATGTGAGCCTTTGCACCAAAGCAGACTTTGACCAGATCAGGTCGGCGATCGTCGCCTTCTGGGGCAGCGACCGTACCCTGTACCTCCACCATCCTATGCTGATCTATGAATTTGGCAGTACGGCTTTCGTGATCCGCGACGGCGATATAGTGGCCGCCTATCTTTTCGGTTTTTTTTCCCAGACAGAGGACCTGGCTTATGCACACCTGGTTGCCGTAAGGGAAGGGTATAAACGTCAGGGACTGGGCCGGCAGCTCTACCGGCATTTTATCGGAGTGGCTAAGGAAAAAGGATACGGGGTGCTTAAAGCCATTACTACAACCGATAACCCAGCCTCGATCCGTTTCCATACCGGTGTCATCGGGATGCAGATGAAGGGAGAAGATATGGGAGCGGGAATACCCGTCGTACAAGACTATTCTGGCCCTGGCATGCATCGTGTCGTTTTCACCAAAGCACTTTAATCCCCGTTATAACCGTCGGCTATATGGATCCACGGCAACAGATCAAGGCAGCCATCGATCGCCTGCAAGCCCTGCCGGAAGAAGAATGGGAGGCTTTTGCTGCGCAAATGACCCTGAAGCGCTATGCCAAAGGCGTCAGTCTTACAGAAGAAGGCCAGGTCGAAAACCACATCTATTTTCTGAACAGCGGCGCCACACGTCATTACTTTATCCGCGATGGAAAGGAGTTCACGGTCGATTTTCAGTTTGCAGGCGATTTCGTTACCGCTTATTATTCCCTCATCACACGCGAGCCCAGCACCGTCTTTATCAGTGTACTCGAAGAGGTAGAAGCATGGGTGATCTCACGCAATACGTTGCAGCATTTCTACGAGCGGTCCAGGTATGGTGAGCGTATTGGGCGCCTGATCGCCGAAGAACAATATGTGAAACGACTCCGTAAAGAAATGGCGTTGCGCTCGCTTACCGCCGAAGAGCGCTACACGGCCCTGATGGCCAAAGATCCGGCGCTTGTCGCCAATATTTCGGTAAAGCACCTGTCTTCTTACCTGGGCGTGCAGCCCGAAAGCCTGAGCCGTATCCGTAAGCAATACAGGAAAAGCTAACATAGATCATTTTCTGCGCCGGCTGCCGTGCCGAATTTTGTACGATAATCAAAAGCCCGAGCTCATGAAAGTTTTGTCTGTATTGATCATAGCCTTTGCGCTGACAGTGGGTATTTCCCGCCTGGCCTCCGGTAGCTGGAACTTCGTTTTCGGCGGTAACCTGGCAATGTTCCTTATGCTCTGCCTTACAGCTGTAGGTCATTACAAATTTGCCGAAGGTATGGCGATGATGATCCCGGATCCAATCCCGTTCGGGAAAGAGATCGTTTTCTGGAGCGGTATTACCGAAGTATTGCTGGGTCTGGGGCTGCTGTTTCCGGCAACGCGTACGCCGGCCGGTATAGCCTTGCTACTCTTGTTTGTGTTGCTGTTGCCCGGCAATATCCATGCAGCCCTCAGGCATATTGATTTTGAAAAGGCCAACCATGAAGGCCCGGGACCCGCCTATCTTTGGTTCCGCATCCCCATGCAGGTATTGCTGATGGCCTGGGTGTACTGGTTTTCGATCCGTAAATGACGGAAGGGGAAGGTTAAGACAATTGTGTCAATGGTGTAACACAATGTTTGGGGCTATAGGAGCGTTGTATACCTGCTAAAACCTCAATATGCTTATTGTTCCGTTGCAGCCGGAAGACCTCGACCAAGTGGCGAACTTAACACCCGAAGGCTGGGATAACCTGGTCCCGCATTTTACCTTTAACCTGCAGGCACCCTTTTGCTTCCCGCTAAAAGCGCTGCTGGACGGCGAGATCGCCGGCGTAGGCAATGTGATCTGTAATGCCGGTACGGCCTGGCTGGCGCAGATCGTGGTACATCCTTCCTTTCGCAATCGCGGGGTGGGGAAGGCGATCACTTCGGCCCTGCTGGAGCAGGTCGACCGCCGACGTTTCCCGACCATACTGCTGGATGCTACCGATATGGGCTATCCCGTGTACCGCAGCCTGGGTTTTGAGACCATTTCCCGCCATGTTCATTTTTCAGGTTCCTTATTGCCGGAGCATACGACATCTGCAATCGTTCCCTATGAGCCGGCTTATCGCATAGAAGTATTACAACTCGATCGCAGGGCGACCGGCGAAAACAGGGAAGCTATTCTGGAGCCATACCTGGAGCAAGCTTATATTTACCGGGATGGCGATAAGGTAAGCGGAGTATTTTTCCCTACCCTTTATCGTGGTCTCGTGGTGGTGGAAAATGTTACCGCGGGATTGACGCTGTTGCAGATGCGATTGGGCAGCAAAGCCCATGCCATGTTGCCTGAAGAGAATACGGTCGCACTGGCGGCACTGGAAGAATGGGGATTTAAGGAGCAGCGACGCTCACGACGCATGCGCCTTGGGCCCGCAGTGCCCTGGCAACCCCGCATGATCTTTAACGTGACCGGTGGCGCATTGGGCTAAACTGGCGCCACAGGCTGCCACTGGTGCTTCCCGGGATAATATTGCTGGCCGAATTTAATGTGCAGCCGCTCATAATCGCTGGAGTCGCGCATCAGCAGTACCGGGAAGAGATACTGGCCATCGATGGTCAATACTTCTTGCTTGTCGTTAAGGAACAGGCAATACGTTTCACTATTGAAAAAACGTCCTTTTTTGATCGGGATGGGGATAGAGAGCTCCGTGGCCACACCCCTGACCGTATTTTCCGGCACAGTAGCGGCAATATCTCCCTTGTCCCGGGTATAGATGTGGAGCACAGCCGTTGTGTGCGCGATATGATCCGCATGCCGTTCGCTGATGTCAAAAGCTTCGCCGGCTATAGTGTAAAAGATTTCGCAGGGTACCTGGGACGTCATATACAGGTCGTTTGTGTGTTATAATAACCCTTATATCCACATAATGTTGCGTTTGCGCCATCCTGGCTTTTTAGGGCTTTAGCCGCAACTTTCCCTGTGGTTCCTGTTCTTGCAATATACCAACACCATTAGTTTATGAAGAGACCGCTGCTGTGTGCCGATTTTGCCGGTTCTATTCTACCTGCGGAGCGGCTACATGGGAAGGCAGTCCGGGCATCCCGTGAGCTAAGTAAATTCGCGGTGCAGGTAACAAAGCGCACATACCCGCGCCGGAACCAGACCTGAATTGCTCACAGAAGTTAAAGGCGACCATAAAATGAGGCTTAAGAAGATCCCTGCAACCATCGGGTATCTCTATATCCTGACGTTTAGGGTTTTGTCGCTTTCTATTTGCGTTTATTTATAATTTGTTGAATTTTTAATAATTATGAATTATGATGAGCGTATTGTTTATTATCCCCTCTCTTTACGCTTGGCGAAAACCCGTAAATATTCACGCTTATTACCTGAAAATAACCACTTATAAACTAAATACTACCGTTTGTTAAATTTTGTACATTAAATTGGAACATCCTTTTTACATTCGTAATGTATTTGATCCAAATACGTATTGTTTATTGAGTTAGTAGATTTTATGCAGTATTATTTTAAGTGCGGGTAATATTGCAACAGCCGGATTTTAACATTTTTCAAAATGATTAAAATCCGGAATCGATACCAACGGCCTCCGGGCGCAACATAATGTACTGACTGATTCCGAATCAGTACTATCACCAGAAAAAGGAAGGGTTATCCGGGGAAGGATAACCCTATTTCTTTTGTATCATGCCTCGTCTTAAAAAAACGTTGGAATCAAGCGGAATGGGTAAAAGAGGGACCAAGCGGAAAAGGGATCAAGCGGAAAAGTTGGGGGGAGATGTGTCATGATGATCTTGTGAAAGCTTAGCGCTAAAGAGTGAGATAGACGGTAGCGTCAAGACTTAATCAAACAATTTTTAGGTGTGTGGGTATTGCGAGTCATCGTTATGGATGCCAGGCGAAGCCAAACTGCCAAAGACGCGTGGCCGTCTGGCGTGGGGCAGCTATGGACAATACTCCTTCCTGAATACCAGATAGTGCTATATAGGAAACCAGCCAAAACAGGATCAATGAAAAAAGATCCTTTTGGTTAATGATTAAACGTTGATCTATGATCCTATGTCCGGCAATGCTGCATTAAAGTTGCTATCTGTTTTCAAGCCCGGGTGCGCTGGCCACAAAAAAACAGCGGAGCATTGTTTTTTTGCCGCCTTTTTTCTTTCTTTTTTGGCGGAGCAAAAAAGAAAAAGATATTGACACCCAATAAAAATACAGGTAAGGCAAAGCGTGCTGACTAGTATTTGTAGATGTACAAAAGTTTGTTTCCTTTATCCGGATAGCCATTTACTTTTTTATCATCCCCCAGATATTTCGCTTGATCCTAAAAGAGGGGGATCAAGTGTAACCGGGATTACGTTTTGGGCTGTTGTTATTTAGGAACAAATTGTGTCCTGTTTTCTATATCCGGATAGTCATTTAGAACAAATCAAATCGTTCTTCTCTGGAATATTGCTTAACCCTATGCATCGTTGGATTCAAAGGTTGGCCCAATCAATTTTTCCCGGGCTACTTCCGATAAAGTTGGAAATAAGAAGACGAATTGGATAAATTATGCTGGTCCCAATGCGGATATTAGCATTCTTTATACAATTGGTGAACGACTATTCATTATCTTTGTGCTTTCATGGTGATAGGGTTTATAGGGGCTGGCTCATTCTTGGGCTGGCTTTCCTTTTTTAACCCCATTTCTTACCTTCAGGGCAGCTGCAATTGCTGCCGGGTAATGCTGAGCAATTCCATGTCAATATCGGCCAGGGACAGATCCCCGTGATCGTTGAGAATTTGCTGGTATAAACCGTCCAATGCTTCCAGTGTTGAAGGGATGAAATCGTCGAAGTATACGACACGCTCCTGGGTATCTTCACTGCTGCCATCAAAACGAAATAAGGGTCCTTGTGCCAGCCTCGTGCTGATCGCCTGCTCCAGCAGACGGCTCACCTGCTCTTTCATATTGCTCTTTTTATCGTTCCCGGGCATAACCTGCATTACCAAAACAGGGCCTGGATATTGGTTTTATCATGCTGTTCTTGTGGGCAAAACAGGCTTCAAATGTACATTTCCGCGTGTGCAGCTGCAACCCCCATTTTCGTACCCCCTCTTTAGTGTCTTTTAAAAGTTTCATTTTTGTTAAAATGTACCTGGAAAAGTTACTGTTTTTTACCTGTATTTTCCTGTCAATCTCCTTCTTACCTTTGTGATACTGAAAGCAATATCACCTGTTACCCGCTTGCAAAAGCAAAAACCACAGGATATGGATAAGGAATTTATTAACAGTAATCAGTTGATCGCCCTGTTAACAATAGGGGTCCTGGCCCTTATCGTTTGGCTGGCAGTTTACATTCCTATTTCGGAATTTACCATGTAGATCTCCGAACGGATAAATTAGCCGCTTTGACCTGTCTGTAGCCCTTACGGTTACAGGTGATCGTTGTCGCCGTGCTCAGCTGATCTAAGAAATGAAATATACATTCCTGTCCCTGATACGGATTTGCCTCCTCTTTTTACGGTTCTTGAAGGGGTAAGGACGGTTAGGGACAGGAATTTTTTAATGGTGACAAGATCATAGGATGGCCGCCGCAGTGCCGTTGTCGCACTTCGTACATTGGAATTACGTAGCTATCGTTGTCATTGAAGCGTTCACGGCCCGTCTTGTCCGGCAAGCCGGTCGGAACGCGCCAGCGGTCTGAACGGTGGCTGAAAGTATATAGCGTGTTTAAACTTGTTTTGTTTTGCTCCTCCGGGAGCAATTATGGTTTATCTGGTTTGTCTACACCTCTTTTGTCCCTATAGGACAATTTCAGGGCTGCTTATTTTTTTGCTATAGACCTTAGTCCCTGCAGGCAATGTTATTAAACTAACCCATGGTTGTGTCCCCATAGCATTAAGGGCCTCTATGGCGCCCGCATCAATGAGCATGATACAGTTCCGGTGTAGTCGGTCCTATGTTGAGCATTGATGTTCCCCATAGAACGAACACTTTTTGCCATGATCTGAGACTTTTGAATAATTGTTCCATTCCCTCAACTTTTCTGCTTGATCCCTGTCGTACTTCCGTGCACAGCTATATGCAAACAAGCCCGCAAGATCATGCGGGCTTGTTTAAGCTTTATCCGGATGGCAGGTTTATTGTTTGATAAACGGCATCATGCCTTTGCCATACTTTAGAAAGTACATACCCGGGGCAAGCTGTTGCAGGTCATGCTTCTGCTCTTTGATGGAGAAAGCCGCTCTTACCTTTCCCGTTATGTCTATGATCTGTCCTTCATCCGATACCAGCTTTTCTTTACCGGTATATTCCCAATGCAGGGTTTGTTGTACAGGATTGGGGTAGATCTTCCAGGAAGCCCGGTCCATAACGGTTTCGTCGATCGAAGTGGTGGTTGCCTTTACATTAAAGTTGTCCACTGCGGCGGTAAACCAGTTCTGGTACGAAGTGTAATGAAAGGCAAGATAAGCCTGGCCGGTAGTCGGTGGGACAACGATATTGTTCGTATCCCTGAAGTTGTGATTGGCGCTGCTGTGCAGGCCAATGAGATTGGCCAGCAACACTTTTCCCGTGGCAGTTGCCGGGTCGGCGCTACCTTTGAGCAGGTACAGCTGTATGCTGTCGCCGGCCTGCAAGCCCATGATGGAGTAGACATTGATCTTGAAAGATACCTTGGCTCCTGTGCTCAAATTCAGGGAAGGCGAAACCGACCAGTCGTTGGTCAGTTGTGTCTCGACGCCGTCCATCGGGTATTGATGGAATAAGCAATCGGGCGCCGAAGGCGGAACGATAGCGCCGTCGGGCGCTTCAGAAAGATACTTCCACGAGTGAACACTGTTGTAGCCTTTCCGGAAGGCTTGCCAGCCGGCCTTTTGCGCGGTGTTGTCGAAGTTGCTGGAATAAGGGAGCGGGGTTTGCGCTGATGCGGAAAGCCATAGTCCGGTCACTACGCTAGTCAGGATAGCGATGCGTTTCATGTTGCCTGTCTTTTTGTGGTTAGAGATTAAATTGGTTTAGGTCAATAGCCCGATAAGACCCGGCCGCTTTCCGGAAACGTTGGCCTGCAGCGATTGCGATATCCTGCTGTTTTAAGTTTGCCCTGCAAAAGCAAAGGAGGGATAGATATCCCTCCTGTAGTTGAACCAGGTTCAGCAATAGCTTCCGGCATCGCAAGCCCTGCGCTGCTTTTACTGCTTTACAAAAATACCTTTGGCCCGGGTGTGGTCGAATTGAAGTGTATAGTGATAAGCACCCGGAGCCAGCTGTCCCACCGGCACCGTGGCGTGGCCCTCATGGCCTATGGTTTGCTGCAATACGGTCCTGCCCATAACATCTACTATTGAAAGCCTGGCCTGGCCATAAGCCTGCTGCCATTCGAGATGGATTACCTGCGTAGCTGGGTTGGGGTACAGCGTCGCAGTTACAGCCGCTTTGGCTTCATCGATACCAGTAGGCTTATATACACCGTTGAAGCAATTGCCATCGTAGTCGGGAAAGAAATCATTGACCGAATAGCTGGCGCCGGATTGATAGAACGGGAAGGGCATATTGGATTGCGGTCCGCCTATGCCTACCGGCCGCAGGAAGCTGCTGATACCGCAATCGTTTGTCCACAGGCAACCGGTAACCTCTCCTTTATCGGTAGTGCGTACAAATTTCATGTTCAGTGTATTGGCAGCGGTGTTCCATACCGGCGCTGACAAAACAATGTCCTTGGTCACGCTGTAATCGCGTACGGCTGTTACCGGTGTCCAGGCATTATTGCTACGATAGCCGCCCAGGCTGAAATAGGAATTGGTAAGCGAGCTGCTACCTGTGCCGTTAAAGGAAAGTATGGTATTCCAGAAAACGGGGTTTACATTAATGGTGCCGCCAGCCATACTGAGCTGCAGCATCGCAAGGAAAGGATTGATGTTGTTCATCGAAGTCGCCGGAAAGCTGTTGCAGCGGCGGTTGCTGGTAAAACCATTAAGAATTACATTCTGATCTGCCGAAGCATCGGGCAGCACGTTTATGCCCCAGGCATAATCATAGCTGTTGAATTGCCAGCGGCTATTGCCGGGATAAGGCACCAGCGCATTGTTGACGCCAGTAATGTGGACGAACATAGGCATGGCCGAAGGCTGGGGTAGTGTGTAATGGGCATACACATTTCCGAAGACATACAAATTACCCGTCGACAAATCCTCTGCTACGTCGAAGCTGCTCTCGTAGCCATAAGGATAAGGAACACCGAAATGAACCGCATAAATGTCATTAAGCGTAGCCGGATCGATCACCCGGTTCATCATCGGGCCGCCATTGACGCTACCACCTACCCAGATGCCGCTGCTCACGGTCTTCATACGGGTAGCCATATCGTAGTCGTAAGAAGATATGACAGGACTGGAAAAATAGTGGACATCGATCACGGCATTGGCGTTCACATCAAACTTCAGCACAAAGCCTTCTTTTGGCGTGCTGAGATCGGGTGTGGAACCGGGACCGCCATTGGTTACGTAGCCGCAGATGAACAGCTCGGCATCGCTGTACTTAAGGCTGCTAAGCGGGTACATACTGGGATACGAAGGGTCGGCGCTATTGATCACCGTGCTCATCATCAAGTTGCCGGCCAGGTCCTGAGTAATGACCTCTATACCATTGGGTCCACCGGTGAGCCCTTCTCTTCCGGCAACTGTAACCGAATTGCCATTGAAAAGGTGTACGCCTACAGGGCGCTGGTCATAGTCAGGATCATCGACCACTTTGGCAGCGACCAGGTTGCCTATGTTATCAAAGTGCAGCCAATGCACAGCATTGTTATTTGCTGCCCCGGCATAATTGAACACGGTACCGGCCATCAGGTATTCGTCTCTGCCTTCAATGGCAGCGACGGCGTAATGCTTCTGATCGTAAGCATTGTAAAAAAGTGCATGCTCGCCGTCAAACTGCGCATGGGCGGCGCTTAGCGTTAGGCTGGAAAGGAGGAGCAATGTGCCGTGGCGCCTGCGCCAGGCATTGCTGGATAGGAATGGATGCATAGTCGATTGGTTTTGGTTTGGTTTTTGGGGAATAGCAAAAGAAGAGGCTTTGCCGGTAGCCTGAAACAAAGATTGTTGTTCCTTTTTAAAAATCCTATAGGTAAATGGCGCTGATTTTAAGCGGCTTTTATCTATGTATATTTTGAATCCGGATAATTTCTGCCAGCAGAAGACTGGTGTAAATACCAGGAGGCGGTATTTTGGGCGATGTGCTTAATATAAAGTCCCCGAAAGGGCCCAGTCTTCCATCAGCGCCGACCACGATGGATACAGCAGGAAATGGTCTTGTCCTATTATTGCGATCTGTACTTTGCCTGTGGCTCTGAAATAGGTAATGCGCAGCATATAGGCGCTGCCAGGTTTTAGTTGGCCCACGGCCTCGTCCCCCCGGAACAAGGCCGTGATCTGTTCAAATATGATAGGCATGGTTTTGGGGTGGTTTACGCAAGCACAAAGCCACCCTGTTAAGAGTGGCGCAACAGTCGACAAGCCATTTTTCTTGCTGCTGTATAACAGCGAAAGTCGTGTATTGTTTTTGCACGGTTGCAGGTTTTCAGCAGCCTTTAAACCGGATAAAAAACAGGTGTTTGTAGCTGTATGTTCCCGGCGCCGTTTTCCATACAGACGCAATGCAGGCGTGCCGGGCAGGCATGTCTGTGAAAAATTAGCCTGGAATTAATCCCTTTTTAGATGTAAAAAGCGTTAATTGCAGTTATAAAAATCCTCTTTAAAATGGCAAAAATGAATCCCTATCTGAACTTCGACGGTAAGACCGAAGAAGCGTTCAACTTTTACAAATCTGTTTTTGGCGGCGAGTTCCTGGCGGTACACCGCATGAGCGAAGCCCCGGGTACCGAAAATCTCCCGGAAGACGAACGCAACCGGATCATGCACATCTCGCTGCCTGTAGACGAGCATACCGTGCTTATGGCTTCAGACATTGTGCCTTCGATGGGACATACGCTTACTGAAGGCAACGGTGTGCATATTTCACTGGCGCCTTCGAGCCGCGAAGAGGCCGACAAGCTGTTCCATGGCCTTTCTGAAGGTGGCAAAGTGGAAATGCCTATCGGCGACACTTTCTGGGGTGCTTATTTCGGCAGCTTCAAGGACCGCTATGGCATTTACTGGATGGTTAACTATCAAAATCAACCACAATAAAATAAGGTTACCCTGTTTTCGTCCCTCCCCTCTAGGGAGGGATTTTTTATGCCGGTGACCGGGTACTATTGGGAAAAATTTAAAGTGCTTCTGTTGCCCCGGATCAGGGAAACCGGTTATATTCGCCAGGCAATACCTATCATCTTTTATGCAGTATAGTACCGAGCAGATTCTGCAAATGGCTCCCGATACCCCGGCAGCCAAGGCCGGACAGCAATTGGCAAGCAATGCCAAATGGTTGTTGAAGGCCGTTAATGAAAAGGCCTTATGGGGCGATTGCCAGGGCAGCGGCAAGACTCCTTACCGCACCATGGTCGACCTGGATAATATTGCCTTCAAATGCTCCTGTCCCAGCCGTAAATTTCCCTGCAAACATGGTCTTGGCCTGATGCTGCTCTACGTGCAGCAACCTGATGTATTTACAGTGGAAGCTTCGCTGCCCGATACGGTGGCCGAATGGCTGAGCCGGCGGGGCGCCAGGGAAGCGGCAAAGGACGAGAAGGTACAAAAACCCGTAGATGAGGCTGCTCAGGAAAAGCGGATACAGGCTCGTGAGAAAAAGGTGCTGGCCGGCATCGAAGAATTGCGCTATTGGCTTAAAGATGTTGTACGGACGGGCATCATGAATGTACCCCAGGATATCTACGGGTTCAACCAAAGCATAACGGCGCGAATGGTCGATGCGCAGGCCGGCGGATTGGCCAACCAGCTGCGGCAGATCAACCGCATCGACTTTTTCCACGAAGGCTGGCAGCTGGCATTGCTGAAGCGGCTGTCTAAAATTTACCTCATCACAGAAGCCTTTGATCATAAGGAGCAGCTACCTCCGGAAATGGTGCAGGAGCTGCAGACCCTTATCGGCTGGACCCAAAGCAAGGAAGAGGTATTGCAGACTATGCCGGTCGAAGATACCTGGACGGTGCTCTCGATCACCTTAAGCGAAGAAGAACAGCTGCGCACAGAAAGGGTATGGCTATACGGTCATAACAGTAAGCGTTACGCCTTATTGCTGCAGTTCTATGCCGGCAACCAATCGCCGGAACATCTTTGGGTAAAGGGAATGCAGCTGCAGGCAGCGATCGCTTATTTTCCGGGTGCTGCACCATTGCGTGCGCTGATCAAAAGCCACCAGTCGCTCTCCGTGCAGCCGATCGATATCGAGGTTGCCGGCGAGGTTACACAAATCTATGAACAGGTATCCGGAGCCTTGAGCGTGAATCCTTTCCTGACCCAATTTCCCTTTATATTGAACCGGGGCACACTCACCCGGCACGAGGGCCACTGGTGGTTTAAAGATGCTGCGAACCAGGCCATACCCTTGGCCAACACTACCGGTGAATGCTGGCGCATGCTGGCTTTTAGCCAGGGGAAACCCTGCTCGGCTTTTGGCATCTATGAAGAAGAACGATTTGCCCTCCATACATTATGGTCGGATCATAAAAGCTGTTTTGTATCATGATCGAACAAGAGATACTGAAAGCCGGTCTGCTGGGGACCGATAAATACATGCCGCTTCCGGTACCCGCGCTCGAAGATATAGGCGCCCGTATAACGGCGCAGAACGATGGTAAGGAAGACCAGTTCCTGAAGCTGGCTGCGCTTACGCTGCTGTACCGGGAATGTGGCGCCACGCCGCAGGAGGTGACAGCCACATTGCCTCCCTGCCCAGGTGAACCGGCGCAACCCGCCGGTAAAAGAACGGCTATGTTGCTGGAGCAGGCTTTGTCGGGCAAGGAAGAAGTGCTGTTGCACTACCTTATCTTTCGCTGTAATCAAAGAAATGAAGTGGCGCCTTCAGCACTGGCGCCCGCACTGCTGGATAAGGCGCTAGAGCGACGTAAGACGGCCAGGTCCATAGTACAGGTATGCGGCGTGGCAGGGCAATGGCTGTGCAGCCTGAACGAAGACTGGGCAGTTTTGCTGGCAGATGCTGTGCCCGAAGAAGATATATGGGAGACCGGAAGCCTTGAACGCAGGAAAGAATACCTGACCGGTCTGAGACAGCGTGACCCCCAGGCGGCATTACAATTGCTGGCAGCATCAATAGGACAGGAAAATGCCGCGGCGCGCCAGGCATTCACCGAAGTGCTCCGTATCCGTCTTTCGCTGCAGGATGAATCGCTCCTCGAGCAGTTATTGAAAGATAAAAGCCAGAAGGTAAAAGAACTGGCCCTATCACTGCTGCAACAACTACAGGGTTCGGCGATCAACAGGCACTATCTCGACCAGGTATTGCGCATGGTCCGGATCAAAGAAGAACGCCACCTGCTGATTACTAAGAAAAAAGTACTGGCGATTGACGAGGCCGCCATGCCTGATGAGGCTATCTTTAAGACGGGTATCGCTAAAGTCAGCTCTGAAAAAGGCGTGAGCGATGGCTTGTACCTGTTGGGTCAGCTGCTCGCCTGCATTGATCCGGCAGTGTTGGCGGCGGCTTTGCACAGTACCGACCAGGAACTGATCAACTTACTGTTACTGCATAAGGAAGCGGCCACGCTGCAACCTTATCTCACCGAAAGTGTAGTCCGGTTTGGAAATGCCGCCTGGGCGCGAACCTTGCTGCAGGCTAAGGTCGCCGATATCCGCTTACTGGATGCCTTGCCGGCCGGAGACCGCGTCGCCTTCTATGAGGCATTCCTTACGGCGCAGCATGTGGCGCCCCTGTTGGATCACTTGCTGGATGACGACTATACCTCCTTACCTACAACGCTTGCCGGAGCCTTGCTGGATCAGCTTTCCAGGCAGCCTTACATAATCCAGCAGCAAGGATACCAGCGGCTGGCCCTGCATTTGCCCCCGGAAGTATATGATATGCTAAAAGGCCACCAGGACAAGCCCGGTGACGATTACCAGGCCAGGTACTTTAAGGCGCAGGCCATGGAAATGCTGCGTCAGATGGACTTTAAAAAAATGATCGATTAAAAACGCCCTATACGATATGTCACAGAACATTTTGCGCCTTTCGGCCGAGCAGCAATTTGCAGAAGAACTGGAAGAGCTGAAGAAACAGGATAAATTGAAAAGACCGGAGCGTTGGCAGTTGTCGCCGCAAGCCGTGGTGACCTACCTTACCGGTGGTAAGCTGGACAATGGTTTTACCGTGTCTCCGAAATATATTGGTAACCGCCGCCTTATGGAGATTGCCGTGGCTACGCTCACTACCGACCGGGCCCTGCTCCTGTACGGGCTGCCGGGTACTGCTAAATCCTGGGTGTCGGAACACATGACCGCCGCCGTCTCAGGCGATTCTTCCATGGTGATCCAGGGTACCGCCGGCACCAGTGAAGAATCGGTGCGCTACGGCTGGAACTATGCCCGTTTGCTGTCTGCCGGGCCGGTGCCGGATGCGATCGTGGAAACGCCGGTGATGCGTGGCATGAAGGAAGGCAAGATCGTCCGTATCGAAGAGCTTACCCGCATTGGTTCCGATGTGCAGGACACGCTGATCACGATACTGTCGGAAAAAATGTTGCCCATCCCGGAGTTGAACAGCCAGGTACAGGCAGTGAAGGGCTTTAACATAATTGCTACTGCAAACAACCGGGATAAGGGTGTGAACGACCTTTCCAGCGCGCTGAAGCGCCGGTTCAATACGGTGATCCTGCCCGTGCCCGATACCATGGAAGAAGAAGTGGAGATCGTACAACAGCGGGTAGCCAGCTATAGTAAAAGCATGGAGCTGCCGGTGGAAAAGCCTATCCTTGAAGAGATACGGCGCATTGTGACGGTCTTCCGCGAGCTGCGTAACGGCGTATCTTCCGATGGCAAAACGAAGCTGAAATCGCCTTCAGGTACGCTGAGTACTGCAGAGGCGATATCGGTAATGAACAGCGGTCTTTCGCTGGCCTGCCATTTCGGCGACGGTAGCCTTAAGGCCGATGATATCGCCAGCGGCCTTATCGGAGCCGTGATCAAGGATCCGGTGCAGGATAAGATCGTTTTCCAGGAATACATGGAGACCGTATTGAAGCAGCGGGACGGCTGGAAGGATATATACCGTGCCTGTCGCGATATCGTTTAAACGGAAATCTGCCTTGATATTTACCTTGTAAAAATGAGAACATGCCCCTTCACTTACTTGGTATCCGTCATCATGGACCAGGCTCATCCCGGCATGTGCTGGATGCGCTGCATGACCTTAAGCCGGATATTATACTGATAGAAGGGCCGCCCGAAGGCGAAGCAATGCTTTCCTGGGTAGCCCATCAGGATATGAAGCCTCCTGTGGCCTTGCTGGCCTATGTGCCCGATCAGCCGCAGCAGGCCGTCTTCTATCCTTTTACTTCCTTTTCTCCCGAATGGAATGCGATACGCTATGGCCTGGAGCATAAGATCCCGGTGCGTTTTATCGATATGCCGTTGGTGCATCAACTAGCTGGTGAAGCGCCTTCGGCCGGGGAAGAGGAGACGGTTCCCGAAGCAATCGCTGAAAAAGAAGAAGAACAGGATGTAGCTGCGATCCGCCGCAATCCCATTGCCTGGCTGGCCGATATTGCCGGTTTTGACGATGCGGAAGAATGGTGGGAGCAGCAATTTGAGATAGCACATCATGCAACCGGCGTATTTGATGCCGTCACCGAATCCATGACCGCGTTACGTGACCATCTTCTGCCCGAAAAAAGCCGGCGCGAGGTCATCAGAGAGGCCTTTATGCGGCGTGCCATCCGTACGGCGCAGAAGGAAATGTACGCCGATATTGTCGTGGTCTGCGGCGCCTGGCACGTGCCGGCGTTAAGCAATATGCCCGCGCAAAAAGAAGATGATGCTTTGCTGAAAGGCCTGCCCAAAATAAAAATAGAGACTACCTGGATCCCCTGGACCAATGACCGGCTGTCTTTTGAAAGCGGCTATGGCGCAGGCCTGGAATCGCCCGGCTGGTACCAGCATCACTGGACCCATCCCGAAGATAATGGCGCGGTATGGCTGGCGCATACGGCCAGGGTATTCCGGCGCAACCAGGTGGATGTTTCTGCTGCGCATATCATAGAAGCCGTACGGCTATCCCAGGCACTGGCTGCGCTTCGCGGGATAGCGCGACCCGGGCTTAAGGAATTCAACGAAGCCACACAGGCAGTTATGTGCATGGGTGACAACATACCGATGCAATTGATACGGAAAGAGCTGATCGTAGGCCACGATATGGGCGCCGTACCCGAAGGCACTCCTCAGGTGCCGCTGCAACGGGACTTTGAGCAACAAGCCAAAAAGCTGCGGCTTAAGATCAGCAACGAGCCCAGAAGCCTTAAGCTTGACCTGCGTGAAGACCAGGACCTGCAAAAGAGTGTGCTGCTACACCGGCTGCTGCTGCTGAACATAGGCTGGGGACAAACGCAGTATACCAGTGGGAAAGGCACCTTCAAAGAAGAATGGACTTTATGCTGGTTCCCCGAGTTGACCATCCAACTACTGGAGAAGGCGCCCTGGGGCAATACGATCGGTTTTGCGGCCAATGCTTACCTGGAGCATGCTGCCGTGCAATGTACCCGCCTGGACGAGATCACCGGTCTGGTAAGTAAGGCGCTGCCTGCAGGGTTGCACAGCGGTATCCGTATGGCTATGAAGCGTATGGATGAGCTGGCGGCAGGTACTTCCGATACGAGCCTGCTGATGGGGGCCTTTATCCCGCTGGTAAAGCTAAGCCGCTACGGTAATGTACGCCGTACCGATCTTGAAACCGTGAACATTATCCTGCAATCGGTTTTCTATCGTATCACCGCAGGGCTGCCCATGACCTGCTTAGGTATCGATGAGGAGCAGGCAGCAGTATTGGCCGATAAGATCAGGGAAGTGAACCAGTCGGTGCTCCTACTGGACGACGCAGTGCTGAAGGATGCCTGGAAGGATACCGTCTTTGCGATCACAGGACAAACTCAGGCAGCGCCTGAAGTTCAGGGCTGCTGCTGCAAGATACTATACGATGCCGGAACGTTGGACGAAGCGGCGACGGCGCAGGCGTTCAGCCGGGCTTTGTCGCCGGGCAGCGAACCGGCTTTTGCCGCGCAATGGCTGGAAGGATTTCTCAAAGATGCGGCCACCGTGCTTATCCTGGACGATAAGATCTGGCATATTGTTCATAGCTGGGTGCTTTCCCTGGACGGTGATCTGTTTGTTACGGTGCTGCCTTTGCTGCGCCGGACTTTCTCGGTCTACGGCAATGTCGAAAAAAGAAAGATTGCCGACAGGGCCCGTCATGCCGGAACCGGCGCTACGCATGTCTTGACTGTTGCCGGTTTCGACGAAGCACGCGCTGCAAGGATATTACCTGTATTGACCCGGTTGATGGGTCTGTAAAACAATTAGAATATGGAACAAGATGCCATAAAACGCTGGCGGCTGATATTGGGTAAAGAAACGCACGAAGAGTTGTCCTGTTCGCTGAGTAAGGAAGAAACAGGCATCGATAAAACACTTGAAGCCTTGTACAATGCCGGTAAGAAAGGCGGCCTGGGGCCCTCTTCTCCCAATGTCGCCCGCTGGCTGGGCGATGTGCGGGAGTATTTCCCGGCCTCCGTAGTAAAGGTGATCCAGCAGGATGCCCTGAACCGCCTCAACCTTACGGCGATGCTTACCGAGCCCGAAATGCTCGAAACAGTGGTGCCCGATGTGCACCTGGTAGCCAACCTGATGACGCTGGGGAAAATGATACCGGAGAAAACAAAGGCTACTGCCCGGCAGGTGGTCAGGACGGTAGTTGACGAGCTTATCAGAAAGCTTTCGGGCCCCACACAACAGGCCATCGCTGGGACGCTGAACCGCTCTGTCCGTAACCTCAGGCCCCGTCACAACGAGATCAACTGGAGCGAGACTATCCGCCGGAACCTGAAGCACTACCAGTCAGAATATAACACTATCATTCCCGAAACAAGGGTTGGTTTCGGCCGCAAGCGGAAAGCCATGAAAGATGTGGTGCTGTGTATCGATCAAAGCGGATCGATGGGCTCTTCAGTTATCTATTCGGGCATATTTGGCGCTGTAATGGCTTCTATTCCTGCGATACAGACCCGCATGGTGGTATTCGATACCGCCGTAGCCGATCTTACCGAGGAGCTGGACGATCCTGTGGACCTGCTATTCGGCGTACAACTGGGTGGTGGTACCGACATTCATAAAGCCCTCAGCTATTGCCAGCAGCTCATCAGCCGTCCGCTGGATACCGTGCTTGTACTCATTACCGATCTGTACGAAGGCGGTAACCAGGAAGAGATGCGCAAAAAGGCTCTGGAGCTGGTCAACAGCGGGGTACAGATCGTTACCCTGCTGGCCTTGAATGATGACGGTGCGCCGGCTTATGATCACGGTAACGCCGCTTTCCTGGCAGGGATCGGAGTCCCGGTCTTTGCCTGTACGCCCGATAAATTTCCTGATCTGATGGCCGCTGCTTTGAGTAAACAGGATATTGCCGGATGGGCAGGCCGTAACGATATCAAGCTGTAAGCATATTTTGTCGCAGAAGACCCTTAATTCGTCGCGGGAGTACCACCGGACATAGTATTACCGGTCGTAATTTTGGACAGGTGTTTTTAATAACTTTTGAAAATATCGATCCATATGAATACCATAACATCAAGTGCCAGACCTGTTAGGCCCTTAGACCGTAAATTCAACGCGGTACTGCAAAAAAGCGAGAGCAAAGCTGGTTGGACCTACCTGGTATGGCCCGATTCTGCTGCGTTTTTTGGTACCCGTGGCCTGGTCAAGGTGAAAGGAACCATCAATGGTCAGCCCTTTGAGAGTGCCTTCATGGCGCTGGGCGACGGACGCCACAAGCTGCCGGTAAAGACGGCGCTGCGCCAATTGATCGGTAAAGAAGCTGGCGATACGGTTACCGTACACCTCCGGGGACGCATCGGCCGGTGATCCATTTTCCCTGAGGACAATAAGGCACAAGGGCACTCTATTCCGGTATTATTGCTCCTTTCTCAGTACCTGTGTGCGTACCGTATTGAAAAATTCAGGTGTCATGCCTAGGAAGGAAGCAATATATTTCTGTGGGATACGCCGGTCAAACTCGGGGTAAGTCTGCCTGAAGCTTCGGTAGCGTTCTTCGGCAGTCAACTGGTGCGCCTGCAGCAGGCGGTCCTGGTATACGGCTACGGAACGCTGGAACAGCTTCCGGTAAAAATGTTCCATACGGGGAACGGCTTTCAGAAAGGTCTCCAGCTGCTCGTCCCTGATAAGAAATACTTCCGAGTGCTCCAGCGCCATGATCTCATAGCGGCTGGGGCGTTTAAACATCCGGCTAGCAAGGTCGGATATCCACCAATCTTCGATGCCAAAATATACCGTGTGCTCTATGTCTTCCGTGTCGGTAAAAAATGTGCGGAAGCTGCCTTTGTTGATATAGGCCTCATAGTCGCACAGCTCACCGCATTTCACAAGATGCATTCTTTTCTTTATCTTCTTTACTTCCAGCAAGGAACAGAAATAGGCGGCCTCGTCGGGGCTTAAGATAACCTGTTTGGCAATGTTACCGAGTATACCTTCGAACATAAGGATATATAGCAGGGACAAATCTAAAGGTACCTTAATTTTTCCGGCTACAAGCCGCCGGTAATTTTACAGCCTTAAACGATCGCCTATGTTTCTTTGCCGACGAGTCGCCATCCTGATGCTGCTCCTTCTTTCTGCCGGTTTTGCTCCTGCCCAGGATCCGTCTTTGCCGGCAACCAACCTGGGTATGGCCAATATACAGGACGGTTTTTCGCCCGGTCCGGGATGGTACTACCTGCATTATATACAACTCTACCAGCCCAGGCGCGTGGCCGATGCTTATGGGAATAGCCTGCCGGGCGCCGTACGGGTGAGTTCATTATTGGCTATGCACCAGCTGATCCATGAAACAAAGATAAAAGTAGCGGGAGGAAATTTGGCTTTCAGCCTGCTGCTTCCTCTGGTAAAGCTCACCGCAACAGGCGATGGAAAGAGTGTACTGCCTTCAGTTAACCCGGGTGTTGCCGGCGGTCTCATCTTCGGCCCTGTGATCCAATGGTCAAACAAAAGGTTGCTGGGATTGCCTTATGCGCATCGTGCGGAGATCGATCTCAGTGTGCCGCTGGCCAGCTACAACATCCGTTACGATATTAATCCTTCCTCCAGGTTATACACCATTACGGCCTATTATGCTTTTACGCTATGGCTGACGAAAGGGCTCAGCATAAGCAACCGTCACAACATCAATTATAATTCTGACAGGATCGGTACCGGCGAGCGCCCGGGTATGTTCTATAATGTCAATTTCTCGGTTGAGCAGCAATTGTTCAAAGGTTTCTGTGCGGCCATTACCGGCTACTACCTCACGCAGCTGGGGCAAGATGCCTATCATGGCGATACCCATTACTATCAAGAAACTTACCAGGTAGCAGATACCCGGGAAAGGGTCCTGGGCCTGGGTCCTGGCGTCAGCTACGTTTTTCCGGGAGGATTGGCGGCTGAGCTGAAGGTATTCCTTGAAACTGCAGCCAGGAACCGGCAGGAAGGTGCGAGGCCAACCTTAAAGCTTGCTTACCAGTTAAACCGTCGATCATGAAAAAGGAATTCCTGACCGGTATATTACTTGTTGTTGCCGGTGCTATATGTTTTGGATCGCTCAGTACGGTCGTTAGCCTGGCCAGGAAAGAGGGCTACGATGTGCCTTCGATCACTTTTGCGCAGGTATTATTAGGATTTCTGGTCCTGGTCCTGCTCAATCTTTTACCACGACCTGCTAAGGGACCGTCAAATACTTTTTCGGGAAAGGATATCCTGAAGGTGATGCTGCACGGCGTATGCGTAGGACTGATCAGCACCTTTTATATTCTTTCTGTCCGTTACGGTTCGGCAGCAGTCAGCATTGTGCTGCTGGCACAATCAGTATGGATGAGCATCGTGCTGGAAGCTGTGCCGGCGCGTACTTTTCCCTCGCTGAAGAAGATAGTGGCAGCCGTGGTTATCCTCGCCGGCACTTTGCTGGCCACCAATGTGCTGTTTCGCAGCAGTGTTTCCATTGCTCCGGCAGGCATGGTCTATGGCTTGCTGGCAGCCGTTGCCAATACGGCTTCTATTTATTGCTCGGGCCGTATTGTTACCGGTAAAGCGCCTTTGCGCCGGACTTTATACCTGGGTATGGGTTGCCTGCTGGTTGTTTCGCTGGTTTGGGGACCGGCCTTGCTGCGGCATTTCGACAGCAGCATCTTATGGAGCTGGGGTTGGGCCCTTGCATTAGTCGGTATGGTATTGCCAACCTTGCTCTATATCAAAGGCATGCCAGTGATCGGCATAGGCTTAAGCGCTATCGTTACCTGCCTGCAGATACCGGTATCGGCGCTGCTGGCCTTTATTGTGCTGGGTGAGCCGGTGAGCGGGTATCAGTGGTTGGGTTTGCTGCTTATTGCCGGTTCCATCATAGGTATGCATATGCCATGGAAAATTGCAGGGCGGTAGCATTGTGGTGCCGGTATGAAGCCTGTACCCGGAGAAAATTCCGGGAAAACCGGTAGCAGGCAGAAAAGGCCGCAGCGGTATCTTTGCTGTTTAACCGGGCATCTTCTTCAACCTTTCTTTATGAAATATGCGATCACTATCTTGATAACGCTGATCACAGCGCAGGCTTACGGACAGCCGGTCCTGGTCCCTGGTGCACATATTGTGGATCTCCAATGGGCGAAGGAAGGAGCGCAGCAAATGACGTGGTATGCGCTCAGGGATACCCTTCGCATGGAGATCGGTAGCGTCCGCAACCAGATCATCCGGGAGAGGGGAACCCTGATCTCTGTGACACAGGTTCATCTTAAAAAGACAGCGGCAACCTGGGTAGATACCTCTATAGCGCTGTGGCCTGCACTTAAACCCGTTTATCATGCTTCCTATAATGCTCAGCGGGATATGGTATTGCATTTCGGCCCTGTGATCACCGGTTTCTATTATGATAAGATAAAGCCGGATACCCAGGATATCAACGAAAGGGTAAGCTCGCCTTATTTTGACAGCAACCTTTATCCCCAGCTATTGGCATGGCTTCCGTTAAAAGAAGGCTACCGGCAAACGTTGGCTGTTTATGATTACAACAGCGCAGTATCCGGTCTCACGGAGGTTCATATTGTGGAAGTAAGTAGCAGCACCTATAGCTCCGCGCGGTCGGGAATAAGACCGGTATGGATTGTGAAAGTCAACGACAATATAGGGGGTAGCGACAATACCAGCAGTTACTTTTTTGATAAAGCCGACCGGAAGCTATGGCAGCAGGAGATCAGCGCCGGTGAGCGTAAAATGCTGATGGTAGCCGTGGAATAATGATGGATGAGAACGGTTGCCTGTTTGCATGAGAGAGAGTGGCGTTGTGTCGTTAACTTTACATCATCCAAATCAAATTGAATATGGCAGCCAATCTGGAAAAGAGGGTGCAATGGCTCACCGCTTATGTAGTCTTTATTACAGCCTTGTGTGGCTATCTCGTTTTTAGCTCGTATAAAAACGCCGGCAAGCGGGAAAACCTGGATGAGCTTACCGTAAAGCGGATCAATATTGTAGATGAAAGCGGTAAGCTGCTACGGCTCGTGATCAGCAACGAAACGCGGCAGCATCCTGGCCGGTCGGCGGGAGTGCAAATGCCCAAAAGAGAACGTCCTGCCGGCTTGCTTTTTTTCAATGACGACGGCGATGAATGTGGTGGCCTGACCTATTATGTAAGCAGGGAAAAGAATAGTGTTTCTGCCGGTACTTTACTTACCATGGATCAATACCATAACGACCAGGTTGTACACCTGATGAATGACGAGGCGTACGATAGTAGTGGTAAGGCTACCTGGATACGCCGGGGGCTGGCTGTTAATGATATTCCTATAGGACTTGAACTGACAGAGACCATGAAAAAGTATGAAACGCTGAAGCAGATCGCCGATCCTAAAGTACGTGAGGAAAAAATCCGGCAGCTGAGGCGGGAAGAAGGAGGGCGTAATCGTCTGTTCGTCGGTCGTAACGACCTGGACGAATACGGCTTGTTCCTGATGGACAGCGCAGGCAGCTGCCGCTTTAAGATCTTTATCGATGCTTCCGGTAGTCCCAAAATGCAAACGATGGACGCAAGCGGAAAAAGCCTGAACCTGCCCCTACGGTAAATCCATCTCATTACGGGCTTGCTGTCGCTTCTGTTTCGTGCGTGCTACTTAAAATCTCTCGAAGGGAAAAGCTCGCCCTGCACGGCTTTAGGCGCTGCATGCTTCTCCTTTTCGGGCGGCGCATAAAACCCATTGCGTTCTTCCATGCCAGCATCCGCAGGCAGGTGAAGCGTTTGCAGCAGCCAGTTCATGTTGTAGCAGCGCTTGACCACGATATGGATCACTTCACCTTCGATCTGTACTTTCCCGCTTACCATCAGCAACCGCGCCTGCGTGATCTCCTGGCGGTAATGATCAAATCCTTTCCGGAAGACGACGAGGTTGGCGATGCCGGTCTCATCTTCCAGTGTAATGAAGCACACGCCGGTGGCCGTGCCCGGCCGCTGTCGTACTAGTATCAGCCCCGCCACCCGTACCTGGTCGCCATCGGTAAGCTTACCCAGACGATTATTAGGACATACGTTGAAACGATTTAATCTTTCCCTTACAAAGCTTACGGGATGGGCTTTTAACGATAGGCCTATGCTGTTGTAGTCTTGCAGCACATGTTCGGATAAAGAGAGTTGGGGGAGTCGCACTTCCGGCTCTGTGGCGCTTTCGGAAGGCTGTCCTTCGAAGGCCCCGATAGGTTTATCGGCAAGGGCAGAGACTTCCCATAAGGACTGCCGCCGGTCCAGCCCGATGGAGCGGAACGCATCGGCATCGGCCAGCTTTTCCAGTACCAATTGCGATACGCCGGCATAGTGTACTTCATAAACACTCGTATAGGCCTGGGTACGCCCCTTTGTCAAGAGTTCTATGTCCTCTTCCTTTACGCCATTCACCTGCCTGAAGCCAAGCCGGATAGGGCAGTACTCACCTGTTCTTTCTTCCAGTATATTGTCCCATTGGGAATAGTTGATGTCCACGGGGAGTACCGTAACTTTATGTTTTCGGGCATCGATAATGATCTGCGCCGGCTGGTAAAAGCCCATGGGCATGCTGTTGAGCAGGGCGGTGGCAAACACATCGGGGTAGCGGCATTTGATCCAGGAGGAAACATAGACCAGTAGCGCGAAGCTGGCCGCATGGCTCTCCGGGAAGCCATAGCTGCCGAAGCCTTCCAACTGTTTGAATACTCTTTCTGCAAAATTCTGTTCATAACCTTTGGCTACCATACCACCGACCAGCTTTTCCCGCCATTTGGTTACCTGCCCATGCGATTTGAATGAAGCCATGCTGCGGCGAAGGCCATCGGCTTCTGCAGGGGTAAAGCCCGCAGCCACAATGGCAATCTCCATAGCCTGCTCCTGGAATAGGGGTACGCCCATTGTCCTTCCCAGGATATCCTCTAGCTCTTTAGAAGGATAAGTAACAGCTTCTTTCCCGTCACGCCGGCGCAGGTAAGGATGTACCATGTCGCCTTGAATGGGCCCTGGCCGCACGATAGCCACTTCGATTACCAGGTCGTAAAACTCTTTCGGCTTGAGGCGGGGAAGCATAGACATCTGGGCACGGCTTTCGATCTGGAACACGCCGATGGTGTCCGCCTTACAGATCATGTCGTATACTTCAGGAACTTCCTTCGGAATATTGGCTAAGGTAAATTGTTTGCCATAGTGGTCCCTGATCAGGTCAAAAGCCTTGCGGATACAGGTCAGCATGCCTAGGGCCAGCACATCCACTTTCAGAAAGCCCAAGGATTCGATATCATCCTTGTTCCATTCGATGCAGGTGCGGTTTTCCATACGGGCATTGAGGATAGGGCAGAGGTCGGAGAGCTTGCCCTGTGTCATGACAAAGCCGCCTGTATGCTGCCCTAGCTGCCTTGGAAAGCCCATGTATTGCCGGGTTAGCGCCAGTACCTTGAGCAGGTGTGGGTCCTTGGCCGAAAACCCTTCGCTGGAAACGATTTCCTGCGTTGCCCATTCCTCACCAAACTCATAAGCCGATTTGGCCAGGTGATCCACGGCATCCATCGACAGGCCCATGGCTTTGCCCACGTCACGCACGGCCCCCTTCCAGCGCACCTGCGTTACGGTAGCTACGATGCCCGCCCGGTCACGGCCATATTTTTCATAGATATACTGCATCACTTCCTCCCGCCGCTCGTGCTCAAAGTCCACATCGATATCGGGTGGCTCATCCCGCGCGTCGGACATGAAGCGGGCAAACAATACCCTGGTTTTGGAAGGGTCCACTGAAGTAATGCCCAGGCAATAGCACACCACCGAGTTGGCTGCGGAACCACGTCCCTGGCAAAGGATATTGTTATCCTTGGCAAAGCGGACAAGGTCATAAACCGTGAGGAAATAGGAAGCATAGTTTTTACGCGCAATAAAGGCCAGCTCTTCGTCGATGGTCTGCTGTATCTTTAGGGGAATATTATGGCCAAAGCGTTCTTTGGCTCCCTCCTCTGTCAGCAACTCCAGCTCTTGTTGCGGCGTGCGGCCATCCCGGGTAAGCTCTTCGGGATATACATATTCCAGTTCATCGAGAGAGAAGCGGCAGGCATCGGTAATCTCCTGTGTACGGGCAATAGCATCGGGGTATTGCCGGAACAGGCGCAGCATCTCCGCTTCGGCTTTCAGGTAACGCTCAGCATGCTGACACAGCCGGTAACCGGCATCGGTGATCGTACATTTCTTGCGGATACAGGTCAGTATATCCTGCAGCTCCCTTCTCGCCGCATCATGGTAATGAACATCGTTGGTGGCAACCATCGGTATACCATATTGCTGCGATAGCTGCGACAGCCGGAACAGCTTCTTGGCATCGTTGCCCTGGTAAGCGCAGGTGGCGCCGAGGTAGAGATCGGCGTCCAGCATACGTTTGTACTCGCTGGCAGCATCCTTGAAGGTTTGCTCCAGGTCGAAGCGGGCATTCAGCTCGGCCGGGGGGATCATTATAAATTTAATGCCACCCGCATGGCGGTATACATCCGCTTTATACAAGTCGCATTTGCCTTTTTCGGTACGCAGGTTACCTTCCGTGAGCAGTGCCGAGAGCCTGCTGTAGGCTTCGCGATGCGTAGGGTAAGCCAGCAGGCCGGGGCCGTCCAGCAGGTTGAGCCGGCAGCCCGGGATTACCCTCATGTTATGTTCCCTGGCCGCGGTATGGGCGCGTACTACGCCCGCCAGCGTATTGTGATCTGTAATGGCGATGGCGGTATAGCCCAGTGTCGCGGCATGTGCGACAAGCTCCTCCGGGTGCGAGCCACCCCGTAGAAACGTAAAGTTGGTTGTTATCTGTAATTCCGTATAGGGCATTGAATGTTTTTTTTTATCAGGCAAAAAATCCATGCAGGAACCATTCCGGTTCATCTGCCTCATACCGTCCCGAGCGGAACAGCCAATAGCGGGCGCCCTCCTCATCTTCCACCACGTAATAGTCCCTTACCAAGCCCTGCTCCAGCCACCATTCCTGCTCTATCCTTTCGGGACCGTCGGCCTTTGTGATCTTGTACCGTTGTCCTTTATGGATGAACAATAAAGGTGGATAATCGGGCAGCGGTACGCTCACCTCGATCCGTTCCGGCTCCGGTAACAGGTATATAGGTCTTGGCCGGTCGCAACGCCAATCTGTAGCAGGCGTTTCCGCAAGGGACGCGGCAAGCTTTATCGAACGGCCGGGCCAGTAATGCTCGGCGGGCAGGTAGCGCCGGATGGCCCCGGCGCCAACACGTCCGGCTACACGGTCCAGGAGATGTGCCAATGCGGTGTTCTCCCCGTTGCTGCCCCAGGCTGCCCAAAGGGTTTCCTGCTGTACGGAGAGTGGTGCTACTACGGGTGCTTCAAGCAGGAACAGCTCGATGCCCAACCCCGGCGCAATGCAGGCGATCTTTTGCTCCAACAGCTTAAAGAGGTGCATAGGGTTACGCACCGGCCGATTGGTACCTATTGCGATCTGCTGTACGTTGCCGTCGATACGGTATGCTTTCAGTTCAGCAGACCGTAGGCCTTGTCCCTCACGCAATAGTTGCCGGCACAAGCGTTCCAGCAGGGTCTTAAGGGCAAAAGCTATTGCGTTGGCGGTGCGTATGGGCTCGGGGCAAGGCAGCCGTTCGCAGAAGGTTGCCGGCGCCTGCACGGGCTCGGGTAGCTCTATAGCCTGTCCCTGGGCCTGATCGATACGATGCAGCAATGCCTGGCCAAACCGCCGGCGCAATACGGTACGCGGCATATGGATAAAGCTGCCGATATGGCGCAGACCCAGCTTCCGCATTTTGTCGCGCAGCAAAGTATCCAGGCGTAAGGCTTCGGGTGGCAGCGGGAGCAAGGCGTCCATCGGATTGCCGGGAGGAACGATGCCGGGCTCGGCACCAAACCTGGCCATGGCCCAGGCTGCGCCGATGGTATCGGCTACCGCTGCCCTGACCCGGTAGCCGAGCCATGTCAGCTGTGCCAGGATATCCTCACGATAGGTTGCTTCTCCGCCCCAGAGATGGGCGCAGCCGCTGATATCGAGCAGGAGCCCGTCGGGCAGATCTATAGCAGCTACCGGTGTAAACCGGAGGCACCACAGGGCCAGCTCCCTGAGTAGCTGTTCCGTAAATCCTTCAGCATAAGGCAATACTTCAAGGTCTGGTAAGATAGCCCGTGCATCGGCCGCAGCCATGCCCGCGCATATGCCTTTGCCCGAGGCTACAGGATTGGCATGCTGTATGATCATGCGTCCTCTTTGCGCCGCTGCCAGCACAAAAGGAAGCTTTTCCCGCTCTGGTTGCAGTGCCGTCATTTTATCGGTAACTGCGAACGGCAGCCATATGCTCATATACCTTTTCATCGCTATCCTGCCGCTTGAGTGAACATTGGTTCCCGGCTCTGCAGGGACATGGCGGCTACTTTGAACCCTGTATCCGTCCAGCCGACCTGCCAGGCGCCGGGCTTCCCATTCCTTACTTTAGACAGTGTTACCTGCCATTGCGGGAAGCCGACACCGGGCAGACCATCTTCCGATAAGCCAGGTAAAGGACGCACCTGCCAACGGGAGACGCAAGCTGTGCTTCCCGGCTGAACACAACCAGGCCGGTGAATGAATCCGGTAACGCGGCTCTGTTCTACAGCCAGCTGCAACCTGCGGGAAGGTGTGAAGCCAAGGTCGCGTACTTCGCCTACCACAGCGGCCAAAGCTTCGCATTTCAAAGCTTCTTCCACTGTCCAAAGCATATCTTTGGTACGGGAAACGGTTGTGAAGATCACCTGGTCGGGCGTCAGTCCAAAGGTTTTTAAAGCAACCGGGAAAATGATAGGGCAGGGGCTGATCCACAGGCAAGGACCTTTCTGCATCAGGGCGCCCAGCAGGCCGGCGATAAAGCCCGCTGTAGCAGCGGCCTGGCCGGGGCCAAGGCTTAGGAACTCATGTATAGCGCCGGTAGGAAAAGTATGGTTGGGAAATGCTTGCTGGATGGGACCTAAGCCGGTATCGATCTGCGCGGTTTCGGCTGTTGCGTGAAAACCTTGCATGGATAATATTTCCTGCTGCAAAGCCTGTATCTGCTCTCTGTTCGTTGCGCACTGGTTCATGGCTTTAAATCATTTTGTCATTATTAGTGACATCTTATTGTTGTCAATAATAACAAAAAAATGAAAAAAAAGATCAGGTTTTTTTCCACATCGGGTATTGGGTGTCAAGTATCAGGTATTAGGTATTAGGTATTAGGTATTAGGTATTAGGTATTAGGTATTAGGTATTAGGTATTAGGTATTAGGTATTAGGTATTAGGTATTAGGTATTAGGTATTAGGTATTAGGTATTAGGTATCACGTATTGGGTATCCAGTATTGAGTATTGAGTATTGGAAACTTGGAATTTAAGATTTGAAAATTGCCAACTCTCAATTGCCCATTGTCAACTGCCAATTACCTGAGTGCGCTTGAGTATTGATCTTCGACTTTGGAATTTGCTTTTTGGACTTTTGCATTTTGCATTTTGATTTAAAAAAAGAAGGCAAAACAGTGCTCCGTTTTGCCTTCTTTAATCTTATAGCGTAAGCTTTCTAAGCGAACAATGCTTTTTTAAGCACAGCTCCGGCCTGGAGCATGGCTGTTTGCACGGCTGGCACTGTAGCCAGGGGATTCAGCAGGCCATAGTCATGGATCAAACCTCCGTAGCGGGTAAGCGTCACCGCAACGCCGGCTTCATCCAGCTTACGGGCATATGCCTCTCCCTCGTCGCGCAGCACATCGTTCTCGGCAGTCTGTATCAATGCAGGAGGCAGGCCTTTCAGTTGTTCTGTTGTGGCTTGCAGGGGGGATGCATAAATCTCTTTACGTGCGGCCAGATCGGTGGTATAGTTGTCCCAGAACCAGAGCATCATATTCCGGGTCAGGAAGCGTTCCTCAGCGAAGGCGTGATAAGAAGTGGTTTCGAAACCGGCATCGGTAACGGGCCATAGCATTACCTGTGCTTTGAGCTCCGGTCCACCCTGTGCTTTGGCCATAAGGGCCACTACAGCAGTCATATTGCCGCCCACGCTATTGCCGGCCACAGCCAGCCGCCTGCTGTCGACGCCTATTTCCTCGCCATGCTGTGCCACCCAACGGGTAGCGGCATAAGCCTCGTTGATGGCCACAGGATACCGGGCTTCGGGTGAAGGTGTGTAATCGGGAAATACCGCTGCTGCACCACTGGCGACCACGAGGTCCCTTACCAGCCTGCGGTGCGTGGGGTAGTCGCCCAACACCCATCCGCCGCCATGGAAGAACATAAACACGGGCAGGCCGGCAGCGGCGCCCTGGGGCTTTACGATGTGTAGCTTAATGTTATGACCTGCCTCGGTAATGGTCTTTTCTGTCTCCTCAATGCCGGAATAGTCTACTGTAACCGATTGCTGTGCATCGGTGAGCACCTGCCTTGCCGCCTGGGGGCTCAATTGCTCCATAGGGGTGCCGCCGCTTTCGTTCAGCCCTTTCAGGAAGCTGCGTACAGCTGTAAGTATCTGCGGATCGTTTGCTGCCTTTACGGCTTGAGCTGTTTGTGTCATGATATTGGTATTTTTTTAGAGAAATGAAGTATTTCAGTTAACCCCGGAAAGGGTGGGATGTTCACAGCAAAACCGCGTCCAGTGTGATCTTAAAGTTAAATGCCTGGCTTACGGGGCAGGTTTGCTCAGCCTGGCGGGCTATTTCCTGGAATTGTGTTTCTGTAATGCCGGGTACACGGGCCTTAAGGGTGAGCACCGAGCTGGTGATCTTTCCATTATCAAGGGTGATCACAGAATCGGTTTCCAGTTCGTCGGGTACGAAACCTGCATTGGTAAGATCCAGGCTCAGCTTCATGGTGAAGCAGCCGGCATGTGCTGCGGCCAGCAGCTCTTCGGGGTTGGTACCGGCGCCGTCGGCAAAACGGCTGTTGAAGGAGTAGGGTGTTTGGCTGAGTACAGCGCTTCCGGTAGTAAGATGTCCGTTTCCGGATTTGATGTTGCCTTGCCATACGGCGGTGGATCTGCGTTTCATTTGCTTTTGATTTTAAGCAAAGCTACGATGCCGCTACCCCCGTTTTCAAGAGCATAATGGGTATTAAAATTGTACTTTTATCCCTTTCAGGAGAAAAAGGTACATTTTTAATAAGTGGCTTAAAATTCAGTAACGATGTGATGGCGGATCATCCGGCCACTTCTTCGGCCAGGTATTGCTTGCGGAAGGCGGCGGGGGTACAATCATTCTTTAAGGTGAACAGCCGGTTGAAGTAAGCCGGGTCTTCGTAGCCCAGGTGATAGGCGATCTCTTTAATGCTCATCGGGGTATAGGCCAGCAGGCGTTTGGCTTCCAGGAGGATACGGTCTTTGATCAGGTCGTTAGGCCTCAGTACATGGATCCGGGCCAGCTTTTTGTTCAGGGTTTTGGGTGTCATGGCGAGCAGGCCGGCGTAGTCGGCCAATCCGTGTTTTTCCCTGAAATGGATCTCGACCAGCCGGTTAAAGTTGCGGAAGAACTCCATGTCATTTGAGGGCTCGGCCAGCTCCCGGTGCTGCTGCTTCCACAGCCGGGTGGCACGTATAATGATCTGCTTCAGGTAGGTGCGGATCATTTCTTCACGCGAAGATAATTGTGTGGCAAACTCTTCCCTGATCTGCCCCAGAATGCCATTGATGATGTTTTGTTCCCTGGCGCCTAAGGTCAGCGCCGGGATTTCGAAGATATTGTTGAACAATAGTCCGTCGCAGGCTACTTCCTCGTCATGTATCTGCACACAATAAAAATCACGGTTGTAATACAGGAGCACACCGGGTTTGCTGCCGGCATGCTGCAGGGCGAAATATTGGTTGGCATTAATGAAGAAGAGGCTACCCGAACGTGTCGTGAATTGTTTGAAATCAATAGTAAGGGTATAGCCGGCGGGTAAGTATAGCACCCTGATAAAATTACTATACCGTTCTTCATTCAATACATAAGCATTGCTGTGCTGTACTTCCAGCATGCCGATCTTTTTGTGATGGGCGGTCAGTAGTTGTGATTTCATTACTCCGGCTTTTGATTCTTTGGGTATAAAGATAAGCGCTCCCTGTCGAAGGAAGCGCCTATGCGAAAATACAGGTGAAGCCTACAGGTTGAAGGAAACGCCCAGGGCGAAATTGCCATTCTTCTTCAGGTCCATTTTACCATCGTCCCAATGGTAGAAATAGCCGGCATTGAGATTGATGTAGGCGAGGTTAAGGTATTTGTATTTGAGCACATCATTGAGCGTGATGCCGCTTTCGTGATAACCCTTATCAGGGACCGAGAAACTAACGGCGCCATGAACCTGTGGGTTTTGCATACTGCCGTAGAGCAGGTTGTGCGACAGACTGATGTAAGGATTGCTCCAGCTTCCTACCTTAAACAACTTCCAGTCGAAGTCATGTTTCCAGAAAAGGCTAACGAAGCGGTCGGTGTAATAGTCATAGGGGTACATTGTGATGAAGTTGCCGGAGGCATAGATGGGATTGCTGTTTCGCACGCCACGGCCGGCAAATAATTTCGATAAGGGCAGATCGGCGTTACTGTTCGATATGCCGGCCATCAGCAGGAAGTTTTCTTTTCCTATCCTGTTCCAGTGCTTGGTCCAGCTCAGGGCGGCTACTGCCTGCAGGTATTGTGCCTTGTAGCCGGCTTCGCCTTCAATGTCGCCCCCGGTCAGCTTCAGGTAGGCTATGGGATATTTCGTTCCCATATTTTCATACCTTCTGAACACGAGGCTTCTCCTTTCACCGAAGGCATAACGCAAGCTGAGGGAAGCTTCCTTTACCCTGAACTGCGGTGTGCCCTCATATCCCTGGAAGGTGTAAGTGTACATAGGGGTGATATCCTGTATGCGGGCCTCCAGGCCCAGGTTCCAGTAACCCATACGCGCACTGGCCTTGATATAGCTACCTTCTACTTTATCGGCCCTGTTCATGACCCACATCTGCAGGTAATTCCGGTCGATGTCTTTATGGATCGATATGCGGCCCGGATCAACAAGATCGTTGTCGTATCCGGCCCTGATCGTATAGTCTTTGTACCGGTCGAGGTAAAGCTCGGCAAAGCCGCCATATTTCCACTGCTTGTCGTGAAAGCCGTAGCCAGCCCATCCGCCTATAGAAGCATATTTGAACAGCCGCTCATTGGTCTGCATTCCCAATCCCAATCTTGTCTTTTCATAAGCGTTATAGGAATACAGGCGCTTAATGTCGAAGTCGATAATGCTGACGGGTATTTTCCCTTCGGAAAGCTTGTCCATAAAGGGTAACATTTTGTCCAGCCCTGCTGCTTCATAAAGGCTATCCATGAAATGATAGGTAGCCGATTCTTTACTATCGAGGGCAACAGGACGCAGGGTGTTCCAGGCGCTATCCGGCCTTTCATCTGCCCCATCTGCCATTAGTATGGTTTTTGCACGGTCAAAGCGGAAATGTTCCTGCCGTTGCCATTGCGGCGTATCGATATCCGATGTGCCTTTCATATGAAGGCCCAGGGGTACGCCCTTGCTGGTCTTGATATATTGCTCCCATATCAGCTCATAGTTCAGTTGTTGGGGGAACCACCGGCCATCAACCTGCTGGTATTTTTGCTCTACTTTAATGGTGCGCTTTAATGATTCGTCTACATTTCTGCCGAGAAAATAGGCTATAGCGTATTGGCCGGAATGAATATACACCTGGCCCCGCAGCAATGTTGAAGACCTGGTCTTTTGTTTAGGCCGGAAGGAAAGAATATACAGCGTATCCAGGCCCTGTTGCAGCTCGTCAACAAGGTCGAACTCATAACGCGCCGCCCAGCCTTTGCTGATCGGATTAGCATAATCCTGGCCGTTCATGGTAATGTAGTCGCTGTACACATCAAAGGGGATCACGTTGGTGATCAGGGTAGCGAAGGGCGCTTTTTTCCAGCCGCTTATCCTGGTTGCTAGTACTTCATCCTGCAGCTTCTGTGGTTTCTGGTGCGTGCGCCGGCTGTAGGTCTCGCTGAGCAGCACATGCTTGTCCTTAAGGAAATTGCCCAGCACGGTCTGGCTGCTGTCTTGTGCAATGGAGTCGGGGGCAACAATGTCGAGTATGGTCTTCTGGTAGATATGACAGCAATACCAGTCATAGTTGTCAGGCCGGTGCAGGGACCGGTTACTGATCGTCTTATTGATAATGGCCCTGATCTTATCGTAGGGTGGTGTGATCACAACCTCGTCCAGCTTGCCTTCCTTTGCCTTGAGCTGAATCGATATGTCCTTTCGGGATCCGGGCGTCAGCGTGATCTGCTGCGCTTCGTATCCAAGATAAAGTATGCTGAGGGTCTGAATGCTATCCGGGATGGTTGCAGCGAATTTTCCATTCAGATCGGTAAGAAAGGCTACTGTTGCTCCGGCCGATTTAATCGTGGCAAAGGGTAAGGGCTCTAGATTCGCCGCATCAGTTACTATTCCGGAAATAGTTCTTTGCGCCTGTGCAACAAATCCGGAGCAGAGTAATACAGTAACATAAAGGGAGGTCGTGATCTTTTTCAGTTTGGCCAGGGTAGGGTACACTAAAAGGAGTTTTAAAGGTGAACGCTTTTATTCTTCTATAAATGCCGGTGTAGACGCCGGGGTTGCCCGATGGAAAAATAATTATGGCTTTTGGATATAGTGAAGTCTTTGTTTATATGATTGGCATGGTTCTTGTGTTGCTGATATAATAGCCTTTCCCGCTCCGTTTTGTCGTTGTGTAGTTGAGAAATTTCTAGAATAAATGGGAATTCCCGGAACGGGTTTACATTATAATAACGTACAAATACATATTTATTGATGCAGCTGAATACACAGATCATATTCCAGATACAGAAGATCATTGCTAGTGCCAGAGATAAAGCGATCCGGTCGGTCGACACACACCGGGTAGTGATGTACTGGGAAATCGGTAAAGTGATTTTCGAAGAAGAACAGCAGGGTAAAGATCGTGCCGGCTATGGCGAATATCTTATACGATCGCTGTCTGAACAGTTACAGCCTCAGTTTGGCAACGGGTTTTCGATAAGACAGCTGGAGCGTTATCGTCAGTTTTTTAGAATGTTTCCAATTACGTCCGCACTGCGGACGCAATTCAGCTGGACGCATTATAAGTTACTGATAGCTATTGATAATCAGGATAAAAGGTCATTTTATATTGCAGAAGCAGAAAAGAACAACTGGACGGCCAGGCAGCTGGAGCGACAAGTGAACAGCCAGCTTTTTGAGCGCCTGCTGATCAGCAACAATGTAACAGAGGTACTGGCTGTCGCCCGTAAGGAAAAACCGCTTTCAGATGCCAGGGCTATTATCAAGGACCCTATGGTGCTCGAGTTCCTGGGATTGAAACGGGAAGCGGCATACTACGAAAAGGATATGGAGGGCGCTATCCTGACGCACCTGCAGGAATTTCTGCTTGAAATGGGAAACGGCTTTTCTTTTGTGGCCCGGCAAAAACGTATTCATCTCGAAGGCGATGAATTTTTCGCTGATCTTGTTTTGTACAATCGCCTGCTCCGCTGCTTCGTTGTCCTGGAAATAAAGACCCATAAGCTTAGTCACCAGGACCTGGGGCAGCTGCAGATGTATGTCAATTACTATGACCGTATAGAAAAGCTTCCTGAAGAAAACCCGACCATCGGTATCCTGCTGTGCGCCGATAAGAATAATGCCGTGGTGAAGTTTTCCCTGCCGGAAAGCAATACCAGTATCTATGCCAGCCAATACCAGCTATACCTGCCTACCGAGCAGCAGCTGCTCACCGAAGTGGAAAAGGAAATAGAGAAGCTGGCGGAAGATAAACCGTAGCGGCCGTCTTGAAGATAGAATCGCCCCCGCTCAGGTTAACGCGCAAATCGCCTGGAGCAGGCAACACAAAGAATAACACATACGGTAATGCCTAGCATGCCGGGACTGACTTCCTCGTGCAATAATCCTGCGGCTACGGCCAGCCCGAAGAAGGGCTGTAACAGCTGCAGTTGCCCTACAGCGGCGATGCCGCCTTGCGCCAATCCACGGTACCAGAATACAAACCCGATAAACATGCTGAATACCGAAACGTAGGCCAGGCCTGTCCAGGCGGCGGGGCTTACCGCCGCGAAGGATGCCGGTAACCGCAGGAACATTAAAGGTACCATAACGGGTAGTGACAGCACCAGGGCCCAGGATATCACCTGCCATCCGCCCAGCTCCCTGGAAAGCTTTGCGCCTTCTGCATAGCCTAGTCCGCATAAGATGATCGCCAACAGCATGAGCAGATCGCCAATAGGCGATGCTGACAAACCTTGTGTAACCGCATAGCCTATGACCAGCAGACTACCCATTATTGAGAATATCCAGAAAGCAGGATGCGGCCGTTCGCCACCCCGCAGTACGCCAAAAATGGCCGTGGTAAGGGGCAGCATACCCAGGAACACAATAGAATGGGCCGAAGTAATGTATTGTAATGCTAATGCTGAGAGCAAGGGAAAGCCCAGCACAACACCAGCAGCTACTATTACCAGCGGGAAAAGCTGCTTGGGTGATGGCTGCTTTTCTTTTGAAAGCAGCAAAAGGCAAAGCGCAAGTAAGGCGGCGATTGTCGCGCGGGTTGCTGTTACAAAAAGGGGGTGGAGCTCGAGTCCGGCCACTCTTGTGGCGGGCAGGGAGCCGCTGAAGATAAGTACACCGATAAATCCATTGATCCAGCCGCTTGCTGCCGCGGGCTTATGAGAAAGAGAGGTTTGCATAAAGCTTGTTTTACAGAAGTAAAAGTAGCAGCCTTTATGCTATGGATACAGTCTCAGTTTTTTATTTTAGATGGATACAGTTATATTTGATCTATGAACAGGGATTTTCTTTATAATGAAATCGCGGGCCGGATGGCACACCAGATCAGGAATGGTGTATTTAAGGCCGGCGATCGCTTGCCCTCGGTAAGGGCGCTTTGCCAGGAACATGGTATTAGCATGAATACAGCCAAGAGGGTATTTGTCGAGCTTGAGGCGCAGTCGCTTATCGACTCCCGACCGCAATCGGGCTATTATGTCAGCAGTCTGCCTTATTACAGGCTGCCGCTGCCGGGTGTCAGCAAGCCTTCTCCCATAGCCAAGGACCGGGAGCCGGAAGAGTTGATCAGTAAGGTCTATGCCAACATGGGTAACGATAAACTGACGCTTTTATCCATCGGCGCTCCTTCCGGCAGCCTGCTGCCCTGGCCAAGACTTGAAAGAGAAGTCGCGCAAGCCGCACGCGGGCTTAAAGACGGAGGTACCGGCTATGCCCCTTTACAAGGCAGCGCCCAATTGCGGAAAATGGTTGCTATTCGCTCACTAACCTGGGGCGGACGCCTGGTCGATGACGACCTTATCACCACCAATGGCGGTATGGATGCATTGTCGCTTGCCCTGATGGCGCTGACAAAACCGGGCGATACTATTGCCATAGAAAGTCCCTGCTACCCGGGAATTTTGCAGCTGGCATTGAGCCAGGGATTGAAAGTGCTGGAGCTGCCTACGCATCCCACCACCGGTATCGAGATCGAGGCTTTGAAAAAGGCTATCCCCAAAATAAAGGTGTGCCTGCTGATCCCGAACTTTAATACGCCGCTGGGCAGCTGTATGCCCGATGAACACAAAAGGGAAGTTGTTTCCCTTTTGGCTGCTCATAATATCCCGCTGATCGAGGACGATGTATACGGCGACCTTTATTACGGGACGCGACGACCTAAATGCTGCAAATCGTTCGATACGGAAGGAGACGTGATATGGTGTGGCTCCATATCCAAAACACTGGCGCCGGGATACCGGGTGGGGTGGATCGCGCCTGGCAGGTATAAGGCGCAGGTATTGAAGCTGAAGTTGGTGCACGCAATTACCTCGCCTTCCGTTACGCAGGAAGCGGTTGGCAACTTCCTGCAGACCGGCCGTTATGAACAGCATCTTCGCCTGTTACGGCGCACTTTGCAGGACAATTGCCAGCATTATATGCGTACTATTGCGGCACACTTTCCCGAAGGAACAAAGACCAGCCGACCGCAGGGCGGGCTGGCGCTATGGGTCGAGCTGGGCAAGCAAGCAGACACCACGATCCTGTACGAGCTTGCCCTGAAGAAACAGATCAGCATTGCTCCCGGGCGTATGTTCACGTTGCAGGATCAATACCAGAATTGTATGCGTCTTTGCACAGGTCTGCCCTGGACTGTTGAGCTTGAATCGAAGCTGAAACAACTGGGAAGGATGGCTAAGCTGCTCTGAGCAGTTGATGTCCTCATAATTTTTACCGGATCAGCGTTACATTGCCCTGGTAGCGCTCCTCCTGCCGGTCATCGATCAGGACTTCAATAAGATAGACATACACACCCTGAGGCTGATCCTTGCTGTTAAACCGCCCATCCCATCCCCTTCCTTCCGTTCTGGCAGTTTCGAATATTACCTGGCCCCAACGGTTAAATACCTGCATCCGGAAGCGCGTAACCTTGCGCGATAATAATTGTCTTGGAAAGAAATGGTCGTTTACGCCATCGCCGTTAGGCGTAAAGGCATTGGGGATATCGATATAGCAATCTTTATGGATGGTGATCGTCTCTGTAGTGCTGCAGCCCAATGGATCTGCACTTATAGTCAGGCTATAGACGCCGGGATGTACGCCGGTAAGCAAGGCGGTGGTGTCGCCAGTGCTCCACAGGTAACGATAGCTCCCGGTTGGTAAAGACCGGAGATTTTGAAGTAATACCGGCGCGCCATTCAGGCAAAGCGTCGTATCCGCAGCCAGCTGAATATAGGGTAATGGATACACATGGACCGTATGTGTAAAAGAAGTTTCGGGACAGGCGCGGAAATGACTGGTCAGCTGTACAGGCATGATGCCGTCCCGGTCATAAGCATGGGATACCGGGCCTGCTGGTGCCCCGGCTATCGTAACATCATCTCCGAATTGCCAGTCCAACGTGCTTAAGGTAGTCGAAGTGTCGGGAAAGAATCCAATAGATTGCCCGGTGCAAATGCTGTCCCTGTCGGTAAAGAAAGCAGGCTGCAGCAACGAGTCTACAGTTATCGTTAGTCGTGCCGTATCATAACAGGGATAGCCGGTATGAGCGACCAGCTGTACTTCATAGGTTCCGGGATCAGGGTACAGATGCTGGGGATTTGCTAAGGCGGCGCTGCCGCCGTCTCCGAAGGACCAGCTGTAGCCTGACATAGGGCCCTGTGATGTGCTTTCGAAAGACACAGTTTGTCCCATGCAAATCACTGTATCGGATGCCCTGAAGGAAGTCCTGTAGAAAGAGGGTTGCGGAACGTTGATCATCAGCGTTACGGCGCAATCGCTGTCTACGGCCACATTTAGCTTATAGGCTCCCGGCGTCAGGTGGAGCAGGCTATCGCCATGATTGGTGAGCAAAGGACCACGCAGCACCTGGTCGTTGCTGTTGCGCCAGGTGTAGCTATAGGTAGTCGTATCGCCATAGGCGGGCATGGCCCAGGCCATTGCGTTGCTGTCGTTCCGGCAGCCGCCGAGGGCAAAAAGGTCCGGGCGTTGTCCTTTGAAGCTTACCTGGAAAGTATCGACCCGGTACGTGCAGGGCGGGATATGATAACTTACCCAATAGGTGCCCGGCAAAGTCACTGTAGTGGCAGGGCCATGCGCGTTATTGCTCCACAGGTAATCCCAGCCTGCAGTGTCGGCTGCCATCAGCAACTGCCCGGTGCTGAAGCAAGCTGTTTTGACAGACATAGCATTGTATAGACTATCCCGGTGAAATACCGGGACAACATTGGGTAATCCGAATACAAAAGATGTGCCGGAGAGTAGCGGAATAATGCCGGGCTCGTACAAGCTGGCACTGCCCGGAAGATCCGGATGGGCAAAAGCGCTGAGCGCCGTGCCACCAGAGAAGTAAACCTTACCGCTAGGGCCCCGTTTGATGATGCCTGTAGCGGGAGGAGCCACAGCTACCCTCGAACCGATGATAGCGGGCAGGCTTCCGGCTGTGAGGTCGTACTGCGTAATGCCCGTCGTGCTGCTGGAATTGGTAGTATAGAGCTTGGTGCCGCCCGGCGAGAAGCAGGCTGCGTAGCCGCCGATGCTGTCCAGCATTTGCCTGTTCGATACGACGCCCGTTACCGGATTAAAAGTGAACAGCTCTACGGCCCCTCCGATAGCCGAAAGCGGTACGGACCGTGAAAAGGCCAGCTGCTTCCGGTTGGGGGCAATATCCATTTGACCGGCGCAATTGCCTAAAGTAAACGGAACAGAGAAGCTGGATGTTACCGGGACAGGATCAACGCCTGCGGCTGTAACCTCGAATGCCTTGATCTTTTCCGCATTGGGTCCCGTGATCGACAAGGTGAGGACCCATACATTACAGCGGTCGCCTACTGTGCCGGTCAGGTGTTCGGTATTGAGCGAATCCAGTAATATCCCTTTTTGTGTTGCGATAACGGCACCCATACCACCGTTAAGCGTCATGTCTACCAGGCTGTAATAGAGCCGGCCGCGGCGGGCCCCCAGCTCTACTGAGGTCAGCGAAAAAATATAATACAGGTTGGGGTGATCGGGCGCCGGAACAATAAGCGCTCCCTGCGCTGTACTTGTAGTAGGCCCGTAAGATGGTACGGGGATATCGGTGATCAATGCAGCGCCATTGAGCATCACATTATGGCTGCGGTCCCACACGATATAGCCATCGGAATAAAAAAGTAGCTGGCCTGCCGCGTCGCATACGCTGGCACAGGCTTCCTGGCTGCTGATGGTGCTGCTGAATGCCGCAGGTGGTACGCTATTGAAATTGACCCCTGCATTTTCTCCAAAGACCCATACATTTTCCTGTTGCGCTATGGCAGTACAAACATGAAGAAGAAATACCGGTAAAAGAACAAGGCGAAAGTATCGGGTCATTTTGTTGGATTATTTATATTGATCAGTGGTGTTTGCCGGTATTTTATTTTTAGTGACTATCGGGATATAGGAAACAGGGATACAATTTGCTTCCCATCAACGGTTGCTGAGCTTGTCAGAGCATCATCTTCGTCCTTTACCTTCGGTGAGAAAAGTTCGGCAAGCTCAAGGAGCGGTTTCGTTTCCGATAGCCGGATAGTCAGATTTTTTTAGCGGATCAGTACCAGATCGCCTTTGTGGTAATATTTGATCTGTTGCGTGCCGCCGGCAAAGCTGAGTTCGTACATATAGGTGCCCGCATCGGCGGGCTGCCCGTTAGGATAATTGCCATCCCAGCCGGCTGCAGGATTGGCGCTGCTGTATATCCTTGCCCCATAGCGGTTGTAGATATGGAAAGCATAGCTTCCCACGGCACAACCCTGCTCAATTACAGGCTGGAAGCGATCATTCCGGCCGTCGCCGTTTGGTGAAACGGCATTGGGCATACCAACCTTGCAGGCACAGATGACTTCGGTCACCTTTACCGTATCGGTCCCGGAGCAAACCTGATCCCTTACCGTCACCCAATAAATGCCGGTGTCCTGTACGGGTTGAACCGCAATATTGCTTCCCGTATTCCATAGCACTATAGCGCCTGAGGGTGCGTTGGCCTGCAAGTGCAGGTCTGTTGGTATGGCTTCACCTTTACACAGCGGAATATCAGCCCCAAGGTGCTGGCGCAGGTCTATGGCATTGATGACGATCGTATCGGCAACAATGCAATCGCCGGCCTTTGCTCTTACCCAATACTTTCCGCTGTCGGTAACCTTATAGGTGGCCTTTATGCTGCCATCCTGCCACAGGTAGCTACCACCCGGAACTGTGGCATTCAGCGTCAGCGTTCCACCGTTGCACAGCAGGGTATCCGCGCCCAGGGAAAGCGATACATTGCTGCCGGCTTTCACCTTTATTGTATCGATGAGGGAATGGCAATCGTCTTTGCACAATACCCAGTACACGCCAGTGTCCGTTATACCACGTGTTGAGCCCGAACTGCCATCATCCCAGAGATAGGCGCTATAGCCCGGAATAGCCGGCAGGGTAGCATGATCGACGATATTGTTACGGAGACATATTGTCGTGTCCTTGCTGTGCCGGGCAGTGTCCGGCGGAAAAGCGTACACCACTTCGTTGGGCAGCGAGGGACCACCGGTAACGTAATTGCCAGGATTGTTGCTCAGGTACGGCTGATAATTACAGGCCATACCCGGCAGATTGGGTTGGTTGATCACATACAGGTCGGGACCCAGAAAAGAGTTCAGATATATTTTGCCATCGTAAGATTTGAAACAGCCTGGAAGGAAGGAGGATACCTCGCCTACGCTTACCTGGGAAGCTGCAATGGCTGCTGAATCGAAAATGCTGATCTCATATTGTAATACCCCGGCGTGTGAGGTATAGATGGTACTGTTGCTATCGGCAAGTATGGCCAGGTATAGCTTGGTGTTGTCGGGCGAAAAGGCCAGCGAATAAGACATCATAGCGGTTTGGTTCACCTGTACCGAAGTTCCTGCACTTCCTGTAGCGGGATCAAAGCGGCAGAGCAAAGCGCCGGTAGCGCCGGGTGTAGCGCCGAAAAGGAAGGCGCAGCTGGTGATGCCTATTGTTCGCCGGTCGGGGCTTACGGCCATGCTGCCGGTCATATAGGCGCCCATGCCGCCAGTACCCTGTATCTGTGTGCCGGCCGTAGAAACTACCGGTGTGGGATCGACGCCGGCCTGTGTGATGTGGTAGGCCTTAAATATAGGATTAATATAGTCATGCACGACCAGCCAAATGTCGCAATTGTCCCCGGGTATGGCGATCATGCTTTCGCTGAGGGGAATGTTGTTGCCGAGCGGAATGTTCTTTTGCCCGGGGACAATGCCACCCAAACCGCCGTCCAGCGACATATCGACTACCGAGTAGTAGAGAAAGGGCGCGTTGGGTTGCGGACCGATCTGCCAGTTGGTGGGGCCGTCGAGCGAGAACAAGTAATACTTACCGGGCTCGTTGATAAAGGGCACAATGCACACACCCTGGGTAGTACTGCTTAGCGGATCCTGATTCATGTTTGACGGGGGACCATAATTTCCCATAAGCATGTCGCCGTTGAGCATGACCTCATTGTCTGCATTCCAGCATGTGGCGCCATTCGAATAGAACAATAAAGCGCCGGTCACGGGGTCGGCTACCGAGGCTAGCCCTTCTTGTCCTGCAGGGCCAATGGTATCCAGCAGGAGTGTAGTGGCTGGTACGGTATTGAAGTTGAGCCCGACGCTACCGCCATCTACGCCGGCAAGCAAAGCCCACATGCTGTTTGCCTTCAGGAATTCCGGCTTTTGGTTATAATAAGATTGTGCCCCGGCGCGGGAGGGTAAGAACAAAATGCATACGATAATAAGGAGCTGTAATAGTGTGCTGCGCATGGGTAGTTGTCTTAATCGGTTAAAAAAGAAAGCGGTTGCCGGTGCCGGCTATGGTGGCTGGTATGGTAATGTTGGTTGCCTTTCTACCTGTTTTCCGGTAGGCCTAATACCGGGTAGCAGGAGCTGGGCATGCATTATGTAGACACATGCGAATAGGTCATGCGCAGGGGCTGGAAACCGTTATATTAAATGAAAATAGTGGAAAACAGCTAGTGCTGCGGGTCAGTGCATGTCGCTCCGTTGGGGAATAATGGATAACTTAGCATTGTCCGCATGTTGTATGCCGGATTAATGCGGGGAAAATGAAGCGTTGCGTCCTGTTTATTGTACTGTCGGGTTGTTTCTTCCTGATGCAAAGGGCTGTAAGGGCACAGCCGCTATCGGTAATGGATTGCCTGGAGATCGGAAACATTCATTCCGGGAAGAGTATTGCCCAGATCGACACGTTGATCCGTAATGGCAACCGTTTACGGGCGCAGTATCCCGACACAGCGCTCGGTATGTTTACAGCAGCCTTCCGGAACAGCTCACTGCTGGGTTACGCCGATGGGATTGCCGCTGCGCTGTTGGGCACAGGAGCCGTTTATGTAGATCAGAAGGCTAGTCCCGGAAAGGGCCTCGCTTATTTCCGTAAAGCCTATCCATTTTGCCTGCGTGCACGGAAGGAGATATTGCTGCTATGGTATAACGATATCGGCAGCGCTTTCTGCAATCTTGGTATTCTCGATAGCGCTGCGGGCTATTACTACAGCGGTCTGGCCATGGCCAGGCGTCTGGGTTGGAAAGATAAAGATTATCTCTTCCGGCTGTACAGCAATATGGGGATCAATTATTATGGCATGGGGCAATACGATCAGGCAATCCCCTATTTACGGCAGGCAAGAGATATCGTCGTGAAGGATAGCTTTGCCGGCGATCTCACCAACACTTACCTTACCCTGTCCGGTCTCTTTGTCGAAAAAGATCAGCCGGATTCGGCGCTCTGTTACATCAAGGAGATCGAAAAATTGTTGCCCCTGAGGTCCGCTGCGCTTCAGCAGCAGATCGATTGCCTGTATGGGATCGTTTACTTTAAGCGGCAGCAGCCTGGGCAGGCGATCGTTTATTTTAAAAGGGCATCCGCTTACGAGGGCGGTAGTCCTGCCAATCGTATCAATAGCTTAGAAGGTCTTGGCGCAGCCTATACTTTGCTAAAGCGATATCAGGACGCGGCTTACCATATGGAAGCAGGGCTACAGTTTGCTACCGGAAAGGGAATGGCGGGGCAGGAAGTGCTGAGTATCTACAGTAATCTTTCTGAAATTTATGACTCCCTGCACGATTATAAAAAAGCTTACCGCTACCATAAGGCCTGGGCATTGCTCAAGGATAGCCTCGACAGGATCAGTAGCACCCGCTGGATGGAAGAGCTGAAAGGACGCTACCAGCTGGCACAAAAGAACAACGAGCTGCAGCAAAAGCAGTTGCAGCTGGTATTGAATAAAAAAGCGTTGCGGAAAAAGGATATCTGGATCATTGGCGCACTGTCCAGTGCCTTGGTGCTGCTGGTCGTCATGTACCAGAAGCACCGGCTGCAACAGCAGAGAGCAAAAACGGTGAAGCAGAAACAACGCATCGGACAGCTGAAAGCGGTGATCGACGGGGAGGAACGGGAGAAAAGCCGTATAGGCCGGCAACTGCACGATGATATCATGGTCGAACTGTCTATTGTCAAAATGGGACTGGATGCCTTATCCCAGAATCATCCTGGTATTGCTGATACCGAAGACTACGAAGAGGTGCTCCGCCAGATCGATAATACGGGCATGAAGATCAGGCAAACGGCGCACAACCTGATGCCGGATATATTGTTGCACGATGGCCTGGAACCGGCCATCCAGTATTTCTGCAATAACGTGGCGATGATGACCCGGCTCAGGATCAATTTTCAATATTATGGCGATCTCGCGCAGTTGAGTCCCGAGATCGCGATCAGCATTTACCGTATGGTCCAGGAGCTGGTCCAGAACGTAATGAAGCATGCGAGGGCGGACAATATACTAATCCAGATCAATTACAGAGCACATTTGCTAAGCCTTACCGTGGAGGACGACGGAAGAGGGATCAGTTACGAAAATGAACTGCCGGGCGATAAGATGGGACTTAAAAGTATCCGTATGCGGGTGAAGGCGCTGCAGGGTAGCATCGATATCCATCAGCGTATACCTAATGGCACTTCGATCAATATTGAACTAAAATTATAGCTATGCGTATCATAAATATTGCTATTGTCGACGACCATCCCCTCATCATCAGTGGTCTTGTTGCTATACTGAGGCCTTATAACCAGATTGTGGTGGGTGGTACGTATACCAGTGCTGCCGGGCTGCTGGAGGGATTGAAAAGTACGCCTCCCGACGTGCTTTTGCTCGATATATTGTTGCCGGATATATCAGGCAAAGAACTGGTCCCGGCGATACGGGAGTTATGCCCGGAAACCAGGATACTAGTGCTTACCAGCCTGGATATGCCTTCTATGGTCAGCAGTATGCTGCGTCGTGGCTGTAGCGGGTATCTTCTGAAGGGCGCGCCATCCCATACCTTAATCGATGCTATAGAAATTGTATTCGATGGAGGGCAGTATATAGAGCCTAAGCTTAAAGAACAACTGTTCCAGAATTTCCTGAAATTTAAGGAGCATCCCAAAAACCAGATGGTCATTCCGGAACTGACGCAACGGGAGAAAGAGGTGCTGACGCTGATTGCAGCGGAATATACTACCCGTGAGATCGCCAGCAAACTGTTTATCAGCTATTATACAGCCGAAAATCATCGCAATAACCTGATCCAGAAACTGGATGTAAAGAATACGGCAGGGTTGATTAAAGTCGCGATCCAGATCGGGCTGATCAAATAAAGGCAAACTGTTTCTGCTACAGACGATCATATTGATCTTACACCAGTTGAGACGGCACATCAGGTAGCTTCGGTCTCTTTCCTGATCCTGCCTAACTATCGCAATAAGCTTTCCGTTATAAGGGTATGAGCTTTCCAGCAATGAACATTGAGCTATACAACAAATTTGTTCTCCTGAACGTGACCGACCTTTGCTGAAACAAAAATGATCATAATGGAAAAAGTTTGGTTGATTACCGGTAGCGCAAGGGGATTGGGCAGAAGTCTTACCGAAGCCGTGCTGGCTCATGGCGAGAGCGTGGTTGCTACTGCCCGCCAGCCGGAGCAGCTGGCAGATCTGGTGGAGCAATACGCCGGCCGGGTGCTGCCGCTGGCCCTGGATGTAAGCGATCCGGCGCGGGTGGAGCAGGTGGTTGCAGAAGCGATCCGCCAATTCGGGCGTATCGATGTGCTGGTGAACAATGCCGGCTTCGGCATTACCGGCGCTGCTGAAGGCTTTACCGAAGAGCAGGTGCGCAGCCAGCTGGAGGTGAATCTCTGTGCACCCATTGCAATCACCCGTGCAGTATTGCCCCATATGCGCAGGCAACGGTCCGGCCGCATTTTACAGATCAGCTCTGTCGGTGGCAGGGTGGGTAATGCCGGACTTACTATGTACCAGGCTGCTAAGTTCGGACTGACTGGTTTTTCCGAAGCATTACATAAAGAAGTCGCGCACCTGGGTATTCATGTTACCTCAGTAGAACCCGGGGGATTCCGCACCGATTGGGCCGGTGCTTCGATGACCTTTGCCCCTGATGTGGAAGGATATGAGCAGATCATTGGTGGCATGAAGGAATTCCTGACCTCAGGAAAGTTCATTCCCGTTGGCGATCCTGTGAAAGCGGCAAAAGCGCTGATCGACCTGGCCGCACACCCTGAGCCGCCGGTGCACCTCATCCTGGGCAGCGAAGCAATAGGTATCGTAAAAAAGGCTGATGAGATCAGGAGGGAAGAGCTGGAAAAATGGCTTCCGGTAAGCGTTTCCACCGATCACGAAGATGCCTTCAAATTTTTTGAGTCGGAAGAGGGCAGGGCTTACCTGGAAAAGAGAGGAATTAAATTGTAACCAGGGCGGGCAATACTCGCCTTACCTTATTAGCTTTGTTATCTCTTGAACGATAATCTCCGGGAAATGGAACCGCAAAAAGATAACCGGAACAGGATCGCTTATTCCTGCTACTATACTCAGAGCAGGGAAGGAGAGCAATTTGTGCCGGAGCATGTGTTGAGCTTCCAGCTCTCCGGTACTTTGGTCCTGGATGATGGCAGCCGGCAGTTCACTTCCGGGGAAGGCTCCCTGATTTTTGTCCGGAGGAATCAGCTGTTGAAGTTTGTTAAATATCCGCCACCCGGGGGTATGTTCCGGTCGCTTTCGCTTTACCTGACTCAGGACGCGCTCCGCGCTTTCGGTATGAGCTATGGCCTGTCTGCAGAGCACCATATAAGTGCTGAGCCGGTGATACCTGTTGAAATGGATCATTTGCTCCGAGACTACCGGAATGCTTTATTGAATTACCAGGAAGCCGATCTTCATAACCAGCAGTTGGTCGATGTCAAGATCAGGGAAGGTATATTACTGCTGCTGCAAGCCTGTCCCGATTTGAGACATGTCCTGTTTGATTTTGCCGCACCGCATAAAATAGATCTGGAAGCCTTTATGAACAAGCACTTCCACTTCAATGTGAAGCTGGATCGCTTTGCTTATCTTACCGGCAGAAGCCTGGCTACCTTCAAACGGGATTTTGAGTACCTGTTTCATACCTCTCTCCGTCGCTGGTTGCTGCAAAGGCGGTTGCAGGAGGCACATTACCTTATCGGGCAGAAGGGAAGATCGGCATCCGATATCTATCTCGACCTGGGCTTTGAAGACCTCTCTCATTTTTCTTTTGCATTTAAAAAGCAATTCGGCCATCCGCCGGGATGGTTTCAACGGAACACGGGGCAAAATGGATAGGCATTTTACACGTGCTGTAAGTTTTGCCCTATCGCCGGTGTAATATATGGAGCGGGTTTTAGCTGGTCTTCCGGTAATTGAAAATCGCAAGACCGTTCAGGACAATGGCAAATAGCGTGAGCACGCCCATCCTTCCGGCAATATCCTTAAGACCGCTGCCTTTCAAAATGACCATGCGCATCACTTCGATGAGATACGTGACGGGATTAAAGCGGCTGGCAACCTGCGCCCATTCCGGCATGCTGTCGGTAGAGGTAAAGAGGCCTCCCATCAACACGAAAATCATAATGAAGAAGAACATGATGAACATAGCTTGCTGCTGCGTGTCGCAGAAAGTGGATACCAGGAGGCCGAAGCCCAGCACGGCCAGCAGGTAGATCCAGATGAATCCGTAAAGCAGCAGGATGCTGCCCTGCGGCACGATGCCATATATAAGGCGGGATACAATAAGACCCAATGTGAATACGACATTGCCCAATACCCAGAAAGGAATCAGCTTGCCTAATATAAAGTGGTGCTTTTTGATCGGCGTTACATTGATCTGCTCAATTGTGCCGGCTTCTTTTTCCTTTACGATGTTGAGTGCGGTCAAAAAGCCGCCGATCATCGTAACCAATATGGCCAGGATACCCGGAACCATATACACCCGGTAATTCAGCAGGGGGTTGTACCAGTTGGCGGTAACGGTATCGATGGCCGGTGGCGCACCCGCTTGCTGAGGCGCCAGGTCCAGGCGTATATCGTCGTTGGCTGCTTTGATCACGGTGCCCAGGTATACGCCGCCCAGGTTGGCCTTGGTGCCGTTAATGGCATTAACAGCCACGAACAACTGCTGCCGGCCTTCCCGTACCAGGTTGCGCTCAAATCCCCGTGGTATTTCCAAGAGCAGGTCTGCCTGGTCCTTTTCAATGAGCGACATCGCTCCCTTATAGGAGAACAGGTAACCCGTGAGCCGGAAATAGCCCGATGCTGTGATCCCTGTAATTAGTTTTCGGGAATAGGAAGAATGATCATTGTCGATAATGGCGATGTTCACATTCCTGACTTCATAATTGGCCGCCAGTGGTAGCAGCAAAAGCTGTATGACCGGCATTACCAGAACCAAGAGCATAATAGACCGGTTGCGGAAGATCTGCCTGAATTCTTTTTCCAGCAAAAAAAGGATCGTTCTCATGATAGCCGTATTTTGAAGCTCTTTAAGCTAATGACCAGTAATGCCAGGGTAATCCCGGCCAGGATCAGGGTCTCCTTCCATATGGCGGCAAATCCCAGCCCTTTGATCATGATAGCCTTTACAATGATGTAGTACCACTTGGAGGGCACCACATTGCTGATGAGCTGCAGAGGCCAGGGCATATTCTCTATGGGGAACATAAAGCCGCTGAATAAGATCGTAGGCAGCATCATGCCCATCAGTGAGATCAGCATGGCCACCTGTTGGGAGCTTGTCTTTACAGAAATGAAGATACCCAGCGTAAGACAGGTGATGATAAACAGAGTGCTCTCGGCAAACAACAGGATAAGGTTGCCCTGCACCGGGAGATCCAGCACAAATACACTCAGCAAGAGTATGGTGGTCACATTAATCAGCGATAGCAGCAGGTAGGGTATCGCTTTGGAAACGATGACCATGAGCGGGCTAAAGGGCGATACCAGCAGGATCTCCATCGTTCCTGTTTCCTTTTCTTTTACGATGGAGACGGCTGTCATCATCACGCAGACGAGCATCAGTACCAGGGCCATGACGCCCGGTACGAAATTGGGCGCTCCCTTCAGCTGCGGGTTGTATAAAAATCTTATCTGCGGTACGATCTGGTAGGGTAAGTGGCCGGCAGCCGCAACCTGCTCCGATTGATAGTCCTGTATGATCGAAGAAATATAGCTGGAGAGCGTAGTAGCATAATTGGGATCGGAGGCATCGGCGATCACTTCTATCTGAGCCTGGTGCAGGTGCTGCAGTGCATGGTCAAATCCTTGGGGGAAAATGACTGCAAGCCTTACATCTCCTTGTTTGAACCCTTTTTCCAGTTCATCCCGATGATGGATGTATTGATTCACTTCAAAGTACCTGCTGGCTTCGATCTTATCGATGATCTGCCGGGATGCCTGGTCTTTGGCCTGATCCATGATCATGATCCGGGCGTTCTTCACCTCATTGGTAAGGGCAAATCCAAAGATGAGTATCTGGGCCACGGGCATACCGAAAAGAATGAGGAGGGTTTTCCGGTCGCGTAGTACATGTGCAAATTCTTTTCGTACAAAAGTGAGGAGCTGTTTCATATTATTCGCTACGTTTAGCGCCTCGTGCCAGCGCGTAAAAGACTTCATCCATGGTGGCTGCGCCGAAGTGCTCTTTGAGGTTACGGGGCGTATCCAATGCCTTTACCCGTCCGTCGACCATGATCGATATCCGGTTACAATACTCAGCCTCATCCATATAATGGGTCGTGACGAAGATGGTAACGCCACGATCGGCGGCCTCGTAGATCATGTTCCAGAATTGCCGCCGCGTTACCGGATCTACGCCGCCTGTAGGCTCATCAAGGAATACGATCTGCGGGTCGTGCAGGATGGCGACGGAAAAGGACAGCTTTTGTTTCCAGCCCAAAGGCAGAGCGCCCACCAGTTTTTTCGCTTCCTGCTCGAGGCCCAGGTCCTTTATCAGTTTCTCCCCTTTTTCCCTGATCCGGGGGCGTGATAAGCCATAGATGCCACCAAAAAAGCGGATATTCTCCAGCACGGTAAGGTCTTCGTATAGAGAAAACTTCTGGCTCATATAGCCGATGTTCTTTTTGATCTGCTCTGTTTGTCTGTACACATCGAAGCCGGCAATACTGGCATTGCCTGAGGATGGCGTGGAAAGGCCGCAGAGCATGCGCATAGCCGTTGTTTTCCCGGCGCCGTTAGCGCCCAGAAAGCCGAATATCTCGCCTCGGCTTACTTCGAAGCTGATCTCGTTGGTAGCGACAAAATCACCAAAACGCTTCGTAAGCTTATCGGTTGTTATCACGGCTTCTTTCATGCCTGGCTATTTAAGCGTTCAATAAAGCAATCTTCTATGGTTACCGGTGTGGGCCGTATCTCTATGTCGGTGAGTCCTTTCTTTGCCAGTATTGTCTCAAACGATGCTATGTCTATATCCGTATCCTTAAAGCTGACATGGGCGAACTCGCCAAAGCCGTAGCTTGACCTTACATCGGCAGACTGCTGCAGCGCTTTGAGCAACTGGTGCATTTCGTTGGCACGCGCCGCATAAAGCGGTTGCGGATACGAAGCGACAATGGCCGCGGGCGTATCTACCGAAAGTATTTTGCCTTGCTGGATCAATGCAACCTTGTCGCAAAGACTGGCTTCGTCCATATAGGGTGTGGAGACCAGTATCGTGATGTGTTGCGCTTTGAGCTGTTGCAGCATTTCCCAGAATTCTTTGCGCGAAACCGGGTCCACACCAGTAGTCGGCTCGTCAAGAAAGAGGACCGTAGGCTTGTGAATGAGCGCACAGCACAGGGCCAGCTTTTGCTTCATGCCACCCGATAGTTTGCCTGCACGGCGTTTTTTAAAGGGCTCGAGCTGGACGTATATATCTTTGATCAGCGTATAGTTTGCTGCAACAGTAGTGTTGAATACGGTGGCGAAGAAATTCAGGTTCTCTTCTACGCTCAGATCGGGGTATAGAGAGAATTTTCCCGGCATATAGCCTACCCTTTTTCTTATCTGTCGATAATCTTTCACCACATCCAACCCGTCTACAGCAGCGGCGCCACCGTCTGGCAACAAAAGAGTGGTCAGCATTCTGAAAATGCTGGTCTTCCCCGCGCCGTCAGGACCGATAAGTCCGAACAATTCGCCCTGTTCTATCGTGAGCGATACCTCGTCTACGGCTGTTTTGCCGTGATAGGTCTTTTTAAGATGAGTTGTTCTTACCGCCTCCATGGCTTAAAATTTAATGTCAGCGTACATGCCGATCTTCAGGTAGCCGTCGTTGTTTACGCTTACCTTAATGGCATAGACAAGATTGGCCCTTTCCTCTTTTGTCTGGATTGTTTTGGGTGTGAATTCGGCTTTGTCGCTGATCCAGGTGATCGTGCCCTCGTAAGTTTTATAAGTATCCCTGGTGTCGTCAGCGAGCACCTTTACTTTCTGACCTGTTTTTACCTGGGATAGCTGGTCGCCGGTAATATAGGCCCTGAGCAATATGGTATTGAGCGCTGCAATCTTATAAATGGGCTTGCCGGGAGCCGTTACCTCATTCGTCTCGGCGTACTTGGTGAGCACAGTCCCGTTTGCCGGATTTACCAGGCGGCATTTACGCAATTGATCGTCGATCTGCCTGATCTGCACTTCAAGCGGTACCACCTGTTCTTCCAGGTTCCCGGAAGTGATCTTCAGGGAGGATTGCAGCGCTGCGATCTGTTTTTTGACAACCGCAACCTGGGCTGTGGCATCGTCCAGCTGTTTCCGGGTTGCTGCGTCGGCTTTTACCAGGTTGGCTGTGCGCTGCTGTTCCCGTTCGGCCTGGCGCAGCTGTTCCTGTAAAGCGGCTGTCTGTGCGTTGATGTCAGGTTTGCCGCTACGTACGGTTCCAATCTGTGCCTGTAGCTGCTTCTTCTTTAAATCAAGCTGAATGCTGTCGATATAGCCAATGGCCTGTCCCGCCTTCAAAGTCTGGCCCTCTTCTATATTCAGCTCCCTGATAGTGCCTGCGGCTTCTGAGGACACGATCGTTTCGACGGCTTCAAATGTGCCGGAAGCGTCATAGACGCTTTCCTTGTTATGGCAGGCTGTGCCAGCCATAGCCATTAGTGTGATGACATACAGTTTTGTTCTCATCGTATTGTCGTTTTAAGGCTGGTTGCCCGTTGTTGTTTGCCGGTTATATTGGGTCATGAGCAATTGTAGCGCATGCAGGAGCTTGTTTTGCCGTGCCCTGTCTTCGTCATGTACCTCTTTCAGGAAATCATTACCCGTGATCACACCCTGCTCCAGCTGGGCCATCGCTGCTGTCTTTATGCGGCTGCGCAGGTCTACGATAGCATCGTCGCTGGCGAGCAGCTGCTGGTATTTATCCATTTCCTGGTCTTGCTGCTTAACGGTAAGGCTGGTATTAAAGAGGAAGGTCTCCTTTTGGACTGCGATCTCCTGCCGGCTGACATCGATCGCTGCACGCTTCTTTTTTAGTGTGTAAAAGGAGGAAGGGGACCAAGACAGGCGAAGGCCGCCGATGTAATAGCCTTCGAAGGAATTGTTCAGCATATTCAGTCCCGGACGTCCGAAGCCTCCCTGCAGGAACAACCCTATTTTGGGCAGTGTGCTGCTTGTCAGCAGCCTGTTCTGCACATCGAGGCCTTTCAGCCTGGTGTCCCATGTGGCCAGCTCCGGGCGTTTAATATTGTTATCAGTCGCAGGCACCGGAGGTATTGTCAGTATTGTGCTTTCGTTAACCGGTCTGTTGATGAATTGGCTGAGCATGTCGGTATAAGCCTTTCGTGTGGTCTGCAGTGTAGTGGCCTGTTGTCCGGCAGTCAATACCTCGGCGCTGATCAGGTCGGCGTTGCTACGGAAGGCTGTGCCATTGTCCACTGCGGCCTGTACTTTCTTTAATCCGAGCTGTAGATCGACGATCAGCAGCGCGTTCTGCTTTAATTGTTCATCAGTCAGCAATATTCCGAAGAAGAGCTGGTTGATACGGTCCCTCAGCTGGTAGAGATCAGCGGTCAGCTGTTGCCCCGTAGTAGCGGCATCCGTTTCGGAGCGCTCTTTTTGCAGCTTTATATTACCGCCATCGTACAGGAGCTGATCTATTTGAGCATAGGCTTTGTACTGGTCTTTGCTCATCGAGGGCAGCGCGACACCCGGCAATTGAACCGGTATCTCTGTTACAGCCGATTGATAGCTTGCCTGGGCATATGCGGAAACTTGCGGCAGGTAGCCCTTCTGCAGATTATCCAGGGTGTAATCCCGCGACCGTTTGATCAGCTCGTATCTCCTGATTAGCGGATAATGCTCCTCCGCCAGCTGGTAGCATTCCGGCAAGGTCAGGTTTCCCGGTTGCCCTTTACAGTACACGATACCGGAAAGAATGACCGAAACAAAACAGAATATCCTTTTCATATTAAGCAGGTGGATTAAAAAAATGATTTAATCATTTGATTAAATTCTGGTCAAAAAAAATGACATGCTATTCCAGCATGCTTTTAAGCCATTGGGGTATCAGCTTTTTTCTTTCCTTGATCAGCTGTGTGAAAGAGGCTTCGTCAAAGGCACTGCTGGTCTGGAATACCGGCCTTGTAAGGAAGGGAAAGATAAGCATACCCATAAGGGAGATCAGGAATTGTACGGGGTTGATCTTCTTTTTCTTTTCCCGTATTTGCTGCATGAAATGGGACTGCAGCACGTAAGTGTCTAGTTTTATGATCCCGGCAAAACGTTCGGGCCTTGTTCTGATCTCGCTCAGCACAAATAGAGGCAGGTCCGGGTTTTGAAAAAGCATATCAATATAGTTGGCAGAAATCGTGACGATTTTTTTATCCAGCGACAGGCTGGTATCGTTAAGCGTTGGCGCCAGAAAGGCAAAAAGCTTTTGAAGATTCTCTATCATCACGATCTCGAAAAGCTTCTCTTTACTACGAAAATAATAATTCAGCAAGGCCAGGTTGAGGCCGGCTTCTTCTGCTATATCACGGGTTTTGGTAGCGGCGTAACCTTTCTTGGTAAACACAACCCGGGCCGCTTCCTTGATCTTTTCTTCTGTTGAAGCACTTTTTGCTTTCATAGGGCAAAAGTATATTGTTCATTTGATTTAAACAAATGATTAAATCAAATGGTTAAAATTAATGCATGAAATGCTTTTTTTTAATTAACATTAATTCACACTATTTTACTGTACTTAACCACATAAGTTAATTGGTTGTTGGAGCTTTGGCGTAAAATATTAAGAGATGAGAAAATTAACGCTAAGCCTGTTCCTGCTCGCCGGGTTGTCTGTTCAATCTGTGGCGCAGCTCGGGAAAGGAGGAATTCCACTGAGTATCCGATCGGCTGAGGCCATCGCGCATAAGATCCCAGTAACACAGGCAGAGCTGCCCGACTGGGATGCGCAATTAAGCAAATGGAATGCGGACCCGTCCTCGTTTTCAAGACCCTTCCTGGTGTCCTTGTTCACACCTACCGACCTGGGCTTCCCCAATTCCGGTATCTTATATACAACGGAAGATGGTACGCGGGTATGGCGGACGACCTTGAGCATCGCGGGCGCCAAGGCTATTGGTCTCTATTATGATAATTTTTCCTTGCCAAAAGGAACGCAATTATTCCTGACCAATAGCAATAACAAACAGATCCTGGGCGCCTTTACCGAATCCAATAATAGCGAAACGGGGATGTTTGCCAATGAGCCTGTACAAGGCGGCACGGTTAACATAGAACTGAATATTGAACCCGGTGTCGATCTTTCAGAGATCAAACTACACATCAACCGTGCAGCCGTTTATTTCAGGGGTGTTGAGTACCTGATGCCCTTTGCAGCCAACCTGGAGACTATCGACCAGTTCGATAGTCAGTTGGCGGGAAATTCCTCTGTTTGTAACATCAATGCCGTCTGCCCCCTGGGCAATGGCTATGTGCCGCAAAGGGATGCTGCCCTGCACACCATATGCGTTATGAGTGTAGGCACGGGTACCTGCTCTTCTACAATGGTGAACACGGCCAATAACGCGCCTGGCAGCTGTAAGCAATACCTGCTGATCGCCAGCCACTGCGAATTTACTAACGGCAAGACCGACGCTACTTTTGCACAATATATTTTCAGGTTCAACTATCAGCATAGCACCTGCAATCCGCCGGCTGGAACCATCACTAATACACAGCAAAGCATTACCGGCGCCAAGTTTGTTTCCAGGTCTATCGTGCCTTTATCCGGCGGTCAGCCTAATGCGCAGCAGATCAAAGGCGATTTTATTCTCCTCGAGTTTACCGGGCAGAATAAGATCCCTGCTTCCTGGAATGTGAACCTGGCTGGTTGGGATAAGTCGCCCAATACCGCGCTCACGGCCACCAGCCCCAAGAAATTTATCGGATTCCATCACCCGGCCGGTGATGTGAAAAAGGTGTCGGCAGGTAGCGCCATTCAAAGCTATTCAGTAGGATCTCCCGATTCCCATTGGGCCTTGCAGCTCGACTCCGGCTATGCCGCGCAGGGAAGCTCCGGCAGCGCTTTGTTTAATGGCGATGGCCGCGTGATTGGTGTGGCCAGCGTGGCCGCGCCCCTACAGGGTGTTCCCGTTACCTGTATCCGTACCGCGAAGAACACAAATGACTCCAGCACCGCCAAGATCGTGCTCTACAGCAAGTTTTCTAATGTATGGGATTATACAGTAGACGGAACGGCAACTACCAGCAAGCTTAAGCCCTGGCTCGATCCTGCTAACAGCAATGTTAATGTTGTCAATATTGTAAAGTCAGATTGCACACCACTGAGTTCCAATCCGCCTACTGGTATTGCCGGCGAAGAAAATAAGCTCGCGCAATCGGTTACCGTTTTTCCGAATCCCAGTAGCAACGGACGTATCAATATTCAGGTCAACCTGGCCGAGCCCTCCGATATACAAATGGGCCTTTATGACATCAGCGGCAAAAGGATTAATAATTATTCCCTTAGCCGTGTACGCCAGGGGGCCTACCATATCGATCTTTCGGGCTATCCCAATGGTATCTACCTGCTGAAAATAAGTGATGGCCAGCAGGAGTGCAGCAAGAAAATTATGCTCCGGAAATAAGCCGGTCGCCAGCTGTATCCTTCCCCCTTGCCGGTTCACCTTTTCTTCATATTCAATAGTACCCTAGCACAGGTTCTCCTGTGCTTTTTCTTTGGTGCCTTTGGCGTAACCGCGCTTCTTTTTATCTCCTTCCTTTCTGGTTGCCCCGGAGGTAACCGCGGTTATTTTAGGGCCATGCGGATGCGTTCTTCTTCCAGGTCGATCAGGAATAGCTGCTCGCGGACCAGATCCTCATCCACGTTCGGGTCATTGTTAAGCTCGGCAATATATTGGCGCTGGCATTCCAGCATCTCCAAAAAGATGATTTTCGTTTTATGGTTCATCCAATCTTCATCAGCCGCTTTCATCTTATCCTCCCAATGCTGCAGCAATTGCCGCATACCGGCATGATCGTGCAGCTCATTATCGTATCGTTCTTTAAGGAAGGCATAAGTATGCAGGCGTAGGTCGCGGACCAATTTTTGCTTTGCCGCTTCGGGCGGTTCCCCCTGTAGTCCCCGGAGCACCTGTGCCCGGTTTAAAAGATAGGGGAGGGTAAGCCCCTGAACCACCAGGGTGAGCAAGATAACAACAAAGGTGATGAACAGGATAAGATTACGGTAGGGGAAAGCTGTGCCATCGGAAAGGCTCACCGGTATCGATAGGGCGGCCGCAAGCGATACCACGCCGCGCATACCCGTCCAACCCAGCAGTAGCGGCATGGTGAAGCGTCCCAACCTGGAAATAGGTCTGGGCGCTACGTTTGGCCTGAAGATGAGCGTTGCGATCAAGGCAACATAGGAGCTGATGATCCTTGCGACGATGAGAACGGCTGTCACAAGGAGACTATAACCGATAGCGGTGCGCAGGGGAATGCCTTTGGACCGCAAACCATCCACGATCTCGGGAAGATCGAGGCCTATGATCAGGAATACGACGCCGTTCAGCAGGAACGTAAAGCTTTCCCACACGCTATAGCCCCTTATTCTGCTGGTGCTGCTGAGGAAGAACAGTCGCCTGTGGGCCATAAACAGCCCACCGCTCACCACCGCCAGCACGCCCGAGCTATGCAGCTGCTCTGCGACCCAATACAGGATATACGGTTCTATAAGCGTAAGGGCGATATCGGAGGGCGCATCGGTAGGCAGCCGCCGGTGTCCCTGTACAAAGAGCCATGCGAGCGCCAGGCCGGTGCCCACGCCGCCGATCACCATCCATACAAAGCTGAGCGCAGCCTGGTGCCATATGAATTGGCCTGTGCCTACGGTGATGAGGGCAAAGCGAAATATGATAAGTGAAGAGGCGTCGTTGAGCAAGCTTTCTCCTTCTAGGACAGCAGAGGTGGAGCGGGGTATTTTGACAAATTTTGTGATCGCGCCGATACTCACAGCATCGGGAGGCGACACAATGCCGCCCAGCAGGAACCCTAGCGCCAGCGTAAAGCCGGGAATAAAGTAATTGGTAACGATGGCTACGGAAAATGCTGTGAACAGTACCACAAGAAAAGCGAAGCTACTGATCATACGCCACCACTTCTTCATCTCTTTAAAGGAGACTGACCAGGAAGCTTCAAAAAGTAGCGGTGGCAACAGGATGAAAAAGATAAGATCGGGATTCACCTTGATCGGAGGCAACCCTGGAACCAGGCTAATGATAAGGCCCGCCAGTACCAGCAATATGGGATAGGCGACCTTAAGCCTGTTGGCCAGCATTCCCAGCAATACAACGATCAGGACCATCGCTATCAGAAAGGGCAATATGCTATGCATGCAAAATGAATTTAGGATTTATTATAACTAAAGTAATGTATTTTATCTTTCACTACGTAGTTATCTTTTGGAGGCAAGAAGGATATTCCAGGTCCATGGTCTTTGTTTTGCGTCAGCGCGGCGCCTGGTTGAGTGTAGCGATGACCTGGCGACTCCTATGCAGGAGTGGAAAATCCTAGGGCCAAATGTAGCGGGCCTTGTCCTGCAATTACAAGTTTGCTGTTTTTCGTAGTACTTCCAATGGTTATTTTAACCAGGCAAATGCCTTTTGGCAGTTGGTCGAGCGATACGGCAATGGTCTTTGATAATGTACGGCGAAACATTGAATACCGCTATAAAACCCATTTGCGAAATGGCGCTGGGTTTAACCGGTTCCATATAGCAATAGAAGTAGCGTACAAGCTGGGGTCTATATAGGGGCATTCTTTTTGCCACTGGTGCTTCAGGTTCTGTTGAGCTGATTCGTATTCTGGATCGGCAATGCCGGGGTACAAATATCCCCCGCTTTTGTATTGATGCTCACATTGGTTGCCTGTAGCTTTTACAACTCCGCTTATTTACCCCGGCTGCCTTACAATACCTTTAGTCAATCGACGATAATCGCGAACTATATCATCATTTTTGTGCTAATCGCGGCGATCCTGATCAGACGCGTTTTGATGGCCCACAACAAGCAAAAGGGGGGCAGCGCAGCTGAATATATTATGAAATGGGACATGCCTGCATTTAACCTTATTGCATGGGGCTGGCCCGGTTTCTATTTCTTTGGAAGCTCCGGGCTGTTGTTTGATTGCAGCTAGTAGGCTATTGTTCCTTAAACAAAGGAGAGACTACACTTATGTGTAGTTTGTTGTCCTGAAATGGGAGATTTATCGTTAATTAGTGTTAATCGTTGTTAATTTTAATACGTTCTTGTAAAGTAAGAATTAAATTTAATTTCATTTTCTGAACCATTTCGTTAACACCCCAAATGCAATTTGTATGAAAAAACCATTACTTAGTGCCATTGCTTGCGGCCTTGCCTTCGGCCTTTATGCCCAAACACCCCAGCAAAAGACCCGTGCCGTTATCCTGGATTTCAGTGAGACCTGGTGCCCTCCCTGTGGCGCTTATGGTGTGGCTGTAGGCGACCAGCTGAACACACAGCTGGCCTCCAGCGACAAAGGCTACCTGATTGGTGTGAAAACGTCGAGCGATCCCAGTTCCATCAATGCCGTGGGTGGTAATGCCCTGGCTTCCAACTTTAGCATTACCGGCGTGCCTACCTTTATCATCAATAAGGCTTCCTTAAATGATGGCGTTACCGGCAACAACAGTGGAGATGTAACCCGGATCATGGGTACAGTGACCACAGCTAACGGCACCGCAGCGGTGGCCAGTGCAGCAGCCAATATTACTGTTACCGGCAATACCATCACCGTAGCTGCGAAAGCCAAATTCTGGGCGGCAGCCACCGGGGATTATTATATGACAGTGCTGCTTACAGAAAACGATGTTGAGGCCGACCAGACCAGCGCACCCAGCAATCCCACCAAACATCCGCATGTACTGAGGGGTGCCATGGCTACCACCGGTACCGCACTGGCCAGCACACCCTGGGGTGAAAAGATCGGAACAGGCGCTATTGCAGCCAATGCCGAATTTTCAAAAACATTCAAAGTGGACATCACCACAGGATGGAACAAAACAAAGCTTGAAGCTTATGTCGTACTGTTTAAGATGAACAGCGGAAAATATGAGATCATCAATGCCGAAAAGGCGAAAACACCTACCAGCACCGGTATCAACGAGCTGGAAGGTGTAGCGCAAGCCTCGATCTATCCCAATCCGGCATCACAAACTGCTGTATTGTCAATCACAGCTACTGTTCCACAGCAGTTTGCCATCCGCATTACCGATATGCTGGGTCGTACTGTCTATACACATGAGAACAATATGCTGGTGAAAGGTGAGAACAGCTTTAAGCTGCCACTCAACGGCATGGTTTCCGGTCTTTACAATGTAGAGATCAGCGGTAAAGATGGTCGTATGGTACAACGCCTTTCTATAGAGAAATAATTGGACCGACCGGCCGTAAAGGTCGATGTCAAAAAAGATCCCCGCCTGAAAAGACGGGGATCTTTGCATATTAGCGGCGCCAAAATTTACTTATCTGGCGACCGCAACCTTTTTGTAGCTCGGCCTTAGGCCGGCATGCGCTCATCCAACGCTTTCCTGTAGACGGGTACTGCATTTACCTGTAGCACTATGGCTACATATTCGCCTGCATGCGATATGTTGGCGGGGCGGCTTATCTTTGCTTACCCTGTAAGCCTTCTATCCTATATCGTAACCTGGTCGTTTTACTGCCTCTATGCCTGATATACTTATTGCCGACGATCATTCTGCCGTCCGCCTGGGATTGGAATTGCTGACACGTGAAGCCATACCGCTACCTTGTTGCATCGATTTTGCACAATCGGGGCAGGAGGTGCTGGACCGCCTGCAGGAGAAAGAATATATGCTGTTGCTGTCTGATCTGATGATGCCTGATCAGAAAGGCATTAGCCTGGTGGGGCAGGCACTTGACCTGCAGCCGGAGCTCAGGATCATAGTGATCAGTATGGGCGCCGAGCAGGATTTTGCCGGCCGTTGTCTCCAGGCTGGGGCCAGCGCTTATCTGAACAAGAGCCTACCCGACACAGTCTTCCTCGACGTGATCTCCTCGGTGTACGAAGACAGGAGATACCAGTACCCGGTCCCTCAGGCAAAGCCACGGATCCTCGACGCCAACCAGGAAGAGCTCCAATCCTTTGAAGCGCTTTCCAACCGGGAGCGCGAGATCGCCTTGTTGCTGCTGGAAGGAAAAGGCGTGCTGGAGATCGCCAATGCCCTGGCAATAAGTCCTTCTACGGCCAGCACATTAAAGGGCCGCATCTTCCGTAAGCTGGACATACAATCGGTAATGGGGCTCAACCGGCTGGCCTATCAGCAGGGACTCCGTCCCGATGGCGCCGCATTATAAAATCGAAGCAGCCGGCGTCATTGGCTACACCATTTAAAGGATTAGTTGGATTACCCTATATTGTGTCGAAAAGCAAAACCATCCGTCATGCGCCCTCTTTTCCGGCTCTTATGCTGCTGCCTGCCGGCGGCTACTTTTGCGCAAGCAGCTCCCGACCCGCTACAATTGAAAACAGAGCAATCTTTACATAGCGAAGCCCTGCCTGCTGAGGGCACGATCCTCCCGGCATTCACTATTCATCAACGTATGTTGGCACAGAAGGTCAATGGGCTCAGCATCGCTGTTATTGACCAGGGCAGGTTGGCCTGGGCAAAGGGGTATGGCGTTGCCGATGCATCTGCGCCCGGCATCGCTGTCGATACCGCTACACTATTTCAATGTGCATCTATCGGTAAGGTCGTGACGGCGCTGGCTGCGCTTCATCTGGTGAAAACAGGAGCACTCAGCCTGGATCAGCCTGTCAACAGAAGCCTGACCGGCTGGAAGATACCGACCAGCGGCGGAAAAGAAGAAAAGGTCACCTTGAGGCATTTATTATCCCACACCGCCGGGCTGGACGATGAATATGGCTTCGAAGGCTACACGCCCCATAGCATGCTGCCCGATATGGGACAAATGCTGGACAGCAAGACACCTGCCAACACGAAAAAGAAGCTGATAGTAAAACACGAACCGGGAACGGAAGAGAAGTATTCCGGCGGCGGTTTCCTTATTGTTCAGAAGCTGATCGAAGATGCCAGCGGGCAGTCCTTTCCCCGGTATGTCGATAGTCTCATCTTCAAACCCCTGAAGATGCAGCATAGTACTTACAGCTACTATCCCGATGAAGACCTGCACCAAGCCATCGCCAGGGGGCATGATGAGGAGGGTAAGGTCGATTAGAAACGCAAATACCAGGTGTACCCCGAGATGGCAGCCGCCGGGTTCTGGACTACAGCCACCGATCTGGCCCTGCTGGTCCTCGAGTTGCAGCAGGAATACAAAGGTCTTTCTTCAACCATAGCCGACAGCAGCCTTATCCATGAAATGCTGCGTCCCCGGATCAATGCTACTGGCTTGGGTGTCCATCTGAAGGGCTATAAAGACGTAGCCGCTTTCTGGGATTCGGGTAATAATGCGGGCTATACCGGCTTGCTTTTCGGTACCCTCGACGGGCAGGGCGCTATCGTGCTCAGTAATTCGGATAACGGCATATGGCTGGCGCAGGATGTCGTTCATAGTATTGCAGATGCCTACGGCTGGTCTGCTATGAGAACGGAATACCTGAAACCGACCAGTGGCGCAGCCTACGACCAGTTTGTGGGTAACTATACTAAAGATGCCAGCACGCAGGCTGCTATTGGTAAAGATGCCAAAGGACTTTTTCTGCAGCCTCCCGGGAGCAGGAGCCATCTGACCCTGTATGCGCTGCGCGACGGCTCTTTCCTCATTAAAGAAAAGCCCGAACACTTCCGTCTTTTTTTTGACAAGGATGCCGAAGGCAAGGTTAAGGGACTGCAGTATTTCCAGTACTGTGGCACGGCGCAAGGTAGCATGCGCAAGCTGGATTAGAAAGTAACCCGCAATGTGTTGCTTCCGGTAAGCCGCAGCATGTTCGCTACTTCCCTATCACCTCCTTTCTGTGGGCCAATCCCCAACGCCACAGCTCGTGCAGCAAATTCCTCAGCGATTTTCCATGTGCCGTAATGGTGTATTCGACTGCAGGGGGCGAAGTGTCGTAAACGGTTCTGCGGATCAGCTTACCGGCCTGCAACGCTTTCAGCTCCTTGGTTAGTGTCTTATCGGTAATGCCGGGTACCGCCCTGGCGATCTCGCTGAAACGCATCGGGCCGCTACAAAGCGCATACAGGATCAGCAGCTTCCACCGCCCTTCCAGGGCTTCCAAGGCATCCTTGATGGATAGCATTGCTTTGGAACAATCTTTTTCTCCCGGCAACATGATTTTGTTTTTGTCTTTACTTTCAATCTGATGGTTACTTTCCAAAAGGGAAGTGCTATCATTTGGAAAGTTAAGATAAGTATTTTTGTGCTGGATATAATCCACAGCTGTATATATGAGCGTTGTTTTCAGAATAACCATCCCGGAGCAAGACCACACAGAGATGGTCATTAATATCCTGCAGCAGCAGCTGCCGGGCGCCACAGTCGTTATAGATCACAACGGAGGAGAGTTGCTGCTACGGATCGAACACGTTTCCGCAGACCCCGGTGCGATTACTATTCTGCTGGAAACGCTCGGTGTCTCCTCAGAAATGTTGCCGGCAGAACCGGATAAGAGCAGGAGCAATTCTGCAGAGGACATGCGCAGTTTCTGGAGCAAAGCCTTTAAGGGGCATCAGACCATGTGGGGCTTCGAGCCCAGCCGGTCGGCTATCCTGGCCAAAGACCTGCTCCTGGCGGAGGGTGTAAAGGAGGTGCTGATACCGGGCATCGGCTATGGGCGGAATGCCAGGGTTTTCCTGGATGACGGGATCAGCGTAACCGGTATCGAGATTGCGCAGGAGGCCATCGATATCGCCCGGAAACACTATGGGACGGAACTAAATATTTTTCAGGGCTCCGTTACCGATATGCCTTTCGACCAGCATTTGTACCAGGCTATATTTTGCTATGGCCTGGTTTACCTGTTGAATATGGAACAGAGGAGGAAGTTGATCGCCGATTGCTACCGTCAGCTGCTACTCGGTGGTTGGATGATCTTTTCGGTGGTCTCCAAAAAATCGCCGAACTATGGTAAAGGTAAGCCGTTGGCAAAGGATACCTTCGAAATCAACAAGGACGGCGGACAGATATTCTTCTATGATAAGGATTCAGCGCAGCTGGAATTCGGCGCTTACGGAATTAAGGATTGCTTTGAGATCGAAGAGCAGGTCCATCCCGGAACCGGGACCGCCTCTTTTATTTTCCTGCAGGTCGTCTGCCGTAAAGAAGTATGATAACCCATTGAATGGCGTGCAGGAAAATCGCGTTGCTTTTCCCGACCTTTGCTGTTCAGATCTGTAATGGCTTACCCTGAATCAGGCTTAAGGGTAATATCAGCATGGCATGATCATTATAATGGACAAGATAAAGAGAAAACCTGCGATCGAAGTGCACCAGGATGAATTGAGGTCTGTGGGCGCCGACGTGCAGCCCATCGATAGCCTGAATAGTATGGCATTGACGCCGCACAGGGACGATCATTATATGTTTGTGCTGCAGCGATCCGGCTCCTTCCTGTGGGAAATAGACTTCAGGGAGGTTAGGCTGGAGGGGCCCTCCATAAGCTTTATCGCTCCGGGGCAGGTGCATCGCTATCTCGATTTCAACAAGGCCGAAGGATGGTTCGTGTTTGCCGGTACGGCATTTATTTCCCCATCGCTCAGAAATGTTCTGGATACTTATTTGCATATCAGCCAGGTTATTCCGGTCGAAAAAGATGATCCGGTATTTACGTTAATTCCTTTGCTGCAGCATGTTTTGAGCATGGTGTCGTCACCGGTTCAGGCAAGCCTGATCGGCTCGCTCCTGGATACCCTGTCCGGGCTTGTGGTGTCTGGCCTGGCGCAACTGCAGCGTTCGGGCGATCTGATAGAAAGCCCGAAGTATGATACTGTTGCCCGCTTCAAGCAATTGGTTGGCGCACAGTATAAGGAGTTGAAACAAGTGAAGGCCTACGCCGCTTTGCTCAATATTACACCGCTTTATCTCAACGAGGTGACGAAAGCAGTCACCGGATTCCCGGCAAGCTACTGGATCAGCCAGGCACTGTTGCTGGAAGCCAAACGCCTATTGTACTATACTGCTCTCGATGTACGGCAGATCGCTTATGAATTGGGTTATGAAGACCATGCTTACTTCTCCCGCTTCTTCAGGAAGCAAACCGGTATGACGGCTTTGGCCTTCCGGAAAACAAAACCATTATTTGTCCCATCATAGCCATGATATAGCTATTCTTCATCGCGGGATGCCATCCTAATTTTGCGCTCATAAAAAGGAGGATTTACAGTAAGTAAGGGAAATGATCTCCGGAGTCATGCTCCTTCTTCTTAACCTAAAAGTCCTTCCTGATCGCGGCTCATCGTTGTATCGCGTGCACGTATATCAATCAAGAAAACAAGTCAGATCATGGATACTGCTATTCAGGCTCCCGTTGAAAGGAGCTTTGCCGGAATCGTTGCGCCTATTATTACCGCTGTTTTTGCCGTGTACCTGACTATGGGTATGACGCTCGGCCTGCTTCCCGGCTTTATTAAGAACGATCTGAAACAGGACAGCCTGTTCGTAGGCATCGTTATTGGCCTGCAATCGCTGGCGACGCTGCTGACAAGGGCTTATGCCGGTAAGCTTACCGATACCAGGGGCGCTAAAGCCAGCAACCGGACGGGTATCGGGCTGATCCTGTTGGCAGGGGGTATTTATGTCGCCGCTACAGGAGCGACCGGTAATCCTGCGCTTGCCTTTGCCTTGCTCCTGCTGGCGCGTATAGTTCACGGCGTATCGGAGAGCTTAGCTGTGACAGGCGCACTGGCCTGGGGTATCGGCCTGGTGGGGCTGCAGAGATCCGGTAAAGTAATGACCTGGAACGGCATTGCTATGTATGCCGGTATTGCCATAGGCGCGCCGGTAGCGATAGGGCTGGAAAATGTTTTTGGCGCCGGATACGTCTTTGCAGGGATCATTTTGTTGTCGGTTGTGAGCTGGCTGGCTACGCTCAGGCTGCCGGCATTGGCCGTGACCGAGGGGCATGTCAGAACGCCATTCTATAAAGTGATCCATTTGATCGCCGGTCAGGGGCTGGGTCTGGCTTTTGCCTCCGTTGGCTTTGCCTGCATCTCTTCTTTTATCGCTTTATTGTTTGCCCAAAGGCTTTGGGGAGAACCGTCTATGGCATTCATGGCATTCGGGGCCTGTTATGTGTTAACGAGAGTATTTTGTGCATCCTTTCCTGACCGCTTCGGCGGCTACCGCGTAGCCCTCGTGTCGCTGTCGGTAGAGATCTTAGGACAACTGTTGATTGCATGCTCATCATCGCCGGCTATGGTCGTTGTTGGCTGCGGCGTTACCGGCATCGGGTTCTCGCTTATTTTCCCGGCATTGGGTGTGCTGGCCATTAAAAAGGTGAGCCCGCAGATGCGGGGAACTGCACTGGGCGCCTACGCCGCCTTTTTCGATCTTTCCCTGGGCCTTGCCGGTCCTGCAGCCGGTATCATTGCCGGTTGGTACCGGGAACAAGCGGTATACCTCTTTGGTGCGGTTAGCTGCATGCTCGCAATCGTAGCGTTATTGTGGAACAGAAATAAGAAATAATGGAAAAAATCATTAAAAGCACTGTGCGTGCCGTATTCACCGTTAAAGAAAAAATATTCCTGACGCCACATTACATCCGCATTGTATTGGCCATGACGGAAGAGCAGGTAGCGCTGTTCCGGGATGCCAGGACCGGCGCACACAACAAGATATTCATCCCTGCGCCGGGTACAGATCAGATCCTTTTCCCTGATGAAGCGAGTCTTGGTGTGGAGACGCTTTCTGTAAGAAGAACCTATACCACGAGACGGATTGATTACGACGGGAAAGAGCTCTGGATCGATTTTGTCGCTCATGGCGATAACGGCCCCGCTTCCTCCTGGGCGCAGCGGGCGGTTGCCGGGAGCGTCTTAGGCGTTGGTATGAAGACGCATAGTAAGCCTTTATTTCCCGAAGCAGCGGGATACCTGTTTGTGGGTGACAGCACAGCAATACCGGTGATCGGTGTTATGTTGGAGCAGCTGCCGGCCGGTATTCCAGCCAGGGCCATTATCGAGGTGTCTGGAAAGGATGATGAAATGGACCTGCGCACGGAAGCGCATTTGCATGTCGATTGGGTACATAATGCTTATCCTGAGCGAGGAAGCAGGCTCGCTACTATTGTTAAAGCGGCAGCATTGCCAGATGGGAAATGTTTCGCCTTCGTAGCCGCTGAGTATGATACGGCTAAGGAGCTGAGGCGATATTTTAAAGAGGAGCTGGCCTGGCCACCCGAAGCCTGTTCAGTTACTTCGTACTGGCGGCGCGGGGAATCGGAAGATCAGTCGGCGCTACAGCGCAGGGAAGAGCGGGGCGGTTGATCGACGGACTGCCGGCCGGTGCCGGTCAGGATGCATTATAAGTACGGTTTGCTTGCCACCGGCAACCCTTCCGCGTTCAGTAACTGCCGGTGATGCTCGTAAAACGGTGCGTTGCCTTCAGGAAAAATAACCAAAAGCTAACATGTTGACAGAATTCATTTTTTTGTCAGTTTTGAAAAGATATTTATCTTTGCACAATTATTCCAGTTATCTGATATGCCATTGGTCCTTCAAGAAGATATTCTCCCCGAACAAATACTCCAGGCGGCGCTGCATCTCTACCGCAAGCACGGCCTGAAGAAGGTTACCATGGACGACGTATCCAAGGCGATCGGCAAGAGCCGGAGCTCGCTTTACTACTACTATAAGAACAGGGACGAAATATTTGAGGCGGTAATGGATACCCTTATCCGCGATGTCATTAACGAGATCGAAGTGGCTGTGAGCAAGGCAGCTACGGTAGCGGATAAGCTCCGGGCTTTTTGCCTGACCAAGGTCAAGACATCGGAGGACAGGAAGGCTTTTTTCTCGGCTATAGAAGCCGGAATGGACTTTGATGAAATGTCGCGGCATGCGCAGTACATGAGCCAGGTGCACAAGCGTCTGATGGCAGCTGAGGCAACAATGCTGAAAGCCGTGCTGGCTGGTGGCGCCAAAAGCAAAGAGATTCGTACGTTGAAACCCAAAGAGCTGGAAACATTGATCTTTGTCCTTCTTGGCGGTATTCGCGGTATCCGTCGCGAGCTGCAGCAGGAGAGCAGCTTTGCCCGGTTGGAGCCGGCTGTGGATACACTTACCGGTATGACCATGCAATGGCTGAAAAAAGAGGACTAAGACAGAATGCATTTTTTTTGTCTTCGTTTTGACATTTTCTCAAAAAATGTCAAAACGTAATATAAAAGTAACATAGGCTAAAATGAATCTTACCAACGTCAGTACCTTCAGAGCATTCAGAAGTACCAATTATACCCTTTACTTTGTGGGCCGGTCGGTCTCCCAGTTTGGTACCTGGATGCAGCGAACGGCAGTCGTCTGGGTCATCTATAGCCTTACCCACTCCGCTTTTATGCTGGGGCTCACCATATTTGCTGAGCAGTTCCCTTCTTTCCTGTTTTCCGTTTTCGGCGGCATTGCCGCAGACCGCTACAATCGTTACCGGATTGTGCAGATCACGCAGATCACCTCCATGATCCAGGCCGGTCTCCTGGCGTTATTGGTGATGCTGAATCATTATGTAGTATGGGAGATACTCCTGCTCAGTGTCATACTAGGCATCATCAACGCTTACGACGTTCCCGCCCGGCAGTCCATGATCAATGAAGTGGTCACTGAACCTGCCGATCTGCCCAGCGCCTTATCGCTCAGCGCTGCAATGGCCAGCCTGGCCAAACTGCTCGGCCCCGCATTATCAGGTATCATCCTGGAGCGATTCGGCGCCGGTATTTGTTTTCTCATCAATGCTGCCAGCTTTGGCGCGGTCATGGTCTCCATAGCCTTTATGAAGGCTTCCAAAGCAGCGCTGCAACGCCCAAAGAAAAAAGTTTTAACTGAGCTTGCCGAGGGTTTTGTTTACCTCAGGCGTGAGGCTTCCCTTGGACTCGTCATCGTGATGCTGTCGCTTACCGGCCTGCTGGTATTACCTTACGATACGCTGGTGCCGGTATTTGCTAAGATGATCTTCCATGGCGATGCTACCACCTTTGGCTATATATCGGCCTTTATTGGTGCGGGTGCCGTAGTAGGGACCATTTTGCTGGCGTCTTTAAAGAAGAGCACTTCGCTGAGGCCGGCGCTGCTGCTCAGCACGATCATTCTCAGTGCCGGATTGATCTTCTTTTCCCAGACGAGCTATTTCCCGCTGGCTATGCTGTTTGCTGCGGTCACCGGGCTGGGTAGTGTAGCGCAGTTTACCATTTGTAATATCATCATTCAATCGGAGTCGGCGCCAGAGATGAGGGGCCGGGCCATCGCTATCCTGCTGACGGCGATATTCGGGATGTTGCCCCTGGGAAGTCTGATCGTAGGAGCTGTATCCCAAAGGATAGGGGCACAGACAACCTTGCTCTGCCAGGGCATTACGGGCGTCATCATAGCCCTTGTTTTTTCCGCGATATTAAAAAAGCAAAAGCAAAAGCAACAATATACGGTGTCGCAAGGTCTGCCGGTAGAAAAAGATGTCGCAAAGGCGCAGGAAGCCGTTTAGATAGTCGCATTTATTCATTCTCAAAAATAAAATCGAGTGGAACAAACAACAAAAGCGGCCCTTCTGGTCATGGACATGCAATCGTCCATACTGGGCATGCTCCCCGACGCCACGGGTTTGGTAGACAAGGTGGCCAGGGCCATTACCCAGGCCCGTAGCAACAATATGCCCGTTATTTATGTGGTGGTTGGTTTCCGCGCCGGAACGCCGGAAATCAGTGCCAGTAACAAAAGCTTTTCTGCCATCAGCAGCAGGGGACCATGGACGGAGGAGCAAGCTGCACAATGGCTGCAGATCCATGCTGAGGTAGCGCCGCAGCAAAGCGATATCGTAGTGACCAAGCGCCGTGTAAGTGCCTTTACGGGTAGCGACCTTGAAGTAGTGCTGCGCGCACAAGGGGTAGGGCATCTGGTCCTTACTGGGATCGCTACAAGCGGCGTCGTATTGTCTACCCTGCGTGAGGCTTCAGATAAGGATTTCAGGCTTACTGTCATAGAGGACTGCTGCGCCGATATGGATGAAGAAGTGCACCGGGTACTCATGGAAAAGGTGTTTCCCCGCCAGGCAGAAGTGATGCGGCTGGAGGAATGGGTATGATCACGCCGGCTTTACCTTCCTGAAATGGAATGCGCCTGGTGGCCTTTTATCTGACAGGACCTGCCGGGCGCATTGTTTTTGGCCAAATGGTATCTTGCTATCCTATCAACCGGGCGGGACTACATTCGCAGTCCCGCAGATGGCGGTAGAAGTGGCAATGCCACCGGCGGAACCTATGCTGTGATAAGCCGTACCTTTGCCTCCTGTCCCTCCTGTTTACCTGCAATAAAGAAATGATGATGAAAAAATACTGTGGCGCACTCCTGTTTCTCGCTTTTGCTTACGGCGTGCAAGCGCAAACGATAGCGCATCGCATGCAACACATCGTAGACTCTGTTTATGCTCAAAACCCGGAAGCCGTCGGGTTTATCGTACATGTGGAGTCGCCGGGACAGAAGCTGTCCTGGAGCTATGCGACAGGTTATAGTAATAGAAAGACAAAACAAAAGGTGTCGCCGGATGAGCCGGTATTGATCGCCAGCAATACCAAACCTTATGTTGCTGCGACCATACTCCGTCTCGAAGAGCAGGGAAAGCTTCAAATCGATCAGCCTGTAGGGCCGCTACTTAAGCCCGGAACGAATAAGACGCTTATGGCTGCAGGTTATCGTACCGACAGTATCACGTTGAAACATTTGCTGTCGCATACTTCCGGCATCAGGGATTATGTGGATGAGGGTTATTTTAAGTTTATAGGAACCCATAAGAAGCATGAATGGAGCCGCGATGAGCAGATCGCCAGAGCAGCCGGCCTGGGAAGGCCGCTTTCGGGCCCGGGGCAGGCTTTTAAATATGCCGACATCAATTATGTTTTGCTAACCGAGGTCATAGAGCATTTCACCGGGAAGCCGTTTTACACCTCTATCCGTACCTTGCTGGACTATAGGCAACTGCAGCTCGACCATACCTGGTTTGCCAAGCTGGAAAAGGCGCCCAAAGGCATTGTACCGGCAGCGCATCAGTATTGGGACGAATTCGGCTGGGATACTTACGATCTTGACCCATCCTGGGACCTGTATGGCGGCGGTGGCATGAAGGCAACGCTGAAAGATATGGCTTTGTTCTTCCAATACTTGTTTAACGGTAAGGTCATTCACAGTGATAAGGTGCTGGCGACAATGTATACGGATGTACCGCCGGATCTGCAGATCAATTATTGTCTGGGTATCCGGAAGATCAAATATTCAGGATTAATGGGGTATAATCATGGCGGCGGACTGGGGACGGACGTGATCTTTATACCTGAGTTGAACGCCACCATTGCCGTTGCTGCGCTTGAGGCCATGCACCGGCCCGTAGCGCTTAAGATCAGCCAGGAGATCATCAGGGCACTTGATGAAGAGAAGAGTAGCCGGCCTTAATGTAGCTTATCGCCGGCTACTCCTGGTGAAAATATTTATCTGACTATCCGGATATAGGAAACAGGATCCAATTCGCCTCCAATTAACGGCTGCTGAGCTTGTCGAAGCATCATCTTTGTCCTTTCGACGAGCTCAAGGACCGGCTTTGTTTCCTATATCCGGATAGTCACTAATATTTAATCGATGATGCCGGCGACAAAGAATTGTTCAATACCCGCCACATCGGAAAGATAAGTAGCTATATCGCTGATCTTTCCTTTACTTACCTGGCATACTATAGCCACCTGCTCATCCAGGATAAGGTCGTCCCTGCTTGCTGTATTGTGAAGCGATAGCGTAAAGCCATGCAGGCCGTACAGGATATGCTTCAGTTGAAACCGGACGCCAAATTTCTTCAAGGCCTGCGCCCGGTCAATAATTGCATCTGCTCCCCGGGCAGGGCCCGACAGCAGACTTGAACCAGGCAAAGTCCAGGTCGCTTCCGGTACGAGCAGGGAGCGCATACTTTCCCAATCATTATTTTTTAAAGCGCTGAGAAAAGCGTTGGCGATATACTCCTTCTGCTCATCGGTAACGAGCCTATCTTGTTGTTCTTGCATCTTTTTATTGTGTTTGAACTATCGTAAAGCAGGCAGGCTTTGGTCAGCTTTGTCTGCCAGGTTTGTATTTAAATATCCAATGTCGTTTAGTTGAGCACTTGTCGAAATGACGAAGCCATGTGGTGAACCGCGAAGGTCGCCAAGATGCACGCAAAGATCGCTAAGACAGTAGCAGGAAATGTTTCCTGAGGTGGTGCTTTCCTTTTAAAAGGTAATAAGCCGATAGCTGATAACGGATATAACCTGCTATACCCCCGGGCGAAATTGGACTTCCAGGGGTACCTCATTTCTTAGCTAAACGACATTGATTTAATTATCCCCTTTATGGTAAAGGTTCGGCAGCGGGAAAGTCAACCGGAATACCGGTTAGGGCATATACATAATTGGTGAATATCCTGGCTGTCACCAGACCTGTGAGGTCCATGAGCGCTGCTTCCTGGTAGCCGGCAGCAAAGAAGGCTTCCAGCGTTTCTTCGTTGGCTTTGCCTTTTTGCTCAGCTATTGAGCGGGCCAGCTGTAGTATCGCCTGTAATTTAGGATCATTTACCCGGGCTGCTCTTATAGCCAGGGTATCTTCCCTGGTAAAGCCATGTTTGATGGCCAACAGCGTATGTGCCGCCAGGCAATAGTTACAACCGTTGACTTCGGAAACCACCAGGGCGATGGCTTCCCGTTCCTTTGCAGAGAATACACCCTTATTCAGGTTGGCTTCAAGATCAAGGAAGCCCTTCAATGCATTTGCCGAGTAGCCCATGGTGGCATACAGGTTCGGGACTTTTCCCAACCGCTTTTGGATCTGGTCGAGCAGAAGCTGCGCATCTGCGCTCACCTGCCCGGGAGCAGGTACTGTTATTGTTTTCATTTTTAGTTTATGTTTTGAGATGAATTTATTGTTTGCCGGTTCTGCCAGGGTGCGATCAGTCCAGGCCGGAAGGTAAGCCTATAGAGAAAGGCCTTGCCCGGATCGGAGACATCATTTGAGGATGGGATGTATGCATGACGTAATTTGTTTTGACAGGTCAAAATTACGTCGGCCGGTCACTGTGGAACATGGACGGGACAGGCTATTGCCTGGACAAATCTGCCACGATAGAGATACCGGTCTTGTCACGGAAGGTTTGGGGAGCAACACCGGTTACCTTCTTGAAAAAGCGGCTGAAATAGAACTCATCCTCGAATTGCAAAGCGAACGCAATTTCTTTGATGCTCTTCCGTGTTAAATGAAGCTGCTTTTTGGCTTCCAATACCAATCGCTCCTGTATCAGCTGGGAGGGTGTCTTGCTGAAATAACGGCTGCAACGTTTGGAAAAATTATTGGGCGACATAGCCAGCAGTTGCGCATAATCGCTGGGCTTATGCAGGGTAAGGTAATGCTGGTCCAGCAATTGCCGGAAACGTTCCATTGAATCGTCTTTTTCCTTTGCCCCACTGTTGCCCTCCATCAATTTAACTTTTATATTGCTGGCTTTTGCGAGGAAGAGCTGCAGGTATGCCCGTAGTACAATATCGGAGGGCGGGTCCTGCCTTGTCTCTTCATTAATGTCCTTTAGCAAATGGGTGAATACCTCCACCTCTCTGTCGCTTAGTGTGATACAGGGCTGTATGTAAATATTATTAAAGAGCAATCCATTACAAGCTACTTCGGTACGATGATATTCGATGCAGTAAAAATCGCCATGGAATTGCAGCATGGTTACCGGCGCCGGTTTGCACTGCTCTATATAAATGACCTGCAAAGGCGTCGAGAACAAGACAACCGGTCCCTTGAAAGAAAAGGTTCCGAAATCGGCATGATAGATGCCTTCTCCTTCGGGTAGGAACAACATGGTGTATTCGGAGAACCGGGCCGGTGTGCTCAAAGCGGCCGTATCTGTTTGTTTGAGTCCGAATAAAGATATCGCTGATCCGGTAACGGTTTCATTCATAGGTCGGATGTTGTGTGCTAAAGGCAAATGAACTGTTGCAGCAAAATAGGAACTTTATAGATACCTACCGCGCATGCTCCGATAGATTGTTGGGATTTTCCGTCTCCTGAAAATTACCATTCCGCTAAGCAACTTTTAGCGGACGCCGGGGTTGTTCTGTTGGAAATGCTCCTGTTCTGCTGCATCAGCCGGACAAAAGCATCTTTTTATCAGGCACTAAACCGATTGATATGAAAAATATAACGGAGCTCAAGGAATTTTTTGAGCAATACGGCGTAGTCAGCTGCTCCGATGATGTGCAGCCGCTGGCCGGTTTTTATGCAGATAGCTTTATCGTAGCGGGACCCGAAGGCAGCGCTGCTTTTCATAATGATGAACATTTTGCCCGGTGGCTGGATCAGTTACGGGAGGGAAATGAACGGTCCGGGTTGAAAGGTATGCAAATTGTGGCCTTTAATGAATTTCCTATCAGCGATCAATATAAAGGCGCTACGATAACCTGGGGCGCACAATTTGAAAAGACGGGTGAAGAGCTGATCCAATTCAATATAACGTACTTCGTTCACTTATTGGACGAAGTACCTAAGATCATTATGTATATCAGTGAGCGTGGCCAGGAAGCACTCATGCAGGAAAAAGGGCTGCTGTAAATGGTTCAGCCGGCGTGGAAAATTATTTAAGAGGCAGTAATTTTTATAGAAATTTTTGCCAGGCTTCGACTCCGCTCGGCCTGACAAAAATTTTGATCGCAATTCTGGAGAGCGATGCCACAGTACAAATGCTTTATGCCGATGGTTGCCATTAGTCCGCAGCAAGACAATCATTTTGATCGCGCGCCTGAACCAACGAGGCCTGCTCAGCAAATATTTACCCCGGATAATGGAGGCCCGTCGCTGATGCGGCATAGGCCCAGAGCCTATCGGCTACAGCCTCATCCAAACCGTTGGGCGTAATGGCTACCCGGGCCGGGAACCCCCTGTAGCCGCCATCCTGGTCGGGGCCATATAAATTCCCGCCGGTCGCTTCATCCGAAACCGCGGCATATAGCGAGGGCAGGGCTCCCTGCCAGGGCTCCATCAAGGCGCCAATCCGGTCCACAGCCGCTTCGTATTCAGTTGTGCTCATATGGCGTGATAATTCTGTTTTGTTGGCGCCCGGCTGTGCGGCTACGGAAATTATCCCGTCGCCTGCGGCAGTGATCCTTCGCTGAAGCGCTACAGAAAACAGGATATCGGCCAGCTTGCTCTGGCAATATTCCCGCATAGGATCGTAAGATAGCTCCGACTTCAGGTTGCTGAAATCAATGGTTCCGCGCAGGTAGGCCATGCTGCTCACCGTTACGATGCGGGCGCCCGGCGTGGCTTTGAGTAAGGGATACAGATGGCCGGTGAGCGCAAAATGGCCGATAAAGTTGACGCCGAACTGCAGCTCAAATCCATCTTCCGTTTTTGAAGCGGGAGGGATCATGACACCGGCATTGTTAATGAGCAGGTCGACCCGGCTGTGCCGCTGTAGAAAGGCTTCCGCAAATTGTTGTACGGCCTTCAGGCTGGCGAGGTCCAGCAACGCCGTTTCCAGGGAGCCTGCGCCGCGCTGGCCTTGCATGCTTTCAAGGGCCTTTTCCGCCTTATCCATACTTCTGCAGGCCAATACTACATGCGCTCCTGCTTTATACAGGGCCAGGGCTGTTTCGTAGCCGATGCCGGCATTCGCACCGGTTACGATCGCCGTTTTGCCGGTTTGATCTGTCATATTTTCTTTTGCTGTCCACATAATGTTTAATCGTTTGATACTGCAAAGTTCATCAAACATCAAGTACTCCGGATACCAAAATGAAAGCAAAAAGGATAAAAATCAATCCGTACCCAACTGCCTGAATTTATTAGGTGTGATGCCGGCCAGGCTTTTGAAGAAGGCGGAAAAATGATTAGGCTCCTCAAAGCCCAGGCACCAGGCAATTTCGCTGATGGTCCAGCTTGTGCTTTTCAATAGGACCTTCGCTTCCTGCCATACCCGCTCTTTAATCAACAGGGTGGTGGTTTTCCCGGTGATCTCTTTAAGGGCTTTATTGAGGTGGTTGACATGGACATTCAATTGCTGTGCAAATGCCGAGGGCGTGTGCAGCCGGATCACCTGGCTGCTTAATTCTACCGGGAACTGGCGTTCCAGTAATTCTGCAAACAGGCCTGTGATCCTTTCCGATGCATTGGATCCTGCTACTGCGTTCCCTGTTGCCGGCTGCATCTTCTGGGCCTCGTGTACAACCTCCATGACCATATGGCGCAGTAGCTCGTATTTGTAGGTATAATTGCCCTGCAGCTCCCGGAACATTTTCGAAAACAGATCTTCGAACCGGGGCAGGTCTGTCGCAGACAACGGAATTACAGCCGTATCGGCCGATTGAAATACAGGATAATCCCGGATAGCCCCGAACCGGTTGAAAAAGGCCTCGGTGAAGATGCATACATAGCCGCGTTGCTTCTTGCTGATCCGTTCCCAGTGGTAGGGGACCATCGGGTTGGTAAATACCAGGGCGCTATCTCTGACTTCTATGCTCTGGTCTGCATAATGAATTTTGCTGTGTCCCCTAACGAGGCTTATTTTAAAGAAGTCGCGACGGCTGTAAGTGACCTTTTTGTGCTCAGGCAGGTCCATGTCTTCGATCCTGAAAAGATTAAAATGGCCGGCTTCATAAGAGGCGGGCGCCGGATCCTGGTTCAGGGTCTTGTAAAAAGCGTTCAGCGCGATAACTTTCATCTTTTTCAAAGATACAAAAATCAAATAATGATAAGTGCCGCCCGGTATAGAGAAAGGGTAGTACGTCCGGCTCGCTCGGAAGCACTACCGGTAGAATGTTTAAGAGGGTAGGCTGAACCAAAAAGTTGCGCCTTTGCCCCATTCGCTCTCGACACCAATGTGGCCGCCGTGCTTATGAATGATCTCTTCGCAGATATACAATCCCAGCCCCAACCCTGGGATGAGACCATTGTTTTGGCCGGCGCGGTAATAGCGTTCGAAAATATACGGCAACTTTTCAGCGGGGATGCCGGGGCCAAAATCGGTTACCGAAACGCGGACACTATCATTTTCCGGGCAAACGCTGACGGATATCTGCCCGGCCTCGGGCGCATATTTAACAGCATTGTTGATGAGGTTTACAATTACCTGCTCGATCAATTGCTCATCGGCATACACTTCGGCCGGAGCTGTCTCCTTTAGGTCAATCACGCGACCTGTCGTTATGCGTACGTGCTGGCAACATTCGTTGATCAGGTCTGTAATGTTGAAATGCGTCTTGTTTAGCGGGAACCGGCCCTGGCTGAGGCGGTTGCTGTTCAGCAGCCCGCTTACCAGGGCGCTTAATTTTTCCGCACTGCGATTGGCCTGGCCAATCAGTTTCGTCGTAGCGTTATCAGGGTCTCCCGACGTCATACGGGCCAGCAACTGTAGCGACACTTTCAGGGTCGTCACCGGGGTTTTGAGCTCATGGCTTGCTATGCTGATAAAGTCGTCTTTCTGCTGTAGCAACTTGATCCGGTTGGTGACATCTGTAAAGGTAACGATGCAGCCGGTTACCTGTTGGTGGTTGTCTTCGAGTGGCGCTGCATTGACCGAGATATACAGCTTCTCCCACCCTTGCCGGACAATGGCGATCTCCTGGTCGTATAATGACAGTCGTGTACGGAGTGCGATGTATACCGGGTGGTCCTCCATGGCTAGTGGCGTGCCGTCTGTACGTTCATTTTGCCACCTGTTATCATCGTACTTCCGCTGTAGCAGCTCTGTTTCGTCGACGCCCATGATCTTTTGGGCCATGGGGTTGACGTAGGTGAGCCCGCCCTGTGCATCGGTAATAATGACGCCCTCTGCCATGGTATCCAGTATTCGCTGCAAGCGCTGCTCATTGGCGCGTAAGTTCTGCTCTAGCGTGGTTTTTTCGGAAATGATCGCCTCCAGGTGTTTGCGTGCGCGTACCTGGCCGGTTACTTCTATAGCCAGATCCATAACGCCGATAATACGGCCGCTATCGCGCAATGGCCGGTAGCTGAAATTGAAGTAGCGTGTCTCAAGGAGACCGTTGCGCTTCATACGGACAGGCACTTCGTTGCCATCGAAAGCTTTCCCGGTCCGGAATGTTTCAAAAATAAGTTCTACTGCCGGTTCCCCTTTTAGTTCCGGCATACTTTCCAGGATAGGCCGGCCAATGGCTGTTTCATCCCGGTTTAAAATATCCAGCATCGGTTGGTTGGCCAGCTCGATTGCCAGGTCTTCGCCCAGGAGCACCATAGCAGCTACAGGCGCCTGCGCGATGAGCCGCTTAAAATTCGTGTCGGATTCCTGCAATCGCTCATTCAATAGCGAAATACGGGCATTGGAGGCAATGAGCTCCCGGTTGACTGCAGACAGGTAGTCGTTGGTCTCCCGGATATCTTCACTGCTCCTTTTCAATTCGCTTATGAGCCCCTCTTCGCGTCGCTTCTTTTCAGCAACCTGCTGCAATGCTGCTAACCGGGTGCTAACGTCAGTTGCTGTATGGAGGATAGCGATCACTTGTCCGCTATCATCTTGTATTGCCCGGTATTCAAAATCAAAATACGATACCTTCGGAAAACCATCTATTACCAACATTGCCGGTGTGTCTGTAGCCCGGTATGTTTCGCCGGTTGTCCAAACACGCTCCAATAAGCCTATAAACGGCTGGCCGTCCAACTCCGGTACGGCTATCACCAGGGGTTTGCCGGTAATATCACCCGTCTTACCCCAGAATGCCTGCATCGCCTGATTCACAAAACAGATATGCAGATCAGGACTATCGTAGACGGCTGTGGCATCCTGCGACAGGGTAAGTATGTGTAAGAGGGTCTGATCCGAAAGCATGAAACTGGTTAAAGTGTAAAGCTATCGAATAGTAGGCATAAGCTGAGTGTTTGTGTCAACAAGATGATGTGGTAGAGAGGGCCTGCGCGACTGTTCGCCGCATCAGCCGGGATGGCACATCATGAGCTTTTTTGGGGAACTTGCTGATTGTAAACAGGCTATTGCTTCCCGGTGCAGCTACTGGTCCGGCTTACTCCCGTAGCGTTATAATGTAGCTTGTAATGGCAGCAACCTCCTCTTGTGTCAATTGGGAACCGAACGCCGGCATGGCATTTTTTCCCTTGCTGATGATCGACACGATGCTTACGCTATCGATCCTGCTTACTTTCAGGTTGGCTGCATTGCCGATCCCGGCAGTGCCATCACTGCCGTGGCAGGTGGCACAATTATGTTTAAATCCAGTTTTCCCTTTGTTTCCTGTTGTATTGGTCTGCGCCGGATAGGAAGCGGAAGCCTCCTTGTCCGCATCAGGATCGTTATTGCCGCATGAGGAGGAAAGCACGATAGCTGACAGGGCATAAATAAGGATATTCGTTTTCATACCGGTAAATTAATTGAATTTAAAAACACTCAGTGTAAAAATGAGTATAAATAGTAAGAGCTGAATGAGCTGGACTATTGTGAAGCGTTTCCTGATGTCCTGCCATTTGGTAGCAGGTATATTTACCGTAGCATTATCTCCCAGCATTTTTCTCAGCCTTGTTCCCAGCATGCGCCGTAAGCCCAGGCCATTGAGAATAATAATCAGCAGCAGCCCCATTTTGATACGAAACCATAGTTGTGCTCCCCATACTTCGTGAAGCTTTATCATCATGAGAATGCCGGACACAAGGATCAGCAACATTCCGATCCCCAGGAACCGCTGAAGCTTATAAAGATAGTCGCCCAGTACAAGGCCTTTATTCTTGTCGGTGGCATATGCTTTGTAAAACATGTTGAACGTAATATAGTCGACAAATGATGCGCCGGCCATTAAGGTAATTCCGATAATATGCAGTACCAATGCCGCATGATAAAATGCTGTGCTCATAACTTCTGGTTTGATAATTTATTTTGGGAAAGATCTGTTTTGGAAACATACCACATGGATAGTAGTATTAATGCGAGGTCAACCGAAACGAAGAGGATTTTGGACAGGGGATCACCGCTGCAGATATGTGCGGTTAATGCGGAGATCATAGCAATCAGAAAGCCGGCATATATCCATTCTTTTACCCGTAGCGGGGTCATGGGGAGGAGTAAGGCTATGGCGCCTATGACTTTGGCAATGACGAGCTCTATCCTGAAATAATCAGGAAACCCGAGCTTTCTCAGGTCAGCGGCATGCGTGTAGGAAAACCAGGCGCTGAATAACATGAAGAAGATGATGAAGCCCTTCGCGACCAGGTAGGCGGGCCTTTTCTTTATTGCTTGTTCCATTGTGGTTAAATTTATTTCGAAAGCGTAATTTATTTATCAAATGTACTACGTTTTGGTAATAAAACAATATTTCCGGAATTTATTTTCTAGATTTGCTACGAAACCGAAGTATTTTAATGTATGAATAAAACTGTCTTGCTGGTGAATCATTGGGCCGATTTCGAGAAGAAATACCCAAAGGGAAACGTGGCCGATTTCTGCCGGTATTTTTTAGCGCACCAGGATAAGGAGCAGCATCATGAAGGAACATTAGTCGGGGGTGTGGTTCCTTTTATCAAAGAAGGACTTTTGCTAAAGATCATAGGCAGAATAAGCAAGCTGAATATGCTGTATGCAAATATTGCGCTGAAGGGGACAGGCCTGAACCAGATCGAAGAGTTCGGTATGCTGCAAACGATTAAACAGGAAAAGGCGCCCCGGAAAACAGAAGTGATCTATGCTAACCTGTTTGAATTGTCCAGCGGGACAGACATGCTGAATCGCATGCAAAAGCGGGGACTGATAAGGGAATACGCCGATAGCGAAGACAAACGCTCCAAAAGGATCGAACTCACCGCCAAAGGCGAAAAGGTTGCCAAACAAAGCAAGGAGCGCATTGAAAAAAATGCTGCCATGCTGATGAATTCACTCGCAGATGAAGATAAAGCGCTTTGTATCCAGCTGCTAAAGGGTGTGGAAATAAAGCTGTCGGAACAATGGCAACGACACAAAGGACAGGACTTCGATGCTATCTATAAGGAGCTAATGGCGTGCACATGACAGATGATGAGGCATGAAGCTTCATACCTCGTCATCTATCCGAAAAAGGGTAACCCGTTTGAACCATCATTTTGTTGTATTCCGGATCACTTAATAAATCAAAGATGACTGTCTCCGGAAGATCTCCCCGCAACTGGCTTTGTCTGAAATGATACTACCGGCTCATCTATAGCGGATAAACCGGTAGCGCGAATCAGAGGGTGCTTCATTCCTACAGTAAGTAAGGCCTGGCGCACATCAGAATTTCATTTTCTGGATCCGCATGGCATTAAAAATAGCTAACAAGGCCACACCGACATCGGCAAAAACCGCCTCCCACATGGTGGCCAGACCACCGGCCCCAAGTACCAGGACTATGCCTTTTACCACAAAGGCAAAAACGATATTCTGCCACACAACCCGGTTGGTAGCTACCCCAATCAGAATAGCCTTGGTAATTTTGGAAGGCTGGTCAGTTTGAATAATAACGTCGGCTGTTTCTATAGCAGCATCACTACCCAAACCGCCCATTGCCATGCCCACATCACTCAATGCAAGCACCGGCGCATCATTGACGCCGTCTCCCACGAAGGCAATAACCCTTGATGTATCCGCTTTTATCTCTTCGACCTTTTTTACCTTTCCCTCCGGAAGCAGGTCCCCAAAGGCATTGTCGATACCCAGCGCACTGGCTACCTTGTCGACGACTGCTTGTTTGTCGCCGGATAGCATCACTGTTTTTATATTACGGCCATGCAGTGCATCGATGGCCTCTTTGCTGTCCTCTTTTATCTGGTCGGCGATCGTTACATAGCCGGCCAGCTTATGGTCTACGGCAACAACTACAATGGTATCCCCGATAGAGCGGATCGAATCATCAACAGGGATCTTCATTTTATCCATCAGCTTCAGGTTGCCGGCCAGGACCGTTTTGCCGTCGATCGTTCCCCTGATCCCGTGACCGCTGATCTCCTCCAGGTCCGCTACTTTGATGCCTCCTGCTGTCTCTCCGGCATAGCTTACCACCGCCCGGGCTACCGGATGGGTGGATGCCGCTTCCAGCGCCGCAGCCATTGGCAGCCACACTGCTTCGCCCAGCGTATAGCTTTTTACTTCCCGGACTTTAAATACGCCCTCGGTCAACGTACCGGTCTTATCCATGATCACGGTGTTTACTTTGGTCATCAGGTCGAGGAAATTTGATCCTTTAAATAGAATGCCGTTCCTGGAGGCTGCTCCGATACCACCGAAATAACCAAGCGGGATAGAAATAACCAGAGCACAGGGGCAGGATATGACGAGGAATATCAGGGCACGATAAAGCCACTGCTTAAAAATATAGTCATCGACGAAGAAATAGGGCAGTAGTGCTATGCAGACGGCCAACACCACGACGATCGGGGTGTAAACACGCGAGAACTTGCGGATAAACTGTTCTGTTGTCGCCTTACGTGTTGTGGCTTCCTGTACCATCGTGAGGATACGGGCAAGGGAGCTGTCGTTATACAATTTGGTAACTTTCAATTCCACAGCCTTATCCTGGTTGATCATGCCGGCAAGCACTACTTCGCCTTTCTTTATCTCCGATGGCCTGCTTTCGCCGGTAAGGGCCGCCGTATTGAACGCGCTTCCTTCGCTGAGCATCTCGCCATCCAGGGGTACCTTTTCCCCTGCTTTTATCCGGATAACATCGCCGATCGCTACTTCTTTCGGATCCGCTTCTGCAAACCGGTCGCCTTTCCGGACAAAGGCTATAGCCGGCCGGATATCAAGCAGCGCCTTAATGCTGCGTTTCGCTTTGTTGACCGCAGCGTCCTGGAAGAGCTCTCCTACGGTATAAAATACCATTACCGCTACACCTTCGGGATACTCGCCGATAAAAAATGCACCCAGGGTCGCAATAGTCATGAGCACAAATTCGGTGAATACATCGCCCCTGACAAATAGCTTTATACCTTGCAAGGCAACGGGAAGGCCCACCGGCAGATAAGCGACAGCATACCAAAGCAGCCTTACCCAGCCGGTGAAAAATGCGGGTTTGAGAAGATTGTCTGTGGCAATTCCTGCCAACAGCATCACCAGGCTGATGGCGACCGGTGCGTACTTCCGGAACCCGCGTGCTCCGTCGGCTCCGTGGGTATGGCCCTCATGTTCAGCGTCCGTTTCTGCTTCGTCATGCTTATGGTTATGTCCATCGCTTTTGGGTGCCGCGATGTTTTTATCTCCGGAGCTAAGAGTCTTTAATCCATATCCGGAAATAATCTTTTCGATTGCCGTTTGGCTGGTTTGCTCCGTGTTCAACTCTACTCTTATATTGCCCGCTGCGGATACGGATACATCCATGACACCCTTTAGCGCCCGTAGCTCGTTTTCCAGCACAGCTGCCTGGTTCATCTCCCTGATCCCGTTTACTTCCATCAGCAGGTGGCTATAACGGTGGGTGATAACAGCTCCTTCTTTAACTGCGATCTCTCCAACCTGCTTCAGAGAAATGACGTCTGGGTCGAAGTGGAAGCACAATTGTGCTTCCTGCTTGTCTGTTGCGGGGGACAGGTGTACTTCGTCGATGCCTTTGTATCCTTTCAGTGTAGCGATGATCCGGGCAACGCAGGCGTCCCGCTCATCCGGTATCTCCGGCAACAATATGTTGAGATTGATTTTTAGTTTTTGCATCTGATCTTTCTTAAGCATGATTAAATGATTGTCATGTGCTCCTGTATCTTACATACAGGAGAAAATGTATAATTACGACCCTGGCTTACCGGGTAAGCTGGCAACGCGTCGAGAAATTGGGTATTCAGCAAAATTGTAAAGCCCCGGTAACAGGTTTGTTCTTATATCGCCAGCCCGTCTTTGCCGCTACGTAATGGGTCCAGGAAGAAAAATAATTATGCCAGCTGTGGCGGTTGCCAAATGGGTAGGGCGATACCTACAGGTTTTTGCTGCAAATAAGGAGCAAATAATCTATCGGCTATTTCTGTAACGGTGACCATCTGCGGCAAGGCAAGGCCGGGTAGTGCACAGGCTGTAGCGCAGCAGGAGCACTGGCAAAAAGGGGCGCACATATCTTCATGCCCCTGTTCCCGTGAAGCCGGTCGTGTATTTTCAACAGTGGTCAGAATAGTAGTCTCGCTGGTAGGAAACGAGCTCCTTCGGGCATCGCTGCAGGGAATGCAGCCAGATGCCAATAGCAATATCGCGAGTATGGAACAGAGGAGTTTCACGCTGACAAATGTATAGGTTAAAAATGATACAATACTGGCATGCTGTCTGAAAATGTTCTTAACAGGATTTCATGAATAGGGAAAGCGCGGGCTGCAAAAAAAAGATAGACAATAAATAGACAAATCTGTCTATTTATTGTCTATCTTTGCATGATGAAACAAAGAGGGCAGGTGGTTGTCGATAAAATACTCGATACGGCAGAACGGCTTTTTTACCTGCAGGGTTATAGTAATACGGGCATTAACCAGGTAATAGAGGAAGCAGATATAGCGAAGGCGTCTCTCTACAAACATTTTGAGACCAAGGCTGACCTACTGGTCGCCTATGTGCAACGTACCCATGAGCGCTGGTTCAGCAGGCTGGAAGCTACCTTGAACAAGGTAGCTGATCCGAAGGATAAATTATTGGCGCTTTTCGACCATCATATTGAGCGCCAGGAGATCCGGCAATATGGCGGCTGTCCCTTTATTAAGGCAAACGATGAAGCGGGTATGAGCGATTCCCGCGTACTGGCAGCGATACAGCAGGCTAAGCGGCATAGCAAAGATCTTATAAAGAAACTGGTGGCTGCATCGGGCCATAAAAGGATATTAACGGACCGGGAATTGGCGGAAATGATATTCATCGCATTGGAAGGTGCGATAGCTGCCGCTTCCGTATTTAAAGGTCCGGCTGAAATACAAACCGCAAAAAAAATCATTCAAAAGCTGATATAAAATGAAAGAAGTCAGGAACAAATGGCTGGAGCTGGTGATCGTGCTATCCGCACCGTTACTTTCCGTAATTGATGTGTTCATTATTAACGTGGCGATACCGGCTATTAAAAAAGGTGTGCAGGCAAGCGATGCTGAGATCCAGCTGGTGATTGCAGGCTATCTTCTGGGATATGCCGCTTTCCTCATAACCGGTGGCAGGGCCGGTGACCATTTTGGCCGGAAAAAGGTATTTTTCCTGGGAATGCTGGCCTTTACGATCGCTTCATGCCTGTGTGGCTTGTCCCAGTCCGCGTTCCAGCTAAACATAACCCGGTTTTTCCAGGGCCTGAGCGCATCCTTTATGATGCCACAGACTATAGCCTTTATACAGGTGCTTTTTACCGACACGAAGGAGCGGGCGAAGGCATTTGGCCTTTATGGCATCACGCTTGGGTCGGCCGCGGTGATCGGTCAGGTATTAGGCGGTTACCTGGCCGATACGCATTGGGCTATCGAGGGCTGGCGGCTGATATTCTTTATCAACCTGCCTATCGGTATCCTCACGCTTTGGGCGACACATAGGTATGTTACAGAAACGCCGAGGCATCAAAACACGAAGTTTGATTATACCGGAGTAATGATCCTGACCCTGGGCTTGTTCTGCCTTATTTATCCTTTGATCGAAGGCCGTGAGGCCGGCTGGCCCTTATGGAGTATTGGTCTGATCGCGCTGTCATTCGGTATTTTCTCCCTTTTCATCTTTAATCAGAAAAAGAAGCTTGCGAGCGGTGGCAATCCATTAATAGATGTAAGGCTATTTAAGATCAAAGACTTCAATATCGGCCTGGTGGCGGTATTGTTCCATTTCATGCTGCACACAGCTTACCTGTTGCTGAGCGCGGTTTATCTTCAAAACGGTCTCGGCGTTTCCGCTTTGGATTGCGGCTTGTATTTCATGGTGCCTGGTATTTTATTTGTGGTATCCTCCCTGGTGGCTTCCAGAACGATCGTGCGGTTTGGGAAGCGGGTGCTGCAGGTGGGTATCGTAGTCCTGGCGGCAGCATTTTACCTGCAAGTGGTACTTTGGAGACCCGGTGTCGGTGCAGGCTTAATTATCGGGCTGATGGGCCTATGGGGCCTTGGGAACGGGCTGGTGCTGCCTTCCCTGCTGAATATTGCGCTTAAAAATGTACCGGCTCAATATGCCGGTGCAGCTGCCGGGGTGTATACAACTTTTCAGCAAACGGCCTCCGCTTTAGGTATCAGCATCATCGGCGGTATATTCTTCTATCGCTCTGCGCAGGGCTGGCAGGCTGCCTATCATGCCGGTGTGATGGGCCTCCTGGTTTGTGCCGCGCTGGTGGCGATCATGTTGTACCTGCTTCCCGGCAGGAAGGCACAACATACATTGCCAGCGCAGGATGCAAAGGTTTCTGGCGATCAGCCGGCGCCGGCTGTCAAAGCTGCGGACGAGCTGATGCCTGCCGATTGATCTAAGGTATCTTTGTTTTTTTATTTCTGTATGCAGTAAAATGCGGATAAATGAAAGCGCAACAATCGCTCGTATATAAAGATATGTCATCACCGGTAGGCCTTATCCGGCTTATCGCTTCTCCCGATGGCCTCGTAGCGGTGCTATGGGAAGGGGAAGACTATAGCAGAACAAAGCTGGCGGCCCCGGAACGAAATGACGAGGATCCTGTGCTGCTGCAAACAGAGCAGCAGCTGAAAGAATATTTTGGCAAACAGAGAACGGTCTTCGATATTCCCCTGGATTGGGAAGGGACGGCATTCCAGGTCAGGGTTTGGGAGGCCTTGCTCGGTATACCTTATGGCGCCACAAAAACCTATGGTGCATTGGCACGTCTGCTCGGCGACATAAAAGCTGTGCGGGCGGTTGGGGGAGCACTCAACAAAAATCCGATATCTATTATTGTTCCCTGTCATAGGGTAGTAGGCGCTTCGGGAAAGCTGACCGGCTTCGCCGGAGGACTGGAAAACAAATCCATTTTGCTTGAGCTGGAGACGGGACATCGGGCGCCAACGCTTTTTTAATAAACATTCCATCTTGAAAATAGTGTCTGCAATTGCTGTCATAGCACCGGAAACCTTTGATCGTGAAAGCTATCATGAGCTATGCGATCGCCTGGCCAAATACGATCATCATCTGAAAGTGATCCTGGATACTTATGGTTATCCCCCGATGTGGACCAGGGAAAATACCTTTGAAACCCTGGTACACATCATCCTGGAGCAGCAGGTGTCACTGGCTTCGGCCCTGGCTGCCCTGAATAAGCTGAGGGAAAAAACCAAACGGCTTAGTCCGGAAGCGGTGCTGCTCCTCAGCGATGGGGAGATGCGGGATTGTTTTGTGAGCCGGCAAAAAATGGGCTATATCAGAGGACTGGCGCAGGCGATACAAAGTGAGGAAATCAATCTTGAGGCTTTTGCAAAAACGCCCGATGAGGCGATCCGTAAAATACTGATCGGTTTGAAGGGTATTGGTAACTGGACTATTGATGTATACTTGATGTTTGTACTGCAACGGGCCGATATTTTCCCGGTAGGCGACCTGGCGGCTGTAAATGCGCTAAAGCGGTTGAAAGGATTGCCGGTTGCCACAACCAGGGAGGAGATCCTGGGCATCAGCGAAGCCTGGAAGCCCTACCGGTCGGTAGCCTGTATGATGCTCTGGCATTATTATCTATCTTGTGCGGGAAAGAAAACAGCACCTGTAGCGTAGCCAATTGTACCCAAAACACCAATTATGCAAGCGGAAGAAATATTGAAGCAGCACCTGAGCAAAACGATAGCGCTTACCGATGAACAATTTGCTTATGTTTTCTCGCATTTTAAGCCCCTTTCTTTTAAGAAAGGGGACGCGATCATTTCCCCGGGAGATAAGGTTGATGCGGAGTATTTTGTCATTAAGGGATGCTTAAAGTCATTCTATACAAATGACGACCTGAAGATGTTTATTCTTCAGTTTGCTATGCCCACCTGGTGGGCATCCGATTATCATGCATTAATTTACCAGGTGAAGGCTACGGTTACTGTCGATTGTATTACGGATGCGGAGGTGCTCAGCCTGAGCAGCGACGACCGGGAAAAACTTTGCGATGAGCTGCATTCCATCGAACGTTTTTTCCGGTTGCGAACGAATAAAGGCTATGTGGCCGCGCACAAGCGGCTGCTCTCCATGATGAATAATGATGCGAAGGGCAGGTATGAGGACTTGCTGAAGCTTTATCCGGAACTGTATAATATAGTACCCAAACAGCTGATCGCTGCTTACCTGGGTGTGTCGCGGGAAACGCTAAGCCGGCTGAGCTACCGTAAAAATGCCTGACACTTACTGTACTGAAAATAGTTGTGATGAATGAGGCGACGACAAAAACTATGTTTCAAGCCTATTGCATTTTGAACCGCTCGATGCAACAGACTTGAAACCTTTTAGAATGGCCTGACTCGGGTGTAAGAATCAGACGCTAGTCGAAAATAAACCCTGGAGCTTATCGATAGGCATAGCATCGCTCTCAAAAACAGCGGAGTCGCCTCCTGCCAGAAATGCCCCGGCTACCCTTGCCGCAGTGTGCCATACCATCTGAGATACGCCGGTGCCGGCGCTCAGTCTTTTTACCCCCAGGTCCGCCAGCCTGTCTGCTTTCGGCAGGCCAGGCATAGCCATCACGTTTAAAGGCAAGATGGTATTTTCTGCGATACGGGCGATCTCCTCACCATTTACGATAACCGGAACGAATAAACCACTGGCCCCGGCTGCGGCATATTGTCTGGCACGTTTAATGGTTTCTCCCACACGGTCGGCGGACGCTACGAGTGCTGCTAAATACACATCGGTTCTTGCGTTGATAAACAATTTGGAACCATGCCGCTCCGCTTCCTGTCGTATCGCCGCTATCTTTTTAGCCAGCAGATCAGGGCTGCCGGTACCATCTTCGATATTAATACCGGCAATGCCGGCATCGAGCAGCGGCTTGATATTTTCGGCTACCACCGCCGGCTCGTCACTGTAGCCATGCTCAAAGTCAACAGAGAGCGGGATCTTGATCACGCGCAGGATATGCAGTGCCACCTGCGTGTTTAAAGCTGCCGTCATCTTGTGCCCGTCGGGATAGCCCAGGGACCAGGCCACACCTGCGCTTGTTGTGGCGATAGCCTGCGCGCCCAGGTCTTCGATAATTTTTGCGCTTGCGGCATCCCATGCGTTGGGTAATATCAGGGGTTTGGCCTGCTTGTGCAGGCTGATGAATTGTTCTTCCGTGTTCATGATATTTTTTTATGACTATCCGGATATAGGAAATAAGGCCAGTCCTTGAGCTTGTCGAAAGGACAAAGAGGGTGCTTCGACGAGCTCAGCAACCGCTAGCCGGCAGCAAATTGCATCCTGTTTCCTATATCCTCGTAGTCTTTTTTTTTAGAATTCAATAATAAGGGGCGGACGGTCTGGTCCATTAACCTGGGCCGCCCGCCCTCATTGTCCGGGTGGGATTAAAGACCGTGTGCCGCTGCTGAAACCTGCTTCCAGGCATCCCATTCCGTCCACCTGGAATCATAAACCTGTTTTACAAAGGGATAGCTCATCTTACCCAGGAACAGCCTTAAAGGCGGCTGTGCGCTATCGACCAGCTGCAGCACGGCATCGGTTGTCGCTTTTGGATCACCAAAGAAATCAGGTGCGAAGCTGGCGAACAGATCCGCTTTTACTTTTTCGTACAGCGGGCTGGGTTCTGTATGCACGGCAGAAGCGCCGCCCCAGTCGGTTGAGAAAGCATTGGGTTCCAGCAGGGATACTTTGATGCCAAAAGGCGCCACTTCCTCTACCAGGGATTCGGTAAGACCCTCTACTGCAAATTTTGAAGCATTATAGATGCCAAGCGTGGGAAAAGTTACGACGCCCAGCACACTAGACAATTGAATGATGTGCCCGCTTTGCTGCTCGCGCATAACGGGTATAATCGCCTGTGTTACCCATAGCAAACCAAAGAAGTTTGTTTCAAACTGATCGCGGGCCTGTTGTTCCGTCGTTTCTTCAACCGCGCCAAACAAGCCGAAGCCGGCATTGTTGAGCAGTACATCGATCCTTCCGAAATGATCCCTGCCTTCCTTTACGGCCGCGAACACCGCATCGCGATCGGTCACATCAAGCTTAAGCGGGAGCACATTGGCGCCATAGGTACTGACCAGATCGTTCAGGCTTTCGGGATTGCGTGCGGTAGCGATCACGTTATCGCCACGTTGTAAAAAAGCCTCGGCCCAGATCTTACCAAATCCTTTTGAAGCGCCGGTAATGAAGATTGTCTTTGACATCGTTTTTAGATTTTATCGTTGAAGAATAAGCGGGAAAATGAAATGTCTTGGGGTTCTTTCACTTGCCCTTGTTGCTATTGCGACACAAAGATGATGCGGGAACACGAGGTGATTGTGTGACCTATGTCACATTCGGAGCGGAGCCTCAATTATGTGACCTGCGTCACATTTCCGGCAGTAGTTACCTGCATCTTGATCACTGTTTATAGCTCCGGATTGGGGTGTGCTACAGGTCAGTTTAAAACAATAGACAAGGCGCCTCCTTTAATCTGGAGGCGCCTTGTGTAACGGCAGCAGTGTTGTTATACTTAATGAAGCACCCCTGCGCTGGCCGATTCAAAAGACCGGATCTCGCTAAGACGATCGTCCTTTATCTTCAGCACAAACTCGGGATCCTGCAGCAGCTGTCGGCCTACAGCCACTAGGTCAAAATCGCCCCGCTCAAAACGGCGCAGCAGTTCGTCCATATCGGCCTTGTCGGCTCCGGCGCCTTCTCTGAACAGCGCTGTGAAATCGGTGTTCAGGCCAACGGAACCTACGGTAATAGTAGGTTGCCCGCTTATCTTTTTGATCCAGCCGGCAAAGTTGAGATCGGAGCCTTCAAATTCATTTTCCCAGTAGCGGCGTTGAGAGGCATGAAAGATATCGGCGCCTGCATCTACCAACGGTAAGATCCATTCTTCCAGCTCTGCCGGCGTATGAACGGTTTTGGCATTGAAGTCGGCGCCTTTCCATTGCGACAGACGCAGGATCACGACCATGTCGGGTCCTACAGCGGCACGGACGGCCTTTAATACTTCCACCGCAAACTTTGTTCGCTCCCCGATGGTTTTGCCACCAAAGCCGTCGTGCCTTCCATTGGTGACCTGCCAGAAGAACTGATCGATAAGATAACCATGCGCGCCATGCAGCTCAATAGCATCAAAGCCCAGCGCCTTTGCCGAGCCGGCGGCGCTGGCAAAAGCGGCAATGGTCCGCTCAATGTCTTCCGTCGACATGCTATCCGGACTTTCGAAAGGAACAGGCGGTTCCCAGCCCGAGGGCGAATTGCCCACATGCCATAGCTGCGGCGCGATGAGGCCGCCATGGGCATGCACGCGGTCGGCTACCTGCTGCCATCCGGCCAGGGCCGCGTCGCCGTAAAAGTTGGGGATATCCTTAAGGTTTTTCGAAGCCGGCCGGTCGATCACAGTGCCTTCTGTTAAGATAAGGCCTACTTCGGCTGCCGCTCTGCGGGCATAGTAGGCAGCATTGGCTTCGCCAGGTACGCCGTCAGGCGCCTTCGCCCGGGTCATGGGCGCCATAACAAACCGATTTTTCAGCTTCAGATTTTTGTACTGAAAAGGTGCAAAAAGAGGTGCGAAATTCATTATTCCAAATTTAGTTTCGCAAAGTAACCAATTATAGTTTACTTTTGTAACTATTATGGTAAATACAAGTAACCCGGAGGTAACCACAAAAAGCGATCAGTTCAGGTTGAACGAATGCGCCATGCACCGCTGTATGGCGGTGCTGGGAACCAAATGGAAGCCCATTATCATATGGATGCTGCGGGACAGGACCGCCCGTTTCGGGCAGCTTGCCGCCGTTATTGGTCTCATCTCCCGGAAAGTGCTGACGACCTCTCTTAAAGAGCTGGAAGAAGACGGTATCATTATACGGGAAGAGTATAAAGAGCTGCCGCCCCGGGTAGAGTACCGCCTCTCCGAAAGGGGTAAGGCGCTATTGCCCATTATGCAGCAGCTGTATGAATGGACGCTGGAAGGCTGCAATACCCGTTGAACAAGCTGTTTGTTTATAGGAGGTACAACTAGCGGCCAGCGCCGGTCCTTGATTTCGTAACCCGGATCTTATGAAGAGGCCGGGAGGTATATTCATCCCGGCCTTGTGCCAATATATAAAGCGCTCCTTTATGTGGAGCGCTTTACGATATATTAAGAAGCCGGACGGATCAGCTTCAGGAAGGCTGTGCCGCGTTTACCAGCAGGCGCATGGCTTTGGCGGCATTTACCATTTCAACCAGGGCCATTTTCGTTTCCTCCCAGTGCCTGGTCTTTAAACCACAATCGGGATTGACCCATAATTGACCGGCAGGAATAACGGCCTGCGCTTTTTCCAGCAGGTCCACCATTTCCGCTTGGGTAGGCACTCTTGGCGAATGGATATCGTACACGCCCGGGCCTATGTCGTTGGGATACCGGAAGGCTGCGAAAGCGTCCAGCAATTCCATTTGGGAACGGGAGCATTCGATCGTGATCACATCGGCGTCCATATCGGCAATATGTTCGATAATATCGTTAAACTCCGAATAGCACATATGTGTATGTATCTGCGTTTCGTCTTTCACGCCGCCGGCCGAAATGCGGAACGCATTGACCGCCCATTTAAGATAGTCGTCCCAGTTTTCTCTTCTTAAGGGCAAGCCTTCGCGAATGGCGGGCTCGTCGATCTGTATCACTTTTAATCCGGCTGCTTCCAGGTCGGCGACCTCATCACGTATCGCCAGGGCTATCTGGTTACAGGTTGCAGAACGGGGCTGGTCGTTTCTTACGAAGGACCATTGGAGTATGGTTACCGGTCCGGTAAGCATCCCTTTGACCGGCTTACCGGTAAGGGATTGTGCAAATGCGCTCCATTTTACCGTCATCGGCACCGTCCTGGATACATCGCCATAAATAACGGGCGGTTTGACGCAGCGGCTGCCATAGCTCTGTACCCAGCCATTCTGCGTAAAGGCAAAGCCGGATAATTGCTCGCCGAAATACTCCACCATGTCGTTGCGTTCAAACTCCCCATGAACCAGGACATCGATGCCGGTTTCTTCCTGCCAGCGGATAGATCTTTCTGTTTCTTCCTGCAGTAAGGCTTCGTATTGCGCGGCAGACAGATCCCCTTTCTTAAACTGCGCTCTCCAGGCGCGTACTTCTTTGGTCTGTGGGAAAGAGCCTATGGTCGTTGTGGGGAACAAAGGCAAATGAAGCGCCTGCTGTTGCTTTTCCTTTCTTATCGCAAACGTATTGGCTCTCCGGGCATCACGGTCTGTAATGGCCTGTACGCGCTGCTTTACTAATGGATTGTGGATGAGCGCCGAGCTAAGCTTGCCGGCTACCGCAGCACGGTTGCTTTCCCATGCTGCACGGGTTGCATCGTCTGTCTCTGCCGAGGCCAGCTTCTTCAGCGTAACTACTTCGGCCAGCTTTTGCCTGGCGAATGCCATCCATTGCCTCACTTCCGGTTGGAGTACCGCTTCATTTGTTTCCAGGTCGAGGTCGCAGGGGCTGTGCAATAAAGAGCAGGATGGCGCTATCCATAGCTTTTCTTCGCCTACTTTGGCTATCGCCGTATCGATCAGCGCCAGGGATTGATCAAAATTATTCTTCCAGATATTGCGGCCGTCTACAAGTCCGAGTGAAAGATGCAGCTTGGAATCCTTGTGATACGCTTCCAGTATATCGCCCAGCTGTGCAGGACAACGTACGAGGTCCAGGTGCAATGTCTGTACTGGTAATTGCAATGCCGTTGCCAGGTTTTCGCCATAGCATTCGAAGTAATTGGCCAGTATAATGTGCAGGTGGGGGAATCTGGCCCTGATCTGCTTATAGGTATCCAGGTAAATGCTGCGTGTGGCCTCGTCAAGATTCAGAGCCAGGCAGGGTTCGTCCAGCTGGATATAGTGCGCGCCCGCATTATCCAGCGTTTGTATCAATTCGAGATATACCGGTAGCAGATTTTCGATCAGTTCCAGGCGGTGAAAGCCCGCTTCTTTTTCTTTTCCCAGTAACAAATAGGAGATGGGGCCCAAAAGCACCGGTTTTGCATTGATCTTTTTATGCTTTGCTTCCAGGAATTCATTGAGTGCCTTATGGGAGAGCAGGCTGAAACGCTGATGGGCCGTAAATTCGGGAACGATGTAATGATAATTGGTGTCGAACCATTTGGTCATTTCCATTGCTGTAATATCGTATCCCTCTTTTTGGTAGCCCCTTGCCATGGCAAAAAGCAAATCGATATCCGGTAGCCTTTCTTTTTCCATCAGGGGATGATAGCGGCGCGGTATGGCGCCCAGCATAAAGCTCATGTCGAGCACCTGATCGTAGAACGAGAAGTCGTTTACGGGAATGAGATCGATGCCGGCGTCCTGCTGGATCTTCCAATTGTCATAGCGGATTGTTTTTCCAGTGAGCAGTAATTCTTCTGCTGTTGCCTTTCCGGCCCAATAGGCTTCCGAGGCCTTTTTCAGCGCTCTGTTGCTACCAATTCGCGGATAGCCGAGGTTGTGTGTACGCATGCGTGCTTCAACTTTTTAAATGGTTAAAAATCATTGTCAAAAGCGCTTCGCTAAACTTCACAATGCTGCGGTGGGAAAGAAATGGGTACAGGAAAGCATACGCGGACCGGCAGATACGACAGAACGCAGGAGAAGAATAGTTCTGTGATAGCGGGATCCTTAAAATGATAGGGCAACGGGGAGGAGCTGTTGTACCAATACCAAACGTATCATACCTGACTATAAGCTTCATATCGCGAAAGCATCGTCAATTCGGAAAAGGCAGGTCTCCTGACTTGTAACGGTTTTTTATCATCCTTCCCATCCCGGCATTGGGGGACAGTGGATCTAATATTTGATAAAAACCTTTGTATGTTACTTACAGTTGCGCGACAGTTCGTGATTTGCACACGATTCCCTTTTAATACACAGCTAAGCGTAACCCATTCCGGTTGATAAAGAAATAAAGAAAGAACTTATCGCTGCGAATGTAAGGGTTTTGAAATAAAAAATAAGGTGATAGGCTGATAAAGTGTAAATGAACTATCCAATGTCATTTAGTTAAGCATTTAAGGAAAAAGGCATGTCGTTAGCCGCTGAAGTCGGCATGACAATGGTATGTTTATGGTTTGGGCTAACGTAACCCTAAACTCGTCATTGTCATCCTGAATCGCTTGTGCAGCTTGCGAATGAAGGATCTCTTAAAGTGTAATACAGCCGGGGAGCGAAAGGTCTTGGCCGCACATCGCTTTGGCATCCGGGAAGTTGCCGGATGGTATTGGAATCCCTATCAACCTATGCAGGCAATGGCGGCCCGAAGAGCCGTCACCAAAAAGCGTCAAGCCTGTCACATTGTGCAGCGTACACAAATGTAAACAGGCTTGAAGCGTCATTTTTGTCGTAAGGTTTACTCCCCTTGCCTTAAACGCAGCAGAGCGAACGGTCATTGGCAGAAAAACAGGCGACCGTATTGGGGCATGATTCTGTCCAGATGGGCTCGGGTGGCGGGCAGATGCAGGATGTGGAGATCGGGCCGCCGCCCATGATCATATTCGTTTGTAAGGCTACGATCGTTTTCTTTTTCAGATCGAGATGCTTGGCAGCAATGTTTGTCTTTTTCATGAGATGAATGAAATTGTTATTGGTTAACGGTTAACGAAATTTTCTTTACCAAATTTCCGGAACGGCACTGCATTTTTTCTGCAGTGGCTCCTTTCTGCGCCTGATGGAAACGTTAAGGATTTGAGTAAGCCCATGCCTATTGCCGGTATTCTATAACTTTACACCCGATTGTGTCTGCCGGCCGGATACATGATTCATAGCATAACCCTGTTTATTCTCACCCAGTACCGATAAAGATGCGCCAAATAGCCAATACCTGTATTTTATTGCTGACACTGCTGCTGCTTATCAATAGCTGCAGCAAAAAGAAAGAAAGCGATCCGGAGCCGCAACCCGATGTAACGGTTTACGCGGTGGGGCATGAAGGTTTCCGGGCAAGATTCTGGAAAGACGGAATGAGTACGCCGCTTGAATCCGGCGATGTGGCCAGCGATATTACGATCTCGGGCAATGACGTTTATATTTCGGGCTACGGAGATAATGCCAACGGTATTGCTGTGGCAAAATACTGGAAGAACGGCGTTCCGGTGGACCTGACGGATGGTACTGCCAACGCTTTTGCAAATGGGATTTTTATAAAGGACGGTGATGTTTATGTGGCCGGACGGGAACAAGGACCGGGAGGTATTGCCTATATCGCGAAGTATTGGAAAAATGGGAAAGCAGTGGCTTTCACAGATGAAAGCACAAGCGCTTCTGCCAATAATATAGCCGTAATAGGTCATGATGTTTATGTTATAGGAACCCGCAGCCGGTTATATTCTTACAGTAATCCAACGGTTGTGTGGAAGAACGGGACCCTCATCGAGTTGAACGATTCAACCCGATATACCGATAAAACAGCGCTGGCAGTATCAGGCCAGGATCTCTATCTTATGTGGTCGCTATCGGTGCCGGGCGGGGATGTAAAGACATACTATTCCAAAAACCTTGGTACGCCGGTATCGATCAATGCCAGAACCGAACGCGTTTTTTCCATCGCAGTATCCGGGAGCGATGTGTATGTTGCAGGGCTGGGCGTAAGCACCGATGGCAGCAATAGCCTGGTGGCCCAATACTGGAAGAACGGCGATCCCGTTGTGGTGGCTTCCGGCGCCAAGAGCACCTATGCCTATAGCATTGCCATAGCCGGCAGCGACGTATATGTTGGCGGCTCCACAGAGAATGTTGCGCCGGGCAAATCGCCCTCGGCTACTTACTGGAAAAATGGGAAAACCATTTGGCTTGCCGATGGATCGACACAGTCCAATCTGCTGAAGATAATCGTGGTCAGGAAATAGCGAAATATAAGTGGCTACACCCATCCCGGAAGGATCTGAATGTCAGCGCCATCAACAGGTATATTAAACGGTAACGTCGCCCGTAGTCACTGCTCCGGCCCGTTTGTAATGGGCTATGATCACGCCGCTTGGTGTGGCTAAGCTCTCTACTAAAATGAACGCTGCGGGGACTATTCCGTTTTCAAACAGCTTTTTTCCTTCGCCAAGGATCAAAGGATAGATTTTGAGTCGCAACTCGTCTACGAGGTCATGCTGAAGCAGCAGATGGATCAGTGCACTGCTGCCCCAGACCTGGATATCGGCGCCATCGGAATGCTTAAGCTTTTCAATATCTGCCAGGCTTTTGAGAAAAACGGTATTGCCCCAATCCGATTGTTCCCTGGTCTGAGACAATACATATTTGTCGCCATCATTAATACCCGGCCAGAAACCGGCATGGTGAGGCCAGTAGGATTCAAAGATATCAAACGTTTTTCTACCCAGGAGATAGGCAGCCGGCTTTAGCTCTTCCTGCACGATCCTGCCAAAGACCTCATCGCCGTAAGGCGCCGTCCAGCCGCCATATTGAAAGCCGCCTGATGTATCTTCCCCAGGGCCGCCGGGCGCCTGCATCACACCGTCCATCGTAATCATGGACAAAACAATTATTTTTCTCATCTTATTTGCTTTTTGTGGTCGGGATAAAAGCTGTACGTAAGATAATATAACGGTTATTTCAGAAAGTTGTTGAGATAGCCCAGGATCATTGCCGTCTGCATCATCAGGCTTACATGCCCCTGTGCCGGGACGATGGCCAGTTGCGATTGGGGCATTGCGCCCATATCGGCGCTCACCGCGCCCCCCAGCAATTGGTAGGTTTTTATCAGCTCGATCTTATCCAGTCCGTCATTGTCACCGGATATGATGAGCACAGGCGCTGTAATCTTCGAAATATTGGCGTCGCCCATGTCAAATGGCGTTGCTGCCGAAGCGATCATTTGCTCTAGGAACTTTGTCCATTTTGTTTTATCCGGCGCCACGGCATCGTAAGCGGCTTTCATGGGTGTGTGTGCAAACAATTCGGGCTTCATTGTTTTAAAAGCCTTGTTTATTTCAGGTAGCCAACCACTGCTTTTGTAAGTAGCAGAAATGATCACTAATTTTCTTAAGCGCCTGGGACTTCGTATCGCAAACTGGTAGGCCACGGCGCCGCCAAAGCTATACCCGGCAACATCGGCGCTGTCTATTTTCAGATAATCCATTACACCTTCAACATCACTGGCTAAAGTAGTATAGGATAGTTTCCTGTCGGAAAAGGGTGTATGGCCATGCCCCTGCAATTCAACGGCAATCACTTTCCTGGTTTTGGATAGCTCAGGGATCAATTGACCCCAGTTGGTACCAATGGTCATGAAGGCGCCATGCAGCAATACGATGGGCTTGCCTTCCCCATATACCTCATAATAAACTTTGGCTCCGTTGACAGGTGCGTAACCGCTGCCGGAAGGTTTGCTTTGTTGCGCGTTCGACCGGGGTACTGTCATCATAGTGATCAGGATCAGGACTGTTGCCTGAAGGAGGCTGTTTGTTCTGTGCAGATTTTTCATAGCACTATTTGTATTTTGGTTTTGAATGGCATTGATAGTGCAAAGATGACATTCATTCAGGTATCCGGCCCGGGGTAGAAATGACAAATTAGGGGGCAAATTCCGGCAAAAGCCAGGGCCATCATATCGTTGCCGCCGGTAAGGGTGCCTGATCATGCTGCAAAGCAAGCTTTGCTGCATGTCCTTTCGTGCGAAATATAAATAGCGTAGTCACGGCTGCACGCAGCGCTCAGAAGCTCTCTGTCTGGTGTTACTTTCCTGCAGACCTGAACAGGTTGCTGCGGAAACTTTTGCTGATCACGAGCAGTAAGAGCACCAGCATCGGGAATTTCATGAAGAAATGATATAGAGCTACAGACGCCGATTTTGCCCCCTCCAATCCTCCGGGATGCGTCATCCCTGCATGGTTTACCACCAGGCCACCGAAAGCAGCGCCAAGGGTCATGGTAATTAATTGTACAATCGTAATGGATGCAGAGGTAAGCTCTTCTTCGCCTTTGGGCGCCGATGAAAGTATACGTACCGAAAGGTGAGGCCAAACCAGTCCGAGGCCTGTGCCGATAAGGAGCAGTGCGGCGCAGAGTATTGCTGTTTCCAGATGAGAGGCATTTTCGTGCGCGATTAAAGTAAGTCCATAGAGTGCGGCTATCAGGAAGAACGCAGCGATTACCGTTAGCTTCCCGAGATGCCGTGCTGCAATACCGGCAAAGATCATCGAAGACAGACTCCAGCCTATCGCGATCAGTACCGCAAGATAGCCGGATTGCAGCGGTGAATAACCATATATGATCTGCAGGAAATAGGGAATAAATATTTCTACGGCTGCGATAAGAGAGAACAAGACCATTACGATGTATGCCGTTCCCAGCGCGGTACGCAGGCTGTAAGCTCCGGTGGGTAATAGTCTTATGCCTTTGCGTTTTTCGGCAATGACCAACGCGGTCAGGAACAATACCGCTATGCCGGTAAATACGAGGTTGGCTGCCGGTTCTTCATAAATGCTGCCGATGGAAACCATCAGCACCACCAGCACCAGCAATACCAGCTTCGATATGGAAACCGGCAGGCTCTTTCCGTTATCATACTTTCGGGGCAGGGTATAGTGTGTGAGCAAAAGCAAGCCTGCTGTAAGCACAATAACGCTTACGAAGGCCAACCGCCAGCTGCCGTATTCCGCAAAAAGCCCGCCAACGAAAGGCCCTACAAAAGCACCGATACCCCACATGGCGGAGATAAGCGCCATGACCCTGGCCCAGAGGCGCTCTTCGAAGATAATGCGGATCATGGCATAAGACAGTGCGAAAAGCAGGCCACCACCCAAGCCCTGGATAAGCCTTCCCATAAGCAATACCGCCATGCCTGGTGAAGCAGCGCATACCGCCGATCCCGCCATGAACAGCAATAACGCCAGGCGGTAGGCTTTGCCGGGACCGGCAGCTGCGAACAGCTTTGCAGAATATACAGCGCCCACAATGGAGGCGATCTCAAAAATGGAGGTATTCCATGAATAGAATTTAAGCCCGCCGATTTCTTTGACGATAGTGGGCAGTATCGTGGCTGTAATATAAATGTTGCACACATTCAGCAGCACCGCTACCGCCAGCACGATGGCTTTGTATTTATTGTTCCCTGAAAATAGCTCATGCCAGCCGGCCCCGGCGTCTTTATTTTTTGCGATGCTCATATACCTCGGTTTAAATAATGCTGCAGGTGTCTGTCCGAAAGGCTCTATTGAAGAAGGGCAATGGACGAACAATTGTTTCTGCCGGCAAAGCTACAGGCAAAATCTATTTTACAAAATAAACACTTTGTATATTTGCATTAAAAAGAAAAATCAGCGAGCCATTATAGAGGAGCTATGGGATAAAGTCTCGCTTGTAATACGAAACAATATTTGCCCAAAGAGCATAGATAGATGTATAGCCAATAATCAAAAGCACATCGTGTTGCTTAATTTTGTCATCAGATGAATTCAATTGTAGAGCATGAAAAGGCCCTCGGCATTTTAAAGCGAAAAGGTGCACTGCTATTGACGCAGCTGGCCAAAGAAATGTCAGTAACCAACGAAGGGGCGCGGTTTAACCTGATCAGGCTGGCCAGAGAGGGGTATGTAGTCTCCTCGGAGGTAATTGCAGGACGTGGCCGCCCCAAACAGGTATGGACGCTTACCGAAGCGGGGCATGCCCTTTTTCCCGATGCACATGCAGAGACTGCCGTCAAGCTGATTGAGAAGATCAAGGCGCTGTTTGGCGAAGAAGGTATCCATGCGGTAATAGCATCCACCGCCCAGGATGCCAGGTTGCGCTATAAGGCTGCATTGGATAGTTTGCCCGATCTTGAAAGCAGGGTAAAAGCATTAACCGAGATGCGGGATAAAGAAGGCTATATGGCGCGTTATGAAAAAGAGGGCGACGGTTACCTGCTAATAGAAGATCATTGCCCCATATGTGCAGCGGCGGCGGCTTGCCAGCATTTTTGCAGCAACGAGATCCAGATATTCCGCGACGTGTTGCAAGCCGATGTGCGGCGTACCGAGCATGTGCTGGATGGCGGAAGGCGTTGTGCGTATAAGATCGCCGGTGGCTGTAGATAGGGGACGGGGTCGTATGCTGTGGCGCGGTGAGTAAGATAACAACGAAAGTCCTTTGCGTTGCCATAATATTTCGTTGTCGCCCGATCGGTACACCTATAGGTCCTTTTTATACACGATACGCTTTTAGGGCCTGTAGAAAAATTGTTCCAGAACGATTTTGCCATCGTTCACCTCGTATACCGCAATCTCGTCCATAACGGCTCTGTAACCATTTTTATAGCTAATGTCCATTTTGATATTTAAGGAGAAGTGATCTGCCGCTACTTGTGGATCGGAAACCGAAACGGAATGCACTTCCAGGACCTGGGTGGCCCAATCAATGCTTTTTTGGTACAGGGCTTCTATGCCTTCCCGTTTATCACCATTCGCTTCTATGCTGACGATGTTATTTGAATAGAAGGTATCTTTTGCCTGCCTGTTTTGTCTCTCACGAATGAGTTGGGTTACTTCCCTGGCTATTTGTGATGTTTTCATGTCTTTTAATATTAATTAAGCAAACGCTTCTTAAACTGGTTAGGCGTTACCCCCGTTTCTTTTTTAAAAAGCCTTGAAAAGTAGGATGGATCGTCAAAACCAAGTTCATAAGCGATTTCTGATACGCGCTGAACGTCGCTTCTGAGGCGATTCTTGGCTTCTTTAATTAAAAAAATATGGATTAACTCGATAGCGGTTTTGCCGGTTTCCTGTTTCAGCAGGTCGCTAAGGTAACGGGGGGACAAATGGAGCTGCGCAGCCAATATCGTTACATTGGGTAAGCCTTCGGCAAACCCGGTCTTGAAGTAAGCAGCCAGCGCCTCATTAAACTTTGATACGGTGATGCCGGACAGCTGGGTACGGCCTATAAACTGTCGCTTATAAAAGCGCTGTGAATACCGCAACATGGCATCAACATGCGACAGCATAATGTTACGGCTGTACTCGTCGTTGTTAGTCCGGTACTCCGCATCTATCTTAAAAAAAAGGTCCCACATGATTTGCTCCTCGCGGGGCGAAAGATGCAGGGCCTCGTTTGTCTCGTAATCGAAAAAGGCATATTTGTTGATCTCTTGATGCAGGAAGTGGCCGTTTAAAAAATCCTCATGGATGAAGATAATAAATGAATCTTCATGGTATTCCAGGTTTTTGAACGCCATGATCTGCCTTGGCCGGGCAAATAGCATACAGCCGTTTTCGTGGTCGTATTGGGTACGTCCATACATAATGACCCCGGATTCCAGCTTTTTAAACCCGATGATGTAAACATCAGCGGTAAAGGGATTTTCACCCAGTGTGGTTGTCTTAGGGCATCTGTAAACGCTGAACAGCGGATGCTCCGGCATGGGCAGGCCATTAATGCGGTGGAGGTCGGCCAGACTTTTAAAATGCTGCATAACTTAAGAATTAAACATGAACAGCAGCCTGATCGGGACGCCGGTCATAGGTACAATATAAGGGATTATTTGCCTTGCGCTGCCAATGTTGTTTCCAGCCAGCCGTCCCACACGGCATTCCGGTTTTCATACTCCCTTTTAACCAGCAGATGGGCATACTTACCCAGCAATAAGCGCAACGGAGGGTTTTCGCTGTCAATCAGCTTCAGCAGCGCTGCGATGGTGCCGCCGGCTACTCCCCTGAAATCGGGCGGTATTCCTGCCTCGTAACTGGCTTTCACTTCATCGTAGGCGGCAATAGCAGCGGTACGCGTTGCAGAAGAGCCGCCCCATTCCGTATCGAAACCGGCCGGCTCGATAAGGGAAACCTTGATACCAAAGCCTTTTACTTCGGCAGCAAGCGACTCGCTCAGGCCTTCCACGGCAAATTTAGAAGCAGCATACAAGCCCAGCACCGGTCTGCTGATCAACCCCAATACGCTTGAAAGCTGGATAATATGACCGTGTCCCTGTGCACGCATAATGGGCAATACTGCCTGTGACAGCCATAGCAGACCAAAGAAATTTGTTTCCATTTGATCGCGCGCATCTTTTTCTGTGGCTTCTTCTATAGTACCAAACAGGCCATAGCCTGCATTATTGATGAGCACATCAATGCTTCCAAAATGTTCTTTTGCTTTGGCTATTGCCGCAAAGCCGGCCGACCTGTCGTTAACGTCGAGCTGTAGCGGCAAGATGTTGTCGCCATATTGGGCTACCAGGTCGTCCAGTGCGCTCAAATTGCGTGCAGTCGCTACTACTTTGTCGCCTCTTTGCAATAATGCCCCGGCCCATAATTTACCAAAGCCACGTGAAGCCCCGGTAATAAAAATTGTTTTTGACATTGCTATCGTTTTTATTATTACACAAAATTAGGATGGTTCACGGCCCGCGACTGGCACGGAAGTGGGGAACATTGGGACATTTTTACGTAAGTGCAGGCTGGTAATGAAAAGAAAAGATAGCATTAAAGACCTGGCAGAGCAGGAGCGGGCGCCGCGTGCGTGAGCTAATCATGATCGAGATAAAAGTAGCCGGAGCGAGCTGTTCAAAAGCGCTGCTCAGGTCTGCTCCGGCGGTAGTCGTTGTGCGCATCGGGGCGCCATTTTATAGCGATCCCCAGACGGGTTCAAGGACCGGCGGGCTTCGTTTGCTATGCCGGGATAGTCACTTTGTATTATTTTCAAAAATGTACTGTCTACTGTTTATTTTGCTTTTCTTCCAATCGTTTTATCAGGGCAAGAAGCCCTTTTTTTGTTCCTTCAAAATAATTCCCTTCTTTGAATTCAGGAATAAAATAATCATCAACGATTTGCCTGGTTTCTTCACCACTTAATATGGTTTCTATCCCTTTCCCATTATGGATCCGTATTTGCCGGAACGCTTTGGAAATCGCAATTAAGATGCCGTTATTTTTTTCTTTCTGTCCCACACCCCAGGTGTTTGCCAGTCGTAGTGAGTAATCTTCAAAATCCTCTTTACTACATTGAGATGGCCCCAAAGTTGCTATAGCTATTTGGTTGGTGGTACGTTGCTGGAAGTCTACAATAAGGCTGTCTAGTTCTACGGCTTCTACTTCTGAAAACAGCGATTCAAAATCGTTAATGTAGCCTTCCGGTTCCACTATGGTGCTTGTGCGAACGCTATCCTGCGCAGGTGGGCTGGAGGACGTAACTTGTCCGCAAGCGGAATATTGGAGACAGGTTGCCAGCAATATAATGATGTGATATTTACGTTTCATTTTTAGAGGAGTATTGGTGCGGTATATGGTATAATACCTAAAATTATGATCTTAAAAGATATAATCTTTGGAAAATGCGATATGATTTTGCGTGAATGGTCATTATGGATTTAGTATGACTTCCCGAATAATACAGGTAAACATTGCGGCATTAGTGGTCAAGAGGCTTCCCAATAGATTATGACGCGGTTGTTCATAGTGTTCAAATTCATAATAAATAATTGGCTATCTTCATCTTCATATCGAATGGAACCATTGAAAAGTAAAGCCACACTACGATGCATTGCATTGGTGTCACTGATTGGCATCCCTGTGCTTTCCTGCAAGCAGAAGGAGCCGCATACACAAACGCGGGAAAATGAAAGCCGCCAACCTAAAACAGCCATTCCTTTCGTCGCAGGCAAAGAAATACCTATCTGGTCAAAATCCGTTCCTGATTCCGGATTGATAAAAGGCACGGAAACCTACAATGATGGAATGGTTAGCAATGTTTCCCATCCGACGATCACCGTATTTTCTCCTAAAGGAAAAAATACGGCAGTGGCAGTCATTGTATTTCCCGGTGGCGGATACAATAAGCTTGCCATTGATCTCGAAGGATCGGAAATATGCAAATGGCTGGCGTCGATAGGCGTAACCGGTATACTGTTGAAATACAGAGTGCCGGCTTCGGGACCGCATTACGATAAAGATTGCCATTGTGAGAAAGACCCTGTAAAGCCCCTGGCTTTGCAGGATGCACAAAGGGCAATGGGGTTGGTACGGGCACGGGCCAAAGAATGGCATATTGACCCCAATAAAATAGGCGTGATGGGATTTTCTGCGGGCGGGCATTTAGTTGCCGACGTCGGTACCAATTACAGGAAGCGGGCTTATGCGGTAACCGATGAGATAGACGCGATGGATTGCAGACCAGATTTCGGAATTGTGATGTACCCGGGTCATATGACTTTTCATACCAGTAAGCCCTATGAATTGAACAGGACACTGCCGGTTGACAGCCATACGCCGCCTATGTTTATATTGCAGGCAGGTAATGATCCGGTTGATAGCATTCAAAATTCATTGGTTTATTATATTGCGTTAAAGAAGGCGGGTGTTCTTGCCGAATACCATATATATGCGGAAGGCGGACACGCATTCGGACTGAATGAATCGGCACAAAAAATTCCGGATTGGACCGAACTCCCTATAGCTGACTGGGAGCAATTGGTTGAAAGGTGGTTAAGAACGATACGGATGATCCCGAAGTAACAAGCAAAGACAACTTTCCCCATCTCTTCTCTTCAGAAAATCTTGGTTGTAGCGGACCTTCAATGGCAAACATCCACCTGTGCAGTCATAGGAATATGGTCACGCGTTGGTGCGCTGCCTAACTATATTTTGCGAAAAAACCATTGTACCCGTTTTTGATCAATATCTTTGCTTAGCCAAACGCCCCCTTTCAATGAAAAGAATCTTGCTTGCAGATGATCACGAGATCGTCCGTTTCGGATTGCGTATAATGCTTGGAGATGCCTTTCCCGGGTATATTATTGATGAAGCTTTTGATGGGGAGAGTGTGTTAAGCCGGATGAAGCATAACAACTATGACCTGCTCCTGTTGGATATGGTAATGCCGGATACCGATAGTAACGCGCTGTTACAACAGCTTAGGAATGTTCATTCTCAAACAAAAGTGTTGATCTTATCGGTGAATGACGAAGCCTTTTTTGGTACGCGTGCGATTGAACTGGGAGCAAAAGGGTATTTAAAAAAAGATGCATCCAAGGAAGAAATCAGGCAAGCGATTGACACCGTTATGGCTGGCAAAAAGTATGTGAGCAGCAAGCTTGCCGATGCACTGGTTCAGAATGTGCTGGGTGAAAAAACAGCGAACCCTATAGAGAGGCTTAGCTCCAGGGAGTTTCAGGTAGCTATGTATATTATACAGGATTTTTCCCAAAGGGAAATAAGTGAAATGCTGAACATACAATATGGTACTGTCAATACCATGAAACAGCGCATTTATGAAAAGTTGAATATCAAGCAGCGCAGAGAATTGATAGAGCTGGCTGCTGCACACGGCTTAAAGTAAGCTATTGCTCCTGATGATGCGGAACGGCGCCAATAGTTATCCCGCTTATGCAAACGGTAGTGCCCTTACCCCTTTCACTGGAAATGTTTATGTCGGCCTGCAACCGGTTGGCAAAGTCGGCAATAAACTGGTAGCCGAGCCTTCCATTGGCCGGCTCAATCAGGGTAGTATGCTTGGCTTTATAGATCAGGTCATTGATGCTCTGCAACCCGTTTGCTGAAATTCCCTCGCCGTTATCCGCTATTGTGATGACACAGGTATTATTCCTATTGGTGCAGTTTACGCTGATAAGGCCATTTTTGGTATGCTTGTTAGCATTGTCTATAAGATTGCGCAGCACTGCTTTCAATAATTCCATATTGGTATGCAGGGCGTAATCATGGTCTATGTTACATTCAAGCGTATTGCCGTGGAACTGTAAGATGTCTTTTGAAAATTGTTGCAGATCAGCTATAAGGGTAGATATCCGGAATTCAGTTTTTCTGAGGTTGAAGGTTTCATCCTGGACACGCGCCCAAAGGCTGAACTCTTCAATAAAGGTGGTTATTTTCTTTGTGGTACTGTCGATATGCCGGCTCACCTCTTCTATTCGCTCCTGGTGCTTCAACGTGACGGCCTCAGCATTTATTTTTGACAAATGACCCAGAAAGTGCAAGGGCGATTGCAGGTCGTGTCCTACCATCATCAGCATCTTTTCTTTAAGCCTGTTGGCGTTATCCAGATGAGCAGTGCGTTGGGCAACTACCTCTTCGAGTGCTCTGTTGCGTTTCATCAGGTAAGCGTAGCGGATTTTTACAAAAAGAAAAACAAGCAAGCCTGCCAAAAGGATCAGGCCAAGTTTAAAATACCAGGTCTGGTAGAAAAAAGGTGTGACATTAAAGTGTAGCGATGTGGCGATAAAGCTATTGAGTCCGAAGCCTGCCTGCTTTCTGATCTGCAATTTGTAGTCACCATACGGGAATTGGTTCAGTACAATTTTATTTTCATTGTTCACCGGGTACCAGTTATGATCCAGCCCTTTTACATTATACTCCAGTTGTTGATTGTCTGCTAAACCGAAAAAAGGGGAAACCACTTCAATTTCAATGTGCTGGAAAGAAGGGGGCAGGGACAGGTCGCGGCTTATGTCCTGTTCTTTGCCATCGACCAGGAACTTGTCGATAAATATTTTGTTGTCCGGTAAACCCTCCTTAATACTGTCGGGATAATACTGCACCAGGCCGTCAAGAGATGGTAAAGAGAACTTCCCATTCCCTAAACTGATGCCTGAAGGCGTGCAGCTACCATTAAATTCATTGGTATTAAATCCCGAGTCTTTTTTGAAACATTGGTAGTATACCTCTTGCGTCTTACCTGCAATAAATTGGTCAAGATCATTCTTTTTACATCGGAATAAACCATTGTTCGTACTCATCCATATAAAACCACTTTTATCTTCCATAAAAGTATGAACATCTTTTAGCCCCGCATTTTTATCCAAAGGCAGCTTGTATATGCTATCCTGTTTTAGCGCAAAGAAGCCGTTACCCGTCGTACCTATCCACAGTACCTTGTACTTGTCGAGGTAAAGCGTTTCTATAGTAAAATTTTCGAGGCTCTTGTAATGCAATAGCTGCCTGGTTTTCAGACTCAGCTTTGCCAGGATGTTTACCCCGCCGAGCCAGAATGTTTCATTGTCTTGCGGCAAGAAGGTCTGTACTAATTTTTCTCCCCATAAGCGAGGCAACCACATTAGAGAATCCTTGTCTATATAGCCCAGATGCTTACCTTGAAAGGAGGTCATCCATATGCGGCCATCGGGCATCTCCCTGAAGCAACCAGCCGTATAAGCCGAAGACAGGCTTTTTACTACATGAAGCTTGCTGTCGAGCTTTACAATCTGGAAACTATCAAGAAGCGTCCTGTTTATCCAGTAGTTCCCGGCGCGATCCAGAAGCATCCCGCGGTAGGTAATAGGATTTTTAAAAGGATAATCAAAACGTGATGATGTGGGATACACAATGCCCCTGTCTGTTAATACCCCCGAATCCCCAAAGGGCACTTGGGGATAATAATTACCAAAGCCATTAAGATGTTTGCAGGTTGTAAATTGTTTATTGCGGATCAGGTAAAGACCGTGGGTAAATGTCCCGATCAGCTGCAGGTTTAATTGCGGATAATAGCGATAAATGTGTATATCAGGGATGTCTGTCTTCAATACCAATAGCGCTTCCAGCTCCCCCTTGCTACGTTCACAAATCTGGTAAATACCTTTATCCACTCTAATATATAAGGTGTCGTTCTGTTTGTACAGATCATAAGTCGATCCGGCGTGGATTACATCGGATTTCCGGCAGAGGGGTAGCCCTTTTATATGGACCTGCACTTTATTTCTGACCGAATCTATGCTCCATATCTCATCCTGGTCATTCCGGTAGTAACATTTCCCATTCATCTGTCCCCAGTAGTGGAGTCCCTGATGCCTGAGCCCGGTTACGCCGGTCTTCCAAAGGATTCTTCCCCTGGCTTCGTAGAATACCGTGTCCTGCCATATCCTGAAACGGTTATTCTTAAATTGCGCGGTTTTCCCGCTATAGGGCTGATAGGGATATCGTTGTATCTGGCCACGTTCGTCAAAAGTATAGTCGCCGGAAGTACGACCAAACTCAACCCGGAAACAAATCCTTCCGGTAAGATTGAGCCATATGGTAAAAATGCGGTTGGAGCGCATTGCCGGGTAATGGTTCCGGTCATATACTTTAAAACGCTGCCCGTCGAAACGGACAAGACCGGCTTCTGTTGCTATCCAGAGAAAACCATTTTTATCCAGCTCAATTCCCCTTACACTATTTTGCGGCAGGCCATTTTCATTGGTATAGTGGGTTACACTATAGTCTGCTATAGCCGCATCTGCCTTAAATGCCACAAAAAGCGCTATAAGCAAGAATATGGTTTTTCTGTAAACGAGCTGATGCATTGGTTAGGGCAAAGATATAGAGCCGGATCGTAGACTATTGTCAAAGTTAATACATCCTTGTCTTTATTAATAATACAAAAAAAGTGCGTAACAATAAGAGATCAAAATGCCGGTGCCCTAATACAGAAAATGCTATCGTATTGATACAAATGGCTTTTCGCTAAAGATCCACCTTTGTGTTGCCAATTTCGGCTGAACCAAATAACTCTTTTTTATGAAGAAGTATTACATCTTGCTGTCAGGCGCCATGCTGGCTGCAACACTTCAAACAAAGGCCCAAACCAAAATAGGAGGTACGGGCGCCCCGGATGGCAGCGCTATGCTGGAAGTGACCGGCGGTACCGGTAACAATAAGGGTATATTGCCTCCGCGGCTTACTACTGCGCAACGTGATGCTATAAGCCTTCCGGCCAAGGCTTTGATGATCTACAATACCACTGCCAACCAATTGCAGGTCAATACCGGTACGCCAGCCGCGCCGGTCTGGACCGCAACCAACCCCACCAATGTGTGGAGTACTGTTGGTAATGCCGGTACCAATCCTGCAACCAATTTCATCGGTACTACAGACAATCAATCCCTAATCGTGCGTACGAATGCTCTAGAGCGTGTACGTGTCGATACCATCGGAAGAGTGGGCATCGGTGATGGTACTCCCCGTGCCCCACTTTCTTTTGCATCCACTACCGGTTCCAAGATCCGCCTTTGGGACAACGGTACCGATACGGCTACATACGGTTTTGGCATCGGTGCTGCAGCTTTAAATTATCATATTGACAATAACCCTAGTGCAGCCCACCGCTTTCTTGCAGGTGGCAGTAACGGCGATGGCACAGAGCTGATGCGTATTCAAAGCAATGGCAATGTAGGCATAGGCACCAGTACGCCCAGCGCCCAATTAGATATCCGCAGCGCAGATTTTGGAGCCTACGGTGGGTTGCGTTTAATGGATAATGGAGACTCCAATATGGTGGACGCTAACATGACGCCGGGATACGACATGATTACTCCTAATGACAGCTCTTTCACTTTCGATATAGCCGGACTGGGGAACTGGGTCTTTGGAGATCATGTAATTCCCGGCGTGAATGGCTTGAATCTTGGCCGGGCAGACAGAAGGTGGAGTAATTACTATGGTGTGAATGCGAACCTCTCCGGTACCATGCGTATTACCGGCAGCATCGGCACACCCACTACCATCACGGGTCGCAATGCTACCGGTGATATCGGCAATGTAGGTATCGGCACGGGCCTGAGCCTCACCGGTGGTGTATTGTCTGCAACACCGGCCACACCAGGTTGGGACCTTGCCGGTAATACAGGCAGTAACCCTACTATTAATTATATAGGTACTGCCGATGGACAACCCCTGATAATTCGTACCAATGCAACAGAACGCATGCGTGTGCAGAGTACCGGAAATATTGGTATTGCTACCAATTTTCCGCAACAAACACTTCATGTAGAAGGCACGGCAAGGGTAACCGGCAGCAGCGGAACGCCCACTGCCATCACGGGTCGCAATGCTACCGGCGATATCGGCAATGTGAGCGTAGGTACAGGTTTGAACCTTGCCGGTGGTGTATTGTCTGCAACACCGGCCACACCCAGTTGGGCACTTAGCGGTAATACCGGCACGAGCCCTGCAACCAATTATATCGGCACTACCGATGCGCAGCCTCTGGCGATCCGTACCAATGGTACCGAAAAAGTAAGAATCTTACCTAATGGTAAGATGGGTATAGGAACTAATAATCCTAGCGCCCAATTAGATATCCGCAGCGCAGATTTCGGAGCCTACGGTGGGTTGCGTTTAATGGATAATGGAGACTCCAATATGGTGGACGCTAACATGACGCCGGGATACGACATGATTACTCCTAATGACAGCTCTTTCACTTTCGATATAACCGGACTGGGGAACTGGGTCTTTGGAGATCATGTAGTTCCCGGCGTGAATGGCTTGAATCTTGGCCGGGCAGACAGAAGGTGGAATAATTACTATGGTGTGAATGCGAATCTGGCCGGTACACTCGGCCTTGGTATTGCGACACCCAATTACAAATTAGATGTAGCCGGCGATATTAATGCTTCTGCCAACGTACGTGCAGGTGGCGTGGTGCTCACTTCCGATGCCCGTCTGAAACGCAATATCAGCAATACACAGCACGGCCTTTCTACGGTAATGGCATTGCGTCCTGTAGAGTATGAGAAGAAGAACAGCATCAGTGAAAGTGTATACAACCGTCATGAGATCGGGTTCATTGCCCAGGAAATCCGGAAAGTGCTTCCTTCTGTTGTAACTGAAGGTAAAGATGCAGATAAAACCCTGGCTGTTTCTTATACAGAACTAATTCCTGTACTCACTAAGGCCATCCAGGAGCAACAGGCACAGATAGATGATCAAAATACACAAATTAAAACGCTGAAAGCGGAGAACCAAAAGTTAAAGAGTAACGAAGCTGTGACCGCTCAACTCATGGAGCGTGTAAAACAAATGGAACAGATGATGGGCATCAAAGAGATCGAAGGCAGTTCGAAAGTGGCCGGTAAGTAAGGCTTAACCCACATCTATTCATTTAAAAACAGCTAACATGAAACGACTTTTAATTTTCACCGTCTTCACTGCTATAGCAGCATCGGCACAGGCGCAGAACACTACTTATGGTGGTGGTAATGCACCTTATGTGCTCGATGGCGGCTACAACAGCGACTATTCGCCAGGGGGCACCGTGGTGCTGGCCGACGGCAGCGTGAGTCTGTCCAATAATGCCACTTATGAGCATGGCAATACCCTGCTGCAAAACAGCGGCGGCTGGACTTCCAGCAACAGCTTAGATCTCTTCCTGGCAGCAGGCAGCAATACCATTAGTGGTACCGTAGCACCTTTGTTCTTCAATACACAATTCAACATCGGTGCGGGTAATACTATGGCCATTACCAACACCCAGGGCATCAATATAGCCGGCAACCTGCAGTTCAGCAATGGTATCACTACTACGGTGAGGAGTAGTGCCCAGACCGGAGCCCTGCATTTTGCTGCCGGTGCAACCTATACCAACGGCACTACCGATGCCCAACATGTGGACGGTTATGTAAGCAAAAGCGGCACTACTGCCTTTATCTTCCCGGTAGGCAGCGCTACCGATATCCGGACGCTTGCTATTACGGCACCTGCCGCCATAGCAGAGATCAGTACAGCATGGTTTACGGGTAATCCGGGTACGGTTACCGACCCATCCGATGGCAGCACGCACAGTATTACCACTGTGGCCGCGCCGCTGGTCTCCGTCAGTGAAGCCGGCTTCTGGGACTGGGTACCTGTCAGCGGCAGCGATGACGGTATTGCCGTAACCGTATCTATACCCGATATCGGCGGCTTCGCCAGTGCTTCCGACCTGAGACTGGCCGGCTGGAATGGCAGTCAGTGGATCGACCTGAGCGGCAATGCCACAGCCACAGGTAATACGGAAGGCAGCATCCTGAGCGGTACGATACCGGTAGGGGGTAATATCACCGCTATTGCTATCGGCAGCCTCAGTACGCCGCTGCCGGTGCAGTTCAGCGCCTTTGCGGTAAAAGCAGAAGGTTGTGCTGTGCGTATCGCCTGGAGCACTGCAATGGAGCAGAACAACGATTACTTCCAGGTAGAACGTAGTGCGGACGGCCGCTTATTCAAAGAGATCGCACGGGTGGCGGGTGCTGTGAACAGCCATGAGACCCGGGAGTACACAGCAAATGACGCCCATCCGCTTAAAGGACTAGGCTATTACCGCGTGCAGCAGGTAGACCGGGATGGCAAGCGTAGCAGCACGGCCGTACAATCGGCTTATACCAGTTGCAACGGTGACGGAGAGATCAAGGTATTCCCCACCGCTACGAAAGATGTGGTGCAGGTACTTCTTCCTGCCGGCTATGAATCGGCGGTTGTGGACCTGGTGAACACACTGGGACAGAAGATGGCCGTTCCTATAGAAGGCGGCAATCTGTCGTACCGTATTCATGTGGATCAACTGGCATCGGCTATGTATCTCATCCGCGTCAGGAAAGGCACAGCGCTGCATTGCTATAAAGTGATCAGGGAAAATTAGTATGGACATATCTATGCCGGACCAGTAACCAGCATAGATTGGTTCAATGGCAGGGCGCACCGTAACAGGTGCGCCTTTTGCATTTTATGCAAGACCATTTGGTGACCGTTTTTTTGTTGTGGAAGGGTAATTCCTTGGTCTTTTGAATTACGATAAAGAAGCATTATCTACGCTTTCTGATTCATTTACCGGTTTCCGGTTATTCAGGAAAGCAAACGCATAATTAAGCTGTATGCCTATGATGACGGCAATACCCAGATAAGGATGAACGAGACAAAGTAATGTTCCGGACAGGTAGAGCATTTGCGCAACGGCGATTCTCTTTTTTATGGCCCTGGAAATAGCAACCTTATCCTCCGCTTCTATAAAATTGTGCCTTTCTGCATAGCGCCAGTTCACATAGAGCATCAATCCCAACAAGAAAATATTGAGCCAGTATATACCAATCGAAAGTTTATAATGGATATAGTCTCCCAGGAAAGCAGTAGTAAAAGGCAAAATGGATACGAACAAGAGAAACAAAAGATTAATCCAGTTTAGGTTCCTGTCGCTCTTTTCTATGAATTTATATTGCGCAGAGTGCCCCATCCAAAAGATGCCGGCAGTAAGGAAGCTGAGAAAATAAACCAGGAACTTTGGCATTAAGGCTAAGAATGTCAGCGCCAGATCTTTTTCGCTTCCTTTCACCTCAGGCACTTTGATCTCCAGCACCAGCAAAGTCATAGCTACGCCGAATACGGCATCACTGATCGCCACCAAACGGGCAGTATCCCGTCCCGCGAGCTTGTTGTAATTCGTTTTCATTTTTATTTGGTATTGAGCCGGTCGCTATAAAACGGCAGCAAGCAAAATGCTCACTACCGTTATGCGGGGATTATTCCCCGGTTTTCATGGAAACAGGCCAGGCGCCGGGGCGTAGCTGCCAGGCTCATTATCGTTTGTCATGATTGCGGTGGAGCAGCCCCCCAATTACAGGGGGACTGCTTTCTCTAACCAATGAACCAACGAAACTATCTTTATTTGTCTTTATAATCCTCCTGGATTGTAAAGACGGGGGATCTGACGATTTTATTAATGGAAAATAGTATGCAATTTGTTCCTTCCCGAAGTAAAGAGCCGTAATTCCTTATTGGTAGGAATAAGCGAAATGAAGACAAAAATAGGAACGCTCTTTTTTTTCGCCAATAAGCTCCGTACTATCTCAATGCCTGAACTCGGAAAGCTCAATAGTATTCTATAGTAGGCGCGCATGGATTATTTACAGATAACCCTGTTTTTGATAGCCTGTCTGACAAGCTATAGCAACCAACCTTATTTTTTTACGCTCTCAAAAAGCAATTAAATATTGCCGGGAAAAGCCCCGGCCGACGGGATCATTTCTAAGATCGCTTCCTGTATACGATCAATGGGTGCCTTTTTCGGGATGCAACAGTCAATCATATTCTCCTCCAACAACATCATTGTCTTCATGCCGGGCTGTAGTAAGCGGGCTTGCCGGATCAGGTCCAGGTTATGCCGTTCGCCGATCTTCCCGTCGCAGATCATCAGCGCTACCTTTTGTTTGCCCAGTACTTGCAAGCATTGTTGATGGGTATCTGCATAAACTAAGGCAGCATCAGGAAAGATACCCTGGATAATAAATGCCATTCCCCGGCGCATAATATCCATCCTGCTCAGAATTAAAAATGTTGGCATTGATGTACTTCATATTAAATTAAGTAACGGTGATATTTATCTTACTAAATTAATATCGCGATCACCGATCGCCGTAAAGTGTAGTAATACCCGACGAGATCGATTGTGTTACTACAATAAAATGCAGACGAGCGTCGGAAATCATATCAGCTATACCTATAGCATATTGAAAAGCTTGATTAGTGAGACAACAGCTGCGCTATAGCTCTTTGTATGCCCGCCGGCCCTGTATGCTTTACCTGTGCCGATAGATGCATATATACAATATGGTCTGTGAAATATACAAATCACTTTGTGCCAAAATTATTCACAGCCCATAGCAGCAGTGCATTTTTTTCCTGGGGCAGCGATAGTTTCTGAATAATGTTCCTTCGATGCGTTTCCACTGTTTTCTCACTGATAAACAATAAACTTCCTATTTCTTTGGAGGTGTACTGTGCCGCTACCAGTTCCAGTATCTTTTTTTCGGTAAACGTGAGCGTGGATATTTTATCATCTTCCGGCGTTGCGGTATTGTCCATGACCAGCATCCTGGTGAGCTCCGGGCTAAACCAGCATTCCCCTTTTTGAATAGCCATAAGACAGTTTTCCAATTCGTGGGTCGCAAACTCTTTTAATACATAACCTTTTGCACCCAGTTTTTGTGCATGCGTAAAGATGGACACCTCCTTGTGCATCGTCAGCAGAACGACCTTTGTAACTGACCTTTGCTGTTGCAATTTTTCCAGTATCTCTATGCCATTCATACCGGGCATGCTCATGTCAAGGATGGCGATGCCGGGCCGGTTACTCATAATACTATTGAAGGCCGAAATGCCATTGTTACAAAGATCAATAACCGGGTACCCAAGCGACTCAACAAAAGTCTTTGTGCCGATCAATGTGAACGGGTGGTCATCTGCGATAATCACGTTAGCCATGTTGTATGGGGATTTCAATGTGAATAGTGGTGCCGCTGTCGCCCGAGGTAATCCTGGCTTCGCCTCCCAGTGCCTTGCTTCGCTCTATAATGCTGTACAAGCCAAAGGCATGGCCATTTGATAGCGTTTCAGATACATCAAATCCTTTGCCATTATCTTTTATGGAAACAAGCAGTATATGGTCTTGTGGTGCCACAGCTATCTTGGCGGCATGCGCACAGGCATACTTTTCTATATTGGTGAGCGCCTCCTGGACAATGCGGTAGAGTTGCAGCTCGCCCCCGGGGCTCAGTTGTTTTTCATAGTCTATTTCCGTCATCACAAACAGCCGCTCGTCCCGCATATATCGTTCGCAAAGATTCTCTATACTTGGCTTCAGGCCTATCTTGTCGAGCATAACCGGGTGCAGGTTTCTGCTTATTTGCCTGATATCATTGATGATCCTGTCTATCTTTTCCTCCGAGGGGTCAATGCCGTTCTGAAGGGTGTTTTTTAACGTCAGCAGATCGTGGGTTATGCCGTCATGCAATTCACCAGCAATGCGACCACGCTCTTGCTCTATATTTTTTAAAAGCTGTCCCGTAAACTGTGTGTGCAGCAACTTTTCCCTTTTCAGCCGGTGTTGGCGCCGCACCAGAAAACCGGTTAATCCAAGTATTATGATAACAATAAATGATCCCGTAAGCAGGACAATAAAAAAGTTCTTTTCTTGAATTTGTTTCTCCTGGAGCAGCAGCTTTGTTTCCTTTTCTTTTGTCTGGTATTTTTTGTCGAGTGCAGTCATTTTTTCCAGATGCGCCCTGGTATCATATTGACGCGTCAGCGCTTCCAGTTTCCTCAGGTACAAGTAAGCATTTTTATAATCACCCATGGCGTAATAGGCCTGGACCATCATTTCATGCGCAAACAATTTGGATTTGGCTATCTCACAATCGTCGGCTGCTTTAATGGCGAGCCGGAATGACGTATCCATCCTGCCGGGTTGGCGCATAGCAGCATACAGCTGGATCTGCCTGCCATAGATAAGGGGGAGGTCACAGGGACTGGCAGTCTTGATTTGCTTAATGGCTTTCTGGTACTTTTCTTCTGCCGCGCTGTAATTTTTGTTGCGAAAAGATATATAGCCCTCCTGCACGAAAATTTTTGCCTGGTCAGACACGCTTAGGTCCTTGTAGTTGCTATTGGCCACGACCTTCATGATGCTGTCAGCGGCCTCATAATGCTGAAGGTTGAAAAGAATCATCGATTTCTGACAGGCAATGTTATGCTGATAATAATCCCTTCTCGCAGTGTTCAGGCCATAGGCCAACGCCGTGTCCAGGTAGCGTAAGGCAACAAGATCATCAAAGAGCCTTCTGTAGGTGAACGAGAGAAAAAGGAACCCATAGTAGCGGTCGTCGTTGCTCTTTGCTGTTGCCAGGAAATTCCGGATCGTTGTGATCGATTCGTCGTATTTAAACTCGTTATTGAGGTGATAGACATTTTGTTCCAGATCTTTTACATATTGTTGCTGACCCCTGGCTGGCATGCTGAACAGCAGTATCAGTAACAGCAAGAGGTTGCTGATACGGATATAGCGCACGGCTTTTTGCAGGTTGAGAACGAGCATGACGTCTGGTTGTATTGCGTGTAAAATTAATCATCACACCGAAGTATTGATCAAATACTGTTAATCTAAGGGGAAACCCTTAGGCGTGAATTGACGGCTAGTCTATCGCTTGTGGCCCGGCGCGGTTGAGGTTTCCACTGACGACTATGCCAGTATGGATTATTATTGCACATTGCAAAGTTGTCGATCCACCATCATTATATTCCTAAGGGTTTCCCTCTGGATTTGTATGCCTGCCGGATCAGAAAATATTTACCATAAATAAGTAGCAGCACTTTTTTCAAATACTGTCGGTTACAGAAGATAACCGGGAGCGGATTTTCTAACCATTGCGTGGATGATTTATAAAAGTTATCATAAACTTAATATGATTATTTATGATGCTTTTTCTGTGGATCAAAATCGTTGCTGCATGCATTATTGCGTCAATGTGCTCCGGCAAAAAAAACGATGACCACTTGTAATCCAATGCCGGTAGCACTTGTTTTTTGAAGCCATTGTTTAGGAGATTTTGAGATTTGCCATAAATTTACAGCAGACCCTGATAACACAATGCTGAAACAAAAACGCTAGCCTGACCACTTAGGTGAAGAAGACCGCTCATATCCATCGGGTACAGCTGAGCCGTCTCTCAATGCGCGCTATACTAAGGTAGCTTGTCCTTTTTCCAGCAATGAATAGGTGCGATGCCCTTCGGTTACAAGGACTGTGTTTAACATTAAATATTGGTTACCCATGCGCTATTTCATTTTATTAATCTTCGTGATGCTGTCATGCAATTCAGGAGTAGATGATTTTTATAAAACAAGTCACACAGAAGACATTGATGTATTACCGTTGATAAAGCCATATCGTCTTTGGACTCCAATTGCAAACTGGCCGGCCTGGGCCTTGGATTTTAAGAAACCGGTTAGCGTTGATACTGATCTGCACGTTTCTCAAATGCAGGTATGTGAAATTAATGTCAGCAATGGGATTATCTATGGACACTGTGCGCATCAAAGCAGCGCAATGAACAATTCTTATTTTGTGATTGTGCCGGACAGCAATGTCGAAAAAATATTTGGATCCAGAGAGGCATGGGATACATACCTGAGCGCGCGGAACGCTAATAGCGATGTTTTATATGACGTTAACGAAGTCTACACCAGATTTAATGAAAAAGGGTACAAAGAACTACCTTGGAACGCAGGTATAAAGCAGTAAAATAAAGACATTAGCTATTCACCACATTCAGGCCGGGATGACAGTTTGGCCTCAGGCGGATTAGCGTTCAGTTGTGAAGGTTCCTGCAGGCTTTTCCACCCGAACGGAAGCCGCCAACAGTGAGTAGCAATAGCAATTGACACACCACAATTATTTATAGCTTGACATGAAACACTTTTCAATTCTATACTTTCTTTTTTTCGGACATCTGGCTTTTGGGCAAAACCCAAACCTGTTACAATGCAAAAAATATTTTGACAAGGAACTGAAACAATGGACAAACAGTTTTAACCATTTTAGTTTGTCAGATTTTGAACTCGTCGACACTTTACACTTCGACAACAATTATGCGCAGGACTTCGGGTCATTAAAAGATTTCTTAGCCGTTTATAAACCTGTCATTACTTATTCGGTTGACAGCTTGAAATTTATTGACATCTATAGCTATCAATTAAGCCTTGAAAAGAAAAGGGATTATTATAAAGCAAGCCCGGATATAGATCAAGCAATATTGCTGTGCGACCTCAAAACAAAATATTGGAATAGAATTTTCTTCGGAACAAGTTCGCAAAAGATTGAAGAAGTCATATGGATTTCAAAGCAACAATTCATTTTAGCCGGTATAGCTGAGTCTGAAGACGACAAGAAGGAGCCAATAGTATTGTTGGGTGACGTAAATAAACAAACGCTTATGAAATATATTCAAACAAATAAGCAAACTTTCCAAAGCGGTAAAGGTTATTCATCATTAAAATTGAAACGAATAAAGATCAAAGGACTATAGCGCCACATGCTACCAGGCAACAGAAGGAACAATGATCTTTTACATCTTTAATCCGCAACAATAACGGGCTAACGGAACATAGCATACCGCCATGTCGCAAATACCCGATCCGGTCAGCTAAAGCATATAGAACCCGCTACTGGAGCGGGTTTTTGATTTAAGCCGGGATAGCTGGATCATATCATGTCCATTGCGCGCCCGCAGGCGCAGGTCGAACAGTTGCCGCATGGCGCTGTCTATATTGGTCGGCTCCTTACAATCGTAATCATGCAGGCGCCTCAGGTTCATTTTGCATTAGAGCCCTTTATCGCCCTCTGTCAAGGCCTTTTGCTCAAACGCCTCCATTAGTCGAAGGGTCCCGGAGTAAATTCCGCGCGGTCTGTAATGCCAGGATTTTCATTGATGTTTTTGCGGATAGACTTTTCGCCATACTACAGTCCGGTATTTTACGTTGTATAATACCCAGGATTGAAATTACTATCTTAAATTTTTCGTAATGATGAAATTTGTCCTATGTTTTTGGCTATTGGGCACTGTGCTCTTTTGTCTGTTTGCGCAACAAAAAGTAGTGATATCGCACCATACAGTTAATGATTACAATACCACTAAGGGTGTGGTGTCGGAGAAGCTCCTGCTGCAATACAACAGCACGCCGGTAGTAAAGCTGATCAATATACAGACGGAGCCTATAGCGGGTTTGCCGGCCGGCGCCCGTAGAACCGGCAGCTTTGAGCCGGACATCTTTACCGGTAAGGAGCGTAAGCGCACGATCGCTTTTGTGCAGATACCGGTATACCGTATCGTTGACGGACGAACCGAACGCCTGGTTTCCTTCGACCTGGAAGTGACCGAGACAGACGACGGTTCAAACAACATTGCTCAAAAGCCTACGGATGTGCCGCATTCGGTGCTGGCCTCAGGAACCTGGTACAAGATCGCCGTTCCTGCCAGGGGTATTTACAAGATCGACTACAATTTTCTGCAGAGCATGGGTATTAATCCGGCGGGCATCGATCCTGCCAATATCCGCGTCTACGGTAATGGTGGTACCGTACTGCCTGAAAAAGTAACCGACGACCAACCCGACGACCTGATCGAAAATGCCGTTTTGGTGCAAAGCACCGGGCACAGCTTTGCCCCCGGCGATTATGTGTTGTTCTATGCCAATGGTCCTACCCTCTGGAGCAAAGATTCGGTGAACCGGAGCTTTGATCATACCAGTAACTATTATGAGAACCGGAGCTATTATTTCGTGAATTTCGATCTTGGCCCGGGTAAACGTATTGCCAGCGAAGCGGCTACAGCTCCCGCCACGCTCAATGTTTCTGCCTTCGACGACTACTACCTGATCGACAGCGATAGCTTTAACCTGGGCTCTATAGGTAAAATGTGGTGGGGTTATAAGATGAACACTATAGGGACCACCAATCCCGCACAAAACCTGACTGTGAACCTGGGGCCGGCTATTGGCAAGATCAGGGTCAGATCCAATGTAGCCAATATCAATACAGCCAGCGGCAATAATCTCACCATGAGCTTCAACAATGTGGCCGTTAGAACATTCAAACTGGGCAAAGCGCCGGATGATGATATCCTCGTTTCCTCCGAAACGGCATCCGATTCGGTAAATGCGCCGGGTAGTGGCGGCCCTGTCTCCTTAAGGTTCCAGTATGTTCCCCAAGGCACCGGCGCTGCCTATATCGATTATGTACGGTTCAACTACCGCAGGCAGCCGGTATTCACTGGCCCCCAATTCGCGTTCAGGTCCTGGGAAAGTGCCAGCCTGCCGGCGGGCGAAAATGCATCTTATACGTTACAGAATGCCCCCGCTAACCTGAAAGTATGGGACATAACCAATCCACTCTCGCCGGTTAACCTGGAGGGCAGCGCCGGAAGTGGTCATTACACTTTTTCACGGGCCGGCAAAAGCCTCAAGGAATTTATTGCCTACGATGGCAGCCAGTTCAGCACGCCCGTCGCTATAGGTAACCTGGCCAATCAGGACCTGCACGGCATGGGACAGATCGACTTTCTCATCGTAACGCCAGGCGAGTTCAGACCGGCAGCTGAAGAGCTGGGCGGTTTTCATCGGCAGAAAGACGGAATATCCGTGGCTGTAGTGCCCCTGGATCAGATCTATAATGAATTTTCTTCGGGTAGTCAGGATATTGGCGGCATCCGCAACTTTATCCGTATGTTTTACAATCGTGCACAAAGCGATGGTAGTGATATGATACGGAATGTCCTTTTTATGGGTGCGGCTTCTTATGACTATAAGGATCGTCTCGGCTTCAACACCAATTTTGTACCCACCTACGAAACGTACAATAGCACATCAGGCAGCAAAGCGTACGCGTCCGATGACTTCTTCGCATTGCTGGATGAAAATGATGATATTAATGCCGATCCGCTATTGTTCCCAATGCTTCATATCGTAGACGTGGGCACCGGAAGGATACCGGCTTATACCGTGCAGGAAGCCCGGGACTATGTGAACAAGGTAAAACACTATACGAGCCCCGCCTCTTTCGGCCCCTGGAGAAATGTAGTCACCTATATTGCCGATGATCATGACAATAATGCGACTGAGAACAATGATAGGATGAACCACCTCGACGACTGCGAAACAGTGAACCATTACTTTTACGACTCGGCCAACGTGTACAATGTCTACAAGATATATTGTGATGCCTTAAGTGAGGTGAGCACACCGGCAGGTCCCCGTTACCCCGCCGCTAACCAGGCTACAGATGCCCAGATCAGCGTGGGTACCCTGCTGGCCTGCTATACGGGTCATGGCAGTCCCGAACGCTGGGCCCACGAAGCCATCCTTACCTCCGAAGATTATAATGCCTGGAAGAATAAAGATAAGCTACCTGTAATGGTTACAGCGACCTGCGATTTCGGCCGCTTCGATGATCCCGGGCAGCGTTCGGCCGGAGCCAAGCTGACCATAAGCGCGGAGAATGGCGCTATCGCTATGATCACCACTACGCAGGTAGTATACCCTGGGCCCAATAAGAGCCTGAATGGCGCTTATACTCATGCACAGTTTAGCAAAGACGCACAAGGAAAATGGCGCAACCTGGGTGAGGCCCTGCGCAAGGGGAAGGCTACCTTTATAAGTGATCCGGAGAACAACCATAAATATGCCGTACTAGGCGACCCTGCCCTCTACATTGCCCTGCCCGTGCACAAAGTGGTCACTGAAAAGCTCCAGGCGGAATACGACGGCAGCGCCTTCGATACAGACACGATCAAAGCCCTGGGCCGGTACGTTATCAGCGGCTTTGTGAAAGACCAGAACGATAATGTGCTGGACAACTTCAACGGTACTGTATATGTAACGATCTATGACAAGATGCGCAAGGTGCAGACGGTAAACCCTGATCCGAAAGCCACGTCCAGCTTTCCCTTACAGACCAATGTTATTGCTAAAATACAGGGCACAGTGACCAGCGGCCGCTTTAGGGCCAGGTTTATTGCACCCAAGGATATCAATTACGCCTATGGTAAAGGTAAGGTGAGCTACTATGCCAACAGCGATGTAACCGATGCCGCAGGCATCGACAGTGGCTATACGGTGGGCGGCTACAATGATAAGGCGGGCGAAGACAATGATGCGCCTATTGTACAACCCTTTATAGACGATGATAAATTCAGGAACGGTGGCGTAACCGGCCCCAATCCTACACTCTTTGTAAAGCTATACGACGACAACGGCTTCAACATCTCCGGAAGCTCCATCGGCCATAATATGGTGGCCATACTGGACGATGATGTACAGAATCCGATGCCCGTCAGCGCTTATTTCGGTACCGGGTCCGATGACTACCGGACGGGCTATATCCGCAATTTTCCGTTACGGAATCTCCCCGACGGCATGCACACCATCCGTGTAAAGGCGTGGGATGTGTATAACAACTCCGGGGAAGGAACGGTGGTTTTTGAGGTGAAGAACAAGGACAAAGGCTTTATCAGCGACCTCTACAACTATCCCAATCCGATGACCAACATCACCCATTTCGTATTCCAGCATAACCTGGAAAATGAAAATATGGATGTAAGTCTGGCCATCTATTCGGGATCCGGGCAGTTGGTTAAGGTAATTAAGCAGCACCTGACCACATCGGGCAATCGCACGGAAATAACCTGGGACGGCCTGGGCGAAGGTGGCGTACCTCTGGTGAAGGGCGTCTATTTTTACCGCCTGGATGCCAAAACGGCTAGAGGGATCACCGCGAAGGCCTATCAAAAGCTAGTATTGCTCCGTTAGCAGATTTGGGCCGGAAATAGAGCGGCAATGTCGCTAACGTACTAAAGATTGAATAAGTGCAAAAGGCTATAGCGACGAAGCCGTCAAAAGAGGATAGCTTTTTAGCGCTGTCATCTTCCGCTAGCATGGATAGGGGCAAGGTTGATGTCCCGGGATAAAGAAGGGACGAAGGCGTTTTGTAACTTCGTTTCTGCCAATCAACCAAAAGATTTTGCGGCCGGTGGGGCCCATGTGAGCAGCACTACCGATGCGCAACACGTTAATGGTTATGTCATCAGCCCAACCGATCCCTGTTTTCGCGTAAATATTGCATCGCTTCTTTTACGGCTTGTGTTGGATTTTTAGGGCTGAAACCCAATTCTGTTCTTGCCTTTGAGATGTCAAAATCCTGCTGCAGACCTGAAAACATGGCAATGTCCTTGGTGCTTAGCAAAGGTGCCTTTCCGCTAATCTTACTGCCGGCCTCCATCAACCAGGCAATTGCAAACAATATTGGTTTGGGTACAGTTGTTGGCAGTTTTATCTTTAGTTCCGGAAATAACTCCTGAGCAATTTTTGTGGTCTGCTTGATAGAGGTGCATTTCTCATTTGCCAGAATATAGCGTTCGCCAACTCTACCTTTTGTTGCCGCCAGATAACAACCTTCGGCAACGTCTTTTACATCAATCCAGTTCAGCGTGATGTTGGTTTCAACTGGTATTTGCTTTTTCAGAATCAAATCTATGATGTTGTATGATACGTTTAATGGCGCAAATGCTGTGCTGCCAATCATTGCCGATGGCAATACAGCCACCAATTCTATGTTGTGTTTTTTTGCCAACTCAAATGCCAGTTTTTCACCGTCGTTTTTCGAGTTGTAATACATATCCCTGCGGTCGGGATTGTATCCGTAATCTTCTTTTGTCGGAAGCGTGGAATAATTAAGCGCAGCAACAGAACTCACATACACCATCCGTATTACGCCCGCTTCCGCCGCGGCTTCAATCATGTTTTTTGTTCCCGACAAGTTTACTTCATAGATTTCTTTTTGGGGCTCTTTTGCCCAAAGTTTAAAAGCAGCACCAACCGCGTAAAAGGTTTCCACATTTTGCAAGGCATTCACCAAGGATTGTTTATCGGTGATGTCGGCTTGCACCACTTCGCAATTCAAGCCTGCAAATGGTTTTTTGTTTTTGATGTTGCGAACCGATGCCCGAACAGGAATGCCTTTTTCAATCAATAATCTTATTAGATTATTACCAAGGTGTCCGTTTGCACCGGTGACGAGAGCTAAATTTTTCTGTGCCATTCGAATTGATATTTTAAATGATGGCACAAAGTTGAAATTATAAAGAGCGAAACTGCTTAACAAATGTTAGTTAATCATTTGCCGCCTGATTCTGCTCAGGCTTTCGGGTTTCATGCCAAGAAAAGAAGCGATATATTGCACCGGAACGTTGTGAAGAATTTCGGGATAATTTGCAATCAATTTTTTGTATCGTTGTTCGGCTGTAAGTGCCGCCAATTCTTTTGAGCGGTTTTCGTTGTAGGTAATGGATTGCTGAAAAATAGAGATGCTGAAATCTTTGAATGCAGCGCTTTGTTGGGTGAGCAGGTCTAAATCCTTTTTTGTAATTCTAAGCAGTTCGCATTCGGTGACACATTCTACATTTTCGTTGGATTTGGCTTGGTTGATAAAATTAGAGTATGATGTGATAAAGCCGGGCGGACAGTTGATGTGTGTTGTGATTTCATCGCCTTTATCGTTATAGTGAAAGAGCCTTACAAAACCGACTACAATAAAATACAGATACTTTGGAATCTTTCCTTCTTCTTCAATCACTCGGTTCTTAGGAAAAAGGACAGGTTCAAAGTATTGTTCGCACAATTCTCTGTCGGTATCAGAAAGCGTAACATTTTTTGCAATGAGCTTTAAGAGTTGTTTGCGCATTTTGTAAAGGTAGAAAATTCGCTTTACCCTTTGAGTACCATAAGTAGCGTTAATATTGACGCCTTGGGTTTTGCTGTCGGGTAGGAATAGAAGCTTTAGTAACGCATACTATCCTGATCTAATTCCTGGTAATGGTCCGGAAGTAAACTTGAAAAGAGCGCCGTCCAGGCTTTTAAGGTTTCGTAAGTGCTGTAATAATAGATTCTAAATTGGTCACCTATCGACGGTTCCTCATGGCTCAGGAGAAAAGCAAAATTTCGGCCCGCAATGCAAATGTTTTTCGAGGAGGAATTAAACAGGGGCCGATATGGAAAAGAAGCGGGCAGTAATTGGTTCGATGTTCCCGGAAAAATTGCATTTTGAAAACAACAGGCTTCGAACCGGAAGGGTTAATGAGTTTGTGCAATATATCTACCAGATAGAGAGCAAAATAGGCGGAAATAAAAAAGGACAAAATGGAATTGCTTCCATTTTGTCCTCTCAAGTCGGGATGACAGGATTATTTACAATGATCCTAAAGGTGGAAGTCCAAAAGAAATAAAGCTTGCTACGCTGCTTTTTCTTTTGTCCCTTCTATTCGAAAACAAGTTTTCTGCCATTCGTGTCAAAAGAAAAAGCCCTCCGCATTGCGGAGAGCTTTATTTCTTTTGTCGGGATGACAGGATTATTTACATGATCCGGGAATGGGGAGGATACAACGAAAAGCCTGCACTTCGTGCCGTTTTTTATGGCTGCCCGTTCCTTTCAAATAAATTTGACGTCACTGTCAGCCATAAAAAAAGTCTTTAGCAGAGCTAAAGACTTTTCGTTGTCGGGATGACAGGATTCGAACCTGCGACCTCGTCGTCCCGAACGACGCGCGCTACCGGGCTGCGCTACATCCCGAGTGGGGCGGCAAAAATAAGGCGATGAGGCCATATTTCAAAGGTTTTCCATAAATGAGCGCCATATTACCCCCAAATTAAATTCCGGAATGAAAAAAATATTTCCGGCTTTTGTCCTGAATTTTGGATTCCACTTGTCATATCAGGGTAACAGGCGCTATAACGCGCTATTCTGAAAACAAATAAAATCAATAACCGATGATCACAGTACAAGTAACGTATACCGTAAAGCCAGAATTCGCCCTGCAGAACAAACAGAATATACAGCGTTTCCTGGTAGATTTCAGAAAAATGGACGCCACCGCTTTCTGGTACCATATTTCTGTTATGGAAGACGGCGTCACTTTCCTGCATTTTTCTACCTACCGCGATGAGCAGATTCAGCAGGAGGTGCTGAACACACCTTCTTTCAAGGCTTTTCAAAAAGAGAGGGACGACAGCGGTCTTAATGGATCGCATGCGGTAAGGGTACTACAATTTGTTGGCGCCTCGAACGACAAGCTTCTGATAGGCTAGACTAAGCATATAGAGACGAATAAAGAGGGCTTAGCGTCCTCTTTATTCGTACAAGATCAGTTGATTTCTTACCTGTTTTATTTTTGCTTGCGGGCAGCGGTCTTTTTTGCTGCTGTTTTCTTAAGAGCACTCTTTTTCTTCGCCGGACTTTTCTTCCTGGCTGCCGTCTTTTTCTTCGGGGCGGCTTTTTTAGCAGCTGTTTTCTTTGGGGCCGCCTTCTTTGGCGCTGCTTCTTTCTTCGTAGCTGTTTTCTTTTTAGTACCCGCTTTTTTGGGCACTTTGGCGCCGGCCTCACGGGCTTCGGAAAGGCCTATGGCTACAGCTTGTTTGCGACTGGTTACCTTTTTACCTGAACCCCCGCTTTTCAGTTTGCCTTCATGCATCTCATGCATTGCCTTTTCTACTTTCTCGCCGGCTTTTTGGGAATACCTGGCCATTTCAACATGGTTTAATGGTTAACGATGGGTATGTTAAGTATCAATGCTAGCCTAACAGGCAGAGTGGGCAAAGGATGAAAAGGTCATGTTAAACAATGTTTAAATAGGGATAAGTAAAGATCACGCACGTTGCTGTCCTGTTAAAGCAGGAAGCCGTAAAAAACAAAAGCGGAAGGGGGCTGTTGTGTAAAGACCAATAACCAAATCGTTACCCGATACATGGATGCAGAGAAATGGCTCAACAGGGTCTACGACTGGATCATACTGAAAGGCCCGTCTATATTGCTGGCCTTACTGGTGCTCTTCGTAGGATTATGGCTCATTAAGTTGGCGGGGCGCTATTTGTCGCGCGCGATGGAACGGAGAAATGTCAATGCTTCGCTCAGGCCTTTTCTTACGAGCATAATCCTGATTGTGCTGCGGTTCCTGTTGCTGCTGGTCTTTATGCAGATCGCCGGCATCACTATGACTATTTTCGCTGCTGTGCTGGCCTCTATGGGTGTTGCTGCGGGCCTGGCACTATCCGGAACGCTTCAGAATTTTGCCAGCGGCGTGCTCATCCTTTTCCTGAAGCCGTTCCAGGTAGGCGACAATATTATTGCCCAGGGTAATGAGGGCACGGTTACGGCGATCCGGATCTTCTATACGCTAATGACGACTTACGATAACCGGACAGTAGTGATCCCAAACAGTAAGCTGTCCAACGAGGTGATCATTAATGTAAGTATTTCTGGTAACCGCCGGCTGGATATAGAGCTTAAGTTCAACAACAGCATCCCATACGATGAAGTGAAAAAACAAATGGAAGCTGCCATCGATGCGGCCGGCAATATCCTTCACGAGCCTGCACGCAGAATTGGCATCTCTTCTCTGGATCCCGATGGCTACAAAGTGATGCTTAACCTGTGGATCGCGGCGCATGGATTTATGGATACAAAAATGGCTTTCCAGGAACTATTGATGAAACGCCTGGTGGCATCGGGACTTAAGTTGCCGGGAATGTAGCCATAGCAAGGCTTTTAAAAGATAACTTATAAATGCATAAAAGAAATGAAAGCGTCTCAAAGCATAATCAGCAGGATACTGACGCTAAGCGCGGCCTTGCTACTGCAGGCTTGCAATGCCTCCGATTCGGTAAGCCATTACGAAAGTAACGATAGCGCCAGCGGTCCCAGGATCGACAAAGAGCAACAGCAGGCGCCACCCTTGCCTGATACTTTCCAAGCGCCTGCCGATACGGCCAGGGATAGCATCAGCCGCAGGAGTATTGCGCCACCCGGCACTACGGACACTTCCAAGCTGAATATGCAATAGCCAATTTAAAAACCATAAAATCAAAACCGATCATGGACAAGGATAAAAAAATACCGGAGGAAATAGAGCATAAGGAAGACGAGACCCGGCGCTACAATAAAGAATACCCGGAGAATGGCGACAATAACAGCGCTGGTAAAGAAGAAAGTGGATCGCTGCCGAATCGTCCTGCGGAGAACGCCGAACAAAAAGCCCCTGAGGAGGATAAAGAATGATCTTATATAGCATTAACCCATTCTATTAACCTACTCAATCCCGCTATTTATGGAATTGCTACGAAAAGAAGCCGGCGTGATCGAGCTAACGATACAGGGCAACTGCTCGGGACAACGTACTGCTATGGAAACGGATTATAACTACGAACTGATCGTTGACCCCTTGCTGAATAAACCTGCTTTCGTGCTCAACGCTGAAGCAAGAATCCTGTTTGCACAGGAAGATCATATCCTCTTCAAAAGCTTTGTGATCTATATTTTTGACCAGGAGCAGGAGGGCGACGCTCTTCATGGTAAAGACCTGAAGGCAATTGCGCTGGATGGCCGGGAACGCATGACCGAACTGCTACGCGACGGGCTTGGTCCTATGCAAATGAACAGACAATTTATTCTCCCGGAGCCAGATGAAGCAACAGAGCGGGATACGCTCGACACCCTGGTCGCTGCCGGTATGCGGCTCAATTAATCTTCATCCAGTTTTTCAAATGCGTAATGGTCCTTGATATGCCTGTTCAGGAATTTTCCTTTGGATTTAGCCCTGGTCATGCGCCCATAGAGTTCAGCGGGCACATCGTAATAGGCATATACCGCACCGGACAGGAACTTTATGGTCAGTACCTGTTTCGCTTCGTTGTAAGCGATATGTGCGATTACGGTTGAGGGCATAGCGCTGTAGCTTCTTTATTCCGGCAGATCTATCTTCTTAAGGTTGATGCCTTTTCCCAATACAGGCTTAAACAGGTCTCCCCTTTCTTTGATCAGGCGGGGTACGTTTTTGAGTGTAAAGTCTTTCATTTTAAGCCCCTTCTTTACTTCATGCCATGCCAGTGGCATGGACACGGTTGCGCCCGGTTTGGGGCGCAGGGAATAGGGCGCTGCTAATGTCGCTTGTGGCCGGTTTTGCAGGTAGTCGATATAGATCTTGCCTTTACGGTTGCGGGTCATGCGCTCGATGCTGGTAAAGGTTTTGAGTTGTAGCTGTACTTGTGTTGCGATAAATCTGGCCAGCAGCTGGCTCTGGTCGTAGGAATATTGAGCGCCTAACGGGATATAGATATGTATTCCGGTAGAGCCGGAAGTTTTACAATAGCCTTCGATCTTTAGCTGCTCCAGCACGCCATGGATCGCTTGCGCTACTTCGATCACCTGATCAAAAGTGTTGCTTTTATCGGGATCGATATCCAGTGCGCACCAGTCGGGCTGTTCCGGGCTTTCGATACAGCTGTTCCAGGGGTTCATTTCTATAGTACCAAGGTTGGCCATATAGAGTAAGCCGGTCTCGTCGCCGCCTACCAGGTATTCTTTATCCCGGTCTTCATCTGCGGTGCGATAGGGAAAAGTGCGCGCCCAGCCGGGAATGCTCTTGCTGACATCTTTCTGGTAAAAGCTTTTGCCCTTAATGCCGTTAGGGAACCGGTTAAGCGATAAGGGTCTGTTCTTAAGGTAGGGCAGGATATAAGGCGCCATCTGGTAATAGTAATTGAGCATATCCCGCTTACTGAGCTTGTCATCAGGCCAGTACAGCTTGCTCAGGTGCGTCAGCTTGAGCTCATTGCCTTCTATGCTGCGTACCTGGTTTTCCTCCGAAGGGTTCAGCAAGGTCTTACGTTGCCCTTTCGCCGGCGCTTTGACAATTGACTTACTTTGCCCGCGTTTGGCGGCGCTCTTTTTAACCACTTTGCGGGTATTGGCTTCTTTTTCCATAACGACTTCTTTTGCCTGCTTATCGTTGCGCATGGCGATAAAGGAGGGATGACGGAATACCCCGTCTTCGGTGATCTCGGTAAAATTGATCTCGCAAACCAACCGGGGCTCAAGCCAGGTAACGGTGGCATGCGGCGGATCGGGCCGGAACCGGGAAGGCTTGTTATAATCGGGTAGATGATCAAACGGGCTTTCCTTCAGGACCAAGGGCTTGAACTGGCGCATCATTTCGCGTTGCAGCTTATCGTTGAATCCTGTGCCTACTTTGCCGGCATAATGCAACTGGTCGCCATCGAATATGCCCAGCAGCAGCGCACTGAACAACTTGGGTGTATCGTCGTTCCGGGTATAGCCCGCAATAATCACTTCCTGGCGGCGCTGTGCCTTGATCTTAAGCCAGTCGCGGCTACGCTCACCGGGAAGATAAAGACTGTCGGAGCGTTTGGCTATGATGCCTTCCAATCCCAGCGCACCTGCCGAGCGGAAAAAATCGATACCCCTGCCCTTGACGGTAATACCCATCTGGATAATCCCCTCTTCAGGCATCAGTGTCTGCAGGATCACTTTGCGGTCATCGAGGGGAAGGCCGGTGAGCAGGCGGCCATCCAGCCACAGCAGATCGAAAACGTAATACAGCAGCGTACCATCGGCCTCGCTACGCCAGTTCTGCAGGGCGCCAAAGTCAGACAGGCCGTTATCCTTTACGACCACGATCTCGCCATCGACTACGGCATGTATACCCCAGCTCCGGATGGCTTCGTATACCGGGTAAAATTTTTCGTCAAAAGATTTATTGTTGCGGGACCGGAGCGCGGTCGTTTTTTTATTCATGAGCGCCAAGGCGCGGTAGCCATCCCATTTTACTTCAAATTCCCATTGCTCATTGTCGAAGGGTTCGTCAACCAGGGTGGCCAGCATAGGCTGCAGGTTTTTGGGAAAGGAAGCCTTGGTGCCCTGGCCCCAAAGTGCGTTGACATCGGCCTTTGCAGCCGGGTCTACATCTGCTTCACTGACTTTGCCTTTCCTTTTCGCCGGCGCTTTTTTTGTTGCCGCCTTTTTTGTCGTTACCTTTTTTTCAGGCGCTTTTTTTGCTGCTGCTGCTTTTTTTGCCGGCTTCCGCCCGGCTGTGGCCTTCTTCGGTGAAGAAGTCCATATATTTTGGGAGGTCGCTTCTACTTTGGCCAATGTTTTGCCCGATTGAACCGATTTGTTTTTCAAAGTAACATCCTTTTCGCTGGCATAACGGTCGCGGTGCTTGATCAGCAACCAGGCATTGTCGCCCATACCTTTTGTCTTGACCAGGGCAAACTCCCCCTTCAGTTTTTTGCCTTGCATGCGGAACTTGAGCGATCCTGTTTTCAGCATGCGTAACAACAAGCGCTCGCCTTTGAGCCGGGAGCCGGGCTCCTCCAGGGGTTCGTATGTACCCTCGTCCCAAACGATCACAGTGCCGGCGCCATAATTGCCTTCCGGTATAATGCCTTCAAAATCTTTATAGCTGTAGGGGTGATCCTCCACCATCATGGCCAACCGCTTTACTTCAGGGTCCAGCGAAGGCCCTTTAGGCACCGCCCAACTTTTCAATACGCCTTCCATCTCGAGGCGAAAGTCGTAGTGCATGTGGGAGGCATCGTGCTGCTGTATCACAAAGTGTAGCGCGCTGCTGCTCTTATGTTTCTGGCCTTTGGGTTCCGATGTCTTTTGAAAAGAACGTTTCTGGTTATAAGCGCGTAAGGTCATAGCATCGATTTAAAGAACGGATCCCGGAGCAGGTGTTTATGCGGTTTTTCTCCGGCGTTTGGTAACAGGCGCCTTTTTGCGGGGGGCAGCTTTCTTGGCTTTTGGTCCTGAGGGTCCTTCGCTTAGGCTGGCTTTCAGTTGCTCAAGCAGGCTCGATACCTCCTCTGGTACCTTCACCTTGGCTTTGACCGGCGTTGCTTTTTTGCCTTTTGCCTTATTCCGGATGAATTTCAGCAGCTGTGCGGTGTATTCGTTCTTATAGGCGCTGATGTCGAAGGGGCCTTTCATACTGTCGATCAGCGCCGAGGCCATTTTCAGCTCTGCCGGATTCAGCTTCAGGGAGGCCGCCGGGAATTTGTAGTCATCCAATGGCCTGATCTCCTCTTCAAAGTGCAGCTTGCTGAGCACCAGGGCTCTTTCCAGTACTTTGATCACGCAGAGCTGCTCCTTATTCCGCATCACAAAGGTACCCATGCCTACCACGCCGGCTTTTTGCATAGCGCTGCGCAGCAAGGCGTAAGGTTTGGCATCCTTTGCATCCGGCTCGAGATAATAAGTGGTGTTGTAATAGATGGGATCTATCTCCTCCTCCTGTATAAAAGAAGTGATCTCGATGCGTTTGGTCTTTTCAGCTGAGGCCTGCTCAAAGTCTTTGTCTTCAAGGACCACGTAATTGCCGTCGACCTTATAGCCCTTTACAATATTGCTCCAGGCGACTTCTTTGCCCGTATTCTCGTTCACCCGCTTGTAGCGGATATGGCTTTTGTCTTTCTTGTCCAGCATATCTAGGTCAAGGGAAGACTCCGATATAGCGCTGAACAGCTTAACGGGTATATTGACCAGCCCAAAGGCAATGGTGCCGGTCCAGATTGGTCTTGCCATAACGCATCGGTTTGTCCATAAGAACAAATCAGGAACGATATGGTTGACGGTATGGTAAAACCCGGAAGTGCAGGGAAAATTAACGGGACTTAGCCCGCGGTACGCAGGGCAGCGATCTTTGTGGCGATCAGCCGTTGCTCCGGCGCCGAACGGGCCAGCGCCAGCGCCTGTTCCAGGTGGCCGATCGATCGCACTGCATCGGTATCCTTATACAGCTCACCCAGTAGCAGGTGATAGAGGTGATTGTCGTCCAGCTGTAGCTGCTCCGCTTCGGCAATGGCCGTTGCATTGCCCCGTGCACGCGCCAGCGCATAGGTGCGGTTGAGTGCCGCTACCGGGCTGTAGTGAATGCTGAGCAGGTGGTTGTACAGCTGCAATATCTGCTCCCATTTACCGCCCAGGTCCGTTTTGATCGTATGCCAGAAGGCAATGCCGGCTTCCAGGTGGTAGCGGGTAACGCTGGCGCCCGTTGCCGCCAGGTTAAGGTAATAATTGCCCTGGGCAATGAGCTCCTGGTTCCAGTTTTGCTCGTCCTGCTCCTCGTACAGTACGATCTCGCCCGATGCATCGACCCTGGACTCAAAACGGGAAGCATGAAAGCACATCAGGGAAAACAGGGCATTAACCTCGGGCCGGTTGGTGAGTGGGTTGTCGAGCAGGAGCCGCACCAGCCGCATGGCTTCCCAGCAAAAATCCTTACGTAGCTGGGTGTTCTGCGATTGGGAAAAATAGCCTTCGTTAAACAACAGGTAGAGTGTAGTCAGTACGGTATCCATGCGTTGGCCTATGGCGGTAGGGCCGGGCAGGGCGATCTTTACCTCTTCTGTTCTCAGCTTCTCTTTGGCCCGGAACAGCCGCTTGTTGATGGTCTCTTTGCTGGAGAGAAAGGCATCGGCAATCTCCTCGATGCCGAAGCCGCAGAGAATACGCAAGGCCAGGCCTATCTGTGCTTCCTGGCCAATAGCAGGCTGGCATATGGCAAACATCATCTGCAATTGGCTGTCTTCAATATGCTGTTCGGAAAGGTCGATGGACATTTCTTCTGCCGCTCCCTCCGCTGCGAGCTGAGGGGCTATCTTTTGCCGGAACAAGTCGTTTCGCTTCAGATAATTGATCGCTTTGTTCTTGGCGACAAAATAGAGCCAGGCTGCCGGATTCTCCGGTACGCCGCGGATGCCCCAGGTCTCCGCGGCCAGAAGGAACGTATCGCTCGTAAGGTCTTCGGCGACCTCGATATGAGCAATGCCAAACAACCGGCACAATACCGATACAATTTTACGATACTCGTTCCTGAAAAGATGGGGGATCAGTTCCTGCTGTTCCATAGGGAGAAAACGCCGTCAGTCCGGGTTATATTGGTTTGCGGCCGCAAATTAACAATATCCTGCCTTCTTTCAGGAGATAAGATATTAATATTGCCGTACAATACCTTTTGATATGTCCGTAGATCCCACACAAAGATTCAGCAATCGTGTCGATAATTACGTGCGTTACCGGCCTTCCTATCCGGCTGAGCTGGTCATCCGGCTGCAAGAGGCCTATGGGCAGGGCAAAGACCTCCTGGTGGCCGACATCGGCGCGGGCACAGGTATTTCCAGTCTTTTGTTTCTGGAAGCCGGTTACAGGGTGGTGGCTGTAGAGCCCAACCAGGCCATGCGGGAACAGGCTGTAGCACTCCTGGCGGGTTATCCCGGCTTTTCGGCCGTTGGCAGTACAGCAGAAGACACAGGGCTGGATACCGGCAGCGTCGATATGATCGTCTGCGCCCAGGCATTTCACTGGGTCGATGCCGAGAAGGCGCGGCCCGAATGGAAGAGGATACTGAAACCCGGCGGTCCGGTAGCGCTGATCTGGAATGAACGCCTGGTCGGAACGGATTTCGAAAAGGCTTACGAAGCACTTATCCGTAAGCATGGCCGGCAGTATGTGAGCCTGAATCACCGCAATGTGGGTCCGGAGCAAATTGAAGCTTTTTTCCAACCGCAGCCTGTAAGGCGCGACACTTTTTCCAATCAGCAGGTCTTCGACTATGAAGGGCTCGAAGGACGGTTGTTGTCGTCTTCTTATATGCCGGCAGCCGGCGAAGAAGGCTATGAAGCCATGCTGGCCGATCTCAGGATCTTATTCGACGGTTATCAGGAAGATGGCTGTATTACGATCCATTATGAAACCAGGGTGTACTCCGGCGTGCTCTGATCCTATGTCAACGCGACGCCTGCCAAGTGGTTTACAGCGGCCAGAACATCTTCTGCTACTGCTTCGGCCGGCCGGTTGCCATCTGTGATGAAAATCTTTTCCCGGTCTTTTTCCTTCCCAAATGCTTCAAGGTATTTGTCCCTTACCTGCTTCAGATTGTCCAGGGTTTCGTATAGCTCTGTACTGTTCCTGCCTTTGCTGATCCGTTCCATACTGGCTTCGGGCGGCATATCGATGTAAATATTCAGGTCGGGGCGCAGCAGGTCGGCGCAGAGCGCATTGGCGGCGATCACCCAATCCATAGACATATGGGTGCCATGGTAGGCGTAAGAAGAGAAGTAATAACGGTCGGTGATGACCGTATAGCCTTCTGCCAGCTTTTTGAGCAAGCCATTTTCCGGATGCAGCAAATGATCCAGGCGGTCGGCAACAAAAAGGGCGGCTATGGTCCTGTGGTCGGCCGGCTCCTTATGAGCAAAAATATCGCGGATCATTTTGCCGATCTTGCTGTCGGTAGGTTCGAAGGTGGTATACACCTTATGTCCCTGCTCCCGGAGCTTTCCGGCCAGTAATTGCACCTGCGTGCTTTTGCCGCTGCCGTCGATGCCTTCGAAGGCAATAAATAGATTTTTCTGCATATGCGCCCTAAAAGCTGCAAAGATTACTTTTTATCACTAAACCGGCAAGTTGTTGTGCCGGCAGATGTCGCTAATGGAGGCCTGGCGGCCTGCCATCGAGGAAACTTGCGAAGATACAGATGATGATGATTAAAGTTGATACAGCAAACGTGAGCACATTCAAGGCCGCCAAAAGCAGGCGCAAACCCCGTGCTACAGGAGCCGAACGATTGTTTTGCAGCAGCGTCTTCCGGCGAAAGGCGATCAGCAGGGCCACGATCCAGCCGGTGATAGCCAGGAACAGGCTGGCCTGGCTCCAGCTGTTGGATAGCCGGGAGATGGTCTGGATAAAGCTATAGGGAATGACGAATACGAAAACCAGGAAAAGAATACTGTAGCAGGTATATTCTTGTTTGACATTCATAGGGCTGCGGAGATGCTCCGGAAAGATACGACAATCCGGAAATTGGGCGCATCGTTATTTTTTTAACGTTTGTGTATTATTTTAACGATGTTAATTATATTTGCAGTCGTTAATTTTGTTTGGTATGAAAAATAAAGAAATACAGGAGCAGCGCATGAGAGGTTACTTTCTGGATGCAGCCCGGGAGTTGCTGAAGGCTGAAGGGCTCAGGAGCATTAGTGTGCGGAGTATTGCCGAAAGGGCCGGTTATTCCTATGCAACATTGTATAGCTATTTCAAGGATCTGAACGAGCTTATCTTTTTATGCGTGCAGGATTTTTACGAAGAGTGTAAAAGCCAGGTGCTGCAATCGGTGCAGCGGAAGGAAAAAGGGATCAGGCGGCTAAAGGCTTCGGTGCGGGCCTATGCCGACTTCTTTATCCAATATCCCGGTATCTTCGAATTGTTCTTTATCGAAAAGATCGGCAATGCAACCAACAAAAAGCAAGTGCTGGCACTTATCCGGCATTCGCTCGATAATGTATGCGAAGAGGATTGGCATTATTGTATGAGCCAGGGATTGTTGCCTGCTGATAGTATCGGGCTGATGAAAAGTCAGCTGCGGCACACGGTGCTGGGTTTGCTCCTGCTGTACCTGCATCGCGATGTGCCGGCTTCTTATGCCGATTTTGTAAGCCAGCTCAATATCGCGGTGAATGCTATCGTCGACGATACCTTTTCCGGAGCCGCTACAGCTACGAAACAGACCACTGTGAACAATGCGCTGATCTCGGTCAGGATCGGGAACAATAAATAATCTGTGATAAGAAAATATCGATGCCGGCGAAATCGCTACAAAACTATCTTTGCCGGCACAAGTGATTTTATATGCCCCGTAAAGCACATCAATGGCCGGTGATCCCCGGTTCCAGCCTCGAATTCCTGACTCGTCTGAAGGAGCACAACGACCGGGATTGGTTCAATGCCCATAAAGAACAGTTCCTGGAAGAGCAAGCCCATATAGAGGCCTTCGCCGGCGCCCTGCTGGAGCAATTGAACGGTCACGACCAGATCGAAACCCCTTCGGGTAAAAGCGCCCTGCAACGGATCTACCGCGATACCCGTTTCTCCAAGGACAAAACACCCTATAAAGCGCATTGGGGCGGTGGCTTCCGCCGTGCTACCCGCTATCGCAGGGGCGGCTATTACTTCCATATCGAACCGGGCAACAGCTTCATCGGCGGTGGCTTCTGGGGGCCGGATAATGCCGACCTGAAACGCATCCGTGAAGAGCTTGCTTTTGATCCGGCGCCGGTGAAAAAGATATTGAACAGCCGCAACTTCAAGGCCGTATTCGGCGCCTTGCAGGGCGAGCAGCTGAAGAAGGCGCCCCAGGGCTTCGATCCTGCCCACGAGGCTATAGACCTGCTGCGCTACAAGCAGTTTCTTTTGCGCCGGCCCTTTACAGATGCCGAAGTGCTGTCGTCTTCTTTTGCAGAGGAGGCCAGTCTTACCTTCAGGCACATGCGACCTTTTTTCGACTATATGAGCGAGGTGCTCAGCGCCGATGCCAACGGATTGCTGCAGTAGCGGACACCGGCTTATTGTTTATCTTTAAATGACTATCTCGATATAGGAAACAAAACAATCTCCGGTCCTTGGGCCTGTCCGAAAGGACAACTATAAATGGTGCTTCGACGGGCTCGGCAGCCGTTATCAAGACGAATTTGGCTACTGTTTCCTATATCGGGATAGTCGGTTATCTTTATGTCATGCATTTGCAATGGTCTCTTCTTGTCGCTGTAGCCGTACTGACGGCCGGTGCTTTTGCCGCTGTTAAGCTGCGCAAGCTAACGGTAGCTGCAGGCGCCGCTGCATTCGTTGTCGGTCTTGCGATCTATATGGGCGGTGGGCTTACGGGCTTATTGTCGCTGGCCGTCTTTTTTATACTGGCTACCTGGGCTACCGGACATAAGAAAAAGGTTAAAGCGGTACTGGAGCATAAAGGAAGGCACCAGGAGCGACGTAAGGCCGGCCAGGTACTGGCTAATGGTGGCGTGGCCGCGCTGGCTGGTATGTTGGCCTGCCTGGCGCCGCAGGAACAAGCGCTCTATACCTCTATGCTATCCGGCGCCTTGTCGTCGGCTACAGCCGATACACTGGCTTCCGAGCTGGGTATGGTCTACGGCCGCCATGCGGTCAATATCCTGAGTTGGAAACGCGAAGCCCGGGGATTGGACGGGGTAGTGAGCCTGGAGGGCACGCTGATCGGTATCGGCGGATCGGCCCTGATCGCATTGACCGATGCGCTCGGCCATGGCTTCGGTCCCCGTATGGGGATCATTATCCTGGCCGGTACGCTGGGCAATCTTGCTGATTCCCTGCTGGGCGCTACGCTCGAACGAAAACACTATCTCAACAACGACCTGGTCAATACGTTCAACACATTGATTGCCGCGCTTGCGGTATGGGCTATGGCCACCTGGCTGTAATTGTCCCGGCGCGGGTCTCTTCATTACACCTGACAGCAGCAATACTTGCGGGTAGCCACTTCTGCAGCGGGTCTGACGGCTTACCGGCATGTACTGGTTACCTGTAAACCGGTATTTCTATCCCTGCGCAAACCATTTCCCGCTCTTGCCTTGTCTGGATTTGCGGCAATTAGATAACGATAGCCGGTATTTTGTTATACAAGATCAATTCAGACCCTTATGAAAAAAATGATGCTCCTGGCAGCCTGTCTGCACAGTCTGTTCCTTAACGCGCAAGAGGCCACCCCATGGATAAAACCGGTTTCCTTTTTTGGTATCGAAGATATTCCGGCTATGGGATATATACCGGGGAGTCCCATCGTAAATGCTGCCGTATGGACTTTTGAACACGGCGTCGTGAATGCGGGCGCCGACACCGAATTTCACGAATATAAATTCACCGGCCGCAATGCTGCCGACGGCACACTTATATTTGAGCATAGGGTAGAAGGTATCGATATCAACAAGGTTGTTTACGATGCTTCTCTTGACCAGGTGCTGGTGCTTATAAATATCCAGCAGTTCTCCGCTGCAACCTCGCTAACGATAGGGCCCAATACATTTACGCCCCCCAGTTTCGATTCGCGTTGTCTTACTATCGGTTTGCTGCGTTACAGCCGCAGCGGCGCCTTGCTGGGTACACAATGGTTGCCCTTTCCCTGCTCTCATGGCCTGGCAGGTGCGCTGAGCTGGGATATTGATACCCTGAGGGAGCGCGTAGTGCTCGGTACAGAGATGTACGGAGACCTGAACACCGATTTTACGCCGTTTACCTTTGGCAGCACCACGCGTATCCTACGCACCGATTCTACCTATCTCAGTCTTTTCCAATGGGATTATTCGGGCAATCCGCTGCAACTGTCCATGTTTGAACAGCCGTTTGAACTTGAAGACCGCAGTCGCGTGGTGGATGTTGCTTATGGCGATAAAGGCGATGTTTGCATCCTGGGCACGCTTGTGAGCGATATCCGGTTTGGAAGCATCACACTTTCGGGCACGGCCGCCGAGCGCAGCAGCTTTGCCGCCAGGTTACGGGCAGATGGGTCGGTCGCCGCAGCCCAAAAAATATTCAGCAGCGTGGCAGAATATGCGCCACCCCTGGGGCTCGCGTATAATAAGGTCAACAAGCGTTTTTATTTTGCCAATGCCTGGTCCGATAGCTGGTCGGTAAATGGCAGTGTAATGGAACACGGCAACCTGGGATTCAAATCCAATATCCTGGTCGCATCGGTCGATAGCAACCTGGTACAGCAACATTTTACTTCAGTACGTTATGCCGATACCGTAGGCACGCAGCTTTTCAAGCTCTCGACCTTTAAATGTCTTCAGCCGGATGCTGCAGGCAATATGTTATTGGGTGTTTTCGCTATCGATAGCTTCCGTATTAAGCAAAAGCTTTTTCGCAGCATTGTTACCAATAGCCAGACAGATATTGCTGTGGTCCGGTTTGATAAAGAATTGCAATTGGATACCTGCATCAGGTCGGCGGGCACGGGTATCGAGCAGCTATCTGTTATCGCTCCCGGCGCAGGCGACGAGGTCTATATCGGCGGCCGTTTCATAGGCCAACTGGCTTTCCCATCGCTCGAGGCCCGCACCGATGAGCCGGAGCAGGATGCTTATGTTGTAAAGCTGAGCCTGAAGAAAGGCACACCGGTTGGTATTGGCAGCAGGCGCGTTGCTCCGGCGGGAACGGTCTATCCCAATCCGGCGACAGATAAGCTGTTTGTAGCCATGGAAAAGGTAACGCATATTGCTCTTTATACGATCGATGGCAGGTGTATGCGGACAGTGGCATGTAAAGGCGCCGGAAACCAACAATCGATTGGCATAAGCGACCTGAGACCCGGCGTTTATCTGGTGCGCATCACCGGGCAGAATGGAGACAGCTATAGCACAAGCTTCACAAAGAAATAAAGTTCTCCTCATAGCAGGGGACAATATGACGGCTGTAATATTGCTGCATTACCGTATTTTTAGGTAATGAAACCACTTTTGTTTTTCATGCTGATGTTGCCGTGTGTAGCCGGCTTTGCCCAGGATACTCTGACGAACGATCTGGATGTAGACGGCGCCGGCGACCTGGTCTATTATGAGCCGGCCACAGCGTTGGTGATCTGTCGCCTATCGTCCCAGGGATTTAAAGTTATGCAAAGCAGCCCGATGGACTATAATGAGCCGAATATAGGTATACGTGCGGCGCGCAATGGCTTTGAGTTCTTCGTAGACTTTATGCGCTCCGGCTATGCCGCACAGTTCCGGTACGATAAGGAAACAAAACGGATGCGCCTGATCGGGATGAAGGATTACGCTTTCGGCAATGCGGTCCATTCCGGTAGCGGCTCGTCCAGCGTCAACCTGCTCACCGGTGACTACGAAGGGAACTGGAACGACTATGATATGGAACGCGATAAACTGGTGGGTACGCCAGTGAAAGGAAAGTTACAAATGGATAGGATCTGGCTGGAAGATTTTGACGATAAGGTCTATGAGCAATACGCGGAGAAAAGCGCTGCGCTATATGAAAGACAAAAGCAGGCTGTAAGGAAAAGGAGCAAGGGCGCCCGGTAAAGCACGCTGCGCCTGATGAATGATAAAGATAAAACCCGCTTTGATAGCGGGTTTCGTCTTTTTTAAGGTTCATGCACTCAAGTGATTAAGCGTCGGGGATATTGGGCTCAACCAGCTTGGCAAGCTTTTCCAGCGACTCCTGCCAGCCCAGATAGCACATTTCTGCAGGGATCATAGAAGGAATGCCGGTTTGCGTGATCTTTATTTCGGTACCGGCAAGGTTCTTGCTCAGCCAAACGCTGGTAGTCATTTCCCCGGGCAGGTTGGGATCATCAAAGGTGTCGGTGTATTTCAGGGATTCATTTGGTTTCAACTCCAAGTACTTTCCGCCGAAAGAATGGCTGTTGCCGGTGGTGAAGTTCTGGAACGACATTTTGAATGAGCCGCCTTCAGTTACATTCATTTCATGAACCGTGCAGACGAAACCATAAGGAGGCAGCCATGAGGCGATAGCTGCTGCTTCGGTGAAGGCGCGGTATACTTTTTCGGGAGAGGCTTTAAGCACTCTGTGCAGGGAAACACTGTTGTCTGACATAGCATTTATTTTTGTTCCTACTCATCTGGCTTTTCGGTTCCGCCCGTTTTTATAGTGGTCGCTGCTCCACGGATGTGCTGTTGTTTCGTTCGTTTGCTTCAGCACTACAAAGGTGAACAGAAAGCCGGGTAAGCGCAGGGTGTATCTCCGACAATCTAACGGGGCACATACGACCTCTTTTGACATAAGTATTCCTATAAGCTGCTCACTTCATGTCTTCCGGATAGTGAATATAGTCAAACAGATATAAAAATGAAGCTGTCTGAAAAATAGTCTTGATCCTACCGTATCGTTATTTTTTTGCTGAACGGCTTTCCGGCAGCGCCGGTGACCTGGAGCAAATAGACGCCGCTTTTCATCTGCGATACGTCGATCGGTTGCACGGTTGCGCGGGTAGCCTGTCGTTCATAGAGAAGCTGGCCTATGCCGTTCCGTATTTGTATGCGGCAATTTTCTCTTGTGAACATAGGAGACTGTATATACAGTATATCAGTTGCGGGGTTGGGTGCAATAGTAAATGGCGCTGCTACATCATGACCGGAGATGCTTAACGGTCCCACATTGATTCTGGCATACGCGGTATCGCTGCATTGCGAGGCCCCTGTGGCAACAAGCCTTGCCGTATAGACGCCCGGAGTCGCATAAGTGTGGCTGGGATCACTTACAGTCGCTGTTTGTCCATCGCCAAAATCCCATTCGTATTGCGTCGCATTGACCGATGTATTGGTAAAGCTAACAGACAGCATACTGCCGGTATTTTGGTTAAAGCGGGCTATTGTTTCGTAACGGCCTATACTCCAGAAGCCCATGCTGTCGTAGGCGATTCTTGTAGCGGCGTTCCTGATATTGGCGGCATCCGTTGGAGATAGCATATAGTCGGACCTGATGCTGTCTGCCGGTTTTTTGAAGATAGCCGTGTAAAAGCTACAGGCTGCGGCGTAAGAGCCGGCGAGGGAAGGATGGCTGCCATCGCTGGCGTATAGTCCTATGCCGGGATAATGCGCCCTTATATACCGCCATACGGGCCCTACAGGAGATACCGTAACCTTGTTGCTGTCGGCCATCAGCATGTAACGCGCACGGATCACGCTATCCATGGTAAGATAGGTACAATAAAAAGGCCAGTTGGGGAAACCGTTACACATCGATGGCGTATCCCCGTTTTCCCTGCCCCAGGTCATATAAAAAATAACCTCTGCACAGGGGTTATACCGCTTTACCGTATCCACCAATTGCCTGGCATAAGGGTATACCCATTCGTAAAACAGATCGGGAGGATAGGCCGGGGCCTGGCTCTGTTCCTGCAGCACCACGTAGTCCCATCCCCCCTGGCGTATCTTGCTCAGGGTAGCTAAAACGGTAATCGTTGAGTCAAGATGCTGGTACCAAGCGGCAGCTCCCGCTGCGCTCATATCGCATTCTACTGTGTCGCCGGCCGAAGCGGCGACGTTTTTTACCATTTGCGGCAGGTTATTTGTGTAGGTATAGCTATTGCCCACAAATAATACCCGCTTTTTTTGACCATGCACGATACCAGCGATATGCAGCAGGACAAAGCAGGCAAAGCATGCTTTCCAGTAGTGTAAAAGCAATTTCTGGTTCATACAGAACGTATTTTATTGTGTTGTGAAAATGATGGAATGGTTATATCTCCTGGTAAAGACGGGGCAATTCCTTATCAGGGTAGGGAGGAGATTGTCGCTGTGGTCACTCTTTGACCGCCCGGAAGCTTGTACAGGTATGTTTTTATGTATGAACTGAGCTGCTGGGGCCAGCCAATCAAATGCCTGTTATTGGACTTCGTTGTCAGGATCAGGTATTTCTGCATGAAGATGTAGTATTTTGCCGGATGCTGCGACGGAGGATTTTTTTATGTAGTTTGTATTGTGTAATTATTTATATTCGTTGCCGGGAAATGAAAAGAATACTGACTTTACTCATGTTGCTCATGTATAGTGCCAATATTGTTGGCGCTACGGTTCATGTGCACTATTGCATGGGAAAGTTTGCCGGCTGGAGCTTATCGCGCTTCGAAGACGATAGGTGCGGCCGTTGCGGGATGAAAGCCAAGGGAAAAAATGAATGTTGCAAGGACGTAAAAAAGGAGATCAAGCTTGAGAAAGAGCACCAGAGAAAATCCTTCCAGGGTATTGCTTTTCAACTTTCCCTTGCCGAGGCCGTTTTGCCTGCTGCTCCCCGGTATCTCAATCCTGCCTTCCTGCTTGCGAATCATAGCGGTAGTACCAGCTATCGCCCGCCCCCCGAAATCCGACAACGGGAGCTTTATATACTATACTGCGTTTACCTGATTTGATTTATTGGTCGTTAACTCGAAATGACCACTCTACCGTGTAGAGTGGCTGTTCTATTGTATGCAAGACATTGTCGCTTGCTGCTTTTTTTAAAACAATCAAAAATCATTTCTGATATGAAAAACGTATGCTTACTGTTGGCTTTGATGTTCATTACAGTGATTTCCAAAGCGCAAAAAAACGTAATCCTTAATATCACACATAAGCTGGGCTCCTCTGCTTTTGCCTTTAACCAGACGGGACAGAACAACCTTTCACAGGAGTTCAAAATTACACGTGTAGACTATTATATATCCGGCATCAGAATCATTCATGACGGAGGTGTGGAGACGCCCGTGCCGGACAAATACATACTGGCAAAAGGTAGCGCAGCTATAGCGGAGCCTTTAGGTGCATTCAATGTCACCAATGTAGAAGGGATCAAGTTTTCAATAGGTGTGGAGACGCCGGTGAATAATGCAGACCCTTCTCTGCAGCCTGCCGGGCACCCGCTTTCTTTTCAAACGCCCTCGATGCACTGGGGCTGGTCGGCAGGCTACCGTTTCGTGGCCCTGGAGGGCAAAGCGGGTAGCGGCTTCAATACCACTTTTGAATTACATGGTCTAGGTAATGATAATTATTTTCAGCAAACCGTTATGGTGGCCGGTGTGAGTACCGGAGGCGCCATCAGCATAAATCTGGATGCCGACTATACGCAGGCGTTAAAGGATATCAACGTATCGTCGGGTCCCATCGCCCATGGCATCAATGCTGAGGACCTTACGGTACTGCAAAATTTCAGGACCCACGTATTTAAACCCGCAAGCGGTACCACAGCCATAGAAGACCTCAACAAGATCGACAAATACATTGCCGTGTTCCCCAATCCTGCCAAGGATAAGCTTACCATATTGCAGCTGGATCGTAGCAATACCGTAAAAACTGTGCAGGTTACGGATCTTATGGGCCGGGTTCATTTGGTTACCACACTGAAGCAACACGATGTACTCCCGCTGGCTTCCCTGCCTCGCGGCGCCTACATCCTCCGGTTTTATGAGGGGGTAAAAAGTATGGGGAGTAAGAAAATAGTGCTGCAGTAATGCGCCGGCATAGCCTGTCAGGGTATCGTATTGGGGTAGTCCTGGCGCTGGTCCTGCTCCTGGGAGGGTGTGAGAAAAAAGCTGGTGTTGGCTTTGAGGAGGATAGCTTAATGCGGATCCCTGCGGGTTTTCCCGGCATGCCCGAACCGGAAGACAACCGTTTTTCCCCGGAGCGCTGGGCTCTGGGGAAGCAATTGTTTTACGATAACCGGCTTTCGCTTAACAATAGGATCAGTTGTGGTTCCTGCCATAAACAGGAGCTGGCGTTCAGCGACTCATTGGCGCTGAGCCCGGGCGACGATGGTGCGCCGGGGACGAGCAATGCACCCTCCCTGGCCAACATTGGCTATCATCCCTATTTTACACGCGCCGGTGGCGTTCCTACCCTGGAAATGCAGATCCTGGTGCCCATCCAGGAGCACAATGAGTTCAATACAAGCATGCCGGATATAGTGGCTAAGCTGAAACAGGATACCAGCTATGCGCATGCGGCGCTGCGTACCTACGGCAGGCCGTTTGACGCCTTTGTATTAACCCGTGCCATTGCGCAATTTGAGCGGAGCTTCATCAGCGGCAACAGCCCTTTCGATGCTTACAGCTATGCCGGTAATCCTGATGCTTTAACGGAAAGCGAAAAAAGAGGCTACCGGCTATTTACCGGTACAAGGGCGAATTGCAGCCAGTGTCATAGCGGATTCAATTTTACGAACTATGCTTTTGAGAACAATGGTCTGTATGTAACCTACGCCGATAGCGGCAGGATGCGCTTTACCCATTTACCCGGCGACAGGGCCAGGTTTAAAGTGCCCTCATTGCGCAATGTCGCCCTTACGGCGCCCTACATGCACGATGGTAGCCTGAAGACCCTGGAAGCAGTTGTAGCACATTACGACAGCGGGGGGAAAGATCATGTCAACAAGAGCAAGTTCCTTCAGCCACTTCACCTTACCGACAAGGAGAAAGAGGATCTCATCAATTTTTTAAAGAGTCTGACGGACGATCATTTTGTCCGGGATAAAAAATTCAAGTTATGAAAAACAAGAAAGCAATAGCCATATTGTCTATGCTGACTGCCATCATTATTATCAGCAGCTGTACAAAAGACCCGCCACCTTCAGAGCCGGTCGACGAACCGTACATTATTGATAAAGGAGCCTTCCCCGATCCGGTGATCGCCGGCGATAATCCGCTTACCCGCGAGGGTGTAAAGCTGGGACGAATGCTGTTTTACGAAAAAATGTTGTCGGCCACCAATACGCAATCCTGCAGCAACTGCCATATGCAGCAATTCGCCTTTAACGATACGGCCAGGTTCTCTTTGGGGGTACGGGAATTGCGCGGGAAGAGAAATGCCATGTCTGTTTTTAATATGGCCTGGAATACCAATGCTTTTTTCTGGGATGGCCGGGCGCATCTGTTACGCCATCAGTCGCTCAAGCCCATACAGGACCCGCTTGAAATGGATGAGTCGCTTACCAATGTAGTGGCCAAGCTGCAAGCCAGCAGTATATACCCGGAACAATTCCGGCGGGCCTTTGGCACGGCGCAGATCGATACCAACCTGATATCTAAAGCGCTGGAACAATTTATGAATACCATCGTCTCCAACAGTTCCCGGTACGATGACTACCTGGCCGGTACGGTAAGCCTGACGCCCGAGGAAGAGCGGGGGCGTTACCTGTTCTTTACAGAGTACAATCCGGGCTTCCCGGCAGCCTCAGGTGCAGACTGCCAGCATTGTCATGGCGGAGCCAATTTTGAGAACGACCAGTATATGAACAACGGGATAGACGATGATGCGACCGTTACCGATATAGGGCGTCAGACCGTGACCGGCAATGCTGCGGACAAAGCCAGGTTTAAGGTGCCTTCCTTGCGGAATGTGGCTATAACAGCACCTTATATGCACGACGGGAGATTCCGCACCCTGGAAGAAGTAGTCGATCATTATAACCTGGTAAAAACTTCGGCGACATTGGATGCCTCCTTTCAGCAACAGTTGCCGGGCGGTCTGCAATTGTCGGCCACGGATAAAAAAGCATTGGTTGCCTTCCTGAAAACACTGACGGATAAAAAGCTGATGACGAACCCTGAGTATGCCAGCCCGTTCTGATAACCGGGAAGATCCATGATCGCGAATAAGCGGGAGATAACCTAAGCTACAAATGGCCGGCATGCGCCGGCCATTTGTAGCTTAGGTATATGCTATAGCAACCAGAGCAAAGGTATTCGCCTTAAAGTGTCGCAGTCCCTTTATTACTCATGAAGAATGGAAACTGCCTATATCGGGACAGGGATAGCCTTACATGGATACAAGCTATCTGTACAGCGCTGCTTATGAAATTTGTACGAAATATATTTCTAGCGGACCAATATTATGTCTCCTTTCCGGTACCGGTCCTGTCGCTGCGTGCCGCCTGTATAATGCAGTTCATACATATAGGTTCCTACCTCGGCAGGTTGTCCCGAAAACATACCATCCCAGCCTTTTTGCGCATTGTTGCTCGTAAAAATACGCTGGCCGAAGCGGTTATAGATGCTTAAGCTATATTGCTGTATCGGGCAGCCACCTTTAATGACCGGTAGAAATATATCGTTAAGGCCATCTCCGTTAGGGGAAAATGCAGTAGGGGTAAGGGGCATGCATTCACAAAAAAGGTCTGTACTGATATGAATGCTGTCGGCGCCCGTACAGGTTTGTAACGTTACGCTTACCCAAAACAGGCCCGTATCGGTAGCCATAATGGAAGTGGCGTTGCTTCCGTTGCTCCACAGAATGGTGGCGCCAGGTGGCGCATTGCTCTGCAGATCCAGGTGTATGGGCGCTCCTTCACAAATGGCAGAATCGGGACCCAGGTTTTGTTGCATGGGGATAAGCAGGACCGTTATGGCAAATACCGTGTCGCAGCCCTCCTGTTGGGACCGGGATAGAAAATAATTGCCGGCGGCTAATCCTGTAAGCGTATCACCGCTCCGGGATGTGACGGGCCCGCGTAGTACCCGGTGGCTGCTGTTGCGCCAGGTATAAAAATAGGTTGTAGTATCTCCGGTTACGGGCGTTGCAGCTATGGCGCCGTTCCCGGTGCCGCAATCGGGCAGGGCGCTCAATTGGGTGGGTAATACGGGAACCAGGCGTATTTTAAACGTGTCAACATAATAAGTAGCGTCCGGTCCTGCATAGCTTACCCAATATGTGCCGTTCTGGTTCACTGTTTTCGTGTGGGCTGTGCTGCCATCTTCCCAGGCAATATTTTCAGCTCCGGGGTGCAAAGGCGCAATGGTTAGCGTGTTGTTGCAGTAAATAGTGGTATCCAATAAGGTCAGGATAACGTCGGGAAATATCGCTACATTATTGTTGATACCATAAGTCCAGTCGGTTGCCACAGTATCTTCTCCGCCTATGATCATGCCATATGGCTGAAACCCCGCCGCAGGTCCGGGAAGGTTGGGAAGCGTAAGCCGGCACATAATATTCGAATCTATCCTGTAAAAATAGATCGTATCATTATAGAGCTTCATTAAGCTATATGGGGAATAGTCAAACGTGCTATTGGGTGTCGCCGGGGATTGGGATATCAGGTATTTCGAGGCAGCAATGGTAGCAGAATCATAGACGTTTACGTTGTACTGGAAAAAATCACATGCTAATGGTCCCGAGGATTGATACATGCTGTATAGCTTGGAATTATCGGGAGAAAAAACAACCGAGCTCGCCGCATAAGCGCTCATATCGCCGTTATCCACCGTCATTTCATCTGATACCACACCTGTGGCAGCATTAAACCTGAACAAAGTTACCGAGGGATAAAGAAATAATGCCGTAATCGGGAAGTTGTTTGATAACGCAAGCATTTCCCTATTGGGCGATACAGCCAGTGTCGAAAACCAGTAGGTAATATCGGTCCAGTGGCTATTGGTATTGGATAGCACGGGTACGGGATTTAAGCCCGTCACAGGGTCTATATGATAAGCCTTGAATATAGAGGAATCATTGTCATGCACCATTAGCCAGATATCCTGGTTGTCGCCGGGAAAAGCGATCATGCCCGATCCCAACGAAACGTCCAGCAATATATCTTTCTGTCCGGGAACAATGTCGCCTGATCCGCTATTCAGACTCATGTCCACCAGCGAATAGTATAAGTTGAAATCAGTACCTCCCGGCCCCATACCGAAATAAAATGTATAATACTGAGTACTTCCCTTTTTTGCCTGGGTGATACAGGTGCCCTGAAGTGCGAAGCTTCCGGATAAGCCGCCGCTATTAGGCATTAAATTGTTATGCTTATCCCAGCAAAAAGTGCCCCCGTTGTTATTGGTATAAAACATCAGGTCGCCCGTAACCGGGTCTGCAATAGAGGCGCCGCCGGTGTTGAGAAAAGCATTCGTTGAAAAAAAAGTACCACCTTGGTTAAAATTGAGGCCCAGGGAATCACCGAACGCCCATACACCGTTGGCTTTCAGATATTTGGTCGTTTGGTTGAAATAAGGCTGGGCCCTGCTGTACCCGCTAAAAGCCAGCAGACCTGCTATGAGTACACCAAAAATGTATCCTTGTCTCATTAAGCTTGTTTTGTGAAGTTTAACCAATAGTAGTATCGTTTTTAACGCTGAGCCACGCAGGCGAGATGTCATTATAAGATATGTATCCGGGACGTATATTTCACTACTAAGATAACCTGTTAACTGCTGTGCGTTGGTAGCGGAATGCATTGATTCCGCCAAAAATCAATAGAAACATTGAGATTGGGGTGCGGCCGAAAAAATGTAATATTGAATAGGGATTTAAATATATTGACGATTGCGATACTGGAAACGTGTCTGTTGAAGCACCGTTTTATAGTTGTCCTTTCGACTGGGACCGGAAGACCTTTGTTTCCCATATCGTTATCGTCACATTAAATACTATAGCCGCGGAAACCAATATAAACAGGCTCCATGTTTTGTCATCAGCATTACAGGTATTTCTTATGGCCGTGGTTTTGGATAACGGTCGCAAGTAGTGCTTTCGCACAAAGAGATAGGGTACATATTGTCAACGACAGGAAAAGCGATTCGGACCGCATCGTTGTCTTATTGGCCACATCCGAAACGTTACAATACAAAGCAACAGACAGTGCTATCGGCATGGCCCGGGAGGCCCTGGCTATCAGTCAACGGCTGGGCAGCCCAACCTCCACTGCACGTTCCCTGCTTTCCTTAGGCAATATTTACTATAATGCCAGGGGGGAATACCAGAAGAGCAAACATTATTTTTTCAAAGCGCTTTCATACTACGACAGGTCTCCGCTCCGTGATCGTTATGCCTATCTGTACACAAATATCGGGAATGTGTACATGGCCCTGGACAACTATGATTCGGCAAACTGGTATTTTTTTAAAGCTTTGGATATAATCAACAAGAAAAAAGTGATAGACACGGCTGCCCTTGGGCATGCTTATGCCAACCTGGGCGCCAACTTCAGCCGGATGGGTATCTTTAATAAGGCAATTTACTACTTGCGGCAATCACTTGCCTTAGCTATCCAAAGAAAGGATAGCAATAGAATGGCGCCTATCTATCATAACATAGCTGCGGCCTATAACAATACCCAGGAAGAAAAGGATGTCGACTCGGCCATAAAATACTATAACTACGCGCTGCGTATATATTTACAGCGCGAGCAATTGCTGCGCGCCCAACAGGCGTATTGCGATTTGGGTGTTGTGTATCTCAGGGGGAAACATTATTCAAAAGCAATGGCGCAAAAATATCTGGATGCTGCGATAGCGCTGGCTCCGGGCGCCGCTGCCAATAATTTTTCTATTCAGCGTGGCCTGGGAGCGCTTTATTATCTCAGTGGAAACGATCAAAAAGCGATTCCTTATCTGGAGCGATGTTTGTCCCTTTCCCGGGATCACGCCTCGGCCCCCGTGCTGGACGTGTATATGACATTAGCTAACTTATACCAGCGCCTCGGCAATTACAGAAAGGCCTATTCGTTTGAACATACCCGTCTGACGCTGATAGACAGCCTGGCTCGTAAAGAGAAGGACGCGATTATGAACCAGCTGGAGATAAAATACAGAACGGCGGAGAAAGATAAACAGCTGGTGCTGGCGCAAAGCCGTCTGCGCGCCAAAAACACCTGGTTCATAGCCATAGCGGCCGGCAGCGTTATTTTGTCTGTTCTTATGGTCATTATCTATCAGAAGCAACGATTGCAACTGCAAAGGGCCAACCTGGGCAAGCAGCAGCAAAGGGTAGCACAATTGAAGGCTGTTATTGATGGGGAAGAAAAGGAAAGAAGCCGTATCGGCCGTCAGCTGCATGACGATGTAATGGTACAGCTTTCAATAGTAAAAATGGGACTGGATGCCCTGGCTATAAAGAATCCCGGCTTTAAGCAGGGAGAGGAGTACAAAAACCTGTTGCAGCAGCTCGACTATACCAGTCAAAATATACGGCAAACGGCGCATAACCTGATGCCCGACAGCCTTTTGGCAGAGGGCCTGTTGCCTGCCGTAGGTTACTTTTGCACCAATATCACCAAAATGACCGGATTGCCGGTAAATTTTCAGCATGACGGTGATGTGATACAGCTGCCGATCGATACCGAAATAAGCATATACCGTATGATACAGGAATTGGTGCAGAACGTGATCAAACATGCGTCGGCGGCCAATATACTGGTACAGCTGTATTATGTAGACCGTTTGCTGAGTATAACCGTGGAAGATGATGGCATAGGCTTTAACCCAAGCCAGAGCGGAAGCGAGGATAAGATGGGCTTAAAGAGCATACAAACAAGACTGAAAGCATTGAACGGCGCCCTGGATATTCATGCATGCGAGCCCCACGGTACCTCTGTAAACCTGACATTGGTTTTATGACATTGGCCATGTTATTAGAGACCGGTCAACTAATAAAATACTATGAATCGTAGTGTGCCTGAACACGACAGGCTTTAAAGTAAACTTATGGACTACATAAATATTTCGTTGGTAGACGACCATCCCATGGTTATCAGTGGGCTTACTACTTTGCTGCAGCCCTTTCCGCATATAGTGATCCATGGCACTTATAACAATGCCGCGCAACTGCTTCAAGGCCTGCAGTATTATAGCCCCGATGTGCTGCTGCTTGACCTTATGCTACCGGATCAGTCCGGTAAAGAGCTGCTACCCCTTATTCGTAAACAATATCCTGGCATGCGAATACTGGTGTTGACGAGCCTGGATACACCATCTATGGTTACCAATATGCTTCGTCACGGCTGTAACGGCTATCTGCTAAAAGGCGCCGGGCCTGGTACGCTGGTAGAAGCTATCGAGACGGTGTATAAAAAGGAAGAATATATTGACCCTGTCCTTAAAGAGCAATTGTTGCAGAATGTTCTTCACTTTAAGACCCGGATACAGGGCAACGCTTTGTCTGTGAAGCTGACGCAGCGGGAAAAGGAAGTATTGGGTATGATAGCCGAAGAGCATACTACCAGCGAAATAGCGGAGAAGCTATTCATCAGCTATCATACAGTGGAGAGCCACCGTAATAATCTGATGCGTAAGCTGAATGTGAAGAATACGGTTGGTCTGCTGAAAGTGGCGATACAGCTGGGCCTTATCCGGTAGCAAAAATTGAGTGATGGCAGCATGGCCGTCTCCCATTTCTTCGCTTGATCCCGTGAAGACAGTTGTTCTTTCTGACAGAGGGTTAGTATGGTTTGCCATTTATAGGTCATTCGCCCTTCAGAATACTTCCTTATGTAGCGAGATTGTTGAGGCTGCCATCTGATCATTTGTTGCAAGGTGGCAAATGTAGTTTCCGGGTATCGGGATCTCGTTTAGGAACCAATGGGTATGCTCCAGCTGAGTCTGTTTATCTTTTATCGAAAAGCTTTGCAGGGGGATATTTAATCCTTTTCCGTTTGCCTTAAGCACACTTTCCTTGGCGGTCCAGTATCGATAGAAATGAGTTAGCTTATCGTCTGATCGTTTTATGTCAAGCCGTTCCTCATCAGTCATGATACTGTAATAGGCATCTGTCTCTACCGGATGAATACACTCAATGTCTATTCCCAATCTACAGGTTGTGCTTAAGGCGCAAACGACACAATATTCTGAGTGGGCAATGTTGAAGTCGACAACACCACCGGGGATAAATGGTTTATTGTACGCCGTATACGCCAGATCGGAGAGAGTATAGCTGCCGGATAGGCCAAGCGCCGCAAAACCGCGCTGGATCAATAATTTACCCAATAAGAAGGCCCAACGGTTTTTCGATCTTTTATATCGGGAAGCTACCTCGTGAAACGTAACAGGCAGCGTTAAGAGAAGGCGCTCAAAAGCAATATCATCTTCTGCTGCATCCGAGAAAAAAGTATACAATACCAGGACCATAATTGACTGACGGATTTCATGCCTGGCGGCCTTTATCCTGATTATGTAAATATTAATTTGCTCTTTTTATTTTACAATTGCAAGGTAGTTCATTCTGCTAATCTTCCTCTTATAAAACCTCATTTAATTAATAGCCGTCTTGTGGCTATATTTCTACAGGGCTGTGTTTGCCGATTCTCTATGTTTGTCCGCGTTATACGGTAATCGTAATAACAACACCAAACCAAACACCCCGATTTTATGAACTATTTAAAAGGCAAAGTGGCGCTCGTAACCGGCGCCACGTCCGGCATTGGCAAATCCATTGCCCTGTTGTATGCATCGCACGGTGCAAAAGTTATGGTCTCCGGCCGTAATGAAAAAAACGGACAGGATGTGGTCCGGGAAATCCAAAGCAAAGGCGGCGAAGCGGCATTCTTTAAAGCCGATGTTTCTGATCCGGAACAATGCCGTTCCCTGATTGAAAACGTTGTTTCAACTTTCGGCCGCATTGATGTCGCTTGTAACAATGCCGGCGTATCAGGTGGTCTCAGCCTGGTTGTCGACTATGAGGTCGAATCCTGGAAAGAAGTGCTGGACACCAATCTGAACAGTGTCTTCTATTGTATGAAGTATGAGCTGGAAGCTATGGGTAAGCAAAATGCACCGGGTGTGATCATCAACATGTCATCCGTGCTGGGTCTGGCCGGGGAAATGGGCTTATCGGCTTATGTCGCTTCCAAGCACGCTATCATCGGGCTTACCAAAAGCGCCGCACTGGAGAATGCAACTAAGGGTATCCGGATCAATACCGTTTGTCCCGCCTACATTGAAACGCCTATCCTCGACGTCCTCTCTGACGAACAGCGGAAAGCCGTGGAAGGCCTGCAGCCGGTAATGCGGGTTGGCAAACCGGAAGAAGTTGCCGAACTGGTATTGTGGCTATCTTCCGATAAAGCTTCTTTTGTTACCGGCTCCCATTACTCCGTAGATGGAGGATACCTGGCCCGGTAATCATCTTCACTTATTGGGCTGCGTCATGCAGCAGAAATACACTGCCGTGAAATCACACGGACGGTCGGTATTTGTTATGAGCCTTACTTGTTGTTGCACGTGCGGAAAAACTGCATACGCCGTGCAATAGCAGGGACGGCTGATGCTGCATGCCAATGCCGTTTTTATTCATCTGCTCCAAACACAATACTATGAACACCCAAAAAGTGCCTTTAGTACAACAGCCCGTAGCAATTATCGGAATGGCTTGCCGCTTTCCGGGAGCGGAGCATTATGAGGAATTCTGGCAGAATTTAATGGATGGAAGATCCGGCATTTCCGAGATACCACAGGAAAGGTGGCGCTGGAAGCAATACCAGGACGCCTTTCCGGGAAATGGTTCATCGGGGAAATGGGGCGGTTTTATCAAAGATGTGGATCGTTTCGATGCATCTTTCTTTCAGATCTCCGGTAAGGAAGCGGAGCTGATGGATCCACAACAGCGTATCATGCTGGAATTGACCTGGTCTTGCCTGGAGGATGCGGGTCTGCCTCCTTCAAGGCTTTCCGGTACCCATACAGGTGTTTTTGTCGGTGTATTCAATTATGATTATAAGGAGCTGGCGGAGCGTGGCGGTTCAGTCGAAGCGCATTACGGCACAGGGACTTCCGCGGCTCTGGTAGCGAACCGCTTATCCTATTACTATAATCTGAAGGGACCCAGCGTTCCCATCGATACGGCCTGTTCCAGCTCGTTGCAGGCCATACACATGGCAGCACAGTCTATACAGGTGGGTGAATGCGATATGGCTTTAGCAGGTGGCGTGAGCTTATTGCTTACGCCGGCCAGGCATATTGCATTTGCGAAGGCAGGTATGTTGTCGCCTACAGGAAGCTGTAAGAGTTTTGATGATAGCGCCGATGGCTATGTACGTGGCGAGGGGGCGGGCATCTTGCTGTTAAAATCGCTGGATAAGGCACAGGCCGACGGTGATATTATTTATGGGGTATTGCGTGGAAGTGCCGCAAATCATTGCGGAAAGACGTATACCATTACTTATCCGAGTCCGGCTGCGCAGGCCGAGGTCATAGCGATGGCTGTAAAGCGTGCGGGCATTCCGGTAGAGACAATCAACCATATAGAAGCGCATGGTACCGGAACACCTAAAGGGGACCCTATTGAATTTGAAGGCCTGGTTAAAGCTTTCGCAATGCAGGTGCAACCCGGTAGTACGAAACACAATTACTGCGGCGTGGGCTCTGTAAAGGCAAGCATCGGCCACCTGGAATCTACCGCCGGAGTAGCGGGTATGATAAAGGTATTGCTGGCTATGAAATACCGAAAGCTGCCGGGTGTATTACACTTCGGGAAGTTAAACAGTCGCATTTCACTAAATGATACCCCTTTCTATATCATTGACCGGCATCACGACTGGGCGCCCGTTTTAGATAAGGATGATCATCCTTATCCGCGCAGGGCCGGCGTAAGCTCATTTGGCTTTGGCGGTACCAATGCGCACGTTGTGCTGGAAGAAGCGCCTTATGCTAAGCCTGTGACACGGACGGCACGACCTGCTTATCTGATCTGTCTTTCGGCAAAAAATAGAGAGGCGTTGCAGCAGAAAATAGCGGCGCTGGCGGCATGGGTCGATGCTGGTGGAAGACATGCTCATCTTGCAGATATCAGCTATACGCTGCTTCTGGGAAGAGATCATTTTCAATACCGCAAAGCTTTTGTGGCAGCGAATATGGGAAGCTTATCAGCTTTACTGCGGCGTGCCCTGGAGTCGCAGCAGGAAACAGAAGCGATACTCCCGGTCATGCAAGCGGAGGTCTCAGACCCGATTTTATTGGATATAGACGGTAGCGATATACTGCCTATACCCACGGCCACCGATTATATCGATAGACTGGAGCGCCTGGCGGCTTCGTACACCAAGGGTTACAACGGCAACTGGTCATTACTGTTCGGCGATGACGAAGTAAAACGGATCGCTATGCCGGCTTACCCCTTTCAACGGGCCAGGTATTGGTTGCAGGAAACCGGAGCGCCGGCTTATGTGAAATCTTTTTCATACCAGGAGCCTGCAGCACCAGCTGCGTTGCGGGAATCCCTTTTTACCGGCAATGAGTGTTTCCTGGAGGATCACGTTTTTAACGGCCGGAAGATACTGCCCGCAGTTGTCTATATGGAACTAGTACATAGTCGTGTGCAGCAATTACTGGCTACGCAGATGTCCGGGAACGATGTGGTCTGCTTAAAGAACCTGGTTTGGATGTCGCCGTTTATCGTGGATCAGGAAGCAGCCACACTCCAGATAGACATGGAGCAAAGGGAAAACGGCAGCCTGTACTATGAGGCTTTTTCGGAAGATCTGTTGCAGCAAAAAAAAGTACATAGCTGCGGAACGGCCTATCTGGCGCAGGTGCCTGAAATACCCGTAGCTGACATAGCTCAGCTCATGGTTAATGGTGCTCCGGGCCCATTGGAAGGCAAACATTTTTATAGCTTACTTGAGGACGCGGGATTTCACTATGGGCCATCTCATCAGATGGTCGAACGGCTCTTCGTTTATAAAGACAAGGTCTTCGCCAGGTTGAAAGCCGGTGCGCCCACGCACCCGGAAACGCTTGCATATACTTTGCACCCGGGCTATATGGATGCGGCATTGCAGGCGACCATGGGTTGGCTGGCGATGGATGCAGCAAATGGTGCGCCTGTTATGGTCCCCTTGCCCTTTGCCATGCAGGAGGTGAAGGTATATGCTTCCAGCAGAGAAGTAGAATGGGCCATAGTACATAAGGTAATGGATAAGGCCGGTTTACTGGATATTGATCTCTGCGATGCTTCCGGAAAAGTGTGTGTGCAGATGAAGGGATATAGCGGAAGAATTATGGTCCGCGAGTCCATCTCAACGATCGATATTGTGCCGGATGATGATGTCTGTAAATTGGAAAGTCTCTGGTCAGAACGGCAAACGACGAGCCATGCCGACGTACAGTCATTCGACAATCACATTGTTGTGCTGTGCGACAGTAGGTCTTCAGCGACTGACGATACAGACGTCCGTTGGCAAAATATCACGCGTTTTACGCTGAAAAGTGAAGCGGTGGACATGGAGAACAGGTTCGCCGATTATTGCTGGAAACTAATGGAACTTGTTCAGGATCTGTTCGCGCGCCATCGGGGAAAAACGTTGATGCAGGTTGTCGTTGATCACGAAGGCCCAGGACGGCTTTTAGCCGGATTGAGTGGCCTGCTGAAAACCGTATCTACCGAATACACTAAGTTTCAGACGCAGATCATTGAATATCCGAAAGCGGAAAGCAAACAGCTCTTATCGATGCTTTTGGCCAACAAAGCATCTGCGGCTGATCGCCATGTCAGGTACAGGAGCGGTAAGCGATGGGTGAAAAGCTGGCGATATGTACCGGAACAAACATCTGTTGAAAATCCGTGGCGTAACAAGGGTGTTTATCTCATTACCGGCGGCGCAGGCGGCTTGGGCTTGATTTTTGCCACAGAGATCGCCGGGAGGACTACTCGCGCAACCATCATTCTTTCCGGCCGTAGCCCGCTATCCCGGGAAAATGAAGCGCGATTGCAGGCCTTACGAACCCAAGGCAACACGATACGCTACAGGCAGCTTGATGTTACGGATGCCCACGCCGTAAGGGAAACGATGGATTGGATCAGGGATACTTTTGGCGGACTGCATGGCATTGTACACGCGGCGGGCATCATCAATGATAATTACATCATTCGCAAAACACGGGACGAGCTGGAAGGTGTATTGGCGCCAAAGGTTGCGGGGCTGATCAATCTGGATGAGGCAAGCGCCGGAATGAAGCTTGATCTTTTTGTGCTGTTCTCTTCTACCAGCGGTGCACTCGGCAATATTGGCCAGTCCGATTACAGCGCCGCAAATAACTTTATGGACGAATACGCATGCTATCGCAATACACTTCGATCGCAGGGATTGCGAAGCGGAAGATGCATTGCTATCAGTTGGCCGTTCTGGAAGGATGGCGGCATGCGGCTTACGGAAACGGGTATTACCGCTTTATACCGGTATGCAGGAATGGTACCCATGGAGACGGAAAAAGGCATAAATGCATTTTACACCGTGCTGCAATCGGAGCAGGATCATGTTATGGTGATGCAAGGCGACAGGGAATTACTGCTCAAAAGACTTCAGTGTGATCCGGAAGAAAATACAAGACCGGCATCCGGTTTTCTTGAACAAATAAACGAACTGAAAATGAATCCCTACGAAAATGAACAAATCAAGGAGCTGATACAGCAGCTCATATACATGGCAGCGGGTATTCTGAAATCGTCTGCTGCTGACATCGATCCCAAAGCGCCGTTAGATGAATACGGCTTTGATTCGATCCTGTATACGGAGTTTGCGCTCAGGCTAAACGAAACATTCCAAACAGAAGTTGCACCCACATTGTTTTTTCAATATGATACGATTGCTGCGTTAGCGGCTTATCTGATCGATGCAGGTGCAGCCGGACCGCAGCCTGCTGAAGATACCGGCCGTCCCGGCAACCGGCATCCCGTGCGGGCAATCAAGGAGGATATGCTGCAGTGGCTGACCGGGGCGTTGTGCGGTTACGCGGCAGCAGTGTTAAAGGTCCCGGCAACCGATATTGACCCGGGTGCCGGCATGGACAAATATAGTTACGATTCCATCGCCTACACCGAGTTTGCGATCAGGCTAAACGACGCCTTCGGTCTTCAGCTCGCGCCTACTTTATTTTTTGAGCATGCCACATTAAGTGCATTGGCAGCACATTTACTGGACCGTTGGCCTTCTGTCTTTGAAGAGAAATTTTCTTCAAAGGCCCCTGATCAGGAATTACCCGGCGAATCCCTGCAAATGGAACAAAGACGTATTGCCAATGGGAAGGAAGACGCAGGTCCTCCAGACGCTGATCCATCGGATTCGCTTATTGCCATTATTGGTGTTAGCGGCAGTTTTGCGATGTCGGAAGATCTCGAAGCATTATGGAAAAACCTGATTGAAGAAAGAGATTGTATCAGCGAAATTCCCGCCGACCGTTGGGACTGGCAAAGTCATTTTGGTAATGCTGTATCTGAACAAGGCAAGACTTCTGTGAAATGGGGTGGCTTTATGAAAGACCTGAATGCATTTGATGCAGCGTTTTTCAATATCTCGCCGGGTGAGGCCGCTTATATCGATCCGCAGCAGCGCCTGTTGCTGATGCATGTCTGGAAGACGCTGGAAGATGCGGGTTATGCACCGCAGGATTTCTATGGCAGCAATACAGCGTTGTTTACCGGGATTACAAGTCATGAGTATAGTGCCCGGGTTTCCAGGATGAATGTCAAAACAGAGGGCTATCATCAGGCGAGTATTATTTCCTGCATCGGACCTAACCGCGTGAGCTATTTCCTGAACCTGCACGGCACCAGTGAGCCGGTAGATACAGCTTGTTCCAGTTCGCTTGTTGCCATTCACCGCGCAGTGCGTGAGATCAGGTCGGGCGATTCGGAAATGGCCATTGCAGGTGGCGTAACAGTGCTTTCGTCTTTGCCCTCCTACATCAGCTTCGATAAGGCCGGTATGCTTTCGAGGACTGGTCGCAGCAAAACATTCTCAGACCAGGCCGATGGTTACGCGCGTGGTGAAGGCATTGGAGTAGTTCTGTTAAAACGTTTGGATGCTGCAGAGCGCGATGGCGACCATATTTACGGCGTCATCAAAGGATCGGCAGTAAATCATGGCGGGCGGGCCAATTCGCTCCAGGCGCCGAATATGCGGGCACAAGCCGCTTTGCTGAAAGCGGCCTATTCGAAGGCAGGCATTGATCCCCGCACAGTAGGCTACATCGAAGCACATGGCACCGGCACCAGGATCGGCGATCCTATCGAGGTCGATGCCTTGAAAGCGGCTTTTAAAGAATTGTATGGCGAGACTGGTAATACGGCCGTTGATACGACGCATTGCGGATTAGGCTCGCTGAAAACCAATATCGGTCATTCCGAGTACGCTGCCGGAATTGCAGGTGTTATTAAGGTATTGCTGCAGATGAAACACCGGACTTTGGTCAAGACCTTACATTGCGATACCGTTAACCCATACATCGACCTGAAAGGCAGTCCCTTCTTTATTGTCAGGGAAACGCAGCCCTGGAAGGCTTTGCGGGATGATCTTGGAAAGGAATTGCCGAGAAGAGCAGGCGTAAGCTCTTTTGGCTTTGGCGGTGTTAATGCCCACGTTATTCTTGAAGAGTACATCGATAAGCGATTGCCCCAAAGTGTTGCTGATGTCTCTCGTAGTCATCCTGCCATCTTTGTTCTGTCGGCAAAAAAGGCAGAGCAGCTTAAGGTGCAGGTGCAGCAGTTATTAGAGGCAATTCAATCCGGAAGGTATACCGGAGATATGTTTAGGGATGTAGCCTATACGCTCCAGGTTGGCCGCAATGCTATGGAAGAGCGCCTTTGCATATTGGCAGATACTTTTAGCGAGCTGGCCGGTAAATTGGAGCGTTTCCTGAAACAGGGAACGCAGGGAGATGGCTTATGGATAGGCCAGGTGAAAAGGGTAAAACCGGGTAGCGGCACGATAGACAACGTACCGGTAGACAAAAAGGTGGTAGCAGCTATTAGCACGCACGATTATCGTGGCCTGGCTCAATTGTGGATAGATGGCTATGCGGTACCCTGGGCGCTTTTATATACAGGGACTAAGCCCCGTCGTTTGAGCCTGCCGACTTACCCCTTCTCTAAAGATGTTTTCACGCTGAATGCGGAATATACCCTGGTGGCTAAGACTGTAATGCCAATGGCTCAACCGGTGCCGGAAGCAGGAAGTACGGTAACAGAAAAGCCGCGAAAGCAGATACAGGAGGTACTGGTGGCCAATATTGCCCGTTTGCTGAATATGGATGCCCGACATATAATGCTTGATGAAAACCTCGATGAATACGGCTTTGATTCGGTTTTGTATACGCAGTTTTCCATTGAATTGAACGAACAATTCGGTTGGGATTTGACGCCGGCCATATTTTTCCGGTATCCCGATATCGAACAGCTATCCGCTTACCTGTCCGGCGAATACCCGGCAACGTTTAATACGTCGGGTCACACCATAGAAGCACCATCTTTGCCGGGGACAGGAGTTGATAGCGTTAGCCATGGTGCTACTGCTCCGGTGGAAATGCTCCAAATGCTTACCGGCAAGGTCGCGCAGATATTGAAATTCAGTGAGGACCTGATCGACCCGCATGCAGACCTGAATGAATACGGTCTGGATTCGATCATCGTAACGCAATTGACCAGCGAGCTGAATGAAGCATTTAATATCGAGCTGACGCCCAATATCATTTTCGGATGTCAGAACCTGAATGCGCTAAGTGTCTACCTGCAGGATAACTATACCGGTTTTTTTTCAAAGGCGCCGTCTGATCCACGGGCTGATGTTTCCCAAGGAAACGAGCCATTGAAAGGGGCAGATAGCCAACCGGCGCCATTCGCTTCGAGCGAAAAGAAAGATCCGTCTGCAGTGGCCATAGTCGGGTTGAGTATCCAATTTCCCATGGCAAAAGATGCCGGCCAGTTCTGGGATAACCTGGTTGAGGAAAAGCATTGTATCGCTGAGATACCCGCCGATCGGTGGGATTGGCGCGATTACCCTGAACTAAAGATAAAATGGGGCGGCTTTATGGATGATATGGCAACGTTCGATCCGCTTTTCTTCAAAATATCTCCGGCGGAAGCATTGCAGATGGATCCCCAGCAACGTTTGCTGATGCAGCATGCCTGGAAGGCAATCGAAGATGCCGGGTACGATCCGCATTCACTCTCTGGTTCCAACACAGGTGTTTTTGCGGGTGTTCTTTGCTACGAATACAGCAAGCTGCTGGCAAAGGCAGATGTTCCGATTGCAAGCCATTCATTGATGGGTATGGTCGGTTCTATGGGACCCAACCGCATTAGCTATTTCCTGGACATTCATGGGCCCAGCGAAGCTATTGAAACCGCCTGTTCCAGTTCATTGGTTGCTATTCACCGGGCCGTGGAGGCCATCAGGTCCGGTGCCTGTGATACAGCGCTGGCCGGAGGCGTAAATACGCTGTTGTCGCCAGATGTTTTTGTAAGCCTCGACGAGGCGGGTACCTTAAGCCCTGATGGTGTCTGCAGGCCTTTTTCCGATCAGGCCAAGGGGTATGTGCGGGGCGAGGGCACCGGCGTGGTTTTCTTAAAGCGGCTCGAAGACGCAGAACGCGACGGCGATCATATTTACGCCGTAGTCAGGAGTACTACCGAAAATCATGGCGGACGCGCCAATACGTTGACATCACCTAATCCCAAGGCACAGGCTGCTTTACTGCATACCGCCTACCGCAAGGCGGGCATCGATCCCCGTACGGTGGGCTATATCGAAACGCACGGTACCGGTACCGAATTGGGAGATCCTATTGAGGTTGGCGCGCTGAGGAAAGCTTTTGGTCAATTATACGAAGATAACAGCACGACTTTCAATGGTGAAAAACACTGTGGCATTGGTTCCGTGAAGGCCAATATCGGTCACCTGGAAGTGGCCGCAGGTATTGCCGGGGTAGCTAAAGTGCTGTTGCAGATGAAACATAAAAAGCTGGTCAAAAGTCTCCATTGCGAACGGTTGAATCCGTACATCGATTTTAATGACGGACCTTTTTATGTCGTCAATGCAACGGAAGAATGGAAAGCGTTGTGTAGCCCATCCGGCGAAGCATTGCCAAGACGCGCCGGTGTAAGCTCGTTCGGATTTGGTGGCGTAAGCGCGCATATCGTATTGGAGGAGTACATCCCGAAACAAAAGCCTGACGCAGATCCGGGGCAGTATGTAGTGGTCTTGTCGGCAAAAAACAGGGGCAGGCTGTCCGAGTATGCGGAGCATCTGCGCAATGCCATTGAAAAGAAGCAAGTAAAAGACAGTGACATGGCAAGCCTTGCCTATACCTTGCAGACCGGTAGGGAGGCTATGGAAGAGCGGCTTGCTATGGTGGTCGATTCCCTGTCGCAATTGCGGACCGCGTTACATGAATTTATTTCCGGTGATGCTTTTAGTGGTACAGGCTATTTGGGCAGTACCCGGCAAAAGGCTGGGACAAATGCATCCGGAGCTTCAGCTCTTTTATCAAAGATGGCTGCCGCGTGGGTACAAGGCGAAGACGTAGATTGGCGCAGTTTATATGGCGACGAAAAGCCGATGCGGATGAGCTTGCCCACCTATCCGTTTGAGCGTAAACGATTCTGGCCTCTCGATCCTGATCACAAAGAGCCGGAAGAATCGGCACAGAACGACCAAGCGCTTAGCCCGGCTACAGATCATAACCTGGATGCACGCGCCATTGCCTATTTTAAACACACAATTGCCGGGCTTGTGAAGATTCCGGTATCGGAAATCCGGGAGACGGAAATGCTGATCCATTACGGCGTAGATTCCATCGCTATCAGCAGACTGCTGGTGAAGATGAAAAGCGTAATGCCTAAGGTGACGAATAGCGTGGTGTTTGAGCATCCGACAATTGCCGAGCTGGTTGCATACCTAGTCGGTCACGAGCAAGAAGGTCTGCGAAAGCTGCTGGGCGATACTGTTGCGCCAAAAGAAGAAAGCTATTGCTCAGGAAATAGCATGCTGTTGCTCAACGAAGGCGGTAAGGGCAAACCGGTATTTTGGTTCCACCCGGGTGGCGACGGTATTGATGGGTACCAGTATTTTGCCGAAGCCAGTGAGCGGCCATTCTACGGAATTGTCGCCGATCAATGGATCCGGGAACGAAAGCATATCCGGGGTATTCCGGAAATGGCAGCTGAATATCTCCGTATGATCCGGTCCATACAGCCGGAAGGTCCTTATGACCTGGGTGGATTTTCTCTAGGTGGTGCGTTGGCTTATGAAGCAACCCGCCAGCTGCAATTGGAGGGGCAACGGGTGTCTACCATTACCATGATTGATTCAGTGTACGTTCCGGAATTGATGGGTAAATTCCTGCTCGACTACAAAACGATGCTGCTGCAAACGGTAAACCTGTTATTGATGTCATCGTCTTCGAAAGAAGGGATAGAAAGAACCGCCAGGCTTATTCATCGCAGGGAACTGGACACTGGCCTCTCCAACGATGCTTTCCTGGATCAGGTGATGCAGTGCGCGCAGCAACGTGGCTTTGCCTATCCTGTAGCCTACCTGAATGCTATAGTAGCAAAGGGGCTTAAGGTAAGGGACGCTTCGGAATTTGCCGATTACAAGGTATTGCCGCTGATCGATCCTGCCGCTGTTCGTTGTGATTATTTTGTCAACGGCACGCAATCTTTTTATGGTGCGCTGGCTCCTTACTTTATACTAAATGAAAAGGATAATGTACCTCTGGAACAGGTAGATTATTGGGCGGCCTGGGAAAAGCAGCTTTTGCACTTCCGGAAGACGGAGCTTCCGGTTACAGATCATGTAACGCTTATGAACGATCGCAACCTGCTCAGGCCGGTTATCGACCATTGTAAAGCGCTGTATGCTTCCCGGCAGCACAATGTCCAATTTGAATACGCAACCTCATAAAATCTCAAAAGAATCTTTAATGAAAACATCTATAGCAAAATTGCCCGCAACTTATGCTGAGTTACAGCATTTCAGAGCAAATGATATATATCTTCCCGATATGAACTGGGAAGAGCTTGTGGCAGACTTCTTTCCTGAAACGGTTTCCCAGGTGGCACAAGGGCTTTCCAATACTACTTCTGCATTCTATGGACTGATGCTGCAGGAAATCGGAAACAGGTTTGGATCAGAGGCCATGGAGCGCATTTCAAAGGCTACGGTATACGCTTTGGGAAGAAGGACCACCAGGAGGCTGCTCCAGCGTAAACCCGGATTGGAGCGCAATGCTATCGGGATAGCCAAAGTAGCCATGTCTGCGATATTCAACGCCAGTCCTGAGTACAGCTTTGAAGTGATCCGGTACGATGAAGATCGTGTGGAAATGTTGATGAGGGGGATCGATCGCTACCATAAAATTGCCCGCGAACTCGATATTCATACCTGGTTGTCCTCACCCATCGACGCGTTTGCACAGGGCATCAACGATGAGTTGGGTCTATCCTATAAAATAGCCATGGAAGTATATGGCATAGATGAAGAAAGTCATTGTTTTTATAAACTCAGTTTCGGTATATGAAGGTCTTCTTATTTCCCGGACAGGGGTCGCAGATACGCGGGATGGGTGAGCAGCTCTTCCCCAAATACCCCGGGCTGGTCGCAGCTGCAAACCGCATATTAGGCTACGATGTAGTGAGCCTTTGCCTGCGCGATCCGGACCGGTGTTTAAATAAAACACAGTTTACGCAGCCGGCTTTATATGTGGTGAGCGCGCTGTCCTATCTGGATAGCATCGGCACCGAAGGCAAACCCGACTACTTGCTGGGGCACAGCTTTGGCGAGTATGTAGCCTTATTTGCCGCAGGCGCATTTTCCTTCGAGACGGGACTGATGCTGGTAAAGAAAAGGGCAGAGCTGATGAGTAACAGCAGGGGAGGCAGTATGGCTGCGCTGTTAGGCATGAACATAGATCAGGTGAAGGCGGTGCTGGATAAGCATGGGTATGATGGCATTGACATCGCCAATCATAATTCCTATGAGCAGATCGTGATCACCGGCCCCACTGAAGATATTATTTCGGCGCAGCAGGCATTTGAAACGGAGGATATCAGGCTCTATTTTCCGCTTAATGTAAGCGGCGCCTTTCATTCCAGGTATATGAAAGACGCGGCCGAAGCATTCGGAAGATTTGCAGCAACCTGTACGTTTGAGCCCCTGCAGATACCCGTGATCGCGAACGTTACGGCGCGACCTTACCAGGACAACCGGATAGTTGCGCTTTTAAAGGAACAGATCGTGGGGCAGGTAAGATGGTATGAAAGCATCAGCTACCTGCTGGGAAAAGGCGACATGCAGTTTTTCGAGATAGGCCCCGGCGATGTGCTTAAGAAAATGCTCGTGCACATTCAAAAGCACCCGATGCCTGTCCCTGCAGATAAGCCAGTGCAACATGGGTCGGCAATTGCTGCAACGGCAAATGGTCTGCAAATGGTCACCCCTGAATCTTTAGGCGCAGCGACTTTTAAGAGTGACTATGGTGTCAGATATGCCTATGTGACCGGGGCAATGGTACACGGGATCGCTTCCCGGGAGCTGGTGGTGAAGATGGGGAAGGCAGGTATGCTCAGCTATTTCGGTACCGGAGGACTGAAACTTCATGATATAGAATCAGCAATTATTGAGATCAAAGCAAAGCTTGGTCAGGGAGAGCCATTCGGGATGAATTTGCTCAATGGCTCGCGGCAGGCAGAGACCGCAGCGCTGTTTATGAAACACGGTATACGGAATATTGAGGCCTCCGCCTTCATGAATATTACACCCGAGCTGGTGCAGCTACGCGTTAAAGGGATTCAGAGGAAACAAGATGGCGTAGTAGAAACGAAGACGCGGATCATGGCGAAAATATCCCGTCCGGAAGTGGCCACTGTTTTTTTGAGTCCTCCGCCTGCCACCATATTAAAACAGCTACTGGCTGTCGGTGTCCTGACGGCAGAAGAAGTCTCATGGGCAGCCTTGATCCCTATGGCCGACGATATCTGTGTAGAAGCAGATTCCGGAGGACATACCGACGGTGGCGTAGCCTTTACTTTATTGCCGGGCATTATGCGGCTGCGCGATGACATGATGACACAGCATGGCTATACGAGAATGGTGAGGATTGGCGCCGCAGGCGGTATCGGCACGCCGGAAGCCGCTGCCGCTGCATTTGTTATGGGGGCGGATTTTATATTGACGGGTTCCATTAACCAATGCACGGTGGAATCGGGGATGAGCGCTGTGGTAAAAGATATGCTGCAGGAAGCCGAGGTGCAGGATACGCAATATGCACCCGCCGGAGATATGTTCGAGATCGGCGCGAAAGTGCAGGTATTGCGTAAGGGGACTTTTTTCCCGGGAAGAGTAAATAAGCTGTATGAGCTATATCGTAATCATAATTCGCTGGAAGAGATAGACGCTGATACCCGTTCGCAGATTCAGCAACGCTATTTTAAACGGTCATTCGAGGAAGTTTATGAAGATGTGAAAGCGTATTATTCACCGGATGAAATTGCCGTCGCGGAGCGCAACCCGAAACAAAAAATGGCTTATATCTTCCGCTGGTATTTCGGTTACGCCAATGCGCTTGCGCTGAATGGCAACGAAGCCGGCCGGCCCGATTTTCAGATTCATTGTGGGCCTGCCTTGGGAGCATTTAACCGTTGGGTGAAGCATACGCCCCTGGAGAACTGGCGAAACAGGCATGTGGATGAAATGGCCGCAAAGATAATGACAGAAACCGCGAACCTCCTTAATGAGCGGATCCGCTATTGGCAAACCAAACTTCAATAAAGTATGACCAGGTATCAAAATGAAATGCTTGCAGAACCGGTCTCTGATCTTGATAGCCTGCTGGCCGGTATAACAGGTATACTCAGGTGCTGGATGAACGATCCGGTCAATAGTGCAAAGGCTCCGGCAGAAAAAAGGATGCCCCCGGCGCTGTTGCACAGCATTATGGCGCTACGTCCGCTTGCCGTATCCATGCCAGAACAGGCTGGTGGCCGTGGAGGAGCCATAAAGGAGTGCTTGCAGCTGCTCTCTGCCACTTCCTATGAGTCATTGGAGATGTCGATGATCTTCGGGATTAACATGTTCCTGTTCCTGCAGCCGGTGATCAAGTATGCCGGCACAGCAATAAAATCCGATATCTTTCATCGTTTCCTGGATGAGGGGCAAATGGGTGGGTTTATGCTCACCGAGCCTGATTATGGCAGCGATGTGCTTAATCTTGCCACAGCGCATGTCGATACCGGTACGCATTACCATATCTCAGGTACAAAGCATTGGCAAGGTCTTACAGGGCATGCCACCTATTGGTTGATAGCTTCCCGGAAAAAGAACCTTTCCGGTGAGCTGTCACGCGATATCGATTTTTTTATTGCCGATGGAAATCAGGAGGAGCAGCGGACAGAAGTGTTGAAATATTACGACAGTCTTGGTCTGCACATGCTGCCTTATGGTTTGAGCAAGATAGACGTGTCTGTACCCAGGGAGCAAAGATTACATGGCGGCTCGACGGGCATCACGATGATGCTGGATATCTTGCACAACAGCCGGCTGCAATTTCCGGGAATGGCGATGGGCTTTATACAACGCATGCTGGATGAAGCTGTTGCTTATTGCACAAAGCGGCACATCGGTGGCCTTAGCTTGCTGACTTACGATCATGTGCAATACCAGATCAGCCGGATCCAGGCTGCGTATACCATTTGTTCCGCCATGTGTGTAAAATCCTGTGCGTTCAATAGTGTAGCCTGCGATGCATCTGGTTTGGGACTGGATGCCAACAGCATGAAAACATTAGTAACGGACCTGATGCATGAATCGGCACAGATACTGTTGCAACTGTCCGGAGCGCAAGGTTACCGGTTAAGCGCATTCGCAGGTCGTGCGCTTATCGACAGCCGCCCGTTCCGGATATTCGAAGGTCCCAACGACGTATTGTACAGTCAGATTGCGGAAACCATATTACGCGGCATGAAGATAACCGGGCAGAGGAATCTTTTGGCCTACCTGCAGCAGCATCAGTCGACGATAACATCGTCCGGGCTGTTTCAAAACGACCTGGACTTTGTCATGGACTTTTCGCTCCCTCAGCGAAAGAAAGTGGACCTTGGCGGGATCATAGCGCGCATAATAGCTGCCGGATATGTCATGGAGCTTGATCATAAAGGATACCGGAAGGATTTGATTGATATGGCGATCTTAGTGCTGCGCCAGGATGTAGCCGGCTTGTTTGCTGCTTTTGGATCAAAACACAAGCCCTTGCCGGTTGTGGACTATAAAGAAGGTAGCGATTGGTCCGATTTTTAATGCTTGTTAATGGAAAGAGGCTGTCTCCAAAGGTCTCAAGCCTGTCACATTGAGCGGAGTCGAAATGTAACAGGCTTGAGACATAATTTTGTGTTATTTCGACTACGCTTAATATGATAAAAATGACCCCTTTTTAGAGAGCCTCTCTTGCTCTGCCGGCTCGTTTATAGTGTAGGCATCAATGATTGCAGCTTTCCATGTTTCAACGGTCTCTGTTGTTGCTCTGTCTGCACGGTCAAAGAAAAAATGTTGCTTAATATCGAAACCGCAATAAGTATAGATACCTTTATCAGAAGTGAGCCGCAACGCATTATCCATTCCTATTTCCTGATACTCTGTTTTTGATTTTCCGTGCGAATTAATGATGTAGGCCGACTTGCCGGTTAATAACCCTTTTTGTACTCCCAGGTCGTACCGGTAGGCAAAGCCATAGCTGAATACGCGGTCGATGTACCCTTTCATGATGCCGGGCATACCCGTCCACCATATGGGGTAAATAAAAGTAATGACCTCGGCCCAGGTAATGTACTCCTGCTCTTTTTCGATTTCTTTGCTAACCTTCCCGCTGTGTTGCCCGGCTATGTCTTCGAGCGATAACACAGGATCGAAATTAAGTTGGTACAGATCCCTGACCACCACTTCATGGTTTTGCTGCAGGAGTGTTTCTTCTACTGTCTGCTTAAAGAGATTGTTTAAACTTGCCGCATTCGGATGGGCATAAATAATAAGATGTTTCATTCTTTTTGTTTTATGTAATTGACACAACAAAAGTAGAATGACGGTAAGCGGAAAAATTGTAAGAAAACGAAACCAGCTATTCAGCTGAAGCCTGACAGATGTCCTGCTGAAACTTCACGAAGCTTTTAGGAGTGAGGTTGATGAAATGCTTAAAATCATGGATAAGCTGGCTTTGATCATAATAGCCACATTCGTCTATAATTTCAAACCAGTCAATGGCATGCTGAGATAAAAGAGCCTGTTGCACCAGCCCGACCGCTTTTATAAAACGTTGGTATCGGTTGACCTCTTTGGCACTATACCCAAAATATTTTTTGTGCATCAATTGGATATTCCTTTCGCTCTGCCCGGTGGTATCGGCAACGGACTTAATCGGATTTAGCACATCAGCTTTGAAATTGGCCAGCAAAGCAACAGTATTGTTTTGCAGCTTCAGATAGGGTCTGCAAAAATCGAGAATACAATTTACTTTATCTGTTACAATGGTAGTCTTGTTTAATTGATGCCATAAATAGGTAAAGCAGTTGTCCGCCATGGCCTCATCAGGATTCATCGGCAGGTGATCGGAAAGGAATGGCTTGCCAAAAAAGCGATAAAACGCATCGTCTTTGAAATTGGCGACTAATATCTGCGCTCCGGGGCTAAGGATATATTCAAATGCAGCTTTTATGGGGCCAAGCACGATACATTTGTCCACTTCAATTTCGGTCTTCTGTTTGGAGACCATCATGGCTTTGGCGCCGAAATTAAATACCATAATGGTTTGGAAAGACGGCAATAACGTTTTGGTCAGCGGATCTGCCGAATTGTTCTCTGCAAAATAAAAATGCGAAAACACCGCTTCAAATTCCTGGGGAACCGGTAGCCTGTAACTAGCATATATTTGTTCGTCTGGGTTCAATCTGGCTCTGCTCTTTTTTTTGATTTGTTCTTACTGTAAAATTAATGATAAAAAAAAGACAGGGTTGATAATATGCCATAAGGAAATGTTGACACTGTCTTTGCGGCACGGACCTTAGGTATTTGATGCCCCTGCTATTTCAGACGTTGATTGCAAATAAGCCGGGTGATGAATGCCGGTGTGGTGCATGTCATTCCCGGATCTATTGGTGAATGGTGTATGAAGGTGCCTGCCTTATGGTCGGTTAGGGTATTGTATGTGAATACGCTTGTGTCGGAATTTATATCCAAAGCGTTGCTAAGGCTGCGATAAGTGCCATCATCATAATAACGCTACCCAGTTTTAGAAAAGTCCAGGCGCTAATCGTGATGCCCTCGCGTCTCAGCGCTACCAGCCACAGGATAGTAGCCAGTGACCCTGTTATGGAAAGGTTAGGACCCAGATCAACCCCGATCAGTATGGCGCTTTTAACCCTTTCAGGAATATGGCCGGCTTGAATAACGTTTCCTGCAATGAGGCCAGCCGGCAAATTATTCATCAGGTTACAAGCCACGGCAACCAAACTGCCGCTTAGCCATACCGCTCCTGTTACCGATGCGGAGACGATATTGTTCAATTTAGCTGTAAGCTGTTGCGTTAAACCTGTTCGGGCCAGGGATTCAACGATCACAAACAGGCCCGCTACCAAGGGAAGCACCGACCAGGATACACCCTTGATAACGGTCAGCGGATTCTTTCTGGAACTGATAATGACAATAGCTGAAGTAAGTACACCCGTTATGGCCGTCGGTAAACCCAATTCTACATCCAATGCAGAAGAAATCAACAAGATTATAGCAGTTGCAAGGATACCGGTCAAAGCTGTTTTACCACCATGTGTTAATTCCGGAATGGCGATGTCTGTTTTAATTGTTGATTTAAGACTATTCCTTTGGGTAAAACGGAGCGCAATGTAGGTGACCAGGATCGAAGCAATAGATGGTAAACTATACTGGGCAAGCCAGCTCGATAACGGCGGCATATGACTGCCGTAAATTACCAGGTTGGCCGGATTGGAGATAGGAAGTACGAAGGAAGCCGCATTGGCTATAAATGCACAAATTAGCAAATAGGGTAGTGGTTTTTGTACTTTAGCCGCCTTTATTGCGGCAGCCACAGCAGGCGTTAACACAATAGCGGTTGCGTCATTGGACAAAAAGGTCGTTACGACAATACCCACCAGGTAGATCAGCAAAAACAACCTGCCCGGCGATCCTTTAGCCATAACGGTGGCGTGGGCGGCCAGCCAATCAAAAAGTTTTTCTTCGCGGGCGGTCTCTGCAAGCAGCATCATACCGGTTAAGAAAAAATACACATCCAATCCTTTCAGTACGCCTGTTAACGCCTCACCGGGCTTGATCAGCTGAAAGGCAAGTAGTGCAAGGGCTCCGGACACAGCATAGATTGCTTCCGCAATCTTAAAAGGCCGGATAATAACGCAGGCAATGGACAGCAATGAAATAATCCAGACAGCAGATGGGTGCATTTATCTTATGAAGTGTTTTTGTTCAGTTATCTATATTTATTTGGTACCGCAGGCGCCCTTTAGCGTCCGGGCATGTAGCAACCATATTACAATGGAAACTATAGCGAAGCCGCCCAGGATAAGGAAGGCAGAATTGTAACCGAATCCCTCTGCGATCCAGCCGCCTATGGCCGGGCTTAACGATGCCCCCAGGCCTTGTACCGTCATCACAGCGCCCTGGCCAATATTTACCCGCCCGGTACCATTTAGGATATGGGCAACCAGGCCAGGAACGGCCACGCTCTGCAGGCCTGCACCAATGCCATCGAGGATCTGCACAGGGTACAAGCCTATATGGTTGATCATATGCGCGGCGATCAGCCCACGAACAGGAAGTGCCAGAAAAGAAAGGAACAGTACCAGCCAGTAGCCGCTTTTTTCAGCCATACGCATTGCAATAATGGATACCACAATCATCACCACTTGTGCAATGATGATGGTCAAGGATACAAATATCGTTGGATTACCCGTATTCTTTGCGGCAGCGGCCAATCCGTATAATGGCAACATGGCCCCATTGCCTAAATGGAAGCAGGCCAGGGCAGCCGCCAGTATCAGTAGTGGCTTGCATTCCAGCAACACTTTGAACCCGCTTGCCTTTTCCTGCTCGCCATGCTCTTTTAATCCGCGTGCCGCCCGGTCATCTATGGCTTTAGCGGGAATCATCAATACAGACAGGATCGCAAGGGCGCCAAAAAGGGCTGCCAGATAGAAGATTGCCGGCATGCCAAATTTCATGCCCAGGTAACCCGATAAGGCGGCGCCTGCAACATTACCGGCGTGGTTGAAGGCCTGATTATACCCGTTTTGCCGGTTAAAGCCCGCCTGTTTTACAATGCCAAGGGTAATGCCGACGACTGCAGGGCCTATAGCAGCACCGGCAATAGCAGTTGCAATCTGTGATACGCTGACAATCCAGAAATTCTGGGAAAAGAGGATGATCGCTGATGCCAGGATGGTTGCTATGCCGGGGATGAGTACATACAACCGCTTACGTTTGGTCGCATCGATCATGGCACCCGCGGGTATCGTCATCAGCATTCCCGCTACGCCGCCTATAGTCATTACTGTACCTATATGGCCGCTTTTCCACCCATGCACCAATAAGAAAATACCCAGAAATGGTCCTATCCCTGCCTGCATATCTGCCATAAAGAAGTTGAGCAGCTGCAGCGGCCAGATAATGCTACGGTCTGTTTTGAGTTTACCTGGCTCGTTATTCATATCGCACTAAAACATTCCTGAATCCGGTTATGTTTAAAAGATTACAAAATATTTAGAACCTGGCTGTAAGTATAAGCATATCTAACGATTTGACCACGGAGTATTTATTTTATACAGACTATCGGGATATAGAAAACAAAGCCGCTCCTTGAGTTTTGTCCGAAAGGACGAAGATGATATTTCGATAAGCGCTGAAACCATGATGGCGTTACATAAGAGATATCGCCCGGAGTCAGATGCCGGGCTTTTACAAATGAAAAAAACCAGCAAAAATGCTGCGCTTTTCTTTGTTCGTCGGGAGAACGTGTCAACGTTCGAACTTTTTGATTGATGGTTTAATTAAAGTCCAATGTCTGATTGAATCATGTCATGAGATTTGAATGGAACGCTTGCATGGGAGCTTTCCGCGTTTTCGGTCTATAAAATATTTAATTTCATGAAGCCTATTTTTGAGTTGTGCATCATATTATGAAAACCCGAAAGAACAAAGGAATGAAATTGATTTTCTTAGTACTCACATTGACACTGAACTTTTCTTGTTTTGAAAATAAATCAACAGAAAAGGAAACAAACAAGCCAGAATTGGTAGCGACTTCAAAAACCGACACCTTGAAATTTATTTCGGGAATACGTGCTATATTTCAAGACAGTAAAGGTAATTATTGGTTTGGAAGTCATAATGAAGGTGTAAGTGTGTATAATGGAAAGTCATTTGAATACTTTACAACCAATGAAGGCTTGTCAGACAATCAAATCCGTTCCATTCAGGAAGACAATAATGGCAAAATGTGGATTGGAACGTCAAAAGGAGTAAGTATGTATGACAAAGGAACGTTTACTAATTATTCGACAAAAACCAACGAACCAAAACATGAATGGCATAAAACCATTGGGGATTTATGGTTTTATGCAGGCGAAGAAGACGGAATAAACCGTTTTGACGGAAAGAACATGAACTATCTGATTTTTCCAAAACCTAAAAATGAAAACCCGGATAATTCTTATGGTGTTACGGGTATCTCAAAAGACAAATACGGTAAAGTTTGGATGGCAACTTATGCGGCAATATTCAACTATGATGGTAAAATGGTAACTATTTTTGACCATAAAACTTTAAAACTTAAAGATAATGAGCTGTTGCATATCAGAAGTGTATTGGCAGATTCAAAAGGTCGCATTTGGATAGGAAATAATGGAATAGGCGTTTTACTAATGGAAGGTAATTCAATCATAAATTTTTCTGAAAAAAATAATTTAATCCATCCCACAAGCACAAAAAGAGGAGATAAATCACAACCAGGTACGCTTGAACACGTTTTTGCCATTGAAGAAGATTCGGAAGGCAATATTTGGTTTGGAGATCGAGATACCGGAGCTTGGAAATATGACGGTAAAGCGTTGACGAACTACAAAATTGACTCAAAATTGAACGCCCAAATGATTTGGAGCATTTATGAAGACCAAAACAAAAGCTTGCTTTTTGGAATGGCAGAAGGTGGTGTTTATAAATTCAACGGTAAAACATTTGATAAACAATTTTGAAAATACGAACGCACAGCAGCAGCTTGGCAAATTGAAAATCAGCGAAGCTAAATGGCGGTTTTCTGCTACATTCAAGTTTAGTTCTTCGATTGAAACTTTAGTACGGAATTGAAGATTTGTGCTTTCAATTTCCGCCACTCCGCCAAGCTGCGACCCGTTATCGGCTATTCTATAACAGACAGCACTAAACAATAAACAAACAGAGATGAAATTAACAATACTCTTAATTTTTAGTATTCTATCCATTTTGACTTCGTGCAATGGGCAGACTTCCAATTCGAAAAACCATTCTGTTCCTTTGAAAGACACAAACGTAAAGGGCGACACTGTAAAAAAACTTGGAAGCAGCATTATGGTAATTTACCAAGACAAGAAAAACAACTATTGGTTTGGTAGTTGGAAAACAGGAGTGTACAAATATGATGGTAAAACTTTGATCAATTATACAACAAAACACGGTTTGTATACAGAGAGAGTTGATGATATAAAAGAAGATCAATCGGGAAACATCTATTTCTCAGGTATGAACCCAAACTCTACAATTACAAAATTTGACGGAAATTCATTTACCAATATCAGAGCAACCCCAAGTAATGAGTGGAAACTGGAAGCGAATGATTTGTGGTTATTAAATCCTCATCAAAACAAACAAAAAGTTTACCGCTTTGACGGAAATACACTTTATGAATTGACACTTCCAAACCCACCCGGACTTAACAATCCATTTGAAGTTTATAGCATTTGCAAAGACAGAAAAGGCAACATTTGGCTTGGCACAAATCCCGTTGGAGTGTGTCGTTACGATGGAAAATCATTCGAGTGGATTACAGAAGAAGATGTGACAGAATTTCGCAATGAAGGGGCAAATGGAGTGCGTTCAATTACGGAAGACAAAAATGGCGACTTTTGGTTCAATACTGAAAAACGGTATAGTATTTACGACATCACAACTTTAAAAAGCAATCAGTTTTATACAAGGCACGAAAGCATAGGCAGTTTAGATGGAAAGAATACGAGAGGTCTAAATGAGTATCTTTCAACGGTAAGAGACAACGATAATAATTTGTGGTTTGTAACGTATCGTGATGGGGTTTGGAAATATGATGGAACAAAAATTACACGCTATCAAGTTCAAGAACAATCAAAAAACATTAAATTATTCAGTATTTACAAAGACAACAATGGCGAGCTTTGGCTTGGAACACACGAAAATGGTGCTTATAAATTTAATGGAAAATCATTTGATAAACAATTTTAAAAATACGAACGCACAACAGTTGATTAAAATGTTGATCTATGACCCTATGCCTGGCAATGCTGCCTTAAAGCCGATACCTGTTTTCAAGCCCGGGTGCGCTGGCCACAAAAAAACAGCGGAGCATTGTTTTTTTTGCCGCCTTTTTTCTTTCTTTTTTGGCGGAGCAACTTTTCTCATGAGCACCATAACAAGCAATGAACATAGAAGCGAATAAAAAAGAAAAAGATAGTGACACCCAATAAAAATACAAGTAAATCGAAGCGTGCTGGCTAGTGTTTATAGACGTACAAAAGTTTGTTTCCTTTATCCGGATAGTCAGTTACCTATTTATCATCCCCAGCAATTCCGCTTGATCCTATTTCCGCTTGATCCGGGATTTGAAGTTTTAGGCATAAAAAAACCTTCAGCACGAAGCTAAAGGCTTTTTCTTTGTTCGTCGGGACGACTAGATTCGAACTAGCGACCCCTTGCACCCCATGCAAGTGCGCTACCGGGCTGCGCTACGTCCCGAACAATGTTCCCTGGGGTTTGTGTTGGGGTGGCAAAGGTAAATAAAATTTTCATTTCGCTGCAAAAAAAAAAGAAATAATCTTTGCAGCCCGATGCTACAGATGCCCGACACACCATTGCCCTCTCATGAAAGCCGCTTCAGGAACCTGGCAGCCTGTGTATTGATCCCTACCTACAATAATGCACAAACACTGGAAGCCGTCATTCGCTCGGTAGCGGCCTATACTCACCAGATCATCGTGGTCAACGATGGCTCGACCGATGGGACAGGGCAAATACTGGAACGTTTCCCTTTCATTCACCAGATCAGCTATACGCCCAACCGTGGCAAGGGCAATGCGCTCAGGCAGGGATTCCGTTATGCGTTGCAGCAGCATTACCGTTATGCGATCTCTATCGACAGCGACGGGCAGCACTATGCGCATGACCTGCCCACCTTCCTGGAGGCGATTGAGCAACGCCCGGGTTGCCTTATCATTGGCGCACGCAATATGGACCAGGCGCATATACCGGGAAAGAGCAGCTTTGGCAACCGCTTCTCCAATTTCTGGTTCTGGGTCGAGACCGGCATCCGGTTACCCGATACACAATCGGGCTACCGGCTGTACCCCCTGGCGCCGATGCGCAAGATGAAATTCTTTACCCGCAAATATGAGTTCGAGATCGAAACGCCCGTCCGTATTGCCTGGAAAGGCGTTCCGGTCATCAGCGTGCCGGTATCGGTATATTACCCGCCGGCCGGCGAACGGATCAGTCACTTCAGGCCTTTCAAGGATTTTACCCGCATCAGCATTCTCAATACTTTTCTCACATTTACCGCCCTGTTGTGGATCCATCCACGCAACCTGGTGGTAAAGCTTACGAGCAGAAAAGGATGGGCGGCGCTATGGCAGCAAATCGTGGTGCGCCGTGAAGAGAGCAACCAACGCAAGGCAGCCAGTATTGCTTTCGGTGTCTTTATGGGTATCTTTCCCGTATGGGGGTTCCAATTGGCCATCGGCATCCCGCTGGCGATCTATTTCCGGCTCAACAAAGCCTTATTCCTGCTGGCCGCCAATATCAGCATCTTCCCCTTCACTCCTGTTTTCTGGGCGCTGAGTGTTTATACCGGCAAATGGTTGTTGGGCTATCACGATCTCAGCTTCCGCTGGCGGGATATTTCGCTGCAGCAATTCAAAGAAGCCGGTATCGCCTTCTTCCTGGGCGGCGCCGTGCTGGCCATTACTTTAAGTATAGTCACCTACCTGGTATCCTGGCTCCTGCTCGGCTTGTTCCGCAGGGAGCAGCCGGCGGGCGACCGCTAAGCTTACTGCGTCTTGATCTCTTCAATGATTTGCTCCAGCGCGTGATTCAGCGCGTCGGGATGTTCCAGCATAGGATAATGCGATGTGCCTTCTATTTCTACCAGGTTGTAGCCGTTTACCGCATGTTGCTCAAGCGGCTCCCTGTTGGTGGGCATATAATTGACGTTGACCAGGTGCAACACCGGCGCTAAGCGGGGCACTCTTTCCCTTTCGATCTTATCCATAGTAAAGAATTGCGGTAGCGTTTGCTGGCCCATAGGCTCGTAGGCGTTACGGTAAGCCGCCACAATTTTATCGGTGATCCATTGCGGGGTAGCAGGTGTAACGAGCACCATGCGTGCATATCGTTCGTTGGTGCCGGCGAAGTCCTGCTTTGATTGCGCAATAATGCCTTCTACCTGGCTTTCATATTCCGGAGGTAGCGGCGTGGCCACATTCTTAAAGTTGTCGATCACTATGAAGCCGGTCACAGGATCGGGATAGCTGGTAGCGGCAAGTAGGATGATGTCGGCGCCCAGCGAATGACCGATCAGGATCACCTGCTGCAATTTCAGCGCTTTGATCAGGTTCACCACATCATCGGCCATATCCCTGATGTCCCATTGTTCCCTTTCCCTGCCCGATGCGCCGTGGCCCGCCAGGTCCATGGTCACTACCGTATACCGGGGAGCAAAACAAGCGACCTGCTGTACCCAGTACGTTTGGTCGATAAAAGCGCCGTGCACGAATAATAAAGTGACCGGGCCGTCTCCGTAACGATTGTAGCTGATAGGAAGGCCCTTGCTGATGATCTGTTCCATTGAAGAAATAGTTTTTGGTAGGATACAAAATACCGGCGGATCGCTGACAACCTTATGGCAGTGCAGTTGTAAAATTGGAACTATAAACGTGTTAAAAAAGTACTAAAAGGCAACCTCTTTCGCCAATTAGCTGTTTGATGCATAAATAAGCTACTGTTTATGAAACGTATATTCATTTGGATCTTCGCCGCGCTATTGTGCGGGACCTCTGTCCGGGCTCATGCGCAAAGCGTGCTGAAGGAAAAAATGCCGCCTACCATCATGAAATACCTGGTCGACATGTCGCCCGAGTATGCTACCCTGGTAAAAGCGATCAATGCTGCGCGGCTCGCTGAAACAATGGAAGGGCCTGGCCCGATGACCTTATTTGCACCGGCCAACCGGGCCTTTGCTATCCTGCCTGCAGGCACGGTCGATAACTGGCTGAAACCGGAAATGATGGATTCGCTGCAAAAAGTGCTAAGCTATCATGTGGTGGCAGGCAACTGGCCTTTGACCGATCTGCAGCAAAAGATCAAAGAAGCGGGAGGAGAGTTTTTTATGCCGACCATCGGTCCTCCGGGCAAGCTCTCGTTCGTTATCGAAAGCGGGAAGGTTATGGTGAAAGACCAGCACGGATTCAAATCGATGCTGGCTACGCCCGTAGCCGAGCAGAACGGGCTTGTGTACAACGTAGATAAGGTGCTGTTGCGGTAAAGCTAAGCTTTACAGGGACCGGATTGTTTTCCCGATTTATGACGTAATTTTGAAGAGCGGTTTCAGCCGCTCTTTTTTTATTTCCTTAAGCCATTTTTGTGCAAAGCAACGAACGTATTTCCGTATTCGATATCTTCAAGATCGGTGTGGGCCCCAGCAGCTCGCATACACTGGGACCCTGGAAGGCTGCTCTTCAATTCCTCGACAGCCTTAAACGGCAATATAGCCTGGAGCAGGTGACTCAGGTAAAAGTGCTGCTGTATGGTTCGCTGGCCAAGACCGGTCATGGACACGGTACCGATGTTGCTGTGATGCTTGGTCTTTGCGGCGAAGACCCGGTTACGTTTGATGTGAATAAGATAGACAGCACGATCGCGTTGATGAACCGCGACCGGTTGATGCTGCTCGATGGCAGTCACCGGATATCGTTTAATCCGCAGGAAGATATCGAATTCCTGATGAAAGAATCGTTGCCTTATCATCCCAACGCGCTTACCTTTCTTTGCACCTTTACCGATGGCAATTCCATAGCCGAGACCTATTATTCCATCGGCGGAGGTTTTGTGGAAAAGGAAGGCGATCAGCATGGCGGGGCCGGTTCGGCCGACTTGTATTTTCCCATCGATAATGCCCAGGACCTGTTGCATTGGTGCATCAAAACAGGGCTCAGCATCTCGGAGGTGGTCATGGAAAATGAGATCGCCTGGCGGCCGGAGCAGGATACCCGGACCGGGCTTATGCGCATATGGCATACCATGAAGGATTGCATTTACCGCGGTTGTCACCGGGAAGGCAAGTTGCCGGGCGGTCTTGATGTTTCACGCAGGGCCGCACCACTCAATAAGCGCCTGATGAAAGGCAGGCCATATGATAATTACGAAGAGTGGCTGCAGGCGTTGCGGGAAGGCGGCAGCGATTTCAAGTATATCCTGGATTGGGTAAGCTGCTTTGCCCTGGCCGTTAACGAAGAAAACGCCTCTTTCAGCCGGGTGGTAACAGCGCCTACCAATGGTGCAGCCGGTGTAATACCCGCCGTGTTGCAATACTACGTCGCCTTTTGCGATGGCCACGACGAGAATAAGATCATCCAGTTCCTGCTGTGCGCATCCGAGATCGGCAGCATTTTCAAGAAAGGCGCTACCATTTCCGCTGCTATGGGCGGCTGCCAGGCCGAGATCGGCGTATCGTCGGCCATGGCCGCGGCAGCGCTCACCGAATGTATGGGCGGTAGCGTAAGGCAATGCCTGATGGCTTCGGAAATAGCCATGGAACACCACCTCGGGCTTACCTGCGATCCGGTAGCTGGCCTGGTGCAGGTGCCCTGCATCGAACGGAATACCATGGGAGCGATCAAGGCTATTACAGCGGCGCAGCTGGCCCTCCAAAGCAATCCCTACCAGGCGAGGGTATCGCTGGATGCCGTCGTGAAGACCATGTGGGAAACAGCGCTGGATATGAATACCAAATACAAAGAGACTGCCGACGGCGGCCTCGCGATCAATATCCCGCTCGGGTTAAGCGAATGCTGATCTTACGGCTGGAATGCACAGCCGTCTGGATGGTGAATGCGCTCCGGACCGGCTTAAGGTGTTTTATGTGTAGCTGGGTGCTTACTTAATGTCCATACGGATGCGCCAGTTCTTGGGAAAGTAATTGTTCATACGGTTGGGCAGCCATTTGCCCCAGCCCAGTCCCCATCCTTCGTAGGTGGCCACCTGCCAGCCCTTGGAAGGATTATCTTTCCGTATCTCTTCCTTTTTAAGAAAGAGCAGGGCTTCTTCCCTGCCCAGGGGAAGTCGTGCCACTGCGGGCGATAAATGTATGCTCAGCGCCAGCTCATGATCGGGGATCGCGTCCTTGCCGGCGATCTTGCCCAGGGCTGTGCCGGTTTTCCTGATCCGCAGCATCGTTTGCAGTAATTCCAGGTCGGCCGTATGCGTCGATGCAACGCCGTAGTACTCGCCGTTGCGTTCAATAGCGCGGAAATCGTGATCCAGGAAGGCTTGCCAGCGGGCAGTCTCATCCTTGCTTTTTCCTTGCATCTGTCCTTTGTTTTTTTGTTTTTCCCTGCGGGGCGCTTCCGTCGTAGCCGTTTGCTTACGAAAGGCAGCGAGAAAAAAGCCTTCTCCTTTCAGTTGCCAGGGATAAAAACGATAGCCAAAGGCCTGGTGACGGGCTGAGCGGGTAGCTGTGATATGCCATGAATCGGCTACAGGTACCGGCAACGATTCCAGGGACAGGTTATCGCAAAGCCAGTCGCAGATATCTTCATTTTCTTCGGCGGAGTAGGAGCAGGTGGCATAGAATAAAATACCGCCCTCCTTCAGGGCCGGCAACGCGTCGGCCACTATGCGCTTCTGCCTTTCGCTGCAGAGCTTCACATGCTCAACCGACCACTCGTTTATAGCTTCAGCATCTTTGCGCCACAGGCCCGAGCCTGTGCAGGGCGCGTCGATCAGTATCAAATCAAAGTACCCGTTAAGGCGTGCAAAGTCCTTAGGATCGTTGTTGGATACCCAGGTATTCATTTGCCCCCACCGGGTCAGGTTCTCTGCAAGGATCGCTGCGCGGGGCTGTATCACCTCGTTGGCGATCAGGAGGTCGTCGTGCTGCATCAGAGAGGCCAGCAAGGTGCTTTTGCCACCCGGAGCAGCGCAAAGGTCCAGCACACGCAGCGGCGCATTACGGTGTACGAGGTGTTGAAAGGCTTGTCCTACAAACATGGAAGAGGCCTCCTGCACATAGTAGGCGCCGCTATGGAACAGCGGGTCCAGCGTAAATACCGGCCGGTGGTCGAGATAGCGCCCCGTGTCCGGCAGCCAGGGCACAACGGTATGCTCTTTAAATGCTGCGGAGGGCTTATGCGGATTAAGCCTTACCGATATGGTGGCGGGCAGCTCATGTGCCTGGAGCACGGTGTTCGCATCCAGGGGACCGGCGCCAGGCACCGGGCTGAGCCGGGGAACGATCGCAGTTAATTTATCGTTGAGATTCACGGATGCTATACAATTACAGGAACAAAAGGGTTCAATGTCTTAAAGGCCGATACCCACGCCCATTTCAAAAAGCTCGGCAGTGGTCCCATGGGTTTTAAGAATAGCAGAAAAGAAGGCTTCCTTTACCGGCCCTTTCTCTTTTTTAAGAAAATAGAAGTTACCCCCCAGTTTTTCGTAGATCTTTTGGTTCTGCTCATCCATGCGGTGCAGGTAATAGCCCGCCTGGATCAGGATGCCGACTCGCCCGAGCAGGAACTCGTTACCCAGGAATACGGCCGCCTGGGTAGAATGGCTGTACTCCGAGCCCTCAAAATGCTCGATGCTTTTTAGCCTGGCGTATTTGGCCGTATTGTAGTAATAGTCGAAGCCGGCATATACTTTGTTCTTGCTCCAGTAGCGCCTGCTTAGGTAAAGCGCGCCCATGTATACAGGATTAAGCGGCCCGTCGGCGGGCATAGCTTCGATAAAAGCAATGCTGGCGCGGGCCTGCACCAGCCAACGGTTTTTCAGCGGCGTCAGCTCGCGTCGTAGCTTAACCGGGTTGGCGGTTACGGGGAAATAACGCAGCCCGATATGGGCGCCGTACATATTGATCCCCAGGTTGGGCTGCTGGAAGGCTGCGTTGGACACATGCGAAAAATTGGCGCCGGCCTGCAGGTCCCAATGGTCGTCGAGCCGCCACCGGACATCGGTCGAGAACGGGCTTATATTGTTCCAGTGCCCGCCAATGGCTACGTTTTCTGTATTGGGCGAAGGCAGGCGCTCATAAGGCTTGGTATAATAGCATATGCCCATGCCTGCCCTCAAGGTCCATTCAAAACGTCCCCTGCGGATAAGCGGTAGCTGGATGTTGGGAAAAATGCCGATCGCCTGGCCATAAACATCCGGCATGTTATAGTTGTTGTAGTAAAGTCCTACACCTATCAGCGGATAGTTACGGCGCTGCTGCCAGTCTTTTTGCCCATAGGTCTGCTTGACGAAGTTGAGCTCCATGGAATAGGAATGACCGGGCAGGGGGCCTGTAAACCGGGCGCTGTGCCGTATCATCTTGCCGATCATTACATTGCTTTCGACTCCGAAGCCGCTCCATGCCTTGTTTTCCTGGGCATGCAGCGTGGCGGGCAGCAAGTATAGCAAAAGAAGGGAAAGAGCAAAACGCATCGGGCAAACGGGCTTAAGGTCAGGCTATTGATAGATCTTGTATTTGGCCAGCTTCCACAGCTGCATCCGGTGCTGCAGCGATACACGCAATACGCCCCGGCCGTATTTCATACTCCGGCTGAAGTTAATGCTGGATGCTTCCTCAAAATATTTGGTAGGGCAGGTGATCTCGGCGATCTCATAGCCTTTCATAAAGATCTGCGAAAGCATTTCATTGTCAAATACAAAATCGTCGTTATTGGCGTTGAAATTGATGTTGCGCAACACTTCGCCGGAGAAAGCCCGGTAACCGGTATGGTACTCGCTCAGCTTTTGGCCGATCAGGATATTTTCAAAAAGCGTGAGGAAACGGTTGAAGATATATTTGTACATCGGCATACCGCCTTTGCGTGCCCCTTTGCCCAGGATGCGGGATCCCAGCACGACAGGATACAAGCCACCGGCGATGATATGGCACATGGAAGGGATCAGCTTGGGTGTGTACTGGTAATCGGGATGCAGCATAATCACAATGTCGGCGCCCAACTCGAGCGCTTTGTTGTAACAGGTCTTTTGGTTGCCGCCATAGCCTTTATTCTCTTCATGGCGGATCACATGTTTGATCCCCAGCCGGCGGCCTTCGTCGGCCGTGTTGTCCTTGCTGTGGTCGTCTACAAGCACCACTTCGTCTACGATATCGAAGGGTATTTCATTGTAAGTGCGTTCAAGGGTAAGCGCCGCATTGTACGCAGGAAGGACAACGACAATTTTTTTTCCGTTAAGCATTAAATTCTGTAGGTCTTCTGATTAGTGTCTTCTGTGATAATAATTATGATGGTTCCTTGATCTTCATACCTGTCGCGACCAGATTGCTGCTGGCTTTGCAGAGTAAGATACCCTTTTCGTTGATAACCTGTACCGTAGCATGAATAATTTTTTTTCCATGTCTCACGATCTCCGCCTCTGCCGTGATCCTTTCACCCTCTGCGGCGGCGTAAAGGAAGTCGAGATTCAGCGATACACTGGTATAGTGCGATGGTGCTTCCAGCGATACGATAGCCCATCCGATGCATTCATCAACGATCAGCGACATCATGCCGCCATGGATATTGCCGAAGGGGTTGCACATCTCCCGCCGGATGAGCACCGACAGCTTTACTTTACCTCTTTCGGCGGCTTCGAGCCTTGGCCGCAGCCAGTTGCCGGCGGGCGACCGGGACTGATCTATTTCCATGCCGATCATCCCTTGGATCACCTCCAGTGCTTTCGCTATCATTCGTAATTAAATAAATTTTTAAAACGCGCAAAGCTACAATCTATTATCTTTGTTTTCTCGAAAAAATCACAGATTATATGACAATCACCCAATTAGAATATGTTGTATCTGTTGCTACCTATAAAAGCTTCGTTGCCGCGGCCGAAAAGAGCTTCGTGACGCAGCCTACTTTGAGTATGCAGATACATAAACTGGAAGAGGAGCTGAACGTAAGGCTCTTCGACCGCAACAAGCACCCGATCGCTACCACCGAAGTAGGGGAGGAGATTGTCAAGCAGGCCAAGGTGATCCTGGCCGAGGCGGCAAAGATCCAGGAGCTGATCCAACACCGTCAGGGCACGGTTGCCGGTAGCTTCAGGATCGGTATTATTCCCACGCTGGCGCCCTTCATCCTGCCGCAATTGCTCGAAAACCATGCCAAAGCACATCCCGAGCTGCGGCTGGTAGTTACTGAAATGCAAACAAAGGATATTATCCGTAAACTTAAAGATGATGAGATCGACTGTGGTTTGCTGAGCACCCCGCTGGAAGACAATCATATTAAAGAATATCCCCTTTTCTACGAATCCCTGGTTGCTTATTTCGGTAAAGAAGAAAAGGCCCTGAAAAAAAGGACTGTTACGCCCGACGATATCGATATGAAACGCATCTGGATGCTCAACGAAGGCAATTGCCTGCGCAACCAGATCATCAATCTCTGCAGCGAGCATGTAGAGAAGCTGCAGGAAAGCCGGCCCTATCAATACGAATCGGGTAACGTGGAAACCCTGCGTAAAATGGTGGATAAGAATGGCGGTATGACCGTACTGCCCGAACTGGCTACATTCGAATTTACCGAAGACCAAAGCGAGAACGTCCGTTACTTCGACGGCGAGGAGCCCGTACGCGAGATCTCCCTGGTAACCAACGACCACTTTGTACGGCTGACCGTGTTACAGACACTGATGGACGAGATACTGAAATTGGTGCCGGAAAAAATGCGCGTTCAGAAGAAGAACCGCAAAATATTGCGTATACAGACAGCCAAACTGTAATATACCTGACCTTTATGAAAACGGCGGGCGCGATAATATTTTCGCGCCCGCCGTTTTTTTTACTCCGGGTATATATATGGAAGCCGTAGGGGCTGAATAGCTTAAAAGCTGACCCAATGGGGCGGGGCCGTAAACTCGTTGTCCTTGAAGATAACCGAGAACTGCTCCGGGTTGTCCAGGTCGCGATACATCCTGATGCCAAACCGGTATTGCCCGCCAAGCTTCAGGATCTGGTTTTTTCCATTCACAATAATGCATAAGGTGTCGGAACTGTAAAAAGGGCCGCCCCCTTTGACCCCATGCGGTATCATTAAGCGGGTCACTTCTTCGTAGTGCGGGTCTATGTCCGTATCAGTGCCACCCATTGCGGGCACGCAAGCATACTTATTCACCCCGAAATGGACAAGCGCCTGCGTCCGTACGAGGTTGGGGTCGGTATTGCGTTCGTAAATGTTGAACGATTCGCCTATGGTCGAATAGTATAGCGTACAATGCAGGAGCTGTGTCATAGGAGGAGCGGTTTGTATCGGTTAAATAATGGCTTATTAGCGGGTACGGGCTGTATCGCTGTTATTGTTGTGACCAGAATGATCCATTTTGTCATGATTCATTTTGTCATGGTCCTGTTTCTTGTCCTTTTTCATTTTCCGGGTGCTGTCTTTTTTCTCTTTTTTCATATCATCTTTTTGCATCTCCGTCTTGTTCTGATCTTTTTGCTGGGGTTGCTGCTGGTTTTCCTGCGATTTTGCCGCCGTATTAGCCAATATGCCTATTGCGGCGATGAGCACGAGCTTTTTCATATGCATTTGTTTTTGGTTTTGGTAGGGAAGAATATACTTCTCTTTTATCCTTATTAAAGGCAAAAAATGTACCAGGGAAGGCTGGGATTCATTATCAACAGATTGGTTCCGGCCTCCCCGAAGGTGCTGTGGAAATTGTTACTGGTACTGTTGCCCATTATCCTCGCCGGTGGGGAAAGGGACTAAAAAAGATTTTTCAATTGTAGGCGCCCTTTGCGTACAACTTAGCGTCCTTAGGGGTTAACGGCATGGCTTTTTCCTTTGAAAAAGGCATAACCAAACGACATTGGTATGAATGGCTCAAATAAGGTATGCAGCGTTTCGGAATATGGGCAGGATAGCTTATTTTGGGCCATAGAAGCGCCGGAAAAAGCCATGAACAGCCGGGAATGAAATAATTAGTCTAATTTCGGGCCCTGAATGTAACAAGATGCCTTTTCAGGCACAATTAATTAAAATTCAGTTTATATTTTGACATTTGAAGATTTTCAGCTAGACGACGATGTACTGGATGGCATCCATGCCATGGGTTACCGTACACCTACCCCTATACAAGAACAAGCCATTCCGCTTATCCTGGAGGGCAAAGACCTGATCGCCTGTGCCCAGACCGGTACCGGCAAAACCGCAGCCTTTATGCTGCCACTGCTGCACAAAATACTGCAGCTGCCTGCCGATGGGATCAATACGCTTATCCTGGTACCCACCCGTGAGCTGGCCATACAGATCGATCACCAGGTAGAGGCTATGGGCTATTACCTCAACGTAAAGTCGCTTGCGGTATATGGCGGCGGCAGCGGACAAAGCTGGGTACAGCAAAAGCAGGCGCTCACCAAGGGCGCCGATATTATTATCGCTACCCCGGGTCGCCTGATCGCCCAGATGCAGATGGGCGGTATGGACTTTTCCAAGATCGAGCACCTGGTGCTGGACGAAGCCGACCGCATGCTCGATATGGGTTTTTACGAGGATATTATCAAGATTGTGAGTACCTTGCCCAAAGAGCGGCAGACCCTTTGCTTCAGCGCCACCATGCCACCCCGCATCCGGAAGCTGACACAGCAGATCCAGAAAGATCCCCTGCAGATCAATATCGCCATATCCAAGCCCGCCGAAGGTATTCGCCAGTTGGCCTATATGGCGCACGATGAGCAGAAGCACAAGCTGCTGCTGCAGGTGCTGCTGGAAGGACAATACAAATCGGTGATCATTTTCTCTTCCAGCAAAGAAAAGGTGAAAAGGCTTGAAGGCGAATTTCGCCGGGCAAAGATCAACGCCAGGGCCTTCCACTCCGACCTGGTACAGGAAGAGCGGGAGAAACTGATGCTGGACTTCAAAAACCAGAAGATCGATGTGCTGGTAGGGACCGATGTGTTGTCGAGAGGTATTCACGTGGAAGGCATCGATCTCGTGGTCAATTACGATGTGCCACCCGATCCTGAAGATTACGTGCACCGCATCGGGCGTACGGCAAGAGCGGCCAGCACCGGTACCGCCATTACCTTTGTTAATGAAAAAGACCTGCGCCGTTTTCATTCGATTGAAAAGCTGATCGGCAGGGAAATAGAGCAGGTACCCTTGCCCGAAAGCCTGGGGAAAGGGCCCGCCTATCATGCACCGCGGCCACGCCCTCAAGGCGCCGGCAGTCACAGCCAGTCGAAGCCGGGTGGTGACAAAGCCGGGAAAAAGGGTAGCGGCGGTGGTAAATATTACAAGAAGTCCAAGCCGAAGGGCCAGGGCCGTGCGCCCGGTGGCGCCGGTCCGCAGGCATAAATAATAAACGATACACGCATATAAGAAAGAAGGCTACCCTAACATTTGGGTAGCCTTCTTTCTTATATGCCGGATTCAGGATGAAGCTTATTGCACCACGATCTTTTGGGTTTGTCCCTGCTGCACGCCATCTTTTTTGAGGGCGATAAAATAGATGCCGGGCATACAGTTAGCCAGGCTGATGCGGTTATCGCCGGCCTTAATCGGCTGAACACCGATTGTACGACCCAGCACATCGCTCAGCACCATCTCGCAATTCACATAGCGGCCACCGGCTGAAAGGTGCAATGTTACCGCAGCCCTGGCCGGATTGGGGTAAAGGGCAAAAGGTAATGGCGCGTCCTTATCGTCGATACCCGTAGTACACTGTACCGTCAATTGCTGGGTTTGGGTGCTGGTATTGCCGTGCCCGTCGTTGTAACGCCAGGTAACGGTATAGCTGCCTGCAGTAGTGAACAGCAGGGAGTCGGTAGTGCCGGTGATAGCGCCGGCGCAGTTGTCGGCTGCAACCGGCGGTATAAGGGTATAGGGGCAGTTGCCCTGCAAAGCAGGCAGTGTAGCGATAGCCGGAATGGGAGCGGTGGTGTCGTCAATGATTACCAATTGGGTATGTACTGCAGTGTCGTAGCCGTTGATAAAGGTCCAGGTCACCGTATAGTCGCCTTGCTGATCGTAGCTGAGCGGGTCGGTAGTAATACCGGTGATCACATTGCCGCCGGCATGGGCTACAGGAGGCGTGAGCGTAGTATCGCAGGCGGCATAAACGTTGGGCAGGGGCAGGGTATCGGGCTGTGGTACGCCATAGGTACGAAGGATGAGCTCGTTGGCGATGCGGCCGTTCACGCTGCCACTATCCAACCTCTGGAAGGTGGCGCCATCTACTACTTCGTAGATCGAAGGGCTGGCAAAATTGGTCGCGCTGGCCAGCGCAAAGTCGCCGGTGGCCGGGTCTACCGTAAAGGACTTGCCATAGGCAAAAGAGAAGGTACTGCCGCTCAGCTGGCTGGTATATACAGCGGTGGTCGGTATCACGGGCGCAGCGATGTTATAGATATGTACGCTTTTGCCCGAGAGGAAGTACAGCTTTTGCTGCGAGAGACGCAGCTGTGCGGCATTGCTTACACCGGTCAGCATTACGGGCGGTTGCAGCAGGTCGCCGTTGGCAGGTTCCAGCTTTACCAGCGCCGAAGTGCCCGAAACTTTGCCCAGCAACCATATGCAATTGCTTACGGCATCGTATTGCATGCCGGCAATGGCGCCTATATTGGGCAGTATCGCAGCCGTAGCGGTACTGGTCAAGGTATCCACTTTGATCAGCCTGTTGTTCATGGCCACATACATAAAGCCATTGGCCTGCACCATATAGCTGGCATAGGAGCCGATCAGCGAAGAAGGATCGTTCACCGGACTCAGGCTGTTGCTGGTAAGATCGAGCAACTGCAGCCCGCCGTTGGCGGGGCTTATATAGCCTTTGGTATCGCTGGCTTTCCCTACGCATTGGATACCGCCGATAGTGGTGAAGGTCTTGATGCTGTCGAAAGAGGGGTAGGCGGCGATCGCCAGCTTGACCGGCGCAGCGCCTTTGCCGCAGAGCACCGCTTTGTTGCCAAAGACCTCGAAATCCTGCAGCACATCGATGCCTACGGTGCTGTTGGCTGTTTGGTACAGTGGCCCCGAGGCATTGATCGATGCCGGCGACGTACGGGAAACCTTATAGACGTCGCCGTTGGGGGTTCCGAAATTACCTTCTGCGATCACATAAAGATCAAAATTCTTGGTTTGCGCCGTGAGCGCTTGTGCACAGCATAAGGCCGCTATGCCCAGTAAACATTTTTTCATCTCCTTTCCAGGATTTAAACGATAAACAATAACGGAAAATGAATTGCAGGGAACTTACCCGGGAAGGAAGCAGCTGCATTTACGTTTTTTCTCCGAAAACCAAATACAATATGCTTACCGGCAGGTCTCCTGGCTCAGCCCATTACATATCGCCTTCCCATCTTCCTGCAGACAGTGGCTTGTTGACATGCGTTTACGGACTTTACAGTTGCGGGAACAGCCCCCGGTTTGAACGGGGTTCCCTTTTAATTCTTCAGTGGAAGAAACCAAAAAGCGCCGCGAAGATAAGAAGAAACGGCGATGGTGATTGCAGAAATAGTATCTTGGGGATATGAAACCGTTATTTTTTGCCACAATCGGCATTGCCCTGGTAAGTGCTTTTGTATTGCCTGATGGCAACAGGGCAGCTGAGATCACCAGTTGCGGGTTTCATTCGTCGCCGGAGCAGGAAAAGGCATTTTTAAAATCCTTTGATGAGTTGGAAAGGCCGGCGCGACCGCACCCGCCGTCGCCTGATAGCACCGGCGCCACTCCTTAGTGCCCGATATAATATTTCAGCCCCAGGTTAAAGGCAGAATTGGTAATGGACTTTCCATTTGCCTCGATAAAAGGGGTAAGGCCTTGCCGGTATTGCATGTTGAGCGAGAGTTTGCGCCATACGCGATAATCCAGCTGCGCTTTGATACCGGCATCCCAGTCGCTCACATTTTTATCGGGGGAAACATTACTGTAGCTTTCCGCGCTTTGGTTCTTGTCCTGCTGCAAAGCTAGTGTGCGGTTCAGGCTCTTGTACAGATCGCCGCCCACAGAAACCGAAATATTACGGGTTGCTTTCACGCCAATAGCCGGCGCCACGCCGATAGCCAGGATATTGTTGACATAACGGGCCTCGACGCCCATGCCGTTAATGGCACTAAGCCCTCCGTCGCCGTTACCTACACCGGCGCCTGTCTTGTCGCCGCCGGGGACCCGCTCCGAATAGTTTACCTGGGTAGAGGCCAGGGCTACTGTCGCTTCCGCAAAGAATCGCTCGCCAAGCTGCCGGCGGGCGACAAGGCCCACGTTATAGCCGAAATTGCCGAGATTAGGTTTGCCTACATTAGCGGCGATACCCAGCTTCAGCCTTTCTTCCCTCGTAGTCGGGGAGGGTGCTGCGTATGCGGGAAAAGAATGATCATTGCTTCTTACTGTTCTTTGCTGGCTGCCGGCAAGCATTGCAGACGGCGCAGGAGAGGAAGGCATTACTTCTTTCACTGCTTCCTGCGTTGTTGCCGGCTGCTCGTTTTCGTATGCCGGGGCAACAACCGGCTGAGGTGATGAAGGTATCACCGTCTTCGCAGGGCCCACAGGCCGGGACGCGGCGATCATGCTTTTTCCCGGCGATGCGATGGCTCGTGAAGGCCCTGTTTTTTGAAGTATTGAATTATTTTGCGTTGCCGGCGGTACGGTTGTTTTGTGCGCTACGGTAGCGGGAACATCAGGTTGCGTATGGGGTTGCAGGAAATAAACCAGGAAGGCCGTCGCCAGTACCAGGGCCACCGCGGCTGCAGCTTTCCAGGCAGGGAACAGGAACAGGCTCCGGGAAGCATTGGCCCCGGGATGCAATTCCTGCTTCAATTGTTCCCATGCGGCGTCGCGGGGAACATATTCCTGTTCGTCCAGTACTTCCCGCATCCGGTGTTCCAGTTCGCTGGGATTCATACGCTCGTTTGATTAGAGGTTATGTTGCTGCATCGTTCCCTGAGGGTTTTCCGGGCCTGGTGCAGCAACCAATAAGAATGATTTTCTGTAATACGCAGCATTTCTGCGATCTCTTTATGGTTATAACCTTCGAAAACATGAAGGTTGAACACTACTTTTTGTTTTTCGGGTAATATATTGAGCAGGTGGAGTACGTCGCGGGCCGAGAATTTCTGCAGCACTTCATTATCAATGAACCCCTCATGCGTCGGCAGTTCATAATTGCTATAAATGGTATTGTTGTCCACTTCAAACTTCAGGGCGTTACTGCTGCGCAGCTGATCGATACAGATACGCGTCATGATCTTTTTGATCCAACCTTCAAAGGAACCCTCGTTCCGGAAGTGTTTCAGGTGCGCAAAGATCTTAATGAACCCGTCGTGGACCCATTGTTCCGCATCCTCGCGGTTGCCGGCGTAGCGGATCGCCACTTTCATCAGCGTATTGTACCAGGCATAATAGAACTCCTTTTGCATCGCAGGCTTGCCCATGATACATCCTTCAATTACAATATGTAATCTCTGTTCGTCTAACGCCATCAAAAAATGTGAGTCCCTGGCTTTGTTATTTTATATCTGTTATGGTTACCCAGCCTTCATTTTCATGGTCCATCGTGCATATTGCGCCGGGTGTTTCACTGCAATCGCGTGTCATTTTAAAAGAAACCTTTACCGTGGCGCTGTCCGGGTAGCCGTTTGTCCTGGTGATATTGCATACATGGTAATCTTTTCCGTCAAAACGAAGATAGGTTCCGGTGCAATCCCTGATCAGGGTCATTTCCCTGTTGTTTGCTTTACTGCAGGAAACCAGTAATATCAGTCCTATTATCCATGCCCCTTTCTTATTATAAGATACCCGCTTCATTTATCTGCTGCTTTTCAATGTCTTGTAGTTGTGTCTGTCCGTTTCCCATCTTCAAAATAGCAACACAGGATCATCTGCGTCTAAATAACCACGATAGTGAAAATACAAATATGCTTTATCCCCACCTATTAGGACGGCAGAGATAAAGCAAATCTTAGAAAGATGAAAAAAAATTTTAGTGTCTGTCCGTATATAGGAAACCAGTTCCCAAATAGGCGCAATGAAAAAATGATCCTTTTGGTTAATTATTAAAATGTTGATATATGGTTATCTGTCCGGCAATGCTGCATTAAAGTTGATATCTGTTTTTAAGCCTGGGTGCGCTGGCCACAAAAAAACAGCGGAGCATTGTTTTTTGCCGCCTTTTTTCTTTCTTTTTTGGCGGAGCAAAAAAGAAAAAGATAACAACACCAAATAAAAATGCTGTTAAAGCAAAGCGTGTCAGCTAGTATTTATAGACGTGCAAAACTTTGTTTCCTTTATCCGGATAGTCAATAAATTTTTTCCGGTTTATTGTAAAAGACTGCTTACAACAACTCCGAAGTTGGGTGCTTAGTCGTGTAGCGCCAGGATCGGAAGGTGGTTGATGCGGGTAAGCCTGCGGCTATGCCGCTGGTTAAAAATGCTGTACCAGATACCGTGGCGGTGCGGGATCACGATCAATAGCTGTATATCGTGAGCGCGGATATATCGAATAATAGTAGCGACAACATCGGTATTCTCAATAGAAGCGTAGACAGGGCTATAATCCCGTAGCCGCTGTTCCAGAATATTGCGGTGTTCCTGTCTTTTCTGATCGTTCCTTTTATCCGGTACGCTCACATGGATAATGTGCAGCTGCGCGGGACCGGCATCCAGCACACGTTTAATAAAATCCAGCTGTTGCTGCTGCAGGGGATTGGCGTAATCGCTGGCAAAGCCGATATGGGTAATGCCCTGGTAGGTTACGGAGCGCGGTATGATGAGCACCGGTATCGGAAGCTGGTTGATGATGTCGACAAATACGTCGTTCCATCCCCAGAATTCGCCCTGGCTCTGCGGAGCGCCCACTATGAGGAAATCGATATGGTACTCGCCCAGCAACTCGTTAAGGCAATCGACCGGGTTGCCGAAGGTGAGCTTGGCGGCAATCTGCAGACCGGGGTATTGCTCCCTGGCCCAGTCGGCCTCTGCCTTCAGCTTCTCTTCGGTATGCTCCATACTAAGGTGAATGCTGGAAAAAGCAAGGGCGTCGGCGGCATAATTGAGCGGGGGATCGTAAGTATGGGTCAGCACCAGAGAATAATCCCGGTCTTTTGCCATGGCGCAGGCGTATTGTAAGGCATTGCGGGACGTTTCGGTAAAAGCGGTAAATACCAGTATTTCAGGTTTCATACAACCAATATTTGAAAGTGATCGAAAACGAATAGGATAAATTGTAAACAGTATAGAACTATACTAATTATATAAAAAAATATCAGGTTACATCCAGGTTTTTCCGTATGCGGGTCATTACCCTTATCAGGTCCTCCAGCTGCTCTATAGCCACATTTTGTTTGGCTGTATGGTTCAGCGAGCGGATCCAGGGCTGCACTTTTTTCTTCATGGCCTTTCCACCGGGTGTCAGGTAAATGATCTTGTTGCGCCGGTCTATACCTTCCTGGCGGTATACCAGGTCGCGTTTGACCAGGTTGTCCAGCACGTAGGTCACGCTGGCCTTGTCCTTGGCCGTAACATTGGCAATCTCCTGCTGGTTGATGCCATCCTTGCCCCAGAGGCAATACAATATCTGCATCATTTCAAACGTGAGATCGATATTGTTCTCGCGCAACTTAGCCTGCAGGAATTGTTTGAACGCCAAGTTAACCAGGGTAATTTCCTTAGTGAATTTCGAGATCAGGTCCATAAGTAAATACCTTAACAAAGTTAAGCCTTAAATCGTTTACATCTTTACTGTTTTCTTTTAAAATAAAGAGCCGTCCCATTACGGAACGGCTCCTTTCGCTACACCTCTACTCCTCGCTATTGGTCCTTATTCGTCTTTGTTTTTTGTTACTGTGTTCCTATGCTTACCGGCGTCCGTAATGGCGACCCCTGTCTCCCCGGGGACCTGCATCCACACCGCCACGGTTCTTCTCCCATTGGCTGTGCATCGGATGTCCTTTGCTCGCATAATACCGGCTGTCGCGGCTATCGCGGATCACCGGCTGGTTATGTACTCCCTTGTATCGTGCGTATCGGCTGATGTCATCACGGTTGTAACGGTAGGGATCGGGCCGGTTCACCACCACTTTATAAGTATTGTAAAGATTCACATTCCGGTACCTTCCGGGAAGGCTTTGGGCATATGCCCAGCTGCTGCCGTTGGGGTAGATGAACTGCGATCTGCCCACATCATAATAGCAGTTGATGTCGGGGAGATAATAGTAATCGGCATGGTTGTAACCGGTAGGTCCCCAGCCCGGTTGGCTGCCGATATTGATGCTCACGTTGATCTGTGCTGTTGCCTCTTTGCTCATCGCTGTTGCTCCCAGTAGCAGGAGCGCTATCATTACCTTTTTCATAATGTTCCTGATTTACTACTTTGATCGGCAGTTATGGCTTTCGTTTAACCAGGCCAATTAATAATTTGCTAATAAAGGGCGGCGTTCAAACCGGCAAGAATTTCCCAATGCAGCAAAGCGACGGGTCTTGAAAATAAAGAACGCGGTGGCCCTACAGTTGCTGCCGGACAAAATAGTGCATGGCCTGCTTCATAAAGGCGGCGAAGGCCGGTTGTGGCCTGCCGTCAGTTTGCAGAAAACGGTCATCGTTCAGGTACAGATCGGCAAGCCCTTTATAGGCTTCAGCTTGGGTATCGGGATCGCCATCCGTGCCCCAGAACCGACGTATATTACGGTAATGTAAGGCGATCGCTTCTTGTACAGTCCCGCTTTCGGGATCCGTGTCCTGCAGGCTGCGCAAGCGCGCTGCAATGGCCAGTTGCTCCGCTTTAAGCGATGCCAGCGCTTCGGGTGCCCTTTGCAGCAGGGCTTGCTCCGAGCGCTCTACGGCATGCTGGCCATATTGGGTTATCGCCTGCCGGCGGTATGCCTGTGCTTCTTCGCGGCCGAGGCCCTCATACAATTCTTCGTGTTTCATTTGTCGCTTTTCTTTAAGGTTCGTAATGGTTTTTTCAACGGTTATCAGCAGAGTGTCCAGCTGCCGCTGCTTTTGCTGCAAAGCTGCTTTGTGTCCTTCCAGGGCCAGAATCAAATCAAAATCAGGGTTGTCCAGCACAGCGGCGATCTCCTGCAGCGAAAGGCCGAGCTCTTTGTAAAAAAGGATTTGCTGCAGGCGAAGCAGCTCGGGCTCGCCGTAGCTCCGGTAGCCTGCCCCGGAGCGTGCGGCGGGTTTCAGCAAATCGATCTGATCGTAGAGGTGCAAGGTGCGCACACTTACGCCGGCCAGCGCGGCTAATCGGGCTACAGAATAGGTTTTCATTCCTGTTTGTATTGTCTTTCTGCAAACATAGCCTATGACCTTAGGTAAGGGTCAGGGCATTTTTTATATTTATTTTATTTTTCAGTGTAAATAGTTGTAGATATGAAAGGCGAGAGATTTATTGTCAGGATATACCAAGGCTGATACTGAAAAAAGGACGCCCCCGTCACGTAAACGGAATAGAAAATGTCAATTTGGCAATTTGCCGGTCTTTGGAATAACCTTTGTACTTAATCTCCGGTAAGTAAATCTTTTAAAATTATAAGCCTTATGCAGGAAAAAGGAAATATATCCATACACACGGAAAACATTTTTCCGATCATTAAAAAGTTCTTGTACTCCGACAACGAGATCTTCCTCCGTGAACTGGTGTCTAATGCGGTAGATGCTACCCAAAAGCTGAAGCGTCTGGCTTCGATGGGCGAGCTGAAGGGCGACGCCGGCGAATTATTTGTCGAAGTGAAGCTGGACAAGGATCAGAAGACCATAACCATCAGCGACCGTGGTATCGGTATGACTGCTGAAGAGATCAAGAAATACATTAACCAGGTAGCTTTCTCGGGCGCTACGGAATTTATGGAGAAGTTCAAGGAAGCCAAAGATGCCAATGAGATCATTGGTAAATTCGGCCTGGGCTTCTACTCTGCCTTTATGGTTGCCCACAAAGTAGAGATCAACACCCTGTCGTACCAGGAAGGTGCTGAGCCGGCCCGCTGGATCTGTGATGGCAGTACTGAATTTGAGATCGTCGATGGCGACCGTACCGAAAGGGGCACCGATATTATCCTACACATCAATGAAGAGTCGGAAGAGTTCCTGGATGAATACCGTTTGCGGAGCATTCTCGATAAATATTGCCGTTTCCTGCCCGTACCCATTAAGTTTGGTACCCGCACCGAAAGAGAGCCCGATGGAGAAGATGAGGAAGGCAAACCGAAGTTCAAAGAAACAGAGGTTGACGACATCATCAACAATACGGCACCCATATGGACCAAAGCGCCTTCAGAACTGAAGGATGAAGATTATCTGAACTTCTATCGCGAGCTGTACCCCATGTCAGAGGAGCCTTTGTTCTGGATCCATCTGAACGTGGACTATCCCTTCAACCTGACGGGTGTGCTGTACTTTCCTAAAGTAAAGAACGACTTTGAGCTGCAACGCAACAAGATCAAGCTGTTCAGCCGCCAGGTATTTATTACCGACGAGGTAAAGGACATTGTACCCGAGTTCCTGATGCTGCTGCATGGTGTGATCGACAGCCCCGATATTCCATTGAATGTATCCCGCAGCTTCCTGCAAGCCGATGGTAATGTGAAAAAGATCAACAATTATATTACCAGGAAGGTGGCCGATAAGCTGAATGAGCTGTTCAAAGCAGATCGTAAGGCTTACGAGGAGAAGTGGAGCGACATCGGCTTGTTTGTAAAATATGGCATGATCACCGACGAGAAATTCTACGATCGCGCCAAAGACTTTGTGCTGTTGACGAACGTACAGAAGGAATTTTTTACGCTGCCCGAATACAAGGAAAAAGTACAAGGCCTGCAAACCGATAAGAACGATACGGTGGTGTACCTGTACAGTACCGATGCCGGCAAGCAGCATACTTTTATCCATACCGCTGAGAAGAAAGGTTATGATGTGCTGGAAATGAATTCGCCCATTGATAATCACTTTATCTCGCAGCTGGAGCAGAAGCTCGAAAAGACTTCCCTGAAGCGCGTTGATGCCGATGTGGTCGATAACCTGATTGGTAAAGATGAGAAGATAGAGAGTGTATTGAGCGAAGACCAGAGCAAAGAAGTAAAAGAATTGTTTGAAAAAGCGATCAACAAATCCTCGATGAACGTGGAAGTGACGGGCCTGCATCCCGATGAGTTGCCGGTAACCGTAACCATGGATGAGTTCATGCGCCGGATGAAAGATATGGCCCGTACTGGCGGCGGCGGCATGATGGGCTTCTATGGTAACCTTCCCGATAACTACAAAGTATCGGTGAACGGCAATCATAAGCTCATCCGCAGGATGCTGGAAGAAACCGACAGCGAGATCCGGAGCCGCCTGGCGCGCCAGGCCTTCGACCTGGCCCTGCTATCGCAGGGAATGCTTACCGGCGCCGACCTTACCGATTTTGTGAACAGGAGCGTAGAGCTGATCGGCGCGTAAGCACGATAAGCTGAATAAATAACCAATTGCCCGGAGAACCGCTCTCCGGGCAATTTTTTTCATACCGGCACAGCCTGGTACCCTGATGGAGCGCAAGCTTATTGCTGGTTTTGCCTTATTTTTGTTGCCCTTTCCATTTCCTATTTTTCGCGCATGATCGATTACGAAAACGTCGGCATCAAGAGTATTGCCGTGCATAAAGTGGGTAACAAACTTACCGACGACGGGATGCATTTGTCGAAGGACCCGGTGCAATTTGAAGATGAATATACGCCGACTATTCTGCTGAAATATTTCATTCATCCGTTCAATACCAGCGAGCTGTACCGGTTCAGCCACCCTACCGATCTCTCGTTGAACGAGGTGTATACTTATGTGACCAAGATATTTGACCGGCCGGAAGCACTACATCAGCAGTCCATAGAGATTGCCAAGCACCTGTACGAACAATCGGTACATCCCAAGGTGAGCGCCGGCGAGCTATGCGTCTGCTATTTCACCGACCTGATAATGGAAGAACGGACTGTAAGAGCCATCGGCATTTTTAAATCGGAAAATAAAGATACCTTCCTGAAGATCGATGCTGCCAGCGACGATTTTAAGATTCGTCATGAAGACGGTATCAATGTCAATAAGCTGGAAAAGGGCTGTCTTATCTTCGACGACGAACGGGAAGAAGGCTATCGCTTGTGTATGATCGATGCACAGCGCTCGGGCGATGCCCAATACTGGAAGGATAACTTTCTCAACATTACACCCATCAGCAACGACTACCATAATACCAAAGATTTCCTTAGCATTGCCAAGAACTATGTGACCAAACAGCTGGCCGAAGACTTCGAAGTGTCAAAGGCCGACCAGATCGATTTTCTTAACCGGTCGGTCAATTATTTCAAGCATAATGAGACTTTCGATAAGGAAGATTTTGTGGAGGCCGTATTCCAGGACAAAGGCATCATACAATCGTTCAATACCTACGATGAGAGTTATCGCCAGGATCACGATCTGCAGCTCTCCGACCGTTTTGACATTTCGCCTATGGCCGTGAAGAAACAAGAGCGTATTTTCAAGAGTGTATTAAAGCTGGATAAGAATTTTCATATTTATATCCATGGCGACCGTGAGCTGATCGAGCAGGGGATGGATGATGACGGCCGTAAATTTTATAAGATCTATTTCGAAGAAGAATCCTGAACCTGTATGGAAGAGGATCTGGCGCGCCTGAAGGCGCTTACCGATGCGGTTTATCCTTTACCGGCAAATGATTGGGCGGCGTTTGCCGGTCTGTGGCAACCCTTTCGTGCCGGACGTAAGGAAGTGCTCACGCGCATCGGCGGACAGGAGCCGTACCTGTATTTTGTGACGGAGGGGGTGCAACGCGTTTATTATTTTGATGATGAAGGCAGGGAAGCGACGCTTGTCTTTACCTATGCGCCGTCTTTTGGCGGCGTGCTGGATGCCATGATGCTGCATCAGCCATCACGCTATGCTTATGAAACACTCACTGCTTCCGCTTTTCTAAGGGCTTCGTACCGGGATGTGGCACAGCTGATGCAATCGAGCCTGTCCGTGGCAAATATGGTGCGCATTGGTCTGGCGGCAGCTTTATCGGGGCTGCTGGAGCGACTGGCCGAGGTGCAATGCTATTCATCGGCCGATAAATTCAGGAAGCTGCTGGAACGCAGTCCCCACATCCTGCAATTGGTGCCGCACCGGTACCTGGCCAATTACCTGGGCATCGATCCCTCCAATTTCAGCAAACTGCTCAATAGCATCCGCATCTGAAAAAATCTTGGTTTTTACCAAGAATGTACGATCTCAGGTAGCTGACCTTTGCCCTGTATCGTACAATTAGCTTTTATGAAACCGACTAAAAAGACAGCGCTGCTACAGCGCCTGGAACAGCGCGTTGAGCAACATTTACTGACCACTACCGCACAGCTGCAAAATCTCGAAACAAAACGTTTGCTGCAGCAGAGGCAGGACGGCGGATGGAGCATTGCGCAATGCCTGGAACACCTGAATAGCTACGGCCGCTATTACCTGCCGGCAATTGAAAAAGGGTTGCGGCAAGCTGCACCGGCCACCAAAGATACCTTTACGAGCACCTGGCTGGGCGATTATTTTACCCGCATGATGGAGCCCGGGGTAAAAAAATATAAAGCGCCCAAGGATCACCGGCCTGCTCCGGAACTGGATGCCGCTACAGTGGTCGCTACCTTCATAGGGCAGCAGGAGACCCTCCTGGCCTGTTTGCGTAAAGCACAGGAGATTGATATGGACAAAGTGCGTATCCCCATTTCTATCGCGCGCTGGATTAAGCTCAAGCTGGGCGATGTGTTCCGCTTTGTGGTGGCGCACGACGAGCGTCATATCCAACAGGCATTAAGACAGCTTAATAATCATTAAGCACCCGGATTTATCCATGAAAGCTTATTTTTACAGGGACCAATAAAAAAACCTATGTCCCTCTCAGCGCCTGTGATCCGTGCGGTGACGCCGGAAGATCTGGACGATTTGTTACGCATCAGCATCAGTACCTTCCTGGACACTTTTGCCGCCAGCAATACGCCCGAAAATATGCAGCGGTATCTCGACGGGAATCTGACTGCCGCCCGGCTGCAGCAGGAGTTGGCGGTTCCGGGCTCGGCTTTTTTCTTCATCCTGGTCGAGGGAACCCTTGCCGGCTATCTCAAAGTGAATACCGGCGCGGCACAAACTGAAGCGCTGGGCGACAGCAGCCTTGAAGTGGAACGGATCTATATTGCTAAAGACCATAAAGGCCTGGGACTCGGCCGCCTGCTGATGGATAAAGCCTTTGCACTGGCTAAGGAGCAAGGCCATAACCTGCTATGGCTGGGCGTTTGGGAGCACAACGAAGCTGCCATAGCTTTTTATCGTAAGCTGGGCCTGGCGCCTTTTGATACACATGCGTTTTACCTGGGTGAGGATAAGCAGACCGACATCCTGATGAAGATCGCCTTAAGCTAAGCGGTATGCGTTACGAAACATTGCCGCCGCCCGCCTCCTTAAGTGCCTATGTCCGGTTTTTCTGGATCATGGAGGGAGGGGGTACGCGCGAACAGCCTTTTGTTTACCGCTCGATGGCTGACGGTTGTACCGAGCTGCTGTTCCATTACCGGGGCTGTTTCGACGAGCTGACGGCCAAAGGCAGTCTTCCTTCCTTCAATAGTGGTATACATGGGCAATCGGGCAAGAGCCGCCGGTTCAGCATTGCCGGGAGCTTCGGCATCTTTGGCGCATACCTTTACCCATTTGCTTTACCGGCCTTGTTTGGTCTGCCGGCAAGCCTGGTATCCGACGAAATGGTGTCGCTCGACGCCCTTCTGGGGATTGAAGGGCGTGACCTGGAAGCTCAAATGATCACTGCTGCCGGCAACAGGCAGCGCTTGCAGCATATTGTGCGCTTCCTGGAAGCCAGGGTGAGCCGGCGTAAGCCGGACGGCGCAGATCATATGCCGGCATTGATCCGGTCGTTGCAGAAGGGCTGTACGCCTTGCCGGGTAGCACAGCTGGCCGGTGAACAGTTCCTTTCCGTGCGCCAGTTTGAGCGGCAATTCAAGCAGGCTTCGGGTTTTAGTCCCAAAAAATACCTGCGCATCCTTCGCTTCCAGGAGGCCTTACGTACAGCCGGCAGCGGGCGTTCGCTTACCGAAGTGGCTTATGCCTGCGGCTATGCCGATCAATCCCATTTCATATACGATTTTAAGGCTTTTTCAGGGCATCATCCCGGCTTTTTCTTTAAAGGAAAATGTACGGACACTACCGCCCTGGTATTGCCCTGAATCATGTCGCATTTCTCCAATTTTTCTCAATGGAAACCCTCTATTTTTGCCATATAAACAATAACGAAAAATGAGCAATGAACCAACAACCCAGACGGTAACACCTTACCTGATCGTCGATGGTGCGACCCGTTTTCTTGACTTTGCCCGGCAGGTATTTGACGCGGCGGTGGAACGCGAACACCGGAGGCCGGAAAATGAGACGCTGATCATGCATGCCCAGCTAAGAATAGGCAACAGTGTGATCATGTGCGCCGATGCCGTGGATGAATGGAAGGCCGAAGCCGCCGGCCTGTTTATTTACGTGCCCGATGCCGATAACTCTTTTGAAAAAGCGCAGCAGGCGGGTGCTACTGTAGTCATGCCCTTGTCGGACCAGGATTACGGCCGTACCTGTGGCGTGAAAGATCCCGCTGGCGTGACCTGGTGGATCACTGCGCAACAGGTACAATAGGTGCTGTGCAGCAGCCATTGCGCCGGCCCGGCATAGAATCTGTTCCAGGTGGAAGGGACTGACGTAAATTGGAGGGATCGGCGTATCTTTGAGGTTTAAACGTGCCGAATTGATATGAAGAAAATACTGGTTACAGGCGGTTGCGGCTATATTGGCAGCCATACCATTGTCGACCTTATCGCCAATGGTTATGAAGTGATCTCGATCGATAATCTTTCCAGAGGATTCCAGCAGACCATCAACGGGGTTGCGGCTATTGTAGGTAAGCCGGTGAAGAACTATATGGTGGATCTTTGCCATCTTGAGGATGTAAGGGCCGTGTTTGAGGAAAACCAGGATATCGCCGGCATTATCCATTTCGCGGCCTATAAGTCGGTTCCGGAATCGGTAAACAAGCCGCTCGAATATTTTCGTAACAATATCACTTCTCTGCTCAATATTTTGCAATGCGCAAGAGAATTTGACGTCGATAATTTTGTGTTTTCTTCTTCCTGCTCCGTATACGGCAATGCCGATACCTTGCCTGTGACCGAACAGGAGCCTATGAAGGCTGCCCAATCGCCTTACGCCCGCACCAAGCAGATGGGTGAAGAGATTTGTGCCGACTTTGTGAAAGCCAATCCTGGCTTTAAAGCGATCCTCCTCCGGTATTTCAACCCTGTAGGGGCGCATACTTCTTCGCTGATAGGTGAGCTGAACGAAACACCGGAGAACCTGGTGCCCGTGATCACGCAAACCGCTATCGGCAAACGCAACAGTATGACCGTATTCGGTAGTGATTACGATACCCGCGATGGCTCCTGTATCCGCGACTATATTCATGTGATGGATATAGCCCACGCACATACCCTGGCCATGTCACAATCGATTGCCGATGCCCTGGGTTCGGACTGCGAGATATTTAACCTGGGTACCGGAGAAGGAGTGAGCGTATTGGAACTGATCAGCGCATTTGAAAAAGTATCGGGCCGCAAGCTCAATTACAAGGTAGGTGGCCGCAGGGAAGGCGACGTTGTGGCCGTATATGCCGACAATCAAAAGGCCTGCAAGGTACTGGGCTGGGTTCCCGGTTACGATATGGATGCGATGATGGATACTGCCTGGAAATGGGAGCAGCAGCTGGCAAAAACAGCGCAGAAGGTCATGTTTAATTAAATCCAGTACCATGCAGGAAGCAGGAAAAGCGATCGTGCTCTTCGACGGGGTCTGCAATCTCTGCAGCGCCGCGGTAAAGCTGATCATCCGCCATGATCCCGGCGATTATTTCCGCTTTGCTTCGCTCCAATCGGAACAGGGACAGGCGCTCCTGCAGCAATATAGCCTTCCTGTACTTCAATCCCCGGAAAGCCTGGTGCTGATCGAAAAAGGCAAAGCCTGGCAATATTCTGCGGCAGCCTTGCGTATTGCAGGTAAGCTTAACGGTGGGTACCGCCTGTTTTATCCCCTCATTTTTTTACCGTCATGGTTGCGGGATCCGGTGTATCGCTGGATCGCCAGGAACCGTTATCGCTGGTGGGGACGTCAGGACGAGTGCTGGCTTCCTACTCCCGAACTTAGGGCCCGTTTCCTGTAAAAAGCATATTTGATGTCGCGTTTCAGGGAATTTTCAGAAAAAAAGATTTTCTTTACGGAGTACTGCCATAGGGTTGTCAGTAACAGGTCTTTACTTTGCTGTATCATCAAAAACAAAACGATATGCTTCCCGAACAATCAGCTACCGCAACGCAGGAAAATGCCATCGCCTATGCGATGAAGAACTTTGCCGCCTACAACTTCTGGGCCAATACGACCCTGATCAATTGGCTAAGGACAAAACCAGCATCGTTGATGGATGCTGAAGTGCCTTCCAGCTTCCCTACCATCAGGCGTACCCTGATACATATCCTGCAAACCCAGCAGTATTGGTTTTCCGTGATCAGCAAAACGGAATTTCAGCCCTTCGACACCGAGGCCACTACCGAAGCGGCATTCCAGGGATTGCTGGATCACTCGGCAACCGTAGCTACTTATATAAAAGAGATGACGGAAGAGGATCTGCAAGACAAAACGCTGGTGACCAGTCCCTGGTTTGAGTGCAATTTCAACAACTTCGAATACCTGATCCAGTTTGTGAATCATGGTACTTACCATCGCGGACAGGTCATTACTATTGGCCGTAACCTGGACCTGACCGATGCGCCGATGACCGATTATAACTACTACAACATCTACGGAAAGGCATAACCCGGGAAGGGGTATGGATTCCGTCTAATGCTAAAGCTTTCGTAATGTCGCAAATACCCCTGCGATTTGACCGATATGCCCCCTGTCGTTCCAGGCAAGTACTGCTACCTTTACACTACCGATGAATACCGGCAGTGTTGCTGCTGATGGCCAGCCCACAGCTCCGGAGTGTTTGGACCCTGCCTCTTGTTTAACCGCCAATAACGACAGACGATGCTAGAGAACACCGCTGCATTCAGCAGCTTTTCCACCGATGATATTGCCGGAACGCGGGCGTTTTATGCCGACCGGCTTAAAGTTCCGGTAACGGAAGACCAGGGTATGCTGCACCTGGAGCTAAGTGGCGCGGGAAAGATACTGATCTATCCCAAGCCCGATCATCAGCCGGCTACATTTACCGTCTTGAACTTCCAGGTCACCGACATACAGAAGGCCGTTGCCGGATTGAAGCAGGCTGGGATTGTATTTGAAAGCTATCCTTATCTTCATACCGATGAGAACAATATTATGCGCTCCGAGGAGATGCGGGTGGCGCAAGCCTGGTTCAAGGATCCGGGAGGGAATATTCTTTCGGTGATCCAAACCTGGTAATTTATTTCATCACAAAAACAGACTGTAATGCAAACAACAACAGCCGGGAGCGCGGCCGTAGAGGCCGCTTTGCTCCTATATGACGCGCATACGCGCTATTTCTACAATGTGCTTGATGGCATATCGGATGCTGATGCGCAGAACCGGCTCGATACCCCGGCCAATCACATGGCCTGGCTGGCCGGAAGCCTGGTGCAAGAACGCTATTTCATGGCGAAGCTCGTCGGGAACAGTGCGTTGGTACAAACCTCGGATGCCTTGTTCTGCGAACACCAGGGCATCAAAGAAGGGGTAGCTTATCCTTTGCTCGAAGAGTTCCGTAACGATTGGAAAACGATATCTCCTGTGTTACGGGATATCCTTGCCGGTCTTAGCGACGATCAGTTGAACGGCCCCGATCCTTTCGAGATGCCGGGAGGACCTTATACCCTTAGGGATACGATAACTTTCTGTACAGACAGGGAATCTTATTGTATAGGTCAGCTGGGGCTTTGGCGCAGGCTGCTCCGCTACCCGGCCATGAAATATGATTGATGCAGCAGATAGCGTGCCTCCTTTATTGATCCTCGTTGCTGGAATGTATTGTATATGTCGCCAGAGGCTTGCTTCGGCCATGTAGCAACCCTAATCTGGAATGGCGCAAAGTACACTGGTGTGGTCCGGGTCATGTAACATTTTCTTTCTTGGTCTCAAGCCTTATGCAAGGCCTTTGCCCGCCGCTGACACACTCACGGTTAATTGCCGGCGTCGGAGACATTATGATCCCGGGTGCCCATGCTTACGAATGGTTACCCGGGCAATATTACCTGCTGCATCGCGTAGCTGTTATGATAGGCGGCGACCCGTTACCGTCAGTTGAGCTCATTGGCCTTGACGCTGCCGGGGAGGACTACTTCACGTACGCTTACGGTTTAAGAGGTAATCTTAATGAAATGCAGGGCCAGCCTTATGTTCCAGCGGCGCCTTCAGCGAAGTGGGGACGATATTATCAGGCATAGGGAAGCAACTTGCCAGGAGGCAATAAGAATACCTGATGCAGATAACCCTGCGCCAAGCACAATGAACCAATAAACCGATTGCTTTTATGGAGAACTACTCCTATAATGAAGTGCAGATTCGTTCTGTCCTTGAAGATACGGCCGCTGAATGGCAGCGGCTCTTACAGAGCTTCAGTGAAAAAAGCTTTAATGCCAGGCCCTTTAGCGGAAGCTGGACTGCGGCCCAGGTCGCTGATCATATCTTGCTGTCCAACCAGTCGGTTACGAAGGCGCTGGGCCTGCGGGGAACACTACCGGACCGCGACCCTGTGGCCAGGGTGCCTGAGCTCGCAGGCATTTTCCTGGATTTCTCCAGTCGCTTTGTTGCAGCCGATACGATCCGGCCGGGCAGGTCGCATTATGAGCAAAGTACGCTGATCAACTCATTGGAGCGGTCTTTTGCAACGATCCTGGAAACGATGGCGCAATATGAACTTGCCGGCTGCGTGCAACACCCTGCTTTCGGATCCATAACCAGGCTGGAGTTGCTGCATTTCGTTTACTTCCATTGCCGCCGGCACTTACGGCAATTGCTGCGTATCTACAGCATTACAGAGCACAGGGAATACAGGCTCCTTTCCTTCCTTTTTCAGCCGCCGGTACTCTTTTGAGCCGCATTGTTGAGCGTATGATCCCGGCGCATTTTGCCAATCATTCACCGCTATAAAAAGAGCGTTCACCGTTACCGGTACGGTACCCGCCTAATGGGCCTTTTGCAGGGGCTATAGCAGCAGTACTTTTGTATCGTTAATCAATCAACCCGCAAAAATGTCCCCCACAATGTCTCCTATATACAATCGACCGGCTTCCGGAAGCCTTTCCAGCGTTTTGCACGGATTGCCGGTCCCTGTTACCTCGTCTGCTCCCGGCAGTTTGAAGCTGTTCGACAAGAATGCCCGGTCCATGGGCGAAGCATCGGCAAGTACACCTGTACAGGTATACCAGTCCCTGCTGCATCCTGGTACACCTGGACAACCGGATTACACCATGATACAGGCAGTGATCCGAAAAGGTACAGGGAGGCGTCTGCTCGTAGGTGAATTGCTGAAGCAGGGTACCATGCTGGGTCTCGGTAATGAGAAAGGTATTGTGGTGAAACAGCATGCCAATGGCGATCTTGTGTTCTATTGCCTGGTGCTGCCGTTGCAGGAACGGATCGGAGTATCTGGCAGTATAGCCCGTGGTCATGATGCGATACGCAGCTTTCTGAAAGCCTGCTATGCCGGCTGGCATCATATTTATCACGAACTTTTCGCTACAGCGACCGAGTTCAGCACGGTGGCTGTATGCAATACGGCGATCGATGAGTTGCTGCGCCAGATACAGGCTCCCCTGCGTTTTCCGGCATAGGCCGTTTCTATATATATGTTTTCATGGCAGAACAGGTGTGTGTAGCCGGTGGTCTTTTGACCACCGGTTTTTTTGTGCGACAATGGGCGTGTCGCAAAAAGGTAAATTATTGTCGTCGTGTGGTAAGGCCGTCCTCCTTACCTGTCGCTAGTTTTGCCTTATCAATTTAACCTTTAAATACAAAATACACGACAATGGAAAAAGAAACACTGAAAGTCGCCGAAGCCTTTTTGAATGCAGTAAAGACTATGAACATGGAACAGTTGGTTGTCCTCCTTTTACCCGATATGCAATGGTCCCAGCCTGGAAACAATGCTGTTTCTGGAAGGAAGCAATCTGCCGGGGATGTATTCCAGATGGTAGGCAAAATGTTTGCGCTATCGGGCAATACCCTCGCGCTGTCAGAAATAAAGGTGTTGGCCGTTAATGGTAACCAGGCTGCCTGTCATCTGCGCTGGACGGCAAGTAAGGCCTCTGGAGAAACACTGGATGTAGACAATATCGATGTGTATACTGTAGCCAACGGGCAGATAACCGAAGCCGTCGTGTATACAGCCGATATCGACCAGGAAAACGCCTTCTGGCGCTAGTCCGGCAATAAACCTAATGTTGTATACCGGAAGACCCCTCTGAGTGTAGTCTAAAGTCCCCTAAGCTATAGCCTAAGATCATCCTGAGTGAAGCCCAAAGTTACCCTGAGCACAGTCTAAAGTCACCCTGAGCGTAGTCGAAGGGCGACTTTAGACTGTGCTCAGCTGGTGTTGCCAACACGTTAAACCTCAAAATCAGCCGGCGCCTTTAGCCGATGCATACGATGGCCACCGAGCATTGCGGGGGAAAGGTATTGGGGCAGGTAACGGTACACCGCATATTGTCGCAGGTAGGCTTATTGGTGATGCAGGAGCCACCGGCGCTCGTAGGTGGGCAGCCACCATGCAGCTTCTCCTGTTGTTGCAAGGGTAAAATATCTTCCTTACGGAAAGACAGCCGCCTGAGCTTAAGATTTTTCTTTTTCATAGTTCTGTTTTGTGGCTAAACAACGAAATCGCTACTCCAAAAGCAAACGGCATTGTATTGATGTACGGTATGATTGTATAAGTGTCGTTGGAAAGGATATGAAGCACTTGCCGTCCCGGATGGGCAAACGGTCAATTCAGCGAATGGGAGGGCGTTCGTTACGGATATAAAGATCGGGTACCCTTCCGATATAGCACCGTTTGCCGGTACCCGGTTTTTGCCAGCTCAGCCCGATGATCTTCTGTGCGCGCACGAGGCCGAGCCGGGACGGCGCTTCAGAGAGGCCTTTGCCGGGAACAGGTATAGGACGGATATAAAAACGGATATGACACGAATCACCCTGTTGCAGACTAAGAACCCTGAGTCCCGGCGATGGCTCTTCCAGCAGATTTATCGCATTCGGGTCGACCTGTAGCAGCTGCAGTGCCGCAGCCACCGTTTTGCCTTTAAGACAATCGTCAACCTGCTCGATGTCGTGTACGGTGGCGCCGGCACATCTATCGGGATGCGTACGCCATATGCTGCAGCCACAGCAAAGCAGGAGGAGCAATAAAGGGCTTAATGATCGTATGGCATCAGGAAAGGATTAAGGGTTGTGCCAGGCATGCGGGGTCAAACTCCATCCAGCTGTCCAGGTGAAGTCCTGCACCCTGACTAAGGAGCAGCTCCCGGTGTTGCCGTCCCACACCAATAAATTCGAGGCCCAGGTTGCGTGCAGCAGCCAGGTCCCAAAGGCCATCGCCTACGGCAATGATACGTTCAAAGTGATCTTGTCGGAAGAAAACCTTTGCCTGTGCTATGGCCTGAAGCACTATCTGCTCGCGCTCTTCGATGTTATTGGATGCCGACAACTGCAGCGGATCAAAGCCGATACCAGACTGTTCCAGTTTATATACGGCAGGTTGACGCAAAGACCCCGTGGCATAACAAAGGCCAACATGAGGAAGTGCCTCCAGTGTACGGATCATCGCCAGCGCGCCGGAGATCTCTGCGAGCGGCTCAGAACATAAGGCCTGATACAGCAGGGTTTCAAACCGTTCCTGTTGTTCCGTATCAAAGGCCTTTGCCTGGTTCTTTTCATAAATGACCGGGCGATGTGCTTGTCGGTATGGTGGCGGTAGTTTTTGAAATTAGTATCGATCTCTGTTATACCCATTTGTTGCAGGGCAGTTACGAATGCCGTCTGGTGCGGCGCTACGCTATCGGTCAAGGTGCCGTCAATATCGAATACGATCAGGTATTGCTTCATTGCCATCGGAAAGTACGAAGATACGCGCTCCAGGATGAAAACGACAGATAGCGGAAAGAGGCTGTGCCTGCTGTTTTATGTATCGTACATAGCTTAGACGCTCGTTATGATGAGAATTTGTTTTTACTTATTTTGTGCTGACCTAAAACCCAAAACAGGTGATGATAAAATTTCTGCTTACGCTGGCAGCTGTGGCCAGCGTCTTTTCGCTCAAGGCCCAGGAGCTGGTATGGGCCACACATGCCGGCGGAACGGGATATGCCAATAGCCTTAGTGTCGCTGTCGACCTATGGGGCAATGTCTACACTACAGGTGCGCTGAGAGGGACAGTCGATTTCGATCCCGGTCCGGGTGTGTTTAACCTGACTTCGGCAGGAACGGGTGGGGGGCTCGATGATATTTTTATCACCAAGCAAGACGCGAATGGAAATTTCGTTTGGGCCAAACGCCTTGGTGGCAATAGTTCCGACGCCGGCGGAAAAATAGCGGTCAATGCTTCCGGTGAACTTTTTATTACCGGAGGTTTTACTTTTACGGTCGACTTTGATCCTGGTCCGGGTGTATACAACCTGACCTCTAATGCTAATTCAGATGATATTTTTATCCTGAAGCTGGATACAGCCGGTAACTTTATATGGGCAAAACAAATAGGTGAAGTTGTTCCGTTTAACTACTATCAGGCTTTGTTTACGTTGATCGCAGATGATACCGGCAATCTTTTTATGTCGGGTGGTTTTAACGGTAGCTGCGATTTGGACCCGGGTCCCGGAGTTCATAACGTGGTTTCGACCGGGCTGGAAGATGGCTTTATTTTGAAAGTAAGCCCTGCCGGCGACCTCGTTTGGGCCAAAATACTCGAGGGTGCGGGATATAACCATTGTACCGGGCTATACCTGGACAGGCAAGGTAACCTGGAAGCAACCGGCTGGTTTACGGGTACTACTGACCTGGACCCTGGTCCGGGTGTATATAACATGTCTGCAGCTTCAGCGTATCCGAATACTTTTGTCCTGAAATTAAATGCTACAGGTGATTTTTTATGGGCAAAGCAGGTAGGAGATCCCGGCAATGTCCAGGGAATCGTGATTACTTCCGATAGCAGCGGTAATATCCTGCTTGCGGGTACTTACTCCGGTACCAGCGATTTCGATCCCGGACCCGGCGTGTATAACCTGACTACGCAGGGACTTACCGATGCCTTTGTATTGAAGCTCGACAGCACTGGTAATTTTAACTGGGCGCGGAGAATAGGTAATTATCAGGATTTCGATTGGCTAACAACTATGGTGGTAGATGCTCCCGGCAATGTTTATGTCACTGGTGTTGCTGACGGCATATCGGACCTGGACCCAGGCCCCGGTACTTTCAATGTCAACGGTACGCCTGCCGCAACATACCTGGTTAAGCTTGACACGGCAGGCGGGTTCGTGGGAGGTGGCTTGATCGGAGCCGGCAGCCTAAGCTATTCCCGTGGCTTGGTTTACAGCAGGGGGAAGCTGTATGGCACCGGTTTTTTTGAAGGCAGTGGGGATTTTGATCCGGGTGCGGGCACTTATAATATGACTGCTTTGGGGCCCAATGACGCGTATGTAGTCAAGTTTGATCTGGGCTGTGCTATGGTAGCTTCATCGACGGTCACGCCTGTCGCCTGCCATGGCGATTCCGCCACGGTTGTCATTGCTGCCACAGGAGGAATTGCACCCTATACCGGTACGGGGACTTTTGTTGTGCCCGCAGGCGCCCATAGCTTTGTGGTTACCGATGCTATCGGTTGCCGCGATACGCTATCCCTTATGCTTAACGAGCCTGCTGCAATCGTTGCCGGTGTGGTTGTGGATACCCCCGTAGTCTGTAACGGAGGAGCGGCCGCTTTAACGGTTACCGTCACGGGAGGAACGCCGCCGTATACCGGTACGGGTATGGTTACGGCCACTGCGGGCTGGCACAGTTTTATAGTTACCGATGCTTCCGGCTGCAGCGGCAGCGATACCCTTACGATAACAGAGCCATCAGCTGTGATGGCTAATGCCATAACAGTTACAGATATTGAATGTAACGGTGGCACAGCTATAGTGGTCGTCGATGCTACAGGCGGAACGGGAGCCTATGCCGGCGTGGATACCTTTACCGCAGGAGCGGGTCTGCATCACTATATCGTTACGGATGCTTCGGGCTGCGTCGATACAGCATCGCTTCAGCTTACCGAACCGCCTGCTGTCAATGTCGCCGTATCGGTTAGCGGGAATACCCTTACGGCGGCCCTGGCCGGCGCTGCCTATCAATGGATCGATTGTAATGGTAATACTGTAATCAACAATGCCACTGGCCAGGCATATGCGGCAACGGCCGACGGCAGCTATGCAGTGGTGGTAACTGTCGGGGCTTGTTCCGACACCTCGGTCTGCATACCGGTCGTGATTACGGGCATAGCAGAAGGCAGACAAGTACCGGATATTGTCATCTTTCCCAATCCTAGTAAGGGTTGGTTCACCATTAAAACACCTGGTTCCATAGCAGTGAGTGTATATAATATCCTGGGACAAGCCGTCCTTCGGAAAAGCTGCATGGCCGGTACCAGCTTCATCAGGCTAGACGGTCCCACGGAAGGTATTTACAGGGTCAGGGTGCAAACAGAGCATGGAACAAGGACTTTTCCTTTATTGATCCGGCCGTAGCCGGGACAGGTTTCATCAGTTGACCAGCTGGTGGGTCTGCTTGATGATGCCCATGACGAAGATGCTCTGCAGCCGGCCCATATTCTCTACCTGGCTCAGCTTATTGACGTGAAAGTCGTAATAGGCATCCATGTTCTCGGCCACGACCTTTAGCATGAAATCGTACTCCCCGCTGATGTTATAGCATTCGATCACCTCGTGCAGGTTGTGAATGGTGCGGATAAATTTAGCGCCGGACTGCTTGTTGTGCTCTTTTAGCGATACGTAGCAGATCACCATCAGGCCCTTCCTCACTTTGGTATGGTCCACCAGCGCAGCATACTGGCGAATAACCCCTTCTTCTTCCATTCTTTTGATCCGTTCGTGCACCGGGGTGGGGCTGAGGTGCACGGCAGCGGCAATTTCCCGTACGGTGCTTCGGGCGTTTTGCTGGAGCAGGCGCAAGATCGCCAGATCCTTATCATCCAGGGGCGTAGATACCTGATCTTTTTGAGGCGTCTTTTCGATCATAATTCTTCCTTTTGTTCTATGAAATTAGTGATTTTTGATCATTTGTTCTGAATATTTGCCTGTATGCTGGTGTTTTATTCTGATGCCCTACCTTTGCGGGACAAAATTTAAATTGAGATCATTTATGTCAACCAGCTTGCAAAATATCGATCTGAGCCTGCCTTATAAAGTAGCAGACATCAGCCTGGCCGAGTGGGGCCGCAAAGAGATCCGCCTTGCGGAAGCCGAAATGCCCGGCCTGATGAGCATCCGTGCCGAATATGCTGCCCAGCAGCCATTGAAGGGCGCCCGTATTGCCGGTTGTCTGCACATGACCATCCAGACTGCTGTGCTGATCGAGACCTTGATCGCACTGGGCGCCGAAGTACGCTGGAGCTCCTGCAATATCTTCTCTACTCAGGATCATGCTGCCGCTGCCATTGCTGCTGCCGGTATTCCCGTGTTCGCCTGGAAAGGAGAAACCCTGGAAGAGGCTGATTGGTGCATCGAGCAAACCTTATTCTTCGGTGGCGAAGACCGTCCGCTGAATATGATCCTCGACGATGGCGGCGACCTGACCAATATCGTTTTCGATAAATATCCCGAGCTGATCCAGGGCATTAAAGGCCTGTCTGAAGAAACCACTACCGGCGTTCACCGCCTGTACGAGCGTATGGCTAAAGGCACGTTGCCTATGCCTGCGATCAATGTGAACGACAGCGTTACCAAGTCCAAGTTTGATAACAAGTACGGCTGCCGTGAGTCGCTGGTAGATGCGATCCGTCGCGCTACCGATGTAATGATGGCCGGTAAAGTAGCTGTAGTAGCTGGCTTCGGCGATGTGGGTAAAGGCTCTGCCGATTCGCTCCGTGGCGCCGGCGCCCGCGTGATCGTGACAGAGATCGATCCCATCTGCGCACTCCAGGCCGCTATGGAAGGTTTTGAAGTAAAGAAAATGGTTGATGCCGTTAAGGAGGCCGATATCATCGTAACCACTACCGGTTGCCGCGACATCATTGCCGGCGAGCATTTCAAAGCCATGAAGGATAAAGCGATCGTGTGTAATATCGGTCACTTCGATATCGAGATCGATATGGACTGGCTGAACAAGAACTACGGTCATACCAAAGATACCATCAAGCCACAGGTGGACCTGTACAATATTGATGGAAAAGACGTGATTGTGCTGGCAGAAGGCCGCCTGGTGAACCTGGGCTGTGCTACCGGTCATCCTTCTTTCGTTATGTCCAATTCCTTTTCCAACCAGGTGCTGGCCCAGCTAGAACTGTGGCAGCATAGCGATAAGTACGAGAACAAAGTATATGTATTGCCCAAGCACCTTGACGAAAAGGTAGCCCGCCTGCACCTGGCCAAGATCGGTGTAGAGCTGGATGTGCTTACCGATGCGCAGGCCACTTATCTGGGTATTCCCCAGGAAGGTCCGTTTAAGCCGGAGCATTACCGTTATTAATAACCCCTTTTTTATAGGAAAGTGCCGGGCTGCAAAACGCCCGGCACTTTTTTTATGGGCAAATCCGGGATAGTCAGTTCCGGGAAATTCTAAAGCACCAGGCAAAGAACAATCGGGTTTTTGGTATGATGGTGATATGAGCGCAAAAAATATACCTGCCGGTTTGTAAAGGAAAAGATGGTCTTCGTGAAAAGACAGTCGTGGCGCGCCTTCCGGCACGATATTTTTATACCCCCAAAACGAAGTGTCAGCCTTGACCTTCGTTTGGAGTATACATTTTTCATTAACCAAATACCTTTTATGTTACGAACATTAACACACATTACGGCGGCCGCGGCCTTACTGGCTGCAACGTCAACCCAATTGAACGCGCAAGTTTTTGTAGCTCCCAATGCCGTCGAATACGTCTTTGGCGATCCTCATGTAACGCCGGCACAGAATACCTCCTGCTATTCGCTCAGGGCCGGTTACGCTTACTTTCCCGATATGGCGCCGGTGCTCGGATCGGCTTATGCCGACTTATATGTTGCCGGCTGGAACAGCAAGGACATCGGTGGCAGACATGAAGTGACCGTGCTGCTGACGGAGCCAAGTAATCCGACCAATGTGCTGTGGAAAGCCTCTATTCCCTACACCGGCATACAGGACCTGCAGGTGGGCAGTCTGAGGAATCCCACTACGAACAATACCGAGATCCTGGTTGCTTATTACCAGGTGGGCGTAGGCCATATGCTGGATGTTTATAAGCTGAACCCTTCCGTACCTTCGCTGGCTAGTCATACCACCTTGTCGCACGCACCCACCTATGGCCGCATCAGCATGGATTTTCATGCGACTTACGACTGCGCTATAGCCTGGGTGAACACAGAAGCAGGACCCAACAAAGGCATTCAGGCCAAGGTATACATCAACAATACCTGGAGCGGTGTGAGCACCCTGAGTGGAACGGCGAATAAAGCTGGTGTCGATATTGCAATCACCCAGATTAACGGACCTGTGAGCGCTTATCCCTTGCATTTTGTTTACTCCGGCGGCGGCTTTGTAACAGAGTCGTCTGTTGATATGAGCACACTGGCTTTGGCACCCGGAACCATTGCGCCGACGGTGAATGACAACCATTATGCAGGCGCCGGCCTGGCCTCGCGGCTGGTGCTCGACTGCCCCGATTTTTCTACCTCAACTGTTGTTGCCAATCCCAGTGCCTGGGCCTATACCTACAGCGATGGTATCAATGTAATCGTCCGTAACCGTAATGCAACCCTGGGCGGCGTCAATATGTCGATCGTTACGAGCGGCATGCTGGGCAACAGCGCCCTGGACCCTGTAGGTGGTGTATACCAGGTGTTCAGCCCGGCGATCAATTACGGACAGGGTTATCCCAACGGCTCGCCGGAAGAGATCATGGTGACCTGGTATGCTACCGATGGCGCCGGTGATAATGGTTATATGGCGTTAAGGATGAATGCAAACGGTACCGCCATTACCAGCACACCCGATTACCTGAAGCTGCCCAACGCCAATACCGCTTCCATACCTTCCAACTTCAGCAGCGGTATCGCGCTGAGCAAAACGGGCCCTAAATCGGTGGGTGACTTCCTGTATGCTACTTATTATGATATCGACCCGGTTACCGGCTTGTATCAGCTGCATCACGCTTTCCACAAATGGAGCGATGTCGTATTCAAAGGAGAGGGCGCAACAGGTACATCCGGTAGCGCAGCCATGGAAGCGACAACGTTTAGTGCTTATCCCAATCCTTTCAGCGATAAACTGAACACTTTTGTTACGCTTGCCGAAGACGGTGTGCTGCAGCTGGAACTGCACGATATGGCCGGTCGCCTGGTGGGACAATACAACGCTCCGTTGACCAAAGGTGGTCACGATGTGGCCATAGAAAACGCGAAAAAGCTTACTGCAGGTTCTTATATGCTTACCGCTACTGTGAATGGCAAAAAGATCGACACGAAAATGGTCGTAAAACGATAATCCTGCTGGCCTTTACGGTCCCGGATCATGTTTAAATATGATTGAGGCTGTCTCGAAAGGTATCCGGTCAGTCACATTGAGCGAGTCGAAATGTAGACAAACTTGAGACGTAATTTTTGCCGTATTTCGAACCGTTCAATAGGGCAAAAACTACCAATTGGAGACAGCCTCCTTAAAATGATGATCGCAAATTTTTTTTCTCATACCAAAATACCTTCTATGCAAAAAACTTTAAAGTTCCTTGCCGTGGCTACGGCCTTATGCACAGTCAATGCGGCTGGTCTGCACGCGCAGCCCTTCTTTGCGCCGCCTAATGCCTATGAATTTACCTTCGGTGACCCGCATATGGGTAAAGCGGAGGTTACTTCCAATTATTCCCTTAGCGGCAGCTATGTCCGTTTCGACAACCTGGCACCCTCTATCGGAACGGCAACAGATCTCTATCTTGCTGCCTGGAACAGCAAGGACATTGTCAATGGAAAGCACGAGGTTACCGTATTGCTGACCGAGTACAACAATCCGGCCAATCTGCTGTGGAAGACTGCTATTCCCTACAATGGGGTGCAGGACCTGCAGGTGGGCAGTCTCGTGAACGCCGTTACCCACAATACCGATATCCTGGTAGCCTATTACAAACCCGCCGCCGGGCATATGCTGGATGTGTATGAGCTTACTGCTTCCGCCCCCGGTTACAACCTGATCGATCATAAGGTGCTGTCGCATTCGCCTACCTATGGCCGTATCCGTATGGACTTTCAGGAAGTATATAACGGCGCTATCGCCTGGGTAAATACAGAGCCCGGCGTTAATAAAGGGATACAAGCCATGGTATATATGAACAATAGTCCTGGCTGGAGTGGCGTGAGCACCCTGACCGGTACTGCCAATAAAACAGGTGTCGACATCGCCCTTACCCGGGTTGTTGAGCCGGTCAACAACAGCGGTATCGCCTACCCCCTGCATTTTGTTTATTCCGGCGGCGGCTTTATTACAGAAACTTCTGTCGATATGAGCATACTGGCTGCCAGTCCTGGTACGGTAACGCCTGCTACTCCCGATAACAAATATGTGGGTGCTACTTTAAATTCCAGGCTGGTACTTGACTGTCCTGCTTTTTCGGTATCGGCTAGTCCTGCGGGCAGCTCCTGGGCTTATACTTATAGCGATGGTATGAATGTGATTGTACAGCATAAGAATGCCAGCATGACCGCCTCTCATGAAGTAGTGGCTACTTCCGGTGTTCAGCTGGGAAACAGCGCTCTGGATCCTTTCGGAGTAGGCTTTCAGGTATTCAGCCCGGCCGTAAGCTATGGCAATGACTACCCCAGTACTAATGTTGAGCAGATCATGATTACCTGGTATGCTACCGATGGTGCAAGCGTTAATGAATATATGGGTGTGCAAATGAATGCCAGCGGTACCGCTGTAACCAGCATGGATGATTATCTGCAGCTTCCCCATGCGCAAACCCCGTCGATGCCCGGAGGTTTTACCAGCGGTATTGCTTTAAGCAAGACCGGCCTTAAAGGTGTAGGCATGTTCCTGTATGCTACTTATTATGATGTTGACCCTTCCAGCGGTCAATACCAGCTGCACCACGCTTTTCATAAATGGGGCGATCCGCAGTTCAAGCCTGGCGCCCCAACCGGCGTAGCGGCGGAGATAGTGAAAACAGCGACAACGATCAGCACCTATCCCAATCCTTTCTCCGATGTGCTGCATACTTTCGTATCTCTTCAGCAGGACGGCATCCTGAGCCTGGAGCTGCACGATATGGCCGGTCGCCTGGTAGGACAATACAAGGCTCCTTTGGCCAAGGGTGGTCACGATGTAGTCATAGAAAATGCGAAGAAGCTTACCGCAGGTTCTTATATGCTTACTGCTACTGTGAACGGCAAAAAGATCGACACGAAAATGGTTGTAAAACAATAGTGGCTTAAGCAAGCCTTCCTTTCATCATGAAACAATAGCCCGGTTAACGCCGGGCTATTTTTGTGGCAAATTGTTTAAGGTGCTCTGCCGGAAAAGCAACAGGCAGAAGCCGGCAAAGCCACGGACAGCAATTATTGCATGGCTTTCGCCTACCGTAATAATACGAAGTCTCCTTTCTGGAAAAGCGGCGTACGGTCGTTTTGTTGTGGTACAATACGTACTACATAAAAGTAGGTCCCTACATCAGCTGGTTGATTGCTGTAGCGGCCATCCCATCCTTTGTGTCCATCGGAGGATGCGAATACCTGTTGTCCCCAGCGGTTATAGATATTCAGGTCGTAGCTTCGTATATCAGTGCCACAATCGTTAAGGGGCAGGAATTCGTCGTTGAGGCCGTCGCCGTTGGGTGAAAAAGCTGTAGGTGCCTTTACTGTACTGCAGTTACAGGATTGATAGGTTATATGTACCGAGTCGGTATAGGCGCCGCAGGGCGATTGGAGCTGTACAGTATAAGTGCCTTCCTTTTGCACGGAATAGAAGCTACCCGTGCTGCCGTCCTGCCAGGTATAAAGGTGTCCTTCGAACTCCGGCAGCTCCAGCAACAATGTCTGCCCCCTGCATACCGTGGTGTCGTTTCCCAATAGGTCCCTCTTGCCTGTTTGAGGTGGGATCATGGCTTCTTCTGCAAAAAGTACAGGAACGGAAAAAGAGCTGAGCAGCGGGGTCAGCCCGCGTTGTACCGAGCAGTCAGGGCCTGCGAGATTGGGCCGGTTGATACGCGCCGGTGGGGTAGGCGTAAGGGAGGCGATATAAATACGGTCATCGGGCCCGAGACGCATATCGGTAATATAGCTCTCGTGCAGGGAGGTAGGAGGTGGAAGGGTATCGATCACGGTTTTGGATTGCCTGACAGCAATTTCTGAAACCAAGCTGAGATCGTATTGAATGATCTTGCCGGGATTGTTCCCGCTGTAATGGTCGGTGGTATAAAGCTTCGATCCATCGGGGGAAAAGCAGCATGGGTACAGGTTGAGGCGGTACGCATCTGTTACATTCTGGAAGAGCGTCAGGTCATCTGAAAACCGCCCGGTGTGCCGGTCAAAACTCAGGATCTGCAAGGTGCGGGAAACATATTCGCCCCCGGCATTGAGCTCTGTCGTAACCAGCGATACCTTACGGTCATCTTTGGAACGTTTCCCGATCATAAAGCTGGAAAGGCCGAACAGATGAGGCGAAGGTGGTGTAGCGATGAGGGGACCGGCAACGGAGTATACGGGTTGCCCTATACCTGCCGCCGTAACCGGGAAGCTCATAAAGGTATTCGTGTCCTTGGCCCGTACCGATACCCACATATGGCAATCCTCATTGTGTGCCGCAACGAGGAAGCTTTGCATCAGGTCGTCTTTTATTTTGACGTTACGTTCCGAAGGATCGATGGCACCTTCGCCACTTTCCATACTCATGTCTACAACAGAATAATACAGTGTGGCATGGTCCACGCTATCCGACGCCAGGGTGAATATATAATACCGGCCGGCATTTCCGGGTTGTTGCATAATAAGGACTGGTGTAAGGAAATAATAATCGGGGACTACAGGGCTGGTACTATCTTGCTGTATTGTGGCGCCACTGCCGGTAAAGACATCGCGGCCGTTGGTATAGAACAGCAATCGGCCCGAAGCATCGCATACCGATGCCGTGCGGGCAAATGGACCCGACCATCCGGCAGATAAAGGAACGGTACCAAACGCCGGATCGGGGCCGCCATTGAAGTCCATAGAAACAAAGGCGTAGTTATTGATCCAGATATTGTTTTCACCCTGAGCCATGCAGCCATAGCTACCCAACAACAACAACAATAGCTGCAGCAATATTTTTCTGAGAAAGCTTTTCATGACATCCGGAGATTTGAATGCACTTCATTTTATCTGTATAGACGGTCCTGGCAGAACAAATGCTGGTTATTTACAAGTGTTTTTCGTTTTCTTCTTCCTTTTACCTTTGAAGAACAGATAAAAAGCAAAAGATCACAATAATGGAAGAGCATTTAGAACAGCTGGCTTACCCGATCGGACGTTTTCAGACGCCGTCAACCTATGATGAAGCCTTATTGCAGCAATGGATCAGCAAGATAGAGGCCGCACCCGAATGGTACGATCATGCGATCGAGAACCTGGACGAGGCACAGCTGCAAACGCCTTACCGGCCCGGTGGCTGGACAATTGTCCAGGTAGTGCATCACCTTGCCGATAGCCATATGAATGGCTACACCCGCTTCAAACTGGCGCTTACAGAACAAAGTCCGGTGATCAAACCTTATAACGAGGCTTTGTGGGCCGAATTGCCCGATGTGCAGGCGGTGCCTTTGAATGTGAGTATTACCTTGGTCCATGCCCTGCACCGGCGCTGGGCAGTCTTGCTACGCGGCATTAAGCCGGAAGATTGGGAAAGGACTTATTTTCATCCGGAAGCCGGCCGTGCTATACCTTTATGGGAATCACTGGCTTCCTATGCCTGGCATTGCAAACATCATTTTGAACATATTATGCGGCTGAGGGAAAGGATGGGCTGGTAGCTCACAACTTGTACACCACCAGCGCGATACCCTTGTTTTCACTATTGGAATGCAACCAGCTGGTCATAAAGGCCTGCTTGTCGTAGACATGAAAGGTATCGGCGGGATCGGCTACATAGATATGCGTGGAATCGACTTTGTACACCACCACGACATGATTGCCGTTCCAGTCTACGATACAGGGCAGCTTGATGTTCTCGGTGAGAAAATCCATATTGACGGATACCAGCATGGTCGTAAAGCCGAGCTGGTTTGACAGGTCGTACATCGCCTGCAATGTGGTGCCCGTGGAATCCGTTTTCAGCCGCCGCATCAGCTCCGTCTCCGGATACTCCTCACCGTAATAGGCATAGATCATTTTAAGGCAGGACGGTGCACAATCGTAATTCAGCGTTTGTCTGAAGTACGGGAACTGCCGGGGTGGGGCAGGCGGAGAGCAGGCGATCAATAAGTAAGCCGGCAGCAATAAGAGAAGCAGGTATTTCATGGGTTGCTGTTAGCGCTGTAAGGCTGGATCGATACAATACGAAAGGGCAGGGGAAAGGTGCCCGCATTGAGCACTTTGACCAGGTCTTCCATTTCTGCCTCAGAGAAGGCGCCGGTAATGGCGCTCCTGCCGCCGCGGATCTCTTCATTCACAAGCGGCGCCGAATAAATGAAATTGTCGAGCTCGATGGCAATAGCCTTTCCTATGCGGGAACGGGTCATGGTAGCCCATTTCCGTCCACCTGCCTCAGTCATCTCCAGTGAGATTTCCGGCCCCCGTCCCTGCATATCGCCCCGGGCGCTTTTAATATCCGTGCCGCCCACCGGGGCTTTTTCATCCCGGGGTACATAGATCGCATACAGGGCTACGGCTTTTTGATCCTGCTTTGTTCCGGGCAGATTGCCCCATAGCCAGCGAAGGCCTTTCGGCAGGATTGCTATACTTACTGGGCCATTGAGCACATTGTGCAACTTTGCAGTATCTTCTATGCTGGCTATACCAATATAGGAGGCGCCATAAGGCTTGCCATCCTGGCCCAAAGCGGGCATCAGCAGCGCAAATAAAGATGCCGCCTGCACCTTCGCACCATGATCCACCATCTCTTGCAAGGAAGGCTCGCCTTCTTTCTTTGCGGTTGTCGTTATGACTGGTATATGCTGCAGGCTATCGTTCAGGCGAACGAGAGAAGGCCCTAGCGTTTCGATATCGGCGGTAGCCCAGAAACGGACGCCTGTCTGATGACGGAACATCGCTCTTACAGTTTCCTCATCCTTTGCTCCCGGAAGATACACATCCGTTTGCGTAGGGGAAGTATGCGCTACACGCATGTTGATCGCCTCCGGGTTGAAAAAGGCCTCTGCCCGGGCTTTGATCACCTGGTCCATGCGCCGGTCGGCGTTGGACAATGCCGCTGCCAGGTGGTCTGCCAGCGCCTGGTCACCGGTAAAGCCTTTGCTGTCGCCGGAATAAAAGAGGCTTGTGGCCTGCTTGCCGGGCTGCAGGGCATTGTAGTACCGGATAAAGTTGCTGATCTGTACCTTATGCGGTACACCGGAATCGTGGAAGGCGCTGTCCAGGGCCGTTTGAAAAGCCATGTCTTCGGGATAGCCCGCCATGTCGCGGATCAGCGCCCTGTAGTCGGTAACAAGACTTACTTTGAGCCCTCCCTTGGGTGCCATAGTATTGTGGCAGGAAGCTGAGAGCAGCAAGACTGGTATTGTTAAGGCCATCAGGCCCGGGCGAACGGAAATTTTATTCATGGTTGAGGATTAAGGTATCGTGGAATAGCCGCAGAATTTAAAGCCATCTTTTGTCTCGACGAAGGCAAAAGCCTGCTGCGCTCCTTCGTAGTCTGCAGATGGGTCAACAACGGTCAGCAGTACCTCTTTGTAACGCGGATGGTTAAGTCGTATGGCCTTGGGAATGCCCGACAATGGATACAGGGCGGCATTATGCTCATTGTCTGTAAACATCAGTTTACTTGTGTCCTTCAGGCGGGATAGGGTAGCGGGGTAGAAGAGCTGCGGCGCCTTTTTCAGGAAGTCATGAAAAGGCATCAGCTTTCGTTTGTTATATTCTTCTGCGGAAGCATTGCCTGGCAGAATAGTGTCGATCGGGCAGACGTCGCAACGCACTGTCGTTGCCGACAAGGACCGCAGCCGTGCAGTATCCTGTTGCAGCAGGGCGTCGGCAAAGCTGCTCCAGGCTTCTTGTAGCTTGTCCATGGCGGCTTGCTCGGCTACCGCATTGTTCTGCTTGACTTGCATGCCTGTTTGGGCAAAGGCAATTGTTGCAGACAAGACCAGTGCCAGCAGGGCACAGATACGCTTTGAATTTCTCATGATATAGGTGATCTTAATGAGCCGAAGAGAATCTCCGGCCATTAAGCATACCGCAAATTAGCAAGAGTTGCTGAAATTTAAAAGGGGGGATTGGGTGGACGTGTCACAACAATCATTCCTTCAGCGGCCCTACCTGAAAACCGGTAATTGCGCTCCCCATCTAAGAAGCGCAATTACCGGAGCCGTCTGTTTCTGTAAACGGTCTTGAATCGATCCGCATTTACAGAACAATAAATCAGGAACATGAACAAAGGAATATTGACGATCGGACTATTGATGGTACTCTGCAGCAGCGTTACGCAGGCGCAGCCGGGCTGGTACGAATTGGGTACAGGGCTCCACGCGCTCAATGCCCGCCATGAGATCCGGGGCATTGTTACCGATGCCTCGGGTAAGGTATACGCCACCAGCAGCTATACCAGCCAATTTTATGTTGCCCATTGGGATGGCGCCCAGTGGACAGAAGCGGGAACGGGCGCCGGCGCTTTAAATGCCAGCGGTTATATTCTCACGCTGGGCGCCGATGCCGCGGGGAATGTCTATGCCGCCGGTGAGCTAATGAACAGCGATATGAAACAACGTGTGGCCAAATGGAACGGCAGCACCTGGACCGACCTCGATCCCGCCGGATTGGATGCACAACTGAACGAATCAATATGGGCCATGCATGTGGCAGCGGCGGGTACGCTTTATGTGGCCGGCAACCTGGAAAACAGCTCCGGGAAATACCACGTAGCCCGCTGGAACGGTACCTCCTGGTCTGAGCTGGGTACCGGCGCCAATGCGCTCAACGCCAACGGCGGGATCAGGGCCTTGTGGGGCGATGCCGCCGGCAACCTTTATGCCGCCGGCCTTTTCACCAATAGCTCGGGCAAGCAATATGTAGCCAAATGGGATGGCAGTACCTGGCGCGAACTAGGCCCCGGCGTTTTCGGTCTGAACGCCAACGGGAACATTCATACGGTTACGGGCGATGCTTTCGGGAATATTTATGCCGCCGGTGAATTTACCAATAGCAGCGGCAAGTACTATGTTGCTCGTTGGGATGGGAATATCTGGTCGGAGCCGGGAACAGGAGCAACTGCCCTTAATGCAGACGCGCCCATCAGCGCGGTGCGTACCGATGCCGCCGGCAACGTGTATGCCGCCGGTGCTTTCACCAATGCTGCCGGGTACCGGTATGTTGCCAGATGGAATGGCAGCACCTGGTCGGAACTGGGCGCCGGCCTTGGCGCCCTGAGAGCCAATAGCGGGGTATTTGCGCTCCACTTAGATACGGCCAGGAAGAAAATATATGCCGGCGGCGACTTCAGCTATCCCGATATCGGTGGCCTGAGCGAAAATAAATACGTTGCCGTCTACGATGGCGTCACCTCGCCGCCGGTAGATAGCATCGAGGTGTGGACGGCCGATGGCGGACCGGCCCTGATTACCGCCAACGACGGAACGCTTGACCTGGTGTGCATGGTATGGCCGCAATCGACCGACGATACCGTAGCCTGGAGCATTGTACCGGTTACCGGTACCGCAAGCATCGTAGCCGCAGGTGCGCAGGCTAGGGTCGCAGCGGCGACCAATGGCACGGTGTGGGCCAAGGCCGTTTCGCTCATCAATCCCGCCATGAGGGATTCCCTGCTGATCACGATCAGCAACCAGGGCCTGGGTATCAATAGTCCCGGTGCGCTTGCCGGGCTCCGGCTATACCCCAATCCTGTCAGGGAAAAAGTGCATATCCAAAGTGAGCAGGAACACCCCGGGCTATCGCTTGCCATTGTAGACGGACAAGGGTGCTTAATACACCGGCAGACCATAGGGGCCAATGCCTTGAAAGCGGGATTATGGCTGCGCATGGACCATCTTGCCGCCGGAGATTACTATCTCATATTCAGCGGGCCGGGCATATACTACAGCTATAAGCTGGCAAAAGAATGAGGTTATTCATTCCCGGAGGAGAGCTTTTCCTCTCTTCATGGTACAAATGAAAGCGCCCGGCAACAGCCGGGCGCTTTCATTCTTATATGCTATTCAGATATGGCTTTTATCCCAGGTAGGATTTCAGGGAGCCGCTATAGCGTGCTTTCTGAAGGCGCTTGATGGCGCGTTCCTTGATCTGGCGGATGCGTTCTTTGGTCAGGTCATATTTCTGGCCGATCTCTTCTACAGAGGGACCGCTGTCGCCTTCGAGTCCGAAATAAGCGGAAATAATCTCCGCTTCGCGCACGCTCAGGGATTTGAGTATACGCTGGATCTCGGCTTTCAGGGAATCCTTCATCACCGTATCGTCGGTATCGTTGCTGCCTTCCAGCAGGTCGCCCATCGCTACATCCTCAGCTTCGTGTACGGGAGCGTCGAGGGAAGTGTGGCGGGTATTGCTGCTGAAGATATTGGCGATCTCAGTCTCGCTCATTTCCAGGATGCTGGCCAGCTCTTCGGTCGAAGGCTCGCGCTCGTGCTCCTGCTCAAAAGCGATGTAAGCTTTATTGGCCTTATTGTAAGTGCCGATTTTATTTTGGGGCAAACGTACCAAACGGCCCTGCTCGGCCAAAGCCTGCAGGATGGATTGACGGATCCACCACACGGCATAGGAAATGAACTTAAAGCCTTTCGTTTCGTCGAAACGTTGTGCTGCTTTGATCAGACCCAGATTGCCTTCATTAATAAGGTCGCTGAGGGACAAACCTTGGTGCTGATATTGCTTGGCTACAGAAACAACGAAACGGAGATTGGCTTTCACCAGTTTCTCCAATGCACGCTGATCTCCTACGTGAATCTTTTGCGCCAAAGTAGTTTCCTCCTCGGGGGTGATCATCGAAATACGGCTGATTTCCTGAAGGTACTTTTCTACAGCTTGCGAATCACGATTCGTAATCTGAGTAGCAATTTTTAGCTGCCTCATAATTGATTGTATTTATTTAGATGTAAACTTTTACGCCTTTCTGATGGAAAAATCCCGCAAGGTAATCATTCTATTTCGTATTCGGAAAGACTAAATAAAAACGGATATTCGTTGGGTTTAGTTTAACGGTCGATGTTAAAAAAAACCTTTTCCGGGGAAACCGTTTCTACGCTATAGCCTGACTTTTCCACACCTGTTTAAGCCACAAAATTCGTTCCACTTTTGATATGTCAGGCAGCTACAAGGCTTATTCCTACAAGGTTTTTACCAGGTGAAAAAAGTGGAAGCGTTGCCAGCACCGTGTTTGCGAAGATTTGAATTTTACATTTTTATACAGATATAATTATTATTGATGAAATCGCTGAAGCCTTGTCACTGACGTTTGGCTTTTCTTTTGAGGAGCAAGCTATCCTTTACGCCAAATTGTTACCTTTGCGCCGGATTTAAATTATCATTTCATTTTTTTTATGGCTCAAGACCTATATCAACATCCCGACTACTACTTGCTGGATGAGCTGCTGACAGACGAACATAAGCTGATCCGCGATTCCGTAAGGGCATATGTGAAGAAAGAGATATCTCCCATTATTGAGGATTATGCGCAACGCGCCGAATTCCCCAAACAGATCATTAAAGGTCTGGGTGAGCAGGGCTGTTTCGGACCCTTTGTGCCGCATAAATATGGTGGTCCGGGTCTCGATTATATTTCCTACGGTATCATGATGCAGGAGCTCGAACGGGGTGATTCCGGTATCCGTTCTACAGCATCGGTACAGGGCTCGCTGGTGATGTACCCGATCCTTACCTATGGTAGCGAAGAGCAAAAGATGAAATACCTGCCCAAGCTGGCTACCGGCGAGCTGATGGGCTGTTTTGGCCTTACCGAGCCCGATCATGGTTCCAACCCTGCGGGCATGCTGTCCAATTATACCGACGCCGGCGACCACGTGATCCTTAACGGTTCCAAAATGTGGATATCCAACGCACCTTTTGCCGATATCGCAGTGGTATGGGCCCGTAACCCGGAAGGTAAGATCAAAGGCCTGATCGTAGAACGCGGTATGGAAGGTTTTTCCACTCCGGAAACCCATGGCAAGTGGAGCCTGCGTGCTTCGGCTACCGGCGAGCTGGTCTTCGATAATGTGAAAGTTCCCAAAGAAAATATCCTGCCCAATGTAGAAGGGCTCAAGGGACCGCTGGGCTGTCTCAGTAGCGCCCGCTTTGGTATTGCCTGGGGCGCCCTGGGCTGCGCTATGGATTGCTACGATACGGCATTGCGTTACTCACAGCAACGTATACAGTTTGGTAAGCCCATCGGCGGCTTCCAGCTTACCCAAAAGAAGCTGGCCGAAATGATCACCGAGATCACCAAGGGCCAGTTGCTGGTATGGCGCCTGGGTGTACTGCGCAGCGAAGGCCGTGCAACGCCCGAACAGATCTCCATGGCCAAGCGTAACAGCTGCCAGACGGCAATTACTATAGCCCGCGAAGCCCGCCAGATACTGGGCGGTATGGGGATTACCGGCGAGTACAGCATCATGCGTCATATGATGAACCTGGAATCGGTGATCACTTACGAAGGTACCCACGATATCCACCTGCTCATTACGGGTCAGGATGTGACCGGGTTCAATGCGTTCAAATAGTTCATTCAAATATTTCTGTAAACCAGAGGCCGTTCAAATCAAATTGAACGGCCTCTAGTTTTTAGGTCAGTTATCGTAAAAGTGGCTTTATCCTGCCTGGGCGGTAATGACACGGCTTATTGTTGTATTTTTGTATTTTTTTTAACAACATGACAATGGAAGCATTATTTATTGATTGTCAATATAAAATATGAATATAGACATCGCTTTTCAGATAATAGTTGTGAAAACTTTTCCACATATATATCTTTTTGGCCTTGGGGGGTGTTATATTTGGTAAAGGGGGAGTCTAAATGGGTGATGATTGACTTTAAAAAATGGCATCATGTCCAACATTGCTAAAAAGCGGAAAAGAGAACAAGACCCGGAAAGGAAAGAATACAGGAGATACCTGGATAAGACGCTGGCTTATACACTTTCCACAGATATTCCTGTTTTCAGCAAGAATGATCAGGAGTCGCACTGGCTTGTCGCCAGGATGGCTGGTCTTACGCGTCGCACAATCGATATCCTGGTAGGTTTTTATCCCCCGGATATACTATCCCGATTTCACGAAGAAAATTTATTGCATTATTGTATCAACCACCGCATTCGCCTCAGGATACTGTGTGCCTACGATTCTGACCATGGCGCAAAGGAAAATGCTTTGTTCCGCCATGCTTGTCTTCACGACCATGCTGCTAATTGTGACATCCGGGAACTGGAGCCCGATGGCCTGGAAGCGTTACGCAGGGAACGGAAAGTGTGTGCAGATGGCGAAATTATCAGCTTCTTTCTCTTCGACGACGACAAATACCTGATACAGCTCAGCCCCAGGGCGTCCGTCATGTCGGGCAGTTTTAACCACCCCGGCAAAAACCAAGAGTTGCGCAATATTTTTAATGCACATTTTTCGCATAATTTATATTTTGTGCATTAAATATTCCTTATCTTTATATCCATAAGCTTTTCTTTATGGATATAAAGCTATGCAATTTTACTTCTGAATACGAGATACTGGCCGGCATTTCCTCTGCATTCATCATATTGAATTTTGCCAACAGGTACATAATAAAGTACCTGACGCCGAAACTAAAGGAAAAAACGCGGCAGATTATTGCGCTGATCGAGCGTGCTAAAAACACGTCGGACTACATACGGCCGGCTCTCGCCACCTTACGGGCGAGCGGAGATGGCCGGGCAGCCGCTTTTGAAGCCTTGCTGAAAGAGACAGAACGTTGCCAGAAGGCGCTTATGCTGTATCGGACGCACATGTCCGTCAGGAACGAGATCAAAGTGATCGTAACCAAGATGGAGGCCTTGCTATGGGCCAATTTTTTCTATTGCTTTTCTATTCTGGTCATTGCAGGTCTGGAGGCCTCGGGATGTTTTTCTCATCCGCTTATTCCCTTTGATTTGGTTGGTAATATGACGGCTGCCTTCCTGGTCCTGGACCTGGGTTGGCTTATCATCTGGCAAGGCCCCTGGAAGGTAACAGAGTGGTATACAGGTGTACTGGTTATTGTATTGGCCATCGTAATAGCCGTGGCGTATACTTTCGCCTGTCATGCGCCGGCAACGATGGTAATGGCTTATCCCGGTTTGTTTATCGGCTGCATCATTTTGGTGGCTATCGTTTTAGGATCGGCTGATGGTTATTTGGCTATGCTTTCATTGCCCGGAGTAACAGCCTTTCCCTTGCCGGTTTTGCTGCTTTCGCTGCTGGTATGCTTTTTGCCATTTGTGGTGGCCGGATGCAGGGTACCTTACTTTTTCCAGCGCTTGCTGCCCCGTAAAGAACGCGAGGTGCAGGCGATGGATGATCTGTTGCGACAGATCCGGGATTTTGCGGAGCCTGGTGGTTTGTAGCCCTGAAATAAACCCGTAACCCGATTATTTTCCCCTTCCCTGGAACAATACCTTAATGGTATACAGCATGATTTTGACGTCGAGAGCCAACGAGCAATTTTCGATGTACAACAGGTCGTATTTCATACGTTCGACCATTTGGGCTACATTTTCGGCATAGCCATATTGCACCATACCCCAGGAAGTGAGGCCAGGCTTTACCCGGTGCAAATATTTGTAATGGGGGTGAGTAGCTATAATTTTGTCGATGAAGAACTTACGTTCGGGTCGTGGGCCTACCAGCGACATATGTCCCTGCAATATATTGACAAATTGCGGCAACTCGTCGATACGCCATTTACGCATCACCTTGCCCCAGGGGGTAATGCGCCTGTCCTCGTCGCTGCTGAGCGCCGGGCCTTCCGCCTCTGCATTGGTATACATCGACCGGAATTTATAAATGTAGAATGGCCTTCCAAACAAACCGATGCGCTGTTGTTTGTAGATAATGGCCCCCGGCGACGACAGCCGTACCCTGATTGCTGTAAACAGGTATAGCGGTGAAAGGATAGTGAGCGCCAGAAGGGAGAAAAGGATGTCGAACACACGTTTACATACCTTTTGCCAGTCGGGAAGCAGCTCGGGGTGGATGCTGATGAGCACCGGGGCATATACATTGTCGATCCTTACCGAGCCGGAAATAATGTCGTAGAGATCGGGTAGCACCTTGATAATGGTGGGGGTATAGCTAAGCTGGGTGAGAATGTGCTCCAGCTTCTTATGCTCGTGCGACTCCACGGCAATCACCACTTCCTCGATCCGGTGCCTGGCGATGATCTGCTCCAGCTGATCGATCGATCCCAGCTCGGGTACGTTGCCGATATTGAGCGGCGCCACGTTGTGGTCGGCGCTTACAAAACCGATGACTTCGTTGCCCAGCACATGGGGGTTATTCTTAATCTCGTTATATACCTTGGTCGCTTTGCCATTACCGCCTACGATAAGTGTGTGATAGCTGACTTTACCCTTAAGCAGGTCTCTTTTGACCTTGTAGAGCCATAGCAGGCGTGTGATGAGCAGGAAAAAAGTATGGGTGAGGAAATACCAGAGTGTGATCTCAAAAAAATACTTAAAGCTGTCGGTATCGTTGGAAAAGGAGACCATGCCCACGAGGAGCGAGCCTATCATGGCGATGATGAGGCTGCGGTAAATTTCGACAAGACGCGATTTGCGGTAGAGGTCAAAGTAAGCGCCGGAAAGAAAATGCAGGATGGTCCAGAATAAAGGGATAATGAGAAAGGAAATAACATAATCTCTCGGTCCCCAGTTGCGCTCGTAGGGATAAATGGAAGGAAACGCATTGTGCAGCAAATGCTGCCGGTATAGCCAAAAGACGAGCCAGGCAGCAATTGCTGTGAGGTAATCCAAAATTATCAGAATGACAATCGCACTTTTCTTGGCCGCAGACAAATTCATTCCCGTGCTACTCCTGTTTACTATTCGTTAATGGACAATTCTATTTGCATATATCCGGTTTACTCACGCATTGTTTTTTCGTTGGCCTCCGGGTTCATTTGTATGATCATTTTTTGTAAGATCTGGTGGGCGACATCCATAGCATGTAGCCCGTCGTAAACCGAAACGTTTACCGGCTTATCCTGCAGCACCGAGAGAGCAAAATCGGCCAGCTCTTCCCTTATCGAATTAACCGGCTTCACATTGGGCGTATCGATCGAAATGATCTTTTGCCTGCCTTCTCCCAACTCGATCGGGAAATCGAAAAAGCCGCGCTCTTCCTCTTCTCCCTTCATTCGGATGATCTCGGTTTTTTTCTCCAGGAAATCAATCCCGATATAGGCATCCCGCTGAAAAAGCCTCATTTTTCTCATTTTTTTCAACGAGATCCTGCTGGCGGTCAGGTTGGCTACACAACCATTGTCAAATTCGATCCTGGCGTTGGCGATATCAGCTGTGTCGCTGATCACCGCTACGCCGCTGGCCGATATGCGCCTTACCGGAGATTTGACCAGGTGCAGAATAATGTCTATATCGTGGATCATCAGATCCAGGATGACCGCTACATCTGTTCCCCGCGGATTAAACTGGGCCAGGCGATGGGTTTCGATGAACATGGGCTCCAGCTTCCGGTTCCTGAGGGCCAGCATAGCCGGGTTGTACCGCTCCACATGACCGATCTGGCATTTTACATTGGCTTCCGATACCAGCTTGACCAATTCCCTGGCTTCGGCCATGGTATGCGTCATCGGCTTCTCTATAAATAAATGACGAGATTGCAGCAGGCAAGCTTTGGCTATTTCGAAATGAGAAGTGGTATTGGTGACAATGTCAAGCGCATCGGCGGCAGCAATAAGGGCTTCGGGGTCGGCATAGCGCTTTACCTGGTACTGTGTAATGGCGCCCGCAGCGTGGTCATCATTGGGATCGTAAAAACCAACCAGCGTAACTCCCGGTATTTCCAGCCATTGCTGTATGTGTATTTTTCCGAGATGCCCTGCACCAAAAACGCCGACTTTAAGCATGTGTTTAATTCTCCGAATGTTATTTTTATATTAGGCTTGCAAAATAAGATAATTAGCGCAAAGCTCGCTAAGTTTGCATGCCTATATTTTCTACAAAGGCCAATTTTAGCAAGATGAATCAGGATGCATTTTTCATGGAACAGGCGGTGCTGCTCAGCCAGCGTCATATGGAAGAAGGGCAGGGCGGTCCTTTTGGTTGTATTGTTGTAAAGGATGGGGTGATTGTGGGACGCGGCTGGAACAGTGTGCTGGCCGGCAATGATCCTACGGCGCATGCAGAAGTAATGGCCATCAGGGATGCCTGTCGTCATCTGGGTACTTATCAACTCGACGGATGTGCGATCTATACCTCCTGTGAGCCCTGCCCGATGTGTATGGGCGCCATCTATTGGTCCCGCCCCGAGAAAGTGTTTTATGCCAATACCCGGGAAGATGCCGCAGAGACGGGATTCGACGATTCTTTTATCTACGATGAGCTGGTGCGGCCGCTGGAACAGCGCAAGATCCCAATGATCGCTATGGACAAGACCGAGGCGCTGAAGGTATTCCGGCTATGGCAGGAAAAAGAAAACCGGGAACAATATTAGACCGCTGCAGCGGCTAAGATTGTTCGGGCTATGCCAGGATAGATTAATGAAGCCCTCAGCAGGAATACTTTTTATCCTGCTGAGGGCCTGGAAATTTACCACACATATTGCTTTTTATTCATCAGCATGGCCTCGGCAGCTATGGTCTGGTCGCCGCTGGCAACATCATAAACGGCGCACTCATAAAGTACCCGGTTCTTCTCCGGAAAGATCTCCTTTACCCGTATTACGGCTTCATATTCCTGGTCGGTGAACATGGGCTTTAGCCATTTGATACTTTGGCTCAGGTAAACATGCCCATCGGCGTACCAGAGGGAACCGAATATTTTCGTAAATACGCTGGCGCCCAGGAAGCCGTGAATAATATTGCGGCCAAACATGCTTTCTTTACCAGCCTGGGGGTCAATGTGCAGGGGATTGGTGTCGCCACTGATGCGGGCATAGTCGTTTACGTCCTGCTGTGTATAGCTGAACTTGTGGCGGAATTCATCTCCGATGTTTAACATAGGCGTATTTTACAGGTAAATGATTTAGTACCCCACTAAGTTCAAGATTCAGATCCAGAATTCAAAATCCAAAATTTGGGTATTAGGTATTAGGTATTAGGTATTAGGTATTGGGTATTGGGTATTGGGTATTGGGTATTGGGTATTGGGTATTGGGTATTGGGTATTGGGTATTGGGTATTCACCTCTAACCTCTAATGTCTAACGTCTAAAATCTAACTTCTAATAAAGACAAACGCGACCGGAATACCTCCGGTCGCGTTTGTCTTTGAATAGTCACCTTACCAGCGATAGTCGCCGCTGATAGAAGGGATGGCGGCTCCACCCAAACTGTCGATAATGGGGGAGGTAGCCATTTGGCCGTTAACGTTGAAAACAAATTTCTGAGAGCCGTCCATGGCATCGAGACGATAAAGATTCTTATCGAAGCTGCCGAAATAGACATCGCCTCTATAAATGGTGGGTGAAGATTTGATCAGTCCGAAAGTCTTCATCTGCCATTTAACCTTTCCGTCAATAATGTCGACGCAATACATATTGCCGTCGAAGCTGCCGAAGTATACATATTGATTGAATACGGAAGGTGAAGATTGTACGCCGTCGCCGGTGAGCACTTTCCAGCGTACCAGGCCGGTAGCCGAATCGACGGAATACATGTAGCGGTCGTTGCTGCCAACCAGCACATTACCGCCAATCTGGATGGGGGAACTGCGCACCTGGCCGCCGGTAGGGAATTTCCATTTGTCGCTGCCATCCTGGATCTTGAAGGAATAAACATTGCCATTGTCGTTACCGACATAGAGGAAGCTGTCGTTCACTACACAAGGCGATGAATAGAAAGCGCCCGCCTCATCCGGTGTACGTTCCCATATCATGGATAGGTTAGGCCTCAGCGCAGCGATCTTATTGTTCATGCCGGCTACAAAAATGGCCTTGGACTCCTGGCCGGGAATATTGTGCGTGGTGGGAGAAGCAATGATCTGGCCGCCGATATCATAAGGCGTGATGGTGGGAATATCGCCGAGAGAGCCGGGGTCCAGCGCATAAAGCTTGCTGCCTGCCGCTACAAACAATACGCCGTCGCGTACGATGGGAGTGCCGGCAATAGGTTCGCCGAAATTGCGGTTGCTCTGGACCTTGCCATACTGGGCATCAACACGGTACAGGTTGCCCGATAAAGTGGCGATATAGACATTCTTATTGTATAAAAGCGGGGTAGCCTGCACTTCACCTTCAACCGGGAATTTCCATTTCCACTTGTCATTCGGGCTAATGGGATCAATAGCGTAAACGATCTGGTTGTTGCTGGCAACAAACAGCGTCTGGGTATAAACATCCGGGAATGGTTCATCGGGGCTGTAATCTTTGCAGGAGCTAAGGCCTGCTATCGTAAAAACTGCCGATGCGGCCAATGCCCAATAACGTCTACGTAGGTTCATCCTGTGGTATTATATTATATATTAGTTTGGCAAAAGAATGTCACAATAATAAGCATTCTATTCCTATTATGCAAAGACGGCGGGATTATTTTTTGTGTTGGGCCGAAGCCTGAATAATAATGATACAGCCGGCTGATGCCGGCTGTATCATTATTATTTTTTTACAAATTTCAAGCATTGCATTTTTTGTCCCTCCTTAAGCGTTAGGTTATAAATGCCATCAGGCAAGAAGGCGATATTCAGCTGGGACGATGACCTGCTGACAGGGCCGGAACTTAAAATTTGCCCGGCGATATTGGTAATGGTATACCCGCCATCACCGATACCCGTTACATGAAGTACGTCGTGCGCCGGATTAGGATAGAGCGTGCAACCCGTTAAGCGCCGGGCTCCTTCAATTTCCGTGGGCTTATAGCCGGTAATGTCGGGCGTCTCTTTGTACCAGAGATTGCCTACGTTGTCGAACCATGCGGTGAGGAGGGCATTGCCGCGATTACTGCTGCTGCTCATAGCAAAAGGTACTTTCCCGGGAAGAAAGGGCGTGATCGGGTTGCTGTTGACCTGGTAAAAGGTCGAGGGTACGGTAATGGCGCCGGTGGCAAAATCGACCGGCTGCGTTACAAATATATTGTTGTTAACCAGATTCCAGCCAATGGAATAATTTTTATTGTTGAAGCCTGTGCCGATATTCCCTACACCCGCAGCGATCGCCGTTAAAAAGTTCTCCGATGAGCTGAAAGGAGCGGAGCAATTATAGCTGCCGGAATTGTTGAACATCCAGGTTTGTTTTACCGTACCATTTATTTTTGCGGCGACAACAGTCCAGGGAATATTGGGATTGAAAGGGGAGTAATCTACTGCCATGGCTTCAATGCGGGGGAAATGAAACGTGCCTGTGGCTAAAGAAAAGCCGCTTACTGTTCCTGAAGCGCAATTCAGGGAGGCAAAGTCAAGCGTATTGTTGCCGAGATTGCCGATAACGAGATAGGCCATGTCTACACCGGCAGCAATGCTGTAGGAGGCAGCTACGTCGGATAAAGTATTGTTGGTTCCCGAGCTTATCAGATAAGGGCCGGATAAGCCTGCCGGATTAGCGATTTCGCCATAGGCGGCATAAACAACACTGCCTAAACCTCCTGCCTGGCTCCAGGATACAACGCAGCGATGCATGATAGGAATACCCTGTGCGATATCGGCAAACATATCTATGTGCGGCGACTGGTCCAATGTCGGCGTGGTGGATAGCTGCACCGAAGCTGCAGGTGTATAGGTCATGGCGCTACCGACACCATCTACATAATAAGTGTTGAGATACACACTGGTGTTCCGCAAAAAAACAACAGCAATGATACAATCGTGCGTCAGGGTAATATCATCGGCAATAACAATGTCGGCAAATGAAGCATTGGTGATCGCGGGTATATTGATTGCATTGCCGGCAAAGTCGATAGCGCTTATCCTCGCACCCGTAGGGCTGTTCCAGGCAAAGGCTTTGATATTTCCTGATGGCGCCGGGAATTTATCGATGAACAACATGTCGCAGTTAACGCTGGGCAGATTAATGTTGGCCGTAGCGCTCAGGAACTGGTCGGGATTGGAAGGTGTGACGATCGTGGTCTGTGCCTGTAGCAGTCGGGGCGTTAGGGCAAGGATGGTTGCGCTGCACAAGAGCAGCTTCCGGAAAAAGTTCTGGTATTGATTCAGCATGATAATTGGTTTTATTTAAAGCGAATTTATTTAAATAATAATTCTTAAAAAAAATATATTTTCAGAACAAAAATAAAGTAGCAAAAAGGGGGGTAGATACTTCCCTTCGTTTGCTACCCAATGTTTTTATCCCGGCTCTCAATACCGCCTTAAGGTGAGGTTGCCGTCAATTAAGAATTACCGGATCAATGAAAGCGCTTCCTTTTGCGTATATATTTTGTTGTCGCTGCAAGTGTATTGAATATAGTACATGTAGGTACCCGTAGCTGCGGGCTCTCCGTCTGTATAGCTGCCATCCCATCCCTTGGGTAAGTTGGTATTGTTATAGACCTGGTTGCCCCAGCGGTCAAAGATCCGGAATTGGGTCAATGTTTGGCCGGGCTTTAGCTCGGGCCTGAAGTAATCATTACGGCTGTCATGGTTAGGGGAAAAGGCGTTAGGGATAAAGATAGTACAGCAGGGTTCTGTAAGTAGTATTAAGCTGTCCTTTCCCATGCAGCCGTAAGCATTCAGCGTGGTGAGCACAACCCGGGTGGTTTTTTGATCGAAAAGACCTGTGACCCCGGACTGGTTGGCGCCGGAAAGGGCGAAGACATGTTCCGGTTCCCAATGATAGGTGTATTCCTGTCCGCCGGTTGCGGTCAGGGATACAGTATCGCCGGTGCATATGGGGCCTCGCCGCCAGCTGATAGCTGCTTCGGGATTATTGTGCAGGGTGGCGGTGACCACATCTGACGAATCGATGCATTGTTCGCTGTTCCGGGCATACAGCCAGTAGTCACCCGGAAGATCCACCATAAGCCCGGCGCCGGTAGCGGCGGGTATGGGAGCGTCGTTCCGGTACCATTGGTAATCGGTGCCAGCTACCGCGGGAACGACGCGAAGCTCACCGGATTGCCCGGGACAAAGATCGAGGCCGGAAGTGTTCAATGCAAGCTCAAATGTTTTTTGCTGTGTCCTGATCCTTACAGAATCGGTAAGCACGCAATCGTTTTGTCCGGGATTAGGCAAGGTAACAGTAAGTCGGAAGGTCGTATCGCCTGGTATGCTGAATGTGGGCGAAAGCGTATTGCCTCCTGAAACAATGAGCCCTGCCGGTGCCCAGCTATAGTTGGGCGCTGCAGCTGAAGACATATTGCTAACGATGCCCTGAAGGTTGCCCGGATAAGGGATACATCCGGTTACCATTTGATCGGGACCCGCATCGACTGCCGGTGGCGCTACGATTCTGAAGGTATCTGTAATGACGGGTGTACAGGCCGGATCGCCTGCCGATGTAATGACGATTACCGCATCCCCGCCGCCATTGGCCGTAAAAGCAGGGCCGGTACCTGATATCGTCACACTGCCGCTAAGCACAGTATGCTGAAAAGGAGCATTGCCGCTGGAGGTAAGTAGCATACCAGCTGCCGGATCGCAACGGAACAGCAGGTGACTTTTGTGGGCATCGACACCACCGATCCCGCTGCAGCTGGCAAAATCGCCTGTCCAGGTGGGGAACAGAGGGGAAACGATGGGGGTTACGGCTACGGTGCCGGCGCCTATATATCCCGAATAGGTCAATAGTCCGGGTACATCAAAATAAAGGCTATCGCCTACGATAGCAAATGAATTGTTGCCACCGAAGCCGGCAGGCAAGGGCAGGCCGGTAATGTCCCACTGCTGCAGCAATGTGCCGGCCGGGCTATACTTACGTAGCCATGCATCCTGCGCCGGGTACGGCTTCAATACATAAAAATTGCCGGCGCAATCTGCGCTGATATCTAGGGTACCGGTAACGCTTCCGTCGAGCCAATTGAGTACCGATACCACAAACACCGCGTTCCCGGTACCGTTGTACCGGTATACATCGCCGTCGTTGCTGATGCTGTAAATAAAGCCACCACCGGCCCCAAGGCCAAAACCGGGACCTGGTCCGGCCGTATGCCCCGTACCCACCCAGGCGCTGCCATCCCAATAGGATATTTCTCCATAAAGCAAGCCTGCGCCCGATGCCGTATAAAAAGTGGGAGAAGGGGCCAACGGATTATTGAGGTTGGGACTTACCGCCAAAGAGCCCGGTACAGGGATATGGATGGGGTAGGGATTTGCAGCCGATAGCGGCGCTGCAGGATTGAAGGCGAAAAGAGAGTTGCCGCTGAAAGGCTGCATTGTGGCGATATAAAGAAGCTGGCTGTCGCAAGTGATCTGCTGACTGTGAGCCGCTTTTGCATTGCAAAGAATAACAGCAATAAAAATTGCGGGGAGATAGGATACGAGGGTTCTTTTGTTCATAAAAGCATATATGATTTATTAGCAGCAGGCGCATTGCGGGGCCTGTGCTTATTGAGCAAATCAGTTTATTTGCGCATCATATATGTTCCGGCGATGGTGAAGACCGGTCAACTTGGGTTCAGGGTGGTATTATTGTGTGCCTATGAGATACTGTCCGGGGAGGAATACCCTTATGCGGCGTCCGCTTTTTTTTAAGTAATCCGGAGATAAAAAAACCTGTCCCGGAAACGGGACAGGTTTTTGAACGGCAATTATTAGTGCTAGCGCAACAAGGTCACATTGCCGGTAAATTGTTCGGTGCGGCCATTTTCCAGTATCACATTGATCTGGTAAAGGTAGACGCCTGACGGCTGCTCTTTATCGTTGAAGCGGCCATCCCAGCCTCTTCCGTTACGGTTGCTGGTTTCATATACGATCTGTCCCCAGCGGTTGAATACTTTCATCGTAAAGGCGCCTACGCTCCTGCTCAGCAGCTGGCGTGGGAAGAAGTAGTCGTTGACGCCATCCCCATTCGGCGTGAACGAGTTGGGCACGTCGATATAGCAATCTTTTTTAACCACAACAGCATCTGTAGCATTACAATCGTAAACGGTGGTCACTGTCAGGCTGTAGGTGCCATCGTGTGCAATGCGCAGCACGCCCGTGGTGTCGCCTGTATTCCAGCGGTAGCGGTCGCCGGTGCCTGCCGTAGCCAGGTTGCTCAGGAAGAAAGGCGCTGCATCCAGGCATAAGGTTGTGTCGGGACCGAGGTTGACGAGCGGTAGGGCATGCACATTTACCGAATCCTGGGCATCCTTTTCTTCGCATACACGATACCGCGCCTTCAGGTGGATAAAGTAAGTGCCGGGCAGCTCGTAAGCATGGCTGGCAGGGTTGATATCCGTGGCCAGGTTACCATCGCCGAACGACCAATCGAGGCCGATATTGCCCGAATGGGTATAGCTGGCCGTGATAGTAGCAGTCTGCCCGGTACAAATATCGTGGTTGTCGAGCAGCAAGCTTACTTGCGGCGTGCTATCTACCACAACGGTATGATATGCGGTATCGTAGCAAGGCAGTCTGTCGTGTATGGCCAGCATGATCCTGTAAGTGCCGGGAACGGTATAGACATGCGAAGGGTTGCTGAACGTTTCGCTGGTGCCATCGCCGAAATCCCAGAAATAGCTGGCGGGCTGCAGGCTTACGGTCGAATTGTTGGTGTAGTTGATCGAAGTACCCAGGCATAAGGTATCCCTGTCGGTGGTAAAGGCTGCTGCGAGCGGATGCCGGGTATCGACGATCTTGATCACGCTGTCCTTACAGAGATAGTTGCTCGATATCAGCTTTACCTGATAGTTGTCTTGGCTGGTATAGATATGTTGCGGATGGGTTAAGGTATCGGTGCTGCCGTCGCCAAAGTACCAGAAGCTTTTGGTACCTCTTATCGATTGGTTGGTGAAATGTACGGTATCCTCGGTACAGCCCAGATTAATGCTGAACTGATAGTCGGGCAATATAGATTCATCAACCACTTTTATTCTTAATGAATCGGAAATGCTGCATCCGCCCTGGTCGGGGCCAGTCGTGACCGTAAGCTTGTAGATCGTATCGGCAACCGGAGCAATTACGGGGTTGGGCGTATTGGCGCCTGAGGTGATGAGGCCCGAAGGTGTCCAGCCATAAGTATAATTGACCCAGGAAGTACTGCCGCTTAGCGTACCGTGAAGTGTGCCGGTATAGCGCGCGCAACCGTATAAAGTATCATCAGGCCCTGCGTTTACTGATGGTGCGGGCACTACCATGATGGTATCGTAAGCTATCGGCGAGCAGGTCGAATTGCTGGTCGAGGTAAGTGCTATGGTAACCGGCTGATCGCAGGTCACGCCAAAGCTGGGTCCCGTACCGGTAATAGTACCTGTACCGCTGATAATGGTATGCGTAAAGGGAGCAGTGCCCGAAGCCGTGATCGATTTTGCGGTGCCGGGAATGCAATTGAACACTGTATCGTTGGTCGAGGCTGTGCCTGCGCCACCTACAGGGCAGGAGGCGAAATCGCCGGGACTGGGAAATGGTCCTGTAACCGGTGTGCAGACGACTGTGGTTGCGCCGATCACGCCTTGCTGCAGACCTGCATTGTGGTGATACATCATATTGCCTACAATAGCGAATCCACCGCCGGAACCGGTGCTGACGGCGCCGGTAACTTCCCATTCCTGCAACAGGGTGCCGGCAGGGCTGTACTTGCGCAACCAGGCCGGCGCCAGGGTACGGAGCACATAGAAATTACCCGCACAATCGGCAACAATATCGAAGGGTCCGCCGCCACCGCCCGCGGCAAAGCCGGGAACAACCAGCAGCATGGTAGCATTGCCGGTACCGTCGTATTTATATACGGTTCCGGTGCCCCCTTCAAGGCCGTAGACGAAATTGCCGCCTCCGCCAATATTCACTGTGCTGGCTGTATGGCCGGTGTTTATCCAACCGGTACCATTATAGTAGTAAAAATTACCACCAGCGGTAGTATAAAAAGTGGGAGAGGGGCCGGTAGGGTCATTCAGGTTGTTGGCCACCGCCAAACCAACGGCGCCGGGCGGCATGGCGATGGTATTGGTTGATGGATTGGTACCGGTTACCAGCGGGGCCGTAATATCCCAGTTCTCGATATTATTGGTATGTACATAAACGGTATGACCTGTGGGTGAGCAATCCGGAAGCTGAGCCTGCAGTAATTGCGGGATAAGCAACAGAAAACACAGGGTCAATAAAGATGGAATAAGGACGCGTAAACGTAAGATCATAAATTCAGATGTTTGGTGGATATACAATGCCCGGGCATGGAATGCTTACCGAACGGGCACCGGAGTCCTGTAGGAAAACCGGCATCCCGTTAGCAGACAGGATAAATATAACAAGAAGTTTGTAATGTTTTGAAGAAAAAAAACATTAATATGTGGGTAGCCGGCAGGGGGCGGAAAGATATCGTTGAGACCAGCTCAGGTTGGTGAATCATCACCGATAGAAAAACGGCTGTCCGTTTGGGACAGCCGCCTGGAAATATAGGTTCCGGTCATTTTATTCGTTCACATAAATGCGATTTACCCGTTGCGAGATGCTGGTCATGATCTCGTAAGGAATAGTTTTGGCCCAGGAGGCCAGGAGGCTTATCGGCAGCTCATCTCCGAAGACGATGATCTCGTCGCCTACTTTGGCTTGCTCAATATCGGTAATGTCCAGCATACACATATCCATGCATACAGCGCCCAACACCGGCGCCTGCTTGCCATGCAGCAGCATATAGGCCTGGCCGTTGCCAAAGTCGCGGAAGTAGCCGTCGGCATAGCCGATGCTCACCGTGGCGATCCTGCTGTCCCTGGTCAGCTGTCCTTTGCGGCTGTAGCCAACCGTTTCGCCGGCCGGCAGTTCTTTGATCTGGGCGATGGTTGTTTTTAAGGTACCTATATGCCGTAGCTGGGACTGGATCTTGCCGCTGCCGTCATAGCCGTACATGCCTACGCCCAGGCGCACCATGTCGAAGTAAAGCTCCGGATGCCTGGTAATGCCGGTGGAGTTGCAGAGGTGCAGCAAGGGCTTGCCGGGCAATGCGGCTATCAGCCGGTTACTCATTTGGGTAAAGGCTGTGGCCTGTTCCTGGGTGAAGCCATCGAAGTCGGCCGTGTCGCTGCCGGCAAGATGGCTGAAGATGCTCACCACCTTGGTGGTGTCGTTTACCTTCAGCTCCTCAATAAGGGCATCGAGCTCATGAGGCATGAATCCCAGCCGGTGCATGCCTGTGTCGAGCTTGATGTGTACCGGATAGTGGTGTGTATTGAGTGTATGGGCGATCCCGGTAAACTGATGCAGGGACTCAATGCTGAATATCTCGGGTTCCAGCTTCCAGGAGATCATCCGGTCAAAGGCGCCGGCTTCCGGGCTCATCACCATGATGGGGGCAGTAATCCCCGCTTTCCGCAAAGCGACGCCTTCGTCCACATAAGCTACCGTAAGATAGTCTACGCCCGCAAACTGCAGCAGGTTGGCGATCTCGTAGCTGCCGCTGCCATAGGAATAGGCCTTCACCATAGCCATTGTTTTTACATTGGGCGGCAGCAGGCTCCGATAGATATTCAGGTTGTGCTGTATGGCCGAAAGATTGATCTCCAGTACCGTTTTGTGGATCTTTTGCTCGAGCAGCTTTTCTATTTTTTCAAACCGGAAGGCCCTTGCGCCTTTCAGCAGGATAGCCTCATTCTCGAACGTGATCATATGCAGCTTCTTCAACAGGTCTTCGGTTGACTTGAAGAAAATACTACGCAGTTTTTTATACTTACGGAACACGGCCTTATGCTTGGTCAGTGCCGGGCCGATGCAGATGATGCGGTAGATATTCCGTTGGCTTACCAGTTCGGCCACTTCGGTATACAAGTCGCCGTCGGGTTTGCCTATCTGGAGCATGTCCGACAAGATCACTGTGCGCCGGGGATGCTGCTTTTGCTGTTCCAGGAAATCCAAAGCAATATTTAACGAGGTAAGATCCGAATTATAGGTGTCGTTAATGATCGTGCAGTTGTCCATACCATGCAGCAATTCCAGGCGCATGGCCACGGCATGCAGCTTTTCCATCCTTTCCCTGATTGTGTCTTCGCCGATGCCCAGCAGCAGCAAAGTGCACCAGCAGTGGATGGCGTTTTCGATGGAGGCCGCATCGATGAACGGAATGCGGATCGACATTTCCTTTTCCTTGTATATGCCTGTGATCTGGGTGCTGCCGGTTCCTTTTTCGATATGAAGGATCCGCAGGGTTGCTTCCGACTTTTGCGACCAGGTGAACAGCTGTAAGGGATCGTCGGGCGAATTGCGCACCTGGTGACAGTATTGCACAATACATTCGTTCAGCTCGTGATGGTCTTTGCAGTAGATCAGCTCCTTTGAATGCCGGAACAGGACCAGCTTTTCGTTGATCTTTTGCCTGAGGTTGAGAAAGCCTTCGCTATGCGCCTCCCCGATATTGGTAAAGATACCGATCTCGGGATGCAATATTTTTTCAGAGTGGCTCATTTCGCCGGGCTGCGAAATACCCGCTTCGAAAATGCCCAGGGTATGGTGTTCCTGCATACGCCATACCGACAGGGGCACACCGATCTGCGAGTTATAGCTCTTGGGGCTGCGAATGATCTTATAGTTATCGGACAATAACTGGAAAAGCCATTCTTTGACGATGGTCTTGCCATTGCTGCCGGTAATCCCGATAACGGGGAAGTGGAATTGGTTGCGGTGTGCCGCAGCCAATTGATGGAGCGCAGTAAGGGTATCCTGCACCTGAAGAAAAACGGCATCGGGGTACAGGTCTTCAGCGTCGCGGCTTACCAGGAAAGTACGTACGCCCTTTTTGTAGGCATCGGCTATGAATCCATGTCCGTCGCGGTGCGATCCTTTGATAGCAATGAACATTGCCTTTGTGGGGTTAATGATCTTTCTGCTATCGATCAGTAGCTCATTTATGGTTCTGTCTTCTATGTCCGGTTTGACTTCTGCTTTGGTGATCTTCTGTATCTCTGCTAAGTTCATTGTTGTATTGATTCGGTTTATAGTGATAGGGGTATTCAAACAGGTATGGCTTATAAAAACAATAGCTGAAGATGGGTAGATCTGCAGCTATTGTCTATGGGGTCAATAAGTAAAGGTGCCAAATTCGCTTTCTATCAGCAACCCGTTCTTTTCTGCTGCTTCCACATAGCCGCTGATCTGCGCTGCTATGTCAAACGTGGCTGCCAGCGCTACCAGCTCTTTTGCCGTGTCGGGATCGGTGAATATCTCCAGCCGTTGGCCCATATTGAACACCTGGTACATCTCTCTCCAGTCGGTGCCCGCGGCTTCCTGTATCATCCGGAATACGGGCGGTGCGGGTAGCAGGTTGTTCTTAACCACCTTCAGCCCCTGTGGCAGATAGTGCAGACACTTGGTCTGTCCGCCGCCGCTGCAATGGATAATACCATGCACCTGGTCAAAATGATGTTCCAGCACCTTCAGTACCAGCGGGGCATAGGTGCGGGTAGGGGACAGGATCAGCTTGCCTGCGTCCAGGGGCGTGTCTGTGGTGTCGGTTACTTTATAATTGCCGTTGTACACCACTTCTTTGGGCAGTGCAGGGTCAACGCTTTCGGGATAGCGTGCTGCATAGTCGTGATGTAGCAGCTCGTGGCGTGCGCTGGTAAGCCCGTTGCTGCCGATACCACTGTTGTATTCTGTTTCGTATACCGCCTGTCCGTACGAAGCAAAAGAAACGATCACATCGCCGGGACGGATATTGTCGGTAGTGACGATCTTTTTCCGGGGCATCCTTGCGGCCATGGTGCCGTCCACGATCACGGTACGCACCACATCGCCTACATCGGCTGTTTCGCCGCCCATGAAGTTTACTTCGATGCCATAGGTTTTCAAGGTGTCGAAAAATTCCTGAGACCCGTTAATGATGGCGCCGATCACTTCTCCGGGGATCAGGTGCTTGTTGCGGCCTATCGTTGAGGAGTAGGTGAAAGGGCCCGTGGCGCCCACGCAAAGCATATCGTCAATATTCATCACAATGGAATCGATCGCGATACCCTTCCATACGCTCATATCGCCTGTTTCTTTCCAGTACAGATACGCCAGTATGGACTTGGTACCTGCACCATCGGCATGCATGATGTTGCAATAGTCATTGTCATTGCCCCAATAGTCAGGATAAATTTTGCAAAAGGCTTTTGGAAACAGTCCTTTGTCTAACTTTGCCACCGCCTGATGTACTTCTTCTTTTTGGGCAGATACCCCGCGTAGGGCGTAACGGTCTTGAGGATTCATGCAGAAAATATATTGGAGGGCAAAGGTACTATATAGTTATGAAAATCGGGGTCGTTTCAGTAGTGCGCAGCCCATGCGATAGAAGAAAATGATGATCCCATTTCATAACAGTTCCGGTAATGCAGCAAAGGTATATTGCAGGTTAAAGTTTAATATATGACACAAATTTTTCCCCTTTCTGAAGGGACGTTCACGATCGGACATGACAAGATATTCCAGCCATTCAACGAAAATAGCGATGAGCTGAACGACCGGCCCGTAGGGTCGTTGCTGGTTGAAGTGCAGCCTTTTGCCGTTGTTAACGACAGGGACGTGATCCTGCTCGATACCGGGCTGGGCTTCAACAATCCCGATGGACAGGCGCATTTGCCCGGCAACCTGGCGCAGCATCATATTCATCCCGATGACGTGACTAAGGTATTGTTGTCGCATCTGCATAAAGATCATGCAGGCGGGCTCGACCTGGGCCTTTTTCCCAATGCTACCTTTTATGTGTACCGGGAAGAAATGGCTTATGCCCGTCAGGTGGGTTTCCCTTCGTATTATGTCGACGACCTGTTGCCACTGCTCGACAGCGACCGCGTACAATGGCTTGAAGGCGAAAGCGGCCTCATCGACGGCTATATCGAATACATTCATACCGACGGACATTGTCCGCAGCATATTGTATTCAAAATACCTTCTGAAGAAGGGATCATTTTTTATGGTGGCGACGAAGCACCGCAATACAAGCAGATGAAAATGAAATATGTGGCCAAATACGATTATGATGGGAAAAAGGCCATGCATTTGCGCGAGCAATGGGCCGAACAAGGTGCTGCAGAAGGATGGCGCTTCCTTTTCTATCACGATGTAACAACACCTGTAGCCCGATTGTAATATGGATGCCGATTTGCTGGGCCGCATTATAGCGAGCCTGTTTTTTACTGCTGTAGGCAGTCTTGTGCTTTTCTTTTACCTGAAAAACCTCAGCGATCTGCTGAAAATGGTAAGCGCGCCGAATCGTCGTATGCCACCGGCGCAGGTATGGCTGCTCCTGGTGGGATTACTAAATGTGGTGCTGACCATGATACTGCCCGTGCTGCAGTACAACGGGGTATTCGCCCTGGAATGGCTTTACTGGCTTTGCGTCTATGGCATTGCGGCTTTTGTGATCCTGTGGCAGTTCCGGATGGTTTACCGCATTGCCGACTCTATCGAGGCAGAATACGATAGCCGTTCCATTCCCATTGAGCACCGGCCCACATTCCAGACGGGAATGTTTATGGCGGCTGCGAAGGCCGCGACGCTTATCGGGATCATACCCGGCGCTGCAATAATAAGCTATCTGGCCAATATGGCTTATCTCATTGGCCTGGTCGCATACTGGGTAAGGACCCATAAGTATAAAAAGGAGCTCCGGGCCCTGGGACCGTTTACCGGTGACACGGAAAGTCTTGTCTTCAGGGATTTGTAATGATTACAGGAGATTGAGCCGCTCATAGACCTGCTTTTTGAACGTTTTACCTATAGGTAGCCACACACCATTGGCCAAAAGGCATTGCTCCTTTTCATTAATTGTCTCCACATAGCGGAAATTAACGGCATAAGTACGGTGTATCTGCAATACGCCACCGGCGGGAATGCGTGTCATAAGCTCTGTAAGCGACAGCCGCACCGAGGCTTTCTCCCGCTGTATGGTATGCAGCGTGACATAATTCTTGACGTCGGCTTCCAGGTAAGTAATATCGGCCAGCGCGATGCGTCTGAGTTTGCTACCAGTACGCACAAATACATGATCCTGCTCCGTTTTTAACTCCGCTACGGGTGCCGCCGGTGTCAACGCCAGTAGCAACGCGGCTTGCAGGGCGGCCTTACCAATGGGTTTGACCAGGTACGATTTTGCCGCCACGGCGCTGAGGGCTTCTTCGATCACTTTGTTGTTGATCTGTGCCGTGGTAAAAATGATCCGGGTATCGGGCTGCAGGCGTTGTAGCTGACTTGCCAGCATAATGCCATTGTTGCGCCCCTGCAGGTCAATATCCATCAGCACTACACCAGGCTTCAGGCGCTCGATGTCGGCCATAGCGGCGAATGGCTCTTGTTGCGATCCCGCTATGCCGTAACCCAGCTCTTCCAGCAGCATCAGCAAGTGATCCAGGTGCAGCGGCTCATCTTCTACGATATAAATCCCTTTATTTGTCATTCCTTATGGGTTATGGTTGCCCGATGCAGCGGAAAGTGTACGTTGACCGTGGTGCCGCTTTCCGGGCTGCTCGTCATGATTATCCGTCCCTGGTTCAGTTTTGTGAATTGACGCACCAGCGCGAGGCCGAGGCCTATGCCCTTTTCACGGCTGCTTTCCCCCGCGCTTTCTTCGGAAGCGATAAGATCCAGGTCAGGGGCAATACGGGCAGGCATGCCGGGGCCCGTATCCCGGACACGAAACAACAGCTCCCGGTCTTGCTCATGAAGCGAAATGGTCACTACACCACCTTTTGGGGTAAACTTAAGCGCATTGGCGATAAGGTTGCGGCAGATCAGTAAAAAGCTGCCCCGGTCGGTTACCAATGTCAGGCCTGCCGGCAATGCTTCGATCAACCGGATCTGCTTCACGGCTGCTGTGGCCTGAAATACGGAAAGGAGTTCCCTTAGCTCCAATGATGGATCTATAGGTTCTGGTTGCAAGGTATAGCCCTTTAGCTGGGTCGTAGACCAGTAAAGCAGGTTGTCGAGTAAGTAGGACAGGCGCGTTGCGTTTTCCTGGAGTGCAAAAGCCGTATCAGTGACCTTGTCGTAGCGTTCTTTCTGCATTTGGTATTGCATGAGCTTTCCGGCTTGCTGCAAAGGTGCTACGAGACTACGCAGGTCGTGCGAAATGATCGAAAAAAGCCTTGTTTTGACCTGGTTCAGCTCCTGCAGCTCGGCATTTTGCAGGGCCACCAACTGCCGCTGCCGGCGAACCCTGATGTTGGCCCTGATGCTGATGAAGAGCAGCAGCGCGATGATGGCGGCAACAGAAAGCGCCAGCAGTTGCCTTTGCCGGCTGCGTTTCAGCTCCTGTGCCCCGAGCAGGCGTTCCTGGGTCATGCGCGCTATCGTTTGTTCCTTTCTGCTACTCTCGTAGCGGGTCTCCAGCTCGGCGATCTGCCGGTGTATTTCCTGCCGGTATAGGGAATCGTTGAGTGCATGATAACGCCGGAAATGCTTCAGTGCGCTGGCGGCATCACCCTTTTGCCGGTAAGCATCGACATAGGTCTTCTCGATCCAGCCGGCAAGCTCAAGCTCCTGCAGCCGGTTATTGATCGCTTTGCTGCTATCAAGATAACGTAGGGCTGGTTCCGGTAGCTTTTCTGCCAGAGATAGCTGGGCTAGCGCTTTATACGCAATGGCCTGTCCCCTTGTATAGCCTTCTTTTTCCCAGTCACTGAGCGCAGCCACGTAGTATTTACCGGCAGTCAGGTGATCTCTGTCGCCAAAGAATGCGGCGTCGCCCAGGCTCTTCCTCAGCGCTCCGGTATACATCGTGGTACCTTCTACCGTCTTTATCTGTTTGCTGAGCACAATCCCTTCAAGCGCCAGGGGCTTGATCTCTCCGTAATGTCCGATCTCCTCCAGGTAGTCACAATAGACAGCGATCGCGATTAGCAGATCGGGCTTACTCTTCAGCTTCCTGCCCAGCGCGATGGCCCTGCCGGCATAGCGACCTGCCAGATCGGGCTTATTCCAGGTGAGGTACAGGTGTACCAGGTTGCCAAGGGTTGGGATCATGTGTGCCTCATCGTGCTGCAACTCTTTGAGGCGAAGTGACTCCAGGTAATAGGTTGTCGCATTTTTATAGTCATTCCTGTCTTTGTAGACCATAGCCAGGTTGTTCAGTCCCACATGCGTACGGAAGGTATCTTTCTGGCCTTTTGCATAATGGACGGCGTCGCTGTAGTAATGCTCTGCCTGAAGGTGATCGCCCGCCTCACTGTAAAGCGATCCCATATCGTTGAAATACTGGAACTGGTAGTCCTTTCGCTGCAGCTGCCGGGCCAGCGCATAGCCTTTCCTGTACCAGGCACGGGCTTTTTCAAAATCCTTTTTACGGCTATGCACGCCGGCGGCAAAGTAATAAAGGTCGAGCACCGATCCCGGCAATCGCTTGTCTGTGGCCAGCTGCAGCGCTTCGTTGAAAATACGGTCTGCTTGCGCGGCATCATTTTTCCGGTAATGGAAATCATAGAGAAGCGCCATAGCATCCAGCTCGCTGGTGGTTGCGTTCTGCCGGTGTGTATATTGCCGGGCCTCGCCGGCGATCACAATAGCGCTATCCCAATCGGGTTCCAGGCTGAGCGCCCATTCCACGTAAACATCCATTTTGGCGGTAGGCCCCAAAGCCTTGTCCAGCTTCCCCGGATAGTCCTGCTGTTGCGCCAGGGCGGCAAGGCACGTCAGGGCAAGCAGTACGGTAAAACGAGCGCGCATAGACCGGTTATAGGAAAGAGAGAATGCTGCAAATATAAAGGTATTGATCATTTGTCCACGCGGTGCAAGCATTCATCCTCACGAAATGACCCTTCGGCCACATGGTCTTACCGGAGGCGATGGGGCGGGCCTATTTTTGATCGAAGCTACAATGCAATACTCCATAGCAACAGTGGCCCCTTTATCCCGTATCGTAGATCAGAACAAGAACTCAAAAACATTTTTTATGAAAAAGAAACAAAACAATGGCAAGCTCTTTCTAAACAAAAAGAAAATCACCGGGCTTTCTGATCCTCAAAGCACTTTTGGTGGTGGAATGAGCGGAATTACATTTATAGCATCCTGCGCAGGATCCTGTGCTTCCGATTGTATTTGCCCCACAGATCGTTGCCAGGTACATAGTATCGACAGTTGTCCTCCCCGGCCTTCCTTTATTCCGGCAAATTGCAATATTTTTTCTCTGGACAATTGCAGCCTTACGACGCCTTAAGTCTGTTCAGGGCAGTTGTTATCAATAGAAATAGCATCGACCTGCGTTGTACAGCCGGTCACAACAACACCTTTATTTGCCCCCACGCTACGTTAACCAAATCAACCCAAAGACAAAACCAATATGAAAAAGAAACAAAGCAATGGCCGTCTTGCCCTGAACAAGAAATGGATTACGGAGCTCTCCCATCCACAGCATGTTGCCGGTGGTGAATATTTAGATACAAGGGTATCCTGTATTTCCCGTTGCCTGTGCCCTGTATCGGGTACCTGCCCCAGACCCTCTTTTGAGCAGCGTTGTCCTCCCTGTCCGATCAATACAATGACTTGTCCCACCCTGCCTTAAGCCGGGATTTTCTAACTTAGATAAGCATCCGTATGAAAAAGCATGCGCCAAGAACAAGGCTTAGCCTGAAAAAGGTTGTCGTAACGCCTTTAAAAGATCTGCATAAGACGGGGGGCTATCCTACACGGGAACCCTCGCTGTATTCCTGTATGTCGGAATGCAATTGTCCACGGCCCACTTATTGGACCGTTTACTGTTGCGGCGGGCAAGGTACCTTCGTTTGCCCACACCTGCCTTAGGCGCAACGAACCACATTTATTGGGGGCGATGTCACACGGCATCGCCTTTTTTGTAGCAGCATCTTGCAGCCACCAGGATTAATAGCCTGCCTTGCCGGTTTGGTCAGCAAAAACAGGTGCTTGGTCTAAAAAGATAAAAGCATGTCGGGCAGAATCACCATTTTTGCCTGCCGGACCAATCCGGCGATACCATGTTGAAAAAGACCGGCAATACCATACTGAAACTATTAACGCATAGGTTGGCGCTTAACTTGTATGTGTGGTTCTTCTTTATCGATACCGTTTGGAATAATAATCATAGCAACGCTTCGGTGCCGCGTCACGACGGCCACGTCCTGCACATTGTGCTGATGCACCTGGTATGGGTGGCCATGATCTATGGCAATACCATGATCTATATACCCAGGCTGCTCATCCGGCGCAAATACGGCTGGTATCTCCTGGTTTTACTGGCACATGCCTTATTGTTTTCTCTCATCATTGGCTGGTACAGCGAATGGCTGATCGCTGCCTTCCCCGGTACCCGAAAGCTGGACTATATCGTGATCAATATTGCCCAGCGCTCCGATATGGTCTCTTACCGGCAGTACCTGGTCAATGTGTTGCTGGGGGCGGTGGGCGATACCCTTATCCTGTTCACCATAGGGCGGTTGATGCAATACTTTTTCGTAGAACGCCGGCGCAATGAGCTGCTGGAAAAAAAGCAGCTTGAATCGGAGCTGATGCTGCTCCGCTCGCAGATCAATCCGCACTTTCTGTTCAATGTGCTCAACAGCATTTATTCGCTCTCGCTTAAAAAATCGGATGAGGCTCCGGGCGTCATCCTGAAGTTGTCCGATATCCTGCGGTATATGCTCTATGAATCGCGCCAGGACTATGTGCCGCTCGACAAAGAGCTGCAGATGCTGCGCGACTATATTGCGATCGAGCAAATAAGGATCAGCAGTAAAGATGCCATTAGCCTGGATATCGGCGCCGACACGGGCAGCGGAAAGATAGCCCCGGCACTACTGATCGCGTTTGTGGAAAACGCGGTGAAGCATGGTCTGGATTCCCGGATGGCCGATGCCTTTGTCCGTATCAGCATCAGGGTAGCCCCGGGGCAGCTGCTGGAGTTCCAATGCGTCAACAATTATCTGCCCCGTAGCGCCGGTATGCATACCAACAAGACGGGCGGCATAGGGCTGGAAAATGTGAAGAAACGGCTGGAGTTGCTGTATCCGGGAAAACACCATCTTACCATCGACAACGATAATACCGTCTTCCAAGTGAAGCTCACCTTAAAACTAAGTACCGAATGACCTGCCTTATCATCGACGACGAAATACTGGCCCAGGATGTGATCGAACATTACCTGTCGCGTACCGAGGGCCTGCAGCTGGTAGCCAAATGCAGCAATGCCCTGGAGGCCTTTGCCCTGTTGAGCAAAGAAGAGATCGATCTCATTTTCCTGGACATACAAATGCCGGAGATCAACGGTCTCGAATTTGTCAAAATACTGAAACATCCTCCCAAGATCATTCTCACAACAGCCTATACGGAATATGCGCTGGACGGCTACGAGCTCAATGTGGTCGATTATTTGCTGAAACCGGTATCTTTCGAACGCTTTCTGAAAGCCGTAGATAAGGCGCGCATGACAAGATCTGCGCCGGCTGAAAAAATCCCGGCCCCATCATCCCAGGATATTTTTGTCAAATGCGACGGGAAGCTGGTACGTGTACGGGCACAGGATATCCGCTACGTGGAAGGGCTTAAAAATTATCTTATCCTACATACCACAGCCCGGAAAATGGTTGTGCACGGCACCATGAGCAATATGGAAGAGGAACTGGGCGTCTTCGGACACTTTGTAAGGATACACAAATCTTACCTGGTCAACAAGCAATACATTACCGAGATCAGCGGCAACATGATCAGGATCGAGCAGGCAGAACTGCCCATCGGCGGCGTATACAAGCCCGAGCTGCTAAAATTGCTCAAAGTGATCTGAGCGGCTTATCGATCAGACGGTAGCCGCGCCCCGGCACGGCGAAAGGGCCATTCCCTGCGCATGCGCGCCTGAACGAGGTATACGGCAGCGCCTAAGGCGGTAACACCTATGCCTGCCAGCATCAGCATGGCGCCTGTAGCGAAGAACAGCGCCCCCCACATAACAATGGCCAGCACGACAGGCAACGGAAAGAGGGGCATCTTATACGGAAAGTCGGAAGCCTTGCGGCGCCGGCGCAATATCAGCAGACCGATCGCCTGGCTGATAAACTGGATGAGGATACGCATGGCCAGTATCGCACTGATCACCTCTTTCAGTTTGAACAGAAGGCTAAATACAAAGGCTACGCCCCCGAGTACCAGCAGAGAAACATATGGAAACTTACGTGTGGGATGCAGCCGGGCAAATACTTTGAAGAAGGCGCCGTCGGCCGCGGCTGCGTAAGGAATGCGGCTGTAGCCGAGTGTGGCCGAAAATACAGACGCGAAGGCTACCCATAGGATCAATACGGTGATCACCTTTGCCGCAGTGCTGCCCATCAACTGCTGCATGTACAGGCTAAGCACAAAGTCATGCTCCCTGATCTGGTGCCAGGGGATCACACTGGTGACACTAATATTCATCAGCAGATACAATACGGCAATGCCGGCAATAGACAGGAACATACTGCGGGGAATATTCCGGGAAGGGTTGATGATCTCTCCGCCGAGGTGGCATACATTGTAGTAGCCCAGGTAGCTGTATACGGTCTTTACGCTGGAATAGCCTATAGCGGCGATAAAAGCATAATTAAAGCTGAGTCCATCGTTGATGTGCCTGATGGGTTCCAGAAAACGGCCGTGCGCCAGTCCGCCGCCGATAATCCAGAACATAGTGATCAGCACGCCACCCCAGAGCAGCACACTGATCTTGCCGATAGCCTCGATCCTGCGGTACAGCAAAACGATGATAAGGACGACCACACCGCCGCTTGCAGCCTTAAACCACAAGCCGGGCAAAGGCACCAGATAAGAAAGATAGGTGGCAAATCCGATGGCCGCCGAGGCGATCACCAATGGCGCCTGGATCATCGTTTGCCATACAAACAGGAAGCTCATAAAGCGGCCCATGCCCTTAGGACCGTAGGCCTCTTTCAGGAAATTGTAAGAGCCCCCGGCTTTTGGAAAAGCCGCGCCCAATTCACTCCATACCATAGCGTCAACGAACGACAAGATGGCTCCGGCGATCCATGCATAAAGAAAATAAGGGCCGTTCATCATCCCGATCACCATAGGTAAGGTGATAAAAGGTCCTATGCCTACCATATCGATCATATTGATCGCGGTTGCCTGGCGAAGGCTCAGCCTCCTTTCCAGATCATGTTCAGCCATGTATGTATGTTGCGTTCAGTTCAGGGCCTAAAGATTGCCTTTAGTTTTTACAAATCTCATTGAAAAATCTTATCAGGCATTTTGACCTCAGGCAATCAACTCTCCTATTTTTTCAAGGAGATCGGTCATCTGGAAAGGCTTGGAAAGGAAATCGTCGGCGCCGGCCCTGCGGGCAGAATCTTCAATGCCACGGCTGGCCGAAAACAGTATGACCGGTATGTCGCGGGTATGCTCCTGCTTCTTGAGCTGCCGGCACACCTCCCGGCCGTCGGCGCCTGCAATCCATACATCAAGAAGGAACAGGTCGGGGAGTCGCTGTGGTGTGAGCGCCATAGCGGCTGTAGGGCTATGGACCACGCTATAGCCGGCAAATTCGAGCATGCTGCCGACCATATCCAGTATGCTGGAATCGTCATCGGCTACCATGATCTGCTTAGGAGAATTCATAATGGTAAAATACAAAAAAAGCGATGAGATTGTTGGGCATTTTTAAGGTAATACCCCGGTTATTTACCGGCATAAAAGCGACGTCCCTTTATGTCGCCGGCGCGGGTAAAGCTGCAAACGTTCCGTAAAAATAGAAGTGGGCTCATAATGGGTGGCAAAACATTGATTTTTGTAAAGAAAATCAAAAATATAGACCCACCAGTGTTATCAATAGATTATTGTACGTACATTTGTGTTTTCATGGTGATAGGGTTTATAGGGGCTGACTCATTCTTGGGTCGGCTTTCTTTTTTTACATAGGCCAGCCTCCCCCTTTACGGGTGATTTTCCTTCTTTTAACGTTATTTTTAGACTGTCTAACTGCTATATCCTCAGCTGGTTGTAGTAGGAATATTACTTTTTTTGCTTTATTTGGGAGCCATCAAGCGGAGATGTAAACATTGTTTATTAGCTTTGCTTTTTTCATGGTGATAGGATTTCTTGCCGGCCCAGTCTTGGGCTGGCATTTCTTTTTTTGTCAAGGCCGGAATGGCGAAAAATGGAAATCAAAGTGGATATCTGGTGAAAAAATAATGTTGTGGAAAAAGACCGGCAAATTCCTCGTCTATGCAATATACATGCAGCTTACATTCCCTTACAGTTTTTTTAGGAACAAAATTCCCCGGTCCTTTTTGACATGCTCAGGGACTGGGGAATTTTGTTTCTTGTACAGGGAGTGAAGCTTCCGTTTTACACAATCGTGATATTCCTTAACGGTCGATCTTGCTGATCTTCTCAAACCGGTCACCGGCTTCGCCATGGTATTTGACAATATAGCTGCCGGCAGGTAACTGCTGCAGGTCGATTGTGGTTTGTGCATTGGCCGCTTCCGCCGTCAGGCAGGTTCTGCCACTAATGTCAATTATAGTCAGTGTACCGCCCGCCAGGGGTGCTGATACGGTCAGCCGGTTGGTCGCCGGGTTCGGGAAAACCTTAAGCTGCGACTGCGCCTGTTGGTCTGCATATACCGATACTATGGCCGAATATTTTTCCTGTCCCAGCTTTAACCGGTAATAGTTCATACCGGGTGCGGGTGAGAGATCCCTGTATTCATTGAGGGCGGGACTCCCTTTCTGCTGCACCTGTGCCAGCGGTTGAAAGCGGCGGCCGTCTATGCTGCGTTCCATGCCGATCCATCCGTTGTCCTCAGCAGCACCTGCATTCCAGGAGATCAGGTTTGCCTGGCCGTCGCGGCCGGCTTCCAGCATACTAGTGAAAGCCGGAGCGAGGTTATATTCCGCATCAAAGCTGATATTATTTCCGGTACCGCCATTCCAGGTAAATGCAGCCTGCCCGTATTGGGGGTCGATAGCTATGCTGGGTGCAGGATCATTGTCTACGGCCACATCGGCATAATTGCTGCTGATCACCTTCCAGGCATCTGCATTCCTGTAGCCGGCTTTCAGTAAGCGCAATTCCCGGTTATCTTTTTGATAGTAGCTCATGGCAAATTGCTGATGCATAGCATCAAAGGCAATAGCGGGCTTTGCTCCGGCAGCCATTACGGAGCCTTTCCAATAGGGCGTAAAATGGGAGCGCTCGTTAGTGAACGTTACAATCGCAGCGGCTCCGTCCCGATCGTACTCTGCCAGCAGTACAGCAGTGCAGGAGGCCGAATCATTGTCGCCTGTCGTGGATACGGCCAGCACGGGGTTACGTAGCTTCCCGGCCATTTGCGGGTCGGAGGCGCCCATTTGTACAGGTGCGGTAGTGCCCGAAGTCACACCCGAAGTATTGCGCGCCGTATATACCTTACCCCAGGCTGCTTTGGGCTGCAGGTATTCGTCCCAGGCCATAAAATAACGCCCTGCCGATGCCCTGTCGCTGCGACCGTAGCTAATGGATACATTACGGAAATAGCCGTTGCTGCTGGTTATCATATGCGGGGTCGTAAAGCTTTTACCACCATCGGTCGACGTTTGCTGCAGCAGCTGGCGGCTATCGCTTGCAGATTGGGCATACAGTAAGGAAAGGCTTGGTTCGCCGCCGGCTTCGCCCACCGGTACCGGGCTGGTCGCCAGGTCGCAGGCATAAAAGGTTCCATTAATCGTACGACGTAGCGGTTCGCCGGAAAAAGAGCCCGTGAGGGCGTTGTAGCGACGTACGAAAAGCGTTTGCGTGAGGTCTCTTTTATCACGGATAATTCCGGCGACAAACACACCGAGCGACTGCTCGTTGTTGCCGCTCACGATTATAGAAGGGGCATCAAAGGTCAAACCTGCCGTCGAAAGGTTGGTAAAGGGTTGCCAGCTGAGACCACGATCCTTCGAAACGTTGACAATAATGGCTTCGCCCGAGCGGCAGGCGCTATATATCCAGCCATTAAAGGCAATAGCCATGTCGGTCGCGCTGCAGGTCTGCTGGGTGTTGGCTATGCTTATCTGCCTGTCCAATCCCAGGCTCTGGCCATAGGCCGCGCCGGTCATCAGGCAGGACAAAACAATGCTGCTGAAGAGTACGTGTTTGTTGGTCATCACTAAACGGTTTAAAAGTTACCAAGGTGGTTCTGACGGGCAAATTAGGATTACGCCCGGTTCCGGTATTATTATGCGAAATAAGTAATTATTATTTTAATGGAAGCAGGGAAAAGCCTGCGTTTCTGAAAGAAAAGGCTGATAATAAAGAAAATTTATCTATCTAACGAAAGCCATAAATAAATAATATGGTTCGTTTTGATACATTCAAACGCTGTTCCACGCTACCTTTGGGTCAAATTTATTCAAGCCGTGAAAACATCACCGGTACCCTCGTTTCTGACTGCCTTTATTTTGTCCCGTTTCAATACTTCCCCTCCTCAGCCTTAGTACACCGCTCCTATTGGGGCGATGCATCAGCTAAGTTCCGCATGTAATAGCGGAAGAACATCTTTTTTCTTTTTTTATTGTTAACCCGGCTGAAGCCATGCTGCCCGTTTTTGGCGGCGGCAGGACTATGCCATTTGATCATCTAAATGCCATGATACAGTTCATGAATGAGCATCGCTTGCTCGTAACCCTTGTTGTCCTTTTTATTTTCTGTTTGTTGCTCCACAAAGTCATTTTGCGCGTACTGCTGGGAATGGTCATCGTACCGGAAGACCGCCTGGGGCTTGTTACCAAGAAATTTGTGCTCTTTGGTGCGCATCGTGCGCTACCCGATGGCAAGATTATCGCCACCTACGGCGAACCAGGCTTCCAGGCCCGTACCCTGGCCCCGGGACTTTACTGGGGTATGTGGATATGGCAATACCACATCGACATGCATCCTTTTACCATTATACCTGAAGGAAAGATAGGTTTGGTGCTGGCTAACGACGGGCAGGAAATTCCTACCGGATCGATACTGGCCCGTAAGGTCGATAGCGACAACTTCCAGGATGCCGAGAAGTTCCTCAACAATGGCGGTCAGAAGGGCCGGCAGACGGCTTATATTACCGCCGGTACCTACCGTATCAATACTATGGCTTTTACGGTGACCATAGCCGATATGGTGATCATCCATGAGAACAGGGTGGGAGTGGTAACCACATTGGATGGGCTCCCCATCAGCAAAGACCAGATCGCTGGTGTCCGGATCGAAGGGCACAATAATTTCCAGGACTTCGACGCCTTCCTGCTACAAGGTGGTAACCGTGGCTTGCAGCCGCACATTATTCTGGCGGGGTCTTACAACATCAATCCCTGGGCGGTGCAGATTGAAGAAAGCCTGATGACAGATGTGCCCATTGGCTATGTAGGCGTCGTGATCTCTTATATCGGGGACGATGGACAGGATGTGACCGGGGAATCGTTCAAGCATGGCAATATCGTGGCCAAAGGCTATAGGGGTGTATGGCTGGAACCGCTTGGCCCCGGCAAATACCCACTCAATAAATATACCATGAAGCTGGAGCTGGTACCCACCACCAATCTGGTGCTCAACTGGGCCAACGCCCGCAGCGAGGCGCATGCCCTGGACAAGAACCTTTCTACAATTACCGTGCGCTCCAAAGATGGCTTCCCCTTTAACCTCGACGTATCCCAGATCATCCATATCCCGGCCAACGAAGCACCCAAAGTGATCGGCCGCTTCGGTAGCATGACCAACCTGGTAAGCCAGGTGCTGGAGCCCACAATAGGCAACTACTTTCGTAACTCGGCCCAGGACAGCGATGTGATCAGCTTCCTCAGCACCCGTAAGGAACGCCAGGAAAGCGCCAGGGAGCATATTCGTACCGTGCTGGAAGAGTATAATGTGAATGCCGTAGATACGCTTATCGGCGATATTACGCCTCCCGAAGCCCTGATGAAGACCCTTACCGACCGTAAGATAGCAGAAGAAGAGCAAAAGACCTACCAGACACAGCGCATGGCCCAGGAGCAACGGCAGGGTATGGAAAAAGAAACGGCCATTGCCGATATGCAAAAGGAAATCGTAAAAGCGCAGCAAAGCGTTGAGATATCCCAGCGCACAGCAGATGCTACGGTAAAAAAAGCGGAAGGTGATGCCACCAGCCTCAAGCTGCAGGTAGAAGCGGAAGCCCAGGCAACAAAAATGCGCGCTATCGCCGAAGCGGAAGCTACGAAAGCCCGTGCCGGGGCGCAGGCTGAAGCCACCAAGCTGAATGCCGTTTCCGATGCCGAACGGATATCCCGTACCGGCCTGGCCGAAGCGGAAAAGATCATGGCTATCGGTAAAAGCACCGCAGAGGCTTATGAGCTGCAAGTAAAAGCAATGGGCGGTGATAACTTTACCCGCTATAAAGTGACCGAGGAAATAGGTAAAAGCGGTATCAAAGTGATCCCCGATATGCTGATCACGGGCAACAGCGGCGGCGAAGGAAGCCTGAGCGGTCTGCTGGGTCTGCAGCTGATGAAAATGATGGGCGCCGATCCTGCGCAGAAGGGCAACGACGAAAACGGCGCAGCCAATTAATACGATTAATGCAAGCATAAAGCAAGAGGCCGCCGGCTTTGGTACCGGTGGCCTCTTCGCGCATACCCTTGCGGTTACCAGGGTGTAATATTCTTTATGGCCTGGCTCGATGCGACAAGGAGCAGCAGCGTAGCAATGAGTATGAGCAGGGCAGTCTTTTTTTTGACCTCGTCGCTTACGCGGAACAAGATCGCAACATCATCGCGCCACAGTGTAAGGCAAAGCACGCTGTGCAGCGCGAGCCGCCAGAAATACCCCAGTATGGTCGTGCCGGCTATTGCCGACAGGGACGACAAGAAGTCGGATATCCGGAATACTTCGGAGACGACTACAAACAGGCTGGTAGCAAACAACAGGATCCATCCCCATTTCCGTCTTCTATAGAATAGCGCCAGGGTCAGCACATTGGTGGCCAGATCGAGGTAGACGAACAAAGAATAAGGCCATACCCATATGCCCTGCGTAAGATGCCTGTAAATAGAATAGAAGTCATTATAAAGATACCAGGCATATTGTAATGCGATGCAGAGCAGCAGGGTCCATTGCCAGCGGGACAATTGCAGCCCCGGCGTTTCAGGTGCAAGAATGTCCGTCAGCAGGTCTGCTCCCTGTTCGTCTGGTAACGAAGGCGATGGCGCGGTGGGAGTTCCATCCAGCGCGGCAGCGGCCGCAACCTGTTCTTCTTCTGTCACCGTACGCTCCGCCAATATGGCCTGTGCGGCGTTCAACGCATCGGGTTGATAACGGTCAGGCTGAAGCAGGATCTTCAGCAACTCGGTGTTGTTGTAATTTTTATAAGTCTCCTTAAAATCGAAAAGCATACTGATCGGGGGCATCAGGGATGGTGGCATTTACCCGGTCCAAATGTAGCAAAAACCAGGAAATCTGTTGAAGGCCTGAAGGGCTGCTGGTGTTCCGGTGATCAGCCGGCGGCTACAATGGCAGGCGCCGGCAGTTGTTGGCGGTACGACGTAGGCGTATGGCCCGTCCAGCGCCGGAAAGCCCTCACAAAAGCACTTTGCTCGTTATAGCCCAGGATGCTGGCAATATCCTTCACCTGGTAATCTTCTTGCTGCAGGTAATGCGTGGCAAGCGTCTTGCGTACCGACTCCACGATCTGCAGATAGGTTATGCCCTCTTCCTTCAACTTACGTTGCAGGTTGCGGGGACTGATATGGAAATTGGCAGCTACGGTTTCCTGCGAGAGGGCATAGCAATAGGAATTGGTCAGAAGATAATTGTAAATACGGGTATGCAGGAGCGGTCGCTCGTCAACGTTGCGGGCAAGTTGCTGGACCTGCTGCAGCAGATATCTTTGTAAGCCCCGGTTGGCAGTGAGCACAGGCTCGTCTCCTACGCTGCCGGGCAGGCTGATACGGAATATATGCTCTTTGCGCCTGACCGGGCAGCGGAATGCCCTGACGTATTCGGGCATGCTTGCCGTCTCACAGGGAAGCGTTACTTCCAGAGGTGTTATGCGATGAAGTGTCAACCCGTTCAGCTCATGCAGGGTAAATGCCAGCAGGTAGTCCGATAGCTGCCGGAAGGTATGGGGATAGGCTGCCGACTGTACCGGATCGTATAGCAAATGCAGGTCCAGTTGTTGCTCCTCATGATTGATCTGCATCTGGAACATACCGGTAACAAGGTGAAGCAGCGCGCCGGCATGGCCCAGCGCCTCGCCTGCAGTACTGCTGCTTTGCAGTATCTGTCCCATTACACCCAGCGCCGCCAGCTGCATCGATTCTCCGAAATGAAGTCCGAAAAAAGGATCGTGGGTTTCCAGCGTGGCCTGCTGCCATAGCGCTTCCATCTGCCGGTCGTCCGGGGCGGGGGTGCCGGGCAATGGCAATACGTGATAGGCTATCCCGGCCCTCTGGCAGAGTGCCTGCGGCGACAAACCGCGTTGGGCTGTATAAGCCAGTAACGATAAGGCGAACTGTTTGCGGAAATCTTCCATCGGTTATTGGTCGCATAAAGATAGCGCAGGAGCGGCAACCGCCAATCATTTTGCCGTTAAAACGGAACTAAATGGCCGAAAAGACAAGGCTTTGACCGCCATCGCAGATAAATACGGGTTTTTTGAAATGCCGTCTTGCACTAGCTTTGTTGTCTAAACCAATGCGACATGAAGGAGGAAAAAAGAGCACCGGGACCCGACGATTTTGTCCGCTATAAGGGTTATACCTTTACACAGGCGCAATATGAACGGTACCGCGAGGCCGGTGATGTGGACGAAACGCAGGTTCAGTACTTTGATCCGCACGAAGCTATCGATAAGGCCCGGGCAATGATACAGGAACGGGCGCGACAAGATGCCGGGCTGGGCGACTTGCTGAAGCGGCTGTTTGCCTTCGAAGATAAAGTGATCGATTACTACCGCCTCAGGCATTTAAAGTAACCGTTATTATATGGCCGAAACAAAAATCAGGCCGTGTTGTTATTTCATCTAAATCAAACCAAAATGAAGATTAAAGCACTACTGCTCTCGGCAATATTAATGGCTTCGGCTCTATGCGGACAAGCGCAATTGCAGCCGGTCGCCTATCGCGACGGCACGCAACAGCTGAACGGGTTCCTGGCCCGGCCCGGTAAGCCGCAAGCCGTCAAAGCAGGGATCCTGATCCTGCCGGCCTGGATGGGCATCGACCAGCACAGTAAGGCAGTAGCGGAGCAGCTGGCAGGTATGGGCTATTATGCTTTCGTAGCCGACATCTATGGCGAAGGACATTACCCCCAGACCCCCAAAGAGGCGGGGACGCAATCGGCCTATTACAAGCAGCATGTGGCCGAATACCAGCAACGCATCCGGTTGGCCCTGGAACAGCTGCGGCAGGCGGGTGCTGCAGAAGTGGTGGTGATCGGCTACTGCTTTGGTGGCGCAGGCGCACTGGAAGCTGCGAGGGTCAACCTCCCGGTAAAAGGCATCGTCTCTTTCCACGGTGCTTACGGCAGGGATCCTGCACGTAAGATAGAACCTATCCGGGCAAAGGTGCTCATCTTACATGGCGCCGATGATCCCTACAGCTCGGCAGAGGATATCCGGAATTTACAGGATGAGTTGCGCAAGGCTAAAGCCGATTGGCAAATGGTTTATTATTCCGGCGCTGTACATGCCTTTACCGATCCCGGCGCCGGCAACGACAATAGCAAAGGCGCGGCATACAATAAGCAAGCCGACCAACGGTCCTGGCAGGCGATGCTGCAATTCCTGAAGGAAACACTCTGACCCGGCAGAAAGGCGCTGTAATTGGAAAGCAAAATCGCTGCATTGGTAGCCATTTTGGGTTCGTTGGTCGAAAAGAATTGGTACGGAGGGAGGTTCCACTTTTCTTTGTGGCATAATAACGATCAAATGAAAAAGAACCTAATCCCTGTTGTGCTGTACCGTTGGGGCAAGATAAGCTTCTTGTCGGCCGTCCTGGCGCTTTGCAGTCTTAACCTGCGGGCGCAAAAAGCGCTGCTGCCCCAAATCGATAGCCTGTTCACCGCTTTACAGGCAGATCAACGTTTTAACGGCAATGTACTGATCGCGGAAAACGGGAAGCCGGTATTTGAGAAGAGTTATGGCTACGAGAATTTTGACACCAGGCAGCCGCTTACCCATGCTTCGGTTTTTGAGCTGGCTTCCTGCTCCAAGCAATTCACGGCCTTTGCCATTGCCCTCCTGCAACATCAGAAAAAGCTTTCGTACAATGATGATATCACCCGATTTCTCCCGGAGCTGAGCGCCTATAAGGGTATTACTGTCGGCAACCTTGTGCACCATACTTCCGGCCTTCCGGATTATATGGCGCTGTTCGATTCGCTTTGGGATAAAAGCAAAATAGCCTCAAATGCTGACCTGGTAAAGCTTTTGGCGCAGCATCATCCTGCAGTGCTGTTTGCACCGGGGGCCAAATTTGAATATAGCAATACCGGTTACGCCTTACTGGCCTCCATTATTGAGAAAGCATCGGGGAAGAGCTATGGGGCTTACCTGCAGCAGTATATTTTCAAGCCGCTGAAAATGGAGCATTCCCTGGTCTATAACCGGCGCTACCGTCCGCAAAAGATAGCGCATTACGCTTATGACTTTATCTATCAGCCGGAGCAGGAAAAATATGTCCTGATCGACAGCATCCCTGAAATGAATATGGTCTATTGGCTGGATGGTATTTCGGGCGATGGTACGGTCAATACCACAGCCCGCGACCTGCTACTCTGGGACCAGGCATTGTACACCGACAAGCTGTTGCCCTCGGCAGAGCGTGCCGTGTTGTTTACACCCGGAAAGCTCAAAGACGGTACGGCTACGGACTATGCCTTTGGCTGGATGATACAGGAGCATCCTGAGGCGGGAAAGCTGGCTCTGCATACCGGCGGCTGGGGCGGTTACTGTACTTTTATTGAAAGAGAACTGGACAGAAATAAAACCGTTATTATTCTTCAAAATATCGACAAGGGCGCTATACCCGGCAAATCGGTCCGCAGCCTGCTGTATGGTAAGCCGCTTGCACCGGCCGCTGTACGAAAAGAAATCGCCGTTGACGAAAAGGTACTGGATCAGTACACCGGCGAATATGAGCTGGAGCCCGGCTTCAGCCTCGTGGTTACGCAGGAAGGTAATCAGCTGTACACCCAGGCGACCGGGCAGAGCAAAGTGAAGGTGTATCCCGAATCGGAGCGTAAATTTTTTCTGAAAGTAATAGATGCCCAGCTGGAGTTTGTGAAAGATGATTCCGGTAAAGTAACACATGCAGTGCTCTACCAGGGTGGCGCTGCCATGAATGCAAAGAAGATCAAATAGCATCAGCTCATATAATAAAGCGACGCCGGCACACCAATCCCGGCGTCGCTTTATTATGCGATAAAAAGGGAGGTAACATTTAATTAAGGGCTGGAAAGCAATTCTTTCGTTCCTTTGCCGTTCGTTCCCTTTGAGATGCGATTTCCCCTGATAGCCGGTACCATTGTCCTTATCATCCTGCAATATGCGGGTATAGCCGCTGCGCAAACGGTCGTTACTCAGCCAGCCGGAAACATACCGCAGGCAAGCGATACCGTTGCCTATGTACGGTACCTGAATCAAGTGAGCGCGACGTTACTGCAGCAGGGAGAAACCGAACAGGCGGCGCAATATGCCACACAGGCTTTGGCTATGGCCCAGGCTTCAGGCGATGAAGAAGGCGCTTCCTTATCCCTGGCGACCATAGGCGACAGCTATGCCGCAAAGGGAAATTCGGGAAAAGCGCTTTCCAACTTTATCCGTTCCCTTAAAATAAAGAACAGCCAACGGAACCATAAGCTGGCAGGGCAGCTGTATCGCGGCATGGCCGTCGCTTTTGCCCGTATGAAGCAGTACCCATTGGCGCTCAAGTATTTTCACAAATCGGCGCAGCAACAGGAACGACAGCAGGATACTTCCTTCGCTTCCTCGGGCGGGCCAGCCCCGGATTCGTTGTGGACCAATGCTACCCGCGATTTTGAGCTATATGATGACCTGCTCGATGTTACTGCCGATGGGCGCCTGGTAGTCGATAAGGATACGATCATGATAGCCGATGGCGACCGGCACGCTGGCGCCATGACGCTGAGTGAGATCACGGCGCCTTTTGATGATGGCAAAAAAGCGATCGCTTATGGCATCCTGCTGCACTTTAAGCAACCTGTTGCCGGCACACGGAAGGCCTTTACCGGCATCAATACCGTGGGGCATATGTTCATTACGCTGACCAAGTTCAATGCCGATTCCGGCTATGTATCCCGTACATTCGGCTTTTATCCCGATAAAGACTACCTGTTGTCGGCGACGCCACTAATGCCCGGATCAACGGCGGTGTTTAAAGACGATGCCGGCCGCGATTGGGATGAGCTGATGGCCAAATTTGTGAGCAAGCGGAAATTTAACCGTATCCTGCGTATGGTTATGCGTTACAGCCGCAGGCGATACCATCTCAACAAGAATAACTGCACCGATTTCGGTCTTGTGATCGCAGGTATCGCCGGCATACGGATCAAAGATACCAGGGGCAGCTGGCCACTGGGTAGCGGCAACAACCCGGGCGACGCAGGCCAAAGTGTGCAGGAAGGGAAAGTCGAGCAGCTCGACAGTGAACAGCTGTTTATTTACCCGGCACCGCCCACGCATTGAACCCAAGGCGGTAAATTGTTGTTATAAGAACAGAATTTCATCTTCAATCTTACGGCTATGAAAAGGATCGTTCTGTTGCTCGGACTCATGTGGATAAGCGTTGCTTCGATGGCGCAAACGGGAAAAGATACTGCCCGGAACCTTAAGTATGAGCCGGCATCGCCCTTGCTGGGACCGGATTCAGGCGCTTATAACAACCAGATCTACCGTAATAGCATCAAAAACGCTGAATATCAGAACCGCGGGGCCGAAGACCGCAGAAATCCCAACTCGGCCGATCCCAATGCCCAGCCCAATAAGCAGGTTCCCGCCAAGCCCGGCAATGCCAGGGAAAAATAAGGATAGGACAGAAAACTTTTCATTACGCATTTCCGTACATACCTTTGCAGACCAAAATTTGATATTATGAATATATTGAGCGATACAACCATGCTGCTATCTATGCCCGGAGGCAGCGAATGGCTCATCATCGTGCTGGTGGTGATTATCCTATTTGGCGGCAAAAAAATACCGGAGCTGGCGCGTGGCCTGGGTAAAGGTATGCGCGACTTCAAAGACGCGAAAGACGGTATGAAGCAGGAAAGCGGATCTGGTATTCAAAAGGAACCGGATCATTCCTGAAACGAGTAAAAATAGTTTTTGGCGCTGCGATGGCAGCGCCTTTTTTTATTCAGATAATGCCTGCCGGAAAGGAGATTCCCGTTTCCGTACCCGGGTTGTGATAGATTCAGCCCAAAAGAATAGGCCCTGCATGAGGTTTACAGGGCCTGTTATAGTAAAAATCTCCGCTGATCAGGGCACAATAAATGGTCCTACAATGCTCATTACCTGTTGCTTTTCCAGCGGTTCGTCAAAGCATTCGCTGGCGGCATCAGCGGTAACGCCGCTGCTGTTGATATTGGTGATCTGCAGGCCGGCCTGAGTGGTATTCTCCTCGCCGTCGTAGATCGGTTGCACCGCAGGGCTGCCAATGCCGCTCTGGTTGCCGGTGATCCAGGGCTTTACATTGCCCTGGTTATTGTTCTTACGCATCTGCCGTATATGCGACGCGTGCCTGGCTTCCACAGAATGGATGTTCAATGCTGCAGTGAGCACATCATTGCTGCTCTTCAGGTTGCCGGCCTGGCCCTTGTAGGCCCTCACGCCGGTGTCTTCGAAGGCCTGTGCTACAGCAAGGAAGGTCGCATAGTTACTGAACACATCCGGGAATAACCCACCGGCCGTAAAGTCGAAATTGGGTTTGCCTACAGGCATATTGCCGGAGGCGGTAATCGCCGTTTTTAAGAAATTGACGTGCGCGGCTTCATGGCCGCCTATCGTAGCGATAGCGCCCGATGCTGCACCCGATGGTATAAGACCGTTACTGGCAATAGCTGTAGCATAAAATTCTGCTTCCAGGTACTCCAGGGTCAATGCAAAGTTGAGCACGCCGGGAATATCACCGGAGGTCTGCCCGTATGCTTTTTTAAAAAGAGAACCCAGGGCAAAAGGTAGCGCTGCAACCGCCACTTTGGCGCCGAAGCTCTTCAGCAGGTGCCGGCGGCCGCTCGTTCTTTCATATACTTCGGGATCTATCTTTTCGATTTCATTCAGGATATTGGAAAAGTTCATGTAGCTGGTTTTAGTCGGTGGGTAAATTGTTTGCAGAGATGCGGTCCTTGATAAATTTGCCGGCGATGGACAAGACTTCAGCCGGCGGCTTGCTCATTTCCATGCCATTACTATCGATCACGGTATTGTCGGCAAAAGAGCCGTTGCTGATAAGATCGCGGATATAGGCGGCATGCCTGGCTTCCACCGATACGATCTTCCCTGCCAGCAACAGGTAGTTCACATCCTCGATCAGCTTTCCTGCACCGTTGTAAGCGGCAACGCCCAGATCTTCAAAGGCTTTTGCCGCGCCCAGCACACTATCCCGGCTGGAGAAGTCGATCCCGTCGAAGCGAATGGTAAGGGCAGGTATTGCCTTACTGCCCAGGGCGTTCTTCAGGAACTCACGGTGCGCGATCTCATGCATCTTGATGTCATTCAGCATTTGCTGTTCGGCAGCGGTCATGCCCACATACATATTGTACATTACCGAGGAATAGAACGCGGCTTCGATCTGCTCCAGCGCATAAGCATAATTGAGAATGCCCGTATCGCCGCCGCCCAGGTCAACATCCTGGCCATCAAGGACGGGATTGTCTTTCTTGCAGGAGGCCGTAAGGGTCGCGCCGGCGAGTCCCAGACCAGCAACGGAAAGGAATTTTCTCCGGGAAAAGCCCTGCGGCTGCGCCGTTTCGGCTGAAGCCGGTAAGGTGTCTTGTTTCATAAGCATTGTTTTTGAGGATGAAAATGAAGAGGTGCTTACCGGTATATACGGGGCGGTAGCGGAGGGAGTTTTACAGCAGGAGCAGCCGCATGGATAATTCTGCAAAAATGGCTATCTTAGAGGTGACGGGCCAGTAAGAGAGCGCAAGGTATGGCGCCGGGACCCCTGCTTTCCATACCAGGTGAGACGAAGCTTAATGAACTGGTAATGTTATCACTAATGAACTAATTACAGATCTTGTTGTTCCTTTGCCGTTAATGCCCGGTATGTTTCGGGCCTTCTATTTGTGAAATTTAATATAATCCTATGACAACCCTTAGATGCCTGCTACTTGCAGGTGGATGCAGCCTGTTACTGAATACCGGATGTGGATCGAACGAACCGAATAAAGAGGAAGCAAAGACTATAGCGGCAGATTCGGTCAAACAGAAAGAACCCGGACACAAAGAGGAGGCGCCTGTCCCGGCGGCATTGACGATCCGCTACCATGCCTACCCGGTAAAGGGCGTGGACACCGCGGTCAAAACCTTCAGGAAAACATATTCTGCAGAACAACGCTGGCTGATACTGGCATTGAACCGGTTGGACAACGGCTCCATAGGCCGTGCCGATACTTTAATAGTACCCGATACCTTATTGCCCGATATGGGTGCCTACAGCCCTTTCCCAGCCGAAGTGCCAATGCTGAAAGACGTGAATAAGTTCGTGATCTTTTCCTATCCCATACAAGCCTTCGCGGCTTATGAAAAAGGTAAACGTGTGTATTGGGGACCTACCAGCATGGGCAGCAAAATACATCCTACGCCCACAGGCTTGCATTTTGCCAATTGGAAAGCGAAAGAAACCATCAGCACGGTCAACGATGAATGGAAGCTGAAATGGAATTTTAACATCGCAAATAAAGAAGGCGTCGGCTGGCACCAGTATTCGATGCCGGGCTATCCGGCCTCGCACTCCTGTCTTCGTATGCTTGCCGAGCAGGCGCAATGGATGTACAGTTGGGCCGAGCAATGGATCGTACAAGGGACCAGCACAGTGCTGGCCCAGGGTACGCCGGTAATCGTTTATGGCGCCTACCCCTTTGGCAGCCGGAGGCCCTGGCGCAATATGCTTGAGAACGCCAAGGCCAATGAGATCAGTATCGCGGATATTGAAAAAGAGATCGAGCCTTATCTGCAGCGTATCCTGGAGCAACAGCAAAGAAGAGAAGGCATAATCAGTCAGCGGCAGCAGCCCGATACAGCGGCAAAGCCCGCCAGCTGATTGAAATAGTTGCAGAAAGAGGCCCCGGCTGTATGTGCCGGGGCCTCTTTTGCTTTTTAGGCTCGTTGAAGGGGCTGGCGTAGCTTGCTTCGACGGGCGTAGCAACCGATCCCGGGCCATGAGCCTGTCCCAGGGGACAAGAGGTTATTTCTTCTTTTTCCTTTTGGCCAGCCGTTCTGCTTCTTCTGCTTCCCGGAGCAGCAATTGCCAGTTATCATTAGGCGTGTCTTCCGAAAAATTAAGCGTTGCCGAATAGTCTGTTTTATCGATAGTCATTACACGGATATCTTTGCCCATCCACGCCTCTATGGCCTTCAGCAGCGGCTCCTCTTCCGGTGCGCAGAAAGAAACAGCCTGGCCTTTCTTCACGCCACGGCCGGTACGGCCTACGCGGTGCACATAGTTTTCCGGCACATCGGGAAGGTCATAATTCACCACAAAATCTACATCCGGGATGTCGATGCCGCGGGCGCTCACATCGGTAGCAACCAGCATTTTGACCACACCTTTTTTGAAATCGGCCATCACCTGCAACCGGTCTTCCTGCTCTTTGTCGCCATGCATGGTAATGCTGTCGATACCTACCCGCTTCATGGCGCTATGCACCCTCTCGGCCCGTACCTTAGTACGTACAAATACCAGTATCTTATTGTCGGGTAACTCGCGCACCAGGCGCTCCAGGAAAAAGCGCTTATCGTCCATACCTACGAAGGCCACCGAATGGCTCACGTTTTTGGATACGGGATCTTTGGGTGATATCTGTATTCTTATGGGGTTCCGGACCACCGAATGGGCAAGATCCTTGATCCCTTTGTCGATAGTGGCGGAGAAAAACAGCGTCTGGTGTCTCCGGGGCAGGTGTCGTAGCACATCCTGTATGTCTTTTAGAAAGCCCTTGGCCAGCATATGATCCGCTTCGTCGAGCACCAGGGTGCTTACCCTGCTCAGGTCGATATAGCCCTGGCTCACCAGGTCAAACATACGTCCCGGTGTAGCGACCAGGATATCCACGCCTTTCTCCAACTTGCGTATCTGGTCGTCCTGCTCCACGCCGCCATACAGGCCCATAATGACCAGGCGCGTATATTTCCCGATCTGGATAAAGGCCTCCGCGATCTGAGCAGACAACTCGCGGGTGGGTACCATCACCAGGCATTTTACTTCCTTTCTTTTTTTGATGTCGTACCGTTGCTGCAGCAAATGCAGCAGGGGAATGGCAAACGCGGCGGTCTTGCCCGTACCCGTCTGGGCTATTGCCAGCACGTCGTCGCCTTTCAATATAGAAGGGATTGCCTTGAACTGGATGTCGGTGGGCCGTTTGAAATCCAGCTCTTCCAGGCTGCGTTTGATCTCGGGAGCAATATGGTACTGTTCAAATTTCATGGGTTGCGCTGCGCTTAAGCTGCAAAGGTACTACATAGGGGCAAGATGCAGGGTAGAAAGCACAAACATCCCTGGTATGGTCGCAGGCAATACTAAAAAGAGCTGCCGTTGACCGGCAGCTCTTTGCTTTTATTGTACAATGCGCTCCCATTCGGGATGACGCTTGATATAGCTGAGCACAAAAGGACAAAGCGGGATGATCTTCTGCTGTGCTGCCTCGATATAGGTCAGGGTCTTCTGCACCAGGACCGAGCCAAAGCCCTTCCCTTCCAGCGCTATCGGTACCTCGGTATGAGTGAGGGCGAGGGCGCCGCGATGCGGTTCGTAAGCGATAAAGGCAATGTTGCCGTCGATGTTCAGCTCAAATTGTTGCGCTTGCTTATTATCCTTCAGCGGAAGGTCTTTGATCTCTGTTGACATGATGCGTTTTTGTTCTTATGTTCAAAAGGTGAAACTACGAAATAGTTGCATTAGGCCAGTGTGCCGAATTTTCCGGCCTGGAAATCCTGTATAGCTTCCAGTATCTCCTGTTGCGTGTTCATCACAAACGGACCGTAGCTGGCAATGGGCTCATCGATCGGCATACCGCTCATCAACAGCAGCACGCTGTCTTTGCCGGCTTCTATCGTGATCTCTTCGCCTTCGTTCCGGAACAGGGTAAAGCTGTGCTCCGCCGCAAGGGCGCCATTTACGGTCGCCCCACCTTCGATTACCAGCACAGCGGTATTGTGCGTCGCAGGTATCGAGGTGCTGAGCTTGCCACCGGCTTTCAATTTGATATCAAACAGGTTGACCTCGGTAAAGGTCCTGGCGGGGCCCCTGGCGCCGTTAAAGCTGCCCGCGATCACATTGACGATACCGGCATCACCGAGCAACGACACCTTGACGATATCGGTAGCCGTGATCGATTGGTAGCCCGGTGGCGTCGGTTTATCCTTTGCCGGCAGGTTTACCCACAGTTGCACCATCTCGAAAGGGCCTCCCTGGCGGGCAAATTCCTGCTCATGATATTCCTTGTGCAGGATACCGGCGCCGGCAGTCATCCATTGCACATCGCCGGGATAGATCACGCCGCTGTTGCCGGCGCTGTCGTGGTGGGCTACACTGCCCTTATAAGCAATGGTTACGGTTTCGAATCCCTTATGCGGATGTACATCGACACCGCGCTGCTTTTCCGATTTGCCAAAATCATAAGCGGGGTTGAAATCCAGCATCAGGAAGGGGCTTAATCTGCTTTGCAGGTTGTATTGTCCCGGAATATAATTATATACCCGGAAGCCATCGCCGACCATACCGAATTGCGGTGGACGGTTAAATACTTTTTCTATGGACTTGTTCATGGAAAATCTCCTTGTATGTTAAGGATACAAAGGTACGGTCGCGCCGGGCCGGCGGGAAATGACCTAGATCAAGTCTGCCGCCAAATGGCTTATAGCTAAAATCTATCCTTTGCGCGAAGCTGGCTGCCGGAGCATGCGGCTGAGGAATTCGGGCGTTACGCCGATATAGGAAGCGACCTGCTTTTGGGGCAGCTCGCGGATAAGGGTAGGGTAAGCGCGGCAAAAATGCTCATAGCGTTCGCGGGCCGAAAGACTGAGGTTGTCCAGCAGCCGGTTCTGGTAAGTGACTACCGAACGTTCGAGTAGCAACCGGAAATGCCGTTCCAATTGCGGTATCTCGCGATAAAGACGTTCCATATCGCTCATGCCGATCTGCAGGAGGGTACTTGCCTGTATGGCATCGATATTGAGCTTGCCGGGTACCTGGTCGAGCAGGCTTTGCATATCGGCGATCCACCAGCCTTCGGGTGCAAATTGCAATATATGCTCAAATCCATTGTGGTCGATCGCATAGCTGCGCAGGCAGCCGGAAGTTACAAATACCTGGCTCTTCAGTATCTCGCCCTCTTGAAACAGGAATTGTTTTGGCTTCAGCGACCGTTCCCGGAACAGGCCGGTCACCAGCTCTTCTTCGGCAGGGCCAAGGTTAATATTGCGGCCGATATGTTCCAGTAACAAAGCATAAGGATCTTTCATGTGGACCGAAGGTACACAATTGAAAAAATCCCGGTCTTTTGAGACCAGGGATCTTATAAACTATTTAGATTATCCGCTTACCTGCCGCTTAATTCTGGCAATAGCGGCATACCGAAGGGCCGGCGGGTCCGAAGCGGCTGTGGTTAAAAGCGCCATTGTGGCCACCGGCTACTTTATCCAATGTTGCAATGCGTAGCTTGGTAAGCGAAAGGCTTTTCCTTGTGCTGGTCTTCTTTTTCATAAATCTGGTTTTTAAAAGATGAAGAAAAATGCTGATCCAAAATTCAGCCTCTTTTACAGGATGGACAATTGGTGAAAACAAGGATTTTTGTGCCTCAATGTTTTACCCGGGAGCATTGTCTGCGGTATGCCTTTTTATAAGCTTCATGTTGTCTGGGCCTTTTACCAGGCAAATGGCCGGGAACAAACGATAGGTAATTGGATGGATTAATTTGCAGAAAAAGAGACTGACCTTTTGGGGCAGTCTCCGGCGATAGGGGAAAGGGGCTGTTATTGCTGGGGACCCGGGTTGTTATAACGGGCGTTCATCTCATATTCCAACCTTTTTTGTTTGGCCACGCGTTTACCTCTGAAGAACAGGTACAGGTTGAGAAAGAGCATGATGCCCAGGTAGATGCTAAAGCCACCTACTTTGAAGCTTAGGGTTTCGATGGCCCCCTGGGCGCTGGTGAGCTGTTCGCCGATCTTGAGGATATACAGGGCGAAGCCGATATTCAGCAGGTAAAAGCCTATCCGGAACAGGGTATTGGTGGCCAGTGCTATCTCTTCCCGGCCGTTGAAGATGTCTTTCATAAAAACGATACTGTTGCGGAACAGACTGCGGGCTACATACCAGGTAAGACCCAGCGCAATGGGCAGATAGCAGAGATAAGCAATGACCATATAGTCGATACGATCGGTGTGCATGACATGGAGATTTAAGAAGTGAAACGATGATGTCTTTTAGACAGAAAATAAATTAAGGCGATATTAAAATAATGGGTTAAGGCAAGGATAAGGGTCAGCAGGCCGAGATGATGCCCCAGCGATGCTACCAGCTGGGCTGTGGACAATACCTTTTCCCAGTTCTTGAGCCGAAGCAGGGCATAGCCGGTGTTGAACAGGTAATAGGCCAGCAGCAGGATATTATTGATGGTATCGGTGGCCTCCGTATCGCCATGATATAGCTTGAGGATAAATATCCGGCCGTTGCGGTGGCACATCCGGCCTACCCAGTAGATAAGGTAGAGGGTCGATGCGATATAGATCGTATAGGCAAGCACGTTGTTGTCCATGGTAAGCTTTTTTTGATGCTTCTGTTCCTGCGCCGCTTTGCTGATACAAAGATAATATTATTTTCTGAATTTTCAATAATTATTGAAAATATTGTACAATTTTCTTTACCACAACCCGGTATGGTATTACAGGTCGGGCATAACCATACAAATGCAATAACTTTGGCGTTTCAAATAGCAAAGCGCAGGCCTTGGACCAGAAAGTTTTTTTCATTACTCCGCCATTTACCCAGCTCAATACGCCTTACCCGGCTACTGCTTACCTCAAGGGTTTTCTCAATACCCTGGGTGTAGCGGCAGGGCAGGCAGACATGGGTATGGAGGTTATCTTGTCCCTGTTCTCACCGGCCGGGCTCAAGCGGCTGTTTGCCGCAGTGGCCCAAAGCGGTGTGCGGCTGTCGGCCAACGGACGCCGTATCGTGCAGCTATCAGATGTTTATTGCAGCACGATCGGCCCGGTTATCGATTTCCTGCAGGACAAAAATCCCACGCTGGCCCATTCGATCTGTACCGGCAATTACCTGCCCGAAGCCTCCCGCTTTAATCAACTGGCCGACCTGGAATGGGCTTTCGGCGCCATGGGCATACGCGACAAGGCCAGGCACCTGGCCACGCTGTACCTGGAAGATCTTTCCGACCTGATCGTTGAAGCAGTGGATCCCCATTTCGGCTTTAGCCGCTATGCCGAAAGGCTGGGCCGTTCTGCGGCTTCTTTCGATGCGCTGGATGCAGCCTTGCGTGGTCCGCTTTCCTTTATTGACGAGCTGCTGCTGGAATTGCTGGCGACGCGTATTGTGACTGAAAAACCTACTTTGGTAGCGCTTTCGGTGCCCTTTCCCGGAAACCTGTACAGCGCTTTTAAATGTGGGCAATGGCTCAAGGAGCATTACCCCGAAATGAAAGTATGCCTGGGTGGTGGCTATGCCAATACAGAGTTGCGGGGCATCAGGGATCCCAGGGTATTCGACTATGTCGATTTTATAACCCTGGACGATGGCGAGGCGCCCCTGGTCAATCTGCTGGAATATCTTGAAGGAAAGCGACCCGTTGATTTCCTCAAGCGGACCTTTGTTCGCCTGGGAGATGAGGTGGTTTACTGCAATGCTTCATTACAGCCCGATTACAAACAAATAGATGTGGGTACGCCCGACTACTCCGGTTTGCGGCTGGACGAATACCTGTCGGTGATCGAGATCGCCAATCCCATGCACCGGCTCTGGAGCGACGGACGCTGGAACAAGCTGACCCTTGCACACGGCTGCTATTGGGGAAAATGTACTTTTTGTGATATATCGCTCGATTATATCCGCACTTACGAAGCGACTACCGCGGTAGTGCTGGTTGATCGTATGGAGACGATCATGCGGCAGACCGGGCAGAACGGCTTCCATTTCGTAGACGAAGCAGCGCCGCCGGCATTGATGCGTGAAGTGGCGCTGGAGTTGCTGCGCCGCAAGCTCAGTGTGACCTGGTGGACCAATATCCGCTTTGAGAAGAGCTTTACCGCCGACCTGTGCCGGCTCCTGGCTGCCTCGGGCTGCATTGCGGTCTCCGGCGGACTAGAGGTCGCCTCCGACCGCTTGCTCAACCTCATTAAAAAAGGCGTTACGGTAGCCCAGGTGGCCAAAGTAGCCGCTAATTTTACCGAGGCCGGTATTATGGTGCATGCCTACCTGATGTATGGTTTTCCCACGCAAACGGCCCAGGAAACCATAGATGCGCTGGAGGTCGTGCGTCAGCTGTTTGCCCTCGGTATCGTACAATCCGGTTTCTGGCACCAGTTTGCGATGACGGCCCATAGCCCCGTAGGAATGGATCCCGCCGCATTTAAGGTAAAGAAAGTAACGGAGGCCGTCGGCGCCTTTGCCCACAACGATATGGAGCACACCGATCCTACGGGGACCGATCATGAGCGCTTTAGTGCGGGACTGCGCAAATCCCTGTTTAATTATATGCATGGGATCTGCTTCGATTTTCCCTTGCAGGAATGGTTCGACTTTAAAGTGCCGCGCACGGGCGTAGAACCCGATTATATCGAGCATGAGTTGTTGCACTACCCCGAAAAGGAGCTGAAACCGGGTGCGAAGATCGTTTGGCTGGGCGACAAGCCCGTGCTGCAACGGCAGCAGCGGCAGAAGAAAGGAAAAAGCTTTACGGTAACACAGCTGGTGGTGTATACCCGCCGGGAAGAGCTTAAGATCGCGGTAGACGAGCAGGATGGCGCCTGGCTGGAGACACGGCTACCACTGCTGCAGCCTGTTGGGGAAAAGGTATATAGCTATGCTGTGCTGGCGGAGGACTACCAGGCAGCGACCGGCCGGGATTTCGAATCGTTGTGGCAGGGTCCGGTCGTAGACGAGCTGCGCCAGCTGGGGCTGCTTGCCCTGTAAATGGATGTCTAAAGACCAAGGGCCTCCGCCGAACGAAGGCCCTTGATACGTGGGGACGCCGGCGTATTAAGCTTCTTTATCGCTGTTTTTGATCTCTGTTACCTGGTTACGGATCTCCTGGGCCAGCGCTTTTATCTCCTGCATGCCACCCCGCAGACGGGTACCGGCAACTTTGCTTCCCTTGTTATAGAATTTGTCGGCGTCGGCTTCGATCGAAGCGAGCAGCTCCTTCAGCTGATTGAATTTCTCCATTTTTTATTGATTTAGTGCTGCAAATATAGAATTCTACGCGAAATGGCCCCGGAATTTAATTTTCTCTTAAGGTCCGGACACCGGGATGAAGCCCGTATGTAAAAAACAGGCCGGGAACGCAACCTTTGAAACGGCATTTTTGTTACCCCTGCAAATGTAATCGGACACCACATGCTTTCCCTCAAAGAAATAGAACACCTGATTTACAAAGATGCGGCGCATACCATCGAAAATCCCGGATGGCTGGAACAGTTCTACGAGCTCTGGCTCGAGCGGTATCATGCGCTTAACATCGTCAAGTCGCCCGAACAGGTGATCAGGCCGGGTAGGGAGCTGATACTGGCTTTGTTGCGCGACTACCGCTTCGATGAGATCCACCTGTTCAAGATACACGACGGGGCCAATGTATACGCCCTGCTGCAGGACAAGGGAGAGGGCAACTGGTCGTATCAGTTTGTTGTGATCTATAAAGATCAGCCGGAAAAAGTAATACAGTGTTGCCAGGATGTGGAGGAGCTCAAGGTATTTTTCGATCATAAAGAGCCTATATTGGAAATACCGTTGCCCAATGACCGGAAATACGTGGAAGATTAAGGAGTATCTTTGAAAGATGAAAGATTTCTTTTCGGCATCAGCTTCGGTCTATGCGCTCAATCGTCCCGGTTATCCGCAGGCCTTGTTCGATTACCTCAGGTTGGCCTGTCCCCGCCGGGAATGTGCCTGGGATTGCGCCACGGGCAACGGGCAGATCGCCGGTGGCCTGTCGGCTTTTTTCAAAGAGGTAAAAGCTACCGATATCAGCGAGCAGCAAATGGCCCATGCTTACCAGGCCCCCAATATCAGCTACAGTAAGGAAGCCGCAGAACAGTCTTCCTTTGCCGGTCACAGTTTCGACCTGATCATCGTTGCCCAGGCGATCCACTGGTTCCGCTTCGACGAATTCTATAAGGAGGTCAGGCGTACGCTGAGGCCCGATGGCCTTTTTGTGGTTGCGGGCTATAATATGGCTGTGATTACGCCGGCTGTGGACAAAATACTCCTGGATTTCCAAAACGACGTAGTAGGACCTTACTGGGACCCCGAACGGATATATATCGATGAGCGTTATGAAACGATCCCGTTCCCTTTCCGGGAGATCGATACTCCTTCGCTGGCATATGAAGCCCGCTGGAGCCTGGAGCGCCTCTGCGGCTATGTTGAAAGCTGGTCGGCCACCCGGCACTATATTAAGGCCAGGGGAACCAATCCTGTGCCGGCGCTTATGGAGGCATTGCGCCCGGTATGGGGCAATGAGCCGCTGCCGCTGGCTTTTCCGGTGCTGCTGCGTGCAGGAAGGTTGTAAATGATCCTTTTATTAAGAAGACAGCATTCCTTTCCCGGGCATCCCCGGAGAGGCTATTTTTACGGTTCTATTCATTATTTCTCCAAAAATAAAATCAAAAATGAAACGCAAAGCATCAGCAGTATGGAATGGCTCCGGTAAGGAAGGCCAGGGTGCGCTCAGCACGCAGAGCACTGTATTGAACAATACCCAATATTCTTTCAAGACCCGGTTTGAGGATGGCGTAGGCACCAATCCCGAAGAGCTCGTAGCTGCGGCGCATGCCGGCTGCTTTACGATGCAGCTTACGTTTAACATCGATGGCGCCGGGTTTACCGCTACCGATATTCATACCGATTGCGACATCACTTTTGAGAACGGCGCCATTACGCAGTCGCATCTTACGGTACATGCCCAGGTAGATGGCATCAGCCAGGAGAAATTTGATGAGCTGGTAGCACATGCCGAAAAGAACTGTCCTATTTCGAAACTGCTTAACACAGAGATATCCGTAACGGCGACATTGAACTAGTTCCGATCGCAATGTTGACGAAAGCCGGCCGCATAGGCCGGCTTTTCTATTTGTAAACAGCGAGAATTAAAAATGTAATTTATGAGCATTTATTATGATTATTTTCTAGAATAATCTCTATTTTTTGACTTTTTAATGCTTTTATTAAAAAAGAATAAGCATTTTTTATGCTTTTGGCATGCTTTTTGTTCCTACTTATTTGGTGCATCATTAGTTTGGTGTTGGTTTATTGGTTTGAGCCCTCTTGTTTAAGAGGGCTTTACCTTTTCACCATTTTCCGGCAGATCGCCGGATGAAGATCCGGCGCCGGGAGACATATTGTCGTATTGTGGTGGAAGCACAGCTACATCACGTTCGATCTCTTTTTGCTCCACATGCACGGCATAGGAGGCGGGTTCGATATGTCTTCCTTTGTATTCGGCAAATACCTGGGTAAACTCTGCTCCGATATAAAGAATGGCTGCGGTATAGTATACCCATACCAAGATGACGATGAGGGAGCCTGCAGCGCCAAAAGTAGAGCCGGTACCCGTTGTAGAAATGTAAAGACTGATCAGAAACCGGCCCAGCATGAACAGGCAGGCTGTAAAAAAGGCGCCGGCGCGCACATCCCGCCACCGGATGTGCACATCGGGAAGCACCTTGAATATGGCGCCGAAGAGGATCGTGATCACCAGGAAGCTGATGATCGCGTTCACCACGTCGGCTACGAACAAGGTGATCTGCGGCAACACGTGGGTAAGGCGGTCGGTAAGGGCCAGGAGCGCGCCATTGATAATAAGGGAAACGGCCAGGAGGAAGCCCAGGCTAACGATAAGGGAGGAGGAGAGTAAGCGGTCCTTAAGGATCTTCAGCCAACCTCTTTTGGGTTTGGCCTTCACCTTCCATATGATGTTGATCGAATCCTGCACCTCGCCAAAGAGGCTGGTGGCGCCGATGAGCAGGGTAACGATGCCGATAATGAGCGCGGGCTTACTTTTGCCCGAGAGCTCGATGGCCCTGATCATATTCTGGATCTGCGTGGCGGCATCGTTGCCGATGAGGCCGTGAAGCTCTTCGAAAATACGGCCCTGTATGGCATCCCTGCCCAGGAAAATACCAGCCAGCGATATGAGCAGCAGCAGTAGTGGCGCCAGGGCGAATACAGTATAATAGGCCAGGGCGGCGCTTAGCTTCAGCCCTTTATCATTCATGAAGCCGATAAAAGTGTTTTGTGCGATCAGAACAAAAGGCCGCCTGGATAGTTTTTTCAGGAATTGCTTCATAATTGCTGTATTGCCTGCAGGAAGGCATATGTCTTGCGGATACAACAACATGCGTTTCGATTTGTTCTTATGCTAAACAACGATGTTTTTTTAACGACCTCAAATTTATACTCGATGAACCGCTTACGTTTACTTATTACAGGCGCTGGCCTGCTGCTTCTGGCCGCCTGCTCCGGCCCATCTGATCAAAGCGCCACAGCAGCTACTGTCGATACGGCCGGGAATGGCGACAGCTTGCCTGCGCCGTTTGCAACAGAATCATCGGTTAACCTTTCCAAAGTGGTGGGCTGGCCCGATAGCCTTAGTCCTAAAGCACCCGAGGGCTTTTCCGTTACGCGTTTTGCAGGAGGACTTAACAGCCCCCGCTGGATCTATATTGCCCCCAACGGGGACATACTGGTGGCAGAGGCGCGCACGACACCCCACAAAGGTTTTGGCGCCAATATGGTAGAGGGTTCCCGGAATATCAACAAAGATGGCGGGGCCAACCGTATCCTGCTGTTCCGGGATACGGACAACGACGGCGTGCCCGATATGACCAGCAACTTTATGACCGGCCTCAACCAGCCCTTCGGTATGCTGATCATCGGTTCCAGCTTCTATGTGGCCAATACCGACGGCGTGTGGAAATATGCCTATAAGGAAGGCGATACACGAATCAGCGGCCCTGGCAAGAAGATCGTTAGCCTGCCCGCGGGAGGCTATAACAATCACTGGACCCGCAATATCATTACCAACCAGGCGCAGGACAAGCTTTATATATCGGTAGGCTCGGGCAGCAATGTCGCGGAGCATGGTATGGAGAATGAAGTGCGGCGGGCCAATATCCTGGTCACCGATCTTGAAGGCGGACAGGAGCAGGTATATGCTTCGGGTTTACGCAACCCGGTGGGTATGGATTGGGCGCCAGGCACGCAAACTTTATGGACGGCCGTGAATGAAAGAGATGAGCTGGGCGACGAGTTGGTGCCCGATTACCTGACCAGCGTAAAGCCCGACGGCTTTTACGGATGGCCCTATGCTTACTGGGGCCAGCATCCCGATCCCCGCATGAAGGGAGCGCATATGGAATTGGTACGGCAATCGCTGGTGCCTGATGTAAACCTGGGCTCACATACCGCTTCGCTGGGCCTGGCGTTCAGCAAAGGCGGATCTTTTCCCGCACCCTACGCCAGTGGCGCCTTTATAGGACAGCACGGCTCCTGGAACCGCTCCCAGCTGAGCGGCTACAAGGTAGTCTATGTGCCCTTTAAGAATGGTAAGCCTGATGGTAAGCCCCGGGATTTTCTTACCGGCTTTATTGTAAAGTCTGGTGAAAGCGAAGTGCATGGCCGGCCGGTAGGGATCGCTTTTACCAAAAGCGGCTATATGCTGGTGGCCGACGATGCTGCCAATATCATATGGTGCGTGAAGGCCAATACTACCCGTTAATGTTCTGGCTCCGGCTAACCTGTCTGCTACCGCTGAGTCTTTTGCTCCTGGCGCCGCTATGGGGGCAAGATTCCACGCAGGTACTGGATGAGGTACGTGTGCAGGCTTACGGACTGCCCTCGTCGGGACTTCGTGCTGCTGTAGAACGCATAGCCACAGCAAGTGGAGAACAGTATGCACCCGCCTCGGCGGTTCCCCTGGTCAATGCTTTGGCGGGTGTACGCCTGGACGAAAGGTCGCCCGGCAGCTACCGGCTCAGCATCAGGGGCAGCGCCTTACGCGCCCCCTTTGGTGTACGCAATGTCAAGATCTATATGGACGGTATACCCTTTACCGACCCGGGTGGGGTAAGCTACCTCAACCAGCTGGGCCCGCTGCAGTTTGCCGGTGCTACCGTACTTAAAGGGCCGGGGAGCAGCATGTATGGCGCCGGTACTGGCGGGGTGATGCTGCTGGAGCCGGCAGCTGCCGACACCACAGGAGGCGCAGCCGGGTATAGCTATGGCAGCTACCAGCAGCATACCATCCTGGCCGATCTGCGCTGGCATACGAGGTTGGATCAGGCGGTAGCCTATCAACAAGTAAGCGGGCAGGGCTATCGCGATCAGTCGGCACTGGACCGTAAGCTGCTCAGCTGGAGCGGGCGTTACCGCATCAGCGACCGGCAGGAGCTGTCGGCCGTACTGTTGCTGGGCCGGCTGCATTATGAAACGCCGGGTGCGCTTACGCTTGAAGAATACGAACACGACCCTGCTGCGTCGCGGGCTGCGGGCAATGGCTTTCCTTCGGCTGCCGGAGCAGGCGCTGCTATCGATCAGCGTATGGCCTGGCTGGGTATCGGCTTCAGGACCGATATGGGACGAGGTTTGCATCAGCAAACCGGCATCGGCCTGGCGTATACCGAGCTGAGGAACCCCGCCATCCGCAATTATGCAGTGACCACTCAGCCCCAGGTCAGCATTCGCTCTGCATTTGCTTATGAAAAGCAGCTGAATGGGATCGGGCTCCGCATCAACGCCGGTATCGAAGGGCAGACCGGCTGGTCGCGGGTGCAGGTATACACTAACAATGAGGGGCAAAAGGGTGTGCAGCAAAGCAAAGAAAGGATCGTTCCGGCGCAGGGCATTGTCTTCCTGCAGTCGGCTTTAAGTTACAACAATTGGGAATTGATCCTGGGCGCGAGCCTGAATGGGAGTTCTTTCCGTTATGAGCAGGTATTCCCGCAAACTACCGGAGTATTGGGGCGTAGCCTGGCGCCTCAGCTGGTTCCCAGGATCGTGCTTTCGCGTGCCCTGGGCCGGCGGGCATTTCTTTATGCATCCTTCTCCAAGGGCTTTTCGCCACCTGTAGCCGATGAGCTGCTGCCGAGCGGCAGCGCCTTCAACCGCAATTTGCAGCCTGAGATAGGGCAGAACTATGAGCTTGGTTTCCGGTGCCGGCCATGGCCCGGGTTGCAAGCCGCAGTGAATGCTTATTATTTTCTGCTGCGGAATACGATCGTCCAGCGGAGGGATGCCGGCGGGGGCGACTATTATGTAAATGCCGGGCAAACCCGGCAGCCGGGTATTGAAGCCTCACTCAGCTACGAAGGTGGCCGGCCCGGGCGCTATGCCTGGTCGCTGCGGGGTAGCTATGCCTTCCAGCCTTACCGGTATGCCGATTTCATACGGGGGCAGGACGACTATTCGGGCAAGGCTTTGCCCGGATTGGCGGAGCATAACCTTTATGCAGGGATACAACTGACCTTTCTTGATCATATCCTGGTAGCAATGCATGATTACTATTCCGGCGCTGTTCCTTTGAATGATGCCAATTCGGCCTATGGCGGGCCGGTACATCTGGTCACGGGAAAAGCGGGATATCAATGGCAGAGAGGAATGTACCGCCTGGCAGCATTTATAGGAGTCGATAATCTCCTGGACCGGCGTTACAGCCTTGGTTACGACATCAATGCTGCGGGCAGCCGCTACTACAATGCGGCACCGCCGCGTAACTACTACTTTCAGTTGCTTTTTTCGCTTTAAGTGTATGAAAAAAGCCGGCGCAATTGCCGGCCTTTAACTCAGAAAAACACATCTTCAGGTTGGGTGGCAGTAATATGCCGCTTAGATAAAATACAGACCCAGGATCAGGGCAAGGCCGGTAAAAGACAACAGTACAGTAGTTGTAGTCAGTGTATATTTCAAGGGAAACATCGCCATAAGGGTGACACCCATGGTCAGGTCCAGGGTCTCATGAACCTTATGACCGATATAACGGAGCAGGCCATGACGATAGTCGGTGAAAATGGCATACAAAATAAGTCCTGAGCCTGTGATCATGATTGCGGCCAGCACTTTGGTATTGGCATCGCTTACAAAGAACCAGGGTAGTGTTACCAACAGAACGCCGGCAAAAAAATCAAGCAAGCCATTCATTTGGTTTTCCCCGAGACCCAGGGATGTAAGCATTTTGGTAATGAGCGTTTTCATACAACAGTTGTTTAAAGGGGCCAGATGGGTAATGCAGCCTTTATATGCTTGTATTGAAAAAATTGTGCCAAAATCGCTTTCGGAACTATAAAAAGAGATTTTTTTTCGGAAAGCCCACATAGTATTGGATTTGCGGCTTTGTAAACCTGGTATTAAGTATTCCCCGGCAGCTAGATTGCAAGGGTATAAATTAATAATATGGGGGAAAGGCATAGAAAAGCGGGGAAGAAATTCCCCGCTTTTCTTGTTTGTGGATGCTCAAAGGTATTTTGGCAATACCTGTCATACGCCTGCGCTGCTGTGAATGCCTTCGGCGATCTCTTCGATCATTTTCCGGTTGAATGCCGGCAGGTCGTCCGGTTTACGGCTGGTGACCAGGCCCCTGTCTACCACTACTTCACGGTCGGTCCAGGTAGCGCCGGCATTTTCAAGGTCGGTTTTCAATGAGGGATAAGAGGTCATTTCCCTGCCTTTGAGCATGCCCGTTTCAATAAGCGTTTGCGGCCCGTGGCAGATGGCCGCTATCGGCTTGCCCTGCTCAAAGAAGCGGGCGGCGAAAGCCACTGCATTTTTATCCAGGCGCAACTTGTCGGGATTCATCACGCCACCAGGCAGCATCAGGGCGTCATAATCGTCAGCATTCGCTTCTTCCAGGGTGTGATCTACCGGAACGGCTATACCCCAGTCTTTTTGCTTCCAGGCACGGATATCCTCTTTTTCCGGTGCGATGATATCTACTTTCGCTCCGGCTTCCTCCAGCGCTTTCTTCGGTTCTGTCAACTCTACTTCTTCAAAGCCATGGGTCGAGAGAATAGCCACTTTTTTGTTGCTTAGCTTAGCCATGATCGTATCATTTTTTCAATTAAAGAATAGATGGTCTATTGCAACAAAAAGTTGCCGTTGCAGTTTTTAAGGAAATGTTGAATCGGGTCTTAGGCTTGGCTACACGATGCTTGCAGCAGCCTGTGCTGCCCGGAGTTGTGCTTTCCATTATCCGCTGTCAACAAACAGGACGGAGAGGCGTTAAGCTATCAGTGCAGCTTATCAGCACGCAGGTTTAAGGATTGGGGATAAGCAATACTACGCTGTTTGGTGAAAGCATTTCGAAGGGAAACCACGTAGCTAACCACGAAGGGCGCCAGGCTATACGCAAGGGCGTAACGAATTGATGCGAAGAATATTGCCGGTAACTCACAGGCGGATATGATCATATGCGCCCTGAGGAGCGAAGTTAAAGTGCAACAGATATCGCTTTTTTGCTACATGACTTTGGATAGGAGTTACCTTATCGGCGCTTGCTTCCCGATAATGGCCTTTTTTTGCGCTAGCCAAACCCTCCTATCTTTAGTACCTTTGATTATGGCAACAGATCATACACCTGATTATATGCGGCTGATGCAGAAGATGACAGATGTTATCGCGCATGATGTCCGCAATCCGCTCAACAATATCCTGCTGTCTACGGCCCAGTTCAAGCTCGACAGTCTGCCCGATAAAGAAGATACCGCTTTTTATGTCGATATTATCGAACGCAATTGCGACCGGATCCATGCCTTGCTGGCCGAGATTACAGCGGTCATCCACATGCAGGGGCTTACGCCCGGTACCTTCGACCTTACCGAAATGATCAGGGAGCTGCTGGAAGAACAATCCGAACGCCTGGAGCTGAAGCAGATCACCTGTATGCCATCGCTCAACGAGGTGATTGTGTCCCGCTTTGACAGGGAAAAATTGAAATCGGCCCTCGGCAAACTGCTGGATAATGCGCTGGAGGCGATGAACGGCGGAGGAATTCTTAAGGTCGCGGCCAGCGAACAGGACGATGAGATATGCCTCCTGGTGGGTGACTCGGGCGAGGGCATACCGCCCGAAGTGTTGCCCCACATTTTTGCGCCTTTCTTTACCACCCGCGAGCGGAATCGGGGCCTGGGCCTGGCCTGGGTGAAGAATATAATAGAAGCGCACCAGGGAAGGGTAGCCGTGGAAACCGGTACGGATGGTTCCCGCTTTATGCTCTTCCTGCCGAAGCCCGTTATCTGACACGGGGCGACGGGCCAAGCAATTGTTGTCTGCCTTATTTATCGTTGGATTGCTGCATCGAGCGGAGCTTGTTGTACAGCGTTTTCCGGTCGATATTGAGTATCTCTGCCGCTTTGGTCTTATTGAATTTGACCTGTTGCAGCACTTCCATGATCCGTTTTTGCTCACCCTGGATCGCCGCATTTTTGAGGCTGGGATCATTTCCGGACTGGTCTTCCTCATTTCCTGACCGGCTCTGTTGTGGCGCAAACTGGCTCATGTTCTTGGAATTGAGCAGCTCGAGGGGCAGCGCTTTCTGCGTGATCTCTTTACCTTCCGGCGTCAGCAAACAAGCCCTGCGAATTACATTTTTCAGTTCCCGGATGTTCCCGGGCCATTTATAGACCAGCAGCAGCTCCCATACTGCCGGTGAAATGCCGGCTATGGATTTGTTCAGTTCTTTGCCGGCGTTAGCGAGGAAGGTATTAACAAACTGCGGCAGATCGGCTTCCCGTTCACGCAATGCGGGCACTTTAAGGGTAAATTCGTTGAGTCTGTGATAGAGATCTTCCCTGAATGTTTTGTTCAGTACATTTTCGTAGAGATTCTCGTTAGAGGCGACAATAATGCGTATATCCACTTTGATCGTCTTGACGCCACCGACCTTCCGGACCGATTTTTCCTGCAGGGCACGCAATAGGTACACCTGCACTTCGTAAGAAAGGTTGCCGATCTCATCGAGAAAAATGGTGCCGCCTTCTGCCTGCTCAAATGCACCTTCCTTGGTATGCAGCGCACCAGTAAAAGCCCCTTTCTCGTGTCCGAAAAGCTCGCTGGCTGCGAGCTCTTTGGACAGGCTGCCACAGTCGATCGCGATAAACGGACCGTTCCTGCGATTGCTTTTCTGGTGGATGAGGTGCGCCAGGGCTTCCTTGCCGGTACCTGTTTCACCGTAGAGGATAACGCTGTAATCGGTAGGGGCTACGAGATTGACGTGCTCAAAGAGGTTCCTGGAGGCTTCACTTTCGCCAATAACATAACCATCGGGGGAGGCGGTAGTGAGCGGCCCGGGGGTACTATAGCCATTTTTCGCTTCCGGGATTGCATGTGTTGCCACGGGCATATTACCATCCTTGAGCGCATTGTCGATGATCTTCAGTATCTCATCGGGGTACAGCGGCTTGGATAGGTAATGATAAGCGCCATTTTTGATCAGGTCCACGGCAACGCGTACATCCGCATATCCTGTAATGAAAATAACAATGATGTTGGGGTAAAGTGGCTGTATTTTCTCGAAAAGTTCTTTACCGGTAATATCCTGCAAATGATAATCGCAAAGCATGATATCGTACGATTCGCTTTTCAGCTGACGCAGCGCGTCGGCACCTGAAGTACAGCTTTGGGCATCATAGCCGTTCTTGCTCAGGAAGCGTGTTAGCAAAGTACATACGGATAGCTCATCATCTACAATCAGGATTTTCTTCATACGGGCCGGTAAGTTGGGGACTATTGATTATTGGGATTTCAAATATACTGTAAATTATGGAACTACAGAGATGAACTAATTATAAATGAAGGGTTAATATGATTGTTGTGATCCTTTGCTGCAAAGGGTTTCGGCCTTCTGCTCTTCTTTTGCTGTTTTGCGTATTTTAACACAGGAATGACTTTTGTCCAACATATTTTTCTGAAAAGGACTAAAGCTCCCAGGCTCAGGGCAATGATGCGTCGGCACGAAAAGGGATAAAGCCTCCTTTTTACTATTGTAGGCCGGCCATAAAGGCGGGCCGGTCCTGCTTTCTGCCAGGCCGGCACCGATATTGCGGTAGTCTACCCGGAATAGCCCGGGGCAGGATAATTGCATGTGATTTTCAAACAGCCCGAAGGCGCGTTAAGGTGATAGATAAGGTCTTTTCAGGACAGGGGCTCCAGTATGGCTGCCGTGCTGTGTGCCAGCTCCTCCTGCCCGGGCATGAGCTTATCGGCAAGAATGCGGATAAGGCGCTGGGCATATTCCACCGGTACAGCGCTGGGCGCTTTTGCCATGGGGACGAGCTTTTCTGCATAGATCACTTTATTCAAACGGACGATCGCGGCGTAGGCAGGTTCATAGAGACCTTCCGCATTGGAAACACAGCCATTGATCGCCAGGCCGATTTCACTATTGAATTGCAGGGCTACCTTCCTTGCCATTTCTATGGTCAACGACAGATTCACCTCATTCTTGCGGTCAGATGCTATGGGATCCACACCCAGCTGCTCGCTCAGCTGATGATTGTTGCAAGTGGTAATGCCGCCCTGAAAATATTCGCCGGCTTGCTCTACGCTACCCAGCAGCATCTGCAGGCAGCCCGAGGTAATGTTTTCTGCAACGGCAATGCTTTCATAATGATAAACGCAATACTCTTTGATGGATCGGATCAGTTGTTTCATATCAGTTGTTGGTTTTTCGCAGCACTCGCATCGCAGCACTCGCACAAGTATTGTTCAAAAATGGTTCCTAAATCCGTTGCAAGAGCCTTGGTTCAACGGATTTAATTTAGCTTCTGCTTAATGTAGTGGTACGTAATTGTTTATGTAAGGAACACGGTGTGAACAATACGATGCAGCACATGGTTGTATTCACCGGATTTTCCCCGGTTTGGGTAATTTATTCCCCTAGGTGCCCAATTTGCTGATAGCAGTATCATGAAGCAACGCTTACCATCGTTGCATGTGTGCAGTAAGGGCTGTGTGACAGGCTATTGTGGAAAGCGATTATGGAAAACTGCCACAGATCGTGGAACAAAATACCGACCGTGGATAAACTAACTTTTGTTTAAGTAGTTTGTAATCATTTATTTGTGTAAGTGGCACGATTTTCGGACGGAATATAAATATGGAAAAGCTGTTCAAGACCACATATGGATTGATGCAATACCTCTTGCTGGGCTTGCTTACCCTCGGTTACTGGGTAGAGATGGCGGAAGAACTGGAAGCTGGCAATCAGAGTGCACGTCTGGGCAAGAGCCTGTTGGTGCTGCTGAAGTTGCTGGTGTACCCAAAATAAGCGGCTTCTCTCATTGATACTTTCCGTACCGGGTAACGACTTGCTCAAATTCCTTCAGGTCGAAGGGTTTCTTAATATAAGTATCGGCGCCGGCTTCGCTGGCCAGGGATTCCACATCCCTGTTAGCCGAAAAATAGATCACAGGTATCTGCCGCAGGTCTTCGGTGTCTTTAAGCCGGCGGGTAGCGGCGATACCGCCGTCTTCGGGGATCCAGTTGTCCATGAGGATAACATCGGGCTTTTCTGTCCTTACCTTAGCGATAATATCGTTGCAATTGAGCGATGAGCTTACTTCCCATCCCAGCCTTTTGAAAATAAAAGTACAGATGGATAAGATATCCTTGTCATCGTCGAAAATCATCAATTTATTAGTCATTGTTTGTCTGTTTCTGATAAGGGCCTGCAGGAAGCGGTAGGGTGAACCAAAAGGTGCTGCCTTTACCCAGCTCGCTTTCCACACCTATTTCGCCGCCATGCCGGCGAATAATATCGGCCGAGATATAAAGCCCCAGGCCCAACCCCGAGTATTTTTCCGATGAATTGAATCCCCTGAAGAAGCGATCGAAAACGAGCGGTACATTTTCGGAGCTGATGCCGATACCGCTGTCTTTTACCTCCACGCGTAGCAGGTCGTTTGTAATATAAGCATCCAGCACTACTTCTGTTGCTTCGGGCGAATATTTTACAGCATTCGAAAGGAAGTTCAGCACCACCTGCTCGATACGGTTCTGGTCGCCGAAGATCAGGAGCGGCTTGTTACGCCTGATGCTGATCTGGTTCTGTGAGAGATTTTGTATGTGGTAAACACATTCTTTTATCAGCTCGCTGATGTCGAACGATGACTGGCTGAAGGTCATTTTTCCCGCCTGTATTTTGGTTACATCGAGCAAATTTTCGACCAGTGTTGTCAGCTTATCCACCTGGTCATTGGCCCGCTGGATGAAATCCCTGGCAAGGCCCTGGCTATTGTCTTCCTCCAGCACACGTTCTACGATCTGTAGCGAAGCCTTCATGCTCGTAATAGGTGTTTTGAGCTCATGGCTGGCGATGCTCATGAACTCATCTTTCCTTTGCAGCAGCTCCAGCGTGGCCTCTTCGGCTTTCTTTAACGGTGTGATGTCCATGAGCGAGCTGATGAGCCGGTAGGGCATACCCAGCTCATCTTTCAGTATGTAGCCCCGTTCCAGCACATAGCCGTATTGGCCCTTGCCGTTGCGCAGCCGGTACTCACCGGTCCATTGCGGCTCGCCGGTATTGATCGCATTAAAGATGCCCTGCTTCACCTCTTTAAGATCGTCTTTATGAATATGGGTAAACCAGAAGTCAATGGTAGGTTGTATATCGTCGTGTGAAAAATGAAAGAGGCTGAAGAAGCTTTCACTGTTCCACACCTGGTTGTTGACCAGGTCCCAGTCTTTGATCACATCATTAGTAGCGCGACTTACGAGCCGGAAGCGCTCTTCGCTCAGCGAAAGCGCCTGCGTGCGGTTGTTCACTTCTTCTTCCAGGCGGGTATTGAGCTCTTTCAGGCTTTCCCGTGTGGCGATCAGCTCGTGGTAATTCTTTTTCAGTCGCTTTTCTGCATTTTTCTTTTGGGTTACCTCACTGTACGTGATCATAACGCCTTCGTTGATCTTTACTGCCGAGAGATCAAAATGCCGCTCTCCGGCGGGAGCGGGAAAATGATACTCCAGGTTGAGCGCCCTGCCGTTTTCGATTACACGGAGCAGCTTTTCCCATATTTCATGAAGCAGCAGGTGGGGTCCCATTTTCCGGAACGACCGGCCATTGAGATTGTCCTTTTTGCCGGCCAGCAGCAATTCGGCAGCATGATTCACTGCCGTGATCCTGAGATCGACGATCTCGTGGGCCAGCACATCATATTCCGGATTGAGAACGATAATGGGATTGAGGCTCGATTCGAATACACCATTGACCACACCATAGAGATTCTTTACATCCGTTACGTCGATGAAGGTAAGCACCAGGCCATCGATCACTTTGTCTTTGCGTATATAAGGATAAATACGAATAATACATATCCTGCCGTTTTGCAGGCCTATCTCGGTCTCCAGCATTTTGCCGCCGGCCTGCACTTTACGGATATCTTCCTGGAGCCCGGGATATTGCAGGTTGTTGGATATATGGCTTATGGGCCTTCCCATATCGTTGTCGATCAGGTTGACAAACAGCTTGGCATTGGGATTAAATTTCCGGATGTTTAGCCTGGCATCCAGAAATATCTGCCCGATCTCTGTGCTTTTGAAATAGTTGTCCAGGTCATCGTTCAACTCGATCAGCTCTTTTATTTTAGCCTGATGTTCTGTGTTGAGCGTGTGCAGCTCTTCGTTGAGCGATTGCAGTTCCTCATTGGAGCTTTGCAGTTCCTCGTTGCTCGACAGTAATTCTTCATTAGCGCTTTGCAATTCCTCATTGGTGGTCTCGAGGCCCTCGATCGCAAGCTGCAGGTTGTCCTTGGTGTCCGTAAGCTGCATTTCCAGCGCTCTTACATATTCATTCTGATCATCGGCTTCTACGGTATGCTGTGGCAGGTCGTTATTTTCCGGTGCTGCGCCTTTGCTGTCGCTCAGCACGATCATGGTCAGGTTTTCGTTGGGCGGCGCCAGGGGCTTTACCACGATGTCGATATACTGGTTGTCGCCTTTACGAAAAGGCACCTTGCTAAGAGTTACTTTTTTTCTGCCGTACCAGGAGCGCCGTATGGCATTGCTTAGCAGGATCTCCAGCTCCCTGGGCAGCATGGATAGCAAGTTCAGCTTGAGTATCTGCTGGGGCAGCGACAAGTACTGGGCATAATTGCCTATTGCCTCTTTGATCTCGTAGCGGTTATCGATAAAAACGGCGGTATAGCCCAGGTGCTCGGTAAGCACCGCCTGGAATTCCCTTGCCAGCTCTTCTGAGCGCTTGGATACGGGCAATGGCCTGCGGTAAGCGGGCGTCGATACTGCTACACCAGGAGTAAGCTTCCGGTGCAGGATATCGGGGAGCGCTTTGGGGCTTTTGGTATAGATCTTCCACTTACTGTTCACCTCGTCGAAGCCGTTTTTAAGTATCGTTGCCGATTCGCTGGAGCCCAGCACCAGGAAGCCCGACTTGTTGAGCGAAAAATGAAAGGTGGCAAGTATCTTCTCCTGTAGGATCCGGTTCATATAAATCAGCATATTCCGGCAGCTGACGAGGTCATTTTTAATGAAAGCGGGATCCTTAATGATATTATGGCGGGCAAATACGATCTGTTTGCGTAGCCGCGGAATAATGGCGTATTGCTTATTTTCAAAAATGAAATACTCCTGCAACAGATCGGCGGGAATATTTTTTTCTATAGCAGCAGGATAACTATTGCGCGAGGCAAAACGGATGTTCTGTTCCTCGATGTCGGTAGCGAATATCTTGACATCGATATTTATCCCGTGCTCTTTTATGTATTTGTCGAGCAGCAGGGCATAGGTATAGGCTTCTTCGCCAGTGCTGCAGGCGCATACCCATAGCTTGACCGATTCGCCAGGTGCCTTATCTGCCACCAGTTTTGGGATAACCTCTTTATATATGATGTCAAAAGCTTCCTTGTCGCGAAAAAATTCAGTCACGTTAATGAATAATTCGCGGCTCAGCTCTTTTACTTCGGTTTCATTTTCGCCCATCAGCTGCAGGTAGCCTTCAACGGTTTTGCAACCCAGCATCCCCATTCGTTTGGTGATCCTGCGTACGATGGTGGGGGTCTTGTAGTAGTGGAAATCATGGCCACTTTTTTGCAGCAGGCTGAAGATGCGTTCCATTTGCTCTTCCGAGATCCTGGCATTAACCGGTTTGGGTTCTCCCGTTGCATTTTTTTGTATCCAGGCAGCCATGGCCTGAGGTGTCAGTATGGCATCTGCATTTCCGGAGAGTATGGCGCTATTGGGCATACCGTCAAACTTGGCGCTTGTGGGTTCCTGTACCAATACCCATCCGCCTGCGCTCTTTATGTGCTCGATACCTTTTGTGCCATCGGTACCGGTACCCGAGAGGATCACTGCCACTGCTTTATCTTCACGTTCCCTGGCAAGGGCCTGCAGGAACACATCAATAGCATTGTTGGGTACAAGTTCGGGATCTTTTTCGACGAGGTTCAGCTTCCCGTCGCTGATGGTCATCATCTTTTTATTGGGGATCACATAAACACATTGCTTTTTTACCGGCATATCGTTGCCGGCCTCTATCACCGGCATAGGTGTATGCTTGGCTACCAGCTCGGTGAGGAAGCTTTTGTGGTCCGAGGAAAGGTGCTGTATGATGACGAAAGAGCAATCTGGTATGTGCTCCAGGTGATCAAAAAATGCATTGATGGCTTCCAGGCCGCCTGCTGACGCACCTATTGCGATAATAATATGTTCTTTTTCTCTTTTTTGCTTGTTGCGCTCCATGGTATGGCTCCTGTACCGGGGCCGGCAAGGCCGGCATTATCTATGCTTAACCAAAAACTCGAACAAAAAGTTGCGTAGCTCCCTTGCAATATTCAATTCCTCCGGTTGCCAATCCTCTGAGGTTTGCCGTACTTGCTCCTGGAATACTTCAAACGAATTACGCGGATGGTAGGTTTTCTGATCTGCCTCAAACCGGACGGCATCCCCCGGATTGCCGCCCCAGGAAATAGTGGAGGCTTGCTCGGGCCTGAACAACAGCAGAAACTCGCCCTCCTCTTTATTGAGGGTAAGCGCCAGGAAACCGCTGGCAATGGCAGCATACTCGCCGGCTTCTTCAAATATACCGGCAAAGTGTTGTGCTGCGAAAACGGTGTCAAAGTCCTTGCTTTGCAGCCAGAAACCGACATGTTCTATGAATTCCCCTGGTGGTACAGTGCCGGTAGTGTGGATCCGGTTCTGTAGCAGCAGGGCTGCGCCGCTCGCCCGAAACAGGTCGGTCACCTTAATATCCTGCTCCAGTAAGGCCGGAGCGAGGGCCGTATGCTGGTATGCATTTTTTTGAATCGCCGCCTTTTTCTCCTGCAGGCCTGCGGCGAAATGAAAGTGTTCCCTGCTGAGTATGGTGCTTAAATGGTTGGAGATAAAGCTCGATAGCAGCTCAAAGAGGCTGCAGGTCTCATAATCCAGAAAACGTGGCTGCCGGTGATGCAGCGAAATAAGCCCCCAAAGCTGTTCGCCCCATAGCACGCGGAAAGACATGGACGCGGCTACGTCCATATTTTTTAGGTATTCCAGGTGTACCGGCGCCACGCTGCGGATGCTGCAGTCCGACAAGTCGGTAAAGGCATTGGTCCTGGGGTTGATTACCGGGTAGAGCTTTACCGGGGTATAATCCCTGTCGGGGATCATCCGGTAGGTGTTCTTCCGGTACATTGCTCTGGCCTGTTTAGGAATGTCGGATGCGGGGAATTGTTGCCCCAGGTAGCCGTTAAGCCCCTCAGTCTTGCTCTCGGCGATCACTTTGCCATTCCAGTCCTTGTCGAACTGGTACAGCAGCACCCTGTCGAAGTCCGATATTTCCCGGAGCTGCCGGGTTACCACTGCGCTCATCTCTGCCACAGTACTGGTATGTTCTATTTCCGCAAAGCTATGTTTCAGGGTCTGGTATATTTCTACAAATGCGTTCTCCTTCCGGTCGGCAGGAAAGCATTCCGCCACCAGATAGTCTAGCCTGGCGTGGATGAGGACCAGGTATTGGCGGGTTACTCCTGCAGCCGTAAAATGCAGGTAGAAGGGTAGCCGGTCGCCTATGCCGGATTGAAATTTGTCTGTAATGCGCGTGGCAGGTACATCGATCCATTGCTGCAACGATTGCCCCAACGCTTCTTCCGGCGTGACGCCCAGCAGGTCTTTACTGTTTTCGCTTACCTGTATGATCTCAAGGGTGTCCCTGTCGAACACCAGCAAGCAACCATGCGGCTGGATAAGGTTGATATTGTGCAGCGGCAGTTTGCCGCAAAAGGTCTCATCATAGTTGGGTTTCTTGCTCATGGGGCTGAAACAGGATAGAAAAATGTTCAAAAGTGTCTTTGGCGCTGTCGATCATCATGGCAGCGGCCCCGGCATTGCTATCCAAAAGGGTATTCATGTGCCCGATAAAATACTGCCACATAGCGGGGGTATGATCACCATATCCCTGGAAAAAGGTATATCCCTCGTGGATGCCGCATTTTTCTTTCAGCATTTTTATAATAATGCCGCCGCCCATTACCGAACCCTCCATCACGTATAAAGCGCCGAAGGCATGATATACATTGCCGATCACCGGCAGGGATACGGCAGGGTGGCCAGACAGAAGAAAGCCCGTTGTAGCCAGGTCGTCGTGCAGCCGGTGCGCTTTTCTCCTTTGATCATAATCGGGAAGGGATTCTGTGTTGATATGGGGCGCGATCTTCTGCTCCAGGGCGTTGAAATAAAGACAAAATTTACTGAGCAGCGCACCATAATCCATAGGTGTACGGATCTGCTTTAGCTGCAGAATAACCTGCTTTTCGAGGTGTTGATGTGCTTCCCTGGTCGCTTCTTTTATGGCTTCGTGAAACATAGATTTAAAATATACCGGTGGTTTGCTGCTGTCAGGCGGGATGGCACCCATTGCCTGGGAACAATAGATTTCGGATGGCAAACGAAGTGGCAATATAAGGGATTAATCTCAGCCCAAGGCGGCCCTCACAAAATTATAAGGTTCAAATAAGACCCGAAAAGCGCCCGGGGCCACCGAATTATTGTACCTTGCAAGTAAATATTCCATAACCATATAAAGGGCGCTGTATTCCAGGAGTAAGAAGAATCGTTCGGTTTGCTACGCTCACGAATATCTGATGAAAAAAATACTGGTAGCGGATGATCATTCCGTAGTGCGCTTTGGGCTTAAGATCATTATCAGGGAGAACTTTTCCGACCGGGAAGTGGTAGAAGCGTTCAACGGCAAGACGGTAATGGAGCAAATGCAACAAGACAAATTTGAGCTGGTACTGCTCGACCTTGTAATGCCCGACACCGATTCGGGGGCGCTGATGCAATGGATCACTTCACGCTATCCCGAGACCAAGATACTTATTGTTTCCATGAACCCGGAAAACTTGTATGGTAAACGTTACCTGCAGCTGGGCGCACAGGGCTATCTGAAAAAGGTGGCTGAGCAGGAAGAGATGATCAAAGCGATCGCCACGGTGCTCAGCGGCAAGAAGTATGTGAGCGAAGAATTGACGGGGTTAATTCTCGAAGAAGCTTCGCAGGGGAAAAAGCTGAATCCCTTCGACGGGCTTACCGCCCGGGAGTTCCAGGTAGCCATATTGTTAAGCAAAAACCAGACGCTCACGCAAATCAGCGAAGGGCTCAAAATACACTATACCACGGCCAGCACACACAAGCAGCGTATCTACGAAAAGCTTAATATTGAGCATGCATCGCAGCTGATCGAGCTCGCCGATATTTACCGTATCTCCGATTAATCTTCGCAGGTAAATCCAGAGATCGTGATGGTGGTACCCTGCCCGAATGTACTGTTTACCGAGAGCCTTGCGCCCAGTCGCGCGGCGAAGTCTATGATCAGCTGAAATCCAAGCCGGCCATCTTTTTCAATAGCCGGTATCGATGGCGACTGCCGTATACGGTAATTGATCTTCTCCAGTTGCTGCTCCGTCATACCATTGCCGGTATCGGATACGGAGAGGGCCATGGCATTGTTCTCGTCGCAGTGTACATTGATGAGAATACTGCCGTTCTGGGTGTACTTGTTGGCATTGTCGATGATGTTGCGCAGTATTGCTTTCAGCACGTCCCGGTCGGTATTAACCGAAGCATTCCTTGTGTATCGGATCTCAATACGATTGTTCTTAAGCCGCAACATTTCTTCGAAGAACTGGCTGAGCTCTTCCAGCAGCGCATTGATGGGGAAGCTGGTTTTGTTGAGCCGGTAATTATCATTTAGCGACATATTCCACAAGCTGAACTCTTTTACGAAGGAGTAGATTTTTGCCGTAGTATTTTTAATCTCCTCGCTGCCTTCCAGCACGCTCTCTATATCGTTGTTCTGTGCCGCCCGGTGTACATGCCGCGCAAGTATGGTAAGAAAATGCAGGGGCGACTGCAGGTCGTGGGCAATAAGCAGGGTCAGCTTCTCTTTCAGCCGGTTGTTGTATACCAACTCACGGGTACGTTGCTGTACTTTATGCTCCAGCCGTCGTTGCTTTTTGATCAGGTAAAAATAGCGGAACCGGAAAAACAGCAGCACCAGCAGGATTATAAACAGTGCTGCAAATGCCTTGAAGTACCACTCCTGGTACAGGAAGGGCTTCACGACCAGCTGCAGCTCGGCGGTAATATAATAGTCTGTGGCAAATCCAGCCCTTTTGCGCAGCTTGAGCTTATAGTTGCCATAGGGAAGCCGGTTATAGACAAGGGAATTGTTATTGCTCAGCGGATACCACCTGTCTTCAAAGTCACTGAGCTTGTACTCGATCTGCTGGTTGGCAGGGTTGTCGTAATAGGGAGATGATACCTGGATCTCAAGCCGGTTGAAAGAGGGCGGAAGGATGACCACCTTTTTCAGGGGAATGCTCTTGCCGTCGACCAGCACGTCATCAATCAGTATCTTAGCGGTGGGATAGGCCTCCTGCAGGCTATCGGGATAAAACTGGACCAGCCCGTCCATCGATGGGAAGGAAAGCTTTCCGTCCCTGAGCTCTAAGGCAGCCGGCGTGCAGCCTCCGTTGAATTCATTGGTGTTGAATCCCTGTTCCTTGGTATAGTACTGATAATATACCGATCGTGCAGGGTTTTGCACATAAGCTTCAAGATCGCTTTTACGGGTGCGCATGATGCCATTGTTGGTCGTCATCCATACATTGCCCCTGCGGTCTTCCAGGATGGTGTGAACAAACATAAGGTATCCCCTGCTGTCGATGGGCATCCGGGTCAGCTTATTACCAGATAATACGAAGTACCCCTTACCATAAGTGCCTATCCACAGCCGGTTATGATCATCCAATTGAAGGCAACGTACATCGCAGTCCTTGAAGTAATTATAGTGTACCACCCGGCCTGTGCGCACATTGATGGTGAACAAGTGCTGATTGCCGCCTACCCAGAAGTGTTCGTTGTCGACCGGCAATAAAGTGGCCATGGCATTGGGACCCAGCTTCATAAGGCTTAACCACTCTATTTTATCGCCGGCAATACGGCCCAGCTTATTCTTGTTGGATGCTAGCCATATGTTGCCGTCGGGCGTTTCCGCAAAACAATTGACGTAGATTTCACGCAGGCGTATTTCCCTGAGTATGCTAAAGTCCGGGGAGATTTTGATCACGGCATCGGGGCCACGGTTCATCCAGTAGTTGCCTGCTTTATCCCGTAACAATGCCTGCCGCTTGATTTTATCGATCGGAAGCTTTTTCGTTGTTTGCGGCGTTACCAGGCCAAAGTGAGTGAGAATACCGGAGTCGCCGTAAGCTGCCTGAGCGTAAAAAATGTTGTCCGTTTCGGGAAAGCTAACGGTAGTAAACTGTTTTTTCTTCAACACAAATAATCCTTTGGTACCTGAGCCAATGATCATGGTATTCAAGTAGGCGTAATCGCCGAAACTGGTGATGTTAGGAATGTCGTTGGCATCAACAAGAAGCGTTGCCTTTAAGGTGCAATCGTCGAGGTAGCTCAACCGGTAGATACGGTTGTCGTAAAGCAGGTGAAGCCGCTCTTCCTGCTGGAGCAAGGCATAGCGGGAGGGCCTGGGAGGGCCGGGAGCTCTTGATGGCAGCAGCCCTTGTACATGGACGGAGTGCACTTTTCCCTGGCTGTCGAGCGTATTGATCCGGTAAGAGAGGTCCAGGTAGTAAAAATGTTTTTCGAGTGTGCCGGCGCCACGGAGCACATGTTTGTTCACCTCCTTTACCGAATCGATCCAATGCAGATGTTTCCGGGATACGAAAGCAATCGTGTTTTTGTTGATAGCAATAAAGCCAGAGCTGGAATCTGTTGTGCTATAAAACATAATGCTATTGATCCAGTCGCTGATCAGCCGGCTGTTGAGGTAGTTGTAGCCGGCAATACCGAGACTCGATGAGGGGTTGTAGAATCCCCGGGTCGTGCAGATCAGTAGCTCACTATTGGCCCTTTGCTTCAGTCGTTCAAACTGTCCATCAATATTTTGTGTGTATATAAATGAATTTTCGTCTATGAAATAGATGCTCTTGTTTGGCATGAGGCCAACATAACTTATGCGACTTGAATGCATGTCGCGCAGGTTCTCACGATTGTAGACCCTGAAGTTTTTCCCGTCATAACGGACCAATCCGGATTCTGTAGCAATCCACAGGTATTTGTCCTTGTCCAGTGCAATTGACTTTATGCTATTCTGAGGGAGGCCATTGTCATTAGTGAAATTGTAGATATTAAAATCCTTTACAGACTGGGCATTCAGGTTATTGACGTACGCTATAATGAAGTATAGAAGAAGTTTTAGGAAGCATTTCATTTATTGGCTCGATTAATGAGATTGGGATTCTTCGGCCGGTTTTTGGTTTTGCCGGGAGGTGCAGTCCCCGGCACAGTAAAGATAATAGTACTATATTTTTCTATCATACTTGATTTAAGCGCTATTATGTTGTCGTGTCACTTCTTTTATTTGCTGATTTTCCTGAAAATAATATAGCATATCGCCACCGCTCTATAAAAAAACGATTCATTATGGGCTTAATAAAGCTTTTTTATCAATCAGTTAAATCAGGTACAGATGTACATGTCATATGCTTTCGGCAGGAGTGAGACATCGGAGCAGCATGTCGCATCGCGCCCTGTAAGGGATGGTCTGTTATAGAAAGCATGTCGATGAGGGTTAAGGTGAAGGGGCTTGTTGTTCCTATATACGGTGCCGGTCAAGAATGGATTCTTGTGTGAGATCAAGCCGCAATGGGGTAATAGATGTGTATTGGTGTTCGAGGGCCCACCGGTCTGTTCCTTCTTCTGCCTGATCAAGTGGCGCCACCGTTATCCAGTAGTGCTTACGTCCCAGGGGATCTGTGCCGGGTACCACATGACCGTCATACAGCCGTACAGACTGGCTTGTCCACATAAGACCTGCCGGCACCGGTGGAAAGTTTACATTGTATAGTCCCGTGCCTTCTTCCTGCAACAGCAGTTCCAGTACTTCTTCTACATGTGATCTCAGCAGGTCAAAGTCTGGTTCGCTTTTGCCTACCGGCGTGCTGAGCGCAATTCCCTTTATTCCCAGCAGCACAGCCTGTCGCGCAGCGGCCAATGTGCCGGAATGCCATGTGGCATTGCCCAGGTTGGGACCCATATTGATACCCGAAAGCACAACATCTGTTCTAGACCACAAATGGGTACCCAAAGCTACACAGTCGGCCGGCGTGCCATTTACCCGGTAAGCCTCGGCTCCGTCAAATGCGACCGGAGAACTTTTGTAGGAAAGGGGGCGGGAATGGGTAATGGCATGTCCCATGGAAGACTGCTCTACATCGGGAGCAACAATCCGTATGTTACCAAACCGCCGGGCAATTGCCGCAAGGGCTGCAATACCGGGGCTGTATATCCCATCGTCGTTTGTGATCAGTATATTCATAGCAGCCAATTTAATCGCGGGGAAGCAGAACCTTTTTGCTTATTATACTGTAATAACATTTACTGTTGCAACAACGTTCAATATACTGTCCGAAATATTATGAAATCCGTCAAGCTATACTATAATCCCACTGCCGGCGAAGGAGCGCATTCGAAGGCAGGGCTGATACAGCATATCAGGGATGCCGGCTATACGTTTATCAATACACCTGCAAAAAAGGCTGGTGTGGGTACAGTAGAAAAGAAAGTGGATATACTGGCAGTAGCCGGTGGAGACGGAACGGTAAGGAAGGCTTGCCTGGACCTGCTGCACTTGCCGCTGATGTACAACAGGCCCATAGGCCTACTGGCGCTGGGTACGGCAAATAATATTGCGCTCACCCTTAAGATAGTTGAAAGTGTGCCCGAAGTGATCCGTTCATGGGACCGGCACAAGCTTAAACGTTTTGACGTGGGCCGTTTGGATGGCCTGTCTTCCTCTGCCTTTTTTGTAGAAGCATTTGGTTTTGGCATCTTCCCGCGGCTGATGCTGCAAATGAACCACCTGCCAGACGGTATGTCACAGGGTGCAGACGAGGAGCTGCAGCAAGCCTTCGAGCTGCTGGTGCCCTTGGCACAAAGCTATGAGGCGGTACCTTGTTCCCTGGATCTGGATGGTAAGGCCTATGCAGGCAAGTATATCCTGGCCGAGGTAATGAATATACGATCGCTGGGGCCACGACTGGTGCTGGCCCCTGGGGCCGATCCGGGCGATGGCCGGTTTGATGTATTGCTGATCCCGGAAAAACAGCGGCCGCGGCTGGTGGCTTATATTGAAAAAATAAGCCGGGGTATCAAGGCACGGTTTCCTTTCAGACCTATTAAAGCAAGGCATATATCGATACGATGGGAAGGAAAAGACATGCATGTCGACGATAAGGTGATACACAGGTATAAGCCGGCTATGCTGCAGGTAAAGCTGCTTGACGGCATGCTGGATTTCCTCACCGGCAGGTGATCCGGTCAGAGATGTTTAGTCTTTGCGCTTCATCGCCCATATCAGTAAGGCATTCTTACCGGGAGGAATGTTCAGCTTTTTGATGATATGGCTGCGATGGGTTTCCACCGTCTTTTCAGAGATGAACAGCAAGGCGGCGATCTCCCTGGTGGATTTTTGCTGGCTCACCAGTTCCAGTATCTTTCTTTCGGCAAATGTAAGCTGCTCCAGCGCCGGGTCCTGCTCTGCCTGTCCGAAGGTAAGGCGCTGCGCCAGGTGCTTGCTGAAGTAAGTGTTGCCGTCCCTTACTTCCTGGAGGCATTTCTCCATTTCATCCATGGCAAAGTCTTTCAACAGGTAGCCTCTTACATCAAGCTCCCTGGCCCTGTTGAACAACGACAGCTCGCTGTGCATTGTAAGCAGGATAACTTTTGTTTTCCATGTCTCCTTACTCTGGCTTAATTTCTCCAGGATATCCAGCCCGTTGAGGCCAGGCATACTCATATCCAGTACGGCAATATGGGGGCGTAGCGCCAGTATCTGGTTGTAGGCTTCAAGACCGTTAGCGCACATGCCAACAACTTCGAAGCCTCTTGCGTTCAGATAAGTTTGCGTGCCAAGCAGCACTACGGGATGGTCGTCGGCGATCAATACTTTACACATCGGATCGGGGTATTTCAATTTTGATCAAAGTGCCGGCAGGGGAAGAGCTGATCTCCGTTTTGCCCCGCATGCTTTTACTGCGCTCGGTAAGGCTGAGCAGGCCAAATGCATTGCCACTGTTAAGTACAGATGCTACGTCGAAGCCCGTCCCGTTATCAATGATCTCGGTAAAGACATAGGCGGCGCTTTCGGTAATGGTAACTTTTGCCGCCTGGGCACGGGCATATTTGACAACGTTGTTCAGGGCTTCCTGTATCATGCGGAACAGCTGCAGTTCGTGGTTCTTGCTCAGGCTGTTGGTATAGTTAATATCGGCGGTGGTGAAGAGCAGGTTGCGTTCCATCATTTGGTGGCACACATGCTCTACACTTGGCTTTAGTCCCAATTGATCCAGCATCACGGGGTGCAGGTCGCGGGAGATCATCCTGATCTCGCTGATGATCGCATCTATTTTTTCCCGCGCTCCCGCTTGTCCGGGAGGTACCTCTTGCTTGAGCAGCATCAACTCCTGGCTGATACCGTCGTGCAGGTCCCTTGCGATGCGGCTTCTCTCTTCTTCCGTATTGTGCAGCAACTGCCGGGTAAATTGTTGCTGTTGCGTGGCCTCTTTCTTCTTTCGCTTCAGCTTGACCCTGGTTACCGCAAAGGCGGCGCCCATACCGCCGGCCAGTAGCAGCGCCAGCAGCAGGCCGTTGAGCGTAGTGCTTCTGTTGATCTCTTTTTGCTGCACCTGTATCTTCAGCTCTTTCTTTTGGGTCTCGTATTTTGTCTCCAGTTCGGCTACATATTGTTTGTTCTCTTCCCGGGCTTGCAGGCCTTTCAACGAATCGTAGACTTCATAGTTGGCCAATGCCTCTGCGCTCTTTCCCTGCACATAGAAAGTGTGGTACAGGGTATAGTAGGCATCCCTGGCATTGGCAAAGTTCTTTTCGCTGTAAAAGCGGGGAATGTAAGTTTTGATCAGCGCCACCTCGCGGTCTACATTCCTGATCGCGGCATAGGCGGGAGTTGACGCCATTACATAAACACGCTGTCTTTCCGTATCCCTGGAAAGATCGATGATCTCAACGATCTTGTTGTAATAGAACCGGGCAGTATCGAATTGGTTTGCGGCCAGGTTAATGCCCGCTATGCTGATGTACAGATCAAATTCGGCATTGGGGTTGCGCACGCCGCTTGCAATAAGTGCCAGCGCTTTGTCATAGTAATATTGTGCCGAATCGTAACGATGCAGGTAACCATATTCCACACCGATGCCGGTGTAGCCGATCAACAGATTGGGATATTGTTTTTTTGCCAGAAAGAATACCACTGCCTTCTCTTTCATCGCTATCGACTTCTGATATTCACCCATGCTGGAAAATACCGTGCCGTAATTGGCATAGTTCGCGGCCAGGCTGATACTGTCCCTTAGCTTCTCACACAATGCTATTGTTTTGGTGTAGTGATCGGCGGCAGCCTTAAGGTCGCCTGTTTGTACCATCAGCTGACCCATAAGCGAGTGATAGGAGCGGGCTGTAGTATCGTTCATTTTAGGGTTGGCTATCCGTATGGCAACCAGTATGCGGCTGGCCGAATCTGTCTCTCTGCGGGCGTAGATGAAATACGCAGCGATAGCCAGCAGCGCTTTGTTACGCTGGATAGGCCTCAAGGCAGGCGCTCGTGATAGTTCGCGAAAAAAGGGCAGCACCAGCTCTTCTGTTTGCTGATTGCCATAGGCCAGGTTAAAAAGGTCTTCGATCAGGATATTGGCCATTGCGCTGCGACAGGGAGGGGGCGCTTGCAGATAGAAACGCTTTGATGCTTCGGCCAGCTGTCCGGCATCGGTTGCCTGTTCTTTCAGTAAGCGGTATCGGCGCATAAGGCTGGTGTCACAGTCCGCCGTCTTATGAGCGCCCGGGGCAAACCGGTTACTCCGGGGCTGGCAGGCGGCCAGCAGCAGGATGCACAGCAAGCTGCACAGGCAACATTTCCCCGGCTTCATATAGGTTCACTTATTGGTTAATGGTGCGCAAACATATCGCCAATTCCTGACAAAATCAAGGTTAACCCTTATTTTCTGTTAAATTTTTGGTCTTTAATTGGAAATGAATAAAGGACTATTTTATGAACAACGCTTTGCGTATTTAAAATAACCTCAATTGCCCGGTCGGCACAGGCTCCGGTGCCGCGACAGCACAGGTTGCAGAAGCCCTGGCATGGATGGCGTAAAGGGGAAGCTCCTGGTGCCGGGGGGCGACTTCGATGTGTGTATCGCCGCTTTGGTTGCGAAAAAGCGGTAATACCAGGTTAGGGTCATTATTGTCGGCCGACAAATGGGAGAGGAATAAATGGCTCAGGTAACTGGCTCTGTAGCCCAGGAACAGTTCCAGAGCCTGTGCGTTGGATAAATGGCCTTTGCCGCCCCGTATCCTGTTTTTAAGATGCCAGGGATAGCGTCCCTGCTGCAGCATGTGCTCATCATAATTGGTTTCCAGGAAAGCGGCATGGCATTGCCCGAAGAAGAAGCGCAGCTCGTCGCATACCTGGCCGATATCGGTAAAAACGCCAATGCGCACATTGTTGCTTTCGAGCAGGAAGCTGTGCGGTTCTGCAGCATCGTGATGCTTGATGAAGGGGATGATGTTAAAGCTGCCGATCGGGACCGGTTGCCGGTGACGGAAGGTTTTTACAAGTTCCCCGTCGAGGCGTAGCCGGGAATGGCGAAGGGTTTCGGAGGTGATGTATACCGGCAAGCGGTACCGGGATGAGAGCGTTTCCAGTCCCCTGATATGATCGCCATGTTCGTGTGAAATAAATATTGCTTTTACATGGTCCATGCGCAGTCCCAGCCGGCGCATTCTCTTTTCCGTCTCCCGGCAGGACAGGCCTGCATCTACCAATATGGCCTCCCGGCCGTCGCCGATATAATAGCAGTTCCCGTTGCTGCCCGAATTCAGGGAAGTGACCCACAAGCTCATCTGCTGCAAAGTAACGAAATAATCCTGTGCTCCCGGGAACGGCTGCGGCCCGTCAGTCCTGCCCCAGGGAGAGCTCGTGCAGCTGGCCCTTGTCGTTGCGCAAGGTGAGGGCAAGCGGGAAGCCGGCAGCTTCGATCGTGGTAGGAAACCAGTGTCGACCGCGTGCTACCAGGATCAGCAGACCATGATCGTCGCCCATGACCGTGAAGTTATCCTGCGGTGGCTGCTTGCTGAAAAGCGGGAGATCGTACTGCCCGGTGATCCCGGCGGCCAGGGCAGGAACATTGTCCGTTACAAGGCCGGCCTCGCTGATGCAGCAGATGCGGCTGGCATCAAAAGGTATTTCTTCTGCATTGTCAAGGCCGCGGCGCACGATGTATTCGAGAATGTTGCCATTGTTATCGTAGAAATAAAAAGCACCGGCGCTCCAATGCGCAAAATCGGCAATGGGATTGCCATCGGGCAGGCTCAGGATCGACGTTTTGCCGGCCATCTGTGCCAGTGCCTCCTGCAGTTTATTGGCCGGGATCGTAAAAGCAAAATGGTAAACAGGGTGGGGAATGGCGGAATGCCGGAATACCAGCCTGGTGCTGCCCGCTTCAAAGGTGATCTCTTCGTCGCTTCGGTCCAATACTTTAAGGCCGGGTACCTCCCGGTAAAAACGTTCTGTGGCTGCGATATCGTTCGTTAGCAATTGAAGCCGGAGGATGTGCATGTGCTGTTGGAAATGGTTGCTGCAAAATTCAGCCCTTCCGTTCGCGGGGCCAACATTTTTTGACTATGCCGGTATCGTATTTGTTTTTTCCTTTACTTTGCAGTCGCATGTCTGCACAACTATTCATATCGATCGCTTCACCGGCAACAACTGCCGCTTATTATTATGCTTATTTCACCTGCTACGGTTCGGAATAAGGAGGCTTGATATATACCTGATTGAAGCCCGGTTCCGAAGAGGAACCGGGCTTTTTTTATTTGTCTTTTTTTTCAAAAAACATCTTTCAAAACAAAAATTATGAGAAACAAACCCCTGGAGCAGGTGTACAGCAATTACACCGAAGAAGACTTTGAAGTATGGGCCTTATTGTTCCGTCGGCAGATGGATCACCTGCAGCAACATGCCAGCAAGCTGTACCTGGATGCGATCGATCGCATCGGGTTCAGCGCCGGCAAGATCCCGGACTTTGCCGAGACCAATAAGGTACTGCAGGCTGCTACAGGCTGGCAGCTGTGCGTAGCGCCGGAACTGGTGCCGCAGGATGAATTTTTCAGGCTTCTGTCGCAAAGGATATTCCCGGCCACCTGCTGGCTGCGCACTATGGCGGAGCTGGATTACCTCGAAGAGCCCGATATGTTCCACGATGTGTTTGGGCACGCTCCTTTGCTGATGGAGCCGGCCTATGCTACTTTTATGGAAGCCTTCGGCCAGCTGGCGCTGCAGTGGCTGGATCATCCCGGGGCCCTGGAGCAGTTGTCGGCGGTATACTGGTTTACGGTAGAATTCGGTCTGCTGCGGGAAGAGAATGAGGTGAAAGTATTCGGCGCCGGTATCCTTTCTTCGGTAGGCGAGACCCGGCATGCGCTGAGCGATATGCCAGCTAAATTTTCCTTCGACATGCGCCGCATGATGCAGACCGGTTACCGTACCGATATACTGCAGGACAAATACTTTGTGATCGATTCGTTCGCGCAGCTATGCCGGGCGCTCCCTGTGCTGGAAGCCTCGCTCAAGGCCTTGTCTGCAACGGTAGAGACATTTGCTGTGCTCTGACGAGTTTTGCACATTCGACGGGCCGGCGCCCTATGCCCGGCGGAATTGACGCATCTTTGCAGCACAGGAAATTTTGAATGAATGATGAAAGTATGCATTGCCGAAAAGCCCAGCGTTGCCCGCGACATTGCGGAAGTGCTGGGCGCCAGGCAACGTAAAGACGGCTACTATGAAGGCAACGGATACCAGGTGACCTGGACCTTCGGACATTTCTGCACCCTCAAGGAGCCGCATGATTATCATGAGCAATGGCGCTACTGGCGTCTTGAGGACCTGCCGATGATCCCCTCGGGCTTCGGTATTAAGCTGATCGACAACACCGGCGTTAAAAAGCAATTTGCCGTTATTGAACACCTGGTGCAGCATTGCGAAGAGGTGATCAATTGCGGGGATGCCGGCCAGGAAGGCGAGCTGATCCAGCGCTGGGTATTGCTAAAGGCCAGGTGCACCGTGCCGGTAAAGCGGCTGTGGATATCGTCGCTTACTGAACAGGCCATCCGGCAAGGATTTCAGCAGCTTAAAGAAGGTGACCAGTACAATAATCTGTACGCAGCGGGAAGCGCGCGCGCCATAGGCGATTGGCTGCTGGGTATGAATGCCACGCGGCTGTTCACCAAGAAATTTGCCCGGGACAAGACCGTGCTTTCTATAGGCCGTGTACAAACGCCGACGCTTGCCATGATCGTCCAACGGCAAAAAGAGATCAACGCCTTTGTCGCAGAAGAATACTGGGAGTTGAAGACCCTATATAAAGCGGTGGAGTTCACTGCGGCAATAGACCGTATCCGCAATGAAGAGAAAGCCGCCCGGGGGCTGGCTTACCTGCAGCAGCATCTCTTCGAGATCACGTCGGCAGAGATCAAGGAGGGTAAGGAAGGCAACCCGCGCCTGTTCGATCTCACGGCCTTGCAGGTGGAAGCTAATAAAAAATACGGCTATGCTGCTGAAGATACCCTGAAGCATATCCAGAACCTGTATGAGAAAAAGCTGGTGACCTATCCCAGGGTAGACACGACTTATCTTTCCGAAGATCTGCATCCGAAGATCCCGGGTATCCTGCAAAACATGATCCACTATGCGCCCTTGACCGCCCCCTTGCTTATGGCGCCTATCCCTAAGCTGAAAACCGTATTCGACGACAAGAAAGTAACGGACCACCATGCGATCATACCGACGGAGATACCCCCTACCGGTCTGAGCCTACCCGAAGAAAAGCGGGTGTATGATCTGGTCGCCAGGCGGTTTATCGCGGTCTTTTATCCCGAATGTAAAGTATCGAATACCACAGTGATGGGCAAGGTAGGTACCGTGCCCTTTAAAGCTACAGGCAGACAGATATTGGAGCCCGGGTGGCGGGAGGTCTATGCGCAGGACAAACAGAAGGAAGAAGGCACGGAAGAAGAGAAAGTAATGCCTGCGTTTACCGTAGGCGAAACGGGACCGCATGAGCCCCGTATCCATAAAGGAAAGACCACGGCACCGAAAGCTTATACCGAAGCGACATTGCTTCGCGCCATGGAAACAGCGGGCAAGCAGGTGGAAGAGGAAGAGATGCGGGAGCTGCTGAAGGATAATGGCATCGGCCGGCCATCGACCCGGGCCAATATTATAGAGACCCTTTTCCGTAGAAAATATATAGAGAAGCGAAAGAAAAATCTATATGCCACGCAAACGGGCATGGACCTTATCGATACCATACAGAACGAGCTGTTGAAGAGCCCGGAGCTCACCGGCGTATGGGAGCGCAAGTTGCGCCTGATCGAGAAAGGGGAATACGACCCGGCATTATTCAAGCAGGAGTTGATCGGCATGGTGACGGAGCTGACGCAGGAAGTGAAGGCCAGCCAGGAACGCTTGATCACCGTGACCGAAGCCAAGACCGTACCAGCTGAAGCGGCGGAAGACAAACCTAAAAAGGTAAAAGCGACAAAGGCCCCTGTAGTGCTGACGGAAATGGATTGTCCTAAATGTAAGTTGCATAAAATAGTAAAAGGCAGGACGGCTTACGGGTGCCCGGATTTTACCGGTTGCGCCTTCAAGGTCCCGTTTGAGGTCTTTGGCAAAAAGCTGAGCGAAAAGCATATTGCCGATCTGTTGACAAATGGAAAGACCGCTAAGATCAAGGGCCTGCTTGCTGGTCCGCAAGGGGAGGCAATAGAAGGGAAGCTGGCACTGGACGGACAATTTTTCTTAAAGCTGGTATAAGATACTGCATCACTATCCGGGTAGGAGAGACACTGGCCGGATAGGCTCAATACAGTTGCTGCGTGTTGCCTGGGCAATATTTTACGGCCGTCCTTTATCTTCGGTGAGAAGAATGCGACTTGCCCAATGGTGGGAGTATTTGTTTTTTTATTTTTAAACAGTGTAAATAAAAGTATTTGAAAAAAATATTATTTTAAACAAATAATAAACGCATCCTTGCAACGTTTTTATCAGGTAGACCTCAACGGCTACCTTTTTTTGTACATGATCCCCTATGACCGGGAAATAGGAATCCGCTTGGCTCTTCCAATGATCTGCTCCAACGAATGAGATACTTGCGGCGATTGCCGGCGGGTATACTTTAATTTTTTTGCCGGGCTTTATGGCAACGCCGCAGATTGGCGCTCCCTCCGGTTAGTTTTGCTGCATAGAATAAACATAGATCACCTTGTTAATACCTATCCTATGACCGCTATCCCTTCTGCTCCCTAGTATCCCCGGCTTCTGACGGAACAACGGCCTTTTTTGCTATAAAGTGTCCGTTAAAGGCTCCTGGCTCACAGGCGCATAACGGCAGTAATCGCTGCCGGTAAGGCTTGCTGTATGCCTGTTAAACGGAGTTTCGATCAATAAAATCCTTGTAATTCATAAAAAAATCCATGATGGCAACACAGAACCGGTGTGACAATACACCCTTCCCCGACGGCGGACAGAACCTGAACGCCCTTTATTTTACCAAGGGGCCAGGCGAAGACTATCCGCGTGTCTACGCGCAGTATAACGACGATCCCTGCTGGGTCCCCTTACCCCTTACATTGCCGGCTTTCCCCGATCTGCAGCAGGTGCGCGATGCGGGCCGCAATATATCCCTGGCTACCGGCAGCTACGAAGATGCGCACTTTTACCTGCGCAGTGCAGATGGCAATAATATGACTACAGCTTACTTTGCCAATGGCGAAGGCGGTGGCATACAGGCAGGTAATGCTACAGGTTATGCTCCGCTGAACCTGCAGCCTGACGGCGGATTGCTGACCTATCGCGGTAATGAAGTGGCTACAGAAGCATGGGTCAACAGCCATGCTTTAGCCCGCAACGACACGCCTGTAACGAATTTCAATACCGTGACTGCAAGCGGTATTTATACTATCTACAGCGGACTGACGGCAATAAGCAATTATCCCAATATCGGCGGCAACAACAACGAGGCCACTGCCGGCTACCTGGTGGTCTACGGCAATGGTACCAATGCCGTCCAGTTCTTTTACCCCACCAACGAGAGCGCCACGCTCAACAGGGGCGGCGGCCATTGGTATCGCAGAACGGCTACTGATGTATGGGAATATAAAAACGGGGTGCTCAACATACGGACTCCTGTTGCCCCGGTGCATGCCGACGCGCTCGAGATAACCGGCGAGTATTTTATATCGGGTTTCCGCAACCAGATCTTGGCCCAGGGTTATCCCGATCCGGGCACCGATATCCCATTAATGCTCACGGTAAGGAAACGCTGGGGCAATGTTTCCTATAACTATGCGATCAGCCAGGAAGCTGTCTGCCTTCAGGAGTCGCCGGGCAACCTTACCCGTAAGTGGATACGCAGCCGGTTCAACTGGCATGGCGGTGTGGCCTGGGACGGCTGGAACGAAGTAGGTCTGCTGCGTGATGTATATACCAAGGCCCAGCTCAATACCGATGGCGCCGGCGGTGCCGTGCACTGGAACAATGTGAGCAATAAGCCGGTGATCGTATCGGCAGAGACCGATCCTACCGTACCGGCTCATGTAAAGGGCATTACCCAGGCCAATATCGATAGCTGGAACGCGAAGGAAAATGCCACGAACAAGAGTGCGGCGACAACACTCGGCACTTCAGATATTTTGTTTCCCACGCAGAATGCAGTCAAGGCTTATGTCGATACAGCTATTACGAACAACAACGCAGGCTATATCGCGGTAGGCCAGAAAGGAGTAGCGAATGGCGTAGCCACCCTGGGCAGCAATGGTAAGATACCCGATGCCCAGATCCCCGCTATTGCCATCACCAATACGAGTACCGTTGCCTCTGAAGCCGCAATGCTGGCGCTCACAGCCGAGACCGGCGATGTGGCTGTGCGTACAGATATCAATAAGAGCTTTATTCTGCAGGCAGTTCCTGCCAGCGCCCTGGCGAATTGGGTGGAACTGCGCAGCCCTACGGTGACCAACAGCGACCAGGTACCTGAAGGAACAAACAACCTGTATTTTACCAATACACGGGCACGTAATGCCCTTAGTGGCAGCACACCCATCACCTACAATAGCGGGACAGGCCAGATCGGTATCAAGCAGGCAGCCAGCGGCACGAACGGCTATTTGTCGGGAGCCGACTGGAATACCTTCAACAGCAAGGAGCCGGCGATCGCCAAGAATACGGCTTTCAACAAGAACTTCGGAACGGTTTCCGGTACTGTAGCGGAGGGTAACGACAGTCGCATCAATAACGGACAAACCGCTTACGGTTGGGGCAATCATGCTGCGGCAGGTTACCTGAAGACAGAGACGGATCCAATGTATACTGCCGACGATAAGATCATTGCCAAATACAGGGGACATTACGAAGGCGCCGATGCCAATACGCTGACGCAGGGCGGATGGTACGATAATGGCGCGGGTGCGCCCACCGGTACCAATTTTCCGGTTCTGGGCGCGGGCTTTCTTAAGGTTACGCCCTATCGCGATAGCTCCTTCAGCGCTGTAGAGCAGGAATTCGTACCCGCGGTTTATTTTCAGGGTCACCTGGGCCGCAAGTGGTATCGTACCTCATGGAATGGTGTATTTACCGACTGGAAGGAATACCTTTTCAAAGAAGATAATGTGCTTTGCTTTAAAGGCGACCTTCCCGGTGGCGTCGATCTGAACAACTACACCACCACTGGTATTTATTTTCAGAACAACGATATAAACGCACAATCCGGCGCCAACTATCCCATAGGTTTTGCCGGAAAGCTTGAGGTAACCTCTCCTTATCCCAATTTTGTTTACCAGGATTACCATAGCTATGCTGATCCGGGGGGAGGCAATAACAGGCGGTTTTGGCGCAGCTATTACAACGGTAGCTGGAGTGCCTGGAAGGAGGCTATCCAGAGCCTGCAGGCCGCGCGGAACGGCGATGCCAACGTGTGCGATGTAAGCAGCGGCTCGGCATATTATACTGCTGCTATTCAGCTACGGGAAAATCAATTTCTCGGCAGCGGTGCGCCGGCCGGGCCCAGGATCGCCTTTCACTGGAGCGGCATTGTCGCTTCCCAGATCAGGATGAGCAATTCCGGGCGTATAGAAGTGGTCAATAATCCGGGTACGGACCTGGAGCACTTCGCAGCAAAAACAATATCTGCATCGGGTGTATTCCGCTTTGAAGCAAACGGAAACTATATGGCAGGCGACACTACTGCGCAATTCTACACAGCCGGCAACGCAGCATGGCCCATAAAAGCGGGAGGACTTATGGTCTCGGACAGCTACGCCGATAATGCGCCGGTGAATGGTCTTTTTGTCAAAGGCAATACGCAGCTTCGGGGCGATAAGACGGTGATCGGCCGGCCCATTGATCCCAATGAAGAGATCACGCTGGTACTGGGCTATAGCGATACTGCCGGGCAATATGAAAAAGTGAAACTCATCAGCCATCGCCAGGATGGCGCTGCCCGTCAGGACTTCCATATCGCCATCAACAATGAATACTCATATGCCAGTGCTACTATCGCTGATTCCCGCCTGAAGATCGATGGCGTAACAGGGAATGTTTCCCTGGCCCAGCTCCGCGGTACCGGTACCCGGATGGTAGTAGCTAACGATGCCGGCGTGCTGAGCGCACAACCTTTACCTGCAGATACCAGTATTTACAATACCAACGGCAGCCTGACCGGCAACCGTCAGGTTTCGGTGGGGGCAAATGTGCTTGACTTCCAGGCGGCCAACAGCAACAGGATCGCCATTAACGGCGGTAGCGGCCAGGGTGTGACGATCGCCTCACCCAATATCATCTCCATCGGAGATGGCAGCACAGGCAATTCCGTGCTGAATGCCTTGAATATCCGCTATGGGGGCTTGGCTTATGCCGGTATTAAAACGGGCAATATTACCGCTGCCCGTACCCACCAGCTGCCTGATAGCGACGGTACTTATGTGCTGCGTATTAATGGCGTGCCTGCCGATAGTACAGGCAATGTATCGTTACTGGCCAGTGATAACTGGTGGGATCATAACGGCTACCCGGCCAATTGGGTAACGCCGGCTAACACGGACAGTGGCCCGGCCCTGGGTGTCGAAACCGGCGGTGGCCTGGCCACGCGGGGTATTACCACCCGCGATACGATAAGAGTAGTGAAACCAGAAGACCACACGCTCATTTTCGGTAAAACGGTAAGCCTCGAAATGCCCGATCCTGCTGAGTTCCCGTACAGGATGCTCCGGCTCCGTATCAGTAAAGGGGAAAGGATACTGTTCAGCAATCTGAATATCTGCGATATCGGATCCGGAAGCTCCTTACCTGAATTCGAAGGCTGCGGCGATGACTGTGGTCTTAGCCGGGGCCATACGGTCGATCTTCAATCCATCCGGGACGAAGTTGGCGCCTGGCGCTGGTTCATCACGGCTATCACGCGTTAGCCTGCATAAATACACACTCTATTTGATCACTTTTTAATTTCTATAATCCATGTCATCCTCATTAATGAAGAAAATCTCTGGTCAGCTTACCGACCAGCAGGGCCGTGCCCTGGATCATATTGCCTATGGGATCACCATAGAGCTCACGACGGCCTTACAATCGGGTTCCCCCGGCGGCTGGATCGGGTCTGCGGCGATCAATGCCACAGATGCACGCTTCGAGCTATTCACCGCTTACGACCTGAAGGCAAGCGAGCAGGTAAACTATCGTATCCTGAACCAGAACAACCTGGTCCAGTCGGGCAGCGCCGGCATTACCAATTTCGCTACGATCATTACGCTTACACCGGAAGCTTATGAGAAAATCAAAACGCCCGCAGTAGACGGCTATACGACCATCAGCGGTAAGGTCACCCTGGGAGAGGCTGCTATCTGCGCTGTTCCGGTGAATACGGAGGCGATTTCCGTGCTGGTGATCAAGCCGCATTTCCCCGAGAACCGCATACTGGGTTCCGGCAGGATAGACGCGCTGGGACACTACGAAGTAAAAGTACCCAAAGCCGATATACAGGGAAGCAGCGATGGCTGCGGCGAAGCTGCACTTGCGCAGATATACGTCGCGATACGTGCCGACCAAACGGATCTGGCCCGTTCAGGATCAGTAAGCCCGGAACGTTGCTGCACAGCGATCGATATCCATATCAGCGACAAATCGGTATTTGCCCAGTTCCTCACCGAGCTGGAAGCAAGGCTGAAGGTACTTTCCGACAGGACTGGTCTGCAGCCATCAGGGCTGGCCAACGTCAGCGATGAGCAGATCGATCCTTTGGCGGCACAGTCAAGTCTCAAAGGCGAGGAAGTACGGCTGCTTGTCCATGCAGCATGGATGTCCCAAAACCTCAACCTGGCGCTGGCAAAGCTATACGCCCTTTTTCGGGCCGGTATGGACCATATTGCAGTACTGGCCAATATGGGCAGCGACGGCTTGTACGAAGTGCTGAGCCAGGCTGGCGCATGGCATATTATCCCGGCGGTTTCCGGTATCGACGACCTGGTGGCTGTGCTGCTGGATCAGCGTGGGGAGCTTAAAGGCAAGGAGCTGACCGACAACGGAGATACCCTGCTGTCCCTGTTTACGCTGATCCTTAATAACGGCGAAGATGCGGCTACTTTTCTGAAAATATATACAGCAGATCCCGATCTGCCGGCAACGGCAATATGGGACAGGGTGAAGGTCACGCTCGGCGAGACGAAAACCGGCCGTTTGCAGAAAGGCATACAGGTGCTTGCTATTACCGGTATGCAGCCCGAGCTGACCATCAACCTGCTGACTACTGTAGGAGAAGGTCCCGTAAGCACTTTGAGCTCGTTGACCACCCAAAACCTCATGGATCGCATTCATCTGGAAAACGACAAGCACCCGGGTAAGGTTTGTATCCCGCTGGCGATTCTGGAGGCCTATGAAGGTGAAGCCGCAATAGCAGAATATGCGGGCAGGATGCACCAGGTGATCCAGGGTCTCTTCACTTCGGCTGCAATTGGCGACAAGCTGGCGCGGGACAGCGCCTTTGCCGCAGCTTTGTCCAATGCCCAGGAAGCGATCGCCTTCCTGCAGGCCAATCCCGGTTATGATTTCCGTACAGACAATGTGTGGGACCTACCCACAGACGAGAACGGCAATAAAGTGCGGGAAGCCTTAATGCCGGTACAAAACCTGGTGCGCCTTACTGATAATGCGACAGATGCCGTAGTGGCTATGATCAAAGCGCAGATCCGGTCCTCAGCCGATGTGATCGCTATGGGGCAGGAAGCATTTGCCGAAGCTTACGGTGCCGCTTTCAAAGGCGGCGTTGATGAAGCAGCCTCAGTATATTCCCGGGCCGTGCACAACAATAAATTGCATATGGAGGCCAAGATGGCGATGAGCAATTCCAGCTATCTTACCAATGTATTCCCGATGCTGGACGAGCCGGATGATACGGAACAACCGCAGCTTATGGCCCTGGCGGCTGCCGCGCCGGCAGCAGTGCCCGACATGAAGACCTTGTTCGGTAGCCTCGATATGTGCAACTGTACTGAATGTACTTCTATGTATAGTCCCGGCGCTTATTATACCGATATCCTCAACTTCATGAAAAAGAAGCTGGGCGGTAATCCTTCAACCACATTCAAGGAGCTCACCATTAACCGGCGTCCCGATCTGCCGGATATCGATCTTACCTGCAAGAATGCAAATACGCCGCTGCCTTATGTCGACCTTGTAAACGAGCTGCTGGAGCTGGCGGTACTCCGCTCGGCCAACCTGGGGCCGGCCTTTACTTCTTACCAGACCAGCGGTACGGCAAAGGAACTGGAAGCCTACCCGGAGCATACCGTGAAGGATCCCGATGGCGTTTATCGTGCGAAAGACAACTACCAGACGGTCTACAACGAGCAGCTTCGCAAGGCAGTCTACCCCAATAACCTGCCTTTCGACCTGCCGGTCGAGGAGAGCCGTACCTATCTGCAGCACCTGGGCAAGAGCCGTTACGAACTTATGTATCAGCTCCGGCCAAAAGACTATGCCGGTGATACCAGCCAGGGCAGGATCAACGAGCTGAATGCGCTGGCGGAATGGCTGTCAGTTACACGGAAAGAGGTCGATATTATCACTACTCCATCTACTACCGACACACCCAAATACTGGGGCTTCGGCACCGCAACCAGCGGCTGGTACGATATGTTGTGCAACGGCGCTCCCGGCGAAGGATTGAACACCGTGCTGACCCGTAGCAGGATCACGTATAAAGAGATGCTGCAACTACTGGTATGCGATTATATCAATCCTGTTATCACGGTTACCAAACCGCTGCCCGGCGGTGGCAGCGTTGTAGTGCGTCTGCGCACCATGGAAATCGTAGCAGTAGACGGTGCTTTGCCTACTACCTGCGACCTCACCAGGCTTTTCCTGAAATACAGCAAGACCTATGAAGCGACGCAGCCGCTTGACACCATCGCGGTAAAGACCAATTTTTTTACCAAATGGGTGACCTTTCTGCGCCTGCAACGCGCTACCGGCTGGAGCGCTTACCAACTGGACGTCGTGCTGCGCTCCCTGAGTGCTGGTTCGGCCAATCCGGCTGTGCTGGCGCCAATAACAATACCAGTCTTTAAAGCCATAGCTAAGGTGCACCAGCTATCGGGTTTGCTGAAAGCACCGCCGGAATATATCGTTTCGCTCTGGCAAAGGATCGATACGACACAGTACATCAATTTCAACAGTGATAACCAGGACCTGCTGCCGTCTGTATACGACCGAATTTTCCGCAACAAAGCCGTGCTCAATCCGGCAGATCCTAATTTCGGAGACAATGGCGCGTTTACAGGAACATATAGCGACAATACGGCTTCCCTCGTCGCTGCGTTGGGTATTGCCGAAGAAGACTTCCTGGCGCTGCTTGCCGACAGGGGCATATTGCCGGCACAAGCTACTGTTCTCGGTGCATTAAGCCCGGTGTTCGGTTTGACCTTGCTGGCCAAAGGCCTGAACATGCCGGTAAAAGACTTGCTGCAATGGCGTGCCTACTTCAATATCGCGCCGGTAACAGCGACTAACTTTATGACGCTTGATGAGACAGAAACCTTACTGGCCTATGTCGATCGTTTGAAGAAGATGGCATTCAGCCAGCCCGAGATCGCTTACCTGATCGCTAATGCTGACTCTGATGCCCTGTTTTCACCAGAGGATGACCTTATCCGCGACTTTTATACCGCTTTGCGATCCGATCTGCAGCAGTTGAATATCCTGCCTTTCCCAGATGGTATTCCGGCAGATGATGAAGCGGCGTTGGTTGCCAAGCTGGACCACGTGATCCGGCAGCACTTTACCGAAGCCTTCGCCCTGGACAGCAATGCGGTCGCGCAACTGCTGGATACCCTGATGCTGGGCAGCACGCTGACGCTGGCTGAAGGCTTACGGCTGGGGGCTTTTGTTGCCTCGGCGGGCACTACCGATCCTGTTACCGGTATCGCCACGCCTGCCATCTCCATATCGAGGACTACCGGTATCAGTGCCTTCAGCTTTGACTTGCTGTATGAAGCCTACGGGAAGATCGGCAAATCGGCGCTGGTGATCAATCGTCTGAAGATCGCGCCGGAAGAGCTGCAGGCACTGCTGTTATTTGCCGGAGCGCTTGAGATTACACAAATTGGCGATATGCCGGTTGATGTGCCCGGCCCCGCGCAGATCGCAGACCGGTTGTCCGCTTTTATCCGCCTGAATGAATGGCTCATGGTACGCGACCGCTTGAAGGTGAACAAGACTGATTTCCCGCAGCTGCTGAAAGATGCGTCCGGCGCTACTTCGGCCGCAGATTTTGCCGGCACGCTGCAGCGGATCACCAAATGGCCTGATACCGACCTGCAGGCGATCGTGAATACGCTGCAACCTGTATACAATGCCGGAGACTATGGCAAAGCAGCATTGCTGCTACAAATAGCCGCTGTTATGGAGTCGGCTTCCCTGGTAGGATTGAGCCCTGCGACCCTCCTGAACGCTTCTATACTGGTACCCCTGGTAAGCATGGCCAATGCCAAGGCGGTGCGTATGGCAGCCAAGGCCCGTTACAGCGACGACGAATGGGCGAAAGTGGCCAAGCCCCTGCAGGACATTCTGCGTGAGCGGCAGCGGCAATCGCTGGTCGGTTATATGATCGGCCTTACCAATAGCAGCAACAACTTCCTCTACCGCGACGAGAATGCCTTATACGAGGCATTGCTGATCGATGTGGAAATGAAGCCTTGTATGAAGACCTCCAGGATCAAACAGGCCATCAGTAGCGCCCAATTGTTCATGGACCGCGTTATCCTCTCCCTGGAACGTTACAACGGCACTGCTTTGTCCCTGAGCCCCGCCATGGTGGCGCAATGGGAAGGCTGGCGCAAATGGTACCGTATATGGGAAGCCAACCGCAAGATTTTCCTTTATCCCGAAAACTGGATCGAGCCCGAGCTGCGCGATGATAAAACGCCTTTTTTCAAAGAGCTCGAGACACAGCTCCTGCAAGACGAGGTGACCGACCGTACCGCCGAAGATGCTTACAGGGCTTACCTGGAGCAGCTGGAGGAAGTATCCCGGCTCGAGCCGGTATCCGCCTTCCATGAGATCAGTCCCAATATCAATGATAAAGATACGGTGCATGTGGTGGCCCGTACCTATATGCTGCCGCACCGCTATTACTACCGGAAGCTGGAGTACAATGAATGGACGCCCTGGGAAAAGATGAATATCGATATCAAGAGCGACCATGTAGTACCTTATGTATGGGAAGGCAAGCTGTATACGTTCTGGCTCACGTTTACTAAAAAGAATGTTTCAGATGCGGAGAAGAATGTGATCAAGAGCGACGAGCGTACCCGGCCGGTAAAGACTGTTCCGGACAATAACCCACCAAGGGTAATGGGACGCAACTGGGGCAATGCCCTTGTGAACAACGGACTGGTGGCCGATCCTGGCGATGACCGCTATGCCCAATGGGAAGTAAGGCTCAACTGGAGCCAACGCAAAGATGACCGCTGGCTGCCCGCAGAAGTGGCCAAAGAAGTGATGATGCTGGCGATCAACAAGCTTCACATTTCCGATATGGCACTGAATACTTATACGGCCAATACAAACAATGCGCGCACGATCATGAGCTTCCTTACCGAGAACGGCGATGTGAAAATTGACGAGCTGTTCCGGAACCGGATCCATATGATCATACGTCCCGATGTGAAGGCTTATGGTCTCACCTTCAACCTGTCGCTGCCGCCCGGCATCGATGAAAATGGTATCGGTCTGCATACTTTCCTATGGAAAGATCCGAGCAAAGACCCTGTTATATTGCGCGACGATATTGAGCCCGATACCATAATCGCGCCAGCAAATACCCGCATTAATAAGATGAAGCTGGTGGAAGATCCCTTGTCCAATGGCAAGGTAATGGTCGACAAGCTGCAGATCGCTCCTGCGGTTCCCTATGGCTATTATTCGTTCTCAACCAATATTCACTACGCCCCTTTCGCAAGGCCTATCCGGAAAAGCTCTGCGGCGATACTCAACAATACGCCGAAGGGACGATTCAAGCTGACGGCGCCGGCTGCCAACGACAGCTATGAACGCTTCAGTGTGCTGGAACCCCTGCAGGAACGCTTCTTCTTTGAAGATGATAAGAATACTTATTATGTACAAAAAGAGAAAGGAACGATCGGCTCCGCTACTACGGTGCTCACAGCTGTAAAGAAACAGAACAGCGTCCTGCTGGACGATTCGAAAATGTTGACGGCCACTTTCTATAAGAAGAACCCATGGATGACTGAGATTACTTCCGGTGCGGTGCAGTTGATGGCTGCCACGGCGACATCAGGACCGCAGCTGTTCTCGAAGGACCTGAGCCTGGGTAATCCGATTACAACCTATACCCAGCAATACCGTTTTCAAACCTTCTACCATGCGCAGATCACCGATTTTTTCAGGGTCTTCAACAAGAGTGGCATACCCGGGCTGCTGCAGCTGAGCAACCAGCGGCAGGAAGACTATATGGCCTTTTCGGGTACCTATCAGCCTACCAGCCTGGTGCATAGCCTTTATCCTACAGATAAGGTGCAGTTTGGCTTCGACGAAGCGTATGGCCGTTACAACTGGGAGCTGTTCTTCCATGCGCCGATGCTCGTGGCACAGCGCCTCAGCGAGAACCAGCAGTTTGAGGAAGCCCGTAAATGGTACCACTATGTTTTCGATCCTACCAGCAACCGGGACGGTATGACCGGTGCGGTTACCGGCGAGAAGAAGCGTTTCTGGAAGTTCTATCCTTTCTATAAGGCCGCCCAGGGTACCATCCTGACACTGGAAGACCTCGTGCTGCAGATACATAACGGCGTGGGCGAGGCCTTACAACAGGTAGACAAATGGGAAGCCAACCCCTTCAAGCCGCATGTGATTGCCCGTATGCGTGTGCTGGCTTATATGAAGAACGTATTGATGAAGTATCTCGATAACCTGATCGCCTGGGCTGACCAGTTGTTTGGCCGCGATACCATCGAGTCGATCAACGAAGCGACCCAGCTGTACGTTCTAGCCGCGCAGCTATTGGGCAAACGTCCGCAGGACATCCCGGCCAGGGCTAAAGTGGAGAGCCATACTTTCGAAGAGCTGGACGGCGCCGGCCTCGACGCCTTGTCCAATGCTATGGTGCCCATTGAATCTTATTTCGCACCCAACGATGGCCCGCTGCCCCAGCAGGGAACCAAAGACGATCATACATTGAGCATCGCCATGTTCTATTTCTGTCTGCCCAAGAACGATAAGCTGCTGGGTTATTGGGATACTGTGGCCGATCGCCTGTTCAAGATCAGGAATTGTATGAACATCGATGGCAGCGTGAGAGAGCTGGCTTTATACGAACCACCCATCGACCCGGCTCTGCTGGTAAGAGCCGCTGCAAAAGGGATCAGCATCGATACGGTGCTCAACAGCCTTTCGGCCAGCAGCCTCTCCGTCTATCGTTTCAGCTATGTGCTGCAAAAAGCCAATGAATTCAGCAACGATGTGAAAAGCCTTGGCGGCGCCCTGCTATCGGCTATTGAGAAGAAAGATGCAGAGCAGCTGGCGCTCATCCGTTCGGGGCAGGAACGGCAGGTATTGCAGCAAACGCGGTACATTAAGGAAGTGCAGGTACAGGAAGCCACGGCTAACCTGGAGTCGGCGAGACGCTCGCGTGAAAACGCCCAGGCGCGCCAGCAATACTATGCCAGCCGCGTGTTTATGAATGCCGGCGAGGCACAGCACCTGCAATCGGTGCAGACGGGTATGATCCTGCAGGCGGTGCAGGGCGGCTTACAGGCTACTTCCAGCGCACTGGCCCTCATCCCGCAGTTTCACGGCCAGGCGGCCATGGCCGTAGGCGCGAGCTTCGGCGGACAACAGCTGTCGACAGCGCTTAATGCCATCAGCGCCGGTATCGGTATCGCCGCCGCGATCAACAGCGGCAGGGGCAGCATGTCGCTTACCCGCGCCGGCTACGAGCGCCGTATGGACGACTGGCAGTTCCAGGCTTCCACGGCAGCGAAGGAAATGGAGCAGCTGGATCAACAGATACTGGCGGCAGAGATCAGGCTGGATATCGCAAACCGGGAGCTGGTCAACCACGATCTCCAGATCAGCAACAACGAAGAAACGGATGCCTATATGCGCAGCAAGTTCAGCAATGTGGCGCTGTATAGCTGGATGATCGGGCAAATCGCCACCACCTATTTCCAAAGCTACCAATTGGCATTTGATATGGCCAAAAAAGCGGAAGCCTGTATGGACCTCGAATTGCCTCTGGTGCAGAAACCCGCGGCCGGCTTTATCGGCTTTGCCTATTGGGACAGTCTGCGCAAGGGATTGCAAAGCGGTGAAAAGCTACAGGCCGATCTCCGCAAGATGGAAGCGGCTTATATGGACAACAACAAGCGCGAGCTGGAGCTGACCAAGAACATTTCCCTGGCGCTTACCGATCCGGCCGCGTTGCTGGATCTGCGTACCAAAGGATCCTGTGTGATCAGCCTGCCCGAGGCGCTGTTTGACCTCGATTATCCCGGCCATTACCTGCGCCGCATCAAATCGGTAAGCCTGTCGCTGCCCTGTATCGCCGGCCCTTATACCACGGTGGCTGCTACGCTGACGCTGACGAAGCACCTGGTGCGCAAAAGCGATAGCAGCGCTGTAAACCCTGTAACGGAGAACATCAGGCTGCAGCCCATCGCTACCAGCAACGGGCAAAATGACGGCGGCGTATTCGAGCTCAATTTCAGGGACGAGCGTTATCTGCCTTTCGAAGGCCGTGGCGCTGTGAGCGAATGGGAGCTGCGTCTTGCCGATGAAGACCAGGTACGGCTGTTTGACTTCGAAACCATTTCGGATGTGATCATGCACCTGCGCTATACCGCGCGCGAAGGCAAGGCCGCCTACCGCACCGAGCGTGTCGCCGCGATAAACCAATTGGTCGAAGCGCTGCCGGCCGATCCGGCACAGCCTTTCCTGGCGCGTTATTTCAGCCTGAAACATGACTACAGCAACGATTGGTATGCTTATGCCGCCGTTTTCGGAGACAATGCTTATGCCCGTATGCGGATGAGCCTGAACAACGATCGTTTCCCTTTCTTCTGCAAAGACAGGAATATCGGCATAAGCCGTATTACGGCAAGGCTACAGGGCAAACAGGTGCTCACCGGCAGCTACAGACTCAGCATTACCTATACCAAAAGCAATACCGGCGCCTACCAGACAAAAGTACTGGAGCTGACTGCAGGTCCTGGAAATGTTTACGAGCGTTATGCTGATTTTACGCTGGCCGATGCGCTGCAGATCGATGGCAATACCAAAATGCTACAGCTTCGCCTGGAAAAAACAGATGGCAGCACTGTGACCAAAGTGAACATGGACGAGCTGCTCGACGATCTTTACCTGGTTGTTTCGTACCAGCTGGGCGAGCCAGGCGCCACTCCTGCGCCCGACGATCGTCCCCAGGGCGACGTGCCTCTAGGGGATCTGGCCGCCTGGTGGCAGGCCGATGCCCGGAACGTGATGCTGCCCCCGACGAAGTATATCAGCAGCCTGACAGACCAGAGCGGAAATGGCGTGCACCTCGGCCATTATAACCCCAGTGAAGCGCCGCTGCTCACGGATGCCAACGGCCGCAAGGTAGTCCGCTTTGAAGAAAGTATTCTGTATAACGGCAGCCAGGTCGATGCGATCGCCGGCGACGATAGCTGTACGCTCTTTTATGTGGGATCAGCAGGAATAGGCATAGGGCTCGATGCCGGCAGCAACCGGCATGCCCTGGACATCGGCCGCGAGCTGTTTGAAGTGCGGCTTACTGCCTCGGGCGATGAGCTGTATAGCCTTCAGCCGGGCGATCCGGCCGGTATACGGGCAAGGATGTATGTCGTGGACCAATCGATCCCCGGCAGCACGACGCTCAAGGTCTGCGATCCGCAGCTGGTGGTGCAACAACAAAACACCTTTGCCAACGGAACGTTTGTTACTACCGGAAGCACCGGCCTCGTTATGGGCGCCAAAGGCGCACCGGGCGCCTTCCGCGACGGCGATTTCTATGAAGCGCTGGTCTACAAAGGGCTGTTGAGCGCCGGCGATCAGCGCGCAGTCATGGCCTATCTGAAGGGAAAGTATCCTTTCGCAGTATAGCCGGCAAGATCTCCTTTCACCCTATAATGAATGATGAAATGTCAAACAATAAAGAACAAGCACCGGAAAAGAACAGCGGGCAGGGGAGTCAACCGGCTTCCCACCCCTTGGACCGGTACACCGTCCAGCCCAGGCAGGACGGTGACGATAAGAAAAGCCCTTTCTACCAATCTTCGGCGCCCGTGCTGAGCCTGCCCAAAGGCGGCGGCGCCCTGAAAGGCATCGATGAAAAATTTTCGGTCAATGCAGTCAACGGCACTGCCGGACTCGAAGTACCTCTGCCCCTTAGCCCGGGCAGGGGCGGCTTCGGCCCCGGTCTTTCGGTAAGCTACAACAGCGGCAGCGGCAACGGACCCTTCGGCCTGGGCTGGAGCCTGGGCCTGCCCTCCATACGGCGCAAGACCGACAAGAAGCTGCCGGCTTACCAGGATGATAAGGAAAGTGATGTATTCCTGATGGCGGGCGCCGAAGACCTGGTATCCTTGCTGGATACCTCGGGCCAGCCGGTTGCGACGGATAAGGTCAACGGGGCCTACCGCGTGAAGGCCTACCGGCCCCGTATCGAAGGCCTCTTTGCCCGTATCGAGCACATCAGTAGGAAGGGTAGCAGCGACAGCTGGTGGCGGGTTACCACCAAGGATAACGTAAGCACCTGGTATGGTCTTAATCCCGAAGGCCGCCTCGCCGACCCGGAAGCAGCGGCCCGTATTTTCGAATGGCTGCCGCAGCTGAGCACCGATCATAAGGGCAATGTGATCCTGTACCGCTATATCGCAGAAGACCTGCGGGGCGTACCGGCGCAGCTGTACGAGAAGAACCGCCTGAACGGTACGGCGCCTTTTGCCAATACCTATCTCAAGCGTGCGCTATACAGCAACCGGGAGGCCTGGTATGTAGCGCCCGCAAATCCTTATGAGCCACAGCTGCCAACGGAAGCCGCTTTCCTGATGGAGGCCGTGCTGGATTACGGCGATCACAGCAGTCCGCACCAGGGTGCAGCCGACCGGGACTGGCCGGCCCGCAGCGATGCCTTCTCCGATTTTCATGCCGGCTTCGAGATCCGTACTTATAGAAAATGTAAGCGGGTGATGATGTATCATCATTTCGAAGAGCTGGGCGATGCCCGGCTGGTGCGTAGCCTGGAGCTGGGTTATAAGCAGGATGGTAAAAGCAGCCTGGTGGAAGCCGACTTGCTGCTGACCGCAACGCAGCGTGGTTACCAGTACGATACCTACCACGAAGCCTGGCAGGACAAGGCTTTGCCGGCCATGACCTTCAACTATGAGCCTTTGAAGTGGAGCAACGAAGTACAGCAGGTAAGCGCCGCAGATTTCCGGCATGCGCCGCAGGGACTCAGCGGCCCCTACCAGTGGACCGATTTCGATGGCGAAGGGATCAGCGGCATCCTGAGCGAGCAGGGTGGCGGCTGGTGGTACAAGAACAACCTGGGCAAGGGGCAGTTTACACCGGCCCGCAATATCGCACCACGGCCCAGCTTCAGCGGGCTGGGACAGGCGCTGCAGTGGCAGGACCTTGATGCCGATGGCCGCAGACAGGTGGTGGCGCAGGGTACCGTGAATGGATATTGGGAATTGGACGATGATCCTTCGACAAGCTCAGGACAGGCCCCATCGGCGGGCTCAGGACAAGCGCAACAATGGCAAAGCTTCCGGCAGTTCAGCAGCCAGTTGAACATCGACTGGAACAGTCCTTTCAACAAGATGCTGGACCTCGATGGCGATGGCCGCCCCGACCTGTTGGTGACCGAAGACCGGGCCTGGACCTGGTATCATAACGAAGGCAAAGCCGGCTACAGCACAGGTGGCTACAGCCCCTTGTTCCATGATGAAGAAAAAGGACCGCAATTGCTGCTGCGCGATACGGTGCAAAGCATTTTCCTCGCCGACATGAACGGCGACGGTCTTACCGACCTGGTGCGTATCCGAAACGGCGAGATCTGCTACTGGCCCAACAAAGGCTATGGCCGGTTCGGGGCCAAAGTAAGCATGGCCGGGGCGCCCTTGTTCGATACACCCGATGGCTACAATCCCCTGTACCTGAGCCTGGCCGATATCAGCGGTACCGGCGCCGCCGATCTTATTTATCTTGGCGATGATCGCTGCCTGGCCTGGATCAACCTTTGCGGCAATGGCTGGGGCGAAGCGCAGGAAATAAGCCCCCTGCCCGGTACCGATAACCAGAGCAAACTGGCCGTGCTTGATTTCCTGGGCAACGGCACCGGCTGCCTGGTATGGAGCAGCCCATTGCCCCGGTACAGCAATGCCCCGCTGCAATACATCGATCTTATGGGCGGTAATAAGCCCTACCTGATGCGCCGCTACGACAATGGCATGGGTAAAAGCGTTAGTGTTACCTATAAGAGCTCGACACAGTTTTATCTCGACGATAAGCTTGTCGGCCGGCCATGGGCTACCCGCCTGCCTTTCCCGGTGCACTGTATCGAAACGGTAACCACCAGCGACGAGGTAAGTGAGACCACCTTCAGCCAGAGCTACCGCTACCGCCATGGCTATTACGATCATGAAGAACGCGAGTTCCGCGGCTTCGGCTATGTGGAAACCGTCGATATCGACCGGGCTATCGTTTCGGAAATAGCTGCGCTTGACCAGGCGCCCGTGCTGACGAAGACCTGGAATCATACCGGCGCCTGGCTGCGCGAAAAGAGCCTCACAGAAGCCTTTCAGCAAGAGTACTTTTACTTTGCCGAATGGGACGAAGCCGTACTGGTTGCCCATTTACCCGGCGAACTGAACCCGCAGGAATTAAGGGAAGCGCACCGCGCGCTCAAAGGCCTGCCCCTGCGCCAGGAAGTGTACGCGCTCGACGGCAGCGGGCGAGAGCGCATCCCGTACGCGGTAACCGCCAGCGCCTATAAGGTGCAGCTGGTGCAACCGGCAGGGCCCAACCGTTATGCCTCCTTCATCAGCCTCAAGCAGCAGAGCCTCGCCTTTGCCTCCGAGCGGGAGATGGACGATCCCCGCGTGCAGCAGGAGCTTACGCTGGAGACCGATGAATACGGCCATGTGCTGCGCAGTGCCCAGGTGGCCTATCCGCGTAAAAGAGTGCCCGAAACATCTGCTATCTATACCGGCATCGTAAAGGAAGCACAGCAACGTATGCACGTTACCTGCTCGGAGAACGGCTTTACCAACGATGTCGTAACCGACAGCCATTACCGGCTGCGGGCGGGCTATACCGGCAGCAGCCACGAGCTGGGCGGTTATCAGGCCCCCGCCGGGCTCTGGACCCCGGAAGCCTTGCTGGGCCTGGTGCTAGGAGCAGAGGAGATTGCCTATACGGAAACCTTTAACGATGATCTGCTGCAAAAGCGACTGCTATCGCAACAGCTGAGTCTCTTTCAAAGCGATACAGCCGAAGGCGCGCCCCTGGCTGCAGGACAGCAGCAGACCCTGGCCTTGCCTTACCAGAGCTATACCCGCGTCTTCAGCGCGGGCGACCTGGATCGACTGTATGGACCCGGTCGTATCGATGAAGACCATGACCTGGCCGCGGCCGGCTTTACCGATGTGCAGCCGGGTGGCATGCAGCGGTATTGGATCCCATCGGGAACAGTGCAATACAAGGATACACTATATGCCTATCCGGCGCAGCAATTCTATACGCCCTTATCCTATACCGATCCCTGGGGCCAGGAGACCCGCGTGCAGTACTGGCAAAGTCCGGGCGGACAAGCCTATTGGCTGGTGCCGCGGCAAACGGAAGATGCTTTGCAGAACACCGCGACCGTAGACGATTACGACTGGCGCCTGCTGCAGCCCCGGCAACTGACCGATGCCAACGGAAACATCAGCGAGCTGCTGTACGATGCACTGGGTATGCCCGTAGCCATGGCCCTGCGTGGCAAAGGCAACGAAGGCGATAGCCTCTTCGACGGCGCCCGGCCCAGCCCCGATTTGTACGACTTTGCCGATGTGGAAGCGCAGGATCTGTTTTTCGATGAAGATCCGGAAGCTAATGCTTCCCTCCTGCTGGGCAAGGCCACCTGGCGCTGCGTATACCGGCTCGACCGCTTACCGCTATCCGTAGGCATGATCGCCCGCACCGGGCATGTAGCCGATACGGGCACTGAGCCTGTCGAAGTGCTGATCCGCCTCAGCTATACCGACGGTTTCGGTCGCCTCATTATGCACAAAGCGCAGCGGCAGACCCATGGCCCGGAAGACCGGCAACACTGGACCGGAACGGGCCGCACGGTGTACAACAACAAAGGCAAAGCCGTAATGCAATACGAGCCTTACCTGAGCGCCAGCCATGAGAGCGATACCGCCGAACAGGCCGCCGCGCAGGGTATCAGTCCGCAAATGCATTACGATGCCCTGGGCCGTGTGGAGCGCACCGATATGCCCGATGGCAGCTTCAGCAAAACAACATGGACGGCCTGGGAGCAAACGGTATGGGATGCCAACGATACCGTGAAAGACAGCGCCTGGTATGCACAGCGTACCGGATTGCCCGCAAGCGATCCGGAGCGTATCGCCGCGGAGAAAGCGGCAGCACATGACGATACACCGGCCATCATGCATACCGACAGCCTGGCCCGGCCATTCTATACGATACAGATCCTCCAGGCAGGCCCATCGATAGCAGCGCCCCTCGACGCCATCCATAGTCACGTACGCCTTGATATACAGGGCAACCGGCTCTCAGTCACCGACGGGCTGGGCAGGGAAACGCTACGCTACCACTACAACATGCTGCAGCAGCCCTGCAACCAGCAGAGCATCGATAGTGGCAGCGCCTATACCTTTACCGATGCGGCCGGTCAGCCTCTGCTACATTGGGATGCCGACGGACGGCGCTTTGAGACGGGGTATGATGTGCTGCGGCGGCCGCTGACCCAGACTGTAGAGCACAATGGGAACACCCTGCTGCTCGAATATACCACCTACGGCGAAGTCTACGATCCGGCAGGCGCCGCCAGCCAGAATCTTCGCGGCCAGGTGTATGAACACTTCGATAGCAGCGGCCGGCAATGGATGCCCGAAGGTTATGACTTCAAAGCTAATCCCGTAAAAGCAAGCCTTTCCCTGTTGCAAGACCGCGAGGCAACTGATGTAGACTGGAACGCTGCCCCCTTGCTGGAAAGCAAAGTGTATACTACTAATACAAAAGTCGATGCCCTTAACCGGCCGGTACAGACCATAGACCCCGGCGCCAATGTCAGCACCTTCGGCTATGACAAAGGCGGTGCGCTGCGCCAGGTAAGGCTCAACGGTAAAGATTATGTCAAGGACATTCATTATAATGCCAAGGGACAAAGGGAAGCCATCTGGTATGACAACAAGACCAAGAGCCGTTATCATTACGAGCCGCTGACCTACCGGCTGAGCCGCCTGTATACCATAACCTTGGATGAGACCAATAGCTATTATGGTAAAAGCCTGCAGGACCTCAACTATACCTATGATCCTACAGGCAATATAACCCGTATCAGCGACCAGGCACAGAAGACGATCTTCTACAACAACAGCATCATCGAACCGGAGCAGGACTTTACCTACGATGCGCTGTACCGGCTGATCGAAGCCAGCGGCCGGGAACAGGATACCAACAATGATCCGCCCTTTGGCGCTGGCGATCGCTGGACCGATATGCCCGCGCACAACAATCCCGACAGCAATACCTCCCGCCGCTATACGCAGTACTATAGCTACGACAAGGTAGGAAACATCGGGCAGCTACGGCATAGCGCCGGGACGGGCAGCTATACCCGAAACTATAACAATGATAGCGACAGCAACCGCCTGCGCAACACAGAGATAGGTGCTACGACCTATGACTACCGCTACGATAGCCGGGGCAATATGATCGAAATGCACAACCTGCAGCAACTGCAGTGGAATGCACTGAATCAATTGCAGTTTGTAGCGCAAGGCACGACGCGGGCCTGGTACCAGTACAGCGGTGGGCAGCGGATAAGGAAGTATGTAAGCAAAGGCAACCTGCAGGAGGAACGGATATATCTTGGTAGTTTTGAGATATACCGTAAATTTGATACCAGTTCTTTGACAAATCCTATTGTGGAGCGTACCACAGTCCATATAAGCGATGATACGGGCCGTATGGCTATGTTGGAGACCCGGACCATAGGCACGGCAGCCGCAGATAATGATACCCTGACGGAGCTCACGCGGTATATTTACAGCAACCACTTGCAGAGTGCCAGCCTGGAGTTGGACGAAGCGGGCGCGATCATCAGCTATGAGGAATATCATCCTTATGGCACCAGTGCTTACCAGGCGAAGAGCAGCACGATCAAAGCCACAGCGAAGCGTTACCGTTATACCGGTAAAGAAAGGGATGAAGAAAGTGGGCTATATTATCATGGCGCACGGTATTATATCCCTTGGTTGTGCCGGTGGAGTGCGGTGGATCCGTTGGAAAGTAAGTATGCGGGAAAGAGTCCGTATAATTACTCGTTCAATAATCCGGTGATGTTTAATGATCCGAGTGGGAGAGATGGAGAAAAAGCGATTCCTGCTCCGAAGGACGAATTAACAGGAGAGTCGATAAAGTATACCTATGTATTCAACTCTATCGATGCTGACGGAAACATAACCTCAAACTCTACGAGTTCTACCGAAGATGTTCCTGGTGTGGCGCACGGAATATATACGCGCACAAGAAAAGAAACGTTAAGTGGCGATCCTAAGGTCGTAAAAGATGGGAATACTTCTTATGTTACGATGTATGACTATCAATATAAAGAAAGTTTTGTGCCTTATCAGAAAGAGTCGTTTTCTGAAAATCTCTGGAATATTTATAAAGCGCGAGAACCAATAACCGCTGGTGCAATAAATGGTACATGGAACTTTGCCTCAGGAATGGTAGAAGGGCTTTGGAATCTAGCGGTTCATCCCGATGAAGTTGCGATAGGGATAGCGACGCTTGCCTATTACACAGACTTTAATTCTCCAGGAAGATTGACTCCTGAGGGTATGGAATATAATGCTCAGTTGGCAAGCGGTTTAGAAGGGGGCTGGAACAAGTTTAAAACTGGAGATGCCTATACGAAAACATCTATGTTGACGGAAGCTGGATTGACTATTGGCTCATTCTTTATCGGTGGGGAAGGAGGGGGTGGTGGAAGGCTCTCAGCAGAAGGCGGGGCAGCAAGGCGACTGTATATACCTTATACCCCTAAAGGTGAATTAATAGAACTTCCACAGCAAATAGTTAAAGGTGTTGATATTCCAATTCCAGATGCAAACGCGTTGGGGTATCCGCATACTACATTGGGAGGTAGAGTAGGCAGTGACGGAGTTATTTATAGACAGTCTGCAACATTTACAGGTGAATCATGGCCTAAGGCAGCTGGAAAAGATGTGCCATGGAGTAGAGTTGACTGGTCAGATCACGGCACTCCTTGGCATCATCAATATAATCCTCATCAGCATATATTTTATTATGATAATATCAATAAAGCATGGAAATATAATGAAGGTTCTCCTTTCCCCTATTAATAAAAAAAACAGAAAGACTATGGAATTAATGGTAAGTATTTTTTTGCCAAAAAATTTAGAGATAGGCCATTTGAATCTAGCTCCAGAGATTTATGAATTTGACGGACAATCTTATCCACAAGGACTGCCTAAACTTGAAATTGCAGAGAATTGGATTATTGTAGAAACACCGATCGCTGATTATCTGCTGAAATTGTTGCCTTCTAAAGGATATAGGATGGATTGGAAGTGTTTAAGTATTGTTGGAAAAGGCTTGGATGAATATGTAACCGCCTTAATTAACTCAGAAGAACCAGATTCTTCCATTCTTGAACATATATTCGATAATACAATTTTTCTAGCAGATAATTGGGTACTTTTCTTCGAAATTAATAATAGTCCTTTCGATATAGCAACAAATGATAATGAGGGAAATCTAATATCTAAAATTAAGAAAAGATTGATGGAAGGCGAAAGTTTTATGATTTATAAATATTAAGATTCCGTCTTCGCAAAGTATCCTGTAAGGGACTCTGCGAAAAGGAGGTGAAATAGAAATAGTTTTATCCGGTTAAGTCATAGAAGGGCCATTCTGAAAAGGATGGCCTTTCTATTTGATTAAGTTTGAAGGCAGTTCTTTGACAGACCCTGTAGTGGAGCGCACTACGATCCATATCAGCGACGGCAGCGGCCGTATCACTATGCTGGAGACCCGCACCATAGGCAGTGCCGCTGAGGACAACGACACCTTAGCCGAACTGAGCCGGTATATTTACAGCAACCACTTACAGAGTGCCAGCCTGGAGCTGGACGAAGCGAGCGCGATCATCAGCTACGAGGAATATCATCCTTATGGCACCAGCGCTTACCAGGCGAAGAGCAGCACGATCAAAGCCACGGCCAAGCGTTACCGCTATACCGGTAAAGAGCGCGATGAGGAGAGCGGTTTGTATTATCATGATGCTCGTTACTACATCCCATGGCTATGCCGGTGGAGTGCGGTGGATCCTTTGGAAAGTAAGTATGCGGGAATGAGTCCGTATAATTACTCGTTCAATAACCCGGTGATGTTTAATGATCCGAGTGGGATGGGGCCTGATGATCCACCAATAGTTTCCTCTGTTGATAATACAAGGGTAGCCGCAAGAGCCATGGCGCCTATTTATGTCGATCCCAATGCACCATTGCCTGATATTAGTGGATTTTTAAGTGGAAAAGGTTCACCGGAACAACCCATCCCTCTTGACGAAGTGCCAATTGCAGCTAATGAAACGAGAGATGGTGCGGCGGCGTACTATGGTGGAAGAACAAAAGATGAAGTACTTTTGAAAGATGTGCCCGGAAATTTGAAAATGATTGAGCGTGAGAAGCTGGATAGTTATCAGGATTTTGATAAAGGCTATATGGGAGAAGGCAAAGCCGGTTTCTACCATGTTACCAGAAATGAAATAGCTGCTCAAGAATATAGGTTAAACGAAGCAAGAGGAGAAGCTATACGAGGTGGTGTTTTTGGGGCGTTTGGTTCAACGATTGGTGGAACTGAAGGCGCGCTAAAAGGCGCAGTTGTAGATGGAGTAGTAATGTCTTTTGCGGGTGTAGGAACACCTTATGGAAAGGTAACGGAAAATAGTTCAGGAATTTCGGAAACGAATTTTGGAGTAAGAATAGAACAACGTCCGGTTGAGACAACAAGTTCAAAGATTGAAACAGCTATACATCGAGGACCTGATCAGAGTGGGATTACGGTTAAAAATACCACCCCCCAAGTTGGAGAAGCCTATCAGAGCAATGGAGCTATGATCTCTAATGGTAAAGTAAATATAAATGGCAGATCAGTAACAAGTGGTAACTTTGATTTTGTAGTGACTAAAGAAGGGAATCTAATCTTGGGCATAGGGCACTATAATTTATCTGGCGGGGCTGAAACGGTTCAGGCGGTGGGCACAATAAGATTGTTTAAAGGACAGATTACCGAATTAACCAATAATTCTGGCCACTATATGCCATCAATAGTAGAGGGGGAAAATGCCATAAATGTTTTTAACCGGTTAGGCGCTGCTACTTCAGGTGTTAGAGTAAGGCTATATGGAGCAGATGGTACTTTACAAAAATCTTATAGGACACAATAATTATGGGCAAACTCATTTTAACGGAATCGTTTAGGAAATACCTATTGGAAATGATCGTGCAGGCAAGTAAGGAGGCTGAATGGCATCCTGTTGATCGAGCGTATATTGAAAAGCATTACAATGAAATATTTAGCATTGACCCAATAGTGTTTATCTACGGCAATTTTGAGATAATAACGAGTAGCATTTGGCCTATAACTCTTTTTTTGTGTTTACCTGAAATGTGGATAGAGCTAGAAGTAGATGATATTGCGTTAATGATCGAAAGCTTTGAATCTGTTTTCTCTTTTTTCTTTCTAATAGAATTTACCGGGAAGTACCTACAAATTGATATATTACCTATGATACTCACTAGCCGGAACGTAGTGGCCCATTTTAAAGAGGAGCTTATAGAATATCTAAAGCTTCAGTGGCATGTATTATTGATGACTGAAGATACTCAAGACTCTCTTGAAAATGATATGGAAGGCTTATATTTAAAATATAATCCTTTACGATGGCAAGAGATCCGTAGGAAATTTTTGCAAGACAGCCGTGTGCAGGAAATGAAAACCAATTTTTCTGATTTTAAGAAATATTTATCAACACTAATAGGTAGTCCGTTGGGGTAGCGTTCCACGGGAGTTGCTCCACAATTTTTTCTAATGCTAATTTATTGAAGATCAAACGGTATAATTTTTGATTGGTCAGTAAGCGGGTGATACACAAGTATCATCCGCTTCTTTTTATGAGCGAAAATGGGCATGAAAAACGCAAAGAAGAATATACGTGTTCCACGGGAGTTGCTATTGATAGCTTTTTGTGCAGTTATTGTAAGAGCAATTGTAAAAGATATGGATTCAACAAAGCAGGGAAACAACGCTTTCGATGTAAGTCCTGTAAGCGAACCTCGCTAGCCTGGTATAATTCTTCGACCCTTTCTCCGCATTTTGATAATCAGATAAAAACCTTGGTCAAAGAAGGATGCGGTATCAGGAGTATTGGTAGAATACTGAAGATATCCGCCTCTACCGTAATCAGGCGGATTAAGAAGATAAGTTCCGCTATAGAACCTCCTGTAATTGCTACAGGACAGACATTCGAGTTGGACGAGCTATGTACCTTTATCGGTAACAAAAGGACATTGATCTGGGTAGCTTACGTCATTGACAGCGCTACCAAACAAGTTGCAGCCTTCAATATTGGTAATCGCTCTGTTCAAATGTTGGCGCAGGTTACAGAACCTTTACTACGCACTTCACCTGCGAAGATATTCACCGATAAATTGCTACAGTATAAAAGCCTTATCCCGCCATCGATCCATGTCACAAAGAAGTATGGCATCAACCACATAGAACGGAAGAATCTCACTTTAAGAACACATTTGAAAAGATTGAACAGGCGCACGATCTACTTCAGTAAAAGTGTAGCTATGTTGCATGCTTGTCTGATGATTTATTTCTTTGGTTGAGTAGTGCCTTTGGATATACCGTAAATTTGATACCAGTTCTTTGACAAATCCTATTGTGGAACGTACCACAGTTCATATAAGCGACGATACAGGCCGTATGGCCATGTTGGAGACCCGGACCATAGGCACGGCTGCCGCAGATAATGATACCCTGGCGGAGCTCACGCGGTATATTTACAGCAACCACTTGCAGAGTGCCAGCCTGGAGCTGGACGAAGCCGGTGCGATCATCAGCTACGAGGAATATCATCCTTATGGCACCAGCGCTTACCAGGCGAAGAGCAGCACGATCAAAGCCACGGCCAAGCGTTACCGTTATACCGGTAAAGAAAGGGATGAAGAAAGTGGGCTATATTATCATGGAGCACGGTATTATATCCCTTGGTTGTACCGGTGGAGTGCGGTGGATCCGTTGGAAAGTAAGTATGCGGGGATGAGTAGTTATAACTATTCGTTCAATAACCCGGTGATGTTTAATGATCCGAGCGGAATGGAAGGGGAGAATATCGGGAGTTGGATAAGTACACCGAACAAAATGACTTATAATAGCCAGGTAGAAGACGCAGATATTGCAACTAAAATTTATGGAAATGATGCGATTGTAAGAAATCCTGGTTATACTTATACATCATCCGAGGGTGTGGCAATTGTATTAGGGCAGAACGGTGTTTATACAAGTAATGGAGAACAACATCAAGCTCCTGATGATTCGGCATTTGTTCCCACAGCATTCAATATCGGATTAGCTTTGGGCTTTTCCCTTAACGCAATTGCGACAGTAAAATTTTTGTCGGCTTTTGATCTTGGTGATTCAGAACAGAGAAAGGATGTCGTCCTTGGACTATATGGCACCGCCAAGTCAATAAATAGCTTAACCTCAGATGATGACTCTGAAGAAAGAGATAAAGTTGTAAGTTCAATTAGGAGCTCTTTTTTAACTTTTCAGGCTGAGCCTTCCCTTGAAAAGGGAAAAGATGTGGGAAGCGTTGTTGAAAAGGTTGCAGAGAATGCAGCCCTGTCTTATATCATGGGGACAGTTTCTCCTAGAATGCCGATAAGGCCAGTTGCGGCTTTTGAAGAATCATTTCCTGGATGGAAAGCTTTGCCTCCAAGAAACTATTACATTCCTGGGAAAGCACTGGAGGTACAGGAAGTAAAAGGTGTTAAAATCCCATTACCCGATATAGATGCAGGAGATTTTGCCCATACAACATTGGGATTTAAAATTTCTAGTGTAACAGGAAAAGCATATAGGCAATCTGCAACTTTCGGAGATGGTATTGGACCAACGACTAATGGTAAAAAGGTTCCTTATAGTATTGTCGACTGGACTGATCATGGTACACCTTGGCATCATACAGTGCCGCATCAACATCCTTTTTTCTGGGGAGGACAAAGATGGGAAAGGACAGGACAGGGGGGAATTCCATTCTTTAAATTAATATTTCACTACAAAAACCTTAACTCCCTATGGATGGACTTTTTGAAATTTATGTACCTAAAAAGTATATAGATAATGGCACAATAGTATTTGTAACTCCTCAATACGAGTTAGATGGAATTCTTTATCCCCAAGGGGATCCGACATTCATCTATAACCAAAATCTTAAAATGGTAATTACTCCAAGGGAGAATTATGTCAACAATCATGTACCAAACTCAAACCGTCGTGATGATTGGGAAAGATTAGAGGTTTTAGGTACTGAAGTTGACGATTATTTTTCATGCTTATTTGAATCGACTGAAAGTGAAAATAATAGTAAGTTAAAGAAAGTAATTTCTGAATTTTTAAAAGATATTGATCACTATATTTTAGTTTGGTTGGCAGAAGGCGACTCCTTTAATGAAGTTTCTAAGATAGAAGATGTAGCGGAATTTTTTTATCTCTTAGAAAATGAATCAAATTATGCTACTGCAGGTGTATTGGCTTTTAAATAATGGCGGTAGGGATTAGATATTTTCCCAGCGGTAGCATATCAGAATTAGTGATGATTATATGCTAGAGCACTGATGAATTGATAATCAATATACTTAATCATTGAATTCTTGTCAGGGGAGGTGAGCGATCTGCTTATCTCCTTTTAATTTTGATTAGTATGACATAGGGTTTTTATTTCTTTGGGTTTTCCTGATGATCTATTTTTAGCCGAGGAAATATGCTCAAGACTATTTCTATTCCTCAGCCTGTGCGCCAGGGATGGCAGCGGAAAGCCCACAGCCGCCACAGATACGCGTATAGCGTTTAATGCATCATTTACTTAGATATAATATTGGCTGCAGAAGAATCCGGCGGCGAGGACTTGCAGCGTATAGCCCGCCTGGGCGCCCTTTAAAAAATGTAAATGGAAGGGCCGGAACCTTCGCGGACAAGTTGCCGATGTAGATTGGAATGCCGACCCCTTGCTGGAAAGTAAAGTATATACTACTGAGATAAAAGTCGATGCCCTTAACCGGCCGGTGCAGACCATAGACCCCGTCGCTAATATCAGCACTTTTGGTTATGATAAAAACGGTATCGCTCTGGCTCCCTGCCGGCAATGCCTCGCAACACCCGGCGAGAATTTGTAGATCACGGGTACAGAGGCCCGCTAAAACCATTTCTGTAAAATGTATTATAATGAACCTACACCCCAGAATTAAAGCACTATCGGAGGTTATTCAAAAAATTAATCTAAATCCTGTGATGAGCAAACAGACTTTGGAACATCTGGCTTCTTATGGCGCTTCTGCAACAGAAGCGGCTATCACACTGCATTTGTGCTTTTCGGTTGCTTTGGAGGAGGCTGGTGAATTTGTCCGGGAGAACGATGTGTTTCCGCCGGAATCTGCCAATGACTCGCTTTATTTTACGATGACTTATATGTACTATGAAGATGGGCCAGCATAATATACCTACGTTGCCAGTAAGACGCCTGACTGCGAAACAGCACGATACCGATGTCAATGTCGTTTGGTTAGGTATTTACCAAATGAAGATGCGATGTGGGTTATCTCGGAGCTTGCCAAGGCGTACGCAAAGGCGCTAAGGAATTAGCGGGAAATGTTTCATCAGGTAGTATTTTCCTTTCAAAAGGTAATAAGCCGATAGCTGATAACGGATCTGATCTGCTATACTCCCGGTCCCGGGCGGAATTGAATTTCCAGGGATAGCTCATTTCTTCTCTAAATAATATTAGTATCGATACCACAAAATGATGTGATAGATATAATACTGACCTGTCGGCTCATGATCACTAAATTACTATCTTCCGGTGCAATAGATCGGTAATGCGAACGGGAAAAAATCTGCTTTTTGTTTTGATCGGATGCCTTATCTGCAGCCTGGCATCTGTTTATCTTTTCAGAGGCTGCGGTCATCAGGACGAGCAATCGCTTAAGCAATTATTGTCTGAAAAGAAAGATGGCTTTACCAGGATTCAGGCCATCAAAAGAAGATTGTTTCAACAGCACGATAGTATGGGGTCATTTACCGTAGAATACACGGGCAGGATGTTCCGCTTTTCTTTCAGGCGGTTTGATGAAGCAAACGATAGAAGCGCTGCGGTTTGCTATTTTCTTAGCGATGAAGAAGTCGCCTTTTTCAGAAGTTTTATGAACGGGGCAGACATTTACTATATTTTCCTGTACAGGGACCGGGAGACCTATAGTTTCCTGGGATGCGATTGTATGGACATCACAGATGGCACCTACCGGGACAACGGTATTGAGATCGCTAGGAATGTTTACTTCAGGCCCTGGTCAGCGAAGAATGATCAGTGAACGAAGGAGCATGAATGGTTAGCCCTATGCTTCATCTAGTCTCCTTTTAATAAGTGCTTGATAAAACAATGATTGTGAACACGGCAGATTGAAAGAAAAGCACGATAGCATTATCGCTATCTTTTAGTGAGAAGGACTATACGGTATCAAAGCGAGGCGGCTGTATGGAAAATATTTTTGCATTGCTGACGAGGCTGAGGACAGAGAACGCTTCTTATACAGAAACGCTTACTATACCGCATTCCAAAGGAACAGACCCTGTGGTTTGCTTCAGATTGGTGAGCATGTTCTATCGCGGCCTTGAAGCGGAGATCGTGTTCCGTGTAAAGCAATTGTACAGGCTGGAAGACCGGGATGTTCCCTGGCCGGACCGGGGTTCAGGGCATTAACGTTTGCAAGGGTTCCCGGTAAACTACCCTGAACCGTTCGCATACGATAGGCATTTGTTCTGAAGGCATTCTGTTCATACGCCGGCATTCGGTTTCGATATAGTCGTGGTAGATGCGCCGCCAGCTTTCGAGACTGCGATCTTCTTCACCACAGTCGTAGGCGAATGCCGTCGTCACTTCATCGAAAGGGACGATCGCTGTTTCGGGTGGTTTGAAGAATAGCCATAGGATGGTCATCTGCATTCACAAGTATATTATGGTCGCCAGGTTGGGGTAGCGGCTGACGGTCGTATTCATACTGCCAAAGCAAGGAGCCGGTGGCTGTTTTGATGCCTTCAAGCGCTAACCCGCCTATGGCCTCAGCCTCCTGGCCATCGCCGAAGCAGATCGTGCCGCAGCAATGCGGCGCTGTTTGCTGCGCGGGAAGGCTATTCAGGAATTGTGCCCAATAAGCATCCTTGGGAGAAAGCGACATGGTAAGAAACGGATATGGAAGCAAAGATACCGGTATCTTGCGGTAATAGTGATAATCGGATCGTATGGACACACAATGGGAGAAAATAGCATCTGGAATACAGTCTAAAGACAGTTTTCTGGCTTTCCTCGAACTGCTGATCAAAGACCTGAAGGATAACCCCGGCGATTGGGAAAACCGGTCGTTGGCTGATTTCCTGGAGGCGCTTCATCGGTGGGCGGACACTATGGAGGCCTATTACCGGAATACCGGTCAGCCCGTACCGACAAGGATCGATTGGAAAGTATTTGCCGATATGCTTTTGGCGGCCCGTTGCTACGAATAGGTTCCGGGGCATGCTCTTCGGCTATTATCGCCTTGTTTATTCAGCCTTACGGCTCAGGGTCTCGTCCCTAAGTGCTTTGATCCTGTCGTGGCTATCACTTTGCTCCCTGGCCTGCCCAGCGATAATTTCCCGTTGCTCATCTGTAAGACCATTGTCTTCGTGCAGCGCCTCGTTATAGGCCTCTTTGCTGGCATCTTCCCCACGCTCGCATTCGATCAGCAGATTTTTGCGGTTGTGGCCGGTGAAGGTTGTTTTAAAATCCATCCAGGCCCGGTGCAGCTTTCCCGAAAGGGAGCCTTCGGTCTCCGGCTGGGAGCCGCCTTGCTGTACCAGCGCTGTCAGTGCAGTGTTGAACCTTTGGCTTTGTTCGATCATTTCCCGGAACAGGATATCCAGGTCGGCTTCCCGTGACCGGTTATCTTTCAATGCCCGTTCGTAGCCTTTTATACGGTCGTTATTGATCAATATCAGGTCATTCAGGGTCTCTGTCGCAGTTTGTTGCATGTGTTTCGGATTTTGGATATCCTCTCTTGCTTACCGGCCGTTCTATATTAGCCGGCTCTTTCTTTCCGGGTCCAAATTACAACAAATGTTCCGCCTAGGAGGTTGAAAGCCCCTGTAAATATTTTATCTGAGTATCCGGATATAGGAAATAAAGGCGGTCCTTGAGTTTGTCGAAAGGACAACGATGGTGCTTCGACAAGCTCGGCAACCGTTAATGGAAGCAAATTGTATCCTGTTTCCTATATCCGGATAGTCACTATATTTTAAACGTTAGCCCAGAGCAGGCGCAGGAAGTATATGTGGCCGGAAAACGGTAACGATTACAGAACTTTGTACGATGGCATATCCTATGATCGTTACCCTGTCACTGGAAGCATCGGCGCAGGCCTATTTCAATGGCTTACGGCAAAAGTATTTTCCTGCGCACAGCAATTTCCTGGATGCACATCTTACCTTGTTCCACAAGTTGCCCTCCGATGAGCCGGCCATTGTCAACGTGCTGCAGGAACTGCAACCTCAAGGATCGCTATGGCTGGATGTCGATGAGGTGATCTGCTTCGGCGCCGGCGTGGCCTTCTCCTTATCCAGCGAAAGATTACTGCAACTGCACCGCGATATGCAGCATGCTCTTGATCCCTGGCTCATCCGGCAGGACCGGCAGGCCCTGCGGCCGCATATTACCATACAGAACAAGGTGACCGCTTTTAAGGCGCAGCAGTTGGCAGCCTCGCTTAGCGTGGCATTCAAGCCCTTCAAGGTCAGGGCGACCGGCTGGTCAACCTGGTTATATCTCGGCGGTCCCTGGAAGCCCCTGGCCTCTTATCCCTTTGCCGGGAATGACGGTGTCATATAAAAAGCGTTGCTCCTTATAGGAACAACGCTTTCGGGAGCAGCAGGTATAGCCGGCTTAGTTAAGGTTCATCCTGGTACGCAGCGCCTGCGGTATCGCTTTTTTGTTTAGCAGGAAAGCGGTGGTCTTTAACCGTACAAAGGCCTTGGTCACGTAGAGGTAGCCCTTGTAGTCGTTGGTCGTACCCCATGAGTTTTTAACGATATAGTATTCCCGGCCGTTCTGGTCTTTGGCCAGACCTACGATATGCATACCATGATCATCAGTAGTGCTGTAGTTATCGAAAGCCTGCTGGCGCATTTCAGCAGTAACCACACGTTCGGGCTGGGGACCATTGAACATTTCCTTTTTTTCCTCATCGCTCATATCCTCGTATTCTTTTTCGGGAATATAAGCTACACCGTTTTTCCAGCTGAAGGATTTTTCGCTTACATCGGTCGCCCAGGCTACGGTATAGCCCTTGCTCAGGGCATTATCGATAATATCGGTAATGTCGTTGAAGGCTACATTGTATATCATATCCATGCTCCAGTTGTCGGGCACCATCAGGATCATCTTTTTGTAATAAGGTTTGTTGGTAAAGGACGATAGCTCCACATAATCTTTGGGATCGAGGCCTACCACTTCCTTGCCAAAGCTCTGGGGCGTATATTTCCTGCCTTCCCAGGTAAAGGTCTCGGGCACTTTGCCCAGGTAAGAGTCCAGCACGGCATTGAAGGCCTCTTTCCAGTTGGGCGACAGCTTTCCATTGGGATTGCTCACCCAGGCGTCCAGCATAGCCTTCAGCACCGTCTGTATCTCGGCAAACTTGTTTTTGCTGGTGCCGTAATGCAGGCCGGTATACAGCGATTGGGGTATGGCGCCGTATTTGGCGTACATATTGATCACATCATGGCAGGCGCCGCCATCGCCCCATTCCAGCTTGCCGTGCATACGGATATAGCTCTCCGCTTTCTCGGCGTATACATTGCGGGCCGAGAACAATTGTGCCAGCTCTACCGGCTGCTTCCCTGCTTTGTCCATTTCACTTTCGAGGAAAGAATTGGTCGAATAGCTCCAGCAGGTTCCCGAGCTGGCCTGGTTCTTCACCGAAGTATTCGCCAGCGCGATCACTTCTGTAAAGCGGAATTTGGATTTGGAACTATCGCTGCTATTCTTATCCAGCGACTTTACCAGGTTGTCCTGAGCGGCTGCAAGCAGGGGGGCGCACAGGAATACGGCGGTAACGATCTTTTTCATATAAATGCTGCTTAAAAACGAAGCGGCTAAAGTACATCGAAAGCCCGGTTTTTGCCAGCAAAAGCCGGGGGATAAAAAGGGGGAATTATATGATGCAGGCCCTGCCTGCCTAGGCAGACGATAAACAGCCCTATCTCCCGGATAAAGAATAGCGGTTACCTTATAACCAAAAACAATAATCTTTTGCGGCGGTGCTCAGGATATTTGCATCCCAATAACCCATCAATCAGCTAATGGAACCTCAGGCGATCAGTAAACGCCAGTATACAACCCTTATTCTTATCCTGGGTACGCTCACGGCCCTGGTCCCTTTTTCCGTCGATATGTACCTGCCGGGTTTTCCGGCTATTGCCAAAGATCTGAAAACAACCGATGCCAGGGTATCCCTCACATTGACCGGCTTTTTCCTGGGCATATCGGCCGGGCAATTGCTATACGGTCCGCTGCTGGACCGCTTCGGCCGCAAGCCGCCGCTATACCTGGGATTGCTGCTGTATATTATAGCCTCGGTGGGCTGTTCCTTTGCCGGCAATATCGATATGCTCATCCTGCTTCGCCTGGTGCAAGCTGTGGGTGGCTGTGCGGCCATGGTAACCTCCATGTCGCTGGTACGCGATCTGTTTCCTGTAAAGGACAGCGCAAGGGTATTCTCGCTGCTGATCCTTATCCTGGGCGCTTCTCCCATGATCGCGCCTACTGCGGGCAGCTATATTACCAGCGCCTGGGGCTGGCAACTGGTCTTTGTGGTGCTGGCGGTTATCGGAGCATTGGTCCTGATGGCCTGCCTTTTATGGTTGCCCAGCCCTTACCGGCCCGATACCACGATGTCGCTCAGGCCGCGACCCATTCTGAATGGTTTTTTCCAGGTAGCGACCACACCGCAGTTCTATACCTATGCGCTGACCGGGGCATTGGCCTTCGCAGGATTGTTCGCCTACGTTTCCGGATCGCCGCTTTTGTTTATGAAAGTATTTGGCCTCAGCGATAAGGTATATGGCTGGGTCTTTGCCGCTTTATCGCTGGGCTTTATCGGCATGAGCCAGATGAATAATGTATTCCTGCGGTATTTCAGCAGTGAGCAGATCATTCGTGTGGCCCTTATTTGTTACGGCATTACCGCAGTGCTGCTTTTCGGGCTGGCGGAGCTGCATTGGCTCAACCTGCCGCTCACCATTACAGGATTGTTCCTCATGCTGGGCTGCGTGGGCATTACCAACCCCAATGCTTCGGCTATGTGCCTGGCGCCGTTCAGCAGGAATGCCGGCAGCGCTTCGGCGATGATGGGCGCCCTGCAAATGGGTCTTGGCGCATTGGCTTCGGTAGTCATCAGCATGTTTGATAAGCCATCCGTATTGCCGGTCATCGCTTCGATCCTGGTGTCGGCCTTGTTATCATTAACCATTTTTTACCTGGGTAAAAGAAAGATCGTGGCGCCGGTAGCGGCTGAGAAAGGTGCTGTAGTACCCGTCCACTGATCGTCTTAAGGAGCGTTTAACCAAAACTTTAATTGTACTTAAAACTTTTTGATAGGGAAACAGTTTATTTACTAAAAGCAGCAAATCATGTCATCCAAAGGTGTTATAGGGGTATGGCTTACCTTGCTGGCCGCCAGAGGGCTGGTGGTATTCTGTTTGTACATGGCGCAAAGACCGATCGGACAAAGCATGCAACAGGAAAGATCAAAGGAGGAATTCACTGAATACAATGGTTCGCAGCATCATCATTACAGGGTCCATAAAGTACATACGGCAAGGGTCAGCTTTTTTGTGCTGAATTAAGTCGCTTATTCCCGCAAACGAAGAAACGGAGTGGTCTGCTACAGGCCGCTCCGTTTGCTATTGAGACGTACTTAGAGTTTCGGGCGGGAGGCCCCAAAGTTTATATGATCATCTCAAGCAAGCTTAGCATTGAAGAGAAATAAATAGTGACTATCCGGATAAAGGAAACAAAGTTCTGTACGTCTATTAATAGCAACTGGCACGCTTTGCTTTACCCATCTTTTTTATTGGTGTCTCTTTTTTGCTCCGCCAAAAAAGAGACAAAAAAGGCGGCAAAAAACAATGCTCCGCTGTTTTTTTGTGGCCAGCGCACCCGGGCTTAAAAACAGGTATCAACTTTAATTTAGCATTGCCGGGCATAGGATCGTAGATCAACATTTTAATAATTAGTCAGAAGTGTCTTTTTCATTGCGTCTATTTTGGCCGGGTTGCTATATGCGGATAGTCACTAAATAAATAAGAACAATGAACCATTCAGCATAATTGGGTTCTGCCACAGCCGATTGCAAACAATAGCCCAATCCCAAAGCATGTGGAAGATTCTTTTACGTCAAGGTAAAGGAACCGAGAACCGACACTGTCGGGCATTCCAATAGATGGAACCAGCGGCTGTGTTGCAAATGTGGCTCTTTTTATAGGGGCAGATCCGTTCCGGGGGCGTAGGTCCGCTTGATTTTTATCAAGTGCTTTTCTTATTAAATATCATTGGCGACCCTTCCCGTAGCATAGTACTTTTGCTTTCTTCATATCAAATATTCATTTTTAACACAAAACCAATTGAATGAAAAAGATCGCAATTTTAGCGGCAACTGTATTATCGTTGTCTTACAGCACGGCCTCCCTGGCGCAAACCTGGAGTGTAGATAAAGCACACTCCCGTTTCGGATTCGGTGTTACCCACCTTTCTATTTCCGAGATCGATGGTAATTTCAAAAACTTCGAAGCGACCATTAATGCCAGCAAGCCTGATTTTTCAGATGCGACCTTCGACATCAGCGCCGAGATGGCTTCCATTAACACCGATATCGAGCAGCGCGATGCCCATCTGAAATCTCCCGATTTCCTGGATGCCGAAAAATACCCGACGCTGACATTCAAAAGCACTTCCTTTAAAAAAGTAAGTGGCAAAAACTATAAGCTTACCGGCAATCTTACGCTCCATGGCGTTACCAAACCCGTTACTATCGATGTGGTGATCAACGGACCTATTACCCACCCCCAAAGCCAAAAATCTGTAGCCGGCTTTAAGTTTACCGGTAAGATCAAACGCAGCGATTTTGGTATCGCTACTGCTATGCCCGCTTCTGCCCTGGGCGAGGAACTGCTGCTGATGGGCAATGCTGAATTCGCAAAGAACTAAACGATGAGATATAAATCAATCCTGGCGGCGCTGCTCCTGATGATGGCGCTGCCCGCGCTGGCCGGTAGTAACTGGCAGCCGACCGACAAATACAGCATCCGTTTTTCGAGCAGCGATGCGAGCGGTATATTCAAGACCTTCAATGGTACGCTGGTATTTGATGAGCAAAACCCTGCTGCATCCCGTTTTACGGCAGTGATCGATGTAGCCTCTATCAATACCGGCAACGGCTTGCAGAACAAGCATGCTAAAGGCGCAGAATGGTTCGATGCTGCTACTTATCCCCAGATCCGGTTTACATCCGAAAAGATAGCGAAGGCCGGCAACGGCTACCAGGCAACGGGTACCCTGGAGATGCATGGCGTCAAAAAACAGGTAACGATCCCTTTTACCTTCCAACGTAAAGGCAATACAGGCACCTTCAGCGGCAGTTTTTCAGTCAACCGGAACGACTACCACATCGGTAAGGCGGGAAACAAAGTGAGCGAGGCGATCAAGGTCGATATCAGCGTGCCTGTGGTTCAAAAATAAACAGAGAAATATGCTACGGAAAATATTGCTACATGGCTTTGGCGCCGGCATCCTGGCCGCAATAGCGGCGCTGGTATACCAGCAGATCTATTTCAAATCCCTGGGCGCCGATTTTAGTACGGTGATCTCCGCTGCAGGCATCGTGGCGACATCTGTGGGGGCTACTTTGCTGGCCTCATTTGCCTATGGCTTTCTGTTCCAGAAATCGTTGAAGGACAAAGCGCCGGTGGTATTTAACCTGTTACTGTTGCTGCTTTCCTTCGTCAGTATTGCGGGCCCGTTTGCTGTTAAGCTCCCGCTGGAACTGGAAGCACCTGAATTGTTTCCCGGCCTCACGGTGCCCATGCATTTCTTTCCTGCGCTGGCCTGGCTGGCCCTGAGCCCGCTGTTTGATCCCGTAAAGGTGATATCGAAAGCAGAATAGCGATGCTATAATAAACGGTAAATGATAAAGTAAAGCCGGGGCCGATTGGTTCCGGCTTTACTATGCTTAGCGATGTGATAAGACCATGAACAGGATATAGAGCAATAGTCCCAGGAAAGTAAGTGCGAAAAAGACCAATACCAGGATCATTATGCGCTTTGCTGATGGCTTTTCGGACGCTGGTCTGCTTTCGCCGGCCCTTTTGAGATGGATAATGCCGGCCTCATCCAGCTTGAACAGCACAACAGCACCGATAACCACGATACCCAGTATGATCAGCAAGGGGTAGCGCCGCTCACGCCAATTCTGCCAATAAGCGCCACGAGCCTTGCTGTATGCTTCCTCATCGATGTAGACCTTACTGATAAACCAATTCCGGCCATCTGCCGACAGCCCGAAATCGGCCGCGACGCTCTGTCTGTCCTTTAACGCAAAATACAGCGTACGGGAGCAATCCAGTGTCACCGTGTCCGGGCCCAGTACCGTCTTTACTTTACCGCCATTGAACGAGCCCTTGTATTTTCGCTTGCTCACATCGAGCAAAGGCAGGGTTGCATGCGTTGATACGGAGCGCCAATAACCGGCCAGCATAGGGATTTTGTTGTAATTGAACGCGATAAGCCCCCATAGCAACAAAGCAGGACCCAAACTGGCGCCCAGTGAGGATAGTAGCTTCTCATTTCGTTCGCGTAGATAACGACGCACCAGGTAAAAAATATAAAAATAACAGGCTATGCCCAGACCGATAAGCACGCCGGGTATATGCCGGTCGGTATACATTTCCAGCACGGCATTGCCGTAAAAGTATAGAGACAGAAAAATGAAAATGATTCCTGTAAAGATCAGAAGGTCCCTCCGGCTGCTGCGCGACATGTGCATGATGGCATTTATGTAAAAATACTGAAAGCGGGGTGCGGTCGGACCCGGTATGCATATTTGCCGGATAAATCGCCGGAAATGCCTGTCTGGTACCGAAATGCGGCAACACTTTTGTTTTGTTGTTACATTTGTGGCGGAATCGCCCCCTGCTATGCCCTACGAATCCTTAAGGACTTATATCAACCATTATGCCGGAACGGAGCTGACGGATGAAGAGTTTGCTCTTGTTATGGAGGCCTGTACGCCGCGCAAGTACCGCAAAAAGCAATACCTGCTGCAGGCGGGAGAGGTATGCAAATATGTAGCTTTTGTGATCAGCGGCGCTTTCCGGATGTATTCGGTCGATGATAAAGGCGTAGAACATATACTGCACCTTGGTATCGAGAACTGGTGGGTGGCCGACCGCGAGAGCTCGCTGATGCTGACACCTTCCCGGTACAATATCGATGCCGTGGAAGATTCGGAAGTGCTGCTCTTTACCTCTGAAAAAATGCAGGAGCTCATTGCCACGGTACCGGCCATACCTAAAATGATGGCCCGCCTCGATCAGCGCAATTTTATCGCCAGCCAGAAACGGATCCACGCTTCGATCAGCCTTACCGCCGAAGAACGTTACCTGGAGTTGCTCGAAAACAATCCTGTGTTCCTGCAACGCTTTCCGCAGAACATGATCGCCTCCTACCTGGGCATTACCCCCGAGACCTTAAGCCGCATCCGTAAAAAAGCTTTGCAACGGTAAGCTGCTGAAGAGCGGACAGGATACTTCCAGAGTCCCCGTCATTTCACATTTCTGCTTTTGTCGAAAATCAAACCGGCTCCGCTCTCATAGTGAGCCAAGCCGAACCATGAAAAGGCTGTACCGCCCGGCTTGATTTTAATCAACTCCTTTTCTTATTATATGTCATTGGAAAAAGGCCCCCGAAAGTTGCAATTTTGTATCTGTAAAGCAAAAGCGCAATATCATGCAAAAGCCTGTAGCCACACAATACGGTGGCACCAATGCGAGAGTAGGAGAGATGCTGGTGAACCGGGTAATGCCCAACCGGTATATCGAAGCCGTAGGCCCTTTTGTGTTCCTGGATCATATCTATCCTTATACTTTGCCGCAGCAACCGGCAGCGCCCGATGGCGCTTATGCACACCCGCACCGTGGTATTGCTACATTTAGCTACGTCTTTAGCGGTGCGCTGGAGCATTACGACAGCAAGGGACATCATGGTAAAGTGACCGCTGGTGGCGCACAATGGATGAAAGCCGGGAAGGGAATTGTTCACGATGAGTTCCCGGGCCGGGGCACAGCGCAGGAAAACGGTATTTTCCATTCCCTGCAATTCTGGATCAACCTGCCGACTGTGGTTAAGGAAGAGGCGCCCGAGTACCTGAACATCAATGATGAGGCCTTTACAAAGGTGATGCTGCCTTCCGATGCTGGTACCATGAAGGTATTGATAGGGATGTGTGGCGACCATGCCTCGCCGGTAAAGACCTTCAGTCCGCAGTTCCTTTACCATTACCGGATCAATCCCAAATCCAGCTATACCCTGGAGACCAGGCCGGGCTTGGAATACGCGGCATTTGTGCCAACGCAGGAAGTGATGATCAACGGTATTGCGACCGGCAATAGCGAGATCGTGTCTTTCGGTTTGGAGGCCGGCGATATTGTGATCAGCAATCCACAGATCACGGCGGCCGATGTAATGGTTTTTGGCGGCGCACCCTATACCGATCCTATTGTCGCTGAAGGGCCGTTTGTAATGACCAGCAGGGCCGGTATTGCCACCGCTTACCGTGACTTTTTCAATGGTGAATACGGTACTATAAATTACGAGCAATAAATAAAATCCAATCTTATAAAATTCAAAAAAACGAGTAAAATGGCAACAACCAACTGGGCATTCGACCCCGCACATTCCGAGCTTCAATTCAAAGTAAAGCACCTGCTGATTTCCACCGTTACCGGTAATTTTAAAGAGCTGACCGGTTCTGTAGTCGCCGGCGACAGCTTCGATGATGCCCGTATTCAATTTGAGACCAGCATCGATTCGTTGTCTACCCACAACGAGCAGCGCGATCAGCATCTTAAAGGCGCCGATTTTTTCGAAGCCGATCAGTTTCCCAAGCTGAGCTTTACGTCAACCCGTTTCGAAAAGAAAGGCGAGGATCACTACAATCTCGAAGGAGACCTGACAATAAAAGGCATTACCAAACCGGTAAGCCTGAACGTAGAATACAACGGTACGGCACAGGATCCCTACGGCAATACCAAGGCTGGCTTTGAACTGAACGGCAAGATCAACCGCAGCGAATTTGGTCTTACCTGGAATGCCCTTACCGAAGCCGGCGGCATGGTCGTGAGCGATGAAGTAAAGCTGTTGGGCAACATACAGCTGATCAAGCAATAATTGTTTTTGTGTTGATGGATAATGTGAAGGAGGCTGGCCGAAAGGTCAGCCTCTTCTGTTGGCGGGTAATAGAAACACAAATATTCCGAAATGATGCAGATATTGCTTTTTAGCTACAGTTAATCATTGGTGGTTTTCCGGTAGCGGGCAGTTGGATACCTTGCTTCAACACTGCCGAACAACCACCCCAGGGCGTTGCTTTAAGGCTAAAGACAGGGGAGGATATTATTTAAAATTAAATAGTAAACATGAAAAGAGTAAAAGCAGGAATCTCGAAGCTAAATCTTGACAAGAAAACGATTTTATCCCTGGAAAGCGGAGGCAAAAACATCGTAGGCGGTATCTCCGGATTTTTATCCTGCATCGATACCACACCGCCACCTAAACCCGTTTCCACACCGCAAGACTGGGCCTGCACCGTTACACACCCTACTACCCTTAATAATTGTCCCTCTATGAAAATAAGCTGTATCGGATCGTAACGATGTTTTTAATACGGATCCGGTTTAAGTAATTTCACCTGGAAGGAAGAGGTTGGCCCCTATGGGCCGCCTTTTCTTTATATAGCTAGTGTATGCTTTCGCTTGTGTTGTTAGTCTTTTTAGAATATGATCTTTTAATGGACGGTAAAGATCCTCTGGCTCGATTGGACGGCTTCTTTTAATCAGATATTTTTGAGGTGGCTTCTGTTCCCTTACGCAGAAATAACAGTCATACCGGCCGAGACGCTTTTCTTTATGATCTATATTTGTGGCCAATGGCATGCGATAAATAGCAAGTGATCGGGAGAAAGGCCGCCAGCTTCTGGCGGCAGGGGTTTGTAGTTTTGTGCTTCCCGGTTAAAGCGCGGCACTTTATCGGGCAATGCCTTTACCAAATACGATTGCTATGAGCACAACCGATTTCAGGATCGATGCCAACCGGATACACAATGCAAGTATGGACAGCCTGCAGGAATACCTGCCCGGCGTCGAGATCATTTCCTATGCCGTAGGCGCCCGCAGAGGCGGAGCCCCACCAACAACAGCTACCATCGCCATCGACGATCATATCCTGGTCATCGCCGAATTTGATAATGGTATACAGTGGTGCTATGAAAAAGCTGCTTTTGTGGCAGCAGTAGCAGAGCAACAACCTAATAGTCGCGCGCAGGATAACGCTGTTCCGGAGCTGCCGCTGCTCTGGCGGGATAACCGTTCGTCCAGGGGAATGGCATCGGGCGCATTGAAACTGCTGGGCATCAACCTGATCAAAATAACAGGTGCTTCCCAGCTGCAAGCTATCGCTGCCCGCATCGAAGCGCATAACGGCAATATCCTGTACCAGTGCGATCGCGAGCTCAACCTGCTTCTTTTCCATGATACCATATCGCGGGATGTCTCGCCCCGTTACCTGCTGCTCCTGCATGGCGCCGGCTCCGGAACGCGCAACACTTTCCTTGGGTTAAAGCAAGAGCAAGGCGGAAAGATATATGACGCTTTATACAAAAGATACAATGGCAACATCATTGCTTATGAGCACCGGACCCTTACCCAGGACCCGGTACGGAATGCGATCGATCTGCTACGGCAGTTGCCGGACAAGATCGAGCTGGATCTCCTGAGCCATTCCCGCGGTGGATTAATAGGTGAGATTCTGGCACGCATGAGTACGGCGGGAGTGCAGGTAGCCTTTACGCCGCAGGAGATTGCCCTGTTGGAACAAAACCCGGAAGCAACGGTACTATTGGCCGATATCCGGGAGCTACATACATTACTACAAAAGAAGAAAGTCGTCGTGCTCCGTTTCGTCCGGGTGGCCTGCCCGGCAGCCGGTACCACATTGGTATCGGAAAATATGGATGCCCTGCTGAACGTCCTGTTCAATATCCTGCATTTTGCTCACGGCGAAACTGTAAACGATGTGACCGGAGGTATAAGGGCGCTGACACTGGCCGTACTGCATGGAAAAAGCAACATAGAGATGCTTCCCGGCATCGCCTGTATGCGGCCCGATGCCAGCCTGATCAAAGTGCTGAATTTTAGAGAAACGCAAATCGATTCGCCCCTCTTTATTATTGCCGGCGCTGCGCAGGAAGCAGGACTGACGGGCCGGTTACAGCCCTTCCTTATGGATATCTTTGCGGGAGAAGACAATGATCTGGTAGTCGATACGGCCTCAATGAAAAGAGGAACGCCACGCAGGCCGGCAACTGGTTTCTATGAAGAGCGCCGCGGCCATGTGAACCATTTCAATTATTTTGTTATTGCATCCCTGCTGGATGTGATCTGCGATGTACTCACCGGTAACGGACTTTCGGTCCGGCATGGTGCAACGGTACTCGAGGAAGACAACCAAGAACAGCCGCCGGCAATAGAAGCCCCGGTTTCCCGCGCCGGCACCGGCATTGCAGACCAACCCGTTCTGTATGTATTACCCGGTATTATGGGTAGCCATTTGCAGGACGGTGCAGACCGTATATGGCTGGATTATTTCCGTATGGCTACCGGTGGCCTGCGCCGGCTGCATATTGACGCCGCCACGGTAACCGCATCGGGTATTAACGGTAGCGCCTATAGCGACCTGGTGCATTACTTTGCCGATACACATTATGTGATCCCATACGCTTATGACTGGCGCAAGTCGGTATTCGATGCCGCCAGCCTATTGAATGAAGCGGTAAGCTTAATGCTGGAAAAAACAGACCAACCGGTATGTTTTGTAGCGCATTCGATGGGAGGGCTGGTCCTTCGGGCGCTTGCTGTAAAATATCCCGATACCTGGAAGGCGTTGCAGGAGAGATCCTCATTCCGGGTGCTCCTGCTGGGAACGCCCAACGAAGGCTCTTACGAAATACCCCGTGTATTATTGGGCAGAGGCCGCAACATCAACCTGGTCGCCTTGCTGGATATTACCCAGAGTAAAAGGGCACTACTGGCACAGTTTGTCCGCTATCCCGGTCTCCTGAACCTGCTCCCCGTGTCCGGCGATAACGACTTCCGGAAAAAAGCGCATTGGGAGCAGATAGCAAAAGCTTCCGGACTCGGTTATCCCTTGCCGGATGTACGGGACCTGAGAACCTTTGCCGAATTGATGCATCCGCCTTTCAGAGATTTCCGCTGGGATGCGGCTACTACCGTTTATATTGCCGGTAAAGACAAGCTTACCGCGAAAAAGATCGCGATCGATGTCGTGAACGGTAAGGTTGATTTCTATGGCACACCACGTGGAGATGGGAGTGTTACCTGGGACAGCATTCCCGGGGAGCTGCAGGCAGCAACTTATTATGTAGAAGCCCGTCATGGCGACCTGGCCGCTCATGAAAATGCTTTTCCTGCTTACCGGGAATTGCTGAAGACCGGTAGTACAGCTTTGCTGCCGGCTATCGCTCCGGCACCGCGTGGCGAAGAGGAACGCCTGCTGCTGATGCCCGAAGCAGCTCCTGCGTTGCCTACAGGCGAGACGGAGCTGTCGAAGCGGATCATGGGGATGGCTGTTCCGGCTTCAGGTCCGGGGCAAAAGCAGGTACGCTTGTCGATCACGCATGGCGATATGGGGCATGCCTTGTACCCCCTGGTGGCCGGGCATTTTGCGGGAGATAGCATTGTACAGGCCGAGCAGGTGCTGAACCGGAAGCTGGGCGGCTATTTGGCTATTCGATATGATACCGGCAATTATCCCGGCCGTATTGGTACCCATGAGATCGTCTTCAAAAAGGATGCACGCCCAAGTGGCGGCGTTGTCGTAGGTCTTGGCGACTTCGGCAGCCTCACCGAAAATACCTTTTACCTCACTTTGCGGCAGGCGCTGATGAGCTATGTGACCGCATGTGCAGAGCAGGAGCCTGGCAAGGAAACCGCCGGTATCTCCACTTTATTGGTGGGATCGGGGTTTGGTGGCCTTACCATATACAGCTGCATAAGGGCGGTCATTATGGCCGTCGGGGATGTGAATGCTTTCTTTGATCCTGCGCTACGTAGAGGCTATCCCTTTATCGACCATATCGAATTTGTCGAGCTGTACCAATACAAAGCGGTGCAGGCGGCCCGTATCATCAATAGCTTGCTGAGTGGGAGCGACCTTTTCTCCGGTTTTCTTTTCTCTCCTGATCTGATCAAAAGGGTTTCGGGTAGCCAGAACCGTATCCCTGACGATATACAGGCCGATTGGTGGCACCGGCTCAAGGTATATGAGGCGGATCCTTCAGCACAAAATAAGCAGACCCGTCTTATCCGCTTCAGCTCAATAACGGACAAGGCCAGGAATGAAGAAGAAATATTGGCTGCCAACATCGGTATTGTCGATCAGCTGATCGCACGCGCAGCGGTGTATAGCCGCAACGATCCCGGCTTATACGAGGCTTTATACGAGATGCTGATCCCGGCCGGCTTTAAAGGCTACGGTTCCGACCTGAGGAATATTGTGCTGATCGTAGATAAGGAAACGGCCCGTTATCCCTGGGAGATGTTGCATGATGCCTTTGGTGGCAGCACAGAGCCTATTGTAACCCGCACCGGTTTTATCCGCCAGCTCAGCACCACTACGTTCAGACCAAACAGCGAGCTGTCTCGGGGCGACAATGCCCTGGTAATTGGCAATCCCCAGGTGCGCAAGGCTTATCCCGACCTGCCCGGCGCCGCCCGCGAGGCTGCTTCAGTGGCGCAGCAATTGAAAGAGCGCCATTTTGAAGTGACCACTTTTATCAGCCAGCCCGGTGCAGAGGCGATGACAAGCCTGTACAGCAGGAACTATAAGATATTGCATATTGCTGCACATGGCGTGGTTAACGAGCGGGATACGGGACGGACGGGGGTAGTGCTTGGCGATGCGTTGATCCTGACGCCTGCCGACTTTAAGCAGATCCGCTATGTGCCGGAGCTGGTCTTTATCAATTGCTGCTCGCTGGGGACGATAAGCAAGGAAGAAGAAGAGCGGCTGCAGCGCAAGTACGAAGTCGCCGCCGGTGTGGGCACACAGCTTATCGAAATGGGCGCCAGAGCCGTGATCGTAGCCGGCTGGGAAGTGGATGATGCAGCGGCAAAATGCTTTTCTGAAAGCGTATATCATTTCCTGCTCGAAGGCCGTCCATTTGGCGAAGCGGTACGTTTTGCGCGTAAGCTCACCTACGATGGCTTTCCGCAGGTAAGCACCTGGGGGGCTTATCAATGTTACGGCGATCCCTTTTATACGCTGCGCAACAGCGGTGGCGCACAGAAGGCGAACCGTGAGCAATACTATGATATAGTAGAAGCGATCAACCGGCTGGAAACCTTTATCAGCAAGGCGGAGGCGGCCACGGGCCGGTACGGGAACGGCAGGGAGGAAAAGTTGAAGCAGGAGCTTGAAGCGATCCTGGATGGCATACAGGCGCGTCCTGAATGGAAAGACGCAGCGCCACTGCTGGCCCTTATAGCGGAAGCCTTCCAGGAGATGGATTGCCTGGAAGAAGCCATTCCCTATTATGAGCGCTTGCTGGCGCTCGACGATTCCGGTTATACCTTCCGTACCGTGGAGCAATATTGCGATACCAGGATCCGTTACGCGATCGAATGCATAGACGAGCTGGCGCGACAGGATCAAGTCCTGCTCCCGGATGTGCTGGAGGATGCTGCGGCTACTGTCAGGTGCATGATCGCCCAGCTACAGGGTCTGGGCAGTCTGTGTACTTCGGGACGGCTCAATGTTATCGCCAGCGGCTATAAAGCCCTGGCCACACTGGACTTGTACCGGGGGCATACCGTGTTTGATAATCTGGCGGCGGCGGCGGGCTATTACCGGCAGAGCTTTGAACAACGGCGGAAGAACAACGCGCCGCTGGATGGGTATCCCTTCTGCAACTGGCTGCAGCTGGCAGCTGTGCTGGATCATGTTTTGCCTGAACAGGAAAAGGCCACACATGCTGCTTCCGGCTTGCTGGGATTGCCTCCCGGCTGGGATCAGCCGCTACATGCAGGAGAAGAGCTTCTGTTGTCGCGCACAGCTACCGGTTTCTGGTATAAGGTATCCGACGGAATGGCTATGCTGGTATTGCTGCTCCGCAGCATGGACCGGGAGGAAATAGGGCGGTACGAAGTATCTGTTGCCGATAATTTTCACAATGCTTTGAAGGTGGAAGGATCGCAAAAGAAGATCCGGTCCGTGATCCGCTACCTCAGGTTGCTTGCCGGCTTGCTGGCGCTCAGCGGGGATATGATCGTGCCGGCTAAAATTGTGGCCTTGAACCGCATTGCATCGGTCCTGGAGCGGCCGGAAGCGGACTAGCGGTTGTTGCGCCTGCCTAATAATCTACCGGCAGCATCTTGCTGTATTCGGCGAGCGGCATATGGTCGGTCTTGGAAAAGGGTTGCAGGGTGTTGTTCACGCGAATGATGCTGGCCACCTTGAAGTCGCGGTAGTCGGTGCGCAGATGACACCAGGCAATAAGATGCCATTTGAAAGCATAAAAAATAAGCCCGATGGGTTCCAGTTGCCGCCTGCTGGTTTCTTCCTTATTGTTTTTATATTCGATAGTAATGATCTGCCGGGCCGAAATAGCTTCCTGGAGCACGGACAGGTATTCAAAGTCGTTGATGATGCGCTGGGGTACCTGTAACCTGATGTTCTCATGCAGGTAGTCGACCTTCTCTTTCTGGGTATGGCGCAGGACTGCCTTTACTTTATTGAGTGCAGTTGAATAATGCTTTTTGATCGACTTGTCGGCAAAGCCGGTTACCAGCGCCTCCATCAGCAGCAGGGCATTGGCTTCTTCATTGGTGAAGGAAACGGGGGAAAGGAAATAGCCTTGTACCACGAAGTAACCTTTATATTGCTCGAAGCTCACCGGTATACCTTGCTCGCACAATGCTTTGATATCGCGGTATACGGTGCGGATGCTGATATCAAATTTCTCCGCGATCTTTTCTGCAGGCACAAATTTTTTGGACTGCAGCAGGGTTAGGATACCGAACAGGCGATCGATGCGGTTCATACTGGGAAATTCGTTTTGGGACTGATCCCCGAAAATAATGTTTATTTTCCGTATGTCTCTAATCCTGTATCAGAATGCGATCAAAGAGTGTAGGGTAGTGTTTGACCAGGCCAAGCTCATCAACCAGGATGTCGGCGCTAAAATCGCCGGTACTGTTGGTAAAACGGTAAGTATGTGTATCGAGACGGCTGTAGCGCTGATGCTCCTGCGCGATCCGGAAATGAGGAATATCGATATATACCACAGTTATTTCCAGCGTCGCTCCTGCTGCCATATTCAGGCGATTGATCGGGAGTGAATTGGTAAAAGGCGATACGGAGATATCGATATCGGTACAGCCCTCCAGCTGTTTCCATTCCCTGTCTTCGCTGTACCAGTGGCCCAATCCGTCGTGCTGCAGGGCGATCCGTTGATCCATATTGCAAAGGCTGCTCCTGATCTCCACCGACCTCGTGTTCCAGTTGCGGTCCATTTCGATCTCATAATCTACCTTGAACGGCAGCTGCTCATAACGGCCAACAATAGCCGACCTGACGGAAAGCGCGTCTTTAAAGTAAACGCTGCAATATTCAAGGCTTTCCATTGTCAAACCCTTCCAGAGTATATTTTTGATCATGACGCGACAGCGGGAAAAGATAATATAGGTTAACAGAGAACGCTGGAGTCCGGGGGACGCTGTTTTCTTCTTAGCAAAAATGATACCAAAAAAACAGCAAGGTAACTGCATGATCGCTTACCTAATTATATTGCGCTGATTTTCTGATTAGTATCTTTTTGCATTTTCCCGTACTCCTGGTTGGCCGCAGGCAAATAGATATACGGGGCGCATGGCCGCAGGGATTTAAGACGGGTGTCAATTGTGTATGCCTGCTGTATGCTTATGCAGGCAATGCGGCTATCGCATCAGCGTAGTCGTATTGCAGGTCTTCGTGAAGCGTGCTGAGCGCTTTGTTCAACTTTTTGAGCTGGTTCTGATAAAGATTGCGGAGTGTGGTGCTTTGCCGGTAAGCAATGCCCGAGGCGTTGAGGGCCTGGCAGAAATGGAGCAGCAGTTCGACCTCTGTGGGCTTTTGTGCTGAATATTTTATGTATTTATTGGTAATGCGTAGTATTTTCCGGATGCTTTTCTTAGCCCAATACAGGTTGGCCTTATTGATATCGGCGTAGCTCAGGTCTATCTCTTCTTTGACTGCACTAATGAAGTGTGCTTCATTGTCTGCTTCGAATAACAAGTAGCTTAGCAGCTCCTTGTTTTCCTTTTTGTATGCGGCAAGGCGCAGGCAAAGTGCCTTCAGGGTTTTGGGTGGCAGGCGGTCCAGCTCTTTCCGTATCGCTGCAATACCGGCAGTCTCTATCATGCGGTCAAAAGTCGAATTCGTGAATATCGGGATCCCGGAGCAATTCCTGGATCACTTTTTCGTGGCCCCTGTCGGGCCCCTGTACTTCCCAGTTCCCTTCTATAAGGCCGGCCGTCCTGCTCTGGCGACCCCGCGAGGCTTTCAGCTTGTGTTTCTTGAAAAGGGCTTCATACTTGGCTAAGGAGGTATTGCGATAGGGGCACACGATGCGGTAATGACGGCTGCGGTTGATGCGTTCAAAAACGCTTTGCAGCGGGGCAAGAAAAGCCAGTACGATGAGCACAGCCACAGTGCCTACTGCCGCCGCCTGGTAATGTCCCGAGCCAATAGCCATGCCCAGGGCGGCTACCATCCATATGGTAGTGGCCGTGGTAATGCCGGTCACCCGGTTCTCATCCTTAAAGATAACGCCGGCGCCCAGGAAACCGATGCCCGTAATGATGTTGGCTGCAATGCGGTCGGGATTCTCGTTGCCGATGCGTATAGACAGTATGGTAAACAAACAGGCGCCCAGGCTCACCAGTATCATAGTGCGTAAACCCGCCGATTTGGACCGGTATTCCCGTTCGGCGCCTATAACGGCGCCTATGAGCAGGGCAATGAGGATATGCTTGATATCCTCGCTAAGGGTATAATGCATGTTTGTAAAAATAATACGGAATCAGCAGGATACAAAATCTGGTGTCTGATGCCTGGTGGCAGGGGAGCGGGCGACGGGTAATGAAAACGGGAATGCTCCTGTTCAAAGCATTCCCGCCTGGCAAAGCCATGATGTTTTATTCGGCTCCCTGCATCATCAGGTAAGCCTTGATAAAGTCGTCGATCTCGCCATCCATTACGGGCTGTATATTGCCTACTTCGTAGTCGGTACGGTGATCCTTGATCATTTTGTAAGGGTGGAATACATAGGAGCGGATCTGGGAGCCCCATTCGATCTTTTTCTTGGTCGCGTTGGTCGCGTTCTTGATCTCTTCCCGTTTGCGCAGCTCTTCCTCGTACAAACGGCTTTTCAGCATCTGCATCGCCTTTTCGCGGTTGCCCAGCTGGCTACGCTCGGTCTGGCACACGACCACGATACCGGTGGGTATATGCGTCAGCATCACCTTTGTCTCTACCTTGTTCACGTTCTGGCCACCAGCGCCACCGCTTCGTGACGTCTCCATTTTGACATCAGCATCTTTGACCTCGATATTGATCGAATCGTCGACAAGCGGGTAAACAAAAATGGAAGCAAATGAGGTATGGCGGCGTGCGTTGCTGTCGAAAGGGGAGATGCGTACCAGGCGGTGTACACCGCTTTCTGCTTTCAGCAGTCCGTAAGCGAAGTCGCCGTCGAACTGGAACGTGCAGGTCTTGATGCCTGCGCCGTCGCCATACTGCCAGTCCAGCTCGGTTACGGTCCAACCCTGCTTCTGGCCGTACATGCGGTACATGCGGGCCAGCATTTCGGCCCAGTCCTGGCTTTCGGTGCCGCCGGCTCCCGAGTTGATCACCATTACCGCCGGCATTTCATCTTCGGGCTGGTTTAGCGTAGACTTAAATTCAGCGTCGTCCATTGCCTTTACGGCGGTATCATAGGCTTCTTTTACCTCTTCTTCGGCGGCTTCACCTTCTTTCCAGAATTCAAACAGGGTAGCATAGTCGTCTACCGAGCGGCTGGTCTCTTCATAAAGGTCGATCCAGTATTTATTGGCATTCTGTTCCTTTACCAGGGCTGTGGCACGTTCATTGTCGTCCCAGAAGCCGGGTGAGAGGGTAAGCTGGCGGTCGCTTTCAAATTTGGCAATCCGCTCTTCTACTTTCAGGTATTTGTTCAGATGGGATACCCGCTCACGCAGGTCCTTAAGTTGTTCGATGGTCATAATTCAGCGCAAAGATACGACGAATAGGGGATTAAGCCGAAAGGACGGTAGCATTGGGGAAGAGTTGGCAACGGGCAGTTGGCAATTTTGAAGTCTTAAGTTCCAGGGACCAAGGTTCAAATTCCAAATTCCACAGTTGGCAATGGGCAGTTGGCAATTTCGAAGTCTTAAATTCCAAGGACCAAGGATCAAATTCTAATTCCAAAGTTGGCAATGGGCAGTTAGCAATTTTCAAATAATAAATTCCAAGTTCCAAATCCCAATACTCAATACCTAATACCCCATACTCAATACCTAATACCTAATACTTAATACCTAATACCTAATACTTACAATTTCTAACATCTAACGTCTAACATCTAAGAAAAAATCACCAGCCACTGGCCAGCACGTCGGCGATATGCATGGTCTTCATCTGCAGGCCTTGTTTCTGGATATAGGTGTCGATATGCATGAGGCAGGAAAGATCGGTGGAAATAAGGCAGTCGGCGCCGGTTTCGATCGCACTTTTCACTTTAGTATAGGCCATACCGGTCGATATGGGCTCGTACTTTACAGCAAAGGTACCGCCAAAGCCACAGCAAGTCTCGCACTCTTTCATCTCAACCAGCTCCAGGCCTTTCACTTCTTCCAGTAACTGGCGGGGCTGCGCCTTGATACCACACTCCCGCAGCGTGCCGCAACCGTCGTGGTAGGTGGCTTTGGTGTGCAGGGTGGCGCCGGTGTCGGTAACATGAAGCACATTGACCAGGAATTCGGTGAATTCAAACAAGTGTGCCTTTACCTTCCGTACATCGTTATGCTCAGCGGAGTTTTCGAACAGCTTTTGATAATAATTACGTACATAGCCCGTGCAGGAGCCGCTCGGGGCTACGATATAATGGTCGTTATCGGAAAAATCTCTTAGGAATTTCTTGCCTATAGAGCGGGCTTCATCCCAATAGCCACTATTGAAGGCCGGCTGTCCACAGCAGGTTTGCTGGTGATTATAGGTCACCTCACAGTTGAACTTTTCCAGCACTTTTACCATATTGAAACCTGTTTCGGGAAATAGCTGATCGACAAAACAGGGTATAAACAGATCTACTTTCATGTTGTAATATTGATACCGGCAATTGACGGCAATAGGGTTTAATCCAGCAGGCGCAGCAGGCGGTTGTCGATCATCTGGAACAGGAGCTGCGGCTGGTGTGTGCGCCAGGCAGGATATTCCTGCAGAAAGGCGTAATGCCCTATGTGGGCCTGCCGCATTTCGTCATGCGCATGCTGCGGCATGTTCAGGAATACGATCCAGCCGCCTTCCTCGCTAATGTCTTCGCTCCATTCTTCATAATAGCTTTCGTCGCTGCTGTGGAAGTTGAGCACGTTCTCGGTAATAAGGAGAAACTTAAAAATGCCCCTTGCGATCATAGGATCGATGATGCTGCGCTTCAGCTGCATAATGTCGTTCTCTACCGCATCGTTCCATTCGCCTATAAACTCGATGATCGCGAAATTCTGATCATAGTCAGCATAGAGGATCTTGAGGTATAAGGTGCGGGAACCGAAATCATCCCATTGGGGATGGATATAAAAGTTGTACACCGTATTGGAAAATTCGAATTCGCTGTGCTCTTTCCCATATAGCGGCGACAGCTCATCTTCTTCGGCTGTATACAAATGGCGCCAGTTGTAGTATGGCTCTAGTTCATGCATAGTGTAAATGCCCCGTTTCTCAATCTTTAACAACGAACCATGGAATAAGTTAGCCGGAAGCGGCTGTTTTCCGGGGAGCTGCTAGCCAATCTTAGCGTCGCCAAATTTAGCCTGCCAGTCCATGATGCCGCCGACCACATTCACCGTTTTCCCAAATCCCATTGTTTCCAGCAGCATACAGGCTTCCATGCTGCGCTTTCCGCTGCGGCAATGAACGATCACCTCCTCGTCTTTCCAGTTGTCGATACCTTCGGTATCCATCTGGCGCAGTTTGCTCAGGGGCAGCAGCAGGGCGCCGATGTTGGCTGCGGCATATTCATCGGCTTCGCGTACATCGAGTATATGCAGTTGCTCGCCGGCGTCGAGGCGCGCTTTTAATTGTTCGGTGGTTATGTTTTCCATATATGCTTGCTTTCTTTTTTTATGAATGCAAAGGTAAAATTTCCCGCAATAGCAGCGTAAAAATATCTCATTCCTTCAACTTTATGCATCGATTGGTGTTGATGGGTAGGCAACGGGCCAGAGAAAGAAAATTGCCGGTGAGCTAAAAGAGCCGGATCTGTTTTTCATTTAAAAGCGAACCTAAATGAGATTTTCAAAATTCACGGCGGGCGTGGTGTCCGGTTTTGTCCTCGGATTATTGCTGGCCCCCGAAAAGGGTGAAGAAACCCGTAAAAAAGTGCGGGAAACCGCCGAAGCCTGGAAGCATCGCCTTAATAACCTTTTTGGAAAAGGTGAAGGGGAGCTGGACGAGCTGAAAGATATCCTGGAAAACGAAGCGGAAACCCTGAGCCATGAGGTACGGCAGAAACTGTTGCGCCTGGTGGAGGAGAACCGTAAGACGTACCAGGAGGCCAGGCAGCAGTCGCTGTCCTGAATGCCGCAAACTATTGGGTAAAACAGGGGCCGGATGATTCCGGTCCCTGTTCCTGCGCCGGTGTATGCCGCCGTCTAATCGACATGCTTCACATCGCCTGCGCCCGATATATCTTTCTTGATCGTAGCCGGATTGCCTTTATATTTGACCGTACCTGCACCGCTGATCTCTACTTTAAGCGTTTGGGCGGCCCATACTTCCGCTTCGCCTGCGCCCGAAATGTCGATCTTTGTGTTGTCGGACATTAATGGAAAGGCTTTGATGTCGGTAGTGCCGGAGCCGTCTACAGACAGGTAGGCTACCTTGCCTTTCAAGTTGATCTCTGTGCTCCCGCTGGCATCTACACCCAGCTTATTGGCTTCGATAGCCAGATCGGCATTACTCGCCCCGCTAAGCGATAAAATGATCTCGTTGCCCTTGATTGTCTGTTCCGCATATAAATTACAAGCGCCGGAGCCTTCCAGGTGGCGGAATTCGGGAGCGGTAACATAAACTTCTATGGGTTTGGTGGGATTAACACTTGTATTATTACCGAAGCCGACCACCAACTGATCCTTTTCGACATATACTTTCATTAAGTGCAGCAGGTTCTCCTCTGCATCCACCTTCACACTATAGTCGGGACCCTGTTTTATATGGACATTTAATGCCGAACGGGCGTCTATACCCTTAAAGTCCTTTTGGGGAAAGTTTTTGCTGATGACATGGCCGTCGCCTTCCACCGTATTCGTATTACAGGAGGCGAACAAGGCCGAAGCTGTCGCTGCGGCTAACAGAAATTGTTTCATTATATTGGTTTTAACGGCGATAGTTCAAATCAGTATAGTTTGAGCTTACTCAACCGGTCCATTTCCTTGTGTAAGATCTGGTCAAAAGCTTTCAGCTTTGCTTCTCGGTTGCGGTAGATGAGGCGATGGTCGAGCACCGCGCGGGCAATTGCCTGCACATCGTCCTCGATCACAAAGCTCCGGCCTTTTACGAGGGCAAAAGCCCTGAGACAGCGCAGGAATGCAATGCCGGCACGCGTGCTGGCACCCAGCGTGATCTCCTGGTGCTCGCGTGTGCCCCTTACGATATTGGATACCGCCTGGATAATCTCGTCATGAACAAATACGGACTCCGCTTCCCTGCGGAGGTCCAGCACATCCTGCGGGTTCAGCACTTGCTTCAGGTGTTCCAGGTTGTCCTGGATACGGTCGTAGTTGCGGTAAATATCGACCTCTGTCGCGGCATCTACATAGCCGAAATAGATCTTCATAAAGAAGCGGTCCAGCTGAGCGGCGGGCAGGGGATAGGTGCCTTCCATCTCGACAGGGTTCTGCGTCGCTATGGTAAAGAAAAGGTCTTCCAGCTTGGTTGTGGTATCGCCCACGGTGATCTGGCCTTCGGCCATACATTCCAGCAGGGCGCTTTGTACTTTGGGGGAGGCCCTGTTGATCTCATCGGCCAACAGCACATTGCAGAACAGCGGTCCTTTTTTAAACACAAAATCGGTATTCCGCTCATCAAAGAGATGCGAGCCGATAAGGTCCATCGGCAACAGGTCGGGGGTAAATTGTATCCTCTTGAAAATGATATTGCCATCTTCCCCGTGTCCGCTTACTGAATGGGCCAGGGTACGGGCCAGCACTGTTTTGCCGGTGCCGGGATTGTCTTCCATCAATACATGTCCCTTAGCCAGGAGACAAGTGATCACCATTTCTATCTGCAAGCGCTTTCCGCGGATCACACTTTCCATATGGGTGATCAATTGCGGAATGCGCTCTTTTGCGGTATCTGTGCCGGGTTGCCCGGCGCTGTAGTCTTCCATTGAATCTATCCGGTTTACAGGTTACAATGTTAACGATTTTATTCGATCGGCATCTAATGCCACCGTAAAATTTTATGTGAAACAAGGGCCCGGCTATGCTCTATTTCCGGCCAGGTCAGGATTCCCACTGCACTTCGGAATAGTCGATCTGGCCTGCCATAGGCGGGTTCCGTTTACGTACCGCAACTTTGATCCTGCTACCGGGATAAGCGCCGGTAACGCCTGCAACAATACGCTGCAATACCGTTTCCAGCAAATGGGCCGGTTCCTGTACCGCCGCTTCGGCAATTGCATGCAGCAGGGCATAATCAATAAGGGGCAGGTTGTCGATCGCCGCCTGCTGCGATACAGAAAGGAAGAGCTCAATCTCATTGCCGAGGAAGGCCTCCTGCGGATAAAGACCAATCGGCGCCTGGAAGCGGACTCCCGATAAGGATACGGTAAGCATCGTGTGCGTAGTATGATTTGAAGCGCCAAAGCTACTGGAAATTGCGATAGGAGCGGAAGGCTTCTTGCGGGAAAGGCATAAAAAATGGCGGTCTTATGACCGCCATTTCAAGGTTATATGATCGGGAAGATCAATAACCGAATATTTCCTGGAGATTCAGCTTTTTGAACTCACCCAGCTTCTTCATGTCTTCTTCCTTCAGCTTGTCCTGAGAGGCTACGATGCAATAAGCAAAGGGCTTATGGCTCATTTCCTGGTCGTGGAAGGTCTTCAGATCTGCAAAGGTAAACTTAGGCGTTGCCTCATAAGTGCTCTTACGGATGTCAAAATCGCGTCCCATACGTTGGGAGCTCAGGTAGTAGAACAGGATACCATCTTCGCTGTAACGCTCGGTAGCCAGCGATTTGCGCAGGCCTTCCTTGGCATTGCTCAGCGCTTTGTCCGATTGTGGCAGCGTTGTGAGCAACTCGTTCATGCCGGCAACAGCTTCGTTGAACTTATCGGCCTGGGTACCTACGTAAGCCAGCACGCTGTTGCGGTACTCCTTACGGCTAGGCGTTGCAAAGGCGGAATAAGTAGAGTAAGCAAGGGCTTTGGACTCGCGTATGGTTTGGAACACGATAGAGCCCATACCACCGCCGAAGTACTCATTGAACATAGAGATCACAGGTTGCCTGGCGCTGTTGTACTGGTCGGCGTTACGCATCCAGAAGACTTCGGCCTGCACCATATCGAAGTGCGCGAAAAGCACTTGCGATTTGTTCTGATCCAGCTGGGGGAATTTCCGCGCTGCGGGCATGTCCTTAAACGTTGCCGGGGCGGGGTGCACCTTTTGGATGCCGGCAGCCAGCTGTGTAGCGGTCTGCGGGCCATAGTACAGAATACGATGCTTATAATCGGCAAGATTATGCAGCACGGCTACTAGGTCTTCCGCTTTCAACGCCTCAAGCTCCGCGTCGGTCAGCTCATTGTTGAAGGGGTTCTGCGCGCCGTACATAGCATAGCTGCGCAGGCCCGCCATGATGGCGCCTTTGTTCTGCTTCTTATTCAGTCTTGCTTTCTTCAACCTGCCTTTGTAGGCATTCAAGGCATCAGCATCGGCCTGACAGTTGTGCAGCAGGTCATCCAGCATCGCTACCGCTTTGTCGAAATTGTCCTGGAGACCGTCGAGACTGATGGTGGTGTTTTCACCACCAGCGCTTACATTGAAAGAAGACGCCAGCTTATAGAAGTCGGTGCTCACCTGTTCGGCCGATTTGTTTTTTGTACCCAGGTACTTCAGGTAGTCGGCTGCGATAGGCAGCAATTTGCTCGACCAGCTGCCGGTCTCGAATTGATAATAAAGACGGAACAACGCATTGTCTTTGTTCTGCACAGCCAGTACCTCATAAGGTCCCGACTTCGCTGTTTGAATGTCCTTCTTGAAATCGACCCAAACCGGATCGATCTTGTTTTCCGGCATCGCATTCACTTTTTTCAGGAAGTCGGATTGCGCTTCCCGGTTTACTTCTACCGGCGTGATCGGCGGCTTGTCTACTTTTACGATGTTCTTATCCTCGCCCTGACGCTTGTATACCGCTACGTAGTTGTTGCCCAGGTATTTGTTGGCAAAAGCAATGATGTCGGCCTTGGTGATCTTGCTCAGGTCATTGACATAATCCACTTTGTCTTTCCAATTGGTCTCATCGGTAAAATTGCTCATCAGGTTGCTTGCCCTGCTGGAGTAGTTTTCATTTTCTTCGATGATCCTTTTGCGCTCATTATTGATGATGGAGGGGATGAGGTCGTCGGGGAAATTACCTTTCTTAAGGTTGTCGAGCTCGGCCAGCAGCAGGCTTCTTACTTCATCCAGCGATTGACCCTCTGTGGGGCGGCCTTGCAGCAGCAGCACGCTGTAGTCCTTCAATACATAGGGGTAAGCGCTTGCGCTCAGCAGCTTTTGTTTCTGGATCAGGTTCAGATCGATAAGGCCGGCTGCGCCATTGGTCAGTATATTACCGACCAGCTCTACCATTTGCGCATCTTTGGTAGCTGCGCCCGGAAACCGGAAGCCCAGCATAATGTTTTCGGGGTCGGGGCCCGTTACCTCTGCCGTAACCGGGGCCGCGATGGGCGCCTCGGGATCAAACTTGTAAACCGGGATCGCTTTGTTCTGCATATAGCCGAAATCTTTGTCGATCTCTGCGATCACCTGGTCGGGATTGAAATCGCCCGACATCACGATGCCCATGTTGTTGGGCACATAATAGGTGTTGAAGTATTTACGGATCTCGATCAGCGAAGGATTTTTCAGGTGCTCTACCGTACCGATGGTAGTTTGCTTGCCATAGTTATTATTGGGGAAAATAGTGGCAAACATTTTCTCAAACACTTTGCGGCCGTCATTGTCTAGGCCGCGGTTTTTCTCTTCGTACACCGCTTCCAGCTCGGTATGGAAAATACGCAGCACAGGAGCGCGGAAACGCTCCGATTGCACCGCAAGGTATTTATTGATGGCATTGCTGGGTACGTCTTCGGTGTAAACGGTCTGCTCAAAAGAGGTGAAGGCATTGGTGCCTTTCGCGCCCATAGCACCCATCATTTTGTCGTATTCGTTGGCGATCGCAAATTTGGCGGCCTCACCCGATACACGGTCGATGTCTTTATAGATCGCTTTGCGCTGCGTTTCGTCGGTTGTCTTATTGTACTTTTCATACAAGGCATCGATCTGGTCGAGCAGGGGCTTTTCCTTGCTCCAGTCGAGCGAGCCATAACGGTCGGTACCTTTAAACAGCAGGTGCTCCAGGTAGTGGGCCAAACCGGTATTGGTTGCCGGATCGGTTTTGCTACCTGCCTTTACCGCGATATAGGTTTGTACCCTGGGCTCTTTTTTACTCGGGCTCAGGATAACGGTAAGTCCATTTTTTAGGGTATAGAACCGGGATTGGGTAGGATCGTTGGTCACGTACTTGTAAGAATAGCCGCCGGAGCTGGCATCCTTCCATTCCGTTTTTTGCTGTGCAAAAGAACCATGGACCATACCGGCGGCCAGGGCCGCTGTAATGGTGAAGGAGCGTAATAGCTTCATAATAAGGTGAGAATTATTTGATCAGAACGTCAAAAATAAGTCCTATTGCGCCTTTTCGCAACTTCCAAAATAAATTTTACCTCGAATCGTCAAAAAATCACCCTGCACGGGTGAATTGAGTAATGATACAGAACTAGTATAAAACACGTATTTTCTTTGGGCTGCAGATTTTATGCATTCTGGGTGCATAATTTTATCTTTCACTAAACCACTTATACAAATGAAAAAGAAAACCCTTCAGCTCGATAAAAAATTGATCCTGCGCAAGGCCGGTGTTGTTGCGCTTAACCCGGAGCAGCTTCCCGATATCCAGGGTGGCGCTACCGGCATCCCGTGCAATCAGACCATTCAGTGTCCGGTTACCCAGTTTTGTAATCCATCGGTAGTGCTCTCCTGCAATACACGATGTCCCGGTTGCCGAAGCTTCGATATCCGGGATTGTATTTCTCATAAGATCACACCGGGATGTCACTAAGCCGTTGTTGACAGGATTATAAAATTTGTTGTGCCGCACTCTCTTTAGAGGGCGGCTTTTTTTACGATCAGCAGCCCGGAAATAGCATAGTAGAAAAGACGTATTTTCCTGGTATAAAAGACGTATTTCCGTGCCCACTGCAGGTTTCGTGCAGTTGAGGGTAATAGTTTTGCCTTTCATTAAAACCCCAATACGTATGAAAAAGCAAAAGATCGCGCTGGGCAAGCTGGCCCTCAACAAAGAGCGCATCACAGACCTGAATGCCGATGAACTGAATAATGTGATCGGTGGATCCAATGCTGCTACCATTTGCCAGGTATCAGTTCAGATCATCTGTCTGCAAACCGTGGTTTGCGTTACCCGTACCCCGCAATGTGTGATCGTTACCCGCCCGCCCAGGTGTGTTATCGGACCGGTAACCCTTGGCGGATGTCCGATCAATTCTATTGCCTGTAACCCGACAGAAACTATCGGCGGCCCATCTGAAGTGATCCATTAAGACCTGTTTGACCGGGTAGGCTGTCTCTACGGAGACAGCCTCTTATCTTAAAGCCTTGTATCGCTTTTAATCGCAAAACTTTGTTCACAATGAAAAAGCAAAAACTTTCTTTGGGCCGGTTATCCCTGACCAAAGCACATATTGCCAGCCTGAATGCCGCATCGCAGGATGAAGTGTTCGGTGGCAATGCTTCGTTGGCCGGCTGTCCGGTAATATCCCTGCAGGGCACCTGTGTGACCCGGATATGCGCCACGCGTATCCAGGCGCTTTGCCCGCCACACACGGGCATTACTGTATATCCCGGCTGTCCGCCGCCCACGACATCGCTCAACAACAATTGCCCTACGCTGGCTTGTACACTCTGACCATAAGCCAGACGCGTATTTACTTATCCTTTAAACCCTGTTTTATGAAAAAGACCAAAATCGGATTGGGCAGAAAACTGATCCTTTCCAAAGAAAACATCAGCAGCCTTGATGGCAATAGCCAGCTGGCGATCAAAGGCGGCGCCTCCGTAAATATTTGCGCCGAAACGGATATTTGTCCCGTAATCAAAACCAAGATCTGCCCGGTAATTCCTTCGGCAGGTTGCGTTACCCATAAGCATACCTGGTGCTGGGTAGCGGGCGGTTCCTGCCAGTAAGCAGCGGTGCAAAGCGTAGTGGGCTGCTGCAAGGCCATACTGGTCTTTTTATCTCCTGTAACTGGTTAGCTGTACACAAAGCGCTTTAGTATAAAAGACGTATTTCACTCGTATAAAAGACGTATTTATGCCGGTACTGCGCAGTTTGTGCAGTGGTCGCAGGTAGCTTTGCTGTACACTAAACCCCTTTTTTTATGAAAAAACAAAAGCTTACGCTGGGCAGGCTGTCTCTCAACAAAGAGCGCATCTCCGGCCTGGATGCCGGCCAGGTTACGGGCGGGGCGCCCTTATCGGTGAACATTCCCTGCCAGGTAACATTGCTGGTCAATTGCCAGCAAACAATACTTTGTCCTACGCGGCAGGTGCTCTGTCGTACTACCCGGATCCCCATCTGTGCCGATCCGCTTACGGTAGGAGCGGCCTGTCCACCGGTATCGCTCGCTTGCAATCCGCAAACCCTGGCCTGTGGCCCGGGTGGTTTCTGATCCTGAGTTTATCCAGGAAGGCCGTCCCGCAATGGACGGCCTTTTTTACATCAGTCGGTCCTTACTGCCGGGATGAGGGCAAAAACATGAAGTACACAGCGCCGATAATAAAGAGAACGGCCATCAGGTAGTTCCACCGGAATTGCTCCCTGAGGAAAAACAAGGCAAAAGGAAGAACATCGTAAGCAAAACGATCTCCTGCATCGTTTTCAGCTGGAAGGGGCTGAAACCTTCCTGCTTGCCGAAGCGGTTGTTGGCCGGTACCATAAATACATAATCAAAAAAGGCAATGCCACAGCTGATGAGATGTCCGTACCAGGCGTAGGTCATGAAACAGTTAGCGGCCGGGAGATAAAGAATAGTTCACATTATTTTGTTTAAGTAAATAATCGTTGAGACGGCCGTTTTAAAATGCCCTGGCTGGTACAATTGTTCAATGAATGCAAAATAATATACCCTGCGGGGAGATTTGAATCATTTCGCTTACTTTTGAGCCTCTAAAATTGTAAAACACATGCAAGTCTGGAAAGATTATCTTGAAACCAACAAAGACCGTTTCCTGGATGAATTGCTGGAACTGTTGCGGATACCTTCCGTAAGTGCCGACAGCAAATATAAAGAAGATGTGGCGCGTTGCGCAGAAGCTGTAAAACAGCATATGCTGGCCGCCGGATGCGATAATGCGGAAGTTTGCCCCACAGCCGGGCATCCGATCGTCTATGGTGAAAAAATAATTGATCCCAAGCTGCCTACCGTCCTGGTATACGGCCATTACGATGTACAGCCCGCCGATCCGCTGGAGCTTTGGCACAGCGGCCCTTTCGAGCCGGTAATTAAAGATGGCAGAATCTATGCCCGCGGCGCCTGCGACGACAAAGGACAAATGTTCATGCACATCAAAGCATTTGAAGTGATGAACAAAACCAATACCCTGGCTTGCAATGTGAAGATGATGATTGAAGGTGAGGAAGAAGTGGGTTCCGACAACCTGGGCAAATTCCTTGAAGCCAATGTGGAAAAGCTTAAAGCCGATATCGTCCTCATTTCCGATACTTCTATGATCAGCATGGAAAATCCTTCCATCGAAAGCGGTCTGCGTGGTCTGGCATATATGGAAGTGGAAGTAACAGGTCCCAACCGTGATCTGCATAGCGGTGTATATGGCGGCGCTGTGGCCAATCCCATCAACCAGCTTTGCAAAATGATTGCTTCGCTGCATGACGAAAATAACCACATTACCATTCCCGGCTTCTACGATAAGGTGCTCGATCTGAAAGCCGAAGAGCGCGATGACCTCAATAAAGCGCCCTTCGACCTGGAAGAGTATAAGAAGGAGTTGGCGGTAAAAGAAGTATGGGGTGAGCTGGGCTATACCACCCTGGAACGTACCGGCACCCGTCCTACACTTGACGTAAATGGTATCTGGGGCGGCTATACCGGCGAAGGCGCTAAGACCGTATTGCCTTCCAAGGCTTATGCCAAAATATCCATGCGCCTGGTGCCCAACCAGATCAGCAAGGAAATATCCAACCTGTTCACCAACCATTTTGAGAAGATCGCTCCTCCCGGTGTTACCGTTAAGGTAACCCCGCACCATGGCGGCGAGCCTGTGGTAACGCCTACAGATTCACCCGCTTACCAGGCGGCTGCCAGGGCTATCCAGGCTACCTTTGGAAAAGATCCCATTCCTACAAGAGGCGGGGGTAGTATTCCCATCGTGGCTTTATTTGAAAGCGTGCTGGGACTCAAGACCGTACTGCTGGGCTTCGGACTGGACAACGACAATATCCATTCGCCCAATGAAAAGTACGATGTGTTCAACTATTACAAAGGCATCGAGACCATACCGTTCTTCCACAAGTATTTTGCGGAGAGCAAAGGATAATGCTTTAAAGCGATAAGCAGAAAGCCACCCTTAGCGATGAGGGTGGCTTTGTTTTGGCAAAAAAAATTGTCAACTATTTTGATGGAAATACTGTCGTGCTTATAGGTTTTATTATGCCTTAATAGTGCTGTGAAATCTATTTCACCACTACATCAGTCACCACCTTCTCTCCGAAATACTCATTGATATTGGCGATCACCTGCTGCTTGCCGAATTGCAGCTCCTGCTTGAGCGGAGCGACATCGGTGGTGACGATCAGGACACCTTCTCTTAACTGAACGTTGCGGGTATATTTGGCTATAGTGGCCCCCATGATCTTGGGCCATTCCCGTTGAATGCGGATCTCGTTGATGCGGGTCTGCCAGCGGGCGCTTTTGAGGAAATTGCTTAGCGATTCGCCTATACTTAGCATGGCCATAGGTAGGGTAGTTTTGAGGTGAAGCAAAGATAAGGATCGTCAGTCTTGCGCGGTACATTTGTTGCAATAACCTTTGATCTGCACATCGATCGTGGTTTTGCTGAAGCCTTTGGGCACCTTCATGTCACCAAGGGGGAATTCTTCGTCGAGGCAAAATACCTGACCGCAGTCGAGGCAAATAAAATGGGCATGGCAGTGCCTGTCGGCAGCAGGCCTTGCCGTATAGGCATATTTGGCGATCCCGTTGGGATCCATGATCTTGTGCAGGATGCCCGATTCTTCGAAAGCATGCAGTGTACGGAAAAGCGTGACCCTGTCAAAGTCGACGTCCAGCGCCCTGGACAGGTCCTGGTGCGACAATCCTTTATCCGAACGCATCAGCACGGATAGTACGGCCTTCCTCACTTTCGTATTCTTCAGACTATGCTGCTGCAATATCTCTTCTACACCTTTCATGATGCAAAGATAAGGAATTTAAATGCAACTCTGTTGCGTTGTTTTGGGAAATTGATGTAGTTTTGCCCTCCATTTTACCTTTATGTTCTTTCTATATAGTCTTGTTCTTTTTCTCATAACCCTCGCCGGCGGCAGCATGCCTTTATGGAACCGTGGCTGGAACGAGCAGCGTATGAAATACCTGCTGGCCTTTTCCGGTGCATTCCTGCTCTGCATTACGCTACTGCACCTGGTGCCGGAGACGCTGGCGCACGAGCAGGCCGGGCATACCGGAGGCTTGCTTATTGTAGCCGGATTTTTCCTGCAGCAAATGATACAACGCATCACCCATGGCGTAGAACACGGCCATGTCCATTCCGGCGGCGATCACCATCATCATGTGCCGGTGCTGCCTGTATTTGCAGGGCTTGCAGTGCATGCCTTTAGTGAAGGCTTGCCCCTGGGCATTACCTATGCCGACACCGCTACCCAGCGTTCGTTATTTCTGGCTATCGCTTTTCATAAGTTGCCGGAAGCTATGCTTATTACATCCCTGGTCTATTTCAGCACGCATAACCGTACCAAAGCGACTATTGCCCTGGTCATTTTTGCCCTTATCACGCCATTGGCGGCTACACTTACGGCATTGCTGGGCGCCCGGTTCCAGATAGTCGGTACTATTGTACAATGGTGCATTCCCGTCATTGCCGGCGCGTTTATCCATATTGCCACCACCATACTATTCGAAAGCGGCACCCGTTCGCATGAAATGAACTGGAAAAAATGGACCGCTATGCTTTCGGGCATCGGCCTGGCCGTGCTTACCTTGCTGGACGGCCATGCGGGATAATGTTTAATTTTAACCCCAAAAAGATTATGTACAAACAATTGATCCTGCTATGTGGCCTTCTTTTTCTGGGCGCCCTGCCTGGCATGGCGCAGGCTGTAAAGAAGAAGCCGGTTACCGGGAATAAATCACTCCTGTGGAAAGTAAGCGGTAAGGGCCTGAAGCAGCCGTCTTATCTTTTTGGTACGCTGCATATCATTTGCCCCTCCGATTATTTGTGGACAGCAGCCATGCAAAAGGCTTTAGACGCCAGCAAAAAGGTAGTCTTTGAGATGGATATGGACGATCCTTCCCTGCAAAGCCGTATGACTGCCGGTATGATGCTGAAGGACGGCAAAACCCTTAAAGACTTTTACACCGAAGAAGAATACAAGCAGTTGACCGGCATTGCTACGCAAAACAATATTCCGCTCCAGATGATGCAGGGCTTTAGTCCCTTCGCGCTGGTGAGCTTCCTGTACCTGAAGGCCATTACCTGCACCATTCCCGAATCCTACGAGGGTAATATCACCAAGCTGGCTGCGAAGCAGCATAAGGAAGTGCTGGGCCTGGAAACGGTAGAAGACCAGGTAAAGGTGATCGAAGCGATAAACGTGGATTCAATTGCCAAAGCGGTATTGCGTATCGCCGGCGACCTGGATTCCTTCCGCCTGACTTATGCGCAAATGCTTGCTGTATACAAACAACAGGATATGCCGGCGCTGTACCAGCAGATCATCGAATCGCCCGATTACAAAGATGACCTGAATACACTGTTGTTTGACCGAAATAAAAAATGGGTGCCTGCTATAATCGATATGGCCAAGGCCCAGCCCGTATTCGTTGCAGTAGGTGCAGGTCATCTGTGGGGTGACAAAGGCGTGATTGCCTTGCTGCGACAGGAGGGATATACCGTAGAGCCGGTAAGATAAAGGCTATACCTGCCACTTCCCCAATCGGGGAGCGCAAGACTACCCCTGCAAAAAAGCCCTTTCAAAAGACAATAAAAGATATGTACCGCAGCCTGGAAGAATGTTTGCTTGACCTGGAAAAGCATGGCCACCTGGTCAGGATAGAAGAAGAAGTGGATCCTTATCTCGAAATGGCAGCGTTGCACCTGCGTGTCCATGCCATAAAAGGACCAGCCCTGTTGTTCACCAAGGTAAAAGGTTCCCGCTACCGTGCCGCGTCCAACCTGTTTGGAACAGTCGAGCGGAGCCGCTTTATGTTCCGGGATACCTGGAAAGCGGTGGAGCGGGTAATTGCGCTGCGCAACGATCCTATGGCCGCCCTGAAACGGCCCTTCCGGAATATCGGTACCGGCCTTGCCGCGTTGAAAGCATTGCCGGCAAAGAAAGCCTTTCCCGGCGGCGCTTTTGAAGAGATACGTATCGATGAGCTACCCCTTATTCACCATTGGCCTATGGATGGCGGTGCATTTGTGACGCTGCCACAGGTCTATACCGAAGACATAACGCAACCCGGAATTATGAACGCCAATTTGGGTATGTACCGTATCCAGCTGAATGGTAACGACTATGAAACAAATAAAGAGATAGGCTTGCATTATCAGATCCACCGCGGCATTGGTGTGCACCAGGCGAAGGCCAATGCAAGCGGCGTGCCCTTGAAGGTAAGCTGCTTTGTGGGCGGGCATCCAGCCCATACGCTGGCTGCGGTAATGCCGTTGCCTGAAGGACTGAGCGAGCTGACTTTTGCCGGGATGCTGGCAGGACGCCGTTTCCGCTATAGCTACGAACAGGGTTTCGCTATTTCCAATGATGCCGATTTTGTGATCACCGGGGAAGTATATCCAGGGGAAAACAAGCCGGAAGGACCTTTTGGCGATCACCTTGGCTATTACAGTCTCAGGCATCCTTTCCCGCTCATGAAGGTGCACAAGGTCTATGCCCGCAAAAATGCGATCTGGAATTTTACGGTAGTGGGCCGCCCGCCGCAGGAAGATACGGCTTTCGGTGCGCTGATCCATGAGCTGACCGGCGATGCCATACGCCAGGAAATACCGGGCGTTAAAGAAGTGCATGCTGTTGATGCCGCCGGCGTGCATCCCTTGTTGTTTGCTATCGGTAGCGAAAGGTATACACCCTATCTGCAGCAAAAGCAGCCGGCAGAGATCCTCACGCTCGCCAATCGTATACTGGGCACCGGGCAGCTAAGCCTCGCCAAGTTCTTGTTCATTACAGCGGAGGATGGCCCCAGGCTCGACACACACGACGAAGCTGCTTTTCTGAAACATATGCTGGAACGGATCGACCTGCGGCGGGATATTCATTTTTATACGCATACGACTATCGATACGCTCGATTACTCCGGCACCGGCCTCAATACGGGAAGTAAAGTGGTGTTTGCCGCCTATGGCGATGTTTTGCGGAACCTTGCGGATGAGGTGCCACCTGCCTTTCACCAGCTGGATGCCTTTAAGGATCCACATTTGGTGTTGCCTGGCATCGTGGCGCTGAAGACAGCACCTTTTACCAGCTATGAGCGTGCTGCGACGGAGATGGCACAGCTGAATCAGCAATTGTTGCGATTAACGGACATAGAAAAACTGCAGTCATTGCCATTGATCGTGATTGCCGATGAACCGGATTTCCTGGCGCAGCAGCTGGGCAATTTCCTTTGGGCGACTTTTACCCGCTGTAATCCCTCGCACGATCTTTATGGGATCGATAGCTTTAGCGAGTATAAACACTGGGGCTGTCGCGGACCCCTGGTAATCGATGCACGAATCAAACCGCATCATGCACCGCTCTTAATTCCCGATCCTGCTGTGGAGGCCAAGGTCGATCGCTTAATGGAACGGATATTTAAATAGACTGGTATCATCATAAATTATAAGTAGCTATCCGCCTAAAGGAAACCAAACCCTTTGCAAAAGCTAGTTATTCCTTTTGCATGAATAATGCATTTTTGTTTGGCTTCTAAACTATATGCTAATATGCTGAAGCGTCGTATCCTATAATAACAAAGACGCTTACGAGTGTCGCTCTTATTACATCAGATGTTATGATCACGAATCTTTATGTGTTGAAACTTGGCTTCTCTTAGCCTTATCTTTGCCCCATGAAAAGATTGCTTCTTTTAGCCCTCGTATCATTTACCATATCGGCTTCAGCACAGCCCGGAAAGGACTTTTCCTGGCAGACCGGCGACCTTATTTTTCAGGACCTGGACTGCGGGGAAATGTGTGATGCCATAGAAGCTGTTACGCAGGGATACGAAGGCAAAGCTTTCTCTCATGTAGGCCTGGTGGATAGGGAAGGGGACAGTGTCATGGTGATCGAGGCACTGGGAAAGGGTGTGCAGATGATACCGCTGGAGACCTTTACGCGCAGAACGGAGCATAAAATGTATGTAGGGCGTGTAAAGCCGGAGTACAAAAAGCTGGTGGAAAAGGCGATGGCTTTTGCCAAACAACAGCTGGGCAAGCCTTATGATGATGCCTTCCTTTATGATAATGGCAAATATTATTGCTCCGAGCTGATCTACGACGCCTTTAAGCAGGCCAATAAAGGCAAGCCTTTTTTCCGGCTGGAACCCATGACCTTTAAGGAGCCAGGCTCTGGCGCTTACTTTCCGGTATGGATAAAATATTACCGCCAGCTTGGCGTAGATATCCCGGAAGGGAAGCCAGGATGCAATCCGGGCGGCCTTTCCCGGTCGGATAAGATCAGTATCGTGGGAACAATATAGCCGCCAATCGCCCGATTTTCCGGGCAGCCCCTTGCTTCGGCAGGCCATTCCAAAGGTTCAGCGTATATTTGCGGCATGGCGAAAATTTTTCTGAGAAAGAAGATCAGTTCCCGCATTGCAGATGGACATCCCTGGATTTTTGGCAATGAGATCGGAGACGAGGAAGGACAGTATGAACCGGGTGATGTCGTCGATGTGTTTTCTTCGAATGGCTCTTTCGTGGGACGCGGCTATATCAATCCGGCCTCACAGATCAAGGTGAGGCTGCTCACCCGCAACCAGCAGGAAGAGATCAACGATGCCTTTTTCCACAACCGGATACAAAAAGCATGGGACTACCGCCGCAAACTCGGCTATACCGAAAACTGCCGCCTTATTTTCGGCGAGGCCGATGAGTTGCCGGCGCTTATCATCGATAAGTTCAACGATTATATTGTGATCCAGACCCTTTCGCTTGGCATCGAACGTTGGAAAGGAGCTATCGTAGCGGCTTTGCAGGCGATCTTTAAGCCAAAGGGCATCTATGAGCGCAACGATGTGCCCGTGCGCGAGCTTGAAGGAATGCAGCAGCAGAAAGGCTTTTTGACCGATCCTTTCGACACCAATATCATCATTAATGAGAACGGCCTTAAATTTCATGTAGACATAGAGAACGGGCAAAAGACCGGCTATTTCCTGGATCAGCAGGATAACCGCCGCGCTATAGGACAGGTAGTGGCCGGAGGCGATGTGCTGGAAGCTTTCTGCTATACCGGCACCTTTTCCATGCATGCTGCGATGTATGGCGCCAAAAGCGTCCTGGGACTGGATATTTCCGATACCGCGATCAACACTGCCCGCCGCAATGCTGAGCTCAACGGTTTCCAGGATACCTGTAAGTTTGAAAATGTAAACGCCTTTGACGTACTGAAGCAATGGGTAAAAGAAGGTCGTCGTTACGATACCGTGATCCTGGATCCGCCCGCTTTTACCAAGAGCAGGGAGAATATACAGAAGGCGGTAACCGGTTATAAAGAGATCAACCTTCGCGGCATGAAGCTGCTGAAGCCCGGAGGCTTCCTGGTAACGGCTTCCTGCACCAACCTGGTGCCGCCCGAATTGTTCCTGAAAACCGTCGAGATGGCTGCAAAGGATGCACGTAAGACTATACGCCAGGTGAGTTGGCAAACCCAGGCCGCCGATCATCCTATTCTCTGGAATGTGCCCAATACCCAATACCTTAAATTCCTCATTGCAGAGGTGAGCTAAAAGAGAGATACTTCCCGTCTTATATGCCGAACAGCCCCAAGAAGATACTCCTGATCGAAGATGAGGCCGCCGTGGTCAACCTGCTGAAACGGGGACTGGAGGAAGAAGGCCATGAGATATCGGTTGCCCTGGATGGCCGTTCAGGTTACGAGATGGCCACAAAACATTATTTCGATGCCCTTGTGGTAGACATTATGTTGCCGGGAATGAATGGCATCGAGATATGTAGGAACCTGAGGGAGCAACACAATACTACGCCTATATTGATGCTTACCGCGCTTGGCTCTACGGAAAATATCGTTACCGGCCTCGATAGCGGCGCCGATGATTACCTGGTCAAACCCTTCAACTTTGCCGAGCTACTGGCCCGTCTGCGCACCTTATTCCGGCGCAAGATGGGGATCGCCGAGGAAGAAACCATAAATGACAAGATAATATCATTGAGCGACCTGGAGCTCAACACAGATTCCAAAACGGTAAGCAGGGCGGGAAAGGCGCTGCAGCTGACCGCTACCGAATTCAGGCTGGCCGAGTACCTGCTGCGTAACCGTAACCGCGTGCTGAGCCGTATGGATATACTGGAATACGTATGGGGTGTAGATTTCAATATGAATACTAACGTGGTCGATGTTTATATCAATTATCTCCGCAAAAAGATAGACAAAGATTTTGAACCCAAACTCATTCATACAGTGGTAGGGATGGGTTATGTATTGAAGATCCAATAATGACCGTACATTGGCCCGGTATCAAGACACAGCTGAAGATCACGCTCCTGTACACCGTACTGACCGGAGCCACTATCCTGCTGCTCAGCTTGCTGGTCTATTACTTTGCACAACGGCTCTCGGCCGAGGATTTCTACAAGCGATTGGATATACGCGCCGTAATGGTAGCGCAAACCAATTATCCCCAAAATGCCGGTACCAGCGACCTGATCAAAGATTTACGTAACGAATACCTGGAAAAGCTGCCCGACGAAAAGGAATACTTCCGCGAGATCGGCAAGGACTCCGAAAGGGTGGCGATCCCGGGACTTTCGCTGCCCGGTTATTTCTACGACAACCTGCTCCAGGACGATAAAGCGGAATATAAGAGCGGCGACGCCTACTATGCCGGTATCCTGCACCGGCAGAACGGTAAGCGCATTATTGTAATCGTGTCGGCGCAAAACGAATATATTAAGAACCAGCTGACCAATCTGCGCCGTATCCTCCTGACCGGCTTTATCCTATCCACTGTTCTTATTTTTGCTCTGGGCTGGTTCTTTTCCAAGCGCATTTTCCTGCCGATACGCAAAATGACGCGCAGTGTACAGGATATCAATACCGAGAATCTGCACCTGAGACTCAATGTAGGCCGCAATACCGACGAGGTAAGCGACCTGGCACACACGTTCAACAATATGCTGGACCGGCTCGAGACCTCGTTCGAATCGCAGAATAACTTTGTGAGCAATGCCTCCCATGAGCTCAGCACACCACTGACCTCTATTATTGGCGAAGCCGAGCTGGCTTTACAGAAAGAGCGTAGCCCCGAGCGCTACCGAGAGGCGATGGCTATCATCCTTAAGGAATCGGAGCGGCTGAAGGCCATTATTCAAAGCCTGCTGAGCCTGGCGCAGACCGGCTTTGACGGCAAAAAGCAAAGCCTGGAAAGGCTGAGAGCCGATGAAGTGGTATTGCTGGCCAAAAATGCGGTCGCCCGCATCTATCCCGAAAGCCGCGTCAAGATAGATTATACCCTGATGCCCGAAAACGAGGAGCAATTGCAGATCATGGGCAATGAGGGCCTGCTGGTACTCGCGCTCACCAATATCATGCTCAACGCCTGCAAATATTCGGGTAACAAAGAAGTGACGGTAGCCATTGCTTCGGGCAGCGCCAGGCTTTACATTATTGTTAAAGATCAGGGTATCGGTATCCCATCCGATGAGCTCCGCTATATCTACGATCCTTTCTTCAGGGCCTCGAACACCGGTGTGGTCAAAGGCTATGGTATTGGTCTGCCCCTGGCCCGCAACATTATCCGCATCCATCATGGCGAGCTCCAGGTGACATCAGAGGTCAACCAGGGGACCGAGGTGCAGATCATGCTTCCTGTTGATAAAAGTCATCATCATTAATCCCGCTCTAATCTTCTAATAGGATTCTAATCCGTTTTTTAAGGTATTCTTATCGCGTTATTAGCCCCTGCTAATAAGGCCGGCGCATCTTTGTTCCCGACAACAAGATCACGTACACGCTAAAATTTCGCATATGAAGAATATCCTCATCCCAACCGATTTTTCTATAAAGTCGCTGAAACTGGTCAAGGCAGCCGTTGAACGTTTTCCTGAAGAGCAGCTGCAGATCACGTTGGTACATGCACTGAAACCGGATCATTCCATATCGGGACTGCTGATGCTCAATAAGCGGCTCACCGTACACCAGTTGTATACGGCCGAATTTACCGAAGCCTGCGAGGTGCTGCGGAATAAATATGCCTCTGTATTGAAGAAGATCCGTATAGAATTTTACTACGGCAGCTCCAAAAGCTACCTGAAAAACTTCCTGGAAGCCCGTAGTATCGATGCCATTCTGCTGGCACGGGATTATACTCTGCAGCCGCCTTCTAAAGCAGGCCGCGACCTTTATCCCGAATTAAGAAATAGTGGCTATCCAGTATTTGAAGAACCGCTTCAGACAGCAACACAAAGAACATTGGCCGGTGAGGCGTCGCTCTCAGAGCTTTTGCCTGCCTGAACCCAAGCCATCCAACCCAAAAAGACTGAATCATGTTACTGAAAGACAATATTCCCTTCCGCTATATTTTCAGCGGCATCAGGAGAGAGGTGTTTATGATCACGCTATATGTAACGATCATCTGCCTGGCGCAATATGCCTTGCACCTCAAAGTTTCCATCCCTGTTTCCGTGCCGATGATACTCGGTACTATTATTTCCCTGCTGCTGGCCTTCAGGGCCAACCAGGCCTACGACCGCTGGTGGGAAGCCCGTATCGTATGGGGCGGTATCGTAAATGATTCCCGTTCCTGGTCGCGGCAGGTGGTTTCTTATATCGACAACGGCTACGACGATGATGAAAAGGCGGAGCTGGAGCAGCGGCTCATCAACCGGCAAATCGCCTGGGCGCATTGCCTGGGAAGAGCCTTGCGTGGTCAGTCTGATGAAAAGCAGCTGGGCAAATGGCTACATGAAAACGATATGAACTTCATCGCCCGCTACAGCAGCACGCCTATGGCCTTGCTGGAGCTCCAGGCCCGTGATATCAAGTATGCGCTCGACAATGGCTGGATCAATGCTTATCAGCATGTAGAGCTCGACCGCACGCTGACCAATTTCTCCGATCATATGGGTAAGTGTGAAAGGATCAAAAAGACGGTATTCCCCGCGACTTATGGCCTTTACCTGCACCTGGCGATGAACCTGTTCATTATGCTGCTGCCTTTTGCCCTGATCGAATATTTTGGTTGGCTGATGATACCCCTGGTAACAGCGATCGCTTCCGCTTTCTGGCTCATTGAGAAAATGTCGGTACACCTGCAGGATCCCTTTGAGAACAGGCCCACCGATACCCCCGTTACTGCGATAGCGCAAACCATTGAACGGGATCTGGGCCAGGTGCTGCGGCAGCACAACCTGAGCCATGCTGCAGAGAACAGGGTCGAACAATTTTATGTTTTATAAGATGTATGTTTTGTAATGGCGTTGGCAAGCGCCTGCATGGGTGGCCGGTTTGTTTCTACAAACCGGTTTTATTTTTCACAAATTATGCTGGAAAATATTCAACTATTTTTTCGGATATTGGGCCGAAATAAACCATAGATGGCGGAACAAATTAACCCGGGGGCGCCTGCAGAGCAGGGCCATTTTAAACGCTCCCTGAGCCTGATCGACGGTGTGCTGCTAGTAGCAGGCTCCATGATCGGATCAGGGATCTTTATTGTCAGCGCCGATATTACCCGAAATGTAGGTAGCGCCGGTTGGCTGATCGCCGTATGGATCATTACCGGGCTTATGACCATGACCGCAGCCATCAGCTATGGTGAGCTGAGTGGCATGTATCCCCGTGCCGGCGGGCAATATGTTTACCTGAAGGAAGCGTATAACAAGCTGATCGCTTTTTTGTATGGCTGGAGCTTCTTTGCCGTCATCCAGACCGGTACCATCGCCGCGGTGGGCGTTGCCTTCTCCAAATTTGCCGCCTATCTTATACCCCAACTGAGCGAAGACATCAAGCTGTTACAGTTACAAACGGGTACCGACAGCTGCGGCCAGCCCACTTATTTCTCTGTCAGCACAGCCCAGTTGGTATCCATAGCCGTCATCGCCTTGCTTACCTATACCAATACCAAAGGGGTAAAAGGCGGTAAATGGATCCAGAATATCTTTACCACCACCAAGCTTCTGTCGCTGTTCGGCCTCATCCTGGCGGGCTTTCTTATGTTCAAGCCAGAGATATGGCATGCCAACTGGAGCGCCGCCTGGACCGCGACGAAAGCCACGATGGTCGACAGCTGCAATCCTGCTGCCGGCTTCAGCGTAATGCCGATCTCGGGCACTGCCTTGCTGGGTGGTATTGCCGCAGCCATGGTGGGATCAGTGTTCAGCAGCGATGCTTGGAACAATGTAACCTTTATCGCCGGCGAAATGAAAAACCCCCAGCGCAATATCGGGCTGAGTCTTTTCCTGGGTACACTTATTGTTACGGTGATCTACGTTTCGGCCAACCTGGTATATCTGGCGGTATTGCCTATGGACGAGATCGCCCACGCCACGAAGGACAGGGTAGCGGTGACCGCCTCCACGGTGATCTTCGGCGGCCTGGGCACGGCGATTATCGCGATCATGATCATGGTATCGACTTTTGGCTGTGACAACGGTCTTATTCTCGCTGGTTCCCGCGTCTATTATACCATGGCCCAGGATGGCCTGTTCTTTAAAAAGGCTGGGACCCTTAATAAGCATGGTGTTCCGGAATGGGCGCTCTGGGCGCAATGTGTGGTAGCGGCCATCCTTTGCCTTAGTGGTAAATATGGCGACCTGCTCGATATGATCTCCTTCGTGGTGGTGATCTTCTATGTGCTCACCATCGGCGGTGTCTTTATCCTCCGGAAACGCTTACCCGATGCCGAGCGTCCGTACCGGGCTTTCGGCTACCCGTTATTGCCTGCTTTATACATAGTGCTCGGCATCAGCTTTTGCCTGCTGCTCATCTGGTTTAAGCCGCAGTTTACCTGGCCCGGCCTCATCATCGTGCTCATCGGTATCCCTATTTATTATGGATTGAAGCGGCAAAACAAGACAGTTGAAACCGTATAAAACATTTTTTCATCCCAGCTGTTCCTATCATCGTTATGCACATCGCACAGAATATCCGGCTCAGCAGAATACTGAAGAATACCTGGCAGGTCGATCTCCTCATGATCTTCTCCAGTACAGCGGCCTACCTGCTTCACGACCGGCTGATCAAATACCACCTTGAGATACCAACCCTGGTGCCCACGGTACTGGGTACGGCGATCGCCTTTTTTATCGGCTTCAACAATAACCAGGCATATGATCGATGGTGGGAGGGGCGGAAAATATGGGGCGCATTGGTAAACGATTCCCGGTCCTGGGCACGTAACATCATCTGCTATGTCCAGCTGAATAATCTGTCGGAACAGAAAAAGCTGGCCATTCATGGCCGCATGGTCACCAGGCATATCGGTTTTTTGTATGCGCTGAAGGCTGCGCTGCGCGGTGCGGACGATCCTACCTATAAGAATTATTTAAGTGAAGGGGAGGTAATGGAAGTATCGAAGCATAGTAATGTTCATAATGCTATATTGTTGCTGCAATCGCATGAGCTGAACGAGTTGCTGGAAAAAGGCCATATCGATGGTTATCGCTACCTGCAGCTGGATGCCCTGCTGGTGAAGCTTACAGATTCGATGGGTATGGCCGAGCGGATCAAGAACACCGTATTTCCCACCACCTACAACTATTTCACCAAAGTATTTATCTGGCTGTTTGTTGTTTCTGTAGCCCTGGTACTGAGTCAGCCTATGGGCATCTGGGCCATTTTTATGAGTTGGCTGATCGGTTTTGTTTTTATTTCGACCCAGATCAACGGGATGACCCTGCTGAATCCTTTTACCAATAACTCAGCCTCCTTGCCCTTGAACCAGATCACCCGCACTATCGAGATCAACCTGCTCCAAATGCTAAAGGAAGTCAATATCCCTGAACCGGTAAAGCCGGTCAATGATGAATATATTCTTTGATGGGTGGTTGCATGCAATATAGGTGTGTCCATGGTGTTTCGTAAATGAGATCCTTCACTCCGCTGCGCTTTGTTCAGGATGACAGCGTAATATTTACAGCCTGGGTAGGCACAAAGCCATATACATACTATTCATGCTGAGGTCTGCAGGCGCGACCGAAGCATCTCAATTACCTTTATCCACTCCTGAGATCCTTCACTCCGCTGCGCTTTGTTCAGGATGACAGCGTAATATTTACAGCCTGGGTAGGCACAAAGCCATATACATACTATTCATGCTGAGGTCTGCGGACGTCACCGAAGCATCTCAATTACCTTTATCCACTTCTGATATCCTTCACTCCGCTGCGCTACGTTCAGGATGACAGCATAATGTTTACAGTCTGGGTGAGCACAAAGCCATAAACATCACATTGTCATGCTGAGGTCTACGCAGCAACCTAAGCATCTCAATTACTTTTATCCACCCCGGAGATTCTTCATCCGCTGCGCTACGTTCAGGATGACAGCATAATGTTTACAGTCTGGGTGAGCACAAAGCCATAAACATCACATTGTCATGCTGAGGTCTGCGCAGCAACCGAAGCATCTCAATTACCTTTATCCACCACGGAGATTCTTCACTCCGTTACGCTTTGTTCGCGGATCACAACGGGGTGTTTACAGAAGCACAATCATAAACCATAAGCACTAAATAGTTTAAGTCTGCAGGCGTCATCGAAAAATCTCTTTATCAATCTTATTTCGTCATTATCAGCGAAAAGCCAATGGTAAACTCATCGTCTATGGCTTTATCGCCCAACGACGATTTAAGGGTCTTTGAAGCAAATTCCACGCCAAATTTGGTTCTGTCGACCTTGATTTTTTTTGCAGTCACTTCCAGGCGGCCATTGACGGCATTCATGGTAATAGGGAAGCTGATCTCGCGTGTCGTTTCTTTTATCGTCAGCATACCCGTTGCCCAGGCCTGGTCGCCGGAGCGGCGTTCGACCTTTTTGATCTTAAACGTCGTCAACGGATATTTGGTCGCATCAAAAAAGTCGGGCGACATCAGGTGATGTTCCAGCTTCTGTTTTTTCTCGCCTTCCAGGTCAAGGCTTTTAATCGTGCTCATATCGATCGTGAAAGTCCCCGAGGTAATGGTATTCCCATTATAGTTAACCGAACCATCTTTGATCTGGATAGTGCCATTGTGGCCGCCGATCACTTTCTTTCCTTCCCAGGTAACCCCCGATTTGCCGGGATCTACCTTGTAAAGGCCACTGTCTTTAGCTTCATCCTTTCGGAATGCCCAAAAGAAAAATCCGGCCAGGAATACCAAAGAAATGTACAATAGTCTTTTCATGAGATGAATGATTGAATCGTGTGAATAAATATAATGTTGTAACAATACAAACTTAAGCTTTGTTTGGGCAATAATTTAACGAGGGCCGGTAAATACATAGCTTTATTTTTGCTGTATGGAACCCTTATACCTGCATATGGCGATCGTGGGCTGTACGCCTCCCGGCCGTTTTACCGAACAACATGATGTCTTCTTCGGCATCGGCCCCAATATGCCTGCGCTCATCCCTGAGTTGCTTCAATTCTGGCCCGAAGCGGAAGGCAGGCTGCATATCGACGCCTGGCGCAGGGTGACCTGTGTCGATGGACATCATATTACCGTCGGTCCGGCCCATGGCATTACTGAAATGGCTACCGGATCTACTCTGAAACTCTTCTTTCTTAACCTGGGTGGTTACCGGCCGGGCGAATTTGAAGAATATCATTATAAAATGCTCGTTGCCGCCACCGATCAGGGTAAAGCCATTCGTCAGGCAAAGGAAACAGCCTTCTATAAGCACTCGGGATTCAAAGGGGCCGAGTCGCATGTAGATGATAAGTATGGCGTCGATGTCGACGATGTCCATGCCATACGGGATATCCTTGATAAACGGTATAAAGAGCAATACCGGATCGTGCTGACGGAAAAAGAGAACCTGCCCGTCGATGAGCTGCATATCGGGTATTTCAAGCTGGATAAGCTTTAGTGGCTTTCGGTGCGCGATGATATGAGCCGATAAATTATATCAAAAAAGGCGTTGTTTTTTGTCGTTTTACGGCCTTTAATCAGGACCTTTGTATCCGGTTTCCGGACGTCCTGTTCCACCACATTTCTTAATGCGCTAATCCTACGGCGTTATGAATGACTTCTTCGCGGCACGGTCCCAGATGGCATTGTCCCTTGGGTTCCATATTATTTTCTCTTGTATAGGCATGGTAATGCCTTTTTTTATGGCCATAAGTCACTACTACTGGTTGCGTACCGGCGATGTGGTCTTTCGCAATGTGACCCGTGCCTGGAGCAAAGGTGTGGCTATCTTTTTCGCCACTGGAGCGGTTTCCGGCACTGTACTCTCCTTTGAGCTCGGCTTGCTCTGGCCCGAATTCATGAAACATGCCGGTCCTATTTTCGGCATGCCCTTTTCCCTGGAAGGCACAGCATTCTTCATTGAAGCCATTGCGCTGGGCTTCTTCCTCTACGGCTGGGACAAGTTCAATAAATGGTTCCATTGGTTCACCGGCGTAGTTGTCGGCATCAGCGGCCTGGCTTCCGGTATACTGGTTGTGGCTGCCAATGCCTGGATGAATAATCCAGCGGGCTTTACCTATCGCGATGGCGTCTACTCCGATATTGATCCTATAAAGGCAATGTTCAATGATGCCTGGTTGTCGCAGGCCCTGCATATGATGGTGGCCGCTTTTGTGGCCACCGGTTTTGCAGTAGCGGGCGTACATGCGTTAATGGTCCTGAAAGGGAAGAATGTACGCTTCCATTCTGCGGCTTTCCGCATTGCAGCTGCTTTTGCGACCATAGCAGCATTGCTGCAGCCTTTGAGCGGCGATATCTCTGCTAGGGATGTAGCCCGGCGGCAGCCGGCCAAGCTGGCGGCCATGGAGGCGCACTTTCATACCGAAAGCCGCGCCCCGCTTATCATAGGCGGTATCCCCGATGAGGAGCGGAAAGAAGTGCGCTATGCGCTGAAGCTTCCGGCCTTGCTGAGCCTTATGATCGACCATGATCCGGATGCGGTGGTGAAAGGGCTCGACCAGATCCCGGAAGCCGATCATCCGCCGGTAGCCGTAACGCATTACGCTTTCCAGGTCATGGTAGGCCTGGGCATGTTTATGGTCGCTGTTTCCATTCTCTATTACTTTATTATCTGGAAGAAAAAGCGCTGGCGGGATAAACGTTGGCTGCTGAAACTCTTTGTGCTGGCTACACCCATGGGCTTTATTGCTGTGGAGGCCGGCTGGACAGTAACCGAAGTGGGCAGGCAACCCTGGATCATTTATGGTATTATGCGTACCCGCGATGCCGTAACGCCTATGCCCGGCATCAGCTATTCTTTCCTGTTGTTCAGCCTCATTTATTTATCCTTATCGGTGATCGTGATCTTTATGCTGTACCGCCAGATACGTATGGTCGACAAACTTTATGATGTACCCTTACCTGTTTTCAAAAATCCTGAGGCATGATCTATATCGTCATCGGTTACCTGTGGGCTTCTATATTGCTGTACCTGCTATTGGGTGGCGCCGACTTCGGCGCGGGCATCATCGAGCTGTTCACCTCCCGGAAGAACAAGGAAAAAACGCAGCATACCGCTTATAAGGCTATCGGGCCGCTATGGGAGGCCAATCACATGTGGCTCATCATCGCCATTGTGATCCTTTTTGTAGGTTTTCCGGCCATCTATACCACCATGTCGGTACACCTGCATATACCGCTGCTGCTGATGCTCCTGGGTATTATCGCCAGGGGTACGGCGCTTACCTTCCGGCACTATGACGCTGTGGTCGATGACTGGCAAACGCTTTACCGGCGTATCTTTACCTATTCCAGTTTTGTTACACCCTTATTCCTCGGCATTATTGCCGGCAGCACGGTTTCGGGGCAGATCGATACGGAAGCGAAGACCTTTGCCGGCGCTTATCTATCCGGCTGGCTCCAGCTGTTCCCGGTCAGCGTAGGCTTTTTTACCGTAACCATCTGCGGCTTTCTGGCTGCGGTTTATCTTATCGGCGAGGCAACAGACGAAGCGGATAAGACGCGCTACCGGATCAAGTCGAGGGTATTCCAGAACCTGGCCATCTTCTGTGGTGTTTTGGTGTTTGCAGCGGCAGCTTACGAGCATATCCCGCTCTGGAGCTGGGTTTTCGGGCAACCGGTGGGTATTGCAGCGGTGGCATTAGCATCGCTGTCGGTAATCCTGTTCCGTATCCTGCTGCGGAGACCCGGCCGGCAACCTTTGCGTATGCTGGCGGCCTTTCAAATATGTATGATCCTGCTGGTGACCACCTATCATCATTATCCCGATATCGTTTTGCTGAAGAATGGTCATCATCTCTCCCTGTTGGAAGAGCAGGGGCAACAAAAGACCACCGAAGCCCTGGGCTGGGCGCTCATACTGGGAAGCCTTTTTATTCTGCCCGCACTATTTTACCTGATGTATGCGTTCCAGATGAAAAGCCGTAAAAAGGTATACGGGCAGGCAACGATGCACGAATAGCATTGCTTGTTGCCGTAACCGGAACAGCCTATTTAAGGATGTTGTTTTTTACTCCTTCATGGTGTTGCGCCGCAGCATCCTTTTTGTACCCGATCACCAGGTACAGGAACAGCACACGTGAAAAGCGCATCAGCCAGGGCTGCAGGATCAAAGACAGTATGGTAGCGGCGCCCAGGTAATAAAAAACGCTGTTGTCCTTGTAGGAAATGCCGAATACGGGCCAGTAAATGCAGAGGGTAAGGATGAAGATAATAAAGACAAAGACAAAGTTCATACCCTGCCCGTAATTCTGCTCCACTTTGATCTTTTGGCCGCAGCTGTGGCAATGCTCTTCCATGCGCAAGCAAGTCTTCAAAGGAAAAACATGCTTTTGGGTGAATAGATTGCCCTGACGACAACGCGGGCATTTGCTACCCAACAAGCCTTTAAGCAAAGAAACGGAACGGGTTGACATAGACGGCGCAAAGGTACGTATTGGATGTAAGAATCAGGTATCAAGTATCAAGTACCAAGTATTACGTACCTAATACCTAATACCTAATACCTAATACCTAATACCTAATACCTAATACCTAATACCTAATACCTAATACCTAATACCTAATACCTAATACGTAGCTTACAATTGCTTACATTCTTGTCCCCTGCTTTCAATCTAATATCTAAAGTCTAACATCTAAAGTCTAATCTCTATCTTGTGGCCCGACATGACTGAAAAGATCTCTTCGCGCAGGCTGAAAGCCATTTTCGGCGGCTCCATCGGCAACCTGGTGGAATGGTATGATTGGTATGCCTATTCCGCCTTTTCCATTTATTTTTCCGCCGCCTTTTTTCCCGAAGGCAATGCTACAGCGCAGCTGCTGAACAGCGCCGGCATCTTTGCCCTGGGTTTTCTCATGCGTCCGCTGGGGGGCTGGCTGTTTGGCCGTATCGCCGATAAGGCAGGGCGGAAGCAATCGATGCTGCTATCCGTAGTGCTCATGTCGCTGGGGTCGCTACTGATCGCCTGTACACCTGCATACAAAACAATAGGCATCCTGGCGCCCATCCTGCTCCTGGTGGCCCGTCTACTGCAAGGGCTAAGCGTCGGCGGCGAATATGGGGTTTCCGCTACCTACCTCAGCGAAATGGCTTCGCGCAACAGAAGGGGCTTTTATTCCAGCTTCCAGTATGTAACACTTATCGGCGGCCAGCTGATCGCGCTGGGCTTACAGTTGTTGCTGCAAAAGCTTTTGCTCACTCCGGAGCAACTGTCGGCATGGGGCTGGCGCATACCCTTCGCTTTCGGAGCGGTATTGTCGGTGATCGCATTATACCTTCGCCGCAACCTGGACGAGACGCATGCCTTCGAACAGCAGCAAAAGCCGGAAGCGAAGAAGGGAACGATCGGGGAACTGATGAAGCATCCCAAGGCTTTGCTGACCGTGGTAGGGCTTACGCTGGGAGGGACACTGGCCTTTTACACCTATACGACTTATATGCAAAAATTCCTGGTCAATACGGTGCAGCTCAGCAAAGAGCAATCCACCCTGATCTCGTTTTTGTCCCTGTTCATATTTGCCTGCCTGCAGCCGCTGTTTGGCCTGCTATCTGACCGTATCGGGCGTAAGCCTTTACTGATCGGCTTTGGTCTGTTGGGCACGTTGTGCACAGTGCCGCTACTTACTGCACTGAGTCACGCCAGCAGCCAATGGGGCGCTTTTGCCCTGCTGCTGGCGGCTTTGGTAATTGTAAGCGGCTATACCAGCATCAATGCGGTGGTTAAGGCCGAGCTGTTTCCCGCCGAGGTAAGGGCCTTGGGTGTGGGATTGCCCTATGCGCTTACGGTCGCCTTATTTGGCGGTACAGCGGAATACATTGCTTTATGGATGAAGGAAGCAGGGCATGAGACCCTGTACTATTGGTACATTACGGGCTGCATCCTGGTGTCGCTGCTGGTATACTTATTCATGGGAGATACCAGGAAGGAGTCTAAGATAGAAGCGTAAGGGATCAGGAGCGGCGCAACTTACGGTATAGCCGTATCGCCAGCATCAGCAGGATCACCAGCAGGATGAGGCCGATTAATCCCCACAGCCAGCTCATAGCCGATTTTACCGTAGCCAGCATGACGATGGCGACAAGAAAAATGGTAGCGACCTCGTTCCAAATGCGTAGCTGCTTTGAGCTGTACCGGAAGATGCCCTGCTGCTGTTGCCGGAAAATACGGTGCAAACTCAGGAAATAAGCATACAGCAGCAACACGAAGAGCAACTTGATGTGCAGCCAGGGATAAGCGCCAAAATCTTCAAGGTAATTCCCTTTCCACAACACCAGCGGACCGAAGATCAGGGTAAGGATCGCAGAAGGTACCGTAATACCATACCATAGCCGCTTGCTCATGAGTGCAAAATGCTGTTGCAGGATGCTGCGCTCCGGCTCTTCTTTATCCTGTGCTTCACGATTGTAGATAAAGAGCCGCACAATATAGAACATGCCGCTGAACCAGGTCACAATGAAAATGATGTGCAGGGCCTTGAGATAAAGGAAGCTCATAGCAGGAAAATGTTTGGTCGTGCAAAGGTAGCAATCATTTCTCTACCCAGCGGACAATGGTATCCACCCATTGCGGACTATCATTAAGGCAGGGAATATAAGTAAGCTCTGTACCGCCTGCATGTTCAAAAGCATGTTTGCCTTCCATGGCAATTTCTTCAAGCGTCTCCAGGCAATCGTTGATAAAGGCGGGGCAAACCACCAGCAAGCGTTGTACACCCTCTTGTGGTAATGCTTCCAGTCGCACCGCGGTATAAGGCTTGATCCATTCGTTACCGGCCTGCGTGAGTCGTGACTGAAACGATGTTTCCACTCTTTCCTGCGGAATATTCAGAAAAGCTGTTACCAGCTGTGTGGTCTCAAGACATTGCTTTTGGTAATTGACCGGCGGCATGACGAAACCGGCTTTGACTTTGTCGCCGGCCGCAAGCGTTGTGGCAATCGTCTGGTCGTCCTTACGCATATGCCGCTCGGGCAAGCCATGGTAGCTGAACAGGATCTTGTCGTAAGGCCGGTCGAGATAGGGCCGTATCCTTTCCGACAGCGCCGCGATATAATCCGGGTGGTTGTAAAAAGGGCTGATAAAGCTAAGCGAAAAGGGATAGCCGGATTGTTTGTGTACCTTTTTCACGTAGTCCACAGCCGTCCTGTAGCTCGACATGGTATAATGCGGATACAGTGGGAAAACCAGCAACTCCTTAATGTCAGGATGTTCCTCCCGCAGCTGGTCAAGGACTGCCTTGGGGCAGGGATTGCCATATCTCATGGCAAGGACGACAGGGTAATCCAGCTTTTGCTGTACGGCATCGCCCAGCTGGCGGCTGAGCGCGATGAGCGGCGATCCGTCGGGGCGCCACACCCGTTTGTAAGCTTCCGCCGACTTTGGTGCACGAAAGGGGGAAATGATCCAATGGACCAGCGGGTAGCGAAAAACCACAGGGAAGTCCAGCACATTGGTGTCCATGAGAAATTCGTTCAGGTAACGTTGCACATCTTTGGGATCGGTAGAATCCGGGGAGCCGAGATTCATAAGCAGGAGCGCTTTTGCAGAGGACATATAGCAGCTGTAATAATAAAACCGTGGCGAAGGTAATGTCATATCGGGGATGGCCGGGTAGACATATTCCTAATTTTGGTTAAATCGCCTTGAAATGACAGTTCTATGACAATGCAGGCTCCTAACCATTGCGCTTCTGTGGTATTTTTGCTGCGGTTAAAAAACGCAAAGGAGCACTACTTGGAAGACTTAAAATCAGCGACGGACTTTTGGGTGATCGGCATCAATTATCGTAAAGCAGATACCACCCTGCGCGGGGCCTATGCCGTTAATGAACATCAGTACGAAGCGATCTTAGATTCGGCCAAGGTGTTCGGTGTCTCCAGTCTTTTTGTGCTCTCCACTTGTAACCGTACCGAATTATATGGCTTTGCAGAACAGGCGGATCAGCTGACCGGCTTGCTCTGTCGTCATACAGAAGGCAGTGCGGAGGCCTTTACGGCTCAGGCCTATATCAAAAAGGGAAATGAAGCCCTCAACCATATTTTTAATGTGGCCGCGGGGCTCGATTCGCAGATATTGGGTGATTATGAGATCGTAGGCCAAATAAAACAGGCCTTTTATTTTGCCAGAGACCGCGGCTATACCAATAGCTTTCTCGATCGTCTCTTTAATACCGTATTACAATCCTGCCGTGCCATCCGGAGCGAGACAAAGCTGAGCAGCGGTACTGTTTCCGTAGCCTTTGCCGCGGTACAGTTTATTCGCAACCGTATAGATAGCTTCGATCACAAACGTATTCTTATCCTGGGCTCCGGTGAAATAGGGCAGGCGGCTTGCCGCAACCTGCTCACCTTTGCTGGGAAAGATCAGGTAACGCTGATCAATCGTACGGAGGGAAAAGCCCAGGCGCTGGCAGAGGAGCTGGGCCTGCATACGGCTCCTTTTGAAATGCTGCGACAATATATCCGAGAATGCGATATTATCATCGTGGCTACGGCTGCGGCCACGCCACTGATCACGGTTGCCGACCTGGCGGAAGGCGATGAAAAGATACTGATCGATTTGTCCATTCCTAACAATATCGATGCTGCTGTGCAGCAATATAAAGGGATTGTTCTAGCCAATGTCGATGACCTTTCCCGTATCAACGACGAAACGCTCCGTAAACGCCAGGCAGAGATACCCAAAGCTGAAGAGCTAATTACCTGCCATATTCACGAATTTGCAGAATGGTACCTGATGCAGCAGCACGTACCTGTCCTGAAAGCCGTTAAGGAAAAGCTTCACGCGCTCAACATGCAGCTCGCAGAGGCCCGGCAGCAGGATGACAAACAAGCTGTGCAAAAAGCTTTGAACACCATGGCAAAGAAAATGCGCACAGAAGAGCAACGGCCGGGCTGCAACTATATCGAAACCATTCACCATTATCTGAAGCAAACGGTGGCTTAGCAGCAATCTGCAATACCCACCCCGCTCCCCGAGTAAACAATGAATCTTCCCCTCTCGATACGTATCGGAACCCGCGACAGTAAACTGGCCTTATGGCAGGCAGCACGGGTAAAAGAACGACTGGAACAACAAGGCGTTGCATGCACCCTGGTGCCTGTGAAAAGCGAAGGAGACCTGGACCTCGTCACGCCGCTTTATGCCATGGGCGTAGAAGGTGTTTTTACAAAGACCCTTGATGCGCACCTTTTGAGCGATCGTATCGACATAGCCGTACACTCGATGAAGGATGTCCCCACACAGCTTGCGGCCGGCCTTGTGCAAGCCGCGGTGCTTGAACGGGGAAATTATAAAGATATACTGATCGCCAGGAATGCCACGGCACAGCAACGCTTGTTGAACGGAGAGCAGTATCCGGCCGTGATCGCAACGGGCTCAATACGCCGTAAAGCGCAATGGCTGCGTCGTTATCCCGGGCATCGTATCGAAAACCTGAGAGGCAATGTTCAAACCCGTATGCAAAAGCTGCAGGACAATGAATGGGAGGGCGCGATCTTTGCAGCAGCGGGCCTCGAGCGTATGGCTATGGCTATACCGTATTCGATAGCATTGGACTGGATGCTGCCGGCACCGGCGCAGGGCGCGATCATGGTCGTTTGCCGTGAGCAAGACGATTGGGTGCAGACGCAGTGCGCTATGCTGAACGATGAGGCAACGGCTGCCTGTGTAAAAGCCGAGCGGGACTTTCTGTCGGCACTTATGGGTGGATGCTCCACGCCTATCAGCGCCCTGGCAGAATGGGTCGACGGACAGCTTTGCTTCAAAGGAAATATCTTGTCACCTGATGGCAACGATTACCTCGAACACAGCGCAGTGTTTTCATCGGCAGATGCCGGTACCGCAGGCATCGTGGCTGCTGAAGCCATAAAAGAGCGGGGCGCTGCAAGCATCGTCGCTGCGATCAAAGCACATAAACAGGAGCAAAAATAAAACGCGATCTATTCATCAGGCTATTTCTATATTAAGCACAAGGGCTCTGCCCGCAAGCTTGCCCGAAAAAATAAGGCAGGCCGGGTGGGCGATCGATGAAATGCCCTTTATCACTACTCATCTGAAAGAAGACCGGGTATTGCGGCAACAGCTGGCGGGCTATGCCGGCCAAGGCGAAATGCTCGCGCTATTCACCAGCCGTCATGCCGTGGAAGCGGTAACCGCCTTACTACCCGGGCCGCCGGACTGGTCGATTGCCTGTCTCAGCGGCGCCACCTACGCAGCCGTGCGGCTTTACTGGCCGCTGGAGGCAATCGTAGCCACGGCGCCACATGCCGCAGCATTGGCTGCAGAAGTGATAGCAGCGGCGCCATCAGGCCCCGTGGTATTCTTTTGTGGCGATCAAAGGCTGGATCATTTACCCGCTATGCTGAAGCAGGCGGGAATACCTTTTGAAGAGCCGATGGTTTACGAAACAGTCGCTACGCCGCAAAAGGTCGCTGCACATTACGATGCCGTTTTGTTTTTCAGCCCCAGCGCGGTGCACAGCTTCTTTTCACAGAACGTATTGCCGGAGCGGACAGTCGCTTTTGCGATAGGAGAGACGACGGCCGGATGTATACAACATTATTCAAAAAACAAGGTCATTAGGGCATCGCAACCCTCAGCGGAGGCGATGATCGACAAGGTGATCGACTATTGGGACTATGATGAATGACTTATTGCTGAGAGCGCTCAAAGGAGCACCGGTAGAGCGTGTGCCGGTATGGATGATGCGCCAGGCCGGACGCTACCTGCCCGAGTATATCGCACTCCGGAACCGTTACGGCTTTTTCGAGCGTTGCCAGACGCCCGCGCTGGCTTGCGAGATCACCTTGCAACCGGTAGATATTATCGGCGTCGATGCGGCGATATTGTTTTCCGATATCCTGGTCGTACCCCAGGCCATGGGACTGGAAGTGCAGCTGATAGAGAACAAAGGTCCGGTGCTACCCGATCCCATACGGAACGACAAAGATCTGCAACGGATAACCGTTCCCGACGTGCAGGACCGCCTGCATTATGTATTTGATGCGATACGCCTTATCAAACAGGAACTAAACGGCAGGGTTCCCTTGATCGGCTTTGCCGGCGCTCCCTGGACCTTGCTCTGTTATATGGTGCAAGGCAAGGGTAGCAAGACCTTTGATGAGGCGAAAGCCTTTTGCTATACACAGCCGGAGCTCGCGCATCGCGTGCTGCAAATGATCACCGACACTACCATCGGCTATCTGAAAGAGCAGATCAGGGCGGGAGCCGATGCCGTGCAGCTGTTCGATAGCTGGGGTGGTCTGCTGGGTCCCGCCGATTTCGAGCATTTGTCCTTGCAGTATATGCGGCAGATCGTGGCGGCGGTAAAAGACGAAGCGCCAATAGTGGTCTTTGCCAAAGGCGCCTGGCATGCGTTGGGTGCTATGGCTGCCACAGGAGCGCAGGGACTGGGGCTGGATTGGTGTGTTCCGCCGGAGATGGCCCGTCAGCTGGCAGGCAACAAGACTACGTTGCAGGGCAATTTTGACCCGGCCAAATTATTGTCGCCTATCCCGGTGATCCAAAAAGAGGTAAAACAAATGTTGCATGATTTTGGCCGGGAGCGTTATATTGCCAATCTTGGCCACGGCATTCTGCCCAATGTGCCTGTCGATCATGCGCGTGCCTTTGTAGATACGGTAAAGAACTATGACTTTAATAAACATGACTAATGGAAGGGATGACAGCCGGCGGGACCGTTGGGTGGCTTATGTACAGGCGCTTCAGGACAGGATATGTGCAGCGGTAGAAGTAGCCGACGGCGTTGCCCGTTTCAGGGAAGATCATTGGCAGCGGGCAGGTGGCGAAGGTGGCGGTGGTAAGACCCGTACCATTGCCGGAGGCGAGGTGTTTGAAAAGGGTGGGGTAAATACCTCCGTTGTTTATGGCCCGGTTACCGATGCAATGCGAAAAGCGCTGCAGATGGAGGGGCATACCTGGTTTGCCTGCGGCCTGAGCCTGGTGTTGCATCCCCTGAATCCCTTTGTACCCACCGTGCATGCCAACTGGCGATACTTCGAGATATATGACGGGGAAAGGCTGGTGGCTGAACGTTGGTTTGGCGGCGGCTGCGATCTCACGCCTTATTATTTATTCGAAGACGATGCGCATCATTTTCACGGAATGCTGAAAGCCGCGATAGATCCTTTTGGAGAGGAGTTGTATCCTATGTACAAAAAGGAATGCGACCACTACTTTGTGAACAAGCACCGGGGCGATGAGGCGCGTGGCATCGGCGGTGTTTTCTATGAGCACCTGCAACCGGCAGATGATGAAGATTGGGAGCGCCTGTTCTCCTTTCAGCAGGCTAACGGAGACCAGTTCATTCCCGCTTACATGCCTATCGTATCCCGGCGGAAAGATATGCCCTGGTTACCGGAGCATAAATATTGGCAGGAAATACGGAGAGGACGGTATGTCGAATTCAACCTGGTACACGACCGGGGCACCTTGTTTGGACTAAAGACCGATGGCCGTACCGAGAGCATCCTGATGAGCCTGCCGCCAACCGTTCGTTTCGAATACGATCACCAGCCGCAGCCCGGTAGTCCTGAAGAACAATTGTTGACGGTGTGCCGTCACCCGGTAGATTGGGTGTAGCACCTTAAAAATAAGAAGCCATGTACCTTCAAAGAAGAAACCGAATGCTACGTACCAATGCCGCCATCCGCAGTATGGTGGCCGAAACGGTTTTAACGCCGGACGACCTTATGGCCCCCTTGTTCATTGACGAAGGAACCGGTTATAGCCGGGAGATACCCTCCATGCCGGGTTATTATCGCCGGTCTGTAGATCTTACGATCGAAGAGGCAAAAGCGCTTTGGCGTCTTGGTGTCAAAAGTGTGCTGTTGTTCATCAAATGCGATGATGCACTCAAAGACAATACCGGTAAAGAAGCCTGGAATAAGGACGGCCTGATGCAACGCGCCGTTCAGGCTATAAAGGAAGCCTTGCCGGATATGATCGTCATGACGGACGTGGCTCTGGATCCTTACTCGGAGTATGGCCACGATGGTATCGTAAAGGACGGGCAGATCGTGAATGATGAAACAGTTGAAGCGCTGGTAAACATGAGCCTGAGCCATGCAGCAGCCGGGGCCGACTTTGTGGCGCCCAGCGATATGATGGACGGCCGTATTGGCGCCATACGGCAGGCGCTGGAGCAGGAAGGCTATACGCGTACCGGTATCATGAGCTATAGCGCCAAGTATGCATCCTGTTTTTACGGACCGTTTCGCGATGCGTTGGATAGTGCGCCGGGCTTCGGTGATAAGAAGACCTATCAGATGGATTATGCCAACAGGAGGGAGGCCGTAAAGGAAACACTGATGGATATCGAAGAAGGCGCAGATATCGTGATGATAAAACCGGCAATGGCTTACCTCGACATCATCAGGGAGGTGCGCGATGCGGTTACGGTGCCGGTAAGCGCTTATCATGTGAGCGGCGAATATGCCATGATCAAGGCTGCTGCGCAAATGGGATGGCTGCAGGAAGAAAAAGCGATCCTGGAAAGCCTTACTTCCATTAAGCGCGCCGGAGCCGATCTGATCGCCACCTATTTTGCCAAAGACGCAGCGCAGCTGCTCAACCGTTAATCATGTTTATCGTCGATTTGCAATACCTTGCCCCGCTTGAGACAATAGATGCCGCCCTAGAGGCGCATGTTCGCTTTCTCGATGAAGGCTATGCCAGCGGCTATTTTATCGCATCAGGCCGGAAAGAGCCACGTACCGGCGGCATCATCCTGGCCGTGGCCAGCGATAAAGCGCAGCTGGAATCGTTTTTGAGAGACGATCCTTTTTACCGGGAAGGGCTGGCCCGATATACCATTACCGAATTTATTGCCGGCAGAAAGGCAGACAACGCCGGCTCGCTAATCGCATAACTTTGTTATAAGCATTTGCCCATAGCGGCATCAATAGAAGAACATCATGTACGAATCCAGCAAAGCGCTTTTTGAGAGGGCGCAGCAAAGTATCCCGGGAGGCGTCAATTCGCCGGTAAGAGCCTTTAAAAGCGTAGGTGGCGATCCTGTCTTTATCAGCAGCGCGCAGGGCGCCTGGTTGCAGGATGTAGACGGCCGCTGGTATATCGATTATATCAATTCCTGGGGACCAATGATCATGGGACATGCCTATGCGCCTGTGGTAAAGGCCATACAGGAAAAGGTAAAAGATTCTACCTCCTTTGGCGCACCCACAGCGCTGGAGGTAGAGATGGCAGAGCTGATCAGGAGCATGGCGCCCAATATCGACCTGGTGCGTATGGTCAACAGCGGAACGGAAGCTTGTATGAGCGCTTTGCGACTGGCACGGGGCTATACGGGTAGGAACAAGTTCATTAAGTTTGAAGGTTGCTATCATGGTCATGCCGACAGCTTCCTGGTCAAGGCCGGAAGCGGACTGGCAACGCTCAATATACAGGAAGTACCCGGTGTTACCGGTGGCGTGGCCAACGATACCCTCACTTGTGCTTATAACGATCTGGTAGCTGTGCAGGAGCTGGTAGCTTTCCACAAAGATCAGATCGCCGCGATCATTATTGAGCCGGTTGCGGGCAATATGGGCTGTATTCCGCCTGTAGTGGGCTTCCTGGAAGGCCTGCGCCGCATTTGTACCGAAGAGGGCATCGTGCTGATCTTCGATGAAGTGATGACCGGCTTCCGCCTGGCGCCTGGCGGTGCACAGGAACGCCTGGGTATCGATGCCGACCTGGTAACTTACGGGAAAGTGATCGGCGCAGGGATGCCGGTAGGTGCTTTCGGTGGCCGCCGGGAGATCATGCAGCACATAGCGCCCCTGGGTAAAGTATATCAAGCCGGTACCTTAAGTGGCAACCCGTTGGCCATGATCGCCGGCTATACACTCCTTAAAGAGCTTAACGAGCGAAGAGAAATATACCGGTCGCTTGAGGAAAAGACTCAGTACCTGCAGCAGGGCATAGACGAGGTGCTGCGCGCATCAGGCAAGCCGTACCGTATCAACCGGTTGGGCAGCATGATCAGTATTCACTTCAGCGAAATACCTGTAACGGACTTTGCATCCGCTGCATCGGCCGACAACGCGTTTTTCAACCGGCTCTTTCATGCTATGCTGCGGCGTGGCATCTACCTGCCGCCTTCTGCTTTCGAGACCTGGTTCATCAGCGATGCCTTGCAGCAGGCTGAGCTGGATCAAACCATTACTGCTTTAAGAGAAGCCATGGCTGAGCTTTTGACGGCTTGACCGCTTAATCGGCACCTTCATTGTATTGAGAGAAGACCTGCATCAGGTCTACCAGTTGGGTAACCTTCAGCTTGTCGTAGAGCCTGGACTTGTAGGTGCTTACCGTAGATAGCTGGATATGAAGTGTAGCGGCGATCTGGCTCAGGTTCATGCCCTGCAGCAGGAGATTGGCTATTTCCAGCTCGCGATGCGATAGCTGGTTCAACGGATTGACTGAGCTACCCTTTTTTAGTGAGAGCGCGTCATCGACCAGGAGATCGGAAAGCTTGCTGCTCAGATAGCGCCCTTTCTGCATTACTTCCCTTATCGCCGTGAGCAATTCCTGCTCGTTACGGTCTTTCTGGATATAGCCGTTGGCGCCTACTGATAGATAACGCAACGCATAATTTTCTTCTTTCAGGGCAGAGAAGATGAGAATGCGGATGTCGGGGTTGTAAAAGTGGATGACCTCGATGATCTTGAAGTTGTTGCCCCCCGGCATCTTTACATCGCAAAGCAGCAGGTCCGCTTTATCCTTTTTCAGTAAGGCGATCAGGCTGTCAAAGTCTGCGCATTCGCTGATCACGGCATTCGGTATCGCGTCCTGGATAAGCATCCTGGTCCCGTACCGGATGATGTTGTGATCATCGGCGATGATAATTCTCATTGGTTGCTGACGGTTTTATTGGTTACACCTAAAGTGTCAAAATTTGTGCCACAATATACATTGTGGCTGTTTTATTACAAGTCGGTTCGGAAATTGTTGTAAAATTTGTAGAAGACGTCCAATGCTATCAATGCCCCGAATCATTATATGAATCCGATCTTTACCGGAACCGCTCCCGATGCTGCTTATGAGCCGATAAGGCGTCTGCTGGCCAATTTCGAAAGCCGGACCGAGATGGTTGTCAATACCTGCGATTGCTGCTACCTGGAGTTCAGGTCGGCTGGTCAACCCCGCTTTTTTGCGGCTGTGGAGCGCCGGGCCGAAGGTACGGTGCTGCGCATGCAGGGACTACTGAAGAATCCCGGTATCGTTCATATATTGTCGCCACGGCTGCAGCAGTGCTGGGATGGCTGTTATTCTTTTGTATTTTCCTTCGCGGCTCACGATATGCTACAGGAGCTGGATAAGCTGCTGGAGCTATCCCTGGAACAGGGGTACAATCAGCTCGGGCGCGCTGAAGCATAAGCCATGTTTTTAACCGTTTACAGCGCAAGGGGCAACACAATATCGACCCGCGTTCCTTCGCCTTCCCTGCTGTGTACCGTGATGTGTCCCTTCAGCAGTTCGAGTGTATCGGCTATCGTAAAGTAGCCCAAACCTACAGCCGCGTTTTCGGGTCCGGCATTCTTCTCGTTGAGGAATTGGTTCAACAATGTTACTTGTTCCCCGGTCATGCCTTTGCCGGTGTCTTCTACGGAGAGCGCTACCTGCTCGTCGTGTTTGTGGGCCGATAAGGTTATGCTTCCCGAATGACTATGTTTGATTGCGTTATCGATGAGGTTGTGCAGGATAAGATCAATAAGTGCTGCATGGGTAACGAGCTGCAACGATTCGGGTATGGTATTACGAAGCCCGATGTGTGCTTTGGCCGCGGCATCGGAGAACATTACCAGCTTCCGGGCCGCTATTTCATGAAGACCCGTAATGCCGGGCTTACCAATCCCGAGTCTTACCTTGATATATCCTGTAAGGGAATGTGTGAAATGGGAGATATGCGCCGATGCCTGGAATATCTCGAAAATGTCGTTAGCATCAGGGTCTCCCTGCCGTTCTTTCTTTTGAGCCAGATATTTCAGCGATAACGTGAGATATTGGATAGGGGTCTTAATATCGTGTGTAATGCTGGCATTGAGCCGTTGCTGGAATTTTACTTCCTTGCTCAGGTCTTCTTGCGTGTCTTGTAACATGCCGATCGCATCGCGCAGCTCCTTTGTTCTTAAAGAGACGGTTTGCTCCAGTTCTTTATTCTTTTTCTCCAGCCAGTTCACCCTCGCCTTGATCAATAGAAGTATGATGGCGCTTGTACCCAGTACCAGGAACAAAATGAACCACCAGGTTTCCCAAAAGGCTCTGGGCACTACGATCAGCACACGTTTATAAGTGTAATTGTCTTTTCCAAAGCCGCTATGCTTACGTATAGTAATCAGGAAGGAGCCTGATCCCGGGCTATTGAAAGAAATGAAATCATTGATCAGCGGATTCCATATTTTTTCTTCTGCACCTGGTCCTTCTATCATGTATTCCATGTTCAGGTTGTCGGCATTGCCTTCGAATGCGGTAGCGATCCAGAGGTTGATCCTGCCGGAAGCATTGCCGGGAAATAGGGTATCTGCCACCGGAACATCTTTGCCATCGATCTGTACTGCATCGACAATTACCGGCCCGCCCGGCAATACAGGATATACCTGCTCGGGGTGGAACCATACCAGGCCATTCAGTGAAGGGAAGGAAAAGCTGCTGTCGCGGTTAAAGCGGAGCGCACAGGGCACACAGCCGCCGCCGTTAAACTCGTTCGTATTGAAACCTTGCTCTTTGGTATAATGATGGTAATAAACGATAGCCTGCCTGCCATCTGCATAACGAAGCAGATCGGCCCTGGCCACCTGGAACAAGCCATTGTTAGTGGATATCCAGAAAAAGCCTTTCCGGTCTTCCATAATGCAATGCGCATTCTTGATATAGCTGTTCCGGTCCATGGGCATGTGGACCACCTTACCTTTCCGCCATAGGAAAAGGCCGTCTTCATAAGTCGTGATCCAGAGTTCATCGGGTGCTGTAAAATGCAGGCTGCGGATCGATTTGTAGGTTAGCGGGCTTATCGTATCCCAAACTTTGGTTTTAAGACTGAGCCGGTAAAGATTAAAGGTGGTACCTACCCACAATGTATCCTTGTTTGTTTGCCCGACGCAGGTGATGAATTCATTGAGTGGCGCTACCTGCCGGAGAAATGCATCGTTGCTGTCGGGCTGCAGGCTGTAGATGCCGCCTTTGGTCGTTCCCAGCCAGAGCATACCGCCAAGTCCCTGGAAAATGAGAAAGGGCGAGGAGACAGGCCAGCTGGATAGCAGCGTTTGTCCGTCGGGGCTCAACCGGAACAGGCTGTGCGCATCGCCGGTAAATATAGTGCCATCGTTATAGCGCTGTATCGCCGAGCCGAACTGGTCGGCATGCTGCCCGATATGTGCTACATAGCGAACCGGGGCATGAGGCGAAAATATATAACCATTGCCTGTGACAATGCTGCTATCATTCCATAACATCTGTCCGTAAAACACATTCTCCATCTGGTCGTCCACGGGGGCAACCATTGCGTTGAAAGGGCGGCGTTGAAGAATGTACAGACCCGAAATAGCCGTGCCCACATAGATGCGATCGGCTTTTTCGTTGTAATATAATGACCGCACGCCCTTCTCGCGTAATAAGGGTTCATCAAGCAGCAATTGAAAATGAAGCGCCTTATCCTGACCGGCCCGGATGAGATAAAGCATTGATCCGTTCAGGAGGAATACCTGCCGGGTAACATCGTTAAGGTATAATTTGAGCGGCAATGCGGGATTGATCGCAGCATCGCTGGTCCATTTGCAAAGCGTTGCTTTTTCGGGATTGAGGGCCAGCAAGCCTTTTGCAGAAAGGTCTTTGAGGTAATAGAGCTGATTGCCACAGATGAAAAAGCGGTCAGGATCTGCTGCAAATCCCAGCTGGTACCGCGTACCGCCGGGATGGTCCCATTGCAGGCTATGGTCGCCATATAACACTGCTTTATGATGGTCGCCGATAAAATACTGTATAGAATCGTTCCCGGCGCCATGCTCCTGGTGATAAAATGCAAAGTCCCCGACCTTTCCCCGCGTAAAGCTGTTACGGGGCCAGAATGGCTGGTGTAGGTCGACAATAGAAACCTTGCCCTGTCCTGCCTGGCTGTTGCGGATCTCCACGATCTGCCACAGGTCGGTTATCGCGTACAATACGCCGGGCTGCGTACCCGTCATGATAAATACGAAGCGACTCGACCGAAGATTGATATTGCCTTTGTTGTAGACCTTGAGCTTACGGCCGTCGTAACGGACGAGCCCGCTTTCAGTAGCCAGCCAAATGAAGCCGTTATCGTCGGGTGCGATGCTTTTGATGCTGTTTTGTGGCAGACCATTATCACCGTTGAGGTGCCGGCTGATATAGTAGCCGCGGCCATCTCCGGCGAAGGATAAAACACAAAGCACCAACAACCCCATAAGGAGCAGGGGAAAGAAAATAAGGCGGCGGTTCATTGGTAATGCAAATATGCTAAAAGAAATCCAATGCAGCTGTAATAAGCCTCAAAAGATATAGTAACAGTCATCTATCTTATCTTTATGCATCTATTGTTTATGAAGCAGAGCGCAGGAATATTGCTTTACCATTATGTGAATAAGCAGCTGTATTTTTTCCTGGTACACCCGGGTGGGCCTTTCTTTGCCCATAAGGATGCCGGATGGTGGACCATCCCCAAAGGAGAGCCCATGCCCGGCGAAGATATGCAGCAGGCTGCGCTAAGGGAGTTTGAAGAAGAAACGGGTTACCGCCCGGAAGGCGAGCTGCTTGCTTTGACGCCGATAGTACAGAAAGGCGGCAAAAAGGTAAGCTGCTGGGCCCTGGAAGGAATGCTTGACCCGGCTGCCATAGTCAGCAACACCTTTACCCTGGAATGGCCTCCGGGTTCGGGCAAGACGAGAACATGGCCCGAGATTGATAAAGCAGGCTGGTACACCGAAACCGAAGCCAGGGCATTGATCAATGAGCGGCAAGAGGCTTTTATCGATGAATTGCTGCAGCTGTTACAGGGGTAGCTCCTGCTGGAGTAAAGTACGGTCTGGGTAGCCGGCTGAAGTACTGCAGCTAAAATGCAGTGCTGGTTGGTAATTTTGGCTAAACCAAAAAATACCATTCTTATGAAAAAAACACAGCTGAATTTCAGTCCCAAGTTAAAACTCAATAAAGAGACCATTGGTATGCTGAGCGCACAGCAGGCACAATTTATCGGCGGAGCGCCCAACACAGTAGGATGCCCGCCTGCGTCTGTCAACTGTCCGCCGGTTACGATTAACTGTCCCATCCTGACCAACGGTTGTCAGACAGTTTCCATTTGTAACGACCAATGTGCCGTAACCTGGGGCTGCCCGCCGAACACCATCAACTGTCCCCCTGTAAGCAATTCCTGCAATTGTCCTACTGGCTAAATGTATGTTTGACACCTGAATAAATATCAGTTATGAAAAAAAAGAAGCTGAGCCTACATGCTAAGCTGATACTCCGTAAAGAGCCTGTAACGCCGCTAAGCAGACCGCAACAGGAGCAACTGGCCGGTGGCCAGGCCACCGAGAGTTGCCAGTGTCCCACACCGCCCGTTACCGTGGCTTATAATTGCCCTGTATCGCATCAGGCGCAGAAGAGCTGTTTCGATTGCATCCGTTCGATCCTTAATGAGAAAACGGAAAACCTCTGTTACTGACCCCTAGCATAGATCGGAGAAGCCGTCCATTATGGGCGGCTTTTCCGTTTTTTTGAAAAAATATTTGTTGCGGAAAGACGCTCCGCCACGTATTGGCGTACCTGTACCTGAATTTTGCTGCCAGTTCAAACAACAATGATCATGTCAACAAGATCCGCTTTTCGTGTTTATGGCAACTTTATCCGGAACAAGGGTAATCTTACTGCTGCTTTACCCGACACCTGTCTCCAGATGATCGCTTCCTGGGAGCCGCACCAGATCAAGGACACCTTCTATGAATATACGGCCGATCTGCTGAAAAAGCAGTTGCCGGGCTGGCAGCATCACGGCAAAGCCAATGTCTGCAGAGCCATCTACGAACTGATCGTGGAAAAAGAAGCATGAGCTGCCAAGGGCTTAATAAAAACTTCATCCGGAATTAGCATTGCCGCTATAAGGAAAATGTACATTTGATAGGGAATGTATTGCTATCCCGACCCGGCAAAGGATTCGAAGAAGCCATTAGTTGTGCTGCCATTACTGCCGTTGCTTCCTGCTTGTCGGGAACGCGGTTCAAACGCCCGGTTTATCCATAGCCGGATATATATAAAGGCGAGACCCCGTAAGGTCTCCCTTTTCCTTTTATGCTAAAAAAACCACCCTTTCAGGTTATAGGCGGTTAAACGTGTTTTGTTGACTTTTGCCACAAGGTAAAAATAGTGTGTTGTAGAATGGAACTAATATTGCCTGTAGCTTTCAATACTATTGCACACTTTTGAAGAAAAATGCGTCGAAGCAACAATTTTCTTCTTCTACTTTGAACTATCCCCATCCCTTTCATCCTGAAGTAAAAGTCAATAGTCGGTGCTACGCGTATCGCACTATTTAGATTAGCCTCGGTTACCTATGTGCGGATAGCCCAGGAATTGTAAAACAACTGTTTTTTAATTAAAACTAAAGTGACTATACGGATATAGGAAACAAAGCCGGTCCTTGAGCTTGTCGAAAGTACAAAGATGATGCTTCGACAAGCTCAGCAACCGTTTAATGGGAAGCAAATTGTATCCTGTTTCCTATATCCTGATAGTTAGAAAAAATGAATATGACGAATTTCAGATCATTATTTTCGGTGGTACTCACTTTGTTTGTGCTGGTCGTTTCATCGGCCCATCTTTTCGCTCATGGATATGTAATGAGCCCGGCTTCACGGGGCTACCAGGGGAGCCTGGATAAAGCGGCAATTGGTTATAATGCTGCACTGGCATTATATGGCCGGGTAATCAACGAGCCGGGATCGCTTGAAGCGCCAAAAGGATTTCCGGGACAGGGTCCGGCAAACGGAAGAATCGCTTCTGCTAACGGGAGCATAGGGGGCGACAATACTTTGGATATTCAAACGGCGACCCGTTGGAAGAAAACCAATATCACCACCGGTTCAAACGCTTTCATCTGGAAATATTCTGCCTACCATGCCACTGCAAAATGGCACTACTATATGACCACTCAGGGTTGGAATCCTGATCAACCGCTTTCCCGCCAGGATCTTGAGCTTATCGGGGAGGTCATCCATAATGGCACGCCGGCGCAAGATAATGTGTCGCATCAAATTGTAATTCCGGCTAACCGCCAAGGATACCATATTATTTTAGCGGTCTGGGATGTAGAGGATACCCCCAATGCATTCTATAATGTAATTGATGTCAATGTACAGTCATCAACAGGCGTTACACCACCTGCTACACCTACCGGATTGACCACGATAGGTGTCACCAGCTCCTCTGCCAAGATCAGCTGGACGCCACAGACTGACGCGGCTGCTTTTACCGTTTACCGCAACGGAATGGCGATGCAGAATGTAACTACTCCTGAATTTGAAGATATAGGTTTAACCGCAGGCACAAGCTATACCTACGAGATACAGGCGACGAATGCCAACGGATTAAGCTCGCAAAAGAGTGTAACGCATATAGTAATAACCAATAGTCAAACTGCAATTGAAAAGCCTACCGCACCTGCTCATCTGCATGCAATGAACATAACGGAAAGCGCGGTATCGCTTATGTGGATGGCTTCAACGCATACGCAGGGTATAAAAAGATATGAAGTATATGAAAATGGTATTAAGGTCGCAGCAACCACCGCCACCAGCTACTTGCGTACAGGTCTCTCCGAAGATACTGAGTATAGCTATACAGTGAGATCCATTGCGCAGAATGATGAAATATCCGACCAGAGCAATGTGCTGATAGCCAGAACAGATAAAACGGATGATCAACAATCGTACTGCGGAGAACAGCAATATAGTCCAGTCAATGCGTACCCGACAGCCCATACCAAGGTGTTCTATGACTGCAGAATATGGAAAAACAAATGGTATGCCAATCCCAACGAAATTCCCGGAGTCAATATGGTATGGGAGGAGCTGAGCGTGTGTACAGAAGGGCCCGGTTGCCAGGCAAATGGGCCGGTTCTATATTGCGGCGCACAACAATACAGTCATGCCAAGGTTTATGCTACCGCCGGTACAAAGGTATTCTATGCCTGCAAGATATGGAAGAACAAATGGTATGCCAATCCGGGAGAGGCGCCGGGAAGCAATAACGTATGGGAAGCGATGGCTGACTGCAATGAAGGAGCTGAATGTGCCGGTACTGCAGACAAGAAAGGCCTCACTTTGGTCGTTGCAGCTAACCTGATGACTTTTGTACCTGAAACCAATCGCGAAAAAATCGTTGAATTGTATGTATACAACACCAATGGTGTTCGGGTACTCCATGTAAAAAACTGTAAAGAGAATGGTGTGGATGTGAGCACACTAATACCCGGAATCTATATTGTGAAAATTATTTATGAAGGTGGGAGCGTGATAACCAAAAAGATCAGTAAGCTGTAATAGCCCAAAGGTCTGAAAAAAATATCGGGGAATACATAAGTCCGTCTCAATTGGAAGACGGACTTATTATTGAATAGATGCTGCAGGCTGCTTTTGGGCTCGAGACAACAGGATGATCACCCCGGTTTGTTGTAGTACTGCATGCCGTAGAAAAAGAAAATCACGAGGAGCAGGGCTGTCGTGAGGAAGGTGATCAGGCAATAAATCATAAAAAGTATCCCCACAGATGCGGTGTCCCGTTGGGGGGAACAAACGAAGGCCAGCAAGGCATTAACCACAAGAAAAATGATCAGTACGGCAACCAGGCTATCTGTCAGCTGCAAGGCGCCGGCCACAGCCGGTATCATCACCAGGATTGCTGCGGCTCCGCCGATGTAGGCACGTTTCATGGATCGTATCTTTCTGTAAATGTCGGTTGAGATAAAGACCGTCCCCTTTTAAATGAGATAAGGCCTTTATCGAGCCGGCAGGCAACGCTATTTAAACCGTATCGCAATGCCGCCGTTGAACGAGAGGGTGCCGATGTGTTGCCGGAAACTGGCTTCGCTATAACGGGTAGAAGTGTAGAAATAGTTGGGTTCGAAAACGAGGGATATCCTGGGGCTCACATGGAACCGGAACATGGCGCTGCCAATAAAAGCCGGAGATATATTCCAGTCGTCCCAGTCGGCGCCGGGGAAGGTGGTCGCTGCAAAGGCTATCATCGGCCTCAGGTCTATATCAAGCCACGGGGCTGCCGGGAACGAAAACAAAGGTCCTATGCCCATACCGCTGTAACCCCAGAAGTCATCATCGTAATAACCATCTTTCAGCGCATTGGCCGACACAAAGCCTTTTGCCGTGATGCCTATGTATTTGTTGAACAGGATGCCGAAATCGACATTGAAATTGGCGCCCGGTTCGGCATCACCACCCCGGCGGCGGCCAAAGTCTCCCAGCGGGATATTGACACCTGCCGAGACGGCTACATAACCCATTTTGCGGTAGCTGCGGGGTTTGTCTTTAAGGAACCTGAACCCCGAGATATCTTCGCTGTTGTATTCGTATTCCACGCCGTCGCGCTGCTGCAGAATAATATTGCCATTGTCTTTTTCCTCTACGAAAATGCCCTGGATGCGGGTGCCGTCTGTAAGGCGGATCTGGGCTTTCTGCTCTTCCTGGGCAAGCGCTGTAGTGAGGGCCGTAAAGGCCAAAGCAAGGGTGAGTAAGATGGTTTTCATTTTATGGTCTGGGTATAAGATGAGTATTGTTTTTTAATCCATAGCCGGGTAGGGGGCCGGTTACTGGCTCAGTGCTTTTTTACCGGGAGCAGCGCGTTTGCCCGAGTCCAGCTGATCAATGCGAAGGTTGACAATAAACCTGTCGGCATCGTCGTTGATCTCCAGCTCGTAGTTGCCGGCAAAGGCCGATTCCAACTGGCGCTTGACATAAGCCAGCCCAATGCCCCGGCTCTTGTGGCTCAGCCGCCGGTTCTTCTTATTATAGCTGCTGAAGTAAAGCGATCCGTCGAGGTACTCTACCAGCACCAGCATGGCCTCGTTGGGTTGACTGAAATCGCCGTGCTTGAAGGCATTCTCTACAAATGGCGTGAGTGTATGCGGTGCGATCCTGAGGCCTTCCGGAATACTTTTCTGGTACTTGATATGGGCTTCGGGAAACCGCTGCCGGTAAATGTGGATGAGTGCTTCCAGCGCGCCTACTTCTTCTTCCAGCTTGATTTGGCCGTCGCTGCCGGGTACGCCTATGGACGACTGCATATAGACCATCATGGCATGGGCAAAAGCGGCGACATGCGGCAATTTATGTTCCGATTCACCGGCCAGGTGTTCCAGGCTGTTGAGTACAAAGTGCGGGTTGATCTGGGCTCTCAGCGCGGCATTCTCCAATTCTATTTTCTCGGCTGCCGCCAGCTGCTGATCTTTTATCCGGGCTGTTTTCTCTGCCCACAGCAATCTTTCCGCTGCCCAGTAGCCTGCAGACAAGATCAAGAAGGTTAACGCCTGCCAGGTAAAGATGATAAGCATGTAACCAATGCTCTCACCCGATGCTATAGGTTCCGACTTCTCGCCAAAAATATAGGGCCAGATGACAATGAAGCTAAGATATTTGACGCAAAAATTAAGCGCAATAAGCCCCAGGAAGGAAAAGAAATAATGCCAGGGTTTACTACGGTTGGACAAATACCTGTTGAGGATAAAATAGTGGGTATAAAAAACGCCGATAGACAATGCGTAAGATACGAGCGTTTCTTTTGCTACGGCAAGCACGCCGGGCTTGGCGCCATAGGTGAGCAACGCGAATGTAATATAAAGCAACCAGAAGGCAGCGTGTGCAACTGCCAGTTTGTTTTTACTAACCGCCATAGTATGTTTGGAGCATATCTCAGGGGAGATGCCTCCCCTGAGATGAACTGTAATGTTACAACTTTTTTTGTATCCGGCAGCTTTAGCAAAGGGGTACTTTGCTGCAGAAGCTGCTTTGCTGGTTACAGGAAACGGCATCGCTACCGCCTTTAACCTGTTCTTGTGTTGGCTTCTCCAGCCGGCTGACAATAGAGATCTTCTTCAGCTGGATTTTCTTTTGCGTGTTTTGTTTTTTCATATCGGTTCAAAATTTAGTGGGATAAAGGTAATTCGTTTTGAGGCAGTTGTGCAATTTTTGTCGAAAATTTTTAGTTGTTTACATATAAACATAAAAACACTTTTTATTTCAAAATGTTGCTTCCATACAAATCATCCTGCTTGCCCCTCATTTTAGCTAAAGTAAACCAGTGTTATGAAAGGAAGCCACTGAATAAAAACTGCAGCAGAAAGCCCGAAATTTACCGTTCATCCCAAAAATATACCGACATGAAAAAGAGAAATCTGAATCTGGAAAAAAAGACATTGTCCTTTGATAAGCAGGTGATTGTTCTCCTGAATACGGAACAGCAATACCAGGCACTCGGCGGTGGTACCTTCCAGGATACCAATTGTCAGCAGTGCGTTTTCTCTATCCAGTTAAGCAATTGCCCGCCATGTCAGGGCTCCAATCCACGGCAGTCACATTGTCCTATCTCGGTTGATCCTTGCGGTATTTGCCTCTGAGGATTTCAGATACAGCATCTGACCATTGATAAACGAAGCAGTGCCCCCAGCCCGGAACTGCTTCGTTTACATCATTTAAGTAAGGACGGGACTTTTGATAGGCCGCCTTCTTCATCAATTTTTATGAGCTGTCCACAATCTGCCTGGCCGGGCCGTATCGTAGTGCGGGGTAGGGTGGAATTTGATTAACTTAGCATCTCAATCCGCCGTTTCGGAAGAACAGGAGCATTTTCTGCTACCAGTAACCAAAACGATAACTACCCTAAAAACAAAGACAAGTATGAAATTTTCAACGTTAATGTTACCCCTTTTTGTTGTTGCCCTTATAGGCGCCACTTCCTGCAATTTTAGCAAAGGCGTGAAAAAAGATCTGGCTACAGGACTTACGGCCACCTACAATGGCTTTGGTGTGCAAGATATTTACATGGCCGACGCGAGCGGCAATAAGGTAAGCAGCAATCAAATTATCCTGGGCAGTCCGGTTGCTGTGATTGCCAATGGGGTAACCCACTATACCGAAAAGGACGGTAAGGTATACCCGGGCTGCAATATTATTCTTACCGATAAAAACAAGAAAGAGCTCCTCAATCTTCCCGATGCCTTTACCGATATGGCCAATGGCACACCGGCCAGCCAGGCCGCCTTATTGAGCGCTAAAGTGAGTACGGGTTCCCCGATGGTAGCCGGTGAGACCTATCATCTGTATGTCCGTTTTTACGACAAGAACAATAAGGAAAACGAGATACTCGCCCAGGTGGACCTGCTGGCGAAATAAGGCCGGCGACAACGGGTCACTATTTGTAGAGCGGCCGGGAATCATCCTGCCCGGCAAGCCGGTCGGAACGCGCCAGCGGTCTGAACGGTGGCTGAAAGCACATTTTTTTGTTTATAGAACTTTTGCCCCTACAGGGCAATTTCGGGATTGCTCGTTTTTTAACAATAAACCTTTCTTGATCAGACGGCCTGCGGAGTGACAACTGAATTGAAAAGAGAAAGGGTTGCTCCAGATCGGGCAACCCTTTCAAAAATCTCAGGAAATATCCTGTGTGCGGCAGAGGAGATTCGAACTCCCACGCCCATGACAGGCGCTACCACCTCAAAGTAGTGCGTCTACCAGTTTCGCCACCGCCGCATGAGGGCTGCAAAGGTGCAGCGTTTTTTGTCATTTTCCCAATTTTTTTCTAGAAATTTTAAAGAAAAATAAAAACAAGGCCAAAGGGGTTGCAATTGTACCCGGCAGATAATATTCCGCCCTGCCTCGCGTTTAATACGGGATTGCCTGATTGTCAAAATAAATACGTACTTTTGCGGTTCTTATGCGGAAATTTTCGTTCCTGTTTATTCCATTGATCGCGCTCCTGCTGGGCTCTTCCTGCAAAAGCGCACATGAAAAGGTGTTGACCAGTAAGGATGTGAACTATAAGCTCACTGCGGCCAACCAATATTACGATCAGAAGAAATACTTTAAGGCAAACGAGATCTACGAATCACTGATGCCTGTATTCCGGGGCAGTAAAAACTACGAAGAGCTGTATTACCGTTACTGCTACTCTTTTTACTACCAGGAAGACTACCTGAGCGCATCGTACCAGTTTAAGAATTTTGTGGAAGCTTTTCCCAAAAGCCCGAGAGCCGATGAATGCGAGTTTATGTATGCTACCTGCATGTATAAGCTGTCGCCGAAATTTTCACTGGACCAGGCCAGCACGTATAAAGCAATAGAAGCGCTGCAAACCTATATTAACACGCATCCCGGTTCGAAAAATCTTACGGAAGCCAATAACTATATCGATATCTGCCGTGCCAAGATCGAAAAGAAGGATGCCAGTGCCGCCAGGCTGTATTACGATGTAGGCCAATTTAAAGCCGCCACAGTAGCTTATAAGTCGCTGATCCAGGCTTATCCTGAATCGAAATCCCTGGACCTTTACCAGCTGATGGTGATCAAGTCCTTTTACGATTATGCCCGCTCCAGCTATAAAGAAAAGCAGGAAGAGCGTTATGCCGAGGCGGTGAACGCCTATAATGAACTGAAAGAATATACCCCCAATTCCAGCTACCTCAAGGAAGCGGAAAAATATTATACTTTGTCCCAGAATAATATTAAACAACTACGTAATGAGCACAAATAAAAAACTGGTTTCTTCGCTGAACCCATTGATCGAAACACGTGATATTGCCGCTATCAAAGCAAAGACCGGCAATATCTATGAAAGCATCGTGGTGGCTTCCAAGCGTGCCAACCAGATCAATATCAACCTGAAGGAAGAGCTGCACCGCAAGCTTGACGATTTTGCCAACCATACCGATACGCTGGAAGAAGTGCACGAAAACAAAGAGCAGATCGAGATCTCCAGGTTCTATGAGCGTATGGCCAATCCTTCACTCCAGGCCCTAGGTGAGTTTATGGGCGATAAGGTATATTACCGTAAAAAAGAGGAGGAATAATAGCTGACGACCGTCTGCATGGCGGTTGGGTTATTCGCTGATATCTCAATTCTTTTATCCATGTCTTTACAAGGCAAAAAGATCATTTTAGCCATCACTGGTAGCATTGCGGCGTATAAAACGCCGCAATTAGTGCGTTTATTGGTCAAGGCCGGCGCCGAAGTCCAGGTGGTGCTTACCGCTGCCGCCGCCGATTTTGTGAGCCCGCTGGCCTTGGCTACTGTTTCCCGGAAGGAGGTATTCTCTTCGGTAAGCAATGGTGCGCACTGGAACAATCACGTTCACCTGGGGCGCTGGGCCGATGCCTTGCTGGTGGCACCCTGCAGTGCCAATTCCCTCGCAAAAATGGCGCATGGGATCTGTGACAATATGGTCATGGCCGTATACTTGTCCGCCGGATGCCCGGTATTGGTTGCACCGGCAATGGATGAGGATATGTGGCTGCATCCGGCCACAAGGGCAAACCTCGCAACCCTGGAATCTTACGGCCACCGCATACTGCCTGTAGAACATGGCGAGTTGGCCAGCGGCATTATCGGGGCGGGGCGTATGGCCGAGCCGGAAGCCATACAGCAATACCTGGAAAACTTTTTTGAAGGGCAGCATGCCGATCCCGCTTATGCCCGGCTTAAGGCGCTGGTTACTGCCGGTCCCACATACGAAGCATTGGACCCCGTACGTTTTATCGGTAACTTTTCAACCGGAAAGATGGGGATTGCCGTGGCCCGGGCACTGGCGGCAAAGGGCATAGCGGTCGACCTGGTGCTGGGCCCCAGTCCCGAGCAGGTGTCGCATCCGCTCATCGCAGTGCACCGGGTCGTGAGCGCCCAGGAAATGTATGATGCCTGCAATGGTATTTTTCCCGGTGTCGATATCGCCGTGCTGTCGGCAGCGGTAGCCGATTTCAGACCGAAGGAGAAGGCGGGTGAGAAAATAAAAAAAGGACAGGAGGACAACCTGGTACTTACCCTGGTGAAAAATCCGGATATACTGGCCCACCTGGGTCAACTCAAGTCGAAGCGGCAGATCGTAGTGGGCTTTGCGCTGGAAACGCAGAACGAGCTGGAACATGCCCTGCAAAAGCTGGAACGAAAAAATGCCGATATGATCGTGCTGAATTCGCTCAGGGAAGAAGGTGCAGGCTTCGGACATGATACCAATAAAGTACAAATATTACAACGCAATGGCGATACGCTTGCCTTGCCGCTGCAATCCAAGGACGGAATTGCCAAAAGTATTGTAGATTGCATATTGTCTTCTATAAAGAAAAAGGATGCGTAGCTTAATTTTTAGTGTTGTTTTATTTCTGTCGGCCTGCCGCCTGTATGCGCAGGAGCTGAACTGTAAGGTAGATGTGACCTTCGACAGGGTACAGAATGTGGATCCTAAAGTATTTCAGACCCTGAAGCGCTCCATGAACGAGTTTGTCAATAACCGGAAATGGACCAACGACAATTTCAGGCCTGCTGAGAAGATCGATTGCAGCTTCCAGCTGAACCTTACCGAAAAGGCGCCCGGCGACAATACTTATAAAGCAACCCTGAACATTCAATCATCAAGGCCGGTGTTCAATTCGGGTTATAATACTTCATTGGTCAATTTTATTGACCGCGATGTCGTGTTCCGCTTCGACGAAAGCCAGAACCTCCAGTTCGACGATAACCGTGTGGCCGGTAACGACGCCCTGGGATCCAATCTTACGGCCATCTTTGCTTATTATATCTATATCATGCTGGGGCTTGACTACGATTCCTTTGCCCCCCGGGGCGGCAGCGAATACTTCAAGCGGGCGCAGAATGTGGTCAATAACGCTCCGGAGGATAAGCTGATCAAAGGTTGGAAAGCGGCGGAGAATAACCGCAACCGTTACTGGCTTATAGACCAGATACTCAATCCCCGCTTCGACGCCTTCCGTCCCTTATACTATAGTTATCACCGTAAGGGTCTCGATCTGCTCAGCAGCAAGCCCGAGGAGGGCCGGAAAGCGATATTGGAATCTATTCCTGTGTTGACCAAGATCAACAACGACAACCCGACCTCTATCCTGATGCAGTTCTTCTTTAATGCAAAAGCGAACGAATTCGTCAACACGTTGATGCAGACGCCCGCCGCCGACAGGAAAGACTATATCGATCAGCTGAGCAAGATGGACGTACCCAATACAGCCCGTTACCGCGGCATTAAATAAAAACATTTTTCCGAGTTTCCTTCCGTATCAAATTTTGCGCCTGTTGACTTACCGTAGTGTATTCGTATTGCTCCTCTTGCTTGCCACAGTGCTGACCGCCTGCCGGCGTGGACAGGATTCGCCACCGGTGCCGGAAGCTAAGATGAAGCAGGTGCTCACCGATATGCACCTGGCCGAAGTCTACTGCCAGGGCCTGGGCGATAGCGCCCGTAACCGGTTCGACAAAAATTACGATAGCCTTACCGGGTTCTATATCTCTATTCTGAAGCATTACGACCTCAGCTTTGCGCAATTCAACGAAGCCCTTGACTGGTACAAGAAAAGGCCGGTATTGATGGACTCACTCTATGCCAGAGTGCTGAGCCAGTTGATGGAAGTGAAAAGCAGGGCAGGCCTTAAAGACGTAGAACCATCGTCGGATCCTGCATCCTCTGCTACGGTAGGCTTGTCGAAGCCTGGGGAAGACACACTGGTGCAAGCCCCTAAAGACACACTCTCGCAGCGAAGCGACAAGAAGACAGGGCAAAAACGAGGCGACACTTCCCTGGACCTGAATGACGGTAAAAAGAAGCAGGAAAAGAGCCCGCCCAAAATCAAATAAGAACCATGAGCAAATTTAAAACAGGGATCATTACCCTTATTATCCCCTTGCTGGCTATTGCCTGCAGGCCCTCTGTCCCGGTGCCTAAACCACGGGGCTATTACCGTATAGAGCTACCCGAGCATGCCTACAGGACTTTCGACAGCACCGGCTTCCCTTTCCGCCTGGAATATCCGGTATATGGCCATATCGGCCAGGATGTAGATCTGAATAGAGAAGAGCATGCGCCTTACTGGGCCAACATAGAATTTCCCGGTATGAATGCCACCATATACCTCAGTTATAAGTCCATTACCGATGCGGAGCCGCTGAACAAGCTGATCGAAGAATCATACAAGCTCTCATATGCGCACGATATCCGCGCCGATTACATCAACACGCCGCAGTTCAGAACGCCTAACGGTCTGACGGGAGTGGCATATAATGTGGGTGGCGATGCTGCTTCGGCTTACCAGTTCTATGTTACTGACAACCAGCGGCATTTTTTAAGAGGCGCATTGTATTTCAATGTGTCGCCCAATGCCGATTCCCTGAAGCCGGCATCCGATTTTCTGAAAAAAGATATGGATCATATAATTCAGACCATACAGTTTAAATAATCGAGGGAATTGCTTACCTTTGCGACCCGTCCGTAACGGCCCTGTAGTTCAATGGATAGAATAGAAGTTTCCTAAACTTTAGATACAAGTTCGATTCTTGTCGGGGCTACCAAAAGCACACTTTATAGTGTGCTTTTTTTGTTGTAGCGAGCCTATGTATAGGCAGTGGCGCTTTTCGCTAAATTTTATGATCGCTCAATGTGATAGATAAAGGCTGTCTCAAAGGTATCAATCGGATCACATTGAGCGATTCAAAATGTAAGCAGGCTTGAAGCGTAATTTTTGTCGTGCTGAGCGGAGTCGAAGCACGACAAAAATTACCACGTAGGAGACCTTTCGAGACAGCCCCGTAGAACGGTACTGATCCTTTGAATTACGATACAATTCTAGCAAAGAGGTACCTTGGTGCAAAACGCGCTTTGTTGTTGGTTACTCGGAACAGGGCTCCTGCCACCTACCATCCTTTGTTGTGCAGGTGCTGTCAGGCTGAAAACGATTAATGCCTTTTTGAGTTTTACTTTTTTAATTGTTTTTTTCCTTTTCATATGATTTTTAATTTAGTGTACGCTGAAATTACATCGTTAATCCCAAAAAAACCATATAGTCCGTTTTGCAATAACCATTAGAACAGTTCTTTTTAGTTTAAGAATTGAAGATATGTCTTAGCTTAATCCGTACAGCTTACAGCTAAGATTACCTGGTCGATGAACACTGTCTGGCCTTTTTTGCCTGTGCTTACATCCATTTTGCAGCTGGTGGTTTTCCGCTATTTTAATACCGTTTATCAGGACATTTCCTAAATCAAATCCGGTAGTTCTATACACTTTCTATTGAGTAAAGGATTCTACATTTGATTGATGACATATCATTTTTCAAATTGAAACCTGTAAACACCGGACTATGACTGACTATACTTACAATGGGGATTTCAACCAGGGAATGACTTTTAGTACAATGGTCGCTAATGCCCGCCTGAACCATGGTGGTCCACAGCCCATCTCGGAGGAGAGGGTAAACGTTTATGTAAATGAAGGCGATGGCATAGCGGTGCCTTATGGTGAGCCCATAACCAGGTATGCCGCATGGCCTCTTCTATCATGCGCGGCTGTAATATTTGCCAGCGCAGACTCCCTGAATGCTTATATCTATCATGCATCAAGAGGGATCGTTCCGCTCCAAACATTTAATACGGCAATGGCTACGTTGGGAAATGTTCCTTTGCCCAGTGTTCAGGTGATATACACCTTTCCTGGAGCTTCAAATAATGGTTACCGGGAGTCGGCAAATAAAATTGCCTCATATGGCGTACCGGCACAGAATATTGTTTTCGCGCCCAATCTTTCTTTGCAGACTTTTGGTATTAATTCAGCGACAGTTATTGGATAATGCCACCGTAAAAGAGAGGCTGTAAAAGTGATCACTTTTGTTCTGTTGCGCCAAGCCTGAATACGGCAAAAATGACCGCTAAGGTCTGTTTGCATTTATCTTTCTGGGCAAGCTTATATTATTATAGCTAAGACGACAATGTTCAATAGAACAACCAGGGTCAAAGAGCCCATCCAAATCATTCTATTTCTCTTTTGCTGTTGGAGTGCATACATTCTGTAACAATAATACGCGGAAACGAAACAAAACACTTCTAAAAGTAAATAAGACAGCCAGACAAAATAGAACCCGCTTTTATTGGTGATATAAACCAACAGGTCAAAGTGATAATCGGATGATAATCGTTGGCGCGATTGAGATTTAAGGTAGAAGAAATCTATCTTATCCTCAGCATTAAATAGCTTATGCTTGTCCGATTTGAATATATAAAAGCTGACTTTTTGCCCGGTCATGTCCGGGTTATACTGGCCGTCGACCGTAAATATCTCATCTATCTGACGGATGGGTGTATTCAATAAGGGCCTGTGATACTTCCTGTAAAATTGGGCACGATACGGCGCAATGTTGAAGGTATACCTGTGAAAACCTTTGCTGCTCCTGTCCTGGTACAATGCAACACTGCCCTCCGTTTTAACCAGGCCGTCGCTCACATAGGAAATGCCTGACAAAAGGCCGCCTATAAAAAGTACAGGCAACAACAACAGGGCAGCTAAACATAAGGTGAATTTTGAAAAGTAACGGGACGGATGGTACATGGTTCCGCTCACGATCACTTCGGCCTGTTGTCCGGGGTTATTGATGAATTCAAGCCTGGTGATCGTGCCGCTGATCGGCTTTATCTTGTTCAGGGCGCCTTCAAAATTGAGTGTAATGGGCTGGTATATGTATTTGCCGGCGTTATCTGCGCCAACAGAAAAGGGTGCACCAAACAAAGGTTGCCGAAACCTGAGCTCGAAAAAAAGCTGTTCCTTTATCTGTTGCCCGTATCTGAATCCCAGGATCGGGTCAATAACAATTCCCTTGATGACCGCGCTGGCCGGCTTGGCTTGCATGCTTTTTTCTTGTTTATTTAAATCTCAGATATAAAAAGGAAAGCCTGACTACCCCCCATACAGCAAACGTAATTTAACCCAAGTTAGGGGATATTATCTGGCGTTACCGCTTATAAAGAAGAAGCGCGATAAGAATACAATTTTATGCTGTTGTTTCCGCGATATCCGTCTTCAGTAGGATCACAGGACGATCTGCCCCGGGGCTGCCGGTCTGAACGGGAGACCGGTCTTAAAGTGGTTGATATAGCCTTCGTATATTTGAAGACAGATTACCAAGCAATGAGCAATAGCACCGATATGAAGCGGCTTACCCGCCTGAGCGCCATCTTGCTGCAGCTGCAGACAAGGCGGTTGATCAATGCAACCGACCTGGCAGAACAGTTTGCTGTAAGTGTCCGGACCATCTATCGCGATATCAGGGTATTGGAACAGATCGGCGTTCCCATAGCGACGCTTGAAGGAAAAGGCTACTCACTGGCTGAAGGGTATAAAGTGCCACCCATAATGTTTACCGAACAAGAGGCCAATGCTTTGATCATGGCCGGACATTTGATCCGCCTGAACGAAGACAGCTCGTTGATCAGTTCGTATAGGCAAGCCGTGGATAAGGTAAAGGCTGTGCTCAAATACGCGGTGAAGGATAAGGCAGAGCTGCTTGCGGGCCGCGTCGCGGTAAGCCCCGCAAGCCTCAGGCAGCCTGCCAGCGAATCTTTATCCTCGATTCAGAGCGCGCTCACCAGTTTTACGGTGCTATGCATCACCTATCAGTCAGAAATCGAATCCGAAAGTACCGAAAGGTTTATCGAGCCTTTTGCCTTTTATTATAGCCAGCAGCAGCATTGGACCCTGATCGCTTTTTGCAGGCTGAGAAATGATTTCCGGATGTTCCGGCTGGACAGGATCAGAACGCTTTATCATACCGATCTCAGGTTCCGGCCGCATCAGCTCAATTTGCATGAATATTTACAGGAAAAAGAAAAAAACTTTACCAGCCCTGACAAACAGCTGTCATAGCCTGCCGCTACCTTCGTTGCGTAATCAAATTAATACGCAATGAACTTGACATCCCTACGGATCATTACCCTCAATGTAGCGGAGCTCATCCGTTTTTATGAACAGGTAACAGGGATAACTGCCACCAGGTACACGCCCGACTTTGCCGAGATAAAGACCCCAACAGCAACCCTGGCTATTGGCAGCGTGCAGACCTTACAATTTTTTGGCGGTGATCGCGTGGCACAGCCCGGGCACAACCGCAGTGTCATCATCGAATTTATGGTCGATGACGTGCAGCAACTATTTGAAAAATCATCGGCCTTTTTAAAAGACTGTACCGTGCAGGAACCAACGATGATGCCCTGGGGAAACAGGTCTTTGCTTCTACGTGATCCAGATGGCAATCTGGTGAATCTCTTTACACCCGAAACGCCCGAAGCCATCGCAAAATTTAGCCGTAGCTAAGCCCTGAAACGAAGCGCCTTCAGGTTGCTTCTTCTGATCACACAAATTTGACCGGAAAGAAGGCTGTCCCCTGTATGCCTTGGCAGGCGCAGAGAACAGCCTTCCTTGTATCGGGAAAAATATACCGTCGGTATCATCCGGCCCGGGTTATATATTTTCGGGCTACTGCTTTTTGATGAGAAGATGCGTCGCGTTTTCCCCCGCCGTACTTTCTATTTCTTTATAGCCCAGCGCCGCCATATCGATGCCGGAGAACAGATGTTCTCCCTCTCCAAGGAACACGGGTGATACAGCCAGGTGCAATTCATCTATATAGCCGGCCTCCAGGCATTGCCTTATCGTCGATACGCCGCCACCGATACGGATGTCTTTGCCCTTCGCGGCTTTCCTGGCCTGCTCCATAGCAGATCCGAGCCCGTCCGTCACAAAATAGAAGGTTGTTCCGCCTTTCATCTCCAGGGGTTCCCTTGCGTGATGCGTCAGAACAAATACAGGCACATGATAAGGCGGCTCTTCACCCCACCAGCCTTTCCACTCATCATTGGGCCAGGGACCGCGAACAGGACCGAACATGTTTCGTCCCAGAACCCAGGCGCCGAGGTTATCAAAGGATCTTTCTGCAAACGCATTATCTGTTCCTTCTGTTCCGTCATCTTTGCCTTGCATCTTCCGGAACGCCTTTGTCGGGAAGAACCACTGATGCAGCTTCTCTCCTTTTATACCCAAAGGATTGGTCATATCCTGCTCGATACCTGCGCCGAATCCGTCCAGGGAAATGGAGAACGCGGCTACTTTGACTTTGCTCATATTGAAATCGTTTTTGTTTAGGTTATCTCTTTGGATACAAAGTTGGATCAAAAAAGCGAAGTTGCTACAGTGCAGATGCGACGATCTTGGGGGCCGGCTACGACAGCCAAGCGAAATGTTAGGAAGTGTCGCAGTGCCTTTTCAGTGCTGTATCAGAGTCCCGTTCCGGGCCTTTTACCTGCACTTTAAGTGAAACTAATGAAAAGTTTCTTAATCAAGATTAAGCAGTAAGGTATTTCTGTTTTCCATCTTTGCTTTAAAAAGGAGGATATATGATAACAGGTAAAATAATTGCCGGGATCGCTATGCCTGATAGTGCTATCGCAAGGCAGGCGACGGAACTGTTGCGCGAACATGGTACTGCGCTCTTGTACAACCATTCTTTGCGCACCTTTCTCTTTGCCGCTTTACAGGGAAAGCAGCATAAAGTCCGTTACGATCCCGAGCTTTTATACATCAGCTCAGTGTTCCATGATCTGGGCCTTACGACGCATTACCGCAGCGAGGACAAGCGATTTGAAGTTGACGGAGCCAATGCCGCAAGAGCCTTTCTTAAAGGCCATGGTATTGCGCCACAGCTGCTTCAGCTGGTCTGGGACGCCATTGCCTTGCACACCTCGCCGGGTATTGCCGAATACAAAGAACCCGAAGTGGCCTTACTGAACTATGGCGTAGCGCTGGATGTGGTCGGAAAGGGTTACGATAGCTTGTCTGCAAATGATCGTGAGGAGATACTGAATGCATTTCCCCGGCTGGGCTTGAAGACACATATTATCCCGGCCTTTTTTGAGGGCTTCAAGCATAAGCCACATACGACCTATGGCAGCATCAACGCAGATATTTGCGCCTGCATGATACCCGGATACCAAAGGCTGGATTTCTGCGAAGCCATACGGCAATCGCCCTGGGCCGAATAATTTAATGTGAAAAGGGCGACTTTGCTGCAGACGCCAGTGGCTTAAGAAAACCATTCGCGCCTGGCCATAGCTGGTTAGGCTATAGCGCTCCCTTGCTGCATCAGCGGCGGGGGAGCGTTTTTATGTTGGTTAAAGCATGCCAATATGGGCCTCCGGCGGGCGAAAATCGGGTGTTTTAACGGGGTGATTTTCCGTAAAAACACGCGCGTCCGATCCATAGTTGTTGTGCAATTTTACAAGAGAATTATCGCCTTGCCGCTGCTTATAGTAGCGGTCTGCCGCGAGACGTTTAAACCAACCAACACGATAATTTTTAAACCAATTTCTATGGCAAAGCTATTCATCTTCATCCCATTTGAAGAAAATGAAGTGGACAAGAGCAAAGACCTTCCGGAGCAGGCAATTGAATTTGCCGGAACGTTTGCAAAAATGTCGAATAAGCGGATCGGTGAAAACATTGACGCTGAAATAAGAGAAGGTATCGAGGTCGTATACCTGGACTCAGATTTTACGGTTAGTGCGGCAGATTATATCATTGTCTTTGCGCACGGCAGCAAAAACACAGCCGGTAAGCTGTATTCAAACGATCCCCAATTGTCCGTCGCTACCAGTATCGTGATCGATCAGCTCAAAGAAGCCCAGGCACAACGCGCACAGAAAATATTGTTTATGTGCTGTTTTAGCGCATTGGCCGGCCATGTAGCAGCGGCCTGGAAAGGTGAATACCGGAACCAGGTTGTTTATGGTGGCGATGCTGCTATTTCCAATTTATATTCCGCTACACGCACACAAATAAGGGCCTGTTGTAAAGCCCTTTTTCAGTTGTGAATCAATACGCGCACCTGAATATAAGGCGCCTGCTTACCGTATAGCTGTCATTGACAACAATTCAAAACGCAGCAGGCATGAGCAATGACTACTTTACCATCTCCAAAAGATGGTCCTGTGTCTATACAATGGCAGTAGCCGTCTGTACAATCATTGCGGTCATTTATACAAAGCCATTTCTACACACATGTGCTGCCCTGTATATTCGGTGAAAAAGGATGTTTATGAAAAAACAAAACGTAAGAGTGGCGAAATTATCGTTGCAAAAGAAGACGATCATTAAGCTGCAGGCTTTTGATCCGACCAAGGTTGTTGGCGGTGCGCCTTTTACCAGCGTTCCCGCAGGGTGTGCTCCGGGATCTCCCTGCAACAATACGCGCAATCATGAGACCTGCCGTTGCCAGCGTCTGACAGACAATTGTGTGAGCTTTGCGGTGAATACCGCTACGGCCTGCATCTGATCCGGTAATAACTGTATCTCATTGGCCCCGGTCATTACCCCGGGGCCAATGAGGTATAATGCCGTCCCGCAATGCATGTATGCTGTTCCGTTTTTACATCAATTCACAGTAATTAACACTGGTTAACACGCAAATCGATCTGATGTCGGGATATTTGAGCTGATGGATTGAATTGGCTTCTTAGCCTGTTCGGTTATTGGTTATTTGGTTAAAACAGTTGCTCAATCCTGGGCAGCTTTTTTTATTCCGGTGCTTTCGCCCCGGATGCAAAAGAACCCTTGCCGGTAAGGCCGCTTGGCGCATCTTATATATCGCCTATGCCGGCACAGCCTTCTGTTTGTTGGGCAGGCTCACCATCACTTTTTTGAACAGGCTCTTGATCAGCGCGATCTCCTTTTGATAAGTGGTCTTTTTGCGGCAGGCAAAATAAAGCGTATTGACCAGCCTGGGACTGCCTTCCCATACCAGTTTGATCTGGCCACTCTTTACTTCTTTACGGCAAAGGAAATCGGGTACTACGGCCAGCCCCTGGCCGCCCGTGAGGCACCTTACTATGGAGCTGAGATTCGGGACGATATAATTAGGCCTGAAATCGGGCTGATGGCCGAAATTCAGCTTCCAGAACCGCATCAGGTGTTCCATATCGCCGGCAGTGCCATACCATTTCTGGCGCTTGAGCCAATCCTCTGCCGCCGCTTTATCTTTTTTCCGGAGTATCTGCCGGAAGGCCTGTTCATCAGTACCATTGCCGCCTACCAGCACAACCGTTTCGGAGGAGAATGCCTCATGCTCGATTGATGATGAAGTGCCCTTTTGCGGGGTAATGATGAGGTCCAGGATACCTTTGTCGAGCTTGTCCAGCATTTCGGGGTATTCGCCAAAGCTGATGATCACATTGAACGGTAGCGAAGAAATATATTGTTCCAGCGTGATCTGGAACGTCTCAAAGCACATACCCACGCTGAGTGTAGGTGTATGCTGTTCCGTACTCCGCTGGAAATTCAGCTCCGCTTCTTCCAGCTTGGCCAGCCCGTCGGCAATCACGTTATACAATACCTTGCCCCGTTCGGTCGGTACCATCTTTCGCCCGGTACGGTCGAAGAGCTTATAGCCCACATAATTTTCGAGTGAGCTTAAATGCAGGCTTACCCCAGGCTGGGAGATGAACAGGGTTTCGGCTGCGCCGGTGAGTGTACCGGTCTTATAGATGGCTTTAAAGGTGCGGTACCATTCAAGGTTGACCATATGAACTATTATTTTTCTGATGCAAAGGTATAAATTATATTGTTTTTATAATAATAGTAACCGTCCTAATTTTGCCTTGTAAATCAAAAGCAAATGAAAAATATACTCATTATCAATGGCGGTCAGCAATTCGAACACTCCGGCGGCCTGTTCAACAATACAGTGACCCGGGCAACAGCCGATTTTTTTGCGCAAGCAGGCGACTATAATGTACAGATCACTAATGTAGAAGAAGGCTATGATCCGGATGCAGAGGTGCAAAAATTTGTGTGGGCCGATATCATTATCTACCATACACCCATCTGGTGGTTCCAGGTTCCCTTTGCCTTCAAGCGTTACCTGGACGAGGTCTTTACGGCAGGTCATCAAAAAGGGATCTATCGCAGCGATGGGCGCAACATGGACAACCCCGGGATTAATTATGGTACCGGTGGTATGCTGCACGGCCGTCGCTATATGCTGACAAGCAGCTGGAATGCACCGGCAACAGCGTTTACGCTGCCAGGCGAATTTTTTAAGGAAAAAAGTGTGGATGAAGGACCGATGTTCGGCTTTCATCGTATGAATGCCTTTACCGGCATGATACCACTGGAAAGCTTCCATTTTCATGATGTAGAGAAGAATGCCGATGTGCCCCGCGATATGATGCTGTACAGAAAGCACCTGGAACAGGTATTTGACACCATAGCAGCAGAAAGCCGGGAGCGGCTTTGCGCTTAACCTTCAATGAAAATAGCTATGAACATACATCTGACGGCCATTATCCGGAGCAAGCCGGCCTACATTGACAACGTAAAGGCTTTACTCGAAAATATGGTGCTGCATTCCCGGCAGGAAGCCGCCTGCCTGCAATACGATTTGCACCAGGGTACAGACGATCCGGCGCTGTTTACCTTTTACGAAATATGGGAAAACGCAGCTGCGCTGGAGCAGCACAATACGCAACCGTATATCCGTGCCTTTGCCGCTATAGCCGGCGAACAATTGCAGGAACCGCCTGCGATCTATACCACAACATTGATCTCATAAACAATCATAACAAAATAAGATATGGAATACAGGACATTGGGCGACACAACGCTGAAACTCTCAGCGATTGGTTACGGCGCTTTTGCCATCGGCGGCAATATGTGGGGCGGCAATGAGCAGAAGGACTCCGTAGCCGCAGTACAGGCTTCGCTTGATCATGGCGTTACCACGCTGGATACCGCTCCTTTCTATGGGTTTGGCCTCAGCGAAGAAATGATCGGTGAAGCGATCAAAGGTCGTGACCGCAGTAAGATCCAGCTCCTGACGAAATTCGGCCTGGTATGGGACGGCAGCAATGAAGGCAAGGGCCAGTTCTTTTTCGATGCAGACGACCAGGGACGGAAGGTGCCGGTATACCGCTTCGCCGGCCGGCAGAGCGTGATCAGTGAGGTGGAGGCCAGCCTGAAGCGCCTGGGCACCGACTATATAGACCTGCTGCAGCTGCACTGGCCCGATGCAACAACACCTATTGATGAAACGATGGAAGCCCTGGCTTTGCTTTTGCAGCAAGGGAAAATAAAGGCGGCCGGTGTGAGCAACTACGATCTGGCGCAAGTACAGGAAGCCCGGCAGACCCTCGCTATTGCCAGCAACCAGGTTTCGTATAGCATGCTGAACCGGGGCATCGAATCGTCGCTGGTACCCTATGCTTTGAAAAATAGCCTGGGTATTATTGCTTATAGTCCCATGGAGCGCGGCTTATTGACCGGGAAATATCTTACCGGCAACCAATTGAAGGCTGATGACCATCGTAATGGCTATTTCGGGCAATTTGACCGGCAAAAAGTGCAGACCCTGCTGGGCACGATACATCCTATAGCAGAAAACAAAAACGTTACGCTGGCGCAGCTGGTCCTTCGTTGGACTACCTTACAGCCGGGTATTACTACAGTACTGGCCGGAGCCCGCAACGCGGCGCAGGCCAGTACCAATGCCGGGTCTATGGCATTGGACCTGTCGACAGCAGAGCTGGCGGCTATTGGCCAAGCGCTGGCGGTACTGACTTTACCGGCCGTGGCAGCGCAAGGCGCCTAAGCTTTTTATGCGGACTTGATCAAAAAGCACGACATTTGCAGGATACCGGGGAGTAGTTTTTCCGGTATCCTTTTTTTCGACCGATAGATTGATTATGACCTTTAAGCTGGAAACACCCCGACTGATCATCCGTTCTTTTATACCCGAAGATGAGGCGCCCTATATTGGTACCCATCTCGATCCTGTTGTGAATGTGTACCTGCCTGTTCGCAGCGCAGAACAATACCATGAGCTTTTTCATCAGGCGATGGCGCAAGCAGATGCGCCCCTGAACCGTTGGACGATAGCGGACCGGGATAATAATGCGTTTATTGGCTCCTGTCTGCTGCGGGAGTTTGATCCGGGAACGACGCACACCATTGAGCTGGGCTATAGCCTGGCTGCGGACGCCTGGGGTAGGGGCTATGCCACCGAAATGATCGCACGGATGATCGAATATGCTTTCTCATTGCCGCAAACCCATAAGCTGGTGGCGGTGACCGACCCGGATAATAAAGGCTCGCAAGCCGTATTGCTGAAAAATGGTTTCGTGTACCAGGGAGAAGTGCAGCGCTACGAAGATCTGCGGCTATCCTATTTTGAGTATATACCCGGAAGCGATAAGTAGCGCCGGATTACACCGGCTCCGTCAATCCCTGGAGAAAAGTATTCAGGTCCTCATCCTTATTCAGTCCCAGTTTCTGTTTGATACGGTAGCGGCTCATGCGCACGCTCTTCACTTCGACATGCATCATGCGCGCTATATGTCGCGTATCCATTTTCAGGTACAGGTAAGCGCAGAGCTTGAGGTCGAGCAAGGTGAGCTTCTTTTGTGCCCTGGCGCTCAGCTGCTGGAAAAAGCCGGGATGCACCTGTAGGATCTGCATCCGGGCCTGTTCAAAATCATCGTCCAGCACTTCTTCTTCCTTCAACACCTTTTGCATATCCTGGGCATCGTCGTCGTTCAGTCTGTCTTTGAGCTGGTGGAGCATTTTGTTTTTATGATCCAGCAGCAGCATATTGGCCATTGCTTCTGTGTTTAGCTGCTGTTGGCGTAGCTCCAGCAGTTGTTGCTCTGCTCTCAGGCGAGCCTGTTCCTCCCGCTCCAGCTTAATCAGTGTCTCCGACTCCTGCTTCTCCAGCGCCAGTTGTTTTTCACGCTGCAGGGAATACCGTAGCCGGAAGTGATAGGACCGGAACATAAACACGAGGCCGAGCAGGGAGACCAGCGCGATGCTGCCATACAGATAGTTTTGCCGGGTATGACTTTTTTCCCGCTCTTTCAATACCTGCATTTCCTGTTCCTTCTTTGTCGTTTCGTATTGTGCTTCCAGCTTTTGTGTATTGAGCGCCTGTTGCTGATCAAAATACTTGCTGTTGTAGCCTGTTACCTCCTTTTGAAAGGTCAATGCCTGAGGGTAATCGCCTTGTTGTTTATAAAAGTCGGCAAGTGATTGGGTAATATTGATCAGGGTGGGGGTATAAGGTTGGTCGGCGCTCAGCATCACCTGGTAAGCCTGCCGCAGGTATAGCTCCGTACCGCGATAGTTGCCGGACCGTTGCGCATAAGCGCCGAGAATACCCAGGCTGCTGGCGACCACCTCCTCGCTGTTGGGCATGGCATGAAGCAACTCGCCGGCAGTGCGGGCATAATAAAGCGCCGTGTCCCTGGCATTATTGTCGGCAGCCGGAAAATGCCTCAGGTAGCAATCTGCGATATTGATACAGATAATGCCATAGGCTTGCGGCGCTACCTGTCCGGGGTGTTGACGATAAAGTTGTGCTGCCTGGCGAAGATAGAATAAGATACTGTCGCGGTAGCGCTGATTGCCGGAGCCGTTATAATGATACTCGTGCGCGGTAGCCAGTGCCGCATAGCAATTGCTCATTGTATTATAGTCATCTGTCCTCAGTGCATTTTCCAACGCTTTCCGGGCGTAGAGGTCCACTTTGGGTGCATTGTTCCAGTTGGCATTGACCGCGTATAACTGGTAATACAGTTTAGCCGCAAGATGCGGATCATCTTCCAGCTCCAGTTGCTTCAGGCCGGCAAGACAGGAGCGGACCATGTTTTCCGTGCTATCAAAGGCTTTGGCAAAAAGCGCCCTGGCATAGCAGGCATAGGCTTCGGCGCGCGGATTTCCGGCCCGGCGGGCCATATCCGTCGCCGAATCGCAAACCGCTTTCATGTTGCCGAAGGCATGGGTGTTTACCAGCACATTCAGCAGCGCGGTATATGCTCTTGTGGCTTCCATATAGTTGCGCCGGCTTACAGCAAGGGCGGCGCCTTGCCGGGCGTACCGACGGGCGTCGTCATACTGCTTTGCCGTACGGTAAAATTCGGCCAGCCGGTTGAACAGCGCGGCTCGCGTACTTTCTCCCGTGTTGCCATTGCTGATCGCTGTTTTTATGCTGTCGGTAAAACCCTGCTGGGAATAGCCCTTCAGCGTCGGGATACACAGGATGCCCGCAAGGCATAGCAGACGACACAAAAACTTCATGCCGGCAAATTACACCATAAATACATCGCTTGCTTGTCGCCAAACTCATTGTAAGTTTTTTGGCAATTATTTATAATCTCTTCAAAGGCAGAAAATTAAGAAACTTGTAGACGTATTGTAGTAGGCCTTGTATGGTTGTAGTAGCTGTTCTGTAGGATACACAAGTTTGGAGCAAGCTTCCTTTTGACCTGAAATTTGTATCCTGTTATTCACTCCAATAAAAATCTATATGAACAACAAAACGCTCTCCATTATCTCCTATTTTACCTTGCTGGGATGGCTAATCGCTTATATAGCCGGCGGCAAAAATGCCGATGCCTTACTTAAGTATCATTTACGCCAATCGCTTGGCCTGGCCATTGTCAGCATCCTGTTTAGCCTCGTGCTCAATATACTCGGCTGGATGATCCCGGCTTTGTCCTTTCTCGGCCTTCTGGGACTGGTATTGCTGGTCTTCTGGGTGCTGGGTATTATTAATGCAGCCAATGGCGCATTGCGGCCGGTACCCGTTTTTGGAAAGACTTTTGAACGCAAATTTTCATTTATCGGCTAAGAGCGCTAAAAATCATTATCATTATGCATCAGGAATGGAATCACTTCGTTAGAGAAGGTAACGTGTACCGCTGGAAAGGGCAGAAGTTCTTTTATTATGGACTGGCCTTGTTCCTGCTGCTCATTATGATCGCCTGCTTCGTTTATGGCGCCAATAAAGGTGTGCGCATCATGGGCGTTTTTGTCGGTCTGCTGAGCCTGGCGGGCATTTTACGCAGCACAGCATTTATAGGCATCGATGTCGCTAACCGGCGCATCATCAGCCGGAATTTCTTTTTCAGCCCTGAGCGCAGCTACGATTTCGATGCCTTCAGTCATTTCCGCATCGTTAAGAGCCGCTATATGATACTGACCATTAATGTATCGGCCTTCATGATCTTTAACCAGGACGGGAAGGAAAAAAGCTTTCTATTACAGCAAGGGCTTTTTACCGCCCGTCCTTTGCAGCGGCTGACAGAAGAAATGGAGGGGATCATGGCTACTGCCGCAAAAACCACTGTCGTATGAAGCTGCCCCCTAAGGCGGGCCACCGTTTCCTGGCCCAGGGGGAAAAGCTGTACTTGCAGCCCAATCGCGTATACCGGTTTAAGGTAGCCGGGTGTATCTTATTGGCCCTGGCAGGATTTGGTGTGGCATTAACGAAGATAGTGAGCTACGACATGCAGGTGCTCTGCCAGGTGCTTAGCATTATTGTACTGGCTTATGCGGTTTTTGATACTTTGTTCCGCGTTAACCTGACCTATATTTTCGATGGCGGGCAGCAGCAGGTATACCGCAAATTTCCCGGTTTGTTCACACAAAAGCTCATGCCTTTCAACGAAGTTTGCATCTTACCGGAAACAGAACACGGGTCTTTGCGGTACAGCTTGTCCCGTAAAAGAAATAAATTCGGCAAAAGCTTCCCGCTTAGCGATTTCTTTTCCGGTAGTAAAAAGGGAGAAAAGCGGCAGCTGCAATTTGAAGAGGAGATACTGGCTACTATCGTAACCTTTGTGGAAGCCAGGAGCACTTCTACGCCAAATCTTTCTTTATGAAAAGACCAGTGATCGGTTTCTGGGCCATATATACGCTGGGCTTCACAGTAGCCTTACCTACTTTTCTGTATTATACTGCCGACGACTTGCCCAATGCAGGGCCGCTGCCGGGGCAGAGCGCTGCTGCCAGTTTTTTTTACCTGGGTCTGGGGGCGCTTTTGTGGCTGATAGCGATTGTGCTGTATGGTCGTTTCTTCCTGCTACAGACCGTATGGGGAAAGCGAAAACTGCTGCGTACGATCGATAAAGGCATCTCGATCCCGGCAAGAATTAAAGAGAAGACGGTAAAGAAAGTACGGGGTGGAATGGAAGTGCTGGACCTCAATTTGTCCTTTACCAACCTTTCGGGTACACCGGTAACGGCCCGTTACGAGCTGAACGATGCACGGCCGGCCGAAAGACGATTTGAGCCGGGAAGCAGTCTGGACCTTCGTGCTTATGACGATGGGAACGAAATACACCTGCTGCCGGCCACCGTACAAGTATCTGTACGATTGTGGGCGGTGGTAATCTATACCCTGGGCTTCCTGCTCATCCTCGCTTTCGCTTTGGGCTACCCATTGTGGTCCTACCAGTGGGAAAGCCAGGGATACGGCTGGCGGTTCCTTAAGCTCTGGCATCCCTGGTTGCTGGTACTGGCCATTAACCTGGGTTGTGTCTTTCTGCTGCGTCTTTTCTTTTTGTTTCTTAGTAAGGCTACAGGATCGGCATCGCAGCTGAAATGGGCACTGTATGGCATACGGACTACAGCCACAATAACGGATTACCGCCAAACGGGGTTAACGATCAACGACCAGCCCCAGATACAATTTGAAGTACACTTCACCGACAAGTGGGGTGCACGACAACAAGCGACACACAAAGAAATCGTTACACTCGTCGATCTGCACCGGTTGCAGACAGGCGATAAGGAAATTATTTACCTGCCCGACAAGCCCCTTGCATTCCTGTTCTATGAAAACCTTTCTCTATCCTGAAGTCAGCCCGGTCTTACATAGCCTGCGCCGCAGCGCTGCCCGGTTGATGGGCCTGGGGATGCTGTGCCTGCTGGGAAGTTGTCAGCAGCTGTCCGACAGCTTTGAAGAAACACGGCATCCCCGGCCGGAGAAGGCCGCCACAAAACCTGTCCCCAAGCAAACCGTTACCAGTACCCATACCAGCAGCACCTACACTACTAGTACTTCGGTTACTGTTTCCGATACTGTGACGGCGCCGGAGCGGTCTTTTTTTGAAACCAGCGCGGCGGGCTGGGATAGTATCCGGCAGCAGCTCTACGATATGCCCGGGTTGAAAGGCCGGAAGCTGTATTTGTATCAGGGCTTCTATTTGTACGACTATCAGGGAGGGATCATCGGCATCAGCCTGCAGGATCCCGATCGTCGCGAAAATGTAGATGCCTACCGTTATCGCAAAGGCATATGGCAACGGGAAGAGCCGGTAAAGGTTACGGGCAATATACCGATGAAAGAATGGTTGCTGCCGCTGGATGAGGTGCACTGGAACGTGATCCCTGAAATATGGGCTACCGCGAAGAAGAAAGCGGCGACCATAGAAGACGCCGGTAGCATCACGCACATTTATTTCAATTACATGGAGCGGGGGCATATAAAGGAATGGTACCTGGGCATTCGCAGCCCCAGGCGCGACTATTACCTGTATTTTGATCTTCTGGGCAATTTGAAAAAGACGCGCTGATCAGATAGCTGATATCGCTTCCCGCGGGATTTATTATCTTTGCGACACTTTATTATCCTTGTATATGAAAAAACTAATTGCCATTGCCCTCTTGTCCTGCGCTGCCTTGACGGTAAAAGCCCAGGAAGAGCGCAAGCCCGCTACACCCGGTCAGACCTATGGAGAAACGATCGATACCAAAGGCGCTATGGATATTGCGGCGTTGCCGGCTTTACTGGAGAAGAACAATGGTCAGAAAACAGCAGCCAAGATCAAAGCCAAAGTGGTGGACGTATGTCCTAAAAAGGGCTGCTGGATGAACCTTTATATCAACGATAGCACCACCGCCTTCGTTAAGATGAAGGATTATGGCTTCTTCGTGCCTATGGATATGATCGGCAAAACGGTGGTGCTGGAAGGCGAGGCTATGGAAAAGATCACCTCGGTAAACGAGCTGCGCCACTATGCGGAAGATGCTAAAAAGCCGCAATCGGAGATCGATGCGATCACGCAGCCCCAAAAGAGCATTCGCTTTATGGCAAAGGGGATCAAGGTTCCCGAATAAACAGATAAAGAGAAAAGAGATAGTACAGGCCGGCACTTTGCTGGCCTGTTTGTGTATATATTTAAATGACTTCCGCATATAGGAATCAGCCCCAAAATAGGAGCAATGAAAAATGATCCTTTTGGCTAATGTTAAAATGTTGATCTATGGTCATATGCCCGGCAATGCTGAATTGAAGTTGATATCTGTTGTTAAGCCGGGGTGCGCAGGCCACAAAAAAACAGCGGAGCATTGTTTTTTTGCCGCCTTTTTTGTTTCTTTTTTGGCGGACAAAAAAAGAAAAAGATATGAAACCAAGTACAATGACGAATAAAATAAACTGACTATCCCGATATAGGAAACATTAGCCAATTCGTCTTGATAACGGTTGCTGAGCCCGTCGAAGCACCATTTATATCTGTCCTTTCGACATGCTCAAGGACCGAAGATTACTTTGTTTCCTATATCGGGATAGTCACTTAAAATAAAGCATGTTAGCTAGTACTTATAGACGTACAAAACTTTGTTTCCTTTATCCGGATAGTAACTTATTTATATTTAGTGGCTGAGGTCCCAGGCCAGGGCTGCCGCACCCAATATCGCTGCATCCCGCTCCGACAGTCCGGAAGGGATGATATCGATCTTATTCTGGTATACCGAAAGCAGGTTGGCTTCCATATGCCTTTTGGTCGGTTTTAAGATAAAATCACCCGCCTTGGCCAGTCCGCCAAAGAGAATAATGGCTTCGGGGCTGGTGATGGCTACAGCATTGGCCAGCGTTTCGCCCAGTATTTTACCTGTAAGTTCAAATATCTCTATGGCCAGCGGGTCGCCGGCAACAGCGGCTTTGTAGATACCGCTGGAGCTGATCTCGCCACCCTCCCGGTAAATCTTCAGCAACCAGTCGTCCTGTTCCGGTTTGGGATCATCGCGGTGTGTCTCCAGCAGTTCCATTGCTGTACGCACGATGCCGGTAGCGGAGGCATAGGTCTCCATGCAGCCCCTGCGGCCGCAGCCGCACAGCCGTCCGTCGCGCACGGCTATCGTATGCCCCAGCTCACCGGCAAAGCCATCGTGACCGTAGATCAGCTGCCCGTTGGCCACGAAGCCGCTGCCCACGCCTGTTCCGAGTGTGATGATGATAAAATCCCTCATGCCTTTAGCCGCACCATAGGTCATTTCGCCTATAGCAGTGGCATTGGCATCATTGGTAATGGTCGCCGGCAGGTCAAAGGCATCATGAAGCAGCTGTTGCAGCGGGATGGCGCCTTTCCACAGGAGGTTGGCCGACATCAGTATCTCGCCGGTGTAGTGATTGGCGATCGGCGCTCCGGCGCCTATGCCATTGATCTGGTCTTTGCCATATTGTTCGATATGCGGTTGCAGGCTTTTGTGTATGGCTTGTACAAAAAGCTCCGGGCTGGCGTAGTCCTGTGTGCGCAGCCGGTCCTGTACCAGTATGTCGCCACGACGATTGACCAGGCCAAAGGCAGTGTTGGTGCCGCCGATATCGATGCCTATGGAAAAACTTTTGGGTTGCATGCGGGTATGTTGAAAAAAGGATTTAAGTTTATCTCCTAATTAATTTTTTGAATGGGGTACAATAATACAAAGAATAAAAGTTACGGCTTCGCTCTTTTCCTCATCGGCTGCCTGTTCTTTATTTTCGGCTTCATTACCTGGAGCAACAGCCAGCTGATCCCTTATCTGAAGATCGCTTGCGAATTGACCGATGCCCAATCGTACCTCGTCGCTACCGCTTTCTTTGCCGCTTATTTTGTTATGGCCATCCCTTCGTCGTTTGTGCTGAAAGCCACAGGCTTTAAGAAAGGCATGTCGCTGGGCCTGCTGGTGATGGCCCTGGGAGCGCTACTGTTCATTCCGGCAGCAGGAAGCCGTAATTATCCTTTGTTCCTTACCGGTTTATTCATTATCGGCACCGGCCTGGCGCTGCTGCAGACAGCCTCCAATCCCTATGTCACTGTGCTGGGGCCTATAGAAAGCGCTGCCAGCCGTATCAGCATTATGGGTATCTGCAACAAGGTAGCGGGTATCCTTGCCGTATTCATATTGGGGCGCATTACCCTCAGCAACGTAGATGAGCTGAAAGCGCGGTTGCTGACGCTGGATCCAGCCGCCAAAGCAACTGAGCTGGATCAGCTGGCCGCCAAAGTAGTGATGCCCTATACCATTATCGCCATCGCGCTTACGGTGCTGGCGGTGATCCTGTATTTCATTCACCTGCCCGAGATCAAAGAAGAAGAGGAAAATGTCGCACCTGCCGCCGGTGTAAAGCCCTCGTCATCGGCCGATACCATCTGGGCTTACCCACACATGATCCTGGGCGCTGTAGCGATCTTCTTTTATGTGGGTGTGGAAGTCATGAGCTATGATACCTTCGCCGGTTTTGGCGAAGCCCTGGGTTATAAGCTGGAAACGGCTAAGCATTTTGCTTCTTATACCGGCTATGGCTTGCTGATCGGATATGTATTCAGCATATTCGGCATTCCTTCGGTCATCAGCCAGCGTAAGGCCCTGGTGATCGCGGCCGTGCTGAGTATGATCATGGTGCTCCTGGCTATGTTTACCTCGGGCAATGTTGCAGTAGTCTGCTTTGCCGTTCTGGGCTTTTCCAATTCAGTCATGTGGCCCGCGATATGGCCATTGGCACTTACCGGGGTAGGGCGCTTTACCAAGCTCGGCGGCGCGTTGCTGGTGATGGGCATTGTTGGTGGTGCGGTATTGCCGCCTCTATATGGCAAGCTGGCTGAAGCATTACATTCCCGGCAAATGGCCTATGTGCTGATGATCCCATGCTATTTATATATCCTGTATTATGCGCTGAAAGGATACCGGCCGCGTGTGGAAAAAGTATAGGAGCAGGACGAACGAATATTCTTCTTATAAACGAGACTGCGTACGGGGTATGCAGTCTCGTCTGCATTTTTGGACAAGCGCTTCTTTATACAGTAGGATCATATATGTCAAAAAGGGAGGCAAATATGAATTGATCCCCGGCAAGCCTCTTCTTTTCAGGACTTTTACACCAAACAATATGATAATGATGAAACAATTCCTGGTCATAGGTGCTCTGCTCCTTGGCAATACGTCTTTTGGACAAAATCAGCAACAGGCTCATGTCGTTGAGGCCGATAACTTATCGGAGGCAGAACTGCAGCACCTGAATACGATCGCTCCCAAAGACGGTTGGGTGTTGGTGAAATATAAAGGTGGAACGTACATCGAAAATTTTTCCAACAAGGATTACATGCTGTCCTTATTTATGCAATGCGCCGATGCCACACAAACACCCGGCTATCTGATCGAGTATTCAAATGAGTATGGTGACAAAGAGATGGGAGGCTTAGACTTCCTGAATTCATCTGACAATCACTTTGCCAAAGTGATCTTTTACCTCGATGGTAAAAGTTTCGGCGATCCTTTCTCAAATATAAAAAGTAAAAGCTTCACCGATTTTTACCAGGCCGTAAAGACGGCCCAAACGCTGAAGATCGAAGCTTTTGACGAGGAATTGAACCCCGACACAGGTAAGCAGGAATTAAGACTGAACCGGGGTATCGATTTTAAATTAGCGAACGGAGCACTCCTGGATAAGCCTGTGACCTGCCGGTAAGATCATAACATAAAACAGAAGCGCTGCCCTTTATGAGGCAGCGCTTCTGTTTTATAAGACAAAGTAGCTTAAGCTACCGCTTCTTTTTTCAATACTTCGGCCATAGTTTTACCGATATCCGCAGGGCTGGCCACTACGTGGATGCCACATTCGCCCATGATCTTCATCTTCGCAGCAGCAGTGTCATCGGCGCCGCCAACGATAGCGCCGGCGTGGCCCATACGGCGGCCGGGAGGCGCTGTTTGCCCGGCGATAAAGCCGACAACCGGCTTGCGCATGTTTTCTTTCAGCCACATGGCAGCTTCAGCTTCCATGTTACCGCCGATCTCACCGATCATGATGATGCCATCAGTCTCCGGATCGTTCATCAGCATTTCAACCGCTTCTTTGGTTGTGGTACCGATAATGGGATCGCCGCCGATACCGATAGCGGTAGAGATACCCAGGCCAGCTTTTACGCTCTGGTCGGCAGCTTCATAGGTCAGCGTACCTGATTTGGATACGATACCGATGCGGCCGGGTTTAAATACGAAGCCGGGCATGATGCCTACTTTGGCCTCGCCGGCGGTGATCACACCGGGACAGTTGGGGCCTATAAGGCGGCATTCGCGGCCCTTGATATATTCACGGGCTTTCACCATATCCTGAACGGGAATGCCCTCGGTAATGCAAATAATTACTTTAATACCTGCATCAGCTGCTTCCATGATCGCATCGGCAGCAAACGCCGGGGGAACGAAAATGATAGAGGTATCGGCGCCGGCCTGCTCCACGGCATCCTTTACGGTATTGAATACAGGGCGCTCCAGGTGAGTGTTGCCGCCTTTGCCGGGCGTAACGCCGCCTACGACATTCGTTCCGTATTCGATCATCTGGCTGGCGTGAAAAGTGCCTTCAGTACCGGTAAAGCCCTGTACGATTACTTTGGAGTTTTTATTGACTAATACAGCCATTGCTTGAATTTTGAGATTTACATAATTGCGACCGGCGGGCAGCCCGGGCGGGACCTGCCGGAAAAGTGCCGCAAATATACGATAAGATAGGAAAAAGGCAAATCATTAATCCCGGTAAAAGTCCTTGATCTTTATCACGAAATACAAGCCCGGGTAATACAGTGAACCTGTTTATACACTATTTTGGTGCTATGAGCAATCCTATTATCCTGCTGCAAAAGCGTTGGCAAGTGCTATGCTGCCTATGTTTTCTTTTGCCCCTAATGCCGGCTTTCGGCCAGGAAGCACGTAAAGGCCGCGTGACAGACGGGACTACCGGTGAGCCCATAGCCGGCGCCTCTGTCTTTATCAACAATACCACCTATATGGGCCTGTGCGATGTGGACGGTAATTTTGATTGGTCTGCCTTTCCGCCGCCGCCCTTCGAAGTCACCGTTACAGCAGTAGGCTACCAGGCTACGGTATTGCCGGTCGCCGGCACTGGTCCACTGGCGATAAAATTAAGGGCCAAGGCCGTAGGCCTGGCGGAAGTAACGGTACTCAGCGCCGAAAATGATGGCTGGCGCAAATACGGTAAGGAATTCACCGACGATTTTATCGGCTACTCTCCGTTTGCCGCCAGGTGTACGATCCGGAACAAAGAAGTGCTGCAATTCCGGTACAGCCAACAAGATAATACCCTGACAGTATGGGCAGACAAGCCACTACTGATCCAAAATGAAGCCACCGGTTACCAGATCACTTACTGGCTCGAAGATTATACAAAGAACTATACCACCCGGCGCCTGTTCTTTAAAGGTTATACCCAGTTTGCCGCGCTCACTTCGCCAAAAGAACGGAAGCAGGAAACCTGGCAAAAGAACAGGCAAACCGCCTATCGGGGTTCACTAAACCATTTTCTGCGCAGCTTGTATAGCGGTACTACCGCAGATGAAGGGTTTGGGGTGCGGAAACTGAAAAGAGTCCCGGCTTCGGAATATGGTAAGTATGTACCGCTATGGTCCGATACGATTGCCCTGCAGGATAGCCTACGCCTGAAAATGCTGGTGCAGCAGATCGATACGACTGACCCGGTATGGACAGCCGAAGCCTGGCGCGTTGTACGCCTTTGGTGCGATACGGGCGTCACGCCTATCCGCCTGGCGCCGCCGGCCGCGGGGAATCCGCCGGAGCAGGAATACCTGTTTGTGAAACCGGATACCAGCAGGAAGGATATATTAGTGCGCTATTTCGACCACAACCGGTTATCGCCCGCCGACAGCCTGATGATGGCCCGTATACGGCCACTGAATGCGGAAGGGAAGCCAGTACGGCTGCCACCGCGCAACGGCGCCGTCGACATACTGGACCCCAGGTTGATCAATGCCGCCACCTTTGTCTCCGACAGGATGGCCGGCAGAATACGGTTCCATTTTCCCGATTACCTTATGATCACCTATATCGGCGAGCGGGAAGAGCAGGCATACCTGGACAGAAGGATCGGTTCCGGCAAAACCACTCCGGGAGCGCAGGGTAGTGTCATCAGCCTTGCGACAGGAAATGGGATTACGATATTTCCCGACGGTAATTTTGCGCCGGCCTACGACCTGATGCTGGAAGAGTACTGGGCTTACGAAAAATTGGATAAGCTGCTGCCGCTCGATTACCGGCCCTGATCCTCAGTTAATTATTTAATATAGCTACCAGGCAGGCCCGCTTAGTATAATCCCGGTAATCTTCGTACCTTTGCGCCCCGGAAAGTGGGTTTTGACCTGCTTCCGTTTTCCCCACATTTCAATTTATCAGAGACAACAATGATCAACGTATCTAATTTATCGCTCCGTTACGGAAAAAGGATCTTATTTGAAGATGTCAATCTCCGGTTTACCGAAGGCAATTGCTACGGTGTGATCGGGGCCAATGGCGCCGGCAAGTCCACCTTTATCAAGATACTGTCGGGCGATATAGAACCCACTACCGGTAAGGTAGAGATACCCAAAGGGCAACGAATGAGCGTGTTGAAACAGGATCACCATAAATATGATGAAGTGCAGGTGCTGCAGGCGGTGATCATGGGCAACGAGGTGCTATACAATATCATGCAGGAAAAAGATGCGATCTACGCCAAGGAAGACTTTACCGAAGAGGATGGTATGCGTGCCGGTGAGCTGGAAGCGACTTTTGGTGAAATGGACGGTTGGAACGCGGAAAGCGATGCCGCTACCTTGCTGAGCAGCCTTGGCGTGAAGGAAGATAAACACAACATGCAGGTAAAAGACCTGGACGGTAACGAGAAAGTAAGGGTGCTGCTTGCTCAGGCGCTCTTTGGTAACCCCGACATCCTGCTGTTGGATGAACCGACCAACGACCTGGACCTGCAAACCATCGGCTGGCTGGAAAATTTCCTGGCCGATTACGATAAGGTGGTCCTGGTTGTATCGCACGATCGTCACTTCCTCGATACTGTATGTACCCATGTGGCCGACATCGATTTTGGTAAGATCAATATCTTCACGGGGAACTATTCGTTCTGGTACGAATCCAGCCAGCTGTTGCTGAGGCAGCGCTCGGAGCAAAACCGTAAGGCAGAAGATAAGATCGCCGAGCTGAAAGAATTTATTGCGCGCTTCTCGGCCAATGCTTCTAAGTCCAAGCAGGCGACCAGCCGTAAAAAGGCGCTTGATAAGATCAAGCTGGATGAGATGCAGCCTTCCAACCGTAAATATCCGGCGATCCTGTTCAATAACCAGGTGCGTGAAGCCGGCGATCAGATACTGGAAACGAAAGGCCTGAGCAAGACGCTTAACGGCCAGGTGTTGTTCAAAGATATCAGCTTCGACCTGAAGCGTGGTCAGAAAGTGACTGTGATCTCCGATAACAGCCTTGCGACCACAGCCTTTTATAAGATCATCAACGGAGAAGACACCGACTTTGGCGGCGAGTACAAGTGGGGTGTAACCACAGTAAATACCTATCTCCCCGCCGATAATACCGGCTATTTCGAAGGCAAGGACCTTAACCTGGTAGATTGGCTGCGCCAGTATTCCGAAGAAAAGGATGAGACTTTTATCCGCGGCTTCCTGGGCCGTATGCTGTTCAGCGGCGAAGAGACCCAGAAAAAGTGTACGGTATTGAGCGGTGGCGAAAAAGTACGTTGCATGCTGAGCCGGATGATGATGCAGAAAGGCAATGTGCTTACCTTCGATGAGCCTACCAACCACCTGGACCTGGAATCCATTACCGCCTTGAACAACGGTATGAAGGACTTCAGGGGTACTATTGTCTTCACTTCGCGTGACCATGAGCTGACCCAGACGGTATGTGACCGTATACTAGAAATTACTCCGGGCGGTCTTATCGACCGCGAAATGTCATTTGACGAATACATTGCCGATGAGCGTGTAAAGCAGCTTCGCGCCGAACTTTACGGTGTGAGTGTGTAAGCTTAAAGCGGTTAAGTAATATATGGAATAAGGGAGCGGTTTTAAGTCGCTCCCTTATTGCTTTAGATGGCATTTAAATGTGCTAGGCATTGGCACGTTTGATCAGCCTTTCGTCAAAGCGTATCTTGCTTTTGACCAGTGTTCTCAGCTTTTTGAACCCGGCATGCTGCGGGTTGAGCAAGTAGTTGGATTCGTCGGGGACCAATACCGATGGCACTTTTAGCATCAGGTATTTGCCCGCTGCGATAAACCGGTTGCCGTAGGCTTTCAGTACATCGGGTGCCGGGTTTTCCCGCCAGTTGTCGGGGAGATCTTCAAGGCGCAGCTCCTGTATGCTCTCTTCCGGTATTTCCAGCGCGATCTGGCAATAATCGCCTACTACCCGTCCGCCGAAGTGGACCAGGCATTCCAGCATAGCCAGCGAAGGGCTGCCCGCAGTATACAGGATATATACACCTTCGCCGTTCCACCTGCCGCCATATAAAGCAGCGCCCGTGCCCGACAGATCGTCGATGTACCGGCAACTGCTGATGCGGTATAAAACCATAATAATGTTGTTTGGATTGATAGTGCTGCAGTGCCTTTAATCAGGCAAATACACCGTGCTCGATACGGCCCAGGGTTTTCATGAGCAGGTCAATGCCCAGCGAGGTGTCCAGGAATTCTTTGGGTCTTTTATCGCCTAAGGGAATCAGTTTGGTACTCATCCAGTCTTTGAAATAGTCGAGCCCCCCAAGCACCTCGCTGCCCCGGCTGTATAGGCGGGCCAGCTCGATTACCCGCTCCGATTGTTCCTGCGGAAGCCGGTCTCCGCTTTCGTAACGGCGCAGCGTACGGTCGGAGGTATGTGTGATGCTGGCCATTTCGGTATTGGTAATGCCGGTTTTGTGCATGAGGTTGTTCATGGCTTCTTTGGGCACACCTTCCCTGATGAGCTCGATAAAGTCATTGTCGCTGCTCACCGACCGGAACTGGGCGTTCTTTTGCATGCCCAGCATGGCTACCGTATGCGCTGCGGGTAAAGTAAGGTAGGCTTCGCCCGGCTCTTCTACGATAAGCGGCGTGGCTTCCTTTTCCTCATATTTCCGGGTTGCCTTTTCCCTTGCTTTTTTCATTTTGTTTGTAATTTGTCCCAAAGTTACGGACATTTTTCCGTTTTTCAAATTTTTCCCGCATTCATTTTTTATTAGCGATTTACCTAACTTTGCGCACCCTTCCGGGATGCGCAAACACAGAGCCGGATGGTTTTTATCGCTTATTATGGAAAGGATTTATTTTGACAATGCTGCTACTACAGCACTCGATCCCCAGGTGCTGGAAGTGATGATGCCTTACCTGACTGAAAAATTCGGTAATCCTTCTTCGATCTATTCTTACGGAAGGGAAACGAAGCTGGCAATAGAAAATGCGCGCAAGTCAGTAGCCAAGCTGTTGAATGCTCATCCGGGAGAGATCTTTTTTACTTCCGGAGGAACTGAAAGCAGCAATACCGCCATTGCGGCGGCGATCCGCGACCTGGGTTGCCGGCATATTATCAGCTCGCCCATCGAGCACCACGCCACCCTGCATTCTGTTGAGTTCTGGGGACGGCAGGACGGTATCCGGCTCAGCTTTGTAGCGCTGGATGCCAAGGGTCATGTTTCCCTGGACAGCCTGAGGGCATTGCTGGCAGGCTCCAAAGAGCGTTGCCTGGTAAGCCTGATGCATGCCAATAACGAGATAGGCAACCTGCTGGATATACATGCCGTAGGTAACCTGTGTAAAGAGTACGACGCTATTTTCCACTGCGATACGGTGCAAACGGTGGGTCATTATCCCATCAGCCTGCGCGATACGCCGGTACACTTTATCAACGGCGCAGGACATAAATTTCATGGCCCCAAGGGCGTCGGTATCCTGTATGTTAACGAAAATGTGAGCATCAAGCCCATGATCAATGGGGGAGGGCAGGAGCGCAACATGCGCGCAGGTACCGAGAACCTATACGGTATCATCGGTTTTGCCAGAGCACTGGAAATAGCTATGGAACGTTACGAGCAGGATAGCGCCTACGTTTCGGAGCTGAAGCAATATATGGCCGGTCAGCTAAAGGCGCAGGTGCCTGGCGTCAGCTTTAACGGTGATTACGATGGCCGTTGCCTGTATACCGTGCTGAATGTCTCTTTCCCTAAAACGGAAAAGTCGGAAATGATCCTGTTCAACCTGGATATGGCCGGCATTTGTGTATCGGGTGGCAGCGCCTGCAGCAGCGGCGCCAATGCCGGCAGCCACGTGATCAACGCCATCAATAACGATCCCAACAAAGTACCCGTGCGCTTCTCTTTCAGCCGTCACAATACAAAAGCGGAGGTGGATGCGGTGGTCGCTAAGGTAAAAGAATCCATCTGATAGTCACTTGACAAAATACATAAAGAAGCCTTCCGGTTATCCGGAAGGCTTCTTTATGTAAACTAATATACTTAAAGGATATTGAATCCGACGTGGATCTGGAAATGGCTGGTGCGCCAGGAGTCGGAAACGTTGGTATTGTTACGGTCGGATATGCCGAAGATATAACGGATACCGGCATTAAGACTGAAAGGCAGCTCCAGTTCGGCGCCGACAACGCCTGACAGGTAACCGCTTTTGAATACGTCTTTGGTTGCCTTTACGAGACCGTCCACATCTTTGATCGAAGCTACAGCGGTATACTGGGGGCCGGCATGTATCCACAGCAATTTGGGCAACAGGTTGAAGCCAACGGTAACCGGTATGGACAGCTCGTTCATCTTGAATGTTCCTTCTTTGGCGCTGCTTACGCCGTCTTTCAGGTAGGTTTTGAAAGCGTCGCCGAAGTTATTGCCGGTAGTTACTTTTCCCTGGGAAAACAACAGCTCTCCCTGTACTTTGATCTTGGTCATCTTTACACCTACGAAGGCGCCGCCGAGGAAGCTCCCTGCAAATTTGCCGTCGAGGTGATCGCCGCCGGTACGGTCCAGGTTCACACCCGCCTTGAGGCCGAGCAGCAGCTTTTGTGCCTGCGTTTGAGTTGCGGGTAATAGGGCGCAGCAGAATAGGGCTGCCGCTACAGTAGATTTCAGAAATTTCATGCTATCTGATTTTTGGTATAGAGAATCAGCCGGAAAATTACATTACTCCGGCCATATAATCTAAAGCTTTGGGCAGACTTTAATATTTAGGCAGCCGTTTCGCATACAGGTGCGGGGCAGGAAGCCTTATACCAGCTCGATTACGGTGAGCTCGGGCAAAATGCCCAGGCGACCGGGATAGCCCAGGAACCCATAGCCCACATTCACGTTCAGGTACTGGTTGCCTTCCTGGTACAGGCCTGCCCATTGCTTATACACGTATTGCACAGGACTCCATTTCATCCAGGGCAGGCGCAGTCCGAACTGCATGCCGTGGGTATGCCCGGCAAGTGTAAGGTCGATATCGCCGAAGAGTGGTCTTATTTGCGCATCCCAGTGCGTAGGATCATGGCTCATCAGTATCTTCACAGGTACCTGCTCGGTGCCTTTATGCGCTTTGGCCAGGTCGCCGTGCTTGGGAAAGCGGGCCATATTGCTCCAGTTCTCCACGCCTATCAGGGCGATCTGCTGTCCTTCGCGCTCCAGCAGCACATGTTCGTTCATCATCAGTTTCCAGCCCATGGCCGCATGGTGCCTTTTCAGGGTTTCCAGGTTCTCCGCTTTAGCGGCAGCCGAAGGCCATTCCACATAGTCGCCATAATCGTGGTTGCCCAGGGTGGAATAGATGCCCATAGGGGCGTGCAGCTTGCTGAAAATGGACATATAGGGCTCGATCTCCGAAGACTTGTTGTTGACCAGGTCGCCGGTAAACAGGATCAGGTCGGGCTTTTCACGCATGATCATATCCACGCCGTGGGCCACCGCTTCAGGGTTGTCGAAGCTGCCCGAATGGATATCGGATATCTGGATGATCTTTAGCCCCTTAAAAGCGGGTGGGAGCTTAGCCAGTGGAATCTTGTAACGTTTAAAGATATAGCGGTACCGGTTGCTGGGCCCATAAAGAAAACCGCTGAAGAGCAGGCCGCCGGCCAGGATGGCCATGCGCGCGATAAAGGTGGAGCGGGAAATGCCGTGTGGCATCTCTACCGGATCTTTAGGGGTTTGGGGGAAGAAGCCGCTGATCTGGCGGATGGCCCAGGTAACCAGGCGGCGCAGGTCGTCGATAAGCATGAAGGTGGCAACAAGCACCTTGGAAGCGATAAAGCCCAATACAAAAGAGATGAGCAATACCCGGAAAGAAGGATGCCAATCGGTGAGGCTCCAGCTGCGGAAGGTGAACAAGCTGAGCCACACGGCAATGGTCGCCAGGATATACAGTACAAAAATAATGGTCCTGAAAAGTGTATTGTAATTCCGCATGGACACGTTCACTGCAATGAAGCTATAATACTCGAGCACTGCAAAGATGGCCAGGGAGATAATGATTCCGTATTGACTGCGCATTCCGTACGATTATGAGATCTTTAAGTGTTTAACAACCAAAAATAAGCAGAATAGTTTTCGAAAAATTGTTTGGAAAATTGCGGGCATATTTCTTACCTTTGCATTCCTTTCAAACATGGAGGTAGTAGCTCAGTAGGTTAGAGCGTTGGATTGTGGTTCCAAAGGTCGAGGGTTCGAGACCCTTTTACCTCCCAGGCGGAAACAGCGTAACAGCGGTTTCCGCCTTTTTCTTTCTCATGTATAGTTTGTTTCTTTTCGTATAGTTCTATATTTTCTGGAACGCAAATCCCAAGCACATACCACAGGGATGGGGGAGACTTAAAATTTAAGGGATCAAGCGGAAAAGTTGGAGAGAGATGTGTCACGATGATCTTGTGAAAGTTCAGCGCTAAAGAGTGAGATAGACGGTAGCGTCAAGACTTAATCAAACAATTTTTAGATGTGTACCTATTGTGACCCGCCGTTATGGACGCCAGGCGAAGCCAAACTGCCAAAGACGCGTAGCCATTTGGAATGTGGCAGCTATGGACAATACTCCTTCTGAAATACCAGATAGTGCAGTGTTTTTCTGTTCTTTTGCTTAGATGCAAAAGAACCAAAAGATCAAGGCCATTGGAAAAATGAGCTAAAAATGGCTTGCCGGACTGAAAATTTTTAAACTCGTCCTTCGTCCTCAGACAGTAAAAATTTCTTAACCGTCCGGTTCGCCATTTTCTTAACGCCATTGGGGATGCTAGCACTGTATGTTTAACCGCCAGGACCTCCGTATAAATGTCCTTCAATCTTACACGAATTCGGCTTGATCCGGTAAAGGACAACTATAAAATGATACTTCGACAAGCGCTGCAACTATGATAGTGCTATATAGGAAACCAGCCAAAACAGGATCAATGAAAAAAGATCCATTTGGTTAATGATTAAATGTTGATCTATGATCCTATGTCCGGCAATGCTGCATTAAAGTTGCTACCTGTTTTTAAGCCCGGGTGCGCAGGCCACAAAAAAACAGCGGAGCATTGTTTTTTTGTGGCCTTTTTTGCTTCTTTTTTGGCGGAGCAACTTTTCTCATGAGCACCATAACAAGCAATAAACATAGATGCGAATAAAAAAGAAGAAGATGGTGACACCAAATAAAAAATAGATAAAGCAAAAGCGTGCCAGCTAGTATCTATAGACGTACAAAACTTTGTTTCTTTTATCCGGATAGCCATTTACTTTTTTATCATCCCCAGATATTCCGCTTGATCCAATTTAAGCTCATATAGCGGACCTAGGGCTATATAAGTAAATATACATTTGGGGCCTATTGTAGAAAGCCTCCTACCAGAGGGGAAAGTACTGCGAGACGATCAGATTGCAGCATGGAAGAGCGTGCAAGATGTAATAAACGATATTTCAATATTAATGGTACCCAGTTAAATACCAAAGCAACCGGCCGCTCCTTTTGTAGAGCGGCCGATCGGTTTTTCATACCCCATTTGCCGTTGCTAATGGCCGTTGGGAATCGTGGTTTAACATCTTGGCGGTGTGGTCAATACACAGAAAGCTGTTGCCTCAGCGCACCCAGGACCAGCCTTGCAGGAGGCATTGGTTCCGACTATGCACCATTCGATTTGACAAGTCGCTTGTTGCGGATCAGCGGTAAGGCAAAGAAACGATGGCGTAGGCTCCCAGCACAGGCAATTCTGGGCAATGGCATAAGATTCGGTGGCGCCTCCTACCATTGCTTGTTGCTGTTGGGAATTCAAAGAGCCAATCATTGATTTGTTGAGGCTCAGCTTTTTCAGGCTCAGGTTTTTCTTTTTCATTTGGTTCTATGTATTTAAAGTGAACGACAAAACTCGTTCCAGCCACTGCAAGTTTTTTTCAGTTATCTACAATCTTTTACTATCGGTATCATTAAATTAATAAGCGGCAAAAAGCCACCCATGGTAAAGGGCGGCTTCTTAGCTCATTGATACCTCGCCTTAGGTCTCATTATATACGGATCTATTTCTTCTTGTGAGAATCTGGGAATATCTTCCAAAACCATTCTAAGGCATTTCAGCGTATTATGAATTTGGTCGCAATGATAGTATTCATACCCGGTAAAAGCATTGGTTCTAGTAAAAACTATGTAATAGTCGTCTTCTAGTGAAAAGACATAGATGATCCTAACAGAATCCTCAAGCCTAATGCCACCTATCTTTGGCGTAAATACTATTCTACCGAAATCTGACAAGTGAGCTCGTATTTCATTCACGTCCTCTTCTGACATTACAATAGCTTGCTTAGCGATATATTCAGACTGAGAGATGGGTTTCACTGGTGGCATAAATCTTCTTTTGGTTTTGATCTAGGGTTTGGCGCCTCTTTGTGGTTGATGGGCGCTTGATGGATAATATAGCTTATCCTTAAGGACTTATTTATCTCCCTGCGTAATTTGTTTTGTAATTGATTCAATGAGCATGGGATCGGTACTTGCGGGGAAAGCAAGCTTAACCGCTTCCTTTCCATCTTCACTAACTTTCCCTGCCTTTATTTGAAGGCCTTCGCTTGACATTTTCTGAATTGTCTCTAATGACAGCTTTAACCTTTCGGTTATCTCCGGATCATTAGGGTCAAAGTAATCATTTTGGATTGCTTTGGCCTCAGCTTCTAAAATGTTATTAATGGCCACTTTGTGAGCATCAGCAACGGTCTGTAATACTTCCGTTCCGATTTTTAACCGTTTCATGCCCTCCAGCATGGCTTGCATTTCCACATAATGTTTTACCACCACAAAGGCACCTCTTACAAGGAGACCAACCAGCGTAACTGCAGAAGCGGTATATAATGAGATTGTAAGCCAGATTGATCCTTTTTCTACCGACAGTATTTCGACTTTTCCGCCTGTATTGCTGGCGAGTATCGGAGTTTGTAAAGCGTGCTTAAGGTCATTGCTTACCTTGGCTAAATCCTCGAAATTAAGGACGCTCGGCAGGCGGACATGAATAACATTCTCGTCATCAGGAATTGCTTGCCTCGCAAATGTAAGTAGGCTCAAGAACTTACCATTTATCGACTCTATTATAGACTTTAACACCTTCCATTCGTTTTCTTCTATTAATAATGTTCCATTTAAATCTATTTTGTTTAATATACTTGACATAGCTTCCACCTCTGAACCTAAACCAGGTATCCTGCTTATTGTACCAAAGTCTAATAGGAGCTTTTCTGCTCCTCTAATAAATGGCAATCCATCAGGCGTCCGATAGCCGTCAGTCAATTTAATGGGAAATGTTCCCGAATTGCCAATTTTAATAATGTCTGATAGGTTCATGGATATAGTTTAATATGGTGCGGTAATGGATATGTAGGGGTTAAACTTAAAAATTGACCGGCTAAACCAGTAAAGGGGGTCCCATATCTATTAGGGGAAATTATATTTGTAGGTCCTGCCTACAGGTAGCGCTGTGCCATCCTTTAGGATCACCTTAGTAGCATTTGATTTCGATATTTGGTCGATTGCGACGATATGGGACCTGTGGATGCGCACAAATAGGCTGGCCGGCAGCAACTCTTCAACTTTCATCAGCGAAATGGTAGCAAGCTTTACTGCTTTACCGCAGTAGATAGCGGAGTAGTTTTTTTTAGCCTGGATGTATGTTATCGAAGTCAAGGGGATCATCTCATTCCCCCGATTTGTGACTAAAGTTAATGTATCTGGTTCTGTGGTTGGTGCCTCTATTATGTGTGGTGCCCCATTATATCTGGCTTCTACTTTTTTTACAGCCGTTAGTACCCGGTCAAAATTTATCGGCTTAACGATGCAGTCGATTGCGTTTTCGTGATCAAGGACTTCATATATTACCTCCCTGTGCGCTGTAACAAATATGGTATTTATTCTAAGGTGCTTTAATATCTCTAGGCCAGTCATGGGATGCATATTATAGTCCAGGAAAAGTAGATCTACAGGATTTGCATTTATATATTCAAACGCCGCCTGATACTCGATAAATGTTCCTACAATTTGAATGCTTGGTATTTTTTCACCTCTCTCAAAAGAAGGTTGATGGCCGCTCTTTCTTGGTCGATAATCAGTCCCCGTATTTTCATGGTTTAGTTTTTTTAATTGTCTATTCTTTGGTTTGCTAAGAAAGCTTCAGCATTATCGTCTATTGCGAAATTAGGGCAAGCACTATAAATGTACTTTTCATGATATTATGCCTCTTAGGTAGCTAAACTAAAGATACCTAAGCGAAAAATATCAGGTGTTTTTACGTATTTACCGGGTGTAAAAAAAGTCTCTCGCATATTTTTTATTGCATCGATGCGTTTTTCTGAAAAATAGTAAGGGTTACTTAATGTGTTGCATCGAAAATGCTTAGCTTTAATGCATCCTCCTATGAAAATGATCCTGGCCCCATTCTTGAAACGATTATACTTGTCCCTATTGTTATGCTGCGGCGTTCTTTCTGTAAAGGCTCAGGTCAACAGGCTGGATAGTTTTCCTTCATTAGGACAACATAAAGGAGCGCTTATTTTCATCAATGAAATGCATGGCTGCGTTTCCAACGCCATTGCTTACCTGGATGTGTTGCAGCACATAAGCCGGCAGCTAAGTGCAGGCGATACGATTAACCTGTTCCTTGAAATTCCTTTTTCCGCCTCGGTGATGCTGAACGATCTTTTTGCCGATACGGGCGGAGATAGCACAGACCGTTTTGCCGCCTTCCCGAATTTCCGCAATTTTTTGGATGAGCTTTACCAGTCAGGAATACCCGTCCGGTTTTTTGGTTGTGATTTTGAATATGATGAAAAGTACCGGCGAAACGGTTCGCTGGTCTATCTTTTGGAAAAGCTGCAAAAAGATCTCGGCAGTAGCATCGATCGCACTTTGCTGCAGGAATATATATCGCTGGTAAAAACCTTCCGGCTGAAAGCCCATGATACGAAAGGCATGATCGAATGGCTACGGCAGCAGACCAAGGTACCTGAAGCTGTGCAGCGGGAGATCGGGCAGCTGATCTTTGCCTTGCAGGCGCCACAGCAATACAGCCCGGGAAGGGACCAATTTATATTTGAACGTGCAGCGCGCGCGATAGCGCTGCATTATTTTGAGCCCCGCGACCGGTTCAATATAACCATTCATGGTGGGGCACATGTCAATCCTTCTTTCAAGGGAAGCTTGTTCAACCGTTTCCGGAAAGATCGGCGTTCTTCCTTCCGGGACAAGTGCCGTATCATCGGCAATGTTTATGTTGATTGTAAAAACAATGCCGGCATATTCGATCATGAAAATATTGCTTCCGCATCCTTTTATGTGATGGATACGGCGCGCGATCCTGTCATTACTTATTACAAAAAACAAGCCAGGGGCAGGGGACAGGTCTTCTTTCAATTGCCGCCCGGTACAGGCATGCTTTTGCCCGATCTGATGCCAGGAGTGTTGCTGGGCATTTACCTGCATGACAAGACGGGCTTGGCGCTGTAAGTGAGTACAGCGCAAACCGAATAGCCATATCGTGTTGGCCATTTGCAATTTTGTAAAACTGAAATAAGACGGCCCGCCTTCTATGCTACAGATAGTGAGTAACGATCTTGTTATATTCAGCAGATTGGAGCGGCTGAGCAAAACGAGCTTTGCTGGCTATCATTATTCTTAATTTTTCCCACCTTATTTGTGCTTACCGGCGATCCGTCCAGGCGATGGAAGATCCGGATCTTTTTCAGGTTGATTTTCGGCGACGTATTTCCTGTCTTCATATCGGTTTTGGTTTGGCTGCATCCATAGACATGCACTATTCCGGAAACGTTTGGTCAGGTAGAAAAACGGTGGTATAAGCCTGGTGCTGTATAGATCTAAGACCCGGGTTGCCTGCGCCTGCTGTGAAAATGACCTTTAGACGGATAGAGAAGTCGATTTCGATCAAGGCTGAATGGAATGGTAGGTGATTATCTGTTATGGGAGTAGTTTATCGGTATATTATTTGAGGAACAAGGTTAGTCTATAATTGTAGTTTGATTACTCCAGGCCTTAAAGAAAAGGCATGAGATTTGCAGTTGGATTTTATATTTCAAATAGACGTATTCAATAAACTAAGAATTTTAATAAATAATTTTCTTTGTTGCAAACAAGAAAATAAAATTCAAATAAGACATAAAGCCGAGGCTGTAGCGGTGGAAAACCTGCAGGTGTATGGATCGTATGTAATATTACTATTCGGGTAATATCTTATTCCTATGCTGGCGGTTCAACCGGTCGGGACCAATAGTATCTTTTTTGGTAAGTATGCTAAGCTTCATACTTCCTGGTGTTTGTAACAACTCTCGTTGTTGTCATCAGGATCAACTGATCCCACTCCTGGTCTTACACTGTTGCTGCGAGCGATTCTATTGTACCGCGAACTTAATTTTCACCCTTTAGGGTTATAGGCGGGTAAACGATCTCATCGGAATTTTGCATTATTGTCAACAAGGGAATTTTTTCATCGACATCACAGTATCGACATTGCCGAATTGTATTTGCAGGCAGGCGCTACCAGGCTGGTAACAATACGCCGGCAGCTATCGAAACTAAAGCGGAAGCTTTGCCGCCAGCCTGTAAGGGGCTTGTATGTCCGGAAGCCGGTGTTCTTATTACAGCAGCCTTTTTGTTGACAGGAGTTTTGTACGCAGAAGCTTCTTGTGCTATTCCTGTATGTGGTTTTGCCGGTTGTTTACTTGTTACAGAATGGTGTTGGCATTGCTGTGAGCGATCATCATACGACGCTAAAAAGTCTGCCGGTTTGTTGGAATGGATTCCTGCGGCAAAGAAAGCCTGTGGCAAATCTCTTTCGGCACCGATAACGCTATTCTGTTCTTCCGGGAAGAATGCCTGATTATGCCTTGAATTCACCCTGTAAGGTGAGTGCCTTCTGTCAGAAGGGGGTCGAACTTTGCCGGTAAGTTCTCCGGGGTACGATGTATACATCATCTCCTGCGCCGGCAAAAGGAAAGGCAGAATGTTTTACAGATAAAATCATCATTGTTAATCTTAAGCTAAGTAAAATTATGAACAAAATGAACGACCCCTTGAATGGTACCATCCCCGTTCCAGGTGGTCCGGGCCCGGCCAATCTCCTCCCTGCAGAGGCACACAGGCCTACCGGACCGGACCATCGGCTAAGGCCGAACCACCAGGTGAAGCTGCACTTATACCGTGAAACGGCGAAAACGCAAGCCGGTTTTTATTTGCGCCGGTTTTTCCTGCTTTTTTGTATTGTTTTTTTTGCAAAAGGTCCTTTGATATACGGTCAGGCAGTTACGCCTTTTGACTGCAGTAACATGGGCTATCAGACTGTAGCCACGCAATCAGGTTCTAATTGGACTACTGCCCTGTATGCATATAATGTAGCTACGGGCATCCGCCAGCAGGTAGGTAGTAGCATACATTCGAGCTTAATGCGGTAGGTTATTCAAACATCGACAATATGATTTATGCTTATAGACTTAGCAGCAGCCAAATCGTAAAAATTGATGGCAACGCCCAATATACACTCATTACCGTACCTAACCTGCCTGCCACCATTCGGTTCAATGCCGGTGAAGTGACGCCGGACGGTTATTTACTTTTAACCTTTAATGCAAACGCCGGCTATTATTATGTTGATGTAAATCCTAACCGCCCGGCTTCTTATGGCCGGATTGTAAATCCCCAAAGCGCCACTTACCCTTACCCGGTGATTACCACGGCGCCTTTTGACAGGACATTTACAAATACCCCTAATGCTAATGACCTGGCTTATAATCCTGCTGACGGACTTTTTTATGGTATAACCAATGCCAACCTGACCGATCCTACTCTTAGATATAGAATTGTAGTGGTCAATCCTAAAACTGGAGTGGCTACTTACCTGTCGCCTGCTGTTTCGGGAGGCAATATCCAGACGGAAGCAAGTGCTTATGGCGCTACTTTCTTTGACGCCAGTGGCGGATTTTATGTCTTCGCCAATAGTCTGGGCCGGTTTTTCCGGGTGAATATCGCCGCCAGGACGGCGGCAACCGTAGGGCCGGTTTTTGCAGCATCAGCCAGTAACGATGGCGCGATTTGCCCGGCTGCCCTGTTTGTGAACGTTACCCTATCAGGCAATGTATACAACGATATGAACGGACTTTCCGATAATACCGTAAATGGTACAGGCGTCAATCCCGGCGGTTTGTATGCTGTGCTTTGGGATGTGACTGCCGGCAAGGTACTGGATACAGTATCTGTAGCGGCTAATGGCACTTATACGTTGGCTGCTACTCCGAGCAAAAATTATAATGTAATCATTACCACGCAGACCGTAGCTATAGGCGCTACCACGCAGCCGGCTTCCGCGCTTCCTTCCGGATGGCGGAGCAGGGGAGAGAACCTGGGCGCCGGCGCGGGCAGTGATGGCAATGTCAACGGTGTACTGACTGTAGCGGTGGGCACGACCAATGTGACCGATGCCAACTTCGGCATCAACCAGGTGCCGGTAGTGAGCAACGACACCTTAACGAACCAGACGCCCGGCACGCCGGCTACAGTACCCAATGTGCTGGCCAATGATAATGATCCGGGCGGCGGTACCTTATCGCCCGATAGCATCAGCCTGGTACCGCCTGCCGGCGCAACCGGCTTTGTTGTCGACGCGCAGGGCGATACAACCGGCTTCGCCGTGCCCGGGCAAGGTACCTGGACCCTGAATGCCAACGGCAGCGTGACCTTTACGCCCGAACCGGGCTTTACCGGCGATCCCACGCCGATAGGCTACACGGTTACCGATAATGCCGGTCTGCCCGGCAACACCGGCACGATTTTTATCGATTTCACCCCGCCACCGGCACCTATAGCGGTGAATGACACGGCTACGACGACGATCAATACGCCCCTGAATGGAACGGTAGCAGGCAATGATACCTGCGGCATCGGCGGCGGGGCCTGTAGCTACAGCCCTCTGGCATCTGATCCGCCTGCGAACGGCACGTTGAGCCTGAACCCGGACGGTACCTATACTTATACACCCAATCCGGGTTTCATGGGCGCCGATACCTTCAGTTATACGATCTGCAAAAACGGCCCGCCGGTATTGTGCGATACGGCTATGGTGTTCCTCACGATTACCGGCCCTCCTGTAGCAGTAAACGATACGGCAAGTACACCAATGAATACGCCGCTGAATGGTACGGTAACGGCTAATGATGTCTGTGGTCCCGACGGCCCCTGCAGCTATAGCCCCCTGGCTTCGGACCCGCCCACAAACGGTACGGTAACCGTGAACCCTGATGGAACGTATACCTATACACCCAACCCCGGCTTTAGCGGCACAGATACCTTCAGCTATGTGGTGTGTAATAGCGCTACACCGGTGGCATGCGATACGGCCATGGTATTCCTTACCGTGACTGGTCCTCCTGTAGCGGTGAACGATACGGTAAGCACTCCGATGAATACACCGCTGAACGGCATCGTAACAGATAATGATACCTGCCGTATAGGCCCTTGTAACTACAGTCCGTTGGCTTCTGATCCGCCCACGAATGGTACGGTAACCATAAACCCCGATGGTACCTATACCTATACACCCAACCCTGGCTTTAGCGGCACAGATACCTTCAGCTATGTGGTGTGTAACAGCGCCACACCCGTGGCATGCGATACGGCTATGGTGTTCCTTACCGTAACTGGTCCTCCTGTAGCGGTGAACGATACGGTAAGCATACCGATGAATACACCGCTCAATGGCACAGTAACGACCAACGATACCTGCCGTATGGGACCCTGTAGCTACAGCCCGCTGGCCTCTGACCCGCCCACGAACGGTACGGTAACGGTGAATCCCGATGGTACCTATACCTATACACCCAATCCTGGCTTTAGCGGCACAGATACCTTCAGCTATGTGGTGTGTAACAGTGCTACGCCTGTGGCATGCGATACGGCTATGGTGTTCCTTACCGTAACCGGCCCTCCTGTAGCGGTGAATGATACGGTAAGTACCCCAATGAATACGCCGCTCAATGGTACGGTAACTGCCAACGACACCTGCCGTATGGGACCTTGTAATTACAGTCCGCTGGCTTCCGATCCGCCCACGAACGGTACGGTAACCGTGAACCCTGATGGAACGTATACCTATACACCCAACCCCGGCTTTAGTGGAACAGATACCTTTAGCTATGTGGTGTGTAATAGTGCTACGCCAGTGGCATGCGATACGGCTATGGTATTCCTTACCGTGACCGGTCCTCCTGTAGCGGTGAATGATACAGTAAGTACCCCAATGAATACCCCGCTCAATGGTACAGTAACGACCAACGATACCTGCCGTATGGGACCTTGCAGCTATAGCCCATTGGCTTCCGATCCGCCTACGAACGGTACGCTGAGCCTGAATCCAGACGGTACCTATACTTATACGCCCAATCCCGGCTTTAGCGGAACGGATACCTTCAGCTATGTGGTGTGCAACAGCGCTAGTCCTGTGGCGCTGTGCGATACGGCACAAGTGTTGCTTACGATCACCAGTCCTGCGGCTGTTAATGACACGGCGACTACACCGATGAACACACCCGTGAACGGCACCGTTACCACTAACGATGTTTGTGGTCCCGATGGGCCCTGCAGCTATAGCCCCCTGGCTTCTGAACCACCCACAAACGGCACGTTGAATCTGAACCCGGACGGTACCTATACTTATACGCCCAACCCTGGCTTCAGCGGAACAGACACCTTCAGCTATGTGGTGTGCAACAGCGCTGTGCCAACGCCCGTTTGTGATACGGCGCAAGTATTTTTAACAATTACAGGAGCGCCCGTAGCTGTGGATGATACGGTAACCACGCCCATAAATACGCCGCTCAATGGTACGGTGACTGCCAATGATACCTGCCGTACAGGACCCTGTAGCTATAGCCCACTGGCTTCGGATCCACCTACCAGCGGGACGCTGAGCCTGAACCCGGACGGTACCTATACTTATACGCCCAATCCCAGCTTTAGCGGCACAGATACCTTCAGCTATGTGGTGTGCAACAGCGCTGTGCCGGATGCTCTTTGTGATACGGCACAAGTAATCGTACGGGTAGGTAATATTGTCCCTGTTGACCTGCTGTCCTTTACTGCCAAGGCCGAAGCGGATTGCGATGTGCAGTTGAGCTGGCGCACTGGAGTGGAGTTGAACTTTGATTACTTCGAGATCGGTTGGAGCAGCAACGGCGCCAGCTTTACCGGGGCGGGCAGGGTAGCGGCACGTGGCTCCGGCAATAGCTACAGCTATTCGTTCGGCCATGGTGTAAAAGGTATGAACTACTTCCGCCTGAAAGAGGTAGACCGCGATGGCAGCTATCACTACAGCCGCATTGTATCGGCCAACCTGGGTTGTGCACCACAACGGCATATCAAGGTTTACCCGACGGTTCATAAAGGGCTTGTTACAGTAGAAGGCCTGCAGGCAGGAGAGTCGGTGATGGTATACGATATGAAAGGTATTGCTGTGTTGCAGACCAAAGCAGCGGGCCCTGTGGCTGAGCTGAACCTATCGCATACTACAGCGGGTAGCTATACGGTGATCGTGATATTGCAGACCGGCGAACGGATGCATTATAAGATCGTGAAGCAATAGTCATAAACGATTCCTGGCGTCTGAGCCATAGCCTCTTTTATATTTAGTGCAAAAAATCCCTGTCTCCGGCAGGGATTTTTTGTATTTCTTTGATATGGTGGAATCACCTGATTTTAAATCCTGCCGGTTGAGGAGCGCCTGCGATAGCGAGTCCAAATGGCAGGGAAGGGCTAATTGCTAAAGGAAATGAGACAAAAAGAATTTGTAGCGGCGCACCGTGGTGGTAGCCTGTCTTTGCACCATCAGCAACAGCTGATGAACTGGGCAATAGACTGCGTTGAGCATGTCCTGCTACTGGTTCCTGGCCGTATGCCTGATCAGCGGTTGACACATGCAATTCATGTTGCCAAAGAATGGAAAAAAGGAAATCTGAAAACCGGCGCAGCGATGCAGGCTGCTTATGGGGCACATGCTGCTGCCCGTGATATACCGGACCCGGTATGGAAAGCCATCGCCCAATCGATCGGGCAAGCCGTTTCCACTGCCCATATGGCCGACCATTGTGTGGGCGCTGCTTTGTACGCCCTAAAAGCTGTTAAGCAATCTGGCGGCTCGGTAGCTGAGGAGCGGGCATGGCAGGATAAGCAAATGGCAAGCCTGCCACCTGAATTGACCCACCTGGTGAAGGAGACTCGTAATGAAAAGCAGCGGGGCTTCAAAGATTTGCATTGTTAGATTTTATCCCGCCGTTTTTTAGGTGTAATAGCCTGGCAGAATGGATCCGGAAGCTTGGCGTCGGATCAGAAAAAACAGGGCGCCAATGAAGGCGCCCTTTCTTATACCAACTACACGTACCCTTTTAAACCCTCTTTATTATCCTGTTTTACGGCCCGCAGCTATTATGCGTCCGGGCCCCTGGACGAGACACTGTTACGACTGATATAACTGCAGGGCACTGCAAAATACTGTCGATTTTGCGGGTCGTTTGTAGAAATATAGCCACGGTTATATTTTATGGTAATTTCTCATGATGCCAGGCCCTACCTTTATGCCTTGGGCTATGCATACAGATTTTAAGGTTCCTGGCGCCGGTTTGCTTTAGCTTGCCCGATCGTTACCAACATCAATTACTAAACGGATGCCTTTATGAATATACTCATTGCCGATGACCATTCTATTGTTCGCCGGGGACTGGCTTTGCTCACCCGGAAAGCCCTGGGCGAAGATTGTGTCATAGATTTTGCTGAATCCGGTGACGAAGTGCTGGAGCTCCTGCAGCAAAAGAGCTATACGATGCTGCTCAGCGACCTGATGATGCCCGACCAGAAAGGCACAGCATTGATATGGCAGGCTTTGAATGTACAGCCAGGGCTCCGGGTCGTTATTGTCAGTGTAGCCCCCGAAAGGGACTTTGCTCCCCAGTGTTTGTATAACGGCGCCTGTGCTTACATCAATAAAAACGTATCTGACGAGGCCTTTACCAAGGTGATCCGTTCCGTAATATACGATAGCAGCGACTATCACGCTTACAAGAAAAAGGAAACTTACAAGGAACAAAATATTAAAGACGGGGATATAAAGTCTTTCTCGTTGTTGTCGCAACGGGAGAATGAAATAGTCTTGTTATTATTGCAGGGACTGGGGATAGTGGCGATCGCGAAAATCCTGTTGATAAGTCCCTCTGCCGCCGGTACGCTTAAGGGGCGGGCATTTACGAAGCTGAATGTGCAATCGGTGATCGAGCTTAGCCGTCTGGCCCATTATCAGGGGCTTCATCCTGCCGGGGCAATATCACGCTGAATGTTGTACCCCTGCCGGGTTCGGAAACAGCTTCCAGGTGCCCTCCTATAAGCTCAAGCAGGCTCAATATGATATAACCACCCCTTCCCTTGCGGGGATCCGTTTTATTTTTGTCCAGGAAGGCGCTGAGCGCTTCCGGCTTAAAGCCTTTCCCTGTATCGCTTATGGTTATGATCACGTTGTCGTCCGACAGAGTTGCCGCAAGCTTTATGACACCTTTGCTGGTATATTTGTTGGCATTATCCAGCAGGTTCCTGATAATAATAGACAACAGCTGTGGGTCGGTGTAGCAATACAATGCAGGCGATGCTACAATCAGCTTGTTGCCGTTGGCGCTCATGATATCGGCATAGAGCGTTTCTGTTTCCTGGAAAATAGCTGCCAGCGCTTCTCTGGAATATTTTGCCGAAAAGGACCGATGCTGGCTAAGCGCCCAGGTGAAAAACTGATCTGTAAAGTTGTTTAAGGATGCGGTGCTGCTCCTGAGCTCCTGCAGGTACATATCCAGCGCATCTTGTTGCATGGTCCGGTGATCGGAAGCGATATGCCTGCTGATGGTATAAATAAACCGTATAGGAGAACGCAGGTCATGCAGTACTGTGGTAATGATATTATCTTTAGTCTGGTTGCTTTGTTTCAACGCATCCTCAGAGTGTATCAGCTGGCGGATAACACGGTTGAGATCGCGCGTCTGCAAGGCTACCTGCATTTCTAATTTACGGTTACGCACTTGTAGCAGTCGTGTCCGTAATTTTACCAGCCAGTAAACAAAGACGATCAAAAGGAACAGGAGAAGCAAGTAAAATAGTCGTGTATGGTACCAGTAGGGACGGACTTGTATCGGTAACCTGACATGAATATACTGTCCTGGTTCCATGCCCGTTATTTTTTTGACGATTAATGCAAATGTGCCTGCAGGCAACCTGTCGATGATGATCTCACCACTTTCCGGTACATCGTGCCAGTCATCGTCCAGTCCTTCTATCTTAAACTGGAGCTGCATGTTCTCTTTATTGCCAAAATAGGGGCTGCTCACCTTCAGGCTGAGCCTGCCATGATCCGGGGGCAGGCTAAGGTTTCCGTCTGTAGGCTCTATCACAGTTTCATTCAGACGGATATACTCGATGTATATACTTTTATCAGGTAGGAAAACGGGCGTTTTATGAGGATAAAACCATACCAGGCCCTTAAGGCTGGGCAGCGACAGCATACTGTCGGGAAGCCATACATACGAAGGGTTGCTGGCGTTGAATTCATTGGTGGGTAAATGATCCTGTGTGGTAAAAGCATAGAAGTATACCTCTTCCGCTCTGTGTTCTGCATAATCAATCAATGCCTGTCTGCTTACCTTAAACAGCCCGTTGTTGGAGCTGAGCCAGAAATAGCCTCGTCCGTCATCGATAATGGCATTTACCGTTTTTAATGCATCCCGTGGTCCATCCGGCATCCTGATGACACGGCCCATGTTGTAGAGATACCAGCCCTTTCCATAGCTGGCGATCCATATACGCTGCGAGCCTTCTGCGTAGAGCTGCCTTACCATAAGGGAATCCAATATTGACCGGTAGATTCTGTTGTGCCGGTAATCGTACCACTTTACCCCGGACCATGTAGCCAGCAGAAAGGTGTCGTTTCCGGCAGGATAGCACGCAAACAGTTCTTGTCCTTTGCGCAGACCCGATATCTTTTGCAGCCCGGTAACCGTGTCATCGACTATTTTACCCATAGCGAAGCTGGTGCTGAATATCAGGTCTTCTTTTCGTCCCGGATCGGGAAAGATCGAAGATACAGGGGTTGGAAAGGTGGCCAGATGATGTGTTTTCCCTGTAGGGAGATGAAACCGCAGCAGGGACAGATCGGGTGCATAGTATAAGTTCCCGGTTCCGGGCCGGTACCAGGTGGCCTTCATCTGTGGTATGAGCGGATACTCTTTATGCGTGCCGTCTTTGCGGAACAGAAAGCGTTGGCTAAGGATACCTTCCTCCGTTACAGATTGGCTGTAAAAGCCCTGATAGAAGCCTGCCAGGGGTACAGGAGGTGTATAAAATTCAGTTGGGGTAATGATAAACAAGCCCGATACGCCCGATCCGATGTAGAGCCTGTTATTGGGCTTATCAACATAAATACAGGATACGGCGGGGATCTCAATGTGCTCCAATACGACCTCGCTGCAGAGCTTATTGCGGACCAGAGATAGCTGGTACAAGGTTTTCCCTGCATAGATATAGGCGCCGCCTGCATTTACCGGGGTTGTAAAATTACCTTTTTTAAAATCCGGATCTGTCCAGAGCGGTCCCCGTAATTGCGGCGCCGGTTGCTCTGCCGCTCCTGTCCATACGGAGACTTCGTTCCGGTCTCCAAGCACCACCAGGTTTTCGTCGACCAGCAATATCCGGTCCCGTTCATAGGGGCCTTTAAAAGGAAGCTGCGTTTTTTGTTGGGCTTTGATATAATAGCTGCCGGTAGAACGGATAAAATACATACTACCCATAGGGGTACCTAAGGACATCTCGAAGGCAGGGTGGCTCTTTATCGTGTCGGCATGTACAAGCGGCGTTACGAAGCCCCGTGTCGGAATCTCGGGTGCAGATTGCCTGAGCAGGACCGGTACGGGAGCCGTTAAAGAAGGATTGTCGTCTATTTTTAATATATTGACAATGCCTCCGGTGCTCGCAAACAGATTGCCTGCCTTGTCCCGGGTTACATTGAATATCCTGTCTGATCTGAGTCCCTTTGTATTATCCGAGCCATAAAGGCTGAATCGTTGCCCGTCGAAGCGTACCAATCCCATTTGTGTGCCCAGCCAGCAATAACCTTTACGATCAAACTGAATAGCGGTAATGCTGTTTTGCGGCAGGCCGTTATCTGTATTATAATTAATAATGTCGTAATGCTTGCGCTGGGCGTATGATAAACCTGGAAATAGGAAAAGTAATAGCAGAAGAGCTAAGCGTGCGGTCATTCTTACGGGTGGTTGGTTGACTGGTCGGTTACGGAAAGGCAAAAGTATAAACAAGGTACTATTAATACCGGTGCTTTTTGCCTCACGGTGATGGCTGCTCAGGCCGGAATTTTCCTTTTTCTTAGTGTAGATCTATTCCGTTTTTTTAAGTAGATAGCGGTCATAGCATTAAATGTTCGGCATTAGATTCATGCCTCTTTATTTTTATGCAAATAGTGTGGCTCGATTTCTACAAGAGTGCGCTTGCCTATAGGTTAAGTTTGTATCCTCTTTTAACCAACAAGCACCTTTTATGAGAAAAAATCTACTCTTATTTTTTCTGACACTTACCGTTTTGAACGCCAGCGCCGCAGATTATTACTGGGTGGGCGGCGGTGGGTCGTGGAGCGATCTGAATCACTGGCGCCTGGGCAGCAGCGCCGGTAGTATTCCCAGCATTGTACCTGCAGCCGCGGACAATGTGTTCTTTACCAATCAAAGTGGCTTTGGCACAACGGCGGCAACCAGTACTGTAAGCCTCGATGCCAATGGCTTTTGTAACAACATGACCTGGAGTGCTGTACCCAACAGCCCCAGCTTCAATGCCGCCAACGCCTCATTTAAGGTACAGGTAAGCGGCAACCTGGTACTTTCTCCCGCGACTACTTACAATGTATTCTTTGCATTTAAAGGAGCAACGCCGGCAACCCTCACCGCCAACGGCAACGTGCTGGGTGAACTGGGCATGGAGATCGACAAGCCCGGTAGCAGTCTTACCCTGGCTGACAATCTGATGGTACCGGCAACGACCACCGCATTTGGCACGGGCGGGACAACGTTGACATCGGGTACGTTTGATCTGTCAGGAAAAACAGTCACGCTGTACAATTTTATGAGTGACAATACCAATATGCGTACGCTGCAAATGACCAACGCCAATGTAACATTTAATTCAGCTTATCGCTATGCAGGCCTTAATAAAACCCTGAATGCGACAGGTTCCACCTTACTTGTTAGCGGCATGGCAACCGATGGCGGTACCTATAATAAAGCAACGGTGACGACAGCGGGCGGGCCGAATACCAATGTGATCAACGGTACGACATTCAGCTCGCTGACTTTTACGTCGACTACACAAATCTATTCAGATATTGAAGGTAACAACACCGTAGACACCCTCGTTTTTTACGGGCAAGGTGCGCTTAACAACAGCAATAATATTGTTGGAAGCGTTCAGTTTAATGGGCCGCAAGGCAACATTGCCTCCAATAACACGGTTCAGAACGTTTTGTTTGTTGGGAGAGGCGCCGTCAACGGCGGCAATACTATTGGCACATTAACCGCTCAAAGTAATTTGCAGATATCAGGTGTGAATACAATAGACAGCCTGCTGCTGGCACCTAATAAAACCACCACACTGGCAGGCACGATCAACATCAATAAATACATGAGGGCGCAAGGCCTCCCCTGCCAGGCCTTTACCGAGATTATCGCTACCGATACAGCGCATTTATACTTCGCCCCTGCCGCAACCGCCTCGATCGACAACGTTAATCTGACTTATATCGCCGCGCATGGTAATATTACCCCCATAGCTGTTTCAGGTGTAGATGGCGACGGCAATGCCGGTTTCAACATTACGGAACCCTCTTCCCTGTCGGGCGCCAACCTGTATTGGGTAGGCGGCGCCGGCGACTGGAACGACAACACACACTGGAGCTATAGCAGCGGTGGTCCCGGCGGGGCTTGTATCCCCTTTATCGCCGATACCGTTATCTTTAATTCGGCCAGCGGGCTGGGCTCCAGCCGCATTGTGACCACCAGCGGCAATTCCTATTGCTACAACATGAACTGGCTTGCCGGTGTAGGTACCACTACTTTTAATGAAGCGGGCGCTTCAGCTATGAGTATCTATGGTTCAGTAGTGCTCAATTCCGCTGTGACGATGAATGCGATGCTTGAATTTGCCGGAACCAATGCTGCTTCGACCATTACTACTAATGGCAGCACTCTGGGCTCCCTGCAACTCCATACCCGTAAAAAGGGCGCCGGTGCGGTAACCCTGCTGGACAACTGGTCCAATCCCAACAATGGCATTCTTACCCTGGTAAGTGGCAGCTTCAATATGCCCGGCCGTACGATCTCCATTAACCGCTTTACCGGTAATACTAACGGTGTACGGTCGCTCGATATTTCCAATGCCAATATTACCGTATCCAATACCTGGGCGTATGTAGGCGCTAACAAAACGATTAACGCCACCGGTTCTTACATTAATACTGCTTATGCCTTAAACGTCGATGGCTTGAGCTATCCGAAAATAGATGCCACTTATACCGGTGCCGGCAATCCCCAGGCTTTCACCATTATCAATACGACCTTTGGCGCCCTCACCTTTACCGGAACCAATGCCACAGCCGGGGTGAATATCGATAGCAACAATATCGTTCGCCGCCTGGAATTTAAAGGCGCCGGCGCTATTGCGGGACCAGGCAATGTTATCGATACTATGATTTTCGCTGCTTCCCGTAATTACCAGGTCACGGGTACCAGTACGATCAACAAATACCTTTTGGCGCAATCGCCTACCTGTACCGGTCTGCTCGAAATGAGGGGCAATACTACAGGTGGCTTCGCTTTTAATCCTGCAGCGAACATTCAAATGGCCAATGTTTACCTGCAGAATATGAGCGCTACCGGCGTGCCCGCGGTGGCTGTAAGCGGCGCCGATGCCGGCGGCAACTCGGGTTGGAATATTTCTTCTGCCGCAGGAACACCCCGCTATTGGATCGGCGGTGCGGGCGACTGGAACGACAACACCCACTGGAGCACTGCAAGCGGGGGCACAGGCGGCGCCTGTATCCCTACGGTATACGACAATGTATATTTTGATGCGAACAGTGGTTTTACAGCAAGCAGCAAAACAGTCACCGTGAATAATGGTAATGCTTACTGCCGTAACCTAGACTGGTCGGCAGCTACAAACGCTCCTGTCTGGAATAAGGCCGCAGCCTGGAATATAGAGGTGTGGGGCGATACAACCGTGCTTAATGCTGCAGCTACGTTTACCGTATCACCGTTGACCTTTAAAGGAAATAACAATGCGGTCATCAGTGGCAGCGCATTGGGTAATTTCGATATCCGTATGTCAAAAGCCGGTGGCAGCCTCCGGTTCCTGAATAACTACACCAATATACTAACAGATATTTATGTCAACGACGGCACGTTGAATTTAGCCGGCCGTACGATGTCTTTATCCGGCATTAGCAACGAAGGGCTAGCCAATACGATGAGTGTTAACCTCGCTGGCGCTGCTGTCACCCTGGATACCTTATGGCGATATGACGGAACGGCTACAGCGCATACGCTGATCGCCGATACCTCAACCATCAATACAGAAACATTCCAGGCAGCGGGTATGACGTACAATAAGGTAAATGCAAGCGGTGTACTGAATTCGAATGCAGTGTTTAGTGGTACGACAATAGGACAGCTTACTTTTACCAACACGAATACCGCTTCGAAGATAGGCATCAATGGTACCAACAATACCATAGGTATCCTGGATTATAAAGGCAGTGGTGGTATTTACGGTACCGGCAATACGATCGATACCCTGATCTTCTTCCCGGGTAATACGTACACGCTGACCAATGGTACCAACACGACCATCACCGGTGAATGGTTTGGCAGCGGTACACCCTGCAGGCTTACCGATATCGTGAGTAGCAGTGCATCGGCCAATGCTACGGTGACCAAGACCAGTGGAAGCGTGGTGTTTGATTATGTAAGGTTGCGTCGTATTACGGCCGCCGGAGCAGCACAGCCCTTTACCGCGCAGCAGCATACAACCGACCAGGGCAACAACCTTAACTGGAATATTGCGCCTTACAATGGTGCGGCCCCTATCTACGGTTTGGGACCCGATACAGCACTGCTGGCTACGGCTTTCCCCTATACACTGGGCACAGAAGGCTTCTTCGGCGTACCCTCGTCGCAGTATACCTGGAACAACAGCAGCACGGCAGACTCTCTTGTGATCACCGATACCGGCAGCTACAGCGTAACCGTGAATTTTGTAGATGGCTGTACGATCAGCGATACAATACATGTCAGTCTGAGAACACCATTGCCGGTAACACTTGCGGGCTTTGCCGCGCATGTACAGAACTGCCAGGCCTACCTGGATTGGAAGGTTACCAACGCTGTCAATTTCAGCCAGTTTGTTGTTGAACGCAGCGGCGACGGCCGCAACTTTTCCGATCTTGCCCGTGTGGCTTATGCAAGCGGCACTGGGGAGTATGCTTATGTCGACAAAAATATAGGCAGCGGCGCATTCTATCGCCTGAGATTGATCGATGTCGATGGCAGGTATCAATACAGTACAGTGATACCCGTAACATCGGATTGTGGTGGCAAGACGGTTTCAGTGTATCCTACGGTTACCAACGGAATAGTGCTTGTAGACCTTCCGGTTGGCTATGAAGGCGCTAAAATTGAAGTATTCACCAGCCTGGGCCAATTGGTGCAACTGCCCAACAGCGATAAGGCGGGCTATGCAGGCATACATCGTATTTCCTTTAACGGACTTGCCCAGGGTCAATACCTGCTGCGGGTAAGCAATGGTGGCGAAATGCGGACCTTCAAGTTGTTCTATCAGCCTTAGTCTTAACCGATCCCTTCCTTGAACCAGGAGCGATCATTGCAGTGAAGTATAGCTTAAGCACAGCGCCCGGGTATGTTTACCCGGGCGCTTTTTATGTAACGATCGATAACCTTGAAATGGCGTAGCCTATTGTTGGTGCCCGGGCGCCTGTTACAGTTCTTCCAGCTGAATGACGCCGTGTTGCAAAGCAAATTTGATCACCCCTGCAAGATTCTTGGCCCCGATACGGCGGGTAATATTGCTCCTGTATTGCTCTACCGTCCGTTCGGAGAGATGTAAATGCTTGCTGATCTCCTTGGTCGTTCTCTGTTTGCATAGCAGCCGTACCAGTTCCAATTCTTTGCCCGAAAACTTTGTATTGGCGATCAGGTGGTTGTTCACATAGTCGTCTGGCGAACCAGAGAACCGGTTGACGATATGTATGCGGGCTTCCTTGCAAAAGTAATCCCGGCCTTCCATGAGCAAGTGTATCGCGCGTATAAACTCGTCATCCTCATCCTTCTTGATCACATAGCCATTAATGCCTGCCTGCAGCATTTTTATAATTGCGTCGGGAGAATAAGAAAAGGAATAGGCCAGCATTTTGGCAGAAGGTATTTTACATTTCAACTCGCGCACCAGCAAATCGCCCGTAATGTCGGGCAACAAAAAATCGACGATCACCAATTGTGGGAAATGTTGGAGCGCTTTGCTCATGCCGCTGGCGCCATCATGGGCCATATGAAAATTGTCGAACATAGGCCCGATGAGCAGCTTTATGCCGTTCGCTACCATTTTATGGTCGTCTATTATCAGTACAGAGTTATAAGTGTTTTTCTTTTCGTTCATAGCATGATTATTTATTTTGAACATTGTGGGCTATAATGCTTGAGCGCCAACAGGCCGGCTTATCTCAGCAAACAGGATATGTTTATCCGGTACCCGTTGGGGTAATTATTGTCCAGCTGCCAATCTCCGTTTATTTGCCGGATACGTTCTTCCATATTTCGGATACCTATACCAGTGCCTGTCCGCTGTGTTTCCCAGCCTTTGCCGTTGTCGTAATAAGTTACCGTTAATTTATTGCCGCTATTCGCAAAGGTTATGTTTATCTTTTCGAATGAAGCGTGCTTAATGGTATTGGTAATGCACTCATTTAATATCGATACTAAATTTGAGAACTGGTAGTGGCTGATAAACCGTTTTTTGTCGATGCTCGTTTGAACGTTGGCCGTAAAGTCGCCGCCCTTGCTTAGTTTCTCCAGCGTCTGCTCCGTCGTGCTTACCAGGTCGTGCAGTACATACTGCTTATCCGATTTAAGGTCGTGTGATAAGCTGCGGATAAGCGCCATGGTATGGCTTATATGGCTTTCCAGCTCGGCATTAGCCGCATCTCTGTCCCCGTCTGACCGGGAGGCTTTTATCAATGCTTTGGCGTACAATAATGCGGGATTGGTTTCATCATGTATATTGCGCGCCATATTAAGCTTGAAGGTCATAAGCTTGTTCTTCTGTCTCCTGCGGGTATATTGTATCATAAAAGCTCCGGTTATAAGTAATAATGCGATGACGGCGCCTGCTATAAAGAGCCGTTTTTCTGCTTGCCTGTTGCGGGCTGCCGCCTCTGCCAGCAATAATTGTTGTTCCTCCGTTTCGGCACGGGCGTACATCATGTCGTCAATATCTTTTACCAGTATGGAACGGGAGCTATCCAGGATGTTCATCGCTGTTTCATAGGTGTTGCCGCTCTCTTTATATTTTCCTTCTGTGTAGAGCAGCCGTGCTTTGTATTTCTTCAATACAAACGCATGATAAAGGTTCTGGTTTCCATTTATCATGGTTGCGTACCTATCCAGGTAAAAAGAAGCGCTGTCGATATTGGTATAATGGATATAGTAAGCCGTTTTTATATCTGCTAGAGTCACCTGAAGATAAGGTTTCATGTATCCAGGTGTGTTCTTGCCGGCCAGCAACGCATCCAGGCTCCGGAATGCCTCCAGCATCAAGCCGGGATTATTTAATGCAACGGCTCGGCGATAGAAGGAAAGGATCTGTGAAACGGTAATTCTCGTCGTTACGTCAAGCTGATCTTTGTATTTGGCTTTGGTTATCGCAGCTATTTTTTCGAGAATGCCTTCAGCCTCCTTGCCCGAAAGCGTATCATTTAATTCATATAGTGCTCTTGTCGACTGCTCCAATACCATAGCGGCCTGCACAAGGTCGTTTTCATCCAACTTTTCTTTGTCGATATTTGCAGGAATGCTTTTCAGGTAAGCTTTTTCTCTTTCATAAAGGGCTTTTATTTTTCCATCGGCGCCCTGACCTTCATAATAGAGGACAATAATGGATAGTGCAGTAAGCGATTGCCGGTTCTTTGTTTCCCTTTCTAACTTTTCAATTTTTTCTGCATAATAGAGCATTTCCCCATCCCTGTCTGCCATCTGGGCCTGGTTGCTCATGATACCATAGTAAACACGCTTGTGCGCTTCGTTTTTTTTATCTTTCCATGCCACCCGTCGGTATAGATCCAGCATTTTGAGCAGCTCTTTATGTGTGAAAAGGATATTCTCCGACAAAAATGTACGCATGCTGGTATAAACTGTATCGAGATAAACCTTTTCCGATAGCTTCCCTTTTTGATATGCTTCAGATAGGCTGTATAATATCCCCGCTGCTGAGTCTTTTGCATTCCTGCTGTATGCTGCATGATAAGAAAATCCGAAAAAGAGTATGAATAAGCAACTGAGCCGGCGCTTCATTTTGGTCTTGTGATTGTTAGCTGTTTAATTATAGTATTACCTATATCCATGGGATACAAAATATAGGTTATCGCACAAATGTACCAACAACTTTAATTGGCTTGCCTATGTGTAGTACTTATTGTATCGCTGTATTGAATATCTTCTATGAAAGCAGTGCATGTTATAGCCGGGGAGCATAATGTATCGTCATTGATTAACGATTAAGCGCTGGTCCGGTGGGCAATGCAAGTAACAGGAGATGTTTTGATAGCAGTAAGCCAGTATGTATTTCGGATAAGCAATAATGGCTCTAGTTGTGATTGTTTAATTGTTGCCTTCGGGTATTACGGCACTTTTTTGACCAGGCTGATGACAGTATTACTTTAGTGATCGTAAAGAAATAATAGTATACCGGTAAAGCATATGGCACCCGGCACGGAGCCGGTCATAACGCTCCTAACTTATCCCAAGAAAACAGAACGATGCTGACTTTTTTGATCACATGCAAAATGGAAATTATGCTCCTCGGAATCACTTCGGTTATCCGCGATCTCTTTCCCAATGCTATTTTACTGCATGCCAATAGCCGGCAGGATTGCCTGCGCATTATTAAAAATAAAAAAATAGGGTTAATGATCTCAGACGGAACGGTGGATGAAAGACCCAACCTGAGCATGATCCGTGATCTCCGTGCATTGCAGCCGGATATTAAGGTAATGATGTTGGTGGAGGGTGTACGGGCCGATCATCTCAGATCGCTATCCCGGCCCGGAGAAATCGATGTGTGCATCAGGAAAAATGCTCCTATTGAACGGATATATGAGGCGATTCTGAGTGTGCTTGCTGTAGCCGAGGCATAAGCGCAGGGTCTGGACGCTCCGGGCGTATCCGCTACCGGTGATAAGAAGCTCTTGCAGGCACCGGCTATTGCATATCAGGTAACGTTGAGTTTCTATTGAACTTCTTCAATCAGGAAGATCGGGATCTGCAACAGTTTGGAAGAGGCATGTAACGTGGTTCTATTTTTGTAAGCACTTGGAAGGCGGTTATCTATAACGTACAGAACCACCATCTCGTTGACTGGTCCGGGTTAAGATGGTACAAGCACACCTATTCTCATCAACAAAATCACTACATAACCATGAATGTAACATCTACTTTTAGGGCAGTACTGCTCACGGCTGCCGGTATGCTGTCTGGCGCCGGCATAGCCCTGGCCCAGGATTGTACTGCCAATGCGGGCGGCAATGCGATCGTATGCGGTTCCACAACCACCTTAACCGGCGGTGTATCGGGTACGGTTGGCGTGGGCGGTGGTCCCAGCTGGTCTTTTGTATCGGGACCTGTGACACCCGTCATCGTATCGCCGGGCTCCCTTACCACTAATGTAACAGGGATGACCGCAGACGGGGATTATGTGTTCCAGCTGATGCAGCCCTGTAGTACAGGTGTGGCGCAATCGCAGGTCACGATCACCGCCCACCCCAGGCCAGCTTCCTTTACTGCCGGGCCGGATAAGACAGGCATTTGTGCCACCGTTGGAACAACTACGCTCAATGGCGTTATTCCCGCAGGCTTTACGGGAACCTGGTCGGCTGTCAATATTTTCAATGCCCAGAATTTCGGTACTGTAGTTACGACCAATTCCTCTTTCAGCAACAATACGATAGCTAATCCTGTTTTTTCACTGATCAATAAGGCAAATCACGATGTTGATCCCGCGTATTACGCTATTCTTACTATTGTGTCCAACGATGGTATCTGTTCCTATAAGGATACCGCGGTGGTAAGGTTTTGCCCCAATCCGGCCCTGAACGTCAGTAATACGATAACCTGTATCGATGATGTCTCTTCCCAGTATTTTGATTTTGATTCCGGGCCGGCCTTCAATAGCGCTACTTCCGGCTCGGCAGGCGCTGCTGTTAATGGCACGACGATCACCTTAAATGTAAGCAGCCAGCCTGCCGGCGGCAATATCACCTTTAGCCGGATTGCCGAACGCAGGATTTACGTAACGGGCGCCGGCATTATAGGTACCTATACCTTCACCATTACGGTAAGCAATTGTTGCGGTACGGTAACTTCACCGCCGATGAGCTTTACGGTGACCGGTATCAACGGCCATTCCCTCAATTTCCAGCCCGCCGGGCATGGTGCGCCGGAGCAGCTCGCGCTTTATGCGGCCGGAAGTTCGGGTGGGGAAGTGCATTGCGGCATTGCCGGAACCGCGACGCCGGAATTGTTTTATTTTAGCATTAATCCTGCCGATAATCCTGCTACTACCGTGACTAGTATCACCAGCGAGGGCGTATTGCCGCCCGGCGCGAGCACACCTATCATTACGCAAACCGGTGCCGGTACGGCGAATCGTACAGTGAGCGTTAACCCCGGCGCGAGCGGATGGAAAGTGGGTACATATGCATTTAATATCCAGTCGGGGACAGCGCCGTGCTTTATTTCCCAGGACTACTATATTCATGTTTCGGACAATAACCGCCCGCCACTTTTTGTGCCCGATACTACGGCTTGTTATCCGGGAACAGGCAGTGTGAGCGCCACGATCAGGCTTCCCGCTATTTACCAGGGCGTGGTCAATTCCAGCTATTTCCAGGAATTTAGCGGATATTATAATTTCCAGGTCATATCCAAACCGGCCGGTTCTTCAACGCCTGTATTCCCGGCCAGCAACCTGCGGCGCATCACACAGGCAACTACCACTGTATCCAACCTGGACAAACCGGGAGACTATGTGATCCGCATCATACCCTTTTCCGGTAATGGCGCAGGTCCCTTCCTGGAGCAGGAATATGCCTGTTCGGGTATTCCGGGACCGCTGCAATATAATTTTACGATACATTTGAACCAGGTCATTAATTCCAATGCCGGCAGCGATCAAACGGGTGTATGCGCCAATACCGTATCGCTTTTGGGTAATGCCACCGGCGCCGGTACCGGCCTGTGGACGGTGGCTTCGGCGCCGGTAGGGGCCAGCCCGATTATTGTTGCGCCTGCCAATCCCTCCACGACAGCCAATCATCTTACGGTAGTAGGACAATACCGCTTTGTATGGACGATCACCACACCATCGGGAGAATGTAAGAGCAGCGATACGGTTTCCTTCAACGTGACCTGCGCCATATTCCCGGTGCGCCTGTCCTCCTTCACGGCAAGCAGGAAGGGTGCCACGGCGCTTCTTGAATGGGTTACAGCATCCGAAGCGAATAATAAAGGCTTTGCCATCGAACGCAGCGCAGATGGTCTGACATGGAGCAGCATCGGTTTTATCGGCAGCAAAGGCCCAGGTGGCAATAGCCAGGAAAAGCTGGCCTATAGTTATACCGATAAAGTTCCTCTTGGCGGCGCTAATTATTATCGCCTGAAACAAACAGACAGAGATGGTACATACGAATACAGCACAATAAAACAAGTGTCTTTCGAAAACGCTGGTAGCATCAACATACATCCCAATCCTGCTAAGGACTACGTCATTATCGATGGCCTGGCCGGCGGCGAAACCATCAAGCTGTATGACGCTACCGGACGTATGGTAAAAGAAATGAGACCGGCTTCTTCATCCACAATGGTTCAGCTGGATGCTTTAAACGAAGGCTTATACCAGGTTTCGATTATCGATGTGAACGGAAATACGGTTTCAAAAAAGATCATGAAAGCGAAGTAAAAGGATTTATTGGTTGGTTCGTGTAAGCAGTCGCGGAAACGGGGCTGCTTTTTTTACACAGGATTGTCCGAAAGCCGCATGCTCTGATTATTGTACAGAGCATACCGGTCGATTGTGTTTCGGTTGATAAGCATCATTACACAACTACTTCAATCGAAAACTTCAAGAAGTACTATACTTTTTTATTAAGTGTGCCCGGGGCGCTAATTTGGCCGACAAAGTGCTCCGCTTTCCAATATAGTCCTCATTTAACCCGATTGTAAAACCAAACATTATGAGCAAACTGTACCCATTACCTTTTATGGGGCAAGCTGCAGGAAGCCGGCGATTCCGAGTCCCGCTGGCATTACTGTTCTTATCTCCGGCCCTGTTGACAGGCCCTCTTTCTCATGCGCAAATCGTGCCCTCGAGTCCGGGAGGTATCACCACACGGCCTTCCGTATGGTATAAGCCGGATGGCGCTACAACAACCGCATGGACAGACGCCTCTGCCAACAGCATCGATTTGTCGACAAACGGGACCAACACGGTTACCGTAAATGCGGGCGATGCAGCGCACAATTTTAACTCCTGGACAACCGGTTACTCATCGGCTAAGTATTACCTGTACACAAGCAACACAAACGCGGTGTTCGGCGCCTACGGCGATACAGCCGGAGGCTATCGTTACACACCGTTGACTGTCTTTGGTGCGGCAAGAGCGACTTCAACTGCCAGCGGGGCTATTACCGGCCTGGACAATGATGCTTCGTATGCTGCTGAGCCAGGGTTTGGCGTGAGGGCAGGCGGCGGTGTGCTCAATCCGCGATTCTACCGCTTTGGCAATGGCTACGATGCCATTTCGACAACACAAAACATCCCGCTGGGGCAAACCTCCGTTTACCTGTACCAGCCACCGTCTGCCAGTGCAGGAACGGGCGATCTGACCTTCGGGTTGAATGGTGCCCACTCGGTAACCTCCGGCGTTACTGCCAGAAGCAGTGTAGCGGGGCCTCATTTAAATATCGGTAACGATGGCTTCACCTTCGGCGCCTTCCCGGGCGATATCCAGGAAGTAGTATGGTATAAGGCCACCCTGGCTGCAGCCGACATCAACAAAGTAGAAACGTATCTGGCAATCAAATACGGCGCCACACTCACTCATGATTATGTAAACAATAGCGGTACGTTATATAGCCTCAGCACCAATAGCGGCTATACTTCCAGTATTGCGGGTATCATGAGGGACGATGCGTCCACATTGCATCAGAAGCAATCCAATAGTATTAATACCGGTAAAGAAGTGTTGATCGGCATTGGCGGACTTGCCAATACGAATGACGCGAATACAGGAAGCCTTACCAACGGGCAGTCGCTTATGTGGGGAGATAATGGTCTGGCAAAGATACCTTCCCTTTCTGTAACCAATATCCCGGGAGCCAACTATCGTTTTCCTGCTGTATGGAAAGTACAGAATACGGCGTCTGTAGGCGTTGTGCGTGTCGCCTGGCCTTCGGTATGGACAAGCTTTAAGCTGGTACAGAGTAGTGATCCTACCTTCACTGCGGGGAATACCGTTACTGATATGACGGCCAATACCCAAACGATTAACGGTGTGACTTATAGCTATGCAGATGTAACGCTTGCTGACGGACAGTATTTCACCTTCGCTGCATTTGTGCAAACGCCGGGTGGGGTTGCCTTGCCGGCCGTATGGCTGAAGGCCGATGCCGGGACAGATACTTCTGTAGCCAACGGAAGAGTGAGTGGATGGCAAAACTATGGTTATTCGGGCGGCATAGCCGGTCAGCTAAGCCAGTCTCCGGGTACTACTTACGACTATCCCTATCTCAAAAGCAACATCCACAATTTTAATCCCTCCCTCGTTGACAGTACTACGAACGCAAATGGAGGGTTGTTGCTGGCCAATGTATTCCCCGATTATGCACAGAGGGCCTTATCCACCTTTGTACTGCAAAGCCAGCCGGATATTACCCAACAAAGAGTAATGCTATCGTTTGGGAATAATATCAATTTCCAAAGCAGCAACGAATACCCCTGGTTTGCGAGTCAAAGCGCTACGCAGCTTTATTTCTGGTGGGATGGCAGCTACCAGTCGGCCCCTGTTTTGCCCAATTCCCTGAGGCGCTATAACAATATACCTACTATCAATGCCTATTACCGGCGCCAGTGGACCAGTAATCCGGACACGACTACGCTGAGCATGAATGGCGCGACAACCATAGCGACTGGTAATTCCAATGCCAGCCTGGGTATCGGCAATCATCTTTATATCAATGCCGATGGCGGCAATAACAATCCATCGGGCGGTAATATTTCCGAGATCATAAGCTACGACAGGTATTTGACTGCTGAGGAAAGACAACGCGTAAACTCTTACTTCAGCATTAAATACGGGATTACCTTGCTGACAGGAAATGGTACGGGTGTAGCCAGCTACCTGAACAGCGCTGGAGATACGGTATGGCATGCCGGCAATAACAGCAGCTATGCCAAAAATATCGCCGGTATTGCTTACGATTATAATTCGGGGTTGAATCAGAAGCAGTCGATAAGCGAAAATGCCGGGAAGCAGGTGCTTATCGGTACTACTGGTCTGGCCAATACCAATGCGTTGAACACGACCGCATTTTCAACAGATAAGCAATTTTTGGTATGGGGCGATAACGGCCTGGAAAGGTCCCCGGCAGTTGCCATTGCGGGCGTTTCCGGTGCCAACTACCGCTTCAAGGCGATCTGGAAGGTACAAAACACCGGTACGGTTGGAACGGTGCGTGTCGCCTGGCCGAAGAATTGGGACAACATAACACTCATCCAGAGCGCTGATACCACTTTTGACGGAGGCGATGTGGCTACGGATATGAGCACTCATACCCAGACCATTAATGGTGTAGCCTACAATTATGCCGATGTGACCTTTACCAATGGTCAATATTTTACTTTTGCTATCCAGGCACAGTCTCCCGGTGGCATTGCTGCGCTGCCCGCAGTCTGGTACCGTCCTGATAATGCGGATTCTTCCCAATGGAAAGATGCTTCCATCAACAGCCTGGATTTGACCAGCGAAAACGGAGCAACGGTAAAGAACGGCGATCAGGCGCATAACTTCCACAGCTGGACTACCCGTTATTCGGCAACCAGCTACTATAATTATCTCGATCCCGCTGCAACCAATACAGACCTTGAAGTCAATCCTGTCTTTGGTAATTTTAATACCAATAGCTTTTCCTATATGCCGTTAACGATCTTCGGTGTTGCCCGCGACACGTTAACTACCGGTGGGTCGGGATTGATTACGGGGATAGATAACGAAAAAGCTAATGCTTCCGAACCTGGTTTTGGCGTATATGGCGCGCAGCAACGGTTTTACCGGTTCAGCTATGGTGCTGCCGTTTCGGGTGCTGCTGCTCCGGTTGATATGTCTGCCGTTTATATGTGGCGTCCGACCACAGGCGGCGCAACCGCCGGGGGCACAGATACGCTTTTAATGGGATTGAATGGTGTGTACACTACCTCACAGATCAATAAGGTGGGCAGTGTTGTCGGCCCTTATCTGAAAATCGGTTACTCTGCATCCGATTGGGGTGCATTTCCCGGAGATATCCAGGAAGTGATATGGTATAAAGACTCCCTCGGTTACAGCGATATCCAAAAGGTAGAAACTTATCTTGCGCTGAAATATGGCACCACGCTGGGCCATAATTATGTGGCAGCATCGGGCGCTACTATTTACAACCTGAGCTCAGATACTACTTACCGCTATAATATTGCCGGGATCGGCCGTGAGGCTGCTAACGGCGGATTGGATCAGCGCCAGAGCAATTCTGTCCGGACGGGAAAGCAGGTATTGATCGGCACGACAGGTTTGAGCAATACCAATGACAGCAACGCTGTTCAATTGACAGATGCGCAATACCTTGTATGGGGCGATAACGGTCGGGCCAAGTCTCCCTCTGTTTATATGCCCGGAATGGCCAATGTGAACGTACGGTTCAAGTCGATATGGAAAGTGCAGAATACCGGCAGCATAGGTACCGTACGTGTTGCCTGGCCGGCAACAGATTTGAACAACCTGTCGTTGATCCAAAGCGCCGATACCACATTCGATGCTTCTGACGTGGTGACCGGTATGCAGGCCAATACCCAAACCATCAACGGTGTGACCTATAACTATGCAGATGTGACCTTGTCCAACGGACAGTACTTCACCTTCGCCGGTCATATCGCGCATGCACCGGGAGGCGTTTTTGCAGGCTTGTCCTATTGGTACAGGGCCGATAAAGATGCCGTAAATACAGGAGATAGCACCAGTGTGACCTCATGGACAGACTATGCTATGGGAACTGTGGCTAGCCAGGTAGGCGCCAACCCCTATCCTTTATATCATGTGGGCGCTGCCACTTACTTCAACTTTAATCCGGGAATCAACTTCACCGACGGAAATCAATCCCTGGGTAATCTGGTGGCGCAGGCTGTAGCCGATACTGCCTATGATATCTTTACCCTGACCAAGGAAGGTATTACTGCAGGTGGCGCAAATCCACGTGTCTTCAGTGTACTGGCCAACAGATCGCTGGCTACCGGCAATATCCATTACTGGGATGGCGTAGGGATCAATTTCGACGGTCGTCTGGAGCGGTACAACAGCACATCGGGGCTCGCTTATCTGGCCAACCCCGGCAATGTCGACTTCCCGTCCAATAGTCCCGGTATTATGTATCATAACTTCACCAATAATGCCGTTTCAAAAGGCTTGAACGGCGCGCGTAAAGGTGCTTCGGGTGTTTCGGGACCTTATGGCATGATCAATGGCGGCTTTACTTTTGGCTCTACGGTATTCTCCGGCAACGGATCGGATAACTATAGCTTTAAAGGTCATTTGGGAGAAACCATTATCTACGGTTCCAATAACCTATCGCCTGCCGACCGGAATAGGGTAGATGCTTACCTGGCGATCAAATATGGTATTACCCTGGATACCGCCGAAAGCTACCTGAGCTCAGCTTCAGCGGTGATATGGGATAAGAACGCCAGCAAGCCCTACTACCATAACGTAGCAGGCGTAGGAAGGGATGATCTTTCGGCATTGTTCCAGAAGCAAAGCAGGAGCCAGGTAACCAATAACCCTAATAACCAGGTTATCATGGGGCTGGGAGATATCTATACGGCCAACCTGAACAACCCCGATTCTATTGCCGATGGACAGTTCCTTATCTGGGGCGACAATGGCAATACGCAGGCCATGACCAATACAGCGGCTACTTATACGGTATTCGCGTACAATGGCAGCAGCGACAGCCGCAGGATGAAGCGGACCTGGAAGGTGCAGAACACCAATGTGGCGCCGGCGCTTAAGATCCGGTTCCCTGCAGCATCGGTAGGTACTACTACGCTGCCCGATGAGTCCTGCGCGCAATACGTGATCCTGTTTGCCGACGATTCGGCTTTTACCAGCAATGTAACGGCAGCGGCCCTTACGGTAAACGGGACCAACTATGATGCCCTACACAATTTCCCGGCCGGGGCCAGCTATTTTACCTTTGCCAGATTGAGCAGCTTTACGCCAGGTATCGTATATCTCCCTGGTATTACAGAAGCGACAGATGAGTTTGGCAGCTGCACCTCGGGCGCCTGGACCTATTTTCATAAGACCGGGGATAACAGCCGTAAGGTGCTGGCTACTTCAGGTTTGAATACGGCGCAGGTAAGCAATCTCACCGTTACCGTAACGCCCGAAGGCGCCGGATACAGCAACGGCACAAGCGTGACCAAACTAATGGACCGTATCACCACCATTGCCGATGGCAGCAACGGAACCTATGCAGGAGCGCGGATAAGGGTGTACTACAGCAGCAGCGAGATGGCAGCAGCAGCGGTGCCTGGTGCGCAGACACAAGGCTGGTTCCGGTACGATAGCTATAATGCCGATACGATAAAGACGGATATACAGACTGACGGCGTATTTAACCCTGGTAAGGCTATAGCCCTTACACCCAGCGGCTCGGGTACAGAAGATGGTGTTCCTTATGTGGAATTCCTCAATGCTTCGCCGTTTGCCAGCTTTGTGTATGTGTCTTCTACCGAAGCCGTAGGAGTAGTGCTCCCGGTAACATTCGTCAGCTTTACAGCCAGGAAGCAAGGCGCCGCAGCATTGCTCAACTGGGCTACCGCCAGCGAGACAAATAGCAAAGGCTTCTCCGTAGAACGCAGCGCCGATAGCAAAGCCTGGAATAGCATTGGCTTCGTCAACAGTGCGGCGCCCAATGGTAACAGTAGCCGGAAGCTGGATTATAGCTATACCGATAAGGCACCACTGAGCAGTATGAACTACTACCGCCTGAAACAGACCGACCTCGACGGGCAATATGTGTACAGCGTAGTGCGGCAGGTTTCCTTTAGCAATGGCCATATCAGCATACATCCCAACCCCGCCAGCGACTACGTAACCATAGACGGGCTGAGCGGTGGTGAGTCGATAAGCATGTACGATGCCACCGGCCGGATAATAAAGGAAATAAAGCCGGTACAAGCCTCTGTTACGATTGACCTGGATGGCCTGAGCGGCGGCTTATATCATATTCACATCACCGGGAACAATGGCACAGTTGTTTCGCAGAAGGTAGTGAAAGTGAACTAGGGCCAACGTGTGGATGCCGTTTAAAAGCGCTGAAGACTGAATTCTCAGGATCGGCGTGAAGTATAGAGCAGCAGCGGGCAAACACCTGCTGCTGTTTCTTTTTTAGACCAGTGCCTGTAATGTAGCAGGCTGTTCTCGCCTGAGATGGAAATTGACTATCCCGATATCGAGGCCATAGGCCAGATTGGCCCCAATATAGTTGCTGTGCTTGTCGAAGTACCATTTTATAGCTGTCCATTCAACATACTCCGGGACCAACGCGTTTTGTTTCCTGCTCCTTTAAAGCAAGGTATCACGATCGGCGGAGAAGAAGCCCTTATGCTTAAAATGGCTTTCGGGTTATTGGGAAAATAACGGCTGCATTCCTCTTCGCAGGTTTTCTTTGCTGTTTCAGGTATCATCTTCGGTGGGCGTTACTCTTTTATCACCTTTGCCCACGCACTGTTTTGCCCGTCGATGTACCGGATAAAATAAGTGCCGCCGGCTAAGCCGTCCAGGTCAATTTCGGTAGTAATGGCTGTCAATTTAAGGAACTTTATTTCCTTGCCGCTGATATCATTGATCTGAAGAAAAGACTGGTCTGTGATAGAAGCTACTGAAAAATATACCTTCCCTTTGGTAGGATTAGGCGACAACGTAAAGCCGGACTGCTGCGTGTTTGTGTGATCCAGGCTGATGATAAAAGAATAACTGGATTGGCCATCTCTATCCACCTGTTTCAGGCGGTAATAATTAGTGCCGGCAGGCATGGTTTTATCCGGGAAAGTATAAGCCCTCTTTTCGTTGCTGCTGCCATTGACCGCGCTGCTGTATACGCGGCCTATGCTCCGAAAGGCAATACCATCCTGGCTTCTTTCCACATCGAAATAGTCGCTGTTTTTTTCCTGGGCAGTGTGCCAGATGAGGAAGTTGTATTCGTTTCTTGCAATACCGCTGAAATCGAGTAGGTGTACCGGTAGCGGTGTGCCTGAGGTGCTTGGCTGCTGAAAACCTTGCGTAAACCTGGGATTGGCGCCTATAGTGGCAACAAAAGGTTCTCCCAGGGTAAAATTAAGTGTAGCGCCGCCCGGCATCGTTCCGCCGCCGCCAGTACTCGCCAGCACATAAGGAAGCGCCGATTGTGCCTGCGCTATGAAACCGCAGGCGATAAGCGAAATGAAAACTGCTGCCGGTTTGCGTAGTGTTGCTTTCATAAAATGAATATTTTAAAGTGGGCTAACGGGGAAAATTGCTGTTGTAAACGGTTGCCGGGCGGCGCCCTGGCCAGAACAGGCAAAACATCGCTACAATTTCCTGATGGCAAATGAACTGTAAAAAATCTGGACGGGAAGGGTCATGCCATCGTTATTATAGTAAAGTGCTAGCTGGTCGCCGGCGGCTAAAACTACTGTTCCGGTTACATTGACAGTGGCTCCTTCCAGGGGAGCCCTGATGGGCAGGGTACCAATGGTCAGCGAATAGTTAATATTGAAGACGGGTATGTAGCCCAGAGCCATTATGTTTGGCGGGGATACCGTCCTGACTTCAAATGATGGGAACTGACCAGCACCTATATTGTTGGTAACAGGTCCTGTCAATGTATAATTAACTACTGCTGAAATAGCGTAAGTGCCGGCTGAAGGGACGGTATAGACACCCGTAGCGATATTGAAATTGCCGTCGCTGTAGTAGGGACTATTGACGCTATAGCCATTCAACTGATAACTGGTGCTCATCTGAGGGTAAAAGGACAGATACGCCGAAAATCCTACGGTATTACCGCCGCCGGCAGTGGGAGCCTGCCAGGCGGTATTACCGTTGCCGTCTGCTGTCAGCACTTGTCCGTTAGGGGCCGTTCCCGAGCTTATCTTGGCATTGGTCACTGCATTATTGGCAATGGTGGGATTAGGATAAGTACCGGTAAGATTACCACCTGCCGCGCCGGTTGGGGGTGCTCCGCCTGCTGAGCCGGCGTACAAGGCGTAAGGCGTCGATACCATTTCTACCGTGGAGAGATCGGTATAGTTATTGCCGCCGGTAATGTCCGCTTCTATCTTAAGAAACTTAGCGGCCGAGTTCCAGGTAATGGCGGCAAAAGTGCCGGTTACCGGTGTTCCGGCCCCGAGCTGGACAGTTGCCAGGCCGAAAGCATTGGTCGTTGTCGCATGGGTTTCCGTGTACAGGGTGGCGCCGCCTGCCGATCCTTCAAGGATGCTGAACCGGAGCGAAACGTTCTGGTTGATCACGGGAGCGCCGCCGGCGTTGCGGACTACAGTCTGGTAATTGATCTTTTGCGGGGCTTGCTGCGCCGCAGCAGCCAGCGCGAAGATCAGCAAGGCGATCAATAGCATGTTGCACTTTTTCATAAAGTCGTTTTGCCGGCGTTGTTGATTCTTCACTCATCTTTGCCGGTGGTGATTTATTATATTACACCGCAAAATTGTTTCAACTCCGTCAATTCATTCCTAAGGGTTTCCCCTTAGATTGACAGGTTGATCAATGCTTCAGTATGGCAACGCAGATAAGGGATAACAATTTCGGGACCCCTGAGGAGGATAGGATAGCAATGCCTGTGACTACAGAAAAAGATAGCAGGGCTTTGTGGCCGTATAGCATCTTGGATCACGTGCCTTGGGGAGAGCCACGTCCAACGGGAAAATCCAGGCTAACAAAAAAGCCTGCAAAATTTGCAGGCTTTACTCGTACCACGTACGGGAATCGAACCCGTGATTCCTCCGTGAAAGGGAGGCGTCTTAACCCCTTGACCAACGCGGCATTTTTGGATGGGTTGCAAAAGTACATTTATTTTTGACTTCAGCAAATTCTACTCGCTCTTTTTCAGCCTGTTGCTCATATTTTTTTCTTTTTCAGCTCTGTCCAGGCAAAAACCTGCACGTATTTCAGGTTTGTTTTTGGTGGCAGTTTAATTTATGCAGTGCATGCTAAGAGCCGTTATCCTACACTGGTACAGTGCGCCCAGTAAAAATATATTTATATTATTATTATAAATCATAAAAACGACGATTGAAATATAGCTATTGATATTATATGATTGTCATTTTTTAAACTAGCTTCTTACTTTGGTTGTATCCTATCCAATTTCATTCTCTAACCAACCAAAGCTTTTTTATGAAAAAATTTACCAGTCTACTCATGCTGGCCTGTTTGCTCAGCCTTACCCTGATGGCCCAGCAGGCGCCCCAGAGGATCAATTACCAGGCCGTGGTGCGCAATGCATCCGGTACGCCGGTGATCAACCAGAATGTCTCGCTGCGCTTCAGCATCCTGGATGTCTCTGCCAGCGGCACCGTTCTCTATTCAGAAACCCAGTCGGCGACCACCAACGCTTTCGGTTTGGCCAATGTGCAGATCGGTTCGGGAACCATTGTCAGCGGCACCTTTAACACCATCGCCTGGAATTCGGCCAGCAAATTCCTGAAGGTCGAAGCCGACATCACCGGCGGTACTACTTATGCCAACCTGGCTACCGTAGAGATGATCTCCGTGCCCTTTGCGCTCAATGCCCAAAGCAGCAACGACAACCGCTGGACGCTCAATACGGCCGATATTACCAGCAATAATACCGGCAGTGTGGGCATCGGCGGTGCGCCCAACGCCAATGCCAGGCTCGATGTTTCGGCCACCAATAAGGGTATCCTGATTCCCAGGATAACCCTGGCCAATCGTCCCGCTACTCCCGTCGATGGTCTGCTGATCTATCAAACCGACAATACACCGGGCTTCTACTACTACAATAGCGGTAGCTGGAAGCGTGTAGCCAACAGCAACGATATTGTCAGCGGTGGTACCATTATACCGTTCTCTTCTGGTCTTCCGGTAACCCTTACGACTATCGCGGGCGGCCTTGTAGGCACCAGCGCCTTGCTGGGCTTTGGTAGCTCGGCAAACGGTGTAGCGCTGGTAGGTGCCAATATCGACCTTACAGGAGCCGGCGGTACCCTTCTTAATTTCGGTTTTGTATCACCGAGGGCAGGTACGATCACGGCTATGTCGGCCCAATTCAGCACTACGCTGGCCTTGTCGCTACTAGGATCGAATGTTACGATTACAGCACAATTGTATACCGCGCCATCCGGCAGCAATACCTTTGCACCGGTGCCGGGCGCTGTGGTAACGTTGGCTCCTTCGCTAGGTGGCGTGCTGGCATTGGGGGCAGTTTCCAGCGGTACCACTACCGGCCTCGCCATACCAATAACCGCGGGCAACCGTTATCTCATGGTTTGCTCTGCTACTGCTTCTGGTATTAGTTTGGCCAATAGCATAGTCGGCTATGCCAGTGCGGGCGTGAATATCAATTAACCCCGTTTACAAAAATTCAATGCTTATGCTAAAAATACTTCCAACATGAAACGAATCTTGATTTCATCGCTTCCGGCACTGGTCCTGTTGCTAACCGGCCAGCTTCCTGCGGCTGCACAGTCGGTGCTTCCCTATGTGCTGGCCAGCTCCGGAAACAGTGCCACCGCGCCCGGTGGCGCGATCGTAAACTTCACCATCGGCGAACCGTTTACGTCCACCATCGGCAGCAATCCCCAGTTCACACAGGGATTTCAGCAGCCCAGCACTTCGGGCAACCCGCTGCCGGTGCAGCTGCTCGACTTCAGCGGGATAGCCAAAGGCGGCTACAACCTGCTGCAATGGCAAACAGTCCAGGAAAAGAATAACGATTACTTCAGCCTCGAGCGAAGCGCCGATGGCGGCCGCTTCCAGCCTATAGGCCAGGTGTACAGCAAAGCACCCGGCGGCAACAGCAGCGATAAGCTGGGCTATAGCTATGCCGACCAGACCATGCCCGCCGGGACCAATTACTACCGTCTGCGGCAAGTCGACCGCGACGGGCAATTCAGCTACTCCAAGGTAGTGGCGCTGACAAATGCAGGCGCTACGCAACAATTCAGCGTATCGCCCAACCCTACCAAGGGAAAGGTCTTCTTCTCCGTCAGCACGCTGTCGAACGAGGCTGTACTGACTATCGCGGACCTGTATGGGCGTGAGCTGAAACGTATGAAGCCGGTAGCAACCGTGACGGAGATCGATCTCTCTGCCTGGACTGCCGGTACCTATTTTTTACATTATAGCGACGGACTGTACCGCGAATCGGTGAAAGTAGTAAAAGACTAAATCAGGAGCGGGAACCAAAGCACAAGGGATCGTTCACCCGAACGGTCCCTTGCCTTTTGTATATAGCGCCCTGGTACAGCGAGGTCTCAGGTTTGCTTAAGCCTGTTTGGGTTTAAAGGTGAAGCCCAGCCGGCCACTATTCCAGATATAGATCTTGTCCGCCTTAATCTTTGTTCGTTTTTCTGTTCTTCCTGTCAAAATACCCCTCGCAGAGCAGTAGCAACAAATGGTATTATCTTAATCATACAGCTTTATGTTTTGCTCAGAAATCATAGCTGAGTACAACAGGAAGCGCGAGGTTGAGGTCGGTTGCCTTGGTGGAAAAGCTGAGCTTGAGCTCGGCGCCCAGGGTAAAATCCCTGCCGATACGCCTCTGGTAGCCCACACAAAAGCTCCCGTCGGCCAGCGACAGCACTTTGTTGAGCACGTGGTTCTCCAGTGTTTCGCTGGAGGCTGCGTTCAGCAGTAGGGAAGGGCCGAAGCTGAAAAGGGTATATACCGACTTCGTAAGGCGCATGCCAATGACCAGGTGCATCGGTATGGCTGCAAGCGAGGCCCTGATGGCGTCGTTTTCATATCCGTTTACCCGGTAGAATTTATTGTATCCCGTTTCAATACCCAACGATACGCGGTAGCGCGAGTGCCATATAATACGGCCGAAAAAGCTGTAGTTAAACGGCTTTACATGATCGCCGAAGGTTTTGATATTGTTGAAATAGAAGTTGGGCCCTGCAGAGATGGAGCCTGTGAAATGGGCCTCCCGCGGGCGGTGTTGGTCGCCGGGCTGTGCCTGTACCCAAGGGGCTGTACCGGCCAGTAGCAATAGCAGCATCAGTTTGTAGTAAGAGGACATGAGCAAAGCTGGTTGTTATTATTCCTGGCTGTAAAAAGTATAAGCCAGCATGGATGGATAATTGGTAAGAATACCGTCGTAACGGCTTTGGGTGATCACTTCGCTCATGCCGCCGGGATCGTCCAGCGTCCAGGTCACTACTTTTATATCGTGGGCATGGGCATCTGCCGTCTCGGCTTCCAGCAGGCCCAGTGTCCAACGGGGGGCAAATACCCTGGAGCCTGCATTTTTCGCTTCGTCCAGCCCGATCTCACATAGGGAAGGTAATTGCTGGTGCCCGGGAAAAGCGATGAAATTGTCATAGGCTTCTTTTGATGGCAATCCCAGCAGCATCCCGATATTCCTGTTCCGGGATTGGGCGTAGCTCCGGGCTTTCTGCAGTACCGGTACCACATAATTGAAAAAGCCGTCTTCCCCGCCGTCTTTGCAATCCAGCCATACATTGGGTATATCGGTAGCATCGATAATGGTCGTTAGCATTTCGTCGAGTGTAGGAATCGACTGGCCATCTACAAGCTTGATATACGCGCGCAGGAAATCGGCATTGAACTGGTGGATATCGCCCACCAGGGGGCTTTTACGGGTAAGCCTGGTATTAATGTCCGGATCGTGGTATATGATGGGAACCTTATCCTTCGTGAGCCTGATGTCGATTTCGATACCCGTAGCGCCAAACTGGCCCACATGCTTTACCAGGTCCAGGGAATTCTCGGCATAAGGCAGGTTATCCGAGTTTCTGCCGCCACCACGATGGGCGGCAATGATGAACGGCCGTGTGCTTACGGCTGCAGAGAACGGCCGCTTGTACCGGATGCTGATCGTTTTGCCAGGATCATTTTCCAGGTATCCACGTAGCACGATCCCGTTGCTTTTGTGGGCAAAAACAGAATCTACACCATCGGTTTTGATCATGGTCAGCTGTATCTGTCCCTGCTGCGGCTGTATCGGGTCGCGCCAGAATCCCGCCATGCGGAAGCTGCTGTCCGATGGCTTATAACCTACTTCCAGGTTGATGAAGCGACCGTCGCGGGCGCCGAAAAGACAGAGATAGCCATTGGCCCATTTGCCGGCAAATTGTTGCCCGAAGCCGTCGTCGCCTTCCGATAGTTCATAAATGCCTTCGAAAACCGCTTTATAGACCGTGTCGAAAGGTTCGGTGTTTTCCAGGTTAGCGGTAGTGTAGGTGGATAAGGGCTCGAACCGGTCCTTAATGCAGGCGGTCCAGGCCAGCATTGTTAGCAGCAGCAATAAGAGGTAATGCTTTTTCATAGTTTAAAGCCGATATTGATCTCCGGGATAAAATATTGGTGATCGACGATCATCAATGCCGGCCATCCGAGAATATGAAATTTATTGAAGCCGGCGATGAAGCCGAAACAGATCGAATGCCGCCGGGTAAGCCGTTGTTCTATAAAACAGGCAATGGAATAGCCGTTGAACATGGAGCCCGTAATGTTACTGGTAGCATAATCCTGCAGGCCCAGACGGGTATTGATCATCCAGTCTAATTTACCCTGGAAGGTAAACGCTATATTTTTGAAGTTGAAGCCCGCCCGCAGTATGGGGTGATGTTCCCATACCCGTATCGTATTGTTGTACCCGAACGACCGCAGGAAGCCGAAACTGAAGCCCAGCTGATAACCGACGCTTATATGCAGCTGGTCGCTTAAGGAATAGCTCCAGGAGGGCCCCAGGCGCACATCATTGGCCAGCACGAGTGTTTTTACATTGCCGTTCAGGGCAAAGCTTCCGGGCAAGGCATAATTGGCTTTGTAGTCTATCATAGGCCCACTGATGGGCTGCTCCAGCCATTGATCGGGGAGATAGATCTGGGCAAGGGTAATGGAGTGGTCGTATTTACCCGGGCGCTGCGGGGCCGGCAGGTACATCGAATGCTCCCGGATATCGAAGTCCGGTTGTTGGGCATAAGCGCCCTGGCCAAGCAGCCACAGCGATGTTGTAAGCCATTTCCACATCATATAAAGGCATATGCGGCCGGCATGGGCCAGGCGCTATCAGCATCAACAGGTTACCGGGGAAATCGTTCATTGGTAAGTTGCAATTCTCTGCAGATGGGGTGCTCAGGGTATAGGAACGATTATTGATGTGGCGCCTGAGCGGCATAGACTGTAAACGAAAGGATGTTCCCAAAGCCGCTCAGGTCGTCCTTCAGCGCCCTGCAGGTGACGAGCAGCGTATCCGCGTTACGTTTGACCATCAGGTAGTGGAACGCAGGGTGGCAGTCGTCATCCTCGCATTCGATGCGGCCGGCGCCGGTATTCAGGCGCTGACGGATGCCGCCGCCGCCGCCGATGACCAGAAAGGTTTTACCTCCTGTTTTAAAGTGCTCGAAGTTGTGGGAATGGCCGCTGAGGAAAAGCATTCCTTTAGCCGTTTTTATAAAAGGCGCTGCAAACAAGGTCCGCACCTTCAGGTTGCTGCCCACTACCTTGCTATTGGAGTAGGGAGCGTGATGACAGGCTACGATGATAACCTTTACCGAGTCATTGTGGTCGAGCGCTGCAAGCGTTCTGGTATAGAATCGGGCTTGTTGCTCTTGCTCCGCTGTGCTCAGCCTGGAAAAGTTGGAATTCAGCAGCAGGATGGCCACGGAATCTTTGATTATGTAGTAGCCGGTCTTATTGTGCTGTGGAAAGCGTTTTTGAAAGGCGTTTACACCCGATCTGGCATTGTAAAGATACTCATGGTTGCCCAGGCAGGCCCATACCTGGCTTCCGTCTTTTCTCATACTATCCAGGAAGTGGTCCACGCCGGTCCAGCGCGCGGGCTTGGAACCTGCCGCCACCACATCACCCAGTAGGAATACAATTTGTGGCTGCTTGCGGAGGATATCGTCGAAGATCAGTCCCGTAGCCGTCCGGTTGAAGGGTGTACGGTGAATTAGCCTTTCCACGAACAGCGGGGCTTGTGTATCGCTCACAAAGACCAGCGTATCGTTGCCGGTAGCCATTGCTTCGGTAGCTTGTGCATGTGTAGTCGCCGGGATCATGGCGAAGCTGGACAACAGTAGCTGGAACCACAGCCGGTGGCTAATCCTTGTGCTCTTTACATAACGGCGCTGCTTCATAAAAGATTGTTGCTATACAGTTCCAGACAGACTGATAACAAAATACCGGCGCAAAAGATCAGAGCGTTTTATTTTATCTGAATATGTGATATCAATGTCATTTAGTTAAGAAACAAGGTATCTATGGCATTTTAAGATTTCGTCCCGTGAAGGCGATCTCTTGAGCTAAGGGAATAGCCTTCTTTTAATCTATACTGATATCCTTTTTCAACAGGAAGAGATCCTTCATTCGCAAGCTGCGCAAGCGATTGAGGATGACAATAGCGAGTTTACGGTTACGGTAGCCCAAACCATAAACATACCATTGTCATCTGACATCTATGGGGCCATGGAAGCATCTCAATACCCTTGAACAACTTAAGACATTGCCCCGATAAGCGCAGATGATCAAGGCCCGCTATTCGCTACCGGCATATGCCTTTAGCGGGAGAGATATTCTAAGGAAGCATCGGTACCAAATCTTTGCAACCTTTGCGTCGGCTTGGCGACCTCAGCGGTTAACTACATACCTATTTCCTTAAATGCTTAACTAAACGACATTGATATGTGCTATAGGAAACGCCTGACTTATTTCTCCCATATCGGTTGCTGTGCCTGTCGAAGCGCCAATGCATCATCGCCCTTTCGACAAGCTCAAGGACCGGTGGGTATTTTGCTTCCTATGTCGGCAAGTTGGCTTATTTAATATGGGAAAAGGCATAACTCCGGGCCAGGAATGCTCAAAGTCTCTTTTATACGAAAGAGCCATTTAATCATATTGGTTCCATTGAAGCACTTCCAGTGTTTTCTATTTACTGGTAAAGCGGCATAGACTGTAAGGATTGTTCGCATTACCCTCACAAAGGTCCAGCCAGCTTTGGGCGGCTATGACCACAGAACAGGGCCCATAGGTAAAGATACGGATAGCTCTCCTTGCTGCTTCATGTTTTAAAAGCAGCAGTACTTGTTGCAGCATCCCGCCTTCAAAGGGGGTGTACATAAAGAACACGGTGCCACCGCTGTAGTCGGCCTTACGGGCATCCTGGTTAATAAAAGTGACGGCGGGAAGATCCAATTGCTGTGCGCAGACCGTAGCATAGCGGCAGCAAGCCGGCTCGTACTCGATGCCCGTTGCCGGTACACCGGTCAGCAGGTGCACGAGTATACACACCTGTCCCAGCCCGGAACCCAGGTCGAAAAAGACATCGTTTTTGCTAAAGGCTGCCTGCTGTGTCAGCTGCAGGATGACCCTTGCCGGGGTCTTTTGGTAAAACACCATCCCGGTCTCTCTTTCTGAGTGGACTTCAGGCAATATCTGTTCCGATAACAGCGCGTTAAAGAAGAAATCCATTTCGTCGTAGCCCGGCTCTTTTGACTGTGTCAGATCAAGTATCCTTTCAGCTCCCAGATAATCGTTGACAGTTTGAAGAAAAGTTGCCGGTGTATATTTCCTGTTGCAGATCGCTTCGCGCAGCCCCCGGAATAAGGCCTTGTCTACCTGCTCCAGCTTTGCTTTGATCCGCAAGGCTTCGTCTTTCAAAGCGATCAGTTCCGGATGAGATATGGGGGTGTTCAGACTTTCCATCCGGTCCAGGACATGGAACTCAAGAAAGTCGATGGCCGCTGCCCGGCCGGAAAAATGACGGGGAGCTTCAAGGCCGGGTCTGGCCTGCACCTGCTGCAGGTCAGACCGTATATCGGTCAGGATAGAAAGGAGAATGGGGGTATCGGTTGTCCTGGTTTGCATATGGCCGGTTACATAAGGCAAGTTATCAAACCTGGGCGGGATGGCAAAAGCAGATTTTCCGATCCTCTGTGTAAGATACCTGTTGTTGTTCGCATTGACCCTTTTCTGTAATTTCGAATTAAAGGGAACTGCTGCCCGGAACAACGCCCATGAAAAGCCTTTTTTTAATCGCCTTCCTTTTTGCTGGCTCCTTTGTCTACGCTCAGGATGCTGCTAAGGTTGAGCATAAGCTTCTGTCGCTTTTTAGCAATATCAAAGATTACAGGGTAGACGAAGACGTCTCTGGCGATTCGGTCGCGGATGCCAATGTGCGTTTTGAGCAAGCGCTGGTCAATGCGTTGCGGCGACAGCCCGCGCTCATTCATTTTCCATTTAGCAAGCTGAGCCGGGAGCATTTGAAGATACTTACCAGCAAAGACGGGAAGCTCAGGCTCTATAATTGGGACGATAACCTGGGCGGTACCATGCGGGGCTTTCGCACCGTCGCCCAGTTGGAGTCTGCCGACGGAAAGCAGTCTGTGGTTGCCTGGGGCGAAGACCAATCCCGGATCAACGAAGTGTATACCGTAAACAGCCCTTCGGGTGCTACCTATTACCTGCTTTCAACGACCTTCATAGGTAGCACGGCCTTGTTCGGGGAGGAGATCACGATCTACGCTGCCGGCCATGATGGACGTCTGACCAAGGCGCCTGTTATCAAAACGAGCACACGTCTCAGCAGCAGCATAGGCTGCGAACTCGACTACAGCGCTTCCGTAAACAGGAATAGAAAGCTGCCACGTGCCCAACCGGCCGGTTATGATGCCACCCGGCAGGAAATTTCGATCCCGCTGGTGCTTGAAGATGGCACTATCACCTCCCGTCGCATCAGGTATCGCTTTAACGGCACCTTGTTTGAAAAAGTTAAGTAAGATCTACGAGGGTTAACGGATCAATGTAACGTTGCCCTGGTAACGTTCCTGCCGTCTGCCGTCGATCTCGGCTTCGATCTGGTAGATGTATACGCCCTGCGGCTGGTCTTTATCGTTGAAGCGGCCATCCCATCCTTTTCCGTCTATACGTTCCGTAACAAAAACCACCTGTCCCCAGCGGTTAAGCAGCTGCATATGGAACCTGGTTACCCGGCGCGACAACAATTGCCTGGGAAAGAAATAATCGTTGACCCCGTCGCCATTGGGTGTAAAGGCATTGGGAATATCGATATAGCAATCTTTGCCGATAACCACGCTCTCTGTAGCGCTGCAGCCTAATGGGAGCAGGCTTAGTGTTAGGCTATACCGGCCAGGATGCACTACCTTAAGCAGAGCGCTGGTATCGCCGGTGCTCCATACCCTTTGGTAAGGGCCCTGGGGCGCAGGACCAAGGGCCTGTAGGTATAGTGGATTGCCGTCAAGGCAAAGCGACGAGTCGGGGCCCAGGTCCACATGGGGTAGGGGATACACCATGATTGGCTTGCTGAAAGCATTGTCGGGACAGGCCCTGAAATGGAAGGTTACCTGCACCTGCTGCCGGCCTTCGCGATCGAAAGCATGACTGATCCTTTCGTTGGCGGTGATCCTGTTATCTTCGTCGCCGAACTGCCAAGATAGGTTCAATGCTGTACTGTCGATAAGTGGTGTAAAGAGAATCGCTTCGCCCGTACAGATACTGTCCCTGCTGGTAAGAAAGCTGCCGGCCAGCAACGAATCGACAATGACACTTGCCATAGCAGTATCATAGCAGGGATGGCCGGTGCCGGCGATCAGCCGGACCTCATAGCGGCCGGGATGCGGATACAGATGTGCCGGGTTTTCCAGCGTGGCGCCACTGCCATCGCCAAACTGCCAGATCCATGAAACCATGTCCCCGGTAGAAGTGTTGGTAAACGAAATGCTTTCCCCCATACAAATCACCGTGTCCGATAGCCGTATGCCTGCCTGGTAAGGTGACGGTGGGGGAACGGCAATGCTTAAGAAGGTGCTGCAATCATTGCTGGTGCTAACCTCCAGACGGTACTGCCCTGCGGTGATATGATTCAGCGTATCACCATGATTGGTTGTCAGGGGGCCGCGTAATACCAAGCTGCCGGTGCCGTTGTACCAGGTGTAGGTATAGGTAGTGGTATCGCCGGGCGCCGGGGTTGCCCAGGCCATGGCATTCGTATCGTTACGGCAGCCAGCTTCCGCATGCCATTGCGGGCGCTGTCCTTCGAAGCTTACCCTGAAGGTATCTATATGGAACACACAGGGCGGCGTATGATAGCTTACCCAGTACATGCCGGGATCGCTTACCGGTGCGGAAGGGCCCGCGGGGCCATGGCTCCATTGGTAATCCCAGCCGGAGGCGTTGTTTGCCGTCAACGTATGACTGGTGCTGAAACAAGGTGCTTTGCTGAGCTGGCTGCTGTAGAGTGAATCTCTCCTGATCTCCGGCACCACGCTGGGCAGGCCGAAGATCAGGTTGGTATTGGGCTGCAGGAGTATGGCATTGCCGACTAAGGTGCTGGCAGTGCCGGCAAGATTGGGGTGCAGGATCATACTGAGCGCACCGGTACCACCACAATAGACCTTTCCGTCAGGGCCCCTCCTGATCGCACCGGCGCCGGCCGCGCCGATATTCGTCTTTGAGCTCACGATAGCCGGAAAGCTACCGGCATTCAGGTTGTACTGCTCGATCCCTGCGGTGGTTACTGCGTTGGTATATAGCTTGGAGTTATCAGGTGAGAAGCAGGCGCTGTAGCGGCCCAGGGAATCCAGTATCCGCTGGTTCGAGACCTGCCCGGTAGCAGGATCGAAGGCAAACAGCTCCAGCGCGCCGCCGAAGGAAGAGAACGGCACTGCCCGTGTCATAGCCAGCATTTTCCGGTCAGGCGATACATCCATCTGTCCGTAATTGCTGCCTGTCGTTAACGGGATACTGAAGGTGGAGACGACGGGGATGGATTGCACACCGGCATCGTTTACCTCAAACGCCTTAATGTGTTCTGTTGTAGCATTGCTCACCGACAGCGTGAGCACCCATATATTGCAATGGTCGCCTGCTACGCCTGTCATATGCTCGGTATTCATCGAGTCCAGCAAAGTACCCTTTCCTGCAGCCACCACATCGCCCATGCCGCCATTGAGGCTCATATCGACCACGCTGTAATAGAGCCTGCCGCTGTTGCCGCCCAGTTCGATGGAGGTAAGCGAAAAAATATAATACCGCGATGGCTGGCCGGGCATGGGGACAATAAGGGCGCCCTGGGCAGTGCTGGAAGTAGGGCCGTAAGCGGGATAGGAAATATCGCTGATCAAAGCAGCGCCGTTAGGCATGACCAGGTGGCTGCGGTTCCACACCGTATTGCCTTCGGTATAAAAAAGCAGCTGCCCGCCGGGATCGCATACACTGGCGCAGGCCTCATTAGCATGTATCTTGCTGCGCAGTGATAAGGGTGGCGTGCTGTTGAAGCTTACGCCGGCGCTGTCGCCGAATATCCATACTTGTTCGCGCTGGGCATATCCCTTGCCCCATAGCAATAGAAAGGCTAGCAGAAAAATGGCATAACGTCTGATCATCACAGGAATTTTATTTAGGATAGCCATACAGTTTGGGAAAGTGCGGTTTAATGTATGAGGGTTACGTCGCCCTTGCGATAATACTTTACTTCTTTGGCGCCGCCCAGGAAGCTTAGCTCATACATATAAGTGCCCGCATCAGCCGGTTGTCCACCCGGGTATGTCCCGTTCCAGCCGCCCGAGGGATCGGCACTGCTGTAGACCCTGCTGCCGTAGCGGTTATAGATATTGAACACATATTGCCGCACGGGACAGCCGCTGGCGATCACGGGATGCAGCACATCGTTGAGGCCGTCGGCATTGGGCGAAAAGGCATTGGGCATATTCACTACACAGGCGCATATCTGTCCGGTGATCTTCAGGGTATCGGCGCCGGTACAGGTATTGTCGGTGACCTGCACCCAGTAGATGCCGGTATCCGAAACCGGTAGCTGTGGCGCATGGCTGCCGTCGGACCAGAGGATAGCTGCACCAGAGGGTGCATTGGCCTGCAGCGTTACGGTTGTATGGACAGCTTCTTCCAAGCATAGCGTGATGTCGTCTCCGAGCGCCTGCCTGACATCAGTCACATTCACCTTAATACTATCGCTTACGGTGCAGCCCTGCGCTATTACACTTACCCAATACTGGCCGGTCTCCGATACGGTGTAACGGCTGCCGTTACTGCCGTCCTGCCAACGGTAATTCCCGCCGGGAACGGTAGCGTTAAGTGTCAGCGTATTGCCGCCACAGAGCAGGGTGTCGTTGCCAAGTGTCAGCGGAATATCAGACCCGGGGCTTACGATAAAAGTATCGATAAGCGGATGGCAGCTATCGCGGCATAACACCCAATAAGTACCGGTGGCGCCTACACTAAGGCTGCTACCGGTGCTGCCATCGCTCCAGGTGTAGGCATCATAGCCGGAAGGGGCCGTCAGGGTTGCCGGTTCCGGAATGCCGTTAAGCCGACATACGATCGTATCTTCCCTGGTATAAGTGGTATCCGGTGGAAAAGCATAAACCACTTCGGGCGGAAGAGAAGATACAGGTGCGCCGTAAGCAAAGCCGGAATAGTGAAAATTGCAGGCAGTGCCAGCGAGATCAGGCTGCCCGATTATCCAAAGCGAATCGGACATGGAGAAAGGTGTGATCATGTAGATCTTGCCGTCGTACAAGCGCATACAGGCCCATGGCGGCGATGCCTGGCTGATGGAGATCTGGGTCCCGGCAATCACGGTTGAATCGTGCGCCGAGATGTCATATTGCAGCAGCGAAGCGGGGCCGAAAATATCCACCGGATCGGGCTTCACCACGTAAAGCCGGCTGTTGTTCTGGGAAAAAGCCACGGAATAGGCATCCAGCGACTGACCTACCTGTACGGCATCGCTTACCTGTCCGGTTCCGGGATCGAAACGCGACAGCAGCACACCGGTGGTGGGGCCGGCGCCCATGCCGGAAGAGCAGCTTGTAATGGCCAGCAATTTCCGGTCTGGCGATACGGCCATGGCACCCACACGATAAGCACCCGGGCCCGCGGGACCCTGTATCTGCGCACCGGCGGTAGTGATCACAGGATTGGGATCCACGCCGTTGCGCGTAATGTGGAAAGCCCTGAATACGGGATTGAGAAAGTCGTGCACCATCAGCCATATATCGCAGTTGTCACCGGGAACGGCGATCATGCTTTCGCTCAACGGCTCCACGCCGCCCAGGGGAATATTTTTCTGACCCGGTACAACACCCCCGAGCCCCCCGTCGAGCGACATGTCCACCACGGAGTAGAAAAGAAAGGTTGTCGGTGGTGGCGGATTGCCCGTAAGCCACGAGGTGGGGCCGCACAACGAAAACACATAGTATTTGCCGGGCTGGTTAATAAAGGGAACAATACACACGCCCTGATTGGTGCTGCCGCTGCCCCCGCTTTGCTCCCAACTGCCCATCCATTGTGTATTGCCAAACAATGTATCGCCATTGAGCATAATATTGAAGCTGGCGTTCCAGCAGGTGCGCCCGTTGGAATAGAACAACAATGTACCCGTGACCGGATCGGCCACGGAAGCAATACCTTCGTCAAAAGAGAACATGCTTGCCGGCGTCATGGTCAGCGGAAGGGTATTAAAGTTGAGGGCGCAAGGCGGGTTGTCTATATTGAGCGTCCATACGCTGTTGGCTTTGAGAAAGCCGGGTCGTTGGTTATAGCTTTGGCTGTGACCCAATGCGGGTAAAAAGCAGCAGAATAATGCCGGCAGCAACCTGATTAAGATACCGGTTATCCAGGAGTTCAGGCTTCGCGCATACAGGCCCGGTGTACGGGAGGAAGGGTGGTAGTATTGCATAGTGTCATGAGATTGCCGCTAAGGGCATTATATAATGCTTAAATTGCTTACGCCTTCAAATGGGGCCTGGTAGTGGTGTTTGGGCAGGAGGTACTACAAATCTAATTCAAGAGACAGGATAATGCTTCACCGGGTATAGGGATGAAAGCATCCATTTCCCGGAAAATGAATGAAAACATCCATGCCGCCGCTGCGCTACCTCGCCGGGGATCGTCGTACTTTTGAAAAAAATGAAGAAGCGCTTTTACGGGCTGTGGACCGGTAAGCCGGTAGCGATCTTATGGGTTGTGGTGCTGTGCTGTGCCTGCCACCAAAGCCTCCATGCGCAGCAGGAATACCGGAAAGTAAGCGACTCGGCAGCGATCGCTTCACTGATACGGACATCCATGCAGATCCAGTTTCACTTCCCCGACAGTGCCCTGGCTTTGTCCCGGGAGGCTTTGTCGCTCAGCAGGCAAGCGCAGAACAACCGCTATATCATGCGGGCGCTGATAGCGGTTGGGGCCTGTCTGCACAATGTTAAAGCCGATTATCCCGCAGCAAAGGTCTATTTCCTGGAAGCGCTCGCTTATGTAGGAAAAGTGCCTGCGGAAGGCCGGGTGCTGACTCGCTTATACAACAACCTGGGCAATGCCTACATGGCCGAGAACAAATACGATACCGCCGTTCAGTACTACTTCAAATCGCTGGACGTGCTGAAAAAGGAAAAGAAAGCAGATACGCAATCCCTGATGCTCAGTTATGGCGGCGTTGGCAGCGCTTTTGCCGAAATGGCTAAGCTGAGGCTGGCCTTGCATTATCTCGGGCTACTGGAACAGCTTGCTCTTAAGGTGGGCGACACTGGCCTGGTAGCTGCGGCATATACCGGTATGGGTAATGCCTATGGCAACCAGAAGACGGCCGAAGGTATTGACTCGGCGGCAAAATATTTCCGGAAGTCTTTGCCGCTGTACTTGTCCTTAGGACGCAAAGGCTATGCTTTTATGACCTATCTCAGCCTGGGGCAGGCCAGTGTGGACAAGGGGCAGCTGGAACTGGCAAAACGTTACTACGATTCGGCGCTGGTGCTGGACCGTGATCAGGCATTCAGCAACCCCGACTTTTTTAAGGGGGTAGGAGGGCTTGAATATAAAGCAGGACATTACAGGGAGTCAATACCTTATCTCAAAAAAGCCCTGCTGCTCAGCAAGGAAAGCGGTTCCCGTCAGAACCGGCTCGATATACTGGAGTACCTCACGGGTGTTTATAAGGAGCTGGCCGATTACAGGCAGGCATTTGCGTACCAGAGTGATTATGTGCGGCTGCGCGACAGCGCTTTGAACGAGGAAATGGTTCACGCCATCAGCCAGCTGGAGGTCAGGTACCGCACTTCGGAAAAGGACAGGGAGCTGGTGGCAAGCAAGCTTCAGCTAGCCCTCGCGCAGGCGCGGTTAAGCCGTAACCAAAGCTTGTTTATAGGCATTGTTGCTGCTGTGCTGGTGATCATCGTCTCGATGGTGATCGTGTTCCAGAAGCAAAGGCTGCAGCTGCAGAAGGCCAAAGTTTCGGAGCAGGAGCAAAGGGTTGAACAACTTAAAGCCGTAATTGACGGGGAGGAAAGGGAACGCAGCAGGATCGGGCGGCAATTGCATGATGATATTATGGTAGAGCTTTCGATTGTGAAAATGGGCCTGAATGCCCTGCCGATCCAGTATCCCGATGTGAAACATTCGGGCAGCTATACCAACCTGGTGCAACAGCTCGACCATACCAGCCGGAAGCTGAGGCAATCGGCGCACAACCTGATGCCGGATGCTCTGCTCACGGAGGGCCTGGTGCCGGCCATCAGCTATTTCTGCAACAATATTATCCGGATGACAGGACTGCGTATCCATTTCCAGCACTATGGTCATATTCCGCGGCTGTCGCCCGATATGGAGATCAGTATTTATCGTATCGTGCAGGAGCTAGTGCAGAATACGATCAAGCATGCCAAGGCGACGAATACGTTGGTGCAGCTGAATTGCAGGGAGCATATCCTGAGCATTACGGTAGAAGACGACGGCATCGGTTTCCTGCCCGGGCACGATACAACGGAAAATAAAATGGGCCTGAAGAGTATACAGACACGACTGAAAGCGCTCAACGGTATGATCGATATCCATGCCTGCGATCCCCATGGTACGTCGGTCAATGTCTCCCTCACGATTCCGGCGCCGGATGAAAAAATATAAGCTATGAAAAATATCCATATTGCTATCGCCGACGATCATCCTATGGTGATCAGTGGCCTGATCGCGCTCCTGCAGCCTTACCGGCATATACTGGTGCTTACCACACATACCAATGCCGCTCAGTTGATGGAAGGGCTCGATTACTACAGGCCCGATGTGTTGTTACTGGACATTCTGTTGCCCGATCGCTCGGGGAAGGACCTGGCGCCGGAACTGAGAGAGAAATACCCCGATATGAAAATACTGGTGCTCACCAGCTTGGATGCACCCTCAATGGTAACTACTATGATGCGGCGCGGTTGTACGGGTTACCTGCTCAAGGGGGCCGAGCCGGAGACACTGCTGGAAGCCATTGAGACTGTATCCGAAGGCAAAGAATACATAGATGCTTCGCTTAAGGAGCAACTGATGCAGAATATGCTGCACTTTAAGCAACAGTCACAAACCAAAGGAATTGTTCCGGAGCTGACCCAGCGCGAAAAGGAAGTGCTCGGGCTCATCGCCGCCGAATATACCACGCGGGAGATCGCGGAGAAATTATTTGTCAGCTATCATACGGCGGAAAATCACCGGAACAACCTGATCCAGAAGCTTGATGTGAAAAATACCGTCGGGCTGATCAGGGTGGCGATCCAGCTGGGTCTGGTGAAGTGAACCGATGCCGGAAGGGAAGGGCTGTCTCCTGCATTTGACAATGCAAATAGAGGAGACAGCCCTTTTAATGTATGTTTATTTTGTAAGTTTACCGGCTTGCCCGGCTCACTTTAGTCTTGAAATCGATACCCGCTTCTGCTGAATGGATATGCAGCATATACAGGCCGTTGGGAAAGCGGCTAGTGAAAATGCGCAGCGGGGCGCCGGCTTCACAGTACCGGTTATCTGTATAGACGATCTTGCCGTCCAGCCCGGTTATCGTTAGCTCATATCGACCCCTTGCCGGGATACCAATGTCCAGGAAATCGCCGAAAGGATTAGGGTATATGGAGGGTACATCCGATGGCACCGGGCCGGCAAGCTCGGCTGTGGCCTTAAAGGTTACGCTGGGCCAGAGTTTGCTCTTGTAACGCATAAAGGTAGCGCCGCTCCATTGTGAGAAAGCGGCGTACAAGCCGTTGACACCGCTGCTCAGGTTCTGGCCTGAAAAGGAAAGCGTGCTGACCGATAAGCTGGGCACGTAATCGATAAAACAATAGGTGTTGGGTATCGTATCCGGAGGGGTACCGTTGACATCTCGCATTTTTTTGCTGAGGTACCGGCCGTTGTTGCCCGTTGAGCCGTAGGCCACAGACATATGCCGCGACATCCAGCCGATCTGGAGCTCCGAGGCATCGGGGGTATAGCTGAGTACCGGTAGCGATAGGATATTGTTATAGGGTATAGGCGTGGTTGTGTAACGGTGCACGGTCTTTGAATAGGGGCTGGTCGCGGTAGCCCTGTTCATGATCAATGCCCGGATATTTTCAGTGGTGCCGCCGGTGGTATGCTCTACATCGCCGAAGACGACCGCCCATTTCTTAAATGTATATTTATCCGGACAGTCGATGCGCGGTGCATCGATGCTGAAAGTAGGCGGTGAGGTATAGCTGCCTTCCGTGGCAGGTATTGCTGTAGCCGTAGTGACAATATTATCGAAGGGCAGACTGATCACACGGATCACCCCCGGGTTGTTGCGGGCGCAGAGATAAATGTTCCTGCCGGCTCCCAGCGCACCTGAATATTGCCCCAGGCTTACATCAGGAGCGAAATAGCCGCTCAGGCCCGGTACAGTATACCGGGGTCCGAATACCGCATCATACCGGGCGGCTCTCACATATACGCCGGAGTCAGGCTTGGCCCAGGTGATTACAAGTCCCATATCTTCAATATTGGCGTCTACATTCACCCCGCCGCAATAATAGCTTGGACTGGCAAGCCATTGGTCGGTTGCAATGGGTGTCAGCACGCCGGAAACTATCTTGTAGGTATTGTAAAAGTACCCCAGGGTAGCCCTGAAATAAGCCGCCAGTACTTTAACCGTGTCGTGATCGGTATAGAGGGCCACATCGATATCGCAGCCGGTAAGCGGCACATTGCCCTGGTTAATGAGCGCGCCGGAAGGATCGGTGACCCGCCAGGCAATACCGCCTGCGCTGATGCCATATTGATCGCCCTCATCCCAGCAATGCACATAGAAATTGTTAAGCGCCATACCCATAGTCGCATCGCGGGTTTGTTGCAGACTACTGGCCCCGGAGTTGTAAGGCGATACAGGTGTTGCGGGTAACGGGAATTCGGGCGTCGTCGCGGGTGCCTGTGCCTGAGCGCCGGCGAGGGTCAGCAAGGTACAGGCTAATAGCAGTACTTTCTTCATAGTTGTTGGATGTTTGATGAGCTACAAATCTAACTACAGGTACTGCAGGATCGCTGCAGTAGCGGCCAGCGCATTTTCCGGCACAGGTAGCGCTTATTAAAATATAGTCCGCGTTTTCCTAATCAACCCGGTCTTTACCATATCTATGCTTAACTCTGCAGCATGATCAGGAACATTCTATGCCTTTTTGCTGTGGTTCTGCTGCTGCAGCCTTGCTATGCACAAAGCCGTCCCGTTAAGCAAAAGCGATCCGGAGTAAGAAAAGAGATTGCCGTCGACACAGCCGGAGGGCCTGCGATATCGGCTCCTGCGGAAAACGACGCCAATCGCTATTCCAATAACCAGGTGGCCACAAGCGATAATATTCTGGTCACCCGTGTAAGGCCGGAGACAGTTCCTCCCGCAGCTATACTGAAGGACGCGCTGATCATCTATGCGACAAACGGCAGCATTCTTTCCTGGGATATGGAACAGAAAAAGACCAACTGGACTTATAAGGAGAAAGAGGTAGCTGACAATGGTGGTAATCGTTTCAGCGTAGATGGCGCTTTGCTCTATATACCCTTTGTCAACGGAGCCATCACTGCGCTGGACGCAAACACCGGTAAGACTTTTTGGGCAGATAAGATAGGGCTGGAAAAAAATGAGGCTCTGTTGACAGGGCAGGCCGCCCCAATCAGCGGTGACAAAGTGTTTATTGCTGCCCGCAATAATAACCTGTATGCTATCGACAAGCGCACCGGCGCTATGGTATGGAACTACCGGCTGGAATATCCATACAATATCTATTCGCCTTTGCTGGTGAACGATGCGCTTTTTATCAATAATGCACCCTATATCTATAAATTCATTGCGGAAAGCGGTCAGGCCATCTGGCAACGGGGCTTCAGCAAGGCTATGTACAGCGCGATAGTGAGCGATGGACGTCGTGTTTATGCCGGTGACGAAGATAAAACCCTATACGCGATCAATCCGGCCGATACTTCCCGTATTGATTGGAAATTCAGCCTTGAAGACGAACAGTTCCACATCGATGAAAACCTGATCGCAGGCGAGGGGGTGCTATACCTGGCCGGTAAGGCCAATCCCGGCTCCACAGCCTCGTCGGTCTATGCTGTGCGCATGTCGGATGGTAAAAAGCTATGGCGCTCCGATCTGCCGGCGAGCGGGATTGCCGATCTGTGCCTGAGCGGTAAGCTCCTTTACGGCTATATAGACGAAACTATTTTTGTTCTGGATGCTGCTACCGGTGAGCAAATGATCATGATACCGACGGAGGAAGTCCCGGTTTCCAATATTATCGCTGAAGAAGATGGGGAAACCATGCTTTACCTGAGCAATAAAGGGCTGGTCCGGTACAATCATACTAAGGGCACGTTTGTCACCACACCGATACCAGGCTTACAAACAGTAGCCGACTATAAAGCGATAATTGCCCGGGTAAAGGCAAGCAAATAAACAACGCTTTTGTGAAAGCAATGGAAACGGCCCGGTCATCCGGGCCGTCGGTGCATTAAGGGTAAGAGGCGGTCGCTATATCTTTTCGTTTACGGGTAATGCTGCCAGTATACATTGCAGGCTTTCCGTTTCGGATCCGGTCAGGGGCTGCAGCGGGCTGCGCAGGTAACCGCTTTCGACCCCCATCAGCTTCAGGCCCTGGTGGATGGTCCTCGGTAACCCTTTGGCGACAACGAATTGTAATAACTCGCTTTGCCGGTAAAACAAAGTACGGGCTTCGTCCAGGTCATTAGCTTGTATCGCCTGGTATAGTGCAAGATTCAGCTCAGGTATCAGGTTGGGCGCCGCCGTACACCAGCCCGTAGCGCCTGCCGCAAAAGCCGCCAGGGCCAATGGGTTTGAACCGTTATAAAAGGCGACTTCCTCACCGAGCATGCGACGCAGGTAATGCATACGTTGCACATCGCCGGTGCTTTCTTTGATCATAGTGATATTGGGTATTTCCAATAGTCGTTTCAGCAGTTGCGGCGACATGTCCAGCCCGCCTGTGGCCGGGTTGTTATAAGCCATGATCGGAATGGAAATAGCAGCGGCTACCTGGTCATAATGCTTCATTATCTCCTCGTCGGTAAGCTTCCAGTAGCTCATTGGCAGGATCATGACCGCATCGGCGCCGGCGCGCTCTGCAAACCGGGCATAGCGTATCGTCTGGGCCATGGTCAGGTGAGAAACACCGATGAGCGTGGGGATGCGGCGATCTACCTGGGTTATTGCCGCCAGGATAAGAGCCTCCTTTTCCTCATCGTTAAGATAAGGCAGTACACCGGTGCTGCCCAATGGCGCGATGCCTTGTACGCCGGATCCGACCAGCCTTTCCACCAGTTGCCGGAACAAAGGAATGTCGACCTGCTCTGAAGCATCGAACGGCGTGATGGGATAAGCGATCACGCCTTTAAACGGAACATGTTTCATTGTTGAACGATTTAATGTTTGTGAAAATGAGTGCGTAGCATGGGCTACAGATCGCGGCCTTCCTCTTCTCTTAAAGCTACGCCCAGGTTCTGGAGCTGGGGCGCATTTTCGCAGGCAATGTAGCGTGCCGGCTCACTATCGCTGGTATTCTGATGCCTGTGCCAGGCCCAGGAAGGAATATAGACAGCGTCGCCGGCTTCCCATTCGACACGTTCGTCTTCTACCTCCGTCCATCCTTTTCCTTCGAGTACAAACAGTACGGTCTCGTAAGTGTGACGATGCCGGTTGGTCAGCTGACCGGGTAAGAGGCCGCCGATGGTCATGCTTACATTTTTACTGGGAAGGTCGACGAAGAAGACGGGGTGCTTTCTTTCGGTAGAGAATTGATCATGTTCTCCGGCCTGCTCTACCTTGCGGTGAATGAGTTTTCCGGGCTTAACGAACCGGGGGCGTGCAAAGGTTTCGTGAAAGTCCTTTGAGCTGAACTGCTTTTCCTTAGTTTCCATTTTTGCTTGATATTTTTAACGTCCTTGCAGGATTGCGATACAAAAGTATTTCCCTTATGGACTACCTTTATGACTCAGTTTTAACATAAATACCTGGTCCAGATGCTCAGACCCTGGAAATTAGAAATACAGCTGGACGGTCAATCGGATAAGGCCATCTATCTCCAGATCGCCGACGCGGTGATTGCTGCGATCCGCACGGGCCGGTTAAAAGGCGGAGATGCCCTGCCGGGCGGCCGGCAGCTGGCGGCCTTACTCCATGTTAACCGGAATACCATAGTAGAGGCCCTGAATGTGCTGCAGCAGGAGGAGTGGATCGTCGCTATACCACGCAGGGGCGTCTTTGTAGCAGAAGCCCTGCCCCGCCTGCCGCAGGCTAAGGGTAAAACCAGCCCTCGCCGGCCAAACCCTCAGCCGGAGAAGCATCCCGGCATGATCGTGTTCGACGATGGGCATCCCGATAGCAAAATTGCCCCGGTAGCCGGTTTGGCACGGGCCTATCGCCAACTGTTCCAGCAACAGGCCCGCTGGCAGATGATGGGTTATAGTGAAGCCACCGGCACACCGGCGTTCCGTATGGCTATGGCCCAAATGCTGAACCAGCAAAGAGGGATGCGGCTGGACCAAGATCAGCTGTGCATTACCCGGGGAAGCCAGATGGCGCTCTATCTGGCAGCGCACAGCCTGCTGGAAAAGGAGATTATGTCCTGGTCGAAGACCCCGGCTACCGTCCTGCATGGGAAGTCTTCACGCAGGCCGGGGCCCGGCTGTTGCCGGTAGCCCTGGATGGGGAAGGTATTTCGGTAGCAGTGGTCGAACGGTTGCTGAAGCGACACAAGCGGATCAAAGCCCTGTATCTTACACCGCATCATCAGTATCCCACCACGGTTACCCTGAGCCTGCAGCGGCGATTGGCGCTGGTAGCGCTCTCACAGCAATATGGGCTTACCATCATTGAAGATGATTATGATAATGAGTTTCATTTCGGCTATCGTCCGGTCTTGCCTTTGTCCAGCTTCGCCGGGATGGAACGGTATCTGTATATCGGTACTTTGAGCAAGATCGTCGCACCCGCATTGCGTATCGGTTACCTGGCCGGAGACCCGAGGTTAGTTGCCCGGGCCGGTGTACTACGCAAGCTTATCGATGTACAGGGCGACAACATCATGGAACAAGCGGTACAGCAGTTGATACAGGATGGTACCCTGAGAAAGCACCTGAGAAAGGCGACCGCTTATTATCAATCCAGGAGGGACTTGTGCGGAACGCTGATAGCGCATTACCTGGAGGATATTGCGACATGCACTTTGCCTGAGGGTGGCCTGGCCTGCTGGCTGCAGTTCAGAGAAGGCATAGATATGTCATCATTACACAAGCGATTGCTGAATAAAGGTGTGTCTGTTATTCCTGCTTCCCGTTTCGACTTCAGGGGCCGGTATATTCCGGCGATGCGCCTGGGCTATGGTTCTCTGGCTGCGGCCGATCTTGAAGAAGGGATCAGAATGATGGCCCGTCTGGTACGCTGAGTGTTTTGAACAAAAGCTTGTATCAGGACATATCCGGAAACACCCATAGTGACATTGTCGGGAAATGCCCTTAGAATGTCAGGTTCAACCCCTCTCGTTTGATGCCGGCATCGTTACTTTTGTAAAAAAGCAGGGCAACTGAACGGGCTGTTCCCGGGCTGCCTGAGGATAACTTAAACCTAAACAACATAATGATGCAAGAAGCGATAACGGCTGCTTATGCGCCGGTGAACGGGATCAGTATGTATTACGAGATCCACGGCAGTGGCGATATACCTCTGGTGCTGATCCATGGCGGCGGCTCGACCATCGATACTACTTTTGGTGAAATACTACCGTTGCTCGCGGCGCAGGGAAAAGTAATCGCCGTGGAGATGCAGGCACATGGCCGCAGCTCCGATCGTGAGGCGCCCGAAAGCTTTGAACAGGATGCGGCCGATATTATAGGTCTGCTCGATCATCTGGGCGTAACAAAGGCCAATATACTGGGTTTTAGCGATGGTGGCTGTACCGCGCTGGAGCTGGGACATAGCTATCCCGGCCGTGTGCATAAGCTGATTGCGATCTCCTGCAACTATCTCAGATCCGGGATGATCGACGGTTTTTTTGAAGGCCTCGGGAAGGCAACGCTGAACGACATGCCCGAAATGTTCCGTAATGCCTTCCTGGAACTGACGCCGGATAGGAACCGTTTGCAGACAATGTTTGAAAAAGATGTAACGCGGCGGCTTCAGTTCAGGGATAGGGACGACGACTATATCAGCAGTATCCAGGCGCCAGCTTTCATTATGGCCAGCGACAAAGATGTGATCAGGCTGGAACATATCGTTAGGATAGCGCGTCTGCTTCCCGATAGCCGGCTGGTGATATTGCCCGGACTGCATGGATCTGTGCTGGGCGCCATCGAATCGGGGCCCGTAGCGCAAGCGCCGGAAGGAAAGACACTTCCCGCGATCACTGCCGGAATGATCGCCGCCTTTCTGCAGGAATGATGATGTTACAGATATTGTTGCCGTACATTTCCTGTGCCAGTATCTGCCAGGTGATTAAAGCAATTTGGGAACAGTTTGGCGCCGCCCTTACTCCAATTCCGGGTCCCTGCCCATTTTAAGGTCATATTTTTCTGAAGATCTGATTTTGCCGATAAGCCGGCTTAGCTGTTCCTCGATATTGCCATCCTGGCTTTTATTTCGGAGCAACAAAAAGCCCCTAAAGAAATAGGGGCTTGCTGCATACTGGTATCGTTTGGTTGGCTGTGTTTCGTCTTTGTTCAAATAAATATCCCGGGAGAATAAGGCCTGGGTACCCCTGCTTGCGAAGCTGCTGTTTAAAGGCTTCAACTGCGACTTCTACGTCTGTCATCATGCCGGCAGGAATAGATAGCGTCAGCGACCGTCCGTGCCAGTCGAGCGTACATTCATAGTGCATACCGTCCTGCCGGGGACGATAACGCCAGGTGAAACGGATGAAATCCAACGCGATCCAGGACTTGAATACTGTTCTGATCTTACCGGCCAGTTCATTCTGTTTCATATTTTAGAAATAAACAAAAACCGTGCCAATTTTTTAGAATTCAAAGGGCTGTTGGGCCGGCGTGCTTTTCCGGTGGCATTTGTTGTCGCCCGTTATTGCGCCAGGCCCAGTTTCAAGGCCTTTTTGACGAGCACGGCGGTGTTTTCCGCATCGAGCTTCAGCATGATATTGTTACGGTAATTCTTAACGGTTCCCGGACTGAGAAAAAGCTTTGCTCCGATCTCTGCAGCGGTATAGCCATCCACGATCAGTTGCAGGACCTCCTTTTCCCGTAGGGTGAGCGCCGTTTTGGAGAAGCCGGAAGCGCGGTGCTGCTGGTTCATTTTCCCGATCTTCTCCTGCATTTCCGTTTCGATAAAAGTCCCGCCTTCATACACGGTTTTGATAGCGGCTATAAGGGTTTCCGTTTCCGCCGTTTTCAGGATATAGCCCTTTGCGCCTCTCCTGAACATATTGTTGGCATAAAGCGCGCTGTCAAAATTGGTGAGCACGAGCACCTTTATCCCCGGATATTTCTTAAGGATGACAGGCAATAGCTCATCGCCGGTAATATCGGGCATTTGAATATCGAGCAGCAGCACATCAGGTGCATGGCCTTCGAGACCAGCCATGAGCGCCTCACCGGTAGCATAATGCCCTATCAGGCAAATATCCTGGTGATAAACCAATACCCGTTGCAACCCGTCGATCACGATCGGGTGGTCGTCTGCAATAATGAGGTTGATCGTCATAAAAATTGCCTGAATTAAAGATGTTCCAGTTTATCCGAATCGAATTGCAGCTGTACTATCGTGCCCCTTCCCCTGGTCGAATCGATCAGGAGATTGCCATGGAGAGCTGCCACCCGGGCTTGTATATTTTCCAGGCCGCTGCCATAGGAAGCTTCGGTATGGTCAAATCCTTTCCCGTTATCCTCTACCGTAATGCCCAGTATATTCTCATGCAAGATGATCTGTATGGCAGCATAGCTCGCTTCAGCATGCTTTAATATATTCTGCAGCAGCTCCTGGACGATACGGTAGAGGAACAGCTCGGCCGATTTCTTCAGGACTATAGGAACATGATATTGAAACTCCAGCTGAAGGTTGTTGTGATTGTGCTGTTCACAGTAGATCAGCAAGGCCTCCTTCAGATTTCTCCTGTTCAAAGCATCGGGCATCAGGTTATGGGCCGTTCTGCGTACTTCCGAAGCCGTTCCCGAGATCATGCCGGTAATCCGTTGCAGCGTCGCAGCCGCCTGTAAGGCCGGATACTCTTCTTTGAAGACGGCTATATTCATTTTGATCGAGGCGAGCATGCCGCCGATACCGTCGTGCAATTCCCTGGCGATACGTATCCGTTCCTTTTCTTCACCATCCATCATGGCCTTCAGCTGGTTGATCTCCTGTCCCCGTTCCAGGTTGAGCAACCTTTGTGAAAAAAAACGTTGCTTATGCTTATTGATCCGGTACAGCAGGAGTACGATCGCCATCAGGAACAGCGTGCCGCAGGCAATAAGGATGATCCATTGATTCTTCTGCCGGATCTCGGCAAGCTGTTTATTGATGCGGAGCTCTTTTTCGACCAGGGATTTATCTTTCTGCGCCGTCTGGTACCGTATTTCGAGCTGATTGAGGTTCTGCCGGGTATTCTGGTTGTCTATACTGTCGTGGAGCCTTGTATAAGTATTCTGAAACGCCAGCGCCTGCCGGTAAGCGCCGGTACGCTCGTATAATTGGGCCAGTATCCGGCTGTTCTCCATCTGTTCCCTTGCTATCCCGAGCGTCGATGTTTCCTTGAACGATTGCAACAGGTAAGTTTCCGCCCGCTTGTAGCGCTGCAGGTCAAAATAAACCCTTCCCAGCAGGGAGGTGGTGAGATTCCGGTACCGCGGGTCCACATCGCCCTTCAGGCTTGTAGCTTGCTGTAGATAGGTAAGGGCTTCAGCATACCGCTTTTGCTCATGCCTTGCGCCGGCCAGGTTATTCAAAGCCAGGTACTGCCATTGAATGTAATGATGCGCCTGGGCAATGTTTAAGGCTCGCTGAAGGTTGGCAACGCTCTGATCCAGGCTATCCATGTTCCGGTAGGCGCTGCCCTTGTTGATGAGGATAAGTGTTAGCAGGCGGGTATTGCCTGCCTTTTGGGCCGCAACTTCGGCTTTCAGCAGGTAGCCGATTGCCTTGGTGTAATCGCCGGCCGAGCTCAGCACGCTGCTGAGGTTGGTATAGAATGTCGGTAATGCTGACCGGATCGGATAGGCGGCATTTTTTTCCACAACCGCAATAGCCTGGTAGTAATACAGAAGAGAAGAATCGAGCTTACCTATGCGCTGGTAACGATTGCCCATGCTATTATACACTACAGGAAGCAGCGCCTCCATATGGTTGGCCTGTGCTTGTGCCAGCATCTCCTTCATGGCTTCGAATGCCTCGGCATACTGCCCCCGGCTATTGTAAATCGTAATGCTATTGGCAAAGGCCTCTGAAGCTACCGAGGGCATTTTTTGTGAAAGCGCCCGGCCAATCACCCGGCGAAGTAATTGTATGGCTTTTTCAGGATCGTCGTGCGAAATGTTCACAGCTGCGGTGATGTTGTTACCGAACGCGATACTATCCCTGAACCGGAGGGCTGGGGCAGCGCGCGATATATCCTGCGGCAGGGGAAAGACCTGTGCCGAAAGGGTTGAAGCGCCGATCAGCAGCAATAGCAGTAACAGGAAAGGAGGGACTTGCCGGCGATGGAGCAGCATAACGATAGAAATTGATATTAATTTATACAGAATGTATCTTTTGGCACTAACACAGAGAGAACAAAAAGACAATCTTTGATCCTGATTCAAACGGCAAATGATCCATCACCATCAATTTGCGCCATAAACTTAAATAAAAATAGGATGATGAAAAAAGTATTTACATTATTAATGACGGCATTTATGGCCGGCGGGCTGGGAGCCATCGTCTGTTTTGGAAAAAATGAGCGCAACGGAATACCTGGTATTGCCGATGGCCGCCAGCAGAATACGGGTACGCCTATGCTGCTGGTCGAGAATAAAGGGCAGATCGTGGATCAGCATGGTAAAGTGAGGAATGACATTGATTTCCGTACCGGTAATGACAGGGTGCAAGTCTTTATGGGCGAAGGCCTGGTGCATTACCAGTGGGCCGTTCCGGCCGGCGGCGCGTCGTCGAAAGGGCAGCCCGGCAGGATCCGGAGCTACCGGATGGATGTGGAGCTGCTTGGCTGCAATAAGCAGGCCAGGGTAGTGAGGGGAGCAGCTGGTAATTACGAAGAGCGGTATTATGCCGGGAAGACGCCTGTAACAGCCGGCGCGTATGAACGAATCACTTATAAAGAAGTGCTTCCACATATCGACTGGACGTTCTATTGCAACCGGGATGGCAAGCTGGAATATGACTTCATCATTCATCCTGGTGGTAAGGTCTCCGACATACGGCTTCGCTACAACGGGACAAGCAGCCTGACGATAGATGGAAAGGGCAACCTGGTCGCTGGAACGCCACAGGGCTCGGTCACCGAGGCGGCGCCTCGCAGCTATGCTCAGGATGGCGAAACGGTTGCGTCCGCTTTCGTGCTGGAACACAACGTGCTGGGCTTTAAGACCGCACCGCATAGGGGTACGCTGGTGATCGACCCTACGGTCGAATGGGCTACCTATTACGGTGGCGATTCCAGCCCCGATAATGCCTGGACCACTATAGACAAAATTGCAGTCGATCAGTTAGGCAACACTTATATTGCGGGAAGAACCAGCTCGACGAATAATATTGCTACCACCGGGGCATACCAGACAGTGCTCGATGGCAACCTGAATATTTATATTGCCCGGATCAATACCGCCGGCCAGCAGGTATGGGGCACCTATTATGGCAGCGATAATGCTACCTATCTCGGGGGCATGGCCTGCGATAAGGACAACAATGTTTACCTCGTGGGTACCAGTAAAGATGCCTTACCCGGCTTTGCCTCTCCCGGGGCTCATCAGGAGGCCATCCGGGGCGGCAGCGGCGATGCTTTCCTGATTAAGTTGTCTTCCGGTGGTACGCGCTTATGGGCCACTTTTTATGGAGGCAGCTATGGTACCCAGGGTACAAAAGTGGCCTGTGATCCCTGGGGAAATGTATACCTCTCCGGTATTACCTATTCCCCCGACAATACCATTTACCCCAATGCTATCGCGACACCCGGAACCCATAAAACAGTATATGATGATAGCCCGAATCCTAATGATCAAGGCGATGCGTTCCTGGCCAAGTTTGATAGCCAGGGGCACAGGCTCTGGGGTACTTACTTCGGCGGTAGCAAAAAGGAGAATTTTACACCTAATGATGGTGATTGCAGCTACGGCGGCCTTGCCTGTGATAAGGCAGGGAATGTATATCTGGCAGGTACTACGAGCAGCACCGATCAGATCGCTTATGGCAACAGCCACCAGGCCATTTTTGGCGGAACAGGTCCAAACATCTTTTTAGGTGATGGTTTCCTCGCAAAATTCGACAGCAGCGGCCAGGTGATATGGGGCACCTATTATGGCGGAAGCAAGAGTGACCAGGTGGCCGATCTGACCATCGACGCCAATAACAATCTTTACCTGTTGGGAAAGACCGGAAGTGTCAACGCTATTGCCAGTGCAGGAGCCTTTAAGGCCAATTATGGAGCTGTACCCTCCGATGCCAGCCTTATTTTCATTGCCAGATTTGATACTGCCGGCGTACGGCAATGGGGTACTTATTACGGAGAATATGCCGCTTCATCTGCCTGGCATATTCTGCAAGCACAGGCTATCACGACGGATATTCTGGGCAAATTATGGATTTCGGGTGTTACGGATTCTGACTCCGGCATTGTAACCAGCAATGGATTGCATACCGATTTTACCGGGACGAGCTCTCCTTATCTGGTACAGTTCAACCCACAGAACGGCTACCCCGTTTGGGGCAGCTATTACGGCGACGGTCCAGCCTGGGGAACAGGCAACGTACGTTGCGATCCCTTCGGCGGTATTCATTTTTCCTGTGCTTCTATAGCCAATGGCTGGGCCACCCCCAATAGCCATCAGAGCACCTATCTTACTTCAGCCTCCGAAATGGGATTGCTGGTTAAGTTTGAAGATTGCGACAGTACCCTGGGCAGTATTGTTTTGCCAGCTATAGCTGGTGATACGCTTATATGTCCGGGAGCACAGGTGACCTATTCGGTTGCTGATGTAGCGGGCTCCTACAACTGGTCGCTGCCTCCGGGATGGACGGGTAGCAGTGATAGTGCAAAAATCATCGTCACTGCCGGTACCGTCGCCGGTAATGTAAGTGTCTCTGCTAACTTTACCTGCGGCAGCAGCAATCAGCGTATCCTGCACATAGGCCTCTATCCCCTGCCTGCGCCGGTGATCAGCCGTACGGGCAATACCCTTACTACAGGATCTTTTTCCAGTTATCAATGGTATCTCAATGGTACTGCGATTAATGCAGCGACCGGCGCCAGCTTCAGTCCCACGCAAAGCGGAAGCTATACCGTAAAGGTGACTAGTGATAAGGGGTGTGAGGCTACCTCCCCGGCCTTCAGCTACGAAAACGTTGGAATCGACGGACGGAGCGCTGCTGGCGATATTTCCCTGTATCCCAATCCGGCACAGGATAAAATACACATCCGGACGCCATACCCGGTCAATGTCAGCATAGACGACCTTAGCGGAAGGCAGCTGAAATGGCAACGCAGGGCCGAAACCGTAATGCTTGGTGATCTGCCTGCAGGATTGTACCTGGTTAAGGTATGGAGCACTGGTGGTCGTTTGCTATATGTAGAAAAACTGGTCAAAAACCGGTAGGCTGATTCTTTTTCTTATCGCCGGCTTCTGTGAGGAGGCCGGTGATCTTAATCCTTCTGTATGAAAACCCCGATTACCCTCCTTATCTTACTGTTGGCGGTGCTGCCGGTGATGGCGCAGAATAACGTATGGATCTTCCCCAGGCAGAATGGTATGAACTTTGACGGTGGCACCGCGCAGACGTTCACCTTTAGTCAGGCAGCTGCTGATAATTTCACCGGCCGGGGCTGTGCTGCATCGGTCAGCGATGGCAACGGAGGATTGCTGTTCTATACCGATGGCAGGAAGATATGGAACCGGCATCACGCCGTGATGCCTGATGGCAGCCTGGCGCCGAACCTCGAGCTAGCCGACCGGCAAGGGTGCCTGATCGTACCGGTGCCCAACGATACTAACTTGTATTATGTTTTTTCGTTGATGAAGTCATACAACCAACTTTCCAACACCAGGCTATTCTATTCGGTAGTCGACCGGCGTCTGGACAATGGGCTTGGCGATGTGGTGCCCGGTCAGAAATGGCTGCAACTGGATGAATTCCTGGCCGAAAAGATGCTCGCTGTGGAAGGGGACCGGTGCAATATCTGGCTGATTGTTCGCGATAAGCAAAGTAATCATTATAAAGCTTACGAGATCAACAGGGGAGGGATCATGCCCAACCCGGTTTTGTCCAACTGTGGTACTATGCCGCTGGCATCCTATCTATTTCGTCCGCTGAAGAGCTCACCCGATCGCAAGACGCTGGCGGCCTCGCTGTCACCCTCGGACTTCAATAATAACCAGGGTGTGGGTATCGAATTGTACGATTTCAATGCGGCTACGGGACAGATATCCAATCCCAGGATGATTGATGCCGGCCTTACCGGCGCCTCGATCACAACACACTTCTATTCTGATATCTGTTTTTCTCCCGATGGCAGCAAGCTATATGCTAATGCGGTAACTGCCGCTTCTATGGATCCTCCGCAGTACATTTTTCAATATAACCTAACCCTTCCTACAGCTGCGGCTATACAGGCTTCCCGGCAGGTGGTCGCTTTTTCGCAGGCGCCCAGTTTCTCCGATCCTGGTTTCTTTCGCTTCTGGGACCTGGAAAATGGCGGCGATGGCAAGATCTACTGCGTTACAGAATTTTCCTGGGAACCCATTATTTCCCCGAGACCCCTGGCCGTCATCCAACAGCCCAATCTTGCCGGTATGGCCTGTAATGTCCAGATCGATGCCCGGCCGCTGTCCAATACCATCGACTTTCCCATCGGGCGCTATAGTTTGTCCAGTAGGGTTGTTCAAAGGCCTATGTTTTCGCCGGATACACTCAAAGGAAGGAAAGATACATTGATCTGCAGCCGGGAAGACACGGTCCTTCTGAATGCAGGTCCCTACAGTCCATTCTACCATTGGGATAATGGCGATACGGGCCGGTCCCGGCGTATAACGGCGTCTGGTACCTATATCGTCCGGTATATGGCCGATGCCTGTACCGATAAGATCGATTCAATCCATGTCAGGTGGGAGCATCTGCCTGTGGTGGCCTGGGATAGTGCAGGCTGTACCGCTCCCCGTACGGCTAAAGCCTACGGTATGGCACAAGACAGTACACTGGTCACTTATACCTGGAGCGATGCTGCAGGGATATTTCAAACCGGACAAAGCCGTAACGGCGATACAGTGTCCGGGCTGTTGCCTGGAAATTACTCCGTGCATTTGCGTACAGCCAGCGGTTGCGATACCACAGTCGCGTTTACGATACAGGCCTACCCGGAGCCGGTGGTTACTGTAGCGCCGTCTGCAGCCAGGCTGCGTTACGGCGATAGTCTTCAGCTATCAGCAACAGGCGCGCTGTTCTATGCCTGGTGGCCTTCCGGTACGGTAAGTAACGATACCAGCGCGCAGCCTTATGTACGCCCCCTTGCGCCTGTCGTATACACGGTAATGGGCTTGAACGAATACGGCTGCCGGGATACTGCTACGGCAAACATTGATATCGATTACGGGATGCCGCAGCTTATTCCCAATGCTTTTTCACCCAATGGCGATGGCCGTAATGATATCTTCAAAATTGAGGGGATCACCTACCAGAAGCTGGTCAGCTTTCGCATATTCAATCGCTGGGGGCAGCAAGTGTTTGAAACATCCGATCCCGGAAGGGGTTGGGACGGGAGCATGAAAGGGAGGCCTTGTAATACCGATACTTATTACTACGTGGTGAGCCTCGGTTATCCCGATGGTGCGCTGAAGACTTTCAAAGGAGACTTGGTCCTGGTCCGCTAAAGGGCTTTTACCCGGATCATAGTAATACGTTTTGCCAACCACCGAAATTATGATGCAAATTCAATTTCAGTCAGCCTATTATGTTTATGTAGTAACAGATCATCACCGGCAGTCCCTGTCCGTCGGTATTACGACCAATCTTGCCCAGCGGAGGGACAGCCTGGTAGCAGGCTTGTCGCATCTCGTGTACTACGAACGTTATACCGGGGCTAAGGAGACGATTCTCAGGGAATCCCGGTTGCAATGTTACTCACAGCGGAAGCTTAGAAAGCTGGTTACCCGCAAAAATCCCGGCCTCCTGTTCCTGGACCCTGTAGGGTCATCGGAGTTATCTTAGGTTCCGGACGAGATCCGAGATCCGGCTTATGCCGAGCGCCTTCGCCTGTTCCCGGCGCATCATCAGGGCATAAGCATTGTTAAAGCCTATAGGCGATAGCCAGCGGATCTGGTAGCGTTGCTGAAAGGCCTGCTTCACGAAATGGTATAGCGTATCCTTATTTGCGGTAAACCGGCTAACGGTTTTCGCATCGGGCTGCAGCATTACCAAGAGACCGGTACCGGTATATTCCGGGTAGAGGTCGAGCTGGCCGTTGGTCAGTGCATCGAAGCATATTTTGGTGCCGCCCAGGCCGGTTTTGGTAGCAACATCCAGGTCGGTATAGCCTTTGATCAGCATGCTGTACATACTGACCAGTATGTATTGTTCGGCAAATATTTTGGAACCGATACGGATCGTCCCCTTGTGCCCTTCACGGGAGGGGCGCCATAGGCCACGTGATCTGAGGAAATCGGCAGCAATCCGTTCAGGGCTCTGATGTTCGTGATCGGCGCGGTAATTCAATTCCGTCATCATGGAATCATTGATCTGGCCGGCAAGCTTTTCCAGCGTGCCTTCCAATTCGGGATACTGATCGAGCACGGCTTGCCTTACGATGGGTGCTGCATAGTAAGGCGGAAAGATACCTTTGTCATCGGCAAGGGTCACCAGGTCAAAGGCCTTGATACGGCCATCGGTGCTGTACCCGCTGATCACGTCGAGCTGCTTTTCAAAGGCTGCCTGGTACATAACCGCGTCACTGATCACCACGGTACGTATGTTCAGTCCATAATACTGTCTCAGTCCGGGATAGCCATCCTGCCGTCCCATAAATTCGGGTGTAAAGCCGGCCAGCAAGCCTTTATGGTACATGGCCGGCAGCATATAAAAGGAGGAAAGTGTGAGCAGGCATATGAGCGGTAATACTACCGCTTTGGTTTTCTTCAGGCGCAGCCGTTGCAGGCGGGATAACAGGAAGTCGAAGAGCAGCGCCAGCAGTGCCGCGGGTATGGCCCCGGCCAGGATCATTTTGGTATTGTTGAGCGAAATGCCACCGAAAATGAATTCGCCCAGGCCGCCGGCAGCAATATAGGCTGCCAGGGTAGCAACACCCACATTGATCACGGTAGCGGTCCTGATACCGGCCAGGATCACGGGCATAGCCAGGGGTAGCTCTACCTTGAACAGCGATTGCCGGCTGCTCATACCCAATCCCTGCGCCGCCTCCCTGATGTTAGGGTCTACACCCCTGATGCCGGTATAGGTATTGCGGATCACCGGGAGCAGGGCGTACAGGAACAATGCGATGATCGCCGGCTTGGGGCCGATGCCGAATAACGGGATCATAAAGCCCAGCAAAGCAATGCTGGGAATGGTCTGCAGAATGCCGGCAAAGCCGAGCACTACGCCCGAAAGCTTCTCTTTGCGGGCGATAGCGATGCCAAGCGGCAAGCCTATGAGCACCGCGATCAGCAGGGAGATGAACGTGAGCCCGATATGTTGCAGGGTTTGGTCCAGCAACTTGTCGCTCTGCTGCTGCATAAAAGCCCATAGTGTCGGTTGTTCCTGCATTATCTGTTCTTTTGGTAGTGGTTCAATGCGGTTAACAGTCCTTCCAGTGAAACGCTTTTCTCCGAAGCTTCATGGCGGATGCGGAGCCGCAGCGTGCGGTCATTCTTATCCGGAACGGCAGTAATGGCATCCCATACCGTATTTTTTCCTGAAAAAATGTTACCGCTATCCTGTCCATCGCTATCCTGCTGCAGCCAGGACCAGAGGTCCGACAGGTGGACCACGGTATAGATGAGCTGGGTGTAAGCACCCGATAAAAAGTCCCGGACAAAGGCATTCGCCGGCCGGAACAGCAGCTCCGCGGGGCTTCCGGTCTGCATGACACGCCCTGCGTCCATAAGGCATATCGTATCGCCCAGTTCGAAGGCTTCCTGTACATCATGGGTTACCATCATTATCGTTTTGGCCTTCAACTCATCGAGGTCCAGGAATTCCCTGCGGATCGCCGCACGGGTAATCGTATCCAGCGCGCCGAAGGGTTCGTCCATCAACAGCAGGGGCGGATCGGCGGCCAGGGCCCTGGCCAGGTTCACGCGTTGGGCTTCGCCGCCACTCAGCCGGCCGGGATAGCCGGGCAGGCAGGATTCGGGCAGGCGCAGCTTAGCCGCCAACTGTCGGCTGCGTTCATCGATCTTCGGCTTGGCCCATCCCAGCAGGCGCGGTACCACGGCGATGTTTTCGGCAACGGTATAATGAGGAAACAGGCTGCTGTGCTGCAGCACATAGCCGATGCGCCTGCGCAGCTGTTCTACATGCTGCCCCGCAATGTCTTCCCCGTCAAGACGCACAGTACCAGTATCGGGGCTTACCAACCGGTTGATCATCTTAAGCGTTGTGGTTTTACCGCAGCCGCTGGTGCCCAGCAGAATGAAGTTTTCGCCTTCCTTCACGGCAAAGTTCAGGTCGTCGATCACTTTGCGTTGATGATAGGTCTTGCTTACGTGGTTGAACTCGATCATGCTATGTTGCTTTTCGCTGCCGGCCGAGGAAGGTGTTCAGCGCAACGGCCTGGTTATGTTCCTCGTCCTTTGCGCTAAACAGCAGGGTCACTGTTTTGTGTTCTTTGATCAGCGCTTTGAGCGACTGCAGGGCTTCGGAGCCTTCCAGCTCGCTGCGGTATTTTTCCTTGAAGGCCTGCCATCGTTCCGGGTCATGGTTGAACCATTGCCGTAACGCTGTGGAAGGTGCTACTTCTTTGAGCCATACATCGATCGCAGCGGCTGTTTTCTTCAGTCCCCGCGGCCAGAGCCGGTCTACCAGTACACGAAAGCCATCGCCTGGCGCCGGTTCTTCGTATGCTCTTTTTATTTTGACATTCATAAGCTCTTCCGGTTAAAGAGGACTTTTCAGCGCCTGCAGGTATTTTTCGATGTATTGTGCTTTGCTTGCCGTTTTGTATTGCATAATGTACCGTGGATGTTCCAGCGCAATGATCTTTCCGAAGAAACGGTGCTGCGCATTCAGCCGGTTGAGGTGTTGCTCATTCTTACCCGTGCCCAGGCAAAAGCAAACATCCGTTTTTACATTCATAGCGATCAATTGCCGGAGGCTATCCAGCATGAAATTTTGAGTCGCCTCCAATAAGGCCTTGCTGTCGTAATAGTTATAGTTCTTTTCCTTGCCTGTTGCGTCGACGGTGGTGAAGCCCAGCGGGCAGGGAGAGCTGATGTAATAGTCTTTATAAAAGGCTTCCGGTCCACCGTAGGCGGCTATCATTTCGTAGATGAATACCGAAGAAGGCTCATGTGTTACTTTACCTTCGTAAGGGATGTTACACACCTGTACCAGCCGTTTGGGATCGGTAAAAGGAATGCCCGTAAGTCCGCCGCCAAAGCGCCCCGGGTTAATACCCAGGATAAGCCGCCGGGGCTGATTGTCGTTGTAATATTTATGATAGAATATCCGGACCAGATTCATGACTGCAGGATCGGTAAAAGGATTCATAATTCTGATGCCCTCAGGAAGGGGCGCTCCGGTATAGTGCAGCAGCTCGTTGAAACGTATGGCTTGGTCGGCAAAAGTCATAGGGTAAATAAAGGTAAGGGTTTTAGAAATATGTTATGTTTGGGTATGTGGCTGTGCCAGCATGAACAAATAAAAGCATTAAATGGTTGAAGCTAGCTAAACGGCGGCTATGGAACCCATAATTGTTACACATGCGCATGGAAATAACCTGAAGAATATATCGCTGAAGATACCCAAGAATAAAATCACGGTGTTTACCGGTGTATCCGGTTCGGGGAAATCCTCACTTGTTTTTGATACCATAGGCGCTGAGGCGCAACGGGAGCTGAATGAAACCTATGACAGCTATATCCGCAATCGCCTGCCGCATAGCGGAAGAGCGGAGGTGGAAAGTATTCAGCACCTGAATGTAGCTATTCTTATCAATCAAAAAAAGATCGGGGGCAATGCCCGTTCGACGCTGGGAACAGCCACCGATATCTATGCCTTGCTGCGGTTGCTGTTCTCCCGGGCAGGAAAACCGTTTGTCGGCTATTCGAACGTATTCTCCTTCAATAACCCACAGGGGATGTGCCCCGAATGTGAAGGCCTGGGAAAAGTGGCCCGTGTATCTATTGACCGGATGCTGGACAAAAAGCTTTCGCTCAACGAAGGCGCGATCCGCTTCCCAACCTTTCAGCCCGGATCGTTCCGGTGGCTTCGCTATGTACATTCGGGATATTTTGACAATGATAAGAAGCTGGCAGATTATACACCTGAAGAGTGGGACCTGCTGCTGCATGCCCCGCCGCATAAGCCTCCTGCTCCTTCGCGGGAATGGGGGAAAACGGTAAAATATGAAGGATTGATTCCCCGTATCGAAAGAAGCTTTCTGAAGCGCGAGTCAAAAACCTTCTCCCGGAACGAAGACATGATAAAGGAAGTGGTTGTGCAGCAGCTATGCCCTTCCTGTAAAGGCGCCCGCCTGAACAAGGAAGTGCTGCGGTGCCATATAGAGGGGAAGAACATCGCCGAGTGCGCTGCCATGCAGATCGATGCGCTCACAACGTTTATCTGTGCCGTAAAAGTAAAAGCGCTCAACTCTTTGAAGGAAGAGCTGCTGCGTAAGCTGGGCCACTTGCGTGATATCGGCTTGTCGTACCTGAGCCTGGACCGGGAAACGGGTACCTTATCCGGCGGGGAATCGCAGCGGATCAAAATGGTCAAGCACCTGGGCAGCAGCCTTACAGGGCTGGTCTATATTTTTGATGAGCCGAGCACTGGTCTGCATCCCGGCGATGTAGACCGGCTGAACCGCCAGATGATCCAGCTCCGGGATAAAGGCAATACGATCCTTATTGTGGAGCATGATCCCGATGTGATCGAAATTGCTGATCACATTGTCGATATGGGACCCGGTGCAGGCAAGCTGGGCGGTGAGATCGTTTTTGAAGGGACCTTGACAGGGCTAAAGCGTTCAAAGGGACTTTCAGGACAGTTCTTTTGGCAGCAGCGACGGCTGAATGAGCATCCCTTACCGGCCAAGAGCTTTATTAATATTGCAGGAGCCAGTGTACACAATCTGAAGAACGTGTCTGTGCAGATACCAGAAAGGATACTGACTGTAGTTACCGGTGTGGCAGGCTCAGGTAAGAGCAGCCTGGTCAATTATGTGCTGCCGGAGTATGTGCCCGGTATACGGATCATTGACCAGAAGCCACTCAGGGGATCACGGCGCTCGCATTTGGCTTCTTACTCCGGTATTTTTGATGAGATCAGGGCATTGTTCGGCACGGCCAATAAGGTAAGTCCTTCGTTGTTCAGCGCCAATGCAGAAGGTGCCTGCCCGGAATGCCGGGGTCTGGGCGAGATCACGCTGGACCTGGCTTTTATGGATGAGGTAGTAGAAATATGCGAGCTGTGCAAGGGTAGCGGATACAGGAATGAGGTGCTGCATTATAGATACCAGGGAAAGAATATCAGCGAAGTGCTGCGCATGGATGTCACAGAAGCCGGGTCTTTTTTCAAAGGAAGCCGGATCGCGACGACGCTTGCTCAGGTCATACGGACAGGGCTGGGGTATATGAGCCTGGGACAATCGCTGGATACCTTTTCCGGCGGTGAACGTCAGCGCCTGAAGCTGGCAACCGAGATGTCGGAAGAAGGCGGCTTTTTTGTTTTCGATGAACCCACCAGCGGTTTACATCCCTCTGATGTAGAAAAGCTGATGACCATATTCCGCGAGTTGGTTGCGAGGCAGAACTCGGTGCTGATCATCGAGCACAACCTCGATGTGATCCGTCAGGCCGACTGGATTATTGACATGGGGCCTGGCGCCGGTATTGAAGGTGGAGAAGTGGTTTTTGAAGGGACGCCGGAACAACTCATTCGCCATAAAACATCGCTCACGGGCAAATATCTCAAAAAATATATCCATGAAGCGATTGCGTAGATCCCGATGAGTATATAGTATCATCCGTTGTGTCTTTCCATCACGGGCATACTGATAAAGCAAAAAAAATTTTTAAAAAGAGGCTGTTCCAGAAGGTTTCAGGCCTGTCGCCTTGAGCGATTCGAAATGTAAACGGGCTTGGAATGTAATTTTTGTCGTGCTGAGCAGAGTCGAAGCACGACAAAAATTACTGCTTTAATTGACAGCATCTTTTTATGACATTGGTCGCTAATGAAGCCGTTCATCGGCCCATGCGCCTTCAGCAGCAGCCTTCCGGGCAAAGTCGGCAAAGTCGGTGGCTTTTCGACCCAGCGCCCGCTCTACGCCATCGCAGATCTTTTCGTTGCGGCCATCAAGCACTTCCGTGAACAGGTAAGTAATGAGCCATATCAGGTCTTCTGGAAGCGCGTAGGCCGCCAGCTCTGCCGCATAAGCTTCCATGGTAATCCGCTGGTAATGTATAGGCCTGCCGGTGGCTTCTTCTATAGTGGCTACGGCCTCCCGGAAGGTAAGCAGGCGTGGACCGGTAACTTCGTAGATCTCGCCGTCGTGACCGGTTTCGGTAATGGCCGCGACAGCCACCGCCGCGATGTCGTCGGCGTCGATAAATGGCTCGCCTACATTACCCGCGGGGAGTGCTACATGACCGGCCATTATGGGCTCGTAAAAGCTACCCTCGCTGAAGTTCTGGCAAAACCAGCTCGCCCGGACGATGGTCCAGTCCAGCCCGGAACCCATAATGATCTGCTCGCATTCCTGGGCTTCCTGCTCACCCCTGCCCGAGAGCAATACCAGTTTCTTTACACCGGCTTGTGCCGCGGTGGTGACCAGGTAGCCGATGGCTTCTGTAGCACCGGGAACGGCGAGATCGGGTTGGTAGGTAATGTATACCGATTGCATACCTTGTAAAGCTGCGGCCCAGGTACGGGTATCGTGCCAGTCGAAGCGGATATCGCCCGAGCGGGAGGCATTCTTTACCGGCCAGTCCATAGCTTCCAGATGTTGCATGACCTTGCGGCCGGTCTTACCGTTACCCCCGATCACCAATACGGGATGTTTTTCTTTTGCGGTTTTGATGCGGCCGTTTGCCTGGCGCGCTGTTGCTGTTGCTTCCATTGCTTTTTTATTCAAAAGTAGCTCCGGAGCCAGGGCAGAAATAGAACAAAACCGACAAAGCCGGATTTACCTATCGTTTTCTTTGAGCCGGTAATATTCTACCGAACCTACGAGGGGATCTTTTGCCGACAGGTCGCCCAGCTCATCGACAATGGCTGAAGTCTGTTTCAGGTATTGCGCCGGTGTAGCGCCGGTAAACTCCTTAAACGTTCGGATCAGGTGTGATTGATCGGCAAACTCATTGTCGTAGGCCAGGTCAGAAAGCTTGTTGAAATCGTATTGCCTCAGCTGGCTCAGCGAAGCCTGGAACCGGCAGATACGTGTAAACAATTTGGGTGACATGCCTATATATTGCTGAAAGCGCCGCTCCATACTTCTTTCCGACAAGCGAAGCTGTTCCTGCATCTCTTTGATGGATATCTTGCCACTTGCCTTTACAATATGTGCCAATAAGTATTCCATGCTTTGGTGCGCCGGATGACTATGCTTCCGCACCAGGAAGAAAAGATATTGCGATAGTAAGGCAATCTTTTCAGCCGCAGGGATGCGGGCGGCCATTTGCTCCGCAAGCAGGAACCCCTGCTGCCGGGAAATGAGATCGAAGTCGATGCTGATATCGGTGAGCTCACCTGCATCAATGCCGAAGACAGATTTGATAGCATGCGGGAAAAAATGGGCGCCTATGGTGCTGAACCCGCCATAAAGCGTTACGGTAGCATGCTGCGTAGAGAGTCCATAGAGGAAAAGCGGCCCCATATGGTCGCCGTTTTGCAGGTAACGGCCCTGATCGGGATGCTGGAATACGAGGCCGGGGCCGCCGTCCGGTATCGTGGTGAAAGAATAGGGCCCTTTGTCGCCATCATTTTCCGATATCCAGAAGTACCGGACATGATGCGCAAGATAAGGTGGTGGCGGGACCTGTTGGTATTTCATGCCCGATGTATGCTGGTTGTAAGCGTATAGACGGTCACGGAAGCATTAATGTTTGTTACCGGAAGTTTAATTTTTCAGTAGCAGGGCGAATGCTTCGGAACATGCGATAATAGCCGGGAGCAGGTATCCTGTTTGCTCAGGTTTCCCTTTCCGGATGGCGATGCCAGGTAAGCAACGAGCACACGCTGTAAAGATGTGTTTCTTGCCGTAATGCCCTGTAATGCCTGCCGGAAGGTGTTTTCACGGGGTACGCCAGAAAAAAAATACAAGCAAAATGATACACCTGGAGCAAGATAGGTACTATTTTCAACGCCAGAAACCAAATTGATAACCAAAACACGATCCATGTACAACATTACAAAAACTACTTTCTCCCTTCTCGTTTCCGGTGTCCTGTTATGGGGTTGCGGCAACGAGCCGCATTCCGGAAAAGAGGCGGTAAGTACCGGGGGAGCCATCGGTCTGCCACAGGATGTCAAAGCCTCCTGTGTCGTTACTGCCGATTCGTTCAATGCCTGGTTTGCCTCTGGCAATGCTACAGCGAATGGCTTGGTTACGCCGGCCAATAGTGTAGCCTTCCCTCATCAAGATAATTGTGATTTTTACCAATGGGCCAACCGGATGTTTCTTTGGATCACCTCTCCCTCTTCCGGTATCTATGGTCAGGCCAATACGATACTGGAATCGCCCACCTTTTTCAGCGTTTCTCCTCCCGATTCCACCGGACATAGGGTGTTGATACCCCATGCGGCCAATACGCTGTTGCGGATGAGCGGTGGTCTGCAAAAGAACGGTCCCAACCGCTTGCCGGTGATCAGGAGCCGGAATGGCGGCCTGTACGAAATTGAGAATGCCCGATCGCTTCCCGGCAAGATGCTGGTAAAAGGCGCCGCAAACAATCCGGTTGAAGTGGATCATGTGGAGCGGGATGCTTCCGGCAAGGTCGTGTTCCTGGATAAAGCAGGCAAGCCGATCGAGCACCCCCGGGCCATCATACAGCACAAGGCCAAGCGGGATCATATTGTTCACCGGTTCGCAGTAGGCAAAGGGTTCGTTTTCCTGGATCAGGAGGGCAATATAATCGAGTCTGAGGAAGGCCAGGCTACAGGCGATGCATTGATGGCTAAGAACGGCTCCCTGGTATATTACCTGAGCTTTGTCAACGATGTATATGCCTATTACCTCACTGGTGTAAGCAACGGCCAGCTGAACGGCGCCCGGTTTCCTACTACCGCCGGTGCCCGCGACAGCATCTGTGCCTTTGCGAGAGCCAACAACGTCACGCTGCCCGACTCCAATGCGCTGGCCATGGAGCTGAAGACTTCCTGGGTAGAAGCTGCAGGCCTATCCGACGCCGACCAATACATTACGGTAATGGCTACGATACCGGTATATGATACATCCAGCCCCGGACAATGGATTCCTACAGGCGAGCGGACAGCCAAAATGGCCCTGGTGGGCGTCCATATTGTAGGCAGTGTAGCGGGACACCCGGAAATGGTATGGGCTACCTTCGAGCATAAAAATAACACGCCGAATGCAGCCTATAGCTATGTCGACAGCACCGGTAATACAAAAACGGTAGCACAGGATCAGGGAACACACTGGCTCTTTAACACCAATGCCGCCGATACACCCTATAATGTTTCTCATATGAGCGCTTCGGGCGATACGATCAGGGCCAATGCCGGCTTCGGTATCAGTCCGAGCAATACTTTGCGGGCTATGCCCTGGGGTAGTGCGATGGATTCTCTGACGAATCAGCAGGATCTCAGCTCGGCTGCTTCCAATAGCGAGATCCTGTCGATCAATAATGTGATGCAGCGTTTGCTGGTAGGTAATGATATACGGAAAAACTACCTGTTCATTGGTGCTACCTGGACCTTCGGTGGTGCTGCCCCCAACGGTGGTACCTATGGCGCCGATACCACGGTGGGTGTATCTATAGGTACCAATGTGCTTGCCAACAGTACGATGGAGACTTATCTGCAAACCACTTCATCTTCCTGCTTCAGCTGCCATAGCGGCTTCAACGGGCCTTCGCTGCTTCCCGGCGACCTGAGCCATATCTTCAACCACCTGAAACCCCTGATTAACGCATACGATAGTCGCAGAAAAGCACCTGCTAAGAAATAACCGCCAATAAACCAACCACAGCGTGTACGGAGCCGCCTTTTTTAGGGTGGCTCCTCTCTTTTCCGGAATAGCATGAAGGCCATCATCTTGCAGCGGCTCATGTTTCGATCGCTATAGGCAATTCGGGGTACGGCGTTCGGCCCGCCGTTTTTTATTAAGTTTGCCGGCCGGGCAGTTGCCCTTTTGTACCGATAATCAAAATGAAGCGGCAATAATGAAACAGGATTACTGGAATGTAAGCGATGAGCAAGTGATGGAGAAAACCGGGAAGCCTCTGGCAGATTGGCTCAGGATACTTGATGCCTTCGGGGCGGCCGGACGGAAATCGAATGATGTGGTCGCCTATCTGCAGCGGGAATTTCAGGTGCCGCGCTATTGGGCCCGCACGTTGACCACACACTATCTTAAACGTATAGGCTGAGCGCCCGCCTTTATGTTTCCTATGGCTTTCTAGTAATGCATATGGCATGCTGACGGGCGGTCGTGCCATGCGCTGTCATTTCTCTTTAATCCCATAAATGCCCTTCTGCTACACAGCAGAAACCTGGGTTCGCTGCCCGTTTTTCTCCTTCCGCATCCGCGTGTTTCTACGTGTTTTTGAAAAGGGGGCTTTGTACGCTAGTTTAAGCGCCTGTTTTTCTGTCATTTTACGGTATAAAACCAAGCCGCCGGAATTGCTGGCCATTGCTGCCTGAACCGTTGTAAAGATAAAGATGCTTTGCTGATCATTGCCTTGTCCGGTCCGGACCGGCTGTAACCCGGTTTTATATATTGAAGGTCTCTGTATACTGTTAGCAGTGTGCAGTGCCTATTTCAAACCGTATCAAAAAGCAGGGTTATGCCGACCACAACAACCATAGGCCCCAACGCGATCAACCCGATAGCCATGCAGATCGGCACCTTGATCGGGTTGTTCATCAAGGATAAGGACAGCTATGCGCTCAATACCGAATGGTTTAAGAATCCCTGGTCCTACATCAGCGCGATCCCTTCCAAACCTGAGCTGTTTGAGCTGCTCACTACGCTGATGGGAAGTGCCGGTGGCGATGCTCTGGGTGCGCCCAGGGAAGCGATGAACCGGATCTGGTACCCGATACTCAATCCCATAACACAAGGCAACGAACTGCCCAAGCCTACAGGCGTTTATATCGTAACCAGCAAGCCGGTTGACGGCTTACCCACAGAGTTGGGGCTGGGCGCCTTGTACGACTGGGAATACGAGTCTTTTTCTATTCTTCCTTTTGCTTACTTCCCCATGATCAGCCTGCCTGCGACAGCAGGGGGCAGCTTTCAGTTCATTCTGGGGCAGGATAAGCATCCTGTTGAAACGGGCATCAACATTACCGGCGCCGATGGCGTGTTCAACACAGGGGGCGGTGATGCCAGCTTGTCTTTCGATGGTTTCCTTGCTGCCAGTAAGATATATTTTGCAGCAGGTCAGTATCCTTCGCTGGACCTTTGTTTCCTCAACCTGAAGCTGCCGGGCGAAAAGCAGGGCAGCAACCGTTCTTTATTTGACCTGATCCAGAATGCCTCCGTACAACAAAGCATTACCGTGGCATTGTCGGTATTGGGCAGTCAGCTATGCCAGCTTGAGGGCGTCGCACAGACTGCAGGTAAAATGGTGCATTCGCTCATGGAGCTGCTGGGCTTGTTGGGGCCGGTGCCTGGTATCGATTGGGATGCCCTGGTAAAAGATCCATCGAAAGTAGTGGCGATCTTTACCCAATGGTTACAGAATATCAGCAGCGATCAGGCCATACTCCGGTCCTGGCTCAACGACTGGTATTGCCTGTTTAAAGGTCTGGATGCTACTGATGATAAAAACTATGTTACCGGTACCGGCACTCGTATCGATCCGCTTACGGCGAACCTGCTCACGTTTGACTTCGGACAAAACCTTTCGGTATTGTTCAACCTTAGCTTTGCCACAGTAAAGACAGAGGACGGCACTTTGGAACTCTATCCCGGCTTTAGCATCAGCACATCGCCGATTACACCGGTAAGCAGCGTTCCTGAATTTGGCGTACAAGTGCTGGCAGCGGCTGAAGTGCTTTGCTATCATATACCCGGTAAGGGAAAAGCCAATACGATCAGCTTTTTCCCGCGCTATAGCATCATGGCTTCTGCAGCCAATATTGTTGCCGGCAAACCGCTGTTTGCTGTGGCCGACGCTGTCGGGGATGGCGCTGCCGACGAGGCAAACCCCGCGGGTTTCAGCATAGGCCGTATGGAAGTCGGTTTCACCTACGATAGCCTGGTCGCGGAGAGCAAGGTGCCCACACCCAATTTCAGACTGGTGGAGGTGCAAACGGCTATAGGCGCCTGGCCATTGGTCGACCTGTCCAACTTCAACGTTGAGACGCTACAGCAGGCGATAGGCCCCGTGGTGAGCAGCGCGATAAAAACCTTCTTCGGAGAAAATAATGCCTATGCGGAGGCAATGACGGCTGTGCTGGGCATCGATCCGCCGAAAGACTACCCCGGCGAGTGGCCCTTGAAAGATAAAATGCTGCTGTCGCCGCAAGAGCTGCCCTTGCTGATCAAAAATCCGTTTGCTGCGCTCGGCGCTTACTATTCGCGTTGCCTCAGCACCGACGATACAGAAGGCAATCCCTTGTTCCAACACCTGGTGTCTGCCTTTTCGATCCTCCTGGGTAGCGACAATACTACGGTTACCGGAGATGGTACCGAGCTTCACCCCTGGAGGATTCCCATGTTTACGATCGGCACGGCGACGATCAACCTTGACATATGGAAGCCCGGCGACGAGCTGCTGGGCATTGCATTCGACTTTACCATACCCTTACCAATCGACGCTGTAGCGGCGACATTCAGTCTTAACGCTGCGATGATGGTGCTGCAGCTGCCGGGCAACGATGGCGCCGGTACCTGGAATGCGGCCTGGATGCAGGCACTTACAGGCAGGTTGCAGATCAAAGATGCCAAAGAAGAGCGGCTGCAAACACCGCAGATCGGTGGTGTTGCTATTGCCGCAGCTGATGTATATGTCGAAGGCGGATGGAAAAATACAGAGAGCTTCTTTGTAAAAGCCGGTATCGACAGCGTGGAATTGATATCCAGTGCGACAACGATCGACCTGGGCAATATTGAAATCGGCACAGCCGGATGGAGCGTCGACCAGCTGAAGCAGTTTGCGCCGGCTATCGTGAACGGCCTCGGCCTGTTGCTGCTGGAGAATGGCGGTACGGTAGGCGTATGCCTGACCATAGCCCTGGGCCTGTTGCCTAATCTGCCGGAAGTATTCGATGGTTACAAGCATGAAGGTTATAACTTCCCAGTACCGGAATACCTGGTGCTTCCCGAAGGCTGGCCTGTGCTGGAAATAAAGCATTTCGACAATCCCTGGACAGATATTGTAACGCAGCTGAGCAACCTCTACGCTAACGAAGAGTTTATGATCAGCCTGATGCAGGTGATCGGCTGGGGTATTACCGGCATCACACCCGGTGCGCCCGATATACAGCCGGTGGGCACCATGACCGATCCCTGGATCGTGAACCTGCCCAATGTATTTGATATCGATCTGCTGACCTGGAAGGAAGGCAATCAAACCGGTATCGGTGCTCAGAAACAGTTTGCCATCAATGCCGCTGAAGGGGTGCAGATCGCTACCATCGTCCGCATTGATGTACCCGGTGTTAAGCTCGATGGCTTCACCGGTCCGGTAGATACCTATCCCGGCATAGCCCTGGTGACCAATATACAGAATCCTGATGTGACCCTTCCGCTGGTCAACATCAACGATGAGCTGATCATTAATAAAGTACAATTGGGCGCCTTTTTACAGCTGCAGAATGGCGAATTGAAGCTGATCCCGGTGTTCCGTTTCCAGGGCGCACGTCTGCGCAAGGACGAAGTATTCAGGGATATCGAACTGATACCCGTAGATGGGAAACCCCAGTTTACGAGCAGCGATACCATGGCAGTATTCAATACGCTGCTGAATGCGATGATGAACGAATTGTCCGCTGCGGTACAGCAGCCGGGCTTTGTGCAACTGCAATCGCTATTGGACATACTCGGATTACTTGGCGTGCTGGACGTTGCGATAGACAGTAAGACCAAACTAAAAGAATATTCGTTCAACCCCGGCGCCTGGGCCTCGATACTGGCCAATCCCGGCGGTTATTTCATGGCCAGGGTGCAGGCCGTGCTGAACAGCGACCAGCTGTGTGCAGCGTTGATCCAGTCGCTTGCGCAGCTGATGGGTTATAACAACTTCGATCTGCCTTTGTCCTGGCAAGGTGTGCAATTCCTGTTGCAGTCCCTGATGCTGGCAAAAGATTACAATGGCCAGTTTGTGCCGGTGTTTGATAATTGGCTCGCCCTTTTCAAAGATCCGGTAACCTACTTGCAGCAAAATGTAGCAGCACTGTTCAATAGCCCGGCGCTGATCCAGCAATTGGTGACCAGCGTCAGCAAGCTGCTGACCTTACCTGCCGCCGGTCTGGAAAAGTATTTCAGTGTCGATACCAGCGGTAAAATACTAACCGTTCAGATTCCTACGGACAAGATATTCAAGATAGGCGACGAGCTGCGCCTTTACGCCAGCGTGGTGATCGATGTTAATTCCTATACGCTGACGAACAGCATAGCCCTGGGCTCACGTACACTCGATTCTGCTGTGACCTTTTTGTATGCACCCAGCTTTAAAGAGGGCAAGCTGAGTCATGACTATGGTATCTACCTGACCGGTATACCAGGCATGCCGCAAGCTTTCGCCCCCTTACCGCTATGGCCTTTCCCTGCAGATACGGCGCAATACCTGAAGCAGATAGGCTTCCAGGTACCCGTGACCTTACTCAGCTCTTTTGCCGTAAAATACCTGAATGAATACATCGTGCCGGTTAACCCGGCGGTCAACAACATCTTCCAGGTACTGGGGCTGACGACCGAGGTAGAGGGCGCCAAACAGATTGTACCGCTTACCGGCATCTTCATGAATCCTGCTGACTGGCTGCTGGGGCCCGATGTGTTGGGCGATGGCCAGGGCAATGTCGATCTTACCCGCCTGGGCAATCTACTATACGCTATCACCGATGCGGCAGGTATTAAGGTGGGTGATGTGACGCTGAAAGCATACAGTCATGATGGGAAGAACGATGGTGTAGAACTAACAGGCCTGCCCTGGGGCGTAACCTTTACCTTGTTTGCCAACAGGGAAGAAGGTGCGAACCTGAAGGGCAGCTTTAAACCGCCTTTGCCCGCTGCCGCGCCCAACATAACACTCGGTGCAGGCGTGGCCTTTGGTACGGCAAACGGCGTCAATGTGGACGGCGTTATCGACATGAGCTACGATCTTGGGGACAACAATACCCTGGGCATTACAGCAGCATATGCCAAGCGGAAATTTACGCTTAATGCCCGGGCCAATACATCTGAATTCCTGCTGCTGCCTTTCGGAGGATTGAACCAGTTCCTGAACGAAGGAACTGCAGGTGTGTTGCTTACTATCATCGGGGATAAGCTTTTCAGTACCTACGATGCGTATGCGAAGAAAAATCCAGGCTCAGCTTTGATCCCGTTTGTGCAAAGTATAGAAACGCTTACCGGCATCAAAAGCGGGACAGACCTGTTCAATTTCTTTAATACTATCTACCAGGATCCGCTCGGTCAGTTTACAGAAGCCAATATTACACAGGCACTCTCCAATATCAATGACTTTGTAACCGGTATACTCACTTTACAGGGCTTTAGCCTCAGTGCCAGCAAACAGATACTTCAGTACGAGCATACTTTTGGTATCGCGAAAGTGCTGATCGATATAGGCATCCGGGATATAGAAGGTACAAAGGTCTTCGGACTGTGGCTGAATCCTGTCGCCTCCTTTAGCTGGATGTCCCTCGGCCTGAACCAGACCGGAGTAGGTATTGCCTTACCTTTCGATTATAAGCAGCCTGATCTCCGGTATGAAGTAAACATCGCATTGGGAACGGATTTCAGCGCGTTTAAGATACCCAATGCACCACAACCGACACTCCTGTTCGGTCTGAAGGGTACCTTGCAAGGCATGCAGGGCCCCATTCTGGAATGCTATCCGGTGAAAGTATCGGATGCCGACGGAACGCTGAAAATAGCCTTGCTGCCTACACCGGCCCTGCTGATCACAGGAAGGGCCAACGTGACCCTGGCACAATGGATGATCAATTTCGGAACGGAGTTCCTCATACCTTTTGCCGCCAATACCGCGCTGGGTGTGTCGGCTGTCAAGAACTGGCTCGACAAGACCAAGATCGGCACTATCGAAGGCGCTCCAGGCCTTGTGCTTACCGATTGGGGACTGCTGGTGAAGCAGGATGGCAACTACTATCTTGCCAACCTGAGAGAAGCTTTTAATATCAATGATCCGGTGAGCATTGTTACCAAACTTATCTTCTCGGCGCTGAACCTGCTCGACGGGCAATGTGTAGTGCCGATAAAGGATCATGGCATTTATGTGCAAAGCAGCACCGAAGGCGACCTGAAGCGTTATGGCTTACGTATACAGATCACCGATATAGAAGTGACCAGCGCGCTCAATAGCGATGGCGCCAAGCTGCTGTTCCAGATCGGCAAATACTATGGCGACCAGACAAAAGATGATAACTGGACAGGGCTGAAGAGCGATCCCGGCTTCGTGGCATACTTTATCAACCGGAACAGCAAAACCAGCGCACTGAGCTTCCAGCCTAAATTTGATCTCATTAGCGTAGGCCTGGATTTTGCCGGCGCCAATGCGCAGAGTCCGCTGATCAATACCAAGGGGGTTACGATACAGTCCATTGAGCCACGGGCTTATGTCTCACTTGACTTCAACGGTACGCTGCGCACCGATTTTGGCGCGGGCATGATGCTGTATAGCCTTGGCGTACCCTTAGGGCCTGGCTTTGGTAACCAGGGCGGCAACAGCAACCCTGTAGCGCAAAACCTGCTTACTTCCGGTGGCAATCCCGGCAAGACCGATGCGATCAATCCTTCGTTCTCTATCTCCGCTTCTTATGTCTATAATGCAGGATCCTTCGACCTGCAGCTGTACGATGCCAACGGACTGCAGACCGACAAAATATGGATATCTATTATGCGGGCTTTCGGGCCGCTGCAATGCCGCAAAGTTGGCATCGGCTGGAAAGGCGACAAAGAGCCGAAGCGGCTCGACTTCCTGTTTGATGGTCAGGTATCGCTTGCCGGCCTGATGGCCAACCTGGTGGAACTGGATATCGGTATCCCGATCACTGATCCTACTAATTACGGCGCTTACTCACTGGATCTCGCAGGACTGGACGTGTCCTATAATGCCGGGGCGGTTACCATCGGCGGCGGATTCCTGAAGGACGATTCCGCGGGCTATATCCAGTATACCGGGCAGGCCATGATCCAGACGGCCAGCTTCGGCATCGGCGCTTTCGGCTCTTATGCGCTCATCGATGGTCACCCCTCGTTATTTATTTTCGCCTACCTGAATGCGCCGCTGGGAGGCCCTCCCTGCTTCTTTATCAAGGGACTTTCAGGTGGCTTTGGGTACAATCGGACTATAAATATTCCCCCGGCCAACCAGATCGAGAATTTTCCTTTCGTGGCCGGTATACAAAAGCCCGCGGCGCTGGGTGGGGTAGATGGCAAAGCGCCCACCAATGAGCAGGCGCTCAAGGCGCTGGGCACTAAGATCGTACCGCCACAGCTGGGTTCCTATTGGGTTGCCGCAGGTATTATGTTCTCCTCGTTTGAGCTCATCGATTCCAAGGCTGTGCTGATGGTGATCTTCGGCAACGATTTCGAGATTGCCTTGCTGGGGCTGTCGGGCCTGTTGCTGCCAAAGACCGGCCGCACATACGTAGGCGCGCAGATCGCTTTCAAGGTAACCTATAAAGTTTCGACCGGCTTGCTGGCGATGGAAGCCGTGCTCACCTCCAATTCCTATGTAATCGATCCCAATTGCCGGCTCACCGGCGGCCTGGCCTTCTATGTATGGTTCAAGGATCAGCCCGATACCGGGGCCAGGGCAGGGGATTTTGTCTTTACCCTGGGTGGCTATCACCCGGCCTTCAAAAAGCCGGCATACTATCCCGACGTGCCACGGTTAGGCTTCAGTTGGGCAGTAGGTGGCAACGTAAGCATCAAGGGTGGCGCTTACTTTGCGCTGACACCTTCGGCCGTAATGGCTGGCGGTTCGCTCGAAGCAGTATACCAGAGCGGCAACCTGAAAGCCTGGTTCACGGCTTATGCCGATTTCCTGATCATGTGGAACCCGTTCTACTATGATATCAGGGTGGGGGTCAGCGTCGGGGCTTCCTATACGGTTCATTTCATCTGGACCACGACGTTTAAAGTAGAGCTGGGCGCAGATGTTCACATCTGGGGACCGCCTATGGCCGGCAGCGTAACCGTACACTGGTGGGTGATCTCCTTTACGGTGAACTTCGGTGCTACCGATACGAAACCTAACGATACCCGTATTATAGATTGGAACGAATTCCAACCCTACTTCCTGCCCTCGGATAAGGCGCCGGCGACAGCGCCGCAACAGGAGCCGGAGCCGGAACCGGAAAAGACAACAAAGCAGCTTAAACGCGATGCCGCCGGCGTACAAACGGTACCAGTGCAGCAGGTGACCAATATTAAGCAGGTTACAGGTCTTATTAAAGAAATCCCGAACCCCGATACAAAAGTCAATACTGTCAGTCCTGTCCTATGGCGGGTAGGCGCCGATGGCTTCTCCTTTACAGTAAGCACAGTAGTGCCACTTAATGAGATCAGCATAACGGGTGTACAGCAGAAGATCAGCAGCAATGTGAAGTTCGGTATCAGGCCTATGGGAAATGTCGTGTTCGGCACTAAAGATGCCATGTCTACGCTAAGCCTTTCCTTTAAGTATTACGATGCGCCTTACGACAAGCTGGACAACTGGAACATTAGCGGCGATACCAACGGTATACCGGAATCGCTCTGGGGTACGAAGAACAACGGTAAAACGGAGATCAGTGCTGAGATCATTCCCGGCGCCCTCGTAGGACTCTCCGCAAGGATTGCTTCGGCGAGCGATGATCTTCCCCAGGACGGACCGCCGATGTTCCCCTTGTCAAACCTGGGCTATGCGGCCTGGGCCTGGCGTAAGCTCACCCTGGCCAATAATCCCTGGCTGCATCCCACTCAGCCTGCCGTCGCTTCGGATCAGTCCCTTATCATTATAGAAGATACCGTAATGGCGCCGGCTATCGCTACCGTTCGTACCGCTATCCTGGAAGCTGTGGTGGGTGCCGGCATTAATGTAGGCACCGATGGACGGCTGGATCAAATGGCTGCTTATGCCAGCGATACGTTCCAGTCGTACCCGATGCTGGGCGAGCTGGGTAGCCTCGGTTACCAGCAGGCGCCACCACAAAGGATGTTGCAGGCGAAAACCCTTAGCCGTTCCGTTGCCCCTGCAGCCTTTAAAGCAAAGATACGCTCCGCTGCAGAGCCGGTTAAAATAAGGGCCGTAATGACGCAATATTCCCGTCCCGACCTGCCGTCTCCCGTATTCATGGCGGCCTCCCCCGATGAAGTGAAAATGATCCACCCGGTTAAGGGCAAGATGTACAGCGCCGATAAGTTGCCGCAAGGGCAGGCAGCCGCAATGGTACAGGGACGCAACCTGGAAGCCGCGGCTGGTGGCAAGCCGGGACTGGAGCTGTTCCCCGGTGTCGCGGCCTTGCTGGACCTTGATCCCCTGGCTGCCGCGCCTTATCTGGATATTAGTGGTGACACGCCAGTGTTTGCAGCCTGGTTCGATGAAGATTATCAGCTTATCGGCAGCCGGGTATTGACAGGAAGCATAGCCTTGCCGCAGGGCGTCGCTGAGCTTTATGTAGCCGGCATCAGCACGGCTTCGCTGGAAATGCCCTATGCTTTTGGCTGGCATGTAACAGCGCAGCTCACTTTGGTAAATCCCAATGCGCTTACCGGTATTGGCGCCATTGTGGTCCCCGACAGTCCCATACGGGTGAAATACCTGCGCAGCTCCAGCGGCTTCGGCCTGCTGTCGGGTCAGACTTTTGTCAACGACAACCTGGTCAAGATAGGAGAACAGAGTGTGCCGGCCGGTATCAAAACTGTATTGCCGGGACAGGTGAATACCCTGGCTGTGCTGTCGAAGAAGCGATCGAAAAATACGCCCCTGGATCCCGCTTCCATCAAAGCCAGGATAAAGATCGATACCGGCGATGGTCCGGCGTATCAGGATCTTACACCGGTACAAGTAGTTGACGGTGCTTATGAAGCTGCAGTGCTGTATACGCTGCCCGGGAATACCGGTTACGATGCCAGGATCATTTATACAACATCGGATGCCGACACCTGGATATCGGGCGTGATGGGCCTGGCCGAAGAAGTGACCTACGTAGCGGAGAACTGGCAAAAAGTAGTGTTACAGCCTGCGCTGCCTTATCCTTATCCCGAAGCCGGAAGCGGTACACATATTTCCATAGGACCACAATAATCCTAACCCAAACGAACCAGCGATCATGAGAAATTCAGAATTCATCATAAAGACGGCGGTTGCAGATCCGCAGGAACAGGAGCAGATGCGTTTGTATGATTTCTGCGCACCGCCGCTCAGCTCCGGCACCTATACCATCGAGACGACGCAAAAGCTGGTTTGGGTAGATAAAAGCCTGAACCAGGAGTACAATAAAGTGCAGCAGTTCCTGGTCGATGGGCCGCGGTTTGCGTTGGATCCTTCGACAGTATACTCCATTTTTCCGCCGGCTAACAAGCAGGGCCATTACGAGCTGTATGTGCCTAATATTGTGCTTACCCGGCGTACGCTTCCCTGGGAACGTACGATAGATGGTAAGCAGCCTGCAGATCCGCCGGAGCCCTGGGTTGCGCTGATGATCTTTACAGAGGACGAAGTAGCCAAAGTAAGAAATGGTACAGTATCGGAGGTGGTAAGTCCATCCGATACCAAGGTGATGGGGCCGCAAGGTCTTCAGGTTACCGAAGAGGAAAAGGCGACACAATGTCTTATCGTAGACATTCCAAAGGCCACCTTTAGTGCTGTAGTGCCCGCCAGGACAGAATTGCGTGACCTGTCGCATTGCCGCGAGGTGGATATGGCCAACAAAGAGCTGCGCTCCGACGTTGTCGACGGATGGTTCTCCGTAGTGGTGGCTAATCGCTTTCCCACGCCGGGAAAGCTCAATTACGCTTGTCTCGTGTCCTTGGAAGGTTTCTCTGCTTACCTCTATGGTGGAACGGCAATACCGGCGCAATACGATACCGTACGGATGGCTGTGCTGGCCAGCTGGAGCTTCACCGCGCTGGAAGTACAGGGCGAAACGTTTAAAGACCTGGTGCAAAATATCAATACTTGTTCCCTGCATCTTCCTAATAAGCCTGCCCAGGCGGATACAGATGCCGGTAAGCTGGTCGCAGCGGCCTTCCATGACGGATATGTAGCCATGAACTACCGGACCCGCCAGGGAGAGCAAACGGCTGCCTGGTATCGCGGCGCTTTCACACCGGTACAGCTGAGTGCCGTAAAAATGGAGCCTTTCTTTAGTTCTGAGTCGGGCATGATTTATGATCAGAAGACCGGCCTGTTCGATATGTCTTATGCGGTTGCCTGGCAGATCGGGCGGCTGCTTGCGCTGTCCGACACCGAGTTTTCAGTAGGGTTGATGAAATGGCGCAAAGAGCAAAAGGCAGCTCAGAACCTGAAGCTGGAACAGCATAACACCCTAAACCGTATGAAAGGTTTGTTTGCTGAGGCTGGTCCGCACCTGCTGGAAGCCGGCGATAAGCACGTGATAGCAGATCTTATTCATCAATTCCTGTCGACAGACTTTGCTACGCTTGTGCGTCCCAGGGAAGCGGCGGCAGCACCACTTATCCGTACCGGCGATCCTGGCGGCACAAAAGGGAAGACCGGCGATATGCCTGGATTGCTTTCCGAAGAGCAGGTTGCCGATCTGCTTCATTACGGTCCCCGGATGAAGGACCGCTTACAACAATTGATCATGGCCTCCGCAGGAGGTGATAAAGCCGAGTAACATGAAAAAGAACTTGCCGGAAGCCGGTCAATATATTAACGCCCTTAAGGGGACTACACAGGTAAAGACCTTGCGTCTTTCGATGAATTTCCAGGAGAGTGTATTGCCGCCCGCATTGGAAGACTGGCTGGGCCGCCTTTCGCTGCTATACGGCGTGCCATTTGAGCACCTGGTACCCAATGCCGCTATGCTGCCCCTGGAGTCGCTGCGGTTTTTCTATGTTGATCCCAACTGGACCAGCTCGCTGGTAGATGGCGCCTTGAGTGTAGGTGCACAATCGTCGCGGGATACGGCTTTGATTCGGTCGGTATATGAACAGGTGCAGCATAGCCTCGAAGCATCGATGCAATTGGTGCGGCGCCGGCTGGCGGGCGCCGAATTGCCGGAACAGGTGAATACCGGTATGGCGGTATCAGGACTGCTGATGCGGTCGCAGCTGGTATCTGGTTGGCCCGGCCTGGAGATTGCGGCATACGAGGATTACACCATCGATGGCAGACAGAATATTGTGCCGGTGGGTAAGATCGAAAATCTACGTATCCAAAGGCTGGCGCCCGATGTAATGCTTTGTCTCTATGGCAAAATGCCCAAGCTGGTGCAGTTAAACGAACCGAAGGAAGGGTTGGCCTTCGGCGTACGCAGCGACGGCAAGCTGGTGCCCCGGTATATGGGCTATCAGTCCGATCAGCCGGTAGGCGCTTTCGTGACGGGCAACCCCAAACCGGAGGATGAAACAGCAGTAGCGCGCAGAAGCGGCGGCCTCAACGTGATCGATGTCGCGGCCACCAAGGCCGGCCTGGTCACTATCCTGAACCGGTACAACGCTATGGGGCCTTCGGGTACGCTTACGCCTGCCGATTTTGGCATACAGCTGATCAAATCGGCGGAGCAGCAATCTTTCCTGAGTGGTACAGATACACAGCCCAATCCTAACGATTGCACCGATTATTAAACTCTTTCAACGGTAAAAACAAGATCATGGCAAAAGCGGTCAAAAATACAGCAGCGCCCTTACTCTGGAACGGTCCTTCGTTGCTGGTGCCGGTGGATGTGGAAGCCCTGGTGGTATCGAAGCTGTCGCTGAATTATCCCTGGGCGTATAACAGGATGAAGTATAACAATGCCGGTAAGTTCCTGGACGTACGGCCCTCCATGTTCCAGGGCGCCGAGCGTCCCGGTGTGGGGGTAACACTCCACTGGGCGCTTCCCGACGGGATCACCCACGGCAGGCAGGAGGGTGAGCAGATCACGTATCCTTATGCACCCAACCGCTGGCTCATTATCCGTTACTATGAAGGGAAGTCGAAATCCTGGATATTGCAAAGTGATTATCTCGATCCGAAAGACGGCGCCAACCTTTTTCTGAAGCCCGATGCAGCAACACCGACCTTGACCCGCATCGGTAAAGTATGGCCGGCCGCGCAATGGCCGGGAGAAGCGGCGGTGAGCCAGCAGCAGTTCCTGATGGCGCTGGGGCCGGGCAATCCCGCATTCGCAGCATATACAGCCAATATCAACAATGTATTTTCTTTCTACGACGATATGAGTGATATCGTCGACAAGGAAGTGCCGGTATCATACACCGTAATGGGTTGGTATGGCAGTGCGCAGGATGATCCGCTCAATAAATTCAACACATTGGACGAATGGCTGGTGTTGATGGACAGTCTGAACTGGACAGTGGGTGACAACAACGATATTCAAAAGGCGGTGAACGACTGGATGGCCTGGGCAAAGGCGAGCGGTATTCCTGTTGATCCGGATAAAGCAAAGGACATTTACCCTTCGCGTACTTTATGCCAGGGTATGATCTATAAAGTGAACTGGCTGGGACAGAATGGCGTGCCGCAGAGTGGCGTGCCGCAATACGATCCTGAAATGCCGGCCGAAAAGCAACCCCGGATCGCTATAGCCAATACGGCTATCGATGCGCTGGCTGCGCTGGTAGCTTATGAGCTCGACCTTACGGGGCAGGATGGGGAGGCCGCAGCCGAGTTGCTGGAAGCCTTTAACTATAACCTGCTGACAAAGTACCAGGAGCAGGGCGGACAATACCAGCTATACCGCGAGATATTTAAAGCCTGGTTCGGTAACCATGACGCCGAATATTATTATTATATCGATGATAAGGACAAGCCTGAGAACCCTTTCATCTCTCCCGAACGTCAGGTCGACCTGGTCGCGCTCAACGAAAAAGCGGCATTGCGCGATCTGAACCTGCACCTCATGCAGTCGGCCCAATCGGATTTGTACGGCAATTGGTGGAAGACCGGGAAAGCGTCCAGCTATTGGGGCAAGCCACCAGATGGTATTTCGGCGGCAGAATGGAAAGTGATCCAGGATAACCTTAAAAATGCGATCCCTGGCAACAAACAACTGGTATCGGATCTGCAGACAGCAAACAGGACCCTGGAAACCGAGATCGTAGCGCTAATCAAAAAAGTGGAGGATGGCCTCCCTTCTACACAGGAGCTGAAAGAGAATATGGGTAATCGTTATCACCAGGCCAACGATCCCGTAGTGCTGGTATATGGTGCACACCGGGCCTACCGGCATGGCGAAGACGGCCGCTTTGAGGAAGGTGATCAGCTGTTCACACGATTTACCGGGCAAACTATTGTGGGCCTGCAGGTAATGCTGCCGGGACAGCCTATTCAACCGGTGACAGCCGCCAATGTTACCTTGCCGCCTGTAAGCCTGCCGGCACCAGGATTGGTTCCCAAGGAGACCAACAGCATTTGTATTGACAATTACTTTTTCGATACGCTAAATGCGCCAGCCATTGCTCAGGCGGCCTGCACACTATTGAAGATACCTTATAACAGCACTTATGCGGCCAACGTGGCAGCACAGCAGACCGCCGCCTGGAACGCCGATATCCACGATATCGACCGGCAGTTGGTTACCGATGCCTCGGGCTTTATGGGTACTATTCCTTCCAAGGTTGCCGTGCAGCTTTGGGCGGCGCCCTGGGCCCCCTTGTATATGGCCTGGGAGATCAATTGGATTCCTTCTTATACAGAACCTGCGAAGGCTCTGGAAAAATGGAAATTCGATGCAGAGACTCTGGAATATGTGTGGGATGAAAGTTTCAGCCCTGTCGGTAATAGCGTTACCATCAGCGGCAGTACGCTGATCACACCCAACAGCGCCTTTGTAATGCAGGCCCAGCTGGAAAAATATTTTGAGGATACGGGCAAGTTTCCCGACCTCGAAAATTTCCTGAATACCGTGAGCCACTGGGACTTCCTGACGCAGAGCATGAGTGGCCTTAATGAGCTGCTGCTGGCGCTTAACCCGGATCAGCTGAACCAGGCTCCCGCCGACGTAAACAGTCTTGTGGGCGATATGACCCAACTGTCTCCAGTACCGGATATGAGTGTAAAGAGCTATCCGGTGAGGGCGGGCCATTTTCAGCTGAACAAACTATGGGTCGTGGACGATTTCGGCCAGGTGTTTGATCCCATATCAGCGGTAGGGCAGCAACCGGCCGGCTACAACCCCGTCATTGGTACCGGGATGGTAACGGCAAGCAATGCCAACCTGGTGCAGCTGCCGCCAAGGGTGACCCAAAATGCCCGCTTCGATTTTAACCTTCTTTCCGGTAGCGGTCAGAATGATGATAGTGTGCAGGTCAACCAGATGACTAATCCCATTTGTGGCTGGCTGCTGCCCAATCACCTGGATAAAGGACTTTCGCTATATACGCCCGATGGTCATCTCCTAGGCGAGCTCATCCTTACAGGAACGTTTAAAAATATGCAGCTGCGCTGGGACAATGCGCCGGGCAAGAATGTGCCGGTAGGCGCACCGCTTGACGAGGTGATACCCAATGGCTACATGCGTTCCTTCGTAGAAGGTCTGCTGGCGCGGGAAGACAGTGCGGCGGCCTTTAACGATCTGCTGTCTATTATTGATGAAACATTATGGACCGTCGAACCATTGGGTGGCCGGAACAACGAGCTGATCTCCGTCTTCATTGGCAGGCCGCTGGCACTGGTGCGGTCGGCGATGGATTACAACCTGATGGGCGCACCGGCTTACAGCCAGAACTGGAAAGACTCGACGCTGAAAGTGACAGGCGGCTACGAGGATATCGTATTCCCCGTACAGACCGGCTGCCTGCAGGATCCGCAGGACGGTACGATCGGCTACTTCCTGCCAGACTTTGCCACATTCAATAGCATATTGGCCGATAAGATCGATACCGCCTCGGGCTACGTGACCAATAAGCCTGTGTCGCTCCGCTTTAGCGATCCTGCCAGGGAAGTTTTCCTGATCGTTGATCCCCGCGGCGATGTCAATGTGATACCCGGTATCCTGCCGGTGCAGCTGAACGTGCTGCCCGGTACCCTGGTAGAGGAAGCTATGGCCAATATGCATGTTACCTTCCGCACCGGTCCCCTGATCACTGATCCCGATCAGCTATCGATGCCTTTGCCTTCCGAGATGAGCGGCAAATGGTCCTGGATACAGCATACGGGCGTTACCACCTGGGAAGAGCTGACCAATATCGCACAAGCCAATGAGAAGGCCAGAATAGGCGCCAACTATGAGCTGAAAGATGGTTGGCTGAAATTATCCAATGCGCTTAACGATTCAAAATAACCAAAGCTATGAGCGATACCAAACTAACTTATACCGTGCTCCCGGGTAGCGTATACTATACCCGCGACAACCTTAATCCCTCCCGCGTGCTGCTCACCATTGGCGGCAGCAATGCTACCGATGAAGCGATCAGCATTGTCGGATTCGAGATCCAGGTCCCGGTAAATAGCGTTATCACCAGTAAAGATGCGCTGACGGCAGATCCTTCGTCGATCGTCCCTGTATCGCTGCAACCGCTTGACTGGGATTTTCAGCAGGTAGATGACGGGCTTTACCGCGCTACGCCTATCGATAGCGATGCCACTATAGCACCAGGACAAAGCATCACCTTTCAGCTGCAGAATATTATTGTCAACCAGTCCGACGGCACCGCTATACTCAAGATAAGGGAGAACAGCGGCGATGGCTCGTTTCCCGAAGACAGTAAGCAGGTAGTAAAGATCAGAAGCAAGCTGGATATTACCAGCTTCAATCCTAACCCTGCCTATGTCAGCTCAGGAGCATCGAGTACCCTGTCCTGGACTACCGAGGCTGCGGCAAGGGTGACCCTGGCGCCGGGCGACTATACTAACGTAAAGCCAAATGACGAGGTGATCGTACAGCCGGGCCGTACGACGGTGTATACGCTCACCGCCTATGGTGAAGGCCCTAATGTCTCTAAGCAGATCACGGTGTCCATTAATCCCCCTGAGATCAAAAAATTTGATCCTTCGGCCGGCAAGGTCGACGCTGGTGCTAAAGTGACGTTGAGCTGGCAGGTCGATTATGCCGATAAGATCATGATCTCTCCCGGCGACCATAAAGACCTTCCGGCACAAGGTACCCTGGAGGTACAGGTATGGAATGCGACCAATTTCATTCTTACGGCATCTAACAAGGGTAATGAATATGCCAATAAAACAGCGCCGGTAGGTATCAATCCTGTTGTGATCAATTCGTTCACCGCCAATCCCGGCTACGGCGCACGCCTGGGCCAGCCCATCGCCTTATCATGGGATGTACGTTCCGCTGTCTCTGCTACGGTGCAATATGGTACGATCAATGGCATTAGCCAGGATAAGCTGAACAACGGTGTGATGAGCATTATACCCAACTCTGGTGTGGCTTATACGCTGATGGTGAATAACGAGCTGGGAATGGCCATGCGCAGCCTGGAGCTGTTGCCGATGCCATTGGGCTGGAACCAGTTCACTTCCAGCGCACCCTTCGGCTTCCCCGAACTGCCCCTGGTATTGAATTTCAATACAGCGATCTGGGTAATGGCCAGCAATTATATGAACAGCGTGTACCGCTCTTTTGATGGCTATAACTGGATACCGGTAACCAACAATGTGCCCTGGCCTACACGAAGCTATGCCGCAGGCACCGTATTCAATGGTAAAATGTGGCTCATGGGCGGACTGGGCACCGATGGCAGCTACCGGAACGATGTATGGAGCAGCACTGACGGCAATAGCTGGACACAGGAAACGGCGCAGGCGCAGTGGTCTGCACGCAGGAGCTTCGGCTGCTTTGTGCTGAACAATAAGATGTATATCGTGGCCGGCCTCAACAGCGGCAGCCAGCCGCTTACCGATGTATGGAGCAGCAGCGATGGTAAAACCTGGACGCAGGTGACCGGGCAGGCGTTCCAGAACGGACGCAGCGCCTTCGGAACGGTTGTTTACAATGGCAAGGCCTGGGTATTGGGTGGTGTGATCAACGGCGACGATAAAACGGGCAAGCCGGTCAACGAAGTATGGTCCTCTTCCGACGGCGCCAGCTGGTATGCCCAAACGGGTATAAAATGGGCGCCGCGCGCTTACCCTGTGGTAGGAGCGCTCAGCAATGGTATCTACCTGGGCAGCGGCCTGGGCGCCGATAAGAAGGGGCTGTATGATATGAACCGCATGAGCTCCGATAACAAATGGTCTACCCAACGGGGCTTCCAGTGGAAAGATATCCTGAACACCGCCGGCGTGGAGTACCAGGACGCGCTCTGGTTCCTCGGAGGGGCTCAATTGAATGTTAATGCCGCCAACCAGAATGTATGGGCCTATACGCCCTCTGTCTAACCGCTTATTCTTTGTTCATCCAATTTCTATTATTTCACCAATTAAAATTAGCACTATGGCAACTTACAATGGCATCTTTTTGCGATCCACGCTGGGCCAGACCAACACCATTCCCAAGCCCGGAGCACTCAGCTCCTCGCCCGATCTTATCCCGTATGGCATCTCTCCTGTGTCTAACCCGCAGGTCTTCTTCCGGGACAACTACAACAGCGATCCCGGTAGAGCTCTGGAGGCTGGTTCAACAAATTATATTTACCTCAGGGGTAAGAACTTTTCGGATAAGAAGATCGAAGACAATACCGACGGCAACCGCCCCCGCCTGTTCTGGTCCAAAGCTTCCCTGCTCACCTATCCCGCCAACTGGAACGAGATCACCACGACACCTACGCACAACCCGGTATCCCTGGTTGCAGAGCCCGGTGGCATCGGTGTGGCATCAGAGCCTTTTATCTGGAAGCCGGACAATATCAACAACGATCACTACTGTATGATCGCACAGGTACCTTCGCCCGGTTATAACAATGATATTCCCAATACCCTGCAGATCTCCGATTTTGCCGGATGGGTAGCCAAAAATGGTGGCATTGCCTGGCGCAATGTGGTCGTTAATAATGCGACTACGGTAAAGCTTAGCGGCGTACAGCAATTCTACGAGCAGGGCGACGAAGCGGCCAAGATCCAGTTCACGCTTATTTGTACCAATGTGCCTAAAGGAACCAAAGTGTCCTTCTCCGCTGGTGCGCCCGGTCCCAATCCACCCATTTACCTGGAACCAACAGTGGTTTCCACCTTCCCCAGCTTTACTACCGGCGTGGTATGCGATGTGCCCGCAGGTTATGTAAGCGATATCTATTTCAACCTGGAAGCGCCTCCCGGCGTCACCGACCTGAGCCAGGCCAGTGTTGATATCCAGGCCGCTTATCCGACCAACCCGGGTACCGCGCTGTTCCAATATGCGCATGCCCCCTCTGAGTTCGGCATTCCTACTGCAGATGAAGCCTATGCCCGTATCAAAAGAGAGCTGGAACGCTCTGGTGAATCTACCAAGCTATTGGCGCACCACGATCAGTACCTGGAGCAGTTGCTCACCCTTGGCGGCCCCAAGCGTCTTATCGTAGTTGGCGCTATGAACTATATATGGAAGCACTAATCTTTTACTACTAAAAAAAATAAAACTATGAGCACCGAAAATATCGATATTCTCATCAGGGCCTCCCTTACCGACGAAGGCGAGCTTCCCCGCACCGGCGATGTATCCAATTCTCCCGATGTGATCTCCAACGGGACAACAATGGTCAAGAACCCATTGAAGTACTTTCATGACAACTATGATAAAGATGTCAGCCAAAACCTTAAAGCCGAGCAGCTGAACTATATCTATGTAAGGGGCAAAAGCCTCGCCGGCGGCTTGCAGCAGGGCGATATTTATGCCTACTATGCCAAGGATACCGACCTGAACAATCCCGCATTGTGGACAAAGAACGCGTTGCAAACCCGCGATGGCAAATCTTTCGTCACGGTGAGCGCCCAAAGCGAAAATGCTATCGTTGTTACGGAACTGCCTTTCGTGTGGACGCCGCCAAACCCCCTTGGTGGCGCTACCTATAGCCTTATTGGTGTTATCGTGCCTGAAGGTACGCAACCCGACTTCAGCGGCGTTAACGATTTTCAACAATATGTTGCCGGTAGCAATAACATCGGCTGGAAAAAGGTGATCATCGATAAGCCTACACCGCCGCCCACACCAGGTCTCCGTTGGAAAACCACCTTTGCTTATAGCCAGGGCGATACGGAAAGGCAAATGAACTTTGCTTTGAAGTGCAACAACATCCCTTCAGGCAGCATGGTATCTTTCAGCGCAGATAATCTTACCGGGCCCAATCCTCCCATCAAGCTGGAAAAGACCAAGGTTAGCGATGGTAATGGTTCGTATGGTATTATGTCGGAGGTGCCGGCCAATTATACCGGTAATATCTCTTTCTGTTTCTATACAGACGCAGCGCCACCTGCCAACAGCAGCATCGTGTTCACAGCCTTCTATCTCGACGGAAAAGGAAGCGGTCCCAAAAAGCAGATCGTGGTCGCTTCTGTAACCACAACCAATTAATGTTCACAGGCGGCTGTCTATGGCCACAGCCGCCTTTTTTTTAACTCATAACCGAAATAAAAATGGAAAACGGGAAAGTAATCAAAAGCGCAACCTACAAGCTGGAACAAGACAACAACAAGATCACGCAGGCGCTGCTCTATGAACAAGGTGATGTGGGTGGCGAAATACTTTTTGTGCTCAGCTGCCAGCATATTCCTGTTGGTTCTGAAATTTCTTTTGAATGCCCAGAGTTGGGCCCACAGCCACCGATCCAATTGCAGCCTACAGTGGTTACCAGCGATGATTTCAGCGCAGGTATGCGCAGCTATGTGCCCGCTCATTTTGTAGGTACCATTTATTATTCCGTAATGTTGAAAGGCACGCCGCCGCCGGGTGCGCAAATGGAAATGCGGGCTATGTACGTGGCGCCAATGGATGTAGAGCAGGCCTAAGCCCTTAGAATATAGGGTGCCAAAGCCGGTTGTCCCGGCTGTCTTGAACTTGTGGGTCAGGCTATCCGTATTCGCTGCAAACGGAAAAATTATTTTTATTGACTACCGGCATATAGGAAACAGGATACAATTTGCCTCCATTAACGGTTGCTGAGCTTGCCAAGGCATCATCTTTGTCCTTTCGACAAGCTCAAGAACCGGCTTGGTTTCCTATATCCGGATAGTCGGATATTTTTATTCATTCACCGGGGCCACGTTCAGGGAACGCCCAATAAGCCGTAATTATGGAACCTATAAGGTTGATCGTGCGTAACATGATTATGCTTCGCGGCAATGGTACCAATAAGCTTAACGGTATTATGCTGTATGAGCAAGGACCGGAAGCGGGCAACATACAATTTACTATCCAATGCCAGAATGTACCATTGGATGCTACTGTGGAGCTGGAATGCGGTATACCTGGTCCTCAGCCGCCTATTGTGATCCCCGTCACAAGGGTAAGCAGGATCCCAGTTTTTATCGCAGGTGTCGTGTCGGAGATCCCGGCAAATTATACAGGTACTATCTATTTTACCGCTGTGCTGTCACGGGGCGTTTTTGAACCGGAAATGACCCTGCAGGTGAAGGCAGCTCATCCTGTGCCTCATCCCGTGCAGGCAGACTAATCTCAATTGAGCGGGCCGGTTGCCACGGCGCCGTCCGCTCATTTCTTTTAAAAACCAAAGGTCATGACTTTAACCTACGATGACTATGCCACCTTTCTTATCAACTGGTGTGCGATAAGGGGCAGCGAATTCAAGCTGTACTTCCCTTTGAAAGGCGGTTGGGAAGCCTGGGCCCAGGCCGACTATGCTGCTTATGTACTGGCACAGAACAATACCTACGATATCCTGCGTGAAGTGGCTATTTACACCAATGCGAGACAACGTGTGGATTGGCTGTTCAACAATAACGACCTGGATGTCAAAAAAAAGCTGGCCGTGGAAATCAAATGCCAGTCCTTCGAAAACCGCGATGCGTTCATCGCCGGAGTTGAGGCCGACATTGCCAAGTTGGCGCAGAACAAGATCAAGTTGCAGTTCCGCACTTGCCAGACGGGCGTGATGGGCATTTATTTCGAGGATACAGCCCGTACCTGGATGCTTGCCAACAACTTTACAGAGATCTTTGTGAACGGTGAGATCGGCTGCGCCATACGCAAGCTGAATTAAACAGGTCGTGCCCTGGTTGCCGATAGGGGCCGCTCTTTCAGGAGCAGCCGGTCAAGCGCATAGCGGCCGCTGCCGTTGACCAGGATCGCCAGGGACAGCCCGATAATAAGCAGGTGGTATTCAAAGCCCTCGCCCTTTTGGTTGCCAAACCAATTCATGAAGAAGCCGAAATCTTTGTGTGCAGTCAGGATAATGCCCGTAAACAGGCAGATAAAGGCCAGGGACCATATACGGGAAGCAAGACCCAGGATAAGGGACAACGAACCGAAGAACTCGATCAGGATCACCAGTAATGCGATCAGCCAGGGCAGATGTGCCGTGCCGGTAAAATAAGCCATTTCTCCAGCGAAGCCTGGCCCGCCAAACCATCCCAATACTTTTTGTGCGCCGTGGGAAAAAGAATAAGTCCTGTAGTCAGCCGGATGATCAACCCGGTCCAGTCATTGTTCGTATGCAAAATAAGCTGTTTCATTACGATATAATTGTACCGCAAAGCAACAGCCAACGAGGGGTCTGAAAATTAAAGTAGTTGAATAAATGATTGATGGCCGCCGTTCGTGGAGCACAGCGCGGCCATTCATATTTATTTTCCGCTGAGCTTGCGACGCAGCATGCTAAGGAATACGGGTGTAATGCCCAGGTACGCAGCAATATGCTTTTGTGCAATCCTTTGTTCCAGTCCGGGGTATTTGCGCGTGAATTCCCGGTAACGCTCTTCCGCAGTAAAGGAAAGGTTTTGGTTGATCCGCTGCTGCTGCGCGACGAAGGCATTTTGGAGGATCAGCCGGAAATAGCGTTCAAACCGGGGTACCGCTTCATAAAGCTTTTCCAGGTTGCTCTTCGATAGCTGTAACAGTGAGGTGTCTTCGAGGGCATCGATAAAGCAGCTTGACGGTGTTTGCGTGAGAAAGCTATAAAGATCGCTCATCCACCAGCCTTCAATGCCGAACATCAGGATATGATCCTGGCCCTTATCGTCAACAGTATAGGTCCTCAGGCAGCCGCTGGTAATAAAGCTTTCGTTCCGGGAAATATTTCCCGGTTGCAGCAAAAAGGATTTGCGTGGGATGGTAGCGGGGTGGAGCAGGGAAAGAAAAAATTCAGTTTCCTTCTCTTCGAGCCTTATATGCCGGGCCACATGTTCTAAAATAAGATCCGTATCCATTGTTGCGAAGATAATCAAGACATGGGTTTGAGCGCTATCAGCAACGTTTCTTTCTCTTTGCCCCTTAACCTTATTGAGCCCAGCACCTGCGATACATAGTTGCTAAGCGTGCCCAGGGCGGCCAGCAGCTCTGCCGAAGCGATCACTTCTTCATTATACTGCTTGCACATTCCCTGTATGCGCGCCGTCGTGTTCAGCACATCGCCCGAATACGTAATGTCTCTTTTAATAATGCCCACCTCACCTGCGACCACCTCGCCGCAATGAATGCCCGCTTTGAAGGTAGGTACAAAGCCATACAGGGATAAATATTTATCGCCTAAGCTTTGTATGTGCTCCTTGATATCGAAAAAGCACCGGATGCACTGGCTATTCTCTTCTTCTGCGCCATACCGCCAGGCAATCACCACTTCGTCGCCTACATATTGGTAGATCTCACCTTTATTGTTCAGGATGGGGTTGGTGATATCGCTGAAAAAATCTTTAAGGAAAGCATGATACCGTCTGTCGCCCAGCTCCTCGGCTATGGTGGTCGACGCATTGATGTCGAGAAACATAAAGATGCGGCGTTCCTGCTTAGGCGTATTGTATTTGCCACGGATCAGGTCCCAGAATATCCCATAGCCGAACTTACTGTTGACCTGGAGCATCATTTGGGTAATGGCTACCACCGCGGCCCATACCACGCCATTCTTGATGAGCCGGTGAAGATCGCCCATGCCCAACAAGCCCAGGACAATGCTGATCAATAAAATGATGAGCAAAAAACAGATGGTGACCGAGGCAATGGTATATCCATAGGAGCGGTCCCTGTATTTTACATTAACATAAAATACGAGCAGGCTGCCGCCGGTGAGCGCGCCGAACAGGCCGATCCCGGCATTAAGCAGTATCGACGCAGCAAGCTTATACCCCGGCGCTGTGCCCAGCGCATTGCGTGTATGCAATACCTGGTGATCGTATAAGGCGACCAGCATCCCTATACAGAACCAGGAGACGATGATAGCAGCCAATTGCCGGAACTGGAGCCGGGCTCTTCTGCTGAATACAGGCATGGTTCAGAGCAGAAGGAATAAGAGGCTTCTGCTGTCCCAAATATAATCAATGCCTTCGCTATTGCATCGACGCAAGGGCTTATACTTCTGCTAAAATCCTTAAAACTTTTGCGAGTAGCATCAGGGAAGCGCCGCTGCAAGCTGCAGCACCTTATGCGGATGTTTTTCGGCATGGCTATAGATCAGTTGCATCATGTAAGCATTGCCGGTATAGGGTGTGAGCAGGGATTTGATATCGGCAGGCGATTGCAGGTCGGTATATTTGTCTATATAGCCCATGCCATAAAGGCTGCCTTGCTCCACCCAGATACAGCTTTGCTCGTCTTCATGACGCCCCTCACCCATTACGATAAAGCTGGGCAGGTTGCGGTTGAGGTGCTGCAGGGCTTCCCGTACCAGCTGGTTATAAGGTTCCGGGGCTCCCTGGGCAAGGCAACCTGCCTCATGATGGCCGCTGCCATCGCAGTCGCTCAGCTGGCAAAGACCGGGGCATAAACCGAAATTCCGCACCAGCTTATGCAGGAGGTTACGGGCATCGTACTCCCGGCTGAAGACATGGAGGCCGGGTTGGTACTTATTGTGCTTGCCTACTACCAGGCGGAGGTAGCCGTTCAGGTCTTCGTAGAGATACAGGCCGAATTTGGCTTCGTGGTGCTTTTGTGCGCGGTTAAAGGCAGGCCACAGCCGTTTGATCTCCGCGGCTTCCAGCAACAGGGCAAAAAGCTCGGTACCGCAGCGTTCATAACGGATCGAATAGATGTTACGCAGGAAATGCTGCCGTTGCGGATTGGGATTGTGCCCCGTGAAATGGGACGAAATCCTTTTGCGGATATTCCCGGCTTTGCCTACATAGATCACCTTTCCACCCTTATCCCGGAAATAATACACGCCGGGGCACTGCGGTAAGGCGTCAAAGTCCTCTTTGGGAAGATTGGGCGGAAGGGTTTGTTCTTTAGATTGCTTTTTGAGCATCGCTTGCAGATGCCCTTCCGTATCCCAGGCGCATAGCCTGGAGAACAGGATCGCGGTGGCATCGGCGTCGCCGCCGGCACGGTGGCGGTTACTCAGGGGAATATCCAGCGCGTCGCAGAGTTTGCCCAGGCTGTAAGACGGCAAGCCCGGCCGCACTTTCCGGCTAAGCCTTACCGTACACAGCTTGGTGGCAGTAAAGGGTAAGCCGGCAGCCTCCAGCTGGTACTTGATGAATGAATAATCGAAATTGACACTGTGGGCGACAAATACGCGGCCGCTGAGCAATGCATGCACTTTGCCGGCGATTTCGTTAAACGCCGGGCTGTCCTGCAGCATCTCATCATGGATACCCGTCAGCAACTGTATGGGTAGCGGTACAGGGCGCTGGGGATTGACCAGGGTCTCATAGCGCTCGCACACCTTTTCCCCGTCATGGATCAGTATAGCAATCTCCGTTATGCCGCTGCCCGCGGCATAACCTCCTGTCGTCTCAATATCTACGATCGCAAATTCCATTTCTGATTCTTAAAAGCCCTTTTCGGAATACCGGATTCCTTTTTGGGCCTTTGTGCAAATTTAAAGTAAATAAAGAACTGTATTTTTAGCCCCTTGTTTCCGGCAACGTCGTTTTTGACCCTCCGAAGCAACTATTTAACCCTTTGGGTTGTAATGTAAATTAGCGCTAAAGACGCCTTCATGCAACATACACCGGTACTCATTATAGGAGGAGGCCTCGCAGGTCTTACTGCCGCCATTCATTTGTCGCGGCAGCAAATCCCGGTAGTTCTGGTAGAAAAAGAAGCCTATCCGCATCATAAAGTATGCGGGGAATATATTTCTAATGAAGTATTGCCTTACCTGCGCTGGCTGGATGCCGATCCGGAGCCCCTGGGCCCTGCGGCGATAACGCAACTGGAATTCAGCGTGGTTTCGGGCAAAATATTGTCTGCAGCGTTGCCCCTGGGTGGTTTCGGCCTCAGCCGCTACACTTTTGATCAATTTCTATACCATAAAGCGTTGCAGAATGGCGCTTCTGTGATCCGGGACCAGATTACGGACCTGTCTTTCGATGGGGAACAATTTTCGGTGGCTTGCGCCTCCGGGGAGCAGATTACCGCCGATGTGGTGATCGGCGCTTTTGGCAAACGGTCGGGGCTGGATATGAAGCTCGGACGCAGTTTTGTGCAGCAGAAGTCGCCCTGGCTGGCGGTAAAGGGTCATTACAAAGGCGTTCACCCCGATCACGTTGTCGGGCTGCATCATTTCGATGGCGGTTATTGCGGGGTGTCGAAGGTGGAAGAGGACACGCTGAACATCTGTTACTTGGTACAGTACGATTCCTTTAAACGTTACCGGAATATAGAGGAGCACCAGGAGCAGGTATTGTACCGGAACCCTGTCCTGAAGGCGGTAATGCAGCCGGCAACGCCACTGTTTAGCCGGCCGCTGACCATAAGCCAGATATCTTTCGATCCTAAGCCTGCTGTGGAGCAGGGGATACTGATGGCCGGCGATAGCGCCGGGCTTATCCATCCGCTTTGCGGCAATGGTATGGCTATGGCCATTCATGCAGGCAAGATCGCAGCCGAAGCGGTTATGCCCTTTTTACGGCGTATTGTGGCCCGGGAAGCCATGGAGCAGGCATACAACCTGCAATGGCAGCATTTATTCCGGCAAAGATTGGCAACTGGGCGTCGTATAGCCGCCTTATTGCAGCGCCGGCATTTATCGGCCGTGCTGGTACAGACATTTGGCCTGTTCCCTGCCATGTTGCCGGTACTGATAAGGAAAACACACGGCGCACCCATTACGATACCTGAATATGCCGGTGGATACGAAATATAGAAGTACAGCCATAGAGCTGATGGACGACTTCGGCATGCAAGGCGAAGAGCTGACCGATGCGCTGGAGAAAATAGCCTGGATCAACCGGGTACTGGGAGGCAACAAGCTTTCGGTGAGCGCGGTGCAACAGATTGCCCGGAAATATCCAGGTCGTACCCTTCATATCCTGGACCTGGGTTGCGGCAACGGCGATATGCTGCGGGCGATAGCGGAGATGGGTAAGCAGGAAGGTTTTCGCTTCCGGCTTACGGGTGTGGATGCTAATCCCTTTACCGTAGCCCATGCAGAAAGTGTTTCGGCTGGCTACGACAATATAAGCTATGCCTGCGACGACATATTGGCGATGAATGCAGATCAGCTATCTTGCGATGTTGTGCTGCTCACCTTGACCCTGCATCATTTTACCGACAGGGAGATCGTACAATTGCTGCGACAGTTGCAGCAACACACCCGTCTGGCGATCGTGATCAATGACCTGCAGCGCAGCCGCCTGGCCTATCGTTTATTTGAATTGCTGAGCTTTGCTTTCAGGCTGGGCAAGGTTAACCGGGTCGACGGACGCCTGAGCATATTGAGAGGATTTAAACGGGCAGAGCTGGAAGCATTTGCCCGGCAACTGAATACGAAACAACATACTATACAATGGAAGTGGGCTTTCCGCTACCGATGGATCATTAAAGGATATGAGCGTAAAGATCAAGACAGTCAGTAAAGCCCTTCCGGCTTATTCGCGTACAACCGCCGAGATATTGCCCTTTGTCGACCTGTGGCTGGCCGGCGAAGAAGAGCGTTATATCCGGAAGGTGAAAAAGATATTTGAAAATGCCGGCGTAGATAAACGTTATTCCGTAATGTCGCCGCAGGAAGTGTTTACCCAAACCTCGTTTGAAGATAAGAACCGCATTTATGCCAGGGAAGCGATCCGCCTGGGAAAAGCCTGCCTGGAACAAGCCCTGGAGCAGGCCGGATGGCGGCCCGACCAGCTCGATTACCTCATCACCGTAAGCTGTACCGGTATTATGATCCCTTCGCTCGACGCCTATCTCATCAACCTGCTGCAATTGCGGCAGGATGTTGTACGCTTGCCGGTAACCGAAATGGGTTGCGCCGCAGGCGTATCCGGTATGCTCTATGCGCAGCGCTTCCTGAAAGCCAATCCCGGCAAGCGGGCTGCGGTAGTGGCTGTAGAGTCGCCTACCTGCACGTTTCAGCTGGACGACCATTCCATGACCAATGTGGTGAGCGCGGCCATCTTTGGCGATGGCGCAGCCTGTGTGCTGCTCTCCTCCGATGAGGCAGACCAGGGACCCGAGATCGTCGATGGTGAAATGTATCACTTTTATGACGCCGAACATATGATGGGGTTCGATCTCACCAACGGTGGACTGAAAATGGTATTGGATATAGAAGTGCCCGAAACGATCGCCGCGCATTTTGAGCGGATCGTTTATCCCTTCCTGGAGCGCAATGGTTTGTCTGTTGATAAGCTGGACCATCTTATCTTTCATCCCGGTGGCAAAAAGATCATGGAGACGGTCGACGAGCTGTTCGGTATCATGGGCAAGCAGATTGATGTTACACGACGCGTGATGCGGGAGTATGGCAATATGTCCAGCGCTACAGTGCTGTATGTGCTGGAACAATTTATGAAGCAGCCGCAGGCGCCGGGTGCTACAGGCTTAATGTTGAGCTTCGGTCCCGGTTTTTCTGCACAAAGGATATTGCTACGATGGTAAAAGAATTTGAAACGAAGGGGTATATGACGCTCATCCTGGGCGGCAGCAGCGGTCTTGGACTGGCGGCGGCCGAAAAGCTGGCGGCACAAGGCATGGGCATCTGTATAGTACACCGGAATACCCGTAGCGAAATGAGGACCGTGACACCGGCATTTGAACGGATCCAAAGCCATGAAGTTCCTTTTATGTCCTTTAATATGGACGTGATGGATGCGCCAAAAAGAGAAGCGGTGCTGGCTGCGCTGCAGCCCTACCGGGGACGCTTCCGTTGTATCCTGCATAGTATTGCCAAAGGCAGCCTGAAGACAATGGATTCTGCAGCCCTGCCGCCGCTCAGTACCGAAGACCTGAAGCTGACCCTGGATTATATGGCCTTTAGCCTTTACGATTGGGTAATGGCGTTCAGGGATGCCGGTTTGCTGGCCGCAGATGCCCGTGTGCTGGCCTTTACCAGCGAGGGTAGTCATAAGGCCTGGAAGCATTACGCCGCAGTAGCAACGGCAAAAGCGGCATTGGAGGCGCTTATCCGTAATATGGCGCTGGAGCTCGCCCCTTATGGGATAAGGGCCAACTGCATCCAGGCCGGCATTACACCCACAGCATCGATGAAGCGAATACCCGGAAGCGATACGCTGGAAGCAGCAACGCCCGGGCGCAATCCCTTTGGCCGCATGACGCGGCCCGGGGATGTAGCCGATGTTGTCTACCTGTTATGCAAGGACGAAGCGGCCTGGATCAACGGCAGCATTATCCCTGTCGACGGAGGAGAACATATCTGCTGAATAAAACCACATAGTATTCTCTGTTCATGACGACCGACAGCATTATAGCCAGTTTACCCTATGCACCGCCTTTCCTGTTTGTCGACAGGATCCATTCGGTCAATCAGGAGGGTATTGAAGGAAGTTTTTACCTCGATCCGGAGCTTGATTTTTTCAAAGGACATTTCCCGCACCAGGCAGTGACGCCGGGTGTTATCCTTACAGAGATCATGGCGCAGATCGGGCTTGTTTGTCTGGGTATCTATTTAAACGGCGACGATGCGGCAGTCGCGGCAGACTTTCCTTTCGCCCTGACGGCAACTGAGATCGCCTTTTATATACCTGTTTATCCGGGAGAACGTGTCCGTGTCAGCAGCACCAAGATCTATTTCAGGTTTGGTAAGCTGAAATGCAAAGTGCAGCTGTATAATCAAAACGATGTGCTGGCTTGCGAAGGTACCTTATCGGGAATGTGTGTCAATAAACCAATATGGAAAGAAGAGTCGTGATCACCGGCATGGGCGTAGTGGCGCCTTCGGCTTGCAGCCTCGCCGGCTTTGAGGCCGGCTTGCGGGAAGGGCGTTCCGGTATCCGGTACCAGCCCGAGCTTGAAGCGCTGCAGTTTTCCTGTCGTATCGCAGGTAAGCCGGAGCTGAATGAAGCCCTGACCGGTCGTTATTTTGATCCGCTGGAGTTGCGTGGCCTCAGCAGTACCGGCATACAATACGGTGTCATCGCCGGCATGCAGGCCTGGGAAGATGCCGGCCTGCCGCTGAATAGCGGCACTCCCGACTGGGATAGTGGTACCATATTCGGCAACGGCAATTCCAGCGTAGAAAAATTTCGCGAGGCGATCTACAAGATAGATGAGGGGCAGGTACGCCGCCTGGGCAGCACTTCCGTGCCACAGACCATGGTGAGCGGCATCAGCGCTTACCTGGGCGGAAAGCTATGTCTGGGCAACCAGGTATCGACTAACGCCTCGGCCTGCACCACCGGAACCGAAAGCCTGCTGCTCTGCTATGAACGCATCAAAAATGGTAAAGCCGAACGTATGCTCTCGGGCAGTACCAGCGATAGCGGTCCATATATATGGGCCGGCTTCGATGCCTTAAAGGTGTGTACTTATAAGCACAATGATAACCCCGAACAGGGCTCAAGGCCCATGAGCGCCAGCGCCGCCGGGTTTGTTCCTGGCAGTGGCGCAGGAGCCCTGGTACTGGAGTCGCTGGAATCGGCGAAAAAGCGGGGCGCCAATATTTACGCTGAGGTATGCGGCGGCCATATCAATTCTGGTGGCCAAAGCGGAGAGGGCAGTATGACGGCGCCCAATCCCGATGCCGTGCAGCGCTGCATTAGCAGGGCACTGGCCGATGCAGGCATTGCGGCAAGTGCAGTGGACGCGATCAATGGCCACCTTACGGCAACTACCCGCGACGCGCTTGAGATCCATAACTGGTGCATTGCCTTGGGGCGCAAGGGAAAAGACTTTCCGCCTATCGGTGCGCTGAAATCGCATATCGGCCACTGTCTTAGCGCCTCGGGCAGCATCGAATGTGTAGCGGCCGTGCTGCAGCTGCAAAAGGGATTTTTGTTCCCCAATCTTAATTGCGAAGACCTGCATCCCGGCATTACGGAATGGATTGATGCCTCGTGTGTGCCGCAGCAAATGGAGGAACGGCCGCTAAAGGTCGTCGCCAAGGCCAGCTTCGGATTTGGCGATGTGAATGCCTGTGTGCTGCTGCGGCAATTCAACAACTGATACAGGTAGAATCAATCGGCAAAAACAATAAACGACAATAACCTTTACTAAAACTACAGAATATGGAACAGCAGGAATATATCGATAAGCTAAAACCTATACTGGCGCCTTATGCCAAAGACCAGGAAGCCCTGCAGCGCCTTACCCGCGACACCTCTTTCATCCGCGATCTGAAGATCAATTCAGCCAACCTTGTGGATGTGGTGCTGGATGTGGAAGAAGCCTTCGACGTCGAGATCGATAATGAGTCCATGGAGAAGATGCTTACCGTAGGGGCCGCTATCGACATTGTGCAGGCCAAACAGGATGCCCGGTGATCGGCAACGACATTGTAGACCTGGCCTGTGCTGCGCGCGAGAGCAATTGGCAGCGCAGAGGCTGGCTACAGAAGCTCTTTACGACCGCAGAGCAGGAATACATCCATGCTGCGGAAATTCCCGCTCACATAGTCTGGCTTTTATGGAGCATGAAGGAATCGGCTTATAAAATGGCGCATCGTAAGGACGGCATCAGCCGCTTTGCACCATTGCAGCTCGTATGCACCGATGTACAGTTGCAGCCCGGAACAGCCCGGGGCTGTGTGATCACTGCCAGTGACTATCACTACACTTCGAGCCGCATTACCCCTGATTTTGTCCATACGCTTGCCCTGGAGCAAAACAATTCCGGTAGCGCAACTGTATATATAAGCGATAGCATGGAAGCCGCAACTATTCCCGGGTATGTCGTACGGAAAAATGACAAAGGCGTGCCCGGTTTACAGCATATCCTTACAGGGAATATCCGGCCCGTCTCCATCAGTCACCATGGCCGTTTTGCGGCCATTGCTTACCTGGACTAAAACGGCCTGCTCATGCAGCAACAGATCGCCCGCCGCGCAGAGCAGGGCTTCGATTGGATAGACATTACCGATCCTTCAAAAGAGGAGCTGGAAGAGATAGCTCGTCAGTATCACCTGCATCCCGCCCTGGTAAGGGATTGCCTGCAACCCGATCACCTGCCCAAATATGAAAGGATGGAAGATTACGCTTTCATCATTTTCCGTATCCGCGTAGAGAACGACCGGCAGGAAGCCGATACGGTACAGGAGCTGACCGACAAGATCGCCGTCTTTTATACGCCGGAATACCTTATCACGCTGCATCGTCAGGAACACGATCTGTTAACCGCGCTGAAGCAGGTGCCGGGTTCGCAGCGTTGCAATACCACGGCCGAACTGCTGAATATGCTGGTTTACGCCTGTCTGGGGACCTATGAAACCTCGTTGACCAAGCTTTCCCGGGAAGTAGATTATTATGAAGAAATCGTATTTCTGCGGCCGAAGAAAGCCCCCTTGCTGAAAGGCCTTTACTATCTGAAGCGGAAGATTGATCTGTACAAACGGATGCTTATCCTTTCTTCCGAGATCATTGATGTGATCGATGGAAAAGACGGAGATGTCATTACGCGCGATACGCGGGACCAATACGAAAAGCTGGTGCACATGTTTGAAGCGCTTTCGGAAAACCTGCACCAATTGCTCAATGTTTACTTCTCCGCCTCGTCCCAGAAAGCAAATGATATTATTCGTGTATTAACCATCTTTTCCGTCTTTTTCATGCCGCTCACGTTCATCGTCGGCATTTATGGCATGAACTTCAAGTATATGCCCGAACTGAACTGGGCAGCCGGTTATCCCTTTGCTATGGGGTTAATGGCAGTGGTTACCCTGATCATTTATGCCTGGTTCCGGCGAAAGAAATGGCTGTAGTTTCCGGCGTTGGATTGTGGTTCCAAAGGTTAAGGGCCGGGAGCTATATTGGTTTTTAGATTTTGGATTTTGGATTTTGAGTTGGCAATAGGCAATGAGCAGTCAGGAGCTGTAATGGATTTTGAAATTTGTAATCTGAACCTTGGAGTTTAATTTTTGAATTTTGAATTTCAAATTTTAGTTTTTTTACATAAAAGTTGTAATATAGCATTTGTATTATCATAAAATATGAATGAAATAATATTGCAATACCTGTGGCGGAATGTGCTGTTTAACCCTGCCGGCTTGCGAACAAACGAACGGGAGCCTGTGATCGTCTTGCATCCCGGCACGCAGAATCATAATGCCGGACCTGATTTTACCGAAGCGAAAATAAAGATCGGTAAAACGGTCTGGGTAGGAAATGTCGAGCTCCATGTACGCACTTCCGACTGGCATAAGCATCGTCATGCTACCAATCCCAGCTATCAGAATATTATCCTGCATGTGGTCTATGAAGACGACGAGCCGCTTGCCGGGACCAGCTTTCCTACACTCGAGCTGAAGCATCACCTCGACCAGGCCATCCTCGACCGCTACCAACGCCTGATGAACCTGACCCATACCATACCCTGCGCCGGGCAGCTCAGGCATATTCCCGATATCCTCTGGGTTACCTGGATGGATCGCCTGCTGGCCGAGCGATGGGAACGCCGGCTCGACGACTGGCAATCGCTGTGGACACAGTCGGGAAGCGACTGGCGCACCTTACTGTATTACAGGCTGGCTGCCAATTTTGGTTTTCACGTTAACCGGGAGGCCTTTCTTGATCTGGCTCTTTCTTTGCCATTGAAGATACTAAGCAGGCACAGGAACAACCTGCTGCAAACCGAGGCGTTACTGTTTGGGCAGGCGGGCCTGCTCGGCGGCGCCGGTGCTGACGAGTACATGGAAACGCTGGAACAGGAATATCATTTCTTAAGGAGAAAATACCAGTTGGTTCCCCTGAGTGGACATCGCTGGAAATTTATGCGGTTGCGGCCGTCCAACTTTCCCACCTTACGCATAGCGCAATTTGCCATGCTGGTACACAAAAGCCTGGATCTGTTTGCCCGTATGATGGAGATAAAGGACACGGAATCTATTTTGCCGCTATTGGAAGTGCAGGCCAGCGCCTACTGGGACAATCATTACCGTTTCAGGGAACAGACCCGGGAATCCCAGGTAAAGCACCTTGGACGGGAAGCCGCGTCAAACATCATTATCAATACCGTGGCGCCCATGCAGCATTTGTATGCGCACCTGCAGGGTAAAGATTCCCTGCATGAAGATAGCCTGAACCTCCTGCAATCGCTAAAGCCGGAGCATAACGCGATTACGCGGGAGTGGCGGTCGCTGGGCGTAATTGCAGACAATGCCGCGCAATCGCAGGCACTCATCCAACTGTTCAACCATTATTGCACACCCAGGAATTGTCTTAGCTGCAGCATCGGCAACCGCCTGGTGCGTAAAGGGGATGTTACCAGTGAAAAGTAACGTTCTTTTTCAGCTCGGGATGCAGACTCAGGTATACGGGGCAGGTAAGGGCAGCATGTTCCAGTATGGCTCTTTCTTTATCGCTGAAGTGTTCCTGCCCTTTCATATATAAATGAACGACGATCTCACCGATCTTCCTGGGCTGCGGCACCATGATCTTCTCGATCGTGCATTCTGTTTCTTCCATGTGGATATGATGCGTGCGCGCGGCAATGCCCATGATAGACAGCATACAGGTGCCCAGCGCCGTGGCCACCAGGTCGGTAGGGGAAAAACGCTCGCCCATACCGTGGTTATCCTTGGGCGCATCCGTTTCGATCACCGTGCCCGATTGCAGGTGGGTAGCGGTGGTCCTTAGCTCGCCATTATAAATTATTTTTGAGGTCATTAGCTTAATTTTTAGTAAATTTACCTTGCTAATTTCTGACTAATGAGAATAAGGGCCAAAAATATTTTAATGCTGTTGGCTGTACTGTTGCCCGCTATTGTAAAGGCCCAGCAACCGAAGATAAAGTTCCGTGACAGGCTGGGGGATTCTACAAAATTGGTGAATACCGCGGTAAAGCCCCCTAAGGTAAAAGGTCCCAAGCCATTAAGAGGAGAGTTGAGTGGCGGCCTTCGCCTCAGCACCGATGGATATGGCATTTTCGTGGATAAAGGTTGGTTTAAAGGCGGTGAAGACTTTGGCCAGGCCAATCGTGACCGCTTCTACCATGTACGCTTGCTGCAGTTTGAGTTTCTCGAAAGAAAGCATCCTAAAGAGGTCCGTTCCAACGGCGTATTGCCGGGCTTATCCTTCCAGCCCAGCTCCTACATCCTGGGGAAGATCAATAGCTTCTACGCATTCAAGATTGGGTATGGCCGTCGCCAGCTGATCGCCGGTAAGCCCGACCCCGGTACCGTTTCCATCCACTGGACCTATCTCGGTGGCTTTGCAGCCGGTCTGCTCAAACCTTATTATCTCAATCTTCGCAGCTCGGGCGATACCAAATATGCCGACAGCTTGCTGCGGCAGTTCATTTCTCCCGAGAATATAGCCGGGAAATCCAGCTTCGGCAAAGGTTTTAACGAGATCAAATTTGTACCCGGTCTGTACCTCAAAACGGGTCTGCATTTCGACTTTGCCACTGGTAGAAAATCTGTAATGGCCCTTGAAACAGGCGTTAATCTTGAATACTATACCAGCAAGATCCAGCAAATGGTGGGGCAGGATCCCAATGCCCTGTTCTTCGCGTTTTATGCTTCCCTGCAATTTGGCAAGCGCTGGTAGCTTTATAGAGATTCTTTATTCCCGCCTCCGCGAACCGGAATAGCTTATGCTAAGGCCATCTCGGGAATTGATCGTAATATTGCGGAAGTATTTTGTGTTAACCATCATTGACCGGATCGTCTGTAGCCCAGTCCATCCGGATGTCCGATAGAAACTATGATCGAATTACCGGTAATATCAGCCAGCCAGGCTGCTCAAGCCCCGAATGAAGCCGCATCAGCCGGCAGTGCTGTCAAGAAACCCAATTGGCTGAGGGTAAAATTGCCTACAGGCGAAGGTTATCGCCATGTAAGAGGCCTGGTCGATACGCACAAGCTCCATACGATATGTGAAAGCGGTAACTGTCCCAATATGGGCGAGTGCTGGGGCGCCGGTACCGCTACCTTTATGATATTGGGTAATATCTGTACCCGTTCCTGCGGCTTTTGCGCCGTGGCCACCGGCCGGCCCGAAGCGGTGGATTGGGATGAACCCCAGCGGGTAGCCGAAGCCATTCACCTTATGAAGGTAAAGCATGCCGTGATCACCTCGGTAGACCGTGACGAGCTTAAGGATGGCGGCTCAATCATCTGGGCCAATACGATCAAAGCCGTTAAAGCATTAAATCCCGATACAACCCTCGAAACACTGATCCCCGATTTTCGCGGTCAGTGGGAAAACCTGGAACGCCTGATCGAAGTGGCGCCCGAGGTCATTTCCCATAACCTGGAAACCGTAGAACGGCTGACCCGTAAAGTAAGGATACAGGCTAAGTATCACCGCAGCCTGGAAGTGATCCGCCGGTTGAAAGATGGTGGTGTACGCACCAAGAGCGGTATCATGCTGGGCCTGGGTGAAGAAAAAGAAGAGGTGCTGCAAGCCATGCAGGATCTTAAAGACAACGGATGCGATGTGATTACGCTGGGCCAATACCTGCAGCCTACCGCCAGGCACCTGCCGGTTGTCCGCTTTGTTCATCCCGACGAATTTGCGTTTTACCGTGAAGAAGGATACCGGATGGGTCTCGATTATGTTGAAAGCGGTCCGCTGGTAAGGTCTTCGTACCATAGTGAAAAGCATGTGATCCCCGGCTACGGTATACAAAAGTGGCAGGAGGAAAAAATGCAGAACGCCTGACCCGGAAGCGATGAGGTTCCTGCTCAACCGGAAGTTTGTCTTCTTCATCATTCCTTACCTGGTCCTTTATGTGATCAGTGCGCATAATGCGTTGTTTTGGGATACCCTTCAGTTTGCAGGCGATCACCCCAATTGGTATTACGATACCCACTTCCGTTATTTCCTGTTGCCCGATTCCTGCGACAGCGGCCATCCACCTACATTCGGCATTTATCTTGCCCTTGTATGGAAGCTGGCAGGGCGCAGTCTTTGGGCGAGCCATACAGCCATGCTGCCCTTCATCGTGCTCCTGGTCGTTCAGGCCATACGCACGGGGGAGCTGCTGTTCCCGGCGCAAAAGCGGTATGCTTTTTGGACGACGCTTGTCGTGTTGACGCAAAGCGTGCTATTGACACAATGTACACTGGTGTCGCCCGACATTTGCCTGATGGCTTTTTTCCTGCTGGCATTGAATGCCATACTCAGCCGTGCCAACGGACAGCTGGTGCTTGCCGTGTTGCTAATGGGCTTGCTCAGCAACAGGGCCATGATGGTGGCCTTCATTCTTTATCTTTTCCAGCTTAGCTACGACAGGCAATTCATATCCGTTTATGGCGGAAAGCTGCGTTACATACTGAAGCAACTGATGCCATTTCTGCCGGGAGCAATCATTGCCCTGGCTTATTTCGGCTATCACTATGCCGTAAAAGGATGGGTAGGAGCACCCAAAGATCCCCGCTGGGCCTCCAGTTTCGATATCGTACCTCCGGCGCGCATCGCGCTTAACTTCCTGGTGCTGGCATGGCGTCTGGTCGACCTGGGTAACATCGGCACCTTCCTGGTCTTTGCCTGGCTGCTGGTACAATGGTGCAGAAAGAAGATCGTGATCCCTGCCGACCGGCGCGTGCTGTATATTTCCTTTGGTGTGCTGTTGCTTGGGCTCTATCTCCTGACTGCTTTGCCGCTGATCATGTACCTGGGGCTGCTGACGCACCGGTATTTTTTGCCGGTAACCACCGTTATTGCCATTATGGCCCTTTTATTGCTGGCTGCGTCACCGGTAAAACGTAAGGGGCTGATCGTGACACTGATGGTCCTCGTGCAGCTAAGCGGGCATTTCTGGACCTATCCCAGGGCGGTTTCTCAGGGCTGGGAAGGTACCCTGGGGCATCTTTATTTTTACGGTATGCGAAAAGATTTCCTGGCTTATATGAAGCAGCATGGCATTACCAGGGATCAGGTAGCCTCCTCCTCCACGCTGATGCAGTCTGACAGGAAGATCGATCTGGCCAGCGATACTACCGCCTTCCGCGATTTTAAGACCGATACGGTCGCGTATGTATGGTATTGTAATGTCAGTAACGCGATGAATAAAACGGTCGATTATTATTTTGATCATTATAAGATCGTAAAGAGAGAGAAGAAAGGACATGTGGAAATGATTCTCTTCCATAACCCGGCTTATCCTGGACCTAAGCCTTAACTTTACGCGCAAAATAGCCGGCAGGCGCCGGCATAAAAAAACGCAGGAAATGAATATAGCATTGATCGGGTATGGAAAGATGGGAAAAGCCATCGAGCAGGTAGCCTTGCAACGGGGACACCAGGTGATCCTGCGTATCGGCAGGCAAAACCGGGAGGAATTCAGCCGGGAAAACCTGGTCATGGCCGATGTGGCTATCGAGTTTACCAGCCCCGAATCGGCGCCGGACAATGTACTGCATTGTCTCGATGCCGGTGTGCCCGTAATTTGTGGCAGTACAGGCTGGAACGATAGGCTCTACCTGGCCAAAGAAAAATGTGCCGTGAGCAACGGGGCCTTTTTGCAGGCGTCCAATTTCAGTATCGGTGTCAATATCTTTTTTGAGATCAACAAGCAATTGGCTTCACTGATGAACGACTGGCCCGAATACGAAGTGTCTATCGAGGAAACGCATCATACAGCCAAAAAGGACGCGCCCAGCGGCACCGCGATTACCCTGGCCGAACAGGTGATCGATAACCTGGAGCGCAAAAAGCACTGGCAGCTCGACGCGCCGTCTGGGGAAGAGGTATTACCAATAAAGGCTCTTCGAGAAGATGAGGTGCCGGGTACCCACAGGGTTCACTATCGTTCGGCCATCGACGACATTGAGATTGCGCATACAGCACACTCCCGTGAAGGTTTTGCCCTGGGCGCCGTGCTGGCGGCCGAATTTATACGGCACCGCAAGGGCATCTTCACCATGAGCGATGTGCTGGCGGGGAATGCTCGTTAAAGCACTACAGCAGTGCCGGATGCCACCACCATCATCATACCGTTGCCGGTACCTACTGTTTCATAGTCCACTTTGACGGCAAGAATAGCGGTGGCGCCCAATTGCTCGGCGCGCTCCCGCATTTCGCGCAGGGAAGTTTCACGGGCTTCCATCATAACCCTTTCATAAGCGCCGCTACGACCGCCGATAATGTCGCGGATGCCGGCGAGTATGTCTTTGAAAATATTGGCACCAATGATTGTCTCGCCAAAAACGATACCTCTGTATTCTTTTACGGGCCTGCCCTCTACCGATCCTGTGGTGGTGATAATCATATAAAACGCTTAAATAGTACTACGTAAAATTATAGATTAACTTTGACAGCGCAATCAAAACAGATTTAAAATAAATAACCTTCTATGTCAGCATTAACGCTAGTAGAATGCCCCAGGGACGCTATGCAGGGCTGGGCGCATTTCATTCCCACCGAAAAGAAGATCAGCTATCTTAATCAATTGCTGAAAGTGGGGTTCGATGTGCTTGACTTCGGCTCCTTCGTCAGTGCCAAAGCGATACCACAACTGGCCGATACCGCCGAGGTAGTACGCCGGCTCGACATGAGCAATACCCGTACCAAACTGTTGGCGATTATCGCCAATACCAGGGGGGCAGAAGAAGCGGTGCAATACGATGAGATCAGCTACCTGGGTTTCCCCTTCTCGATCTCGGAGACCTTCCAGCTGCGCAACACCAATAAGACCATTGCCGAATCTTTGAAGCAGGTTGAGGAAATACAGCAGCTTTGTATCGCACACAACAAAAAGCTGGTGATCTATATTTCTATGGGCTTTGGTAATCCCTATGGCGATGCTTATAATGCGGAAACAGCGATCGGCTGGTTCCGGAAGCTGAACGGGATGGGCATCGACATTATTGCTATGGCCGATACGGTAGGCGTGGCCAACCCTGAGACCATCGACTATATTTACCGTAACCTGATCCCCGAATTTCCCTCGGTGGAGATAGGAGCGCATTTTCATTCTACGTCCGCTACCTGGGAAGAAAAGGTACAAACAGCCTATGATGCCGGCTGTCTGCGCTTTGACAGCTCCCTGAAAGGTATCGGCGGCTGTCCTATGGCTGAGGATGAGCTGGTGGGCAATATCGCTACCGAAAATATACTGCAATGGGCCGAACGGAAGAACATTCCTTTGTCGCTGGATAAAGAGGCCTTTGCACAGGCGATGCTCATGAGCAGCGAAGTGTTCATCTGACGCATAAAAAAAGAGAAGTCAAGTTTTGAAAACTTGACTTCTCTTTTTTTTATCATATCTCTTCTATGGGATCAGCTTAGTTTCCTGTACCTGTACGATCCGTATATCATCGGGCGCCATTTTGGCTACGAAGAAGATCACCTTCATGTTTTTGGGTTCCCAGAATTTTTGCTTCTCGTCGGTCTTATCGATCTTAAAGGAAGTACGGTAGACATAAACACGGCCGGCTTCCTTAGTCGCCACATCGGTAAGGAACGGCTTGCCTGTAGCTACCGGTGTAATGGCTTTACGGAACACATGATTGAATTCATAGTCGTCTTTGATATTGGTAGCTGACAACTCCTGGGCGTCGATGATGCCATCTTCGGTAAGGAACAAGTGCAACGCATATTGATCCGTTACGGGTTCGGTATAGCTTACGGTCGCTTCAACCTCGTAGGCGTCTTTAGCGTCGTTGTAGGCAGAAGTAACGCTGAGCTTCACTGGCGAAGTACTGTGTTGGGTTTTGGCCTGCTGGAGCTTATTGGGCCAGTCAACATAGCCGGCAACGAAATATTTATAGGTCTGGTTACCGATAGGCAGGCGATCGAAAGCTGCGCAGGGTTTGGCGCCTTGTTCAGCCCATACCTGCTTGATTAGGTTCTCTCCATCGTCGGTACGCAGGTTTTGCTTGCTTTTGCCGGGAATAGGATCGGTGAGGTTGCCGGCATGCACCGTCACTACGGTCATGGCGCCGGGATTCTGGGTCGACATTTCCTCCAGCTTGGCTGCGCCCTGCGGACAGTTAACGCAGATCACGCCGCTCAATTCTTCGATCATTACTCTTTTGGCCTGGGGCGTTTCCACTGCGCCTACATAAGTAGTATCTGTAGCGGTCTCTTCGGTAAGATTAATGGGCACACCATGTTCTTTACAGGAAGCGGCAAACAAAAGCAAGGCGGAAGCAGCGCCGATAAGTGTCTTTTTCATTTCTATGTGGAAAAAAATTAATATTCACATCAAAGTTAAGTAAATAATCCTTTATGCGGCCTTTTCTTTCACTGCATAATGATGTATAGTTAAAAACAGCAACAGGCGCAGCCGGAAGCCGGCTGCGCCTGTTTTCTTAGTATAATATAGGTATTAAGGAATCAGTTTGGTCTCCTGCACCTGTACGATCCTTTTGTTGTCGGGCCTAGTCTGGGTAACAAACAGGATCACTTTCATATTTTCCGGCTTCCAGAGTTTTTGCCGTTCGTCGGTCTCATCGATCTTGAACGATGTGTGGTACACATACACGCGACCGGCTTCCTTGGTCGCCATATCGGTAAGGAAGGGTTTGCCAATGACAACAGGTGTAATGGCTTTGCGGAATACATGATTGAATTCGTAGTCTTCTTTAATATTGGTTGCCGATAATTCCTGTACGTCGATAATCTTGTCTTCGGTAAGGAACAAATGCAAAGCGTGCTGTTCGCTGACGGCCTCGGTATATTTTACAGTAACCCCGATCTCGTATTCACCTTTCGTATCATTATATTCCGAAGTCACACTCAGTTTTACCGGCGAGGTACCGAACGAATTTCTGGCATCGATGAGCTTGCCGGGCCAGCTAACATAGCCGGCGACAAAATACTTGTCGCCTATAAGCAGGCGGTCAAAAGCGACGCAGGGTTTGGGACCTTGTTCGGCCCATACCTGCTTGATCATGTTCTCGCCATCCTCGGTGCGAAAATCCTGCTTGCTTTTGCCGGGGATAGGGTCGGTGAGGTTACCGGCATGCACGCTGACAACAGTGATGGCTTCGGGGTTTTGAGCCAGCATTTCTTCCAGCTTGATGGCGCCCTGTGGACAGTTGGGGCAAATGACGCCGGTTAATTCTTCCATCATCACTCTTTTGGCCTGGGGCGTTTCCACTGCGCCTACATAGGTGGAGTCCGTAGCTGTTGCTTCCGAGAGGCTAATGGGTACGCCATGCTCTTTACAGGAGGCAAAAAATAAAAGTCCGATCGAAGCAGCGGTGATAAACGTTTTTTTCATTATATATTGGTAAAAGGTTATGTATATTTCAAAGTTAAGTAAATAATCCTTTAGTCAATCTTTTCTTTCACTGTATAATGGCGTAATTTTAGGGTTTCAAATCAGTTAAGCAACAAATAAAATGGAGATCAGTAAACGCCAGAAGCAGGTAGCGCGGGTGATACAGGAAGAAATGACCGGTATTTTTCAAAGAGAAGGCCTGAACATGGTAATGGGTGGCATGGTGTCGATTGCTAAAGTGATGGTTACCCCCGACCTGCTTGAAGCCCGGATCCATCTCAGTTTATTCAAAGTAGAAGACCACAATGCGCTGATGCAGTTGATCAGGGAAAAGACGGGCGAGCTGCGCGGTATACTGGGCAGCAGACTGCGTCATCAGTTGCGTCGCATACCCGAGCTGCAATTTTTCGAAGACGATACCCTGGATCATGTATCCAAGATAGAAGACCTGCTGAACCAGATCAAGAAAGAAGGATAGAACCGGAGCATTTTGTTCCGGTATCCTGCAAAAAGCTTACCAACCTTAATGGGCCCTGCATTTAAAATAGCCTGGCGCTACTTTCGTGGAAAGAAGTCGGCGCAGGCCATTAATATCATTTCCTGGATCAGCATCGGTGCGATTGCCGTTTCATCGGCAGCCATGATCGTGCTGTTCTCGGTGTTCAATGGCCTGGAAGATACCGTAAAGGGCATGTACTATGCTTTTAATCCGGAAATAAAAGTGACGGCGGAGAAGGGCAAATTCTTTGCGGTTACAAACGATCAGCTGCAGCGCATCCGCCGGATCCCGGGCGTGGCCATCGCCAGCCTGACGCTGGAAGACATGGTGCTGCTTACGGGCGACGAGGAGCAACGCGTGGGCAAGCTGAAAGGTGTTGATGACAATTGGTTCAAAGTAAGCCACCTCGACAGCTTTATGACCGACGGCGAGGCGTCCTGGCCGCAGCATGGGAGTTATACGCCGGCGATCATGGGGCTGGGCGTGTCTATTGCGCTGGGCATCGATGTGAACAATGCCTTTTCGGGCTTGCACATCTACTATCCCAAGCAGGGTATACCGGCTTCAGATGATCCGGAGGCCGGCCTCAACAATATTGTCGTCAAACCCCAGGGCAATTTCCGGATACAGGATGAATTCGACGGCGAATATGTATTGGTTCCGCTGGCCGCAGCCAGCCATCTTTTCGGTGTCGGCGACCGCGTATCCTCTGTAGAGATCGCCCTGAAGCCAGGCACAGGAGAGGGGGACATAAGGCAGGGGCTTTATACCGTATTGGGTAACAACATTACTATCGAGAACCGTTTTGAGCAGAACAAGACCTTCTATATGATCATGAGAAGCGAGAAATGGGCTGTATATGCCATCCTGCTGATGGTATTGCTGATCGCTTCCTTCAATATGATCGGATCGTTGTCGATGGTTGTGCTGGAAAAGAAAAAAGATATTGCCATTTTAAAATCTATGGGTGCACGAAGAACATTGGTCCATTCAGTGTTCCTTATCGAAGGCGGCCTGCTGGCACTGCTGGGCGCCTTTATTGGCGTGCTTACTGGTCTGCTGCTTTGCCTCGGTCAGCATTACTATGGCTGGATATCGCTGCCCGACGGGTTTATTATCAATGCTTACCCGGTATTGCTCCAGGCTCAGGATTTCGTATTGGTAATTGTCACTGCCCTGGCTGTTGGTTTGCTGGCCGCCTGGTATCCTGCATACAAGGCATCCCGGCAGGCCATTTACGTACGCGAGGAATAACCCTAAAAAAGAACAGCTTTGCTTCCCCTTCAGCTACCGTTTTCGATTGCTTCTCCCGGCGCCGTTCTGCGGCACAGCGACAAGGTAATGCTTACTGGTTCCTGTTTTACGGAGCACATCGGCGAGCGTATGGCCCGGTCCAAAATGCAGGTATACAGCAATCCACAGGGCATCGTATTCAACCCTGCAAGCATCGCTTCCGGTCTGCATGCCTGCATGAGCGGAAAGTCCTATGGCGAAGACGACGTCTTTTATCATAATGAAATCTGGAACAGCTGGGATTTTCATTCCCGCTTTTCCCATACAGACAAGGATACCGCATTGAAAGGCATGAATGAAGCCCTTTCCGAAGCCGGAGCTTTCCTGCCGGAAGCCCGCTGGCTGATCGTGACCTTCGGCTCGGCATACCAATATGTTACTACCGGCCAGGCTGGAAGGGAAGGCTATGGTGTGGCCAACTGCCATAAAGCGCCGGGACAATGGTTTGAGAAAAAACTATTGGAAACGGACAGGATGCTGAGCGAGTGGGAAAAGCTGATACGGGCGCTGCAGGCTTACAATCCTTCCTTGCAGCTCTTGTTTACCTTGAGTCCCGTGCGGCATGCCCGTGATGGTCTTGTGGAGAATAACCGCAGCAAAGCCAGGCTTAATGAGCTGATCCATGCGCTTGTGGACCGGTTTGCACATTGTCATTATTTTCCGGCCTACGAGTTGGTTATCGACGTGCTGCGCGATTACCGTTTTTTTGAGCCGGACATGGTCCATCCCAATAGCCTCGCCATACAATATGTTTGGGAGCAGTTCGTTGAAGCTTATATGCCGGCTACCGACCGCGATCTGCTGCAGCGTATCGAGGCCTTGACGACAGCCGCACAACATCGCCATCGTTTTCCCGGAACCCTCGCCGCTAAGGGTTTTCGCGAAAGTATGCTGCGCAAAGCACGGTCATTGAAGGAGGAATTTGCTTACCTTGACCTTGCAGATGAAATACTTGCTTTTGGCGGACATATCTGATCGCAGCAGCTTTAACCGCCGGTTAACGTCCTGGTCTTAATTTTAAAATTTAGTTTACACAAACTAAATTGATATTTGTAAATCCATTTTAATCCACAGAGATATTCCTTATTTTTACTCGCTTTTTATTGGCAATTATTCATTAGGCGAAGCCCGGAAGGCTTTGCATCCCTGATTAATTTGAAAAAGAAATATGGATCAAAAATTGGAGCAAACAGGTTCTTCATCAGTTGATGTTCATGAATTGAACGACCGCATTCATCAGCAAAGCGCCTTTATCGACCTGCTGACGATGGAATTGAATAAGGCGCTGGTAGGCCAGAAGCATATGGTGGAACGCCTGCTGATCGGCTTGCTGACGCAGGGTCACGTATTGTTGGAAGGCGTGCCCGGTCTGGCAAAAACACTGGCGATCAAATCGCTGGCCTCGGCGATCAGCGCCCGTTTCAGCAGGATTCAGTTTACCCCCGACCTGTTGCCTGCCGACGTCATTGGTACGATGATCTATAACCCGCAGGAACACCAGTTCCAGGTACGTCGCGGCCCTATCTTCGCCAATTTTATTCTGGCAGATGAGATCAACCGGGCGCCGGCAAAAGTGCAAAGCGCACTGCTCGAAGCGATGCAGGAAAGGCAGGTAACGATAGGCGATAGCACTTATCCGCTGGAAGAACCTTTCCTGGTGCTGGCAACGCAAAACCCTATTGAACAGGAAGGCACCTATTCGCTGCCCGAAGCTCAGGTAGACCGCTTCCTGCTGAAGGTAGTGATCTCTTATCCCAAAAAAGAAGAGGAAAAGCTGATCATACGGCAGAATCTTAATCCCGCGGGCTACCCCAAGATTAATCCCGTTGTGTCTACCAAAGATATCCTGAACGGCCGCCAGCTGGTGCGGGAAGTATATATGGACGAAAAGATCGAAAAGTATATACTGGACATCGTTTTTGCCACACGTTTTCCCGAAGAGTACCGCCTGGCTAAGTTGAAGCCGCTTATCGCTTACGGCGGATCGCCCAGGGCCAGTATCAGCCTGGCGCATGCCGCCAAGGCCTATGCCTTTATCAAGCGCCGCGGCTACGTGATCCCTGAAGATATAAGGGCCGTATGCCACGATGTGCTGCGCCATCGTATAGGACTTACCTATGAGGCAGAGGCGGAAAATATTACCAGTGAGCAGGTGATCAATGAAATTCTGAATGTGGTCGAAGTGCCTTAGTCGGGACTATAGAAAAGAAGAGACAACGCAAAGTGTACTTCCATCTGTAATCAAAGACGAAAATGCCGACATAATCTATGACCACAGCTGAAATACTGAAACGGGTACGCCGTATAGAGATCAAGACCAAGGGACTGAGCAACCATATCTTCTCGGGGGAATACCATTCTGCCTTCAAGGGGCGGGGTATGTCTTTCAGCGAAGTACGGGAGTATAGCCACGGCGACGACGTGCGTGCGATCGATTGGAATGTGACCGCACGCTTTTCCACACCCTTTGTCAAAATATTTGAAGAAGAAAGAGAGCTTACGGTGATGTTGCTGATCGATGTAAGCAGCAGTTCATTGTTTGGCACCAGCAAACAACTGAAGCGGGACATGATCACGGAGATCGCCGCGGTGCTTTCTTTTTCGGCAACGACCAATAATGATAAGGTAGGCGTGATCTTCTTCAGCGATAAGATAGAGCAGTATATTCCACCCAAAAAGGGTAAATCGCATATCCTCCGCATTATCCGCGAAATGATCACTCTGGCGCCCACCCAACGTAAGGGTACCGATATCGGGGCTTGCCTGCGCTTTTTCAACAATGCATCCAAGAAAAGGACGATCGCCTTCCTGCTCAGCGATTTCATCAGCGCACCTTATGAAGAGCCGCTGAAGCTTACCGCAAGAAGGCACGACCTGGTGGGTGTACAGGTCTATGATAAAGCCGACAGGGAGCTGCCCGAAGTAGGGCTGATCCATGTGCAGGACAGCGAAACCCAACGGCTGCAATGGTTAGATACCGGCAGCCGGCAAGTGCGTACCGATTATGCACGGTCTTTTGACGAGCACCGCAAGTATAGTATTAACGCTTTTCGAAAGAGTGGTGCAGAGCTTATATCCGTTCGTACCGACGAGGACTATGTAAAAATATTGCAAGGCTTTTTTATCAACCGGTAGCCACCGTCAAGCACGGGTGGCCTGCCAATTATTACCAGATTGCCAAGTATAAATGAACCTGAATAAAAAGACTATTTTTTTTCTTGCCTGTTTTTCTGCTCTTTGCAGCGCCACCGGTTTACATGCTCAGCAGGCCGGTGTCAGGGCTTATACCGATAGCCGCAAGATCGTTATCGGCGACCAGGTAAGGCTGTGGCTGGAGGTAAAGCCAGCCGGACCGGGCGATAAAGTGCAGTGGGCCGCTATGCCCGACAGCATGAGGGGGTTGGAGATCGTAGAAAAGGGTAAGATAGATACGCTCCGCACTAAAGATACCTTCCTGCTGCGGCAACGGCTGCTGATCACCGGCTTCGACTCTGGCCGCTATTATATCCCGTCCTTTACCTTTAATGTGGCGGCCAACGGTCAGCAACAGGAGCTGCGCACCGATTCGATACCCCTCGAGGTAACCACGGTAGCCGTTGATACGACGAAGGCTTTTAAGCCCATCAAGGAGATCGTAGCAGTCAAATGGTCTATATGGGATTACTGGAAGATCATCCTGGCTGCTTTATTGCTATTGGGTATTATCATATTCGTTATTGTCTATTTTGTCCGCTACCGGAAAAACAAAATACCGGCGCAGGCAAAAGTGCCGCCGGAAAAGGCGCATGAAAAAGCTTTACGCCTCCTGAAAGAACTTAAGGACAAGCGGCTGGGAGAACAAGAGCGCAGTAAGGAATATTTCTCCGAGCTAAGCGACATCATACGCATCTACCTGGAAGAACGCTTTGGTATTACCGCGATGGAACAGACCACCGACGAGCTCCTTGCGCTGCTGAAGAAGCAGAATGATGCCCGTAGCGAGTTGCGTAAAGTACGTCCGGAGCTGAAAACGATCCTGCGTACCGCCGACCTGGCCAAGTTTGCAAAAGCCAATCCGCTGCCACATGAATATGACGCCTGTATGGCTGCTGCCGTAGAAGTCGTACAGCGGACACAAGTAAGACCTGAGGAGGGGGCGGCATCATGAGCTTCCTGAATCGTTATCATATCCTGTTTGCCCATCCCTGGTTCCTGTTGCTGCTGTTACTGCTGCCTTTGCTGCTTTGGTACTTTTTTTACCAGGACAAACGCCGCGCCGTAGTATTCAGGATCTCCTCAACAGAAGGCTTGCGGCATATCAGGGCTTCCTGGAAGGCGCGCTGGCGCCCCTTGCTTCATGTTTTACGCAGCATCGCTTTTGTTGCTTTCGTGATCGCGCTGGCCCGTCCGCAAAAGACCAATGTAAGCGAGACCATCGACAGCGAAGGGATCGACATCGTGCTCAGTATGGATATTTCGGGTAGTATGCTGGCCGAGGATTTCAAGCCCGACCGCCTCGAGGCGGCCAAAGATAATGCGCTTAAGTTCATCGATGCCCGGCCTACCGACCGTATCGGCCTGGTGATTTTTTCGGGCGAAAGTTTTACGCAATGCCCCATTACCATCGATCATAACGTGCTTAAGGAGCAGCTGAGCCAGATCAAAAGCGGCATGCTCCAGGATGGTACCGCGATAGGCGATGGCCTGGCCACAGCTGTAGACCGGCTGCGCGATGCGAAAGGGAAGAGCAGGGTGGTGATCCTGATGACCGATGGTGTGAACAACGTGGGTAAGGTAGGTCCCGAGCTGGCGCTGGAAATTGCCAAAGCATACAAGGTGAGGGTATATACCATAGGTGTGGGTACGGAGGGCGAAGCGCTCTCGCCCGTGCAAACACCCTACGGTATCCGGAAACAGATGGTGCCGGTGCAGATCGACGAAGAACTGCTGAAAAAGATCGCTAAAGAAACAGGAGGGAATTATTACCGCGCGACCGGCAATAGCAGGCTGGAAAATATTTATAAAGAGATAGACAAGCTGGAAAAGACCAGTGTTGAAGTGAACGCCTATAAGCATTATGGCGAGCTGTTCTTCTGGTTTGCTTTCACGGGTGTTATAGCCCTGGTAGCAGAGCTGGCATTGAGCCTTACTGTCTTCAGGCGTCTGCCCTAGAAAAACGGAATAATGCAACTGATAACAGAAGGGATGCCGTTAACGGCATCCCTTCTGTTATTGTATACTTGACATACGTCGATCAGAATGTTACCTGCCGGGTAGCGGTGAAGACGACATGGGCCGAGTCCTGCAGATTGGTCGCGCCGCCGAAATAGGCATTGCCATTGCGCAGGTATTGAAAGTTGCCCAGCGTCATCGATGAGGCGATGCCGGCGGTCACTACGAACTTTACTTTGCAGTTGAGTATTTTTGCCTTATCAGGCGTATCGAAAAAAATGCTTTGGTTCTGGCTGTTACCCGTGAGCGCAAAAGAGTTTGCGAACCGGACCGTATCGGGCGGCAGTGTTGTATCGGCTTTATTTACCAGGAACTCAAGGTTATAATATCCTTTGATGGAGGGGTTGGTGGTATCTGTACCTGCCAGACCATTAAATGTAATATTCTCCATTTTAAGTTCGGAGTTCTTGTTGATCGGCGGTAGATCGTTCTTGGTGCAGGAAACCAGCGATACGGCGGCGATCAATACACTTGCCTGGATAAAATTCTTCTTTTTCATAAAAATATGTTGGTTAGCTGGCTATCAGGGTATATTCTATAACGTTCAGGAATGCGCTTTATTGCGGTCGAAGGATAATGGTGATCCTGGTGGCAGCTCATAAGGTTCCTTGCCCTGCTCAAAGATGCGGGAATGCTTGCTGCCCTCGGTAGTCGCCTCTCTGCCCCGGACCCTTATCCAGCTGCCTTCGCGCAGGCCGACCACAGGAATACTGTTCTGCGTATGGAACTCGCGGATGCGTGTTTCCCTTGTTTCGCCGTTATGTGTACTACTCGGGTCGGGATCAAGATAATGGGGATTAAGATTGAAGGGAACCAGGCCCATCGTGTCGAATGCAGGCGGATATACGATCGGCATATCATTTGTTGTTTGCATATTGATCCCGCCGATATTGCTGCCGGCGCTGGTACCCAGGTAGGGTTTGCCTAGATTTATAGCTGCTTTCAGCGGCTGCATCAATCCCTGCTCATGCAGCTGCTTGACCAGCAGGAAAGTGTTGCCCCCTCCGGTAAAAAAGCCCTGCGCCCGGCCTATGGCTTCTACAGGATCGGCGAAGGTATGTAGTCCTTTCACCGAGATACCCCAGGCGCCCAAAGCTCCTGCCGCCGCGGCTGTATAGTCATCGTGAGACACACCACCCGGGCGTGCAAAGGGAATAAAGATGACCTCCGTGAGCCCTCCGAACAACTCCCGCACCACGGGTTCAAGATAAGCCAGGTATGTTTCTCCAAACAAAGTGGAGGTGCTGGCAAGGATGATATTTTTCATTGGATTGCTGTAAGTAAAAAATAGTGCCTACCGGTACGGATAAGCACTACATCACAAAATTACGACATAACTTTTGAATAATGCCGGCTTATACCGCCTGCTCTTTTTTCCAGAAGGCAATGGCGGCGCGCAGCTCGGCAAAAGAGAACTGGTCGCCCAGGCGCTCCCTGAGCGTGCCCGAAGTGGCTTCGGGGTTGCTTTGAAGCTGCTGTATTGCCAGGGCTAGCTTTTCCCTGGATATGAGGACAGTCACGTCCACTTCACCGGTTAGAATAAACTCGACAAGATGCCCTTCGATAGTGCCTTTCACCAGTCCCCGCAAGGCTGCGATCTCCTCAATGCTTTTCCCTTCCTGGAAGAGTTGCAGGCTGATCCGTTTGCTTTCTCCCACAGGCGCTTTCGCCGCTTTTTCCTCTGCTTTGATCTCTATAGGGCTGTGCAGGCGCGATACGCGGTCCATTAGTTGCTCGCGGTCGAGCGCGTTGGCCAGCCCATCTGTAATGGCTGCCGCCTGCTGCACCTGTAGTTTTTTGCGCTCGAAAATGAGCATCACCTCCTTCAGCTCCTTTACATATTTTTTGGTACGGGCTTTTACCTTTTCCGCATCCATATGCGCTTTCAGGGGAACGATCACCTTTTCGTCCAGGTCTTTGACAAACCAGGCGCTGGCAGCCGCGGTGCGTTCATGCATGCGCTCATAAGCGGCTTTGCCTTCTTTAAACAGGTCCTGCAGCAGCGTACCGAACTTCCCCGCTGTTTGCTGCTGCTGCAACAGGCTGGTGTGGATATTGTGCGACAGCTGAACGGCTTCCATCTGGTCGGGAAGGGAGCGATGGTTGAACTCCTCAAGATGCTGCTGCCATGCCTCGGTCAGCTTATCCCAGGCAAAGGCCTGCAACAGCGATTGTTCGGTGAATATTTCTTGTGAATCTTCGAGGATGCGCTGCAGGCGGTCCTCCGATTCTTCCTGTTGGGCAAAGGCCAGGATGCGCTCGTCGGTCATAATGCTGGCAGCTGTGATCCTGGATTTCAGCACCAGCCCTTCCAGCCCGGTGAGCCGGCTGAGCGCCACATAGACCTGTCCTGGTGCAAAAGATTGCCCGGCATCGACGATCGCTTTTTCAAAAGTAAGGCCCTGGCTTTTGTGGATAGTAACAGCCCAGGCCAGGCGTATCGGGTATTGGGAAAAGGTGCCCAGCTCTTCTTCGTTGATCTCATCCTGCTCGTTGTCGTAACGGTAACGGATATTGCGCCAGGTTTCCATTTCCAATTGCAACAAGTCCTTTTCCTGCGGAAAGGAAACGTAAATCAGCTTATCATATTCGTTTATGCGGTCTACCGTGCCTATTTTACCATTGTAGTAGCGCCGGTTCTCGCCCTTGTCGTTCTTGATAAACATGATTTGGGCGCCCTCTTTAATGTAGAGCTCCTTATCCACGGGATAAGCATGCTCGGGAAAGTCGTTCAAGACCCTTGCTTCGAGCTTGTGTCCCTTGCCTGGCAGCCGTTCCAGTTCCTGCTGGTTAATGGCATCGGCCTTGTTGTTGTGCGATGTCAACGTAATAAAGCCTTCGTGCCGGTCGGGAATAAAATGAGGGTGGTAATGCTGCTGCAGGTATTCCAGGTCCTCTTCGGTGCAGGAATTGTTGCGCACATGGTTGAGGATGGAAATGAAGGCGCTATCGCTTTGCCGGTAGATCTTTTTTAGCTCGATATACAGGGGCGACGCTTCTTTTACGGCATGGGCGTCAAAGAAGAACGGGCTTTCGTAGTATTCGCTCATTAGCTCCCATTCATTGTCTCGTACCACAGGCGGCAGCTGGAACATGTCGCCGATAAACAGGAGCTGTACGCCGCCAAATGGCTCATGCAGCCGCCGGCGTACCGAACGGAGCACAGCGTCGATGGCGTCCATTACATCGGCCCTTACCATCGATATCTCGTCGATGATCAGCAGATCCAGCTCCCGTATCAGGTCCCGTTTGGCGGCATTGAACCGCAGCTTGGCCAGCAATTGATTTTTATTGTGTACGTTCTGGAACTCGCCGCCCCATACGGTTTTCTGTGTGGGTAGGTAGGTGCCGAAGGGCAGCTGGAAAAAGGAATGTATGGTAACGCCGCCGGCATTGATCGCCGCTACGCCTGTAGGCGCTACTACAGCCATTTTCTTGTAGCAATGTTCCCTTATGTATCGCAGGAAGGTTGTTTTGCCCGTACCTGCTTTTCCCGTGAGGAACAAATGCTGGTTGGTCTGGTTGACGAAAGCGACAGCCTGCTGAAAGCGGATATTGGAAGTATCTGTAGGTTGCATAGATAGGAGCTAAGGTCTGTCCGGACCATCTGGGCCCTGATGGCCCGACCGGCATATTTCTTTAAGGAAAGATGCCGGCGGGGACTATTGTCGTCATCTCTATTTCTTTCTGAAAAAGATCTTGATGGGTACCCCCGAAAAGTTGAAATGACTGCGTAGCTTGTTATCCAGGAAATTCCGGTACGGGGTTTTGATATCGTCCGGATGGTTGGAGTAGAAAGCGAATGCAGGCGTATGTGTTGGTATCTGCATCACAAACTTGATCCTTACGGTATAGCCCCTCACCACAGGTGGGGCGAAACGTTCGATTTCCTTTTGCATCACTTCATTCAGCAACGAGGTGGGGACACGGCGAAGGCGGTTGTCGAATACCTCAAGCGCCTTCTCGATAGCCTGGAATATCCTTTGCTTTTCGGTAGCGGAAGTGAAGATAACGGGAATATCGATGAATGGCGCGATCCTTTCCTTCAGGTTTTTCTCATAGTCCCTGGCGGTATTGGTTTCTTTACTCGCTACGGTATCCCATTTGTTTACCAGGATCACGATACCCTTTCCTTTACGCGCGGCAAGGCCGAATATATTCACGTCCTGGGCGGTCATTCCTTTTTCGGCGTCGATGAGCAGCAGGCATATATCGGCTTCATCCATGGCTTTAATTGCCCGGATCACCGAATAGAATTCGAGATCCTCCGTTACGCTTTTTTTCTTGCGCAGGCCGGCGGTATCGATCAGTATGAATTCTTTTCCAAATTGGTTGTAATGGGTATGGATGGGATCTCTCGTGGTGCCGGCGATGTCCGATACGATCGAACGTTCTGTGCCGACCAATGCGTTCAGCAAGGTAGATTTGCCCGCATTGGGCTGACCAATGATTGCGATCTTGGGAATAGGATTTTTCTCCCGTTCCATCTTTATGATATTACCATCTTCGTCCTCGATCTCTTCGATCACCATTTCCACGTTCTCGGGTTTGTCTGAATCCGGTATGCGGCCGGTGATCTCGTCCAGCAGCTCGCCGGTACCGCTGCCGGAGATAGATGACAGGAAAAAAGTAGGGTCAAAGCCCAAGATATAGAACTCGGTGGCATCCAGCTGACGGTCCGAATTATCAACTTTGTTAACGACCAGGAACACCGGCTTGTTTGATTTGCGCAGCACCTGGGCCATTTCATCGTCCAGGTCGGTAATGCCTGCGGTTACATCGGTGATGAAAAGCAAGATATCGGCCTCGTCGATGGCAATATGGACCTGTTTGCGGATCTCTTTTTCAAAAACATCCTCTGACCGGGAAACAAAGCCCCCGGTGTCGATCACGTTGAATAGTTTGCCGTTCCAATCGCAAATGCCGTACTGGCGGTCGCGGGTCACACCGCTGAAATCGTCTACAATCGATTTCCGTTGCTCCAGCAAACGGTTGAAAAGGGTTGATTTTCCTACATTCGGTCTTCCCACAATAGCTACAGTAAATCCGGGCATTATTAATTACATTTATTGGGCAAAGGTACGGTTTAGGTTTTTAGGAACAGGAACTGTGAAAAATTCGCCTGCTGAAAGGGCTATATCGGGAAAAATGCTGCAATGCTCTTTTCCCTTTCTGTTGCGTCGGCAGCAGGCAGCAAAAGTTTATACGAAATACCAGCACGGCGGCGAAAAAGCAGCTTTGCGTCGCCGTGTTTCCGGTTATTGAGCAAGGGGCTTGCTTACCGCCATCACGATAAAGTCGCGTTCCATCAATGGCCCCGTATTGCTATAGACGGTTTCTCTTTCTTCCTTCATGTTTTCGAAAATAAACCCGGCGCCTTCCAGAAGTGCACGGGCTTTTTCCGGTGTGTACAGGTTGAAATTATATTGGGTGAAGGGCAGGCCCTGCATAAAGGCTTCTGTGGCGAATGCGGTGAGGAATACACCTCCCGGCCTCAATACACGAAATATCTCCAGCGCCTGTGCCGGGGCATTATCCCAAAAGTAGATCGTATTGACGGTAAATATGCTGTTGAAGCTGCCGGTTTCAAAGGGAAGGGGTGCGTAGCCGTCTTGCACGATCAACTGGGTAAATATGGCAATGCCTTCGTCGATAAGCGCTTTATTGCCTTCCATAGCCATTTGGATCATGGTTGCCGAGATGTCGGCGCCGGTATACTGTACTTCTTTTGCCTTATCAACAAAGTAGGGTAGGTGCGCGGCGCCTCCCGGTCCTATCTCCAGTACCCGGTCGCCGGGTTTCAGGGGAAGCAGGTCGATACAGCTGCGGATCATACCGGCATTGTTCTCTGCCATGCGTATGGCTGTTTCCTGGCCTGCCTCGCCATGCGGATGCCTTAGCTGGCCGGCGATGGCCTTAAAATCGGGTGTTTCCATTCGATATAGAATTGGTTCCCGCAAAGAAAAAGTTTTTGCCGGTAATCCCGGTCATAGTAATTTCAGCAAAATGACAATATGGAAACTTTCAAAAGTGATCTTTCGGGAAAAGAGTTTCCCTTGTCGGAACGTGTTTCGGGCGACCTGATCCATGGGCACCTGATGCAAAAGATACAGGAGCAAAAGCCTGCTTTCTCCGAAGACAGTTGTCTTGCAGCAAGCGAGCTCAATAGCTACAAGCTGCAATACCTCTCCGATCACCTGACACAGGAAATTGGCGATCTTGGAGAATTGGAGAAGACCGTACTTGACTCGATCGGCAACAGGACCACCTTGTCGGCCATAACAGAGGAAGAGGACCGGTCGGCTACCCTGGGACAGCGTGTCGCCGATAAAGTAGCTGCTTTTGGCGGCAGTTGGAGATTTATTATCAGTTTCTCCGTCATACTGGTCCTTTGGATTATAGCTAATAGCGTGGTTTTGGCAAACAAAGGCTTCGATCCTTATCCCTTCATCCTGCTTAACCTTATCCTGTCCTGCCTGGCGGCCCTGCAGGCGCCCGTGATTATGATGAGCCAGAACCGTCAGGAAGAGAAAGACAGGGCACGGGCCAAGAGCGATTATATGATCAACCTGAAATCCGAGCTAGAGATCAGGATGCTGCACGAAAAGCTGGATCACCTCATGCTCCGGCAGCAACAGGATATTATCGAAATGCAACGCGATCAGATCGAACAGATGGATCAACTGATAGAAAGACTGGAACAAAATCATAAAAACACCGGCAACGCCGGGTAATCTACGCTTATGGGCATCTTATCTGTAAGGGAAATACGGAAAAGTGATATTCCCCTCATTACCGACTATTGGCTGCTTTCCGACCCGGGGCTTATGACCGGTATGGGCGTACAGTTGGATAAGCTTCCTTCCCGGGAGCAATGGGATGACATGTTGAGCACGCAGCTCATGCAATCCTATGAAGAAAAGCAATCTTATTGTATGATATGGGAGATAGATGGCATGCCTGTGGGGCATTGTAATGTCAATAAGATCCGCTTTGGCGAAGAGGCTTATATGCACCTGCATCTGTGGCAGGCGACCCACCGGCATCGGGGGGCAGGTTCTGCCCTGGTAAAGATGACGCTGCCTTATTTTTTTAAGAACCTGAAGCTGAAAACGCTTTATTGTGAACCATATGCCCTTAATACGGCGCCAAACAAAACTCTGTCAGGGATTGGCTTTCGCATGCTGCAAGAGTATACGACGACACCCGGTTTTGTCTGCTTCGAGCAGCCGGTGCGATTGTGGGTGTTGACTGAAGCCGAATTCCGGGGTATGGCCTGACCGTTCTTCCGGGATATTTTTTACCAGATAGATCAAATCTGGTATTTTTGCTGCCTTAACATTAGAAAAAATTGAACTGATATCATATTATGAGCACTACTGCAAGAGTCATTAAATCGCCCACAGGCACACAACTGCATTGTAAGGATTGGGTAACGGAGGCAGCCTTCCGTATGATCCAGAATAACCTGGACCCGGAAGTCGCCGAAAGGCCCGAGGACCTGGTCGTGTATGGCGGTATCGGTAAAGCTGCCCGCAACTGGGAAAGCTTTGATAAAATACTCGAATGCCTGAAAAACCTGAACGAGGATGAGACTCTGATGGTACAGAGCGGCAAGCCTGTAGGCATACTGCGGTCGCATAAGAATGCGCCACGCGTGCTCATTGCCAACTCCAACCTGGTGGGCCGCTGGGCAACCTGGGAGCATTTCCGCGAGCTGGAAGCCAAAGGGTTGATGATGTATGGGCAAATGACTGCGGGTAGCTGGATCTATATCGGCTCTCAGGGTATTGTACAGGGCACTTATGAAACCTATCTTTCCCTGGCCAATAAGCACTATAACGGTTCTTTGAAAGGTACGCTTAATGTAACCGCCGGCCTGGGCGGTATGGGTGGCGCTCAGCCACTGGCCATTACCATGAACGAAGGCGTTTGCCTGGCCGCCGAAATGGAAGAGTGGCGCATTCAGAAGCGGATCGAGACCCGCTACCTGGATGAATACTATACCGACATCGACGAAGCGATCGATCGTGCGCTGAAGGCGAAAGAGGATAAGGAAGCGCTGTCTATAGGCGTATGCTGCAACGTGGTAGACCTGCTGCAGCGATTGATCGACCGCAACATTACACCCGATACCCTGACGGATCAGACTTCTGCACACGACGAGCTTATCGGCTATTTTCCTGAAGGACTCTCGGTTGCCGAGGCGAATGCTTTGCGCGACAGCGATCCGGAAGAATACAAGCGTCGCTCGCTCGACACCATGGCGCATCATGTACGCCAGATGCTGGCGCTCCAGGAGCGCGGTGCGATCACGTTTGACTATGGCAACAACCTGCGGGGCCAGGCCAAAGACAAACGCGGTGTCGAAAATGCCTTTGACTTCCCGGGCTTTGTGCCGGCATATATCCGCCCTTTATTCTGCGAAGGCAAGGGGCCTTTTCGCTGGGTAGCCCTGAGCGGCGACCCCGAAGATATTTATACCACAGACAAGGCGCTGGCCGAATTGTTCCCTGAGAATAAAGGATTGCAACGTTGGTTATCCCTGGCCAAGGACAGGATCGCTTTCCAGGGATTACCGGCGCGTATCTGCTGGCTGGGTATGGGTGAGCGGGGAAAAGCCGGTTTGCTGTTCAACGAACTCGTGCGTACCGGCAAAGTAAAAGCGCCGATTGTGATCGGTCGCGATCACCTGGACTGCGGCTCTGTGGCTTCACCCAACAGGGAGACGGAAGCCATGAAGGATGGCAGCGATGCTGTAGCCGACTGGCCTATCCTCAATGCGCTGATCAATACCGCCGGCGGCGCCAGCTGGGTGAGCTTTCATCATGGCGGCGGCGTGGGTATGGGTTATTCCCTGCATGCCGGTATGGTGATTGTCGCCGATGGCTCGCAGGATGCAGAGGAGCGTCTGAAAAGGGTATTGCACAACGATCCGGCCATGGGTATCTTGCGTCATACCGATGCCGGCTACGAAGATGCAAAAGAGAATGCCGATACATTTGGCCTGAATATCTGGTAATTTTTGCGGAGAATATCATAGCGCGCTCCAAAGCCCGGCACTGTAATAGCGCCGGGCTTTGCTGTTACCGGGAAAATATAGTTGGCTGTGAATTATATTTGCAGCCGTAACCTAAAATAGTAAATCGCATCTTATGAACGTTTTGAATACAGCTAATGCGCCCGCAGCGGTGGGGCCTTATTGCCAGGGCATTGTTCCGTCTGCTCCTGGTGTTCCCGTTTTTCTATCCGGACAGGTAGGCATCGATCCGGCTACCGGCGCACTTGTGGAAGGATTAGAGGCCCAAACACGCCAGGTATTTAAGAATATTGAAGCCGTATTGGCCGAAACCGGACTCACATTGAAAGACGTGACCTATGCCAATGTGTTGCTCACCGACATTGGTGATTTTAAAGAAGTGAATGGCTATTATGCTGAAATATTTGGCGAGCATCGCCCTACGCGCGCGGCTTATGCGGTAAACGCATTGCCGCTTGGCGCCCTTATCGAAGTCGTGGTAATCGCCTGGAAGCCTTTGTAGTATTGAGTTTAAAATTTGCAGTTAGCAGCTGGCAATTACGGGTAGTGATTGCCAGTTGTTTTGCTTTATAGCAAAGGCTTTCATTATAGCTGAGGTCTTTTAGTTAGCAGTTAGCAATATTTTACTGGGAGCAATTACCGGCAGTTTTGTTTACGGCAACGGCTTTCATTATAGCTGAAGTGTTAAGTTGGCAGTTTAACAGTTAGCAAGGAATATACCACTGCCCACTATCCACTGCCAACTCTTTACCGCTCCACAGCCCATTGCCCACTATCCATTACCAACTCTTTACCGCTCATTGCCCACAGCTCATTGCCCATTACCAACTAACAAATTTCCCATTGCCCACTATCCACTGCCAACTCTTTACCGCTCATTGCCCACTGCCTACTGCCAACTATTAATATCCACTACTCACTACTCACTACTCACTACTCACTACTCACTACTCACTACTCACTACTCACTACTCACTACTCACTACTCACTACTCACTACTCACTACTCACTACTCACTACTCACTACTCACTACTCACTACTCACTACTCACTACTCACT
>NZ_QVNU01000022.1 GCF_003545715.1 Taibaiella koreensis
TGGATCAAGCGGAATATCTGGGGGATTTCAAAAAAAGGACTTGCTTTGCGTCTAAAATCCAAACGTTTTGTCCAATCCCTATTTAGAGTTAATTAGCCTGACCCTGCCTGAAGGGTTACCCGATTTTTTCGAGTTGACTTCTGTGAGCAAAGAAGAAGGCGTATTATGTCTTTATCTTGAGGAAAAGAATATTATTCCTATGGAGCATCGTGCTTCCGGTATCCATTCCAAAGGTTTTCATGCAGAGATACGGGTAACCGACTTTCCGTTGCGCGGCAAGAAAGTACTGCTCTGCATTAAAAAACGTCGCTGGGAAAATATCACTACCGGCGAGATCATACAACGGGACTGGAGCTTGCTTAGCCAGGGAACGCGGATCACTAAAGATTTTGCGCTTTTTTTAAAAGGAGCTCTTGGATAATAACCCTATCAGTTGCTTTCAGCTTGGTAAATATTTTCATTTGGATGGCAAGCAATTGCAGGAGCAATACAAGCATCATATCAGCAATTACCGGCATTGGGACCAGCAAGAACATGCTGCAGAGTGGATACTTTACCCCCAAAATATCGGCAGGCATCTGAGCATAGACGAAACGAGCCTTTCCAATGACGAGTTGTACACCATTGTGACCAACAAGGCAGCCAAGGGGCAGAAGGGTGCATTGGTAGCCATGATCAGGGGTACGCAGGCCGAAAATATTATTGAAGTACTAAAGAAGATCCCGGAGCGCTTACGTAACCAGGTGGAAGAAGTGACCCTGGATATGGCCCCAAGTATGAACCTTGCCGTTGAAAGGTGCTTCCGTAAAGCCCACCGGGTAACAGACCGCTTCCATGTACAGCGCCTGGCCTGCGATGCTGTCCAGGAACTGCGTATCCAATACCGTTGGGAGGCATTGGATGAGGAAAATGAAGCCATAAAAACGGCAAAGGGGAAAGGGGAAACGTTTGTACCGGGTATATTAGAAAATGGAGATACGCTAAAGCAACTATTGGCCAGGAGCCGCTATTTGTTATTTAAGCATAAGGACCGATGGACCTCCAGCCAGAAGCTCAGAGCCAGTCTGCTTTTCGAACGCTTTCCCAGGCTCAGGGAAGCCTATTACCTTTCCCTAAAGCTTGGCATTATTTACCGTACGTGCAGAACCAAGGAAGAGGCTTTCAAAAAGCTGGCTCTTTGGTTTAACGAAGTGGAAGCCTCCTCGATATCCTCTTTCAAAACAGTAGTCAGAACGGTAGAAACCCACTATCTAAGTATACTCAATTTCTTCAATAACAGAAGTGCCAATGCTTCTGCAGAATCTTTCAATGCCAAATTAAAATCTTTCCGGTCTTCTTCCAGAGGAGTAAGGGATATCCCCTTCTTCCTATTCAGGCTCGCTAATATATACGCCTAATTTATACGCCCCCCAACTTTTCCGCTTGATCC
>NZ_QVNU01000024.1 GCF_003545715.1 Taibaiella koreensis
GCTCTGGATGTGACGAGCATCTTTACCAAGAACAATGTCTCTATCGGTTTTATCTCCCAAAGAAGGAGCTGTATAAATGAACAAGAAAATTCTCACTGCCGCGTTGCTTGGCGGTCTGGCAGTTGCCCAGGCTGCTTCCGCGCAGGAGTTCGACGACCGTTGGTACCTGACCGGTAGCGCTGGCTTCAATTTCCAGGACCGCGATCGTTTGACCAATGATGCCCCGTTCGTGACCCTGGGCCTGGGCAAGTTCGTGAGCCCGAACTGGTCGATCGACGGTGAACTGAACTATCAGAACCCGAACTTCGACGCCAACCAGGATCTGAACTGGAGCCAGTACGGCATCTCGTTCGACCTGCGTCGCCACTTCATCCAGGAAGGCCGCGGCTGGAACCCCTACCTGCTGTTCGGTCTGGGCTATCAGCGTTCGGAAGAAGAATTCGACGCGACCCCGAACCCGGTGTCGCCGGGCCAGCGTAAGGACGGCAACTTTGCCGCCAAGGCTGGTGTCGGTCTGCAGACCACCTTCGACAAGCGCGTCGCCGTGCGTGCCGAGTTGGCCTATCGCGCTGACTTCAACGACCAGAGCGTCGCCGCTCCGCGCGAAAACTGGTTCGGCGACGTGCTGGCTTCGGTCGGCGTCGTGATCCCGTTGGGACCGGCTCCGTCGACCGCTCCGCCGCCGGCTCCGGCTCCGGTTGCTCCGAGCTGCGCCGATCTGGATGACGACGGTGACGGCGTCAACAACTGCGACGACAAGTGCCCGAACTCGCAGCCTGGCCAGACCATCGGTCCGGACGGTTGCCCGGTGCCTGTCTCGATCGACCTGAAGGGCGTGAACTTCGACTTCAACAAGTCGACCCTGCGTCCGGACGCGATCTCGATCCTGAGCGAAGCGACCGAAATCCTGAAGCGCTACCCCGACCTGAAGGTCGAGGTTGCCGGTCACACCGACTCGAAGGGTACCGACGCGTACAACCAGAAGCTGTCCGAGCGTCGTGCGACCACCGTGTACGACTACCTGACCAAGAACGGCGTCGATGCGTCGCGTCTGGTCGGTCCGATCGGCTACGGCAAGAGCCGTCCGATTGCTCCGAACACCAACCCGGATGGTTCCGACAATCCGGAAGGCCGTGCGAAGAACCGTCGTACCGAGTTGAACGTCCAGAGATCGGAAGAGCG
>NZ_QVNU01000025.1 GCF_003545715.1 Taibaiella koreensis
GGTGTCGACCCCGTTAATGGTCCGGTAGATATGGATGTGCTTCGCTACGGCTATGTGAACGGCAACCAGCTGGATGCGGTAACCGATAATGGTGTGGCCGATTATGGTGCGGGCGACTTTCATGACAATGGTGCTACCGGCACAGGCGATTATACTTATGATGGTAATGGTAACCTGACAAAAGACTTGAACAAAGGCATCAGCAGTGTTGCCTACAACCACTTCAACAAACCCACCGAAGTGAACCTGGCCGGTGGCAAAAAGATCGAATACAGCTACGATGCCGCCGGCGGCAAAGTGCAGGAGCTCATCATCGAACCCGGCAAGCCGGTAAAGAAGACCGACTATATCAGCAATTTTGTCTTTCAAAATGACAGCGTGCAGTATGCGCTTACCGGCGAAGGCCGCACCGCCTTCAACTATGCCACCGCCAATCCGGTAAAAGAAGAATACTTTGTCAAGGACCACCTGGGCAATGTGCGCACGACCATCGACATTACCACCTACGGCATCCGCCAGTACCTGGCCACTTACGAGATCGCCAGCGCCAACCTGGAAGGCCTGCTGTTTGACAACGTAGGCGAGATACGGGACGAAAAGCCGGCCAGCACCGATCCCGGCGATACCAAGGCCGGCAGGCTCAACGGGGCCGAAGCCGGCAGGGAAGTAGGCACCTCGCTATTGGTCAAGGTAATGGCCGGCGACAGGGTGGACATGAATGTGAACAACTATTACGAAAGCTATAGCAGCAAGGACGACCAGCCGGCTCCCGCCGAACAGATGATACAGAGCGTGATCAGCACCCTTACCGGTGGCGTAGGCGGCTTCCCCGGCGAGAGCCACGATACCAAGCTGGTCAACGAGCTCTTTACCCAGGACAACGTTTATGCCCTGGAAGACATCATCCAAAGCCAGGGCATCGATCCCTCGCGGCCGCAGGCCTACCTTACCTATGCGCTGTTTGACGAAGGCATGAAGCTGGTAGGCGAATTTTCGGGCGCTTACCAGGCCAATGGCGATGGCAGCTGGGCCAGTATCGGCAGCAACGGGGCGAAGGTGATCCCTACCAACGGTTATTTAGCCGTATATTTGAGCAGCCGCTGGCGCAACCTGAGCTGCGTGCCCTGCGGCAATATCTTCTTTGACAAGCTGAACGTAGAAGTAAGCAAAGGCAACCTGCTGGAGGAGACCCATTA
>NZ_QVNU01000026.1 GCF_003545715.1 Taibaiella koreensis
CCTCCACTACCATCCCCCGTTACCACAATGGGGGATTTTTTTTGCCTGCTTTTACCGTCGTTCAGACAGCTACGCATCCAGACCAGCTTGCCCACGCTTTTGTGTGTATCATGGGATCAAGCTTTTTCTTTGGATCAATCGTAAAAGTTGGGGGGAGAAGATAATTAAGCATAGATATTTGCGAGCCTGAAGAGGAAGAAAGGGATGTCTCTTACACCCCTGGAAGAAGAACGGAAGGATTTAATTTTAGCATTGAAAGACTCAGCAGAAGCATTAGTGCTTCTGTTGTTGAAGAAATTAAGAATGCTCAGGTAATGGGCCTCGACAGTTCTGACAACTGTTTTAAAGGAAGACATGGCCGAGGATTCTACTTCGTTGAACCAAAGAGCCAGCTTTTTGAAGGCCTCTTCCTTTGTTCTGCAGGTACGGTAAATAATGCCCAGCTTCAGGGACAGATAATAAGCTTCCTTTAATTTAGGAAAACGCTCAAAGAGCAGCCGGGCCCTTATTTTCTGGCTGGATGTCCATTTATCTTTATGCTTGAACAATAGATAGCGGCTTCTTGCCAAGAGTTGTTTTAAGGTGTCTCCGTTTTCAAGCTGTTCAGCCGTAAAAATGGCTCCTTGTGCTTTGGCCGCCTTTATGGCTTCGTTTTCCTTATCTAAAGCCTCCCAGCGGTATTGGATACGCAGTTCCTGTACCGCATCGCAGGCCAGGCGCTGCACGTGGAAACGATCCGTTACCCTATGCGCCTTACGGAAGCAGCGTTCTACAGCCAGGTTCATACTGGGCGCCATATCCAGTGTTACTTCCGTTACCTTGTTACGCAGGCGTTCCGGGATCCTTTTTAATACTTCGATTATAGTTTCAGCCTGCGTACCCCTGATCATGGCTACCAGCGTGCCTTTCCGGCCTTTGGCCGCCTTATTGCTTACAATAGTGTATAGTTCGTCATTGGAAAGACTGGTCTCGTCTATGCTCAAATGAGGGCCTATATTTTGGGGATAAAGTATCCACTCAGCGGCATGCTCCTGCTGCTCCCAGCTCCTGTAATCGCTGATGTGGTGTTTGTATTGCTCCTGTAGCAGCTTG
>NZ_QVNU01000027.1 GCF_003545715.1 Taibaiella koreensis
CTTTGGTACCGGATCATATTGCCCTGGTGTGGCAAGGTACGGAGATATCCTATTCGGTATTGAATGAAAGGGCCAATGCTATTGCTGCTGCAGTACAAGCGGCGGTACCGGGTGTGCGCAATCCTATTGTTACCGTGCTGCTCGACCGGGGGCCGGAGATGGTTATGGCCCTGCTGGGTATCTTAAAGGCAGGGGCAGCTTACCTGCCTATCGATCCGGAATACCCTGCCGACAGGATCCGGTATATGCTGGAGGATAGTGGCACCGCCCTGCTGGTCACGCATACGGAGATTGCGCCTGTCGCTTTTGCCGGGGAAACGGTCTATGTGGACCAAATGGAAGAAGGGCTTTGCTGGCAGCCGGTGCCGGTACGATCTGATGACCTGGCTTATATCATTTATACTTCCGGTTCTACGGGTATGCCCAAGGGGGTGATGATCGAGCACCGCAACGTGGTCCGGCTTTTGTTTAACGACAGGGATCTTTTTGATTTTACGCAAAGGGATGTCTGGACCTTATTCCATTCTTATTGCTTCGACTTTTCGGTATGGGAGATGTACGGGGCCCTGCTCTTTGGGGGCAAGCTGGTGATCGTGCCCAAAGCGGTGGCGCAGAGTGCGCGAGAGTTCCTGGAGCTGCTAAGAGAACAAAGGGTAACGGTACTGAACCAGACGCCGGGTTCGTTTTACAATATCATGGCCGAAGAGCGGGAGCAGTCTATGGCCGGTCTGCAGCTGCGTTATGTGATCTTTGGCGGTGAGGCTTTGAAGCCGGGCAAGCTCAGGGACTGGTACCGGAAGTACCCGGAATGCAGGCTGATCAATATGTACGGCATTACGGAAACGACGGTGCATGTGACGTATAAAGAGATTACGGATGTGGAGATAGCACAGCAGGCCAGTAATATCGGAAGGCCTATCCCTACGCTTTCTTTGCTGGTGCTGGACCGCGATGGTCACCTGGCACCGCAGGGTGTAGCGGGTGAGTTGTGTGTGGGTGGTGCCGGGCTGGCCAGGGGTTACCTGAATCGTCCGGAGCTCACGGCACAGCGGTTTATCGATCATCCTTACCATAAGGGGGAAA
>NZ_QVNU01000002.1 GCF_003545715.1 Taibaiella koreensis
GGGTAACCCTTCAGGCAGGGTCAGGCTAATTAACTCTAAATAGGGATTGGACAAAACGTTTGGATTTTAGACGCAAAGCAAGTCCTTTTTTTGAAATCCCCCAGATATTCCGCTTGATCCATGATCTTCACCATAAACACGCCCAAGGTATTCAGCCACCGTTCAGGCCGCTATGCGTCCCGACCGGCTTGCCGCGCAGAATGGTTGGCAAAGACCGCCGGTTGGAACGCGCTGGCTACAAGTCGCAGAAGCAGCTGCAATCGTACCTCTAGAACAATATCCCGGGTATAACCGAGCGCACAGCGATCTGAACGGACCGGGATGATCTTCACCATAAACAAGCTCAAGGTATTTCAGCCGCCGTTCAGGCCGCGATGCGTCCCGACCGGCTTGCCGCACAGAATGGTTGGCAAAAACCGCCGGTCGGAACGCGCTGGCTACAAGTCGCAGAAGCAGCCGCAATCGTACCTATAGAACAATATCCCGGGTATAACTAAGCGCACAGCGATCTGAACGGACCCGGATGATTTTCACCATAAACACGCTCAAGGTATTCAGCCACCGGTCAGGCCGCTAATGCATCCCGACCGGCTTGCCGCGCAGGGTGGCCCGACGGCTTGAAAGTCCCAAAAGGAAAGTACCCCGGCATGATTCAAGCGGGGTACTTTTTTCCAGACCTGATGCACGCTATAACCCTTATGACCCGGGATAGCGTACAAATGCTGCTAATGGGCCGTCAGGGGGGCAATAATTAGCCAATACAAGGCTGCAGCTGGGAGCAATTGGGTGGCCAGGTAGGGCAAGTGTTCGTATTGCAGTTGAGCACGGTATCACAATTGTGCTGTGTCTTAAGGCAATCGATCACCGTGCAGGCAATACCACAGGTCGCTTCGCCGGTACAGCTATAATACTGACATATGGTTACGGTGCCGCCTTTGGCGCCACCGGCAAGGGCTTCACCCCCCGCCTGTAGCGGCGCTATGTTCTTTTTTTTCAATGAAAGCTTCGCGTTCAGGTGTTTCTTTTTCATTGCGCTTGATGTTTGGTAAGCTACAAAACTCCGGTAAGGCGCTGCAGCTTCCCTGCAGTACAACAACTTTTAGGGCGGATTTAGCAATACTTATAAACTAATGAAATATTTCGCACCAAATCTTTGTGTTCTTTGCGTACAACTTAGCGTCCTTTGCGGTTAACGAAGAATTTTTCCTTTGAAAAAAGGTTTCAACCAAACGGCATTGTATCGGGATACTCAATTTTCAATATTTGCCCAGCTGCTTCATCATGCCCAGCTCGTCGGTAACGCGCCAATGTTCTACAATACGACCATGGCTGATCTTTTCAATATTGATCTGCTCAACGGCGATGCGCTTACCCGTTGGCGCCATACCAAACAGGTCGCCGGTATGGGTTCCGGTCATCAGTACTCTCGCTACTACGCGATCTTCCGTTACAATAATATCTTTGATCTCATAGTGAAGATCGGGGAAGGCTTTACGGATCGCCAATACGATCGGCTTCAAGCCCTGCGGGCCAGGTTCCGGATGGGCCACAGAAGGGGTATGGTTGATATAACCCGCATCAAGTAAAGTATCCAGGGCCTCCAACCGGCCTTTATTCCAGACTTCATCAAAGTAAATCCGGATCATCCCGCGATTATGATCCAAAGTGCTCTGCTGGGCATACAGAGGACCCGTAATAGCGGGCACAACAAGCAATGCCAGCAATAAGATACGTTCTTTCATTTTTTCCTGCAAAAGAAGTACAAAACAGGGTAGGAAACATTAAAGTAGTTGAAGAATGGCCGGCAAGGCCTACATAGTCATCTGTAAGCATAAGCTATTTTTAATTGATAGCTTTATTTACAGAACCGATCTCCCATTTCAGAAGAAAGTGTTAACTTAGGTAAAAGCTATGTATCTATGTGGAGGAGTTTGAGACGGAATGTATTGATTATTGCCGTGCTGGCCGTGGCCAACATTGCCATTATGAAATACAATAAGACCCGTTATGAAAGCGACAAAAAGGTGAGCACTTTGATGATTACCGGTGCGGAAGAACCGGCAAGGGATAGCTTATCGCCGAGACCTTAGCCGGAATGAGGCATGTCTTACATGCAGACTGGCTATTGCCCTTTGGGAGCAATAGCCAGTCTGCTGAATACGCATTAAGAATTAAGTTACAAAGGCCATCCAACGATAGCCTTTGTGCGCCTTTTCGGCAATTAATTATGAGAAGCTTTGAATTTGTTTACTGCTTCTGTAAGCTTGGGCAGCACCTCGAAGGCATCGCCTACTACGCCGTAGTCTGCTGCCTTAAAGAAGGGCGCTTCCGGATCTTTATTGATCACCACTATCGTTTTGGAGCTGTTGACACCGGCAAGGTGCTGAATGGCACCTGAGATGCCTACGGCTATATAAAGATTAGGGCGTATCGTGCCACCGGTTTGTCCCACGTGCTCATGGTGAGGACGCCAGTGTGCATCGGCTACAGGACGGCTGCAGGCCAGGGTGGCTCCCAGGGCTTTTCCGAGATCTTCCAGGATGCCCCAGTTTTCGGGTCCCTTAAGACCACGACCGCCTGATACTACAAGCTCCGCTTCACTCAACGGGATCTCGCCTTTTACTACCTCTTCAGATACTTTTTTGATACCGAAATCGGCATCGCCCAGGTTAAGGTTCAGGGCTTCCACGCTCACGGCGCCATCTCCTTTGGTTACACCAAAAGTATTGGGCACCAAGGCTATCACTTTAATATCCGAATTGATCTTTACAAAAGCAAAGGCCTTACCGGAGAATACCGTTTTTTTCACCACGAAACCATTGTCGGTGCTGGGGTAGTCGATAGCGCCCGATACCAGGCCTGCTTTCAACTGGGCCGCTACGATACCGGCAACAGCCTTACCGCTTACATTGTAAGAAACAACGATCACCTTGGCATCGCTTTGCTGTGCTGCGGCGGTGATCGCTTTGGCATAAGCCCTGGCGTTGAAGCTATCGAAACGGGCATCATTGCCGTGCAGTACTTTGGTGGCGCCATATTGGCCCAACTGGTTCAGCTCATCATTGCTTACGGTGCCCAGCACCACGGCCACTACATCGCCGCCGCCAATACGCCTGGCGGTTTCTGCAGCATAGTTCACAGTTTCAAAGGCTTTCTTTTTAAAAGAACCTTGTGTATGATCGACAAATACTAATACTGACATATCTTTTGAAATTGGGAAATTTGAATTAAGGTTGACGATAGTGGTTAGATCACTTTGGCCTGACTGTGCAATGCTTCCACCAGCTCATCCATCTGGTCCACGGTAAACAGCTTTACACCTGTTTTGGCAGGAGGCATCTCATAAGATACGATCTCAGTAAGTGCATTGGCCGCCACGGGCTCCACTACGTTCAGGGGCTTGGTACGTGCCGCCATAATACCACGCATGTTGGGGATACGGGCTTCGGCCATACCCTTCTGACAGGAGATAACCATTGGAAGGGGCGCCGTATCGGTTTCTTCCCCACCTTCAATCTCCCTTTTCACCGTTACGGTTGTACCGTCTACATTGAGACTTGTAGCAAAGCCAATGTAATTGTAATCCAGTGCGCCGGCAATAGTAGCACCTACAGAGGCATTGTTATAGTCAATAGACTCTTTACCGGTAAGGATAAGATCATAGTCTTTATCCTTGGCAAAAGCAGCGATCTGGTCGGCTACCATAAACGTATCGTGGCTCTCGGCGTTGATACGGAAGGCCTGATCGCCACCCAGGGCCAGGGCCTTGCGCATTACGGCTTCGGCGCCGGCATTGCCTACAGTTACCAGGTGTATCTCAGAGGCTGTTCCTGCTTCCTTCAGCTCCAGTGCGCGCACCAGCGCGTACCACTCATCATAGGGATTAATGATGTAAGTGACACCTTGCTCGTTGAACCTGGTATTGTTGTCGGTGAACGCAATTTTAGCCGTAGTGTCCGGAGCCTGGGCAATACAAACAAGTATTTTCATTGAACGGAATATTTTTTGCTTAAAATTAAGTAGTGAAATGTGCGCAAAGATAATTAAGAAATATGATTGGCCGGTAATTTAACTGTCAAAAAAATGAACAAACGTTCATTTTTTTGACCCAGGTACAACAAAAAAGGAAGCCTGGTACAGCTTCCTTTTGATATTTTATCACATCAAGGTAGGTTACCTGCGTCCGAAAATACGCGGGCAGGTGGTTTGAATGTATTTTTTCACATTGCCAAAGGCATCGAAATAAATGGTAACAGAAAGACCGGCGGTCCAGTACCAGTCGTTGCGTTTATAATCACCGCGCTGGAACTGGTAGTTGGGATAGTTACCATCCCATTGGCGGGTTGTATTGCCGCGGTAAGACATGTCTACAGATTTTTGACCTTTATAAGCCAGCAGGGTATCCATGTTAACATACGAACGGCTTACATCGTCGAGATAGTCGGTAGAGGTATAGCGAAGTCCTACTTCGGCGGAGATCACCAATGTGTTGCCGACAAAGCATTTTACACCGCCGCCAAATGGAAAAACGGCGTTCACCAGGGGATATACTTTACGGTCGGGATACTGAGGCAGCCCCTGGCCTTCTGTGCTCAGGTTGCGCAGCACCACTTTATCGTCGTTAGCGTCTTTGGTAAAGGGGCTTCCATAGAAAGCACCGATACCGCCGAAGATATAAGGTGTGAAATGGAATTTCTCCATATCGATCGGCAGCAGGTTCAGCTCGATACCGCCATATACTTCTACCAGGTTATTGGCAAAATTCAGGTTACGGCGCTTATTGGCCGCGATCTCGGAAAGACTGTCGGCAGCGGTGACCCTGATGTAGGAGGCGCTGAAGCGGAAACCGACACTCGGGTTGATAAAATATTTATAGATGATGCCGCCGCTTGGCTTATAGGTCCTGCTGTTAGCTGTTCCGGTAGGTATCCATTTGGATTGCAGGTCGCCATAGTAATTGGCTACCCCTCCCCAAATACCGATCTCATGATGCTTTTGAGCGGAAGCAAATAGTGGAAGGGCAATAAGACAAGAAAGTAATAGTCTTTTCAAGGGAACAATTTTAGTATTTAAAAACACAGCGGCAAGTCCTTCCGGACAAGCCAATTTAATACACGATTAACAAAAGACGTTACAAATATAATTTTTAGAATCGAAAAACAAAAGCCGGGCTGATATTTTTTTAAACCGCTTACGGGCGAGCCTGCGATAGCAGCCTCTTCCGAAAGTTAATACGCCGGAGGCGCCTCCGGCGTCCGGTTTTCTGTAGCGGTAAGCGCACGGCTCGAAGCCATAGCCATGAATACATGGCGGTAATAAAGCCCATCAGAACGAAACCCAGGATCCACATTACTTTCTCTCCACCCTCCAGAAGCGGGTTACGGGCAATAAATACAATGCCCAACACCCGGTAAAGCATACCACTTAAACCCAATACCGTAGCAGCAATGAATATGCCGGGAGAAAACATGTCTCTGAGCATACTCTCCGGCAGCTGCCCTGGCGCGACCTTGTGCACTGCTTGTAGCATATCGGTGACCAGATGAATATAATAATAGACAAAAACGCCGAATGACAGCGCGGATAGTACAAAGGCTATGACGAAAAGGCGATACAGGCTCATTGCTTATTTTTTTGGATGCTAATATACGGAAAGCCATCCGGGTCCGGGGAAAAAGAGCTTATGCCCTCTGCTTTTTCTTTTACCTTTGCGCCAAATTTTTGGAATTTATGCAGTTTTCCCGCGAAGGAATATCGGACGATATGCTGAAAGCGCTTTATACCGCCATCGTAAAGCCCCGGATGATCGAAGAAAAAATGCTGATCCTGCTGCGCCAGGGCAGGGTAAGCAAATGGTTCAGCGGTATTGGCCAGGAAGCAATCGCTGTTGGCGCTACCATGGCGCTGGATGAGGACGAGTATGTAATGCCCTTGCACCGCAACCTGGGTGTATTCACTGTACGCAAAATGCCTTTTTCCAAGCTATTCCTGCAATGGCAGGGCCGCAAAGAGGGCTACAGCAAGGGGCGTGAGCGCTCTTTCCACTTTGGCAGCAACGAGCACCATATTTGCGGCATGATATCCCATCTGGGACCGCAGCTGGCTATTGCCGATGGTGTGGCGCTGGCCCATAAGCTTCGTAAGGAAGACAAAGTTTCGCTGGCTTTTTCCGGCGACGGCGGCACCAGCGAAGGCGATTTTCATGAAGCGCTGAACACTGCTGCCGTATGGGGCCTGCCTGTGATCTTTATGATCGAAAACAACGGCTATGGCCTCAGCACACCCGTCAATGAGCAATTTGTGTGCCGGCAACTGGCCGACAAAGCGGTTGGCTATGGCATGAAAGGGATCACGATCGACGGCAATAACCTGCTCGAAGTATACCGGACCGTGCAGGAAGCCCGCGAATACTGCATCAGGGAACAGAAACCGATATTGATCGAAGCGATGACCTTCCGCATGCGCGGTCATGAGGAAGCGAGCGGTACCAAATATGTACCCAAGGAGCTGTTTGAGGAATGGGGTAAGAAAGACCCGGTAAAGAACTACGAAGATTTCCTGCTGAAAGAAAAGCTGCTGGACGCCGGCGCTATTGAAAAAATAAGAGAAACTATCCAACAGGAGATCGAAGAAGGCCTGGAAATCGGCTTTGCTGCGGCCCCCATTGTGCCGGATGTAGCAGAAGAGCTGGCTGATGTTTATAAGCCTTTCCGGTCTGTAACCACCGATACTTCGGCAATGGCCCGGAGTGAGAAAAAAATGATACAAGCCCTGAGCGAGGGTATGAAGCAGGCCATGGAACGCCATGACAACCTGGTGCTGATGGGACAGGATATCGCCGAATATGGCGGCGCGTTCAAGGTAACCGAAGGATTCGTCGAGCAATTTGGCAAAGCAAGGGTACGCAATACCCCGTTGTGCGAGAGCGCGATCGTAGGTACGGCGCTTGGCCTTTCCATTAAGGGTTTCAAGTCGATGATGGAAATGCAGTTCGCCGATTTCGTAACGGTAGGCTTCAACCAGATCATCAACAACCTGGCAAAGATCTATTACCGCTGGGCCCAGCATGCCGATGTGGTGGTGCGCATGCCTACCGGCGGAGGCGTGGGCGCCGGCCCCTTTCATTCGCAAAGCAATGAGGCGTGGTTTACCCATACCCCAGGCCTCAAGGTGGTTTATCCTTCCACACCGGAAGATGCCAAAGGCTTGCTGCTGGCGGCATTTGAAGACCCCAACCCGGTTATGTTCTTTGAGCACAAGGCCCTTTACCGCAGTGTGAGCGGCATGGTACCCAGCGACTATTATACGATCGAGATCGGAAAGGCCCGCGTGGTGCAAGAAGGCGAGGAGTTAACGATCATTACCTATGGCAGCGGCGTACACTGGGCCATGGATTACGCCCGCCGGCATCCCGACCGTTCCCTGTATATACTTGACCTGCGTACGCTGCTGCCGCTCGACTATGAAGCTGTGCGTATAGCTGTCGAAGCCACGGGCAAGGTGCTGCTATTGCACGAGGACACACTTACCGGCGGCATTGGCGGCGAGCTGAGCGCCTGGATCGCCGAGCATTGCTTTGAACGGCTGGACGCTCCCGTAATGCGCTGTGCCAGCCTGGATTCGCCAGTGCCTTTCGCCGTGGAGCTGGAGCAGGCCTTCCTGGCCAAAGGGCGGCTGGACGAGGCCATCAATAAGCTGGCGCAATATTAAAAGAGATTGACCATCCACATATAGGAAACAAGCTATTTCCGGTCCTTGAGTCTGTCGAAAGGGCAACGATATTATGGTGCTTCGACAGGCTCAGCAGCCGTGAGAGAAGGCAGAATGATCCAATGTTTCCCATATGCGGATAGCCAGTTAAAGGAGATAAAAAAAACTGTGAACAGAGCCAGGCGAATCTTTCTTATGGCTAACAGATAAGGAGGATAATGAGCTGGATGAATGATTTCTTTAGAAATCATTCATCCATTTATATTTGCAGGCAGCGAAGGGGAGAAAATGATTGAAAAATCTTTTTGCCATTCAGAAAAATACGCATACCTTTGCAGTCCTTTTGGAAAAAGGCGTCACACAGATGTCTGACCAGGCAGGAAAAAATTGCATCATTTTAAGAATTAGCATATTATGAAACGTACTTATCAACCTTCGCGTCGTCGTCGTAAATCAGTTCACGGATTCCGTAAGCGCATGGAAACAGCTAACGGACGCAAAGTATTGGCTTCACGCCGCAAGAAAGGCCGTAAGAAGCTGACCGTTTCCGACGAGCTTCGCCTGAAATAAATCATTAGCTTACTTAATCCGTTCGTCTTGAGTACCCCTAGTATTCATCAACGGTTCACGCTGCAAGCTATCGAGCGATTGAAGCTGCGTAAACAGATTGAGACGCTTTTCCAAACCGGAGAGGCGTTTTCTGTTTTTCCCCTGAGACTGGTCTTCCGGCTAACCCCGGCCGGAGCGGAAGACATTGCTCCCGTGCGTGCCGGATTTAGCATACCCAAAAAAAGGATACGCAAAGCTGTGGGCCGTAACCGCATCCGGCGATTGCTCCGGGAAGCCTGGCGCCTGCAAAAGCATACCTTATACCAGGTAATTCCGGAAGGCAAACAAATGCATCTTTTTCTTATTTACAGCGGCGCCGAAAAGTTTAATTTTGAGGAGGCCTGCACCGTCGTTAAGAAGGCCATCGAGAAGCTTGCCGCCAAAGTGGCCGCGACCAAACCATGATCAGCAGGTTCTTTATATTCCTCATCCGGCTTTATCAAAAGTTCCTGTCTCCTGTATTGGGAGCACAGTGCCGCTATACGCCTACCTGCTCGCAGTATGCCGTTGAGGCCCTCAGGAAATATGGCATTTTTAAAGGCGGATGGCTGGCTTTCCGGCGTATCCTGTCCTGCAATCCCTGGGGCGGCCATGGTCACGATCCGGTTCCCTGATCCCGTTCCCGGGTGTTCTTAATTTCACATTCGTTTTTCTGAAAGTTCCGGGGCCTAATTTGTACTTTTGCCGTACATGTCTGTCGATCTTTTCTCACTTATCACCTTTATCGGTTCCTTTGCCGCAGGATTATTGGGCGCCCTCACCGGCCTGGGCGGCGGCATTGTCGTCATTCCGCTACTCTCCCTGCTGCTGCAGGTCGATCTTCATTATGCCATCGGCGCCTCGCTTATATCGGTTATCGCCACCTCTTCAGGCGCGGCTTCTGCATATGTGAAGGAAGGCATTACCAATATGCGCATCGGCATGTTCCTGGAAATAGCAACCACATTGGGAGCAGTGATTGCAGGCGCTTACCTGACCAATTACCTGCCTAAGAATGTGCTGGGCATTATCTTCGGCGCCATTCTCCTGTTTTCCGCCTTTATGTCCATACGCAAAAAGATCAGCCATGAAGATCATGGCCCTTCCGGCTACTGGGCATCCTTCTTCAAGCTGAACGGCAGCTATCCTACGGCGCAGGGCCCGAGCTTTTACACCGTACGGAATGTGATCGGCGGTTGGTTCATGATGCTGTTTGCCGGTATTATGTCGGGCCTTCTGGGCATTGGCTCCGGCGCGCTTAAAGTTATTGCCATGGACAACATTATGCGGGTGCCCTTCAAGGTATCTACTACTACCAGCAATTTCATGATCGGCGTTACGGCCGCTGCCAGTGCTGTTATCTATTTTCAGAAAGGCTATATTGTTCCCGGCATTGCAGCTCCGGTAATGCTGGGCGTGTTGCTGGGCGCCATGTTGGGCGCCAGGGTGCTGGTACGGGCGCAAACCCAGTGGCTACGCTGGGGATTCGCCGTAGTCGTCACCTTTCTCGCAGCGCAAATGATATGGAAAAGCCTTTCCGGAACAGTATAAAGGCTGGACCGGCGGCACAAAATTTACCTATATTTACAGAGCGGGTATTGGCCTATGGCTATACCCCGTCACGACTCATCTTTCACATTCAAAAACACAAGCACTATGTTGTCAAAAACGATGCAGGAGGCGCTCAATAACCAGGTTGCTATGGAGGCCGAATCTTCACAGGCTTATCTCGCTATGGCTTCCTGGGCCGAGATACAGCCCGGTCTCGATGGGATCACCGACTTCTTCTATAAGCAATCTGACGAAGAGCGGATCCATATGCTCAAGCTGATACGCTTCATCAACGAGCGGGGCGGCTTTGCTGTAGTACCACCGCTACCCCAGCCTAATATTACTTTCCAGTCGCTGAAACGGGTATTTGAAGAGCTGCTCAAGCACGAGCTGAAAGTATCGGAAAGCATCAACGATATTGTTGATTTGTCGCTTAAGGAAAAGGACTTTTCCACACACAACTTCCTTCAATGGTATGTTTCCGAGCAACTGGAAGAAGAAAGGCTGGCCCGCACGCTCAACGACAAGCTTGAGCTGGTAGGCGATGACAAAGGCGGTATCTATCTTTTCGACCGCGATATTATGCTGTTCCGCACTGCCGCAGCCAAGGATAAAACTGCCGGTGCCTGAGGCTACGGCTAATTGCCGGCTTTATAGATACTGTTGGCCTGCTGTGTGCAGGTGATGGTAAGATCATTGATACATACATGCGGGGGAAGCGTAGCGCAGTAATACACTGTATCGGCTATATCCTCCGCACGTAACGCTTCAAAGCCGTTATATACCTGCCCTGCCTTCGCGCCATCCCCTTTAAACCGTACCAGCGAGAACTCCGTTTCGGCCATTCCGGGATTAATCGAAGTCACCTTGATGCGGTGGGGCAGCAAATCGATACGCGTACTCTGGCTTATCGCGTCAACTGCAAACTTGGTGGCGCAGTACACATTACCATTCTGGTAAACGACTTTGCCGGCTGTAGAGCCGATATTGATAATGTGACCCGAGCGCTGCCGCCGCATCAGCGGCGCAATGGCGCGCGTCACATACAGCAATCCTTTTATATTGGTATCGATCATGTCGTCCCAGTCTTCCGTATCCCCTTCATCGATGCTGTTTGCACCCAGGGCCAGCCCGGCGTTATTGACCAATACATCAACCCCATGCCACTCCTGCTCTACCGCTGCCGCCAGGGCATTTACGCTTTGCTTGTCCCGCACATCGAGCCCGGTGGTTTTCACAATTATTCCGTTCTGCTGTAAGTCCTGCTGTAAAGCATCCAGGCGTTCCGTTCTCCTGCCTGTGATCCATAATTCGTTTCCGGGCAGGGCAAATTTTTCTGCAATAGCTTTTCCAAATCCGGAAGTGGCTCCGGTGATCAATACTTTCATCGGTAAGTTTAAGTGTTATTGATTGAAGCGGGCTTAACGGATCAGTGTAATGTCTCCTTTCTTGGTGACTTTGGTCCCATCGGCGGCCGTTGCGTTCAGCACCCAGAAATAGGTACCCACGTCGACCACTTTTCCGTTCTGACGACCGTCCCATGCCGGGTAGTTATCATTGACTGTTCCATACACCTGCTGGCCGTAGCGGTTAAATATGCGGAAAAAATTAATGCGGGAAAAACCCACGATACGGGGCATCAGCACATCGTTAATACCATCACCGTTGGGCGAAAACGCGTTGGGGACAAAGATCTGGCCGTAGCTAACCACCCATATCGTTATCGTATCGTTGGCCCGGCAGCCCTCTTCGCTCGTACCATGTAAAACATAGGTATAATGCCCCGTATCGGGAAAAGTAACTGAGGGGTTGGCGATATTGGGGTTATTGAGAAAATCTGTAGGGGTCCATTGATAGAACTGGCTTCCTGTACCATTGAGCGTATAAGGGTAGCCCAGCACAATGATCGTATCGTTGCCGGCAAAAGGATCGAAATAAGGCATCGGCAAAGTTTTGGTCACCACATCACGGCATCCCAGGCGGCTTTTTGAAGAAAGGGTAACTTGCTGTGGGCCACCCGGCTTGGCATATACATGAACAGGGTTTTGATCGGTAGAAGTACTGCCGTCGCCAAGACTCCAGTCCCATTTCACCACGGGGGGATAGGTAGCCGTAGAACGATCGTTGAATTGTATGGCCTCACCCGGGCACAACTTGCCTGCCCAATCGAAATCGGCATGATACTCGGGATATATTTTCACCAGACGACTAATGCTGTCGGGGCAGGTACTGCCGGCGTTTACAGTAAGCCGTACAACATAGGTTCCGGTATCGGGATATGTAAACGTAGGCTCAAAATCGGTGGAGGTGGCGCCAGGAACACCAAATTCCCAGAGATAGCTGAAGCCACCGGTACTCAGGTTCACAAAATGGACGGTAAATCCTTTACATTCCACTGTGTAGGTGTTTGGCTCATCGGGAAGCTCAGGGATATTGGCGACTACCGCTTTGGAACAATTGGTGACCACAAACTGCACATCGCGGGAAACCGTATTGATCACTGATCCATTACGCCACTCGTCCACACATACGGTAACAACAAAACGCCCCATCGCATTGGGCGTACCGGTCATAAGACCGGTAACGGGGTTGACCTGCAGGGGCGGAATACCCGACATAGGCATTGCGGCGCTATAAGGCGGCAGGTAGCTGACCGAATTATTGGCCGGTGTGGGGTCCATAGCTGCGCCATAAGGCTTGGCGTCGGTGGTAGAGCCGCCGGGGCGTGCAGAACACAGCCGGTAGCTAAGCGAATCTCCATCGGGGTCGCTTGCAGAGAAATCATAGACCAAAGGATTATTGGCACAGATGATCTGCGGCGGAAAATTTTTGAATACAGCGCTGTTATTGGGACAGGAGCCGGAAGTGAACGGCGGAATGGTCGCATAGTAGGTTACGCCTACATTACCTGGCGTAACGATATTGTTGATCGAGGCGTTGCGGCAGCAACGCTCGTATACGATCGTATAGCCTACATTGGTCGCAGGCAGGTTTACTCTGAAGCGGAACACCTGTTTACGCATACAGGTATTGGGATAATTATTGATGCAGGCATTACTGAAGTTGGGATTAACAATCTCGGTCGAAATCGCCGACACGCTGTCGGCCCTGACCAGGCTGCTACCGGAAAAAATCGAATAAAAAGCCGGATTGTCCTGAGCCAGGGCGCCCGGCTCACCATAGAGACAGTCCTGGAACAGTGTAATCGTAATTTCAAAATTATTGCCCCCGAGACACCGATAGGTGACATCGCCTCCGATCATATGCGAAGCATGGGTTATAACCGGGAAACAGACAGCCAGAAATACAATAATGGCCCCATACCATCTTCTTAAATGCTTGCTCATTTATATCACACGTCTTTTCTGTTAAGCCTTGAATAGCCGTACCTACAACAAAGGTAAGACACTAACAATAATTAAAACCGTTGGTTCTATAAAGATAAGGCCTAAGATCGAACAAAAGTATACCGGCTGACAGGTATCTGTGATCAGCGCCACGATTTCATTGTGAAAATTTGCCAATTTTCCACCCAACCTTTCTTTTTTTTAGCGGGTCATTTCTTAGGTTGGCACAGCAACTGTTTTGCAAAAGAAGGGAATTGTCTCCCCAAATTAACCGGATATTATCTTTAATTACGTTATCTTGTAGCCACCATAACGATGAGCACCGTCAGTCTAAGACCAAATATTATTATCTTTTTATGAAAAAACTGCTACTCTTATCCTTTGTCGTTCTGTCCTATTTCAATGCCCGTTCGCAGATCACTGTATCCGACGGACAAACTGCCCAGCAACTTGCCGAGATGCTGGTAGGTCAGGGGGTACAAATATCCAATCCTACGATCAACGGCACCTGCCCCGGCACAGCCCGCGGCAAATTTGACTTTACAGGCCCCAGCCTTATCGGCATCGATAGCGGTATTGTGCTTACCTGTGGCCGGGTGGTAACCTCCGGCACCAACTTTGGCGTGAATGCCACCTACAATGATTTTGCCAACAATCAATTTTCTACAGGCTTTCCCGGCGCTCCCGGAGATGACGACCTGACCGCCCTTGCCAATCAATACACGGGCGCAGTTACAGGGACCAATGATGCCTGTGTGCTGGAATTTGACTTTATTCCTTCGGGCGATACGGTAAAATTTGATTATGTATTTGCCTCCGAAGAGTACAACTGCCCTACCTGTAATGGTTTTGGCTGGAACTACAATTGCAGCATCAACGACGTTTTCGGCTTTTTCATATCCGGTCCCGGCTATGCCACCCCCACCAATATTGCCCTGGTGCCCGGCACCAATGTGATGGTAGGTGTAAGTACGGTTAACGACGGTGTTCCCGGCTTCCCCAATACACCAGATCCCTGTTTTGCCAATACCTTTGGCGCAGGCCCTTATACCGGTTTTTACAATAGCAATGCCGGCGGCACTGTGATCTCTTATACCGGCTATACCGACGTATTCACCGCTGTGGCCAAAGTACAACCCTGTATGAGTTATCATTTGAAGCTGGCTATAGCCGACTATAGCGATGCTTCCTACGATTCCGGTGTATTTATCAAAGCCGGCAGTCTCATGACGACCAAGGTAAAACTGACCCCCGCTACCGGTGGCGGTCAGAATAACGAGAAGGCCCACTCCGTAAGGGGCTGTAAGCCTGCCAAAATAGCTTTCGGACGCAGCACCTGCGACTCCACAGTATCCCTTACCTATCAGCTGCAGCTCGGTGGTACTGCTGTAAATGGCGTGGATTATGCTACCCTGCCCAACACCTTTACCATTCCTGCCAATACCAATACCGACACAATGATCATCCAGGCGAAGAATGTGCAATATCCTTCTGGTAACCCTTTATTTGTAACTGTCGGTGTTTACAACCCCGATTCTGTTGCAGCCGGTGCACCCAATCCGCCTATCGTATCCCGTGATACCGTATGGATCTATGATTCGCTTTATGTGAATATTCCTACCGATCCCATGGTGAAATGCCCCAGGGATACTTTCCGGATCAATAGCGAAATGGCCGCAGGCCTTAACTACTCCTGGTCGCCCGCTGCACTGATCCTGGATCCCAGCCTGCAGAACATCAAGACAGTACCTTCGGTAACAACACCTTATAAGATCACGGTGACCCAGCCCGGCGCCCCGGCCACCTGTCCACCAGTAAGCCGCACTTATGTAGCTGTGGTCGAGCCTATACCACAAATAACGTTGGTTAAAGAGCGTACCGAGTGTCTGCCCGATTCGCTCAATATCAACCTGTACGCTGAACCCGGCAATATTAACTATACCTGGAGCTGGACGCCGGCCGATTACCTGAGAGACGATTTCTCGCCCAACAATAAGTTCTACGCGGCGCCAGGCGACTACAAATATGTGGTTACGGCCACAACGCCGGTAGCGCATTGCAGCAATAAGGACAGCATGCTGATCCATGTGGTGCCTCCCTTCGAATTTGAGTCGGTGACCCCGGTGGATACAACGATTCATTATGGCGACCAGATCAAGCTAAGCTCCAGGAGCGAAGCGATCTACTGGCAATGGGATCCGGTGACCTACCTGAGCGATGCGCTGGCCAGGGAGCCATTGGCAACGCCGCTGGAAGACATGCAATACAGGCTTATTGGCATGAACCAATATGGCTGTACCGATACGGCGCTTGTAAAGATCAAGGTGGAATACGATACCCGCAGCGGCATGCCCAATGCCTTCTCTCCCAATGGAGACGGTATGAATGATGTGTTCAAGATCCAGAACCTGCGCTTCGACAAAATGACCGAGTTCAGGATATTCAACCGCTGGGGACGCCAGGTATTTGAGACCAACATACCGACTAAGGGTTGGGATGGTACGATAAACGGCAAACCCGCAGCGCCCGATGTATATTATTATTTAATCAAGCTCACATTGCCCGGCGGTGTACCCAAGGTATTGAAAGGCGATGTGACCCTGGTAAGGTAACTCCCGCAAACATCAAAAATGAAACCAGCGGCCGGATCAGTTCCGGCCGCTTTTTTGGGGGCAAAAAAAAATTTTTCTCATTACAAAAAATCATTACCTTTGCAGGCCAAAATTTCTTATAAAAAGGAGGACTTTAACTTGGAAGAAAACCTAATTGTTAACACTCAAAACAACGCGCATGACGATTTCGATTGGAACGTCGATAAGCGCAACGTAGCTTCTTATCCCAAAGAAGTACGCGAACAGCTTGAAAAAAGCTACGAAGGAACCTTCAAAACCATCCAGGAATCTGAACTGATCCAGGGTACGATTGTAGGTCTTACAAAAACCGATGCTATTGTAAACATTGGTTTTAAATCAGACGGTCTGGTATCACTGAACGAGTTCCGTGATATTCCCAACCTGAAAATCGGCGACGAGATCGAAGTTCTGGTTCTGGAAAAAGAAGACCGTGATGGTCAGCTGAGCCTCAGCCGCCGCCAGGCGCGCCAGGTACGCAGCTGGCAGAATGTGGTGGATTATTTCAAATCCGGCGAAGTGGTTACCGGTACAATTACTTCCAAAACCAAAGGCGGCCTTATTGTGGACGTTAATGGTCTGGAAACCTTCCTGCCCGGCTCACAGATCGACGTTAAGCCTGTTACAGACTACGATCAATATGTGGGTAAGACCATGGACTTCAAGGTAGTAAAAATTAATGAGCAGATCCGCAATGCCGTGGTATCTCACAAGGCGCTTATCGAAAGCGACCTGGAGCAACAGCGTGGCGAGATCATGTCCAAACTGGAGAAAGGCCAGGTGCTCGAAGGAACCATCAAAAATGTTACCGATTTCGGTGCATTCGTGGATCTGGGCGGCGTAGACGGCCTGCTCTATATTACCGATATCAGCTGGGGTCGTATCTCTCACCCGAACGAAGTGCTGAGCAACGGCCAGAAACTGAACGTTGTGGTACTTGACTTCGATGATGAGAAAAAACGTATCAGCCTCGGTCTGAAACAATTGACTCCTCACCCCTGGGATAACCTGCCTGAAGAGATCCAGGAAGGCGCTACCGTAAAGGGCAAAGTAGTGAATATCGAAGATTATGGTGCATTCCTCGAAGTGCTGCCCGGCGTAGAAGGCCTGGTACACGTATCAGAGATCACCTGGAGCAGCCAGCCGATCAATGCCAAGGAATTCTTCAAGATGGCTGATGAGTACAGCGCAAGGGTTGTGACCCTCGACAAAGAGGAGCGCAAAATGAGCCTGTCTATCAAGCAGCTGACCGATGATCCCTGGGGCGCTATCGAGGAGAAATTCCCCATCGACAGCCGTCACAAAGGCATCGTGAAGAACATTACTCCTTATGGTGTATTCGTAGAGCTGGAAACCGGCATTGGCGGCATGATCCATATCAGCGACCTGAGCTGGACCAAGCGTTACAACCACCCCAGCGAGTTTACCAAAGTCGGCGACCAGATCGAGGTAAGCATCCTGAGCATCGATAAGGAAAACCGCAAGTTGTCCCTCGGACACAAGCAACTGGAAGATGATCCCTGGAACACTTTCGAAAGTGTATTCCCCATCGGCTCTCATCATGAAGGTACCGTGATCCGTAAAGATGACAAAGGCGCTGTTGTACAGCTGCAATATGGCCTGGAAGCATTTGCTCCTGCCCGTCACCTGCGTAAGGAAGACGAAGGCACTGTAAGTTTGGACGAAACGCTGCCTTTCGTGATCATCGAGTTTGATCGCAACGACAAGCGCATCATGGTATCACACAGCAAGGTTTGGGAACAATCCAGGGCCGACGAAAGGGAAGCTGAGCACAAAGCCAACCAGGCCGATGCTGAGAACACCAAGAAAGCGGTTAAAAACATCCAGTCCAAAGTAGAAAAAGCTACACTGGGCGATCTGGGTGCACTGGCCGACCTGAAAAACAAAATGAAGAACGAAGAAGAAGGAAAATAATTCCGGAAACCCGTTTTAAAGTAGGTAAAAATGAACCCGCCCTGTTTAAACAGGGCGGGTTTTTATTTCGCAGGATGGGGTTTGCTAATACTGAGCAGAACATCTTAGCTTCGGCGCAATGCCTTCGTCTTTGCCTGGCAGTACATTCTTTACCTCGTTATGTTCGCAGCATCATCGTCGCTGTGTTTTCAATCCACCCTGCCGGGACCGGTACTGCCATCGTAGGTTACCAGCAACAACCGTTCCTGAATATCCGGGTAAAAAATAAGGTTATTTGCTTCTGTTATCCGGTATTCCTCTTTAATACGCAATGCCAGTAAACCGGCTATAGAAAAAGTAAACATTCCTCTTGTTCATCGCCTTTATCAGAGTGGAGATAAGCGAAGACCGTGCCGACGGGCGAAACTTTGCATTGCTGCCCTATCCTGCCAGCCGACACGGAACAGGACGACTTCCCTTAGTCTTTACCCGGTTGTATATTCTTAGCCTCACTGCTTGTAGTATAATCATCACCGCCTTCGATCACCATATCGAATTTGATGCTGCCTCCGTTGCCGCTTGATGGCACTACACTCTTCACCCGGATAAAACCACGAACCGTATTGTTCAGCTGGATCATATAAATTTCTCCATTGCCCGGAACAACAAAGCTGCCGGCCGACAGATCCGTCTCGCCCCCGTTGAAGTAGACAAACCGGCTATTGAAATCGCTCCAGCTACGGCTTGAAGCCAATGCTTCAAATTCGCTCAGGCTCATATACGTTCCGTTTCTATAAGCACGGTCGATTTCCCCGGTATTCAGATTGGCTTGCGCCCAATGATCGATACCGCCTGGATTTTGTACAAACAGCCGATTGGTTTCAATGTCGGTGTATGCCGACGCGCTACGTCCGTTCCCCGGAAAAGTAAACACTACATAATTGGCGCCATATTGTGTATAGTACATCATTGACAAAAATTCCTGTTGGGTTTGTGCTTCCCCTACAGCTACCACTTGTCCGTTCTGGGTTTTCAGGAAATGTCCGATGCCATGGTTTTCCTGGTCGCCCAACATGACGTCTTTATACACTTTAACCCAGTGTTGCTTTTCGGCAGGAGGCGCAGGAGCGGCATCGCTTTTTTTATTACAGGAAGAGAAGATACCTGCTGCTGTCAGGAGCAACATAGTACCGAGGGACGATTTGAAGAAAATTGTTTTCATGCGTTTGCATTTTTATGATTAAAAGGGTTTGCAGGTCAAAAGTATCCCCGACAGCGTAAGGGGCTAACGATAATCGCCGAATGGCATTTTATAATCGCCGAACGATCATTTCATCATAATTATGACCTGCAAAGGGCCGGTAACCGGCCCTTCCGGGTGGTATCCTTTATTATAGACCGGCGGATGGAAATATGTTCTTGCCAGGATGTAAGCAGGCCCAGGGCAACAAGAAGAAGATAATAAAGAAGGGGTATCGTTGAAGTGAAATAAATATTCACGGCACGAAAGATGGCCGGCAAAGAAACACCATTAATGCAGGGGGATGCTTAGCACAACTTTCGTTCCTGTTGTGCCATCTGCAGCAAACCATAAGCCGATGCCTGCTTTCCCGGCCAGTTCGTGTACCAGCTTTAGCCCAAGACCGGACAAGGAGGTATAGTCTTCCTTAGCCGTCAGCACCCTTTCATAATCCAGCTGGGTAAAGCTATCCCCTTTATTAGTTATGAAAAGTAGTCCGCAACCGGCTTTTTGCTCATAACCTATCTGCACACTGCCATGAGCAGGTGCAGCCTTAACTGCATTCTGAAGTAGGTTCCTGAGAATTGTTTGTAGAAAATAAGGATCGGTTTGTACCGTTGTATTATCCGGTATATCGCCAATCACGCTTATGTGCCTGGCCTCCATATTCAGGCGTAGCAAAGCGAAGCATTGATCCAGCAAAGGTTTTAGCGTAGTGGGCTGTTTATCGGGAACAAAGGCATTCATTTGCGTTTTGGACCAAAGCAGGAGGTCCTCCATGGTTTCCAGAAGCGAGCCGGTAGCCATTTGTATCTTATCGCTTAAACGGGTCTTTTGCGCCTCAGTCAGCCGGTCCGGATCAAGCTGCTGCAATTTCAGGAACTGGTATACCTGGTTGATAGGCGACCGCAGATCGTGACTGATAATGCCAAACAACCGGGCTTTGGTACGGTTAGCTTCTTCAAGTTCATTATTCATTTGTCCCAGCTTCCTGTTTTTATCATCCAGCACATCGGCAGTCCGCTTTTTGTTACGATAAATGATCATGAGCAGCAAAGCCACTAATCCTGACAAGGAAAGCCCTGCGATGAGCCAGAGCCTTTGCCTGCCGGCGTAGGCAAGTTGTATCTTCTGACCTTCTATTTGCTGCTGCTTGTCTTTGTTCTGGTATCTTGCTTCGGCGTTGGCAATACTTTGCTTCGCGGCCTGGGTGGTAATAGAATCATGTATGGGATCGTATTTGCGATAGTATTCATAAGCTTGCTGCCACTGCCCCAGCGCGCCATAACACTGGGCCATGGTCTGTAATAAATAGGCATAGGTTTCTTTACTTTGATCACGGCAAAAAGGCTCTGCGGCCCGGAGCAAAGGCAACGCTTTGGCATATTCCCCCCGAAAGACCAATACCCGGCCCATCATGAAATTCACTTCTGCGGTATATACCTCATCCTTCAGGCCGGCAACAAGCTTACGGGCCCTGCTTACATATATCCAGGCATTCCCCGTGTCTTTATGTTGCAGATAATAATCTGTAAAAGAAAGATCGACCGCTACACGCTGATACCATTGATCAGCAACAGGATTTTGTTCAGTACCCATTTGCGTCAGGCTATCATAATATAGCTTTGAGGCGGCCATATCATCTAAACCCAGTGAAGCCGCTATTATGGTGCTATAATAATGGACCACACCACTTTTGTAATCATAAAAGTAGGGACGCGCCTGTCTTATATATTCCAATGCCTTTGCGGGCTGCTCCATTGCCAGATAAGCTTCCCCTACAGCAATAAAGGCCACGCCGTAATTGGCGGTATCATCACCTGAAAACTTACCCTGCTTCATCAGCCGGGTCGATATATCCAGATCAGACAATTTATACTGCACTGCCTTTTCATACATACCCAATTCATTATAGTAGGTAGCCAGGTGTGTATAAAGATCAGACTTGATGACATCGGAGTGCGTGGTGTCTAAAATGTATTGTACCTGCAGCGCCGTTTTGTCCCTTTTATCTGCATATCCGGGTGTATTGGAATAAAGCAGCAGCAACTGGTTTAAAGCCGATCTTATCTTCTGAGCATCACGCCCTTCCCTGGCATAATAAAGAGATAGTTCCATATAGTGTATCGCGCTGTCGTTACCTGCAGTAATGCCCCAATAACCAGAACCGATGTAAAATGAAAAACGGGTCAAATGATAAAAATCACCAGAAGGAGATAAATGCAGTCCCAGGCGCGCTACTGTTATCATATCGGCCGCAGGACCCTCTCTTAAACCACCACACGCTGTCAGTAAGGCTTCCAGCTTTGCCTGGATAGTCTTGTACCCGGAAAGATCGGGAACAGGATTTCCCTTTTGCCCCCGCAAAGCAAAAGAGAACAACAACAACGATACAATCAGGGATTTCCGTAGCATAAGCTATTTAAAGAATTAAAGCACGCAACGCTTTACGATACGTTTTACTTACCGGAAGCAGGATATCATTATAAATGGCAACTTCATGCCCGCTGACCTTTTGAATTTTATCAATGGCTACCGCATAACTCCGATGCACACGCAGAAAGCGCTTCAACGGCAACTGCTCCAGGAACCGGGAGAGGTTGACCAAGGTCATATACTGTTTTCCGTCCAATACCAGCTTGGTATAATCCTGCATGGCCTCCAGGTAAACAATATCACCTACGGGCAACCGCACCTGGTCGTGTCCCTGCTTAATCGTGATGGTCTCCTCGCTCACAATAACATCGTAAGCCGCAGATTTTTGCTTTAACTCCCAATATTCAGTGATCTTTTGCACGGTGTGGGCAAACCGCGCTTCTGTAGGCGGCTTAAGAATGTAATCCAGGGCGGATAGCTCAAAGCCCTCGATCGCAAAATCGGGATAGGAAGTAATCAATACCGCCATGGGTACAATATCCCGTACCGTTCTCAGCAACTCAATACCTGTAGCGCCGGGCATCTCCACATCCAGGAAAACCAATTGTGGTTTCAGCGACTTAATTCCTTCCAGGGCTTCCAGCGCGTGTTCATAGCTTCCGGCAAGGCTGAGTGAGGGATAGTTTGCCGCAAGCATTTCAATCATGATACGATCTACCTCGTTATCATCTACAATAAGATAGCGTATGTGGGGAAAACTCATGGTATCCGGGTATTTTATAGGGTCTTTCAAAAGTATTCAAATTTTTACTATAAAAAAATAAGGAACAAACCAGCCAAACGCAATATCTTGCAACGTTTTTGCACCCGACCATCAGGACCTATGAAACGTTACAAAAACCTACTCTTCTACGTCATTACCGTTGCCGCCGCGATCGTGCTGATCTGGATGACCATTGACCAGGGCAGCCTGCTTCAGTCGGGCAAAAACATCCCCTCCCTTATCGAGAGCAAACGACCAACCGGCCAGCCATTTACCGCAGTGCTCAAGGCCAATGTACAGGCCCCGCTAACGATCCTGCTGCTGCAAATCACTACGATACTTGTCGCCGGCCGCCTTATGGGTTATATCTGCCGAAGGCTCAAGCAACCTGCTGTTATTGGTGAAATGATCGCCGGAATATTGCTGGGCACTTCCTTTCTGGGTCATTACCTGCCCGGCGTATCTCATTTCCTGTTCCCGCCCCAGTCGCTGGGCACGCTCAACCTGCTCAGCCAGGTGGGTCTCGTATTGTTCATGTTCATTGTAGGCCTGGAGCTGGACCTGGGCTTGCTTAAGGGCAAGACCAATACGGCCGTGGTGATCAGCCATGCCAGCATCGTCGCTCCCTTTACTCTGGGAGTAGGCCTGGCTTACTTCACGTATAGCAAGCATGCGCCACAGGGTGTGCAGTTCTTGTCTTACGCACTCTTCGTCGGCATTTCTATGAGCATTACCGCCTTTCCGGTGCTGGCCAGGATCATTCAGGAACGGAAGCTGGCCAAGACCAACCTGGGTACGCTTGCCATTACCTGCGCTGCTGCCGACGACGTAACAGCGTGGTGCATCCTGGCCCTGGTGATCGCAGTGGTAAAAGCCGGCAGCATCTGGAGCGCTACCTATACCATACTGCTGTCGGTTGCGTATGTATTGCTGATGCTGAAAGTGGTAAAACCATTACTAAGCAAGCCGATGAAGCAACAGGAAGCGGCTAAGATACCCGCCGGGGTGCTGGCCATATACCTCATCGTGCTCATTGCCTCTGCTTATCTTACCGACGCCATAGGCATCCATGCCTTGTTTGGCGCATTTATGGCAGGCATTGTGATGCCTGCCGATATGCGTATCCGCAACTTTATTATTGAAAAAATAGAGAGCGTCGCTTTGTTCCTGCTGCTTCCTTTATTCTTCGTCTCCACCGGCCTGCGCACTGAGATAGGCCTGCTCAACAGTACCGGTTTATGGTTGCTATGCCTGCTGGTGATCGTGATTGCCGTTGTGGCCAAGTTTGGCGTCAGCGCCCTTGCGGCCCGGTTTACCGGTCAGAGCTGGAGCGAAAGCCTCAAACTGGGTGCTTTAATGAATACACGCGGCCTTACCGAGCTGGTTGTGCTTAATATCGGCTACGACCTGGGGGTAATCACACCACAGGTCTTTACCATATTGGTGATTATGGCCCTGGTTACTACCGTGATGACCGGCCCCCTGCTGGACCTGATCCATAAAATTTACAAAAACGAAACAGCTGGTCACCCGATAGGGTCAGCTGTCTGACGATTATGCGGGCATTGTTCACATCCCTATACGATTACCTGGCAAAGCACAAAACACTATACTGGCTTTGTTTCATCTCTCTGTTTGTCCTTTGTATCCTTGGCGCTACCCGCATCCGCTTTGTCGACGATATCAATAAGATGATCCCGCACGATCCTTCGATCGAGGCTATGAACGAAGTGCTGAACAAGACCAGGACCGGGGAGCAGATCATCTTTAGCTTATCCTTTGGCGACAGCACAATCAGCGATCCCGACAGCCTGATCAGGGCCAGCACGGCGCTGGAGCGGGATCTGGCGCAAACAGGAAAGGGATATATCAAAGCAATACAGGCGCAGATCGACGAAGAAAAAGAACAGCAATTCTCCACACTGGCCCTCCAATACCTGCCCTTGCTGCTGGAAGCACAAGACTATCGTACCATCGATTCTCTTATACAACCCGCACAGCTCAAAGCTACCCTGGCCAAGGAGCATAAATTACTGCTTTCTCCGGCGGGCATGGTCGCCAAACAATGGATCGCCCAGGATCCCGCAGGGATCATTCCCATTGCCTTCCGTAAGCTGCAATCGCTGCAGTTTGATCCCGGCTATGAGCTATACAACGGCTATATCTTCAGCCGGGACGGCAAGCGGTTGACCTTTCTGCTGGACCTGAGCTACCCGGCCTCCGCAACAGGAAGAAATGCGGTCTTCTTCGAAAAAACCGACCGGCTCCTGGCACAATGGCAAAAAGAACGACCCGGCCTGCACATCAGCTATTTCGGCGGGCCGGCCGTAGCGGCGGGCAATGCCGTACAAATGCGGACCGACACGATACTCACGCTCAGCATCACTATTGTATTGCTGCTGGCGCTGACCTTCTATGTATTCCGGCGTAAACGGGCGCCCTTCCTGCTCATGGTGCCGGTTGTATTCGGCGCAGTATTCGGCCTGGCCATAACGGCACTGGTACAAGGTAGCGTTTCGATAATTGCCCTGGGTGCCGGGGCCATTATCCTCGGTATTGCGATCGATTTTTCGGTGCACTTCATGAGCCATGCCCGCAGCCATCCCGATATGCGTGAAAATGTGCGTACGCTGGTATTCCCGCTCACGCTGGGCGCTATTACCACTGTGGGCGCCTTCCTCGCGCTCCGGTTTGCCAATGCGCCCCTGCTGCAGGATCTTGGCCTGTTTGCAGCCGCCAGCCTCACAGGTGCTTCTTTGTTCACGCTGATCTTCCTGCCGCATTTGTTGAAAGGGCAGGCAGATCGCATCAGCCATACGCCATCCAAGCCCAATTGGATCGACAAGCTGGCGAAGCTACGGCCGGAAGGCAATAAATGGCTGCTGGCATTGGTACTATGTGCTACGCCCGTACTCTGGTATTTTGCCCGGAAGGTACAATTCGACGGCGACCTCATGCACCTTAACTACATGTCGCCCCGGCTGAAAACGGCCCAGGACGAGCTCAACAGGAACAACACTTATGCGCTGAGCTCGGTATTTGTGGTGGCAAAGGATAGGAGTGCCGAGGGCGCTGCGCAAAAACTGGAAACGATCGCTGCAACCACCGCAAAGCTGCAGGCAGATGGCCACATACGCAATAGTCTGAACCCCACCCTGCTCCTCCCCTCAGAACAGGAACAGCGCCGCCGGCTGCAACGATGGCATGCCTTTTGGAGTGGGGAGCGGAAGAACAGGACCTGGACGGCGGTACAGGAAGCAGCCGCTGCAGAAGGCTTCAGCCCCGGGGCCTTCGACGGATTCCGGCAGATGCTGCAGCAGGAGTACACCTTGTTTGACACGGCTGCCCGCAACTTCTTGCTGCAATTATTCCCCAACAGCATCAATGAAAAAGACGGCCTGCATTACGCCATAGCGGCCCTTAAGGTGACACCCGGCGCCCGGAAAGATGTGCTGCAGGCGTTTTCCAATAACCACACTATTGCCGCGACCGATAAGCAGGCGGTATCGGAACGGTTGCTGGCCCTGCTGCAGCAGGATTTCAACAAGCTGCTGCTTTATTCGGGGCTGCTGGTATTCCTGGCCTTGCTTATCGCTTATGGCCGTATAGAGCTGGCGCTGATCTCCTTCCTACCTATGGCCCTCACCTGGGTATGGATACTGGGCATCATGAGCCTGCTGGGCCTGCAATTCAACATTGTCAATATCATCATCTCGACGTTGATCTTCGGGCTGGGCGACGATTACAGCATCTTTATGATGGATAGCCTGATGGAAAAATACCGGACCGGCGAAAGCAAGATCAGCCATGCCCGCTCGGCCGTGTACCTGTCTGTACTTACCACCCTCATTGGTCTCGGCACGCTTATTTTTGCCAGGCATCCGGCCCTGCATTCCATCGCCGTGATCGCCATGCTGGGCTTGCTTAGCGTGGTTTTCGTATCGCAGGTGCTGCAACCCTTCCTGTTCAACTTCATGATACAACGCAGGGCCGACAAGGGCTTTATGCCCTTTACCTTATGGAGCTTGTGCAAATCAACATTCTCTTTCCTGTACTTTTTTACCGGCTGCCTGCTGGTTACCCTGGCCGGTATCGTCCTCATCAGCCTGAGGCCTTTTGGTAAAGCGCGGAGCAAATATATCTTCCACTATTTCCTCAGCAAGTATACGGGCAGCGTGATGTACATCATGACCAATGTAGCCAAGAAGGTATTCCGTAACGGAGAGACCTTCAGCAAGCCCGCCATTTATATCGCCAACCATTCCTCCTTCCTCGACATCCTGCTCACAACCATGCTGCACCCCAAAATGGTACTGCTGACCAACCGCTGGGTATGGCGTTCCCCGGTGTTCGGCAAGATCGTGCGCATGGCGGAATACTACCCGGTGGCCGATGGCGCAGAGGATAGCATAGAACCCTTGCGCGACCTTGTACAGCGGGGTTACGGGATCATAGTATTTCCGGAAGGCACCCGCTCCTATGACGACACGATACACCGCTTCCACAAAGGCGCCTTCTATATTGCCGAGCAACTGCAGCTGGATGTGGTACCCCTGGTATTGCACGGCGTGCATTATACCATGCAGAAAGGTGATTTCCTGCTTAAGGATGGCACAACCACCCTGAAGCTGCATCCGCATATCGCCCCTGGCGATACGGCTTTCGGAGAAGGATACAGCCAGCGTGCCAAAATGATCAGCCGTCATTTCCGCAAGCTGTTCGCTGCAGAAAAAGCAGCCAACGAAACGCCCAAATATTTCCGGGAGCAGATCATCAAGGGCAATATATACAAAGGCCCTGTGCTGGAATGGTATTGCCGCATTAAAACGAAGCTGGAACATAACTACGAGCCCTTCCATAGCCTGCTGCCCCTTACAGGCCTCTTCTACGACCTGGGTTGCGGCTACGGTTTCATGACCTATATGTTGCACTGGGCGTCGGAAGACAGGCAGTTTATTGGCGTGGATTATGATGAGGACAAGATCGTGGCTGCGCAGCATCATTATCTGCGGGAGAAAGCCCGTAAGCTTCATCACCGCAAGCACAGAAAGCTACAAACATCCATACCCGCCCCGCCAGGCGCCGAGCCCCTGATCCGTTTCGAGCAGGCCGACATTACCCGATACGCGCTGCAACCCTGTCAGGGCATCATCATCAGCGATGTGCTGCATTACCTGTTACCGGAGCAGCAACGGGCAGTTTTGGACAAATGCTATGCCGCCCTGGATCCGGGCGGCGTACTCATCCTGCGCGACGGCGTCGAAGAGCTGGAGGCACGGCACGAAGGCACCAAGCGTACAGAGATGTGGTCGACAAAGATCCTGGGCTTCAATAAAACACAGAACGGACTGCACTTTCTGAGCCGGACCTTCATCGAGCGCTGGGCTGCAGAAAGGTCTATGAGCGTTGAGATATTGGACCTGACAAAGAAGACAAGCAACCTCATTTTCGTACTCCGTAAGTAAGCCCCGCTTAGCGTGCGGTCATCAGACGGGTGTTTTCCACTTTCATCATAAAATAAGGGAATGCAGCTGACGGCTTCTCCATAAGCATTACAAAGGGCTTATCGAAGAGTAGCAACTTAGGCGCTGGTTGTTGCACTACAGGTCCGGGAGCAGCCGACCCTGCTGCCAGCACCGCCTCACTTTCCACTTTAGCGCCGTATTCATCGAGAAGCAGCGCCGTGCGCTGACCTGCTTTCTGGATGCGCAAGGGGCGCTGCTCTCCTTGTAGGATACGGCCAACAAGCGTTGTATAGGCAGCATGTATATTGAAACAAAGCCGGGGAACGGAGAGGCGGTCGCCCTTGTTGAGCGTGTATTTCCAGGCCTCTTCCGTTATCTGCATTTCCTCGGCGCCCTGTGCTATTGCCTTGCCAATTGCGGCATACATACCGGAGAGCGGCGTTTCCTGCTCAAAGCCGCGGGCGAGTATCAGACGGTCGTTGCTGCTGCGGGTACGAAGTTCTACAATAAAGTGCTCATCATCCTTATAATACAGGATCAGTACCTGCTCCGACAATTGACCGGAATAATCACGCATGCCGAAGCCTTTTACATGCTGCCCGAGAAAGGTAAGATCTGCAATTGTATCAAAGGGCATTTCAAAAGCGACGGTACGTTTAAAGGCCGTTTGAATACTGATCATCTCGCCCGACACGGCAACGTCCTTGTCATACTCGCCCTCGTCAAGCGTATTTTTCCAGGAGCTGGAAGTATGGATCAGTTGAAGTATGGGCTCCCCGGCCGGTACCGAAAGATGCCCGTGCTGGGTTTCCCTTAGCGCGTCCCAGGTATAAAGGAAAGCCGGGGTATAAACGACATTAAGACCCGGTGTGAACGGCTCTTCCATCGTGGTCACAAAAACGGTGCGGTCTGCCCCGGTCAGTTCCGTTACCGGTGGCAGGCTATGTTCATCGACAGGGGGCTTCTTCTTTTCCGCCGGCCGGCTATCCGGGTTTCGTTCATTGCATTGTACAAAGAGTACTGACAGGAGGGCTAAGGCAAGACATTTGTTTTTCATGGGATAGAGAGATGATTGATATTGATAATGTCACCAGCCACGCGATTATTACCTGTCCCGGCTAAAAAAGAAGGTTGCTGTTCAAACGAAGAAAGCAGACCTTGTAGTCTGCGTTCAACTGTAATGCCAATAGGATGCCGCTAGTGCACAATAAACACTTTGCCGCCGGGGTTGAATTGCCTTCTCAGCGAATCGATCAGCTTAGTGGTATCTGCAATACCATTCACCGGCATAACCACATAAAAGCTGGCCGAATCCGGCGCATACAGCTCGACACTGTTGCCATACGATTTCAGCTTGGCAACCCTGCTTTCGGCTTTATCCCTGGTGGGATATTGCTGCAATACGACCTTATAGCTGCCATCGGCAGATGCTACAGGGGCTGTTGTTGGTGTTGTTGGTGTTGCTGTGTCGCTCACCGGCGGTGTTGTGGTAACCGCAGCTGTCGCAGTATCATTCGTGGCCGAGGCTTCCTGCTGGGAGACTGGTGTCTCCTTATTTTTATTCAGGTATATGATCAGGTAAGCAATACCGCCTACCACTGCCAGCAGGATCACGATCAAAGCTATGATCTTGCCCCAGTTTACCGAGGGGGCTTTGTACTCGATCTCTTCATCTGCCTTGGGCTCCCGTATCGTGGTGCGCTCGATGATATTACTGATGGCTTCTTCCTTTTTCTGGGTTACTGCAGGGCTGTTCCGGAAGAAAGGAATGGCCTTGCCTTCAATCTGCAGCTGGGGATCAGTGACGAAATGGATACTTTCGTTGGCGCCGCCGGTAAACTTGCCGATACCAGGTATGATCACCTCGCGTCCCTCCCGCAGATCCATGCGCGCGCGGGCACAAAAATCCTTCAGGTGGTTGGCAGCATGAGCAATACTGATGCGTTCGTTGTTGGCGATGAAATTGGCAAAGGAATCATCGATTGAACCTCCGGCCTGGCGGTATTTCACTTCGTAGACAGGCGCAGTCATCTTCTGTGTTTCCTTATCATATACAGAAGGCCGCTTTTCTATCTGAAGGCTCCCGATCCCCGGCATGAAACAATATTCATTTTTCAGGAGAAACAATCCTACATAGTTGGCTATATCCATTTCAATTACAATGTTGTATGCTGTAAAGTTTTTTTGCAAAAAATTCGGTTCCCGGCAACAGACCTAGAATTTAAACCGCAGACCGCCTATAATGTTGAATCCGTAAGCCTGGTATTGGTTCCAACGCTCGTACTTTGTGCCCAATATATTATTCAATTGTAAAAATATAGATAAACGGGGAATTATATTGTATTCGGCTCCCGCGCTCAGGTCGAAAAAGCCAGGTAGCTTATGACTATCGCCATTCCGCTCGAGCGCATAGATGCCATCCCAGAAGTCGGCATTGATATTGATGTGCAGCTGCTGCATGGGATGGATGTACATATTGCCTCCCAGTCGCAGCATAGGTTCATGAAATGCTTTGTCGAAGGTCGTAGTCTTGTAAAAATTGTACCAGGTGCCGCTGGCGCTGAGGCCGAATATATTCCCTACCTGATAACGGATAAAGGCGTCCAGGCTGATGGCCTGCACTTTACTGTCGTACACCACTGCAAACTGCTTGCCGTCCTCGCTCAATGCATAGTCGTTAACAAACAAGGCCTGGTCTTTCCATTGCCGCCAGCTCACTGTACCACCGAAAGACACATGCTGCGCCAGCGCGCTTTCGAAGCCGCCGTATACCTGGTCGGTTTTCGATTGCTTTACATCGTAGATATTGTATAGGAATGGATTCTTGGCACTCAGCTGTTGGTAGGTATTCTGCACAAGGTCGCCCTTCCAGCCCGCTACCAGCGCCAGGCCGCTATTGAACAGATTGGCCTTCAGACGCAGATCGGGCAACAGATAGCAGGTATTGTCCTTACCCCAGGTGGGGCTTACGCCGATATGGATATTGGTATTACTGAAATGAACGTCCAATGCGGGATTTACCTGGATCAGGTTATTCCCGATGTTTGAAGAATCATTCTTGAACTGCGTAAAATTCCCCCTTACGCCGAGCGAAAAGCTCAGCGTGGAATCGATAGCAACACTGGCCGGCACATCGAAAGCGAAGGTGCGTTCCTTAGCATTGAATTTGTCGCTGTACATACCGAAATCCAGTGTGGGCTTGTACCATATATTCCAGCGATTGGCCGTTGTATTTTCGGCCCCTATACGGACATTGCCTCCGGTAAAAACCTGTTTGATACCGTTCTTAGCGTATTCAAAACTATCGTGGTCATAGCCATAATAGGTATAGCCACGGCGCAGCACGTTCAATTCGGCACTCAGCGCATGTCCTCCTGTATAGTATTTCCCGGCGGCATCGAAGCCCGTACGGGACGATTGCTGATTGGTAAGCGGACCTTTCTGCGACAGGTGGGAAAAGTGAAAGCTGGTTTCATATTCTTCCGAACGCAGGCTGCCTACTCCTGCATCCACATAGATAGAGCTCAGGTTGCCAAAGCCGGCCTTCAGATAATTCTGGAAAGGCATCAGGCGGTCCTGCCGGCCCAGGGCCAGCGGCCGTATCGGTACCGAATGATAAGTATAGCTAAGTGTTTGCTGCGGCACCTCGTACTGGAAGCGGGGACGTGAGGTATCGATATTGGGCAGCGTAGGCGTGATCACCGGCTTTACCGGCTTGGCGATCTCCGGCTTATAAGATTGTGTAATCTCGATGGTCTGCCCGGCTATTGTGGTATCGTTTCTTCGCTGCTGGGCCCTGGCCGGCATAGCAGCCAGCGCCAAAGCTCCGGCGGCAAGTAAAGGAATATATCTGCAGATCAGGTTCATTAATAAATGGGGTTAAGCGATTCAAGCATTATTCTTCTGTCAGTTTGGATTTTGCCTTTTCCAGGGTCTTTAGTTTCTCAAGCTTCTGGTTGGCCTCATCCCTTATATCCTTATCCTTGTTGTTTTTGATAATACTTTGCAACGTTGCCTTGGCATTGAAGTAGTCCTTTTGCTCGATAAGGATATCGGCGATCAGCATATAGGACCGAACGACCCAGTAATCGGAGCCGCCTGCAGCCTGCGCGGCATAGCTGGCCTGGGCTTCCGCCTCTTTAAGCTGCTTCTGGGCCAACAATATTTCAGCAAGGCGATAGCGGGCTTCCGCGCTGGCCTCGCCTATGTTTTTCTTATCGATTACCTGGTACAGCGCTTTGGCATCGTCCAGCTTCCCGTTACGCTGCAAAGCTTTTGCCTTGTACAGCTGGGCCTCATTCAGCAAGCCGCTGTTCACCTCAGGAAGAGCAATCAGCGTATCGGCATAGGCATCGGCTGCCGCATAGCTTTGCTGCTCAAACGATGACCGCAGCAGCCCGGCGTAAGCCTTTTGCAAGTTGGTATTGTCCATCGCAGCATTACGCAGGACTGTATAATATTTTTGTGCGGCGGCATAGTCCTTGTTGCGGAAGGTAATATCTGCAGCGCGGGCAGCAGCCTCGTCGGCAAAATCGCTCCAGCCACTGCTGACCACAGCCTCAAAATCGGCAAGGGCATTGGTCTGGTCCTTCATCTGGTAGTAGGACTCACCGCGGTAATAATGCGCTTTTGTAGCCATACCTCCTTTGGGAAACTGACCCAGATATTTGCTAAAGGCCAGGGTGGCCTTGCTCCAGTTGCCGTTACCATATTCGGTTTCTGCAACGGCATAAAAAGTATTTTCTACGCCGGCATTATCCTGTGCCGGCATATTATTCTCTTTCAGGAAAGCGGCATAAGCCTCTGGCTGACCGGTAGCGATGTACAGGTTCCGGAGCGCCTCCAGTGCGACATTCCGGTCAGTTGCAGCCGGATAATCGGCTATATATTTTTTCAGAGCGGCAATTGCTTCCTCATTACGATTGGCCTCCTGGTAAGCATAAGCCAGCTTGAGCATGGCTTTAGCTTTCAGGTTGTCGTTTATAGCGCCGTTGCCCGTTACAGATTGCAGCAAAGTAATGGCTTCTGCGTAGCGGTCCAGTTCCAGGTAAGATACGGCCAGCTCGTATTGCGCATCATTCTTGTAGTCGGAAGCCGGGGTTTTGCTCACGATGCCCTGGAGCAGGTTGATCTTCTCCTCCTGCTTATCCTGCAGTCCAAGAATAAGCGCCTTTTGGTAACGGGCATAATCGGGATTACCGGCATTACCTGCAATCGCCTTATCATAAAGCTGGGCAGCTTTATCAAATTCTTTCTGCATAAACATGGCATCCGCCTCACGTACCACGGCATCGGAGATCAGCTGGCTGTTGGTGCCATCGTTGCTTTTTTGCGCCTGGGAAAAAGCGTCACGGGCATTACCGAAGTTTTCCGTCTCCAGCTCGGCATAGCCTATGTTGAGGTTAGCATTCTGTATAGTCGCTTGCGGACTTATCCGCCGAACACTTTCTTCCTGACCCTTCGTCCTGTCCAGGAAGGTTTTGCTGTATTGCACTGCTTGCGGATAACGCTTTTCCCGGTAAGCGATATCACCTTTCCAGAAATAGGCGATCGCTTCATAGACGGGGCTGATCGGTTGCTGCAAGGTCAGGCTCAGCACACTGTCGGCAGTGTAGTATTGGCTGTTCTGCATCAATTGCAGGGCGCGACCCAATCCTACCTGCTGGTACACCGCCCAGGTCGCATTGTCTTTTACGGCCATATCGCTCATGATGGCAAATGCCTCGCTGTAGTTACTGCTTTTGGCCAGCAGACCAGTCAAGAGTTTCTGTGCTTCTGTAGTGAAGGCAGAATTGGGATACTGCTTCAGAAAATCGTACAGCTTGCGGGTGGCAATGCTCTCGCTGCCAAGCTCGTAAGAAAGCTTGGCATACAGGAACGCTGAGGCTTCTTTTTGCGAAGCATTAAAATCCATATCGGCACAAATTCCGAAAGCATTCCGGGCGCCCTTTTTGTCTCCGGTCTTCAGATAGCAATCCCCCAACAAGTACATCGCTGTTTGGCCCAGCGAATCCTGGGCGTTGCTCAGGGGCTGGAATTTTTCGATCGCCTGCGGCCATTTTTCCAGCCGGTAGTAAGCATAAGCCAGCTCATACAGTTCTTCTTTCCTTATCTTCTCCGAATTGTCGTAGTAGTATTCGAAGTAGGGCAGCGCTTCCTTGAATTTCTTTTGTTCAAACAAGGTTTGCCCCGTCAGCAGGCGCATTTCCTTATCGTAGAATAGCTTTTCCTTTTTGCGCAGGTAACGGTTGGACAATACAAGCACCTCTTCATATTTACCCTGAAAGTAGAGTATCTCCGCTTCATAGTAAGGTACGATATCCTTGTATGCTTCCTGGTTATGGATACGTTCAAAGCTTTTCATGGCTTCGTCGTAGCTCTTGTCGTTGTAGGCCAGCAGACCGTAGTAGTAGTTGCCGGCATCGTAGTATTTGTTGTCCGGCAGTTCCTTAATCACGGCAAACAACGGCTTTGATTTATCGAAGTCCCGTTCATTGAAATAGCAGTAAGCCAGCTCAAACTTGGCATCGGCAATCTCGCTGTTGCTCAGATTATCGATACCGGCAAGCTCATAGTTTTGGATCGCAGCCGGGAGATTGTTGTGCTGGAAGTAATATTGCGCCAGGGCAAAGGCGGCACGCTGCCGGTAAACCGGGTTTACGGTCGTGCCGATATAGTCGGTGATCTCTTCAACGGCATGGTAAGCATTAGCCTTCAGGTTGCTCAGGGCCAAGATATATTTTGCCTGCTGTATAGACAGCAGCAGGGTCTCTTTATTCAGACTTTCGGTTGGTTGGAAAGGTTGTTTCAAAAAGTCGGTTACGGAAGCCGCGGCCAGCACATAATGCTCCTGTTGGAATTGTTCCACGCCATGCTTTAGCAGGGCATACTCGCTACGATTACTTACCGGTACCTGGGCCAGAGTGTCGGGAGCGGACAAGGTGAAGGAGATGACCGAAAGGATACCGGAATATAAAAAAAGGCGTTTCAAAGATGCGCTCATTCAAAGCTCGAATTTAACGTAAAACAGTGTATCTTACTGAATATTAGATTTTAATCTTTTTTGAAATGCAGCAAAGATAAAGAAATGGACCCTGAGTTTTGTGTAACCAAAATATAAAGATTTGTTAGCCTGGGAAGGCCCCGCAATGGTCACCAACGCGTCAAAATCGATACTTACAAGAGGCGCTCAGGCACGCTTTATGGAATTCATCAGTATATTTACAACTATGCTAAAAAATACATCTCTATGCGATCATTCATTTTGCTGCTACTGACGCTCCCCTTGTTCCTGTTTTCCTGCAAAAGCGGCTTTGAGCACAACCGTGCCGGCATGGAAAAGCTCAACAAGGAACTGAAAGAGGAATTTAACGCCAATGCCTGGTATACCAGCATCGAGCTGGCCAACAGTGGCGGATCGGACGATGTGGTTACAGTAGACCTCACCAAAGACCCCAATTCGCTGAAGCAGGAGCAATGGTCGCAATTTCACGGTTTCTGGGACAAAAAGGCCGATATAACCTTATCCATACAGGGCGCAGCGCCCAAGTCCTTCATGTTCCAGCTGGACAAAGAGATAAGCCTGGGCAAGCTGGGCGACCTCATGGACGTCTCCCGCAAGCAATTGGCCGCAAAAGGAGCCGATGATGCGCAGGTTATCCTGGCGCAAATTAAAGCCAGCCAGCAGATGAATACGAAAGAAGAAGGGATCTATTACGCAATATCTTTCGAAAGCAAGAAGCAGAACAAAAGCTACAATTTTGTCTACAATCTCGACGGCAGCCTCAGGAAACTGAATGAATAGCGCCTGTCACAAGCCTTTGTCCGTTATAAGGCGGCATAACGCTCCAGCAATGCCGCAATAAGCCGCTTCCGGTCGTATTTCTCCTCCATCAGCTGTCGCGCCGCCGCGCCCAATTCCTGTATTTTACCTGGTTGCCGGACCAGTTCAGCTATCCGCTGTACAAAATCTTCCGGTGTATGGGCCAGCATAACATGCTCGCCATCCTGCGCTTCAATACCCTCAAGGCCCATTGGTGTGGTAACAATGGTCTTCCCCATCGCCATACCCTGGAAGATCTTGATCCGTACGCCGCCGCCCGACAGCAAGGGCACAACGAGTATGCTTTTGTCCCGTTCAAAGGCCAGCGCATCAGGCACTTCGCCCAGGACTGTTACCTGAGGCGCCTTCAGGCGCAAATAACGCTCCGGCATATTACGGCCTGCCAGGTAGAGTGTTGTTCCCGGCAGGTGCTTGCGCACCAGGGGCATTACTTTTTCCAGCAACCAGTCGACACTCTCCTGGTTGGGCAGCCAATCCATAGCACCAATATGGTACAGGCTTAGCGGCTGGCTATCCGAGGGACAATAGGGCACTTTGTCCACCTCAATGCCGAAGGGATGAAGGAACATCGGTTGCTCAGTACCCAGAGCCTTGTACAGGCGGGCATCTTCGCGGGAAATAGGTAGTATAAGGTCGTAATCCTGCAGGTGCTGCAGCTCAAATTGCTTCAATCGCCGGGTGAGCAATTTCAGGTAGGCTTTCTTCAAAGGGTTGCGGGCCCGGGCAGCCAGGCGCTCCCAGATGCGGTACTCGATATTATGCTGCCGGATACTGATCTTTGCCTTGCTGTATTGCCTTATCACATTGACATAAGGAACCACATACAGGCCCTCCAGCTGCACCACATCAAACGTTTCCCGCTGCAGCAGCCGGATCAGCGCCTGTTCGTACTCCGGCGAAATAAAGCGATCGATATTGTAGGAGGTGTCTTTGAACAGGTTCAGCAAGGCATCCAGTGGCTTAATGTGGTTATCGACTTTTATCGCTTCGAAATGGTCCAGCTCCCCGTACAGCGGCGGCAAGGCTGCGGTATCGACCCAATGCCGTGTGGTATTCATCGCCAGCATGCTGAGCGATACGCCTGCCTGCAGAAAGCCTTCGGTATAGTAGTGAATGCCGATGCTGCCCCCGTCGTTGAGGGGATAAGGTATCCGGTTGACCAGCTGCAGGATCTTCATAGGCAGATAAAGAAACGATATGACATTTGGCGCTGCAAGATAACGATTCCCTTTCCCTTTTGCCTAACTTTGCAGCGGCGCCACAGGCAGGCATGGTGAGCCTGCTGCCGGCACAACATCATTTCTTAAAATAAAACAATATGTCTGCAACGACAAAACTGGATATAGCCAAAATAAGGGCAGATTTCCCCCTGCTGCAAACAGAGGTCTATGGCAGGCCGGTAGTGTATTTCGACAACGGTGCCACAACGCAGAAACCGCTCCCTGTGCTACAGGCCCTGGAAGAGTATTATCGCAGCTACAACAGCAATGTGCATCGTGGCGTTCATTTTTTGAGTCAGAAGGCGACAGACGGCCAGGAGGCTGCCCGCAGGAAAGTAGCGCAATTTATCAATGCCCGGCATGATCACGAGATCATCTTTACCCGTGGCACTACGGAAAGCATTAACCTGGTGGCATATTCTTTTGGCAAAAGGTTTCTGCAACCCGGCGACGAGATCATTATTTCTGCCATGGAGCATCATTCCAATATCGTTCCCTGGCAGCTGGCCTGTGAGGATCGCGGAGCGGTGCTCAAAGTGGTTCCGATGGACGCCAACGGCGACCTGATGCTGGACGAGTATGAAAAGCTGTTTTCGGAAAAAACGAAGATCGTAGCGCTTACCTGGGTCTCCAATTCGTTGGGCACCGTGAATCCCGTGCAGGAGCTTGTTGCCAGGGCGCATGCCCGTCAGGTACCGGTACTGCTCGATGCGGCACAGGCGATACAGCATACGCCTGTTGATGTACAGTCGCTGGACGTGGATTTCCTGGTATTCAGCGGGCACAAGATCTATGCACCTACGGGTGTAGGCGTATTGTACGGCAAAGAAAGCCTGCTGAACGAGATGCCGCCCTACCAGGGCGGCGGCTCAATGATCAAGCAGGTGACTTTTGCCAAAACCACATGGGCCGACCTGCCTTTTAAGTTTGAAGCCGGCACGCCCGATGTATCGGGCATCATAGGCCTGGGCGCCGCGCTGGATTATGTGAACGAGATCGGGCTGGAAGCCATCATAGAAGCCGAGCATGAGCTGATGCAATATGCCTCGGAGCGGCTGCAAACAATTCCAGGGCTGCGCATCATCGGCCAGCCAAAAGAAAAAGCCGGCACCATTTCTTTCCTGGTGGAAGGCATACATCCTTTCGACCTGGGCGAGCTGCTGGACAAGCAAAGCATAGCTGTACGCACCGGTCACCATTGCTGCCAGCCGGTAATGGAATTTTTCAATATACCCGGCACGGTACGAGCATCCTTCTCCTTTTACAATACCAAAGAAGAAGTGGATCGCCTGGTGGAAGGCATTAAAAAAAGCGCAGCGATGCTGGGGTAAATAACGGGTTGGCAGGTGGAAAGTGGGCAATGGAAGTGTCAGCGATGAGAAAGCAGGTAATGGGCAATGGGCCGTCAGATAATTGATGGTTAGTGGCGGTTAAGTAATTTCCAGCGGGATGGGAAGCTTGCCTGCATCGACGCCCATATGAATATAATTCCTGTGCGTGATACTGTTATTTGGGGAATTACTGATCTTTGCCAACTAACGATTGCCACTGATAATTGCTCATTACAGACAAGACGCTCCACATGTACCAATCCGAAGACGAACAGCGCCTTTCCCTCTGGGCCAAAGAGCTGCTGGGCCATACCGACACGGAAATCCCTTCTGAAAAGATAGACCGCCTGCGGGCAGTGATCAATTACAACGACTGGAAATATTATGTGCAGGACAACCCCGTACTGGCCGACGCCGAATACGATGCCCTGTTCCGCCAGCTGAAAGATATCGAGGCCGCTCATCCCGATCTTGTGAGCGCCGACTCGCCCACACAACGCATTGCCCTGGGCCTGAGCGAACAGTTTAATGCCGTCGCACACCTGGTACCGATGCTCAGCCTGGAAAATTCCTATAACGCCAACGACTTGAGAGAATGGGACCGCCGTTGCCGCGAAGGCGCGAAGGTGGACCACATCGAGTATACGGTCGAACCTAAGTATGACGGCGCCGGCATTTCGCTGTATTTCGAGGACGATAAGCTGGTGCGGGGCGCGACGCGCGGCGATGGTATCATGGGCGAAGACATTACCCCCAATATACGGCAGATCAAATCGATCCCGCTTTCGGCGCCCTTGTCGAAGCAGCATGTCCAGTCGCTGGAAATAAGAGGCGAGGTAATCATACACAAGGAAACCTTTAAGAAATACAACGAGCAAAGGGTGGCCGAAGGCCTGGCCCCATTGGCCAATCCGCGCAATGCCGCTTCGGGCACCTTGCGTATGCTCGATCCCAGGGAGGTTGCCAAAAGAGGCCTCAGCGCTGTGCTGTACCATGTGAGCTACCATACCACAGAGAACAACCAACCCGATCCTGAAGTGCTCACTACCCACTACGGCACACTGGAATGGCTGTACAGTATGGGCTTCAACTCACCGGTAAAGAGCATGAAGCGCTGCAACACCATAGATGAGGTGATCGATTATTGCCTCGACTTTGAGCAGCATCGCGATGATCTGCCTTTTGAGATCGACGGCATGGTGGTCAAGATCAACCACCTGGACATACAGGATCAACTGGGCATGACCACCCATCACCCACGCTGGGCCATAGCCTATAAATTCAAAGCCCGGCAGGCCACCAGCAAATTGCAGCGTGTAGAATTCCAGGTGGGCCGCACCGGCAGCATTACCCCGGTAGCCAAGATCGATCCCGTACCCATCGGCGGTGTTACGGTAACCAGCGTATCCCTGTTCAATGAAGAAGTGATCAAAGAGAAAGACCTCAAGATCGGTGATACCGTGCTGGTGGAACGTGCCGGCGATGTGATCCCTTATATCGTCAAATCGAATCCAGAGCTGCGCGACGGTACCGAGCAGGAGATCATTTTTCCCCGTCAATGCCCTGTTTGTTCCGAAGATCTCTTTAAGCCCGAAGGCGAGGCTGCCTGGCGCTGCATCAACCTTAGCTGTCCGGCACAGGTGGTAGAGCGTATTATCCATTTTGCTTCGAAAGACGCCATGGACATCCGTAGCCTGGGTGATGCCAATATCCGCCGTTTCTACGAGATGGGTCTGTTGAAAGATATTGCCGGCATTTATAAGATCGACTTCGATGCCATACGACAGCTGGATAAGTTTGGTGAAAAATCGGTGGTGAACCTGCAACAGGCTATTGAAAAGTCCAAGCAGCAATCGCTCAACCGGCTTATATTCGGTTTGGGTATCCGCTATGTGGGAGAAACGACAGCCAAGACGCTGGCCAATGCCATCGACCATCTTCAGGATTTTGCATCCTGGTCGGTTGAACAACTGTGTACCCTGGAAGATATTGGCCCCAAAGTGGCCGGTTCGGTACACCAGTTTTTCCAGACACATGAAAATGTCCATCTGCTGAATGAGCTGGAGGCCCTGGGCCTCACGCTCACCAACACGCATAAGCGCAATGCCGCTACTGAAGACGGCGCCCTTAGCGGCAAGACCTTCCTGTTTACCGGCACACTATCCCATTTCAAGCGTAACGACGCCGAAGTTATGGTGGAAGAACGCGGCGGTAAATTGCTCAGCGGTGTCAGCAGCAAGCTCAATTACCTTATCGTGGGAGAAGATGCCGGATCCAAGCTGGAAAAGGCCAAAAAGCTGGGTACGGTGAAAGTGCTCACCGAGCAGGAGTTCCTGGAACTCATTAAAGAATAAATTACTAGACCTTGTATAGCAGCGCGCTTTTCCTACCGGAAAGGCGCGCTGCTATAGTAATATACAAAAAATACCGCGTATATCCATGCGGGACGGCTAATGGCCAGATCAAACAAAAAAATATCGCGCTGCCACAGGCATATCGTAACTTTACGTTCCTGGAACTTTTAAGTTCCGCAACGATGGGTTTCCCCTGGAAACCTATATTCATTCAAGCAAAATAATCCATGCCAGCAACAGGAGCCCCTCCGAAGAAAAGAGCCAAAACGACAGCAGCAGCACCAGAGCAGGACGCCATTGTGATACAAGGTGCGCGCATGCACAACCTGAAAAATATTACCGTTTCGATCCCCCGCAACAAGCTTGTGGTGGTCACGGGTGTATCCGGTTCGGGCAAGTCGTCCCTGACCATGGATACTTTATTCGCCGAAGGCCAGCGCCGCTATGCAGAAAGCCTGAGCGCCTACGCCCGCCAGTTCCTGATGCGTATGGACAAGCCCGATGTCGATTTTATCAAAGGCATTTGCCCGGCCATAGCTATCGAGCAAAAGGTGACCACGCGTACCCCACGGTCTACCGTAGGCTCGATGACCGAGCTGCAGGATTACCTGCGTCTTCTCTATGCACGCGTGGGGCGGACCTATTCTCCCGTCTCAGGCAAAGAAGTGAAGAAAGACGACGTAACCGATGTGGTGGATTTTATTAAAAGTATGCCTTCCGGGACTAAGATACAGATCATGGTGCCTTTCCGTACGCTGAGCGGCCGTAGTGCAGCGGAAGAGATGAATATCCTGCTGCAGAAGGGCTTTTCAAGGATCTATGTGCAGGAAAAGAAAAATGCGGCCGGCGAGGTAGTCCGTATCGAGGATGTGCTGGAAAATGACGCCCTGATGCCGGGTACCAAGGCGCAGATCTACCTGTTGATCGACCGTATCGTTGCTAAAGATGACTTTGATGAGGACGACTTGCACCGTATTGCCGACTCTGTACAAACGGCATTTTACGAGAGTGATGGCGAATGTCTGCTTGAGACCGGCGGCGCCAAGCTGCATACCTTCAACAACCGCTTTGAGGCCGACGGCATGACCTTCGAGGAGCCCAGCCCCAATTTCTTTTCCTTCAACAACCCTTATGGTGCCTGCCCCGTATGCGAAGGTTTCGGACAGGTGCTGGGTATCGACGAGGACCTGGTGATCCCCGACAAGGGACTCAGCGTCTATGAAGATGCTGTAGTCTGCTGGAAGGGAGAAAAGATGTCGGAATGGAAAGACTCATTCATTCGTACGGAAGGCAAAAAAGGCTTTCCTATACACAAGCCGGTATCGGACCTGAACGCAGAGCAAAGTACCGTACTGCAAAAATGGATCGACGATTTTTTCAAAATGGTGGAGCAGAACCTGTACAAGATCCAGTACCGTGTGATGCAGGCCCGCTACCGCGGCCGCACCAAATGCCCTACCTGCAACGGTACCCGCCTGAGACCCGATGCCTTGTATGTAAAGATCAACGGCGAGCACATTGCTGCCTTAAGCGACATGCCGGTATCGGATCTCAATACCTGGTTTGAGCGCATCAAGCTTACGCCGCATGAGCAAACCATCGCTACCCGTATCCTCATAGAGATCAACCAAAGGCTAAAAACCTTACTGGATGTGGGCTTGAACTATCTTACACTTAACCGCCTGGCCAATTCGCTTTCCGGCGGTGAAAGCCAGCGTATACAGCTGACCAAATTCCTGGGCAGCAACCTTACCGATTCGTTATATATACTGGATGAGCCCAGCATAGGCTTACATCCCAGGGATACCGCCCGGCTGATCAAAGTGCTGAAGCATTTACGCGACCTCAACAATACGGTAGTGGTGGTAGAGCACGATGAGATGATGATGGAAGAAGCCGACTACATTATCGACATGGGGCCATTAGCGTCACATCTGGGTGGTGAAGTGATTGCCAGCGGCAGCTATCCCGAAATACTGAAAGCCCCCAAAAGCCTTACCGGCCAATATCTTTCCGGTGCGCTCAGGGTGATCAGCCGCAAAGAGACGCAGAAGCCCGTTAAACGCAGAGCGATACAGTTTATTAAGCTGGAAGGCTGCCGGCAACATAACCTCAAGAACATTGATGTTGCTTTCCCGCTGAATATGCTGTGCGTGGTGACCGGTGTCAGTGGATCGGGCAAGACCACGCTCGTAAAACAGACCCTGTATCCCGCGCTGATGAAGCATTTCGGCGAGGGTACCGACCGGCCGGGGCTACACCGTTCGCTTGGCGGCGACCTCAAGAGCATCGCCCAGGTGGAAATGGTGGACCAGAACCCCATAGGCAAGTCGAGCCGCAGCAATCCGGTAACTTATATCAAAGCTTACGACGAGATCCGCAACCTTTTTGCCAAACAAAGAATAGCGAAGATGCGGGGTTTCCAGCCCAAGCATTTTTCCTTCAACGTAGACGGCGGCCGCTGTGATACCTGCAAAGGCGAGGGCGAGGTGATCGTGGAAATGCAGTTCCTGGCCGATGTGCACCTGCTGTGCGAAAGCTGTAAGGGCAAACGTTTTAAAGACGAGGTGCTGGAAGTGACCTATCGTGAAAAGAGCATCCACGATGTACTGGAGATGAGCGTAGATGAGGCGATCGATTTCTTTAAAGACGAGAAAGTGCTGGCCCAGAGGCTGCAGCCCTTAAGCGACGTGGGACTGGGCTATGTAAAACTGGGTCAGTCGAGCAATACCCTTAGCGGTGGAGAAGCGCAGCGCGTTAAGCTCGCCTCTTTCCTGGGCAGGGGCGTCACCAAAGAAAAGATCCTGTTCATTTTTGACGAGCCTACTACTGGTCTGCACTTTCATGACATCAACAAACTGCTGCGTTCGTTCAACGAACTCATCGAGCACGGTCATTCCATTATCGTAATCGAGCACAATACCGATGTGATCCGTAATGCCGACTGGCTTATCGACATTGGGCCGGAAGGCGGCGCCGGTGGCGGACAGCTTCTGTACAGCGGCGAGCCGGACGGCATCAAGCAGGTAAAAGAGAGCCATACGGCGCAGTACTTATAAACATAAGCGGCAATTGCCCTAAAAAGGCTCAAGCCTGTTGCATGGAGCGATCCGGCGTGCAAACAGGCTTGAGCCTTTTATTTTTTGTTACACTCCGGCTACATCGGCCATGAAACAGATGCTGCCTCCCACCGTTCAAACCGCTATCGCGTTCTGACCGGCAAGCCGTGCCACCGCAGACAATGTCATGCGGCATGATGAAAAACAGGAAAGTGTTTTCCCTGGCAAAAAAATATCCGGTTCCCTTGTGGAATTTGGTTTGTGATCTCATCCTGTTGTTATAAAAGCTTAAGAACATGAATAACAGCATCCATATTCCGAAACCCTGTCATGAGAACTGGGACAATATGTTACGGGAAGAGCAGGGCAGGCATTGCCTGAGCTGCTGCAAGACCGTAGTCGATTTTTCCACCTGGGACAACGAAAGCATCCTGGCCTACCTGCAGAACAAAAATGGCGAAAGGGTTTGCGGACGCTTTAATGCGGAACAAGTAGCAAGCGTGCCGGCGCCTTCACAACAGGAATTGCTGCAGGGTGTATTCCGCTCGGCAATGCCGCTGCTGCGCAAAATAGCTGCCGTGATCGTGCTTTACTTTGGCCTGGGCAGTGTGCAGGAAACGCATGCTCAGAAGGTAGTAGGTAAGATTAAAGTAACCCAACAACCACAACAGCAGCTCCTGGGCGAACCGGCAGTAATGCAGCCGGCGGATACCGCTAAACCTCAAGCTGTGCCACAGGTTGATACCTTTAAGCCGCAAATCATGGGTATGATAAGGATGCCAGATCCTGCGCCGAAGAATCAGCCTAAGAAGAAAGTGTCTACAACGGCGAAGAAGCCTACCCGGTAACCGGTAAACAAATATGCCCGGGATAGGGTATTGATCAGCCTGGAGAAAAACTTCAGCTTTGCTTGAAACACCTTTTTATGAAGAAAAAACAAGTAAGCCTGAAGAAACTAACGCTAAACAAACAGGTGATCAGCAAACTGGACCGTAAGCACATCCTGGGTGGCGGTACGTTTTTCCGCTGCAGCGACGACAACCCTATCCCTCCGATAGATGTCACTCTAAACGCAGGTTGCCAGTTTGATACCGTCGGATGCCCTGGCCCTTCGGATGGGGGAACCTGCGATTGGGTCACCAACTGCATTTGCGATTCGATCGTTACCTGCCAGGTTTGCTAATGCTCACTACGAAAACAAGCTTTACTAAAGGAGCCCGGCAACGGGCTCTTTTTTATACCATATATCCGGCGATAGCATCAATGCAGTGTCCAGCCCAGCAACAGCCAGCCCAGCACGATGAGCGGCGCCGGTATACGGGTGAATTGCAGCAGGCAGAAGGTGATGATGACGACCACTAAGCTCATGAAGTCGAAGCCCGTCCTGTTGATCTCCATAAAAAGGATGATGCCCGAAGCCCATATCACACCTACGATCACGGCATTGATGCCTTCCAGCGAACGGTAGATCACCACATGCTGCTTGAGGTTCTGGTATACAGGAAAAAGAAAAAGGAGCAATAAGGTGCTCGGCAGAAAGATGGCGATGATGCTGACCAGGCAGCCTGCGGCCTGCCAGACCGGTCCAAACTTGCTCATAGCCAAACCACCCACGAAGGCGCAAACGGAGAACACCGGCCCCGGCATGGCCTGTACCAGGCCGAAGCCGGTCATGAGTTCGCCCGGCGTCATATAAGGCGTAAAGCCACGCTTGGCAGGCAGGCTCACAAACTGTACCAGCATCATAGGGATCAGCGCCTGCCCTCCACCAAATACGATGCTGCCGAAACGGTAAAAATTCTCGAACAGGTTTACGATACGGCGGTGCTCCCATTGCTGGTGACGGGCGATCTCGCTGACCACACCAGCGGCTATAAACACCAATGCAAATACCAGCAGGTTGATCCACTTGACCGGCTTGGGTTTTTCTACCTTGTTTACAATGCGTTTATTGCTGAAATTGGTAAGAATGCCGGCAATCAAGAGCAATACGGGGAAAAGCCAAGGCGATCGTATGAGCACCGTGAGTATGCCTCCACCGATCATAATCGCCAGCGTCATTTTATTGGATACGCTGCGCTGCATCATGTTGATGGCGGCATAACAGACAAAGCCTACTGACATAGGCCGTACATACAGGAAAAGATTTTGCTGTATGGACTTTGTATCGAGAAAATAGACGAGGAAAGAAAAAGCCGACATCAGCAAGGTTGCCGGCAATATCCATATGAGCAGCGTAACGATGGCTAGCGGAATACCGCCACGCTTCCACCCGATCAGCATCACGGTCTGCGTAGACGAGGGGCCGGGCAGCATCTGGCAAAAGGAATTGTATTCGATCAGTTCTTCCTCGGTTACATCTTTCCGCTTACGCACAAAGGTCTTTACCATCATACCAATATGCCCCTGCGGTCCGCCGAAGGCCGTAAGCGAATAGGCGAAGACTGCCTTGAGGAAAGGGATATGGCGCAGGAACATGTAGGGAAATAAGCTAAAAGATGTTTGTTTAAAGCGCTGCTAAACGGATTACATCCCCGGAACGAATGCCTTTGTCGGTCTGCTGCAGGTTGCACAGCTCGTTTTTATAATCATGTTCAAAGAACAGCAGCCAGTCGCCGGATGCAGCTTCAGCCAATAAACGTTTCTTCTCATTAAGCGTGTCCAGCGGGCGCATATCGTAGCCCATGATCCAGGGCAAGGGAATATGATGCATGCTGGGCAAAAGGTCCGCCGCATACAATATCGTTTTGTCTTTATAGCGGATCTGCGGCAGCATCATGGCTTCGGTATGTCCCTGCACATAACGGATACGGAAACCAGGCAGCCACTCCTCTCCTTCTCTGGTCTCAACAAACTGTAGCTGTCCACTTTCTTCCAGGGGCAATATATTCTCTTTAAGGAAGGAAGCTTTCTCCCGGTCATTAGGATGAACGGCCCAGTCCCAATGTGCTTTATTGCTCCAGTAGGTAGCATTTCTGAAAGTAGGCACCAGGCGGTCCCCTTCTCTTTTAACGGCGCCGCCCACATGATCGAAATGCAGGTGGGTAAGGAATACATCGGTGATATCGTCCATCGAAAAACCTTTGGCCTGTATCGAACGTTCCAGGGTGTCGTCGCCATGCAGGTAATAATGCCCGAAGAATTTTTCATCCTGCTTGTTGCCAATACCCGTATCTACCAGGATCAGCCGGCCATCGTGTTCCACCAGCAGACAACGCATGGCCCAGGAGCACATATTGCTTTCATCGGCAGGGTTGACCTTATTCCACAAAGACTTGGGCACTACGCCATGCATGGCGCCGCCGTCGAGCTTGAACAGTCCGGTATCGATCGTATACAGTTGCATAAAGATGAGCGTGTTTTGAGAGGTTAAAAGTAGTAAATAGATAAGGGTGCGCCAAGTTTATCATACCTCTTGATAAAAGGCAAGGCGTCCCGAAAACAGGACGCCTTTTGTTAGCCATATAGCGGATCAGTCACTAATCCGGTTTCTTTCCATCAAGGAAAGTGTTGATGGTGCTGATATTCCCTTGCTTACCGTCTTTGTCGGCATTGATGGAATATCCGGACAAAAAGTTATCCGAAGAGTTCACCGTATTGTCGAGGTTGGTCTGGCGACGCATATAAGCCGGCACATTTTCAACCTCGCTGGCGTTTTCAGTACCCTGAACATTGAAGCTCATACGGCGCAGGCGGTCGGCACGCTCTTCCAACGCCTTCTTTTGCTCTTCAAAGCGACGTTGTTCTTCTATCTCATCGGCAGTAAGGTAGCGATCGCCGCGTTTAGCTGCTTCCTGTTGTACGGGCGGCTCTTCGTTCTTAATGATCAACTCTAGTTCCGGCGCCTTATATTCCTGAGGCTTTGGTTCCGGTGCTGCTACTTTGGGCTCTTCCATTTTGGGCAACTCCAGGTTTAACGTAGTCCTGACCTCTGCTACAGGAGCGGGTTCCGGCAGGGGGGCAGGAGCTGGGGCTGGCGCCTGGTAGTAAGCGGTAGGCGCTTCTACCAGTACCGGAGCCATAGGATCGGCTGCAGGCTTGGGCATTTCAGGAGCCTTGGCTTCCACCAGCGCTTCTGCACCGGCCTGGCCCAGCGGCACGATGATCTTTTCCTGTACCGGCTGCTTGCGGTCGAGAATATCGGTATTGATCTCGTGATGATGAAAACCGGTAGCGATAATGGTTACGGCTATATTCTCTTCCAGGTTGGGATCGTGTCCCATACCAAGAATGATGTCGCAGGTATTGCCGGCCTGTTGCTGTACGTAGCCCTGGATGATCTCCAACTCGTCGAGCGTGTGCTCGTGATTGCCTGCTGCAGAGGTAACGTTAAGCAGTATCCACTGAGCGCCTTCAATCTCGCTGTCGTTCAACAGGGGAGAGCTCAACGCTTCTTCTACCGCCTGGCGTGCACGGCCTTCGCCGCTCGCCATAGCGCTGCCGAGAATGGCCACGCCTCCGCTCTTCATTACGGTCTGCACATCGTTGAAGTCAAGGTTTACTTTACCGTCGACAGTGATGAGGTCCGTGATGCATTTCGCTGCGGTAGCCAGCACATTGTCGGCCTTGGAGAATGCCTGTGTAAAGGGCAGGTTGCCGTATTGCTGACGCAGCTTATCGTTGGAAATAATAAGGATAGTATCCACATGCTCCCTCATGGAGGCAATACCGTCCTGGGCCTGCTTAAGCCGCTTGCGGCCTTCGTAGGCAAAGGGCGTGGTTACAATACCAACAGTAAGAATACCCAGCTCCCGGCAAACCTTGGCGATGATGGGTGCACCGCCGGTACCGGTACCGCCGCCCATGCCCGCAGTAATAAAGGCCATGCGCGTGTTTACCTTCAGTATCTTGGATATTTCGTCTACCGACTCTTCTCCCGCCTGTTTACCAATCTCGGGATTGGCGCCGGCGCCGAGTCCTTGTGTCAGGTGTGGTCCCAGCTGTATCTTGTTGGGTACCGGGCTCTGGGCAAGGGCCTGGGAGTCTGTATTGCAGACGATGAAATCCACACCGTCAATGCCTAAATTGTACATGTAGTTTACCGCGTTGCCGCCGCCGCCGCCCACACCGATCACCTTAATGATCGATGATTGATTTTTAGGGATTTCAAAGTGTATCATATGCTACTGTTGTTTTAATGTTGTCGCCATTCCGTACAGAATGTTGATCGATGGGTTAGTAATTAATGGTTTTGCACCGGTCTTTTTTTATGACGCTTTATATTGACGGCCGGAACCTTCTTCTTCCCGGGCCGGAATACGGTTGTTATTCCATCTTCTGATCTTCGGGCTCTTCAAAGAAGCTCATGAAGCCGTTCTTGATCTGGTTGAAGACTTTTTTTATGGTTTCGGAACGCTTATTGTTCCGCTCCTGCTTTTCGAGGCGTTGTTCGGGTGTTTCATAAACAGCTGCTGCAGGCTCTTCCACATGCTTTTCCGCTTTTGGCAGTTCCATCTTGATGAATACGTCCTTTGAAGGTGTTTCCTTCGCAATACCGATCTCTTTATTGCTGCTGTTGAAGTTCAGCTTACCGGTCTCGAAGTCGGAGTATCCCCGCAGGATGAGGCCGATACAGGTCGCGTACATGGGATGATTCAACGCTTCATGATGACCACCGGCCAGGTGTTCGTTGGGCTGCCCTATGCGGGCGCCAAGGCCTGTCTTATATTCTGTCAGCTGGATCAGGTGGTTCAGCTGGCTACCCCCACCGGTAAGGATGATGCCACCGAAGAGGCGCTTATCCAGGTTCACCTGCTTCAGGTGATACATTACATAGTCAAGTATTTCCTCGGTACGGGCCTGGATAATATGGGCCAGATTCCGCACGGAGATCTCTTTGGGCGGTAAGCCCCGCAGACCCGGGATGGTGATGTAAGCATTGGTCTTCGCTTCATCGGCCAGCGCCATGCCAAATTGCACCTTCATGGCTTCTGCCTGCGCCCGCAGCACACCCAGTCCCTGACGGATATCATTCGTAATGTTGGTGCCGGCGTAAGGAATCACCGCAGTATGCTGCAATATGCCATCATAAAACACAGCCATATCGGTAGTACCACCGCCTATATCGACGATAGCCACACCCGCTTCCAGGTCTTCATTGTTCATTACCGCGGCTGCCGAAGCCAGGGGCTGCAATACCAGGTCGTTGGTCTTCAGACCCGATTTATCTACACAGCGCTTGATGTTTCGGATCGCATTGCGATCGCCGGTAACGATATGAAAATTGGCGCCAACCTTGACTCCGCTCATACCAATCGGATCCAGGATATTGGGCGTATTGTCGATCATAAAATCCTGCGGGATGATGTCGATGATCTGGTCGCCAGCAGGGATATAGGTCTTATACTGATCTTTGATCAGCATGTCAATGTCTTCCTTAGTAATCTCTTCGTCGGTCATAGAACGCACCCGGTCACCCCTGGTCTGCAGGCTCTTGATGTGCTGGCCGGCGATACCGACATACACCTCATTGATCTCCAGGTTAGGGTTGGACTGGACACACTTATCTATGGCCTGCTCAATAGAGCGGATACATTGTTCTATATTCAGCACCACCCCATGACTTACGCCGGCAGAATCGGCTTTGCCGAAGCCCAGTATCTCCAGTTTTCCGAATTCATTTTTGCGACCGGCGATCGCTACCACTTTGGTAGTACCTATATCAAGGCCGACGATGATGGGTTGTTCTTTTCTATTCATAACGATTACTTCTAAAAAATTAACGATTACCGGAATGCTTACCTGGGTAAATGTATTTCGGTGTTTGCGTTTGGGGGTTTTTATGATTGTCCTTTGTTTCCTTTTTCTTCTCTTTTGTCCTGGCCGCCGCCTGCAAAGCGGGCTTTGCTTTTGCCTGCTGTATCCGTGTCTGGGCTGCCTTCACGGGCACAGGCTTATGAACCGGCTTAGGCAGCACTACTATTGTTGCTGATGGTTTAGCAGGCTGCACTGTTGGTTTTACCGTGACAGGCTTTGCTGTGGTTACTGCAGGCTTAACAGCTGCAGCCGTCGTTGCAGCAGGCTTAACGTCTGCCGCCGTTGCACCCGGCGCGGTGGCCGGCACGTCCATCGGTATCTGCGCCGTATCGGTAACCCGGGGTGGCACCCAACCCATCGAAGGGCTGGCAACAACCTGGCCTTTGTAACGGGCGTCGAGTATCGTATAGCGGTCCCAGCCTATTTTGTTCGATACATTCTTGTAGAAAGCCAGCAGGTTGCCCAGCTTTTCTTCCAGCCGGGTCGTGTCGCCCAGCAATATACGCTGGTCGCCTATAAGCGGGATCACGACAAAAGTCTGGCCCGGCTGCACTTCTATTTGCGTCACCTGGGCCTGCCAGAAACTGTCCCTGCCGATTACCTCACTCATCCTGGCGATCTTATGTAGCAAGAGCCGGTTGGCGCTGTCCTGCCGCGTTACCGGCACATTGGTAAAAACAGGAGCTGCGTAGGCATAGCCGGCGCTCACGGGCATGGTATGCAATGCGCTGTCCATATAATAGCTGGCCCCGTTCACATCAAAGATGCGGGCAACGGGATCGCGCTGGGTAATATTTACCTGCAGCACCTGCCGGCTATCGACATAGATCTCTGCATTAGCTACCCAGGGATTGGTACGGGCAATCCGTTCCATCTGCTCCAGGTCGAGGTCTGCGATCGAGGTCTGCGCCAGACGGATATTCCTGTTGCTGAGCAACAAGGTTTCAATGTCTTTCCGCTGCAGGAAGCTATATTCTTTATCGTCGTTCAGATGTACTTCGAGTCCATTAATATGCTTGCTGCTTTGCTTACGCGACGCAGCCACCAATGCGACCATAAAAATGGCAACGAGTAGCGCTCCCACCGAGAAGCGGATCACTTTTTTGGTCGATATGTTCCTTTGTTCGCTCATGCTTCGCTATCCTGCGCTTGTTTGATCCGGTCAAGGATCGCCTCCTTTATAGGTATTACCAACTTGTCGATATCACCGGCGCCTGCTGTGATCAGTAGCTCCAGCGGCGCTGTAGCCGCATAGCGTACCAGCCCTTCCTTCGATAACACGGTATGATTGGGATTAGCCATCAAGCCGGCAATCGTATCAATGGTTACACCCGGCATCGACTTTTCCCTGGCCGGGTAAATATCGAGAAGCAACACTTCATCTGCCAGGTCCAGGCTATGGGCAAACCCTTCGGCAAAATCCCGGGTGCGGCTGAAAAGATGCGGCTGAAATGCCACCACACAACGCTTATCAGGGAATAAAGTTTTAGCGCTTTTGATCAATGCCGCCAACTCCTCCGGATGATGCGCATAATCGTCGATATAGGTAACCTGCTCATTTCTCACAATGTATTCAAACCGGCGCCTGACACCTTTAAAGCCGGCTATCGCCTGCCTGATGAGCGCATCGTCGATCTCCAATTGCTTCGCCACCGATATGGCAACCACACAGTTCTCTACATTGTGCATACCACCGATATTCAGCCGTAGCTGCGGCAGGTACCAGCCGGGGCCATGTACATCGAAGTCGTAGCCACCATCGCGTATCTGCACATTACCGGCATAGGCTCCGGCAGCATCGTTCTGAAGGCTGTAGGTATGCTTGTGGGCCGCCTGCAGCTTATCGCCATGCTTTAAACCATGCTTACTCCACAGCGTACCCTCCGGTTTGATGTTCCTGGTATATTGTACAAAGGCATCTTCCAGTGCAGTAATGTCACCATATATATCGAGGTGGTCGGCATCCATGGCCGTCAGCACCGCAATATCCGGCCATAGCTTCAGGAAGCTACGGTCATATTCATCGGCTTCGATCACCGCTACATTCCGCTCATTGCCCCAATAATTGGTATTATAGTTGGTCGCGATCCCACCCAGGAAAGCATTACAGCCGTAGCCCGTTTCTCTCAGCAGGTAAGCAATCATAGTGCTGATAGTGGTTTTACCGTGCGTACCGGCGACGGTAATGGCAAACATGCTTTCGGTAATCCATTGCAATACATCGGACCGCTTGAACACCGGATAGTTATGCTGGCGATACCAGTTCAGCTCTCCGTGATCGGCCGGCACTGCCGGCGTGTACACGACCAGCTCCGCCTTCTGATCAAGCAGGTTGCTATCATCAGCATAATGAATATCCATTCCTTCGGCAGCCAGCCTGAGCGTTAGCTCTGTTTCAGTACGATCGTAGCCGCTTACCCTGGCGCCCCGTTCTTTAAAGAAACGGGCCAGGGCGCTCATACCGATGCCGCCGATACCGATGAAATAGATAGTTTTTATATTTGCGATGTTCATTGTCGTGTTCCTTAATGCTATAATTGGCCGCTGATCCCGATCACTTTTCGCGCAATCCGTTCATCGGCGTCTTTAATACCATGTTTCACAATATTGGCCGCCATAATCTGTTGCATACTCTCATCCTCCAGCAAGGTCTGCAGCTTACGCACCAGTTCTGTCTGGGTTTCGTTATCCTTTACCATCATCGCGGCGTTATGCTCCACCAGGGCCAGGGCATTGCTGGTCTGATGATCTTCGGCAGCGAAAGGATAAGGCACGAAGATCACAGGCTTTCCGGCGATACACAGCTCTGCGCTGGCCAGGGCCCCCGCTCTTGACACCACAATATCTGCTGCTGCATAGGCATATTCCATATTGCGAAGAAATTCCTGCGCGATCATTCTCTTACCCAGGGATTCAGTCACTTTTTTTGCCTGATCGATGAACAGCTTTCCGGTCTGCCAGATAAGCTGTACTTCCCAGCCGGCGATTTCTTGTATATGCTGCGCTATGGCCTGGTTGATGCTCCTCGCGCCGAGGCTGCCTCCTACCACCAGTATTGTCTTCCGTTCCTGGCTGAGCCCGAAAGCAGCCAGGCCTTCCTCCCTGCTGATATTTGACTGCGCTATGCTGGCCCGTACAGGGTTGCCAGTGATCATAATCCTGTCTGCAGGAAAAAACCGCTCCATACCTTCATAGGCTACACATATCGCTTTTGCTTTTTTGCCCAGGATCTTATTACTTTTCCCTGCAAAGGAATTCTGCTCCTGGATCAGAGTTGGAATACCTTTCGCCTGTGCTGCATAGAGCATGGGAAAGCTGGCAAAACCGCCCACACCTACTACGACATCCGGCGCAAAATCGCTGATCACTTTATTGGCCTGCTGCCGGCTTTTCCACAACTTGAAGGGTAGCGCCAGGTTCTTCAGCAGGTTGCTCCGGTTGAAGCCGGCGATATCCAGCCCCACGATCCGGAAACCTTCCTGCGGGATCTTCTCCATTTCCATTTTACCATTCGCTCCCACAAACAGAAGCTCCGTTCCGGGCTGCAGCCTTTGTAACGCATGGCCAATAGCCACCGCCGGGAAAATGTGCCCGCCTGTACCACCGCCTGCTATTACTACTTTCATAAATATTAATTCAAAAGGTAAATTCTAAAGTTTAAAAGGTAGCTATCCATTCAATTGCGCCTGCACTACCATTACATACCTCACCTGTTTTTACTTTTCATTTTTCATTTTTACTTTTTAATTCTTAACGGCTTCACTTCCTTCCATCTCATCGACATAGCGGCTTACACTGAGTATAATCCCTATCGCTATGCTGTTGAACCATATCGACGAACCGCCCATGCTCACCAGTGGCAGGGTTAGTCCCGTTACCGGCACCAGGTGCACATTTACTGCCATATTCATCAGCGCCTGGAATACAAGCGTAAAGCTTAGACCAACTGCCAGGAAAGCACCGAAAGCATAGGGGCAACGCCTGAAAATAAGAATGCTGCGCCATAGGAAAAGCAGGTAAACGCCAATCAATACTGAGGCACCTATAATACCATACTCTTCTATAATGATGGCAAAGATGAAATCGGAATAAGGGTGGGGCAGGAAATCCCTGGCCCAGCTTTTGCCCGGTCCGCGGCCGGTAATACCGCCACTGGCGATCGCGATCTTTGCCTGGGTGATCTGGTAATTGCTATCGCCGTCCTTGTCGTCGGTGCCCTTGCCCATGTAGTTCTCAATACGCTTTTCCCAGGTAGCGCCACGTCCTACACCCAGCGCCTTCGACACCATGAACAGCATAAGCACGCCAACAAGCCCTACCCCAGCCAGCAGCATGATATGTTTGATATCTACCCTGCCGATGAAAAACAAAATACAGCAGGTCAATCCCAGCAGTAAGGCCGTCGACAGGTTGGCCGGCGCTATCAGGCCACAAATGATGAGCACCGGTATCAATACGGGCAAAAATCCCTTTTTAAAATCCTTGATCACTTTCTGCTTGACGCTGAGCTGCCGGGCCAGGAACATGAAGATAGCCAGGCGGGCCAGGTCGGAGGTTTGGAAAGTAAGGTTGATCAAGGGTAAGCGTATCCAGCGCGAGCCTTCGTTCAGCTTGGTTCCGAAGAACAGCGTATAGATCAGCAGCGGAATACAGATCAGGAACAGCATCACCGAGAAGCGCGCAAACTTAGTGTAGTTGATCCGGTGCACCACGAAGATGATGCCCAGGCCGGCTACAAGCACGCCCAGCTGCTTTACCATGTAAAAGCCCGAGCTCTTATCCATGCGCCAGGCCAGCGAACCCGTGGCGGAATATACGGCAAGCAGGCTCAGCAACGATAGTACCAATACTACCGACCAGATAACCTTATCTCCCTTTATTCTTTGCAGTACCTGCTGCATGGTTTGGATATTAGATGTTAGATATTAGACCTTAGATACTAGATATTAGGCCTTAGATATTAGATATTAGATATTAGATTCCGGAAGGATTTACAATTCTCTTACGGCCTGCTTGAATTGCGTTCCCCTGTCTTCATAGTTTTTAAAGAGGTCGAAGCTGGCGCAGCCCGGCGACAGCAACACAACATCACCTTTCTCGGCCAGCGCATAAGCCGCTTTTACTGCATCGACGGCGCTTCCCGTATCAACAATATTCTTGATCACATGCTCAAACGCCTTGTGTATGGGTGCATTGTCTACGCCCATGCAAACAATCGCCCTCACCTTTTCCTGTACCAGGTCCATGATCTCATTGTAGTCATTACCCTTGTCTTGTCCACCCAGGATCAGCACCACCGGCTGCTTCATGCTTTCCAATGCAAACCATACTGAGTTGAGATTAGTCCCTTTGCTATCGTTAATAAAGTCTACGCCCCTTATCGTCGCTACGAATTCAAGCCTGTGCTCCAATCCTTCAAAAGTGGAGAAGCTTTCCCTGATCTTTTCCTTCCGGATGCCTGAAGCCATGGCTGAAATTCCAGCTGCCATTGAATTATATTGGTTGTGCCGGCCTTTCAAGGCCAGGTCGTGTATAGATAAATTCGTATCGTCACCCCGATACCTCAGGTGCATTTCTTCATCTTTCATAAAAGCTCCGTCGTCCTGGGTCAGATTGTGTTCGCTCATCGTTATAGGTATAATTTTCGGTTTAAATATATGTTGTGTCAAATAGGCCCCGATCGCGGGATCATCCACATTGACGACCAGCAGGTCTTCTGCTGTCTGGTTCCTGGCTATTCTGAATTTCGAGTTGACATATCGTTCAAATTGGTACTCATAACGATCCAGGTGGTCGGGCGTAATGTTCAGCAGTACACCTATCTCCGGCCTGAAGGTCTGGATATCGTCCAGCTGGAAGCTGCTGATCTCCATTACATACCATGCCGTTGGCTTTTGGGCGACCTGCTTTGCAAAGCTGATCCCGATATTGCCCACCATGGATACATCCAGGCCCGCACTCTTCAGCAGGTAATACAACAGGCTCGTCGTGGTGCTTTTCCCGTTACTTCCCGTAATCGCAATGATCTTTCCTTCTCCTTTGTACCAGTAGCCAAACTCTATCTCAGAAATGATCTCCTTGCCTGCCGTCCTCAATGCTTTGATCAAAGGTGCTTTTTCGGGGATACCGGGACTCTTGATAATAAGATCGGCCGCCATGATCCGCTCTGTATCGTGCCCGCCTTCTTCAAAAGCAATGTCTTCGGCCTCCAGCTCTTTCCGGTATTGCTCCTTTATCTTCCCGTTATCCGATACAAACACCGGGAGCCCTTGTTGCTTTGCCAGTATAGCCGCACCATTCCCGCTTTCCCCTGCACCCAGCACTACAATACTGTTATATGTCCGCTGCATGTTCTTCTTTTATTGAATTTTCAAAGACACGACGCTCACTACCACCAATATGATCCCTATGATCCAGAAACGGGTAACGATCTTACTTTCATGATAGCCCAGCTTCTGGTAGTGGTGATGCAATGGCGACATTTTGAAAACGCGGCGGCCCTCGCCGTACTTCTTCTTGGTATACTTAAAATAGCTCACCTGTATCATTACCGAGAGGTTCTCCACGATGAAGACGCCGCAAATGATGGGCACCAGCAACTCCTTACGCACAATGATCGCCAGCGAAGCAATAATGCCACCGAGCGCCAGACTCCCGGTATCGCCCATAAATACCTGCGCCGGGTAAGAATTGTACCATAGGAACCCGATACAAGCTCCAACGAAAGCACCGACGAAAATCGACAGTTCGCCCAGGTTGGGAATATGCATTATATTGAGATAGCCGGCAAACACATAGTTGCCCGATACGTAAGCAAACACACCGAAAGCGAGGCCGGCAATGGCCGAGGTCCCGGTGGCCAGCCCATCGATGCCATCCGTAATATTGGCCCCATTGGATATCCCGGTAATGATCAGGATCACAAACAGGATATAGATCGTAGGCGTGAGCCAACCTACGGCCCCCTGGCCGAAAATAGAGGCTATCTTGGCATAACTCAGCTCATGGTTCTTGGAAAAAGGCACTGTGGTCACTGCTGCCTGCACCTGCACATAGGTGTGCAGATTGCCCTGCTCATCCATGCGTGTGTATGGCTCGCCGGCCAATGTCTCTGCACTATTGTTCAGTATGGGCTGCCCGCTACGGATCTCCCGCGTGGTTACTACATGCTGGTTGTAATACATAGTAAAGCCTATGATGATCCCGAGGCCCACCTGACCCAGTATCTTAAAACGGCCTGCCAGACCTTCCTTATTTTTCCTGAACACTTTGATATAGTCGTCAAGGAAACCTATAAGGCCCAGCCATACCGTTGAGAGCACCATCATGAGAATGTACACGTTCCCGATACGGGCAAACAAAAGTGTCGGCAGCAGGATACCGGCTATAATGATGAGTCCGCCCATAGTAGGTGTACCCCGCTTGCTTTCTTCGCCCTGCAGGCCAAGATCGCGGATGGTCTCTCCTATCTGCTTGCGTTGCAGGAAGCGTATCAGCCGCTTACCGAATATGAGTGTGATCACCAGCGACAACACCACAGCCATACCTGCACGAAAGGTGATGTATTGAAATAATCCGGCTCCGGATAGTCCAAACTCATCTCTTAAGTATTTGAATAAATAGTACAGCATGTAACCTTGTGTTTATAAAAAATGCTTTTGTCTTATTTTTCGAGCAGGATAAACATTTCCTGCAGCACTTCCTTATCGTCGAAATGGTGGCGTACACCCTTTATTTCCTGGTACGTTTCGTGCCCTTTCCCCGCTACCAGGATCACATCCTCTTCATGCGCCAGGGAACAGGCTGTTTTAATGGCTTCCCGGCGATCGCTGATCCGCAGGGTTTTTTTCTTCTGGGCATAACTAAGCCCGCTTTCCATATCGTTCAGTATCGCTTCCGGATCCTCACTCCTGGGATTGTCGGAGGTCAGGATCACCTTATCGCTATGCTCACAGGCTACTTCGGCCATTACCGGACGCTTGGTCTTATCCCGGTCACCACCACAGCCCACCACAGTGATCAGCTGGCGTTGACCACCAAACTGCCTGATCGTTGCCAGCACATTCAGCAGTGCGTCGGGCGTATGGGCGTAGTCGATAATACCCAGCAGCCGTTCATTAACCGACCGGTAGGTATCGAATCGCCCCGGAGCGCCTTTCATATCGCTTAGCAGCGCCAGCACTTCCATCTTATCGGCGCCCATAAGCTCCGCAGCGCCATATACTGCCAGCAGGTTATAGGCATTGAACAGCCCGCTCATACGGAAGTGCACATCGGTTTTATTGATGGTCATCTGCAAGCCGTCCAGATCGTTCTCCAGCACTTTGCCTTTAAAGTCGGCCGGTACCCGCAATGAATAAGTCTTTCGTTCCGCTTTGGTATTCTGCAGCATTACCATACCCCGTTTGTCGTCGGCATTGGTAAGGGCAAAAGCATGTTTGTCCAGTCCGTCAAAGAACAGCTTTTTCACACGGATGTATTCGTCGAAGGTTGCATGGTAATCCAGGTGATCGTGCGTAATGTTGGTAAAGATGCCGCCATCGAACCGGATACCAGCGATGCGATGCTGGTGTATGGCGTGCGAGCTCACTTCCATGAACACATGGCTGCAACCCGTATCGGCCATCTGCCGGAACAGGCCCTGCAGGCTTACCGGGTCGGGCGTGGTATGTGTGGCCGGTACTACCTTTCCACCAATATGATTTTCCACGGTCGAGATCAGTCCACAGGTATAGCCCAATGCAGTGTACAACTTGTAGAGCAAGGTAGCCACGGTTGTTTTCCCATTGGTACCGGTGACGCCTATTACGGTCATACCGGCCGAAGGCACGTCGTAAAAGGCTGCCGCCACCAGGCCTACCACCGCTGCCGTATGCGTTACCTGCACATAAGTTACCGCAGGCGACAGTGTTGCCGGCAGCACTTCACATATGATAGCTATGGCACCTGCTGCTATCACCTGATCGATATATTGATGCCCGTCGGTAAGGGTTCCCTTTTGTGCAAAGAACAGGGTGCCTTCGCCTGCTTTGCGGGAATCCAGCGTAAGGGATTGCACCTGTACATCGCTGTTACCGGCGACCTGCAGCACTTTTATTCCCTCCACTATTTCCTTAAGGCTTTTCATCTGTATTGATTTAGCTCAATTATCCCAATTGTATATGTATCTTTTGTCCTTTCACGATACGGTTTCCGGCTGGAACCGATTGTGATACTACCTTACCATTGCCGCTGATGCTTACCTGGAGCCCCGAGTTTTCGAGCAGGAACAAGGCATCACGCAATCCCATACCATTCACATCGGGTACTATATCTTTTACGACCGCTGTTTTGTGCAGCGTATACCTGCCACTGGAATCGGCCTGCAGGTTAACGATACCATTCCATCCGGCTGCAGCAGGAGCGGTAAATCCCAATGCCGCCATCGCCTCATTCAAGTGACCGCCTGTGCTTTTTTTCGCTACCAGCGGCCTTTGCTTTACCAGCGAATCGGCTTGCGCCTTCCAGCCTCCGATATGGCTGGCATATAGCTTATCAGCAATGGTCTTGAACACCGGTGCGCCCACCACAGCGCCATAGTACGCACCATGCGGTGTTGAGCGAACCACGACGGTTATCGTATACTGAGGGTTCTCATAGGGAAAATAGCCTACAAAGGAACCCTGACGCACACCGTCTGCATAGGAAATACCTTTATCGGCCACCTGCGCTGTACCGGTCTTACCGGCTGCCGTATAATAAGGCGATTTAATACCCTTGGCCGTTCCTTCTTCTACTACAGCCCGCATGGCTTGCTGCATCTGCCTTACGGTCGTGGGCTTGCCAATGCTGGGCACCAGCACCGTGGGTTGAAACTCCTGTACCGGCAATCCATACTCCTGTATCGCGCTTACCAGGTAGGGCTTCATCATTTTACCATTATTGGCCACAGCATTGTACACCATACAAGTATGCAGCGGTGTGATCAGGCTTTCGTAACCATAGCCGATCCAGGGCAGGGACGTCACTTTGTTCCAGCTCTGGCTCTTTGTGGTTTTGATCGTAGGCCCCCGTTCTCCCGCAAGGTCAATACCGGTTCGCTTATTCAGCTGCAGGTATTGCAGATGCCTGATGTATTTCATCGGGTCGTTGTGATAATATTGGTTGACCAGCTTGGCAAAGGCCACATTCGAAGAAAGGGCAAATGCTTTTTTGATGCTGATCACGCCTAATCCGTGGTGGTCGTCGACTACCCGCTGGTTGCCAAACACAGCCACACCACCCTGTGCGTTCACATTATCGTTGATGGTTACATATCCGTCTTCCAGCAAAGAATAAAGGGACATCAGCTTAAAGGTTGATCCCGGTTCCGTGGGAATCATGGCATAGTTGAAATCTTCCCAATAGCTGCCATCGGACTGTCTGCCCAGGTTGGCCAGAGCCCTTATCTTTCCCGTCTTTACCTCCATCACGATAGCCGTACCATATTGGCAATTGTTCTTTGTAAGCACATCCAGCAGGGCATGCTCGGCTGCGTCCTGTATATTGATGTCGATGGTTGTGACAATATCACGGCCATTGACCGGGTCTACCTCCGAGCCCTCGATCGGCATCCAGGTACCACCGGTTACTTTACGAATGATACGCGTGCCTTCTTTGCCACAGAGTATCGAATCGTATTTCATTTCCAGCCCGATATTGTCGGCATTTTCACGCCACAGACCTATTGTACGATAAGCCAGCATACCGTAAGGGTTTACCCGCCGGGAACGCGGCTCAGCAATAAAGCCGCCTTTATTCTTGCCTTTACTGAATAAAGGAAAATTCCGAGCAGCCTGGTACTGGTAGTACTGTGCATTCTTCTTCATGAGCCAGTACCGCTCCTGGTTCTGGAAAGCGCCTTTGAGCTGTCGCTTGTAATCCTCTGCCGGAGCCTCGCCAAATAGCTTTGCCATGCATTGCGACAAGGTATCCAGGTAATACTTAAAAGTATCTTTATTGATGGCCTTAAAATCGACACGCAGATCAAACTGTGGTATCGTGGAAGAAAGCAACGTGCCATCCTCGCTATAGATATTGCCCCGTTCCGGATAGAGTGTTTCTTTCTTGGTATGGGCCTTCTCGGCCTGCGCACGCAGTGTTTTCCCCTCGCTTACCTGGATCATGAGCGCCTTGACGATAATAGCCGCCGCCAGCAGCACGATCCCCGTAAAGGAAAGGTACACCCTGAATCGTATGTCGCGTTTTACATCCATCTGATCGTTCTAAACCGTTGCCTAATCTTCTTTTTCTGTTGTTGCCGGTACTTTTACTCTGATCTCGAAGGCCGGCTTGTCGAGCGGCTTCAATCCTATAGCGGCTGCCTTGGGTATCAATTGCGTCTCGGAGGTTTGGTACATCAACCGCGACTGGATATCCATATAGCGCCAGCGCAATTCTTTCAGCTCTTTACTCTTGCTATTAATGTTACGCGTCAGCGAGATCGCTCTGTTATTATTGGTAATATACAGGATACACAACAAGGTCAGGAACATGAGGTAGGGCATATTGCGCACAATTCCCTGGTAAGAAATGCGCTCCACTATATCCTTCCAACTGCTCCAGCGGCCCGGTTGCGACGGCCTGGGGGTAGCTTGCGGCGCCGGATCGGGCGCCACTGCCACAGGTGCTTCTTCCTGTACCGCTACGACCTCGGCTTCCGATTCGGCAATGCTATTGAGTCTGTTGCTGCTCACCTTATGATGACATTTCTTGTATATGATAAACTTGTCCCGTCCCGGCCTTATACTCTTTCTGCAATTCTCAGCCTGGCACTGCGTGACCGGTTGTTGGCTTTCAATTCCTCCTCCGACGGCGATACATCCTTCAATACTTTAAACGGGCGCTCGGTCCGGCTTCGGCCAAAAGGATCTGTATCCGCTTCAGGTTCCAGCGTTCCCTGCTTCATGAACTGCTTCACCATCCGGTCTTCCAGCGAATGGAAGGTGATCACCGCCAGCCGTCCTCCTGGTTTCAGGCATCTTGGGGTCTGCTCCAGGAAGTTCTGCAATACACCCAGCTCATCATTCACTTCTATGCGCAGCGCCTGGAACACCTGTGCCAGGTAGCGATTGGGATTTCCCTTGATACAACCGGCGATCATATCTTTAAAGCCGTCGATCGTATGCACCGCCATTTTCTTACGACCCTCCACTATCGTTTTCGCCAGGGTACGGGCATTGCGGACTTCGCCGTATTGCTCCAGGATCTTGTGCAGCTTTGCTTCGGGATAATCCCTTATGAGATCTGCCGCAGTAAAATCGCTGCGCTCATCCATCCGCATATCCAGCGGCGCATCGAAGCGGATAGAAAAACCACGCTCAGCCGTATCAAACTGAAAAGAGCTTACACCCAGGTCCACCAGTATACCGTCTACTTCAGGCGCCCCATGCAATTGCAGGAAACGGCGCAGGTAACGGAAATTCTCTTTTACCAGCAATATCCTTCCGTCATCGGGCAGGTTCTGCCAGGCATCCTTGTCGTGGTCAAAAACGATCAGCCTTCCCTTGGGGCCCAACCGGCTCAGTATTTCCCGGCTGTGGCCACCGCCACCGAAAGTGCCATCAACATAAATACCCGCCTCTTGTATGTTCAGGGCATCGACCGCTTCACGAAGCAATACGGAAGTATGATAATGCAATGGCTCTGTCATGATTCGGCTTGTCGGCTAAAGAAAAGACCTGGCTGGTTGTCTGCTATGGGTATACTACTGGAAGGGATCCATAAAACTGTTACCGAATACACTGTTGGCCAGCTCCGTGAGGTTGGCGCTTTGTTGCCTGATGTGCTCGTAATAGGTATCTTTATCCCAAATTTCCACTTTGTTGTCTACTGCCAGAAATACCAGGTCCTTTTTGAGGCCCGCAAATTCCTGTAAGGGTTTGGGGATCAGCAAACGACCTGCTGCATCCAGCTCTACCCGGTTGGCGCCGCCCAGCAATACCCTTTTGAGTGTGCTGGCCTGGCTGTTGAATTCATTAAGCTTTCCCAGCTTCGCGGCAAATTGCTCCCAGCTTTTTTCGGGATATAGTGTAACGATATTGTTCAAACCCCTGCTGATAATGAAGCAGGTATCTTCCCCCTCCGGCAATTGCTTGCGGAAGCCGGAAGGCACCAGAACGCGTCCTTTGGCGTCCATCGATACTTCATATTCTCCTAAAAGGCTTGTCATTACAGGCTTTGATGCTATTCAAACACAAAATAACACAATTTCCCACAATTTACCACTTGTATTTATTGGGATTTTTTTCCACATATTAAAAAGGCCGAAAGGCAAGCCTGCATTATCTTTGCATTAATTGCTGCGCATTTTGGCTAAATAACTGTGGATAAACAGATTCACAATGTGCAAAACCCCAGTTTGATTGTGATTTACGACTTGAAATCAGTCAGCAATAGCGAAAATTTTGTGCATTATTTCTCAACTCAAGGATCATTATGGCACCAGCAGATATACAAAACAGGGAAGATATCGAGCTTCTGGTCAATGAATTCTACACCAAAGTGCGCGAAGATGCGCTGATTGGCCCCTTGTTCCAGGCTACTATCGCCTCCAAATGGCCGGAGCACTTATCAAAAATGTATGCTTTCTGGGAAACCGTATTGCTTGATCGCCATACTTACTCAGGTGCACCATTCATGCCGCATGCGCGGTTACCGCTGGAACCAGAGCATTTTGAGCGTTGGCTGCAATTGTTTGACCGTACACTGGATACGCATTTTGCAGGGCCTGTGGCCGATGATGCCAGGGCGCGGGCATCCAAAATGGCTGTTATGTTCCAAGCCAAACTCGAATACCTGAAGGAACATGGCTCATTCAAACCGCTTTTCTAATGAAGAACAATTTCGCCGGGAAAAAGAAATCAGTAGTTGCGCTTCGTTCAGCTAATCATAATTTGTTAATAAACAATTAATTATTAGGTGATTTATGATGTATAAATTGCCTTGTTATTAAGTAGAAAAGTGTTTTTTTCGAATTAATTAAAAAATAAAAGTTTATATTTAACTTTTTCTTTTACTTTGTGCCCATAATATATCATTTGGTCACATGAAACATCTTTTCTCCCGCTCTTTCTTATTACTGATCGTATTGACTGCTACTGCTTTTTCCCAGGCAGCGGCGCAATGGTTTGGACTTCCCGGCGTACTGCAACGTTACGAGATCGGCTATAGCTATTCTGTCGCTACAGCTACATACAAGCGAACCGAGGTAGCCAACAACGGCCTGGACACCTCATTTTCCCAAAATGTCACTTCCAAGAATGGCTTCGGCGGCATGATAGGAACTGCCGTTCCCCTGAAGCGCCTCAGCGATCGTTGCATGCTGGCGCTGGGCATCGGCTACACTTACAACATGTACACATGGGATTACAATACACCTTCGTTCAGCGGCGTTATTACAGACGATAATGGCAATGTAGTCTACGATTTCAGGAACAGCATTTATTTTTCAGGCGTATCGATGCAGATGGGACTACCACTGAGCGCCGACTTCAAGTTTGGCAACGACGCCTTTCTTAATAAAAACGTGCGCTGGGGTGCCACCATGGGCATTGGTGTGATGCCAAGCGCCGCCATGACGGCCGATTTCGACAATGCCGGCTTCGGTTTCGGGGCCGCCCCTTTTGCGAAAGCAGAACTAAGCTTTTTTGCAGGCATTTGCTTCAAGCTCCGCGCCCAGTATGCTTACGGCTATATACCCTTTTACGATGGCAAAAATAACCTGGTCGGCAACTGGAGCGGCTACAACGTCAAAAGCAGCCTGATCGGCAAGCAGCAGATAACCTTTTCCCTTATCCTGATGCCCTTCTCCTGGGCCTGGAACGAGCGGGGCTGGTGGAACTCCTATTAATCCGGGCAATCCCTACTCCCGGCAAAAGGCCATAAATTTGATCGCTACGGATTAAATTTATGGCCTTTTGCTGATACAATACCCTTTAACCCTATGAAGAAATTCCTGATCAAAACAGCAAAGAGATTGGGCTACCTGCTGGGCAGCATCCTGCTTTTGCTGCTGCTCTATGCCGGCGGCGCCTGGCTTTGCTCCCGGATACCGGTAAATGCCGATGCCCGTACACAAGGCCCCGATGATATCTCCATCTATATACGCACCAATGGCGTCCATACCGATATGGTAACGCCGGTATGCAATGAGATCATGGATTGGCGACCGATAGCACGTTTTCAGGATACCGAATCAAAAGATACAACCTTCAGATATGCCTCCTTTGGCTGGGGTGATAAAGGTTTCTACCTGCAGACGCCGCAATGGTCTGATCTTAAATTCAGCGTTGCCTTCAAAGCGGCGTTCCACCTTAGCTCATCGGCCATGCATGTCACTTTCTATCACCAAATGCCAACCAACGACCGATGCCGGGAGATCCGCATCAGTAAGGCCGAATATGGGAAGCTCGTGCAATACATCAGAGAAAGCTTTCGCTACGACAGCCTCAACCGTACCATCAATATTGTTACCCACAACGACGGTTACGGATCGGATGATGCCTTCTATGAGGCGACAGGCGCTTATGACCTGTTCCACACCTGCAATACCTGGGCCAACAATGCGCTTAAGGCTTGTGATCAAAGGGCCTGCCTGTGGACACCACTGGACAAAGGCATATTTTACCAATACCGGTGATTTTCCCGTAGAGACGTTGCATGCAACGTCTCTACGGGCATGCAACATCTCTACAGGCATACAACGTCTCTACAAAAAATCAGGAATAATAAGGAGCAATCATCCAATAGACCACCACACCGGTCACGGCAATATAAAACCATAAAGGCCAGGTATAGCGGGCCAGCTTTTTATGGCGGCCATATTCACCGGTAAGCGCGCGGTATGCTGTAAACAAGATGAAAGGAAGAATAACAGCCGCCAGGATAATATGGGTAATGAGGATGAAATAGTACAGATAGCGGATACCGCCTACTGCAGCTTTCTCGGCCTCCGTCAATATGTTATCGTGATTGATATCTCCGAATTTGCTGTCGCCGGCAAACAGGTGATGCCCGATATAAAACACCAGGAACAGCACCGACAACACAATGGCCACCATCATGATATTCTTGTGCAGGACATATTGCTTTTGCCTGACGGCCAGCAGGCCTGCGACCAGCAGGATGGCCACGGCCGAATTGATAATGGAATTGATAAGGGCAAAAATATGGACATTAAAGCCAAAGGGAAACGGGGGCGGCGGAATGCGGCTGAGGGAAGCCACTATTACAAAGATCACGAGTGAGACGATCGCTATGATCCAATTGGCTCTTTTGTCGTTCTTCTTTAATACAGGATTGGGTATCATTGACATTGATTGATTCGTTCTAAATCCGGATAGATGATCAGCGACCGTGCTTTCTTTTTTCTACATTCAGGATATAAATATCGTCGGCGATCTTCTTGGTCTGGGTTTTGTCGAGACCATCAAAATAGCCCCGTATATTCCTCGCCGTATCGATCAGGATCATCTTTTGCGAGTGTACAAAATCGCCGGGTACATCTGCATTTTCAAGCAGCAGTCCAAGCTCATTTTTAGCATAATTAAAAATGCTGTCTTTGTTCCCGGTGAGGAACCACCAACGGTCATGGTCGGCCTCATAGCGATTGGCATATTCCCGCAACGCGGGTACTGAATCCCGTTCCGGATCGACCGATATCGAAATAAACTGCACCAGCTCGGGGTTCTTTTTGATATAGGCCTTCTGAAGCTCCTTCATGTTGGCGCTCAGCCGGGGACATACCGAGGGACAGGTAGTAAAGATAAAGTCGATCACCAGCACCTTTCCCTTCAGATCCTTGTTCAGACTTACTTTCTGTCCCAGCTGGTTGGTAAGTGTAAGGTCCCTGACCTGGTGGAAAAAAGTATCCCGTACTACCTTGCCCTTCTCCATCCGGCTCACAATACGCTCGGGCCGGTAATAGGCCGGGATATTAAGCCTGCCGCTGGGTGTCACAAAAAAAAACAATAGCGGCACAGCAGCCGCTATTGTTATTCCTATAAGATACTTGATTATTTTATTAAGACGCATGTTACTGTTTCTTAAGCTCGGCTACAGATGATCAAATACAAACGGCTAGCCTGCGGTTACTACCATTTTTTCACCTGCTCGGTCCGGGTATGCGCTTGAGTATTGTTCATGCGCAGCCAGAAGTCGCCATCGGCCAGAAAGGCGATGATGAACCATATGAACAGGGAAAGTGGAATAATGATGGCCATAACAAAGTTCTTCTTCTCGTCGCCCAGGTGCATAAACACCCTTACGATCAATGCGGCTTTTACAACGGTAAGCAGCAGGAAGTAGAACGCGAGAAATACTTTGTTGAATGCGCCAGAATGATGTGCCCACAGACCGACCGCAACTTCCGCAATGGTAATGGCTGTAAGGATAAGGGTAATTTTCCAGATACGCTTTACCTGGCCTTTGCTTTCTGAAGAATTGATATCATGATGGTGACTCATTACGCCGGAGTACAGCTTGGACTGATCGCCTTCGTAAAGTTCCTGAACGTTGTCGCTATGATGATGTGCAGACATGTTATAAATGCTTTTAAAGAATATTGAAGATAAAGATACCAGCTGACGGTTGCGGCTAGAGCAGGTAGAAGCAGGTAAATACAAATACCCATACCAGATCTACAAAGTGCCAGTAGAGGCCTACCTTTTCGATCATCTCATAATGACCGCGGCGTTCGTAAGTACCGTTAACCGTGTTTACCAGGATCATTACATTCAGCAGCACACCGGAAAGTACGTGCATACCATGGAAACCGGTAATGGTAAAGAAGAAGTTGAAGAAGCTCGTGGTCGCATTGACGCCATCCTGGATGGACATACCGGCATATACGAGCGGGTTGTAAAAATGCTCCAGGCTTTCCTTAGGCGTAGTAGCCGGATCGACAAAGCTGCCCCACCAGGCGCCTTCGCTGTGCAGATGCACCCACTCCCAGCACTGGCAGCTGAGGAACGCAATACCACCGATAATGGTGAACAGCAGCCATTTGATCACCGACTTCTTGTCTTTATAGTGACCGGCGTGTACGGCCAGCACCATCGTTACCGAACTCAGGATCAGGATAAAGGTCATCAAGCTCACAAACATCAAGGGGAGGTTCTTATCGCCGAAGCCGGGAAAGGCCCTGAATACATGATTGGAATCGGGCCACACATTGCTGAAGAAACGCTTGGTACCATAGCTGATCAGCAGGGCACCGAAGGTAAGCGCATCGGACAGAAGGAAGAACCACATCATGATTTTACCATAGCTCAGGTTAAAAGGGGAATGGCCGCCATCCCACTTTTTGATCTCCGCTGTAGTTGTAGTCGCTTGTGTCATAAAACGGTAAAAATTTTTTTAATAGCTCAAAAGACGCTGCAAGTTAGTGTATGTTGTTTATTATTAAAAGCAACGGCGGCATATTTTTTCAAAACAGCTATGAGCCTGCCTTGTGGCCGCCGGGACAAAAAGGGTTAACGGTTCATAATAAAAAAGATGAACAGGTAAATCCAAAGCAGGTCTACGAAATGCCAGTAGGTGCTCGCGATCTCGAGGCCTGTGCTGCTGTAGGTTTTCACCTTGCGGCTATAGGTACGGAGCCAGAGGATCAGGAGCGTTGCCACGCCGCCAAGGATGTGCAGTGCATGCACCAGCACGATCACGATCAGGTATTGAAAGGAAACATTATTGTTCCATTTCATCTGGAGATACAGGTCCTTAAATCCAAAATATTGCAATACGGTAAAAGCGATGCCCAGCAGGAAAGTAAGTGTTACCATGCTGCGGTGCAGGGGCATACGGCGCTGCTTAAAGCTGCGCAGGGCCAGGTGCAGCGTAAGGCTGCTGATGAGGATCACTGCCGTGGAAATATAGAATTCAACCGGCAGGCGGAAGGTTTCCCAATTGCCCTGGGAGCGACGCACGATATAGCCGCTGGTAAGGCCGCCAAACATCATGATGATGCTGCCGATAGCGATCCACATGGCAAACTTCTTCGGGTGTATCTTTCTTCTTTGGGTGCTTTTTTCAACCGTCATCATACGCAAATGTAATCTTGAACCCTTCCCGCCTACAGCTTATCAATAAGCAAGGCCAGCAATACGGTAGGTAAATAAATAAAGGACGCGTACATGAGCCGCTTGGCCGAAGCACGATCGTTCCGGAGATAAAAAACAAAGGAGGCAAGGCAATAAAGCAAGCCGCAGGCAATCGATACCCACATACCCACACTGCCGCTAAGTCCCAGCTGATGCGGCAGCATTACCAGGGGGATAAGTGTGAGGCTGTAAAAAATGCATTGCAGACCTGTAAAGGAGGTCTTTCCCTCGCGTGAAGGCAGCATACGGATACCGGCCTTCAGGTAATCTTCGTACCCCACCCAGGCAATGGCCCAGAAATGGGGGAACTGCCAGAAGAACTGTATAAGGAAAAGTGACCAGCCACCCAGGCCGAAGGAGCCCGTGGCTGCCACCCATCCGATAAGCGGCGGCAGCGCACCGGGTATGGCGCCCACAAAAGTGGCAATGGGATGGATCTTCTTCATCGGCGTATAGGCAAAGCCGTATAACAACAGGGAAAGCAGACTAAGCAGGGCCGATGCCAGGTTGAAGTAATAAGCCAGCAGGCCTACACCGGCTGCGGCAGAGAGTATACAAAGTATCCAGGCCTCCGTAGTACCCATGCGCTCATCGGGCAATGGGCGCAGCATGGTACGTTTCATCAGCCGGTCGCTGTAACGCTCCAGTATCTGGTTGATAATATTGGCGCCATTCGTGACCAGCATACCACCTAGAAACAAGAGCAGCACATTTTTCCAAACCAAGGCTACTCCGGGTACCATAAGATAGCCGACTACGCTGGAGAATACGACCATAAAGCTCAGGTTGGGTTTCATCAACTGGGCATAATCGCGCAATTTGGCGACCGCAATGGAGTACTCTTTCACTTTTAAAGGCTCTTCCCGAAGCATGAAAACGAATTAAGAATATGGATGTGGAAAGATGAATCGGAGGGCAAAGGTAAAAGTTTTACCGTTTTTTTACAGAAGATTTTTAAAAGACCACTGTTCCAGCCTTGTTTGCGCGCGTTCCGGCTTGGTTGTGCTATCAACATTCTGTTGCCGCGACAGGCTTCAAGCGGGCGATAAGTAGCCTGCAGTGCCTGTTTGGGAGGTATAAGACAACCTTGATGACGCGATCAACCTTAAGCCGCTCAAAAAAACCAGGAAAGAAATGTAGGCGTCCGGAAGTAACTGTACCGGGGTTGAAGAAAATAGCCCCGCAGCATATGGGTCGAAGGACTTATATAAAAAGGCGGGAGAATCATCTCCCGCCCGATTGCAGTTTAGGCTTAGTTCCGCTATGGCCAACGTTCATTATAACACCTACACCGCAAAACTTTCTCCGCATGCGCACGTACGGCTGGCATTTGGATTGATAAAATGAAAGCCTTTTCCATTTAGGCCGGCTGTGAATTCTAACGTAGTATCACAAAGATACAAAAAACTTTTGATATCCGTGACCAATTTTATCCCTTTATCTTCAAACACCTGGTCACCTTTCTGGGGCTCGTTGTCAAAATCCAGCTTGTAGGAAAGACCGGAACAACCGCCACCTACCACACTGATACGCAGGAAGTAATCCGCTCCAAGATGCTCTTCATCGTGTATCTGCAACACACGTTCCTTCGCTTTATCAGTAATGTATATCATAAAAATACAATTTATTCCAATGCTTTTTTTCTTTTATAGCAGCGGCCTAAACGATTCCGTTCAGGGCAAAGTTAAATTTTATTTAAAAAATCAGCAAACAAATACCTAAACCATTTGCGCGCTCCTTACGGTTTCCCCGATAAGGCCGATCGCATGTTCTATTTCGGCTTCTGTCGTAAACCGCCCAAGGCTAAGCCGTATAGAGCCCTTGATGCGCCCGTCGCCCAAGGCCATAGCCGCCAACACGTGCGATGGCTCTTTGCTGGCCGATGTGCAGGCCGAACCTACCGAAAAAGCGATCTGGCTATTGAGCGCCGCGATCAGCCGTTCGGCTTTCACATGCGCAAACGACAAATTAGTCACATGTGCCATACGCTGCTCTTTATTGCCATTCACTACCGTTCCCTCCAACCCAAGCAAAGATCGTTCCAAATGATCTCTCATACGGCGCAGGCGTTCCTGCTCCCCCGTCATATTGTCCATCGCCAGTACGGCTGCCTTACCCAGGCCCACGATACCCGGCACATTCAGCGTACCGCTGCGAAATCCGCGTTCGTGACCGCCGCCGTCTATTTGAGCCATTAGCCGGACCCTGGGATCGCGCCGCCTGATATACAAGGCGCCCACACCTTTGGGACCATAAAACTTATGTGCGCTCAACGCCAGGATATCCACCTGGTCGTGGTGCACGTCCATCGGCAGCTTACCTGCAGCCTGGGTCGCATCGGTAAAAAAAAGCACACCGTGCTCCCTGGCCAGCCGGCCTATTGCCGCTATCGGTTGTATTACGCCGGTTTCGTTATTGGCATACATCACAGCGATCAGTATCGTATCCGGTCTGATAGCTGTTACCAGCTGATCCAGATCAATGAGGCCGTCTTCATTCACTTCCAGCCGGGTGATCTCAGCACCTTTCCGCTCCAACTGCCTGCAGGTATCCAGCACAGCTTTATGCTCCGTTGCTACAGTTATAATATGCTTGCCTTTAGCAGCGTACATTTCATAAACGCCCTTCAAAGCCAGGTTGCAACCTTCGGTAGCACCCGACGTAAAAACGATCTCCTGTGGCTCCGCCTTCAGCAATACAGCCAGTTGCTTTCTAGCCTGCTCCACGCCTTCATCGGCAATCCAGCCATAAGGATGCGTTTTACTGGCGGCGTTGCCAAACTTTACGCTGAAGTAAGGCAGCATGGCTTCTACTACCGCAGGATCGCATGGCGTTGTCGCATTGTAGTCAAGATAGATCATGTTATAATTCCGCTGCGCCAAAGATCATTCAAAAACCATCAGGGGCCAAACCGTTTTTATAAAAGGGCCAACCCCGCAAAATTAACCTGAAAGTTTTACTTTCGCTCCGCTGGAAGTATCTCCTGTATTGATTTTCCCATCTATAAAAACTATTGTAAAATATGATCAGAGTAGAGCATATTGGTATAGCAGTAAAAGACCTCGCTGTTTCCATACCCTTATTTGAAAAATTACTGAACACCGGCTGCTACAAAACGGAAGAAGTGGCTACCGAAGGTGTCAACACCGCGTTCTTCCGTCATGGTGAAACCAAGCTGGAACTGCTGGAAGCGACCACAGAAACAAGCCCCATTGCCGCTTTCCTGGCCAAAAAGGGCGAAGGCATGCATCATATCGCCTTTGAAGTAGCCGACATCGAGGCCGAAATGAAAAGACTTGCCGGCGAAGGCTTTACCTTGCTGAACGAGCAGCCCAAGACAGGCGCAGATAACAAGCTGGTCTGCTTCCTGCACCCCAAGGGTACCAATGGCGTGCTGATCGAGCTGTGCCAGGAACGGAAATAGATCTCGCAAAGCTTTCCTACTTTTGCGCTCCGCTAAAAAAAATCAAGGAACATGCCCCCGCAAACACCTGCCAGGATCGTACCTGTCGCTACCCTGGTGCTGTGCCCGGAAGAAATATTCAACCACAACAGCATCTTTAACTCCCTGCACATAAGACAGGGCGCTACTGTCCCGTTTGAAATGTTTCCCCTGGACGAGATACAGATCGAACGTCATTTCGGCAAATACAGCGCCGAAGGCAAGCAATTGCTGGCGCGGTTTAACGACGATGATATCGCCTTCGAGGTAAGCCAGCTCAAAAAAAGGCATGCCAGGGAAAAATCGGGCATGCCCCTTGAAAAATTCCTGGACAAGACGGTTGCCCGGTATATCCAGGAACTGCTGACCAATCTACTGAACGCAGTGCCCGACCTCAGGAGCTACCACAGGGTGAAAAATCCGGCTACGGGCAATTACCTGATCGCCCGCTGCAATATCTTTAAAGAAGCCCCGGTCCTTTCCTTTGAAGTGGTCAGGACTGCAGACGGCGGACTCTCGGTCCTGAGCCATATCCGCTGTGGCAATACCAGCTATACCCTCGACCAGGTCAAACGCTATAAGTTCCTGGTAGAAGCAGAGGGAAATTATTATTCCTTGCGTCATAACGATCATCTGACCCTGGAATGGCTGGAGCAAAGCCAGCCGCAGCAGTTTGCCCATAACCCTGTATTGCTTTCGCAGCGCATCGTTCAGAAACTGGAAGAAGGCTACCAGGTGAACCGCAACAACCTGTTTGAAAAAAAAGAGATCGATACGGCGCCGGTCAATTGTGTCTACCTGAGCGAGATCAGCGATTCGATGCTGATGTTCACACCCAAGTGGAAGTATGAAGGCATTATCGTTGAAGGAGAATGGAAAGAACGCCATGAAACCATTCGAAACGGCGAGGCCTACAGTATTATAAGAGATAAGGAAGCCGAGCTGCAATTTACACAATACCTGCAGTCGCTACATCCCAACTTTGCCAAACAATCTAACAAGTTCTTTTACCTGACTTTTGTCGATGCCAAGAAAAAGCAATGGTTCCTGAAAGCCTACCATGGTTTGCTGGAGCAGGATGCGGAAATGATCGGGCTCGAAATGCTGCGGCATTTCCGCTACTCGGCCCATGCGCCGGCAACAGAAATGCTGATAATAAAACAGGAAGAAGAAACCCTTACCCTGAGCCTGAAGATACGCTTCGACAAAGAGCAGGTATCGCTTACCGAGCTCCAGAAGCTACTAATCGCCGGACAAAACTCCATCCTGCTTAAAGACAGCACCATCGGCATTTTCAACGATGAATGGATCGCCCAATACGCTCCTATTATCAAGCATGGTAAGTTGTCGAAAAGCGAAGTTGTTATTCCACAATGGATCATGCTGAGCCTGGAAAAAGGCGCCGCCAAAGAAGTGCTGGAACCTTCCATCAGCAAAGAATGGCTACAGCGCTGGCTGCAATGGCAGGACGAGCAGCAAACTGTATATACAGTACCCACCCTGCTACAGGCGAGCCTGCGGCCTTACCAGCATAAAGGCTACGAGTGGTTATCGCTGCTGGCCGAGATAGGCGCAGGAGCCTGCCTGGCCGACGACATGGGCCTCGGTAAAACCTTGCAGACCATCACCTTCCTTTGCCGGAGACTGGAGCAGGAACCAACAGCCCACCACCTGATCATATGCCCGGCATCGCTGATCTACAATTGGAAAATGGAGCTGGAAAAATTCGCGCCTTCCGTAAAGGCATTTGTCTACAATGGCCTGCAGCGCAATATCGAAAGTTTCTTCCGCCAACAGGGACAGGTGCTCATCTGCAGCTACGGCACCTTGCGCAGCGATATCGAGCAGCTGCATATTACACCATGGGATGCCGTGGTGGTGGATGAAAGCCAGAACATCAAGAATGTGCAGGCGCAAATCACCAAAGCGGTACAACAGCTCAGCGCCAGGGCCAGGGTTGCGCTCAGCGGCACGCCGGTGATGAACAACACTTTTGACTTGTATGCCCAGCTCAATTTCCTGCTACCCGGTCTGTTCGGCGGCCAGGAATTTTTCCGGAAAGAATATGCCAACCCTATAGACCGCGACGGCGATAAGGAAAAAATAAAAGCGCTGCAACAAATGACAGCGCCCTTTGTACTGCGCCGCACCAAAGAGCAAGTGGCCACCGATCTGCCCGAAAAGACGGAAAGTGTGCTGTGGTGCGCCATGGGCGAAGACCAGATGGCTGCCTACAATGCGGTGAAGAACCAGATCAGGGACAGTATTTTCCTCGACATCAGGAACGGAGGCCTGGAAAAGAACAAGCTCAATATCCTTCAGGGCATTCTGAAGCTGCGCCAGGTATGCGGCTCACCGCAATTGCTGAGCGAAAGCAGCGATTGTATAGACTCAATTAAAGTTGATATGCTGATGGACGAATTGCTCAACCTGAAGAATAACAAGACGCTCGTCTTTTCACAGTTTAAGGGCATGCTGCACCTTATCGCCGATCGCTGCCGTAAGCAAAATATCAGCTTCTTCCATTTCGATGGCGATACGCCCATAGCCGATCGACAGGCCATGGTCAACCGGTTTCAATCGGCCGAAGATCAGACCAGGGTATTCCTCATAAGCCTTAAGAGCGGCAACGCAGGCCTCAACCTTACCGCTGCCGACTATGTATTCCTCGTAGACCCCTGGTGGAATACAGCCGTACAGCAGCAGGCCATAGACCGTACGCACCGTATCGGTCAGACGAAGAATGTATTTGCCTATAAGATGATCTGTAAGGATACGATCGAGGAGCGGATCATCGAATTACAGCAAAAGAAACGGTTACTGTCGGAAGAACTGATCAGCGCAGAGGAAGGCTTTGTCAAAAATCTCACAGAGGACGATGTAGCCTACCTGTTTGGTTAGAGATTAGATATTAGACGTTAGATACCAGACATTAGATGTTAGATATTAGATATTAGAAGTTAGATGCTAAATGGCATCTGATCTCTAATATCTTACGCCCGATTCTTGATCCCTGATACGCAATGCCAAATACTTGGTTCTTGATACTTAATACCTGATACCTAATACCTAATACTTGATACTTAATACGTAATACACAATACTAATACCTGATTCCTGGCTCTTGTACCTAACAAAGCGGGACGGCCTTGGCCGTCCCGCTTTGTTGTATACTTGCTGAAGCGTTAATGCTTCACAACGATCTGCTTGTTGCTGGTACCCTGGTCGGTGGTCACACGTAGGAAATACACACCATTAGCCAGCTGGCTAACAGGTATCGTTGTTACGGTATTTCCAGGTACAGCCGATCCTATTCTCTGTCCCTGCAATGTATATAGCTCGATGCCGCTGATCTTGCCGGCAAAGCCTTTGCGATCAAGGATCAGCTGTGTGCTGGCAGGAACGGGATACACGCTGAGGGAACGATCCAATGCTGTTTCTGCAATGCCGGTGGGATTATCTTTGGCACGAACGGTAAACGGCACACTATTGGTGAAGCCAAGGTCATCGGGCAGCACATTCCATATTGTTTTGCCTTCCTGGCGATACAGCAATCGTATCGTATAGTCTCCTGCGGGCAGGGCATTGGTACTGGTCATCTGGAATACCACACCGGTGTCGGTCACGGTGGCAATCTGCAGGTAGCCCAGGATCTGCACGCTGGCGGTCATGCTATTGTCGCTGGTGCGGAACAGGCCGGCTGTAAGCTGTCCGCTGAAATCCAGGATGCCGCGGTTGCCCACTTTGCCATTTACGCTGAAGCTTTCCCCCTGGGTGATTTCCGGTACGGAAACGGTGAGCGCGTTCTTCAGCACCAGGTCCAGCACATCGGGTGTTCCGTTAGGTTCGATTTTAGTCAGTATCTGCTGGCCTTCGTTGAAGTTACCACCACCACCGCCGATACCCAATGCGGAGGGCGCCAGGTTATTGACGGTAAAGTAGCCATTGCTCATGCCACCCCAGCCCCAGTTGATATGGTACAGGCCAGCTGCATCGTAGCCGTCAAACACGAAAGCATGCCCGCCGAGATCGCCAAAACCGGCGTACAGCAGAGGGCGTCCATTGTCTATCTCCTGCTTCAGCAAGGCATCCCAATCGGCATCGGAGTAGTCTTCGCGATAATACCCTTCGATAGTAGATTTGTATCCGAAATAATTTTTAAAAGCATTTTCAGCGCATTTGGAATTGGCGCTCCAGGCCAGCACCTGCGATCCGCTGCCATTTGGAGCAAAATTCATCCGCACACTCACGGCGCAATGATACCCCAACGTGGAAACTGCATCCTTTGCCGCTGCAGAAGAAGCGCCGGTCAGGTTATCCGACATTACCCCCCACTGGTACATAGTGGAGCCGAAATCGGCCGATAGCTGGCCGTAAGGATTCTGAGTATAAGAATAGCTGCTGGTACCGGTGGTAGGATAGTTCCAGTATTTCATGATCTGGGCCATCGCTGTAGCCACACAACCTACCGGTGTTTTGCCCGATCCCGTGCCGGGTGTATAGATATTATAATAGGTACCCTGGTTCCAGGTGGTAGTCAGCATGGGCGTGACCTCATTGGTAGGTTTATTGGCCATGCCGCCGGTTACGGCGCCGGTATAATAATCCCAGTCGGCGATCACCGCTTTGGAAGCTTCCAGCTGATGTTGTACGGCAAACTGGATCTGGTCACGATATAAGCCCATCCAGTAGCGGGTTTCGGGCGAAGCATCGTCGCCTGCCTGGAAAGCATTGCTGAAAGAATAGGCCAATACCGGCTTGACGATATCGTCGGCGGCTACTACTACAAAGCCCTGCTGGTTGTTCACATCGAATACATAATAGGTATTGATGGCGGTACCGCCGGACTGGCTTACGGAAGAAGTGGTCAACAGCTTGATCGCAGGCTGGGCATTGCTCATCCTGGTAGCGACAAAATTCCGGGCCACACTGATTGCGGTCTGCTCATCGACCTGCTTGGCAAATGCCGTAGCACCGGCAGCGAATCCCAGGGACAAGAGTAGTACTATTCTCTTCATTGTTTTATTTATTGGTTACCAAATAAAAAGGTTAAAGTTCATGAAATTAACGTTTTTTAAATAAGTAACCAAAAATAACCACAGTACCTACATGAATATGCCTGTCCCGGTCTGGCCTGCGGGCAAACTGATCGAGGCGCCGTCATAAATTAATCCCCGGCCTGCATTTTCTTTCAGCAACAAAGGGCCGTCGATATCGGCATAATCGGCCAACGGAAGCAAATGGGCCAGCACGGTAGCCCCTACATTACTCTCACACATACCACCAAGCATGACTTTTTTCCGCGCTTGCTTCGCGGCACGGATCATATTCAGCGCAGGCGTAAGACCTCCGCATTTGGCGAGCTTGATATTGATCCCGTCGTACAGCTCCAGGCAGGAGGGCACATCCTTCTCTTCCCGGCAGGCTTCATCAGCAATAAGAGGTATATGGGTGAGTTGTTTTAATGCGATCATTCCCTCCTTGTCGTCGCGATGCAGCGGCTGCTCGATCAGCTCCACATCCAATCGTTCGAGTTCGGGCAGCAACAGCCTGGCTTCGTCCAGGCTCCAGGCTTCATTGGCATCGATGCGGATACGCGCATCGGTAGCGCCACGCAAGGCCTCAAGCGCCTGCAGATCGTGACCGCCGCCCATTTTAAGCTTATAGACGGGATAGGGCTTTTCCGCTACCCGCTGCCGGATCTCTGCCGGTTCATTGATCCCTATGGTATAATCGGTGGGCGGAATATTTTTCCATTGCAGGCCTATCATGGCATACAGTGGTCTCCGGTTCAGTTGCGCCCAGAGATCCCATCCGGCCATATCCAGCGCAGCTATCAGGAATGGCTGACCGGGCAGCAGGTGATGCAGGAAATGCCAGAACCGTTCGGGCCCATTGAGCGCATAATGTTCAATTGTGCTCCGATTTTTTTCCAGCAACACAATCATTTCATCCAGGCGCGCGTTATAGTACCCGATCTCGGTAGCTTCGCCATAACCGGTGAGCCTGCCCAGGCCCAGGGACAGTACTAGCGTGGGCTGATGGGTCTTCGTTCCTTTCGCAATGGCAAAAGGGTATTCAAAAGGGAGATCATATCTCCGGTAGGTCAATTGGAGCATAAGCCAGTTAATGCTGCAAATCTCCTGAGATCGCAACAAAAGAAGAAAAAATATTTAAAAAGCCGCGCAACAGTTATCTTTGCGCCTCAATTGCAATATGTTCATATGAAGAAAATCGCAGGCTTACTGGCCTTCACGCTGGCTTTCTCTTTAGGCGCGCAGGCGCAGGAAAGCACCACCGATAACCAAAGTGAACCGGCTAAGAAAAAGTCGGTGATCAAACCCTCGCGTGATTTCCTCATGCTTCAGCTCTCTTACGACAACTGGGCCCAAACGCCTGAAAACGTTAAGATAGGTGGTATTGGCCGGGGATTCAATGCCTATCTCTGCTACGATTTCCCTATTTCCAAGTCCAATTTCAGCTTTGCAGCGGGCCTTGGTATTGGGACCAATAACATTTATTTCGACGATCAGCGCCTGGTTATGAATACAGCTTCCAGTACGGCTGTATTTCAGAACGTGGATACCAATGGCGTAGACAACTACAAGAAGAGCAAACTGAACACTACTTACCTGGAAGCACCTTTCGAGTTGCGTTTTTTTGGCAACAAAGACAACCGTAACCGCGGCTTCAAAATGGCGATCGGGATGAAAGTAGGCCTCCTGGTAGGCGCCCATACTAAAGAAAAACACAATGTAGGCGGCACTTACGTCGTGGAGAAGGTGAATACGAAGCGCTATTTTGAGACCTGGCGCTTTACGCCCACGGCGCGCATCGGCTGGGGTAATTTCTCCATATTCGGCACCTATAGCCTGAGCCAGCTTTTCAAAGCCGGCGCGGGGCCTGAGGTATATCCTTATTCGATAGGTATCTGCATCACAGGCCTGTAACACGGGCGCAGCTTATCTTTTCACGATAAAACAGTAAGGGCGATCCGGAAAGATCGCCCTTACTGTTTTATTATTTTGGTCTTGAAAGCACGATTGTATTGACACGGCATTCCCGGAGAGCCAGGGAATGCCCCTACTTCCATTTACGGAGTATGAGAGAGGAGTTGGTGCCGCCGAAACCGAAGGAATTGGACAAAAACACATCGAAGTCACGCTGTAGTGTTTCCGGCAGCACATTGATCTTGGCTGAGTGCTCATCGGGATGCTCAAAGTTGATGTTGGGCGCCATAAAGCCATGCTGCATCATCAACAGGGAATAAACGATCTCACTGGCGCCGGCCATCCAGCATTCGTGCCCCGTCATCGATTTGGTGGAGCTCACCGGCACCTTGCCGCCGAACACTTCAAAAATGGCTTCGGCCTCGCTACCATCGCCTGCCGGAGTCGAGGTTGCATGCGCATTGACGTATTCCACCTCAGCGGCAGACATACCGGCATCTTTAAGTGTACGGTGGATCGATCTTACCTGTCCCTCTACACTAGGATTGGAAATGTGCTCCCCGTTGGAGGAGAAGCCATAGCCCAGCACTTCAGCAATGATGTGCGCGCCGCGCGCCTGCGCCGATTCCAGGCTTTCCAGGATAACAGTTGCAGCGCCGCCGCCAGGTACAAGACCGTCCCTGTCCTTATCAAAAGGCCGGGAAGCCCTGGTTGGCTCTGACTCGCGGGTGGAGAAAGTTCCGAGTGCATCGAAGTTGGGCATGGAATAGTCGTTAACCTCTTGTGCACCGCCGCAGATCACCCTTTCCTGCATGCCATTCTTAATAAACAGGTATCCCATCCCGATCGCATGCGATCCGCTGGCACAGGCAGCACTGATGCTGAAATTGATGCCCCGCAACTTGAATATAGTGGCCAGGTTCATGGTCACCGTAGAGTTCAGCACCTGGAATACGGAGCCCGAGCCAATCAGCATCGAGTCCTTTTTTTCCCGCAACAGATCGATCCCTTCGATCACCGGCTTGGCGCAGCTGTCGTTGCCATAGATGATGCCGGTCTCGTACCGCTGGAAGAAATCAATATCGACACCGGCCTGCTGCATGGCTTCAATTGTAGCCATATAGGCAAACTCGGCCTGTTCCGGCATCATGATGCGGGCCCGGCGGTCCAGTAAGCCTTTGAGATTGGGCCGTGATACATAGCCGGTAAGTCCCGAGCGATAGCCCATGGCCTTGCGCTCCGGGCGGAAAGAGATACCGGAACGTCCCTCAAACAAGGATTTCGTTACTTCTTCCCGGTTCATGCCCAGCGACGAATAGATACCGATGCCCGTGATGACAACTCTGTTCATTCATTTTTATTTACAGCTGCAAAGGTCTGTTATTTTAGCAAAAGAAGCATAGCGCCCCATACGCAAAACCAGCAGGCTTTATCGTAAACTTATTATTGCAATTGCTGCCGGGCCGGCCACTAGGGTTGTATGTTCTGTCGTACATTTTCAAACCACACATTGGCTCTTGTCATTGCCCGACCATCATTTAAGATACTCCGTTTGCAACAACGAATCTTGCCCTTGCTGATCCGTATTTTACCTGCCGCCGGGCAGAAGACATATAAGCAGAAACCATTAAATTTGCTACATGACATCACACACAACTATGTCAGCAAATCCACTTAGGCGGTACAACTAACGAAGCGGTATGGCCGTAATTTTGAAGAAAAAAACCTGCGCCGGATGCTGCTATTTGCCGGGCAATTCCCCTCAGAAGAAATTGTCGTTACACTGTCACGACAATTGAGCTGGTCCATTTTCTAATCCTGATCCCGCTTAAAAATAGCACACGCCATGGATGCAAAGAAACGTATAATATCCACTACCGACCATCTGCTTACAGAACTGGCGCAGCTTATAGAACAAAGTCAGCAGCAGGTAGCGCAGCAGGCTAACACTACCCTTACGATGCTGTTCTGGCATATAGGCAGGCGCATTAACCAAGATATTTTGCAAAATGAGCGCGCCGGCTATGGCAAACAGATTGTGCCTACACTGGCGGCACAGCTGACCGGGCGGTACGGTCGCAATTTCGAAGAAAAGAACCTGCGCCGGATGCTGCAATTTGCCGGGCAATTCCCCGCTGAGGAAATTGTCGTTCCACTGGCACGACAATTGAGCTGGTCGCATTTTCTTATCCTGATTCCTCTTAAAAATGCTGAGGCGAGGATGTTTTACGCAAAGAAAGCCATAACAGAAGGATTGGGAAAACGGGAGCTACGTCAACATATCTCTGCTAAAGCATTTGAACGTACGGCTATCGCGAATCTTCAAAATACAAGCAACAACCCTGCGCTGCACAACAACTTTAAAGACCCATACTTTCTCGACTTTTTAGGCTTACGGGATACTTATCTCGAAAAAGACCTGGAAGCGGCTATTCTACGAGACCTGGAAACTTTTATATTGGAATTGGGTAAGGGCTTTGCCTTTGTGGAACGTCAAAAACGGATGATTATTGATGGTGAAGATTTTTATCTCGATCTCCTGTTTTACCATCGCGGCTTAAAGCGGCTGGTAGTCATTGAGCTTAAGCTCGGCAAATTTGAAGCGAAGCACAAAGGCCAGATGGAGCTCTACCTGCGCTGGCTGGATAAATATGAAAGACAAGATGGAGAATTGGCCCCTGTAGGCCTCATTCTTTGCGCCGAAAGCAGCCGTGAACAGGTTGAATTGCTGGAGATGCACAAAGATGGCATAATGGTGGCTGAATACTGGACAGAACTGCCGCCCAAAAAAGAACTGGAAAGAAAAATACACAACATCCTGATAGAAGCCCGGGAGCGGATAGAAAACAAAAAACTACTAAAATAGCTACAGTTTACATACAAAGCCTGAGCTGCCACATACAGGCCAACTCAATCTCCCTGACATAAGCGCTATTCGTATCGCAGCGCCTCTATAGGATCCAGGCGGGCCGCCCTGGCAGCGGGGTACAGCCCAGAGGCAAGCCCCACAATGGTGCAGGAAACAATACCGATGCTGATCCACATCCAGGGTACGATAAAGCCGGTCTTCAGCAGCAGGGATACGATATTCCCGATAAGGATGCCGGTAATAACGCCGATCACGCCTCCTGCAAGGCTGATCATGATCGATTCGGTAAGGAATTGTCTGCGGATCGAACTGCTGCGGGCGCCAAGCGCTTTGCTGACTCCGATCTCGCGCGTTCTTTCGGCCACCGATACCAGCATGATGTTCATGAGACCGATCGCCGCTCCCAGCAAGGTAATGAGCCCGATGAACAGTGCAGCGCCGGTCACGTAGGTCACATTCTCCATTACCATGGCCGCCAGGTTGTCGTTCTTATTTACCCCAAAATTGGATGGTGCATTGAGCGGCACCCTGCGCACAATGCGGAACAGACCTTCGGCCTCCTCGGCAGCAATATCGATGAGGGCTACATTACCCACCTTCACGCTAACGACGAAGGAATTATCGCCACCGTACACCGCACGGGCATTCTGAAGCGGCACAAATACATTATTGTCCAGGTTGGAGACCATGCTGCTGCCTTTGCTCTCCGCTACGCCGATCACACGGTACTTGATATATCCTACGGAGATCACGGCATTGAGCGCATTCTGCAGCTTACCCTTAAAAAGCTTGGTGGCAATGCTGTTGCCCAGCAGGCATACATAGCTGCCATTCTCCACCTCTGTGGTTGAAAAATTACGGCCGGCGGCGAGCGTTGTCGAAGAAATGGTGACATAACGTTCGTCCACCCCCATGACATGGATATTGGGATTGGTTTTCTCCGAAGCGTAGCGAACGGTAGCGATACCGGTACCCATGATCGATAGGCCGACTTCTGTACCGGGAAAAGAAAACCGCTTTTTAAAGTCCTGGGCATCGCGATAGCTTATGTTGCGCTGGTCTACAGAAGAAATATTGATCCCTCCACCGCCTCTCTTCTTCTTGAGCACTTCGTTGGTGATCTGGAACGTATTGGCGCCCATACCGCTGAAACTGGAGTAGATACTGGCTTTCAATCCTTCAATGGCGGTAAGAATGCCGATGAGCGCCATGATCCCCAAAGCAATAATGCCTACCGTAATGCCTGTGCGCAGCTTGTTGGTGCGCACGGAACGGTAAGCAAGTACAGTATTGAAAAGGAAATTGTTGGCCATCGTAAAAAAACGTCCTGCAGCTTTTGTATTGCAAATATATCCTATCGGCGGTAAAAAAACGGCTTCGGTAATTTCCGGCCTGGCGACGTTATTTTGGCGGCTCGTAGTTGTACAGGATAATGAATTCCACCCGGCGGTTCCGTCTTCTGCCTTCCTCCGTATTGTTATCGCCTATTGGGTTGGTCTTACCCATTCCCCAGGTAAAGATCCGGCTCTTAAGTACGTCAAAACGCTCCAGCATGTTTTTTGCAGAGTCGGCTCTTTGCTTCGATAAGGTTTCATTAATCCCATCGGTACCGGTGTTGTCGGTATATCCATTGACGAGGATGCTTGTCTTATCATATTGATTCAACGCCTTCCCGAAGCGCTGCATCAGCGGGGTTGTCGCCTCATTGATCTCGGCCGAGCTTTTCTTAAACAGCAGGTGCTCGGGAAACAGGACCTTGATCGTATCATTCAGAATGGTCACTTCGGCTTCATTTACAGCATCCTTCAGGGTAGCGTAAGCCGATTCCATATAGGAGTGTTGCTTTTTGGCTGTTTTCTTTGCTGCGCTGCAGGAATAAAGCAGTGCCGGCAGGGCAAGGATCAGCAGGAAAAGGGCACAACGGTGGCGGTTCATACAATGAATTATTGAAGGCAGCAAAGTTATACATTATTCCTGTTTAGCAAGGATCAATTTAAAGCCTACGCCATGCACCGTTTGCAGGTCTACACCCTCTGCATCCTTCAGGTATTTCCTGATCTTGGTCATAAAAACATCCATGCTTCTGCCCAGAAAATAGTCTTCTTTTCCCCAGACGTTCATCAGGATATCTTCCCGCTTGACCACCGCATTGGCATGCAGGCAAAGGTATTGCAGCAGGTCGGCTTCCTTCTGTGTCAGCTGCTGCTTGTGCGTGCCGTCAATCAGCAGCAGATTGTTGTAGTCGAAAACGAGGTTTCCCAGCTCAAATTTTTCAGCTTGCTCGCTCGGCTTTTTACGGGTCCGCTTCAGGAATACCTCGATGCGTAGCAGCAGCTCTTCCATATTGAAGGGCTTGGTGATATAGTCGTCGCCGCCGGCCTTGAACCCGGCAATACGGTCTTCATCCATGGATTTGGCCGTGAGGAACAGGATCGGGATCTTGTCATTCTTTTTCCTGATCTGCGCCGCCAGGGCCATGCCATCTTTCTTGGGCAGCATTACATCCAGCAGGCAGATATCGATATTGTGACGCATGAATTGCTGCCAGCCATTTTCGCCATCGGAGCTGAAAATCACTTCGTACCCGTGCTCCTCCAGGTTATCTTTCACTACAAAGCCCAGAGAGCTGTCGTCTTCTACTAAAAGGATCTTTGCTTTTGGTTGCATATAGAAGTTTTATACGTTATTTTTTCGGAAAGATAAGGGAAAAGGTGCTTCCTTTACCCGGCTTGCTATTGCAGACTACCGATCCGCCATGAGCCTTCACGATGATCTTGACATAATTCAACCCCAGACCAAACCCTTTCACATCGTGTATATTACCCGTCGGCACACGGTAAAACCGCCGGAATAACATTCTCTGATGATCCTTATCGATGCCAATTCCGTTATCGGTAACGTCGATCCTGATCTGTTTATTGTTGGCCTTCAAATGTATATCGATTATCGGGTTGTCGGCTGCGTATTTAAGCGCGTTATCGATAAGGTTGCTCACCGCATTCTTGAGGTGCAGCTTGTCGCCGGTCGACTCCACTGCGGCCTCAGGCAAATGCAGGTGCAGCGCCGCATTTTTCTTCAGCAGCATGTGCTCAAATCCTTTTACCGCTTCATTGATCAGCTCCTGCCACACGATAGGTTGGTGCCGCAGCTGTATCTCTCCTTTTTCCGCATGGGCCATCTGCAATACCCGCTCTACCTGCAATGCCAACTGTGAAGCCGCATTATCGATAATGGTCGCATAGTTGAGCAGGCGTTGCGGTTTCTGTACAATGTCCGGGTTTTTCAGCACCTCGGCCGATAACTGTATCGTCGCCAATGGCGTCTTGAATTCATGCGTCATGTTGTTGACAAAATCCTTTTGCACCTCGCTCAGCCGTTTTTGTTTCAGGATCACAAATACCACATAGCCCAGGAAGATCAGCACGCACAGCAGTACCAGCGACGACAATATCCAGATCGACAGCTGCGAGGCGATGTAATTTTTCCGGTGGGGAAAGAACACACCGAAGTAATAGTTTTCACGGGCCAGGCTGGGAAAATTCATTACAGGTGTAAACGGCTCGTTGCTCCCGCTCATATGGATGTAATGGTAGTTCATGAGACTATCGCTCATACAATCGTACATGCCATACTCAAAATCGGTGATCACGTTCCGCCGCTCAAATTCCATCGACAGGAAATGGCCCAGCACATCGGCATCCACGTGATCGTTGATCTGCACGATAAAATAGTCCGGTTCCACCTGGTCCACCACATTATATACCAGGGGCTGTATCTTTTTCAGCTCCCAGATCTTCAGCGCTACATTTCGCAAGCTGGTATTGACATTGAGACTGAACTCTTTTTCTTCAAGATCGTAAGCCTTTTTTACCCAATACACCTGCGTGGCGATGATACCGGCGGCCAACAGCAAGGCCAGGATCAGGATCAGCCGTATGGTTGCATTTTTCATTATCTAAAACAAATGTACTTGGAAACGAAGAGGTGAACAAAATATCCGCTGGCATTTACATTTGGTTAAAGATTATAGGTAAGCCGGTACAGCCGGTACCGGAAGAAAGCGGGAGGGCGGCTCCTGCGATAAGGGACGGCCCTCCCGCAATGTTATTGCGGGCCTGCATCCCGGTAACAATGCTCCAGGAAGGCGATCATATCGGTAGCCAGCCAGTCGGGATGCTCCAGGAAGCTCATGTGTCCGCAGGGCTCGTATAGGGAAACGGCGTTCACCCGGGCCCTGTGACACTGTTCCAGGGCGTCCTTCATGGGCGTTGCGGTGTCTTCGTTACCGATGATCCACTGCAGCGGGCAATCAAGTCTGTCCAGAAGTTCCCTTTTGTCGCTGCGCTCCATAATGGCCTGGTAAAAAGCCGCCAGCGAAGCCGTGGAAAGCTTCATACCGGTATCTACGACCTTGCGCACCATTTCGGGATGCCGGGCCGCATAAGATTCTGCAAACAGGTTTTGCGCCATGCCCCTGAGGAACATTTCCTTCTCCGCTTCACCCTTTCGGATCAGGGCAATGGCCTTACGGCGGTTCTCTTTTTTCTCCTCGCTATCGGGAGAAGCCAGCGAATGCACCAGGCTTACTCCTTTGAGCCGGCCGGGGTAATGCGCCGCAAATTCCAGCGCTGAGTAGCCGCCCATAGAATGCCCTGCCAGTACTGCCAGGGGTATCTGTTCGCGGTCCAGCATACCTGCGATCTCCGCGGCCATATATTCCAGGCTGAGCGGGGTATCGGGTAAAGGACTCTGTCCCGCACCGGGCAGGTCGGGTAGCAGTACACGGTACCGTTCTGTAAGTGCCGGCAACAGGGGCTCCCAGGCGCTGCTATCGTTGGGAAAGCCGTGGATCAGCACCAGGGGCTGCCCCTGGCCTATTACAGTATAATGTATCATACAATCCGGATCATTTGTTTGCCGTATCAGCAGCATCCGCCGCAGGGGCCGTGCCGCCGATGTTTTGCTTGTACATGTCGATGTAAATATACATCATACACAGCAGCAGCGGCGCCAGCTCGATCAGGGGCATGCGCTGGAAGCCAAGCAGGTGAACGATGAGCGCCACTATGACCAGGCTAATAGCCGCCAGGGCATAGATCCTGAGCCCTTGCTTACGCTTATGCGCCACAAAAGCGACAATAACATTGAAGGGCACCGCCCATAAAATGTTGAAATTATCGGCGCAAGACTGGTGATTGGTGCACAGCCACATGAACAGCATAAAAATACCGAGCAGGCCGGTAATAAAGAGCAGCAGGAAACGGAGCACCGCCTTAAGATAGCGGAACGAGCGCACCAGGAAAGAAAGCGCGGTAAGGATCAGGAGACCGATCATCATCCAAAGGGGGCCGTTGAACGTGGTGTGGTACACATGCTTATGATCCAGGATCACGCGATCGCTGCCGACCACATGCTTTCCCCTGAATTTGGCGTGCACCAGGCCTTTGTGTATAAAATCGGGCAGGAACATAGCGCCCTCGTCGGTCATCAGGCTGTCTACCTTACTACCGAGCAGCAGGTTGATGCCAAATCTTTCCCAATGCTTGTCGGCCAGGTATTGGTTGAGGATATCGCGATAGCTGATTTTTTTGTTGCTCAGTACATCGCCAAAATAAAATTCATCTCCAAGTACCCTGGGGAAGATGTCCCGCACCCGGGTAGCACAGTTATCGAACAGGAAATCATATTGGTACTCGCGGTATTCGGGCTTCAGGTTGTTTTCCAGGTACCGGATCATGCGACGCTTCTGGTCGGTGCTGAGGTCCAGCACCTGCTCCCTCACGTTACGTTTCTCCTCCACGTAAGTGTACATAAAGTCGCCGTAAGCGCCCTTTTCCAGGTAATAGGGCAGCTTGCCCAATGTGAATTTCTGGTAAAAATCCGGGTCGTTGAAGTTGAACGTGCCATAATTATATACCTCATCAGCGCCGCTACGGGTATCCATAACACGCACGCCGGTATGACCAAAAGAGGAATACAATTCGTCTCCCACGCCACAGGTAAGGATACTGATACGGATATGGTCGGAGTCGGTTGCCGGAACCAGGGTGCTATCGGCCTGTGCAAAGGTATCCAGAGTGCACAGCGATAACAGGAGAAATAAAATATAGCGACGCATGAAGATCGGCTTATGTGAAAAAACACGCAAACCTACAAAATATCGGTGTTAGTATGGACTGAGCAGGTCAGAAACGAAGCAGCGCGACCAACTGTTCCAGCCAATGCTTGTCGGTATCGTCAAAAGCTGCCAGCGCTTCGCTATCTACGTCCAGAACGGCCGTCACCGTGCCGTTTTTGAAAACGGGCACTACGATTTCGGAGCGGGAACGGCTGCTGCAGGCAATATGACCGGGAAATTGTTCCACATCGGGCACTACTATCGTTTCACCGCGCTCCCAGGAGGTGCCGCATACACCGCGGCCTTTACGGATACGGGTACAGGCAATTGGTCCCTGGAAAGGCCCGAGCACCAGCTCGTCTTCCTTTACCAGGTAGAAGCCGGTCCACAGCCAGCCGAACTGCTCCTTCAGCGCCGCGGTAACGTTGGCCAGGTTGGCGATCAGGTCCTCCTCGTGCGTGACGAGCGCCTCTATCTGGGGCAGCAGTGCAGCGTATTGCTCTGCCTTGCTCCCGGTAATGGTCGTTAATGTTTCAGCCATAAAATAATTGTCTGTTGCAGCACCGGATTTTCTGCAAAGAACGGGGATTAAGGCTACCTTTGCTATCAATTTTCCCAATACCATGGCCGACCGTCCTTCGCTGCCTTCCGGTATCCTGGGCATGAAATGTCCCAACTGCCGCAAAGGAAATATGTACACCAACAAAAGCATTTTCCCACTGAAAGAAATGATGCTCATGCCTGACCGCTGCCCGGTATGCGGTCAGAAGATGGAGCTTGAGGTCGGCTTTTATTATGGCACCGGTTATGTGAGCTATGCCCTATCCGTAGGTGTGGCCATATTCAATGCCTTATGGTTTGGCCTGGCAGTCGGTTTTTCCTGGAAGAACAATAGCATCTGGTGGTACCTGGGCATTACCGTGGCCATGCTGCTCCTGCTACAACCGTTGCTGATGCGCTACTCCAGGGTACTTTATCTTTATATGTTCGTCAAATACGGCAGTAGCCCGCACCGGCCGCCTGCAGATGGACAACACTCCGTAGAATAACGTAATTTTCACCTCGGCCACCTTCCGGCGCAGCAGTTATAGTATCTTTAGGGTAAACCTAAACCCTGAACAACATGGCTCCTGTATTTTCAAGATGGTGCTGTATACTTATTTTTCTTATGTTATATGCCGGCATCCCGCTGCCGGCGCAGAACAGCACACCTGAATTCCCTAAAGGCTTTACCGGCTACCTCAGCCTGCAGCAGGGCGTCGTATCCGATTTCAAGACCACCCCCGATTATTATCAGGTAGGGTTTAGCCTGGCCCCGCAATACACGGTTATTCCTTCCCGGCTACGGCTCGGGGCGCAGGTAGCCGGCATTTATACCCAAGGCCGCTGGGGCGTACAAGCCGGCCCCACAGCAGCGTTGAGGCTTTTTGATATGCGCGCCGGTGTTTTCGGCACAGTACTGAACGTCCAGCTTACAGGGAGCCATTTCTGGGGCTCTTTCGGGCAAAAACTTGCGGGTGGCGGCCTGCAGGCCGAGATATTCCAGCTCTTCCAGCTTGCCTTTACCGGCTATCGCGATTACGGCAATGGTCAATGGTGGCTGCAATCTTCCCTCGGCTTCAACCTGATACGACCTAAGAAAAAAACCTCATCAGATCCATTTAACCCTTAAAGCCCGCATTATGTCTACAGCATTGGTGATTAGCGGCGGCGGCTCCAAAGGAGCCTTTGCCGTCGGTGCGATCAAGACCATGTTCCGGCAGCGGCCGGGCCTTGCATTTGATATGCTCATCGGCACCAGCACCGGCGCCCTTATCGCACCACTGGCTACCGCCAGGGATATTGCGCTGCTGGAGCAGCTCTATACTTCGGTAACCACAGAACAGGTGATCACCACCTACAATGTCGGCAACCGTATACTCACAGCCGACAGTATTTTCGGCGTGGAGCCGCTCGCGCAACTGTTAAAACAGTACTATACTGATACCTTTTTCAACGACCTGGCAACGCGCCCTTACAATGTGCTGCTGGCGACCACTTGCCTGCAAACGGAGGCCGCAGTGTATTTTGCCTCCAAAACATTGAACAGCGCCACCCAACATGAGGTGATCGCCCTGAAGCAGGCCGATCATTTCCGGCGCGCGGTACTGGCTTCGGCATGCCAGCCGGTCTTCATGACCCCGATCGAAGTCATTCCCGGTGCGCAGCCGCTGCGTCAGTATGTAGATGGCGGCGTACGGGAATATGCCGGCATCCAGCTTGCCATTGAGCAAGGAGCCGATGAGGTTTTCGTGATCCTGCTCTCTCCCGAGATCACGCCTCCTGTGGAGAAAAGATATACGGGCGTGCCGGACATCCTGATGCGTACGATCGAGATCTTCAGCGAAGATGTGGGTGACAACGACCTGCAGATACCGCTGCTCTACAACAAGGCATTGGGCTATATGGATACGGTGAGGCAGAACCTTTCGGCCTATGGTATACCAGAAGACAAAATAACTGCACTGCTTAACGTGCCCGGTAGCCCCTTCAGCAATAAACGCAGTGTCAACCTTCATCTCATACGCCCCGATGGTTACCTCGGCGGCGGCCCGGGAGGACTCACCTTTGATCCGGCCGAAATGAAAGGCATGGTTGCCAAAGGCGAGCGCACGATGAACCAATATATTGCCGGCCTGGCGCCTGGCAGCAGCATACTGGTATAAAGAGCCGTTAACGCTTTGGCCTTATATTTGCAACGCTAAAGCAACAACTATGCAATTATCACTTAACGGCAAGCATGCTCTTATAGGCGGCAGCACACAAGGTATAGGTCTGGCCATCGCCCGGGAACTGGCCCTGCTGGGCGCCACCTGCACCCTGATCGCCCGCAACGAAACCACCCTGCAAACAGCTGTCGCCAGCCTGGATGCTTCGGCGGGGCAACAACACGACTACCTGGTAGCCGATTACAGTGACTACAATGGGGTAAAGGATGTGGTAGCCGCTTATGTACAGCAGCAGCCGGTCCATATTCTCGTAAACAACAGCGGCGGCCCAGCCGCCGGTCCTGTCACGGATGCCACACCCGAAGCCTTTCTTCAGGCTTTCAACCAGCACCTGATCTGCAATCAATTGCTGGCACAACTCGTGGTTCCTGGTATGAAGGCTACACAATACGGCCGTATCATCAATATCATCTCCACATCGGTAAAGATACCCTTGAAAGGGCTGGGTGTGAGCAATACGATAAGGGGCGCCGTGGCTTCCTGGGCCAAGACCTTGTCGAATGAGCTGGGCGCTTTCGGCATCACAGTCAACAACATTCTTCCCGGCGCTACGGCTACCGCCCGCCTGGAAAACATCGTCAACAACAAATCGGCAAAGACCGGCGCAAACAGGGAAGCCGTGGAAGAAGAAATGCTGGAGGAAATCCCGATGAAACGTTTCGGCCGGCCTGAAGAGATTGCTGCCGCTGCAGCCTTCCTGGCGACACCAGCAGCCGCCTATATTACCGGGGTAAGCATTCCTGTCGACGGCGGCCGCACCGGGAGCCTCTAAACAGCACGCTATGTACGGCATTATCGGCTATCCTTTACTACAGACCTTTTCGCCTGGCTATTTCAATCAGAAATTTGAGCAGTTGGGCCTGCCGTTCCAATATCACAAATTCCCCCTGGCACATATCCATACGCTCCGGGATTTGCTGATACAAGAGCCGGGCTTGCTGGGCCTCAATGTGACCATACCCCACAAAGAGACAGTGATCCCCCTGCTCGACGAGCTCGACGGTACTGCCAAGGCTATAGGCGCCGTCAATACGATCCGTATCCGGGAAGGCCGGCTCAAAGGGTTCAACACAGACACTATAGGCTTTACGCAAAGCCTGGAGCCATTGCTGCAACCCTGGCATACACATGCCCTGGTATTGGGGACGGGAGGTTCTTCCAAGGCCGTTGCTTACGCGTTGCAGCAGTTGGGCATCGCCTTTACCCTGGTGTCGCGCCATACCGGTGCCGGGCAGCTCTGCTATGCCAGGCTCGATCAAGCCGTACTGGACGAGCACAAGCTTATTATTAATACCACGCCCCTGGGTATGGCGCCGGATACAGAACACTGTGCCGACATACCCTACAACTACATCGGCGAAAAACATTTACTTTACGACCTGGTCTACAATCCCGCCGAAACCCTTTTCCTGCAAAAGGGCAAAGCACAAGGTGCACAAATAAAGAATGGCTACGAGATGCTGATCGCACAGGCCGAAGCGGCCTGGCGCATATGGAACGAAGCTTAAACACTACAGCCATGAACTATTTATTCCGATCGGGGATCATTACTATAATATGCATCTGCTTCTTTTCCTGTAAAGAAAAAAGCGGGAGCAATGCTGTACAAAAGCCACAGCCGGCAACCTTTGCCGCCCGCTCCGGCTTTGACCTGTCCCGGATCGCTTTCGATGAGGATGCCACTCACCTGTTCGGCACTACGCTCGACACTGCCGATCATGACGACTGGCCCGAAAAGCACTTTGACGTTTTTCGCGAAAAGGACTCTTTTGCCCGGGGAGAGCTACCGGAGCATGTCTTTGTATGGAAGGAGAAGCGCTACTACTTCCGCACGCAGACACTGGACAGCATTGCCTGTTATGCCAACATTTTCTTTTACCAGGTAGGCATAGAGACCGACGAACAATTTCACCCGTTGGCCATTGTCGCTAAAACGAAGTTCCGTGAGAAGAAGGACCTCGATTCGATGCTCGTATACCTGTCCCATAAGCTGGGAAAGACCACAGAAGAGCAGGCTATTAAGGCCGATAACGAAGCCCAGATCGATACCATGAGAGCCCGGGGTATGGCAGCTGAGCAGATCGCTTTCATGAGCGACCGGGACACGACATCCGACTTGTTGAATTATGGCGACAACAACTATTTTGAATGGCGGCTGAGCGATCGTTATATCCAGGTAAGCCTATCGAAAGACCGGGAGATCGTAATAAGCACCAACGCTGCCGAGAACAGGAATGAAGAATACTATTACGCCGACCTGCTCTTTATTAAAAAGGAAGTGTACGAAGGCATTGAAGCCAGGCAATACCAACGTTCAGTAAAGAGCGGCGGCCAGCAGGAGGAGCTACGACCCTATGCGTTGCGCCGGCTCGATCCTATGGAAAACTGGCGGCTGATGGCACGGCTGGAAGCGGCCTGGAAGAAACGGTAATAGTGCTGGTGAAATTTTTAATTTTTGAACGATACCTAATTTTATTAGGTATCATTTTTTTATTTACCTTTGGTAAAGCTATATGGAAACGGATCGCATAATTAAAGGAAGCTTATCGGCAGTGGTACTGCAATTACTGCAGCTCAATGGTCGCATGTACGGTTACGAGATCACCAGGGCGGTACAGGATGGCAGCAAGGGCAAGACCAGGGTCACCGAAGCAGCGCTATATCCCACCCTGCATAAGCTGGAGACTGCCGGCCTGTTGGATACAGAAACCGAAATGGTGGATGGCCGGCTGCGGAAATATTATAAGCTAAACAGGAAGGGAAAAAAAGAATCGGCGCTGCAGCTGGAAGCCTTGCAGGATGCGATAAGCTCTCTTCAAAAGATCCTGAAATACCGTTTAAAGCATGGATAAAAGAATATTGAGCCCTGAAGAGCTGGACCGTTTGCACCGGTTCATCATATCCCGGTCTGCCCGCTTCTCCCAGCCTCCTTTGCTCTTGGAGATCACCGATCATTTTGCCTGCAAGGTAGAAGAGTTGCTGCAGCAGGATAGCAAGCTTGACCTGGAGGCTGCAATGGCACAGGCGCATCGTTCTTTTGGCGTCAAAGGGTTTGCGCCACTGGCCGAAGCCTTCGAAAAAAGTGTTTATCACCGGTATAAAACCTGGTATCGCCGCGAACAGAAGCAGTTCCTGCTTTCGCTGCACCTTCCCGGAATGATCCTGCTGGGGGCATTAGCGGGCAAGCTCTTCCTGGCAATGGCGCACAGACACCTGCTTCAAAACGGCATGGGTATATTGTGCTCTGCCGAGCTCTTATATGGCGTCGCTATCCTGATCCTGCGGCAGCGCGCCAAAACAGGCGGCTTGCTTATCGAAAAAGCGCATGAGGCCAGCGTCAGTACCATCTTCTGGCTATGGGTGGGCCTGGCCGTCATTTTGGCTGCAGGCTTCCTTAGTCCGCAGGCACAGGCCTGGCTTACAGGCATGATAACGGCATTGCTGGGCGCCAACCTCGTGCTTTTTGCACGGCTGATGAAAAAAGCGGCGACGGATACTGCCGAGCTAAAGCAACAGATGAATGCGCTGAACGTTACCCCATACATCCATTGATCTTTCCCGATAGTCATTTTTTTCGCCCAGGCTACTGATGAAAATAGATAGTATACAGGACGCCGTTCCGGCTTATCGTTATTAGACAAAGACAATGACCACTTATTTCATAGGCGGCATCGCGACCGACGAGCGTTTTTATGCTTACCCGCTATCGCAGATACCTGACGCGGTTTACTTGCCTTTCCCCGCCCATACCGCGGGAGAATCCATGGCTGCTTATTGCCTTAAATTCCTGCCCTTGATCAACAGCAAAGCCCCTTTCAATCTCGTGGGCAATTCTATGGGCGGCATTATGGTTATGGAGCTGCTCAAACATGTACAGCCCGAAAAGGTGATCCTGATCTCTTCGGTAAAGTGTCGCTCCGAAATGCCCTGGCGCCTCCGCCAGCTTCGCCGCAGCAAGCTGCACCGGCTGTTGCCCGGACGAGGTTTTATTGCCGGCACCCGCTACGGCGGCCTGCTGTTGCCCGAATTGCGACGGGACCCGGCGGTACGGCGGCTGACCATCAGCATGGCCCGGCATAACGATCCCGCATTTCTCTATTGGTGCGTCAACGCCATCGTCAATTGGCAGGGCGGCGACGATTACCGCAGGGATATTATTCATATCCATGGCACCCGCGACAGCATGTTCCCTTATCGGAATTTGTCGCAGGCCATACCCGTCGAAGGTGGCACGCACCTGATGCAGCTGACCCGTAAGGAGGAATTGACGCGATTGCTGCTGCAATACCTGTAACGGCTACCGGATTAACCGGTAAAAAGCCTTGGCAGCTATAGGCCCTGCTTTGCTGAAGCCCTGCAGGTGTATGGTATCCCAAAAGGTCGTTGGTATAGAATTGGATGCTGGCCTTCCCTTCGGCATCCGTCCGTATTTTTCCCTGAGGCAATGCCTGTCCCGGGAAAGGGCTGCCTTTTCCCGTACCATTCTGCATTATATATTTTCCCCTTTTCATATAGAGTCATTAACCTCCCGCTGTAGCAATACAAATAGGGTGGTAAGCTATAAACCAAACAGACTCTCCACCAGCATAACTGGTTTTGTCCAGGTGCAGATAAAGTCCCTGTGAGCCACTAATTGCCATGGTACAAACATAGCTTTTCCGTTATACCAGGCACAATCTGCGCAGCTGACGGCATACAGTTAATCAAAAATACAATTTAGTAAATCAACTTATACATAATAAAACTATCGCATAGTGAGTGTAGAAATATGGCCAGATTCATTTATTAAAAAAAAAAATTGCAAAAAACATTCGAATTGCATTTCCATACGATCCTGAATAGGTATAGCGTTGCCATTTTCTTATTTTTGCAGCCGCATTTAAATGACCAAAGAATAAATGACCGAACAGGAACTCGAACACGAGGAGCACAGCGCGCCGTCCATCAACAGGATGTACGAAAGCTGGTTCCTCGAATATGCAAGCTATGTGATACTGGAACGTGCGGTACCGGCGATCGAAGACGGGCTGAAACCCGTTCAGCGCCGCATTCTTCATGCGATGAAGGAGATGGATGACGGACGTTTCAATAAGGTGGCCAATATCATTGGTCAAACCATGCAATACCATCCTCATGGCGACGCTTCGATAAGCGACGCGATTACCAACCTGGGACAGAAGGACCTGCTGATCGATATGCAGGGTAACTGGGGCGATATACGTACGGGTGACAGCGCAGCCGCCGCGCGTTACATCGAAGCAAGGCTTTCTAAATTTGCCCTGGATGTCGCTTTCAATGGCAAAACCACCGAATGGCAGCTCAGCTACGACGGCCGCAAGAATGAGCCCACTACCCTGCCCATGAAATTCCCTTTGCTGGTAGCACAGGGAGCCGAAGGCATTGCGGTGGGCCTCTCCACTAAAATACTACCCCACAATTTCTGTGAGATACTGGACGCTGCGGTCAAACACCTGAAGGGCCGAAAATTTGAGCTTTATCCCGATTTCCAGACTGGCGGTATGATCGATGTGAGCAATTACAACGATGGCAGCCGCGGTGGCAAGCTGCGGGTAAGGGTTCATATTGAAGAACTGGATAAGAAAACCCTGCTCATTAAATCGGTGCCGTATGGTGTTACGACACAGCAGCTGATCGACAGCGTGCTGAAAGCCAACGACAGCGGTAAGATCAAGATCAAGAGCATTACCGACAATACGGCAAGGGATGTGGAACTGGCAGTACAGCTGGCGCCGGGCGTATCCAGCGACCAGACGATAGATGCTTTGTATGCCTTTACTGATTGCGAAACTTCTATATCGCCCAATGCCTGCATCATTATCAATGACAAACCACATTTCGTAGGTGTTAGCGACCTGCTGAAACATTCTGTAGAGCATACGAAAGCCCTGCTGAAGCGCGAGCTGGAGATCAAGCTGAAAGAGCTGGAGGATGACTGGCACTACTCTTCCCTGGAGAAAATATTTATCGAAAAACGGATCTACCGCGACATTGAAGAGGAAACAACCTGGGAAGGCGTGCTGGCAGCTATCGACAAAGGTCTGAAGCCCTATAAAAAGCTTTTCCGGAGAGAGATCACCCAGGAAGATATCACAAAGTTGACCGAGATCCGGATCAAGCGTATTTCCAAATTCGACTCTTTTAAGGCCGACGAGCACATCAAAGCTACAGAAGACAACATCGCGCAAACGAAACATCATATCGAGCATCTCACCGACTTCGCAATTGCTTATTACGAAGGATTGCTGAAGAAATACGGCAAGGGTAAAGAGCGTCAGACCGAGATCAAGTTGTTCGACACGATACAGGCTACCAAGGTGGCCATCGCCAATGCTAAACTGTATGTCAACCGGAAAGAGGGCTTTATCGGCACGAGCCTGAAGAAAGACGAGTTTGTATGTGACTGCTCCGATATCGATAACATTATCGTGTTTCGTAAAGACGGCACCATGATCGTAACCAAGGTCGCCGATAAAACTTTTGTAGGCAAAGACATCTTACACCTGGATGTATTCAAGAAGAACGACGAGCGCACTACCTATAATATGATGTATATGGATGGGAGCAGCGGCGTAGTGTATGCCAAGCGCTTTAACGTAACCGGCATTACCCGCGACAAAGAATACGACCTTACCAAAGGCAACAAGGGCAGCAAGATCATGTACTTTACGGCCAATCCCAATGGTGAGGCCGAAGTGGTTGCGGTAACTCTCTCGCCCGGCAGCTCGGCACGCATTAAGGTCTTCGATTTTTATTTCGAAGAGCTGGTGATCAAAGGACGCAGCTCGCAGGGCAACCAGGTAACGAAGTACCCCGTAAGGCAGATCAAATTCAAGGAGCAGGGACGCAGCACACTCTCGGCGCCCAAAATATGGTACGACGCCCAGGTAGGCCGCCTCAATACCGACGGTTATGGCAGGCTGCTGGGCAGCTTCGACCAGGAAGACCGCATTCTGGTGTTCTATAAGGATGGGCAGTATGAGCTCACGGATTTTGACCTGAGCAATCGCTACGAAGTAAGCCAGATGCAGCGTATCGAGAAATTCAATCCCGACAAGGTGATCACGGCGGTCTACTTCGACGCCGATAAAGCCCAGTTCAATGTGAAACGTTTTCATATTGAAACCCAAACGCTGAAGAGCAAGTTCCTCTTCATAAAGGAAGGGCCTAAGAATAAGCTGGAGCTGGTGACTACCGACCCCCATCCTATTGTTACACTGAAACTGGGAAAAAAGAAATCAGATGCGAGAGAAGAGGTGGTCGACCTTACCGAAAAAGTGAACGTAAGCGGCTGGAAAGCTGTAGGCAATAAGCTAAGCGACAAAGAACTGCTGGAGATCCTCTTTGAGGAAAAGGAAGAAGAGCCCGAAACAGATAGTAAGGAAGAAGATGCAGCAGCAAAGGAAGGCGGTAACCCTGACGATGCACCGACCTTGTTTTAGTATTAAAGATAGGCGTACATTGGGCCCGCTTAAAAATTTAACTGAATAATTCAAAGGTTTACTAACTTCACATTTCACAATGCACAGAGGCTGCAACAGCAGGCAGCAGCTTGGATTTGGAGCGATATAATAACAAATGAAAAAGATTGAACTTGAAATAGTGGCTTTATCCAGCAGCGTAACACAAACACATTCCTATGCTGTGGTATTGGGTGAGATCAACGGGCTGCGTCGCCTGCCCATCGTTATCGGGGCATTTGAAGCTCAGGCAATTGTTGTTGCCCTTGAAAGGATCAAACCCAGCCGGCCGCTGACCCACGACCTGTTCTACAATTTTATGCTGTCGTTCAATATCGAATTGCAGGAAGTACTGATCTATAAATTGGAGGAAGGCATTTTCTTTGCCCAGTTGATCTGTTCCAACGGCAAGGAGATCATAGAGATTGACTCCCGCACTTCAGATGCCTTGGCGCTCGCTGTCCGTATCGGCTGTCCCATTTTCACCTATGAAAACATACTGGAAGCGGCGGGACTGTTCATGGATCAGCCCAGCGCAGAAAGCACGGGCGAAGCGGCTTCGGGTACCGATGAAGAAGTACAGGAAAGCAACAGCCAGCAATCCCACAACCTGAAAACGATGACAATGGAAGAGCTGAACGATCTGCTGCATCAGGTCCTGGAGAACGAAGATTATATACAGGCTATCGCAATCCGCGATGAGATCAAGAACAGGGAAAGCCGGCAATAGTCGCCATTAAAGATACCGTTCATGAATACTATACCCTGGCACGCCAGGGTATTTCTTTACCCCCATTACGCGACACGATAAAACGGGCCAGCACAAACAGGAAATCGGAAAGGCGGTTCAGGTATTTAAGTACCTCCTCCGATACAAATTCATTGTTGTGCTGCATATGGACACATAAACGTTCAGCCCGCCGGCATACACAGCGGGCCACATGGGCCTGACTGGCGGCCAGGTGCCCTCCCGGCAGAATAAACGATTTCATCGGTGGTAATGTGTCGTCCATTTCATCGATCCGCTGTTCCAGCCATTCGATATCTCCGGTATGCAGGTCGGGCAGCTTCATCTTCGGCGCCTTATCGGGATCGGTGGCCAGCGACGAACCGATCGTAAACAGGCGATCCTGTATTTCCAGTATCCATTCATTAATTGCCGGATCGCCCAGCTGGTCGGTTACCACACCCAGGTAAGAATTCAGCTCGTCTACCGTACCATAGGCTTCTATACGGATATGATCTTTAGGCACACGGGTGCCGCCGATAAGACCGGTGCTGCCTTTGTCGCCGGTTTTTGTATACACTCTGAATGCCATCGCTTATTTGCTTAGCTCGATTTTAAAAGTTTGATTCAGCCTGTCATTCTCCACCACACCATCTTTAATACGGACGATACGTTTGGCGTGTTCTGCAATATCTTCTTCATGCGTTACCAGAATAACGGTATTGCCTGCTGCCTGAATACTGCCAAAAAGCTCCATGATCTCTACCGAGGTTTTGGAATCCAGGTTACCGGTAGGCTCATCGGCCAGTATCAGAGAAGGGTTGTTGATGAGCGCCCGGGCGATCGCTACCCGCTGGCATTGCCCGCCGGAAAGCTCGTTGGGCTTATGGTGCGCCCGTTCGCCAAGGCCTACCTGTTTCAGCATGGCATGCGCCCGCTCCGTTCTCTCTTTCCTCGCAATACCCGCATAGATCAGCGGCACGGCAACATTTTCCCAGGCTGTGAGCCGTGGCAAAAGATTGAACTGCTGAAAAACGAAGCCGATCTCGACATTACGCACATTGGCCAGCTCATCGTCTTTCATCCGGCTTACATCTTTCCCATTAAGAATGTACGCGCCCGATGTAGGCGAGTCGAGACAGCCCAGGATATTCATCAAGGTGGATTTGCCGGAGCCCGAAGGGCCCATCAGCGCTACATATTCGTTCTTTTCGATGGACAGCTCTATACCTTTCAATACAGGAACAGGTTCCTTGCCCAAATAATAGTTTTTCCGGATATCCTTCAGGGTAATGATCTGTTGCATGAAGAGATGGCAGTGTTGCCGGTATTAAAGTTCAAATTTATCGATAATTTGCAGCCTGCAGAAATAATTATTGCACTCATACCCCCGGCCCAATTGCATAGCCTATGCTTACCTTTCCCAATGCCAAGATCAATATCGGACTATACATTACCCAAAAAAGAGCGGATGGTTATCATAACCTGGAGACTGTATTTTATCCTGTTCCGTTCAGGGATGCCCTGGAGCTTGTCGACAGACCGGGAGAAGAGGGCAGCATTGCATTATCGGGCCTTGCTGTCGCCGGCGACAGGGAGCAAAACCTGGTCTGGCGGGCCTTCCAGCTGCTACAGCACGATTTTTCCTTGCAGGTAAAGCCACTACAGATTTTCCTGCACAAGGTAATTCCTATGGGAGCTGGCATGGGCGGTGGTTCATCTGATGCAGCATTTATGCTCCGGATGATGAATGAACACTTCCAACTAGGCCTCGACACAGCCAAACTTGAAAGTTATGCCCTGAAACTGGGCAGTGATTGCCCTTTCTTCATCCGTAACCTGCCGGCTTTTGCTGCAGGCAGGGGCGAGTTGCTGGAGCCGCTGTCACTGGATCTTTCCACTTACAACATCCAGATCATCTGCCCATCGCTGCATGTAAGCACTGCAGAGGCCTTCAGCGGTATAAAGCCTTCAACCGCGCCGTTTGACCTGCGCCGCATCGGTGAGCTGGCGCCGGAAGAATGGCGGACACATATTCACAACAGCTTTGAAGATACAGTTATGATAGCACACCCGGTGCTGCAGGATATCAAAGCAGAGCTATACGCGCAGGGCGCCATTTATGCCTCGATGAGCGGCAGCGGCTCGGCGCTTTATGGCATTTTCCCCCGGGGCCGGCAAGCCAGCATAGGCACCCTTATTCCGCACATAACCTGGTGTAGCCACCCGGCATAAGCACCTCTGTCACTGAAAGTGAAAGTACCAAAACGACAACAGGGCTACCGAAACGGCAGCCCTGTTGCAATTTAAGCTTGATTATACTATTTTATCGCATCAGTTCCAGCTTACGGGCAACCATGCCCTTATCGGTGAATATCTCGATGGTATAGACACCAGAGGCAAAGCCATCCAGTTTCAGGGTGTGCTTGTCTTTGCTATCAGCCTTGGCATCGTAGATTACCTGGCCCAGCACATTATACACCTGGATCTTCTCCATCTTCAAAGCGCCTTTATTCTGGATCGTCGCCGAAGCCCTGGTCGGGTTGGGGTAAACCATCATTTCATCGTTGCTCACATTCAGCTGCTTGATGCCGACCATATTGGCCGCCAGCGAATCTGTAGCAAAGCCACAACTGCTGCTCATCTTCAGCACCACTACATATTCGCCCAGCACGTCGTACGTGTGAACAGGATTGACCAGGTTGCTGTGCGGCGAACCATCGCCGAAATCCCAATCATAACCGATCACATTCTGCGGATTGACGGCCGAGAAGCTGAAGGTGTTGACACCATTGTTATCGATAACAATACCATCGACCTTAGGCAACTGACCCGCGGTGCTTACTGTTATGGTATCGGACTTGATACAACCTGCATTATTGGTCACAAAAACATAATAGGTACCAGCAGTGCTCACATTAATTGTCTTGGTTGCTGCACCGGTGCTCCAGAAGTAATCGATACCGTCGCTGCCGCCGTCCAGCTTGAGCACGGCGCCGTTACAGATCGAGGTATCGTTGCCCAGCTGCACCACAGGGTTGATGCGGAAATTAACGTCAATAGTATCCGCTTTCACACAGCTGTATTCATTGGTCACTTTTACCCAGTAAGTACCGCTTTGGTGTACGGCGCGTACCTGCTCTACACTGGCATCGTCCCAAAGATAGACACCGCTGTTGGGCTGCAGGCCTGCGTCCAGCACCAGCACTTCCTGTCCGGGGTCCACGCAATTATTCACATTGGTACCCAGGTCAACTACCGGTACAGGGTGTACAGTAGCGACTACCGGCTCTTTAGCTGTTTCACAGGGCAGCACCATACCGACCTGGATAACGGGCATATCGGAAGAAGTATTAGTAGGTCCGGTAGGATTCGTACAATGATCTGCCTCATCTGCACTATTCATTGCCGTAGAGCCGTTGGTATAAGTAACATCGGAGCTCCAGCCATCAAATTCATTGTTATGGCATTCTTCCAATACGATATTGGAAGTGCCATCCCAATAGAAAAGAGAGGTGAGGTTATGCACGTTGACCATATCCGATACCGGCTGATAGGAAGGTGTGGAGAATACGGTCTGCAAACCAGTTTCCAGGTTGGGGCCCAACATATTCGCAGTGGTCAGCTTCATGCTCAGCGAGAAATTTTCGACCTCATCGCCGGCCGATGCTACATCAAAACCTATGGAATTGATATATCCTGCATTGAAGCCTGCAGCGTGCAAGGCCGAAGCTTTGATGAGCCACTGCACTTTATTGGCGCTGAAGTCAAGGTTGTAAGGCATTTCAGTCCAGCTACTGGTAAAGGTACCATTGCCTATCATTGTGGGTTCGGGCTGGGGCGATCCTGTAGCAGCAGAGGCATAGAAGGTCGTGGTCGTTCCGAGATAAGGAGTATTGAAAGGGCTGCCCGAACCAATAGGATCGATAGCTGCCGGATCGTCGTACCACCTGATTACAGCGTTTCCGCCAGCCTCGGCTTCGAGTGTCACTACGCCGGGTCCACAGCGGGAGCTATCTTTTGTAGATACTACCTCAGGATGCGCTACTACTACTTGCTGTACCAGCGTGTGACAATCAGCAGTGCCTGCTTTGATAATCACTTTATAGAAGCGGGTATCGGTAATCGTCGGGGTTGTATAGCTCGGATCGGAGGCCCCTGCGATCGGTGTATAGGTTGTACCGTCGGGTGAATCCATCCAGGTAATACTACCGGGGAAGTAGCCGCTTCCTGGTATAAGGGAAATGGTAGACTCGCCGCTGTTACAAAGCGTATCCAGCACTGCTTTCGTAGTTACTGTACCGGGCTGGTTCCATATCCGTACGGTATCGGCAAACGTACAATGGGAAGTCGTGTTCTCTGCCATGAGGTAGTACACATGTTCTCCTGCATCGGCAGCTTTAAAGAACAACGAAGTAGCCGAGTTGACCGCTACATAAGGCACGGTGGCCGCAGCATCGGTATAGATATCGCCTTCGTTCCACTTGTAGGTAGTGTAAGGAGTACCCTGCGGTGTAACGACAATGGGAGCGATGGTACCGTTACAGATCACATCGGGCGCGGTAACGGTGAGGGCGGGCGAGGCCGTCACAGTAGCGACCACAGGCACCCTTGGGCCCTGGCAGGAGGCCGTATAGCCAAATACCATCCTGGGCCTGGCTTCAAAGGAGGTCCAACCTATATTCGGTGGCGCATCGCAGAAAACAGCCGCCGTCATATCGGAGCCATTGCCGTACTGCGTGGCGTTGAAGGAAACTTCGTCATAACGCACTTCGCTGGTCGTGTTGGAGCTGTTGTTGTTGCTCCAGCAGGTTTGCACCAGTAAGTTATCGCCGTTCCATATAAAAGGTGTTCCGGAGTTGAACACGAAATTGTTCAGACCGGTAGTTGTCGTATGGCTGGCAGGCGTATAGACTTGTATAGCGCCACCTTCCAATGCAGATGGTGTGTTAAGGAAAGCTGCGGTAGTCGTATTTTTAAGCGCTACCGAAAAATCATTGTAAGTATTGCCTGCAGTTACCACGTCTAAAGCCATCGAGGTGATGGTCGCGCCGGGCTCCAATCCCATGGCCTCAAGCTCGGAAGCATGGATCAGGAACTGGTGCTTGAAGCCGCCGTCCCACCCTACGAACGGTGTAAGGTCGTTCCACATGGTAACCTCCAGGCCCGCGCCCAGTGCCTTAGATCCAGCTACATCGGGCGAACCGGCAGTAACATAGAAGGTAGTGGTTGTGGGTATATAAGGGGTAGTCCAGGTGCTGGTATTACCTATAGGCGCACCACCGGTAGCATTAGCGTACCACTTGATCAGCGGGCCACCGGCGGTACCAGTCGCAGACAGCTGAACGGCTCCGGGGCCACAACGGGTGCCGGCAGTTGCTGTGGGTGATCCCGGATTATTCACCAATACCTGCGGCGAGTTGCCCGATGTCCATACAGGCGTGGTTCCGCCATTGCACAAAACAAGACAACGGAAGTAACGGGGTGTCGTTACAGGAGCCGATTGGGTAGGCAGGTTCGCAGCAGGCCCAACATCGGTCCAGGGTGCGGTACCGGTTTCGGAATACTGCCATTTATAGCTCAGGCCGGTCAATATCGGCATGGGCGTTGCCAGGCTGAGGTCCACGTTGCCGCTTACACATACTGCTACGGGCGATACCACTGCTGCTGTTGCAGCCGGGAAAGTGCCGCCGGAGCAATTAGGTGGTGGTGTGAAACGGAAGATCTGACCGTTGGCCGGCTTAGAAGAAATGCTTACGTTAAAGGTTGTTGACGACGCCGTAGCCGATGCCGTAGCGTTGTTCAGGGTAAGATAAGAAGGGATAGGATCGCCGTCTACGATACCGATCGTTGCCAGAGGAGACCAGCCGCTGATGGTACCGGTTTCCTGCTTGTAGCAGTATTCGATCACATTGGTGGTCTCATACAGCCTCACCTGGAAAGAGATTACCGGATTGGCGGCGCTGGCACTCCAATACCAATTTTTAAACTCAAAAGTAAACACGCGGTTGGGCGCTGTGCCGGTAGTGGTATAGGAAGCCGAGCCGGCATCGCCCCCCAGATCTTGCCATAAAGGGAAGAGCGCCGGCTTAACGTCGTTCAGCGAGGAAGCGTCGTTGTAGCTTACCGCATCGCTTGGCGAGCCGAAACTCAGCCAGCCATTGGAGCTGGCGACTACTTCTGTGTAAGTGTTGTTACAATAACTAAATGTAAATCCGATAGGAATAGCGTCCGAAATGTCTTCATCACTTTCGATCTCCGGCACATCCGTCGCGCCGCTAAGCGCTGTAAACGTCCCGGCCTGGGCGCTAAAAGTGTAACTGGATGCCGGCACCTGAGCCTGTGCCTGCAAGGTTATCACCATAAGGAGCGCTGGAAAAATCGTGTTCTTCAGGTACCTACAAAATGTAGTTTTCATCTCAATAAGCATTTACAAATTTGGTTTGGGTAGGATTAAAAAATAGACGAAGCTAATTGATAAATCAATTCAAATCTTGCACATATTTTACAATTACGAAATTTAACAGGGCCTTATATTTTGTTAACGAATTTTAATCGTAAATGCCCCCTGATTTTAATAGCAAAAGGGCGCCCTCCGAATAGAAGACACCCTCTTTTACAAAAAGGAAAGTGTTATTTTTTTACCAAAAGCTTGCGTACTACTTTTCCTTTTCCGGTAAAAATGACTACCTGATAACTGCCTGCCGGCATGCCGGTTACATCAATAGCTGAGCCACTATTTGTATAGACTTGCTGACCAATAATATTATACAGCGCCACTTTCAATATTTTTAATCCATCCGGCGCTTGCAGGGTAACCAGGCCTCTGGCCGGATTGGGGTACAGCAGAATTTCCTTTTGCCAGGTTTCAGGACCGTCGATACCTACAGCCCCTACGCTGATCTTTTGCTCAATGATGATCTCATGGCAATCATTGGTCAATATCAGCTTCACGGTGTAAGTGCCGGCGGCATAGGCATGGATCGCCTGTGCCGGCAGGCCTGCTCCTGTTACCGGCGCAGAGCCATCGCCGAAGTCCCATTTATATTGCTTCACATGCTGCGCGCTGATCGCATTAAACGTATACGAAAGGTCGCCATTGTCTACAGCACCGATGCCGGCAGCTATGGGATCGGGAAGCACGGTCACAGTAACCGTATCCCTGTCAAAACAACCGCTGTTGTTTTGCACCTTGACAATATAGCGGCCGCTTCCACTTACGGGGATGCTTTGATCGAGACTACCGGTACTCCAGATATAGATCGGGGCGCCGGGATGCGCACCGGCATCCAGTGTAATATGATCGCCTGAACAGATCGCCGTATCGCCCGGCCTTATATGCACTTCAACACCCGTCAGATCGGCTGCTACCATGCGGGCTACACTGTCATTGACAGGCACCTCATCGCTGGCGCTATTGGGCCTGGCTGTCCATACTTTAATACGGCGGGGGCTATTGTCGGGAAAAAGAACATCTCCCAGCAATACTGTTTTCCTGTTAGCCGGCGCCGAAAGCACATTGCTTACCGCAGCACCTGAATAAGCAACCATTGGTTGCGCAATGCCATCGACCGACCAATGCAGTTCGACACTAGTGATCGCTTCGGTACCCAGGTTTTTCATACGAACCGATACCGGCTGACTGGTACGGGCACAGAATGAGGGCGCGACAATTACGCTGTCTGCTGCCATGTCAAATCTCGGCAGCGGTATAAAGCGATAAACCTGGCCCGTAGCTGGTCTTGTAGTGATATTGGTGGTGAAGATGGCAGAAGACGCTACAGGCGCTGCGGTCGCGTTGCTGAGCGTAAGGTACACCGGCGTTGCGGCGCCATCGGCGATACCAATGGTTGCCCCGCTGGATCCTGTGGGGTTGCCCGCTGCAGCGCCCTGCTGGTAGCAATACTCGATTACATTGCCGGCTTCATAAAGCTTCACCTGGAAAGAGATATTGACAGCACTGCTTCTGTTCCATTGCCAGTTTTTCCATTGAAAGATGAAGACACGGTTGGGGGCCGCGCCGGTAGTAACGTATGTTGCGCTGGCAGCACTATCGGCACTGCCACGCAAATCGTCCCAGAGTGGCATCAGAGCCGGCTTCACGTTAGCCGCGGCGCTGGTGCTGAGATTGGCCAGGCTGTTGCCCGAGGCCGTAGACGTACTTGCAGCATTAAAGCTCAGCCAGCCATTGGTACAGGCTGCAACCTGGGTATAAGGGCTGCCGCAGTAATAGAATGTAAAGCCAATGGGAATGGTATTGCTGGTTACATTATCGCCGAGAAAGGAGGCTGGCAATGTAACCAGTCCGGGGCTGCCGGCGATGTCGGTAAAGGTGCCTGATAGTGCGCTGAAGGTGTACGTGGAAGCCGGCACCTGCGCATATCCTGTATGGGCGCTCAGCGCAAGACAAGCGGCTAAGAATGGGAGCCGCATCCGGCTAAAGAGTTTGTTGTGTTTTACTGGTCTTTTGTTCATTGTTCCGGGTTTAAATTCCTGATGATCTTGTTCGTGTTGATTTGTTGTTTAAGACCAGTAAAGAACAGTCGTGGTACAGGTATATCCGGGTAAAACATGCAAAAGAGCAAGATTCATAAACTATTAAGATCCGGTATACCCGGTGCCTTGCGTCGGGCATACCGGCAAAAAAAAGAGCCGTCCCTTGCGGGACAGCTCCTTGGCTTGCTTTGTTTATTGGTTATCGGATCACTTCAAGTTTTTTTGTCACCTTACCTTTATCGGTGCCGATGGTAACGTTATAGATACCGGCAGCCATGCCGGAAATATTGATCTGCTGTTTATCGCTCTTAACGGTTATGCTCATCATGCGCTGACCGGTGAGGTTGTATATCTCAACCTGGTTGATCTTTAGTCCGCTGTTATGGCTTACCGTGATCATATCTTTTCCGGGGTTGGGATAGATCCTGATCTCTTTCCTGAGGGCATCCAGCTCGTCAATGCTATTGGCCGGCACATCGGGAATGTGGATCACAACGGTACGGCTTACTTCGCTACAGTTGTTGTAAAGCGTAAGGGTTACCGTATAATCGCCGGGCGTCGTGAACGGGTGAATTACCTGGCCAGGCACTCCATCACCGGTAACGGGAGCCGAACCATCGCCAAAATCCCATTTATAGCTGGTCACATTTTGTGCGCCAAGAGCGTTAAAGGTGAAAGATTTGTCGCCATTGTCCACCACCGCTACGGAGTTCAGCAAAGGATTGGGGTATACACTTACGACTATGGTATCACGGTCAAAACAACCATCGGTGTTTTGCACTTTCACACTATAAGTCCCGGGGCTGCTGACTGTAATGGCCGAATCGAGGCTACCGGTGCTCCAGATATAGATAGGATGTTTTGGGAAACCGCCTGCATCCAGCACTATACTATGGCCCTGGCATATGGTCGTATCGCTGGGCTGCAGATCCACGTCAACACCCTGCAGCGCGGCAGCTACTGCCCGCTTCGCTGTATCATTGGCTGGTATCTCGTCGGCATTACTGTTGGGTTGGCTCGTCCACACTTTAATATTGCGTGGCGTAGCATCGGGGAAGAACACATCGCCCAATACAATAGTGGCATTGTTGTTGGGAGCGGTGCCGAAATTGGTTATCGGCGCGCCGCTATAAGCAATGGGGGTTTGCAGCACACCGTCTATTGACCAGTTCACGGTAAGCGAGGTGATGGTAGCCGTGCCCAGGTTGGAAAGCCTGGCCTTTATCGGCTGGGTCGAATTGGAGCAGAATGGTTCAGCTACAATAATGCTGTCGGCATCCATATCGAACGAGGGCATAGGCTTGAAGCGGTACACCTGGCCGTTGGCAGGGCGGGCGGCAATATTGTCCGTCCACACCGTTGGCGAGGCTGTGGGCGCTGCTGTGGCATTGTTCAACACCAGGTAGCCTGCGGTAGCATCGTTGTCGCCAATGCCGATAGTAGCGCCGCTGGGCGAACCAGTGCTGCCCTCCTGCCGGTAAACAAATTCAACTATATTACTGGTCTGATATAGCTTCACCTGGAAAGACATATTTACAGAGCTCAGCCAGTACCATTTCCAGTTCTTCCACTGAAACGTAAGCACCTGGTTGGGCGCTGTGCCGGTAAGCTGGTAGCTGGCATTGCCCGAACTACCGTCAAGGTCGTCCCAGAGCGGCAGTAGCGCTGGCTTTATCGTTGTCAGGTTGGCTGTGTTGTTTTCCCTCATGGTACTCGTGTTGGTCGTACCGGGGCCAAAGGAGATCCAACCGTTGGAGTTGGCTACAAACGAATTATAATCTGTACCGCAATAATTGAACGTGAACCCAATATTGATGGAAGCGCTTTGCGCATCATCGGTTTGTATGGAAGTTACAGCCGTTCCACCGGTAACTTCGGTAAAGGTACCGTTGATAGCACTGAACTGGTACGTATTGGCAGCAAGCTGCGCAGAGGATTTATTCACGCCCAGACAGGATATAGCCAGGGAAAGGGCCAAACCCCAGCGTTTGATCGGTAGAGCTCTGTTTTTCATATTCAGGATTTAGGAGTCAACAATAAAAAGAAGCCGGCTATGTCGCAGATACGTCTGAATACGGGAGTGGGCACAAGGAAATGCCGGCTGGCAAAAGTGTTATCGGGACAAAAAGACCCTGTGATCCCTGTAGGCCGCTGCATGCTGCTCCCACCGTTGCTGTTGCCGGCAACGATAAGGTAGGCACCGCGGGAAAAGACAGCTGGGAAAAGAACGGCGGGCAGCAAATCGTGCCAAAACCGGGATTTCCAGCGTATTAGTGTAATGTTTTTTTCCATAGGCCGGGGGGCAGAGGTAAAATTTGTTCCGCAAAGTAGATAAGCACCTCTCAAAATAACAAACCAAGCGCTGTTACTTCAAGAGGTACTTATAAATGAAACAATGGGACTCATTCTATATAGACGGCCACCAAAATCTTTAGGTTTGTTAATGAAATGCAAAAGCTTAACTTTTTTCCAGGCATTATCCCTCTTTCCCTGCAACAATAAACTGTCAGCCTTTCTCAAAAGGCAAAGGACCGTCAAGATCGACGGCCCTTTGTCTTTTACAATGGAATTAATAACTGCTTGGCTATCCCTATATTATTTGAGTATCTCCAATTTGCGGGCCACAGTGCCCTTGTCGGTATACACCTGTATGGTATAAACACCCGCCGACATGCCGCCCAATGCAAGCGTATGCTTGTCTCTGCTATCGGCCGCTGCGCGATACACCACCTGACCCAATACATTGTAGACCTCGACTTTTTCCATCTTCAGGTTGCCCTTGTTGAGGATCGTTGCCGTTGCCTTCGCAGGATTGGGGTAGACAGTCATTTCATCGTTGCCCACATTCAGCTGGTGAATGCCGGTAATATGTGCCGAGGTCGTATCGGAAAGGAAGCCACAGCTGCTGCTCAGGCGCAACACCACCACATAGCTCGCTGCTCCGTTGGCATAAACGTGCGTAGGCGATTGCTGGAAGCTATGTTCCGAACTGTCCCCGAAATCCCAGTCGTAGCCGATCACGTTCTGCGGGTTCATCGCCGTAAACTTGAAAGTATTCAGACCATTGTTGTTGATATTGATGCCGTCGATAGCCGGCAGCTCACCCGACATGCTTACGACGATGGTATCTGACTTGATACAGCCCAGGTTATTGGTCACAAATACGTGGTAGGAGCCCTCTTCGCTCACATTCACCACCTGGCTGGTAGCGCCGTTGCTCCAGAAGTAGCTTACGCCGTCGCTGCCCGCATTCAGCGACAACGTTACCCCGTTACATACCGAAGTATCGCTTCCTAAGTCTACGACAGGATTTTTCTTCAGCGTCACATTAATCGTATCGCTGGTAGCACAGGTATACTGGTTGGTAACCGTTACATGATAACTGCCACTTTCGTCTACCGAACGCACCTGACCGGTCGAGCCGTTATCCCACGAATACCGGGCAGCGTCGGGCTGCAGGCCCGCATCCAGCACCCTGGCTTCTGCTGCATCCACACAGGCATCGATATCCGGGCCCAGGTCTACTACAGGCTTGGGATAAACGCTTGCTACCACCAGCCTCCGCGGCGATTCACAACGGTTGTTGTAACCGATAATGAATTTGGGCCGTTGCGACAGTGTGCTGTAAACAGACGTGTTGCCGCAAATGGTGGCAGCAGATACATTGTCGGTACGCTGGTAGGCGGTAGCGGCATAGCTCATAATATCGTAGCGCACCGAATTGCTGGTACCTCCGATATTGTTATTGCTGAAGCAGGTCTGGATCACGAGGTTACTGGTACCGTCCCAGGTATAGGCATTATCGAGGGTAAGCGCATTGACACCAGCGGTAGTGGTAACATTAGCAGCCGCCCGCACCTGGGTCATATTGGGCTGCCAGCTTGTACCCAGCACGTCGTCGGTGGTTTGCCCCATGCTTACGGCAAATGACTGATAAGTAAACCCGGCCACTACTACATCCAGCCCTATAGAAGTGATCCTGGCGCCCGCGGGAATACCCGCTGCCAGCAACTCAGAAGCACGGATCAGGTATTGGTTCTTCTGCCCGCCAAAGGCATGGTTGAAAGGAGATACATAACCTGTAGCGGTTGCCGCGCCGGTTCCTATGGCAATATTGCCCGAAGAGCCGCCACCGTTGGCCGTCACATAATAATTGGTGGTCGTACCCAGGTAAGGTGTAATGAAAGACGGACCTACTCCTACCGGCGTACCACCTGTGGGGGTACTGTACCATATCGGCGTGCTGTTGCCTCCCGTAAGCGCGGTAAGGGTTACATGGCCCGGGCCGCAACTGAAGCTGTCACGGGTATTGATGATAGTAGGATCGGCTACAACCACGTACTTCATCGGCATTTGACAGACAGCAGCTCCTGTACGGATCAGGGCGCGATAATGGCGGTTCTGGCCAAAGGACAAGCTGGGCGTAGTATAAGCTGTATTGGTTGCACCGCTGATGTTTGTAAATGCGGCACTGGTTCCTGGTATCGAATCCTGCCACTGGATGGTACCGGGTGCATAGCCGGAAACGGGACTCAGGGACAAGGTCGTCGCACCGCTGGTACAAATGGTATCGGGAATGCCCCTGATGTACACACTATCTGGCTGTACCCAGATTTTCACTGTATCGGCAAAGGTGCAGCCCGTTGGCGATGCCGGATTACCGGCCATCATATAATAGGTCTGGGTACCCACATTGGTCGTCTTCATGTAGATCGTCGCTGCCGAACCACCAGTATAAGGCGTCGTGGCCGCTGCATCGGTATACAGATTGGCTTGCGGGCTCCAGGTATAGCTGGTGTATGCTGGCGTGGGCGGCGTGAGCGCAATAGTGGCTACGCTGTTGTTACACACCACAGCCGGCAGGGATCTAGCAACAGCCGTGCTGGCATTGATCGTAGCCGTTACCGGCACACGGGGGCCTTCACAGGCAGCAGATGCCTGCCAGTTGTAAAAATAGTAATGTGCTGTGGTGCTTGAGGAACCGGCAGCCAGGCCACCGGTAATATTCCCCACAGTACCTATGGGCAAGGGATAGCTCCAACCCGAAACGGGATTGTCACGGATGATGCTGCCCGTACGGGCGCTGTCGACCAGGCGATAGCCTGTGCCGGGGCTTACATTGAAGTTAAGCGCCAGCGTGGTGGGTGTAGCGCCGCCGGTAAGCGTAGTACCCGTACCAACGGGCAATACAAATGGACCAGCTGTTTGCAAAGTAACGCCGGCGCTGTTCTTCAGTAGTACAAAGGTCGAGCCGGCCGTAGTGCTGGTAGGATATACCGCTACCGATTGCAGGGTAAACGGCTGTACGGCATCGAAGATCATACCGTAATTGGTGCTGAAAGAAAGGCCTGTAGAGCTACCTTGCGGCGCAGGCCTGCCGGCAGTAATGCTGGTGGCCGCCGAAGCCGCCACGGCATAATAGGTCGCATTTTGCGTGAGATAACCTGTCGTGTAGCTATTCCCTGTTGCCAGGGGACTGCCACCGCTGGCGTTCTGGTACCACCGGATGCCGGCGCTGCCGGCCGGAGGGGTTACGGCCAGGTTTACCATGCCCGGACCACAGCGGCTACCATTGATCGCGGTCGCGGAACCGGGATCGGTCACCACTACCTGCGGTGTATTGTTCGAAACCCATACCGGGGTAGTACCACCGTTACACAATACCTTGCACCTGAAGTAGCGGCTGGCAGGGATATTTGTTGCCGTATACGCCGTTGTCGTCTGCGCCGGGCCAATGTCAGTCCAGCCCGATGTACCGTTGGCCGACCATTCCCATTGATAGGTAAGACCGGTAACTACCGGCAGGGCGACTGCTACATCTAGGCTCACGGTGCCGCCGATGGCGCAAATAGTAGCGGGTGCGGCTGTGGCTGCCGTAGCCGCCGGCCATGAGGTAACCGTACTGCAGGACGGAGGAGGAGTAAAACGGTAGATCTGGCCGCTGGCCGGGCGTGTGGAAATATCTGTCGTAAAGGTAGTTGCAGATGCCGTTGGTGTAGCAGTAGCATTATTCAGCGTGAGATATGCAGGGGTGGCCGCGCCGTCGGCAATGCCAATGGTGGCGCCACCAGCGCCCCCGGGTGTGCCGGCATTGGCTTCCTGGCGGTAGCTGTATTCGATCACGTTGGTAGACTCGTACAGCTTTACCTGGAAGGAAATATTGACGGCGCCCAGGCGATACCATTGCCAGTTTTTCCATTGAAAAATAAAAACACGATTGGGCGCGGTACCGGTAGTGACATAGGCCGCGGCCGCAGCGCTGTCAGCTGTTGCCCTATGGTCGTCCCAAAGCGGCATCAAAGCCGGCTTTACATTGGATGCAGCACCTGTACCGGTGAGATTGCCTAAGGCATTGCCAAAAGCCGTAGCGGTGACAGCTGCATTAAAGCTGAGCCAGCCATTGGTACAGGCAACCACCTGGGTATAATTGCTACCGCAATAACTGAATGTAAAACCAATGGGCAAGGCCGCGCTGGTCACATCATCGCCCAGGAAAGCATTGGGCAGCACAGTCAGGCCGGCGGTACCGGTAATATCGGTGAAGGTCCCCGCTGCTGCCGTATGACTATAAGAGGAAGCCGGTATCTGGGCATATACCGACGGCCAACCCAACAGCAATAGTGCCAGAAGGGCAAGCATCACCCTTTTCGAAAATACATGTTTACTCATGAGCATCTTGTGTTGTGGTATATGGCCGGGAACAAAAAAGCATAATACATGTACACCAGATACTATTTTTACCTTTTTGAAACAACAAATTCCAGGCTTTCACCTATGGTTTATTCTGGTTTAAGCCGTTAAAATTAGTAGTAAAACTGTTAAAATGGGCAATCGACTTCATTTTTGACCTAAAAATAGCAATTAAGCCAAAAAGCCCCTTTCGCATATTAAATGTTTTTGAAGGTGAAATAAATTTGGATAAAAAAAAATAGGCAGCTTAAGGCTGCCTATTTCAATTAACTACGCTTAGCAATTTTCTTATCGTATTACCTCAAGCTTCTTGGTAAGCCGTCCTTTATCGGTAGCGATCACGACATGGTAGATACCATTGGCCCATGAAGAAACATCGATCGTTTGTTTATCTCCGGCCTGTGTGCTCAGTATCCTTTGACCTGTAAGGTTGTAGATATCGATCTGCGTAATGCGCACACCGCTATTGGCGTTGATAACGACATGGTCTTTGCCCGGATTGGGATAAAGGCGTATTTCTTTTTGCAGGGCCGAACGGCTATCGATACCCGTGGCGGGCCCTACCAGCACCTGCTTGGTGCTTACGATCTCACCGCAATCGTTAGACAAGGTCAGGGTAACCGTATATTCGCCGGGAGTGGTATAGGGATGGATAACCTGGGGAGGCAGACCTGAGCCGGTCACCGCTGCGCTGCCATCGCCAAAGTCCCATTTATAGGCAGTGATATTTTGTGCGCCTATAACATTAAAGGTAAATGAGTTGTCGCCATTATCGACCACAGCTACAGAGTTAACAAGCGGGTTGGGATGCATGGTCACCACCACAGTGTCGCGGTCGAAACAACCCATCGTATTCTGCACCTTTACGGAGTATGTGCCCGCATCCGACACCTGTATCGCAGAGTCCAGGCTGCCGGTGCTCCAGATATAGATAGGGTTATTGGGGAAATGGCCTGCATTGAAAGTAACCACATTGCCCTGGCAGATGATCGTATCTCTTGGCGACAGCGCCACATCCACTCCTTGCAATACCGCTGTGGCCGAAGTACTCAGGGTATCGTCGCTATGGTCGGAATCGGTGGTGCCATTGGGCATATCGGTCCAGGCCTTAATCTGCAGCGGTGCGGTGGTAGGGAAAAGGACATTGCCTAATACTACGGTCATGCTATCCATATAATAAGTCAGGGTCGAAGGCAGGGTAACAGCGGGCTGCATTACACCATTTACCGACCAGTTGATATTGGCAGAGGTAAGGGCATTGGAGCCGAGATTAATCACGCTCACCGATACTTCTTTCATCGAATTGGAACAAAAGGGCGTACCGTCGGGACTGATGAGACTACCTACTCCGGCATTATTAGGCGGAGCCGGCGGCTGCAGGGTTACCTTATAGTCATGGCACTCGCCATAGGAGACATTGTTACAGGGATCGATGGTGCTGGCACTGGATATATACACCAGCCTTACCCGCATATGGGCAACACCTGCCATGGCCGTCAAGGGCACAGCTACGGTAATGGCGCCCGTGCTGGTATTGCTGATCGCATTGAGCGTTGACACCACTTCCGAGGTTTCAAAAGTGCCGTTGTGGTTAAAGTCGATCCACACCTTCACCGATTCGCTGGCGAATGTGTAGCTGGTGGTTACATTGCCATTATAGGTATTTCCCATGATCAGCGTTGCCGTCATATTAGGCGCAGTAGATGTGGTATAGTCCATATAACCTGCAGGCGGGCAGGGATTGTTCAGGTTGCTGATCATAGTACCCGCAGCGCCATTGAGGATCACATCCTTGATATCGTCGCCGGAAGAGCAGTTATAGGTGTAAGTAGGTGTACAGTAGGTCTGCGCATCGGCGGCCCGGGATAAAGCAGTGAGCGAAAGGCCCAGCAGAAGATTTCTGAAGATGCGCTTGGCGACCGGCACATTGGTATAAATTTCTTTCATGCACAAAATGATTTTAGGATGGATTAAACTGGGGGAATGAAAATAACCACCTTCACCGCCGGCGGCGATGAAGGTGGGCATGCTCGATGGTTATTTGAGTATCTCCAACTTGCGGGCTACAGTACCCTTATCGGTATATACCTGGATGGTGTATACTCCGGCAGCCATGCTGCCCAGCGAAAGCGTATGCTTGTCCTTACTATCGGCTGTTGCTTCGTACACTACCTGGCCCAGGACATTGTAGACGGCTATCTTCTCCATCTTCAGGGCGCCCCTGTTGAGGATAGTGGCTGTCGCTTTGGCGGGATTCGGATATACAGTCATCTCATCGTTACTTACATTCAGCTGATGAATGCCTACGATATGGGCCGATGTGGAATCGGAAAGAAATCCGCAACTGCTGCTCAGCCGAAGGACAACGATATAGTTGGCCGGGTTGGCATCATAGCTATGGAAGGGCGAAGCCTGGAAGCTATGTGGAGAACCGTCGCCAAAATCCCAGTCATAGCCAATTACGTTCTGCGGGTTTACTGCGGTAAAATGGAACGTGTTCACACCATTGTTGCTGATATTGATGCCATCTATGGTCGGCAGCTCGCCGGCCATGGTCACGACAATCGTATCCGATTTGATACAGCCCAGGTTGTTGGTCACAAACACATTGTAGCTACCGGCCTCATTTATATTCAGTACGCGGGTTGTAGCGCCTGTGCTCCAGAAGTAGCTGATGCCGTCGCCGCCGGCATCCAGGGCCAGTGTTGCGCCATTACATACGGTAGTGTCGTTACCCAGCCTTACAACAGGATTATTGCGCAGGTTTATGTTGATGGTATCACTCTTCACACAGGTATACTGGTTGGTCACCTTCACATAATAAGTCCCACTGGTGCTTATTGCCCTTACCTGGCTGATGGACCCGTTGTCCCACAGGAATTGCGGTGTATTAGGCTGTACACCGGCGTCCAGCACCTTGATCGCGCCGGAATCCACGCACTCATTAATATCAGTACCCAGATCCACATCCGGTACCGGACGGATAAAGGCCGTTACCGGCTGCCTGGCCGAGCGGCAACCGTTCAGCATGGAAATACGGATATTGGGCCTGGTCGAAGAGCTGTACACACCGGTCGGGCTGCCGCAATTCGCCTGGGGATTGGTATTGGTATAGAAATAAAGCGCCGGCGCCGTGTGGTATTTCACATTGGCATAGCCACCCTGGCCTGTCGGATTATTGCTGCATTCTTCCAATATGATATTGGAACTGCCATCCCAGTAGAAAGGATTCTGCAGGGTATGCGCATTGATCGCATTAGCCGTTGGATTGAAATTGGTTGCTGTATATACCTGCTGCAAGCCGGTATTGAAGGTAGCGCCGAGGGTTGCAGTGCTGGCAACCTGCTTCATGCTATAGGTGAGGCTGGAGATATTGGTATTACCCGATTTGGTCGTAACATCAAAAGCAATCTCCATAATATAACCTGCAGCAAAACCGGCTGCCTGCAATTCAGAACCTTTAAGCATCCATTGTACTTTGTTGGAAGCATAGTTGGCGCCGAAATAAGGCAGGTAGCCCCAATAAGTGGCACTGGTACCTGTTCCGATGAATGCCGGCGGCGGCTGGATCGCGCCGGTGCCCGATTCTACATAATAGGTCGTTGTGGCGCCCAGGTAAGGTGTAACCCAGGGACTGCCTGAACCCACGGGGCTATTGTCTGTGGCGTTGGCATACCAACGTATATTGCCACTGCCGCCGGCGGTTGCCTGCAGGTTCACCGTACCAGGTCCACAATGAAAGCTGTCGGCCCAGCTGATCAGGCTTGGATTGGCTACTACGATCAGCTTGACAGGTGCCTGGCAATTGACGCCGGCTGTATTGGATTTGATCAACGCTTTATAATACCGGTTGGCGGTGAGGCCGGGTGTCGTGTAGCTTACACCGGTGGCGCCGGCAATATCGGTATAGGTGATATTGTCGGTAGATTGCTGCCATTGGATGCCGTTGGGCGCATAGCCGGTAGACGGAACCAGGCGCAGCGTGGTGCTACCCGAAGGTGCGCATACGGTATCGGGAACAGCGCTGATGGTTACCGAATCAGGTTGAACCCAGGTCCGCACGGTATCAGCAAAGGCGCAGTTGGGAGCGGCCGAATTGGTAGCGTAGAGGGCAAACTGGCGGGCGCCGGTAACAGTCGATTTAAAGTAAACGGTAGGCGCATTGGTGCCGGCGACATAAGGAACGGTGCCGGCGGCATTGGTATACAACTCTGCGGCAGGCGTCCAGGCGTAATTGGAATACTGTCCTACAGGCGATGTAACCTGGAAAGTACCCACGGCATTATCGCACACGATGAGCGGAGCGGTTTTGGTCAGCGCCGGTGGTGCGCTCACCGAAGCCTGTACGGCAACCCTCGGCCCCTGGCAGGCAGTCATAAAGTTGAACTTGAACTGCGGGCGCGCGTTTTCAGGCGTACCGTTGTTGGCAGGACCGGCGCAGATCACGGATGGGGGCTGGCTATCCTGGTAAGCATAGTGGGTGGCCGGGTAAGTTGTATTGTCGTACCGGAGATTGGAATAAGGGTTGGAGGTGGTGGCATTGCTCCAGCAAGTCTCGATCAGGAGGCTTCCACCGGTGTAAGTATAAGGTGCTGTAAGGGTAAAGGTATTGATACCAACGGTGGTCGTATAGTTGACCGGACCGAACGCTGCTATAGCACCGGTCTCGAAAGTAGGCGTGAGCGCAGTGACGGGCGTGCTGTTCAGGCTCATCGTGAACCCGTTGTAAGTTGCCGTGCCGTTAGCGTTGTCAACACTGATGGTGTTAATTGCATCACCCGGCATGATACCCGCAGCGATCATTTCCGCTTCACGGATCAGGAACTGGTGCTTGTAGCCGCCCCAACCGCCGGCAAAGATCGTTACATAGCTGAATGACGTTACCGACGCTCCGGCGCCTACAGTAGCATTGGCAGGAGCAGGCGCGGTACCTGCAGTAACGTAGAAATTGCGGGTAGCTGTGATATAGGGTGTGGTAAAGCTATTACCGGTACCCAGCGGTGCACCACCGCTGGTCGCATCATACCATCTCAGGGTGGTTCCGGAAGCACCGGTGGCCGATAGATTTACGGTACCGGGACCACAACGGGATCCCGCCGTTCCGGTAGGTGACCCAGGATTGGATACCGTAACGGAATTGGATGCCGAAGAAGTAAGCACCGTAGTGGTATTGCACAATACAACGCATTTAAAATAAGTAGTTGCTGCCGTTAACGCGCCTGTAGTATAGGTCGGCGTGGTGGTTACTGCACCGGGAATATCGGTGTAGGTACCGCCAGCTGTAGCGCTGGATTGCCACTTATAGGTGATACCGCTGGCCGCCGGCATAGTGGTAGCCGGTGTAAAGGTCAGCGTGGTAGGGCCAGAGACACAGATATTACCAGGGAATGCCGATACGGTACCGCTGGTAGGCAGGGTAAGCGTGGCACAGGGCGGGAACACATAATCGAAACCGATATAAGGACGACGATAGGTGCTGCTGCCCAAGGTGGCCGGCAACGTAGCCGAAGTGTTGGTCACATACTTGGTCGTGTTGTTATTGCTGGTATTGACACAAGGCGACGTGAATTCATAAGACCAGTTGATCGTATTACTGGCCGTCGTATTCTGATACTCGACGAATACGGCAAGATTCTGCGTACCACCGGTATAAGGGAATGGCGTGGTCAGGGGAAAATTTTTCCAACCCGCCGCGGTGCCTACAATACTGGTCGGATTGCCGTCGTATACCAGGGAAGCTGTAGCAATCTCCGTAGCCCAGGTCAGCGTGGTGCTGCCCCAGTCTGCATTGGTCACTTGCTTCAGGTATATCTTACAATTCGGCGTGCCCAGCATACCCAATGTGGTCGATGCCCTGTGAAAGTAGACATTGTTGATGGTAGAGCCTGCAATAGCCGTTAATTGTGATGCCGGGTAAATATAGGCAAACCTGCTGGTGGCATTGGCGGTAGAGGTGGAATACATCGGGCCATAAGAACTGGACGTCGAAGACGAGGGCGGCCCGCTGGAGCAAAAGGATACAATGTATCCGGGCTGCGCCATCGCGGGCGGTAACGTACAAAGCAGGAGCAAGGCCATCGCCGCCCCTTTTTTATACCATTCCCATAAATTTTTTAGTGTACTTTTTTTCTGCATAGTTTCTGTTTTATTGTTTCAACAATAGTCTCACGAATTTAAAATATTACTTTATCATTAACAAATGATTTACCGAGATTTTTATGCGCTAAAACAAGTAAAATAGGCGGTCTTTTTTACATTAAAAATGTCCCTTATCTATACATATTCCTGACTACTAATCAAATTGGTAAAGAATAAAAAAAACTCCGGGTTTTTACCCGGAGTTTTTAAAACACATTTTTATTTCTCTACTTCATTATTTCTAATTTACGGGCCACAGTGCCCTTGTCGGTATACACCTGTATAGTATAAACACCCGCCGACATACCGCCCAGTGCAAGCGTATGCTTGTCCTTGCTATCAGCCGCCGCGCGATACACCACCTGGCCCAGTACATTGTAGACCTCGACTTTTTCCATCTTCAGGTTGCCCTTGTTGAGGATCGTTGCCGTTGCCTTCGCAGGATTGGGGTAGACAGTCATTTCATCGTTGCCCACATTCAGCTGGTGAATGCCGGTAATATGTGCCGAGGTCGTATCGGAAAGGAAGCCACAACTGCTGCTCAGGCGCAGTACCACCACATAGCTCGCTGCTCCGTTGGCATAAACGTGCGTCGGCGATTGCTGAAAGCTATGTTCCGAACTGTCGCCGAAATCCCAGTCGTAGCCGATCACGTTCTGCGGGTTCATCGCCGTGAACTTGAAAGTATTCAGACCATTGTTGTTGATATTGATGCCGTCGATAGCCGGCAACTCACCCGACATGCTTACGACAATGGTATCCGACTTGATACAGCCCAGGTTATTGGTAACAAATACATGGTAGGAGCCCTCTTCGCTCACATTCACCACCTGGCTGGTAGCGCCGTTGCTCCAGAAATAGCTTACGCCGTCGCTGCCCGCATTCAGCGACAGGGTAACGCCATTACATACCGACGTATCGCTGCCCAGGTCCACAACAGGATTACGACGCAGGTTTACGTTAATGGTATCGCTCTTGGCGCAGGTATACTGGTTGGTAACCGTTACATGATAACTGCCACTTTCGCTTACCGCACGTACCTGGCTGGTCGAGCCGTTATCCCACAGGAACGCGGGTATATTGGGCTGTACGCCGGCATCCAGCACCCTGATAGTACCTTCATCCACACAGTCATTGATATCTGTTCCCAGGTTTACACTCGGTACAGGACGAATGTAAGCAATCACCTCTTCACGGGAAGTCTCGCAACGGTTATCGTAGCTGATGATGAATTTAGGTCTTTGCGACAAGGTGGAGCTTACAGTGGTATTGCTGCACATCGCATTGGCAGATACATTATCGGTACGTTGATAAGCTGTAGCCACATAGCTGGTCGCATCATATTTAATGGAATTGCTGGTACCGCCGCCGGTGCTGTCGCTGTAGCAGGTCTGGATCACCAGGTTGCTGGTACCGTTCCAGGGATAGGGATTATCGAAAGTAAGCGTATTGATACCTGCGGTTGTGGTCACGTTAGCAGGCGCTCGCACCTGTGTAACCGGCTGCCAGGTTGTGCCCAGGACAGTGGCGGAAGTCATCCCTGCGCTTACCGCAAATTTCTGATAAGTGAAGCCCGCAGTAACCACATCCAGCCCTATAGAAGTGATCCTGGCGCCCGCGGGAATACCCGCTGCCAGCAGCTCGGAAGCACGGATCAGGTATTGATTCTTCTGCCCGCCAAACAAGTGATAGAAAGGCGATACATAGCTGGTCGATGTTGAAACGCCATTACCCACGGTCCCGCTGCCGGCACTGCCGCCTGCATTGGCAGCCACCCAGAAGCTGGTGGTTGTGCCCAGGTAAGGTGTTATAAAAGGCGTTCCGCTACCCACCCGGGTATTTCCTGTAGGCGAGTCGTACCATACAGGCGTGCTGTTGCCTCCGGTAAGTGCAGTAAGGGTTACGTGGCCCGGACCACAATTAAAGCTGTCCGGCGCACCGATCAGGGTTGGATTGGCGATCACCACATATTTTACAGGCATTTCACAAACATTAGAGTCTGCACGAACCAAGGCACGGTAATAACGGTTCTGTCCAAAGGACAGGCTGGGTGTCGTGTAAGTGGGGTTGGTCGCGCTGCCGATATTGTTAAATGCAGTGCTGGTCCCTGGTATCGAATCCTGCCATTGGATGGTGCTTGTCGCATAACCCGTAGCGGGATCAAGTGTTAGTGTTGAGGCGCCGCTGGTACAGATGGTATCGGGCTGCCCTTTAATGGTCAAACTACCGGGTTGTACCCATATCTTGATGGTATCGGCAAAGGTACAGCCGGTAGGCACATTGGGGTTGCCTGCCATCATATAATAAGTCTGGGTACCCACATTGGTCGTCTTCATGTAGATCGTCGCTGCCGAACCGCCGGTATAAGGCGTAGTCCCTGCCGCATTGGTATACAGATTGGTTACCGGACTCCAGTTATAGCTCGGATAAGGCGGCGTAGGCGGCGTGAGCGCAATAGCGGCTACACTGTTGTTACACACCACAGCCGGCAGGGATTTAACAACAGGGGTGCTGGCATTGACCGTAGCGGTCACGGGTACACGGGAGCCTTCGCAGGAGGCCGCCACCCGCCAGTTGTAGAAATAATAATGAGTACCTGTGCTAGTACCCCCGGCGGCCAATGCGGAAGTGATATTGCCAACCAGGCCTATAGGCAGAGGGTAGCTCCAGCCCGAAATGGGGTTGTCGCGAATGATGCTGCCCGTACGGGCGCTGTCGACCAGGCGGTAGCCGGCGCCGGGACTTACATTGAAGTTAAGCGCCAGCGTGGTGGGTGTAGCGCCGCCGGTAAGCGTAGTACCCGTACCAATGGGCAATACAAATGGACCAGCTGTCTGCAAGGTAACACCCGCACTGTTTTTCAGTAGCACAAAGGTCGACCCGGCCGTAGTGCTGGTATGATACACATCTACCGATTGGATAGTAAAGGGCTGCGTGGCAGTGAATACCATACCATAATCGGCGCTGAATGTAAAACCGGTAGAAGAGCCCTGGGGCGCTGCCCGGCCGGCAGTGATAGTGGTGGGTGCAGAAGCTGCCACAGCATAGTAGGTGGTGTTCTGGGTCAGGTAATTGGTGGTATAAGTATTTCCGGTACCCAGGATGGCGCCGCCCGTGGCATTCTGGTACCAGCGTATAGTGGGGCTTCCTGCCGGAGGTGTTACGGCAAGCGCCACCACGCCGGGACCACAGCGGCTGCCGTTAATGGCAGTTGAAGAACCCGGATTGGTTACGTTGACCTGGATGCTGTTAGAAGTCCACACAGGTGTGGCGCCGCCGTTACAGAACACGCGGCAACGGAAATAACGGGTGCTGGTTACGCCCGTGGCCGTATAAGGCGGAGCAGTGAGCGAGGCACTGCTGGCGCCCCAGTTGCTGGTGCCATTGGCCGAGGTATCCCATTGGTAAGTAAGACCGCTGACGATAGGCAACGTGCCAGCAGGCAGATCCAGGCTCACAACGCCGCTGGATATGCATACGGGGTTAGGGCTGGCAGTGGGCGTTACGGCTACTGGCCAGGTGGTTATGGTGGTACAGGGTGGCGGCGGGGTAAACCGGTAGATCTGTCCCGTAGCCGGCCTGGTTTGGATATCCGTGGTAAATATAGTGGCGGAAGCAGTAGGCGTGGCGCCCGCGTTGTTCAGGGACAGGTAAGTAGGCGTAGCTGCACCGTCGCCAATACCGATGGTACAGCCGCCGGTGCCTCCGGGTGTGCCGGCGCTGGCTTCCTGGCGGTACACGTATTCGATCACATTAGTGGTCTCATATAGCTTTACCTGATACGAAATATTAACGGCCCCGTTCCAGTACCATTTCCAGTTTTTCCACTGAAAGGTAAAGACCCTGTTGGGCGAAGCGCCGGACACCAGATAGCTGGCATTACCCGCATTACCGTTCAGATCGTCCCAAAGGGGCATCAGTAAGGGCTTCAGGGTGGCCATATTGGCGGTGGAATTTTCCCGCATGGCTACGGGATCGGTGGTCCCGCCGCCAAAAGTGATCCAGCCATTGGAATTGGTCCGGAAGCTGGTATAGACATTACCGCAATAAGTAAAGTTAAACCCGATATTGATCACCGCACTTTGCACATCATCATCCTGGATGGCAGTTACGGCGGTACCGCCGGTGATCTCGGTAAAGGTCCCTGCCTGTGCCGAAAAAATATAGGAGCTTGCCGGGATCTGGGCATGTAAGGGTAAATGTATGCCCAAAAGAAGAGAGAGGATAAGCGGAACCATCGACTGGCGCCACCTTACTGTAAACATTTTTTTCATAGTAAAGGGTACACTTTAGGTCAATAAGAAGCAATCAAAAGCGGAGAACCGGGTAAGCATAGCTATCCCCGGCCGGTCAACCTCCACCTGTAAAAAAAGACAGGCTTTTATCTCATATCGTTGGTTAAGCGCTTGTTAATTTTAACTAAACTTTAAAAATAAAAAGTGTGCTCCTGTTCAGGAACACACTTTTAAGAACATAAAAAAATAATTTATGCTAGCGTAGAATTTCTATTTTTCTGACGATCACACCCTTATCGGTCCTGATCTGTACCTGGTATATTCCCGGTGCAAAGGCCGACAGGTCAATATCGTGCGCCGTCCTGCTTTGCGCCCTGGTTTCATAAAGGGTTTGTCCCAGCATAGAGCTTACATTAACCTGCTCCATTACCAGGTTGCTCTGGTTGCGGATATGGATGGTATGTTGCGCCGGGTTGGGATACAACGACACCATATCCTGGCCGATCGCTATTTTCCCGATGCCGACGGTATTGGCCGACTGGGTATCTACGATCGAACCGCAGCTGCTGAATAGCTCAAGGGTAACCAGGTAAACGCCCTGGCCGGCGTAGGTATGCGTAGGCTCCGGATCGGTCGATTCCGGCATACCATCCCCAAAGTTCCAGCGATAAGCCACCACGTTTACCGGTTCTATAGCAGAAAAGGTATAGGTGAGCAGGCCGTCGTTATGCGCGCTGATACCCTCATAGGAGGGGAGCAGCCCGCTCATGCTCACCGTAATTGTATCCCTTACAGAACAGCCATCGCCATTGGTTACGATCACCGCGTAGGTTCCCGCTTCTTCTACCAGCAATTGCTGGTCATCGGCGCCCGTGTTCCAAAAGTAATCGGCGCCCGTGTTGCCCGCATCCAGCATTAAGGTCGCCTCTTCGCAAATGGTAGTATCATTGCCCAACTCGACTACAGGCGAGTGCAGCAAAGTAATATTGACGGTATCCGACTGGCTGCAGCCGAAGCTATTGGTAGCGGTTACATGGTAGGTTCCCGATTCGTCGATCTCACGCGTTTGCGCTGTAGAGGCATCGTCCCACAGGTAGCTGCTGCCGGGATTGCCGGCATCCAGGGTGGCTGTTTGCTCAGCATCGCCACAGATCGAGGCGTCGCTGCCCAGGTTCACATCCGGCACAGGGTAGATCATAGCCACCACTTCTTCCCGGCCGCTCTCGCAGGGAGAGCGCATTCCAAACTGGATATTGGGCCGCGCGGTGGACGTATAGCCTGTGCCCGGGCTGGAACAATTATTCGCAGTATTGGAATAAAGATAATGGACCGCCGTAAAGGGAAGACCGGAAGTATAGCGTATGGTATTGGTCCCGGTAGGCGGCGCCGTATTCTGATAACAGGTTTCGACAATAATATCGTCGATGCCATTCCAGGGGAAAGGCGTAGGCAGCACAAACTGGTTGACGGCAAGCGGCGTGATCACATAGCCGGTATTAGTATATACCGGCGTCATGGCCGTTTCCCAGGTGGTGGTCAGCCCGCTGAAAGTACCGGTCTTCAGCCTGATCGTGAAGTCGGTGAGGGGTGTAGTGGTCGCTGCGGCGAGCACGTCGAAGCCGATCGACGTGATAAGGCCGGCGTTGAAGCCCAGCGCCTGCAGCTCCGATGCCTTGACGAGATATTGCACCTTCTGCGATTGGTAAGAAGCATAAAAGGGAGAATAAGTGGTCGAGGTAGTTGTGGTGCCCGACCCTACGAAGCTTGGCTGGGGTTGCGCCGAGCCGATGTCGGCGGCAACATAATAGCTGGTATTGGTGCTGAGAAAGGGTGTATGAAAGGGACTACCCGTCGCTACCGGCACCGTAGCCACAGGACTGTTATACCACTTGACATTGGCATTGGCCGATGCTGTAGCATACAGGGCTACAGAACCCGGACCGCAATTGCCGGTATCCGGCGCAGCGATCACCTGCGGATTTGCGACCGATATTTTCAGGGAATCGGTGTAGCAATAGTCGACGCCACCGCCGATTCTTACCCGGTACCAGACATCCGAGCTAAGGCCCGCACCTACATAACGGGCGGTATCGGTATTGGCGATATCGCTCCAGCTGGTACCATTCGAAGCGCTTTGCCATATCAACTGGCCCGGCTGGTAACCCGAACCGGGCGCAAGCGACATATAGGCATTGCCACCCATACAGATCGTATCCAGGTTGGAAGCAAGACTAAAAGCGGCAGGTTGCAAGCTTGCCGCCAGGGTATCGTTGCCGTTCTCAGTATCTCCTGCGCCATTGGGCAAATAGGTCCATGCCTTTACTGTAGCAGGAACACCCGCCGGGAAGCCGGCAATACCCAGGGTAACTGTATCGATGCTGGGGCCTGCCGGATTGGTCAGCGGTACCAGCAAGGTGTTGTGGGTGACCGGGGGCTGGGCTACTCCGTTTACTTCCCAATATACCTGTACGGTATTAATATTATTGGAACCGCCATTGGTGATGGCCACTTTTACCTCCTGCTGGCCGGCACAAAAGCTACCGGAAGGCGTCACGAGGGCTATGGTACCGGCATTGTTGATACCGGTCACGGGTATCTCAAAGGCGCCTACCATGGGCGCCGGCGGGCGCGGCTGATGCAAGATGTCCTCGGGTACTACTGCCGTCAGGTTTTCACCCGATGCAAATAACGCATAATTACCCGGCGTAAGATCGCCGGCCGCAGGATTGGCAAACTGCGGATCGGCCGACGGCGATCCCGTTTCCAGAGCAGGATAAGCGGCCTGGAATGCAGCCCGGGTAAGATAAGCCGTGGTGTAATAGCCGTAATTCTGCACCCCGGCCTGGCTCGAGTTCACATAAATATTGTTACGCTGTGCATCGGTGATACTGGGCGCCGTGCTGTAATAAAAGCCGTACTTGATCCCACCGGAACCGGCCGTAATATTCACCAGGTTATTCTTGATCAGCACATCGGTATTGGTACCGGTTGCATACATCCCATAATTGGCCGAAGTCCCGGTTAATACCTTATCTATGCTGACCGTATTGTGGTATACCTTGGTATAAGTGGCCGAGCTTAGGTAGATACCATAGATAATGCCGCTGGCATTGAGGTTGTACACCGCATTGTTATAAACCAGATTGTTGTTGCCGGCCGTAGCATCACCCAGCAGGTATAGCGCATAAGTGCTGCCGGTGCCGGCACTGCCTGCAGCTGCGGGGTCGTGCACACGATTTCCGGCGATAATGGTGCCGGGCGCCGTACCGGTAGTATAAATGCCGTAAAAGGTAGTCGTGCTCGTTTTCGTGGCCCGGTTGAAGTCATTACCGATGATACGCGTTCCGGTAGCGCCGTTCAGGTAAACACCGTAATAGTAGAAGTTCTCGATCCGGTTCCCCTCAAACGTATTGCTGTCTGAAGCACCTGCCACAGGCAGCGCATAATAAGGTCCACCGGCGCCGGTGGGCCCTTTCAGGTAGTTGTATCCTATGTAGCAATGGGAGCCGTTGTTGCCGGTGCTGGTGGCCGATGTATTGGAGGTGGAAAAGCAGATACCGCTCGAATTGGCCGACGCAGTGGTTGTTAAGCCGCTCAGATCGAAAACACAGCGGGTGATGCTGTCCCAGGCTGCACCCTGCGTAATGAGTGCCGCCCAGCCATAATCGGCGGCCAGGGTCTTAAAGTTAATGCTGTCGATGGTAACGTAACGGCTGCCCGACAAAGTAAGCATCTGGCGGTTGGCCGAAGTATTGGCAAACTGCACCGTGGCGCCATTGCCATTGAAACGGACAGTGTTTACGGTGCTGGCGCCACCGATGGTACCTATTGATATGGTTTCCCCATAAGGTGTTGCCGGATTGACATTAAAGACCACCGGGCCCGCAATGCCGCAACTTAGTGCGGCAATGGCATCGGCAAAAGAGTTAAAGTTGGCGCCTGCGGTGGGCAAAGCATTATTAATCGTATAAGTACCACCTGCAAATGCCGGATTCACCACCACCTGCACCGGTGCGCTGTACACAGGAACATTGGTCCCGCAAACGACTTTGGCCCGGTACCAGGCCGTAGCCGTAACCGTGGTGGTCAGGTTGGAAGAAGTGCCGGCAGGCGCTACGCTGGTCGGCACAAAAGGCGTATTGGTAGGTGAACGTTCCCATTCGTACGTTTGTCCCGAGCCGGTAGAGTTGCCGCTAAGCGATAGCTGGATGCCGGCTCCGGTGCAAAGGCTGCCGGAAGGCGCTACCAAGGCAGTACCTGGCGTGGGCGGGTTGACGCAAGGCGGTGCGGGCGTTATTTCCAGCCCCAGGTCGCTCCAGGAGCTGGATAGGGTTCCTGTAGCAGCTATGTTGGATACAGTGGTGTACAGTCTTTTGTTGGTGCTTGTAGTATAATTGCCGGTCAGTCCACCCGTTTTGGACGAGTAAGAGATCTCTACCACCAGGCTTTGTGTATTGTCGTACGGAAAAGGGGTGGGCAGCACGATCTCGTACCAGCCGCCGGAAGTGGCGCTCCCGGTTACGGTAAATGAAGGCGCCGACAAGGCAGAAACGGCGCCGGTAAGGAAAGTAGAATTGGGAAAAACAGTGAGGTTATTCTGAAGAAAAGCGACGTTGAAATTGGAAAAGGTACCGGTGGGCGCTGCAGTGGCATTTCTCAGGTATATTTTGGAAATCAGCCCCGGTGGCGGGAGGGTATTAAAATCGCCGGGCAGGTAGAGCTGCTGCGATCGCATTGCCGTGCTGTTCATAGGGATGGTGCTGGTGGTGGTCCCGGTTCCCTTGTAGTAAGGTGGTGTTTGTGCAAAAGAAAAAAGCGTGCACGTGACCAGAAGAGAAAGGAGTAGCCATTTTTTCATAAGCTTGTTGGTTTTAGGCGGCCGGGGACCACGAAAGCGCCGGCCTGGTGAGCAGAAAAAAATGTCGCACATCCCCCTAAGAGAGGGAGATATATTTGAAATTACATTAAAAAGTGTGGGGAAACGAATAGGGAAACAGCCTATCTATTAACGAGTACTTTACAATACTCAATAGATTAAATCTTCATATACACTGCGTAATTCGCTAAGGGCGTGATTGTCGCCTGCTGCCGAGGCCTGTTCTATACCCAGCTGATAGATATGAATGGCGCCTTCAGTATCGCTGGCACGCTCCAGCAGCTTACCGAGATGGTAGTAGGTAGCGACGTATTGGGGTGCGCGCTGCAGGTTTTGCTCAAAGCAGGCTTTTGCTGCAGCTTCATCTCCCGCCTTGATATGTTCCAGGGCCAATGCATGCAGGAGGAAGCTATCCTCCGGGCTGTCCTTTAAAAATGCCTGCAGCTGTTCTATCCTGCTCATGCCGCCAAAAGTAAACAATTATCATTTTATCAAGGCCGCGGAATATACCGCAAGGCTTACCAAGCAATAGTTAAAAAAGCTATTTTTGTCCGCATTAAACTATCAACAGCGCTTTATGCTACAACAGGAAGGTTTTAAGAAGTATTTGCCGCACTTATGGGCTATTGGTATTTTTCTGGTGATCAGCTGTATCTTTTGCTACCCTGCCTTACAGGGAAAGATCCTGGACCAGCACGATACCAAATCCTGGATGTGGAGCTCTAAGGAATCCCGCGATATCTATGAAAAGACAGGCCACTGGCCCCAGTGGACCAATAGTACTTTCAGCGGTATGTTCCAGGCGGGCCATTCGCCGTTAAACCTGTATGGTAAAGTGCTTGAAGTTATTTTTGCCTGCGTGGAAAAAACCCCGGTTTCCTTCTTTATGCTGGCAATGCTCTGCTTCTACCTGCTGGCAAGTGTCTTGGGCATCAACCGATGGCTTGCCATTATAGGTGCAGTCGCCTTTGCGTTCAGCAGCTACAATCCCACCGCCATCGCCGCAGGACATAATACCAAAATAATCGACCTGGCTCTTTTGCCAGGCATCGTAGCAGGTGTGATCCTGGCTTACAGGGGAAAATACTGGCAGGGTGCGGCTATTACCGGCATCTTCCTCTTCCTGTACATCATGGCCAATCACTTGCAGATCATTTATTATTCTATTTTTCTCGTATTGGCGCTATCGGCCGCAGCGCTCGCCGGTGCTTTGCGCAGAAAAGAAACCGGCAGCTGGATCAAAGCATCCCTGGTGTTGGCGCTGGCTGCGGGAGCAGCCTGCCTGGCCAACGCCTCAACCTTGCTGCAAACGGAAGAATACAGTCATTATTCCATTCGTGGCGGCACAAGTGAGCTGAGCGGCGGAAAAGACGCAGCTGGCCAGCAGAAATCCACCGGCCTGGACAAAGATTATGCTTTTTCCTGGAGCAACGGACGCGCAGAGGTATTGAGTATATTGGTTCCCGGCATTTACGGTGGCTCCAGCAATGAAAATATCGGCGAAGATTCTCACTTCGGCAAAAAACTATCCGACCTGGGTGCAGCCCCCGACGCTATCGAGACGATGACCCGGCATGCCAATCTTTATTGGGGGCCACAGCCGATGCTTGCCGGCTCTGCCTACTTTGGTGCTGTTGTTTGCTTCCTGTTTGTACTGTCACTGTTTGTCATCCGCAGCCAGTACAAATGGTGGCTGGTAGGTGCAGCCCTCTTCTTCATGCTGCTTTCCATGGGAAAAAACTTCGCAACGCTGAATTATTTCCTTTTTGATCATTTCCCGTTGTTCAATAAATTCCGTTCGCCTAATATGGCCATCAGCCTCAGCTCGCTGATCTTTCCGTTGATGGCTGTGTGGGCGCTCCGCGACATTTTTGCAGGCCAGATCAGTAAAGAAGAGGTATTAAAAAAGCTGAAGCTATCCCTGCTGATAACAGGGGGATTGTGTCTTGTGATACTGATCGCCTCGCAAACCATGATGGATTACAAGGGAGAGCGCGACGACCAGATGGCGCAACAATATGGTGGAGAAGCCGGCAAAGAGCTGGTTAAAGCATTGCGGGAAGACCGTTCGGCTGAGACTACCGGCGATGCCTTCCGTAGCCTTATCTTCGTATTGCTGGCAGGCGGCGTGCTTTGGGCCTATAGCAAAGACAAAGCCGGGCGCAATACCACTATCGCCATTCTGGGTGTGCTTATTGTTATTGATCTGCTGCCCGTGGGCTACCGCTGGATGGACACCGACAACTACACCGACCCCGAGGAATACCAGGCTCAGAATTTTGCCCCAAGCCCGGCAGACGCACAGATACTGCAAGACAAAGATCCCTACTACCGCGTATTCGACATCTCCGGTGGCGACCCTTTCTCGGATGCCAAACCTTCTTACTTTCACAAATCCGTAGGCGGTTACTCCGCTTTGAAGATGCGTATCTATCAGGACCTGATCGAGCACCAACTCGGCAAACTGAACCATGCGGTACTCAATATGCTCAATACCAAATACCTGATCGTACCGGCACAGGCCCAAAACCAGCCTCCGGGTGTTATTCCCAATCCCGGCGCCCTGGGCAATGCCTGGTTTGTATCCGACGTACAGTGGGTAAAAACGGCAGATGAGGAGATGAATGCGCTCGATGCGCCGCCAATCAATAATCCCGGCGATACAGCAGCCGGATCATTTAACCCCGGTCAAACCGCCGTGCTGCGGGAAACGCACAAGGATGTGCTGGGCAGCTACGCCTTCGGCAGGGATTCGGCAGCCTATATCAGGCTCCAGCCCGATGGTTATGCTCCCGATCATCTGAAATTTGAATCGAACAACAACAAAGACGGCCTGGCCATCTTCTCAGATATTTATTATCCCCTGGGCTGGAAAGCAACGGTCGATGGTAAAGAAACACCGATCGTACAGGCCGACTATGTGCTTAGAGCCATTAAAGTGCCCGCGGGTAAACATGCGATCGAGTTTAGCCTTGAAGCTACTCCGGCAACAAAATCCGGCAACCGTCTTGCGCTTGCCGGCACCATACTATTAACCCTGCTGTTCGGCGCCGGCATCTATTTTGGCCTCGTGCGAAAAACAGCACAGCCGGCAGCGGCCCCGGGCAATAAAGCCTGATCCTGTTATACACATTTTCATTGGTTCCCCGGGATGTATTGCATTCCGGGGAATCTTTTTAGCACCACCCTTCTCCCGCGAAACCCTTGTAGATAAAGGTTGAAGCCACCATGCTTAACCACCTGTTTACCTTATAATTATTTCTTTGTTACCTATAGACAGATGTTGATAACTTGCCGGATCAGGAATAGGTTTATTCCCTTATATTTGTATAAACCGTACGCTTATGTTTAACGATGATTCCTGGGACGACGAAGAGGAAAACGGCTCAATTGAAGATCTGCTTCGGGATTATGAGCTGATAAAGAATGGGAACAAAAGCCGCTTTTTAGACGAAGAAGATTACGAATATATTATTGAGTATTTCTTTCAGAACAATAATGAGGCCGAGGCGGTAGCCGCCTGTGAACTGGCCCAGTCTTACTATCCCTACTCCACTTCCATACTGCTGTCCAAAGCCGAGATCCTTTTCCAGGCGCAAAAGTATGGGCAGGCCCTGCATGCGTTGGATATATTGGATGGCCTGGACCAGGAGAATGTGGAAGCAGTGTTGTTGCGCTCCGATATATACCTGGCACAATATAAATATGACCAGGCGGCACTCCTGCTCGAAGCAAAATGTACGCATTTCGAAGGCCGGGATAAGATAGAGCTGATGCTGGAGCTGTCGGATGTCTATGATGAATGCGAAGATTTCGAAGCGGTATTCAATATCCTGAAAAAAATACTGGAGCTCGATTACCGTAATGAGGAAGCCCTGCACAAGATCAGCTTCTGGGCCGATTTTGCGGACATGCAGGAACAAAGCGTGGCGTTGCATACCCGTATTATCGACGAAGACCCTTACAATGCACTGGCCTGGTTCAACCTGGGTGCGGCGTTGCAGGGCTTGAAAAAGCACGAGGAGGCCATCGATGCTTACGAATACTGCGTCGCTATCGACGAGAAGTTTGAGTTTGCCTACCGTAATATGGCAGATGCCTATATGCGCCTGCACTGGTACGACAAGGCTATAGAATCGCTGGAAAAGAACCTTGAGCTGGGCAAGCCCGAAGATGTGATCTTCGAGGCCATGGGCCATTGCTTCGAAAAACAGAAGAATTTTGACCGTGCGCGGTATTACTATCGCCAGGCCGTGCAACTGAATCCTGCCGACGATGGCATCTTTTACCGGATAGGCGAAACCTACTCCCGTGAAAAGCAATGGGAGAAGGCTATGAAAGCCTACTCCGTTGCACTCAATCTCAACAAGGACAACGCTGCATATTCGCTGGCCATCGGCAATTGCCTTATGGAACTGGAAGCTTATAACGAAGCGCTGGTATGCTTTATTAACGCGGTCCGGCTTAAACCCAACAATAAATCGTACTGGATCGCCCTGGTAAAAGGTCTGTACAGGAGTGGCGATTTCAAAGAAGCGCAAATACAGGTACAGTTGGCCAAGGAGACGCTGGGCAATAAACCCGACCTGAATTATTATCATGCCGGCATTTTATTTGCACTTGGAAAATCCAAAGAAGCGCTGCTTTACCTTGAGCAGGCCCTTGACGAAGCGCCGTCCCGCCTCAAGCTGCTTACCGAGATTAATCCCGAGATACTGCAGCGCAAGGCCGTGGCCGACCTGCTGGCCCGTAGCAAACGCAAGAAATAAGACATGCGAACACGTAAAAAGCGCTGCCTCTCTACAAAAGGGCAGCGCTTTTCTTATACCTGTGACCGGCACCGGTTACTTTGCGCCAACGGAATAATACATACAAGTAGTCACGAAATTGCGAAAAAAAGGTAACCAGGTAAGAGGTTTCCATTGCTTGCGCGGTTTCAGGCCGAATTTGTACCGGTATATAGGATTAATAAGATAGGCCTGCCGTTTCAATATTTGCAACCCGCTGCGCCTGATAATGCGCTCAAAGCGCTCGATGCTGATGCGTGTATCATAGATCTCCAACAGCTCCTGGATAGTGCCTTCAGACTCTCCCGCCCATTTCAGGATGCTGTGATACATAGGTCTGGGTAAGATATGATACCAGGGCAGCTTGCTGGCCCATTTGTTGTGGCACAGCTGCTGGTGACCGCCAAATGGCATATACCAGGGTGGGAAGCCGAAGAATATCTGCCCACCGGGGGCCAGCAAAGTGGCCAGGTAAGGGATAAAGGATTCCTGTTCAGGCACATGCTCGATCACATCTTTCAGGATGATTACATCAAAGAAGCCAAGGTATTGCGCCTTAAAATCATCGTCGTAGATATTTTTGGTCTGCAGCACCACCTGTCCCTGTTCCAGCTCGTCAGCCAGGTATTCCCTTGCCAGCACAATACGTATATCGTTGAGGTCCACGCCTACACAAAAGGCCCCCTTATCCAGGAAAGGCTTTAACACGCCGCCCTCGCCGGTTCCCACCTCGAGCACGTTTGTCTGCTTGCCTATTTCTGTATGAACTGCTATAAACGGAAGCACATACGCTTTCGAATTATCGACCTGCTGCTGATAACGTACCTTTGGATTGACATGCTGCTCCAGTGACATGAATTCTTGATATCTCTTTAATGCGAGAAAGCAAATATAATCAGGGTTTCCTATTATCAAAAATGCATTATTTCCCTATATCTGAGCTATAAATGGAAACAGCAGCCAGGCAATGCCCATTATTGATACAACACAGGCGCCGGCCCCCGCTCCTGCTGTAGCACTTTTCCTGATATACCATCGAGCAGGTAGGATTGCTGGTAAGTTTCTTTCTTATAATCTACCACCCAGCTTAGCAGCCATACATATTGTTTCAACGCCGAATCGTAACGGCGTTTCACCGTCCCGGTTGTCCTGAGATCGGCGCCCTTTTGCCGGGCAAAATCCAATACCTGCGGCAATGCAAAAGGATAGGACTTATCCTTATCTGTCTCCGTTACCAGTTGTCCCCGCTCATTCCATCGGCGCCATATACCGATTTCCAGGCTGGTAGAAAAGTATGTGGCGGTACTCTGTAAGCGTCCTTCCCGGTCAAATTGAAAAACCTCCTTTATAGCCTCTTTCCGATCTTCGTTTGCTTGTACATAGCCTGCCACCAGCGCTTTGTCATAGCCTTCATCCAGGTAATCGGGATCGAGGCGGTAGTGCTCCCATACATAATGGTCCTTATCCGGCGCAAAACCCTCGTAATGAGGATCTGCCTTGATCTGTTGCTCATACCGGGCAATATCAAAATGTTTCATAGATATTGGTTGTATAGGAACGGTATCCTGTGGCTTTCCCGGCCTGTTTGCATCAGAAGCAGGCACGCCTGCCGGGTTACCGCTGCAGGCCAGCAGCCAACAGCATAGCCCGATCGCAGCGATAGCGTTCAAAGCATTTTTTTGAGCTGGTCCCATTGCCATTTGAAAAGTTGTATACCCTTTATTCTTGTCGTATGCCGGTTATAATAATCCATGATATTATCGGTGCTGTATTGTTTGAATACATATTTGCTGCCATTGACAAAGGAATGCTGAAACCCTGATGCATGCAGCAATTCATGCGTCACAGTATTCCCCCCCGAATCGGCGCTGGTACCTGTTGCCTTGCAGGTAGCCTGTATATCCAGTATGATGACAGCAGGCTTCTTAGCGCTTTTCCGTTGCGGAATATCCGCTGCTTGCCCCAGCAGGTAGCCTTCGCTGCCACATTGATGCAGTGTCAGCGTTTCCGGCAGAAAATAGACCCTTAGATAGCCGTCGAAAGTACTGCCCACCGCCTTTCCTCCTGCCGTTTTCTTACCGGCTAAGGTCTGATCCAGCTCGCGGAATAAGTTCCAGGTTTCCTTTTCCAGCAACTGCCGTAGCCTGGCATGGTTCTCAAATACCATATTCGCATATTGCACTTCGACGGTCACATAAGCCTGGCTAAGGTATTTTTTCAACCGTTGCTCTTCACCAGTCGAACGGCCCTGGCGTCCATCTGAGCTCACCCGTACAAAAAGCACTTTCATTTTACGATGATACTTAGGCGCATTCCTTACTACGGTCAACCTGCCCGCCAGGCTTCGTTCTTCTCCTTTAACAGCATATACTTCTATAAACTCATCGGTATCGAAATAATCCAGGCAGCGGATAGAAAGCGTATTAGCCAGTTCCGTTTTCCCCGGAGTGAGCGGTAGCCCCTCATATCCCGACAACGTAAATTTATCTTCGCTATACACCCATTCAAAACGATCGGGCGCTTCCTCGATCTCGAGCTTCAGTGTGAGTAATGCATCGTTTTCGGGGAGCAACGAAAGATAAGGCACACAGTAAAGATAAGGCTTCCCGCCGCCATACTGCTTCCAGGGGACATTGAAGGTCTTGAATTCCCGTTGCACCAATGCATCATATTCCTTTGTCGACTGATGAAACTGCTCATTGCAGAAATCAGGCATGCCATTCTTTTCCGGATAGGTATAATAGCCAATGATATCGTGATACCAGGTATCGCCCTTCATCCCGGTATCGCCCGTCCTCAGCCAGTCAAAGCCGAATGCTCCGTTCCAGCGGCTATGGGGCCTGAAGGAGATCAGGCAACGGGCCGCCAGCTCTTCCGGCGGCCGCAGCGGCGTATCCCCGATCAGCAGATCCACACCATTCTCGCCTTTACTATTGACCTTGCCGGCCGCCTGCAGCTGAGCATCGCCTTCTTCGGCGATCCAGGTAACTGCCGGCGCCTGCTCCGTTATTCTCTTTGCTTTGAAAATGATATTGCCCAATTCCGGGTTAATTTCCTTAAAAGTAGGCCAGCTACCCGCGCGGCACATGGAGGGATAAATAACCGCCGGGATAATTTTGATATCCGGGGTAGCACGCCGTTATTTTGAAAAAGATGGCACCCTCAGGAAACCCGGCGCAGCAAAAAGGGCCAACCTTACGGCCGGCCCTGGATCACAATATTGTATTGTTGGGTTAGTTGACTTTGATCGAAAATACGTAATCTCTCATTTTCTTTACCTGCTCGGTGCGCTCCATCTTGTTCATCCGGCTATGCTCGGGAAGATGCAGGCCCGCCGATTTGGGCAAAGACTGTATCATTTCGATCAGGGCTTCGGCATGTACGGCAAATGTTGTTCCGGTGGTATTACTCTGCTTGCCGGTAACAAGACCAATCACCGATCCGTATTTATCCAATACCGGAGAGCCGCTTTGGCCCGGGTTGGCTGTCATTTCCAGTTGATAAGACTGCATATCGCCGTCGTAGCCATTCTCACAGCTCACGTAGCCTTCATTGTACACCACCTCGTCTTTGGGATATCCTATGGTAAATACCCGCTGTCCCAGGCCGGCGACTGGCTTAACGATATTGTAAGGCAACGGCGTTTTGCCAAAACGATAATTTTTATCTTCCAGCTTCAGGATGGCGATATCGGCATTGGGCTCCCAGGCCACTTTATACGCCTTCATGTCGCCCTTTCTCGTTTGCACATAGATGGCGTTGGCATCCTTCACTACATGATAGTTGGTAGCGATATAGCCATCGTTGGAGAGCGCAAATCCGGTACCACCATAAATGGCCACGTCCTCTTCGGTAGCTTCAGCAGGTTTGTTCTTGTTGAGGCTGTCGATGATCTTGGATTGAGAATGCTTGATGTTATTGATCTCGCGGCGCAGCTCGCGGTAGGTATTCTGTTCCGTCTTATTATCCTTCTTGTTCAGGAAGAACATGGTACCCAGGGAGGAGAAAAGCACCAGCGCCGCCGCTGCCGATACCGTACGCAGATATTTGCCAAAGGGGATCACACGACCAGGTCTGGCTTCGGGAACAATATTCTGCCATTCTGCAGGATGCGCGGCCACGGAGCCAATGAGGTTACGGATCTCCTGCCGTTGGGTATGCGTTTCAAAGGTCCTTAAAATATCAAGGGTCTGGGCCCAGTGCCGGTACAGCAATGGATCGGCGTCCAGCGCCCGGTTCATTTGCGCCAGTTCGGCCTCACTCAGCTCCTGCTTCAGGTAGCGTTCGGCCCACTCGCTTATGTTATGCTCGGTGATCATGTTCTTATCTTCCTTGTATCCCGCAGTAATAAAAATAACGGCGGTAGGTTCAGGTTAATTTTTCACCTTTACACCGGCAGCGAAAAAGATCTTTCGCAGGCGGGTAAGGCATTTGTACTTCTGGGTCTTCGCATTTTCAGCATTCGTATAGTGGAATGCCGTCGCGATTTCCTGCATATTCTTTTTTTCTTCGTAGAAGGCTTTCAGCAGGGCGGCGCAGGGTTCGCCCAATTGGGTCATGGCCTGAGCCAGCTGCTCGTACTGCTCTTCCTTTTCCAGGAACAATTGCAGGTCCTCATCATAAGTACCTGGTTCCTGGCTCTCATCATCCTCCACCAATTGATAATAATTAGCGGAGCGTTCCATCTTTTTGAACCACAATCGTTTGCATATAGCAAAAAGGTAGGTGCTCAATTTGCAGGTGAGGCAGAATTCGGGTGAGCGGGCCTTTTCATATAGTACAACCAGTGCCTCCTGGAATACGTCTTCCGCGTCGGCTTCCAGGCCGCCACGGCTCAGTATCCACTTGGTCAGCACGGAATGATATAGCTTATATATCGCCGCTACCGACTCCCGGTTACCTGCCGCCAGGCCCGTCAATAATTCCGTATCCGTATAAAACACCTTCGTCACTTATTAATCCGGTTAATATGGAAAAGTAACCCAAAATTGCGATAAAAATATTTTTTTAAAAAATCGGGTTACCTTTTTTCAAAACAGGTATAAATGGGCAAATAACTTTTCAAAAAACTAAAAATTCAACAAATGAAAGCTATTAAATTGGGCGTTTTTGCTCTGGCTCTGGGTTTCTTCGCTGCTTCTTGCGGTAATTCTACTGAAAATAACGCTAACGCTACTGATTCTACTGCTACAGAAGCTACTCAGCCTGAAACTACTACTCCTCAGCCTGAAACAACTGCTCCTACTACAGATACTTCTGCTAAGACTACCACCACAACAACAACTACTACTGATACTACAGTAAAAAAATAATTAAAACGGCCAATTGTTTTAATTTTACTACAAGCCGCTTTTTATAAGCGGCTTGTTACTTCCCCCCTTTTCCGTTTCCGCCTTTCGTCTACAGGAAACCATTTTTCTTCTATTTCAAGGTCTCTTTTCCTATTCCGGCTATTCACCCGGCCGTTGCTTTGTGCGTCTATTGATCCATTAGAAAATATCTAAAATTAATAAACATGAAGACCCTTCCCATCATGGCTGCAGTAGCCATCACCCTTCTTATGTCCGGCTGTGCCCGGTACGAATCCAATAGCGAATCGGTTCCTGCAACCGGCAGCGCCGATCCCCAAGCCACTCAAACCACAGACAGCGCCATGGCAATTCCGGGGCGGCAGTTCATCCGCACCTCCGACATGAAATTCCGGGTAAAGGATGTGGCCACAACCACTTACCAGATCGAAGCGCTGACACGCAATGCCGGCGGCTTCGTTACCTATACCCACCTGGAGAGCACCACGGACGAGCGGAATGTAAAGGCTCTGAGTAGCGATTCCGCTCTCGAGACCCTCCATTATACCGTGATCAACACGATGACGCTGCGGGTACCCAACAACCGGCTCGACAGCACACTCAACGCCATCGCAGCATTGGTCGACTATCTCGATTACCGCACCATTAAGGCCGATGACGTAGCACTGCAGTTCAAAGCCAATCAGCTGACACAGGCCAGGACTGCCGATTATGGCAGCAGGACCAGGCGTGCCATCGACAACCGGGGACACAAGCTGCAGGAGACCGTTGCCGCAGAGGAAGCCGCGACCGACCGGCGTAAGGAAGCAGACGAAGCGGCGCTGGCCAATCTTTCGCTCCATGACCAGGTCAGCTTCAGCACGGTAAGCCTTTCGCTTTACCAACGCAGCCAGACAAAGCGCTGGATCATCCCCAACAATGACAATGCCGACGATTACCGTCCGGGCTTTGGTCTCCGGATCGCAGAATCGCTGCAATCGGGCTGGCGCCTGGTGCAGGACGTCATTGTCCTGCTTACCCGGTTATGGCTTGTTTTGTTATTGGCTATACTGGGTTATGTGCTGTACCGGCGGTACCGCCCACGGAAGGTTTTGGCCAAATAGGCCACTCAAGGCTTTTGCGCATTGGGCTTTTGTTCCAGGTAGTCGGTTTGCTGCAGGGAGCCCAGACGCAGGCGCAAAGGCAGCTTAGTGGCTCGTTCCAGCTTCCATTCTACCTTGCAGGCGGCTCCCAGTTCCTGGTAATAGCTATATTTTAAAGCGGAAGGTCGTGGCGGAAGAACAGGCTTTACAGCAGACGAATCGGCAGGCTTCACCGGCGGAACAAATTGCGCGTTCCCTTTATGGGAAGAGCCCGTGCACAGGAGAAAGAATAAAATAAGGGCAAGAATGGACCGGCGCGGCATCATAGCTGTTTTTCCTACCCTGAAGATACGAAAAAAAAGCGCCGCAGGTTTGCTGCGGTGCTGTGATGGTCCTGATTAACATTTGCTGGCTATCCCGATATAGGAAACATGAGTCAAATTCGTCTTGATAACGGTGGCTGAGCCCGTCGAAGCACCATCTATAGCTGTCCTTTCGACGTGCTCAAGGACCGGAGATTATTTTGTTTCCTATATGGGGATAGTCCGTTAACATTTTTCGGAAACGCAGTCCTTCGTTTGCGGACCACAGGGTATAATGGTGCAATGGCTGCTGCCGACACAACCGGGATCGGCAGTAGCGCCACCCTGTATGGCTTGTTGGCGGTTTTGATCCAGTGTAGCGATCATGTCCTTGTTCAAAAGGAGTTTTTTTCCGAGCGAGATCTTCTTTTTCATCAGTGTTTGATTGTTACATGCGTAAAGAGATAAATTATCTCTTCAAAAGTAACTGTGCTATCTGTTCATACCAATCCCACCTTAACGGTAATTATTACTACCGTCTTTCCCTGAAAAAATCTTTCATCAATTGCGCGCATTCATCGGCCAGCACGCCCCAGCTCAACTGTGTTTTGGGATGAAAGACATGCTGCGGCTCCTGTTCCGCATTTTCCTTTACATAGCGGCGATAGCCGTTCTTATCGTCGCGCGCACCGTAGACAATGCGCCCTATTTTGCTCCAGTGGAGCGCACCACAGCACATGAGGCAGGGCTCTACCGTAACATAGAGCGTGCCATCGGGCAGGTACTTGCTACCCAGCTCACTGAAGGCGGCAGTAAGCGCGATCATCTCGGCATGGGCCGTACAGTCGTTCAACAGCTCGACCTGGTTATGTCCCCGGGCGATCACCCGGTCGTTCCATACCACTACGGCGCCTACTGGCACTTCGCCTATATCATAGGCCTTTTGCGCTTCCCGCAGCGCCAGCTTCATATAGTGTTCGTCGGTCATCGTTGCTTCCGGAAAAAGAAAGGCCGGCAGCGGGCCGGCCTTTCGTTAGGAATAGATTCTTATTTCTTTTGCTTCAGCCGCTGGGTCTGTGCCTTCTGCATTTCTTCCAGGCGCTGCTGCCATTTCGAAGTACCGGCAGGCTTATTACGGTTTTCCTGTATTTTCTTATGGATCTTCTCCTCGTTGATCACAAACTTCTGGATGATGAACTGCTGCAGGATGCTGACCAGGTTGGAGAAAGTATAGTAGAATGTAAGTCCCGATGCCATGCTGTTGAACCAGCCCAGGAACAGGATGGGCATGATATAGGGCATATACTTCAGCATTTGCGCATTGGCATCGCTGGCACCTGGCGCACCGGCCGTCATGTTCTTATTGTAAATGGCCAGGAACAGGCTGGAGGCTGTCATCAGCAGGGTAAACAAGCTCACGTGATCGCCATACCAGGGAATGTTAAAGCCCAGGTTCAGGATGGAATCGTAGGTGGAAAGGTCGTTGGACCACAGGAAATGCGATTGCCGCAGCTGGATCGCCGTGGGAATAAAATAGTAAACGGCCAGCAGGAAGGGCATTTGCAGCACCATGGGCAGACAGCCGCCCAGCGGGTTCACACCGGCAGTGCGATAAAGCTTCATCTGCTCCATACCCATTTGCTGCTGGTTATCGCCATACTTGGCCCGCAATTGGTCCAGCTCCGGCTTCAGCACCCGCATCTTGGCCGACGACAGGTAGCTCTTATAGGTAAAGAAAGAAGTAAGCAGCCGTATGATGAGGGTAAGGCAGATAATGATGAGGCCAAAGCTGCTGATAAAGCGGCTCAGAATGTCAAAGATGGGAATGATCATCCATTTGCTGATGTATTTCACGAAGAAGAAGATACCAAAGCCTAGGGGGATCATCTCTTCCATATCGATCTTATACGACTTCAGCACTTTGTAATCATTAGGCCCCATATACCAGCGAAATCCGAAAGAGAAGTCGTTGGAGGCTTTTACCGGGATGGTAAATGCACTGGCATTGGTGGCTACGATGTTGGAATCGGCCGGCTCCTTGCCGTCGAAGCTCCCGGTCTTAAAGCCCTCGTCGGCGATAAGCACCGAACTGAAGAAGTGGCTGCGTACCGCCATCCATTGCACCGGCTGATCGAGGCTCTTGCTGGGAGTACGGGATACGGTGAAATAGTCGTGCTCACCGTCCTTCATGCGATAATGCACCTGCAGGTTCAGCCGCTCGTTCTTCATGTCCTTTTCGGTATGCAGCATTTCGGTATGCCAGCTTACCGAGATGTTCTGTATGCCCGCCAGGTCTTGCTGCAGCCCGATCAGGCGCAGGTTGGCGGTCATCATATAACCTTTGGCGGGCAGCGCATAATCCAGCACAATGCTTTGACCAGCAGCTACGGTAGCTGTCATCCGCAATTGCTTACCACCATCCGGCAAGGTAGTGACCTGCGGTGTAAAATAAAGCTGATCGGAGATGAGGGTCTTTCCGTTGACCGGAATACTGAAGGAGAGCTTATTTCCTTTATTGCCTTTGAAAATGGACAGCAAGGCGCCGTTGTATGTTTTGAAGCTATCCAGGCTAGCTTCCACCGGGTAACCGCCCTTAGTGCTGAACTGCAGGCTCAGGTCGCCGTTGGACAAAGTAACCAGCGATTCGCTACCCCTGAAAGCAGCCGGCAGGGTGCTGTCGCCGATGCGGGATGCACTGTCGGCTACTGCAGCCTGGGCCGGCACCGGGGTTACCGGCTTACGATTGGCCGCCATCGCTACCGAGTCGGCATGTTTTTGTTCGAGGTATAATTTCTGCTCGTGGTTGTTCCAGAAGATGTAACCGGCTCCCAGGACGACCAATAACACAAACCCTATAATTGAATTACGATCCATGAAATATTTTACTGAAAATTTGTGCGCAAAGGTAGGTAATATTCATCAGGCATATTGTATTTTTCGGTGACCGGCAGGCACATAGAGGCGGACGCTGCTTATGACCCGGCAAAAAATACCCCATATTGTTTGCAATCATGGTTTTGTCAACCTAAAAGAAGCTTGCAAGGGTTTACATTTTTTGCGTGTGTCGGCAATACCCCGTGCATATATCAAATCGACGTAGTACCTTTGACGCCGCAACCAAAATAAAATTAATGGGAAAGATTCATGCAGCCATTACAGCTGTGGGAGGCTATGTGCCGGAGTACATTTTAACCAACCAGGAATTAGAATCTATTGTGGACACCTCCGACGAGTGGATCACCGCCCGTACCGGAATCAAAGAGCGCCGTATTCTTAAAGGCGAAGGACTGGGTACTTCCTACATGGCCAGCGAAGCCGTAAAAGACCTGTTGCAAAAGAAAAATATTGATCCTGCTTCTATCGACCTGCTGATTTGCGCGACAACAACTCCCGACATGCAATTTCCGGCTACGGCCAACCTCGTAGCAGCCAATTGCGGACTGACCAATTCTTTCAGCTACGATATCAGCGCTGCCTGCAGCGGCTTTCTCTATGCCGTTAATACCGGCGCTCAATTTATCGAAAGCGGAAAACACAAAAGGGTAATTGTGGTGGGCGCCGACAAGATGAGCTCTATCGTCGATTACCAGGACCGTTCTACCTGTATCATTTTTGGCGACGGCGCGGGCGCCATATTGCTGGAACCCAATGAAGAAGATTACGGTGTGCTGGACGCGATACTGAAAAGCGACGGTAACGGCTGGGTGCACCTGCATCAAAAGGCTGGCGGCTCGGCAAAGCCGGCCAGCATTGAGACCGTTACCGCGCGTGAGCATTTCATATACCAGGAAGGACAAACCGTATTCAAATTTGCGGTAAAAAACATGGCAGATGTATCGGCGCAGATCATGGAACGCAACGGCCTTACCGGCGACGACATTGCCTGGCTGGTACCCCACCAGGCCAACCTGCGTATCATCAGCGCAACCGCCGACAGGATGAACCTGCCTTCGGAAAAGGTAATGCTGAACATACAGCGCTACGGCAATACCACCAGCGGCACCATTCCCCTGTGCCTGTGGGAATGGGAAAGCCAGCTCAAAAAGGGCGACAACCTGATTCTGGCGGCCTTTGGTGGCGGTTTCACCTGGGGCGCAACCTATATCAAATGGGCCTATAACAGCTAAAAGTATCTAAATGTATACCTAAAAGCGGCATTGATCAGATCAGTGCCGCTTTTGATTTGTAAGGACTAAAGTCTTGACGATTTGTAAGGACTAAAGTCTTGACGATTTGTGCCAAAATGAATAATTTAGATGGACAATGTCAACCCTGATTTATTATGGTCTCAGAACAGTTCAAGGCGGATCTCTTCAGTAGATATGTCTCCGCCTGTGAAGAATTAAGCCGCGTTAATGAAAAAAATCGTCTGGCGGTAAGGAAGGTATACGCCGAAACAGCAAAATATGATGTCGAAAAATATGAATCCGGCCTTATCCCACCGGGAGGGCGCATTTGGGAAAGCCCACCTGTGAGCGATTCCTATATCTATGGCCTGGATACCTCCGGGAGGCCTTGCTATAGCTATTCGGAACATTCCTGGAATAAACGTTATTGGGAAGGATACTACGACTTCACCGATGACTTGATTGAGTACGTGGAATACGATCTGGCCTCAGGAAAGCCTGTAATGTTGGAACGTTTGTTTCTGAAGAATGGGCAAAAAACGGGTTTCCAGTCGCTGGCTTTGAACGGAAAAGGGTTGAGTAAGTTTTATGCTGGCCTGAGCAACCAGGAGACAGCAGATAGGTTACAAGCCAATCCTAATGAATTTCTTTGTCGTATCGAACAATACCGATATGAGGAAGGTCGCATTGCCGAAGCAGACTGCTGGTCTTCCTTTCCCGGCCTGGGGCCTCAAACCTACAAGAAAAAATATATTTACGATGATTCCGGTGTGCTGGAGGAAATCCGGGAAATTTTTCCTGATGCCGCAGAACGGTATGCTTATGTTAAAGCGCCCGATCATCTGTCCCTGGAATCACTTGCCGATCGGCTTGCTGCGGAAATCGCTTCCACTGTCGCCGATGCGCTTCAGTCCCATTGCTTCGCGTCCCCCCTCGCATTCATACAGTTGGGTTACCAGGAGATCGGGGACTATCGTCCTTATGTCACTGTTGTAACCCTTGAGGAGCAGGAGGAGACTCTAAGGAACTCGTCAAAGGAAGATCTGTTGATAAATCTCTTCATCAGCCCGGAGAACGTACATGTCCCGGTTGCAGAAGAGACTTATGAACGGCTGTATACGGCATTTATGAATAAGGTAGAAGAAGAGGAGCATTACGAGCTGGCTACTGCTATGATCCGCAAAGTTGCGCATTGGCTTACTACCGAGAAGTTATGGGGCAAAGTAGCGGTTGTTCCTGACTTCATCGCCTATGCTGTTGACTGGAGCATGACTCCGGACGATGAAGAACTCTCTATATTGATGAAGGATTGCGGCATGTCTGCTGCCGCTTTAAAAAAATGGCAGGCATTGGGCGTCTTGTCCTAAGCGGGCACGATCGGCGACATGTTAGCGTAACCGCGTTGACTCCAGGTTACACAACAGTAGCCATTCTTTCGGAATGGCTACTGTTACTGTGCTACCAGCGATCTCATGACACCGCACCCCTACACAGGTCATGCGAAATCATCTTATTGTTTTTCTATAATCCCTTCCAGTGCGCAATAAAAAGCATACCGCAGGGCAACATCCTTCAGGTAATCGAAGCGGCCGCTGGCGCCGCCATGGCCAAAGTCCATATTGGTCTTGAGCATAATCACGTGCTTACCGGTATTGTTGACGCGGAGCTTGGCTACCCATTTGGCCGGCTCGAAATACTGGACCTGGCTGTCGTGCAGTCCCGTAGTGACCAGCAGGTTGGGGTAATCCCGGCGCGTTACATTATCCACCGGTGAATAGCTTTTCATATAATCGTAGGCTGCCTTGTCTTTCGGGTTGCCCCATTCGTCAAATTCATTAGTGGTCAGGGGAATGCTCTCATCCAGCATGGTAGTCACCACATCGACAAAGGGCACATCGGCGACAACGCCATTGAACAGGTCGGGGCGCATATTGACCACCGAACCCATCAGCAGGCCGCCGGCACTGCCACCATTGGCATACAAATGTTCTTTAGCAGTATAGCCTTGCGCGATCAGGTATTCGGCGCAATCAATAAAGTCGGTGAAGGTATTTATCTTCTTCATCAACTTCCCATCTTCGTACCATTGCCGTCCCATTTCCTGGCCGCCCCTGACGTGGGCTATAGCATAGGCAAAGCCCCGGTCGAGCAGGCTGAGACGGCCGCTGTTGAAGGTGGCGTCCTCGCTGTTGCCATAGCTGCCGTAGCCGTACAGGAGCAAAGGTTGGCTGCCGTCTTTTTTAAATCCTTTTTTATACACGATAGAGATAGGGACTTTGGTTCCGTCTTTAGCGGTAGCCATCAGGCGCTCGGTCACATATTGTGTTTTATCGTAGCCTCCTACAACTTCCTGTTGTTTCAACAATTTCTTTTGCCGGGTATTCATGTCATAGTCAAAAGTGCTGCTGGGCGTAGTTAAAGAAGTATAGCCATAGCGCAACACTTCGCTGTTGTATTCAGGGTTTGCGCTGGCATAGGCGGTATAGGCAGGCTCGCCAAAATCCAGGTAGTGGCTGTCGTTGTTCTTCAGGTTGCGGATATTAAGCTGTGCCAGGCCGCCTTTTCGCTCGCTGATGACCAGGAAATTCCGGAAAGGCTCCACGTCTTCCAGCAACACATCTTTCCGGTGAGGGATCAGCTCCTTCCAATGACTTACATCGGTCTGATCGAGAGAAGTTTCCATCAACCTGAAGTTCTGCGCGTCTTTATTGGTCCTTACCAGGAATCGGTCGCCCTGGTGGCTCACATCATACAATACATCTTTCATCCTGGGTGCAAATACTTTAAATACCGGCCGGGGTGCATCCGCTTCGGCATAGCGTACTTCAGACGAGATCGTCGCCTCCGAAGTAATGAAGATATACCGCTCCGATTTGCTTTTGTCCACATTGATATAATTGCTCTTGTCCTTTTCTTCATATACCAGCTCGTCGGGCGCCGTGTTGCCCAGTGTATGCCGCATGATCTTTTCAGACAGCAGCGTTACCGGGTGCTTGGCCACGTAGTAAATGGTGCGGTTGTCATTGGCCCATACCCCGTAACCCTCGGTGTTGGGTATCACGTCGGTGTACAGCGCTCCCGTCTCAAGGTTTTTTACATGCAAGGTATATTGCCGCCGGCTTACCGTATCTACACCATACAGCAGCAGCTTATTATCGGGGCTTACCGCAGTGCCGCCTATCGCGTAGTAGGCATGGCCTTTGGCCAGCTCGTTCACATTGAGCAATATTTCCTCGGGGGCATCCATGGCGCCTTTTTTCCGGCAGGCGATATAATACTGCTGGCCTTCTTCAAAGCGGGTATAGTAGAAGTAGCCATTCTTGAATACAGGAACGCTCTCGTCTTTTTCCTTGATCCGCCCTTTCATTTCATTAAAGAGCTTTTCCTGGAAATCCCTGGTACCGGCCATCATGGTATCGGTATAGGCATTTTCTCCTTTCAGATAATCTACGACTTTGGTACTATCGGGGCCTTTAAAAAAATAGTCGCCCATCCAGTAATAATCATCGATACGCTTGTCGCCAAACATACCAACGTCTTTGGGTTTCTTTTCGGCTACAGGTGGCTGGACCGAAGGCCATTGATAAGGTTCTTTATGCACAGCTGTGGTATTTTGACAGGATGAAAAAAACAACGCCGCAGCGCCGGCCAGGATTAGAGCTCTCATAGTTGTGGTTTGAAAGTGATAACGGCATGATGATACAGACAATGAGGTTAAAACTGAAAATTAGATAAACAACATGAGAAAGGCGGGTACCATTAGGGGGAAAATCAGGGGGAATTTATATGCCGGAAGGCTTCATAGCAACAAGCTCGCCCTTCGAAGGGGCGGGCTTGTTGCTATGCTATAATGATCACACTATGCTTTTTCCATCTCGGCAGCAATGAGCTTTTCAAGATAGGTACGCAAGGCGGGTATCTTTACTTTTTCGGTAACGTCGAAAGCGAAGGCATTGACCATCATATTTTTTGCCATTTGCTCGCCGATGCCCCGGGTTTGCAGGTAAAACAGGGCATCTTTGTTGATCTGCCCAATGGTGGTACCGTGGCTGCATTTTACATCATCGGCAAAAATCTCCAGCTGCGGCTTGGCATTTACCGAAGCCTTTTCGCTGAAGAGAATATTGTTGCTCTGCTGGAAAGCGTTGGTCTTTTGGGCGTCCTGATAAACGAAGATCTTACCGTTGAACACAGCCTTGGAGTTATCGAGCAATACGCCTTTATACAGCTGGTTGCTTTCGCCATGCGGCTGCTTGTGATGTACTTCGGTATGATTGTCTACCAGCTGCTGGCCGGCGGTAAGATACAAGCCATACAGGTGGCTCTCCAGCTCCGGTGCGTTGAGATGCAGGACCAGGTTGTTGCGCACCAGGTCGGTACCGGGAAGCGTAAAGGTATAGTTGCTGTAATTGCTATGCTTCTCCTGGGTAGCCTCTACGCGCTGTACAAAACGCATGCCTTTACGGCCGGTCTGTATATCGTAATGGTGGAAATGAGCATTTTCGCCTACGGCGATCTCCGTAACACCGTTTACAAAAAGCGGCTGCGCCTCGTTGTCGGAGATAGTCGTTTCGATTACTTCGAGCGAAGCATTGGGATGCACCACAATCAGGTGACGGGGCTGTACAAAGGCGGGTCCGCCGGCCAGCAACACATTTACCAGATGCAGGGGCTTATCCAGTACACAGCCTTTCGGCGCTTCGATGTATAATCCTTCATTGTACAAGGCTGTATTCAGCGCCACAAAGGCATTATCCTTCAGCGTAGCGATCTTACCGAAATGTTTTTGGAAAGAAGGATCTTGTTCCGCACCGGCAAATGACCGTATCTGCAGCTGCTCCTGCGCCGGCAATACCGAAAGGCCCGCGTTAATCTTGCCATTCACAGTAACCAGGCGATAAGCGCCCTTTTGCTCGCCCTTGAGCGATTGCTGCAATGCCTCCAGATGATGGGCGACCAGCGCTGCTGTTGTGCTGAACTCCTCGGGGCTGAGCTCCTGGAGGATCACATCCAGCTCATAATCTTCCTTCAGGAAGGGCAATATATTGGTATACTTCCATTCTTCTTCACGGATAGAAGGGAAGCCTGTAGATTTGAATATATCGAAAGCCTCCCGGCGCAAAGCCTGTAAAGCTTCGCTCCCGCTCTGCAACGAAGCGATCTCAAACTTCGCTGCGATGCTTTCGTATAAAGGCGTTTCCAATTGATTGATCATTATCATTATTGAAATTTTTCAGTGCTACACTAATGTTCCGCACGGAAGCGGCACATTCTGCAAACGCCGCATTTAGTGGATGGCCTCTTCGCGGATCCAGTCGTATCCTTTTTCTTCCAGCTCCAGGGCCAGGTTCTTATCGCCGGTCTTGACGATCTTACCATCGCTCAGCACGTGTACAAAATCGGGGACGATGTAGTCGAGCAGGCGCTGGTAGTGGGTAATGATGATAAAGGCATTCTTATCGCTGCGCAGCTTGTTCACACCACGGGATACAATACGCAGGGCGTCGATGTCCAGACCCGAGTCGGTTTCGTCGAGAATAGCCAGCTTGGGTTCCAGCATAGCCAGCTGGAAGATCTCGTTGCGTTTTTTCTCGCCGCCGGAGAATCCTTCATTCAGTGAACGGTTCACCAGCTTGGCGTCAAACTCCACCAGCTTCTGCCTTTCCCGGGACAGGGCCAGAAACTCTTTGGCGCTCAATGGCTCAAGACCCTTATAGGTGCGGATCTCGTTCATTGCTGTCTTCAGGAAGTTGATATTGGATACACCGGGTATCTCGATCGGGTATTGGAACGCCAGGAATACGCCTTCGCGGGCGCGATCTTCGGGCGACATGTCGAGCAGGTCTTTCCCATCAAGGGTAACGCTGCCCTGGGTCACCTCGTAGTTGGGCCGGCCGGAAAGCACTGATGCCAGCGAGCTTTTGCCTGCGCCGTTGGGCCCCATGATCGCATGCACTTCGCCTGGTTTCACTTCCAGGTTCAGACCTTTTAAGATTTCTTTTTCTTCTACTCCGGCGTGAAGGTTTTTAATCGATAGCACTACTGAATTTTATTTTAAGGTATCAGGTATTGAGTACTGGGTATTGAGTATTGGGTATTGGGTACTGGGTATTGAACTTTTCTTTATCCTACACTGCCTTCCAGCGATATTGCCAGCAGCTTCTGCGCTTCTACGGCAAATTCCATGGGCAGCTTGTTCAGCACTTCTTTGGCAAAGCCATTTACAATCAGCTCTACTGCTTTTTCAGTATCGATGCCCCTGGCATTAAGATAGAATATCTGGTCTTCACCTATCTTGGAGGTGGTGGCCTCATGCTCCAGGGTCGCCGTATTGTTTTTTGATTCGATATAAGGGAAGGTATGCGCACCGCAACGATCACCGATCAGCATGGAATCGCATTGGGTAAAGTTCCGGGCATTGGCCGCCTTTGCCCCTATCTGCACCAGTCCGCGGTAGCTATTCTGGCCATTGCCGGCCGAGATGCCCTTGGATATAATGCGGCTGCGGGTATTGGCGCCCAGGTGATACATTTTAGTACCGGTATCGGCGATCTGCTTGCCTTTGGTTACAGCCACACTATAGAATTCACCATAGCTGTTGTCGCCCTGCAGGATCACGCTGGGATATTTCCAGGTAATGGCCGAACCGGTCTCTACCTGTGTCCAGGAAATATGTGCATTGGCGCCTTTGCATATGCCGCGCTTAGTTACGAAGTTGTATACGCCACCTTTACCATCCTTATCGCCGGGGTACCAATTCTGAACGGTCGAGTATTTTACTTCGGCATTATCCAGCGCAACGATCTCCACCACTGCGGCATGAAGCTGGTGCTCGTCCCGCATGGGTGCGGTACAACCTTCCAGGTAGCTTACATAGGCATCCTTGTCGGCAATGATCAGCGTCCGTTCAAACTGTCCGGTATTGGCGGCATTGATCCGGAAATAGGTGCTCAGCTCCATAGGAGAGCGCACTCCCGGCGGGATATAAACAAATGAGCCATCGGAAAATACCGCGGCATTCAGCGCAGCAAAAACGTTATCGGAATGGGGCACTACAGTACCCAGGTATTTCTTTACCAGCTCGGGATGTTCCTGTACGGCTTCACCAAAAGAGCAAAAGATGATCCCCAGCTTTTTCAGTTCTTCCTTATAGGTGGTTGCTACCGATACACTGTCAAAAACCGCATCTACAGCTACGCCGGCGAGTGTTTTTTGTTCGGAAAGCGGGATGCCCAGCTTTTTGAACGTTTCCAGCAGTTCGGGATCGACCTGGTCCAGGCTTTCGTATTTGACCTTCTGTTTGGGCGCAGCATAATAGGAAATGGCTTGAAAATCCATTTCCGGCATTTTAAAGTTTTGCCAGGAGGGCAGCTCCATTTTCTGGAATGCACGGAAAGCTTTCAAACGCCATTCGAGCAGCCACTCGGGCTCATTCTTCTTTTTGGAGATAAAATGAATGGTTTCTTCGTTTAATCCTGGAGGCAGGATATCCATCTCAATGTCGGTAACGAAGCCATGCTCATACTCTTTACCGGCAATTTCCTCTAAAAAATCAGTACTGTTTTCCATAATTACTAACCCCGAATCAGGGAGTCCCCCGATTTAGTCTGCAAAGGTACGATCAAAAAGCCGCAATGCGAAGGACTAATGATAAAAGGTTTCTATGTAGGGATTAAAAGCACCGGGAGATCAAAAAGCCGCTCATGCAGCATCGAAAGGCCTTTTACAGACATTTTTGTGACAAAAGAATGTCTTTAGCCACCAGCTATCTCCCCGGCCGGCCTTATGCTCAACCAGCGGCATTGAACGGGGCCGGCAGATTGTCGGGAAAATACTGATCGGAGAGCCGGACGAACTCGTCGCCACGCATAAAAATGCTCATATCCACCTCTTCAAAGCTTTTCTTGCCGCAGGCGGCCAGCAGTTCCATCGCCGCATGCAGGGTATTGTGATGAAAATGCCGGACGCGGTCTTTCTTTTCGCCGACCACCAGGCCTTTCATCAGCATTTTATCCTGGGTAGCCACACCGGTGGGGCATACATTGGTATTGCAACGCAGCGCCTGGATACATCCGAGGGAGAACATGAAGCCCCGTGCGCTATTGCACATATCGGCGCCCAGGGCCAGCGCCCGGAGCAAAGAAACGGCACTGAGTATTTTACCGCTGCAGATCAACCGCAGCTTTTCCCGTATCCCCAGCCGGACCAGGGTTTGCTGCACAAAAATGAGCGCAGGCTCCAGCGGCATGCCTACGGCATCCGAAAACTCAAGCGGCGCTGCACCGGTACCGCCTTCAGCCCCATCAATAGTAATAAAATCGGGATAAATACCGGTACGGTTCATCTCTTCACACAGCTCGGTAAATTCGCTGGCCTTACCGATGCAAAGCTTGAAGCCTACCGGCTTACCGCCACTCAGTTCGCGCAACTTACCGATAAAGGCTATAAAACCGGCTGCATCGGAGAATGCCGAATGCCCGGGAGGCGACAATACGTCCACATGCGGATCGATGCCCCGTATGCGCGCGATCGCTTCTGTATTTTTGGCAGCGGGCAATACGCCGCCATGCCCTGGTTTGGCGCCTTGCGAGATCTTGAGCTCGATCATTTTTACCTGTGGCAATGCCGCCTTCTGCCGGAATTTTTCGGCGTCGAAATTGCCTTCAGGTGTACGGCAGCCGAAATACCCGGTACCGATCTGCCACACCACATCTCCTCCGCCGAGGTGATAGTCGGTAAGCCCTCCTTCGCCGGTATTCTGATAAAAGCCGCCTTCCTGCGCACCTTTATTAACCGCCATTACCGCATGAGCGCTCAGGGAGCCAAAGCTCATCGCGGAAACATTGAACAGGGAAGCGGAATAGGGCTGGCTACACTGCGGACCGCCCACAACGATGCGAGGCAGCTCTTTCAATACAGGTGCGGGATAGATCGAATGACGCAGGCCTTCATAGTCGGCCGCATTTACCTCCAGCTGGGTACCAAACGGTGTGGTGGCATCTATATTTTTGGCGCGCTGATAAGCCAGGGCCCTTTGCTGACGGGAAAAAGGCCGCCCATCGGTATTGCGCTCAATAAAGTACTGTTGGAGCTCGGGAGAAATGAATTCGAAGAAATAACGAAAATAACCCAGCACCGGGAAGTTGCGCAGGATAGTGTGGCTACCCTGCGAAGCATTGGCAAGCCCTATGATAAGCAGGATGGCCAGTACCACCGGCAACCACAGCCAAACAGGATAAAACCAGGCCAACACTGTTGCAGCCAGGAAAAGGGGAACAAGCAGACGGAAGAAAAGCGTCCTCATAGACCATATGTTTGATTAAAGATAGACAAAGCATTTGCTAATAAAATGTGATGCAACATTTCCTATAGATTTAAATACCGGGTTACGGGTATTGTTTTGCAGCCAGCCCCTGAATTACCTTCGTCATACACGGAGATGCTCCGGATAAACCAAACCCAAAATAAAGATGAAAAAGAAACAGATCCACTTGCCGCAGAAGCTTGTGATCCGAAAAGAGCAGCTGGGCCCGCTGGAAAAGGGAAAATAATTTGCGGTTGCGGGAGGCATCCCTCCTACTGCCCACCCTTATGATGCCCGTTGCCAGACCTACCTCGACACTTGCGCTACGATCCCGTACGAGGGGCATATGTGCAATATTTTCTGTTAACACCTAACCTCATTCAGAAGCACTTATCTTCAGTCGCGCCAGCATAAACAAACCGGCGTTTCTGATGATATCAAAACCGAATTTATGAAAAAGACAAAAACCGCGTTAGTAAAACAGCTATCGCTGCAAAAGAAAACAATCACCATATTGGAAAGCCCTCAGCGCATTTCGGGCGGGGCGGTCACACAAGGTGTGCGTTGCCTTACCCAAACGCCCACTTGCGGCGAAAGCTGCAATACCTTCCAACCAGGCAGGGAATATTGCATCTACTGCTGACACTCCCTGGTTATATAACATCATTTGACGGTAGGAGAACAGATAAAACAATAATTTCTTCATTCTTAATCCCCTCAAATTGTATGAAAAAGCAACAGATCCGGCTGGGCAAAAAGCTGCAGCTGACCAAAGAAACGCTTCTTGTCCTGGAAAGCCAAAGACAAATCGCCGGCGGAGCGCTCACACGGCTCCCCGCGGCTTGCGGTGCTACACGTAACGGCGAAACCTGCGCCACTTTCCGGCCCAATTCACCGTATTGCCGGCTATGTGAAATAGAGCCTTAGGCAAACTACATTACAACAAAATGCCCGGGCCTATTTCCCGGGCATTTCCAATTTCTTTCCAGATGCGGATCAGAGCTTGATCACCTCATCGGTCTTCTTATCAAAGAAGTAATATTCGGTAAGCTGGTAATTGTTGTCGATATGCAATTCCAGCCATACGCCGTGCTTACGGTACCATTTCCATTGCAGCGAACGCCAGAAGCCTTTGTCTTTCAGGTAGGCGATCAGCATCGGGTGTGCGCTCAGGCGCAGCTTGCGATGGCCCTGGTTAATGAGGTACTGGAAATCTTTTTCCAGCTCATCGGTGATGAGGATAGAAGGCCCTATCTTACCGGTGCCTTTACAGCTGGGGCATACTTCAGCCGTGCTGATGTGGATCTCGGGACGCAGCCTTTGGCGGGTGATCTGCATCAGGCCAAATTTCGATACCGGTAGTATGGTATGCCTGGCCCGGTCGTTGACCATAAGCTCGCTCATCGCGTCAAACAACTTGCGTTTGTTATCGGGCAGCTTCATATCGATGAAATCGATGATGATGATGCCGCCGATATCGCGCAGCCGTAGCTGGCGGGCGATCTCTTCGGCCGCTTCCAGGTTGGTTTTCAGGGCGCTCTCTTCCTGGTTGCCATCAGCAGCACGGGTACCGCTGTTCACGTCGATCACGTGCATGGCTTCGGTATGCTCGATAATGAGGTAGGCGCCGCTGTTCAGGTTCACGGTCTTGCCAAAGGCCGCTTTTACCTGGCGGGTAATGCCATAATGGTCAAAAATAGGTTGACCGTTATGATAAAGATTGACGATTTCTTCTTTTTCCGGGGCAATGCGGGAAACATATTCTTTGGTTTCCTGCAGGATACCTTTTTCGTTGACTACAATACGCTGAAAACTTTCGTTCAGCAGGTCGCGGAGGATGGAGGTGGTTTTTGCCTGCTCGCTCATGATGCGTTTCGGCGGCTTGGCTTCTTTAAGATTGTGCTGGATAGATTTCCATTGGTTGGCCAGGTCGGTCAGGTCGGCGTGCAGCTCGGCTGTATTTTTCCCTTCGGCGGCGGTCCTTACGATCACGCCGAAATTTTTGGGCTTGATGCTTTCCACGATCTTTTGCAGGCGTTTGCGTTCCTCACCGGAATGTATTTTACGCGACACCGATACAAAATTGTTAAAGGGGGTAAGCACCACGAATCTTCCCGGGAAGGAAAGCTCGCAGCTGAGGCGGGGGCCTTTGGAAGAGATGGGCTCTTTCAGGATCTGGACCACGATCTCGGGCTTTTGGTTCAGCACATCGGTGATCTTTCCTGTTTTGAGTATCTCAGGCTCGTTTTGAAATTTACCAAAATCAAAGCCATCAGGATTATTGTTCTTAATGGCGGTTTGGGTAAACTTCAACAACGACTTGATATAGGGACTCAGGTCGGTATAATGTAGAAAAGCATCTTTTTCGTATCCAACGTCTACGAAAGCAGCGTTGAGACCTGGCATCAGTTTTTTCACCTTGCCCAGGTACAGGTCGCCGACAGCAAATGCCGAATTATTATGTTCGTAATGAAGCTCTACGAGTTTTTTATCTTCAAGAAGCGCAATTTCCACACCATCAGCCGACGCATTGATTATCATTTCTTTGTTCATGACATCTTTTTTGTCGTTCTGTCAAAATACTGTCGCCCTTGGTCTTTGAAAAAGGCGGGGCACAGTTTACCTATCGGTACGCTACTGCATAACCATTCGGACTGCCGGTCCTGAGACGGCTCCAGAAGAGGCATGATCCGAAGTATCGGGACATGCAGGTTATGACTAAAAAAATGTAAACCCGACATCAGGCCCAAGAGAGCCGGAAATCCGGGTTAGCATTTTTATATTCAGCATAAAACCAAAGCTGGCAACAAGTTCTATTCCCAACGATGGCTTATCAAGCGTACTTATTTCTTCTTGCTCTTATGGCGATTTTTTCTCAGGCGCTTCTTACGTTTGTGCGTTGCAATCTTATGACGTTTCCTCTTTTTACCACTTGGCATAGTTCAAATAATTTTGTTGTTAAAAAAAATGATTTTATTCAAAGTACTTTTTACAGTCTTTCCACTTTCATGCTTTCAGGACAAGCCTAAAAGGTTTTCATATAATCATCCACTTCCTTCGTGAAGGCCGGATTGTTGACAATACGCTTGGCCTCGTTCAACAGTGCTTTCGCTTTGGCTACATCGCCTTTACGACGATAAGCTTCGGCCATGAACCAGTAGGCTTCCACATTTTCCTTATCTACACTAAGAATAGTGTTGCCTCTTTGTATGGCCTTATCCAGCTGTCCCGACTCTACCGCCATACGGCCCAGGATCAGGTTAACCTGGATATTGGTCGAATCTTTCCTTACAACGGTCAGCAGTTGCTCAATGCCTTTCATCGTTTCTCCGGTCCCGGCGATGTAAATCTCAGCAAGGTCAATACGCGTGGTATCATTGTCGGGATTCAGCGTTATCGATTGCTGGTAGCAGGCGATTGCTTCCTCGGCCATCCATTGCCTTACATGTGGATCACGCTCTTCGTGCAGTTCCTCTGAAAACAAATGGGCGGCAAAGTTCAGCTTTTTCTGCGAATTTTCCAATTTTCCCGATTTTCCGAAGTAATAGGCCGCAATCGAGCGGTTTTTATATTGCTGCCAGAGCTTGCCCAGGGTCTCGTAGGCCAGTATCTGCTGTTCCTTCACATCGCCCCGGGTTATGGTATTTTCCTGGCGGCTGATCTCGGCTTGTGCTACCGGCGAGAGCTTACGTTTCGCAACGGTAAGCAAGCTGTCAAAGCGCGCTGGGGTGGGGATATTCAGCCCTGCCGCCTGACGCTCACCAGGCGTACCGCCGCCAGCCATCGGTGCTGCCGGCATTTCTTTTTTGGGGGCGACGGTGTTACCTCCGAAGTAAAGCAATCCCGTAAGTGCCAGGGCAACTGCTATAACGATATAATGTACAGGTTTCAAATGCAGAAATTTGCCGCGAAGTTACGGAAGCAAATCGGTAGGCGCTCCGGCCAAAATGGCTTTAGCGAATTATTTACGGCTAGCCGTCCCGACTCTACTAAAGGTTTGACGCCCTTATAGAGTTATAGGCGCTTCTTTAGCAGCCAGGCTCATTTCTCTTATCAGGGAGAGATCTTTTTCGATAGCGTTGCCTACGACGACTACCTGGGCGCCGGCCTGGCAGTTCTCATATACTTTTTCGGGTGTGCGGATACCGCCGCCGACAATGAGCGGAATATCGATATTGCCGCTCACGCGACGTATCATCTCACTGCTGATGGGATACTGGGCGCCGCTGCCCGCATCCATATAGATCACATGCTTGCCCTGCAGCTCACCAGCCCAGGCCGTGCACAAAGCCACATCGGGCTTATTGGCTGGTATGGGCGCCGAATGGCTCATATAGGAAACGGTGGTGGGTACGCCGCCATCGATCACCATATAACCGGTCGAGATCACCTCAAGGCCGCTGGCCTTAATGCTGGGCGCCGAAACCACATGCTGACCGATCAGAAGATCAGGATTCCGGCCCGAGATAAGGGAGAGGTACAGAAGGGCATCGGCACAGGGCGACACCTGGGAAGGACTGCCCGGAAACAGGACTACAGGGATGTCGCTTTCCTGCTTGAATTGGCTGATGCATTGGTCCACATGCGCCGTAACCATAATGCTGCCGCCTACAAAAATAAAGTCGACAGCGGCATCATTACATTTTTCCGCAAGGCGTTTAACGCCTTCAGGGCTAATGCTATCAGGGTCGATCAGTACGGCAAAGGCATGACGGCCTTCGGCTTTTAGTTGTTTCAGTTGGGGGTAAACCGTACCTGGACGCATGATCATAATATATTGAACAGACCCCGAAGATAAATCCTCGGGGTCATATGTAAAGATTTATTGCAAACTTAGTTTTTCTTTTTCAACTCATCCCGTATTTCTGCCAGCAGCACATCGGTAGGCGATGGCGCAGCGGGCGCGGCAGGCTTGGCTTCTTCTTTGCGCTTAAGGCTATTGATCCCTTTTACCATAAGAAAGATAACGAAGGCCAGGAGCAGGAAATTGATCGCTACGGTAATGAAGTTGCCATAGGCAAAAATAGACGCATCGGCAACCTTGCGGGCGTCGGCAAGCGCCATACCTGGCTTCACATCGACAGCACCTTTACCAAAGGCGAGATACATATTGCTGAAATCGGGCTTGCCGATAACCGTCGCGACCAGCGGCATGACCAGATCATTGACCACGCTGTCGATGATCTTTCCGAAGGCGCCGCCGATGATCACACCTACGGCCAGGTCCATAACGTTGCCCTTTACGGCAAATTCTCTAAACTCTTTGAAGAATCCCATAGTTTTTGCTTTTAAAGATCAAAAATAAAAGGTAATATGAAGATAATATATTCTCAATGAATAAATTATTCTTAAAAAATAAATGACCTGCTCTTTCCTTTCCCCGGACCTAAAGGTAAAAAAATATATCTTTTTTAGCGTTTATAGGGGTAAGAGAATCGAAAGTTGTCTTAGAATAAATGCAAACATTAACGCAAGCGGCTATCTTTGAGGGGCAAAGCGCTCAAATGTACATGGACAGCAATAGTACCGGAATTTCAGAGACGGAGTTTGAACAGGTTTTTAAATCTCATTTTAAGGCCCTACATGCCTATGCCTGCACCATACTCCAGGAAGAAGCTATGGCAGAGGAGATCGTGCAGCAGGTCTTTTTTAAGCTATGGGAAAAAAGAGACCAGGTCAATATACAGCAATCGCTCAATGCCTACCTCTATCGCTCGGTGTATAACGAATGCCTGAATTACCTGAAACATAAGAAAGTGAGAAAAGCACATCAATCGCATACCCTGTATACTGCCGGCACAGCTTCGGACCAGGTATCGCGTAAGGTGATCGCCCGCGAGCTGGAAGAAAAGATCGCCGATGCGTTGAACCAACTGCCCGAACAATGCCGCACGATATTCCAGATGAGCCGTTTCGAGGAGCTGAAATACCGGGAGATCGCCGACAAGCTGAACCTTTCGGTAAAGACCGTGGAAAACCAGATGGGAAAAGCGCTTAAGATCATGCGCATGCAGCTGGTAGAATACCTGCCGGTGCTGCTGCCGCTTATTACCGGCATTACGATAATGATCAAAAACATAATATAATTGCCTTATAAGCGTGATAAGGATCAAAAATAACTGTGAAGGCTGATAACAATAATAACATGGATGAGCTATTAGTAAAATACCTTTTGGGTGAAGCTTCAGCCGATGAAGAGCGGATGGTGCTGGAGTGGACTCATGCAAAAGAGGAACATAGACGATACTACGATCATTTTAAAGTGATATGGGAACAGAGCAGGGCGCTTGCCGCTACAAGCACCGTCGACGAGGAACAGGCCTGGGATCGCTTCAAAGCTAAAAGGGACGGTCTGCAGCACAGCGACGATCATTTAGTGGATAGCGACGACAATAATAGCGACGACAATACCGTTGTCTTTATACCAGCTAAGAAACGCCGCTGGACCAGTATGGCTGCCGCAATAGCCCTGCTGATCACCGGTAGCCTGGTCGCCTATTATTTCATGGCGCTCAACCGGCAGGATATCGTGCTGGCCTCGGCCGGTGAAGTGCTCACAGACACCCTGCCCGATGGCTCGGTGGTAACGCTTAATAAAAACTCGACATTAGCCTATGCAAAGGATTTCAACAAGCACACAAGGGCTGTAAAGCTGACCGGCGAGGCATTCTTTAATGTGGCGCCCAATAAGCAAAAGCCTTTCGAGATCAGTGTAGACGAAGTGAAAGTACAGGTGGTAGGCACCTCGTTCAATGTGAAAAATGGCGCCGAACAAACGGAAGTGATCGTGGAAACCGGCATCGTCAATGTAGGTGTTTCGGATAAAGCGGTAAGAGTGCTGCCGCAACAAAGAGTAGTCGTACATAAGAAGCAAAAAGCGCTGGACGTGCAAAAGAGCCAGGACGACCTGTACAACTACTACCGGACCAAGGAATTCGTTTGTTACAAAACGCCCTTATATAAGCTTGCCGAAGCGCTCAATATCGCTTATGATGTAAAGATCGTGATCCCTGAAGAACGGGTGCGCAACCTTACCTTGAGCACTACTTATAAAAACATGCCGCTGAACGGTATATTGAACCTGGTGACTAAACAGTTTAACCTAAGCATCGAACAAAAGGACGGTGAGATCATTCTGAAATAGAACAAGATTTTTGTGACGAGAGAGAAGGATTGGCACGGCGTAAGCTGTGCCGGTCTTTTTGTTGTTATACGGCGATTGTACCGGTCCTTTGCAGCGATGTCCCGCCCGACGGGAAAATAATAATAGCTTTGCGTCCATGAACCAACCCTACAATGCGTTATTACTCTTTTTGTTTCTTACTGTCCTTTCTGCAACGGCTTACAGCCAGAATATGTTGCAGCGCAGGATCAGCCTGCAGATGCGGGACAGGCCTGTGGCCGAGGTGCTGAAGCAGGCTGAGAAGCAAGCAGGTTTCTACTTTTCCTATAGCAACGATATGGTGAAAAGCGACAGTATCGTCAGCGTATCGATGAAGAACAGACCTGTAGCAAACCTGCTTGAGAGCCTTTTCGGCAACCGGTATCAATACATCGAAAGCAACGACCATGTGATCATACAACCGGCCCTTTCTTACCAGTACTGGTATGTGAGCGGCATGGTCGTAGATAAAAATACAGGTGAGCCCGTAAGCTATGCCACCGTCTATGAAAGACAGCAGCTGATCTCCACCATGACAGATGAGCACGGCCGCTTCCGGCTGCAGCTGAAAGAGCACAAGCCTGTCGCGAGCATCAATGTCAGCAAGGTTTCTTATGCCGATACAGTGGTATTGCTTTCCGGCGATCAGCCACAGGATATCCAGATCGGGATCCAGCAGATCCAGTATACCCTGGATTCGGTTGTCATTTCCGGCGTGGAAAAGAACTGGCTGGCCGGACTGATGCTTTCGTCCAAGCAGACGATGAATAGCCTTAATCTCAACAATTTTTTTTCCAAGCAACCTTTCCAGTTTTCGCTCACCCCAGGCCTGGGCTCGCATGGACGCATGGGTGCACAAATGGTCAATAAGTTTTCGTTCAATGTGCTCGGGGGCTATACCGCCGGCGTCAATGGTTTCGAGATCGGCACCTTGTTCAATATCGTCAAGCACGACATGAAATATGTCGAGATCGCCGGCCTGTTTAATATTGTCGGCGGCAGGGCCTCCGGCGTCCAGGTAGCAGGCCTCTACAATTCGGTGCTGGACAGCCTTAGCGGCATCCAGGTAGCAGGCCTTACCAATATCGTTGCCCATGATGCCAAAGGCATCCAGGTGGCCGGTATCTATAATCACGCGCTGAATACCAAAGGTATCCAGATCTCCGGCATCGGCAACATTACCGTAAAGCACGCCAAGGGTGTGATGGTGGGCGGTATTTTCAATAGCACACGGAATATGGATGGCGTACAGATAGCCGGCATTGCCAATGTGAATGTCAAGCGGAGTTCCGGGGTGCAAATTGCGCCCATAGCCAATGTTACGGCCCGTGAAATGAAGGGCATCCAGATATCGGCTATGGTCAACCTGGCGCAACGGCTTAAGGGCACGCAGATCGGCCTTGTCAATATTGCCGATACTTCGGAGGGCTACAGCATCGGCTTCTTCAACTTCATTCTCCATGGCTACCATAAGCTATCGATCTCTACCAGTGAGCTGCAGCATGTTACGCTAGCTTATAAGTCGGGCAACCGGAAGCTATACAGCATTCTTATCGGCGGCTTCCAGCTGGATGATAAGCAGCAGGCTTACTCTTTCGGCTATGGCCTGGGCAGCGATATGCCTTTGGGTAAAAAAGGATTTTTCTTCAATCCCGAGCTCACGAATCAATATATTTACGCCGGCAACGAAGAGCAGCAAAACCTGCTGGTCAGGCTACAGCTGAATGTTAAATACCGCATCGGTAAGCTTTGCTACATTTATGCCGGCCCGGCCTTTTCAATATTGTATGCCAAGCAAGTCACTGTGCCCGAGGGTTACAGGTCAGACTTTATCAATGGCTACCCCTCTGTATCCTTTGGCAAAGAAGTGAAAGGATGGCTGGGCTGGAACATAGGCGTGGATCTTTTTTAGCACGGCCGGCATGCTGGCTCAGGTATGCGCCAGCCCCAGCTTGATGGCCCCTCCCACTCTCTCTTGGTAAGCAATAGCTGCGGATGACGCTGCACATTATCCATTAACGATGATTGCAGCACCAGTTGCTATTTTGAGCACATAGCTTTGACGCCTGCCGTGAATATAGAGTGTTATAGTACGCATTATCCAGGTTGGTAAGCGCTATGATGCCAATACAGGGGAAATCCCTGGAAATAAGCCTGGCCAGGGTTTCCCATGAATGACCGGGCAAATGAAAAGACCACAATTTTATTAAAGCAGAAAAGCTTATCAAGCGCGGGCAATCGCAACCAATAAGTCAGACGACTACGGGAGGCTACCTTGTCCATAGCGGCCTCTTACCTTTGGCAGCGGCTTTTAGAAAATTGCCGTAGGGGTATTTTTCCCTATCGGTGTCCTATTCGAAAGCACCTTATATGACACGCAATTTCTTCAGCAGCTTAATTCTATGGATCCTCTGCAGTTTCCTGGTATTCTTTTGCTTTATCATCGCTGCATCTGCCCAGGGGACCAAAGCCCGTCCTGCCCACATCGGCTTTACGTATCCCTTAAGCACCAATGGCTCGGAAGCGCCGCAGCTAACCAATAACTTCTCTATGCATGTACTGGCGGGCGTTTCCTGGCAGGAAAACGCTTTTTGCCTCTCAGGGATCAGCAGCATCGTGCGGCATGAAGCCCATGGCGTTTTGATCTCCGGCATCCTTAACCGGGTACAGCACAAAGCCGACGGCGTACAAATAGCCGGCGTGCTTAACCAGATCAAAGGAGATGCGAAAGGCGCACAGCTGGCCGGTATCGCCAATATAAGCGGCAGCTCCGACGGTGCGCAGATAGCGGGTCTCACCAATATTACCAAAGAAGCGAATGGCTTGCAACTGGCGGGCTTTGCCAATAAAGCGGCCAACAGCGATGCGCAGGTGGCCGGCTTCGCCAACATCGCCAGGAATAGCAATGCCGCTCAGGTGGCAGGCTTTATCAACGTAGCCAAAGACGCGCATACGCAAGTGGCCGGCTTCATTAATGTGGCCAAAAAAGTAAGTGGCGTGCAGGTCGCCGGCTTCATCAATATTGCCGAGGAAAGCAATTATCCCATAGGGATCATCAACATTATTAAAAACGGGGAAAAGCAGATTGGTGTATCTGTCGACGAGACCAGCAGCACCTTGATCAACTTCCGCTCGGGTGGTAAGGTTCTGTATGGTATTGTAGGCGCCGGCTACAACTTCAAAGACGACGTAGCACGTTATGTACTGGAAGTAGGCCTGGGCGCGCATATAGCGATCAGCAAACCTTTCCGGATCAACCTAGAGACGGTGACCATGGCGATGAGCGACCTGCAGCACGACGTCTATATGAAATCTGCCATAAGGGTGCTGCCTGCCTATAAGATAGCTAACCGCCTCGAGTTCTTCGCCGGTCCCAGCTTCAATCACCTGAGCTACGAAAGAGGACAAACCGATATCCGCGACGATCATTATTTGTGGAAGAATAGGGGTAGAAACCATGTCAATGGTCTTTACTTCGGCGGTGTCGTTGGTGTACAGATCAACCTGTAATTACCGGCGTTCCCTTATCAATTTATTAACCTAATGATTCCCTGCCGTTCGTCGTCTATATACAATGAAGTGGCAGAATACTAGAAAAAATAAGGTTCATCAGCACAGTCATTTAACCATTTCAGCATATGAAAAAGCTAAGTATTCTATTCATTTTCAGTTTATTAATACTCGCTCTCATGCCTTCATGCCGCAAGGTGGATGGCCGGGGGCCTGTGGTTTCGGAGACCCGGAATATTTCCGGCTTCAGCGAGATCAAATCAGATTTTACGGGCGATGTGTATGTCACACAGGGAAGCATATCCAACATACGCATCGAGGCACAACAAAATATTATTGACGTACTGGAAACAGTACTTAATGACGGAATCCTGACCATAAGGGTGAAAAGCAACACAGTTGTACGCCCCGATTCCAGGATAAGGGTATATGTTACGGCGCCGAATATTACGGGCTTACGCGTAAGCGGTTCGGGCAGCATGATGGTACAGGAGACATTAAATACTTCGAACCTGTATGTTAGGGTAAATGGTTCGGGAGACGTCAATATTACCAAATTGACGACAGGTAGCCTGGATGCGAATATCAGCGGCAGCGGAGAGATCAACGTTTTCAACGGCACCGCAGATGAAGAGTATATTGATATTGCGGGCAGCGGTTCGGCCGATTGCTCAGGGCTGGCAGCCTACAGGTCCGATGTAAAGATATCCGGATCGGGCGACGCCAGGGTTTACGCCCTGGACCAGCTGAAAGTGCGGATAACCGGCAGCGGCAACGTATACTATAGAGGACAACCGTCGATCGATGTCGGTATCACCGGATCGGGAAAACTCCGGCCGATGTAGCTGAGACTAAATGTTAAAAAAACCGAAGGATATGCCCAGCGCTGAAAATAATTCATCAGACAGGCCGTTAATGGGTACGACAGACAGGTAGCGCGGGGCATATTTTTCCTTAATTATTTCTTTATGCAACAATGTTGGTTCCTTACTGAATTGATCTATCGTATCCACGATAAAAATTGTCCCACTGTACATCAATTTGACAAACAAATGCGGCTGATCAAAGCCGATTCTGCACGTGAGGCTTACCAGGCTGCCCTGGTAATGGCATCACACGAGCTGGATAAGCGAAATACCTCTATTGAACAGGAGCTTACCTGGGAATTTGCCGGTATCGGTATCCTGCAAACGATCGACAAACCGGAAGAGAGTGTTGATAATATGGAATTGCATTATACGATCGATACTGCCGGCGCCGCGAAGGAATACATGCGCTCCCTGCGCACACGCCACGCCAGCCTGCAGATGCAGATCGCGCTTACCGCCTGAAAAAAGCTTGTTTTCCGTGCAGCCTGAGCCCCTCGCGGGAGACATTTCTTTCCGGAGCTGTCCATAAGATGGACAGCTTTTTTCGTTGTCTGAAAGCCGGAGCCCCCACCTGCGAGGTCGGGCTTAACGATCATTTTCATTTTATTTCCTAAGTTCGCGCCTGGTATTACGGCAATGATCTCTTTCGGCGCCGGCTCATTTCCATTGCTTATGCTGCAAACGCTCACTCACGTTTCCCTGCGTCCCCGCAATACCTTCGGCATGGAGGCTTTCGCAGAATATTATTCCGAACTGAACCGGGAAGAAGAATTGCGCTCGCTGAAGGATAACCCGGCCTATGGCGCCGGCCTTTTCGTCCTGGGTGGCGGCAGCAATATCCTGCTTACCGGCGATGTGCCGCACTGGGTGCTGCACAACAAGATAGGAGGCATCGATCTGCTCCAAGAAGACGACGAATATGTGTGGCTCTGGGCCGGCGCGGGAGCTGTCTGGCATTCGTTTGTGTTGTATTGTGTGGAACGGGGTTATGCGGGCGTCGAAAACCTTTCGTTGATACCCGGGACAGTCGGTGCGGCGCCTATCCAGAATATCGGCGCTTATGGTGTGGAAGCAAAGGATGTTATAGAAGAAGTCCGTTTTTTTGACCTGGAGCAACAAACCTTCCGAAACTTTACGCAGGCGGACTGCCGGTTCGGCTACAGGGACAGTATTTTCAAAGGAACCCTTAAAGGCCGGGCCGTGATCACTTCCGTCGTATTCAGGCTAAATAAAATACCCCGGTTCCATACCAGCTATGGCAACATACGCCAGGAGCTGGATGTTATGGGCGTTACAGAACTATCGATAAAACATATATCCGACGCTGTGATCCGGATTCGTTCCGCCAAGCTACCCGACCCGGAAAAGATCGGCAACGCCGGCAGCTTCTTTAAGAATCCGGAAGTGCCCAATGCCCGGTACGAGCAGCTGAAAGCGCAATATCCTACCATCCCCGGCTTTCCCCTGGAAGGGGATCATACCAAGATACCAGCCGGCTGGATGATCGAGCAATGCGGCTGGAAAGGCTATCGCGAGGACGATTATGGCGTACATAAAGACCAGGCGCTCGTGCTGGTAAATTACGGCAACGCCAAAGGCGCCGATATTGCCACACTTTCCGTGAAAATAATGGACTCTGTAAAACATCGCTTCGGCATTCAACTGGAAAGAGAAGTACAAATAATCTGATCCACATAATAATAATGACCGCGCAACGTTCATTCCCGCGGAATACTGCCGGACCGATCGTTGCGCGTATCAAGCATTTAATAATCTTGCTATCAGAGATCAAGGGGATATTGTAACGAGCCGCCGTATGATGCGCAGCCAACAGTGTTCCGGTAATCCGGTTTAACCAAAAAAATATCCGTAGGGGTATCTCTATTTACCGTTGTCTTATCATTCAGAACACAAATCGTATTCCTGATTTTTAAATTTTCTCATGAAAAACTATTGCTTCATTCTGCTCCTTACCTGCAGCGCTTTCGTCGCAGCGGCACAAAAGAAAGTTACCGTAGGCGGCATGGTTAAGTCTAAATCCAACGGCGAGACCGTGATTGGCGCATCCGTAAAGGTGGATTCCGTAGCCGGCACCCTGAGCAACGAGTATGGATTTTACTCGCTTACGCTGCCCGAGGGCGAGCACACGATCGAGATCACATCGGTAGGTATGCAGCCCCAATACTTCGACGTCGACCTTCACCGGGACACGACAATGAACCTCACGCTCGATGACGAAAGCCACGACCTGAAGGAAGTGACCATTACGGAGAGCACCGGCGGACGCAGCCTCAGCAGCGCGCAAACCAGCGTCGAAAAGCTCTCTATGAAAGAGATTTCCAATATCCCGGTGCTGTTTGGCGAAAGGGACGTGCTGAAAGCCATACAGCTGCTTCCCGGCATTAAATCGGCCGGCGATGGCAACAGCGGCATGTTTGTACGCGGCGGCGCTGCCGATCAGAACCTGATCCTGTTGGACGAGGCGCCCGTATACAATGCCTCCCATCTGCTCGGCTTCTTCTCCACCTTCAATTCCGATGCCGTTAAAGACATTACGGTATACAAGGGTGGTATGCCGGCACAGTACGGAGGCCGTTTGTCCTCGGTGCTCGACATTAAAATGAATGACGGCAATAACCAGGACTTTAATGTAAGCGGCGGCGTGGGCCTTATCTCCGCCAAGCTGAACGTGGAAGGTCCCATCCAGAAAGACAAATCCTCTTTTCTCATTACCGGCCGCCGCACCTATGCCGATGTATTCCTTAAAGCGTCCGATAAGTATAAGGACAATTCGCTTTACTTCTACGACCTTAATGCCAAAGTAAATTATATATTGGGTGATAAAGACCGGCTCTACCTTTCGGGCTATTTCGGCAAAGACAAGCTGGGGGCCAGCCTGGGCGACGGCCAGGGCTTCGGTATGGATTGGGGCAATGCGACCGCTACCCTAAGGTGGAACCATATCTTCAACAATAAGCTGTTCTCCAATACTTCCTTTATCTTCAGCAACTATAACTATAAGATATCGATCAAGACCGGCGCTTACGACTTCAGGATATTTTCCCAGATCCAGGATTTCAACTTCAAGGAAGAGCTGCAATGGTATGCCGGCGACCGCAACACCTTGCGCATAGGTATCAACAGCATTTACCACACAATACGTCCTGGAGAAGTAACTTCCGGCGATGAAAGCACCATTGGCTCAACAGCGCTCCAGAAGCGTTATTCCTGGGAGAATGCTGCTTATATAACCAATAACTGGAAAGCGCTCGACAACCTGAACATTACCTATGGTGTGCGCCTGTCGGCTTTCACTATACTGGGCAAGGGCGACTTCTACGATTTGGCGCCCGACGGCAGCGTAGCAGACACCACGCACTACAACAGCGGCCAGGTGGTAAAAACATATATGAACCTGGAGCCCCGCGTCGCAGCCAGCTGGCAGTTTAACCGGAACTCCTCTGTTAAGGCTTCTTATGTAAGGAATGCACAGAACCTGCACCTTATCTCCAATTCCACATCTGCAAGTCCTACCGACAAATGGCTGGCCAGCACCAATATCATCAAGCCCGAATTATCTGATCAGGTATCACTGGGCTATTACCGCAACATGAGCGGCAATAAATATGAGCTTACTGTGGAAGCTTATTACAAGACCATGCAAAACCAGGTGGATTACCGCGACGGTGCCAATGTTTACTCCTCCAACAATGCCATCGAATCGGAACTGTTGTTCGGCAAGGGCAGGTCGTATGGCCTGGAAGTCCTGCTGAAGAAGAAAGTGGGCCGCCTCTCCGGCTGGGTCAGCTATACCTTGTCCAAAACAGAACGTCAGATCGACGGTATCAACAACGGCGATTGGTACAACGCCCGCCAGGACAGGACGCACGACATCGCTATCGTAGCCACTTACCAATTGAATAAGAAATGGACTCTGAGCGCCAACTGGGTATACTACACCGGCGACGCCATTACTTTCCCGGCCGGCAAGTACCAGGTAGATGGACAAACTGTATACTACTACACCCAGCGTAACGCTTACCGCATGCCCGATTATCACCGCCTCGACCTGGGCGCTACCTGCAAACTGAAAGAAACGAAAAAATGGAGTCATGAGCTTGCTTTCAGCCTGTACAATGCCTATGGCCGTGAGAATGCTTACACGATCTATTTCCGTGACAACAAAGACGACGCCAGCAAGACCGAAGCCGTTAAGGTAGCCCTGTTCAAATTCATCCCTTCTATTTCCTATAACTTCAAATTCTGATCCCGATCATGTTCTCCTATAAAAAGAAAAACAACAGCGCATTAAGCCTTCTTGCAGCCGGGCTCCTGCTGACCGGGCTAAGCTCCTGCGAAAAAGTAATTGATGTAAAGCTTAACGAAGCCGACAAAAAGATCGTAGTGGACGCTGTACTTACCGACCAGGAAGGCGGCTGTATGGTCAAGCTCTCGAAGACCAAGAAGTTTGAAGAAGACAACAATTTTGCCGGCCTTGCGGGCGCTTCTGTAAGCATCAAAGATGAAACCGGCGCCGTAAGCCAGCTTACCGAAACCCAACCGGGCATCTACAAGCACAACACCCTTAAAGGGGCGCCGGGCAAACGTTATGAGCTTACCGTAGTTGTCGAGGGACAAACGATCACGGGCAGCTCTACTATGCCACAACCGGTACACCTGGATAGCGTCTATATCAAAAAGCAGAAATTCTTTGATGAAGATGAGATCTTCGCCAATATTATGTTTGTCGATCCGGGTGGCATTAAGAACTTCTATCGTGTAGTACAGTTTATCAATGGCGTTAAATCCAACTTTAATTTCCTCATGGACGATGACCTGAGCGATGGCAAGGATTTCAATTCCACACTCTACTTCCTTCCCGATGACGACAAGAAGAAGATCAAGCCCGGCGATGCGGTGACCATCGAAATGCAGGGTATCGATGCCGCCGTATACAAATATTGGTTCAGCCTGGACCAAAGCGCCAGCGGCTCTTCTTCTTCCGCGGCGCCGTCCAACCCCGTAAGCAACCTGTCGGGCGGTGTGTTGGGCTACTTCAGCGCACAAGTCGTGCAACGGCAAACGGTTATTGCGCCTTAATGAATTTGTTTTTGTTTGTTTGTTATAGAAATGCCGCATCGCTTCTGCGATGCGGTTCTTTTTTTTCCAAAGCCTGTCTGCGATGGATAACTGTTTTTATACAAGGATGGCCGCGAATCGTCGCGGCCATCCTTGTATATCTTAAATCGTTTTCTTACCGATTATACCCCAGCTCGGCTTTCAGCTGCTGTGGTAATTCCGGCAGTTCATGCCGCGGCAGCAGGAAAGATGTCAGTTCGGCAATTTCTTTAAAGATAGCATGGCTGTCTGCAGCTGCCTTCAGGTAACCGGCACCGGTGCTGCCTCCCGTGCCTACACGCTTACCGATAGTCCGCTGCACCATATGAATATGACGATGCCGCCACAGCGACAGCAGCTCATCTATCTCCAGCAAAGTGCTCAACAGCTCATAAGGCAGCTGCAGCAAAGGATAGTCCCGGTACAGCATAATGAAGAAAGCGCTGCGGCTGGCCTGGCTGCTCAGCCGCCTGTCGGCCGGGTATTCTGCCTCCTTTATAAAGATGCGATCGAAGGTCTCCAGGTTTTGCTGCTCCACAGGCGAAAGCCCGCCGGCATAAACCTTACGGTAAGCATCCCAGAAGGGATGAGCGCCTTCGGGTTGTCCCCAGTAAGCGCCTTCCTTGCTAAAGGGCATCCGTTCCAGCCAGCGGTTGAGCAGTACCAGCAGCGATTCCTCCGCTTCGGCCTGCTTCACCCGGTTGATATCGGTCTCATTAAGCTGCGACAAGTAGTATTCCTGTCCGAAGCGCTGCTCGTAAGTAAGGCCCAATGCCGCTTCGATCATTTTGAACTGAATACTCTGAAAACCGGACGCAGGCCGCAGCAGGTCCCTGAAATCAAGAAAATCCAACGGCGTCATGGTCTCGATCACGCTGATCTGATCGACCAGTACCTGCAGGATGCTGCAGATGCGTTTTAACCGGTGCACCGAATTGTAGATATCCGGGGAATTGTCCGGCACATTGGGCTGACGGAAAACATTGCGCACAATATCCAGCTCGTGCAGCACCTGTTTGAACCAAAGCTCATAGGTCTGGTGAATAATCACAAACAGCATCTCGTCGTCGGCACGAATGCCCTCTTTGGCGCTTTCCGGCAACTGTGCATTCAATATCGTGTCGAGTTGCAGGTACTCGCTGTAATAAACAGGTGGTCTTTGTTTCTTTTCCATATCAATTCATTGTAGGCGGTGCTAGGGCACGCTTGGCTTACTGAGCATATTTTTTCTTCCGTACAAAGGAAAACACAGCGCCGAAAATAAGGATTGCTGCAATTGGCAAAGCAATATTGATGAACTGCCAGGTCCCTTTCTCCTTTTCCACAAGCTTGGGATCAAGGATACGGTTATCAAAGCTCTTCGTTCTTGCCGCCAGCAGGTTATCGTCGTCATTCATGTATTCCATGCTGTTCAGCAGGAAGCTTTTATTGTCGTAGCGGATGGAGCCGTCAAACCGGTAAAACCCCATCTCGGAAGGCCCGTTCTTCTCCGAAAATTCGTTCATCAGGATATCCGCATCTCCTGTAACGATCATCTTACCAGGGCGAACGGCCTGCGCTTTCACCGTAAGCTTCAGGGAATCGATCATATTGGCCACTGGGACCGGTAAGCGTGCAGCATATGCCGAGCTGAAGGTCCCTTCCAGCAATACCGCTGCGATCAGGTTGGCTTTGGGAAACCCGGCGGGATTCGGCTGTTCTATCGCAGATTGCAGGATAACGGGCAAAGGCGCCGCTTCAGTCTTGCTGTATTTACCCGAAGCCAGCAGCACGGTTTTCCGGATACCAGGATCGTTGGTATTGGTATCGATGCTGCTCACAAAGCGCCCCAGAACACCGTTCAGGTGCTTGACCACCGGATGCTCGCTCCCAGCATTCAGCACGGGGAAATATATCCAGGGTAACATGCTGGCTTCGGCATTGGGCCCGGATTGTACCGGTATATAAGCATAGCTTACCGCATCCTCGATCAGATTACTATTGACCCGTACACCATAGTGGAACAAGAGATCGGCGAGGTTCAGGTCGAGGGGCATAGCATTGAAATGACCGTTCTGCAGGCTGTCCAGCGTGCCCGAGACCATATTGATGCTCCAGAACACATTGCCCCCGTTCATGGCATACTGGTCGATCTTGAACTTATCCTGTTCGCTGAAGGGAACGATTGGCCTGTTGATGAGTATCGTTTTAAAAGAAGCAGGAATGGCAGCCAGTTGGCCGAGGTTAATGGTATCTACCTGGTAAAACTGTTGCAAGGTTACCAACGCGGCCCCAATGTGCGGGTCGAACTGCTCGCCGTTACCCATAACATAGGCAATAGCAGGCCGTTCCTTCCGGGTAAGCTGGTGGACGCCATTGGCCAGGTTGTATTCCAGCAGCATTTCCGACTTGAGCAGGATCTTCTTATTAAAGATCATTGAATTGACCTCCTGCAGGAATACCGGGTACCCGATAATCTTGCCATTGTCACCGGGCATGGTCACCAACGCCCAGGGAAAGATCATTTTTTGAGACATCCCCTTCTTCCCTGCGCTGATATTGACCGGGATACCCTGCATCCGGTATTCCTTCAGGATCCCGATAGCAGTACTGTCGTTCCCCAGGGGGTCGATCACGCGATAGGCCACCTTATTGTCGCTGATATCGCGGAATTGCCGCAGCATTTCCCGCGTGCTGTTGGATAGCTGCTGAAAGGCCGCGGGCATATCATCTCCGTCCAGGAACACGAGCACCTCTATCTTTTTATCGAGATGCGTCAGCATATGGCGCGTAGCAGCAGTAATGGTATACCGCTTGTCCTGGGTAAGGTCGGCCTGCGCATGAAAAAACCAGGCGGCAATGTTAGCGGCCACCAATATTGCGATCACCACTAAGAGCCTCCTGGCAGGTTGTTTACGGGTATTCTTTACTGTCGGTACGGTATCAGCCATTTTTTCAGGAACAATGACTGCAAAAATATTGAAACGTAAGGGTAAATGCTAATTTTTACTTTGCTGCGAGGAAGCGGACCAGGGCGGCTGCGAGGTCGGGGTGCAGCGGCAGGTTGTCATGCGTATAGGTTACCTTATTGGCAGTAATGTCGGCAGGCGCCTGTTTCAGTACATGGTTCATTCCTTCTATCAACAGCAGCTCCGATTGCGGTGCGGCTTTTTTTAAGCGTTCCGCATCAGCCACCGGTACCTGCAGGTCGGTAGTGCCGCCAACAACCAGCATCGGGATCTTCAGCCTGGCAATTTCGGCTTCAGGCTCATATTTCATCCAGGATAGCAGGTAAGGCTGTACCGAAGGCCTAAAAACGATCTGCAGGCTCGAGGGTACATTATTGGTCATATTGCCGCTTTTCAGCTCATCCAATATGGCGTTGGCTTCGGGATTGGCGATCTGCCGCCGCAATACATTAGCAATATTCTCTCCGGCGCCACAAAGCGAAACCAAAGCGTCCACCTTGACCCGCTCGGCGGCCAGTATGCCGATAAGCGATCCTTCGCTGTGACCGATGATAAATACTTTTTTATAGCCTCTTTCACGCAGGTAACGGATCAGCTGCACGGCATCGTCCACATAGGCATCGAAGCGCAATTTCGATTCATCGGGATCAAATCCGTTGCTTTCCCCAATAAGGCGCTTATCAAAACGCAGGCTGGCAATACCGCTTGCGGCAAGGGTTTCGGCGATCATCGTATAAGCGTTGGTATGCAGCATCGCGCCGTCGTTACCATTGCGGTCGGTAGCACCGCTGCCGGCGAGGATGAGGGCTACGGCCGGTTGCGTAGCGGTTTGCTCCGGCAGCATGAGGTTCCCCTTGAGCGTCCCCCCGGTTACTGCTATGCTTTGCGCTTCGTCTCTGAAGCGGGATGCGGGCGTCTCCTTTTTTTCCTGTTTGGCAGCCGGCGCAGGCGCCAGTACAAAACTGGTCAGCTGATGCTTGTCGTTAAAGCTGCAGGAGAACCCCTGTGTGCTGTTGGCAAAACGGACGCCCGCCGGAATAGAGAAAGCATTTTGATCAACGCCTTCCGGGATATAATAAGATTGATAGACTCCGAACATACCGGTGATCTGTTTCCAGCCACCAGCCAGCACTTCGGGCGTAACCGAAGGAACAGCAGGATCAAACAGCTTTACCGCTTCGTCGTAGTGCTCCTGGCTCAAGGCGGTAATGAATTTTCCTGCGATCTCCGCATTGGTGGATTGTGCCCGGCAGCTGCCGGAAAAAAGCAGCAACGCCGCAGCCAGCAGAAAGGAAAGTGATTTCATAGCGTATCGGTTTTGAGGCATATTTATTAAGAAGTGGCGGTAGTTTTGATCCTGCGCCACAGGAAATAAGAATAAACGAAGGGAATAAAAGCCATGCATAGCACCAGCGGCAGGAAAACAAGATCGAAGGGCACAGACGGTGGCAGTACAAAGGCCAGCAGCAGGATCAACAAACCGCCGCCTACCCAAAGCTTTCCACCGAACTGATGTGTCTTTTTCCATACCACCTCGTTCTCCAATGCCCAGGGCGAACGTATCCCGATAAAATAATTGGGCTTGAGCGCAGGAAAGAAGTTACCCAGCGCCGCAAAGAACAGGCCAAGGAAAGCAAACAACATTTTATCCAGGTGTTCCATACTTTGATTTTGGGCAGTATACAGCATAAAGCAAGCCAGGCCTATCATAAATAAAACAAGGATAAAGCGAATGTGTTCAAAACGCCCTTGCTTGCGGCGTAATTTCTGCTTGGGATCGATCAACGGCAGCACAAGGAACAGCAAATAAGAGATCAGGGGCAAAGCAGCAGGTATCAGCCACAGGCTTTCCCGGCTGCTCCAGCCGTTTGCCTTCCCGTGAATGTTGAAATGCGTGGGGACTGTAGCAGAAAGTGTACTATAGGTCAGAGCAAGGTATCCGTAAGGAACCAGCGACAGGAGCACGTAAAGCAGTTCTTTGATCGTATTCTTTTTCATATTGATGGTATATCGGGTTGATGAAGCTTTTCGATGGGAATCGTATTGAGCACTGCGGACAACTCCGCGGGCCGCCGCGTACCGATCAATAGCTTATTGCCATTCTTCAGGATAAGCTGTAATCCCTGGTTACCTGAAACATTGAGCGCTTTGTTCTTGCCCAATCCCCTGATACCCCAGCCGCCGTACTCGGCCAAAGGTTCATATTGGCGTACAAAAACGTGGGTGATCTCTTCCCATAGATAGGGCCGGTACTGCCTTTGTACAGGAAAAAAACGGACATAGATACCGTCTGATCTCACCTCGGTGTCCAGCCGTAAACCGGCAAAGAGAAGGAGGAGCAATACAGGAACGAGGAATAGCAGCAGCCAGGGCCAATCGCGCGACAAATCGCTGTCCCAAAGACGCCACAATACCAATAGCATCGCGGCATTGGTAATGATAAGCACCATCCATATCCACCATTGGCGGAAGCGTTGGCGTTCCCTGAATACAGGCGCAGCTGCCATTGTTTTATCGTTTTAAGGCAATGATCCATTCCAGCACTTCATCCAGAACGGTGGTATTGATACTATAGGTAATGAATTGCCCCTGCTTCTCCGAACTGACCAGCCCGGCATGGCGCAATATATCCAGGTGATGAGAGATACTGGGCTTGGAAATGTCGAACAAATCGGCAATCTCCCCTGCTGTAAGGTCTCTTTCCCGGAGATATTTCAGGATGTCCCTGCGTATGGGATCGTTCAGCGCTTTAAAAAGGCTATTCACCTATAGATTTAGATATTTAGACAAATGTCTAAATATTTTTTCAGAAAAACAAATCATTGCAGCTCGTTCATCCCAGGAGGAATAAAAATGCCATTTTAATTTTTCAGCAGGTCATCAGGGGAAACACATGCTTGCCGCTGAATAACGGCATTGGAATTACGTCTGAAATTATTTTGTCTTGCCACAACGGCACAAAGACACTGAATGATGCCGCCGCACCGGGAGAAAACATAATCATCTCCATTTGCATCGCTGCGAGAACTAAAAGAATTTGAGTATCTGGATACAATGTCATTTAGTTAAGAAACAAGGTATCTATAGCATTTTAAAATTTCGTCCCGTGAATGCAATCTCTTGAGCAAAGGGAATAACCTTTTTTAACCTATACACATATCCTTTTCAACAGAAAGAGATCCTTCATTCGCAAGCTGCGCAAGCGATTCAGGATGACAATAGCGAGTTAACGGTTACGTTAGCCCAAACCATAAACATAACATTGGCATCCTATTTCCTATATCCAGATAGTCACTTAAAAGAAAATGGCCAACAGCAACATACACCAGGTACACCGCTACCGGAGATAGCTAAGGTCAACAGGTTACAGCTTATCGATACGGATATGCGCCATACCCGCGGCCATAGCGGCCTGTATACCCGGATCGCCGTCTTCGAATACCATACAGTGCTCCGGCGCAACATGGAGCTCGGCCGCCGCTTTAAGAAAGGGATCGGGAAATGGCTTTCCCCTGGGCGTTTCGCCGGCACATACAATTGTGTCGACCAGCCCGGCAATGCCTAGTATGCTTAATGTTCTTTCCACTGTTACGCGTCTTCCACCCGACACGACACCGATCTTTACCCGTCCGGCATGTTGTTTCAGATGATCGACCACATAAGGTATAGGGCGGGTATGGGTGATATATTCGTCAAAGAAGATACGCCCCTTCCGGGAACCGAAAGCTTCAGGATCGAGAGCAACCTCGTAGCGCCTGCCAATCTCGTTGACTACCGCCACAGTAGGCCATCCGGCAAGCTCGTCGATAAGTGCGGGATCCAGGTTGAAGCCGTATTCCGCAGCGGTCTTCACATAGCTATCTTTGTGGGCCTGCATGTTATCGGCCAAGGTGCCGTCACAATCGTATAAAAAGGCTCGGAAGTCGCCGGCCGTCAGCAGATTTAGCTTATCCAGCTTATTCTTGTCCGTCATTATCATTTGTTTGTCGCTCCTGCGCCCATTCCTGCCGGTGCTTGCGCAGGGGATGATCCTTGGATTTATTGAAGATCTTTATGCCATTCTCACGGCCGGCACGAAGCGACCGCTGCTCCTCTTCAGGCAAGCGATACTCGGTTACGCAGTCCTCGCTGCAACAACCTTCATACCGGGCGGCACATTCTGTGCATTGAATAAACAGCAGGTGGCAGCCATCATTCTTGCAATTGGTATGCGCATCGCAGGGTTTACCACATTGGTGGCAATGTGCGATCACATCATTGGTAATCCGTTCGCCAAGCCGCTCATCGAATACAAAGTTCTTACCGATGAATTTCAGCGGTAATCCCTGTTCTTTAGCTTTCTGCGCATATTCGATAATACCGCCTTCGACATGGAATACATTCTTAAACCCGTGGTGCAGCATATAGGCGCTGGCCTTCTCGCAGCGGATGCCGCCGGTACAATACATGACGATGTTCTTATCCTTTTGATCCTTCAGCATATCCAGGGCCATCGGCAGCTGGTCGCGAAAGGTGTCGGACGGCACTTCTATAGCGCCTTCGAAATGCCCTACCTCATACTCGTAATGGTTGCGCATATCGACGAATACCGTGCCGGGCTTATCGATCATATGATTTACCTCCTCTGCTTTCAGGTATTGCCCTACCCTGGCAGGGTCAAAAGAAGGATCGTCGATACCGTCGGCCACGATCTGCTTCCGCACTTTCATACGCAGCACCCAGAAGGATTTGCCATCGTCGTCTACAGCGATATTGAGGCGAATATTATTCAGCTCGGGAGCGGCGGAGAACAAAGCTGCTTTGAAAGCTTCAAACAGGCTTTGGGGCACGCTGGCCTGTGCATTGATGCCCTCATGGGCAATGTAAATGCGGCCAAATACCTTTAATGGTTCAAAGCGGCGGTAAAGCTCATCGCGAAATGCCTGCGGATCGGCAATAGCGAAATACTTGTAGAAGGAAACTGTAATACGCGGCTCGGTTTCGGCCAGCATACGCGCTTTCAGCTCCTCGTTGGAAATACGGTTGTGTAACACTGGCATGGTGTACCTTCCTTTTCTTTTTGAGGTTTTAAAAAAATGCGCTGCAAAGCTACGACAATAAAGGGAAACAGCCCAGGCCACGCGTCTTTTTGCAGGTACGCAGCAATGTCTTTTTGTAGCCTTCTTGCAGGTATGTAGCAATGTCCTTGCCTAGCCTTCTGGTAGATACGTATCAATGCTACGTATCTACCAGAAGGCGTTGCTGTATACCTACAAGAAGGAGCAACATCACGATTACATAAGCACAACAATGCTACAGCTATACGGAATCGCTACATCCCCGTGGAATCGCTTTTTTTCAACAATATTGTTATTTCTTCAGGCGCTTCAGCCCTTCGACAGCGGCCTCTTGCCCCGGATCGAAAATCAATGCCTGGCGGTAGGCAGCTTGTGCGCTATCGGGCTGATGCAGTTTTTCCCAGGCAATCCCTTTCTGGCTATATGCAGCAGCATCGCCAGGGCTGGTGATTACAGCAAGGTCAAAATGCCGCAGCGCCTTTTCGGCCGAATCCTGCCGTAGCAATATCTGCCCGATACGCAGGTAAGCCTCGCTGAAATCGCGGTCTTTGGAAAGGCACAGGCGATAGGCCTCTTTTGCTTTTTGTACCTCGTGCCGCTGCTCGTAAAGATCGCCGATCTCAAACAGCGGGTCGGCGTAACTGGTATCGAGCATATAAGTATATTGATATTGGGCAATCGCTTCCGGCAAACCGGAAGCTTTGTACCAATCGGCCAGCTGGTAAGCAGCATCGTAGTTACGCGGCTCAGCCACGAGCACTTCCTTTAGCGTAGCAATAGCTGCCGTAGTATCCTTAAGCTCGGCCCTGATGCGGGCCTGCATCATCATAGCCCCGGTATGGCCGGGCGCTGCGGCCAGCACTTTGTTGACCTGTTCCTGGGCCGCACCGGTATTGTGCGCCGCCAGGTAAGCCCTGCACAGTAGTATACGGGTGTTGACATTTCCCGGCGACTCTTCCAGGTTGCGCAGCAGCGCTTTTGCAGCTTCCTGCGGCTTGTTCATTTTAAGCAGCAGGTAACCTATCGTAAAATTGTACTTCGGGTTTTTGCTATCCAATTGCTGCGCCGTTTTCACATCCTCCAGCGCGAGGCTGTCCTTATCCATATTCGACAAGGCTTCAGCACGCTGAAAATAATAGATGGATTGGCCGGGATAGGCTGCTATGGAATCGCTCAATGCCTGTGTAGCAGGCATGTGGTAAGCCGGATGGTCTGCCGGCTTATTGCCCGGGCCACAGGCAGCGAATAGTAAAACCAGGGGGACAAAGTGTATTGCGTATCGGATCATGTACAAATGCCGCAGCTGCGGTTAAATAAAGTTTTTTTCCAAAGCAAAAATAAGGGAACTCCGTCTTTATAATAAACGATCTGCGCGCCATGAAAAAAATCGTCGCATTTATATGCTGCTTCACCGGGGGAAGTCTGTTCTTCTTCGTGCTAAGCCTGGCGGGCTGTCGCCAGCAACAGACAAATATGATTTACCAGTCTGTGACCAGCGTGGTCAGGGAAGGCAGGGACAATGAAGAGGGCAATGAAGTGATGCCCGGCGCTACCTCCCGTTACGACCGTTGCTCGGTATGGCTATACTTCAGCACTACAAAACTACTGGGCACACATTTCCCCTCCTTTACCAATACGGCTGCTGCGCGGGGCCAAACTTTCCGTAACCTGGAAAAAATAACAGATATCCGCATCATTACCTGCCGCGATTACAACGCGCAATTCCCGGCCGGCAGCGACATCTCTGCGTCGGCAGCTTTTCTTGAAGAAGGGGGTATTCTTACCGGCAAAGCAAAAATGCTGGAGCGGATCAATAAAAATTACGAGGTATCTGAAGCCGAACCCGTAAGCCGCTTCTCTTTTCGCCCCGCCAGTGCCCCCGCGACTACATCGCTGCAACAATTCGCCATCGAACTGCGCACCGAACAAAATGCGGTGCTGAGAGATACCACTATTGCCTTCATCCTGCAACCCTGACCTCCATGAAGAATGTTTTACTCATCCTATTTGCTTTATTTATTGCTGACCGGACACAAGCTCAACGACGCTGGGAATTCAACCTGATGCCGGAACTTTCGGGCTATGCCAACCTGAACCAGTCGGACATAAGCCGGGAAAAAGCCACTCAGGTCATGCGATCGGCCTTCGGTATCGGCGGCGGCATCGGTATCGCTTTCCGGCTCGACCAACGCAGAAGCTTCTTTTATATGATGCCCTCGCTGGGTTACCGGCTCGACCCCCAACGGCTCGACATCAGCTATGGCGACGGCCGTACCGACATTCAAAAAGCGAACAATGTATATATCTATCTTAAGCCGGTCTTCGGCATCTCCATTCCTGCGGGCAACAGCAATGGCATCGATGTAGGTCTGGGCTTCAGTCTCAACTATTCCATGAAAAGCGTTGCTACTCCTTACAACCTCCAATACCTGGAGTACACAGATCCTTCGACCGGCGAGGTCCTGCGGCGGCCTGCCGCTGGCTATTATGCCAGCTGGGGCGATCACCGGGACAACAGCGTTTTCTTCGTTCCCTCTATCGTACAGCTGGTTTTCCAAACCGCCTATATCGACCGCAGCCTGCTTCCCAGTCATAAGCCGTTGCGCATCGGTCTGGAGTTTGCCACCCGTCTTGGCAGTAAGCAATACAATTGCGCAGGCAACGAGGCCCGTGTTGCGCTCATTGATGAGCAGCGCAGGGTTACCGCTTCCGAATCGTACTGGGACCGTTATACTTCCCTGGCGCTTAGCCTGGGCATCGGTCTATGACATATGAAAAATATGAATGCAGATGCGGGATGAACTTATCTGCTGCGAATAACGTATTACTAAGAACGAAGCGGGCGCATGCACTAAAACCGGAAACGCGGAGTGTGGAATTTAGGCTTTCATTGTGCATCGTTTCCCCTTCTTAATTAATACCTTAGCACGATAAATCGATAAAGAATGGAAAGGGTAAAAAATGTCCTGCAGCGGTTGCAGGAAGTATATCAGGGCAGGCATCAAAAGTCGGCTATTGATGTGGACCTGATGCTCGACTATACAAGAGTAATGTATGCCGACCTGCTGGAATGGCGCAAAACCTTTGGCGAAGCGCCGCCTACAGATGAAAAAGCAACGCCCAACGAGACTGTTACAGCGCAGTCAAAAGCACCGGAAGACAAGCCTGCGGCACAACAACAGGAGGCCAAGGCGCCAACAGTTGAACCCGAGGCAAAAGCAGAAGAGGCACCCGCCATAGCTGCTACAATTGAAGACCAACCGGTTGCCTCCGCTCAAGCCACGATAACACCCGAAGACGAGGAGCTGCCAAAAGACGAAGAGCCGCCGAAAGGCGAAGAGCAACCGAAAGACAAAGCCTATCAGCCTGTTGTTCACGATGAGCCCGCGCCCAAACCGGCACCGGAACCAGAGGCGGAGCCTGTGGTCAGAAAGGAACCCGAAAAGGAATATCTGAATGCCCTGCAAAAAGATGCTTCCGGCATCAGTTTCGAACCACCATCGGCGCCGGATGTGCGGAACGAGATCAAAGAAGAGTTACTGGTAGCAGAACCTACCGTAAACGTACAAGTAGAAGAAATACCGGCGCCACCACCCGCAGCAATTCCCCTGCCCGACGCGCCGCCTCAGAAAGATACCCGGTCAACCGTGCCTCAGGCCAGTCTGTTCCATGCGGAAAAAGCGCCCAGGGATATCCGTAGTGTGATCGGCATTAATGACAAGTATTTATTCCTGAATGAGCTGTTCGGCAACCATAAAAGCAATTATGAAGAGACGCTCGACCAGCTAAACCAATTCGCTACCGGGCAGCAAGCCGAAGACTGGATCAGGACCAAGGTAGCACCGGCCCACAAATGGGATAAGGAAGATGCCACTGTAGATAGTTTTTACACCTTAGTACGGAGACACTTTTCAGAAAGGTAATTCATTACTTTTCGGGTTGCTCCCAACTGACCGTGCACGTATTCTACCGCCCTGCTACCCATTTGTAGCAGGGCTTTTTCGTCGCCCAGCACCTGTTGCAGCGCTTTAGCGCTATCCAGGCTTCGCGCGGCGCCTGCAGCGATCAGTTCCGTCGCTTCACGATAGCGTTCATAGGTTGGGCCCCAAAATAGCGGCTTGCCAAACACTGCCGGCTCTATGGCATTGTGAATACCGCTGCGGGTAAACCCACCGCCGACCCACACCGCATAGGCATACCGGTAGAGATAAGCTAGCTGTCCAACCGTGTGTACGATAGCAACGCGACTTTGCGCCAGCAGCTCCGGGGCATCGGTCCACAGGCAATGTTTACCCGGGAAAAGTTCTTTTATCTTTTGAATATCGCCTTCACTTGTATTGTGCGGCGCGATTAATAATTTGTATACAGGCGGCAGGCCATCCAATGCCTGCGCCAGCAATGCGGCATCCTCGTGCCAGGCGCTTCCGGCAACGATAAGCCGGCTATCCCTGCCGAAAGCTTCTACCGCCGGGAAATGCTTGTTTTGTTCCAGTACCCTGGCAGCCCTGTCAAAGCGGGTATCGCCTGCGATCTGCACGTTTCGTACCTGCAGCCGTTCCAGCAAAGCTACGGACGCCTCATCCTGCACAAAAAGCTGTTGGTAAAACAGCAGCATTTTCCGGTACAAACCGCCATACCATTTGAAGAAAGGTTGCCGTGGCTGGAAAATGGCGGAGAACAGGATGGTGGGAATGCCCATCCTGTGCAGCGTAGCAAGATAGTGGTACCAGAACTCATATTTCACAAACAGGGCGCAATGCGGCTGCACCAGGTTGAGGAAGCGTTTGGCATGGCGCCTGCTATCAAGGGGCAGGTAAAAGATATGATCGGCGCTTTCATCATTTTTCCTCACCTCATAACCTGAGGGAGAAAAGAAAGTAAGCACCAGGCTAAAAGACGGATATTGCCGGCGGAGTGCTTCCATTACGGGCCGCCCCTGTTCAAATTCGCCCAGGGATGCACAATGGATCCATATCCTGGGCCGGGGATCAGTAGCCAGCTGATCCCGCATCTTATTGAAAAGCTGCTTCCTTCCGGAGATAAACAACCGCGCTTTGGCATGAAAAGGTGCGGCGATGCGCAGCGCAAGGCCGTAAAGCAATAAGCCGGTATTGTAAAGCAGCAGGTTGATGATGTTCTTGTATTTTTATTTCAGTAACGGGTCTCTACCACCAGGCCATCGTAGGCCATATGTATGCCTTCGGGCAGCTCTTGTTCCAGCTCTTCATGTAATCCCAGCTGGTGGCTCGCATGCGTCAGGAAAGTTTGTTCGGCGCCAATCTCTTTTGCCAACGCCACCGCCTCCGAAAAGCTGAAATGGGAAATGTGCGGTTCGTGTCGCAGGGCATTCAGCACCAGCGTACGGCTGCCTTTGATCTTCTCCAGTTCTTCCGGCGCGATATAATTGGCATCGGTAATATAAGTAAAGTCGCCGATACGGTAACCGTAGATCGGTAGCTTATAATGCATCACTTTAATGGGTACAAAGGGGATATCACCGATCTTGAACGGTTGTCCGTCCAGCGGAATAATATTGAGCACCGGGATACCCGGATAAGGTGTATCGCTAAATGCATAGCGGAATTCCCGTCTTAGTACTTCTTCGGTAAAAGCATCGGCGTACAGATCAATCGCACTGTTTTGCCAGTAATTATAAGCCCGCACATCGTCCAGCCCGGCCACATGATCTTTGTGCCCGTGGGTATACACTACACTATTCAGTGTGGGCACCTGGGCACGAAGCATCTGGTAACGGAAATCGGGACCTGTATCTATCACAACGCTGGTGGTTTCGCTTTGTACCCAGATGGCAGTGCGTAACCGTTTATCCCTGCTGTCGGTCGAAGTACATACCCGGCAGCTGCAACCGATAAAAGGAACGCCCTGCGAAGTACCGGTGCCCAGGAAAGTAATTGTCGCCACGTGCTATAGGTCCATTTGGGTTTGAACGGATTGATTGCCTTCGCCTCCCGGGTTTTCCAGAAGCTGCTTATACCACTTCAGCATATCGCCACTCAGCTCCTCCTCTTTCACAGATAAGGTGGGCAATATTTCCAGCAAAGCATTGATGCGGCCTTCTACGTTGAGGAAACGGTTGATCACAGCAATGCGTTTATCTTCCAGAACACAGAAACCGGAATTGAAGTTCCCTTTTTCATAGCGAACCCTGTAACGTGCCTCTTCAAAGAGCTGTTCCAGTTTTTTTAGCGTGTTTGGTGTATATTTGAAGCTCATTTTAACGTTATCAATTGGATATTCTGCGGGCAAAGGTACCGGGTTACACAGACATTCCGATTTAGAAAATTCTCTCAGCTGTAAAACTATGATGTTGTGCTCCTCAAAGCGCGGTCGGATCGTGCTTGGCCGGTCAATGCCGGCTAAAGTTAAGCAAATCGTCCCAATCCTTATAGGACTGTTGTCTGTATGGTCGTTAAAAGCGGACGCACAGGAGTACAACGACGAATTCCATGTGCTTACCGGCGGGCTGGTGGGCGGAATCAACTTTTCGCAGGTCGACGGCGATGGCTACAAAGGCTACGATAAGATGGGCTATGGCGGCGGTGGCGTGCTGTTTCTGCCTTTCGGCGACATGGAAATGCCGATCAAAGATGCGACCATTGCCCTGAGCATGGAAGTGTTGTTTACCCAAAAAGGCTCAAAGGGCCGCGGCGATCTCGGCGGCCTGGTAAGCCAGGACATGAAGCTGCAGTATGGCGAAGTGCCCATCCAGATCAACCTTTACCGTGGCACCCGCAAAAGTGGCTTTGGCGCCGGGTTTTCGATCGGCTACCTGGCTTCCAGCGAGGAAACGATCGACTACGGCAATGGCACGCCGGTGCTGAAAAATGGGTATCCGTTCAAAAAATTCGACCTTAATTTTGTACTTACCGGCAACCTGCATCTCTGGAACGGCTTTTTCCTCAGTCCCCGCTTCCAGTACTCTATGTTGTCGATCAGGGACAATAACAGCCGTTTCGGCGGGCGTGACCAGCAGTTCAACAACGTCGTTTCCCTACGGCTGATGTACCTGTTCCGGAGAACAATGCGGTAGGTACCGTTTGTTAAGCGTTTGCTGTTTTCCATTTCTTTAAGAATACAGGGATTTAATTTTAGGTATTCGTAACGCCTAAAACAAACCAAACTAATGAAAAAGCTACAAGGCACCCGCAAGCTATTATTGAAAAAAACGGCTATTACGCCATTGGACAGCGCCCTGGTCAAAGGCGGCGTCAATACGCTTATCGGCTGTGCGCAACCCACCTCCACCGTACAGCATACTTATATCTGTCCTTCGATACGTATGGTTTGCCTGACGACGCAAACCCTGCGCTGCACAACAGAATAAAGCGCGGTCCCAATACTGCTATTTTGAGGTTATCCACAACGGGTAGCCTCTTTTATTTAGCCGGCGATTGTTAAACTCTTTGCAAGGGCAGATAGCAGCCCCGGGGATGGCTTAATTTTAATTAACCAAAACCATTTCTCATTTTTAAAAGCATTGTTTTTATGAAACAGAAAAACGGGAAACAAAAGCTGTCGTTGCGCAAAACAGCGATCAGCAGGCTAAGCACCGAAGCCTCAGGACAGATCAAAGGCGGCGTAACTACCTTTAATAAGGGCTGCCCCACAGGGCCCCAAACGCTTCATACCTGCGCCAGTTTTGATCGCAGCTGCTAACGAAGGCCGTCATAAAAGAACGAAAGGACCAGGCCGGCCCTTCCGTTCTTTTTGATGCTATGCCTGTTACAACAAGTTTAATAACGGTTTTTATCCATTTGCCTAACTTTGTCCCGTCTTTCTGTAAGAAAGCTTAAACGGAGAAGAAATGCAAGACTACGCGGCATCACTGACGCAATATAAACGACTGAAGACAAGAGAGGTAAATGTAGGCGGACTGCTGATCGGCAATTACCAGCCCATCAGGCTGCAAACGATGACCACCACCGATACCATGGATACCGAGGCTACAGTAGCCCAAACCATACGCTGTATCGAGGCCGGCGCCGAATTGGTCCGCATTACGGCCCCCTCAAAAAAAGAGGCGGAAAACCTGCTCCATATCAAAAACGAGCTGAACCGCCGCGGCTATCATGTGCCGCTGGTTGCCGATATCCACTTTACACCCAATGCTGCCGAGATTGCCGCGCGCATTATCGAAAAGGTGCGGGTAAATCCCGGCAACTATGTCGACAAGAAAAAATTTGAGCAGATCGACTATACAGATGCCGAATACCTGGAGGAGATCGACCGCATCAGGGAACGCTTTACGCCCTTGATCAGGATCTGTAAAGAATATGGCACTGCGATGCGGATAGGCACCAATCATGGCTCGCTCAGCGACCGTATCATGAGCCGCTACGGCGATACGCCGATCGGGATGGTAGAGAGCGCCATGGAGTTTCTCCGTATCGCCCGCGACGAAAATTACCACAATATCGTGTTGAGCATGAAGGCCAGCAATCCCCAGGTAATGGTACAGGCCTACCGCCTGCTGACCAAAACCATGAACCAGGAATTTGGCGAATGCTATCCCCTGCACCTCGGGGTGACGGAAGCCGGCGACGGCGAAGATGGTCGTGTCAAAAGTGCCGTAGGCATGGGTACTTTGCTGGAAGACGGCATCGGCGATACGGTACGCGTAAGCCTTACCGAGGAGCCTGAGGCCGAGATCCCCGTTTGCCGCGATCTGGTAAAACGCTATTCCCTGGCAACTACCGTTCCGGAGACCATAAAGGAGCCGGCGCTACACTTACCGCCGGCATCGAAACCTTTTGCAGTAGGCAATATCGGCGGCGGGCAGGTGCCTGTGGTTGTAGCAGACCTTAGCAAGCTGGCGGAAATAACACCGGAAACGCTGGAAAGCATCGGCTATGCCTATGATGAGGCTACCGATAAATGGACCATCAGCGACATGGCCGCCGATTATATATTTACCGGGAAAGCGGCGCTCCCTTTTGCGCTACCGGGTATGCTGAAAGTGATTACCTGGCCAGCCTTATGGGCGCAAGCCGGCGACAAGACCAAATATTTCCCACTCTGGCATGCCGAGGAGTATGAAGCGGCATCCGAAAAGAGCGCTACACAGAATTTTGTAATGCTGGACTGCTACAGTGAGGGGTCTCTTCCCGATCCGGCCTTACTGCAGCAATTGGGCGCCGATACGACTGCTGTGCTATGCCTGAGCTCGGGCAATACCAATGCACTGCAAAGCATCCGGCGGATGTACGCAACCCTGGCCGGGCAAAGCGTCCATAATCCCACCATAATCACTGTTGACAGTCACTGGTCTAGCGGCGACGAGCATTTGATCCACTACGCAACGGAGGCCGGTGGCCTGCTGCTCGACGGATGGGGTAATGGCGTATGCCTGGGCATGGATAACACTGCCTATACGCAGTTTCAGGCAGTGTTTTCGGATAAAGAGACATTATCGGGCCGGAACTACAATACCAATACAAGCATAGAGCAGTTTGTGAATACAACTGCCTTCTCTATACTACAAGCTACCCGTACCCGTATTTCCAAAACGGAATACATTAGCTGCCCCTCCTGCGGCCGCACGCTTTTTGATCTCCAGGAAACGACGGCGATGATCCGCAGCCGTACGAACCATCTGAAGGGCGTAAAGATCGCGATCATGGGCTGTATCGTGAATGGACCAGGCGAAATGGCCGATGCCGACTTTGGTTACGTTGGCAGCGGTGTGGGCAAGATCACCTTGTATAAGGGCAAAGAGGTAGTGAAGAAAGGCGTGGATAGCGAAGTGGCTGTCGACGAGCTCATCAACCTGCTGAAAGAGAGCGATGCCTGGGTAGAGCCCTAGGCGCTCTCAACTTTCTTCAACTCTTATAGGGCTTCGAACCCTATAAGAGTTGAAGAGGAGAAGAAAAGGCAGAGGGGTTTAAAATCCTATAAGAGTTGGTAGGAAGGAATTGAAATAATCGGTATCTTGGGTAAAAACCCCGGTTATGGCACGACCGCCCAATACGGATCTTTTTCTGCCCGACCAGTTTTACCATATCTACAATCATGCGGTTGGGGAGGACAATCTTTTCCGGCGCCGCGACAACTACCTTTATTTCCTCAACCGGCTCCGGTATTACCTGCTTGATGTTTGCCATTGCTTCGCCTATTACCTTATGCCCAATCATTTTCATTTCCTGGTGCAGGTTAGAGCCGGAACAGCGCTTGAACATTTCCGGATGACCTACAAACCGGACCAAGCCAATGTCCCGGCACACCACACGATCGTTATGAACCAGCTCAGCCGCATGCTGAATGGCTATACACAAGCCTACAACAAGATGTTCGACCGTAAAGGCGCCCTGTTCCTGGACAATACCAGGCGCAAGCAGGTAACCGATCCGGCTTACCTCGTCACTCTCGTGTCTTATATTCACCACAACCCCGTGCGTCATGTGTTTTGTGAAGACATATCGGATTGGGAATTTTCATCCTACCAGTCATTATGCAGTTCAGCCCCCACGCAGGTCGCAAGGGAAGCTTTGCTCGCATTATTTGACAGGCAGGAGAACTTTGAGCAGGCACACCGCAACAGCCAGGTTCACCACGGCATCACTAATGAATTTGAATTTTAAGAAGAAAAAACCAGTATGCTAAAGATCGCCCATTCCCTTTTTGTTGACGAAACCCCCGGAAAAGGACGCGGTGTTTTTACCCGCGAAGATATTCCCCCAATGAAAACGATTGAAATCTCGTCTGTACTAGTGATGGATGGTGAAGCGCGGAAACACCTGGACCAGACGACCCTCCACGATTACATTTTCGAATGGGGCGCCGCTGAGGATCAATGTTGTGTAGCCTGGGGATACATCTCACTATACAACCACAGTTATGAGTCTAATTGTGAGTATTTTATGGATTTCGACAAGCAGGTGATCCAGATCAAAACGGTGAGAAAAGTACTACAGGGCGAAGAACTGACCATCAATTATAATGGGGATTGGAACGATGCCAAACCGGTTTGGTTTGAGACACTTGATTCGTCCCCGGGACAATAAGTAAGTTATTTTTCAGTTTATATTCTATGTTCAAGAAGTTTGGAGCAGCAGTCCTGACCTTATGCCTTTTAGCAGGTTCCGTTCTGGCACAGGACGGGGATCAGGCCGCCCTGGCGCCGCCTCCCCCCGACCAGCAGTACAAGACCAATATTATCCGCGTTTCGCCTACCACTGCAATGGATGTAGGCGTAGGCTTCGGACTGGGATACGAAAAGATCCTGGGCCAATCGCAAATGATCGGCATTGTATTACCGGTATTTATGTTGCTCGAAAAGAAAGATAATTACACTTTCGATGTGCCCTACAAGGGTTCCAAATACTATACTTACGTTTATTTTACCCCCGGGATCAAGATCTATCCCATGGGACAACGAAAAGTTACCTATGCCGTAGGACCTAACCTGATGCTGGGCTATGGCGGCGGCAACGACTGGCAGTACCAGATAGAGCCCGATGGCAGCCAGCACCTGTACAGCGTCAAGACCACACGTTGGCGACTGGGTCTGCTGGTCAATAACTATGTCAATATACAGGTAAGTCCCTCGTTCAACCTGGGCCTGGAAGGCGGTCTTGGTCTCCGCTACCTGGACCGCGTGACCTATAGTGGCTCCGACGCCTATAGCGCTTTCGCAGGTAACGGCCAGTCTAATTACGGCGTGGACATCACCGGGCAGTTCTCCCTTACCTTAGGATACCGGTTTTAAAACTTTCCCCTGACCTATTCAGGATCATGTATTGCCGGCCAGCCCGGATAATAAAATGGTCTTTTCATTTTTATAAAGCACATAATTTATGTTTAAAAAATTTGGCTCCCTGGCCTTGTTTGCCCTGCTGGCTACCACTTCGTTAAATGCACAGCATCGCCGGGATTTCCGGAGAGAGCGGGAACAGTTGGCCCGCGAAGAACGGGCGGAAAAACGCAGGATGCGGGAAGAGCGGGGACAACAACCCGGAGCGGCTTATGGTACCAATATCCTGAGGGTGGCCCCCCTTACTGTAATGGATGTGGGCGTGGGTTTCGGCATAAGCTATGAAAAGATCCTGGACAAAAACCAGATGATAGGCCTTATCCTTCCCGTCCATTTCCTGATCAGCGACAATGATGATTTCTTTTCAGGAAACAATAATAGCCTGTCCAATACCCAAACCTATTTTTATTTCACACCAGGACTAAAGGTCTATCCATTCGGCCAGCGCAGGGTCACTTATGCCGTAGGCCCAAGCCTGATGCTGGGCTATGGCGGCGGTAAAGACTACCAATACGATTACCTCACCGGCCTTACTACCGATGCTGATATCCGCAAATTCCGCCTGGGCATGCTGGTCAATAATTACGTCAATTTCCAGCTGGGCCCCACATTCAACCTTGGGCTGGAGCTTGGTATCGGCGTGCGCTACCTGGACCAGGAGCGTGTAGAATTCCGCGACTATACCCGGACGGAAAATAAGGACCTCGACGCTACCGGCCAGTTTTCCCTTACATTGGGCTATCGTTTTTAACCCTTCCCTCATCAGCATAAAAACAGCGGGTACCTGCTTCGTGCAGGTCCCGCTTTTTTGTATTTTACCGGCATGTCTCACCCGTTCGGCCTTTCCATCATTAAGCCTTCCACTTTCCTCGTACTGGTAGCCACCATCCTGTTCGTCTGCTCTCTTTTTATACCCGGCGTCATGGATATTCATTTCCGTAACAAGAACTGGTTGGTTGCTACGCCGCTGCTATTTTCCATTATTGCCGCGCTCCTGTTGCTATTCGCCGCTTTTTATCACTTCTGTTCTGCTATATTATACTCCGGGATACTGACCTGGCTTCATATCATCATTACGGTTCTATGCATTGTTCCGTTCCTTGTTCCCTTACCCTATACAGGAATTGCCGGCGCGCCAAGACGTGCCTATGGCGGTAACAGTACCTGGAGCGCATTCCGTTCATTTAGCAGGATCAATGTGCTCATTGCGATAGCCACGCTTTCCCTATGTGGCGCACAGCTTATCTTTTTGTTCCATATTTTGTCCGGCATTTTGCGCCGGATTCGCCGCAGAAGATAGTACATTTGTGACCTGGCAACCCGTTTCGTAATGTTGAGCATTTATTTCAAAGAACTCCGATCCTTTTTCAGCTCCATAGCAGGCTATGTGGTGCTGCTGGTGTTTCTCACCGCCTGCGGCGTATTCCTGTGGGTATTGACCGATACCAGCATTCCCGATTATGGCTATGCTTCAATGGACCAATTCTTTAGTATTGCACCATGGCTGCTGCTGTTCCTGATACCTGCCATTACCATGCGGTCTTTTGCCGATGAGTACCGTGGTGGTACTATCGAATGGTTGTCGACCAAGCCCATTTCACCCAGCCAGATCATTTTCGGGAAGTTCCTGGCCTCCTTTACCCTGGTCTGCATTGCCCTGCTGCCCACCCTTATCTACGTCTTCAGCATTCATTACCTGGCCATGGACGACGCGGCGCTGGATGCCGGCGGCATTACCGGTTCTTATATTGGCTTACTATTCCTGGTGGCAACCTTTACGGCGATCGGTATTTTTGGCTCAACCCTTACCGACAACCAGGTCGTGAGCTTTCTCGTGGCCTTATTCCTTTGCTTTTTACTCTACTTCGGCTTTGAGGCCCTCAGCCGGGTGCCGGCCTTTAGCGGAGGTCCCGACTATTACCTGGGACTCTTCGGCGCCGACGAGCACTACCATAGCATGAGCCGTGGTGTGATCGACACCCGCGACGTAATCTATTTCAGTAGCCTGGTTGCCCTGTTCATTGCGCTCACCCGTTTTACCCTCGTCAGGAAAAAAGCCTGATAAGTCCAATCCTTTCATTTGACAGCAACGATATACAAATCCACCGGCAGCTTTTACCTGGCATATGACGATGCCGGCAACAAATGGCATTGCCGTATCAGGGGACGGCTCAAGATCGACGAAGATATCTCCTCGACCAACCCTATTGCCGTAGGCGATACCGTAACCTTAATGCTGGAGTCGGAAGAGCAGAGAACGGCCGTGATCACCGGCATCGCCGACCGTAGTAACTACATGGTGCGCACCTCTCCGCACAATAAGCATCAGAAACACATTGTAGCTGCCAATATCGACCTGGCGCTGCTCGTAGCCACCATAAAGGAACCCAGGACTTCCAACGGCTTTATCGATCGCTTTCTCATCACCTCCGAAGCGTACCATATACCGGCGGTGATCGTATTCAACAAAGCCGACCTGCTCCGCGGCAAATACCAGGAGGAATGGCAGGAACGGAAAGCGATATACGAAGCCATCGGCTACCAGACCTTTGCAGCCACCGCCATCAATGGCGAAGGCCTCGAAGCGCTCAGCAGCGTGCTAAAGGACAAAACAACTTTGTTCAGCGGGCATTCAGGCGTTGGTAAAAGCACGCTGATCAATTACTTTATTCCCGACAAAAACCTTAGGGTACAGGAAGTATCGGGATGGAGCGGAAAGGGCCAGCACACCACTACCTTCGCCGAAATGTACGATCTTCCGGGAGGCGGGCGCATTATCGACACGCCGGGCGTCAAGGAATTCGGCATTGTAGACATGGCGCGGGAAGAGCTATCGCATTACTTCCCGGAAATGCGGGTACTTATCAACGAATGCCGCTTCAACAATTGTATCCATATCAACGAACCGGGCTGCGCCGTGAAAGCCTCTGTGGAAGCGGGAACCGTAAGCATAGAGCGTTACGAGAGCTATATCGCGATCCTTTCCAGCCTCGACGCTGGCTTCACTTAACATTCACTTACCAAATTTATCCTGAACCCGCTTGTACCTTTGCGCTTTCATCATTTCTATATGAAGCGTCAAAGGATCACCGTTATTCTGGTCACCTTTTTCATCCTGTTGTCAGCCGGCTTTGCTTTCTATTATTACTCACTCAGTAAAAAAATGAGACAGCCGGAGCTGGCGATCGTAGGTGAAGCAGGACAAAGCATCCGCCCTTTTGCTTTCCTCAACCAGGAAGGCGATACCATTACCAACAAGCATATCAAAGACAAGGTCGTTGTTGTGGAATATTTTTTCACGACCTGTAAAGGTATCTGCCCCAAAATGAATGAGAACATGTCGAAGGTATACCAGGCCTACCGCAACGACAATGATGTGATCATTCTCTCGCATACCGTAGACCCGCAGCGGGATTCGGTGCCGGCGATGAAAGCCTACAGTCTGCGTTTCGATGCCGACCCCAAGCATTGGATGTTCCTTACCGGCGAAAAACAGGCCCTGTACGACCAGGCCTATTACAGCTACCTGATGACTGCTGTGGATGAGCGCAATCCCAATATCGATGAGGATTTTATCCACACCCAGAAATTTGTGCTCGTCGACAGGCAAGGCCGGCTGCGGATGCGCCTCGACAAGGAGGGTAAGCCGGATGCTTATGACGGCACCAACGAAAGATCGGTGGCACAGCTGATCAACGATATCAAGATACTCGAAGAGGAGAACAATCCTTAGCTATGCAGGAGTTAACGCTCAAGGCCGCCCAGCAGCAAGTAGACGAATGGATCAGGACCCTTGGGGTGCGCTATTTTGCACCATTGACCAACCTGGGTATACTGATGGAAGAAACAGGCGAGCTCGCCCGGCTGATGGTACGCCTGTATGGTGAACAGTCTTTTAAAGAATCGGACGAAGGGCGAGACCTGGGCGATGAAATGGCCGATGTATTGTGGGTGCTGCTGTGCCTGGCCAATCAATGCGATATCGACCTTACTGAAGCCCTGCAAAAGAATTTTGCAAAAAAGACAGGCCGGGATGCCACCCGGCACCAGGAGAACGAAAAGCTGAACGGCCCGTCCGGCAGCTGATACACAGCTTCCGGAAAATATATTGGATACCTGCCCTGCTCAACAGCGCAGGTATCGTTATTTTTGCAGCAATCCAATCTTTTTGATTTCATGAAGCATTTGCACTGGCGTACGTTTTCCATAGTTCTTTCCGCTGTCCTGCTCACCTGTTTTTTTGCCCATGGGCAAAACCGGCTACATACGGCCAACACGATCGTATGGCTCAATACTTTTCACACCATCAATATCAGCAAGCACTGGGCTGTGCTGGCCGAATACCAATGGCGCCGTACCGAAGGGTTGAAATCCTGGCAGCAAAGCCTGCTCCGCGGTGGCATCCAGTATAAATTCAACAACGGACTAAGTGTACTCGCCGGCTACGGATGGATCGAGACCTTTCCTTACGGCGACTACCCGCCGGTTGCGCCACAACCTTTTCCCGAGCACCGTATTTACGAGCAGGCGATCTGGAACGACAATATCGGCCGCCTTCAGCTCAACCACAGAGGGCGCCTCGAACAACGCTTCCTGGGCGTGCTCGACCCTCAAAGCGACGGCGACCGCGTGATTACCCGCTGGAATTACCTGAACCGCTTCCGCTACCAGCTGCGGGCCACGCTGCCGATCAATCACCCCGCCATGGAAGACAAAACGGTTTATGCTGCAGCTTTCGACGAGATCTTTATCGGGTTCGGCAAGAACGTCAATGCCAACATTTTCGACCAGAACCGCCTTGGCATCCTGCTGGGCTATAAGCTCAACAAAAGACTGAGCGTTGAGGCCGGCTACCTGAACCAGACGCTGCAGCAGCCGCAGCCCGTCAACGGCAAGCCGGTATTCCAGGCCAATAACGGGTTTATCCTCAACCTGCTTTGCAACTGGAACTAGGCGCCGGTCTTTATTAAAAAGAAACCTATATCTTAGTACCCTAAAAACGCGATAAACATGAAAACAAAACTAATGACCCTGTTGGCCCTGCTTTCCCTGGCCGTGCTACAGCCGGCCTTTGCTCAAAAGATCAAAGTAAAGGAGGGCAGTCTGGATGCACTTAAAGGCGTGAGCAAGCTCAACCTTACCTTCGATTACAGCGATATGAGTGTGGGCAAGTTCAAGACGGAGGCGGAATATATCGATAAGAAGAAAGGCGACTACAACAAGAAAGAAGCAGGAAAAGGCGACCAGTGGGAAAAAGATTGGATCGCTGACCGCACCGGACGTTATGCGCCGCAATTCACCGAGCTTTTCAATAAGAATAGTGACAATATCAAAGTAGGTGACTATGCCTCGGAAAAGTATACCATGGTAGTAAAGACGACAAAAACAGAGCCAGGCTTCAACATAGCCATCACCCGCAAAAATGCGGAGATCGAAGGTGAAATATTGATAACCGAAACCGGCAATCCTTCGCATGTGGTGCTGCGACTGAGCTTCGAAAAAGCCCTGGGACGCAGCTTCGGCGGCTACGATTACGATACCGGCTTCCGCATCCAGGAAGCGTATGCCGACCTTGGCAAAGCTCTTGGCCGCTACATGAGTAAGTAATTTAAAAGGCCATTCGTAATAGCCTCACAACCTTAAAACCAGCAAGGCCGCCACTAGGGCGGCTTTTGCCATTTATGGCCGGAGGTCCCCCCGGATGCCCCGGCCCACTATCTTAGTAAGGTCAGCTGCCCTTTCCGGAAAAGCGCATCTCCGCTACCCTCTGCCTGGATGTTTACCGTATAGTGGTATACGCCGGTTTCTGTCTTTTGCCCGCTCATGGTACCGTCCCAGCCCTGGTCGGGATTATGGGTAATGAATATTTCCTGGCCCCAGCGGTTGTAGATCCGGAGCTCGTAAGCATGCACGGGCCGGCTACAAGGATAACGAGGCAGAAAAACATCATTGCGGCCGTCGGCATTAGGACTGAAGGCATTGGGTATAAAAAGATAATCACAGGTACAGGCCCCATAAGTCACCTGCAACGAATCGCTGCTGTTGCCACAGGCATTTTGGGCAAATACCCTGATCCAGCCACTTTGTTTTACCGTATAGCGGTTGCCGGTGGCGCCGTCGCTCCAGGTATAGCTTACCCCGGGAACGATGGGAAGATCTATGGTCCACTGCTGTCCGCGACACAGGCTCGTATCGCCGGGCAGCAGGTTTGCCGGCAGCGGAGAGGGCGCTTCCAGGTTGAAGGTATCGGTATGGCTGCCACAGTCTTCGGTAATCTGCACCCAATAGATACCCGGTGCATCGACTGTGATCGCGGCAGTGTTGCTGCCATTATTCCACAAATAGCTACCGCTCCGGCTGGCGGTGACCGGCAATGGTGTTCCGCACCAGGGTAATGTCGTTTTTGCTGTTGTCACCTGCCTCTGGGGATCTATATTGGCTACAGGAAAAAGCATCGGAAAGCCCTCCCCTATCAATGGAGAGCCGATACCCGTTTCCCAGCCGGCAGCAGCGGCCGGGGCATTCGGTGCATTGATGCGTGCCAGCGGGATCACCGATCCGGTTGACAAGGGAAAAATATCGCCGGCAGCCAGGTAAAGCTTGTCATCGGGCCCCAGGCGCATATCTGTAAGGAAAGGAGAACTGATGGCACCTACGGGAGGCACCACTCCTACCAGTGTTTCCGATGCCCTTATCGATGCGATCGACGCCACGTTAAGATCGTATTGCACTACTTTATTCCAGGTAGCGACATCATAATCGGTACGCTGCACCGTATACAGCTTTTTGCTGTCGGGCGAGAAGTCCATAGGGAAGAAGCCGTACATAAAAGGAATGAAAGCCAGATTCTCATATAAGCTGGCAGCGTTGGAGAAGACGCCGGTCGCCTGGTCAAAATCCAGCAGCTCCAGCGAAGCATAGCTTCCGGGATCGAAAGGCATCGCTATGGAATTCCGCAAGGAAAACAAGGCCAATTTGCGGGCATCGGGCGATAGCTTGCCATAATAAGACCCATAACCCGGCCGGTTGTCGCCCAGATAGTCTACACCGGCAACGGAATGTACCGGAACACCCAAACCGGCGGCGGTAACGGGATAGCTGAGAAAGGCGGCTGTAGTCGCTTCATGTACGGCGATCCACCTGTCGTCGCAGCCGGGCCCCGGCGCTGCCAGTAGGAAGCAACGCATCAAGCCGCTTTTCACCAATATCTTTTTGCTTCCCGGAACAATATCGCCATTGCCCCCGTTCAGGCTCATATCGATCACGGAATAGTACAGCGAGGGCTGGATCATGGTATCAGCAGCGCCGGCCGGCAGATTGACGGCCAGGCTATCGGGGAGCAACGAGAACAGGTAGTACTGGTCGCCCCCTTTGGGCAGGATCACGGCGCTGCAGGGCTGATGATCGAAGCGTACCGGATCTCCGTTAACCAGTATGCCACCGGGCATGGGTAGGTGATCGCGGCCATAAACGATGTTTCCATTGGTATAAAAGAGCAAAGCACCGGCAGCATCGCAAACCGATGCCGGTTGCCCGTTGGAGGGGATCGCCGCCGGCGACAGGAAAGCCGGTCCGGCGCCGGCATTGAAATCCAACGCCACAAAAGGCGCGTACCAGATGTTGTTACGACCATCCTGGGCCCGGCAAAAAGCGGGGACCAACAGGATACAGTATAACGCAGCGATCAGCCATTTCTGCCTCATAATATTAGCCTTCCGGCGGGAATGATGAAAACCGGACGCCTATACAAACAGACGGCTGCGCCACCAGGAGTTCTTAGATCGCGCCGGAAATTCCGGGTTTTCCGGTAGACTGCCAGGCCTTCGGGCGTCCCGTATCAGGTTTGATGATAATGCCATTGCCCCTGTAGGAGCGCTGCTTTGCGCAGAAACCGGTCCGGGGGTACAAAAAAGGTGCAGGCTATATTTAAATCTTGTTTTACTTTTACGGCCTTAAATAATTGGTAGTAACATGATGAGTAAACATCCTGAGGGATACGTACATACCTCCATCGAAAATGGAATAGGCAAAATCGAATTCTATCATCCTGCCAGCAATTCCTTGCCAGGCGCTATTCTGACCGACCTGGCCCATGCCATCAACGACGTGGGAACAGACGACCGGGCCAAGGTGATCGTGCTACAAAGCGGCGGCGACCGTTCCTTTTGTGCCGGCGCGTCCTTCGACGAGCTGCTGGCGATCAGCAATGAAACGGACGGTAAAACCTTCTTTAATGGCTTTGCGCTGGTGATCAATGCTATGCGTAAATGTCATAAGTTCATCATTGCCCGCGTACAGGGCAAGGCCGTAGGTGGTGGTGTCGGTATCATTTCGGCAGCCGACTATGCGATCGCGGTAGAGACCGCCTCTATCAAGCTGAGCGAGCTGGCTGTGGGCATCGGCCCCTTTGTGGTAGGCCCTGCAGTACAGCGGAAGATCGGCGTAGCCGGTTTCTCGGCCCTGGCGATCGACGCTACCGAGTGGCGCAGCACCGACTGGGCACGCAAGCATGGTTTGTATTCGGAAGTGTATGCCGATATTCCGTCGGTAGACGAGGCGGTAAGCGCCCTGGCCAACAAGCTGGCGCATTCCAATCCCGAAGCCATGACCCAGCTCAAGAAGATATTCTGGGAAGGCACCGAGAACTGGGATGAGCTGCTGACCAAACGCGCCGGCATCAGCGGCAAGCTGGTATTGAGCGAGTTCAGCCACAACGCTATCCACTCATTTAAGAGAAAAAGCTAATTTTTATATTTTGATTTTAGTTTAAAGCCTATCTTTGCTTACTATCTAACACTAAAAGATTTAATGCAGAAAAGAGTAAAACCTAGATTACCTCTTAAGAAGGAACCGGAACACCGAATCAATCAATTTATCAAGGCGCAGCAGGTACGTGTGGTTGGCGAGAATATTGAGCCCGGTGTCTATTCATTGGAGGAAGCCCGTAAGATGGCTACAGACCTGGAAGTAGACCTTGTAGAAATATCGCCCAATGCTGATCCGCCGGTTTGCCGGCTGGTTGACTACAATAAATTTCTTTACGAGAAGAAGAAAAAGGATAAAGAGCAAAAGGCAAAGGCCAAGCAAACGGAAGTAAAAGAGATCCGTTTTACGCCCAACACCGACGATCACGATTTCGACTTCAAAGCCAAACATGCCGAAAAATTCCTCCAGGAAGGCAACAAAGTAAAATGCTTTGTGCAATTCAAGGGACGTTCCATCCTCTTCCAGGATCGCGGACAATTGCTGCTGCTGAAATTTGCAGAGCGCTTGTCGGAGTGGGGCACGCTGGAGGCCATGCCTAAAATGGAAGGCCGCCGTATGCTGGCGATGTTTACCCCTAAAAAGAAAAAATAAGAAGTGTCCGGGATGAATTCAATTTATCCTTAACATTAACTTATTAAAAATATTTTTGCGGATAATTTTTTTGCCGTAATTTTACACTTTGTTTTCATGGTGATAGGGTTTATAGGGGCTGGCTCATTCTTGGGCCGGCTTTCCTTTTTTTATGCCGTTTCTTTTTGTTAAGTTGCTGCAACTATGCCGTATTCCTGCCTCGCTTTAAAAAGCATTGCTTATTTTTAGAACCTATTTTCAACCTTTATGCCGACGACAGTTGCGCCTGGGTAATATTCACTGGAAAAGCATGCTTATGAAGTGTAAACATTTACTATTCTTTTTCCTTTTGTTCGTTGTGGCTACACCCGGCCGGGCGCAACTCTCAGCCTATACCAGTTTCCAGAATCAATTTATGGTATGGGACAATGGCATGATCCGCAAGATCGAATACCTGGTTCCCCTCCAGGTTAAAATAGGACGCATAGCTATTCCCTACCTGGATAATTCCCGGAGCTTCAAGATATACAGTAATGGCGGTGCAACAAAGATCAATGACGGCTTTACCCAGAACTTCCAGGTAACCGATAACCTCATCACCTACCAGAATGCCCGGGCGCTGAATGTATGGGACCAGGGCAAGATTACGAACCTGTCCAAATATTGCGAGCAATTCTATACCGGCGATAGCCTGGTCGTCTTTTTCGAAGGCGTGCAAAAGGAATTCCGGGCGTATTATAACGGCGAGGTGCATCAGATCGAAGGCTTCCTGGCCGCAACCAATACAACCAATCTGTTCAACACCGATCCTAATGCTGTCCGTGTTTCCAGCGAAATGGATATCGCTTCGGGCGCATTGCCCAGCGTCAAGGTGTCTGATAATATAGCTGCCTACGTCAATTATGCCAACCAGTTCCACATATTTTACCGTGGCAATATCATAGCACAGGAAAACTACCTGGTCACCAGCTTTGATGTGGGCCGCAATAATGTCGCTTACGTAGACGCCAACCGGGAATTCAAGGTCTTTCACGATGGCGAAACCCGTCAACTGGACAATTTCCCACCCTATAGCTATGCTGCGGGAGATAACCTGGTAGCCTTCGTAGGTTACGACAACTACTTCAAAGTATACTACCAGGATTCTGTTTACAACATTGGCTTCTTCCAGCCCGATTTTGTGGTGAAAGACAATATCGTGGCCTTCCAGGATGCAACAGGCTATTTTAAAGTATTTTACAAGGGACAGGTCTATACGTTGGAAAGCTATTATCCCGACAATTTCCAGGTAGCTTATAACTCTGTAGCCTACGTTAACCGCGCCAAAGTGCTGCGTCTCTTCACCGAAGGTGATATTTACGACGTGACCAATGCCGATATCGCCGACTGGCGCCTTGATTACGATGTGGTACAATATCGCTTCGGGGCCAATATGTTCAAGGTATTTTATAAAGGAAAAACGTACTAAACACTTTTCTTACCGATCTCTCCGCTGACAAAGGACAGAATGGTCTCTTCGTCCTGGGGCCGGAACCAATGATATTCCTTGTCCTTACGGAACCAAGTGAGTTGACGCTTGGCGTAATTGCGGCTGTGCTGTTTGATCAGCGCAATGCTTTCCTCTCTGCTGATGCGCCCGTCCAGGCAGTCGAATATTTCGCTATAGCCCACGGTCTGCAGGTTTTTCAAATGCCGCAGCGGGTAAAGCGCCGATGCTTCTTCCCATAATCCGGCTGCCATCATTTGATCCACCCTCCGGTCAATGCGCTCATACAGCGCTTCACGCGGCAGCTCCAGACCGATCTTCAGTATATTGAAGGGTCTGCTTTTCACCTTCCCGCTGCGATAGTGTACTATGGAAGTGCCGGTAGTACGCTTAAATGCCAGTGCGCGAATGAGCCGGGCAGGATTCTGTTGCTCGGCAATGGCGAAGAATTCCGGGTCCTCTGCAGCAGCGACCTGTTGTAGCCATCCTATCCCATGCTGATCGTACGCCTGCTGCAGGGCTTGCTCTACGGCACGGTCTGTTGCCGGCATCACATCGATCCCCTCGCACAGCGCTTTGATGTATAAACCCGTACCACCACAGACTACTGCCACCTCGTTGTTTTGAAAAATGGCATCGCAGTAATCCAGCGCCAAAGCCTCATAGCCGGCCGCATTCAGCTCTTCAGTAACACTGTGCGAATCGATAAAATAATGTCTTACCCTGGCTTGCTCTTGCGCCGTAGGCTTCGCCGTCCCGATACTCATTTCCCTGTAGCACTGCCGAGAATCGGCCGAAACGATCTCCGTGCCGAAATGCTCCGCCACCCGGATCGCGACATCCGTTTTCCCCACGGCCGTAGGCCCGGCGATAACCACCAGCTGCTTTTCCCCCATAGCTTTTCCTTTTCAAAAAAAACCTGGCAGTAAAGATGCTGCCAGGTCCGTATCTCGTACTATTATTTCTTAAAAATCTTCGGACCCTTCGCTCTCCGCTTCGCTGCCATAGCTCTCCTCTTCCGAAGAAGAGCCGCCGTCGTCATCTCCTTCTTTGCCATAGCCTTCGCTCATATCTTCCGAGCTGAGATCGTATTTCTCTTCGATCTCCATCAACCTTTCGTTGGCCAGGCCCTTAATACCGGTTTGCGCGGGGGCCACACCTTCTTTCTTAACACACAGCGGATATTCCTTTTTGCTGTCCTCTTCCTTGTCGATACCGATCAGCTCTACCAGGAAAGTCCATTTTTTTGCAGGATCGTAAGTATAGACAAACTTTTCATCCGGCTTTTCTACCAGGGCCGACACCGGCGTTTTGATCATGGATAAAGCTGGTGCATCTTTTTTATTGACCAGCACATCGGAAGCGATTTCCCGGCCACGGTTCCAATTGTCGTTGCTCGCGAAAAAGGAGGCTTTATGCTTATGGTCAAATTCAAAGGCAGTTAATATGGCTTCGTGAAAAGAGTGAAAGGTCTGGCCTGTCTTCAACACGATATCGCGGTAAATATTATCGTCATCTTCCCAATAGACCCGGAACTTAAATAACGGCATAGGTTTTTATTTTTCAGGTAACAAAAGTAACTAATAATCAGTACAGCGAAAAGCATGCAGCGGCATATGTTTTGCCCTCGTTAAATTACCTGCTACTCAGTTGCATTTACAAAAAAAGCCTACCTTTGCGGTTACAAGTCTATGTTGAAACGTGTTTTGCATATAAGCCTTTCTGTTGCGATAGCCGCGCTGCTGTTGCTCAATGGCATTTCGCACGAGTTCCTGCATAGCTTTACGGGCCACGAGGATACGGTGGATTGCGTACACCATGACGGCGATGCGCATGCCTCCTTTGAGAAGGTCCACCATCACTGCGATTTTCTCGACCTCCAGACGCCCGTATTTCTTACCAGCACATTACATTTTTCCTTCTATACACCTTTTGCGCACAACGATTTCTTTGTGCTGCAAACGCAGAAAGGCCTGAGTCCCGAAGCCGGGCATACAGCGCTGCGCGGTCCGCCTGCGTTGATCTGATTTTTACCACATTTCAAATGGCAATGTTACCCTGCATGGCTGCTCATGGCATGTACCGGTATGGCCTTAGTAAAGGATATGTTTCATATCCCGCAGATCAACGTTTTCCATGAATACACATTCCAGGTATGCAAAAGGGCCGTTCGTGTTCGTTTGCATGGTAGTGCTCCTGGCTGTCTTATCCCCTTTGGCGGGAAAGGCACAGGGATGTACAGAACAGATCCGCGGTATCATTCGCGATAAGGATGGGGCCGCTATCCCGGGCGTGAGCGTTATGCTCTCGGCTAAAGATACCCTTTCTGCCACAAGTGATGTCGACGGTATCTTCCGCTTCAGGGACCTTTGTCCCGGCAACTATACGCTCTTCTTGTCCGAGGTAGGCTATGCCGGTGTGCAACGCCGGTTGTCCCTGCCTGGTGCAGACAGCATCGCAAACATTACCCTTGCTGAAGGAACGGAGCAGCTGCGCGAAGTGTTGGTTACCGGGCAGAAACGCCAGGAGATCGCCACTATAGCGCATGTAGAGCTGGCGGGCAACAGTCTGCTTGAAGTAAGAGGCAAAAGCCTTGCCGAATCCATCAAGCAACTGGCCGGTGTCAACGCCATCCAGTCCGGACCAACCTTGTCCAAGCCTGTTGTCCATGGCCTCAGCGGCAACAGGGTATTGCTGGTCAACAACGGCGTACGCCAGGAAGGACAGCAATGGGGTAATGACCACGCCCCGGAGATCGATCCTTTCACGGCGGATAAGATCACTGTGCTGAAAGGCGCCGCCAGCATCCGCTATGGCGCCGATGCGATAGCGGGCGTCATCCTGCTTGATCCTGCACCCTTACCGGAGCAAAAGACGATCGGCGGCAGCATAAGCGCGGTGGCCTCTTCCAATGGGCAAATGGGGACTATCTCCGGCATGCTCCAGGGCGCCTTCGATAAAAAGCTAAGCGGCTTGTCCTGGAGGGTACAGGGAACATTACAGCGTTCGGGCAATTTCCGCACTGCTAATTATTACCTGTTCAACACGGGCATGGCCGAAGAGGATTTCTCGGCACAGCTGGGCTATAAATGGAAGTTCCTTAATCTCTCCGCTTCTTACAGCCAGTACAATGCCAAGCTCGGTATTTTCAGAGGTTCCGACGTGGGCAACAAGGAGGATCTGCTTGCCGCTTTCGCCCGGGCCAAACCGATTACGCCGGATGAATTCAGCTACAAGATCGACCGGAGTTACCAATCGATCCGCCACCAGGTATTCCGGGCTGCAGCGGAGCATGTATTCGCCAATCATGGCAGCCTCTCGCTCAGCTATGCCCGGCAACAGGATGTACGCAGCGAATACGACATAGACCTGCCTTATACTTCCGACTCATCGCTGCTGTTCAAACCGCAGGTGCAATTCAAGATCGTAACGCATACGCTTGACCTTGCTTATAAGCAACCCTCGGTCAATGGCTTCTCGGGTATTTTTGGCATCAGCGGCAGCACCCAAGGTAATGTCTATTCAGGCCTGCGTTACCTGATCCCCAACTTCAGGAATTATGGCGCGGGGGCTTTTGCTATAGAACGTTATGAAACCGGCAAATGGATGTTTGAAGCTGGCTTGCGCTACGATTACCGGTGGTTGCAGGTATACCAGCGTAATCCAACGTCGCTGGAGCTGTACGACAATACCTATAACTACAACTCTGTTACCGGCACGGCAGGCGTAACCTATAACTTCAACGATCATTTGTCCCTAAATGCGAATTTTGGCACCGGCTGGCGTCCGCCAAGCATCAATGAGATGTATATCCAGGGAATTCACCTGAGCGCAGCACGCTTCGAAATAGGCGATTCTTTACTGAAATCGGAACGCTCGTACAATACCACGCTTTCTCTGAATTACCATACCGATAAGCTGAAAGCACAGGTAGACCTGTACGACAACGAGATCAACAATTTTATCTATGCCCGTTACATCGGTGTTGTGGTCAACAGCAAGGGGGCCAATCCAGGCTATCAATACACACAGACCAACGCCAGTCTGCTGGGTGCCGACATCACGCTGCAATGGGACCCCATAAAGCAGCTGACGTTGTTCTCTAAAACATCGCTGTTGCGTGCGACCAATAAGAGTGAGCACGACGGCCTGGTGTATATGCCGCCTTCCCGGTTCCTGAACGGGATCACCTACCATTTGCCACAAATATTGCGCCTGGACAATGCTTATGTGACACTCGAAAATATAAGCGTGCTCGGGCAGCGCTATGTCAATCCCGACGCCGACGCGATACCGCCGCCACCGGGCTATTCCATCTGGAATGCACGCATGGGTTGCGCTATGCCGCTGGGCAAAAAAACGCTTGATCTGAATTTCTCGGTAGATAACCTTACAAATCTTGCCTACCGCGATTACCTTAACCTGTTCCGCTATTATGCCGACGACCTGGGTATCAATTTTACCCTCCGGGCAAAACTTTCCTTTTAATTATTAAAACGCATTCAATAAGCAAATGAAAAAAGTCATTCTGGGTATTGCCCTCCTCGCTGCAACGGCCACACTGTGGACCTCCTGTAAGAAAGATGAAAAAAGTGTGGCGCCGCCGGAGCCGGGAAATGAATTCCTGACTACGGTAAAGCTGGTGGCTACCAATGCCAACGATCCGTCTGATGTACAGACGGCGAGCTGGAAAGACCTTAACCCCGACGATCTTACCCCGCCGGATACTTCGCTGGCCAAGCTAAACCTGCACGCCAACGCTGTTTACAATGTGCAGGTACAATTCTGGGACGACAGCAAGACACCCTCTGCCGCGATTACACCAGAGATCCAAGAGCGCGCCAATTATCACCTGATCTGTTTCGATATGGATGGCAACCTCAATCTTACCGTACAGCGTACCGACCAGGATACCAACAATCCGCCGCTGGAAATAGGCCTACAGGATAAGTTTACTACGGGCGCTGCAAGTTCCGGCAACCTGAATGTCCAATTGCGCCACCAGCCCAATGTAAAGAACGGCAGCTGTGATCCCGGATCGACCGACGCTGATGTTAACTTCCACATCAATATTCAATAATCACCAGCAAAAGAACAATCGAAATGAAAAGAACATATATGTTGATCGCAGCCCTGGTTATGGGCCTGGCATTTAATGCCACAGCGCAGGAACAACAATCAACAACCGCAAAGGGCTATATCGGCATTACCGGCGGGCTTTCCCCCGTTTTCGGAAATTATACCAAATCCGACTATACTTCGGATGCTTCCGGCTATGCCAGCACCGGCGCCAATATTGGTATTACCGGAGTGTATTTTATCAAGCACAATTTCGGTGTAGCCGCGTTGATCTCTTATCAGGGCTTTGGCTTTCACGGGTCGCAAAGCCTGGCCGACGGCTTCAAAGAAGCTTTTGACCTGGATAGCACCACGGTATACCGCAAAGGGAACAACAGTACTTTCAATTTCATGATCGGCCCTTATTACGCTCTCCCTTTTGCCCATAAATGGCATCTTGATTTCAGGGTATTGGCCGGTGTAGTCAACGCAAAGCTGGCCGGATACGAAGTATTCCTGGAAGATGGCGAAGGCAACCAGTTCAGCCAGAAACAAAGCACCGCCACTACCTTTGGCTACCAGGCCGGCGTGGGTTTGCGCTATGACATTGGCAGGCACCTGGGCGTTGGCGTCAATGCCGATTTCTTCGGGTCCCGGCCCAACTTTAAGATCGAAAATGATAACCGTGTCAATTCTGCGGGAAGATTGCTGACCAACTATAAGCAATCGATTACCGGTGTTAATACCAATCTTACAGTGATGTATCGCTTCTAGACCATTCTTGAATCAGGTATACGGGGCTGTTCCAAAAAGGGACAGCCCCGTTTTTTTTAACGTTCCCTTACGCCCAAACCGGATGATACATATCACTTTTGATGATCTGATGGATTATATTTGTATTATTGTAAAATAAAAAATCAACCCGTTTTGCGCTGAACAATCACTCCAGGGCGCTGTGCAACTACCAGAAGACAGGAGTGAACCACCCCGATAAATGGACCAAACATGAAAAAGAAGAAAGTGGACCTGGGCAGAAAGCTGACCCTTACCAAAGAAACCATCACCGGACTGAACGACAAGTTGCAGGAAGCGATTCTTGGCGGTGCTACCGGAAAAGGATGTGCTGTATCCGGCACCGGATGCGGCTGCGATCCGCAGGCTTCATGCGGCATTGTGCTATGCACCGCTTATGTGGGCTGCCAGAGCAAAGATTGCCCCGAAGCGTAAACAGATCAAGTAAAGGATCAAAAAAAGCCAGGCCTGCAACGGCCTGGCTTTAACTTGGAACGAACTCTATCAGGCATGCGCCTTGTTGAAATGATTTGCGGTATCGTGGATGAAATCTTCGATCATTTTGCTTACCGCAATAGCAGCGGTTTCCCGCGGAAATTTCACAGCTACCCTATCGTCATTTAGCAACCATTGGTGCACGGTACGGAATGATTTTGCTGAAAGCGAATCGATCACCGGCACACCCAGGCGGTGGATGGCGGCGGCATTGCATTGTTGCTCGTACTGTCGTTTCATAGGAACGACCAATAGTTTCTTGTTGAGATAAAGCGCCTCTGCCGGCCCCTCAAATCCCGCGCCCAACAAGGCTCCCGAACAAGACTCGAGGCTCTCCAGGAAGGCTTCGTTCTCGATGGGACGAATCTGTATCTGCTCAAAAGTAAACGCTTCTTTGTTATGCTTTGAAAACACCTCCCAGGTTACGCCTTTGAAACGATGAAGAAAGCGGATGAGCGCAGCATCGTCGTAAGCAGGCAGGTAAACGGTATAATGATTCCCCTTGACAGGCGTCAGGGCCTGGACCTCCCTGCGGATAACCGGGGTAAAGATCTTGTCGTTGTACCGCTCAAAGTGAAAGCCATAATAAGAAGAGAAAGGTGCGTAATAACGCAGAATGAATCGTCCGAACCAACCGGCTACTTCCGGCTTGGGCGATGCGGCCTGCACCACTGCCGATTGATGGCTTAGCGCAATGCAAGGCACCTTGCGCAGCTTGCAGGCCCAGGCCGATACCGGCTCAAAATCGTTGACCACGAGGTCATAATCCTCCACCGGCAAATGATAGATATCCCGGAAGAACCGCCAGGGGCTGAGCCGGCGAAAGGTTTGCCATAACGACACGCCGCCATGCCTGCCAAAGATGAAACTAAGCCCTTTCAAACGGTACTTTACCGGGTAAGGCAAGCTGAGATCGGCCTGGTAGCCGCTTACCAACAGATCGACCTCTCCATATTTCATCAATTCGGGATATATATCTCTCGCCCGGCTCAGATGGCCGTTGCCTGTACCTTGTACCGCGAAAAGTATTTTCATTTAGGGGTATGATGTGGAATGGTCAATAATAGGGGGAAACAAGCGGTCGCTATTTCTGTACCAGCTTCATTTCGGCGAGCAGGCTGTCAAACAGCTCCTTGGTCGATTCCTTGCGGATCTGGCTGCTCTTAAGCACTACCGATTGCGCTACCGGGTCGTCGGTGTAGCGGTAAAGTTTCCATTCTCCATCAGTATATTCAAGCGAGGAAAGGTTCTCGATCCAGTCGCCGGAGTTGAGATAGCGGATCGGGCCTTTTTCGGTCACCATAGTCTTCATAGCCGGCTCATGGATATGACCACAGATCACATATTTGTAGTCGTTTGAGGCAGCGATCTCACATACAGTAGATTCAAACTTATTGATAAAGGCTACAGCGCTTTTTACGCCATTCTTGATCTTTTTGGAAAAGGAGATCTTGCCTCTGCCCATCTTCTCGCTGATAAAATTGACGAAACGGTTGATGAGGATCAGGGTATCGTAGCCAATAGCGCCCAGTTTGGCCAGCCATTTTGAATGCTGCATCACCACATCGAACACGTCGCCATGGAAGATCCATACCTTTTCCCCACCCAGCTTGATGGACAGCTTGTTGCAGATCTTCAGCGTACCCAGCTGAAATCCTTTGAACTTACGCAGCATCTCATCGTGGTTACCGGGAATATAATACAGCGGCACGCCCTTGGTAATGAGACCTATCAGGTGCTTGATCACCATCATATGGGTTGGCGGCCAGTACCGCTTGCTGAACTGCCATACATCAATAATGTCGCCGTTAAGAATGACCGCCTTGGGTTTAATGCTTTTCAGGTACTGAAGCAGCTCTTTGGCATGACAGCCATAAGTGCCCAGGTGTATATCGGAAAGTACCAGCAGGTCTATTTCTCTTTTTGCCATAGCAGCGACATAATGATTGGTTCAATGTGTTTTTCCCACGCTTCCTGCAAAATGAAGAAACAGATATTGCTTAATTATTAAATGCAAGTAAAGTAATCATTAAAAACAGCACGCATACATGACGCTGACACCTTAGGCTGCTCCGGTAAGGAACCAGTTACTTCCTTCCATAAACAAGAGCGGCTGCCCGTCAACAGGCAGCCGCTTCGTCCGGGAAACCGGCCTCAAAGGTTATAGGACAAACCAACAGTAAGTGTACTGAAGGCATCCTTGCTTTTGTTGGAATAGCCCGTGGGATTGTAGCCATCCAGCTTTTCGGAAAAGGAAAGATTGTGCCGGTAGTTAATATTGAGCGAAAGCTGGGACCGGCCGTACACTTTTCCCGTATAGGCTTTGTTGAGATGTGCTATAGGTAAATAATAGCCTACCTCGGCGGGCACCACAATACCGGCGCCATCAGGATCTGGTATCAGGCCGACATTGGGATCGGAGGTTGAACGTGCCTCTACCTTATTGACAATAAACCCGGCGCCTACTCCGGCATACAGGCCGCCAAGATATTTGATATTGGTTTGCACATCGGCATCAGATTTACCGGTAAGCGCAAGGCGCAAAGGATAAAAACGGGCGGTCACTGCGCCATAGAAAAAGCTATTGCTGAATTCCATATTGTATACGCTGGCATCGTTGCGGTCGCCGGCTTTCAGCTTGCCCATCTGGACATCGAGGTTAATGCCGAGCCAGGGCATGGCCGCGTACTGCGCGCCAATACCGAATACCGGCTGCTTCGACTTCTTTTTTACATCGGTAAAAGGAAAGGTAAGCCCACCGTTTACGGCAATGCTGAATTGGTTGGGCTGGTTAGGCGCATTATCCTTGGGCAGGGTTTCGGTTTGGTCTTGCGCCACAGCCCATAGCGGACTGAGCAGGCAAGCAGTGAATAGGGTCTTAATGGTCATAACAGCGTTTTTTGCTATAACTAAAGTATAGAATAAAGGCCTTCAAAAGAAATCATTATAGAAATTTTCTGACAAAATTGGCGGCAGATCCTAAAGAACGCTTAATCTTGCCGCAGCGGCCTCCAGTGTGCTCTCCTTTTTAGCAAAGCAGAACCGTACCAGGCGCTGATTTCCGGGCTGACCATAGAAGGAGCTCAACGGTATTGTAGCCACGCCATGCGTCTGCGTCAGCCAGCGGGCAAATTCTTGGTCGGGCAGGTCAGACAAGGCTTCGTAACTCATGACCTGGAAATAGCTTCCCTGCGCAGGCCGGTCGAAGCGGAACCGGGTATCCTTCATTTGCTCCAGAAAGAAATCGCGCTTACCCTGAAGCAGCCTGGTAGTGCTTTTCAATCGTTCCAGGTCTTCCAGGTAAATGGCCAGCGCTTGCTGCATTGGCGTGTTGACGCTGAAAGCCAGGTATTGGTGCAGGTCCCGGAATGCCTTAGTGAGCGCCGGCGGCGCAATGCAGTAACCCATTTTCCAACCGGTACAGTGGAAGGCTTTTCCAAAGGAATAGAGCGCAAAGCTGCGTTCCCGCAGTTCGGGAAAGCGTAATACCGAAAGATGTTCTTTACCATCGTAGACCAGGTGCTCGTACACTTCATCGGCGAACACATATAGCCCGTATGTTTGCACCAGCCGTATCAGCTGCTGAAAATCTGTAGCAGTCCAGGTACTGCCGCAGGGATTATGAGGATTGTTGATAATGATGGCCTTGGTGCGCGTTGATGCCGCCGCGAAAACCCTTTCCCAATCAACACTGAAATCATGATCGTTAAGGGTCACGCGTACCGGGATACCGCTGTTGGCATAGATATTCGGCACATAGCTGTCGTAAGCCGGTTCCAGCACGATCACTTCGTCGCCGGGCTGCAGCAGCGTCGCAAAAGCGGTATAGATCGCATAAGTAGCACCGGGCGTGATAGTAATCTCTGTATCGGGGTCGATGTCTACACCTTGGAAGTGCGCTACTTTACGGCTGATAGCCTGTCGCAGCGCCGGCAGGCCGGGCATAGGCGCATATTGGTTATAGCCCTCCTTTATCGCTGCCGCCACAAGCTCGCTTAGCGTCTCATCTATGGGAAAATCGGGAAAACCCTGCGACAGGTTGATCGCCTGGTGTTCCTGCGCCAGCGCGCTCATAATGCTGAATATAGTAATACCGGTGGAGGGATATTTGGGAATGATCATGGCTGTAATTTACTAAGGAAATGGTACCGGTGAGCATTACAGCCGGGTATCAATAAAGAATTTACCTCCTGAGCTGTATGAAAACAGAATAGCCGGCGCTTACGACGCCGGCTATTCTGTTTTCCTTTTTTGAGGGCATCAGTCAACCCCGAAATAATCCAGAATGTATTCCTTGAGGAATATATCCTGCGCCGCCAGCGTATTCTGGTCCGTCTCTACTTTCTTCAGCTCCCTGAAATGCGGCCAGCCTTCATCATCGTAACCTTCCAGCATATAATAGCCGCCACGGCATAGCAGCGTACATACGGCTACGTGCATCAGCTCTTGTTTCTGCTCTTTTGAGAATTTGATCTTGGGCACCCGTCCGCGGTATTCGTTCATACCGATGAGGAACAGGATCGCTTCCATATTCGGCTTTTTGCCAAAACGCTCCACCAGGTCTGCTTCTAATATGATCCAACGCTCGAACAGCGATTTCTTTTCTTCCATTACCATTATGCTAGCTTTAGCTACGGGCATCAATAGCGAGCCCTCTCACTGCAAAGGTACGCCATAACAGCTTACAGCATACGCCCGATCACTTCGCTGATGGCGATGCCCTCTGCTTCCGCCTTATAGCTACCCACTACGCGATGCAGCAGCACGGAAAGGGCCATAGCTTTTACATCCTCGATATCAGGAGAGAATTTACCATGCAGCAGCGCATAGCATTTCGCAGCCAGGATCAGGTTCTGCGATGCGCGCGGACCGGCGCCCCAGGCCAGGTATTGTGTGGCCAGGCTATCCTTGTTCTTCTTATCGGGACGTGTTTGCTGTACCAGTCGCACGGCGTATTCCAGCACATTGTCGGGCACAGGCACCTTGCGCACCAGTTGCTGGAAGTACAGTATCTCCTCGGCATGCAGTACTTTGGGCAGCACCGTATTCTGCGGGCTGGTAGTCTGCCGTACGATCTGTACCTCTTCAGCAAAAGCAGGATAGTTCACGATGATCTGGAACATAAAGCGGTCTAGCTGCGCTTCCGGCAGAGGATAAGTACCTTCTTGTTCTATGGGGTTCTGCGTCGCCAGCACAAAGAAGGGGGCAGGTAGCTTGTACTCTTCGCCGGCCGCTGTAACATTACGTTCCTGCATAGCCTCCAGTAAGGCAGCCTGGGTTTTGGGCGGCGTACGGTTGATCTCATCGGCCAGCACGATATTGGCAAATACCGGGCCTTTCATGAATTTGAACTTGCGGTTCTCATCCAGTATCTCTGCGCCGGTGATATCGCCCGGCATCAGGTCGGGCGTAAACTGTATTCGCTTAAAGGACAGGTCCAGGGCGTCTGCCACGGTCTTTACCAGAAGGGTTTTGGCCAGCCCCGGTACGCCCACCAGCAGACTGTGTCCATTACATAAAATGGAGATCACCAGCTTTTCCACCACATCCATTTGTCCCACGATCACCTGCCCGACGGCCTTGCGTAGCTCTTCGTATTTCTGTTGTAAAGCTTTTACAGCTTCTACATCCGATGCGTAATGTACCATAATGTCAAAGTAAGGAGATAATTGCCACTTCTGCAAATGATTTCGACAAGGGCAAGCATGGCCTTTGAAGCGCAATCAAAAAATAGATATATTTGCAAAAATGACCATTCGTGATCCTTTTTCCGGCAGATGATCCGCGCTATCGATCCATCGCCAGGAACATAGAATGCCAATGACCATTTTACCCAAACCCAAAACAAATTATCATGGACACTAAATCAGCGCTGACCTGGTTCAGGCAGCAATTCGGCGCGCAGCTCGACGCAGCCGCACAGCACACGCCCTATACCACCGACCTGCTGTGTGCAATCGCCTACCAGGAAACCGGTCACATCTGGAGCCGTATGATCGGCAAGCTGGCACTGCCCGATATTGTACGGCTTTGCGTAGGCGACATTATCGACGCACCCGGCCGCTCTGCTTTTCCCAGGAACAAAACCGACTTGCTGAGCATAGCCGATGGACAGCAGATGTTTGATATTGCCCGGCAGTGCTTTGAGCAGATGGCGGCCTACATCACGGAATACAAGCCTTATCTCAGCAATAAGAATAAATTCTGCCACGGCTATGGCATTTTTCAGTACGACTTGCAGCACTTCAAAGCCGATCCGCAGTATTTCCTGCAACAGGACTGGGCCAACTTTGCCCTATGCCTGTCCAAATGCCTGGGCGAGCTGGAGGCAGCACAGCAAAGACAGGGATGGCGCGGCAAAACAACACTGAGCGATGAAGAAATGGTATATGTGGCAATAGCGTATAATAAAGGCAAGGCCGATCTGCGAAAAGGATTCAAACAAGGTTATTACGATAAGAACAGCAAGAAATACTACGGCGAATACATTTTTGAATACCTGATGCTAGCCCGCTCGCTCAAAGGCGCGGACAGCCCCGGCGCGCCGCTATCCTATCCCGAACCGGTAGCAGCCGGCAGCCGTGTTTACCGTGTTCAGCTTACCGACGGCACACTTAACCTTCGTCGTGAACCGGCAATACCGGTCCAGGGCAAACCCTCGAATGTATTGACCCGTCTGCCCCAGGGACAACTGGTCAATTGGCTGTCAGGCAAAAAGACTGATGGTTGGTACCTGGTAGAGACCACCATGAACGGCGCTTATTTCAAAGGCTATGCCTCGGCCCAATACCTGGTACCGGAAAAAGAAGCACTGCCCGATGTGCTCGAGCCGGTGGTTAGTGGTCCTTTGCCCGCCCTTCCCCCAGCTTACCTGCCGGTACGGCCGGGTACCATCACCAGGAGAACCGATCCCGCCAATGCCCGTTCACTCAACGAGACTGGGCAGCCACAACGGAATGCGAAAGGAACGCCATCGGAGCTGACTGCTGCTTTACTACAGATCATCGACTGGCTGGATGTAACCAACCCGAAGTATAAACGCTACCAACCTGCAGATGGAAAAACGTTTTGCAATATCTATGCACATGATTACTGCTACCTGGCGGGCGTTTACTTTCCACGCGTATGGTGGACACCAGGCACAGTAGCGCGACTGTCCGCCGGCGGACAGGCTACACCAGTGTATGGCGATACCGTATTGGAGATGCAGGCCAACGCCCTGCTGGTATGGCTGAAAGATTTTGGCCCCGGATTTGGCTGGCAACGTACGGCCACACTCAATGAGCTGCAGCATGCGGCTAACCTGGGCGCAGTAGCGCTAATCATTGGCAGGCGCATCGCCGATAAGGGGCCGGGACATGTGGTGATCATCGCACCGGAAACCGATGTAAAGGCAAAACGCGATGTCTCCGGTATCGTAACCTTACCCGTACAAAGCCAGGCTGGCGCCAGCAATATCAAGCTGGGTAACGGAACGGCCTGGTGGCTCAACAGCAATAAATTTGCCGAATATGCTTTCTGGGTGCATGCCTGATTTGCCTGCGTCATTAGCGAACGATTAGATGGCACTAGCCTTGTAGAGACGTTGCATGCAACGTCTCTACTCTATAAAGGCATGCAACGCCTCTACAAGGTTTAATAATTGATTACCTGCTGCTCAAGCACCGGCATTTCCCTGAATTCATACTGCTGGTTGCGGAGCTGTGGCTCGAAGCCCGCTTCCCGTATGGCTTCCTGTATGCCCGCGGCGGTGAAGCGATGCGGCGCGCCGGCAGCGCTTACCACATTCTCTTCGATCATGATCGACCCGAAATCGTTGGCGCCCGCGTGCAGGCACAATTGCGCCGTCTGCTTGCCTACTGTAAGCCAGCTGGCCTGTATGTTCTTCACATTGGGCAGCATAATGCGGCTCATGGCGATCATGCGTATGTACTCTTCTGGTGTGGTATCGTTCTTTGCCCTGCGGATGCGGCGTAGCAAGGTATCCACATCCTGGAAGGTCCAGGGGATAAAGGCGACGAAACCCTTAGCCTGTTCCGGCTTTTTGGCCTGCACCGTGCGCAGCTTTACCAGGTGCTCGAAGCGTTCCAGTATGGTCTCTACGTGGCCAAACATCATCGTGGCGCTGGTGGTGAGGCCTATCTGGTGTGCTGCTTCCATGATCTCAAGCCATTCCTGCGCCCCGCATTTGCCTTTGGAGATCAGGCGGCGTACGCGATCGTCGAGTATCTCGGCGCCGGGTCCGGGCATGCTGTCCATGCCGGCTTCTTTAAGTGCCAGCAAAGCTTCCGTATGGCTTACACCGCTTACTTTGCAGATATGCGCCACCTCGGGAGGTCCCAACGCGTGAAGCTTCAATCGCGGGAACAGCTGCTTCAGCTCGCGGAACAGGCCGGTATAGTAGTCCAGCCCCAGCTCAGGGTGATGGCCGCCTTGCAGCAGCAGTTGCTCACCGCCATAGCGAAAGGTCTCTTCAATCTTCCGCTTGTAGGTTTCGATATCCGTTGTATACCCCTCGGCATGTCCGGGGATACGGTAAAAATTACAGAACTTACAGTTGGCGGTACATACATTCGTCGTATTCATGTTCCGGTCAATGATCCAGGTCACCTTGTTGTAAGGCACTTGTATCTTGCGGAGCTCGTTGGCTACATACGCCAGCTCGGTAAGCGGCGCATGCTCAAACAGAAAGACGCCTTCTTCCGCCGACAGGAACTCGAAGTTCAGCGCACGGTCATACAGTTGGGAGAGATTCATCGTTAACACTATCAGGATCCGTAATCATGCGGTCTATCGCCGCTTTTCAACAAGCAAAGTTAGGACAAAATGATACCCCAACCTTTGTCCAGGTTATCTTTTCGCCCCGTTGCCACTACAGGTGGCTCCTTGCCTTTCTTCTGGCTTTAAGCAGAATGAAAAAGCCTGGAATAAAAAAATATAAATCTCACCAAAACCGCCACCAACGATCATTTCATCCGCTTATTATTATTTACTGATCTGATGTTTTTAAAAATAAATTTGGCAATTTAAAAAAGAGCCCCATATCTTTGCGACGCGAAAAAATTATTATCACAACAACCAACGAGATGCAACGTTACGCGGTACACATCATCAATAAAGCAGGCTTCAGTCCCTTGTGGAAAAGCCATGCGTGCGGGGCATACGCACAGTTGTCTTAGAACGATCAGAAAGACACTATTCATACAGGCCCCGCTGAAGAGCGGGGCTTTTTTAATGCTAAAAAAACAAAAAACAGATACAGGCATGAACCGGTCATTACAACATATCATCACATTGCAGGAACGCACGCCGAACCCCGTGCTACCGGAGGTGGTATGGCTGCAAGTGATGAATATAGATCGTGATGGCTCTGCGATGAGCTATAGCCGGTTCGGCAACAAAAACAATTATTCCCGACTGAGGAGCGTCGTTTGGCAGGATTGAGTCCTGCATACGTGTAAAGCCCCGCAGTCCGTACTGCGGGGCTTTTTTATGGCCCCTATATACCCTGACCTTTGAAAAACAATATCACCATGAGAAAACTAGCTTCTATTCAACGCATCCGTAGCCTGGCGCCTATCCCCGGCGCGGATGCCATTGAAAAAGCAACCGTACTGGGCTGGCAATTGGTCGTAAAGCGCGCCGAGTTCCAGGTAGATGAGCTGTGCGTCTATATCGAGATCGACAGCCTGTTGCCGGAACGGGAGCCATTCGAATTCCTGCGCAGCCGCAGCTTCCGCATACGCACCGTAAAGCTGCGGGGTCAGGTATCGCAAGGCATTTGCTTTCCGCTGAGCGTTCTGCCACAGGGTACCACGATCGAAGAAGGCGCCGATGTAACGGCTTTGCTGGGCATCGTAAAGTATGAGCCACCCATACCACTTTCCCTGTCAGGGATCGTCAAAGGATCCTTCCCCTGTTTCATCCCCAAAACCGATGAGACCAGAGTGCAGGTACTGGGCGACCTGCTGCAGCAATACGCAGGACAGGAGTGTTACATTACCGAAAAGCTGGACGGCAGCTCGGCTACTTTCTACCTGCGCGACGAAGCGTTTGGTGTATGCAGTCGCAACCTAGAGCTGGTGGAAGATGCCGGCAACGGCTTCTGGAAGATGGCCCGGCAGCTGGACCTGGAAAGCAAGCTGAAAAGCCTTGGTAAAAACCTGGCGCTACAAGGCGAGCTGACTGGCGAAGGGATACAGGGCAACAAGCTGCAGCTGAAAGGGCAGCAATGGTTCTGCTTCGGCATTTACTTCATCGATGAGGCCCGCTATGCTTCCTTCGATGAATGGATAGCGCTGACGGAACAACTAGCCTTACCCAGGGTTCCGGTATTGGATAGCGCCTACCTGTTGGAGGCCGATATCGATAGCCTGCTGGAAAAGGCGCAGCGGCGTTCGGTATTGGCCGGCGCTCGGGCCGAAGGCATCGTGATCAGGGTGAAGCAGGCGGGGGAACATGTTTCCTTCAAGGCCATCAACAATGAATTCCTGTTGCATTACGGGGAATGAGGAGCATACAGCGGTCTTATGGCCGGCCGCTGCTCCTTCCTTCAAATAAATGTTTATCGGGTGGTGCAAGGGTAGCACTCCGGTTTTTGGCACCGGCGATACAGGTTCGAATCCTGTTCCGATAGCGTATGTTGTCTTTAGCTTACCTGGTAAAGCGCCACATTGTGACTGTGGAGAACAGGGTTCGATTCCCGGAGACAACCTGATTGCTCCCGCCCTTCGGCGGGAACGGTACTTGGGCAAGGAAGCATCCCCCATGCGCCGGCGTAGCCGGTATCGCGGTTCGAGTCCGCGGAGTACCCTTAATGGTAGATTACTCAAGAGGTCTAAGAGAGCCGCCCGCTAAGCGGCCAGGGTGTAACAGCCGCATTGGTTCGAATCCAATATCTACCGCAGCGTATATAACAGGTATTCTGGCAGAGATGGTCTATGCACCGGATTGAAGCTCCGGCAAACGCGGTTCGAGCCCGTGGGATACCACATGATCGTAAGTGAAAACCTAAAAACAAAAAACAGCCATGGAAACAAAAACATTACATTGGAGAAAGCTTGCGGGCCACCAGGTCCGGCGGCCTATTGAAGAAGAGATACAGCAGGCCATTGTCCGGGAACATGCCGGCGGGTACCGGCTCAAAGCCTGCATCGGTACCGATAGCCAGGTGAAGGGTAAGCGTATCGAATGCGCTACCGTAATCGTATTGCTGCGGGAAGGGCGGGGCGGCTTCATGTACATCCATAAGGAAGTGCTGAGCCAGACCATGAGCATCAGGGAAAGGATGCTGCACGAAGTTGCACGAAGCGTCGAAGTAGCGTATAGCCTCTGCGAAGTGTTCAACGAATTTGATGTCGCTATGGAAGTGCACGCCGATATCAATACTGATCCCGGCTTCAAAAGCCATGTGGCCCTTAAAGATGCCATGGGCTATATTACAGGAATGGGCTTTGCCTTCAGGGCCAAGCCGCATGCCTTTGCCAGCACCAGCTGCGCCAATAAGATCGTGCACTAAATGGTTTCTATAACAAAAATGGCTGTCCTTCCAGACAGCCATTTTCTATTTCAGGAAATATTGCTTTAGCACACTTCCCTTTGCCTATTTATACTTTCTTTTTCTTCCAGCGTCCTCTTTTAAACAGGATGAAAGCAGCGATAGTAATTGCCGTCTCGGCAACGGGGATCGACACAAACACACCTTTAGGTCCCCATTCCAGGTATTTGGCCAATAGATAAGCCAGCGGGATCTGGAAGGTCCAGAAGCCGAAGAGGTTGACCCAGGTGGGCGTCCAGGTATCGCCCGAACCATTGAAGGCGTTGATCATCACCATACCGATACCGTAGAAGATAAAGCCGGTGCTCATGATCATCAGCGCTGTACGGGCCACCGAACGGATGCTTTCGTCGTTGGAGAAAAAGGATACCAGCCAGCCACCCAGCAGGAAGAAGATAATGCTCACCGCCAGCATGAAGAGCACATTGTATTTTACCGTCTTCATTACCGATTGTTCAGCACGCTGAACGTTCTGTGCGCCCAGGTTCTGCCCCACCAGGGTAGCGGCAGCATTGCTGAGCCCCCAGGCCGGCAGCATAAAGAACATCATAAGCCGCAATGCGGTTTGATAGCCGGCCGACCCCGCATCACCACCGGTAGTCGCTACCAGTTCGGCCAGGAAAATCCAGCTGCAGGAAGCGATCACAAACTGGAAAATGCCGGGTGTGGCAATGCCCACCAATGCGCGGATCACTTTGAAATCGGGGATGAAATGACCTATCTTGATCTTCAGCTGATGCTTACCTTTAAACAGGTGATAGACCTGGTAAAGCACGCCGATGCTCCTGCCTGTGGCCGTGGCCATAGCCGCGCCGGTAAGACCGAATGCAGGCACAAAGGCAAAGCCGTTGATGAATATGGGACAAAGAATAATGTTGCAGATATTGGCGATCCAAAGGCTCTTCATCGCTATTGCCGCATTACCGGCCCCGCGAAATATCCCGTTGATGAGGAAGAGCAGCATGATCACCACGCTACTACCCATCATGATGCGGGTAAACGTGCTGCCCTGAGCAGTGGTCTCGGCCGAAGCGCCCATCAGGCGCAGGATATCGGGCGCAAAATACATACCGGCAATACTTAGGAGCAGGGTAACGGCGGAAGAAACTACGATAGCCTGAACACCGCTGTGGCCGGCTTCTTCAGGATTCTTTTCACCTACACGGCGGGCAACCACAGCAGTGGCCGCCATGCTCATGCCTATGGCGATAGAATACATAATGGTCAGCACCGATTCGGTGAGCCCTACGGTCTGTATGGCTTCGCGGCTGTTTTCCAGGTGACCTACAAAATAGAGGTCTACGAGGGCGAATACCGACTCCATAGCCATTTCCAGCATCATGGGTACGGCCAGCATGATCACGGCCTTACGGATACTGCCTTGGGTGTAGTCCATTTCTTCGCCACGCAGGGCTTGCTTCAATAAAGAGAAGTAGTTGGCCGCCTTAGAGGCGCCATTTATTGTAGAGGGCATAAAAGGATTTATAAAAAGATGAAAAATAGACAAGCCTGATGGCCTGGCGTCCATCAATCGTGTATTGTCTGCTCGGGAGTATTGGCCAGATCCGTAGTTAGCGTACGAGGATCATAGCCCCATAGATTTTCATCGTTCGGAGATTTGAAGGGCAAAAGTAAGTTTTTTTCCACAATGAAAAGTTAGCATTTTCCGAAAGCCTAGTGTTGGTATATTTTCTCCGCCCGGTTATAGATCTCGTTCAGCGTTTTGCGCAGGGATGCCGGCTGCAGCACGGTTACATCGGCGCCATGCGATAGCAGCTCCATGATAAGGTCGTGTGTTATATATAGCTCCAGCGCCACCTGCAGGCCCTCTTCATCATCCTTGATCACGCGCTGCGATTCGTGCAGCGGAAGGCTTTTGATGTATTTACCTTTACCGGGTCCAAACTGAAGCACGATGTCCTGCGGCTTGCTTTCCGGCGCCGAAGGGCGAATGATGCCAAAGCAATGCCGGAAATAATCATTTACATTAAAGCCCTTATCTGCCTTATATTTCTGGCGGCTGGTCTCCAGAGCGGTCATCCGGTCCAGCGCAAAGGTCTTCAAAGAATGATCCTTCAGGTCTTTTGCAAGCAGGTACCAGCGGCTTTGAAATTCCTTAAGCGCCAACGGTTCCACACGGCGTTCGCTGATGTTCTCATCCAGGTATTTCTCATATTGGAAGGTAACCACCAGCCTTGAGCGTATGGCGTGCAGCAAAGGATGAAAGTGCTCCATACCCTGTGGCCGCCGCTTTTCCAGATATACAAAATCGGACAGGCCGTCGGCCAGGTTCAGCGCCTGGTAGGTATTGTAGGCATCGGCTATCCTTTCGCCCAGGTCATCGGGCATGTGGTCTTCTTCAAGATAATATTTACGCAGGGAAGGATTGTACTGGATATCCTTCTTATGCAGGGAAAGTATCTCCTCCTTATCCCTTAGGAAAGTGCGCTGGGAAAAGATGAAATTATAGTCGTGGGTTTCACATTCCAGCTCGTAATAATCTTTCAGCTCCTGCAGGCTGGCCGGCGCCTTCAACAGTCTCCGGATCATGCATTGGTGGCGAAAGTAAGTATCTGAAAGCGACATGGCGAGGGTGTTTGTATGCAAATATAAAGTTTATCTGTAGCGGAGCGGACAACGGTGGCACATGTATTCAACCCGGATTACGCAAGGCCGGCGCCGTGAGATTTTAAAAGCCGGCACCCCCTCCTCAGGTACCGGCTTTATGGTGACAGGGTATATACAGGGGCTTTTAAAAGGGTTTCGAAAAGACCCCCTTCCGGATAAGGTCTGAAGCATGCTCCAGGCCACCCAGCTCTTTATATTTCTCTTTGAAGTAATTGCTGTTCCAGAAAAGCCTTACCCAGTTCCGGAATTGTTCGGCCTTTTCGGCATCCAGGTGTGCCGGTGCGGTATGGTTATGCTCCTGCTCAAAATGCGCGCCTATCTTTTCATCAAAGAAAAGGGCATGCAGGCAGTATTTATGCAATGCTTCATGATCGCTGTCTGCATTGAAATGAAAGAGCGTGGTATGCCGCGGCTTATTGCCGGGGATGTATACCGCTTCGGTATAGTACAGCACTTTACAGGCATTCCTGTTTTCGTACAGGTGTACGGTAAGCATCAGGGGCTCCCCGTTCCGCACACAATGATAGGTACGCGGCCGCTCCAGCTCCCGGTAGCCCAACCGGCCGATAAGCGCAGCCTGGTCACCGGTGGTTTCAGCATTGATTGTCGTTTCCATAATTCAGATGGTTTTGGTGTTGGGAAAATGGCTTGCAGAACACAGCTGTTTTCGTTATTTGATAAAGCAAAGGTACCGGGAGCCTACGCCAGTACACGGCGCAGCAGCCCGTCAAGGCAGAAATTTTTGTGCTGACGCTACTTGACAGGCTCAACTATTTCTCTGTTTATTTGTAGTGAGAGCGGCCGGCATATATAATGCATGGCTCGCTTTTTCACATTTTCCAAACGAAGGAACAACACGATAAATATGGGACTATTTTTTAATCGCAAAAAAAACAAGCCAGGCGACAATGCAGGCGAACAGGAAGTGCTTCATGCACGCCAGAGCTTCCCTTTCTACATTAAAGCGCCGATGGTTATTATCGGCATCTATCTCTTTTTCTACATCCTGTCGCTGCTCCAGGACATCATTGTCCCTTTCGCCTTCTCGGGACTGATCGCTATTTTGCTCAACCCGGTGTACAACCGGCTGCAGAAATGGAAAGTGCCCAAGATCCTCGCCATATTGCTGACCATATTCCTGGCTGTGCTGGTACTTGCTGCTATAATGTTTTTCCTTTCCTCCCAGATCGTTCAGTTTGGCGATATGATTCCCCAGCTGAAGGAAAAGACGCTGTCGCTGCTTCATCAGCTGCAGCAATGGCTGAGCGACCGTTTTGGCATTTCTACAGAAAAGCAGATGAATATGGTGAACGAGGCCATGAACAACAGTAAGGCTTATGTAGGCCGCACGCTCAATACCGTATTTGGCATGCTCAGCTTTTTTGTGCTGATCCCACTGTATGTTTTCCTGCTCCTGTTCTACAAGCCGCTTATCCTTAATTTCATTTATGAAGTATTTGAAGAAGACAATGAAGAGCAGGTAGCAGAGATATTGAAAGAGACCAAAGGCGCCGTACAGAGTTACATCGTGGGCCTTATGATCGAGACTTCCATCATCGCCGTGCTGAACTCGGTAGCGCTGCTGATACTTGGTGTCAAGTATGCGATCCTGCTGGGCGTCATTGGTGCGATATTGAACCTGGTCCCTTACATTGGGGGTGTGATCGCGATACTGTTGCCCGTGCTCATGTCCATTATTACCAAAGAAGGCTACACCACGCCGGTGCTTATTATAGCAGCTTACTCCGTAATCCAGTTCCTCGACAACAATGTGATTGTGCCGCGTGTAGTATCGTCCAAGGTATCGGTCAATGCGCTGATCTCGATCATCGTCGTGCTACTGGGCGGCACGCTTTGGGGCGTGAGCGGCATGTTCCTGTCTATTCCCTTTGTGGCTGTACTCAAGATCATCTTCGATCGTATCGACGAGTTGAAGCCATGGGGCAAATTGCTGGGCGACAAAATGCCCGCCAAAGCACCACGCCTGGTCGTTAACCCTGAAGAAACCGACGACACACCCGAAGGCCGGGCTGCCCAGGCTGCCAGCGAAGACCGGGTATCGTGAAAGCCCTTATCAAAGGATAGAAAAAATTAATTGGACGTTCCGGAACAAGCTTATAGTTTTGCGGCTCATTGTTCATCTTCTTTAATCTCATGCGATGCTGAGTATACATCTCTATATCTCCCCGATCGGCGCCACTTCCAAGGGCTGTACCTTTCGCAGGCTGTCGCATGCTATGGATTAACTATTATATTCCTTTGTAGCAAGCGGCCCTGCATGATGCAGGGCCGCTTGCCGTTTACAGCACCGGCATGTTTTGCAACAGATGCCCGGCAGCCCTTTTTAATTCCTATACCAATCATTTTATGAACACACTTTTTCAAGATAGATCATTCGATCACCATACTTTATTCGACAATTATTATATAGAGGTTAAATCCCTTTACCTTTCCCTGTTCGGGATGCTGCCGGATATTCACTATATCGGGCACATCAACGGCGAAAAGCTGCACGGGCTTATTTGCGCACAATTTGGCAGCATGGTCCTCAGCACGCATCATTATCGTATCTACGAAGCGAAAAAGAAAACATTCCCGTTCGACCGTACGGCTATCATTCTCAACAACCGGGTGATACTGGAATGTGACGAGGAATTTATCGACATCTTTCACGACGGCAGCCAGGCGACTTTCGTCGGGGAGCTGACTGAGCTGGCCAGGCATTGTCGCGAGCGGGTACGCCACTACAAAGCGGAGGTTAACCTCGTGATCAGAGGATATAATGGTCTTGAGCTGAAATCGATGGAGATCAAAAGAACACGGCTAAACCTGGATCTCTACTACGAAGACGACTTCAAACCTGTAGATGAGCTGATCCGCAAACGGCTGAACCGGAAAGAAGACAAAGGCATCATCCTGCTTCATGGCGTACCGGGCACAGGAAAGACCACCTATTTGCGTTACCTGATCGCGAAAATTAAAAAGCGGGTGCTGTTCCTGTCGCCTGATACCGCCGGCTGCCTGATGGAGCCGGCTTTTATCCAGCTGCTGATCAATAACCCCGATTCGGTGATCGTGATCGAAGACGCTGAGAATATCATCATGGACCGTCGCAGCAATAGTAACTCGTCGGTATCCAACCTGCTGAACATCTCCGACGGCCTGCTGTCCGACTTTCTGAATGTGCAGCTGATATGCACTTTCAACAGTGCGCTGACCCTGATCGACCCCGCCCTGATGCGCAAGGGAAGACTGATCGCACAATACGAATTCCGGAAGCTTTCCGTAGTCAAGCCCCAACGGCTCAGCGATAAGCTAGGGCATGTGCGTTGCATCAAAAGCCCTATGACCATTGCCGAGATCACCCACCCGCAGGAGCATCATGCTTCTGAACCGCGAACCAAGGTGATCGGCTTCAGAAGGCCGGATGAGCAGATGGCCCGTTAATTACCGGCGCCATACATATCCCATTCCTCCACGAGGATTATTTCCAACAGGAGCTGCCGTAGCGGGCAGCTCCTGTTATGTTATGTGGCGATAGGGAGGCCGGCGCAAACGCTTAAGGTATGTTTGAAACGGCGTACCATTATAATTATTTTTGTTTTCGTCCCGGGCCTGGTAGAGTTTGGCATTATCCTTGATAGAATACAGTATCTTTCATATCATCAAAAACTCCCTTTTAACTTAAAAAAACACTACTATGCTTTTCCTGCAAATCGACGAAACGATTAAAGCCGGCGCGGATGCGCTGAACTCGGGCCAGGTATGGCTGATCAAGATCAAGTCCATGGCGATCGACTATGCACCCAAGCTTATCGGCGCCGTCCTGGTGTATCTCATCGGGCAATGGATCATCGGCCGCATCGGCCGCCTGTCGCGCAAAGTATTATCAACACGTAATTTCGACATCTCGCTGCAAAAGTTCCTGTTATCGCTCATTAAGGTTACACTAAGCATTTTATTGTTCCTGGCCATTGCCGGCATGGTAGGTGTGGATATTACCGGCTTCGCCGCTATACTGGCGGGCGCCGGCATCGCGATCGGCGCGGCACTCAACGGCTCGCTGGGCAACCTCGCAGGCGGTGTGATGCTGATGATCTTCAAACCCTTCAAGGTACATGATATGATCGAGGCTCAGGGCTCTATCGGTATTGTGCAGGAGATCGGGATTTTCAATACAACCATCCTTTCGCCCGAGAATAAGACCGTGATCCTGCCTAATGGCGCCTTGTCTACCGGCGTCATCACCAATTACACTACCCATGGCAACCTGAGGGTAGATCTGGTGATGGCCGTAGCATTGGATGTCGATATCGACACAGCCCGCAGAATTGCCAGCGAAGCCATGCTTCAGCACCCGAAGGTGCTCAAGGCGCCTGCTCCCGAAGTGAGCGTGCTTAAGGTGGGCGACGGGATGACTTCCCTGGCCATTCGTCCTTATACGACACAGGCCGACTATTGGGATGTTTACTTTGGCGTACAGGAACTGGTGAAAAAGGCTTTTGATGCCAATGGCGTAGCCGGCCCTATCCCTACCCGCATACTCATCAACAAGCAATAGTTTTCAGAAAAATAGCGCAAGCAAAAAGCGCGGCTGTATATGCAGCCGCGCTTTTTTTGTATCAACCCATTACCGGGATTAACCGCAATGCTTTTGCATGCTCAATGCTTGTAGCCTACCATCCTTCCTCCCCCGATTCCTACATTCCATTCTTGCAGCCCGGCTCTTGTATCCTGGCTCCTGATTCCTTCATCCTGGTTCCTGCATCTTCCTGTATCCCACCTATACTATCCCTTCCTTAATTTCTGTCCAAAGATCGTGGTAGCTTACCGCCGCCCTGCCCGAGGGTGCAAAAGCGGTAACGGGCGCCTGGTGTACGCCCATTTTCTCTACGTCGGAGAGATAAGGGATATAATGCTCAAAGAAACGGCGATCGGCGCTGAGGGTATGCATCACCTCTGTATGCAGGCTTTTACGGGCATCGACCATCGTAAAAAAGCACATGAGCTTTTCGAGAGCCAGGTGTTTGTCTTCGAAATACTCTTTAACGATATCGTAAGTACGTACAGAGAGCGTAGTAGGAATGGCAGGCATCAATACAATGTCGGCCGCTTCAAAAATATTGTCGGCCAGCACCGAGAAGCCCGGAGGACAGTCGATGAACACAAAATCGTAGTTATGTTCCGCCTGCTTCAGCAATTGACGCATCTGCTTCTTGGAACCCTTTTGCTCATCCAATAAAATATCCAGTTTGCGGGCCGACTTATCGGCCGGTATCACATCGAGATAGTCATAAAGGCTCTGTTGCACCAACTCGTCCAGGGACATTTCCTTCTCCAGCAGCTTACGGACGCCGCTCTTGGCCCGCGGCTGCGTCTGGTAATAATAGCCGGCAGCGCCCTGCGGATCGAGGTCCCACAGCAAGGTGCAGTAGCCATCGCTGGCCGAAAGATGCGCCAGGTTAACACAGGAGGCCGTTTTGCCTACGCCACCTTTCAGATTGTATAATGCAATAACGATCATAAGACAAGTGTTTGTGGATACCGCAGGCATGCCTCCGGCAGATCAATATACAAAACCACCCCGGTTTTGTTGCCGCTGCTGCACTGCGTCATCGCGTAAGCTTATTGCAAGATAAGCTATTGCCCCAATATGCCGTCGCCGTACCTGCAGCAACGCGGCTGCTGAACCCATCGAAGCAGCTAACATTTGTCCTTTCGACAAAGCGCAAGGACCGGAATGCCGTTGTGCTTACGCCGAAACCTATTTAATGAACAACGACCGCCGCTGAAAGGTTTCCCCCGACTCCAGGAAGCGCGTTAGCTGCGCAAAATGCTCCGGCTTATTAAAATCGGCCAGTGCGGTATCTACCATCAAAATGGGACATTCTTCCTGGCCAAGGTACCGGAGATAAGCGTCCTGGATCTCTTCCAGGTAGGCATCGGCGATTTGTGTTTCGTATGGTCGCCCCCTGCGGAGTATCTGCTGCTGCAGCTTGGCAATGGGGCTTTGCAGATAGATCAGCAGGTCGGGGCGTGGCAGCTGGGTACGTATGATCTCGGCCATGCGCTGAAACAGTTCATATTCGTCAGGACTTAAGTTGTTGCGTGCAAAAAGCTGGCTTTTGATAATGGTATAGTCCGCTACGATCATCTGCTGAAACAGCTCCCGGTTGAGCAGGGTGTCTTTAAGCTGGCTGTAGCGTTCGGCCAGGAACGACAGCTCCACAGGAAAGGCGTAACGTTCTCTATCCTCATAGAATTTGGGCAGAAAAGGATTGTCGGCAAACTGTTCCAGGATAAGTCTTGCATTATAATGTTCTGCCAGTTTGTGAGCCAATGTGGTTTTTCCGACGCCTATATTCCCTTCTATAGCGATAAAGTGGTACTCCATGCGGTAAAGATAATACGCTTTTCAAAACCCGATTTATCCCGTAACAGATTTCACGTTCTGAACTATTGTTTAAACAAAAAGTTAAAGTTTATGTAAGGAAATTTAACTTACATAAATTATCATTTATCTTTGGGCGACATGAGGCCTTATGTACCAGGAAAGACACCTATAAACCTGTATAAATACTGGTGTACGCTGAATATAGAGCCCAGGGCGGCAAGACAGGGCTCTTCAATCTAAAAGCATAAAAGATGAAAAAAGCACCTTTAGAAAGCTTACATTCTGAAAAATTCGCCAAAGCTACCGTGAGCCCCGAAATAATGGTTATGGTGAAGGCCGGCGGCGCTTCTGGTACCAGCGAACATCTTGTCGATGGTAAAAAGCTGACCGATAGTTATTCCTATTCCTGCTGCGGTGGCCGGTACGATTGCTACACGAAATTTTCGGACGGTTCTTCTTATAACCGCATGAGCCTTACCATTTTTGATGGTACCACACCCGATATGTATTAAGCCTTTCAGTAGCGCCTGTAGCTTTTTTTACAGGCGCTACACTACAATTAATTGATCTATGCGTATCCTGATCCTGCTGTGGCTGCTTTTTACAGGGATAGCCGATACTGGCGCCCAGGCCGTAATCAGTACGGTTGTGGTCGATGGTGTAGGTCTCAAGCCAATGGATAGCGCTATGCGGCAAGCCGAAGCCGATTCCAGAAATAAAGAAGAATACCATAAAGCGTTTAGCCGGTTCAATGACTCTTTATTTGCAGCAGGGCAATATGCGCTGGTCATCGACAACTGTGAGTGTCATAATGAGGGCAACCTTGCGGATGAAGCCTATGGCTACCTGGTAGCCAGCTACGACGCCCTTGGGCTTAAGTTGATGTGTGATTCGATGCTCAGGAAAGCATTGCATTTTAACGATACAAGCTTTTGCTCCATGTGCCCGGGCTCCTTTATGACGGCGACACGGGCTAACACTGCTCTCCGGTCGTACCTGGCGTTGCCAGGGCATTGGGAAATGGTCGAAACCCTGGTGGTCAGGCATTATGAAAAGATAGCCAGGCCAAAGGATAAACGCAGCGCAAGGGTATTGTGGCATTTGCTGCTCCGGGATCAATACATAAGAGGCCTTAATTATTCGGGTCAACTTACGGATAGCGCCTTCATCATTCTGAATGGCGCAAACCTGGACACGCAGCTCAGCCTGTATCGCAAGTCAGGCCATATCTTTAGCCGGGAAGAAGTGGGGGCAGGGCTCGATCACGAACAATTCCTGTTGTTGGCTCATGAGGGCAATGCACAACGCAGGGCATGGTATCTGGGGTTGGTTAAAGCGGCAGCGGCGGCCGGCATTTGTCCGAGAAGACGTATTCCCGATTTCATCCTGCGCACCGAAATGGGTAAAAAGGGGATCAGGCAATTTCTACTGGACCTGGAACAACGCGAAGCGGATATGCGGCTGGAATACAATCTTCCCGACTATTATTATTCAATCAACTGAATATGGTCCTCATCTTATCGGAAAACAGGGATCCCTGCACTATCGAGATATTGAAATGGCTCGATCACTTTGGCACGCCCTGGCTGCGCATCAACGAAGATGATGAGGTCGCCTTTGAATGCCTGGAATACCGGGACAACCAGTTGATCCAGCTCGTCGTTTCGGTAAACGGCCGCCTGGTCGACCTGGTGCGGATAAAGGCTTACTGGTACCGTCGGGGCTGGCTGCAGGATAGCCAGGGACAGCACGGAGCGCTGTCGCCGGATGCAAAGATCAACCGGCAGCTCTCTGCTTACCTGGGAGAGGAGCTGGATAATGTGCTTTTGTTTATCCATCGTTACCTGCAAACAGAAAAGCCGCACATCAGCTCGTTCCTGAATGCCGGCAATGACAAGACCTATTACCTGATGGCGGCGATCAAAGCCGGCCTATCTGTTCCCGATACGCTGATCTGCAACAAAAAGAAAAGATTAGCAGCCTTTGCACAGCGCACCAATGGTAACAGAACGATCACCAAGAGCATTAATGAGCTTTTCTCGTTTTCGTGCTACGACAAATTCTATACGGCTGCTACTTACGAGGTAAGCCGGGAGGAGATCGCGGCCTGCAGCGACCGTTTCTTCCCTTCGCTATTCCAGGGCTATGTAGAAAAATACTGCGAGCTGCGCGTGTTTTACCTGCTGGGTGAGCTATATGCCATGGCGATCTTTTCCCAGCAAAATGAGCAGACCCGGTTGGATTTCCGGAATTACGATCATGATCATGCCAACCGAAATGTGCCCTTTTCTTTGCCGGAGGCCGTGGAGCAAAGCATCCGCGACTTTATGACTTCGATACGGCTCAACTGCGGCTCACTCGACTTTATCTTAACGCCCGACATGCGCTTTGTGTTTCTCGAAGTAAACCCCGTAGGCCAGTTTGGAATGGTATCTTATCCCTGTAACTATCAGCTGGAACGGCGTGTTGCGACGGCCTTAAATGATATGCTATGACAAAGGAGAAAATGCGTACCGACGAGCATGCCCGTTTACATCTTGAAGCGCTGCCTTTTGCTGCCCTGTACTGGTCGGTACAGCCACAGCAGCTGATGGTGAAAGAGTGGCTGCCTTCCCGGCGCTACCATACCCGGGAATACATTTATAAAAGATATTACAAGCTTATATCGAGAAGAGATGGAAGATAATTGCACCCGACAGGTATTCCGGCTTTTTGCTTCCTGCCTGCTTACGACGGGCAGCAAACGGGCGCTGCTATCCGATACCCAACGCCATTGCTATTATACTATTTCGCTGGCCTTGTACGAGCTCCTCCATACAGCGCAGGGCAGCAGCATCGATGCGGTACTGGATGCCTGTGCAGATCATGAAGAAAAACAGATCATGAAGAGCTATTTTGATTTCCTGCTGCGTGAAGAGCTCATATTCCTTTGTCCTGAGGCTATATCCGGCAACTTTCCTCCGGTCAACACCGCATTCGATGTCCCGGCTACCATTGCCAATGCGATCATTGTAACGAGGCGGACCGATGCCGACTACCTGTACAGTATATGCCAGCAGCTGACCAAGTTGAACTGCCTGGCAACGGAGATCATTTTGACAAGGAATACGCCGCCATCGGGACCGGAAACGGTGCTGGACATCTGCCGGCAAGTCGCGCTGGACGACATTCATCTCGTCGTCCCTTTTTCCCCGGGGATCGCATACGAAACACTGCCGTTGACTTATGGCAACCTGGTATCCCTTACGGTCTACGGCGCATCTGAGGACGAGGAACGCTACGAGGAGGGGCTACGGTACAAACTGCGCTATGCTACCGCAGATCTCAGCGATCCCCGCGCTTGCGGCTGTATCGCGGAAAAATACTTCACACCCGACCTGGATCATTATTTTGAATCGCTGCAGCACAATACCTGTCTCCACCGGAAGATCAGTGTCGATGCCGATGGCTACATCAGGAACTGTCCGTCGATGAAGCAGCATTTCGGTCATGTGAATGATGTACCGCTGGCGGCAGTGGTCGACAAGCCGGCATTCAGGCAATACTGGCATATCACCAAAGACCAGGTAGCAGTATGCCGCGACTGTGAGTTCCGCCATATCTGCACCGACTGCCGCGCTTACCTTGAAGACCCCGACGATGCCTATAGCAAGCCGCTGAAGTGTGGTTACGATCCTTATACCTGCACCTGGGAAGACTGGAGCAGCCATCCCCTAAAACGGCAAGCTGCCGACTTCTATGAAATGCACAACACCGGCCAGGCGCAATGAGGAGCGCTACCCGGGCTTTGGTTATCCGGCGTATCTGCTCCGGCGCTTTCATGAAGCGGCGGGCCTCTTTACTATACTCTTACAGAATGACCATATTATTCATTACGAACCCGGGGAGCCCGAAAGGTTCCGCAGCTGGCTTCACCAATCGGGTGTCGCCATCGTGGAGTAGCGCGTCACAATGAGGCACTCTTTTTTTCAACTCAGATGAACCCCAAAAGGAGCCCAAAACAATCGCTCCGCGTGTTTTTGTTGGTCAGCACGGCCCAACTTTAACCTATAATGAAGAGAGGAAGGAATGTTCTGAAGGCAATACACAGGGCATCGCAAATTCAGGAAAGGAATAGATTGGTCAGCTGTCCGTCGCAGGGGTATAGGGCCATACCAATAGCTTGTCACTGCTTTGCTGCAGTAGTTCTGAGGTGGTCTTATGTCGTACCGGATGCACCAGGCCCGGCGCGATCTCGTTGAGTGGCGCGAGCACAAAATTACGCTCCTGCATCAGGGGGTGAGGGATAACGAGCTGTGGCAGATCAAGTACCAGGTCGTCGAAATAAATAATATCGATATCAATAGCGCGTACCCCCCAGCGTTCCTGGCGCACACGCCCCAGCCGCTGTTCTATCTCTTGTATCACGTCTAGCAAAGGCAAAGGAGCCAGGGTGGTTTGCAGCAACAAAGCCTGGTTCAGGTGAGCGGGTAACCCTTCGAGGCCCCAGGCCTCCGTCTCATAGAGACCCGAAGCACGAACTACCATGCCGGCATCCCGCTCCAGGGCCGTAATAGCCTGGCTGAGCTGTTCCCGGCGGTCACCCTGGTTGCTCCCGGTCAGGAGGTATACATCGTGCAAAGAGGGAACGGTCATTAATATTGGGGAACGGCTTTCCGGGGAAACTTCTGTTCCAGTTCGGCGACCATAGCGGCCGATTTCCCTTCGAGGTGCATCTGGAACAATGCGGCACAGCCGCGTGCATCGGACAGGGCATTATGATGCTTCAGGTCGATGCCGTAGGTTTCGCAGAGCAAGGCCAGGTTCCGCTTGTATATTTTAACCGTGCAATGCTGGTGAAAATGAGGTTGCGCAATGCGGTAATAATCCAAGGTCTGTCGCAGGCAGGCGCAATCGAAGTCGGCGTTATGGGCGACCACGTGCTGTCCCGCAATATAAGGCTGCATCTGGTCCCATATCTCGCTGAAAGCAGGTGCATGGGCGGTGTCTTTCCGCGACAGGCCATGTACCCGGGAATTGCCCCAGTGGTATTCGTTTTTCGGTGGTTGAACCAGTAGTTCCAGCTCCTGCACAATCACGCCATTTTCTACTCTTACCAGCCCTACCTGACAGATACTCCACATTTTGGCATGTGCGGTCTCGAAGTCAATAGCAGTATAGGTGGCAAGGGAACGTAGCTCACTCAATTCCATAAGGTTCTTATTTCTTTTTGTACACGGGTACGGTAGAACAGGGTTCTCCATACATCAGGCTCTTCACTACAGGCCGCAACCTGGCGGTCACGGCAATAAAAGCGGCTTCGGGCATTATTTTATCGCCACAGCCTTTAATCACCACACGCTTATCTGCATATTCTGCGGGATCGATTGCCGCAATGGCTTCCAATATCTTGTTTTCGGTGAGCTGCTCTATCGTGCCGGATGACAGGGAAGCGGCCACCGGCGACAAAGCAGTAGCGATCAGCATATAGGCCCATTGCGGGATAATCGCATCGGCCGAGCAGGTAATGGTAACGTCCTTGCCCTGATACTGTTCCCAGTCATGCAAGGGCAACGCCGCACGAAAGTCTTTTTCCCTGAGGATCATTTCACGGAACAGGAAAGGTTTCAGATCGAAAACCGCCAACTGCGCCGGGTCGGGGAGAAAATCTTCCAGATTGAGGGTGATGATGCCGCTCTCCGCTACTTTATTCACAATCATTTCATCCATATCGGGCCTGACTTCTTTGCTTATCAAATTAGGGCACGAAATTACATATAATCGGGCAGGGAATGCAATAAAAATGATGTTATTGGCAAAAGCTATGCGCTTTTGGCCCGGACCGGGGCCTGTTGCCGCCTTCGCGCAGGCCTTAAAAACGGGGAGAAGAGGAGCTATATGGCGCAAATTGGTCCATAGCAGCAGCGGCAAGCGGCATGGCCGGCCTCTATTTCTTTTTGATAAGGGAAGACAAGGGATAGCGCAGGTTGCTGTACCCCATCATGTCGACTTTGATGCTGCCTACCAGTATAGGACTATCGACACGCAGGGGAATATGATTGTCGTCGTCGCTTACCCATACCGCCATTTTTTCACCGCCTTCAAAAATGGTCCCCTTGATCAATAGCGGCGCTATCCTGATGGCATTAAAGGTTCCATACTTTGTTTTGATCTTCTCTTTACCTACATAGCGGATATACAGGTTATAGACCTGGTCGTCGAGGAACATGCTGAAGGGGATCTTTGCACCGGGCTTATATTTACCGTAATCGATATTGCGGGCGTAATAGATTGCCGAAAGCACGTCCTGCACGCATTGCGGCACATCGAAGGTCTTTTTATTGGAATAGGCTTTCCTGAGTTCCTGGTCGAAGGTGACATTGTTGGTGAACTTATACCCACCCTCGTCGACGTTGCGGATGAATTTAACCGGCAAAAGGGTTTCCATATCCATATAGGTTTCGTACTTGTCCCTTACCCTGAAGATCCAATCGTAGGATTTATAAGTAGCACCATCGCCGGTAATGTGAAATACCTGCTTTCCGTTGAGTGTTTCCTGCCTGGTGGTAAAGTTGGCTTCCCCCGCAGCCACCCATATCGCGCTCAGGTTATAGTATACCTTAAAATTAAGCTTTTCGCCCGCTTGTACACATTTATTGCCGGTGCTGCAAAAGTCATTTTGCGCTACTCCAGGGGCAGCAATGATCGCCATCCACAATATGGTCAAGACAATGATCTTCTTCTGCATATATAATTTAGACAAGAGAGGGCGTAAATAGTTTAGGTCAGGAAGAAGGCTCCTTTCCGGCTTTCAGCTTCTGATAGCGGACCCTGGCCACTTGTATGTATGTGCTGCCGGGATAACGGGTGATAAGGGTTTCGTAGTACTGGAGCGCCCTGGCCTTATCCTTCAACCGTTCTTCGTACAGTACGGCCAGCCGGAAGGCCGCGTCATCGCCCAGCACATCGTCGCCAAAGCCGGAAAGTATCTTTTCGAGGTAAGCAACGGCATCATCATTACGGCCTTCATCTTCGGCTATACGTGCGCGCAGCATATAGATATCATCCATCAATGCAGTTTCGGGGAAAGCCTTTGCAATGCTGTCGAGGAGCCGGTCTGAGGCCTGGGTCTGGTTCTGGAACAGCAGCAGGTCGGCGGCGGCAAAGCGGAGCAGGGGTGTGAGGTTGCTGTCGGGCGGGATATTTTCAGTGATCAGCACCGATAGATAGAGCGCATCGTTGGCAATGAGCTCGCTGGTAGAGGCTTTCAGCACGGAAAGCTGCGTTTGCGCCCACTTGAAATCGCCACGGTAGTAAGCCAGCTTCGCATTGCGGAACCTGGCCTCCTCGCCCAGCTGGTCTTCTTTGAAGGCTTTATCTACCTGGGAATAGACCAGGGTTGCATCCCATACTTTCTCCTTCAACAGGTAATAGTCGCCCAGGTCGAGCTTACAATAGCCGACAAAATCCCTGCGGGCATTGGGCGCACCGATCGCCCGCTCCAGCAAGGCGATCGCCGTATCGACCTGCAAGGCATACCGCGCTTCTACCCTGGCATAGTCGCGCAAGAGCGGTGACGTTATATACTGAGGGTATTCGTCAAAAAAGGAAGTATATTCTTTTTGAAGGCCGGCAAGCAGCTTCTGGTCTACAGGCCGCTTCTGTTCAAGCTGTCGGAGCAGCACCTGTATCTTTCCATCCCAGGCTTCCTCGTACATGGGTCCTGAGGAGCCTTTGGCCATTACGTACCCGAATCCATCCAGGGCTATCGCATATTGCCCGGCGGCGGTGGCCGTCTTACTGAAGAGGACCACCCGCTCGCCTTCTTCTTTCAATTGCTTATCCAAACCGGTGATTTGGGCATAGGCGCCTTTAAAATCACCCTTCTGCATATAGATCCAGGTCATCAGCTCGGTCCAGTAAGGATTGTCGGGCTGCTGCGCAATGCGCTTCCCCAACTGCTTTTGCAGCAGGGCCATCTTTTTGCCATCGTCGCCGATCATCTGCAGCAAGGCGCTTTTGACATCGTCAAGCACATTGGGTTGCACCACCAGCTGATCCATCATCGCTTTGATCGCTTCGTCCGTATTGCCTTCCTTGCTATACAGCAGGCCCAGCTCCGTGGCGTATACATAAGGATTCTGGATCATGGTACGCGCCCGCTCGTAGATCCTGATCGCATAGTCGTTGCGTCCTATACGGACAAAGGCATCGGCCAGCTGGCGGGTACGGAAATCTTCGCCGCTTACCAGGGCCAGAGCTTTTTCATATTGCTCTTCAGCTTTCTTTTTCTTTCCGGAAGCATCCAGCACCCTACCCATATCCAGCAGCATCGAGGGGTCTTCCCGGCGGATCTTGCTCATATAATCTACCAAAGCAGCCGCATCGTCGTATTTTGCCGCCAATAGCAGGGCATCCAGGTACTCGTCGTACACTCCTTTATCAAAGGGCGCCTGTTCATATACCTTTTTGAACAAGGGCAAAGCCTTTTCATATTCTTTATCGCGCAGGAACTGCCGCGCCAGTGCGATCTCTTTGCCTGGCGGCTGCTGCGCCCATACCTTACTGCAGGCAAGTAGCAGGCATAGCAGGAGCAGGGTGGCGCTTATATGTTTCCAATTTTTTCTTATCATGAGATCAATCCCTCCGGTACCGGTACATGGGTTGGCTAATGTACGAATAATCCCGCGACCGTCCCCGGCTTATTCAACGAAAAAGCCCCCGGAGTATTGTTCCGGGGGCTTTATTAATGGATCCGATCGTTTGATCTTAGTAAGGTGTTTTCTCAGCATCCCAGGTAGTCCAACCTGCAGTCCAATCGTTGGAACCATCGAAGGCGCCGATATAGCTTGCGCTCTGGAAGAAGGAAGGCAGACCTGAAGTATTACCACCAGTGTTTGCAGGTGAAGAAGCAGTCAGGCGGAAGTCGGGGCGACCTACCTGAGCCGGTACTACCAGCGAAGCAGTGAACTTGAAAGGATCAGCCAGGCCAACCTGTTGTGTGCTGTCCAGCAGCTGATTGTTCTGACCAGCTACCCAAGCACCGATGGCGGCATCATAAGGAGCAGTAGCTTTCAGCTTAACCGGGCAACCGGCCATAATGTTGTTGGCAAACTTCAGTGTACCGGCGATAGCGTTAGCAGAAGTCGGAACGCCTTTGGTATCGTCTATATACAAACCAGCCAGGGGATAACCCATGATGATGGAGTTCAGGATAGAGATAGAAGAGTTACGACGAATCTGAGCGCCATGCTGGAAGTTATTGTTGATGCCACTTGCAGATTTACCCTGTATAGGTCCGATAACCGTCATGTTAGAGAAGATCGCTTTGGTCTGAGGTGTATTGGCAGAACCGTTGGCGTCGTTATCAGACTCGAAACCGTTGGAACCACTCTGATCGGCAACTGACTTTACACGCAGTGATACGCCGAACTGTACGTTACCGGAGAAACCGTTGTCGGTATCGAAGTCATCGTCCCATGTGTAGGCGGCAACAAGGTGATCACAGTTTACAGTACCGCCAAACCATTCGTAAGCATCATCGCCGGAACGGTATACCTGTACATAGCTGATCTTGGTACCGGCACCTACACCGCCCATGGTCAGACCATTGATCTCGTTGTCGGGAGAGTAAGCGATACCGGCAAACTCGATACGTACATATTTCAGGGTACCGGAGTTGTCATTAGCATCAGTACCACCAAACCAGATGTAATCTTTTTCTTTGTCAGTTTGCGTAGGTACCAGACCACCTTCGATCTTGGCTTCGCCACCGGTAGGATTGATCGGTGCTTTACCCAGCAGGATCACACCACCCCAATCGCCTTCGCGACGGGCATCGGCTGCCTGGGCAGAAGTGAAGATGATAGGCTTGTCTACAGTACCTTCAGCGTTGATCTTACCGCCACGGCTTACGGTCAGCGTACCTTTGCTGGCTTTATCGCCCATGATGATGGTACCGGGCTCGATGGTCAGGGAAGCGCCATTGGTTACGTATACAAAACCCTTGAGCATATATTTTTTATCTGCAGTCCAGGTTTGGTTGCCTGTAATATCGCCTGTAATGGTCACGACATTTGAAGGATCGACAGGGTCCGGGGTGGGATCGTCTTTGCTGCTGCAGGAAGCAAAAAACAGCGCTGCTGCACTAAAACCAAGCAATACAAGCTTTTTCATAAATTTTGTTTTCGTTGTTGTTTTATTATTTGCCGCAAAAGTATCCGGACCATGTAACCGGAATGTTACGTCAAGATTATGCCTTTGTAAACTTTGGATACCTTTAACACAAAGCAAACAGAAAGAGCGGACCAAGTGGCCCGCCCTTCGCGATATAATCTGTTGCTTAGAATTTATAGCTGTAGGTCAGCGTGAAGGTGCGTCCAGGCTTATATTGCTGCAATAACCAGTCCTGGTCGGGATCAATCTTGCCATCGGCAAAGCCAACCGTTCCAAATTTCTTATCGCTGTCCTGGTCAAAGTAGAAGCGCACAGGGTTGTTGATGATGTCTTTAATGTTAAGACGGAACTCGCTATGCTTGCTCACGGCATAGCTGGCCTGGAAATCAAGCAGGTTTCGTGGCGACTCGTACACATTACCCACGCGACCGCCGCCCACCAGGTACAAGCGCTGTCCGATAAGATTGTACAGTACATTCAGGTTCAGCTTACCATTGGTGGAGGTATACCCCAGGCTTGTATTGACCACATAAGGCGACTGACCACTCAAGGGGCGACTAGTTACCAGCTTGTCTCTTACGTAATAGGGATCGGTGTTTACCTTTGAGTTAATATAAGCCAGGTTCATATAGAAGCTCAGGTTCTTCACGAAAGAATTTTCGGAGATGAAATCGAGCTTTTTGCGCAACTCCAGCTCAGCGCCGATGTTCTGGGCCGACTTGTAGTTTTTGGTGGTAATGTCGTAAGCGCTACCGTCGCCGTATACAAAGTTCTCAAGGGTATTGTTGAAGTGCTTGTAGAATACCGATACAGAGACGATCTCACCTGCCCTTGGATACCATTCGTAACGCAGGTCGGCATTGTCGATCTGGCTGCGTGTCAGGCTGGAATTACCGGTGATCTGTGCAGAGAGCTCATAATCGTAATAGCCGAGGTTGGCCATTTCACGCAGTTCGGGACGGGCTACGCTCCTGAAGTAGGAGGCCCTGAGGTTGGTCTTGGGGCTGAGCGAATAGGTAAGGTTGGCAGAAGGTAAGATGTCGTTCCAGGTCTGATCCACTTCTTTTTTCAATGGTGTATTCAGATCAATGTGATAAGATTCCATACGGGCGCCCCATACAATGCGGAAGTTTTCTGTGATCTTATTATCCAGCATCAGGTAACCACCGGTGGTCATGGCCTTGGCCTTGTACTCATCCGCATCACCGGTAAGATCGGCCAGGGAATAGTAGTTCTGAGAGATCACATCGCTCGCAAACAACGTAGACAGGGGCCGCTGCAGCACATCCAGGTAGTTGGGCTGTTGGGTATTGATCACAGCACCGATATAACGGTTGGCAAAATCGCGATGGCGATAAGTAGCGAACGCACCTACTTTCAGGCTGCTTTTATTCAGGAACTTGAAGGGCATGGAATAGTTTACGCCACCATTCAGCACGGTCTCATTCAGGTCGCCAAAAAGACGGTTATTCGCTTTACCCAATGAATATAGCTGGGCCAGGAAGGGTTCTGTAGTGCCTTCAGACTGCGTATAGGCTACCTTGCGTTGATCGGGTTGATTGTTGGTAATATAGTTGTAAGATACCAGCCAGTTCAGTTTGCCCTGCTTACCACCAATCTGGTGATCACCGCTCAGTGTGGTTTTAAACAGCGACTTTTGGATCAGGTCATAGGCGTAGTACTTCACATTCTGTGAAGAACCAGCATTTACACCTTCACGCTCCAGGTAGTTATCGTCGAAAATACGGTTGTAGAAAGTCTTAAGGTTGATCTTGCTCTTACCGGTATAGTAACCCAGGTTCAACAGGGCGCCCAGGTTGGTAGAATAGTTGTAGATATTATCCTTATAGTCGTAGTTGTCGTATTGACGGAGCAGCTCAGGCTTTATGTTCTCGCTGTGGTTGTAAGTAACGGCAGCAGTAACACCGAAACGGGAGTTGCCTTTCAGGTTGTATACGCGTCCCAGAGAAGCCTGCAGGGCCATAGAGGGCAAGGCCGTATGCTCTTTGGTGCTAAAATCATTGTTGAGCAATTTCAGGTAAGGCACCGACTGTTCCGGCGTCAGATTTTTACCGGCTATCGCTTTCTGTGTGGGGAAGCTTTTGGGCAGCTGACGATCACCATTATCAAATCCCAGGAAATCGGTAGAAGTACGGTATCCTGATTTGAATGTCTTAAATGTGGAAGCAGTATTGACGCCGGTACCGATGGAGATGTTGGCAAAGTTATCATCGGGAACTTCCTTGGTCAGGATGTTGATCACACCACCGGCAAAGTCGCCCGGCAGATCGGGGGTACCTGCTTTGGTGATAATGATGTTGTCGATCATGCTGGAAGGAATGATATCGAAAGAGAATGCCTTCCGGTTGGGCTCGGTACTGGGCAGTACGGCATCATCCACCAGGGCGGTATTGTAACGGTCGCTGAGGCCACGCACGATCACGAACTTATTGTCCTGGATCGTGGTGCCGCTCACCCTTTTCAGCGCTTCACCGGTGCTTCTGTCCGGTGAACGACGGATGGCTTCGGCAGAGATACCATCCGATACGGCCACGGCGTTTTTCTGCATGGTGTACAGCGCATTTACGGTTTCTTTCTTCACGGTACCCTGGATCACCACTTCGTCCAGCTGTGTATTTTTAGGCTCGCTCATCGCTACGGAAGCCTTTGTAACGTTTCCTTCAGTAACACTAATATCTGTTATTCTCTTGGTTTGATAACCTACATATTGTACTTCAATTTCATAGTCGCCGGGAGCTACCTCAAAGACATAGTTACCGTCGATATCGGTTATGGTTCCGGACATAGGAGTAGGAGATTCTCCTCCTTTCTGGAATAAGGATACGGATACACCGATCAGGGTTTCGGATGAACCGCCGTCGGTTATGGTCCCGACAATCTTTCCGCCCGCAAATACCTGACCTGCAATCAATAAGGTGAGGATTAGTGTAAATAAATTACGCATAACTATAAAGTATATAATTTGAGCGCAAAATTGAAATCCTAATGTTACCCTTGGATTACGGTAATGTTACCGATGGGTAAACTTAATGTTACCACAACATTACCAATTGCTTAGGATCAAGGTTATCAAATTATTAAGTATTGCTCCCAGCTATCATTTCCTTAAGGCATACAAGTAATTTTGCGCCCACACAATTTCAATAAATCTTATATAGATTATGGGTCTTAATTCCTTCATTAAATTGTTCCTTCCCAAGGATAAAGTCTTCTACAGCATTTTCGAACAGGTAGGCGCCAACCTGAAAGAAATGGGCGCTTCCTTCCGTGCTGCGATCGAACAAACCGATGTAACCAAAAGGACCCAGATGCTAAGGGCGCTGGAAGACGCTGAACATAAGAACGACGAACTGACCCATAAAATATTTGTCGAGCTAGGTCAAAACTTCATTACGCCATTTGACCGCGAAGATATTCACTACCTGGCTACCTCTCTCGACGACGTTGCCGACTTCATCTATGCCTCATCCAAAAAGATGGTGAACTACCAGGTGAGGGAGATCGACAGTTTCATGAAAGAAATGGTAGTGGTGATCGAAAACGCCATCGTGGCGCTCGACAAGGCCCTGCATGAGCTGCGTAACATGAAGAACCTTCGCGCGATCACCGAGGCCTGCGTGCAGATCAACAGTCTTGAAAACCAGGCCGACGACCTGTTGGACAACGCCATTATCAAGATGTTTGCCTCCAGCACCGATCCTATTGAGCTGGTAAAGCTTAAAGACATTTACCAGGATATGGAGATCATCACCGACAAGTGCGAGGATGCAGCCAACGTGATCGAATCCATCATTATCAAATACGCTTAATTATCGGCACCGCCGCACCGTGGGGAGAAAGCTCCGGCTTCCCCTTGCCGGACCGCATGCTGCTTTTTAATTGAAGAGCCTTCTCTTATGACTTTATTAATCATTATTATCATACTGGCGCTTGTATTTGATTACATCAATGGCTTCCACGATGCCGCTAATGCAATCGCCACCGTTGTATCGACCAAGGTGCTCACGCCTTTCCAGGCCGTACTCTGGGCTGCCCTGTTCAACTTCGTCGCCTATTTTATCTTTACCGATCACGGCGTAGCCAATACCATCGCAAAGACGGTACATTCGGAGTTCATTACCCTGCCGGTGATCCTTGCCGGGCTGGTAGCGGCCATTACCTGGAACCTTATCACCTGGTGGTTCGGTATCCCTTCCAGCTCATCGCATACGCTTATCGGCGGCTTTGCCGGAGCAGCCATAGCCCACGCAGGTTTTAATTCTATCGATACGCCCACTATCCTTACTATTGTTTGCTTTATTTTCCTGGCGCCCATCATTGGTATGCTGGTCGCCTTTATCATTTCGATATGGTTCCTTAACTCATTCCGGAAAAGCTTTGGCCCCAAGATCATTTCCTTCCTGGTAATATTGGGTGTAGTGGTATTCCTGTCGAATATGATCGAGACCAGCCCTACCAAGCTGGCCGGCATCAAGGGTTTTGACAAAACGGAACAAGGCGCCCCCGCCATCAAAGGCATATCGGGAAGCAATACCAATGCGTATAAAATGGGGCTTCGCGACAAGGATGTGATCCTTAAGATCAACCAGCAGCCCGTGAGCGATAAAGAAGCGATAAGCAAGGCATTTGACGGGTTCCGGAACGATGAGCCCGTAACCCTCGAGGTACTGCGCAAAGATGAGATCAAAACACTTAACGGTTTTAACCACCCCCGTTTTGATTCCGGGTTCCTGAATGTCATTTTCTACGGTGAAAACTTCAAGTGGGTGTTGATGTGCTTTATCCTCACCGTGATGAGCCTGTTCACACTCTTCCTCAGCAACCTTAACTATGCACAGTCAGAACGCTGGTTCAAGCGGATGCAGCTGGTTTCCTCAGCGGCCTTCAGCATCGGTCACGGTGGCAACGATTCCCAAAAGGTAATGGGTATCATTATGGCCGCCCTCATCTCGTTCGATCCCGGCAGATACCACCTGGACCATATGGAATGGTGGGTACCGCTGGCTTGCTATACCGTAATCGCCCTGGGTACTATGAGCGGTGGCTGGAAGATCATCAAGACCATGGGCACCCGTATTACCAAGGTAACGCCGTTTGAAGGCGTGGCGGCCGAAACCGCGGGAGCGCTTACCTTGTTCATTACCGAAATGCTGAAAATACCGGTAAGTACCACACATACCATTACAGGTTCCATTATTGGGGTCGGCGCCACCAAACGACTTTCCGCCGTGCGCTGGGGTGTGACCATCAACCTGCTCTGGGCCTGGATCATCACCATCCCGATTAGCGGTCTTATGGCGGCAATCGTCTATTTTGTATTCAAGCTTACCGGGCTGGGCAACTAGCCAAACCAGGAAAATTCTTTTTGTATTTTTTGTTTATACCGGGGCGGCTTTCCAGCTGCCCTTTTTTTAGGCCCGGACGGAAATTCCCGGCTTAGGTCATTAGACTTGTAACCCGACCCCCAAATACTGTTCCCGGCATTTATATAAAAAGCGCGCTGCCTTTTAAAGGCAGCGCGCTCCACATATTCCATTAAAAGACTATTTGCATATAGGAAACCAACTATTCCCGGTCCTTGAGCCTGTCGAAAGGGCAACGCTATCGTGGTGCTTCGACAGGCTCAGCAACCGCAGGGAAAGGCAGAATGATGCAATGTTTCCTATATGCAGACAATCAGCTTCCATTATTTATCCTACCGGCGCTTCAGCTCGTGCGCTTCCTGCTCCAGGTGCACAACGGTTGCAACCAACCCGTATTTATCTTTCAAATGCTGGGCCAGCGATTCTGCTGCAAATACAGAACGATGTTGTCCGCCTGTGCAGCCAAAGGATATGCTCAGGTGATCAAAGCCACGGCGGACGTAGTCGTCCACCGAAATATCAACCATAGCGAATACACTATCCAGAAACTGCGGCATCAGGGTCTTGGTTTGCAAAAACTCCTTTACTGCAGCATCCTTCCCGGTAACCTGCTTGTACTCTTCAAAACGGCCGGGATTCAGGATACCACGGCAATCGAATACAAAGCCGCCGCCATGACCGGTCACATCTTCCGGCATGCCTTTCTTATACGAGAAGCTGTAGATATGAAGCTTTAAAGGTGCATTGGCCAGCAAAGTCTCATCGAGGCCATCGAACTGCGCCGTGATCTCGGGCTTCACGATCTGCTCCAGCACATAGCGCAGCTCGCTGAAGGCGGGAATATGGCCGTAGGTATCCAGGAAAAACTTCAGCTGCTGCAAGGCAGGCTTAATACTCTTGATAAAATGAGGCTTGCGTTCCAGCAGTCCCCTGAAGCCATAGGCGCCCAGCGTTTGCAGGATGCGCAGCAGCACACATTCGAGATACACCTTCCGGAACTCCATCTCGTTGAAAGAGGGTGTCTCAGGCAGGCTCGTCAAGGCCTGGAAATAATAATTCACCAGCTCATTCTTCCAGTCGGTAGGCAATTGCGCGCGGGCTTGCCACAGCAGGGAAGCCAGGTCGTACTGAGGCAATCCCATCATGCCGCCCTGGTAGTCGATAAAATAGACCTCGTCGTTCTGCACCTGTATGTTGCGGCTCTGGAAGTCGCGGTACATAAAGGTTTGAGGCCGTACCGAAGACAAGCCCCTGCTCCACTCTTCCAGCTCTTCCAGCAGGGCCGGCTTGTTGTAATGTATCTTCAACAGGTCGGCAAAGTAATATTTGAAATACAGCAGATCGGTCAGTATCTGCTTCCGGTCGAAAGCCGATGCAGAAAAGCACAGCGAATAGTCGATCTCCTTTCCGGCTTCCCAATGGAACCGCACCAGGTTGTCAATACTCTTCTTGAACAGGCTTTTGATACGATCGGTATGTCCTTCCTGCTCCATCAACTGGAACAAGGACGTGTTGCCCAGGTCCTGCAGCAGGTAGTATTGCTTGTCGCGGCTTTTGGCAATGATCTCGGGCACCGGCAGCTTGTACTTGCCAAATACCTGCGTGAAGTAGAAAAAGGTGTTGTTCTCCTTTTTATCCGGGTTGAAGGCGCCGACTACGGTGTTGGTACCGTCGCTCAGGCGAAGGTATCGCCGGTCCGATCCGGCTAAAGGAATAGCAGAAATGTCCTGGGGGCTATTGCCGAACTGTTTGGTAAAAAGATCTGTCAGTGTGGTCGTAAAATCAGCTTTTGGCACGAAAAAAATTTATTTATTGGTTTTTAGGATAGTCAAAGAACAGCAAAGTATGCGGCGCCGTCACGAAATCGCTCCAGTGATCGGCATCAAAAGTAACCGCCACCATGCCGCAGGTAGGTATATTGTCCACATCAAGCTCCGGTGCGGTCTCGTTGGCAAAATTTGTAATCCCGGGATTATGGGCGAAAATGAAAAGTGTCGCTACGCTATCGTCGATATCGCTTTCGAGGATCACATCTTCAAATACAGAGGCCGGACAATGGTATAGCCGGTCGATCCAGCGTATATTACCGGCGTCGTAACCAAGAGCGCCGGCAACGAGCCGCGCCGTGCTGGCCGCCCTTTTGGCCGGGCTGGCTAGTATGAGGTCGGGTTGCAACCCTTTTGCTTTCAGTCGTCCGCCCATTTCCGGTGCATCTCTTTTACCTCTTTCGTTCAGCGGCCGGTCAAAATCGGCCTGCCCCGCGGTACTCCAGTCAGACTTGGCATGCCGCACCAGGATTAAGGTTCGCTTCATGGTCGTTTATTTAGGATTAACGGTTTCCGGTGTAAAATATTTCAGCTCCAGCTGCGACCCATCAAACACCGCATAACTATTGAAGCTGATCCAGTCGCCCAGGTTGATATACAGACTCTGCTCCCCCAGCGGGTGGACCACAGCCAGGTGCCGGTGCCCGAAAATGAAATAGTCATAGTGTTTTTCCTTCAGCTTTTCTTTGCTGTACAGGATCAGCCACTCTTTCTCCTCACCCAGGAACTGTTTCTCTGTGTTGACATGCTTAGGTCCTTTCCGGCTGAAATAATTGGCAACCCCAACACCGGTATCGGGATGCAGCCGCCGGTACAACCATTGGGCAAAGGGATTACGCAACACCGTCTTCAACAGCTTATATCCATGATCGCCCGGGCCCAGCCCATCGCCATGCGCGACCAGGAACCGCTTCCCGTTCGCTTCGAACTCCAGCGGACCGTGATGCACCTTAATGTTGAGCTCTTCTTCAAAATAGCCCCGCATCCACAGATCATGATTACCGGTGAAGGCTTCTATCCGCAAACCCTTGTCGCTCAGCTCGGCGAGCTTGCCCAGGAATCGTGTATATCCTTTAGGGATCACATTTTTATATTCAAACCATACATCGAAAATATCGCCTACCAGGAACAGGCAATCCGCATCTTCCCGGATCGTGTCGAGCCAGCGGCACAGCAGCTGCTCCCGCTTCCTGCTCGTCTCCTTATCAGGAATGCCCAGGTGAAAGTCGGAAGCGAAGTATATTTTTTTTCCGGGCGGCAATTGCATTATTCAGGATGACAATATTTTTAAGATAGTCTGCAAAAATACAGAAGTTAAACGGAATGGAAGCTGCTCATTGCCATAAGGCGCTAAGAGCTGCGTTGGCAGCAGGCATAATGTAAAAGGAGCTGTTCCGCATAGAACAACTCCTTTTGTATATCATTTGCTTCTTTTATTGAATATTCCACCAGTTCCTGGTCGCCTTGGTATCGCCGCCGATGCGCTGGGCAGCTGCCGAAGCGTTGGCCGCATTGGTGCTAAGGGTGGCTACAGGATAGTTAAGCCGTTGTGGCACATCAGGCACCAGGGGATCCAATGTACCCGAAGCCGGTTTAATGAAAAGAGGTGTCCCGTCGGGTTGACGGAAATCGAGCCGCAACCGCTCCATCCAGGCCTGAAGTCCTTGCATATAGAGTGCAAGCCATTTCTGCGTACCGATCACATCTTTCCAGCCGCCGGCGGTATACGGCACCCGTTTCAGGTAGTTGGCTACGAGCGTATCTGTAGTCTTAACGCCCCATTGCTCCATCGATGCTTTGATACCGTCTTCGTAAAGCGAAGCGGCATTACCCCCTACGTTCATGCCGCGGGCGGCAGCCTCTGCTTTGATAAAAGCCACTTCGGCATAGGTAATAATGTACCCTTTCATCGATGCGCTATACGGTAGCGCACCCGGCTTGGACAAGGAATCCAGCGCGGGGCTGTTGTCGGCAGTGCCATAAACCTTGCCCCGGAACATTTTGGTATTGACATCTGGGCGGGCGTATACCGGCAACCTGGGATCATTCACCTTTTTCATATAATCGATAAGCGTGCTGGTCGCGGCAAACTCTACCATAGGTCTGTCGGCTTCGTTGTAGGGAAAGCGGCTGCTTGCGGCGGTACCGTTGTAAGGGAAAAAGACGTCCTGGCTTACGCTCGTCAGGGTATTGCCGGCCGCATCCTCGATCACCTGCCGTGCGGCGTCAGGCTGCACATCTGCCATACGCATAGCAATACGCAGGCGCAGCGCATTGGCAAACCGTATCCAGTAATCCTTGTCGCCGGCTCCCAGTATATCTCCCTGTACCGCATTGGCATCTGTTTCCTTCAGCACATTGATCTGGCCTTGCAGCGAACCCAGCAGACTGTTGTACACATCCTGCGCTTTGTCGAAGGCCGGCTGTTGGTTAGCGTCGCCCTGTAATGCCTGGCTGAAGGGAATATCGATATAGACATCGGTAAGCACATGGAAGATCCAGCATTTCAATATTTCCGCTACGGCTACCATATGTGGATTACGTTCCGAAGGATGGCGTTCGTAATAGTTACTGATCTCCTGGAGATCCATAAGCGGACCACTGTACAAGCCGGACCACAGCCCCTCGTCGGTAAACAGGTAACGGCTTTCGGCAGTTTTGTCGGTACCGGTCCAGTATTGGGCGCAGTGCATCCCTATGCGGCCATTGTAATAAGCATGGTACATGAGGTCGGTCGCGCGTTTCTCTGCGCTGGACAACAGGTACCGCGGATCAGCTTCTTCGGGCCGTGCCGGGTCGGTATTCAGCTGCTCAAACTTCCGGCAACCGGTAATCAATATCAACGCCGCGCTCAACAGTAGCCATACTTTACTTTTCATGATGCTTCGATTTTTTGAACGGTACGGTATCTTCCGCCCTGTTTAAAAAGTAATATTCAGATTAACGCCATAGCTACGTACAGGGGGCAAAGCGCCGCCTTCGAGGCCTGGTGTATTACCAATAGAGTTGTTGATAAAGGACGGATCCACATTGGGCGCATTGCTGTGGATCAGCCACAGGTTACGCCCCACAAGCGACAACCGGGCGCTCTGCATCTTGGTCTTCCCCAACCATTTCTGCGGCAGGTTCCAGCCCAGGCGCAGCTCACGCAGGTAGATAAAGCTGCCGTCGTACAGGTTGGCCTTGCTGATGCGGTTGCCGCCATCGACATTAAAATGGTCTCTTGCCGAGATCACTTTGTCGTTGGGACTACCATCGGCTTTCACACCGGGATTGATCACCCCGTTTTCCCGTATACCATCGGCGGCAGTCTCTTCCAGCAATCCCGATTTGTTGCCATACAGATTGGTATAGGAAAAGAAATCGCCGCCTTTCTGGAAATCGATAAGGCCGGAAAGATAGATACCTTTATAGGAGAAGGTGTTGCTGAAGCCGCCGATAAAGTCGGGATTGGCATCGCCGATCACCACAGGTTTGGAGGTTACGTCATAAGACCCGTCGGGCAGCACTTTACGGTTGCCATTGGCATCCAGCACATAATCGGTACCGATGATGGTGCCCAGCGACATGCCTTTCATAGCCACGATCGATACTTTCTGGGTCCTTCTCTCGGTGCCTATGATAAACGTCTCAATACCACCGATGCTGCCATCATTGGTATTCAGATCCAGCACCTTGTTTTTATTTCTTGAAAAATTAACGCCTGTTTCCCAACGGAAATCACCGAGCACAAGGGGTGTGGCATTCAGGCTCAGCTCGATACCGCGGTTCTGTACATTACCTCCGTTCACGATCTTGGAGCCATAGCCTATTTCGGGAGGAAGTGCGACCACCCATATCTGGTTCCTGGTCTGACGGTCATAATAGGTAACGCTCAGGCTCAGGCGGTCGTTCAGAAAACGGAGATCAAGACCGGCTTCAACCTCAGACGTCCGCTCAGGCTTCAGCTGCGCATTGTACAGCTGATCGGGTGTGGTCAGCAGCGGGTAGCTGGTCGACCCTGATGCAAAGGGCGTACCAAAATCAAAGTTCCGGGCCACCTGGTAAGGCGTGGTAATATTGCCCACCTGGGCATAGGACAAACGTGCCTTGCCAAAGGTCATCCATTTGTTCTTGGGGATCAGCTCCGAAAACACAAAGGCGCCGCCCACTGAAGGATAGAAGAAGGAATAGTTGCCCGTTTGCTTCAAGGGCGAGGCCCAGTCGTTGCGCCCCGTCAGGGTGAGGTAGAGCATCTTTTCCCAACCCAGGGTTGCCGTAGCAAACAAAGAATTGGTCTGGTAATTGCCATAGGCATTGTTGAGTGTAGCCGGCAATACGGAGTTTTGCAGCACATATACGCCGGGGCTCATCAGACCGCCATTAGTGGTGCCGGTTTCGGTCTGCGACCGCACGTTGAGGATATTGCCACCCACGATCGCCTCCAGGCTCAGCCTGTCTCCCAAAAAGTTTTTATTGATATTTAAAGTTGCCTGGTAGTTATTCTCGTTATAGTTGATCGTACGGCGTCCATAGCCACCGACAAAATAGTCCCGGGCACTTCTCGTCTCGTCTATATGGTCGAGGAAGTCGGAAAATACCCTTGCATCGGCCGTAAGCCAGTCGGTAATCCTGTAGCTCAGCCCTACGTTGCCAAAGTAGCGATCGTTCCGGTCGGTATTGTAGCTTTCATATTGGTTCCAGTAGGGATTTTCGGCCGATACCGGCATGGGGTTGTTCCAGGCCGAGCGGTTCCAGGTCTGCTCGCTGCCGTCGGCATACTTATAATTTTTCAGGTAGTTATTATCCAGCTGGCGCTGTCCATACATCACAAACTGCAGCATAGGGTTGAAGCCGTTGAAACCGGTGCCCGGCCTGTCCTTCGACTTATCCATGATGTAGTTGACCCCGCCGCTGAACGAAAGCCTGTCGGTAAAATTATAGGTGGTATTCAGGCCAAAGAATACACGGTCCAGCTTGCTGCCCGGATAGATAAAATCCTGGTGGGTCTGGCCCAGCGAGAAGCGGATGGTACCCTTTTCGTTGCCGCTCGATATGGATACGTTGTTGGCGACCGTTACGCCGGTTTTGAAGAAGTCGCGTACATTATCGGGCTGCGGCGACCAGGGCGCCGACTGTCCGAAGTTGGGATTGCCTTTCCCCGGGTCCCATGACCAGTAGTGCCGTACCAGGCGGCCGTCGAGCCGGGGCCCCCAGGATTCGTCGGTAGCATATTGCGGCAGCAGATCGTAGCTGCCCTTACCGTCATTATCATTGTAGGTGCCGCCGCCAGGGCCAAAACCTTCGGGATGCTCATTGGCATATAATTTGGTAAAATCGCCGCTGCCGCCGCCATATTGGTTCTGATAGCTGGGCAGCAGGGACACCTTGTCCAACTGCAGGTTAAAGTCGTAGTTTACGGTAAGCTTGCCCGCGCCTTTACCCGATTTGGTGGTAATATAGATCACGCCATTCTGGCCACGGCTGCCATACAGCGCCGTTGCCGCAGCGCCTTTAAGCACCGCAATATTTTCTACGTCATTGGGATTAATGAGCTGAGCGGGGTTGCCATAGTCGAAGCCGCCACCGCCGGTGCCCTGTCCTGCAGCATTGAGGTTCATATTGGCCATAGGTACGCCATCGACGATGAACATCGCGTTGTTGTCGCCCGAAATCGATTTGATACCGCGGACGACCACCTTGGCCGATCCACCCATAGAGCCGGCATTGCCATTGATCTGCACACCCGCCAGCTTGCCCTGGAGCGCATTGATATAGTTAACCTCTTTGGCTTCCTGGATCTCGCGCCCGTCGAGCTGCTGCACCGCATAGCCCAGGCTACGCGTATTGCGCTGGGCGCCCAGCGCCGTGATCACCACCTCGTCGATCTTGGTGCCGGCATTAAGGCCCATGGTGATCTTCAGATCGTTCTGTCCGGGTTCGACCTTGATTTTTTGCGTAGAGAACCCTACAGAGGAAACCGAGAGCGTGCCGCCTTCTTTACGGTATTCGATCGCGAACTTTCCGTCGACATCGGTTTGAGTGCTTACGGGATTGCCGAGCCACTGCACCGTAGCGCCGGGCAATGTGGTTGTCCCATCTTTTTCATACACCACGCCGTTCAGTTGTTGCTGGTTGACCGCAGCCTGCTCGGTACCTACTTCCACCTTACCTGCGGTGTCGATCACCACCGAAGTATCGGTGATCTTTACAGCCGAATCGACCACAAGCTTTGCCGTCGAGTCGGGCGCCTGGGCCTTACCCGAATCGGCCGCACCCACCTGCGACAGGTCTACAGGCGGCGGTGCGTTTTGAGGCGTAATGCTGGTGTCTTGAGAAACAGGTGTGTTGGCGTTCAGGGTATCCTGCTGCTGAGCATTGAGAGAAAGGGCTTGAAGGGAAAAACCGGTAATCAGGGTAAATAAAATCCTCATCTTCATGTCAGTATAATATTTTAAAAATGCTTGCCGGGGGAAACTTCAGGTCGCAATATTAACATCTATCCCGTTAATGCGCCGTTAACTGCCGGTGAATAGCTTATGACTTTGTTCTGTACTTAACATAAAAAAATCCTAACCAAGGAGGTAAAAACCTGGTTTTAAAACACCGTTAACGATCAGATTGTTTAAAACAAATTTCAGGATGTCAATAAAAAGCGTACTTTTGCGTCCCTTCGTACAAGGAGAGGTGTCCGAGTGGTTGAAGGAGCACGCCTGGAAAGTGTGTATATGGGAAACTGTATCGCGGGTTCGAATCCCGCTCTCTCCGCAGAAAACAGAAAATGTCCAGCCAAAAAAGGCTGGCATTTTTGTTTTCAGAAGCATGCAAAGCTCGCTTTGCCATGCGAATGAAAATAAAAATGAAAGTGAGCGTAGCGAATGGACATTTTCTGTTTGCTGAACCCCACCTTATACCGGACAGGTCATCCACGTCAATGGCGGAGAGGTGGTCAACGGCTGACCGCACGGCGCAACTTTTACATATTTTGGTTTTGCGCTGAAATCCTATGACAGCTTCACTAAAGTTAGCGGGTAACACCTTGAATATTTAATCGGATAAGGTTGCTGATCTCCGTTATAAAAAGGGCTTTCTTTATCCTGCAATATCACAAAGGCCAGTGGCGAATATTGAATCTCCTGATCAATAGTATACCTTTGAGGACGTTACAGTTATTAACCCTCCTTTAATGCAATTAGTGAAATCTTTATTTATTGCTGCCGGACTGCTTTTTACCGGACACATTGCATTTTCGCAATCTATACCGCTGATCAAAGCGAATTCAGAAAAGATAGTTATCAAAGACGGGGATAATCCTCCGAGCCGGTATTGGGATCATCTAAGTATCAAGGTGAGGCCTGTAGTTTACCATATCAATAAGGCTAATCAAAGCAGGACTGTTGTTTTTTATACAGATATAGACAGCATAGCTTTCAAGGTGGCGCCTGGAAATCAGTATAACTTCAAGGTTTTATTAAGAGGCAGAGACACTTGCTACGCACAGTTGTCTACGGTATTTCAATCCCCGATCAGCAATAACGCTTATGGGAAAAGTAATCATTCGGATACTATACCGTTCATACTGGGGCCGGACCAATACATTCATATTAAAGGAAGCATAAACTCTTCTCAGGAACTGGACTTCATATTCGACACTGGCGCGAGCTATTTTGTACTCACGGAAAAAGGGCTGCGTAAGTCGACAGTCGTTCTTGATGGCTTTACTGAAAACATGGGGGTCGGCGGGCTTTCAACGGAAAAAACCAGTAGCCGTAACAACCTGCAGCTTGGTAAGCTCCATTGGAAAGGTCTGCCTTTGCTCTTTTACGATTATAAAGGGTCACTTCATGCAGATGGGATCGTTGGTTTCAATATTTTTGAAAATAAGATCGTGGAGATCGATTATGATAAAGGGCTACTAATCTTGCATCAGAAATTACCGGCTACAATATCAGGCTATTCAAGGCTTCCCACAAAGCATGGTGTAGATGGTACATTTGTGGAATGTACTCTTTTGAAAGGAAGCGAGATAGGGCGGGGCTGGTTTTTATTTGATACAGGTGGAAGTTTAGCAGTTGCAATTAGCGGGGATTTTGCGGAGAAATACGGGCTACGTCGTCACTTGCAGGTCACCGGACGTTCGGAAGTTAAGGGGACAGGGTCTAATGTCAATAAGGCTGAAACGGCCGTATTGCCCGGATTGAGTTTAGCCGGGTTTGTTGTTCCTAATGTTCCCGTCCAGCTTAATGTGGGAAGCTCTGGTTATTATGAAAGTGCAGGCATCATGGGAAATGCCGTTCTAAAACGTTTTAATACCTTGATTGATTACCAGAATGGCATCATTTACATCAAACCTAACCATCTTTTAAATGCACCATTTGCTGAGTTAGCATGGGGGAAAATATTCAGCATTTCAGCAATTGGCTTTTCTATTCTGGGGATTGGAATATTCTTCCATTTGAAACGGCGCCGGTTGAGGAGGATAGCGTCGCCTGGCTTTAAAAATTAGTATGCAAAAATAATGTCATCGAGATTGGTATCGACAATCAGTATATGCCCCAAAAATAACATTCATGGCCCGGCCCAAGCTTTTTGAAAAAATTGAGGACCTTGTTGCTCCTTTTGAAGTCTTCTGTTTTTGGTGACATTAGCGGTATGCTGAGATTTGAAGGATATGGATATGAACAGCGATCGTTACAAAAAGGTTTCGATGCGTTCAGCTAATTTAATCTATAGGTTAAATTATTTTGAACGAGGTAATAAATTAAAAAAATAATTAAACCTTTTGTTCTTAATTGGGTTATTATTAGCGTAATCTTTTTAATCAAACAGCAAATGGCAACGACTTCCAATATTAAAACCGCTCCCTCAAAAAAAGCAAAAGTAAAATCAGGGCAAAATGGAAAAATGAAAAACAGCGAGTTCCACAAGTTTTTTGTGGATGAGCTTAAAGATATTTATTGGGCTGAGAAGCATTTGGTAAAAGCCCTGCCGAAAATGCAAAAAGCAGCTACTGGTGCTGAGCTGGCGGCAGCTTTTCAGAAACATACCGGTGAGACCCAAACGCATGTGGAAACGCTTGAACAAGTATTTAGCCTTCTGGATGAAAAAGCAGTTGCTAAAAAATGTGATGCGATGGATGGTCTTCTTCAAGAAGCTAAAAGCATTATAGAAGATACCGAAAAGGGAACCATGATACGAGATGCGGGTCTTATCCTGGCGGCTCAAAAAGTAGAACATTACGAGATAGCTACCTATGGGACGCTGGTGACTTTTGCAAACAATATGGGACATTCAGAAGTGGCAAACCTTCTGCAGCAGACACTTGATCAGGAAAAAGCAACAGATGAAGCACTGACGGGAATAGCAGAAAGCTCTGTAAACGATCAGGCGGCCACAGAATAATGATGCTTTATATTGTTTTTGTCACGACTAATAAAACGCGAACGCCAGATCTATAGAGATCTGGCGTTATTGTTGAACAGACGCGTTTAATAGTATCGTTTTCATGATCAATTTAGATGAATGCACAGTTTAGATTAATTAATCTTTATGAAAGCTTTTAAATTCCGACATTTCTCTTTTTTGTAACCCGCTGTATTTTTGTTTGTAATTAATCAGATAGTGGGCTACTGCTCCACGCTCATATCGTTTTGCAATATTTACCATCAATCGTTTATACGGATAAAGATATAGGTATTTACTCTAGACACTTTCTTTGTTAATTCCTGGCGATATTACTACGAATGGGGTTACCTTACAGAAAATACATATTATGCCAAAAGAAAAATCGGTACAGAAAGGTGACAAAAAGAAAGCAGATAAAAATCTGAAAGAAAAAAGAGCCGATAAAAAGGCGAAAAAAGAGGAAAAGAGACATATCTTATAATTGCCCAGACCGATTAAATAACAGAAGCCCTCACCTTTATTTGAGATGAGGGCTTCCTGTTTATGTCTCGACCTGATCCGGACCCGTAGAACAATGCATGATCATTTCGTTGATCCTACCATCATCTCTCAATTGTATGAAATCGCCCGTACTTTTCACCGCATCTATCTTCCAAAGTGAAGGCTCATCCGACGCAATCTGGAAAATGGCGATCCGGTAAACTGATCTACCATAACGGTAAACAACTTTTATCGAAGGCCAGCTCGTTGGAAAGCAACGCCTGATATGTAATCTATCGCCACGGCGTCCAGGCCAAGTAATGAGCCGGTGATAAATTGATACATACAGGCGACTGAACCTGTGTACCAGGTCCTGACGCCTCTTCCTTTATGGGACTCATTGGCGTATGCATCAGCAGCCACCACATAAGGTTCTACCTTGTAAATGTCCCTCGAAATCCTGTCGGCACTATGTCTTATGGGCTGGATGAGGCTGAACAGCTCGTAGACTTTTTCCTGCTCTGCCGATGCTGCAAAGGATCAATGTCCAGATGGCGGCATGAAAACATTGCCCCGTTTTCCCTTACACCGGGCACATATCCTTTGATATAGTACGGGTTAAGTCCCGAGGTGTCAAATGCCGATTCCAGCAGCGCGATAAGCTTCATGTCTTTTTGCGCATCCTGCAGGTTCCTGTTCCGGCCAATAAATTCTGTGCGATCGGTCGTATAGCTGTAGCGGGCGCCGCTTACACGAAAGGAGCTCACCTGATTGGTGAATGCGGCATCCGGAATTGCCGCATACAACTATTAGTAACCACCGCGTTCTTGATTGGCAGTTATTTCCAGCGCATTTTACGACTCTTCCGCTTTATAATTATCTTTTTATCTTCTTGTAGAATACTATGTTTTTATTGATTTGCGAAATGCAATTTCTGCAAATCATAAAAAAACAAAAAGGAATTAAGCGCAGCGAATGGGCTTCAAAAAAGCTGAAGCCCCTCTTTCAGGGATCATGAAATAATCCCCCTCTCCCTACTAGTATATAACAAGTAAAACACGGTTGGATTAGCTATAGTAACGAACACCATTACCCCCTTCCGGCACTATCTCACCCAAAAAAATGTAAATATATTTGCGCAACCCAAAAGTTGCATATACATTTGCAACCTGAGAGTTGCGCAATTAATACTCAAGAATGAAACAAGATATATTCCAGGCCATATCGGACCCAACACGCAGGGCTATTCTAACGCTGATCTCCATCCAGGCATTAACACCCAATGCAATGGCGGAAAAATTTGATATGACCCGCCAGGCAGTATCAAAACATATTAAAGTATTGCACGAATGCGAATTGATTAAGCCCGAGCAAAGGGGCAGGGAAATCTATTATCACTTTAATGCGAAAAAAATGCAAGAATTTGACAACTGGCTAGCGCAATTCAGGCGAAGCTGGGAAATTCAATTTAATCAGCTTGACGAACTATTATCAACAATTAAAGAACAGAAAAAATGACCAACGATTTGCTTTTTGATTTCAATGTTGACAAAACAGCGAAAACGGTTTTTATAACCCGGGAATTTAATGCCGGACTTTCTTTGGTATGGGATGCTTTTACCAAGCCGGAACTACTGGACCAATGGGGAGCGCCTGCACCCATGCGCGCCAAAACGAAGTATATGGATTTCAAAGTGGGAGGGCAAAGATTCTATGCTATGATAAGCCCCGATGGACAAGAACGCTGGTCCCTTCAGAGATATACCTCCATTACGCCGAAAACAAATTTCAAGATGTACAACTCTTTTGCAGACAAGGATGAAAATCCCGAATTGCCGGGGTCTGAATGGGATTACATTTTCAGTGAACAAAATGGCAGAACAAAAGTGAGTATCACCATTTTCAACGAATCGTTTGAACGTATGGAAAGATTATTGGAAGGCTTTAAGATCGGGTTTACCATAACATTGGAAAACCTGGAAAATCTGTTGACGGCCTTATCGCAGAAATTATAAGAAGCAATTTGTCAATCACATTTAAAAAATAAAGTCATGAGAACAATCAATCCCTGGATCAACTTCAATGGAAATGCTGAAGAGGCATTCAATTTTTACAAATCAGTTTTTGGCGGAGACTTTACAAAGATCATTCGCTTCAAAGAGTTATCAAGCCCTGAATTTCCGGTAGGCGAAAACGATGCCAATAAAATAATGACCATTGCTTTGCCTGTAGGAAAACACAATGTGCTAGTGGCCAATGACGTTCCGGAGTTTATGGGACGAGTAAATGAAAACGAAAACAGATCTAAAATATCAATTAGTGCTGAAAGTCGTGAAGAAGCCGAAAAAATCTTTAACGGACTATCAGCAGGCGGCGATATCGAAGGGCCCATGGGCGACAGTCCCTGGGGTACATACGCCGGAATGTTTAGAGACAAATATGGCATTGAATGGATTGTCGAATTTGACCCCAATTATAATGGGTGAATGTATTTGAAGAAAAAACAGCCCTTACCTGGCACCGGGCCCATACACCGTTCGGAAGATTTCATTGTCGTTCGGAAATCAAGTCAATTCCACTGAAAAAAAAGTGCAGCGACGTAATTGAATTTTGGGCTTCAATAAAAATCATTTTATGAAAAAGAAAGGTCTCAAGTTAGGCAAGAAGCTTATCCTCAGCAAAGAAGTAGTAGGTAGTCTGACGCATATTACGGGTGGTGCGGGAGCCGTTACCGGAATTCATACAAACGGGTTGTGCGGCTGCGACCAATCGCTAGCACAGCCAACACAATGCCTCACTACTCCTTGTATAAATTGTCAGCCCACGCATGCCACTTGTGCGACAACTCCCGTCGTTTGCGAAGAGCCTACAGCCCGAACCTGTGTAAGCTGCAATGCTACATGCATTTGTCCGTAAGGTCAGGAAACATTTAGTAAAAAGCCGCTCTTTATATATAGATGGAGAGCGGCTTCAGCTTTACATGTATCGCTGGTCATTCACCAGGCCCTCATTTAATTTGTCGTACCTTCATGGTCTAAGGCAAATCATAATGGAAGAAAATCCCCCAAACCCTCTTCCCGAAGACGGCCAGGAAGCATTAAACGAATTTAAAAGACGATCAGCCGAACTACGTGAAAAAAACGGAAAATTAGTTACGGAAATGCATGATACAGCGGAGAAGGTAAAAGCATTCAAAGAAATATCCGACTTAGATAAGCATTAGTACAAAAGCCTCCCGCACGGGGAGGCTTTTGCCGGCATAAAACAATCAGCTCAACTATGAATACCTTCTCAAAAGACGCCTTTAAGGGTAAAAACGCTATTGTTGTGGGTGGCTCGCGTGGCATTGGTAAAGCTATTGTCGAGCGCCTCGCGTCCGCGGGGGCATCAGTAGTCATTAATTATGTCAACAGCCAGCCGGCAGCCGGGCAACTGGCTGAACAGATAATACAACAAGGAGGCAAGGCAGTTGCCATACAGGCAGATATTTCAAAGCTGTCCGCTATCAGATCATTGTTTGAGCAGGCGGAAGAACAATTGGGACCTCCCGATATAGTGATCGTGAACGCGGCAGACTATGTTCCCGCACTGTTGTCGGAAGCGACAGAGGAACAGTACGATCGCATCTTCAACACAAATACCAAGGGTGTGTTCTTTGTACTGCAGGAAGCAGCTAAGAGGGTGCGTGATGGCGGGCGCATCATCGTTACTTCCAGCGGAGGTACACAGATGTATTTTACCATGAACGCCATTTATCTGGGTAGCAAAGGGGCTGTAGAGCAGTTTGTGCGCGTATTGTCCCGGGAACTTGGAGCACGTAACATCACCGTCAATGCCATTTCGCCGGGATTTACCAATACCGACCTGCTGCCCGAACGCGACCGGGCCGTGGCAGCCGGTATGTCGCCATTTCAGCGGGTTGGAGAGCCCTATGATGTGGCCGATGTTGCCGTCTTTCTGGCCAGCGACGCGGCTAGATGGATTACCGGCCAGAATATTGGGGCAGGCGGCGGTGTATTTTAAGAGGACTACCGGAATATCAAAGGAAGTCTCCCGTAAAGAAATCAGGCCCCGCTTAAACCAGGCTTAATGACTTTGATCCATGCTATAAAAGCCGTCCATAAAGCATCAACCAACTTTTTGGTTTTCTCATCGGCCAGCTTTCCTTGTTCATCAAACTTGTCTCCGGCTTGGTTTAAGTAAAACTCCGGCTGCTGCAAAACCGGCATATCCAGGTACATGACTACCTGCCGCAAATGATTGATCGCGCCAAAGGCACCTAGCTGGTAAGGACTGCAACCTAACAGGGCTACTGGTTTTCCTTTCCACTTGTTCTGACCTTCGGGTCGTGAACCCCAGTCCAACGCATTTTTAAGCACCGGCGAATAAGAACGGTTATATTCCGGCGAGGCCAGCAAAACCGCGTCTGCGCTTTCTATAGCCATCCAGAATTCTTTGACCGGCTGCGGCGGATTACTTTCCAGGTCCTGGTTAAACAAGGGTAGCTCATCGAGAGATACCATATGGAACTTAACCTCTTGCGGCGCTGCTTCAGCAAAGGCATGTAATAACTGCGTCGTATAAGAACCCTTGCGCAGACTACCGGATAAGGCGATAACTGAAATGCTCATATCAATTACATTGGATCAGTGATGTTTAAAATGCTGGATCTCCTTCTCGTGCTTTTGTGCGGCTTCTTTGGAATCAAAGGTACCCAGGTTCTTACGTTTCTTCGTAGCGGGGTCGACCTTTCGCGAATAAATGCGGTACTGCCCCGATTTTAATTTCCGTATCATGAACCAATAACAAACGATCGTGCCGGATGGTTGTATTGAACTTAAGTTGCAGGGTTTACAGATGCCCTGCCTTTTACTTTTAAGACTGTCCGGGTGGACCAGCGCTGCGCTGATAAACCCCATTTAGTATCTTTGGCCATATGGAAGCGATCAATATAATGGATTATGATCCAAGGTGGCCTGAACAATTTGAGCAGCTGAAATCCATATATAGTGCGGCGCTGGAAAATCATATTCTGTCTGTTGAGCATGTCGGAAGTACTGCTGTTCCGGGCCTGGCCGCAAAGCCTGTTTTGGATATCGATATTATCGTAGCCGACGAAGCCCGGCTGAATAAAACGATACCCATCATTGCCCTCATGGGCTACCAATTTATGGGCGACCAGGGCATTAAAGACCGGTATGCCTTCCGGGCTGTTTCCGATCTTAGCCCCGACATGCATACCGGGGTACGCTGGCCGAAGCATCACTTGTATTGCGGCATCGCCGGCAGCATCAGCCTGAGCAATCATTTGTTGTTTCGTGACGCATTAAGAGGTAACGTTACGCTGGCCGAACAATACGGGGAGCTAAAGAAAAATTTAGCATCAGCCACCGGTGATATCGACGTTTATGTCGAAGGGAAAAGCGCCTTTATCGCAGATGTATTGCAGAAGGCAGGCCTTTCCGGCAACCATATACAAGACATCATCGCACAAAATAAAAAGAAATAGCAACGAACGCAGGTCAACTCCACGTGCTATAAAAACAAAGTGACTGTGTGCATATAGGGAGCAAACCATTTCCGGTCCTTGCGCCTGTCGAAAGGGCAAGGATGCGTGGTGCTTCGGCAGGCAGAGCAACCGCGGGGGAAGGCAAAATGTTTCAATGTTTCCTGCATGCTGATAGTCAGTAAAAATAAACGGATTGCACTAACATTTCGGCCACATTGAAAACAGTCGATTATGGTTACCCGCTCAATTAACAAAAGATCAACGATAATGAGACAACGCGGCTTTCAAGGTTAACAGCAATCTTAACCCAACTGCAAACCAAACGACTGATTACGGCAAGGAGTCTTGCGGACAAATTCAATGTTACGACAAGGACGATTTACCGGGATATTAAAACATTGGAACAAGCAGGTGTTCCGATCCTGACTGAAGAAGGGAAAGGCTATACCCTAATGGAAGGCTACAAAATGCCACCGGTAATGTTTTCGGAAAGCCAGGCAAATGCGTTAATCCTTGCGGAACAGCTTGTATTGAAAAACAAGGATGCTTCTTTTATCAGGGATTATACGGAAGCCATAGATAAAGTCAAGGCCGTTTTACGACAATCGGAAAAAGAAAAAGCCAATTTGCTTGCCGACAGGACCCGTTTTGAACAGAATATAAACAGGGAAAGGAACAGCAATAATATTTCGCAGGTGCAATATGCACTTACGAACTTTTACCTGATGAGTATTGACTATATCAACGAAAACAACAAGACAAGCAATCGAATCGTTGAACCCTTTGCGTTAATAAGCACAACGGAAAACTGGCTGCTGATTGCCTGGTGCCGTTTACGTAATGCGTTCAGATATTTCCGTTTGGACCGGATAACAAAAATGAAAGTTCTTCCGGAGAAATTTGAACAACACAAAATGACTTTGCAGGAATATTTTGACAAATTCTACTAGCTTGTTTTTGACCCTTGACATACCGCTGTCACACCCCCCATTCCATCTTTGCATTACAAATTTAAAACGTCAAAAATGGAAAAACAATCATTTGACCCTTGGGTCTGGGGCAAAAACACAAATTCAGTGCAAGCTGTTGAAGTAAAAAATGTAGCTGGTACGCTGTATTGTTCAGGGCAAGTTGCTATTGATACCAATGGCATGCCGAGCAGTGCAGATATGCGTTCGCAATTAATACAGACAATAGCCAATTTGGAGCAGCTCGTAAGCGAGGCGAGCTATGAATGTAAAAACATTGTAAGGCTGAATGTTTATACAACCTCTACACAAGATTTTTTTACTACCTGTATGGACGTTTATGTTCCCTTTATTCAAAAGCATGGCATCGAGCAAGCCACCACTTTGCTTGAAGTAAAGGGACTTTTTGCGACGTTGACCGTAGAGCTTGAAGCCACGCTCGTAAAGTAAGGTGTAAAAGAAAGCCTGGAATATTTTGTCTGACTGATCTTACATTCCGGCAGCCTAACGACCTCCTATTTCCAACAAGCTTTGCAGGTGTGCTATGCCTTGATAGGAGCAAGGAGCTAAACAAGTCAGAATATGTTTTGCGCGAAATAGAAATAAGGAGTAGGTTTCAGGAAGACATTTTTAAGGAAAGGTGGCCGGGAAGAAACCCGGCCATTTCGGCTATTTCTTTATAAGCTTGACGGACAAGTTCATACCCTCGCCCCTCAGTCGTAGATCACAAAGTACGGCCGGCGCTGCAACCGGCGTTCCCGAACGATGCAAGAGGATGATGTGGACAGCATCAGACTTGGCACAAAAGCCCCTTTTTTTGTCGCAGATGCCCCTCATCAAATTTGACGCCATCGCTTACTTTTGATCTAGTCCTTATTGACGCTCCGCATACAGGACCCCATTATTTCCGGCCCCTGAGCCTGCCGAACTTTTCTCACCGAAGGTAAAGTACAACCATGCGGTGCTTCGACAGGCTCAGCAACCATAGAAAAGGCAGAACGATTTAATGTTTCGTATAAGCGGACTGTTATTATTTTATACAGCAATTAAAAACCCCCGATATGAGAACGGTAACATTTGGCATGAATATCAGCCTGGATGGCTATTGCGATCACACCACTTTTAGCCCCGATGAATCGCTTCATGATTATTTCCGGGAGATGATGGACGATGTCGACCTGCTTTTTTTCGGCCGTGTCATGTATCAGCTTATGTTCCCCTATTGGTCCGATGTTGCCAGAAACCAATCCGGCACGGCAGATGAGATCAGGTTTGCCGAAAGACTTACCGCCATTGATAAAGTAGTTATTTCGCGGTCGTTGGATCAAGCGGAACATAATACGCGGATCATTCGCGGCAACCCTGCGGAAGAGTTGTTGAAATTAAAACAGCAGCCGGGCAAGAAAATTTCTGTAGATAGCGTAAGCCTGCTTCCCGAATTGATCGCCGCAGGCCTTATCGACGAATTCCGTCTGGTGATCCATCCCGTGATCGTTGGAAGAGGAAGAAGATTGCTGGACGTCGGCAGCCTGGACCAGAACCTTAATTTAAAGCTGGTGGATACCATAACCTTTACATCCGGGTGCGTGGCGCATCATTACCGGAAACAATAACATTGGATTGGCTGCTGCCTGTCCTGATGTCGTTCTATTCGACATTATTCTAAGGGAAAAGCCATGCCATTAACCGCAAAGGCGACTAAGCGATACGCAAAGAATTGCCGTGAAATGCCTCGCCAGGGCATTTTATGGCCCGCCCTCAAAAATCTTCCTTGATCTCAAAGGTCATTTTGGCTCCGGATACCGGATGCATAAATTCAAGGTAAGCAGCATGCAGGTATAGCCTTTCAGCCGGAGTACCATACAGATCATCACCTACAATAGGGGCCTTAAGCCCCAGCTCATGGGCAGCATGCATCCGCAGCTGGTGCGTGCGGCCGGTAAGCGGCCAGAAGTAGATCTTCGTCAGACCGTCTTGATGCGCGACAACTTCCCACCGCGTCATGGCTCTTTTACCAAACTCAAAGCAGACCAACTGCCGGGGGCGATTGTCCGGGTCGCCGCGCAGGGGCAGGTTTATCTCGCCCTCACGGCCACTGATGCTGCGGCTAAGCAGCGCGGTATAACGCTTGCTTACAACGCGCCTCAGGAACTGATGCTGTATGTGTTTATGCGCTTCCCTTGTTTTGGCAACGACCAGCAGACCCGAAGTAGCCATATCCAGCCGATGTATGATGAGCGGCTCGATGCCTTTAAAAGCGTGTTTTAACCGCATATAAACCGAATCGATGATATGGATACCGGGTACCGACAACAGGCCATGAGGCTTGTTAACGACCACAAAGCTGTCGTCTTCATAAATGATATCGAGTGCCTTGAGCTCGCCGGGATTCCGGAGCATCGGATCTTCATCGATCGCCATCCCCTCCAGCATATGCTTCAGTATGGGCTTGCATTTACCGGTACAGGCAGGATAAAATTGCCCATGCACCCTGATCTCCGATTTGGGCGATGCGCCCCACCAGAATTCAGCCATCGCCAGGGGCCTGTAACCGTTAAGAAAGGCATACTGCAACAGCTTGGGCGTAGCACATTCGCCGGCAGCCGAGGGGGGCTTTCCAAACACCGTTTCGCTGAAAATATCATGCAGGCTTTTTGTATGTCCATATTGGTTGCAGAAAGCGTATTGCTCAAAAAGTTGCTGCTGTAATGCCGCGGATTTTTCTTTACGTTCTTTTTTCAGCGCTTCTATACGGCTGTCAAACCGGGCGGCCTGTCCGCGCAGCTGGTTCAGCCGTTCTTCACAGGCAGCGCACAGCACTGCCAGGCGGTGCTTGTCGTGCAGGCTGGACCTTATCATAAGGACCTCAAACCCAGCATAGGCTTCCGGAGTCAGGATGCTTTTTTGTTCTTCACGTTGTTTTTTGCGATCCTGCTTGTTGGCTTTGAGCAATTTCTTAAAATCGGCTATTTCCTTTTCCGTTTGTGCGGTTACGCTTTCAAGCTCCTGCCGCAGGGCGATATAGCTTTCGTCGGTCTCGATGTCCTTAACCTTGCGGTTAATGTCGTTGAGTATATACTGCTCCTTGAGAAAAAAGCTATTTTCGGCCAGCATATCAAAGACAGGCGGCACAAAACGGGGGTGGTTATTGGAATTGGCCAGCTTCCCCGAAAAGGCGGATAAATATCCCAGCCTTCCATCGCTATCCTGTATTACCAGAATGCCGAACATTTTACCAATAGCCATTCCCTGCGCATCCCTGTCAAGACCAAAATTATGGTCGAGCCCCGTATGGGTCTCTAGATAATGTTTCAGCTCTTCTGCAGCCGTTTTGGCCAATGGATGGGGCTCATAATAAAAGGGAAAGGTAAAACGCTCCGGAATGGACACACCCGAAACTTCGCTTTCCTTAAAATAGATAACCTTCCCGGCCATATGCTTACTCTCAATTTCCTGCAAAAATAAGCTAAATGACGGGCAGGCTTTTTCTATCAAAAGAAATTTATCCTGTAAGGCAATAAGAGAAATCCGGGTCTATCCCGGGGGAAAAATCTCGAAGCAGGCTTGATGCTATTCTTTTTCCAGCTTCTCATCAAACTCATTCCGGAGCGCCTTCAGCGCAGCATCATACCCTTTCCTGTCGATGAAGGCAGCGGGATTGTAATTGTCGCCGGGCTTATGCTTAACCTGCAGGTCAAATTGACAGGCATGCGAGGCTAACCAGATATCGAAGGAGATAGCCTTCATCGCATCTAAGGTATAGGCATAGTCCTTTGCGATCTCCGGATAGGTCTTCAGCTCCGAAAATTTTTTTTCTGTAACGATGCTCGGCATATTCGCGATCAGGACAGTATAGGACCGGTGTTCATCCTTAACCGTAAATAAAAAGCTGCAGGACCCTTTTGTATGCCCGGGATGGTGCAACATGGTCACTGAGGCGCCACCTAAATTTATCGTATCCTTGTTTTTCAATAAGCGATCTACTCCAATGGGCCTAAAGCTGCTGTACTGCCTGCTAAAGGCATAGTCGGAACGTCCTCCGTCCTCAAGCACGCCCGCATCTTTTTCATCAGCCATGAACCGGGCGCCTGTCATCTCTTTCAGGGCAGCCATTGCGCCCGTATGGTCATAATGCGCCTGCGTGGTCAGCAATATGCTGATGTCGCTAAGCTTAAAGCCAAGGGTCGCTACATTAGCTTTAATCTGCTCAACCGAAGACGCCAGCCCTGTGTTGATCAGTATATGTCCTTGTGGTGTCGTCAGCAGGTAGCAAGCCAGTTCGCAGGTGCCCACATAGTACAGGTTGCCGGCTATGCAGAAAGGCTTATAGGGCCGCGACCACTCCGGCGGTGCGTTTGCAGGTTCCTGTACCTGCTGCGCCCATACTCTTTCCCCCGGACCAGACAGACAGATCAATATCAAACATATACTCAGGAGGCTTTTGGACATATTGTGACGGTTGACTTTCTCCATATTTTGCCTGCACAAATATCGGCTTGTCCTGCCGGTTCTCAAAGCGCTCCTGAAGCCCGTATACACCATAGTATGGTTTTTCCCGGTTTCCAGGTACCTCTACTGCAATGTAACCCAATACGGCTTTCAGGTTTATCGTCTTTTCCCTTAGAACATCCTATATCATGAAAAAAGGGCTGATTATCATCATCTGCCTGCTCTGTTTTGGCAACAGCCGGGCGCAGATGCCCGATAGCACGGCAATCACAGCAGAAAAACTTATGCTGCAACAACAGCGCAACGATATTTTGAAACGTATCCATGTAGCGAAAGAGGATATTCACGAATTGAGGCGGACCTATACGGCAAGGGAACACGACGCCCTTTTTGACGAAACCATGCAGCGGCTCAAAGCGGACCGCCAGAGCGCAAGGAAAGCATATCGCATGTGGGTGCAGGAAGAAGCGGCCTTTATCAAGAAGCGTGCGCTGCTTGATCAGTCTATGATGGCTTATTACAAAACACAGCCCTTTTATACCTACCGGAACAAAAGCAGGCTGAATATGGCCATCGGTATGGGGATGGCGGGCGCAGGCGGTCTTTTGTTTATGGGTGGGCTGGTCACGGGCATGATCGAATCGCCGGGAGACGTATCCCCCACTGCGGTTGAACAAAGAACACAGCGGCGACATATCGCGGTCGTTTGTTTTGCTTCGGCCACAGCGCTGGCGCTGGCGTCTATCCCCTTTTTTAGCGCTGCGCGCAAAAATAAAGCCCGGTTCAAAAGCCACTTGACCTGGGATATGGATATGCGATCAGTCAGGTTACCCAACGGACTGACACGGGAGGTTGTTGGCTTCAATTGCCGCATTCCGCTGCTTTCAAAAACAGGAAGCCATTGATGCCAAACGGGCGCCGGAATATAGTGGTGGAAAAGATACCTAAGTCTAGGTATTGCCAGAACTTTGTCTGGTCAGGAGCTTTGCCGCTCATGAATATTACAGACCTGGTGCTCGAATCCATCCTCAATACCTGCCCCACCGACAAGGTAGCCCAAAACCTGAGTATGAAAGCTACTTTGAAGCATGACCTTGGATTAACCGGGGAAGAGATCTACGTATTGGGCCTTACCGTTGAAAGCCGTTTACCGGAGGGATACACTTTACAAGACGACCAGATCACCGCCTGGATCAGCGTACAGGACATTATCGATACCATATCGACCCTGCTGGGAAAAGGGGAATAGAAAAACCACCCGAAGGTGGCTTTAAGTCTGGTGAATGAGCTATTCAATGCATTAACAATTAGCCGATACCGGACATATGGCCACAGAGCAGTTGGCGCCGAGTACAGTAGGACAGTTGTTGGACGCAGGAGGACAAGCATTAGAGGCCGGACAACATACCGTCCGTTTGTACATAATTCCTGAAGCAGGATTACAGAGGCGAACCGTGGCACAGTCCTCAGTAAAAATGCATAGTTCCAGTATGGAATCGCCACCACCTAATACCCGGCCTTCTTTTTCCGCGTCAAGTGCAACAATGGTGATCTTCTTTAAAGATAACTTCGTGCTTATTGTTTTCTTTTTCATTTGGATTTGTATTTTTTGTGCACCCTGAAGTTCCTCATTGCCCCTGCAGAAAATCTGCAGCAGACACACAAGTAGCAAGAAATCACAAGAACCCATAGGAAATGTTTGGGATTTTGGGAGCAGGCAGCTGAATCATATGTTGTCACGATGCCGTAATCCGGCCACTACGCATCATTGTTACGCCATGCTTTTGGGATAATGGATATTTCTGTTGTTGCAAAGAAAGTCATCTAGCATACCGGGCTCCTCCGGAGCTATGATCTGGAAAGCTGCTTTGGCCCGTTTTCCAACTACGGGATTCACCTTATTTAACCTCAACAACTAAGCGTTCGCTTTATCTTTGGTCATATAATTCTTTATCAGTAACGTTGACATTCATGCTTAAATAAACGTCCGCTTCAGATCTTATCCTACCAGACATGGAAATCCTTATTGTCGACGATAACATCGCCATACAACATACACTGACCTTCCTTATTTCGAAGCTACCCGGTTGCACCGTCGCCGGCAGGTGTGGTAGCATAGCCGAGGCATCGACATTTCTCGGCTCAACTTCCGTCGACCTGGTCCTGCTGGACATTGAACTGCAGGACGGTACAGGGTTCGAGCTTTTAGACGCCTTACCCGATATCAATTTCAAGGTCATCTTTATCACAGCGTTTGACCAGCATGCCATAAAAGCGATAAAAACAGGTGCGCTCGATTACCTGCTGAAGCCGGTAGACGAAGAAGAGTTCAGGGCTGCTATCACCAGGGCCGGCCGGCAAGCCCGTCAGTCGGCAGAGCAGTTAAGCATTGCACGTGAGCACATGTCGCCTACTCCTGTAAGTAACCGCATCGTGCTGCGGGAATACAACGTTATCCGCGTGCTGTCCTATAACGATATCCTCTACTGTTACAGCCATAACGGTTATACCAATTTCTTCCTTACCGACAACCGGAAAATAACTGTGTCGCGCTCTATTAAAGAATATGAGCAAATGTTGCCGCCATCTGTCTTTATCCGGGTACACCAATCCTATATCATTAACATCAACTATATTGACTTTTACAACCGGGAAGGGTTTATCGTCTTAAAGAACAGCCTCGAAGTGCCGGTCTCTGTACGAAAACGTGAAGAGGTCGTAAAAACAATCACCAATCTCTAAGCAACACCTTATACCACCATGAAAGCACGCATCCTTATCCTGGTCATGGCCTTATTGGGCCTGCATGCCTGCAAACAAACGACCGCTCCGAAAGCAGCAACACTGCAAGCACTCGTAGATAAAAAGGTATGGCTGTTTTGCGACAGCATCGAAACCGAGAAGATCAACGTGATTCAAAACGCTCCCATGCTCTTGCATCGTCTCCATGCCTTACTGCCGCAATTCAGCCTGGCCAAAGACTCAGCAACCCGTGCGCTGATCCAATGCCGGCTTGGGGACCTATACCTCAGCTGCAGAAAGAAAGATTCTGCCCTGGCTTACGGCGAGCTGGCGTTACCCTATTTTGAAATGCATCCTGACTTTAAGAAACCGCTTTTCTATTGCTATAAAGTATTAGGCATAACCCTGGCGCAGCTTCGAGACGATATATTCAGGTCTAACTACTATGCCACCAAAGCAGCGGCGATTTGTATGGCGCCCGGCGCCGATACCCTGCTGCCGCTCCAGGAACGGGTACAGGCGATATCGGCCGCGGCCAATACCAATACTTATTGTGGCTATAACGGGCAATCTGTAAAATTTGCACGGACGGCTATGCGGCTGGTCGAAAACCATGCGGGGGACCTTCCCAGTTTTTATGGCAGGGCGATCCAGGCTTATATTATAGCGCTGCTGCTGGACAACAAGCCCGACTCTGCCAGGACATACCTGGAACGGGAGGAAAAGTGGATTGCCCAATCGCACTATACCCTTCAGCTCAATGAATTTTATACCAACAAAACAAGCTATTTCTATATCGTTAAACAATACGACAGCGCCCTGCTCTATGCGCTTAAAACCGACTGGACAGTTGACCCCTTCCAGGAGGCCTATACCAAACTGGAGCTGTATACGCTGCTAAAACAACCAGAAGCGGCCAGGGCCAACCTGGACCGGGCAACGCAATTGATAGCAGGAAACGATCCACCCATGGATATGCTCCGGGATTTCTACCATCACAAGACCCGTTACGATATCTGGTACGGCACCAGGCAGGGAGCCGAAAACTCTTTTTCTATGTTTGATTCGCTTCAAATGGAAGTAAGCAACCAGGAACGATCGCGTATGGCAGCCTCGCTGGAATCGGAATATAACCTGGGAGAAAAGCAGAAAGCGATAGATAATCTGCGCCAGGCCGACAGACAGGCAAAAGAAGAGATCCGGGGCAAGAACCTGATGCTGACCATAACCATTCTCGGATGCCTGCTTTGCGCCTTCATCATCGTGGCCCTGCTGTTGTTTTCCCGGCAGGCGAAGCTCCGGAACCTGGCTACATTGACCCGGGCAGACCGGGATAAGTTGGCACTCGAACAGCGATTGCTACGCACGCAGATGGAACCTCATTTCATTTTCAACACTATGGCCGCTATGCAAAGTCTGGTATACCTGAACCAGAATGAGAAAGCGATCGCCTATCTCAATAAGTTTGGCCGGCTGCTGCGTGGCAGCATCGAGCATTCAAGAGAAGATTATGTGCCGGTAGCCGAGGAGATCGAAATGCTGGAAGATTACGTCAGTCTCCAGGCCATACAGTCCGACAACAGTTTCGATTATGTCATCCGGACCTATGAAGGCTTTGAAGAAGATGATACCAGAATACCGCCGATGTTGCTTCAGCCTTTTGTAGAAAACGCCATTCTGCACGGTGTGCGGAACCTGCCGTACCGGGGCCATGTAGAGATCATTATCGCAAAACAGGAGGGTGTGCTTGACTGCCTCATCAGGGACAATGGTTCCGGTCTCAAGGGACCGGGCACAGGGACAAGGAAATCGCTGTCGATCCAGATCACCCGCGAACGCCTGAGCGCGCTCACCAGGGAGACCGGCTATCCTGCAAGGCTGGAACTGATTGACAATACGGCGACGGGACTACAGGGGACAACGGTACACCTGGTAATCCCCTTTATATAACCCATAGCCGCATCATCCCTGCCGGTGCGCTGCAACCCTTTCCACAATATAGGCCAGCTTATTCAAGCCGGCCATGCCTTCCCATTTACCTTCGGAGAGAAATTGGCGGGGAAGAGCAAGAAACCTGTCGCATGCGTCCCATGTGTTTATATTGTTGCTATTAAAGGAAAGATAATTGAAACAATGCAGCTCCTCTGTATCTACCGATGTCAGCAGGCCGAAGCATAGCAGGTCACGGGGATTCGCAATCCGTTCTCCATCGACAACACATCGCTGATTTGCCGGCGGCATACCTTCTTCATACAGGTAGATATGCTCCAACAGCTTCTCCTTGATCCCAAGCCTGTCCCGGCATTCCAGATGGATCCCTGCATCGCTGAAAGGGAACAAGGGATCTTTTGTATTACCCGTAAGCGGTGGTGTCAGTATATATACTTTATCCCGGCCCAGCGTCGCCTGGCAGAGGGAGCATAGGCTTTGCCCTTCGATAATGATTGCCATATAAACTTTAGTTAAATAGACCAATTGCGGACCTCCTGGCGTAAAAATATCAATGCATTTTAAAAAACAAATTTATCTTTGCAACTAAGATAATTAGACAATAAGATAAAATGGATAAAGATATCGTCAAACGGGTACGAAAGCTGACACAGCAATATGCCTATACTTCTATCCGCATGCATGAAGCGGTAGCCCACAAGGCGGGGCTTTCGGGGACCGATCATAAATACCTCGGCTTCCTTCTTGAAAGAGGGGCGATGACGGCAGGCGAGCTATCCCGGTTGACTGGTCTCACGACCGGAGCCGTTACCGGCCTTATCGATCGCTTCGAAAAGAAAGGACTGGTAAAAAGAACATTCGCCGAAGACGACAGGAGAAAGGTCATTATAGAGCCGCGTACCGAACGTATCATGGCCCTGCTCCAGCCCCTCTATAAGGAGTACAGGAGCAGGTCGGAGCAACTGACCACAACTTTTTCAGAAAAAGAGATCAGGGTTATCGAGACCTACTTTCTGAAAGCGATCGAGCTGATGGCTGATGTCACGGATAAACTCAATATTAAACCTTTACCGAAGCAAAAAAACAGAAAATGAACACCTGCATTTTTGATTTAAAGCAACTAGACAGAACAAAGCTGGCGATAGCCGGTGGTAAAGGCGCCAACCTGGGAGAGCTATGCCATATCGAAGGCATACAAGTACCAGCTGGTTTTTGCATCAGCACAGCAGCTTATCAGCAGCTCATCGAAAGCAACAGTATGCTGAAGGGACTATTGGATGAGCTGGCGGCACTTAAACCAGCCGAAGGTGACAGCATCAGTACCCTTAGCGCAAAGATCCGCGCTGCTATCGAAAGCGCGCCTATCCCGCCCGCCCTGGCTGGCGAGATTGGCCAACACCTCGAAAGACTGGGCCGTAATAGTTGCTATGCTGTAAGATCCAGCGCTACCGCCGAAGACCTGCCCACAGCTTCTTTTGCCGGCCAGCAGGATAGTTACCTGAACATCTGCGGGGAGCAGGCCATTTTAGAACAGGTACGCCGGTGCTGGGCATCGTTGTTCACGGAGCGTGCTGTTATTTATCGTCTTCAGAACGGGTTTGATCACCGTAAGGTCTATCTTTCTGTGATTGTGCAACGAATGGTATTTCCCGGGGTATCCGGCATACTATTCACCGCCGACCCGGTCACAGGCAACAGGAAGGTAACCGCCATCGACGCCAGCTTCGGCCTTGGCGAAAGTCTGGTCTCCGGCCGGGTCAATGCAGATCACTATAAGGTACGCGACGGCAGGATACCGGATAAAAAAACAGGCGACAAAAAGATCGCCATTTATGCAGCCCAGAAAGGCGGCACACAGGAAGTTGCTGTTGAACCGGAACAGCAGCACACGCAAGCCCTGACAGATGAACAGATCCTGCAACTGACGCAGATAGGCCGTAAGATCGAAGCACATTTCGGCTATCCGCAGGACATCGAGTGGTGCCGCTCCGGCAACGTCTTTTATATTGTTCAGAGCCGGCCCATTACGACACTGTACCCGGTGCCGGAAGCAAACGACACCGCTCATCACGTCTATGTATCCGTAGGCCACCAGCAAATGATGACGGATGCAATGAAACCTTTGGGCTTGTCCTTATGGCAGCTGACCGCTCACCGGCCTATGTATGAAGCCGGAGGAAGATTGTTTGTCGATGTAGCGCCGGACCTGGCTTCGGCATCGGGAAGAGAAATGCTGGTCAATGTTCTGGGAAAATCGGATCCGCTCATCAAGGCGGCTCTAACGACGATTATCGAACGGGACGATCTTATTCCGTTGCAGCCGGGTGAAGAGCAGAAAGAAGGAGCTGGTCAAAGCGCGCAAAGCAGACCTGACTTCCAGGCGCAGATCGAATACGACCCTGTGATCGTCCCCGGCCTGATTCAGCGCCGCCAGGAGGGTAGGAAAGCTTTGCAGCAAGACATCAGCAAGCTATCGGGCCCCGCGCTGATCGATTTTATACTGGAAGACAGGCAACGGTTAAGAGCAAGCTTATCGGACAAAGAAAGCTTCGCGGTGATTATGACGGCCATGAATGCGGCCTGGTGGCTCAATGAGCATATAGAGAACTGGCTGGGGGAAAAGAACGTAGCGGATATACTCGCCCAATCGGTACCGGGCAACGTTACTTCGGAAATGGGTCTGGCGTTGCTGGATGTCGCCGATGTGATACGTCCTTATCCCGAAGTCGTGGCTTACCTGCAGCAAGCAAAGGAGGATCATTTTCTTGATGGCATGCTATCGCTTGAAGGAGGGCGTGAAAGCCGCAAAGCGATCGATGCTTTCCTGGATCAATACGGGATGCGCTGTGCCGGAGAAATAGACATTACACGCACCCGCTGGCGGGAGCAGCCCGCTATACTGGCGCCCCTGATCCTGAATAATGTACGGAATGCCCCTTCCGGCGAAGGTCGAAGGCGGTTTGAACAGGGCCTGCAGGAAGCATCAAAAAAGGAACAGGAGCTGCTCGTACGACTGGCCCTGTTACCGGATGGCGAAGAAAAAGCCCGGGAAACCAAACGAATGATCGATCTGCTGCGGCACTATGCCGGCTACCGTGAATATCCGAAGTACGATATCGTCAGCCGTTATTTCATCTATAAGCTGGCCCTGCTCAAGGAAGCAAGAGACCTCGTACAGGCCGGTGTGCTACGCGAACAGGAAGATATCTATTACCTGACCTTTGCGGAGTTCCGTGAGGTGCTGGACAGCCACAGGGCAGACCATCAACTCATCGCGGAACGTAAAGAAGCCTTTCGCCACTATGAAAAACTATCGCCCCCACGCGTAATGACCTCCGAAGGGGAAAGGATCGCAGGCGCCTATAAGCGTGAAGACCTGCCCGGCAATGCCATAGCGGGACTTGCTGTCTCTTCGGGTATGGCAGAAGGCAGAGCCCGTGTGATCCTGGACATGAAAGATGCCGATATCGAAGAAGGAGACATTCTTGTAACTACCTTTACCGATCCCAGCTGGACACCCTTGTTCGTATCCCTGAGGGGCCTGGTGACCGAAGTGGGCGGCCTCATGACGCATGGCGCTGTGATCGCAAGGGAGTACGGCCTGCCTGCCGTTGTCAGCGTGGAAAACGCCACCCGCCTTATCCGCGACGGTCAGCGCATCCGTGTGCACGGGACCGAAGGGTATGTGGAGCTCCTGTAACCATGTACGCCAGGAGCCTGTTTCCAAAAATTACGTCTCAAGCCTGTTCACATTTCGAATCGCCCGATGTGACAGGCTTGAGATTTTTTAAGACAGCTTGTTTATACTATATGCTGCCGTAAGCGATCTATCGCCGCAACTGGCTGGGTGTAATATGAAACTGCTTTTTAAAGGCAGCCGTAAAGTGATGCGGGTATTGATACCCCACCTTGTCGGCAACTTCATGTACCGGCAAGCCTTCTTCCAGCAGCAATCTACGGGCTTCCCGCATACGAACCGAATGCAGGTAACCGAATACCGTAGTACCGAACAACTGCTTGAAGCCACTCTTAAGCTTCATAGCGTTAATGCCGGCCCTGCGGGAAAGCACCGCTATAGAGGCCGGCTGGTCAAAATGCTGCTCCAGGTAGGTTTTGATATCTTGAAGGCAGGCAATATGTTCTTTCTTCAGCTTAACAGCCGGCGTCTGACTGCGTTTATCCAGCTGCCCTATTTGCAGCAGGAACAATTCGATAGTCTTAGCCTCCAGGAATAAGTGTTTCAAGCGGCCCTGGAAGGGGGCATGATACATGTCGTCGATAATGCTGTACATCCCGGGCGACATGGCGGCCGTAAAGTCAAGCGAAGGCATATGCAGGGGCGCATGCTTGCTGAAAGCGGATAAGAACGCACTTTCTTCATGAAACAAATGATGGAAGATCGCCTCAGACAGACCCAGCTCAAAAAAACGGCATCTCTTTTCCCCGGTAGGGCTGATATACAGTTCGTAGGGGCCTGGTGTTTCGGGATAGACGACAAATTGTCCTTCGGCGATACCCTGCCGGCTTTTGCTTACCGGCGAAGGGTCGGCTATCCTGAAATGAGAAACGATCGTGGTTTTATCAGGCTGAAAAGTCAGCACTCTTTCACTGGGATTGGTATAGCTACCCCATTTCAAATTGATCTGACCGAAAAATTTCTCGTGCAGCTCCATGCGGTAGCCCGACGCATCCTGTAGCACCTGGTCGGTCTCGGCACAGGCTGGACCCGGCATAGTGCCCTCCGATTGACTATTCATGGTTAAGATGGGGTTCATTATACTTCCTCCTGCGTTGATCTGATTTCCTCTTCCGTTGACAACGCCCCGGACGGCGCATCTACTTTTGCGTGTACAAAATTACAGGATAAAAATGGAAGCAGCTATCTTATCAGGAAGCATCCGGCCGGGACGGCAAAGCCATCGCCTGGCCTGTTATCTTCAGGCGCAGATGATAACCAAGGGGTGGAGCGTAAGCCTGATCGACTTAAAAAACCATGCCCTGCCGGTATTTGGCTCAGATCTGCCGGACCAGGCGCGGCTACATGTCGAAGACATAACCGCACGCCTGAAGGCTGCGCATGCCGTGGTCTTCGTAACGCCCGAATACCTGAGCAATATTCCCGCCGCCTTGAAAAATGTGCTGGAGTATTGCGGGAGTACGCTCACCGCAAAAGTCGCCGGCATTGCATCGGCGTCGGCATCAAAATTCGGTGGTCTCCATGCTTCCAACAGCCTGCAGCTCACCTTGCTTAATCTCGGCGCTTACCTGGCGCCAAGGCGGCTGCTGGCGCCTGAGATCCATCTCGCCTTTAACGAAGACGGCACACCCCGGCAAGACGAGCTCCGGGAACAGGCGGGCAAATTTATAGAGACCTTATCTGCCTATACCCGCCTTATCCATAACGAGATGCTTCCGCACGAAGTGAAGTAAAACCTGTTCCGTACACGATGCTTAGAACAAATTTCCGCAGTCCCTTTCCCGTATTGCTGTTGGCTACCTTTATCGATCTGGTCGGCATTGGTATCTTGCAGCCGGTATTGCCTTTCCTGGTGGCCCGGTATACGCAGATGCATATGGCACTGTATGTGGGCATCATCACCGCATTGTTTGCCTTTTGTGAATTTCTCTCAGCGCCGGCGCTGGGCTTGCTCAGCGACAGGTATGGCCGGCGGCCCGTATTGCTGCTGAGCATGGTGGGATCGGCATTAGGTTACCTGCTGCTGGGCTTCGGCAATACTTTGTGGTTGCTTTTCCTGGGACGGATCATTGACGGACTAACGGCGGGGAATATCAGTACGATCTTTGCTTATGTCGCCGATATCACACCGCCTGGCGAGCGGGCAAAACGCTACGGCATTATTGGCGGCGCCATAGGCCTGGGTTTCATTGTCGGTCCGGCCATCGGCGGCTTCGCGGCCCGCCTGGGCTTGTCGGCTCCTATGTACCTGGCGGCGGCGCTTTGCCTGTTCAATTTCGGCTGGGCTTATTTTGCCTTGCCCGAAACGATCGTCCCGCACCCGGCACACCGTCCGTTCCGATGGCCAGAAATTAATCCCATGGCTGCTTTCAAAGGCTTACAGTCCAACCGGGCCTTACGGTCTTTGCTCATCGCATCGGTATTTCACTTTATTGCCTTTGCCCAGCTACAGGGCAATATCACGGTCTACTTTAAAGAAGTATTAAGCTGGGACACGACACAGATGGGTATGATATTCCTGATGGTGGGCATCGCCGACCTGGCAACCCAGGGCTTCCTGGTGGGCAGGCTCCACGCTTATTCCGACGAAAAGAGATTAGCCGTAATGGGCATCAGCATCGCCGGTATCATGTACCTGCTCATCGCATCGCTGCAGTGGCGGCATACGATGGGAGCCGTGTATGTGATCTACCTGGTCTACGCCTTTGGCAAAGGGCTGTTTGAGCCTTCGATGAGCGCCCTGGTGTCTCAGGCAGCCAACGACCGGGAACAAGGCAAAGCGCAAGGTACTTACCAGTCGCTGCAATCGCTTACAAGAGTAATTGGGCCGGTTACCGCCGCACTCCTTTATGGCATTTACAAAGGCCTGCCTTACCTCGTTTGCGCTGTCCTTACTTTTGTCTCTGCAGCTTTGTTTACGATGTTAAGGCGACAAGCAGGTAGCAAACCCTAAAGAATACCGTGCGTCAATGTGCCAGCCGTGAAAACCGATAGCAGCCGTATGATCAAAATTTATTTCCGCCGGGTATAGTAGTATTTATTGCTGATTTGCAATTTGTCGCCCGACACGGAGCAAGCCAAAGTATCGCCTACAAGCCCAAAGCCGGACTCAAATATGGAGGTGATCAGCTTCTGCTCCTGGTACAAGTATTGATATGTCCCCTCTACCGGCTTTGGAATGCCTACCAAAAGCACGGAATACTTTCCGTCTTTCGTAAATTCCCTGCTGGTAAAGCCCTGGTTAATGTCGTCGGCATCCCATATACCAACTATTGAAAGCGCCTCCGGGCTATCTTTGGAACAGGCAGAAAGCAATACTAAAGGCAATAAAAATTTCAGTTTTTTCATGTGGTGATTCAGAAGCTATGTTTGTTTGTTCTCTTTGTTTGATTTTGTCGAAAGAATTCGTGTGTCAGCAGGTGCTGAAGACGCTATGCACTTTCGCATTTTGAAGACAGTTCACCATTTGGAATAACTGTAAAGGCTGCTGCTTATTGTTTTCTTTCGCAGCATATCAACTGTCTTCGTACTAATTAATTGTCCTTCTCTGTCGTAGGCAAACGATTTCCTGTAGTGAAAAATTGCTGTATCCTCGTTCAGTATTCCTTCGAATGCCATGAGCCGGTTCTTGCTGACATAGAGCATTATTTTTGTGAGTACTTTTCCGTACAAAAAAGGGGAATAGTCTGCGCCGGTTTTCATGCTTACATCGGTATTGAGGTCATAGGTCAAAGTGTCAATACCTTTCGAACCAATATGATTGGTTTTTCTCTGCCCAACTTTGTCCCTAAGAACTGAGTTTAAATAGCAGAGGTCTTCATCTAGCAATCCCAACTTGTTCAGATATGAAATATGGTTCACACATTCATGTTTCGGTAAAACAAAATCCGTTGCGTAGTGGCGATCCAGAACCCGCCCGTTTGCCCCATACATTAGCTTTGCATCCCCTGTTAAGTTGTACTTACCATTCGTTTCTTTAGAATATTGATTTATCTTCACAAGCCTTCCCGCTTTATATTGATAGCTAAATGAATCCAATGGCAATGCTATTGATTGAATCAGTGAGTTAGAGAAGTAATACTTTTTAGTTATACTATCTGATTTAACGGAAACCCTTACTCTCTGAGGTTGAGCCAGCGAACAGAAAGAGGATATTATTGATATAATGACTACTAAGGTAGCTTTAGTCATATAGTTGTAGCGCTTTAAGCGGCACACGAAAGGATTCGTGCCAGCAGGGGCATCAAATTTATTGTTTAACAAATAGACCGATCAAATCATCCGTTTCATAAAGCTTGTGCTTGTCTCCCGCTTTCCACACATCTTTGTCATCTACTAATATTGCTCCCTGCATGTCTGTTTCAATCTCAAATGCTTTTTTATTAAGCAATTTATAAATAAGCTTCTCTCTAAGGCTAATCGTATATTCATTTCCAACTACAATTTTCATTTTTTTCTTGGATAGGCGCTTCTCTTTTGAATCTGGTATCCGTTTCGAAATAATAATACCATTAATAGTATCCTTTCCTGAAACAGTTATAAGATAATGTTTGGCAGTAGAATCTATTTTCAGCACTTTTATTTTTTGTCCGTTTGACATAAATGCTACGGCAATAAGCCATATAGTTATTGTCAATTTCTTCATTTTGCCTCAAGTCTAAAATGAAATAGCACTTTTCCCGTTTCTGGGCAAACAAAGTAATTTGAATATTCTGAGTTCCATTGCATTTTGTTGTCGACTCATCAATAGATATCAGAAAATTAAGGGTAGACAACCTCGTAATAGTTTCCAGACATTAGGTTAATAAGCGCTATCGCTTTCTCAGATTTCTTTTTTAATCTAAATTGAATACATGTAATCAGTGTCTGTTTACCAGTCATTGACACAATAAATTTCAAAACGAACATTTTCTTTCCGTAGCTTATATTCTTTGCATTTATCCCGGGTTCTATACTATAGCCGTTTTTAGCAAAATCAATCTTGCTCTTTTCTAAATTCACTTCTGTAATAATGTAAATGTCTGCCTTGTCATCCTTGATTTTTTGTCTGAAGTTTTCCAGAGACGCGTTTATCGCCTCCTCAACAGATTTTACTTTAATTGTATCTTGTTGAGCGTAACTCGATACATGCAAAAGAAGAATAAAGCCAAACAATAGCAAAGAGAAGCGTTTCATAAGTTTTTATTAGACGGGGCTTGCCTAAAATTATACATTGTCGTTGTTGTTCCCATCTGGGAGCTTGGCGGTCTTACTATATCTATTACCTCACCACTTGGATGGCTATGAAATTCACTTCTTGCATCTACATCAACATCAATTCGTATTGAAGCATGGGGGTCCGTTTTAGGATTAGAAACAGGGCCAGGCATTGCAGTGGTTACATTTCCTTCTTGACTGATACCGCCACCGTACTCCCTATTATTAGCTGCCGAAGTTCCGCCTTTGCCGTTGTCCTTATTTACTTCAGCAACCATTTGCTGCCTTACATTTGGGTTTCCTTCGATTTCCACACTATTATCGTATGCTATACTATTAGCTTTGAACGCAGCAGTTTTACCCGAATTCTGCTTAATAAAGTCCTCAGTCTTTGTTGCATCCGCTTTAATAATGCCATTGGATGGGACACCGCTATCAAAGTCCGTTTGCGTTGTCTTTATCACATTAACTTTTCCGTTATCGACACCATCATTTCCAACTACCTGCCCTTTCTCGTTCCAAAAATCCGTTGCTAACATCCCATCCAGATCAATAAACCGGATCGGGTTATCAAAGGCATAATTATATGGGCTCCACCTTCTCATTTTTTCGGCCAAAGGATCTGCCGTCAGCCATCTTCCTATTTGTGGGTCATAAGGCCTTGCACCGAAGTCGTATAGCTCCAACCCAAAGCTTTTTTCCGGCTCTTTGGTCAGAAATTTGTAGCTGTTCGATTGAGTATTCACTGCCTGGCTCGTATTGATGGTCAAACCGTACGGATAATACATTTGCGGCGATCTGCTATTGGGAAAACTATTATTTAAGATTTGGTATCCGGATGAATGGCCTTATATTGATCTTCGACAACGACGTTGTATTTGCATTCTTAAAATTAAGGCTACTTTGTGCTGACCGGCTAAGATCCCTTCGATAACAGTCGTAGGATGTTTTAGAAAGAAAAGGTCCCCCTTTGTTTGCAGTAAAATGAAAATCATAATTACATCTTATAACGGAACCGATATAAAAACGGATAACAAAGCCATCCACTTCCTTTTCAATTTTCCGATAAGGTTCGGACTGGTATTCGAACCGGTTTAGAATCAGGTTCTCGTTGATCGCCGAGACATGATAGCTGCCCTTTTCAGAAATAATCGCCATTAGCAAACGTGTATTGAATACCGTTTTGTAACAGGCATCCTTGTATTGGTCCAGTTCCTGTATTCGGGGAGACAGGATAACTATCCAATCAGCGATACCGTCTTTATTCAAATCCACATTAAGAGAATCGATCAATACATAGCTCGACGAGAACTGAATTCCTTTGAAATTCAAAAAAGTCGGATTTTTATCCTGCTTGCACAAATGGCGCTTTGACGAGAGTCTGTCTTTTTCAAATAAAAATGACTTCCCTTCAATTTTCTGATTGGTGGCATGCTGTGCATAACATGCATTCAGAAACGCGAATAGCAATATTGTTGACAATACTATTTTCAAATTCATTTGTTACGGTGTGTTTTTTTTCCAAAATATACTGCCACCAGCATTGACAGTTGCCTGTAGACTTTGGGTAGCCCGTGCACCAGTATTGTACTGGAAGCTTCCTGTAGACCAGTTATTCCGGTCGCCAAAAACAGCTGCCGGAATCGAATAAGATTTGCCATAATAGCGCACAGAACTACCGTACCTACTTGTATTATTACTTTTGTAAGAATCATAAACTGATTTTGGGATGGTAATACTATTATATTCTGAAAATTTATTTTGAGGATTACCGTCAGGTGCATGCAAACCCCATGCCAGAAAATCCGTACCATCCCATAATGTAGCTCCTCCTGTAGGATCGCCATGGCCCGCCAGAACGTCAATAACCGCTGCTCTTGCGTTTTTTGCGCTGCCGCTATTATCTGTATTGCTAAGCTCACTTTTATCCCCTACACTTGAGTAGGTGCTCATAAGCAATGAATACATATCAGAACCTCTCTCTTTAGCTTCATTATTATTTGCATGGGCAATGTATAATGATTCATTGGGGTCGTCTGAAACAGCTTCTTGTTTAACAACATTGGCTGTCTTCTTGAATTCAACATCAGTCATAGACATTTGTGTCGGGACGTTTCTCCCCGAGCCAGGGAGGGAGGGATCGACCGAAACCTGCTTATCAACAACGTAAGTTTTATGATCATTTTTACCGTCATTGTAAAGATAGTTACCGTCCCTGTCATAGTAATCACCGACTAGGTCTCCAAGAGGATCCGTATTATTTATCGGATTATTATTCATTGAGCTATATGGAGTTAAACTATAGTTCATCTCTGCCCTGGGATCAAATCTTCTAAAATGGCCAATTTGCGGATCCAAATTGCCGTAATACGTCTCATAAGTTTCAAGTCCCCAATGTTGCTCCAATTCTATCCCCTGATATTTGTATGGTTGACCTGAGACATTCACCGCCTGGCTCGTATTGATGGTCAAACCGTACGGATAATAATGATTCTCTTCGAGTATGCTGCTGGTATAGTGCTGCAGAGCCAGGTCGTCGAACCATACTTCTTTACCGGGACTCTGGTTATCGACATAGACCATAACATAGCCCGAAGGAAAGGGTCCTACCATACCCGAAGAGCTAAGGCTTTGCTCCTGCCAGCTGCCATCGCTATTGGCGCTCACCTGCACGCTCTTGCTCAGTGCGGGCACCAGCTCCATCTTTTCATTAAAAAACAACAGGTTCAGATGTGCCCTGGGTACATTGGGATCGTTGTTGGCATCCAGCAGGTTGTTGAGCTGTGTGGCCAGCGCAGGATTATCCAACGCTGTCTTTACAATGCGGGCCTGCTCCGGCAATTCAGAGATGGGTACACCCGGATAGGTATTGCCCCCCAGCAAAGCACCCATCAATGAAGCCACCATATCGACTCCGGGAACGCTATTGCTTTGGGTATAGCTGCCATTGTAGTACGCATTCGCAACGATAGCAAACCGATCGCCCGGCATAGTACGCAGCATGATAGCCGTACCGATACGGTTGCCGTCTCCTTTGGTCAGGGCTGCCATTTGGTTTTGCGGATCAACGCTGGCAGGATTGGCATCGCGCACGGCCGGTATATTGTCAAAGACCTGCTCTTCGATCGCAGCTCTTGCGATCTCATGTGTCGCCAGGTATTCCGGCGTCAAAGGATTCATCGTTGCCACGCTGCGAACATTGCCCAGGTGATCTTTTACAAAATAATCATACACATAGTCCATTGCCGCCGTACCGGCCACAGGCCTTATGCGGCCTTCTTCTGTAAGGACGTATTGCAGCACGCTATCCTTATAAACGAAGTTACCGATATAATCATATATCTCTGTAACTCCGGTCGCGGTGGACTTAATTTTCTTCTGCAACCTGTTGCCTGTCGCATCGTATACATAGGTGATCACGCCTTGCGTACCCACTGTAATCTTCTCCGGCTTGTTCTGGTAGTTGTAAGCAATGGCAGTAATATGTTTGTTCTGATCTGCGACCATATTGCCATTAGCGTCATAGGCGTATTCTATGTTCAGATCCGCACTGTCTTTGAAATCCGGCAAGGTTACGGTATTGGCCGGCAACACCAGGTCTTTTACTTTGACCAGCTGGTTGCTATTATCGGCATAGGTATATTGCAGCCGGTCCATGTCAACCGGCGCGTTGCTTACTGCAGGGTTCACACCACGCTGATCCATGGTCATCAAGTTGCCGTTCTTATCATAAGACATATTGGATGCAGTATAATCATAGGCATCTTTGAGCCAACCGGCGCCGGCAGTTTCCTGGCGCCGGTATTCGGCATGCGTCAGGCGGTTTAGCGAATCATAGCAATAGCCATAAGCTTCAAGCGGAGCGCTGGTGCCGGCCTTTCTCCAGGTTATCCCTGCAATATTACCGTTATATAGCTTTCCAGCGAAGCCCTTGTCATAATAAAGGTTTTCTTCGAAGACATGGGGGTCCTGGCCTGCGGCAGAATTAGAAACATCAATGCGATCCAGCAAACCCCTGATATTGTATTCCTGGGTCACCTTTGCCGAGGGAAATATTTTAGACAATATGCGGTCCTGCTGATCGTAAGTATAACTGACAAAAGGATAGGCCGCACCGCCATCGATCTGCCGGGTTATTGCGCCCACTTTATCACTACCGCCACCAGGACTGAGATTTATATTGGCCGTGGTTACTACACGTACCGTTGTGTTGGCGGCGCTCATCCCTGGTATGGGATGAGCCACGGGGTTCTCGTGCTTTTGAATACTTTTCCACAGCATGCCCTGGAAATAATAGACATTGCTGGCAATTTCTTTGCCGCCGTTTATATTTTGCGCCTGTGTTTGTAGTACGCGGCCTTTGCTGTCGTAATAATTGGCACTCAGCAGCCATTTCTCGGCCGCCGTATCGTCAGGATCCATTACCCTTGTCCGGGCTCCGGTAGCCAATCCTTTTACGGCATGGGTAAAATCGGGTTCCGGTTGTTCCAGGTAGGGCTGCAGGGTTGGATTAATAGTAATACCCGAGAACTGTGCCGCATCGTACGGAAGCGCCGACAGCTGGTTATAATCATCATAGTAAGCATAGTTTAAAAGCTGGCTTTCCGGTATTGTTGCAGGGTATACCTTCCAAAGCGTAGTTGGCTTCAGATAAGATAGCAGAGAACCGGCGGGGGCATTGCCCGGGGCTATAAGCGATTGCTGCAGATCAGTCTGGCTGACTGGTGTGCCGGGCTCATATTTACCTGAAAACACCTGGCGATCCAGCGCGTCGTAAGCAGTAAACAACCAATGGCCCTGCGCTCTTAGGTTACCATCCTGGTATAATACTTGCCGGTCGCGCTTATCGTATACAAAATATTCCGTTTCTTTCCCCGGGAGCTTCTTTTGTAAGAGCCTGCCCCGATCATCGTAAAAATACTGGTATGCCAGGTTGTTCATCTGTGCAACGGAGAGAGCCGGCCAGCTATAAGTATAGGTAGTCGTTGTCGACACACCAGGAACAGAGACCTGGCTTACGGTATGGGTGGGCTTCAGGCATTCCGGCGACAACACCGCACGCAACCTGTCCAGATCATCATATACATATATCGTATAGGCCAGGTTGTCCGGAATCGACCGGGCAGGCACAAAGGCAGGCACAGCCGAGGTTTGCTGAAAAACCCTTCTTTTCATCAGGATGCGGCCTCTTTTGTCCTTTACTTCATCGTTAATATTACCGTCTTCATCTTTTACAGTATGGACAAACAAGGTGCTTTCCGCGTAATCTCCTGCATATTGTGGCACATCGGAGCTTGCGGTGCCGATGGTAAAACGCGGGAAAGCACCGATAACCTTATAGTATATTGAACTGAATGCGTATACATATTCCCTGTTGCTGCTGTAGCTATGCTCTAGCCCTTTGCCTGCCCCTACCCAGCTAGCGCCCGGCGCCAGCTCCTTCGTGACACGGTCCAGCGGCGAGTTATCATATTCCATTTGGGCATAAGGTTGCTGACCCGGATAGGCTGTGTCGAAATGCTGTCGCATTCCCGTCGCAATAGCATCGACAAATGCGCCCCGAGAACCGGCTACCGGACGGGGCAGCGGTAGGTATTTACAGGCCTCACGGCCCGAAGCATCATAAACATTAGGTGTAACAATATCGTTACCTTCCGCCATAGCCTTTCTGCCGACAGTCTGCAAGGGCCTTCCCAGGCCGTCGAAATAGCGGGCAATGCTGCGCACATACTGGTCCGGGCTCACAGAACCGTTGAGTGTAAAATCATCCATGCGGAAGGTGGCCGTTCCACCATGAGCCCCGAGATAAAGTACAAGATCTATTTTGACCTCACCCCTCAATTCGGTGATGGGCGTGTCCAGCACAACGGTTCCAGTAGGCTGCATCTGACTTTGCCCACCGAGACCATCGACAAAGATACCCCCTGAGTCGGCAGCAATACCATTGATCGCTAACCGCCAGGCGGAATAGCCGGTACTGCTGCTGCGGTGATAAAAGCTAAAAGAACGCAAGGTTGCAATATAACCTTCAGCTACGGTAAAGGATAAGGTCAGTGTCTTCGTGGCGGGTCCGGCATTATTGACTGCAAGCGCCTTTACACCAAAGCCGAAGTAGGAAGTCCATACACCGCCGGTATTGGTCCAGCTGCTATTGCTCAACCGGGGATCGATAATGGCCGGCGGTACGATATAAGGATGGTCGTATGGGCCATTGTCAAAGTTATGCTTGTAAATGACCGAAGCACCCGGCGGCGGTGCTGTCGCTCTTAAGGGAACGTCCGGCACTTCCGTTCGAATCAGGTTAAACCGCGTCATTGCACCCAGGTCGTACATACCAGGATGAGGCACGGGGGGCAGATTGCTGATCGAAGGCGCTTCTGGTATATTCAGTGCCGGGGCTACCGGTTGTGCTAGCAGACGCCCTCCAATAAAGAGGCCAAGCAGGCAAAGAAGGCGACTCAGCCGCCTGGTTACAAAAGCTTTCATAAAGGGTAAGGTTACTGGGCTTTATATTGATAAGTATACTGCCGGGTTACATTTTTATTGGCATCACGCTGCCGAACAAGCCGGCCCATACCGTCGTATTCATAATAGGTAACATTGCCGGATTCGTCTATCGACGTGGTAACGGCTCCCGTCGCAGGGTCATAGGCGAGGGTTCTCATGGCTGCGTCGGCAGGATATAACCGCGCCTCATCGATCATCAGGTTATTGATCATTCCCACTGTTGAGGGCATCGGCGTCTCCAACCTGACTTTATTTCCCGTTCCGGTAAGGGGTATTTCATAATAGAACCAGCCATTGGCCTCACGCGTGTGGGCTGGAACTGCTTGCAGCACGTTACCGTTATATACATTGGGCACCGTAACGGGGCCGGGCAAATCTCTTACCCAAAAGCTCAGCACATAGGGCTTTCCGCTTTGTAAGGCATTAACCGACAGCAGCTCCGAATGCAAGGCGATCGCCGGGCTTCCATTCTCAGAGAACAAACCGTAGTGAAAATTGCCGGTCAGCGGCGGGTAAAGTGGGTTATTGGCAAGGAACTCAGGATCAAATTCCCAGTTGCCCTTGCTATCGTCAATCGTACCCAGAGGCGGATAGGGTGGTTCATCGAAGCCTGAGAAGGCGATGTCGGACAATGCGGCATTGTCCACGGTCGCGACAGGTTTCATGGATTGATACCCCATTACACTGGCGATCACCCGGCCCGTACGGCTTTCGGTACGCTGTAGCCCATTGCCTTGGTAATCGACCTTATTTAATTCCTGCTCCAGCTGGTACCTTGGATCTTTATTGAAGGATGTCCCTGCACCGATACCGGTGATCGAAGAGGGACTGAAACCGGATAATGGCGTATTGGTATTCAGCTTATATAAGCGTGACCGCAGTACGCCGGCAGCAGGCGCATTGGCAAAAGGAGCATATTCATTAAGATCTGCACCAAGCGTCTGTATAGCAGTGCTTCCGCTCTTCGCCTGCTCATTCCAGCTTTCGACCAGGGAGCTGTATTTTTTATCAGACAACAGCAGCGGGATACCGTTGAGCAGGTTGCCGCTTATCCCGTTAATCGATCCGACATAGTCCCTGGGGTATTTAAAGCGCTTCGTCAGCGAGGTTCCATCGGAATTGACCGTGGTAATAGCCCGGGGATAGGGGTCCAGGTTGGCCGGAGTATTGTTGGCATAGGTATACACAGTGGTTGTGCTCACAGGCCCGGGACCGCCCGTAACCGTGCCATAGTCTTTTGCTTCTACCGACCGTAACGCCATTTTTACATTGGCAAGCTGCAGGAAGTAGGTATAGTACATACAATTGGTAGCGAACATATCATCGTATGTATTGAAGATGTTCGGCATGTTGTATACCCTTATATTACCTTGTTTCAGCGCTGGTATATATACCGGCCCAAACTGCCCGGGCGACATCACCTGGTATTGGAAATTTTCCTCGTAGGTAAGGGTATTACTACTGGTATATTGCTTTTTAGAAGAGATCATTCCTCTTGCCCAATCCAGGTTGATCTTGGGACCGGCGTAGTAAGAATACTCCGAAGCATCGACACCGGCAAGGTCCATTGGTGTGGTGACGTCGAGGAAAAGCGAAGCATCCTGGCTGGGCGGCACCATTTCATAATAGCCACCGCCATTGATAACCCTGACCAACGGCAGCATGTTGTTGAAGTCTTCGATCCCGCTGCCGGCATTGGTATATTGTGGTTCGATTGCCGGCGTACCAGCCTGACCCGGAGCCCAGAAGGTATACACCGTCTTTCCCTTTCCGGGTATCTGCTCCGTTACTTCCTCATAACCGACCACCGGATTTCCGGCATCGATCAAGCCACTGAACTCGGGCATCTCCAGCCGCCAGGTAAAACGCTTGATATAATCCGGACTATCGCGTGCATAAGCAGATGGATCGACGCCCTCGAACTCATAGCCACAATGATTTTCCCCATAGGCAATGATCGGCGCATTCAGGAGCTTGCCTGATGATTGCAGCGGAGCCGTCGCCCGGGTATAAGTATAATTCCTTACGATCGCCGGCGAGCCCGTGATATTGGGGTTGGTGGTAATGCTTTTTATCCTCATCCCACCTCCTTTGATCGTATTGTTGAACCAGAGGTAGTCATTGGGCTCAAAGCGATAGTCGATATAGCCATCGGTAGGTGTAGTAATGCGGCTCAAGGTACCAATAGTCATACTCGCTGTCGAACTGGCGTCGGCGCCGTCGAGCATGACCTCGGTCTCACCCAGCACCACCCAGTCGGGCCTTCGGTTGATCGTATACTTGTCGGTCCCGGTTTTATTCGGATATACATACATTTTTGGATAGGTACACGAAGTCACATTATTGCTGCCATTATAGTAGCCATAGAGATCCCTTTTTACGGAAAACTGTCGTGGGAGCGCTGCACTTTCGTTATAAGTAAAGCGGTATGGCGGTGTAACGGTGCTACCACTTTTAAATTGAAGACTCGTCAGCTTAAGTTTTTTGGTTTGATTATCATAGATGACATTGCCGCCAGGACGCAAGGGTACTGCATAAGTGTAATCTATACGCGGATCGTTGTTTGTATTGAAATAGTCATACCCAAATTCAACCCTGTATTTCTCAACCACTCCATCCCGGGTCTTGCGATAAATAATAATCCGCTCCAGCTGCTTTGACGTGGTTACATCCTGCCGCTTGGCGTCCGAGAGAATAAAGTCGATCCGTTCGTTGTCCGTCTCGATGGATTTGATCTTATTGGTAAAGTTGTTTGATCCGGCGACATTGACATTGTGGTTTCGCAAAAGAGGAGAAAAGCCGCTATTGTTGACGAAATCCATGTTAGAAGCCCTCCTGGATATACTGACAGAAGTGCTGGTATCCTGCTGGTAGGTAAAGTGGATCTCCCGGCCATGCGCTGTGGTTAGCCTGCTGATAGACCAGCGATCATTTTTCTTATAGACAAAACCGCCGACGTCACCGCCGTTCACCCGGAGATAATCCCGGCCGCAGCCAATGCCCCATGAAGGGTAGTAGCTGCTGGTGATATAAGAAGAGTCCAGGACGTCAAATTGGTACCGGCAGCCGTTATCATCCCTGATCTCAAAAGCGTAAGCGCCACTTGTCTGATAAGGGAATTTCATGTTGTACCGGTTGGTAATCGCATCGGCATTATAATAATCGGTAGCGGCATCTATGCTCCAGCTAATGTCTATATTATCGTAAGGAATCGTACGAGGCTTAGTCAATCCTTCCTGACTGGAATAGCTATAGACAAATTTGCCGCTACGGCCAAATAAGTTATAGCTGAACACATCAGGGCTTGCATCGAAGCCCTCGTCATTGTACACCGACCAATCCAAGGTGCCTGCCTCAAAATAAAGCCAGCCGGCGCCTATATCGTGCTTGACCTTCTTAAAGAATTTATTGGTGCTGTTGCTCAGCCATTGATAAATGGTTCTTTTGTCGGAGGCTGAAGACAGATTCATCGACCAATTGTAATTATTGATCCTTTTAGCGCCCGAAATGGCATATCCACGCAATGGATTAGCGATCCTGGTAAAATCCGGGGTGTCGGCAACGAGCCCCATCTTTGCCGTGATGACCACATCATCAGGGGTACCATTGACACTCCTGCCCACATAGCCACCCACATCCAGGCTCCAACCAAAACCGACCCAGCTTGCCCGGTCATCTATCTTCGTGGCATTGGGATTATAAGTAAGGCGAATGGGGATCTTTACGCCATCTTCTTCAAGGGTATAAAGATCGATACCGATAGCGGTCATCCCCGTATAGTCGACATCAAATTTGTCAGTAGCAAATTGCGGTACCTGCTTTAGCAAGGAACCGGTCTCTTCTATCTTATATTTCCGGCCATAGCTTAGATCATCAGTCTGGGCGTTGACAAACATCATATTACTCAACATGAGCAATACGGCAAGCAGATATTTTGATTTCATTATTGACAGCAATTGGATCCTTTGAAATCGATTAAATTTAATTTTTCATTAACCAATATCAAAAATATATATTTCTTTAAAAGAACATTGAAATACAATATTAATTCTACATGAAGTTGTTGTTTTTCAATCGTCATAGCTTGGCGCCAAGACAAAACATCTCAACTTGATACATGAAAAACAATAGAACACGAGGTGGCTCTGGCCTATAAGCGGTACCGGCATTCCCGCTTTTCTCCATAAAAAAATACCAACCCTATGGCTGGTATTTTTTCGGATCAACGGTAGTCTTAAAAAGTTATTGGCAACGTCGAGAAGCGCTACCTTACGAGGTCTTGTATTCCAATATATCGCCCGGCTGGCAATCGAGCGTTTTACAAATGGCCTCTAGGGTACTGAAGCGTATGGCCTTGGCCTTGCCGGTTTTGAGAATGGAAAGATTGGATAAGGTAAGGCCTACTTTCTCCGAAAGCTCATTCAACGACATTTTCCGTTTGGCCATCATTACATCAAGGTTTACGATTATTGGCATGGCTTATATGGTTAGCTCGTTTTCGGTTTGTATTTCGATCCCTCTTTTAAATAGCTGCGCGATCACAAAAAGGATAACGCTCATAAACAGCCATACATCGGCGCCACTCAGGCGCAGATGTTGCTCATCGGGCATCTTCACGCCTTGCCCGGCCAGCCATTCGGCATAAGTTGCGCCCCAAAACGAAAACAATCCGATCAGCAAGGCCAGCAGGGACATCCAGGTAATAAAACGACGCACCTCCTTACGGAACGGCTGGGCAATATCCAGCTTCCTGCCATGCAGGTTCTTTATGATGAGGTAAAACAGCCATGCCTTCATGCCCGAAACCACGAAGATGGCCAGGTTCATGACACAAAAATGACCATTATCAAAGCGGAACAGATCCGACAGATCGGCGTCTTTCCACAGACGATCAACGATACCGGGATTGGCCATGGCGAAAAAGGCATTCACCAGATAACCGCCGGCCTCGACGCATAAGCCCACAAATATGACCCATGAGACGATATAGAGCACTTTCAATATCAGTCTGGTATTTGTTTTCATAAAAATATGATTTGACAATACGAATATAGGCAAAAATATATCGACATTCAATAAAAATTGCTCTTTTAGCAAAACAATTGCTTCCGCATATAGGAAACAAAACAATCTCCGTTCTTTGAGCATGTCGAACTTTTCTCACCGAAGGTAAGGACAGCTATTAAATGGTGCTTCGACGGGCTCAGTAGCCGTTAGCAGGACGATTTGACTAATGTTTCCTATATCGGGATAGGTAGTAAAAATTATTTCGCCTGTTCTTATCCAAAATTTTTAACCGCAGAGCGGGCGAAGGAATGATTTTTTTGAAACGCAAAGCACGCAAAGTAAGGAAGTGCCTCGTGTTCTTTATGCAACCCTTGCAGTTATCCGCTTTTTCTTTAGCCGCGAACGCTAAGAGATATGCACAGGACGCAAAGGGTTGGCGTACTATGCACCACTCCAGATAAAACCAGGAAAGACGCCCGGTAAGTCTGCGCTGATATACCGGTCGGCCAAACACCAATATAAAAATGCCAGCACCCGCTTCAGCAGCGGATCCTGGCATCTGTCAATTCAACCTGGTACGGTGATGGGACAATGACCTTCCGGTCTGTATTTTTATTTGGTATTCCCCTGTACGAAGCTTCCGTCGGTCAGGGTTACTTTGGTCCCATCTTCAGCTGTCAGCTCGGCGGGGCCGCATTCGGCCTGCAGGAATTGTCCGTAATGGTAACGGATCAGCGTCATTGGCACATTACCAGCCTGGAATTTTTTTCCCTGCCCATTGGTATAGACCGCAGTACAATTGTACTGTTTCAGCCCGGCATAGGCGCCGGCAGAAATAATGAAGGAGCCGCCGTCGGCAAAGCCAAAGCCGATATTGTCCAGGAAGGGCGCTATAGCCGACCCTTGGTTGAAATTACTCGGCGACTGGCCACTGGCAATCATTTTCCGGCCATCGATCGTCATCTCCATAAAATTGTACAGGATATCAAATACGCCTTCCTTGAAATCATAGCGTTCGGGATAGGTCCTCGAGGTGAGGAGCAGGCTGAAAGTCCCCTTGATCCTATGTGTTACGGTGTCGACGGCAGTAACCGTAAAGGCGCCACCTGCCTCAGCAGTGGCCCTGCTGGTATAGCTTTGCTGTACAGCCTGCTGCTGCACATAATATACCGCCGTATGTATCGATACGCTACGTTTCATCTCGTAAGTACCCGGTGTGTCGGCTCCTAATACAACAAAGAGCGAATTACCATCCAAACCCAGAAAGGAGAATTCCAGGCCCTCAGCCGATGGGGTCAGCGCCCGGCCTAAAGCAGTAAAGCTATCGTTGTTGAGCAGCGCCTTAACGCTGATCACGGTATCGTGTTCTGTGGCCGGCGGCGGTGGCGGTTCATAGGGGACAACGGGGAAGGTAAAGCCATCTTCCTCTTTCCGGCAAGACGTCAATAGCGTTGCGGCGTAAAGAAAGACCAGCAGGAATATGGGATGGAACAGGCGTTTCAGGCTCATGGAACGGCGTAATGATATGGGGAAGGCCGGGCAATACACCGTGTACCCGGCCTGAATGATTTATTGAATAATGATCTTTTTCTGCTGTTGCTTGTCGTTTTGCAGGAAATAGGTGCCAGGCACAAGGTCCATTATGTTTAGTTCCTTCACCTGGTCTGCCTTTTTCTGTAACACACCCCGCACATCATAAAGCCAAACCTGCTTCTGCGTTTCGGAGAAAAACAACGTACGGCTGACCGGGTTAGGCCATACATCGAAAGAGAGCCGGTTCGTTTTGGGATCATTTATAGATACCGGCTCCGGAGGGGTTACCGGGTTACCGGTCTCGGGATCGTAGCCGGGAGGCGGTGCTACCCATCCGCAGGAAGAGGGGTTTTCGAAATATTCTTCCAGGTTGCTGATGGCGATCACTACCGACTTGTTATAGGTCGTATGGCTGGAATTGGGATAGCGTATGCTAAGGAATACCGGCGAAAACTCGGGATTATAACCAAACACCGACTGGATCTCGGCGCCACGCGGCGCTATGGCAAAGGGTCGCAGACTGCTCGGATCGGGATTTACCTTGCCAAGGTCCAACACATAAGTTTCATTTATGAGGCTGTCCTCGTCGTAGATATGACCGGGATTCCTGCGGTAGCCGGCGTTAGGCACCTCTTCATTCATCAGGAGATAATTCTTCTGCACGTTCTCGAAAGTGTTGAAATCGAAGTAGCTGAAGCCCAGATTGCTGATCTGCTTGGGATTGGAGAAAATATACCGGCCATCCATAGATATACCACCTTCGATATGCACCTTTACCGTCCATTTGCCGCTGATCGGGTCTTTGCTCAGATTCAGTATACGGCCATAGGGATCAAAGAGCGTCGTATTCTGCATCCTGAGCTTCAGGTGATTGGCCAGCTTGCCCGAATAGATGAGATTGGGATCGGTAAAGGAATGCTGCAGGTCTTCTCCGCCCGTCTCGGCCAGCAGGTAATGTACCCCATCAGCTGTCTCAGCCTTTACGAGATTACCCAGGCGGTTGAACATGGTCGCGCCTTTCTGCAGCGCGAGCTTGCGTATATCCAGCAATTCCGTAAAGTCTATGGGGAACAGGGAGCCGTCTACATCTTTATCGTTCAGGAGCAGCCAATCGCCTTCGTTACTGTTATCCTCCTGCTTAAATGCATAAACACCGTTATCCGACTGCGTGTACCGCAGCAGCACCGCCGGTTGTGTTTGCGTGGTGTAGATGATCTCAATATTACCGGAAGCCGGAACACTAAGATCGCTCTTGGTCGACTGGGCCAGCATGCCACCAATATCGGCGCGTCCTGCAGCATATATTTTACGTACCATTTTCCCGGTACTGCGGTCTGCTTCCAGCAGCCAGCCCATATTCTGGTAACGTGCTATGGCTGCAGGGCCTCCCTCTACCGATCCCGCAGGAAGGGTATAGCTACCCGTCTCTGTAATACCAGGCTGGAGATCGGCATTGCCCGAGGCCATGCGCTCATACAGGAACAGGTTGCCCTTTTCATTTTCCGAAGAGGTTGTTTGCGCCCCTATATGAATACCATTATTGCCAAAGCTGCCACCCAGGCCGTCTATATCATACATGCGGTAGTTAACGCTGACGCCGCCCAAAGACTGAGGTACCACAGACCAGGTATTGTCGCTTTCCTTCTGCACATGCATTTTCAGGTAGCCGCCGCCGTTGCCGGTAATGCCGGTCTTGTTATCTCTCAGGCTCAGGTAAAGGTCGCCTTCGATACTGGTATTAATGCTATTGGTAGAAAATTGCGTAATGTTCTTTGAATCGTAGGCCAGCGCGCCAAAGCCGCCTTTGACAGGGGCATTGTTGCCCTTTTCTATATTATGCGCCACATCGCCTTCCCGCAGCAGAATGCTGTACTTCAGGGGACTGGGAGGCATGACAAGGGAGTCGCCGGCGAAAGAGGTATCGACGGGACAAAAGAGTTCGGTAAAAGGCTGTGTCTGGCTGTACATATTCGTACCACAGCTTGCTGCAAGCAGCAAAAAAAGTAACTTCTTGTTCATATTTATGGGTGTGATGGATGATATACCAAAAAGGGCCGGCCTGCCAGCTGCTTTATGACACCATCAAGACGCAAGGACCACGGCCGCTACCCACTGGCGCAGCGTTACGGAATTATTAACCTTAGGGATGCCATGGTTGGCCGGAGACAGAGGGGCATAAAAAAAGAAAGAACCCTTTCGGGTTCCTTCTGATTACAAACGCTGGAAAGTATAAACTATAAAACAACAAGTTGACCATTGATCGTGCTACCATCTTTCAGACGCACGGTAACCAGGTAAGTACCTGCTTTCAGACCGTTGATATCAAGCGTTACATTTTGTTCGCCGAGATCAATGATGTTGGTATTCACTACCTTCAGCACCTGTCCGCTGATCTGGTCGATAACGTTGATCTGAGCATTGCCCAGCTGGTTAGCTTCAAAGATAGCGTGTGTGGTGTTGCTGGCAGGATTGGGTGCAAAACGGACAACAGGGGCTTGTTTAGCCAAAGCTGCAAAACCGCTACCACAGCTAAACATTTGATTCTGGGGACACCATGTGGTCCAGCCGGCAGTCCAATCGGTAGTACCGAAAGCGCCGCGATACTTCACCACGGTAAATCCTGACGTCAGATCGCTGCCGGTAAAATCGGCAGTATCCAGCATAATAGCTTGTGCAAAGTTGGGGTTGATCTGGCAGTAGTTGCCCTTGATGCTTGCAGCATTGGTGAAGGCAGGAACACCCACGGGTGTTTGGTTGCCAGACTCCAGGCAGCCAGTGCCGATGTTACCTACATTGGCCCATACCAGGATAGAAGCGCCGCAACCACCAGTCCAGGTAGAACCGGTAAAGTTGGTGCCATTATCATACAGTGAGTTGAAAGAGTAGTTCAGCATATCGCCTGAAGTCAGGGAAGTATTAACTACGGTGGGTGCATCTTTTACAAACAGACCGTTGTCGGGCCATGAAGTTTCGATACTGTTGTACAGGGAATGAGCCGAGTTCCTGCGGATAAGCGCACCGTTGTCGTATTCTGCATTCAGTGTAATACCGGGGTTGCAATATTTAGGTCCGATGAAAGTGAAGTTGCTGAAGATAGCGCGGGTCTTGGGTGTGCCGAGATAATCGGGTGAAACGTTGTTATTATCAGACTCGATACCGTTAGAACCGGAGATATCGTGAGAAGTGGTGTCCTTACGGATAGAAAGGCCGAACTGTATTTTACCATTGTAGCCCAGATCGGTATCGAAGTCATCGTCTCTTGTATCCAGGGCGATCAGGTTCTTTGCATTTACGGTACCACCAAAGAATTCGAAAGCATCATCATTGGCATTAGTTACCTGAATGTTCTCGATCCTGGTACCATTACCAACGCCAGCCAGCGTAAGGCTGTTGATCTCGTTGTCGGGAGAGAAAGCGATACCGGCATAGTGGATCTGTACGAATGTCATTACACCAGAATTATCAGCAACATCGGTACCACCTGCCAGTACAGGCACACAGGCGCCTTCTACCTGGTAAGTACCACCGGGCACATTGATAGGCGCTTTACCGGCAAGAATGATACCGGCCCAATCGCCACGGGCACGTGAGCCTGCAGGCTTAGAGGAAGTGAATACGATAGGAGCGCTGGAAGTACCGGCGGCATTGATCTTAGCGCCTCTTTCAATAATGAGTGCGCCTGCTGTAGAAAGCTGCGAAGGACTCAGCGGGGCCAGACCGAAAATTTTGGTACCGGGCTGGATCGCCAGTGTTACACCGGATTTAACGGTAACACATCCCCTCAGGTAATAGCACCTGTTGCTGGTAAGTACCCTGTTGACAGTAATGTTGCCAGACAGTGTATCCTGGGCCGTAACGGCGCCGGCAAACAGGGTTGCAGCAACCATCAGCATTAATGTTTTGTTCATAAATTTTGATTTTTAGTTTTTTGATTTAGTTGTGGTGTTCCGCCTTGCAAGGGTTCGCTATTAGGACAGGGGAAACATTGCTTTTGCCCACAGTTCCATATTATCGAATCGTTAGCTTGGTATTAAGCCGCAACCAACATGGGACAATAAAGGGTTACGCGCCACCCACCGGCATGGGGATGCGAAAAAGCGCAAAACTAAAAACAGGAAAAATCAGCGTGTGGGATTCAGGTGAAAGCGGAAGCCGAGGGTATAGCATGTGCCATCGTACCAGCTCTGGAAGCGATTGTCTCTTTCTACGTTATCGGCCTGTACATCCGGATCTTTATCGAAGGTGCCGTTGTAATCGGCATCCTGCATCAGGCGGAACCGGCTATTCAGTATATTCTGAATGCCACCTCTCAGCTCAAGGTGTCTGCTGATGCGTTGCGAGAAGGTAAGATCGAGCGAATGCCGGGGCATTTCCCAGGTATTGGGATTATTACGCGAGCCTACGTTGAGGATACGCCGGCCGATAACATTATAGGAGATATTGGCCTCCAACCCCAGATCCCTGTCGGTGAAATTGACACCAATATTGACCAGGTAAGGCGACTGACCATATAATGGCCGGTCCTGAACGATGCTTTTCCCAAAATTCATTACCTGTCCAAAGGCGATAAAGCTATCGGCCATAGAGACCTTGCTGAAGCTGTAGGTTGCATTGGCGAGCACCGATATCTTTTGCAATTGCTTTGCTACCCAGGAACTACCCTTACAATAGCGCTGCAAGCCCAGCATCATTTCTATTTCTGCCCCATATACGGAAGCCTTATCGGCATTGCCCCAGAAATAGGTGTTACCGCTGCCGCCCATGTCCTGGGCATACAATTCAGGCGGATGATTAAAGTGCTTGTAGAAAATGCCGGCGGCGAACATCTCGCCGACGGCCGGGTAATGCTCAAAACGGAGATCAACATTCTGGATGTTCACTTGCGGCCTCATATCGGGATTACCATAAGTGACCTGGAAGAGATTAAGGTCGAAATACTTGAAAGGAGCCAACTCCCTGAACTCTGCACGGTTAAGTGTTTTGGCATAGGCAAGCCGCACCAGGCTCTTGTCGGAAAGGTTATAGCTCAGGTTTACAGAAGGCAGCAAGGCGACTATTTGCGTATCGACAGTAACCGCTCCGGCCAAAGGGCCCGTTGTCGCCCAATGCGTACCCACAAGATTGAGGCTGTAATGCTCCACGCGCAAGCCGCCATACAGGTTAAGCCTGGCAGTTAAAGGCAACTCGGCCGCAAGATACCCGGCAATGACCCTGTTGCTGGCGCTGTAATAGCCGTTAGGATTGGCATTGTACAGGAGCGTAGGCGCAGTGTCGTTGCCCTTGCCGACATTAAGATTCAGCCAGTCAAAAGAAAAGGTCCGTTCCTTTTTTTCAAAGTAAAATCCGGCTTTCAATGTGGGCTTAAAGCTACCTATGGCCAATGGCTGGGTTATATTAAAAGCCAGGGTTTTGGTCTCCTCGGGCAAGTACAGAAATATGCGTCGCCACTGTGCTGCATTGCCCACGCCGTCTACATTATAAGGCTCTTGCCATATCAGCTGTCCTGTACTGTCCGATATACTGCCCTGCCTGGGCGTGGTCTGCATACGTGTACGCTGATCGGGATCGTTGAATATACTTTTGGTGTAGCCCAGCAGCCATTCGACCTGTGTATTGGCAAACAAGCGGTGCGTACCACTTAGCTGACCGTTATAAATGCCTTTAAACGCGTTGGTCTGCACCTGGTTTTTCATGTACATACCTCGCGTAAGACCCAGTCCATCGTCATTATCGGAACGTACCTCTCCGTTCCGGTCGATATACTGAAAAGTGCCCAGGTGTGTATACAGGTTCCGGAAAGAGATAATATGCCGGCCTTTGTTGATGTTGAGGGAGAAATTGGCCATGCCGTTTACCCGTACATCGTGCTCGTACACATTATCGACCAGGTTGTATCCGACCTGGAACCGCTTCAGTTCTTCCCTTGATTGACCGGGATTACGGGAAACCGTACGACTCTGATAGACATTGCTGTAATTGGCACTGGCGACCACACCCAGGTCGACCCGGGACGATAGCGGTATATTGCGCGTAAAGTCCAGCCCCAGGCGATGATCGGGCCCGGCCGTCTTCTGAACGGCATCCCAGTTCTTGTTCAGGTATGGGCTATAATTCATATCGCCCGGATTTTCGGGCGATACGATCTTCGGCAAACGATAAGTACCGTCGTCGAAGCCCAGCCAGGCGCGCTTTCCCTGCTTCTGCTCATAAAAGTCCCTAAAGGTGGTATTGGGCCTCACCGATGCCTGGTAGGTGATATTGAGATCATTCCTTGGCGGCACGTCGGTGGTGAATATTTTGACTACGCCTCCCGAAAAGTCGCCGGGCAACTCGGGTACGGCCGTCTTATAAATGAGAATGCGGTCGATCATACCGCTGGGTATGGTCTCAAACGAAAACGCCCTGCTATCGGCCTCGAAGCTGGGCGCAGTCACATTATTCAACAGTACAGAATTATACCGTTGCGGAATACCCCTGATCACGATAAAGCGGTTCTGAATAACGCTTACGCCCGGCACCCTGCGCACAACTTCGGCCGCATCACGATCCTGGCTCCGGCCGATCTGCTCTTTGGAGATACCGGTCACGATCGCACGGGCCGACCGGATCTGATCGATAAGCGCAATATTGGTACCCTGTATCTTACGTTCGGTAACCACTACCTCATTCAACGCCGTCGCATCCTGGCTCATATCCACGGTCAAATGTGTATCCTGGCCGGCTTTCACCTGTATGTTTTCCCGCACGAGATTCTGGTAGCCTACAGTGCTTATTGTAAGGCTATAGGCGCCTTCTTCCAACTCGACGCTGAACCCGCCGTCTGCATCGCTTTGCAACGACTGCCCGGCGACAGAGATCATCGCCCCGATAATCGTTTCCTGTGTACGCTGATCTTTTATGCTACCCGAAAGAATGCCCTTCTTTACCTTCTTCACGGGAGCTGCCTTGCTTACGACAATATTGTTCTTGATCAGGCTGTAGCTAAGCTGATGCCGGAGCAGCAAGGCGTCCAGCACCGTAGATAGGGATACGCGGCTATAGGTGCCATTGATCTTCACATTGCCGGGAAGATCCTCCTCTGTATAGACAAAACGATAGGGGATCTGGCCTTCCAGCTGGTGCAGCGCTTCCTTAAGCGAATTGTTGCTGAAGGTAATGGAACAATTGACCGATGACAGGGTATTGGTCTGTGCCTTTAGGTTACCGGCCGGTATGATATGCCAGAGCAGACAGATGAAGAAGAATGGGATAGAACGGAAAAAGGGGCAATGAGTAGACGTTAGCGGGCGCCGCATTTGGTTTATGTTTTTAAAGGTAAGCTCGTGTTAATAACTGATATACATGCTGTCTTTGCCTGTAGTAATATGCAATCCCGACACCTTGCCCAGCACCAGGCTGATGTCTTCCAGGCTCATCGATTGATCGAAAGTGGCAGAGATATGCTTTGATGGCCGGCAGCCTTCTTTAAAGCGGGCATGGATGTTGTATTTTCTTTTCAGACCAATAGCGATCTCTGCCATAGTGCTGTTCTCAAAAACAAGCTTACCATTCTTTATATCCTGGCTTGTTCTGATGCTTATGGAATCAATACTGAATGTCGCTGCCTTGTTTTCCAGCGTCAGCTTTTTATTTGGCGTCAGGCAGGCTATAGCTTGCCAGTTATTTTGCCTGTCACGGTTGTGCACCATTACTTTGCCGGTAATCAAGGTTACGGTAGACTGTAGCTCGTCGGGATAGGCAACAACTTCAAAGCTGGTCCCGAGTACTTTGGTGAACAGCTTCCCGGTCATTACAGTAAAGGGCTGCGCCGGATTTTTGCGCACATCGAAGAAGGCTGCCCCGGTCAGCTGCACTTGTCTTTCTTTACCGGCAAAATGTTCCGGGTAACGGAGCCGGCTCCCCGGCGCGAGCCTTACAGCAGAGCCGTCTGGCAACATAACGGCTGCCTCCTGGCCATAGCCTGTAACTACTGTTTTCCATAAGGCCTTATGCGCACCGGCGCCGATCAGGTTGCGGATTTGTTCCTGCCGGCCGGCAACAACCAGCACAATGAGCGCTATAGAGACTGCTATAGCCCATTTGCGCAGCGCAGGCAGCCGCCATTTCCTGTCCGGCGTTTCCATGGGCTTCACCTGTGGCGCGACGGGCAATATTTCCGGCAGCGCCTCCGCTACCCTTTTCAGTATCCTTTCCTGCAGCACTGCTTCATAAGCGCCACGCCCCTGATACACTTCGGTAATATGATCCAATATGGGACGATGCTGTTCAGGGTCGGCTTTGATCCAGGCCGCTACCTGCTGCTGTTCCTCGTCAGTAGCACAGCCCTTGGCCATTTGCATCAGGCTTTGCCAGTTTACAGGGGTCGTTGCTTTCAAGCGCCGTCTGTTTTAATAATGATGAATGGATAGAAGGCCGGTATTGCCCTCTCTACTTCAGGAGGGACGCAGCAGCTGCGTCATTTTCCCATGCCGCCCGGGTTAAGAAATTATTAACGCTATTAAAGCAAACGGGAAACCGCCATGGGAGGCGTTTATAAGGTACAGGCTGTGAGCAGGAACAGCGTAAAGGCATTGCCAAGCGGCAAGGCCTCCGATATATATTCCCTTAGCTGCTTTATGGCACGGTCGATCTGGTTTCGTACCGTCTTTTCCGAAAGGTTGAGCTGATCTGCGATCTGGCCGTATTTGAGCCCGCTCCTGAACATAAGGAATACTTTTTTCCGTGCTGGCGGAAGTTGTTCCAAAGCCTCTTCCAACAACCGCATTCTTTCGGTCATTCTTTGCTCATGCGAGGGTTCAAAAGGATAGATCACAGCATCCCTATGGCCATGCAGGGGCGCCTCTTCGCTGATGCTCTCCAGAAGGGGGGCCTTTTTCAATGTGCGAAGGTAATTGATGCTATGGTTTCTTACAGTTGCATATAGATAAGCCTTCAGGCTGCTGGAAATGTCGATCCTGCTCTTCTTATCCCATAAGGTAATGAACGCATCTGCCACGATTTCTTCAGCATCGCATTCATTCTTGATATACTTCATACAATAAGCATGCAATAGCAGGGAATATTTTTCCACCAGTATCCTGAAGGCGTGTACATCGCCGGCTTTTACCGAATCGAAGAGGAGCAGGTCTATCTGGGCAGGAGACATAGAGCAGAAATTCCTCAAAGGTAGTCGCGGCGTTATTTAGAATATGGACCAAAAGCGTTATCTAAATATTACTATTTATTGGTGGCACACACGATGACACAAACTACCGGTAAAAACCTGGAAAATAAGCCAGGCCTTACATACAGCGGTTCCTAAAACCCGGGAAATACCTTTCGTCTTAATATAGGTTAAGATTATTTCTTGACCTGGTTCATTGGTATCGGGGGTATCGGCTACGGAAATTTGCAGTATCAATAGCACAAACAATGACACAATATATATGTCACAAGGCAGAGACCAGGGGCCACGATTATTCCGACTGGCTGGATAGTAAAAAAACATTCAGTTTTGCCGATTATTACAACCCCAAACGAATGAGCTTCGGCGCTTTGCGGGTGCTCAACGACGATGTGCTTACTGGTGGCAGCGGCTTCGGTACACATCCGCACGACAATATGGAGATCGTCAGCATACCGCTTAGCGGCAGCCTGCGGCACGAAGACAGCCTGGGTAATCATAATGTGGTCTCCGTCGGCTCGGTACAGGTCATCAGCGCCGGCACCGGTTTATTTCACAGCGAATATAATGGCAGCCCCACTCAGCCTGCAGCTTTCCTGCAGCTTTGGATCTATCCCGACGTATTGAATACTACGCCCGGTTACACGGCAATAACACTGCCACGAACCTTTCGGGAGAACCATTTGTATCCCTTTATCCAGCCCGGCAATGGCGCGGCTACGGTGACCATCCGGCAAGATACCTGGATGAGCATGGGTTTCTTCGACAATGCCTCCGTAACGGAGTACCAGATGCACAAAGAAGACAACGGTGTCTATGCTTTTGTGATTGGCGGCGCCTTTGATATAGATGGCAGGGTTTTACAAAACAGAGATGGCCTGGGTATCTACAACGGTGAAGGGGTTACGATCCGCTCCCTGAGCGATCAAGCCGGGCTGCTACTGATCGAAGTACCGATGAGCCTGCCCTTCGCCGTCTAAACTTTCTTTGACGATGGAAAACACAAAGATCCGCATACTCGCATTGGGCTATAACCCACCGATCATGGCCGTCGTGCTCCGGCTTATCAACAGCCATGACAACTGGAACGGTGAAATGGCCTCTTCTTTAGAGGAAGCTTTATTCAAGTTGAGCAATCACAGCTACGATGTGGTGTTGCTGTGCGCCGGGGTTAGCAGCCCGGACGAGACCATTCTGAAACAAAACATTAGCGCTGTAGGGCCGAAGACCAGGCTGATACGCCATTTCGGCGGTGGAAGCGGTTTGCTGGAAAGCGAGATCCGCAGGGGACTGCAACAATAAATTTTTAAACGATCCAATACAATGAATGAATCACGCATACTGGGCCTGCACCATATCACGGCGATAGCAGGCAACGCGCAACGCAACTACGATTTCTATACCCAGGCCCTCGGCCTGAGAATGGTCAAGAAAACCGTGAACTTCGATGATCCCGGCACCTATCACTTCTACTATGGTAATGAGACGGGCACACCGGGCACCATTCTTACTTTCTTCCCCTGGGAAGGCATAGGCCAGGGCCATACCGGCACCGGCATGGCTACAGAGATAGGCTACTCGGTACCGGCCGGAAGCCTGGACTTCTGGAGGGACCACTTTACCCGCCTGCAGGTCCCTTCTACAGAAACAGGGGAGCGCTTCGGGGAAACATTTCTCTCTTTTACCGATCCCGATGGACTGAACCTGGCTTTACTGGTCCCGGATAAGAACGATAGCCGGCCAGGATGGACAAGTGGGGAAATAGGTCCGGAAGCAGCCACCAAAGGCTTTCACAGCGCTACCCTAACCCTGAAAGCCATTGATCCCACGGCGCGTGTGCTGACCGACATCTTTGGTTATCGCCTGCTGTCGCAGGAGGGAAACCGGTACCGGTTTATTACTGACGCGGTGCCGGACGCTGCGATAGTCGATCTGCTGGAAACGCCGGATGGTAAGCCAGGCCGCAATGCCGCTGGCACCAATCACCATATCGCCTTCAGGGTCGCCGATAGCAATGCCCAAATGGCTTACCGGGAAAAAGTGCTCAGCAAAGGATTGCAGATCACACCGCAGATCGACAGGGACTATTTTTTCTCGCTGTATTTCCGCGAGCCGGGTGGGGTGCTCTTTGAAATTGCCACCGACAATCCCGGATTTACCGTAGATGAGCCGCTCGCCGAGCTAGGCAAGGGTCTGAAGCTGCCAAAGCAATATGAGCCGGCCAGGGCAGAGATCGAAAGGTCCTTGCCATCCCTGCGGCAGCAAGGTTAAATGAATGAAGCAGGAGCATGCTCCGGCAATGCTCCTGTATACTTTACCTATTCAAATGAATGTTATGCACAAAGAAAACCTGGCAACAGCCGGGGCCAGCCTGGAAACGGCGTCCAGGGCATTGATCATGATACACGGCAGAGGCGGTTCTGCAGCCGACATACTATCGCTTGCGGAACACCTGAATGTCGCCGGCTATGCGTTGATGGCGCCGCAGGCTACCGGTCATACCTGGTACCCGCAATCTTTCCTGGCCCCACCGGCACAGAATGAGCCCTCATTGTCTTCGGCATTAAACCTGCTGCAACAGCTGGTGGCTGGTATACTCAGGAAGGGAATGAGGCCGGAGCAGATCTGTTTTCTCGGCTTCTCGCAGGGCGCTTGTCTGATGCTAGAATTCCTGGCGCGGAACGCCATGAAATATGGCGGAGCCGCCGCTTTCACCGGCGGCCTTATTGGCGACCGTATTTATCCCGCAAATTACTCCGGCATTTTCGATGGCATGCCGGTCTTTATCGGCAGCAGTGATCCCGACATACACGTTCCGGTTCAGCGGGTGAAAGAGACGACCCGTATGCTGGAAAGCATGGGTGCAACCGTTACCGAAAAAATATACGCCAACATGGGGCATACGATCAGCAGGGAAGAACTGGACCTGGCCAACGGGCTCATCTTCGGATAAGTGTGGATATACCTATTTCTTCTTAAGTATCCCGCTTCTCACCCTGCTTAAAAACTCCGGCGATACACCCAGGTAGCGGGCGATCTGGTTCTGCGGAACCCGTTGCGCAATGTGTGGGTATTTCTCCATGAAAGCAAGGTAGCGCTGCTCTGCCGTTTGGGATACCAGGCTATGGAAGCGACGTTGCAAGGCAAACAGGGAACGTTGGACCAGCAGGCGGAACAGCGTTTCAAACTTGGGGATCTTCTCGTAGAGCATTGCCTTGCTCTTACGGTCGATGATCAGCAGCTCGCTGTCCTCGATCGCCTCTATGAACATATCTGATGGTTGCTGCTCGGTGAAGCTATACAGATCGCTTACCCACCAGTCTTCAACCGCAAAGGACAAGATCGTCTCTGTACCATCTTCGCTAAGGTAATAGGTGCGGAGACATCCTTTAACTATATACGCTTCGAAATCGCATACTTCTCCTTCCTGGAGCAGGTAGCTGCGCTTCCGGATCCGGCGGAACTTCAGCAGCGCATGGAACTGCTCCCGCTCTTCCCCGGTAAGGGAGATACACTGGTCGGTAAATTTATCGATCTGTTCAAACATAGCGTAAAGATAGCTAACAAAGGTATAGCCATACCGGGTTGCAAGCCCCGGGATCCGCTTTGCCAATCTTCAGCGGACGTCGCCAACAGAGGCGTATGTAGACCAGGCAATATGTTATTGATAAGGCGGAGACTATAAACCTGGCCTAATAAAACAAGCCGTCCCGCGTTTATCGGGACGGCTTGCTTATGCTACCAACTATGTAGGAAATACCTTACGCAGATGAATGTGCAGCGACAGCTAACGTCGCCACTTGCCGTATACTTTTTCAAACAGGCGTTGCAACACACTTTTATCTTCAGTCATGATCTCTCCTAAACCAAAAAGCTGGGGCTGCGCCGGTATTGCTTTGCCGGCATTGGTCTTCAATCCGTTTTCCAGCTTGATTTCCAGCACAAAGGTGCTATCCATCGCCACTGCAGAACGGGAGACAACTATGCCTCGTAACATACCGTATTCTTCAAAGGGATAGGCCGTAAGTTTGATCAGCACCTTCTGACCTGCTTCGATCTTGCCCGAACGGTCGATACCGATATCTCCACGCACAACATATTCCTGGGCAGGTGGCACCACCATCATTACGCCTTCTCCTGCCTGTACAAACTGGTTCTCTTTCCAGTAACGGAAAAAGGTGACCTTACCTGCTGTGGGACTACGCAGGATATAGCTTTGCTCCCATTGCGCATATTGTCCCAGGAAGCGGGTAGCCACATCCTTCAGCTTTTGCTGCAGGTTATTTTCTTCGCTGCGCTGCTGTTGCCGGATGTCGGTAATGTTCTTCTCGTATTGGGCCTGTTGAAGACTGTTCTGGATAATATTGCTCTTGTTACCTTCCGTATTCATTTGCTGATCGAGCATCTGCTTGCGCGACTGCTCATACTCCACACGGGAGATCACCTTATTCTTTACCAGGTCCGAATCGGCTGAGAAGCGACGATGCTGCAGTTCCAATTGTTCCTTCAGCATTCTGTCCTTAGTGCTCAATTCACGGTTCAGTTGGTTGTTGTAAGTCACCTGTTTTTGCAGGTTGTCTACGGTAGCGCCGTAAACATTGTGTTTAAGGTAGAAGCGGTAATCCTGGAGGGCCTGGATCAACTCGGCATATACCGACTGCAGATCGCCCAGGTGTAATCCGGCCGGCAGGTCGACCGCCAGTGAGAGTGCGGCAAGATCAAGTGCGGTATCGATCTGCTGTACCAGGGGCACCACCTTGAGCATTTCATCGTAGTTTGCAGCATTGGCAAGGATACACAGCAACTGGTCTTCCTTGACCATTTCATTGTCTTTGACAAAGATATTCTGGATCGGCAGGCTGGATCGTGCCACCAGCTTCACCGGCGGATTTGCTGCAGATATCGTTACCCGCGCCGGGATGATGTCGGGATATTTAAAAAAATACGAACCGACGAACAGACAAAGAAGCAATATGGCTACCATGGCGATACCACGGCGCACGATCCAGGAAGGCATACGCCCCATGATCTCCTGCACCTCTTCGCTCCGGATATCATCTTCCGGCCGGATCTCCTCCAGTGTACGGGGTTCTTCCAGTGTATGGTTGTTATTTTCAGGCATAATCGTCTACAGGTTAACTGCCCAGTTCCAGTTGATTTTTGACCAGTTCATAATAGCGGCCCCTACTGGCGGTAAGCTCGGCGTGGGTACCTACTTCCACCATCTGGCCTTTTTCCAGCACCACGATCTGGTCGGCGTTTTTTACCGTACTCAAACGGTGCGCGATCACAACCACCGTTTTCCCTTCAAAGAAACGGTCCAGATTTTCCATAATCACCTTTTCATTATTGGCATCCAGGGCGCTGGTGGCTTCATCGAAGAAAAGATATTGCGGATCTTTGTACACTGCCCTTGCAATCTGCATCCGCTGCTTCTGACCGGCGCTGATGCCATTGCCCGAGTTACCGATCTTGGTTTGAAAGCCCAGCGGCAATTCTTCTACAAACTCGCGGATATTGGCTACTTCGACCGCATGCATGATCTTTTGCATATCTGCACGCTCGTCGCTTACCGAAATATTACGGGCTATGGTATCGGAAAAGATAAAGCCATCCTGCATTACGGTACCACATTCATTGCGCCAGGATTTGGGAGATAGCTGCCTGAGCTCCTTGCCTCCAACCATAATCCGGCCCGATGTAGGATCGTAGAACTGCAGGAGCAATTTCAGCAGGGTCGTCTTACCGCTGCCGCTAGATCCTACGATGGCTGTCACTTTACCTTCGGGGATTTCCAGGTCGATATCCTTCAGCACAAAGGGCGATTGCGGCCCGCCATACTGGAAGGAAACATTTTCCAGAAGGATACTGTCCGATTTCTTTTCCAGCGGCGACAAAGCCAGCTGGCCTTCCAGCTCTTCTTCTTCCCGGTTATGGATCTCGCCCAGGCGGTCGAGACTGATCTTGGCATCCTGCGCAGCCTGTACGAAGCCCAGCAACTGATCCAGCGGGCTATTCATCTGGCCTATGATGTAGCTCACAGAGAGCATCATACCAAGACTCATATTACCGCTCATTACCTCGATTGCGCTGATGTAGGAAATGAGAATGTTCTTAAGCTGGTTGAAAAATACAGAGCCTACCTGCTGGTATTGGCCCAGGGCCAGACCCTGCACGCTGATCTTATATAACTTGGCCTGTACCTTTTCCCACTCCCATCGTTTGGGGCGCTCACAGTTGTTAAGCTTGATCTCCTGCATACCGGTAATGAGCTCGAACAGAACGTTCTCGTTATCGCTCATACGCTGGAAGCGTTTATAGTCCAGCTCTTTCCTCTTCTTGAGGAAGAATACGATCCAACCGATCGAGGCAATGCTGAATACTGTAAATACCAGCAGGATCTTAAGACTGTATATCGCCAGCACGATGGTGAACACGAACAAGTTGACAAAGGAGAACAGCGTAGACAGCGTAGTGCCGGTAAGAAAGCTCTGGATACGGCTATGATCGCCGATACGCTGATGGATATCGCCTATCATTTTCGTGTCGAAAAAGCGTATCGGGAGCTTCATCAGCTTGATAAGAAAGTCGGAGATAATGCTGATGTTGATCCGGCTGTTCATATGCAGCATGATCCAGCTTCGTATCATTTCGATGGCCGTACTTCCGGCAAAGAGCACCAGCTGCGAGATCAGCACAAGGTATACAAACCCTAGGTTCTGGTGATTGATACCATAATCCACCAGGCCCTGTGTAAGGAAAGGCGTGATGAGTGACAGCACACTGGCTACTATAATACTGAGAAAGAGCTGCAACACAAATTTGCGGTAGGGGCGCAGGTAGCTGAACAGGAACTTGAATCCTTTAGTTTCCTGCTGATCTTCCTTAGTAAGGTAAAAGTTCTCGGTGGGCTCCAGCATCAGCACGATCCCTTCCCGGCCATCACCCAGCCAGCTGCGCAGGAAGGTCTCGCGATCCACCTTTACCAGCCCGTGGCCGGGATCGGCTACCAGTATCTTATCTTTCCTTTTATTGCGGTCGTAATTCTGCGGAGGCAGTACAACAAAGTGCTTCTGGTTCCAATGCAGGATACAAGGCAGCGTAGCCTCTTCGTCCAACTGTGCAAAGGATATCTTGGCGGCCAGGGTACGAAAACCGATCTTTTCGGCAGCTTCGCTGATACCCAGCAGGCTTACTCCTTCCCGGGTTATATAAGATTGTTCTCTCAGGTATTCCAGGGAGTAATTCTTGCCGTAGTGCTTGGCCACCATGCGCAGGCAGGTGGGACCGCAGTCCATCGCATCAAGTTGTCTGTAAACGGTGAACGGCATCAGTTTTTCCTTTTTTTTGTATGCTCAGTTGTGATGAATAATATCTTTCCAGGAAGTGGTATATCACCAGCTCGTATTTACGTTGCTGGGCCACGAACAAGCGATTCATAAACATGTGGATATAGCTGGGTAATAGCTCGAAGAACAGCTTGCGGCTATCGCTTCCTTTCAGCTTCTCCTTCATTTGTTCGATCACCGGCATATTTTGCTCCGTTCGTATGGCAAACAGGGCTACCGCTTCATCTATCTCATTCTCCACATCCCTGGTCGCGTCCATATGCTGGAAGATGCTTTTCTGGTGCTTGCGATACTTATCGTTCAGTAGCTTTTGTAATGGCGCCTGTCCGCCGAATTCCCTGAAGAAGCTACCCTGTATCTGGCGGGCCAGCTCAGTCTTATCTTCCAGGTTCAGTCCGAAATCGCTCAGCAGCAAGTCGATGCCCCGCAAGGCAAACAGGAAGCGGTACTGCTCTCCTTCGGCTCCTTCCAGCAGGTTGATAAAACGCAAGATAGCAAGACTGTCGTTATGGAACAACAGCTCGGCCTCCTCAATAAATTCATGACGATACCGCTCCAGCTCGCGTGAATAGGTGTCTACAGCCACCTTGTCGATCATACCGCTGTCGAGCAGGGGCTGCAGGCATAGCATAAACTGCTTCTGCACCTCCAGCTGCTTGTCGGGGTTACTATTGTAGAAACGGAAACGAAGATGCGAAAAATCGTCACGGTAACGGATAAAGAAGAATTTTTCAAACAGCTCTTGCTCCAGGCCCGATTCGATAAAGGGCAGCAGGTTTTCCTTCAGCACCTTTTCGCCTGTCTTGGTACCGCAATAGATCTTGAAATATAACCATTCACTGAAAGGCGAGAACTTCTTTTGTACGGCCGACCGGTCCCCGGCAAGCACCAGGGGTTCTGCAGCAACTGCAGCCTCAGGAGCAGCAGGTTCTTTCTTCTCCTGCCCCTTCTTCTGCTTCCCTGCTACCGGGGCAGCAGCCTCTTCCTTCTTCGGCTCGCGGTTGAGGGGAATAATGATCTCGTTGGTAAAAGGATTGCCCTCCTTATCTGCGACAATACAGTTCTCGTCGGTAAAGAGAAACTCTTCGAGCGTGATCATTTTGTACCGCTTGAGGTAATGCAGGAATAGCTCTATACCACTATCTTCGCCAAAATCGATCAGCAGCTCGTTGTCGCCCTCCTTGTACACTACCCGTTGCGGTATATTGCTTTCGTCCCGCCATTTATCCAGAAAGGCTTTCTGGTTTTCTTTCTCTTTCGGCAGATCGTTGATCTCCTTTTCTTCAACCTTCCAGGTAGCCTTATACAGGATCAGGTCTTTGTATACCACGCGGGGCAATTGCTTCAGCGCTGCCAGGTTGCCCCAGTCCCATACGCCTGCAAAAGAAAGACCCTGCATCTGCAGGTCGCAGAGGAATTTATATACAGGAAGGCTCCGGTAACCGAAATTGTGCGCGGTAGTCAGCCTCGGAATTACTCTTTTATTAAGGCTCTTGCTTCTCAGCACCACCTCGTTATTACGCACGCTTACCATCAGGTCCTCAACAGGGATCTGGTGTGCTGCATCAATACCGGATTTACCGATATAAGGAATCTCGTAACCACGCAATACCGGGCGCAGCAGGATATTACCGATACGTGCCTGCGGCAGGTGTGCGATCTCGGCATATATCGCGTCTTTATACTCGGTCTCTTCCTCCTTCAGGATTGTGCGGGTAAAGTCGCGCAATACATCGCTGCCCGAAGTGAAGCGACCCAACAGGTTGCCGGCAGAGGGGCCGCCCATACCCGAAAGGTCAAAAGAAAAATGTTCGGGATCCAGCTGTGCATCCTTCTTCATAAGGCTGCCCATCACATGAATGCTGTTGGCAAAACGGAAGGAGGCAATACGGCCCTCGAATTCCTTCAGCTCCTCGGGCTTCAATTCGATTACCGGCTTCTTATGCTTCAGGTAGTCGTTGTACTTGCTGAGTGTATACTGCTGCAGGTAGTCAAACTCGCCGCCGCCGCCACCCTGACCGGCATAGCCTATATCGTCTACAAGGGGGCCACCGCCAGCCGATTCGTCTCTCACACCGGCATAGCCCAAGCCGAGGTCGGCATCCAGGATAATAGCCAGTGGCACTTCGCCTTCTTCGTAGCGGCTGAAAAAATTCTTTTTGAAATCGTCCAGCTCGGCGTTCTTTCCCTGCCGGGCCAGCACGGTAAGCTCTTCCGCCTGCTTCACCACAGCTTCGATCAACTCTTTATTCACCGAGTTCTGCGCCACCGATAAATACAGATCGGTCTGCAGTGTATTTTTAGGCACCTCCAGAGCCAGCCCCAGGTCTTTAAGCTCCTGCTCGATCTGTTGCAGATAGGCTACACCTTCCTGCGGCTCGCGGATCATACCCTGGATCTTTTTCAACTTTCCCAGCACTTCCTCTACACCGGAAAAGGCCTGCAGCTGGTCGATCAGCTGGTCGAGCGGCTCCTGGCCCGTAACACAGGGCTCCAGCTCCGAGATTAGCAGCTGCGACTGGATCATGCTCAAGATGAACTCCCGGGCTTCCTCTACTGTTACATCTTCCTGCGCACAGATCAGCGCTGCCAGCTCGGCAATACCGGCGCCGGTCCGGGCCCGCTCCAGTACCGACTGTATGTAGTCTGTTTTTTCAATGGAGGTGAGGTGATAGCTTCGGGTATTGTTGTCGATAGTATATTCGGCATAGCGGAAACCGTCGGGTAGCTCATACAAGCTGTTGTTGGTATAGAACTTCAGCTGCTCCTGCAGGCCCGATTGCTGCTCCAGCACCTGTATGATACCCGACATGTAGTTCATATCGAGACGCAGGCGGCGCATGTGCGTGCTGTTATCGGCCAGGGTAATCTTGGTACCCTCTTCCGTTACCGGTACCATAAGGCTTCCGGCAAAAGTACCATAGGGTGTGCAACGGGAACAGCTGCGCAGCCAGTACTTGGCAAAGCTCAGCTCTAGCTTTTCTTTATCCTTCCCTTTCAGCTCATCACGCTTCAGAAATTCGTTCCAATACTCCGGCGAAGAAAGATAAAGTCCCTCCTGGAAAATAGGACCGGTCTCAGACAAGGGTTGGTACGACAACTTAAGACTTTGTAGCGGCGTACGTAACAGTATGTTTGAAAAATGTTTTAACATAGCGATATCTGGTTTAAACAACAAAATTGACGCGGGTACGAAGCTATCAATTTACATAATTAAAGTTTCATAAATTTTTATTCCCTATATCCGGAGGCTTCCCCATCACAGGAAAATGAAGTTACGATTTTCAACCCTGCGGGAAGCCATATAGACTAAAATACGGGGGAAATCACCCGTTCAGCTCCGGGCAAATGCCATCCGACCCAGAGGAAAACCATAACCGGTTCCGTATTGCTTGTTACTGCGATTGTATTTCCCCAACCCTCCGGATTGTGGTATGGCGGCAGTAAAGTTCAGGGTTTTCGCGATCCGGAATTCCATGGTTTTCCAAAATACAGGGTTTCCCGTATACCGGAACATGAAGGAACATAGAGGCATGTAGCAAAGACCGGCATCATACGCCGCGGTTGCGTACACATCGCGATGGATCAGCGATAAAAGATTACCGATCCTGTATTTCAGGGATTTATTGAGCATAGGTACAGCTCCGGTACGGAGCAGGTTATCCGGTAGTAACCACAGGAAAATGTACTTCCTGTCTATAAAGTAATGTTTCGAAACAAAGCTGGCTTATCTGCGTGTAGCGGCGACTGTGCGGTGGTAGCAGCTGCCGCGTGCAGATTGTGCAAAAGGATTGCGCTTTTTCATTTTGTGCGTGTGTTTTGGTTAACGACCCTGTTTGGCCCGGATCATTCGGCGCGCCGTTTTTTAAGTATGCGGAACAGCATGAACCGGCCACAATACTCTATTGCAAAAAATAGCGAGCATCCAAATTACGGAAAAGTTACCGATAACAATATACCTGCTATTTTTCTTTTTCTACCGGCCCCGGGAGCGGCTCATCAGCGGTTTATCCCGGAGCAGCTATGTAGCATAACCATCGCTGTTTTTGCTTTTCTAAATTATGCTTAATGGGAAAATGCCAGCATCAAAAAAACAGCGCGTGACGGCGCTGTTATACTTATTCACTATTTCCTGGCACGGTTAGCCAATGGTACCGCAGCCCAGCAAAGAGGGGCAGTGGCCACTTTGCGCGGAGCAGGTAGGATCGGTGCTCTGCGGTGGTGGCGGGCAACCGGTGGGGATAAAAGAACAATCCAGGCAAACCGTATTGCAGGCTGTCTGGCAATTGGACACACAAGTGGCCACATCCGTAACACCGCCGCCGATCACCTTGTAGGATTTGTCGTTGGAAAGGCTGCTGATCACTTCTTTTTTGAACTGGAGTTTTCCCAGACCCATCTTGATCTTTTTCATAATAGTTTGGTTTGGTTTTAGCCGCAATAATCGCCTGCTGCCGAAGCGCTGTCATTTTACGTGTACAGGCACGTTTGCCTTCGCACTTGTATTCCGCCCCGAAGGCAAGCGGCATATTTTTAACCGTAGGACAAAGAGACGTCGGAGCCAACCCAGGCAAAAATCCGGATATCTAAAATACAACAATTGAAACGTATTTTATCAGCCTGGTTGGTACTACCGGCTATGTCTTTTCTCACAAGGTAACAGGACATGCAAAAACAATGTCCCGCCCGGGAGCAGGAGTTCCAAATCAGGCGGCACACAATAGCACCGTAGAAATTTTTCCTTAAAAGTAAATGAGCTGGCGTATTACCTCGTAACTCAAAGGCTGCATGGTCAAAAATAGCAGTCCGGCGCAACAATCTTTAGTTACATGTAAGTTCAATTTGCAGGTAGCGGCATACGGGATTTAGGGTACATAGCTCAGCTCATCTACTGTGCAGCCAAACAGCACTGCAATCTTCAGCTGCTTTGTATAGGGGATCTGAAATACATCGCCGGCGCCTGTATTGATCCAGCGGTAAAAGGTGCTGCGCGAGGCCGGCAGCACCGCTTCCAGCAGGCGGCGCATCATTATTTCATGCTCTCTGCGGTTAAGCGCATCCAGCCTTTCTCTGATATTATATTTCAGTTGTCTCATTATTGATACATTTGTAGTATTTTCAATTATCTTTACATACAGCACTCAAAGCGCATGTTTTAAGCATAAAGCAAATGTATATAAATGTAAGTTACATTTACGGCTAATTGTTTAAATATTTATTTATAAGCTCTATTGATGATTGACGTTAAAAAGTTTAGAAAGGAAAAGAAATTGACCCAAGTGGCATTTGGCCAGCTAATGGGTTATACCCATGCCTATATATCCAATGTGGAAAATAAGAAGGAGCCTGTAACGGATAATTTTCTCGACCGGCTTCATGAAGTATTCGGCATCGAGGTGGAAGAATTCAAGAGCTATAATCAAAAACCGGTTATCGAAGATCCGGGCGAAGAATACCTTCCCAAGTGGAAGGAGAAATACTATGAGTTGCTTGAAAAATACAACCACTGCCTCGAAGAAAAGGAAGTGCTGAGCAAGAAGGTCGCCGACAAGGAAGTCTAAGCCTTCAGAAGCGTGCTTCAATTGCCGCAGGCAGCTCCTTCTCTAACATAAAGCACCTGTGCTCCGGGCTGAGCAGCCCGTTTTCCAGCTATCCAGCCGTCTTGTGCTATATTTATGCCTGCCTATAGCAAGGTAAGTAACCGTTGTTTACCTTTGCAGCCTGTTTAAGCATCCCATTTACTAAAAACTGTTTATTCTTATTTTCCGATGAAAGTAACGGAACACATTGCCGGCGCTACCAAGCCGCTGGTCTCCTTTGAGATATTGCCGCCTGTAAAAGGTAAGAGCATCGACAACATCTTCAGCAATCTGGATCCGCTGATGGAATTCAAGCCTTCCTTTATTAATGTTACCTACCATCGCGCCGAGCAAACCTATAAACGGCGCGCCGACGGCAGCTTTGACCGGGTAGAGATCCGCAAACGTCCGGGTACGGTAGGCATTTGCGCAGCGCTCATGAACCGTTATCGCGTAGATGCGGTGCCGCACCTCATCTGCGGCGGCTTTGCCAAGGAAGAGACCGAAAACGCGCTGATCGACCTGCACTACCTGGGTATCGACAATGTGCTCGCGCTCAGAGGCGACTCTCCGGGCAATGAAAAATTCTTTGCGCCGCATCCGCAGGGACACCGGTATGCTGTGGAGCTGGTGCAGCAGGTGGTGAACCTTAACGAAGGTCATTACCTGGAGGAAGATATCGTGGATGCCGGCAAAACGGACTTCTGTATTGGCGTAGCAGGCTATCCCGAAAAACATTTCGAGGCAGCCAATATGGAGCTCGACCTGCATTACCTCCAGCAAAAGATCGCCGCCGGCGCCGACTATATTACGACACAGATGTTCTTCAACAACAACAGCTATTTCAAATACCTGGAAAATTGCAAGAATGCCAACATACACGTACCTATCGTACCGGGCCTGAAGCCGCTTACCAATAAAAAGCAGCTGAGCATGATCCCCAGCATTTTCCACGTAGACATTCCCCAGGAATTTACCAACGAAATGCTGAAGTGTAAGACCGATGCAGATTGTGAGCTGGTAGGTACCGAATGGCTGATCGCGCAGTGCCGCGAATTGCTGGCGAAGAAAGTACCGGTATTACATTTTTATACCCTGGGTAAGCCCAAAGTAGTCTACAATGTGGTCAAGGCCATCCTCTAGGCTTGCAGTACCTATTTTGCGGCCAACCCGTTTTTTAGCTACCTTTGCCTTATGAAAAGGATGGGATTAATGCTGGCGATGCTGCTCGCCGGTGGTTACCACGAAGCGATAGCACAAGGCTGCACCGTATGTACCCAAACAGCTGCGGGCCTGGGCGCCAGCAGCGCACAGGGATTGAATAGCGGGATCGTTTACCTGGCTTCCATTCCCCTCATCTTTATGGTCACCGTGGGCCTTATCTGGTACCGCAGAAGTCGTACCACTGCTACCGAAGAATAATATTTCAGATCATTATCATTATGGCCGCCGGAAGGGCGGCCTTTTTTAAGATCGATATAGCTAGCTGCTAGTCCCTATCCGCACCAAAGAAATAAGAAAGGCCGAAACCAAAATAAGTGGGTTGCTGGTTCAGCTTCAGATCGGGTTTGTCGGCATTGCCCCGGAGATAGAGCGCCGTGTTATCGCGGAAGGCATCCAGTAGCATTTGCCTCAGGAAGATGTGCAGGCGAAAATCGTATCGCAGATCATACTGTATCCCGCCGGAGATAAAGGGAAGGATACGTCTCCGCGACTGATCAATAAATTCATTATCCACAGGTGAACTACTGCCTTCCTGCAGCTGCGCCAGGAAGTAGCCGTTAAACTCCGCACCGATTCCGGCCATCCATTTCAGCCTTTCCTTTGCCGTCGATACCATGACCTCGGGATTCACGATAATGCTGGCCCTGTCCACGGCAAAAGAGCCGAAGCCCGGCACGTTGTAGCGGGTAAAGTCGACCTGGAAGCCCAGCCTGTTGCGCAATGCCAGGGCATTTTCTTCGGTGCCGTCCACGATAGTAATGAGGCTGAACCCGGTACTGCCCCAAAGCCCGAAAGAAGTGCCCTTGGCCGAGATAATGGGTATTTTGCCCGATACCAGAGCCTCCATAGCCATATGAATTCTGGGACGTTGCGCAGGCGTTGTTGCCGGTACAAAGAGCGCCAGGCACAAACACAATGTTGTGGGAAAATAAAAAAATACAGGCCGTGGTATGTTCATGGTCGGGGACTTCTGTCAGCCTTTTAGAACGCGCCGGAGCGGCCGATATTGCATGGCCGCCACCCCCTCCTGCAAAAAGAGCGGCTATCCGTTTACCGGTAACCGCTCAACAATCCATTGGATCAACAATCTCTATTAAGCGAATATCCGGATGTGAAATCCCCACCAGAAGCGGTTGCTGAGCCTGTCGAAGCATCGTCTTTGTCCTTTCGACGAGCTCAAGGACCGGCTTCGTCTCTTATATACGGATAGTCAGATTTTATCAATACCTGAACTTATACCCCAGCCCGATCTGTATCGCGCTTAAGCGGTAGCTGGGATCGTTAGTTTTATCCTTCTTATATACGCTACCGAAGAAATAATTATACCGCGCATCTACAAAAAAGCCTTTGTAGATATAGTAGGTAGCGCCGGCCAATACGCCTACCTGGATGGTTTGCAGATCGTCCAGGTCGCCATGATCCAGGGTCACCTCGCCCACCTTCGTTTTACTGGCCACATTAAAGTTAACGGAAGCCCCGGCATTGAAGCTCAGCGACGGAATGGGGAAATACCGGATCATCAGCGGTACGGAGATCTGGGAAAGATTGGTTTTCTGCTCCACTTTTGCCGGTCCCGACGCGTACGTATTCTTTACGGTGTGATAAGAATAAAGTGCTTCGATCTGCCCTTTGAGCTTGGATCCCGCCGGGCCTGAAATTTCCAGCAGGCCACCGGCATAAACACCGGGCCCGAAAGAGCTGGAAGGCTTACCCATGCTAACATTGCTATTAGCTATGCCGATGCGTGAGATATTGGCTCCGGCTTTAACACCAAACCGCAAAGGAGATTGTGCATAAACCGCCGAAGATGCTGCGAGCAATAAGATGACCGATAACTTTTTCATACAGTATGTGTTGTTTTATCCACGGCGAATATAGAGCAGTTACAAGCCAGCCTCTGTGTCTTTACCAATTATTTAGGCTTCATCACCAGCCTTTTATTAAAGAAAGGCTAAATTAAGGGTTGACTCCAGCCCGATGGAAAGCTACAAGCAGCGCTAGGCTTGCAGCCGCGTCATTTTATAATGCCATATCCCGGCCTCTTCAAAGCTATCGCCGCTTTTTACAAATCCGTTCTGCTCGTATACCGGCACTGCATCGACCTGTGCGTGCAGGTAAATATAGGCTGCATCGGCCGGCAGGTCGGCCAGCACTGCCGAGATCATGGCCGTAGCGATGCCTTTGCCCCTGAAGGCAGGCAATACCGCAAAACGTTCGAGCTTAAAGCCGGCATCGGTGCGGCGCCAACGTGCGGCACCGGCAGGAATGCCGTTAATGGCGGCAAGAAAATGTACCGCGATATCATCGTTCTCGTGCTCCAGGTCGGAGGGGCATCCCTGCTCCTGTACAAAAACAATATCCCTGATGGTCAAGGCCTGCTTTAATGCGGCCTCGTCCGTCACTTTGATTACCTTGATCATCTGTTATTTTAAAGGCTTTTGAGTGCTTTTATTCCATGTTTGGCTGCAGCCATTTCCGCAATGCTGCTTCCGGCAGACCTTTGCGCGACAAGTAGTCCTGGAACTGATCTTCGCTTATTTTGCCCACTCCGAAATAAATGCTTTGCGGATGCGAAAAATACCAGCCGCATACCGATGCGGCCGGATACATGGCCAGGTGCTCGGTGAGCTCAATACCGGTATGCTCCTTCACCTGCATCAGTTCAAACAGCTTGTTTTTTTCTGTATGGTCGGGGCAGGCGGGATAGCCCGGCGCAGGGCGTATGCCCTGGTAGGTTTCTTTAATAAGTGCATCCTGGTTCAATGCCTCGTCTTGCGCATAACCCCAGTACTCCTTGCGTACTTTAAGATGCAGGTACTCTGCAAAGGCCTCCACCAGGCGATCGGCCAGGGCTTGCAGCAGTATTTTGTTGTAGTCGTCAAGCGCCTCGTTAAACCGTTTGATATGGGGCTCGATACCGGCAATGCTTACTGCAAAGGCACCCATATAATCTTCGGCTTGCTGCGCAGGCTTTACAAAATCGGCCAGGGAGAAGCTCGGTTGTCCAGCTGCCTTTTTGATCTGCTGGCGCAACATCTCCAGTTGCTCCAGCACGCTGCCGTCTTCGTTATACAAAGTAATCGTATCGGGCCCTGTAGCCGCAGCCGGCCAGAAGCCGGCTACACCATGCGCCTGCAGCCAGTTATCAGCGATGATCTTGTCCAGCATCGCATTGGCATCATTGTACAGCCGTGTAGCCTCCTTGCCGGCATGTTCATCGCTGAGAATGGCCGGGAACTTGCCTTTCATTTCCCATGAAATGAAGAATGGAGTCCAGTCGATATAAGGCCTTATGGCATTCAGGTCTACATTGCGTAGCACTTTAGCGCCGTTAAAGGCGGGCTTCGTGGGTGTAAAGCTATCCCAGTCGATGGGCATACGGTTGGCCGATGCTTCCGCGTAGCTGATGTATTGCTTTACGGCTCTTTTGCTGTTGAAGTCTTCCCGCAGCTGATCGTATTCCGTCTTTAACGTATCCAGGAAAGCGCCCTTGGTCTCTTCGCTCAGCAGCTGGCCGGCAACCGTAACGCTGCGGGAGGCATCCAGCACGTGGATCACGCCATGCCCGTAGCCGGGTGCGATCTTTACGGCGGTATGCATGCGCGATGTGGTAGCTCCGCCAATGAGTAAGGGCTGCTTCATACCGCGCCGGTTCATTTCCGCAGCCACATGCACCATCTCATCGAGCGAAGGCGTGATGAGACCGCTGAGGCCTATGATGTCGGCCTGGTGCTTTTCGGCCTCGTCCAATATTTTATCTGCGGGAACCATAACGCCCAGGTCGATGATATCATAGCCGTTACAACCTAAAACGACACCCACGATATTTTTGCCGATATCGTGTACATCGCCCTTAACGGTGGCCATCAGTATTTTCGCAGCGCCGCTTTGCCGGGCGTTGGGATTGTCCCGTTTTTCCTGCTCAATGAAGGGCAGCAGGTAAGCCACGCTTTTTTTCATTACCCTGGCGCTCTTCACCACCTGCGGCAGGAACATCTTTCCACTGCCAAACAGGTCGCCCACTACATTCATCCCGTCCATCAGCGGCCCTTCGATCACCTGGAGCGGCCTGTCGTACCGGAGGCGGGCCTCTTCCGTATCTTCATCGATGTAGTCGGTAATGCCGTTGACCAGCGAATGCTTCAGGCGCTCTTCGACCGTGGCCTTACGCCAGGTTTCGTCTTTCACCGTTTCTTTGCCTTTGGCCTTTACGGTTTCGGCGAAAGCGATCAGCGCCTCGGTCGTTTCATTATGCTCATTGTTGCGGTTGAGCAGCACATCTTCGCACAGCTGCCGTAGCCGTGGCTCTATCTCATCGTAAACGACCAGTTGCCCGGCGTTTACAATGCCCATATCCATGCCTGCTTTAATGGCGTAGTAAAGGAATACGCTGTGTATCGCTTCCCTTACGTGGTCGTTGCCGCGAAAGGAAAAGGAAACATTGCTCACACCACCGCTGATCTTGGCCAGGGGCATCAGACGCTTGATCTCACGGGTAGCCTCGATAAAGTCGACCGCATAATTATTATGCTCTTCAATACCGGTAGCTACTGCAAATATATTGGGATCAAAAATGATGTCCTGGGGAGGAAAGCCTACTTGTTTTGTAAGTATCTTATATGCCCGGTGACAGATCTCTACCTTCCTGTCTTTGGTATCGGCCTGCCCTACCTCGTCGAAGGCCATGACGATAACGGCGGCGCCGAAGGCTTTGCAGATGCGGGCTTCTTTAATAAATTTTGCCTCTCCTTCTTTCATGGAGATGGAGTTGACGATACACTTGCCCTGGATACATTTGAGGCCGGCCTCTATGATCTCAAATTTGGAGGAGTCGAGCATGATAGGGATACGGGCAATATCCGGCTCGCTCTGCACCAGGTTGACGAAGGTGGTCATGGCTTTTACACCATCCAGCAGCGCATCGTCCATGTTGATATCCAGCACCTGGGCGCCGCTCTCCACCTGCTGGCGGGCTACACTGAGGGCCTCCTCGTATTGCTCCTCGCGAATGAGGCGGGCAAATTTCTTGGAGCCGGTCACATTGGTGCGCTCTCCTACATTGATAAAATTGGTCTCGGGCCTTACTACAAGGGGTTCCAGGCCACTGAGGCGCAGGAAAGGCTTAATCGTGCTCATTAAATACTTTGTTGTATAGTTAGATACCTGTTGTATCTCGTCGTTGCAAAATTTCTGCTTCACGGAGAAGCGCTGCAAATTTAATGAATTCGGGCCTTATTCCTTGTCGCTCCATACCGCCAGCACATTACCGTCGGGATCGGCAAAGTGAAAGCGCCGGCCGCCGGGGAAGGCAAATATGTCTTCGGTTATCGTTCCGCCGCTGGTTTTAACCTTTTCCCGCGCTTCCTCCAGAGCCGTTGTATATAAGATCACCAAGGGGCTACCTCCTGGTGCATGCTGCTCATTATGGGAAAACCCGCCATCCAGCTTACCGTCATTAAAGGCTACATAGTCTGGCCCATAGTCAGTAAAGGTCCAGCCAAAGGCTGCATGGTAAAAAGCCTTGATCTCAGGTATACGCCGGCAGCTGAATTCGATATAGTTGATGGAAAGCATTGCGCTCATAAAAATCAGGATTAATGGTTTTGTCAGACAATAAGGTGGGGAATGAATCGACTGGTATTATTGGTGATCAGGCCATTACTTTCCCGGATACCCATACCGGCCGGTTGCTGCCCGATAACCCAACTGCCAATCACAGGGTAATGGCCCTCAAATGCCGGCAATTCGTACAGGTCCTGGTAGACATACCCTTCAGCGCCATATTCACCACCGGTTTGTTGTAGCGGGAGTCCCTGTTTTACCAGCATGATATTGGCGCCTTCGCGCGACAGGATTGGCTTGCGGGCGTAGCTAACCAGGTCGCCCTGGTCAAAATAAGCCTTCAGGAGGTAAGGATGATCGGGGTATAGGTGCCAGAGTATGGGCAATATCGCCTTATTGGACAAGATCATGCGCCAGGCCGGCTCTATCCACAATGCTTTGTTACGATCTTCCGGTATCCTTTTACCAAAGGCATCCTGCACGATCCACTCCCAGGGATACAGCTTGAAGAGGTTCTTTATATCTTCCTCTTCCATATCGGCAAATACCTTACGTTCCTCATCCCAGCCGATATCGTCGATGAATACCAGCTGGGTATCGATCCCCGCCTGTATAGCGCAATCGCGCAGGTATTCGGTCGTTGTAAGATCTTCCAAACTCCTTTTGACACAGGAGAAATGCAGCTTCCCCGGCAGCAGATACTGCTTCAGGTAGCCCCAGTAGTCAACAAGCTTTTCGTGGATGCTGTTGAACTGATCCTTGCCCTTGTCGAAGTCCTGCAACCAATACCATTGCACAATGCCTGCTTCGTAAAGACTGGTAGGGGTATCGGCATTGAATTCCAGGAGCTTGATCTCACCATTGTTATAAGCCAGGTCAAACCGGCCATAGATCGAGGGATGATCTTCGTTCCAGGAGCGCTCTATCTCCGGCACAAACCAATCTGGTATATGAAACCTGGCGTATTGCCGGGTATCGATAACGAACTGCACGGCATTAAGACACATATCCCAGAGGTCGGCCGTGGCCGTTTCCAGTTTCAATATTTCCGCCAGGGAGAAGCTGTAATAAGCACTCTCGTCCCAATAAGGCACATTGGTAGAATGAAAGCCGAAACCCAGTTGTTCCACCGCTTTTTCCCAATTGTGCCGGGGGCTGATCCGGTTTCTTTGCATAGTCGATTATGTTTAAGCAGTCAGGAAACAGAGGAGCCGCCTCTGCCGAAGCCGCCGCGCACGATGGCGCTTTTGGTGCTATTGGTACCCGTATTGGACCTGGTGTGCAGGCCGCCGCTATAATAGCCGGCATGGTCGTAGCGTCCGTTATTGTATCGCCCGTAAGGCCTGAAGGCGTAGTACCACAACAGCGCCCCAGCCACACCCGAGTGATAATGTGTACGGGTGTACGAAGCCGTGGTATCGGATCGCATATATACTTTTTTTTGGTCCCAGCTGCCGCTGGCGCCGCTTTGCTGCTCTTTATGACAGGAGGCTAAGGCCGATGTAATGAGCACCAGGGTGATCGTTTTGCTTTTTTTCATCGCCTTATTTTACTGTAATGTAAATTTCGTAATCTTTCTTTTTCTCCTTAGGACCCGAAGTGTTTGCCTCATCGTTAGTTACCGGCTCGGTACCCAGCGACTTCAGTGTGTCGGTGGTCACAAAGGTTTTGGCGACAGCCCCTTTTAACCATACTTTATGCGTGGTTGTCAGCAGATCGACACTATCGGCGTGGGTAACGCTGATAACGGTTTCAATCGACCCGTCTTTATTGGGCTGTTCAACGACGTCTTCGTTGTCGTCTTTACCACAGCTGCTCAGTAACAGCACAGCGGCCGGCAGATAGAATATTTTTTTCATGAGGGATTATGGCAATAAGCAATTTTTAAAAAGGAGAGATGTTCGCGGTATGATACAGCGATCGCAAGGTCAGCATTTGTTTTACGTCGTTATCCAACGTTGCGCCACGATGTACTCGGCAATCTGCACCGCATTGGTAGCCGCACCCTTACGCAGGTTGTCGGCAACGATCCAGCAATTCAGCGCACGGTCGCGGGAGAGGTCGCGGCGCAGGCGGCCGACAAATACCTCGTCCTTACCTGCCGCCAATACCGGCATGGGATACACATTGTTTTTTGGGTCGTCCATAACCACGATACCCGGCGCGCTCTCCAGCAGCCGGCGCAGTTCGTCGAGGTCGTAGTCCTGCTCAAATTCAATGTTCACACTTTCGCTGTGACCGCCCACTACAGGCACCCTTACCGTGGTGGCCGATACGCGTATGCTATGGTCGCCCATGATCTTCTGGGTTTCCTGTATCATCTTCATTTCTTCTTTGCTGTAACCATTGTCCTGGAAGACATCGATATGCGGCAGTACATTCAAATCGATCTGGTGCGGGTACAAGGGTTTATGCGTTGTCTTTTCGCGTTCCGACATCAGGTGATCCACACCTTTCTGCCCGCTGCCGCTCACGCTTTGGTAAGTGCTCACCACAACACGGTTGATCTTATATTTATCATGGAGTGGCTTCAGCACCACTACCATTTGTATCGTAGAGCAATTGGGGTTGGCGATCACACGATCTTCTTTGCTCAGGGCCGAAGCATTGACCTCTGGCACCACCAGCTTCTTATCGGGATGCATGCGCCATGCCGAGGAGTTATCGATCACATAGGTACCCACAGCTGCAAAGGCTTCGGCCCATTCCAGCGACGTAGCACCGCCCGCAGAGAACAGGGCGATATCGGGCCGCATGGCAACGGCTTCCTGCAGCGTAACCACCGTGTATTCCTTACCCTTGAACAAGACCTTCTTACCCTTCGATCGTTCAGAGGCTACAGGGATCAGCTCCGTTACCGGAAAATTTCTTTCTTCAAGGGTGTGCAACATAGTGCTGCCCACGAGGCCGGTCGCACCGACTACTGCTACTTTCATAATGGGTTGAAACAATTTTTGGCGGTCATATATGCCGCATGATACGAATGCTTACGATTTAAAAAAAGCCTTATGCACAGGGCTAAGGCTAGGCCCTAAAATTAGGACAAATTCGGGTAATGCCTTTGTAAATTTATCTTATTAAAAAGAGCCGCCCGCAGGCAGCTCTTTACATTTCAGATACCGGTAAGCTATCGCTCCTGCATGATCTCCCGGATATCGGTCATGATACGTTTCGCAATATTGCTGGCCGTAGTCTCCGTATTGCTTTCGGAATAGATGCGGATGATCGGCTCTGTATTGGATGTGCGCAAATGCACCCAATCGGTATCAAATTCGATCTTAAGGCCGTCTTCCGTATTGATAGGCTGCTTGCTGTAGCGGCCTTTTATCTTTTCAAAAAGACCTTTCACATCGATGGTCTCGTCCAGCTCAATCTTGTTCTTGGAAATGAAATAATCGGGGTATGTCCTGCGCAGCGCGCCAATACCTTTGCCCGATTTTGCCAGGTGCGTGAGAAAAAGCGCAATACCCACCAGCGCGTCGCGGCCGTAATGCAGCTGCGGATCAATAATGCCGCCATTGCCTTCGCCACCGATCACGGCGTTGACCTCTTTCATCTTCTTCACCACATTCACTTCGCCTACAGCGCTGCCGAAGTATTGTCCGCCATGCTTTTCCGTAACATCGCGCAGGGCGCGGGTGGAGGAAAGGTTGGACACCGTATTACCTTTGTTATGCGTCAGGATATAGTCGGCCACGGCAACCAGGGTGTATTCTTCCCCGAAGGGCGTACCATCTTCGCATACAAAGCAAAGGCGGTCGACATCGGGATCGACGGCTATGCCCAGGTCGGCATTTTTCCTGGATACTTCATTGCACAGCTCACGCAGATTCTCGGGCAAGGGCTCGGGATTATGGGCAAAATTGCCGCTCACCTCGGCGTTCAGCACACTTACTTGTTCTACACCCAGCGCCGCCAGCAAGGCTGGTACATAAGTAGCGCCTGTAGAGTTGACCGCATCGACAATAATTTTATAGTTTTTGGCACGGATGGCTTCGGCATCGACAAGGGGATGCGCCAGAATGGCGTCGATATGCTTCTGCATAAATGATCCGTCTTCGGTGATGGTGCCCAGCTTGTTGATCTCGGCAAAGCGAATTGCCTCCTGCTCGGCCCGCTCCAGTACCATAGCGCCCAGTTCGGCGCTTATAAATTCTCCTTCGTAGTTCAGCAGCTTGAGGGCATTCCACTCCTTGGGATTATGGCTGGCGGTAAGAATAATACCCCCCGCAGCTCCGGCCATGGTCACTGCCATTTCAACGGTAGGCGTGGTGCTCAGCCCGAGATCGATCACCTCGAAGCCCAGGCCTTGCAAGGTGGCGGTAACCAGGCTGCGTACCATCGCGCCCGAAATGCGGCCATCGCGGCCGATCACGATCTTTTTACCTTTCTCCTGCTCCAGGATGAGCGCACCGTAAGCAGCAGTGAACTTTACAACGTCTATAGGCGTCAATCCCTGACCAGGTTGTCCGCCGATGGTACCCCGTATACCGGAGATCGATTTAATTAATGCCATCAGTTAATCATTTATGCGCAGCGAAATTAATCGAATTTCGGACTTAAGTGTATATATTAAATGTGAATTTATCCGGTATATACCTTCAACGGGCGGCGGAAGGCCGTCTGCAGGTAGTTTCCGGCTATAGGTACTGCCGGAAACAGGTTCTTTGCTTAACTTTGCCTGCTTTTGAAAAATTTTATGCCTGAAGAAAAGAAAGAATGGTTTGAGAACTGGTTCGACTCCCGCTATTACCCTCTGCTATACAGCAACAGGGATGAGGAGGAGGCCAGCCTGTTCGTTTCCGGCCTGGTTGCCTACCTCAAACCCGGGCCCGGCAGCCGTATCGTCGATATTGCCTGTGGCGAAGGTCGCTTTGCTCAGCAGCTGGCCCAACTGGGCCATGAAGTGACCGGCATCGATCTTTCTGCCCAACGGATAGAAAAAGCAAAAGAAGCCGAAAGCAGGCAGCTGCATTTTTATGTACATGATATGCGCTTCCCTTTCTACATCAATTATTTCGACTTTGCCTTTAACTTCTTCACCAGCTTCGGCTATTTCGACACGGCGCGCGACAACCATATGGCGGCCCATGCTTTTGCAGCAGCCTTGAAAAAAGGCGGGACGCTGGTGATCGATTATTTCAACGAGCAGTATATTGAGAAAAGGCTGGTACCTGCCGAGACCATAGAAAAAGAGGGCGTCTCGTTCCATATTCAACGTGCAGTAAGGGAGGGCAAGATCGTCAAAAAGATTGCCGTCACAGATGAGCAGGGCGGGCAGCACCATTACCAGGAGCGCGTATCAGCCTTTGAGCTTAAGGACTTCATTGCGCTGTTCCGCAGGGAGGGACTCGAGCTGCAGGAACATTTCGGCGATTATCTGCTCAACCCCTTCGACGAAGAGCAGTCGCCACGATTGATCATGGTGTTCAAAAAGCAGTAGATAATTAGTCTTTTGCAATCATTTTCCGCTTCTGTAGCGGCTTCCCGAAGTTGAAATACCGGTTAAATAGCCATGCCATCAATCCTCCCAACAGGATGCCGAGCAGGGCGCCGCAACTGACATCTCCCGGGTAATGGACGCCTACGTACACTTGCGCATAACAAATAGCTGCCGCCCACAACCAGAATAGGTAGCGCCATTTTTTGAAATAAGGCTTCAGGCAAAAGATGACATAGGCAGCCAGGCCGAAGTGATTGACCGCATGCGACGACGTAAAGCTTCCGCTGGTGGGGCAGCGCCCTATGCGCAGTTTCATAATGCCCGCCAGCAGCGGCTCGCTGCAGGGACGCACCCGGTCAAAATAATTCTTGAGGAAATTGCTGCTCACCTGATCGGTCAGCACCACGGTAAGCCCCGCAATAAGGATAAAGGGGAGCGCTTTCCAGCGGAACCGCCAGATGACATAAATAATGAGAAAAGCATAAAGCGGGTACCAGGTGCGTTGATCGCGTAGAATGGGCATTACCGCATCGGCCAAACCACCGGTCCAGTCGACATTCACCTTCACAAACAGCGCCCTGTCCCAGGCGTCGAGCCGTTGCAGCAGGTCGGGCCAGAACCCTTCGGATGTAGCGGAGCGTATTGCCATAGCGCGGCAAAGTTACTATTGTGTATCCCGAAAGCCTATTTTTGCAGATTATTTTACTGAAAATAAGAACGTATTGAAACGAATACTCCTTCCCCGCCATATAAAGTGGCTACTGGCTACAGGGCTTCTTTTCCTTTTGCTGATGACCTTATTGCGCGTCACCTTCCTGCTGGCCTTTGCCGCGCCCTCCAATAGTGAGCCTGTGCCTTATGGCCGTGCTTTGTTCCTGGGATTGCGCTACGATGCCCGCATGGTGGCGGTCGCTTGTCTCATTTTCTTCGCCCTGGGGCTAATCCCGGCGCTTAATCCCTTTCGCAGCAACAAGGGCAAGAAGCTGGCCATGGGTATATGGTTTGCACTGATCCTGGTCGCCGGTATTTTCTACGCGATCGACTTTGCCAACTATGCTTACCTGAACGAAAGGCTCAATGCAGGCTTGCTCAATTATGTAGCTGATGCCCGTACCTCGGCAGCGATGATGTGGCAAACCTACCCGGTGATCAGGATATCGCTGGGCATCGCCCTGTCGCTATACCTGCTCCTGAAAGCAATCGGGCGGCTATACCAGTGGGCCGACCGTACAGCGGGCACGGCCACCAAAGCTACTGCCATCGGCGGCGGTGTCGCTTTTTTCCTGCTGCTGGCCTTCCTTATCTTTGGAAGGATAGGCCAATATCCCCTGCGCTGGAGCGACGCCTTTATTTTGGGTAATGATTATGCCTCCAATGTAGCCCTCAATCCCTTTCAATCTTTTTTCAGCTCCTTGCAGTTCCGCAATGCCACCTTCAATAAAGAAAAGGTGAAACGCGATTACCCGCTCATCGCCGCTTACCTGGGTGTAGCCCGGCCGGATAGCAGCCGGCTGGATTATTTGCGCCGGGTACAGCCCGACAGTCCACTGAAAAGGCAACCCAATGTCGTGATTGTAATCTGTGAATCGTTCAGTGCCTATAAGAGCTCGATGTATGGCAATCCGCTCAACACAACGCCTTACTTTGCCGGTATGTGCCGGGAGGGCATCTTTTTCGACCGCTGCTTCACACCCGGCTATGGCACAGCGCGTGGTGTATGGACCACAATTACCGGCACGCCGGATGTAGCTTTGTCCAAAACATCCAGCCGTAATCCCCAGTCGGTGAACCAGCATACCATCATGAACGATTTCAAAGGCTATGAAAAGTATTACATGATCGGCGGCAGTCTCAGCTGGGCCAATATAAGGGGTATCCTGACCAATAACATCCAGGATCTTCACATCTATGAGCAGGATGATTATAAGGCGGCCAAGGTAGATGTATGGGGCGTAAGTGATAAGAACCTGCTGCTCTCGGCCAACAAGATCTTTGCCACGCAGCAAAAGCCGTTTATCGCGGTGGTGCAAACGGCAGATAACCACAGACCCTATACCATACCCGATGAAGACAAGGTGCGGTTTAAGATACTGACCCCACCGGCCGACAGCCTGAAACGTTTTGGATTTGAATCGGTGGATGAATACAATGCCTTCCGGTATACAGATTTCTGCTTCCGGGAGTTTATCGAAGCCGCAAAGAAGGAGGCCTATTTCAACAATACCATTTTTGTTTTCGTAGGTGATCATGGTATTGGTGGCGATGCAGGCGATATGTTTCCCCGGGCCTGGAGCAGCGAGCTTACGGCGATGCATGTCCCCTTGCTGTTCTATGCGCCCGCTTTGTTTCCCCACAGCTCCTATAGCTTCCCGGCCTCACAATGCGATGTGCTGCCTACAGTAGCCGGCCTGTGCCGGATCCCATACCGCAATACGACTCTGGGCAGGGATCTGCTCAGCCCTTTTATGCAGCAAGACCCGTCGCGGCAGCTGGCCTTTATCTATAATCCCGACCGGCGCCGTATCGGTATCGTTAAGGATTCGGTGTTCTGCAGCTACAATATTGAAGGCAAGCCCCGGCCGCAATTTTTCAGCCTGAAAGACAATACGACACCGGTCCTTGACCAGGCGGCCCAGGACCATTATTACCAGCTTACTGATGCCTGGTACCAGACAGCACGGTATATGCTGTTGAACAATAAGATCAAATAAAATTTGCTGACTATCCGGATAAAGGAAACAAAGTTTTGCATGTCTATAAATACCAGCTGGTACGCTTTGATTTACCCGTCTTTTATTGGGTGTTACTATCTTTTCTTTTTTTGCTCCGCCAAAAAAGAAAGAAAAAAGGCGGCAAAAAAACAATGCTCCGCTGTTTTTTTGTGGCCAACACACCCAGGCTTAAAAACAGATAGCAACTTCAATTCAGCATTGCCCGACATAGGGTCATAGATCAACATTTTAATCATTAACCCAAAGGATCATTTCTTCATTGCTCCTATTTTTAGCTGGTTTCGTATATTGGGAAGTCAGTTAAGATCTTTCGTGCTCAAAAGCTTACGATCGTACCGATCGACGGAACCAGAAACGATTCAAAAGGAAAGCGCTGCCTGTTTTATACAGGCAGCGCTTTCCTTTCGGGCTATACAACTATTTGTTCCTTAAAAAGTCCTCAAAGTCCTTTTTACTTTCAGGCAGGGTGAAAACACTACCGACGGAAGCAAAGTTCTGCTTGTCGCTGACCCGGGCATAGGCCGCCTTTGCGAAAGTAAGCCGGTTGTCATCGAAAAAGATCCAGCCGGCGATATTGGTCACCTCTGCTGAAGTCACGCTGTTGGCAGCGATGAACTTACGGGCCTCCGCAAGCTTTTTACTATCGGCGTCCTCTTTGTCCATTGCGGTTTTCAAAGGCTGTAGCCTGGCGCTTACGGTGCGGTCGGGAGGCATCTCCATGGGAGTGTCATCTGCCACGGGCTGGCTGTTATCTGTGGCAGTCCCCTCGTCCTGGCCCAGCGGCTGATCGCGGCGGGGGTCAAATGGTGGTTGCTGTGCCAGGGGCTGCAGCGAGGCAACTTCCAGCATACGGAACTTACGGGTACCGATGTCGACAATACAGTCGTAGGTAGATCCCTTCTGTACCTTAATGGTCCCGCTGTACACCAGCTCGGCTTTTCCCCCTTTACCATCGGCATAGGCCCTGTAGCGATACACCTGCATGTTCTGACGTTTGCGGGGAATATCGGCTATGGTAATGCTGCGGCCGATCTTCCTGAAATCGCGCCCATTGATCGTTACCAGCAATGGCCCGCCATCGCTTAAGCGAATCCTCAATGTGCTCCTGTCACTTCTCTGGGCAAAAACGGCTGGCAAAAAGCATAAAATAGCTAAAGCCAGCACTATTATTCTTTTCATCGGGTATTGATTATTGCGGTTAGACCTGAATTGATCTGCTAAGTTAAATCGCAAAAGAGGCATTATTTATTGTCCGTATGTTAAAAAGCCCCGGTTGCGGGTACAACCGGGGCTTTTGCTCAAAAAAACAAGATTTAGAAGCTGGAAGTGATCATCAGCCTTACACCGCTGAAGGCCGGCTCGTAACGGCATACACCGCCCGAGCAGTTAATACCGGCCACCTGCTTTACATAGGCCAGGGAAATACGATGCGCACCCTGTGTACGGGCAATGAACACATTGTAGAAGTGCTTGTCCTTATAAATGGATTTTTCGCTGGGCGCTACGTTATACATATCCGACAGCGCAAAAGACCACTTGGGTGCGATAGCATATTCCAATCCTACGAAAGCCCAGCTGCCATCGTCCTCTTTGGCATTCATGTATTGCGCCTGCAATTTCAGCGAGCTTTTGTTATTGATCAGGTAGGTGATCTCGGTAAAAGGTGTAATGGCTTTCAATATCGGATCGCCGATCTTGCCCTGGTAGAACAGGTTATACTCCATATACTGGGCGCCCACGTCGATCAGGAAGTTTTTTACGCTGCGGATATTGGCCTCAAAATAGGCTTCGCGGTATAGCTTCAGACCATCGAGACGGTCGATATGCGTATAGCTCAGGTTGAAATCGTAATTGTCGTTGGGCGACACAAGGGCGTTGGCATTCACTGCCTTTTCGCTGATGTCCTGCGAAGCGGGGGTATAGCGGGCAATGAGCCGCTGCGGCCTGATCTGGGCTACAATAGGCTGCCAGTTGATCTGGCCGTTATTGGGCGAATTTTCATCGGGCGATATCCGCATCACGAAATTTTCGGTGCGTTTACCGGTCACATTCAATGCCAGGCCTTTACGGGCATAGCCCAGGGTGCTGAAAATGATGTTGCCGGGCTTATCGCGGTATACCTGGTCGATACTGGTCGCGTTCAGGATAGGGTAATTGATGGTCTCATGTGTTTTGTACGCACCTTCTACATACCAGGTAAAGTCTCCGGCGGTAAGGGTATTGTAACCGGTAAACGCATAGGTATTGTACATGGGCGTAAAGCGATCGGCTACATCATAAGTCTGTACGGTATTATAGATACCGGTATAGGTTTGCTGGTCCAGCGTGCGGTTGAGCACACCCACACCTGGATTGATGTGCACCGACTTGCCCAGGCTGAAATCACCTTCGGCATTAAAGCCTTTGATGATGGGCCGGTAGCGGTCATATATATTTTTTTGTTGACCCACAAAACCTTTTACGGTAATATTATCGGCCAGCTTATATTTCAGGTGAAGGCCTTCGAGCGCGTTGTCGATCAGCAGGCCGCGATCTTCATAGGAGCGGAAAAGGATACCGCTACCGATCTGGTCGTAGATATAACCGCCGGTAATGGTCAGCCCCATGATCTCCTTGCTGATGCTCCAGGCCCCGATACCGAAGCCGCTCATGGCTTTGTACGGATCTTTAAGATTGGAATTGCTGAAAACATCCAGTCGCAGGTAGCCTGTAAACCCGTAGTTGGAGTAGCGCAGGCTGAGCCAACCTTCGCCGCCGCTCAGGTATTTATCGTAAAGATCGTTGCCGGCAGCTCCAATAGCCGAATCTCTCTGAAAAAAGTTCCCGTTCAGCTGCAGATCGCCCGAAAAGGTTCCGGCGCCCTGTGCCCTGGCGTTGTTGTATCCAAGCGTAGCAAGCGCTGACAAGAGGGAGAAGTGTAAAAAAATCTTTTTCATTGGGTATTAAACTATGGGTGTTTTGAACAGTCAACGCGTATAAAAATTTCGCTAAGGTAGTTTTTTTTAATAAAGATTGCCAGCATCTATCCATTTATGTAGTATGAAATAGTAAGCCGCCACTTACTTTCCGTGGTGAATCTTGTGTTAATCTGCATAAAGGCGGGAAATAAAAATGCATAAAACTTATATTTGCACCATACGCTCCCGTAAGCGGGGAGCATAATACAGAATCTATTGCTCATTCTTAACTTTCGCTTTCTATATGAAGAAATTAGTTGCTTTAGCCGCCATGGCCTTCCTGGGCTTCAATGCCAGCGCGCAGAATACCCCACAGATGGACTTGCCCAATACGCCCATTAAAGATCTTTCCGGTAGCACCGTCGCCTTTAACCAAACCGTGGAAAAGGGCAAAGTGACCTTGATCAGCTTTTGGGCTACCTGGTGTGTTCCCTGCAAAAAGGAGATCAAAGTGGTACGTGAAAAGATGGCGGAATGGAAAACGCAGGCCGATTTCAACTACATGACCATTTCGGAAGATGACAGCCGGGCTACTGCCCAGGTAAAGGCTTATGCCAAATCACAGGGCTGGGAATTTCCTTACTACCAGGACCCCAACTTTGACCTGAAGCGCTCGCTCAATTTCCAGAACGTACCCTTCTCCGTTATCGTAGACAAGCAGGGTAAGGTAGCCTATATGCAGAGCGGCTACGAAGCCGGTGGCGAAGAGATCCTTTTTACGAAGATCAAAGAACTGGCTGCTAAACAATAAGCATCCTTTTTATAACGAATCAGGCAAATCCTTTCCTCACCGGGAAGGATTTGCTATTTTTGCAGTCACATGAAGTCCTTCCAGGATAAAGACCTCCAATCATTCATCGGTAACCTGCTGCGTCTGGGCGTAATGATCGCTATGGCGATCGTGGTTGCAGGTCTGCTGCTTTACCTTTTCCAACATGGCCGCGATATCGCCGATTACAGCACATTCGACGAGCACGGCATTTTTCGTCCGGCTGTTTTCTGGCAGGCATTGCGACATGGCGACAGCAAAGCCATTATGGAACTTGGCGTCATCGCGTTGATCGCGACGCCTATCGCGCGGGTTTTGTTTACGATGATCGGTTTCTGGTTGGAAAAAGATAGGCGGTACACGCTTATCGCCCTTGTGGTGCTCTGCATTATTGCCTATAGCCTCTTTTTCGGCGTAGCGGGACATTGATATGTAGAGACGTTGCATGCAACGTCTCTGGTAATCGGACATGCAACGTCTCTACAGGTCAGGACAACAGTGTTTCGATGGATTTAAATGCCGTAACGGGCAGCGTATTTTCCCAAAGCACGTCGTGGATCTCCTGCATGATGGGCATATCGATAGCCAGCCCGGCCGCTATTTTTCTCATGCCGCGCACGGCAAAATAGCCCTCGGCTACCATGCTCATTTCGGTAGTGGCGGCCTTTACAGAATAGCCTTTGCCAACAAGCGTGCCGAACGAGCGGTTGCGGCTATGCGGCGAATAGCAGGTCACGAGCAGATCGCCCAGATAGGCGCTGGTATGAAAATCGGGTATCTCGTTGGATGGATGCACCTGCTCAAATTGCTGCTGCAGAAAGCGGTACATTTCCCGGTAACAGTTGGTATTGTATACACTCAGAAAATTGTCGCCGTAGCCAATACCATGGGCAAGGCCAGCCCCTACCGCATATATGTTCTTAAGGACCGCGGCGTATTGTGCGCCCCAGAGATCATGGTTGGCGGTAGTGCGGATATAGTCGGTCGAAAAAGCGGCAGCAGCCTTTTGGGTAACTTCGTCGTCGAGACCCGAAAAGGTAAGGTAAGAGAGTCGCTCCTGCGCTACTTCTTCGGCATGGCAGGGCCCGGTGATCGCGACATACTGCCGCAGTGGCACGGCAAATACATTTACCAGGTAGTCGTTGAGCAGGATATGCTGCTGTGGCAGTATACCCTTGATGGCTGAAACGATCGTCTTTTGCTGTAAGGCATCCACAGACAGGGTATCCAGCACATCGAGCACGTAGGCCGAGGGGACACAAATAACAAGGGTGTCGCAAGCCTCGATCACCTGCTGCAACCGGGTGGTGGGCAGTATCTGGTCGGGACGGAAGCTAACGGAGGTAAGATAGTGAGGATTATGGTGCTTTTGCAGCAAATGCGATACAGAATCCTCATTGCGCATCCACCAGTGTATTGTGTTTCCGTTGTCAGTTAGCATTTTTGCCAATGCCGTGGCCCAGCTTCCATTTCCAATAATGCCGAACATGCTGTATGTAGTCAAAATTTGCCTGAAAAGTAATACCTTAATCGTTTAAATAAAAATTTAAGTTCTGTGGAAATTCCTTAAAGCAGACTCAATTCCCAAAGCCAGATCGTGATCTTAGATAAAACTACACTACAGGACCTTTCTTTTCTCAATGGCGAGCAGTCGGTGTTTGCATTGATCAACCGCTGCACTACCCAGGCCGGATCCGACACCTTGCGCAAGCTGGTACAAAACCCGCCCGCGACGTTTGAACGCCTGCAGGAGCAGCAGGAAGCCATACGCTTCTGGATACGGCATACGGACAGCTGGACGAAACAGGTTTCCAACGGAACACTGGTGATGATCGAGAAGTTCTATGAATCGGCCGATGGTGTGGCAGGCCGTTCCAATCCCCTGACGCTGCTCATCAATTCGCTGGTACAAAAGGTATTTAACCGCAATGCCTATTCCTTCGTTCGCTTTTCCGTATCGCATATTATCGACTTTCTGAAAGGCTGCGCCGAGCTGGTGACCTTACAGGACCAGGATCCTCCCATTGCTGTAGACCGGGAGCTTGAGGCCTTTAAGGAAGTACTGTCGCTGCCGCTGTGCCTGTCGCTGGTACAAACGGATGCCGACGCTTCACAGGCGGTGCTCATGGACCTCAGCTACCGCGCCCGGCGGGAGATCAAGCATATCGTGTTTCAGCTGATCGAACGTTATGCCCGTCTCGATGCGCAACATTCGCTGGCGCTGGCCACGCGTGAACACGGCTGGGAGCTGCCGGAACTATTGCCGTCGAAGGCTATGCGTTTCGAAGCCGTCAAGCTGTACCACCCTTTGCTGGAGCAACCTGTTGCCTATGATATCCTGTTTTCCAGGGAAAAAAATTTCCTGTTCCTCACGGGGGCCAATATGTCGGGCAAAAGCACCCTTATCCGTGCCATGGGCGTATCGGCATTGATGGCCCATATCGGCATGGGCGTTCCTGCACAATCCATGCAGATCAGCTTCCTCGAAGGGATCATCACCAATATGCAGGTGGAAGACAATATCTTCCTGGGCGAAAGCTATTTCTTTGCCGAAGTGCAGCGCATGAAGCTGACGGCCCAAAAGCTAAACCGCAACCGCTACCACCTGGTGCTGATGGACGAGCTGTTCAAGGGTACCAATGTGCATGATGCCTATGAATGCAGCCGGGCCGTGATAGAAGGCCTGCTGGGACAGCAGGACAACCTGATGGCGTTGTCGACGCACCTCAACGAGCTTTCGGAAAACCTGAAGGAAAAGACCAATATATGGTTTCGTTACTGCTACACCCGCATCAGCGACGATGGTCACTACGAATTTACCTACCAGCTGAAAGAAGGCGTATCGCGCGACCGGATTGGCTATCTCGTACTGAAGAACGAGGGTGTGCTGGACCTGCTGCGGCAAAGGGTTTAATGGAATGATAAACAGGACTACGCGGGAATTTTGTTTCTTTGCAGTCCAAATTTTCGAGCTTATGAGCAGCATCCGTGTACACGATAAAGACTTTGTGCCCTACTTGTCGGCTGAAGACATAGCGACTAAGAATAAAGAGCTGGCCACGCAGATCAGCAAAGATTATGCGGGCAAGCGGCCCTTATTTGTCGCCGTGCTCAACGGATCGTTCTTGTTTGCAGCCGACCTGTTCCGCAACCTGGAGATCGAGGCGGAGATCTCTTTTATCAAGCTGGCCTCCTATAAAGGAACCACATCGTCGGGCAACGTGATCACGGCAATAGGGCTGGAAGAATCCCTGCACGACCGGCACATTATCCTGCTGGAAGACATTATCGATACGGGGAAAACATTGCATGAATTTCTCCCGCAGCTCGAACACCAGGGACCGGCTTCCATTCGCATTGCTGCATTGCTAACCAAACCGGATGCGCTGAAATACCCTGTACATGCCGATTATACCGGCTTTGCGATTCCCAATAAATTTGTCGTGGGCTATGGCCTCGACTACGACGGATTGGGAAGAAATATCCCGGCGATCTACCAACTGGCTGAATAAGGCGATCTGATATAAGCAAGATGGATACGAGGGTAAATGCCCAGGCCAATAACGTATTTTAGCGGTGGCGTATTTTTCCCGAAAAAAATCTTTCATGACGCTCCCTTTCAACACGTTGATCCCTATTGAACGACCCAGCCATTTACCCGTCTACATACAGGTATCTAACGGGTTGGTCAACCTGATACGGGATGGAAAAATAACGCCGGGAACCTTTTTGCCCGGGACACGTGAAATGGCGGAGCTCCTGTCCATTCATCGCAAAACGACGATCAACGCGTATGATGAGCTTGCAGCACAGGGCTGGATCGAAGCCTTGCCCCGCAAGGGCTTCCGGGTAGTGCCCGACCTTCCCATAGTAAAGCCCCGCACCTTCAAACCTAAAAATAATTTTCCGGCCGCGCCGGCCATACTCCCGGAGTTGCTGGCATTACCGGCATTGGTTCGTCCCGGAGCTGTAAGCGCTTATAGTGAAGACGACCTTGTTGTGGACGATGGTTTTCCCGATACGCAGCTTACTCCTTATAGCTCCTTTTTGCAGCTATACCGGCAGCAATTGCAGCTTGGTCAGCCACAAAAAGCCTGGCTGAACAAAGATGAAGGCGGATTAATGCACTTACGATCCTCTTCAGCCGGCTTTCTCAACCAGACCAGGGGATTGAATATTACAGAGGAGCGGCTTATGATAACCCGCGGAGCGCAAATGGCCATCTATATTACGGCAGCCTTGCTCATACGGCCGGGAGATAACGTTATCGTCAGCGAGCCGAATTACTTTATGGCAGATCACATCTTCCAGAGTATGGGCGCCGTCATTCACAGGGTGCCGGTCGACCAGGAAGGGATGGACACAGACCGCCTGGCGGCACTCCTGCAAACCGGCAGCTTCAGGCTGCTTTATGTTATCCCGCACCATCATCATCCTACCACTGTTACCATGAGCTCGGCGCGGCGCATGCATTTACTGAACCTGATCAAGCAACACCAGCTCTGGGTGATCGAAGACGACTATGATTACGACTTCCACTACCGCAACAACCCCATTTTACCGCTGGCCAGTGCGGAGCACGAAGGCCGTATTATCTATATCGGTTCTTATACCAAGCTGCTCGGACCATCGTTCCGGATCGGCTACCTGGTTGCCGCCAGGCAGATCGTGGAGCAGGCGATAAAATACCGGCGGCTCATGGATATAAGAGGCGATTTTATGATGGAGTCGGCCCTGGCTACCCTGATCGACAACGGAGCGCTGGGACGGCATATCAAGCGAAGCAAAAAAATATATGCCACACGGATGGAGCTCGCTGCCGGCCTTATCGCCGGCACTCTGCCCCATGCCATACATTTTAACAAGCCTCAGGGCGGCATGGCTTTATGGCTGAAGTTCCGGGAAGACTATCCGCTGGCACGCATCCTCGCCAAAGCACCATCGCGCAAGTTGCACCTTACCGGTAGCGCCTACTTTGAAGGACACAACAGTGACTACAACAGCCTGAGGTTTGGCTTTGCCTCTCTCCCGGCCGATCAGCTGAAAAATGCGATCACCACGCTAGCCGCGGTGATCGCTGGCAGCTAAGTAAGGCCGGCCCTCAAGCCCCCACAAGAGCGCACAATTCACGTACACAGGCCGAGATGGTCTGCCGCGCCGCTGCAATAGCCTTTTCCCGTACTTCTTCGGAACTGAATTTAACCGGGAAAACATCAATGAATTGAGCGTCGTCCAGGCCGATAAACGCAAATATCGTCTTCAGATAAGGTACCAGCTGGTCCATCGGCTTTATCGCCTCGTGCGAAAAGTCGACACCCCGCGTATTGATCACATAAACCTTTTTATTGACCAGCAGGCCTTCGGATACCATGCCTTGTATCCGGAAGGTCATGCCTGTACGCACGACATTATCAATAAACACTTTAAAATTTGAGGGGACCGTAAAATTATACATGGGCATACCGATCACGTATACATCGGCATCATGAAGCCGGCCGATCAGCTTATCGGAGGCGGCAAGCTCGGCGATCATTTCCGGCGTACGCCGTTCGGGAGAAGTGTAATTTCCTTCTATGAACAGGGCCGAAACGTGATCGGGCGCCGCTGCGCCAAGGTCCAGATAATCCAGGGCCAGACCGGGTTCTTTATTCCTGAGCTCCGTTACAAAAAAGCCGGAGAGCTGCCGGGACAGGGAGGCTTCGTTCCGGACGCTGCAATCGATGTGCAATACTTTCATAGGTTGAATGTTTTTTGCGAAAGTACCCCGAGGCGGCAGGCGATAAGGGTACCAGACACCAGTCTTCGCATGGTCCAGGGGAAAAGCATATTTTATTTTTTGCTGGACTACCTGATACAACGGCGCTGGTCCCTTAAACAGCTTTGCCGTGTGTGTACTTTTGCCTCATTATTTCCTGTTTATGATGACCCGAGATTTCGCACAACTCTTTAGCCGCATAGCCCTCGGCATCGGCTTTCTTTTCCCTGTTCTCGACCGCCTGGGCTTTGCCGGCCCGCCGGGACAGGCAGCCTGGGGCGATTGGCAGCATTTTGTTACCTATACCCATAGCCTCATGCCTTTTGTGAGCAGCAGCATAGCTCATATAGCCGGCCTGGGCGCTACGATCGCAGAATGTGTGCTGGGTGTGTGCCTGATTGCCGGGTTTAAAGTAAAATGGATGGGGCTGGGGGCAGCTATGCTCACCCTCGTCTTCGCCCTGCTCATGATGGCATTCCTGGGTATCAGCGTACCGTTCCGGTATCCCGTATTTGTATTTACCGGCGCCGGGCTGCTGCTCTACAGCCTGGATACCTTCAAATGGAGCATTGATGCCTTTCTAAAAAAGAATTAATCCCACTATAAGCATATGAAACAACGACTGTCAATGCGCAAACAATTTCCCGAAGGCGTTAAGCTGATGGGAGAGCTGGACGGCCTCATTAAAGGCAGCGGCATCGATCCGCGTCACATTGAATTGATCAAAATAAGGGCTTCGCAGATCAATGGCTGTGCTTACTGCATGAACAGCCATACCAAAGACGCGCTACAACTGGGCGAGGATCCGCACCGACTGTACGTGCTGAGCGGCTGGCGGGAGGCCCGCGACTGGTTCAGCGAAGAAGAGCAAACCATACTGCAGCTCACGGAAGAGATCACGCTTATCAGCAGACAAGGCTTAAGTGAGGCCGTATATGAAAAAGGATTGGCATTATTCGGAGAAGCCCGCCTGGCTTTCCTCATTATGGCTATTGTCAGCATCAATGCCTGGAACCGCGTTGGTGTGGCCCTGAGCATGCACCCTATAAAATAAAGTGACTATCCCGATATAGGAAACAAAGTAATCTTCGGTCCTTGAGCATGTCGAAAGGACAGATATAAATGGTGCTTCGACGGGCTCAGCAACCGTTATCAAGACGAATTTGGCTAATGTTTCCTATATCGGGATAGTCAGTTAAAATAATTATTCTCTTTTAGTGACCATCGGCGTATAGGAAACACCGGATCATTTTGTTTTTCTCTATGGCTGCTGAGCCTGTCGAAGGACCACGGCACAGTTGCTTTTCCGACAGGTTCGACCGGGAAATATTATTCCTATACGCAGATAGTCAGTTTACTTTTTATCCCACAACTCATGCAACTGATCACAGCACAAACCCGCGCGCAAATAGTATTTTGCAAAGAGGCGCTTTTCGCCTTCAGAACCAACCTCGACGAAGCCACCTATATCGACCTGATCATGGACATGATCGCTAGGGAATCGTTCAGACTGGTATATATACCCAACGAGGACAATACCGCAGCTGCGGCCATTGTAGGCTACAGAACGATGCATATGCTCAGGACCGGCCGGATTATCTATATCGATGACCTGTATACCGATCCGCAGTACCGGGGCAAAGGTTATGCCGGAATATTGCTTGACCATGTTAACCAGGAAGCGGTAGCAGCCGGTATCCGTTCCGTCCACCTGGATAGCGGATATATGTTACATGATGCGCACCGCCTGTATCTGAACAAAGGTTACGTGCTGGCCTGCAATCATTTTGCCCTGCAAACTGCCTGAACATCCGGCTGGCACCTGTAACCGGGAAAACAGTACCGGCTTCATGCCTGGCTTTGTAAAACAAATTATCTTTCTATCGGGCATAATGCGGGAGCGCTACAAAGAACCCTGCTAACCCCGCATCTTACATGCCTGAAACCATGAAATGGCTTTCTGCAATGGGTTAAAGAGCTATCTCAGTAGTTCTTTTTTTATTATTATTTTTTTTAAATGCATTTTCATTACAAAATTTTATTAATTTTAAGATACCTAACGATTTATCATTTAAATACAATCCAGATGATGCGCAAAATATTACCACTGCTATTCTTATTTGGCTTGTCTTCGGCTGCTGTGCATGCCCAGGACTTCGTGCTAAAGGCAGATACCATTACGGCAGAAACGCCGGGCCAAACGCCGCCAACCGGAAGCGGCTGGGACAATTACACGATAAAGCTGTTTGACTATGCTATCAATAAAACCAACGCAGCGCTTCCTTTTTCCTATACGATCTTTTCCAGAACAATTCCCATCGGTTGGGGGTTTTATGCCTTTTGTGACAACCAAACCTGCCGTACCTCGGGAGACCCGACGCTCAGCGGCACAGAAACAGTAGGTATGCCAATCCCGGCAAATGATAGCTCCGTGCTCGAGCCTCAATTCTCTATTCCTGTTGAGGCCGATAACGGTGTAGGTATTATCAGGGTGAAAGTTGTGAGCGCCAATACTATTGATACAGCAACGTATATTATCAATAAGACCCCTACAGGCGTCTCGACGATCTCGATCAAGGATAAGCGTGTCGCGGTTTACCCCAATCCTGCAACGACGGACCTGATCCTGTTCACCGATAGAAGCCTGAATGCTTCCCGTGTTGAGATCCTCAATATCACCGGCGCCCGCCAGCTGACTCAGAGCATAGATAATGGTGCAGAAGCGATCCGGATAGATATCAGTATGCTTGCAAAGGGCATGTACCTGGCAAAGGTTACCAATGCCAGCGGCGCTGTGATCACCACCAGGAAGTTCAGCAAAGAATAGATGGATAGGTACAAAAAGAAGATGGTGTCTCCGAGTTGGAGACACCATCTTCTTTTTAGGTACAATAGAGAGGCCTCCAGGAACCGCAGCGTTTATCAGGAGTGCAAAAAACGCTCCAGCAGCGGAAACAGCTTACCCGGCTCTTCCACCTGTGGATTATGCCCCGACAGCTCAAACATTTCGAACCGCGCCTGTGGACAATATTGCTTGTACTTGATCATCATGTAAGGCACGGCTACGCGGTCGTAGCGGCCGCCGTAAATGAGCACCGGCATCTTCAACTCCTTGAGACGGCGACGGTAATCAAAACTGCCGATATCGCTGCCCACAATGAAATCGCCATCGGCACCCACCAATTGATAATACAATTTTGTATTGAATGCGTTGGGATATGGCTTGCTGCCACGGCTTGCAAATTTATCGGGATTGTATGCATACAAAAATCCGTAAGGCACCCTGCCATAAACATCCTGACATTCTTTGTCGGAGGACACGTAACCTTTCTCCCGCAGCGCCGTCAGCTCCTGCCACACTTCGGGGTAATTCATGCTGATCTCATGGTTGCTGTTATCGTCATTGACTTGCCACATCACATGGCTATGAAAGGTATTGGCCAGCACCAGGTGCGCTACCTGCTGCGGATATCTGAGCGCATAGCCCTGCGCCACTACACCGCCGTAGCTATGGCCCAGCAGGTTGATCTTATCAAGTTTCAATGCTTTTCTCAGGCCTTCAATATCCTCAATGTCCCTTGCCAGCGAATATTCTTTTACATCCTGCGCAGTATCCGATTTTCCCCGCCCAAACGCGTCGAAATAGATCAGCATATTGTTTTTGGCCAGGGAATCGAAACGGCGCAGGCCTGTATGGGCGCCGCCGGGGCCACCCGAGATCAGGATCAGGGGATCGCCTTTGCCTACGGTAACCACCCATAATTTAGCACCGTTGACGGTGATATACTTTCCGCCGGTCTGGCTGTCAGGAAAGTCTTGGGCCATAGCTGTCCATGTAAGGAAACAGGCTACAAGCAAGAGGTATATTCTGGCGGACATGGGCTGTTTTTATAAAGAGAAAAAAAGAAGCTGCCCTTTTGAAGTACAGCTTCGATAAGCTTATAGCTGTACACCCATATTGTAGAAGACAAAGCTCCAGATATCGGCGGCTTCATCGATCATTTTGGAAGTGGGCTTACCGGCTCCGTGACCGGCCTTGCTGTCGATACGGATCAGCGTGGGATTATCACAACCCTGAGCAGCCTGCAGCGTGGCGGCGAATTTAAAAGAATGCGCCGGCACTACGCGGTCGTCATGATCGGCAGTAGTGATCAGGGTCGCCGGGTAGCAGGTGCCTTGCTTAACGTTGTGCAGGGGAGAGTATTTGATCAGGTAGTTGAACTGATCTTCCTTATCGCTGCTACCATATTCTACAGCCCAGCCCCAGCCTACAGTAAATTTGTGGTAACGCAGCATATCCAGCACACCTACCTGGGGAATAGCTACTTTGAACAGATCGGGACGCTGGGTAAGACAGGCGCCGATCAGCAGGCCGCCGTTGCTGCCACCGCGTATCGCCAGCTTACTGCTGCTGGTATATTTTTCTTTGATCAGGTACTCGGCCGCCGCGATAAAATCGTCGAATACGTTCTGCTTCTTCTCCAGCATGCCGCCTTTGTGCCAGTTCTCACCATACTCGCCGCCACCGCGCAGGTTAGCGACACAGTACACACCGCCGTTCTCAATAAAGGCCATATTGGCTACAGAGAAGGAGGGCGTAATATTGATATTGAAGCCGCCGTAGGCATAGAGCAACGTGGGGTTATTACCATCAAGCTTCAATCCTTTTTTAGCGGTGATGAACATCGGCACTTTTGTACCGTCTTTGCTGGTGTAGAATACCTGTTTGGTTTCGTAAGTCGCAGGGTCAAATTTCACATCCGGCTTTTGGTATAAGGCCGACTTGCCGCTCTTGATATCGTACCGGAAAGAGGTGGCAGGATAGGTAAAGGAAGTAAAGGTGTAGAAGAAGAAATCGTCCTCTTTTTTGCTGCCAAAACCAGACGCCGTTCCTACGCCGGGCAGCTCGATCTTATGCTCCAGCTTACCATCCATGGTATATTGATTTACCTGGGTACAGGCATCTTTCAGGTAGCTGGCAAACAACCTGCCGCCACCGGTGCTGATGGCTTCCAGCGGCTCTTTCTGCTCAGGGATCACGGTTTTCCAGGCTGCTTCTCCGGGATTCTTCGGATCGAGCAGTACCACTTTATAATTGGGCGCGCCGCTATTGGTCTGCAGCAATATCTTGTCGCCGATGTTATCGACTAAGTTGGCATTGGTCTTAAAGCCCGGCACAATAGTGATAAAGCCTTTGCCCTTATCCTTCATATCCATGATCTTGATCTCGCTGCCGTCGGTACCTTCGGAGATGCTGAGCACCAGGAAGCGCTCGTCTTCTGTAAGTCCGCCGCCCACGTAACGCAAGGGGTGCTCCTTATCTTCATAGATCAGTTTATCGGCGCTTTGCGGCGTCCCGATCTTATGGTAGAACACTTTCTGGTATTCGGTCTTGGCGCTGTACTTGGTCTTTTCGTCTTTAGGCCGGTCGTAGCCGCTGTAGTAAAAGCCATCGTCACCGGCCCAGCTGATGCCCGTAAATTTCACGTATTCGAGCTTATCGCTGATGAGCTTGCGTGTGGCGAAGTCCATTACATAGATCTCCTGCCAGTCGCTTCCCGAGGCCGACACGGCATAACCAAAGTATTTTTGGTGCTTGGATACGCCTGTTGCCTGCAAGGCCACGGTACCGTCGGTTGATAGCTTGTTGGGATCGAGCAGCACCTCTGGCGTACCGTTGAGGCCTTTTTTTACATAAAGTACGGATTGGTTCTGCAGCCCGTCGTTCTTGGAGAAGATAAACCAATCGCCTTCTTTCTGCGGGGCGCCGTATCGCTGGTAATTCCACAGCTCGGTAAGCCGGGCGTGGATCTTGCTGCGGAACGGGATCTTCGACAGGTAATCCTGGGTTACCGTGTTCTGCTCTTTTACCCAGGCTTCTGTATCGCGGGCGGTGTCGTTTTCCAGCCAGCGGTAAGGATCGCCGATCTTATGAGAAAAGTAGTTGTCGGTCTGATCTACTTTTTTAGTAGCCGGATAGCGGGTTTGAGCGGTCATATCAAATGCGGTGCAGGCGCTGAGCGCCAGCAGTGGAATCATTTTTTTATTCATTACAGATTGGCTGTTTTTACATGAAGCAATGATCAATGTGAAGGCGAATTTACTTACAGTTTTTCATTTGTGCTTCCTCCATATCGTTATACATCAGCTGCATCAGCTTTGATTTCTTTTTCTGCCTGTCGATCTTTTCCCGTGTATAGCGATCGAAAAAATTAAAGCAGGTGAAGCTGGGAAAGGTATTGGGCCGTTTCAGGATCACCTGGTAGCAATCCCGCAAGGCCATCGCCGACTGATAAAGGTAAAGTGGTGTAAAGCGGAGTCCCAGCACCTTTTTTTTACCCACATTGAAAGTCTGTAGTTTTTTAAACTCCGGCGTGAAGCCTTTCGGCGCCAGGCGTTGCTGTATCAGGGGCGTAAAGCACTGCATATCGACTACCAGGGAATCGTTGATCACCGGCAATTCACCTTCCGCTCCCGGACTCAGGATGCTATACATATTGTTGGTCTTCCGGAGAAAAACAAACACCCGCTGCCCGGCAGCGTAGGGCTCCCAACGGTAAGACCCGGACCGGCCGATGAACTTTTCGATCTTGTAGGTCCTGGGCTTCCCCTCTTCAGTAAAGCCCTGCAGGTAAAAGAAATGATCGTCCACCTTCATGATCGTTCCATAGGTAACCACATCGGCGCCTGTTGCCAGGTCAAACAGCTTGAGCGGATGGTATTGCTGCCCGCTTAGGGAAGCAAAAAAAAGAAGCCCGATAACAGTTATAAACACTGTCTTCATTTGTCACGACAATAATTAATGAATATCCTTCAAAAGTACGATTTTCAATTTTATGGTTTATTTTAGCGGCCTGAACCCGCGATACAGCAAGTCTCCGGTCCGGGTTATGGGCAAAGCACACCTAAGTTTATTCTATAAAAAGCCAGGCAGATGAAATTACTTGACAATAAGACTGCTCTCGTTACGGGAGGCAGCCGCGGTATAGGCGAAGCCGTAGTACTGAAATTCGCGGAACAGGGCGCCAATATTGCATTTACCTACCTTTCTTCAGATGAAAAAGCGAAAGCGCTGGAAGACAGGCTTACCGGCATGGGCGTAAAGGCCAAAGCCTATAAAAGCGATGCTGCCGACTTTGCCGCGGCAGAGGCACTGGCTGCCGATGTAGCCAAAGAATTCGGCGGCATTGATATCTGTGTCAACAATGCCGGCATTTCCCGCGACAACCTGTTGCTACGCGTGAGCCCCGAACAATGGGACGAGGTGATGCACGCCAACCTGAAGTCAGTATTCAACCTGACCAAGCAAGTGATCCGTACCATGATGAAAGCCCGTAGCGGCAGCATCATCAATATGAGCTCTATCGTGGGCGTAAAGGGCAATGCCGGCCAAAGCAGCTATGCCGCCTCTAAGGCAGGCATTATCGGCTTTACCAAGTCGATAGCGCAGGAGCTCGGCAGCCGCAATGTGCGTTGCAACGCCATCGCACCCGGCTTTATCGAAACCGACATGACCCATTACCTTAAAGATGGCGATGCCAGCCAATGGTTTGAAAAAATACCGCTGCAGCGTTTTGGCAAGCCCGAAGAGATCGCCAATGTAGCGCTATTCCTGGCTTCCGATCTCAGCAGCTATGTTACCGGCCAGGTATTGAGCGCCTGTGGCGGCATGAATATCTAAACAAAATGACGCTTTGTGCGCCGGATATAAAAAAGGGACCTACTATGGGTCTCTTTTTTTGTTGTGTCAGGTATTTGCCGGTTATAGAAGCCGGCATTTTCCCCGAGTAGAAAGTGAAACGGGCACATATCTTATTTCCCGCACAGTTGCTAAACAAATAAGGGCCGGAACTTTTGTCCGGCCCTTATTGTCACTAATGACAAGAAGCTTATTCATCGTCATCGTTAGAACTGTTCTTTTTGCTCTTCTTCATTTTCTCCTTCACTTCTCCTGATGCTTCTTCATACAGGGCACGGGCTTTCTTGGTAGGCAGGTAGATCTGGAAACCTACAGCGACAGAAAAATTGTGGCTGGTAACAGAGCTACCGAAGCCCAGACCCAGGTCATACTTCAGCAAAGCTTCAAGGCCTACGTTGGGCGTAATGAAGTAAGCCACGCCGGGTCCTACACCAAGGCCCAGACCGTTGGTGGTAACAGAAGGTGCGCCTTCAGTCTTGGTATTAACACCGGTAAAGCCGGCATTGGCTTCCAGGAAGAAACGGCTGTGCTTGAGCAGGATGGCACGGGGATCGCTGATGTAGTAACGGCCGAAAGCACCTACCTTGTAATTGATCGCATTGGTAGAAATGCTGCTTACAGACTGATGATCGAGTCCCAGCGCCACTTCGCCACCAATGGCGATATTGTCCTGGATGAACCAACCCACTTTGGGATTGACGCTAAAAGAAATACCAGTGGTACCGCTTTGCAATTTAATGCCAAGGTTGGCCAGGTTGGCGCCCACCATGATGTTTCCTTTTTGTAACTGGGCAGAAACCTGGTTTATACCTGATAAACCAAGTACCGCGAGGAGGAGTAAACTGATTCTTTTCATACGTCAAGTGTTTTGTTTTGCTTATGGGTAAGACAAATATTGTGCCAATATGTTGTGTGGCTCGTTAAATTGGCTGCATTTTTCATGTTTTCACATTTTGTTTTTGCTCTAAAGGACATTTCTTTAGCTTTACAGCCTTTTACAACAGATCACATAATATTCCTTTCAATGAACTTCAAAAAAATAAACAACCTCAGCGGATGGATTGTTTTTGCCATTGCCTTTATTGTTTATTTGGCTACGATGGAGCGAACGGTAAGTTTCTGGGACTGCGGCGAGTTCCTGTCGACAGCTTACCGGCTTGAGGTAGGGCACTCCCCCGGCGCGCCTCTATTTATGCTCCTGGGCCGCCTTTTTGGCATGTTTGCCGCACCTACCCAGGTCGCGGCCTGTATCAACAGCCTTTCGGCGCTCACCAGCGGCCTTACGATCCTGTTCCTGTTCTGGACCATCACCCACTTTGCCCATAAGCTATTGATAAAGGAAGGTGAAGCGCTCACACGGTCTAAGCTTGTCGCCATCATCGGCGCGGGAGCCGTAGGCGCCCTGGCCTATACCTTTTCCGACACTTTCTGGTTCTCTGCTGTAGAGGCGGAGGTATATGCGACCTCATCTTTCTTCACCGCCATTGTGTTCTGGGCTATTCTAAAATGGGAGCACCATGCCGATGCGCCGCACGCCGACCGTTGGCTGATCCTGATCTCCTACCTCATGGGCCTTTCCATAGGGGTGCACCTGCTCAACCTGCTGGCCATACCAGCGCTGGCCATGGTCTATTATTTCCGCCGGTATAAAGTGACCCTGGCCGGAGGTATTCTCGCCTTTGTGCTGGGCTGCGTGCTGCTGGGATCGGTACAGGTGGGTCTTATCCAGGGCATTCCCATCCTGGCTTCCAAATTTGAGCTGCTGTTTGTCAACAGCTTTGGCCTTCCCCTCGATAGCGGCGCCCTCTTCTTTATCCTGCTGCTGGCAGCCCTGTTTGTATTCCTGATACGCTGGGCCAAAAAGAGCGGCCGCTACCTCCTGCAGGTGAGCATGCTTTGCGTGGTCTTTGCGCTTATCGGCTATTCCAGCTATGTCTGCATCATTATCCGCTCCCGCGCCGATGTACCCATTGACATGACCAACCCCGACGACGTGCTAAGCCTGCTGTCGTACCTGCAACGCGACCAGTACGGAGAGCAGCCCATCCTTTATGGACCCGATTATAACTCTGAGCCTTCCGGACCGGGCAAAAGCAAACCCATTTATGCCGAACGTACCGACGATGCCGGCAAGACCCGTTATGAGTTGATCGGTTCCCGCCAGACCGGAGCTGATTACCCGGCCGACCAAATGCGTCTTTTCCCCAGGGTGTACGACGCCGGCCATGCCGCTTTCTATAAGAACTACCTGCAGCTGGGCGATGATGAGCGGCCTTCAGCAGCCAACAACTATGCCTTTTTCTTCCGCTACCAGCTCAACTGGATGTGGTGGCGCTACTTTATGTGGAACTATGCCGGAAGGGAAAATGATTTTGCGGGCACCAGCTACGGCGAGCCGCAAAACGGCAACTGGATATCAGGAATCGGCGCGGTAGATAAGATGTTTGGCCGTGGCGACATCAACCAGCTGCCCGAATATTACAAGCACAACAGGGCGCGCAACCAATATTACCTGCTGCCTTTTATCCTGGGTGTCCTGGGCCTGGTGTATCAGTTCAACCGCGATAAGCGGGACGGTATCGTTGTGGGCCTCCTGTTCTTCTTTACCGGGATTGCCATTGCTATCTACCTCAACAATACACCACAGCAGCCCCGCGAACGGGACTACGCCTATGCCGGCGCTACCTATGCCTTTGCCGTATGGATAGGGCTGGGTGTGCTGATGGTAGCCGATTGGCTGCGGAAAGGGCTGAAGCAGGGCATTGCCGCACCGGCGCTGGCGACGGTGCTTTGCCTGGTGGCTGTACCCTTGCTGATGGCTACGGCGAACTGGGACGACCATGACCGCTCTCAGAAAACACTGGCGCGCACAACAGCTTACAATGTATTGAGCAGCTGCGACAGCAATGCGATCCTGTTTACCGTGGGCGACAACGATACTTATCCTTTGTGGTATATGCAGGAGATAGAAGGTTATCGTACCGATGTGCGTATTATTAACCTCAGCCTGCTGGGCATCGACTGGTATATCGATCAGCTGAACTATAAGATCAATAAAGCCGACGCGGTACCCATGATCTGGAAAACCAAAGACTACGAGGCCGACAAACGCAACGTGGTCATCTACCAGCAGCTGCCCGGCGTACCGCAGGACCGCTATATCGACCTGGAGCAGGTGCTGCAGTTTACCGTGTCCAACGATCCGCAAACGCAGGTACAGTCCCGTAATGGCGACTCCTACAATATATTGCCGACTAAAAATGTATCTATAAAAATAGATAAGGCTGCCGTGCTGCGCAATGGCCTTGTGGCCATGGGCGACTCGGCTAAGATCGCCGATGAGATCGCCTTTACCCTGCCCAAAGACCAGCTTTACAAACCCGACCTGGGCATCCTGAATATTATTGCCGGCGTTGCCCGCGACGGCTGGAAGCGTCCGATCTACTTCAGCGCCGGCTTCCCCGGCGGCGGCGATTTCCAGGGGCTGGACGAATACATACAGCTGGAAGGTCTGGCCAATAAGCTTGTGCCCATGCGTGTGCAAGGCTCCTCGCCGGAATCGGGTGCGCCTCAGATGACCAATACGACCAAAAGCCTGAACCTTTACCTCAACCAGTTCCTTTGGGGCGGCACCGAAAGAAAGGATGTCTACTTTGATGAGAAGAACAAGACGATGCTCATGACCTATCGCCTCAGCGGCGCAAAAGTAGCCGAGGCGCTCATACGCGAAGGGCGCAAGCAGGAAGCGATCAGGCTGCTCGATAAGATCACGCAAAACATCACTTATGAATCGTACCAGTACGACCAGGCGATGTGGAGCGTAGTGGCTGCCTATTATCTTGCCGGCGCTCCGGACAAGGCACGTAAGCTGGCCGACATTGTTGTGCGCGACAGTAAGCAGATGATCGCCTACATTACAAGCTTAAAGAGCGATGACGCCCGTGGCCTTGCCATTAGCGTGGATGGCAAACCCGCCCTGGGCGCTATGCAATACCTGGCGCAGGTAGCCCTGCAATCGGGCGACAATGCCAGCGCCCAGAAATGGAACAAAGACCTGCAGGATGGCGCCAAACTGCTGGACATACAGCTGAAATAGACTTCCTTAATGAACAAGGGGCCGCTTGTAACCAACAGGCGGCCCCTTGTTTTTTCCTTTGCTTCGCCGCCTGACGGCGCAGCCGGGAGGTACTTTCGTAAAAACCCTTTTCTTATGAAAGCAACATCCCTGCAATTTTTGCAAGACAACGTGGATCCGGCTACGGACCTCTATGTATTCCTGATGGGCTATTATGCCCCCGACGATGGCGGCGAAGGTGAATTCTTCTGGGACAACGGCAATACAGATACCGTCAACGGTGGTACCATTGTCGCCTCACTTTATCCCTGCAGCAAACCTCGACACCACCCTGGGCAAGCCCGTCTGGTTCAACGGTACCAACTGGATCGATGCCAGCGGCACAGCGGTCTGATACACTTCTTAAAAATGTTCCCGGCAAAAACACCGGGAACATTTTCTTTTCCGAACGGCCGATTGACGGGGATACCGTAATTTTGCGGCCAAATCTTAAGCTTCGTCTGATAATGAAATACCTGTTGCGTCTCAGCCCCCTGCTCCTTCTTTTTGCCGCGTCTTGCACCGATGTCCGGATCAATGAACATCCCGAATGGAAATCCTATTTCGATGCTGCAAAAGTGGAAGGCTGCTTCGAGGTATACGACAACAACAAGGAAACGGCACATTATTACAATAAGGAACGCTGCGCCGAACGCCTTTCGCCGGCATCAACCTTCAAGATATTCAATTCGCTGGTAGGCCTGGAAACTGCCGTGGCGCCCGACGAGCAACTGGTGATCAAGTGGGATGGTGTCAAGCGCTGGAACGAAGACTGGAACAAGGACCTCACGATGGCCCAGGCCTTTAAGGTAAGCGCATTGCCTTATTACCAGGAGCTCGCCCGCCGCATTGGCCAGGAGCGCATGCAGCATTATCTGGATACCGTTAAGTATGGCAATATGGAAATAGGCGATAGCATTGATGCCTTCTGGATCAACCACCGGCTGCGCATTTCGGCCGATGAGCAGGTTGGCTTCATCAAGAGGTTGTACCATACCGAATTGCCCTTCAGCGAGCGCTCGCAACGTATTGTACGGGGGATGATGCTTCAGAAAGAGTCGCCCAACTACAAGCTTTATTATAAGACAGGCTGGAACAATACCGGAGGCAACCTGCTGTGGGTGGTAGGTTATGTGGAAAAATCGGAGGAGCTGAAAAACGTAGAAACCGGCAAGCTGGAGCAGATCCCGCATCCTTATTTCTTTGCGCTCAATTTCAGCACCAGCGCATCAGATACGGCAAGAGACCTGAAGGCAGTACGGCTTCAGGTGCTGCAGCAGCTGCTCGATGCTAATGGCATTGGCAAATAACAATACGATCGATACGAAAAGCGGGCTGCTCCTCATTCGGGACAGCCCGCTTTTTTACTATTTACTATCCCGATACTGCCCTTTCGACGGGCTCAAGGACCGGAAGATGCTTTGTTTCCTGTATTGGGACAGCCCGCTTTTTATTTATCCATCTGAAGGATATCGATCTGTTTATACTGCATGCTTCATTATGGGTGAAGCATGCGGACATCAGGGAAGCGATTGTTTTTCGGCCCAGGCCATGCCTGCGGGAAGCACGGCATGGTTAAGCTCGATATGCAGCACCCGCCGTCTTTTGCCTTCTTTGCTACGGGAAGAAGCGTGGAGCAGCAAGGGGCGCATCAACATAAGGCCACCAGCCGGCACCTTGCAGACCTTTTCCTTTTCTATCGACCAGTCAATCGTTTCGGGACGGTAAATGCCTTTACGGTGCGAGCCCGGTATCACGTTCAGGGCGCCGTTACTTTCATCGGTATCATCCAGGTGAATGCGAAGAGTGAGCTGCTGCTCCAGCAGGGAAACAGGCGGTTGTACGGCAAAATATCCGTCCTTTCTGCTCCAGGGACCAAAGCCTAAGACTTCGGTCTTGTTATCTACCGATATGGTCAGGTCCTGGTGGTAGGGCACAAACCAATTCGAAGCAACCGGCTTATCAAAATAAATGGATTTGCTGATAAAGCAACCTTTATCCATGTACGGCGCAATAGCTTTCATCATTCCAGGCGTAAAGAGCAATGCAGAAAGCTGCGGCAGCACGGCCAATACCCGCCGTATGGCAAAAAGGTCACCCTGCCGGCGGAAAGCCGTGCCGGGAACATCTATTGACACTTCGATCACATCTGCAACCGCTTTCCTTTCCAAAGGGCTGAGCACTCCATCCAGTATAAGATATCCTTGCTCTTCCAGCTGCTGTTTCATGGTCAACTCTTTTTACGGGCAAAATAATCCTCTTCGAGTATGGCATATTCGTAGCAGTCCACCCACTGCCCCCTTATGGGTAATACATTGCGCCGGTGCCCTTCGCGCAGCATACCGGCTTTTTCCAGCACACGTATGGAACCGGCATTGTCTACAGCACAGCCGGCTTCGACCCGGTGAAGGGCCAGCACTTCAAAAGCAAACTGCAGTATACGGTCCAGCGCTTCGGAAGTATAACCGCTGCGCCAACGGTCCTTATGCAGCTTATACCAGACCTCAGCACTCTGCTTTTTGGGGGCAGCCAGGATCATACCAAAAAGGCCGGCAAACTGCCCGGTATCTTTTAAGGTAACAGCAAGGATAAAATGAACGCGGGGAACGGCTTCCTGCGTCGTCAACCAGGTCCTGACGAGATCATTGGTAACCCCAATATGGGCTGGAATGCCCATGGTATTGTATTGATCCGTTTCGGGAAGGGAATGCAACGCATGTATTGCCGGAACGTCGACAATAGCAATATCCCTGAGCAGGAGCCTGGGTGTCTCTAAAGAAAACATATGATATTGGCTTAGGCCAGGCTGAGATCTTTTCCGCTGACCTTCATCATATCGCGGGCAGCAGCGGCAATAGCCGATGCGTCAAAGCCGCACTCACGATATTGCTCATCTGGTTTGCCATGCTCGATCACGCGGTCGGGAATACCCAGTATCGTTACGGAAGGCTTATACCCATGCGCGTTAAAAAACTCCAGTACCGCCGAGCCCATGCCGCCCTGGATACAGCCATCTTCTACCGTAATGATACGGGAGAACTTACGACCGATCTCGTGCAGCATTTTCTCGTCGAGCGGCTTTACAAAACGCAGATCGTAATGCGCCGCGCTGATATTTTCCGCTTCCAGTTCCAGGCAGGCCTTTTGGGCAAAATTGCCGGGATGCCCGATGCTGATAATGGCCAGATCGCTACCGTCGCTGATCTTACGGCCCTGGCCGATCTGTATTTTTTCAAAGGGGGTCCGCCATTCGGGCATCACGCCCTGTCCGCGCGGATAACGGATCACAAAAGGATTTTTGGTCTCTTCCAGCTGCGCGGTATACATAAGGTTGCGCAGCTCCTGCTCGTTCATAGGCGCGCTCACGATCATATTGGGGATACAACGCATATAGGCCAGGTCGTAAGCGCCCTGGTGCGTGCCGCCATCGTCGCCTACAAGACCTGCTCGGTCGAGGCAGAAGATCACCGGCAGGTTCTGTATCGCCACATCGTGGATCACCATATCATAAGCCCTTTGCATAAAGCTGCTGTAGATATTGCAGAACACCTTCATGCCACGGGTCGCCAACCCGGCGCTCACCGTTACGGCATGCTGTTCGGCGATACCTACATCCAACGCGCGGTCGGGCATTTCAGCCATCATGTATTTCAAGGAACAGCCGGAGGGCATGGCCGGGGTAATACCCATGATCTTCTCATTGACCCTGGCCAGCTCGATAATGGAATGACCGAATACGTCCTGATACTTGGGCGCCTGCGGTGTATTGTAAGTGACTTTGTTGATCTTACCGGTTACCTTATCAAACAAGCCCGGAGCGTGCCACAGGGTCTGGTCTTCTTCTGCCAGCTTATAGCCTTTGCCCTTTACTGTTTTTATATGCAGGATCTTGGGGCCCTGGATATCGCGCAGATCGCGGAGGATATCGACCAGCTTGGTCACATTATGCCCATCCACCGCGCCAAAATAGCGCAGCCCAAGCGCTTCGAACAAGTTACTGGATTTGGAGATAGCGCCTTTAACGCTTTCCTTCACCTTGGCAGCGATCTCACGCTGAAAATCGGCATAAGGCAATTTGCCCAGCAAATGCCACAGGTCGTCGCGCAGCTTGTTGTAGGTGTGCGAGGTGGTGATATCGGTAAGGTATTCTTTGAGCGCGCCCACATTGGGATCGATGCTCATGTTGTTGTCGTTAAGAATGATCAGGATATTGGCATTGCTTACCCCCGCATGGTTCATGGCCTCGAAGGGAAGGCCGGCGGTCATAGCGCCGTCGCCGATGACGGCGATGTGTTGCCGGTCTGTTTCACCCTTGAGCCGGCTGGCAATAGCCATACCCAATGCAGCAGAGATAGAGGTAGAGGAATGGCCCACACCAAAGGTATCGTATTCGCTTTCTTCACGGTTGGGGAAACCGCTGATACCATTCAACTTTCGGTTGGTATGAAAAACGCTGCGCCGGCCGGTAAGGATCTTATGACCGTAAGCCTGGTGGCCTACGTCCCATACCAGCTGATCGTATGGTGTATTCATAACGTAATGAAGGGCCGTTGTCAGCTCAACCACCCCGAGGCTGGCCCCGAAATGCCCGCCATTCACACTCACACTATCAATAATAAACTGACGTAACTCATTACATACCTGCTGCAGCTGCATTTTTTCCAGTTTCCTGAGATCGGAGGGGTATTCAATGGTACTGAGCAGAGGGCCGGCTTCTATCCGCATGCCAAATTGTTTAAGGTATAACAGGCAAAAATAGGAATAATTATCCTTTAACCCGGCTTTTACAAGCTAAATATCGGCTCATGTACGGTAGTATAGCCCTTTTTATTGTGTTCCGGGCCGGAAAATGCAACTGTGAAAATACCGGCGCGGACAGCAAGTTGCCACCTCTGTATCCCGGCAAAAGCGAGTACCTTTGCACCCCAATAGCGACAAAAAACATGAAGTACACGGGGAAATATATTGCTGCGGGTTTGCTGGTGCTGAGCCTCAGCGCCTTTAAAAAGGACGAGCTGGGCTCGTGGAAAGAAAAACAGCTGGCAGATCCTGTTGCGCTGGCCGGCCGTATTGCCAAAGGCGATACCAGCAACCTGCTGATCCTGAATACCGGTCCTGTTGAGGACATCCAAGGCGCAGTAAATATAGGCGCGGTAGAAGACGCTAAAAATCTGGCCAAACTGAAAGATTACTTACAACCGGTTGCCAGGGACAAGGAAGTGATCCTGTATTGCGGCTGTTGCCCGCTTTCGGTATGCCCCAACCTGCATCCTGCCTACGATATGCTCAGGGCCATGCATTTCACCAATTACAAAGTGCTGCGCCTGACGCATGACCTGCAGGAGGACTGGATCGACAAAGGCTATCCCGTTGCTAACTAACGCTTAACCCTTATAGGGTTTTGAACACTATAAGAGTTAAACGCTTCAGCCCGCAAAACACTGATACATTATTACCATATGAATGCCATACCTACCCAGGAAGAACTGAAAGAGGGCGCCCTGTTGCTGATCGATAAACCTTTGCGCTGGACTTCCTTCGACGCCCTCAACAAATTGCGCCGGCTGATGAAGGCGAAAATAGGCCATTGCGGCACGCTGGACCCGCTGGCGACCGGCCTGCTGATCTGCTGCACCGGCAAAATGACCAAGCGCATCACCGAGTACCAGAAACAGGAAAAAGAATATACCGGCATCATTCACCTGGGTTCAGTAACCCCTACCTATGATCTGGAATCGGAACCGGAACAGCACCGGTCACTGGAGCACCTTACAGAAGAAATGATAAGGGCTGCTACTACCGCTTTTACCGGCGATATTATGCAGATACCACCTGCGCACTCGGCCATTAAAAAAGAGGGCAAGCGTGTGTATGAGCTGGCCCGGGAAGGGAAAGAGGTGAAGCTGGATCCCCGCCCGGTGCGTATCACTACATTTGAGCTGACCCGTATTGCCTTACCGGAGGTGCATTTCCGCGTGGAATGCAGTACCGGTACCTATATCCGTTCGCTGGCCAACGATTTCGGCGCCGCCCTGGGCTGCGGCGGTTACCTGCAGGCGCTTCGTCGTACCCGCATCGGCACTTTCGGCGTAGAAGAGGCACTTACTGTGGAGCAATGGGTAACGGCATTGAAGCCGGAAACGATATAGCGATTGAAGAGACGCGGTACATCGCGTCTCTTCAACTCCACTTACAATACAACATTTGCAATGCTACCTTATTTAGAGATTAGCAATAGTGTAGGACCGGGGATACTTTACCGAGTAACTGACCCGGACCGTTTTGGCTTCACCGGGTGCGAGCTTTAGGTTCCAGCTTAAGATACCGGTTTCCTTATCCGCATCTGCTCCCGATGCTTCTTTCAGCTCCACCTCCATATCTTTATCCGTGGCAATAGGATACTGATCTTTCAACAGCAGGTTTACAGTTTCTTTTTTAGCATTACGGATTTTGATCTCGTAGGTATACGATTGTCTACGATTGCTCCCGAGCGTCTTTACCCCGCTTTGCTCCACTACTTTTTCCCTTTTGATGACGATGCGGCTATCGGTACCGAGGCCAAGGCTCATGGTGTCCGAAGTAACGGCAGGATTGAGCATGGATTTGCCTATGTACATGTTCTCAAAAAGGATATTAGCCATACCCGGTAGCAGGTTCAGTTGCTCATAACCGGTAATCTCCGCGGTAAGGAATGCCTCTACACTACTTTTCGGCGCGGCGTAATAGCGATAGGTTGCCGGCAGCTTATATTCCTGCAGCGATACGCTGTGGGGTTTGGCATTGGAAGCGATATCGTAGGGGATATCGACATCGAAGGTAGCATTCAGTTCATTGTCTACAGGCGTCGTATAGCTACTCATGTTGTTGATCGCTTGCGCTACATTAACGACTGGCCGTTTGGCAATATCAGCAGCGGACATTGATATTGATCCTGTATAGGATCTTTTGTCTATTTTCTGACCGTATATCGCTACCTCACCCAAATCCTGCTCCGCGGCCAGGTTACCCTGGCCTCGTACCTGTATATCTGATGTTGCTCCCGGCTGTCCACCGCCTGAGGAGACCATGACACCGGGCATTGCGCTCCTCAGCTGTGCCGAAAGATTGTTATACCGAAGGAACCAGGTTGACAATACCGGGGCTGTACTATTACGGGAAGGGTTGCCAGTGGCAAGCCTCAACTTTATTCTTTTCCAGTCAATACCAGTACTTTGGGTGATGTTGGCTTTATAGCCCAATTTCAGCGGGCTACTGGTATTTTCAGCTCTTAAATCGTAGAAAGCACTCCAACCGGCATTAGGGCTCACATAACTGATATTAAGTTCACAGCTGGCAGCGACTTTAGCCACTACTTGCGCCACCAATTGCCCGCGGTTGGCCTGCTGATCGGCTGTGAGTTCCCGCATCTGTTGCTGCAACAAGTCAAGACGCTCTTCATAGAGATCTTTTTGTTCGGTGAGGACACTTAGCTGTTGTTTTACTTCCAATTGTTTCCGACCGTAAAAATCCAGCATCTTTTCCAGCTCTGCCACCGTCACCGTTGTATTGGTGCCAGCTATAGTGCCATTGCGTTCCAGCACTGCCAGCAGGCCTTCTTTCGATTGTTGGTCGCTGCTGATGTTCGTCAGCAGTTTATTTAATCGCTTCACACTATCCTCAAGCTGCAGATAAGCTTTGCTCTTTTCTTTCGGCTTCATGTAATCTTTATTGAAGCTCACGGAAAGTACTGTTACATCGGCACCGGCCCCAATACGCAGACTATTTTCATCCAGCACATTGGCCACATTGCGGATAACCACCTCACTACTCCCCGCCGGCAGTGTTATTTTGGCTTTGTGATTCATTTCTACGCCTTGGGTATATACCGTAACGGATTCGAGCGTAGCTTCGGTGCTTACCTGTGCACGGACAGCCGGCAGAAAGCAGATAAGGCAAAAAAAAGTGATGATGGTCGTTTTCATAAAAATTCCTTTACTCATTAGGATGCAGCCAGAGAATAAAAGGTTGGAAAGTCAACCGGGATATTGTGGCAGGCGCTTGCATTTTGTTCCTAATTTTACCGCCTGTCTTTAAGTACGTCCTACACATATGGTGCACAAAACCCGGGGCATTGTTCTCCGAACGGTCAAATACGGCGAGACCAGCCTCATCTGCACGGTATTCACCGAGCTCCTGGGCATGCAATCCTATATGGTAAAAGGCGTGCGCAGCGGCCGCTCAAAGGGAAGAAAGGCCAATGTCTTGTTCCCCTCTTCCATACTTGATATGGTGGTCTATGAGCAACCGCAAAAAAACCTGCAAACAATAAGAGAGTATGAACCCGCTGTGATCTATCAGCAGCTTCTTGAGGATGTGGTGAAGAACGGCGTGGCGCTATTTGCTGTTGAAGTGACCGGACAGCTGCTGGCGACGCTTGATCCGCAGCCAGAGCTATTCGCTTTTCTCAAAAATTTTCTTTTGCAACTGGACGACGCACCCAGGACGGATATTGCCAATTATCCGCTCTATTTCGTGATCCAATCGGCCAGGCTATCGGGTTATTATCTTTCGGGAGAATACAGCGAAGAATATTCTTTTGTGGATGTGCATGAAGGCCGTTTTTCAAAGGAGGTATCGCATTTCCCGCCTTTTATTTCAGGCACGGAGGCTGGGCTGATGAGTAGGCTCAACTACGCGGCCACACTGGAAGAGATCACGGCGATCAGGATGAATCTCAACGAACGAAGGCTGCTGCTGGACCATTTCCTGTTCTTTTTACAGTTGCATGTACCGCACTTCAGGCCCTTGCGTTCGTTGGATGTGTTAAAAGCTATTCTTTATTAGGAGCCGGCTTACGGCCTAGGATACGGTTGCCCAGTTTTTTCAGGTAACGGGTAAAAAAACGGAATTGGCCCAAAGGTATACTGATGATAAGGACACATGCCGGCCACAGGATAGTAACCATCAGTACATAAATGATCACCCACAGCGCTTTATGATCGGGGCCGATCACATGCATCAGCCGCCGCCCGATATAGCCGCAGGCCGATCCGCCCAAGGCAAAGGTACACAGGATCAGTACGACCTGGAGTATGTTCCTCACCTGCCATTTATGCTTGAGCCGGGTTAGCCAGCCGGCCTTTTCATCGGTGTTCTGCGGGGCATCAAGCGTATCCTCCCCCCGGTCACTTGCTTCTTTGCAGCAGCTTTTCATGGTCCATTTGGTCTGAGAGCCAAAAATAGCGGTTCCGATCCTGGGCTCCTTTCAAAATCGGGAAATTTTATCGGCCGGTCAGCTCATTCTTTTCATTGAGCGCCGTCCATAGCTCGTCTTTCAGCTGCTGCAGCCCCTGGTTAGTAACCGACGAAATAAAGAGATGCGGTATGCCCTCCGGCAATTCTTTCACGATCTCAGCCTTCAGTTCATCGTCCAGCATATCGCTTTTACTTACCGCGATGATGATCTTTTTGTGGAGCAGCTCAGGATTGTACTGCTCAAGTTCATGATGCAGTATTTTGAATTCCTTTGCATGATCTTCGCTATCGGCCGGGATAAGGAACAGCAGCACCGAGTTACGTTCAATATGGCGCAGGAAACGATGTCCCAGCCCTTTTCCTTCTGCAGCACCCTCGATGATCCCCGGAAGGTCGGCCATGCAAAAGGACTGCTCGCCGCGATAAGCGACCATGCCCAGCTGAGGCGTAAGGGTGGTAAAGGCATAATTGGCGATTTTGGGCTTTGCCGCCGATATGGAAGAGAGCAATGTAGATTTGCCGGCATTGGGAAAGCCTACCAGGCCTACATCGGCCAGTACTTTCAATTCGAGATACTTGTAGCCCTCTATACCAGGCTCTCCGGGCTGTGCATATTCGGGGGCCTGGTTGGTAGGCGATTTGAAATAGGTATTGCCTCTGCCGCCGATGCCGCCAGGCAACCAGATCAATTCCTGGCCGTCCTCGAGTATCTCAGCTTCCACTTCTCCGGTCTCGGCATCCTTGGCAATGGTACCCAAAGGCACTTCGATAATAATATCCTTACCGCTGCGGCCGGTGCAATTGTCGCCGCTGCCCCGCTCGCCATCCTCGGCATGCACATGCTTGTAGTACCGCAGATGCAGCAAGGTCCACAACTGGGTATTGCCCCTGAGAATAATATGGCCGCCACGGCCGCCGTCGCCGCCATCGGGCCCGGCATTGGCATTGAACTTGGTATGCGCGAAGTGCATGCTTCCGGCTCCGCCTTTACCGCTGCGGCAAAAAATACGTATATAATCTACAAAATTCGCTTTATCCATTGGTTTGTTCCCCACAGCGCATTCGCTGCAAATAAGGTGCAAAGATCATATATTTTTTCCTGACTGCCCCGATGACGACATAGAGATCACCGATATTACACCGAAAAGCGATGCAGAGTTGCCCCCGCATCGCTTTCCCTTATCAAAAAAAGGTTGATTTTTATTTCAGGTGTTCATCAATGACCTGACACAGTTCGCTGAAAATAGCATCGATTTCCCCGATACCATTGACATGTCTGAGCTTACCCTGACCCTCGTAAAAAGGCAGCACGTGTATCGTCTTTCCGAAGTACTCGTCGATCCGCTTCACCAGCTTCTCGGCAGCATCATCGGGCCGGTTGCTTACCTTGTGCCGTTCGGCAATACGTTTCCGCAGCTCATCTTCATCGACATCCAGCGCGATAACGGTCCCTATTTTGTCGCCCCGGCCCTCAAGAAATTTATCCAGCGCTTCGGCCTGGGCTACCGTACGGGGAAAGCCGTCGAAAATAAAACCTCTGGCGGCCGGATGATTCCCGATCTCTTCTTCCAGCATGGCGATGGTAATCGCATCAGACACCAGCTCGCCGGAAGCGAGCAGCGCCTTCACTTTTTTGCCCAGCTCGGTCTCCTGCTGGATATGTGCCCTGAAGAGATCGCCGGTAGAAATATGTACGAGCTGATATTTGTCGATCAGCTTAGCCGATTGTGTTCCTTTCCCTGCGCCCGGAGGGCCAAAAAGTATCAGATTAAACATAGGCTTCAATATTTTTTGAACGGAGCAAAAGTACGCAATGAAAAATAAAGAAGCGACCCGGCCGCCGTCAATTTTGCAATAGCTGCATCAGTTCATCCTGTACCGCTTTGCCCTTGTTGAGCGCATACCAGGTATGCATCTCCTTTTCAAATTCTTCGAAGGAAACCGGCGCCGGGTTACTTTTCCAGGCAGTAAGCAGGGCCTGCGCCGTTACCGGCCTGGGTCCCCAACGAAACAATTGGTTACCGTTCCCGTCAAAAGCGACCAGGATGGGAATGCTGCGGGAAGTACCGTTGGTGAGGTACTGATCCATGATCTGCGGATTCTCATCGCGCAGCACAATGCGCAGCGTTATTTTGCCTTTTGCCGCTTCGGCCATCCTGGCGATGGCCGGCAGATTTTGTGCGCTGTCGCCGCACCAGCCCTCCGTGATCACCCACCAATCCTGCGTAACGACGTTACTCATCGCCGATAGCACATCTTCTCTCAGCTCGAAGGTCTTGTCCCATCGACGCATCCGTTGCAGGTTAAGGCGCGCATAAAAAAGATAATCATCACTCTGGTTAGGGCCTGTTGTTTTTCCCTCTGCCATTAGCGTTTCCAGCAGCTGTACAAATTCTGCATAGCTGTAATGTTGCTTCGCGGTATCAAAAATTGTCATGGTTAACCGGTACTTTTTAAGATTAGGGAACAAAGGTATTATGCGTTCAGCGTTCCAGCAACCGTTGCCTGATAGAGGTGCCCGTCTTAATGTATTCGCCCGGCCGCATCTGATCCAATGTAACGCTACCTATGCTATACCGTATAAGCCGCAGCGTAGGCAAGCCTACAGATGCTGTCATTTTGCGCACCTGCCTGTTCTTCCCTTCTGTGAGCCGTAACGACAACCAGGAAGTAGGAATATGCTGCCGGAAGCGTATAGGCGGATAACGTTCGGGCACTACAGGCTCCGGCTGCAACCAATGCACTGCTGCCGGCCTGGTATGGTAAGCTTTACCATCAACGGTGATATCGGTACCCTTGCGTAAGGCATGCAGCTTTGCCTCATCAGGCACACCTTCTACCTGCACCCAGTATTCCCGCTCATGCACAAAGAGCGGGTTCAGCAATTGATGGTTCAGCTGCTTATCATTGGTAAGCAGCAACAGACCTTCGCTATCATAATCCAGACGGCCTACGGGATAAACATCTTTTTTGATGCCGGTCAGGAAATCACGAAGCGTTTTTTTGTCTCCTTCGGGTGAAAATTGAGATAGCACCTGGAAAGGTTTATAAAAAAGATAGTAGTCGAAGGCCATAATACATAAGTAAATTAGGCATAGTAAAAGCTGCTCCAGGAAAGGATTTCAGCTATTTAAAAAACAAAAGCCCGGCTTTTTTACAGCCGGGACTTTTATGAGGAGGGGTTAGTAAGTACTAATGTTTACACAATATTAATAAGTATTTTTTTCTTTGAAAAATTTTTTGAAAAAAAATATTCACAAAAGACGAAAAAATGTGGATAACATTGATCGTGCTATGATCGGTTTGAGGCCGCTTTACACTTAATTTTTAAGACAAGCAGGATACATGATGCTATCAATCGTGATGTTTACCGGCGCATGGATTCTGCTGGCGGCATAGTATCTTTGCTGCACTAAATACAATACCGATATGCGTTTCGAACGTCCTTTAACGGCGGCATGGATTGCCGACTTCATCGATGCCAGGCTTGTAGGCGATGCGGCAGCAGAAGCCACAGGAATTAACGAGATCCATAAAGTTGAGCCCGGAGATATTTCCTTCGTCGACTTTGAGAAATACTATGATAAGTGCCTGCGTTCGGCCGCTACCTTCATTATCATTGATAAAGAGGTGACGGCGCCCGAAGGAAAGGTATTGTTTGTATGCGCCGACCCTTTTACAGCCTATGTGAAGCTGGTAAAGCATTTCCGTCCTTTTGAGCCGGCGACCAAGCTCATTAGCGACAGCGCCGTTATCGGTGAAGGTACGGTACTGCAGCCCGGCGTATTCATCGGCAATCATGTGGTAATTGGCAAAGACTGTCTTATCCACCCCAATGTAACGATCTATGATCATACCGTGATTGGCGACAACGTCATTATTCATGCAGGCGCTATATTGGGCGCCGATGCTTATTACTACAAGCGGAGGAAGGACAGGGCTTCGCAGTACGATAAGCTCGAGAGTTGTGGCCGCGTGATTATTCATAACGATGTAGAGATAGGTGCAGCGACGACGATAGATAAGGGTGTAAGCGGTGATACGATTATAGGCCAGGGCACCAAGATCGACAACCACGTGCACATAGGCCATGGCGCAGTGATTGGCAGGAACTGCCTTTTTGCTGCCCAGGTGGGCATTGGCGGCAAAGCCATAATAGAGGATGAAGTGATCCTGTGGGGACAAGTAGGCGTAAGCAAAGACCTTACTATAGGCAAAGGCGCGGTCGTGTATGCTCAAAGCGGCGTGCCTTCTTCACTGGAAGGCGGTAAGACTTATTTTGGCTCACCCGCAGAAGAAGCCAGGGGCAAGATGCGTGATCTTAGCTGGATCAAGCGTATACCGGAAATATGGGAGAAGGTACGTAATCTTTAATGTTTGACGATGAAGGCCTCTTTTTGAAAGAGGCCTTCATGGTTATGCCAATGCTGATGTGAGCGGCTATGCCATCATCGCCAGTATCTCCGATGCCGCTTTTTCCGATGCCTTATCACTGCCCAACAATTCCCACAGCTTCGTATAGTCGCTTTGTAACGCTTCCCGCCGCTCGGTATGATGCAGTAGCTCATTCAGCTCCTGGTACAGCTGTTCCTCATTAAGGTCGTCCTGTATTAATTCTTTTACGGCAGGCTTATCCAGGATCAGGTTGACCAATGAAATGTATTTTACTTTGATCAGCCGTTTTGCGAGCCAGTAAGAAACAGGATTCCCCTTGTAGCACACCACCTCCGGCACACCAAACAGGGCCGTTTCCAGTGTTGCCGTACCACTGGTAACCAGCGCGGCAGAGGCTTGTTGCAGCAGATCATAGGTTTGGTTGCGCAGCAATAGCACATCCATACCGGCACAAAGCTCCCTGTAGATCGTGTCTTCCTGCCCCGGGGCCTGTGCGATCACAAATTGATATCCGGGAAAGCGCTTTACCATCGATAGCATCACGGGCAGTTTTTTACGGATCTCCTGGCTACGGCTACCCGGCAGTAAGGCAACGATCTTTTTGTCGCTAAGGGGGGTAGCGGTTTTCTTCAGTGCGGCGTCGACTACTTCTGTAAGCGGGTGCCCAACATAGGTTACAGGATAATGATGCTTATCGTAGAACGCTTTTTCAAAAGGCAGGATCACCAGCATCTTATCTACCGAACGCTTTATTTGCCCGATACGGTTTTCTTTCCAGGCCCATAATTGCGGGGAGATGTAATAGCAGACCCGGATGCCGGCTTTCTTTGCCCAGTCGGCGATACGCAGGTTAAAGCCGGGGTAATCGATCAGCACCAGCACATCGGGCTTATATGCCAGTATATCCTGCTTACAGAATTTAATGTTGTTCATTATCGTACCCAGGTGCCGGATCACTTCTACGAAGCCCATAAAGGCGAGATCGCGATAGTGTTTCACAAGCGCGGCGCCTGCAGCTTCCATCTGATCTCCACCCCAGCAACGGACATCGGCATGGCCATCTTGCCGGTGCAGGGCCTTGATCAGGTTGCCGCCGTGCAAATCGCCGCTGGCTTCTCCGGCAATGATATAATAACGCATAAGCTGGATTGAAAGAATTCATTCAATACAATAAAAAAGTTCCGGACAAAAGGTTGCCGGAACCAAAGATAAATTTACGCTTCTTTTAAGGAAGTTGCTTCAGGACTATTGCGATCACCCGTTCTATATCCGGTTCAGTCATATTAGAACCGGAAGGCAGGCAGAGTCCATTGTCAAATAATTTTTCCGATACCGGGCTACCATAATACGGCGCGTGGGCAAAAACAGGTTGCAGGTGCATCGGTTTCCATAGCGGACGGGATTCGATATTGTCCTGCTCCAAAGCCAGCCGCAGGGTTTCCCGCGTAACACCGCCTGTCCGTGAGGGATCGACAAGTATTGTGCTTAACCAACGGTTGCTTATATAGCCTTCCGGCTCAGCCAGCAAGCTTATTCCTGGTATCGCTTTCAATGCTGTTCTGTAGCGTTCAAAGACCGCACGTCGCTGCGACACCCTTAAGGGGAGTACTTCCATTTGTCCGCGGCCGATGCCGGCAACAATATTGCTCATCCTGTAATTGTAACCGATGTGCGAGTGCTGGTAATGCGGCGCCGCATCTCTTGCCTGCGTTGCCAGGAATACGGCCTGACTTTTATCTGCTTCAGAACGAGCCACGAGCGCGCCGCCGCCGGAAGTAGTGATGATCTTATTGCCATTGAAGGAAAGAATCGAAAACGCGCCGAAGGTACCGCAGTTCTGCCCCTTATAAGAAGAACCCAGCGCTTCGGCGGCATCTTCGATTACGGGTATATCGTGTTGCCGGGCTATAGCCATGATCTCATCCATTTTCGCCGGCATACCATAGAGGTGCACAACGATAATGGCTGCGGGCTTTTTTCCCGACGCCTTGCGCTGCTGTATGGCTTCTTCGAGTGCTGCCGGGTCCATGTTCCAGGTTTCGGACTCGCTATCTACAAACACAGGGGTCGCGCCCTGGTATACGATAGGGTTGGCCGATGCGGAAAAGGTCATGCTCTGGCAGATAACCTCATCGCCGGCTTTAATTCCCAGCAATATGAGAGCCAGATGCAATGCCGCCGTGCCACTGCTTACCGCCGCTACATATCCCTGGCCGAGATAGTCCTGCAGGTCATTTTCAAATCCTGTAACGTTGGGCCCCAGCGGCGCCACCCAGTTTGTGTCAAATGCTTCCTGTACATATGTACGTTCTGCGCCTCCCATATGCGGGGAGGAAAGCCATACCTTTGAATTCACGGTTACCTGTTTTTAATTTTTATTATTTTCCCCGGATTGCCGACAACAGTGGCGCCATCCGGCACATTTTTAATAATGACGGCGCCTGCGCCTATGGTGCACTCTTTGCCGATGGTGATACCTTGTATAACGCAGGCTCCGATACCGATATGGGTACCTTCGCCCACGGTCACATTTCCGCCCAATGCCGCATTGGGAGAGATGTGTACATAGCTGCCGATGTTACATTCATGATCGACAGAACAATTGGTATTGAGAATGACATGCCTGCCGATCACTGCTTCTGCGTTGACGGAACAACCCGCCATGATAACCGTTCCTTCGCCTATTACAGCTCTTGAAGAAACATGAGCGGAAGGATGCTTTGCTATAGCATAGCGCAACTCGAATTGTTCAGCGATCTTCCTGCGGATCGCGTTATTGCCGATGGCTATGATCCATTGGCTTTCCGCATATTCCCGGATAATGTCATCGCGCTGCATCCTGACTTCATGCCCCATTAACGATGGCCCCGAAGGATGGGCATCCATCAGGAAGCCTATCTTTCCCCCCATGTCTTCGACCGTCTCCACGATAACCTTTGCATGGCCGCCTGCGCCGATGAAGCAATATGCATCTTTCATGATAAGCTATCCGTTCCTTTAAATTTTTCCATGGTGGCTGCCGTGGCAGAATTGATACCCTCCGATTGTAATACTTTACCTATTGTTTTGCCGATAATCTTTATATCGAGGCCGGCACTCATATGGTCCACATACCATACATCCAATGCAAACTTTTGTTCCCAGGATATCGCATTACGCCCGTTTACCTGTGCCCAGCCTGTTATGCCGGGCCGTACTTCGTGCCTGCGTTTTTGTGTCGCGTTGTACAAAGGTAAGTATTCCACCAAAAGGGGTCGCGGACCGATAAGGCTCATATCGCCCACGATCACATTGAGCAATTGCGGTATCTCGTCCAACGATGTCTTGCGTACGAATGATCCGACCTTGGTCAGTCTTTGGGCGTCGGGCAGCAAGTTGCCCGAGGCATCTTTTTTGTCGTTCATCGTTTTGAATTTGATGATGCTGAAGATATGCCCTCCTTTACCGGGTCGTTTCTGAAAGAAGAACGGCTTTCCCTGGTTGGCGATAAACAGCAATATCGTAACCACAACAAAAACGGGGCTCAATACGATGAAGCCCACAAGTGACACCAAAAGGTCGACCAGTCTTTTTATCCCGCTTTTATACATCTGCTGTAAAGGGAATTTTCTTTTCGGCCAGGTATTCCCTGTACCTGTTCAACAATTGCGCCCAAACATATTCCTGCTCGTATCTGTCCTCGATCATGGTCCTGCTTTTGCTTTTCAGCAACTCTAATTTGTGCCGGTCTGAAAATAAAGCAGACATGGCATCGTATAAAGCCGGCACAGAACCTGTCCCGATGATGAGACCATTTACACCCGGTTGTACGATCTCGTTGCTGCCGTTAATATCGGTCACGATGCAGGGCAGTTCCATGGCCCCGGCCTGCATGACGACATTGGGAAAACCCTCCCGGTAGCTCGGAAATACAAAAGTATGGGAAATACCGAGGAACGGCCTTATATCGGATTGGAAGCCGGTTGTGATGATCTGTTTGTGGCTTTTTATTTTTTCTACGATATCATCGGGTAAAGCATTACCCGTATGCTCGAAAGGGCCTACCAGCAATAGTTTTAAGCCGGTGTGCTCTGCTGCCAGTTGCGCAAAGGCCTGGTATAATTCCACAATGCCTTTGTCCCTCACCAGGCGCCCGACAAAGCAGAACACAAAGTCACCAGCTTCAATGCTGTATTGTAATCTTACTTGCATCAAGTCAGAAGGAGCGATAGCTGATGGCGAGAAATAACGCGTATCCACGCCGTTGATATTCCCGTTGGCGACGACATTCAGTTCTTTACGGGTAACCCTGTTCTTGTACAAAGCGTCCTTTACACCGTTGCCTTCCGGGATAACGTGTGTGGCCATCGCGCAGGTAAGCCGCTCCATATTGACCAGTATTTTCCGTTTTAAGGAAGGGGGAAATCCTTCAAACCGCAAGCCGGTTACGGTATAGATGCGCAGCGGCACACGGGTCCAACGTGCGGCGATCATAGCCAGCAGGCTGGCTTTGGGCGTATTGGCATGTACGATCTCCGGCCGCTCTTTACGGAATAGCCTGATGAGCGCCAGGAGCGAGCGCCAGTCCTGTGCCAATGCGATTTCCCGTTCCATTTTTATTGCTCGCACTTCTATTCCTTCTCTTTCCCGCACTTCTTCCAGCTCTGCGCCGGGCGACGATATCCCGGTAACGCGGAAGTGCCTGTTGAGAAAGGCGAGCTGCCCCCTGAGCAGCACATTAAGGCTCAACGGTATAGTGGTGATGCGGAATAATTTAACTTGTTTCATGCAGTAGCCGGCAGGGCTTTAATTTTTTGAATCATTGATCGCAGCATCCATCTTCTGTCTTATGCCATCCATTGCTTCCGCAGAGGATGCATTATAAAGATCGCCGGCAAAGCGGCTGATCTGCGCTGCAGGGTAACCTTTTGCGGAAAGCGCCGTCAACCTTTTGTATTCCATAAGCCCCTGGCGCAAGGCTTCATACCCCCGGGAGCTTACCCGGTCCGGATAGATGAGCGAATAGTTATTGCTGATGGAATGATCCCAGGGATAATTGGCCCAGGCGTTCAAAGCATAAAGCCCCCAGCCTGTGGCCCCGTTCATAAAGGCATAGACGCTGCCTTTGCGAATGATCCCTATTCCCACACCCGGATCGTGCAGCAATGGGATTACATAGAACCACTTTTGAATGTTACTGCTTTCGTAAATACCGGTTGCCTGCTTATCGGCCATAAAATCGATATAAGGTTGCACCACGCTGGCAGAGGATCTGATCTTGCTGAACGTCCCCGCATAGCTGGTTTCCTGCCGGCCACCAGACAAGATGAAGGCCGGGTTATAATAAACCGGCAGACTTTTGTCCAGGCCATGGATATAGTCGGCGACCGCAACATCCTTATCGGCTGTTTTATCGGTTGTCTCGTCGGCGATATAAAAGGCCCAGCGGTTAGCCGGCACTTTCAATCTCTTTACTTCGTCGCGTGCACGGGAAACGGCATTCCTGATCTCCGTCTTTTTCTTTTCGTCGAGCGAAGGGCGGTCAAAAGTGGGAAGGGTATAAAGCAGGAAGTGCGCGCCGTTGTTCCAGGCCAAATTGTTGTCGGCCCAGAATACATTGATCCCATGCGCGAGCATGTCCTTTATATCTTCGACGCCACTATTGTGCTGCCAGCCGAAGATATCGAGGGATGCGTCGGGAAGCTTTCCTTTCCCTACCTGAATCACAACGGGCAGCTGTTGCGTCTTGCTACGGCCCTTTGCTGTAATATTCAATGTATAGCTTCCCGGCGACACACCGGTAGTATTGACCGTTATCCAGATCAGGGAAGGATATTTATCTGTTACTACAAGATGAGGAAATGCGCTGATATAATATCCGTTAATTACCTGTTGCCAGTAATTACTGATCTGCCGCTCATCGAACAAAGGGTCCCATACGACCTGCTTGGCCTGATTATAGACTTGTCCGGCCACCCTTACCTGCACTTTCCCATTAAGCGGTGCAGGCACCGACCAGGAGAGATCGACGTTTTCCTCACCGGTAGCCTGGATCAGGAAGGACGTGGTTATCCAGTCATTGATCAGGCCATCGGCTGTAAGTTTTACCAATGGCGTGTTATTTGTTGCCGACAGGGCTTTGTCGGCTGTCTGAGCCATCCAGGGGTTTACTTTGCGCAGTGCGAATCCGGAAGCAGATACTGTGGCGCCTCGGGCGGCAACATTACTGCTCAGAGTACCGGATATGCTCAAGCCGTTTAGCTGTGCAGCATACTCTTGCCCGGTTTCTTCACGGGCATTAATGGTGACGGAGAAAGAACGCACACCTCTGAATGTCGCCGGGACCGCTACGTCGAGGCCCTGGTTCATAAACACATACCCCTTTCGCCATGCCGCCGGCAAGGCAAGCACCTCCCTCTGACCATCTGCCTCGACGGTAATATTGAAAGCAGCAGGAGCATTGGTAAGGTAGAGCGAAGACAGGTGTATGGAAGCATTGTTCAGTGGAGTGGGCAACATAAATTTTACCGTGCAAAACCCCTGTAACAACCCCTTTGTTCCTATAACGATCTGATCGCCGTCGACCGTGGATTGGAACGCCGTAAAAGAGATTCCCGGTGATGGCTGGCTTCCGGCCTTCCATTGGAAGGAGGAACTTCCGATCTGGGCAGCGATATCTCCGGGGATGCAGAACAAGGATAATAGCAATACCCAAATCCCTCTGCGGAAGCTATTTTGGAACACATTTTCGGCTACGTGCATCATTACTTCAGGTTATGATATAGATGAACATGGTTTTGGATCATAATATGGATATCATACGCTTTTAAGAACAGGGCGGCATCCCTGATCATTCCCTCGCGCAGGTTGGTATCCTCCAGTATGCCGGATATCTTCTCTTCCAATACACCGTTATTTTCGGGGGCGAACAGGAAACGATGATCGGGAACAATATTATTGATACCGGAAACATCGGATCCCAGGAACGGCCGTCCGGACGCAAGCGATTCCAAAGCTACGCCGGACAAGCCCTCATAATGGGAAGATAGTATACTGATATCAACAGATTTCATCAATGACGCTACATCATTCCGAAATCCCAGGAAATGAACTCTTCCCTTTATGCCCAACTGATCGCAAAAGGAACGGGCCTCTTCTTCCAAAGGGCCTCTGCCTGCCAGTAACAAATGTATATGCTCTGGCATAGATGTCATGGCTTCAAGGAGCCGTTTGTGATTCTTTTGGGTATCGAAGCGGGCTGTCATGAGCAAAAGCCGGGTATGCTCACTATCAATGTTCAGGGAGCGCAGCAATGTCGTTCGTTCTATAGCCTGAATGTGGTTAAACTTATCGATGTCGATTCCGTTCTTAATAACGATGATCTTTTCGCGATTGCCGCCGATCCAATGCTCCAGCCCGATCTTTACTTCATCGGTAATCGCGATTATTTTTTTGTATCTCCCATATATGTAACGGTCCGGGCGCCTGAAATAAAATTTACCCCACCTTCTGTTACGGGTATTATGCTCGGTAAATACCAAGGGAATCCCGGCATTACGCAATGCAAGCGCAGCCCAATACATAGCCGGGAACAGGTGCACATGAATGATATCGTAATTCCGGTCAGCATTGCGAACGAAATGCCTGATCTTTTTTATCCCGGCCGGATGGTATACATTAGACAAGCCCAGATCATAGACAGGAATATGCATTTCTTCCAGTGATGCTATATAATCAGGAACAGAAGCTGTACCATTCAGCTGGAGTATCTCCATTTCAAATCCCAGTGCTTTGTACCGTGGCAACCCGTTAACCAGCAGTTTCTCCGCACCGCCGCTGCCCAAATTGTTTATGATATGTAATACTCTCATGGCCATGCGTTAGTCGTGCAAGAAGATGAATTGGTAATTATCGTTCCAGGGAATAAGGATGTATATCTTATAACACAAGACAATTATAGCGTAAAGGACAATAATTATCCTGTACGAGTTGATTTTAAGTAAGCTTGAAGCGCTGTTCCCTAACTGGTAGAGCAGACAGGGCAATAGTATGATCTCGGCCCTCAGGTAGTAAAGCGTGAGCCGTTGCGCAAATGCCGCATTGAACTTCAGCAAAGCATAAATAAGACAGCCCCACATGAATAAATCTGCAAAGAGTCGCGTGGTCTTATCTTGTTTGATGACTTTCTGGTTAAGCGCCACCAGGAGCAGGATCAATATACGGGCGATATCCTTTATACCGAAGCCCAGGTCTTTATAGGTTGAATAATCCTGGAATTTCCCATACATGAATGAGTTGAGTTGGGCGATAGGCTTCAGGAAATCCATATTAATAAAAGAAGTGACCTGCATCAGCGTTACCAATATTAAGGCATGCCAATAATTGATCCTGATCTTTACCAGGAAGTAAGCAGGCAGGAAGATAATGGCCGACCGGTGAAAATTAAAGGCGAGGATGACCAACACTAGGAAAGGGAGCAACCGCCTTTTATCAATAAAGTCTACAGACCAGCATATCAGCCCCAGTGCAAAGTACTGTCGTATAATGCCCATATCGCCCTCGAGAAAGGTAGGTAGATACAAGAAGAGCGCCAGGAATATATAAGGGCTATACTTCGCTATCCAGCGAAGCTTAAAAAATATGGAGGGTATGGCAAACAAAAAGAGAAAGGCATTATATGGCAAACTTTTCAGCAGGAAGTTAACTGTTACAAATGCAGGCTCTATTACGCCCATCCCGCTTATGGCATCCGGCAGGTTGTCGAACTGGGCTATCCATTTGAATATCTCCAAGTAGGAGGTATAGTCGGCGCCCACCATATACCTGAGCCCTGCAATACAGACTAATACTACTCCTATTGGCCACAGGGAAGCCGTTTTGTACAGGCGCAAGGATCTGTCCCCGCCCAGGATATAGATCTCCAGCAGCGACAGGAGAAAGAAAGCAAGGGAGAGAAAATAATATATCGTCAAAAGAAGTTATTTATTGGATACTTGCGTCATAAAAGATAGCCTGTCTCTTTCTTTAATTGTTACGGAAACAAGCGGGGCAATTACGTCTGGACTTATCTTTTGATGTTTCCACTTTTGTACAAACGTACGGATGTCTTCTATACGGGGCAAAATACAGTCTTCTTTATTCTCCAATTGCAGCACAAAGTCTTGTCCCTGAAAGTCGGCATCATAGTAGGCAATGATCATGGGCAAACCCAAAGCCGCATATTCTCTAACCTTCAGCGGGCAGGCCTCTTCCATATTTTTCCGGTGCAGGGCCAGGGTGCCTACACCGATATCGGCCTTATGATAAAGCGCCATCAGCGCGTCTTTATCCAGGTACCCGTGTACAAAAAAGTTGGCCCTTTCCACCCCCGGCGCTTCAATCCCGACCAGGTGAAAATCGGCTTCTGGCATCTGTTCAGCCATAAGGTAGAACTTATCGGCTCCATGCCAGTCCTGGTGCGGGCTTCCCACCAGAATAATATTTGCCCGTTCTTGATGCCCGGTACCGGACCGTCTTTCGCGCACAGCTGCAAAATTGTCTGTATTGATACCATTGGATATCGTGCAGACTGGCTTGCCATAAGCCTTGAACTGATCCCGGATCTCATTGGTTACGCCGATAAAACCATCAATGGTACTATAAAGCTTTTCCTGATAAAGCGCATACAACTTGCGGGCTTTATAGCTATATAGCTTCAGCTCATCCTTAAGGAGCGTGTTGCTTTCCAGTACCACAGTGTAGGCGCTCAATAGCTTGTTCAGGCCGGGAAAGCCCACCATCTCCCGCATGTAGATAAGATCCGGCTGAAGGGTTTCCAGGTATTGCTTTATTTCACGCAGTCCTACGATCTTATTCAGGATATTGTATACCTGGCCTTTTACAAACCTGGGGATGATTCCGCTGACCGGGATACAGATTCCCGCAACCTTTGGTGTGAGCTTAATATCTGTCTTGTTTATCCGGAACGGCGCCAGGCAGGCGACATGCACTTCATGACCCATTTCCACCCAGTAATTGATCTGGGTATTCATCTTATTGAGCACGCCAGAGGTGATATCGATATTTATATCTGCTACATATACGATCTTCATGACCTGTATTTTCCTGCGCCTGACTATGTGGCTATTTTCTTAAAATAAACTTACCCAGCTTTACCACCTTCTTCATCAAGTCGTTCTCTGTGCCGTAATAGGCATGGGTAAAGGGTTTTGCTTCCATCATCTTGTCAAATTCGCTTTCCGCAAAATCCAGCTTCTTCAATACATAATCCTTATCCCTGGCCAGTTCTTCCGGAGCATACAGGGGCTTTGCCAATTCTTCGAGCGCCTGCTCCCTGCTTATTTCTCCATTACGGATCAAGGCGGACAAATGGACCTTTCTCTTATCAACATTGAACTTTGTTGGCAGGATGTAAGCCTGGTAGAATTTGGTAAAAACAGATTCATAGTGCTTCCCGCCATAATACTGCCAGCCGAATTCTTCTTTTAGCGCCTCCATGGCACTGTTCTTGTTGTAGTTGATCATGTTCAGCGGCTCTGCGTATACGCCACCGATCCCGAATTTCTCGATGAACAGCATTTTCAGCGTGCTGGTAGTGGGGAACCGGTCAATTTTACGGGTTCCGAATTGCTTCTGAATGCCACGAATGTTCTTGATATCTCTTTTATTCCAGACCCAGGCCTGCGGCATGCCATGCTCGGTGGTATAGTTGGTGCCGGATAGGACATACTTTATCTTATGTTTGCCCCGTAGCCGGAACATGGTAGCCATGATCGCATGATCGGACAGCATCTCTATATCGATGACGCCGGCTTTAAAAAAGGAACGCTGCAGGTCTTTAAATTCGGGCCAGTCGATCACATAAGTCTGCAGATCAAAGCCGCAGGTACTGATGATCTTTTTGATGTTGTTGACAGCGATCTCCGAGTTCCAGCCGTTATCAAAGTGGACACACAAGGGATTTAATCCCATCTTTTTGGCGAGCAGCGCTACATAAGAACTATCGACACCACCGCTAAGGCCGACAACAGAATCGTATTTTCCTTTGCTTTCGGCTTTTATTTCACGGGCCAGCCTGGCCAGATTTTCTGCTTCTTGTTCGGGCGTGAAATGATATTGCGGTAATTTTTGTTCCGCGTCCAGGCAATAGTTACATACTCCATCTCCATTGAAAACAATGTTGGGATCCGTAGTATCCATGACGCATTTTGTACAAACCTGGTATTTCATAAGTTCTGGGCTCAAATTGAATTTAGCTGTTCCTCGGTCGGGTAATTGATCAACACCCCTTTTATACTGCCTACAAATACAAACATGCTGCCAGCGGCGGCGGCGGCGGCTCCGGCCTGAAAGGCCTCTTTAAAATGGGATAGCTTACCGGCCCCGCCATTGGCGATCACCGGAATATTTACCGCAGCAGCCACCTGGCGTATCAGGTCCGTATCATAACCGCTCATCGTTCCCTCCTTGTCTATTGCCGTGAGAATGACTTCTCCGGCGCCAAGGGCTTCCATCTTCCGCGCAAAGCTTACAGGATCCTGCCCCGTGGCCTTTTTACCATTGGCTACAAAAACCTTTTTCCCGCCGAACAGGCTGCCTTTCACATCGATCGACACCACGGTACTGCTACTGCCGAATTCCCGGGCTGTTTGCGTAATCAGGTCGCGATTCTGGAACGCGCTGGTGTTGAAGATCACTTTCTCTACACCGGAATGCAATATTTTCCTGACCTGTTCTATTTTATTCAGCCCACCTCCGTACGACATCGGCATGAATGCTTCTGATGCTACTTCTTTAATGAGGGCGTAATTAGGCTCTCTGTTGTTGGCCGTACAGTCGATGTCGAGCAGGGATATTTCGTCGGCATAGCTGTCGTTAAAGATCTTTACGGCGTTGATAGGGTCGCCTACATATTCATGCTTTTTGAATTTCTCGCCTTTAACAAGCCCTCCATCCTGCAGCAACAATATAGGGATAACTCTTGGCCTTATCATGGGATGCAAATTTAGGCTATTAAAGCGAGGAAAAATTTTGTAATAGCTTCATCCCGTATTTGTGGCTTTTTTCGGGATGGAACTGTGTGGCAAAAATATTGTCTTTTTGTATGGCGCAGGTAAAGGCGCTGCCATAGTCGGTTGTTCCCATAATATCTTCGGCCTGGTTGCAGTGCACATAGTAGGAATGCACAAAATAGAATCGTTGCTCTTCGCTTCCGTCGAGCAATGGATTGGGTTTATGCACCGTTACCGTGTTCCATCCCATATGTGGTATCTTATAAGGGCTGCCCGGAGGAAAGGAAAAGTTCACGGTTTCGGCGTCGATAAAGCCCAGGCCCGGTTTTTGTCCCTCTTCGCTGCCTTTGGTCAGCAATTGCATACCCAGGCAGATGCCCAAAAAGGGCTTTTTGTCCTCCAACGCACATTTGCGCAAGATCGGTATAAGACCGCTGTTTCCCAGGCACTCCATGCCTCTATCAAAGGCACCAACACCCGGCAATAATATTTTGTCGGCCTGCGCTATCTCTTGCTCCTGGCGGGTAAAGACCACATCCTTTACCCCGATGCGCTTGAACATGTTGATCACCGAGCCGATATTGCCCACGCCGTAATCTATAATTGCGATCATAATTCCATTTCTTTTAACATGTATATCCATTTGCGGTTTTTCCACAAAACGAATACTGAAAGGAGAGCCAAACCAAAAGTTATTGATAGCTTTCCTATAACACTGAAATCACGGATCCACATAACACCGACCGTAGAAATGAGGATAAGTCCTAGCCAGGCCATTGGATAATATTTCTGACTATTCAGTTTTTTGAATGCCTTCAGATAAAACCCGGAAAATCCGATATACATCAGCCCAATGAAAGTGGAGACCACTACAGCATAAATGCCCCAAAACGGAATTAAGATCATATTGAGTACTACATTAATTAGCCCCCCTATAAATGATATCTTCCACAGATGGTTAGTCTTTTCTTCAAAACCAAGGCGGCTCACGGGTACCCAATACATAGGCCGGTAAGTATAGCTCATAATAATAATGATGACAAAAGGATAGGTAGCTGCTAATTCCGCATTTGAAGACAGAGCATTCAGGATTTCCCGGCACCATATAGCGATTAGAACCGTACCCAACAGGAAGATAGCCTGGAGCAAAAAGGTGAAAATCTTTACCTGTCGCTCACCATCTTCTGTTCTTAGCGAATACGACCTGGTATAAAAGGGGCTCACGGCCATTCCTATTGCATTACCTACCAGCTCGGCATAATTGCCGAAGTTATAAGCAAAGTTGTATTGACCAATCAGATGCAAGGGCTGCTTGTAAATATCCAGGATTACTCTGTCAGAAGTATTGAGCAGATAGGCAGAATACGTATGGGGGATAGTAGGTAAGCCTACCTTCAAGTGAGGCATCAACCGCCTGATTCGAATCTTAAAAATAGGTAGTAATTTTTGCTGAAGTATTACTGGCCTGAAAAAATACAGTGCGTTAAAAAGTGAGGCAGCGAAAAGGGCCATGAAAAATGACATGTATTGTACATGCCAGTGAACAACAGCGATATAATTAACACTAATTGAGATGATCCCAGAGCATATTGAGCTAATCGCAATTGGTATAGGCTTGGAACTAAACTGGTAAAAGCGCTGTCCGTATAACGAAATGATATCGAAAAATACCGCAGGAATCACTATGTAAAACAACAGTGACCAAATATTATCTCCTACCTTATTATGTAAGGTCAAGTACAAAACTATCGCGAGAATAATTCCATAAAAGATGCCCCATATACTTAGAATTCCCATCAATTGACGCCATACAATCTTCCATCTTTTTTCATTAGCAGTATACCGGAAAAAGAAATTAACAAGCACTTGTGTGAACCCGAGATCGCGCAGGCCACTCAATGCCGCTACATATGCTGTAGCCAGCCCCCATATTGCATAATCATCTGCCGTAAGATACCGTGTTATGATCGGCAAAAGAAAAATCCCTACCAACTTGGGTAATTGCGGCCCAATGGCATAGATGAGAGAATCTGAGAAAAGTTTTTTGATCACTACTTATACTGCTTATATCTGATCAAACGGGCGGGTACTCCTCCAACTATCGCATTTTCCGCTACGTCTTTTGTTACAACGCTATTGGCTCCGATAACTGAATTATTGCCAATTCTTATGCCAGGGTTAATAAATGCGTTGGCTCCTATCCATACATAATCGCCAATAATGACATCTCCATATTTTTCAGGTATAGGCTTGATCGAGAAATCATAATCGGGAATTGCCGACTGGGTATAACATCTTACATTGTGACTGATCATACATCCCTGCCCTATAACGATCTTATATCCTTTGGCGGCCTGCCAGGTCGAATATTCACCTACATAAGAATCGGCACCAGTGACAATTGTTCCTTCGCCGTACATAAGAATATCCTTCCCATTAAAGCGAAAATCCTTATCGATGTCATATTTCTGTCTGAACTGTGTATATATCCTTTGTTGATGAGCCAGTAAAAGACGTTCAAATACACGAAAAAATAACTTCTTCATATCGTTATCCCTTTTGATGTAGCAAAGCTATCGCAGTTGCTATATTTTTACCATAGCCGACATTATATATGTCATTCTTTTTGTACTGAACCTGCTCCTGCCAGGCCTGTCTGTACACAGGGTCATCATAAAAGCGGGCGATCTCCGGTCCCATCTGCTCCATTGGCACCATCTTGATCACATCTTTAAGATGATCAATCCCTGTCATGCTGTGCAGACCAGCTGGAAGCTCAGGGGTTGTTATGGTTATTGAGGGCTTACCCAAAGTCAAAGCTTCTTCCAGACAGGTAGTGACATAGCCCACCACAAGATCGCTGCTCCTGATCAACTGATGAATATTTTCTGATTTGTCTACAATTCTGATTCCCCGGCCCTGCATCATCGCTTCATATTCGGATAGCTCCGCCACCGGCTGGAGCGGGTGGGCCTTAAACAGTATTTTGGCACCTGCTGTCTTTAAAGACAGCAGGTGCGTAATTAAGGCTTTATTAAACTCGTGCATCATCGGCTGGATCACAACCAAAAGCTGGTTCGAAAGCTCTTTCTTATCGAGAGCATCTTCCGCCTTCGCACGCATATCGTCAATCTTTTTGTAGCCGACCGGTATGATTTCCTTCTCTTTGAAAAAACCGGTAGCCAGAATGATCTCCTTGGCCAATGTACCAAAAACCCAGAGCTGTGTGGGCTTCATAATACGAGATGCTTCAAGAAAACGCCTATCCCAGATATAGGGAGGGTAATGCTGATCAATGGAACCATGCTGCAATTCAATAAAAGGAATATTGAGCTCCAGGGCTGCCGCCATTATTCCACTACCCATGCACTCAGACCCCAGAACAAAAGGCGGAAGTCTTTTTTTGAAAAACGAAAAAAAGAATTGCTTTTCACGTAGAAAAAGTGCCAGCACGTCCGCTATAAAACCCGGTTTTATCTCGTCGATATAACCGTTTCGAAGAAAGAAGTCATTCACCAGTCCCGATAGGCGGGTAGTCATTTCCGTATTAACCGTTATCTTCCGGGGGTGACACTTCTGCTTCAACGCGGCATAATAATAGAGCACCTGACGGTTAATATGCCAGGGGTAACGAGCCGGCATTAAGAAACCTTGGGGTGAAGGCTGCTCGATAAGCACCGGATCCGGCAATACTTTAAGATCGAGAATAGGATCAATAATAGAATTGTAATAAATGCCCTCTTCATTCTTAGAAAGCTTATCTGCCGTGTTGGCCAAAAATAAGATCCTGTTTTTCTTAGCCGCATAGCGCAAGGTACGAGGCAGGGTTTTGAGCAAACCTGCTATATGGCTGCTATTGCCTTTATTCCTCTCACCAGAGCCGGATGTTGCTGCTATAAGCTTGTAAAATAAAGGTATTTTACAGACCTGCCACAAATTCCATCCCTCTGCATTCATCTCTTTCAATAAATCGTAATGATCTTTTTCAAAAGCAGATAAAATACGCGGTGCATCGGCGAAAGACAATTTCTTCATGCGCTGTATTCAATATTGAATGCCGGGAACAGAGCATAGCTGTTCCCGGCAACAATTTTTATAATTTCAAAAATTTATGCAACTTGATCACTTACTTTGCCGTCACTTATTTTATGGCGTAATTTCCACTCACCATCAACGCGGGTCCAAAGGTGCTCTGCCCTCCAACTATCGATCACTTCCCAGAAATATTCTTCGGTAATATCACAATATTCCAGGAAAGTCTGAAAATATTTAGCGGGGAATTCACCATCAAATTTATTAACCAATGCAACACCCTCTTCCCGCGTAATATGTCCGTCTCGAATCTCATGCGCAGTATCAGATGTACAGCGTCCTAAACCAAATTTAATATGGGCTAGGTAGTAATGAAAGCCGTCAATTTTGTCATCAAGCGATGCATATTTTGAATAGGTGCCTTCACTCCTTACTGGGTTAGCCTGGAAACCTGTGTTTTCTACACAATAGTAATAATTTTCCTGTGGTACCCATTTTTTGTAGTAGCCATAGAAATGGATTTCAGTTTTCAATGCGTCTAGTGCATCATCGGCCGGCGGCATGTAAGGCACCAGATCCTTTTCACTGACACCATATTTAATCAAATCTTCAGGCCCAACCCCGGAAAAATAGTGTGTCTTCTGATCTGATTTATAATCCCTGGTAGGCTTGAACGCATTTTTCATATCTCCGCCATATTCTACTTCTCCATTTTCGCCATACATAATCAAAGGAATCTGGTGCTGTACGGCTACTTGCAAAGGGAAATTGGCTTGCCCGTAAATAAAGGGTTGAAACGGATCACCAAGGATCTCAAAAAAAAGCTTGGTCAGCTTTTTATGTGTTTTTCCAGGAGGTGTTCCTAGAATATTGGCCAAATCACCAACCCTAATCATATTATGCAAGTTCTGAAAACCGATATCGGTGTATAGATGTGGTGCCCAGGTAACTGTAAGCGGATTCATTCCATACTTATGCTTCAATTCGTGCGCAATGTAAGCCGCATCTTTACCGCCACTACAGGGAACGACTACATCATACCGCCCATCATCTCTTCTGAAGCGATCAAGCAAAGCCATTAACTCTTTTTCGCGCTCGGTCCAATCTATTTTATTTTTTTTAAACTCAGCAAAATTACATGCCGAACAAATACCATTTTCATCAAAAGTGATCCTGGGCCTTTGATTTGATATCGTACATTTTTTACAAAAGACAACCTCATCCGGTAAATTGTATCTTTGTTTCGTGTTTTTGTGTTCCATTTATCTTATTTAAATACTTAAAAATTTTTCGTATAAACTCAGTCCTTGTTCTCCACTTTTTTCAGGGTGAAACTGGAATCCAAAGATATTCTTTTTTTGTATTGCGGAACAGAATTTAAAGTCTTCATAATAAGTATAGGTCAGAACATTCTCTTCAGAATCAGTTTCAACATAATAAGAATGAACAAAATACATAAATAAATCATTCAATATGTCATCAAAGGGCCCGCCTGCAAGTGGCTCCTGCCTGGTAAATATCTTATTCCAACCTATATGTGGTATTTTAAGCTTGTTATCTTTCCAGACTTTCGGGAATCGCTTTACATTACCTTCGATTATACCAAGCCCTTCACATTCACCAAACTCTTCACTGGTATTCAGCAATAGCTGCATACCGAGACAAACGCCCATTAGAGGCTTCTCTTGCGCCGCATAGGTCTTTACCACTTCAGTTAATCCTTTTGACTTCAACCGTTCCATGGCCACAGGAAAAGCGCCTACTCCCGGCAATATAACGGAATCAGCCCCCAGAATTTCATCTTTATCTGAAGTTAGTATCGGCGTATACCCTACATGGCGACAGGCCTGATCAATACTGTAAATATTACCCAAACCGTAATCTATAATAACAACGCTCTTTTTCATCAGCTATCGGCAATAAATATTGTTAGTATGTAAATGTTCTTTCAATTCAACAAGGTTGAAAGGTTTGAACTTCATAAATGACCTTCCGCTGAGTAGAAAGTCAATATTTCCTTCAGCCCTGTCGTTCATATCCGATCGCAAGTGTTTAATGGCATCGTAATGCAATACGGAAGCCAGGCATACGGCATCCGTGCTCCCATTAAATAACAAATTTTCAACATCTTCAATACTACCGGCGCCACCATGTACGATGAGCGGTATTGAAATTCCATCAGCAACCTGTTGAATCAGCCGTTGATCAAACCCTTTTCCTGTCCCTTCATAATCGACCGAAGTCAGAATAATTTCCCCTGCACCTAAATCTTCTACCTTCTTAGCCCACTCAACAACCTCTACCCCGGTATATTCCCTTCCATTATCTGTAAAGGCAAAATATTGATCTCCATCTTTTATAGCCTCAATTGCAACGACTATGGTTGATGATCCGAACTCTCTTGAGGCCTCCTTAATAAACTGAGGATTTTTTATGGCAGCAGTATTTATCGAAACCTTATCCGCTCCAGCCTTAAGCATGGTCGTTATATCCTGAAGCGTTCTTATGCCGCCGCCGACCGTGATGGGAATAAAAATGCTTTTTGCAGTCTCCTTGACAATTTCCTGCAGACCATTCCTTTCGTATAGGGAGGCGACCACATCCATGAACACAATCTCGTCAGCTCCCTGATTATAATAATACTGAGCAAAATCGGCAGGCCTGCCTAGTACCCGTAACCCTTCAAGGTGTATTCCCTTTACCAGGTTTGGCCCCTTGATATCTAACCTTGGGATGATTCTAACTGTTTTCATTGTGGTTACTTTTACTTAAAAATTCTGCATAGGCCCAATCTGCCGGAACATCCAGATCAACCGCGTATCTTTGGTCCATCACATATTTCCTAATAGCGGAAAAAGCACTAAGACTTGCCTTTGCCCTCAGGCTGTCGGCATTGATAACATATATAGCACCATTATAGGCGTAAACCGCCGGTACATCCTGTCTGCGCACATAGTCGCCCGTACCTTTAGCAATCCGCAACAGTCCATTTTCCTGCTCTTCAAAAAGATTATAATAGGGATTTAGCGCCGATTCGGTTACAGAAACGACCATATCCAGTTCGTAATGAAATAGGCCAAGCGCTTCCTCCAAGTGCCTCCGCTCCCGGAAGGGCGAGGTGGGCTGCAGCAGCACTACAGCATCATAGTTGTTGCCTCTATCTTGGTAAAATCCCAACGCATGCTGTAGCACGCCATAGCTGCCAACGGTATCTGTGGCAAGTTCCTTTGGGCGCATAAAGGGTATCTCATAGCCTATCAGCCCGGCGCATTCCGCAATGTTCTTATCATCGGTGCTCAGGCAAATGTCTTCATCGCCGGCGAACTGCCGTGCATACTGCAGGCTGTAATGCAACAGCGGCTTTCCATTCAGCGGCTTTATATTCTTGCCGGGAATGCCCTTGGATCCGCCCCTTGCCGGGATGATAAATAATATTTTCAATGTTACAGCTTTAAGTGTTTGATATCTTCCTGCGCTTTGCGGTAGTCTTCATGTTTCCCAATATCGAGCCAATAACCAAGTATAGGGAAACTGATCACCTTTTTCTTCATGCCTATCAACGTTTCGATAAGATCGGTCACATCAAAAAAAGAATCGGGAATGTGCGCGACCATACTCCTTTTCATCAGGTAAATTCCTGCACTGGAATAATAGGTATAGCGAGGCTTTTCTTTTAGCGACCGGACCGTAGTATTGTCACCATCTACTTCCATCACAGCATAGGGAATATCGACATGATAGCTCGTAGCGGCTATTGCCATATCGGCGTCCTGGCCTTTAAATTCCGTATAGAATTCGTAGAAATCGATTGTGGTCAGCAGATCGGAATTCATGATCAAGATCACGTCGTTCTCAAAATCTTCTACGAGCTTCACAGAACCGATGGTACCCAATGGTTTCTCTTCCCGGATATAACGTATACTCAACTCTCGGGAAGCCCCATCACCAAAATGGTTAACCAGCTGATCCCCCAGATAATTTATACTCAGGTAAATATTGCATACGCCATGAGCGGCCAGGCGGTCCACATTGTGTTCGATGATCGGCTTTTCCCCGATCTTCAGTAATGGCTTTGGCGTATTTTGCGTAAGCGGCAGCAAACGCTGTCCTTTGCCGCCGGCCATAAGCACCACATCGACGGGCAGAGTAAATTTATACTTATAAAGATTCAGTATTTCGATAAGAGCAAAATTGCTATCCACTACCGGCACAAAAAATATGCCTTCTTTCCGGAAGTATTCCAACACCTGCGGTGTAATATTATCTTGCTGCAGGTATTTGAAGTCGGTCATCATGACCTGGTCTACTGTTTCATTAATCCCTATCCCTTTCAGCAATCCCCGCCTGATATCACCGTCTGTTAATGCACCTACCAGTTTCTGCTCCTGATTGACCACAAAAAGAACATTAGCAATAAGCCCTTGCTCATCGATGATCGACAAGGCCTCCTTTATCGTAAGCGTCTCAGGAATAAGATGATTATTCATTTCAGGCATTATAAAAAATTTAGGCATTAACGTACAAAATAAATTACTTATCTATGTATTTAATCAATTGAAATGCCTCTGCATATTCCACGCCTGCAATTGCCCCTCGGTGTACTGCAAGTGCTTCAATGTTTCGAATGCTCCTTGGGAATGGGTGTTCACCCAGCTCGGATTGATAAACACTCAGGATCTCTATCTTTCTGCTAAAATATGCAGAGATATCTACAAAATAATTTGGCAAAAATACTTTTTCAGCTAGAGCCGGCGCAAATTCGGTTTCAGAAATACATTCATACAAAAGCACTCGTTTCAGAAAAGGATATCTAAAAGATTTCGTACAAGCCATTACAGCGTCAAAAGTAATTCGGTGGTCAGAATGAGCATCGGAACGGTTAAGGCAGTATACTATTTCTGGCTGCGTTTCCATAAAAATTGCCGAGATTTCGGGAACCATCTTTATAATTGAGCTGCTGGATAATGACATAGTAGGATATTCCAGCTTGAATGTTTTCTTAATTCCAACCATCTGTGCGACCTTCTCTATTTCTTCCTGTCTTGAGGCTACCCTTTCCTTCTTGAACTGGCCAGAGGATTCCGAAATGTTGGTAACAATTAACCAAAATACATTATCACCCATGGCGACGTGCTTTAAAATACTTCCTCCGGCACCTATTATCTCATCATCGGGATGAGCTGATATAACGATAACGTTTTTCATATACTCAATAAGTTATATTTTTATATATAAGCTTTTTATCCAATTCAATTTTTGCTAGTACGGATACTATTTTCTCGGTAGATTTTCCATCCCCGTAGGGATTAATTTTTAAAGCAACTTTTTCCCGGAATGCCTCATCATTCAAAACAAAAGATATGGCTGCGGTAATGTCATCTTTATTATTGCCAACAAAAACGACGTTATCTCCACATAGTCGGTCTCGCTGCCTTTCCCCGATATTGATCGCCGGCAACCCAAGCGAAGCGACTTCAACCAGACCCGAACTTGAATTGCCGACCAGATATCGGGCATGACGCAAAAGATTGATATACGTTATTCTGTCAAGATTTTGAAACAAAGTAAACCTCTGTGGATACCTCAAAGTATACTCTTTATACGCTGAAATGATTGCAGCGTTTCCTGCGTCTGAATTTGGATAATTAATAAAACAATATTGATCTGTCTCCAGTATAGCGTCAAGGGTCGTTCGAATATGTTCATCTTGCTGTTCTACCTGGGTTATTATAGGATGTTGGATGAGCACACAATAATCTGAAATATCCTTGCCATTGCTCACTTTCATAGTAGCATCCGTCCGCGACATTTCCGGCAGGTTCACTAACCTGTCCAGCGCAGGATTACCCACCACAAAAATACGCCATTCATCTTCCCCGAGTTTTAACAGTGTAGTCTTATGCTCGGGAAGTGTGGGGAAATGTATGTGTGCAAATTTGCTCGCTGCATACCTTGTAGAGTTATCGATATTGCCGTCTTTAGCAATGTCGCCACCAAAAAAATGCGCAACAGGTATATCCATATAGGCACAAGTCATTGTTACCGTGATCGCTTCCTCCCTGTCTCCCGCTACCAGCACAATATCAGGCCTTTCATTAATAAAGATATGGGCGAGATTGGGTATCTGATAACCTATAGAAACGATCCTTCCGATTTTTTCATTGGAATCCACCAAGTTGTAAACCTTTCCTGCAATTTCAAACCCATCAGCTTCGACCTGCTTTACAGTGAGGCCAAAATTATCAGACAGATGTGGTCCCGTAACAATTAATGAAAAATCAAATTGTTCATCCGTATTTAAACGTTCATATACTTTAAAGAGCAGATCGTAGTCGGACCTGGCTCCGGTAACAGCAATAATCTTCCTTTTCATAGTGGTTAAAATATATCTGAATCGCCCATAGAATAATACCACCGGCTATTTTCACGTAACGCCTTATACTGCTCATTCAACACCCTGATCCCAAAATAGGTGACCGGCCCACTAAGTACAAAGCCTATTTTCTCAAGGACAATATGCTTTTCATCATTAACAGGAAGCCACATATTGATCTGTAACAATGCATATTGACTATAAAAATCAGTTATCGCATTCAGCAGCTGAAGCAATGCGTCATATACGGGAGGGAAATATAACTCAATAAGGTCGACCTCGAAACGATTGCTATCTGTGAACGAGCGAAAGATCTTGGTAACTGCAAAATATTCCAGGCCACCAAGGGTCATTTGAAAAATTTTATACTTATTTGTCGGATGCTGCACATACCTCCAGTTTAGATAATCGGCAGTTTTTTTCACTTTAACGTCAAAGCCACTCGTAGAATCAATAATTGCTGCTGGGTTCTGTTTATTGAAAGCGTCAGCCAGTCTGACATCAGAAGGGTCTGTTTTTTTCAGCTTCTCAATACGAAGAGAAAAGGTAGGAATTTGCTCGATGTTGGCCCACCTAAGGTTTTTAATAAACGCGTAGTGAGAATTATTGTTAGGAAATCCCCAAACGGCTTCAAGTTTGTTGCGAGACCTTTGTTCTTCGTAAAGCGCTTCGGCCAAAAGTGAAAAGATGCCTCTTCCACTGTACTGCGGATGAGTCATTGTCGTCATCGACAATCCTGTCAATATTTGTGCTCCGTTCATATCAAGACTCACAGGAGACACGGCATAATGCCCTGCAAGAGTATCATTGTCCCACATCAGTTTTATCATGGTCTGATTGAGCGGATTCTGTAAAAAACGCCAGTTCCAGAAATCTTTCGAAATAGGCCTACCGAATGAAGCCTCAAAGAGCTCAAATATCTTGGCCTCGTCCCCCTTTACGTAATCTCGTAATTCCATATTTTCCAGCTTACTTAAAGTGTTATTAACTCGTCGACACTAAAATCTTTCTTCGCCACCCGCCCGATCACAGTATCCCACAACATTGGCGAAATGCCAGTACCGGGTCGCTTGGTTGTAATGTTCGCTTCCGAAAAAAGCTCTCCTTTTTTTATGTCTACGCGGGCCACAATGCTTTTGCGTGCAATACCGGTATTTTTCATTTCTGAGGAAGAGGGCTCTTTATAACCCGAACCACCTATTGCCGCTTCCACATTACGGATAGATGTTACCATCGCCTTAAGCTGATCAGGCTCCAGCGACGCTTTATGATCGGGACCTTCCATATTTTGGTCCAGTGTAAAATGTTTTTCTATAATCACTGCCCCTAAAGCAACAGCCGCCACCGGTATTTCTATACCTAAGGTATGATCCGAATAGCCCACAGCCGTTCCCAACTCCTGCTGAATGTGCAGCATGGCTTTAAGGTTTACATCCCGCATAGGTGTCGGGTATTCTGTATTGCAATGCAAGATGGTAATTTGTTCCTTCGGAATACCTTCCTTGGTAAAGACGGCTACGGCTTCCCCGATCTCTGCAAGGGTGGCCATACCGGTAGAAAGGATCACTTGCCCGAAGAGTTGTGCCGCCCTACGCAGATAAGGGAGATTGGTAAGCTCACCGGAAGGGATCTTTACCAGGTCAAGTCCTATTGTCTTCAGGTACTCCAAAGATTCCAGGTCGAAGGCCGTGGAGAAAAATTGAATGCCTTTACTGCGGCAATAGTCCATTAGCGCCACGTGTTGGGCTTCCGACAGCTCCAGCTTTTTCAGCATCTGCAACTGGCTTTCGTCCGCGTTACCGGTGTTGCTGATCTGGTACTCCGCTTTTTTTGCTGACTTAGCGACCAGGTGTTCCGCTTTGAACGTCTGGAACTTGACATAGTCCACGCCGGCGGCCACAGCAGCATCTACCAGCCTGAACGCATTGTCAAGGCTGCCATTATGGTTGACACCGGCTTCGGCTATGATAATAGTTTTTGCCATCAGGCTTATTGTTTCCGGGATTCTACTCCGTTTGATTGATATACTTGCTCGCACTGCAACCGCAACACGCTTACGATCCGGATTAGCTCCTCACGCTACTGGGAATATTAACGATGCGATCTGCCAGCCATATGCTGTGTTCCAGGCTATCGTGCTGGCAATGCTGAAACATGGGCAATCTGTTCATCAGCTCCCATACCGGCCGGGTCATTACTCCGTTATCATTGCTTTGTTCCAGGAAGGCATCGCGCTCTTCCGGGCTATCTAATATAATAGTGTTAAGCCAGTAGTTGGCCTTTGTAGCTTCTCGCCCGGCAACAAAAGTTATCTTTTGCGTGGCAAAAAAGTCCTTGTATAATGCGGCCAGCTCCCTCTTGTTTTCCAGGAAGCCCGGCAGCTGCTCCAGCTGGGCGCAAGCCAAGGCTGCATTCAGGTTAGGCATGCGATAGTTATATCCCACTTCGTCATGAACAAAAGCCCAGCGGTGTGGCATTTTAGCCTGCGTAGTGAGGTGCTTCGCTTTTCTGGCCAGCGCTTCATCGTCAGTAACCAATGCGCCGCCACCGCCACAGGTAACGGTTTTGTTGCCATTGAAGCTGAACGTACCTATCTTTCCATAAGTACCGGTATGACGGTCTCCGATATAGCTGCCCAGCGATTCGGCGGCATCTTCGATCAGCACAATATTCCATATAGCGCATATCTCAGCAATTTCTTCTATGCGCAAGGGCAGCCCAAAAGTATGCATGGGTATGCAGGCCGAGATTTTCTTTCCGGTCGTGCGATTATACGTAAAGCCATCAGCCCTTTTTTCAGCGTTACTATCCAAAAAGCGCTGTAACGCCTCGGGCGACATACCAAGGGTATCCCTATCCACGTCGATAAAGACGGGTTGAGCGCCAATATAGCTGATGGCATTGGCAGTAGCTATAAAGGTCAATGCCTGCGAAAGCACTTCGTCGCCGGCCTGCACGCCACATACCAGCATGGCCATATGCAAAGCATTGGTGCCATTAACAATGGCTACAGAATACTTTGCCCCGGTGATCTCCGTCATCATTTCCTCGAAGCGATTTACATAAGCACCCACCGACGACACAAAGGTGGAATCGATGGTATCCATCAAGTATTTTTTTTCATTGCCGGCAAAACGGGGAGCGTGAAGCGGTATGAAGTCCTGTCCGGGGAACTGCTGCTTTATAAAATCAATAACTTCCTGGAAGCGTTGCATGGTATCAAATGTTATAAATGTCGGCCTTGTACTGTTTTATATTTTCGGGTTGCCTGAACCATTCGATGGTTTCAGCCAGTCCCTGTGCCAGGCTATAATTCATCTTCCAATCGGTAAGCTCTTTTATCTTTTTATTGGATCCGAACAGCCGGAATACTTCCGATTTGGCAGGGCGTAAACGCTCGTCTTCCGTTATGATCTTTGCTTCCGGGTTGATCTGACTTATAAGTTCCGCAGCCAGATCTCCTACCGATATCTCGGATTGTGTTGCAATATTGCAATCGTGGCCGATCAGCTGATCGCTATTGGCGATCGCAACGAACCCGTTCACAGTGTCCTTTACAAAAAGCAGGTCGCGTGTAGGCGTGGTATCACCCAGCTTGATCTCGGTTTTCCCGTTCAACAACTGGGTTATTATAGTCGGAATGACTGCCCTGGCCGATTGTCGCGGTCCATAAGTATTAAAAGGCCGCACGATGGTGAGCGGCAGGTCGAAGCTGCGGTAAAAAGAATCGGCAATGCAGTCGGCCCCTATTTTCGAAGCAGAATAAGGTGATTGCGGCTGGCGCGGATGCAATTCATCAATGGGCACATACTGTGCGGTTCCGTATACCTCAGAGGTAGAGGTGACCAATACCCGTTGTACGCCCAGGTCTTTTGCCGCCTGCACTATATTCAACGTGCCTTTTACATTCGTATCTATGTAGGAGTCGGGCGAATGGTAGCTGAAGGGGATGGCAATAAGCGCAGCCAGGTGAAAAATAACTTCGCAATCTTTCATAGCAGTACGTACACCATTAGGATCGCGTATATCGCCACTGAAAACTTCGATGTTTTTCAGCTTATCCTGGGGTAGGCTATCCAGCCAGCCCCAGCTATTGAAGGAATTATAGTAACAAAATGCCTTTACCTTGCATCCCTCGTCCAGCAGCCTTTCCACAAGATGACTACCGATAAAACCATCGGCGCCGGTAACCAGGACTTTTTTTCCGCTTAAGCTCATTAGTTGATATTTCTGATTTTAATAAAAACCTGTTCGGCTTGTTATTTCAGGGCATATACTTTTTCAATGATATCGACCACTTTCAGCCCCTCCAGCGCATTGGTCGTAATGGAGGCCCTGCCTTTCAGCACATCAACTACATTTTCGATCACATAATGATGATTGGCTGCCGATCCTTTGTATGCGCCATAATCGTTGCCGGGATTGGTGGGTGCCAGTGTCGGCATTTCATAGTCTTTCACATGACAATATTCCACTTTGTCCATATATTGGCCGCCTATCTTTACCGAGCCAAGCTCGGCAATAATGGTCATAGAGCTTTCCAGGTTCTGGTTCCACACAGAGGTAGAATAGTTAAGACTGCCCATACCACCATTGACAAAGTCAAAGCTTACAAAACCGCTGTCTTCGAAGTCGGTAAGGTCTTTATGGTTGAAATCGTTGAACTTACCCTGGATGTTCTGGATATCGCCAAACAGCCAGTACATGATGTCGATGAAATGTGAGAACTGAGTAAACAAGGTACCACCATCGAGGTCTTTTTTACCATGCCAGCTATCGGGCTTGTAATACCGGTTGTCGCGGTTCCAGTAGCAGTTCAGCTGTACCATATAGATATGGCCCAGCTTGCCGCTTTCGATCAGGTCCTTGATCCATACGCTGGGCGGAGAATAGCGGTTTTGCATTACGGCAAATACCTGCTTATGCATGTGCAAGGCCTTAAAAATCACTTTTTCGGCGTCTGCTTTGCCCAGGGCCATCGGCTTTTCGATCACGATGTGCTTACCTGCCTCGAGACAGGCAAGCGCCTGCGGTGCATGAAATCCGTTGGGCGACGCGATATTGACCACATCGGCCTCGATACCCGATTCCAGGAAGGCTTCCAGAGAATTAAAGAAGGGAACATCATAGGATTCAATACCTAGCTGACCTTTATCCTTAATATCAATCAACGCTACCAGCTCACTTTCGGCATTGCGCTTTACCATTTCCGCATGCCTTTTACCAATGTGACCGCATCCAACTACGGCAAATTTTACTTTTTGATCTGAAGCAACCATTATTTCAAGGTAAGTTTATATTTTATGTCCGCTACCGCAATAATCATGCCACCCCTAAGCTATCCGGGTTACACCGTTTTCCCCAAGCTCATATTCCTGCCCGCTTTCCGGACAGATCGCTTTATGGCTGGCATCAAATTCCAGCCGGTGGCCATATTCGCTCATCCAGCCGATCTGCTTCGCCGGATTGCCGACTACAAGGGCATAGGCAGGCACCGTTTTGGTCACAACGGCCCCAGCACCAATGAAAGCAAAGGCGCCTATATCGTGGCCACAGACAATGGTCGCATTGGCGCCTATGGAAGCGCCTTTCCCTACATGTGTTTTCGCATATTGTCCGCGACGGTTCACACCACTCCTCGGATTGATTACATTGGTAAACACCATAGAAGGGCCCAGAAATACATCCTCATCGCAGGTAACGCCTTCATAAATAGAAACGTTATTCTGGACTTTTACATTCCGGCCCAGCACCACATTGGGAAAAATAACACAGTTTTGACCAATATTGCAGGCTTCACCAATAACACATTTGGGCATGATGTGCGAAAAGTGCCAGATCTTGGCATCTTTTCCGATGATGCAACCCTCGTCAATTACTGCGGTTTCATGTACAAAAAAATCCTGCATCTTATCTTAAGCTACTGTTTTCTGTTTTTTGAAGGATAATACAGCATCGATAATAAAATTCAACTGCGTCTCCGTCATTTCTGTGTGTATCGGCAGCGATATGACCTGGCTGCACAGCATTTCCGATATGGGAAAATCTCCGGGGCCAAAAGCCTCAGTTTTAAATGCATGCTGCAAATGTAAGGCAATAGGATAATATACCATGGCCGGCACCCTTTGCCTCTCCAGATGCGCCTTCAACTCGTCCCGGTCTTCAGGAACGTCCAGTTTCAACGTGTACTGGTGAAAAACATGCGTCGAATTAGTCTGTCTTGCAGGAACACGGATCCAGTCCAATTGGCCAAAGACCTCATCGTAATATGCAGCGGCCTTATTCCGGGTTTGGGCATAGCTATCGAGATGCTTCAACTTAATGTCCAGGACAACAGCTTGTATGGTGTCCAGGCGGGAGTTGACCCCTACCACTTCGTGGTGATACTTGACCGCCTGTCCGTGATTGGCGATCATCTTTATTTTCTGAAAGAGATCGGTATCGTTGGTAAACAAAGCGCCGCCGTCACCATAGCATCCCAGGTTTTTGGAGGGAAAAAAGGAAGTACAGCCGATATCGCCCATAGTACCGGCTTTCTTCACCGTCCCATCAGAGAATGTATAGTCCGCCCCTATGGCTTGCGCCGTATCTTCTATTACAAAGATATTATGCTTCCGCGCTACTTCAAGAATGGGCTCCATATCGGCACACTGGCCAAACAGGTGTACCGGTACCACAGCTTTTGTACGTGGTGTGATGGCTTTTTCGAAGAGTTCCGCTGTAAGATTAAAAGTATGCGGATCTACTTCGGTCATTACTGGTTTCAAGTGCAGTAATGCGATCACTTCGGCGGTAGCCACGTAGGTAAAGCAGGGTACAACGACCTCGTCGCCGGGTTGCAATCCCATGGCCATCAGCGCGATCTGGAGCGCATCGGTTCCGTTGGCACAGGGGATCACATGTTTTGCACCCAAATAGCGTTCCAGATTGTCGGAAAATTGCTTTACCTGGGGACCATTAATAAAGGCCGTCGCATCGATCACCTGTTGTATCGCGGAGTCAACCTCCTCTTTAATATGCTGGTACTGACCTTTAAGGTCAACCATCTGTATGTTCATTAGTAAAAATTAATAGTGTTTATAAGCGGGCATCGATCAGGCTACGGTCCAGACAGGCTTTTGTATCGAAGATGACGGCATTGCTCCCGTTCCGTATTTTGGTGTAATCCAATTGGATGAATTCGTTATGGGCTACTGCCAGCACGATCGCATCGTAGGCGCTATCCAACCGGTCGGCAAGACGAATCCCATATTCCTCCTCTACCTCATGTTTATTGGCATGAGGATCGTAAACCTCCACGTTGAGCTCGAATTGCTTCAGCTCGTTATAAATATCAATTACCCTGGAGTTGCGGATATCGGGACAGTTTTCCTTAAAAGTGATACCCAGTATCAACGCACGGGCGCCTGCAATCTTATGTCCCTTTCTGATCATTAGTTTAATGACCTTGTTGGCCACAAACATACCCATATTGTCGTTTACCCTTCTGCCCGAGAGGATCACCTGCGGATGGTATCCCAGAGACTCGGCTTTATGCGCCAGATAGTATGGATCTACGCCAATACAGTGCCCGCCAACCAATCCAGGCTTGTACTTCAGGAAATTCCACTTGGTACCGGCAGCCTCGATCACATCGGTTGTATCGATGCCTATACGATCGAAAATGAGTGAAAGCTCGTTCACGAAAGATATGTTGACATCACGTTGTGCATTTTCAATCGCCTTCGAGGCTTCGGCCACTTTAAGGCTGGGTGCTTTATGGGTACCGGCGGTAATGATAGAAGCATAAAGAGAGTCCACCACATCGGCGATCTCGGGCGTAGAGCCGGAAGTAACCTTTTTTATTTTGGTCAGCGTATTGACCTTATCGCCGGGATTAATCCTTTCGGGTGAATAGCCGCAGAAAAAATCGACATTGAACTTCAAGCCGGAAAAACGCTCCAGCACCGGCACGCAGTCTTCCTCGGTACAACCGGGATAAACAGTGGATTCATAAATAACGATATCGCCTTTCTTCAGTACTTTACCCAGCATTTCGGAAGCTTTGATCAACGGCATCAGATCCGGCGCTTTGAATTGATCAATGGGTGTGGGTACGGTTACGATATAGACATTATAATCCTTGAGATCGTCTACGTTAAAAGAAAATGTGAGTCCCTTATCTTCGCTTACCTGCGCCGTAACCTGTTTCAGGTCGTCGATATTGGCCTCCAAAGTACTGTCTTCGCCTTTGGCAAGTTCTTCAATGCGATTTTGCTTGATGTCAAAACCCAGCACCTTATATTTCTTGCCAAATTCAATAGCAAGAGGTAAGCCTACGTAACCTAAACCGATAACGGCAATTTTGCTAGCCATAAACACGCTGTCTGCTTTTATTTTATTTATAAAAAAGAACCATTACGGGCGACGATCGTCTCGAATCCCATTAGTTCAGGGTATTGACACATTATTTAAAAATTTACCGGCATACACCTCACGTATACCCTCTTCAAGCTTTGTACTTGCTTTCCAGCCCAGACTATTCAGTTTCGACACATCCATCAGCTTCCGGGGTGTGCCATCGGGTTTGGTGCGGTCCCATACAATATTGCCTTCATAACCGACTATACGTTTGATCATCTCCGCCAGGTCCTTGATCGGGATATCTTCTCCTACGCCAATATTGACGAGACCAGATTCGCTGTAGTGCTGCATCAGGTAAACACAGGCATCTGCCATGTCGTCGGCATGCAAAAATTCGCGCAGCGGTGAGCCGGTACCCCAAAGGGTAACTTCAGGAAGGTGCTGCTCGCGGGCTTCATGAAATTTACGCAGCATTGCCGGCAACACATGTGAGCTTTGCAGGTCATAGTTATCGTTGGGGCCATAAAGGTTGGTCGGCATTACCGACACAAAGTTACAGCCATATTGGCTTCTGTAGGCATCGCACATCTTTATCCCCGCGATCTTGGCAATAGCATAGGGCTCATTGGTCGGCTCCAGCTCACCGGTAAGAAGGTATTCTTCCTTCAGCGGCTGTGGGGCCAGCTTGGGGTAAATACAGGACGATCCCAGGAACATGAGTTTTTTTACCTGGTTGCGGTAAGCCTCATGGATCACATTGTTCTGGATCATCAGGTTTTCATAAATGAATTCGGCACGATAGGTATTATTGGCTACAATACCACCCACTTTAGCCGCCGCCAGAAAAACATAATCAGGCCTTTCCGCTTCAAAAAAAGCAGCCACTGCCCGCTGATCGCGCAGATCCAGCTCGGCAGAGGTTCTCAGCACGAGGTTGTTAAACCCTCCCGATTCCAGGTTCCGGCGGATAGCGCTACCTACCATACCCCTGTGTCCTGCTATATATACTTTATCTGAAGGTTGCATTACTGTTTATTTTAGAAGCACCGGACGCTCATTATTCGTATTGACGGAAGATCTCATAGCCTGCTTCTTTCAATATTTTCTCTTTCCTGAAGATATCGATATCGGAAGCCATCATTTCTTTCACCAATTCCGGCAAAGTACACTTAGGCTCCCAACCCAGCCTGGTTTTGGATTTTGTAGGGTCACCGATCAGCAGGTCTACTTCTGTAGGCCGGAAATACCGGGGATCGACACACACCACTTCCTGCCCGGGAGTAAAGGCATAGCCTGCGGCAGATTCCTGGATATAGGCCTTTTCGTCTGCGCCCGCTCCTTTAAATTCGAGTGTGACACCCACTTCTGCAAATGCCATGGCAATAAAATCGCGTACGGTAGTGGTAACACCTGTTGCGATCACATAGTCTTCGGCCTTATCCTGTTGCAGTATCAGCCACATGGCTTCTACATAGTCACGCGCATGACCCCAATCCCTTTTGGCATCAAGGTTACCGATGTATAGCTTATCCTGCAGGCCCAGTGCCATTTGCGATACCGCCCGGGTAATTTTGCGTGTAACAAAGGTTTCGCCCCTTAGCGGGCTTTCATGGTTAAATAAAATACCATTACAGGCAAACATATTATACGCTTCCCTGTAGTTGACCGTGATCCAGTAAGCATATAATTTGGCTACCGCATAAGGCGACCTGGGATAGAATGGCGTGCTTTCACTCTGCGGCACAGCTTGTACCAGGCCATACAGCTCTGAAGTAGAAGCCTGGTATATTCTTGTTTTCTCAGTAAGACCCAATAGCCTTACCGCTTCCAATATACGCAGTGTACCAATGCCATCGGCATTAGCCGTATATTCCGGCGTATCAAAGCTCACCTTTACGTGGCTCATGGCGCCCAGGTTATAGATCTCATCGGGTTGTACCTCCTGTATAATTCGGATCAGGTTGGTGCTATCGCCCAGGTCGCCGTAGTGCAGGATCAGGTGGCGATTGTTCACATGAGGATCTTCGTACAAATGGTCGATACGATCCGTGTTCAGCAGGGAGCTTCTTCTCTTGATCCCGTGAACAACGTATCCTTTTTTGAGCAGGAATTCGGCCAGATAAGCGCCATCCTGCCCTGTGATACCTGTTATTAACGCTACTTTTGACATGAATCTATTTTAGTTGGTTCGAGATTGGTTCATTTAATGGATTCTATAACATTTGGCGCATCTTTGTTTTGCCGCATGCTTCATATGTTGCGATTCCGGCGTCGACAATGTTTGTCATCGCGCATATTCTTAATGTGCTTTAAGTGTTCATAATGTTTTGATACCACTTTCGCAACATAAGAATTGCAGTCGTAAATAATAAGAATAGAACAGCGCCGATAATAGCAAATTGAATTCCAGACGCCTTTATTACTATCAGGGGGTAAACAGGTCCATCTACCATTTGTATAAGAGGTGTTTCCTGTGCCAGCGCCATTCGCCGTGTCTCAAGATTTTTGGTAAGTTCCAGGTACATCGTCGTTGTTGCGTCCACGTCTATCTTTTTCCGCTCTGGAGCCACACGCAGGGTTGCCCTGGCGGGGTTGGCATAGGGTACATCTTCAATAGAAGAAGCCACCTGATACATGCCCGAATTGAGTATAAGCCGTGCACTGTCTGCTTTACTCTCCAATACTTTTATCTCTTCGGTCGTTTTCTCCGTTTTTGTTTTGATATAATATTGGTTTACCTTGCTCACCAATACCTCTGTAAATAGCTTTGAAAACTGCTCGTCTTTAGACTTGAAGATAACAGTAATAAGATTTTCGGCTTTACTTGTTTCGTTTATATCAAGATATTTATTGCCTTTGAGCATTTCTATGCAGGAAAGCATAAGGCTGCTTTGTTCCTTACTGAGACTATCCAGCGGTACATTCTCTTTAATCGCAACAGTACCAAGCTTGCTCTTTTTCCTTATCCCGCTTTCATCCAGAAAGATATCGACCAGCAATCTCCTTTGGCCATTATAATTTACCGGTGTAACCAATGCCTGAAACAACATCAGCCTGCTTTTATAAAGCCAGACAATATTCTTAGTGGAGGAAAAGAGACCGGCGGAAGCGTTGCCGGCATCTATTCCCAAAAGAGCAAGGCCACTCATAGCGTTACCCCCCGATTTTCCTTCATCCAAAACGAAAGTGCTTTCAGCCTTGTACAAGAAAGCTTTACTTTTGGCATAAAAAAAACCTGCGGCCGCACCTATGATCATCAAAGCAATAATTATTTTCCATTTAGAGAGCAGGTACGACGCCCACTTCTTAAGATTTAATATCAAATCTTTCATGGTGACAACATTTCTTTCCGGATAGCTTTGATTCGCCGTCATGATACATGTTACTTTAATAGGTTCGTTAAATAGGTCCCGTAACCACTCTTTTTTAATGGCTCTGCGAGCGTTGCCAGTTGATCTCTATCGATAAAGCCCATACGATAAGCGATTTCTTCAGGACAACCGATCTTTAGTCCCTGGCGGTTTTCGATTACCTGTACAAACTGGCTCGCCTGCATCAGCGAATCGTGTGTACCGGTATCGAGCCAGGCCACGCCTCTTCCCAATACGCCCACTTTTAATTTGCCCTGCCCCAGATAATACTTATTTACATCGGTGATCTCGTATTCCCCGCGCGCCGAAGGCTGTATCTGCCGGGCCACTTCCACCACTGAATTATCATAAAAATACAATCCCGGTACGGCATAATCGGATTGGGGACTTTCCGGCTTTTCCTCGATAGATATTGCTTTGAGTTGGTCGTCAAATTCAACCACACCATAACGCTCCGGATCACTTACCCGGTAAGCAAAAATAACACCACCCTCAGGATCACAGTGTCCTTGCAATAACCGGGCCAGCCCACTTCCATAAAAAATATTATCGCCAAGAATCAGCGCCACTTTATCCTTCCCGATAAAAGATGCTCCGAGCACGAAAGCCTGCGCCAGTCCATTCGGCTCTTCCTGGATCACATATTCAAAACGGCAACCCCATTGGCTTCCGTTTCCCAATAGCCTGATGAAACCCGCCTGATCCTCCGGGGTAGTGATGATCAATATTTCACTGATTCCTGCCATCATCAATACCGATATCGGATAGTAGATCATAGGCTTATCGTATATGGGCATCAACTGCTTGCTGATACCCATCGTGATGGGATAAAGCCGTGTACCGGATCCTCCCGCCAATACAATCCCTTTCATCATTGAGTCATTTTAATAATTCAGGCTTTTCCTTTTCCAGCCGGTCATAAACATTTTTCACTTCCTGCGCCCTATCCCGTGATACTATTAGTATCGCATCTTCCGTTTCAACCAATATGGCATTCTCAATCCCGATGAATTCTACGTGTTTGTCTGATCCCAATACGAGATTCTTACTGTTGTTTTGTATACCATGTTTGTTCAGGTAATCCCATAATGCATCAAATGAGCCCAGATCGCTCCACTCAAAATGAAAGGGGATCACTTTGATGATCTTTGAATGTTCCATAACCGCATAGTCCACGCTTATGGAAGGAATTTCCATAGTTTCTTTCACGGGCAGAAACCCGCCATCTGCTTTCTCAACAGTTCTCCGGGCTGCTTCAAATACCGCAGGCGCATGCTTTTTCAGCTCGTCAAGATAAACAGAAGCCTTGAAGCAAAACATACCGCTGTTCCAGAGGTACTTTCCGTCGGCTACGTACGCTATCGCTGTTTCAAGGTCAGGCTTCTCTTTAAAGGCGATCACATCAAACAATTCATTGTGCTCAATGTAGCCGTATCCTGTTTCAGGGTGTTGCGGCGTAGCGCCGAAAGTGACTAGATAACCGTCATGTGCAAGCATCACAGCATCATGTACGGCCTTTTCGTAAAGGTCGCTACCACTAATGATATGGTCAGATGGCGTAACCAATAATATATCGTCGGGCGCGACAGTAAGAGCAGCAAATGCAATCGATGCGGCCGTATTCCTTGGAGCGGCTTCAATAATTTCACCATAATTGCTGATGCACGCGGTCCTTAATTCCTGGCGGGAAAGCTCATAATTATCGACACTCCCCACAATCAGGATACGATCGGCGATCTTGCTATTGCGCAACGCACACGTACGAAAAAGCGTATTCGCGTCATCAAAGATGGGAATATATTGCTTAGGCCTCGACTTACGTGACAAAGGCCATAACCTGCTGCCGACACCTCCGGATAGTATTACATTAATTATCGACATGGTCTTAGCTTTGCGTTTCTATTCTGAAATGCCCTCTGATCATAATTCAACAAAAGGGAGGTGGAGGTCCTTTTCCGACAATATCCTTTGTGTTACTGGAATACCCCAATCAATACCCAGCACCGGATCATCGTACCGTATTCCGCCTTCCGCGTTTTTATCATAAACGTTATCACACTTGTACAATAACACGGCATTGAGGCTTAACACTGAAAAACCATGGGCAAACCCCCGTGGCACATATAGCTGCCGTTTATTTTCGGCCGAAAGCTCCTCGGCAATCCACTGACCATAGGTAGCTGAATGTTTACGCAGGTCAACTGCCACATCAAGCACCTTTCCTTCAAGTATGCGGATCAACTTGGCTTGAGCAAATTCGCCCTGCTGGAAATGAAGCCCACGAATGACGCCGTAACCAGATGAGGATTGGTTGTCCTGAACAAACGCCCCGCTCTGTTTCGTTAAGCGTTCAAACCCGGCTCTGTTAAAACTCTCGAAGAAATAACCTCTGCTATCATTATAAACCGCAGGCTCTATGATAAAACAGTCCTTTAGTTTTGTTTCTATAACATTCATAAACTACTACAATTGATACCTCGTTGCCGTAAGGTCAATATGCTCTTAATTTTTATCGACGCGGGCGTAGTCGTCATCCAGCCGGATAATGTCATCTTCTCCAAAATAAGTTCCCAACTGCACTTCGATAATAACGAGCGGCTCCTGCCCCTCGTTGGCCACGCGGTGTTTGGCTAACACATCTATTTTTACAACCACTCCCGGACCATGCTTTTGCGTCTCTCCCTCTATGGTAACTGTAGCGGTTCCGGAAATAATAGTCCACACTTCCGACCGGTGGTGATGATATTGATAACTCAACCGGCCTCCGGGCTTTACTTCAATGCGCTTTACCTTATGAGAGTCCTTATCTTCCAGGACCCAGTACTCACCCCAGGGGCGTACGTCGTGTTCCATTGGTTCGAAATATTAGCTTTCTGAATATTGGTCCGAATAATATTTTTGGTAGGCGCCACTGGTTACCTGATCCAGCCATTCTTCATTGGCCAGGTACCAATCTACCGTTTTCTCCAACCCTTCTTCAAACTGCAGACTGGGCTTCCATCCCAGCTCTTGCTGCAACTTTGTAGCATTGATGGCATAACGCAGATCATGCCCTGCACGATCCTTTACAAAAGTGATCAATTGCGCAGATGTACCAGGCACACGGCTCAGTTTCCTGTCCATAATGTTGCAAAGTAACCGGATCAGATCTATGTTTTTCCATTCGTTATGCCCGCCTACGTTATAAGTGGTTCCGGCTTTCGCATTATGAAAGATGAGGTCGATGGCTTTCACATGATCTTCTACCCAAAGCCAGTCTCTTATATTTTCACCTTTGCCGTATACTGGTACAGGCTTACTATTTTTAATATTATTGATCGCCAGGGGAATCAGCTTCTCCGGAAAGTGGAAAGAGCCATAATTGTTGGAACAGTTGGAGATTACTATATCCATACCAAAAGTATCCCTGTAGGCTCTTACAAAATGATCGGAGCTGGCCTTAGACGCCGAATACGGGCTATGCGGATCGTAACGGGTTTCTTCGGTAAACATACCGTCTCCTGTCAGAGCACCGTATACCTCATCTGTGGATACATGATAGAACCGGCACTTATCATAAACACCTTTCCAACAGGCCTTAGCTGCATTGAGCAGATTCACCGTACCGACAACATTAGTCATCACGAATTCAACAGGACTGCTTATCGAACGGTCTACATGAGATTCAGCAGCCAGGTGTATCACCGCATCCGGCTTTTGCTCTGCAAACAGGCGGTCAATAAATGCAGCGTCTATAATATCTCCTTTAATGAATTTGTAATTCTCTTTCTCCTCAATGTCTCTCAGGTTGGCCAGGTTGCCGGCATAAGTCAGCTTATCAAGATTAATGATGGTATATTGCGGATACCGGGTTACAAAATGTCGCACTACATGTGAACCAATAAACCCAGCTCCGCCGGTAATAATAATCGTCTTTTCGGTTCTCATAGTTATATCAGTTCGGTTCACCTGCTACACCCAATAAATAAAAAATCAAATAACAAGCGTTCAAGGACAGGTAACATTGCTACTTGTTCGAATTAATGATCGCGACTACAAGCGCAGCCATTGAGGCGACACTGGCTGACAATCCCACCCATGTTTGCACCAATGTAGTACCATCCCGTTCTTTCCGGGGTTTGCGCTTGGGAATAAAGACCTCAGCACCAGGTTCGATGTTGGGGTAGTTCCGGAAGAAAAGAAAATGGCGTGTTCCCTTGCTGGCCCCATTGGCGTATACGACATAGGAATGTTTCTTTAGGGCATCGTCGGTAAAACCGCCGCTGCGCATGACATATTCATTAAGGTTTTGACCCGAAACGTAAACCGTTGTCTTCGGAGAATACACTTCACCCGATACCTTTACTGTTTGCAGTTCACGGGGTACGTTCAACACATCGCCGTTCAGTAAAATCAGATCTTTGCGCCCTTTGGGATGCTTGAGCACATAGCCCAGATCTATGTCGACAAAGTTATTCCGCTTAGTCGGATCGGATAGATCGATCCCGGATTTTCCGTTTGTGGCATCGATCTGCTTTTCTGCAAACTGGCGCATCTTCAGGCTCTGCTTTTCTGCATCTGTTGCTGTTGCGATGTAGTCGCCTCTTCTCAGGGAAGCGCCATTCAAATAGGCGTAGGCGGTAAATCCTTTGGCTCTGGCTACCAAATCGGAGATGCGGTCGTCCTTGGTCAGCAGCGCATAAGTTCCGGGATACATGACCTCGCCTTCAACCGTTACCATCTGTGGTTGTACATATCCGGGCAAAGCAAAAATAGAGACGGCGTCAAAAGGCTCGAGCCTGAACTTAGACTCCGCCAACTTTAGATCTTTATCGATAACAACCTTGATGATATTGGCCAGTTTGGCGTCTTTGGCTTTACGGTCGCTGTCTTTCACTCGGCGGGCGATCTCAACTTCCACCATATTGGCGCCATCTGCAAAACCACCGGCTTTAAGGATGAGATCTTCAACGGTCATACCATTGAAATAGGGAAAGGTACCAGCGGCGCGCACTTTACCGGTGATGTTTACGGTAAAAGCATCTGTATAGTCAAATATCGAAGAGACAGTGATCACGTCTTCCCGCATCAACAGTATATCCTCTGCTGTTCCATCTATGATAGCCTTCACATTGAAGGGGATCACTGCAGAGCTATTATCTTCCTTAAGCCGGGTAATATATCCACGCTCAAGATAAGCATCCTCTTTGAGGCCATCGGCTTTAGCGATCAATTCTTTTAAAGTAAGGCCATCTGTTAGCTCGAAATCACCGGGGCGGTACACAGCTCCCCATAAAGAAACCCTGTTCTCATACTTATTATATATCCTGGATACGGTATATTTATCTCCTTTAAGCGGAATATACTGATCAAAATCCTTTTGACCGATATCCTTTAGTCGCTGTTGCTTGTCTGTAAGCTGTACGGCCTTAATACTGAACTTGTAAGCATAATCCGTAAACCCACCGGCAAAGTGGATCACATCCTTCAGCGACTCACCAGGTAATACTTCAAAATATGCCGGCCGTTTTACTTCGCCCTCCATACTCACCCTTACCCTATACTCCGGTACCATAATGATATCACCATCCTGAAGTGCTATATTGGCGCTTACATCTCCCCTCAGCAGGTAATCGTACATATCGATCTGGGCAATCTGCTCATTATTGCGCATCACCTTGATCCCCCTGAATGTTCCATTGGATGTAATACCACCAGATTCATAGAGCGCATTAAATGCAGTTGTCAACGAACTGAGTGTATAATCGCCCGGCGTACGGACTTCACCCAGAAGGGTAATGCGAATGCTGCGTATATTGGTAAGCGTAACATCAACCTCCGTCCCCCTGTCTATTGCAAAACGATTGGTCCGCAACTTCTCTTTGATCACCTCAGTAGCATTTTCTATGGTGCGTCCACCCACAAAAACCTTACCTAAATCTCTCAGAGAAACAGAGCCATCTGGGCTCACAACGGGAGCAAAGCTCACAACCGAATTCCCGGTTACAGCGATAGACAATTTATCGCCGGGACCTAATATGTAATTCTGCGGTATCGGCCGGTTAGCATCTGGGGCAAAAGATGAAGACGGATTATTGAATATTTCATTGCCGAAAATAGGTAAGCCCGCTTCTCCTTTTATGCCTTCGGCCGTTTTGCGCCGTTTTTCAACTTCTTCGTTCTTCTCTTGCTTCTTATCCTGCTCCTGATCACTTTCCCTGGCATTCTTATCCTTCTGTTCACCATTATCCTCTTTATGCTGGTCGCTGGCTTCTTTTACCTGGTCTGGAGTGCTGGTCGTTGAAGCGTCGGTTGTCGCGGTTTGTGCCGGTTTGGTTTGCTTGGGCGCCGGCTGCTGAGCGTAGCCGGTAACGGTACATCCCAGGAGGAAAAGCAGGACAAACAGTCGTTTTAATATATGAATCCGGAGTGTTTTGATGTGCATGGTAACAAAATAATCTATAATACTTTAAATCAGGTATAGCCGGAAGCAGTTTCCGGCGGTGGGCAAAATTAATATTCTTTTTCTGGTAACCATGCGTTGCCCGGATTATGGTTGCCGAATGGGCAGAAAATTAATATAAATTTCGCATTTAACTTAATGGAATTCAGCGGCATTAACGCTACCAGCCTTGCCCAACGCCAATGCAATGATATGTAAAACCGTTCATTTCCAACTCTCGGGCATTATAGATATTCCGGCCATCGAACAGAAGCGGCCTGCGCATCAGCGTCTTTACCCGGTCCCAATCGGGTAGCCGGAACTCGCGCCATTCGGTAAGCAACATCAATGCATCGGCATCCTCCAGGGCGGTGTATTCATCATCGGTGTAGGTCACCGGCAAATCGATATGTCTTGCTGCTTCCTTCATCGCCACCGGATCGTAGGCTCTTACCTCAGCGCCGGCATGCACCAGTGCCCTGATGATCGCAATCGACGGGGCCTCCCGCATATCATCCGTCTGTGGCTTAAAGGATAAGCCCCATACCGCTATCTTCTTACCGGTGAGATCTGTTCCAAGGATACGGCACAGTTTACGGAAAAGGGTCAGCTTCTGCTTTTCATTGATCTCTTCCACAATCTCCAGCATTTTTAAAGGATGCCCGTGCTGTTCTCCGCTTCTCATCAATGCCTTTACATCTTTTGGGAAGCAGGAACCGCCATAGCCGATACCCGCATATAAAAATTTATTGCCGATACGGGGGTCGGAGCCAATACCGCTGCGTACCTGGTTGATATCGGCGCCCAGAATTTCACAAAGATTAGCAATGTCGTTCATAAAGCTGATACGGGTCGCCAGCATGGCATTGGCGGCATATTTGGTCATTTCCGCCGAGGGAATGTCCATAAATATAATCCTGAAACCATTCAACAGGAATGGTTTATATATTTGTTCCATTACCTTGGCGGCCCGGTCGCTTTCCACACCGATCACGATACGGTCTGGGCTCATAAAGTCGTTTATAGCCGCGCCTTCTTTAAGAAACTCTGGATTGGAGGCTACATCAAAAGGGACAGAACGGCCATGGCGGGCCATAGATTCGGCTATCGCCTGCTTGACCTTGACCGAAGAGCCTACAGGCACCGTGCTTTTGGTAACGACCACGGCATAGTCCTGCAGGTAAGCCCCTATTTGCCCGGCCACGGCAATTACATATTTGAGATCGGCGCTGCCATCCTCGCCTTCCGGCGTTCCTACAGCTATAAAAACAGCATCGGCTTCTGCTATGTCCGAAGCGATGTCGGTGCTGAAGCTTAGGCGCCCTTTTTGGGCATTACGATGCACAATTTCTTCAAGACCAGGCTCATATATAGGTAAAATTCCTTTTCTAAGGTTATCTATCTTCTGCTGATCAATATCGACACATACCACTTCCGCTCCTACATCGCTAAGACAAGCTCCTGTAACCAGGCCCACATAGCCCGTTCCCACTACTATTATTTTCATACTTAAAACCGGGAATTAAAAAAACGACAGAACCGACAGCGATCAGGCCCTGGCAATCCTGTTCTTTAAACCATCTACCCTGCGTTCATGAACATATACCGTACAATAGAGCAGGACATACAGGAACATGGTCCCCAGCAAGCCGGCAGCACTATTGTGCAACAAAATTACAAAGAAAGCCGTAACCACCTGGGCCGGCAGAATAAATACCGCAGGCCGGTATCCTTTACCCCTCGCCCTGTTCCGGTAAATAAGCTGATGCAGGTGATAATCATCGGACCGGAAAGGAGAAATACGATCAAAAAACGATTTACGAAGGGTAGAAAACAACACTTCCCAAAGCGGGTAGATCACTACGGCCGGCAATAGGAACGGCGACACAGCGCCGCTATACCGCTGCACAGTGACAATAGCAATAATAGCCGCCATAAATCCTAACAGGTAGGCGCCGCCGTCGCCGAGAAAGATACGCCCCCTGGGAAAATTGTAGATCAGGAAGGCCAGCACAGCAACGCTGAGTATAAGACAAATATAGAGCAGCGATCCATCGCCCAGAACATAAGCCAGTACCGCCAATGTAAGAAAGCTGATGAGCGTGGTGCCCGAAGCCAGGCCGTTTTGGCCGTCGGTAAAATTGACACCGTTAACAAGCGCTATGATAAAGAAAACGCTACCCAGTATACCGCCTACAGCCGGCACACGGCCCATTGGCCATTGCGTCAGCATGGTATCGGGGATCATGATGAAAGCCATAATGGGCGAAAGACACATGATCGCCAGACGCTGTTCGGGGCTAATGCGACCGGAATAGTCTTCCAGGAAGCCCGCGATAAAGGCAGGGATGGACGCCAGCATAAAGTACCCACCCTGGCTATCGTTCAACATGAACATCGAGGAAAGAAAAATACCCAGCCCACCAATGCGGGGCGTCGGTATGGCATGCATTTTCTGTACTTTATCATGCTCGTCCAGGAAAATACCTTTCCTGTGGGTCAGTTCGATCACCAGGTAGTGGACAAGCAGGGACAAGGCAAAAGCAATCAGAATGTAAAAATACTGTACTTCATGTAACATGGGGTGGTTAAACATTATAGCATTCCTAACGCAAAGTTCGGGAATATAGTATCTGGTCTATTGGAATTCTTTTTATACTGAAACACAGGGCCTAAACCCTGTGTTTTTATCCGTTCATACTGTTGGTTACACTGCCGCCGGCTGGTGGAGCATATCCAGGAACTCGCTGCCGGCCGCCTCCATCCGGTTTACGTTTTTGTTGATCTGGGCATTCAGGTAATTATGGGCCACATAGGCCAGCAAACCAATGATCAGTCCTACAGCCGAAGTCACCATTTTGGTATAAATACCACCCGCGATAGTGCCGATCTCGAAAGTATTGGTATGCTGAATATTGGAAAACAGGACGATCATGCCCGCAATGGTACCCAGGAAGCCGAACATCGGCGCAATGCCAGCAATTGTCGACAGCACACCCAGGTTCTTCTCCATTTGGTATACTTCCAGCTTACCGGCATTTTCCATTGATTTCTCGATGGCATCCATGGGCTTGCCAATACGGCTTATCCCTTTGCTGATCACCCGCGGCAAGGCGCCTTCATAGTTCTTGCATAAAGACTGCGCGCCCTGTATACTGCCTTCCGTGATCTTTTCCCTGATGCGGTGCATAAAATCGGCAGGCGCCTTACCTGCTTTACGAATAGCAATGAACCGCTCAACAAAGATGTAAACAGCCAGTATGCTGCACAATGCCAGCGGGATCATCAGCACACCCCCTTCTTTCAGGAGAAACCAGAGAGAGAGTTGTTCAGAAGCCTGGGTAACAGGCTGTATCGCGGGCGCCAACGAATCGGTGGCCGCTTGCAGGAAAAACATCCGGGACATCAGATCGATACAGGTTTTAGTCTATCGGGCAAATATACAAAAGCAAATATTAAAACCCTGCCGGATCATCCTGCAGGGTTTTAAAGAAGCATTATTTTAACAGGATTAACCGATGCTTACCAGCTCGATCTCAAACACGAGGTCTTTGCCGGCCAAGGGATGGTTGGCATCCAGTACCACACTCTCTTCCTTTACTTCTGCTACCACTACCGGAAAATTACGGCCCTGGTTGTCGCTCAGGTGCAGCTGTGCACCTACTTCCGGCTTCATATCGGGAGGGAATTCCGTTTTGGGAAATTCGATCAGGTTTTCCTGCATGGTGGGGCCATAAGCTTCGTCAACAGGAATATGAACGGTCTTTTTATCGCCTATATTCATATCGATAAGCGCATCGTCGAAACCTTTGATCACCTGTCCTTCGCCTACGGTAAACTGCAGCGGGGCACGGCCTTCAGAACTATCAAAAGTAGTTCCGTCTGTTAATCTTCCATGGTAATGCACATTTACGGTATCACCCGCTTTTACTGCTGACATAAAAATCCTTTTTAGAGAAAATTAAAAATATAAATGGCCTGCAATTTACCGCTTAATCCCGAAAAAGACAAAATGGGAGCAGCCGGTACTACCCGGGACAACCTGGAAGTCTCTGGTAGAGCGGATTTAGGTACATTAATTTTTTGGTAATTTAAAAAATCCGGCCCGCCAGTAACCTTTTCAAAGCTTGCCGGAGCAAATTGCCTGCATTAGCGGCCGATGATCAGCTTTTGATAATAACGTTGCCCATTAGCCTGCAACACCAGCAGGTATATACCCTCATCCAGCTGCTCCAGGTCAAGGTCCAGAGCCGTTTTCCCGGCAGGCCATAATGCCCTGTGCAGGATTCTGCCGCCCAGGTCGGCGACCTGCAGCGCCAGCGCCTCATTCAACGGTTTTTGGACGGTAAGCCGGAAGATCCCGGTGGAAGGATTGGGAAATACAGAGATACGATATTGCGATTCGGCCACTGGGGAAATGCTTAGTGGGTTGACAATGATCGTATCACAGGCTTGTGGCACCATTTTAATATTTGTAACGGAATCGCTGTAACAGCGTAAAGTCCCTGTGGGGAAACCGATCCGCTTGTAATAGTCCGGATTGGCGATCACGAACTCCGGGAAAAAGCTGCCTAGCTTTGGCCAGTTGCCACCAATTTTCTCGGTGTATTTACCCACATTGATCAAACCGCCATCGCTGACACGCCTGGTCGTACCCCAGCCAAGCGATGGCTTATTGTCCGGACCTATGGTATGGTTGTAGTAAGACATCAGCTGCGTCCCGCCATAATCTTCCTGCTTTATCGAATCGATAATAATGCAAAACTCGGGCCCGACAACAGAAGAACTACCCAATGAAGAATTGGGCTGCCGCAAACATACCGTATCACCTGCCGAAACATTAAAGACATAAAGTGGGGTAAAATTGGCGATAACCTTATCGTAGGCAAATACAGTATCGTTCGTATTATAAACATAGAAAGTATCGCGCCTGCCGATCGCGACCGTACTGCTGGAAGCAAATCGCTGATACCGGGTGGATACGAGCATGCGGGCGGGCTTGCCCAGCACCGTGGTGTCCTTTGCCGACTGCATTTGATCCGCCCACCATATGCCCGAATCACCCTAGTATTCATAGTCAAAACAATCGCCGCCATACCACCATTCTGCGCCCACCGGGGTGAAAGTGGTTTGGGCATAGCTACCGGCAGCAAAAACATGCAAAAGAGCGGCAAGGATAAATAGATGCTTTTTCATAAGTGTCCGGTTTTTAGATGTTCAGATAAAGGTTTGTTTTATATCATAGACGATAATCGTTATAGATAATACCAGCATCACTACGGCATGCTGTATTCAATTTATAAAAATGACACATTCATGACAATGCGGGAGTGCCTGTCACGCATGGGCAGAGAAAGGGCTATTATCGTTGCGGAAGACAACCGAATAATAGCGATACCGATTTATTCAAAATACCTACTTTTGCGCCATGCCAACCATTTCTGACCGCGGCGTGCAAATGCCGCCCTCCCCCATTCGCAAGCTTACGCCTTATGCTGATGCAGCAAAGAAAAAAGGCACTAAAGTATATCATCTTAATATTGGCCAACCGGATATCGAAACGCCGCCCAGCATTATCGAAGCCGTGCACCAGGCCAACGTAAAAGTGCTGGAATATAGTCCCAGTCAGGGTTTTGAAAGCTACCGGCAAAAACTTTCGGGCTATTATGCCAAGCGTGGCGTACAGGTAAACGCCAACCAGATCATCATAACTACGGGAGGCTCAGAAGCCATTTTGTTTGCACTCATGAGCTGCCTCAATCCCGGCGACGAGGTGATTATCCCCGAGCCCTTTTACGCTAACTATAACGGCTTTGCCGTATCGGCTGCGATCAAGGTAGTGCCTATTAATTCGACCATTGAGGAGAATTTTGCCCTGCCACCCATCGAGGCCTTCGAAAAAGCCGTAACGCCGCGTACCAAAGCAATTCTCATTTGTAACCCCAACAATCCTACAGGCTACCTGTACAGCAAGGACGAGCTGGAAGTATTACGCGACATCTGCCTCCGGCACGACCTGTTCCTCTTCAGCGATGAAGCTTATCGTGAGTTTTGCTACGATGGCCAGACCCACACCTCTGCGCTGCAGCTCGAAGGTCTGGAACAACATGCGGTGCTGCTGGATACGATCTCCAAAAGATATAGCGCCTGCGGCGCCCGCATCGGCGCCCTGGTTACCCGCAACGAAGCGGTGCTGAATGCCGTGCTGAAGTTTGCACAAGCCCGCCTGAGCCCGCCCACCTTCGAACAGATCCTGGGCGAAGCCGCCTGCGACCTCCCCGATAACTATTTCGACACGGTACTGGCCGAGTATGCCTCCCGCCGCGACCTGCTGGTAAAAAGGCTTCAGGCCATGGAAGGCGTAACCTGCCCCAATCCCGGAGGCGCCTTTTATGCCATGGCAAAACTGCCGGTCGACGATAGTGAAAGCTTTTGCCAATGGCTGCTGGAATCTTTCACGCACGAAGGCGCTACGGTAATGATGGCACCGGCCAGTGGCTTCTATGCCACACCGGGGCTGGGCAAAAATGAGGTGCGGCTGGCTTACGTGCTTAACGAAGAAGCGATCAATAAGGCAATGGACTGCCTCGAAGCGGCCCTCAAAGCCTATAACAATAAGTAACCGCGACGCCTAAAGCAAGGAATATGGCACAGCAAAACTGCATCTGGCCGGGCAACGATCCTTTAATGATACGTTACCACGACGAGGAATGGGGTGTTCCCGTACACGATGACCGGAAGCTGTTCGAATTCCTGGTGCTGGATGCTTTTCAGGCTGGCCTGAGCTGGAAAACCGTTTTGTATAAACGCGAGGCTTTCCGCAAGGCTTTTGCCGGATTTGATTATAAAAAGGTCGCCCGTTTCGACGATGCACGCCTGGAGCTGCTGGTACAGGATATTGGTATCATCCGCAACCGGCTTAAGATCAAAGGGAGCATTACCAACGCGCAGCGACTATTGGAAGTGCAAAAGGAGTTTGGCTCCTTTGCACACTATATATGGCAGTTTACCGGCGGCAGGACGCTGGATGGCAAAAGAAAAGCAACCGGCGAGATCCCGGCCACCAGTCCGGAGTCCGATGCTATGAGCATCGACCTGCGCCGGCGGGGATTTAAATTTGTCGGCAGCACCATCTGCTATGCCTTTATGCAGGCCGCAGGAATGGTCAATGATCATTTAACCACCTGTTCCTGCTACCGGCGGCAATAGATTTTATGGAATATGAAAAAAGGTGCATCATAACAAGGAGCAACCCTTACAACTTATTGTTAATCAATGTTAATTAATTGTTACACCTTTATTTGAAATTTTTCAACTCTTTTAAATAACCTGTATTATTGCAGTTATGCGGTTGCGTACATATTTTAGTTTAGGTGTCGTGGCAGTTGCTATCGCATCGGGGCTCGGGGCCTGCTCTGAAGGCAATAAGCCTGCAGAGCAAAAAGAAACGACCACACGGGGTCGTATACAGATCGCAGTGGACGAAAGCTATATGCCCGTGCTGTCGCAGGAGCTCCATGTGTTCGATTCTTCCTATCCCGAAGCACACATTACCGCCACTTACAAGACGGAAAAGATGTGTTTTGAGGACCTCTACAAAGATAGCGCAAGGTTGATCGTTGTTTCGCGCGACCTTACACCAGCCGAAAAAACAGCTTATAAGAACAACGATATCAATTTCAAATCGCTGGGCATAGCTATGGATGCTATTGCAGTGGTGGTCAACCCGGCTTCGCCCGACAGCTTTATGACCCTGGGCCAGCTGAAACAGATCCTGCTGGGGAAATTTGCACGCCAGTACACAGTAGTATTTGACAATGCCCAGTCGGGAACCGTAAGATATATGCTGGACTCATTAATCCCCGGGCAACAATTACCGTCTAATACCTACGCCGTGCGTAACAATGACTCGGTGATCGATTATGTGGCCAAAAATGAGCATGCCATTGGATTTGTGGGCGTTAGCCATGTTTACGATGAGAATAGCACCGATCCTGCAGGCGCCTTTAAGCAAAACATCAGGGTCGCATCCCTTAAAAACGAGAATGATACTGCTGTAACCGGCTTTTACCAGCCCTATCAGGCCTGGATCGCACAAAAAAAATACCCCTTGCACCGTACTATGTACTTCATTACCAGGGATACCTGGAATGGTGTGGGTGCAGGATTCGCTAATTTTCTCAGCAATCAGGCCGGACAATTAATCTTTTTGAAAGCGCGCTTAGTACCATTGAGGGTCGCGCTGCGTCTTAGGGAAGCGGAGATCAAATAACAAACAATATGACCGCTGCGTTGTTTTAATAGCCTGTTGTCATTTTAAATCAGTCAATTCATTAATTATAAGTAAAAAACTACTCCATAATAAATATCAGAACAACAATGAACAAGTTAATTGCGATAGCAGTGGCGACAGCCTTTGCTTTTAACGTGAACGCACAGTCGGTTCAGGACGGCGAAAAAATGATCAACTACGGCCGTTTTGAGAGTGCGAAGAAAACCCTGGAACCCCTGGCGGCAAAAGATCCGCTGGCTAACTATAATTTAGGTATTGCCGAGCTGGAACTGGAAAACAATGCAGCAGCCCGTAGCGTATTTGCCAAGTATCCCGACGATTTCCACAATCAGGCCGGTACAGCCCGTGTGCTTTTCCAGGAGGGCAAGAAAGATGAGGCCGCTAAAGTATTGCTGGCGATCATCGACAAAGCCAAAAAGAAAGATTGGGAAAAATACAAAGCAGCTGCCGATGCCATCACCTATACCAAAGGGGGCAATGCCAACGATGCCATTGCCTGGTATAAAAAAGTGATCGAGATCAATGGTGGCGACGCCAGCACATATATCGGCCTGGGCGATGCCTACCTGAAGCTGAGCAGCGGCGGTGGCGAAGCCATGAACGCTTACGAGAAAGCAGTTGAAAAAGGCACCAACAATTCACTGGCTTATTCCAAAATAGGCGATCTCTGGTATCAGGCCCATAGCTACGATGCCGCGCTGAAGAGCTACGGACAGGCAAAAGATGCCGATCCGTCGAACCCGCTGCCGTATAAGTCATTGGCCGACGCTTACCAGCGGGCCGGCAAATACGATATGGCCCTGACCAATATCGAAAAGTTCCAGGAACTGTCCGATAAGTCTATCGACGACCAGATCACTTATGCCAACCTGCTGTTCCTGTCCAAAAAATATCCTGAAGCGCAAGCCAAGATCCAGGAGCTGATAGGCAAGGGTGTACAGAAAACCTATCTGTACCGCCTGATCGCCTACAGCGCTTACGAAACCAAGGACTACCAGAAAGCCATGGACAACATGCGCACTTTTTACAGCAAGCAGGACCCGGCTAAGATCATTGCCGACGATTATATCTATACCGGTAAGATCATGAGCGCCATGAGTGGCGTTGATACCGTTCATGCCAAGATGTATAGCGATAGCGCCGACTACTATTTTAATAAAGTGATCACGGCAGATACATCCAAAGACAAGACCGAGCTGTATAAATCAATTGCAGAGGGCTTCAAAGATGCCAAAGAATACAATAAAGCCAGCATTTGGTACGGCAGGATTGTTGCCGATAATCCCGGCACCGCTGCCCTGGACTATTTCTACTGGGGTTATTATGCCTACCTCGCTAAAGATTATACCACAGCTGCCAAAGCTTTCGATGGTCTGAAAGCCAAATATCCCGATGAAGGTTCCGGTTACCTGTGGATCGGTAACGTAGCTGCAGCTGTTGATGATGCCGCCAAAACCGGTGGCGCCGTTCAACCTTACAAAGACTGGTTGGCCTTCAACAAGAATAACTACGAGCACAAACAAGTCGACCTGATGAGGGCTTACCAATACCTGGCTTACTATTACTATAACAGCAGTAACGAGAAAGACGCAATGGAGTATGTAAACAAGATCCTCGAGATCGAGCCTACCAATACTTTTGCAAACCAGGTTAAAGATTTTTATGCTAAGCCGAAAAATGCCAAACCCGCTACTGGCGGTAAAAGCGCCGGCAGGAAATAAGTTTATCTAAGTATCCGGGTATAGGAAACAAAGGCGGTCCTTGAGCTTGTCGAAAGGACAAAGATGGTGCTTCGACAAGCTCAGCAACCGTTATTTAGGAGCAAATTGTATCCTGTTTCCTATATCCGGATAGTCATTTAAGGTTGATTGCCGATAAAGAGAGCTGCCCTTTTTACTGAGGGCAGCTCTCTTCTTTTTCCTGCCATCCAATGCGGCAGAATTATAATTTTAGGTTTGCCTGCTAAAACGGTAAATTTGCCGGTATTTTCAATGAACACTATGCAATCATACGCACTGGTTACCGGCGGCTCCCGCGGCATCGGCAGGGCCATTTGTATAAAGCTGGCCGCCATGGGCTACCCAGTTCTCATTAACTATAAAGGAAACCGGGTCGCGGCAGAAGAAACAGCGAGCCTGGTACGGGCAGAGGGCCAGGAGGCAGCGCTGCTCCCATTCGATATAAGCAACAAAAAGGAAGTAGAAGCGGTGCTGGGCCAGTGGCAGACCGATAATAAAGATAGCGTAGTAGAAGTGCTGGTCAACAATGCCGGCATACGGCAGGATGCCCTGCTGGCCTTTATGAGCGACGAGCAATGGCATTCGGTGCTGGATACCAGCCTGCAAGGCATGTTTAACGTCACCAAGCAGCTGATGAACCCTATGCTGATGAACCGCTATGGCCGCATCATCAATGTGGTATCCCTGAGCGGGCTGAAAGGTATGCCGGGCCAGGTCAATTATTCTGCTGCTAAAGCCGGGATGATCGGCGCCACCAAAGCGCTGGCCCAGGAAGTAGCCAAAAGGAATATCACGGTCAATGCGATTGCTCCGGGCTTCATCAAGACCGACATGACCGAGGAGCTGAATGAGAAGGAGCTTACCGGTCTCATTCCCATGAAACGTTTCGGCGAAGCCGAAGAAGTAGCCGAGCTCGCGGGTTTTTTGGCCAGTAAACAAGCGGGCTATATTACAGGTCAGGTCATCTCCATTAACGGTGGTCTATACACCTGAGCAACAACTAGCCATTAACCTTATCAATAAATAAAATGACATATGCTGGAAATCCTTGTTTTGATATACCTCTGCAGGAGGGTTAAAGGCATCGTAGCCCCGAAAGGCTACAGCGCAGGCGGCTGGCAGGTGAGGGTCGTACTCATCTGGTTTGGACTGGAGATCGCCGGCGCCTTCCTTTCCGCAGCTTTTGGCGCCACACTCATTATTGCGGTGCTGAGCGGTTTGCTTTGTGCTATCCTAGGCGCCATTATCCTGCAGCAGAAAGCCCAGTCGCTGCCTGACCGTAATATCAATGACTGGATGGATAAAATGGGCAAAGACGATCCTGACAGCTATTAAAGCTTTGCAAAGATTATTTACATGACACCTGTTTTTACAGACACCCATACGCACCTATATGACCGTCGCTTTGACGATGACAGAGCGGCTGCCCTAACCCGTTGCCTTGAGGCCGGCGTTACCCGGCTTTATCTGCCCAATTGCGACAGTGAAACGATTGCCCCTATGATGGCGATGGTAGCCCAATGGCCTGAGCAATGCTCTCCCATGATGGGCATTCATCCCTGCTATATCAAGGAAAATTACAAAGAGGAGCTGGCCGTGGCCGAATCCTGGCTTAGCAAAGGTCAATTTGCTGCCGTGGGCGAAATCGGCCTCGATTACTACTGGGACAAGACTTTTGTTGCCGAGCAGAAGGAGGCCTTCAATACCCAGATGGACTGGGCCCTAAACCTCGATCTGCCTATTGTGATCCATACCAGGGAATCGATGCGCGACGGCATCGATATGGTAAGGGCCAAACAAAACGGTAAGCTGCGTGGTATTTTCCATTGTTTCGGCGGCTCGCAGGAAGAGGCCCGCGAGATCATCGACCTGGGCTTTTACCTGGGTATTGGCGGTGTGGCCACTTTTGCGAAAAGTACGCTACCTGAAGTACTGGCGCAGATCCCCCTGGAGCACATCGTGCTCGAGACCGATGCCCCTTACCTGGCGCCGGTACCTTACCGGGGCAAACGGAATGAAAGTGCCTACATCCCGTTGATTGGCACAAAAATTGCAGCAATAAAAAACTGTAGCGTGGAAACAGTCGCTGCGGTAACGACAGAGAACGCCAGGCGTATCTTTGGATAAATCCGTAATTTGTAGAACAAGTATGAGCACAACAATAAAGGAAGGCAGCAAGGCGCCCGATTTTAAAGCGAAGGACCAGAACGGCAATGCCGTTTCCCTAAAGGATTTTAAAGGAAAAAAGCTGGCCCTGTTCTTCTACCCGAAAGACAATACGCCTACCTGCACTACTGAAGTATGTAACCTGAGAGACAACTATACCTTGTTGCAAAAGGCTGGGATCAGCGTGGTGGGGGTGAGCATCGATACGGAAAAGAGCCATAAGAAGTTTGAGCAGAAATTTGACCTGCCTTTCGTTTTGCTGGCCGATCCGGAGCGGGAGATCGTGGAGGCCTACGGTGTGTGGGGACTCAAGAAGTTCATGGGCCGCGAGTTTATGGGTACCCATCGCGTTACGTTCCTGATCAATGGTAAAGGCATGATCGAGCACATTATCGATACGGTGAAAAGTAAGGAACATACGACGCAGATATTGGAACGCTGGAAATAATACCGGGGCTGTAAACCCGGAGCCGGTAAAATAGTCCAACAGAGACAGCCCGGGTTGAAGCGCGGGCCTTTCTACCATTGTATCTTTGTTTAAGCTATAAAAAACAATCCAAAATGAAAAAGCTGATCGCCCCCTTTTGTCTTACCGCCCTGTTGGGCGTGACCATACCGGCAGCTCAGGCACAAAGCCTCGGAGACATTCTCAATGCTGTAAAAGGCAGCAACAGCCAGCAAAATAAGAATACGACCAATAGTAACGGGAGTAATAGCACTCTGGGTAGCGGCTTAAGTAATACCGATATTGCCAGCGGCCTTAAAGAGGCGCTGAAAATAGGGGCTCAGAACGCAGGCTCCCGCCTCTCGGCGACGGACGGCTTTTTCAAGAATGCCGTGATCAAGATCTTGCTGCCTAAAGAAGCCCAGCAGGTGGAAAAAACCCTTCGCTCGATCGGTATGGGATCGTTGGTAGATAAGGCGATCCTTTCGATGAACCGCGCCGCAGAAGACGCTGCTAAGCAAGCCGCGCCTATATTTATCAATGCGATCACCTCCATTACCATACAGGATGGTCTCAATATCCTGAGAGGAGGCAATAATGCCGCGACCAATTACCTGAAGACCAAAACCACCTCGTCGCTTACTGCTGCATTTACACCTGTGATCCAGAAGTCGTTGAATAAAGTAGGCGCGCCGGATATCTGGAAGACCGTTTTCTCTACTTACAATCGTGTAGCACCCACCAAAGTAAATCCCGACCTGACCGGCTATGTGACCGAGCGCGCGATGAACGGGCTTTTTGTTACAATCGGCGACGAAGAAGCCAAGATCCGTACCAATCCTGCGTCGCAGGTAACCGGGCTACTCCAGAAAGTATTCGGGAACCATTAATATATTTTTTCAGAAAAACCTGCCCGATGCGGCAGGTTTTTTTATACTATCTGGCTATCCCGGATAGCCATTTTATACCATTATGGAACCACTGCAGTGTTTATTTATGGAGCTTACGGCGCATAGCGCCCGATACGGGGACCTGGGCGGACAATTGTGGCAGGAAATTGCTGCTGGCTATACCTTACCTGGCCGGCACTATCACAACCTGGATCATCTGCAAAACCTGATCGGCGAACTGGAACCCTGCAAGCCCCTGATTGACGACTACGATGTTCTGTTATATGCCGTTTTCTACCACGATCTTATCTACGCCGCACAGCGGCAGGACAACGAAGAGCAAAGCGCGGAGCTGGCGGGAAACCGGCTCAACGCGCTGGGATTGGATCCGGAGCGGATTGAACGTTGCCGCCAGCATATCCTGGCTACCAAAACCCATCGCGCCGGCGCCGACCCGGATACCTTGCTGCTTGCCGATGCCGACCTTTCCATCCTGGGAGCGGAGGAGGATCGGTACGACAGCTACTGCCGGCAGATCCGGCAGGAATATATCGTATATCCAGACGTGCTTTATATTCCGGGGCGAACTAAGGTCCTGCAACATTTCCTCAGCATGTCGCATATCTATAAGACACCCCACTTCCATACTTTATATGAGCAGCAGGCAAGGCTGAACCTGCAGCGGGAGCTGGCCTCCCTGCAATAGCCCGGTCTGCGGGATGCGGCAGCAGCCCCTTTTATCCTTGACGTCGCCCGATAAAATAATACCTTTGCCCCAAAATCGCGGGCGCATGGCCCCACTGTCTACCGATTATGCATCAGCTTGTTGTTTTCGCTTCCGGAAAAGGATCCAATGTTCAGGCCATCCTAGACTATTTCCAGTCTTCGGGTAAGGCGCAAATCGCCCTTATCGTCTGCAACAATCCTGCCGGTGGTGTATTGGATATCGCGGCAGCGCACCAGATCCCGGTACAGCTGATCGATAGAAGTAGTGTGAAGGAAGCCGCTTTTGTAGAAATGCTCCGGAGCCATTCACCTTCACTGCTGGTGCTGGCGGGTTTCTTATGGAAGGTGCCCGACAGTGTGGTTCAGGCATTTCCCGCCCGTATTATCAATATTCATCCGGCACTTTTACCCAAGTATGGTGGCAAAGGGATGTACGGGCAGCATGTCCATCAGGCAGTGATTGCCGCCGGCGAAAAGGAATCGGGCATTACGATCCATTATGTCAACGAGCATTACGACGAGGGCGGCGCCATATTGCAGGCCCGCTGTGCGTTATTGCCCGAAGACACCCACGAAGGCCTGGCCGGCCGGGTACATAAGCTGGAGCACTATTTCTTCCCCCGCACTATAGAATTCCTGCTGGATAATCTTTCCTGATTGCAGTTATAAATCAAGAAACTTAAATGCATGTTTTGCAAGCTGATAAGGCTATAATGAAAGCTGATAGCCCGGCTGTATTAACGTGTGCATAGGGAAATTGCCGCCTTTTTCGATTTAATTAAGCCTTAACTTTGCGCTCGAATCAAAAAGCACTCCTGTGAAGAAAGCCAGTATACTCATCCTCGTATTGATTGCTGCTACCATAGGTATCCTGGTAGCTTCTTTCGGCAAGTTCAGTACCTATGAAACATTTGCTTCCGCTTCCGAAAAGCCGGGCAATACCTATCATGTGGTGGGTTACCTGGATAAGGATCAGGCACAGCAGTACGATCCGAAAAAGGATCCCAACAATTTTGTTTTCTTTGCCAAGGATAAAAAGGGTGCCACGCATAAAGTGATCTTCAACGGCTCCCGCCCGCAGGATTTTGAAAAATCGGAGCAGCTGGTCATGACCGGCTTCATGAAGGATGGCAATTTTCACTGCAGTAAGATACAGATGAAGTGCCCGTCGAAGTACGAGAACGATCAGATCGCGGTCGCGAAGCAGCCGGTTGCCGAATCTTAATTTATTTTCCCGGCGTGCCTAGGCACGCCGTTTTTCTTACCATCGTTACAATTTTTTACTCTTGGATCAGCAATTTATCGGTGAACATTTGTTACCCGGCCAGCTAGGGCACCTTTTTGTCATTACCGCCTTTGTTGCCTCGCTTTTTTCCGCTTTCTCCTATATGCTCGCCGCGCGCAGGGAAGGGCTCCCTGAGGAAGCCGCCTGGAAAAATATGGCCCGCTGGGGTTTTATCATCCAGGCTATATCTGTTGCCGGTATTTTCATTTCCCTGTATTATATTATTTCCAATCACCTTTTTGAGTACCATTATGCCTGGAAACATTCTTCTCGCGGGTTGCAGGTAAAATACCTGCTGGCTTGCTTCTGGGAAGGATCGGAAGGCAGCTTCCTGCTATGGCTTATCTGGCATGCCGTGCTGGGCCTCATCCTGCTACGCACCGGGAAACAGTGGGAGAGCAGGGTAATGACCGTGGTATGCCTGGTGCAAGCTGTGCTGTGTACCATGCTTATCGGCATTCACTTCGGCGCCGACATCAAGATCGGCAGCACACCGTTCAGCCTGCTGCGCCACGAAATGAGCCAGGCGCCCATCTTTTCACAACCCAATTACCTCGAATTCGTTAAAGACGGCAACGGGTTGAACGTAACGCTTCAAAACTACTGGATGGTAATCCACCCGCCGGTATTGTTTCTCGGTTTTGCCCTCACGCTCATTCCTTTTGCCTATGCCATAGCTGCGATGTGGAAAGGCGAATACAAAACCTGGGTAAAACCGGCGTTGCGCTGGACCCTCATCGGCGGCGGCGTGCTGGGCACCGGTATTATGATGGGCGGCGCGTGGGCCTATGAGTCGCTTAACTTCGGCGGTTACTGGGCCTGGGACCCCGTAGAGAATGCTTCGCTGGTACCATGGCTTACCCTCATTGCCGGCCTGCATACCCTGGTGATCTACAAAAGCACCGGCCGCTCGCTCAAGACCACCCTCATCTTCTTTATTCTTACATTCCTGCTCATCTGGTACTCCACCTTCCTTACCCGCACGGGTATTCTCGGCGATACATCTGTTCACTCCTTCACCGGCGAAGGCAAGGCGCTGTACTGGCATCTCATCATTGCCATGGCGATCTACCTGGCCTTAAGCTTGTATTTCACGATCCGTTCCTGGAAGAAAATGCCACGGCTGGCCGGCGAAGAAGAAGTGGATACCCGCGAGTTCTGGATGCTGATCGGGTCCATAGCCCTGCTGTTGTCCTGCCTGCAGATCATAGCCGCTACCTCGTTGCCGGTATGGGCGCCGCTGTACAAAAAGATAACCGGTACCGATATCGCGCCGCCCATTAACCCGGTTGAATACTACAATGGCATCCAGGTATGGGCCGCAGTTATCGTCGCTTTGCTTACCGGCGCCATACAGTTCCTGAAGTATAAAAAGACCGGTATGGCCGCCGCCTGGAAGCGATTGGGACTCACGGCGCTCATCAGCCTGGTATTGGCGGCGCTGCTGGTATGGGGCCAGGAGATCAGGCACCTGCAATACATGGTGTTCGCCTTCTCTATTTGTTATGCGCTTACCGGCAACCTGCTCTATCTGTTCACCACGCAAAAGCTCAAGCTGCTCAAAGCCGGCGGCTCCATTACCCATATTGGCTTCGGACTGATGCTGCTGGGCATACTGCTATCCGGCTATAAGAAAAAGATCATCTCCCTCGACCGCACCAGCGCGATGCAGAACTGGGATTTCGGCAAAAAGACTTTTGAAGAAAATGTGAAAGAAAGCCGGGAAAATGTGCTCATCTTCCGCAATACCTCAGTGCCCATGGGCAAGTACATGGTTACTTACCTGGGTGATTCACTGGTTCAGAATGATCCGCCGCTTACCTATTATAAAGTGCGCTACGACCGTATGGATCCGCGCACCGGTAAGATCGTCGAGAGTTTTATACTTCATCCCGAAGCCTACGTTAACCCCAAAGGCCAGGATGGCATCAGCGCCAACCCGGATGCCAAAGGATACTGGTCGCATGATGTGTTCACTTATATCACATCGCTGAGCAAGCCGCAATCAGAGTCGGATACCAGCGTCTATCGACCATTCAAAATGCACAAGGGCGATAGTGTTTTCCTGGCCAATAGCTATCTCGTATACGAAGGTCTGGACAATAAGGTTAGTCGCAGCTATGAAAAGCAGAACGGGGATATTGCGGTGCAAGCTGTGGTTACCGCATACGGTACTACAGGCAGGATCGGCGCGGTATCACCGCTATATGTGATCAGGGGCAACGAAGCCACTTCCATTGAAGATACCATGCGGGATATCGGCGTCAATATCCGTATCAACAGAATATTACCGGAAGAAAATGCAGTGGAAATGGGTATTCGTCAACGGGCGCAGCAAGACGACTGGATCGTGATGAAAGCGATTGAATTTCCTTATATCCGGGTGCTGTGGGGTGGGATTGTTGTTATGGTCATCGGTTTCTTTGTGAGTTGGTGGGCCAGGAGGAAATAAAAAAAGTTGGCAATTCGGATAAAGGAAACAAAGTTTTGCACGTCTATAAATACCAGCTGGCATGCTTTGATTTACCCATCTTTTATTGGGTGTCAATATTTGTTTCTTTTTTATTCGCATCTATGTTCATTGCTTGTTATGGCGCTCATGAGAAAAGTTGCTCCGCCAAAAAAGAAACAAAAAAGGCCACAAAAAAACAATGCTCCGCTGTTTTTTTGTGGCCAGCGCACCCGGGCTTAAAAACAGATAGCAACTTTAATGCAGCATTGCCGGGCATAGGGTCATAGATCTACGTTTTAATAATTAACCCAAAGGATCATTTCTTTATTGTTCCTATTTTAGCTGGTTTCCTATATCCGATAGCCAGATAAAAAACAGGATAAATTTTAGTGACAAAAGAGAAGTCAAGTTTTTCGAAACTTGACTTCTCTTTTTGCCGGATCAAAAATAGCGTTATACTTTTGAGCTTCTATGAAGATCGATATCCACACCCATATTATGCCGGAAAAGATCCCGAACTGGTTTCAGAAGTTCGGCTACGGCGATTTCATTACCCTGGAACATCACAAGCCCTGCTGTGCCAAAATGATCAAAGGTGATAAGGTATTCCGTGAAATTGAGCACAATTGCTGGGATGCCGAAGTACGCCTTAAAGAAATGGATGCCACGGAGGTTACCATGCAGGCCTTGTCTACGATACCGGTATTGTTCAACTACTGGGCCAAGCCCGAGCACGCGCTGGAGAGCGCCCGCTTTTTCAACGATCATATTACTGAAGCCGTAACCCGCTATCCCGACCGCTATATAGGCCTGGGCACGGTACCGCTCCAGGACATCGACCTGGCCATTAAAGAGCTGGAACGCTGTGTGAAGGAACTGAAAATGCCTGGGCTCGAGATTGGCTCCAACATCAACGGACGTAACCTGAGCGATCCGTATTTTCACCCGTTCTGGCAGGCCGCTGAGACCCTGGGCGCCTGCATATTTGTACATCCCTGGGAAATGATGGGCGAAAACGATATGATGAAATATTGGCTGCCCTGGCTGGTAGGTATGCCTGCCGAAACCTCGCGGGCAATATGCTCGATGATCTTCGGCGGTGTGTTTGAAAAATTCCCGAAGCTGCGGGTAGCCTTTGCCCATGGCGGCGGCAGCTTTCCGGCTACCATAGGCCGCATCGAGCATGGCTTTGCTGTACGCCCCGACCTGGTAGCCATTGATAACCCCATTAATCCCCGCGATTATATCGGCAGGTTCTGGATCGACTCCCTGGTTCACGACCCGAAGGCGCTTGACTTCATCATTGATATAATGGGTGGCGACAAGATCTGCCTGGGCAGCGACTATCCGTTCCCGCTGGGCGAGCACCATCCCGGTAAGCTCATTGAAGAACATATACAGGATGCAGCCCTCAGAGACCGGCTTTTGTACGGGAATGCGAAGGCTTTCCTGGGCATATAGCCCCATGGCTGTGTGCATATAGAAGACGCCGCCCATTAATTACGGGCGGCGTCTTCTATATTAATTTAACCGATCTTAATCCTGGTTCTTTTTCTTGACCATGGTAAGGATGGTAGCGATCGCTACCGTTTCACCGGTCTCATCGTAGACATCCACCAGCCATTTCACAATGCCTTTGGCGATATCGTCTTCCGAACGCTTTTCCTGGTCTACCTTTTCCTTGACCGTAAGCCTTACGCCTATAGTGGCGCCGGGATATACCGGCTTGGTAAAACGGGCTTCATCGATACCATAGTTCAGCAATACCGGTCCCTTTTTCGCATCGACAAAGAGGCCCGCTGCTTTCGAGAGTACAAAGTAGCCGTGTGCTACACGACGCTCGAATATAGTGCCCTCCAGTGAGGTCGCATCCATGTGGGCATAAAAGTTATCGCCGCTCACGTTGGCAAAGTTGGTGATATCCGTCTCCGTCACGGTATGCTTGGCAGTGACTACGGTATCACCTACCTGCAGCTCTTCGAAATACTTACGGAAAGGATGCACTTCGGTCTCATGCTGCCGGCCATGCTGCTGGTAAACATTGGTAATACGGGAAATGGTTGTAGGCGAACCCTGTATTGCTGTGCGTTGCAGGTAATGCAGCACACCACGTTTACCGCCCATTTCTTCTCCGCCGCCGGCGCGTCCGGGACCACCGTGGACGAGCAAAGGCATGGGCGAGCCATGGCCGGTACTTTCTTTGGCGCAGTCGCTGTTGAGCACCAGGATACGGCCATGCATGGAAGCCGCTTCCAGTACATACTCGCGGGCAATATTGTCATCGGCAGTAACGATAGAGCTCACCAGGGAGCCTTTACCCAGCGCTGACAATGCAATGGCCTCGTCAAGTGTACCGTAGGGCATAATGGTGCTCACCGGTCCAAAAGCTTCGATCTCGTGGCAAGCTGTCTTTATGAAAGGATCATCGTTATAAAAGACTACGGGCGGCAGGAAAGCGCCTTTGGTTTTATCGGCGCCATGCAGCTCATAGTTATCCAGATCGCCGATTACGACCTGCTGGTATCGCGACAGCTCGGCGATCTTCTCCAGCACTTCTTTTTTCTGAGATTGGCCGGCCAGCGCCCCCATACGCACACCTTCCACCGAAGGATCGCCGATAAGCGTACCTGCCAGGCGTTTGCCCAACGCGATCTGTACATCTTCCACGCTTTGTGCCGGAACAATGATACGGCGTATGGCCGTACACTTCTGTCCTGCTTTGGTGGTGATCTCGCGGGCGACTTCCTTGATAAAGATGTCGAACTCGGCCGAGCCGGGCTTTACATCGGTACCGAGCACACAACAGTTAAGCGAATCGGCTTCCATATTAAAAGGCACCGCCTCGTCGATAAGACGGGGATGGGCTTTCAGCATTTTACCGGTAGAGGCTGAGCCGGTGAAAGTGACTACATCGCCATTCTCAACAAAGTCGAGGATACCCCTGGCCGATCCGCAGATCAGCTGCAACGCGCCTTCGGGAAGGATACCGGAGGCAACGATATCTTCCACCACCGCTTCTGTAAGAAATGAAGTGATGGTAGCGGGTTTTACGATCGCCGGCACACCTGCCAGCAGGTTCACGGCGATCTTTTCCAGCATGCCCCATACCGGGAAGTTAAAGGCATTGATATGGATGGCCACACCACGGCGGGGCACCATAATGTGATGCCCGATAAAGCTGCCGTTTTTAGACAACATAGCCGGATCACCATCTACATAAAAAGTCTCGTTGGGAAACTGGCGGCGCAGCGAGGCGTTGGCAAACAGGTTGCCGATACCGCCTTCGATATCTACCCAGCTATCGGCGCGCGTAGCGCCGGTATAGCGGCTTATGGTATAGTATTTTTCCTTTCTTTCCAGCAGGTACATGGCCAGTGCTTTCAGCATACGGCCGCGTTCCTGGAAGGTCATCCTGCGCAGCACGGGACCGGCCTTGCTACGGGCGTACTGCATCATGGCGGCAAAGTCGATACCTTTACTGCTGGCGCTGTAGATCGCTTCACCGGTAATGGCATTGTGCAATATCTCTCCGTCTCCTTCTCCGGCAACCCATCTGCCGTTGGCATAGTTGCGCAATTGGGGTAATGACATAACGTTTTCTTATTTTTGCGAGCCTGCAATTTACAGATATTGCGGCTAATTTCTTAAATCCACCTATTCCATGAAAAAGCTTATCTGCCTGCAGGCCGTCCTGGTGCTGCTGGCACTCAAGGTTTGTGCCGCCGGCCACGACGAATTCAGCCTGAAACCAGTCGACACGATCAAAAATTATACCGTATTTAACCAGATCAGTGTGATCGACATGCGGGTCAATAAGGACGATGTCGGCTACCTGCGCAACGGCCCTTTCAACAAGAAAAATATACAGGTAACGCCGGACGGCTTCGACCATATGCTGGAACAGTTTGCACAAGTGACGGCGGGCCAGGCAGTGACCAAAGGCGATCAGACGCTATTGATTGTTGTGCGGGATTTTTCCATGGCAGATCGCCCGATACAAGGAGAGATGGGCACGTTTTATGGTCGTATGGATTTTTACCTCGGCAAAAATGATCAATACCAGCTGGCGGCTCATGTCGATTCCTTTTTTGAGACATCCAATGCCTGGGATGTGACCAACAGCGTCAAGCGGCTGGCGGCCCGCAAAATGACGGATTGGCTTTCGCTTTTGTCCGGGTATAAAATCCCTGAAGGTACTGCTGTAATTACCCTGTCGGATATCGAAGCCGGTATCGCTGCCGAAAAGAAGCCATATCCCATTTACAATAGCGAACCGAAAACCGGCGTATATTATACACTGGAACAATTCCTGAATAACGCACCGGGAGCGACGGAATTTGTCGAGAAAAAATATTCTATGGGAGATTACAATACTTCTTATTTCTATGAAAAAGGCGAGGGTAAAAAGAAAGGCGCCAGCCTTGAAAAGTCTGGCTGTTATGCTTTATACAATGGCAAAAAATGGTATAAAAGCACTTCAGAAGGCTTGACGCCCATGAAACATGAAAGCGGAGAATTCTTTTTTGCCGAAGTCGGTCATGGTATCCGGAAATCGGATAATGCAGCCATTATGTTTGGCCTCATAGGCGCACTGGCCGAAGCCGCCGCCAGCGACAGAAAGGGTAACGCCCTGTACCGTATGCGCCTTGACCCGGCAACAGGCAAAGGATACTGTATCGAAAGGTTACAGTGATGGTACCGCTGATCCCCGATCTTATCCCGGCGCAATGCCGGGATTTTTTTGCACTACCGTAGCAGATAAAGATCTTTATCGCATATTTTGCGCCAGCGCTTTCCTATACATTTCCCCCCAGCCCTTATTTTCCCTTGCCGGGCCCAGCAGGTGGTTGTGCATAATGCTGGTAAAGGTACCCCCCACCTGCTGCACGGCATGCCATAACCGCTCCCACTCCTGCCAGGCTTCGCCGGGCTTGTGCCTTAGGTAAAACCGGCTGGTGGCATCCATAAAGATAAAGGGGTGCACCCGGAACGGGTAAGCAGCTTCGGCTTCAAGATCGTACCAGGTAAAAGCATTGGAAGTACCCGCCCGGAAACCATTGGCCATAGCATAACCCATAGAGTAATCGTCGGTGATCCCTGCCGCCATCAGTTCACGGTAAGTGTGCGGCAAGCCGAACTTAATATAGTGCTGCCGGCTGCGCGTGATCTCCTGATGCGTATACACAGAAACAATGCCACGCTCATCAGACAGTATAGATGGATTGGTATGTGATAGATACGAAGGATGTACCCCAACAGTATAACGTTCACTTATGTGGCGCATCAGCTGCTGCATCGCTGGTGTACCCGGTAGTACATTACGGTCGTAGCGACTGCCCGAGCCAGCCAGGAAAAAATATAATGGCGCTAACCGGTACCGCTCGTGCAGCGCATCCAGCCATGCGAAGCAGTCGTAAGGATCTCTTCCTCCGGTAAGCCCTGCTGCGAGCCGCGATGCCGCACTCCGCCATTTGACCTGTAGCAGCTCCTTCGCCATGCCGCCCCAATAATGCCTGATCCCACGGTGGCGGTATTTCCAGGCAATATCAACGTCATAGCTGGGCTGGAAGCGGAACGAAGGAGCCGATAAAGGCAATTGAAACCGCTGTACCAATATGCGACGCAGCTGCCCGATCCATTGATCCACCACCGGTTCCTGTAAAAAAGAATATTGTGCTGCTGCCGATTGCGCCGCCTCGTAACGGCCATGCCGGTCTTCTTTATGAGGCAAATATTCTTCGTAGCGGCTGATGAGATAAAATGCGGCGGCAAACAGGTCAAAAGGGATCGCAGCACCAGGCTGGTTGTAAAAAAGAATAGTGCTGTGCTTCCAACGCTGTACGGCTAAGGATTGCGTGCGGATGTCGCTTTCGCCCAGCAGGGCATGCGGAACGATCTGCAATTCATCGGCCACCAATGGCGTTTTGCTATAATTGATCCGGGGCCCTTCAAAAGCCATCCATTCTTCGGTACTCGTCGTAACGCGGTAAGCGGTACCCAGTTGTTCTTCAAAGATCCACTGCAATACATATTGCAACCGCGGACTGTCAAAGCCTGAGTAGATAAGAAGAGAAGACGATAGCACGGGCATAATATTTGTCCGGCGTCAAAGATAAGGCTCCCTGTCCTTTGGTTAAGCAATTATTAAAGCTTTGATGAGGCGGTAGTCATTAACAAATGAAATATACCTTTGCGCCCTTGTTAAACCTTATTTGCATGCGCCGGTTCTTCCATACCGTTACTCATTTGCTGCTGCTGCTGATCATGGTTCAGGCGCTCGGCCTGAATGCGGCGGCTTGTACGGTGGGATATGAGGCGCCTCCGGCAACGGCGCGACATCACATGGTCTATGCAGCCGCCCATCATCTCGAAGCGGGCAGCTTACAGGCGTATCATCATAAAAGCGGCCCCTCCGGCAAAACCCATTGCCATCACAAGGCACACAGAAAATATTTTCCCAGCAAAGTTGTCGTCAGCTCGCCGCAGCAGCTTAGGGCCGCTGCCAGCCAGGACGAGGCCCTGGTACATTATGCCGTAGTTACCGGTTATCATTTTCTATATTTCAAAACGATCAACCCGCCTCCCCCCAAGGCCTGAGTCTATTACGGCGCAACGCATAAATACTCCGTACGTCCATCATAAACGATGTTTGGTTATTTTAATGTTAATTGAGTAATTTTAATCCTCATTGGATGCGTTTGTTCAGCCCGTTCCTTTTTCCCGTTTCCCTTTAATGTTCTTTAAATGACCGTCAGCATTCGTAAAGGACTGGTCCTGCTTGCAGGCCTCCTTTCGGGCCCTGTTGTATTTGCCCAAAGCAACCTGTCGCTGCAGGATGCCCTGAAAGCAGCTATTGCCAACAACCCGACCCTCAAAGCGCAACGCATGAATATCGACGCCGCCGGCGCCGACATTGTTACCGCAAGGCTGAGGCCCAACCTCAACCTAAGCAACCAGACGATCAACCTGACCCGTAAATCGGACTTTGCACCGAATACGGAATGGACCAATGGTCTGAACCGCCAGACCCAGTGGCAGCTGTACAAACCGATACAATGGCCGGGACAACGGCAGGGTAAGATCGATTTTGCCCGGCAAAGCCAGGTATTGAGCCAGAAGCAATATGAACAGGGACAGAGGGATCTCCTGCTCGATGTTGCCGACAGATGGTTGCATGCCTGGACGAGCAATAAGCAGCTTAACCTGTTGTCTCAAGCTAAGAACAACCTGGACAGCCTGGTATCCATCAATAAGTACCGGTTACAAAAGCAGGTGATCAGCGAAACGGATCTCACCCGTACACAACTACTGGCCAGCCAGTTTGAGATCCAGATCCGCAATGCGACGCTTGAATACAACAATAGCTTACGTGAGCTGGCCTATCTCACCGGCCTGGGTACTGCAGTTACCGTAGATACCGGACATGGCTTTACCCAACATATGCCACTGATGGCCGACAGCCTGATGGCTTATGCCCTTACCGAACGCCCCGACATAGCTGTAGCCAGGGCGGGTATCGACGTCGCCAACAGCAACAGCCGACTGCAAAAGGCACTGGCTTATCCCACTCCAGACGTGGGCGTACTGTACAACCCCCAAAATACGATCCCCTATTGGGGTGTATATGCCGCTATAGACCTGCCTTTCTTCAGCCGTAACCAGGGAGAGATCAAAAAGGCGAAGATCTTGCAGGAGCAGAGCACCCAACAGATGAGCGCTCTGCAGCTGCAGGTAGCTACCGAAGTGGAAAACGCCTATAAGCGTTACAACACACAAAAGCAGAATACACAAAAATTTACACAGCTCCAGGAGCAGGCCGAAACGATCCTGGGCAATGTGAAGTATGCTTACCTGCACGGTGGCACCACTATCGTCGATTTCCTGGAAGCACAGCGCAGCTGGCTCGAAACGCAGCAGCAGTATTATGAAACGTTGCAGCAATACAGCGAAAGCTATATACAGTTGTTGTATGTGACCGGCAAGATGACCCAGCTCGCAGAAGCGGCCGAATAATTCATCCTATACCCATTTACAATTTCAAATTTTTTTACCGATGAGGATACAATCAGGAATACAGACAGGGAAACTCAAAGGGATGCCCTATGCTTTGCTGCTGCTGGCGTTAAGCGCTGGGGGTTGCAGGCACAAGGAACCTCCGGCACAGGCCAAAAACCTGGCGCCGGTGATCAGTAATAATGGCACCAGCATTGATATCCCTGACCCTTCGGTGGATACTTTCTTCAAAACGGAATCGGTAGGCACCGGCGATGTGACCGCCGATATGTCGGCGCCGGGTAAGGTTGCCGCCGCGGTGGTCTCTTCTTCCCAAGGTAAGTTGATCCTGTTCGACAATCCCGATCTGGCGAGTACCTATAGCCAGCTCACCCAGAACATGAACAACATTACGCAGAAGAAAAACATCGTAGCCCAGAAGGCAGCGGTAGTGAAGCAAAAGCAGATCGAGGTGCAGCGCTACGAAGACCTGGCGGCGCATGGCGCAGGTACGGGTAAGGACGTGAGCGATGCCAAGACCGATCTACTCCTTGCCGAGAGCGACCTGAAGATGGCACAAAGCGAGGTGAATACAGAGCAGGCGGGCATTATGGAACATGAAGCCTTGCTGAAGTCGGGCGGTTTCAATCCCGGTGCACTCAGTAGCGCAGGTCCCGGCAGCGTGTACATTACCTGCGACATAGCGGAAAGCCAGATCAGTAAGATCAAGGCCGGTACTGCCTGCACACTTAAGTTCCCTTCCTTTCCCAATGAGCAGTTCAAGGGCAGTATCGACAACATAGCAGATGTGATCGATAACAGTACCCGTATGGTGAAGGTACGGATCACTATGGCCAATAACGACAACCGCATCAAGGCCGGTATGTTTGCTATGGTAGGCTTCGGTATCAACGAGGGCAACAACAATACCATTCCTGCTACCAGCCTGGTGACCGTGCAGGGTAAGAACTATGTATTTGTCAAGAAGTCGGACACCCGCTTTGAACGCAGGGAAGTCAATACAGGTCAGCAGCTCGGCGACCGTGTGATCGTATATAGCGGCTTGCAGGCCGGAGAATCCGTAGCAGTAACCGGTGTGATGCAGCTGAAAGGCCTGTCGTTTGGATATTAAAAATCAAAAGGCAAAAGGCAAAAGGAGAAATAGGCAGTTGGCAATATTCAAACCCTGATAGCCAAATCTCAATACGAAATACCTAATACCCAGTACTTAATACTTAATACCTAATACTAACCCCCATGCTGCAGGCACAGATCTTCATCGACAAAGATACTTTCAAGGGCTCAGGCCCGCTGTACGAATACATCCTGGAATTCCTGCTCCGCCACAGCGTTATGGGTGCGACCATGTTCCGCGGGCAAATGGGCTTCGGCGCCAACCAGCAGCTGAAGAATCCCGACCGGATGTTCAGCTTCGACGAGCCGCCGGCCATGATCGTTTTTATCGATGAAGAGGACAAGGTGCTGCGCGTGCTTACCGAGCTGCGGAAGGAGGTCAAAGGCGGGTTTATCGTTACCAGCCGGGTAGAAGCCTTCAATTAGAACGTAACTATAGACACAAGGGCAGGAGGGAACACAACGCTTGCCCGGTACAATTCATTTATATCAATACGAAAAGATGATCCGGAATTTATTGATCTTCTCCATGAAGAACCGCTGGGTAGTGGTAGGACTGGCCATTGCGCTCATGGGGATCGGGTACTGGTGCTTCACCCAGCTTAAAATAGAAGCCTATCCCGATATCGCCGACACCAACGTGATCGTGGTGGCGCAGTATCCCGGCCGTGCCTCCGAAGAGGTAGAGCAACAGGTGACCGTGCCTATAGAAAGGGCGCTGCAGAATACGCCCAATGTAATGGATCGGCGCAGCCGTACCATCTTTGGGCTGAGCGTGGTGCAGCTAACTTTTAAAGACGGTACGGATGATTATTTTGCCCGGCAACAGGTAATGGAACGCTTACAGACGGCCGAGCTGCCCGATGGCGTAGCGCCCGAACTAGCGCCTTTGTCCACAGCCGTCGGCGAGATCCTGCGCTATGTAGTGGAAGCGCCACCCACCTACAGCCCCACCCAGCTGCGCGACCTGCAGGACTGGGTAATCAAGCCGCATATACTGGAGGTACCGGGTGTAGCCGATGTAACTACTTTCGGCGGACCGCTCAAGCAATTCCATATCCTCACCTCTCCCGATCAGCTGCGTAAATACAGTCTCGATATCGCCGACCTCGAAAAAGCGGTACAGGAGAACAACCAGAATACCGGCGGTAACATTATCGACCGCGGGGGACAAGGCTTTGCCGTACGCGGCCTGGGTGCGCTCAAAAAGGAAAGCGATATCGAAAGCATTGTGCTGAAATCGGTGAACGGTATCCCCGTATACCTGCGCGATGTGGCCACGGTAGAAATTGAACCCCCGCCCCCCAGCGGTGTGATGGGCTATACCATAAAGGACGAAGGGATCAATGTAACCGGCGGTGTGGAAGGGATCATCCTCATGCGCCGCTACGAGAATCCTACCGACGTACTGAAATTGCTGAAAGAAAAGCTTGCCGATATTAAGGAAAATGAGCTGCCCGAAGGCGTGAAGGTGCGTCTGCTCTACGACCGCAGCTTCCTCATCGACCATTCGCTACACACCGTAGGCGAAACCCTGCTCGAAGGCGTGAGCATCGTGATCATCCTGCTCATCTTTTTCTTTGGCAGCGTGCGCAGCGCGCTGGTGGTGGCCCTTACCATTCCCTTTGCCCTGCTGTTTGCCTTTATCCTGATGCAGATCGCGCATATTCCTGCTAACCTGCTGTCACTGGGCGCGATCGACTTCGGTATTATCGTGGACGGCGCCTGCGTGATGACGGAGCACCTGATACGAAAATACCGGACGGCCACCGTTGCCGAAAAGAAGGAGGGTATTGTCAAGATCACCTTGCTGGCCGCCCAGGAAGTGGGCCGCGAGATCTTCTTTTCGGTGGCCATCATTATCCTGGCCTATATGCCTATCCTGCTCATGACCCGTGTTGAGGGCAAGCTGTTCTCACCTATGGCCCTTACACTGGCCTTTGCGGTGATCGGCAGTATGATCGCCGCGCTCACCTTTATACCAGTGCTCATCTCCTTTGCTTACCGCAAGGCCTTGGCCAATCCGGAAAAGCCGATGAAGGAACCGAAGAATATCATCCTGAATTTTATGGAGCGCTCCTACGGCAAGACCCTTGCCTGGATCATGCGCCGGCCCAAGGGCGTGGTCTTCGCCGGCTTCGCGCTGGTGATCCTCCTGGTGCTGCTGGGTGGCAAGCTGGGCAGCGAGTTCCTGCCTACGCTTGATGAAGGGTCGATCTTTCTGCGCGGCAATTTCCCTGCGGGTGTAACCATACAGGAGAATGCCAGGAATGCGCCTAAGATCAGGGAGATCATTGCCAAGTATCCGCAGATCGCCTTCGTGATCACGCAAAGCGGCCGTAACGATGATGGTACCGACCCCTTCCCGGCCAACCGTAACGAGATACTCGTGGGCCTTAAAGACTATAGCCTGTGGAGCGATACCATTGCCAAAAAAGACCTGGTACAGCAGATCAAAACCGACCTGCAGCGGCAATTGCCTGCCGTGCAGTTCTCCTCGGGCCAGCCTATCATCGACCAGGTAATGGAGATCGTGAACGGCAGCGCCGCCGATCTGGCCATCTCGGTAGTAGGCGACGACCTGGGTATGATGCGGGAGAAAGCCTATAAGATCGCCGATATCGTGTCGAAGACCGAAGGCGCCGATGCCGTGAACATAGAACAGGAAGGTCCCCAGGAGCAATTGTCGATCAATATTAACCGGCAGAACGCTGCGCGCTTTGGTATCAATGTGGCCGATATCCAGAACATGATCGAAGCAGCCATTGGTGGTAAGGCCGTATCGGTGCTGTACGATGGCACCAAGCGCTATGATATCGTAGTGCGTTACCTGCCGCAATACCGCAACAATATCGACGTGATCCGCAACCTGCAGGTAACTTCCGCCTCCGGCGCCCTGGTGCCGATGAGCGAGCTGGCCGATATCAGCTACGTGGAAGGCCAGACGAATATCTACCACTATGGCAGCAAGCGTATGATCACCGTGCGCACCAACGTGCGCGGCCGCGACCAGAGCGGCTTCGTAAAAGAGGTGCAGGAAAAAATAGGCAAGGCCGTGCAGGTACCCAAGGGCTACAGCATTATGTACGGCGGCCAGTACGAAAACCTGGAACGTGCGGGCAAGCAGCTCGCCTTTACGATACCGCTGACCATCGTGATGGTGTTCCTGCTGCTGTTCGCGCTGTTCCGGCAATTGAAGCATACCCTGGTGACCATGAGCTGTATCCTGTTTGCCCTTGCCGGCGGTATCGTAGCCCTGTTGCTGCGTGGCTACTATTTCAATGTGTCGGGCGGTGTAGGCTTTGTGAGCATCTTCGGCATCAGTGTGATGGCCGGCGTGCTCATTGTTTCGGCCTTCCGGCGATTGATGTACCGCGATCATGGCCTGCGGGCCAAGGAAGTGGAGCATACTGCGCAGGAACAGCTGCGGGCACTGCTCTCCATCCTCATCGTAGCGATCATTGGCCTGTTCCCGGCAGCCTTCTCTTCCGGTATAGGCTCCGATGTGCAGCGACCGCTGGCCACCGTGATCATCGGCGGCCTCACCAGTACGCTGATCTTTGCCCCGATATTATTACCCCCTTTATTTTTCCTGGTCAACAAAGGGAAACGGGAAGATAAGCCGGCCAACGAACATTAAACCATAGTCGATCCCCGGGCCTGACGGGGAGGTGAGGGCCTTGTGGCTCAGAACCGGTACGCGGGCCTGGGAATCGTTTTAAATAGCCGGCTTATGCCGTGCATCAATAAGCACAGCAACAGGGAACATACGGCCGGCAATTATTGCTAATATTATCATCAGGGCGACAGAGCGAGAAGACGGGCAATCTTCTTTACAACGGGAACCCCGATATGGGTAAGTTTTGCCCCCTCAAATATTTTTCTATCTTTGCCCAAATTCATGCCGAAATGAAGCAGACAACTACTATCTTATCGACATGCATCGCATTGATTTTCATGGCATCCTGTGCTGCGCCCAAGCCAATGGGCTCGACGGCCAGGAACACTGCGAAACCCGAATTTATTGACGGGATCACGGTTGCCGGCGGTAGCAGCAATGTTAAACTTACTCAAAAGAAGCAGGTCTATCGCAAGATCGGCTCTATACCTGAGGAGCTGGAGACAGCAGACCAGCCCAGCCTTTCCCGGAGCAGTATCCAGGAGGGGAAGAAAAGGAATAAATCCCTGTATACCTTTATTGAAGAGTGGTATGGCACACCTTACCGTTTTGGCGGTACCAGCAAAACAGGCATCGATTGTTCGGCCTTTACACGGCAGCTGTACGAAGATGTCTATAGCCTGGATATCCTGCGCACCTCTATCGAGCAATTTGCCAGCACCCTGTATGTGCGCAAGGAGCAATTGAAGGAAGGCGACCTGGTCTTCTTCAAGATCCACGGAAAGCGTATCTCGCATGTAGGCGTGTATTTGTACGATGGTAAATTTGTACATGCCTCCGTAAGCCAGGGCGTAGTGATCAGCGACCTTGCCGATACGTATTGGATGCGCTATTATGCGGGCGCCGGTCGTATGGGTTAAGCAGGGCTGGCGTAGATATGCCAAAAAAAATTCTTTAAATTTTCTGTTGTGTTTTTTTGGTGGATTTGAAAAAGTGATTACCTTTGCAATCCCAAAGCGGAACAAACACAGTAACAGTTCTTTAAACGAATGCAGAAGTAGCTCAGCTGGTAGAGCACAACCTTGCCAAGGTTGGGGTCGCGGGTTCGAATCTCGTCTTCTGCTCCACAGAAAATTCCAGACTCCTAACAGAGTTTGGAATTTTTTTTTATCATTGTATTTCAGAAACAATGATGGCCGCCCTGGTGGTGAAATTGGTAGACACGCGGGACTTAAAATCCCGTTGCCAGCAATGGCAGTGCGGGTTCAAGTCCCGCCTGGGGCACAAACGGGAGTCACACCCGAAATTTGAAGAGGTTTCTCATAGTCGAGAAGCCTCTTTTCCTTTAACAGCGCGGCTTTCGGCTGAAACATTTCCAAAAGGTAGGGTGTTCTATAGACACCATCCTGATACCTTAAATCCGACTTGAACACCGCCTTAATGAAAACCTGCTTTTGTGTAATTGTAGCCATATTATAAATGGCCTTAATGTCGGAAAGCTTAGGCAATTGTTCTTCGTACAACTTCCAATATTCACGCCGATCTTCCTGCAATGTTTCTTTCTCGTATTTCAGGGCGCTTTCACTTCTCTTAAGCTTACCATGCCACTTTTGATATGTTTCCGGGTTGATGGCATTGTTGATATACTTTTCCTCTAAGCTTTCCAGTTTGTCTGTAACGGAATCCAAATCATAAAGCACGGACGAGAGGCGGACAGATTTAAGCTTTACTTCTTCTTTCATCTGCCTGTCTGCCGACTGCCGCAGATAATCCAAATACACAGGATCAAGGCTTAAATTATCCAGCAGGTCATCAAATTGTTTATGCAGCTTAATCGCAGATAAATTGAATTTCAGATGGTCCATGCATTTATAATACCAGTAATAGTTTTTCTTGCCTTTGCTGTTCCCTGCCGTAAGGGATTTGCCACAGAAACATTTTAGGACACCGCGTAAAGGCACAGCTTCGTTTTGTACCGTATGAGGCTGCTTGATAACGCCCAAGCGCACCTGAATATCCCAGAAATCCCCTGTGGAAATCAAAGGGTCGTGAATGCCGGGTATTACCTTTTCGGGGGAATACTTATAAGCAGGTACGCGGACAAGGCCAGCATAAACCGGGTTGGTCAGTACACGGGTGATCGCACTATTTCCCCTTAAAGGAAAACCATTGCTTACGGCATAGTCTGAAATCGCCTTAAGTGGCGCACCCTGTAGGTACATTTCAAATACACGGCGGACAACTGGCCCCTTCTCCTTATCAATGATGATAAAGGGTTTGTTGTAAATATCACGGGTATTCAGGTAGCCGGTAGGTGCTTTTGACACATACCGGCCACTGGATAAAGCTTCGTGCATCCCAAACAAAGTACGGTCACGAATAACCCTTAGTTCAAACTCTGCGTTTACAAGCATGTCGGCGCGTTGCTTGAAATAGAAAGGGCTATCGTAATCAATGCTCATTTGTTCAAAGACAGAAACAATGATGATCCGGTATTTCTTTTCAATCATTTCGATTTTGTTCAGCCCTGCCGCAGCGTTACGGCTAAAACGGTCGTATTTGATTACGATAAGGTAATCAACATCCCTGTAGGATGTACGCATGAAATCTTCCAGCTTTTGCCATGCCTTACGGTCAAAATCCTTTGCGGATTTCTCATCGGTAAAAATGCTGTGTAAATGGAGGTTGTGGCGTTCGCAGTATTCACGAATGTATTTTTCCTGACCGGAAATAGAAAAGTTACTCTGATCCTTATCCGATATACGGATATAGCCAATTGCTTTTTTCATTGTACGATGTTTTTTACAAAAATTCGTGCCAACAAATCCAGCAATGCTTTTTCGTCCGGTTTCAGATCGGGGGAAGCTGTACCCCTGTTTCGGGAGAACGAGTGATTATTCTCCTGCTTGTCGTTAGGTATTGTCGGCATGCAAATGTAGAGGCTTTTTAAATATCAAGAAATCATTTTCCTAACCAGCACTAAATTTCCCTGTCTATCTCACCATCTTCCAGCGACAGGCCGGGGTCAGATGGTGTTATAATATCATCACGGGTCAGGCTGAATCGTGTCACCCGATCATTCCGTGTCAGCTCTTCCTTTGTTGGTTCTTTTCCCGGTGTCGTTTCTTTGGTTTCCCGCGCTTCAATTTCCTTTTGTCCTGCGGACGGTAAGCTACGTGGGTCACCAAAATAGTTCTCTATCGACTCCCGGTTAATCTCCCTTTCCTGCCCCAGCTTTTCAGGGAACTTTTTATCAAAGGCTTCATGCGCCCGCTTGGCCCTTTGGTCTTCCGGCAGCTGGCCGAAATCATCCTTGTCGATAATATTACGGTAAATGCCACTCTCCTGCCGGTCGGACATATACAAATCATAGTCCTGCCTGCCGGGGTCTTCATAGCCATACTTACAGCCGATTTGCAATGCCCTTTCCTTAAAGTCAGCATCAATACGACGCATATCAGTTTCAACGCTTACAGACACATTGCGCGAATAGGGTGTATTGGGAATATACTTTGGATATTTCAATGCGTGATAGGCGTGTATATTATCATGGTATTCCCTCGAAAGGCGCATGTAATCCAGCCAGCTATCAGGGCCGCAGCGTTCCATATACAGTTTCATGAACTCTGGAACCGGCTTGTCTGCCATAAAATAGAATTTAGAGTGTTAGTGTATTTCTTTTCTGTTATTAAGAATTCAGGCTTACATCAATGCTGTTGACGATAGGCCTGTCCGGTTCAATGGCGTTGTACCTACTATCTACACATTGCAGCAGCCGTACCTGTTGGCCCATGATCTTGTTGAATACCGCCGAAAGGTTTATTCCCGTAAGGGTAGCGCCATGCGTAGTGAATAGCAGTGTTACCTTGTCTTCTTCGGCGATATATTCCCCACTAATTAGGTAAGCATAGTTCAGGAACAGCTTACGGCCATCCGGCCAGCCAAAGCAGATGTGCCTCACATTGCCATAGGATGGATAGTAAATATCATCATCCCGAGGACCTGCTTCCGGCTCGTAGCCGGCTGCCGTTGGCTCGTTCTGCCGCATCTCATCGACTTTCAGGGTAAAGCGTTGCGTCATAGCGTTGGCTCATAAGGGTCAGGGTAATTGCGTTCCGGTTCTTTCTGCTTGTCCATAGCCGGAGCAGGTAACACATGTGTTTGCTTTTGCAGGTGATGTACATGGTGGGTATGGTCTGGCTTTTCCACCAGTTCCAGCGCCGAACGGCGGTCGCCCATATCAGACACATGGGACAACAAGGCAGCTTTGTCATCCGTATAAATGTGGACAGATTCCCGCGCCCGACTGACCGATACATAGAACTGCTTGGCATCGGTGGCACCGAAGGACGGCGAACCCGCAGCGATAAAGGCAACATCCACAGTCTTGCCCTGTGAGGCATGAGAGGTAATGCAATGCGCATGGGTAATATGGCCGAAGCCAGTATTGTTGATACTGTATTCCGCATTGCTGATACTGTTGCGCAGCTTGATTTCTCCGTCCCGGCTGATTGAAGTGACCTGATAGGTCTGGCCGTTGCTTAATCCTTTCCCGGCATTGTCGAAGCCGTTTTTGGTCACACGTAGCTTATCACCTTTGGCAATGGCTATTTCCTTTAACCGGAATACGTCTAAGCGATCACCGGCCTGTGGCGGCATTGGCAAAATTTCCCCACCAGTATTTTGCAGCAATACCGCCTTTTCTGTAGCCTCGGCTATCTTCCATTTACTGCCACGCGGGAATTGCTTCATGTTCTGGTTGAACTGTACCCACTGGCCGGGCTGGTAGTTGCGCCAGTCGTTCTTTTCCGCAACGGTCAGGTTTTCATTGACCAACGACAAAGCCGGGATCTCCTTCTTTCCAATATATCCGGCCTCTTTCAGCTTTTCCCGCACGGCCTTTGTCACATCCTCGCCTTGGGCGTGCGTAGGCGATATTATCAATGCACTCTTGCCAAGACTAAAAGCCGCCACATAATCAACCACAAGGCTTTCGCTGATATGTTCCGGGGCGACCTCACGGATAGCGCCCATACCGTCCAGCTTGTCAAAGCTCTCCTTTACCTGCCCTTTGGATAAACCTTCGACCACCTCTTTATAGACCGCATTCTTTTGCCTGTGAATCTGGCTGACTTCTGCGGTACGGATACCGGCAACAGTATTCAGGACGCGCAGGGCATCGCCACGGCTAACGCTGCTATGCTGGCGCGTATCACCTAAAAGGATAAGGCGTGCCTGTTTTTCATGAGCCAAACTGATAAGCCCGGTCATATCCTTTGTGCCGAGCAGCCCGGCTTCATCCACGATCAACACCTGCCCTTTCAGTTTTTCCTGCATGGCTTTATCAGCCAATAGACGGGCAACCGTATCAGCTTTGTCAAAACCTTCCTGCCGCAGCACAGAACGTGAAGCCTGTGCCGTAGGTGCAACCAGCATGGTTTCCTTGCCAGTCTTGTTGATCTTGGCGACCAGCTCTTTGAGCAGTGTGGTTTTGCCGCTACCCGCCGCACCGCGCACGATAGAAACCCGGTCTGTATTGGTCAGCAGGTAACGGGTGGCTTCTGCCTGTTGCCCTGTCAACGCCAGATCGGGAGCCTGATGATACAAAGGCACCATCTTACCCCGGCCAGCTTGTGCAAGGGCAACCATGCGCTTTTCTTCGGCCAGCACTTCCTTTGTCGTGCAGACCATCCGGCCGCGTTCCTCAATACGGATAAGGCGGCTATCGTTGTGCAGGCAGGTTTCTATGTCAGCCAGTGAAGTGCCTTTCATACCGATGCTATGCAGGTAAGCCCGTTCCAGCAGCTTGCCTTGTTCTACGACCGAAGCCCGTTCAAAACTATGACCGATTGCAAAGTCTACACATTGTTGCGCTGTAAGGCTCGGCGCGTCATTACGTTCAGGAGCATAACGAATTACAAGGCTGTTTTTGGCTTGGGTTATTTCCGGTTCCAATACACCCGTAATGCCTACCGCCTCCCTGCCCTTTACATCCAGTTCATGTATCTGCCTGCGCCAGTCCGCTTTCAGTTCGGCCATGCCCATACCCTTATCTTTAGCCGCACGGGTACGTGCCCCCAAGCCGTCAAGCTGCTTTGCATCAGTGATACCTTTTTCCTGTGCCACCTTATTGATTGCATTGGTGCGTTTGGAGAACAGGTCGATATATTTCTGATCGACCCCTTCAATCTCGAAGGACTTGCCTGTGCGCCTGATCTGGTACCCGGCATCAATCAGCTTATCTGAAAGCGTTTTGTAGAACGCGCTTTGGTAAAGCGGCATCTTCCGATTGATCTCTTTAAACTGCGCCGCCCTGATCTGCTGCTCGGCCTCGTCATAGGTCACGTTGAAAATATACTGGTGGGCGTGCAGGTGTGGGTCAGGAGCAAAGCCCGGTGTCGGTCTGGAAGTTTGGTGGACAATATCCACGAACAGCAGCTCCCCGGTCTGTCTATCGAAGTCCTTGCCGCCTTTCCTTACCCTTACCCGCGCATCAGCCTCGACCTGCTGCATGGTGGCGGCCACGCTCTCGCGGAATGCCTTTAAGATATGATCGTCACCGGACAGAGCATGAAGGATGGAAACAGACTTCGGAACACTGAACACCAGATCATAACCCGTCGTGCGCACAGAGCTGGTTCGGGGTGTAAGCCGTTCACCCGTTACGGGGTGCTTGTTATCGCAGAGCGCAAAGAACTGTTCCTTAGTGGCCCTTCCAGACAGGCCGAGGCGGTAGGCCAGTCGGCCACCGAAGTCACCGCCGATCTCAACTTCGTCAAGGTAATAATCCCCCTTGACCAGAGCCTGTGAATAGTAGCTCTTGGCCTGACCCGAAGATGTGCTTTGTATCATTCTAATCATGGGAAAACAGATAATGTGTTTGCTAATGACCGTGGGATAAACCGGCGTTTGTTCATGCCTGTGGATGGCGAACAACGCCGGTTATCCACGGTATTTAATTTTGACCGAAGAACTGCCCTTTAAAAAAATCTATTGGTTCAGGCATCTTCCCGAACGACAGCTGTCGTTCGGATTAGGCAACGAGAGCAGCATCGTCATCTTCGTCATCATTGCCGCTAAGCTTGTCGATGCGGTTGTTCAGTTCTTCACGCAGTTCTTTTAAGGAAGGCTTCTTTGTAAAGCGGGTACGGAAGCCGGTCGATGACGTTTCGTCATGGATGAAGTCACGGGAGAAGTCACGGTTAACGATCATCTCATCGATCATATCCAGTACAAACTCATCCCCCTGCTTATAGGCAATATCATAATGCTGGTGGTAGATAATGGCTGTTAATACCAACATACCGCCCATAAGGAATTGTGCCATCAGGAGCAGCAGGACACCGGCAGCAAGGATAAGCAGCGGTTCCAACAAGATTTCAATCTTGCGGTAATTGGTGGAATCGTCCGCCTGTTTAACCGACTTAAAGAACGGGAACACATCACCGGCGGAAAGGCTGTAACGGGAGAAATCGAACTCAGAGGCAGGGCGGCAGGTTTCTTTGTAACGCTTATGGGCGAACCAGATAAACAGGCCTGCGAACAGGTACATCGACCAGAAGGACTTCATGGTTTCGCCCCAGTCCTGCCCAGAGGTAAAGTGCAGCACCGTTGGCACCAGCAACAGTACGACAGCAAGTTTGACCGCGTGGCTAAGGCTAAAATAGCGTTCGCCCATATTGCGGCGCAGGAACACTTCAACCAGCAGCATCGGGTAAGATGAAATGCTAAGGAAGAAGTCCTGAAGCTTTTCAGTCAATGGGTTTTTGCGGCCTACTACTGTTTTGTAATACAGATGTTTTTTCATTGTTTTTAAAATTTAAACGGTTTAGAATTAAGAATTGAATTTTGATGGAGTGAACTTCTGGTCAAATACGATGTAGCGATGCGAGAAGCCATTAGAGAACTTCATGCCTTGAACATGGATGTAACCGCTTACTTTGAAATTATTGGAAGGGCCGCCGCCTTTAAGTCCGGCAAACTGTTCCGGCCTGATAGTCTGGGTAAGCTTAGTGGTCTGGGTTAATGACTCGCTTACCTTTCCTTGTACCGAACTGGTGGTTTGAGATTGGTCGGTTTCATACGATTGGCCGATCAGCTGCGAGGCCCATGTATTGGTTTCGATATCGGTGTTGTACAGGAACAGCTTGGTACCCATCGTGGCAAGGAACCCCTTCACACGGTATTCTGATTTCGCCCCGCCTATATTAGCGTGGTAACCGTTTAATGACTGCGATAGGTACAGGGTACATACGCGGCTCGATCTCGCAGTTGCCTGAAATTCAGCGTCTTGTTCATGAATGAACAAATGACTCTCATCGGCGTACAGGAATACCGGCATACCGTTCTCGCTGATGTTCCTTTTTTCCATCGCCCGCTGCCAGATATACTTAAACATGATCTGTATATCCTGCCCCACCTTGTGAAAAAGTTTTACGGGGATATTGAGCAGGATAATCTTACCCTTTGTGTAGCAGTCCTCTGGGGTGACAGTTGTCTTGGTGCAGAACAATGTATAAAAAGGGTCGCGCAGCAGGTTAATCAGGAAGCTGGTCAGCGACATGGAAATGATCGAACGGGTGCGTTCATTAAGCTTACGGTATTGTTGCGTGAAAAAGTTTTCAACAATAGTGTAAGTGCGGGCTTCTGGCACATCTTCAAAAAGCGCTTCATTATACACATCATCGGCAAGGCCATCGAGGAAGCGTTCACCGATGTCACTGCGCCATTTGTCGATCTTAGCCTGTATATTATCCTGTGCGGCCGCCATAGCTTTTTCAAAGGCGCTATCCTTCGATTTATCAGGAACAGAATTGGCTATCTCATAGAGAAGTGGCACCGTAACTTTATTGTAGGCAAACAGGGAAAGGTCGATGCAGGAGGCAATCAGCAGGTTCAGACTTTCTTCCCAGAAGCGGTCGTCAGATTTTCCGCCACCCTTCTCATCGCGTGAACGGATGACAACGCGCAGCACTTCAACCAAATTAGCTGTAAAGGTCTTATCGCTGTCACGGGTAGATTCGTATTCTAAGAAATTGAAATACTCTTTCCCGCCCGGTTCAATCACCACCAAATCCTTACTGCGCCCGGTCAGGCGGCAGTACTCGATGAAGTCGTTCTTATCGGTTGGTTTTGCAGTAAGTATTAAGCCACCGCAACCTACTGACATTAAGCGACTTAGGAGAAAGAAGCCTGCACCCGTGGTTTTACCACTTCCGGTACTTCCGAATACCTGACAGCCCATTACCGCGTGGCGGAAGGTATAGGCTGTATTATCTTCCCCACCGAAATTGAACAGCGTGGTTTCCATATCAAATTGCATAGTTGGTTATTTTGGATTGTTAGTGTTGTTGATTTCGTCACTGGTGCAGTCGTTCCAGTAAAAGCGCATCATTGCGTACTGCTCCTGCTCTTTGCGGTAAGCAGTCGTGCCGATATAGGCATCTTCCATTTGTTGTTCCATATAGGAAAGCTGCGCCCTGATCGCAATAACCTGTGCGGCGATTGCCTGAAAGTTGGCGTTACGTTCTTCTTCGTAAGCAGTAATTGCGGTGTTGCTCATTTCTTTTGTATTTAAAGGGTAAGGAGTACAGCGTAAGCACGGGGGCTTACTTCTTTTTCGGTTTTGGCTTCGGGCGGCAAACGATTGGCGGCTTTATCTTCATAAGATTGCGTTTTACTGATGGGCATACGGCGGCCCTGTACGGCTTCTTATCGAAACCGGTCGCCATTAAATGGCCTGTGATTGTGTAATGATCTTAGGGAGGAATAATAAAGGTGCCAGCGCTGTAAAATTTACACCTTTATCAGTCATTGATAGTTGGCGGCAAAAGAAGACGCATTAAGCCTGCCGCCAGAGGCATTAATCCAAAATGCTGCTTGGCTTGTCGGTAGTGCCTTTGGCAGCGCGGCGAAGCGCGTCCGCTTCTTTCTGCGCCTCTATACGCGCTTTGTAGACCTCCCCTGCCATGCGTTGGTGTTCATCCAGCTTGGCGCATTTTTTCAGACGCGCCTCTATAGCAGAGCTATCACCACCTTTTCTTGCTTTCATAGCGATGCGAAAGGCAGCACCGAGTTCTGCACAGTAGACCTTGTGGGCTTTGTCTTTGGCCTTTTTATAGTTCTCCTGTGCTTTGATGCGGCCAGCGTTCCATTGGCGCAACGCCTCTTCCTCGTCGTCTGCGCCTTTATAGGTTTTCCATACCGCTTTAAGCTCAGCGCAGTAGGCTTTGTACGCAATGTCCTTTGCCATCAGGTAATTCTCTTGCGCGGTGGCGCGATCAGCTTGCCAATTGTTCATTTTTCCATCCATATTCAAATATTTATAGAGTGCAAATTATAGGCACATTTAACCAAAACGAACGCCTGCTCTTCTATAAAATGAAACATAGATTGTTTGAGTGAATAAAATTGAATTAGCTACTTAATGAATGTGATTATCAGTAAAATATATGAAATTATTTTTTCTAACTTTGTTTCATTAAATGAATTTTTTTTCTTTGTAAAATGCCACGAAATAAAACCACAATACAGCTTACAGGTGAAGAACAGGGGTATCTAAATTCCCTTATAGACCTTTATTTCCAGAAATACTCACCAGAACCAAGGATTCCCGCCTTGATAGAGCAAAGGGCAGCCTATGTTTTTGAGATAGCGAAGGGAACGGGCTTATACAAGTATAAAACACATAAAATGGTTTCGATAGAATCATTATCGAAATTCATAGCAAGGTTGGAAATTGCGATTGAAAATTTTCCGAATATGAAAGGAGAGATAAATAATATGATTGAGTATTGTAAAAACCTAATCGCAGCTTTTAAAAGTAAATCTGATAACACCGGACAGGCGCTTAAAAAGTCGGTTACATCTTATCATTCTCTTTTGGGAGAATACCGCATCTATTACAAAATAGACCACACCGCCCTAGAAAGTGAGTTAAGGATGGACAGGCTTTTTATAGAAGAAAATACAAAAGGAAAGATTACTGCAAAGTTGCTTCATGAGGTCAATAATGAAATGCAGGTATGGGAAGGAAATGTACTTGTTAGCGAAACTACACACGCTATATTCATTTCCTTAAGCGGCCCGGCTGGTAAGAATATAAGTTCAATATTTCTAGTTATTAGCGTTCCTCCAGGGCACATCAAATGGCAAATTACAACAGGCATTTTATCCGGCATTAAGGATTCCTATGATGGGCTTATAGGGTTATTAGTTGTTATTGCAAAAGGGAAAACTTTTAATGAGAAACAGCATTCTATTAATGGTTTTATTAACACCTACATGGCTTCCAGCTATATAGAATCTCCCACTTATGCAGACATTATGAAATATTTATTGACATAGTGCGGAAAATGCCGTACTAATTTTGATTAGCAATTTGATTTAGGGGGGCAACAGTGACCAATAGTTCTGCAATTGACAAACGATTGGCAATGTACCACGAGCATGTCTCGACTAATTATACTCCTAGCAAAAGAAGCTATATCGTTGAGCGAATGTATAAAGATACCCACAGCAATATTTTTGATGTCTATAGTAATGAGCAATTTTTGGGCCTCTTAAATACAATGAATTTAATGATTGTCAAAGATGCGCAAAGATTAGATCACGCCGATTGGCGATGCTTACTCGTTGATAAGTTTCGTAGAACTGGTCACTATATTTCTATTATGAATGTTGTCCTTAACAAAATGATTAAGAATGATAATAAATCAGGGGCAGATAGCTCTTCGGCAGTAAGCAAATATTTTAAAGAGACAGATAAGTTTATTCAGTCTGTTCATACGGAGTATGAATCAAACCAGAACAGAAAACAAATACTGGATTATTTTATGAATTCTGTTCAGGCTATAACTGCCCTCGAAAGCGATCCACGTTGGTCTGAATTACAAAACGTACTTCCATACAGAGGCAATTTCCTCCATATTTCCCAGAAGGTCGGCAAGCATTACGCATCGGTAGCCATTACTCCGGATGATCCAAAAGAAGCGATTGTATTACTTTCAGATAATGATGATCGTTCCAGACCTCTTTTTAAAGAATACGGCGGTGAAATAAGTGCTGAAACCTATGTTCGTGAGTTCTATGGCAATGACGGTATTTACGCTAAGCACTACCGACAATTTTTAGATATGAAGGAGAGATACCCTAATCAGGCATGTACGCTCTAGATGTAAAATAAAACGGTTTTTGCTTAAGGCATTAGTCCGTCATCTGCGAAAGACTTATAGCCCTGTCCTGTAACAATCAAATGATCCACTACACCTATATCTAATAACCTTCCAGCATTAACTACCTTTCGCGTTAGTTCCAGATCGGCCCTGCTTGGTTCAAGATTACCTGATGGGTGGTTGTGCGCCAGAATAAGCTTGCTGGCCTTACCCTTTAACGCCGTGGCAAATATCAGCTTAGGGTCGGCGATACAGGAGGTCATGCCCCCTGTACCGATTTCCGCAACACCTAAACATCTGTTGGCATTATTAAGCAGCAATATCTTGAACTGCTCTTGGAGGTCGATTTTGTTCTCGTCCCAAGACTGCAATAGTATCTGGTAGGCCGTCTTTGAGTCTGACACCCTTGGTCTGTCTGTTGCTTTAATTTTGCTGCGGTAGATCAATTCAACTTCCGACACCTTGAACTGCTGCAATGTTTCATTAGATACGATCATTACTTGCCTTCCGCTATGCTGATAAAATGAGCATTTACATCATATGCTGATATGTAGCGTCCATTTTGCGGGAAGTGCTTCACATGCTCTTGTGTACTGCACATAAAGGCATAATTCTTCGTAGCCTGTTTCCCGATCTCTCCATTGTCAAACCATGTACAAATAAAGGCAGGCCCAAAGCTTCGGATATAGTTTGCCGACTGGTCAAGCAGGCGATAATCATGCAGGATAATAACTTCGCTATCGGCGAATAGCTTTCCATTAATCCGCAGGGCCGTAAGATAGTCGAAGCTGTCCTTGAATACATGGATAAGCTTTGGCTTATCTGCATTTCTAATGTGGCCCGGCTTAGTTTGGGCATTAGGCTTGATAACCGTAATACCCGGTATACCAATAAAACCGTTGATATGCTGTGACTGCATGGCATAGCCCTCACAGATGGTTTTCATGCCCAGGGCGTAGACTTCCTTTCTGCCCTTGCCCTTGGCATAGCCGATCTCAACAAAGTGCTTACGGGCCAGTTTCAGCGAAATATAATGCTGTTCCAAGTAGCGTATCAACCCTGCACTTGTAACGGGAGCCTTGTACTTGAATAAGATTATATCGTCCGGCGCATCCGGCAGGTCGATACCTTCCAGCATGGAAGGATAACCGATATTAGCCTTGAGCCAATCAATAGCATCGACATGGGAACACGGCAGGTCATCCAGCTTCAAATACGCTTTCAGGAAATCAACAGGATTGCCACTGATACCGGTTTCGCTGTCGAACCATATGTTCAGCTCGGTATTGATATGCAGGGTAAGCCGCTTGTCCTTATGGAATGGTGACGGATAGATGTAAAGCGGGCTTTGTTCCTGAACGGCGTGCAGGCCAAGTTTAGCCAGAATTGCAGGCATGGGAATTGTATTGGCGTATTCTATGTTCATAGAATTTCCTCTCTGAAAATTTGATTTTATTGGAATAAAGAAGGAGCGTGGGAGTGCGGTTCTATAAGTCCGGGTTTATTTGCAGGTCTGCAAAGCGGTTGATACTGGAAAGGCGATACCGAACCGCATTGACATACCGGATAGGCTGTAAGTCATATCGCTTGGTATAATCCCATGTTGCCAGTGTCCCCGGCTCGAAGCCGGTATATGCGGCCGCCTCAACCCTTGTAAGCAGTGGGTCGAAGCGGCAAGGGCAATGCAGGCAGGCTTGTTTCTCTTTATTGTAATCGCTGGACTGAATAGAACGGTCCAGACGGCTAAGTAATGACAGGAGCACTTCTTGTTTATTACGCATGAATAACCTTCTTTCCGTAACTAACGAAGTATTGGGGAGGACGGATTACATAGCGCAACACGTGCCATAATGCTAAGGGTTTCTAATTATGTCTAAGCCAATACATACCCTTAAATGCGAAAAGATGGGAAAGCTATAATTGCGCGTGGATAAAGCAAACGAAAGTAAGGCAAACGTACATTCAGCTTTATATAAGTACGCTTGCAACAAGAGGAGAACCGAAGCAATGAAAAACAGCGTTACCGATGAAATGCTGGAACAGGCTTACATCATCATGGCAAAGATCATCCGCGATCACGGCGAGAAATATCTGCCGATATTTAATCGCCTGCACCAAGAGCGTGAGGCGCGGAAAGCAAAGCAAGACCTAAAGGATATTGCTTTACAAATCGCCGGAGATATGCAACGATAATTGTATAATAGCTCGTCACATTTTTTACTTTAAAGTTTGGCACATCAAAATTTACCAAGCAAAATAAGAAATTGAAAAAGCTGATTTATTGGCGCATCAGGGGTTATATGTGACCGTCCCTGTCACCGCCACCGTTTAGGTTCGATTAGCTTCTATGTCCTTGTATGCACATAGATATTCTTCCGAAATACCACCTGAACAGAAAAGAATAATAGGTAAGCGTCACATCATTTGTCAGATGAGGCGTTACATTGACCTATCTTTTATGCCGCAATGGAAACTTTCATTATAACCGTGCTGTTCCTACAATTTACCGCGATCTCGACCCGAGAAAAAACGTCAGGTTCTCCCTAAATACGACCAACCGCAAAGAAGCTTTACGCAAAGCGATCATGGCAGATGAACAGGTGGAGGAATACTGGCGAAGCCTTATTTCCAGTTCACAAAAATATGAAGAAGCCAGTTTTGGCAAAATCGTTCATACGGCCCGCCAAATGGGATTTCGCTATCAACCCATGTCTGCCGTGGTTAACTTACCTCTGCCTGAACTGGTTGACCGCATCATGGCGTTACAGGATGGTACAGCGAAACAGGTTGAGGCAGCTTTAGGCAGTAAGGAAGAAAAAGGAATACTTATTTCCGAGGCACAGGAAAAATACTGGGAACTCGCGCGACACAAAACGATCGATAAGTCTGCTAACCAGATTCGCAAATGGCGCAATCCGCGCATAAAAGCGATCAAAAACTTTATTACTGTTACCAAAATCAAGGAACTGCAAAAGGTAGGCCGCGATCATACACTAGCCTTTCAGGATTGGTGGATTGACCGTATCGAAAACGAAGGAGTGAAACCAAGCACTGCAAATAAAGACTTCGTTCACGTAAAAGACTTTCTGAATACAGTTAGCAAGCATTTTAAGCTAGATTTAAAGCTCCAATACCTTTTTGAAGGAATACTGCTTAAAGAAGATACAGAGCAGACCCGCTTGCCTTTTACTTCCGAACAAATCATTGAAATACTTGAAAGCGATAAGTTTAAAGAGGCTGATCCAGATGTGCGTTGGCTAGCTACTGCTATGGCGGGAACCGGCTCAAGGAACACCGAGATCATTGGTTTATTACCAGAGGATATTAGGTTACAAAACAAAGTGCCTCATATCGCAATTATTGGGCGGAAAGGCAAGAAGTTGAAAACAGTCCACAGTAAACGCATTATTCCGCTTACGGGTTACGCCTTAGAAGCTTTTAAAGCAAGACCAGAAGGCTTTCCCAACCATCGTGAGCATCCTGATTTGTTGACAAATAAAATGAACAGGTTTCTGCGAGAGAATGGATTCTTTCCCACGGAAAACCATTCGGCTTATTCCTTGCGCCACAGTTTCCAAGACCGGCTTTCGGAAGTGGACGCGCCTGATAGGGTACAGGCCGAGCTTATGGGTCACCGTTTCCCCCGCGAGAAATACGGCAATGGTCCAAGTCTGGAAAAGAAACTAGAATGGATGGAGAAAATATGTTTGAAAAATCCCACAATATAATATGCAATACATCTTTATCTGTTTTAAGAAATTATATTATACTTTGCAATTATTACTATTAAACCCGGACATGAAATGTACCTTGAAAAATTAATAATCAAAAAGTTTAGATCAATTGATGAGTTGGAAGTTCATTTCAACAAAGGATTAAACATTATTATCGGTGAAAATAATTCTGGTAAAACAGCAATTATTGACGCACTTCGTATTGGACTTGGGCATGGGAAACAATGGAAAGATATTGGTATTAGAAATGAAGAGGATTTTTTCATTGATGTAAATGATATTGATTGCACTTATCATCCGATTGAATTCGATTTTTATTTTAAAATTGAAGCTCCAGAAGATGCAGTCATCTTCAATAGTATGCTATATCAAGATCCAGCAGATGCCAGTCTGCAAAATATTCAAATGCATTTTCGATATATTTTGGAAGACACTCCTACCGGTGCGAAAAGGATGCGTTGGAATAGTTGGGGTGGAGCGATAGAAGGGCAAGCGATAGATCCCAATGAGGCTCAACAGATTTACTATACCTATTTAGCCCCTCTCCGAAATGCGGAGCAAGAACTAAAGCCGTATGCAAAAGATAATAAGATTAGTTCCCTATTTCGTGATCTGACTAAATATAAAACAACCGACGCTAACGGAAATGAAGTTGTAAAAACGCTTGATGAAGCAGCCAAATTATCTTTGGCACAAAAATTAGAAGCTGTAGTTCAGGACGATGATTGGAAAGGCCTTATTGAAACGGGGACGGCATATATAAATGAGCACTTAAAGGAGGCGGACGTTAGAAATAAGAATTCTAATATTCATCTACGATTGCTTGAATACAAGTATGAAAATGTAATAAAGGGTATTGTCACCCGAAAACCAGTTTTTCCAACTAACTTGATTACGCCAGCCTCAGCACATAAGCAGCGATATTTTGATGTCAGTCAAAACGGTCTTGGAGAAAATAATCTAGTTTATGCTTCTTCCGTTTTGGGTGATTTGAAAAATAGAAGGGCTGAAAGGAAAGAGCATTTCTATTCCTTGTTAATAGAAGAGCCCGAGGCGCATTTACATCCTCAAAGGCAGAATACTTTCTTTAATTATTTAAACAACCTTCGAGAACTCAATTTGCAGATATTTATAACATCTCATTCGCCAACTCTAACTGCAAAATCAGACCTTGACAATATTATCATAATTCAACGACAGCCTAACGTAAAACGACCGTTTACTATTAAGAATTCTGACTTAACAACAGAGAATAAGGCTTATTTGCGCAAATTTCTGGATGTTACTAAATCTCAGCTTTTTTTCTCCAATGGAGTAATTTTAGTTGAAGGTATTTCTGAGGCATTACTTGTGCCAGTTTTTGCAGATATGATGGGGAACCAATATAATATTGACCAAAATGGCATAGAGATTGTAAACATCAATGGGGTTGCTTTTGAAGCTTTTGCACGATTATATAATTCTGTACAAAATGATAAACGGCTTCCGAGTAGATGTTCGATCCTTACTGACAACGATAAGGGAATCCTTAGCCCAAAAGACTTTGTAAACGAAGCACAAGGCATAGATAGAATTACTGCCAAATCAATATTCAGCAAATTGCAAAATGACGATGTTGTTGACACAAGCAACCGTATATTGGTCGATGCTGGTTACAATTTTAATGATGCAGCGTTAAATCAACACGCTAATTTTATTAGCCAGACGGTCAATTCAAAACGCGACCAAATTTCCACCCGTGCAGGAATAGCGGCCGGCCTACAAAGTGGAAATCTAAGAGCCAAATTCGCAGAGTATACTTTTGAATATGAATTAATGATCGCAAGCGAAATCAATTATCGCTTAATGATGGCTATTTATAAAAAGATGCATCCGCATACTAGATTTCTAGATGGCAGTCAAAGCATTAAAATGAGAGCTTTGGAGTTTGTCGCAAAGCTAGATATCAATAAGGATAAGTCAGGGTTTTCTGAAAGGCTTGCAAGAATACTAGATCAACGGATAGGCAGAACTAATTTCGTTGTTCCTAATTATATACAAGAAGCTGTTCGTTGGGTAATTGAAGCCATTTAAAATGTACGAAACACTTTCATTAAAACAGAGGAGAATATTACACTACAATAAAGGGCGTGTTGTCGTTAAAGCATGTCCAGGAAGTGGAAAGACTTTCTCAGTTGCGGCCAGAATATCAAATCTTTTACGAGAAAATGACTTTCAAAATAATGGTGTTGCCGCAATGTCATTTACAAATGTTGCGTGCGATGAAATTAAGGATAAACTGGAAAACAAATTTTCTCTTGCTTTACCACTACAGTACCCCCATTTTCTTGGAACTATAGATAAGTTCATAAATACATTCATTTTCCTTCCTCATGGCCATCTTATAATGGGATGTAACAAACGGCCTGAGTTAGTTGGAAAACCCCATAGAAACTGGACAATCGGAAAGGGTGATAAAACGTACAAATTTTTCAATGGGAAGCTTAATTGTACAGATGCAAATCCCGAAGGATATTTTGACTGTGTATCGTTCGACATAAACGATGAGCTTTGTTTGCTTGTACCTGCCCAAGAACTCCACTTTAGTCTGAAGAAAGATAGATACTACAAAAAGGATGGCAACCCACGAAAGGAAATTCAGGAATTAATTAATGCAAAATGGAAGAATTTCAAGCTGGGGTATGCAAATCAATCCGATGCAAATTATATTGCTCTAAAAGTTCTTGAACAATATCCTTTAATCGCAAAAGCTTTATCAAAAAAATTTGAATACTTTATAATTGACGAGGCACAAGATACTGACGCTATTCAGATGCGAATTATCGAGATTCTTTCTGAGGCTGGTGCCAATAATATAATGCTTATTGGAGACCGTGACCAATCAATATTTGAATGGAATAATGCTGATCCAGCTTTATTTGATGCTAAATACAATGAATGGGAAAAAATTGAGCTTGACGAAAATTGGAGGAGTTCGCAGAAAATATGCAACTTTACTCGTGCGCTCTCAACTTTTGAAAGATCATTTGCTGTTGCACGTGATGTAAAAAACTATGCCTTTGCACCCCTAATATGTGGTTACGACAAAGATAATATTGGATCAATGGTCCCAATATTTCAAGAGTTCTTTGCTAATTGTGAACAGAATGGCATTTCTGTTAATAAAACAAGTGTCGCAATATTATACCGGGGAAAGGCTATGGCTAAATATATAGATGCCTCTGTTTCCAGAAACAACAACTATGCCAACCCTTGGTTGCCGCATCAATATCATGTGAAAGATTTAATTCACGGCAAATTACTTCAAGAGATAGGCGATTTTAAAAGTGGTTATCATCTCTTAGAAAAAGCATTTCATGAACTTGAACAAAAAGCCAACAACCCCTCCTTTCATTGTAGTCAAGAGTTTATTAAGCAATGTGTTCAAACTGAAAATTTCATTGATTACAGACAAAGAGTTTTTGATTTTATAAAAATATTGCCTCCCGCTTCAGGGCAACGACTCAATGTATGGATAGAGATTGCTAACAAAAGTCTGTCCTATAACGGGTACCAGATTGTTCTAAATACAGAGCGAAGGAATTCAAATATACCTATCTCAGAAATTATTAAAGATGATAATCAAATCAGAGATCATCTTCCGTTCTATCAAGGGACAATCCATTCGGTTAAAGGGAAAACATATGATGCAGTTATGCTAATGCTTGATAAAAGGGCTGGAACCCATTCTAACTATATTACAATGCTAAAGAAAGGGCCAAAGGTAGAAGAAGCAGAAGAGTTAAGGAATGTGTATGTTGGCCTTACACGGCCAAGAAAAATTCTTTTTCTAGCAGTGCCAAAAGAAGATATGGGAGTTTGGTCCGAACATCTTAGTTAACGCTATATGGATTGATATCTATCGTCATAGATAAATTCTCTTTTTTCCCCAGAAAGCATACTTTCCTACTAAGTGTTATCGCGCATTTTTTACAACTGCGGAGATAATAAAATGATGCTATTGACCGAAGAACATCGAAAGAAACTTAATGAAAACGGCCAGCCAGAAAACAGGGATAAAGATCATGCACCAGTGGTAAAATTATTCTTGCCCGGCACGGGCTGCACATGGCTGCTAAGTGAACTGGACTATGAAGACCCGGACATTGCCTTTGGCCTTTGCGATCTTGGAATGGGTTTCCCGGAGCTGGGCACAGTACGGGTTTCCGAATTACAATCGGTAAAAGCAGGGGGTATTTTCAGCGTAGAACGTGATCTTTACTTTGAAGCTGAATACCCAATGAGCGTTTATGCCTTTGCTGCCAATGCTGCGGATATGATTGTAACAGAGGATTCACCTTTGCAAATAGCAGCACAAGAATTAAAGAAAGAAAAGCTACCGCATTTAAAACAGTAACGAAAAGGCCGCCATCACTGGCGGCCTTTGTTGTATTGATCGGTTACCACGAGCTTATTCAATCAGCACTGAAAATACGGTTGCCTCGCCTACATAGTAATAAAGCTTTTCAGCTTTCTTACCCCCAACATTAAGCACTTCTGTAATGGTATCGGCTTGGTTGTTCTGCGCCGATTCCGCAACGATGCCGTTGCCATCGCACAGGCGTATTTGTGTTCCTTGGTTGGCCTGTGAAATCTGTGCCTTGATGGTCACTTTGTTTATTGCTGGCAGCTTGCTTACATCGCCGATCAATACCCCATGAATAACAGTACCGTGCCAGAAATTGCTTCCAGTGCTGAAACTATCCGTGCCAGTTGGAACACATGGCTTCCAAGTACCATCAGGGTTCAAAATGCTTCCGGGTATGTTTAGCGTATAGGTATAATTTACACCGTTCACGTTCTGGATTGCCGCTTTAGGTTGCAGGACTGAAAAATCACAGTTCACCGGAAGGGTTGTAGCGGTATTGTTCCCGTTATTGTTATTGCCGTTGTTATTGTTATCTGGTGCCGGATTGTCTTTACCACAGGAGAACAGGCAGGCAACAAGGGCGATTATGCCGGAAAGGAAAATTGTATTGTGTTTCATAAGGGTTAGATTTTTTTGGTTATAAATATGGCCGGGGTATCGTTGATCCCGTGGTATTGGCATTTTTTGTTGGCTTCCATTACGAAATACTTCTTCGCGCTGGATTCAACGCCATTCACAGCGGGTTTCAGATCATGATCGCTTACGATCACATATATGATCCCGGCGTTATCATACATTTCATAAGCACATCCGGCAGTGCCGCACCAGCTACGTGACCGCAGCTGAACACCGATACCGAGTACACCATCCCCATTGAGGTCAATCAGGGCAATATCAACTTCCGGGTAAGCAACATCTTCTTCTGTCAGCACACTTTGGATGAAATCATATAACGTGATTCCCCTGCGTGTAGTAATCAGTTTGGAAGCGTCTTTCAGGCTTTGCGGTGCTTTCGTCCAGTTCGTCCAGATAAACTTTGGTGAAGTGCCTTTAGTAACAGGGATATTACCGAAGCCCTGTGCATTACCGCAAAACGAGGCAAGCATAAGCATTGCCGCAGTTGCGGCAGTAAGGAATAGTTTCATGTTCTTTGTAGAATGGGTTTAATGTTATTGAACTAAGACGGCTTGGCAATCATCGGTGCAATCAGTAGTGAAAGACCCGGTAAAAGTCCGGCCATCTTCCCCGGTAAAGGTGTAGTCGTACTGCTGCCCTTTATCGATACTGATTTGCGCGACACCTGATGCACCGCATTCCGGCTGGCTGTTGTAATACTGCAATATCTGCGCCCAGCCGGAATAGCTTTCTTCCTTGCCTGTCTTGTGCCTTACCATGCTGGTAATGGTCAGCTTTCCGGCCTTGTAGTCTTGGTTAAGCCAGAACATGACGGGCTTATCCACGGAAGGCACAAAGCCATTACCGCCGGACTTAATACCGCATTGGTCTTCTTTTTTGCAGCCCGTCAGCGATGTAAGCAACAAGTAGCCAGCAGCAAGGGTTAAGAGTTTCGGCCTAAAGCCGTAAATGGGAATTGTGGCGCGTGTACACGCAGGGGAAAGCGCAGGCTTCCCAGAGGGGTGTTTCCTTTTAAACATTTTGCGAGTTTTGAAGAGAGCAGGACGTATATAAAAGAAGGCGTGAACATCATCACCCCTCTTCAGGCACTCGCGATGCCCATCCGGAAATGATTAGTCCACGCCTATGATGGCGCGTCCTTACATCATTTTTCCCGGATTAAAGTTTGCGAGTTTTGAAGAGGGAAAAAGCTGTAGTCGCTTTTTGTTATGTGGTGTTACTTGCTTTTATTATTTATGCCATGTTCTTTGTTAAGCAGCAAATTTACAATTTGCTTTAGTGTAAAACAAAATATATGGGCAATCCCTTCGGGTCAGGCTGCTATATGGGTTCGGTGCTTTGCACCCGCGGTTTAATCGGCGACATTGCACATCCCTATTGCGTTTCCATTGTTACTATTCCAGCCATTTGACGCAGCAAAGATAACCTGCGTCCGTTGCAGCCTGCAAGGTCGGCGCGTAGCTTTAAGGCTACGCTTGCGGGTTTTGGCAAAATAATCTCCACCCCTTTTTTATCCGGCTCTCGCCGGTGCGTGTTTATGGGGTAGTATTTTTTTTCCAAAAACCTTGCCTGCTACACCGTTCGCTGGCTACGTGCGGCTTATCAAAAGGCAGGAGATAGCTTCTGCCGATCTGTTAATCGCAAATCATTTAAGAATAGGAAGAAAATGTGCTCAAAAAAGCGAAGATTGGATTGAATATTTTCTTACTTTTGTGGAATACGGCCCAAGATGGGATTAAAAAAAAATCCACAAATTTTCATTTTTGGGGGCGCGAAGGTAAAGCTTCTGTTTTAATTTTCCAAATAAATTAACGGCTTCTCTAAATTGAAAATGATGGATTTCAATAAACCATCATTTTATGGGTAGAAAGCAATTCCTCGACAGTTTTTTCAGAATCATTACATTCTTAATGCCAAGTCTAATGATGGTTAAATCCATGATAGACAAAAAATTTCAGAATATTACATCTGAAATTTTGGTGCTTGTTATAATAGCAATAATTGGCTCTTTCCTGATTGGATTTAAAATAGGCGGACGAAAGGAAGACGGGTAACCGCCACTGGCACGGCACTTTTAATGTTGTGTAAATGAAATCGCGCTGATCGTTTTTTCAAAAGACGCAAAATCTTTCTGATCCACACGGACAACCCATTTCGCCGAACAGCTCTTCGGTTCTATGATGGTAAACCAATCAGCCGCGATATATTTTCTTTTCGCTCTGTAGAAGGTAACGACATTGCCGTTATAAGTTTTCACAAAGTTACTGTCGGCAATACGTATATAACTGCTGTCGAACATAGGTGAAAATTCGGTCAGTGACATGCTATATTTGTTCGTCCTGTTTTCGATAATTTTCCCGCAGGCTTCCTTTGCCTTTCCATCATCATCATGACGCTTGTACCGGGGTAAGTCTTTAAACCTATATTCATTTCCCGGAGCCTGCATCGTACAACCACTATTACAGATATTGGTCACAGCGATATCCTGTGTTGCAAACAGGCATAAAAATAAAAGATATTTTATCATGGCATTTGCGTTACTCCAGTTAGGTTTTCTTTTATCACCCCTTTCTTAGTTCCAGTCATTTGATATGTTTCCTGAATGATAACGGGTTTTCCGTTTGATGCATTCATTCTCGTTTCTTTTTGTTCTGTAGTTTTATCACCTGTCGGATTAATTCTTGTATCAGGAGAGATCATGACCTTTCCATCCATCACGCTTTTTTGACGAGTAGAACCATTATACTTGTTTTCTGCATCAATTGAGGAATTATGTGCGTCCAGTTCACCCATGCCGTTCGCCTGTTTTTGGAATTGCTCATTAGCTTCATGAATAAGCTTGCCATTGCCTGAAAGCGCCGTGGGTGAGCCACTGATATTGTCAATATTATCGTATTGCTCGACATCACCGATATCAATCTGCCCGGTCTTGAAATTGCCGACATTGACCTCATCGCTATTCCTGACAATGCCTATTGTCGTTTTCCCTGTTTCAAGGCTTGTAATCGGCAGGAAGGCATCGATTGCCGCCTGTTGTTGCGTCGAAACCGTACCAGAGAAAGAAGCGTTAGGGGTCATGACAATTGAGCCACTGGAATTGGGAGCTACGGTGTAGGAACCACCGACTGCGCTTTGCATTCGTTGAACCGTTGCATTCACATCGGCGGCATCACCGTGAAAGATAAGTTCGGCCCCATCAGGGTCAACAAACAAGATTGGGTTATTGGCACAATACGCGTAAGGACTAATGCTCGGGTATTTAGCGGCTAGCGGGTCAATTTGCAGCCAGCGGCTTATGATTTCGGGCGGCATCGCAGCGGCGGTTATTTCTTGATCGGGCGCAAACCCCACAATCTGCCCGCTGTTGATATTATAGATGATATTGCCGACTTGTTCGGTGGAGTCCTGATCGAATATTTCGACATACTTTCCTTTGCTAAGGGTCAGCACTTCTTTATTGCCATCCCCGGCAAAAGCCAGTCCGTTTAATAGGGTAAAGGCAAGGCCCATTGTTATAAAGCGATGCATAGGTGTTTGGGTGTTTACTCGGTGAAATTAGTGATTTTTTTATTTGAATATTTGTTTTGCTGCGACTTCAATTCTGCCAGCCATTCCAGATACATTTTTACCGGCATACGCCTGTATCCTAACCTATGGATTTTTGTTACCAGATCATTCATACGGACGTAATCGGCTTTAGCGTTTGTATCTCGGGCAATATAGGCTTTGAAATCAGTAATCCCGGAGGCTTTCATATTGCTGGAAAATTGCCGTTCATAGACTTTAGATTGTAGCAATAGGGCGTTAATATGATCAGGGAAGTATTTCAGGGCTGTGATACAGCATTGCAACATAAAACTATCCGTTCCCAGCCCTTTCAATACTTCGTAGCCTTGTGCAAGATCAACAAGGCACATGGCTATGCTTTGTCTATCGCCAATCGTGTCCATGTAAATGCCGTTTTGAATGGCGTTCAGATGCACATAGCCAGAAGCCATGACCCATGCGTCTATCGGGAACTGACCGCTTGTAAGCTCGGTGTTATACCAGCCATCTTGCTCGGAAAGCAGCTTTAGATAAATATGGTTCGGAGCCAGCGACAGCCATGCCTTTGCCCCTAATTCATGGGCAATCATTTTGTACAGATAGGGCATAGAATGGCAGTTGCCTTTGTGCGTTTCCAGCAAGGTCGCCACAAACATATCTGCCCAATTGGTTGAACCGTCAAAATCTGAAAAATTGTATCTGTAAGGCTGATGGTATAATATTTTGCCGTCCACGGTCGCAAGTGCTACGCTATCGGTCATAAGTCGGAAGATAGCGGCATAAATGCCTACCGTTGCGCTGTCTTTGAAATGATAATTGATCGGATTGGCAGCAAGAACGGACCTTGCCAGCCCGGCCAGCTTCTTTATTTCGGCATCATAAGCGGGATATGATATGCCGCCGCCGAAATAGGCATTCTCAACCGCATAGACCGCATCCTTGAAATTATAATCATGCTTTTCAAGCATTGTATTCAGGCGATTAAAGGCTGTTTGATAATCTGCCTTTATAGCCAGACTGTCCCGGTACGCCGCCGCCTGAAAGCCAAGCAACAGAACAAAGACGCTAAAGATAAAGCCTGATTTAATTAGCCCCATTGGATAAAGTCGGTTTATGCGTTTTCTGATAGTGCAGGAATAATTCGTAATCCTGTTTCCTTTTTTGCTCGTCAGCAGATTTCAGCCAGTCTTCATATTCTTCGGCGTGCATTTCTGCATATCCGGCGTTATCAAGATCGGCATAAGATGCAAGCATAGCATCGTGGAGTTTCTTCATGTTCGGAATACGCAAAACCTGTTCCTTTGGCATACCACCTAACTGCGCAAGGCTTTGCTTGAACATATCCGTGATATAGTTCGCTTTCATAGCCATTGCATGGGCATCGTTCGGATAATATTTTTGCGCCGTTTCGATACAGCGGCCCACGAAATAATCCGACCCGAATTTGCGCATGTAGCCCGCCGCCAGATCGCCTATAAGAAAGGCAATCTGCTGTTGCAAGCCCACGGTATCAAGATAGATGTGACTGCGAAGTGCCGAAGCCTTGATATAGCCGCTTGCCAGAACAAACGCATCGGTTGTTATATGCCCGTTGGTCAATTCCACATTTTTAAATGTGCTGCCGCTTTGATACTTGGCAAAGCAATGCGAAGGGCCGAAACTCATATAAGCCTTTGCGCCGAATTCTTCGGCCAGTATATTGAACAGCAGCGGCATGGAATGACATTGCCCATAGCCTGTATTTAGCAGCTTCGTGACGAACATTTTCGTCCAGTCTTCACGGCCATAGAAATCGTCAAAGTCATAATGGAGCGGTGTGCTTGTCGCTTTCTTTCCGGTTCGAGGGTCGGTGATCGTCAGCGGTTCGCTCAAAAGACGAAACAGCATGTAATTTTTAGCTTCATTCCCCGTATCTGCTTTATCCTGCCTCATTTTCTGCCGGGCAAACTCAACAAGATTGCGGATACGCTGATCGTATGCGGCATAATTCATCTTGTTATCGAACCATGCATTTTCGACGATGAAAACAGCCTGCTTCAGACTGGCAGGCTGTTGGCCCGTCAGCATATTGTTTAGCTGATTATATGCCTGTACATAGGCAGCAGCTTCGGGATTGCCCGGAAGTGTAGCAGCAGCATAACCGCTGCCAGTTTTGGGGCCAAATGCGTCTGCAATTTCATCCAGAATTTGTTGTTTTTGCAAAGCCTCTTGCCGTTGCTCTTGTTCCAGCCTGCGGCGGTCAGCTTCATAAATAGCCATTGCGTCCGGTTGCTTGTTTTGAAAAGCTGGGCTGGTTGAGGGAGTGCCAGAATTAAATCGCACAACATTGGCAGGCTGAATTGTCGCAGGTTGCGGCTCTTGTGGTAATTGCGGCATTTGCCAGCTCTGGGCGAGAGCAGCCGAAGAAAAGAAAATGCCGAAAGCCAACGAAAACAGTGTTCGCATTGGTTGATAGTGTTTTAGGTTTGGTGAGGCTAAGGTAAATATTTTATTTTCAAATAAATGCTTCATTCTTATATCGAAGCGCTTGCTACCGTGAGGACGACCTCTAAGCCAGCAGACCCTAAATAATCGTATTGTAAAGTATCTGGAAAAGCTTATTTTTGAGAAAGCGGTGACATAACTAATGTTTATGACTGGAGTGTTTTAAACATTTCAAAAATGTAAATCATTTACTATCAATGATATAATAACCAATAATCGGCAATAGCAAAAAAAACGAGGACTCGCTAATAAGTAAAAATAAAATTAATAAGGGCAGTGTGACATGACTAAAATACCAGAACAGGAAAAATATAATAGCTTCTTACTTGAGATATTGGGTGAAAGGCTCTTTGAATCAGGCAAAGAGCTTAACAGACTCTTGGCTGAAAAGTTTTCGATATCCGATAGCAATGCTAGAAAAATCGTGAGTCGGGCTTCTGCTTCAGATACAATTAAATCGTCTAAGCCCTATACATTCGGTAATAGACAGTATGTTTATTTATTGCCTGATGTAGAACTAACATCCAGCAGAATAAAAACGATCTGCCAAAAACACCGTCCTCCAATCTACCGCCTTATGAATTATATGGACAATAACGGCGGTATTGTTTCATATTATGAGGCTTTAAAACTCACAGCTTCGCCAGAAGAAACATCGTCAACAAAAGTTCAATCTTTAAGGGATATCATAAAAATCCTTACTAAAATGAACATTGTGTATGAAAAGGCAGATAGCAATAACGTCAATTATATTTTAAATAAAGCTGATGGAGCAGCATTGCCAGAGACAATGGAATTATCGTTGATGAATCAACAATATTCAAAAATGGTTTTGGACTGTTCTTTTATTCCTGATATCTTAAAGTGGTTGTACAATACAAATATAATTGGAACATCACAAAATATTTATAGGAACAAGAAGACTCCTTCGGTAGGTGCCAAGCATAATAATTTACTTTGGGATGCATTTGGCTATACAAAAGCAACAGGTATAAATCCCACAGTGGCGGTGAAAGCCGACACGCTAGAAAAGCAAACCTTAGTTGTACTGGATGTCGTTCTTGCAACTGAATATAGCCAAGACAATTTAGACGGATTTTTATCGAGGGTTCAGATAAATAAGCACTCTGTAATTCAACACAATCGAAAAATATTGCCTATCATAATCTACAAAGAATGTTCAGATCTTGTTTTAAATAAAATCGGAAAACTGGGCTTTATTGCGTTTGATATCGGTTCCATTTTCGGAACGAGAATTTACTCTGTAATACAAGAGTTAAACGAAATTAATAATCTCTCTAATGTAGATAATATTGACGAGGCAGTAGAATCAATCCTAAACACAATTCGAGAGTCGGGCCAAGAAGATGCACTGAAGGATTTAAAAGGTGTCCTATTTGAAGCCTTAATGTATCCTATACTTTCACACTTATATCCAAATGCCAGTATGGAGCGAGGACGCACTCTATCAATGCAACTGGATGGGAAGAAGGTTTACTATGAATATGATTATATAATAGACTCCAGCAACCCTGCTGAAGTAGTCATTGTAGAGCTAAAAGGCTACACTTCTGCATCAGTAATCAATCTAGGCGATGCAAATACAAAAGCCACATTAAAATGGTTCTTCAGAAAGACATTTCCGTTTGCCCAACAATACATTAAGGAAAGCATGTTTATTCAAAAGCCGATTAAAGCTACCTTTATAACATCAGCCAATTTTTGGGATGACGGCAAGGCTTTCATTGAACAAATGAATAAAAGCAAGCTTAAACCATCGAAACTAAATGCCGGCTATGCTCATAACGATCTACTTGAATTATTAGAAGCTAGCGGATTCAATAAAGAGAAGGATATAATCAAAAAATTCTACGTAAAAAACGATTGATGAAGATTTGATACGCTTATCGAACAACGATCATTCATATTGATGATTTGATTATTTATTTTGATTGTATTTAAGCTCAATTATTTAATAATTTCACTTACAATCAACAATATTCTTTCTAATTCTTGCATAGAATTATCCCCAAAGTGTTCAAGTACGCTCCCATGAGGGGCACAAACGGGAGTGTACTTGAACACTCAAAAACTACAACAGGCTTCTCGATGGAGGAGCCTGTTTTGTTTTTATTATATCTAGAGACAAAGTGTAACACGCTAGCGCGTCCGCCGGCAGGGGGGAAGTTCTGAGAAATTTATTCCCATTTAATTTATTCAAAAGTGAAAGATTTAAATTCTTACCTTGAGAAGCAGCTTTTGACAATCCATCATACTCAAAGATAGACTGAGAAATTACTGGTTCATCTTTTTGATACGTCCTTTTAATTGGTAAAATACCGTTTAAAATCACAAGCAATATGATCCCGTCTAACATTCAATCTTCGCATATTATACAGGCTATCGAATTGGTCAACGAACAAGGATACAATTCACGTAGAGAAGCTAAAGATTACAATTTGTACTTTGATAGGAGAATTTATCCGCCAAAAATAATTATCTCTTACGCAAATATTTTTGCCAATGGTACGCAGTGGCCAGCATCATCTTTTAGTGGCGGAACTGAAACTAATGATTTTCTGATTAAAAGAGGATTTCCGATTCTTTGCAACGAACGTAAAAATCCTGAAGGCTTTTTTACAAATGAAGAGTTACTGTTCTTTGATCACTGTGTGAATACTCCATACGATCATAATGACCCTATATCGAGGAATGCTGGTGATTTTATCGCGCAATATATCTGGGAACGATCAAAAGCTTGGGCTGACCGTATAACACACATAAAAGACTTTAAAAGAAAAGGCCGCGTAAGTTGGAACGAACAGCGGAATAATAGCACCAAACAAGCCTTCAAAGCTTATTCCTGGTATCGTCTCCATCATAACGTTTATCATCATGAAAAAGTATTTTACACTGTTGGTGTCGATGGCCCACCTTTGCACGGCTTTGTGCATTCACGCTTACTAATTAAGCTCGATTGCTACAGGTCGAAAATGACTATAGAGGAACAAGAGGTGTTCGATGATTTATTAAGTACTAGAAATATTAAGAAGCAGTTTATTGAATTGAATAATAAATTGCAGTGGGAGGAAATTATTATTCTTTCAAAACAATATATTGACAGTACTTTCGATGTTTATCTGGAGGCAATTCAAGTAGTAAGAAACCGTACTCCTGAAATGGCTGCTCGAATTACTTGGAATTCACGGGAATGGGTTAAGCCTTCAGGCAGATCAGGAAAATCCATCAGCAGAGCAGACACCCAAGAGAAGCGATACGGCTATACTCCAGAAGAATGGCTTTTTGATTTTGATAAAGTTCTCGATGATTTTCATTACGCTAGGATGGAGGCCGTAAATGCAGATCACCATATTGGTGAAACATATAACCTTACTTTATTTGCACATGAATCTATAGAAGGACAATGGTTCTGGATTGCAAGAATTCAGAACGCCTATGTGATTGATTCTGAAATATCCGAACAAATAAGCCGCCGATATAGGAGTGAAAAATGGCTGGAGGAACAGAACAGCCAATTGGACGCATTCTCTGACGTAGGAAGCACTCATTATATGCAAACGAGAGACTCTAAACGTTTCAATGTCCGATTTCGTCCGGAAGATGTAGTCTTGTATAATTACGAACCTTTTAGAGACACCGACAAAATCCCATCTAATCACTATAATCTTCCTTTGTTAAAAAAACTACCAGAATTCAAGGCCTTGTCAAACGATGATGAAAAAGTGACAACCATTATATATGGAAGCGAGATGGAAGACCAGCCTTTGAAAACAATAACGAGAAATTATACTCACCACTTAACTGAACTTGAGAACGTTCATCGCAAGGTTCAAACTGGGTATGCTAAATACCTGCGAGAACAAATATCCTCTGGACACAAAATATTTACGGAAAGTTATAAAATACGAGATAAGACACGCATCGATATATTAGAGCTAACAAACGATGGGAAACACATATTTTACGAGGTTAAAACTTATCCTAATTGCCGATATTCGATTCGGGTGGCAGTCGGACAATTATTGGAGTATGCCTATTTTCCGGATGGATGCTTAACTAACGAATTTGTTATTGTTTCCCACCTTCCTGCAGGGGAAATAGAACTGAAATACCTAAACCATTTATCAAAAAAATTAGGTGTTATCATTCGCTATGTTTGTTATGATCATCATAATCATCAGGTCATACCTAACAGTTATTGATTGTGCTTGAGTCGTTTAAACAAAATTTTTTGCCTTCAACCATTAATTAGCTTATACAGAGCTTTAAGAAAACAAAAATCAAAAAGACTACATAATCTGATTGATAATCAATAGCAATCGTTCCAAATCCTGATGGAAATTACAATAAAGTGTTTAACTACACTCCCTTCAGGGGCACACATTACAGCCGATCCTCCCGGGTCGGCTTTCTTTTTCACGACAACAGCCCCACAACATTTACTGTCCTATATCCGGTAATGGATTTTATTAACGCTTGAGGCAAAGTTCTTACCACCTCACATAGCCTGTCAGATAGATGCGCTGAGCTTGGGAATATCTCCAATGCTTATTTGGTGTTAAGCCTGTATTTACCGAATTTTACGTCCTTAAATACAAGACCCATTGACAACACAGGAATTCATTGCCGCAGCATTGCTGGAAGATGTGGGCAGCGGCGATTACTCTACGCTGGCCTCCATACCGGCGGGCGCAAAAGGGAAGGCGGTTCTTAAAATTAAGGAAGACGGCATTCTGGCTGGTATGCAGGTGGCGCAGGATATCTTTTATCATCTGGAAAAAGAGGCCCAATTCACCCTTTACAAAAAAGACGGAGATGCGGTGCGCCATGGCGAAACAGCGTTTACCGTTGAGGCCAGTGTGCATACCATACTGAAAGCCGAGCGGCTGGTGCTCAACTGCATGCAGCGCATGAGCGGCATTGCAACCCTTACCAACAGGTATGTCGATAAAATAAAGGGTTATAAAACCAGGATACTCGATACCCGGAAGACCACCCCGCTGTTCCGCGCATTTGAGAAGCAGGCCGTACGCATTGGCGGCGGGTACAATCTCCGCATGGGACTGTACGATATGATCATGCTCAAGGACAACCACATAGATTTTTGCGGGGGCATTGAGCTGGCCATACAGAAGACCAATGAATACCTGGCGGCCAACAACCTCAATCTGAAAATAGAGGTAGAGACCCGTAACCTGGATGATGTGCGCCGTGTGCTGACAACAGGCAATGTGCACCGCATTATGCTCGACAATTACTCGCCGGAACTACTGGAAGAGGCTATTGAAATGATAGGCGGCAGGTACGAGACCGAAGCATCGGGCGGTATCAACCTTGATAACATCGTATCTTATGCACGCACGGGTGTCGATTATGTATCGTGCGGCGCTATCACCAATCAAGCGGTGAGCATGGACCTGAGTTTAAAGGCACAACTGGCATGACGAAGATGCACCTTTTTGTATTCATCAGCAACCTGAAACCAGGTGTGACAGGTAGAAGGAAATAAAGAACGCATTTGGAAGAAACGGAATAGCACATTAAGTCTTCCTATTATGTTATTTCTTTTTGCTGATCAAGTCTTTTGCAAAACCCATTTCTGCATCATCGCCGCGCAGGTATTGCGCTATAGTGGGTTGTAAGGGGTAGTCAGGGATCACGCCATGACCAAAAGGCACGGACTCGTCCGGCGTATTCAATACAAATTTTAGTAAGGGTATGCCAATCCGGAGTTGTGAGTTGGGCAGTTTTAATACAATCCGGTTGCCGCTTGTATTGCCATAATAGCCACCGCCGGTTTCTTCGCCAATAAAAATGGCTTTTGTATAATTTTTTGCCAGTGTGGCAAATTCAGCCCCTCCAGAATAAGTTAAGCCGCTCGTCAGTATATAAAGGTCCCCGGTGTATGGATTCGTCTGTGGCTTTTCGTGTTCTTCTATTCCGGGCTTTCTCAGTATGCTTCCATCTTTATCAAGGTAATGTTCGCCTTTCAGCATTTTCTCCAGCTTCTGCCAGTCGAACTTATAATCCGAATTGTTATAAAATGAATAGCTGAAAGACGAGGCCTGGACATATCTATACTTGGTATAATCCTTGCTGATCAGGAACGAAAGCAAATAATCTTCAAAGCCTTCGTCTCCCCCGCCATTATTCCGGATATCAATAATGAGATGGGTTACACCTTGTTGTCTTATCTGTGCAAAGGCATCTTTTACAAATTGGTGAAATTCCATTTTAACAGCATCATACTCATCGCTTGCAAACGAGTTAAAGGTAAGGATAGCGCTGTGCGCGGTACTGTCAAACTTAAGGCTCGCAGGCACGGTGTACGTCGCATTGGGTATGTTGCCAACCGTTTCACGATAGCTTTTAGCAAACGAGTTGTAAGTAACAGATGGAATACCTGAGAAAACCTGCTTTTGCCCCGTAGATGGGTCACTTACTTCGATGGTAAAATGACCCACTGTCGGAAAACTGTAGGCGTAATAGGTCGACAATTTGCCGTTCTCTTCTATCCATCTGTATTTGCTGGTCATGTTAAATCCGTCCGATGGCTCCAGGCTCAAAAACCGCTTCATGATCTCGTCCATCGGGACACCATTGATCCTGGACAACACAAGCCCTTTTACTTTTATAGCGCCCAGGTCATTAATGATATACGGCAGGCTATTCAAAAACTTAATATGGAAAGGGAAATATGTAGCGCTAAATACCATAAAAGCCGATGCCTGGTCACCCAACCTGGTGTAAGTATGGCCTTCCCTGGTGGATGCAACAACCGGGGCTATAATATTGTAATAGCGCAACGCATTCATGCCGTCTCTTATCAGCGCCCGCCGGGCATTGCATATACTGTCAAAAGCCGGTCTTGAATTATACCAGTAAAGGCCGGTATGGGCTTCTTTCAATGAGGACACCATTAAGTCAAAGTCCTGATATAATTTAGCCTTACTCAACCTGATTAGCCTGGTTTTTTCAATTTTATAAAGCAGGAGCTGCCAGCGCTTATCTTTTCTCAGTGTGATCAGATCCTTATCAGTAGTTAATAAGGTATATCTAAAGAAGCTTACGCCAACGATCGTTTTAAGACTTTTGAAAGCACTGTCCGGCTCCATAGCCAGGGCCCAGGAGCAGGCCTCGTTATAAACGTCGGACGGGTCTGGTTCCGTGACCGATCTGTTGGCGGCGGAATAAGCAATAGCCGCATTCCTGTAATCCTTTGCATCATACAACTTTTTTGCCTTATCAACAGACTCGCTGTAAGTTGGGGACTGGGCACTGGCCAGACCCCCCCTTAAAATGAATAGAAGGAAAAACAGAATTGGATTGAAGGCAGCTCTTTTCATTTACAGTAGGCCTGATGGTTTGGCTATGCCTGCAAATGTATGTGCATTACCAAAAGAATAATTGAATGTAATTAGCCTTTAGCAGTGGGCAAATCAGATTTTACGAAAGTCTTTGGGGAGAAAACCTGTACAGGATTTGAAGGAGCGCGTGAAGTGTGCCTGGTCGGCAAACCCGCAGGCATAGGCAATCTCGGTAAGCGATAATGAGCTTGCTTTTATCAGGTTGATCGACTTCTCAATTCTGATGGACTTAAGATAGCTGCTTAACGTAGCACTAAAATACTGCGGAAAATAGCGGGAAATCGTTACAGGATGAACCCCCGCTTTAAGCGCAAGGTCATGCAATTCAAAAGGCGTATCCCATTCGTCGTTAAGTATTTCTTTCAGCCGCAGCGTCCACCCGGGCAACCTGCTATTTTTCCTGTCAGCGTTCATTGGGTGGAACAATTCGTAGAGCAGCAATTGTAACGATGCCTGACCGTAGTCGACCCTATTATGAATTTCATGATACAGTTTAAGCAGCGTAAACTTGGTTTTACGATTTTGAAGCAGTCGTTCCAATAACATGTCTTCAGTTAATTCCATTGCCTGTAATAGGCTCCGTTTTAGATCCAGATTGATCTTTTTTGTACCGGCGGCATAGTCGTTGCAACGGTGCATTTCGCCGGCTGGAATAAACTTTATATCACCGGGGACTCTTTTGTAGTGTTTCCCTAAAAGATCTTCCTTGTGGATGCCGTTGATAAGAAAACTGATACTGGCATTTTCATGACTATGCCATTCTTCAAAAATTTTGTCATCAGCATACTCCGTCAATGCAACCAAACCGCCGCCTATTGCTTTTGAAACGGAGGTGTTTCCCAGGAACGTTTTTGAAGGTATTTTTTTCATTGGCATTCATTCATATTGCGTTCTAAATTACTTTTTATTTTACGAATCATTACCTTAAACACCCGAAGGCTTAATATAGGTCGAACAAATCCGATTTTCTATTAAGAACTTTCAGTGAGTAGTTGGAAGACAATCTTCCGTCATCTGTATCTTTTTTTGTGTTTTTCCGGTGATCATGCTACCTTTTTATACACTTACTTAAAACGGCACGCAATGACGAGACAATCAGAGGACCCCATCACCAGTCTGTACAGAGACAGCTTCCCCGACTTTGCGCGGATGATCCGGCGCATGGGTGGAAGTCTCGAAGAAGCGAAAGACGCCTTTCACGACGCTTTGCTGATCTATATAGAGAGAGAAAGGGCTAGGAAGCTGAACCTTCATTCTTCGCCAAAGGCTTACCTGCTGGGCACGGCCAGGATATGCTGGCTACATACGCGGGGCAAGGTACCCATATCGGAACTGCCTGAAGGATACGAAGCGGCGGAGCCGGAAGATACAAACGAAGAAGAAAGGGAGCAGAGCCTCCTGGAATCCCTGGTGAGAAGCGGGAAAAAATGCATGGACCTTCTGAAGGCATTCTATTATGACCATTGCTCCATGCAGGACATCGCCAACCGTTTTGGCTTCAATGGAAGACGGTCGGCTACGGTCCAAAAATACAAATGCCTGGAGAAGGTCAGGGAGGCAATAAAAACCACACAAGCTTATGCGCAGTGAACTGAACGAGGTATACCTGATCGACCAATACCTGCTCGGCCGGCTTAGCAAAGAAGAAGAACAGGTGTTTGAGGCCAGCCTCCTGCTGGATGAAGCCATCGCAGAAAAACTGGAAGCACAGCGCACGGCGCACCGGCTGATCCGTCGCTACGCCCTGAAGGAGGAGCGACGGCGGCTCGAAGAAATATATCAACTGCTGCTGGACGAGCCCGATTTTGCCCATAAAATTAAAACCATATGATTATCCCAACCGTCATCGACAGCGCAACCAGGGGCGCCTACGATATCTATAGTCTGCTGTTGAAAGAGCGGATCGTCTACCTTGGAACGGCCATAGAAGAAAACGTCGCCAACCTGATCGTAGCACAGCTGCTGTACCTCGATAGCGAGAACCACAATCCCATCATGCTCTACCTGAACAGCCCGGGAGGGATAGTCTATGGTGGCCTTGCTATATACGATACCATGCTCAAGCTGAAGTCGCCGGTAGCCACGGTAGCCGTGGGCTTCTGCGGCAGCATGAGCACCTTCCTGCTAACGGCGGGACAGAAAGGACAGCGCTATGCCCTGCCCCACGCGACAATCCACATGCACCCCACCGGCGGCGGCGCAAAGGGATATACGGAAGATGTACGCATCGCGTATAAGGAGCAGGAACGGTTGCAGAACCAGATCTTCTACCTGATGGGAAAATTCTCCGGCCGCACACTGGAAGAGATAGAAGAGTTGTTCCGCCGCGACCGGTTCATGAACTCCGTGGAGGCCCTGCATTATGGCTTTATCGATGAGGTGCTGGGAGATACCGGCGACCTTATCGCACTGGACGAGATGCAGACCAAAATTCATTTTCAGGCGCCGGTGAAGGATCGGGAAGCCATCGGGTTCAAGCAGCATCCGGCATAAGCTGCCGGATGTCAAGGGAGATTTTGGGGGATTAAATTATTTTAGAAGCCGCCTCCCGGAGTATTTTGAGCGGAAGGATCATTGACTTCTATCCAAAGCGCTTCTTCTATCGGGCTGTGTAACTTCACCGATAATCAGTTAAGCTTTCTCTAATTCCTGATGGGAATCAACCTCAAAGCATTCAACTACGAAGCGGAGGATTGTTTAAAGCTAGAATTTATTTATTTTCCCCCAAAAAGACTGCTATGAAACGTTCCTCACGCGCTGAACATATCCTGGCTCAAATCGATGCCAAAACGAAGCTGGGAGACTTGCGGAAGATTGCCAATGATATCAAAAAAGATCACGAGCTGGCGATGGAACTATGGTCAACCAAAAAGTTTTTGCCCAGGCAATTGGCCCTATTGATTATGGACAATAAGCTTCTTTCCCAGGATTTGATTAACAATCTTGACAAGGATATACAGACTCATCCATTGAATGAGAGAAATCAGCTAACAGATTGGCTAATGGCCAATCAGCTTGCCAAGAGCAAAAAGGCAGTTACATTGATTCTGTCTTGGGAAAATAGTACTTCTAAGCTTCAGAGACGGATATTCTGGTATTATCAAGGTCGCTTACGATGGATGGGGCAAACGCCTCCTCCAAATAATGAAGCGTTATTGTCTACAATTGAAAGCCAAATTGAAAACGAAGAACCGGAAGTCCAATGGGCAATGAATTTTGTTGCAGGGTGGATTGGGGTTTATGACAAAAAGTGGCGAAATCGTTGTATTGCACTCGGAGAAAAAACAGGTCTTTACAAAGGCAAGATGGTATCAAAAGGATGTACTCCGGAATACTTACCCGAGTTCATTACCATTGAAAGCAGCAAGCGAAACTTGTAAGACATACAACTATTATTCAGACAGCTTATACACCTGCAAGCAGGAGTAGCATTCTGCTTTTAATGAAACTTCTCGCCCTTAGCCAGCATTTCCAGGATAATGCTCATACGCCTTTCCCGGGTCTCCGGCTTTTTGGCGGTCTGAAGCCGCCAGGTGATCGCATATTTGTTGGCCTTGTTCAGCGAGTCAAAAAAAGCTTTTGCCTTTTCATTTTTTCCAAGGCGTTTGAGAAAATCGTCGGGGATTGTCGCATTGGAGGGTGAATCGTATGCAGCTGCCAGTCGCCCGTCTTTCTTTGCGTCTTCAAAGGCCTTCAATCCCGGAGCTTTCATTCTCTTTTCACTGGCAAGCCGTTCAAAATGTTCGATGTTTCGTTTCGACCACATGCTTCGTGCCCGGCGTGGTGTGAATTTCTGGATCCAGGAATCGCTGTCAACTTTCTTCTTTTGTCCGTCGATCCAGCCATAACAGAGTGCTTCATCAAGCGCTTCCGCGTAAGTAACGGATTTCTCACCCGATTCTTTGTTGAAGATGCGCAGCCAGATACCATCCGGCTCCGCATGATTTTTAGCAAGCCATTTTGCCCAGGCACTTGCGGATGCAAATGATTGGGTGGGTACATCTTTCTTATTTTCCAGAGCACTCATATAAATTTGTCTGTTTAAAGCAGGGCAGCCGATACTAATTTACGGAAATGTTTTGATCGGGGTAGATAGCCCATCGGGACACCATAGCATAAGAGAAGGGGCCTACACTATCATAGCAGGTCTACAATCTCAGAGCGGGCCGCAGCAACGAAGAGCACGCTATGATACGCCGGGATTTCTTTCATCCAACTGTATGGCAAGAACAGGCAATACTTGTGCCATTGCCTAAAGCCAGGGCACGAGCAATGGCATAAATCCGACTGTAGTCTTGCTCCCCCGGATCAGCCGCAACCAAGCCTATTGATGCTAAAGAATGAGGCCGTCGCAAAAGGTTTCAGGCCTGCCACATCGAGAGACTCGAAATGTGAACAGGCCTGAGATATAATTTTGGCCGTATTTCGACTGCGCCTCAATACGACAAAAATTACCCCTCTTGAAACAGCCTCATCGCTTTGTACTTCCTTACAGGGAGCGCAATCCTCCGTCGACCAATAATTCGGCGCCCACCATAAAGGCAGACTCCGGTGATGAAAGATATAATGCCGCCGCCGCAATTTCTTCCGGTTTACCTACACGTTTGATGGGCGTAAATTCGGCCATGCCAGCTTTAAAAGCATCTGCTTCTTCCTGTGTAGCCGTTACCTGAGCAAATACATTTGTGTCAACAGGCCCGGGTGTTATTACATTTACCCGAATGCCACGGGGCAGTAATTCTGCCGAAAAGCTTCTGCCCAAAGAACGTATCGCCGCTTTGGTTGCCGCATAGGAAGCATGGTTAGGAATGCCCTTTTCGTTTACAACAGATGATAACAGCACAACGGCTGCGCCATCATTCAGGTAAGGCAAGGCCTTTTGAACTGTAAAGAAGGTCCCCTTGAAGTTAACGTTGCTTTGCTTGTCAAACATTTCCTCCGTGAAGTCGGCCAATGGTCCCAGGACATATACGGCTGCGTTAGCAATCAAAACATCTATCCGCCCGAATTTTTCTTCGACGGTAAAATAAAGACGATCAAGATCAGCAAGGTTGGCCGAGTCGCTTTGAATCCCAATGGCGCCGCTACCTATTTCTGCCACGGCTTTGTCCAGATTTTCCTTGTTACGGCCGGTAATAGCCACTTTCGCGCCCTGGGCTGCAAACAGCTTAGCTGTTGCCAATCCTATTCCGGCACTGCCGCCGGTGATGACGGCTACTTTGTTCTCTAATTTTAACGACATGTTCTTTGCCTGTTTTATGATGTAAATAAAGAGGCAAAGCTACCCGGGTGGCCATTATCAGAAGATAAACCAGTTTACGGAATTAAGTGAATGTAGATTAACTTCTCAGGCTTTTACTGCGAATTTTAGAAAGGAATTGTGTGGTCATGCCTAAATAAGAAGCCAATGCATATTGTGGCACACGGTTGGCAATGTTGTCGTATCGTTCCATGAAACTAAGGTATCGCTGTTCCGCATTTTGAATTAAATTGGACATCACCCGGCGCTGCTGAAAGGCAGCGGACCTTTCCGCCATTATCCGGAAAAAAGTTTCGTAAACATGCCCGGCAGCTTTCAGCTTTACTTCGTTTCATAGTGGATCTGCAATACAATGCTATCCTCCAGTGCCACCACAAACATGGTAGCAGGCTGTTGTAGGATATAGCTGTTATAGTCCGATATCCACCAGTCCTCTATACCAAACTGAATGGTATGTTCTATACCTTCTTCATCCACTACATAAGAGCGGAAGGCGCCCTTGACAACGTAGGATCGGTATTTTGCAATAGATTCGGGAAGAATGATAAATTGTTTCTTTTTTACCCTTTTCTCCTTGAAACAGGAAAGAAATACATCCAGCTCTTCGTCTGAAAACCGCACTCTTTTTGAAATATGTTCCCTCAATTGCTCCATGGCCATGATGTAAACTGGAAGATAATGCAAAGTGGAGAAGCGAAAGGCTGTCCCATCTCCCATAAGAAGTAAGGACTAAATTAAGATTTATCTGCAACTTGTATTTCGTTATTCGTCGTTTACGTTTCGCAAAGGTCTGGACGTAATGCCGGCAGCACTGCTGGTTTTCTAAATAATTCCAAGAAAACACCCACGGGGACGGGTATTAGCTGCGATAGTCAGGGCTCAACGATTACGCCCTCCACGAGGATACTATCGGATGGAACCAAATCCCTATAAAACCACGTAGGCTCCAGTGCATACTTTCCTTTACCATTAGACAGTGTGCTTACCTTGATGGTGGTTGTATTATACATCGGATCAACATTGTAAGTAGCACCATTGTAATCAACATAAACATTGCACATTTTAGGTCCGGAGCCAACATAATCCACCTTGTAAGTCCCGGAATGCGGTAAACTGCCCATTTGAAAAGCGAAAGACAGCCCACTCTCTGATAATGGCAAGGAAATTACACGTAATTCAGTAAGTATAGGAGCCGAGTTTACGACGATGTTGCTATAGGCAATAGTATCGCTATTGACCGTCCAATAAGAGTAGACGGCATCTGTGGGGAGTTGATTGTCTTTCTTGCTACAGCTAAGAAATACGGTAATCATAGCTAGTATTCCCAAAAGAGAGGTGATTCGTTTCATGTCGTAACAGCGGTTAAAAGATTTTGTGGTGGTTGATGAGAAAATTACAAAATATTTCAATAGATAGATTCACCACCTGAATATTGGCTTAGCTATCCGGATTTGTATGCAGTATTTTCTTGACCCTTGCTCCGAAAAAATGTAACGGGTACGATGTGCCTTTCGCAGATATCATGTGATCCATAGACAGATCGGGCCAGGCTTTTGCCGCTATACCTGCTGGCGTGCCCTCGCGTGTGCCCTTTCGCACGATACACTTATTCTTTTGGGCTTGGCATAAGGAACACCCCTCAAAAAGAGCTACCGCCTCACACAGTTAGCGTTTGTCTATACAACCATAGACATGAAGACATCCGCATTTACTACATTTGAGGCTTATATAGTTTAGATGAAAAAAATAGGTTTCTTGTCCTTTGGACATTGGGCCAGCCATCCGGCGTACAGCACCAAAGCGGCGAGCGATACTTTGCTGCAGTCTATTGAGCTGGCCGTAGCGGCTGAAGAATTGGGCATCGATGGCGCTTATTTCCGGGTGCATCATTTTGCCCGACAGCTGGCATCCCCCTTCCCTTTATTGGCGGCCATTGGCGCCAGGACAAGCAAGATCGAGATCGGTACGGGCGTGATCGATATGCGGTACGAAAACCCCTTGTATATGGCCGAAGACGCCGGTGCTGCCGATATCATTTCGCGCGGACGGCTGCAGCTGGGTATCAGCAGGGGCTCGCCCGAACAGGTGATCGAGGGCTGGCGCTATTTTGGCTACGAACCGGCTGCCGGGGAAACCGATGCCGATATGGGCCGCCGCAAAGGACTGGAATTTTTTGAGCAATTGAAAGGACAGGGCTTTGCGCAGCCTAATCCCAATCCCATGTTCCCCAATCCACCCGGACTTCTACGCCTGGAACCTTTTTCCCAGGGTTTGCGTGAACGTATCTGGTGGGGCTCGGCCTCCGATGCTACGGCAATATGGGCCGGCCAGGTAGGCATGAACCTGCAGAGCTCCACGCTGAAATTTGATGAGAGCGGCAAACCCTTTCATGTGCAGCAGGCCGAACAGATCCGCTTGTTTAGACAAGCCTGGAAAGAAGCGGGACACCAGCATGAGCCCAGGGTTTCGGTAAGCCGGTCCATCTTTGCGCTGGTCAACGACCAGGACCGGCGCTATTTTGGACAGGAGGCCGATCGCAGCGACCAGGTGGGCGTACTGGAGGGAAACCGGCAGGCCATTTTTGGTCGGAGCTACGCCGCTGCGCCGGATCAGCTTATCGAAGAGCTGGCCAAAGACGAGGCGATACAGGAGGCGGATACCGTGCTGCTGACAATCCCCAATACTTTGGGTGTGGATTATAACGTGCACGTGCTTTCTGCAATATTGGAACATGTAGCGCCCGGGCTGGGCTGGCGGTAAACAGAAATGATCGATGGTCAGCAAAATCAGGTACAAAACAAAAATCGCGGTTATCGGCGCGGGACAAGCGGGACTATCTGCTGCCTATCATTTGAAGAAACAGGGTTTGAACATTGGGGCCGATTTCATCGTTCTCGACGAAGCGCCACGACCCGGTGGCGCCTGGCAGTACCGTTGGCCTTCGCTTACGCTGAGCACGGTCAACAGGATCCACGATCTGCCCGGCTTGTCTTTCGAAGAAACGCTTGGGACGCATGATACGGCCGTACAGGCCAATGCTGCCGTACCGTATTACTACGATGTGTACGAAAAGAAATTTGGTATCCAGGTCTACCGGCCGTTAAAGGTCGAGCAGGTCTATCTTCATCAGGAACGGTTTTATATTGATTCGGCCCGGACTTTATTTTCTGCCGCAGGCATCATCAATGCGACCGGCACCTGGGAGAATCCTTATATCCCCGAATACCCGGGCGCCCGTCTTTTCCAGGGGGAGCAATTGCATACCCGGGACTTTAAAACGGCCGATCATTTTAAAGGCAAGCATGTGATCGTCGTAGGCGCCGGGATTTCTGCCATCCAGTTGCTGGACCAGATCTCCAAGGTCACAACCACCACCTGGGTTACCCGCCGGCCGCCCGAATTCAGGCAAGGACCTTTTGACGATATGGCCGGCCATAATGCGGTGGCGATGGTAGAAGAAAGGGTAAGGCAAGGCCTGCCGCCTTTATCGGTGGTTTCGGTCACAGGACTACCTCTTTCACCCGAAGTCCTGGATATGAAAGCGAGAGGCGTGCTCAACCGGCTTCCCATGTTCAGCGAGATCACCAGGGAGGGTGTGAAATGGGAAGATGGCAGAGAAGAGAAAGCAGATGTCATCTTGTGGAATACGGGTTTTAAAAGCGCCCTGGAACATTTAAAACCGGTACTACCGAGGGAAGAAGGCGGCGGTATCCTGATGGCCGGAAGACTGGCCACCGAGGTCGCCAGGGAGCCCCGCATTCACCTGGCGGGCTATGGCCCTTCGGCCTCTACCATTGGCGCCAATCGTGCCGGCGCGGCCGCGGCCAGGGAACTGATGATTACGCTGGGAATGTAACAAGGCTATAACGGGGATAGCTGTTCTGCGCTGCCTTCTTCCGCCAGAGCGGCGCTGCCCATTGCTTATCTTAACCTTTTCAATCTTTCCTTCAGATTATCTACATATATAGTTTTACTACCTGGCGATAATTGCGAGCGCCCGACCAAATCTATTACCTGTTGTTCTCTAAGCATAAAATCATCCAGTATCCTGGCTACTCTTTTTTTAAGAACACCAAGCCGCTTCCCTAATTCAAGGAAATCAGCGCTGCCATAATAACCATAGGCCTCATAGAAAGGAGAATGCATACTCCCCTCGTATAGATCCAATGCTGTATCTGATTCCTGTGGCGTGTGAAGAACTGTGCTCATAAGATCATAAGCAGGCGTTAGCTGATATTCTCCGGAATCAGTGCGGATGAGCGAAAAGTTCTTTAAGTGCGCATCTCCATTAGAGATGATATAATTAAAAGCTACCAGCCGGAAAAACTGTTCCAAAGCGGGGAGCGCGGCTGCAACATACTTCCTTATTAATATGCCTATCTCTTCGTAGCTGCCCTCGTATTTATAGGCTTCACCGTGTGTATCGCTGGTCTTGTTTAAAAGCTGTGTAAAATCTTCCTGCTGATACTTGCCACCATCGGCTTTTACATCAAATCTACGGGTGATATAGGCTACTTGTCCATCTTTAAAGGCAATAAGCGCGTTGGCTGCCGTAGTGATGTTAAATACCTGTGCTGCAATTTGCATCGTCAGGTGCTCATTTTCGGGAACATCGTCAATGGCGGCTAATTGTCTCGATGGGGGAACCGGCTTTAAAATATATTGTCCTTTTTCGTCTGTTAACAGCAAGCGATTGGCATCCAGGCGAAGTGAGTATTTCAATTGCACCCCGGAAATGGATAAATGCTTCGTGTGCTTCTGGTACCCGGCAAGATTTGTATCCCTGGGAGCATCGAAATCAAGCACTGCAGGGACCTTTGCGCCGTTAAATAGCTCCTTCCTGCATTTTAAGCAATACACCCCGCCTTTATCCGTATAGCACCCTGAACAGCTCATCATTTTCGGGTTTTACGGTAATAGCACCTATGGTGTCATCACCTGCAGTTAACAGAAGTCTTGTAAAATGATCCCTTTCGTCTATTTGGTAGGCCCTGCACTGTATGTCTTTGTTGACGCCTTCAGAAAGCAGGCCGAAAAAAAAGGAAAATAATTTTTCAGAATAATGTTCCTGCTGCGACTTCGGAAGGGATAGACTGACAGGAGGCCTGGCTTCGTTAAAGAAGTACGCATCGTTGTATTGAAACCTGAAATGCCCCAGCTCATTTTTAACGATATAACCTGCCAGCTCACCATTATTGTATACCAATCCTCTCATTGTCGTATTTGTTTGATGCCAATAGTTAATTCCAACCCGAGAACATTCATTACCTTTTGTAAGGTATTCAGGGAGGGATTCCCTTTCCCGTTTTCAATCATATAAACCGTTCTGATGGCAACACCTGCCATCTCCGCCAGATCAGCTTGATTTAGCGCAAGCTTTTCTCTCCTTAAAGAGATCGCTAATCCTATTTCCTTTTCGCACATCAGCGTTATAATACCGATTTTAGGTAAAATTAGTAAATTTTTTCAAGCAATAGATAAAATCGGCAATATAATGCCGATTTATTTCTTCAGATCTCTCCATTCTCAAAAAATATCATTTTCAGCAGTATACTACCGAAAACATTCTCTATTGGCGCTTGCGATATGTCCACACGATAGAAGACAAGCTAAACGACAGCATTTTTTATATATTGAACAGATTCTAAGAAATAAAAAATGTTAACGGACTATCCCCATATAGGAAACAAAATAATCTCCGGTCCTTGAGCACGTCGAAAGGACAGCTATAAATGGTGCTCCGACGGGCTCAGCCACCGTTATCAAGACAAATTTGACTCATGTTTCCTATATCGGGATAGTCAGTAAATCTAAAATACCCAAAGCTCTTCTTAAGCGCTTTGGGTATTTTCCTGCCGGATAGGTTCTTTTTACTATTCGCTTTTGCTTAATGGCAATTGCATACCGGCGTATCGGCAGCGGCGTTGTGCGCCAGCAATACATACAGGGCAGCCAGGTCTTCAGAGCTGACATGTTCTGAACGCAACATGGATTCGTTCATAAAGGGCAGCACAAAATCATGCGACCATGTAGCACATTTCTTGCCGATAAGAGGCAAGGTAAGGCAAAGGCCAACACGCAGCGAGAAGCTCACCCTGGGGCCGGTGGTTAGATTGCTGACACAGATCTCTATGGAAGGGCCCAGCTTGATCGGCAGGTTCCAGTTGAAGCAGGCATTGGAGTTAATATTGAATGTCTTGGAATAGCTGCCGAAGGGCGACTGAAGGTTAAGCTGCAGTATTACGATACCGCCGCTGGCCGAGGCATTGACACACAGGCTGAAGCCCATGAGGTTGGGCGTACACCAATTAACGGAGGACAGTACAGATTCATAATCGGTGTGTACACTGCCATTCTGGGCTAGCGTGAGATTCTGATTCATAAAAATAGTTTGGATGATTTCCTACTCATAAGGCTTTTCGGAATGAGACCCCGTTTTTGCTGTTACGGCCAGTCCGTTTTTTAACCGTGGGTTCTGCTCCACGCCATTGCTGGGTTACAAGCTTGCGGGGACAAAAGTCCATATCGGGGCCGTAGCAGACAAGATGAGAAATCCGGTTTTTAAAACAGGGTTTTTAGCGCTATACAGGAAAAACCCTGTTTTTCATGCTAACATTTTGCTAGTGGCAGTCAGACAGTTACCTTTGAAATCCTTCGCATCAAACCATAAAGCAAGCAATTCAATGGACAACACGACAACGCAAACGAAAATCGTTTTGCAATTATCTGCCACAGACAATAAACCCATCAGCCTGCAGGAAGCCAGGAGCCGGCACCTGGAGTACCTCGAGCACGGACCATACGTGTATACGCCTGTAGAAAAGAGCATGGCGGAAGAGCTGAAAGTACTCCACAGTTTCTCCATCAATCAGGACGACCTCGAGCTGCTCTATAAATATGCGGAGCAAGGTATCCGCCTGCATTTTTGCCGCGAGGCCTCCGGCAACCTCAATATTATTGCTGCACCTATAGGTAAAAACGGCGAGCTGAACCTGGGCGACGCCGGTACCCAAAAGGCGCCCATCGTGAATACGCTGGAACCTTGCCCCAGTATCTGTGCACCGCTTTTCTCCGAGACCAGCCTGAATTGCTGGCCCGAAAATGAGAAATACTACTGGATGGATCCAAATGATATACAAGAGGATAAAATGTGGTTCTGCAAAGGGGCCGAAGGCAGAAAAGAATATGTAGACCGCCCGGAAAGCGCGCCCATAGCACCTTAACACCAGGATCAAGCCTGCCTATGTTCCCGCTGCATTATGTGATCTATGTCGTTATCATCGGCGCCGCCTTTACTACGGGCCTTTACAGGCTCAGGCGGCAAAGAACCATCCAACCTGTTGTATGGTTACTGGGGATTACCGCCTGCAGCGAAATATTGTGTAAGGCGCTTGCGCTTACCATTCATAACAACATTCCTGTTTATCATGTGTACCAGCCCATACAGCTGACCTTATGGGCTGTTTTTTTTTACCGGAATATGCGATCGGGATGGCGGAAAACCGTAGTACCATTGTGGCTCCTGTTGTTCTTGTTCTCGATCCTGAATACGCTGGTCATTCAGCCGGTAACGGTATTCCCCGGCAACTTTACCAAGCTCGAAAGCGTGGTGGTCATGTTCTGGTCCTTTTGTCTTTTTTCCGAGCTCCTGGACTTGCCTGCCCGGGAAAATATTTTTCTGAAAAGCAGCTTTATTGTCTGTATCGCGGTCATGTGGTTCAACCTGGTTTCCTATCTGTTCTTTGGATTGTTTAACGATTATGTCTCTGCGCCGCGAATGCTCCGGTCCGTATGGGGCATTCACCTGTTCTCCAATTATACTTACTATAGCCTGCTATGGGTAGCCATGTTATTAAAAGCCGAAACGCCAGCCTATGAATAATAGTGACCAGATCATCAGTATCCTGTCTTTCGCCCTGTTTGTCACCCTGCTGTTTATCTTTTCGATATCGCTGGCTGTTCGCTACCGCAAACGGAAGAAAGAAAATGAGCTTTTAAAAACGAGCTACCTGCTGGAGATCCGGAATGTTCATTTGGAGATCAAGGAGGACATCCTGCACCATGTGAGCCGGGAGCTGCACGATAACCTCGGGCAGATCGCCTCTCTGATCAAGATCAACCTGAACACGATCAATACAACGCTCTTGCCGCAGGAGACAGAGGACAAGATTGAAGAGACCCGGAAGCTGATGCGACGGCTTACCCGCGACATCAAGATACTGTCTGTAGGCATACACAAACTAAGCCCCGATCAATCCTTTCTTGAAGTAGCCCGGAATGAGATTGCACAGCTCAACAAAACCGGCCTCATTGCCGCAACGCTTCTGGTCTCCAACGATTTCGTCGAGCCGCAACAGGAAAAAAGCCTGATGATATTCCGGATGATGCAGGAAGCGATCAACAATATCATCAAGCATAGCCAGGCAACAGCATTGGACGCCCGTTTTTGTTACAGGAATGGCGCCTCCATAATCGAGCTGCAGGATAACGGTATCGGCTTCGACATCAATCAGCCGACATCCGGCGATGGCTCCGGTCTCAGCAACCTGCGCCACAGGGCCCGCCTGATCAATGCAGAGCTTAAGATCGCCAGCAAAAAAGCAGCAGGTACCACCGTAACCATTACTTTCACCTAATCCTACAACATTACTAAGACGCCATGCTCCATATAGGCCTTGTAGACGACCATACGCTTTTTCGCAAAGGCATCATCTCTTTGATAGAAATGGCCTGTACCCAGCCCGTACAGATCCTGTTTGAAGCTGCTAACGGGCTGGAGCTGCAAGCACTGATCGGCTCCGCCACGGCACCGGATATTATCATTATGGACATTAACATGCCGGACATGAATGGCTTCGATAGCGTGCTCTGGCTCAAAGAGACCTATCCTGCCGTACCGGTGCTTGTCCTTACTATGATGGATAAGGAAGAGTACATCATCAGGATGCTGAAAATGGGCATTAAAGGGTATCTGAGCAAAGACGTCGAACCCAAAGAGCTCGGCGAAGCGATACATGCCGTATCCAATAACGGCTATTACTATACCGACTTCATTACAGGTAAGCTCATCAGCACCCTGCAGCAATATGATGAGCATGGAAGAAGCCTGTCGCCCTTAAACGAGCGGGAGACCGAGTTCCTGCGCCTGGCCTGCAGCGAATATACCTATTATGAGATCGCAGCCCTCATGCATCTCAGCCCCAAAACCGTAGATGGTTACCGCAAGGCTTTGTTTGAAAAATTATCGGTCAAAAACAGGGTTGGTCTTGCCTTATATGCCGTGAAGCATGATATCGTGAAGCTGTAGCGCCGATGGGCTTTTAAAAGACCGACGATGTTCGCTGACCCTTTCAACAAATTAAATTGGCCTTTTCAACAAATTAAAACTGCCATTCATTGCTGAAATTTGCCCTATCAAATTTTAGACAATGGAACAGAAAGAAACCGTTCTGGTAACCGGAGGCTCAGGCTTTATCGCCTCTTATTGTATCATTGCTTTACTCCGCAATGGTTATAAAGTAAAAGCAACGCTGCGCTCGCTTAAAAAGGCGGACCTGGTAAAGCAAATGCTGCAGGAAGGCGGTATCCGGTCTTTCGAAGATCTGTCCTTTGCCGAAGCCGATCTTCAGAACGAGGCCAGCTGGGAAAAAGCCGTTGAAGGCTGCCGGTATGTGATCCACGTTGCTTCACCCACACCTCATACGGATGCCACAACGGAAGATGATTTTGTAATCCCGGCGAGAAACGGCGTGCTCTTTGTCTTGCGCGCCGCAAAAAAAGCCGGCGTAAAACGAGTAGTGCTCACTTCCGCCTTTGGCGCTGTAGGTTTTGGCACTATAAAAAAGACGCCTTATACAGAAGAAGATTGGACCGTGCTGAACGATACCGTATTTCCTTATCAAAAGTCAAAGACCATTTCGGAACAGGCCGCCTGGGACTTCATCCGGCATGAAGGCGGGGGTATGGAGCTTGCCGTGGTCAATCCCACCGGCGTTCTGGGCCCCGTCCTGTCTGATGATTTTTCGCATTCGATTCAAAATATGAAGCAAATGCTGAACGGTGATATGAAAGCCTGCCCGAAGATTATTTCGGGCTATGTAGATGTACGCGATGTGGCCGATCTGCACTTTAAAACAATGACGATGCCGCAGGCAAAGGGGCAACGTTTTATCGCCGTCGCCGGCGAAGGTTTCTCGCTCCTGGATATCGCCAATGTATTACGTAAAAACCTGGGTGACAAGGCAGCTAAAGCGCCTGCCAAAGAATTGCCAAGCTGGCTCATTAAACTGCTGGCTGTATTTAACCCCAAGCTGAAAGCGGTAGCCCCTTATTTAGGCATGGTAAAAAGAGCAAGCAACGAAAAAGCTATTAGCATGCTGGGGTGGAAACCCCGCACCACCGAAGAAGCGATCGTGGCTACGGCAAATAGCCTGATCCAACTGGGCATTGTACGCTAACAGGAAGGAAATATTCCCTATTTTCATCTTTGTAACGGGGGAATGGAAAGAGGCCGTCTAAATCAAATAATCCATACAAATGAAAATAATTCTTACCGGCGCTACCGGATTAGTAGGAGAAGGCGTTTTGCTGGTCTGCCTGGAACATCCCCAGGTCACAGAGGTACTTATGATCAACAGGAGACCACTTGCCCTGAAACATGAAAAACTGAAAGAGCTGATCGTAAAAGATTTTTCGACGATCGGCGACTATAAAGAACAACTGGACGGCTATGATGGCTGCTTCTTTTGTGCCGGCGTCAGCGCGGTTGGTGAAAATGAAGAATCATTTACCCGGAAAACATTCGACTTTGTGGTTCCCTTTGCAGAAACCTTATCCCGGATCAATCCGGCAATGACCTTTATCTATGTCTCGGGAGCCCGTACCGACAGTACCGGACAGGGAAAGGCAATGTGGGCAAGGGTAAAAGGCCGAACCGAAAATGCTTTGCTGAAGCTGCCTTTCAAAGCCGTTTATCCTTTCCGCCCCGGCTTTATGAAGCCGGTAAAGGGACAAAAAAATGTCCGGTGGATCTACCGGGTGTTCGATGCTTTATCACCTTTATGGTACCTGACTTTCCCCAATTGGATCTGCACGATGGAAGAAGTGGGCCTGGCCATGATCCACTGTGTTTCCAGAGGATACAGCCAGCCGGTCCTGGAAGTGAGGGACATTAAAGCACAAGCTAAAAAATGAAACGGTTTCTAAAAATCCTTAAACGCACGATTATCGTTTTGTGCTCCCTGGTTGTGGTGCTGGCCATCGTTACCTATTTCTATATGAAACGGCCACAATTCGGCGCTTTACCCGAAGGGGAAAGGCTTGCCTTGGTAAAAAGATCGCCACATTATAAAGACGGGAAATTCAGAAACCTCGTAGAAAAACCCACGATCGCAGCGGGTTTCAGCTTCTGGGGTGAAATATGGAACTCTTTAACGAAAATCTATCCACATACGGAACCGGTCGACTCGCTGCCCTCTGTCAAAACAAATTTAAAAACCCTAGCGGCAGACAGCAATGTGCTGGTATGGTTTGGCCATTCCTCTTTCTTTTTACAGGTAGATGGCATAAAGATACTGGTCGATCCCGTCTTTTGCAGGACAGCCTCGCCGCTACCCTGGGGTGTTAAGGCTTACAAAGGAAGCGATAGATACACTGCCGGCGATATGCCGCCGATAGATTATATGCTGCTATCGCACGATCATTACGATCACCTCGATTACGAGACCGTAAAAGCATTGCGGCCCAAAGTAAAGTATGTGATTTGCGGGCTGGGCGCCGGCGCTCATTACGAAAGATGGGGCTATACGGCACAGCAGATCCTGGAAAAAGACTGGGGCGATACCGTGGCGGTGAAACCCGGTTTCAACATCTTTACCGAAAGCACGCACCACGGATCGGGGCGCGGCTTTACAAGCGACAAAAGCCTGTGGCTCTCGTTTTTCATACAATCGCCGGCACTGAATATTTATTACAGTGGTGATGGCGGCTACAGCGACCGGTTTAAAGATATTGCCGCGAAATACCCGGCTATCGACTGGGCCGTAATGGAATGCGGTCAGTACAATAAAGCCTGGCACAGCGTACATGAGCTGCCTGAAGAAGTAGCGCAGGCCACCCTGGAGCTGAAAGCGAAAAACCTCGTGCCCGTGCATCATTCCAAGTTCACGCTGGCCCGCCATCCCTGGAAGGAGCCGCTGGAGCAGATGACGGTATTGTCGCAAGCAAAGGCTTACCACCTTGCTACACCGATGATTGGTGAGGTGGTAAGGTTGAACGACAGCCTGCAGCAATTCACACAATGGTGGAAAAAGACAAACTAGCTAAGCCATGAAAATAACGGAGATAAAATCCTGCTTTGTGGGTCCGATGATCTCGCCGGAGCAATTTATAGCCGAACATTTCTTTTTGTTCCTGGCAAAAGGGATCATGAACGGCTATGACGGCAACAAGCATTATATACTCAAACCCGGAGAAAGCTGTATCGTCCGTAAAAACAGGCTGGCCCGGTACAACAAAGTAAAAGTGAACGATGCTTTTGAAAAAGTGATTATCTTCTTTGATGAAGCTTTCCTGAAAGACTTTCAGCGGACACATAGAATATCTTTTGAGCAGCATCGATCTAAGGATGCCTTTATCCGGCTGAAAAGGGATAAGCTTATCGACAGCTTCCTGCTTTCCCTGGAACCCTATTATAACCCTTCAGGGAATATCAGCCCGGTATTTTCCGATTTAAAGCGGGAAGAGCTATTGCTCATCCTGCTGCAATTGCATCCCGGGCTATCGGACATATTGTTTGACTTCGGCATTCCGGGACGTTTAGATCTCGAAGCGTTTATGCAGCAGCATTACAGGTTCAATGTAAGCATGGAACGTTTTGCCTTTCTTACAGGACGCAGCTTGTCGGCCTTTAAAAGGGATTTCAAAAAGCTATTTAATGAAACCCCCAATCGCTGGCTGATCCAAAGACGGCTGCAGGAAGCGCGGTTCCTGATCGAAGAAAAAAAGCAACGACCCACCGACATCTACCTTGATCTGGGCTTTGAAGACCTGTCTCATTTTTCTTTTGCATTCAAGAAAGCATTTGGGATTTCGGCGCGCGACCTGTAGGCCTGCTCCTTTCGTTATCCCTTGCGGCCAATATACCCGTTGGTGCAAAGTGGCGTCTAATGAATAGAGCCACTATAGCAGTGGCTCTATGGTAACCTAAAAGGATCTTTCGAAAAAGCTTAAGCGCAGCAATTGAAGGTGCAGGAATCGCAGGAATTGAAGATGGTGCATCTTACAGTACCTACGGTACCGGTAATGGGCCCGGGATCGGTAGGAGGGCAACCGATAGAAACGGGGCCGCCACCTTTAACCTGGTCACCCTTAAGGTCAACAATAATGTACTTCCGCAGCTTTAATGCCGGCAGGTTCAGCTTGGCTTTTTTCATAAATAGTTTGGTTTTTTGTCTTTCAAATTTACTTCATCAGCACAAATCCGGCGCCGGCCCGGACGTTACCTTCCGGTTAAAAGCATACAACCAGGGCTGCGGATGAACAGCCGCTCAATTCCATATCCCGTTTCTTTCGGTCAGAATGATGGGCTGGTCATCGGTAACGACGATAGTATGCTCGTGCTGGGCCATATAGCCGCCCTTGTTACCCACCATCGTCCAACCGTCGTTGCGCTCCACGGCATAGGTAGATGAGGTAGCGATAAAGGTTTCTATGGCAACTACCGAATGCTTCGTAAACCGCCTGTGATCGTAACGGTTCCTGTAATTCATCAGCTCATCCGGCGCCTCATGAAGGCTGCGGCCGATCCCGTGGCCGCCCAGGTTCCTGATCACCTTATAGCCCTGCTTCCTCGCTTCTGTTTCCATCAGATAGCCTATGTCTGCTATTTTCACACCGCCCCTGATATTGCCGATGGCCTTGTGCAGGATATCCTTTGACGCATCGACTAGCTTTTGATGTTGGTTAACGTCTGCCCCCAGCACAAAAGAAGCGCCATTATCGGCCCAGAACCCATCCAGTTCGGCAGAGACATCCACATTGATCAGATCGCCTTCTTTCAGCATACGACTTTTCCTTGGGATGCCATGGCAAAACTCTTCACCAACGCTGATGCAGGTCCAGCCCGGGAATTTATAGGTCAGGTACGGCGCCGATCTGGCGCCATAGCCTGACAATATCTTCGCGCCAAATTCATCCAGCTCCTTAGTGCTCATGCCCGGCTGCGCATAATTGACCATTTCTTTCAAGGTGCAGGCAACGGCTTCAGCCGCTTTTTGCATACCCAGTAACTCCGATTCCTTTGTTATTGACATATCTTGCTTTTTCGCCGTTACAGCGTATGAATGTAATTGTTTCAGCCGGCTCCGGGGAATACGGCAGCATCTGGCCCCGCCACTGTGTCCAACCTATAACAAAGTTATGAAAATATCGCCGCGGCTTATTTGGAGCGGCACTATAGCAATGCGGTTTGAACATTTACCTGGATCAGGCCTGGTAATAAATGACATTATGTCCCACCAGGCCTATATCTCCCAACCTGCTCTGGGAGCAGGTTTTGTGCTTTATTTCATCTTAATTATCTACCTATAGACACGGCTGGCAGGCAACAAATAGGATTTGTGAACAAATAATCCGACCTTTGTACGCAAGGCTGCCCCTTCTCTATATTGCTGATTCATCCTTTAGACACCCAGGCTTTTCTCCCGCCGGTATCCTCTATTTCCTGTCTCACTTATGCAACCGGAACGGCCTATTTATCACTTTAACTTACTTAATGGGAAGATCACACGAAACGAGTGGCAAAAAAGAAATTGCCAAAAAGAAAAAAGAAAAGCAAAAAGCCAAAGCCGAAAAAAAAGAATTACGGCAATCTAACACCAGCAAGGGCAAAGACCTTGAAGATATGATGGCTTACGTAGATGAGAACGGAAATCTCTCTACCCAACCACCGGATCCGCGCCGGAAGAAAGAAATCAAACCGGAAGACATATCGCTTTCTGCTTCAGGAAACAATGACCGGGAGCCAACCGAAAGACAAGGTACCGTAACCTTCTTCGATCTGGTGAAAGGATTTGGCTTTATTAAAGATGCGGATACTTCCGACAGCTTTTTTGTACACAACAGCGACCTTTCTTCGCCGGTCAAGGAAAACGACAAGGTGGTTTTTGAAGTAGCCAGAGGACAAAAAGGAATGAAAGCGATCCTGGTACGAAAGCTGGGCTAATGCTTTCTTTACGGCAGCAGGCACATGGATAACGGAGACTTTTTCTATAAGCATAAACCGGTAAGGTAACATCCCTTCTATTTTCTATGCCTTAAAGGTTAGTCATCGGAAGTCGGGCTTTCGGGAATCGTATGACACCGGAACCGGAGATACCAAAAAATAAAAAGCATGCCAAAAGGCATGCTTTTCTCAATTAACATATCAGTATCAGTAGTTAGATTACCCTTACATTAACTGCATTTGGCCCTTTCTGTCCGTCTCTTAAATCATAAGATACCCTGTCATTCTCACGGATGCTCTGTGACAACAGACCAGAAACGTGAACAAAAAGATCGGCTCCGCCATTAGCAGGTGTGATGAAACCAAATCCCTTAGTTTCGTTGAAGAATTTTACTGTTCCTTCTTGCATTAGATTAAATTGAAAAAATGAATAAAGAACAAAGATACAAAAAATATTAGAAATATTTGTAAAACTTTCCTTATGCCTGCAATAATTGCTGCGGTTCCGGGCCGGGCCTCGATACCCGCTTATCGGAAACGATCCGGAGGATGCCCAGCCAGTTGAAAAAGCGAATGACCTGGTAGGTGGGGTCAAATTCAAACCGTTTCATCGCCATATTGACCCTGGAGGGGAACTTATGATGGTTGTTGTGGTACGATTCGCCTAAAAAGAAAATATCTACCCGCATCAGGTTTTCTGAATGATTATTGACTTCAAAATTCCGGTATCCCCTTCTGTGGGCATTCCAATTGACAATAGCGCCCTGAACAGCGCCCATGGCCGCATGCACCGGCAGCAATAAATAAAACCATGCGGAAGGAGCAAATGCAATATAGAATGCGATATAGGCGCCTATCCATGCAAATCTTGAAATGGGATGGCTGGCAATAAGATCAAAAGTCCTCCAGTCCGGTACATTTTTACTAAACCGTGCCTCTATGGGCATTTTATCGCGTAAGACGCCGAGGATAAAGTCCCTGGTGCGCCACATCATGGTAAATACGTTGCGGGAGAATGCGGGAGAATGCGGATCGTCTTCTGTATCGGTATAGGCGTGGTGCATCCTGTGCACGATGGCATAAGCTCTGGGGCTAATGTAAGAGGCGCCCTGGGCGACATAGCAAAAGATAAAGAAGAAACGCTCCCAAAAGGTAGACATGCGGAAACTGCCATGCGCAGCATATCGATGCAGGAAAAAAGTCTGGCTGAACAAGCACAGGTACCAGTGCGCAATAAAGAAAGCAATCACGATCATATAGCGGGCAATTGATTAAGATATTAGAACGGGATCAATTGCACATGACAGCGAATGAATGCTGAAAAGAGAAAGAGAAGAAGTCCTGTAGTGCAATTATAACGTAAAGACCGGAAAGATGTTGCGCCCTGGCCATTGTTTTATCTTAAATAAAATCACATCGCCGATTCCGCTACTGCATTAAACCCGTATTAACAGCCAGGGACAACTGTCCGCGGTTTTTACGGGCATACATTATTTCTCTTTCTCAGCATGATTATATTTAAAGTTTTGATTTTATTTGTCAAAGCTTTTGTAAAGCACAAATACCAAACCATGCTTACCCAAACACACCAACATGTTCTCCGCACTGATATTAGATGATGAAGCACCCGCCCGTAAATTCCTGCATGGGCTGCTTGCCGAGCACTGTACGCAACTGAGCGCCTTTTTTCTTGCCGGAGATATACCTACGGCCGCCCGCCTGCTGCAGGAAAACGAGATCGACATTTTATTTCTCGATGTAAACCTCGGCACTGAGACCGGATTTGATCTGCTGCAGCAAGGTACGGGCAGGCACCAGGCATTGATCTTTGTAACAGCCCACGAAGAATTCAGCCTTAAAGCGATTAAGGCCCGGGCTATAGACTACCTGCTTAAACCCATTGATATCGACGAGCTGTTACTCGCGGTAGATAAAGCAACCGGCTTCCTCAAAAGCACGCGGCCGGCGCCGGTAGCGCAAACCCCGGCTTCCGATACCGGTAAGCAGCAGGTTATCGTCAACCACGATGACGGCTTTGAATTGTTTGACCAGTCCCGCATTCTTTTTGCGGAAGCAGAGGGAAGCTACACCGCATTCTATCTTGAAGGTGCGCAGAAGATCATTGCATCCAGGCAGTTGGGATCTTACGAGACACTGTTGGCTTCCCCGTTCTTTTTTCGCTCTCATAAGTCCTATATTATCAACCTCAGGCATCTGAAAGGCTATTCGTCTAAAAACGGGTATACGGCCCTGCTCTCTGAGGGTTACGAGGTTCCCGTCAGCCGCAGAAAGCTATCCTTGTTCCTGGAGTTGTCCAAAAAGCTGGGTTCTTGAAACGGTTTTTCATTGTCTTGCTTTGTGTATTGCTGACCGGCTTTGCTCCGGCGCAGCCGGGTACCTATATCCGTTATGGGGCGGCAGACGGCCTCAGTGGCAATTATATTTATGATGTGGTGCAGGACAAGGAAGGCTTTCTGTGGATCAGCTCCAATACAGGTGTGTACCGCTTCGACGGTACTCATTTCCGCCAGTTCCATACCAAGGACGGGTTGCCGGATAACGAAGTATTGGAGATCTGCATCGATAAATATGGCCGGGTATGGTTCTGTTGCTTTAACGGAAGGATCGGCTACTACGATAAAGGCCGCTTCTTCCATCCCGGCAATACCCCTGCGCTTGCCGGGATACGGCTTATGAATTATTCCCCCCGCTTTTACGAGGGCCGCAACAACATCAATCATGTGCTGGGAATAGGCGGGAACTATGCACAGCTGAAGGTAAATGCCGACAGCATTTTATCCTGCAAAGTAATGCCTTATAAAGCGAGTGTTTACTGGGAAGACGGTATGGATAGCTATTACCTTATGGATAGCTTTATTTATAAGAACGGACGACGCTTATTCCAGCTCAGGGAAGGACTCGGTTCGGGTACGGTGGTTGCCAGGGGGAATGCCTGCTATTACCTGCAGTCGACGGGACTCTTCCGCTTCAGAGAAGGCAGGGAACAGCTGTTGTTTACCTGGAAGGATAAGCTGGATCCCTGGAAGCTGGAAGTACAATCTCCCGGGCGTTTCTTTATTACCTGCAACAACGGCAAGGTGATCGCACTGCGGGAACAAAACGGCGTGGTCGTCTCATCGCGGGTCTTCACCGATGTATATTCGCCGGGGCGCGCCTGGGCCGATAAAGACGGGGGCATCTGGATCACTTCGCTGGCCGACGGATTGTATTACTATCCCGGCAATAAGGGCAATGCCCGGGCAACCCGGTTCTCGCCACAATGGCCGGGAAAGGTGATTACAGACATGGAAGTCTGCGGCACACAGCTCGTAACCGGCTTTGAGAATGGCAGCGTCGCCTGCTTCAGCAAAGAGCTGCGCCTGGATACGGTGTTGCACCACTCTACCAATACGGCGATGATGGTCAAAAATGTATATTACGACAGCAATCTCGGAAAGGTTATCGTTTCCGGCGGCAGTATCCTGGTATGGCGGGCGGGCGATAACAACACCTTCCGGCCGGTAAAGGTCGCCTCTTCCCTTCATCCCATGATATGTCCTATGAAGGATGCAGAAATAACGGCTACCGGAAAGCTTTACCTGAATAGTATCCGGTACCTCCTGGCCGTCGATATTGCTGCCGGGCGGCTGTTGGTCGATTCCCTCTTCACAAGCCTCAGCCGGAAATATGCGATATGCCCCGATATCGCACCGGGTAAGGTGTGGTACAGCGATATCGACGGATTGCATTGGCTATACCAGGGGCGCCCCCGGCTGCTGTCGTCTTCCAATCCTTTTTTCCATCAGCGTATCACAGATATCAAAATGCCGGGACCCAATCTCCTGGTGCTCACAACCGAAAGTGAAGGTGTAGCCATCGCCGATACCCTGGGTAAGGTACGGCAGCTCATCGAGCCCAAGGCATTGCATTGGGGCGCCGTAAGCAGGACCAAAATGTATGGCGACGAGCTATGGCTTGCGGGAGAAGCCGGGATAGGCATGTTTCGCCGTAAAGGAGACCGGTACAGACCTGTACTTTGGGTCAATAAGAATAATGGCCTCCTGTCGGACAATGTGCTGTCCTTTTGCCGGGACAAGGATTTTCTCTATGCTGTAACAGCAGAGGGACTACAAAAGCTGGACATCGGCTCGCTGACACAGCAACCGGATAAGCCGCGGCTGCTGATCCATTCGGTCCAGAATAAAACGCAGATCTGGCGCAATCCCACGGGCACGATCAATCTTCCCGGGGAAAGTAAGGAGATAAGACTGGAATGCAGCGCTATAGCCTTCGGGAACACAGCGCCGGTAACCTTTGCCTATTGCTTTGAGGGCTCCGACAATTTTATCGAAACATCCGGTCCCTTTTTTTCCATTCCCCTGGGTTTCGAAGGGCATAAAAAGCTATATCTCCGCTGCCGCAAGGGAAACAGCGCATGGTCGGAAGAAAAAATCCTGCTCTTGCAGATACCCATTCCTTTTTTCCAGCGATGGCCGGTAAGCCTGGCTTTGCTGTTGTGCGCCCTGGCGCTAATATTGCTTATCAGTAATTATCTTGCCGCCAGGTTGCGAAAAAGGCAGCTCAATGAACGGGATATGAAGCTGCAGGTAGTCCTGCTCAAGCTGCGTGCACTGCAAGGTATGATGAATCCGCATTTTGTATTCAATGCGCTCAACTCCATTCAAAGCTATATCAACGAGCACGACCGGTACCTGGCCAATAAATACCTGTCCAAATTTTCGAAGCTCATGCGGGGCAGCCTGAACAGCAGTCAGGAAACCAGGAGCGTCCTGGCGAAAGAGCTGGAATACATCAGCAATTACCTGGACCTGGAGCAATTACGATTTGATGGCAGACTAAGCTATACGTTCGACATAGGACCGGGTGTCAATGCCGATACAATACTGGTACCTGTAATGCTCCTGCAGCCTTTAGCGGAGAATGCCGTTATTCACGGTGTAATGGCCGGGAAAAAGCCGGTAATGATCACCATTTCCTGTACCATCGATGGCGGTAACTTACTGGTATGCGTGAAGGATAACGGTCCCGGGCTCAACAGCACCCGCACAGTGGAGAAAACGCATAAGAGCCTAGGGCTGGATATGATCCGGAACAGGCTGCAGCTGCTAAGCGAGATGCAGGGAAAAGAGTATAGCTTCCGGCTGACGGATAACCCTGACGGGCCCGGTGCGGCGGCCACATTAAGGCTGGCCCTTGAATACCTGTCCTGACCGTTTAACAATTATACCCTACCGTTCCTGTATTGCAGGCTGCCGTTCAACAATTGAACACAGGAAGGTGATCCGGCCATGTTAGTTTTAGCCCAAACTAAACATTTAAAACACATGGCTAATCAAAACTTACTCCATTGGAAAACCCATTTCAAACAGGCTATGGCGGCAGCATTACTGTCCTCCGCGGGCTTTGGCGCCTTCGCTCAGTCTTATGACTGGGTAATACAACCGGCGACCCGCATTCAATTTTCCGGAGGCAATGGCGTCGCCTCTGCTATGCCGACATTAGGTTGTCTCGGTACCCAGACTGCCCAGGTGATCTCTACTTCATCGGGAAGCGACCCGGCCTTTGCCTTTGTCCCCAACTGCGGCACCTACAATCTTTCCGGTACGAGTGTGGCCGGCAAGGGCTACCGGAACGTGTTTCCGATACCCGGCCTTTGTAAGAAATTCTATGCCGTAGAATGGTACCTGAACCATTTCCCGGCAAACAGCCGGCTCGTGCTCAGGAAGCTGGATGCCACCAACCCTGCTGCTGTCGTGGAAACGGATAGCGTCGACCTGTTTTCGGAGCAATCGGACGACCAGCATTCCAATACCGTGGCGATCGCCCCGCTGAGAACCGACGGGACCAGGCTTGTCTATTTTTACGATGCAAAAAACAATGCGCTCAAATCGGTTACCATTTCTGCAACCGGTGGTATAGGCGCCGTACAGCACCTGCGTTATATCACACTGGGCGCTACCGTTTTTGAAACCTACAACCAAATGGAGGTGAGCCCCAATGGTAAATATGTTATCTTCAGCGATCGTTTTGGTAAGGTATGGTCGGTAGATGTATTCACGGCCGGCTATCCGGTTGCCGAGCTTACGGCAGGTATTCCAATAGGTACAGGACGGCATATTCACGGCTATGAATACGTACCGATGACTAACAGTCCTGACCGTGTGTACATCAGCTGGCACGGCAGCGGCCCCACAGCAGGCGGCGTAGACTATGTCGAAATATCCAACCCGGCTACACCCATCAGCCTCTTCTCAACCATTACATTACCTGTTACAACCTCACAGCTAAGCTGGGGCTATACGGAAATTGAGCGGGGAAGGGACGGACAGCTTTACCTGGCTACCAATCCCAATACCGGCCTGGGCGATAACAGTATGACTACTGGTCCTCTGTATGTGGTCAATATAACCAATAGCACTATCCAGCCGGCAAAGATCAACAATACGACGCAGGTATACATCAATACCTTCTCCAACGGCGCCGGCCTGGGAACAGGCTTTGGCTACAAGATACAGGCGCAGATCGACGGCGAGAGCTTCAGCCGCTACAACAGCTTATCGCCAAGCTATACGCTGAACGGTATTTCGCAGAGCAGCCCTTCAATCATTCCACAGGTAGTCCTTTGCGATAATACCCCGTTGACGCTTCACTTCAATACAGGCGGCTATATTACGAGCGCCGGGATCACCTTGCAGAAAGGTACGGTTAACGGGAATACCTTTACCGCGGTCGGGCTTCCTATAGCCGTACAGGGAAATCCCCTGGGTGCTCCAGCCATGGAAGGCGATGTGAATGTAGGATCGTTGTTCGGCCTGGGATCTTATACCGGCGGCGTACGGTTTACGCTTACCTTCACCAATAGCTGTGGCACGACCGCAACCATTACGCAAACCTTCGACATCGCCAGGGTAGGACTGGTAGTCGATTTCAAATTGCAGGGGCCATCAGGATGTCCGGCGCTCAACCGCGTAACCAGCATTGGTCAGCTGGCCAATTCCAATCCTTACACCCAGCCGGCCACAAGTGTTTTCTGTAAAGACGGTTGGCTGGGCGCGCTCAGTGCCGGTATTCAGCAAGCCAGCTATGTGATCACCGGCAACCTCACCATCCAGGATTATACTTTGTCTGTACAACAGGTAGATAATGCCGGAAATGCGATCGGTGCGCCGATTGCGACGGCGACACAGACAACTCCGTTCAATAACTATCTCTTCAACAGCCTCAATCCCAGTCTCTGGTTTTACCTTAATTACAATACCATCAAGAACAATGCCTACTTTAAGGTAACCCTGGCCGCCAATACCACACCTTGTGGTATAATCGAGCGGTATTCCTATTTCAGGATCATTGATGGCAATGCACCTGGAAATACCTGGCGATCTACAGCATCCAATCCCTTCACGGGAGATGCCGATGCAACAGACATCCAGGTATTTCCTAATCCGGCTACCGAGCAAATACACTTTAGCTGGCAAGCCGGCAATGCTGAAAACGATGCCCGCATACAGCTGACCGATGTGCTGGGTAAAACCGTTCTGCAACAGTCGCAGGTGCAGCAGCAGGGAAGCAATGAAGCGATCCTTGATGTTTCCCGCCTGGCCCCCGGCATGTATTATTACCAGCTGGAAAGCGGCGGAATGGTCTACAAAGGAAAGATCAGCCGGCTGTAAGCTGCAGTGGTGCGCTACAAAAGTAAAAGGTTGCCTCCTGTGCCTGTTAAGCAAGGGAGGCAACCTTGGTTATTGCCCGGGCTGTTCCGGTAGCCCGGTCTCAGGCCCGATGGTCATACCCACACAGGTTCCGTATCGTAGCTCAAAGTGGCAGACCAATTGTATGGAATGCCGCCCACCGGGCAGGCGACATGCTTTCGTCGTTGCTCCGGAGCTCCGCGATAGCCTGCTGGAGGCATTCGGCATAGCTCTTATTGGTTTGTTTTCTTATCCAATAAAAATAGTCGAACAATATCCTTGTTTCCTCATCAGGGACCGACCATTGGCTGGCCAGGACAGTTGAAGCGCCCGCCGTTAAAAAGGACCAGGCAATACCAATAGATTCATCTCCGAATTCGGGCTTGATCTGGCCTGTCTGGCAGGCGCTTAGACTTACCAATGGATTTCCTTTAATGCTCAGCTTCGTACGGATTTCGTTGACCGTTAGTATGTTCTCATTGGCAATCACCAATCCCGATTGTCCGGGTTCCTGTATGCTATACAGGCCATGGCAGCTGAAATGGATCACATCGAAGAGCTCCCCGTTGATGCGTGTTATAATATTCTCAGCAGTCGCAGCTTCTTCATGCAGGTTGGTTGTCTGCTCAAATGACTGGCTGATGGCTTCTACTTCCAGAAGTACATTCTTGAGATACCTGGCGCCATAACCGGAATGAGCAACCGTCAATAAGCTGCTGCACGCAGGGCGTGCTTGTCCGGCTCTTCGGGCCACTGCCAGGAGCGCGATCGTACCGGGAACGAACGTTATCGCAAATCTTTCTGAAAGATATTGCCCTTCCGGACTTAGAAAGGCCTGGAAGGGTAACAGATGGAGGAAAGTGGTCGGCGCGATCATAACCGGCCCATCCGGCGGAAGCAGATGCGCTATAGGTGTGATCAGCAAATCATGCATCTGCCTTAACCTTGCCTCGGAGCCGGCGGGTGATTTCCAGAATTCATCTTTTACTATATCTTCAACGCTTTGCCCCAGCAGCGACATCAATTCCGGGCTGAGGTCGATGGATGCGATCTTATTGTCCCGGAAAAGAAAAGCGGTATATCCCTGATCATGCTGCACATACTCGACCAGGGTCATATTATGCCATGAATGTAATACTGCCTGCAGATCAGCAACAGAGAAATCGGGCAGCGCACGGAATGCAGAAAGCTCAGGATGCTTAAAGAGCAGCTCATCGTAGCCACGGCTGATATCGTGTCTGAAACGGGCGATGATCCCTTTTTGCTCCTGCTCAAAGACCTCCAGCTTCTCTGCCGGGAGCCTCTTACTTTTTTTCTCGTATTGCAATAGCGCCAGGGCTTCATCCAGCAAGGTCTGCTTTTGCTCGATCTCAAGAAAACCGGCAGCAAGGGCCGGATCGCTTGCTTTCAGCTGTTCCCATGCCTGGTGCTCCCCTTGCAGTTCTGCCAGTGTACGTGCTTTTCCCAGCAATGCGTATTTCGCCGCGCCTTCGATGGCATTGATGTTGCGGTGGCAGGTCACCAGCTTCCGGTACATCTCGGCATTCTCCTTCGCTATTCTTGCGAGGCTTTCTATGTTCTTTGAATCGTTCCTCGTGGCCTGTATAGCCTCATGTGCTATAGAGAACACGGCGATAGCCTCTTCCCATCGCCCAAGCCTGTACAGGAAATTGCCAAAATTCCATGCAGTATCCCTTCGCTGCTGCGGGAATTCTTCCAGCGTGCGCAGGAGCAGTGATTGCTGATAGTAATCAATGGCTGTTTTGATATTGTCTTCCGTATTCCCATCCTCGTATCCGGAATAAATGGAGCCGAGATTATTATATATATTGGACAAGGCTTCTCTGAAGTAATCCTTATTGAAGATGCGGATCACATGCCTGTAGGCTTCAATAGCGGCTTTCAGGTTATCGTTCTTAGCGCCCTGCTTGCGGCGATAATAGGCAATTCCCATATCATGCTGTACCTGGGCCCATTTGATATCGTCGCCCGCTTCCTTGTACCATAAAGCGGAAAGCCTGAACGCTTCCAGCGCCTGCTCTATATGGTCAATCCCCTCTGCTGCCGAAAGGCTCATCAACAGGTTACCTTTTATCGATTGACACTCGGCCCATTCCGAAGGATAGTATTCGCTTGAAAAAACGCCAAGGGCATTGTCAATGGCGGCCATAGCCGCTATAATATTTTGCTTTTTCTCTTCACGCTGTCTTTTTTGATAGGATAAGGCTATGTCTTTCTGAAGCTCGGCCCACTGCTGTGGGAAGCTGGCAGCGGTATATACCGTCAACGCCTCCTGTACCGCACGCAACGACCGTTCATTGTTCTCGGCAGCATCCCCACGAAAGCGCTCCCGATACATAACAACAAGATTCCGTTGTGCCAATGCCCAGTCGACGGGGCGCTTCATCCGCGCAAAAATTGCTGCCGCCTGCGTTTCATATTCAAGAGCCTTTTCGATATTCTCGATCCTGTTGCCGCTGAGCCGTTCCATCAGCACAGCGCCCAGGTTGGTCAGCGTATTGCCACGTTCCAATGGCAATAGGTCCTCAGTCCTTATCGCCAGCGCGTCTTCCAGGTATTCCTTCGCCTCTTCGAGGTTCTCATTCTTATCTCCTTGTATACGATCCCGGAACAGGCAACCCAGGTTTTGCATGGCAACGGAACGGAAAGCCGGCGCTTCGGGAACGGCCAGCGCTTCCCTGTAGTAATTGATCGCCCGCTCCTGGTTATCCGCTTTAACACCTTTTGTCCTGCGCGCATAGGCCTTCCCCAGGTTATTGGCGGTGGTAGACCATTTATCGGGCTCCGAAACAGGGTCAATAACCTCCCGTGCCGCCAACAGCGCCGTAATCGCCAGTTCTGTCTTTTCAATGGGATTTTCCCTGATACGCTCCAGGTAAATTGTTCCCAGCGAATTCTGTATATCTCCATATACCCCGGGATCCGTACCCCTGGTATAGTGTTGCAATGCCTTCCGGTATGCTTCGATACCCAGCTCCATGTGCTCTGCATAGGCCTCCGTTTTCAGATCGCGATAAAGATCGCCGAGCTTATAATGGATACCGGCATAAGTCTCCGGCTTATTTTCCGGCGTGAAGAAAGCAAGTGCCTGCCCGAGTGCAGCGATTGCAGTCATCCTGTTCTCATCCCGGTCGCCAAATGCTGTATCGAAAAAGAGCTCTCCCAGATTGCGATGGCACTGCGCGACGCCTTCGGCATCATTTTCGAGTGAATATAGTTTCAGCGACTCGCGGTAAGCGAATACGGCATTCCAGAAGGTACGCCTGTCTCCCTGGACCCCAAGCGTTCTCAGCTGGTTGCCTATATTGGCATACAGCAGCGCAGACAATTCCCGATGCGCATCCCCGGCAATTTCCAACAATACCTGGGACAGCTTCATGCTTTCCTCACTACCGGCCTTTGCTATGGCTTCAAGGCCGGGACCTATCTCATGATAAAGGCGGGCCAAAGCACCCTCCGTCTCGCATTCCGATACCAAGGTTGAAAGTTGCGAGGCCCTATTACGCCATTGCTCATCAATAGCGGCGGCCCGGGTAAAACAGTCTTTCGCAGCCGGTTTGCCGAGCCATACCAGGCCCTTGAGCAATACATGATACCGGTAATACCGGTCGCCCTTAAACAAAAAATGGTCCGCAATCAACTGGGTCAGCATCAGCTCTTTGATCGACACCAGGGTTTGCATATCCTTGTTTGCCGCCACCTGGTCCATGATCTGCGGGAAGAAATTGTGAGCTTCCTCATGGACAAGCTGTTGGTAATGGTCATAAAAAAAGGCTATGGCATCGTCGGCGTCCATATTGACGAAGGTCACGAGCGTTTTTTTGCAAAACAGTTTATGGATCTCTTTTGCGAGACCGCTATAGAAGATCTGCTGTCCGGCATCTTCTGTCTGGAAGCGACGCAGCTCCAATTCATCCAGGAGGTTTTGATCCAACAGGTTTTCGTTCACTTCAAAGAAGCCATACAGCTCTTTATAGGTCCGAAAAGTACTGAGCGTGTCAACAGCTTGCTCATACGGCAGGGTTTCGCTAATAATCATGGTGGGCATGGTGTTTTATATCACAGGTTAAACTATCGCATTACACAGATAAAGCCGATCGTTTCAAAAAATATAATCCAAAAATAAAATGCCCTCCCGGTCTTTTCGCGGAGCAGATCTTAACGCAGCAAAAGTTTTGCAGTGGCCGGAAGAGAGACACCTGTTTCAAAATGTGCTCAACACCGCCGTTGCCAGAATGTAGCGTCTTTCCAGCGCTGCTCCTGGGCATAAAAGAGATGCTTATGCTGCACATAGCGGTCCCAGATACGATCCATTTGCAGACCATATTCCGCCTGTATGTATTCCGTATGCTCCGGGTGATCCAATGCCCGCTCCCCGGACAACAATAATTCGCTCAACTGCAGGGCGCCGGCCATAGCGTTAAACATGCCCTGCGAAGACAGCGGATCAAAGCTCATCGCAGCATCGCCTATGGCGGCCCACTGCTTACCGGCTACCTGGCTGAGCCGTGTCGAATTGGCTGCCACCACACCACAATACTGGACATCGCCGTCAGCGGCAGCGACAATTTTGGCCATTTCGAGATTGCCCTTTGCTGCATTTATAAACCAACCGGCTTCTTTCACCGCGCGGCGGTCTACCAGGTCCGGATCTGTATGCAGCGCTATCACTCTTTTATTGCCGGGCACCGGAGCGCTATACCACCATCCGGCTGCCGCTGCCGATATGGTACTCATGCGGATCTCTTCGCGGTCGGGCAAGATGCCCCAATGTGCTACTAGGCGGTCAAAATGCGTTCGGTGCACACCTGCCTGCCTGGCAAAAGCCGATAGCCGGCCACCGGCATCTGCCACGAATGTTGCCGTTACCGGGATGATCCTGTCTTCCTCCGTTTCATCGGCCGACTTCGTTACCAGCTGCCAACGACCCTTTTCATAATGGCTACTGTGCAGCTTAGCGCCCCAAAGGCATAGCACGCCTCTCTCCGAGGCCTCTTTCCTAAGATAAGCCTCAAAAGCCCTGCGGTCAAGGTGCCATCCCGGGCCATCGGGATTACGCAGGTGATCGACCACATGGCGGCTGGCGCTGCCCCAATACGACTGTGTTCCGGGATGGGGCAAATAAAGCGTGGCACCAGGCTGTTGTACAATACCGCCGAGCAGGTCCAGCTTCCGCAATATCCGGCGGGCAGCGGGCGCCAGGCATTCGCCAACGCGCGCGACCGGTTCCGGTAGTTTATCGATAAGCACGACGGAATACAAAGGGGCGAGGGCCATGGCCAGCGTACAGCCGGCTATGCCCCCGCCCACGATCGCAACGTCTGCCTTATAAGCCAGGTCGGTCTTCATTAACGCTCACGCACTGGTTTTTCAATAGGAAGCGTATAGAGTGTATACGCATGGAAACGGCTGCCTTTTTCGCCTTCGCCCAACTCCCGCTTCGTATAGCCCTGCGGCTTCATAGCCAGGGACTTCACGGGCTTGTGCATTTTCGACTCCAGCAATCGCAACAATCTCCCGATCACAGACGACGATTTAAAATCCTCGCTCAGCTCATGCTCCACGAGGGACAGCAGCGTGGCCTTTGCGTCGCTCAGCATATCGGGCTCGGTCAGCAGGTTTTTCTTCGACAGACCCGTCATAGCAGATTTCAGCAGGGTTGTCACTTTCTTATCCGTAATGTTCTTACGGCTGATGATGGCATCCAGCTCACCGCGGGCTTCGGCCAGCAATGCGGCTTCCTGCTCGGCACTGGGGATCAGGCCCACCTGCATAGTAGCCGGAAAGGTTCCGTTGTCGGGCGTGCCCGGCCGTGCCTGTACCACAGCCAGCTTATCAAAGTATTTGATCATACTGTTGATCTGGTTGGTATAGGTGGGCGACAGGCCGTCGAGCGGCAGGTCATTGAGCCATAAAGCCCGGTAGGCAAAAGCCTGCTTACGGGTCGGCTCTGAAAGACTGGGGTCCATGGCCTCTTTATACCGCTCTTCATTCAGGATATTGTTGGGTACCCGTGCCGGCCAGAAGGTAGGCAGGTAGGGATCGTATTCCGAGGTATAGCCGTCCCTGCAGCTGGCGGTATCTGTCTGCCAGGGTATCGCCATCCAGCGGGTCACACCGCCGGCAACTTGTCCGCCCAGCAATGGCCCTTTGGCGAGCGTGAACACATCGCTGCTCATCACCGGCCCGTAGTACGAAGTATCTACCAAGGGCAGCTTGGGCGAATGTTTCAGGCGGAAAGGCGCCATGTACATACCCGCGGTGCGCATGGGCCAGGTCATCTCACATCCCGGGTGGAAGGCGTCGGCCAGGCAAAATTCCATCGCTGCCCTGGTCAGCATTTCCGGCTGCTCGGCTACAGGCAGCTTATCAATATTCATGGGCGGCGGCACAAAGGGGCAACCGGTACGGTCGACATAGTCGGCATCGAAATCGCCTTTCACCCATTGGTCCAGGAATGAGAGCTGCAAATCGCTGAGTGTCGCATGCTGGCGCACGGAGCCGGTACTCGGAATGGCGACGGCATCGCCGTATAGCCATGGCCACAGCTGCGGTGCATCGGCTCCCGGTATGTCGTAGCGACGGAAGTTATTGGAAATGGTCCGGCGCATCTCCAGGTTGGCCGGCGAGGGATCGTTGAGCTTAACCGTCCACGCTGAGGTCGTGTAGTCAAACTGGCCGCCCCAGCCGAATGCAGAAGCAAAGCCGGCATTTACCCACTGCAGATTGGTCAGCCGTTCAAAGATGGGCAGAATATCTTTGGTAAAGGACGGGCGGGCAGGCCTGGTAAGCATACCGGCTTTAACAGCAACATCCCTCATGAGATCCCACATGGTGCGTACCGATTTCTGCATGGGCGCATAATCGGGTGGGGCGCAGATCACCCAGGCCGGATCGACCTTTAGCTTTACGCCTTTGTATTCCACTTCGGCCGTAACCGGACCGTCGGAGATATCGTCGTACCATCCTTCGTTATTGGCAAAGGTGATCGCGATATCGCCGTTCAGGTTCTCCGATACGCCATGACCACCCAGCATGATCAGGCGGCCTTTTTCGTCGGTGTGCATCTCGCCCAAGTACACTTTTTTGCCCTGGAAGCGGCCTGTAAACTTAGGTCCGTTGGTAATTCCTGTTCCGCTTAGGGTTTGCTCTTCCCCGTCAATGATCAGGGAATTGCGGTCTTTTACATCAATATTTCTCAGCAGCGATGGTGGTGCGGTAGCAGCATCGGGAATATCGAGCGCCATCTGGAACTGGTACCAGGAAGCTTTCTGATTGGCCAGGTGGGCATGCCATACGATGTGGGCATCCTCCGCCGTCAACTCTTTAACCGCTTTACCTGCGGCATTGAAGCCATATATCCTGAACTGGGCTGCCTGGCGTTTCAGAGCGCCTGTCTTGTCCCTGTAGGCATGCTCGTCGAGCCTGGGCTCCGGCTCCGTAACCAGCGGGCCTATAAAGTATTCCTCCTCGCTGTTGCCTACGCGCATAACACCTATGGGCGGATAGATGCCCGCGGTAACGATACAATCGCTGTCCTCATCGGTATTGCCGGTAAAGTGCGGGTTGATCCTGTCCGGCTCCTGCGAAGGCTGCCCGTTGGCCTGGTGGCGCGTTTGGGCGCTGGCGGCGTATACCACCTTCCTGGCCTGCGCAATGGAACCCAGAGGCTCATGCGCCGCCAATGTTCTCCAGATATTGAAGGCCAGCATGCTGCCAAATTCCGGCTGCCCGATAGCGCAGATATCCTGCTGAGGCAGGTGAAGTTCTGCGATACAGACGTAGGGACTCTCCTCGGTGCTCCATACTTCCTGCGCATCATCCAATGGCATGGTTGTGGGGTTGGTGCGGGGCTGTATCTCGAAGCGGAACCGGGCTTCCTTGTTGCGTAGCCGTTGCTGGAGGTCCAGGGCCAGGTAGTTATTGTCGTCGAAAGGCGCACCGCGATCGGTATCTTCCGGTACCAGGCGGTACTTGACTATATTGCTTTCTCCCAGCTTAAACGGAAGTATAGCCCAATAACCGGCGCTCAGGCAGCTGGCTTCTACCTTCGACATCGCATTGAGAATGCTGGCCAGCTCGGGATGCTTATCGATATAGGCATCGTAGTCGCCATCTACTACACCGGCGGTAGTAAAGGCACACATTTGCTGCGCGTCGCGTGCAAAGAAGCGATCGATATTCTGGAAAATAAAATCGGCATTATTGCCTTCGCCGAAGAGCTTGGGGCCTTCAACGCCGAAGAGCTTCAGACCCAGGCCCAGCGTGGAATGCAGATCGGGAGAGGTAGGCCCGGTATCGCTCGAAAACCTTACGGCGCACTCGTAAGCATCGCCTGCGAAAATGCCGACTCTGAATTCGGGTTTAATGTCCTTTTTAACAATGAACCTGCCATAAGCGATGCCATGTTGTTTACGGAAAACGGCGCGTTCGGCGGGCATCTGCCCTCTTTCGATCCGGGTCTTCTGACCCATTTCAACGAACATTTCCTTCAGGCGCTGTGTGACGACCTTAATGTCGCCATCGCTGTCCCAGCAAGCGACTTTGTTAGCCGAAGCTTGCCCTTTAGGCATAGGTTGCCCATTGTCTTTTGATTTTTTGGCCATGTGTTTGGTTTTAATTGTGAAGCTTCACCTGCGCAAAATGCGACAATTCCACATTTCTCCCGCCCGTATTTCTACCTGTTTTTTCTCAGTAAAAATGGGGGTAAAGGCGGGTAAACCTATCTTATTATAGCCGGTCAAAGGTGGAGATGTGCCGGGGTGGGTAGCGAAGGGGCTGAAGCAGGGCGGGTACGCCGGCAGCTTGTTTAGCGCTTCCCTCCGGAGTGCGGCGGGCTCTGCATGTTAAAGTCGAAAATATCATCATTTGTTTGATAAAGAGAACTAACCCCTCAACCATAAAGGAAAGACGATGTTGTTATTCAGTTAACCGCTAAGAAATATTGCGCTATTTTACAGCGCAGGAGCGGTTGTCTCAAAAGGTATCAAGCCTTTCACATGGAGCGATTCGAAATGTAAACAAGCTGGAAACGTCGTTTTTGTCGTGCTTCGGCTTCGCTCATCAAGGCAAAAATTATCCCTTTTGACACAGCCTCCTTTTCTAAAATCTGCGTTAGCGGATCTTAAATTTGCAATGGTGTACCTTACTCATTTTACCGGGACAATAACAGCTGCTGTGCGGCGCTTGAAAGCATTCCTGCCGGTTGCGTTGCTGCTCTTGCCGGGCTCTTTTGCCTTTTCCAAAATCCCTACCGATGCCACCGGCAAGGACAAGGGAACTATTTATTTTTTCAGCGGGCTAGGGGCCGATTCAAGCCCTTTTGTAAACCTGCATCTCCCCGGCTATAACAAGGTATACATTTCCTGGATCCCACCCCTGGCCAACGAATCCCTGGAGCATTATGCCGGGAGGATCAGTAACCAGATCACGGTAACCGATCCCTATATCATAGGGCTCTCCTTCGGTGGGATCGTTGCTGTAGAAGTTTCCAAACAAATAGCTGTAAAGAAAATGGTCCTGATCTCCTCGGTGAGGACCAGGGATGAGCTCAACCCGTTCAACCGTTTTTTTATGAGATTGGGTATGTACCGGATCATCCCCGGCTTCATGATCAAGCATGCCAATTTTCTTACCTATCGTTATTTTGGCGCCCATACCGAAAGGGATAAGAAGGCGCTCACGCACCTGCTGGGCGGTACCGATATTCCGCTGTTCCGCTGGGGACTTAAAAGCATTGCCCACTGGGATAACAGGGAAATGCCCGGGCACACGATCCAGATACACGGAACGGCCGATAAGGTAATCGCTTCCAGGCTCGTACATCCCGACTACAGCATCAAAGGCGGCGGGCACCTGATGGTCTTCAGCAAAGCAGATACCATCAGCAGCATCATCCTGAATTACTTCCAGGATCAGCCGGTCTCCTATCCCGAAAACACTGATCCCGGCATCACAGGTCAGGGCCAGGTATCCAAATGACCCGTCTGATGTTTACTGTAGCCTGTTTACCTTTGACAAAAAAAACGTGAAAAAAGCAGGACTTCTATTATTGTTGTTGCCCGCCGTTATCACCTGGGGACAATCCTCCGGGACCTTTAATGTAGTCGTAAAAAAGGTCAAAGGCGACCTGAACAAAGACGGGAAAGATGACCTGGTTACGGTAATGCAGGATGCCGGCAGCAGTGCGGGAACCTACACTATCTCAGCCAGCCGGACGGCCAGCTGAAATTAGTTGTTAGTAGTACTAAAGCTATAGAACCCGGGAAAGCAGTGGCCGGCGATGGCAAAGAGCTGGATGAGGTGAGCATCGACAAGGGTGTGCTAAGCATCAGCGAGCAATTGCTCCGCGGCTATTATACTCATATATTCCGGTACCAGAACGGTCATTTTGAGTTGATCGGCTATACGGAGACCAGCTCCTCCGGACAAGGCAGACTATATACGACCGATTTCAACCTGTCAACCGGTACCCGTATCCAAAAAGTCGAGAACTATGAGACGGATAAGGTGCTTAGCAATACCAGTAAAAAGGTGTTGATCAGGCCCCTGCCCCGGCTGGAAGATTTTGCGCCTTATCAAAATGATCAGTATTGAGAGAGATGATCTTCCAAATGCAAATATTATGATGCAGGGTATCAGGAATGAATACTTGCAAAGCAATTTGCTGATAGACAATACCATAATTAACTCTTTACAATACTTGAGGGTCTAGGTCGCAGCACGTGAATTTTCCTCTATATATTCAGCAAGTATCTTTTTTAGAGTTCCTTTTAAGTCACTCCCATCAACACGAATCATCTCTCTTTTATTTCGAGGGAAAGAAACAAACACAGTATATTCATCTTTATCCCTCTCCCCATCAAATTTTATTACGGCAACGTCTCCATTTGTCCTTATTTCTTCAAAGCAAAGAATTAATTCTTCAAAAGAAGGATTCGGCTTTTCTATTGTTCTTTTAATAATGTTCATATCTCTATTTGATTAACATTTTTGCGATTTGAGATACATCGGTTACCTTATCATTTATAACTTGTGTTGCAATATCCATCATTTGTTCCTGTCCTACAGTATTCAACCCGTGTTGCTTGGCAAACGACTGAAACGCAGCGACAGCAGTTCTTTTATTCCCATTCATGAACATATGATTCCTAGATATTGATCTGAATATTGCTGCTCCTTGTTCTGGAGCGGTTTCATAATACATCGCAGAATCGATTGCAGAGGAAGGAGTTCCGCTTATCAAATGGCCACCACCATCGGTTGTTTTATTAAAAGCAATTATTTCATCTGCAAACGATGAAGCATCAAATCCCATTTCTGGGGTAATAGCTTCAGTCTCAGCCGCCACCGCCATTGACTCTTCTCCCAGCACAGCAGCACTTGCTTCTATGGATTCAGAATTAAAGATAGCTTCCGTTTTGGGAATTTTCGGCATCATTTTTAGACCACCCAGCGATAAGATCGCTCCAATCCCACCTATGCCCAATTGTGCGGCGCCTTTACTAAAACTATCTGCAGCCTCGCTGATATCCCTACAGGTTTGTGCGTTTTCCGCTTTGTTATTGAAATCTACCAAATAGGCAAGGCCTTTGCCCATTTCAATTCCCGAGAATAGTGCTCCGGCTGCAACAAATACAGCAGCTACTCCTTCTGCTGGCAAAAGGGCAATAGCAGCAAGTCCAACGCCTACGGCTATTGCTATATTTTCAGGTTCTGCCAGTTCTTTAAGCTCTTCCATTACAGCCCTGCCTACATGAGACTGCATCATAGCGGCCTTTCGCTTTTGCCAATTCGTCATTTTCGGCACCTCTTCTTCTACACAAGGGGGTATTTCAGGGCCAATCTGATTCCTGAAAAACACCTGCTGATTGGGCACAACCACTTTCCAGGTGCCATGCTTCAGGAATTGGGTGTCGGGGACAAGGGTATGCGCGACTTTAAAGGACGGTGTTGTAAAGCTACAACTGAAGGTACCCGTTGTCGAGATCAGCAATGGCTCCGACCGGTTAACTTTTATCTTGTCGGATAACGTCGGTTCATCCACAGCAAATGTCGCCAGGGCTATGGTGCCCGGTATATCCGAAAACCAATCGGCAGCATAAGCACGGATCGAGATAAGCGTAAACAGCGGTACATCGGTACCGATAATGATATTGTCCCCGGAAAGATGCAGCGGCTTGATCGCTGAGTAAACCGTAAGCCGTCCATCCCAGCCCACCCAGTGCCAACCGGGATCCGGTGTCAATAAGATTGTTGCTCCGCTTTTCAGAAAGGGCTTCATGGTAGATCGTTTTCAGGGGGGCTTATCTTATTTTAAAGCGAAAGGAATGCTTTTTTGAAGGTGATCTTGATATAGTTGATGCAGTTGTCCCTACTATCTCTTACGGCCTCGACGGCGGTCACTTCATAGCGCTTATTATTCTCCACCATACGGCAGAACGATTGCATATCCGACCATTGCTTATTGGCGAGCACCCTGGTACCTAATCCCCCGCACAGGTAGGCCACAAGGTTCTGCGCGTGTTCCTGGTTGGCGATAATGTCGTTAAGCTTATCCTTAAGCTCCTGGTCGGCAATGACCCATACGGTGTTGTTCGCTGTGGGTTCTACCTTCACCTCTTTCCGGCTATTGGCTGCCGGCGGGGCTTTCGGGGCGGCGTGCTCCACCTCATCCCAGGTATTTTCTATCTTCGGTACCGGCGTCGCAGCGGGCCGGGCCGGAGCATGGGTGGTTACAGGAGCAGAAGCAGGAGGGGAAACCACACGGATCTCTTTGCGGTATACTTTTGGCGAATCCTTTTCTGTTCTCAGTTCCAGGATACGCGTGCCCGGTGTGGTAAAGGTTACCCTGCCGCGCTCTACTTGCTGCACCTGTGAGTCGGCTACATTGATCAACCGCCATTTACCATAGGCCGCATCAAGGTTCAACGATTGCCCGGCCAGCAACACATCCGGTGATTGGATCACCGTCCGGCCGGCTTTATCTGCGACGAGGGCAGCTACCTGGTCACGGATAATCACCTGAACGACGGTAATACATTTTGCCTGGTAAATGGCCCGTACGGTAAATTGTCCCGGAGCGGTAAAGAAATGTGTTGTCCTGGCGCCAATAGACTTTGGCGTCTGATCCCCAAAATCCCAGCTGATATTATTCCCTGCACCTTCTCCGGCCGAGAAGGCGACGGCAGCATTGACATAAAACAGATTGGTATCTCCGACCGGGCGGTCATTGCAGTATATAACAAAGCCGGGGCAGGCACGGGGCTTCATAAAGAGATAACCCGCCAGGCCGGACGCCAGCGCCAGCAGCACGACGAGCGTCCAGCCCTTACCATTAAGGCCGGTACGATGCTCCGACAAGAAAAAGTTGAATAGGTGCATATCTTTCCTGGTTAATAGTATTTCTTCATGAGTTTCTTAAACCACTGCTCTTCTCTCATATTGGCAATCATTTTATCGCTCTTTATCCTGCTGCGGGAAATTGACCTGCCGGCAAAAGCTTTTTCCATCCAGCCTTGCGCTTCATTTGACCTGTTCTGAAAATAACAGGCCTTGCCCAGGCCATAGCAGGCGCCGGCATCGGCATTGTTGCGGCTATAAGCTATTGTATACTGCGCGGCAGCACTATCGAAACGGTTCAGGTTAAGGTAAACGTCGCCCAGCTCCGTATAAAATGTGCCTGTCTTTTCATCGAGGTGAAGATCTTTAGCTGCCAGGTAATCGGTCAATGCTTCCACGTAGCTGCCCATCTGACCAGAGCAGTAGCCCCTGTAATAAAAAGCCATGGGATAGTTGAGCAGGGTATCGTACCGGCAACATACATTATAGGCCTTCCTGCCCTCGGCGTAGTTATCATTCAAGCGAAACACCTCGCCCAATGCATAGTTCCAAACGGGATTATTCCTGTCGGATTCCAGCGCCTTAAACAAATCCCGCACGGCATCATCATAGCTGTGTTGATCTTTACGGATCAGCCCTCTAGTATAGTAAGCTTCGGCATAATTTTTATCCAGGTCAAGGGTTTTATCGACCTGAGCCTGTGCTTCTATTGTTCTACGCGCAGCATAGTATGCTTTAGCCAGAACGCTCCGGATCATGGCCTCATGATGCCGATCAATGGCCAGGCGCTCGGTTCCGATCCTGGAAAGGGTATTGTTGCAATCCATAATAGCATCGGCGAACCTACCCTGGTTATAACGCGCCTGGGCCTTAAGGTGCACCGCGTCGCAATACAAAGCAAGCTCATCGGGACTGTCGGCCGACGCCTGTGCATTGATCTGTAATACCTGGCTGAGATCTGTCGCTGCATCTTCGTTTTGCTGCAATAGCAGGTAGATGGCACCCCGCTGATAATAAGCAGGCGCATAATTCCGGTCGTAGGTCAACGCCTTGCTGTAGCCGTCTACGGCCCCCCGATAGTTACCAATGGTATGATACAGCATGCCTTTCAGGTAATGACTTAACGGCGATGCCGGCATTATCTTTAGCGCATTGTCTATTGTAACCAGGGCCGAGTCGATATTTGCCTTGCTTGCATTTTGTCTTACAAGAGACAACATCTCCAAAAAATGCACCCGGTACGCTTCTGCTTTACCATTGATCAACGCCACACCAGCCCTGTCGATACCATGACTAAGCGCTTGCTGAAAAGCGGCGCCTGCATGACCCACATCGGCTAGTTCCAGAAAACACAAGCCCTGCTTGAGAAAAGCGCGTCCCTGATCATGATCGGGGTCCCTGAGTATCGTTTGCTCATATTTACCCAGGGCTGCAGTATAAGCGCCTTTACGGAAAAGGATATCTGCGCCGGCGTAATAAAGCGAAGCTGCATTGGGTAATATTTTTATCGCACGATCCAGCTCTACCAGGGCTTCTGCCGTATTGTTATTCACCTCATAGTTCAGCGCCTTCTGAATATAGGCTTCGGGATCCTGGTTGTCGATCGCGATATATTGATCGTAATCAAGATTGGCTTCAAGGTATTCTTTGCGCTTACTGTGCAGCTTACCTCTTTTAAGAAGGGCTGCCAGGTTGGTTGCATCGTATTGCAGGCTGGCATTGTAATCTGTAAGCGCTTTTTTAAGATTACCCAATCGTTCCAGGGCTTCGCCTCGTAACAAATAATAGTCGCCATTCTGCGGCGACTGTTTGATCGCATCGTCATAAACGCCTATAGCATCCCGGAACTGACCCAACCGGTATTGCTCCGACAAGATGTTTATCCGTTGCGCACGGGCGTTTATCCTTTCTGCTGACCGGTCAAGCACGATGGCGCTATCCGGCAACACTTCTTTAGCGAGATCAAGATAGCCAACTGCTTTCCCGAAGCTGCTCCGCCGTTCGCACATAAGCGCCCTTGAAACGAGCTGTTCATAGAGGTATTCATTGGCGTCGTCGCCATTGCTTTTGATCACTTCCCTTATCTTTTGCATTTTCCGTAGCGGTTCCGCAGCGTATGGCCTTTGCAGCCTGGCCTGCCGGTATTCGAGATAAGCCGAGGTAAAATCATGGATATCGTAAAAGGCATTACCCCTGCTAAGGGTCAGGTTGTAGTCGGTAGGATCTTCCTGCCAATCGGTCTCCTGCAGATTATCCCCGGCCAGCAGCACCGGTATATTATTCAATGTATCTTTATTATACTTGTCCGGGTCAAAGAAAGCGATCCTGGTAATCGTCGTTTCCCATGTCCTTACAGGCTTTTCAATTTTAAGCTCGATCACAATAGTGGCCGGTGAATAGGATTCACCGGTCGGTTTATATTTATTTACAAATGTTTCCTGGCAAATCACCTGAAGGTATTTGTACGAAGCTCCCTTCCTGACAGGTAAGATCTGCTTTATGATGATCGATACAGAGCTGGTATCGCTTTTTTCATATAGAATATTGAAATCCTTCACATACTTTGGAATAGCAAGTACAGCGCTATTGCCTAAGCCATACTCGGGCAACAAGTTGCTTTCGATTATGGCTGTGCTATCGCTGAACAGTTTATTGACCGAGAATGCATTTTTTAACGTAGCATTTATATCCCCCTCTTCGTAATGCGTGCTGATAAAGTTCAGGAAATCGGACAGACTCGAAACCGTATTGATCGCATGCCTGTTGATGTTCATGGTATCCCTGGCCGTGAGCCCGTCGGCCTGTGCCCGCGCATACCAGGAACCTGTAATCATTAAAAGGACAATAAGTCTTAATCGCTTCATCTGTTGAATTTAATTGGGTGCAATAAACCGCTCAACAGCCTTCCTTTTTCTGATTCGGGTATATTGATCAGCCTGTTGATCAGCCATCCTTTGTTCGTTGTATTCCGTTCAAACCGTTCCACCGTAAAGAACCAGCCATCAATCTGGAAGAAATGGAACATAACCTGCTTGACCGCGATCAATTTCAACGACCTGCTGTGCAGGCCGGTGATCAACTTATTGACGCTGCTATCCGTCAAGGCCAGGGGATCGAAGTATTCCACCAGGTTTGTTGTATCGCCAAAGGCCCTGTAAAGACTCAAAAATCTGTTGATGTGGCTGGAGGATGGAATAAAGTGATAAGTGCCGGACGACGGGGCCGGGAGCGGAGCAGCCGGCAGCCGGCCGAAGAAGCTGGGGTTGCCAACGCCCGCAATCGCCCAACGGGCGCCGGTTGGGTTGGTCGTACTTACCCGAAGAAAGAGCGGTACATTCACTTTCTTTCCCTTATACAAGAACCGGCATTCGGCCTGAGCGTACCAATTGCTATCTGTGAAAGATAATAGAACGGGTTTCTCAGGATTTAAAACCAAATGCAGAAACGCCAGCACAGTATCCTTATTCCACTGTGCATCGAGGTTGAATAATTTGGCTACAAGCAGCGGCCTTGATAGCGTGTGCCCGGTCCCGATCTTATTGGCCTGCTCCCTGATGAACGAGAAATGCTCGTCGTTAAAACGTTCCAGGAATTCATCAATCTGTTTGACCTCAAGGGTAAACAGTTTTTCCCTTATTTCATCGTCGGTAACATACTGACAACGGGCAGCAGTGCCGGAAAGAAGGACCAACAGGAAAAATATTATTCTCAGAAGCGTCATTATACTTAGTTTGTCGACTCTACGCCGATATCCGATAAAAGAACATCCCACAGCAAACGATAATCGCCGCCTTCTTTTACTTTCATTAATTTCAATACAACCTCTACCCTTTTCCTGGTGACATCGCTATAGACTATTTTCTGATCCAGGAAACCACTGAACCGCTGCTCAAATTCCACGAAGCCCCGCAAGGTGCTGTCGGGCTGCATCTCCAGCTTTCCTACATATTGCAGCTTACTCCAGCTAAGCTCGACTTTGCTGTAACGTAGCGCCACCATATCTTTAAGGTAGGTCCTTACTTTTTTGGGTTCTGTTTCCCCGGTCGTTTTGGACGAAACTTCTATCAGCACATTTTCATTAATGAACAGGCTCAGGGCGCTTTCAATAGCTTCGTTACAGGCATCAGGAGCATTCGCTTTATTACACAAAAAGGATAAAAAGGTGCTTAGTCTTTTCGTTTTGATAAATGCCTTTTGCCGGAAGGCCTCTTTACTGATTCGAAGATCCCCGCCAAGCGAGATCATAGAAGTATCCTCCTGCTCCGGTCCGGCGATTGCTATTACAGGTTTATTGCCGGCAGCAATAGCAGTAGGCGGCGGCGCATTGGCCTCCGAAGGGCGTGCCGTGGCCGGCCGCTGTACTTGCCTGCCATCATATTCATGCATATCCCTTATCCTGGCTTTTATCTTTTCGGTGGTGGACAAGTCGTGGTAAAGCACATCGGGCCTGGTACAGAGTGCATGCTCATGCACAAGCAGGAAATAATGCTGTCTCAACTTCTTTTGCGTGCCTTTCTTCACCTCGGCAAGCGACATGCCACATGTCTCTGCGCCGGCGCCAGCCGTAATCATGATCTTATTACCGGGGTTGACCTTGACGGAAAAACCTTGCTTGTCGGTAAGCTGAATGTCTCGTATAACGGCATCTTTAGGGAACAAAATGCTTGTTTCTGCCTGATCAAATACCCTGATGGTATCGCCGATTATATTCTGCGCCTGCAGGCGGGTAAGGAACAGGATCAAAAGACAGGAAAGAAATAATTTGCGCATAGGTTTGGTCTAAAGGGTAATACCCAGTAAAATGGAAATACGATTGAAGCTTACTGCCTGATCAATAGGGGCCGGGGTACCGACGTTTTTCTTACCCTCCTTATCGGCGAAGAAGAGGACGCGGTTATCGGTATCATTTTCGGTATAGAACTGATTGCTGCCTGGCCTGCTTTTGAGAAATGTCCATTTGAGGCCCACCAAAAGCTTATAGATGGTGATGTCGATACCCAGATCCTGGTTAATGGAGAAGTTATACATGTTTACACCGGCATCGTAACGTTGTATCTCCCCCTTCGGATTTTTAAGGAATTCAGTATTCTGGTAATTGCTGTAAAGCCCCGAGATACCGATCCTCCCGTAGACACCCACTTGCATAAAAGGCATCGGCCTGAAGGTAACCTGGGGACCAACACCCAGCGAAGCGATATATGTTCCTTTACTTTCTGCCTGATACGCCGAGTCATGGCTGCTATTGTCCCCTTTGCCAAAGGCCTGAGCGCTGAAGTCCACATTGATACCCAGGCGTACTCTTGGCGTCGCGATATCGAGGAAATGGGCCACCTTGCCAATACCCAGGCCTCCCTTAAAATTGGGGGAGATAGGGCTGCTGAAGGAGAAAGGCATAGCCGCGATCTGACCGGAGGCTGCAGGATTATTAAAACTATTGTTGGTGATCGGGTAAGAGAGTTCCAGGTAGAAGTAATTGGCGATCATAGTGCTTTTTCCCCTGGATCTCCTGGGGTATTCGCCATCACCCAGCTGCGGGACCCATGTCCCGTTAAGCCTGCTTCTTATTGTCGTATCGGCAGAGCTGTGCTTCGATTGTGCATAACCAGATGCGGGTAGCACAAACATAAAAATGGCAGGCGCCAGTATCCGGATGGAAGAAAGATTCATGGTTATATCGTTTTGGTTTTCGGCAGGTGGTCTTTGGTGCCTGGTTCCACAATCCGGTCAATGTTTCCCATACCGAGATTTAAGTATTCTAAAAATCAAACTTGTCGAAAGTATTCAGCAGGTCGTTGACGGCAGACCTTTGATCGTCGGACCCTGCCTGCATTCCGGGCGGTATCCTATCATTATTCAGCTGCCTGTCGTAAGCCTTTCTTTTTATACTATCGCCCAGCACGTGATGCGCTTCATTGACCTCTTTAAATTTATTAGCCAAAGCAGGGTCGTTGGGATGAGCGTCAGGATGATACTTTTTGGCAAGCCGCTTGAAGGCCTTCTTGATCTCATCGGCCGATGCGCTCCTGCCAACCTCCATTATTTCGTAATAATTACTCATGATTATTTCCTGTAAAATGTAATTAGGTTTTTGAGCGTAAACTTTCTTTTCCTGATAAGGAAGGTTCTGATAAGGATTATAGAAAAGAATGCCAGTAACAGTATGGCAGCCAGCACAATCTTAACATTTTTACCATACCGGCTTATGATCTCTGTCTGCGTCCAGCTTCTGCCGGGCCCCAGCTTAAAACCATACCGTACCAGCACACCATTGTCGATCAGCGTTTTCTTAAAGAGCCCTTCTTCCAGCATCATCGGCGGCTCCACACGGAGACGGAAATAGATGGTGTCGATAAATGCAGCATGATTATAATGGGGATCCAGCATCCGGTATTTAACAGCCACACGCCCCGTATAGAGCGTATCTGCCGGCATAATACTATCCAGCACGAGGGTATTCTTCAACAGGCTATACAAGGGGAAAGAAGCATTGACAGCAGATAGCGGCTGCTCCAGCATCGCGGGCCAGTTCCCTTTGGACGCATTGAAAAGAGGGGTGGCTATGTTGAGATTACGCCGGCTATCCCCGCCTTCCACAAATAACAAACGGCACCATTCGATGCCAGCCTGCGTCTGGCCTACGAGGGTCGTGCGTATATCACCCGATCCGTCTACCGGATACAGCTCGACGCCCGTGCTATTGGGCATGGTCCTCCGGTTCATAGCGAGGAACAAGGAGGGCGTATTGCCAATATTATAGCTATTAAAAATATTGGAGGCCTTAGGGGCAAGCTGGTAGCAGACTTCATTAAGCGGGATCACTTCCGACCGCGTCACGATCGAATCCTCTCCCAGTACGCCTTTTCCAATGACAGCATAAGCATAGTTGTGCAGATCCCTGCTGTTGTAACGGAATTCATCTTTTTCCGAAAACATCAGCGAGGTATTTTGCGGGATGCCATTGAAAAGACCGGCAAAGGATTTCTTACTGAAGATCAGCAGCAGCGTAGTATCATATATTACGCCGGGAAACTGCCTGTCGATCTGTGCATTATTGGTATGTAGCAGGTCAAAAATATGATTGTTGGTCTTCGCATCGGGGCTATCGTACAGGTCCCTGACGTCGGCCAAAGAATGGGCGCCGGCAGCGTATCCTCCTGCCGAAAAAAAGAACCCACTCTCATTTTCCCACCCGAGATAAATATAGTAGTCGTTATCCGCTCCGTAACCACGAAGCGTGCTGTTGAGTCTTGAATACATATCACCAAGCAGTTCGCGGCGTAGCTCCGCCGCATTATCGATGTAGGCGATCGCGCTGGAATCAAATTCAAGCAATTGCCGGTCTACCAGAACAATAACGTTGTTCCTGCCTAAACAAGAGACCGACAGCAGCAGCAAAAAGCCGGCCAGGATATAGTTGATGGGACGAAGCATATGCTATTTCTTTTTGGGCCTGTTATTTCTGTTACCCTTCTTCGTTGCAGCGGACTTTCCGGCATCTTTATTTGCTTCCTTTCCCGCTCCTTGTTCTTCTCCCTTTTCTTTTGCCGTTTCGGCCGGCGCATCCTGGGCTGTTTTATCCATCTTTGTCTCTGCCGAAGGCTTATTCGTAACCGACGGGATTAATGTCTTTGCATCTCCCGTTGATATAAGTGTCGGATCCGCGGCTGAAATCCGTGATACCGCTTGCTGTGCCCTCCCTGAGGCGGTTCCATTTCCTGTAGAAGGATCCGTTTTCTGCCCGTCGTGCTGTTTCGCCTGTCCGGCTCCGCGGGGCGGTGCTTTTGGACCCGCCGGCTTTGGTTTACTCTCTGCTTTTAATTTAGCCGCCTCCAATACGCCCTTCTCAGCCTCAGTGCTACTGGTCGTCTCATCATCTTCTACGGTAGTTGCATCGCCCTCTGTAACAGGAGCAGGCTGCTCCCCTTTTTGCTTTTCTACATCGTTATCACCGGCAGGTATATCCTGCTTTGGATGTACAATTGTTTGCGTACCACCTTTCTCTCTCCGGATTTCCTTCCCCGTCCCGGCCTTTATGCTGAGGATATAGCATACCAGTGCCGCCACGATTAGCAGCAAGCCGGCGATGATAAGGGTGTTCCTCTTCCTCTTAATAAAAGAGAGAAACTTCCCGGACGTATCTGCCGGTGAAAGATGATCCTCGGACGCGCGTCGCCTGTTGGGCATCTCAATTGCGCTGGTCTCCACGCCCTGACCGGCCTGGCCGGTTGTCTCATTCTCGGCGTTGATACGGTATTTGATGCTTGCTGCATTTTCGGGTATATAGTTGTCGGTATAGCTGTTCGCCGGAACCATTTCCGTATACTGCTCCACCTTTCCTGTATGATCGGTCGTCGTCCTTACCAGGCGATAGATAACAGGAAAATCATTTAATGATGCTGTCCATTCCAGGCTGATAGCGGCTCCCGGATGACTTCGGGTGTGGTTCAGCTGGCTTATGGGGCGCGGAGGCATGGTAACCAGGAATGTCTGTATGGTCTCGGTATCGTTGACCATCGATTTTACCTGGTATATATAGCTTTTCCCCTCTTCGACTTTTGTGTCGGTAAATTCCCTTTCCGAGCGGCCTTTTATCTGGAAGCTGTCGCAAAGGGCATCTTGTATATCGACCGCCGATTTAGATATGATAATGGTAGCCGTGAATATATTTTCGTTCCCTATCCGGAACTGTATGTCGCTTGCATTTCCCGATTCGATACGTTCCACTTTGGTGCCGCCGTCCTCAGGTAGCTTTCCCGTCGGGACAGGTTCATATTCCGATAGACGAAGCTTGTTTTCTTCGGAGAACCGGCTCTCAACAATTTTAAGATCGTCGACATGCTCCCGCTCCTTATTATGATTGTTTATGCCGGGACCGACCACAGGATGCTCAGGATATTGTGCTTCACTGATCTTTGGCCTATCCATCGCCGCTTGAGAGACAGCTGGCATCACCACTGGTTCTTTTTCCGCGGCAGGTTCATCAGGGGCAATCATCCCCAGCTGTGTACCGCTTACCTGGTTATAAGCGGTCGCTGTTCCCTGGTCTTCCCGGAGGTCTGTAAAAACAAAGTGTATGGATTTGTTACTGAATCTTTGCAATAATTCGGCATTCCCATTTAAAAGAATACCCGAAGCAAACAGCGACATTTTTTGTTCCGGTTCGAGCGACGCCAAGGTAGCAATCGCGTCCCTGGCAACGACATTGTAATAATCCTGGTACCGCCCCGGTTTGACAAGCTGCCCGTTGCTGGCCGGGAAAGATGCCGCTGTCATTTCAATTCCGATTGTTTTTTGCCCCCCGCGATTAGCCTCCTCCTGAGAGAGCCATACCGATCCGTCGTGACCAATAATAGAAAGTTCCTCATATTGCTTCACAAAAAAAGACCGTAGCTTCCAGGGACTATAGTCAATGGCTTTCAGGTCGGCTTCATCCAATAAAAAGCAATGAAATAGCGGCGCCACCAGCGTTCCTCTCTGATCGGGCAAGGGGGGGAAAAACCGGATATAAAGGGTATATTCTTTAAAGGCCCAAAGGACTTCCGGAAGTACAGAGAACGAGAAAGGAATATGTCCGTACAGCAACGCATCCAGCTTATTAATGATAAATTCCTGTACTGCCTTATAGTCACCGTTCCCGACTTCAGGGCCATGTGCCGGACCGGCGACCATGGTTCCGAATTCAGGAAACCTTGAGCTGAATTTTCCATAAACAAAATGACGGAATTCCATTTATAATGAGGTTTTAAACCAATCCGGAAATTTTTATTAATAAAAAAACGATAATCAGAACGATGATCACGATCAGTAGGATCGCCAATGCACTGTTGGAAGTGGGTATGGCAATAATTTCTGTCTCGGTTGCCGGCATAGGCAAGGTGCCTCCCGATGCATCGAATACCTGGATCTCGTATTGATAGCTGCAGCCTTTCTTGATAATGGTATCTCTATGCTGGCTTCCCTTGAAATTTGTTTTCAGGTCTATGGGCGCGGAAAAGCCTCCCTCTCGGTTTTTCGTCTTCCTGCTGAGTTTATAAAACACCGCATAGAGGTTTTCGGGCTCTTTCCATTTCAGCTCCACATATTCTACCTGATCCTTACCCGGTTTCAGCTCCCAGTCAAGGTTCTCTATACCCATGGGTGGTGTCTTCACCGGATTTGTTTCAACGGGGTCGCTGTAGACCGGCTCATTGTCCAGCGTGGCAAAGCGTATCCTGTATATATATTCCTTACCCAACTCTGCATCGTTATCAAGATAAAAGCCGGAATGGGCATCTTGCTTTTGCGCCTCGGATAATTTTCGCCATTCGGCATTGCCGGTCAGCTTACGTTCTATGGTAAAGCCGATTGAAAAGCCATTCTCATTTTTCCAGCTCAGCTTAATACGATCGTTCAGCAAGGCTGCTTGCAGCAGGGCAGGGGGTATCAGCTTCCTTCGGGGAACGACGACCTTTATTTCGTCTGAAAAAGCGCTGAAGTTATCTGTATTGGCTGCTTCGTGCGCCCTTAATCTGTAGATGTAGTTTTTCCCATGGTCTATATCTTTGTCCACATACCGGGCAATGCTGCCGTTCTGCTCCTTCAGGTTCACCAGGGTCCGAAACTCTTCCCCCGGCTGCTTCCTTTCCAGCAGATTCTTTACTGCGACCCTGTTGGCGTTGCGCCATTCGATCAACACACTACCCTCCGAAAGACCGGCGCTGATTTCGACCGGCGGTAAAATAGGGAGCAAAGGAAGATTGATGGCCACCTCCTCAGAGTATTTGCTGGCATTTTTCTCACTGGAAAAATCAACAAAGTACAGGCGATAGGTATATAGCTTGCCAAACTCCGCATCCTTATCGGTAAATACACTGCCGTTTTTGGCATTGATTACTCTCCCGCTCTCACAAACGTTAAAGCTGCCGTCATTTATCTTTCGCTCTACAACATAGGACATGTCCTTTTCATTCCTGTTTTCGAAAGATAGCTCGGGATAGGCATTGCTATTCGTTACCGTTACACCCGAAGGTGGAAGGATGCGTAGCTCCTGCTTTTTTTTGATGAGCCAGCCGAGATAATCTGAGAAATCATTAAAAACATCCGTGATGCCCGTCCAATGTGACCTTTCGTTGTCCTTCATTGAGGCGGTGCTCGCTATGTAAAAATTGATAACCGGGTGCCGGCGGGAATGAACGATACGCCTGAGCAGGAATTTAAGACGGTTAAGCAAGAGCATGATCGTTTGCCGCAGCAGCGTGTCTTCTTTATTCCGTTTGACATAGGTATCGCCGATAGCGGAGATCAGCCTATTCAAAATGCTCTCATCGCCTGTTTCCAGGAACTGCTTCAGATAAGCAGCCTGCTCTTCGCTATGGATCAGGTTTCTCGGTCCTTTGATCACCGACCCGTACTCATCAAACTTGGTGAATACAACGGCGATCATGGCATGTTTGCTGTGATGAAATAAATAATCGAGACGGCTTTCTATCAGGTCCAGCAGGTTGCCGAAAGTGAACACATCTTCTGCATCCTGATAAAATATGGTCTCCGGGTCCATAACGAGCAACAGCAGATCTGTTTCCAGCAAAAGGCGCTCTAAGGGATAGTTCTGATCCTGAAGCAGCGACAGGGTCCTGTCGTATTTGGGTGGTGACGCCAGCATGATCCCGCCTCTTGTGTCGTTTACGGAGATATCGTATTGCTGGTTGTTGATCGCGATCTGCCCCGTAAGCTCTGTTGTATCCAGGCGGGACGCTGCGGTACGCCGGGAGATGGAGCCAAAGAAATTATTGACCTCGCCTTCACCTTCGGAATTCCGGATAACACTAAGCTGTGTAATGGCAAAATTGCTGTCGTAGCTACCCCCTCCGGAAGGGCTTGTCAGCACTTCCCGCATTCTTTTAAAGATGGTAGATTTGCCGCTGGCCATAATGCCCATAGCCGTAATCTTGATGCGGGCCGAAGTTACCGGCTGATCAATGATGTGATCAATATTGACACTTTTCAAATTAAGCAGCCGGAAGTGCGCGGTGGCATAAATATCCTGCTGCGTATCTGTAGGCGCGATCAGCCGTTTCCCGTTGCGGTAATAGTCTATCGCAAAATTGACAATGCGGTTATCCAGCTTAGATGCACCCTGCTCTCCTATGGTAAGGTATATCTTGAGGGGATCATTATCGCTGCGCATAGAAATATACTTCCTGAGCACATCGTCTTCCACGACGGTATTGAATACAAGATAGAATGCATAAGGCTGAGCAAAGCCATTGTCGTTGTTGCCCGGGTTATCGCACCAGCTATTGTACAACTCGAGGACCTTCTTCAATACTTCTTCGTTAGCATCAATAGCCTTGTTTCCCTGATAAGCCACAAACTCTGTCGTCCATATGACCGGCTTATCTACTGCTTTTGAAAACCGTTGCAGGGAGATGAAAAGTATTGCTTCCAGCCAGGTAATGTCAATGTTTCGCTGCTTTCTTTTTTGAAGCAGATAATCCCTGGCCGCCTGCATAAACAGCCTGTAGTCACTTTCGGCAAGCGGGTCTTTAAACTTTTCCCGCCAATCGTCCATGATTTCAGTGAGTATCCACTGATCAACGGGCCGTAGCAACCGGTCGAAATAAGTGGTAAAAGTTGGCAGGAACGCTTTCGTGCCGATATCTATATTCAGGATATTTTGCATGGCGCCTCTATTTATCTTCAGTGAGGGTTCGGAAATAAATGGAGAAATCTTCTTTTTTCCAGGAGTCGGGACAGGTAAGGCGGAACGTCTCATTTTCCATTACACCCGGATATTCGATCGTATAGCAGGGACATAATGCGTTGAAATTGTCCGGCTCTTCAAAACGGGGCGCAACAAACTCATACAGGTGATCCACTTTCAACAACTCGTTGGGGGCAATATCTATATCGTGCCGGAACCGGAACTTGATCTCGTGCCGGCCGTTGAACCGGTTCTTAAGCTCCAGCAGGCGCTGGCCGCTGATATCGTACTGTGATGGCGGAATAAATGACCAGCGCTTCACCCCGGTGCTTCCAAGTATCTCGCCTATCTTTTCGGGGATTTTTATGGGTGCGATATCGCCGAAAGCATCCGTAAGCAGATCGGCTATCTGCTCTTGCTGCAAATCGGCTATGGCGCCTTCATCCAGCAGATTCTCTATATCATTTCCCGCGCAGAGCCAGGCCAGCTCGTTACTTGCCCGCAACAATTGCGACAAAGGCCAGAAGGGATAATTGTATAAGATATGCCTGATGTAGCTTTCAATATGCGCATCCTGGTTTTTCCGGGAAATCGTTCTCAGGGCTTCCCGTATAGGGTAGGTCCAGTCCTGCCACCAACCCGAGGGGAAATTAAAGGATGCAAGATTATAGATATAAGGCGGTGCAATGATCTCAGGCGCCTCATCGCCCGTCAATTTATAGCGACCTATATAAAGCCTGTCGGGAAACAATTCCGGCTTGCGGGTCTCGGGGTCGTCAACCGGTTCATGAAGCAGCCGGTATTTTTCGTCTGTCCCGCTCTCATTATCTGTGGGATGCCTGTCTACCACATAAATATCCCATATCAATACCCCTCTTGAAGAATATTCCAGCTTCAATGTATCCCTGTTGCTGCCGCTTTTAAAGCTTACGGGTCTGCCCGAAGGGGTAATGCCCGAAACTTCTTTCAGCAGGAAAAAATTGCGTCCCCTTTCCGGGCTTTGTTGCGGCCTCGCCCCCTGGTTATACAAATGGACAACGCCATGATCGCGGTCGATAATATTGGTCCGCGAAAAAGCGTATTCCTCGAGACGGATCAGGTCGGCGGCACAAAGTCTTTTCCCGGGAAAGAATATAGGCTGTTTCATAGTTATAAGATGAAATTAAAATCGAGGGCATTGGGATAGTCCAGGATGGCGGTAAAGGTGCTTTCAACCGATACGGAAGGCGGCAGCAGCAGTCTTTGCCGGAAAATTTGCTGTGTGGTCACCGGTTTATCGTAAGTATACTTTCCATTGCCCTTCACCATCATGGGATCGGATTGCAGCTTTCCCCCCGCAGCAATAAAATCCAGTGCAAAGTGCTGCCATACGATCTCAAGGTCTGCCAATTCCTTCAGGCCACCGGCATCATTATAAGTGGGCAGGTGCGCAAAAGGAAACTTGCATAAATAACGGGTGAGTAACAGCAAAGCCAGGTCGTGATCATGCGCCGTAGATCCTTGCGCCGCGGAAGGGCCTAGAATAAACTGATCGATAAATGCGGCAACATCCGTATTGCTGTATTCGTCTCTAAATTGCCCTATCGTTGTCCAAAAGCCATCCACACCTCTTGCTTTCCTGTTGTTGAACGAACCGGTATCAATACTATCCCAGGATGTGGGAAGTGTATGGCCGGCAGGCTCCAGTGCCGTATTGCTCCCCGGGATCTGAGATTGCAGGTCGTCTCTGACGGCTGTCCTGATCTTCTCTATTGTGCTATCTTCCGGGTCGTCGACCCGCAGTAAAGACAGCCGCCATTCCCGCAGAAAATCCTTGCTGCTCACCGCTGCGCCGGGGTATAGGAAGGCAATAGCCGGCGTACCGCCTGCGTCCATTACTTCCTTTCTCCCGCTCTCCCGGCTATAAGCGCCTAAAGAGAAAAAGGCGCCATCTTTTATATATTCTGTAAACACCGGCTGATCCATCATTTCCAGCAAGCGGACAAAGAGACAGCTCTTATCACATTCATCGGAAGAAAGCACCTGCTTCCAAAACGCTTTACGAAGGGCAGGGAGGGAAACTTCTGTTTTATTATCAAGAGTATACCTGCCCCAATAAGATCTGTCTGCTGTCCCTATGGATGGTGGTAAACAGATGGGCAAACGGGTCCTTCCCTCAAACAGGTTGGTATAAAATTCGTTCAGCTTATCTTCCGGAATAGTAATTTCAATAGCGTTAAAGTATGCTTTATATAGGCCATCTTTAGCGGCCGATTCTTCATCCAGTAAGCGGGTTGTCGATTGCGTATTAGCGCTTACGCTGTTATCTACATCCTTAGCAAAGCGGATCCAGCGGCCTGCTGTTACCGTTTGTCCCTCTTTATCGCCTGCCAGGAAGCATCTGATACGAAACCCGGCATACAGAATGGGTACATTATCAAATCGCTCCAGCAAATGCCGGGGCATCGTAGAAAAGGTATAGACAGAACCGCTTGCCAATATCTTTCTGAAAAAGACAAGGCGGCTTTCATCGGTTGCAAAAGTCAATACCGGAAAATCACCATATACACCGGCCGCTACACTCATATACAATTGCAGGTTCTCGCCCCGTTCCTTAGTGCCCTGCCCCAGGTTGTCCAGGAAGTAGCTATCAGTTGCCGTGAATCCGGCCTCATCGTATATAGCAAACAGTTTATTTTCCATGGGTCTGGGTTTAGGAAATATCCATCTCCGAATTATTCATTTTGGCCGTTACTGCTTTTGTCTTCATCGTTATACTTTCCTCCGCTGTAGTAGTGATCTCTTTCGATTGCATGGCAATGCTATCTTCAGCAGTGGCCTTAATTTCCTTGGTCTGCATAACTATGTTTTTGGAGGCGGTAGTCGTCACATCATTCAGGCTTACCGACAGGCTGGTGAATTCCCATTGTGAAGCATCTTCAAGCTTCCAGAACGGCGCCTTACCCGCTGCGGCTTCAGACCTTACATTAGACAACAGCAGTACCGGTTCCTTCCAGTTGCAGCTTTTATGCACCAGCACCTCCGTATTCATTTCGGGCACGAGGTGAAAGCCTGCGTTACCATGGTGGCCGCTATAGGCCGTCGTTACCCGGACATCAAGCAGGTTGGCGCCATTCTCAAAATCGGCCAGCTCCACTTCCATCCAGCAATCTGTCGCCGAGCGCTTCTTCACCGTACCCATACCCGACCACGCCCCGAACTCCTGCGCCGGTACATCCAGCTCTTCCTGCCTGGCCAGGGTAGTGATCCGTGTCTCCCATCCCAGGTTGCCTACCCGGGCATCCTTAAACGTATCAATGACTTCGTAGACAAAGCGCCCTTTATAAAAGGCAGGTACATTTATGGTGCTCCAGGGCTGCCATTCCTCCCGGGTATAACCGCCCCGGTTGAGTATATATTGGGCATTCTGCGGAACGATACCCGATTTGTAAATGATCGGTAAGGTTCTGTCGCCATAGCCTATACGAATGTCCTCCTTATACGATGACGCAATATGATCGTCCAGCTTCCGGCTTTCGTTATAGCCCAGACTGATGTACTTTCCGGGCTGCGCCCATACCAGGTCAAAACGGAGTGTCTCTGCGCTGCCCGATACCGTAAGCGTATCCTGCAATGCGACCTGGGTATTGTACCAGTTCAGTACTTTCTGCATCATTTCGTAATCGGTATAGCCAAACTGGATGAGGTTCGTTTTTTCATTATCGGGGAATTTCACTTTCTGCAGCGCCGCCTCTATATGATCTTCGATGGCCACAAGCTGAAGAAAATACTTCCGGAACAGTTCCAGCATATTTTTGCCCTTCAGCACTCTCTTCCTGGGTACAAAGGGGCCGGGTTTGTATGCTTCAAATTCATTTCGCCGGCAAGTCAGCAATAACCGTGGTTCCGTTTCATGAAGCACATAGCTACATTGGAAAAGCGCACTTGCTGCGGCTAGCTGCTCTCCCTTCCAGGTAACAGTCATATCTGTACGTTCTTCCCGGAGCTGCTCCGATATGGCCGTTATCCATTCCTGCGTTTCCTGATTGAGCTTTAGTAAGGCGCCAAACTCGACACTGTGCCCAAATCTTCTTTTGTGATAGAAGGAGTGGCCGTCAAACACAAAATCGATACCGGATATTTCTATTTTCAAGTCCATTCTGGATTAGCCTTTAATAGGGAGCAGTGTTTGCTTAAACCATCGATTTGGAATGATCGAGGAAGGTTCCATTTTCAAGAATAAGCACTGCCGTTTCAATACTGGAGGAAAAGCTGTTGTCGATGATGCTGCCACCTGCCGGCGGCGCCACAGCATGCTTCAGGTATTCGAAGGGGCTCAAGGGATCGTACTTGATCTTAAGCAAGTCGGTATAGCTGCTGCTTACCGAAACCTCATCCAGTGGCGGCAGACTGTAGGGCAGGAAGGAGCCATACGTTTCGTCTACGATAATAGCGACGAAATTATCCTTGTCGATGGTCGCCGACAATCCTTTATAGGTAATCGTCTTGGACTGGATACCGCCTGTTGGTATTTCTTCGTCGAGCTTTATTGCCAGGTCCATAAATGAATTGTCCTTGGTCCTTTGGGTACCGAACCGGATATATTCATTACTATTCCTTGTGAATTTTGAGGAAATGGATAACAAGGACTCCGAGGAGCCCTGGCCCTGGATGCTGTACATATAGGTTTGTGCAAACTTGTTCCGGAAACTTTTGCTGTCTTTGCTGCTCTGGTTATTGGTAAGGGTACAGAAGCTTCCATTGTTGGTGATCTCAGGGCTATACCGGAACGTCAGCAGCCTTACTTTCCTGAAGTGGGAAAAATGGATCTGGTAATCTACCAGGTCAATATTATCGAACTTATAGTTCCGGTAGTTATTATCGTCGCTGATGATGAGCGTCCCTCTCTTATTGCCCTCGGTGGCATCGGGAACATCCATATTCAAAGGTGCAAAATCGAATTGGGGTGCGATCACCTGCTCGATATAGACAAAGAAGGAATCCTGGATCCTGTTGTTGACCTGCAGGCAGGCAGAAATTTTATAACCCGTTATATCCTTATAATCCTGGCTATCAAAATTGGCATGTACTGACATAGTTTTGTTTGTTTTATTTTTTTAGGGTGATGCGCATTAATTGCTTACAGGGGCTTGTTTATTAATTTTCAAAGAATTGACCAGGTTGTTGAACCAGCCGATATTGTTGAAGACCTGGAATTTGTCCTTACGCTCGTTGAGGAACAGCTGAACGCTCTGCAGATCGGCGCCGCCGCTGATGTCATTCTCCAGCGACCAGTCGGTAACCTTTTTATATAAAGAGATCTTGTCCAAAACTTTTGATTCAGCATGCTTCGGCTGAAAAATAGCATTGTAGTTAAAGCAGTTGTAGAAAGCCTGCCAGAAGTCCAGGCCCGATATATCCAGCTGCTTATAATCCGCAGCCTTTCCAGAATATCCGGCTGCCGCAGCCAGCAATGCAACTATGTATAAATAAAAGTCGGCTGCGAAAGAGTAATCAAAAGCATCGGGGGCCTCTATCAGGTTCTTGATCGAATTGCTGATGCCAAAAGCCCCATAGCCGATAACCCTGAACCGGTCGGATGACAGAGCATTCACATGCTTCAGATCGATATACTGTGTTTTACCATCGTTCAGCAAATGCGTACACAACAGGTATCCCGAGGCCAGCGTGGTTTCGAAACCCATGTCTGCTTTACTGTTCAGCGGTACAGAAGGGCCTAGTATCAGCACCGGAGAGGCTACATTCCGGCACAATTCACTCAAGCTGATGCCACTATCCACCCATTCTTTTCCGCCGGCTACCGATGTAGAGATACATATAGGCGGCATGATTGCTACATTGCTGCTCCCGGCGCCATTGCCGGCATTGTTGAACCCATTGCCCAGCTCATTGAGAAAATTCATCTTCTGCGAGATGGTATTATCATATCCTTCGTTATTGAAGGAGAGCTCCGTCATATAAGCAATAACAGGGAATTGGGGGTTGGATGAATTGTGCTTTGTAAGGCCCGCGGGATTCAAGATGCTCTTTTCCACATCATCTATATTAGCCTTTACCCAATTCAGGAATTCATACCAGTGGGCATTGATCACGACTACCTCGCAATCGGCCTGGCTCTTCTCCAGAACATCCAGCAGGTATTTAACGCCCTGCAGCTCCGAAACATACTGCTTTACATTGTTCAGACTTTTCTCGGTCTGGTTCTTAAGGCCGGCCTCCAGGGCGGCAAAGCCGCGGCCGTTATGATTAAAATGCTTTTCCGATACATATTTGGTGAGGCTGTGCTCAGAAAAGAATTTTTTCAGGTCCGGCCTTTCCGGGTTGTCGATATATTCGATCATATCCAGCAGCAGGTCGAAAAGATTCGTTCCTGCCTTGTCCAGGTGCAGCTCGTTTTGATGTACCAGCAGCAGCTGCGATAAGGTCATGGCTTCTACTGTATTCTTAAAATTGGTGAGTGCGGTTGGCGCCACGTATTTATCATATATCCTGCTGAGGTTGTAATGATAGATCTTCACATCCTGGTGAATGATCGTCCTTACTTCCTGCAGGGCCAGCGCCTTGCTGCCTGCATCACCGGCATGGGCATATTGCTGTAAGGCCAGGCCCAGGTTCACGTTCCCGCTCTGTGCCAGGCGGGCCAGGGCGCTGTTCTTTAATTCCAGGAATCGTTCCTGTTCCTGAATGTTCGCAGGCAGCTGTGTTTCTTCCGTTTCCTCACCGGAGACCAGCAGGCGCCCGGCTGTTCCCGACGACAGCATTCCGCTACCACCTTGCGCTGCAGCAGATGACTCGGGAAATGCCTCCCTGAGCCGTTTTATTGTCTCTGGCCGTTCCAGCTCCATCACGGCAATGATCTCATCACCCACCGGCTCCTCGATACTTTGACCGAAAGCGGCAGTTGAAGCATTTTCAACAGGCGATAAGAGCGGCACCATTTGTCCTATTCCGTTGCTTGCCGGCAGTAAGGTTCGTTGAAGCACCTGGTTCTCGGCCGTCTGAGCGGTACGGATAATAGAGGCTACCACATTATCATCGACCAGGACTTCCACCATGGCGTTCATTACCCGCGCGAAAGTTTCATCGTAGGATTCGTTCTCTTTGGCATCGAGACTGTCCAGGCTATCAGTATTGGCAACGTCCATAAGGCTGGATTGCTGCAAGAGAATGGCCTCGTAGCTGTTGAATTTCCTTTTCAGCTCATCAAGGGTAAGTCCCGGCTCCTTAAACATCCTGGGGATCAGCACATCTACGAAATAGTTCTCAAGCGCCTGTAACGTAGCCCGCTTCTGATCCGGATGCATCGTCATCACCAACCTTATATTGCTTGTCTTGTCTTCATTCTCCAAAATACGGTTAGCGATATTCTGTAAGAAATCAGACAGCTTCGAAAAGACTTCCTTCACGGCAGCATCTTCGGGATTATTGACATACTCAATAATTTTTGGGAAGTTTTCCCGGAAGTCGGCGATCATTTCTGCTACCGGCTTCCCATTCGATAAATTCCGGGCAGGCTTCGCCAAACCGTCGGTACCGTCCTTGATGGCCTTCTCGATAGCAATATTCTTTCTTGAAGCGGTCACCTCATGTTTTACCGATTCCAGCTGATGAAATGAGTTCGTGGCCCATTGAAGCACCATGCTCAGCAATACTTTGCTCCGGATAATCTGCCGCAACATATTATAGGAATCCCTGGAGGCAACAAAGGCCTTTTGCAGGTCCTGGTTAACGATGGTGGCCAGCGGGCGCAGATCGATGTTCTCAATGCGCTCCCGCGCCAGACCCTTGGGATCGATAAGATAGTTTTTAAAGACAGATACCAGCTTTGAGAAATTAGTCAGGAACATTTCCTTCTTGGGACCGGTCATGGTTGGCTTCCATATCTGCTGGGATTCAAAGTCGACGCTGTCTGCTACGAAAGGATCGGTGCCTTCCCTGTACAGGAAGTCGATAAAGACCGGCAAAAATTTTACGGGCAATACTTCCCCATCGGCGAAGGCCCCCGGTATGCCCCCTTTTCCCCTGTTGCTGTGCAGCAGTTGCGAAAAGGCCCGGATCAATTCATAATTCTTCGACTGGAAGGAGCAGAACTTTTTAAGATTCAGCCTTATTTCTTTGTATATCGTTTCTCCTGCCGTGTTCTCCGGTAGCTTGCTCGAAAGGTTTTCCGTGTTTTGCTTATAGTGCTCATGCTCCGAAGTGCTGATCGCCCTTTGGAAAAAATAATTATAGGGGTCAATCACATAAGAAGCATCGCCTTTGCTCCTGTCTGTGGTCTGTGGCGACAGTTCAAAATAAGGCAGGTGCTGCCCGGTAGCGATTTCCTCGCCGCTCTCATAGCTTTCTGTCAGCGTAGGTTTAATCACATCAATAAAGCTGGCATAGCTCAGGTCCCGGCAGTCTTTATACCGCGGATCCTTTCGCCGGCTTTTCGAAAATAAATAAGCCGAAGTTTCCGCTTCGGATGTATTAAATCTTCCGACGATAAAAGCTCTTTTCTTTATTGCCTCCAGAGAGTCCGGCTTTATTTCATAAAAATTGAGGAATTGTTGAAGATTCATTTCTTGTCGTTTTAATTAATTAGATACTTTATCGGAATAATTACTACTGCGAAATTAGAACCGGGACCTACCGTTTATATGCGTATTGCCACGCCTTTTACATACGTGAAACCACGCGAATTTTTAATGCAAAATCCAGGCGTCAATATGAATGAACACCGCGTCCCTGCCAGCAGGAGATAGTGTTTATATCCTGTTACAATATTCCATAAACGGTGTTAAACGAGGGGATTGCACCTGCCCAAAAAGGAGAATTACCTTCCGAAATCATTGTACCTTTTCTGCTTCCGGCGTGTCTTACTATTTCATGGGAGCAGTCTCTCTTACAGTGGCCACAGCATTCATGAAAGCGCATGCAATGCCGCGCGTGTAATCGTTCAATACAGGTAGTACTTCAACAAGATCAAAACACGAAAGGATGTTAGACAAATTAAGCTGCGAAGAAGCCCTTGCCGATCTCAGACGGGTTTTTAAGGTTATGATGCCCGATGAAGATTCGATCGCCCTCACCCGAGAGCTATGGCAGGAATGGGAAAAATCGGGAGAAAGGCCGCCGGACATCTCTGAAATCGCCAAAGAGCACGCTATTCATGAAAATGGGTTCTTCTATGAATTGGTCAAAGTAGCGGAGCGAATGGATGGGAGCGCGCTGAATATTCATTTTTGCCAGGTCAGCCTCGAAGAATACAGCGCCTGTGCGCTCAGTGCAACAGACGGCTACATCGTACTGGTCGACGATGTGTTCTTCCAGCTACTGTACATTCTCTCCAACATCATGGTATTTGATGCTATGGGTGTGATTGATAAAGGGGAAAGGGAGACCGTGAAGACATTTGTACAGGAAATCATCGATACCAATTATTTCCAAAGGCAACGTTTTGACTTTACCGTTGATAACATACACAATACTATTTTAAAGCGGGACTATGAGCTGGCCGAACTGGCCAACTACCTGTTCCATGCCTTCAAAGCATTTATCCTCGCCCATGAGATCGGGCATCACGTATTGAAGCACACAACAGGCGGGGTAAAAAAGATCCTCTCGGCCAATGGTCATACGGATACCGTAGAAGTGGACAGCCGCAGCATCGCCCGTGAATTCGAGGCCGACAGCTATGGCTACAGACTGTTCAGCGCCTTATGCAACACGGTCGACGACTCGGTATACTATGCCTATTGCAAATATAAATTGATGTTTGCGCCTTTACTGTTGTTCCAATTGTTCGATCGTCTCGACCGGATGCAGGAAAGACGTACACAGGAGCCGGTAGGCTATACACAACACCCTCATCCACTTGAACGCGCGGAAGCGCTAAGCGCCGTTTATCCGGTCGATGCCGGCGACCCGCTTTGTGTGGCCATCAGGGATGCTATGGTGTTTTATATGTCCTGAAGCGCTGAGCTCCGGCTCAAAAACCCGTCAGTGATTTGCCGAAGGCCCATTTGGCGTGCGGAACGGGTGGCGCCGGCGCTGCTGCAACCATGTTATCCAGCGCAACCTTTACGCTTTGCGCAACCAGGTCAAGCTTACGATCTACCGACAACAAGGTATCGAGATGCGCGGGCAGCAAGCGGCCAATCTCGCTGGCAATACTGCATTTCCGGAGAAAGGCATACGGATGGCTCTCGGCAGTAAGGATCGCAACCAGCGACAACAGTTGGCCATCCAGAGTATAAAGCCTCCCGATAAATTCAGGTTCCTGCAAACGGAAGCAGACGTACTGTACCATGTCGGCGATCATAAAAAACATAAGGGCGCCGGTAATGGATGCTGCATAGGTTCCCTCCTTTTGTCCCAATACCGTTACAGCGTTGAAAGCATGAAAGTCTGCTAACAATTCCTCACCGTGCGTAGCATGCAGCCGGCAAAAGGCTTCCGCAGTCATGGTTGGAAGCACATCGGCGATATGGTCTTTACAGCGTTCCCACATGTCGCGGCCGCTGGCCTCAAATACGCTTCCGTCGTTTCCCTGCTGCCACCAGTCCAGGTGATAACGTTCGTGCTCAAAAACGAAAAAGAGAAACCCTAGCGACAGCACATGCCGGATCGCGTGATCTTCATCGTCGTAAGCACTCTTGCTCATCACACCCGGAAGAAAACTATAGCCATCGACAACATATTCCCAAATGGTCCGGGCCAGGTGACCGACCAGGCGGTCGTCTTCGTCCATCGCCGATAGCATTGCCTCATCAGACCGTTCAATATAGGTACTTCCCACTCCTTTATCATAAAGGATCAGGGCCAGCGTATTGGAAAATTGCGTGGCCACATTCAGCAGGCCATCTTCAATCAGAATACCATTATCCGGCGATCCCCGCAGCGCTATGGCATCAAAACGGCCTGTAGGCGCTGTAGCCACAATAAAAGGCAACCTTTGCGCGCCCTGGCCCCACAGCTTCTCATCACAATAGCGAAGGCAATCCAGCAACCAGGAGTAGAGATAGGGATTTTGATACGGCAATCCTTCGATCGTTTGGTCGAACCGGCCGGGCAGGTCAAGTGCTATATAGTCAAGGGAGGGGTCAGCCGCGAGTATATCACTCCGGGACAACAGGTAGTCGGGCGCCGCAGCCATCATATCTGCGATACGCCGGCGCTCGCCGGCATAATATTGCGTTACGTCGTACAAGGTCATATCCATTGCCGCATACGCATTTTCCTGTATCATGCTTATGGCCTCCCGGATGCCGATATGGGCTGTTGCTTCCATAGATCGTCATTCTTTTACGCCCGCCAGGTAAGGCGTCAGTACCAATTCATCAACGTCTTCATCACTGCCTTCAAGATGCCGGAAAGAAGGGCCTCTGCTCTTCATCTGGTGTAGGCGAACGCTTAGTGGTCCTGCATTGCCGATCAGCTTCAGCTGTATCGCTCCCATCAGCTGCACCTGCGACATATCGCCCGGGTCGCCTTGCATCAGGCCGTCAATCGTATCTTCCGGCCCTTCTATAGCCGCCTTCAGGTCTTTCGAGATTACCAATACAAACCGGTCGGCATGTCGTACCGAGGTTACCACAAACCAGGACCGGTCCCAGTCCGGCGATTGCGCAATAAGCGCGCCGGCTTTCTGCATTTCCAGGAAGCTACTCACCTCGATGCCCTTGGCCGAAAGCAGGACCCCATTATTCTTTTTAAACTCAAGTGTAACCGCGACTTTCTTTTCGGGCTTCCCTTCCCGGGACCAGGTACTATCCGATCTCAGCGACATCTGGTCGAGCGTATTTGCCTTTGATTTGATAACGACATCGCCTATATAATCTCTTATATTACCGATGCGCTCAAAACAGCCATCTTTGATCAGGCCGAAATCGCCGAGCTCCGTGGGCGCGCCGGGCTGCCATATGGCGTATTCCCGGAGCAGCTTCCAGACCGTGCTGCCGTAACTTTTTTTCATAATTCAATTGGTATGCGATTAGGTGTTTACATCCGGGCTGCCCGGGATGATCTTTACAATAGTATGCGGTATCGATAGCTGGTAATGCCTGGCTGTTTCCAGCAGGAGCATGCCAAGCAATTTCCGGAATATGGAAAAAAAACCGGCAGTGCTTATTCCCACACGCGGTATCCGGTCCAGGAAAGCATCGCAGAGCGCATCTACAGCGTACATCTGCTGTTCCAGCTTCGACCCAAAACCAAAATCAAGACTATGTTCCATGAGAAAGTCTCCTATATGCCTTACCTGGGCTATCATATCTTCTTCCTCATAAGCGGCATGTGTACTGCACAATACTTCCTGCTGCGCAAAAAAGCTAAGCATAGCGATCGCAATATTGCCCTGGCGGTCTCCTTGATTCATCATCAGGGTAATCTTCTTTTTCCCATCCAGGCAGGCTTTGATCAGCAGCTCATGGCTATCCTTCCAGGCCTGTAGCAGTGCTGCCGGATAGTCTTCCGGACTTGCCTCGACCAGGGTCGCATCGTTGGCACATAACCAGATGCCATTTTCCACGCTATCCTGTACCACAGCCACAGCAGGATCGTAGCGGGGATCGCCCTTTCTAAGGCCCCGTATAGCGCAGGCTCTGCCCAACTCAATTGCCCTATCCGGCGCCGCAAGCACAGGGCCTGCAGTAAGCCGCAAACAACCGGGGGCCGAGCATAAACTGCCGGCTCGTTTAAACAGGGTCAATGATGTTTGTTCGGAAAAAAAACAGGCCGCTTTTTCTGGCTGCGGCGCTGCTCTATCTATATCGAGCGGAAGCAGCCCGCAATACTCTTCTATATAAAAATCTACAATCTCCGCAAGCAACAGATTCTCCTGAGGCGTTATACCGGGCCCTTTAAAAGCCCTGTTAAAAGAACCAGGCAGAAGCTTGGACATGTATTGCGCATAGCGCGTGACATCCTTTTCTGTCTGGCTTAATATCCCCAGCTTTATTTTTTCCCGGATATCAGGCCTGCGTAGTAAAATGAATAATGGTTTCGATGCAAATTCCTTAAGCTCTTCCTTAAGCTTCGCCATCGATGCTTTTTTACGTTTACGTTTCTCGTAAATCAACTTGATTTTTTCAAATTTCAAAATAGAGATACTAAGCATAGATATTCATTATCAGGTATTTAAGCCTGGAAAATTTACCACGCTTTTCCATGCTTTACCACACTTTGCCAAACCACCAATGCTGAACGTTTCCCGCCTTTATTTTGACACTGAGATACAGAAAGCACCTGATCGACTTTTACCGGTTAAATGTATATAAAAAGTTTGATTAAGGAGGGCGCCCCTTTCTGCTATGCTCACACAGGCTTCTGACGCTGCAGTATACACAGCATACACTACCTGACCGGCCTTTTGGCCCCTTAGCCCGGATGATCATCCCGGCGTCAGCAAGCCCTTTTTGCAATGACGTTCATAACACAGTCAGGATTATAAAGAATTGATTATCAGATGAAAAAAAATCTGATCAGCCCTTCCTATGTCCCGGCCCAAAATTTTCAGACAATGAAATACTTAGGAATCATTATTGCTATTATAGCAACCCTGCTGTTTGCTTCATGCGGAAAAACAGCATTCGTATCCCCCAAGCCATCACAAGCCGATACCTGTACCGGCCTGAAACACCTTAAAGGTCGTGAAGACGACGATGGTCCACTCATCATGCACATCGTAGCCGATGCCTTCGGGAAGCCCCTGGCGCGTGTGCAGGTAAGCATGAGCAACGGTGGCGAGACCTACCAGGAGTTTACCGACGAGTATGGTCAATGCTTCTTCCACCTTTCATGGTATGGCGATTATAAGGAGCAATTCTTCAAAGAAGGCTATCAGCGGCTGGATACCATGATCACACTCACGGACTCTTCCACGGTCCAAATGATCACGCTCCAACAATAGTATCATTAGTTAACAGTAACATCATAAATATCCGGGATATTCCCGGATATTTTTTATTTTCCGACTATCCGGATATAGGAAACAAAGCCGGTCCTTGAGCTTGTCGAAAGGACAAAGATGGTGCTTCGACAGGCTCAGCAACCGTTATTTAGAAGCAAATTGTATCCTGTTTCCTATATCCGGATAGTCACATTTTATTTTTTCCGGGCATACCAATACCAAACACCATGCGTACCCTTATTCTGCTTCTCTTATGCCTGCCGGCCATATTGGCCGGCTGCAAAAGGAACACCGAAACGGCAGCACAGGCTATCTCCCTTTCGACACTATCTGAACGCGCAAATAATAAAAGCTTGCCGGCTACCGAACGTCTCAAAGCGGCACGAATGGCTTATGATATTTCCATTGCGCAACATAATTTACCGGCGCAGGTAAACAGCATGCGCGCAATAGGTGTGGCTTATTGGAACATGGATAGCCTGCTACAGGCTATGGCGCTCTTCAGAGACCTTGCTGTGCTGGCACACCAGCTGGGAGATAAGGAGAGTGAAGGTGTGGCGCTGCACAATACAGGCCTGCTCCTGAGCGAAAGATCGGCGTATGACAGCGCAATCGTTTACTATGAGAAAGCCGGACGTCTGTTGAAGGAAGTTAAGGATACGGTGAGAGTGATAGAAGGTATGGTCAGCACCGGAATTGCTTATAAGAATATTGCGATGTACGCCCAGGCATTCCGCACGACTTCGGATGCTATCGCCGCCATGAGTCACCTTAATATGCCCGAAGAAAAAGCTACCGCGCTGACGACGCTGGCCAATACCCTGAAAGAGCTCCACCGCCCCTCCGAAGCACTGGAATACCACCGGCAGGCACTCGCCATACGCACGGCTCTGGGTGACAGCTCAGGAATAGCGGGCTCCCTCAATAACCTGGGAAACGTATATAAAAGCACTGGAAGCTATAGCAATGCATTAAACTATTACCTAAAAGCCCTGGAGCTAAAAAGCAGGCTGGGCCTGCGTAAGTCGGCGATCACGACACGCGATAATATTGCGGAAACATACCTGGGGCTACAGCGGTACGATGAGGCTGAGCGCTTTGAATTGCAGGTGTTGTCACAACGGGATTCGCTGACCGATAAGGACGGCTGGATGACCTCCGCTTCCCGTCTTGCAAATATATATGTAGCCAGAGGGCGTTACAAAGAAGCGGGAGCAATAGCCTCCCTGATTGCCCGTATGTCAGACAGCCACGATTACAGAAAGCAGCAAATGGAGAATGCATTGCTTTTGGCAACCATCAGCGGGAAGACCGGCAATTATAAGGCAGCCAACGCTTTTAACACAAAAGCAATAGCGCTGAAGGATAGCTTATTCAACATGGAGCTTTCAGCGGATATATCCAGGATGAATGTATTGCTTGATATGAACAGTAAACAGCAAAAACTACTGCTTACAGAGCAGCGGGTAACGATGCAGGCACAGCAGGTACGGCTTCAGCGTTATTTTCTCTTGCTTCTGTCTGGCATTGTTGTCTTGTTGATAGTGATTGTCTACCTGCTTTACGTTTCCAATAAGCAGCGGCAAAGGGCGCGGGAGCACACGGAGATACTGATGTCGGAATTGAATCACAGAGTAACCAATAATATGCAGATTATATCGGGTATTCTAAACCTGCAGACGCTGACCACCACCGACGAGAAAGAGATCGGCATAATACAGTCGGGGAGAAATCGCGTACAGGCTATGGCTGTTGTTCATCGCATGCTTTATCAAAAAGATTATACCGGGACAGTGGCGATGCCCGGCTTTATTGCGAAGATCGTGTCTAATCTGAAACAGGCTTTCTGGGCCGGCGACGAGCGCTTCCGGCCCGGCCTTCTTATTGATGATGTGCACCTGAAAGCAGACCTGGCCATCCCCCTGGGGCTTATGATCAACGAAACGCTTACCAACACTTTCAAGTATAACCCGGGAACGATAAGCAACATAACCATCAGCTTCAGGCAAACTGATGATCAATATTGCCTTCAGATAACCGACAATGGGATGGCCTGGGATATCCATGAAGCACGGGCGAAGAAAAAAGGCCTTGGACTCATGCTGATCGACATGCTTGCCCGGCAACTAAAAGGGACCGTGCATTACGAACGAAGTGAAGATAAGAATAAGCAAAGTATTACTTTTAGTAAAGCATAGTTTATCATGGAAAATAGAAAAAGAGTACTTATCGTAGAGAACGAGGTCATCCTCAGCTCAGACATGACGATCACATTAACGCATAACGGCTACGAATGCCGGGCGGTAAGTACCGGAGAAGAAGCCATAGCATTACTGTCTCAATTCAACCCCGATATTATTTTGATGGATATAGGACTGGATGGAAAAATAGATGGTATTTCCACGGCAGGCATCATACGCCGGCAGTTGGCTCAACCCATTATTTTCATAACAGAACAAGATGCCGACCCGATTTTTCAGCAGGCGAAACTTACCCAGCCGAACAATTACCTGACCAAGCCCTATACGGATGCTGCGCTATTACGCGCCGTGCAAATGGCGGAGGCCGCACCACCCACTTCTCCCGGAGCCCATGTTCCGGCCGAGATCGGGGATCGTGTAACAGACGGTATTTTTGTTTTTGCCGGCGATGGCTATAGTAAAGTAATTTTCTCCGATATTCTCTGCCTTGAAACGCTTGGTATGTCAACCATCATGTATTGCGAGCACGGAAAGAACTACAAAGTTTCGATCAGCTCAAACAATCTCGCTATTGAACTGGACTACCCGCCCCTGATCAGGGTAAGCCGGTTTCACTATGTCAATATCCATAAGGTTGACCAGATCAAAAAGGATCTGCTGATCGTGGGTACGAAAGAAATACCCTGGAGCAAAAAATACAGGGAAGACATCCTTTCGCGCCTTAAGAAAATCGCGCAAAATAAATGAGCTTGTTTTTCCGGATAAAGCGAGAGCCTGTGCCATACTAGGGACTTCCGCTTTATCGCTATGACTTATCCATTTTTCCGAAAAAGTCGTTAGATTTCCTGTCCAGACCCGTCATGCATCAATCTGGTACAACGATTGATACGCCTGGAATATCAGATTGCGGCATAAATTTAAGCAAATGACCTTTTACGAACGTGAGATCAACCGCATCAGGGCTACGGTCTATGCCAACCGGGGACAGCTGGATACGGTGATTGGTATCAGGAGGCATATCAATGATCATTTCGATACCGGACTAAGCCTGGATGCACTGTCGCATGCCGGGTTCATATCAAAATACCACCTCCTGCGCCTGTTCAAAAAATACTACGGGCAAACACCCAAACAATACCTCAGGGATAAACGCATCGAACAGTCAAAGCTATGTCTGGAAAAAGGAATGAGCGTAGCAGAGACTTGCTATGCTATCGGCTGGGAAAGCCCTTGCTCGTTCAGCACCTTATTCAGGAAAAAAACAGGATGCAGCCCGACCACCTTTCAAAAAGAGCAATTTTCACAATATCGCTTTAACCATAAAGGCGAAGCTTTGCAACATCAAATCTAAATTCCAATGAAGATAAAGATCATAAGCATCCCGGTCCGCGACCAGACAAAAGCCCTGGCATTCTACACCGGCAAGCTCGGCTTTGTAAAGAAAACAGATGCGCCCGTAGGCGAAGACAGGTGGCTCACTGTTGTGAGCAGGGAAGAGCAGGATGGGCCAGAGCTCTTGCTAGAGCCGGCGCCCAATCATTTTGAGCCCGCCCGGGTATACCAGGAAGCCCTTTTCGATGCAGGCATCCCTTATACGCAATTCAACGTGGACAATGTTCAGCAGGAATATGAGCGGCTGGAAGCAATGGGCGTTGCTTTCAGTGTTAAGCCCACCGAAATGGGCACGGTTAAGATCGCCGTATTCGACGATACCTGTGGCAATAATATCCAGATCGTGGAAATGCGTTGACAGGATCGACACAACGATCTTATCCGGCCAAAACACCCCGCTTGATGGCGGGGTGTCATTTTTCGGCTTTTTTACTTTCTGTTACTGCATCGGCAGCTCCTTTTTACAAAGGTGGGGAGCCGGTACGCCAACATACGGCGTAGCAGCTGGCAACAGGCGCTTTTTCCTTCCGGGCCTGAAATGATAAGCGAAGAAAGAATAGCATTGGTTTATCAAGCCCTGGCCCTGTAATTGACCTAATGGCACACTTAAAGTATCGTAACCCAATAGAACGCTACTGGCAGGAAGGGCCATAGACAAGGCTTCCATGAAAACAGTGGGTAGGAATTTCAATGTTTCCATCGATTGTTTCGCGATGAAGTGTCCGGCAATTTTGTTGTTCACTAAACAACAAAACGTTCATGAAAAAGAAAAATCAGAAGAAGCTGAGCCTTAATAGAGTAGTCATTGCAAAGCTTGACAATAGTCAGCAGGAAAGTGTGGCCGGAGGTTTTTGGACATTGGATGTCACTCTTTGCGCCGGTTCCTGCCTTTCTCAATGTCTTTGCCCTATTGAAACGGCAGTAAACGCACCATGCTGTCAGGCGCCAGGTGGCGGTGGCGGCAATGGAGGATCCGGTGGCTGGATATCCGGCCATGCCGTCAAATGCGTGTTGGTTCAGAATTAAACGTACCCGGCTGTTTGGGAACGGACCCCTGCCCATAAAGCGTGAGCCTTTATGGGCAGGTTACCATAGGGCGGGTTCCTCGCTTTTATACCGGCAAGAAAAATCGCTTCTTAATCGTTCAGTAGATAAGATCCTTTTCCGCGCGCTATTTCGCTTCTTCGGCAGCTACGGCCGGCTTCTTGATCGCCGCTTTCTTTTTGGCAGCAGCACGCTTCTTAACCGGAACACCACCTGTTTTCCGGGGACTTGCTTTCTTTGGTTGCGGTGGCACAGCCGGTTCCTCTTTGCGGGCAGGCTTATCGCTATTGTCAATACCGGCAGTAAGAAGCTTAACCGCTTTCTTTACCCTGGAATTGAATTTTCTTTCTCCTAAAAAATCTTTCAGCTTACCCAAAGCTTGTTCCAGCTGGAAAGTGACTTCTTCTTTTAATACTTTTTTGGCGTTTTTGCTCATGTTGGCTTTTTAAAAGTTAACACAAAAATAATATTACGCCGGCACTTCCAATGTTAAGTTTTGCGCCGGCAGCGACAAAGGCGCTCTCCGCCCGGTTTCCGGCAGCGGCACAACGCCCATACCACCCCCCTAAAGAATGCTTCCCCGTAATGCTTTTCCCTCAGATCGCTGTTACAGCAACGATGCACGGCAATGATTCTCTATGGGACCGCCACGGGGGTATACCACTTATACCTGATTTCCCTGTACCCCTATTATTTGCGTTCAACCTTCCATGATCTCATATAACAGACCCCTGAAAAAAAATTTCACGTTCTTGTCACAAATAGCCTTTTCATCCGTCTTCCTTTTATAAACACAGCCTATTCCTTGAAAGCGCTCCTGAACTCGAGGCCCAAGTATATCCGGTTTGCCACAAGTATCCTGGGCAATGAGCAGGACGCCGAAGACGCGGTGCAGGATTGCTACATCCGCCTGTGGGAACAGAACAGGGAAAGCAGTGTCCGGAACCTCGAGGCCTATATGATGCAGGCAGTACGTAATGCTTGTCTCGATCGGCTGCGGAGGCGCCGGCCCGAACAGCTGGACGAAGGCTACTGGGAAAGCAAAGTACAAGCGCCGGATGTGTGGCAGCAGATCATCGATAAGGACCAGGTGAAGCAGTTGCAGCAGTTGTTGCAATTACTGAGCGAAAAGCAACGGACCGTGTTCTACCTGCGCGATATAGAAGGTTACGAGCTGAGCGAGATCGAAGGGCTTATGGGTATCAGCAACGAGGCGGTAAGGGCACAATTGTCCCGTGCCCGGAAACAATTAAGAGAACTGTACAATCAAAGATCATGAAGGACATCAAAGCTTTGCTGGAGAAGTATTACAACGGGGAGACGTCCCTTGAGGAAGAACGCCGGATACAAAATCACTTTGCACAGCACCCCGGTGAGGCCGGCCCCGATGCGCAGCTGTTCCAGGCCATCGACGCCGCGCAGTCCGGAAGAAATCCGGCACGCCATGCCAGACGCCGCTTCAGGCCACTCCGGTACCTGGCCATAGGCGGGCCGGCGCTGGCCGCAGGTATGGCGCTTTGGTTCATGCTGCGCCAGGCAGATCCTTCTCCACAAGCCACCCGGCCCGCAGCCGTACCACCGGCGCAGCAAACGATAAGCGCCGCGATCCTGGTGAGGCCTGAGCTCTCGGGCGAAATACAGGATGAGCAACAGGCGCTGGAACAGGCGCGCAAAGCTTTGGCCTACGTAAGCAGCAAGCTGAACAAAGGCGTCAATGGCATCGGTCGCTTCAGTAAGCTGGAACAATCCATTTCAAAAATTCAAACCAAGGAAAAATCATGAAACAGATAAAGATCATTCTGCTTATCCTCTTGCTGCTCCCGGTGCTGGCTTCGGCGCAGGAAAGCCCGGCGCAGAAATGGCTGCATTCCTTTGAAGGTAGGAGCGGTATCACTACCGTAAGCATTACCAGCGCTATGTTTAAGCTCTTGTCGAAGATCAGCTCCTCCGATCCCGAGTACCAGGATATCGTACGTTTTGCTGCAAAGCTGCAGGATTTCAAGATCGTGCTCATAGACAGCGACGACCCCAAAAAAGCGCCGGCCAAGGCCGAGTTCAACCGTCTGCTGAGCAGCGCGCCGTTGAGCCAGTTCGAAGAGCTGATGTCGATCAGGGAAAGCGATAACCATATCGTGTTCCGTGTGATGCAACGCAACAACCATATCCAGGAGCTCATTATGACGATCTCCGGCGACGACCAGGCCATTATATTCATCAAGGGCGATTTTAAGCTGAATGAGCTCACCCAAATATCGGACGACATGAATATTACCGGCATGGACAAAATCAAAAAACTAAAAAAATAACCACCATGAAAAAGATAATTGTTATTCTCAGCCTCCTGCTGATCACCTTTTGCAGCGCAAGCTATGCCGGCGACAACCTGCAACGCTTCTATGCCCGCCACCGGACCGATGACAATGTGGAATCCATAAAGCTACCGCGGATGCTTCTGGCGCTCATTCCCAAAGACCGCGACACACGCCGGCTGCTCCGTTGCCTGAAATCTGTAAGGATATTCCAGATGGAAGCATTGAAAGACCGGCAGGCCGTCCTGGGCGAGCTGCAGCAAGCCCTGGCACAAGACAATTTCGAAAGTCTGTTGCAAGTAACAGACGATGACAGCCGGGTGAATATCTATATCAACCAGGACGCACAGAAGATCCGGCATATGTTCATTATGGTCGACGACGATAAAGAGCTGGTATTGCTTCAGGCGAAGACCAGGATCACTTTCGACCAGCTCAACGATTTGCTGAAGAGCGAAAAAAACGGCAACAATAAATCCGGCCTTAAAAAGCTGGTCAGCCTTAAAAGTTAACCGGACAGTAATACCCTATCGCCACAGCACAAGAAAGCCGCCATAATGGCGGCTTTCGGCATATTTTAGGTTACAAATCCTGCTCCTATCCTACCTGGCAATGCAGGGTTGCGCAGCAATTGCTCACATATCTTGAGGCTATCGTGCCATCTAAAGTGCAGGTAGGTGTACAGGCGCCGGTCTGGATACAGCTTTGCAGCGTAAACGGTGCGCCGCCTTTAACGGTTTCTGCATCAAGGCTCGTAATGGTTTGCTTCTTTAAGGTCAAAGCAGTCAGGGAAAGTTTGGCTTTTTTCATGCTATCGGTGGTTTGGTGAACAATACTCAAATATACAAATATTTTAATTATAATTCAACCTTGCAACTGAGCCATGCTTCCCTCCCTTTCCGGAGCTCTTGCCACGATCTGCTTATAGAAAAGATCAGGCCTGGAACTGCAGGCGCATGCCTTTTACCGAATCGTTTAGCTTGCCCTGCTCAAATACCACATTGCCGCTGACGATCGTATGAGTTACCGTTGCCGGGAACGTATTGCCCTCCAGCGGCGACCAACCGCATTGGTACAGGATATTGCTTTTATCAACAGTATAGCTGGTATGGGGATCGACCAGCACCAGGTCGGCCCAATAGCCTTCGCGCAGGTAACCGCGCTCTTCGATACGGAAACATTCGGCCGGCGCATGGCACATTTTTTCCACTACCTTTTCCAGGCTGATGCGACCTTCCTGTACGTAATGCAGCATCATTTGCAACGAGTGTTGCACCAGGGGCAGACCCGAGGGCGCTTTACCATAAGGCTGCTGCTTTTCTTCCCAGGTATGCGGCGCATGGTCGGTAGCAATAATATCGAGACGATCGTCGAGCAGGGCCTTCCACAAGGCTTCTTTATGATGCGGCGCTTTAATAGCAGGGTTGCATTGGATGAGCGTTCCCAACCTTGCATAGTCGTCGGCCGTGAAATGCAGGTGATGCACGCACACCTCGTTCGTGATGCGTTTATCCTTTATCGGAAACATATTGGTGAACAGCTGCAGCTCCCTTTCGGTAGAAATATGCAGGATATGCAGGCGGGTACCGTGCTGCTTGGCCAGCTGTACAGCAGAGAAAGAAGATTCAAAGCAGGCTTCCTCGTTGCGGATCAGGGGATGGAAGGAGGCATTATCGGCATCGGCATATTTTTCCTTATTGGCTTTGATGATACGCTCATCTTCGCAATGCGTGGCGATCAGCAACTCGGTATCGCCAAATATCTTGTTGAGGGTAACATAGTTATCCACCAGCATATTGCCGGTGCTGGAGCCCATAAAGATCTTAATGCCGCACACATCGCGCTTTTTGGCATTGGTCTTCAGCACCTCTTCCACATTGTCGTTGGCCACACCCATAAAGAAGGAGTAGTTGGCCAGGGAGGTAGCGGCCGCGCGGTCGTACTTCTGTTCGAGCAGCTCTTGCGTAGTCGCCGGGGGATTGGTATTGGGCATCTCCATGAAGGAGGTGGTACCGCCTGCCACGGCTGCGCGGGCTTCGGAGCCTATGGTTGCTTTATGGGTAAGGCCGGGCTCGCGAAAATGCACCTGGTCGTCGATCACACCGGGCATCAGCCATTTTCCGGTAGCGTCTATCTCCTGTACGGCGCCGCCAGGGTCGATCTGCGCAGCGATCTTTTCTATTCTTCCGTTACGGACCAGGAGGTCGGCTTGCCATTGTTTGCCTTCGTTGATGAGGGTAGCATTTTTGATCAGTAGGGATTGCGCCATGTTTATCGTGGATATTTAAGCGCAAAGGTAGGTGATGACGTTCATTTTCAGGATAACGCTTTCTTCAAAAGAGCTGCAGATGCCCTCTTTAGAAGGCCTCGAGCGCCTGTATACGCTTTTCGATAGGCGGATGGGTAGCAAACAGCTGATGCAGGGAAAAAGAGCTTTTGCGTTCCGGTGAGGGATGATCGATAAACAACTGCGCCACATCCTGGTTTTCTACCGCTTCAATATAGGGGTCCTCGGCGATCTTGCGCAAGGCACTCGCCAGCGCCTCAGGATTCCGTGTCATCTCCGCTGCACCGGCGTCGGCCATATATTCCCGGCCGCGGCTGATGCCGAAACGCAGCAGCATCGATATAAAATAGGCAATAGCAGTGACCGCAATGGCGACCAGCACGATCACACCGCTGTTATCCTTATCCCGGCTACGCCTGCCGCCGGAGAAGAAGAAGCTGCGCATGGCGATCTGGCTCAGGAAGGCGAAAATGCCGACGAATACAATAGAAATGATGAGCAGCCGTACATCGCGGTTACGGATATGCGTGAGCTCATGGGCAATAACGCCTTCCAGCTCCGCATCGTTGAGCTTCGCGATAATACCACGCGACAGGGTAACGGCATAGGTGCTTTCGTTGATGCCGCTGGCATAGGCGTTGAGCGAGTCATCTTCGATCACATAGACCGCAGGCATCTTCATACCCTGGGAGATGCAAAGGTTTTCAACCAGATTGTACACCCGGGTATTGTCCCGGCGCTCCAGGGGATGCGCTCCTGTCGCCGCCCTGATCATAGCATTATGGGCGAAATAGGCGATCGCAAACCATATGGCGGTGCCACCCAACACAAAGGGCAAGACGCGGATAAAGGCTACATTCACCGCGCTTTTATCCCTGTTGAAAAAAAAGAGAAAAACATAAACCATGCCCAGGAGCAGCAGGGGAAATGCTGCCAGCAACAGGAAGGTATTGCGGTTGTTGCGACTGATCTGCGTCTGTATGCCTACGTAGGCCATAGGATTAAAGGAAAACCGGCAGGAGGGCCTGCCGGCTTATTGGGAAAGATGAGCTTAAAAATTGATCTGGGGTGGCGTTTCCATTGTTGTACGCTGCTCGGCGCTCAGCTCATACATAGGCTGCCGGCTAAAGCCGAAATTGCGGGCCATTATATTGCCGGGAAACGATTCAACGGCATTGTTCAGCTCGCGTGTAGCGCCATTGAAATAACGGCGGGCAGCGGCAAGCTTGTTTTCAATATCAGCAATCTCGCCCTGCAGCTGCAGGAAATTGGTATTGGCTTTCAGGTCGGGATAAGCCTCTACGCTCACCCGCAGCCCCTGCAATGCCTGGGTAAGCTGGGTATCGGCCTGTATTTTATCGTTAATATTACCGGCGCCCATCACAGCAGAGCGCGCCTGCGTAATGCGCTCCAGCAGATCTTTTTCGTGGGCGGCATAGCCCTTGACCGTACTCACGAGCTGCGGAATAAGATCGTTACGCTGGCGTAGCTGCACGTCGATATCGGCAAATGCGTTTTCGCGGTTGTTGCGAAACCGGACGAGCTTATTGTATAGCCCTATGAGCCAGAATACAATAAGCGCAATAAGCGCAGCGACGATGATAGTGGGGACCATAAGCAATAATTTTTTATCTAACGAAAATAGTGCTTTTTTAAGCTTTGCAGGTAGGTTGGCAGCAATGATGCCCTTCCCCGGGACAGGAATAATGCAGCATATGGTCGTCATCCTTATTTTACGCTAACAGTATTTTAGGATTTGTATCCCAAGGAATAACCAATGCGATCTTGTTTTTTTGCGTCTATCAACGTGGCCAAAGCCGCCTGCGCGCTCAAGGCCGCCAATAATTCAATAAATTGCTGAAACCGTATGTTGAAAAGAAATTTAGCGACGCTCTCCCTGCTGTTTGGAACCTTGATGGTACTCTTATCTGCCTGCAAAAAAGAAGACATTATCCTGAATAACGGCAATCAGCTACGCTACCTGTTCCTGCACCTGCAAACCACGCCGCAGAGCTTTACCGTAACCGCGGGCATCGATCAAACGGTCACAGGCAATAAAGGTACGCTGCTGAAGTTCGGCCCGCAGTCGTTCAAAGATGCGCAGGGCAACCTGATCAGCAGTGGTACCATTAATATAGAGCTCACGGAGATGTACAAGCCCGGCGACATGATCGCCAACCGTGTAGCGACGACTACGGTAGGACAACGGCGGCTGCAAAGCGGCGGATCGGTAAAGGTCGTCGCCAGCATGAACGGCAACGAGGTTTTTACCAGTGGCTATAGTATTGGTTTCCAGCAGCCGGCTTACTCCGATAAGCCCATGGCCCTGTTTTATGGCGTAGAACAGGTCGATTCTGCCGGTACCCGTGTGGTATGGGGCGACAATACCGGGCAACAGGTAATGGAGACCACCAAAATCTCCACCAATACCTTTTACTTGTTCGATACCTGTACAGCCTTCAACTGGATCAACTGCGACTATTTCTATTCTGCCCCCGACCCAAAGACGCAGGTGAAGGTGACGCTGCCCGACAATAGCTATGATGCTTTCAATACCCAGGTATACATCGTGTTCCCTGCTATCAATTCGGTAAGTTCAATGGATATTTATGATCCCGCCAACCATGTTTTCAGCCTGAGTCATGACAACTATATGCTACCCGTAGGCGCCACCATACACATTGTGACCCTGGGCGCCAGGAACGGCAGCTATTTCATGGATGTTCAAAAAAATGTAACGGTTACCCAGGGATTGAATGTTTCGGTTACGCCCGCAACGCATTCGATCGACGATATACAGGCTGCCCTGGGCGGCCTGTAATACAGCTTCATCCGGTACGAGGGATACAGCAAAAAGCGCAGTTGTTTATACGACTGTGCTTTTTTATTGCCCCGAAAAAGTAGATATCGCTCTTCATGTGCCAGGTGGGGCTTTTTTTAAAAAAAATGTCCTAATATTTTTTTCGTACGAAAAATTTCCTACCTTCGGATTATGAATACAGGGAGCAACGATAAACGCACAGAACCGACCAAGTCCGAGCTGGAGATCCTGAAGGTGATCTGGGAATGCGGTACCTCAACTGTCCGTTTTGTCAACGACAAGCTTAACGAGCAACGGGAAGTCAATTATACCACTACCCTTAAGCTGATGCAGATCATGGTGGACAAGGGTATTCTGAAACGCGACGAACGCCATATGAAGCATACCTACAGCCTGGCCGAGGAAGAGCAGGAGACCAAGGCCCACTTGCTGGAAAAATTTGTGGATACGGTATACCGAGGTTCTGCCAGCAAATTGGTGATGCAGCTGCTGGGACATAAGAAAACGACCAAAAAGGAGCTACAGGAGATCAAGGACCTGCTGAAACAACTTGAAGATTAACCTAACCTATAATAACAGGCGACTATGAATAGTCCTATTTTCCCCAACCCACTCGTTCAGGCGCTTTACCTTACCCTGGCCCATTCACTATGGCAGGGCCTGTTGCTGGCCGCCGTTACCGGCTTCATTATCCTGAGTACCCGGCGCGCGCCGGCCGTCCGTCGCTACAACCTGCTCACAGCGGCTTTGCTGCTGTTTGTTGCCGGGTCTGTGCTTACGTTTATAGGATCCTGGCCGCCGGAGGAGGCGGGAAATGGAACTGCCGTCGCATTTACTTACGGGAGGGTTAACCTGGCTGCCATGCCGGTTACCGTTTCCGGAGAAACGAGTTGGGTACAGAACCTCATTGGTTTTTGCAACCGGAATGCCGGAAATATCGTCCTGCTTTGGTTGGCGGTAGTCGGTCTCCGCAGCCTTAGTCTTGTTGCCGGCATACGTAGCTTGCGTCGCCTGCGTTATAGCGCCGACTTCCGCGCGGAGCCGGTATGGGCTAGTGTGGTACATGACCTGGCCGCCCGTGCGGGCGTACGGCAGGTTGTACGCCTTGCCGAGTCGGCGGCCATAAAGGTGCCTATGGTTATGGGGCATCTCAAACCGCTGATCCTTTTGCCGGTAGGACTGCTCACAGCCCTGCCCCTGGCCGAGATCGAAGCCATATTGCTGCACGAGCTGGCCCATATACGCCGCAGGGATTACCTGGTCAACCTGCTCCAATGCTTTACCGAAACCCTTTTCTTTTTCAACCCGGCCGTATGGTGGCTTTCCTCATTGATGCGTACAGAGAGAGAGCATTGCTGCGACGATATTACTTTAACACAGGTAGGCAGCAAAAAACATTATATCAATGCCCTTGTTTCCTGCCAGGAATATGTGCTGCAAATGCCCGCCTGCGCCGTTGCTCTGAATGGCGGCAAAAACAACCTGCTGCACCGGGTAAAGCGTATTGTCAGTCACAAAAATCCTTCTCTGAACCTGGTGGAGAAATCATTACTTACCATTTGCCTGCTTGGAAGCGGTTTATTGATGGTGGCCTTTTCCACCCATCACAAAAAAGATACTGCCGCACCGCCGGCAAAGACGCCCCCCGCAGCGACCATAACCAGGAGAACGCAGTCCGAATCTGTAACTAGCACGACCAGTCATGCCGGCAACAGCCTACCGGTCCGGAATGCCGTAACGACCGGAGCGCCATCACAGGCTACGGGTAGGACACTGAATGTTGCAGTCCCGGTACAAGTGTCCATTCCCCTCAATGTTGCGATTGCCGCCAGCCCCGAACCGGCAGCGCCCGCGCTTGCTGCTCCTGAAAATAGCGCTTCCGAGCCGGCGGTTGCCGCAAATGCAAAGGTGTACAATGCTAGCACGGTCCAGGACCAGCAGCAGGATGAAGAGCGCAGGAAAGCGGAGCTTGCACAACAAAAAGCGCGGGAAGCAAGCCGCCAGGCTGACCAGGCCAGAGCCCGGGCCGATGAAGCACGCCGCCAGGCAGACGAAGCCCGTAGCCGCGCCGATATAGCCCGTAATAAAGCTGAAGAGGTGGCCCGGCGTACTGCAGACGAAGCCCGCCGTCACGCCGAAGCATCCCGCCGCCAGGCGGAAGATGCCGCCCGCCAGCAAGCCAACGAGGCCTATCGCCAGGCCGATGAAAATCGCAGGAAGGCCGATGAGGACCGCCGCAAAAGCGAATCGACATCGAGTGTAATTCTGAACGGGCTGGTCCGGGACGGCATCATTAGCAAGAATGACCGGAAGACGTCGTTCAAGCTATCCGATAGCAAATTTGTGGTCAATGGTGTAAAACAATCCCAGCCTGTATTCCAGAAGTATCGCGACGCTTACGTTAAAGCCAACGGAAAGTCGGCCGGCGGCTCCTGGACGGTACAGTATCAGTACAGCAAAGACTAAAACAGCAGGCTCCGGATCAATCATTTCATAGTTCCCTTATTGTTCTCTATAAGCGGGAGTGGTCCTGCTTATGCTTATTGCTTATCTACATGCGTTTAATGATATATAGTCTGCTGCCCGCGGCTTTAGTAGCTGCGAGCATACAACCGGCCTTTGCCCAGCCCTTACCACAGCTGAGCGGGCAAGTGCTCACCGGCGGACAAAAACCGGCGGACGCCGCTTCCGTAGCCTTGCTCAAGGCAAGCGATTCTTCGGTGGTGCAAATGATCCTCGCCGATGAGCAGGGCCGGTATAGCTTCGAGAGGCCGACAAACGGTCTTTATCTTTTATGGATATCCATGACCGGTCTGCAACCTTACCGGAGCAATAAACTGTCGATAGACAGCCTGGGCCCGCTCAGCCTTCCTCCTGTTGTGCTGGAGCCTTCGGCACAGCAGCTGCAGGAAGTAAGCATCACGGGCAATAAAGCCTTTATAGAACGAAAAACAGACCGTACGGTAGTCAATGTGGATGCACTTCCCGGTAGCGCTGGCAGCACTGCGCTCGATGTACTGGAAAAATCGCCGGGTATCCGTGTCGATCAGAACGGCGGCATCAGCCTCAGGGGAAAAGAAGGTGTGATCGTTTATATCGACGACCGGCCTACTTACTTATCGGGACAAGCGCTGCAGCAATACCTGCAGTCGCTCCCCGCTTCGGCCCTGGACCAGATCGAGATCATGACCAATCCACCCGCCCGGTACGATGCAGCCGGCAGCGCCGGCGTGCTTAACATCAAAACAAAGAAAAACAAGAGCCGGGGCTTTAACGGCAACCTTAATCTGGCCTATACCCAAAGCCGTTTTGCCCAAACGAACAACAGCCTTGTCCTTAATTACCGTGAGGGTAAGCTGAACCTTTTTGCCAACCTGAGCTACGGCATAAAGCAAGGATACAACGATCTTGATATCTACCGGCGCTATAAGAATAGTGACGAAAGCACCCGTTCTTATTTTGTGCAGAATACCTATATCCGCAGCCGCAACTATTCGGGCAATGCCAGGATCGGGGCCGATCTCGACCTGGATAAGCAGAATACGCTGGGTATATTGTTCACCGGCTCGATTGTGGATAGCCGGCAAAGCAACGAAAATAACAGTGACTTGCTCAATGCTTATCGCCAGCCCGATTCCCTCATCAAAGCGCTCAACAAGGAAGACGGCGCCTTCCGCAATGGGGGGATCAACCTGAATTACCGGCACAAGTTCCGGCAGGAAGGCCGTCAGCTTACGACCGATCTCGATTACATCACTTACAGCGACCGTAGCGAGCAGAGCTTCGACAACCATATCCTCTCCTCCGATGGTAATCCTCGTAGCCGGGAATTGCTGCTCGGCAGCCTGCCTGCCGATATTGGCATTGCTTCCGTTAAGACCGATTATACGCAACCTTTGCCACACAGCTATGTGCTTTCGACGGGAGCAAAGGGAAGCTATACCCGTACAGACAACCTGGCCGATTACCGTTACAGCAACGATGGCATTGAGGCGCCTGATTATGACAAGAGCAATCACTTTATCTATAAGGAAGGCATTGCTGCCGCTTACCTTAACCTGGCCAAAGAATTCAAACGATTGTCGTTGCAGGCAGGACTGAGACTCGAACATACACAATCGGACGGACACCAGTTGGGCAATATCGTCAAGCCCGACTCCGCATTCAGCAGAACTTATACCAATCTTTTTCCCACCTTTTATGCCGCTTATAAATGCGACAGCGCCGGAAATCATCTGCTTAGCCTTAACTATGGCCGCCGCATCAACAGGCCCTATTACCAGGACCTGAATCCCTTTATATCGCCACTCGACAAGTTCACTTACTACGTGGGCAACCCTTTTCTAAAGCCCTCTTTTACCAATAGCATCGAGCTTGCCTATACCTTCCGTAACCGGATTGTATCGACGTTGAGCTATAGCGATACCCGAGACGATGTAAATGAGACCATCGAGATCAACGACGGCATTTACTACAGCCGGCCCGGGAATATCGGGCGCAATACAGTGGTCACGCTATCCGTGGATGCAACGCAAGAACTCTTTCCATGGCTGGAGTATCATGGTTATACCGAGATCGCCCAAATCCACTCCCGCAGCGACTTCTACACAGGCAAGCTGGATACCAGGGGCACTTACTGGTTCCTGCAGTCCAATGTGCGCGCTCGCCTGGGTAAGGATTGGGTGGCTTACCTGGGTGGCCGTTATATTACTGCCGTTACCAATGCCCAGTTCGTTACCGGGGCCAATGGGCAGCTATATGGCGGACTGCAAAAAAGCTTCGGAGATAAAATCGTGCTGAAAGCCAACATCAATGATATATTTCACACTGCCGTCAATAAGGGAACGATCAACAACCTTGCGGCAACAGATGCTACTTATTACAATCGCTACGATTCACGTCAATGCACCCTGTCATTCAGCTACCGCTTTGGCAAAGCGATTGCAGGCCAACACCAGCCCAAAGAGAGCGGCGCCGAAAGCGAAAAGAGTCGTGTAAAGCAGTAACCTGCAGATAAGCCGGCATTTCCAGGTTTCCTTAACTTGCAACGGGCATTAAAGCCAATAATTCCGCCTATGTCTGCTGCATTGGTCTGTAAAGCGCATGGTACTGTGATCCGCTATCTGCATGTATGTCAGCATCTCTATAACAGCTATAAAGAGGAAGCGGTGCCCGAAGCCCTTGAAGTGCATTTTAAGGGCACTTTACGTCTGTGCGTTGCTTGCTATACTGCCTACGAAAAACAGCATTTCCCGGAGCATAATTTTTACGACCTTGTCGGGGAATGCCTGGAACACGACGATCCCGGTATGGAACAAAAGCTCGAGGACCTCAGTGGACTATACGAGACGTACTGCAAAGCGATCGGTGAACATTATTTTTGCGGACATTGCTTCGATGAGCTCCGGATCCGTAATGCCCGCCGGCTCGGACAGCCGCTACCTTTTATCCCCTATGAGCAAACACTCGATCATCGTGACACAGATACCCTGGGCCGGCTTGAAACATATCTGACCGGGCACTTTACTTTTGCCACCTCGGAGTACATCCGCCCTGGTGAACCAGCGCTTTTTCTCAGACAGGGAAACATCAGCAGCCCGCTGGAGATCGCCATTTACCATGTAACCGAGGCTCATGAACAGGAAGCATTGCTTCAATTGATCGATCACTTCTTTGCTTCAATAGAAAAGTTTCAACGGCGGGTTTGTTTTTTTGAAAAAGAAACCTGGATCGAAACGCAGTATGAAAATGGGGTCGGTCGTACCTGGGTTCCCGAAGCGCCGTTGAAAGCAATTCTGATCTCCTGAGGAATATCCATCTTATTTTTTCCCTTAAGAACGATCTCAAAACGACCACATTTGTGGTTTCTTGCGCAAAACAGCCTGACTTTCCGGGTAAAATCCCCCAAATGGCGGGGTTAAAAACCACTAGTCAAGAAAACAATACCACTTATAAAGTGGTACGGGAATTTTGCATTGGGGGATGATATCTTTGAATAGAAATCAAAAAAGGATCCCATGAAACTGTTCCATTTGCCCAAGCTCGCACTGACGGCGACCAAGGTCCCTTCAGTTTACGGTGTGTACACCATTGTAAAAGGAAACCTGCGGTTGTTCGGTCTGAACATCAAAATGCAAACTACTGTCCGGTTCAATCAAGGCTAATTGTTAGTGATCATAGTGACGTTGTTTTATAGTTAATCCGAGTGTTTTTGTTTTGGTTGTTTTTGTATTCAACATAAAGGCCGTTCTTAGAACGGCCTTTTACTTTTTTGACAAAGCAAGCTATATATTATTGAAACGGCGACTGGAAAATATGGGCCTGGCGTCATCTGCCACATAAAAAAAGAAGCCGCTCCTGGAGAACGGCTTCGCTTTCATGGTCGTTTTTTTTATTGCTGGTCGTAGCTGGTATCCCATGCATTGCCATCGTCGCCTTTTTGCCCATCCATCTTGATCATAAAGTTCTTGGCCGGGAAATAAGGTTTCATATGAATATCAAGATGAATGCGGTCCTTTTGATGAGGATCCTGCTCAAAACGACGTATGGTGAAGTCTTCGATCAGCTTATCGGGTCCCGTAATGCTATCGAGAAACTTCACGATCTGGCTCATCAGGTCTTTGCGCGTGTTGGCATTGAAGTTCTCAAAAGCGCGGCGGTTAAGAAAATCCATTAATACCTTGGTCACGTAATCGAATACACGCACAACAGAATAGGTTTGCAAACCCAGGTTGTCGCCATTGAACAGGGTCTTGGCCGAGAAGGCCATTACTTTGCCGTACTCTTTGACCATAGGTACCAGACCCATTTTTTCCAGGTTGGCGATCTCGCTTTTCTTCAGGTCAAATTTCACGCCGTCGACTTCATTCATGCTACCAAATTTTTTACCGGCTGTTACCTGGCTCATGAGGGTGCGGTAGATCTTACCTGCCAGCGCGCCGGAGGGCGGCACATACAGGTCTTCCTCCTCGCCCAGCTCGTCAAATTTGCCGCGGCCTACCAGCCAGTTGCAGCTCATCATCACGTTGGAGCGATACTTGTCGCCACCGGTAAGATTGGCCAGCTCAAACATTTCCATCACATCGTCGGGAGCATCGAGGTGCTCAAAGTCGGTTACCAGCATTACTTTATTTTCGTGCGCCATTTTGGCCCATTTTTCCACTACCTTATTGCTGCCCAGGTAACCCGGCACGATCATAATGCTGTAGTTGTTGCGCAGGTCAAGCCGGTCGTAATTCTTTTTCAGCTCTTCGCCTATATGATCGATAAAGCGGGTATTGTCCAGATCTTTCAGCTGATCGGCTTCACAATTGATAAAGGATACATTCTTTAGCTTGTCGCCTTCGGTGTTTTTAAAGAACAGCGCCACATTACGATAAGAGCGTTCCAGGTCGCGCGATTCTTCGACAGCGCGGGACAGGTTCTTTTCCAGCACTTTCTGGCTCTGCTCGGCTCTTTGCTCACTCAGATCCACCATTTCTGAGATCTCCTTGCCCGATTCCAGCACCTGGGCCCATACGGAAAGTGCCTTCTGCAGGGCTTCCCTTTCTCCTTTCTTCTGCGACTCGGTGAGGAAGATATTACGGCGGGCCTTACGGTCGGGGTTTAGGTTCTGTGCCCCGTCTATAGAGGACTCTATCAGGTCGAAGCCGCCAAACCGGGCGAGCTTGTCCACACCGGTTTTGAGGAACTCGAGGGGGTTCTTGATCGCTTGGCGTTCCTGTACCGGTGCTTGTTCTCCCGCGGCTTGTTGTTGCAGTTCTTCGCTCATGGCGTTTCTTTTAAAGGTTTAAGTGCTGATTTGCTACTGCAAAGTACAATGAATGCGGAGGCAGGCCAATACGTAAAAAGACGTAATTTGACTCATGGGCATGCGGATTTGTGGTCAGCGAAGCCATATAGATACGCCCACATATAGCCGCTATGCTACATAATTGGTATGCTTTACAGACATGGCGCCCCTACAGGACGCTGATGGCTTTCTTTTTACACTACAAACATTGCACCCCTACGGGGCGCTGATGGCTTTCCTCTTACACTACAAACATTGCACCCCTATGGGGCGCTGATGGCTTTCCTTTTACACTACAAACATTGCACCCCTATGGGGCGCTGATGGCTTTCCTTTTACACTACAAACATTGCACCCCTATGGGGCGCTGATGGCTTTCCACTTATGTGACTACAAACATGGCGCCCCTACGGGGCGCTACCGGTCACAACGTAAACAGCCGGCATGTTGCGACATGCCGGCTGTTGCTATAAAATGAGGTATGGGATCAGGATTCTCCCTGCACCAGGAGGCGGAAGCCATTGCCGTGTATGTTCACAATGCTCACGGTTTCGTCGTCGCTCAGGTACTTACGAAGCTTGGCGATATATACGTCCATGCTGCGTCCGTTGAAATAGGTGTCGCTACCCCAGATGCGTTTCAGGGCCTGGTCGCGCGGCAACAGATCGTTTTTGAACTCGCAGAGCATTTGCAGCAGGGCATTTTCTTTGGGAGATAAGGTATATTGCTTATCGTCGATGGAAAGGATGCGCAATTTGCTGTTGAACTTGAATTTGCCAAATTCGAACTCGATCTGTGAGGGGTTCTTTTCCTGGATCTCCTGGTTCCGCTTCAGTATAGCCTTTATTTTCAGCAACAGCACTTCACTGTCGAAAGGCTTGGAAATATAATCGTCGGCGCCCAATTTATAACCATTGATCACATCTTCCTTCATACTGCGGGCCGACAGGAAGAACAACGGAACATCGGGATCTGCATTCCTGATCTCTTCGGCCAGCGTAAAGCCGTCCATATTGGGCATCATGACATCCAGTAGACAAAGATCGAATTTTTCTCTGCGGAAAGCCGCCAGGCCAAGGATACCATCACGACACAGCTCAACGATGTAATCGTGCAGCTCCAGGTAGTTTTTTAACACCTGGCCCAGATTGGTATCATCCTCTACCAGTAAAATTTTTGCTTTTTCAGCTTCCATAAATTTTTATTAAAGTGCTCAAATTTAAATACCTACAACAAACGAGAGGAAATATGGCATTGAATGTTTTGTTAAAAACGGGGACAGTTGTAGGCATTCCGGTTGCGCGAACCGGCGTTGTACAGGCCCTGGTAAACCAGCGAAATTTCGAAGGCGCCATAGCCTCCGGTAGCCGAGCTCATACCCGAAGTGGTGATATCTACAGAGGCGGTCATCCTGATCTTGTTCCATTCAAAGCCTACCAGCGGTATGATCGCGTCGTTGAGGCGGTGATAAAGGCCCACGATAAAAATGCTGGGGCGGTTTTCCTTAGGTGTGACATTGTAGCTGAACTGCGCACCGAATACAGATTCGGAGGCGCCACGCTGGTAGGTATAATATCCAGAAATATCGGCGATCACGGACTCGCTCACCCGGAACAGCATATCGAGGTTGCCGGTGGGACGCATACCCAGCTTATTGTCCATTTTGTAAAAGCTCTCCTGCGGATTGTTAATATGTAACAATCCGGCGCCCAACTTTATATAGACATTTTCATTGGGGAAAAAGGCATAGTTGACGCCGGCGCAAATATCGGCATATGATGTTTTCTGAAAAGAATTGGTCTCTCCATTAGCCGACCGGGGATTAAAGGTAAATCCATCCCACTGGGTATCAAAGGTAAGCTTTCCAAAATCCACGCTTCGCTGCACATAAGCCGCACCCAAACCCACCGAGATCATGTTGTAATCGCCCAACTGGATATGATAGGCCGCCGATACCTGGAACTTGGTCAATGCCAGATTGCCATTACCGGCTACATCGCTGAAAAAAGCGCCACCAACCCCAAGCCAGCTCGTACTGCTGGCATTGCGGAACAACTGAGCATCACCAAATGCTGAGATCGTACGGAACGGCGCAGGTACATTGCCCCACTGGTTGCGATAATTGGCCCCTACCCTGAAATCATTCTCCGGCATAAGCGCCGTATTGGCCGGACTGATGAGCAGCGGCGCATTGTAAAACTGGGAAAAATGCAGGCCCTGGGCAAACAGCGGCGCTGTACCCCCGGCAACAATCAGTAAGAAAGAAAAAAGTAAAGATTTTCCCATCCGTTTTTCCTGGTTGGTTCTGACTCGGTTTTTGACAATCTCTTGCTAAAGTTACTGTTTTTTATCCACAGTCTTTTATTAAATATCAGACGGTCTTTCCGATTTAAAAGGTGGGTAGGAACACGTCGCATGCCGGGTTTTCCTTACAATTTCATGACAATTGTCTGCATGCCCTGTCCGAATTTTGCAAACTATGAAGCGAATACTATCCCTGACGCTTATCGCCGCGCTTGCTGCATTTACGTTTTCGTCCTGTATGAAGGACGAAAAACCCTATGCTATACCCAAAGCCCCCGATGGCGGCAAATTTCCTATTGAGCAAAAGCAGGTGCGCATTGGCGAAGATTATGAGACCCAGGTGTATTTCAACTTTGAGACTGGTGTGGTCTCCACTTCCGATTTCAAAAGCTGGGATATCAGCTTCACCACCGGGGCCGATAATGCTGAGTTGTGGATGAACGGCGGCAAGCAGGTGCTGATCTATCCTACCGGAAACAGCAACTACGCTTCGGTAACGGCATTGGGTACAGTACCGGCACAGGGCTGGAAGTACGACAACCCCTCGGGCCTTAGCGGCAAAAGCGGGCTGGGGATCTTCAGCAGCAGCAATCACCTGAATGAGGTACTGATCGTCGACGATGGCCAGAAAAATTACTATAAGCTCCAGGTTCTGGACATTTCTGCTACACAATACAAAATTAAGGCCGGCCTCCTCACCAATGCGCAGGGCGTCGAATATACCCTGGACAAGAACACCGATTACAATTACATTTTCTTTTCCTTTGCCACAGGCATAGTAAAGCCCGAGCCACCCAAGGCGACCTGGGATGTACTGTTCACCCGCTACCGCCATATTTACTATAAGTTCAATCCCGATGGCAGCGATTTTCCCTACATCGTGAATGGCGTGCTCACCAATCCTTACCAGACGCAAAGCGGCGGCGACACGACCAAAACCTATGATTTCTATAATTTCAGCCTCGAAAACGCGCAATCGTTCACCCTGGCTCCGGATCGGGATAAGATCGGCTACAATTGGAAGGATGTCGATATCAATACCGGCCGCTATACCGTGCGAACCAAGCAGATGTACATAGTCAAAGATCAGCATGAGGCGCTGTGGAAGCTGCATTTTACAGGCTTTTATGATGGCGATGGTAAAAAGGGAAATCCGAGCTTCGAATTCCAGCGCCTGCAATAGTGAATATCGTTTTTATGCAACCCTTTCCTTTTATTTTAGGAAAGGGTTTTTTATTTTGTGCAGGCTATGGCCTGTATCCTCATGTATACCCTTATTCATGCCACGCCGGAACAATGTTTCGACCTTTCGCGCGATACGGAGGTACATTTGCTGTCGACCAGGCATACCCACGAGCGTGTGGTGGCCGGGCGCAGCCGCGGCCTGTTTGAGGCCGGCGATACCGTAACCTGGGAGGCCGTGCACCTGGGTATACGGCAGCAACTGGAAACGCGGATCTCCCGCTTTGACCGGCCCCATTTTTTTGAAGATGTTATGGTAAAGGGCGCTTTCCGCAGCATGCGGCACGAGCACCATTTCCGGGAAGAAGGAGATGGCACCATTATGACCGACATTTTTGATTATACCTTACCGGCAGGCCCCCTGGGGCAGCTGTTCGACTGGCTTTACCTGAAAGGCTATATGATGCGCCTGCTGGAAAAACGTAACCGGATGATCAAAGCGATTGCGGAAAAGGACAGGTTACGTTGATAAAATCCATAATAACATGAATAAAGTTTTAGCGACGATACTTTATTGCCTTTGCACCTTGTCCTTGCAGGCGCAAAGCGATCTTCAAGCTATAGCTTCCGAGATTTTCGCAGAAGGGAATACACTCTATAGAACAGACATAGCTTCCTGGAAGGGGACGGACATCCTGATGAGCCGGTACAACTCATTACGCCAACGCATAGGCGGATACTTCTCTTACTTGAAAGAAGGGGGCTCAGTCTGTGTCTTTTACAATAAAGAAGAACCAAGCCGTGTGCTGCTGACCATCTCCTTTGACGCTACCCAGGATGTGGCGTCCGCTACGGTATCTACGGATGAGCGTCCATTCAACAGTCTGGAACTGGATTTATATGCAATGGGTAAAAAGGCGCGGGAAGAAATGACCAGAGATACAATCTTTGAATTCTACAAAGGAAGCAATCCCAATATCATTCCCTTGATCTATAAAGGACAGAAAAAAGTGTACATTATTACAGGACCTACCGAAGGCAATATTGTATTATTGGGTAACGACTATCTGCTTACTTTCGGAAGGGACAACGAGCTCGTTGCCACGAAAAAAATACACCGTAATCTTATCCCGATCCAAAGCAAAGAAGGCGATTCGGCGACGATAAGTATGCATAGCCACACCGGGGAAACCAGCAAGTTTATCACGCCAACCGATATCTGCACCATTTTAGAATACCAGAAAGCCGAACGCTGGGGACAGCACTATGTCATTTCCGCGGATTATGTCAGTATATGGGATTGCAAAACCGATAAACTGCTGATTCTTACCCGGAAGGCCTGGGAGCGTATCGCGAAAGATGATAGTATACCTACCGAAAAATAATATTTTCCTAAAACGGTCCGAAAGCAAACATTAGGCAATTTCTTATCAATTGCTTACCTTTGCGCTCATTTTTGCGTCCTCCGGGAACCAAAATTCAGTAAATAACTCCATAAATTTTATAAAGATGAGCGTTACTATATCTGCTGCAGATGTAAACAAACTGCGCCAAATTACCGGCGCCGGTATGATGGACTGTCGTAAAGCTTTGGCTGAAAGCGACGGCGATTTTGAAAAAGCGATCGACTACCTGCGTCTTAAAGGCCAGAAAGTAGCTGCTAACCGCAGCGACCGTGATGCCAAGGAAGGTGTGGCTATTGCCAAGGCTAATCCCGATGGTAACTATGGTATCATCGTTCAGCTTTCTGCCGAAACCGACTTCGTATCCAAAAACCAGGAGTTTGTTGATTTCGCAAACGATATCGCCGAAGCCGCCCTGCACAATATGCCTAACGATATCGATGCCCTGAAAGCATTGTCTCTGGGTGGCGCTACCATCAACGATAAACTGCTGGAAATGGTAGCCAAGATCGGTGAAAAGATCGACATCGTACGTTACGAGCAGGTAAACGCCGACGCAGTTGTACCTTATATCCACGGTAACTACCGCATTGGTGTGCTGGTAGGCCTTAACAAGCCCGAAAGCGAAAAAGTGATCGCTGCCGGTCGCGACGTAGCGATGCAGATCGCCGCTATGAATCCCCTGGGTGTTGACGCCGATAGCGTAGCGCCTGAAGTGATCGAGCGTGAAAAAGCGATCGCTATCGAGCAGATCGTTGCCGAAGGCAAGCCTGCCGATATGGCCGAGAAAATCGCTGCCGGTAAGCTGAACAAATTCTTTAAAGACAACACGCTGCTGGCCCAGCCTTTCGTAAAAGACAACGCTATCTCTGTTGCCGACTACCTGAAAGGCGTGGAAGCCGGACTCACGGTAACTACTTTCCGCCGCGCAGCCATCGGTTAATTGCAGACAAACTGATAACAAAGATCCCGCTGTTTTATAGCGGGATTTTTTGTATCCCCAACCGGGAAAGAAGGTGCTGCGCAAATTTTTATGCAATTTTGCAGCTTATTCATCATTTCCCTAAATACAAACGTACATTATGCGTCCTGAACCCGGAAGAAACGACCGACCGACTTTTCATAAGACCAGGGGCTATACCGGCCTGTTTATGGGACTGCTGTATTGCTGCCTTGCGCTCTTTTTTGCAATTTATAAAAGAGAGGATACCATCAGCTTCATTGGCAACAATGCCATACTGGCCTATATATTGCTGGGACTCATGTTTGCATATGGCGCATTCCGCATTTACCGCGGCGCACGAATGATACAAGGCAAATACTAATAGCTATGGCGATCCACTATTACGAGCAGGAGGTGCGCTCCGAACTAAAAGACAAACGGCGTTTATCGGCTTTTATCAGCAGCCTGGTAAAGGCGCACCTGGCCGTAAAGCAGATCAATCTCAACTATATCTTTTGCAGCGACGCGTCCCTGCTGGAGAAAAACCGCCACTTTCTCAATCACGATACCCTCACCGACATCATTACGTTCGACTTGTCGGAGCGGAAATCGGTTCTGGACGGTGAGATCTACATCAGCATAGACCGTGTGCGGGAAAACGCCGCGAAATTTGGCCATACCTATCTTGCTGAGCTGCACCGGGTCATTTTTCATGGCGCCCTGCACCTATGCGGCTTTAAGGATAAAAAGAAAGAAGACAAGGCATTGATGACTGAAATGGAGGACCAATGCCTGCAAAAATACCTGACCGATCAATGAAGTTTGAAATTGTATACGAAGACGATAATATCGTTGCCCTGAACAAGCCCAGCGGGCTATTGAGTATTCCCGACCGCTACAACCAGAGCATTCCCTGCCTGTACCACGAAGTGGCCCAAAAATATGAGCAGCTGTTTGTCGTACACCGCCTGGATAAAGATACCAGCGGCCTTATTGTATTTGCCAAGACAGAGGATAGCCATCGCTATATGTCGCAGCTATTCGAAGGGCGTGAGGTAAAAAAATACTATTTAGCTATTGTCAACGGCAGACCCATGAAGCCTTCGGGCAGCATTCTTGCCCCCATAGCCGAGCATCCAACGCACAAGGGACGGATGAGCATACAGAAAAAAGGACGTTTTGCACATACGGATTACGAATTGCAGGAAAGCTGGAACGGCTATTCTTTGCTGAAGCTCCGCATCCATACCGGCCGTACGCACCAGATACGGGTGCACATGCAGCACCTGGGCACACCCATTGTGGGCGATCCCTTTTACGGCGACGGTGCGCCCTTATTACTGTCTTCGGTAAAAAAGAAATTCAGGCTGGCCGAAAACGCCGAGGAAGAGCGGCCTCTCATCAGCCGGCTGGCGCTGCATGCCTCCGAGCTCATCTTCACCGGTATGCAGGGCGAAAAGCAGACTATCGTTGCGCCATTGCCTAAAGATATGAGTGTATCGATCAAGCAGCTTACCAAATGGGGCAAAGAGCGCTAGGACTTACCTAAAAGAACGGCGCAATCTTCTCCCATATCCGCTCCTTGATCATTCGCATACCTCTATCGGAAGGGTGTTCGCCCACACCTTTATCGGGAAACAATCCGCGGGCGGTATTGGATGCATCGTCGAGCAGGTCGTCGTTGCGCACAAAAAGATATCCTTTCTTATCGGCATATTCCTTCAGCAGCTTGTTGGTATTGGGACGGGCCCAGAAGCTGCCGACCACTACTTTTATGGCCTGGTCTTCGGGATCAATATGCTGTATGGCGCGATCGTAATTGCCAATGAAGCCGCCGTCGGCCACTGTCGTATCATTCACATTCTCGCCAAACCGCATGATGAGCATATCCGGTGCTTTAAAGGAGTCGAGCTTGCCGAAGTTATAGTCGCCCAATTGCCACTCCAGCCCCACGAGGTTAGCGCCTTTCACAATTACCGAGCCGTCATGCTTATGGATCTCCGAGGCAAGCTGGTGCACGAAGTCGCTGTCGGCCGTTGAAGCGGCCATGCCCCAGTTGCCCTGCCAGCCGATGTCCGGCGCAGGGCCATGCTTCGTAATGCTGTTGCCTAGAATGAGCACGCTTTTCACAGCGCCCTTTGCTTTCCGGTGCGCAGGCTTTGACCCGCAGGCAGCGAAGAGCAGACTGATCATGATTACAGGCAGAAGTTTGTTCATGGGAAAAGATCGGTTAGTCATGCATCTAATTGGCTGCCTTCAGCTCGCTTAATATATTATTGAGCCGTCCGGAAACCGTTTCGAGATCCGTATAGCCCTTGGCGACCAGGTAAAATTTGGTGTCGGAAACCTGGAGCAGCAGTTGTGGAAAGCTGCTGACCTGTAATTGCTTCACCAGCGCAAAATCATAGTACGCGCGTTCCCGGAAAGTCTCGCTGTGCAGGTCGCGGTAAAAGGTTTCGGCCTCGATATCGTATTGCGGCAGCAGGTGGCGGTACGCTTCATCGTCGGTAAGATCGCGGCCTTCGAAATGAAGGGCGTACTGGATATCCGATGCGAAGGAAACGGCCCTGGCAGGCTGGTATTCCTTGATAATGCTCAAGGCAATGGCCGGCTTTTCGGAGTTGGGGAACCAGTCGCTTCGCTCGGGGTTGAAGATATGCCAGAGATAATCTTCGCCAAACCGGATCCCGGTATACTCCTCAACCGTCTTATAAGCCTCTTGAATATAGGGAGCAGTAAGGCTTATCGGCTGCGGGGTTTCGGGCAGTATCATACCGCCGCTCAGCACGGTTACGGGCAACCGGGCGCCAAACTGCGCTTCGATCGCTTTGATTACCGGGCTAAAGCCGTAACACCAGCCGCAATAAGCATCGTAGCAATAAATAAGGTTCATCATTTGTAAAGAGAAAGGATGCAAAAATAAGGAACCTGCTGTTCAGATGGTATACCGGCCCCGCTAACAGCGACTACCATAATAGGGTGACTTTAAGCGGAAATTAACGAAAGGAATCAAAAAAGTTTTCCGGAATTGGAAAACATGTTGTAAACTTGCAGGGCAAAACCACTAATACTCCACCCTTTAGCTGGTAGCACAGAGTTCCCGCTTACTGTTTCCCCACAAAAGAATAGGCTAAGCTGCAGATTTATTTCAAATTTCTATTGTTATTAAATCAATTCACACATATTTTGGAACCCTAGATTCCAACCTACACTAAGATTAGTAAATCCCCAATTTGAATGGCTTACGACATTTTGCAATTGAACGACATGCTCGTTCCTGAGTTACTGGATATTGCCGAAACGCTGGGCGTCGCTGATGCAAAGAAGATCGGAAAGCAGGATTTGGTATATCGTATCCTCGACAAGCAAGCCTTGAAGGCTTCGGAAGAGGCTCCCGGCGAAGAACCGAAAAAGAAAAGAGGACGCAAACCCAAAGATCCGGAAGCGAAACCTGTAGCGGAGACTGCTCCACCGCCCGCCGCCCCGGAAGAAGCAACACTACAGGCACTACCCAAAGAAGAAAAGCCCATAAAGGCCAAACGGGAACGCAAGCCGGTTACCCATCGCCAGGAAAGAGGCGGCCCGATGCAGGCAACACCGATGCCAAAAGAAGAAAAGAAGCAATCTGAAGACGCTACCTACTTTGATGAACAGGAAGAGACAGAGCAAATACCGCAGCCTCAGCTCCATGAAGAGCAGCCGGCAACCGTTACAGAGGAACAGCCAAAGCAACCTGAAGTAGCAGGAGAAGAGAAAAAAGAGCCTCCTGTCGAATTTCTCCGCGAACAGCAACAGAACCGCCAGCAACAGCAACAGAACCGCTATCAGAAGGCCCAGAACGAATCCCACTTCAATATAGAGTTCGATGGCATTATACCGGGTGAAGGCGTGCTGGAAATGATGCCCGACGGCTATGGGTTCCTCCGCAGCAGCGACTATAACTACCTCAGCTCCCCCGACGACATTTACGTTTCTCCCTCGCAGATCAAATTATTCGGCCTCAAGACCGGCGATACCGTTACCGGTAATGTGCGCCCCCCCAAGGAAGGGGAAAAATATTTTGCCCTGCTGAAGGTTGAGACCATTAACGGACGCCTGCCCGAAGAGATCAGGGACCGTGTTCCATTCGACTACCTGACGCCGCTTTTCCCCAACGAAAAGCTCAATCTCAATACCACAGCCAGCAATTACAGCACGCGCATTATGGACCTGTTTACGCCTATAGGCAAGGGTCAGCGCGGATTGATCGTGGCCCAGCCCAAAACGGGTAAGACCATGCTGCTGAAAGAAGTGGCCAACGCCATCGCGGCCAACCACCCCGAATGTTACCTGATGATCGTGCTGATCGACGAACGTCCAGAAGAGGTGACCGATATGCAGCGCAGCGTTAACGCCGAGGTGATTGCCTCTACCTTCGACGAGCCTGCCGATAAGCACGTAAAAGTATCGCAGATCGCGCTGCAAAAGGCCAAGCGCCTGGTGGAAGTAGGACACGATGTGGTGATCCTGCTGGATTCCATCACCCGTCTTGCCCGCGCCCACAATACTGTAGCGCCCGCCAGCGGCAAGGTATTGAGCGGTGGTGTGGAAGCCAATGCGATGCAGAAACCCAAGCAATTCTTTGGCGCTGCCCGTAAGATCGAGAACGGCGGCTCGCTTACCATCCTGGCCACAGCCCTTATCGACACCGGCTCCCGTATGGACGAGGTGATCTTTGAAGAATTTAAGGGTACCGGCAATATGGAGCTACAGCTCGACCGTAAGCTGGCCAATAAGCGTATCTTCCCTGCCATTGACATTACCTCTTCTTCCACCCGCCGCGACGACCTGCTGCTGGATAAAGAGACCCTCAATAAAATGTGGATCCTGCGCAATCACATCGGCGGCATGAACACCGACGAGGCGATGAACTTCCTCTCCCAGCAAATGAGGGGAACCAAGAGCAATGAGGAATTTCTGGCGACAATGAATAAGTAAAGACCGGTATACCCTATATAGCAAAGCGGCTGCCTCATTTTGAGACAGCCGCTTTGCTATTATCCCCTCCGCCGTGTACTGGCTGTGGCGCCGTCTACCTTTACCGTAAATAAACACTATCATTATGACAATTACAAACATCAGTCAATTAAAGACAACACCACCTTGGTGTTGCTGCACAGCAACCGTATTGGGTTACTACACCCCCGGCGATGGCGGCGGCGGTACCTTCTACTGGGACGCGCTTTCCACAGAGGACGAGGATAGCGGCACCATTTTTGAGACAACGGCTTCTGCTACCGGCCGCTGGAAACGACTATACACCACACCACTTAATGTGCAATGGTTCGGCGCCAAAGGAGACGGTATCGCCGACGATACCGCTGCGATACAGGCGGCTATTGGCTTTGCCGGTGTACTAGGTTATAAGGGGACCGTTGATGCTACGACATATAGAGTTGCCGGTTTCAGTGTATTTTTCCCCGCTACTAAGAATGGCTACAGGATTATGAATACCCTGAAAGTTCCGCCTTACTGTTCTTTGCTTGGAGAAACAGGTGGCGGTTATTTTTTTAGCGGTAGCAATAAAGTCGCCCAATCTACGCTGGTTGCCGACTTCAGTACAAACCTGGCTTGGGTGATCGATACGGATAATTTTGATGATACAGGAAACCCCATCGCACCTGATGCCATCACAACAGCGACTCTTTTTGACAAGGGAAAAGTAAGCGCCAACAATGGCGTTGAAATAAGCAAGCTGAACATTATCGTAAAAAGCGGCAAGCGCTTGTTCGGAGGGATACGCATGGCTGTGGCGTTATATGCCCGCATCAGTGATTGCTATGTACAAGGAACAGATATCGGTTACCTGTGCTGCGGATGCGCTGGTGATACGAAGATCAACTCCCGTTCCGAAACCTATAAAGCCGGTGTGCTCGCATTATATGAAAATAACAATGTCAGCGTCAACGGCTACTACGACCGTATTGGCGGAACAACCGCTCCCCTGCCGGAGACCCAGGCTTTCTTTGGCAGTCTGAATATTTTCTTCACGGGAACGGACCTTCCCGATTATGCCAACAGTACATTTGGTTATATAGGACTGTATAACTACGGCTCTGTTTCGCAATCGCTTATTGTACAGCACTGGGATATTGGCGCAGCCATCTGCAATTCCGAGTATACCTGCGAATGTCTCTATGCGGAAGGCTGTGGCGAAGCCATCGTCAGCTATACCTGCGACGCCGTGTTTAATGAAGTGGTCGGCTCAAATAATGGCGCGACATTGCGGGCAGGCGCGAACACTAAAATGTATTTTAATGGTGTGCGGCAGGACAGTACACCCGCTTTCTTTAATCATATCTCCCGTTATTATACCGAGGTATCCGTACCGGGTACTGTTGCGGCCTATGCCAACCATAGAAATCTGATTCACCGTGTACCCAAGCACACCGTATACCTGTCCAGCACAGGCAGCGACAGCTATCATGGCTTTATGGAAACGTATCCGGTAAAGACGCTGGAAGCCGCCTTGCTGAGAGCGACTGCAGCACAGTATAATTTCGGCGATAGCGCTTTCCCTCCGGCCGTCAACGTTGCAGCGGTAACGATCTATATCCTCGACAATGCCACTTATGACCTGGACATCGATTTTTCCCTGTACAATGCCAAACTTTTGGTTACGAGCGCGGCGAAGCCAACCATAAACTTTGCCACAGGAGCGCTCCAGATGTCGGACAGCAGCATTCATTTCGATAATATCGTGGTCAATAAAACCCCGGATACCAAGGGGAACGGAGAAGACGGGTTCCTATGGTCAGCCACGGGGCAGAATAAGGCTACTTTTGTAAGCTGCGAGCTGAACGTCTCATCCGGACGGTCTGCCGTCTACCTGGCTTATAATGGAGCCTCTATGATGGATCTTAGTCTTTACAATACGCAGGTAAAAGGAGATGCCACTACGCGCATTGTCCAAGGAAATTACCTTAACAACTCTCCCCATTACCTTACGTATTTGATCGGTTATTTGAGCTCATTAGCGAATGGCATCGAAACCCGTGGTGATAAAGGGATACAGGTACCCGCAAGCTGGATCATCAAATCCAATGCATAACGCTGCTCCGACGGGTTAAGCGCATATATTAAAATGAAATAAGACCAGGCGGCTTTAGGGCCGCCTGGTCTTATTGGCAAAGCTTTCAGCAGGATAGGTTACATCCCGTACCGGCATTTCCTGTGGAAAAATCCCCCCCGGCAGGCCCGTCTTTTTTCGTTACTTTGTAGTTTGAATGACCAGCCGGGAAGAGCCATATTTTTTCCGGGCAATCTCCTACAAAAGCATGCAATTTTCCCATTTACATAACCATACCCAGTTTTCGCTGCTGGACGGCGCCTCATCGATAGGCCGCTTGTTCAAGAAAGCAGAGAAAGACAATATGCCCGCCGTGGCCATTACCGATCACGGTAATATGTTCGGCGCTTTCGAGTTCGTGGCACAGGCCTGGAAGAACACGAAAGTAGTAGGCACCACGCCCGAAGGCAAGGAGATCAAAGAGCCCGTGGTAAAGCCCATTGTGGGTTGCGAAGTATACCTCGTGGAAAACCGCCATAAACGACAGTTTACCCGTGAAGAAGGCAGGGACAAACGCTACCACCAACTGTTCCTGGCCAAGAATGAAACCGGCTATCGCAACCTGGTCAAGCTCTGCTCGCTGGGCTTTATGGAAGGCTTGTATGGCAAATATCCCCGTATCGACAAAGAGCTGGTGCTGCAATATCACGAAGGGCTGATCGCTACTACTTGTTGTATCGGCGCTTCGGTGCCACAGGCGATCCTGCGTAAATCGGAAGAAGAAGCCGAGCAGGAATTCAAATGGTGGCTCGATCTCTTCGGCGAAGATTATTATGTTGAGCTGCAGCGCCACGAGATCCCCGAGCAGATCAAGGTAAACGAGGTGCTGCTGAAGTTTGCCAAGAAATACAATGTACCGGTGATCGCGTCCAACGATTCACATTATGTGGACCAGGAAGACGCCAATGCCCACGATATCCTGCTATGCATTAACACCGGTGAAAAACAGAGCACAGAGAAAGCGAAAGATTTTGACGAGGAAGAAGGGAACAAGAAGAACACCCGCTTTGCCTTCTACAACGACCAGTTCTATTTTAAGACCACAGACGAGATGAGCCGGCTGTTCCACGATCTGCCGCAGTCGATCGACAACACGCAGATGATCGTGGACAAGATCAAGCCTCTGAAGCTGGAGCGGGAGATCCTGCTGCCCCACTTTAAGGTGCCGCCCGAGTTCAACGACAACCAGGACGCCTATCTCGAGCACCTGACCTGGGAAGGCGCCCGCAAACGTTATGTGGAGCTCTCGCCGGATATTGAAGAGCGGCTGAACTTTGAGCTGTTCACCATACGTACCATGGGTTTTGCCGGTTACTTCCTTATCGTATCCGATTTCATCCAGGCCGGCCGCGACCTGGGCGTATTCATAGGGCCAGGTCGCGGATCGGCCGCAGGATCGGCCGTTGCCTATTGCATCGGCATTACCAATATCGATCCCATCAAGTACAACCTGCTGTTCGAAAGGTTCCTTAACCCCGACCGTAAGTCGATGCCCGATATCGATACCGACTTCGACGACGTAGGCCGCCAGAAGGTGATCGACTATGTGGTGGACAAATATGGCAAGAAGCAGGTGGCGCATATCGTTACTTACGGTACTATGGCCGCCAAGTCCAGCATCAAGGACGTGGCGCGCGTGCTGGACCTGCCCTTGCCCGATGCCAATGCCCTGGCCAAATTGGTCCCCGATAAGCCGGGTATCTCGCTCAAGCGTATCTTAAGAGCGCCTATCGATGCTTCTACTTCCGACGAAAAAAGCCTGAAAGACAAAGAAGGCCTGATGGAAGAAGACCTCGTGAACGTACGCCAACTGCGGGATGTGCTGCAGGATATGGGCATCCAGGGCAATGTGATCCGCGATGCGGAAAAGCTGGAAGGCTCGGTGCGCAATACGGGTATCCATGCCGCAGGCATCATCATCGCACCCAAAGACCTTTCGGAGCTGATCCCGGTAAGCGCCGTTAAAGACGTGAATCTGCTGATCACACAGTTTGAGGGCAATGTGATCGAGAACGCAGGCGTTATTAAAATGGACTTTCTGGGGTTGAAGACCCTTTCTATTATCAAGGATGCGCTCGACCTCATCAAACGTAACCATGGCATCGAGATCGAGATCGACGATGTGCCACTGGAAGACCCGGAGACCTACGAGCTATACCAGCGCGGCGATACCAACGCCACGTTCCAGTTTGAAAGTCCGGGCATGCAAAAGCACCTGCGCGACCTGAAGCCCGATAAGTTTGCGGACCTCATCGCCATGAACGCCTTGTATCGTCCCGGGCCGCTGGCCTATATCCCCAACTTCATTGCCCGTAAGCATGGCCGCGAAGAGATCGCTTACGATTTGCCCGAAATGGAAGAATACCTGGCCGATACCTACGGGATCACCGTATACCAGGAACAGGTGATGCTGCTGTCGCAGAAGCTGGCTGGTTTCTCCAAGGGAGACGCCGACGTACTGCGTAAGGCCATGGGTAAAAAGCAGATCGCCGTACTGAACAAGATGAAGGTACAGTTTATGGAAGGGGCGCAGGCCAAGGGCCACCCTGCCGATAAGCTGGAAAAGATATGGACCGACTGGGAAGCCTTTGCCCAGTATGCGTTCAACAAGTCGCACTCGACCTGCTACGCCTTTGTTGCCTACCAGACAGCCTATCTCAAGGCGCATTATCCGCCGGAGTATATGGCGGCAGTAATGAACAATGCCAACAGTATTGAGAAGATCACCTTCTTTATGGAAGAGTGCCAGCGGATGGGGCTTAAGGTACTGGGCCCCGACATCAACGAATCGCTGAAAGGCTTCTCGGTAAACAAAGAAGGGATTGTACGCTTCGGATTGGGCGCCATTAAAGGCGTGGGGGAAGCTGCCGTTGAAGATATCATCGCCGAACGGGAGCAGGACGGTGTGTACAAGTCTATTTTCGAGATGATCACCCGCGTGAACCAACGCACCGTCAACAAAAAATCGCTGGAAAGCCTGGTGAATGCGGGCGCCTTCGATTGTTTTCCTGAGCACCACAGGGCGCAGTATTTTCATGCGCCGGCGCTGGATCCGGTAAGCGGCCTGGAGCGTATTATCCGCTTCGGCAGCCAGGTGCAGGCTGCTACCTCCATGGCCGTAAACAGTCTTTTCGGCGATGCGGAAATGCCCGATGTAAAGCCGCCCGAGCTACCCAAATGCGAAGCCTGGACCCTGCACGATCTGCTGGAAAAAGAGAAAGAAACCATTGGTATCTACCTTAGCGGCCACCCGCTCGATGGCTTTCGCTTCGAGATGCAGCACTACAACATCATCCCCATCAATGAGCTCGAAAATTTCAAAGGCCGCCAGGTCCGCATCGCCGGCTTTGTGTCCAACCCCTACCATGGCATTTCCAAGAAAGGCGATAAATATGGCCGCATGATCCTGAACGATTACAGCGGCAGCCTCGAGATGAATTTCTGGAAGGAGAACTATGTGCACTACGGCGATTACCTGCAGGAGTCGCAGAAGCTGATGATTACCGGCACCTACGAGGAAAGCCGCTTCCGGCCCGGACAAATGGAGTTCAAGATTGCCGGTGTGATGCTGCTTGGCGATGTGAAGTCGAAATATACCAAGCGCTTGTCTATGTCACTGTCACTGCAAAAGCTCGATATGGACTTTGTTCAATTTCTGCAAAGGAATATCCAGCAATATCCGGGCAATTGCGAGGTAAACATCCTCGTCACCGATGAGGTGCAGGAACGCAAGACCGGCCTGCGCTCCAGTAATGGTAAGCTGCTGGTGAACGACGACCTGATCGAATACCTGCAAACGGCAGATATACTGTATAAGGTAGAAGTAAGCTAAGCTTGCAGCCGTCGCTTAAACAACCATCGATACAAATTTCAAACGCCCGGCAGCGATAAGCATGCCGGGCGTTTTTATATAATGATAAGTGACTATCCTGAGAAAGGAAACGAAGCCGGTCCTTGAGCTTGTCGAACTTTTCTCACCGAAGGTAAAGGACAAAGATGATGCTTCGACGGGCTCAGCAACCTTTTCTGGCCTGAGATGAGGCGTGCTATTGCTTTACCAGCTTTGTTGTCCAGTCGATATCTTTCCCTATCATATGGAGGAAATAATTTCCTGCGGGAAGGCCGGTAAGTGATAACGTGACGGAGGATAATAAGGCATTAGCCTCGTATGCTCTTTCGAGCAATACCTTGCCCAGTGCGTCACAAACCTGCAGGCGTAATGGAGGATGCTGCCGGCTGCAATGCAACACGGCAATATCCGTAGTAGGATTGGGATACAACGCAATGCCGGTAGCCTGCGTGCCTTGGTCCGCAATACTATTAGGTTTTTGATTGCTTAATGTGATCAGCAGGGAATCCGATTTGGAGGGATAGGCGACCGAAACGGCTTTGGCCCAAACGGTCCCGTTGCTTTGCGCTTTCACCAGACCCAAACTGTTGATTGTGGCCGTTCCTGTAACAGGTACGATGCTCCAATGTACATCCTGGCTTACCGCGCCCGGAAAAATAAAGACCGTTACCTGCAATGTGCCCTGGTAAGTTTGTATAACGGCCGGCGCATTACTGACGGTGCGCACGTCCATACTATCGATCAGCGGCAGGCCATAGCGGGCCACATACCATTTACCGTTGCTGTTGGTAAAGCCGCCGCCGGCATACACACTACCGGTGGGGTCAGTAGCCAGGCTCTGGATCCAGCCCGCAGCATTCAGGGTATTGCCACCCAGCGCCGACCAGCTGGTACCATTCCAGCGCGCAACATATTTGGCCCCGGCCTGTGTGAAGATACCTGCTGCATAAAGATTTCCGGCCGCATCGGTGGCAAGGGTATTGATCCAGTCATTAGCATGTAATACATTGGCACCCGCGCCGGTCTCGCTCCATGAAGTGCCGTTCCAACGTGCCACATAATGTTCGCCGGAGCCGTTCTTAAAAAAGCCCGCTGCATATACATTGCCTGTTGCATCAGTAGCAAGGGCGTTGATGCCATCTTCCACATTCAGCGCATTGGCGCCGGTGCCCAGTTCCGACCAGGTGCTGCCGTTCCATTTTGCCACATATTTTTTGCCATTGGCGTCGCTGAAATTACCGGCTGCATAGACATTCCCGCTGGCATCGGTAACCACGCTTTGGATCCCATTGTCTGCATTCAGGGCCTGGCTGCCGGCGCCCAGCTCTGTCCATGTAGTCCCGTTCCATTTGGCGACATACCATTTACCCGCACTGTTGGTAAAGCTACCGGCGGCATAGACATTACCGGCAGCATCGGTAGCCAGGGTACTGATGGTACCGTTGGCATCGAGCGCGTTGGCGCCGCTGCCCATCTCGCTCCAGCTGCTACCATTCCACCGGGCCACATAAGTATGGTCGCTGCTGTTGGCAAACATGCCGGCAGCGTATACGTTACCGGCAGCATCGGTAGCCAGTGTAAGGATAAGATCATTCGCATTCAGGTTACCCAGCGCGCTCCAGGTGCTGCCATCCCACCGGGCCACATAATACTTGTTTGATGCGTTGGTGAAATAGCCGGCCGTGTACACATTGCCATTATAATCAGCGACCACGTCGCTGATTACATCATTCGGACTAAGGGCATTGGTCCCGCTACCCAGCTCGCTCCAGGATTGTGCTATGCCCGGCAAGGACAGGGACATCAGGGCGACAAGCAAGCAAATTTTCTTGTTCATGATTGATAGTATTTGGTACAACAAAGGTATTCGCTGCATGCATCAGCTGGTATTAACGATCAATTACTAATAACAGCTATTGTGGTGATGCCGGCAACGAAAAAGAAACAGGCTGCCCGGATAACGGACAGCCCGGGAGCCGGTGAGCCGGGGCCGGCTCCTTGTTGGCTATACCAGGAACGATGACAAGCGCTTTAGCAATTCGGCAAGCTGAGCAAATTATCGGAGGTAACGTTGTCGGGTTCCGTCTTTACATATTCCGTCCCGTTTGGGCTCACAGCCGTTGTCAGCCGTGCCTTATTGCCCTTGCTGTCTTTGACATAAGCATCGCCGCCCGCCTTTACCCAATCGTACATTTGCTTGCGCGTGCTGCTGCCCGGGAGGCCATCAGCGTCGTTGATCCATCCAAGCTTTTGTATCGCTGTCAGGGGGTTTTCAAAATAGTCGGTGGACTTGGTGATACAGGTGATTCTTCTACCCATGATCTTTGTGTTTTAAGGATTAAAAAATAGGGTTTACAGCGGCCTTTTATCGAAAGCGTATAAGGTCATACATAGGTGATCTTTATTTTTTCCACGATCTGCCAGATCCCATCCTGGTAAATCGCTTTACCCGGCGTATCGGTACGCACCGCCTGTGTTTGCGGGCTGGGCAGGTTGCTACGTTCGCAAGCAACCAGGATCCAGGTTGCTTCATGCTCTATTGCAAAGCTGGTGTAGCGCGGTGATCCGATATAGCGAAGGCTGGCCTCTTCTGGCTGATCGTTGCTGCAACAGAGTTCGTATAAGGCATTCCCGGCATCGGCCACACTGTTGGCTTCAATAAAGCGGCCATCCCCGGAGGGCTGCAGGAAGTAAAGCCTGGCCGGCTCCCGGACTTGCTGGTTTTCTTCCGGCAAGGCATCGGGCTGCTCGCCGACCGCATGTGCCGGCTCCTTCTGTGGCTTGTCCTTTGGACCATACAAGCGCCGGTATTCGGCAAAAAGGCGCTCCTGCTTGCGGTGGGCTTCCTGTAGTTTCTTTTCCCGCTCTACAAGAGTATAGTATTTTTGTTCCAGTCCTGCGTCTGCTGTAGCGCCTGCATCGTAGGGCGTCTTGGAAGGCCGCTCCCGCTGTGGCTTCAGGCGTTTGCTTCCGAATCCTGCGGCGAACCATCCTGCAGCAAGACCGGCCACCAGGCCGTAAGCGATCAAAGCAGCAGCCGAAGTCCAGACGGGTTCAGCTACATCGTCGCTTCCGGCAGGCGCAGCATCACTGGTGCAGGATACAGCAAGGCATACGAGTAGGATAAGAAGTGTATGGCGCATAGTGGCTAAGGTGTGTCGATAATAGTGAAAGCAAGCTGGTGGAGCGCACCGCGTAAGGGCATAAAGAACAAGGTCTCCTTTAGCCCGTCATCTTCAAACTGGCCTACTTCTTTCTTCAGCTCGTCAATACCTACAGACAGGGAGATATGCAGGTCTTTCTTCAATGTTTTCTTGAATTCGGCAAACCGCTTCGTATTTAATCCGAATTCATCGGCAAAGCCCATCTGCACATTCCAGCTGAAAAAGCGGTCGATAAAAGCGTTAACTTCTTTGAGCACGATCTCCTGCGTATCCTCCCTGAAGGCGTCGGCGTAGGTTAGCTGCTTACCCGGCATACCCTCTTCCGTACCAAACAGTATGGTTTTAGAAACCTTTGGTACAACAGGATTGCACAGGCCGCCCTTGGCAGTTACTTCTTTGGGCCCGGCCTCCATCACCAGCTCAATCTGGCTCTCCCGGGTATCGAATACTTCATTGAAGATATGATTGGCCAGATTGGTGATGCCCGGCAGCTTTTTGCCGACATCGAGAATGTGGATCATTTTGGATGCGGTACCGCTGAAGGTGATATAGCGGGGCGGCGCCTTATCGCCCATCGTTTTCTGATAGCGGGCAACATGATAAAAGATGCTGCTGATAAACAATAGGGGAACGATCTTCAGCTCGCTGGTGGCCCGCAGCTGCTCGGTAAGCGAGAAATAGGTTTCTTTACGATCGGGATGATCCTGCAGGCCAAACAGGGTGGTAATAAAATCATCGGAACGCTGCACCTGTCCTTTCGCAGGTAGATACTTGTTAAGCGGAGTTTGCTCCAGGTGCTGCCGGTGCTGCTTTTCAAAGAACTGAACAAAGCCGTTACGATCCGGCGGTGCGCCATAGCCATCGCCGAACAAGGCATTGCCCGCGTATTTGAACGAAGTATATGCGGTGATCTCATCGTTCTTATAGATCACCACATCGGTGGTGCCACCGCCGATATCTATATTGATCACCGGCACAGAGCCACCCCGGGTACCTCTTTTGCTGAAGAAATAAAACGGTGCAACAGACTCCGGGATGCCCGTAACCTCGATCCCGGCTCCCAGGTATTGCGCGATAAGCTTGTCCCAGGTGCTTTCCAGGCTGCTACGCCGGGCCTTGGACATGCTGGTAGGGTAGAACCAGACTATTTTTGTTTGTGCCAGGTCCCCGCCATTGATCAGCACCTTGTTCCGCAGCAGCAGGACGAGGTTGGCCAGGTAGCCGGCTACACGCCGCTCTGTGAGCGGCTCCGAAAGGCTACCCCATTTCAGGTTGGTCTCCGTACGGATAGCCCGGTTGATCGTATTATCCTGCTGCCAGTATACAGAGAAGTCGACCAATGGATAAGTCTCACGGTTCATATCAACCTGCAACGGTTCGGTCACCGCCGTGCGCAGCGGGAAGCGATGCCGTGCCGTGCCCCCGATATAGTCGGGCATCATTTCTTTCGGTACTTTTTCAAGCATAAGGGTGGCGCCCACACCGAAGCGGGGCCCCGACAAATGGCCATAGGTAGCGTCGTTCCAACGGTGTAAGGTGCCCAGCTGCGGATCTTCCCTCGTAATGTCGAAGGGCTGCAGCGGGCCGCCATCAACATTGTACTCGATATGGGTATTGGTGGTACCGAAGTCGATGGCGAAGGAAAATTTCCGGCCGCTGCTACGGGGAGCCTCCAACAGGGGCGCCAGACAGCCTCTTACCTTGCCGCTGGCAACGGTAATAAAGTCGAAGCCGGACGAGAGCATATCATAGAACGTATCGATAAGATCATCCTTTACATTGCTTTTCTGTCTTTGGACCTTGGGCCTCACCTCTTCCAGCACTTCCTTGCTCCGGTAATACTTCAGGGAATAGGGTCGCGAAGCCTTGTCCGTAGCGCCACGGGCCAAAAACATGATCGTATAGGAAACATCGTCGGTTTGCTGCACGAAAGGATAAATGGCCATGCTGAACTGCAGCTCACGGATGAAGCCCTGGTTCTGGCGTATATCCGGTTCGCCCTGGCCGGCATCAGCCGTGTACGTCCGTATCATTTCGATATAACGGCCATTCGTAACGGGCACTCTTAAAGTAGCCTTGATGGCGCCATGCGCCAGCCGTTCCAGCTGAAACATCTGCTTCCCATCCGGCAGGGTTTGCTGCAGATCGGCTGGGCTGAAATACTCGAAAAACACTGGCGTCAGCGGCAGCAGGTAGCCATCGTTGAAGCCCTTGGGGAGATGGCCGCAGAAGAACCGGTCCTCGTCAGGCTCAAAAGGCAGCTGCACCAGGTAGGGTTCCAGCAGATCACTGACGGTAAGATAAGGATATTGCCGTTGCTGTCCGGGTAGTGTACGCTTATCGATAGGTTGGTTATCGGCATAAGGCGCCTTCAGCTCCGTGGGCCAGGGATTGTCTATATAGTTCATCCGGGTATTGAAAGCATAAGCGGGCAGCACCAGCGGCAATAATCCTGATTTGGGATGACTGGCAGCGATCACGAAATCGCTTTTCTCCGCTATACCCCTGTCGTCGACCCGCACACAGCGCAGCTCAAAGCCATTGATCTCGGGATAGTTGCCCGCAGCCGAAAGCACGATGCTATCGTATTGCTGTTCATAGCTGTCACTGCTTAGCGCGATCGCTTTGCTGCGAACATCGGGCGAAAGCTTTTTCAGGCAGAGATCGAGGTAATTGTCCATTACCCGGAAAGCCGTGCGGAAACCGGGCATTGCCTCTCTCAGGGCATAAAGAAAGAGCACGTAATCCTCGCTGCGCTCGTAAAGGGGACAAATGCTGTGAAAAAGCCGGCGGCCGTTGATCTTCATATCCACATAGTCCAGCTTGTTGGCCGATGGAAAAAATAAGGTAGCCGGAGAGGTACCGCCGATAATATTAAAGTGGTCCTGCCCGGCACTGTAATCCAGCAGGTGAAACTGGCGCAGCTTGTCGAAATTATATTCGGCGGCATCCTGCGATAGGAACATTTTCAGCGTTTCGCCGTACAGCCGGTTGCCACCGGATCCCTGGTGTATCAGTCGCCAGAGCTCGCCCTGCTCATCCATCAAGGGCTCGGCACCGGCCCAGCGCAGGCCCGGGTTCCAGGAATGTACCCGTATCTGCTGCTTCAGATGCGGACTATTGAAGAAGACCTGACCTACATCCAGGGTATCGGAAACCAGCTTGTGGTAAATGCTGATCCCTTCCGGCGCTCCGGATGCGACTACTTGCTTAAAAGCCGTTTTCACCAGGTCGATAAGGGCGAAGGGGCTGGGTATCGAGGTAATCGGCTTGCGGGCATTGGCGCCGGCGCCGTCTTTGATGTTGTTGATCTGCGTGGTATCCAGGTAGCCTGTTATACGGGTCCAGTCCCTTATGTCGTCTACCTCGCCGCTGTGCAGCCGGTATATCTTGCTCATACAAATACTATAGTTTTATACGTTGGGTGATCAGTTCCTGTGTAGCCACAGAGAAGAGGGCAAACAGCTTGCGTTCGCTGTTGCCGAGGGGCGGCAGCTTCGCTTCCTTTTCGCTCAGCGTCTTGCTAAAGCGGTCCAGCCCTTTGGGACCCATGAAAGAGGTTTGCTCACTAAAGCCGGAAACCGCATTCAGGATATCCTTCTCCCCGGCATCCCTTTGGAACGGCTTGAAAGCCGTGATGCTCCGCTCCATTTCTTCCAGCCATTGGTTAAAGGCGTAGTTGAACCGGTCCAGGTCATCCATCATTCTTTTGTCCAGGTCGTCGGGGCCCAGCTTATGGCTGCCGTTGCTCATCCAGGCCGTGCCGGCCGTTGTGGTAGCATAGCTATCCCGGAGGAATTTCTGGAACAGGAAATAAGCGGCCAGGCGCTTACCGGCCGTATCAAAGGAGCGCCGGCCCAGGTGCTGCAGCCTGATCTCATTCGTCTCTTCCTTAAGGCCATACTCGAAATACATAGGCGATACCGCCTTCCCACCTTCCACCTGCAGCGCATTGTTGTCGAGCTCCATAAAGTCGACGATAGCCATAGCTGCTGCGAGCTCTACGAAGTGGGCGCCGTTCTCCTGTTGCACGCCACCGTCGGCCCCTTTGTGTGTATTGGATACGGCGTCGCCGAGATAGTATAAGGCATTCACCGAGCGATTGCGGCACAGGTTGGCCGCATAATAGCTCAGGGCGGCCTTGGTTTTGGAAACAAAGGTATCGCTGTCGATGCTGGTCTCGCCCTGCACGTCAAAGTAAGGCAGCACGCTGATAGCTGCTATGGGTGCATTGCGCAGCAGCATATGCTTGGGAATATCCGTATCGGCATCCCTCAGGTTCTTGATCAGCAGGGGCAATCCTGCCGCCCCGGTACCACCGAAGATCGAGCCGATCACCATAATACGGTCGTCTGTATTAAAGGCATTGGCAAAGGCCTTGAACACCGGTGAATCCTTGAACTGGTTCAGGGCCACGCTGCCGATATTGGGATTGCCTTTGAAGCCGATGTGCATATCTTCTTTAAGATTCTGCTCCGAGAACAGCAGCCGGGTCATGGCCTTTGTTGCATCGCTCATATTGCCCATGTCCAGCAGGTCCCCGAAGCTGTGGGACTCGGTACGGTTCAGCGAGAAATGGAACTCGCTGGCCGTGGGGCTATCTTCCACGTTCATTAACGAACGGATATCGTGGTAAAAAAACTGGTTGGTATCCCGTTCGGTATGTTCTCTCAGGCTACGGTATCCTCGCAATAGCTTTAGGGTACGATTGAGATCGCCGTTCTCGTTGTCGGGATCGATCAATATGGGAACGACGGTATGGGTATGAGCCAGCTTCACGCCCGAGGCCATCAGGAAGGTGAAAGCCTTGATGACTCTCGCGCCTGTACCGCCGATGCCGAAAATGTATAGCGCCATAGTCTCTGGTTTTTAGAATGGGATTTTTTTGTTGGTGATGCTCTTCCATTTCAGGAGCAGGGAAGCGATGAAACAGAACAGGGCCGTATACAGCATCGCTGTAAAGGCAAAGCCCAGGCAGTCCAGCGCCGTAAAATGCAGGTCGGCGCAGTGCTTTTCCGCCGGCAGGTAACGAACGGCGCTCCAGTAGGCAAAGCCGCCGGTTATAAAGCAGGCCGTGAGCACATTCACCAGCCATACCCTACGGTAGGTAAAACGCGGATGGTTGAACAGACCGTAGTAAAAATTGAGCATGACCAGCAAGCTGACGATCAGCTGCACGATGCCTACGATCTGGTAGATATGGCTGCCGGTATAGTCTTCGCAATTGGTGTCCAGCCCCTGGAGCTGATCGTGAAGATCGCCGCCATAGCCCATGTGGAACAATCGGTAAAGGAATTCCATAGTAAGTGTGTTTGATTAATCTTTATAGTAAACATTGGTCATTTTGACGCCATCGCTGGTTGCTGGGTCTGTCGAAGCACGGTTGCTGAGCCTGTCGAAGCATTTTTATAGCTGCCACTTAGTCTTTAATGGTAAGCGATATCGTGCCATAAGTGCTTTGCCGGGTATAGCCGGCATAGGCCTGGAACATGCCTTCCAGCAGGTGGCGGATACCCAGGGTCTTGCCTTCCAGGTCTTGCGGCGTCGCTTTCCTGTCTTCGTCCAGGGAGCTTGCTGCGATCCAGGCCGGTAGCTGCCGCTGTAGTTCCAGCTTCAGCTCGCCCGGCCGGAAGCCCGTAGCCGATAACAGGATCTCATGGCTATACAAGCCATCATCCGAAGCCTTGACCGATTCGACAATGAAATCGCCGGGAGTAAGCTGGTAATGCGCAGGATCGAGCAGGTAAGCCTCATCTACGGGAAGCTTCGACAGATCGGCCAGCAGATGAATATGAAAGCGGTTGTCCTTCGCGCCTTTTTTCATATCGCTCACCATCATCGGGTGGCGGGCGCTGTAGGTATACGACCGGCTGGCGGGACGGATGCGGGCGGCCATGTTGTACTGCGCTTTATCCGTAAGGAAGAGAAAATTCCGGAAGCCTTTAAAGCGACTGCCATGTTGTACTTCATTCAATGCGTTACGCAAAGACTCTTCTTCACCTACACAGATCATATAGTACGGTCTGTCCTTATAAGAAGCGGATTTTCCTTTATCGTCCTGGTTATAATAGCTGCCGATAAAAGACGCATAGAACTGTAACACCAGAAAAGAGAAGGACTTTGATCGCAACCTTTCTGAAACAAGTGGTTGAACGATATTTCTTTGATCATCGAGGTAGCGCTTAGCATCTTTGCCCTTTCCAGGAGAGGGTATAGCGTCGGTAATCAACACCCGTACCTCGTCCCCATCCAAGGTATCTACTAGGGTTTTCAGCATTTTTGTAATATTGCTTTGCGAGCGGTTTGCGTGGTGTTGTATCGCCCTTGAGTTAATCGACTGAGGATTCAGGTGACTAAGATATACGCCAATCTCATCTGCCTTAGCATCTAATGCAGCAGGGATAGACTGGGTGTTAATATCATACAGGTTCAAGCAACGCTTTCCGGGCGCATTATCGAGTAAGCTGATGAAGTAGCCAACGTTAGCAGCAAAGTTGCTATCACCGCTAGGGTTAAGATAACCATCCAGGCTCCCGGTGGTTTCCAGGAATACGGTATAGGTGCTGGCTGGTGTCGTATTTGTCTTTGTTAGCTTAGTTTTGGCCTTGCGCCCGCGATGGTGGCTACCGGGTTCGCTGTTGCAGCCACAAAGCAGGCATATGAAGATTAGCGCAGGCGCCAACCGGGATAAGAGAGAAGCCATAAGTTTTCGTTTGGATAAGGAATGATTTATTCGGCGATAAGGGTGTCTTTGGGTGGTGCAGTATCGGCAGGGGAGGGTATCCAGGAAATCTGTTCCGCTTCTTCAAGCGATTCCTCTGGCGTTTTGCTATATACATCTCTGAAGAAGTAATGTTCCACACCACCATGGTGAGAGCAAGCGCCCCGGCCAGAGGCTTGGCTTGTATCGCCATCTTTACACACGGCGCATCTCACCTTTCGCCGGCTATTCTCAAATAATTGCCGGGCAAGCTCATCCTTCGGTGTGAACTTTCCGCCCATCCATAGTCCGAACAAGGTGCTTAGCACCACAAGACCGGCCAAACGGAAACGGTGCTTCCACATAAAGCGCAGGCCGCGCCGGTAAGCCAGCACCCAGGGCGAGCGGTTATGCTCTACCTTTTCGTAAATGGCATCGGCCAGGCCCTGCTCATCGTATTTCGGATAGAAGAGACAAGCCCGCGTATCGGTCACACCTTCCAGTACACTGCCATCAAGCCGGAAGGGCAACAGGTAGGCCGATCGCTTTTCAAAGAGCGACCGTAGCTGCGCCTTATCAAGCTCGTACAAGGTCCAGTATTTCCGCTTATAATGCTCCGAAAGGAAAACGACACAAAAGAAGGCTTCTTCCCGGTAGACGCTGTCCATGAACTCGGCCAGCTTCTCGCCCCAGGTGCCGATCCGTTCAAAATCATCGTAGAAACATTTGATGCCTTTGGCCTGTAGTATTCTGGCGACCTTATCCACGAAGTCCCGGTCTTCTTCCGCAAAGGATAGAGCGACATCATATTTTTGAGGATTCCTGCTCATGGTGTTGGGGTATGATCGTTGCCTGGCATGTTGCCCGCACACGATGTTTTGGTAAAATGGATAGGCAATAGCGCTCCCTTTCGACGAAGAGTCTTCGTCAATGGCTTGTCCCCGGGAGGACAGCAGGAGTGGTTGGGTTCTGGGATTACAATTCTATCTTATGCTCACGGAGAAAATTGATGAGTCCGATCAGCGTGTTGGTCTCGGTTTTACGGCCTATATTCTTCCTGTGGGTCTCTACGGTAAAGCGGCTCAGCGATAGCTTTTCGGCGATAGCAAAAGAGGTCTGCTCTTCCAGTACCAATTTCAGTATTTCGAGTTCGCGCGGGGTAAACATCGTGACCGCGGCTTCAGGCTTTGCGCTGCGTAGGTCGGGGAAGTACTGCCCACCCCCTGCTACGGTCTTCAGACATTTGCGTAGCTCCTCCTTGCCTACGTTTTTCTGCAGGTAACCCGAGGCGCCGGCGCTCTGCGCATCCCTGATATAATGCTGCTCCGTGTCCATCGACAACATCACAAAGCGGGTTTCAGGCACCAGCTTCCGCAGGGTATGCAGCAGCGCGATACCATCCAGACCGGGCATCCGGCGATCAATAAGGGCCAGGTCAGGCCTGCGTTCGATAATATCGGCCCTGGCCGTAGCCCCGTCGTAAGCATAGCCTACTATCCTGATGCAATCATCATTTCCGATCAATAGCTTCAAGCCGTCAACAACGATCTGGTGGTCGTCGGCAATATATAAGGTTATCACATCTTTCATACAAGGGGATTTACGGGAATTTCAATGATCACACAAGTGCCTTTGGGGGAGGAGTCGGTCGTGATCGTACCCTTGCACACACTTACACGGCTGCTGACGGTGGTCAATCCGATACCTTCTTTGCCGGAGCGCTGTGCCGGCATACCCACGCCATTGTCCTCTACCACGATGCCGAGCATATCGTCGTCCCTGTTGATCTGCACCGAGGCCAGGCTGGCCTGCGCATGCCTTTGCACATTGGTCAGCAACTCGCTGATCATGCGGAACACGTGCAGCTGTATGGTTTTGTCCAGGCTGCTCAGCTGACCATTGATCAGAAGAGAGTAATTGCATTGACCCGTTGCATTTAATCCCTGTATCCGGTCAGACAGCAATTGCTCCATATCCTTGCCGTTGACAAAATAAGGCAGCAGGTTATGCGAGATTTCGCGCACTTCTTCCAGGGTCTCAGAGATACCGGTATAGACCTTACCGATCAGTTCTACATTTTCGGTGGCTACCAATTTCAGGTGCTCAGTGGTCATCTTAAGACCGGATAGCCGTGCACCCACGCCATCGTGCAGCTCCTCGGCCAGGCGCGAGCGCTCCCTTTCCTGGCCTTCCTGCAGGGCGTTAAAGACGGCTTGCTGGCCACGCAGCTCTTCATCCTGCAAGGCAGATCGGAGTTGAACAACTTTTTTTTGGTGTAGGAAAGCATATACAATGATAGCTGCAATTAGCAGTAGCATAATAATTGCGCCAGTCAAGTAAAAGACCATCATATGATTGCTTTTTTCCCAAAACATCTGAAAGCCTGGGCATATAAACAATTAGCAATAACGTTCGCACCCTGAAAAATAAACAGACTGAGTGTTTCAAGATGTGCTTCCTTCGTCAGCAGATAATTACTAAACAAAAAGTAGAAAAGAAGTCCCCCAAAGGAAATTAATGCGCCGGTGCTGACCCAATACATGGGGTGTTCCCATCCTAAACTGGTACTTTCTTGCCGAAATAAATCATAATAATAGTGCAGGGCATAAAGTAAAAGGAAAAATGAAGTATAGGTACGACTTAGATCAGGTGTGCTCCAGATGCCATTTTTCAAAACATCGATAATAGTAATAATAGCAGCTACACCCATGTTAACACCAATTAAGATCCTTACACGGCTTTTCTTTGGAAAACGTAGAAGAAAGACTATTGAAAAGGCAATAAATTCCATTATTACGTATAAACGCAATCCTGGCATATTGTTCTTTAATGGCGGTCCGGTGAACAAGGTGGCTTGTATCTCAAAGCCAATACACAGGACGAAAAAATAAAGCAAGATCCGGAAAGGCAACGTTAGCCTTGAATAGTTGACAAAGCCCGCAATAACTGGTAGTAGTATACTAGCCTGCGAAACTCTTGTGTACAGGAGTCTTAATGGTGTCACGATGGGTAAGGTTTTAGGCCGATAAAATACGCATATTCCCGTTGAATTACAACAAGGCCGCTACTTTTAGCGTCGCCGCCAGGCCGCCTTTCACTTTCAGGTTGCCGCTGTTGGAACAGTTGCTGGGGCAGGGATCGGCATAGTCGTAGTAAGGATAGGCATCGTTGATGGTCAGGTCGTCGTTACAGCCCAGACCGGCCTTGGTGGATACCGCTACCAGCGTCAGCTGCTGATCGGCATTCACGCCGGCATAGAAGCGTACGCCGTTCACGTCTTCAAAGCCTTTATAGCTTTCTACGCCCAGCAGGTTCAGCAAGGCGGTTTTGGTCATGGTCCAGGATACGGGGATGAAGAAGGGATCGCTGGTCGTCGCCGCATTGCGGAAGGTATCGGTAAAGGCTTCGGCAATCTCATAATCGAGGATATCGGATTCCCGGCCCCTGATAAAGCTGGCGATAGCCGGGCGGTCCAGATTGCGCGGCAATTCCTTCAGGTACTCAAATGCGGTCTTGGTGGCTGTAGCAGCGCCGTTCTGTTCGTTGTGGTTGTTTTCTTGTGTCATAACATTGTTTTTTTATGGGGTGAATGATAGGGCAAAAGTATACCGGCCCGGCGCCGGCTCCTATACCTAACGCTAGGTATTTGAAGCCACCCCCGGTATGCCCTGCCGAAATACCTAGGCCTAGGTATAGCCATGGCTGCGGTTTTGAGAAACCTTTGCAGCTGTAACTAAAACACGATATGCTATGAGACTCGCACTTGCCATAGGCATCGACAAATACGACTTCGCTCCCCTTAAGGGTTGCGTGAACGACGCCACAGCAGTAGCCAACCTATTACGCAGTCACGGCGACGGCAGTCCCAATTTTGATGTACGCCTGGAAACCAATGTGCCCCGCAAAAGCAATATGCGACGCATGATACGGGAATTGTTTTCCGGCAGCCATGATACGGCCCTGCTGTATTACTCGGGTCACGGCGTCTTCAACGAAAGGGGTGGCTACCTGGTCCCATCCGACTACCGCAAGGACGACGAAGGTATTCCCATGAACGAAGTGCTGACGCTGGCCAACGATTCGGCAACAAAGAACAAGATCATTATCCTGGACTGCTGCCATAGCGGGGCCATTACCGTACCGCAACTCAACAGCGCTATCTCCGGCCACATCAACGAAGGCATTACGATACTGACGGCCAGCAAACAGGAAGAGCTGGCCATGGAAGCCGGGGGCAAAGGCATTTTTACCGGCTTGCTGCTGGAAGCGCTGCAGGGCGGAGCGGCCGATCTTAACGGTTACATTACGCCCGCCAGCATTTATGCTTATATCGACCAGGTGCTGGGTCCCTGGGACCAGCGGCCGGTGTTCAAGAACAATGTAAGCCGCTTTACTTCTCTTCGGCAGGTCAGACGCCCGATCGATCCTGCAGTGCTGCGCAATATCGCGCGCTATTTCGATGCCCCCGACCAGGAGAAGCAGCTCTACCCCTCATACGAGTATAGCAACGACCCCGCTTACAAGCATATGCTCCTTACACCATTTGCACAGGAAGACCTTGTCTCCATATTTCAGGAGCTCAAGGCTATGCAAAGCGTAGGACTGGTGGAGCCCGTGGGCGAAAACCATCTATACTGGGCGGCGATGAACAGCAAAAGCTGCAGGCTTACGCCGCTGGGCGCGCACTACTGGCGGCTGGCGAAACAAAGAAAGATATGAAGTCAGTCCCTGGGTCCTTCACTTCGTAAGCTGCCTTACGGATGTCGCACACCCGGCTATCCTATGCGATAGTTTCCGGTCGCAGTAAAATGTATTGTGCAGGGAACAGTAATGCTGACATCTGCACAGCAAGGTTAAGCCGGTTGTTGCGCCTGTCTTTTGGACAAACGGTGCTTCGACAGGCCCGGCACAAGCATATAAAAATGAATCGCAGACCATAGCCTGCTACCGGGGCCGCTTGTTGCCGGCCCCGGGCATAGCAATACGGAATATAGCGGCACGGCTGGTCCACCGGCGTCCGTTCCGGCACAGGCAACGGGGAGCAACCGGCTCCCATACAGAACAACCGGTGTGTAAACCCTTAAAAAAAATAGATTATGGCAAAATTTGAGATCCTGCAATCCGACAAAGGCACTTATTACTATCACCTCAGGGCCACAGGCAATCATGAGATCATCCTGCATGGCACGCAATATGCCACCAAAAGCGATTGCCGTGCCGCCATCGATGCGGTAAAAGCTAATGCACCCTACGATTCCCGTTACGAAAGGAAAGATTCGGTAGATGGCCAGTATTACTTCCGGCTTAACAACAGCGCCGGCACGATGGCCGGCATGAGCGAGATGTACCGTTCCAAAGCGTCCAGGGACCATGGCATCGACCTGGTAAAAGCCCAGGCGCCCGACGCACCGGTATCGGACCTCGCCTGACCCCGCCGGGACGCGGGCTGCCGGTCGGGACGCGCAGCGACCTGAACGGCAAGCGGGAGCCCTAACCGTTCCAAACACGCGGGTTGCCGGTCGGGACGCGCAGCGGCCTGAACGGCAAAAGCTGGTTCCAACCGTTCCAGACACGTAGGTACCCCGTCGGGACGCGCAGCGACCTGAACGGCAAGCGTGAGTCCTAACCGTTCCAAGCCCCGGCCAAAACAGCCGGGGCTTACCGGTCTGAACGACAAAGGACGTTAGCACGCTCAATTTTGTCTAAATTGCCATAGTAACCACCCTTCCCTGAAACGATTCCTGATGAAAACAGCTTTCACCCCCTGCACCCTCTTTGCCATAAGCCCTTACCTACATGCGCAAACGGCCGATACGCCCGTCACCCGGGCGTATTCCTGGAACATGTCGTCGACTTTGCCCTGGCCAATAAAGAACAGATGATAGCGCTGCCACAGCTCTACGATACTGTGCTCACAGCAGCAGAAATACCCTCCGACGACAAAGAGCATCTCTTACTGGTACAGGTATTAAAGCAAAGGGGATTTACGGTAACGGATTGGGGTCGCGGCAATATGGCCACAGGACCCAGGGTCGTGACGCTGGTGCTGAAAAAGGAAATTGTACCTGCACTGTTCATAAAAAGTATAGCGTTACGGAAATATCCAACGACCTGGAACGGTCGGAGGAAATCATGTGCACAGGATCCACACACTATTAACCCAAGTATCTCCGGGCAGACACACATAACGTGCTGAACGGTCCCGCCGTTTTTCGGCAGCTTAATCTTATTTTGCAGGGACAATACATCACCATGAAAAAATACAGCCTTTACCTGCTGCTCTGTTTTGTATGGGCAATAGCACCTGCCGCTCTGCTTTTCGGCCAGGATTTTGACTACCACCGGGACTTTAAAGAGATGCTCGAACGGAGCAAGCGCCAATCGGATCCGTATTATTATCCCAGCCTGCTTCAACGCTTCAATACTTGCGACAGCAACTTAACCGACCGCGATGTTGTGGCCTTACAAATAGGATTTACCGCCCATCCGGAATATAAGCCGTACAAAACTATAGACAAAGAAAGCGCTATACTGGACCTTGTTGCGCAGAAGCTGTACGAAAAGGCGATCGTTGCCTGCGACGAGCTGTTGCAGACCAATCCTGTAGACTTCACGGCTGTCCTTGAAAAAGGATTTTGCTACATGAACCTCGGCAAGCCCGATCCCTGCTATAAGGAAAAGGCGCTGATGCTGATACGCTGTATCAAATGGAGCGGCGATGGCTCACAAGCCAGACCCTGCTTTGTGCTGAGTCCTATCGACGGACAAACATTCATCACGCATATACTGGGCGGGTCGTTGGGCACTATGGGCTCGTGACAGGACAAGTACGGGCATTTCCTCGATATCCTGGACATGGAAAAGGAGGGGGAGACCACGCCGCTGCATTTTAATATCGACCATGCCGCAAGTAAAATGTTCGATTAACGCCCGGTCGTGCCTTACTCCTCTATCAGCGCCACCACTCTTGCCGGTGCTGCTGAGGCGCCTACGATCTTCAGCGGGAATACACATACCTTGAAGCCCTTGGCAGGCAAGGCCCCCAGGTTGACCAATTGCTCCATATGGCAATACTCTTCCTGCTGCCCTACCAAGTGGGCCTCCCAAAAGAGCTCTTTGTTGCCGGTCTTTTTGGCTTGTGCGATCATGTGCTTCAGCGGCAGGTCCCAGCCCCATTGATCGATACCCATCATCTTAATGCCTTGCGCAATGAGCCATTGCGTGGCCTCCTTGCTCATGCCGGTGCCCTTGTTGGGAAAGTCCCGGGTACCATTGTACTGGTCGCGGCCGGTGCGTATAAGTACGATCATACCGGGTTGTAAGGCTACATCGATCTGCTGCAAGGCTTGCTGCACATCGGTTGCGGTAATGGGGTCAAAGTCGGCCTTATGCCTCATGTCGAGTACCACGCCATCGCCGTAGCACCATTCCAGTGGCACTTCGTCGATGGTCTTTGCCTTTTGCCCTTTTACCGTAGGACTGTAATGCCAGGGTGCATCGAGATGCGTGGTGGCATGTACGCCCATTTTTTTGATGGTATCGTCGGCCCAGCCGCTGAAGCCGGAGGGGAACAGGCGGAAAGGCAGGCCCACCAGGCGTATGAGCCAGCGCGCCTTGCGGTGCGGCTTATGCTTTACTTTGACCCGCATAAACCAGGGGTCTTCGACATTGAAGCGGATGGGCTTGGACAGATCGATGAGCTTGGGCATAAAAGGACAGATATTTGGTGAAAACACTGATGGCAAAAATATCTTCCTTTTTAGAAAAACAACTCGGAGGCGGAAAAACCGATCAATGTCGAGGGCTGCGCTTCACCCTTCGACTCCGCTCAGGGTGACCATTCGTTATAAAGTGAGCTATTACAGAACCGGCTGGAGGAAGGGATCGGGGTAATGCTCCTGCGCTCTTTGCGTACGCAATGCGCGCAGCTCGTGTACCGCGCTGCCTTCGGGCGCCAGATGCGCGCCATAGCAACCGGTATCATATTTGTTGTTGCCGGGCTGGTAAGCGCCTTTAAGCAGACCGTTGATCAATGTTTTACAGAAAGCCAGTTGATAGTCATCGCCGATGTGTACCTTTTCCCGGTAGTACTGCTGTACTTCATGCCGCCGCCAAAAGAGAAAGAGCGCGAGCCCCAGGTCGCATCGCCTATGCGTGATTACCGTCAGCGGTATCTCGAAGCCCTCGTTCCAGTCGTAACCATGCATCAGCTTCATGAGGGCAATATCACTTTTCAACTGCCGCACGGCAGCAATCTTTTTCCGGAGATCAGTTTCACGGTCTGTCGCATCCATATCTGTAACACTCATTTATGGACACAAAATTACGCTCCCGGAACGACGCTATGCATCCCGGTATTCCGGTAAAATGTGTGGGGACAGGATTTCCGGGTTGCCTAGCGGTTATTCATTTTGCGGCACTGTTCGGCGCAGTCGGCGCAGGCTTTAGCACATTCGCGACAGTGCTCATGATCGTGCTTGCCGCATTCCGCCGCACAGGCATCGCAGATGTCGGCACAAATGATGCATAACCTGGTCGCATGGCTGCTGCCCAGGCTCATGAGCTGTGCAGCAGCGGTACAGATAGCCGCGCATTCCATATCCAATTGGATGCAACCGGCCATCATCGCTATATCTTTCTCACGGGTGCAGGCCGAAGCACAGTGATGGCACAACGTGGCGCAACGCAGGCAGGCCTCTATACAATCCTGGTATTGGTGGTATCCGTTCATAAGGAAAGGCTTTATAAAGCAACAAGCCGCTCCCTTAATGGTTCAGCGGCTTGCATGGATATACCCCTCAAAAATCCAGGTTTATCGTTAGTGCTTTTGATACAAGGCATCTGTATATTTGGTCCGATACAATTTGTAAGCACATGAACACTTTCCTTCTTCGCCTGGCGGTTGCCATTATTCTCCTGGCCCATAGCATACCCGGTATGATCGATGGCGGCGTTTACGGATTTGGCCGCGGATACCTGGACCAGGCGGGCTTTGCGCCCCTGGGACTGTTGCTGGCCTGGGCCATCAAGCTATCGCATGTTGCCTGTGCTATTTGCCTGCTATGGGGCAAGTGGATCAAGCCTGCGGCTTTCATTACCATCGCCATACTGATTGCCGGCATCATTATGGTCCATGGCCGCGAAGGATGGTTTGTAGTAGGTGGTGGCAGGAACGGTTCGGAATTCAACTTCCTGCTGATCGTTGTGCTTATTGTGATTATGTATCCCAAAGGCTGGCAGCGCCGCCGGAACTAGCCGTTTTCTTTTGCCGAAGGCTTTACCGTAACCAGTGCAGCAAGGTCGATAGCCCTTTGCTTTATGGCCTCCACATCGGCTCCGGGACCGTCGTAGGCGAGCACTACACCCATCCTGCGGTAGGGCCGGGTAACCGGCTTACCGAAAAGACGAATATCGGCTTTGGGCTGTCGTAATACCGCCTCTACCCCTGTAAACTCGGGCCGGATACCTTCTTCCTGCGCCAGGATCACGGCGCTGGCGCCGTTGCGCTCATGGCTGATCTCGGCTATAGGCAGGCCCAGCACAGCGCGGGCATGCAGCTCAAACTCCGTCAGGTTCTGTGTACCGGCCAGCGTGACCATACCCGTATCATGCGGCCTGGGCGAAAGCTCGGAAAAATAAACGCCATCTTCTGTAAGGAAAAACTCCACGCCCCAAATACCCGCGCCGCCGAGCGCCTGCGTGATCCTGGCGGCCATATCCTGCGCGGCGGCAAGATCTGCCAGGCTGGTCCATGCCGGCTGCCAGCTTTCCTGGTAATCGCCGCGCTCCTGCCGGTGCCCGATAGGCAGGCAGAACAAAGTAGGGCCCTCCTGCTGGGTGACGGTAAGCAAGGTGATCTCTGAATGGAACGACACAAACGCTTCCACGATCACCTCGACCTGGTCGCCGCGTTTACCGCTTTGTGCATAGGCCCAGGCCTTATCGATATCGGCTTCGGTGCGGATCACCGACTGGCCCTTGCCCGAAGAAGACATGAGCGGTTTTACCACGCAGGGCATGCCTACTGCTTTTACCGCTTCGCGCAAGACTTCCGCGCTGCCGGCATAGCGATAATCGGCCGTGCGCAGACCCAGCTCTTTGGCAGCCAGGTCCCGGATCGCTTTCCGGTTCATGGTAAAGTTGGCGGCCTTTGCGCTGGGCACCACTTGTATGCCCTGCTGCTCATAGTCGTAAAAGCGCTCGGTACGGATGGCTTCGATCTCGGGTACAATAATATCGGGTCGGTGTTTGGCAACAATACGGTCGAGCTCGGCGCCGTCCAGCATATTGATCACTTCCCGTTCGTCGGCCACTTGCTGTGCAGGCGCGTCGTTGTAGGAATCTACGGCAATAATGTGCTGGCCCAGTCGCTGGGCGGCAATGACAAATTCTTTTCCCAGCTCACCTGAGCCGAGCAGCATGATCTTTTTGGACATAATTATTCTGGAAAAGAGGGCAAAGCTAAGGCATCTTGCGTTTCGATTGCAGCCCGGCTGCTTTCCCTTTAAAATTGTTATCAAAGCAGCAGCAGGGTCGTTTTTTTGTTTTCGTTTATTTTTTATTGGCAATTCTTTAAACTTTCGGGCCTGGCTGCGGTCCAACCAGGGTAAACTTGCCGGAATGAACGAATTGTATCCTCTTGCCAGAACTTATAACAGAATCGCAAAAAAGATCATGAAAATCCTGCAGCCTTACGAAAAGCATCTCCTGGTGCTGGTAAAGCAGGATGATTCACTATGCTTGTATACCCCGGACAGCCCGGGAAAGGAGAGCGCACTGTTTGCCGCTGTACAGATCATGAGCGCGGGCGTTTCCTTTACCGTGTACAACCCGGGACAGCAATACAATGTATTCGATTGCCTGCCGGAGCGCATACGTTCTTTTTACCGCGGCGACAACCGATTCCTGCTTACGCGCATCAGTCCGGGCCTCGTAGCCGAGATCAGCGATTTGTTGCTGGCGTTGTTTGGTATGCACAGTATCGGGAAATACTTTCACCAGTACGAGCTGCGCAAAACCAGTCCAGGACTGTTAGCAAATAGTTTTTAATGAAGTGCCCCGTATAAACAAAAAGAAGAGAGACCGGCCCCTGAGGCCGGTTTTTTGCCGTTATTGGGGCTTTGCAGGGGCAATTTGATGCTCGGCACACGTTGCCCGGTTAGCAGAACGTTATTCTTGGCCTGTACCCGCTTTTTCTGGCATTGTTTTTGTATCTTTAAGTATAAACCATTTATTCACCTTTTAAAGTTTATTGTGATGCAGGAGATACAAGTTATTGCATTAAAAAGGAGGTTCCGGGCGGCCATTGTCGGTATTGCCAGCGGCCTGGTGCTTATGGGTATCATCGGCCTCTGTGTTTACCAGTGCTTCGGATCATAAAGGAACAGCCGGGATTTTTCCCCCTTGCGCCTTTCCCTCCGGAATGTTATATACAGGTCGTAGCTTGAAATAGCGCGGCCTGTTTTCTTTTATAGCAAAAAAGTTTTTATTTCCCATTCCGATGGCCCATCAACCACAAGAAAGCGGTATAGCCGGCGATCATTGGTGGCACGATTATGCCGATCGCTTTCATCGTATGGAAGTCCCCGCCCGCACGGCTGTATTGCGGGAAGGGGAAATACCCACCAGGATGTTCCTGGTCGAAAAAGGATGCATGCGCGCTTCGCTCAATCAGGAGGGAAAGGATATCACCTTCCAGTTTTTTTTCGAAGGCGATACTGTAGCCTCTATAGAAAGCTTTAAAAAAGGGAGACCGAGCCCGGGCGCGATCGAAACCATAGAGCCCTGCGTGCTCCGGTACCTTTATAAGACGGAGTGGGAAAAGATGGTCGCGGAGATCAGCGAGGTGCCTGTATTAAGAACACGTCTCATGGATGCGCTATTTGAACGCACCTTTTTTTATATGGAACATTTCTGCTCCTTTATCCGGGATACCCCGCTGCAACGGTACCAAAACCTATTACAGGACAGGCCCTATATCGTACAAAGAGTACCGCAGCATTATATCGCTTCTTACCTGGGCATCAGCCCCGTGCACCTCAGCCGCATCAAAGGCCGGCTGGCCAGGGAAAGAAAGCCCTGAGCAGCGCTACACCACCTTCTTACTATTATTTCGTAACAAATGTTATTGTATCGCTGCCGGCCGGGATCTAGCTTTGCCTTGAAAAGCAATACCTATGAAAGCAGCAGTAAGCTACCCCGGCAACGGCGATATCCATTATGCAGATGTTCCCAACCCGGAAGCGCAGCAGGATAATGAGCTTTTGCTCAGCATGCGAGCAGCCGCGATCAAGCACCTCGACCGCTCCAGGGCGAGCGGCAGCCACTACTCAATAGCAGCCGGTGCAGCAGAAGCCCGCATTGCCGGCAACGATGGCGTGGGCTTACTGGAAGATGGCACAAGGATCTACGGCGTGAGCAGCAAAGGCATGATGGCCGAGCTGGCTGTGGTAGAAAAAGCGCTGACCGTCGCCTTGCCGCCGGGTATCGACGACAGCAGGGCGGCAGCCTTGCCCAATGGCGTAATGGGATCGGCGATGGCACTTCGTTTCCGGGCCCGGCTGCAGCCGGGCGAAACCGTGCTGATCAACGGCGCCACCGGATTTACCGGGCATATCGCCGTACAGGTGGCCCGACACTACGGCGCCGGAAAGATCATCGTTACCGGGCGCAACGAAAGCGCCCTGCAGCGACTCTTATCCCTGGGCGCCATAGACGCCATCTCATTGCTGCAGGACGAAGCTGCGCTGGCGGCGCAGCTCAGGCGCATTCATGAGGCCAACCCGGTCGACGTGGTACTCGATTACCTGTGGGGCAGCAGCGCCGCGCTTATCCTTTCGTCTCTTATGGGTAAAAGCATGTTTACACACCAAACGCGCTTCGTATCCATAGGTGCGCTATCGGGCGATATACTACCGCTGTCATCAGAATGGCTGCGGAGCACCGACCTGCAGCTATCAGGCTCGGGACTGGGCAGCTGGAGCAGGGCAGAGGTGGAGCAGCTTTTTGGGGATATCCTGCCGGAAATGTTCCGGCTGGCTGCAGAAGGCAAGCTGGAGGTACCCGTGGAAACCATTGCCCTAAGCGAGATCGCGCAGCTATGGGACCGGGACCTGCCCGGCGGAAAGCGGCTGGTGGTGACGATATAAATTAAATGACTATCCGCATATAAGGAAACCAGCTCAAAAATAGAAACAATGAAAAAGTGCTTCTTTGGCTAATGATTAAAATGTCGATTTATGATAACATGACCGGCAATGCTGCATTAAAGTTGAGCTCTGTTTTTAAGTCGGGGTGCGCAGGCCACAAAAAACAGCGGAGCATTGTTTTTTTGCTGCCTTTTTTGCTTCTTTTTTGGCGGAGCAACTTTTCTCGTGAGCACCATAACAAACAATAAACATAGATGCGAATAAAAAAGAAGAAGATATGATACCAAATAAAGAGACGGATAAGCAAAGCGTGCTAGCTGGTATTTTGGCCCCTACCATGCCGGTCTGCATTTCCTCGCTGCTCCGGTCACAGGCTTGATATTCTGGGAACGCTTCCTCTCTATCCTAAACTTTATAACCCGATCTCCTCCGTAATGAAGGCTTTGACCCCGGGCCCGCCGGTAATGGTCAGCCAGAGCGCGTCGCCTTCAAACGACAGACTGAAATCGAAAAAGTCGCAGCATAGGCGCTCGGTTTTGATAAAAGCAGTAAGCTCGTCGATTGTATTGTCCGTAGCGGCAAACAAATAGGCAAAGCCCTCAGGTAGCTCTTTACGCTGCGTGATCTTCTTCTTCAGACTGGCAATGACGCTTGCTTTTCTTTTCTGAAGCTCAGGTGTTGTCAACCGGCAGGCCATTGTCCCTTTCCAATGGCTTTTCTCAGGCGCCATTTTCGTTGCTGCTGCCGGCTGTTGGCTATTATCTGCCGGCCGGCAGCAGGCTCCGGTACAGGCTGTTTCCTTTTTCCCGCTCTGGCCCAAAGCAATGGCGGAGCAACCCAGAAAGAAACCCATAGAGATCCATTTTCGATATATCATTTCTTTTTGTGTTCAAAGCTAAACCCTGGAGTATAGTCCATGGTGTATCTTTGATCCTAAACTTTTTTCTTATGCTGATCGGGGAACTGTCGAAACGAAGCGGCTTAACCAAGGATACGATACGCTTTTATGAGAAACAGGGTTATATAAAGGTGGGTTGGCGGGAGCGCCGCGTCAACAACTACAAGGAATATTCCGAAGCGGTGCTGCGCCGGTTGCTTTTGTTCCGGAAAATAAAGGCATACGGCTTCAGCCTTAATGAAGCGGCAGAACTGATCGCCCTGATCGATGCCGGGGCGGCCTTATGCGATACTGTGGCGCAGGTTGCCCATGAGCGAATAGAAGCGATAGAAGAAAAGATCCGGGAGCTGACCAGCCTAAAAGCGCTGCTGCAATCGGGTATCAGCAGTTGCCCCAGACGCACGGATCATTGCTCGTTGTTTGACCTTTGACGAAAACCAAAGATTCCCGCGTTGTTACATGTTCTATTGCAATATGTTCAAAGTAACTGACGGTCAGTAAAAACAACTGTGGGTTGTTGCCATACAACCAGAAGTAGCGTCCAAACAACTAAGGGTAGCGGTGCTTTTTCAGGCAGGGAGCAGGCAGGACAATACCTTCGTTCTGTCGCAAAAAAAGACAATATTATGGAAGCTAAGATCATTGGTAACAAAATCGGGCAAGCACGGAAAGAGAAAAACATGTCTCAGGCGCAGCTTGCCGAACTGCTGTTCATCAGCCCGCAGGCAGTGGGCAAATGGGAACGCGGAGAGTCGGTCCCCGACATTATTACGTTTAGCCGGCTTGCGGAGATACTGGGTGTTGACCTCAATTATTTTTCAAACACCTTGCACCCGGCAGCTATCGGCGTCGCTCACGACAAGGGAGCGGCCGAAGGGCTACCGGCCATACAGGAGAAAAAACTAAGCTGGGATATGTCTCGCGGGAATTGGATAGGCGCCGACTTCTCCGGTCTGAAGAACCTGCATGAAAAGTTCAGCTCATCCAATATGCTGCGTTGCCGCTTTGTGGGATCGGATATGTCGGGGCTTCTGCTCAAACGGAATAATGTGGATAGCTGCGATTTCTCTGGCTCCGATTTCAATGGCAGCCGCATTCTGGGTTCCTACTTATCCAAGAATATATTTAAAGATTGCTCCCTGAGGGAAGCCGCATTTTCCGAAAGCTATGCCAGCGGCTGCGACTTCTCCGGCGCCGATCTTACCGGCATGACGGTCAAGTCTGGCGGCATTGAGAAAAGCAATATGCTGGATGCCATATTGCATCATACCTCCTTCGACGCGGTGCAGTTTGCCGACATCATTTTTGAAGGCACAGTGGCCGATTGTTCTTTTGAGCAATGCACCTTTACAAGGGTTACCTTCCGGAACACAACATTGATCAACACATTCTTCAAATGCAGGAGCCTGAAGCGGATCCGGTTGATTGACTGCCGGGCAGATCGTATGACATACGAGTTTCTGAAAAACGGGAAGGCAGACCTGAGTGGCGTCACCTTGCTGAGCAGCTAAAGTGGCCATAAGATGCTGCGCAAAGCGACAGTTATTTTAAACAAGCTTATTTTTGACCGATGTCCTTAAAAACCAAAGTAGCATTATTGGGCTTTGTTTGCCTATCTGCAGGCGGGCTATGGTTTTATGATCAGGGTCACAAGGACAACGCGTTGATCGGATATACCTCAATCGGGCTTGTGTATCTGGGATGGATACTGTTTTTGGGAGCACTATTTGGTGCAAGATTGATAGCAAGGAAAAAAGTAAAATTTGCAAAGCATAAAGGCCTTTGGTTAAAAGACAAAATGATCAAACTGTTGCTCTATTCGGCTTTTGCCATGGCATAATTGGTACAATGACGGTATCAAGTGAACTAAGCGCTTACAGAGTAGCTAAAATATTGAAGACTGAGCCAACCGAAAATACAATAGGGATAATCACTGCAATAGAAAGCAGGAATACAAGAGGGGGATCAAAATTGTGGGCCATTATTGAATACCGGACAAGGACCGGGACGGTGACGCAAGCTATCTATAATCCCAATAACCGGTATTTAATAGGACAAAAGTATGGGGTGCGCTATGCTGTTGATTACCCCGAAATGTTTGTGCTGACAAGAGACGCCAAATAATACTGACCATAAACGGAGAGAGGCCGCCCCTTTTATTTTGGGTAACGGCCTCTCTTATATTTATCCGATCAGTCTAGTTACGGATTTCAAGCTTTTGGGTTTCGGTTCCTTTTGCAGTCTGTATCGCTACAAAGTAAAGGCCATTTGTGCAATGGGAGAGATCGATGGCCAGCATACCGGAAGCGCCGATGACGAAGCGCTGTACCAGCTTGCCGCTAAGATCCCGGATGGTGACCTGGCCTTCGCCGCCGGCGATGATGTTTACCGTACCCGTTGCCGGATTGGGATAAAGCACTGTTTTGGTAGCTCCGGAGCCGGCGATCTGCCGTATGGGAGAGAAAGAATACCTGCCGTCTTTGTCGATCTGCTTAATGCGATAAAAGAGGTTGCCTTCAGGCACATTTTTATCGACAAAGCGGTATTTCAGGTCACTGAAGCTGTTCCCGTTTGCGGCAAGCGACTGTAGGCTGCCGATCACATCGAAAGTCTTGCCGTCAACACTGCGCAATATCTCAAACGCCTTATTGTTAGTCTCTGTAGCCGTGATCCAGTCCAGGTTTACGTCGGTATGCTGTGGTGTTGCCGTGAAAGACTTGAAATCAACGGGCAGGATGCCACCGGCATATTCATACACGATAGATACACTCACCCCAAGTTGTGTGGATATCTGCGACAGCAGGTTGCCGCCACCGGTAAGCGTGACCGTTCCCTGCGAATTTATGGGAAAGCTTACCGAACCGGAACCGCGGAAGGCATTGAGCTGTGAGGCCAGGGTAATGGTGCGGGGGGTACCAACAACCGAAGCGAATTCATTGCTCCAGGTATGACCGGAGTTCCCGTTGTAATCGGTAGTACCATCGTAAGCCGCCAGGCTGGTATTGGTATGCAGAATAGAATTGGTGACATTGATCGCCGTGCCTACAGGCGGTGTAATGGCAACCTGGATACCCGCGCTGGGGCTGGTGCTTACCGCATTATCAGAAGTGTTCTCCACCCCGAAATAGGGATGCCATTCTGTGCTGTTGATATAAATAGTGGCTTTAGTGAGCACACCGATAGCAGAATCGGATTTTGGCAATAGCAGCGCCTCGTTCCAGTCGGTGAGGGTAAACGGCTTCGACGATGCATAGGTAATCGTATTCGCTTTTGCGGCAACACCCAGGTTGTAGCCCGTCAATGCATCAGGATCGGAAATGGTGAAAACCGCGGTTTGCGCGGTAGCCGGGTCAGCCGCGCTGTTCAGCAGATTGTCGCTGCCCGCACGCTGGTCTACGAGATCATAGCCCGCAACGGGATAGTCAAACTGCAGCACATAGTCGCCTGTACCGCGAAAATTGTTGAGCGTATAATTGCCAAGGCTGTCGCTTAAGGCGTTACCGACGGTAGCCCCGCTGATCGCATCGATAAGCGTTACCATGATCCCGCGCACGCCGGTTTCGGATCCGTCTTTGACATTATTCTGCGTTCCCTGCTCTTTCCATACAAAGCCTGTGATCGTGTTGTATGGCGCCTGGGCCATTGCTGATGAGCCCGCCAGCATGCCGGTGGAAAAAAGTAATCCGTGTAAAAATTTGCGATTCATAATACATTAAAGTTGGGTTTACCTTATTGGTTTTCGGCCGCAAAGCTAGAGCAGTCAAAGGCCCCATAATTGTTAAAGAAACCTAAATGCCCAGCGAATGGTCTTGAAATAGCGAGGCATTTATATTCAATTTATATATTCTATATTATTTCATATTATTCTGACAAACTTATTACAAAGGTTTTATAAGAAGTCATTTTTCATCTATTAAAACAACAGATATTAAAATTATATACTTTTCAAAACATTATGTTCGGTTACTTCAATAGTTTGATAGAGGTAGTTCTATATTAATGCGATAAATGAGCCATACATGACAAATGAATACAAATGGTGAGCGAGTCTCTATTCGGCGCCCGACTATAATAAGCTGTTTTCAGGAAAAGGAATTGACAGACTGTTTTGCAACAAATACCAATGGTGCATCCAATGTCGTTTAGTTAAGAAACAAGGTATCCATAGCATTTTAAAATTTCGTCCCGTGAGGGCAATCTCCTGAGCTAAGGGAATAGGCTTCTTTTAACCTATACAAATACCCTTTCTCAACAGGAAGAGATCCTTCAATCGCAAGCTGCGCAAGCGATTCAGGATGACAATAGCGAGTTGACAGTTATGGTAGCCCGAACCATAAACATCCCACAGTTCATGCTGGGATCTGCGGGCGCCACCGAAGCATCTCAATACCTTTGAACAATTGAAGACACTGATCCGAAAGGTGCAGACGATCAAGGTCGGTTGTTGGCTACCGGCATGTCCCTTTAGCGGGAGAGATGATTCTAAGGAAGCAATGGCGCCAGATCTTTGCGCCCTTTGCGTCGCTCGGCGATCTCAGCGGTTAACGACGTGCCTTTTTCCATTTCGAAGCCATTTACCTCTTAGTAAGCATGACATTTAAAATTGACTTTAAGATGCCAGGCGTCGTTGACCCTGAACATGGATCGTTGCGTCTTATGAAAGGCTTACCTGCAAGGATTTTGGGAGCACCAGGCTGCCCCATCAATGATGCCGATGGCGGGAAGGATCAACCTTATGTTTAGAAAATGTAAGAGAAATTAAATGATCCCTGGTAGACAATATCGCTTATGACCGATAATGTTGCTATTTTTATAGCCCTATAAAATAACCATGAAAAAAATCGGCTTTATCATTGTTTTACTTGCTGCCGGACTAACGGTAAGGGGACAGCAATTTAAATCTAAACTATCGGCCGATCAACGCAGGCAGGAAGTTATCCTTCTTCAAAAGTCATTGGTCAGCTTGCACCCTGGCTTATACCGTTATCATACACCCGGAGAAATCGATAATTACTTTAATGAATTGCAACAAAAGGTATCCGGAGCAATAACAGACCAGGCGTACTTTATTTTGCTGTCTCAATTGGCGACGAAAATAAAATGCGGACATACCTATCTGAATCCCTGGAATCAAAAAAGGGACGTGATCAACGATTATTTTTCTACATCGTACATCCCGTTTTTATACCGGGTAGTCGATAAGAAATTTATCATTACGCATAACCTGTCTGAGCATCCCGGGGTTCGGGAAGGAGATGAAATGATCAGTATTAATGGTATTGCCGTACAAGCGATCTTTGATAGCCTGTGGACGGTAAGCCGTTCCGATGGCAATAATGGGCAGGGAAAGAAGTCGGACAATATGAATATTGTCCCTATAGATATTGACACGGGCAATTATGCGATGTTCGACATCTTCTTCCCCCTCTTTTTCCCTCAGAATTTTGATGCAGCCTCTTATCGTATAGAGATAAGATCGGCCAAAGGTAAGCGTGGCATCATAACGGCCAGGTCGCTGTCGAAGAAGGAGCGGGAGCAAGTTTACGTTTCAAGATTTGGGAAGATCCCGATGCACGAGGAAAACTGGGCATTCAGATTACTGAATCCTGAAACAGCCTATTTCAGGATAGGCGATTTTGAAACATGGGACTGGAAAACGGATTACAAAGGGTACCTTGACAGTGTATTTAAAGTACTCACGCGCGACCATACACCCAACCTGGTCATAGATATCAGAGGCAATGAAGGAGGCGACGATGAGGCCCGGGATGAGCTGTTGTCCTATATAATCGATAAGCCATTTGGTTGCGAAAACCCGACCAGGAGGCTGTATCGGTTCCTGAGTATACCAGACACTTTAATGCCTTATTTAAGAACATGGGAAAAAGAAGCGAAGCAACCTAAAAAGGCAACGGAATATACGAAGACAGCAGAGGGTTTTTATGAAAAGAATGAAGCCATACAGAAACCCTGCAGACCTGTTGATCCCAAACCAGGTGTATTTAAAGGGAAAGTGTTTTTAATAGTCAATTCAAACAATAGTTCCACAACCTTTACACTCGCAGATATCGTTCAGGTAAACCGCAGGGGAAAAATTATCGGGGAGCAGACCGGCGGAACAAAACAAGGCCTGAACGGCGGTAAGTTTTTACTTCTAAACCTGCCCTATTCGAAAATCGAAATGGATATCCCCATAATCTGGCAGGCGCCTACAACCGCAAGGCAGGACGAAGGTATTGTACCGGATTATGTTGTTCCTGAAACACAAAAAGACATCGCCCGGCGCCATGACGCGCAGCTTTCATTTATCCTCAATTTAATTTCAAAACAAAAGACGCAGCATAAGTAGCCTGGAAAAACATACCTCTGTATGGATGCCTGCGGCTTCAAATACGAAACCCATTACGCTGTAACGCAACGATATCTAAAAAATCGGCAAACTGAACTAAAACAACAAAACCCGCTCTGAGAGCGGGTTTTGTTATACTTATAGAACCAATGTATGAATGTTCGAACTTTTTGGTGGAAGATTTGGATGAAATTCAGTGCTTTATTGAATAACAAGCTTAAGGATTTAAATTACTAGTGTTGTCTAGGATTACGGCTGATAGAATGGAGCCAATCAAGTGCTTGTCCTATTAATGCGGGTCCTTTATCAGCAATAAATCCTGCTATCTTTGATTTCGCATTTTTCCAAACTTCATTGGTTATTTCTTTAAAAAGCTTAACACCTTTTGTTTTGATTTTTCCCAAAAGCTTTGCTACGGCATTTAGAATCTGTCGCTTAGTCATGTTGGGAATGTTCTCAGCAAATGCTTCTGATACATTTGAGATTTCTTGCAACTCCATGTTGGACCCATAATCAGGCTCCTGTTGTATGCGCTCACTAATAGCCAGCAAGTATTCGTGCAATACTTCCTGAACGTCATCGCTATACGGTTGCGTATCAAAAGTTTCATCTTCTATAATTTCAAAATCAGAAAAGATTTCCTGTGCATAGTGTTCAGAAAAGTCTTTCGTTTCAGAAAATGATACCAAATTGAACTTTCTAATTAGATTAATCCAATTATTAAAGTAAGTAGATAAACCTTCTATCGGCATATCTCCGGTATGTGTTGTTAGGCTTCCACTTGAATAAGGACGTACGGAAACATTGTAGATAAGTTTAGGGCTAGTAGATGAAAATTTTCTAATGAGGAAGGAAAAATCAGTAGTCTTCTCTTTATCTCTAATCGCAAGAAGAATATCATTTATTTCAATTGGCTCAATTATATCTGCATTATTAACTATCTCATTTCGTAGCCAATTCAAGGTATCCTGCCATTCGATAGCGGCATTTAGCGGTAGGTGCTTGGGGTTCATTTTTTCAAATAAAAATAAGAAATTACGGAATGAAAATCTACAACCTATTTTATAAACATTAAAAAAAGCACCAATGAGCATGATTATGGAGGAATACGAACGAAGAAGCAATATGGGACTTAATAGGATTCCAAATAAGTTTCTATGTTCTCAGCATATTAAAGATGACTCTATAAGGAAATTTATAGATCGTAAGTCAATGTTGGGATATTGCGATTATTGCGAACGAGATAAAAAAGTGATAACGCTTGAAGACGTATTATTCTATATTATGGATGGAGTCAAATTTCTTTATACAGAGCCTGTTGAATTTATGGCGTATGATGGTAGTGAGGGAGGTTATCAAGGTACTACTTACTATATTGATGATGTATTATTTGATCATCTAGAGTTGGAAATTGACGATAACCAATTGTTTCGTGATATTGAAGGAAGCTTGGACTATACAAAGTTATGGGCAGACGAAACGATGTATTATGATAGCAAAGCGGATATTATGATGTATGAATGGGACTATTTCAAAAAAGTTGTTAAGCACAGAGCACGTTATTTGTTTGCTAGCTCTACTAAATTGGAATCAGAAGAATATCGCGTTAATCCCTTTCAGATTTTGGAGAATATTGGTAGAATGTGTCGAACCTATAAGTTAGTACATCCTTTGGACAAAGGAACAAAATTCTATAGATGTAGACAACATGATACTGCGACCATCATCTCAAGTGTAGAGCAGATATGTGCACCTCCGCAGCAGTATGTGTTAAGCCCTAATAGGATGAGTCCTGCTGGAATTTCTATGTTTTATGGCGCATTTAATGAGGCAACTGCCTTCAAAGAAACATTAGATTTGTCTAATACTCTGCAACCAAAATATACCTCAGCAGTGTTTGCAACCAAACGTGACCTAAAAGTGATTGATCTTTCTTTGTTGCCGAAAATACCAAGTCCTTTTGAACAACGTAAACGTAAAGATTATTACCCACTTATATTTTTAAGCGATTTTGTAAGAGATTTAAGTGCTCCTATTGAACGTGACGGTAGAGTTCATATCGAGTATGTACCTACTCAGATTATTACGGAATATTTTCGCTATACCTTTTCTGAATATAAGAATGGTGAGAACAAAATTGATGGTATCATTTATCCCTCAGCAAGGAATAAAGGGGAAAAAGCCTGCGTCTTGTTTTTGGACCATGAAGAAAGTATTGAAGAGTTAGAATTTGATCCGGCATTACTGAAAAGAGGTAATGTCAAAAAAGTTGTTCTATAACTTGGATTCGAACCAAACCACTCTGTAAATCAACAATATCTAAAAATCATCAAATAGCCCTAAACAAATGAAAACCCGCTCCTAGAGCGGGTTTTCATTTTCTTGTAGAACCAATGTATGAATGTTCGAACCAGTTTGCTCTCGATTTGATTGAAATCATGTGTATTATGGAGGAAAATGATCAAAAAAATTATTTAATGGTTAAGGATTAATTAGGATTATGAGTACATTAGCCTCTCAACTTATGTAACTTATAAACATAACTAACACAATAGAAAATGCAATTACATGCAGAGTTAAAATTTTTAAAGGCAGAACTTATTAGATTAAATTTCGAAGAATACCTAAGTTCTAAAGAGTTTAGACTATTAACTCTCGAAATAGATTTTGATAATCTCTTCAATAAAGCATTGAGTCAGTTTGGCAGTTTTTCTCCTGAGCGGCACATCGACGCTTTTTTAATGATACTAAACAATCTTCTGCAGCGTTGGATTAATGCTATCCCAGAAAGCGGAGAGAGCAAGACGCTCTATAAACACTTTGTTTTTCTACTTGAGACAATTATTGCAGGTTATTTTTCTTCTAAAAGACAATCTGTAGATCTCACGCCAATAATAAAATGCCTAGATCGGATCACGATGATAGAAAAGAGAGATGTGACGAGAATCAAGAAGAAGCTTACAGATGTAGAGAATGATAAAAGGACTGAACAGGAGAGGCTAATTACTGGCACAAAAGCTATGATGAAAGAGAAAAAAGGTAGTTCTGAAATGGAGCAAATTGACTATGCGATTATAACTGCCCTTGAAGAAGAGGAGATGGAAAAGATACTTCCTTTTATAAATAAGATTACCGAAATTGAGGGAGCTAGAAATTTGATAGAAATAGGAACGCTGGGTGATGATCCCAAGAAAAAGGTAGTTTACGCTTCTCAGCATAATACAGGAATGGTTGATGCTTCTATTTTAGCATCAGAATTAATTTTGACTTTTAAGCCAAGATATTTAATTATGGTTGGGGTTTTGGGGGGGAAGCCAGAAGATACTAATGTCGGAGACGTAATTGTCGCTACAAAAGTATTTGAGATTGATAGAGGCAAAATATCAGATACTGGCTTTAAGAAAGAGACATCAGTTGCCAATATAACGAACAAAGAGATTAAAAAAATTAGTAGAGCAAAAAAGCAAATTGAATCTCATTTGAATAGTATTGATCAAACAAGAGTTTCTGAAGTTCGGCTTCATTTCGGTCCTATAGCTTGTGTAAATCAAGTAATCGATTTGCAGGATTTTTTCAGCGAAAAAGTTACTTCAATTGATCGCAAGGCGGTGGCACTAGAAATGGAAAGCTTTGCTGTTGTACGTGCCTGTGAGCTTTTGAACGAAGGTAAAACCACACCAATAATAATAAAATCTGTTATGGATAATACTACAAATAAAAATGATAACGCTAAACCCTATGCCGCGTGGACAAGTGCAAAGACTCTTGAATTTCTTTTAAAGAGTAACATAATTTAGTGTATTGCCTCTTTCTTTTTAGAAATCCTAACTGGATTCGAACCAAACCACTCTGTAAATCAACAATATCTAAAAATCATCAAAATGCTCTAAAACAACAAAACCCGCTCTCAGAGCGGGTTTTCACTTACTTGTAGAACAACCTGGATTCGAACCAAGACTAGCAGAGTCAGAGTCTGATGTGCTACCGTTACACTATTGTTCTAAAGGCTGGTTCAATTTCGGAGTGCAAATATAGTGGCATTTTTACAAAAGCGGGGAATTTTTTTGCTCCGTCAGCACCTTTTCCTTTTGTTCCTGCGGTACGGCCAGGGTAAGCGTGGTACCGTTGCTGCCCGACTGGATATTCAGCTTGGCTTTGATGAGCTCGGCACGCTGATACATACTCTGCAGACCCAAACCGCTCGAGGCATCGGTCCCGGGCGTGTGGGAAAAACCTTTGCCGTTATCGGTAATAATGATCTTGAACAGTTTTTCGCTGCAGGTAATGCCGATATGCAGGTGCGTGGCCTCAGAGTGCTTAATGGTATTCTGGATGGCTTCCTGCGCTATACGGATCACCATCAGCTCCTTCTCGCCCGATAGCTGGTCGTGATAGCCTGTTGCTTCCAGGTTGCAAACGATACCCTTGGAGGCATTGATCCATTTCACCTCCCGGTTCATAAATTCCAGCAGACCTTTATTTTTGAGGTAATCGGTATTGAGCGAATGGCTGATATTGCGGGTATCGACGATAAGGTTGTCGAGCATGCTGCCGGCCTGCTCCAGCAGCGGCATTTGCTCGGGTACGGCTTGTTTGCCTATCATTCTCAGGGTCATGCGGGTAAGACTGAGCATCTGGCTGATATTGTCGTGGATCTCTACGGAAATAAGGCTCATCGTACGGTCCCGTTCTTTTACCTGGGCCTGCAGCAGTTCGTTGGCCTGCCGGTTCTGCTTGTTCTTCTGCACGATGAGCGTAATGATCAGGAAGAACGCAAACACCACCATCAGCAAGGTGACAGTGACGAAAAAGGGCACCAGGCTGTCATCATTCATCGATACTTTTCATTTTGGGATATAAAAGAAATATGAGACCGAAGGCGAGATAAGTGAGCGTATTGATCAGGACAAGACTGATATTCAGTATCGGTAGCTTTTCCGTAATTCCTTTCCTGAAATAATCGTACAGGCCCCAGCAGGAAAGCGTTCCGCACCAGTTGAAGACAAAAATGCAGGGGATCCAGAAATGTACCCGTTCGTGCAGTCTTATACTGGTATTGGTCAGCAATAAGCGATAAAAGGAATACAGCGACATACACACAACGCCTATGCATTCCAGGAAAATATACAGCGTATTGAGGGTATTCAAGGGTTGGTACCAAATGGAATTGGCAACCCCGATAAGAATAACGATCGCCCCAATAATATAGCCTACACGATGCTTGGTGAATACATCGACACTGTAGTTGAAATACAAGCTGATAAGCCCAAACTCTACAAGCCGGTTTATGGCATAAACCGGCATATTGTTATGATATCTGACTGAGGCATATCGCGCCACCAGTTCGGCCAAAAAGCCCGTCCATACCAGGATACAGATAAAGCGGGATGCCTTATCCACTCTTTTAAAACGGAAAGGCAGTAAAACGGCAAGACAAAATATCAGGCCAAAGTATAGCGGTAAGAGGATCTTGAACAGGACGTTGACAGAACTCATTTCGCCGTTTAATGAAGAAGCATATCGGAAGCGGTACCATTAGACGGACATATCGAAGGGCAGGGAACCGAATTGTCCATAACCTTGTTACCAGGAGCAAAAATATAATTGCTCTGGGCATCGTAGCCTGCCATAATAACGGTTAGTCCTCCCGATTTGTAGCCGCAATTGACGCCGGAATTGCCTTCATTAATGTATTTAAGATTGTGCGCCAGCATGATCTTTACTTTCTTGATCGCCGGGTCCGACAGGTATTCCCTGATGGCATCGGCGTCCATAATGAACGACTGCACATTGCTATTGTTATCGGCATCGGCATTGATGCTGAACAGGTAGCTCCCCAGCATTTTATTGGCAGAGTCGATAGAGATGAAGTTGGGGTTAGAGCCACCACCGCCGGGCGCGCCGGCGCCAGCAGCATTGGCAGCGGCAGCAGAAGAAGGATTGGCAGATACTCCCTGGGCCTGTCCCCTGAGGGAAAAAGCACAACAACATAAAAGGAACAGGAAGCTTTTAAGGGATAAATGTTTCATTGGACTATTATTGTAAACGGTTAAAAAATAGGTTCATTCCTGCTAATGGCGTATCGGCAGCGCCATGGTATCGATGGTAACCAGCCCCGATTTGATCGCAAAAACAGCCAGACCCACCCTGCTGTTTACACCCAGCTTACGGAAAAGGCTGTCGCGATAGCCCTCCACACTTTTCTGGGTCGTTTTCATCAGGGAAGCGATCTGGAAATAGGTAAGGTCGCTGATGCAATGCTTCATGAACTGCAACTCGCGTTCGGTGATGCGCGGCTCTTTCTTTTTGTCTTTGACTACTACGGCCATCTTTTCCACGAAAAAGTCGCTGTAGTACATGCCCTGTTCCTTTATGGCCACCAGCGCCCGCTTGATCTCTTCCGGATCGCAATCCTTGGAAAGGTAGCCATTGGCGCCGTAACGGATCATTTTGCACACGTAAAGCTCATCCATAAAGGTAGTGAGCACCAGTATCTTTATATTCTCCCAGCGCTCTTTAAGCATCTGAACGGTTTCAAAACCATTCATCACCGGCATATTGATATCGAGCACAGCCACATCGGGCTTGGTTTCCAGGGTCTCGATCGCATCGATCAGCTCTTTTCCGTTAGCTGCCTGAACCACTACTTCTATACCGCCAAGACCCGTCAGGAATGCTGCCACGGTTTTGCGAACGGTAGTATGGTCGTCGGCGAAGGCCACCAGGATCTTCCTGTCATCGGCGTTTTCTTTCTGTATCATCTGGAAAATATGTTAGCTTGGTTGAGAATGTAAAAATAGACTGTTTCCGGCTAACTTTTTACAGACAAAAACCTGTAAGAAATCGGGAGGTTAGCCACTGCTGCTCAGGGGGCAAATGCGCTGCACCGGAAACGTTCTGGGGAGCGAAAATGCTGCAAACAGGTCCAGGGATCTATTGGGGAATGTGGCTGCAAAATGCAGGTAACCTTTCTTCCCGCCGATCGTCTAAAAAAAGAAAGCGGAGATCATGAAAAAGATACATGCTGCTCACCAGGGCCGCCAGCGATAAGCGGGAGCGGCCTTTATCCAGGAAAACGCCGTATTCACTGATCCCCCGTCCCTCTGTCTGGTTGCGGCAGCTTATAAAAACAGGTTCCGGCTTTGTTTGGGCTACAACGCAAATAGCCAGGAATAACGGGAAGGCACTACTCAGGGAAATGACCGGTTCATGCTGAAAAGTTAATTTTAAAGTTTTTTACCTGAAAAAACACCAGGTAAAAACCTTTTCTTTATCTTTACGCAGTCGATTTCGCATTAAAATTTAACCGCATATCATTCCTTTTTTCCCGGAATACTTTTTTCTGCGATAAGCTACACGTTCAGTTGCTAAAGTACACATTATGTCTATTGATCATTTTGAAAACGTGCCTTAGCTTTGCATTCAGAATACAAGAGGAACGAAAACGGTTTCTAAGCCGCAAAAAGTTCCCATCAAATAGGTGCCATAGTTTTGGTGTTTGGTTTATAAGCTACCTTTCCAGGTAGCTTTTTTGTTTTTAAAACATTTAAAATCAAATATTTGCACCTTATTCAATTCTCTGATTTCGCAAAAAGGGCCTGAATAAATTACAGGTTTTTACCTGTAGTTTATGTGTTTTGCTTGTTCTACATTTGTTCTGGATACAAATTATAAGCAAAACCAAACGCCGAAACGAAGGAGCATTGTTACAATGCTCCTTTTTTCATTCCCCGATCTTATCTTTTTCTTTTCTGCCCGCTACGGTACAATAACGACAGCATTAACGGGGGTCAAGCATGAGCCGGCATGAACCGGCCAGGAGTAAGGTCGCAGAAATATGCTCCCGGAAAGACTTTAATATCAATAAGCGTAACACAACCTAAATAACATGCAAAAGGGCCTGCAGTATATATTGCAGGCCCTTTTGCATAAATTGAAGCGCTTAAATAACCGATAGGGAATGGCCGCTCGCCAGCAGGGCAATAATGATACCACCCACAATGATGCGGTAAATGCCAAATAGCTTGAACCCGTTCTTACTAAGGAAAGAGATGAAGGTCCGGATCGCGATCATGGCCACAATAAACGCGATGATGTTGCCGACAGCAAGCAGCTTGATCTGCTCCCCGGTAAAGGTGGCGCCTTCTGTTTTATAAAAATCATACATCTTCTTGGCGGTTGCGGCAAACATGGTGGGCACGGCCAGGAAAAAGGAGAACTCAGCTGCGGCTTTACGCGTCAGCTTTTGCGACATACCACCTATGATGGTTGCCGCCGAGCGCGATACGCCGGGTATCATGGCGATGCACTGGAACAGACCTATAATAAAGGCTGTGGGGTAGCCGATCCGGTCGGCGTTATCTTCCTTGGGCTTGTTGAACAGGCGGTCTACAAAAAGCAGCACGATACCACCCAGGACCAGCGAAATGCCCACGGTCATCGGGCTTTCCAGCAGCTCGTCGATCTTGTCGCTGAACAGCACGCCGAATACCGCCGCAGGGATAAAAGCCGTTACCAGCTTAAGATAGAAGCCTACGCTGCGGAAGAACCGCTTGAAATAGAGGACCAGCACCGAAAGGATAGCGCCGAACTGTATCGCAACCGTAAAGAGCTTTACAAATTCATCTTTCTGTATACCCATCACCGAGCTGCCGATGATCATGTGTCCGGTAGAAGAAATGGGAAGAAATTCGGTGATGCCTTCGATCACGGCGAGAATAATGGCTTGTATTAAAGTCATGAGGAAAAGCGGCCGGGGGATTTCTGACCGGGCGTAAAAATAAAAAGATTAGGGGATATTCAGGTATTTATGCGTCTGCAGCGAGAGCTGCCATTGCGGATGCCGCTGGATGTATTCTATGATCAGCGGCGTCATCGCCTCGCGTTTATCCCATTCGGGCTGCAGGTACAGCTTGCAGCCGGGCTTTACCTGTGCAGCAAACTCTTCGCCCCATTTAAAGTCCGATTTGTTGAAGACGATTACTTTCAGCTCATCGGCCAGCGGCAGGTTGCCCGGTAGCGGGGCCTTGAATTTCTTGGGCGATAGTGTTACCCAATCCCAGTCACCGGTAAGCGGACTGGAGCCCGATGTTTCGATATGGCTACGTAAACCCGCCGACTTCAATATTGTGGTAATAGGGACCAGGTCGTACATCGAAGGCTCGCCACCGGTGACCACCACGATCTTTCCCGGGTGTGCCCCGGCCAGCTCCACCATGGTCTCCGTGCTCATAAGCGGGTGTGCCGAAGCGTCCCAGCTTTCCTTTACATCGCACCATACACAGCCTACGTCGCAGCCACCCAGGCGAATGAAGTAGGCTGCCTGGCCCGAATAGCAGCCTTCGCCCTGTAGGGTATAGAAGTGCTCCATTACGGGATAGCTGACCACTGGTTCTGTTACTGTCTTCATCATAATCTCTATTTTTCTTTACTACCCATCCGCATATCGGAAACATTGAATGATGCTGCCTTTCCTTGCGGTTGCTGAGCCCGTCGAAGCATCGTGATATCGTTGCCCTTTCGACAGGCCCGAGGACCGGGATCAATCGGTTTCCTCTATGCCGGTGGTCACTTATCTTTTACCGCCAGCAGGGTATTGTTCATCAGTGCGCAAATAGTCATTTTACCTACGCCGCCGGGAACGGGTGTGATATAGCTGCATTTTTCGGCCACCTGGTCAAAGTCGACATCGCCCACCAGGCGGAAGCCGCTTTTTTTACTGCTGTCTTCTATACGGTTAATGCCCACGTCGATCACGATCGCGCCTTCCTTTACCATATCGGCGGTAACATAATTGGGGCGGCCTATGGCCGCTACTATGATATCGGCCTGCAGGCACAGCGCCTTCAGGTCCCGGGTCTTTGAATGGCACAGGGTAACGGTACAATTGCCCGGGTTGCTGTTCCGGCTCAGCAGCACGCTCATGGGCGTACCGACGATATTGCTGCGGCCGATCACCACGCAATGCTTGCCTGTTGTATCTATGTTGTAGTGTTCCAGCATCATCATGATGCCGTTGGGAGTGGCCGAGATAAAAGTAGGCAACCCCAGCACCATACGGCCCAGACTGATGGGATGAAACCCGTCAACATCTTTTTCCGGGCTGATGGCATTGATCACCTTCTCTTCCGCGATATGGCGGGGCAGGGGCAGCTGCACCAGGATGCCGTCGATCTCCGGATCGGCATTGAAAGCGGCAATATGTGCCAGTAGCTCAGGTTCGCTGGTTTCTTCACCCAGGCGCAACAGGGTGGATCCAAAGCCGATCTGCTCGCAGGTCTTTACTTTGGATGCGACATAGGTTTGACTGGCCGGGTCGCCACCGACAAGGATGGCGGCCAGATGCGGTGTTTTTTTGCCCTCTTGCTTACGTTGGCTCACTGTTTCGGCAATACCGGCAAGTATCGCCTCCGATACTTTTTTCCCGTCTAATAGTTGCATGCTGCAAAGGTAAAAAATAAAACCTCGCCGACCAGAGGCCGGCGAGGTCAGGGTAGAAAAATAAGCTTATGATCCGAATTTGAAGCCCAGGGTAAGCGCTATCAGGTTATTGCCATACTTAAGATCGGCAAGGGGCACCGGTATCTTCCGTATATTCAGATCCGCATTATCCTGCATCAGCAGGGGATAGCCGTATTCCGATTGCTTTTGCATAATGCGGACATAGGCCAGGTCGACAAAAAAGCCACCAAAGCGGGCGCCTACGCCGGCAGAAAAGTCCATCCGCTGACCATCGAAAATATCCGACTGCCGGAAGGGACTGCTGTAATAGGCAAAGCCCAGGCGACCCATAAAGTTGCTCAGCTTGCCCTCAACACCCACGCGGAAATTGTGGGTACCCCTATAAGTGTCTTTGATGGTTTGGTTCAGGGCATTTTCATAATCGTTGAAGCTGTTTTCCCTGAAGTTGTAACGCATGGCATTGTAGGCGGCGTATTCATAATCGGCCGTAATAAACCCATACTTGCCCATAAGCGCGGTGGCGCTCAGCACCGCACGCCAGGGTGTGCGCAGCGAATAATCGAACTGGTATTGCGAAGCCGGCTGCTTACGGCTCACCGGATCGGTATCGCTTCCGCCGAGCGAGGCCTTATAGCCTTCTGTATTGGTGGTGATATCGTAATCGCTCAGATCGGTAAAGGCGATCCAGGTGGGCGTGTGAAATGCGGCGCCCACACGTATAACATCGTTGATCACATAAATAGCGCCCAGCTTGGCATTGAAGCCGATGCCTGTAGTGGTCAGCAGTTCGTTATAGCTCAGGAAGTCGAAATCATTGTTGGGATTACCGGTGGCATCCTTTTCGGTGTAATTGGTATTGCGGTCATATTTATAGGAAGTGAGTGCCACCGAAGCGCCGAGCAGCAGCTTTTCCATATAGTTGCCGCCAAGGCTCAGGTTCCATTCGTTGATGCCGCCTTTCGAGTTCCAGGATTTGGATTGGTTTACCGAACCGCCCTTGCTGATGATATTGTTATACGGAATGGATTCGTGATTGGCGTCGAGCACATAGCCTTCGTAGCCCAGGAAGCCAAAGGGCGGCGCCAGCTGATCGGATACGCCGTTGTATTTGGCATCTGCCGCAAATTCTTCGGTAATCGAGCTCAGGCTGTTGTTGCCGGCATAGTAGCCGTTGGCGGTAAAGTCAGCGATACGGTTGAAGCCGAGACCCACCGAAAACGACTTCCAGCCACTGCTTTCGTATTCGCGGCCTTTTGCCGCCTTGGTGAATACTACACCGAAATTGCTGAGGTTAAGCCGGGTGCGGTCGTCGTTGTTGGCGCTGCCCAGGTAGGTACCCTTAATGTTGTTGAGCCGCAGCACCGGGGTAATCATGATTTCGGAGCTACGGTATTGGCCAATACCTGCAGGGTTGATGCTAAGGGACGAAAAGTCGGCGCCATAGGACCCTCCCGCGCCGCCAAGACTAAGTGCCCGGGCGGTACCGGCGCCGGTTACCTGCCCATAGCGAAGGGCATCCAATTCGTTCTGTGCCACTGCCATCGCGGGAAGGAGTATTCCCGCGGCTAATATCAGGTTGAAATATCTGTTCATGTCAAAAGGCTGATTAGTCGATGCTTAGACAAAGGTACGCGGCATAATGTTTAATTCCCCCAAGGGAATATTTTCAGGATGTTAATTAGGAATTCCTGTGGCATATTTAGCGGCACAAAGGACGGATTCCGACGCCCGGGCTACGTATATTTAATTACCGGCAAACCTGTTGCTGCGGCATTTAGATTTGTTCTGTAAAACATATTCTTCCTCCGCTAAAATCTTACTTATGAACCGTTCTATCCTGCACTGCTCCGGCCTTATTCCGGTCCTGCTGCTCTTGTTCCTGTCCTCTTGCGGCAACAAATCCATGGATCTGGCCCGGGAACTTTCCTCCAGCTATACGCACGATGGTAAGACCATCACTGCCGAGGGCAGACTGGCTACCGATCTTATGATCTGGGGCACCGGCCAGACACTCGATATGAACCTGGAAATGCAGGCTGCCCTGGACAACAGCAAACGGGAGCGGATCACCGATATCGTATTGCCCTATGGTACCGGCAAAAACAGTGTAAAGATCGATGTACCCGACACAGCCCGACATTTCGAAGCCAAAGACGTATTGATCTACGACAAGAACGGTGAAAAAATCACGACAAGCGATAAGGTACGTATAACCGGAACGGTAACGTATACAGCTAAAGGACCTAAGAAAAAATCCAATGATCATGTGATGATCACGGTGCCCAAACCCAGGAAAGAGGAAGGCGACGGTAACGATTATAGCTATAAGATCAGCAATGTGACTATCGAGAAGCTGTAGCTTGCTTTTGTTCAGTCCCCTAACGAGACAAGCCACCCTAAAGGGTGGCTTGTCTCGTTAGGGGACAATGGAACACCAAATGACTTCGTGCCAATATGATATCTCCGGCACTATTGGATCAGGCTTTATGCCCTAATTTCTTGTGGATTCCCGCCATGCAGATAATCGATACTATTTTAGTTTGACTATCCGGATATAGGAAACCAGCTGAAAATAGGAGCAATAAAGAAATGATCCTTTGGGTCAATGATTAAACCGTTGATCCATGACCCTATGCCTGGCAATGTTGCATTAAAGCTCATATCTATTTTTAAGCCCGGGTGCGCTGGCCACAAAAAAACAGCGGAGCATTGTTTTTTTGCCGCCTTTTTTGCCTCTTTTTTGGCGGAGCAACTTTTCTCATGAGCACCATAACAAACAATAAACATAGATGCGAATAAAAAAGAGGAAGATATTGATACCAACAAAAAGACGGGTAAAGCAACGCGTGCAAGCTGGTATTTATAGACGTGCAAAAATTTGTTCCCTTTATCCGGGTAGTCAATTATTTTAGAATGGCCATTACGGTCCCTACAATTTTCCCTTTTTGATCTCCTCCACCACACCCGGATCGAGCAAGGTGCTGGTATCGCCCAGGCTGTCGAGCGCGCCCTCGGCGATCTTGCGCAGGATACGGCGCATGATCTTGCCACTACGGGTCTTGGGTAGCCCGCTTACAAACTGGATCTTGTCGGGCTTGGCAATAGCCCCTATAAGGTGGGTAACCGTGTGCAGGATCGCCTTGCGCGCATCATCGCCCGGTTGGTGATCGGGGTCGCAGACCACGAAAGCATAGATGCCCTGGCCCTTGATATCGTGCGGATAGCCTACGATAGCGCTCTCGATCACGGCGGGATCGCTGTTGATGGCGTTCTCCACTTCTGCCGTACCGATCCGGTGTCCGCTCACATTGAGCACGTCGTCCACGCGGCCGGTGATGCGGTAATTGCCCTCCTCGTCGCGGTAGCAGCCATCGCCACTGAAATAAAGTCCCGGGTAGGTAGCAAAGTAATTTTGTTTGAACCGTTCATGGTCGCCATAGGTCGTGCGGAACATACCCGGCCAGGGGAAACGGATGCACAGGTTTCCGGAAACAATAGTCTTGCCATCTTCCTGCAGTACCGGCAATGCCGGCTCGCCCTTTTCGTCGACGAGCAGGGGCTGTATGCCCGGCAAGGGCTTTGTGGCGAAGGTGGGTATTCCGGGTGTAACGCCGGCCAGGTTGGAGATGAGGATGCCCCCGTTTTCCGTTTGCCACCAGGTGTCGACCAGGGGGCAACGGCCTTTGCCTATATGCTCATGAAACCATTGCCAGGCCTCCTCGTTGATCGGTTCGCCTACGGAGCCCAGCACCCTGAGGGAACTGAGGTCATGGCCCTCCACGGGCTCGGTACCGAAGCTCATCAGGCTACGGATAGCGGTGGGCGCGGTATACAGTATATTGACCTTGTGCTTGTCGACGATATCCCAGAAACGGCCGGCGTCGGGCCAGGTGGGAATACCTTCGAAGATGAGCGTGGTGGCGCCGGCCAGCAAGGGACCGTAAACGATATAGCTGTGCCCGGTGATCCAGCCGATATCGGCCGTGCAGAAATACACCTCGCCGGGTTGGTATTGGAATACATTGACAAAGGAATAAGCGGCGTATACCATATACCCACCGCAGGTATGCACCACGCCTTTGGGCTTCCCGGTCGAGCCGGATGTATACAGGATAAACAAAGGATCTTCGGCATCCATGAGCTCGGCCGGGAAAAAAGGGTTCCCATCCGCTGCGACTTTTTCTATTTCATCCTCCCAGTACAGGTCGCGGCCGGCTGTCATCGTTGTTGTAATGCCGGTACGGCGCAGCACCAGCACCTTCCGCACAAAATCACATTGCTCCAGCGCTTCGTCCATCACGCTTTTCAATGGAATATCCTTGTTGCCACGGTAAGCGCCGTCGGCCGTGATCACAAAGGTGGCCTGTGCATCCTGGAGACGGTCGATAATACTATGGGCGCTGAAGCCTCCGAAAACAATGGAATGAATGGCTCCGATACGGGCGCAGGCCAGCGTAGCGATGGCCAGCTCGGGTACCATGCCCATATAGATGCAGACGCGGTCGCCTTTGCGCACGCCATTTCGCTGTAGCACATGGCACAACTGCATTACCTTATCCAGCAGCTGGCGGTAGCTGAGGGCATGCCCCGGCGCTTCCGGGTCGTTGGGTTCCCAGATGATTGCCGGCTGGTCGCCCAGTTGCTCCAGGTGGCGGTCCAGGCAGTTTTCCGTAATGTTGAGCTGGGCGCCTTTGAACCATTCTATACGGGGCTCCTCAAAATTCCAGTCCAATATCCGCTCCCAGGGCCGGCGCCATTGAAAATGCGTCGCCACTCCGGCCCAGAATCCCTCCGGGTCCTCGATACTCTTCTGGTATATAGTGTCGTATTGCTCTTTTGATTGTATCTGATAAGGGTAAGCCATAAATAGGGAAAAGAAATTTTTGCTCCCCAAATTAAGAAATTCGGTCCAGCTCTGTTATCGCCGGGGCAGCAAGACCAAAACTTAACATTTACCAGCCGGGGCCGGAGCAAAGGAGCGGAACCACTCTCCTGTCAAGGTGTATTTTTTTACGTATAAGGACATTGCGGTCTATTTTACCAATTTTCTCCTATATTTGCAAGGTATCACCCCGTGGATAGGGGCATCCGCGCGGTTACTTCACTTTTTCACCTGCCGTTATGTTGCAGGATAATGTTTACTTTCTTCTCTAAATGAAATACAATACAACGCGCGATAAGCTGACCATGCCCGAGTACGGCAGGAACATACAGCAGATGGTAGAGTATATGCGTACCATCGAAGATCCCGTAAAACGCCAGAAAAATGCCCGCGCAATCATCGAACTGATGGGCATCCTGAATCCTCACCTGAAAAATGTGGAGGACTTCCGTCATAAGCTCTGGGATCACCTTTATCTCATCGCCGACTTCGATCTTGATGTCGAATCGCCATATCCTACACCAACAAAAGAAAAACTGTTCCGCAAGCCCGACCCGCTGCCTTATCCAAGGTCGCAGCAGAAGAAGCAGCGCCACCTGGGTAAAAACCTGGCGGCAGTAATCGACAAAGCGCTCCATGAGACCGACGAAGAGAAGCGCCGCGGCTTTACACAGTCGATCGCCTATTACATGAAACTGGCCTACGCCAACTGGCATAAAGAGCCGGTGCACGACGACATGATCAAGGAGGAGCTTTCGGAGATCACCAACGGAGAGCTGAACTATACGGCTACCGGGATCAAGGTGAAATTTGACAACCGGAACAACAACAATGGTAATGGCGGCCATAAGAAAAACCTTAGCGCCAATAAGAACCGGAATCAAAATAACAATAACCGCAACAACAATAATAATAACCGCAATAATAGCAACAACAACAACAACCGGAACAATAACAATAAGAATCGCAATAAGGGCGGCAGGCCGAATATCTAAGCGGTTGACCGTATGCCATAAGAATAGAATAGGCTGACCAAATGGTCAGCCTATTCTATTCTTATTCGTTTAAAAAAAATCTGCTACAGAGCGGTCTCCAGTACCGGCAGCAGCCGTGGTGCAATGTCCCTTACTGCTTCGGCTATAGCCCTTATATGGTCGGGGGTAGTGCCGCAGCAGCCGCCTACGATATTGATCCAGTGATTACGGGCAAAGCCGGCGATGATCGCAGCCGTATCGGCAGGCGTTTCGTCGTACTCACCCATCGCATTGGGAAGGCCGGCATTGGGATAACAACTTACATAGCAGGCGGCGATCTGGGCCAGCTCTTCAACATGCGGTTTCATCTGGGCGCCACCCAGCGCACAGTTGAGGCCGATACTTACCGGCGCCGCATGGGCTACCGATACATAAAAGGCTTCCAGGGTTTGCCCGCTTAGTGTACGCCCCGATGCATCGGTAATGGTACCAGAGATCATTACCGGCAGCGTGGTACCCGTCTCGTCAAAGAACCGCTGTATCGCGAACAAAGCGGCCTTGGCATTCAGTGTGTCAAATATGGTCTCTACCAGCAGGATGTCGGCGCCGCCTTCCACCAGGCCTTTTACCTGGTCGAAATAGGCCTGGGACACCTCATCGAAAGTCACCGCGCGATAGCCCGGATTGTTCACATCGGGAGAAAGGGACAGGGTCTTGTTCATGGGGCCTATGGCGCCTGCCACAAAACGGGGACCGGCGCCGGGATGAGCTTCCAGGTACTCTGTGATCGCCTCCCTGGCCACCCTTGCCGACGCTACATTCATTTCATAGGACAGCTCCTGCATATCATAGTCAGCCATCGAGATCACCTGCGCGCTGAAGGTGTTCGTTTCTATAACATCGGCGCCCGCTTCCAGGTACTCCCTGTGGATAGCCTTGATGATTTGCGGCTGTGTGATCGAGAGGAGGTCGTTGTTCCCTTTAAGGTCGCAGTGCCAGGCGTTGAACCGTTCGCCACGGTAGTCGGCTTCTTCCAGCTTATAGCGCTGTATCATGGTGCCCATAGCGCCATCGATAATGACGATACGTTGCTCCAGCAAATCGGTCAGTTGTTGTTTTACAGTCATGATCGGCAAATAAAAATGCAAGTTACGGGATTAATTTATTGCAAATATTTCACGGCTACCCATACCTGGCGTTTGCCGTGGCGGGTACGGTACTCCACCAACGCCATATCGATCTTCCGTTTCAATACCGTTACTCTCTTGCTTGCCGGAAGGCGGATGATCTTCCCTGCAGCCCTGAGCGCTTCCAGCTTTTTTTCATCCTTTAATACGGAATATTCGGTCATCTCGGCGTAGCCGCGTTCGTCTGTTGCGGAAAGACATTCGGTTTTGGTCTGGTATTGTTCGCCTTCCCTGGCCGGCTTGTCACAGGACAGCAGGCCAAAAAAGAGCAGGACGGAAAGCAATAAAGGGATCAGGGTTCGTAGTCGCATTGTTCAAAAGTAACCCATATGCTGCAAGATTGTTGATCAAGCCTTCGATGGCGCCATTGAAAAGTAATATGCGTTCCCTGCCTGTAACAACCAGGTAAGCCAGCGGGGAAGGAGCTATAGCGTTCCTGCCGCAGGTGTTCCGGTTTGGCCGGCAACGGCCTTTTCCAACTGCTGCAGACGCCTCAGCGGTGGATTAAAGTAATGTGAGGGATTGAAGGTACGCGCCGCATGCAGCTCCATGCTGATAAATTCAGGGATATTTTTAACCAGCATGCAGCCTTCCCGCCATTCCGGAATCAGTATCGGCGTTGTTTCAAAAAAATGCTGCAGACGGTCGGCTTCTTTCAACACTTCGGGATGCTGCGGTTGTTGCTTGATCATAAAGCAAAGATACGAAAAAGCGGCCTGACGGGTATTGAATGCCGTTTATTGCCTGGAGGAAACCTACTTAGGTATTGTTGCAGCCTTACGGTAGAGTTGCCTTGCCGGCAGTGGTTAAATTTCGCTGCTTTCCCGGATAAGGCCCTCTGCGCGCCGTAACTTTGAACATCCGGGCCGTTAATGTTGCCAATGAACTATCGTTTGTAAGATGGGCAAAGCATGGCGCCGGAGAAAATGAATGCCATAATCAATCTTTTAATTCAATGGAAATTCCTGAAAAGTATGTGCCCGAAAATATAATGAGGGGTATGTTCGGGATATATGCCCGCCGCTTGCTTATTGAAAAAATATCAAGGACAGGAGATCATTTTTGTATCGATGGTGAGCCCCTGTTGGACCGCCAAAAAAGGACCCTTCCGATAGATGTGGATACTTTTGGCTGCATCGGCTATGGTTTTTTTAAAGATAAATATACCATTTACGGCCTGACCTATACCATGACGAAGAATACTGAAAAGTATTTTTTCACACCGCTTAAGCACGCTGACCTGGACACATTCGAACCCATAAGTATGCTCTATGGTAAAGATAAAAATGGCTGCTATTTTGCCGAAGGCGGTAAAACGATCAAAGAAAACCACGTTCGGCCATTGATCCACTATACCAATAGCTACCAGGACGAAAATTTTCCTCATTTAAAAGCCACCCATACCTGGAGTTCAGATATCGCCCTCGGGCAGGATTTTGTCTACAACAGAGGTATGAAGATAAAAGATGCGGATGCCGGGACTTTCGAACAGATTGGTCAATATTATTACAGAGACGCGCATCGTATTTACATGGCCAATGGTTACTCCATAAAAGCACTGGAAAATATAGACGCGCCCTCTTTTATCGTATTGTCCGACGCCAGCCCGGGTATGGCAACAGATCTATACCAGCCGCTCATTTGTTACCGTAGCCAAAGCCGGCCCGAAGAATGGTTTGCCTATTACCGTAAATATTTCGAAGCACGCAGGGGACAGATCAGCGAAGATTACTGGTGGTATAAGCTTGAGCAAACAATGAAAAAGGATTTGTAAAAAAGAAATGATTGCTTAGCCTTGCTTCAATGGCTGCATATACAGTGGGTGCGCCAGCGCCAATGCACCGGCTGCACCGCTTATTCCAGGGCATAAACGGCAAAGCTGGCCAGCCAGTGCTCACCGCCATAGCCACCGGTAACCTGCGGCAGGGTTCGGGCCAGGAACGTGTCGGCGGCTGCCATAAAGCGCTTTTTCCATTTATGACCTGCCGGCAGCTGCCTGGCAATACCTTTCATGCACCAGGCGCGGCTAAAGGAAAGTCCGTCGAGGTGGACGATCTGGTAGTCGCTGCGGTCGCTCACGGTAGGCAGGCTGCAGATGCGGGCGATGCTGCGTTCTTCGTAAAAGCCGTTGAGCCAGGTAACAAAGGCCTTGGCTGGTAATATCCGGCGCATGAGATCGGCGATCTCAAGGCTGGGTGAAAAGAAATCGCTGCCGTCGGGTTCCAGGTAAGCAGGAGTGGCTTTGCTGTCTTTGTAAAATGACAACGATCTTTCGATCACCTGGCGTTCGAAGGCGGTATCCTTGAGGGCGCGGGCCCAATCAAGGGCAAATACCATAGCAAAAGCCGTATTGGGGTGCACACCTGTCCGGTTGGGATAGGTTTGTTTGGGCAGGTAGGCTTTCCACAGGCGTAGTATTTCGCCGGTAAGCGGCTGCAGGGTCTCGTGCCAGCGCCGGGCATTGGGATCGTCCCAGGTGGCCAGCTCTTCGTCGAGCTTCAGCAGCCAGGCCCATCCGTAAGTGCGCTCAAAAGTATTGGCTACCTTATAGCGGGTAAAATAAGCGGCTTCGGCGGCCATCTTGTCTTTTTGAAAAGTACCATCCAGGACCCTGATGATCTCGGCCCTGTTGGCAAGACCCGGAAAGGTCTTCAGCAGCCGTACCAGCATCCAGTGACCATGCACACTGCTGTGCCAGTCGAAACAGCCGTAAAAAGCCGGATGCAGTTCGGCGGGTAACAGGCGGGCGTCTGTCGCACTGTCGGCCGTATGCGAAGTCTTATTGGGAAATTGCTGATCAATGCAACGCAAGGGCAATGCGGCCAGCTGTGCTGCCACGGCTTCGGTGAGCGCAGGCGCCTGCTGCGCTTTTGATGCGGAGGGAAGCAGCACCGGGATCATGAGTGCTATGAGGATCGATCTGCAGGTCATATTTGCTGTAGGTTTGGCATAAAAGTAGTAAAAGAAACAAAAACGCTGAAGCCGGGAGCTTCAGCGTTTTCTACAGACATTGCCCGAAGATCAGGCTTTCTTTGCTTTTTTCTTTTCAGTAAACTCAATCACTTCCAGCACATTGCTGTGGTCCAGCCCCTTGCCCAGTATCTTCTTCTTATCGTCGAGCAGGTACATTTTGGGCGTACTGTACACATCGTATTTGGAGCGGTAGTCGGTCTTGTTGCGTGCATCCACAACATTGGTCCATTCCTGCAGTTTCATCTGCTCCACGGTTTTCTGGATATCGGTCAGGTCGCCCTCGGTGGATACGGCATATATCTTTACACCTTTTCCTTTGAGCACCTTGCGGTACACCGAGTCCAGCTGGGGTATTTCCTTCATGCAATGCCCACATTCCCTCGACCAGAATACCAGCAAGGTATATTTGCCTTCCTGCTGGTTCAGTGCCTTGTCCTGCAGGCTCCATATATCCTGCATCAGCAGATCGGGGGCAGTGTTGCCCAGTACATTGGGGGCTATCTTCTTGGCTCTGTCTTCGTACTTGGACAGGTTGGTGGAATCCAGCCAGTAGGCATCGCCTTTCATGTAGTAATTTTCGACCAGGTGTACAAAGGCTTCATCCATACCCATCACTTTGCTGCGTTCGGCATTGCCGGCCAGCCAGTGCAGGGTGTATTTGAACAGCTCCTTCGATTGGCGGGTACGCTTGAGCTGTGCATCGGCCTCAGCATTCATCGAATCGGGTATCGGCACCACCATACGGTTAAAATACTCATCCAGCTTGGCGTCATATATCGGCGAGTAGATGAGACGATCATCTTTGAAATCGAACTGGTCCCAGTAATGCTGCTTATAGTAATGATAGGCAAACTCGGTGTCCACGGTCTTTGTGCCAGGCAGATAATGCGTGCCTTCGGGAACTTCGGGAACGGCGAGCGCCCTGAAGACCGAGCTCATATAGGTGCCCGGATATTTGCCGGCATACTCTTTACGGTAGGCATTCAATTCCTTGGAGAGCACACCCGACTTGTCCCGGATCTTCTGCGTGTCGGCGGCTACTCTCGCCGTCTTCAGCTCATCCATCAGCGCCTGCTGCTTTTTGCCGTACCCCATCAGGAATTTCTCGTAGGCAACGTAACGAGTGTTCTCTTCGCTGCCTTTAAACGTAATGTTGGCCGGCATATCGGTGGTATCGACATTGATCGTCATCGCATCGCCGTTGTTAAGGATGAATTCTGTAAACTTGGCGCGGTTGTCGAACAGCAGCAGGTAGATGCCACCCAATACGCTGTCCTTCGATTCGATCACGGCAGTACGCTTGTTGATCACACGACCCGAATCTGTTTTGTAGATGGTGGGCAGCGCCTTGGCATAATAATGCGCCAGGTACACAAAGGAGTCCGGCACATCCTGTTTAAATTTTACTTCGATCTTGTATCCGCCCTTAGCAAAGGAAGCCAATCCCATTGCTGCGCAGACCGCGCTGAATAATACTTTTTTCATTCCTTGTTGTATAGTTACAGATTTTGTTTTTGTCTGGCCGGGTCAAAGATAAAGGATCATACCTAGCCTTTAGCCTTCCTGGACGTCATTTCGATCACATCATTAATATTCCTGTGGTCCAGGCCTTTCCCTATAATCTTCATATGCTCATCAAACAAGTATACTTTGGGGGTTGTATAAGCATCGTATTTTTCCCTGAAGCCCGTATTGTTGTTGATGTCGGCTACATTGATCCAGTCGCCGATCTTGTTGCTGTTGATGAACTGCTGGATCTCCGACAGCTCGCCGCCGCTGGCAACAGAATAAATCTTCACGCCTTTTCCTTTTAAGCTGGCCCGGTATACAGAATCCAGCAGGGGCACTTCCTTTTTGCAATGACCGCAATCGTACGACCACACGATAAGCACGGTATACTTGGCTTTCACCTCATGAAGCGGCATGTCTTTCAGGGTAAATACATCCTGCATGTTGAGGTCCGGCGCCGTATTGCCCAGCACGTTGGGGGCGATTTTCCGGGCCCGGTCGGTATACCACTCCAGGTCTTTATCCGACAGCCAGTAGGCCGCGCCTTTCATATAGTACTGCTCCACCAGGTGAACAAAAACTTCGTCCATGCCCATTACCTTGCTCTGCAGCGCATTATTCGACAGCGTGCGTAAGGTGTAGTGGAACAGTTCCTTGGTTCCTTTGGTGGCTGTGAGTATCTTATCGGCTTCCGCATTGATGCTATCCGGTACCTGGTAGACCCATTTGTTGAAGTAGTCGTTCAGCTTCGTATCGTAAACCGGTGTCTGGATCAGGCGATCGTCGCGGAAGTTGAATTGGTCCCAGTAATGCGCCTTCATGTATTCGTAGGCGTAAAGGCTGTCGACCGTTTTTCCATCTTCAAGATAATGCTGCTGTGCAGGCGGCTCTGGTGTTTTCAATGCCAGGAAGACATTGCTGAGCAAGGTATTGGGATACTTTTTCACATAAGCCTTGCGATAGCCGGCCTGCTCTTCTGCAAGGGCCTTATATTCTTTATCCAGGGCCAGGGTATCGGCCAGGGTTTGGGCCTTGCTCCCTTTTTCGGCAATCGCTTTATGCCGCAGGGCCAGCCCTTCCATCTTTTTGTTATACTCCTGGTAGCGGTCGTTCTCCGGGCTTCCGGAGAAGGAGAGGCCAGGTAATGCGCCTTCCTTTTTATCGCTGTTGTCGATGGTAATACCGAACCGGTCGCCATTGTCCAGCAGAAATTCGGCCACCTTGCTATTGTTACTGTAAAGTACCATGAAAATACCGCCCAGCTGCTCTTTCGGACTTTCAAATACTACTTTATGTTTACCCGTAACCCTTGCAGAGTCCTGCCTGTATATCGTAGGAAGGTGCTTCCCGAAATAATGCGCCAGGTAGACCACCGAGTCCGGTAGCTCTTGTTTGAAGGTCACTTCGATCCTGTATCCATCCTTTGCCCCGGCGGCAAAGCAACTGAACAACAATAAAGCAAATGGGGCAAGCTTTTTCATAGCATCGGTTTTTTCAGGCAAAGGATCTGGTCTTTCTATCCTGCGTAGCGCATTGCAGGCTTGTTCAAAGCTAAATAACGATTAAACGTAACAAGAAAAATCAAGCTACCTTTGCAAAGGATTAACATGCAAGATTTACATTGGCCAGAAAAAACAAAAAGACGGTTCTAAACGGGATAAGGTTGGAGCGTTATGCCGCAGAAGGCAAATCTATAGCCCATCTTGAAGATGGGAAAACATTGTTTGTAGAAGGAGCCGTACCCGGCGATATCGTCGAAGTGCTGGTGCTCAAAAACAAGAAAAGCTATGCCGAAGGCAAAACCCTGCGCATCGAAACGCCTTCGGCCGACAGGGTCACGCCCTTTTGTGAGCACTTCGGCGTTTGCGGCGGCTGTAAATGGCAGATGCTACCCTATGAAAAGCAGCTTGAATACAAGCAGATACAAGTTGCCGACCAGCTGAGCCGTATCGGGCATGTCGCCCTTCCGCCTATTGAGCCCATAGCCGGTAGCGGTGCGCAAAGGTATTATCGCAACAAGCTGGAATTTACCTTCAGCGAGCTGAGTTATCTTACCCGCGAAGAGATAGCGGCGGCAGGAGACGACGCGATCGCACGGCGGCCCGCATTGGGTTTTCACGCTCCGGGTATGTTTGACAAGGTCGTCGACATCAACACCTGCCATCTGCAAGCCGAGCCGACCAATAAGATCAAGAATCTGCTGCGGCAGATCGCCCGGCAGCATGACCTGCCCTTCTATGATCACCGGCAGCAGGAAGGCTGGCTGCGCAATGTGGTGATCCGTGTGGCCACTACAGGAGAAGTCATGGTCAACCTGATCGTGAAATACGATCGTGAAGAGCTGAAGATGATCCTCGATACCCTGCTACAGGAAGTACCGGAGATCACGTCGCTGCATTACACGATCAATCCTAAAATGAACGACACGATCTACGATCTTACGGTACATACTTATAAAGGCAAAGGCTATATCGAAGAATTCCTTGAAGATTTCCGCTTCAAGATCTCACCCAAATCTTTTTTCCAGACCAATACACGGCAGGCGGAGCGACTGTACCAGATTACCCGCGAATTTGCCGGTCTTACGGGCAACGAAGTGGTGTATGACCTGTATTGCGGCACCGGCAGCATCGGCATCTTCCTGTCGAAAGGCGCCAGGAAGATCATTGGTATCGAAGCCGTGCCCGATGCGATCGAAGATGCTAAGCTAAACGCCGAGTGGAACGGCCTGGAACATTGTCAATTTTATGCCGGCGATGTATCGGATATTGCGACCGACGCCTTTTTTGAAGCCCACGGACGACCCGATGTCGTGATCACCGACCCGCCCCGCGCAGGGATGCACGAAAAGCTGATCAGGCAATTACTGCGGATGCGTGCACCCAGGGTGGTATACGTAAGCTGCAACCCGGCTACCCAGGCCCGCGACCTGCAACTGCTCGACGAAGCTTACAAAGTCGTACGACTGCAGCCTGTGGACATGTTTCCGCATACCCATCATATCGAAAATGTAGCATTGTTGGAATTGCGCTGATATCAAATTTAATCATAACAATAGCGGCGCCGGTTCCTGGCGCCGCTATTGTTATGGGCAGCATAGGCTATAGCAAATAGTCGGCAATCCAGTTAGGTATCCAGTCGTGTTCCACGGTTACCTCTGTTCCCTGCTCGATGCTAAGGATCAGCTTGGCTTCCGTAGTGGAATTGTCCCATAGGAATGCCCTGTAAGTCCTGGAAACTGCAGCCCTTAGCTGTTGTAGCGTTTTGTAATACCGCTCTTTGATTTTGGATTCAGAAACATCGTGTCCACCTTGCTCTACCCTTTGCTTCACACGATCAATGTTAAGCTCATGCGATTCGGTACAGATGAAATAGAGGTATACTTTATAGCCATTACGCTTTGCAAAATCCAGTATTTCCAATTTGGAAGAGTGGGACATCACGGTTTCAAACGATAACTTCTTGCCTTCTCTTACCAGCTTCTGGCGTAGAAAGTCGGAAAGCAGGGATGCTTCATAGGAATTAGCACCGGTGTTCAGGTTGTAAATGTAATTGGTGTGGGGATCAAACCTAAGATCTATTGTATAGCCATCTTTACTGGCTTTATTCCTGATAGAATGGTTTTGACTGAAGGAAGAAAACTCTTTTTCGGAGCAATCGGTCAACCCAAACGGACCGATATTGTATCGCTGAGTGGCACTTAGCTCCTTTTCTATTTCATCGGGATTAATATAATGACCTACATCGTAATGCTCTTCTATCATCCTGAAAATGGTACTCTTCCCGGAGCCATTAGGCCCGGCAAAGACACGCATCCGACGGCCTTTAAGAAAGTTTGAATGTTGCACCGGCCTTCAGTTTTGGGATGAGTGCATTTACCTGGACTTTAAATAGTTTTTGCTTCATGCCATCAGGTTTTTCTCTTACAACCCATCCATCCTCAAGATAGCTGACGGCTATTTTCTGTCTCCGGGCAGCGGCAACAGCCCTCCTCGTAGCCTGTCTGGCTACTTTCTCCAGTTGGACATACTGCTTAGGCGTCTCCTCTATGTAGCTTAAATAGCTGGTCCTTGATCTTCTCACGATCCGGGCCTCCCTTGGTAAAGCTTGTATTTCCCTGTTAACAGCAGCCTTTTGATGCCTTTTTCTCATATACCCAAAGATACGCTTTTTTAAGCCAGCCTGCTTTAATGGCTATTTGCATATGGGCGGTACTCCGGGATGCTCCAAAAAGAGTACAGGCTACCCCTGACCGGATAGCCTGTACTCCTTTTTCGCTTACAATACTATTCACACCGGCAAGACACTACCTCCGTTGCGGGAATGCACTTGTTGGTACAACGGGAGATCTGATGAGTAATCACGCAAATCACAGCGGTCTGTCCTCCGTTGATTTGTTGCTGTGCCGCATCATTGAGCGGAACAATAGTAGTCTTCCTGATCGCGAGCCTGTGCAGCGTTGGCTTTTGCTTTTTCATATCGGTTGGTTTTTTGGGGTGAAGCAATCGGATATGAAGCTAGAAATATTTGTATACAGCGATCGCACAATTAATATTTCTTTACCAATTACACTTTTGGCAAAAGCCGTCAGCCAGTATTTACCGGCTGATCACAAATTTCGCGCTACTCTTCCGGCCTCCGAAACGCTGCTCCAATATGTAAGTGCCTGCCGGTAATTGTTTCACGTTGATGCGCAACAACGTTTCGGCTGCAGGGACTTTCAGATCAAAGCCCTTACGAATAAGCTCCCTGCCATTCATATCCCTGATAAAAACCAATACTGCTCCGGCTGTATTGGGATGTACATAGAATTTCAATTCATCGCTCACAGGATTGGGATACAGCTTCAGTTCATGGTCTGCATTGGATGACATGGCTTCCTGGGTTTTTCCGGGAGTCGCAGGATTGGATGCGGGCGCATCTTCTTCCAACCGGAAGCTTACCGGAAGCGTGTAATATACGTTCACCGCCTTTCCCGCCTGCCGGCCGGGCTCAAATGCCGGCATGGCATTAAGTACGCGCAGCACTTCTGCATCGCAGTCGGGATCAATGCCCCGCTGGATCACGATGTTTTCGATCTTGCCGGTTTTCGTCACCACAAATTGCGCGATCACCCGTCCTTGTATGCCGGCGTCTTTTGCCCTTGCCGGGTATTTCAGGTTTTTTAAGAGATAATCCATAATGTCTACGGAAGGTCGTGGCATCTCTTCCACCGAAGTAAATATTTTGTCGCCGGATGGCGCCACAGATGCATCGGCTGCCAGGCCCGGGGCTTTAACTCCGTCTTTTGCCAGTTTGAAGCTGACGGGCAAGGTATAGTATACATTCATCGCCACTCCTCCCTGCCTTCCGGGTGTAAAGTCGGGCATGGCATTCACCACACGCAGTACTTCCGCATCACATCCGGGATCGATACCCCGTTGGATGACCGGGTCTTTTATCTTGCCGGTAGCGCTTACTACAAATTGCACGATCACACGTCCTTCAATGCCGGCCTTCCTCGCAGCATCGGGGTAATGCAGGTTTTTCGAAAGATAGTCCATAATGTCTACTGAAGGCTGTGGCATTACTTCTACCGAAGCGAAGATCTTGTCTGCCGGCGTACTTTGCCTGGATTGCGCTCCGGTCGTCTGGCTCAGGATGGCGCCGATCCCTAAGAGTATCACCACTGTCGCAACGCTGCCGTATTTGCGGTATTTTTTTGTCAAAAGCATAAATGTAATTTAAGGTTGAAACAATAGGCATGCTTGTGGCCTTTGCTGCAGACAAAAGCCTTTGTAGACCGCCGGGGCCGGCCCGGGGCGATCGCAAGATCCGTTACCGGAATATTTTTCCGGGCAATAAAAGCCCATCCGGCTGCTGCCGGTAATTTTTTGTCTGGTAATCGTTTACATAAATAAGCGGTAGCGCTAACGGATCAACGATTGATCGCTGCCGGCCGCTCCGCATCATCTGCAAGCCGGAAGCTTACAGGCAAGGTATAGTACGTCCTGACAGGCTGCCCGGCCTGGCGGCCTGGTTGCCATTTGGGCATATTTTTCACCACACGTACCGCCTCCTCTCCACAACCACCGCCGATATCGCGCTGGAGGACCACATTGTTCACGCTGCCATCCCTGTCTACTACAAATTGAAGTATCACACGGCCCTGCAGGTTTTGCTTACTGGCTTCCTGTGGGTAGCGTATGTTCTCACTCAGGTATTTCATCACGTCGAAGGGCGGCTTTGGCATTTCTTCTACCGAAGTGAATGGTTTGTCATCCGCCGGATTTACTTCAACGGCCTTACCTGTGGCCTGCGCGATCGGTACATCGGGAGAAGCGTTTTCATAAACGCTTTGTGGCGATTCGATCGCCTCGGTCTGGGTTGGGGCAACCTGTCGCAAGGTAGTTGCTGCCACAGGTTTGCTGTGCACGGTGGCTGGTATGGTTGCCGCCGCCGTAGCCGGTTCCGGTTGTGTTGCCGGCGGTGCTTGTTCCTGCGACCTGGTGATCCCGGCCAAATGGCTGAAGTCGATCACACCCGGTGGCACGGCCGCCGGAATGGCCTGGATGCTTTGGGCATAAATAATGGCGCCCAGTGTCAACAGCGAACCAGCCAGCGCGACACCCTTGGCCCGGCGGTTGTTCCCAGGGTTGCAGGCCTGAAGCATCTTGACCCTTCGACGCAGGGGATGCCGGAAAAAAGGTTGGAGGAGAACCGGCCCGCGATAGCCCAGGTGCCGGCTCAATAAGGTATGCAGGTAATGCTCCCTGTCGCGGCCGGCCGCGGCGTCGGCTTCGAACTCGTGCACCAGGCCCAGTTCCCTGCCAATAAGGAACAAGGGTAGTACCGGGAAGAATAGGCATTGCAGCAACTGCAGAAAAAGCTTATCGTAGTGGTGCTTAAAATGTATATGTGCCTTTTCATGCGCCAGGATATCGGTATCGGCTTCATCGCCGGGAAAAAGGATGCTGCGTCCGTAGCTGGCCGGACCAAGGCCGGTATTCATTGCCAGGCGATAGCCTTCACGGTGCTGCCATTGCTGCCGGCGCAGGAAGCGGCGCAGGCTAAGCATACGATAACCAAGACGGAGGAGCAGCGCAGCGATGATCGCACCATAGATCACAGGCGCCGGCGGCAGAAATGCAAACCAGGATACAGAGGCCGGATGATCTGCCGTAAGGGTTAATTCGGGAAGGCTGTAAGCCTGCAGGGTTTGCACCACAACGGGCGTATACCAGCCCGGGATATCGAACCGCATCAGGGGTAATGCCAGAGCCAATAAGGCATTGGCCAGAATGTAAGCACGGTTCCAGCCATGGCTGTTGCGATCGCGGAGCAGAAGCTGGTAAATGCAGAAAAAAAGGAAACCATAACAATTTGCGGCAAAAAGATAGCTGATCATGGTTATCGCATTTAAAAGAATTAGCTGTTTTGTTTTATTTCCTTCAGTATTTCCTCCAGCTCCTTTACAGAAATATCCTTTTCCCTGGCGAAGAAAGACAGCATATTGGCAAACGAGCCATTGAAATAGCCTTTTACAAGATGCCTGGCCGACTGGCTGCTGTATTGCTCTTTTTTCACCACCGGTTTGTACAGGTGCGATTTGCCCATTGCCGTCACTTTCACGAAATCTTTTTCCAGCAGTATTTTCAGAATCGTGCTTACGGTATTGTAATGCGGCCTGGGCTCCGGCAGCTGGTCGATAATGTCTTTGGTAAAACCCTGCTCTATTTTCCAAAGGGCCTGCATGATCTGCTCTTCGGCTTTGGTTAGCGATTTGAAATTGCTCATGAACCAATGGTTTTAAACTAATTTCTTAGTTGTGTCGAACGAAGATAAAACTAAAAAATTAGTTTTCCAACTAAAATTTTAGTTCACAGTCATTTTCCCGATATCGGGGGAGGCAAAATGCCCTGTATTCCATTACTTTTGCAGGATGATTGAGAAGCCTCAGCTGGAAGTATGCCTTTCCCCCGCGCTGCTTTCGCTTTATGATACCCGGGATACCATAGTCGTTATTATTGATGTCTTTCGCGCCACTTCTACCATTGCCGCCGCCCTCCACAATGGCGCCCGTGCCGTGATCCCCGTGGCCTCGGTAGCCGAATGCATCCAGATGAAAGAGACGGTAGACAATTGCATTACCGCCGGAGAGCGGGATGGCCAGGTAGCGCCGGGATTACAATATGGCAACTCACCGCTGGAATATCCCGCCGATTTTATCAAAGGCAAAACGTTGGCATTGACAACGACCAACGGTACCCGGCTGCTGCATATGGTAAAGGATGCCGATACGATTATCACCGGCTCTTTCCTCAACCTCGACGCCGTGTGCCAGTACCTGGTTAAACGTGGTAAAAAGGTATTGCTGGCTTGTTCGGCCTGGAAGGATCGCGTCAACCTGGAAGATACCCTGTTTGCCGGCGCCGTTACGGCCTCCATAAGGGAACACTTTACCGTTCATTGCGATAGCGCCCGCATTGCCGAGAGCCTGTACCTGCAATCGCAGCGTAGTTCCGGCTTGCTCGACTTCCTGAGGGACAGCTCGCATTTCCGTCGTCTTGCCGCCTTTGGCCTGGAAAAGGATATGGCGTACTGCGTTACGCCCAATCAGCATCCCGTAGTGCCGGTGTATAACGGCAGGGAGCTGGAAGTCGAAAACATCATGGGCACTTTATAAAACGATTATTTTTCCGGAACCTGTATGAGAGTGATATCCTATAATGTAAATGGGCTGAGAAGCGCCATCAGCAAGGGCTTTGCCGACTGGCTGGCCACCGACCCGGCCGATGTTGTATGCCTGCAGGAGGTAAAGGCCCATAAAGAGAATGTAGATTTTGCGCGTATCGAAGCCCTGGGTTATGAGACCTACTGGTATCCTGCCGAGAAGAAAGGCTACAGTGGCGTGGCCGTATTTACCCGTATTAAGCCCGATGCTGTATTTTACGGCAATGGCATTATGCAAAGCGATGCCGAGGGCCGGGTCATCCGCCTCGATTTTGGCGATATAACCCTGGTCAATGCTTACTTTCCCAGCGGCTCCAGCGGCGAGATACGCCAGGCTTACAAGTACCAGTGGCTCGACGAATTTTTTGAATATATCTATACGCTGCACCAGGCGCGGCCCAACCTTATTGTTACCGGCGATTACAACATCTGTCACCGGCCTATCGATATCCACAACCCGGTGAGCAATAAGGACAGCAGCGGCTTCCTGCCCGAAGAAAGGGCCTGGATGGATAAATGGTTTGACAGCGGCTTCGTGGATACTTTCCGTTATTTTAATCCTCATCCGCACCAATACAGCTGGTGGAGCTACAGGGCCAATTCGAGGGCCAATAATAAGGGCTGGCGCATCGATTATATCAGCGTGAGCAAAAGCCTTGAAGTCCTGCTGAAGGATGCGGCTATTTATCCCGATGTCAAACACTCCGATCATTGCCCGGTATACGCTGCGCTCGATCTTTAAGGTGTACGATTTTCTGTAAAAACAAAGCAGCCATCCCTGGCGGATGGCTGCTTTGTCGTATTTCGTTATGATTGGCTTAAGCCAGGTGTTGCTGGATCTTCTTTTCGAAAGCAGATTTAGGCGCGGCGCCTACCTGTTTGTCTACTACCTGGCCGTTCTTGATGAACAGGACGCAGGGGATGCTGGTGACACCGTAATCTACAGACAAGTTGGGATTCTCATCTACGTTCACTTTGCCTACATTCACTTTGCCTTCATATTCTTTTGAAAGTGCATCGATGGTTGGCCCCAAAGCGATACAGGGTCCACACCAGGGAGCCCAGAAATCTACCACAGATAAATTTGCAGATTGCAGAACTTCGTTCTCGAAATTTGCATCGGTGAATACTGCTGCCATTTTATTTTTAATTTAATTTTTTACGATGAAAAGACAAAGGTAAGGGGAAACCGATAGAGCAACAATAGCCGCTACGAATACAGATATAACAATAGATGATTAATATGTAGATAAGTTATTGATAATTAAAGCTTTCCTGTATTTCTGCAGCGTTTATAAGCCCTTCGTTATAATTAATAGCGGGCAATGCTATATTCCGGTAGATTTGTCACCTTATTTATCCTTATGTACGCCACCACATTCACGGATTATTACGAGACGTTGCAGATACCTTTCGGCGCAGAGGCCGCAGAAATAAAGACTGCCTACCGCAAGCTGGCACTGGAGCAGCACCCTGACCGGCATCCCGAAGATACCGAACACTACACCCGCCGGTTCCAGGAGATCACAGAAGCATATAATGTGCTTTCCGACCCCGGAAAGAAAGCGCGGTATGATATGCAATACCGCGAGACCATCCTCGGCGAAGGGCCGCAATACATGGTTCTTTACCAGGAAGACACAGCGCCACCCGATACCCGCGAATACAAGCATAAATATACGACCAGGAACCGGCGGCGTTTTTCTATAGTACCCATCGGCATGGGCATTGTGCTGCTGTTCCAGGTATTGCGTCTGCTCACGCAGGCCAGCCCGGTGTTTCCTGATAGCAAAGGGGCTGCAGGCACCTCTCCCGAACAACTGCAGCAGATCATCAGGCAAATGAATGCACATCCGGGAGGAGACAGCGATGTGACGCTTCCCGGCACTGCGCCTGTAGCAAAACCGCTGCGTTAAATGTTAATCATGAGGAAATTTAAGATTTATCGCTTAACTTCACGGCATCCAATCATCCAACCATGCCCTCTGAAGCCACTCGTCAACGCAAAAGAAAAGCATTCTACCTGCTGCTGGCATGTATTTGCTTTTTCGCAACAGGCGTAGCAATGCTCACCCTGGGCGCCGTGGTACACGTCAATCCCAAGATCACTTTTGCCGGCTTCTTCAAGTTGGAGCCTTATATGAATGTGGTCTCTACTATTTTCGCTTTGAATTAATACTCCCCTCCTCAAAACTGTCCTTTTGCTTATTCTAAGAAGTATTTCGCTTCTGTTCCAATTTGTATTTTTAAAATAAAATACTATTTTTGTCATTAATGATGTCATATTGTTGACACCAATAAAGACAAAGCAAATGAGCACTCCTATTTTTTTCCCGGTTAATCTCAAGTTCCTGCGCGAGCGCAGAAAGCTGAGCCAGGAAGAGCTGGCCGGCATCCTGGGCATCAAACGTTCCAAGCTGGCTGCGTTGGAGAGCGGGCAGACCAAATCGCCGACAACCGAGGACCTCGTCAACCTGTCCGACTATTTCCGGATGAGCATCGATACCTTGCTGAAAGTGGCCCTGGCCCGGCTGGGAGAGCTGAAGCTGAGAGAGCTGGAAGCCGGCAACGATGTATATGTTACAGGAAGCAAGTTGCGTGTGCTGGCGATTACAGTCGACAAGGACAACCAGGAAAATGCAGAATACGTACCGGTGAAGGCCAAAGCGGGCTATCGCGCCGGTCACAACGATCCGGAGTATATTGCTACCCTGCCCAAATTTACCTTACCCAACCTGGGCCGTGGCGGCACTTACCGCATGTTCCCCACTACAGGCGACTCCATGCTGCCGATACCTGAAGGCAGCGATGTGATCTGCCGCTTTATCCAGGACTGGTCGACCGTAAAGCCCCGCACCGTTTGTATCGTGATCCTGAAAGGCGAGCAGGACTTTGTGTTCAAGCAGGTGACCCTGCAGGCAGATGGCTTGCTGCTGGAATCGTTCAATACCATCTATCAACCCTATACCGTACCGGTATCGGAAGTGCTGGAGCTGTGGGAATTCCAGCGGTTCCTGTCGGCCAACATACCCGATGTGGCGCCCGACCTGCAAAGCATCGCCAAGGCGTTACGGGAGATACAGGGCGATCTCAGCATTATCAAATCCAAAAAAAATAGCCATCATCGCTAAACTTATCACTTATGCGGGTACAACCGGTTGCTAAAAGAATATCGAGGGAAAAGATGCAACGCACGGGCTTTCCACAGGTGGAGCAAGCCAAGCTTTTTGACGATCGCGATCAGCTATCGTTGCCGGCCCACCTGATCGAATATACACCGGCTTTCTTCGGCCGGGAAGAAGCGCGTCATTACTTTGACCGGTTGATACAGGAAGTACCCTGGCAGCAGCCCAAGGTCTTGATGTATGAAAAAGAGGTAGCGACGCCGCGGCTTTCGGCCTTCTATGGCGACCGGCCATTGCGCTATGACGATAAGCGCAGCCCCTTACCCTGGACGCCGGAGCTGCTGCAGATGAAGCATAAGATCGAGACCTATACCGGTATCACCTTCAATGGCGTATTGCTCAATTATTACCGCGACGGCAACGATTCCGTGGCCTGGCATAGCGATAAGGATACCCTGCCCGGATTGAAGACCGAGATCGCTTCAGTGAGCCTGGGCCAGGTGCGCCACTTCGACTTCCGCAGCAAAGCCGACCATAGCCTGCGCCATACTATCGCTCTCGAGCACGGCTCCCTGCTACTGATGAAAGGCGATCTGCAGCGGTACTGGGAACATCGCATCGCTAAATCGGCACTGCCCATGGCCGGGCGTATCAATCTGACGTTCCGGAAGATTGGTGTTTAGATACGGTCACCATTCAGACTGCTATCGCGTTCCGACCGGTATGGCCGGGCAAATGTCGCCATTTCATAATCCCGGTTTTAATTCCCTCGAATTCGAGGGGGTTTAAAAAACAGGCAGGGCTCAATAGTTTTGTAATGACGCCCAAGCGTTGGATAGAAAGTACGAATGCCATCAGTATTTTTTAAAAACCGGGAAGATATGGCGGCGCTTTTTGCTCATAAGGATATTGCTTTTGAATTTGCTTCCTGGCTGAGTGCAGAATTTAAATTCTACCTCATAAAAGAATTTCAACGCCTGAAGGACGATGAAAGCAGTCGTAATCAATTGGAATGGGATATGCAAAGAACTATTTCCAAAATCAATTATCAAATTCATACAGACCCCATTAAGGAAAACCTGATAGCCAAAGAAATTACCAGGCAACAGACCAGTTATGTTTATGCCAACGAAGCCGATTTATTGAATGTCACTCTTTTCGGAATTACAGCTAAAGAATGGCGCGACGGCCATTCCGGCAAAACAGGAAACATAAGGGACTACGCAACTTTGGAACAGCTTGTTGTTTTGAGCAACATGGAAAGTATTAATGCCCTGCTTATAGAACGGGGATTGCCACAAGGCGAAAGGTTGCTTCGACTCAACCAGGTGGCTATAACACAAATGAAGTCACTGATTGAAAGTAAAGCCATAAAAAGACTGAAGTAAAAACAAGCGTTTCTGAAGGTGGACATACCTTTCAATCCCTGGTAAGACGATGGCTTTGTTTGAACGCCTGTTGGCCGGAAAACGAGAAAAGGTGGCACCTATGAAATAGACATTAAAGAAAACAACACATACCCAATACCCCATCTACCCCTCTATCAACCCCAGCTGTACAGCCTTTTGCACCAGTGCAGAAACTTTCTTCACTTCCAGCTTGGCAAAAATACTCTCGCGATGATGCTCCACCGTACGCTTGCTGATAAAAAGCTGCACCGCAATTTCTGAGGAGGTATGATTGGCGGCGATCAATACCAGTATTTCTTTTTCCCGCTTGGTGAGCAAGGTGCCCATCGCCTTCTGGCGTCTTTGCAGCTGGTCGTCTTCATCGATCAGTTTGCTCACGGCCTCATCCAGGTAAGTACCGCCCCCGAAAACTAATGTAATGGCTTCGACCAGACTTTCCCGCCGGATATGCTTCAGCAGATAGCCTTCTATTCCTTGCTGCATCATACGCCTGATATGGAAGAGCGTATCGAAGCTGGTAAGAGCAATGATCTTTAAGCGGGGAAAGCATCGCTTCAGTACGGCGGCGATCTCATCGCCCTGCATGCCGGGCATCTGGATATCGAGCAGCAACACATCGGGTTGTACCAGTTCCAATCCTTCGAACAAGGCCGGGCCATCGGGAAAGGCGCCCACCAATTCAATATCGGCACTGTAGCGAAGCATGTTGGCAATGCCCTCGCTGATAAGGTGGTGATCGTCTGCAATGGCAATCCTGATCGGCATATCGCTTACGGTTTATGGTGGAAGAGCGGCTGCTCAAATATTCAATTCTACATACACAGAAGTCCCTTTGCCGGCTTCGGAATCGAAGGAGATGCTGCCCTCCATTACCTTGAGCCGCCGCGCAATATTTTGCAATCCCATACCAGTACGTTCCGGCTGCTCCGGCATACCCCGGCCGTTATCTTCAACAGTAAGGCTCACGATGCCATTGCCCGAATGCAACTGTACCAAGGCGCTGGTCGCGCCGGCATGCTTCTGGATATTTTGCAGCAATTCCTGTACAATACGGTAAACGGACAATTGCGCTTCCTGCGACAGGTGTTCGAAGCTGCCCTGCTGCTGCATGCTTACCTGCAATCCCGTATCTCTTTCGATAAAGGCGCAGTATTGTCGCACAGCTTCGGGCAGGCTGTGCCGGAGCAGGACATCGGGCATGAGGGTATGAGCCGTGCGCCGGATCTCGCTGCGGATACCTACGATAATGGCGCCGATCTTCCCCAGGTCTTCCTGCTGCTGAAAGCCATGCTCCCTTTCTTTGGCAGAGTCGAGACTATAGGACGCTGCGGATAGCAAAGCGCCCACATTGTCGTGCAGTTCTATAGCAAGGCGGTTGCGCTCCCGCTCTTCCCCGCTGATCATAGCCTTCAGCTCATGGATCTCCTTTTGATGGCGTAGCAGCTGCATCCTGCGCCGGGCGCTCTTCTGCAGCACGATCAGCAAAACGACCAGCACGACTAGTCCCGACAAGGCGATGATGATACCGATGTTGCGGTTGCGGATGCCCTGTTGCTGCAGCAGGGCTTCGCGCTGTTGTTTTGCGATCTGTTTTTCTTTTTCGGCGAGCCGGAACTGCTGCTCGAGCCGGTCGACCGCTTTATCTCTTTCGAGCAGGTTCAGGCTGTCGGACAGCGCATTGTATTGCAAGAGGAAGCGGTACGCCATATCGCCGTTGCCCAGCTGGTGGTATGTTTCGGCCAACAGGGCATAAATATAGATCACGTCCCGCCGTTGCCGTTGTGTGGCCTTTACCTGCTCCAGCGCCATGTTTCCGTAAGTCAGCGCCTGTGTATAGCGCTCTTTATCGAGGTATTCTTTACACAGTATGCGATAGATATAAAGCCTGTTGTCGGAGGCTTGTGTGTCGATCAGCTGTATGGCCCGCCTGGCATAGCGGTCAGCCATCGTCTCTATTCCTTTGGAGAGATAATAACGGACCAGCAATAGCGCAGCCGACCGTTCGTAGCGTGGCAGTTGCAATTGCTGCGCGCCTTCACTGGCTTTGGTCGCCCAGATAAAGAGGCTGTCCCTATCGCCACGATTGGCATAGATATAGCCCAGGTTGATCCAGGAGACGAGCTTGTCGTTGTTCAGTCCGTTGTTGAGTTGTAAAGCCTTGCAGGTGTAGGTATAGGCCTTTTCATAATCCTGGTTGTCGATCAGTATCGCCCCTATGTGATTGTAGGTATTTACAGCATAGCTGGTATCCTGCAGTTGTTCAACCAATGGCAGCGCTTTGCGGATCACGCCCATGGCCGAGTCTACCTGGCCGGCATACTTGTAGACAAGGAAGCGGTTGCGGTACCATTTGATCAGCAGCTTGCTGTTTGCTGAAGGTGCCGTGCAGTAAGGATAGGCTTGCTCCAGGCATCGCGTAGCCATAGGAATATCGTTCTTCACGGCGTAGCACGAAGAAAGGGCCATGAGCGATAACGCTATACCTTCAGCATATTCTGCCCGCCGGCTGGCTGCACCGGCTTCGGACAACAACAGCACAGCGCTATCGGTCTTGTCGTTGACCAGGTCTATACCGCAGCGTATCAAGGCATGGATACGAAGCGAATCGGATGGTTTTAACCGGACCGATACTTGCTCATGCGGTCTCAGCGCTACTTGCGCGAAAGTAGTGACCGGAGCACCAAGCAGCCACAGTATGTACAATAACTTTTTCAATGCCCTCCTCTGTTCTTGATCAATCGGGGCAAATATAGAAGGATTACGATTGCTGTGTACGTGTTCTATTGTAAGTGCAGTGTCATATTTTAAAATTAGGTAGAAACTACCCTGTTGGCGCAAGCAACGGCGCACTAGTTTTGCGACCGAACGAAATGCTATACCGGCCGCATTGTCCGGAAATGCGGTACGGCAGGATAACACAGCGTTTCGTTATCAAGTATACCAACCAATGAACAATTGAAAACACAGCGTATGAAGAAAGCAATATTACATCCGATGCTGGCAGCGCTGTTGTGCTTTTGGAGCATAGCAGCACAAGCGCAGGATCCCCATCTTGCCTGGGCCAGAGCCATGGGCGGCCCTTGCATGGAAGAAGCCCATTCCCTCGCCGTCGATCACGACGGCAATGTCTACACTACCGGGTGGTACAACGGTCCGAGCACTTTCGGCAGCAGTCCGGCCTTCCCCGGCCCGGGTATGTTCGTTACGAAATTTGATGCCGGCGGAAATTATGTCTGGGCAAAGACCCTGGGCAATAGCGTCAATGAAAGAGGCCGCGATATTAAGGTCGATCGCGACGGCAATGTCTACATCACCGGTTTCTTCCAGGGTACCGTCGATTTCGATCCGGGTCCCGGCACACATTATCTTAACTCGGCCGGCGCCGACGATATCTTCGCTTTAAAGCTGGATACTGATGGCAACTTTATGTGGGCCAACAGGGCCGGCGGTTCCAGTCCCTACGAGGAGTTTGGACTGGGCATCGCTCTGGACACCGCCCGTAATGCCTATATCTGCGGCTTCTTTGCCGGCACAGCGGATTTCGATACCATTAACCTGAGCGTAGCCGGGGGTAACCTGGATGCTTTCGTAGCCAAGCTGGATACCGGCGGGCATTTTGCCTGGGCCAAAGTGATCGGCGGACCAGACATTGCCAATAACAGGGCCTGGGGTATAGGCGTCGACGGAGCATCTAATGTATATGTCACCGGCGGCTTTGCCGGCACAATCGGCCTGGGCAGCCTGTCGCTCACCAGCACGGGCAGTGTAGACATATTTGTGACCAAGTTGAATACGAACGGCAATTTTATCTGGGCCAAAAATATGGGCGGCACCAGCCTGGACTTCGGCAACAAGCTGGTGGTCGATGCAGCAGGCAATATCTATAGTACCGGCTACTACTACACGGGCGCCGCCGACTTCGATCCGGGCCCCGGCGTAGAGACCCTGACGGCACAAGGATCGGGCTCCGATATCTATATATCAAAGCTCGATACCGACGGTAATTTCGTTTGGGTCAATCGTATCGGCGGCAGGCAATCGGAAGGCGGCGGCTGGGGTATCGATGTCGATCCTTATGGCAACGTATTCCTGGCTAGCCGTATAAGGGATACCGTGATCACTTATAACGCCAGCCGCGACACCATTCCTAATGTATCCACTCATGGCGGCTACGATATCCTGCTGGCCAAACTGGATGCTTCGGGGCATTTTATGTGGGTGACCAATATAGGTGCTCCGGGACCGGGCGTAGGCACCGACGAAGCTGCTTATGGTATTGTTGTTGGTCCTTCCGGAAGTATCTACGCTACCGGCGTATTCAATGGCGACCAGGTCGACTTTGACCCTTCGTCATTGCCAGCCGATACTGCTTTCCTGAGCAGCGGTGGCGACTGGGGTATGTTCGTGATGAAGTTCGCCTGCCCTTCGGATTCCACAACGGTAACGGCAATGGCCAATTGCCTGGGGTATACTATCGGCGATGTGACCTATACCACTACCGGTATTCATACCGGTATCCTGCATAACCGTAAGGGCTGCGACAGTGTGATCACGCTTGATCTGACCATAGAACTACCACAGCCCGTGATCACCGTAGATGTCGATACGCTGAGCACCACACAAAGCTATGTTACGTATCAATGGATGAAGAATGGTGTGGTTATACCCGGCGCTACACAAAGAAAATATACCGTTACAGAAAATGCAGACTACCAGGTGATCGTGACCGAAGAATCGGGCTGCGCCGATACTTCGGCAGTATACAAAGTAACCAATCATGGTAACGGCACCAGTATTGATGAGCTGAGCCGGCTAGCCGCTGCCATCGAGGTATATCCCAATCCGGCCGCACAGATGGTCTATATCAAGTCTCCCGGGACAGTAAGCATACGTGTGTGCAGCATTGATGGAAAGATGTTGTTGTCCTCTGCTGCAAAAGCGTTCTCAATAGACCGGTTGGCCAATGGTCTGTACTTCCTGAATATTTATGATGCTGGAGGAAGGCTGGTCAAGGTACAGAAGCTGATCGTGGATAAGCAGGCCCGGTAAGGTCTTTGTTGCACGATCGCTTATGATAAGACAGATCTGCTATCATCATGAAAGGCAATCCCGGGTTATCCTGCGGATTGCCTTTTATTCCTTTGCGAAACCTGTTAATGTACAAAACGATGAAGTTATCTTTTCTCCTGGCGTGTTTGCTGCTACCGGCCGCAATAGCCTCCGCTCAAAATATCACCAATGGCGATGGGACACCGCTGACACGGCAGTATTGCTATGCGGACGGCGACTTCGAGATTGCCGGACTGCCTGCTGGTGGCACGTTCAGTGGCTGCGGTGTAACCCAACATGCCGGTCGTTGGTATTTCAACCCACTGACAGCCACTGCCGGCATCAGCGTTTTTCCCTACCAATGCAATCTTAGCTATACGGTTAACGGGCAATCGGTAACCCGGTCCATACTGGTGCAGAAGCCGGTGAAGATCGATCCGCCGCTGCAGGATATTACTACCTGCGATGGGAATTTCCTGCTGGAAGCGAAAATGCTATATGCCGGCGCTTATCATTACCGTTGGGAGCCGGCGGTTCACCTGGAACAGCCCGACACCAGCGTAACGGCCGGCCACATTGAACACACAGAAACTTTTGTGATCATGGCGACGGACCAGGTAGGCAATTGTAGCGGCAGTGACACAGTCACGGTTTCAAAGCGGCCTTCGCCCGATGTTTTGGTCGCGCCCCAGGAGAAGACCATTGTCTCCCGGCAGGCGGTACAGCTGCGGGCATCCGGCGCCGGTCATTATTCCTGGCCCGGCGCTGCCTGGCTCAGCGACGACCGTATTTCCGATCCCATAGCGAAGCCTCAGGCGCCGGTAACTTATATGGTGGTGGGATGGAACGAATATGGTTGTTCTGATACGGCTCGTGTCGTGATCCTCATCGCCGACCGGCTGTTTGTGCCCAATGCTTTCAGCCCCAATGGTGACGGGCAAAACGATGTGTTCCGGATCGAGAACTTCGGTTACCAGCGTGTAGAAGAGTTCCGCGTCTTTAATCGCTGGGGGCAACAGGTGTATGCCACACAGGATGGGACCAAGGGCTGGGATGGAAGCTATAACGGCGGTTACGCCGATCCGGGCACTTATTTTTATATGATCCGTGTACGGATGCCCGGCGATGAAGTAATGCAGCTCAAAGGCGATGTGGTCCTGGTGCGTTGATGTTACGGGCTACCGTCATCCATCGTACAGACGTTGCAGTGCAACGTCTGTACGATGGATGATTCATTTGCAAAGGCCTTACAATGAGCCGCATAATCCAGGATAACGCTGCCGCATTACCCGGTTAAGACGAGACCAGTGTAAATAAAGACACAGAACGCTTCGAAAATAAAGATATGTCTCTATCAACCGAATAATACCTGTCATACATTTTAGTTAGCGCTGCAATAAGTCTTTTATTATTCCAGCACCGGTATGATATGTTGCCAGTTGAGCTGCCGGGCAAAGTCAAAGGCCGTTTTGCCACTGTGTGTACGTATATTTCTGTCAGCGCCATGCGACAGCAGGATTTCCACGGAGGTAAGGTTTCCTGCGATGGTCTCCCGGTGCAGCATGCTGTAGCCCGCTTCATCCGTGGCGTTCAGCTCTCCGGGATGCTGCTTTAAAAAATCGGCCAGGCTATTGCCCATGTTGCGGCTCATCGGGTGTTCGACCAGGTTTTCGGGTTTTTCCTTTTGCTGGTAAACGATAGAGATATCATTATAGTCGCCAAAATCCAGGCCCCAGGCCGCGTCATGCTCCTTGCGCGCGACCTTGTCCATACCGCTCCGCATGGCCTGTATAGTGAAGCCGCCATAGGTTTTGCCCTGTGACGCAAAAAGCCAGTCGCTGACTTGTTCCAAGGGAACAGCGACAGCCTCTCCTTTTTCGACATTCGTCAATTCATTGGGATCATTGAGGAGTATCCCGCTGATTGTTTCTCCGTCATAGTCGATCTCGTTGATCCACATATGTTCGACAGCAGGCTCGGCCTTGTCTTCAACCTGCTGGCTAAAGGCAACTTTAACACAGGCAAGATCCAGGCCGGGAACGATGCGGCGGTATTCCCAGGATAGCTCCCGCCAAAAATATTTAAAGGTATCCTGGGCCTGCTCAAAGGCGGCGATCATTTCAGGGCTATCGCCCTTGGCAAAAAAAATAATGGGTTTATCCATCGGTCACTATTTAAGGGTAATTAAGGTTCTCTGATGATGCGGCCAAGATACCCATTTAATGTAAAGCCTGTTTTGGTTTAGCATTATGTTATCACAAAGGCGGGTGTGGAAACGGTAGCTGGCCGCTGGCAAATTATGTACCTTTAAACTTCGGATCTTTCCCGGTCAAAACCAAAAAGACTTATGAGAATCGCAACCTATAATGTGAATGGCGTGAACGGCCGCCTGCCCGTATTGCTGCGCTGGCTTGAAGAAACGCAACCCGATATCGTATGCCTGCAAGAGCTTAAGGCGCCACAGGAAAAGTTCCCGGAAGAAGCGATTGTAGCCGCAGGTTACCAGGCGATCTGGCATGGCCAGAAAAGCTGGAACGGTGTAGCCATACTGTCGAGGGGCCATGCAATGACCGAGACGCAACGCGGTCTGCCCGGCGATCCCGAAGATGTGCACAGCCGCTATATCGAAGCTATCGTTGCCGGTATCAGGGTCTGCTGCCTGTACCTGCCTAACGGTAATCCTTTTCCGGGACCCAAATACGACTACAAGCTCTCCTGGATCAAAAGACTTATGTCGCGTGCTGATGAACTGATGACCTCCGGCGAACCGGTGATGCTCATTGGCGACTTCAATATTATTCCCGAAGATATCGATGTCTATAAACCCGAACGCTGGGTGAATGATGCCTTGTTCCAGCCCGAGGTACGTGATGCCTTCAAAGCCCTGGCGGCAAAGGGATGGATCGATGCCCTGAGAACCCTTAACCCGGGCGAAGTGGTCTATACCTTCTGGGATTACTTCCGTGATGCCTATGGCAGGAATGCCGGATTGCGCATCGATCATTTTTTATTGAGCCCGTCGATCGCCGGCAAGCTTAAGACAGCGGGCGTGGACAGGCATGTGCGGGGCTGGGAAAAGAGTAGCGACCATGGCCCGGTATGGATAGAGGTGGAATAAGATAGGGTATACTGATAGCGGCCAGACCTTAAATAGGGTTACCGCAAATAGCACATAACAGTATTATGTAAGGAACAGGCAAAGCGATAAGATTCGCTTTGCCTGTTTTATTTAAAAATTGCGTGTAAATACCTTTCTACTTCCGGTATAAATACTGATGCGGACGGGTTGGAAGGAAAATATCTTTGATATGAAAACACTAAGGTCCGCAACTGCTGGTTTATTGACGATCTGAAACTTTTATCTCATCCTTTCAAAAACCGATACTATGAAAGTTCCCAAAACGGGCGTCCTGCTCTTGTTCATCTGGATAGCCATCAGCCTTTATTTCGGCTTGAGCGGACTTTGCAAGCTCTATATAGAAGAACAAGTCAAGGCGTTGGATGCCAAAAAGGAAATATTGCAAAAGGTGGAAATCGATCGCTCGATAGATGGCAGACCATCCTTAAAGAACCAGTATGACTATCAGTATTACATGCTAATTGCCAACTACCAGAAAATATTTCCTTTGGTCTATATCATTCCTGGTTTCCTGGGGCTTGTCTTTACGGCAATGTTTTTTGGCATGATTGGTGCCGTGGTCAATATCCTGGTCAGGATCGTCGGTAATGAATATACCAGTGGAACAGAAGTCAAGTATGTGAGTGAGCCCATACTAGGGTTGTTCACCGGTCTGTGCGTGCTGGGCATATCATATGTGCTGCCTACGTTGCTGGTATCTGAGTCGGACACGATACGACCGATAACCCTTATGTTCTTTGCCCTATTCTCCGGCTTATATGCCCGCAAATTTTTCGAGAAAATGAGTGCTCTTTTTCCAACCTTTTTTAAACAATAACAGCTTATGAAGCCAATAATGATATTGATCGCAGCCTTTTGTTATACTATTGCGGCCAGGGGCCAGGAAGCCGATAAGATAACAGACATATCGGACAAGAGGATTCCGGAAGATGTACGGTTAAAACTGGAGTCTATTACTTCGCCGGAGCAACTCAAGTCTTTTAATTTCACTAGCAAGGAATCTGTAATGAGTGCCGACACGAACAAGTCCGGACTGCTTCTGACAACGAAAACGTCGTTTTCCTTTTCCAAAGGAAAGATCATCGGTAATATCACAACGATCGAAAGCGGCGCCGGACAACATTTCATCAAGGCAAATGCTTATGTTGAGCTGTGCTATATGTATTGCTGCAGCGATGCGAAAAACGTGGAGCGATGTACAAAGGATCTTGAATTATTCAGGCAGTGGGAAAAAGATCCCGGCTCTTGCCAAAACAGCCGGACAACCGCCTGCCTATGATGCCGGCAATACGGCTTCACATGTTTGTTCCGGCATTTGCCTCCAGGTTCCGGTTCGTTATGGCGAAAAGGGGCTGACAGTTGTCCACAATAATTCCGGCAAAAAGCAGTTTTATTGTTTCTGCCAGTTTACGAAAATGACCATTTCCTTTGACCTCGACGATACGCTGATCCCGGGCGTAAAAAGATTTCCTACCGAAAGCCGGACGTTATGGCGGCGGCTTAGCCGCGCCGAACCTTTGCGCCGGGGCACTGCTGTGCTTTGGCGGGCATTGCAGGAGCAGGGGCACCACATCGTCATTTATACTACCTCCCTGCGCAGCCGGCGCAAAATATGGTGGACTTTCTTTGTACACGGCATCCTGCTGCGCCAGATCATTAATCAAAAAACACATGGGCGGAGATTGGGTAAGGATAGTTCCCTTTATTCCAAGTATCCGCCGGCATTCAGCATCGATGTTCATATCGATGATTCGGAGGGTGTAGCCATGGAAGGCCAGCGACATGGATTTGCCGTCATTGTAATAGAGGAGCGGGAAAAGGACTGGCAGGGTTATATTTTGGATGCCCTGAAAGCACTGCCACAGAAGGATTAAAACAGCAATAGGGATAACCTTCCGCTTGCCGTGCAAATCCATATACATCTTTGCGGCTACAACAATATGCTGCAATAAAAAAGCGGGAACGCCTGTTCCCGCTTTCGCTCCGTTGTACGAAGGAATTATTTTTTGGGCGTTTTAGCGGCAGCGATCTTAGTAGCGAAGTCCTTACCTGCTTTAAACTTAGGCAGCTTGCGCGCTTTGATCTTGATCACCTCACCAGTCTGAGGATTGCGACCGTTACGGGCAGAACGCTGAGATACAGAGAAAGTACCGAAGCCAACCAGCGTAACGTTTTCTCCTTTTTTCAGGGAAGCCACCACCGCGTTGGTAAAAGAGTTCAATACTTCATTGGCCTGAACTTTAGTAAGGCCGGCATCTTTAGCAATTTGCTCGATTAATTCAGCTTTGTTCATAATTCTGATTAAGTTTTTAATATTGAAAAGCGATGTTACAAAAGTTCATTGAAACAACAATGGACTTTTTGAAAAATGTGGAAAATTATGTTGTCTCCAAGCCAATCCTGTAGCGGCTTTTAGACTTCCGGTCGACCGAAAGGCCCTTTACCACTTGTCGCTGTCCCATCCAAAGGAGAACGGAAACACCGCTATACCTACAGTATAGGTAGGCCTTATCTTGAAGTTAAGCTTGTAATAATAGTCGGAATCGCGCAGGTATTCATCGCCCACACTATAGTCGTAGATCGTCCTGGAACCCGCTATGATCATGCCTTTCACCTTCCACTCTACGCCGGCAAAGAAACCCAGCTCGGCCTTTACATAAGGCCTCAAACCCAGCTTCCCGTAGTTCTGTGAACCATCGGCCAGCTGACCTGTGGCAAAGTAAGGCATAACGCCGATACCGCCGCGGATGGTTACCCTATCACTTTTGTTAAGGCTCGCCTCACCGCCGTAAATAAAGTCTACGCCTATGGGTACGCCAATAAGGACCTCTTTGGCATCGTAGGTAGTGCTTACCGCGGGGTCAAGCGACGTATTGCCCAGATTCCATACGCTACCCGCACCATATACACCGGTACTTAAAGCCAGCATGCTGTTCTGGCTAAAATAGGAAAGGGGGAAATAAAAGCCGGCATAACCGCTTCCGGACCGGTAATTGAAGGTCATGGCCCGGCTGTTGCCACCGATGATCTCGGGGTTGGAAGGATCCCGGAAGCGATCGTTAATATTAAGACCGCCACCGCCAAAGGTCGTGCTGTAGCATATTTCAAAGCGATGAAATAACGAGACATTCCGTCCGTCGGCCCTACGGTTCAGATAGTTTTGCACATCGCGGGGCCTTATCGATTGCGCCTGCGTATTGACAGACAAGGCCGTAATCAAAGCAGCCGGCAATGCCGTATACAGGAGCCTGGTAAAAAACTTGTTCATTATAGCCATTGTATTTTGCGATTATTTATTGACTTTAAAGTAACCTTCTGAAATCCTGATCGTAGTATCGACGGTTCCGGTACCAGCTACCGTTTTTACTGTAGAAAAGAAATAACCTTCCAGTGTCGATGCATTGTTCACGGTAACTTTCAAACTGCCTGAGGTGCCCATGGTAACCGCAACCGGCAGTACAAGGCTTGTACCGGAGGGAGCAGGCATGGCAAATACCTGTCCGGCCTTGGCATTGGCGGGAATGGAAACCGAAAGGATCACATCATCCGTTTGACCGAGCACATTATAGTAAAGGCCTGCAGCGTTGGATACGGTCATCTGCGTGGCCAGCCAGGGCTGGCCATTGAGCTTGGCCGACATAGGCGCCGTGCCCTTCCAGTTGAAGCCAATACCGGCGCCACCGCCACTACCGGCTGTTCCGTTGGTCTGGCTTTCTTCCACCTTAACATCGTATTGCTTGTTGCAGGAAGCCAAGCCCAGCAAGGCGGCGACTCCTATAGTTGTGATTAACGAAAGTTTCATATTTAAATAATTTACGCCGCCAAAATAATTATTTTTTTCAATATTCTTTAACTTTTCCCGTATTAAGTATTTCCGGGAGGCTATTTTTTTGAACCAGGTAGTAGGTATTAAGTATTAGGTACTAGTACTAGATAGAGGGTGTTAGTTGGTGCGTAAATATTTGAGAGCCGGGTAGTAGGAGGGCCGGGAGCCGGCGCTTGACCTTCGATTGGTGTTCCGGAATTCGAATTTTGCAACTCAATGTCGTTTGGTTAAGCAAAGAAGTATCTCTTCCTGTTGAAAAAGATATTGGCATACGTTAAAATAAAGCTATCCCTTAATTTAAAAGATTGCCCTCTCGGGACGAAATTTTGATATGCTATGGATACCTTGTTTCTTAACGAAACGACATTGATTTTGGAGTTTGGAATTTAATCCCGTTATGGCAGCATACAGGTAACTGTTCATGGACATAAAAAAGCGGCAAGTCGTATACGACCTGCCACTTTTGCTTATAATAAAGATCATAATCCTCTTCTGTTCATTTCTTTTTTGATAAGGCCGAGCTCCCGCCCGGTCTGGCCGGCTACCGAGGTATTCTCCTGAGCGCGGCGCATAAGGTAAGGCACCACATCTTTAACCGGTCCGTAAGGCAGGTATTTGGATACATTATAACCGGCGTCGGCCAGGTTGAAGGTAATGTTATCGCTCATACCGTACAGCTGTGACAGGTATACGTGCTTATTGCCAGGCGCGAGCCCTTTGCCCGTCATGATCTCCGCCGCTTTGTAGCAGCTGTTCTCGTTATGCGTACCTATGAACAGGGCCAGGCTGTCGAGATGATCCAGGCAATAAGCCACACCAAGATCGTAATCCCTGTCGGTGCTGGCTTTATCGGGCTGGATGGGGGAGGGGTAGCTCATTTCTTCCGCTCTTCGACGCTCTTTTTCCATGTAAGCGCCGCGCACCAGCTTGCCGCCCAGGGTATAGCCCTTCTCCATCGCCTTTTGATGCGAGGCTTTGAGGAAGGTCAGCCGGTCGTGCCGGTACATCTGGAAGGTGTTAAAGATCACGATGGCGCCTTTGTTGTACTTTTCCATCATAGCATCGGCCAGGTCATCGACAGGTTGCTGTATCCAGCTTTCTTCGGCATCGATGAGGATCATATTCCTGCAGCGGGCTGCCGCAGCGCAGATGCGGTCGATACGGTCCTGCACCCGTTTCCATTCTTCCTGTTCGGCCACCGACAGGGTATTGCCGGCGTCTACTTTTTCCAGCAATGCAAAGCGGGCAAAGCCGGTAATTTTTATAGGAATGAAGGGTATATTGTTCTGAGTGGCGGCATATTCGATAGCCTTAATGAATTCGGGAACGGCATGATCAAACTCTGCCTCTTCTTCTTTGCCTTCCACGCTGTAATCCAGAGCAACACCTACGCCATAGCGACCCAGCGTAGCCGCCGTCTGTGCTGCCTCCTCGATCGTTTCGCCGCCGCAGAACTGCTGGAATATGGTCTTCTTGACCATGCTTTTCACCGGCAGGTTCCAGCTCATGGCCAGCTGTGTGAGCCGCATGCCCGTTTTGGAGAGAAAGGGAGAGCTCATAGAGGAGAAAAGAAAATGAGCCCGTTTCAGCTCCTTGTTGTTCCGGTAACGGAAAGCGATCTCTGTATTATCGAAAGATAAAGGCATAGACAGAATGAGAAAAAATTGTTGGCAAAGATAGGATGGATTGCGTTGGTTTTGCTCAAAAAAGAAGTTCCGCAACCGGGCGGCTACGGAACTTCTTTTTTGACTTCGACAGGAGGTATTTATTTACCGCTCTTCGCTTTGGTGTCTTTAACGGGTTCGATCTTCTCGGGATTCAGCACACCCACAAGGCTACTTCCGCTGAACATCTTACCGGCCGTGCCTTTGATATCGGCAGCAGTCACTTTGGCCATCTCTTTATCGTAATTCAGGAAGAAATCCTTGCTGAAATCCCAGAAAAGGACCCTTTCCAACTGATCGCTCCAGTAGCCGTTAGTCTTCAGGCTTTCTTTACGCTTCTCAGTAATGGCCAGCTTTACTTTATCCAGGTCTTTCTGCTCAGGTCCTTTGGTACGGATATCCGCTATTTCTTCATCCGCTTTCTTTACAATGGGCTCTACGTTTTCGGGGCCGCAGGGGAATCCGCCCTGTATGGTAAAGTGAGGATAAGGGAACTTCGTCATATCGCCACTCATGCCGCCGCTGTACATAGCGCCCATCTGTTCCCTGATCTGCTCCAGTACTTTGATCGTCAGTATCTGGCCCACCATATCGGCTTGCAGATCGAGGCTTTCGGTATAAGGAACCTCGGCGTTGTACATAGTCATAACAAGGCTTTTCTGCTCCTGGCCTTTTTTGAAGTCCAGGCGGTTGCTGCCGGCTATCGGACGAAGGCCGTTATCCTTGAAAGCAGGCTTGGTGCCTTTAGTTGGCAGGCTGGCTATGTATTTTTCCAACAGGGGCTTCAGCGTATTTTCATCCACGTTACCCACGATGAAGAAATGGAAGCCATCGGCATTGCCGAATTCGCTTTTGTAGATATCAAGACAACGATCTACATTGATCTTTTCCAGGTCGGCAGCAGTAGGTACGGCTATGGGACGACGGGGATCGTTATGGTATACGAATTTAACAACGCTGTCGATAAAGGCGACCTGCGGATTGCTGCCCAGGAATTGTACCTGCATCTTCATGGTGCTGAGGAAACCGGAAAGCAGACCATCATCTTTGCGGGGTTCGGTCAGCTGCAAATACGTCAGCTGCATCAGTGATTCCAGGTCTTTTACAGAAGATTTGCCCTTCAGCTCAGAAGAAACGTCACCCATAGCAGGCGTCAGTTCCAGGGTCTTTCCCGAGAGGAAGTCAGTAAGGGCCGTAGGCGTAAATGATCCATAGCCCATTGACTCGATCACCTGGGACAGGAACTTGGTATTGGATTTATCCTCGGGGCCATAATTGCTGCTACCACCTTTTTTCACGGCAGTCATTATGATCTCATCACTTTTGAAATCGGTCTTTTTCACCGTTACCTTTACGCCATTGCTCAGGGTAAAGGTGGTTGCACCCAGCTCTTTATCGACAACTTCGCCTGTGATCTTTCCGGCAACGGGCTCTTTGTCCAGCAATTGCTTGGCCACCGTTTTTTCGGCATTAGCAGTTACTTTCTGCGACAGCGCCGCATCTACCATGTCTTTCAGCTCCATATCGGTAGGCAGCTTCATTTGCTTGCTGTCGGGACCTGTAATGAAAGTAAAGTACTCGCCGGTATTTTCTTTGGACAGCCATTTTTTAGACAATGCATTCACCTCATCTATCGTGATGCCGGGTATCAGGTCCTGGTAGTAGCGGTATTCATTTTCAATACCGGGTATAGGTTCCTGGTCGGTAAAATTGCGTACATACTCATCTATCAGACGTCCCGATTCGGTCGTGTTCCTTTCGTTGTATTGCTTTTCCACACCGCTAAGCACTTGCTTTTTTACGATCTCCAGTTCGGAGGCGGTAAAGCCAAAATCCCTTGCTTTAACCAGCTCGGCAATTGAAGTATTCACTGCTGTCTCCATACTGCCGGTCGGAATCGCAATCATACCGAAGCTTTCTTCGTTACGGATAAAGCTTTCCATATCGGCAGCGGCAATGGCAAAAGGAGGGTTGGCGCTTTGTGTCAGTTCCTGGTACCTGCGATTCAGCATAGAAGTAAACAGGCTCTTTACGATGTCTTCGCGATAATCGCCGATGGTCACTTGCTTCCTGGCTTTATGCGAAGAGAATACCAGCTGAAAACGATAGTTGGTGGCCTCTTTGTCGGTGATCACCAAGGCGGCGGACTGTGTATAGGCAGGCAGCCCAAAGTCTTTGCGCGGCCTGGGCTGCGCGGGGTTCTTCAGTCCGGCAAAGTGTTTTTTGATCAGCGCCTCGGCCTGATCTATTGTAATATCGCCCACCACGGCAACGGCCATCAGGTTGGGCCGGTACCAGTCGCGGTAGAAAGAACGGATGGCCTCAGGTTTGAAGGTTTTAAGGATATCATCTTTACCGATGGGCAGACGCTCGGCGTACTGTGAGCCGGCGAAAAGCTTGGGCAGGAATTTCTTTGACATGCGATCCTCGGCGCCTTTACCCGAACGGCTTTCCTCCAGCACGACGCCACGCTCTTCGTTAATGTCCTGCTCGGTAAGATTGGCGTTATGTGCCCAGTCTTCGATCACCTGGAAGCCACTTTCCAGGTTGCCCGGCTTGTCGGTGGGGATAGGCAGGATGTATACCGTGTGGTCAAATCCGGTTTCGGCATTCAGATCTGCGCCGAATTCCACACCGATCGACTGCAGGAAATCGACCAGCTTATTTTTGGGATAGTTTTTCGTTCCGTTGAAGTTCATGTGCTCCATGAAGTGTGCGAGACCTTGCTGATCGTCATTTTCCAGTATAGAACCGGCATCAACGATCAGGCGAAGCTCTACCTTCTTCTCAGGTTTGCTATTGGGGCGTATATAATAGGTAAGGCCGTTGGGCAGCTTGCCCATCTTCACTTTTGGGTCTACAGGCAGCTTGGCATCTGTTTTCGTTTGGGCCAGGGTTACCAGGGGGCTAAGGGTAGCACCTGCCATAAAGCAGGCCAAAGCCACACTGGAAAAGGTTTTTTTAAACATAAAAAGGGAGTTGATGAATAAATGCAAAAATAAAATACAGGGATCGCCAGCAATCATTCTTCTGCTAATTAATGTTAATCCCGGGGATCAACAATCAGCGGAAGACATGCCACCTGCATTGCCCCGTAAAGGTATAACCAATGGCTATTGCTGCTATAACCCTTTCAGGGTCATTTTTAGGAAATACCGGTTTTCCCTTAAGGCCTGACTGGCCGGGATCAATGATGTTTCCTGAAGGCTGCGGCTATTCTCCGGCAGGTGTCTTCGGGGCTATGGTAGTGGAAATCGGGAAACTGTTGCAGGAATTTTTGGTTGTTGTAAAGGTATTGGCTCTGTGCCGTACGGGCCGAGGCTTTGCTGATGGTGATCTCCTTACCGGCCAGCCTGCTCTTTAAGACTTCGGCGCGCCACACGATCTCCGACATCCAGGGGCTGGCTTCTTTAAAAGGCGGTTTGCGGCCCATGGCTTTGGCCAGAGTGGTAAAGATTTCCTTGTAGGAGAAATTGCCGGCGCTGATAATGAACCGCTCCTCACATATACTGCTGTCCATCAGCCGCACCATAGCGGTGGCTACGTCTTTCACGTCGACCCAGGAATTAACGCCTCTTGTGAACCAGGGGAATTCGTCGTATACGATTTGCGCCAGGCGCGCCGATCCTTTGGACCAGTCGCCTTCGCCCAGGATAATACCGGGGTTGAGGATCACAGCGTTCAGCCCTTCGGCCATGGCGCGCCATACTTCCATTTCGGCGAGGTATTTGCTTTCGGCATAAGGGGAATTACTTTTATGCTCTTCCCAGTGGGTTTCTTCGGTAATGAGGCCCGGTGCGCCATTGGCGGCAGCGGCACGGCCCAGGGCCGCTACGGAGCTCACGTGGACCAGCCGTTGTACACCGGCCTCCAGGGCAGCGTTCACGAGATGGGCTGTTCCTGCCACATTTTCCCGGATCATGCGGTCGCTCTTGGCAGGATCAAACGATACTATGGCGGCGCAGTGATATACTTGTGTTACACGCTCCATGGCTTCTGCCACGGCAAATACATCGAGCAGGTCGCAGGGCATCCAGCTGAGATTGGGATGATCGATATCCGGTTTACGGCTATGATACAAGCCCCTCACCGGCATCGGCCGTTGTGCCAATACTTCGAGTAAATGCTGGCCTAAAAACCCGCTGGCGCCTGTAACAAGTATCAAGGAGAACGCTGTTTGCTTTACACCGGCAGCCCGGTAAGTGTATTTGTATCAATAAAAAAGCGGGTCACCGGTTGGTTACCGGCGACCCGTCTCCATTTTATGCATTGGCCCGGAATTGCTTCAGAAAGCGTACATCGTTCTGGGAGTACAGCCTCAGATCATTGACCTGGTAACGGATCTGCGTAATGCGTTCCACACCCATACCAAAAGCAAAGCCGCTATATTTTTCGGGATCAATATCGAAATTGCGCAGCAGATCAGGATGCACCATGCCGCAGCCCAGTATCTCAACCCATCCGGTATGCTTGCACAGGCTGCAGCCACTGCCGCCACATACGGTGCAGCTGATGTCCATTTCGGCGCTGGGTTCTGTAAACGGGAAATAAGAAGGACGGAACCGCACACGCGTATGCTCGCCAAACATTTCGGTAACAAAGGCGTACAGCGTTTGCTTCAGATCGGCAAAAGAAACGTTCTCGTCTATATACAATCCTTCACACTGGTGGAAAAAGCAATGCGCCCTGGCGCTGATGGTCTCGTTCCGGTATACACGGCCTGGGCAAATCACCCTTACCGGCAGCTTGCCTTCTTCCAGTACCCTGGCCTGAACAGAGGAGGTATGGGTACGGAGCAGCCAGTCGGGATTTTGGGCTACGTAAAAGGTATCCTGCATATCCCTTGCCGTATGATCGGCGGGCATATTGAGCGATGTAAAATTGTGCCAGTCGTCCTCGATCTCCGGACCCTCGGCAACACCAAAACCCAGCTTCTCAAAGATCTCGACGATTTTATTCTCTACGATCCTGAGCGGGTGGCGGGTGCCCGGGGGGCGATCGGCGCCGGGTAGCGACAGATCGGCCAGTTGCATACCGGCTGTGCTGTTTTCCTGCAGGTGGCTAAAGCTTTCATAATGACCTTCAGCCAGCAGCTTAAAGGCATTCAACAGCTGACCCGCTTCTTTTTTCTGATCGGCGGGCACCTCTTTCATCCCGGCCAGCACCTCTTTTACAAGGCCCTTGGTGCCGAGAAATTTGATCCTGTAGGCCTCCAGCTCTTCTTTGGTTGCCGGTACGGTGGCTTTGATCTCCTGGGTTAACGCTTCAATTCGCGTTTTCAACGATTCCATAAGGCGACAAAGATAAGCTTCCGCCGGGATACGGGGAAGGCGGATGGCAAAATAGAAAGGGAAGTAGTTTACCGGGGTAGCTGCAGCTCTTGCCGGGCCATTTGCTTACGCTTCAGCTCCTGGTATTTTTTTTTGGCCAGGTGCCACATCAACAGGGCAAAAGCGAAAAAGCCGGCAGCAAACTTGAGCCAGGTATACAGAAAAGCATTACAATTGATTATATCGAAGAGCATTCCGAAAGAAAGCAGCCCTTTAAAGGCCAGCTTGAATGCAGCCACAAGCACAGGAACAATAGTACCCCATACAAGAGCCGTAAGGGTTACATAACGCCATTTCCCTCTGCCACGTCTTGTTTCCCAATCGTAAATATATTTCTCTTCGCGGGACAGCATGAACTCTGTATTTGCAGTCGCCCAAGCGGCGACCTGAAAGAATAATGATTTGCGTGGTGCTTTTGTTTAAATTTTAAAAATATAAATCTATATACAAGCAGCAAATCAGTAAACCTGCAAATCTAAGGGATTCGTTCAGTAAAGGTCCTGGCCATTTCCAGTATCCCATACAATTGCTCCAGTGGAAGATCCTGCTGCGGGTCCACCAGCAGGATCTTCATTTTTTTCCGCCCTTCGCTCAGCAGATCCGGGTGTGTAAGCATTTTTCCCTGCACAAGGCCCAGGTACGGCTGTCCCGACCCTTTCCGCGTCCAGAGATAACAAAACATCTTTCCTTTGTACGTATAAAAAGGCATACGGTATTTCCAGGCCTCGGCGATATGGGGATCAAACCGCAACAAGGCCGAACGGAGCGCTTGCATACAGCTTCTCGCCGGCTCTTCCATGCGCTCAAAATACTGGTCTATGGGACGTAGCATAACCGGGATTGGCTTTAATCTTTTACCGCTATAAAAATATCGACCTCAGCCGCTTCCTGGTCCTGCGCCGCGGCACCATACACTTCATAGTCGGCTGTATAGGCCCTATCCCAACCCGATTGCCATATCTGCATCCAGGCTTCGACAACAATGCCGTCTGCCAACCGGCCGGCAACGCTTACTTTCCGGTAAGCGCCGCCCGGTACTGTAATGCTCCTGTAGGGAGCGGGTATTGCTTCCGGAGCATCTGTACGGTAGCCGAGCACTACGGTATAAGGTTTTGTATGGTCGTCCTCATACGCCGTATAGACACAATAGATGTCGCTACCCGTAATACCGGGAATATCGGTAGCAGCAGCGGAAGACAAAAAACGGGCCCAGAGTGCGGGGATATCCCGCTCTGCTTTACCTGGATCGTTGCTGGTCCTGATCGATAATCCCGTTACGTGGAAAGATTCTTTTGCGTACGTCATGGTTTTGCTTTTTTACAAAGCTACAGGGCGTCTGCGTCAACCATATGTCAGGGGTGCTGCGCATTTTCCCGGCAAATGTCAAAATATTGTGCGAGGGTGAGCGCATGCGGTGCAAAATGTTCCTGCAGGGGATGCAAGGTGTGTATACGGTCGAGACGAAAGGAGCGGAAAGCATTTCTTAACCGGCACCAGGCCACCAATATCCAGTTCTCCTGTGTGCTGTACAGTGCAAAAGGCTCTACTATCCGTTCTTCCGGCGCATCAGGCCCTTCTGCTTTGTAGCGCAACCCTACTACCTGGAAATGTGTAAGCGCCAGCTGCAGGGCCGATAAATGGCTGCTGGTGCGCTCCGCCGCCGGGTTTTGCCGGAATACGGTACGCTCGGCCAGCAATGCCGAACGGGACCTGACCTGTTGCCGAAGTACCGCTTTAACGCGGGTCACCGCCTCTGTATAATCTCTTACCAGGGAGGCATCCCTGTTGGTGCGGATAAGCTGTTCTGCGGTGATCAGGGCATTGGCCTCCGTCTCGGTAAACATAACGGGCGGCAAAGTATAGCCTTCCATCAGCCGGTAGCCTTTACCTTCTTCTGCAAGCACCGGTACTCCGGCTGCTTCCAGCGCCCTGATATCGCGGTATACCGTTCGGATACTGATTTCGAACCGCTGAGCAACATATGCTGCCGTTACCAGCCTGCCCGACTGAAGCAACAGCAGGATAGCAGTGAGTCGGGCAAGTCGGGTCTTCTCTTCGGCCGGCATGGTCAATATTTACCGGGCTAGTGGGCCCTTACATAAAAATGAGGGGTATGGCTCTTACCCGTTAACCGCTCTTCTACTTCGACACCCGGAATGCTCTTGATGAGGTCCAGTAGCTTCTTATGACCAAAGTTGCGGGAATCAAAGTCGGGCTGTTTCTTCAGGATAAGGTTGCCCAGCACACCCAGAAACACCCAGCCGTCTTCTTCGGCCAGGTCTTGTATGCTGCCTATGATGAGCTTGTTCAATGCCTTGTTGCCTTTGGCTGCCGGCGCTCTTTCCTTTCCCTTTTTTGCGGTCTTCGCAGGTTGGGCAACTTCCGACTCTGCTATCTCTTTGGGCAGGATTTCGATATAGATAAATTTGTTGCAGGATGCTATAAAAGGCTTTGGCGTTTTCTTTTCACCCATACCAAACACCTGCTTGCCGGCTTCACGCAGGCGGGTAGCCAGCCGGGTAAAGTCGCTGTCGCTGGAGATAATGCAAAAGCCATCGACATTGCCGGTATACAGGATATCCATGGCGTCGATGATCAAAGCGGCGTCGGTCGCATTTTTGCCGGAGGTATAGGCATATTGCTGTATGGGCGTAACTGCATTTTCCAGCAGCACCGACTTCCAGCCGCTGAGCGTGGGTTTGGTCCAGTCGCCATAGATACGCTTGAAGGTGGGTGTGCCGTACTTGGCGATCTCTTCCAGCATCCCTTTGATATTGGAATAAGGCACATTGTCGGCGTCGATGAGTACGGCGAGTTTCAGCTCGTTGTCCATATGGTTTATTTTTTGAACAGCAGTGTAGACAAAGCTGTCATAAACAAATGTAGGTAAAAATAAGGCAGGGCAAAGGCCCTCATTCTTTCGTACTTTTGCAGCAATGTCGCATAACAACTATGATCAGGACCAGATCCTGGCCAACCTCAATATAGAAGCCCTGAACGAGATGCAGTTGGCGTCGATCGATGCCAACACGCAACACCGTGATGTGATCCTCCTTTCAGCAACGGGTTCGGGAAAAACACTGGCTTTCCTGCTGCCGGTGCTGAGCCGCCTGGATCCTGCAGAGAAGCATACGCAGGCCATGATCATTGCTCCCTCCCGGGAGCTGGCCATGCAGATCGAGAAAGTATTCAAGCAAATGGGTACCGGCTATAAGATCACTTGCTGCTATGGCGGTCATAAAAGGGAGATTGAAGAGAATAACCTGATACAGCCGCCTGCGGTGATTGTAGGCACTCCGGGCCGTATCGCCGATCATATACGAAGGGAAAATATCAAGACCGGCGCTATACGGACGCTGGTGCTCGACGAATTTGATAAATCGCTGGAGCTGGGCTTCCAGGAAGAAATGTCGGAAATTATAAGCGCTCTGCCACAGCTGGAAAAACGTATCCTCACCTCAGCTACAGATGCCGTCGATATTCCCGGTTTTGTAGGGCTCGATGCCGCGCAGGAGCTCAACTTCCTCGCAGACCAGGAAGACCGGGATAATGCGCTGGCCATAAAGGTGGTGCATTCGAGGGATAAAGACAAGCTGGACACTTTATTTGATCTGGTCTGTTACCTGGGCAACCGTTCTACCATTATCTTCTGCAACCACAGGGAATCTGTCGAACGTACCAGCGAGTTGCTATGGAACAAAGGCATTACCAATGAATATTACCATGGCGCCATGGAGCAGCGCGACCGCGATACGGCGCTGTGCAAGTTCCGCAACGGTTCGGCCAATATCCTGGTCACTACCGACCTGGCCGCCAGGGGACTCGATATTCCCAATATACGCTACATTGTCCACTACCATCTGCCACTTACAGAAGAGGTATACACACACCGCAACGGTCGTACAGCCAGGATGGACGCCAGCGGCACCGCCATACTGATCCTTTCTCCCGAAGAAAAGCTGCCGGCCTATATTCCGGCTGAGGAAACGGAGGAGATCGGACTGCAGGGTCCTTACGAGTTGCCGGAAAAGCCGAAGTGGACGACCTTATATGTTCCGTTGGGCAAAAAGAACAAAGTAAATAAAATAGATATCGTGGGCTTCCTCTCGCAAAAAGGGGAGTTGAAAAAAGAAGATATCGGCCTCATAGATGTCAAAGATTTCAGCACCTTTGTTGCCGTTCGCAAAGTAAAGGCCAGCCACGTGCTGCACCTGCTGAAGGATGAGCGGATCAAAGGAAAGAAAGCAAAGGTAGAGGTAGCCAAATAAAGAGCGCCTTTCTTAATAAGAAACAAAGGGCTGTCCGAATTGTGGACAGCCCTTCTTATGTGTAACGCGGCTGGTGTATTAATGGCGTACGACCAGTTTTTCAGTGGTGGCGCCTGTGGCAGTATTGATGCGCACAGTATAGCTTCCGCTGGCCAGGGAAGAAATATTCAACTCATGGCTGTTAGTACCGTAAGTTACGGGCACATTCAGTTTCTGACCGGTGAGTGTAAATACTTCGATGCTTTGCACACCTGAGGCATCCACATTCACTTTACCGTTGTTGGCGGGATTGGGGAATACTTTTACAGCGCCGGCGCCACCGAAGATCACCTGGGCAACCTTGCTGTAAGTGGCCTTGCCGTCCTTATCCAACTGCTTCAGGCGATACTGGTTCAAGCCGGGCAATGGTTTGCTGTCGGTAAAGCTGTATTCGAGCTTTTCGTCGCTGTTGCCGCCGATCGCCAGGCTGCGCTGGTAGCCGATCTTGGCAAATGCTTTACCATCGGCGCTACGCTCGATATCGAAACCCTGGTTATTCGTTTCCGAAGCGGTACCCCAGGTTACCAGTGCGTTGGCGCCGTCCCTGTTGGCCTCGATATGGGTAAAGGTTACCGGCAACACTACGCCGCCAAGACCTACTGTACTGATCGTAGGGGTATTGGACAGACCAACAGAGTTAGTCCCGTTGCCGTAGAAACGGGTAGTCTGATCGGTAGAGTTGGCGCCATCAATAGATACATAGAATTCGGTCGCATCATTGGCCCCGGCCGAACCAGGTGTGCCGTCAAAGAACCTGCCCACGAGTTCGACATTGGATGTGCCCACGCCGTTGGCAAAAGTTACATTGAAGGCATTCAGCTCGCCACCGACGGGGATAGCTACGGGATTGCCTCCGTTAATCACGGCAGAAACGTCATAGTAATGGAAGGTATTTTCGGTATAGGGAGCCGGATAGGTAATGCTGCCGGGAGTTGCCATCAGGCTGGTGGCAGTCAGCGTAGGATTACCTGCGCCCTGATCGGGTATCCGGATACCGAAGCGCATGCTGACAAGGTTGCCGGAGATGGCAGCAGCTGTATTATTCTTGATTCTTACAATCACGGAATTGGGTGTAGCGCCGTTGATCAGTGTACCCTGTATGCCCTGAGCGTCGGCAAAAAGCGGGGTTAAGGCAAGGGTAGATAAAAATAGAGATATTCTTTTCATACAAGGAGACATTAAATGGTTAAGCATTATGATTGGTGGTAAAAGTAAATTTTGGGTATACTCTCTTTTTGAATAGGGTAACAAGACCTTCCCACCCTTAAGCGGTGGAAGGTCTTGTTACCCTATTTATTGCTGTAGTATCGATAGCATATGAAACAGTTATTGCTCTGTCTTTTGCTTTGCAAGACCTTATTTCTTTTGCTCAAATATGGTAATGAATTCGCTTCCGCCCAGGTTGAGCAGCAGCGCATCGCGATCGTTGCCGCTACCATTGAAACGTACATTGCCGTCCAGGTTCACATCAACAGGCGTGTACACATTGAATATGGTCGATGCCTCGTTACCTCCAAGGTACTGGAGTATCACGTCGCGGTCGTTGGTAGCACCGTTGAACCGGGTGTTACTGTTGCTGTTGGCGTTGCCACCACGCATAGCCGTATGTCCGTTGAGTGTTATAAAGGCATTGGCATCGCCAAATAAGGTAGCATCGGTTGCGCTAGTGAAATCGAATAAATTGTCACCGGCAACATATGGCGTAAGATTGCTGCTCAAGGCCAGGTGATTCCGGTGTCTGATCGTAAGGAAATAAGAGCCCGATAGCGCTTTCATTACCACGGGTTGTGTTTTGTCCAGGTTGGCCAGGTTACCATTTTCCAGCACAAATACTGCTTTACGGTCTACCAGGTTACCGGCAGCATCTTTCAACTCGAGAAGCATCCAATCCACGATATCGTTATTGGCCAAAGTTGAAGTGAATATTGCCGGGGATACTGTTTCGGTACCGGGGTAGTTGAATGGCGGAACATTATAAGGTTGGCTGGTAGCATTGGCCGCGAGTATTGCAGCCCATGTAGCGGTTACGTCTCTGTTGCGGTTGCCGTCGAAGGTACCCTGCAGGTAGGCGATCGGGCTGAAGGAGACACAATTGCCATTGGTACCGGTAACGGCTACCGGTATGCGGGCTGACTCAACACCGGGGCAGGTAGAGGTGGTAACATAGAAGTTGACGGTAACATTGTTGGCCGGAACGGTCATATTATAGGCCGTATCGGTGCTTACTACCGTACCGGCGTCGTTATACCATTTGTAATTGGTACCGGCCTTCACGTTAGCGACCGCGAGATGCATAGCAGTACCAGGGCAGCTGGTCACCGGAGGTACCGGTACTATAGGCGCCGGGGGTACCCGCTCAACACCATACAGCTCTATGAACTGGGACACCGAAATATTGGCCAGTTGCTGGTAGGTAACGCGGATCTCATCGTACTGCATATTCTGTGCAGCAGAAGTATCCACTTTCAATTGGAATACGGCTGGTATATTGTTGCCGAGGTTCAGCGTAATGAGCGCAAGCAACTGGGCATTCAACAGACCGCTGAAGCTGGAGCTGCTAACGAGGGTATCGTGGCGGTAAGCGTCAATAGTCATAGTATTGAGCACATTGGCCGAAAGCAGGCTTTGCGGGAATCTCAGCCTCAGCTTTACCTGGTCGCCCGGCTTGGATAAGTTGGAATAATGGATGCTCTGGCTAAATGTAGAACCTAAAGCGACAGTGGCTACGCCATATCCGAAAGTAGAAGCGGTAGCGGTATCATTGTCAATCGCGAGCTGCGTGTTCTTCACCGGCAGACCATCGGTACCGGTCAGCACGCCCAGCGTAGCGCCGGTTGCATCGTAAGAAGTAGTGACAAAAGGATTGCAGGGGTCGTAGGCGCCGCTCAGATAGAAGGCATCCTGCATCTTAAGCGTATAGCTGGAAGCAACCAGGCCTCCGGTAAAGACGCTTACACGTATCCTACTATAGGAAATACCTGCGCTTGCCCTGAAAGTAATGTAAGATTGGCCGCTGGCGTCTTTTACGAAATTGAAGCGACCCTGAGAAAACACCCGGGTGCCTACGCCGCCAGAATTATAGTTGACCACCACAGTCCCGGCATTGTTTTTGATAGCTACTTCTATACGCTGGTTACCCAGCAGGCCGGTTACCAGGTTACCCAGTGTGCCGCCTGCGAGCACCGAAAGCAGGCCTTGTGCCGTATCGTCCTGTACGGGTACGTAAATGGTAGCGCCATCCGGCACATCGGCGGAAAAACCAACTTCCGCAAAGCTGCTCTTTTGTGAGAGCAGGCCTAGCAACACTGTTTGGGCTTGCAGTGTAGCGGAGGTGGCGAGTATGCCGTCGGAAGCATTTGCAAAGTCGGGAACATCGAAGGTTGTGGGAATAAGGCCACCGCCATTACTATGCGCGATGGCGTTCGTTGCATAGTTTCGGGTGAGTTGCGCATTTGCAAAGAATGGGCTTGATAGAAGGGCGAGCAGTACTGACGCGAACAGTAGTCTATCCCATAAGTGTAGAGTTTTCTTTTTCATTGCCAGTTAGCGTTTTTTACTTTGGTTAAAATGGATACGCGGTAATATTTATATAGGGTTTTGGCTTATGCCTAAAACATTACATCCTGTCGGTATACATAGCAAAGTTCAGCGCCTTTCCTTAAATGAGGATTATTAGTTATACTAAATTAAATTAGAGCTTACCACTAATTTTAACGACAATCTCATAGAATTACTATACAAGTACTAGTAAATATACTAGCTACAATTCAAATATTTTGCTTTATATTGCAATAATTATAACATAATTGAGTTTCATTTTCAGGCATTATGTTTTACAAAGTATCCAATTATCATATTACAAACCCTGGTGCATTTTTTATCCTTTTCCGGGATCAACCTGGTGATTATCAGGATGCGGGAGAAGCATAAAGTATAGCCACTAGTATAAATCATATCCATAGCACTAAAAAATAATATAATGATTGAGATTCTTATTGTCGACGATCATCCGATCTTCCGGCTCGGATTAAAAGAATTTTTAAGTCAGAAAAGTCAATTCAAAATTGTGGGTGAAGCCGGTACCGGGGAAGATGCCATAGCATTGGCCCGCGAGCTGAACCCACATATAGTGATTATGGATACAGATATCCCAAAAACCAACGGGATCGATGCAACCAATCAGATCTTAAAACAAAATCCGGCGGTCAGGGTCATTGCCCTCTCTCATTTCGACGACGATAGTGAGGTGATGGAAATGTTGAAGGCCGGTTCTAAAGGACTGATTTTCAAATCGGGCGACATTGAAGAGGTGATCCAGGCAGTCGAAAAAGTAGCAGCGAATGAAGAGTTCTATTCCAAAGAGGCCGTAGAGGTCATCATCAACCGTTTTGCCCGTGGCAATCCGGAAGTAAAAACCTTACTGAAGATACCGGGCTTTTCCGACCGTGAAATGGATATCATTAAACTGGTTTGCCTTCAAAAGACAGCCAAAGAAATAGGTCATCTTTTATTTATCAGCGAAAAGACCGTAGACTTTCACAGGCAAAAGATCATTGAGAAAATGTCTGTAAAAAATATCATCGGCCTGGTACTCTATGCTATTAAAAACGGATTGGTCAACATCAACGATTTAGAGCTTACACAGTAGTTTTACACCGCCTTACTATAATTTTACTATTCCCGGGGCTACGTTACGAGTGTCCCCGGGATTATTTGTGTTTTCACCGTAATTCTACCAGTATAAAACATAAGGCAACGGCTTTATCCGGGCCCCGGATAAATTAAACCTGACCTTTGTTGATTATCAGCATAAAATATTAGTCTAACCGAAGCCTTTACGGAATTTTGCCCTTTTCTTTTTCAATTGAGATTAGGCGCTTCTCCAGGGTGGTGCTGTTGTTCTATAATTTTTATTCATGAATATTTTGCTGATCGACGGGCATCGCTTGTTCTCTGATGCGCTCAGGTACCGGTTGCTTGCCCAGCCCGATATCGGGAAAGTGTATATCAGCGATGAGCTTTGCTTTTCCCTTGAACCTTATCTCTCCGGTATCGACATTGTGGTCTGCGATATGAACGAGCCCAGGATGAGTGGCTTGCAGGTAATTGATACGTTACGCCGGAAGCTGCACCAGGCGCGCATCGCAGTAATTTCCGGCATCAGCAATCTGCCCACCATAAAGCAGGCGCTGACAGCGGGCGCCGACGCCTTTATTTCCAAAAATGCAGATACGAAGGAACTGATCGAGGCCATTTATACCATAAGATCGGGCAAACGGTTTATCAGCCAGAGCTTACGGATGCATTTCCTCAATGCCGCCTATAAGGAGGAGCACCACGAATTATCGCTGACCAACAAGGAAAAGAATATCGTGCGGGAGCTTTGCGCAGGTCATACCATTAAGGACATAGCCCGGGAAATGGGTGTCAGCACGCATACCATACAATATCACCAGCGCAATATCCTGCGTAAGCTTAACCTGAGCCGCACCGCCGATCTCATTGTCTATGCCGTAAGAAACGGTATCTATTCCGGGTCTTCGGGCAGTTGAGCTATGCCATCAAAGCGGACAGCCAGGTAGGCCCGGGCCTCTTCTGGCCGCAGCGCGGCAAAATTGCGGTAACGATGATGTACAGATACGATCTCGGCAAGCGCTTTTTGCACCACCTGGTTGTTGTCCCATTCCAGCAAGGCGCTCGCTACTTGTTCCAGACAACCTTTTTTATAGGCAATCTGCCCTATCACATGGACCAGTGTATTCCGCACCCTTGCGGTCTCGTCCCATTGAAGCGCCTGTAGCAGGGGTAGTATGTCGCCGGGATGCGTTCTTCCTCTCAGCTCGATGCCGTGACAGATCTCCCGGCGGATCTCCTTATCGGGATGGTGCAGGTATTCGCGGGCCCAGGCCAGCACAGGCCCGGGATTCACCGCTCCCATTTTTTTTATCGATCCGATAACGGCATTGCGTACGACGTGCGCAGGGTCAAATAGTCCCTGGTCGAAGAGAGAGCGCATGCGCTCAAATTCTGTTTTTCCTATTTCTCCGGCCGCGTTGACTGCTGTTTGCCGTACTTTATCGTACGGATGCCCCGCCAGCCGCTGCAGAAGACTGGTAATAGTGTCCTGCTGATCGGGTACGGCGGCATAAATGCGGCCGGTCGCTGTGTAGGCAGTCTTCCGTATGTAAGTGTCGTTATCGGAAAAATAAAGTACAAGCAGCACCATATCGTGCTGCAGGAAAGCCTCTCGCATCTGCCGGCCGATATCGGCGGCCAGTGCGGCGCGTTCCTTCTTCTCAAGGTCGTAGAAAGCCATAGGGTGTAATACGCGGCAAAAATAAATGGATTAAAGGAATTCGCGGATCCGGACCAGCCTGAGCAGCGCGATGTCAGCACAAGACGATAACCGGTAACTCCCCTCCTGCATGGGGGCCGGTCTATGGTCATCGCTTTGCAAAAGTAAACGCCGGTTCGGGGCGAACCGGCGTTCTTTTTCACCGCTGATAGGGTTTGCGACGCCAGGCCCAAAGGCCCGGGCTCTTTCTTGTCGCTAACTGCTGATGCAATAACAGGATCAGCGGCGTACTTACTTTTTTGAACCAATCCATTTTAACCAGATCATCCGATCAAAACAGGAAGTCAAATGTCCGAAATCCGCGCCAAACCAACAATCCCCATTTTACACGGGGTACCAACGTGGGGTTTGAAAATCCATCGGACCAAGCTACTTTGCGGCCGTAAAAATGCGTTTTGGGAAGATGAACGATATAATCGTCCTGCTGTTGTCGGGATGCTTGCTGATGCTGATACTGCTGCTGCTGGCCTCCTGGCGACGCCGGCAGAAAGAATTAAGAGACAGGAAATTGGAGGCGCCATGGAAAAGTGAGCAGCATTATGAGCAGGTACTGCTACGCAGCCGGCTCGAAGTGCAGGAGCAGGCGCTGCATCATGTCAACAACGAGATCAAGGATAATATAGGGCAAGTGCTCAGCGGTGTCCAGATGAAGCTCGCCGCGCTTTCCGAAAGGATGGGCGTAAACCAAGAAGCAGATACTTTCTCGGAGGTTGTTTCAGGTATGGGAAAGTCCATCAGCGACCTGCGTAAGCTGGGAACCCTGCTCGATCCGCCTACCATCGAGAAAATAGGCCTGCTTGATGCTATAGAAAAAGAACTGGCTTTTGTTTCTTTAATTTACAACCTTCAATGTACCTTTACCTATAGCGAGCATTTACCGGGGCTAAACGTAGAGCAGGATCTGCTGCTGTTCCGCATCCTGCAGGAGTCCGTCATTAATGTACATAAGCATGCCGCAGCGACGGCGGTCAATATCCACATCAGCTACGCCGGAGGAATACTGAGCCTGCTGATCGCCGACAATGGCCGCGGGATGGACTATGAAACCAGCTTTGGCAGGGGTTCGGGACTGCGGCATATACAAGAACGGATAAGATTGCTCGACGGCAGCTTCGATATCATTAGCCAACCTGGTGAAGGTACTACCCTGGTACTCACCTGTAAACTGAAACATGAGTAAACAACCAAAGATCACCATCGCCATTGCCGACGACCATACGATCATGCGCAATGGTCTCGCCGAACTCATCAAAACAATGGGCGCCTACGAGGTAGTGCTCCAGGCCCACAACGGCCGTGAGCTGCTTGAGCTGCTGCAAACCACCACAATTGTCCCCGACATCTGTATTCTCGATATTAATATGCCCGAGCTGAATGGCTACGAAACCACCGCTCAGCTGAAGCAACACTATCCTTCCATAAAGGTCATGGCCCTTTCTATGTTCGACAATGAATTCAGCATCGTACGCATGCTGCGCTCCGGCGCCAAAGGCTTCCTGCATAAAGGAGCCGACCCCGACGAGTTGTCCAATGCGTTGCAAACCCTGCATACTGAAGGTTATTTCCATACCGAACTGATGCTGATCAACTCCCTGAGGAAATCAAACAACTGGCAGACGATCAATATTACCGACCGGGAAACCGAATTCCTGAGATACTGCTGCTCCGATCTATCGTACAAAGAGATCGCCGACCTCATGAAGGTGAGTCTCCATACCGTTCATGGTTACCGCGACGCGCTCTTCTTAAAGCTGCGGCTGAAAAGCAGAACGGCATTGGCCATCTACGCACTGCGTACCGGCGTCGTTACCGATTAACATCCTTCAGGGTATACCAGCGCCACAGGTTGCCATTTTCTTCAAACCGGGAAACCAGTTGCATGCCCAGCTTCTCTATGATACGGGCAGAAGCCACATTGCCCTCCATCACCGTAGCATGCAACTCCTGCAGGCCCATTGTGGCGAAACCGTAGTCACAGCAGGCTTTTGCCGCTTCGAAGGCATAGCCCTGCTGCCAGAAGGCAGGCAACAAGCGATAGCCGATATCATGGTAGCCGGTCCTGCCGTTGGTTTCCTTATCATTCACCCATTTGATACCGCACCAACCAAGAAAGGCGCCGTCTGCCTTACGTATCATCGCCCAACGCCCAATCCCGTTAGCAGTGTATTGTTGCTGTATGTAGGCGATCACAGCCGCCGCTTCCTCAAGGCTGTTTATTGATGTGCCGGGCAGGTAACGTAGCACATCTGCTGCCGTATCCAGCTTCAGGATATGTGCCGCATCGTTTCCGTTCAGGCTACGCAATCCTAATCTTTCGGTTTCCAGATGATATTCCATAGCTGCTGTTTTACCCGCACGAAAATAACATGAAAAGAGCAGACCCTTTTTCGTGTTATCGCCGCAAACAGCTGTCTATTGCGTTACTGTTTCCGGTGCCGGCATCATTTCGGTAGCGACACCGATCCTGTTCCAGCCATTAATGATGATGGCAGCCATGATCACTTCTGCCACATATTGTTCACCCAATACAGCAATGGCATGCTCATAGGTTGCGTCGGATACCCGTTGATGGATGAGCGTTACTTCTTCAGTGAGCGCGAGTACCGCCTTTTCTTCTTCGGTAAAAAAGGACGTATCGCGCCATATGCTCAGGACATATAAACGCTGCTCCGTTTCGCCCAGCCGGCGGGCATCGCGGCTATGCATATCCACGCAATAGGCGCAGCCATTGATCTGTGAAGCCCTTATCTTGATCAGCTCTTTGTGCTGCGGCTTGAGGCTGGTTTGCTCCAGGTAGCGCGCAAAACCGGCCATCGCTTTATAGCCTTCGGGAAGTACAGTGGGAATCTTGATCCTTTCTTTCATATAGACTCGAATTTTTTACAGGACAAAGGTCGTATCGTCCTGTTTCAAAAAACTTAATCTATTCCAAGAAATGGTGCTCAGGCCTTACGGGCCCTGATCTTGCTGAGAAATTCGGGTGTAAAGCCCAGGTAAGAAGCCAGCATATATTGCGGCACGCGCTGTACGAATTCGGGAAAGGAATTATTAAAATGATGGTAGCGTTCTTCTCCCGAAAAATCGGATAGATACCGGTTCCGTTGCTGTTCCGCCGCGGCAGAACGCAGGAGCACCAAACGGAAATAACGTTCAAGGGCCGGGATTTGCTGCAGTAAAGCATCTTCCGTACGCCTGTCCCATAGCACAACTGCTCCGGTTTCTACAGCCTGCAGGTAATACCCGGAAGGTTGCCCGCCTACGTAGGCCATGAGATCGGTGATCCACCAGCCATCAATACCAAACTGCACCGTGTGCTCTATGCCTTTGTCGTTAACATAGTACAGGCGGCAGCATCCTTTGCTGACAAAATAGTTATACGGACACAGACGGCCTTCTTCCAGTAAATGCTCTTTTTTCTTCACCTCACGAAGGGACAGCGCGCCGGAGAGCAGAACTTTGTCCTCCTCCCGCAGCTTGATGTACCGCTCCATATGTTGAAAAAGCGCTTCCATCGATTATGGTATAGTCCAGGTCTTAAAAGGATGCCGGGCAAGCACAGCATTAAAATAGCGGGCATCGTGGGTCACTTCATCGGTTACCCATTCCGGTTTGGTAAACAATGCATCCTCTGTTTCCAGCTCCAGCTCGGCTACAATCAGGCCCTCGTTATCACCAAGAAATTCATCGACCTCCCAGGTATGGTCCTCGTGGTCGATTGTATATCTTCTCTTACGAATACTGTTCAGCGCAAATGCCTGTAGCAGCTCTCCCGCAGTTGCCACCGGGATGCCACATTCAATCTCCGTACGGGATGCGCCGTTGGTAAGGCCTTTGACGGTGAGCCATGCAGTTTCGCCGGCGATCCTTATTCTTACCGTTCTTTCCGGATCGGTAGTAATATAGCCTTGCTCCAGCATTGCTGCCTGCGGCTTGGACAAGGCCTGCCAGCGGTCCGCGTCAACCAGGAATTTTCTTTCGATTTCGATCGCCATACAATTCAAGGCAAATTACAACTAATCTCCACCATAATGCCGCCCGGCATGTGAAAATAAAAAGCGAAGCTGCTGCGGATATGGGCCGGCACCCTGCTTATTGCCACACCATCGCCGAGCAGACGGTCGTAGAGCGCTGTAACCGCCTGGGTATCGTCCAGGATAAAACCGAAATGGAAATCGGCAGGGTAGGGGTCTTCTCCGGGTCTTGACGTGGTCAGCACCAGGATAAAGTTACCGGCGCCCTCCAGCACGGCGATCTTGTCACCCTTCATTTGCAGAAGCGTGAAATCGAAATAACGGGTAATAAAAGTTGCTGTCTCTGCTACATGGGCAACAGACAGGCTAAGATGATTCAATATCATAATAATAAACGAACGTTCGTTCTTTTTTGTTTGAAAAATTTTTTTTGGCTACCCCGGCATAAAATAAAGCAATCCGGTCCCCGGGCTTATTCGAAGGAGCTATTTATAACGCAAGGCTACGACAAGCACGGCAACGGTAACAGAGACAAGCATCGGGATAGTTACCGAATTTTTACCGCATCAGCGCCTTCAGCACCAGACGGAAGGCATGCTTCAGTTTATGATCTGTGAGCGCAAAAGATTTACCGGCCATGTTGCTTTGCCCCATATGGAACTTAAGCAGGGTATAAAAAGGCCCGTAAGCCAGCGACCAGAACACTTCCGGCGGCAGCTCGGCAATCTCGCCCCGCTGCTCCGAGCGCTGCACAAACTCCTGCATGGCGCTACGGAACTGGTTTTCGCGAATATCCTTATGACGGATCAAAGGCGAGTTCCGGAACTGCTCCGAGAAAAAGAAATGGAGCGGATACTCCCGCGCATAACGGTATCGGTTCTTCCATTGCAGCCACAAGCCCTCCTCAAAACCCATCCCCGGATCGAAGCCCTTCAGGGTTTCCCTGTTGAAGATATCCTCAACATAATAGAACAACTTGTTCAACAGGTCTTCCCGGCTATCGAAATAGATATAGATGGTGGACGGAGATATCTCCGCCGCTTTGGCCAGCTTTTGCATGCTGAGCCCATGAAAACCTTCGGCCACGATCATGGCGATAGCCTGTTCCCTGATGGCCGTTTCTTTATTGTAATCTTTTGCTCTCACGATGCAAAGATAAACGAATGTTCGTTCTTTTAAAATTTTTTATTTGCAGCCTCTTTTTCCAGTGAAAGATACTTTGCTAAAAGATGTTGTGAAGCATAGCCAACAGCCGGCAGTTCCCTGATCATCTTTCTACCAGGAACATCCTACGAATCTTTTGGACCTTGGCCGTAATGATAAGCCTTAATGTGTAATTAGTACTTGGCAGTTGGCAAATTCCGGATCCCGATGTTGCCGCGGATCCAATTTTCGTTTGTGGGGAAAATATACCTTGGAATACCGTGCTCATCCTTTGCGCCCTTGGCGTATTGCTTAGCGACCTTTGCGGTTAATGATAAGCCTTAACCATAATTGGTAGTTGTAAATCCAATTTCGTTCGTCTATACCTGGCGGTTAATTACAAACGCTAACACGTGGATCAGTTGGTCCATATCATACCTTGCGGATTGATATTGCGATGATATTTCTGCGCATCTCCGAAATTGCCAAAATCCATTCGCTCGCCCAGTATGATCTCTTTATAAGCCTGGTACATTTGTCTTGCCGAGATCACCGGCTGCATGCCACCCACACCCGTACACATGCCGGGTATAGCAACCGATGCTATACGGGGTTCCTTTACCGCGGCAATAAGGGCCGCCTTCATAGCCAGGTAAGCATTTACCGAGGTGTCGATATTGAAATTGGTGGGTATACGCATCGTCGGTGCTGAAATGATAAGGGGTACTTTGGCATCGCCGGTTTCCAGCAAGAGGCTTTGCCCCACCAGCAACTCTCCTTCGGGCAAGGCTTTAATGCGGGCCTGCAACTCTTTTTCGATATGCCAGCCAAAGCGTTCAGACAAGGCATAATCAAGACCGCCATCCATGAAGCCGAAAGAATTGGCAGGGCTCACAATGGCATCGCAGGAGAGCTGTGTAATATCTGTTTCCAGGATACGGACGTTTTCCGCTTCTTTGAAAAACATATTCCAGGCTTCTGCAAGATTAGCCGCGATGGCACATAACAGGATATTCATACGCGCGTAATTATGGGATCACCGTTTTTGGGAGGGAAAGAGGAATCGGTTGTATTGCTCTATGGCGCTGTCCAGCTGCTTACGACGCGTTGCAGGTAACTGTTCGAAGGACTCTGTGGCTACCGCGACTGAATCTTTTTTAATGCTGCGCTTCCAGGTTCCCCGTACTTTACCATCCACAATAATCGTATTGCTGAATAAAGGATTGTCCCGCGATATAGTATGGTCTTTCTCCTGGCTCATCAGCAAGGCACGGTCGGCATAAGCTACGGTATACTCGTCATAATTGGGCAATAGGTAGACTGTGGTTTTGGCAACCGGATCAAGAGCAGGAGGAATAAACCAAAAATCCTGTCCGCCAAAGCTTACCTTTTCCATCTCCTTTACGATCTGCCCGATACCTTTCCGGGCCTGCGTCAGACTGAGCCCGCTCCACCAGGAAAAATCCTTTTCCGTAGCCGGGCCATGGCTCTGAAAGTAGCGCCGGGCGAGCATCGCCAGCGCTTCGTCATTGTCTATAGTCGCAACAGCAGGGACGCGCTCTTCCAGCAGGGCATAACCAATCTGCTTTCCGATGCGGGGACCATTGCAGATAAGGCCCTCCAGCTCGGCATGCAGCAGTATATGCGTCAGCCGCAGATCGTCGGTATTGATGCCGGCTTTGGTAAATACCGTTTTGATACCTGTTCTATCGAGATGTTTGCCGTGCAATATACGCTCCAGCACTTTATGCGCTTTGGTAAAGATCTTCTGATCCAGTTCCGCTTTGCGATAATAGGTCTGGGCATAGGCATGGATACGGGGCGCCGTGAGTTGCAGCATCCAGCGGACATCGGCGGGAGCGACCAGGTGCCAGGTAGGCCGCAGCACATGCGTGCGTATCAACTCGCCGGATTCGAGCGCCGCTTCTATAAGTGCATCATCTGCCGATGGCAACCTTACGCCCAAGGCCCATTTGCACATGGCATAGTCCTGCGCCTGTACAGCACCCATCCAGGATACCAGTTCCTGAGCCGATCCAACCGCTGGTTGCAGCAGGCGCTGGGATTGCAGGCGGTATCGTAAAAGTTCTTTTTGGTTCATAGGCAATGGCCCTCCCGGAGTACTAAGATAAGGAACTCGCCGGCATTGGCTTACTTACCGGACCACCACATTTTTCAACAGCCGGCTTTGCCGGACAAAGGCAAATGATCTTCCGCCAAATTGATGAATTTCGTAATTATAGCAAACAACTTGGATCCACACACCATAATAACGCCTGTTTCCGATCCAAAGCCAGGAATTGGTAAGAGGCGGGGCGCCGACATTACAAGCAACTGTTCCCCCGGAGGGCCCGACAATATTGGTATATACCAATCTCATGTTGCTGTCATAGACAGTGAGATAAGCCGAATTAGCATGTCGCAGATTGCTGTTGTCGAAGGTAAAGCTAAAGTTGCTACTGGCCGGGATCGTATCGGGAAGGGTACCCGTAAATTGCGGAAAGGTAGTGTCGACTAACTGGCTGATGGCCGATATAGGCGCATTTCCGGCAGCCGACCAGGTATTGCTTCCGGCAGCATGCCACAGCAGAGGATCTGTATTCATATAGAAAGCATGCGGCGGGTCGTATAAGAGGGAAACGCCATTCAACTGCACATCACCGGCATAGGTTCCGATACGTCCGTTGGTGCCACGAAAAGTAGCGGTATTCCACATTTTATCTTCGATTACGACCATCGATGTGCTGTCCCGTAATATTCTCCGCTCGCGGTCAGCAATAAACACGCCCGTTACCGGGCTGATATAGGTTGGATAAGGAAGGTTTGGTTTTGTACCCATGAGACCGTCATAGTCAAAGGGAATAGGTACATCGCCAACAGTCGAATCTACCGGTTCCGGAGGAAGGATATCGGCTTGTTTTTTGCTACAACCAGCAAAAAACAGGCCGGACAACAGAAGCACAATGACATGTTTCGTTTTCATGGATAGTGATGTTATTTGTATCCATAAAAACGAAATCACAGTCAATGTATTGCCTATTTATTATCGCTCCCAGAAAAAAGGTGGCTGGATACCCAATGCGCGCAGGTATACATAGGCTTCGCCGCGGTGATGGATTTCATTATCGATGAAGTAAAGCAGCGAAGCATATACCTTATTTTCATACTGGCCAAAAGCCTTCTCCACTTCGTGAAAACGTCCTGGCTTTATCTGCGGCCAATAGGTATTAATGATCTCGGTTACTTCATCCCAGAGCTTTATGATACCGGCTTTGTCTTTGGGAAAAGCATCATCATCGCCGTGCATCAGTGTTTTCCATTCGCCGGTGGCGATACCCCTTACACCGCCTGCAGCGATATCGATGAGCTCATGCAGCATGGCTGCGAAAGTGCGCATACCGCCTATCGAAAACGTAAAGAGCTGGTCTTCGGGGAAGGCTTCGATTGTCTTGCGGGTAAGGCCGCGGTGGCCTTGCCAATGCTGGAGCATTTCCTCGGGTGTTATCATAATCGTCGGCATCGTAGTTGCGGTTGCTGTGTTGTTTTCCATGTTGTGTCTTTTTTATTTTGATAGTACAAAGTAAGGGCGTGGTACTGACAACCCTATGGCAGTCCCTTTCGGGCGCCCGGAGAAATTTTTTCCTAAATCCTCAATCTGGAAATTATCTATAGAAATGGGCTAAGATTGCAAATAGTCGATTCTGTAATAAACGAACATTCGTTCTTTTGAAATTTTTGTGTCAAAAGCCCTTTTCCCATGGCTACTTTTATTCAAACCTTTACGTTATCTCTGGAGGGGTTACAGACCGGCCTGTCCGGCAAGCCAGCCGGCCTAGCTACTGGTTTATAAATGTCTCTATCTATTACTACAGACATTTTGCTCCGTAGGAGCAAAATTAGGGTTGCTTGTTTCTTTGTCTACAGACATTTTGCTCCTACGGAGCAATGGCAGGGTTGCTTGTTTCTTTGTCTACAGACATTTTGCTCCTACGGAGCAATGGCAGGGTTGCTTGTTTCTTTGTCTACAGACATTTT
>NZ_QVNU01000003.1 GCF_003545715.1 Taibaiella koreensis
TTGCTCCTACGGAGCAATGGCAGGGTTGTTTGTTTATTTGACTACAGACATTTTGCTCCTACGGAGCAATGGCAGGGTTGTTTGTTTATTTGACTACAGACATTTTGCTCCTACGGAGCAATGGCAGGGTTGTTTGTTTATTTGACTACAGACATTTTGCTCCTACGGAGCAATTTCAGGGTTGCTTGTTTCTTTGTCTACAGACATTTTGCTCCTACGGAGCAATGGCTGTCTCTGGGTTTACAGATCATCCTTCCCGGCAAGCCGGCCAGAACGCGACAGCGGCCTAAACGGGTGCCGATCTTCTTTTTAATGCGGATAAACAGCAATCCCAACAGATAAAACTGTTTTCTTCATCGCCTTATCTGGCAAAAGCCGCTGATGGCCAGGTACAGGTATAAAAAATAAGCCTCTGTTCGGGAGGCTTATAAAAAAGTTTATTCCATTATACTATACACAGCATTGCGAAATGTACCGCTTGCCCGAATAGCAGAGATCGCTGTCCCTGGGACACAGGCCCACGTTCTGCGTAGCGCACTGGTTGCTGTTTCCCGGATTGATTATGGTACCATCGTCAGGAGGAAAACAAGTTGTGTTGTTGCTGCCGCCTGCAACGACAGCATGTTTATTCTGTAAAGAGGAGATAGCTTCTTTGTTCAGCTTTAGCGACCTAAGGGCGATTGATTTCTTTTTCATAAATGGTGTTTGCTTAAAAGTATAAAAGAATATTTTGATCGCAGCTCATAACTTAACCGATCTCCTTTACATTGCCCAACAGCTTAATCAAAGGTCAGCGTTACTTTGTTCAATTCTCCAGCATCTATACGCTGGTTGTGATTGGCATCGAAAAACAGCACAAGATAAAGGGTATGGACACCTGATTCTTTTAATGTTTTTCTCTTTCCCGCTATCAGCAAGGCATTCACGCTCCAGTCGAGCGTGAGCCAATCGCCCTGCTGCCCGGCCAGAGCCGCTCGGTGGTCCCGTTCATCGAAATAATACAGGTAGTGATGACCCTCAGGATTCAATATCATTTCACTATAACCGGTGTCGGCGTCAGCAGCCATGCCACTCCCCGGAGCAAGATAAGGTACTCGTGATACGGCCATGCCTACGCGCGCTTTATCGGGCAGGCCTTTGTCCTCAAAGGCCGCTAGCTGTAAGGCATTACCTGCATCTTCACTGTAGCGGGGACTGTGGAAACGTAAGGTAAATGGTTCCCTTTTCAGCTTTATTGATTGCTCATCGCCTAAGGGTACCCGCTTTTCCCCCTGTATGATCATGGCGCCTGCAAAAGGTTGTGCCAAACTCCCGAAAGAAAGCAAGACGAACAGTAAGACCAGGACAGATAGCTTGTTTTTGTGGAAAACCATGTGTGTTGTTTTATCAGCTGCGGGGAAATAATAACGGGGACATGGCCAAAGTGTTTATAAACCGGGTATAGCGGCAAGCAATCGCTGCGTATAAGCCTGTACCGGGTGTTCCAATACCTGCTGCGTAGCGCCCTGCTCCACTATTTTTCCTTTCTCCATCACTATAATGCGGTTGCTGATCCTTTTAACCACGGTAAGATCGTGCGTGATAAACAGGTAGGTAAGCTGCATCTGCTGCTGCAGTGTGGCCAACAGTTCCAGTATCTGCTCCTGTATGGTAACGTCCAGCGCTGATACGCTTTCATCGCAAATGATGAGCCGGGGTTGCACAGCCAGGGCACGGGCAATGCAAATGCGCTGCCGCTGGCCCCCCGAGAACTCATGCGGATATTTGTGCCGCGCAGCGGCCGGCAATTTTACCTTTTCCAACAGTTCGTCCACATATTTATCCACAGTCTTCGCGTTGGCGATGCCATGGACCAATAGCGGCTCGGCCAGGCTGTCGCCTACTCTGATACGCTGATTCAAGGACGCATAAGGGTCCTGGAAAACAATCTGGATATCTTTGCGTAAACGGCGCCACTGTGCCGTAGTGAATTGCGTAATATCCTGTCCTTCAAAATAAATATGTCCTTCTGTGGCCGGCTGCAGGCCCAGTATGCTACGGCTGAGCGTACTCTTACCACAGCCCGATTCTCCCACCAGGCCCAGGGTCTCGCCGGGATAAAGATCGAAGCTCACGCGATCGACTGCGGTAAAGCTCTTTACCGTTTTCCCCAGCCAATTGATCTTTTCGGGATAACGGATCGCAAGATCTTGTACAGAGAGTAGCGGCGTTTCTTTCAGTGCTGGTGTAGGCGCCATATTGATCTCTTTTACCTGTGGAAAAGCAGTAACCATCTTTCCTTTTTCCAGCACCAGGTAATCGTCGGCTAATGTGCGGGCCAGCGCCAGGTCGTGGGTAATAAAGAGGATAGCCGTACCATATTCCTGCTGCAGCGATTTCATGAGCTGGATAATCTCTTTCTGAACCGTTACATCAAGGGCGGTAGTAGGCTCGTCGGCGATCAGCAGGGTGGGGTGGTTGCACATGGCCATGGCAATCATGACGCGCTGCTTTTGTCCGCCGGACAGCTGATGTGGATAACGTCGTAATAACCGGATCGGATCGGGCAGCTTTACTTTTTCAAACCATTGCAGGGCCAGCCGGCGCGCTGCCTTTGTGGATAAGTCCTGATGTGCCCTGATGGATTCGATCAGCTGATAACCACAGGTCTTTACGGGATTCAGGGCAGTCATGGGCTCCTGGAATACCATGCCTACGGCTTTTCCGCGTACAGCAGGCCAATCCTGGGGCCGCAGCGCTGTGAGTGCGCCAACGCCTTGGAGCTGTATGCTGCCGCTGATACGGGCGTTGGCAGGCAAAAGCCCCATGAGCGCCAGTGATGTCACCGATTTGCCCGATCCGCTCTGCCCGATAAGCGCCAGTGTTTTTCCGGCGGCCAGGGCAAAGGAAAGCTCCTGCACGGCTTCGAAAGGCTGTGCAGCTTCGAAGCGGACGCTTAGGCGGTTTACGATGAGGCAATTTTCGGCAGGGGTGGCAATCATGAATCCAAAAGTAAACCCTTTTGGGCTGGAAACAACGGGTAAGGGGTGCGCTCCATTTTTTGGGTAATCCACAGCCCTAATTTTAATTATCTATTTTTTAATAAAAAAGGATTACTACTATTAGGGCTGTGAATATGGTGGAAACTTTTTTCTGCTAACATTGGAATTCTCGCATGAATCGTTAATCCCCCGCTTTTCCACAGTCATGAATCGGAGGAAAGCCTTGATTTTACTGAGATTCTTAAAGTTATTCTCCGCTGTGGATGAAGAAGGTGCTGCAGAACCTTTTGTGGTGTGCAAGTGGGATATCCTGTAAAGTGAATATGAATTTAAAGTGAACAAATCTTTAACAACACGAGCCAAATTTATTTTTGGTTTTTATTAGGTGGGTTTTAAGACGGGTTTAACCAGTTTCCAACAACTTTTTGCTACTGTTTGTGGGTAAATAAGTGAAGGAAAGATCGGTTTTGGAAGAGTGGCGTAACATTTCCTTAATGCACATCATCTTGTGTACAACCAGGTCTTTAGGTCTAATATGTTTAATAAATAGGGATGTGGACCGTATTCGTGGTAGGTTAAATGAAGAGCTGCCCATCAGTGATGAGCAGCTCAGATGTTATTTACCACGCGGGAAGAATTGCCTTTTGTGGTATAAGGTTGTGGATAAGCTGTTATCAGCTCTTTTCAATAGTCCATTTGGCTACTGCCGGCGCCAGATCTTTCTGGGACTTGGTGCCTACAAATACGCCGATATGACCACCCGGGAAGGGGATCTCCTGCTTGTCTTTTGATCCGATCTTGGCCATCACTGCTTTGGTGCTGTGATTGGGAATAATGTTGTCGCCTGTGGCATAAACGTTGAGATAAGGCACGTTCATGTTTTTCAGGTTTACTTTTTCACCGCCCAGGGTAAGTTCGCCTTTTATCAGCAGGTTGTCGCGGAAAAGATCCTTGATGTATTTGCGGTACATTTCACCGGCAATAGCAGGAAGATCGGATTTCCAATGCTCCATGCGCAGGAAGTTCAGGAGCTTATCCTCATCTTCAAGGGAATCCATAACGCCTATGTATTTGCTGATATTCATGGAGGGCTTCAGCATGCTGAAGGCAGAGTCTATCATTTCGCCGGATATGGTGCCCACGCTATCTACCATAGTGTCTACATCGATATATTTAGCCCATTTATACAGCATATTCTCGTTTTCCCCAAAGTCGAAAGGCGCTACATAAGTAGTAAGGCTTTGCAACTTTTCAGGATACCGGCTGGCGTAAATCATGGAATAGGTACCAGCCTGGCAAATGCCTTGCTTGTGGATCTTGGGTACTTTATGTTTTTTACGGATGAAATCAATGGCGTCGTTCATATAGCCATCGATATAATCTTCCATAGTGAGGTATTTATCGGCCTGGGTGGGATAGCCCCAGTCCATAATATAGATATCTAATCCTTCTTCTATCAGCTTCTTCATCAGGCTACGGTCGGGCTGCAGGTCGAGCACGTCGTGGCGGTTCAGCATCGCAAAGGAGACCAGCACGGGAATTTTACATTTTGCCGGTGTTTCGCGCAGGTAGTGGTACAGCTTTACTTTATCTTTTTGCCATACCAGTTCTTTAGGGGTCGTTGCTACCGTTACTTCCTGGATGTTTTTCAGTGTTTCGTATCCTTTTGCCAGTTTCTGTGTGGTGGAGGTCAGTTCTTCAAATAGACCGGAGGGATTAAATGTCATAGAGGTCAGTTTCGTTTTTTATAATATGTTCAACCTAGGAAAGATAAACATTTTTTTCATGAAACGCCGCAAAATTAGCGCAATTGCGGGATATATAACAAGAGCTAACAATTTGTTAGCTCTGCTTATTTACCATTTGAGTTCCAGCAGGATGCTGCTGTAATCGCCGTTGGCCTCTTTGCTTTGCTGTAGCAGGCTTATTGCCTTTGGCCCGGTTACTGCTACGAGATAAGGTGTTTCCGCTCCTATGTAAAGCATATTGTCTTTGAGGCTATAATCCAGTGTGTCGGTATTGCCTTGGTAATGTACAATGGCTTTGCCGTTCTTTTCAAAGCGGATATAGTCGCCGGCTTGTCCCACGACTTTGTGGGTGTCGGTCGCGGAGCCTTCCTGGTTGGCATAGATTTGTTCCTGTAATTTCCAGGTATGGCCGGCGAGCTGCGGTACTTCGGTGGTTGCGGCATAACCGGCTTGGGTCAGCGTGCAGAGGAAAAAGATAGTGAATATGTATTTCATGAAAAAGGGAAGGATATACCTTCCCAGTTGCAAAAAGCGTGCCGGAATTAAATATTAGTATTTAATTTTATATGATTACCAGTCTTCTTTATACAGATGTTTTTTGGCTTCGATCTGGATATGGCAATAGGCTTCGAAATCTTCCTGGTTTATGGCTTCCTGTCCATGATCCACATTGATCTGGAATAATTTATTATCCTTGCAATCAATGGTAAGGACTTTGTGCCGCAGCATAACCTTTTTAATATCCTGCCAGGTCATGTCGCTTTTCCGACCGAGGCCGGTAACAAAGATGCCTTTATCGTTGAAAACAGCTCGTCTTGTCTTTTTCCCATTCCGTTCCCAGTAATAGGCTAATATGATGCCAAGCAAGGCTGCGCCGGAATAGGCTGCTGGAAGATACCATTTCCGGATGAAGGAATAGGCCAGGATAGAAATGAATAGCAAGATCTCGGCTATGCGCAAGCCGAAATTGGCAGGGCTTTGAATGATCTTTTTATTGAAGAAGACAGATATAATGAGCAAGGCAAAACCAAAAGCTGCATATAACAAGCCTATGTTATTGAGGAAATTAAATTCGGCCTGTTTTACAGCGTTGGGGACCAGCCAGGTGAAAAGGCCCATAATTAAAAGAAGGAAACCGGCCATAAGATGCATGCCGGTTACCTGATTCTTTTTTACCTGTTTGCCTTCCAGGAGTATTTGATACATAAGCGGGATAAGTGTGCCGGCTGATTACCCGGCCAGAATATTACACAATTTGTACAAAGCACGAGCGCCGACAATGGGATCGATGCAGTCGTGCCCATGTGAGCCGGAGGATACCTCGTTAAGATCGAAGCCGATGATCTCTTTACCCGACTGTTTTACTTTACGGAAGAGGTAGAAGATCTGGTCGAGCTCGAAGCCGCCGGGAACCGGGGTGCCGGTATTGGGACATAGTTTGGGGTCGAGGCCATCTATGTCGAAGCTAATGTAGACTTTATCGGGCAGTGTGGCAATGACTTCGTCTACGATGTGCTTCCAGTGTTCGCCTTCGTACTGGCGTTCTTTAATGTCTTTATCAAAGAAGGTTTTGATACGGTCGGGCGATTGATTGATGATATCCAGCTCTTCGTCGCAGTAGTCGCGAATGCCTACCTGTACGAGCTTCTTCACCTGGGGTATTTGCTCCAATACATTGTACATGATAGAAGCGTGGGAATAGGTGAAGCCTTCATATGCTTTGCGCAGATCGGCATGGGCATCTATCTGCAGAATACCGAAGGATTCATGTTGTTCGCTTAAGGCTTTAATATAGCCCAGGGGCGTGCTGTGATCGCCGCCCAGCAGGGCTACCTTTTTACCCTCGGCCAGGTATTTGGCGGCGAGGTCGTGGATCCAGTCGTGCATCATCTTTCCGCCTTCGTTTACCTCCTGCAGCTTTGAAAGCAGCTGTTTGCTGCAATTGAGTGGATTGCCCTCGGAGAGACAGCCGATAATGAGCTCGGCACAGCTGCGCAGGTAATCACTTTTGTTGCGTATGTTTTTGTCATAGGGCAACATATAGTAACCCTTTTTCCAGGCATCGGTATAGTCGGAATCGTAAAGGTCGACCTGCATGCTGGCGTCAAATATTTGTTCTGGTCCCCTTGAGGTGCCCGGGCGATAGCTTACGGTTACTTCCCAGGGCACGGGAATAATAATGAGCTGTGAATCCTCTTCGGAGAAGGGGAGGCCGAAGATATTGTTGGAAACGAGACCTGGTGAATTCGGGTCGAAGTTATCCAGGACTGCTGAAGTCAGAGACATCGAATGATTTCTTTGGTTAATGCGCCGCAAAGGTAGGTAAAATATATAAAGTATCCTTATCGAGAGGCTCTATGATCTATAGGGTTTATGTATATATGCGAATGACTTTTTTCGGGAACAGACTGCGGTATTTCAAGTTCTGATTGCATGAGAGCAACAGCATTTGGACGCTGTGAAAGATTCGTGGCATAGCGTATCATGAGTGAATGGATAGCGTGACAGTATATAAATAGTCGCCCCATACCTTCTTACTTACTGCTTAAAGGGAATAGGATTACTGATTTCTCCAGTCTATTATGAAGCCAGTTGGTCTTAAGTAATCAGCAATGTCTTCAAATGGTTTGGCTTAATGTTTCACGTGGAACATGATATCCGAATGTGTTCCCTACCGCACACTTTCTGTAGAATACCTTAGTATGTCTTTGCGTAGTTTGTAGAGTAGCAATTCTATTGGGTAATATCTTTTATCGGTATCTTATAAGTTTCTCCCTTTTGAAATGAGTTAAGATAATTGCTTGGTGTTTCAACAGAGGAGGTTTAATAGATATTGGTTTTTAAATGCTCCACATAGAAGGTTAGTGGCTAAGAGCAACTTCGATAAAGACATTGCGCTCAACGAATGGCAAGTATATGTTTCAACAAGAGAAATGAAGTGATAGGCGGCTGGAGTTATCATTTTCTTACAACTCCTGGATATGGTTGATCGGTTGGTTAATGTTGTGTATTTGAATACTACTGTTCCACGTGGAACAATGGTATCAGGATCCATTCAATTTCTGTCCCGGAGCGGATACCCTTGTTGGCCTTGGAATCAATCTTTCTTACCAAAGCTCGGTGAGGTTGCATGTTGGTGCTTAATTGGAACGGTCCTCGCATTGATCTCATTGATCGCATGCCCTCTGGTCGATTGGAGGCTGACGTCATTGTTTCACGTGGAACAATACGGTAAATAAGTTGGTGATTGATGATCCTATTAGATTCAGCATGTTCCTTTAGAAGCAGTTTTAAACTATTTAGTTGGAGTATAGCGTTGTTCCACGTGAAACAATAGTGCAACAATGTTTCACGTGGAACGGCATTCATATGAAATAGTCTGGTTATCCTGAAATAGTAAGTAAGTCGATTCTTGAGTTTGTGAAAGGGTTAAGATGAGCCTTCAATAGGCCAGTAACCATTAATTGAATTTGTAGTCTGTTTCCGTATCCTGATAATCACTTAAAACAAATAGTTGAACCCTACTTGGGCTGTAAAGTTTGGACTGTATAAATAAGGCGGAAAGGATTCGCCGGTTATTGAGTTCATAGTATTCCCCAGTCCAGCTGCTTGCGTATTAAGGCTTACTCTTCGCCCGATTTGGTACTGTAGGCCTAAGCCGGCAAACAGGGCTGATACCGGGTGGTATTTGCTGGTAAAATGTTGTCTTGTGATCAATATATCGCCAAATTGGTTGGCACGGGCAGATTCATAATACCCGAAAGCCATACCGCTATTCAATCCGCCAAAGGCATATAAAGAGCATCGTTTCCCGCTAAGGAAGTGGAATTTGGCGGCGAGAGACAGGTTAATCACCTGCGCTTTAAGCTGCACATACATGCTATACGGCTGGGCTCTTATCCATTCGTATTCGATACTGGCCTGGTCATGGACCTGGTTGTGCTGCAGACCTGCTTCTATTTCCAAATGCTTCAAAATGCGATAGGCGGCATAGACCTGGTTGCTGATACCGGTATTCTTTTCTGTACTGCTGCTAAATGTCCGCTCTCCCACCAGGCCCAGCCGGTAGCCTGCAGACCATTTGCTTTGTGCGTATAAGGCTGGATTAATTGGCAGCAGGAGTAATAAGATCGAAATGCGCTTCATTACAGATGTGTTTTAATGGTTAAAAGAATAGTGACTATCGGGATAAAGGAACCAGGCTTGTGCTTCTATAAATATTGACGAATACGCTTTACTTTACCCGGTATGTTAATTGATATTTTTTTGTTCCCACAAAAAAAGAAAGACAGTGCCGCCTGATCGTATAGCCATTGACCACGCATAAAATCAGGAGCAACTTTAGTTTATATCGCCGGACAAGGATAGCAGAGCAACGCTTTAATGGTTAATCCAAAGCCCCTTTTTGCTACTCCTAATTTGCTGGTTTCCCTATTGGGTTTCATTGTCAAATGCATCACCTGCTTAAAATCGGGATAGTGGGCATAGGTTGAAAACACCATTGTTCCAGTGCAGGGAAGGGCGAATAAGTTGTAGCTGACGATGTCGATATAGGAAACAAAATATTCTCCGATCCTTGAGCCAGTCGAAAGAACAAGCTATAGCGATGCTTCGACAGGCCCGGCAACCGGGATCGGGACAATGTTTCCTGTATCAATATAGTCAGATAAGTATATTGCTTCCAGGTATAGCCGTTTTCGCCAGGGCTTCCGGGCGCATGCATTATCTTTTGTACCTTTGCCGCCACTCTGTATAATATAAATAAGGAGTACCAACAAGAAGATGTTTCCAGAATATGATGTAATAGTAGTAGGCGCAGGGCATGCCGGTTGCGAGGCCGCAGCTGCAGCCGCCAATATGGGGAGCAAGACCCTGCTGATCACGATGAACATGCAAACCATAGCGCAAATGAGCTGCAACCCGGCTATGGGTGGTATCGGTAAAGGGCAGATCGTACGGGAAATAGATGCCCTTGGCGGCTATAGCGGTATTGTAAGCGATAAAAGCATGATCCAGTTCCGCATGCTGAATAAAAGCAAAGGTCCGGCCATGTGGAGTCCCCGTACGCAAAACGACCGGATGCTGTTTGCCCAAACCTGGAGGGAAATGCTGGAGCAGACCCCCAATCTGGATTTCTGGCAGGATATGGTCAAAGGCCTCCTTATTTCCGACGGCGCCGTAAAGGGTGTGATCACCGGTATGGGACGGGAAGTGCGGGCCAAGGCCGTGGTGCTGACCAATGGCACTTTTCTGAATGGTGTGATCCATGTGGGTGAAAAGCAATTTGGCGGCGGCCGTATGGGTGAAAAAGGGGCGACTGGTATTACCGAGCAATTGGTATCGCTGGGCTTTGAAAGCGACCGCCTCAAAACCGGAACGCCACCCCGTATCGATGGTAGAAGCCTCGATTATTCCAAGATGGAAATACAGCCTGGCGATGAAGAGATCGTTGGTTTTTCCTATAGCAATATTGATCGTATTGCACCGCAGCAGCAACGCCATTGCTGGATCACTTATACTTCGCAGGAAGTACACGATATACTGAAAACCGGCTTCGACCGTTCGCCCATGTACCAGGGCAGGATCCAGGGCAGCGGTCCGCGCTATTGCCCCAGCATCGAGGACAAGATCAACCGCTTCGCCGATAAAGACCGTCACCAGCTGTTTGTAGAACCCGAGGGCTGGAACACGGTGGAAATTTATGTGAATGGTTTCAGCACATCGTTGCCCGAAGAGGTACAATATAAGGCGCTGACCAAAGTACCCGGTTTTGAGCACTGTAAATTTTTCCGTCCCGGCTATGCGATCGAATATGATTATTTCCCGCCTACCCAGCTGAAGTTCACCCTGGAGACTAAGCTCGTGCGGAACCTTTTCTTTGCCGGCCAGATCAATGGTACTACGGGCTATGAAGAAGCGGCCTGCCAGGGATTGATCGCCGGTATCAATGCGCACCGGAATGTACAGGCGCTGGAACCTTTTGAGCTGAAAAGAAATGATGCTTATATCGGTGTGCTGATCGACGACCTGATCCATAAAGGTACCGATGAACCGTACCGTATGTTTACCAGCCGTGCCGAATTTCGCACACTCATGCGCCAGGACAATGCCGATATACGGCTGACGGAGATCAGCTATGATATGGGGCTGGCTTCGGAAACACGTATGCAACGTGTGCAGGAAAAAAAGGATGCAGTTCAGAGCATCCGTAATATTTTACAGCAATCGGGTATCGAGCCGGAAGAAATCAACCCAATTTTGGAAAAAAAGGGTATTTCGACCATAAAAGAGCGTCAAAAACTGCAAAAAATACTCCTAAGGCCCGACATTTCGCTGGAGGAAATGGTCCTGTGCCTTCCATCGGTACAGGAAAAGCTCAGTGGCTTTAAAAAAGAGGATTTGGAACAGGCCGAGATACAGGTAAAGTATGAAACGTATATAGAAAAGGAAAAGGAAATGGTGGCCCGCATGAGCAATATGGAAGATCTCAAAATTCCCGATGCTTTCAACTATGAGAAGATACAGGCGCTCAGCACTGAAGCCCGGCAAAAGCTAACTAAAATACGGCCGCATACACTGGGCCAGGCCAGCCGCATTTCCGGGGTCAATCCCAGCGATGTGCAGATATTGTTGGTATATATGGGAAGATAAGGCAGAAGGAGAAAAGCACAAAATAAAGATGATATTCAAAGCCGCTGGTAGCAACGGCTTTCGTATTTTATAAATGCGAAATACAAAATATGTGAATATTATACTCATCATCTATAATTAAAACAATTCCCGCATTAATTATCCATGTATGTTGTCATATAAAATATGTGGAATAAGGTTTGATTTAAGAATAAGGAAACACCTTTTTTAAACAAGCTTATTAAACGTATTGTACATGAAGACAAGATTTTTATCCACCCTTTTTACCGCTTTGCTTTCTGCAATGGCGTTGACCCTCGAGGCCCAGCCTGTGGCCAATGGAAAAGTTAGAAATACTACTGAAGACGCTACGACCAATATCACAGCGACAACCAGCACTGCCAACCTGCTGAACGGCGCTACAGGAAGCGGCCTCAGCATTACGGGGTATACGATAAACGGAATGCCGGGCACTTATGATACCGGTACTGTGGTCACTATTCTTTATCCTGCAGCGACCGATACCGTAGGCACGATCAATATTCACAACAACGGTAATTACCAGTTTATACCCAAACCAAACTATAATGATACTGTCCCGCTGATCACCTATACGGTAAAAGATGTCAATAACCTAACGGATACCGCCATATTGAAGATCCTGATCAGAGCCGTGAACGACGGAACAGCCAATACGATTCCATCTTATAATGTGCGGGAAGATAGTTCTTTGGTTATTAACCGTTCGATAAATGGGGCCCCTCTGATCTGGGAAGAAGATGTGGATGCCGGCTATGGACAATTCACCATCAGCTTTATCATTTCAGATGGCAACAACCTGATCTTTACGCCCGATCCGGCCTTTGGCACCCTTACCGCAACCAGCACCGACAGTGTAACCGTTACCGGATCGGGTACGGCGCAAGTCGTGCTCACAGGCAGCCTGCCTGCCCTCAATGCCTATCTTCACGACGGTAATACGGCGGCATCGCCACCCATTACCTACCTCACCCCTGGCGCCGATGCCAACTACACCTGCTTACGCGTGCGGATCACGATGACGGCCGACGATCATGGTAATACCGGTGATCCGGGCTTCCCCGTTGTCGCCAGAACCGATACCACGAGCAGGATCATAACTATCGGCATTATGGCCGATATCAGGGCCGATAACCTTAATGCATCGGGCGTTGCACCGCTACCCTTTAACCCCATAACCGGTACCGGCGGGGCTTCAGCCGATAATTTCGAATCTGCCCTCCGGTATATGTCGGCTATTAACGGTGCTGCCTTTACCAATGGCCAGGTAGTCACACTGCCCAGCGGCAACAGCATTACCGTCGATACCACAGGCGATATCACCTTTACGGCTGCGAGCGGATTTTCCGGGGTGGATTCGTTTACCTATACGGTAAGTCCCGGCGGCAATGGCTGTCCGGAAACGGCTAAGATAAGCATCAACGTGAGTACCACATTGCCTGTTGAGCTGGTCCGTTTTACAGCAGTGGAGCAAGCGCCCTGCCAGGTGGTACTGAGCTGGCTTACCGGTAAAGAAGAGCATCTGCGGGAATTTACCGTAGAATGGAGTAAGGATGGAAAATACTTTGTACCTGCAGGCATTGTCCCTGCAAAGGGTTCCGGCAACAGCTACCAATATATACCGGATCATGCCGGAGAAGGTGCAGCTTATTACCGTTTAAAAATGACGGATCTCGATGGAAGCTTCCGTTATAGCCCAGTGGTTAGCCTGATCCGGCATTGCGGCGCTGCATACAAAGTCAAGGTATATCCCACATATACTAACGGCAAGGTACAGGTGGAAGGCCTCCGAGAAGGAGATGAGCTGACCTTATACGATGGCAACGGGCGCCGGATACTGCAACGGAAAGCTACCGGAGCAGCAATCCAATACCTGGACCTCGAGCATAATATACCGGGGATGTATTACCTGATCCTGACCGATGTAGCAGGAGGGAAGAGCAGCTATAAGCTCATCAGGGAATAGGGATATGACCCCCAGGTTGCTTCCACATGAAACAATAGAAACCGGTAAAGTCATCTTCCGTGTTTTCCTAAATCCAAAGGAGCTCGGTTGTTCAATAAAACGTGCAGGAACCAAAACCTGCACGTTCCTTTTTATTTTCAGTCAACGGTATGGAAAATCATCAGATCATCTGCTGATATCTATGAATATCACGATGCTTCATCCTTCAGTAGTACATCCAGGAAATAAAATCCCTGCCTGCTGTCCTCATTTACCCGGTACTCGCGGAAAACCGTTTCACCGGGCGTTACGGGCAAAGGTGCAGAGAAATAAGGTGCGTCGATCACCAATGAATGGTACTCACCATACTCACCACAGGGATCGACATGATCTGGCAGATCGGCGAGTAAGTCGCGTCCGATAAACCTGCCCAGGAAGCTTTGATCGAGATAACGGTCGTTTACACATACGATCAGGGCTTTAATGCCACAGTCTTCCACTTCTTTTACCAGCCCGGCCGTATTCTTTTTCCATAAAGGAAACAGGGCTTTCATGCCTGCGGTCGCCAGTTGTTGCTCCCGGTAGGCCCTCAAGTCTTCCAGAAAGATATCGCCGAAGCCCATCGTATCGATACCGGCTTGTTTAATGGCTGCTACGGTATCGCCCATGATCCGGTTATAAGTGTCCATATCTGCATCCTCGGGTAGGTAGATCTTTTGCAGGGGCAGTTGCATATGCTTCGCCTGGCGTTCCAGCACCTCTTCCCTTACGCCATGCATGCTTATCCTGCCGTAGGCCTCCGAAAGACTGGTCAGCAGGCTGCGTACCCGGTAGTCTCCGGTTTGTAGCAGGTGGTATAGGGCCAGCGCGGCATCTTTGCCGCTGCTCCAGTTGAGCACAATGTCCTGCATGGATTATAATAAAGTTTTGCCTGGATAGAGAGACGCTGCGAAGATAAGCCTCCCTTCGGATTAGTAGATATCGCCCGTAACATCGCCGTTCAGCTCTGCAATATCGGGCTTGCTTACATAGCTGCTGTTGTAGCGGAACTGCAGGTTGACGGCCACACTGATCTTAAAACGGTTGTCGCCCGTGCCTTTCCTTGGAATAATGATACCGCGCAGCTCAAAGGTGCCGAAGACGAGGTTCTCGTTTCGCGCGCGCATACCTCCGCCCAGGCCATAAAAGATCCCCGAAGCATCGGTAGTGCTTTGGTTGTTGCCCAGGTAGACGAAGTCGCCCGAAGCAAAAGGCGCGAGCCGGAAGCCGAAATATTTTTCCTGCAGGAAAATAAAGGTTTCGCTACGCAGGGCAAAGCGGCTGTTGCCCGAAGCCAGATCGGAGTTGAAGTTGCGCACGCCAAGGGTATTGTTGATGCGGAGCGGATTAAGGGCAACCCGGTTGACGATTGCCGAATAGCTTCCCCTGAAATATTGCCGTATTCTCTTGTTGCCCGCAAACAGCACCCTGGTAAAAAAGCTGCCGCCAAACATAAGGCTAGCATCCTCAATACTTCCCTGGTTAAGGAACATACCGCTACGTACAAAAAAACCGGCGATATCTCTTTTGCGGGTAACAATATATCGGTATGCATCTACGCCCAGATAGGGCCGCGACAGGTCCAATTGTTTGTACCAGCCCGCCGTGATGGATACATTGAAACCCGCCGGAATATCTTCGGTAATACCGAAGCCGTAGATATAACGTGTCTTGTAATAGTATTGGCGGAACAGTGTAAGACTGGCCAATATTCCCTGGCGCGAATTGAAACGCTGATCAAATACCTTATCGTTGACCTGGTAGGGTGTTTCGAAAAAATTGTAATTGAAGTAACGGATGCCGATAAATTTCTTTACGTGCAGCTTCTGGTCGTTCAGGTATTTCCGGGCGCCGAGGTTATAGCCGACCCACACATCGCCTACGCCGTAATCGTACCGGTAGTAATCGCCGCCGTAGTAATTGGGATAAAGGTTCATCGACCGGCCCTTGCCTACGCTAAGCCCGCCTGCCAGGCGCTTATATTGCGATACCAGCGGTCTGTCCAGCTGCAGCATAAAGTTCTCTTCATCCTCCCTGCTATCGTAGATATTGCGGGCAATCTTGCTGAAATTAAAATTGGCATTGATGAAGGAGCCGGCAATGTTGTTGTAGCCATAGCCGGCATCGATGCCGCTGCCCGGGTCGCGGCGGGAATCGTGCAGGTAGCTGAAAGAAAGCTTTTGGCCTGTACCCAGCAGGTTAATATTGGTAAGACCTACCCGCTGTCGTAGCGGGCTGAGCCCGCCGGTGGAGGGGCTGTAGGCAAACAGGTCTTTGGTGGTGACGATAATGTCGACCGAATCGGCGGTGCTGGTGCTGCTGTCGATAGCGATACGGCTGTCCTGGATAAAGCCGATGGTACGCAGGTATCTTTCGTTATCGGCGGCCAGGTAAGGGTTGAAAGCCGTTCCGGTTTGCAGGTACACATTACGGCGTATGGTCCGATCCCTCGAAGTGGCATGAACGGCATTGAGCGCCCTGGTGCCAAAGTAGATGAAGTTGCCCGCTGAGTCGGAGATGTTTTTTTCGAAGCCCAGCTGCTCGGTGCGTATGCTACGGATGATCCTTCCCTCGTAGGGCAGCAGCGCATCGGTATTTAATATCGTTATACTTTCTCTTCTGCCTGTGGTGTCCTTACCAAAGCTGGTACGGATACCGTAAATAATGGAACCGATAAAAGTCCTTTTCCTGGGCGCCGGCTCTCCCGACTGAGCCTGGGAATTATGAACGCCGGTACATACAAAAAGCAACAGCACTATATGTCGGAAACCAATACGCATCGAAAGGCAATATAAGCAAAGGCGATCAAATAAAAGGAAAAGTTATTTTTTATGAATGGCCCCGTTTTTAACCAGCAGCCAATACATTTACTTAAAAGTCAAGACAACAAACAACATCCTTAAAAGTTACTTTTGCAAGCATAAAAAAATAAGCGCTCTTAAAATATAAAACGTATGCCAACAGCAGTTATTACCGGCGCCACCAAAGGGATAGGGCGGGCGATAGCAGAAAAGCTATTGCAGGAAGGGTTCGATGTGGCGGTGTGCGCACGCTCCACGAATAACCTTCGCGATCTGCATGACGAATGGGAACGGCAATACCCCGAAAGAAAAGTATTTATGCAAAATGTGGATGTGCGCGACAAGGTTCAGGTAAAAGACTTTGCACGCAACATCCTCAACAATTTCCGCAGGATCGATATACTGGTTAATAATGCCGGCCTTTATTTTCCAGGCAACCTCGCCACTGAGCCCGACGATCAGTTGGAGGGCCTTATGGCCACCAATCTCTACAGCGCTTACCATCTCACCCGTGCCCTGCTGCCTTCTATGAAACAGCATCGCTCGGGCCATATTTTCAATCTGTGCTCCGTAGCCGCATTACAGGCGTATCCCAATGGCGGCGCCTATAGTATTACCAAATATGCTTTGCTGGGCTTTAGCGAAAACCTGCGCTATGAGCTAAGGAATGATGGCATCAAAGTAACGGCGATCAGTCCCGGCGCCGTATGGAGTAACAGCTGGAGCGGCAGTGGCGTGGCCCCCGAACGCATTATGAAAGCGGAAGACATAGCCGACATCCTCTGGAGTACCTATAGCCTGTCAGCACAGGCCACTGTGGAGCACATCATATTGCGCCCGCAGTTGGGCGATCTATAAAACATGAGGTGAAAAGGCATAATTCATCAAGAATTAATCATAATAACAAGAAGAATTTTTTTTGATATATGATTGGGTTAAGACTCCCTGTTGCAAGCGAAAACGAAGATATTTTTCTGTAATGTAATTTGATATTGTGTCAAGAGAGGCAAAGAACCTTTAAGATAATTATAAACTTTCCTTAAATGTTCTAATTTTATATCTGAACCAATCTTTCTTGACCAAATATCATGACCAGCTCTGCAATAAGGCGCTTGTTGCTCGTGCTTGCGTGTCTGTGCCCCGTTCTTACCTTCGGCCAGACAGATACGCGTATTGGCACGGCAGCGCCTAATTTCTCGTCGTTTTCTACAAAAAAGGTAAGCAACTCCGAGGCCTGGAAAAAGTTTAACCGTCCGGCTCATTACAAACACCCTGAATTCGGAATACTTCCGGAGGGATCGCCTGCCGGATGTGTGGAGCTCCTCGACCGGCGCAAGGCCGATGAGCGCGTCTTCAGAAGTCTTAGTGATCCTTCCGAGATCTTCATTCAGAAATCGCTGGGCGACCTTCACCGACTCAAAGATGGTCAATGGCTCACTATAGACGACAAGCTGCATGCTGTTGCTCCCGGCCATTATCTATCGGGCTCTTACCCCGAACCGGTCGGTATCGACGTACCTGAAAAGCGTAGCTTTATCCACACGCCCCAGGGTAAGGTCTACTTTAACAGCTGGGTACTGTATGCCAGGACCGGCGCCGGCGAGGTGCAACTGGACCAGGCCGACTGGAGCCACTATAGCGCCGGCGCCGACGGCTTGCTGATCCACGATATCTTCAAAGGCATAGATGCCGAGCTGCGGGTCTACCGTGGTACCATAAAAACGAGCTTTATCATCAAACGGAATGCTTATGGGCTGTTTGACCAGCTTATTTTCCGGGACCGGTACCAGACACCCACGACCGCAAAGGTTTCTTTTGCCGGCGGCATTACCGGGCCTTCGGCCGTAGGTAAGCTAGAGATCTATTCGGGTAATACTGCCGTGCTGAAGGTAAATGAAGCGGTGATCTACCCAAAGGGCGCGGGTAAGGAAGAAGTGATCACCACGCCTTATGCTATAAAAGATAATACGATGGATGTGCTGGTGCCTTATAGCTGGATCAGCACCCATCTTGACGGGCACGAGCTCGTGATCGATCCCACCGTAACCGGCTCGGCCACTATAGCCGCGGCTGCCATTACCGGTTCGCGGTACAATGCTTCCTGTAGCTTTGACAGCTCCTGTAACTATACCATGTCGGTGGCGATTCCGCCGGGCACCACTGTGACCGGTGCCTTGTATTCCTTTACCTACCTGGCCACGGCGCCCTGCTTCGGCTCCGACGGTGCGGTGCGGTTCCGCACCGGCAACTGCACTACAGGCTATTTTACCAATCAGTCGCAGACTTCGGGACCTACCATTATGAACCTGGTACCCATTACCAATGATATCCAGGCTTGTTTTCCCGCTCCCTCCTGTACGCCGCAAAATATGGACTTTACCATGCAGTTCTTCCGTAGCTGTAAAGGGGCAACAGGCTGCGATAATAACTGTATCGGCGCCTCTGCACCCTGGGTGATGACCATCAGGGCCAAGACAGTCGAATTTAACGACCCGGTTGAGCCCATCAGCTATACAGCCAATAATATTTGTATGGGCGACTCCATTTACGTGAGCACCTGGGCCAGCTACGGTGTACCGCCTTATAACTACAACTGGAGCTTTAATGCTTCCGGCACCCCCTCGCTAGGTACCGGTGCGTCGACCAGCATCACGTTTCCCAATATCCTGAACCATACCATTTACGCCATTATTACCGATGCCTGCGGCAATGCCACTGTCGATTCCCTACCGGTGACCGTCAATTACGCTGCTGTTACCGCCACACCCATAAGCGATACCCTATGCAGCGGCGAAACAACGGCTATCCAGCTTACGGCGCCAATAGCAGGCACTACCTTCAGCTGGACCGTGCAGCAGAACGGCGCCTATGGCGCCAGCGCCGGCTCCGGTAATACGATAGCACAAATACTTACAACCACGGGCGGAACGCCGGGTACCGTTACCTATACCATTACCCCACACAATGGCGGTTGCGACGGAACGCCGGCAACAGTTACCATAAGGGTCAATCCGCCTATTACTGTTTTTGACAATCGTACAGTCTGTGTGAACCAGCTGCCCTTCGGCTGGAACAACCAGTTGATCTATGGCGGCGGCGCTTATATCGCCTCCCATACCGTTCCTTCGCTGGTAACCGGCTGCGACAGCACTACGATACTTAACCTTACCGTAAACGCGGTACCGGTAGTAACCGTCGACCGCACCATATGCGCCAGCCAGCTGCCCTACGCCTGGAATGGCCTCAGCGTAACGACGGGGGGCAATGGCGCAGCAACTTTTACCGCTACCGGTGCGAATAGCTGCGACAGTATTACCAGCCTGAACCTGCATGTGGTCAATACCCTTACTGCCACCGTTACCGCCACTGTATGTGCTGCCCAGCTCCCTTATGTATGGAATGGCATTAATGTAAATGCCGGCGGCCCTGCTGCAGCCACCTATACCAGTACGTCAGCCGTAAGCGGCTGCGACAGCACGACCACGCTCAGTCTTACCGTCAATCCCCTGCCCAGAGATACCATCAGCATAGCGATTTGTGCTAACCAGCTTCCGCTGAGCTGGAACGGGCAGACTATCAATAGCGGCGGTACAGCGGTGGCCACATTTACGACACCGTCGCTGCTTACCGGCTGCGATAGTACCACAACATTGAACCTGGTGGTGCATCAGCCGGTACAGGTCACGGTGAATCGAAGCATCTGCTCGGGTCAGCTGCCTTATGCCTGGAACGGACAAACCATCAACGCCGGCGGCACTGCAACAGCTTCTTTTACCACGCCCTCGCTGCTCACCGGCTGCGACAGCACCACCATCTTGAACCTGACCGTTAATCCTTCGCCATCAGTAATCCGTAGTGTGACTATCTGCGCGGGTCAAATGCCTTATACCTGGAACGGTATTACCGTAACTGCAGGAGGCCCGTCGGCCGCGGTGTTCACTACGCCATCGGCTGCAACCGGCTGCGATAGCACTACCACCTTGAATCTTACGGTGAACCCTGTGCTTACCGCAATGGTAAACCGTACCGTCTGCGCCGGCCAAATGCCTTACAGCTGGAATGGTATTACCGTAACAGCCGGCGGTACAGCAGCTGCAGTATTTACAACGGCCTCGGCGCAGACCGGCTGTGATAGTACTACCACCCTGAACCTTACCGTGAACCCGGTGCTTACCGCAACGGTGAGCCGTACCATTTGTTCGGGTCAGCTGCCTTATAGCTGGAACGGGCTTAGCGTTGCAGCAGGTGGCGCCAATGCGGCCACCTATACGACTACATCGGCCAGCAGCGGCTGTGATAGCACTACCACCCTCAACCTTACCGTAAACCCGGTATTGACAGCAACCATAAGCCGTACCATTTGCGCCAGCCAACTGCCCTACAGTTGGAACGGGCTTTCTGTAGCGGCCGGTGGTGGCGCCGCGGCGACCTTTACTACAGCTTCATCAGTAAGCGGCTGCGACAGCACCACCACGCTGAACCTTACAGTGAACCCGCTGATACAGGTAACGAAGAATGTCAGCATTTGTACTGTGCAATTGCCCTATAGCTGGAACGGTCATATCATTACTGCCGGAGGTCCCGCTGTAGCGAGCTATACCACAGCCTCGCTGCTTACCGGCTGCGACAGTACAACTACGCTGAACCTGCAGGTGAATCCCGTGATCAACGCTACCAGGAACCAAACGATCTGCGCCGGGCAGCTGCCCTATACCTGGAACGGTATTGTGGTCAATACCGGCGGTACGGCAGTGGCTACCTATACTACTACATCGATGGTCTCGGGCTGCGATAGCATTACGACGCTCAACCTCAATATCAACCCTGTGCTGACAACAGTGCGGAACATTACCATCTGTTCGGGCCAGCTGCCTTACCACTGGAACGGCATCACGGTAACTGCTGCCGGCAGCGGTGTTGCGGTCTATACAGTGTCTTCGGCGATAACCGGCTGCGATAGCAGCACCATCCTGAACCTGGCCGTAGTGCCGGCCATCAGGGATACGGTGTACCTTACCCTATGCGCTAACCAGCTGCCTTACATCTGGAATGGCGTCAGCGTAACGGCGGGTGGCAGCCAGGCAGCCCAGTATACCACCATGGCTACAGGCGGCTGCGATAGTATTACAACGCTTAACCTTACTATAAAGCAGGTCTATACCGCCACCATCGATACAAGCATCTGCTATGCCCAGGCACCTTTCCATTGGCTGGGACAGAGCTATGCCAGCAGCGGCAGCTATCCACACCCGTTCACTTCTGTAGCCGGCTGCGACAGCATCATCACTTTGTCGCTGCATATATCGCCGACGCCTGTGACACTTTTGCCAAGAGATAGCGCTGGTTGCGGGCAGGTACATTTCAAAGGCATTTTGTATACCAGCAATACCACTGTAAAGGATACCTTGCTGAGCGCACGTGGTTGCGACAGTGCTTACCGTACCACGAACATCAGGATACTGACCACTTACAGGGATACCCTGAAGGCCGGTATCTGCGCCAACCAGACCTATACCTGGATGGGTGAGACGTATAAGGAATCGGGGTTGTATACGCGCAGCTTCAACATGCCCAGCGGCTGCGACTCGGTACTCAACCTGGAGCTTACGGTATGGGATATTGGTCAGGCGGTGATCGTAAGGAACCTCGATGAAACACCCTGTGTGAACGACACCATAACGGTTACGGCGCAGGGCGCACAGGACTATGACTGGAAATGGAATGACCAGGACCTCGGCAATGATGCCCAACAGCATATCGTACTTTCGGAAAAGGTGAACGTTATCAGGTTGCTCGCCAAAGATGAACATGCCTGTGAGAGCGAAGCGAAGGTGAGCATAGAGACCAAGGCCTGTTGCGAGATGATGATCCCCAATGCCTTCAGCCCCAACGGCGACGGACTTAACGACCGCTTCGGACCCGAGACCATTGGCAATCCCAAAGATTTCAAGATGATGATCTTTAACCGTTACGGCCAGCTGCTGTTTACCTCGATCAGTGTGAACAGCAAGTGGGACGGCACCTACCAGGGCAAGCCCGTGGATATCGGTACCTATTTCTTCAGGGTATATACGAAATGTACCAACGATACAGAGAATACCTTCAAGGGAGACATTACCCTGATCCGGTAAGCTGAAGCGAGGCAGTCTCCAAAATTATGTCTCAAGCCTGTTTACATTTTGAATCGCTCAATGTGGGCAGGCTTGAGACCTTTTCAAATAGTCTCTTTTTATTATTTTTCTGCGCTACATAAGGCCTAATAAAATCTTCGCCTTTTCAAGCGCTTCGTCGTCAAATCCTTTCAACGGAAAGGTTTGGACCCAGCGGGATTTTAACGCAGGTTCCAATGCCTGTAAACTGCTGTCATCGTCGATCAGGATAAAGTTGGCGCCAGGATTCCTATTTAGCCACGCCTCTATCTCCATTTTCCGTGAAGGGAATCCCGGTAAAATGCTTTCCATTAAGGTAATTGACCGGGGATGGATCTTCCGGTTGGCGAACAGTCGCTGCCATTCAGCGATGGGATAGCGATGCCTGTGGCTGGAGACCAATACCAGCTGTATTTCTGCGAGAGATAATAAATACGCCAGGTTTGCTGCAGCATTTTTCTGAAATAGCATGAACCCATCCTCCAGCAATTCGGGCTGTTTCCACGAGGGTGTGGTGACCAATACACCATCAATGTCCAGTAAGAGATATGGCTTCATGTCCTAAAACAAAAAGCATCCCGATCGTACAGGATGCTTTTTCTTATAATCATTTTTCAAAACATCAGGCATTCCTGAATTGCTGCTGCAAGCCTTCGCTGGCGGGTACCAGGGGCAGGCGCAGCTCGTTTTCGCAAAGACCCTGCAGGTGCAGGGCATATTTTACACCGGTGGGATTACCCTCGGCAAACAGCAGGTTGATGCGGTCGAGCAACTCGTAATGCAGTCGGCGCGCTTCATTCATTTCATTACGAAGCGCATGCTTTACCATGGCGCAGAAGGAAGCGGCGTAACAATTGGCGGCAACAGAGATCACACCTTTCATACCAATGGCAGCTTGCGCCAGGATCAGGTTATCATCGCCGCTAAGCACCGTGAATCGCTCGGGTGCTCTCGCTACCAACTCCATACATTGCGCCATATTGCCACTGGCTTCCTTGATGGCGACAATGTTCTTGAAATCCTTGGCCAGACGCAATACCGTGTCGGGAAGAATATTGGTTACCGTTCTGCCGGGAACGTTATAAAGGATAATGGGCTTATCGGTTGCCTGCGCCAGGGTCTTGAAATGCTGGTACAATCCCTCCTGCGAAGGCTTGTTATAATAAGGCGCTACACTCAGGATACCGGCCACGCGATCCATCGGATATTCGGCAAGCGTATCCAGCAAGCCTTGCGTATTGTAATCGCCGATACCAACCACCATGGGGAGCTTGCCGGCATTATGGTCGAGTATATATAGCAGCACTTCCTTTTTCTCCGCCTTTGTCAAGGTCGGTGTTTCGGCAGTGGTGCCCAGGGCCACGAGAAAGTCCACGCCGCCTTCGGTTACGGCATCGATGATACGGCCGAGGGCAGAGTAGTCAACAGTATTGTCTTTTGTAAAGGGCGTTACCAGGGCGACGCCGGTGCCTTCAAACATTGTTCTGCTTTATATCAGTGTTATTGTTTTATACCTCTTCGTAGAAGCCCATATTGGAAAACTTCTCGATCCTTTGCTCAATCCGTTTGTCGGGATTGATCTTCTTCAACTCGGTGAGGGTCTTCAGCACATACTGCTTCAGGGTGTTGGCCATCGCTTCGGGCTGGCTGTGTGCGCCGCCTACGGGCTCGGGCAGCACACCGTCGACCAGTCCAAAGCCGGACATATCCTTCGACGTGAGGTGCAGCTGTTCGGCAGCCTGTATTTTGAAGTCCCAGCTGCGCCACAGGATAGTAGAGCAGTTCTCGGGAGAAATTACGGTGTACCAGGTATTTTCGAGCATGACCACACGGTCGCCGATGCCGATGCCCAGCGCGCCGCCGCTGGCGCCTTCGCCTATGATGATACAGATCACCGGTACGCGCAGGTTGACCATTTCAAACAGGTTGCGGGCAATGGCTTCGCCCTGTCCGCGCTCTTCGGCTTCCAGGCCGGGATAAGCACCCGGCGTATCGATCAGCGTAACGATGGGCCGGTCAAACTTCTCTGCCAGCTTCATCAGGCGCAATGCCTTACGGTAACCTTCGGGGTTGGCCATGCCGAAATTGCGCAACTGGCGCATTTTGGTATTGGTCCCTTTCTGATGCCCGATCACCATTACCGGTTCGCCGTCGATCTCGGCAAAGCCGCCTACGATGGCCTTATCATCGGCTACATTGCGATCGCCGAACAGCTCGGTGAACTTGTTGCAGATGCGGCTGATATAATAATTAGTATAAGGCCGCTCGGGGTGGCGGCTCAACTGCACCCTTTGCCAGGGCGTGAGGTTCTCATATATATGTTTGCGGGTCTGCTCCAGTGAGGCTTCCAGCTCTTTTACCGAAGCCGACATATCTACTTGGTTCTTCTCCGCTATGGATTTGATCTTTTCCAGCTGGTTGTTCAGATCCTCCAGTGGCTTTTCAAAATCTAAAAACTGCATATTGCTGTATTAAAATAAGGCTGTAAAGGTAACCTTTTCGCATGAATTGGATTAAATCACCACGAGCTCGTAATAATCGGGACGGTTGAGGTATTTACCAGCCAGGTCGCGCAGGCGGTCAGGGCCTATGGTCTTATATATCTCAATATTGCTGTCGAAATGATCGTCAGGAAGATCGTTAAGCACGATATTCTTCCAGCGCTGCATAATGGAGAATGGTCCGTCGAGGTCGCCCAGGATATTGCCCAGCAGGTAGTTCTTCACCAGCAGCAGCTCTTCTTCGCTTACACGTTCCTGGCACAGCAGGTCCATTTCCTTGTAGATTTCTGTTACGGTTTGCTCACATACTTCCCGCCCGGCTTCTGTGGCGATCAGCAGCGCGCCGTCCCATTTGTAGTTATAGATCTGCGAGTAGATACCATAGGTAAATCCTTTTTCTTCGCGGATATTGGCCATAAGCCTCGAACCGAAATAGCCGCCGAATACGGTATTAAGTACCAGCATGGGGGAGAAATCGGGGTGCTTGCGTGTGGGAAAGTTGCGGGCAATGCGAACGGCGCCCTGCACCCCGTTCTCGTCGTTGACAATACGGTAGTGCCGCTCTGCCGCTGGGTTTGTGGTATGCTCATTTGCAGGAGCCATTTCACTACCGCCCCATTGCGCCCTTCCGAAATGCTCATCAACCATAGCAACATGACTTTTGTCAATTTTTCCTGCCATGAAGATGCGGCAATTGCCCGATTGGTAATGTTTGCAGTGGAAATCAGACAGGGTAGCCGTATTTAAAGCCAGGAGGTCGGCTACTTCGGTAAAGCGCCCATAGGGATGTGCTTTTCCAAACAGGTAAGCATCGATATGCCGGTTGGCGACAAAATCGCATTGCCGCAGGCTGATACCCAGCCGCTGCTGCGCATTGCGTACATAGGTTTCTACCTCTGTGGCGGCAAAGGAAGCTTCGGTAAGGATTTCCCGTACCACAGGCAGCAGGGCGGCAAGATGCCGGGTAAGCGTATGAAGGGTTACTATCGTATAGTCATTATTGGCCGCTATCTTGAGCGAAGCGCCATAAAATTCGATGGCTTCATTGATCTCCAGCGCGCTGCGGCGGGCAGTACCGTTCTTCAGCAAAGCTGCCGTAGCCTGCGCCACTGCCGTTTGCTGCTCCTGCCACAGTCCGGCTTCAAACACCCATTCCACCTGCACCACTTCCTGTGTGCCGGCGCAGAGCCAATACAAGGGAATATGGTTGGAAAAGGCCTCCCGGCGGAGTGGCTGCAGCTGGTAATTGAAATTGACGGCATCCAGCACCGGCGGACTTTGTTTTCTGTCTGTCATGAGGCGAAATTAAGGTAACCGACGTAATAAAATGATTATCCCTTATTTTTGCCCTCACACTGTTTTAAGTAAACCCAGCGCCGGTTATTAAACAAGCAAAAAATTTTATGAATTTTTCCCTCCAACAGATCCCGGAACGCACGCAAGCACCGCGTTCTCATGGGCTCACTATGGTCATGGACAAAGGAATGGGTATTGCCGATGTCAATAACTTTCTTTCCGTGGCCGACCCTTATACCGATATGGTCAAGCTGGGTTTTGGCACAGCCTATGTCACCAACAACCTGAAAGAAAAACTGGAGATCTACGGTAAGCATCATATACCCGTATATTTTGGGGGCACCTTATTTGAGGCTTTCCTGGTTCGCGGACAGCTGGACGATTACACCGCTTCGATGAAGGAATTTGGTGTCAAACTGGTGGAAGTATCCGATGGCTCGGTCTCTATTCCCCACGAAGAAAAATGCCGTTATATCGAGCGTCTCGTTAAGGATGGATTTACGGTATTGTCGGAAGTGGGCTCCAAAGATGCTTCGCATGTGATGCCGCCTTATAAATGGATCGAGCAGATGTCGGCCGAGCTTAGCGCCGGTTCTTCTTATGTGATCGCTGAAGCCCGTGAAGCCGGTAATATCGGCATCTACCGCGGTACCGGTGAGGTGCGCGAAGGGCTGGTACAGGAGATCCTGACCAAGATACCGGCCGAAAAGATCATTTGGGAGGCGCCGCAGAAAGCACAGCAATTGTACTTCCTGGAACTGCTGGGCTGCAATGTGAACCTGGGCAATATTGCACCCAACGAGATCATACCGCTGGAAGCTATGCGTATCGGGCTCAGAGGCGATACCTTCGATCTCTATCTCGACAAAAAATAAAAAACGGGAGCTGCACCATTGGGGGCAGCTCTTTTTTTGTAATCGCATCTATGGAAATCAACAAAGCCGTTTTCGGGACCTTTCCGGTACTGGAAACGAGACGGATACTGCTGCGTGAGATAAGGCCTGCCGATGCGTCTGCAATAAGGGCCATGCGTGCCAGCGGCCGGGTAAACCAATTCATTGCCCGCGAGGCTATGGCCACACAGGAGCAGGCTGAGGTGCTGGTTGTGCGAACGATAGCGGCTTTTGAGCAGCAGCAGGGCATTGGCTGGGCCGGCGAGCTGAAAGATCATGGCGCAATGATCGGTACCTGCGGCTTCAACAGTATCGACTACCCCAACCTGCGGGCAGAGATCGGGGGCGAGCTGGCGGTAGCTCAGTGGGGCAGGCAAATAGCGCTGGAGGCGGTATCTGCCATTATTCAATTTGGTATGGAAACCATGCGGCTGCATAGCATCGAGGCCAAAGTATCGCCCGCCAACAGGGGCGCCATCGCCCTGCTTAGCCACCTGGGCTTCCGTAAGGAAGCGCATTTCAGGGAACGGATATGGTTCAACGGATCGTTTTCCGATATGGCTGTGTATACGCTCATCGGTAGCGCATAGCTACCAACCCGTCCAAGGTAGAAAACCGGTATGCCGGTCTGTAAATTTGCTTCCTGTTGCTTACCTTCGCCCTCATGCAACAGACCATGGATTGGGCGCGGCTTTTCAGCGCCAGGCGCAGCGGCGATGCCCCGGACAAGGTGGTAAACCCCGACCGGCTCCGTACTTCCTTCCTGCGCGATTACGATCGTATCGTCTTTTCATCGGCCTTCCGCAGGCTGCAAAACAAAACCCAGGTGTTCCCATTACCCGGGCCCGTATTTGTGCACAACCGGCTTACCCATAGCCTGGAGGTAGCTTCGGTAGGCCGTTCCCTGGGGAAAGAAGTAGGCGTAAGAATAGCGGATAAATATAAAGAGGCCGGCGAGGCCTTCCGGGAGTTTTACCGCTACGAGCTCGCAACCGTGATCTCTTCGGCCTGCCTGGCGCACGATATCGGCAATCCGCCCTTTGGCCATTCCGGCGAAGATGCGATCCGGTCCTACTTTACCGAGCTGGAAGGCCCTGCCGCACGGCTGCTTGAAGACCGGCTCAGCCCCAACCAGCTCCGCGACTTTCATAAGTTCGAAGGCAACAGCAATGCCTTCCGTATCCTTACCCATAACTTCAACGAGCCGGTAGCGGGTGGCTATAACCTTACCCACACCACGCTCGCGTCCATAGTCAAGTATCCCTGCTCATCGCTGGAGGGTTTTAATAAAGCATCGGGACTAATCAGCCGTAAGAAATCGGGCTTTTTCGATTCGGAACGTGATACGTACAAAGCAATCGCGGCCCATCTCGGCATACTCAGGAACGAAGACTTCGACCAGGTCTATGTACGTCATCCTTACGTATTCCTTACCGAAGCGGCCGACGACATCTGTTACCGTGTGATCGACCTGGAAGATGCGCACCGACTGGGTATCACCTCACTGGAGAAAATACAGGAGCTTTTCCTTCCTTTCTTTAAAGAAGAGACCGGTTACAACAATTTTGAAGCGGTAAGCGCCCAGTTGCAGCGGATCAACGATCCGAATCAGAAAGTGCAATACATACGCGCCGTATGGATAGGGCTGATGGTGCAGCAGTTGGCCGGCCTGTTTATGCAGCACGAAACACAATTGCTGAGCGGGACGCTGGAGCATTCGCTCATGGACCTGCTACCTGCTTCTTATCTCGCCCTGCTTGAAGAGGTCAATACTTATTCCTACCGCAATGTGTATAACCATAAGCCCGTAGTAGAGATCGAGATCGCCGGTTATCATATTATCGGTGCTCTGCTGAAAGAGTTTGTGGGCGCGGTGCTGCAACCGGAGCGTTCCAAGTCATTTAAATTGCTGCAGCTTATTTCGCAGCAATTCCCCATCAGCAAAGACGAAGGAGCCCTGTACAGCAACCTGCAGTCGGTAGTGGATTACCTGTCGGGTATGACCGACCTGTATGCGATCGACCTGTACCGGAAGATGACCGGTATCAGTGTAACGCAACTATAGTCCTTACTGTATCTTTATTTTTTCGCCATAAAATTTGGCTTGCTTGTCGAAGGCCAGGTCCAGCAACATCTTTACCCGCGCCAGTTTCTCCCTGGCCTGTGTACGCAGGCCGCCATAGCGATTCACGTCGCGGGCATTGAAGCCAATAGCAGCAACCTCTTTGTGGTTGGCAATAAATAGGGCGCGTTGGTTGTGGAAAGGCTGGGAAATAATGGTGATGCTGTTTTCGCCAAAGACCTCTTTACAGCGCAGAATACTATCCAGTGTACGGAAGCCGGCATAATCCAGGAATATCTTTTCCTTAGGCACGCCCCGGGCGATAAGATCGGCCTGCATGGTCTCCGGTTCATTATAATGTTCCGTTCCATTGTCGCCGCTGATGAGGATGAAATCGATTTTCCCGGCCTGGAACAAAGCAACGGCCGCATCGATTCGGTATTGGTAATAATAATTGATCCAGCCGCCTTTAAGAAATTTGGTCGTGCCCAGCAGCAGGCCTACTTTGTTATGTGGAATATGTTGTGTGTCGCTGTAGAGCTGTTTCCGGGTCGATGCGGTAACCCAGCGATCGGTGGCGAATACGGTTGCCGCGGTAAGCACAAGTGCACCGCCGGCAATCCTGAAAATGGTTTTGCTACGCATGGTAAGGGGATATGCTACCGAAATTACTTATTGTACCGGATAGCGTTTTCTTAAATCCGTCCTAAAACAAATACTTAAAGGGCTGCCGCCTGCCATTTGTTCTTTTTGCAATGCTCCAGCACGCGTGGCAGCGCATAGCTCATCCTGTCCCAGGCTTTCTGGCTGTCGTGAAACACCACAATATCGCCGGGTTTGAGGTGGAAGACCACATTTTCCAGGCAGCGTTTGGGTTCCAGCGCCGTATCGAAGTCAGCGCTCAGCAGGCTCCACATGATCAGGCGGTAACCCATCTCATGCAGTTTCCCGGCCTGCATGCGTTTGATGCGGCCGTAAGGCGGGCGAAACAATTTACTGTTGATAAACTGAGCCGCCTGAAGCGTATTTTCGATATAGTCTTTGGTTTTGGTCGTCCAGCCCTTGAGATGGTTGTGCGTGTGATTACCCACGCTATGGCCTTCCTGAAGGATGCGGGCATAGATCTCCGGGTATTCGACCACGTTTTTGCCAATACAAAAAAAGGTGCCTTTGGCTTCGTAATGTGCCAGCTGATCGAGCACAAAGGGAGTGGCAACAGGATGGGGACCATCGTCGAAAGTGAGGTATACCTTCGGATCCTGTGCCGGCGCCGGCATCTGCCATTCGGCATAGGAGGGCGCCAGCGCGCGCAGCAACTTCGGGGTTTGCAAAAGATACATACCCGAAGTTAGGCATTCTCACCTAAGTCAGGCAGCCATAAGGCCGGGTAGGATATCAATCGGCAATAAAGCTGGAAACATTGCTATCCGATTTAGCGCCCCCCGAAGAGGTATTTCCCGACGATCCGAGGTTCTCGAATCCCGGGATGGTAACGGCGTAAAGGCCGTGCAGCAATACTTTCATTGCCGATATGGTAACCGATGCCATTACTGCATCGGAATTGTTGTTGGAGCCAGCCGAAAAGCTTTCCCCGTAGAAAACGCAATAGCCATCATAAAAATCGAAAGTCTGTCCGCTGGAGCCTTCGATATTGGTGTAGGTGATCTGGCCGTCCTTTTTCAGCTTGGGCTGCGAGGCCCATTCTACCAGCGAGGAGTTCACGCCATTGGTCTGAACAGTAAGGTTGATGAGATTGCCGCGGGGAATATCGTTGGGAATACCATAGGCATCTGTGGGCTGCGATATGCTGTAGCTGCAGCTTAACAAGGTATATTCCGTATCGCCGATTTTTACTTTTCCAAATACTGAAGCCATGTTGCAGATTTTTTTTACCGGCCGCGGCCGTATTATATTCGGGATTAACCGCATTCCGGGCATAAAAGCAGTTTTGATCCCGGCGCCTGTCTGACCTTAGCCACCGTCATTTATACCATTTGATCCAAAGCATCCGGTAGCGGATTAATTTTATTTGTTTTGCTGCAGCTCCGAGATCATGCCTTTGATCACATCCAGCAGCGCTTGTTTGGCTTCCGGATCGGAAAGCGCAGATTTCAGGATCTTGTTGGACTTAAGCTGCTTGATGATCTTCAGGTATTCTTCTTTCTGAGCGGCATTATCCTTCAGAAATTCACTTTGCCCCGTAATGCCCCGTGTGCCGAAATCGCCCAGGTCGCCGAAACGTAAGGTCTCCTTACGCGATACGCCGTCCGCATCCTCGAAATCCACGTTCAGTTCCGGTTTATAGTGAGCAAATACCTGCTCGATCGTTTGCAGGCCATGTACTACTTCCGGTTTTACCGGGGCATCCTTGGTCAGCTTTTCGGCCATCAGGGTACGGTTCTGGGGAATATCGCCGAAGGCTTCGCTGGCATCGGTCTTTACCTCGTTGCCGCCGATACCGTAATTATTGTCCATCATGGAATGTCGATTTAGGCTTTTAAAAAATAAGTTGGGCTATGCTTACAAAAATAGACTTAATGCGGGGCAGAATAAATACGTAAAAAGACGTAAATACAGACCCCGGAGGCTAGGGGGCTAGCGGTAAATCGCCGGGTAGGTGCCTTCCGGCCGTCCGGATATGGAATTGAACCAGTCCGAGACCTTATCCGAAAACCCTGGCTTATAAGGCACCGGGTGTGCCTTGGCAACATCGAGCGTGGTATCGTAAGGTTTAAAGCCTTCTCCCAGTGTAACCAGGTCCGATTCGGGACGACCGGTCTTATTGAATACGTATACTGATCCTGACCAGCCTTTCTGCCGCATGTACTCGAAGCTGCGGCTGGGATCGGATATCAGGTCGATAACTTTATAGGGCTTGTAATCATCCGAAACAATAAGCTGTGGCACCGAAGAGGCATACAATTCGGCTTTGGCCCACTTGGCAAACGCCAGGCAGAATTGCTGCCCGTCGCCGTATATTCCTTTGTTGGCGGGAAAACAATCGGCAATGCTGCAGGCCCTGAGTGTGATGACGTCAATGGCTTTGTCTTCCTTGTTCCAAAGCGAAGCGAATTCCTGGACATTGTTCGTGCCCAGGTTTTCTGTGCCCAATAGCATTCCGAACCCGCCACGCATCTCATCACGTCGCTCACCCTTTTGGTTACGCGTATCGTCGGTATATTTCCGTTCCAACCCATGGCACCACAATTCCACCTCGCACTGCTCGCGGGGATTATCTTTTTTATAGCTCTGCGCCTGCCAGTAGGTACGGTTGAAGATCTCTTTCAGGCTGCGCTTTTTGGAGGAGCCAAAAATACGATCGGCCTGGTAGGGCGAGACCTGGCCGCTTAAACGTGTATCGTGAATAATGATCTTTTTCATAGGGATCCGGAACGCTTAATTTACCTGAGGTGCACTGCGTACATTACTTTTCTCCGAGGAGGTTTCCAGCTCATACTTTTGCTCTTCCTGGGTAACCGTATTTTTATACCCCTTGCTCTTCATGTGATCCAGCACGCCTGTCTGCTTGTCGAGGGCCGCGCCTATGGCGCCGTAACAACGCTGCAATGCCAGGTTATGGCTTTGGTATACGTATTGCAGGGTATCGGATCCTTTGTCGACGGGGTAGTTACTCTTGTTGAAGAAGCCTGCCACGCGGCTTACCTCGCTCTTGTTACGGCTTAAAGATTGTTGCAATTCCGGTGGCAGCATGAGCCCTATTCCCGAGATCATCGTATTGATCTTTTGCGCGGCGACATTGCCGTCGGCTTTTTCCAGGTATTCGTTCAGGCTTAAAGGAATTATGTTCAGCAAGCGCGCATAGAAATCTTTCTTGGATGGCAGCATGGGTGTGGCCATAACGAAGATCGCTTCGGCCAGAGCTTGTTTTTGCTTATCATTCATATCACTCACAGCGACGGTAGCTTTATTTTCCTTGTTTTCTGTAGCCGTAATCAGCAGCTGCCGCACTTTGTTCATCATCGATGCCGCCTGTCCCGGCACGGTACTGCCCTGCGTCATAGCCGGCTCTACGGCAAGGTCCGTTACGTTATAGGCGCCGGGAACATGCACCTGTGTAACGCCGGCGCTTTCGATAATTTTTCCGGCAAATTCTACACTGGCAGGGCTATCGTAGCGGAACAGCGCCAGGCTGTCGCTGATGCCGTCGACCAGCGGGCACAGGCAATTGAACATACCCATAAGCATCTGTGGACCGAATTGCGCGCCCTGCCCGTCGTCACCGCCACCAAATGCTTTCTTTCCTTCCCGCTTTAAACGGCCGGGGAGGTCGGCAAAAAATTGTTTCAGCCTGTTGGCAGAACGGCCCGGGATCGCATCGAAACCATTCATCATGTTTTTCAGTTGACTTATATCGCCGGGTTGAAATAGCCCGATACCTTCGCCCACCAATTGCTTTACAATATCGATCACGCCGCCGACAAGGCCCTCCACCTCACCCTTGACCCCATCGTAAAGCTGCTGTGGCGACTGGCCCGAAGTGCCTACGCCTTTCATCACGCAGGCCAGGGCCTGGATAGTATGCATCTTGATCTTACCGGTAAATATGGAAAGCGTTCCCTTGTTGGCGTCTTTGATCTTTTCAATCAGCTTGTCGGAGGGCTCGAAAAAAGCGATAGCCTGTTGTGTAAAATCGTTGCGATTGCCGAAATGCAGGGCGCTGCCTCTTCCTTTGAAGGCGGCCGCCTGTATCCGGTGCAGGCTGCTATATTGCGGTGTAGCTATAGTAGTGACAGATTGAAGCCACCATTTTGCATTGCCGCTGAAGCTGCTGTCTTCGTTAAGCAGGCGGGTGCATTCAGCGGCGATATTACCGCCCTGGTCGAGACCCACGAAGTGCAAAGCCGTGCTATAGCCGGTCCAGCCCGATAGCTTACTCCCGATCTGGCTGTGCAGCTGTTGCGCATCCTGTTTTCTGCCGGCGGCATCCTTGCTATTGTACTCGTACAGCAGGGTACAGCTTTGGTCATTCATTTCCGGTAAAGTAGTATTGTAATCCTTTTTTACCTTGTCCCAGGAGCTGTAGTCTTCGAAATATTTGTACTTGTTCTTTGCCGCCTGGTCGGCGTCGCTGCTTTTGTCCTTTTCTTCCTTAAGGAACATATTAAGCCCCGGGATGGATGCTGCCGCGTTTTCCACGGCAGCCGCAGCATTTTCTACAGCACCGGCAACGCCGCCGGCCAAAGCGCTGGCGCCGGCCAGGCTGTCGGAAGCGGGTCCAGGGGCCTTCTCCCGTATAAAGACAACGATCTGCCTCAGGTCGGTCTCGCGATGGGTATTTTCTGCAAGGGCGCCGTGGTCGCCGCTTTTATCCATGCCCGAAGATTGCTGCTGTGATATCGGTGGTGGCATATACTGTTCCTGATGATTAATAATTAGCGACTATCCGGATAAAGGAAACAAAGTTTTGTACGTCTATAAATACTAGCTGGCACGCTTTGCTTTACTCGTCCTTTTATTTGGTGGCAATATTTCTTTCTTTTTTGCTCCGCCAAAAAAGAAAGAAATAAGGCGGCAAAAAAACAATGCTCCGCTGTTTTTTTGTGGCCAGCGCACCCGAGCTAAAAACAGATATCAACTTTAATTCACCATTGCCGGGCATATGACCATAGATCAACATTTTAATAATTTTCTTCTAGCCTTTACGGAAGAAGGTAATACTGCACTCGGCACTGCTATAGCCCGACAGGGTCTGCGTTACTCCCGAGCTGTCGGTTTTGCCGTTGTGTACGGCCCCGTCGGCTGTCCGTATCTCGTATTTCGCACCGGCAATGCCCTGGTCGGCTTCGTCGATCAGGGTATATTTTACCTGGATATCCTCTTTACTGTTCCGGGCGGCAAGGTCGCTGCCTTTTTCTGCTGCATCCTTCAGGTTCCGGCTATTCAACGCATTGCTGGTCGTAGTGGCATTACCGCCGCCTTGTCCGCCTGCCGCTCCGCTGCCTGTACTCCCGCCTCCGCCCCCACTACCCGCTTCGCCGATCAGCACCGTAGGCAGGCCTAACACAATACTGCCGCCATGAGCGGTCATGTCGCCCATACGCGCAGCCGGCTTACCACCGATCAGCACGCCTGCGCTACCCAGGGCGATCATATCCAGTGGCCCGGTACAAGTACACATGTCGCCCATTACCGCAGCGGGTTGTCCGCCAATCAGCACTGTGGGTACGCCCGGGCCGGTGACGGGTCCGCCTACATGCGGCACGATCCCCGTTACCATAGGACATACATGCATATCGGTTATTCTTGCTGCGGGCTTGCCCATATCCTGTTTGTTTTTCCTGTGCTAATCGATAAAGAACTTCCGCGGCTTCCGGGCTGTCGTCTCCGTAGCGGGTGCTATTTCGGCGGCCGGAAGCGGCTGTATCTCCTTTGTGTCTGTTATGAGGTCTGTGCTGTGAAGCTTCCCCGACCGGAAGGTATACCGCCGGATATGCTGCGCATCGGGTGCACAACAGATCGCCTGTAAGGCCTCGCCGTAGATAATATCCAGCTGCACCGGGCTGCAGGAGACAAGATATTTGTCCATAACGGCAGCATCCCAGAAGCGGAAGAAATATTCTTTGCCCGCCTCGGTATAATAGATGAATTCCTGCAGGTAAGTGGCCAGGCTTACCAGGTCAAGGCCGGATTCGAATATGGTGGCCCGTTCCAACGAAGCGAGAGGATCTGCCTGGATGTGCGCGTAAAGGCCGGGTATATCGTCGCCGATAGCAAAAAGCCAGGGTGCTACATCCCAGAGCTGGTTGTCTTTGGTTCCTTCGAAAAGGCAACGATGAGCAAGGTACGATTGCTGCAGCAGCAGTAAAGTATACTCTTTGTTGATGGCCGTATCGTAGCAGAAATAGTGCATATTGCCCGTATTAATTGATCTTGACCAGGCTGCCCTGTAGCTGGGCAAGCGAACCGCCCTGCAGGTCCAGCATAGTGCTGCCTTTTACTTCAGATTGCATGCCTTCCAGCTTGAGTTCGGTATCGGCCTTTATGGCAACCTGTCCGCCGGCGGCTTCTATAGCTTCTTTACCGCTCATCGTGATCTTCTGTTTCGCGTTGAGGTTTATAGACTGCGCGTTGAGATTTATCTCACCAGAGTCTATATTGACGCTTTGATCGGATGAAAGATTGATCACACCTTTGGAATGGATATTAATCTTCTTGCCATCCTTGCTGAAGAGTAAGGAGGCAATATTTTCGCCATCGCTGATGAGCGATAGCCTCAACTCCTTACCATTGGTAAACTGGAGGTACGACCAGTTGTCATCGTCTTTATTGGAGCTCAGGGAGAGGTAAATATCGTCGGCGCCTTCGCCCTTACGTACGAGTGCGATATCATTGCTTGGATTCTTCGTCTGCTGCAGGCCGTACTCATCTTTTTCAAATACATTGTCGACAAGGGTGATCATGCCCAGCTTATCGTTGATGGCGATCATTCTTCCTGTGCGGGAACCAATGATCTTAACGTCGTTGCCATCGGCTGGTACACCCGATTTATTCTTTTCGGAGTATACAGCGCCCATGACAAAGGGCCGTTCCGCATTGTTATTCACGAAATCGACCATGACCTCGTCTTCCAGCTCGGGCAGGAAACGAAAGCCTTTTCCATTGCCCGCATGGGGCACTACAACGCTTAACCAGGGCGAGGTCTCGTTTTGCGGCTGCCAGGGGAATTGGACTTTCACCCGGGCCAGGCCATCCTTATCCTCGTTCTGTTTGACCACAGCCGGCTGTGGGTAGCACCAGGCATACAAATCGGGGTTGGTATAAGGCGGCGCCTGGTTCTCGGCCGGTATCGCGCTAAACTGGTTCTGGTAATTGTTCACACCGCTGCTGGAATGATATATCTCTGTGACGATATAGGTGCCTGCGCCGGTCCCGTTGCTTTCTTCCAGCTGAATGGCGCTGCCGATCCTGATTTGGGAGAGATAGCTGTTGGCATGCAGGAAGGTAGAGGCGGCGGCTTGCGCGTGTTGGTGCAGCTCGTTTTCTTTACCCATAAGATTCTGGTTCGCGGAATTGACGTAGTGTGCCAGGTATTCCTTGCCAAACACTGCTTTACCCTTTTTGGCGCCGGTATCAACAAGGCCGGTACCGCCGTAATCGGGTACATCTTTATTGTGCGCGGTCTTTTCGCCCTTATAGCGATCGAAGCCAACGATATTGGCTTCGGGCCGGAAAATACGGGCACGGATGCGTACATCGAAAACGGTGTTCCTGCCCAAAGTTATTTTTTGTGGGCTGGCCATGCCTTCCGGTTTACCCAATACCATTTTCGTTCCATCATAAAAGAACCATTGACCGTGCCGGGCGGCCATCATCGACAGGAATTCAAATGCCGTCTGGTTGTATTGGACCGTATAGTAGAGGGTTTCGCTGCAGGTCGGTTCGTTTTTGATCTGGTCGGCCGGAGCAATGTCTCTAACGATCTCCTGGAGCGTTTTGCCGCTCCAGCTAGTGCAGTGCTGCATGCCGTCGAGCCTTGCCGGAAGACCGCTTCCGGTGATCTCGTACTCGATGTTGTGTTGATACTGGTTGAAGCAACTGATACCTTGTATCAGTCCTTTGAAGGTAAACTGCTCGTCGATCCCGATATTGACTTCCGCGCCCAGGTTCTTATCGTAAAAGGCTTTGTAGGTATTCAGCGTAACTTCCTGGTCCTGCTGATCGCGCCAGATAAAGGAAAAGGAATTGACATCGCAGAGCCTTTGACTGATCATAAGGCTGGAAAACTGGATCTCTCCTTCCTGCCCGCTGATCGTTATCTTGACTTTGTTACTCATGAGAACTTCGGATTAAGAGCCGGCATTGTGCGGTGACCCGCCCGGTGACCGTCAGACGATAAGAACGATGGAAAGCATATGTGATCCGGATCGCCGGGGCACAGACAAAGAGCGCCGGCAGCGGCAGGAGGGGCCGTCGCCGCAGAATCTCTTCCATTGGGGTTTATACCCATTCGTTAACATGGGTGCCGTTGCCCATTGAGATCTCTTTGGCAGAGATACCGAAGCTAACGATCATCGGGTTTTTATTGTCGGAAGCATAGACCTCTTCAAACTTGATCAGGTAGCCTTCTTTGAACTTAAGCTCTTTCATGGTCGCGTCGGAGTCTCTTTTCAGGAATACGATACTGCCGTCTTTGCGTTCAAAGTTGTTGCACATCCATTCAAAAAGCTCTGTCTCCTGGGTGCTTTCCACGGTAACATAGATCTTGCCTCCCCGGGTAATAGACGAGGGCCGGCCGGTGGCGTCCACTTCCTGGTGGAGGTCGTAGCTGGCATTAAGCACATTATAATCTTTACCGGCAACACTCAGTTTTGCTTTGAAGCTCATGGTTAAAAATTTTCGGTTAAATGAATAAAATTGTAATAGCAAAAGTAGCCGCTGACCCAGGGGGAAACAATACGTTTTAATACGTATTTTCAAAAAAGAACTTTTATCTACTTTTGTTCCATCAGTAAAAATCCTCATCCGTTAAGCTGTTCCCATGTCTGCCGAAAGCCCATACTGCATTGATCAATACCAGCTGCTGCGGGCTGAAGCATTGTGTGCGGAATTGATGGAGAATGGCGTCTCTTTCGACGAGATCGTTATCCGTATGGCAGGTGCTTTCCGTAAAAGCTACCGCAACGATATAGAACGGGTAGAGGCGCTGAAAGACGCCAACAACCGCCTGGCTATCGAGATCAACCGGGATGGCTTGTACGACCGTTTGCCTGAGGGCTTGTTTCACCAGACACGCGGCGGTAGCAACACCGGCACGCTAAGCGCCATGACCGGTGAATACCGGCGCTATAGGGATGAGGAGAAGCTGGCCCGCAAATTTTTTCAGCCCGTAGAGCAAGAGCTGTTCCGCTATGCGGTCCTCACCGAGACAGAAGAGCGAAAGCTGCAGTTCGGTATGTTGAGCGGCAAGCTGGATAAAGAATTTTATCGCTTCTGGAATATCGACCCGCAGCTTCCCGAAGCGCCGGCGGCAGTACTGGTGCTTATAATGCCCTGGATACGGCAGATCAAAGGCGATCTCCGGCTTACGGCAAGCGCCCTGGCTATGATGCTCGACCGGCCGGTATCGGGTGCGTCCCGTATCGTCAATGAGCCATCCGGCGATGTAAGCGGTTTTCCGCTGGGGACAGGCGATGCCGCGTTGAGTGTCGATACCATATGCGGACAGTGTTTTGAAGAGCCATATGAACAATGGGTGTTCACGATAGAAGGCCTGGGGCCGGAGGAGATGCTGTTGTATACCGCAGGGAAGCCCTACGGTCGTTTCCTGGAGCGGTTTGAAGCATTGTTTATACCCCTGGCCGTAGAAGCGCAATTTGAATATGTTGGCGACCAGCAGGAGGAGGCGGCATCGGAGCCGGTGCTGGGTTATGGCTTTTACCTGTAAACCTGAAGAACAGAAATATCATGGTCCTGAAATCATTCCTGCTTTATTTTCTTCCTTTCCTGGTAGGCTCGTTGGCCTTGTTTGCGGTGATCAAACAAGTCTCGTCCAGCTTTTCGGCTAAGGGCAAAAAGCCGTTGCTTTACGGTGGGCTTTCTTCCCTGCTGGCTTCGGCTGCAGCTTTTGCCGCTACTTTCATCAGTAACAACCTTTTCCTGGTCTTCTGGATCCTGTCGGCTGTCTACTTTCTCTTCGGCTTGATCCATGTTGTCATCACACACCGGCGGTTTTTCAGTCATCCGGCAGAATCGCGCAGTAAGCTCTTCTATGCTGAGCTGCTATTCGGTATCACGATCATCCTGTTCAGTATCGCGGCCTTTGCGGGATTGCAGTATTTTCTGAAGGATAAGTCATTTCTTTTCTATCCCATGCTGCTAAGCCTCTTGTTTTTCCTGGTTCCTTTTCTGATGAATCAGACTTTTCTGGCTGCTTATCATATTCCGCCCACGGTATTTCCTGCATGGGAATATCCTTTGCTGCAAGCGATCGACCTACCCGATGAAAAAGAAGGAGAGCGGCTATATGTGATCGGCTTTGAGATAGCGAAGAAAGCGAGCGACCGGCAACGTACTTTTTTCCGTGCCAAGGCGCCGGAACAAATGGTGCTGGGCGAGCTGTATTATCATTTCATCAACGACTATAACGAGATGCAGAGCGAGACGCCGATACAATATGCCGATAGTACCGGCAGGGCACAGGAATGGTACTTCCGGACGAAGCCCAAATGGTATCAACGTTCGCGTATTCTCGATGCCACACGTACTGTTCAGCAAACCGGCATACGGGAAAATACCGTGATCATATGTGAGAGAGCGGCTAGGGAAGATGACGCTACAATATCCACTTCATAAACCGGGGCATAACAGCCCCTTATAGATGAACCATGAGAAGCCAGAGAAAATACTTTCCCGTTAACTGGATGGATGGCATGAAGATCAATAAGGATCATTTCATTGCCCAGGATAACGCATGGCAGGACGCCCTTAGCGATATGGCTACCCTATGCCTTTCGCCGCTGCGTTACGGAGTGATGCCACCTTCCGCAGCCGGGGAAGACACTTTCCATGTAAAGCTATCGCTCGACAACCAGAATACGCTTAAGGTAGCTGTGCTGAGTCTCCAGGCAGTGACACCCGGCGGCGTACGCATACAAGTTCCGGGTCTGCCTTCGCACCAGGCCGAAGGAGGATTGACCGGTACCTTTCCATTCACGGCTTCGGGCAGCGAGGCCTTGTACTGGATCGTGCTTACCGCCCAGCCCTTTGAACGTGTGCCATCGGGTAATCCCGACGCGACGGAAAATCCGCCCCGGTATCCGCTTGCACAGCCGGCCTACCAGTTGCAGGTAACGCCGGAAAGCCAGTATAACCAATATGCCCGTAATCCTTTTGCGTTGATAATAGGTAAGGTGATCGTAAACGGCGACACCGTGAGGGTAGAGGAATATTATATACCACCCTGTCTGTCGGTCCAGTCGTCTCCCGACCTTATGGGGCTGCATTCCGAGTTGGATCAGTTCCTGGCAGGACTGGAGCTGCGCTGCTCCCAGATCGTACAGAAGATCTTCCGGAAAAGTCAGCAGAATGATCTTTCGGAGCTGGCCCTGTTTCTCTGCGACCGCATTATGCTCTTCATCGGGCAGGCCATTACCGAATTGCGCTGGAACCAGGTCTATGAGCCGCCGGCAAAGATGTTCAGCACGATCGTGAGCCTCGCCAGGGTAATGAAGAATACGATTGACCTCCGCATTGGCTCCGGCAAGGAAGAGCTGATGAGCTACCTGAGCGAATGGTGCGAGCTGAACCCCGGTGAGCTCGAACAAATGCTGAGTGGCCTGGCCGGATTGCGTTATGAGCACAATGATATCAACAGCAACATTATGCCGGTAATCCGCTTCGCCAAGGTAACCGGTAAGCTTTTTGAATCGCTGAGCAACCTTGAATTCATCGGCAAGCGTAAGGAGTCCGGTATTTTTGTCAAAGAAGAGCAACAGTACCAGCAGAACGGCAATAACGAAACGCCCAAGCCCAAGCGCCGTTTCTTCGGTTAGCAATCATTGAGAAAACACTTTGTTACCTAAACAAAATAAACAAGCATGATACCGCAAAACAGCCCGGAACGTAAAAAGGCCTTTACCCGCTTTATCATCCTGTATATCATTACTACGGGCATTGTTGTGGTTGCCATATACTTCGGAATACAGGTCCCTTTTCAGCAAAATAAGAAGCTGCAGGAGCAGCTTGCCAGCATAGAAAAGGAGCGCGACTTCGGCCGCAGTTTTTTTGCCCAGCTGGGTGAGGCCAAAGGCCTGCTGGATTCCGTAAACAAACCCGGCGTGCAGGCTGAATTGGTTGACGGCCAGATAGACTCCAGGCTACAGCAGCTTACCGCCATGGTGGATAAAGATTCCGTTTCGGAAAAGCGTCTGTACCAGGAGCTGATCAAGACCTATTTTGAAATCAAGGACGATAAGAAAAGGATCAGGGCTTCGGGAGATAAGGATGCCCAGGCGGCAGAGTTCGAGAGCCAGCTGGCCCAGTGGAAAGCCAAGTACGACGATTGCAGGAACACCTACTCGCAGCTGCTTACCCAGTACAATATGAGCATGAAACGTTAACCGGCCCCGTAAAAGAACATCTTATCTTATGCAGCAGCTTTCCCGCATCTATAGCCGCAATCGTATGGGCTTCGACAACAAAGTATGGTTGACGCTTTTGCTTACCGTACTCTTGTCGGCCGGGCTTCTGGGTTTCCGTATCGCCACTACAGAGCCTTGCTATGAGGCCAGGCTGAACCTGAAGGGTGTGGTGGCACATGCCCGGCCCCACTATTACTTCGTGGGTGAGAGCATTATTTTCCAGGCGGGGATGAAGCGACTGCAAGACGTAAGCTGGGACTTCGGTGATGGCAGCCCGGCAGCTACCGGCGTTACGGTGACCCATAGCTACAAGCAGGAAGGCAATTTCCTGGTTACCGCAACGATCAACGGACGTTGCCTGCAATCGGTTAATGTGCACATCAGTCCTATAGCGCTTGCGACACCGGTAACGGCAACGCCTTCGGCCAACGGTGAGGGTGCTATCATCGGTAAAGACTTTGCTGCAGCAGGCGAGCTGGCTATTTACCAGACCGGAATGACTGCCGGCGCTTATGAATGGACGATAGAAAATAATACTGCTTTTCCGCCAAAGCCGGGCAACAAAGTATCTTACAGCTTTACCGAGCCCGGTAGCTATGTGCTGAAGCTGAAGCTGGACAACGATGAGACAAAAGTGTATCGCAAGACGATCACCATATCCATGAACCCGGCCGACGCCCACGGCGCAAATGTGGATGAGCTACCGCCACTGCCTCTCCCAGCGCCTCCTGGCGAAGGCACCGCAGCCGGTGCCGGAGAAAGCGGTCCGGTTGCAGAGCCTGCGCCGGCAGAGAAGAAGATTGAGCTGATACCCGACGCCATATTGAAAAACCAGCTCCAGGATGTGATCGAGGGCAAAGAAACGCTTGAAAATATCGCTCAATACATGTGTCCCGGCGGTAAAATAAAAGGCAATGGTACGATCTATGCCAACCTTAACCTTTTCGGAGAAACACTGAAGGGCAAGAAGGGCATGCTAGGCTTAGGCGGAAAACGGAAGATCAAATCGGTACATGCCAACCGGGAGGTAGGCAGCAATTGCATCTTCCGGCTGGATGTGGAGTATAAATAAACAGGCCGTTTATCAGGTGATGGCACAGCTCGGCACCGTTGTAAAGATTATGGCTTCGCTAACGCCGGTTGCCCGGCAAAAAGCTATCTTTGTTCTTCCACCAAAATCAGATAGATGAACAAATTCAGAAAAGGCGCAGGGCTTTGGTTGGCATGTTGCCTATCCCTGCTGGTATTGTTCTCCTGTAAATCGGGAAGCGAAAACTCCGGCAGCGGGAATGCGATTACAATTAAGATCAATTTCAAACCCGGGGAAAAATATCTCTATACGACCAAGGTTAATCAGAAAATTAACTCGCTCAATACGACCATGGACCAGTCGATGGTAATGGAAATGGTATATGCCTACGAAGGCGAAGAGGGCAATAATAAAAAACTAAAGATCACTTACGATCATGTGGCTATGAGCCTGACGACCCCGATGGGCCCTGTTCAGTACGATTCGAAAACACCCGAGAAGAGTCCGGCTGATATGGCTTTTATGAACGAGCTTATCGGCAAATCGTTCAGCATTAAAATAGCGCCCAATGGAGATATTGCTGCCGTAGAGGGCTTGGGCGAGCTCATCAAATCGCTGTCGGGCAATGCAGATGGTAACACCCGGGCGGCCATGGAAAGCCAGTTCAGCGATACGGCGATCAGGATGATGATGCAAAATTCATTTGACCTTTATCCCGGTAAAGAGATCAAAGTGGGCGAGTCCTGGGGTAAAAAATCGGTAATGGGTATGGGTTTGCAGGGTATCAATGTGAATATGGAGAATACGTATACATTGAAGAGCATCAGCAATGGTAAAGCCACGGTAGCCGTCGTTTCTGCCATGAACCTGCCGGCAACCGATATGAGCGCTGCGGCGGGCGTTCCCATGCAGATCCGGATGAATGGCAAACAGGAAGGTACTATGGAGCTCGATATCAATACCGGGCAGATCCTGTCGGGTAAAACCACGCAGAACATCGAAGGTCAGATATCGGGAGGCGGGCAGACCATACCAATGAATATCACCGGCGACGTGCTCATCAACAGCAAGAAGCTTTAAACACCGGATAAGAAACCGGAAAAGGGGTGATGACCGCAAGGATCATAACCCCTTTTTTGTGTCCGATACGTATTATCTTTGTAGACGATCAATAAACAAGGGATGTCAGAGATCAATGTAAAGGGTATGCGAAAGGCGCTGGCAGCGCTGATAACCGGGCGCCTGGAAGAAGAAAAAGATCGGCTGAAGGCTGAATTCCAGCAGAGCGGCCACATCAACTCCTGTTTTATCGACAACCTGCTGCCCGTTGAGCAGGCGATGGAAATATACCAGGCCTTCCCCTCGCCCGAGGAAATGGCCATACACCGTTCTATCAGGGAAAACAAGAGGGTAGCGGCGCAGATGAATTTATATCATCCGCTGCTGGAAGAGATTGTCTATGCCTTCCAGGAACCCGCTGTAGTCGCGCTGTGTACCTATATTACCGGTATCAGGGACATGGAGCCCGATGAGCATCTTTATGCCGGTGGCATCAGCCTGATGAGCCAGGGCAATTTTCTCAACCCACATCTCGACAACTCACACGACAACGACCGGGAACGGTACCGGGTGCTTAACCTGCTGTACTACATAAGCCCGGACTGGAAGCTGGAGAATGGGGGCAACCTGGAGCTATGGGATGGCGGTGTGCAGGGCGATCCGCGTACCATTGTATCGCAGTTCAACCGGCTTGTGCTGATGATCACCAACCAGTCGTCCTATCATTCGGTAAGCAAAGTAGTAGCAGACGGCAAGCGCTGTTGTGTCTCGAATTATTATTTCTCGCACCTGCCTGCCGACAACGAAAGCTATTTCCATGTGACCTCATTCTATGGCAGGCCCGAAGAGGCCGTCAAAGGAATGGCGCTTAGCTTGGACCGGAAACTGCGCAATTTTCTGCGTAAGATCACGGGCAAGCGTCTCGTCACCACCAAGCATATCTATAAGAAGGATGATTAAAGGCTTCCCCGACCCGAGGGCTACCATTTGCCATCAATAGCCTATTTTTGTAACGATCAAAAAAGAATATAAATGTCTGAAGAAGTTCCGGTGCTGCTTAAAGGCGCTCAGATATACCAGGGCAAGAGCTTAGTGCTCAGCAATGTAAACCTGGAAGTGCGCAAAGGTGAATTCTTGTATCTGATTGGCAAGACTGGAACCGGTAAATCGAGCTTACTGAAGACCCTGTACGGCGATCTGTTGCTTAAAGAGGGGGAAGGTAATGTGGCCGGCTTCAACCTGAAGGACCTGAACTGGAAAACCGTGCCCCTGCTGCGCCGCAACCTGGGCATCGTATTCCAGGACTTTCAATTGCTCACCGACCGTAATGTGAACGACAACCTTGAGTTTGTGCTGAAAGCGACAGGCTGGAACGACAAAGCGCTGATCAAAGAAAAGATCGAGAACGTACTGGATAAAGTGGGCCTGCGGGCCAAAGGTTATAAGATGACTTATGAAATGAGTGGCGGTGAACAGCAAAGAGTTGATATTGCCCGCGCCCTGCTCAATAATCCCAAGCTGATCCTGGCCGATGAGCCCACCGGAAACCTGGACCCCGAGACTACAGATAAGATCATGCAGCTGTTGTTCACCATTTGCCGCGATTATCATACAGCGGTGGTAATGGCCACACACGACTACGGCATTCTTCAAAAATACCCGGCAAGAGTGGTGCGTATAGAACAGAATACGGTAACGGAGATCACGGCTGCAGGAATGCCATGATCCGGGCTGCATTGTCCCGGTTATTGTAACGCTGCAGCAGCAAAGCTCTTCGTTTATCGATGCTTTCCCGGTCAAAAGGTTGGTTGGAAAGCGTTTCTAGCAAGCTAACGAATGCGGCGGCATCGCCGGCTACGTGACAGACTTCGGAAAGCCCCGTCCCGTGCACCATTTCGGGATTTACGATCACGTGTCTTCCGTGGAACAAGGCATGCAGCAACTTTAATTTAAGCCCGGTAGCCTGAAAAGTAGGCAGCAGGTGGGCCTGCGCTTCTGCTACGAGCCGGGCCATGGCAGACTGCTCAGGATTGGCCACCAGCCGGCAATGTGGCAGGCGTTCGCAAGCTGCAATCACCTTCTCATCCGGGTCTTTCCCGGCAAATACAAAAGGCATAGTGCTGTGCGGGCATACTTCCTCCAGCAAGAATAAAGCCGCCTCGATATTTTCGGGGTGCCCGAGGTTGCCGTGGTATAGCGCATAGCTACCTTTGCCCGGCAGGGCGGTCACATCATTGTAAGGCTGGAAAGATGGTACATAGGCATGCTGCTTTTCCGGATAAGCCCTTTTGAAAAAATGATGATCGTGCTCAGCCACCGTCAGAAAGACATCCGCAGCCCCAAGCCGGGCTTCCTGGCCTTTGAGCAGCAGCGCCTCGACCCGGTAATACATTTTTTTCAAAGGATTGCGCTCCCGGTCGGCCAGATGGGTATAATACTCCTGCTCAAGGTTCTGGTTACGCATCAGTTTAAAGCGCCGGGCCAAAGAGGGATGCGACAGATAGTGGGTAGTATGTACCCCTTCAAACAGGATCGGCGCATCGATACTTTGCAGATTGTACAGCAGCTGATCGTCCCTGCGGGAATACATCATATAAGGTAGCCGGAGGGAAAGCCCGGCCAGCCCGGTCTTGCGCCGGTAATAGAATACCTGCTCGCAATAACGTTCCATAGTCTCCGGGCGGCCTCTGCCGTATTCAAAGCAATGCAGGTAAATCTTTACGCCGGCTTCGTGCAGGTTCCTGATCTTATAGAACACATCGACCATACCCCCATAGTCGGGGGGATAAGGTACATCGGACGATATAATATGCAGGCGGATCAAAATGATAAAAGATTAAGTGACGATATCCCGGTATGGGCATATGACCATAGATCAACGTTCTAATAATTAACCCAAAGAATCATTTTTCATTGCACCTGTTTTTGGGCTGGATTCCTATATCCGATAGTCATTAAAAATTATTTCTCGTCAAAAAGATGCTCGTACACTGCTTTTAGGCGCTTTTCCTCTTCCTGCCAGCAGTAAACTTCCCTTGCCTTCAACGCGTTTTGCTGCAGACGCAGATGATAAGCTTCGTCGTGCACCAGTTGGTTCAGCGCTTTGGCTATACTGTCTATGGTCGGTGTTTCGATGAGACAGGCCAGCTCGAAACGCGCATTGACACTTTCATATTCGGGGTAAGCCATACACAGTTGCGGCACGCCGCTATGCATATAATCAAAAAAGCGGTTGGCCATCGACAGCCGGTTGCTGGGACCTATTGCCTCAAATAAAGTGATGCCGGCCCAGGCATTCAGGGTGTACTCGCGCAACTGATCGGGCGGTACATAGCCCTTAAAGCTGATCTTATCTTCAAGCTGGTACTTTTTGACCAGCGCTATCGCTTCCTTGTAAAAATTACCGTCGCCGCAAATGATCAGCGGAACATCCACTTGCTGCATCGCCGGGATCAGGTACTCAAAGCAACGGCCTATATTGACTGCTCCCTGGTACAGGATGAATTTTTCCCGCTTTCCGGGAAGACTAAGCGGGCGAAGAACGGTAGCGTTGCGTACAACCTCGTATCGGACGCCGTACTTTTCCCGGAAATAAGCCGCATAACATTCACCTATGGTATAACCTGCAGGAAAACGGGGAACGGAAAAGCGCTCAATACGGTCCCATATCTTTTTCTCTTTTGGCCGTGTGACTACTTCCTGCATTTCGGTGAACAGCTCATGCGCATCGTATACGCGTTTAATGCCTCTTATCCTGGAAACCAAATAAACAGGCAATATGGTATCCAGATCGATCGCGCAAAGAGCATCGGCCTTACGGAACAGAAGATGCCAGAACAGCCGGAGCCAATAAAGGACGTACATCATCTTTCCCTTGCCGGGGCCAATGCGCAGCCGTTTCAAACGAAAGGGTTGCTCCCGCAGGGGTATGCTGTTACGGTGTGCCCTCCCGATGAGCGTGACGTCGTAACCCGCCTCGGTGAGCGACCGGCAGATCCGGATCATACGCTGATCATAATTCAGATCGTTGATCACGGTCAGTATGATTCTTTTCTTTTCCAGAACGGGAAATATTGGTTATCGGTTTGGGGACGCTAAGTTAAACCGGTGTCATTAATAAAAAAAGGGGCAATGCTGCCCCTTTTCAAAAATTATTCTCAAATGAAAATTAATAAATTTTAGAGCGGGTGTCTTCCACTTCCGCTTTTTCACGGAGGCCGTTAAGCACCATACTTGAAGCGTTGTTTTTAACGCCGTACTCAAGCATCTGGCGTTCAACAGCCAGGTTACGTGGCTGCTGATCGGTGATGGCGCTGCGACCCAGAACATTGATGAAGAATACCCCATCCTGTCCCGATATAGCCGGAGAAAGTGTATTTTCTTTGAATGTTTTGCAGAAAGAATAGCCGACTACTTTCGGCTCATTGCCCATGTTGGGAACGAAGGCACGAATGAAGCTCAGTGAATCGGCAGTACCTACCTGCAGGTTCTCTGCCTGTGCGATCGCTTCAAGCGTCGTCTTACCTTTTGCCTTCTGTTTCAGGATCTCGGCTTTCTTCTCTTTTTTCACATAGCCTTCCAGTATGGGCCTCGTTTGGCTATTGATGGGCGCCATACCTGGTTCCATAATGCTCGTGAGCTTGGCCACTATATATTTATCACCTACGGCATATACGCTGGACACATCGCCAAGCTTAGCATCGTAAGCCCACTTCACCAGGTCGCGTGAAGCGCCCAGCCCATTCACTGCATAACTGTTCTTGTTCAATCCGCCGGCAGGGATAGCACTGTAGCCATTGGCTTTAACGGCCTTGTCGAAACCCGATGTGGCCTGGCTGGCAAATTGTGTCGCTTTGGCCGAGATCGCATTCTGTGTATTGTCGCTGGTAGCGAGCTCCCTGGCTACGAAGGCGATCCTGGTGGAGGCTTCGGGCGCGCCCTGGTGCAGGATCTCAATGTAGTGATAGCCCAGTTCCGTCTTTACGATCTTCGATTCACCGGTATGGCCCTGTTCAAATACGAAGTCTCCGAATTCTTTTGCCAGGCTGCCTTTCTGCCCCAGGGGGAAGTCGTATTCGCCGCCTTTATTTTTACTACCAGCATCATCGGAATAAGTAGCTGCGAGGGAATCAAATTTAGCGCCTGCTTTCACCATGGCCATTACGCTGTCGATACGGGCCTTGGCAGCAGTATCGGAAAAGAAGCGTCCGCCTTCTCCCAGCTGCCTGGTTGCAATAAGAATGTGGCGGCATTTTACAGAATCAGGAAAAGATTTCCTGTCCTTGATCTTGGCAAGCATATAGTTATTCCCGTCGTAAAACGGACCAACTATGCTATTCACCGGGGCGCTCATCAGCTCATCCACATTGGGAATGCTCTGCAGCTGCTGCTTGGTGAAATAAGCGATAGGGATCTGGCTCTGGGAATTACGGTTTACAAAATCAGTATCGTTGGTGGCCACGGCAAATTCAGTCTTCAGCTTATCCAGCGCAGCAAAAGTGCTGGCAGAATCTTCGGCAGAAGGCTGGATCGTAAAGCTTACGAAATCGATGGCCCGACTGGCTTCTCTTACCTGGAACATGGCCTTGTGGGCTTCCATGTATTTTTTAATATCGTCGTCGCTTACCTTGGCCTGGTCATCGGGAACCAGGGTATAGGGTAGCTTCACGTAGTTGATTTTAGCCAGTGTGTTACGTGAGGTGTGCTGGTCGTCCAGCATGAACTTAGGAATGTAGATCGCACCGGTAACCATCGTATTGAACTTGGTAGTATAGCGGCTCTTAACCAAACCTGCCTCGAAAGCATCCCATTGTTTCTTGGACTCGGGATTCCGTTTGATCTGCTGGATCTGGGCTGCCACTTCCTGGGGGTTGAAAACGCCCGTTTGCTGGTTGGTGAACATTTGCTTGATGGTAGGGTCGGGGTTGGGACCACTTACCATGTCTTTCAGTTCGGCCGATCCGACGGTGATGCCCAGCTTTTGACTGATATCATTGAGCAGACGTTCGCTTACCATCTCGTTCCAGACCTGGTCGCGCAACTGTGCCTGTGTATTTTCATCAACTGTAGCATTGGGATTCTGGCGTTTCATTTCATCTTCCCGCTGCTTTACGGCAACATCATAGTCCCGGGCATCGATCTTTTCACCATTGACCTTACCAATGGTTGTAGAGCGGGAGCCGCCTCCTTTGCCATAGTCCATCAAGATGAAACCCACCAATGCGATCACGATCACGCCACCGGCCAGCTTCGCATATTTATCCCGTATTTTCTGAATTACTGCCATAGTAAAATGAAGTACACAATTATCGAAAGTGCGCAAATGTAATGGAAAAATTGGAAAAACAAATCCTTTACCGGTCTCCTACGCTAAATTATATAGAAAAATAATGTCTTTTATACCTTAAATAGCTTAACGGGAGCAGTAGAGGAAGCCTCCATGAGCCGGAAATGTTGCAGCATTCCGGGACGGGCCGGCGAGCTACCCGGAAGCGGGTAGCTGCTTGCTACCGGCATCAGATCATTTTGGCAAGCAGCTTGTGGTCCCTTGCGCAAAAGAACCCGGATCTCGCGCCAGGCCTATAATTTGGCGGTATCTAAACGCGAATTTTATGAAAAAGAGAAAATTGTACCTTGCTCTGGCAGCCGTTCTGGCTTCCTTTAACGGGTTTGCACACAAGGATTGCGACCTGGCTGTATCGATGACCCCATCGGCGGGCTATTCCACCACCGTAAATTATGGTGACTCTTGTTTTTTCGATCTCAAGATCACCAATAACGGGCCCGATGTGCTCACTATTACCGATAGTCTCTTCCTCGGTATGGTGGGTACTTCATCCATTTCCCTCATCATTCCCCCGGGGCCGATCCCCAACGGCGGCTCTTTTACGCTGGTCAAAAAAACCTATGCCGCGCACGACATCGATACGCTGCGGGCTGCCGACAAAGTTGTTGGCGCCTGTTTCGTGCTGCTGAAGCAATCAGACATCCTTGTCGGCAATCCGCCCAGGCCGGTTACGGAAACGTACGAAGATACAAGGGCAGCCAATGATACCGCCTGTTTCAGGGTTACCCTCAAAAAGCGTCCGGCAAATGGTATAGCCGGCCCGGGCCTTGCCACGGAGTCCTTACAGCTATACCCCAATCCGGCGCGGGATGAAGTGCGTTTTGATCTGAAACCCGACAATACCGCACCCGTACTGGTGTCCGTCAAAGATATTACCGGAAGGGAAGTTCGGCGGCAGGATTTCGGAGTACTGCGCAACGCTGCGACCAATGTCGCACTAGATGTAAGAGGACTTAAGCCAGGTCTGTACTTTGTTGAATGGTGCAACGGTAACCGTAGGGCCACAGGCAAGCTTGTGATCGGACATTAAATACGGTACCAGCTTTTTTGTTTTAGAGGAATGGCTGTTTGCGTGTGATTTCTTGCTGAAAATCAAAAAGGCAGGCATCAGGATTGGAATACATAGAACTTTGTCTATAATTTAGCGGGTAAATCTTTAAAAGCAATATTGATGAAAAAAATTAAACTCTTTTTGGTGGCTGCAGGCTTGCTCTGTACAGCAACCGGCTTTGCCCAAAAGCAGTGCAACCTGGGGATCACGGTTACGGCTTCAGCAGGATATTCAACAACACTTAACTACAAGGATACCTGCTTTTTCGATGTGAAGATCCAGAATAATGGCACCGCAGCACTGGCTACCACCGATACAATCGTAGTGGGCCTTTTGGGTACCACAACGCTGATACCTTTGGTACCTGCCGGCGCCATTGCCAGCGGTCAATCGTTTACTGCCACGAAATCGTTCCGGGTAATACATACCATCGATACCCTGAAAGCTGCTGATCTTACCGGCACTGTCTGCGCCGTTTTGCGTAAGCAGGCAGATATTACCGTTGGCACTCCGCCCCGGCCGCTCACTGTTACGTATACCGACAACGTAGCCACCAACGATACGTCATGCAATACCATAACATTGAAGAAACGCCCGAACAATGGCATCTTCGAATGGGGTAGCGGCAGCAACGAGGCCCTGGCCTTATACCCCAACCCCGCCAGCGGCGAAGTGAAGTTTGACATCAAAGCCGATAAGGCAGAGAACGTGGTATTGTCTGTGAAAGATATCACCGGTCGTGAAGTAGCCCGCAAAGATTACGGAAAGCTTCCCGTAGGCGTTAATACTACTTTGCGTCTCGACGTTAGCCATCTGAACGCCGGTCTTTACCTTGTCGAGTGGAACAGCGGCGACCGCCGCGCCACGGGCAAGCTGACCATCAGTCGCTAAGACGGTAAGATTTAACATTAAAAGCATTGATACTACCGTATATCAATGCTTTTTTGTTTAATTTGCAACGAAACTATATAATTAATTATGAAGTCCGGAAATTTACTCTGTACCGCTTTGCTGCTGCTTGCCGGCGCCGGCAGCGTACAGGCGCAGCCAAAGAAATGCGATATGAGTATTACGCTCATGACGCCGGCCGAAGGAGCGGTGATCAATGCGTATGCCACATTCAACATTACCGTAAAGATAGATAACATAGGACCCGACGACCTAGCCGCAGGCGATACCGTTTGGTACAATACGCCATCGATGCCCTATGCGCAACTGAAGCCTTTCCTGCTGCAGCAGGCCATCCTCTCGGGGGGCAGCGCTACCTTGATCCTGGCCACGAGCACCAATGTAACGAACAATCCCGGCGATGTTACCGAGCCCTATTGCGTACGGGTAGTCAGCAACCCCAGCAATACCGGCACTTTTATTGATACGACAGTAACCAATAATAATTCCAGTTGTAATAATGTAACGTTTAAAGCGCTTCCTGCCAGCGGTATTAATGAGGCGGATGCTGCGAAAACGCGTCTGACGCTGTATCCCAATCCTGCCCGCAATACGGTACAAATTGCATGGGCCGGTACTGCGGCTGACCGCCCGGTGATAAGCCTGTCCGACCTTTCGGGCCGGCAGCTTGCGGTAAAAGGCACAGGCCAGGCACTCTCCGGCAAAGAGAAGCTGTCGCTGGATATTTCGGCGCTGCAGCCGGGTATGTACCTGGTGACGATCTATAACGGCGGTCTTCGCGCCGCGGGCCGTTTCATCAAGCAATAACCTGAACGAAATGAAATGGAGGCGCCCGTTGAAGGCGCCTCTTTTGTTTTAGCTTATCTTGCACCATCTGATGAAAGGACCCAAAGCAGTTCTGTTGTTTCCTGCACTCCTGGCTTTCCTGCTGCTTTCCTGCGGCGGGCGGAAGACCGGTGAGAAAATGATCTTCCGCTATAACCAGATCAGCGGAATGGAAACCCTCGACCCTGCATTTGCCAAAAGCCTTGCTATCATATGGGGCACCCATTTTATCTACAATACCCTGCTGGAAGTGGACAGCAACCTGCATACAGTACCATCGCTGGCGGCGCGCTGGGAAGTGAGCCCCGACGGCCTCGACTATAGCTTCCATTTGCGCCGCGACGTTTATTTTCACGACAATGAGGCTTTTCCCGGGGGGCGCGGTCGCCGGATGACGGCTGCCGACGTTGTCTATAGCTTCGACCGTCTTATTGATCCGGCTACGGCATCGGCCGGCGCCTGGATATTCAACGACCGTGTGCGGGAACACCGGCCTTTTGAGGCGCCCGACGACAGCACCTTACTCATCCATCTCAAAACACCGTTCCGGCCCTTGCCCCAGATCCTTACCATGCAATATTGCTCGGTAATAGCCCCGGAGGTCGTGCACAAGTGGGGCAAGGACTTCCGTAACCATCCCTGTGGTACCGGCCCTTTTCAGTTCCGCTACTGGGACGAAGGCAATATGCTGGTGCTGCACCGCAACCCGCATTACTGGGAGCATGATGAGGCGGGTGTACAGCTCCCTTACCTGGATGCCGTACAGGTCTCGTTCAACGATACCCGGGCTATGGAGTTCCTGCTCTTCAACCAGAAGAAGATCGATTTTATTAATGGTATCGACGGTTCGATGAAGGATATGGTGCTCACACGGAAAGGGACCTTGCGACCCGAATTTGCAGGTCGTATCCGGCTGGAAAAGCAGCCCTACCTGTATACCGAATACCTGGCATTCGTGATCGACACCACCAATCCCGTAGTGAAGAACAACCCTGTGAAGCTGAAAAAGATAAGGCAGGCGATCAACTATGCGATAGACCGGGAAAAGATCGTGACCTATTTCCGCAATGGCGTAGGCGTACCCGCTACCAGGGGCTTCATACCCCTGGCCATGCCTGGCCTCGAAAGTGCATCGTTTGAGGGTTACCATTACGATCCGGAACGGGCCCTGGCGCTGCTGCGGGAAGCCGGCTTTCCCAATGGGGAAGGGCTGCCGGCCATCACCCTTACAGTTCCCGATGTATATGTGGACATTTGTAACTTTGTAGCCAGCCAGCTTGGCGAAGTAGGGATACGCACCCAGGTACAGGTGATGTTGATGGGCTTGCTGCGGCAAATGATGACCCGCTCTCAGCTACCCTTTTTCAAGGCCGGTTGGGTAGCCGATTATCCCGATGCGGAAACCTTCCTGGCCTGCTTTTACGGTGGTTTCCCGGCCCCGCCCAATTATACCCGTTATCAGAACCAGACTTTTGACCGCTGGTACCGGGAGAGCCTGCAGGCAGCCAGCGATACGCAACGCTATGCCCTGTATGCCCGCATGGACAGCCTGGTTGCCAGCGAGGCGCCGGTAGTACCTTTATATTATGATGAGATGCTTCATTTCACCCAGAACAATGTGACCGGCTTAAAAAGCAATGCGCTGAACATTATAGACCTGCGCAGGGTGAAAAAAACAAACTAAACGATTTGAATATGGAAAATATCTGGGACAATCCGAGCAACCTGCCCGAATGGGATGACGAACGATTCCGGAGGATCGAAGAAGAGGATGGTCTTACCTGGAACGACAATGCCGGCCGCGAGGCCTGTAAGGCTTTATACAACCAATGGCGCGAAGTAATGGCGGGACTCAACGGGCTGTTCTCCTATGTACGCGAGCATACCGGCACCTCCGAAGAATTCCTCCATAGCCAGAAAAATATGATCTTCGACGAGGCGCGCCAGGTAGCGGTAAAAGTAAGGAGCGCCGATACGGCGGGTTTTTATGTGCTGAAGATGGAGTATGCCGCTGTCATCCGCAAAAGCGCCCAGTTTGTTTCCTCACAGGTACTGGCCATGGCCGATATGGGTTTTATAGACTCAGGACATACGGCCGTAGTGCGTGCCGATATCGACAGCTTCCGCTTACTCTTCCGCAAATGGGTGCGCACTTTTGAAAAAGATGACTACGAAGATGAGTGGGGATTTTTTGTTTAATTAAAAAACATTTTCTACCTTTGCCGGCCCAATGGCGAGATAGCTCAGATGGTTAGAGCGCAGGATTCATAACCCTGAGGTGACGGGTTCAACTCCCGTTCTCGCTACCAAAGAATCAAAGCGTTACAGAGTTTTTCTGTAACGCTTTTTGTTTTGGTACAACATAGGTACAACATTTTCATTCTTCTGTCGCTATGCGCGCATATTGCAATAAGTGTTTTAAATTCGTCAAGCCGAATACCTGAACACTTGCGATATGGAAGTTATTGTTTTAGAGGAAGAAGCTTTTTACGAACTTTATAACAGGCTTGTAGCCGATATAAAAAAGCAACTTGGGGTCAAGTCGCGTGATAAATGGATTGATGACGAGGAAGCCATGTCCATGCTGAAAATCAAATCCAAAACCACGCTGCAAAAATTCCGTAATGAGGGCAAAATCCGCTACAGCGAAGTCGGCCCCCGGCTGTTCCTGTATGATAGCGATAGCATCGACGCTTATATTGAGAAAAACGCTAAAAACCCGTTCTAATGGAAGAAGAAAAAACAGTCGATCCGATATTCAAGAAAGGGTTTGAACATGGCTATTGGCTGCGGCGCGGCAATAGCCCGGAGTTGAATGATCTAATACAGAGAGCCGCCAATCACAAAGGTTATTATACCGGGCTGAAAGCGGGCAGCAAAGAGGCAGAGCGTGAAATGTTCCTGGACAAGCTACAAAAACAGAAAGCCGATAAAGAACAAAAACCGAAAGGGCCTAAGCGACATTAATTATAAAATTCTGCTCCACTGCTGCATTAAAATTCAGAATCTTGTGTTATTTTTAGTTGTTTTTATCAATTAAGATACAACACATTCGCAATCACCGGTATGAAGAGTAATACGACGAACAACAAAGTTTTCATATCCTATTCCTGGGATAATGATGCGCATAAGCAGTGGGTTTTAGATTTGGCGAATCTGCTTATTAAAAATGGGATTGATGTTATACTTGATAGATATGAATTAAGCGCTGGCAAGAGTTTACAGCACTTTATAGAAAATGCTGTAAGTGAGTCTAACAGAATAATAATAGTTTATACGCCTAACTACAAATTGAAAGCTGACAAGAGGGAAGGAGGCGTTGGTTATGAGTACTCAATTATCAACATTGGTCTCTATAAGGATATTACTGGTCAAGGTAAAATAATACCTATTTTGAGGCAAGGCAGTATAGCAAGTAGTATACCTGAATTTATGCAACAGTTCATCCATATCGATTTTTCAAACGACAGAAAATTTTCAGAGAACTATGAAGAATTATTAAGGGAGATTTATAAAGAACCTAAAATTAAAAAGCCGCAAATAGGAGAAAAGCCGAATTTTGAATCCAATTTTGTTGGAGTAAAAAAAAACGATTTGAACGATTAGCGAGTAGGAAAAAATGGAATTTCAAAGAATATAGATCGATTATCTATGTACTGATAATAATTATAGTTTTAGTGCCTCTGTATTTTATCAGTAAGGATTATATCTTTAACTTTTTTATTTTAAAGGAAAAGAAGGAATTAAAGAAACCTCATTTTTCTTCTATAAAAATCACCAATGATTCCGCTAAGCAGCAACCAAATTCGCTGTCGAAAGGTTATGATGATTCTATTCTAGGAATAAATTACCTGTCTAATACGGCATTCTTAAGCAACATATTCTCTGCAAAACCAAATCAGGAAAATAAAAAATCTAAGGACGCTCAATATTGGCAACTCTCTCAAGATTTCACAGACTCGATTATAGACTATAAAATGGTTTTTTTACGGGATACGTTTTCCTTTCATAAAAATCATCTAAAAGAGTTTTATATTGGTCAAACTGAAGTGACACAAAAGCAATGGGAAAGAATAATGGGCGATAACCCATCCCACTTTAGCAATTGCGATGACTGTCCAGTTGAAAACGTAAATTATAACGACATTCAGCTATTTCTTAAAGAATTAAACAGAAGAACAAATAAAAATTATCGTTTACCTACTGCTGATGAATGGCAATTTGCCGCATTGGGAAAGGTTAAAAGTGAGGTCAGGCCATTTCTTTTATTCGGCGCGAAAAAGCTTAGCGAGATCGCGTGGTGGGGAGCTAATAGTAAAAATAAAACACATCCTGTTGCAACCAAAGCTGCAAATAACTACAAACTATATGATATGTTTGGAAATGTAGAGGAATGGTCGGCTTCAAAAACGGATGGGTGGAAGGGTCATTACATGATTTTTGGTAGTAGCTATTATTGGTGGGACGAATATCATTATGATATTGATCCTTGTAATAACGCAAAAGTTAATTCAAAAGATGAAATGACTGGTTTCAGAATAGCCCTTTAATGACAACTTGTAAAAGTTGTGAATCAATTTTCATCACTCAAAAAATCCACGATATCATAGGCAACTTGATTTGGAGAGATAATGGTAGAAGCCTCAAGACCATATCGTCCGCTTTCATCTTGGATTATGCCCTTTGTTACTAATCGAGTGAGATGCAAGTGTAATTCCCATGATTTTAGGTCATAGGTTGACGGATTGTAAGCTGCTTTCAAAGGCTCTATTCGTTCTTCTGCCTTTTTAAGCCTGTCTTCCTCTTGTTCTATCAATCTTTGAAGCTGCTGATCTTCAGGTGTATTAATCCAACTATCTTCAACATCGTAAATTTCGCTTTGCCGTTCTCTCTTTCGGCTATTTAGCATTTCAAGCTCACGCTTAATTTGATGGATGTCAGAATAGTAATCTGCATATTCACCACCTTCTTCGACTATTCTCTGCAATATCACGAGTTCATAGTCTGACAATCCAGCTATCAGTTCGGCTAATACTTCTGCATAGTCAAAATTCTTAGGTTTGACTATTTGTGAAGCTAAAAGGCGCTTGAGAGCGTCAATTCTTTTTTGTGCATTAATCTTAACGACCCTTAAAACGACACTTTCAAAAAAATCACCGACTTGTTCTTCCTCAATCTGCTCGATTGCTAACGGAACTTGAAAATGAGAATTCATGTAATCAGACAGCGCATCGATAAATTTATCATATCGGGCGCGTTTTACGCTGCCCCTTACATCAAATATCAACTGATTAAGCAAGCCCCCGGCTACGGGAACTGCGCCTATTGCAGCTTTAAGAATTCCCTTGCCTAACTGTTTCATTTCTTCTTGATCGCTCATTAGACAAATTTAAAAATAGTTTTATGAATTCCACAAAAGCAAAATGATTTTTGAACAAAAACGAGGCCGAGGCTACGCTAACGTAACATCGGCCCCGCACATCATAAACTTAAACAGTGACGACCCGGCACTGGTCAATATAATCAGCCAATCGCTGCATCATTTCCTTTCTTTCATCTAGGAACAAAGCCCGGTCATAAGCCCGGTCAACATCATTTGCGGGAACATGCGCAAGCTGGCGATCCGGCACCTCATGCCGATAGCCTAACTTCTCTTTTGCAATCCCCATGCCCAAAGCCTGGCTGCTGATTTATCGCTCAATTGCGCCGATGCTCCTTGGCGCGCTGACCATCATTTCCAATCACAGGCCATAAACCAGGCCCGGCCATTCCTTATTTTCCGTTTCTTTGACCCATGAAAGTGGATTTCCTCATCGTGGGCCAGGGCGTGGCCGGGACCTTGCTCAGCTACCAGCTGTTGAAAGCCCGGCGCTCTCTGCTGGTGCTCGATGAGGGCTTTGGCGGAAAAGCCAGCCGTGTTGCCGGCGCCGTGATGAATCCGCTCAGCGGCAAACAATGGAAACCGGCGCCTGGCGCTGATCTCTTTCTGCCCGAGGCATTGGCGACTTATCGCGAATTGGAACAACTTCTGCGGCGCTCCCTGGTACAGGCCATGCCGCTTTATCTTTTCCAGGAGTCCGGAGCGGCAGTCTTACCGCAGCTGCAACCTGTATCGCCACAGCTGCTCGATACCTTTTTCCATATTCCCGGCCGGCTCGATCGCCTGCCCGATACCTGGCTGGTCGATGCTGCCGCCCTGCTTGACGGCTGGACAGACTATTTGCAGGAAAAAGGCGCTTTCCGCAGGGAGCGGTTTGATGCCGCGCAATGCATGGTGCTTCCCGACCGGGTGCATTACCGCGATATTGAAGCGGGCACCATCATTTTTTGCGAAGGCGCGGCGGCAAGGGATAACCCGCTGCTACAAGGACTGCCTTTTACCACCAACAGGGGAGAAGCGTTGCTGCTTGATATTCCCGGATTGCCTTCTGATGCACTTTATCACAAGGGGCTGCGCCTCGCACCCCGTAGCGACGGGCTGTTCTGGTGCGGCAGCAATTATACCTGGGAATTGAAGGGCATGAGGCCCGATAAGGACTGGCGCGGCAATACATTGGCCGCGCTGGGGGAATGGCTGAAGCTGCCCTTTCGCCTGGAAGATCATATCGTGGCCGAGCGGCCCACTACGGCGGGCCAGGTTCCTTTGCTGGGACTTCATCCCCGCTACCCGGCAGTGGCCCTGTTCAATGGCCTGGGCACACGGGGCTTCTCGGCCGGACCTTTCTGGGCCACACAACTGGCACACCAGCTGCTGGACCCCGGGTATAAGATACCGGCGCTGGCAGGCTATGCCCGCCTGGACAAATGGCTTCGCTGAAAATTATTTTTGCTTTTCTTCGTGGTAGTCCATTTCTGTATTGATCTCCCACACATTCTTTTTGTCCGTTATACCGGCCACAATATTGTCGACCGCGGTCATAGCGGTAAGCATGGAATGGTCGCTGTTGTTGTACTTATGCATGCCGTTCCGGCCTATGAGGAACAAGTTGGAAAATTTATCGGTATAAGATTTGAGTTCGTCAAACTGGTCATAGGTGCCGAAATAGGCTGGGTACGCCTTTTCCATACGCAGCACCGTGCTGTCCAGCACGTCTTCTTTGCGAATGATCTCGATCTGCGCCAGTTCTTCGATGGCAAAGCGTTTCAGGGCTTCGTCCTCCATATTCCACAACGGATCGCCCTCATTGCAGAAGTATTCCATACCGATCCATACGTTTGCGGGATCGGCCACCATAAAGGGGCTCCAGTTGTTGAAGATCTGGAGCCGGCCTACTTTTACTTCGCGCTCCTGTATATAGATCCAGTTGTCCTTAACTGTATTATCTGCCGATTCAGCTGCGTTCTTATCCCTGCGTATCTTTAATTTCTTCATCAGGAGACCGACCGTTATGAAGTCGCGGTAGAGCAGGCCATCCGCGATCCTGCGTATGGGTTCGGGTGCAGCGGGCTGCATGTGCGTTAGCAGCTGCTTCATGGGCATGGTGGAGAAAAAATAAGCGCAGGGCATCTCGGTCTCGATGCCTGTTTCGCAGTTCTTCACCCTCACGGCCTTTACCTGGTCGCCTTCGGTTAGGACGCCGGCGATCTCATGCCGCAGGTGAAGGCTGCCGCCTTTAGCTTCTACCAGCCTGGCTACCTCTTCCCACATCTGCCCGGGGCCATGTTTCGGATAAAGGAAGCGTTCGATGAGGCTGGTTTCCGTTTCCTTCTGGCCAATGCCGTCGGCTTGCTTTACCTGCTTTTTCTTGAGCTGTTGCTTTACCGCATGCTGTATCGCTTTAATCACCGAAAGACCTTTGATACGCTGTGCGCCCCACTCGGCAGAGATCTGGTTACAGGCGATTCCCCAAACTTTTTCGGTATAATCTTTGAAAAAAGTGAGATATAGCTCCTTGCCAAAGCGGTTGATAAAGAAATCTTCGAGCGAGCGTTCCTCCTTGCGGGGTTTCAGGCGCGCTGCCATGTAAGAGAAGAATATTTTGGTCGTACGCCACAAGCCCAACCCCTTAAGCGTTTGCATAGACAGGGTCACTGGATAGCTGAAGAACTGCTTGAGGAAGTAAATACGCGACAGGCGGCTGCGCACCAGCATAACCTTATCCTGGTCGCTACTGCCTGTTGTTTCTACGCGATGGGTGTCTACGAGACGGGTCTGGTTCTGGTATTGTATCCTTACCTGGTCTTCGTGCGTATGCTCCATCGGCAGAATGTGCAGCCACCAGTCCATAACGCGGTCCGACTTGGAAAAGAACCTGTGGCCGCCGATATCGATCCGGTTGCCCTTATAATTGATCGTTTTGCTGATACCGCCTATGTCCCCACTCTTTTCATATATAACAGGGATAATGTCGGTACGTTGCAGCAGTTCGTAAGCTGCTGTTAATCCTGCGGGGCCGGCGCCGGCAATGATGGCGATTTTTTGGGTCATTTAAGTACTGGTGTAAATCCTGCTGCTACATTTTTAAGTACGCGAAGATAGATAAATGGTTGGTAAATGGAATTAATGATCAAAGCCGATAACCTTAATATGATCGACATAGCAGGGTATGGTCCCTTTGTTTTCGTTGTAAAACAACAATTCTATATTATCATAAACATCATATTTTACTTTAACGTCGACCGTCATATTTTTAGTATCACCTTTATCCAGCAGCCGTTGTAACCGGATGCTGTTTTCCTGCACCACATCATTTCCCTTTTTTAGCCGCACGGCATAATGGGTCATAAACCAAAGCCCCCATTCTTTCTGATCGATGTGAATATCCGCACTGGCCCTGATCCATTTATGCTTTTCTTTTACCGGAAAAGAAATGGAATGCTGCTCGTCCTGTGTTACGGTAAACCGGCTATTGCTGGCAGTATCGCCGGAATATAAGACTATCGGCTGGTGCACGGCTCCGGTATAGGCGTCTTCGTTATCGCGCAGCATTTGTACTTCCGGGGGCAGGTTGTAGCGAAAGATCGTAGCCAGGTAATAGGCCCGGGTACCTGGCGCGCCACCGATAAGGGTACCTTTATGCGCCTGGTAAGTCCACCATATATTGAAATAAACCGCCGGTAGCAGTAATGGCGTTGCGAGGATGAGCCCTATTTTTTTCCGGAGCAGAAAATGGACCAGGCTGGCCAGGGGAAAGAGCAGTGCCGGGTAGTTCTGGATCATGGCACGGCCGCCATAATCCCAGGCATCCCAGGCCGCCACAATATAATAGTTGATCCCGATCAGTAGCAGGATGGCAATCTTATTTCTGCCCGACCAGATCAACGGGATGATTCCTGCCAGGGCAAAGAGCATCACCGGCGTATACAGGAGCCAGCCGCACTGGTAGTTGAGCGCATACATCTTGAAATGCGGTCTGCGCCAGGAAAACCCTTGCTGCTGATAGGTATATACAAACCATTGCCCGCTGGCGTATTTCCAGTAGAAGAATTGAATGCTCAGGATCGCCAGGACGATACCCGCTCCCAATACGATCTGTGGCAGCTGTTTTTTAAAGAAACGTAGCCGCTCTCTTAGCACGCGTGGCCAAAGACTATTCATACCCCAAAACACCGGTATCAATACGGCAATGATCTCGGGCGGTCGCACCAGGGCTATGAGACCAATAAGCGCCGCTACCCGCAGCAGGTATTTGCGCTGCAGGCGCTCGTAGTAGTAGTGTGTATTCAGGAAAAGGAATACATATAAAGTGAACAGCCAGCTATGCGTCATACCCACCTCGATCCCACCATAGTTCAGGTAGTTGGTGCCGGCCACGAGCAGGAAGAGGGTAATACCCGTTACCGTATCGTTGAAATAAAGCAGGAGCAGCTTGCGCAGGTACCATAGTCCAAGCAGGGTAAACAGCATGCCGCCCAGGTAGATCATGAACTGATAAGGCAGTGAAAACCCATCGGCAGGATAGCCCAATGGCCTGGCCAATGCATGGGCGATAAAAAACCAGGGCGCTTCCAGTATTGCGGTTCCCATGGTGTAACGAATAACGTAATTACCCGACGGCTGCCAGAAACCATACTGGAAGTCGTCGGGTGGTGTGGGCTGGTACTTATTGAGGATGCTATCCTTGAAATGCTGACCTCTCAGATCGTGATAGATAAAGACAGATGGGAGGTACCAGTAATAGCCACCGGCATCCCAGGACAGTTGGGCTTCTCCGCCTCCTTTTTTCCATCGTGGATAGAAAAAGGAGCCGGAATAGGCGATCAGCACAGCACACAGAAGGAAAGTGTACTTGGAAAAAGTTGTAACCGTACGCATGGCGTGAATAGGATAATTACAAATCAAGCTTCAAAGAAATGGCGGCCAAAGGCATGGTATAAATGACGCTTACCATTGGCGGTATGCTTACCGGCAGCCGGTCAATCCATAAATAAAGGTGTTATAAACTGCTGGAAAAAATGCAATTGCATCATTATATTAAAAGAGATAAAAGGAATAATAGCCCAGCGGTACTTTTCTTCCGAACAATAGAGCATAAAGGACAGGATGAGCAAATTGCTTATCGCTGCTATAGTAATATATTTATCAAGGGATTCAAAAGCGCCGAACAGCGCCCAAAAACCATTGGCCAAAAGAAAAACAAACAGGATATGCCGCAAAGTATACTTCTGCCTGCCCAGGAAATGAAGAAACACGAAGAAAAAAGGCTGTATAATGGTGTAGCGGTTAGCGCCCATAACGAAGGTGACCGGGCCGCCATACCTGGGACTGAAAAAAACCAGGAACACCAATACCATGGCCAGGTAACCTGCACTCAAGGTGATGAGTGGATCGGCGGTTGGTTTATTCTTTAGCCATAAGAGCAGCTGGCGGAATAGAAAGACCCAGGCAACGGCATCAATGAGCATTGATATGGCGCTGAGCCAATGGTGGTGTACTGCGTTGTCTATATTGGAGAATGGAAGACCCGGAAAAGTGAAAATATGGTTCCAGTGCTCGGCCTGGGTCTTGAAATAGACGAACCAGATGCCCGTTGCCTGGTATTGTATCAGCACATTGATCGCCAGGGCCAGCAGAATGGGTGCAATATAGCGATAGCCCGACCGGAGCAGCCCTTTACCGATATCGCGTGGAGAATGGCCAAGAAGCTCCATGGCAACAAAAGCCGGAATAAGAAAAAAGCCAGGCGCCCTGATGAGCGAAACCAGGAAAAGGCTTAGCCATAACAGCTTGTATTTTTTCTCCCTTACAGCATAGAGCATGAGCGCGCCAAACAGAAAAAACAAGGACTCCGTATAAGGAATGAAAGCGAAATAGACAGCCGGGAGCGTAAGCCATACCAGCCAAAAGGTCTTGTCTTCCTCCTTTAAAGTGCGTACCAGCACCGCAAATCCAAGGGAAAAGAAAACAATGTTTAAGAAGGACATGCCCCATATCCCCAGGTGGGTCAATCGCCAAAGCCAGGGAAAGAAGATAAAAAAACCGGTGTTGGGAGAAGCCGGATTATATCCATGTTGCCTTAGATCATCGTAAAAGCCCACATCCCAGGCGATCAGCTTATGCGCCTGTGGTTCCAGGGCAAATATTCCCGTTCTTGCCAGGAGGAACTGCATGACATAGAAAAGAATGCCGTAGCCCAGGGCAAAAAGAAACGCCTTGGCAAAGGGAGACAATAGGTACTTATTAATCATGTTTTATCTGGTAGCGTGGTTTATGGTTTACGGTAAACAGGTTTAGGGTAGGGACTGCGGCCGGTTATTCAGCAGCAGCATATGCGGGTCTGCCTTGTAAAAGTAAATATGGCTTACAGGATAAAGCAACAATTCGTCCAGGGCCAGGTAATTTTTCCGGCTTCCTTTGATCCACAGCTTGATGGTGGCTGTTTGCCGCTGCAAGGAGATTACCTTTTCGGCTTTATACCAATCCTTTATCGTATAGGTGCTTCTGTTGGCAACAAAATCCCCTTCTGACAGCTGCACATCTTGCTTATCGTAGGTTCTGAAGAGGACATAAGGCATATCCGTTACCTTGTCGGAACAGCGCAACCAGGCGGAAAAAGAATAAAGAGAATCCTGCAAGCTTCCTTTAACCGGTATAACGGCCACTAATTGATCTGTAGTATCTACCGCCGGCATGGCGCCTTTGCCGGCAAAGGGTTCTTTGTAGCCACCCTTATCGAAGTGATCGCTATAGGTAAACACATTGGACACTGTATCGCCAATGAGCCCCTCGGGCGGTAGGAGTCGTCCGGCTAGCATCCTTATTGAATCGGCGTCGTGAAGGTCGCGGCGGACCATAGCTTTCAGGTCCAGCGCGTAGACTTCCAGCGCTTCCTTTTTCCCGATATAAACCGCATCCCTGGTCAGGGCTTTCTCTCCCGGCGTAAGTGGTATGGTCTGGTTGACAAAGACGAGAAAGGGTTTGTCGCCAAGGCTGTCTACAACAGGTTTGGGCGTAAAGGGGCCGTCGACCAGCCGCATGAGCGCAAAGGTTTGCGACCAGGAGGTACGGGACATCATTACATCGGTCATTTTAAGCCCGGTGGCAAAAGCGAGGGTCGCGCCGTAGAAGATAACATTGTCCAGGTCTTCCTGCGCGGTAACCCGGTCGGAGCCAATATGGGTATACGGAAGACCGATTATGCCCTGGAACGATGCCGGCGTGTATCCTTTTTCTTTCAGCCAGGTACGCCAGCTGGTTCCGTTTTCAACCATGAACCGTTGGTAATTCTCTTGCACATGAGCGCAGTCGATGCGTATCCGTTGCCCATACCCGTTCCATTCGATCAGGAATACGACGATCACTACGACCACCGCGCTTATCTGCAGCTTATGGTACCCCTGGCGACGCCAATGACGGAAGAGCCGGTACAGGAATATGCTGGCATAAACTGCCATCAGGTAATAGAAGGCCCAGGAGAACCGGCCCAGGGAGCGGAATTGCTTGAGCACGGAAATATAATCGAGCAGGAAATCAAGCCCCCATACAAAAGGCACGCCCATACCAAACAGCAGCATGATCACGGCGGTAACCAGCCACAACCGGTAACTCCGTACCGGATGCGTGGGCACCCTGGTCTTGCGCAGCCGGCGGACAATGCTTACTATAATGCGGTACAATAAAAAGATGCAGGCCAGGATAGCAACAAAACCCAGGTACGCATAGCCCTCAGAAGCTGAAGATGCCTTTCCGAACAGCCAGGAAAGGGCATTGGTGCCTATAAAGTTATAATCACTGGTAAGAATGTCGGGGCCGGTGGTGGCGCCGTTCAGGAATCCATAGGGTGTTGCGGGACGGTCGGTCACCCGGTCGGTGAGCAACAGATAGCCTTTAAAAGCAACAACAGCCGCTATGGCACAGATCAATGGGGGAATGATCACTTTGCATTTCTCTTTCCAGCCTACGCGTTGCGTTACCACATAGGCAAAGCTGAAGGCACAGGCGAAGATGAGGGAAAAAGCCAGGTAATAGACATGCAGGAAAGTAAACAGTGTGGTAAGCAGGAAAAAGAAGAAAAGGTATTTGCTTTTTCTGCTCTGCCGGTAGCACATGAACCAGTAAATGATCATCGGAAAAAAGCAGGTCAGCGACAGGCTGAAGTGTCCGAAGATGCGGAAAAACTGGGGAGAAAAGTAGGTGATGAAGATGGCGGAGCAAACGGCCCACCATCCTTTGAGGCCGTAGCGACGGAGTATCTTATACAAAAACCAGGAGCAAAGCCAGTAGCCAATAAGGAAAGTACTGTGCAGGATCATGAGGCTATGCTCCGCTATTTGCGGAAACCACCCCTTGAGGTGGTTAATGGTCCAGGCCAGCGCCGGTATATTGTCTGTAAACAGGATGTTTTCGCCAAAAGGATAATTCATTCCTGTGAAATGGGTACCCTGGTCGTACTTTATATAATAGAGGTAACAGAAATAATTTTTGAGACCGTCGCCGCCAATTGTCAGCATACTGGTGTTCATAGCGCCCAGTATCATGTAAAAAAAGCTGCAGCTGAACAGGATGTTTAATAGGATCAGCCGGAATATATCGCGAGGGTATCGCTGTTTCATGGTCGGAAATTTGAATCGTGTCTTCGCTCCTGTTGGCGCGGCATTGCCCTTTATTTCATTTCTATCGGCCCGATAAAGGATATTGAATGGGAAATTACCTGGTGCGGGTCAAATATAAAGCATAAAAGAAAAGGGGGCAAATATCGGCGCTTCCCGCATATGCCGCAATGCCACCACTTACAGGTCAAGGGTGCGCCGGGATTTTATGTTATGTTTCAACTTTTTGGCTGCTCCGGAAGGTCTTTTGAACTTATTTTATGCCCAATTGGAAAGCCTTTCTTACTTTTATGCGATCCTTAAACTGAATTGCTATGACACGAACTTTTTCTGTGCTTACCGGCGGGCTGCTGCTGGGTGTGGTGCTGCTCGGCTCCTGCGTTTCCAATAAAAAATTCAATGAATCACAATTGGCCCTGTCCAATGCCCGTAAGCGCGTAAGCGAGCTGAACGAAGACCTGGAAAGCGCAAAAGGCCGTCTGCAGCTGATGGAAGAGGCCAATGCCTCGGCAGCCAACCAGCTGGATGAAAAGGATAAGCGGATCAGTGAAAACCAGAAAGAGCTGGCCGACCAGCAGGAAAAGCTGCGGCAGCTTCAGCAACTTATCGACCGGCAAAAACAGCAGACTGAGGCATTGCGGGCCAAAATGGCCGGCGCGCTCGGTGGCTTCAGTTCCGATCAGCTCTCCGTGTTCACCAAGAACGGGAAAGTATATGTGAGCCTCTCCGAAAAGCTATTGTTTCCCTCCGGTAGCGCTGTGGTAAATGCCGAAGGTAAAGCAGCCCTCGAAAAGGTGGCGCAGGCGCTGGACGAAAACAAGGATATCAATGTTAATATAGAAGGCCATACCGATTCTATTCCCATTCGCCTCAAGTTTGAGGACAACTGGGCCCTTAGCGTGGCACGTTCCACCGCCATCGTGCGCCTGCTGACCAGTACGTACCACCTCGATCCGGTACGCATTACTGCCAGCGGCCGCAGCCAGTACGAGCCCATAGCCGACAATGCTACGCCGGAGGGCCGTGCCCGCAACAGGCGCACCGAAATTATCCTGGCGCCCAAACTGGACGAGCTGATGCAGCTGATCCAGGATGCGCAGACAAAATGACCCGATCACCAACCGAAGTATAAATAGGAACCAATGAAAAAATTAATGGCGGCCCTCCTGCCGGGACTTATCGCCGCATTTGCCGCAAACGCGCAGAAACCTGTCACCATCACCGGTACCATTACCGAGCCTGCCGATAGCAAAGTGATCATAGTCAACGGCAGCGCTACCAGCATCAATGCCGAAAACAAGCAAGAGACGCTCGAGCTATCCAAGGAAGGTAAATTCCAGATATCGGTTCCGGTAACGCAGAAATACAACTGGATCGTGATTGCCAACGGCAATGGCCGTCTTGATCTTTTTGTAAAGGAGGGAAGCACCCTGAACTTTACGACACGCGGCCCGGGCTTTATCAGCGAAGCCCGTTTTGAAGGGAAAGATGCCGATATTCCGCGTTATTTTGTCGGCTGGTCCCAACGCAATGGAGGCGTGATGTCTTATTTCCACAAGCTGCAGGAAACAGCCCAGCGCGATCCCGCGACCTATCAGCAGGCGGCGGATTCTTTACGTAACGAGGAAACGGCACGACTGAAGACAGCGCTGGACAGCAAGCAGGTGCCCAAAGACTTTTTTGAATATTTATCCCGGTTTTTCGAATATTCCGTCTACGACGCCATGCTGCATTATCCCGTCATGCATGAAGCGTTTCGCCTGCAGACCAATAATATTCAAAGTGTGCCACCCGAGCTGTATGCCGTTACACGCAAAACACCGAAGCTGTTCAACGACGACTACCTCGATATCGCTTTTTACCAGAACTACGCACAGTCTTATTATAGCGCTATGCTGGCAGCTAACGGCTATATCAATGCCATCTCCACCGACCCCGCGACCGGGCAGATGGATATAAGCCAGGCCTTCAGGCAAACCGACAGCACCCTGCAGCTCTTGTATAAAAATACGCCCCGTAAGACCGGCGAATTTGCCGCCGGCCGTATTCTCCTCAACGAAACCAAAGGCTGGCCCACCGATTCGCTGCTGGCCAGGATCAAGCTTTATAAACAGCAATATCCCAAGAGCGCCAACAATAAGGTGCTGGACAAGATGGTCGCCGACCTGCAGAAATTTGATCCCGGACATCCGGCGCTCGATTTTGCGTTTAAGACCCTCGACGGAAAAGATATGAAGCTCTCCGACCTCAAAGGCAAAGTCGTATACCTGGATTTCTGGGCTAGCTGGTGCGGTCCCTGCAAAGGGGAAATGCCACACGCCAAGAAAATAAAAGAGCATTTCCAGGGCAAGGACGTAGTGTTTCTTTACGTATCTATCGATGATAAAGAGGACGCCTGGAAAAAAGGGATCGAGACGCTGGGCATCTCCGGCGTTCATACGCGCACGCCAGGTTGGAAAGGCGATATCTCGGCTTTGTATGAGATTGGCAGCGTGCCCTCTTATTTTCTTATCGATCGCAAAGGCAATTTCGCTGTGGCCAAAACGCCAAGGCCCAGCCAGTCGGAGGAGCTCGTTAAGCTGATCGAGGGATTGCTCTGATCCTGCTTTCCAAAAAAATTGCAATTTTTAATTTATCTTTTTATCTTGCCACAGTATTTGTATGCAGGCAGGGGCAAGGATTTGAGGGAAAGTATCCCTCTTGTGGCATCTTTTGTGAGGTGTGCAAGAAAAAAACAGAGAAAAGCATACAAGGAAATAAGTTTTTTTTTACTTTCAACGCTCAAATTTTTGTTCCATCATGCGGAGATCATTACAAGGTATTTTATTTGCCGGTTTGATGACGGTTGGATTGGTAACCATGGCCACCACCCGTTCGAGTGCGCAACATGAATACGATTGGGGAAATCCCGATATTCCCTACATTGAGCAGCGTGGATTTTCTATTGGATTTAACCTGGGCCAGTCCGACATCTGGGGCGATGTAGGAACAAAGTCTGTTATCGATCACTACAATAATTCCGTATACAAAGACGATATCTTCGGCAATATGCGCTTTATGGGCGGTATGTTTGTCCGCTACACCCATGTACCCGGTATTTCATTTCGTTTTGGCATCAATTACGGCGCTCTGTACGCCACCGATCAATGGAATGAGGAGAAAGCAATGAAAGCCACCAATATCAAGGACGACGCCTACCAACGTTATGTACGCAACCTTGATATCAAGACCAATATCTGGGAGAGTAATCTCCTTTTCGAATTCAGTCCGTTACGCATCAGTAACTGGGAGTTTGGAAAATTGTCCAAGTCCAGGGTACAGCCTTACCTGCTGATGGGTGTGGCCGGCTTCTACTTCAATCCCCGCGGCACTTACAAAGATCTGGCAACCGGTACCAAAAAAGAAGTGGACCTTCAGCCATTGCGTACCGAAGGTGAAAATTTCAATGCGCCCGGCTATACCTTTCCCAAGGGCTATAGCTTGTTCTCCTATGCTGCTGTGGGTGGTATTGGTGTCCGCTTCGATATCGGCAAAGGCCTTGGTCTTGGCCTCGAGTACCAGCTGCGCTGGACCTTTACCGATTACCTGGACGATGTGAGTGGCAGTTATATTGATCCCCTGCACCACGATATCGCCTTCCTGGATCAGCCTGGTAAAAGTGATGTGTCTCAGAAGATGGCCGATCGTTCCAATGAGATCATTCCCGGCTACAAACATCAGCCAGGGGAACTGCGTGGCGATCCCGGCAATAAAGATAAATACTCTACGCTTTCCATTATGTTCTTCTGGAAGATCAAAAAGCGTTCCAGCCCTTGGTGGAGCACGTATTAATTTACTGCGAAGCCTGTGCTTTGCGATACTTTTAGCGCTAATTTTACCGCATTCAAAAACGCTGTTGGTTCTTAGCAGCGTTTTTTTATTTTTATATTTTTGCACCGCCCGTAAGCACAGAAAAGCGCCCGGGACTATTACTGGTCTATGTTCGGTTATTTAGAAGGAAAGCTCGTTAACCTGACGCCTACTCATACCTATCTGGATGTAGGTGGTGTTGGTTACGAAGTGCAGTTGACCCTGCACACCTATGAAGCGATTTCTGGCAAAGCCTCTTGCCGTCTGTATACACATCTGCAGATCCGCGAAGATGCCTGGGTGCTTTACGGCTTTGCCACAGAGACCGAAAGAAGCGCATTTCAGCGGTTGTTGTCTATATCGGGAGTAGGTGCTGCCACGGCCCGTATCCTGCTTTCTTCGCTTACCGCCGCCGATCTGAGCGCCATTGTCCTGAGTGGCAACGTAAAGGCCCTGGAAAAGGTAAAAGGTATAGGCGCCAAGACGGCGCAACGTATTATACTCGAGCTGAAAGGCAAGCTGCCCGAGGCAATAACGGGAGAATTTAATATCTTGCCACACAATACGAAAGAGAATGACGCGTTAAATGCTTTACTGGGTCTGGGTATCGGTAAAGCCATAGCAGAAACTGCCGTTAGGAAAGCAAAGACTCTGGCTGGAAACGAAGATATAAGTGTGGAGGAATGGATCAAATCAGCCCTTAAGAATTTATGAATAGTGCAGAAGCATTTCAGTAGTTATCCAAAAACTAAGGAAGTGTTCCGCATATTTTTGCTTTCAGTATACACGGCATGATCTAATCAAATAAAAGCTTACTTTAGGAAGAGCATTGGCACAGAAGCAGCATACCCATTTTGGCTATAAACTTTTAGCAGTTGTTATTATAATAATAGCATTGGCTCAGGTATTTACTGCTCGTGGCTTTGAAGATCCTCATTTCGACCCTCCCCCTCCGCCGCCGTCCGCCGATACGCCGGAACTCCATTTTCCTATCGATCCCGGCGATCAGCTCGGTACTCCCGAAAAAAAGCAACCCTCAATCGATCTGAACGATCCCGCCAATGTTGAAAAGAAGGTGGAGTACAATGCGGATGAGAAGCGTTTTTACATGAATGAACAGGTCGGCGGCCAGGATATTAAAAATCCGACCTATATGGAGGCCGACGAATACCTGAAGCAAAAAAGCGAGCAGGATGAGACGGACTACTGGCGTCAGCGCCTGGATGCCTTAAGCATGTTCAACCAAAAGCCCAAGCTGCCTTCTCTCACCAAAGAAGGGATATTCAACCGCCTCTTTGGTAGCGACAAGATCACAGTAAAGCCCCAGGGCAACCTCGATCTAACCTTTGGCGGCAGCTGGCAAAACATGAAGAATCCCAACCTGACGCAACGGGCGCAGAAGTACGGGATATTCGATTTTGACATGCAGATGAATGTCAACCTGCTGGCCCAGATCGGCGATAAGCTTAAGCTCAATATCAGCAACAATACTTTGCCCACATTCGGTGAGCAGAACACGCAAAAGCTGGAATATACCGGTAAGGAAGACGAGATCATCAAAAAGGTAGAAGCCGGCAATGTGAGCTTTCCGCTCAAAAGCAGCCTGCTTACAGGGCCACTGTCCCTGTTTGGCCTCAAAACACAGCTCCAGTTTGGCAAGATGTTTGTGACCGGCGTGCTGTCGCAGCAAAAGTCCCAGCGTAAAAGCATTAACCTCCAGGGCGGTGCACAAACCCAGAGCTTCGAGATCAAAATAGATGATTACGAGGAGAACCGCAACTTCCTGCTGGGCCAGTTCTTTTTCAACAACTACGATGCAGCGCTTGCTACCTTTCCTGTTATTAAATCGCAGGTGGTATTGACAAGAGTAGAAGTGTGGATCACCAACCGTACGGGTGCAACGCAGAATGTGCGGAACATGATCAACTTTATGGACCTGGGCGAGTCGCATCCTTATACCAAAGTGCTGGAGAATCCCTCGGCGCCCACCTATAGCAAGGGTCTACCCGACAACCGGTCCAACCGCCTCTACGATCTGCTGCAGCAAAATCCCGCCCTGAGGATACAGGGCAGCGGCGCAGCGCGCAGCCTGGTATCGATAGGGCTCGACTCCAGCCAGGGCAGGGATTATACCATTGCTACCATGAGACAGCTGAATACATCCGAATTCAGCTTCCAGCCGCAGCTGGGTTATATTTCACTCAATACGCAGCTTAATGCCGACGATATCGTGGGCGTGGCCTACCAGTATACCTACAACGGAAAAATATATCAGGTGGGTGAATTTTCCGAGGCACTCTCGCCCGATTCTTCCAATACCAAGGTGATGTTCCTTAAAATGCTGAAGGGCGTTGCCTCTACGCCCCGGCTGCCGATCTGGAACCTGATGATGAAGAACATCTATTCCGTCGGAGGAGCCAATATCTCAAAAGAAGATTTCCGGCTGAACGTTATGTACCAGGACCCGGGCGGCGGTGAAAAACGCTACCTGCCCGAAGGGCCCAATGCCGGTGTGCCACTCATCACTCTGCTGAACCTGGATCGCCTGAATGTGCAGAACGATCCGGCCCCCGACGGGGTGTTTGACTATGTCGAAGGCATAACGGTCAATTCCCAAATGGGAAAGATCATCTTTCCCACGCTGCAGCCCTTTGGCTCATCCCTGGTACCGGCTATGGGTGGCGACCCCAAGCTGGAGCGGCGATACATTTATCAGATGCTGTACGATTCGACGAAGACGATCGCCCGGCAGTTTCAGCAAAACAACCGTTTCCTGATCAGGGGCAATTATAAAGGCGCTTCCGGATCGGAGGTAAGCCTGGGCGGTTACAATATCCCGCAAGGTTCCGTTACCGTAACGGCGGGCGGACAGCGCCTGTCGGAAAACGTGGACTACCAGGTCGACTATAGCCGCGGTAGCGTTAAGATCCTCAACCAGGGAATACTGGCATCCGGCATGCCCATCAGTATCTCTTATGAAGACAATGCGACCTTTGGCCTGGTGCAGCAGAACTTCTGGGGCGCCCGCTTCGATTACTTCTCCAGCGACAAGCTTACCTTAGGCGGTACCATTATGCGGCTTACCGAAAGGCCGTTCACACAAAAAGTCAGCTATGGTGACGACCCCATCAAGAATACGGTTGCCGGCCTCGACGCCAATTATCAGAGCGAATTCCCCTGGCTGACAAGTGCGCTCGACAAGCTGCCGATCTTCAGCACTTCGGCGCCTTCGCTGATAGCGGTTACCGGCGAGGTGGCCGGTATTTTCCCGGGACACCAGCGATTTATCAACTCGCTCGACCCTGAAGGCGCCGTACAGATCGACGACTTTGAAGGCGCCAACAGCTCTATCGATCTTCGCTTTCCCATAACCAGCTGGACATTGGCCAGTACGCCTGTGGGCGCCAAAAACGGGAACAACCGGACCCTGTTTCCCGAAGCGACCAACACCAGTGATCTGAGCAGCAATTTTAACCGTGCCAAGCTGGCCTGGTATATGATCGAGCCTACCCTGATCGATGGTAGCTTTGGTACGCCCGGCAACATTAAGTCCGATACCTCCCTGCAGGATTATTGGCGGCTGGTGCTGCAACAGGATGTGTTCCCACAAAAAACGCAGCTTGCCGGACAGAACGGCCTGCAGACCTTCGACCTGGGCTATTACCCCAGCACACGCGGTCCCTACAACTTTTCAACTACAAATATTGCCAACGATGGTACCCTCATCAACCCGCAGGATCGGTGGGGCGGTATCCAGCGTGCGCTGGACAATAACTCCAGCGATTTCGAAGCCTCCAATGTCGAGTATATCACCTTCTGGATGCTGGATCCCTTCCTCTATAAGCCAGCTACCACCGGAGGAGATCTATATATCAACCTGGGTAATGTTTCGGAAGATGTGCTCAAGGATTCCCGTATATCCTTCGAAAACGGTATTCCTTATCCCAAAGATCCAAGCAAGCTGGACGAGACCCAATGGGGTAATGTGCCGCGCTTCCAGCAGCAGATCACCCGTTCTTTCGACAATGACCAGGATGCCCGCCGTACGCAGGATGTGGGTTATGATGAGCTCGACAATGGCGAGGAGCAGAAAAAGTTTGATCTTTTTCTCAGGACATCTCGACCCGGCCTGAGCAGTGCTGCCTTTGATAAGCTGAACGCCGACCCTTCGTCCGACAACTTCCACCATTTCCGGGGCAACGATTATGACCAGATGAGCGGACGGCATGGTGAGGCGCTGCTGCGTTATATCGACTTCAACGGTCCTGATGGCAACTCGCCTATAAACGACCTGAATTCCAACTTTACGACCTCCGGCTCGGCCATTCCCGAATCGGAAGATATCAACCGGGACAATTCGCTGAACGAAACCGAGGCGTATTACCAATACCGTGTACGCCTGCAGAATAGTAATGATCCGGTAATGCAGATCGGGCGCAATTTTATCGTCGACCGCAAGGAGTCCGACATCAAGCTGCCCAACGGACGTGTACAGCGGGAAACCTGGTACCAGTTCAAGATTCCCATCCGGGAATACCAGCAGGCTGTAGGCGGGATCAGCGATTTCCGCTCCATACGCTTTATGCGTATGTTCCTGTCCGACTTCAGAGATACCACCTATCTCCGTTTTGCGCAGCTGCAGCTCGACCGTAACCAGTGGCGGCGCTACCTGTTCTCGCTCACCTCGCCCGGTGAAAATATACCGCAGGAGGACCTGCAGACCACCAGCTTTGCCCTTACCTCGGTAAGCGTGGAACAAAACTCCGATCGTAAGCCTATCGCCTATGTGATCCCACCGGGAGTAGAGCGGCAGGTAACCCCTTCGGGTCTCGGCGGCGGCCAAAACATTCAGCAGGACGAACAGTCCCTTTCGCTGCAGGTGTGCGGGCTCAAGGATGGCGACGCCCGTGCTGTGTTTAAAGAGCAAAGAATGGATATGCGGCAATACAAAACGCTGCGTATGTTTATCCATGCCGAATCGGTGCCCAACCAGGCAATCGTGAACAATGGCGACCTTGTTGCGTTCGTTCGCATCGGCAGCGACTTCATCAATAACTATTACGAGTACCAGATACCGCTCAAGATTACACCAACTTCCGTAAGTAAAAACGCGGACCAGATATGGCCGGCTGGCAACAAGCTCGAGCTGCTCATGAGCAAGCTCACCGATCTGAAGACCCAGCGGAACAGTCTGAACCAGCCCTCTTTCCAGCCCTACCGCGCTGTCGACGACCTGGGCAATACAATGATCGTTGTGGGCAATCCCAACTTCGGTGAGGTGAAAAATATCATGCTGGGGGTGGCCAATCCTAAAAAGACCCTGCAGACACCGCTGGACGATGGCCAGCGGAAATGCGCCGAAGTGTGGTTTGACGAATTCCGCATGGTCGATCCTAATGAGCAGGCGGGTTATGCGGCCTCGGGCCAGGCCAATATCCAGCTGGCCGACCTGGGTAATGTGCACCTGGGCGGAAGCATGCATACGATCGGCTGGGGCAATATAGATCAGAAAGTGGATCAGCGGTCCCGCGATAATTTTTACGCCTACGACGCCTCGACCAACCTGAATATAGGCAAGCTGCTGCCCCGGTCTTTTGGCCTGCAGCTGCCTGTCTTTGCCGGATATACCCAAACGATCAGCAATCCCAAATATGATCCCTACGATAAGGATGTGCTGTTGGGCGACAAGCTGGATGCAGCAAGTAATGCCCGTATACGCGATTCAATACGGAAGGCAGCCCAGGACTTTACCTCGGTAACCAGTTTCAACCTGGCCAATATCCGCTACCTGGGCAACCCCGACAAGCAGGGCAAAACGCCCATGCCCTGGAGTCTCAAGAACTTTGATGCCAGCTACTCCTATAACCGTAGCTTTAAACGCAGCCCCCTGCTGGAAAAAGATGAGCTGGTAGAACAAAGGCTGGGACTGGGATATAACTATACCATCAAGTCAAATTTTATCGAGCCTTTCAAAAGGATGATCAAGTCCAAATCCAAATGGTTGCTACCGATTAAAGACTTTAACTTTAACCTGCTGCCCAGCAATTTCTCTTTCCGTACCGATATGCACCGGCTGGTAGGAGAAACGCAGGTGCGCAACATCGACGACGGCCCTTACAAGATCCCATCGACCTTCTATAAGAATTTCACCTGGGACCGGACCTATAACCTGCGCTGGGAGCTCACCCGTTCGCTCTCGTTCAACTATACAGCCAATAATCAGTCCCGTATCGATGAGCCTTACGGCCATATAGACACAAAGCAAAAGCGGGACTCGCTATGGAGCGCTATTTCGAAATTCGGGCGCAATACCTATTTCTCGCAGACACTGAACGTTACTTATACTTTGCCCACGCAGAAGTTTCCGTTCCTCGATTGGACGCGGGCAACGGCTTCTTATGCCTCCACCTACAATTGGACGGCGGCATCCCGGTTAGCTTATGAGCAGGGTAACATTATTGCCAATACCCAGCAAAAGCAGATTAATGGCGAGCTTACCTTTAGCCAGCTATACAACAAATCGCGCTGGCTGAAGGCGATCAATACGCCTAAGCCCGTCGATAAGATCGATAGAGTGAACAGCAAAAATCCGGCACTGCAGTCAACCATAGGCGGCCTTAAGACCGGTGATGGCGGCGCCAACGCGCAGATGAACAATTTGAAGCAGAAGGAAGAGCCGAAGAAGAAGCCACAGCAGCAGCTGCCCCCACGTCCGCAAAAGAAGAAAATAGAGAAGAACAGAATCCCCGGCGCCGATACCATGAGTAAACACCAGCTGGATTCGACCTATCATGCCTTGAAAAAGGCGGAACGGAAGCGTTTCCGCAAGGAGCTGGCCGCCTGGCGCGCCAAAAGGCGGAACATCCTGCCCGAAATACCAGAAGCAGTACGCGTGAGCGGCCGCCTAGTAACCATGCTGAAACGGGTAACCGTCAACTATTCCGAAAATTCCGGTACCATATTGCCCGGCTTTATGGACAGTAGCCAATTCCTGGGTGTCAATAGCCGTTCGAGCGGTTGGTACGACTTCGCCTTCGGCGCGCAGCCTGACCGGGCCTGGTTTGACCGGCAGGCGGCGATGAACCGCATCTCGCAGGATTCCTTCTTTAATGGGCAGCTACAGCAGACCTATACCCAGAACTATAGCCTGCAGGCTACCTTCGAGCCTTTCCCTGACCTGCGTATCGACCTTACCTGGACCAAGCAGTTCAGCAAGAACTATTCGGAAACGTTCAAATACAATACAGATCCGGCATATGGCCCCGTAGATCAGTATCAGCATTACAGTCCATATAGCACAGGTACCTTCAACATTAGCTTTATCGCGATCAAGACCATGTTCTCGGCCTCAGGCGCCAATACGCTGTCGCAACCCTACCAGGATTTCATGAACAACCGTGAGATCATCTCCCGCAGGCTGGGCGCCATTAATCCCTATACAGCCGGGCAGCTTGATCCGCAAGACCCCAACTATACCAAAGGCTATACACGTTACTCGCAGGATGTGCTGATCCCGGCCTTCCTGGCAGCCTATACGGGCCGCGATGCCAATACCATACCCCTGGTCGAAAGCGATAACCCCAGTATAAGGGCCAATCCGTTCAAGAACTACTTCCCGATGCCCAACTGGAAATTGGTGTATAACGGCCTCACCAAGCTGCCGTTCTTTGCTGAATATTTTACCAACTTCAATTTGAGTCATACGTACACCGGCAACTTGTCGATGAACAGCTTCATGAGCTCCTTCTATTTCAACGATATCCTGGCTCAAGGCTTTCCCTCGTTTATCGACTCCAACTCACATAGCTATGTACCGTTCTTCCAGGTGCCCAATATCACCATCAGCGAAAACCTGGGACCCTTCCTGGGTATAGATGCAGCATTCAAAAACGGTGTCAACGTAACCCTTAAGTTCAACAAATCCCGAATGCTTAGCCTTAGCCTGGTCGACTACCAGGTAAGCGAGACCAAATCGACCGAGATTGTGGTAGGCGGTGGGGCCAGGATCAAGGGCCTGAATTTACCCTTCACCGTATTTGGAACCCGGCGGTTGAAAAATGATATCAATATCAATATGTCGGTGGGCTATCGTGACGATATTACGACCAATAGCTATCTGGCGCAGAATACCAATATTCCCACACACGGTCAAAAGGTGATCACGATCTCGCCAACGATCGATTATATTGTCAATGATAACCTGCAGCTACGGCTGTTCTACGACAGGCGACAGAGCATACCGGTTATGTCTACCTCTTATCCTATCACGACTACGAGGGCCGGTATCACATTACGGTTCCTGTTTGCACCACAATAGTTCTGAAGAATATTTATGCCCTGTTGCCTGTAAAGCAAGCAGGTATTTATACTCATTGGAATAATATTAACGCTTGGCCCAAAACTATTCAACCAGGGTAGCTGTTTTATCGGTACGGCACGTATGTAGCCGCTTGATACTACTCACAATTACTCGGAATGAACGAACGGATTCTGCTACGCTTGCTGGTCGCTTTGGCCTGCATAGGCATAATCGCATGCAATGCCTCGGCCAGCTCAAAACAAAAGCGTCAGGATTCTACAGCGATCATGATGATCACGTCTACAGAGACCGCCATCCAGGAGCCCATAGAAACAGGTGTGGAAGTAGGCGAAGCGATCATGACGCCGGGCCGGAACCTGGCCGACAATGTGTCGCGGTCAAAAGACCATACCACATTTACAATACTGCTGCGCGCCTCCGGTCTTATCAGTAGCTTAAAAAGAGCAGGCCCATATACCCTTTTTGCACCGACCAATGAGGCTTTCAACGAAATACCTGCAGGCGCGGTCGACAGTCTTCTGTTGCCCACGCATAAGGCCGAATTGGTGCAGCTCGTCCGGGACCATCTTATTGCAGGCAGCTTTACGATCGGTCAGCTACGCAGCAGCCAGCTGCATACCCTGTCGGGAATACCCGTGAGCCTGTACCGCAGGGGAGGGGATTGGTGGATCAATCATGCCCGTATCAGCATTGCCGATGTAAGGAGCAGCAACGGCACACTGCACGTCACCGAAGCGGTGCTGCAGCCCTGAATATGATCCAGGCGACGGCAGTATTATTGCACGGGGAAATCTCCGGGCATTCAGCATTTCTCCCTATTTTCGCGGCATGAATGCAAATCATGTTCGCGTGCGCTTTGCGCCCAGCCCTACCGGTGGCCTGCACCTGGGGGGTGTTCGTACGGTACTGTTCAATTACCTGTTTGCCCGTAAATACAACGGCACTTTTGTGCTGCGTATAGAAGATACCGACCAGGGCCGCTTTGTACCCGGCGCCGAAGAATATATCTTCGATTGTCTTGACTGGTGCGGCTTGTCGCCCGACGAAAGTGTACGGAAAGAAGGACCCTATGCGCCTTACCGGCAAAGCGAACGTAAGGCGATCTATCGCGATTATGCCGAGCAGCTGCTGGAAAGCGGCCATGCTTATTATGCCTTCGACACGCCTGCAGAGCTGGAGCAAATGCGCAATGACCTGAGGACCCCCGAGAATCCTGCTCCACAGTACGATCACCGTACGAGGGGAATGATGCGGAACTCCCTTACCCTTGGCGAGGAAGAAACGCGGCGCCTGATCCTGGAAGGAACGCCCTATGTGATCAGGATCAAAGTACCGGAAAACGAGACCATCCATTTCCACGATATGATCCGCGGCGATATCCATCATGAGACCAATGTGGTAGACGATAAAGTATTGCTGAAGGCCGACGGCATGCCTACTTACCACCTCGCGGTAGTGGTCGACGATTACCTGATGAAGATCACGCACGCCTTCCGCGGTGAAGAATGGCTGCCCAGCGCACCCGTTCATATCCTGCTCTGGCAATACCTGGGCTGGAAAGCGCACATGCCGCAATGGGCACACCTGCCGCTGATCCTGAAACCCGATGGCAACGGTAAGCTGAGCAAGCGTGATGGCGACCGCCTCGGCTTCCCGGTATTTGCAATGGATTGGACCGATCCGAAGACCGGGGAAGTAACGACCGGTTTCCGCGAAAGAGGCTTTCTGCCCGAAGCCTTCGTCAATCTACTGGCCATGCTGGGCTGGAATCCCGGCATAGAGCAGGAGGTCTTCAGCCTGGAAGAACTATGCGAGCTGTTCTCGATGGAAAGAGTACATAAAGGTGGGGCCAAGTTCGATTATGAAAAGGCGAAATGGTTTAACCAGCAACATATACAGCGCACCGATAATGCGCGCCTGGCTACTTTGGTTGCACCTTTCTTTGAAAAGGAAAATATTACGGCTGAACCGGAATACCTGACCCGCGTGATCGGCCTGATCAAGGAACGATGTCACCTGTTGCCCGATTTTGTAACGCAGGGCCGCTTCTTTTTTGAAGCGCCGGCGCAGCCCGATCTGGAAGCAGTAAAAGGAAAATGGAGCCCTGGAAAAACGGAATTCTTCCGTACCTGGGCGGCTTCGCTGGATAGTATCGCACCAGATCATGAAGCCCTGGAAGCTTCTTTCACCGAACTGGCCACAGCCAAGGGCATTAAGAAAGGCGACCTGATGCTACCCTTGCGTATTATGCTCGTCGGCGGCAAATTCGGACCCGGCGTGTTCGACATCGTCGCGATGATCGGTAGCGCCGCTACACAGCAGCGCATCGAAGCGGCCCTGGTGCAGCTGGCCTAGATGATCCTTTGCAGCATTACTATCGCGATTGCCGGATCTTCCTGGGACTGTATAGATGAGATAAGGAAACGGGCTATTCGTATTGTGCGAACAGCCCGTTTATCTATGTCTTTGCCTTATTGTTTATCCGGTTATCCGGATATAGGAAACAAAGCCTAGCCCTGAGCCTGTCGAAAGGACAAAGATGGTGCTTTGACAGGTTCAACAGGCGTGACAGAGATCAATAGACCCAATGTTTCCTATATCGGGATAGTCACTATTGTTTCATCACCTTCTGTATGCCTGCATCCCTGTCTTTATAACGCAGCCGCAGCAGGTACAGCCCCGGAGGATAGGGACCAAGGTCTATGATTGCCCGCGTTGTGCCTGGCTTCTGTTGCAGCAATCGCCTTCCCATATAATCGAAAAGCTGCACCGTAATCAGGCCAGGGCTTGCCGGCAGGTTTGTTAGCTCCAGGTATACGGTTCCCGAGGTAGGGTTGGGATAGAGCCTTATAGCGGGCTTATCCTCATCGGGCACGCGTATCGCGGTGGTGGTATCGGCGGGATAGATCACGGAATCGGCCGTTATGGGAAAAGTAACCGTATCGTTAGGATGGCGCCGGCCCAGGCTATCGGTAAGTACCAGCCAGGCCAGGCTGCCCGAGGTATCGAAACATGTTGGCTGAGGGCTTTGTTGGGCAATAGCTCCGGCCCTTACGATACCGCCGTTGGGAGCCAGTTTCATAGAAAGGAAAGTATGTCCGGGGTCAAAGGGACAATCGTAACGCTTGGTCACCTTGTACCACTTTACCCTTCCCAGGCTATCCGTACACAACAGGGAAGGCCCGTTGCTGGCCTTGGCCTGGGCCGAGCCAAAACCGAAACTCTGTCCCATAAACAAGAGATCGCCATTGGGCCGCTGGGCGAGGCCGAGACATTGTACAGTATGAAAAGTATCCTGCTGGTAGGTCTTGGCCCAAACGACCTTACCCTCTTCATCTAGCTTACCGCAGTAATAAATAGCGCGATAATCTGAGGGGCCGGAGGTAACGACAGTAGCCTTTACATCGGCAGCCATAAAATAATAGCCACTGCTATTGCTGGCGGGGATAATATCAAAATACTGATCCCCCATAGTCTCCAGACTGGTATCATGTGTGGCTTTGGGTATATTTTTCTGCCAGATGACATTACCGGCCGTATCGGTTTTCCATACCGAGAAATAAGTGTTTATAGTATTCATTCCGCCGGCAACACCTCCTAAAACATAGTGTTTGCCATCATTGCTGCCAATGACTTTATAGGCGCCAGCTCCCTTATTTACCTCTGGATTAACAATGATCTTCCGCCACAAAAACGTTCCACTGCTGTCAAATTTGGCCAGCCAGATACCTATGGTATCCCTGGCTGGCCCTGGTTCGTCCCAGTATACACCGGTGGCCACAATATTGCTTTGTTGGTCGACCAGTATACTGTGCAAAAACTGTTCGTTTTTGATATGAGCCGCCGGTATCGATACAAATTTCAAACTATCCCCATTGGCTTTAAAAAAATACAAGTAAGGGCGGGCTATTGCAGAAGGCAATACGGTGGTAACATCCCAACCCTGCGTGCCCAATACATATTTACCTGGCTTTACTTTGGCCAATAAATGAAAAAGGCCGGGTTCGCTGGATTGGTAATAAGGCGGCGCGAAGACCAGTCTTTTTTGCCATTGAACATTCCCCGAATAATCGGTAGCGGCCAGAAAAGTGCTCAGGCCCGAGAAGGAACCATGATCTATAGTGTCCTTAATTGTGATACCGGCAAGGAAAATACGCTGGGTATCGGGCAATACCGTACGGATGGCACTATACAGGTCATAAGTTGGATAAGGACTAAAGCTATAGACCTTATCGAAGCCGGGCTGTGCCTTTGCTCTGCCGGCACAAAGGCACAGGCATAGCAGGAGGGTCCATAGGATCGGGTTGCGGCGCATAGGATTATTGTTTAACTACTTTTTGCTGGTAAACTATTTTGCCCTCAACCAGGATCTGTGCTGCGTAAATACCCGGCGGCAGGGAACTGATCGTTATGTCGATCGGGTAACCCTTCAGGGGCGTTTGAAGGATTATGGTCCCCCTCACATCGATCAGCATCAAAGTCGCATTAGATCCAGTCCAGTCCACAAACAGCCGGTCTTTGGCCGGGTTGGGGTATATTTTTTCCTGGTCCGCAGATAAAGGTACCTCTTTTCGCATAGGTAACAATTCTTCCGGTAGTGTACGGAATTCCGGATCATAGATCTTGTCTTCATAAGCCGCCAGCAGGCTTCGTGCCGTGGCGCCGGCATATAAAGGATCGCTCTCGGCGTAATCGTACACTGCCGTCTTTGAACCGGCAGACAACCCGGCCCAATCATCGGCATGCAGATAGAGCCATTGTTTTATCTCATACATCGCGACTAGGCGATCGAGCTGTTCCTGTTCTTCTATGCTGAGTTGGTAATGGCTTCCTATGGTCTCCAATGCAGACAATGCTTCATCATAGCGATCGGCAGTGGCATAGGCCGCAGCCAGCAGCAATTGATAGTGGTAGCCCCTGGTGACCTGCCGGTAGGCCAGGATGATGCTGTCGATCAGGTCGTTTTGCTGGTAATAGGAGGTGACGCTGTCCACCAGTTCCGATTGTCGTCCATACAGGTACTCCAGCTGTATGGTATCGCTGTAGTCAGGATTTGCCTTGGCTTCAAGGTCCCCGATCTGCTTTTCAATGTGCTGCAGGCTAGCCACATACAGGTAAAAGGGATAGGGGGGCTGCGGCGCCCCGGTATTGTGGATGGGACAGGTATTACCGTTAGTATTTACGACATTAAAAGGCGTTCGATAACTTGGATCTTCTAATTGTATAAATGCATTACGCTTGTACAAAAATTGATTAACATCGAAAGTGCCTGCTTCCAGGTAATAATTCCGTGCGGGATTGGTGCCATTGGCCACGAACCGGTTGCCGGCCGATAGGTCAAATGACGAGTTTATCCCCTGTACATATTGTTTAGAATGTATTCCGTTATTACCATTCGGTACCAGGTCGGTCATCACGCTTATATTATTGTCGTAGGCGCTGTTAAAGTTGTTACACAGGATTTTTAATCCTCTATCACCTACAAAGGATTTATTGGTCCCCAGCGACTGTGCGCCCAGGCTAACAGAAGGGTAGCCGATAAGGTTGCGGTACAACTCGTTGTTGGCTACACCCGAATTGCGGATCACCACACCCATAAAGTTATGCGCGGCCGCAGGAATATCGTAGCCGATGGTATTGCCCTCCACTTTGTAACCAGTGCAATTGTTGAGCGACAGCGCCGCAAATGGGATACTGTTGCTCACCGAAGGACTACCATTGTAGGAGCCGAAAGTAGTAGTAGACACGATCCAGGGATTAAGGCAGCCGCTCATGCTCACAGAATACTGGCACTGGTCGAAGAGGCAACGGTAGATCAGCGGCACCCGGTCGGCCTGCAGGGCATTGGTCACCGAGATGCCGGTCTTCAAGCCATAAAACCGGCAGCCCGGCATACCCGGATTGGCAAAGTACATCTCTGCCAGGAAGCCGGAGTTAATGGCGTTGATCCCAATGGCGCCGGTATTGGGCAGGCCATTGGCCGGTAATCGTCCCGTAAAAGTGCAGCCATAAAAGGGGATGCCCTTGCAATTGTTGAGGTAAACCATGTCTTGTGGAAAAGGAACAGGATTAAACCCCGACTCATGCCGGAATACGACATTCTGGATATAAATAATAACGTTCGCGTTATTTCCGGTAAAAGGATCGGTGGGTATGCCACCGTTAATCTCGTTATAAAGCTGAAGCATATGTTGCCGGCAGTCTTTGATCGTATCCCGCAGCAGGTATATCTGGCCTCCCTGCGTGAGGCTAACGGGCCCGTCCTTATTGTAATTCCGGATGCCTACATCTGCGTAGGAGAGTGTTGTATTTTGCATATTGACAGATGCCTCATTGTACCATAGGCTTCCGCCGGAACCTTTCATAGTTTCTATACCTGACCAGAATTTATCTGTTTTGATCCAGGGGATTACCGTTAACACAGCATTGTTAGACGTGACCAGAAGCCCGCCCTGGTTAACGCCGGTGCTGCCGGGTGGTCCGGAAAAACCATTTACGATAATCCGCCCGCCCGTATTCATTTGTACAGTCGCGCCATCAATCACCAGAGCGGCGTGATCCATGATATTGATATTTCCCAGGAAGTAAACGATGGCGCCATTGTTGAACTTCAAAGTACAATTGGGATGAATCGTAACGTTTACCGGAGTCGAAGGGGCGCCCGGACCGAAATCGTTGGCGCTTACGGTATAGTTGGTAAAAATGTCGGCGGATATCAGCGCATGCGTGCGGCTACACAGCAGCAGAAAAAGGGCTATCCCCCAAACCCGGAATAGTATTGCCATAAATAATGTATGTTTAGTAGGTTGTAAAATTAATTAAACATATAAAATGTATGACAAAAAATTTCGTTTATTTTATAAATTATTTAGTGACCGCACGCATATAGGAAGCCAGCCCCAAACAGGGGCCATGAAAAAATGAATCTTGGGGGGGTGATGATTAAAATGTTGCGCTATGATCCTATGCCCGGCGGGATAGTCAGTAATTATTTTTCAAATGACACCGTATAGAGCAAGTAGAAGAAATAATCAGACGGGCTGGCAGCGGTTAATGCCTTCTGCAGCATGCAAAAATATGCATTTCGTATGACTGTTAATGCGCGCGGAGCAATAGCAAGAGGGCATAAAAAAAGGCCGCTTAAGAAGAAGCAGCCCTGTATAAACAAAAGAAGAAGACAAATTATTGCGGCGTACTCGCCGGGTAGAAAGCCACTTTGCGGCTCCATTTTTCCATCGAAGCTACATTATCGCCATACTCCGTTTCCTTGATGTATTCCTGCTGTAAAGCTTTCATACGGCTCACGTACTTTTCGCGGAGCGCATCGATATCTGGTTTCAGGGTATTGAAGGTAAAACTTTTTTCTTGTAATTCCTTGATTAATTCATTTGTTATGAAGGCCGATATTTTGAAATAGGTCTGCTCGTAGGCCAGGCGTTTTTTTACATCCTGTCCGGGACGCAGCCAGGAGCGGGCCTGGTCGAAATAAGGAAGCAATTCGATGAAGGCTTCGGCCTTACCCTCGAAATGCCTGATCTGGTAGTTGATCATTAGGCCGCATTCCGCAGCCGAAGGTTCTGTGCCTTGTTCCGGCGCCTTTGCCACAAAATGATAAATGTTCAAAGGGTGTTGCGGGTTGTAGGGAAGCAGGTTCTTTTGCTCGGGTTCCTTTACAAAAATATAGGACACCTTAATGGGTTGGTTGCTTTTGTACATCGCCAGGAAGGGATCGATCTTCTGGTCCATTTCCGACAGGTAGCTGGTAAGGTTGCGGCACAGCAACTCACCAGCATTTACCGACATGAACATACCGGTATTGCGGGTATCGGTAATGACGTAATCCAGCAGGCGATGCCCGTCTTTATTGAACAGGGCATAATGTGTATTCAAAGCGATCTCTGCTCCTTTAAACGACGACTTTTCGTACAGCAGGTAATCGTACACATGCAGCACGACCGCTTCTGCCGATCCTTTCTGTACCGTGCTTTCGTCCAGGAACCGGGTAATCTCTTCCCGGAGCGTTTGGTGAAACTCGGCTCTCAGAAAATAGTTGTGCGCGCCGGTGCTCAGGTAGCCTATATAGTTGGACTTGTCCAGGCGCTCATCGACGACATCGGTGATCCGGTAATGGTTGATCTGGATTTTTTCTTTGGCGGGAGTGATCCGCATCATCTTGATCTTAGCCGAAGCCATGGGCCCGCCGAAGATCAAAAGCGCAAGGAACACAGCGAGAAAGCCGCAGTGTTTCAACTGGCTCATAAAAAAATATGTGGATTGGTTCAAACGAAAGTTATGCATTTTATTGCATTTATTATAGGTTTTCGTCGGATAAATTTGGCTATTATCTATAAAGAAACAGGAACACAATGTGTTGTGTTCCTGTCCGGTTTATCAACTTTAGATGTTTTTTAGCAAAACCACTGAAAATTTATCAAGCTACTCTATAAGCATCCCCTTTAAGAACCACTCGACATCGCTCATAGTCCTGATGCGGTCTACGATGAGCATAAAGTTCTTACCCACCTGCTTCAACCGCGCATTGTTTACCTCTGTTTGGATGTATTGCATGATCCGGTTGAAGGTGTCGCTTTCGAAATAAGGTGAATCGGGATTGCTGATAAAATAAAGGCGCATCTGCTCGTTTTTAAGGATGAGCTTTTCAAAACCCAGCTCTTTGGCCATCTTACGGCAGCGCAAAGTGGTGAACAGGTCCTTTACCTGTGGCGGCACAGGACCGAAGCGATCGACGAGCTCCTCTTCAAACATTTGCAGCTCCAGCGCTTCCTCTATATCGTCGAGTTGCGTGTACAGCGAAAGCCGCTCGGTGATGTTTTCGATATAAGTATCCGGGATCAGTATCTCCAGGTCGGTATCGATGGTGCAATCGGTTACATAATCGTGCTTGCGTTCCATCTCTTCGGCAAAAACCTCTTTAAAGTCCGTGCTCTTCAGCTCATGAATGGCTTCCGCAAGGATCTTCTGGTACATTTCAAAACCGATCTCGGCAATGAAGCCGCTTTGCTCGCCACCCAGGATATTGCCCGCGCCACGGATATCCAGGTCCCGCATAGCGATCTGGAAGCCGCTGCCCAGCTCGTTGAATTGTTCCAGCGTTTGCAGGCGCTTACGGCTGTCATCGGGCAAGGTTACCAGCGAAGGCGTTACCAGGTAGCAGAATGCTTTCTTGTTGCTGCGGCCTACGCGACCACGCAATTGGTGCAGGTCGCTGAGACCAAACTGGTGCGCGTTGTTAATGATGATCGTGTTGGCATTAGAAATGTCGACGCCGCTTTCCACGATATTAGTACAGCACAATACGTCAAACTTGTTGCCCATAAAATCCAGGAGCGCCTTTTCCAGCCTCGCGCCCTCCATCTGCCCGTGGGCTACCTCTATTTCAAGGTCGGGACAAAGCTCCCGCAGCTTTTCGGCCATTGCCGGCAGGCTTTGTACGCGGTTGTGGATGAAATATACCTGTCCGCCACGCTCTGTCTCATAATAGATCGCATCGCGTATCGCTATCTCGTCGAAGCCCATGACCTCGGTATGTACGGGCTGGCGATTAGGTGGTGGCGTATTCATGATACTGAGATCGCGGGCATTCATGAGCGAAAACTGCAGTGTGCGCGGTATCGGGGTCGCTGTAAGGGTAAGCGTGTCTACGCTGGCCTTACGTTCGCGCAGCTTCTCTTTGGCGCTTACACCGAACTTTTGCTCTTCGTCAATAATGAGCAGCCCCAGGTCTTTGAACTTTACTTCTTTGCCCAGCAAGGCATGCGTACCAATAATGATATCGATCTTGCCTTCCTCAAGCCGCTTCAACGTCTCCCGTTTTTCTTTGGCCGATTTAAAGCGGTTGATAAAGTCGACGTTGGCAGGGAAATCCTTTAGCCGGTCCTTAAAGGTCTGGTAATGTTGATAAGCCAGGATGGTGGTAGGTACCAGCACCGCAGCCTGTTTGCTGTCGCCCACGGTCTTGAAGGCCGCACGCACGGCGATCTCCGTTTTGCCAAAGCCCACATCGCCGCAGACCAGCCGGTCCATAGGCGAGGCCGCCTCCATGTCTCTTTTCACATCAGTCGTGGCCTTGCTTTGGTCGGGAGTATCTTCGTAAAAGAACGAGGCCTCCAGCTCGGTCTGCAGGTAGCTGTCGGGTGTATGCGCAAAGCCCGGGGAAGCCTTGCGTTTGGCATACAGCTTGATGAGATCCGCAGCAATATCCTTTACCTGCTTTTTCGTCTTGTTCTTCAGCTTTTCCCAGGCATCGCTGCCCAGCTTATTTACCCTGGGTACGGAACCTTCTTTGCCGGTATACTTGCTGATCTTATGCAGCGAATTGATGTTGACATACAGCACATCGTTGTCGCGGTAAAGGATACGTACGGCTTCCTGGAGGTTGCCATTCACCTCTATCTTCTGCAGACCGCTGTACACACCCACGCCATGATCGATATGGGTAACGAAATCGCTGGGCTGCAGTTCCCGCAATGCCTTTATGGTAATAGCCTTGCCCTTGCTATAGGCTTGCTTGACCCTGTATTTATGATAACGCTGGAATATCTGGTGGTCGGTATAGGCCAGCAGCTTATGATCATGGTCTATAAAGCCCTTGCTGAGCGATACCGGTACAGGTACAAAACTGATCTGTGCGCCAGAATCCTCAAATATGGTCCTGAGCCGCTCGAGCTGCTTTGCATTCTCGGCAAAGATGTAGGCGGTATAGCCGGCTTCGGTTTGCCGCTTCAGGTTAGTGATCAGCAGCTCGAAATTACGGTTGAACACCGGCTGGTTATCCGTCCTGAAATAGACTAAAGAAGCATTATCGCCTTCCTGGTCCGGCTCCGTTTCGGTCCATTCGATCAGGTGCCGGTCAAGCAGCTTACGTTTCCAGGTTTCAGTCTCTTCAAAATCGGCCAGGGTTAGCTGCCGTATCAGCTGTTCTTCCTGCTCGATGGCAGCAGCGCCTTCGGCAGGTAGCTTTTCCGGAAGCTCTGTTTCCAGCTTGTCCAGTTTTTCCAGGGTAAAGGCGAGGTCTTTGAACCAGAAAACGGTATTGGCCGGAAGGTAATCAAGGAGAGATATTTTTTCCTCAGTATCGAATTTAGTCTCGATATTGGGTAATATGGATACCTGCAGCAACTTGCGCTCGGAAAGCTGGGTCTCGGGGTTGAAGATGCGGATGCTATCCACCTCATTGCCGAAGAGCTCGATACGGTAGGGGTGTTCGTTGCCGAAGGAATAAATATCGAGTATACCGCCACGCATGGCAAACTGTCCGGGTTCATATACGAAGTCTTCTCGCCTGAAGCCCAGGTCCACGAAACGTTTCATCAGCTCGTCCACTTTCAGCTGCTCGCTGGTCTTGATATGGATCATATTGGACGAAAGCGAGCTGGCCCTTACTACCTTTTCAAACAGGGCCTCGGGATAGGTGACCAGCACCTTTTTCCGGAGTTCATCTTTTCCGCGGGAAGAAAGATGTGCCAGGGCCTCTGTGCGCAGCATAATGTGACTGCTGTTAAGATTGCGGTAATCGCCGGCTTTTTTAAACGAGTCGGGGAAATAACAGATATCGAGGGCCTGGGTAAGGCTCTCCAGATCATTGTGAAAATAGGCGGCCTCTTCCCGGTCATTCAGCACAAACACATGGTTGGCCTGGCTTTGCTGCCATACGGCGGTTGCAATAAAGTTGAGGGATGAGCCTTTGAGATTGCGCAAGTTGAGGCGCATTTTGGGATCGGGCAACGAGAGCCCCGCCGCTATCTGTTTTGTGCGGATATCGTTTTGATAAAATCCCAGCAAAGTTTGCAGGTTCATGAGCCCGCAAAGGTAGGCAGAAATCTATTGCCGCAATAAATGACAGCAGGTTGCGCAAGGAAAAACAAGCCTGTATTTTCTCTATAGGCCTATTGATAAATGCAAAAGAAAAGTTTTCTATAATAAAAAAAGGAGCTGCCCCGAAGGAACAGCTCCATAAGCAACACTATATGGGCTCGACTTACTTGAGGAAGGCGTCGATCAGCTTGCCGTCGGTTTGCGGAAAGGCAATACCGGTAAGCTTCACGATAAGGGGCGTTACATCGAGCAAGCGCATATTGGGCACCACCGTACTGGGCTTCAGGCCAGGACCGCAGGCTACGAAACCGGTCTTGATCTGCTGGTGATCGGGAAAATAACCGTGAGTGCCCCTTACCTTGTCGAAGGTTTCGACAAGACGGTCGGTACCCGCACCAAAGGAGGTACCGTTGAGGCCGGTAAGCGCCAGGGGGACGCCGGGATCGGCGCCTACCTGTTCCAGCTTCTCTTTGGATACGATTGCAAAATAACGTTTAGCCGAATCGGGCAGCTGACCCAGCAATTGCGCTACTTTGGCTACAGTAGCCTTATCGTTGGGGTCTTTGAGCTGCAGGAAAGCGCCGCCTCCCGAGCTGTGAAATTGTGCTTTCCAGTCGCCGGCTTTCGCATCTTTGATCAAGCCGGCCTGTTTCAGCAGGTAATTGGGGTTGAATGAGCGGTAGATATTTTCAAAGCCATGATCGCCGGTAACGATGAGCAAGGTACTGTCGGCGATACCCGCGCGGTTCAGCGATTCGATAATGGTCTTGACGCAACGGTCTGCGCCGGCTACCGAAGCCCTTACCATGTAAGCCTCACGGCCTTCCTGGTGCTCGTAGTGATCGGTGCAGGCCAGGTGCACTGCCGTAAAGTTGGGCTTGTATTGCCGCAGCAGGTAGCCAGTGATGCGGGCCATATTCTCATCCGATACCAGCTCATTGTGGTCGGTACCGATGTCGTCGGCATCCAGATGTCCGGTAGCATGGTCCTGCACTTCCTGCCACAGGGAAAGCGGCTGGGTGGCCGCTGCCGTAAAGGGCCGGGCATCGGAAAAGTTTTTATAATCCCAGTATTCGGGAATACGGTAGTCGATAGGCGCATTGTAGGTTACGGGCCAACGTACGCAGGCGGTTTTCTTTCCAGCCTTGTGCATGGCCGACCACAGGGTCTCGGTCTTAATGAGATTGTAATCCCACATCCACTTGCCGGTCTGCCCCTCCGGCTCAAAGGGTGTATTGTAATAGATGCCGTGTTTGGCTGGCGTTACGCCGGTAATTAGTGTGGTATGATCGGGGTAGGTTACGGACGGAAATACCGGGTCAGCGCCTTTGGCCGCCACGCCCCGTCGCATCATATCCCTTACGGTGAACATACCATAGCTGCTGTCCAGGTAGAATTCGGGACGGAAACCGTCGATGGTCACCAGCACCACATATCGGGCGGGACCACTCTGCGCCTGCATTGTATGGGCTGCCGTCAGCAGGCAGGCAACGCCCATGCAGGTTTTAAGAAGATTGCTTTTCATAGGTCGTGTTTCTTTTTTTAGATAAATAAAGATCAGAAGCTGTAACGCAGGCCCAGCTGTACCTGGTAAGGATTGCCGCTTAATGGCGATACGCCGGCATTGGTGTTCACGGCATATTTATACGTATTCGTTGCCGGATCAAAGCCTTTAATCGTATACAGGTTGGTCGTCGCTACGTTGTGGTATACGCCCCATGATTTATTGAGGAAGTTAGCCACATTAAACAGATCAACCGAAACTTCGACGTTATGTTTCTGATATACCGGGACCTTCTTGGCCAGGCGAATGTCCAGCACGCCGTAAAAAGGGTTTTCACCGCCGTTCCTTTCCGCGATCTTACCAAAGGATTTGCGGATATAGTTCTTGGCGCTCTCCTCCACGTTGGGATTGTTCAGGATCGCGTTGATGCCGTCTTTCAGGTATTGGGGCGTGCTGGCGCTGTTGGGGTCATATACATAGGCCAGGTCGTTGGTCGCTACGAAGTCGCCGTTCATATTGCCGTTCACATAGAGGGAATAGCGTGTACCGCTGATGCCCGAGAAGCGTATGCCCGCGCTGATGCCCCAGAAAGTAGGCGCTGTGCCGTATACTACCACCTTATGACGGAACTGGTTGTCGGAATAGTTCATAGGGCTCAGGTCGCGGGGATCATCCTTTACGTATTGGACCAGGGTAGCGGTATTGGCCACGTTACCGTTGTAGGAAGTATTGTCTTTCGTTTGGTTCCAGGTATAAGAAAAGGCGATCTCACCGTCCTTGTAATAGCGGTAGTCGCCATCGATCACGAAGGCCATCTGGTTTACCTTACCCGTGCTTTGCAGCTCCAGCACACGGCCTACCTGATCGGTCTTGCGGCTCTTGGTCCAGTCGGCATTGCCATTGGTTGTGTTGATAGTGGATGCAGGAACATAAACGCCGCGATTATCTTCGGCCGCGATGCGGAAGTAAGGTTGGTCAACCATATTCCGGTCCACATAAGTATAGTTGTTACGCGTCATAGACAGGTAGCCGCTTACGCTCATGCGGAAATCCTTGTTGAAAAAGTGGGAATAGGAAAGATTGGCTTTGTATACCACGGGCACCTTGGCGTCCTTGCCGTTCATATTGATGGTAGCCAGCTTCGGGATATTGGGATTCTGCAGCAGGTCCATGCCGGGAGCGGAGGCTGGGTTCTGCCGGTAACCGGGGAAATTAGGCGTGGGTACAGCATTACCGGTCAGGTCGACGCCAACGATATGCGATCCGTCAAACAGCATATTATTGATCATGGAATAGGGATTCAGCGCCGATCCCATAATGCCGCCACCCAGGCGAACGATGTCGCGTCCATCTTGTTTTACGTCCCATGTAGCCTGTACGCGGGGCTGTACCTGCAGGCTTGTCAGCTTGTTGGCGGTATTCAGTCCCAGGGTCTGGTCTACGATAGGATTGTAGTTGGCGCTTTCGAGGTAGCGGGTGTAATCGACACGCACGCCGGCAGTAACATCAAGGCCAGGGAAGAGGCTGGTCTGCACCTGGGCGTATAGATTAGGCACCAGTATGTTGAAGCGTATATTCTTATCATCCGACAAGTAGATGTCCCTGGCATAGCGGTAAGGCGTAAGGTTATTGAAATTGTCGAGCCCCGTGAAGTAGAAGCGTCCGTTGGTCTCGCTGCCGTAGATCGAGTTCTGGTTGGTAAAGGTAATACCACCGCCAAAAGTGAAATGGAATTTGCCCGTATTGTAAAACAGGTTGTCGGCCAGCTGGACCACATGATTGTTGAAATAGTCGCCGCCGTAACGTTGACCGCCCAGCTGGATAGCCGTGGTCAGGTTGGTCTGGTCTTCGGCAACGGAAGTGATGTTCTGAACGATAGCCCGGGGAATATTGTCGGCCGGCAGCTGGGAGTTGGCATAGAGCTTATTGTATTCCCAGTAGTGCTGTATCTTCAGCTCATTGGTGAAATGGCCGTCGATAGCAGTACGCAGCGAGGCCATCAGGCTGTTGTTGATGCTTTTGCGGCTGCTGTATACTTCATAAATATTGATCGCCGTATTGTCGCCATCAGATTGGTCGTCCATATCATAGATAAAGTTGTCGCGCACGGTCAGCAGGCTCTTCTCGCTTAGCTGCCAGTCGATGCGGCCAAACAGCGCATGGGTATTCTTCTTTTTGCCGAACTGGCCGAACTGGGGAGATGAGGAAACGCCATATTTGCTGCGGGCGATATTCTGGAATTGATCCAGGGTGCCCTGCGTCACATTGAAGCGTTTCTCATCGGCAGAAGACTGGATATTGGCAATATACAATGGACGTGAATCGGTCTGGTGATCCCATACCAGGAAGAAATGGGCCTTGTCTTTAATGATCGGTCCGCTGAGGCTGAAGCCATACTGGTAGGTAGAGAACTTCTGGTTACGCTTCTCGCCGTTAAGACCATAGGGGCTGGAAAGCCAGTCGGTGCGGCCATATACAAACGCGCTGCCCGACAGGGTATTGGTTCCCGATTTGGTCACCGCGCTTATGGTACCGCCACCGGCGTTGCCATAGGTAACATCGTATTGGTTGGTCACCACCTGGAATTCGCGCACGGCCTCCATGGATATGGAATAAGCTCCGGTGGGTTGCCCGCCGGAGATGGTTCCCCTGGCTGCCATACCGTCGATGGTGAAGTTGGTAGCCGAAGGAAGTTGTCCGCCAAGGCTGCTGCCTGTACTCAGGGGAGAGAGATCGGTAAGCGAGTTGAAGTTCCTGCCGTTTACGGGTAGCTTGGCGATATCCCGCGCCGATATCTCGGTGGCTGCGCCAATGTTCTCGATCTTGTTGCGGGGAGAGCCTACGGTGATCACAACGTCCTGCAGCTCCTGCGATTTGTTTTCCAGCTTAAAGCTTACATTGAGCAGATCGCCCTGGTTAAGGGAAAAATCAGTTTGGCGCTGGGCGCCGAAGCCCATGGCTTCAACGGTTACGGAATAAGGGCTGCCTAAAGGCAATTCTTTCACGAGGAAAGCGCCATCGGCATTGGAAATGGTTTTGGCGGTAAAGCCTGTGGATTCGTTCCGGATGCTGACGGCGGCGCCGGGCAGCGGTTCTCCGGCGGGATCGGCCACTTTGCCTGAGATGCCGGCGAGGATGGCTTGCGCCGGGGCCGACAGGCTCAGTACGGACATGGCGATAACGCCCAAAATGTGCTTGGTAAAAGTTCGCATACTTTGCTGGTTTTTTTAAGGATTGGTTAAAAGCGCCGCAAAAGTCAGTGCATAAAGTTATCCGTGCATGTCGCCTGGGTTATGTTGTGCTTACCCGGAGGTTACGTCGCGAAGAACATTTTTATTTTTGATGCGAAAAGCTTTACAGGAAAGGCTTTTGGGCCATGTAAAGTGAAAATTAATGGTAACATCACGTTCCCTTAATACCGGCAGGATGCCAGGGGAACATGATGAAGGAATCGTTAACAGCAACGCTGATGACAACGTCATCGGCGTTGCTGCGGGAAGACATTGCGTGGATAGCCGCTTAAGCGTATTTCTTTTGCTGCGAGAGGAAAGCTTCAAAAGAGGCCTGGGACATGGAGCTAAGGTTGCGCGCAGCGGTAAGGCCGCCTTTCTGGGCGGCATACACGCCGTATTTCACCAGGTCCATGCCCTCCATGGAGTGCGCATCGGGATCGATCGAAAGTATAGCGCCCTTTTCCAGGGCGTAAGGGATCCAGCTCCAATCGAGGTCGAGCCGCCTGGGGTGTGCATTGATCTCAATCACCACATTATGTGCCACACAGGCATCGATCAGGCGTTGGTGATCTACGGGATAGCCCTCGCGTGACAGCAGCAGCCGGCCCGTAGGATGGCCCAGTATGGTGGTATAAGGATTGGCGATGGCGGCCAGTAACCGTTGCATGGCCTTTTCCTCGTTCATCTTCAGATTGCTGTGTACCGAAGCGATCACCAGGTCGAAGGAAGCCAGCACTTCGGGCGTATAATCCAGGGAGCCGTCGTGCAGTATATCGGCCTCTATACTTTTGAAGATACGGAAGGGCGCCAGTTTTTCATTAAGTGTATCGATCTCGGCATGCTGCAAGACTATCCGTTCGGGTGTAAGCCCGTTGGCATAAAATGCGGCCTGGCTGTGATCGCTGATCACCAGGTATTCATAGCCCTTGTCCCGGGCGGCGGTTGCCATCTGCTCCAGTGTATGTACGCCGTCGCTCCAGGTAGAGTGACTATGGATAATACCCTTGATCTCGCCCGGCTGTATCAGCTGTGGTAGTTGGTGTGCGCCCGCTGTTTCCAGTATGGCCGCCGTTTCCCGCAATGCCGGTTCTATGTATTGCAGCGCGTTATAACTGAAGATATCGGCTTCGTTTTCCGGGTGTGCGGGAAAGATATAATTAGCGGAGAAAGCTTCGGCAAATGCAGGCGCAGCAGTGGTTGTGAAAAGAGTAGTATAAAAATCAGCGGCGGTGCTTCGATAAAAATGCAGTGCGGGTGCATTGGGAACAGATACAAAGAGCGTTTGCCCTTCGGTTTCGAATGTAGTATCCGGGTCATGCTCAAAAGCTTTTCGGAGCTGCGTTTCGTCGAGATCGGTAACAAAGGCCACAGAGGCCAGGGCGGGTATTTGCCTGCGGTATTCGCCGGTGAATTCAATCCGTTGCTGTGGGTAGTCCTGCTGTAGCTGTGCCCTGATCTGCAATGCAAATGCTTCGGCTTCGGCCCAGAGGTAAAAGCCCATATGGTTGCGCATAAAGGCGATGCTTTTCAGGATGCTCTCCTGGGTTTTGGCGCCAAAGCCCTTTAACGTTATCAGGCGGTTTTCATTACAGGCATATTCCAACTCGCCAATCGATTCGGCGCCCAGCTCTTTCCACAACACGGCGATCTTCTTGGGACCGATCCCTTTTATCGACAGCATTTCCACTACGCCCGGCGGTGTTTTATCCAGGTAGGTTTCCAGCAGGGCCAACTTGCCCGTGGCCAGGATCTCCTGTATTTTTTTACCTACAGCATCGCCTATACCCTGCACGGCGCTCATGGCGGCGGGTTCCATGCTTTCAAGCGGCGCCGGCAGCTTTTCGATACGGTAAGCCGCGGTGCTATAGGTCTTGGTCTTAAAGCTGTTCTCTCCGTGAATGTCCATCAGCTTGGACAGCAGGTCAAAAATATCGGCGATCTCCTGGTTTCTCATAGGAAGGCAAAGCTAAAATTTATTTCATCGCCGCGATTTTCCGGCTTTAAAAATCAACGGGATAGGGTAGCCTGATACCGGTATATTGCGATCTTTATCGCTCAGGCATTCCTTTTCTCCCGCTTTTTCGGTAATTTTGCCGCTTGCCTTTTTCAGAGGCATGACGAGCAAATGTCCTTACCAGATTTAATTAAACATGTGTACCACAATGCCACCGACGAGGTGATCCGGAGAGGGAAGCGTATCTTCCATACTTCAGGAGTGCAAATGCTTGAGAACGATACTCTTATTGAGCAAGTGGTGTTTCGGGTGCGCAACGATGTGTACAGCAATTACTACAAGGTGATCGTACAGAATTACCTGCAGCCGAAAAATATTTCCCTTCGTTGCCAGTGCCCGTACAATATGGGCAGCGTATGCCGGCATGAGGCTGCGGCCCTGTTCCAGCTCAACGACCTGTTGCAAAGCGGTTATTTTGAGAACGTAAAGCTGCAATACGATCAGAAGCATACGACCATCAGGATGCGGCAGATCACCACGCACTTCCTCAAGCTGTTCTCTTCTGCTGCACTCTTTGAGACGGCGGAAACGATCGTAAGCGCGAAACGGATAAAGGTCCTGGAAGCAAAGAACGACGCTGTAAAGGCCGAGGTCAACCATGAGGGAACCCTTTTCCCGGTGCTTATCCGGCAGAATGAAGAACGTTATTTCGATACTTCCTGCAGCTGTGATGAGAAAGAACATCCCTTGTGCGTGCATAAAGCAGCGGTTTTTCTCGATATCCTTAACCGGCATGGCGGACATTACTTCGCTACCCTTCGCAACTGGGATACGCAAAAAGACAAGCTATTGAACCTGTACGGGTATAGTCTACAGGACGATATTTCAGGCAAGTTTGAATTTTCCTATCACGACGGCAAACCCTTCCTCAGGGTGCTCGACCCTTCAATCAAAAAGCTGTCGATGCAGCCGGCTGCTCCCGTGTCGAAATACAAAGAGGAGAAGGAGGTCGTGGTGGCAGAGGAGGTTCAGCCGCAGAAGAGAAGAATGGGCGTATTGATTGGCGGCAGCAAAAGCGAATACTTCCCTTACACCGGTTTCGACCTGCTGACCGGGGAGCCGGATGAGAACAACGAAGGCTTTAGCGGTACCATAGAAAAGCTGGAGGCCAATCAATATATCTCTCCCGCCGGTCTGCAGGAGCGGGATAAACTGCTGGTGACTGCGTTGCGCAAGCAAAGCGCAGAGGAGCTGTTTAAATCGGTTAAACGCGATACGCCCTTCGGTGAGTTTTGGGACAGCCTGCCCAAAGAGCTTAAAGATGTTCCTAAAGATGAGCTGCGGCGACAGGTATGGGATTTTTACCTGCCCCGTTATCAAAGGCTCCTGGAGCACTTTTCCAGCTATCCCTTTGTCTATTATCTGCCCGAGGGCAAATATTTTGTTACCGCTCATCTTGAGAAAGCCGCATTTTCGCCACGTGTATTCCAGACCGAGATCTTTGTTACACCCGAGGCTGAGGATGTGGTGCTGGTGCTTCGCCTGCAGATCGATGATGAAGTCTATAACTACGATGATATTACGGTGCTCAACAGCGCTTTGATCCGTATAGGAAATACCTTCCATGCCGCCGCCAATATCGATGTGGTTACCATCATGGAGCAGTTTAGCAATGGTGGCCGTATGCATGTCACGGCGGCCGACTGGCCCGAATACCTGGAAAAGGACCTGTTACCCCTGTCGGGCAATACGGCGATCGTATTTGACGAAGGCCTGAAGGAGAATGTTACGGAAGTGGAGCCGGCATTGAAGCTTTACCTGCGTGAAACCGATAAGATGATGGTGTTCAAACCCATTTTCGATTATGAAGGTGTGGAAAAGCAGTGGCTCGATTATACGCCGGCTGTTACCGCCAGGAACGGTAAGGTTGTGGTGCACGAACGAAATGAAGCCGCGGAGCAGACCTTTCTTACCTTATTGCGTCATCTGCACCCCCTGATGCAGGAAAGCCGTAAGGCGCATTCATTCCTTTTGCCCGCCAACGAGGCATTGAAAGGCAACTGGTACTTCAGTTTTGTGGACAAGCTGGCCGAGGCCAATGTCCAGATCGTGGGTTACGAAAGCCTGAAGCAATTGCGGATCAATCCCAATAAGCCGCGTACACAGCTGCAGATCAGCAGCGGCATTGACTGGTTTGACGCCGATGTCGACCTGAAATTCGGAGAAGAAAGCGTCAGCATTGCAGAAGTAAAGAAAGCGCTGGGCAAGAAGCAGAATTTTGTAACGCTGAACGATGGCAGCATAGGCCTGCTCTCGGAAGATTGGATGGAAAAATATGCGCTGATGGTGAAGCTGGGCGCCGTGAATGGCAGCAATAAACTGCGGTTGAAAAAATTCCATTTTTCAGCAATCGAAGGCCTCAGCGATCAGATCAGCGAAACGGAAGTGCTGGAAGAGCTCGCTGAAAAGAGAGAACGGCTGCTGGACTACGACTTTGAAAAGAAGGCCGTGATCCCCGTGCCCGATAATGTGACCGCTGTCCTGCGACCCTACCAGCAGGCAGGCTTTCAATGGATGAGCTTCCTCAGCGAGATCGGCTGGGGCGGCATACTGGCCGACGACATGGGTTTGGGTAAGACATTGCAGACGCTGACCTTCCTGCAGCATTACCTCAATCAGAACCCGAAAGCCCAGTATCTGGTAGCCTGTCCTACCACGCTGATCTATAACTGGGAAAATGAGATCCGGAAGTTTACGCCGGAGATCACCTATCTTATTCACCATGGTGCGCAGCGGCGCAGCAGGGCGGAAGAGTTTGATGGCATCAACCTTATCATCACTACTTATGGTACCTTGCGCAGCGATATCAAGATGCTGTCGCAAATGAACTTTGACTACGTGGTGCTAGACGAGTCGCAGGCAATCAAGAACCCTATGTCACAGGTGGCCAAGGCTTCACTGCTGCTGCAAAGTAAGAACCGGCTGGCGCTGAGCGGTACGCCGGTACAGAATAATACCTTCGATCTCTTTGCCCAGATGAATTTTCTTAACCCGGGCATGCTGGGCTCTATGGAATTCTTCCGCAACGAGTTTGCCACCCCTATCGATAAACTGCAGGAAGAGGAAGCGAAGGCGCACCTGCGCAAGCTGATCCACCCCTTCCTGCTGCGCCGTACCAAGGAACAGGTAGCGCCCGATCTTCCTGAGAAGACCGAGATGGTGCTCTTCTGCGAAATGGGACAGAAGCAGCGTAAGATATACGATGCCTACCGCAACAGCTTCCGCAGTAAGATCCTGGGCGAAATTGAAGAGAAGGGTATGGAACGCTCACAGCTCAGCATACTTACCGGCCTTATGAAGCTGCGGCAGATATGCGACTCGCCGGCCATCCTTAACGAGGATGAACGCTTTGAGAACCACTCGGTGAAAATAGAAGAACTGGTGCGCGAGCTGACTGAAAATACGGGCAACCACAAGGCACTGGTCTTTTCGCAGTTCCTGGGTATGTTGGGTCTTATCAAGGAGGAGCTGGAAAAGCAAAGCATCCCATATGTTTACTTCGACGGCGGTACCTCCTCTACCGAGCGGGAAAAGGCGATCCAGCGTTTCCAACAGGACGAGGAATGCCGGGTATTCCTCATTTCCCTGAAAGCGGGTGGTGTCGGCCTCAACCTCACAGCAGCCGACTATGTGTATATCGTAGATCCCTGGTGGAACCCGGCTGTTGAGCAGCAGGCCATCGACCGTACGCACCGTATCGGACAAACCAAGAATATATTTGCTTACAGGCTGATCTGTAAGGATACGATCGAAGAAAAGATCATGTTGCTGCAGGAGCGAAAGCTGAGCCTGGTAAAAGAGCTGATCGCCGACGACAATGCCTTTATGAAGAAGCTGACCCGTGAAGATGTGGCCTATCTGCTGAGCTAGCGGCAGGTCCGGGCGCCGGGGGAGGGCAACCCCTGCCGGTGCGTTATTGTTCATTTCAATTGTTACCATTTCTTCATGTGTCCGATAGGGATTTTTGATTCAGGATATGGCGGTCTCACGGTGTTCCGGTCTATCGCCGATCAGCTGCCGCAGTACGATTACCTTTACCTGGGCGATAACGCCAGAGCGCCTTATGGCAACCGCTCTTTTGAAACCGTGTATGAATACACGCTGGAGTGTGTGCAATGGTTCTTCGACCAGGGCTGCAAGCTGGTGATCCTGGCCTGCAATACAGCCTCTGCAAAGGCGTTGAGGACAATCCAGCAGAAGGACCTGCCGGCCATGGGTCCCGGAAAAAGAGTATTGGGTGTTATCAGGCCTTCGGCCGAGGAGATCGGCCGGTTTACCCAAACCCGAAGCGTGGGTGTGCTGGGTACCAAGGGTACCGTAAGCTCGGGTTCCTATGTTACCGAGATCAGCAATTTTTACCCCGACATCAGGGTTTATCAACAAGCCTGTCCGCTATGGGTTCCTTTTATCGAGAACGGGGACTATAAGAACGACGGTGTAGACTATTATATCCGCAAAGACCTGGAGCAGCTGTTTGCACAGGCTACGGATATCGATACCGTGCTGCTGGCCTGCACGCATTATCCTTTGCTGGAAGATCGCATACGCAAATACCTGCCGGAAGGTATAGCGCTTATTGCCCAGGGGCCAATTGTTGCCGGCAGCCTGGCTGACTATCTTCGCAGGCACCCGGAACTGACGAACATCCTGTCTCAAGGCGGTAGCAGATCGTTCTTTACCACCGATTCGGTTACCGATTTTGAAGAACATGCCACACAGTTCTTTGGTGAGGCCGTAAGCGCACAACATATCCATCTTGAGCTAAAATGACTTCTTCCCACTCATAAACTTTTTGCTACCTCTTATAAACTTCAACTGCAGCCGGAAAGTCAATTGACCGATCTTTAAAGAGAAGTACAGCAATGTATTTCCCTGGACCAATACATTGACTATATCGATACGATTCTTGTTCATCCCTAGAATGATATCTGATGAAAGCATCATTTCTGAACGCTGAGCTGATGAGATTACACGATCTTATCCGGAAAAAGAGTACGGGTACCCCAGCTGAGCTGGCCCGCAAGCTTCGTTGCTCCGAAAGGAGTGTTTATCATAAGATCGAGCGGCTGAAAGATTATAACCTCCCCGTTATTTACGATACGTTACGACAAAGCTATTGCTATACCCGCGACGTCTCCATCGTATTCAATATCCTTATCGATGGAGAGGCCATGGCCAAGCTCAAAGGTGGAAGCCATACGCTGCGGATGTACCGGCGCCTTTGCCCTCATTGATATTGCCAGGCTTCCGTTTATGGATTTCAGACGTGGGCATACTTGTGTTTACATGCTCTTTTGTACGGTATTATCTCACTGAAAAAACATTTCAGCAAGCAAGCCGAAATTTGTTCTGTATTGGCGCGCAATACAAAGCGGAGGGTTGCAAGCCACCCGGGTAAAGGCTGTACGCTGAATTCTTTCTTATGGCGGTAAAGACAAAGAAAAATCCAAAAAAGATCTATGAAAAAGAAAAAGCTCGTTTTAGACCGCAAGCTATCGCTGAACAAATCTGTTGTAACCGACCTTGGGCAACGTACGATAATGGGCGGTGACGGCCAGACTGTGGTCAGCGGACCGCTGGTGCAAAATTGCCTTTGCTGGAAAGATCCTAATTATAGTATCGTTTGTCCGACAAACGCGGTTCAGCTGACCTGCCGTCCAGACGATTGCGGGTTGGCACCCAGTGCGATCTCCTGCGCCAACGGACATGGCTGCGCCTCTGGTAACAACAATTGCGACCCTTCTGCATTCACAAATTGCCATCCGGTTTAACAACGGGTTGCCTGATCAGTATATAATGTAAAAATGCTATTGCCGCTTTGGGCCGCTTCCTATGGGGAGCGGCTTTTTGCATGGAAACCCCATGACTATTTTTAGTAATTTGCAGTAGCCAATCTCCATGTTATGCAACGGATTTTCCTGCTGCTGTTGTGCTTGTTGCCGGTAACCTGGCAAAGAGCTTATGCCCAGTACTTCGATACCCTTCATATCCATTATGCCATAGGCGCCCAGGCGCCCGATGCTGCGAGCCGGCTGTTGCTGGACTCTTTGGCCGGTCATCACAATGGCCGCTTGTTGCTGATCTACAGCTATGCCGACTACCTGGGGAGTGAGCGGGCCAATCAGCATCTTTCCGTAGAAAGGGCCGGTCGCATCAAGGCATACCTGCTGGAAAAAGGCGTTCCGAAGGAGCAGATAGGGGAATGTACCGGCCTGGGACAACTCCCCGGTAGCGGCGGAAGGGAAGGCAACCCTGACCATCGCAGATCCGATATTTTTGTACGCAGAATTAAGCCGGTTGCAGGAGCGTCAGACCCACCAAGGGCAATGCCCCTGGCAGGCAAAATAAAAGAGAAGCAGGGCATCGTCATACCAGCAGAAGCGGAGGCAACACCAAAGTTTTCAGCGATAGACCTGAGCCGGGTAAACGTCAACGATGTCATCCGTTTACAGCATATCGGCTTTTACCCGGGCCGGCCCGATGTGCTGCCCCGCTCTTATGCCGAGGTAGAACATCTGTACCAGGTACTTTCCGATAATCCGCGGCTGAAGGTCCGCCTGGAAGGGCATGTTTGCTGCTGCGTATATCCCGATGGTTACTTCGAAGATACGCCCACCTGGCAATTGTCGGTGCAGCGGGCCTATGCGATCTACAGGCATCTGGTCGACCGGGGCATCGACAGCACGCGGCTATCTTACCAGGGCTTTGGGCGTACCCGTCCGATAAAAGACCAGGAACGTACCTCGGCTGAGGGCCAGGTCAACCGTCGCGTAGAGGTGAGGATATTGGAAAAATAGGCTAGCGTATGCCCAACCGTGCAGCGAAATCAGGTTTTAGATAAGCTTTGAGCTCGGTAAAGTCGACAAATACATGGATGGGGCCTACGGCATAAGCCGCCACTTCATATGGGAAGTAATAAAAGCCAAGGCCTTTATTGGTAAAATAAAAATTGGTGGTCGTGGCCAGGTGATTCTCAAAAAGGATCGTATTGAGCGAATCGCCGGGCCTGAGTCCCTGCTGCTTACGGAAAGCCCGTTCTACAATGGGCTGCAGCTTTGCCGAATCGGCCGTAATCACATCTTTCAGCGCAAGCTCCCTCCTGTTGCGGACGTCGAAGCAGTAGAAGCTGCTGCCGCCGTTGCCATGCGCGCCACCGCTATAGGAGTAGCCGTCCGAATTCAGGATTACAAAGCCGTTCTCATTGTAGCATACCGAAACATACTGCATGTCTTCATAATTCATCATCGCCGAAATATCCTCGCGGTTCATTCCTTTGACCTCGTCGTGGTAAGATTTAAGATACCGGCTATTCATATTGCGCATGGCCTCCGCGATATCCAGCTTAAGTAGTGAAGAGTCGACATGCAAGGCTTTTTTGATACTTGCTTCGAGCCACTTGCCGTCCGCATCATTCTTCAGGGGAATCACGAAAGTATTGCTGATACGGGCTACGGGCGAGCTGTCAACGGGTGTAAAGGCTGCCAGCGAATCGGAGAGGCTCATTGCTGTGAACGTGTAGGCGCCATCGGGGTAGGTCTCTTTCAGCTCCACAAGATAGTTCTTATCGCCGCCGGGGCTTCTCCAGCTGCCTTTTAATGTGCCCTGCCCGTACTGGCAATCTATAATGGCTGTGGTCTCACCTTCGCTAAAGCTGACCTCGTTAAGCCGCAGATTGTTGGGCCGCTGCCCGTCGAGGTTGCCATTCACCATAAGCCAGGTGCCGTGTTTAAGATAATAATAGACGCCCTGCAGCACACCGCCGGCACACTGCAGGTGCATCACCACCGGCTGACCGGCAATGGTACCCTCGAGCCGCTTGTAAAAATTGGGGGCCAGCACAGAATCGTAGGTGGCCACAGCAGTGGTGGCCGTTTCCTGTTTGTCTTCCTTTTTGTTGTTCCCACAGGCGGAGAGCAGCAGGATGAGGGCCAGTGAAAGCAGGGTTGGTATCTTTCTCATGAGCTGGTTTGTGTAAAAAAACCTTATTGAATTATCGCGTATTATGGTAAGGTTTTTTGAAAAAGCCAATGCCGATCATTATAAGTGACTATGTCGATATAGGAAACAAAACAATCCCCGGTCCTTGAGTATGTCGAAAGGACAGCTGCAAATGGTGCTTCGACGGGCTCAGCAGCCGTTATCGAGACGAATTTGACTAATGTTTCCTATATCGGGATCGTCAGTTATTACTATCATTCGAAACCGAGCAGCTTCTTCATCTTTTCACCCACTTCCGTTTCCATCAGCCATTGCTTGATCGCCTGCAGGCGTTCGTAAGAAGGTGTGTCTTCCACAAAAGCCGGCGCCAGGATGCTGAGCTCGTCATACATCCAGCGGGTGGCCGGCGACAGACGGCCGACGATATCCCTGTAGCTAATGGCCTGAATGATCGCCAGCGCGTGTACCGCCAGCACCTCGAAAGTGTTTTCGATAACCCGGGCGCAAAGCAAAGCAGCATTGGTACCCATGCTCACAATATCCTGGTTGTCGTTGTTGTTGGGGATACTGTGTATATAAGCCGGGTTGCTCAGGGTCTGGTTCTCGGCGACATTGGATACAGCAGGATATTGCATACCCTGAACGCCAAAGTTCAATCCCAGCACGCCCGCGTTGATGAAAGCCGGCAGCTTCTTATTCAGCGCGGGATTCAGAAGGAAGTTAAGCTGCCGGTCGGCCAGCATTGCCAGCTTGGTTACAGCGATCTTGAGCTTATCCATTTCCAGGGCTACATAATCGCCGTGGAAATTGCCTCCGTGAAAAATATTGGCGTTCTTATAGTCAATAACAGGATTATCGTTCACAGAGTTCAGTTCCTGCGTAATGATCTGAGCGGTATACTCGATCGTGTCATATACGGGACCCAATATCTGCGGCACACAGCGCAGGGAATAATATTCCTGTACCTTATCTTCCAGCACACTCTCGGTCACCTTTTTTTCATATAAATGTTCGTGGCGCTTGCGCATCAATTTGCTCTTATGAGAGATCACACGCATAGCGGCAGCTACGGTCTGCTGGCCCTTGTGCAGCTTTACGGCATTGAGCTCCTCCGAAAAATGATCGTCATAAGCCTCCATGATCTCGTTTACCATGAGGGAAAACAGGATCTGCCCGGTCAGCAGCTTGCGGGCATGCACCACGTTGATGGCTCCGATCCCCGTCATAGAAGAAGTGCCGTTGAGCATGGCCAGACCTTCCCTGATATGAACCTTCAGCGGTTGTAGCTGCAACGTTTCATATACTACCTGTGCCTTTACAATTGATCCCCTGAACTGGAAATTGCCTTCGCCGATAAGGCCCAGGGCCAGGTGTGCGAGCTGTACCAGGTCGCCGCTGGCGCCTACGCCGCCATGCTGGTAAATACAAGGATAAGCTTCATGATTGATAAGGTCGGCCATCAGCTGTACTACATGGGGGTGTATGCCGGAATAAGCCCGCATCATGGTATTGAGGCGTGCCAGCAGTGTGGCTCTTGCCTGCAAGGGGCTTAACAACTGCCCCATACCACTGCTATGGCTCCTGATGAGGTTGAGCTGCAGCTGTATGCGGGCTTCATCTTCGATACGGTACTGCGCCATGGGGCCAAAACCCGTGTTGATGCCGTAGATCAGCTTGTCTTTCGAAAAATCTGTGAGAAAGGTAAAGCAATCTGTGACGGCTTTTAGGGCCTGTTCGTCAAGGTCTATCTGCTCTTTCTGCAGTACGATTTGTTCCAGGCTTTCCAGCTCGAGGATTTTGTTGCCAATGGTTGCCATGCAGCAATAAGGATATTAAGAATAGAGGAATGAATGAAATTCTGGCAAAAGTAGTAAAGCGCCGTCTTTGGACCTTAATATTTTCTATTTATTGCCATAAGGCTATCCCTGTGCCTCCTTGAATAGTTAAGTAGGTCTTTGGGCAACGTTTCTGCTTCCCTATAGGATGCCTATGCCAAGTTTGCCGTACAATTTTCGTCGGATGATCAAAGGACGGGATTTTTGAGCGGAAATAAGGTATTTTATGTGTTTTTAAAGCATGTTTTATGCTTTTTGCAATAAAAGCCAATATCTTTAGATTTAAATCTGCTTTATGATTGCATTTTAAATTTAAAAACAGACTAAATTATGAATTTTCATTTGACAAAGAATATCTTTAGATTCCGCCTGGCACTTCTGCTTTGCGCCGGATTGGGTATTCAAAATGCGGGCTATGCCCAGTATTGCATTCCCGGCGCTCAGAATACGACGCGTTATATCAAAAACTTTTCGACTACTGCTGGGATTACCAATATTTCCAACCTTAATTCCGGCGCATCGCCCGCTGGGTATGGCAATTTCTCTGCTGCCCAAATTGTTACTGCCACACCGGGAGGCACCTTTAATTTTTCGGTCAGCTTTGACGGAACCATGCACCGGCCGAATATGGGTAGACTGGAACCAGGACAACGACTTCTCGGATGCAGGGGAGCTGGCCTATAACCCTTTGGTTACGAGTTTTGGCGGCTATACAGGAACGATCACGGTACCGGCAACTGCGGTTACCGGTACGACCAGGATGCGGGTTGGTTCTAATTCTGCCGCCACATCTCCCATCCCGCCGCCGGCCGATGCCTGTACTACGGTGACTTATGGCGAGTTTGAAGACTATGGCCTTGCCATCTCTGTAACCCCCGCCATTTGTATGGCTCCGGCATCGCCCGGCGCTACTGCCATAACATCCACCTCCGCAACGCTGGATTGGGGCCAGGCCGGCACGCCTGCTCAATGGCAGATCAAATATGGTTCCACCGGCTTCAATGTGAGCACCGGCGGCACTTCGGTATATACGACCGTAAAACCTTATACCCTGAATCCACCGCTGAGCCCCGCAACGGCATACGATTACTATGTGCGGGCCATATGCGCTCCCGGCGATACCAGCGCCTGGTCTGTGGTCAGCAGCTTTACTACGGCAAATTGCAGCCCTTCGGACATTACCTCGCTATCGGATGGAGACCGTTGTGGTCAGGGGACCGTTGTGCTCACGGCGGCAGCCGTTGCCGGCGCCACTATTAAGTGGTATACCGCTGCTGCCGGCGGTACCGCCGTGGCAACGGGCAATTCTTTTACCACCCCGTCTTTAACGGCCAGCACAACCTATTACATTACCGCCAGCTTCGGTACCTGCGAAAGCGACCCGAGAGAAGCGGTAATGGCTTATGTATACGATATGCCCGCGCTACACCTGGGCAATGATACCAGTATCTGCAGCGGGGACCAAATAGTGCTGGATGCCGGTAATCCCGGCGCCGAATACTTCTGGAGCACAGGCGCCACAACCCAAACGATCCAGGCCGGTACAGCAGGGACCTATTCCGTGACCACAACCACACCGGAGGGTTGCGCTCAAACCGAAGACATACAGGTTTCCGTATTGGGCGCGCCACGCGTCGATGGGCTCAGCTATATTACCCTCTTCCAGGAGCAGGCCGGTAAGGTGCGCTTTACGGCTCAGAACCCCGTTCATGTTGAAAGCTACGAATGGAATTTCGGCGATGGTACAGCCATCAGCACGGCGGTGAGCCCCGAGCACGTCTATGCGGCAAAAGGAAACTATACGGCAACGCTTAAGGTGAGCAATAAATGTGATGCCGATACCAAAAGCGTAGCGGTTACCATAACCGGCGGGACCGGTATCGCCCTGCCGGACTACCAGGCTGCGGCGGTAAAGCTATATCCTAACCCCGCTCATGATCTGCTTCGGATCAGCAGCGAAGCGCCGGATGTGCAGCTGAAGCACGTTACGGTATTCAATCTGCTGGGTGGCATTATCTACGATCGTATTGCAGACAACAGGGAGCAACATAGCTTGCCGGTATCTGGCTGGGCGCCGGGTCTCTATTCCATCAGGATACTTACCGATAAAGGTTCTGTGATCAGGAAATTTGAAGTGCTTTAAAGCGCACACGGTCCTTACTGTCACTTAAAGCTTTTAGCCGAATATCATTAGCAAAATGCGCATACGCCGGGCAAGCAGCCCGGCGTATGCGCATTTACAGCCCGGTTTGACTTAACTGACTGTCTGCATATAAGAAACATTGAATCATTCTTCCTTCCCTTACGGCTGCTGAGCCTGTCGAAACAGTATTTACAGCTGTCCTTTTATATGCTCAAGGACCGGAGATGGTTTTATTTCCTATATCGGATAGTCCTTTTATCCTATTCTGGAAATTTTATTTTCACTATTAATATGGACGATGCCGGGCTTTTTCCCGGGCGTCAGGCTGCCGATCTCCTGGTCCATTTGCAAGGCCTTCGCGCCATTGGATGTGCCCCAGCGTAAGAGCGTTTCCAGCGATAGTTCCGGGAAGTGTTGCTGCAGGGTACCTATCTCGGCCCAGATGCTGAGCTCATGGTTGGAGGCCAGGCTATCGGTACCCAGGCATACAGGGATCCCGCTTTCCTGAAACAACAGGGCCGGTGGCATTTTTCTTTCGATATACCAGTTTGCATTGGGACAAAGGCAAAGATGGATTTCCCTCCCCGAAGCTTCGAGGAAGGCCAGGTCTTCAGCTTCCATAAAAGTATTGTGTACCAGGATAACGGGGTTACGGTCGGGCAGCTGCGGCAGATAGGTTTGCAAAGACGATTTACCGGAAGGCCTGAAGAATGCTGCATCGATATTGAGGGTACGGTACAGGTCAAACAGCTCGCCTTCCTTAAACCGGTACAGCTCGTTCTCCGCAGCAGTCTCCTCATTGTGGACCGACAGCAGTGTGCCCGGCTCATGGGCGTTGATCAGGCGAAAGAGGCTTTCTGATACCGAATAGGGTGCATGCGGCACTATAGACTGGCGCAGGAGGGTCGTGTCGCCATGCTGTGCCGCAAACTGCCCATATACTCCCAATGGCCAGGCAAACCGCTCTTCGACCTTGGTTTCCGTGAAGCCGATGCTTTCAACAAAGGTGTGGATATGCAAGCCGGAGGTTTCACGGTAAGGCAGTGTATCGGTACCATTGGCGATATCGCCTACGGCCACGATCCCGTTTTGCCGGCTGCTGGCAATGGCCTGCTGTATTGCAATTGCTTTGTCTTCATCAGAAAAGCCATTGCGCCCTGTCATCACCGCTTGGAGAAAAGGGACCAGGCGCTTGCCTTCTGCAATGGCTCCTTTCATATGCGATAGCTCCAGGTGGCAGTGGGTATTGACGAAGCCCGGGCAAAGTATGCCTCCGAAATGCCGGACAGCAACACCTGATGGCAGTGCACCCGCCGGATAAAGGGCTTCGATAGTGCCATCGCCGGTGGCAGCGATCACGGTACCCGGTTCCAGCCATTGATAGCCATCGTGTATGCGGTCGGCTTTGAAATAAAACATAAGCGGTAATTGTGGTGTGCAAAATTTGGGAACTTTTGAAACATGGCCAAAGGTTATTTCCGGGCTTCGTATTTTAGCGGCATGGAAACGATCAGCTGGAATGATTTTGAAAAAGTAGAACTAAGAGTCGGTACGGTCATTGACGTGTTTGAATTTCCCAAAGCGCGTAAGCCGGCCTATAAAATGAAGATCGACTTTGGTCCTTACGGCATACGCATGAGCAGCGCGCAAATTACTAGGCACTATACACCAGAGACCCTGTTGGGCCGGCAGGTGGTGGCTGTGATCAATTTTCCCGAAAAGCAGATCGCCGATTTCATGTCACAATGCCTGGTTACCGGCTTTGCAGATGAAAATGGCGATATCGTATTGACGGCAGTAGAACGAACCGTACCCAACGGGACGAAAATCGCTTAACGATATGTTATAAGACTCCGGAATGGCTACGATCCCGCTCCGGAAATTACCATGTGTCCTATGGCCGGATTGTTATAACCCTAACCCGGAAGATATCATGTTATAAAATTCAGGGCAGTGATGCGCTTATGAAGTAAGTATTGGGATAATGATCCTTGTGAAAGCTACCGTACGATCCGGTAGCAATGGTGGATCTTCTTGTTCCGGAAATCTTCGGGGATGGTCTGCAGGGATATATCCCGTATACTGGTGGCTTCCAGGCGTTCAAACCGGGGCTCAAACTGGCGCAGGTTATTGGAAAAGTAAAGAATACCACCCGGGCTCATGTGCTGCAGGATGAGATGGAGGAGGGTAGGATGGTCGCGCTGCGTATCCCAGGTACCGCTCATTTTTTTGCTGTTGCTGAAGGCCGGCGGGTCAACAAATACGAGATCATAGGTGCCGGCTGCCGGACTTTTCAGGAAATCCATAGTGTCGCCGGCGACAAAGCTATGCCGGCTGTCGTCCAGGAGGCCGTTCTGCTCCATATTTTCACGGGCCCATTGCAGATAAGTATTGGACAGGTCGACGGTGGTAATGTGGGCGGCCCCGCCAGCTGCCGCGTATACGCTGAAGGCGCCGGTGTAGGCAAAAAGATTGAGCACCCGCTTCCCCCCCGCAGCTTCCTCGCGGAAGGTCTTACGTAGCGGCCGGTGATCCAGGAACAAGCCCGTATCGAGGTAGTCGCTGAGGTTGACCCGGAACTGCAGCCCTTGCTCCTGTACCACGAGCTTATGACTTTCCTGTGCCACTTTCTCATATTGCTCGGTACGCCGGGAAAGCCGCCGGCGTTCTTTAAGAAAAATTTGTTCCCTGGGGGTTTGTAAGGTAAGGGAAATGACCTGCAGGCACTCTGCCAGCCAGGCATCATGCATGGCTTCGGAAAGACCGTGCTGGGCTTTGTATTCGGCTATATGGAGGTATTGCTCATAGCGGTCTATGCAGAATGGGAATTCCGGCATATCCAGGTCGTAGATACGATAGCAGGTAATGCCCTGCCGCTTCGCCCATTTGGTAATGTGACGATCGACTTTCTGCAAGCGATTGGCAAACGATTGCATACAGCTTTATTCTGCGGGTTTTGTGTCGCCCGTATCCTTCTTTTCCCGGGGTGGGTTATTGTTAGGGCGTTTCTTTTGCTGCTGCGGCCGCTGTTCCCTGGCTTGGGTACCATCAGCCTGCGGCGGACGGGGTTCGCGGGGTGGCCTGGGCTGGCCTTCCTGCTTCTGCTGCTGTGGCTGCTGCCCCTGCTTTTGCTGCCCTTTGCCCTGCTGCTGTTGTTGTTTGTTTCCGGGCTGTTGCTGTTCCTGACCTTTGGGTTTTTGCTCACGGAGCTTGTTATCACCCTGCTGCTGTTTGGCCGGTTGTGCTTGTTTTTGACCCTGTCCCTGCTTTTGCTGCTGCTGGGGCTTGCCTGGTCCCTGGGCGGTCTGCCTGGGTTGCTGACCACCTTGTTTGGGTTGTTGTTGCTGCCGCTGCTTGGCTTGTTGCTTCTTTTTGGCCGATTTGGAGAGGGAGCTGAGTGTCAGCTGACCTACATCGTTCACAAAGCCCATATCCACTGTCTTCTCCGAGCCTTTGTGGCGCACCTGTATCTCTACTGCTTCCATATCCTCCGGCTTCTGGCCTTCGGCGTTGAGCGCCAGTATCTCCTGGACTCTTTCGATGGTGAGCGGATACTGTTTATTGCTGCCGCCAAAGCTGTACCACATAAGGTTGCGGAAGATGTCCTTCTTTTGAAGATAGGCCCTTCCAGCAGCCATTTCGATTTGCTCGGCGCCTTCGGGGAAAGAATGCAGAGCATCCATATACGTATCCAGCTCGTAGTTAAGACAGCATTTCAACCTTCCGCACTGGCCCGATAATTTGGTTTGGTTAATAGAAAGATTCTGGTAGCGGGCGGCGGTTGTATTCACCGTCTTAAAATCGCTCAGCCAGGAGCTGCAGCACAGCTCCCGTCCGCAGGAGCCGATCCCGCCTACCTTGCCGCTTTCCTGCCGGGCGCCGATCTGGCGCATCTCCACTTTGGCCCTGAACTCGGCGGCATATACTTTTATCAACTCGCGAAAGTCGACACGGGAGTCGGCAGTATAGAAAAAGGATACTTTTTTGCCATCGGCCTGGTATTCCGCTTCGGCAATCTTCATTTCGAGGTTTAATTCTTTGGCGATGGCCCGGGAGCGGATAAGGGTATCTCTTTCCCGGCGCTTGGCGTTTTGATGCAGTTCGATATCCCGGTCGCCGGCAGGACGCAGCACCCGCTTGATCTCGGCCGACTCGGAGACGCCGTATTTTTTCATCTGCAGCTTTACCAGCTCACCCACAAGGCTTATCTGGCCTACATCAAAGCCTCCGGCTCCTTCTACGGCAACCCATGAGCCGCTTTCCAGTATATTGCCGGTATTGTTACGGTAAAAATCCTTGCGGCTACCGTTATTAAAAGAAACTTCTATGATTGGATAAGGCTTGCCGAGATCGCTGAATGGCATATCGGACAGCCAGTTAAATACATTTAATCGATTGCAGCCACCCGTACTGCAGCCGCCATTGCTCTGGCAGCCTCCGGGTTTGCCGTCGGCGGAACCTGTTCCGCAACTTCCACATCCCATGTAGCAAAAAATTTATATCGACGTGCAGGGATATACGCTATGGACTGCCTTTGGGCCCTTGTATGCAACCCCGGTATTCCGGACAGCGCCGGAAACGGGATATCGATGAGCAAGGTATTATTAGTGGCCGTACCAGCTATGCGCTTACCCTTTTACACGAAATGATTGTGTAAAAACAATATTTTTCCTGACAAAGATAACTTTTAATCGGTTAGATTAATTAACTTTTACCAGGTCGATAGAAAATATAAGGATGGAATTGGCTGGAATACCGGCAACCTGGCTGGAACCGTAGCCAAAAGAGGGGGGAAGATAAAGCACCACACGGCCGCCTTCGCCAATGAGGGGAATACCTGCCTGCCAGCCCTTGATGAGGCCGGTAAGATCGAAGGGCATATTGTTGTTCTGGTCAAAAATAGCGCCTGTGGTCAAGGTTCCTTTATAGTTTACCGTTACCTGGGAGCAGGCATCGGGATGCTTGCTACTGCCTTGGTTCTCAATACGATAGTAAAAACCTCTGCTATCTTTGGTCGCTTCGACCTTATTGGAAGAAATGAACTGTTCCAGCGCTGCCACTTCTGTTGCGGGCGCCGTGGCGGTAATGGCCTGGCAACTGGTATCCTTTTTGCTGCAGCCCGCTATAAATATACCGCCCACTATGGCCGCTAATAAAATAATATTTTTCATTATGTGTGTATTGTAAGAAGAAAGCGAAATTATCACATTTCACCAACATAGACGGCAGAATGGTCCGATAAAATGGGTCGGAGTGAAATTTAAAACAAATGCCGGAAAAGCAGCAAGAATATTTGTTGCGGCGTCTTATTTCAGACCTATATTTTGTTTGAATATTTTAACGGCAATGGCGATAAGGATAACGCCAAAGAATTTACGCACCACCATAATGCCGGAAGGGCCCAATAGCTTTTCAATGAAATTGAGGGCTTTGAGACAGGCAAAGACGATCAGCAGGTTGATGAGGATGCCGATCAGGATATTGTAATGATGGTAGCTGGCCTTGAGCGACATCACCGTGGTTAGTGTGCCCGATCCGGCGATCAGCGGGAACGCGATAGGCACCACGCTGCCGGTCTTTCCGCCGCCTTCACTCTTGAAGAATTCAATACCCAGGATCATTTCCATACCCAAAAAGAAAATGATGAAGGAACCGGCAATGGCGAATGACGCAATGTCGAGACCCATGAAATGCAGCATCTGCCCACCGGCAAAGAAGAACAGCAGCATCAGCGCTCCCGATACGAGGGTTGCCTGCAGGCTATTGATCTCTCCCATTTTCTTCTTGAGGCCAATGAGCACCGGTATGGAACCCAGGATATCGATCACGGCAAAAAGTGTGATGGATACGGTGATGATCTCGGAGAGCATGATGTTTTCGACGCCGTACATAAGTTCTGGATTAGGGAAAAGGGAATGCGGTACAAAGTTACGCTTTAACCATTGACGCCATCGCCTTTTCCGTAAGGTGCTAGGTAAAAAGCTGTCCCCGATGGTGAAAGGACAGCTTTACCGGAGCCTGGGGCTCTTATACCGGCAGAAAGCTATTCCGGCTCTTCTTCTACCTGTCTGTTCTTTTCCGGGCGGCCTTCGGAGCGCTTTTGGTGCAGTTCCTCGTATTGCCGTGTTACTTCAGCTATCTTTTCACGGCGGGCAGGCAGCTTCTTCTCGATCTGGTGGATCAGGTTTTCCAGGTGCCTGCGCAGTTCATCTTCCTTACTACCTGTGCCGGTAGTATTGTTAAGCGATTCGCGAAAATCGGCCAGCTTGCTCTCTTCTTCTTCCAGCTCGGCCCTGATCTTGTCGAGGAATTGCCGTGTTTGCTGGAAGCGGCTGTCCAGCTGGTTCTGGAACCGGGCTTTGCGTTTATCGCGGTCTGCATCTTTACGATCGAAGAAAAGATGGCGGGCCGCAATAAAGCGTTCCCATATTTCATCGCCGTACTCCCTGGGAATATGGCCTATCTTTTTCCATTCCTGCATCAGGTCGTTCATCTCTTCGGTTACCTCTTTCCAGTTTTCCGATTGCTTGAGGTGTTCGGCCCTGTTCAGCAGCGCCAGCTTTTGGGCGTAGTTGTCTTCCAGGTTTACCTTAAACTCTTCTGCACTTTGCCGTTTAGCAGCAAAGAACCTGTCCCTGGCCGCCTGCAGCCGGTTCCATAGCTCGTCTGCTTTTTCAAAGGGTACCTTGCCTATCGTTTTCCACTCGTCCATAATGTGGGCCAGCAGGGCGGTGGTATCTTTCCAGTCGGTATTGTTGCTCAGGTCCTCGGCCTTTTCCACAAGGGCCAGTTTCAGGGCATAGTTACCTTCCTGTTCGGTTTGGATTTGTTCAAAATGTTGTTTTTTACGGTCGAAAAAGATATTGCGGGATTGGATAAAGCGGTTCCACAGCTCTTCATTCTTTTCGGCAGAGGCAACACGACCTATGGTTTTCCATTTGTCCATCAGCTCCTTCATCACGTCCGACGATTTGCGCCAGTCTTCCGAATGGGCGTGTTTTTCGGCTGTTTCGCAAATCTCGAGCTTAAGGTCGAGGTTTTGCATCATGTCCTGCTCGATATCTTCATGGTGCTGCCGTTTCCGTTCGTAAAAATGGTTGCGGGCCTTTTCGATACGTTCCCATAGCTTTTCGCTGCGGTTCTTATCGGCGGGATTGGCAGCTTTCCATTCTTCAACAATAGTCCTGAAGGCTTCGGTCGTGGCTTTCCAGTCTTCCGAATCCTGCAGTGCCTCTGCCTTTTCGGCCAGCTTCAGCTTTTCAGCATAATGGGCATCCTGCAGTTGCTGTACTTCCTTTTCTTTTTCCTCGAGACCAGTATAGATAGGGCTGTAATCGCCTATGGCGTTGGCCCGCTGAATGTACTCCTTAAGCCTGGCGATCTTTCCGCTTAGCTTAAGTTTATCTTCCTGCTGGCCCCATTCGGTGTCCAGTTCCAGCGCCTTATGTTCCACCTCTTTGAATTTTTCGACCAGCGCCGCGACCACAGTAGCATAGTTATCGGGTGTAAGCGCCGAAAGCTTGCGCTCGGGACTATAAGTCGTCGCGTTCAAAATCAATTCCTGCTCCTCGTTAAGCGAACAAAATGCTTTGCCTGTAAATTCCAGTTCATTCCACATTTCAGGAGTAATCCGGTTGGCCGCCTGCTGATCCGGCTGCTGTGTAGTCATAATTGATAGTTTTTCCTGTTCGGTTGTTGGTGACTTATGCTTCGTTCAATTGGTCCTAAAAACTTCAGAAAACTATATTATCCATAAAGAAGCCAGTATAGCAATAATTGCAAACTTTTTCTGATATGGTATGCGAATTTAAAAAAGATTCATTACGGAAAAAAATGAATCTTAAAAATATCCTTCCCCCGCGAGGCTGGTTTTAAAAGCCTCACCCATATATCCGGCTCATCCTAGGACAACGAAAAATAGAAATCCTTTTTGGATCAGGTGCTAAAGAAATGTTATAAAATTATCAATCCCTAGCTTTTTGAAACCAAAGGGAAGTCTATCATATAAATTTATCCTATAGATACATGAAATATGCTTTAAAACCAAACACAACCTATGAAGCGCATTCTTACACTCCTATTGCCGTTCCTGTTGCTAGGCATAGCAACGGCCAGGGCCAGCCACCTATTGGGCGGAGAGATCGGGTACACCTATGTATCGTCCAGCGGCACCACACATACCTACAAGGTAACCCTTAAATTTTTTGCAGATTGCAGCTCTACCAGCGCCGCGTTGCCACTGCTGATCGGGGCCAATCCCTATGTCGCTTTGTACGACAACACCAGCCTTATCAATGGGGTCAATCTTACCTACAATGCTGCGCTCAGCGATGTGGAGATCACGCCTGTTTGCCCTGATGAGGTAAACAGTACCACCTGTACCAATATCAACAACCCCATCCCGGGCGTTAAGCTGTATGTATACGAGGGCGATTTTACGGTGAACGGCGCATCGGCCAACTGGCGGTTCGAATTTGAAGGATCGATCAACCTGGGCTCCAACGCGGGCCGTACGCCGCTGATCACCAATGCCGATGTGCAGGCCGGCAGCTCGCTCATGTACCTGGAAGCAACACTGAACAATACCGCCGGCCAGAACTCTACCAGCGCCTTTACCTCTGTACCTACGCCGTTCTTCTGTATCAATCACCTCCAGACCTATAACCTGGGAGCGGTGGATCCCGACGGCGACGGGCTTGCATTCAGCCTGGTAGCGGCTAAAGAATCGCTGATCGTTAATGCACCGCCGCCTTCCGATATCGTATACAATCCGCCCTATACAGCCACCAATCCGGTACCCGCCGCACCAGGCTCGTTCAGCTTCAACCCGGTAAGCGGGCAGATGAACTTTAATCCCAACGCTGCAGTCAATAGTGTAGTGGTCAATAAAGTGGTCGAGACAAGAGGGGGCAACATTGTGGGCAGCAGTATGAGGGAAATGGCCTTTATTATATTGACCAACTGCCCCAACCAGGGGCCCGGGGGCCCGGTGACCAACCTTACCAATGCCAATGCCGATCCCTCCGACCCCAGTACGATCAATGCCTGCGAGGGCACCAGCGGCAACGTGTCGTTCGATATCCATGCTACCGATCCCGAAGGCGATAATATTGCGATCACTACTACCAATCTGCCTGCAGGGGCCCTTGTTAATGTAAGCGGCGATGGCAGCCCCTCGCCCACGATGCACTTCAGCTGGGATATCGGTGGCGTAGCCCCCGGCGATTATGTGTTTTATGTGAACCTCAAAGACGATGGCTGCCCCATAAGCGTTACGCAAACGGTGGCTTATACCATACGCATTAATCCTGTGTATCACTTCGGGCGGAACGACCTGGTCGAGATATGCAAAGGCAATACCTACCTGTTCTATGGACTATACTATTATGAGACTGGGCTGTACGATACTACTTTTAAAACCGTAAAAGGCTGCGACAGCATCTATTACCTCAACCTGCAGGTCAATCCCTTGCCCGATGTGGTGCTCAACAACGGCAATGGCGCCCATGAAGTGGGTATCTGCGAAGGCTCTTCCAGCATACTGGCTGTAACCAAGCCCGGCGCCACGACCACTTATCAATGGTTTCGCGACGATGTGGCCATGGCTGGTGAAACAGGCCCTTCTTATACGGCAACTACAGCCGGCACTTACTGGCTGAGCGCCGTTACCGATAAGGGGTGTACCGATACTTCGCTAAAGCTGAAAGTAGTGATCTATCCGCTGCCGGAAGCCAGGATCATGCCTCCGGGCGACGAGGTCATCTGCGCCTACGATACCATGAAGCTTTCGGCCCAGACAACGGGTGTGGACGATTACCGCTGGGAGCCGGCGAAGGCCTTCCGCATCACGGGCGGCTCCGAAAAGCCGGAAGTGACTGGTATTTTTATCGAACCTACCCGGGTCACGCTTACGGTCTACAACCAATACGGGTGCTTCGATACAGACACGGTGCTGGTCAATACGAAGCCTTGTTGCGAGGTGTTTACGCCCAATGCTTTTTCTCCCAATGGCGATGGTATGAACGACTATTTTAAACCGGCGTTGCAGACCGGTCAGTTGTTGGTGTCGATGCAGGTATTTGACCGTTGGGGCCAGCTGGTCTACAACAATACCAATATTCCTAAAGGTTGGGATGGCAATTATGAAAATGGTTCCAAAGCGGGCACCGATACCTATATGTACCTGATCCGGTATACCTGCGCCGATGGTAAGCTGTATGAGAAAAAAGAGTCGCTCTCGCTGATCCGTTAGCAAGGGTAAGCTATGGCAAAATGCGAAGGAGCAGGGGTCAAAAGGGGTAATCTTTGTCTTGCTGAGCGGAGTCGAAGCACGACAAAAATTACCGGTACTACGCCGTCTTTTCATGGCGCTTCGAAATACAACAAAAACTAGGTTTCAAGCCTGTTCCCATTTTGAACTACTCAATGTGACAGGCTTGGGGCCTTTGGCAATAGCTTATTCTAATTCAGGGAGAAGCTGAGCCACTGGCCGGCTTGCTGTCGCTCAAACAGCCCAGCAAGCTTTTGCTGCACCGCTGCCAGCTGCTCTATAGGAAGGTAAACAGCCGAAGAGAAGATATGCTGCAGCTGCATAGTGATGGCATTGCGATCGTAAAAATTGATCGTGCCCCAGGTAATGTCTTTTTCCTGCTTTACGGTTTCGATGTTGGTCGCCAGGGTTTGGAACATAATCACCCGGGCCGGCCGGCCAATGGCGCCATACCGCCTGTAGTAGCATATGGATTGTGCAGAAACAGTAACGACCTCGCTTCCGGCAATGTTCCAAAGCACATAACGGCCGCAGAAGAACAGCAGCGCACCACCCAGCAGGGTAACACCCAACAAAGCTTTGGCCGAATCTCCGGCAACCATATTCATGACGAGCGCGGTAAACATTGCGGCAAGGACGAAGAACAGCACCAGGATCACTTTGAGATATAAAGGAATGGCTACCCTGGCCTCAATGGTTAGGCTTGCTGGTGTTTCCGTAATGGTACCCGAGTTGTTCATATTACATCTTCTGTGGTACCTCGATACCCAGCAGGCTCATAGCGTGCCGGATCACGTTGCCGATCATTGTAACCAGCATGAGCCGTAACTGCCTTTTTTCTTCGCTTTCCGCCTGGTTGATGCTATGCACCGCGAAGAATGAATTGAACAGCTGCGCGAGCTGAAAGGCATAATTACAAACCAGGGAGGGATTATATTCCTTTGCCGCCTGATCCAGGATAGAGGGGTATTGTTCGATCTTCAGCAGCAGGGATTTCTCCAGTGGGGCCAGGCCTTCGCCTAGCGTGAACTGACCATATGCAATTTCATTTTTGCGCAGGACGGAGCAGATACGTACATGGGCATATTGGATAAAAGTTGCTGTAAAACCATGCAGGTCGATGGACTCTTTGGGGTCGAAGATCATCTTCTTCCTGGGCTCTACGCGCAGCAGGTAAAACTTGAGCGCGCCCAGGCCCACCATATCGTACAGGCGCTCCTGCTCTTCAGGTGCAAAGTCTTCGGTCTTGCCGGCCTCCAGGGCTTGTTCCCGGGCCAGGGCAATCATTTCGGCGACCATATCGTCGGCGTCGACCACGGTACCCTCGCGGCTTTTCATACGGCCCGAAGGCAGCTCGACCATGCCATAGGACAAGTGGTAAATGCCTTCGGCGCAGGGTTCGCCCAGCTTCTGCAGTATCAGCTTGAGCACCTGCATATGGTAGTTCTGCTCGTCGGCGATCACATAAGCCGAGCGGTCCATGTGAAAGTCGTTGTATTTAAGGCGGGCGGTACCCAGGTCCTGGGTCATGTATACCGAAGTGCCATCGGCGCGCAGCAGCAGCTTTTCATCCAGCCCGTCGGCAGTGAGGTCGATCCATACCGATCCATTGTCCTTTTTGAACAGGACGCCTTTGGCCAGTCCTTCTTCCACGATGGCTTTGCCCAGCAGGTAAGTATCACTTTCGTAATACATTTTATCGAAGTCGATACCCAGTTTTTTGTAAGAGGCGTCGAAGCCCTGGTATACCCAGCTGTTCATTTTTTGCCAGAGGGCATATACTTCCGGATCGCCGGCTTCCCATTTGCGGAGCAATTCCTGGGCTTCGAGCATAATGGGCGCTTCCTTTTCGGCTTTTTCTTTGTCCATGCCCTGCGTTACCAGGGTGTCGATCTCCCGCTTGTACACGTCGTTGAATTTAACGTAGTAGTCGCCTACGAGGTGATCGCCTTTGATCCCCGTGCTTTCGGGCGTAGCGCCATCGGCATAGCGCATCCAGGCGATCATCGATTTGCAGATATGGATGCCGCGATCGTTGACCAGGTTGGCCTTGATTACCTCATAGCCATTGGCCTTAAGTATCGCGGCTACCGACCAGCCCAGGAAATTGTTGCGCAGGTGGCCGAAGTGCAGGGGCTTATTGGTATTGGGCGAAGAGTACTCGATCATCACCTTTTGCCCGTTACTTTCCTTTTGTCCGTATTGCGTATCGTTGTAGCTGTGGTTCAGAAAGGCCGCCAGCTCTGTATCGGCCACGGTAAGGTTGAGAAAGCCGGCCACCGTTTCGTGCGCTGTAAACAAGGGGTAATGGGCCAGCAGGTACTCGCCTATGGCTTTGCCCAGCACGGCAGGATTCTGGCGCAGACTTTTGACGAAAGGGAAAAGCACTACGGTATAGTCGCCTGCAAATTCAGGCTTCGTCTCGTTGACAAGTATTGTTTCGTCGGTAACCGCGGCTGCGGGATACAGGTGGTTGATGGCTTGCGCAGCAGCGATCTTGATCTGGGCTACAATAGGCAACATATTGTTGAAATAAATTTAAAGCTTTAGCTATCAGGGGTGCAAAGGTACGATTGTTTTTCCGGCGGTTAAAAGAGGGTCGATCGAATAAAAAGGGAGCATTTCTGAATAAAATGCTCCCGTATATTTTCTCTATCCCAAAAATTACACCGCCACGGGCGCTTTAATATGCGGGTGGCTTTCGTACTGTTCCAGGGTAAAATCCTCATAGGTAAAAGCAAAAAGATCCTTTACCGCCGGGTTCAGCCTCATTTGCGGCAGCGGGAAGGGTTGGCGGCTCAGCTGCAGGCGGGCCTGTTCGATATGGTTGCTGTATAAGTGTACGTCGCCGAAGGTGTGGATGAACTCGCCGTATTCGAGTCCGCATACCTGGGCCATCATCATCGTGAGCAGCGCATAAGAGGCAATGTTGAAAGGCACGCCGAGGAATACATCGGCGCTGCGCTGGTACAGCTGGCAGCTTAGCTTTCCATTGGCCACATAGAACTGGAACAGGGCATGGCAGGGGCTGAGCGCCATCTGCGGCAGGTCGGCCACATTCCAGGCATTCACGATCATACGCCGGCTGTCGGGATTGGTGCGCAGCTGGTGCAGCACATCGCCGATCTGGTCGTAGACTTTACCATCGGCGCCTTCCCAGCTACGCCATTGCTTGCCATATACAGGTCCCAGATCGCCGTTAGCATCTGCCCATTCGTCCCAGATCTTTACCTGGTGCTCTTTAAGATAGCCAATATTGGTATCGCCTTTCAGGAACCAGAGCAGCTCATAGATAATGGACTTGAGGTGCAGCTTTTTGGTGGTAACCAGGGGAAAGCCCTTTTGCAGGTCGAAGCGCATCTGGTAGCCAAAACAACTGATGGTGCCGGTGCCGGTACGGTCGCTTTTTTCAACGCCGGTATCGAGTATATGCTGTAAAAGGTCTAGGTATTGTTGCATCGGGGAAATAAGTACAAAATTAAGAAATGCCGGTGGGCCGGTAAAATGAGTTATACACGGATTGTGTAAAGAAAGCAAGCCGGATTTTTGTATATTTAATGCATAGAAAAATAGCACCATGAAGAAACACTACCTTATCCTTTTCTACCTTTTGTTGCTGCCGGGACTGCCTGCGTTGGCGCAAAAGGTCTGGTTTTCCGATACGACGAACCAATGGCGGACAAGCATTACGATAGCGCCTGAGGGACCTCCCGGAACAACGATCATATCTCATTATCGGTTTAAAGATACGGTCGTCGTGCTGGCTGGTTACCAGTATCACTGGCTGGAATACGAAAATGGTGTATGGGTACGGGACGATACACAGGCACATAAGGTGTACATCAGGCCGCTGCCCGGACCCGGACCCACCCGCCTGGTTGCTACCGATACCCATGCATTTGTATACCTCGATTATAATCTCCGGGCGGGCGATACCCTTGCCATGCCTTATGTGGTTTCGCCGGCGACGGCCGGCGATAGCCTCAGCTATCATGTGGTGCAATCTGTAGATTCGGTACTCATGAATGGCCTTTATCACAAGACCTTTCAAATGAGCGCTTATTTCCCGAATGACTCCCGGCCGGCCCGTTACCAGGTGATAGAAGGCATCGGTAACGATACCGGGCCTATATTTATTCCCGATGGGCTGGGCGAATGGGATACCCGCCTGGTCTGTTTTAAAAACCAGGATACTATACCACTTTCTGCCTACAGTGCCTGTTCGGATGCGAGCTCGGTGAGGAAGCTGGAAAACCATCGCGCCCGCTTCGACATTATGCCTAACCCGGCGACCAGCTGGCTACATATTGTCTACAAAGGATATGGCGGCGCCCGGATGAATGCTGCTTTGCTTAGCCTTACGGGAACAAGCCTGGGAGAGATCAATTTCAGCAAAGATGGGCTTATTGACCTGGCCGGCCTTGCGCCGGGCCTTTACCTGCTGCAGGTAAGGGAGGATGGCGCATTACTGTTCGCGGAAAAGATAATGGTACAATAAGCCCTTGTTTTAGGCAGGTTTTCCACGGGCTATCAACAATTTAATAATCTTTTGGTATATTTTCTTTCTGTGGGAATAAGAGGTTTACTATCTTTCGTGCCAAAATCTGTACCCATATGGAAAACATCAACAAACCCTCCAGCGAGATCTTTAATAATCCCAGGCAAGAACTGCCCAATGCTACCGCTGTTCTTGTTCTTGGCATCATATCGATCGTAGGCTGTTTCTGCTACGGCATTGTCGGTACCATTTGCGGCATCATTGCCCTGGTAATGGCCGGTAAAGCCAAAAGGCTTTACCAATCCAACCCCGATCTGTATACACCATCGTCCTTCAAGAATATGAATGCCGGTCGTGTTTGTGCCATCGTAGGGGTGAGTCTCTCGGCGCTGTACATTCTGTTCCTTATCATTTGCCTCATTATCTATGGCGCTTCCCTGTCTACTATGCCCTGGGATATGTACCGTCATTGATCCTGAATACATAATTGCAAACGCTATCCCGTCAGGGATAGCGTTTTTTGCTCCAGCGTCTTTATTTTCGTTAGCTCAATGCTTCATTATGGCAGGGATCATTCATTGGCTGGAACATCATCTGCTGCCTTGTCCTTACAAGCGCCTTACCGGCATGGATTGTCCTGGATGCGGCATGCAGCGGGCCTTTGTCGCTTTGCTGCAAGGGCATTTTAAAGAAAGCTTTATGCTTTACCCGGCTTTGCTTCCCGTATTGTTTACCCTGGGTCTTACGGCTGTACACCTCAGGTTCCGGCTGACCAATGGAGCCGCTTATATAAAATACAGCTACCTGGCTACCACTGCATTGGTATTGATCAGTTATCTATGTAAGATGTTATTTTGAAACGGAGCTGCAATAAAAATGGCCGGTCTTTTGACCGGCCATTTTTATTGCACTGATTATTTTTTATTGACTATCCCGACATAGGAAACCAATTATTTCCGGTCTTTGAGCGTGTCGACAGAACAGCAATAAATTGGTATACTTCGAGAGACTCAGCAACCCTGAGGTATTACCGGCAGCCATTCAACCTTTATTCCGCCATCATTTCCTCGATCACCGCCGCGATATCCTCGGCATTGGGCTTGGAGAAGTAGTCGCCATCGGTAGCGTAGGCCGGGCGATGCGCTTTGGCCGCAATCGTACGTGGCGCTACATCGAGCCAGCGATAACCACCCTGCAGCTCCATTACCTGCTGGAACATATAAGCCGATGCGCCGCCGGGCACATCTTCATCGATGAACAGGATACGGTTCGTTTTCTTCAGCGATTCCACGATACGGTGTGTGGTATCGAAAGGCAGCAGGGTCTGCACATCGATCAGCTCGCAGCTGATGCCCTGCGGCGCCAGGTACAGCTCCATGGCTTCCTGGATCACCCGTAGAGTAGAGCCGTAAGAAACGATGGTAATATCTTCACCTTCCTGCAGGATCTCCGGCACACCGAAGGGCACTGTGAAATCAAACAGGTTATCGGGCATTTTTTCCTTCAGGCGGTAGCCGTTGAGGCATTCTACCACCACGGCGGGCTCATCGCTTTGCAGCAGGGTATTGTACATACCGGCGGCCTGCACCATATTGCGGGGCACACAGATATTAATGCCCCTGAGCGCATTGATGATCATGCCCATAGGGGAACCACTATGCCAGATACCTTCCAGGCGATGACCGCGCGTACGGATGATGAGCGGGCACTTCTGACCGCCACGGGTACGGTAATACATCGTGGCCACATCGTCGCTCAGGGTCTGCACGCCATACAGCAGGTAATCCAGGTACTGGATCTCGGTAATGGGGCGAAGACCGCGCATGGCCATACCCAGGCCCTGGCCTACAATAGTGGCTTCGCGGATACCGGTGTCGGAAATGCGGAGCTCGCCATGTTTTTCCTGCAGGCCGGCAAAACCCTGATTCACATCGCCGATCTTACCCACATCCTCGCCGAAGGCAAATACTGCGGGGTTGGTACTGAAAGTATGGTCAAAAAATTTATTAAGAATTTCGAAGCCGTTGAGCTGGGGGCTATCGGCCGAGTATTGCGGCGCTATTACCTTCACCTGGCTTACCGCACTGGCCGATGTGGAGTGCAGGCCCGAATTGAATTTGTCTACAGCATCGGCTTTCAGCTGCTCGTAATAGTTGCGGAGGCCACGTACCGCCTGGCTATTGCCGTTGGCCAGCTTAAGTATGCGTTGCGCAGTGCGCAGCACATCTTTACGGATAGGCTCCTTAATGGCCGCCAGTTCCTGAACGAAGGAAGCGATCTGCTGGGCATTGCTGCCACCTTCGTATACGAGCTGCTGCGCCAGGGCGCTCAACTGTTGTATCTGCTCTTTAATGGGCAACAGGAATTTATTCCAGGCATCCTGCTTGCAGGTGCGGGCGTAGTCTTTGGCCTTTTCTTCTACAGCTACCAGCTCTTCTTCATTGGCAATGGCATTTTCCAGGATAAACTCGCGGAGCTTCTTCACGCAGTCCATTTCCTTTTCCCATTCCAGGCGCTCGCGGCTCTTGTAGCGTTCGTGCGAGCCCGAGGTAGAGTGTCCCTGGGGTTGCGTAACCTCCTGGACATGAAACAGCGCCGGAATATGGTGCTCACGTACCCGCGCGATGCCTTTCTGGAAGGTATCGACCAGGCTGGCATAATCCCATCCTTTTACACGGTAGATCTCTACGCCGCTGTCCAGCTTTTCGTCGTATTGCAGGCCCGAAAGGGCTTCCGATATCGAATTCTTGGTTGTTTGATAAGCGCGGGGTACGGATATACCGTAGCCGTCGTCCCATACGCAAACGGCAAGGGGCACTTTCAGTACGCCGGCCGCGTTCAGGGTTTCCCAGAAGGGCCCTTCGCTGGTAGAAGCATCGCCTATGGTGCAAAAGCTGACCTCGTTGCCGTTATGGGAAAACCGCTCGAAGCCTGTTTTCAGGTTGTCTGCATTCCGGTAGAGCTTAGAGGCATAAGCGATGCCCAGCGCACGTACCATTTGTCCCGCAGTAGGGGAAATATCGCTGGTAGAATGCGGTTGTGCGGTCAGGTCTTTCCAGTCGCCTTTCTCATCGAGCCAGCGGGTACCGTAATGCCCGTTCATCATGCGTCCGCCGGATGCCGGCTCCTGTTCAATATCGGGGTTGGCATACAGCTGTGCAAAAAACTGCTCTACATTGCTCATGCCGGTTGCAAACATCAATGTTTGATCGCGGTAGTATCCCGAGCGGATATCGCCCGGCTTAAAGGTTTTTGCCAGCGCTATTTGTGCCAGCTCCTTTCCGTCGCCAAAAATGCCAAACTTTGCTTTGCCGGTCAACACTTCTTTCCGGCCTATCAGGCTGGCTTCCCTGCTGGTCACCGCCAATTCATAGTCCTTCAGCACTTCTTCCTTAAATTCCTCAAAAGACAGTTTTCCGTTAGCAACTACATTGTTTTGGGTAGCATCCATACATACATCATTTATTAAACAAAGGTAACATTTACAGGGCATAAGCCCAAATGCCGCCAGGGGCGGAGCAAAGTTCCGTTGTAAATCGGCGCCGGCAAAAGCCGGGTTGTTAATTACTACAAAAATAAGCTGCGAACCCGGAGGTAAATACCTGGAAGATAGCCTTTGGAAGCGGCAGGAAACAAAAGCGTAACATTAATTGGTTTTCTTTGCAGTAAATCCGGGATTACCTCCCTGCCCATATAGCAACGCTTCTCCGGATGGACCAACATTTTTGTATGAAAAAACTGTTTGCTTGCACCGCTGTGCTCCTGGCCACCGGCCAGTTCTCTTTTGCGCAATCTGCCCAGCCCCTTAGCCGCCCGAAGCTGGTTGTAGGCGTGGTCGTGGACCAGATGCGCTGGGATTACCTTTATCGTTTCTACGACCGTTACGGAAACGGGGGATTCAAGCGGTTGATGAACGAGGGATTCAATTGCCAGAATACGAAGATCAGCTATCTGCCCTCGTTTACGGCGCCCGGCCATACCTGTATCTATACCGGCTCTGTGCCGGCCCTGCATGGTATCGTGGCCAACGATTGGGTCGATATCCGCAGCAACAGGGAGTGGTACTGCACCGAAGACACGACGGTAACCAGCGTAGGCGGCGGTAAAGCCGGAATGATGAGCCCGAGGAACCTCCTGGCTTCCACCATTACCGATGAGCTGAGGCTGGCGACCAATTTCAGGTCACGCACCTTCGGCATTTCGATCAAAGACCGCGGTGCAATATTGCCGGCCGGGCATGCCGCCAACGCCGCCTACTGGTACGACGGCGAGAACGGAAGCTTTATCACCAGCAGCTTTTACATGCAGCAATTGCCGCAATGGGTGCAGGATTTTAATAAAAGGAATATCAGCGACAGCCTGATGAAGCTGGACTGGAATACCTTGTATCCTATAACTTCCTATGTACAAAGCACCGCCGACGACAATAATTATGAAGGCGCTACCAAGGGTGAAATCCGCCCGGTATTTCCCCATAAGACCTCGCTGGCCATTGGCAAAAGCAAAGATGCAATCCGCTCTACGCCCTATGGCAATACGATCACCCGGCTGATGGCCCAGGCCTGTATCGAAGGCGAGCGCCTGGGGCAGCAGGGAACCACCGACTTCCTTGCCGTCAGCTTTTCCAGTACTGACTATGTAGGGCATCAGTACGCGCCCAATTCTATCGAGATAGAAGATACCTACCTGCGTTTTGACCAGGACCTGGCCCAATTGATGAGCTACCTGGATGCCAAAGTGGGCAAAGGCAACTATACCCTGTTCCTCACCGCCGATCATGGCGGCGCGCATAATCCCACCTTCCTCAACGACCATCATATGCCAGGCAAATCGCTGCCGCTGGCTGTGATCAATAAAGATCTGAACCGTTTCCTGGAAAAAAAATATGGGGACACCTCCCTGGTCAGTTCGCTTATGAACTACCAGGTATACCTTAATGAGCGGGCCATTGCCGCCCATCGCCTGGATCGCGAAGCCGTAAGGGCTGAGATCATCAACTGGTTCCGGGTGCAGGATGGGGTTACCAATGTGATCGACCTGGAGCATCCCGACAAGAGCGTGGTGCCTGAGCCGGTGAAGAGCATGGTGACCAATGGCTATTATCCCAACCGCTGCGGTACCATACAGATCATCCTGGACCCGGCCTGGTTCAGCGGCTATGGCACTACCGGCACCACACATGGTAGCTGGAACCCTTATGATGTGCACATTCCGCTGCTTTGGTATGGCTGGGGCATCAAAAAGGGGGAGACCTCCCGCACCACACACATGACCGATATTTCGGCTACCCTGGCCGCGCTGCTGCATATACAGGCGCCCAACGCTTGTGTGGGCGAGGTGATTGAAGAAATAAAACGTTAAGTTACTGGTATCAGGGTTTGGATATCAAGGGTCACCGAAGTGCCGCTGCCGGGAGCGCTGTCGATCACAAGGTCGCCGCCGAGGCTCTGGGCGCGTCCCCTGATGCTGTCGAGCCCGAGGCCTTTGCGGAGCGTTACCGTGCGGGCATCGAAGCCTTTGCCATCGTCCTCGACCGTTATCGAAAGCAAGGCATCTCTGTAGGATAGCTGCACGAATATGGCGGTAGCGCCGGCATGTTTTTCGGCATTATGCACCAGCTCCTGTACAATACGGTAGGTGCTGAGCAGGTAGTATTCCGGTAGCAATGTGAAATCCCCAAAGGTCTGCACGTTTATCGTAAACGGCTTATTACGGCCTATATATTCGCAGAAAGTGGCCACCGCTTTGGGCAGGTCTTTTTCCATGAGCGCCCTGGGCATCATATTGTGTGCCGTGAACCTGAGGTCGGCGCTGATCTCGTCGAGCAGGCGCGTGGTGCTTTGCAATACCTGCGCCGACTCGGCATCCTGTTGCTTCAGCAGGCCCAGGTTGATGCGCGCGGTGGAGGTCATGGCGCCAAGGCCATCGTGCAGCTCCCGCGCGATGCGGATGCGCTCCTGCTCTTCGCCCTGTATGGTAGCCTTCAGGGTTTCGATCTGGGTGGTTTGTTCCAGATCGCGCAGACGGGCCCGGAGCAGCTTTTGCCTGGAAGTATAGCGGTGCCAGGCAAAGGCGGCCAGCAGCAGCAAAGTAACAATACCGCCGATGATCACGGTGAGCCAGGTATTCTGGGTCGCCAGCAATTTTTCCTGCCGGGCGATCTTCAGCTGTTTACCCACCAGGTCTTTTTCTTTTTCAGCAGAGCGGTATTGTATCTCCTGTTCATTAACGCTTTCGTAGATCGCCTGACCCGACAGCTTTTCGTTAAGGCGGATATAATCGCCCGCAAAGCGGCTGGCCTCGCGATAGCGGCCCAGCTTGTCTTCGAGCAGGAACATGTTATAATAGGCATCCCTGAGGCTGACGGTATCTTTAGTATCGACGGCGTCCCGGTATTGTTCCCGGATCAGGGGATCTGCCTCCTGAGCCCTGCCGTTGAACAGGTAGGCCCTGCCCAGGGAACCTGCGAGCAATTTACGGGCAGCCAGAGGTATCGCCTGTTCCCCCGTCCGGGCCTGCTGCAGGTAGACAATGGCGCTATCGGGGCGGTCCCGTTCCAGCCACAGCACACCGGTATTCATCAGCGCTATGTATTCAACCCTGAGGTCGCCCGAGGCGCGGCCCAGCTGTACCGCCCGCTGCAGGTAATACGCGCAGCTGTCCGGGGCTCTGGCAGCCAGGTAATTGTTGCCTTTATTCAGGCTTATAGCGCCCAAAAGCGGGTAATTCCGGAACCGGATAGCCAGCCGTTCGGCCTGGTCCATGTAGTACCTGATCACTTCCGGGCTCCGGTTCATCGCCGAGAATATTGCAGCGGTATTGTTGTAAATGTAGTCGACATTGATATCGGGGTAGAAATTCTGGGCCAGGTCGAGCGCTTTTAGCTGGTAATGCAAGCCCAGCTGTACATTACCCATATAATTATACGCATTGCCGATATAGCTGAGCAGCCTTGGGGTTTCCCTGGGCCCTTTTGCCGTTCGCTGCAACAGCTCCATCGCGTCATTAAAAAGCCTGATGCTTTCCGGGTATTGTCCTTTATCCTGCGCGAGCAGACCCAGATCCATCAACGACCAGCCGGCGCCGTAAGTATAACCCAAGATCCTGCTTTGCTCCAGGTTCCGGCTGGCGATCCTGAACGCACTGTCGGGATATAGGTGCATTACATTCGGAGGAATGTACAGCCGACTGAATATCGCTGCGGTGTCGCCGGGCAGCAGCGGCCGTTCGGAGGCTTGTTGGGAAAAGCCCGGCAGGCAAACCAGGGTGCCCAGGAACGTGAGCAGACAACGTATGCTTCGTATGTTTAGGATTAAAACAGCCATAGTATTTCTTGCTACCTTATTACTACAATTACCGTACCGCTTTTTCAAGCCGCGGCCTAACGCTCTCCCGTTCGGATCTCAATGCAAATAGCAGTACCTTTTCCCGGCGTGCTGTCTACAGATAACGTGCCGCCGAGCCCTTTCACCCGGCTTCTGATGCTTTCCAGGCCCATGCCTTTGCGTTGAGGAGTGGCGCGCATATCGAAACCCTTACCGTCGTCCTCCACGGTGATCATCAACAGCCTGTCGCGGTAAGAGAGCTGGACCAATATGCTTGCGGCGTTGGCGTGCTTTTCCGCATTATGCACCAGTTCCTGCACCATGCGGTATGCGCTGAGGAGATAGGCCTCCGGTAAGGCTTGGAACGATCCCAGTACCTGCACGGCTATCGTAAAGGGTTTGTTCCGGCCCACATATTCGCAAAAAGCCGCTACTGCTTTTGGAAGATCTTTTTCCATCAGCGCTTGGGGCATCATGTTGTGCGCCGTAAACCGGAGGTCGGCGCTGATCTCGTCGAGCAGCTGCGTAGTCGTATGCAGGATCTCTGCCGATGTGCCGCCATGCTCTTCACGCGTGAGCAGCCCCAGGTTGATGCGTGCGGCCGAGGTCATGGCGCCCAGCCCGTCGTGCAATTCCCGCGCTATGCGTATGCGTTCCTGCGCTTCGCCTTGTATGGTTGCCTTCAGGTTCTCGATCTGTGCGATTTGCTCCATGTCGCGCAGGCGGGCCTGCAGCAGTCGCTGCCTTGAGCGGTAACGGCTCCGGAACAGCAATAACAGCAGGCAAAGCCCGGCTATGCCACCGATGAAGACCGCCAGCCAGGTATTGCGCGCAGCCAGGGATTTCTCCTGCCGGACGATCATCAACTGTTTGCCCATCAGCTCCTTTTCTTTCTCTGCAGTACGGTAATCCAGCTCAAGCTGGTTGATATTGTCGAGGGTCTCGCGGCTTTCCAGCTTATGGTTGAGCAAGATATAATCCCAGGCATAGCCGTAGCCCTTTTTGAAATCGTTCAGATCTCCGTACAGGCGCGAAAGATCCTGGTAGGCGTTTTGGAGGCCTACGCTATCTTTTTTGGCCAGGGCGTTTTGATAGCTCTGCAAGACCAGGGGACGGGCCTTTTGCGGCCAGCCCATTTCCATATAGGCCAGGGCCAATACTGTATTTAGCTTTTCCCTGACAGCTACAGGCACAAATGCGACTTTATCCCGGGCCTGATACAGGTATTGTAACGCGCTATCGGGCGTTCCGGTCTTGAGAAAATAATCGCCGATATTGATCAGCGCGACACACTCATTGTCGGTACGGCACGAAGACCGGCTGAACATAACCGCCCGCCGGAAACAAAGCAGGCTGCTATCGTACTGGCCGGTTCCCGCGTAGCTTGTGCCTTTATTGTTCTCCAGGGTACTCATCAGATAAAAGTTCCGGTGCCGGAACGCCATTTGCTCGGCAAGTTCCAGGTAATGCCGTATGCTGGCCGGCGGCCGGCGGATGATGGCCAATATCGCTGCGACATTGCTATAGATATAATCCACGTTCATGTCGGGATAATCGCGTGTGGCGATATCCAGCGCTTTGAGCTGGAACTTAAGCCCTTCCTCATAGCGGCCCTTGTTCAGGTAGATATTACCGGTCTGGCTTAGCAGCCGGGGCATTTCCTGCTTTCCCTGCCCGGTTTTGTCAAATTCGGTCATGGCCGCTGCCAGCAGGCCGACCGCAGTGTCATAGTTGCCCATCCGGTTCAGGAAAAGGCCCTGGTACATCCTCGTTTTACCCAGGCCGTAAGAGAAGCTGAGTGCCCTGCTGCGGGCCTCATATTGCGCCAGTTGCGCCAGTCCGCTATCGGGGTTATTGACCGTTTCCAGCCATACGGTATCGAGCATGGCTGTGAGCGAAGCGGTATCCATGGCTGCGATATCCCGTTTTACCTGTGCGCCGGCCCTGGGCCGGCAAAAAAGAAATGACAGCAGGAACAATACTAGTATAGGGTAGTGCTTCATCGTGCGATTTATTGGGATCGTATCGCTGCCCGTTTCCGGGAGGCAGCGGCAATGCAATAGGACAACAGTGTATATACTATACCCCTGTCTGTCCCCGTAGTACCAGGGTATGCGGTAGTATAAAAATACTCAATTCCGGCGTAGGCGCCATTTCTAATTAACAACAAAGCGCCTGCCGGTTGCGGCAGACGCTTTTTGTTTCCTTTTCAGCTTTTTACAATTCCAGCTTCAGGTATTCGCCGGTATGACTGCCTTCGCAGCGCGCCACATCTTCCGGCGTACCCGTGCAGAGTATGGTGCCGCCGCCGCTGCCGCCTTCGGGGCCCAGGTCGATCACGTAATCGGCCACTTTTACCATATCGAGGTTGTGCTCGATTACCAGTACGGTATTGCCGCGTTCGACGAGCCGGTCCAATACGGCCAGGAGGTGCTTGATGTCCTCGAAATGAAGACCGGTAGTGGGCTCGTCAAGGATATAGACCGTTTGGCCAGTGTCTTTCTTGGACAGCTCGGTGGCCAGCTTTACCCTTTGGGCTTCGCCACCGCTAAGGGTTACGGCGCTTTGGCCCAGGGTGATATAGCCAAGGCCCACTTCGTTCAGTGTCCTGACCTTCCGGTGCAGGGAAGGAATATTGATAAAGAATTCCGTCGCTTCTTCTACAGTCATATTCAGGATATCGGAGATCGATTTGCCTTTATAGCGGATCTCAAGCGTTTCCCGGTTGTAGCGGCGCCCGTTGCATTTTTCGCAGGGAACGTATACGTCGGGCAGAAAGTTCATTTCGATCACCTTCATGCCGCCGCCCTGGCAGGTCTCGCAGCGCCCGCCTTTTACATTAAAGGAAAAACGGCCGGCATTATAGCCCCTGATCTTGGCTTCGGGTACCTGTGCCATCAGCTGGCGGATATCGGTAAAGAAGCCGCAGTAGGTAGCCGGGTTGCTCCGGGGCGTACGGCCGATGGGGCTTTGGTCGATCTCGATCACTTTGTCGACATGCTCCAGGCCTTCGATCTTCTTATACGGCATGGGCTGCATCTTGGAAGCAGGGAAGCAATGCCGGGAAAGAATGGGGTACAAGGTCTCGTTAATGAGCGTGCTCTTACCGCTACCCGACACCCCGGTAATGCAGGTAAAAGTGCCGAGCGGCAAGGTAACGCTTACATTTTTCAGGTTGTTGCCCGTAGCGCCTTTCAGCACGATCTTTTTCCCGTTGCCTTTGCGGCGCTGCGGGGGAAGGGCAATACTGTCCTTATTGTTGAGGTAGCGTGCGGTAACGCTATCGCTTTTCAACACTTCTTTGGGTGTGCCTTCCGAAACGATGCGCCCGCCATGGTAACCTGCGGCCGGGCCCATATCGATCAGGTAGTCGGCCGCCAGCATAATGTCTTTATCGTGCTCTACCACCAATACGGAATTACCGCCATCGCGCAGGTTTTTCAGCGCATTGATCAGGCGGTGGTTGTCGCGCTGGTGCAGGCCTATCGAAGGCTCGTCGAGAATATAGGTAATACCTACCAGTTGGGAGCCGATCTGGGTGGCCAGGCGTATACGCTGGCTTTCGCCGCCGCTGAGCGTACGGGTAGGGCGGTTGAGGGAAAGGTAGTGCAACCCTACTTCGAGCAGGAAGCTGAGCCGGTCGCGTATCTCCACCAGTATGTCTTTGGCGATTACCTGCTGTTTTTTGCTCAGCTTCTTTTCTATATCCCGGAAAGCCTCCTGCAAGGCAGAAAGCGACAGCATAGCGTACTCGGCAATATTGCGGCCGGCTACCTTGAACCATAGGCTTTCCTTTTTGAGCCGCGTACCCTGGCACTCGGGACAATTGTCCAGCACCATGAACTGCTCGGCCCAGTCGCGTATATAATCAGAAGTTGACTCGGCAAACCAGCGCATCATCATGTTCAGCACGCCTTCAAATTCGGCGCCGTCGAGCAGATAGCTGTATTCAGCATTGTCGTCTTGCTGATAGGTGATGATGCCTTCGGCATTACCATACAAGAGCAGGTTGAGCTGCGACTCCGAAAGGTCTTTGATCGCTTTGTTCAGCGGGATCTTGTTCTTTTTCGCAAAAGCTTCGGCCTGCTGCCAGCTACCAGCCTCCCGCTTCTCTCCCAGTGGCGCGATACCGCCTTCTATGATCGTTTTACTCTTATCGGGCAATACTTCTTCCATGCTGATACGATGCACCACCCCCAGGCCTTTGCAGGAAGGGCAGGCGCCGTAGGGCGAGTTGAAAGAGAAGGTATTGGGCGAGGGGTCTTCGTACGACAGGCCGCTTTCGGCATCCATCAGGTGCTTACTGTACTGGTGTAGCTTGCCACTATCGTGGTTCTGCACAAAGAGCAGTCCCTTGCCCAGCTGAAGGGCTTTCTGCAGGCTTTGGTTCAGCCGGGGCATGTCGGCGTCGTTTACCTCGAGACGATCGATCACCAGTTCTATATCGTGGATCTTGTAGCGATCGACCTGCATTTTTTCCTTCAGCTCCTCGATCTTTCCGTCGATACGGACACGCACATAGCCTTGCTTGCGCAGCTGTTCAAATAGTTCGCGGTAATGGCCCTTGCGGCCGCGGACGATGGGCGCCAGCAGCACGATCTTTTTCCCCTTCAGTGTTTCCCTGATGTGGGCCGCTATTTCCTCTTCGGAGAAACGCTCCATCTCTTTACCGCTTTCGTAGCTATAAGCGATACCTATGCGGGCGAAGAGCAAGCGCATGAAGTCGTACACCTCCGTAACGGTGCCTACGGTGGAACGGGGATTGCGGTTGGTGGTCTTTTGCTCGATGGAGATCACCGGCGACAAGCCCGTGATCTTGTCCACATCGGGCCTTTCCAGGTCGCCCATGAACTGCCGGGCATAGGCCGAGAAGCTTTCCATGTAGCGGCGCTGACCTTCGGCATATATAGTATCGAAAGCCAGGGACGACTTACCGCTGCCGCTGAGGCCGGTAATCACTACCAGCTTGTTTTTGGGTATATGGACGTCAATGTTTTTAAGGTTATGTACACGGGCGCCGTAAATTTCTATATTGTCGGACATAAAGGTTTCCTGGAGAAAGATGACGCAGTCTTTGCCACGTCGCATGATTAGGATTGCGAATTTACGCTATCTGCCGTGAATCTGCCCAATCCCGGGATAATTGAAATTGATAATACGAGCCTCAGGAAATGATATTCAGCGAGAACAGCAATGCGGTAAGGAAAAGCAGGCCCAGGCCGCAGAGAAAGATGATGTCTGCAACATTTTCCAGGCGCCGGCTTCGCTTCAGGCTGCCTCTTATCGACAGGAAGGAGAGGATGCAGCTGATCATAAACAGCAGGGTCGCGCCGCTGGTAAACTCGTCGATAAGTGTCCGTTGCGATACCCTTAGCAGCTTCAGCGAGGTTAATACGACAAAGCAGAGCCCCAGCAGGTTGGATGAAGCATTGAGTATATGCGGCGATTTTTGATTTTCTTCCACCATAATTTTGTTATATCCCTAAAATTATTGAAAGAATGCCCGCGGCGCCATAAAGGAACGCAAAATCACAATTCTTTAAATGGTATCTATAAATATTTATTAGTATTCATGATAATCAATATGAAATTTGTATCTTGAAGGTCGACCAATAAATCAATCCATCATGAAGCTCTTTTACACGCTGCTCGTCCTGCTGCTGTCCTGTACCTATACGCTACATGCACAGTACAACATTCCTGAAAACAATATTTGGGCTATGGGCTTTCGCGCAGGTGTCAATTTCAATACCACCCCCCCTTCTGCTATAGCGACAGCGATGTACACGGCAGAGGGCTGCGCTTCGGTGAGCAACGGCGAATTCGGTCTCCAGTTCTATACCAATGGAAAAATCGTATGGAATGCTTTTAACAATATTATGCCCAATGGCAGCGATATACTGGGTGCAGGGCACACAACCGCTTCCACAACACAGGCGGCGGTCATTGTGCCGGCGCCCGGAAGCGACCGCTATTACTACCTGTTCTCCCTTACAGATAACACCGCAACCCTTTTTTGTAATCGTGTCGATATGTCGCTGGCAGGCGGCCTGGGTGATATCGATACCGGATTCCCGTTAAGGCACATAGCCCTGAAGGGCGCGCTCTCGGAGAAAATGGTCGCCGCTCCCGGCTGCAACAATAATGTCTGGTTACTTGTATTCGGCGCCGATGGAAAAGCATATGCTTATGAAATTACGACCGCCGGCGTCAACCTTACGCCCGTCGTCTCTTCTTTTGGTGAGGTGAAACCCAATGGTACCGGTTCAGTACGGGTATCGCCGAAGGCCGACAGGATCGTCGCTGGCAGAACACAAGTGGGTGCAGCTACAATGACCGCCCTGTTCAATTTTGATTACACCAATGGCACCCTTACTTTAAACCGCATAATCGACAGCGCCAGCTATGCCTATGGATGCGCTTTTTCACCGGACGGGACAAAGCTATATTCGTATAATCAACAACTGGATATCCTGCAGTATAATCTTGATGATCCTTATCCGGCGGCAACCGCCATAACCTTAGGTGAGGGAATGAACTTTGATCTGAAGCTAGCTGTTGATGGCAAGATCTATTTCATTTCGTCTTACGGTAGCGGACAGTTCCTGGGGTGTATTGAGCATCCCGATGCATTAGGTATCGCTGCGGGCTTTCGTGACACGGTTATTAACCTGTCGCCGGGATTGTCGCCGCTTTGCTTACCCAACGATGTTGTGCTGGCCGGTAATATACCACCAGGCGGCATTAACCGTGTCGTTATGGATACCGTGGTATGCGGCATGCCTTCGGCCGGCGTAAAACTCATTGCGGCGCCGGCTTCGGGAGGTTATATCTGGGATAATAACAGTACAGCTGATATGCGCACCGTAACGCAGACCGGCACTTACTTTGTGCAGTATAATACAGTCTGCGGAACAAGAGTGGATACCTTCAAAGTAAAAGATGGCTCTGTTCATACGACCTTGCAATTTTCCAATCCGGTATTGCGCACCGGAGATGGCTATGCACATTACTGGTGGTATAAAGGGAATACTTTACTGGCAGGCGCGACCGGGCATGAGCTTACGGTCACCAGCAACGGCTGGTATAGCGTGGTGGTGCAGAGCCAATGGGGCTGTCGTGATTCTGTGAGCATACAAGTAACGGGTTATGTGGCCATTGATCCCGTTGAACAGCTGAGCCGCTCTATAACCGTACATCCCAATCCCGCATCGGATCATGTTTATATTAAGGCGCCGGTAGCCATAAGTTACAGGCTTTACGGCGCCGATGGAAGGGTATATCTGCAGGGAAAAGAAAACGCGGTCAATATAGCCAACCTGGCTCCCGGCTTGTATTTCCTTCAGGTGTGTGATCAAAAAGGGAATAGGATCAAAACAGAAAAAGTGTTGAAGCTATAGCCGGCAATAGCGTTGGAAGAAAATGAGTAAAACCATGATAAAGATCTTCGCTATGAGATATGCTACCATTGTTCTCTTAATCCTGATCGCCTGTCTGCCTGCAGATGTGCAGGCCCAATACAATATTGCTGAGAACAGTATATGGGCTATGGGAAGAAGCACCGGTATGGATTTCAATACCTATCCGCCTGCGGCCCTGTCGACAAGTATGGTCGCCCCGGAAGGTGGGGCATCGGTGAGTGGCGGTGAGTATGGACTCCGGTTCTATACCAATGGAAAAACCGTATGGAATGGCTTGGGCAATATCATGCCTAATGGTGACGATATCCTGGGCCCCGGTCACTCTACCGAATCGACGACACAGGCCGCGGTTATTGTGCCCGCTCCCGGCAGTAGCCGCTACTACTATGTATTTTCACTTACCGACAATACGAATATCCTCTCCTGCAACCGTGTTGATATGACCCTGGATGGCAACCGGGGCGATATCGATACCGGATTTCCGCTATGGCATGTTGTCCTTGAAGATTCCCTTTCGGAGAAAATGGCTGCTGTACCAGGTTGCAACAACAATGTATGGCTGTTGGTGTGCAAGCATAACGGAACGATATTGGCCTATGAAATCACGGCAGCCGGGGTGAATCTTACACCAGTAATTTCTACGTTTAATGTGCCGGTCTTTTTTTCAACCGGTATGATCAAAGTATCACCCAAAGCCGACAGGATAGCGGCTTGTAATACCCAGTTCCAGTTTGGAAATATTGGCTATACGACTTTGTTCCATTTCGATTATACCAGCGGGGTTGTTACCCTTGACCGGATCGTGGACAGCTTCGACAACTATAGCTGCACCTTTTCGCCCGATGGTACCAAGCTGTACACCTTTACACCTCCGGGTACCGTGCGGAAGATCAAGCAGCTCGATCTTAATATACCTTATCCGGGTACGACAGGCGTAGAATTAGGAGAGGCGGTTCCTGCTGATCTGAAGCTGGCCATCGATGGTAAGATCTACTTCATCTCGTCAAATTTCAGCGCAGGATTCGGCCATTTCCTGGGCCGGATCGAAAATCCCGATGCGCCGGGCCTTGCCGCCGGGTATCACGATACGGCAGTCAATCTGAGTCCAGGATGGATGGTGGCGGGCTTCCCGAACGAAGTTGTGCTGGCGGGAAATATTCCACCCGGCGGTATTAACAGAGTAGTGAAGGATACATCGATATGCGACATGCCTGCAGCCGGTGTTACACTCAAGGCTGCCCCTGCGGCAGGCGGCTATACCTGGGACAACAATAGCACCGGCAACACACGTACGGTAACCCAAGCTGGTATTTACTTTGTGCGGTATCCCACTGCATGCGGTACAAGAGTGGACACATTTAAAGTAATTGACCGTTCGATTAATGCCACACTGCAATTCACGAAACCATTGTTGCGTACCGAAAGCGGCTATACACAATACCGCTGGTACAAGGGAGATACTTTGCTTACAGGTGAGACTGGAGATGTACTGTCTATTCGTAGCAATAGCTGGTACAGTGTGGTGGTTGAAAACCAATGGGGCTGCCGCGACTCCGTAAGCATTCAGGTGACGGGTTACACGGCTATCAACCAGGTGGCGGAATTAAGCCGTCTTATTTCTGTGTACCCTAACCCGGCATCGGGTCATCTTTATATCAAAGCGCCGATAAGGGTAAGCTACAGGCTCTGTGGCGTCGACGGAAGAACATACCTGGAGGGAAAGGAGAACAGGGTTTATATAGCTAAACTGGCGCCCGGGTTATATTTTCTGAAGGTTTGTGATCGAAGCGGAAATAGCATTAAAATAGAAAAGGTATTGAAATTATAGCGAAGGGTTTAGCAAGTGCTTTATAAAATCAATTTTGCTATGAAAAAATTTATCCTGGTTGCGTTGTTTTTGATAGGTGGGCTGCCGGCATCGGTGCGTGCCCAATATTACCGCCCGGAGAACCGGATATGGGCCATGGGCGATCATTCGGGCGTCGATGTCAGCAATGCCCTCGCCATACCATTAACCACGAGTATAGAGGCCATGGCGGGCTCTGCATCGGTATGCGACGAAGACGGCCGCCTGCTTTTCTACACCAATGGATCAAGCGTATGGAATGCAGCCGGTACGTTGATGCCCCATGGTACGGATATTACCGGTAGCGGGCTTACCAGTTCGGCCGGAGTATCGCAGAGCGCCTTGATCGTGCCCGGTATGGAGCGATGTGGCGTCTACTACTTGTTTTCCCTTGCCAGTACCAATTTTATCCAGAGCCTGTATTGCAGTAGGATAGACATGAACCTTGCCGGCGGCCAAGGTGATATTGATACCGCATACAGCTTAAATAAAGTCCTTTTGAAAGGTGGTCTTTCCGATAAAATGGTCGCTGTAAAAGGAGCGAACAATAATGTGTGGATAATGACCCATGCGCAACAGCAGACTCGGTTTTACGCCTACCACCTTTCTGCATCCGGTCTTGATACCGTCCCGGTGGTCTCAGATGCCGGTGCGGGCACGCTGTATAGCAGCGGCGTTATGAAGGCCAGCCCACAGGGAAACCTCCTGCTTGTCTGCAACAGTCCCCTGCTTGAGTTATTCGACTTTAATGCTGCTTCGGGTACCGTAAGCAATGCCCGTACGATCGATGTCATCGCCACCTATGGCGGTACTTTTTCTCCCGATGGCACCAAATTATACGTCCTTGATATCCCAAGCAAAATGGTTCAATACGATCTGAATCAAATAAATCCTGCTCAGACTAAAGTTGTTTTAAGCACGCATGTGGCTTTAGCAGATGTAAAGCTCGCCTACAATCATAAAATATATTTCAAGAGCATATTCGGAGGCGGGATGGGCTATTCATTCCTCGGCAGTATCGAAGCACCCGACAGTGCCGGCCTCGCCTGTCATCTTAGGGATACAGTCAGCTCGATGTTCGTTAGCGAGCCCTTCCTTAACGGACTACATATCGGGAACGGATTGCCCAATGAAGTGGTCGTAGGCGCCTCCCCTCCGCCACCGGGCAATCGTGTGGTCAGCGATCGCCGGCTGTGCAGTTTTCCTGCGGCAGGTATCAGCCTGCAGGCCGAAAGTGGCTTTAACAGTTACACCTGGGATAACGGGATCAATACATATTCGAGAACCATCTCCGATACGGGAACGTATTGGGTACGTTATACAACCTTCTGCGGGTCGCAAACGGATACCTTTAAAATAAGAAATACGGGTGGGTTGCCGCCGTTGAACATTAGCTACCATAGGCCCCTGCTGTCTGTCAACACCAGCTATACCAGCTACCAGTGGTACCTGGACGGCTCGCCTATAGCCGGCGCTACCCAATCTGACTATACAGCTACCTCCGATGGCTGGTATTCGGTGCTGGTAAAGAAAGACACACTCTGTTCCGACTCGGCAGCTTATCATGTTACCGGATTGACGGGTATCAATAACCCGTCACTTGAAAAAGCGGTAACGGTTTATCCCAACCCAGTAAGCGATGTGTTGTATATAAAGGCGCCGGAAAAAGTATCCTTATCCCTGCTTGGCCCCGATGGGCGCTTGCTGCTGCATGCCCGGGCAACCAATAGTTTAGATATGAAGGGTCTTGGACGAGGTCTGTATTTCTTTCAGATATATGACCTGAACGGCAACAAAATAAAGATGGAAAAGGTGTTAAAATGGTAAGTCACAACTACCTGTAGGAAAACAAATAAACGGTTTCACTATGAGAAATAATATCCTTATTTTTTTAATTATGATGGCGTGCCGGCCTGTCGGAATGCAGGCGCAATATTACCGCCCGGAAAATACAGTTTGGGCCATGGGCCACCTGTCGGGCCTTGATTTTTCCGGGCCAGAGCCGGTGCCCATAGTAACAGCTATGGCGGCAGGTGAAGGCTGTGCCTCCGTATGCGACGAGGCCGGTCGGCTGCTTTTCTATACCAATGGTTCGCGTATATGGAACGCCTCAGGTACCGTAATGCCCAACGGTTCGGATGTTACGGGATGCGGGCCGATGAGCTCTTTTTCTGCCACGCAAGGAGCGTTGATCATACCGGCCATGGAGCAGTGCGGCCTCTACTATGTATTTTCCCTTGCTTCCAATGGTACCAGTATGGGCTTGTACTGCAGCCGGGTAAATATGAACCTGTCGAATGGACAGGGAGATGTCGACACAGCCTACAGCCTGGATCATGTTCGTTTGAATGCACCGCTTTCTGAAAAGATGATCGCCCTGAAGGGAAGGGAAAATGACATTTGGATATTAACCCATGCCGATACGCAACCCCGCTTTTATGCCTACCGTTTGTCCGTATCAGGTTTGGATACCGTGCCGGTGATCTCTGACGCCGGGGCCGGTAACAACTATCTTACAGGCGTCATGAAAGCTAATCTACAGGGAAACAAGCTATTTACCTACGGCCCTACCGCCAAGCTGACGTTGTATGATTTTAATGCTTCCGCAGGTGTTGTAACCAATGCACGCCTTATCGATACGATTATAGGATATGGCGGCGTTTTCTCTCCTGACGGCAGCAAGCTCTATATTCAATGCCTGCCTGCGCGCATACTGCAATACGATCTGAACGATCCGGATCCTGTTCAAACCAAAGTGGTCGTCGGACATGGCGTAGGCCTGACTGATCTGAAGCTGGCCGTTAATCACAAGATATATTTCAAGAGTGGGGTAGGTATGAGCTCGGGCAATGTCTATATGGGTTGTATCGAGTCGCCCGATGATGCTGGCATTGCTTGTCATTACCGGGATTCGGTTACGTCCTTACTTTTCACTCAGATTAATATAAACCAGACCCGCCTTAATCTCGGGCTTCCCAACGATGTCATTGTTGGTCTGTCGCCACCTCCAGCCGTCAATCGTGTCGTCAGCGACCGCAGGCTGTGCAGCTTTCCCGCTGGTGGTATAAGCCTGCAGGCCCGAAGCGGGTTTGACGGGTACGAATGGGACAATAGTGTCAGTGGCCCTTTAAGATCAATTTCCCAGCCAGGAACTTATTGGGTACGCTATAACACCTTCTGCGGACCGCAAACCGATACGTTCAAGATCAGGAATACAGGCGGATTACCACCTTTAAGCATCAGCTATAATCAACCCGTACTTTCTACCAACAATACCTATACTAACTATCAGTGGTACCTGGACGGTACGGCTATCCCGGGAGCAACACAGGCGTCGTATACGGTTACAGCTGATGGTTGGTATTCTGTATCGGTAAAGAAGGACACGCTCTGCTCCGACTCGGCCGCTTATCATGTTACCGGATTTGTAGGTATCAATAGCCCCTCGCCTGACGAAGCAATTACGGTTTATCCCAACCCGGTACGCGATGTGTTGTATGTAAAGGCTCGGGAAAAAGTATCCTTATCCCTGCTTGGTCCCGATGGGCGCTTGCTGCTGCATGCTCCCTCTGCAAACAGCTTAGATATGAAAGGCCTCGGCGGTGGCTTATATTTCCTGCAGGTCTATGACAAAAAGGGCAACCGGATCAGGACGGAAAAAGTGCTGAAGCTATAACGATTCAGACCCCCATTTTCAGAAATAGAATAAAAATCAATTGCCTTTAAATACATAACTAACTATGAGATCATTATTCTTTTTAGCTTTCCTGTTCCTGCTGGGTATACCGGCCACACAGGCGCAGTACAACATTACAGAAAACAGTTACTGGGCTATGGGTACCGGCGCCGGAGTGAATTTCAATACTTCCCCGCCTACGGCTGTATCGACTGCTATGAATACTATGGAGGGCTGTGCCTCGATCAGCGATGGCGAGCTTGGTCTCAAATTCTATACTAATGGAAAGATCGTATGGAATACCTTGGGCAATGTAATGCCCAATGGCAGCGATATCCTGGGACCTGAGCATACTACATTCTCCACTACCCAGGCCGCAGTTATCGTACCGGCTCCCGGCAGCAACCGTTACTACTACTTATTCTCACTGACGGATAATACCAATAAACTTTTTTGCAACCGTATCGATATGACATTGGATGGCAACAGGGGAGACATCGATACCGGGTTTCCGCTGCGGCATCTTGCGCTTCAGGATTCCCTTTCCGAAAAAATGGCTGCTGTGCCGGGTTGCAATAACAATGTCTGGTTACTCGTGTTCAAAGCCAACGGAAAAGTGCTTGCTTATGAAATTACCTCTGCGGGCGTCAACCTTACACCTGTAGTCTCTTCTTTGAGCCACCTGATGCGCTTCGGTTCCGGAGTGATTAAAGTATCGCCTAAAGCCGACAGGATCGCTGCCTGCAATGGGCAGGCCGGCCAAGCCCGGATACTGGCTTTGCTGAACTTTGATTATACCAATGGTACCGTTACCTTTAACAAGGTAATAGACAGCAGTGCGAGCTATGGCTGTGCGTTTTCTCCCGACGGGACAAAGGTGTATTCCTTTAGTCAATTCGGGCTGCAGCCGAGGCTGGCGCAGTTTGATCTTAATGTTCCTTATCCGGGAGCTACCAGGGTCGCGATGGGAGATGCAATGCCACTGGATATAAAGCTGGCTGTTGATGGTAAGGTCTACTTCATCTCTTCAAATAGCAGCGCGGGAGTAGGCCATTTCCTGGGCTGTATCGAAAACCCCGATGCACTGGGGCTCGCCGCCGGGTACAACGATATGGCGGTCGACCTGGGTACAGGATGGGTGGTAGGAGGTCTTCCGAACGAAGTTGTGCTGGCGGGCAATATTCCACCCGGCGGTATTAACCGGGTAGTGAAGGATACAGCCATATGCAGCATGCCTTCCAGTGGTGTGCAACTGATCGCATCGCCGGCTTCGGGGGGCTATACCTGGGACAACAACAGCACAGCCTCTATGCGCACCGTGACTCAGACCGGTATTTATTTTGTGCGGTACAATACTGCCTGCGGAGCCAGGGTGGATACCTTTAAAGTAAACGACGGTTCAATTAATGCTACACTACAATTCACAAAGCCGCTATTGCGCACCGAAAGCGGCTATACACAATACCGCTGGTACAAAGGAGATACCCTGCTTACAGGCGAGACCGGAGAGGTGCTGTCTGTTCGTAGCAATGGCTGGTATAGCGTAGTGGTGCAAAACCAATGGGGCTGCCGCGATTCAGTTAGTATACAGGTGACCGGTTACACGGCTATAGACGAAACGGAGCAATTAAGCCGCCTGATTTCCATATATCCCAATCCCACGTCGGATTATCTCTATATCAAGACGCCCGTACCGGTAAGCTACCGGCTATGTGGCGTTGATGGAAGGATATACCTGAAGGGAAAGGAAAATACAGTTGATATAAGGCTCCTGGCCAAGGGGCTATATTTCCTGCAGTTGCATGATCAGAAAGGCGCCTGGATAAGGACGGAGAAAGTGTTGAAGCTATAATCAGCAGCAATAAGAAGATCAATAAAGCGGCAACAATCTTAAGCTATGAAAAGGCATATCCTCACTTTTTTGATACTGTTAATTTGCCTGCCTATAGGTGTACAGGCGCAGTACAATATCCCCGAAAACAGCATTTGGGCCATGGGTGAGGGTGCCGGCCTTGACTTTAATGCGACTATACCCACGCCGGTCTCTACTGCAATATATGCGATTGAAGGTTGCGCCTCTGTGAGTAACGGCGAGTACGGCTTGCGGTTCTATACCAACGGTGAGACTATCTGGAATGCCCTTGGCTCAGTAATGCCTCATGGCGATGATGTTCTGGGGCCTGCATATTCCACGCTTTCTACTACCCAGGGCGCCGTGATTGTACCGGCTCCGGGAAGCGATCGCTACTATTATACTTTTTCACTTGCTACAAATGGAATTCTTTTTTGTAACCGGATCGATATGTCTCTGAATAATGGTTTGGGAGATGTGGATATCAGCTTTCCCCTTCGTTATCTGCCTATCGAAGATTCGCTTTCTGAAAAAATGATAGCGATACCGGGCTGTAACAACAATGTTTGGCTACTGGTATGCGGACTGAAGAGCAAAATTTATGCCTATGAGGTTACGGTAGCCGGTTTGAGCCTTACGCCGGTAATCTCTTTCGTAAATGATTTTCGCTTTGACGTGAGTGGTATGAAAGCGTCTCCGGGAGCCGATAGGATTGCCATCTGCAATACTGGTGTCGGAGGAGCGGGCATGCTGGCGCTATTTGATTTTGACTATACTAACGGTAGGGTGGTATACGACCGTATTGTGGACAGCAGTGGCGGGGGCTATGGCTGTTCCTTTTCTCCCGATGGCAGCAAACTCTATTCAACGCGTCAACAGACAGTGTTTCAATACAATCTTGATGATTACTATCCCGGAATCAGCAAGATCCCATTGGGTATGAGTGCACTTTCAAGCGACTTTAAGCTGGGCGTCGATGGTAAAATCTACTTTATCTCGGGCAACGCTAATGTTGGTCCCGGAACCGCCCTTGGCCGTATTGAGCACCCCAATATTTTGGGTAGCGCAGCCCAATACCGTGATACGGTTATCGATCTCAGCCCTAACCGGATTATACTGGGGTTTCCAAACGAAGTTGTGCTGGCGGGTAATATTCCACCCGGCGGTATTAACCGGGTAGTGAAGGATACATCGATATGCACCATGCCATCAGGTGGTATTGTGTTCAACGCTGCTCCCGCCGCCGGGGGCTATACCTGGGACAACAATAGCACCGGCAACACACGCACGGTAACCCAGGCTGGCATTTACTTTGTGCGGTACAATACTGCCTGCGGTACAAGAGTAGATACATTTAAAGTAATCGACCGTTCGATTAATGCCACCCTCCAATTCACGAAACCATTGTTGCGTACTGAAAGCGGCTATACACAATACCGCTGGTACAAGGGAGATACTTTGCTTACAGGTGAGACCGGAGAGATACTGTCTATTCGTAGCAATGGCTCGTACAGCGTGGTGGTGGAAAACCAATGGGGCTGTCGCGATTCGGTTAGTATACAGGTGACGGGTTACGCGGCTATCGACGAAACGGAGCAATTAAGCCGGCTGATCTCCATATACCCCAATCCCACGTCGGATTACCTCTATATCAAGACGCCTGTACCGGTAAGTTACCGGTTATGTGGCGTTGATGGAAGGGTATACCTGAAGGGAAAGGAAAATACGATTGATATAGCTGATCTGGCCAAGGGACTTTATTTCCTGCAATTGTATGATCGGAACGGCGCCAGGATAAGGACGGAGAAAGTGTTGAAGCTATAACGACTGAAGCATCAGAAAAATATCAGTAAACCAAGATAAGATCCCTGAACCATGAGAAACGGTTGCGGATATCGGAAGCCAGCCTGTCGCCCCCCAAAGTGATCGCCGTTTACCTCAACCCTGTAAGAGATGTATTCTGTACAGAAAAGATAGTAAAGCAGGAATAGATTTACCAGCCGCCACCACCTCCTCCGCCGCCGCCACTGCCGCTGGAGCCGCCACCGAAAGAGCTGCCCCCACCACTGGAGGATGAGGGTGGGGTGCTTGCCGATGATATTGCCCCGCTAAAGCCCGAGATGAAAGAAGATGCGGAGAAAGCATTGCCGGAAGCAAAGCTATTGCCATAGAACAATCCCGGGTGTGTGGCACCCTGCTGTATCGCCGTCTTGATAACCTGCTCAAACTTCCGGCCCCATTCAATATCGCAATCCAGGGCAATGGCAAAGGCCAGGTTCTTTTCAAAAAGATCAATCGTCTTTTCCGGCGGGTTGGTAAGGTTGAGGCGGTTTTCGTCCACCGTTTTCAGGTAACGGCGGTAGCCTTCGATCTTGTCCATCAGGGCTCTGCCTTCGGGTGTATAATTGGGCATCAGCCGGGCGAAGATCATCTGGGTCAGGATGCAAAGGATAAAGCCACCTACCAGCGGTACCAGAGGCCAGAAATTCAGATCAGCATCGGCGAGTACCAGGATCATCAGCGGGATAAAGAGCAGCACCGAGAGGAAGTATCCAAATAGCAGGAAGCGGGCATTCCGGATAAAATAAGCCGTCTTGTTCCTACTCGTCCGGCCTTCGTATGCCGCATCAAGCTTCTGCCGGACCTGCTTTTTGAGGCCGTCCAGCGTTTCGTTGTATGTGCCTTTGCTTACAATGGTACCCATCAGTTCCCTGGCCTCTTCCCTGAAGTCTTCGTAGCCGGCGGGAATAAAGTCCTGGCTGGCGGGCCGGAAGATATACTCATTCTCTTTAAACACCATACCGGTTCGTCTCACTTCTATCCGGTACGCATTGCGGAGGGCCAGGTCGGTAATGGCCGCGGCCAGGAGCCTGTTGCGCATGCGCTGGAAATAGATATAGCCCAGTGCTGCAGGTGAAAAGCCTTCGGGTGGTCCGTACTGGACAATAATAGTACCAGGGCGCAGGTCCCGCCCATGGCGCCACCATTTAAAAAGATTGTAGCACAGGATAACGAGCCATAGCAACGGCATACCCAAGGCACCAATATTGTTCTTCAGCAACCACCACCACCGTTGTGCTGCCGTAGGCGGTGCAATAATGCCCTTTTCCCAGGAAGTAGCCACTGTCAGGCCTTCTCCCGGCTTCAACGCCTGCGTACTGTGGAAAAGGATCGTATCCCGTTGGCCCGAAAAACGGCATAGGCCGGTATTGTAACCCTGAGGCCCGGTATAGCAGGCACTGGAATAAGCCGAATCGCTGCCGGCGATCACCATATGGCAAATGGCCGAGTCGATGTAGAAGGCCCAACCATTGCCTGTCACATTCCAGGCCAGCTCATCATAGTCTTTAAGAAATTTGACCTGGTGCTGCGTATGGTAACGGATCGTATAGGTAGAAAAACCAGTATCGAGCAGGCGCAGCGGGTCCCCGATCTTCAATGTGTAACCGTTGCGACCGAAGGTACCTTCCTGCATATATCGTACCGGCGTGCCATTGAGCAGTACTTCCTTTAGCTCGAAAGTGGTGTTTTGGAAAAGTTTCTGCTCATTGACATATTTGGTGGGAAAGTTGCGAAGGATACCGTGGGTGATCTGGTCGTTGCCATTGCGATTGTAGACTGTGATCTCTTCGGTTACATCCAGCGCGCCTTCCGGCCTTACCACTACCCATGATTCAAAGCGGGCTATCCGGTCGCTCCGGTCATAAGGAACCGGCTCAGGCGCGGGAGCAGGAGGGGCGGTCTTATCGCTTGTCTTGTGATGCCTATGTCTGGCCATAGCGGCAGGGCAGCACAGCAGCAACAGGAGGATCGCAAGGCAATAGCGCATGGTCAATAGGTGTTAGGGTAGCTAAAACTAAGGAAAAATAATTTTCACAAGGCATTATGATGGCATTTGTCTCAGGGCGGTATATTAATTTTCAAAACCTTTACTTTGCAGCATGACGTCTACGCTGAAGAAACAGAACCGGCGACATGATCTGCAGGCTCTGGTGCAGGAAATAAAAAGCTCTACCGATACCAACCGGTACAATACGCTATTTATTGAGCTGATAGCAACATTGCGTCCCGGCCGCCACCGGCCAGCTGCCGAAGGACTGGAGTCCCTGCTGGCATTGCTGGACCAGGACAAGCAGCTGACGCTGGCCTTGCAACAGATGTTTGTGTACCTGTTCAATACCCGCGACAGTCAAAGCATCTTTACCAATGTCGGTATTCTTTCTTCCGGAACATTTTTTTCAGCACTATTCCGGCAGTTGCGCCATCGCATATTACCGCCCTTGCCGGAGAAACGTAGTATGAATTACCTGCTGGAACGGGCTTTTTATAGGAAGACCGATTATAAGTGGGTGCGGGAAATACCGGATGAGCGTTGGATACGCTTTTTCCAGATCGCTGCGGGAGGATTGGAAAAAGCGGATACGCCATTCCGGCAATACCTGGTCAATACCCTTACGATACTTTCTTACCGTGTTTCTTACCTGGGCCTGGAGGAGGAGTTGAGCCAGCAGCTGAAGTCACAAGAAGAAGTGATCACGCCTTTTATTGAACAGAATAAAAAGCTGCTTGCTTTCATACACCTGGTAAGGTCGGGGACCACTTCTGAAGCCTACCTGCAATCCAGCGCGCAGGATGTGATCGATCAGCTGAATGCCTGCGAGCTTATCATTAACGACATACGGTCTCAGACCGGAAAGTTCGGGACCAGCCTGGGACAATCGTACCTGCTGCTGCGTACAGCGCAGCAATTGAAGCGTATGTTCATCCTGGTACGCTTTCTGACACCCGGGGCCTTGCCCGAACATACCTTACGTAATTCGGTAGTTTTGTTTGAAGATGTGATCGAAAGTGTCAATAAACGGTACAGCATTTCCGACCTGTACCGTAAGAACGCCGACATGCTCGCCTACCAGATCGCAGAGCACAAGAGCGCGTCCGGCGAGCATTACATTACGACCACACGCACCGAGTATTCCGGGTTTTTCTTTTCGGCCGCGGCAGGTGGCGTTATCATTGCCTTCGCTGCATTGATCAAAGCCTTATTGCATAAAGTGCACATGCCTTTATTCTGGCAATACTTCTGCTATGGTTTCAATTACGCTATCGCCTTTGTCGCTTTGTTTCTCACCGGCGCCTCACTGGCAACCAAGCAGCCCACCATGACGGCCTCGGCCCTGGCAAGTTCGCTCGACACGCGCAAAGGCGGCGTATCGTTCCAGGGCCTGGCGCTCACATTCGGTAAGGTCTGGCGCAGCCAGTTTGCCTCATTCGCGGGCAACCTGGTGGTCGTGTTCCCCCTGTCCTATTTACTGTCGGTAGCCTGGGAATACCTGACCGGGACACCATTGCTCCACGACAAGGGAGAGGCCTTGCAGTCTTTGCGCGATCAGAATCCGCTCACCAGCCTGGCCTGGTTATATGCAGGCATCACCGGCATATGCCTGTTCACCAGCGGGATCATGTCGGGGTATGTGGACAATAAAGTGATCTATAGCAGCCTGGGGGCACGTATGAAGGAGCACCAGGGATTACGGCGGCTCTTTAAGGGAAGCACGCTGAGCAAGGTGTCAGATTTCCTGGTACGTAACCTGGGGGGTATTGTTGGTAATGTTTCGCTTGGTTTCATGCTGGGATTTGCCAAACTGATCGGTGAATTTTTTGGCGTTCCTTTCGATATACGGCATATTACTATTTCCACCGCTTATTTTGCTTTTGGTGTGGATGGTCTGGAAAACCATTTGGGCGCATACGACTGGATATGGACCACGATAGGTGTGATCGGCATCGGTTTCTTCAACTTTCTTATCAGCTTTTCGCTGGCCTTCTACGTTGCCGTACGCTCGCGGGGTGTAGCGCTCTCCCGCCTGCCGCTGGCGGGAAAGCTTATCTGGAAATACCTGGTGAAATTCCCGCAGGATTTTATTTATCCACCCAAAGGAGAGCGGAAGGAGAGCGACGTTTTTGAAAGCCAGCATTAAAGCCGATTCATCAGTGAGTGACTTGATTGTTTATCCGGGAGCTTTCAACCGCCAAAGCGATTACCGCTTTCGGATGCACTGCAGTCGACCGGGAGGAAATTGACAGGCATTCCGTAAATTTGCTGCCTTATGCAAAAGAAAGAGATCGTAGTCAGCGGTATCCGCTCTACCGGCTATCTGCACCTGGGCAATTATTTCGGCGCTATTCACAATTATGTGAAGATGCAGGAAGATTACCAGTGCTATTTTTTCGTGGCAGATTATCATTCCCTCACTACCCATCCCGATCCGAAGGATCTTAAGGCCAACGTCTTTCGCGTAGCGGCCGAAAATATTGCCAGTGGCCTGGATCCCGATAAAGTTGCTTTATACGCGCAGAGCGACATACCGGAAATCCCTGAATTGTACCTGATGCTGAATATGCTCGCCTATAAAGGAGAGCTGGAAAAGGTACCTACCTTTAAAGATAAGGTGCGATTGAATCCCGATAACGTTAATGCCGGACTCCTGACTTACCCGGTATTGATGGCTGCCGATATCTTGATCCACAATGCCGTGAAAGTGCCGGTGGGTAAGGACCAGGAGCAGCACCTGGAAATGGCGCGCAATTTTGCACAACGCTTCAACAGCCGCTATGGCGAAGTATTTGCCGAGCCGCATGTATTCCGCTTTGATGAAAATACGGTAAAGATCATGAGCCTGGATGGTAATGGCAAGATGAGCAAGAGTGAAAATGTGAATGCTACCATCTACCTGAATGATGATGCAGATACCATCGGTAAGAAGATCATGAAGGCGAAAACCGATTCCGGTCCTACCGAGCCCAACAGCGACATGCCGGACTATATCCGTAATATTTTTCAGTTGATGCAGCTGGTATCGGCCGCATCTACCTATGATACCTACCTGGGTGCTTATAACAATTGCTCGATCCGTTACGGCGATATGAAAAAGCAACTGGCCGAAGACATGGCTGCCTTTGTACAACCCATCAGGGAGCGGGCTGCCGATTTACAACAGGATGAGGACCGGCTACGTAAAATATTAAAGGAAGGTGCTGAAAAAGCCCGCGAAAGCGCTTCAAAAACCATAGCAATGGCCAGGAAAGCGATAGGGATCCATTACTATTAACGATTTCGCTTTTACAAACGCTTATAGGGTTCAAAACCCTATAAGCGTTTGTAGATTTATAAGAGTTGTAATTGTTCCTCCAGCAGGCGTGTGAGGGTATCTTCTATCTCCGCCAGCGTATCACTATTCACCAGCTTCATACGATATTCCTTTACATTGGGCAGTCCTTTAAGATAGGACGCATAGTGGCGGCGCATTTCCAGCAGGCCCAGCTTTTCTCCTTTCCATTCTACCGAACGCAGCAGGTGTCGACGGCAGATGTCGATCCGTTCTTCCACAGTAGGCGGGGGCAGATGCTCACCGGTTTGCATATAATGTTTGATTTCCCTGAAGATCCAGGGGTAGCCGATAGCGGCGCGGCCGATCATAATGCCGTCTACGCCATACCGGTTCTTATATTCGAGTGCTTTTTCGGGCGTATCAATATCGCCGTTACCAAAGATGGGAATATGAATGCGGGGGTTTTCTTTTACTTTGGCAATAAGCGTCCAGTCGGCTTCCCCCTTATACATTTGCACGCGGGTACGGCCATGTATAGACAGGGCCTGTATGCCGATGTCCTGCAAGCGCTCTGCTACATCTTCGATGTTCTTCGAGTCCTCATCCCAGCCCAGGCGGGTTTTTACGGTTACCGGCAGGTTGGTGGCCTTCACCACCGCTTCGGTGAGCTTGATCATCTTGGGCACATCCTTCAGTATGCCGGCGCCGGCGCCCTTACACACCACTTTTTTCACCGGACAGCCATAATTGATATCGATCAGGTCGGGTTGCGTGGCATCGACGATGCGGGCTGCCATTTCCATGGCTTCTTCATCGCCACCGAAGATCTGTATGCCAATGGGGCGCTCGTAATCGAATATGTCCAGCTTCTGCCGGCTCTTGATCGCATCGCGGATCAAGCCTTCCGACGATATGAACTCGGTATACATAAGGTCCACGCCCTGCTCTTTGCATACTGCACGAAAGGGCGGATCGCTCACGTCTTCCATGGGCGCCAGCAGCAACGGGAATGCCGGTAATTCTATTTTTCCAATCTTCACCATACCCTTAATTTGAGGGCTGCAAAGTTACGAATTAAAAAAATCAATTGAACTTGTCCTAAAGCTTAAGATACAGCTAATTGTAAATTAATCAATTGTGATGAGCAGACGATACTTTGTCCGGATTAAAATCCCGTTTTCAGCACGCTGTTTGCTCCCGGCCCAGCATCTTTAACGTATCCAGGTGTGCGCGTATCGCCTTAAGTATGGTGGGATAATAATGATAAGATAAGCCGCACTCTGCCGCCGTTTCCTTTATAATGCGAGCCAGCGGTACCCGGTGCATCTGCGAGATACGGGGGAATAAATGGTGCGCCACATGGATATTGAGCCCGCCCGATATCCAGGTGATCACTCTGCTTGAAGGACAAAAATCTGCGGTAGTGAGCAAAATGTGCTGCGCGAAGCTGGTCTTGATATTCCCTGTTGCATCGGGCTCGGGCCAGGTCGTATCCCTATGTAAGTGGGTGACCTGGAAAATGATACCCAACGCTATCCCGCTGATCATATGGCCCAGCAAAAAACCGGTAACGATCTGCCATGCCGGCGCGTCGATAAGGATCAAGGGTAGCACCAGGGTATAAGTGATCACCACGGCCTTAGTAAACAGCAGGTACAGAAATTGCGTTATGGGCCTTCGCTGAATAGAAATAAATCCGATCCTGGATCGCGAAAAGGAAAAGAAATCGAGAATAAAGAGTTTGAACAAGGTACTGAAGGCATACACGATAAAGATATACCGGTGCTGGTAACGGTGAAAACGGTAATAGGGCGCCCGTGGATGAAAGCGGAACAGGCTGAGCGAGAAAATGGCCGAATCGTAAACGGGCACATTGGGCGCTCTGTGGTGCGAATGAATATGATTGTATTCCCACATATCGGAATTGATGCCGATATAATCGAATACGCCGGTAAAGAATTTATTGACCCAGCGCTTGTTGCTATAAGCATGATGAGTGCCGTCGTGGGCTATACCCACCGACATCAGGAACATATTAAAGTGCCAGGCAATTTGCAGCAGGATCAAAGACCAGCCCCGTATACCACTGCAAAGCATAAGCATATATAGCAGGATCCAAAGACTAAACAGGAGCAGGGTCTTGCCATGCATGCGACTATCTGCCAGCTTATGTTTCTTCTTATCGATAAAATACCGGTTCACCTTGTTGCGGCAGCGCTGGTAAAAAAGATCTTCTTTTCCGGTGTACCGAATCTGCGGAAGGAGCAGAATGTCCTTTTCTCGTACAAATGACATGGTTCTGGTTGGTTTGGTTTAACAGGTACTCAAATATACATAAGGTAAATCATGATACTATAGGGGGAAATCCCCCTTTTTTCAATTACCGGCGCGAAAAGCAACTCCATTATTTCGATTTGTGCCTTCACGTATCTTGAGCGATTTTTTATGTGCGATTATGTTTGAATTCATTATCGCTGTATTATATCTTGTTGGCAAATCATAACGAATGGCCCGTCCTGTCACCCTTGTGCTATCGTTGTTGGTTTGCCCGTTTTTTTTATTTGCTCAAAAAGCACCGGCAAATCATGTCCCTCATAAAAAGTATCGCGGCGAGCGCTGGACCTTAAGCCACTGCGCCGCCCTCAAGCTAACGCCCTGCTCCTGGGCCGATCCCTATGGCGCGCTTTTTCCCGTGGGCTTCGAATACTACTTTGGCGAGCAATTCGGCATTGGTCTCGACCTGGGTATTCCTATGTTCTATGTGCTGAACAATACCATTGGAGAGCAGCATAAGACCTTGAACAGCGACATCCGTTTCCGCATCGAGGTCAGACAATACTTCCGCCAGAGAGCGCGATGCCGTTTATATTATGGCGCCGAAATCTTTTACCGTCACCAGGATATGGAGCTCGATCACGGCGATCTGCACTATGTAGATGGCGCCGTATACACCTACGATCATGTCAGGGGACGAAAATGGACCTGCGGCGCCGGCGTGTTCCTGGGCTATGCCCGCAAACTAACGGAGCATTTGCTATTGGAAGGTCATATTGGGCTGGGTTTGCGCACCCTACAAATGAGAACGGATATAGATACCAGGGCGATGGCGCCGCGTATGGAAGGTTCGTTTACGACATTGGTACCACCCAATGAGGATCGCGTAGGCGACAGGGACCTCAACCTGCACCTGCCTTTTGCGATTAAAATCGCTTATCTGTTTTAGCAAATCTTCAATATCTTTGCGCCCGAAATAGAAAACGGGCAGCCTACGTTTGCCCGTCAGCTAACCTCAAAATCTGATAATATGTCCTTTCGTATTGAAAAAGACACCATGGGCGAAGTGCAGGTTCCTGTGGATGCCTACTATGGCGCGCAAACACAGCGTTCAATCGACAACTTTAAGATCGCCCAGGACATCAACCGGATGCCCAAAGAGATCATCCAGGCTTTTGCCTATCTGAAAAAGGCTGCGGCGCTTACCAATACCGACCTGGGCGTACTGCCTGCCGAGAAATCGGCCCTCATAGGTAAAGCCTGCGACGAAATACTGGATCACAAGCTCGATAAGGAGTTTCCCCTGGTAGTATGGCAAACGGGCTCCGGCACCCAATCCAATATGAATGTGAATGAGGTAGTGGCCTATCGTGCACACGTGATCAACGGCGGCCAGCTTACCGATAAAGAAAAGTTCATCCATCCCAACGATGACGTGAACAAATCGCAGTCGTCCAACGATACTTTCCCTACTGCGATGCACATCGCTGCCTATAAAATGCTGGTTGAAACGACCATTCCGGGCATTAAAAAATTGCGCGATACGCTGGACGCCAAAGCCAAAGCCTATATGCATGTGGTGAAGATAGGCCGCACCCACTTTATGGATGCGACGCCGCTTACCCTGGGCCAGGAGATCAGCGGCTATGTATCCCAGCTGGATCATGGTCTCAAAGCGATCCACAACGCACTGCCCCACCTGAGCGAGTTGGCCCTGGGTGGCACTGCCGTAGGTACCGGTATTAATACGCCTAAAGGATATTCTGAAGCAGTAGCCAAAAAGATCGCTGAACTTACCGGCCTGCCTTTTGTTACAGCAGAGAACAAATTCGAATCCCTGGCTGCCCATGATGCGATCGTTGAAGCACATGGCGCCCTGAAGACCGTAGCGGTTAGCCTGATGAAGATAGCCAACGACGTGCGTATGCTGAGCTCCGGTCCCCGTGCCGGTATTGGCGAGATTCATATTCCCGACAATGAGCCGGGCTCTTCCATTATGCCGGGTAAGGTGAACCCTACCCAGTGTGAAGCGCTCACCATGATCGCAGCCCAGGTAATGGGCAACGATGTGGCGATCAGCATCGGCGGGGCCAGCGGTCATTTCGAGCTGAATGTATTCAAGCCGGTAATGATCTACAATTTCCTGCACAGCGCTCGTCTTATCGGCGACGGCTGCGTGTCGTTTAACGATAAATGCGCTGTAGGCATTGAACCCATCGAGAAAAATATTGAAGCACATGTAAACAATTCACTGATGCTGGTAACCGCCTTGAATACTAGGATCGGCTACTATAAAGCCGCCGAGATTGCCCAAACAGCGCACAAGCAAGGTAAGACCCTGAAGCAGACAGCTGTGGAATTGGGCTATCTGACCGCCGAAGAGTTCGATCAATGGGTGGTGCCGGCTGACATGGTAGGTATGTAAGATATTGCAGCGAAACCGCTGCCAGGAAGGATTTCCTGCTTTGATGGTTTTGATCAAAAAGACAAGCCGCTGCCGGCGGAAGGGGCTTTATTTTATCCGTTACCCGCTAAAAAACATTTCTTTGTTTTACTAAAAAGTATATTTTTGCACCATTAACTTAAATTGCAAACATTATGTCCGAAATTGCTAATCGCGTAAAGAAAATCATCGTTGACAAATTAGGTGTTGACGAATCAGAAGTAACTCCTGAAGCTAGTTTCACCAACGATCTTGGAGCGGATTCTTTGGATACAGTAGAGCTGATGATGGAATTCGAAAAAGAATTCAATATCTCTATTCCCGACGATCAGGCAGAAAATATCGGTAGCGTAGGTCAGGCTATTGCATATCTGGAAGAGCACGTGAAGTAATTGTTACCCCCCCAAAGTAAGCATCTCAGTAATCTAACTAGTTTAAATGAACGTAACGTTAAAACGAGTAGTTGTAACGGGACTCGGCGCCCTAACTCCCATTGGTAACACAGTAAGTGAATACTGGAACGCGCTCATCAATGGCGTTTCGGGCGCCGATTTCATTAAACAGTTTGATGCTGAAAAATTTAAGACCAAGTTTGCCTGCGAATTAAAAAATTTCAATGTGGACAACCACATGGAAAAGAAAGAGTCTAAAAGGCTCGACCGTTTTTCGCAGATCGCCATGGTAGCTGCTACAGAAGCGATCCAGCAGGCAAAGCTGGACGATCCTTCGCTGGATAGGGATCGTATTGGTGTAATCTGGTCATCCGGTATCGGTGGTATGATCACCTTTATCGAAGAAATGACCAATTATAATGCCGGCGACGGTACACCGAGGTTCAATCCCTTCTTTATTCCGAAGCTGATCCTCGATATTGCCTCCGGTCACATTTCCATGAAGTACGGCTTTCGTGGCCCCAACTTTGCTACAGTAAGCGCCTGCGCTTCATCCACCCATGGTATGATCGATGCGCTTACCTATATCCGCCTGGGAAAGGCGGATGCTATTGTTGCCGGCGGATCGGAAGCTGTGGTAACGCAATCCGGTATCGGCGGCTTCAATGCCATGAAGGCGCTTTCTGAAAGAAATGATGATCCCAAAACAGCCAGCCGCCCCTTCGATCTCGAGCGGGATGGCTTTGTGCTGGGAGAAGGCGGCGGCTGCGTTATCCTGGAAGAATATGAATACGCCAAACGCCGCGGGGCCAACATCATTTGCGAAATTGTAGGCGGCGGCATGAGCGCCGATGCCTATCACCTTACTGCACCGCATCCCGAAGGGCTGGGCGTGATCAATGTAATGAACTATGCCCTGGAAGATGCACAGCTGAAGACGACCGATATCGACTACATCAATGTACACGGTACTTCTACGCCCATAGGCGATATTGCCGAGATCACCGCCATCCAGAAAGTATTTGGTGAGCATGCCTACAATATGAACATCAGCTCCACCAAATCGATGACCGGCCACCTTCTCGGTGCTGCCGGCGCTATTGAAGCGGTAGCAACCATTCTGGCAGTGAAGAATAATATCGTTCCTCCTACCATCAACCATTTCACCGACGATCCGGCATTTGATCCGAGATTGAATCTTACTTTTAGCAAGGCGCAACAGCGTACCGTAAATGCTGCGATCAGTAATACATTCGGTTTTGGCGGTCATAATGCGTCCGTGGTCTTCAAAAAAATCGAAGCCTAGCAGCATTGAGCCTTTCGAAAAATATTTTCACCCGTTTTTCAGAAGAAGACAAAGCGCTCCAGAAAGCGCTCAAGAATATTCTGGGCTTTAAGCCCGGATACCTGCAGTACTATATCTCCGCCATTACGCACAGGTCCCAAAGCGATGTGGTCGCCAACAATAACGAACGCCTGGAGTATCTCGGCGATGCCTTTATCGGTTCTATCGTAGGCGAGTACCTCTTCAAAAAATATCCCACCCGGCACGAAGGTTACCTGACCGAAATGCGCTCCAAGATCGTAAGCCGTACCTCGCTTAACGAAATTGCGCTGCGCATGGGCCTTCAGAAGATCGTACGTTTCAATAAAAATGATAAGATGCTGCGCCGCAGCCATATCTTTGGCAATGCCCTGGAAGCATTGGTTGGCGCTATCTACCTTGATGTCGGCTTTGAAAAGACCCGCCGGTTCATTCTGAAGAGAATGCTGGCCACCTATATCGATATCGAAGAGCTGGAGATAACCGAGTATAACTTCAAGAATAAGCTTTACACCTGGGCGCAGCGCAGCGGTAAGCATCTCGACTTTGTAACCCTGAGCGAAAAGATAGAAGCCGGTCGCAAGGTATTTACCGTAGCCATCGAAGTTGATGGCGAATCCTTCATGACCGCCTCCGGGTATACCAAGAAGGAGGCCGGGCAGATGGCGGCGCAAAAGGCTATTGAAAAAGTAGAAGCGGAACAGCTGGATAAAGAACCTTAAGCCTCCCCTGCTATTGACGACCTGCTTTCATAAGAGAAATACGCCTCCGGTATATGCGTAATGCCTTGAAATATTCCCTTGCCCTCTTATTCGTATCATACCACGCGCTTGCACAGCCATGTGCTGACACACGACGAGGGAAGCTAAGAAATGGAAATGTGATCGAGTCGGTATTGTTTGTTTCCGAAAATTACTGGGGCTTATATTTTGGTAAGGAGACCAACCCATCAGACAAAAGCTTGCGCCCCCGCTATTACCTGGCCCTGAATTCACTGCCCAAAAGCAAGCTGGCTGATAGTTTAGTCGGTACCTACGGCGATTTTGAATTGCTGTTGACCAATGGGGTACATATCCTTTTTAAAGAAGCATTGGCAAATATAAACCCTGTTGCCAGCAATACCCCGCTTGGGTTCGGCCTGGAATTAAGCCCGGAGCAAATGCAACAGATCACGGCGCCGATAGAACGCGTCACGGTGTTCCACCTTTTGAGCACAAACTTTTCTCCATCCGAACAGCAAAAAATAGGAGCCTTGGTTCAATGTTTCAATGCCGGCGGGCCGCAGCACTAGCTTTCCGCCTTTTGGGCAAACTGAAGACAGGCCCAGTTCCGTTCTATCCGTTCTTGCTGATAAATAAAGCCCACGCTCGCTGCTTCACTGCGGATCATCGCAATATCCTCCGGTAGTATTCCGCTCAGCAGCAGCGTACCGCCCGGTCGTAGCATTGCGGCCATACGATCCATATACGCCAATAAGATATGCCGGTTGATATTGGCCAGGACGATATCGAAAGTGCTCGCCGCCGGAAGATCGTCGGCAGTACCCATTTGCACAGTTACCTTTGTAGCGGCATTACGGGTGCAGTTTTCCTGTGCATTTTCAAAAGACCATTCATCATTGTCGATAGCCAGCACGCTTCGGGCGCCCAGCATTTCGGCCAGTATCGCCAGTATACCCGTTCCGGTGCCAAAGTCGAACACATCTTTATCCTGCAGATTTATTTCCCGCATAAAGGTCATCATTAACGCAGTCGTGGCATGGTGACCGGTTCCGAACGACATTTTGGGCGTGATCACAATATCGTAAGAAATGTTTTCGGGGCGGGGATGGAAATCGGCTCTTACACTGCAGAAGCCGTCAATGATTACCGGCTGGAAATGCTTTTCCCATTCTTCATTCCAGTTACGTTGCGCAATTTGCCCGGTACTGAAACCAAGCTGTAGCCGGCCGGCGATCTCCTGTACGGCAGCCTCATCGTAACCCTGCTCATCGGCATAAGCGATCAGCATATCCTCCGTTTCTTCAAATCCGGTAAAATCGAGTGTGGAGAGCATGGCCATCAGGGTGTCTCTGCTGTCCTGGTCGGTTACGGGGAACGAGACTTTAATGTGATTCATGGCGCAAATGTAAGCATCGCAGTAAGGCTTTCCAACAATTGCTACGAGAAGAGGTACAGGGTGAAAATGAAAAGAGCGCCCTGTTTTACAAGGCGCTCTTCACTATTGAGTTATTTTGTGAATTAGTTCACGCGGCTTCCGGGATTGCCAAACTGCGAGTCGGAATCAGCCGGTTCTTGTTCATCGGTACCTTCACCTTGTTGCAGGTTTTTCTCCTGTTGACCAATAGTACCAGGCTTGGTGCTGTCATAGATCGTACGAAGTGTAGGTACATCTGTCATGATGCGGAAGGTCGTGCGACGGTTTTGCTGGCGGCCTTCAGGATTGTCCTTTCCTTTGGGACCTGTATTGGATGCTACAGGATTCTTTTCACCCATACCCTGTGCAGAAAGCCTGCTGCGGTCGATACCGTTACGTACAAGGTAGTTGACTACAGATTCGGCTCTTTGCTGGGAAAGATTGAGGTTGTAAGCATCGGTACCTTTACTATCGGTATAGGAGAAGATCTTCACATCAAGCGAAGGATTGTTCTTCATCAGCTCGGTCAGCTTTTCCAGTGATGCGGCAGACTCGGGACGAAGGGTCGCTTTATCATAATCGTACAAGATATTGGCCATTTCGTAGTCTTTGTCAATGGCGAAGCTGTCGACGTAGATCGTTACAAAAACGGTGTCGTCCGGATCCTGGCGCTTGATACCTTCTGTGCTTACGGTTGCTTTGGTAGAAAGATAACCGGCTTTATCGGCAGTCAGCACATAGTTATGTCCCCTGGCAGTAAGGAACTGGAATTGACCGTCTTCAGAATTATAGGTTTTCAGATTACCGGCTTCGTCTACCATTTTCACTACGGATTGTGCTACAGGCCGTTGAGATTTTTGATCCAGCACCTTACCCATAGCATAGATCTTGGGTTCGTACTGAATACGCCAGATATCGTCGCAGCAGGTAGGATTTTTCAACGCGATAGAACCAATACGGTTGCTCACAACATAGGCGTCGGGCTTACCTACAGGATCGTGGATGTAATACAGCTCGTCGGCAGAGGTATTGATGGGGTAACCCAGGTTGGTCAGATTGGTGTAACGGGAAGGGCCGCCGTCGGCAGAGTAAATATCGAAGCCTCCCATAGTCACCCAGCCGTCAGACGCGAAGTACAGTTTGTTTACACGGGTATCGTAGTAAGGAGACGCCTCATTACCTTCTGTATTGATTTGCTTACCGGCATTTTGCGGACGACGGTAGCTCTTTTGACGGGGATCGTATACAGAGTACCAAATATCGAAGTTACCACGGCTTTGCAATACCCGGTTAGAGGAGAAGAACAGTACTTCTTTTTTACCTACTTTGGCAATGTAGGGTTGTGTATTGGACGATTCGCCTTCATTGATGCCGAAGGCCAGTAATACAGGCTCTCCCCACTTTTCTTTTTCAAAAGTTGAGCAGAAGATACGGCAGGTCATTTCATTCTTATCGTTTTCCATGCAGCGCGTAAAATAGAAGCGGTCGCCGCCGGGGCTGAAGCAGCCATTACCTGTATGGTACTTGGCATCGTTAAAGCGTCCATCGAGGAATGCCAGAGGCCATTGGAAGGTGTCGCGCTCTTCGGTGCGCTTAAATTTATGCGATATCATGAAGCGGGATACATAGTCGGCCCGCTTTTCCTTGCCTACTTCAACCTGGTTGTTTGATTTCATGGTCGCAAACAACAAGGCGGTATCGCCCAGGGGATAAGGCGACAACTCCGTATAAGCAGTATTTACATTTGGTCCAAGGTTCTTTACAGTGGCGGGAATGGGATTGTTTACAGAATTCATCGCCATTTTGCAGCCATCGATCTCACGTTGTGCCCTTTTCTTCAGCTTTTTGAAAGATTTGGGATTGTCGGAAATGAACTTCTGGAAGCGGCCGATCGCTTCTTGATATTTCCCCTGCATTTTCAGCATCTGAGCCTCTTTATAGATCGATTCGGGGTATAAGGCGGAAGCGGCAGAGTAAACAATACCGTAATAACGTGCTGCCGGTACATAATCACGCATGAACCACGCACATTCAGCAGCCTGATAATTCAGGTATGGATTACGCGGCTGCTCCTGGAGGAGCTGGGCATAATAATCTGCAGCATTGTAATAGCTGCCTGATTTAAACAGTCCGTCTGCCCAACGCAATTTTTTATCGTAACCCAACTTGGCTACAGGATCGTTTGCTTTATTGCGGTATTTATCTTTTTGCGCCAAAGCATCGTTCTGTACAACGGCTGCCAGGATAATGGCTGAAAATAGATAGAGTAACGATTTGCGTCTCATGTGCGTGCAACGTTGATTAAATGATATTAAATTAGAAACTTGGGCTATAAAAGTAGAAATTGATTTATAAAAAACGAAGAACCTGCCAAATTTTTTTTAAAATTATCTGGCAGGCTCCTTATGAATCAGTTATGTTCTGTTTTATCACCCAATTATGTAGGAAACAATAAAATTTAAGAGCCTTACAGTATAAATCTTAGAAACGTCCGCAGGGGTAAAGGAGCTTGCGTGCAAAGGCCAGCGGACTGGGTGCTATGTAGCGCAGGGAAATCTCGAAACCACCGTTACCATTAGACGCATTCTTAAGATCTGAAGTATTGTAGTCATAACCCACACCTACGCGGAAACCTTTGAATTCAAGACCCGCAGTAACCATAATGGCATCATCGTGACGGTACCATACACCGGCAAATACGGCTGGTGCAGTGGGAAGATCGTATTCGTTGCCTACTTTCAGATTGAATTCGTTACCGGCAATAATTTCCATGGCCTTCTGCTGGGATTGCACCAGTACAGCGGGTTTCAGGGTAAACCGGTCGCCAACGCCAATGATCGCGCCGATCTGGCCGGTGTAGCGCATACCCAGACCTACATCGCTGGATGCCTCGCGGCGATCGAACGATTCCAGTGGCTGGTTGATATTGTTGACACCGGCGCCGATGGTGAAGGAGAACTTCTCGCTCACCGCCTGCGCGTAGCTGATGCCGGCATTGATAACATAATTATTGGTTTTGGTCGTAAGCCAGCCAAATTCGGCAGAGGTACCCTGGTTGAGCGTCCCTTCCTGGAATTCGTCGCCGAAATACAACCGGCTCAGGTCAAGATTCTTTTGAGAATAGCCGCCTTGCAGGCCCACGGTCAGCACCTTCCTGCCATCCTGCCCCAGGAACTTGTGGTAGGCAACGGAAAGCAAAGCGGAGAAGTTGTTGAGATTACCATCGCCGGCCCGGTCATTGTAGACTGAGAGACCGCCTGCCAGATAATCGTCAACAGAAATATCACGGATGATAGGCATATCTACGGAAACGGCATAAGTTTTGAATGCAGCTGCGCCCACCACACTACGCCACTGATCGCGGTAAATGGCCGAAGCACGCACCTCGCCATTAAAGGCGCCGGTATTAGCAGGGTTCAGCAAAAGCGGCGAAGCATCGAATTGTGTAAAGTGGACATCCTGAGCTTGAGCGCTTCCTGTGTTGAGCATTGCTGCTGCAATCAGGCCAACGCCCGCAATCGTAATTCTACACTTCATAATTTGTTTGTTAAGCTGTTTATCAAAAGTTATTTCCGCGAGATTTTCTTAATAGAAATTTTTGGGAGATAAAAGTGCAAAAAAAAATTGATTATCCATAAAATTATCAAAATATTTTTTTTATTACCCTCCAAATCACTTCATCGAACTCCGGTTATGTTTATAGTTTAATCGTAATGATCGCAGTATACGTTAAGCAGCCCTTGTCAGCAATGCTTTCAACGCTCCTTCTTCATGCTGTTACCGGCTACCGGATAAGCGTCACATTGCCATCTTTTCTAAAAGGCTTACCCGTGCTGGTGGTGGCATCTATACTGTAGATATACACACCCAGCGGCTGCTCTTTATCATTAAATCTGCCATTCCAGCCCTGATCGATATCAGACGTTTCAAAAACCTTGTTGCCCCAACGGTTGAATATACGGAAATATTTGAGATGGGCAATACCCCGCTTCACGATCTTGAAATCGCCGCTGGTAGGGGAGAAGGCATTGGGCACATTCAGCACAGATTCTGTATTGACCAGTACATCGATAGAGTCTTTTATGAGACAGTCATGCTCGGTGCGGGCCGTTACAAAATAACGGGTTCTCACTTCAGGCTGGGCCACCGGATTAGAAATATTGACGGCGCTTAACCCCGACGGCGGGAACCACTGGTAGTAAAGACAGTTACCGGCCGGGTCGATCTGGTAGCTTTCACCGGGCCATAGCTGCACACTGTCAGGAAGGGTTATTGTTGCCTGCGGATATACATTCACCATCACCGTCTGGGTATCATAGCAGGTATGGCTGCTGTAGTCTTTAGCGCCAATGAGCGTGTACAGGGTAGGGCTTTCGGGAGTAGCCACAGGTTGGGCAATATCCGCATGATCCAACCCGTACCCGGGCGACCAGGTATAGGTGCTGGCGCCCTCGGCGAGGAGCTGCACATTTGCCGGCGGACATACGCCCGTATCGGGCATCACCACCAGGAAGTCACCTGGAAATACGGTCATGGTCATCGTGTCGCTTCCGGTACAGCCCAGCGGTGTGGTCACCTTTACGGTAAGCTCCGGTACCGAAGCATCGCCGTTGAATACCGGCATTTGTATCGTAGAGTCCGTAAGGCCGGCGCCTGGTGTCCAGTCGTAAGTATAGCTGGGATAATTGATTGGCGTTACGGCAGCATACATCTGGATCGCATCGTAAGAGCAAATGATCTTGTCGGGGCCTATATGGACATCGGGAACCGGTTGTACCTCCACATAAAAGCTGTCGGGCATATCAATACAGCCCGGGAAAGAGGCGGTAAGGGTATAATACCCGCTGGTCATGGCATGAAGGGTGGTATTGGCCGCGAGGGGATCGACTACGTCCGGCTCGGGGGTCCAGTTATAGCTGAACGCCGTATCGCCGAGGACCCTTAATGGTATCAGGGTACCGGCACACACAGCCGTGTCCTCGTTCAGCACCGTAATATGATCGGGCAGCAGGCGTACCCTTATGGTATCGTAGCCATCACAGCCTACGGCCCCGGGGTTCACCTTTACCATATAATCGATGGTTGCCGGGGGTACAGCAAGCGGGTTGCGGATCTCCGGATCGCTTAAGCCGGTTACCGGCGTCCAGGAAAACCGTTCGTCGGGATTCGGCGGCGACGTATTGGCATATAGCTGCACGGCATCGCCACAGGTGGCTTTATCAGCTCCCAGGTTCACTCTGGGCGTATCTTTTACATCGATCTTCACCTGGGCGGTGGAGGGAGCGCATCCCGATCCGCCTACCGGCAACGTTACGCTTACGGTATAGGTGGTAGGATCGGTTGGTGTTACCGTTACATTCTGCTCCAGCGGATTGCTTACCGTAGCTGCAGGACTCCATATAAAATCGAGCGCCGTATCGGCATCAACCTTCAGGTCTACCGATTTGCCGCGGCAGATCGCAGTATCTGGTGTCAGTATCTTTACATAGATCGAATCATAGATCATGATGGTATCGGCAGACAGCACGATCGGCTCATTGGTGCTGGCGCAGGTATAGGGCGACAGTATCTTGACCACCACAGACTTGGGCCCCACTGCGGGATTCATGGGAATGCCGTTCACAAACAGATTGACCACACTATCGCCGGGAGGCATCGTTACGCTGGTGGGCAGTGTATTATAGTCCACCCCGTTTACTGCGGTTCCCGAAATGCTGAGGGGAATCGTAATGGCTTGTCCCAGGCTACCGTTGCGGCTGATGCGTATGAGGCCGGGAGGGCAGCCGCGCACGGTGTTGGTAAAGGGTACTTCCAGGCCGCCACCGCCAAACGTCTTTACGAGGAGTGATGTCGAGCTGAGGCTCCCTGCTTTAAGAAACACACCCGAATCCAGGATATCGTCGTTGCCACCGGCCGAACCGTCGGCAATCGCCAGCTTCAGGTGATAGGTATCGCAGGCCGAGACCTGGGCTTTGGCTGTAAAAGGAGTAGTGAAACCACGGTACGTAATCGTTGCCCCTCCTACATTGTTTACGTAGTAAGCAGAGAAGGGCGAACCCGTGGCCATATTGGTACAGGGTGTACAATCGCCGCCGTTGCAGGGATTGACGCCGCCATTGGGAATAATGCTTGTAGTGGAATTGACACAGACAGGAACCGTGGTGCCGGGTACCAGCGCCATATTATAAGGTGTGGTAAATCCGGGGCCGCTGATCAGGAAGGCAAACATATCGTTCCATTGGGAGCAGGAATAGACCTGGTATTCGGAGGAAGCGAAAACGTAATCAAATTTCACAGAATCGCCCGCAGGAACAAAGTCGAATTGCAATACACAGGCATTATTGCTTTGCAGGCCGGCCAGGATATTATTCAGATCCGGGTCTCCGGGTGCGCCATTTGCAAAATCGGGGCCGGGGCCGCCCGTATTGGGGCCGTTCACACCTATAGCGCCGCCAGGCACGGTCATGGCTCTTCCCGACGTAAGAATGATACCGCTGTCGATACCCAGGTTGCTGGTACCGGAAAATACCGCATTGGATAATCCGGGACAGGTAAGGGTTGGATTTAATACGGTTACCCCCGAGCCTGTAAGCTTTTGTACCAGCTGCGTAGCCGTCTGGTTATCGGTAACCACAAGCTGTGCATAACTAGAAAAACCAGGGACCAGGAGCAAGCAAAGGAAAAGGATAATGCGTTGTAATGCTGTATACATAAATGGCTTTTTATGTTCGGTTGCGGTTTGGTTTACTGGAATATATACCCCGGTCGGCACGACCGACACCCTACTCCAAGTCCAGAGACGACCCGATAACAGGCAAACGTTGGGGGAGAAGTATAATTTATATCATATACCTGTTCCCCGGGATATTTGGACCGGCTGCTATGGTGTTAAGGACGCCTATAGTGCTACAAGATAGAGAAATATTTCGAGGAACAATACAGGCGGGCTTTCCGTTCAGAATTTTTCAATGACGCCCAGGCCAAATAGCGCATAGTCGTACCGCACAGGATCGGTGGGGTCGAGCTGGCGCAGGCCGGCTGTGAGCTCGAGGGCTGCTTCCCAGTCATCCTGTTTGCGGCTCAGCAGATGGAGCCGGCGGGCTACCCGGGCTACGTGCACATCCAGCGGGCATACAAGCTGTGCCGGATTGATCTTGCGCCAGATGCCAAAGTCGACGGCACTATTGCGACGCACCATCCAGCGAAGGAACATATTCAGCCGCTTGCAGGCCGATTGTTTAGCCGGAGTAGAGATATGCTTCCGGGTACGCTCTGGCGCCATGGACGCAGCAAATACATAGTCGTGAAAGCCGCTGATTGCCTGTGTAATATCGGGGGATAAGGGGTTGATAAATTGTGAAAAAGCCGTCTCCAGTGTGTCATGATTGTGGAAATGCTGCCGGAGAAAATGAAGGAGCCAGAACAGGTCCGTCGCGTTGAAGGTACGGTGGACAAAGGTGAGCAGGGGTTTTAGATCGGCTTCGGTATGGTTGCGCACAAAGTCGTAGGGCGCGTTATCCATCGACTGCAGCAAACGGTTGCAACTGTTAATAATCGAGGTCCGGTTGCCCCAGGCAAAAAGTGCAGCAAAGAAGCCCGATATCTCGATATCCTGGAGCCGGTTGAAGCGATGAGGAATGCTCACGGGATCCTTAGCTATGAAATCGGGCTGGTCGTATTCGGCTACTTTACGATCCAGCATTTGCTTCAGCACGGTGGTATTCATCTCCCGAAGAAACAAAAAAACTTCCGGAGAATGCTCACCGGAAGTTTTTTGAACGCAGGCATTTTTTATATCCAGAAGAATAAAAACTTCTTTTTAACCCTGAGCTTCAGTATTTTCTGATCCTCTTTAGGGCGATCCATGCCATCGCGGGGCTGTTTTACAATTTTGTCTACAATATCCATGCCGCTGGTTACTTCGCCATACACAGTATAATTGCCATCCAGGTGAGGCGTGCCGCCGATGGTGCGATAGAGTGCGCGTTGCTCCGGCGTATACTGTTGGCCGGTACGTTTGCTGATATTGTCCAGGTCGGCATCCGTAAATTTCTTACCCACGGTAATATAGAACTGGCACCCGGAAGACGATTTCTCGGGATTGTTATCGCGTGCTGCAGCCAGTACGCCGCGTTTATGGATATTCCCGGGTTTTATTTCTGCGGGAACCAGGTAACCTGTACTACCATTACCCAGCGGAGCGCCGGGCTTGGCCGTTTTGGAATCGGGATCACCGCCCTGGATCATAAAGTCGGGGATCACACGATGGAAAAGCGTACCGTCATAAAAATGACTTTTGGCCAGCTTGACAAAATTGTCCCTGTGCTTGGGTGTATTGTCGTAAAGAAATAATTCGATCTTGCCGTATGTAGTCGTAATTACAGCACGGTATTTCTGTGCAAAAGCGGTGCAGCACAGCAGCACCAGACAAAGGGAAAATAAAAGTTTCTTCATCGGTTATCGGTAGTCCTTTTAAAATAGTGGCCTTATTGCAGCACCAACCGGAAAGGATATACCGGAGAGGCATGCAAGCTGAGATAATATTCCAGCTCCCGGCAAAGATAGCCGACCTCGTCTTGCTCCGAATCGCTATGCCGGGGCGCTAATGTAAGAAAAATATCAATGGAGCGTTGAAATCCCTGGTTGGGGCCTACTCCTGGCTGCACGCCCTTCCGCACCGCTATTTTTTTGATCCTGTCGCCCAGCAACTGGTAGCTCAGCAGCTTTACATCCTCGGCACTTATGATCTTCCCTCCCGATGCCAGCTGTCGTTGAAGAATGTATTTTTTTTCTGCATCGGAGATCGTCGATTTTCCACCGGTAACATTGGTCAGCGTAAAGGCGCTGCGCGAAGGTGTGAGCGTATGATTGAATGCGGTAAGCGATGTGCCGGCCTTGACCACATGTGCTTCTGTACCGTTAGTGGTCCAGTAGCTTACCGTTATCGACTCTCCTGCAGCTTTAGGCTTCAGCAACAGGTAATGCAAGGCCTCCTTTTTATCACGGGCCACCTGCATCTGATCCTCAAGCCGCGCCAGTATGCGCGTAATTTCCCGCAGGCGCGCCAGCACAAATTCATTACTCATACGGCTAAAGTAGGCGCTTTCATCCCGGATGGCCTCCGTTAGGCTGCCTATGATCTCGCGCACCTCCCGGGCGTTCGTTTTGCCTACGCCGCCATGGCGCACGATCGCTTCGCCTTCTTCCACCTGACGGCCGCCGGCCGAGCTGTTGATCCGGTATTTTCCGCCCGGGGAGCCGGTAACGTCCTGCAGGTCAAGGAAGCTGCCCTCTATGGGCATAGGTACTATATTAACCCGGCTGTCGGTACGGTGATGCAGGGTATTGAGCGACCGGTTGATCACCGGGAACGCATTAATGCTGCAATGCAGCCTGTCAAGCGTCTCTTGCTGGAACATACGTCCCAGGACAATCCGGATAAAGACGAGGCCCTCGGCCTGGAGGCTTTGTAAAGTCTTTTCGGGCAGGCCGGTCCAGGCGCCGGGCATATCGCCCGGAACCGGTTGCAGGTCCCCGGCCAGGTTAACAAATTGGCGGGCATAAACGCCGGCTACCTGCCGGTGTACCTTACGGCTGTAGTGATAGCCGCCCGACAGCGCCTCTTCCAGGTTCAGCTCAAATTGGTATCCTTTATAATAACCGCTTTCCAGGCTAAGCGCCTGCTCCCCGGCATAAGCCTTTGCATGAAGCAGGCTGCTATAAAAAAGATCCGACTCGCTATGCCCTTTGAGATCAAAGAAAAGCTGCAGCCCTTTAAAGCTGTTTAATCCCTTCTCCGGCGTCAATGCCAGCCAAAGCTCGTTGGAAGCGCCGCTGTGGCCGGTATCACCGATCAGCTCTTTTTGACCGCTGGCTGTGAAGCGGTAAAATTTATGCCCGGCTTTCATATAGCCGAGATTGGTCTTAAGTAGCTGGAAGCTACCCACAGGCGTAAAATAGAAATCCCGGTTGTAGGCGGTCATGCCCGCCTGCTGAATACGCTGTGTGGTATAGAAGCGCGTGGTTTCATCAAGCATGGCCCTGGCTTCCACCGGCTGGGCCTGCATGATGCAGGATCCCGGGTGGGCATTGATCATCGCTTCGGGCAGTATCAGTTCGGCCAGGCGATCGATGAGCCGGTTTTGCGTAGCGCTGATACCTGCGCCTATCTGCTCCAGCTCCCCGGCACAGGCCTCCAGTAGCAATAGGATCAGCGGATCAAAATTGGTCTCTATCTCTCCCTCCGGGATCTCCCAAAGCCTGGCAGCCGTTTTCAGCATGCGGTCCCTGATCTGTTCTTTTTTCAGCATAACGGTTGAGCCTGTATTTTTGAAGTATTCGGAAAAATGAAATTCCCTGAAGGGAAAAGGAGGCCGGTCTGGTGCATTAATCAAATGCCATAGGCCCTATAAAGAAGCCGGTGGCAAAACGGAAGGGCTCATTGCTACGGGCCAGGTTGCCCTGGACAATGATCTCGATACGCCGACGGAGCCGTGTACCCACCGATTCGTTCACGGGGACCTGCTTTACATTAACCTCAACCACCACAGCCACCAGTCTTTTTTCATAAGCTGCAATCTGCCGTTGCAGCGAATCGATCACCATTTCTCTCCGGGCGTCGTTAGACAAATGAATGTCGTAATCGTGATCCCAGAATCCGGCGCCGTAAGCCGCGTCCTGCTTATGTTCTCCTGTTGTGGTCGTGATCAGCAGGTGCAGGTTACGGGCGATAGACTGCTGCGGGGTGCAGGTATCCAGTTTCCGCTTTTCGAAAAAGGGTTCGAATTTCAGGGGAAGCTTCAGGTATTCGGGCATGGGAGGGGCTTTCGATACTACAAAGATAGCAGAAAGCCCGGCCGGCGGTATCGGTAAAAATACGTATTCTGTGTAGGCAGGCGCATGGCGGGCTCGAGCAACAAAAAGCCGCCTGGAAACGTCTTCCGGCGGCTTTTTGTTTTGTAATCAAGAGGTTATTAATCGTCTGTTTTGGCTTGCTTCATAAACTCGTCATTGGCTTCCTTGCCCCAGAAGGGCTTTGTGATATCGTCGTGTGATTCCTTTGCAAAAAGCCCTTCTGCTTTCTCAAAATATTCAAGCGATTTCTTTTTACCGCCGCCAAACATCTTGGGCGTGAAGAATACGCTGGTGGCTTTCAGGAAATAGATACGGGGGTTTTCCGCATTGTATTCCTTGGCCTTTTCCAGGTTGCTTTCAAATATCTTGCCGTATTTCTGCCAGCGCTTTTTGGGGTCCACACCCAGGCGGGCGTTGGCCAGCATAGCATTCAGTGCATACAACTCCGATTGCTGGCCTTTATCATTCTTGTCGGCCAGGGTGGTAGCCGTAGCCAGAAAGTCTTCGGCTTCATCCAGGTAGGCGTCCTTTTTGGCCTCGTCCTTTTCATCATAGTTGAGCATGATCTTGGACAATGCAGCATAGTAAGCGGCAGACCATTCGGTATTGAACTTTTTGGCAATCAGGCCCAGGCGGTTACTCTGGCCTATCTTTTCGGTCTGGTCCTTGCCATCGAAGAAAGCTTTAACGGAAGTACCCAGCGTTTGTTTGAATTCCTGGGCCGTCGCTGCGCCCGCAAACCCCATTACCAGTGCAAGAGAAAGTAAGAAACGTTTTGTCATTGTTTTGTTGTTTTTGAAATGATAAGGCAAAACTAAATGAAGCCGGGTTCACTTAGATATAATGTTTCGGTAAATACGGGGGAAACTTCGGCGAAACGGTTATGTGCTCAGGCGGGGTGCCGGCCGTTTTCTGCTTCCGATTTTGTAATAGTATTGTCATTTCTGTCAATACCGGCCGTTTTCTGGTGAAACTTTGTTTCCTTTGCGGCCGAAATTTTCTAAAATGCCGAGGTCTACCTTAAAAAAAGCGCTGCTGGGAATAAGTCTCCTGCAGCTCAGTTTTGCCGCTACTGCACAACAAGATACAGAGCAGAAAGAGAAGATCAGGAGCGGCATGACCCCGGCCCAGCAGCTGATCGCCAATACGGGAGAAGACCTGCTCACCGGCGGTAACGCCGATCATGCCCAGACCGTGATCTCAGGCTACGGCCAGGCTTCTTACCAGCGCAATTTCCAATATAAAACATCTACGGTAAACCTCGACAGGGTTGTCCTGTTCGTAGGCCATCAATTCAACAACCGCATCGCTTTCTTTTCCGAGCTGGAGATCGCCGATGCCCGCGTAGAGGGCGGGAAGCCCAAAGGCGAGATCGGGATGGAACAGGCGTATCTTAAGTTCAGCCTCAACCCCCGGCAATATATCGTAGCAGGCCTTTTTCTGCCGCGACTCGGTATCCTCAACGAGAATCACCTGCCCACCAACTTCAATGGGGTGGAGCGTCCGCTGGTGGAACAGCTGGTGATCCCTTCCACCTGGCGGGAGCTGGGCGTGGGTTTTTACGGACAAATGAGCACCTTACCCATTGCTTACAGCATTGCCGTTGTGAATGGCCTCGATGCCTCCTCTTTTACCCACGGCACCGGGATCGCCGATGGTGAAGGTGGCGGGCAGCGCTCCAGCGGCAACAACCTGGCGGCAACAGCTTCGATAAAAGCATTTGTAGGTGACTTCCAGGTACAGGTGGCTGGCTATGCAGGCGGTACCATAGGTATCAGCAGCTATACGGCCGACAGCCTGCACATGACCTCGGGTATGCTGGCCGCACCCATATACCTGGGTGAAGCCGACGTACAGTATTCGGCCCATGGCTTCAGCGCCAAAATACTCGGCAGCTATATTTCTTATCCTAAAGCAGGCGATATCAACCGCAGCTATGCCAACAATACGCCATCGGCGATGTACGGCGTCTATGCCGAGCTGGGCTATAATCTTTTTGAAACGATCAAAAGCGAAAAGTTCGAAAACAAGCAATTGATCGCTTTTGCCCGCTACGAGAAGCTGGATCTCAATGCCTCAATCCCGACCAATGGAATTTACGACGGCACCCTGAAGCAGTCGCACCTGATCGCGGGGCTCAACTTCATGCCCATTCCTAATATAACGGTTAAGGCCGATGTAAGGCTGACCAATACCGGTCCCTTCAATAAGGCCTTATTGATCAATCCGCCGCCGGTCATCAGGCCTTATGCAGAGAACAATACTTTCCTGAATATCGGTATCGGTTATTCTTTTTAACGAAGTAGCTATGAACCGGAGAAGCTTTCTGAAACAATCTTGCGGCGCCTGTGCAGCGATGAGCCTGGGCGCCCTGCTGGGCTCTTCCCTGCTGGAATCATGCGGAAGCACCGGTTTGGGTGTGCTGAAGGCTTCGCAGACCGATGGCAAAGTGAGCATACCGCTGACCCAGTTCGATGGGGGGCACAGCTTCCAGCTGCTGCGGGTCAGTAACTATAATTACGATATCGCCGTACAGAAGAAGGATGATGGTACCTATTCAGCTATGCTGCTTATGTGTACGCATGCCAGGCACCCGCTCACCAAAGCCGGCAGCGGCTACTATTGCACCCTGCATGGCAGCAAATTCGCCGCCGATGGTAAAGTGGAGAAAGGGCCGGCTTCGAAGCCTATGGTACACCTGCCGGCAATAGTAGCGGGCGATCAGCTGGTAGTGACTTTATAAGAATAACAAAGTATTTTTTTGAAACACCCATACACATTCCAGATGATGAAAAAATATGTCCTGCTCGGCTTTGCCGGCGCTGCGCTGCTGACGGCAACCATGACGGGTTGTAAATCGGATTCCGATCCCCAGCCCGCTGAAGATTTTAACCAGCTGAAGAGCCTGGTGCTCTCCGACTTTGTCAATGTAGTTGGCAATCCGCTGTACGCCGATTTTAAGGCCAAAGCGACGGAGCTTGACAACGCGGTGAAGGCGCTGGCTGCCAATCCTACACCGGCCAACCTGGAAGCGGCGCGTACCGCCTGGAAAGCTGTCCGCGTGATATGGGAACAAAGCGAAGGTTTCCTGATAGGACCTGTAGAAGACGATAATTACGATCCGTACATGGATACCTGGCCTACCGATAAGACCCGCATGAACGATCTGCTGGCCGGTACCCAGGCGCTTACCGTGGAATACCTTGCCGGTCTCGATAATCCCGATGAAGAAGCCGAGCTGACCCTGAGAGGCTTCCACCCCCTGGAATATATGCTGTGGGGAGCCGACGGCAACAAGCAGGCCGCTGCGCTTACTGCCAGGGAAAAAGAATATATGACTGCCCTGTCGGCCGATGTGCTTAATAACGTGAACAAGCTTCAGGCAAGCTGGTTGCCGGGTGCTACCTATTTCGGAAAAGAGTTGATGACCCCTGGCGCAGGCAGCCGCTACGAGAACAAGCGGGATGCCCTGGAAGCCCTGGCCAATGCCCTTATCGATATTTGCAGCGAAGTAGGTGAGAGCAAAATGGTAGAGCCTTTCCAGCCCAATAACCCTGCACAGGCCGATAGCACCATATCCGAGTCACCTTATTCGCACAACTCGATCACCGACTTCCGCAACAATATTATCGGCGCACGCAATGTATACCTTTGTACTTATGGCGCCAATGGCGGCAAGAGCCTCAGCGACCTGGTGAAAGCCAATAAGGCCGCGTTGGATCAAACGATCAGGCAGAAGTTCGAAGTGGCCATCAACTCTTTCGACGGCATTACCACCACCTTTGAGCAGGCGATCTATACACAGCGCAACCAGGTGCAAAATACACTCACAGCCCTGCAGTCGTTGAAAGAAACACTGGAAGGAGAGCTGGTGCCTTATATTACGCAGTATGTAACCGATTAGTGCTTGCGTGTTCAACAGACCATATAGTTGTTGTTTTTTATAATCATCCTGGCGGCACGCTTCCTGTGCTGCCGGGATTTTTAGCTCAGAAATGAAGAAGCTAAGTGTAGTGGGTATCCTTGTGCTGATGGTAATTACGGGTACCTTATGCCGTAAGGCAGAGGAGTTCCCCGAAGAGCAGTACGATCCCCGCCTGTCCGGTGGTGCAGCCACTATATTCCTGTCCAATTCCCAGGCCTTCGGTTCGGCCATCCCCGGGCTTAGTGGTCGCGACGCGTTCATGCATGAGCTTGGCGATGCCTTGTTCAGCCAAACATTTGTTTCCGCGCCGGCGCCTATATTCTCGGGTCTGGGGCCGGTATACAACAATGTATCCTGTGTGAGCTGTCACCATAACGATGGAAAGGGAACGCCTACCATGGGCCTCATCACTTCTTCGTTACTGACGCGGCTTAGCGTACCGGGAGCCGACGCATTCGGCGGGCCGCTGGCGGTAGCCGGTTTTGGCGGACAATTGCAGGATAAAGCCGTGAGCGGAAAAGTGGCGGAAGCAAAAATGAAGATCGACTACACGGAGGTACCCTTCACCTTTGCCGACGGTGAAAGTGTCTCGCTGCGCAAGCCGGTATACACTGTGAACAATCCCTACAAGGCTTTGCCGGCCGGTTGTATGTTCTCAGTACGTCTTGCGCCGCCGGTATTTGGCCTGGGGTTGCTGGAGCTGATACCCGATGAAACCCTTCTTTCCTTTGCCGACGAGAGCGATGCCAATGGCGACGGCATCAGCGGACGCCCCAATTATGTGCACGATCCCCTGAGCGGCAAGCGGGTGCTGGGCCGTTTCGGGCTGAAAGCCAACAACCCCAACCTGATGGTACAGGTAGCATCGGCTTTCCAGCAGGATATCGGCATCACCAGTACGATCTTTCCCCGGGAATCGTCGTATGGACAAGAGCAGAACGATGATCTGGCCGACGACCCCGAGCTGGCCGACAGCATGCTGCAGGCCACAACTTTCTATGTGCAAACCCTGGGTGTACCGGCGCGGCGCAATGTGACCGATGCTGACGCGCTTAGAGGCGAAAAGCTTTTCACACAGCTGAATTGTTCCGGTTGCCATATTCCCACAGTATATACCGGCATCGATGTACGTCAACCCGTGCTCAGTAACCAGCGCATTCATCCTTATACCGACTTGCTACTGCACGATCTTGGCGCCGATCTCGCCGACGGACGGCCGGACTATCTCGCCGACGGCAACGAATGGCGTACGCCGCCGCTGTGGGGTATCGGCCTTTTTACCAAAACAAACGGTACGCCTTTTTACCTCCACGACGGCCGGGCCCGCACGCTTATCGAAGCGATCCTGTGGCATGGTGGTGAGGCGCAGCGTTCGAAAGAAGCCTTCGTTAAGCTTTCCAAGGCGGATCGCGATGCCGTGCTGAAATTTCTCCAATCCTTATAGCACTTATATAATAATCCCGCCCTGCTGCCGGTCTTTAATAAGATCAGCGGCAGGGCGGGATTCTTTTTATCTTGATGATACCAGGCAGGTTAAAGCGCGATCTTAATACCCAACTCGAATCCGATATTGTAATTTCTTTGGGTGACGCTGGCATAAGGAATGCTTCCTTGTTTCACCATGTTACCGAACATGTAGCTAGCCGATGGGCCGCCGAAGAGGCTTACTTTGTCGCTCAGCTTATATTCGAGATGAAGTGCCGCCGTACCCCAAACCGAGATCCGGTTATATTGCGTACCGAATGCATCTCCGGTCAGGTTGTAAGTGCTTTTGTTATTGCCTTCCCACGTTTGTACCGTCGCGCCGGTATTATAAGTCGCCAGCACACCAAGCGTGGGTACCAGGCTTAACTTATTGCCCAGAGGCAAGGTATAGGCTACCTGTACCGGGATTCCTATATGATGGAAAGTCACGCTTTGATCACCTGATGGGTTGACGACACCGGGAAGATTAGCCGGGTTGAAATCGTTGCCGAATATAAGGTCCCTCTTAAAGCCACTGGTAAGGTATTGTACTCCAGTCTGCAAGCGCCAGCGCTTCATTTGATAGCCTACCGTTATCCTGGCGCCATACTGGAACACAGCATGCTTGTCCCCCAGCGTGGGCCCTGGAATTTCAGACCGGGTAGCGTTCGAGATACCGGCGCCACCGGAAGCGGAGAGGTAAAAGCCATTCTGGGCGTAGGTTGCGGCTGGCAGAGATATTGCAGCCAGTAGATAAATAAGCTTATTCATGGTATCGTGATTTATAAGACAAAACGGACAAAGCGTTTTTATATTATGCGCTGCTTTTTTTAGAGCAAAGCCGGCATTCAAGCGGGTAAGATAGGGTTCCTGCCTTTAGCTCTTTTTAGAAGTCAGCCACCATAGGCTAAGGCTGGCGCCGATATCAAAGCTGGCGCAATAGCTCCTTTGCGCTCCTGTAAAGCTGATGGTATTATCGCTGCGTTTTTCCAGGTTGCTGATCATGTAACGGGCCGAAGGGCCACCGAAAAAGCTAAACTTGTCATTCAACCTGTATTCTATATAGAACGCAGCGGTACCCCACAACGAAATGCGGTTGTACTGCTTATCAAAATCGGGACCGGACAGGGTTTCATGGAATAAATCTGTTCCGTTCTCTTTCGTTAGTCTGACACTGGCCTCTGTATTATAAGTGGTCAGCAAGCCGGCAGCAGGAGCAAGCCTGAGCCGGTGGCCAAGCGGTATTTCATAAGCGACTTCCAGGGGCAGCGCCACATGCCTGTAGCTAAGCCGGTATTGGGCCGGCTCGGCCGCAGCAGGCTTATCCGGTTCAATGTCCCCGGCTGTCACGAGTGCTTTCAATTGATACCCGCTGTTGAAGGATTGAACACCCATCTGGAACCGCCAGTGTCCCGTCTGGTAGCCGGCTACCACCTTAAGATTGCGATGCGCTATGGTTGACTGGTCTTTGTCTTCGTTAGCCGGACCAAAATACCGGCTGTCGGCATTGGCCCTGCCCAGGCCACCCGATAAGGATACATAAATATCTTCCCGCGCGAAAACCGTGGTAGAGATTAATAATGCGAATAACAGATAGCACGCTGTTTTCATGGTGTTTGTATTGATGATAGCACATCGTAATAACGCAGTCACGCTCTTCTTAGTATCCTGTACGGCGGTACTTTAAGCTCCAACCTCCGGGATCAATTTGTTAAAACATCAAATAAATTTGGTTGCAATGCCACTTTTGTTTTTACTTTGCGTCATAATAACGCAAACTAAACATGACAAAACAGTTCAGCAGCTATAAAAATCCTTCGCTTGCCGTGGACCTGGTGGTCTTCGGTTATCACCAGCGGGAACTATCGGTATTGCTGCTTAACCGTAAGGACGAACCCTTTAAAAACGGATGGACCTTGCCCGGTGGCTTTTTACAAATGGAAGAGTCTTTGCTTGAAGTGTGCTCCCGTATCCTGAAGACTAAGCTGGGCATCGATAAGCTTTACCTCGAGCAGCTCTATACCTTTGATGAGCCGGACCGAGATCCGAGGGGCAGGGTGATCTCTGTGGCCCACTATGCGCTCATTAACCCGAGGCAGCTGGCCGTTGTAGCCGGCAGCATGGCCAACGATGTGCAATGGTTCCCGGTAAACGCGCTACCCCGGCTGGGCTTCGATCATAAGCGCATTTTCGGACAGTCATTACAACGGTTGAAGTCTAAGATACTGTACCATCCTGTAGGCTTCGAGCTGCTGAATGATACCTTTACCATAACAGAGCTGCACGATCTGTATGAAACGATATTAGGTATTGAGATCGACAGGCGGAACTTCAGACGGAAGATACTCGACTCGGAATACATTATCGCTACAGGCGCCAAAAGAGAGGGGCTGAAGAACCGACATCCCGATCTGTACCGCTTCAATAAACATCTGAAACAAAATAATTTTCAACTTAATATTCCATCCTGATGAAAACGATACTTCCCATACTGCTGAAAGACGGCTATAAAGTAGGTCACAAGTTCCAGTACCCCGAAGGCACTACCCTTGTGTATTCCAATATGACACCGCGCCATTCCCGTAACCCGGAGATACCGGAGATCGTTTTCTTCGGTCTGCAATATTTTATCAGGGAATATCTTGTGCGCCAGTTTAACGAGGCCTTTTTCGGACAGCCAAAAGAGGCCGTATTGAAAGCTTATGCCCGCCGTATGGATCATTACCTGGGCAAAGATGCTGTGGGCTATGAACATATCGCGGCCCTACACGATCTCGGTTACCTGCCTCTGGAGATAAAAGCGCTTCCGGAGGGTAGCCAGGTACCTATGCGCGTGCCGGTGTTGACCATAAGAAACACCCTGCCGGAGTTCTTTTGGCTCACCAATATGCTGGAGACCCTCATGAGCGCGATCATATGGAAACCCTGTACCTCTGCTACCACAGCCTTCCGGTACCTGAAAACCTTTACGCGTTATGCGGCAGAAACAGTGGGCGCCGACCGCAGCTTCATTCCCTGGCAAGGGCACGACTTTTCTTTCCGGGGCATGAGCGGTGTGGAAGATGCGCTGATGAGCGGCGCTGGTCACCTGCTTTCCTTTGCCGGCACCGATACCATACCCGCGATCGATTTCCTGGAGACGTATTATGGTGCAGATTGTGAAGCAGAGCTGATCGGTGGTTCCGTACCGGCTACCGAGCATAGCGTGATGTGTATGGGCAGCCAGGATGGCGAGATCGAAACTTTCGAGCGACTGATCACAAAAGTATATCCGGCCGGTGTGGTCTCGATCGTAAGCGATACCTGGGATTTCTGGCAGGTGATCACCGATTTCCTGCCCGCACTGAAAGATAAGATACTGGCACGCGATGGTAAAGTGGTGATCCGCCCCGATAGCGGCGACCCGGTGAAGATCATTGTTGGCGATGAAGACGCTATACCAGGCAGCCCGGAATACAAAGGTGCCATCGTATGTCTTTGGGAGACTTTCGGCGGGAACTTTACGGAAAAAGGGTACAAGCTGCTGGACTCGCATATAGGTCTTATCTACGGCGACAGCATCACTACAGAACGGCAGGAAGCCATATTGGAAGGGCTGAAGCGTAAAGGCTTTGCCAGCTATAATGTGGTCCTTGGTATCGGCTCCTACACTTACGAATACGTGACGAGAGACACTTTCGGTTTCGCGATGAAAGCCACTTACGGCGAAGTGAACGGTGAAGGGAGAGCTATTTTTAAAGACCCCAAAACAGACGACGGAACGAAAAAGTCTGCCAAAGGGTTGATGCAGGTCTATCGCAGCGAAGCGACGGGCCGCCTGGAGCTCAAAGACCAGTGCAGCTGGGAGGAAGAGCAACAGGGCGAACTGAAAACCGTGTTCCGGGATGGTAAGCTCTTGACAGAAGAAACCCTGGCCGGTATCAGGGAAAGAATAAAGCAACAATTACAACAACCGGCGATAGTACCTGTGCTATAGCGTCGGATAAACAGATCACCATGAAAAGAGGTACAAGAGCAGAAAAAGCTCAGGAAACATTGAAAATAATAGAACAAGGCTACTACGAAACCGATGGCCGGCGGATGCTGCTGGATGAAGCCATCCGGTCATCGTTGCAGGGGAGCCGTTTATACCGGCCGGATGATTTTGAAGCCTTGCAGAAAGCGGTAGAAGTGAAATGTAAAAACCTGGATCATCGGACAGAAATAAAAGTGGTGCAAGGCACCGTGCTGGAAGCGGCCGCGGCCATGACTGCTACCGGCGACCGGGTGGGTTGCCTCAACTTTGCCTCGGCCAAAAATCCCGGAGGCGGCTTCCTGGGTGGCGCCCAGGCGCAGGAAGAAAGCCTGGCCCTGTCTTCGGCCCTGTACCCGACCCTGATGCAGCACTTCGATATGCACGAATACAACAGGAGCCGTAGCACATATCTCTATTCCGATCATATGATCTATAGTCCTGCAGTCCCGGTATTCCGTAACGACGAGGGCGCCTTGCTTCCGGAGTCCTATACATTGGACTTCATCACTAGCCCGGCCGTTAATATCGGCGCGATGAAGAGTAACCGGCCGGAAGAGCTGGGGCAGGCGGAAGCCGTGATGTTGTCACGGATGGATAAAGTGCTTGGGCTTTTTGTTCAGCATGGAATCACGCACTTATTGCTTGGAGCCTGGGGCTGCGGCGTCTTTCAGAACGATCCCGGCAATATCGCGGCGTACTTCGGCCGCTACTTGCTGCAGAATGGAAAGTATAGCCGTTGCTTTCATTCGGTGGTCTTCGCCATCTACGACCGTAGCAAGGACGGCGCTAATATTGCCGCCTTTCATAAGGTATTCCGGAAAGAGGAGGTGCAGGTGTCATGACGATACATACAGATTCGTACAGCAGTGTATATGATAAACTTCCGCCTGTGGGCAAACATTTGATCGCCCACCAGCAATCGGACCAGCTTGTCGTATACCAGGCCTATAAGCCTGCCATTGCCGATTTTGCAGTGCGTAACCAGTTCCTGGGCGGTGATGCTTTCAGCTATGACCGTATGTCCTGGATCAAGCCAGGCTTTCTGTGGATGATGTACCGGAGTGGCTGGGCCGCGAAGGAGCACCAGGAGCGCATTCTGGCCCTATGGATACGCAAGGATCATTTTCTGACCCTGCTGGCAGAGGCGGTTCCCACTACTTTCAGGCCCTGGCAATACGATAGCCATGAGGCCTGGCAGCAGGACATGAGGACCAGGAAGGTGAGGGTGCAATGGGATCCCGATCATGACCCATCAGGCCATAAGCTGGAGCGGCGCACCATACAGCTGGGTCTGAGCGGTAATGCCCTGGCTGCTTTTGGAAAGAACTATATTGAAAAGATAGAAGATATTACCACTTTCGTTCACGAACAAAGAGCCTTATTGAAGCAAAAAGGTGCGGAGGCGTTGCAGATACCGGTAGAAACGGTATGGATGCTTGAGGATGCGCAGCTGAAGTTTCGCTTAGGTATGCAAAAGCAGGAAGCATGAAGACAAGAACTTTATACCGGCCGGTAGGCATGAAAGAGCTCGAGCGTATCGCCGCCCTCGACTGGCGAGGCTTTCCACCACGGCTGTCGTGGCAGCCGATCTTCTACCCTGTGCTGAACCAGGCATACGCCGAGCAGATCGCTGAAGACTGGAATACAGAAGATAGCTTTTCCGGCTACTGCGGCGTCGTTACGCGCTTTGATGTAGACGCGCTTTACCTGGAGCAATATGCCGTGCATCATGTTGGCGGTGACGGACATGATGAGTTGTGGATCCCGGCAGAAGAGCTGGAGACATTCAACAGGCATATCACCGGCAGAATAGAAGTGGTGAAGGTATTTACAGGATCTCAATTTGTGTTGCCTGAAGATCAGGCGTTGAAGCAATATTTTTAATCATGGAACAATACAATAAAGCATGGCTTGTAGAGCAGTACCGGAAGCAGGAAAGACTGAAGTTCCTGTTCTTCTGGGGACACCGGCCATCAAAAGACGGAAGCGTTACAGCGAGCTGCTTCAGCCAATGGTGGATCGCTCCTTTTGAAGCGGAAGGCCATCGCTATCCCAGTGCAGAGCATTGGATGATGGCTCAAAAGGCCCTGCTGTTCAACGATGCGCCGATGGCAGAACAAATAAGGAAGTCCGCTTCTCCTGCGGCGGCAAAAAAGCTGGGCCGGCAGGTGCAAAGCTTCAATACAGCCATATGGGATGATCACAAGTTTGAGATCGTCAGGCAGGGCAACGTGTACAAATTCACACAGCACCCGGAACTGGGGCAATTTCTCCAGGATACGGGTGCACGCGTGCTGGTAGAGGCCAGCCCGGTAGACCCGGTATGGGGTATCGGTATGGCAGCGGATGATCCGCGTGCCGGAAATCCTTTGCAGTGGAAAGGCATGAACCTGCTTGGGTTTGCGTTGATGGCGGTGAGGGACCAAATTTAGGAACACCAAGCGGGAAGTGATTCTTCGTCGCCGGGTAAAAGAGAAAAGCAAATGAGTACGATTCAATATTTAAAAGGAGATGCTACGGTTCCCCAGGCCAGCGGTACAAAGATCATTGCCCATATATGCAATGATATCGGCGGCTGGGGGAAAGGGTTTGTACTGGCTATTTCGAAGCGATGGCAGGAACCAGAGGCTGCCTACCGGAAATGGCATAGAGAAAGGAATACAAATGATTTTAGTCTCGGCTGCATTCAGCTGGTGCAGGTAGGTCCGTACATCCACATCGCAAACATGATTGGTCAACGGGGAACGAAGACAGGAAGTAAAGGCGTACCCATATGTTATGATGCTGTGGCAGCATGTTTACATGCCGTAGCGAAGCATGCTTCCCGTTTAAACGCCAGCGTTCATATGCCGAGGATCGGCTGCGGCCTTGCGGGCGGGTCCTGGGACCGGATAGAGCCGCTTATAGCCGCTGCGTTAATTGAAAAAGACATACCTGTTTTTGTATACGATTTTTAAAGACACAAAAATGAAGCTGGAACTGATCAAAGGAGACATTACCACACTTGCAGTTGACGCCATTGTGAATGCAGCCAATAGCTCGCTTTTGGGCGGTGGCGGCGTAGATGGCGCCATCCACAGGAAAGGTGGTAAGGCGATCCTGGAGGCCTGTATGGCTATCCGTGCCCGGCAAGGCGGCTGCGATACCGGCCAGGCGGTGATCACCACAGCCGGCAATTTGCCTGCACAATATGTGATCCATACGGTAGGGCCGGTTTGGAATGGTGGGAACAAACGGGAGGAAGCGCTGCTGCGCGATTGTTATAGCAATAGCCTGAAGCTGGCCGTGGACAATGGTTTACGGACAGTAGCGTTTCCCAATATCAGCACGGGCATCTACCATTTTCCAAAGAATCGTGCCGCCACGATAGCCATCGAGGCTGTGCTGGGATTTGAAGAGAGGGAAAAATTGGATAAAGTGATCTTCGTGTGCTTTGATGAAGAGAATTATGTTTTATACCGGCAACATGGCAACTTCTGATGATCGATTGAAATTAGCGGCACGTTCGCTTTCCGGCACCGCTATCGGCGATGCCTTCGGAGAGTGTTTCTTTGGTGCGCAGGAACAGATGCTTGATCACATACAGAACAAGCACTTACCCCTGGAGAGGCTGATGTTTACAGACGATACCATTATGGCGATCGCTTTGTTCCGTTCGCTGGAGGCTTTCGGAACCATCGATAAAGACTATGTTCTGGGCTGTTTTCTGCAAAACTATCAAATAGATACCCATAGAGGCTATGGGCCGTCCATGCATCATTTCTTTCGCGAAGTGGCGGCAGGTGCTGATGGGAAGAAAGTTGCAGCTGAGAAGTTTGAAGGTATGGGCTCGATGGGCAACGGAAGCGCCATGAGGGCGGCGCTTATCGGTGCTTATTTTTATGATAACCTGGCGTTGGTGAAGCTGCAGACAGCTGCTTCTTCCATCATCACCCATACGAACATAGAAGCGGTGGCCGGGGCCATTGCCGTGGCTACAGCGGCTGCCCTGGCGACCCGGCAACAGGAAATGGGCGAACGATACAGCCGGAATACCTTTCTGAATGAGATCATCGAAGCGCTTCCGCAATCAGACACACGGTCACAGATCGGCAAGGCCCGCGCTATGGAAGGCAGCTACAGCATACCGACCCTTGTCGCTGCTCTGGGCAACGGAACACGGATGCTAGCCCAGGATACGGTGCCCCTGGCGCTATGGTGTGCTGCCAAACATTTGAATGATTTTGAAGCCTGTCTTTGGGAATTGGTATCGGCCCTGGGTGACAGGGACACTTTATGTGCTATTGCCGGCGGCATCGTCGCCTTGTCGGCGCCCGAAACAACCATACCCCTATCCTGGCAGCACCAGGTGGAATCCTGGAAGGAAAGCGATTTTTATAAACAACCCTTAAGATCATGGAAACAAAACAACTAAAAACAATAAGCAAGTTCCTGAGCCTGGTGCTCAGGCATAGCCCCGAAACCATAGGCCTGCAGCTGGATGCAGAAGGATGGGCAAATGTGCAGGAGCTGATCGGGAAAACAGCCCGTGGGCACCATCCGCTTACGCTGTCGCTGCTGGAGCAGATCGTTGCCGATAATGATAAGCAGCGCTTTGCTTTCAGCGACGACCGGCAGCTGATAAGGGCGAGCCAGGGTCATTCGGTAATGATAGATCTGAAGCTCGATCCACAGCCGCCGCCAGAGTATCTGTATCACGGTACGGTCGGGCAAAACCTTGAAGCGATCAGGGCCGGTGGATTGAATAAGATGAGTCGCCGGCATGTACACTTGAGCAGGGACAGAGAACTGGCACAGCAAGTAGGCGGCAGGCGCGGCAAGCCGGTGGTACTGAGGATAAGGGCCGGCCTCATGGACCAGGACGGCATCTCCTTTTATTTATCAGACAATGGCGTATGGTTGACCGATCATGTGCCGGTCCAATACATAGAATTTTAAAAGAGAAATGAAGATGAGCTATATCAAAGAAACATCCGAGATCTATACCATAGATCAGTTCCTCAGCGAGGCGGAATGCGATCAGCTGATCGCGCAGGCGGAGACGACCGGTTTCCAGGAAGCGAAGGTCAATATCGACGGCGGCCAGAAGATGATGAAGATGATCCGCGACAACGAGCGTATCCTCTATACCGACCAGCTGATGGCATTCAAGCTGTGGAAGAAGCTGCGACCCTACATCAGGCCTACAATCGGTAATACCTATGCAATAGGACTGAACGAAATGTTCCGCTTCTATAAATACAGTCCCGGCCAGCGATTCAAGATGCATCGCGATGGCCGTTACCAGCGTAACGAAACGGAATGCAGCTACTATACCTTTATGGTATACCTGAACGACGATTATGAGGGTGGCCAGACCCGGTTTGAATCGGGCGAGTATGTGGCGCCAAGGAAAGGCACGGCATTGATCTTTGAGCATAGTCTCAGGCACGAGGGCGCCCGCCTGGAGGCTGGCAACAAGTATGTACTGCGATCTGATATCATGTATAAATTGAGAAACAATGGCTGATGAAAATAAGGTAAAAGATGTATTGCTTGGGGTGGTTGTAGGAGATGCTTTAGGCGTGCCGGTGGAGTTTATTCCCAGAAAAGGCTTGCAGAACGAACCGGTGACCGGTATGCGCGCCTACGGAACGCACCGGCAGCCGGCGGGCACCTGGTCCGATGATAGCTCGCTTACTTTTTGCCTGGCAGAGATGCTCTGCAACGGCTATGATCTGCAGGCGCTGGCCGAACGGTTTGTAGACTGGAAGGAAGCTGCTTACTGGACGGCTCATGGTGAAGTATTTGATATCGGCATCGCCACTTCCGCTGCAATCTACTCTTTACAGAAGGGGGTGCCACCCTTGCAGGCAGGTGGAGATGACGAACACAGTAACGGGAATGGCTCTTTAATGCGCATACTGCCGTTATTATTTTATATTAAAGACAGGCCAGTTGAGGAGCGTTATCGTATCATCGGCGAGGTATCTTCGCTGACGCATCGCCATGTACGCTCCGTTAATGCGTGCTTTATTTACCTGGAAATGGCGCGGCAATTGCTTCTGGGAAAGGATAAATGGGAGGCTTACCGCAATATGGCGCGTGATGTCAACACGTTTTTACATGCTCACCCTGTCCGTTCACAAAGAGAGATCGATATTTTTCACCGTATATTGGAAAATCCTATCGGGGACTATGTGATCAGGCCGCTTTATGATTTTGAAGAGGAAGAGATGTATTCGACCGGCTATGTGCTGCACACACTGGAAGCATCGCTATGGTGCCTGCTGCATACGGATAATTACGCCGATGCCGTATTGAAAGCCGTAAACCTGGGGCACGATACCGATACCACCGGGGCCGTTACAGGCGGACTGGCCGGTATCCTATACGGCAGGGAATCGATCCCGGAAGCCTGGCTGCAGGTTCTGGCGCGGAGAACGGATATTGAACAGCTGGCCGACCGGCTATACCACAAAATGTATTCATGAAACGTACCCTTGTTATCGGCGATATCCATGGCGCTTTAAAGGCGCTGGAGCAGTTGCTGGAAAGAATAGACTTACAGCCGGAAGATCACCTGATCTTTCTGGGCGATTATGTCGATGGCTGGTCACAGTCGGCCGGGGTGATCGATTACCTTATGGCGCTGGACAGAGAGTACTGCTGTATTTTTATCAGGGGCAACCATGACGCCTGGTGCGAAGATTGGCTCAGCGGACAACCGGGCAGCGACATATGGTTGTTCAATGGCGGGCAATCTACGGTTAAGAGCTATCTCCGGCTTACGGATGAGCAAAGGCAGGAGCACCTTGCCTTTTTCAATCGCATGCATAATTATTATGTAGATGAAGAGAACCGCTTGTTTATCCACGCCGGCTTTTCCTCTATGCACGGGCCCGATCATGAGCACTATAAAAGCAATTATTCCTGGGATCGCACGCTTTGGGAAATGGCACTGGCTATGGACCGGCGAATCGAAAAGGATAGCTGGCTTTATCCCAGGCGGCTCTTGCTGTACCGGGAGATCTATATCGGTCATACGCCAACGTTGCGTTATGGCATGACCATGCCCATGCAGGCATGTAATGTGTGGAACCTCGATACGGGGGCCGCGTTTACCGGAAGAATATCGGCGATGGCTATCGATGGCTATGCCGTGTGGCAGAGCGACGTAGTGCAGCAGCTGTATCCGCAGGAGAAAGGAAGGAATAAATAGAAAGACCCGGCGTATTTTTGCGCACAATCATTTCCGGTATCATGAATATACTCAACCTTATCGATCCGCAACAGTCGGATATTGGCTACAAGACCATGATCTTTCCCGACGGGCAACCGCATATCAAGCTGGATAGGGACAGCTGTATGGCATTGGACCTGGAGGAGCCGCTCCGCATCCTCTGCCGGATCAATAACCCGGTAGACCTGCTGCTGTTGTTATTGGTCAAAAATACGCTCGACTATTTTGAATTCAGACATGTGGAAGTGGCGATCACTTACCTGATGGCTGCGCGAATGGACCGAGTGATGCTGGAAGGTGAGCCTTTCTCCCTGAAAGTAGTAGCAGCGATGCTGAACCAGGCGGGCTTCCGCAAGATCAGGATCTTCGATCCGCACTCAGAGGTGTCAACCGCGCTGATCGACAGGTCTTATGCCGTGACCAACCATAAGTATGTACAGGACGCCCTGCAGCATTATTTTACGGCCAATGCCAACACGGCTTACTACCTGGTGTCGCCCGATGCCGGGGCCCTGAAGAAGATTCATAAGCTGGCGCAATACCTGGGTACCGAAAGAGTAGTAGAGTGTATGAAAGAACGGGATCTGAAAACCGGTGCGTTGACAAGCTTTAAAACAACTATGGATAACCTTGATGGCAATACTTGTTTTATTATAGACGATATCTGCGACGGCGGCGGAACCTTTGCGGGTACGGCGGCATTGCTTAAAGAGAAGGGCGCGGGTAAGGTTGTGCTGATCGTAAGCCATGGCATCTTTAGCAAAGGCACTGCAATCGCCGGTGTCGATACCATTTACACAACCGATTCGTATCGTAGGGTAGAAGGTGTGCATTGCCTGCCGGTGGCGCCTTACCTGCTTGTGTAAAGCCCGGGAGGATTATCTGATCTCGAATTCCTGCAATACCAGGCTGCCGATCACGAAGCGGTAGCTGCCTTTACCTAGTTTTGTTGTCGGTATAAAGAAGGTTTTGTTGCTTTTTATCCTGCCCTGGAGCACTACGTTACCATTTTTATCTCTGATCGTATATTCTGCGCCAGTAGCATTGTCGACCGTAATGCCAATAGCAGTGTGGCGGCCTTTGCTGTAAATAAGCCTTTCGTCCTGTGCTGTGGCGCGGAAAGCGGAAAGTGCTGTGGCGCAAATGAGCGCGGTAACAATAGCGGTTTTACGGAGAAGCGTTTTCATAAGAGGTGGTTTTTATTGGTGGTAAAAAGAAATGAGGTAAAGATTATTTAATGATGAACTCTTGCAGGACCAGGCTGCCCATAACAAAGCGGTAAGTGCCTTTGCCGAGCTTGCTTGTGGGTATGAAGAAAGTTTTATCGTTTTTCACAGTACCCTGCATTACGGTATTACCCTTTTGATCTTTGATTGCGAAGCTGGCGCCGGTAGCGTTGGCTACAGCAATGCCGATAGAAGGATTAGCTGCCTTCAGATAAACCGGAATATTATCTTGTGCCATGGCCGGGAAAGCAGAAGCGGCGAGGGTCATTACAAAGGAGGCGGCGATCAGGGATTTGCGGAGAAGCGTTTTCATAAGAATTGTTTTTTGAAGGTTTGTGTTGTTTGTTTCGATTTCTAATGCAAACATACTGCGGCTTCGGAGCGGTCTTTTTCACTATTAGACCTATGGGCTAAACTATTCGACTTTCGACGAAAAGCCGTTCGTCGGCGAAAATGCGGTTTTGGTCGAAGCAGGTCGTCTTCGGCAAGGCAAAATGAAAAGCGGAGCAGCCGAAAGGCTGCTCCGCTTAGCTATAAAAGGAAACGGCTTAAAAATCACCATAGAATACCTGGAAGCAAGGCAGCATAAGCTCTTCCCGCCACATATCCACTACCTGGTTTCGGTCGTCCAATACAAACTCTACAAAATATTTACCTTCGATGTAAGCCTTAAACAGCTCTTTCTTGATAAAGGCATCCTTCCGGCTGTCTTTCTCCTTTCGCATCAGCAACTCATCGAAAAGGATGCCGTGCCGTTCCAGGAACCGTAGGGTCTGGGCTTTATAAATGTCCTCCCTGCCCGATACCAGCAGGATACGATAACCCAGTTGCCGGTACTGCACCAGCAGGTTAGCAACGGGTTGGTTCAGCTGGTCTTCTTCGCAGGAGGCTGCGTTATAGGGGTCTCTTCCGTTGAGCAGCGCCAGCGTGCCATCCAGGTCGCAGATCAGGGCTCTGGGCAAGTCCGGGTCCTGTTCCCTGTATTGGTTTACCTTTTTCTTTTTGAGCACTGGTTCGAAGTCGAACTCTTTTTTCAGTTGCTGAAGATTCGCTACGTGCTTCTGTATGGCATGCCGGGGAATCTGTTTCCCGGTCTCAGCGTACCTGGCCTCGCAACGATGGTACAGCACCTCTTCGGGGGCTTCGAAGACCTTGAAATGGATGTCGGCAAGGGTGTTGAATTTATCGATATACTCGTCCAGGTATTTCTTTTTCGTATGGGTGGCGTCCAAAATGACATTGGTCCGCTCCGCCAATAATGAGGTAATGGCCGCATCGATCATACGGGTGATCTTGCGTTCCTCCTGGTCTTCCATAAAGGCATAGGTAAAATGCATCTGCCGGAAGTCGTCCCGGCTCAGCCGCATCCAGTTGGGCTGAGTCCTTAAATGATAACGGGCAAACGTCGATTTACCCGATCCCGGTGCGCCGATCAATATCAGCAGTTGAGGCGTTTTGCTCATGATTATCGTTGTTTATAGCCGCTTGTCCAGCATGCCCTCGGTCTGCTCACCCAGGATACGGTCAAGGACAAGGTTTTTCAAATGATAGTTGTCTTTGTCGATTTCGTTGTAGGGCACCGCCAGCAATTCCCGGTTGATCATCCAGTCATTGACGGAGCAATCCAGCTTCCGGCCAATGGACCGCTTCTTTATGTTTTGTTCCAGGTCTTTTAGGAAATGAACGCCGTAGATCATGGTGAGATAATGGTTGTTCCGGACCTTGAAGGCAGGTGGTAATCCTTTAATGAAAGCCTTTGCCGGCTTGATCACCACGCCTTCTTCTTTCCCCGCAGTAAGCGTAGCAAACCATTGGTAGGCCCGTTCTGTTTCCCTATGCATCATTTCCTCATCGTCCAGCCGAAGCGTAAGCATTTCATCGTCGTTGACCATACTATAGCTCCGGTTGTCATCCGGGATATCTTCCCGGCCATCATCATACACCTTCTTCAGTATATTGAACGGTTTAAAGTGTATGGCTTCTTCCTGGCCAAAATGCGTGATCTGCTCATCATATACAGCAATGCCCTGGTTGTATTGCTCGAGGTCAAGTACCAGGAACTGTTCCAGGGCGTTATATTGCCGTTGGATATGTGCCGGGTACTTTTCTTTGAATTGCTTGTCAGGTAGGCTTGCTTTATCCCGGACGAAAGCGAGGTAAGACTCGCTTGCTTTTACCTGACCGATCTTGCCGTACAATCCTGATTGACCCAGGAAGCGGGCATGCTGCCGGTGCGCATCGAGGTATCCTTCAAACTCGTTATCGATGAGACCACGACCCAACACACTCCAGGGCATCAGCTCAGATTGTATGATGACCAGACGCAGCCCGCCCCAGTCAAACCGTTGATGCAAGGCTTTGCAGGCTTCCCCGGCAGCCTCCAGGTCGATATGCGTTATCCTGTGCCCGTTACGGCTTACGAAATAGGTATCTTCAAGGGCCTTATGCAGATAAATATCGCAATAGGAGCCCATATACTTCTTTTGTACGAGCAGTTCTCTTACGCCGCGATCGAAGAAATAACGTATCCCTTCTTCGAGGCTCTCGATCTCGTTCCGTTTTACGGATTTCGGAGCGGGGGAAATGGTTGGCGAAAACGCATTCACTTTATTGTCGCAGAACCAGTCGATCCGTGACCGTAGCCTTTTCAGTTCTTCCGTTTGTGTGATATCTTTTGTCGTCATTGTTGATCATTTTTTGGAATCCTGCTGATAATGCAGGCTTGCGTCGGTTGCAAGCCATTAAGCTTATCCCCTATCTGGTCAAAGGTGATCCGGGCATCCTCCCTGCCATCGAGGCAGCTATCGATCAATTGCCGGAAGGCCTCCCGGCTCAGTTCGAAGTGATGGTCTTCGTGCCGGAAACGATCATCATCCCCGTAGAAGATATTGAAATCGGCGTTGGGTGTTGTGATAGTGATCTGCCTGAAATTGTAGGTCATCGCCTTTTTAATAAGATCGCCGGCCGCTTCAAGCGTATTGTGCTCGATCACCTCGCTCATAATAATATTCACCTCCTCTTTCGTTCCACAATCTTCCAGTCGCGTATAAAATTCAAGGTTGGTTGCTTCCAGCCGCCGTGCAATAGCAGCGCCCAGCTGGGCAAAACGCTCTTCCTCATCCACAGCGTAATAAGTTGCTTTAAGGCCCTTGTTCATCATCCGCTTGTAATAGCTCAGCTCTCCGCAGCCGATATCCAGGATCGCCGTTCCGGTGTCCAGCAAGCCAGTGATGAATAGCTGCCGGTCCTGCTGCGTGCCATACCAGGTCAGTTCGGCCTCGATCCCATTGCGTAAAAGGTACTGTTCCATGACCGGCTTTACCAGCTGGAACTGCTTTACCGATTTAACGGCTCTTTTAGCGTACAGGTAAAAAATGAAGTAAGGAACCTGTTCAATATTGGTCAGCACGCGCACGTACTTATAAGCAAAGCTATCGTCGATATATTTGAAGAGCCCGTACTCATTGGTGACATGGCTGAGCAGGGCTACCAGGCTCAGCAGATTAAAGGCCTCGAATACACTGGCTCCTTCTATTTCCAGGCAAAAGTTCCGTCCCTGCCGTTGCGTGAATTTCAGGCCTGGAAAATAGCGGGACAACAAATGCTGGCCGTCACGGTACCAGCCCGAGTGAATGTACAGCGTGGGTACGGTAATGTGACAGGCATGCTTATCCAGAGAGCCCTGTGTGACCCCCAGCCATTTCAGTTCCTGCCGGAGGAAAGTCTCCTTATCCTTCAGGATATGGGAAAACAGCTCGGTGCAGATATGAAGTAAGGCCAGAGGACTGCTATAGCTTTGAAAATCAAGCTGGTCGCCATCCTCGGGCATATAGCTGAACTGCGTGTCCTGGAAAACGATTTCATACTCATGAGGCGACACGACATTGCCTGCAATAATCCCGTCTTTCAAGGGTTTAAAGTACAGACCGAAGTCCGTATCAGGATTCTTGAACAGCAGATCCAGCAAATGTTCGTTCCGGCTTTTGATCTGTATTATCATGGCGTTTTTATTACAGGACAAAGATATTCCAGGTACTGCGCAGCACACCTGCGCAGTGAGATTTTTTTTTAAAAAAAGCCGGAAACACATTGTCGTGTTCCCGGCTGGCTGTTCTTTTTCCAGAGAAAAGAGTACTTAGAAGTCGCCATAGTATACCTGGAAGCAGGGCAGCTTGAGCTCGTCGCGCCACATATCCACTACCTGGTTGCGATCGTCAAGTACAAACCCGATATAATATTTATCCCGGATCGCTTCATCAAAGAGCTGTTTCTTGACAATCGCATCTTTGCGCCCGTCCCCTGTGACCCGCATCAGCAGCATATCATAGGCAATGCCATGTGCCTCAAGGAAGCGTAAGGTCGGCTCCTTATGCTTGTCCTCCCGGCCGGATAACAAGAGAATGGCGTACCCGGCTTTCTTGTAAGTAGCCAGCACATGGGCGACCGGCTCGTTGAGCACGTCTTTGTCGCAGCCCGAGGCGTCGAAGGGGTTGCGGCCGTTGAGCAGTGCCAACGTACCGTCCAGGTCGCACAGGATAGCAGGAGGCAGCGACCTGTCTTGCTCACAATAGAAACCTTGGGCTTCGATATGCTGGCGGTGCATCCTGCGGATCACCTGCTCGCCTACTTTCCGCTCCCGTTCTGCATCCCGGGCAATGCACTCTTGTATGGATGTCGCCATTTCTTTGATCTCTACGGTCACCTCGTCGTTGTGCGCCTTGTTGAATTCCTGTACCAGCTGGTGGATACGCGTCAGGCTCCTTTCCGAGAGATTGGTATCGTCTACGATCACATGCTTGCCGTCGGACAGGGCCTTTACAATCAGCATATCCCGTACCTGGCGTACAAATTTTTCGTTACCATCGCTCATATAGCCGTCATCCAGCATCAGCCGCAGCTCATCCCGGTTGATCCGTTTATAGCTATTGGGATGGTCTTTCACCATTTGCCGGGCCCAGGTTGATTTTCCGCTGCCCGGCAATCCGCGCATAATGATCACTTTCTTCATCATTTTGGTTTTAATACCGGAATTCCCTTTGGTTATTGCTGTCCAGCAGCTTTTGCCATAGAGGGTTACCGGCGCTTTCAATATAATATTGTTCCAGCTGGCCCTTTTCATAGAGCTCGTTGGCCCTGGCCCGGTATTGTTGCTCGGTTGCGTCCAGGGCAGATGCATCGTGCCGTTGGCGAAACAAGGTCTGGATGCCGGCTACCGTAGGTAAGGTATTGCCCAATAACGCGCCGGCACAATATAAGCTCCTGGCAGCATGGAACAGTTTTTCAGGCCGCTCTTTGCTGCATTGTTTCAGGTCGCGCCGGGCAAAGCCGAGGTAAGCCTTGATGATCTTATAAGTCCGGCATTGCTCCATTGGATTGGAGACCATGCCCGTAAATAAAATGATGTCGGCATGAATGGTCGTCTCACCACTGTGCAGGTTCTTGTAGAACTGCAGTTGGGAGCAATAATTCCAGTCAGTATTGGTGGCTTCTTCTTTGTACAGGAACTGGTGCGCATTAGGCAAGCCGGAATAAAGCTCGATCGCATCGCTTTCATAAATGCAGAGGTAATCCTGGTCCGAGTCTTCACGTGCTGTACCGTAAAGCCGGCTGCCGATCAGGTATTGCTGCAGCAGCCGGGCTTGGAGCCATTCATGTTCTGTTTGATTGATTATGATGTTCATGGCATAAAGCTTATTCTTCTGCGATAGCGAAGGGTTTTTCAAATGCCGGCCGTAGCATCCGCCAGATCTTACCGGCGTAATCCTGTCCGTTAAGCATAGAGAACAGCAGCCCGGGGTAAGAGCAGGTATTAAAGTAAAGCGCCGTCTCCTTGCGGGTATCCAGCACCTTGAACTCGGCTCTACACTGCTGCTCTATTCCGGCATACTGCAGCAGCAGCCGTTCCCGTGTCTGTTTTACCCATTGGTAAAACTCATCGGGGACTTTCTCCAATAGCTCATCAAAAGAACGGTTGTCGCGCAGGTACTCCCATATATCAATGGAAGATATCTGGGTAATGATCCAGTGCAAGCGCTGATACTCGGCAAACTTTACCTTGAGCCGGTAATTGTTGTCGAAACGAATAACGAAACCCTCTTTCCCAGGGTCTTCCAGCTGCTTCAGCAACGACAGGTCTTTGACCCCGTTGTAACGTTTGACTACGGGGAAGCCTATCTCTTCCGGCGGAAATTCTGCTCCGCTCTCCGTGTCGATCACGGCCAGGAGCACCAGCGCTTCCTGGTCGCCATAATCCACCACGATCCTGTTTGCTGGATAGATGATCTCGAACAGGTAGGTCCTTTCCGGATTTAGCAGAGGAATGGCTTCCCGGTACCGGTCGTACAACAGAGCATTTGCCTTTTGTGCCTGGTCGCTGGTAAAGGAGCCGCGCGTGGCAATATAGGGTTCTCCCTTGCTCCAATACAGAATACCGAGCGAGCCATCCATCTTTTCAAAGACTTCGAAACCACCTGCTGGTAGCACAGCATCTGACTGTTCGCCAAGGTTAAAGAATTTAGGGAAAGGACGGGCGACAACATTGCCCGCCGCATCCAATATCAGTCCCCGGCAGGCGAGTGTGATCTCATTCCATGCCCTTTCATACTGTACCTGTGCGGTATAGTTATAGATATACAGATCGTCCTGCGGATGTTTACGGGAAACGATCCAGCCCTTTTCCATCGCCTGTTGTAACAGGCCGTTATTTATCGTTGCCATGTCAGGTATACAATTGTTGCCGCAGCGACACCAACAGGGCCACTGCTTTTTTTTCATCCGGCTCCGCTGGTAAAGGACTGTCCTTTGCAGCTGCCGCTATGGTTTTCATGAGTGCTTCTGCTTTATCCAGCAACGCTTCGTAGTCATATTCACCATTTTTAATGGCTAGCAGATCTTCCCTGTTGTGCCGCCGCACCTGCAGGGTTCCGCTGCGCAGCAGTTCTTCGGCCACCTGCAGCAGTCGTATCGTATGCATCATGTTTTTGGCATCATAATCTTTCCCATGCGCCTTGTTGCCCAGGTAGCGCTCTTCATTCCGCAAGGCTACCCATCCCCAGTATTCCCGGTACTCCCGGCAATGCGCCGAATAGCTTTCCTGGTTAAAATAGAGATAGCTTTCCGGCTCTTCTCCTTTTGGTATGGAGGATAGGCATACTTCGTTGGCGTCCGCAGCACTGACGATACCTCTGTATCCTGCACCTGGACTATGATACAAAGCATAAAGACCTTTGGTATGCGGCATCGCCACAAGGCCGCAATCCTCTTGCCTGTAGCCTCTCGCCTGTAGCCAGGCTTCAAGAGGAAAGGATTGATGCCCTTCAGTAACGAAGCAGCAATCGATAACATGCTTTCGTTCCGGCGCTACCGGGTTACTGGCTTTCTTATTGTAGCCGCGAGCCTTTTTTATTTGCGTATAGGCGTAGCCCGCAAAGGTGTCGCGGCACAACCGTGACAGGAATAGTTCCTGTGTGAAAGCGGCCATTAGCGGGTGCCGGTAAAGCACCAGGTCGTCTGGTGTGGCCAGCAGCTCCAGCATGTTGGGATTATTGCGCAGCAAGAGCTCAACGAAACGGCCCAGCTCGTAATATACTTCGTCGTTGGTCTCATTGCTTACCTGTGCTACATAATGCAAACCGTAGAACTGATCCCTCGGCAGGTAAAACACACCCTTTATATCGGTATCGGAAGAGGGCGTGTCCAGGCCATAAGCCCTGCTGCCGCTGATGCATTCCAGCAGCAGCAGGCCTTTATCTTTTATTTCGGCTATTGTCATTTTCGGTCAGGTTTTGTCTGAAGAAATCATCTAAGCGCCCGGCATCGAAATGATCCCTGGGTAAGGTGCCAGCGTAACGGGTACACTGTTCGAACGTTTGCCCTATCCATTCCATCATGCTTTCATCCGGTGCTATGGTATAGCCTTCGGCTGTGCCCGATTTCAACGCGATCAATGCGGTTACCTTCTGCTGTAAGGCATCGGGCATCAGGTTCATCAGTGGTTGTATGCTCATAGGCGCAATGCCGTTCTGCTCCACATTCCAAAGCGCGGCAAGCAAAGGCCGCAATACATAGAATAGCTTTTTTATCTTTATCATTCCGTTCTCCATTGTATCCAGTGCACCCTTTGCGATGCCCAGGTAGTGATGGACATTGCTTCTCCTGCTGAAGTAATGCTGGCATAGCAACCATAACTCGTCGCGGAACCCCGGCGTCTCACGGTACACGATAGGCGACTGCAGCCATTCGAAGGGTGTGGTATTGGACTTCTGTATCAGCTGCAAGGTCTTCCGCAAATCCCATCCGCTCAGGTCCAGCTCGCTATCGATAGGAAAGCTTAGCTGCTCTTCGTAGACGCTTATGGACAAGTATTGCGTATAAGGCCTGCGGTAGATAAACCGTACATCATAATCGCTGTCGGGCGAAGGAAATTCCCAGCCACGGCTCCCCGATTCGCAGGCGAATAGTATCTGTATTCCTTTTTCCTGTTCTATAGTTTTCAGTTGATCCAATATTCTTGTTCTCATTTTTTCTCTATTAAAATATTTCTTTCAAAAATGAAGACCCGCTCCACGGTATTACGCCGCATGGCGTCCTCTGCTGCTTTTTCAGAAGAATAGCTCCTGTAATAGCTGTGCCTGAATCCACGGGCGCTGCACATAGTGATCTTGAGCCGGATCTTGGGCTTTCTCTTTCTTTTACGTTTCGGCGCAACGGCAAGCTTGTCCCAATCCAGCTCCTCTGCGATCTGCAATACTGCGTCCCTGCGCCAGGCCTTGTTCCCTACACGTTTCAGGTAAGGACGTAAATGCTTCCATCGCTCACCTTTATATTTTCCTTTGTGATAGATATGTTCCATGTCTTATTGCTTTTGTTGCAGGCACCAGTATAGTATCGAAGCGATGTTGCGGGCATCGTCAACGCCTCTGTGATGCGTTCCCATCAATGGTAATCCCAGCAGGTCAAGCGCGCCTTTCATCCCCGGTTTTTTCTTAAGACCCTTCTGCAGGCTAAACCACTCCTTCACATTGATATGCTGCGCCGACAGGGGATAGGGGCATTGCATGCGGGCACATTGGTCGCGCATCATACGCAGGTCATAAGCCCCGTAGCTGGCCCAGGTATACTGTTGCAGGTGCTGCAGCCGCTTGCAGGCGGCAAGGAAAGAGATGCCCTCCTGTTCTAGCAACTCCCCGGTAATGGTTGTCAGCTGGGTGCAGAACTGACTTACAGTCGATCGCCCGGGCTTTATCAACAGGGCTTCATTATCACTGATGTCGCCGGTTCGGGTGTCGAGCAGGCAGGTACCGATCTCGATCACCTCGCTGATCTGTCCACGGGGTGCTTCGCCTTCCCAGCAAGTAGCTTCAAGGTCTATGACGAGTATTTTATCCGTGAGTGTCATCGTTTGCCTCCTCTTTCAAATATAACCTTATTCTGGTATTCCCCGGTGATCACCCGGCCGTAAATGATCTTTGTCCAGCCGTTCTCATAACCGTGATTGTTGGCGATGAGGAAACCTTTGTTCGCATCTTTTTTGATGATCTTATGGGCATCAATATAGCGACCCTTCACTTTACAAAATACGATATCGCCGATCTCGTAAGTATCCGTTTTTTCAAACGTGAGCACGCTCCCGCTTTTCAGTATAGGCAGCATCGAATGGCCATAGGCCTTCATGCTGCCGCTGCCTTTAGTGTCAAGGTCTTGTTTTAGTCTTTCACATTTATTCATGTGATTATTTTTTATAAAGGCCCGGAATATTTGTGCCCGGGCCTTTGTCTTATTGTTTAATGAAGATCTGCTTCAACTGATCCACGATCTGTCCGCCCCCGGAGAGGCTGATTGTATGGATCTTCTCCGCGATCTTTTCTACATACTCCATTTCCTTTAGCTTATACAGCATCTGATTGTCTTCCATTAGCTTCGCGGTATTCAGCAAGCTCCTGGTGGATGCTGTTTCTTCTCTCCTGGTGATGATATTGGCCTGGGCTTTCTTTTCAGCGATCAATACCTGGTTCAGGATATCTTTAACATCGCCCGGAAGAATGATGTCTTTCACCCCGCAGTAGTGCAATGCGATACCCAGCCCGGCTACTCTTTCCATCGATTGCAGCCGCACCGCTTCTGCTATACGCTCCTTGCTATCCATCAGCTCGTCCAAGTTCAGGCCACCGATGAATTCGCGAAGCGCCAGCTGCATCAGGGTATAAAGCTGCTTGTCGTATTCACGGTTGTCGGCCAGGGCCTTCACAATATCCACTACTTTGTACTGAATGGTGAAGTTGATCCGCAGCTGGGCTTTATCCCGGGTCAGGATCTCCTGTCCGTTGATGTCCATAGCCTGCTGCCGCATATCTGCCTTGGCAATATGAACCGTGGTGCTGTTCTTCCACCAGTAATATTGACCAGCTTCCAGCAGTTTGCTGTATTTACCGTCGATGAATAGCAATGCCTGTTCGTAGGCTTCTACCTTATAGGCACGCACATGGGCGTTTAGCGGCGCCTTGTCCAGGAGGTTACGGTCGATCGTCACCGGGATATCCAAGGCGCTTGTATCCGCTTTCAAAAAGGTATAGTTGCTCAGGCTGTTCCAGTAGAAATGCCTTCCCGGTCCCAGCACGGATCTAAAGTTCCCATTCAGGTAGAACAGGGCCAGCTCGTTATCCCCGACCTCGTTTATCGTGATCGCCTCGGCAAAGCCGGGGTGCTGCAGCAATACATCCATATCATGGTTCAGCTGAAGTGGTCTGCTGCAGTCGTATACTTCAACCTTTTCGCCAAAGCCCAGCCAGTAATCCCCTTCGGTTACTACGCGCTGGAATGATCCTTTCCGGAATACGAGGCCAACATGGTTGGCATTGATCCTGATCTTTTTCATCGTCTTTCGTTTTTATGCTTCTACTTTTTTTACAATAAATAGTGTGTCGCTGTATTCCATTTCCCCATAGCGGAAAGGCATACGTGCCTGGTTGTTCCCGGAGCGATCTTCCTGTTATCTGCAACCATTCCTGTTGCCAGAGCATAGCTGTGAGCATAGGGCGGAGGCTCCCGGCGACGCCATTGATGTCAGGCCTTTACAAAGCTTCAGACAAATTGCTTCCGGAAAAGATGTTCCCGGAAGCCGGAACACAGAACACACTATCAGGCGGGTGTTTGAAAAGTTACCCTTCTTTTTCTGATGGTTGTTGCTAAACCGCTAGCATTCCTGCGAATAGGAAACGGGAGTCGAACCCGTGTACACAAAGGCCGTGCTCTGACCATCTGAGCTATCTCTGTCAAGAGAGCGGGACTCGAACCCGCGACCCCGGCATTAGAAAACAATCGGCATGCGTTGCGTCAGCATAGAAACGGACAGTGCCCATTCTACTTTGCCTGCTGTACGGAAACAGGCAACCGGTACGCTGTTCATGCGGGATTGCCATTCCCCTGTGACGGGGAATATCGTGAAGGCTTATGCCTGATCAATCTTTTAAAGAACTACTGTTTGTTTTGTTAATGCAAAGATGGCCTTAGTACTGCGCAGTGTATCTACGCGATGGAAAATATTTTTTTGATCTTGATTAATCTATTGATAAATAGCATTAATAGGCACAAACATGCTTCTTGTCGGTGTATAACTAAAACGTATGCGCATGTGTATTGCGTAGTTATTTTGGTTATGGACAGCTAATGACATAAAAAGGGGCCGTTCTCATAAGAGGCGGCCCCTGGCAAGGAGGCTTAATTTCTAGTCGATCAGGAGCTGGGTTACTGCTGCTGTGTTCCTGGCCCACTGCTGATCATATACCTCATCGGCGGGAAGGTGCTCAACCAGGGTCATACCCTGGGCTCCGGCTTTCAGTTGCAGCAATGCGCCTACACTCAGCTTGTTGTTGAGCTTAGCCAGCAAAGCGGTAACACCCTTGCGATCCAGGTTTTGGACCATCTGGCCTGAGAAGGTCATCTCCAGCCATATAATTTCACGTGCGGTCACGTCAAGCACGCCAAACACCAGACCCTTGGCCACGCTTTGCGTCACGCGCACCTGGTGCTGCACGCAAGAGGGGTCGTACGCTACACCGCTACGCTCCGAGATCTTCATCGGATGCTTGCTATCCATCCAGCCTACTACCAGATTGGGGCTGATGCTACCGTTGCTGTAAGCATTACAGGTGAAGGTGACATACTGCGCACCCGCTGCTGCCAACTCCCGCACATCGATATCGATATACTCGGCCGTCCCGATCTTATTGGGAATGCTCCGGATATCGCCGCTGTGTTTGCAGCCGGTAGTAACCAACCTGCTGTAGGAGCAGATGTCGCTTCCTGTAGCATAGGCAATGTGGCAGCTCAGGTCCATGTCCAGGTGCTGGGCTGGCAAGCCCTGCCCCCACTGCATGAATAACCTTACGGTATCGCCTTCCAGCGGGAACCGGGTCCCCATCAGCGCTGCCGGCAGATCCTGCACCGTATCGCTACGATCGCCGATCGCTACCGGCATGTGATACAGCAGGGGATCGATAAACATCGTCTTACCCGCCGGGCTCATTTTTGCGAAGCGCGCTTTCATCGCATCGAGGCACAGATCTTCAATACTGGCTTGCATGGCGCTCAGCTCTTCCGGCTCGTATAGCTTCAGCAGCTGGTTGGCCGGAACTGTTTTATGGGTTCCACCCAGCGGCTTTACGCTCCGGGCGATACCAGGATTGAAATAGTTGCCGGCATACATATTCAACGTGAATACAAGCCGTGCAGGCACCTGGTCGATCACCTGCCTGAAGGCATTCAGGGTGTCTTCGGCGCCAAACCACAGCATATTGGCAAACAAGGAACGCGCAAACAATCCAGGACGTTGCTGCAACAAAGCAAAAGCGGTAGCAGCATCATATTTAATCCGTACCTGCTCCACCCGGCCCTGCCATACCTCATAGGTCTGGTTGTAAAATACGTCCAGCAAGGTTCTCAGTCGTTCGAAGCCAACCTTCCGGGCATACTCCGGTAACCTCAGGGCCCTGATAAACCGTACCCACATACCTCTTTTCGGGTGCATGAGCTCACAGGCTTTTTCGGCGGGTATAGCGAGGTCATTTAGCCATTTCGCTACGATCTGGCAGTCCTTTCTGCTGTACTTAAGCCGCAGGTCGTGGCGCTGCTGCGCTGCACCCACACCGCTCCGGTTCAGCGATGGATGTATGTGCGCATGGTTACGGCTGTTCCGTTTAATCAGCGTCCCGGGCTCGACCAGCTGCAGGAATCCTGTCTTTTGGTACCAGAGGTAACGAAGAATATCCGTAGGACTGGTAAAGTACCGGCCCGCTTCATCGACTGCGCCTTTTGTTTTGAGTGTATCGATCACCAGCATCAGGGTCTCCTTCATGCCGATCGCGACTTCAGGAGCGGGAAGCGCCTGGAGCAGGAGCTTCAGACTATCGGCCTGGGTAGCGTCCAGTGGTGTTTTAGAGGTCAGCAGGTCCTTATAGAAATCCTGCAGCTCCTTATCCTGCCACAACTCCAGCACCTTCAGTTTGCTACCTTGTCCATAGTCTTCTATCTCGCCAAATATAAAGGGTGTGCCGCAGAAGGGGCACCCATTATAGCGCTCCAGCGGAAAGGTATTGGATGGAATTACGTGACCGCAGGGCATTGCCGTTCCCTTTGCCTTGAACATATTGGCAAAATAAGTGACCAGGTGATCGGCGCGGGTTTCGCCTGTAGGCGTATCCCAGCCTTTGACCAGCGGCGTCCAGCTTTTGTATATACCTGTTACTGTTTTAAGCGCTTCCAGCAACTCCAGCTTAAAGGCCGGCGTCATTTCATTGAGCGCATGCAGCAAAGACTCGGAGAAGGTAAAGCCCAGCCTGGCGGCATTGGCAGCCAGAGTGGAGGTTGTGGGCGTGATCTCTTTTTGAGGTGCCGCAGGCAACGTCGATGGGATCCAAATGGCGTTTTGCCTTAAAGCAACCTGATGTAAATTCGTTTTCATAGTACATTGTTTTTAAAAGATCAGATAATCGGTTTCCTGGTTTCACCCTTTGAAGTTGGAAGTAAGGAAATCTTGACCTGACCGGTGATGATAATAGAAAAGCTCGGTTTGGAGTCTTTGTAGTAAGCCTTTCTTGACCATTTCCGGGAAACGGGCCGGAGTCGAACCGGCGACCTGGACGTCCTGTGCGTAAGAAGTAAGCCTTAGTTGACCCATGGGGTAATGTTAAAGCTACCTGCTCTACCGCTGAGCTACCGTCTCCTTGCTCCATAAAGATAATTACCGGCGTGGGATCATTAACAGTGATGTGTTGGAAGTAACGCCGTTTTGACCTTCATGGATAAAGCAAAGATGCACCTGGTATTGCGCAATATACCTGCGTTGTGTTTAGAAAATGGCTAACTATTTTTTAAAGTATTTGATAATGATTTATTTAGGTGAGAAAATAATTATCAAAAGGACTGATCGGAAAACAATTGCGCAGCTCTATTGCGTATTACAGGTATCTTTTTGTAGCTTCATCCTCCAAAATCTTTATCATGGCGATCAATAAACTGGCGCTGATCCGTTACAAAACCATCGACGACTGCCTGCGCAACCGTTTCCGTAAGTGGACGCTTGAAGACCTTATTGAAAAGGTAGCAGAGGTGCTCTATGAACGCGAAGGGATCGTGACCGGTGTGAGCCGCCGTACTATACAAGGCGATATTCAGATCATGCGTAGCGACAAGCTGGGCTATAATGCACCCATCATTGTTACCGACCGGAAGTACTATAGTTACGAGGATCGTGATTTCAGCATTACCAAGGCGCCGATCAATAATGCGGACGTGGATAAGATGAAAGAGATCGTTGGTGTGCTGAAGCAATTCAACGGCTTCAATTATTTCGATGAGATGAGCGAGATGATCGCGAAGCTCGAAAACAATTTGTACAAATCCACCAATACCAGCCGTAACCACATCCAGTTCGAGGGCAATCAGCAACTGAAGGGTCTGGAGCATATCAACCCTTTGTACCAGGCTATATTGAACAGCCGCTCGCTGCTGATCGAGTATAAATCGTTCAAGGCGCTGCAATCGCAGCAAAGCATTTACTATCCCTATTTGCTCAAGGAATACCGCAACCGTTGGTTTGTGATCTGCAAGCCGAAAAAGGGCGCGACCCTGGCGACCCTGGCGCTTGACCGTATCATCGAATTCCAGGAGCTGCCACACGAGCCTTTCGTCGATTATAAGGGAATAGACTTTGATGTCTACTATAGCGACTTGCTGGGTGTTACCAAAAGCGAAAGAGACCGTGCGCACAAAGTGATCCTGGAAGTGGACCGCTACAATGCACCTTATGTGCTGACCAAGCCCCTTCATGCATCACAAAAGGTGCTGGCCGAGCAGGAAGACAGTATTATTATCCGCATTGACGTGGTGCCCAATTTCGAGCTGGAGCGGGAGATACTAGGTTTCGGCGAATGCATGAAGGTGCTGGGCCCGCGTTTCCTGGCGTCCCGTATACGGAAGCGTCTGGCCAAGGCGGCGGGGCGTTACCAACCCGACTCAAAAGAGGAAGGGTAGCTGTAGCAGCGAAGACTCATCTTTCTTACGGCAGTTGAGCTTCATGCTCACATCTATCGTTTTGTCCCGTAGCTGGCGGCCTACGCCGGAGAGGGAAGTAAAAGGAGCGGTATAGCGGTTGAGCCAAGCCAGGTCGGGCACTTGCTTTAGCTGGTCGAAGTCGGCCCGGATGAGGAAAACGAATGGCCCTTTTGCCAGGGAAAGCGGCAGTGGCGCTTCTGTCGCAGTGCTTGCCCACAGGGTTCCCGGCGCCGTACCTGTATGCACTTTGTATAAGGGGAAGAGCTTATGTCGTACGGTATTGCTATCCCGGGACAGGATGCCTATTCTTTGCAGGTAGGTGTATAGAGGGGCATCGGCTAGTAGCTGTAACCGGAGGCCGGGAACACGGCTCTCTTTTACCGATACGGTAGCAACTTTTTCAAAGTCGTCATTATAGTCATAGCTGATCACAGAATCTTTTTGTACAGTCGTCTTACCTACTTCAAAGATGAAACCGTGAGGATGAGCCGCGAGCAAGCTGTCTCCGCTGATGCTGATGTCTTTTATCCTGAACTGTTTTCCTTCCAGCCAGTCTGGTGCGAGGCCCAGCCAGTAAAGGGTCAAGGCATTTCCGTTGTTGGCTTCGGGCTGTGGTATTTCCTGGGTCTGCAAACTTTCTGCCTTCCATTGTAAGGCAGCAACAATAGCGCCCTGCTGAAAGTCAAGCCTGCCCTTGCCCTTTTCCGACAATAAGGTAATATGCCCTTCCTGTTCTTTGATCTTGCTGAAAGCACTTTCGGCTACAGGTATCATATCTTCCTGTCTCAGCAGCCGGCCCAGCGTTTCCGTTACGTTTTCTTTCCCAGGGGGAAAAGCGAAAGCAATCCTGTCCCCATTGTAAGCCAGAATGCAAGTTTGGTTGCCGTTACGGGCGAATGTAATACCTCCTGGCGCAGCCGGGTCTCTGCTAAAGCCCATGCCGGGCAAAGACCGGGCGAGCGCTCCGGTATCGTCGACCGGTAACGTAGCAAATAAGGTATTGCCTTGCAACCCCTTCAGGGTATAGCAAAAGATATTGGCCGGTATGGAAAGACCTTTGAAGAAACGGCGTTCGGAGCGCCGGCGTTTAAAGAGCGATCCGGAAAGACTTTGGTACAAACGGTATACGTCGACCCGGATCAGTACCCCGGCGTTAGCCGGGATCAGGGTGCTGTAAGAAGCATGCTGCCGGTAACGGATATAGCCCCAGAAAGATATAGCCGCCAATAGCAGCACTGCTGCTGTGATCGTGAGAAACCGTTTCATCGCTTAATCCAGTTTGGCTGCATACTCAATAAGAGAGAGGAAATATTGCAGCGCATTGTTCTTGTTGCCGGGTACCTGGGCTACCAGCTCACCCGAGATGCGGTTGCCTTTGATGCCGGTGGTGCGGGCATACATTGGCCCGGTATTGCCCAGCAGGGTATTAAGCGCTTCCAGGTTGCGGTAGCTGCCGAATTCATCACGTGGCAGCTTGCCGATCACATTTTTGGGATTGAAGTAAAGCGCCATGTTGTTCTTCAGCAGCAGGTCCTTCTGATCCTTCGCCATATTGCCCTGGTATGTTCCGGCAGCGATCTGCTGGATGTCCCGGTAAGCAGTGCCGCAGAACACGATGCCGTCTTTAATGAGCACATGCAGCCTGAAAGGTGCGTTGCCGGTGAGCTTGCTGTCCAGGCTGTAAATGCCGTTTTTCAATACGATCTTTTCTTTATGGACCCCATAATCGAGCAGGCGCTGGAAGATGTGCGGATCATCTGAAGACATCATAAAGAGAAAATCGGGAACAGTCTCCGTTTTGGTCTTGGTCACCTCTTTTCGTTCATAGTCGTCGTTGTACTCGTATGTAGTATAGGTATATTCTTTCGGGCCGATATCGGTAAAGAGCAATACGGCATCGCCTTTGACCACTTTGCTTATCGCTTTCTCGTCGAGCAGCAGGGACAGGAGGTCTGCACCGATGCTTGTTTCCTCGCCATATTTAACCCCGAAGTACTGTGAAAAAACAGGTTTCATCATCTCCGGCAATTCTTTCAGGTAATGTTCCGTATCGAAGGAGTAGCTTATAAAACCGACCAGCTTATCGCTATTGATATAGCGGGCAAATTGTTTATTGGGCTTGTGGCCATAGATCTTCTTATAGCTGGCAGCCTTCTGGTCGTCTAGCTGCATTTCAGTATTAATAAATGCTTTTTCTTTTTCGAGATACAAGCGGGCATTAATACTTTCATAGCCGCGCATCAGGTTACCCAGGCCGCTGTAACGGTATCCTGGGTAGAACGGCGTCATGAAGCTGCTATACAGGTGTTCCATGCCGGCGAGGTAAAAGGAAGCTGCGGCATTCTTGTCCTGGCTGCGCAGGAAATCGGGATTGTCCAGGATCGAAGGGCCGGTTGTTTTTTCAAAAGCGTTGGCGGCATACCGGGTCAGCCATTCCTTTGTAAGCCCGTCCTGTATTTTTTTTTGTGCTTCGTAGTCTTGGTTATAAGTGGTCTGGTCATAATAGCTGCTGGGGTCGGCAACTTCCGCAACTACAGGAGGGGCTTCAATGATTGTTACATCCGGGACGGGCTCAGGCGGAGCAATCATGATCGACACAGCTGTATCGATTACGGGTTCGGGATTCCTTTCCGTATCCCTGGTTTCTTCTTCGGCGGCGACTGCTACATTAGCAGCAGCTTCAGCGGCATTGGCAGCCTCGGCCCAGGTGGCGGTATCTGCTATGGTAACGGGTGTATCTGCGGCAGCATAGTCGACAACTGCCGGCGCATCATAGTTGTCGCGATAATAATCGCCGTAGTTTACACGCTTGATGCCATAACGTGCGCCACGCAGGGAATCGGCTTCGAAATAAGCAACCTTGAGCGAGCCTATGGCTATAAGCGCGGTCTTGTCGTCCCACAGCAGGAGTGTTTTGTCGCCTGCACTATACAGGGACCGTGTCGCCCCTTTTCGTTCGATCTTTTTGGCCCTGCCACTCAGTAGCTGTTCAAAACGGGCGACATCGGCCAGGGAGAACAGGAGACAGTTATAGCTGATGCTGTCCGTTTGCAGGTTGTAATAATATGCAGTGCCATTGAGCTGTAGCCCGATGTCTTCTACGCTGTTGTAGTGCCCATCCTGGCGCTTTTTCGCCAATTCACCGAGCAACTTCTTACCCAATATCGAGCTGTTGAAATCTGCTATGGTAGCCAGCTCCATGAATTTGTCGCCTTTAATGGCAGCTACAGCCATGGCTTCTTTGGGAATCTTGTATGCCAGGTCCTGGCCTTTTGCGATGAGGCCGGAGCAAAGCAGCGCGGCCAGCAGTATTCTTTTCATGTCGGGGTTTATTTGGATACCGGGCAGACGCCTGTCCGGTGGGTTTCTATTATTTGGCCAATTGTATTTGCGTGGCTACGCTGGCATTGCCGTTGATGAGGTCCATGACGCTGCACTGCTGCATCACAGCCTTGCCGTTTTTAGAGATACGTGCTTTTGGATTCGTTTGCCGCATCACGGTATTGGAAAACCGGTAGATACCCGTATAGGTGGCTGTCTTAAAAACATCCTTATCTTCTTTCTTCAGCTTATTAAACTCGGTCTTTGCCGCGGTATAGTATTTGTAATCCCGGCTGAATGTAGCCGTAGCCTTATTGTAGCTATAGGTCGATATGGTGCTTGTTTTGATCTTTTGCGCTTCCAGTATTTCCCTGCTGATGTTATTGATGTTGCCGGCCTCACGGAAAGAAAAGCTGATGCTGGCTATATAGTTGTTGAAATCCGTCTTACTGCTGACGTTGCTGATGCCGGGCATTTTTTTTAGCCGGGCTACTGCTTCGTCCATTTCCTGCTTTATTTTGGCGCGGCTAGGCACTTTGTAGCCGTTGATACTGTCCATCATCAGGACCGAGGACACTTTATTCCTGCTCTGGCTAAGGTTAAGTGTGATGGTCATGGCGCCACTGCCATCGGCATTCATACTGATCTCCTCGATGATCTCAAAACAGGAAGAGAAAAGAACGGGCAGGCAAAGGAGTAATAACAGGAGCTTATATCGTTTTAACATGGGATAGGGACTAAGCCGGACGCAGGGTAACGTCGTGCGCTATTGAAAATCTGCCGCGAAGATAAACAAGGTAAGGCTTTCCCCTTCTCCCGGGAGGCTACTATAAAATGTTAAAAAAACCCACACCAGATGAGGCGTGGGTTTCATGCAAGCTTAGTCGGATTGATAGATCACGGATGTTGCTTCGGTAGGCGCCGGAACCTCCAGCTTCTGCAACATTTTAAATAAGGCGGCTCGGGGCAGCGCCTCTTCTCTTGCGGCATTCTGCTTTAGCCAGACAGGATAGGGCCTTTCTATGTACACTATCGTTACCCGGGCCTTGTATGTTGCGAACAGGTCGACGAGCTGGCTACGCATTTGCTTTGTGATGTTCGTAGCGTTCCACAGGAAGCCCTGCCCTGCCCGCAGGCAGACACGAGCCTGCTCTTTGGCTTCCTGCGCAACAAAGCCGTTGGCCCAGCGATCTTTCGGATCCAGCTTATGCTTTTGTCTTATCGCATCCAGGCTGATCACCGGCAACTGCGGGTGGTGTGCCCGGATATAGTGATCTTTGCCCATTCCGGGCAGGCCCGATAGCAACACCACTTCGCAGGTACTGTCGTCGAAAGGCACATAAACAGGGCTGGCATGCTCTGTACGGAAATAATGAAAACGGGCGCGTTCATTGGCAAATACCCGCGGTTCGCCCCAACATTCCTGCTCCCTGCAATAGGCTTCAAAGAAATCGATCCGTTCGAGGAGTTCTTCCTTGTCGGCGCAGATACGGCCCAGTACATCAGCTCTTGCCAGTAAGGCCAGCCATTCGGTATTCACGCCAAAAGAAGCTTCCAGCAGGTATTTCTGCGGATCAGGCTTGTGCATGAGCCAGAGCGGCAGGCCATGGTAACGCACCAGGCCGGCGATCTGCTCTCTTACGGCAAAAGGCGTTCCGAAGCCGGTATACAGTAGTTGCCGTGCCGTCCTCGATCCCTTTTTGGCATGCCCGGGAGAGACAATGCTGCCGTCGGCCTCGGTAAATGTGGTGCTGCGCTTTTCCACATCATGAAGTAGCGCAGCTGTCCACAGGATGTCCCTTTCGGTCTGCGGCAGGGCCTTATACCCGGGGAGCGCCACGAGCGCCTGCAATACCATTTGCGTGTGGACAGCGACATTGCCTTCGGCATGATGACGCGGGTCCTGTGGTGTATCGGCCATATCGGCGACCCAGTCGTACTGCCGCGAGAGCGTATCCCAATCCTGGTATAATAATGTTTTCATAGTGTCTCCTTTTTATATTCATAATGCAGCGGAGCCCTTCGCCAGTTGCGGGTCCAGTGCACATCGGTTTGTACATGCCCCTTGCGTACGTATTTGAATACGTTTTCGCCCAGGGCGTTCACATCGAAGCCTGCTGTGTTACGGGTAACGATCCCTTCGCGGGTGCAGGATTTCCCCGTAGCCGGATCTACGGCATCGAATACACTGTTTTCCTGGCTCAGCCGAAGGACGGTTTCGCTAAAATCAGCCTCGTGCTGTTTCCCTGGTGCACCGATGATATCCAGCACCGGTACGACAGGGAGGTCAAATGCACCAGCATAGAAGACAACCTCCTCCCAGGAGAGCCAGCGGTCCAGGCTGCGCACCGCGAATACATAATAATACTGCTCCAGCTTCCTGTACGCGATCGAGTGGATCGCATACAGGTTTTCTCCGAACAGCTCCAGGTCGCCCAGGTCGTTCTTCATCAAGGCCCATTGCTGCCGGAGCCTGCTGGTCCAGGGCGATGTAGTGGGCGCCGCATGTGAGCGGGCAAAGACGCCGTAACGGTTCAGGCAATTGTTTTCGCCATCCAGCTTTTCCGTATGGATCAGCGCTTCCATTTTTTGTATGTGTGACCAGTACTGATATTGTATCCGGTCGTCGCTTGTGGTGCCCGGAGAAAATGGAAAATGCCCCGTGCGGCCATATTTTCTTGCATCCATATGAATCGTTTTTATGCACCGGTCATAGGACGGGCGCGTGATCAATTGAGGGATGCCACTATCGTCCTGGTTGCATTCCCCCGTTCCAGCTGGTTGTGTTCCTGCCATTGCTCGGTCTGTTGCTTCATCAGCTGCTCCGTCTGCCAGGCAATCACTTTTTGTTTGAGCCTTTCCTGGCATAGTTTCCGGTTCTGAAGCTGAGAGCGGTGATCGCTGGCGGTTGCCTGCAGGCCCGAGGGTTTGTGTACGCCGCGGACGGCAGTTTCCACCTTGTTTACATGCTGTCCGCCTGGACCCGAAGCCCTCATCGTTTCAAAGTAAACGTCCTTGTCCTGCCAGGTTTGCGGCGTTTGGATGGGGAAAATGGCGATACCGACGAACCAGTTGCGCCGCTTGTACATTTTACGGTAAGGACTTTGTGCGATCCATTGTAAAGTACCTTCCCACTCTGCTACAAAATCCCGGAGCGAAGGCCCTTCGGCCATCAGCGTTGCGGAAAGCAATGTGCCCCTGAGTCCTGCTTTTTTATTGTCGAGCACCTCGATGCGGATGCCGGTTGTCCTGGCATGCTGCAGCATGAGCTCTTGCACTCTGGCAACGACCCGGCAACATTCTGCGGGACCACGTCCAGAGCTGATTTGTATAATGATCTTTTCCATAAGTGTTGTTTTTTAGCGGTTCTATTATTCTTTGTTCATTCTTACAATGCGGGGCATGAATTTTCCCTGGATGCTGACCAGTTCCTGCTGCGCTGTCATTACGCGTTCGATGTCCTTGTAGGCCGTAGGGTTCTCTTCCACACTACCGCCAATGAGCGTAACACCGGCTTCGGCAAGCATCTTTTTGAGCGCCGAGGCGGTCATGTTTTCCCGGGCACGTTTGCGGCTCATGGCCCTCCCAGCGCCATGTGAAGCGGAATACAATGCATCGCCTTGTCCTTTGCCGGCTACCAGGTAGGCGGCCGTCGTCATGCTGCCGGGAATAATGCCCAGCTCGCCCTCATGCGCCGGCGTAGCGCCTTTACGGTGCAGGATGACCTCGCTACCGTCAGCCAGCGTATCCTTCCAGGCGAAGTTGTGGTGGTTCTCCACCCTTACCAGCACCTGCAGTCCGACAGCCTTGAGCACATTGGCATGGATGCGGTCGTGACAGGCTTTGGCATAATCGCCGGCCAGATTCATGCTGAGCCAGTATTCCTGTCCTGCTTCGCTATCCATATCGAGCCAGGCTAATGATTGCGCCTCCCGGGGCAGCTTACAGGTGTCCATGGCGATACGGGTGTAGTGTTGGGCAATATTGGCGCCCAGACCGCGGCTACCCGAATGCGACAGCAAGGCCATATAGGTCTTTGCCGGTAATCCCAGGCCGTTGTCCTCATGCAGCTCAATGAGCCCGAACTCAACAAAATGATTGCCACTGCCCGAGCTGCCCAGCTGCCGGGCAGCTTTCATCTGCAACCGCTTCAGCAATGTGGTGGCGTCAAAGGCCTCGTGATCCAACACCTCGTGGTCCTGCGCCCGTTCGAGGCCACCCTCGATGCCAAAATGGGTATGCTCTTTGAGCGCGCACTTCATCTGGTAGGCATGGCTCTTGAGAAAGGCCGGGCCTTCATCCAGGATGGACAGCGACATGCGGCAGCCGATATCGACGCCTACAGCATAAGGGATCACTGCCCTGCGGGTGGCCAGCACGCCGCCGATAGGCAGGCCGTAGCCGGTATGGGCATCGGGCATCAGCGCGCCCTGTACGGTTACCGGCAACGACATGGCCAGCTCCATCTGCTTTTTGGCGCTATGCTCCACTTCTTTGCCGCCATATACTTTCAGCCGCCCGGTTTGTTCGAGCAAGGAAAATGTCTGGTAGTTACAGGGCTGCTCTTCTGTAATGAAGGTAGCCGCGAGTTTCCCGAGTACTTCGTCGTTTACATAGGTCTCTGGTTGATTTTTAATGTTCGTTAATAATGTGATCCAGGCGGCTTTGCTCTCATGTCTGAAATGCCTGGGTATGATATTTGTAGCCAGGCTGCGGGCAATGTCGTTGGTATAGCCCAGCCGGCTCAGTTCTTTTGTTTTAAGAAAATGGCTCATGTTCTTCATCGTTTGCCGCTTCTGCTGTAATGCGGTACAGCGGCTTGTTGTGTAAAGGATTCTTTTCCCGGTCGGTCCTTCTATCCCACCTGCTGCGCCAGCCACAGCCCCATACTATTCTGTTCAGGCGGGGGCCGAGATGGTGTTGGGTAATGTGGTTGTCGATCTGCTCCAGTTCCTGTTCCAGCACCTCATCCACGGTCTTTACATGAGTGATCATGTTGGGTCTTACCTGGAGCACGAAACGCCATGGCTCTGCAAACACATATTGGATATAAGGCTTGCCGCCCTTATCCACGTACTCTTTGGGATAGAAAAGAACTTTTTCTTCGGGGCTCAGCTGAGCACGGCTCCATTCGTAGCTGTAGAAGGCGCGCAGATGCTGAGGCTTCACTTCGTAAAGTTTTTTCCTGTTCCTTTTCCGTTTAACCCTTCTTTTAAAAGACCGGTTGACGGCGTAATCTATAGTATTGATCTTGCTCAGCAGGTTGCTGTAAAAAGCTGCGGCAGCGCTCCGGGCTACATCTTCCCTGAGGATGAAAGTCCTTTTCCAGCCGCGCTGGTAGGGCTCTTCCAAAGGTGTTAGCGGCAGGCGTCGCCGTGCCATCAGGAGTTCTTCCTGGCGATTTTGCAGCCGTATCAGCTGTTTGTCGCGATCTTCTTTCAGTGATCGCTTTCTTTGCCTTGCGGTGCGTAGCCTATAGCAACCTGGTTCAAACGAGCTGTCATGATGGTCCATAACAGGGGGTTTGATCCGTTTATCAAAATGGGTGGATATCCGTTCGTCCTTGCGCAAAGGATATATCCCCTGAGACATCAAGGCTGCGGTATGCCAGGCATACGGAAAGATCAGCAAAGGAGCATGATCGTAGGGGCACAACAGGAAATGACCGTTGGCTCAGGGGCAGGCATAGCTTCACCGCTGCTTTACGCAGCGCAATTTCTTCTTTTCACAAAAAGAAAAAGCTATTCCCGCCCGGGTCAGGCAGCAATGATAAGGGATGGTATGTAGAGACAGTAAGTCATTGGCTATTGTGCATTAGAGGGTCAACACACTCAATATCGCCGGCAAAAATAAAGCAAAAACACAAACCACAAATTTTTAAGCTATAGATTTAATCTTTCTTGTGCAAAAGTTTTTCTATTGCCACGCCCGCCAGCACGCCGGCACAATAAGCCAGCAGATCCGACCATAGAAAGCCTTGGCCCAGCACAAGACGACCGGGCAGGGTAGAACGCAAGGCGTTGATCCATGGCGCCCTGTAGCATTGGCTGAATTCGATGGCAAAGCATATCGACAGGCTTATGGCTGCTATTGCAATGCTGCGTTTATGCAGGAAAATAAGGCGCATGATAAAGTACATCATCAGGGCATATAGCGCATCGCCCGTCGCAGCCGGAACAAACGACAGGCGTCTGGATAGCAGGCCAAGAACGATTGTTGCTGCAATAATGCCCAGGCAGGCAATACGGTTTTTCATCGGTAGGCGGATAAGCAGACAAAGTATGGATAAACTTTGTTAAACCGGCGTCACCGGCTTTGCCGTTCCGATTTAATATTTACCTTCGTTCCGCTTTAGGGGTGCCTTAGTGCTGAGATAATACCCTACGAACCTGATGCAGTTAGTACTGCCGAAGGGAAAAGTAAGACTATTCCGTGTGCCGGTATACCTGTATGGTATAGCGATCTACGCACCGCTACTGTCGTTCCTGGAGCCAATCTGTTTGGGAATGAAAATATTTATCAACGACGAGCCGCATGATGTTGCTGAAGCAGCAACCCTGGCACATATTGTTTTTGGCCGGTTGGGTGAAAAGCAAAAAGGCATTGCCGTGGCCGTAAACAACAACGTGATCGCCCGGCAGGAACGGGAAAGCTATGTGCTGCAGACAGGCGATCATGTCCTGATCATTAAAGCAACACAAGGAGGATAGCCTATGCAAAAGGAAACTATGGCTCATAGCCATGCCATTACGACCGGGGCCATTACCGGTTCCCGGAAGGTTTATGTACCGGGTACACGATACGATATTCAGGTAGCCATGCGGGAGATTGTCTTATCGCCTACAAAGCTCGCTGGTGGCGGTACGGAAACGAATATGCCGGTAACGGTCTACGATACGGGCGGCCCCTATACCGACGATAGTGCTGTGATCGATATCCGTAGTGGCTTGCCCCGCCTGCGGGAGCGCTGGATACTGCAACGTGGCGATGTAACGGTATTGGACGAGATTAGCTCGGCCTACGGCAGGGAGCGGCATGCCGATCCGCGGCTGGATGCTTTGCGTTTCCAGCTCATACAAAAGCCGCTGAAAGCAAAACCGGGACAGAACGTAAGCCAGTTGCACTATGCCAGGAAGGGGATTGTAACACCGGAAATGGAATATGTTGCCATCAGGGAGAACCAGCGTTACGAAATGTTGCAGCAGCAATTGAACGGCAGCTATGATAGCCTTGCAGCGCAGCATGCCGGCAACAGCTTCGGAGCCAACACACCACAGGGCCACATTACGCCGGAATTTGTACGTGCTGAGATCGCGGCCGGAAGGGCGATCATACCCAGCAACATCAATCATCCCGAGGCGGAGCCGATGATCATCGGACGTAATTTCCTGGTAAAGATCAATGCCAATATCGGTAACAGCGCCGTGACTTCCAGTATAGAAGAAGAAGTGGAAAAGGCCGTGTGGGCCTGTCGCTGGGGCGCCGATACCATTATGGACCTGTCCACCGGTAAGAACATACATGAGACCCGTGAGTGGATCATCCGTAATTCACCGGTGCCCATCGGTACGGTACCTATTTACCAGGCTTTGGAAAAGGTGAACGGGAAAGCAGAAGACCTTACATGGGAGCTGTTCAGGGATACCCTGATTGAGCAGGCAGAGCAAGGCGTCTCTTATTTCACGATACATGCCGGCGTATTGCTGCGTTATATACCACTTACAGCTAAAAGGATGACCGGGATCGTGTCCCGCGGGGGAAGCATTATGGCCAAATGGTGCCTGGCCCATCATAAGGAGAATTTCCTGTACACGCATTTCGAGGAGATCTGCGAAATCATGAAGGCTTATGATGTGGCTTTTTCATTGGGCGATGGATTGCGTCCGGGCGCTATTGCCGATGCCAACGATGCCGCGCAGTTTGCAGAGCTGGAAACGCTGGGTGAACTGACGAAGATCGCCTGGAAGCATGATATACAAACGATGATCGAAGGTCCGGGGCATGTACCCATGCATCTCATCAGGGAGAATATGGAGAAGCAATTGAAAACCTGCGGCGAAGCACCCTTCTATACATTGGGCCCATTGACTACCGACATTGCACCCGGCTACGATCATATTACCTCTGCCATAGGCGCGGCCATGATCGGCTGGTATGGTACAGCTATGCTTTGCTATGTTACACCCAAGGAGCATTTAGGTCTGCCTAATAGGAAAGATGTAAAGGATGGCGTGATCACTTATAAGCTGGCCGCACATGCGGCAGACCTGGCCAAAGGCCACCCGGGCGCGCAATACAGGGATAATGCATTAAGCAAAGCGCGTTTCGAATTTCGCTGGGAGGACCAGTTCAACCTGTCGCTGGACCCCGATACGGCGCGGGAATATCATGATGAAACCTTGCCGGCCGATGGTGCTAAGATCGCGCATTTCTGCTCGATGTGCGGGCCCAAGTTCTGCTCGATGAAGATCACACAGGAAATACGGGAATCAGCTGCCAGCGGTATGTTTGAGAAGGCAGAGGAGTTCCGGCTGAATGGTAATGAACTCTATTCCTGATACCATGCCCGGATTGATCCTGATCTCCGAGCCCGGCCACAGGGAGAACGAGGCGCAATTGCTCAATGGCATGTTTGCTGCCGGACTTTCCCTGCTGCACCTTCGTAAGCCGGAGCAAGCGATGGGTGAAGTCTTCAGTCTGCTGACGGCGATTGACCCGGCCTACCGGGAACGGATCGTGCTCCCGTTTTCGTTGACGCAGCGCAATCGCTCTCCGTTTCCGGAATACAGGAGGATCCATTTTCCCGGGCAGTTGCGTCAGCGTACGAAGCCGGAGTACTTCAGCGCATTACGGGATAAAGGCTATCTGTTGTCTACCTCGATCCATGAAATGGCTTCACTGGATGCTTTACCGCCGGCTTTTGCTTATACCTTCCTGGGCCCTGTTTTCGATAGCATATCCAAACCGGGCTATGCGGCCATGGATCGCGAGGTCTTGATGCAACTGCCGGAGGCACGTCGTACCAAGGTCATCGCCCTCGGAGGGATCAATGAAGAGAATTGCAGGACGGCCCTGGACTACGGCTTCGACGGTGTTGCGGTGCTGGGCGCTGTTTGGCACAGCGAAGATCCTCTGGGACAATTTAAAAAGATACAGGCATGCCTTATGAAAGACCGGTAGTGCTTAGCATAGCGGGTTACGATCCCAGTGGTGGCGCCGGTGTGCTGGCCGACATCAAGGCTTTTGAACAGCATCGCTGCCTGGGTATGGCAGCCGTAACCGCCTGGACAGTACAGACGGAAGACAAGTTTTTTCAGTGGACACCCATGACAGCAGAGCAGATCCTGTCCCAGGTGGAACCGCTGCTGGAGCAGTATGCGATACAATGGGTCAAGATAGGATTGTGTCCAGGGCCGGAACTGTTGCTGACTTTGCTGCGCCGGCTGAAGGAACGGTTCCCGCAACTGAGGATAATCTGGGACCCCGTGTTATCGGCATCTGCGGGTTTCTCTTTTGTGACGGCCATACAGGAATCTTTGCTGGCGACGATTGCGGCGCATATATACCTGGTTACACCCAATGTACCCGAAGCCATGTTGCTCAGCGGCGCGGCAGATGAAATGAAGGCCGGGGAAGGCCTGGCCCGCTATACGAATGTGCTGCTGAAAGGTGGGCATTCGGAGAGTGTTCGCGGGACCGATCGCTTATGGACCGAAGGCCGGCAGGTCGCCCTGCCGCCGGGTACCCGTATCGTCTACAACAAGCACGGTTCAGGCTGCATTTTATCGGCCGCCATTACGGCTAACCTGGCCCATGGACTGACTTTGGAGCATGCCTGTCGTGAAGGGAAAAAATATGTAGAACAAGTGTTACGCAGCAACACACAATTACTCGCTTATCATGTTGCCTAAACTACAATACATATCGCAGGGAGCGACGGCCCCACAGCAGCTGGAACACATCAGGAAAGTGCTTGACCTGGGATGTAAATGGATACAACTACGCTTCAAGCAGCAGGAACAAATCGTTCTGGTGTCGCTTGCGGAAACCGTAAAGCAATTGTGCGCCGCTTACGATGCGATGCTGATCATTAATGATCATGTAAACATTGCAAAAGAAGTGGCCGCAGACGGGGTACATCTGGGTTTATCGGATACACCGGTTGCCGTCGCCCGTCAGACACTGGAAGCAGGAAAGATCATAGGCGGTACGGCCAATACCCTGGATGATGTAAGACAGCGCATAAGGGAAGGCTGTGATTATATCGGCCTAGGTCCTTACCGCTTCACTGCCACGAAGGAAAAGCTGAGTCCCGTGCTCGGCCTGGAAGGTTACCGTCAGCTCTTCGCCAGTCTCTCCGCGACGGAGCGCACTGTCCCTATCTACGCTATTGGCGGTATTCTTAAAGAAGATATTCCAGCGCTTTTGGACGCAGGATTATATGGTATTGCCGTTTCCGGTTTGCTGACGCATACTGTGGAACCTATTGATTGTATTATTTAAAACGGATACTATGGATCATTTAAAGATCGCCGACAGGGTTTTTAGCTCCCGCTTATTCCTGGGCACGGGTAAATTCGGCTCGCCGCAGCTGATGGGTGAGGCTGTCAGCGCCTCCGGTTCCGAACTGGTGACTGTGTCGTTGAAGCGCATCGACGCCGAAACGGAAACAGATACGCTACTAGAACAATTGCAGCTACCGGGTGTGCAGGTATTGCCCAATACTTCCGGTGCGCGCAATGCCAGAGAAGCTGTATTTGCGGCGCAGCTTGCCCGTGAGGCGCTGGAAACGAACTGGCTCAAGCTGGAGATCCATCCCGATCCGAAATACCTGATGCCGGATGCGCTGGAAACGTTGAAGGCCACGGAGGAGCTGGCCCGGCTGGGTTTTGTGGTGCTGCCTTATATCCATGCCGATCCTGTGCTGTGCAAGCAGCTGGAAGAAGCCGGTACTGCGGCGGTAATGCCCTTGGGCGCGCCCATAGGGACCAATAAAGGTTTGCGGACCCTCGACTTCCTGGAGATCATCATCGAGCAGAGCAGGGTACCCGTGATCGTTGATGCCGGTATCGGTGCGCCCTCGCATGCCGCACAGGCCATGGAGCTGGGCGCCGATGCCGTATTGGTCAATACAGCTGTTGCCGTAAGCAGTGATCCGGTGCGTATGGCAGAGGCTTTTAAATGGGCTGTAGCTGCGGGCCGGGCTGCTTATGTAGCCGGCCTGGGCGGTATGCGCCGCCATGCCGGTGCCAGCAGTCCTTTAACCGCTTTTCTTGATGACCTGAACGCATAGACTTATGTTCTCTGAAATTTTTGAGTGCTACGATTGGGATACGATTGCCGGGGAAATTGCCGGCAAAACGGAAGCGGATGTGCAGGCGGCCCTTCAGAAAAGCAAACGCAACCTGGAAGACTTCAAAGCGCTGATATCTCCGGCAGCGCTGCCTTTCCTGGAGCAGATGGCCCGGCTCAGCCATGGGCTGACGCAAAAGCGTTTTGGTAAAACCATACAAATGTATGCGCCGCTGTACCTGAGCAATGAGTGTCAGAACATCTGCACGTATTGCGCCTTTAGCCTCGACAACAACATACCACGCAGAACATTGAGCGGAGCGGAGATACTGCAGGAGATTGCCGTACTGAAGCAAATGGGCTACGATCATGTATTGCTGGTAACCGGGGAAGCCAATAAAACAGTAGGCGTAGCCTACCTAAAGGAGACGATCCGGCTGATCCGGCCGCATTTTTCCAATATTTCCATGGAAGTACAACCCTTAGATGAGGCCGACTACGCTTTGCTGCGTGGGGAAGGTCTGCATAGCGTGCTGGTGTACCAGGAAACGTACCACAGGGACCACTACAAGCAATATCATCCCAAAGGGAAAAAGTCGAATTTTCAATACCGTCTCGAGACGCCTGACCGGCTTGGGAAAGCAGGTATCCATAAGATCGGGTTGGGTACACTGATCGGGCTGGAAGACTGGCGGGCCGAAGCCTTCTTTACGGCATTGCACCTGCAATACCTGGAAAGAACCTATTGGCGAACGAAGTACTCTGTTTCTTTCCCTCGCCTGCGCCCGATCGAGCAGGCGGGTCAAAACGATCCCAAGGTCTTTGAACGCTATATGAGCGATAAGGAACTGGTACAGCTGATTTGTGCCTACCGCTTACTGGACGAGGAGCTGGAACTTTCTTTATCTACGCGGGAAGAAGAACGCTTCCGGGATCATATTATTCCGCTGGGTATTACCAGCATGAGCGCCGGATCCAAAACCAATCCGGGCGGCTATGCCGTATCACCCCAGTCACTGGAGCAATTTGAGATCTCCGATGAACGGAGCCCTGAAGAAATGGCTGCTGTAATAAGGGCCAAAGGCTATGAGCCCATATGGAAAGATTGGCACCCGGTATGGATGCAATAATAAAGCGGGGATATATGTTCACTACAGAGGAAGTCGTGCGCTACAGCCGGCAGATCATTCTCGAAGATATTGGTCCTGAAGGGCAGCGACAGATCAAGCAAGGCAGGGTACTGGTGATCGGCGCCGGCGGCCTCGGTTGCCCCGTGCTCCAATACCTGAATGCCGTTGGCATAGGTACTCTGGGCATTGCCGAATTCGACGTCGTGGAAGCGACAAATCTTCACCGGCAAATACTCTACCGGCCCTCAGACATCGGCCGTAAAAAGGCGACAGCTGCTATCGAAGTGCTGCATGCCCACAATCCTTATACACAGCTGGTACATCATGATATAAAGGTCGATGAAACCAATGCTGCTGCATTGGTAGCGGACTACGACCTCGTGGTGGATGGCTGCGATAACTTCAATACACGTTACGCCGTGAACGATGCCTGCGTACAGCAGGGAAAGCCTTTGGTCTATGGTAGCATCCTGGGCTTCGAAGGGCAGGTGACGGTGTTTAACCGTGACGGCAGCGGACAACTACGTGATCTGTTCCCCGAACCACCCGATGCAGACGAAGTGCCTTCCTGCTCGGAAAATGGCGTGCTGGGAACAGTGCCGGGTATCATCGGTACCATTATGGCGCAGGCAGCGATCCATATCCTCCTCGGCCAGCCCTCCTTCGAAGGCCGCTTCCTGTTGCTGGATACCCGCAGCATGGAACGTAAAGTATTATCCTTCTGATGGGCCGGTTGGTCCATCTGTACCGGAGATCCGGGGGCTAAACAAAGTGCGGGCATAAGCAAGGCTATACAGTACGGCTACGATGCTCATCAAGATGATGAAAAAGCCATAATAACTGGCGCCCGATAAGCGACTTAAAATACCCTTGTGACCGATATTGTTGTTGATGAGGGACACCAGGTAATTTCCCAGCGAGATCGTCAGCAGCCAGAAAGACATAATTGTGCTTTTCATGGAAGCCGGCGCCTGCGCGTAAGCATATTCCAGCCCGGTAAGATAGACGAGGATCTCAGCCGTCGTCTGTAGAAAATAAGCGAGTATCTGCCATGCTGCGGAGGGATGCTGCCCCCGGTCTATCAGTTGCTGCAGCATAAAGATGACTACGAAAGACAGGATCAGCAGCACAAAGCCGGCAAGTATTTTGCGATGCTCGTTAAAGTTGATGCCTTTGCGTTGCAGAAAGGGATATACCGCGCTGGTAAATAAAGGAGTGAGCACCAGTATAAACACAGGGTTGGCCGCTTGCACCTGCTGGGGCAGCAAAGTGATACCCGCAACGTTGAGATCGAGCTTGGTCGCCTGGATCACCCATTCCGAGGTGCTTTGATCGCTCAGCATCCAATAGGCCGGGACAAAAGCAAATAAGGCAATCACTTTCCATACGGATTGAACAGCGGCTACGGTATCCGGCCCGTAGCGTTGTGCCGCGATCTTCCGGGGGCTTTGCCCACCGAAGAGCTGCCTTATATTTTTCAATACATAAAAATTTACGCCCAGGAAGTGATCCTTAGGAAAGCCCGCGGGTTTTACCCGCACATATTTTTTCCTGCCCATGAAAAAGACCAGCGTGGCCAATAGCATCAGCAGACCCGGTACACCAAAGGCCACCCTGGCGCCGAAGTGCTGTAGCAGGTAAGGAATAAAGAGCGTGGAAAAGAAGGAACCGAAATTGATGCTGAGGTAAAACCAGCTGAACGCTTTCCCCAGCAAATGCCGGTTGCTGTCGTCGAACTGATCACCGACATTGGCCGATACGCAAGGCTTGATACCACCCGAGCCGACCGCGATCAATACCAGGCCCGACATGAACATCGGGTAGTGATCGGTGAAGCCGGCCATGAGAAAGTTGCCCAAGCAGTATACCAGTGATAGCCATAGGATAATGGTGTATTTACCCAGGAACCAGTCTGCCAGCAGGGCGCCCGCGATGGGCATCAGGTAATTGAGCGTGATAAAGAAGTGGGTTGCTTCATTGGCTCTGGCCTCAGCAGCCACCTGTAGCGCCGGATCGCCGCCGGGGTTGAAAAAGTGCGTGGCCAGGTATACCGTAAGGATCGCCCTGAGACCATAATAGCTGAAACGTTCGGCCGCTTCGTTGCCGATAATGTATTTGATCCCTGCTGGAATGCTGCCTTTAGCCATGATCGCGGTTGCTTTTGTTCCCTTAAAAATGGGAAAAAACAAATGAGCGCGTTGCGCTAATTCTGTAAGCTGCAGAAAACAGGGATTAAGCGGAGCTGTTCCATCGCCGGGACGTTTTGCTACAGATCGCGGAATACACGGCTGAGTTGTTGCTTATAATTGCGGCTCATCTTGAGGGTCTCTTGGTTTCGCATCACGATCTTATACTCGCCGTTGAAATAAGGAATAAATTCCTGCACGAAGGCCGCGTTAATGATATGCGAGCGATGGATACGTACGAACTGCTGCGGGGCAAGCTTCTGCTCCAGGGCGCCGAGGCTGTCGTTGATGAGGTGATAACCGTGTTCTGTAAATACCTTTACATAATCGCCGGCTGCTTCAAAATAAACAATATCGGATACGGCCAAATAGAAGATCCGTTGCGCTTCTTTGATCGCTATGCGCTCCAGGTAGGCCGGTGGCGCCTGCTGTTCCCGGAGCATACGCAGCAGGCCATCGTAAAGATGCTGTTCCCTGCCGCCGGTATGGCGGTCCAGAAAACGGCGTATGGCTAAGCCGAATTTGTCCCGGTCAAAGGGCTTTAGCAGATAGCCCACGGCATTGGCTTCAAAAGCGCGGAGGGCATATTGGTCATAGGCCGTTGTGAAAATGATATACGGGTCATGCTTGCCTGTAATGGCATCCAGCAGCTCGAAGCCGTTCATTACCGGCATCTGTATATCAAGAAAGACCAGGTCGGGTCGCAGAACGGGTATTTTTTCCGCAGCTTGTCGGCTCTTGGTAAAGCGGCTGGTCAAGGCAATCTCAGGGAACTCTTTCAGGTATTCCTCGATCACGTTGGCGGCTAAAGGCTCATCGTCTACGATAATGGCGGTGATTCTGGCTGTCATACAAGTGGTATCATCAATTCAGCTATCGTGGTTCCATTCCCTTCGTTGTACAGCCGGTAGGTAGCTTGCTCACCGAAGTACTGTTTCAGGCGTTCGCTTACGTTGCTTTGACCGATGCCGTGCCCCTTTGCGGGCCGGCCGGGATCCAGCTCGCCGGTATTGCTTACCGCAAGCCTTAGCCGGCTTTCTGCTAAGGTCGCACTGATCCGGATCTCCGCCGGTTCGTCGGTTTGTTCTACGCCGTGGATCACGGCATTTTCCACCACCGGCTGCAAGATAAAATAAGGAACCGATATGGCAGCCGCATCAGGAGCAATCTGTTTGGAATAGATCAGGCGTTCGCCGAAGCGAGTCTGCTGTAAAGAGAGGTAAAGGTCTGCGATCCGTAATTCTTCTTCCAGGGGCACCAGCTCCCGTTCCTGTTGTTCCAACGACAGCCGCAGCAGATCGCTGAGAGCGGAGAGCATGCGTACCGCTTTATCATTCTCTTTGCTGAGAATAAGTCCCGTAATCGATTGGTGAGCATTGAACAGGAAATGGGGTTGTATCTGCATCTTGAGCGTTTGCAGCTGAGCCAGCGTGAGCCTGTATTTCAGCTCTTTATTCTGCAGCTCCGTTTGCAACAATTCCTTTTGCGTCGTTTGCAGGGAATGCAGGTAAATGTACATATTCACCATGCCCACGATGAGAAAGTAATTAATGATATAGGCAAAATATTTCTGGAGGAAAGGGATCATCAGCTCTCCAAGTACGACTTTTCTATGGTAAAAGGCCTCTGCCATTGGTTTGATAATAGCCAGCTCCACCATGAATTCCAGCGCCAGGATGGCCGTTCCGAAAAAGATATGCAGCAGTATGAACCAAAACAGACGGCAATTGCCGATATTAATCTTGAGCGCCAGCAGTACGATCGCTGGTGTGAGCAGGAGCCATAGCAACCAGCGTAGCAGGTATTGCCGCTGCTCGATAAGGTCCAGCGCCTTCATGCCGAAATAACGGTTGGCGATCAGCTCGGCGCCATATACAAAAAATCCGAGCAGCAGCCAGAACAGCAGCGCTGCCAGCAGGATGCGGCTGCTGTGCCTGCGAAAAAGCGCGATATAAGGGATCGTGGGCATGATACAAAGGAAGGTACGAAATTAACAATATTCTGCCCGCTCCCTTTCTTTGAATACGCCTGGTCCGGATTAACTTTGCACCTGGTTTATTTTCCTACCCAATAACCATAGCTATGCAGGACCTGGAACGCCAGATCGCCTTTATCAAAGAGATCGACAAAGTGAAATACATACAGCGCCGTACGCGCCTGTTCCAAAGCGACCGCCACGAGAACGATGCCGAGCACAGCTGGCACCTGGCGATGATGACCCTGGTGCTGGCGCCCCATGCCAATGAGCCCGTCGACGTGCTGAAAGTACTCAAAATGGTGCTGATCCATGATATTGTAGAAATCGATGCCGGCGATACCTTTATTTACGATACCCAGAAGGCGCATGAAAACACCGATGAAGAGCGCCTCGCGGCTACCCGTATCTTCGGCATACTGCCTGACGACCAGGCCCAGGAGCTGATTGCCATCTGGGAAGAATTCGAAGCGGGAGAAACCGCCGAAGCCCGCTTTGCCCGGTCGATGGATCGCCTGGAGCCGCTGCTGCAGAATGTCTCTAACGATGGGGGTACCTGGAAGGAGTTTGACGTCGACTACCGGAAGGTCTATGAGAAGAAGGAAAAGATCCGTAATGGCTCTGCCGTGCTATGGAACTATGCTCATGGCCTGATAGAGGATAGCGTAGCGCGGGGTATTCTGAAGAAAGAAGACTAAGCAAACGGCTATTGCGCCGGTCGCAGCACCTTATAGTGTAGCAGTACAACACCCGAACTGAACATTTCGCTTTGCAAGAGCTCAAGGGAATACCCACCCGGCGATGAAGCAAATAAAGGCTTACCCTTGCCGAGCAATACGGGATGTACCCACAGCTGGTATTCGTCTACAAGCCCCAGGCGGATCAATTCTGTTGTCAGCTGACCGCTGCCAAGGATGAAGATCGCTTTGTGCAGCCCCGATACCGGTTTTCTCAGCCGGTTCATCACCACCCTCAGCTTACCGGAAACTATCGTGGAATTGCGCCATTCCGGCTCGGCAAGGGTATTGGAAAAGACCACTTTGGGAAAACCATTGAGCATGGCGGCAAAGGCAAAATCTTCACGGGAGCAAAAAGGATCAGACTGTTTGGCGGTCCAGTAGCGGGCCATAGCCTGGTAGGTCTTCCGGCCCAGCAATACACTGTCGTGGCGCATCAGCTCCTGTAGCAAACGGGCGCCCATGACCCGGTTCCAGCGCTCGAAGTGCCAGTCGAGCTCGCAGTTGGGCCCGGAATAGTAGCCATCAAGGCTGATATTCATCGATACAATAACCTTTCTCATCTGTACAATAGAATGCCCTTGGAGGCAGGACCAGGGCCCTTTCCCGGCCTGCTTTTTGGTAATACAAAATTACTACTGGCGATCGCCTGGGGCAGGGGGTAGTTCCGACAGAAAACAGTCGCTTTACGACGAAAAGGGGCTGATGGGGAATCGCCTGACATTTGTATGCCTTGTGAAATGGCGCATAGGGTATTCTCCCTATCTTTATCTGCCAATAACCCGGACATGACAAACAAGATGAATGCTGCGCGGGCCGCGCAGCTCGAAAAGGCGCTGCAATGGGCCAGGGATAACGATCAGATCAGGGCGATGCTGCTTACCAGCTCGATGGTAAATCCCGATGCTCCTGTAGACGATTTCAGCGACCTGGACATAGAATGGGTGATCCGGGATTTGCCGGCTTTCCTGGCCGATGACAGCTGGCTGAGCCACTTTGGCGAAGTGGTGAGCTATATTGTGGAGAATGAGGACGCTTTTGGTGGCCGGCATGCCATGCGTATGGTCTTCTATGCCGATTATTCCAAGATCGATTTCAAGCTGTATGCCGTCGATAAATTTGTCGAGGATACCCTGGCCGAAACCCTGCCAGAGGATTGGGATGTAGGCTACAAGGTGCTGCTGGATAAAGATGGGATTACCCGGTCATTAAAGCCGCCTACCTATGAATCGGTGCTGATTAAAAAACCTTCGCAAGAACATTTTCAATGGGTATTGAATAACTATTGGTGGGACCTTACCTATGTGGTCAAATGCCTGTGGCGCGAAGAGTTGTTCTATGCCCGGTTCATGTCGGAGCAGGTCATGCGCTTTGAGCACCTGCAGCACATTATTGAATGGTATATAGGGATGCAGCACGACTGGAAGGTGACGACCAATAAATATGGCCGCCTGTTTAAACAGTACCTGAGCCCGGAGCTATGGCAAAAGGTGGAACAGACCTTTGCCGGCGCCGATATGCAGGACAATTGGCGGGCGCTGGAGGCTTATGTCAGCCTGGGCCGGGAGCTGGGCATGGCTATTGCCGGCCGTCTTGGTTATCGTTACCCCTCGAAGCTGGATGAACAGATCACAAAGTACATCGCTACGGTAAAGCAAATGCCTCCTAAAAAATAAAATCTGAGTATCCGGATATAGGAAACAAAGCCGGTCCTTGAGCTTGTCGAAAGGACAAAGATGGTGCTTCGGCAAGCTCAGCAACCGTGATGTAGAAGCAAATTGTATCGTATTTCCTATATCAGGATGGTCACTAAATAAAATATTATGGACAAAGAATGGATAAAGGATAAGATATTCGATAAAGAAACTGACCTTTTTACAGACAGCAAGGGAGAGTACGAAAACTGCAGCTTTCTTAATTGCAACTTCAATAAGGCCGACCTTTCTGATAACGAATTCAACGACTGTATCTTTGAGCGTTGCGATCTGAGCCTGGCCAGTGTTCAGAAAGCGGCTTTCCGCAATGTCGTTTTCAGAGATTGTAAGTTGATGGGGCTACATTTCGAAGCCTGCAACCCTTTCAACCTCGCCTTTCGCTTTGAGCGTAGTATCCTCGATCATAGCTCATTTTTCCAGGTAAAAATGAAGGATACAATCTTTGACGGTTGCCAGCTGCGCGAGGCCGACTTTACGGAAGCCGATCTAAGCCAGGCTGTGTTCGCGCAATGCGATCTGGCCGGTGCCCGCTTCGACCAAACGATCCTGGAAAAGGCCGACCTGCGCAGCGCCTTCCACTATACGATCGATCCCTCGATCAATCGGCTGAAGAAGGCCCGCTTATCTGTACCCGGCGTATTGGCCTTGTTGGCCCCGCTCGGCATTGACATCGACTATTAGCCCGGATCAGGGTAGATGCAGCTCTATATTGACCGCAGTTCCCTGGCCGGGGGTGGAGCGTATGTCCAGTTTGCCGTTCAGATAATCGACACGATTGCGGATATTGGTCAGGCCGATGCCGGTAGCCTCGCTCCCCCTTATCGGCTCAAAGCCTTTTCCGTTGTCCTCTACTGTAATGAGAAAAATGTGATCATCCTGGCTGCACTGGACCATAATCTTAGTGGCCACTGCGTGTCGTACCGCGTTGGACAGTGTCTCCTGGACAATACGGTAGATATTGGCCTGTATGGTTGGTTCCATGCCGGGATCGATGCCGTAAGCCTGGAAGCTGATCGCGGTTTGGGGGCCGATCAGCGATTCGCAAAGATCCTTGAGCGCCATAGACAGACCCAGCTTCAGCAGGCTTTCCGGCATCATGTTGCGTGCAATGCGGCGCAGTTCCGATAAGGATTGGTCCAGTCGCTGGATCACGCCATCAAGCTGACCGTCCTTGTTGGACGGGCCTTGCTGGGCGAGATTGATCTTGATCCCCGCCAGCATGCCGCCCAGGCCATCATGCAGATCGCGCGCCACCCGTTGCCGTTCTCTTTCTTCTCCTTGCAGCATCGCCTGCGTAAATCGCAATTGCTGCTGTTGCTCCAGCTCTTTAAGCTGCTGCTGATAATTGATCTCTTTCTGGAGGGCGAGCTTTCGCTTGTTCCGGTAATAAATGACCAGGAGCAAAGTGGTGATCAGGAGGAAAATGGTACCGGCCCCAAGTAGTCCGTTAAGCAGGCGCTGGCTCCTCGCCTTCAAAGCACTTTGCTGCTTTTCCGATTCAAGCACCATGATCTTCTGCTGTTTTTCCCTGCTTTGGTATTTGACTTCTATGGCGGCAATGTCGTTCTGCAGACGGCTTTGATAGAAGCTGTCGCTGGTACTGCTATAGCGTTTTTGCCAGTCGAAAGCCGATTTCATATTCCCTTCGCCGGCGTAGGCTTCAGCCATCATCAGATAGGTATACATCCGGTTGGTCGCGTATGAGGCCCAGGCTGGCTGGCCCAGCATATAGTCCATTACTTCCCGCGCCCTGGGAAAATCCTTTTGGTTGAAATAGGCGACCAGCTTTTGTCCCTGCAGCCGCATCTCCTTTCTTGCATCATGTACTTGCTGTGCCAGCACAATGCCTTTGTCTATACTTTTTAATGACTGTGCAAACTGGCCCAGGTTGGTGTAGTACATGGCATCGGCGGCGTAGTAATCCAGGAAGTATTCCGAGTGCGGATGGGGCAACAGTACCTGGTAGGCGCTATCAAGCACGCCCCTGGCTTCGCTGTTCTTTTGCTGGAGTAAATAAGCTTCGGCCAGCGTATGGTAGCCGAACAGCAGCTGCTCAGGTGGGGCATTATACCTGAGGAAGAGACCTACGGCTTGCCGGCAATACTGCTCAGATTGGAGATTCTGCTGGGTATTTTTAAAAATCATACCCATAGCAAGATAGCATTTACCCAGAAATACACTATCTCCCGATTGCTTTGCCAGCGGGATGACCTGATCGGTAAGGAGCTCGGCAAATACCTTTTGGTTGTCCTTGATCTGTTGTACCACGCCGAAACTATACAGTGCCCGGCCCCTGAATAAAATGGCTTCCTTGCTCCCGAACGATCGCATGCTCCGGGCTACCTGCTGGAAAGAGGCTTCCGCATCATCCAGCCTGCCGGTCATCATCCGGGCGATACCTTCGTAATATTGGCCTGCGGTCTGCAGATAGGCGCTCTTACCTGCCCGTCGCAGCCCCTCCCTGAGATAGGCGCCATTCTTTGCTGTATCTGCACCGGCATAGATTTCGGAAAGCAGGAAGTTGATCCTCGCTTTCGCGCTGTCGGGGCCCGTTTCGCCCAGCCGCCGCGAAAGACTGTCTATATAGCGGGTCTGGTCCAGGGGTTTCAACTGTGCTTTTGCTCCCGGTATAGAGAAGCAAAGGATGAGTAATATGAATAAAGCTTCTCTCATAAGCGCAAAATCGCCATTTTCTATATTTAAAAAAATTAAAAATGAATAAAATGGCAAAAAATGAATAAAATGGCAAAAAATGAATGTTTTCAGCTGGTTGCGGAGAGCAGGTGCGGCAGCAAATGTGCCGTATGGTGTACATTTGAGAACGAAATGGCTACAACGTTTTGATGCGTTTTATTTAACCGATTGCCTATGAACATATTCCTGATGTCCCTTGCCTCCGGGGCCTGCTTTCTTTTAGGCTTCCTGCTACTGCTGCAACAGGAAGAACGACGACCCGCCTTTCGCTGGCTCGCATTCTTTATACTCATCATGGGCATCGCTTTCCTGGGTATTTACTGGACCGGAGCACAGTACGGCTGGGTCGCATCGCTGAATTCGCTGCAATTCCTGCTGGCGCCCTGTCTGCTGCTAGGCGTATCGCATTTTGCCGATAAGGATCGTCTTTTCAGGAAAAAGGATATCCTGCATTTTCTGCCCTTTGTACTGTATTGGGTCGCTGATCTGTCCATAGCGGCAAAGGGAACCCTGTTATCCCTGAAACTGTTTTCCATCGGATCGGCAGACCTATTGCTCAGGGATATCTTGCCTGTACAGTTGCTGATCTATATTGCTTGTGCTTATAGGATGCTCCGGGGGAAAGGGCAGGGGAAGGGCCGCATGCGTTATCTGTTGCTGACCTTGCTCCTGATTACCCTGTTCTGGATAAATGATGCTCTATTCGGGATCGGCTTTTTGATGAAAGTAATGCCGCTGGCCTATACCGGGTCTGTTTTTTTGCTCGCCTACTTCGTATTAAAGGGACGCAGCGATGTAATACCTACTACGGAATCTCCTACGCCTTCGTTATCTGCCGGGAAAGAAGAACCGGAAGCGAATACTCCCCGCGCATCCCGGTTGGACAGGCAGCAGCTCAGCCTGCTGTCGGGCCGGCTGGAAATCCTGATGACAGGTGAAAAGATTTTCCTGGATAATGAGCTTAGCCTCCCCCAGCTGGCGGAGCGGCTCGGGATCAGCGTTCATGATACTTCTTACCTGATCAATGAGGCAACGGGCAACAGCTACCACCACCTGGTTAACAGCCGGAGGGTAGAAGAGGCCAAACGGCTGCTATCCTCCGGGGAGGCCGGCCGGTTGAATATGGTGGGCATCGCCTTTGCCGCAGGCTTCAATTCGAAGACGGCGTTCAATACTGCATTTAAAAAATGGACCGGACTGTCGCCAACGGCTTTCCGGCAGGAAATGGACCGGGAAAAGTGTTCGGATGGATAACCCGGAACAGGATTAAAGCCGGTAGCAGCTACTTTCGCCGGAAAAATCCTGTGTTTATGCTGCTTAGCCGTTTTTGTTACCTCCTGTTGGCTTATATGCTTGTTTTCGCTCCCTCCCGGGCTTGTACCATCTTTATTGCCAATGATGGCCGGCAGGTCTGGGTCGGTAACAATGAAGATGAAGACCCTGCCCTCCGGTACCGGCTTTGGTATTACCCCGCAATCAATAAGCACAACGGTTATATGATCTGGACCGAGCTGTCGCCCGACGGCAAGATGGACAGCCTTATGTACCATATTCCCCAGGGTGGGATGAACGACAAAGGGCTCTTCATGGACTATACCGCTATCGACGAGTTACCGGTATTGCGGGATCCCTCCCGGCAGGACCGGGAGACCGAGATCGTGACTGACCTGCTGCAGCAATGTGGCACCGTAGCGGAAGCGCTGCAATTTATCGAACGTTTCAACCTCGTACGCCTCACCGGCGCGCAGCTGTTTATTGCAGATGAGAACGGCGACTATGCTACCGTACATGGCAGCTATGTGATGCGGCGTAGCACCCCCGACTTCGCGTTGACCAATTACAGGGTTAACGACGGTCATTATGAGGCCTGCTGGCGCAGGGACGCCGCCCTGGCAGGACTGAATAGCGGCCAATCCCGTTCCCTTAAAAATATAGTAGACCTTCTGCAGCAAACAACCCAGAAGAAGCCGGGCAACCTGGTATCCAACTATTCTATGGCTATCGCTTTGAAAGACCGCAGGATCAATCTTTACTATAAGAATGACTTTTCAACACCCCTTGTGCTCTCGCTGGGCGCTGAGCTAAAAAAAGGAGCACATTACCGGGACATGGATGGCTATTTCCCTCAAGCGATCGGCCCCGTACTCCGTACTGCCTACACTGCGGGTGGCATTGATAGGACAGTGAAGGTTTATGACTCGCTTCGGGGGCATTCCCCCACACGATATAATTTCGGCAGCGACGAGGCCCTGGATGTCGCCCTGCAACTGCTTGCGAAGGAAAAGCCGGCCGAAGCGCTGCGGCTGCTGGAAAGCATCAGGCATTTCGATCCGGGCAAACAAACGCTGAACGCCTGGTGTGGCGTTGCTAGCAGGAAGCTTGGAAAAGCAGCTGAAAGCGACCGTTGCTTTGCGTCAGCGTTGGCTGCGGATCCGGATAATTATGTGGCTACTTTGTTTGGAAAACAGGCCGGGGGAACGGTCACCTTCCGCATGAACGATTTTGGTTACGCCCAGTTGGTAAACCTGGTGAGCGACAGCGCCCGCTGGCCGCCTGCGCCCATGAAGAAAGATGCCGCCGGCGCCTGGACCTGTACCTTGCAGCTGCCTCCCGGGACCTACCGGTATAAGTTCATTGTGAATGGTATTTACCTGGCCGATCAGGTCAACCTGCTGCGCACCGGCTTCGGGCCGGATATTTATTCTATACTTTATGTGTGGTAGACGATAGCCTGGTTAATGTAAAGAAAGGCTACCTATGTCATTCGGCCAGAAGAAAAAAGCCGCCGCATCTTCATACCCGTTGAAGATGCGGCGACCACTCCGGGATTAGTTGGTCGCGCCGCCATTGACCAGCAGATGTTGCCCGTTGACGAAAGAAGAAAGGTCGCTGGCAAAGAATTCCGCTACGTTGGCCACATCCTCTACTTCGGCCAGGCGGCCCATCGGGGAGCTGTCGAGCAATTGTTGCCTCAGGCGCGGATAAGATCCCGGCTCGGCGAATATGCCGGAATGATCCACGGCGAAAGGAATAATGGAATTGACGGTTACACCACGATGACCGATCTCCTTAGCCAAGATATCGACCATATACCGTGGCGTGGTCTTGCTGCCGCCATATACCGCCATACCAGGCACAGGGAAAGAGGTAGTGGACGATGCGATGTAAATGATGCGGCCATTGTCTTCGACATGCTTGGCGGCCTGCTGCATAGTGAAATAAGAACCCTTTGTATTGATGGAGAAGACGCGGTCAAACTGCTCTTCGGTAAAATCGACTACCGGCGTTTCCACCATTTCGATGCCGGCATTGGCTACCACGATGTCGATCTTACCGAAAGCTTCTTTGGCGGCAGCAAACAACCTTTCGATCTCGCTTACCTTGCTCACATCGGCCTGCACGGAAAGTACACGGACCCCCATTGCTTTGATATTGCTTTCCACTTCATCGGCGGAAGCCTTGTCGCGGGAGTAATTAATAACGATATCGGCGCCCATGGCAGCATAGCGTTCAGCGATGGCTTTTCCCAGCCCGCGGGCCGATCCGGTGATCAGGGCTACTTTATTCTTTAACGTGTTCATGATTGTTGCTTTTATGGATTGAAAAAGAGAATACTATTTTGTAGATGAAGGATGACGAAGGCAGCGTTATGCCATAGCGCCGTTCACGCCTATTGTTTGTCCGCTGATCCATTTGGCATCGTCGCTCAGGAGAAAGGCGACCACTGGAGCAATGTCTTCCGGTTCGCCTATGCGGTTAAAGGCGTTGAGCGAGGCCAGGCGATCGATCAGTTCTTGCGGCTTGCCGTTGGTAAACAGCTCGGTATTGGTAGGGCCGGGCAGCACAGCATTTACATTAATGCCACGGGAACCAATCTCTTTGGCAAATACACGGGTAAGCTGTTCCACCGCACCCTTGGTCGCTACATAGCTGCTATAGGTAGGCATCATGGCGCGGGTAGTGGTGGAAGAGAAATTGACAATGCTACCGCCATCAGCAAGCTTTGTAGCCGCTTCGCGCAAAGTGTTGAAGGTGCCCTTTACATTGACCTCAAACTGGCGGATAAAGTCTTCGTCCGTGGTATCTTTAAGCAGTTTGGTGATCATGATGCCGGCATTGTTGACCAGGCCATCGATTCTGCTGTAATGCTTGATAGCTGCGTCGAACAATGCGGCCACTTCTGCAGACTGGCTCACATCGGCCTGCAGGGCAATGGCTTCGCCGCCGGCCGCTTTAATACTTAGTACTGTCTGTTCGGCGCTTGCAGCGTTGCCGGCGTAGTTTACGATCACTTTCGCGCCGGCTCCGGCCAGCTGTTGTGCTATAGCGGCGCCGATACCTCTTGAAGCGCCGGTCACCAGGATTACTTTTTCGTTCAGTGTTTTCATAACCTTTGTTTTGATTGCCGTTATTGACAATACAAAGGTGGTACAGGAACGAGGGCTAATGTTGCGCAGCTTACAGGAGCTGTTGCAAATTTCTAAGATGAGGAGAGATGATACGCTTTCCGGTACGCAGCGGGCGACATGTTCGTATGCTTTTTGAAATAATTGCTGAAGTGGGCGGTCTCAGCAAAGCCCAGGGTATAGGTGATCTCTTTAACAGACAGGCCGGGATTTTGTAATAGCGATTTCGCCTCTGCAATTGTTTTTTCAGCAATCCATGTCCCGATCGATTTTCCCGTTTTGGTTTTGATCACATTGTTCAGGTAATTGGGATGCAGGTTTTGCGCATCGGCATATTCCTGCACACGGAACACCTGCTCCGCCTTACCTGCACGTAGCGTGCGATAATGCTGTTCCAACAGGCGTTTGAAGTTTTTGACAATAACGGAGCTGCGATTGCCTTCATAGATAGGATCATAATCGGGCCAGAAATATTCTTTTATTTTCAGCAGCAGGACTACGAACAAGTTACCGATAATGCGCCTGCGGTAGGGTGAACGGTTGTTATATTCATGATGGATCTGCAGATAGATCCGTTCAAATTCCGCAAACACATCGGGGGTGAGACGCCGGCCGGGAAAGGTCTCCGCTAGCAAAAAAGGGAATTCTTCGAAAATGCCTGCATGCACATTCTCCTTAAGAAAAGCTTCGCTGAGGGTGATCAGGTACACCTCTTCGGTGCGCTGCCATTCGTAGGAGCGGTAATGGCCGGGATTGGTAAAATAAGCCATGCCCTGTTCCAGGTCGAAAGTCTGGTCGTCTATCGTGTATTGTCCCTGTCCCTGCTTGACGAAGTTGAATACAAAAAAATTCAGCCGGTGGGTGGGGCAGGTGAAAGGCAATACTCCTTCAAAGGCATCCCTCAGGTTGAAGATCGTAAAATCGGTATGCTTATCGATCTGGTCGGTGGGTAGCCCCAGGTAGCGATATTGCTCATAAAGGGTATTGAATACGGGGGCCTTTTCTGCTTTCATAAAAGAAAGAATAGCTGATGTCGCCTGTAAATGTACGGCTTGGGTTGGATAAATTATCGGACGGTATGCGGCTCTATCTGGTTCTGAAGCTTTGCGCTGCAGTTTATTTCAGTATTAGATATGTTGTGTATATTTAAGCATTGGCGATAGCCTGAGAGAACATCGATCACTATGAAGTTTTGGGAGCTGATAGCTGCATTCAGAAATGAAACGGACAATTTGAAATCTGTATTACAACAACAGCGTTGGCGAAAATACCAGATCTGTTATTGTAACCTGGAAGCGATACAAGCCATGCAGGATAAAAGGATTTTGGACGAAGATATCCCGTTCCAATTGGCAAAAGAAGTTTGTGAGTTGAGCGAGTTGACATTTTTTCTCTATTATAGAGAAGAGCCTCATCGGCTGTCAAAAAATAAGTTGGATACAGATCAGCCATTTGAGCAGCTTTCTCCTTATGATATCCTGGTCCGGTTTGGTGGCGCATTCATCGCGAGAACGATAGAGAATGGTGTTTCGGAAGTGATGCCTGGAGTGATTGGTAACGATATAGAGGTGCTTGCTGTTTATAAGCTGACCAATATCGGCATGATGGCTTTTTTACGAATGGACAATGGTTTTCTTAAAAAAGGCGATCAGATTGGCTCTTTGGATAATCTGCGACAATGGACCGTGCTTGAAGAGCCATTTATACTGGTTGACCCCTATGAAGCAAAGGAGAAAAGAGAACGGCAAAAAGAGCAAGGCATCAGGCTCTATAAAATTTTGCCCATGAATGGAAGCGGCAAGCCCCAAGAGACTGAAATATTAAAGTTATATCGCACCATTCAACTTGCAAACCCTGGCTCGGTATTTTGAATCATAATATAAAATATATGAAAACATTTGAAATATGGTCTCTTGCAATTCAAATCGTCGGAATTTTGGCCGTTGTGGTCACAATTCTATATGCGAGTAAGCAAATAAGGATCAATAAAAATATTCATAAGGAGACACTGGAGTGGAATAGAAAAACGGTAACCGAAAATGAGTTGAACAACAGGCATGATAAAGAAATAAGATCTTTTTTGACAAAGAAATTTCAAGCTTATGTCGAAAAGGGAATTTGCAAAATCCCCCTCGTCAAAATTCAGGATGCCATTAGGGATGAGATAGACATTCAGTTGCAAATCCATTCATACTTAAATAGATATGAAAGAATCTCCAGAGGCATTAAAAACGGACTTTATGATAGAGCAATGATTATTAGCGCAATGAAATACGTAATTGTAAAGGTATATTTTAATTATGAGGATTACATCGAGTATAGAAGAACTATAGCAAATAAGAACTCCTGGAAGCATTTTGAATCGCTTGCCAAGGAATTGAATAATGAATATAAAATACATACTGATCCATCAGAAGAATGACCTGTTCTTTTGATAAGGTATGGTGACCTGTTATGCTCTATTCGAATTATTGCCGATTTTCATTAAACGAATAAAACCTGCTCCGAGAGCAGGTTTTATTCGTTTGTGGAGCCGGCGGGAATCGAACCCGCGTCCAAACACCGGTTGAAAAAGTCTTCTACATGCTTATTCCGTTATTATTTGTCGGCGATGATCAGGAAGCGGACAAACCAAATCATTACTTAGCTGGATGGTCTTAAGTTGCAGGCACAGCCTTCTGCAACAGCAATCTGCTTTCTTTTTGAGTCGGCGGCGGGGCTAGGTAGCAGACAAACCTGCCCGGGCGGCCCTAATGACTATCTAATTACTAATTAGGCAGCCATGGCATACTGAGTATTGCCATTTGAAGTTTGAGTATTCAGATTAAAGCGCTAATTACACAACGCGCTGCATGCTTACACCCTCCCCGCCATGGTGCTGTCAAAACCGGGCGGCCCCGTCTGGGATTGAGAAACGTATAAGGTTTTCAAAGAACCGTCTGCAAAGATACGAAAAAGACGGATCAAAACGGAAGCGTACAGGATTCCGTGATATTGCCTGTTTATAAAAAGATCATCCGCAGTATTCATTGCGGATGATCCCGGGAAGAAATATACCTTTTTAGTGCAGGTGACCCACCTGTTACATTCTCCTTTTACTGTTTGGTTACCTTAATCTGCCATTGCTGCCCTTTCCTGTTCTCAAAACGGAACCAGTACATGCCCTGGGCCAGCGGGGACAGGTCCACCTGGTACACGCCGTTGCGCGCTACTTCCTCGCGCCGTACCCGGTGTCCCAGCGCATCGTATATGCTTAGCGCATCACCGGCTGCCAGGCCTTCAATGTTCACCGTTCTATTGGCCGGATTGGGATAGAGCTTGAAGTTATCAGGAATACCGGGATTGCCGATACCGCTGGTGCCCACGCTCACTTTAATGGTATTGCTCCATACCGTATCCGGATCGGCGCAGGGTGAGAAGCTTCGCAGCAATGCCTGTATACGACTGGCGCTGTTGAAGTCGGTGCCGGCAACGGCAGTCCAGGAAGGGCCTGCGGCTGTAGCGACGTAGACGCCGTTCTTATACCAGGTTACCTGTGCGCCGGGACTGCCCTCGGTTACAGAGGCATTAAAGGTCACCGGCTGGCCGTTTACAGCGCTGGCAGGCGAGCTCGAAATGCTGATCGCCGGATGGGTAACGGTAGTTACCGACATGGGTACCATATTGCTGATCACTTTGGCCGGCGTTACACAAAGCGCGCTGCTGGTCATCTCGCAGGTTACAACATCATTATCGGCAGGTGTATAAGTAAAGCTGGTGCTATTGCTGCCATTGATCACATTGTTCACCTTCCATTGATAAAAGGGCGCCGTACCGCCGCCGCCGGGCGTTGCCAGAAAGTGCACTGGTATGTCGGAGCACACATTGTTTTCCGGCACATAGATATTCAGCGTTGCCGTTACCGAAGGCGTTACCTGCATGATAAGCATGTTGCTGACGATGCCATTGGCCGATACGCAGGGATAATTGCTGGTCAGCACGCACCGCACCGTATCGGCGGCGGCAGGCACATAGGTAAAGGTATTGCCGGTGCCGGTTGTCGGATTGCCATTTACCTGCCACCCGTAAGCGGGCAAGGTCCCTCCGTTTGTGGTGGTAGCGGTATAGGTTACCGTAGTGCCCGAGCAGAGCAGCGCCGGGGCGTTGCTGCTGATATTGATCGTGGGTGTAAGCACGGGTGTGGAAGTCACCGCTTTAGTAGCTGGTGTAACCGACGAACCGCAGGTATTTGCGGGTGATACTGTGATGCCGCCATTGCTGCTGCCCACCGTTACTGTTATGGAATTAGTGGTCGATGTTCCGGTCCAGCCGGCCGGAAGGGTCCAGGAATAGCTGGTGGCGCCTGTTGCCGTCGGTATGGAATAAGTCTGTGTGCTGCCGGCGCAGGGAGCATCGGGCCCGGTAATAGCGCCGGGATTGGCCGGCACTGGTGTTACGGTTACGGTAGCGGTGGTATTGCTGCCGGTGCAGCCATTGGCGCTGGCCTTTATAGTATAGGTCGCAGTACCGTTGGCATTGGTGGTGGCAGTAAGGTTCTGAGCAATAGTAGCGCCGCTGCCTGCCGTCGCCCCGGTTACATTGGTCTGGCTTATCGTCCAGCTAAAGGTGGCGCCGCTCACCGGCGAGCTGAGCGCCAGGCTGGTTGCGGCCCCGCTGCACAAGCTCTGTGATGCTGGCGTAACTGTTGTTGCCGGCAAAGGCCTTACGGTCACGGTATCCCTTATAGTAGTGCCGCAGCCGCTGGCAGTAGCTGTGATGGCATAAATAGCCTGGCCTATAGCCGCTCCGGTAGTGGTCAACGTTTGGGCAATGGTGCCGCCGCTGCCGGCACTCGCACCGCTCACGCCGGTCTGGGTTACGGTCCAGGCAAGGCTGGCGCCGGTGGTAGTAGACGACGCTGTAATGGCAGTACCGCTGCCGCTGCAGATCGACTGCGGCATGGGGCTTGCGCTTACATTGGGATTTGGGGTTACGGTAAGGTTCAGCGTGGTGGTGCTATCGCAGCCGGTCACCAGCGAAGCCCTGGTATAAGTGGCCACGGCGGTGCCGCCGGCCGCTACCGGCAACCCGTTCCAGGTATAAGGCAGCTGACTTTGGCAAATAGTCAGGTTCTGTGTGGCGGTCAGCAAGGGGTTAACGGTAAGGTTCAAGGTGGTGATGCTGTCGCAACCGGCTACATTAAGGCTGGTATCCTTGGCCACGGCAGTACCGCCTGCTGTAAGTGTTTTGCCATTCCAGGTATAAGGCAGCAGGTTGGCGCAGATGGTTATGTTCTGGGTCGCGGTTACCACGGCATTGATGCTCAGGTTCAGGGTAGTGGTGCTGTCGCAGCCGGTTACCAGCGAAGGTCTTGTATAGGTGGCCACAGCTGTACCGCCTGCCGCAATGCTTTGGCTGTTCCAGGTATAAGGCAATTGATTGGCACATATGGTCAAATCCTGCGTTGCGTTAATGAGCGGATTGGCCGTCACCGTCACCGGGTCGGAAGTGTCGCGACAGCCGGTGCTGTTGCTGCGTAGCACAACGGTATAATTACCTATAGCACCTGCATTATAAGACGCGGCGGTGGCCGGGGGCACGATGTTGGCGCCGTTCCGCTGCCATTGATAAGTGAACGCACCGCTGTTGGCATTTAGCGTTACCGTTCCTCCGGGGCAGAAGGCGGTAGGGCCAGAGGAGATCGTTGCTACAGGCGGTGGAATAATGGTGAGCGTAGCCGGGTTGGAATTGCTGGCGGTACAGCCCGTGAAATAATTCACTACACAACGGTAACTATAACCGTCATAGCTTGAGGGTGCAGCGGTGAGTGTTAGTGTTGCAGTTGTTGCACCGCCATAGATCGTGTTGTTGGTGATATTGGTATAACCCGATCCGGTATTGACCTGCCATTGGTACAGGGTGCCATTGCCCGAAACAACGCGGAAGCTGGTATCGCTACCCGGGCAGATCGCTGCATTGACAGGTTGGGTGGAAAAGGTTACGGTCTGACAAGGCGTAAACTCGTCGGCGCCTTTATCGGGTGTGGTTACACTGCGGCTCTGGCCGTCGATATCGGTTGTGATACCGCTTACCGGGCTGCCATTGTTGCTAATGCCCGGGTTGGCCGGGCTCAGATGCAGGTCGTTGGGCCCCAGGAATACCGGCTGCACCACGGTCGAGCTGGCATTGCCGCCCAGGCTGGTCTGCAACTGTGCCAGCGTATTGGTAATCGATGCATTGGTGCCTGTGCTGCTGAGATTGGTGCTGGTGCTGTAGTAGTTGTTATAATTGATGGCACCAAATACGCCGGAGCCCGTAGTAGCAAGATTGGACAGTGCCAGACGGCTGTTGGCATTACCCACGGTCTGCAGGTTGGTGAGAATGTTGTTCCGCAGATTGATGGTGCCCGATGAGTTCACATTGGCCGTGATCAGCAGGCAGGAAGCCCGGTGGCCGCCCGTGGACGTCTGGTCCGTATTCAGTACCACAGTATTGAAATCGATATCGATACCACCGCCGCCATCGACAACGATGCCATTACCATTATCGGCCGACGTATAATCGGTGTAACCATAACCGGCTACATCCCATACGAAGTTGTTGTTTATCTTCATATCAGACGAATTGATGGTAGTCGCCATCAACATGCCGGCAGCGCCGTAGCCTGCAGTGTTGGTGTTTTTGATGTTGCTCACCTTATTGGCTTTCACAACCACACCCGACATGGCGCTGTAAAGGAACATGCCCATTGTGGTGCCGCTACCCGATGAGCTCAGATTGCTGACGATATTGTCGTTTACGGTAATATTGGAGCTGGTTATCCCGGTCGATACATTGATGCCGATCGGAGCAAAGGTGCTGGTGCCCGAATAGCGCAGTCCGGAGACGGTATTGCCCGATATCGTCGTATTGGTGGTTGCTGTGGCTATCCAGATGGCACGGTCGAACTCCGGACTGGCGGTTTCGAAATTTCCTACCGAATTATTGCTGATAGTGAGGCCGGTGAGCCCTTGGCCGTAAATACCCACAAGCCGTATGGCATCGGTGCCCGTGGCATCCAGGCTATTTTCGGTAACCAGCGTATTATTACCATTGCCCGTAGCCACCACAGCATAAAGGTAGAGGCCGATATAGGCCTTCCGGATATCATTGTTGCGGAACGTAATATTGTTGAAGTAGCCCGGAACGCCTACTGTGCCGGCATCGCCGACCAATACAGCAGTGCTGCTATTCGTACCATTGATCAGTATAGTGTTCTTTACCGTTACATTGGATATGGGTGTGATACCCACCGAGCCCACCAGCATAACATTGCTCGCTGTGCCGTTGGTATTGGTGATGGTAAGATTGCGGGAGGTGCTGCCATTGTTGGAACCGTCGATGGTAAGGTTGCTGGACCCGTTGCATCTTACCACGGGGCCGGAACCGATGTTCCCGCTCACAGTAGGCGATGCGCCGGTTCCGGGCTTCACGGTTACCGAGGCATAGTTGGCGCTGCCGCTGCCGCTGGCATTGAGGCTTGCCATTGCGGTTTCGGTGGTGTTGCCGGTGATCAGGATGGTCACCGCGCCGCGATGCGTACCGGCATTGACTGCATCAAAAGCACTTTTTAAAGTAGTGTAGCTGGTTGGACCCATAGTACCGGCGGTTGCCGTTACGCTAACCTGGGCCTGCGTGGTGTGGATGATAAGGAACAGCCCCGATAAGACGAGGAGGAGCCTGAAGTACAGATGCTGCATAAGCAATGGTTTTATTTTCGGTTAAGGTGGGTTGGGAACCCATATATTTGGTTTTTATTGAAAATGCTTTAACATTTCCTGTTAAAGATATTCTTAATTTTTAAAAATATATACATATTCAGGTTATTTCCTGCCGAAAACGGGTAGAAATACGTATAAATAGGTTTAACAAAATAATACTTAACTTTAAGCAGATATTTCTAAGCTAAAGCTAATGGATAAGGAAATTGTCAAGCACTATTCCAATGGAACGCTTACTGTGGTATGGCAACCAGGGCGCTGCGTCCACTCTACGGTGTGCTGGAAGCAGGCAACGGGCTTGCCCGAGGTCTTCAACCCCAAGGAAAAGCCATGGATTAAAATAGAAGGGGCAGATTCTGACCGTATAGCAGCCCAGGTGGCTAAATGCCCAAGCGGCGCGCTGAGTTCCTTTTATAATGAAGAAGGACCTGGGGCGGTAACGGTATCACAGGAAACAAAAATAGAGGTCTCACCCAACGGTCCTTTGCTGGTTTATGGCAACATTACGGTGAAAGATAAGGAGGGCAACGAATCGCGCCGGACCAAGGTTACAGCGTTCTGTCGTTGCGGACAATCACAAAACAAGCCTTATTGCGACGGTAGTCATATCCCCTCGGGTTTTGAAGGTTAAATTCTTCGCTATAAATAGCAAAGGCCCGCAAATCCGTTTGCGGGCCTTTTTTTCAAACACATAAGCTGTTTATCTGGCGGTGTCCATTGCCTGATTTTTTTTGCAGGAAGAGCAGCCAATAGGCAGCCCCTTAATGCCAAACGGAATTAATCCCGGCTCCTGAAGCGAAGCAGCTTATCGCCCATTACACCCGCGCCTACAAAAACCAGCAGCGTGGCGGCGCTTAATATCGTCATAACAATCATCTTGCTTATTTTTTAGAATTGAGTAAGGTCTTGTACCAGCTGGCGCCATTCGGTCAGCTCGGGAATACCCGGCTTACGCTTGCCAAAGAACTGAACGATCATTTCGCCGCGCTGATCATATACTTCAATCGAAGTGATCATACCGTCAACAGAGGGTTTTCTTACCGCGTAAATGTGTGCTATGGCCGTTTCGCGCAGGTGCAGGTTAAAGTCGGGATCCATAACGTTGTACCAGGGACCGGCTTCCATCACTTTCTTTACTTCACCGGTATGGATTTGGATACAGCCGCGGTTGCCTACGAATACCATGATGGGTACATTCCTTTCCGATGCCGCGGTCAGCATTTTACGTGCCGTATCATTGTCCACAGCCTTTACGTATTCTTCGGGGGCCAGGCGCATAGCTTGCAGGCGGCTTACACCGTGCTTGCCCAGCAGGCCAAAGAATTCATGCGTGTCTTTAATGCCTTTCCAGGCTTCCTGGAAGGCCGGTACGTCAATCTCACTATCGGCCTTTTCGGGGGCGGAAGCAGGGTAGGGAACCAGGTCAAGCACCACATCCTGGTCAGCCGCTTTGTATTTAGCCGCCAGTGCATGGTACGCGTCCATATCGGTATCGGCGGTACAATAGATCTTATGAATGGCCTCGCCGCTCTTATCGAAGAACTGGAAGCTGAAGCGGTCATTTTCCGCAACGGCAAAACCGCTGGCCCAATGCATCATAAAAAGACGCAGATCGATATCTTCGTTAAGGGCCGTACCTACGGGACCCTGGAAAGTAATATTGTTGTACACACCCTTGCGCTCGTGTACGGCATCGTCGTTACGGGTAAGCGCCATCACTTTGCCCAGGGCAGCCACTTCCACCAGGAATGCCTTCCAGTCGCCTTCCAGTCGCGTTACGGAGCTCCCGATACCGGTAGCCAGCAGTTCCGCTTCGCTTGCACCCAGCTGCTTTGCCGCATCGCGTATCCGCAGTTTGGGATTTTCGGTCTTAAGCTGTTCCCATTGTTCTTTCAGAGAAATTGTTGCTGTACTCATTATTCAGAATATTAGATGTTGTGTATTAGGTATTATGTATTAGGTATTACGTATTGAATGTGCATATTTGATATCTGGTTCCTGGTTCTTGGCTCTTAATACTTGATACTTGGTTCTTGATACTTGACTCTTAATACTTGATACTTGATACTTGATACTTGATCCCTACCATTGCAGCTGCTGGTATTGCTGATGTACGGGACATACCGTTATAAATGAATGCGGATAATCTTCAGCCTGGTGCAGTGCCGCTTTTACACCAAAGGTTTCATAAATATGCTTGGTGTCCAGTGCTTCTTCCTTTGGCGCAAAACATACGGTGCGACCCTGTTTCAACAGCAATACATCGTCGGCGTATTGCATAGCGAGGTTAAGATCGTGCAATACCGCAATCACGGTAAAATGTGCCTGTGTCAACCCTTTTACCAGGGATAGCAGCTGGTGCTGGTACTGGATATCGAGCGCGCTTACCGGCTCGTCCAGCAATACCAACTTCTGGTCCGAAGGTGTGTCCCAAACCTGGGCCAGTACCCTCGCCAGTTGTACCCGCTGTTGCTCGCCGCCCGAAAGCGTCAGGTAATTGCGGTTAAGAAAATGCTCGACACCGGCATAGGCAGCCACCTTGGCGATCACATTATGGCATTGCTCCGTCAGCTTGCTCCGAAAATGCGGGTAACGGCCCATAGCAATGATGTCAAACGCGGTGAAGGGAAGCTGTACACTGTATTGCTGCCGCAGCACTGATCGTGTCCTGGCTAGTTCACGCTGATCCCAGTCCCTCATCGCTTTACCCTGCCATGTAATACGGCCGGCAGAAGGCTGCAGCGTACCGCTGATCAGTTTCAGCAATGTAGACTTACCCGCGCCGTTGCTCCCCATGAGCGCCGTAAGCGCGCCGGGCCTGATGGCGGCAGTAACCTCCGTCAGCAGGGCTTTGCCCTGAACCTCGTACGATATGTCGTTTACCTGCAGCATCTTTTTCTATAACAAGGCGTTTCTTTTCTTTTCCTTTAACAGCAGGTAGAGGAAAAATGGTCCTCCACCCAGGGCACTGATGATCCCGATGGGTATCTCTACGGGGGGCGCTATAGTACGGCTCATCAGGTCGGCCAGTACCAGCAGCATACCGCCACATAATGCGGCAGCGATCAGCAATCTGCGGTGTTCGGGACCTACAGCCATTCGTACAATATGAGGTACTACCAGGCCTACGAAACCGATGATACCGGCCACTGCTACCGATGCCCCTACACCCATAGCGCACAGCAGCATTACTATAGTCTTCATGCGCTCGGTGCGAATACCCAGGTAGGCGGCATCACTTTCGCCCAGGCTGAACGCATTCAGGGCTTTTGCCATTAGCGGCAAACCGATGATGCTGGCCGCGCAAAAAGGCAGTATACCCGCTACATTGACCCATGTGGCCCCGCCAAGACTGCCCATCATCCAAAAGGTGACGCTGCGCAGCTGCTGGTCGTTGGCCAGGAAGGTAACGAAGCCCGTAATCGCACCTGCGATCGCATTGAGCGCGACGCCTGCCAGCAACATGATGCCGACATTGGTTTTACCCTGCTGCCGCGACAGGCGATAGACCAGCACCGAAGCCAGCAATGCACCAGCAAAAGTGGCCAGATTGAGGCTATACTGTCCCAGCATAGACTGAAAGCCCGCAAAGAGCTTGCTACCCAGCACGATCATGATCACCGCAGCCGTAGCGCCGCTGCTGCTGATACCGATCAGGCTGGGATCGGCCATGGGATTGCGGTACAAGCCCTGCATCGCGCCGCCGCAGATAGATAAGGTGCTCCCGATGAGGAGCGACATCAATACCCTGGGCAGCCTGATGATCCATAGCACATTCTCCTGCTGCTCCGTAAAGGGGATGCCGGTATGCCAGCCCGCCTTATGACAGAGGATGCTGAAAATCTGGGCCGGGCTAATGCTCAAGGCCCCTGCGCCGGTAGACCAAACCAGCGCTGCGATCAGTAAAACGGTCAATAAAACAAAGAACCCTTTCAAAAAACAAAATCTTAATCAGCCAATGTTATGCGTAATCTATTTTGAAGCAACTTTAGGCGCCGTCTCACCGGCATGTATCTTTTCGCCCAGTTCTTTTATGGCAGCTACCACTCTGGGGCCAAAGCCGGCAAGCAGCTCGCCATCCATTACGATAAAATGCTTATTCTTTCCTGCTTTCGTTTGCGCAATACCCGGCACTTTCAGCATGCCTTCGGGACCATCTACACTTTGCAGGCCGGAGCTGAACAGCAGGATCGCTTCCGGATCGGCTTTTACTACAGACTCGGCGGTAAGCGGCTTGAATCCTTCTATATCGCCGGCAGCATTGGTGCCGCCTGCCAGCTCAATCATAGTAGCCATGGGCATATGCTTACCGCATACAGACAAGGCGCCTGCGCCACGGGCATAGATGAACAATACTGATGGTTTGGAAGTATAGGTGGGTAGCAGGGCATATGCCGAATCGATACCGGCTACCAGCTTTTTGCCAGCTTCTTCGCGATGGAAGGAATCGGCCAGCTGGGTAATGAATTTTTTGGTTCCGGCCACGGAGTAGTCCTGCTCGATCACCCATACCTTAATGCCCGCCTGTTGCAGCTGGGTGGCTTGTTCGGGTTTGATCCCCCTTTCCTTCATGCTGATCACATAGTCGGGCTTGAGCGCCAGTATGGATTCCACATTAAGGTTATGCGTATGACCAACCTTGGGTTTGGACTGGAGGGAGGCGGGATAGGTGCTGGTGACATCGATGCCGGCAAGGTTATCTTCCATGCCCAGCGCTACCAGTGTTTCGGATAGCGCACCACTCAGGGAAACGATACGTACGGGTTTGTTGGTGGCTTCCGGTTTTCCGGCCTGATCGCCGGTAGCAGAGCCGCAGGAATATAAGGTAACAGAGAGTAAACTGAGAGAAAGGAGCTTGCGAAGCATGGCAATAATTTCGATTTAAACTATTGCCGCAAAAGTAATGTCACGAAATTGTAAAGAATATCAAAATCAGGAAAAGATGTTTCACAATCGGGAAAATAAAAAAGAGTCAACTTTAAAAAAGTTGACTCTTTTTCACTGGGAATAGTGACTGCTAAGAGATTACTTGATACCCAGCTTGGCTTTCACCTGGGGCATAATGTTTTCGGTTTCTTTGGCATACAGCAACTGTGTACCATCGAAGATATAATCGAAGCCGCCTTCTGTGCCTACATCCTTAATTGCCTTTTGGGCTTTATCCAGGATGGGTTTGAACAGCTCTTCTCTTTTCTTGGACATCTTATCGTCAGCGCCCTGCCTGAACTCTTCGATACGGTTCTGCAGGTCGTTCAGTTCTTTTTCTTTCACTTCTTTCACCGCGTCAGACATGGTGCTTGCGCCGTCCTGGTAGGCCTTGAACTTGGTTTGCGCATCTGCCGCCATTGATTTCATTGTAGTTTCCAGCTCTTTACCGTATTTGGTCAGAACTGAGTCTGCTTTACGGGCTTCAGGCATGGTTTCCAGCAGTTCGCGGGAATTGATATAGCCTGTTTTTTTCTGTGCACTGGCTCCAAAACCAATAGTCATTCCGAGAGCAAGCAAAAAAAGGATTTTCTTCATCTTATAACCTCTTGTTTTTGTGGTACTGTTCCTTTTCCGTGGGGGAGGAACCTGATTTTGTTATATTGAAAATTTAAAAATTGCAGCGAAGGTAAGGGAAATTATTTTACACCCGGAATCAATTTCAGAATCTCATCGCTTTTATCGAGCTTGGGATCGGCGTAAAAGATAGTAATACCGCCGGCCTTATCATACACCATGTCAAAGCTACGTGACTGCGCATATTGCTGTACGGCATTGTACACCTTATCCTGAATCGGTTTGACCAGGCTCTGGCGCTTTTTGAATACCTCGCCTTCATAGCCGAAATATTTCTTCTGTAGGTCCTTGGCCTCTTTCTCTTTAGCTACGATTTCGTCTTCCCGTTTTTTGCGGGCATCTTCCGAGAGCATAGGGCGTTCGGCCTGGTAGCTTTTATACATCTGATCGATGTTCTGCATTTTGGCATCTACTTCTTTTTGCCAGCCCTGTGAGGCGGCATCAAGCTGCTTCTGAGCATTGTTATAGTCGGGGATCTTTTCCAGCATATATTTTGAATCGATCACGCAGTAACGTTGCGCCCGGGCGGCCAGGCCGGTCATGAGCACCAGCGACATAGCCAACAATATCTTCTTCATAGGTTCTTGCAATTTAATGCTTTTGTTAGATAGACGAAGTTAGATCAAGTTTAATGGATCACTCAATTCATCCAAAATCTTAGTACTTTCTTAAGAAGAGGCAGCCACCCTTTTAGGAACGGAACACCTCTCCGATCTGCTAATCCGGTTCGAAACCTAACATAAAGGTAAACTTGGTAGCGCCGCCAAACTTGACGCCATCACCCAGGCGGTCGAAGCCAAGACCGTAGTCAAGACCAAGCAGACCGAACATAGGCAGGTATACCCTTACGCCCAAACCGGCCGAACGGTAGAGTTTAAATGGATTGTAATCCTTAAAGCTGTCCCAGCCGTTGGCGCCCTCAACAAAGGCCAGGCCGAAAATGGTAGCGCTGGGATTGAGCGAGAACGGATAACGTACCTCGGCCGTATACTTATTGAAGATAACCGCATTCTGTGCGTACACCTCATAGCCACGCTGCGAAATGATATCGCGGCCTACGTAATAGTTAAAGCCGGAGAGACCGTCGCCGCCCACATTGAAACGCTCAAACGGAGAATAACCGATGTCTTTGTTGTAATAGCCCATGAAGCCATATTTGGCGGCAAACTTAAACACCAGGTCGCCCACGATGCGCTGGTACCATTCGGCGGTAAAGCGGTACTTATGGTATTCGATCCATTTGTACTTGGTCGAAGGCGATGCATCGGCATAGTTTGTCGAGCTGAACAGCGAGTAGGGCGGGGTGAACTGGAATGTAAAATTGATATTGGAACCGCTCCTGGGATAAATCGGCTGGTCCACCGAGTTGCGCGCAAGGGTAAGGCGGAAGAACAGGTTGTTGGCCGTACCGTTGCGGAAATCGCTCACGAAGTAGTCGTAATCCTTCAGGAAATAGTTTTGATAGTTGATACCATAAGAGAAAACGAAGTTGTCGTCGGGCCATTTCAGCCTTTTGCTCAGGCTCACACCACCACCGAAGTTGCGCAGGTAGTGGGCATTGGGATCGCCGGTATAGTAACCGCCGTCATCGGAATAAGACTGGCGGCCGTATACAGCACTTACAGTAAGCGCCGTAGGCCTCTTGCCACCCAGCCAGGGTTCGGTGAAGGACAGGTTGGCAGAGTTAAAGAACTTACCGTTGGACTGGTAACGGACAGACAGCTTCTGTCCATCGCCCATGGGCAGTGGATCCCACTCTTTAAATTTCAGGATATTGCGCAGCGAAAAGTTGTTGAACACGATACCGATCGTACCCGTGAAGCCGATACCGCCGCCGAAACCGGCTGACAGCTCAAGCTGATCACTGGATTTTTCCACTACGTTGTAGTCGATGTCCACCGTACCGTCAGCATAATTGGGCTTGGGTACCGGGTTTACTTTTTCAGGGTCGATAAAGCCCAGGTTGGAGATCTGGCGGATGGAACGGATGATATCGGTACGGGAGAATTTATATCCCGGCCGCGTAAACAGCTCCCGGCGCAGCACATGATCATTGGTACGGTCGTTGCCGTAGATACCGATGTTCTTAATAGTCGCCTGCGGTCCTTCCTGGATATGTACTTCATAATTGATGGTATCGCCTACGATCGATTTCTCGACCGGGTCTACCTTGAAGAACAGGTAGCCGTCATCCATGTACAGGCTGCCGATATCCTGGCTGCCGTCCATGCTGGGCATACCGCCCATTCTGCTGTCCAGCTTTTCCTGGTCAAATACATCTCCCTTTTTGATGCCCAGAAGCACCGTCAGTATAGAGTCGGAATATTTTGTGTTGCCGCGCCATGCGATGTCTCCGAAATAATATTTGCGTCCCTCTTTTACCTTCAGCTCTACGTTGAGGTTGCCGTTGGCCGCCTTGTAGGTCGTATCGGAAACGATCTGCGCGTCGCGGTAGCCCTGGGAATTGTAATAGGCCAGGATGCTGTTCTTGTCTTCATCGTACTTTTTCGGGTTGAACTTGGAGCCGGCGAAGATATTCCAGCGGAAGTAGGGGTTCAGCGCGTCCAGCGTTTTGCTCAGCGACAGGTAGCCCTGGTTCCTCAGGTAGTTTTTGAAAGTACGTTTGTCGCCGGCATTGTACACAGAGCTTTCATCGGCGGGGGTAAGCGATATGCGGGGCATTTCCTTGGTGCCTTTCATATTACCTTTCAGCTTGGTGTCGGACAGGTGCTCATTGCCGGTGAACATGATCTGGTTAATATGTGTTTTGCCACCTTTGTTGACATCGATCAGCAGGGCAACGGAATTGATGGCGCTGGTATCCCTTTGCTCCCTGATGTTCACCGTAACCGACACAAAACCCTTGTCGGCATAGTATTTTTTCACTTTATCCTCGATGTCCTTCTTGATCGCCTCGGTTACCATACGGTTTTGCACCAGGTTCAGCTTCTCCTTTATCTCCGATTCCTGCGACTTGGAAATGCCTTTGAAGGTAAAGCGGCTCAGGCGGGGCCGTTCGGCAACTACGATCTCGATCGAAGCCTTGTTCTCTACTATTTTGGTAATATTGACCGACACATCTGAAAACAGCTGCTGGTTCCAGAGGTTCCGGATAGCCTTGGCTATGGCCGGATCGTCGGTAAGCTTGATCCGGTCGCCGGGTGCAAGACCCGAAACAGTTTTTAGCAGCTCAACGTCCATGTATTTGGCGCCGGACACTTTGATGTCCCCGATCACAAGATCGGCGTTTTGGGAAGAGCGGACGCCTCCCATCTGCGCTATCGCTACAGAAGCGGAACACTGGAGCAGGACTAAGACGCAGAGGAAATAGCGGAATTTTAAAATGTGCATTGAGATCGTTAAGCTATTTTATCGTTGGGTGTGTGTATATGTTGATTGGTCCTGGCAGGTTCAGGAAGGCCGTACCTGCTCGCTCGTTTTACCAAATCTTCTTTCCCGTTGCTGATAGTTCAATATGGCGTCAAACAAATGTTCTTTACGGAAATCGGGCCAGTGGACGTCGCTGAAGTATAATTCTGTATAAGCCATCTGGTATAGGAGAAAATTGCTGATGCGGTGCTCGCCTCCCGTTCTGATCATCAGTTCCGGGTCGGGGTAATCGTGTGTACAAAGGAATTGTGTGAAAGTAGCGGCGTCAATATCAGCAGGTAGAAGATTGCCTGCTGCAACGGCAGTGGCCACCTGCTGTACCGCATTAACGATTTCCCAGCGGGCACTATAGCTAAGCGCCAGGACAAGGTTGAGGCCCGTACAGCCCGAAGTGATGTCCATACCCTCATTCAGCTCCTGCCGGCAGATTTCGGGCAACGAAGCAAAATCGCCGATCACGCTCAACCGCACATTATTCTTCTTCAGATCGTCGACTTCCTTCCTTATCGTGCTTACCAGCAATTCCATAAGCGCGTCGACCTCGTATTTGGGCCGGTTCCAGTTTTCGGTAGAGAAAGCGTATAAAGTAAGGTATTGTATGCCGATCTCCCCGCAGCCTTCCACTACTTCTCGCACGCTTATCACTCCCTGCTGATGGCCATGGATACGGTCTTCACCCTTCTCTTTGGCCCAGCGCCCGTTGCCGTCCATAATGATGGCAATGTGCTGCGGCAGGTATGTTGTGTCGATTAAAGATTTGCTGTCCATTTCAGGCTTTCGTCATTACAAAAGTGGGCAAAGTTACAAAAATAGCATTACGATCTGCTACGAAAGGTTACGTAAATTGGATTAACGCCGTCTTAACCCACCTCGGGCCGCATAACGAATGGAGATAAACGCAACAATGGCCGCCAAAATTGTTCATTCTTGCTAATTTTTAAAGGAAAAGGACATAAGATGAGGCGAGTACTTAACGCAGGTTTAAGCGATAAGCTCTAAATTTGGCTGGTTATCTTTCCCTGTTAACAGATCATTTCACAATTTATGCACGACCAGGAAGCTTTTCTCGCCGCCATTCAAAATGGCTATACCTTCAAAGGTACGCACATTAAAATAGGGGTGGCTATGTTGGACGGCGCTGTAGTAGATGGCGCCGACGTAAACCTGCCCCTGGGTATGATGAACCGCCATGGCCTTATTGCGGGCGCCACGGGAACGGGAAAAACCAAGACCCTGCAGGTAATCGCCGAGGCGCTGAGCGACGCCGGAGTACCGGTGCTGCTTATGGACATTAAAGGCGACCTGAGCGGTATCGCAGCTGCCGGCACCGAAAGCGATAAGATTAAAGAACGGTACCAGCTGCTCAAGGAAACCTACAAGCCTGCCGCTTACCCGGCTGAGCTGCTGTCGTTAAGCCAGGAAAAAGGCGCCCGGCTCAGGGCTACCGTTTCCGAATTTGGCCCCGTCCTGCTGGCCAAGGTGCTCGATCTTAACGACACGCAGGCCGGCCTGCTGTCGATGCTCTTCAAATATTGCGATGACAAGGGCCTGCCGCTGCTCGACCTGAAAGACCTGAGCCGGGTGCTCCAGTATGCCGGCGATGAAGGCAAGGCCGATATTGAAAAGGACTACGGGAAAATATCAACGACCTCTACGGGAACCATCTTGCGCAAGGTGATTGAACTGCAGCAGCAAGGCGCCGACCAGTTCTTCGGAGAACTGTCTTTCGAAGTGGCAGACCTGATGCATGCTGCACCCGATGGCCGCGGCATGGTCAACATACTCAGGGTTACCGATATGCAGGACCGTCCCAAGCTGTTCTCCACCTTTATGCTGCAGTTGCTGGCCGAGCTGTATGCTACCCTGCCCGAGGAGGGCGATAGCGATAAGCCAAAGCTGGTGCTGTTCATCGACGAGGCGCACCTGATCTTCAAAGAGGCGACCAAAGTGCTGCTCTCCCAGATCGAGACCATAGTAAAGCTGATCCGAAGCAAGGGAGTAGGCGTTTTCTTCTGTACCCAGAACCCGCAGGATATACCGGCTTCCGTGTTAAGCCAACTGGGCTTCAAGCTGCAGCATGCTCTGAGAGCATTTACGGCCAACGATCGTAAGGACATTAAGCAAACCGCGGAAAATTACCCCGAAAGCACCTTTTATACAACAGAAGACCTGATTACCCAGCTGGGTATCGGTGAGGCGCTCATCACCCTACTCAATGAAAAAGGTGTGCCGACACCGCTGGCGCATACTTTCCTCATTTCGCCCCGCTCCAGGATGGATATCCTCAGCGCAGCAGAGATCGATACCCTCACGGCATCGTCGCGGCTGATCGCTAAATATAACGAAGCCACCGACCGGGAAAGTGCGTACGAAATGCTGAACCGGAAGCTGGATGCAGCGGCGGCGCAGCAACCTGCTCCCGCTCCCGAAGCACCTTCGGGCGGCACTGCCAGGCGCGGCGCAGCTCCTAAAGAAGAGAAATCATGGTTGGAGCGGGCGATCAATAGTTCGGCGGGGAAGCAGGTGCAACGTTCGGTTGTACGCACGCTGTTTGGCGTCATCCAGAAGATGTTTAAATAGAGGTGCTCCGGGCCCGGAAAGCGATATCCTGGTATTTAGCCTACCTTTGCACCTTATTGGCCTGCCGTAATCGTCAGTTGCCGGTTCCGAAGCGACCGGCCTGCCGGCGCAAAGACAGGCCGGATTCTTAAATAATAACAACATGGCTCCGGAGCATTCCGAAGCCCCGCAAAATGACCAAAACGACATTCGATCAATTGGGCGTAATCGCCCCTATCCTGCAGGCGGTATCCGAAGAAGGCTATACCCATCCTACCCCCATACAGGAGCAAGCCATTCCCATTGTGCTGCGCGAGAAAGATCTGCTGGGCTGTGCCCAGACCGGTACCGGCAAGACAGCAGCTTTCGCTATCCCTATTCTGCAGCTGATAACGGCGCAGCCCCGTCAGCCAGGCACACCCAAAATAAAAGTACTGGTGCTCACGCCTACGCGTGAGCTGGCCATACAAATAAGTGAGAGCTTTTCGACCTATGGCAAGCACCTGAAGGTAAGCAACCTCGTAATCTTCGGCGGCGTGCCACAGGGCCCGCAGGTAAAAGCGCTGAAAGCCGGTGTAGACGTGCTGGTAGCCACCCCCGGCCGCCTGCTCGACCTTATCGGACAAAATTTTATCTCACTTCAGGATATCAGCATCTTTGTGCTGGATGAGGCGGACCGCATGCTCGACATGGGTTTCATTCATGATGTGAAAAAAGTTGTGGCCAGGTTGCCGGTACAAAGGCAAAGCCTTTTCTTCTCAGCAACTATGCCCCCCGAGATCCAGAAGCTGGCTAACACCATATTGGTAAAGCCTGAAAAGGTGGAGGTGACCCCGGTCTCCTCGACAGCGGAAACCATCAGGCAGTCTCTGTATTTTGTAGATCAGAAAGAAAAGAAGAAGTTGCTGGTCCATATCCTGGAGGATAAGACTATCGAGCGGGTGCTGGTGTTTATCCGCACCAAGCATGGGGCCGACAAGCTCGTGAAGGACCTGCACAAGGCGGGTATCGCCGCTGAGGCCATACACGGCAATAAATCACAGAACGCGCGGCAACGGGCGCTCAGTAATTTCAAGTCGTTCCACACCCGTGTGCTGATCGCGACAGATATTGCCGCACGCGGTATCGATATCGACGACCTGACGCATGTTATCAACTTCGACCTGGGCGATGTTCCCGAAACCTATGTACACCGGATCGGCCGTACCGGCCGTGCCGGTAACAGCGGTATCGCTATCGCTTTCTGCGATGAAGAGGAAAAGGATAACCTGAAAGCGATCCAGAAGCTGATCGGATTTGCCATACCCGTGGTGGAAGCCCACCCCTTCCTGCCGGAGCAGTCGGAGGTGGTGCAGTTCCGCGCACCTAAAAATAAGGCCACAGTGGCGCCGGCCAATTCGGTGCCGGCGGCCGGACAGCAGGCCAGGCAACATTCGGGACGGAACCAGAAAAAGGCGCCGGCCAGGGAAGAACGAAGGGACCCCCGGTCGCCCGGTAAGTCCGATGTGAACGAAAGACAGGCACAGGAGAAAGAGAAAAGGCCGATGCACAAGGAAAAGCACGCAGCGCCTAAGGAAAAACACGCGGCGCCCAAAGAAAAACAAAGTCATTCGCAGGAAAAAGAACAGCCTTCAAAAGAAAAGGACAATTTCTGGCTCGACTGGTAAGCTATCTTTTCCAACATCATGACACTGCCCGTACACGCCGATATTATTTTAAGGAATTACCAGGAGGAGGATGCTGCGCAGTTGTTTGCAGCCGTAGAGGAGAACAGGGCCCACCTGCGGCCCTGGCTTATATGGGTGGATGGTACCCGGAAGATGGCGCATTCGCTGGAGTATATCCGTAATGCGCGTCAGGAACAATACAATCAGCAAAGCATCGCTTTTGGTATTTTCCGTAACGACAGGCTCATTGGCGGTCTCGGTATGCATCAATGGGACCAGCGTCTCCGTAAAGCTCAGATCGGTTACTGGCTGGTGGCCAGCGAAGTGGGTAACGGCACCATGACCCGTTGTATCGCTGTATTGCTGGATTACCTGTTCGGTCAGCTGGAATTAAATAAGGTGGAGCTCCACTACCTGCCTGCCAATACCCGGAGCGCGGCAGTGGCAGAGCGCCTGGGCTTCGGGATCGAAGGTATACTGCGCGACAGTTTTCTGATGAACGGGACCTTGCACGACCTTGTGGTGGCCGGTCTGCTGAAGAAGGAATACAAAAGCGTATAGCAGCCGGAAAGCCTGCTGCTCCATTCTCTTCGGCTTCTTCTCTTTCCCGCCAGTAATGTTTTATCTATTGCTTGTTGCTGCAGGACTGTTGCTGGCTGGCTGCATTTACTTATCGCTAGCCGTGTCTTTTACTGCGTCCTTTATTCCCGCCTATACACTCATCACTCTTTTATCAACTTACCCTGGACAGTCGTCGATAACCCATTCCCGCCTTACATGGCTGGACACGCAATCGCAGCTTTGGAGATATTGGCTACCCGAACGCTATGGGAGCCAGGCAATATACAGCTCTGCCGGCGAAAGGGCCGCAGGGAAGGCATTATTGGTGGATCATGAATTTGCCGGTGGCTTTCTGCGTACCGTCCTTATTCACGACAAATACAAGGTAAACGCCGCTTTGCACTTTACGACCGGTATAATCCTTGCAGTTCCATACGGCCTGGCCGCCCAGCGCACGGGTACGGTATACCAGCTGGCCCGAGACGTCGGTAAAGCGCACATCGGCATTCTCTGCTACGCCGCGTACGGCCACCATGCCATTATAATCTGTAGGAACCGGGTTGGGATAGATATACAGCTTGTCCGCATTTTTGGCTGTACCCTCTGTAGCGGTACCGCGAAATATGACCAGTCCTTTTTCCGTTGAGATAAAAACATCGCCGGTCACAGGATTAATATTGATCCGTTCGATGCCATTGGCAGGAAGAGGGCTGTTTTGTTCGGTAAAGCGGTAAATGGTTTTAGAACCGTCATCCGATACCAGCCATACGCCGTTCGATGTGCCGATCCACTTACGGTTGGCCCCATCTACGGCAATCGTCCTTACGGATTCCCCTTCGAAAAGATAGCCGGCAAATTGGTCGTTCTGGATCACGCGAAGCTCGGCCTGGCAGTTTACCTGGTCCAATGCTTCTGCACCGCAGTTGACGATAGCAATCCCGTTTGCAGTGCCGATCCATATAGCGCCGTCTTTGTCTTCGGCAATGGAAAGTGTATTGTTATCAGGGAGGTTTCCGGTATGTTCACCTACCCTGAAGATACGGTAGGCATCGTCAGAGGTATTGTCCAGCGTCCCTTTGTCGTCATAAACGATGGCGCCAGCTCCCAGGGTAATGAACCACTTCAGGTTATTCTGGTCCACGATCACATCAGCAGCTGAATGCGCGGTATTTTCGCTGATGCTTTTGCCATTGATCCATCGACCGTCCCTGGTCTTGACCACCAGCTCGTTTTTAGCAGATCCAAAGTTGTTCATCCAGAGGTTGCCGTCGGCATCCAGCGCCAGGCCGGTAACATAGCACAAGGTGCTGCCCGGCGCCGGGTCGAGAAATCCGACGCCGTATACTTTAGCATTGCCGTTGACATCCCGCTCATATAGTCCACCGGTAAGTGAAGCCGCATATACGGTATTGGTGCTCCTGTCTTTCAGTATCCTGATGAAATCCTGTACCCAGTCGCCGCCGGGCACCCAGGAAATGTTCATCCAGCTATCGTCCCGGTACTCCGACATCATAGCGCGGTTTAAGGTAGGCCCATAGCTGGGCCTTTTGCCGCCATGAGCGACCCAAACATCATCATCGTAAGCCCATACGTCAAATGAGCTGGCCACAATGGGCCCATCGGGAAAATAAGGTTCGGAGTGTGTGGCATCGATCTTCTTTCTCAGGCCGTGCTTATCGGGAAAAGCATGACCGCTGGCGTCGCCAAACCATACCTCTCCGTTGGCGAGATGCACTACCTGGGCGGGAATAATAGTAGCAAAAGAATCTATACGGGAACCATCGGCCCGGCGCAATACTGCATAGCCACCCTCGCCGTCGGCCTGTGCCGTGCTCACCCACAGGCCACCCAGGCCTGCGTCCAGGTGAGATACCGGGTTCCGCAACTTTTCCAGGAATTGCGCAGTACCCTCGTCGGGTATGCGGAAAAGGCTATCGTTTTGGGCAGCATAAATATTGCCCTCGGAAGCAGCTAAATAGCGGAATCCTGTGTTGGGATCCAGCAATTTCCAAGAGGATTGGTCCAGTATCGAGGGACTGTTTTTGGCTATCCGGAACAGGCCGACGCTGGTCGCCGAATAAATATAGGTATTGTCGGTAATCGTCGCGTATACAGATGCCGTAAGCGAATTGTCGTAAAAGGTGATCGTCTCTTTAATCTCTTTCTTCTGGAGGTTGAGCCTTACTAGGCCTATACCCGTGCTAAGGTAAGCGATGCCGTTATCTGCAGTGACACTGTGAATGGTCTTATCGCCGGTGATCGGAGCACTTTTGAAGTCCGGAAGGAAGCTGAATGTATTGTCTTTGAATATATCGATATTGCTGCTGGAATAGGCCAGCACAGCACAGCCGGTCGTGGCGTCGTACGCTACACCATTGAGCCCGACATCGTGCATCCCGTTGACCTTGCTGTAAGGCGAAAGGGCGCCGTCCGCCCGGTTGTAGGTAAAAAAACCTGAAGTGGTGGCACAAAAGAAGGTGGTACCGTCGGTCGCCACACCATTTACCTGGTTGTAAGGCAACAGGGACTTCCATTGCGCCACTCCGGGACCACCTTTTTGGGCGTGGGCCTCCGTCGCGCCGCAAAGCGCTGCGAGTGCTGAAAAAAGAATAGCCGGGATAAAATTCAGTTTGCTCATACCTGCATCAAAAGTACTATAAAACGTCGGTTTTACCCAGTTTATTGCGCTATAGAGGGGATACGGGCAGCCTGGCACAAAAAGCCCCGATGCCTGGGAGCAGCGGGGCTTTGATATATTTTATTTAATGCAGATGCTTCAGGTTGATCACTTCCTGCTTGGTCAGGAAGCGCCATTTGCCACGGAGTACATTTTTCTTGGTCAGCCCCGCGTACATCACGCGATCCAGCTTCTCTACCTCGTAGCCCAGTGACTCAAAAATGCGGCGCACAATACGGTTCTTACCGCTGTGGATCTCGAGTCCGATCTCATTCTTACTATCGAGATACTCCAGCTGATCGACCTCGGCCTGGCCGTCTTCCAGCATAAGGCCTTCCTTGATCTTGTCGAAATCGGCCTTGGTCAGGTTCTTGTCGAGCGTAGCCTTGTATACCTTTTTGATGCCATATTTGGGATGGGCCAGCTTCTGGGTCAGCTCGCCATCGTTGGTCAGCAGCAGGAGCCCGGTGGTATTCCTGTCGAGTCTTCCTACGGGGAACACCCGTTCCTCAATCAGGTTTTCCACCATTTCCATTACAGTACGGCGCCCCTTGGGATCATCGGTGGTGGTAATGAATCCTTTGGGCTTATTCATCAGGATATAGATCAGGTTCTTCTGGATAACGAGCTTATTGCCGTTCAGCAATACGGTATCTGCAGTCGTTACCTTAAAGCCCGGCTCGGTGATCAGCGTATCATTCACCATCACCTTACCTTCCTTGATCAGCGCAACGGCATCGCGGCGACTGCATATATCGCAGTGGGCGATGAATTTATTCAGCGGCATCGGCTGGTCGTCGCCGGCTTGTGCAGGTTGCTCTATTGCGGCTTCCCTGCTGTCTGGCCGGGCGTTGTATGCCCTTTCGTGTGGATTTTCGTTATCAAACTGTTTTTTGAAGCGGCTTTGGGCATCATGGCGATTCCTGCGGGGGGGCTCCTCGCCATCGTCCGTTTTTTTCCTGCCCGGCTTCACGTCGCTTTTACCAAAGCTGCGCTCCTGCGGCTCATTGTCCCATTTATTATCGAGCTCTTTGGAAAAGGTTACTTCTTCCTCCTGTTCCTTCCGTTCCCGCTGCAGCTTTTGTTTGTGCTGTCGGGCGGCGAGCTCCTCATCGTCCAGTTTGCCAAAGGCATTGGCATAACGATTGGGGCGTTTGGGCTCTTCCTCGTCTCTGTGAGCTTGTTTTTTGTCTGGCCTATCCGTTTTCTTGAAGGGGCGATCTTCTTTGCCAGGGCCTTTGGAAAAAGATCTCTCGCCATCCTGTTTAAAAGGCTTTTTGAACGGGCGCTCGTCCTTATCACCGAATGACTTTTTGAAAGGACGCTCTTCCTTATCACCGAATGATTTCTTGAAAGGACGCTCTTCCTTATCACCGAATGATTTCTTGAAAGGACGTTCTTCTTTATTGCCGAATGACTTTTTGAAAGGACGCTCTTCCTTATCACCGAATGATTTCTTGAAAGGACGTTCTTCTTTATTGCCGAATGACTTTTTGAAAGGACGCTCTTCCTTATCGCCAAAGGCTTTCTTGAACGGGCGCTCTTCTTTATTGCCAAAAGATTTTTTGAAAGGACGCTCATTCTTATCACCGAATGATTTCTTGAACGGGCGTTCTTCTTTATTACCGAATGGCTTTTTGAAGGGACGCTCATCCTTATCGCCAAATGACTTCTTGAAAGGACGCTCTTCTTTGTCGTCGAATGACTTCTTGAAGGGACGCTCATCCTTATCGCCAAATGACTTTTTGAAAGGGCGTTCGTCTTTATCGCCAAATGACTTTTTGAAAGGGCGTTCGTCTTTATCGCCGAAAGATTTCTTAAACGGGCGCTCTTCTTTATCGCCGAATGACTTCTTGAAAGGGCGTTCTCCCTTATCACCGAAAGTCTTTTTGAACGGGCGCTCTTCCTTATTATCGAAAGATTTGCGGAAAGGCCTTTCTTCTTTGGAACCGGAAGATTCACGGTCGGAACGGCTATCGGAATGAAATGGCTTTTTATGCATTATTCAGAAACGAACATTTTTTAATTAATAAAACGAAACCTGCGGCCGGATCAGGCGGTTCCCGCCCGGTTAATATTGGCCAGCTGTCCGCAGGCCGCATCGATATCCTTACCCCTGCTGCGACGCAGCCGGGCGTTGACCCGGTGTGTACCGAGGTAATTCATAAATTGGTCGGTAACACTTTCTTCGGGTTTTACAAAGTCGGCCTGGTCGATAGCATTATATTCAATGATATTCACCAGGTCGGCAGGCACCTGGCGGTAGATCTTTACCAGCTCATCGGCATCCTTGAGGCTATCGTTGAAATTTTTAAACAGGATATATTCAAAAGTGATCTCATTGCCCGTCTTTTGATAAAAATGGTTAAGCGCCCCGATCAGCGACTGGAGATCGTTGCTTTCATTGATCGGCATGATCTCGTCCCGTTTCTTATCATTTGCGGCATGCAGCGATAGCGCCAGCTTGAATTTTACCTCATCGTCGCCCAACTGGCGTATCATTTTGGCTACGCCGGCTGTAGATACGGTAATGCGGCGAGGGCTCATGCCCAGGCCTTCGGGCGAAGTGATCCGCTCAATAGCGCCCATTACATTTTTGTAATTGAGCAGCGGTTCACCCATACCCATAAACACAATATTGCTGAGGTGCCGGTTGAAATGTTGTTCGGCCTGATCATTAAGCAGTGTTACCTCATCCACGATCTCGTCAAAATCGAGGTTGCGGGCACGGGGCAGATAACCTGTGGCACAGAACTTACAGCTGAGGCTGCAGCCTACCTGCGAGGATACACAGGCAGTCATTCTTTTGTCGGTGGGGATCAATACGCCTTCGATAAAGCGGTCGTCGTGAAGCTTCAGACGGCTTTTTACAGTACCGTCGTTGCTGTATTGGCTATGGTCGATGCTGACCTTAGGAATGCGGTAGGTTTCGGAAAGCTTGTCGCGCAGCTTTTTGGAAAGGTTGCTCATCTCATCGATGGCGCCTGCGTGCTTTTTCCAAATCCAGTCGTGGATCTGGGCAGCACGGAATCTTGGTTCTCCCCATTCGCTCATCAACTGCTCTATCTCAGCCAGGGGCACATGTCGCAGATTTTTCATCTGTGAATCTTTTTTGAATTAGCGGCAAAGATACGAAAATATCAGCGGATGTGTATAACTGATTACTATGCCACCTTAGGTATTGTTCTTTTACCAATGCTCACAGGTAAGTATACAGGCCGGGAGTACTATATGGGGTAGTAGAAGTATGGCCATGTTGATGCAGAAGTATTTCCACGCGCCGGTCTTCGGCAAATAGTGCAATTCGGGGAGAAGGTGGATACTCCAGATGCCCGATGCAACCAGGCCGGTGAATGTGGTGTATAAAATGAGCAGCGCGCCGCTCATGCCTTCACCTAAAGAAAAAAAACCACCATGATCGTTAGATATGGTGGTTGTAAAGCTGAAAAAATATAATTAACGGGCTACGTTCACAGCACGTTTTTCGCGGATCACGGTTACCTTGATCTGGCCCGGGTATTGCATTTCTTTCTGGATCTTGTCGGCAATTTCGTAGCTGAGACGATCGCTGTCGGCATCGGTTACCTTATCGGCTTCCACGATCACACGCAGCTCGCGGCCGGCCTGTATCGCATAAGCCTTTTCCACACCATTGTAGGCGATCGCGAGGTTTTCCAGATCTTTGATCCTTTGGAGGTAGCTCTGCATGATCTCGCGACGGGCGCCGGGACGGGCGCCGCTGATAGCGTCGCAGGCCTGGATAATGGGGGAAATAATATAAGTCATTTCCATTTCATCGTGGTGGGCGCCGATGGCGTTGACGATGGCAGGATGCTCGCCGCATTTCTCGGCCAGGCGGGCGCCCAGCAAGGCATGGCTCAATTCTGTTTCTTCGTCGGGCACTTTACCGATATCGTGCAGCAGGCCGGCGCGTTTGGCCAGCTTGACCACCTTCTGACCCAGCCCCAGCTCGGCAGCCATGACGCCGCAAAGATTAGCTGTCTCCTTAGAGTGCATCAGCAAGTTCTGTCCGTAGGACGAACGGAAGCGCATTTTGCCCACCATGCGTACCAGGTCTTTATGCAGACCATGGATGCCCAGCTCGATAATGGTTCTTTCGCCTATTTCCATTACCTGGTCTTCGATCTGCTTCTTGGTTTTTTCCACCACCTCTTCGATACGGGCGGGGTGGATACGGCCATCCTGTACCAGGCGCTGGAGCGACAGGCGCGCGATCTCACGGCGCAGGGGATCGAAGCAACTCAGTACAATCGCTTCCGGGGTGTCGTCGATAATGAGGTCCACACCTGTGGCGGCTTCCAGGGCCCTGATATTACGACCCTCACGGCCGATGATCTGCCCTTTGATCTCATCGCTTTCCAGGTTGAATACGGTAATGGCGTTCTCGATAGTTTGCTCGGCAGCCACACGTTGGATGCTCTGGATCACGATCTTTTTGGCTTCTTTTGAAGCATTAAGCTTGGCCTCTTCCACGATTTCCTGGATATGGGCCATGGCGCCGGTACGTGCTTCTTCCTTCATGGCCTCGATCAGCTCGTTCTTGGCTTCCTCAGCGCTCAGGTTCGATACTTTTTCAAGGCGCTTGATGTGCTCTTCCTGGTGCTTTTCCAGCTCGGAACGCTTGATGCCTACAATTTCCAGCTGTTTGTCCAGGTTGGCCTTTAGCTGGCTATACTCATTGCTTTGTTTCTGAAGGGCTTGGTTTTTATCGTTTAAAGATTGTTCTTTTTGTCTCAATTTGTTTTCTGCATCGGCTACCTTTTGGTTACGCAGGTGGATCTCCTTTTCATTTTCCGATTTCATCTGGAGAAATTTCTCCTTGGCCTCCAACAGTTTTTTCTCTTTCAGGGTTTCGGCAAGCACTTTAGCGTCTTCTGCAATCTTCTGCGCCTGCTGTTCTGCTTCCTTTATCTTTTGTTCGGTATTTTTTGCAAAAATCAGTTTACCCAGAAATATGCCTATTATCAATGCCGCGACCGCGACCAACGCGGGGATCATAGCTGAATCCATATAATTGTATTGTCATTTTTTGTTTGTTAGAAATAAAAATGTATAACCCTCTGTCATTAAAAGAAACGGGGTTTAACGTGCGAAGTTAACATTTATTCCTGTAAAATTCCCACCCTGCAACGAAGTAACGGCCGGATTATTGTTTGAAGACAAATACTTCAGCAACACTTTTTTCTACCGGAATTCCGGTGTTTTTTTGCATCAGGCAACCCTTTCCGGTGCCAACGCATTTTAGTTTAATGCTGTCCTTTAACCAGGATAAATACCGTGAGTATTTTTGACCAATAAAAGTTATTTTCCATGCTATTCAGAAAACAATTTCTGGGTGCTTTAGCCGCCCTGAGCCTTATTGCCTTCGAAACTTCCGCACAAACGACGGGCAGCTTTAATGAAACGATCACTTTTATGGGCGCGAGCCGTACGCTCTCCTGCTACGTGCCGCCCGGCTACGACCCCTCTGTACCCTGTGCCCTGATCGTGGGGCTGCATGGCGCAGGTGATAACAGCACGGCCTACCGCGATGCGCTGGTTGGACCACTGGGTTTTCCCGCAGCTGTGACCAATACGATCCTGGTTTGTCCCGACGGTGGTTCCGACCCCGGCAAAGATTTTTATACCCCTGCAGGAGATGAAGCCATTATCGAAGAAGCGATCCAGTTTGCACAAACCCATTATGCTATTGATGCGAATAAGATCGTGCTCCAGGGATTCTCCCTGGGCGGTAGAAGCGCGCTGCGCTATGGCCTCAATCATCCCGGCGAATTCCTGGGATTGCTGCTCAATACACCTGCTGTACAGGGCGTGAAAGAAGCCGATGCCCAATGGGGCGCTGCGGGGCTGTATAACTATCCCAATGCCGGTGCAACGCCCATGCTGCTTAGCCTGGGCAATGACGATGCCTTGTACCAGGGTCCCGTCGACCATACCTATGAGCAATTGATCCGTAATGATGCTGCCGTAAGCATGAAGCGCTTTGCAGGCGGACATACGGTGCCTCCCTTCTCTTTCATGGGGGATATTTTCGGCTATTTCAGCCAACCGGCGCAGCCCGGGGCCGATGCGGAGCTGGTGCATGTGGTTACCGACCTCAGGAAATGCGACGGCGGTGCCATCACACCGCATCTGCTGGTCCACAACGCGGGCAACACGCCGTTGAGTGCTATTCACCTGAAGTATGATTGGGGTGGAGCCGTGCAGTCTTTTACCTGGAACGGAACTATGCCTTCTTTCGGGCATGCCGATATTGATCTCCCGTCTTTTACACCGGCCAATGGCGACTATACATTGCACGTAACGATCGATACGCTCAACGGCAACGTAGCCGATACTTTTGTGACCAATAATACAGACTCTGCCGATTTTCGTATCGTGGCAACAGCCAAAACGCTTCCCTATCGTGAGGATTTCAATACAGAATCCTTCGGTGACGATTGGTATACCGAGGCTTCGGGGGATTATTTCAGCCAATGGGGTTATGATGGCGATGTAAAGGCAATGAACACCTTCAATACCTTGTGGGTATTTGAGAATACCGGTATAAAAGAAGAGCTCATATCGCCTGTGGTCAACTTCAGCAGTTTGCCCGATCCCTTCCTCACCTTTGATGTATCGTTCAACTATAGCGCCTTTACGGCTGCCTTCCTGGGCATCGATACCTCGTTTTCCGATACCCTTGAGGTGCTGGTGTCGACCGATTGCGGCGCTACCTACCAAAGCGTATATAAGAAAACCGGAGCGGCGCTGGCTACCTTCCCGCAGCCCATCACCAATCCGGCTTCGATACAGGCTTACCTCTTTACACCCGGCGCCAACGACTGGCGCAAAGAACGTATAGACCTCACGCCCTATGCTACAAGTACCGATGCTTCGGTGAAATTCCGGTATATTTCCGGATTGGGCGGTTGCATCTATATCGATAATGTAGCCGTCGAAAACAAAACAACGGGCATCAACGAGATGACGCAGCCGGTGATCAGCCTGTCGCCCAATCCCGCACAGGATATCGTGACCATAAATGCCGGGAATGATAAGCTCCGGTCGGTACTGGTGAGTGATCTTTCGGGTCGCACGGTATTGCAGCAGCAGGAGAATGGCCGCAATACTACAACAGTATCCACAGCTGCTCTACCGAACGGTATTTACCTTTTTAATATCAGCAGCGATAAAGGCAGCATGAAGCAAAAGCTTGTGGTGCGTCACTAAGAGAAAACATTACTGTTTGCAAAAGCCGTTCCTAATTACCCGGGACGGCTTTTCTTATTTATATTTGTGCCAGGCTTATTTACATCATATCAGGTATATTCAATCGTTTATATAACTTATGCGACCATCCAGGCACCTCCCCTTCTGGCTCATTACGCTGGCCATATTCATTGGCCTGCCAGGCTATACCCTTATACAGGACGGTATGTTCATGGATGCGATGCTCTATACCAGTGTGGCGCATAACGAGGCGTTGGGATGGGGCAGCTTCTGGTACCCGCAATTCAGCCAACTGAACCTGGATCTCCCCGGTGTCCATGCTTTTCACGAGCAGCCGCCGCTCGCCTTCGGTATTCAATCGCTTTTCTTCCGGCTGTTTGGCAGCAGTATGTACGTGGAGCGCTTCTATGTATTCTTCACCAGCTGTATTGCTGCTTTCCTTATCCACCGCTTGTGGCGGCTGGTGTTCCGGAACGATAAGACGCTTGCAGGCTATAGCTGGTTGCCGGTCTTTTTCTGGATCACGATCCCTACGGTTTTTTGGACGGCATCCAATAATGTGAATGAAAATACCATGGGCGTTTTCATCCTGGCATCGGTGCTCTGCTCCTGGAAAGCGCTTAATGGCCCGGGCCGTTCTTGGGGGTGGATCATTGTTTCGGGCCTGCTCATTTTCCTGGCTACGCTCAGCAAAGGATTCCCCGGGTTTTTCCCCCTTTGTGTTCCCTTCCTGTATTGGTTGTGTACACGTAAGGTTTCTTTCAAGACCGGTTTTGGTTACGCTTTCCTGCTGTTGCTGATCCCGGCGCTCATCTATCTGGTCCTTTTCCAGGTGGAGCCCAGTAAGGGAAGTTTATCTACCTATTTATTCAAAAGGGCCTTTGCCCGTATAGCCAGCGCGCCTACCACCAGCAACCGCTTTCAATCGCTAATCGACCTGTTTTCCGACTTGTTGCCACAGTTGGGACTCCTCCTCATTTTTGCTCTGATCGGCAGAGTGAAAAAAGTGAAATACCAGCCGGCTACCGGTCGGGGGCTTATCCTGTTTTTCCTGCTCACCGGTCTGGCTGGCTCCGCGCCGCTTATGCTTACTATGGTTCAGAAGCAGTTTTATATAGCGCCCAGCTATCCTTATTTTGCTATAGGGCTGGCCATGATCGCACTGCCCTATGTATCGGCTTTTGTGGGTACAAGAAGTACGGCAGCGCCGGGTTTTAAAATATTCAGGGTAATTAGCCTGTCGCTGTTCTGCGGGGCGGTGCTGGTAGTAGCAGCCATGAAAGGAAAAACGGGAAGAGACGGCGATATTCTGCATGATATCAAAATAGTGGCGCCGCTGGTGTCGCAGGGTGCTGCGCTCACCATTACGGACTATGCCTTCAGCAACGACTGGGAGCTGCAGTGCTACCTGATGCGTTATCATGGTATCAGCTGCCTGCACCGGCCTGCGACCGCCACCCGTTTTATGGTCATTGATAAACGGGAACAGACCGACCGGGACATGTCGGCATATGCCAGGAAAGAAGTGGGCCTGGAACGCTACGATCTTTATGAACTAAAACAATAATGACAGGGAAACAAAAGGAACCGCCGATACTTCGGCGGTTCCTTTTGCTATAGACTAATCCGGTATTTTAACCTTCTTTCTTCGCTTCTTTACCCCAGCTGTCTTTCAATCCTACAGTACGGTTGAAGACCAGGTGGTCTGGTGTGCTGTTCTTATCGGCGCAGAAATAACCCTTACGCAGGAACTGGTAGCGGTCGCCGGGTTGCGCATTGGCCAGGGCCGGCTCTATATAAGCGTTAGGCAATACCTGCAGCGAATCGGGATTAATATAATCCTTGAAATCGCCTTCTTCGGAAGAAGGATTCTCCACGCGGAACAGGCGATCGTACAGCCTTATCTCTGCTGTACGGGCATGCGGTACACTTAACCAGTGAATGGTCCCTTTTACCTTGAGGTTGCTGCTGTCGGCGCCGCTTTTGCTCTCCGGCAGATAGCTGCAGTGGATCTCGGTAATGTTGCCCTGCTCGTCCTTTTTGAAGTCGTCGCAGCGGATGATGTAAGCATATTTCAAACGCACCATGAGGCCGGGCCCGAGGCGGAAGAATTTCTTGGAAGGGCTTTCCATAAAATCTTCCCGCTCTATCCACAGCTCACGGCTAAACGGTACGATACGACTGCCCGCGTTTTCATCTTCCGGATTGTTCTCTGCTTCCAGCTCCTCTGTTTGTCCTTCGGGGTAATTGGTGATCACCAGCTTTACGGGGTCCAGCACGGCCATGGCCCTGTTGGCGACTTTATTCAGGTGCTCACGGATGCAGAATTCCAACAGGCCCACATCCGTAATATTTTCCCTTTTGGCAATCCCGATGGTATCAGCAAAGTTGCGGATGCTCTCAGGCGTATAGCCCCTGCGACGCAGCCCGCTGATGGTAGGCATGCGGGGATCGTCCCAGCCTTCAACGTGTTTTTCGTTGACCAGCTGCAGCAGCTTGCGCTTGCTCATGACCGTATAGCTGAGGTTGCGCCGGGCAAATTCGTACTGGTGCGAAGGAAATATCTCCAGCTGCTCGATAAACCAGTCGTACAATGCCCTGTGGTGAATAAACTCCAATGTACAGATCGAGTGCGTAATGTGTTCGATGCTATCGCTCTGCCCGTGGGCAAAATCATACATAGGATAGATGCACCACTGGTTGCCCGTACGGTGATGGTGGGCATGCTTGATCCTGTAGATAATAGGGTCGCGCATCAACAGGTTAGGATGGGCCATGTCGATCTTTGCCCGCAGCACTTTGGCGCCATCAGGATATTTGCCCTCCCGCATCTCGCGGAACAGCTGCAGGTTCTCTTCCATAGTTCGGTCGCGATAGAGGCTGTTGGTACCGGGGCGGTTCAGGTCGCCTTTGGATGCCGCCATCTCTTCCGAGCTGGAATCGTCGACATAAGCGAGGCCTTTATGGATCAGCTTTACGGCAAAATCGTGCAGCTGCTCAAAATAATCGGAGGTATAGCGCAGTTCGTCCCATTGGAAGCCCAGCCATTGCACATCGTTCATAATACTTTCCACGTATTCTGTCTCCTCGGTCACGGGATTGGTGTCGTCGAAGCGCAGGTTGCACTTGCCCTTGTACTTGAGGGCCAATCCGAAATTGAGGCAGATAGAAGCCGCGTGTCCGATATGCAGGTAACCGTTAGGCTCCGGAGGGAAGCGGGTGTGAATACTGGTGTATTTCCCTTCGCTCAGATGGCCTTCAATAATTTCTTCCAGAAAATTGAGGGAACGTTCTTCCATTGTCTTGCTTAAAAAATAATTGTTTTGATAAAGATCTACCGGGCTTATTTTCTTTACATAACGCCCGGTAGCGGCTTGCAAAGTTAAGCATACAAAAGAAGATTTCGGGGATATGGTGCAGAGAAGGCTATGGTCACAGAACTGTTAATTAATGCGCTTATCGAAAAATTAATATGGCATGCAACAGAATATGTTCGTAATATTGCATCTTCAATTCTGAAACATTATCAAAGTCCGGTTAATGCCGGCATTTCATTCTTAACTGAAATGACAAAAAAAAGCAACATAGTATTGGTAGCTAACACCAGGTGGTGTGCCAATAGTGTTTTTTTTCCTACTCCCTCTGGGGTAGTTTTTTCTCCTACCGTTACGCCGTTCATCGTGCGACGTTGATACCGGATAGCTTCTGACCTCGCGACAGGCAGATGATCCTCCGGCAGCTTTCCGCTTCAAACTTTATTGTCTACCAGGAACAGGTATGCTTTACGGCATAGCTATTGCCTTTCTATCTCTTTTTGAAAATGGAACATCATTTTCAGATAATGGTAGCTGATGCTACGCATTATGGTTTCGCGCAGCTTATTTGCGACGAAATGGCCGCTTCGGCCCAGGCCCGCGGTACCGGTATAGCCCGGCGCAGCCCCGATTATATCGTGGAGAAAATGCACGAAGGCAAGGCGGTGATCGCCTTCGACGACCAGGGTTTCTGGGCCGGCTTCTGCTATGTGGAAAGCTGGAGCCATGGACAGTACGTTGCCAATTCGGGCCTCATTGTTGCGCCGCCCTACCGCAAATATGGTCTCGCGCGACTGATCAAGAAGCGGGTCTTTGAACTGAGCCGGGAACTGTTCCCGCAGGCCAAGATCTTCGGGCTCACTACCGGGCTCGCAGTAATGAAGATCAATTCGGACCTGGGCTACGAGCCGGTTACCTATTCCGAACTTACCCAGGACGAAGCCTTCTGGAAGGGCTGTCAAAGCTGTATCAACTACCCGATCCTTTTATCCAAGGAACGGAAGAACTGTCTGTGCACCGCAATGCTGTTTGAACCACCGGTGGTAGCTGCGGCTGGCCCGGCCGGAATAGCGGCTGAGGCCCCGGAGTCTATGTGTCTTTCTACAGAAAATCTTTAAACAAATAAGCAAACAACGATAATGGAAAAAGTAATCCTGGCATACAGCGGCGGACTTGATACAACCTATTGCGCCTTATACCTGAGCAAGGTGATGCAGCTGGAGGTACATGCCGTAACCGTGAATACCGGCGGCTTTTCGGAAGAGGAGCTTACCGCATTGCAGCAGAAAGCACAGCAGCTGGGCATCGCATCTCATAAGGTGATCGATGTAACGGAAGCTTATTATAACGATTGCATCCGGTACCTGATCTATGGCAATATGCTGAAGAACGGCACCTACCCCCTCAGTGTGAGCGCCGAGCGCCTGGTGCAGGCTATGAGCATTGCCCGGGAGGCCCTGGCTGCCGGCGTTACGTACATCGCACATGGCAGCACCGGCGCGGGCAACGACCAGGTGCGCTTCGACGGTGTATTCCAGGCTATGGCGCCCGGTATAAAAATATTGACGCCCATCAGGGACCAGCAGCTGAGCCGGGAAGCCGAGATTGCTTTCCTGCATGAGCAAGGGATCGATATCGATTTTGCCAAAGCAAAGTACAGCATCAACAAGGGTTTATGGGGTACCTCTGTAGGGGGCGCCGAGACCCTGACCTCGCATACTTACCTGCCCGAAGAAGCCTGGCCTACGCCGCTTACCGAATCGCAGCCGCTGGAGCTGACCATCACCTTCAGCAAGGGACAGCCCGTGGGGCTGGAAGGCGCTGCATTTGCGCATCCTACACAACTGATCCAGGCGCTTCAGGCCATTGCACAGCCTTACGGCATAGGTCGCGATATCCATGTGGGTGATACTATCATCGGCATCAAAGGCAGGGTAGGTTTCGAAGCCGCCGCACCCATGATCCTGATCAAAGCGCACCAGCTGCTGGAAAAGCATACCTTGACCAAATGGCAGATCTACTGGAAAGACCAGCTGAGCACCTGGTACGCCAACTGGCTGCACGAAGGACAAGTGCTGGACCCCGTAATGCGGCATATTGAAAAATTCCTTGAAGACAGCCAGCAAACGGTAAGCGGTACCGTGAAGGTGCTGCTGGAACCCAGGCATTTTACGCTGCTGGGTATCGATAGCCCGCATGACCTGATGAGCAGCCGGTTCGGCAGTTACGGGGAAATGAACAATGGCTGGAGCGGCGAAGATGTGAAAGGCTTCACCAAAATATTTGGCAACCAGGTTGCTATTTTTCACCAGGTCAATCAAACCGTGCATAATGATTAAGATCGGTATTGCAGGCGCGGCGGGCTATACCGGCGGCGAGCTGCTGCGCATCCTTCTACGGCATCCCGATGCGGATATTGTCTTTGCACATAGCCGCAGCAGGGCAGGACAGCCGCTGAGCCAAATACATGGCGATCTCCTGGGAGAGACAGCGTTGACTTTTTCGGATAGACTTGATGCTGATATCGATGTGCTGTTCCTCTGCCTGGGACATGGTGAGAGCGTCGCCTTCCTGGAACAATATGGTTTACCGAAGCATGTAAAGCTGATCGACCTTTCGCAGGATTTCCGGCTGAAGGCCCGTAATGTTCAAGGCGACAGGACATTTGTTTATGGTCTTCCCGAGCAGAACCGGAAGCGGATCGCAGCAGCAGACAGCATTGCCAATCCCGGGTGTTTTGCCACCGCGCTACAGCTGGGTTTGTTGCCACTGATCCATCAGGGCTTCGACGGAGACGTATATGCCACGGGTATTACCGGCGCTACCGGCGCGGGGCAAAAGCTCTCTGAAAGCAGCCATTTTGCCTGGCGCAGCAACAATATACAAGCGTATAAAAGCCTGCAGCATCAGCATCTCGCAGAGATCGGCGAACAGCAGATGGAAGCAGGCCAGGCCGCGCATATTCACTTTGTACCCTGGCGGGGCGACTTTGCACGTGGCATCTTTGTGTCGCAGCAGCTGCAAACGACACTGTCACTGGATGCGCTGAATGAATTGTATGAAACATGGTATGCTACGCATCCATTCACCGTATTGAGCCGCGGGCCCATCCATATGAAACAGGCCGTCAACACAAACAAATGTCTTATTCATATTGAGCAGGTTGAGGAGCAAACAGTGATCCACACGGCCATCGATAACCTGCTGAAAGGTGCATCGGGGCAGGCCGTACAGAATATGAACCTGATGTTTGGCTTGCCGGAAGATTCGGGGCTCAGGCTAAAAGCAAGTTATTTTTAATACCAAAGAAGGCGCAATGAAACTATTTGAAGTATATCCCCAGCAAGACGTGGTGATTGACAAAGCCAGGGGTGTTTTTGTATGGGACGACAAGGGGAATCGCTATCTCGATATGTATGGCGGTCACGCGGTCGTCTCGATAGGTCATACCCATCCACATTATGTGTCACGGCTTACAGAGCAGCTGCAGCAAATAGGCTTTTACAGCAATGCCATACGCATGCCTTTGCAGGAGGCGCTTGCAGAAAAGCTGGGACAACTAAGCGGACGTCCCGATTATCGTCTGTTCCTGTGTAACTCAGGGGCCGAAGCCAATGAGAATGCTTTGAAACTTGCCTCTTTTCATAATGGAAGGGATAAGGTCCTGGCGTTTGATAAAGCGTTTCATGGACGCACTTCCCTGGCGGTAGCGGCGACCGATAACCCCTCACTGGTAGCGCCGGTGAACGTTACGGATAAAATACATTTCCTACCCTTTAATGATGAGGAAGCGCTGCAGTCCTATTTTAAAGAAAAAGGGGACACGCTGTCTTCCGTTATCATCGAAGGTATACAGGGCGTCGGTGGCATCAGGGTGGCACAGCCCTCCTTCCTGCAGCTGCTGCGCCGGCTTTGCGATGCTCATGGTGCACTGCTGATCGCCGACAGCGTGCAGTGTGGCTACGGTCGCAGCGGAAGGTTTTTCTCGCACGACCACTCGGGTATCGACGCCGATATTTATACCATGGCCAAAGGCATGGGTAACGGATTCCCGGTAGGCGGCATCCTCATCGCACCGCATATCAAAGCAAAGATGGGTATGCTGGGTACTACTTTCGGCGGCAATCACCTGGCTTGCGTCGCCGCGCTGGCAGTGCTGGAAGTAATGGAAAAGGAAAACCTGATGCAAAGGGCAACGGACACTGGTACCTATCTCATGCAGGAGTTGGCTGCTCTGCCGGGCATCGAAGCGGTGCGCGGCGCTGGTCTGATGATCGGCTTCGATGTGCCCGGCAAGCAGGCAAAGCTGCGACACGATCTGCTGTACCGGCAGCGGGTATTTACCGGTGAGGCAAAGCCTGATGCCGTAAGACTTTTACCACCTTTATGCCTTAACCAGGAAGAGGCTGGCCTGTTCCTCACAGCATTAAGGGAAGCATTGCCGGAAACATAACTTTTCATCAGAGCATTAATCAATCCAATAACAACAAGTGAAGCAATTTATCTCCGTAAAGGATGCCCCAGGCATTGATACCCTGATTGACCGGGCTTTGGCCTACAAGGCCAATCCCTTTTCTGATAGGACATTAGGGAAGGACAAACGTATCGGCCTTCTTTTCTTCAATCCGAGCCTGCGTACCCGCATCAGCACACAGGTTGCCGCACAGCAGCTGGGTATGGAAGCGGTTGTATTCAATGCGGGTACAGAAGGCTGGGCGCTGGAGTTTGCCGATGATGCCGTGATGAACGGCAGTACAGTAGAGCATGTCAAAGATGCAGCGCCGGTATTGGGCACTTATTTCGATTTGCTTTGCATCCGTACTTTCCCTTCATTGCAGGACAGGACAAAAGACTACAGCGAGCAGGTGCTGCAGCAGTTTATCCGCTATGCCGGTATACCCGTGATCAGCCTGGAGAGCGCTACCTTGCATCCGCTGCAGTCCCTGGCCGATATGATCACGATCAGGGAGCACATGGTCGGGCGCAAGCCCAAAGTGGTGTTGACCTGGGCGCCGCATATCAAAGCGACGCCGCAATGTGTGGCCAACAGCTTTTCCCAATGGGCCAATGCCTGGGACCAGGTGAAGCTGACCGTGACCTGCCCCGAAGGCTACCAGCTGGATGAGACTTTTACAACAGGCGCTACCGTTACCACCGACCAGGAAGCGGCGTTGCAGGATGCCGATTTTGTTTATGTAAAGAACTGGAGCAGCTACAGGGACTATGGTAAGGTGTTGCCTGTAATGGAAGACTGGATGCTTACTGAAGAAAGGCTGAAGCATGCTCCGGCGGCGAAGATCATGCATTGCCTCCCTGTACGGAGAGAGCTGGAGCTTTCCGGAGCATTGCTGGATAGCAACAGGAGCCTCGTTACGGAGCAGGCAGCCAACCGGGTATGGAGCGCCCAGGCTGTGCTGGCCTCTATTTTAAAAGCATTATAAGAGCAACATATGAGCAAACAGAAGGTAACCGTGGTTAAGATCGGTGGCAATGTGATCGATAAAGCGCAGGATCTGCAGCTTTTTCTGCAATCCTTTGCACAGCTTGAAGGGCCGAAGATACTGGTGCATGGCGGGGGCAAGCTGGCTACAGAACTGGCGGAACGATTGGGCGTTCCGCAGCAGATGATCGCCGGTCGCCGGGTAACAGATGAGGAGACCCTGAAGATCATTACAATGGTCTATGGCGGGTATATCAATAAAAATATCGTAGCGCGATTGCAGGCGCTGGGCTGCGCCGCATTAGGTCTTTGTGGCGCCGACGCCAACCTGTTACAAGCAAGCAAGCGAAAGGTGACGACACATGACTATGGCTTTGCCGGCGACGTGGAGCGGGTCAATGGTATTGCGCTGGAGCAATTGCTCCAACAGGGGCTAAGCCTCGTGATCGCCCCGGTGACGCACGATGGCAAGGGACAATTGCTGAACACCAATGCCGATACCATAGCCCGGGAGATCGCTCTGGCCTTACAGAAAGATTATGCGGTAAGCTTGCTGTATTGTTTTGAAAAGAACGGTGTCTTACTGGATGTATCCGACGAGCAAAGCGTGCTGCAAGACCTGGACCAGGCATTATTGCAACGGCTGGTGGCCGAAGGGTGTGTGTATGAAGGCATGCTGCCCAAACTGGAGAATGCTTTTACCGCAGCATCGGGCGGTGTAGACCGGGTACAGATCGGGCATTGGAGCCATCTTGTTGCGATGACGGCAGGAGCGTCGGGCACAGCGATCAGAAATTAAAACACATGGAGCAACTATTTCACAATGCAATATCGCTATTGCAACAGCTGATCCGCATCCCTTCCTTCAGCAGGGAAGAGGAGGGTACGGCGGCGTGCCTGCAACAATGGCTGGAAACAAAAGGCATTGCCGTAGAGCGGACCGGCAACAATATTATCGCCCGGAGCAAAAGCTTTGATCCCTGTAAGCCAACGCTGCTGCTCAACTCACATCATGATACGGTGAAACCCGCTGCCGGATATAGCTTCGATCCTTTTAACCCTCACCTTGCCGATGGCCGGCTGTACGGATTGGGTAGCAACGATGCCGGCGCCGCATTGGTTTGTTTGTTGCAGGCTTTCGTTTACCTGCACAATACGGAGCCTGGTTGCAACCTTATCCTTGCTGCTACAGCGGAGGAAGAGATATCGGGCAAGGGGGGTATCGCATCGGTACTGCCGCTCCTGGGCGATATCGCCTGCGCCATTGTAGGAGAACCGACCCTGTTACAAATGGCCGTTGCGGAGCGGGGATTGATGGTGGTCGATGCTGAGGCTTGTGGTATTGCGGGTCATGCTGCGCGAAGGGAAGGTGAAAATGCGATTGACAAGGCGTTGCAGGATATCGCATGGCTACAGGGGTATCGCTTTGAAAGAGATTCGGAATGGCTGGGGCCGGTTACGGCTCAGGTAACCGTGATCGAAACACCCAATAAACAGCATAATATGGTACCTGATCGTTGTCGGTTCACGATCGATATACGGCTTAATGAACAGTATACGCATGAAGAAGTGCTGCAAACGTTGCAGGACGGTATGCAGGCAACATTGCTGCCGCGCAGTATGCGGTTGCGCAGCTCAATCATCGATGCCGCTCATCCGCTGGTCTGTGCCGGCCGGCAGCTGGGATTAACGGCTTATGGTTCGCCTACATTATCCGACAAGGCGCTAATGCCCTTTCCGGCATTGAAGTTGGGACCCGGCGATTCGGCCCGCAGCCATACAGCAGATGAATATGTTTACCTGGAGGAAATACGGAATGGCATTGTTACTTATGTCGATTTGATCCGTGGCTATGGGGCAATGGTTTAAATTCCAGGTATCAGGTATCAGGTATCAGGTATCAAGTATCAAGTATCAAGTATCAAGTATCAAGTATCAAGTATCAAGTATCAAGTATCAAGTACTCCCTACCTAATACCTAATACCTAATACCTAATACCTAATACCTAATACCTAATACCTAATACCTAATACCTAATACCTAATACCTAATACCTAATACCTAATACCACCCACAATATCTAACGTCTAACGTCTAACATCTAACGTCTAACATCTAATATGAAACTCTGGCAAAAAGACCATACCGATACGGCAAAGCTGGTAGAGCAATTTACCATAGGAAAAGACCGCGATTTTGATCTGCTGCTGGCCGCTGCAGACATACAAGGTTCGCTGGCGCATACGGCAATGCTTTGTCATGTGGGTCTGCTGACCAGGGAGGAAACGGAGCTTATCCATAAAGGATTACAGGATATAAACGCCCAGATCGCCGCAGGCTTATTCCGCATTGAAGACGATGTGGAAGATGTACATTCACAGATCGAGCTGCAGCTTACCCGGGATATCGGCGAGGCCGGGAAAAAAATACACAGCGGGCGTAGCCGAAACGACCAGGTGGCCGTTGCCATCAAGCTATACCTGAAAGAAGAGATCAGGGATATTGCCAAGCTGACCTCAGTTTTGTTCAGCCAGTTGCAACAATTGAGCGGACAATATCGCCATTGCCTTATGCCGGGTTATACACATCTGCAGGTAGCCATGCCTTCTTCATTCGGACTCTGGTTCGGCGCCTATGCAGAGAGTCTGGTAGATGATCTGGAGCTGCTTGCTGCTGCCTATAAGGTGACCGATAAGAACCCCTTGGGCAGCGGGGCCGGCTATGGCTCTTCCTTCCCGCTTAACAGGCGTCTCAGTACGGAACTGTTGCAAATGGGTGGTCTGCATTATAATGTGGTATATGCGCAAATGAGCCGGGGAAAGACCGAACGCTTTGTGGCTACAGGTATTGCTGCGTTGGGTGCAACGTTGGCAAGGCTTTCAATGGATGTTTGTTTATTCATGAACCAGAACTTTGGTTTTCTCAGCTTCCCGGAAGCATTGACCACCGGAAGCAGCATTATGCCGCATAAAAAGAATCCCGACATATTTGAGTTGGTAAGAGGAAAAGGAAACAGGCTGCAATCAGTGCCTAATGAGCTGACATTGCTGACCACCAATCTGCCGTCGGGCTATCACAGGGAGCTGCAATTGACCAAGGAGATCCTGTTCCCGGCATTGGAGATGCTTAAGGACTGTTTCCGCATCCTCAGCTTCGCCCTGCCGCAGGTAAAGATAAAGGAGGATATTCTGAGCGATAATGCTTACCGATATTTATTTACAGTAGAAGCCGTCAACGACCTGGTGAACCAGGGCCTGCCTTTCCGGGAGGCTTATCGGGCCGTAGGCGCCAGCGTGGAGGAGGGTAATTTTGACTACCAGGGATTCGATCCGTCGCGGCATACGCACGAAGGATCGATGGGCAATCTGTGCAATGAGGAGATCAGGGTTGCGATGGAAAAAGTACTGCGCCAGTTTAGTCTTGAACTGCCGGAAGCGTAGCTTTTTGGACTTTACTTTCGGTAACAGGCTCTTTTTCTTTTTTCCGCGTAGCCATTTTTTTCCGGTTCCGGCTCAGGGTTTCCGGCTTAATGCCCAGATAGGAGGCAATCATGTGTTGCGGTACCCGCTGTACGATCTCGGGGTAGAAATCGACAAACATCTTGTATTTGTCCTCTGCAAAATGGGTCAGGTAATTGATCACGCGCATATGCAGCGCGTAGAGCCTTTTCTGCATGGCCACCCGGAAGTACTTTTCGAGCTTAGGTACCTGGGCCAGCAGCTTCTGATAAATCTCCCGGTCGATGTACAAAACCTCCGAGTGTTCCAGCGCATCGATATTGTACAAGGCTTCCAGGTCTTCCAGCTGGTGGAAGCTATCGGGGATCCAGCTGCCTTCGGGTGCAAACTGGATCACATGCTCCACGTCTTTTTCTCCTTTAAGATAAGCGCGGAGCATACCCTTCTCTACAAAGAAAAGATGGCGGAAGACCTCGCCAAACTGCATCAGGTATTGGCGCTTGCGCAATTTTTTTACAATGAATGATGCCTTGACAATTTCTTCTTCCGCCTTGTTCAGTAATACCTCTTTACTGATATCGGCGATCAACAACTCCATCATACCGTTATAGTTTGTGCTGTGCTGATTGAAGCAAAAGTATCTGCAATAGCATCCCAAAGCCGGATGCGGCACTGCAGGGCTTCGATCACGGCTGCCGTAGCTTCTGCCCACTTCGTCTCGTCTGCGCCACAGAGCGATGCAGTCATGCGATGGGCGAGGTGCGCGTGGTGATCGCCATCTACTTCAATATGGCGCTCTAAATAATATTTGAAAATCCCGACCTTCTCCGGCGCCTGTGCATGCAGCTCGTTGACGAAAGAGAGGAACATGCGGGGAATGAGATCTTCCCGGCCAAATGTAAATACGGCTGCCTGCACATGCGGTTTTCCACTACCGATCGTCTCAAAAGTGTTCTGCACGAACAATGCCGCCATCGTGGGAGCGCTGCTCTGGGAGAGCGCTTCCTGCAATCCTTTTCCTGCGCCAAGCAGCTGAAGCAACTCCTTGATAGCCCCGGTATCGGCGCCGGCCTGATGCATGGCTTCCAGGTAAAGCTCGAAATGACTGTGCCTGTGCCCCTGTTCATCGGCATCACTTTCCTCTCCCGTAACGATCTCGTTGATCAGGTAACGGGTTTCCGCATCGCCCCGGGGCACCCAGGGAATATCCACGCAAGTAAGCTCACGCTGCAGGGCTTTCAGCAGCGACATAAAATCCCATACGGCAAACACATGATATTGCATGAATTGCTGTAAGTGTTCCAGCGAAACAATCTGCCGGTAAACAGGGTGGTGGATCAGCTGCTGCTGTAACGGCTCAATTTTCTGCTGTAAGCGTTTGATGTAGTCCATTGGTAATTGCCAGGTAAATACCTGATTTTTAGCCCCGCAAAGGTAGGGTAATCGATTCTTATCTATTATAGAAACTTACAATAGGGCCCTTAAAGAAGTCTGCCCTCCGGATCGGGATCCGGAGGGCAGGAGATAGGTTTCAATTCATTATTCTATGACGATCTGTGCCAGGTGGACACATATTTCCATCGCCTTTTCCATATCCTGAACACTCACGTATTCTTGTTTGGAGTGGATCCCCATTTCACCGGTAAAGATATTGGGGCAGGGCAAGCCCATAAACGACAGGCGTGATCCGTCGGTACCACCCCGGATGCTGATACGCTCGGGTGTAAGGCCTGTGCGGCGGTAGGCCTCTTCGGCATAGGCCATTACCTTCGGATGCTGATCCAGTATCTCCCGCATATTGCGATATTGCTCCTTCACGGCAAACTCGTAGCGGGCGCCGGGATATGCGGTCACCGTTTCCTTCAGAATGCCTTCCAGGCGGCTTTCATATTCGGCCAGCTTTGCCGTGTTATGATCGCGGATGATGAAGTCGATCCGGGTCTTTTCTGCGCCGCCTTCGATATGTACAGGATGTACAAAACCTTCCTTATCGCTGGTGGTCTCGGGGCTCCAGCTGTCACGGGGCAAAGCCGCAAGAAATGCGCCGGCGATCTTGGTTGCATTTACCAGCTTACCTTTGGCATAGCCAGGGTGTGCGCTGATGCCGTGTATCGTAATGTTGACGCCATCGGCTGAGAAACTCTCACCTTCCAGGTGTCCTCTTTCGCCACCATCGAGCGTATAGCCAAAATCAGCATTAAGTTTTTTCATATCCACTTTATCTACACCACGACCAATCTCCTCGTCCGGTGTGAACAGGATACGGATCCTGCCGTGCTTTATCTCCGGGTGCTCTATCAGGTATTGTGCGGCATCCATGATCACGGCAACGCCGGCCTTATCGTCGGCGCCCAGCAAGGTGAGGCCCGATGCCGTAATGATATCGTCGCCGATCCTTTCTTTCAGGTAAGGGTGGTTTTGTGTCGAGACGACCACATTGTTATCATCAGGCAGCACGATATCGCTGCCATCGTAATTGCGGTGCAGGATAGGCTTTACGTGTTCGCCACTGCTGTCGGGCGAGGTATCTACGTGAGCACAGAAGCATAGCACAGGCACATCGGCATCAGTAGTAGCCGGTATGGTGCCATATACATAGCCGTGCTCATCCAGCTCGGCGTCGGCGATACCGATTGCCTTCAGCTCGTCTACCAGCAGCTTGCTGAGGTTCTTCTGCTTTTCGGTAGAGGGCTGGGTTGTAGAATAAGGATCACTTTGGGTGTCGATCTGCACATAGCGCATCAGGCGCTCGGCGACCGTATGTTGATAATCAGAACCGGTCATTGCGGAAAAAGATTTTGTGGAGACAAAGGTAGGGATGATCTTAAAACGAATCAAGCGGGATTTGGGAGATTGGTATTCGGATATCAGGTGGAATATCAGCACGAGGATAGGAGGTAAACGGTATGCCGGGGCTTCACACGGCAGGGGAGACCAAGCCGGTCGGAACGCGTAGCGGTCTGAACGGTGGGGTGGTTTGGGTCATTTAAAATGTTCATGAGATATTTACGCCCGAATTTTTCGGCTTGCGAATAAGGTGGAAATATCATCAATAAAAAAAGCTCCCTTTGATCAAGGGAGCAATAAAGATATTATTTACACGAACCTGCAACTAAGCTACCGGCTTTGCCGCCGCCTGGTAAAATGGCTGCTCTTTTGTGGCGCAGAATTCATTCCAAAGGTCATGAACGATCTGGGCAGCAGGTTTAATATCGTTGATCTGTCCGCTCACCTGCCCGACCTCCAGCTCACCTTCTTCCAGCTCGCCCTCAAACATGCCGAGCTTGGCCCGGGCCCTACCCAAAAGCTGCACCAGCTCTTCATTACCGGCCCCGCGGGCTTCGGCTTCACTCACTTGCTGATAGAACCGGTTCTTGATGAGCCGGACCGGGGTAAGCTTCTTCAAAGAGAGCATGGTGTCTCCTTCGCCGGCATTCACGATCGCCTCTTTGAAATGGCTGTGTGAGGAGGCTTCAGGACTGCAAATAAAACGGCTCCCGACCTGCGCTCCTTCTGCGCCCAAAGCCATTACTGCGAACATTGCCTTTCCTGTAGCAATACCGCCGGCGGCGATCAGCGGGATATCGATAGCCTGGCGTACCTGCGGGATAAGACAAAGCGTAGTGGTCTCTTCCCGCCCATTATGCCCGCCGGCCTCGAAGCCTTCGGCGACAACAGCGTCGACACCGGCATCCTGGCTTTTAAGCGCAAATTTGGCGCTGGAAACTACGTGGACCACGGTGATCCCCTCGTTCTTCAGGATTTGGGTCCAGGTCTTGGGATTCCCGGCTGAGGTAAATACGATCGGTATTTTTTCTTCAATAATGTGCTTTACGTGTTGGTCGATATCGGGGTAGAGCAGGGGCAGGTTTACGCCGAAAGGCTTGTCTGTGGCTGCTTTACATTTGCGGATATGTTCAAGCAATGTGTCGGGATACATGCTGCCGGCGCCGATAAGGCCCAATCCGCCGGCATTGCTGACCGCCGAGGCCAACCGCCAGCCGGAAGCCCATATCATACCTGCCTGCACGATGGGGTACTGAATATTAAAAAGCGTAGTGATCCTGTTCTGGAATGTCATAGCAATTAAAACGAGTTTTCGGTAAACAAAACCGGGGGCAACCTTATCCCAGGTCGATATCCGTATTGTCGCCTATGTTCAGGCTTTGGCTCATGCCGTGCACATAGGCATCGCTACCAATGATGGAGGATTTCAGCACCACCTCGTCCAACTCGGCGAAAGAGCCAATAATGCTGTTCCGGATAATAGAGGACCGGATGGTTGTATTTTCTCCTATCGATACGGAAGGCCCGATGATAGAATGGGCTATGGTGCAGCCGCTGGCGATATTGACCGGTGGAATGATCACCGTATCGGGAAATTCGGGCACGGTATAGCCTGCCTGCTCGCTCATGGTCTTTAGCAGCGTGGCATTGGTTTCCAGCAGCGTCTCTTTTTTCCCGCAGTCAAACCAATTGTTGACTTTAAATGCTTTGAACACGATGCCTTGCTCGATCATATGCTGCAGCGCATGTGTCAGATGATATTCGCCATCGGCATCGGCACGGTTGTGGAGATAAGCATCCAGCGCGCTGAACAGGGCATGGGTCTCCCTGATCTTATATACGCCCACCATGGCCATATTGGACTTGGGGATGAGCGGCTTCTCGACCACTTTCAGCACCCGGTTGTTGTCATCTACTTCTGCCACGCCAAAGCTGCGGGGATCGTCGACCCTACGGATGCCGATCTGCGAACTTTCGCTCTGCAGCACGGTCTCAATGTCGAAGTCACAAATAGTATCGCCAAACACGATCAGCACCTCATCGTCCTTGACCACATCGCGGGTAAGCCATATAGCATGGCCGGTGCCCCTGCGGTCGTTCTGGGTTACAAAAGTGCAGCGGAGACCCGGGTAGGTACGCTGTACATAATCCTGTATCTTGTCGCCCAGGTAGCCGATAATAAAAATATATTCTTCAATGCCTTTGTTCAGCAGGGCATCGACGATCACGCTCAGGATCGTTTTCCCCGCCATGGGCATCAAGGCCTTGGGTTGCGTATAAGTATGCGGTCTGAGTTTGGTGCCGGCTCCGGCCACCGGTATGATAGCTTTCATAAACAGAGCGTGAAAATACAATTTTATCGTCAGCGACGAACGAATGACAACGATTTGATGATTAAAGGATAACAAGCGGCAGGCCATTGGCGCCGGCGCCGGTCCCGGGGCAATATGCAAAAAAGACTGCCCGGGTGAGCAGCCTCTTGCCACAAAGCCGGCCGGTTGACTATTGTTTCATTGTGACCTGGATGACGCCATTTCTGCCGGCTTCACCATATTGTGCCGTTGCGGTCTCATCTTTGAGTATGGTTATGGATGCAACACGGTCCGTCGGGATGGCTTGCAGACTTGTGACATTATCGATCTTGCCATCGACTACCAGCAACGGCCTTTCGTTTGTGGCAGGCGTTTTAAGATTTACCGAGGCGACCCCAGGGTTTAGTTCAACATTTAGCTCAAAAGTATTGTTGGTGGCTTGGCTATAGGAAGTTGTTCCCGCTTGTGTTTCAGGCGTCTGCTTATACTTCCGCCGATCGGAGCGGTTCCTGTTTTGGCGCTTTTTGGTACTTGCAGTGACAGGCTTGGCCGGATGACCTGTTTTTTTTACAACCTTTGGTTGCTGTGGCAAGATTGATTTTACTTGGTTTTTTTGTTGTCCGAAAGAAAGGCTCACAGCCAGTAGGAGGGCAGTGAAAATGCTCAGCGCCAAGCCGTACCTAGACAACTCAATGGCGGATGATCTTGGTTTGTTCATCATATGGATCCTGGATTTTAAATGTGTCGTATTGAAAGGATGACCCAGCCCGGCGGGTGTATACCCGGCGGCCGTGTGCAGCAGGCTGTACTGGTACAGCTGCTTTTTTGCGCCGGAGTGCAGCACTGCCTCATCGGCCAGGAATTCGAGGTTGCTCCGGATCGCTTTATCCAGCAACCAGGAAACCGGGTTGCACCAGCAGGCTATCCTGCAGAGCATACCCAGGAGCATGTCGATACTATGCTCTTGCTGTATATGGGCCTGCTCGTGCTGCAGGATCAGGGTCAGATCGGTCTCGCTGTGCTGCATTGGGTCCAGGAAGATATTTCCAAAGCTGGAGAACGGATGGCGGTTGCCGGGTACTATCCTGATCCTGTGACACCGGTATATCATTTTATTGCTTTGGCGGTAAAGGGCAAAGAGTGAGACTGCCTGCAGCAGGAAGATCGCGGCGACCGCGCCGGAACCGGCAGCGTATAGCCAGGCGGTTGCAGAGATCCAGGAAAAGCCCGTTTGCCTTACTGAGGGCGCCGGCGAAAGGTGCATGGCCGTAGTTGAAAGGCTTATGGTCTGTAACATTTCCGGTACGGGCCGTACTAATGTAAAGGAAACGAAAGGCGCTACAGCTGCGGCGAGCAGAATACCCAGGAGGAATATCCTGTTGAGCCGGAAGAACGTGAGCCGGCGGAGGCCATAGCGATAGAGCAGGTAGCCGCCAGTGAGCACTATATTGATCTTCAGCAATACAAAAAGGACCGACATAAAGTAAGTTTAGGAGTGATCCAATCATTCATTTTTTCTGCTCGATCATAGCAATGATCTCTTTCAGCTCCTCAGGCGATATCTTTTGTTCCTGTGCAAAAAAGCTGACCATTTCCTTATAGGAATTGGAGAAATAGTCTTTTGCGATATGGGAAAAATGATTCCGCTGATACGCTTCAATGCTGATTGCGGGCTGGTACCAATAGCTGTTGGCCATTCTCTTGCTTCTCACAAAACCTTTCCGCTCCAGGTTTTTTACCGTCGATGCCACAGTCGTGTAAGCAGGCGGAGCTTTCATGGCGCTCACAAAGTCGCGGATAAACCCGCCGCCGGTATGCCAGATGGCTTGCATGACTTCTTCTTCTGCAGGAGATAATTTTTCCATAGCTCTACGAATAATTCGCAATTCTACGAAATATCCGTAGATAAACCAAATTTTGTTTAGCTTTTGTCAGTTTATCGCCTGGGTTTGCACACACAGCGGCAAATGATTACTTTTGCACCGTCTTTTGAAAAATACGTTTATGGCAATCGTCGATTTAGTAATGCCCAAAATGGGTGAAAGTATAATGGAAGCCACGGTATTGAAGTGGCACAAGCAGCCCGGTGACCAGGTGAAAATGGATGAGACCATTCTGGAGATCGCTACCGACAAGGTTGACAGCGAGGTGCCTTCTACTGCCGCAGGCACCATTACCGAGATCCTGTTTAAAGAAAATGACGTAGTACCCGTAGGTACCGTTATTGCCCGCATCGATTCGGCCGCCGCTACAAGCAATGGTGCTCCTGCGCCGCAGCCCCAACCGGCCGCACAGCCTGCTACTACGCCACAAGCTGCGTCTGCTGCTGCACAGCCCGCCGCTACGATCGCTTCCGGCGGCAATCGCTTCTATTCGCCGCTGGTACTCAATATCGCTGCCAAGGAAGGTATCGGTATGGCCGAGCTGGAAAATATTCCCGGTACCGGTAACGAAGGCCGTGTGACTAAAAAAGATATCCTGACCTACGTCGCTTCCCGCGGAGCTGTTCCTACCCCGCAGGCAGCAGCCCCACAACCTGCGCCTCAGCAGGCGGCAGCGACCACAACTGCCGTAACGCACACGCCGCAACCTGCGACCAGCTATAGCAGCAATGTGGAGATCGTGGAAATGGACCGCATGCGCAAGCTGATCGCCGATCATATGGTGCGCAGCAAGGCCACTTCGCCCCACGTCACCAGCTTTACCGAAGCCGATGTGACCAACCTGGTAAAATGGCGCGATAAGAATAAGAAAGCTTTCGAAACCAAGTATGGCGAGAAGATCACCTTTACTCCCATCTTTATCGAAGCTGTGGTGAACTGCATTAAGAAATACCCGATGATCAATGCCAGCGTAGATGGCGACAAGATCATCATCAAGAAAGATATCAATATCGGTATGGCTACGGCGTTACCCAGTGGTAACCTTATCGTGCCGGTGATCAAAAGCGCCGAAACGAAGAACCTGCTGGGTCTGTCCAAGGACGTGAACAGTCTGGCCAATGCTGCCCGCAACAATAAGCTCAAAGCAGACGATACGCAGGGCGGTACCTTTACGCTTACCAACGTGGGTACCTTTGGTAGCCTGATGGGCACGCCCATCATCAACCAGCCCCAGGTGGCGATCCTGGCCGTAGGCAGCATTAAGAAGCGCCCTATGGTACTGGAGACAGTCGATGGCGATGTGATCGCTATCCGCCACATGATGTATCTCTCGCTCAGCTACGATCACCGTATCGTGGATGGCTCGCTGGGCGCCAGCTTCCTTACGGCTGTGGCCAATGAGCTGGAAGCTTTCGACAGCAACAGGCAAGTATAAATGTTTTCTGTATTATAGATGAGCGGGACCATGTTTGTGGTCCCGCTCGCTTTTTTTGGATATGATCTGTCCCGGCTTAGCTGCTGTGATCGCTTACGATGACCCACTGCCCGGCTACCTTTTCGAATAGTAAAGTAAAATAGCCTTCCAGGTCGCCTATGCTGCGCTGCAGGTGCCAACGGCCCACCACCTGGCAATAGCGGTCCGAAAGTGGCTTCAGCCTGAGGATATCGAACCGGAGCTTCCCCATCGCTTCTTTATCAGGGTAGCTTTTCCGGTAGTTATCCAGCGTTTGTTGCCAGCCGTAAGTAATTCCCTTTTTACCAATGAACATCAGGGAATCGCTGTGCCAATAACCTTCCATATAGCCCTCAATATCACCCCTGTTCCAGGCCGCAGATTGCCTGTCTAGCACATTGCCGATCGCCTTGCCGGCCGGCGCAGTTTGGGCCATGGCAGGTCCGCCGGCGCAGCAAAGCAGCCATAATAAGATGAAGGGCGGGCGAATCATAGTATGTATATTTTGGATCAAATATACCTGAAAATAAAAAGGGGTGCAAGAATACACCCCTCGTAAAAACTACTACCACATCTTTAGCTGCCGGCGGCTATTGGTCGCTGGTATCTGTATCATCGGCGCTTTGTGCGCCTTCCTCTTTTTCAGAAGGATTGTCGATCACGCCGTCGGGTCCCATTTTGTAAAAAACATCTTCATCCCAGTTATGGTATTCTCTTGTACGGTAGCGAAACCGGCCCGGGCGCACGACAAAATCCCGGTCGGTATAATAGGAGCTTACAAGATCTTCTGCACGGAATACCTTGCCGGCAGGGACCTGGAGCTCCACTTTCAGCTTCTGTGCACGGAAGGGATCGCCCTTGGGAAGGCTGAAGTCCTGGGGAAGATAAAGCACGTTACCCTCCTGGCGATAGTGGAACTCAAGCGGAAGCGCCAGTTCCTGCGCCCGGCGTGAATTACGGCCACGAGCGCTTTTTTGCACCGAAAGATGATAGAAGCTATCGGGGCTGGTGATGATCCTGAGACTGATATTGCTGATAGCAACGGTGCTGTCGTCGCGGAACCGGACACCCTCATGATCATTGTCTTCTTCGTCCCGCTCGGTCTCGCCGTTCTCATCCTGTATGCTTTGGCGAATGATAAGTGTATCGTTGACCGGTTGGTTAAGGCTGAGCGGATAGGTCTTGCGATAGGTCGCTTTAAAGTCGGAAGCAATGGAAGTGCCAATCCAGAACAGGCCAAACACACCCGCAATAAATAGGGCAGTGAATGTCCCAGTCAGCCATTTGTTGGTGGCTACTTTACGGCCGGAGATCATTCTTACCAGCAAACGGATGATGGCAATAAAGGGAATGAGCAGGGTAAGGGCCACGCAGATCCATAGCAGGGAGCGCTGGGTTGCACTTTCAGTGATGAGGGCGCTGAAAGGCAGAATGAAAACGGAAGAAGTGGCTAGGCCGAACAAGGCGGCCAGGACGGCAATGATGATACCGGCCAGGGTAATGAGCACAGTGCCCAGGATCATGAACACGAATATCTTTACCAGCACGGCAACAAATTGTCCGAGACCGGACCGCCGGGGTGGGGCGATGCGCTCGGTTTCCCCACCCTTGATGGCCTGGCTAAGGTTGTGCACATCCACTTTTTCGCCGCGCATCTCCAGCTTTTCTGCAACGGTATTGGCCTCGGGAAGGGAGGCCCATAGAATGATATACAGCACAACCAAGGTGGGCAGACCACCAACCATGAGTGAGAACAAGGATTGGAAGAATGAGCCGCTACCCAGTATGCTGAAGAAAATGATACCCAGCAAGGGCGCAGCAAATATGATCCTGGGTACAATGGGGTCGATGTTGGCATAAGCGGCAATACCCGAGCATACACCGCCTACGACTTTCTGTTTGGGGTTGCGGTACAGCCGCCGCCGCACAACAGCCGTATTGCCGTCGCCCTCCGGGAGTAGCGCCCACAACACGATGTATACGATGGCACCGGCGCCCCAGGCCAGGGTGACCAGGAAGAAGGCCATACGGACAATAGTGGAATCGATATTGAAATGTGCAGCCAGACCACCGCATACACCGCCGATCATTTTTTCGCGGCGGCTGCGGGTGAGGGGCGGGCGTGTCTGGCTTGTTGTATTCTGGCGCTCTTCTTTACGGTGGCTCTTTGCGGCTTCTTCCTCGCCGGCTTCGCTTTCAATCTGTTCGGGGCTGCCCATTACGGCGATCATATCGGTAATGTCGGTGGCCATGATACAGGGAGCGCCTTTGCTCAGCTTATCCTGGAATAGCTCGCCCATGCGGTCTTCCATGTCCCTTACGATCTCATCGCCGCCTTCTTCGCGGGAGAAGAACGTTTTAAGCCGGTTGAGGTAGTCGCGGAGCTGGTCGTAAGCCGATTCGTCGATAGGGATGAGTCTGCCCGCCAGGTTTATATTGATGATCTTATTCATTGTTGTAGCATTAAGACTGTGAGTGGTAGAGAATGGATTTGATTAATGGCTTACGATGAAGTATCCCGGGTGAGCTGGTTAACGGCATCGGAAAGCTGTTGCCAGGTTTGTTGCAATTCCAGGTAAAAGGCTTCCCCTTTTTCGGTAAGGCTGAAATACTTGCGGGGAGGGCCCGATGCGCTTTCTTCCCAGCGGTAGCTCAGCAGCTCGGCGTTCTTAAGCCGGGTCAGGAGCGGGTATAGCGTGCCTTCGAGTATAGATAGCCCTGCTGCTTTCATCCGATCGATAATATCGGAGGGATATACTTCCGATTTTCTGATGATGGAAAGAATACAAAACTCCAGTACACCTTTGCGCATTTGCGAATTCGTGTTCTCTGTATTCATGTCGGTTAATATTATAGTGTAACGTTCCTTTTTGTCCAGAAACCATCTGTTCAGGCTTCGTCTTTATGATGCAAAGATATAGCCAATGGATAGTATTATGCAATACCAAGTACTATTTTTGTGTTTTTTTTAACTAAAACGAAAAGTTTCGGTTACGTATATATCGTCAATTTAGTATAGTTGGAACCGGGAATTAGTATAGCTGGAAACAGGAAGTGTCTTTTAGGCGCAGATGACCTTAATGTGTCTTCAGGGTCATCAAATGGTTAAGAGTTTGAAGAAATGACTAGAGGATTATACCTAATTTTGAGTACAGGAACTAGTTGAATTAGTTAAATAATGTTTAACAACAATAAAAACATTATACAAATTTAAATCTAAAAGGGCTTAGGTGGTTTTGTCATTTAATCTCTATATTTACACGCTTAAAAACAAAAAGTATGAAGAAGATTTATCTAACCGGAGTTCTTGCCTGTGCAATCGGAGGAGCGGTAAATGCTCAGATGAGTGAAGGTGGTATTCCGTGGAGCGTTAATTCCAAGAATGGAGCGATGGTGAGCGAGGTGGCAAAAATTAACCTTCCTACCCCCAATTACGAAAAATATAAAGCGCAGGACCAGCAAGACGCCCTGTCTGGTGTGGCTAAACCCTACCGTGTTTCTGCTCTGGTAAATACAAATATCGACCTGAACAGTGGTACCTGGTCCTATATGGATGATGGTAGCAAAGTATGGCGTACGGCAGTACATGTGGACAACGCACTGGCACTGGATTTCTATTATGATAAATTCAGCCTGCCCGAAGGTGTACGTCTTTACCTGACCAACGAGAACCGCAGGCAGATACTGGGTGCTTACACCAATGGTAATAATAACAGCTTTGGCAACTTTACCAATGAGCCTGTACAAGGCAGCACGGCCTACCTGGAACTGAATGTCAATGCCAATGTTCCTGTTTCCGCTATTAATCTGCACATTGACAAGATCACTGCTTACTACCGTGGTGTTGACGAGCTGGCCCGTTGGGGAACCGATGGTAACACGCCTATTGCCCGCCCCACTGCCGGTTCTTCTCCCTGTAACATCAATGCTAACTGTAGCCAGGGAAATGGCTATGAGAAACAAAATAAAGCCACTGTAAGAATCACGATAGTGGGTGCGGATGGTAACGGTTTTTGTTCCGGAACAATGCTGAACAATACCGGTAATGTGCAAAACGGTACTTGTAAGCCGCTGGTGCTGACTGCAACACACTGTGATAGCCCCACCCACAGGGACGATGCCAACTTCTCCCAGTGGCGTTTTGATACGCACGATCAGTCAGTAGACTGCAACGGTACTGTAGCTAACGATCCGCTGAAGCATACCTTGGTGGGTTCTGCTTTCAGGGCTCGTTCCAACAACCCTTCTTTTGCGATCCCCGCTAACTCCCTGGTAGCTGACTTTTTGCTGCTCGAACTGACACAGTCTGTTCCTGCCAGCTATGATGTGTACCTTGCCGGCTGGAACCGCAATACCACCCTGGCCAATGACCCCGATATGGATTTCTTTATCGGCTTCCACCACCCTGCCGGCGACTTTAAAAAGCTGGTAACTGCCGATGGCGTACTGGCCGGCGGACAGTTTAACCAAACTTCGGTACCCGCTACCCACTGGAATATTACTGCCAGTGCAGGTGGTACAGAGCAGGGATCATCAGGAAGCGGATTGTTCGACAAGAACGGCCGCCTGATCGGCGACCTTTCCGGCGGACCTAAAGGTACCGGCGAGTGTGCTCCTCTGGGCTTCAATTCTCAGTACTCCAAAATTTCTTATGCCTGGGAGAATACCTACGACCAAACAGCATTCGCTGCTTATGCCGGCCCCCAAAGTCAGTTGAAAGGATGGCTGGATCCGCTCAATGGTGGTTCCACTATGATACTTGATGCTACAAAGTCTGATTGCTCTGATTTTAGCCCTGTAGGTATCAAAGAAATGGAAAACCTGTTGAACAGCTCCATCAGCCTTTATCCTAATCCTTCTACTTCCGGTTTTGTAAAAGTAAAAGCAAACTTTGCCAAGCTGACTGACCTGAATATTACTGTATTCAATATCCTGGGCGCCAAAATGGGAACCTACGCTATCAAGAATGTAGCTTCCAACGAATTTGCACTGGATATGAGCGGTTATGCCAACGGCACTTACCTGGTAAACATCGCTACCGGTGATGCCAGCATCTCTAAAAAGATCGTATTGAACCGATAAGCAATTCTAAGCCCGCAACAAAAAGTTGAGCTGCGAATAGTTCAAACGCTGCCGACAAGTGTCTGATAAGCAGGAGCCCTTCTTGTTGCGGGCTATTGATATCATTGCGCGTTATAAATGAGTTTCGTTGTAAATATTTTCGTTAACAAATAATACAAAATAATATGAGAAAAAGGCTACTATTACTTGCCTTATTTGTAGGGCTGGGTGTACAAGTTGCACTGGCTCAAAGTCGTACTGTGAAGGGAAGAGTGTTGGATAACAGTGGTGACGCCTCTCCTGGCTCCACCGTTACGGTAAAAGGTACGCAGGTTGGAACGGTAACCGATGCAGACGGTAATTTCCAACTGGATTTGCCCGAAGGATCTAATACTTTGATCATCAAAGCTGTAGGTGCTGAAGACCGGGAGTATAAAATTACAGATGTAAATGCTCCCATTGTTGTAAAGATGGAAGACGCTTCTCAGAATGTTGGAGAAGTGGAGGTTTACGGACACAAGGTGGACAAAAAATCCTACACCGGTTCTGTTGCCTCTATGGGTGCTGCGGAAATTGCCAAAAGGCCGGTAACCAGCATCGCTAAAGCGCTTGATGGCGCTATGCCTGGTGTTGAGGTTACCAGCGGTGGTGGCCAGCCTGGTTCTTCTCCTGATATCCAGGTGCGTGGCCAGGGATCGCTGAGTGCGAGTAGTGCACCATTGATCGTACTGGATGGCGCTCCTTATAGCGGATCACTGGTATCGATCAACCCTAACGACGTTGAGAACATGACGGTACTGAAAGATGCGACGGCCACGTCCATCTACGGTGCGCGTGGTGCCAACGGCGTAATCCTGATCACGACCAAAAAAGGTACTTCTAATAACGGAAAGCCCCGTATCTCCCTGGATGCGTCTGTTGGTATACTCAACCGCTATATTCCCGAATACAGCCGTCTGGGTACAAAAGATTACTACGAGACTGTATGGGAAGGTTACAAGAACATGGAGAACGCCAATGGTAACTCCCCCTCTTCTGAAGGCCTGATCGACTTCCTGGGTAATTATAATGCCTATAAGATCGCTAACAAGGACCTGATGGTTATCGACGATCGTCAGCATGCTACTGTTAACCCCAATGCTTCTCTCGCTTATACCGACGACTGGCAGAAAGAGCTGATGCGTACCGGTATCCGTCAGAACTACTCCCTGGGCGTATCGAACGGCGATAAAAAGAGCGACTATTACTTCTCTCTGGGCTATACCAATGACCAGGGTATTGTAAAGAACTCCTCTTATGAGCGTTTTACTACCCGCCTTACGGTAAATTCCCAGATTACATCCTGGCTGAAAGCAGGTGTGAGCCTGGCTGGTACTTATGACAACCAGAAATTCTTCCTCGGACTGCCTCAGCCCGGCGATGATCCCAGCTCCAACGCTTATTCTAATCCCTTCTTCTTCACCAGGACAATGGGCCCTATTTATCCTGTATACCGTTACGACAGGAATGGCAACCGTCTTTCACTGCCTGATGGAACACCTGAATATGACTTTGGTGAGAATGGTCCGAATAATCCCTCCGGTCTCGATCAGCTGAGGCCTTTTGGTAGCCAGACCAACGCTGTTGCCAGCTTGTTCTACAACAATCCTACCAACAAGGCGCTGACCGGCTTTGGTTCTACTTACCTGGAAGCGAAGTTCCTGAAGGACTTCACTGCCCGCGCCAATTTTGTACTGAACTACCAATCAGAAAACCAGACTTCTTACTATAACTCCCTGTACGGCGATTACGCCAGCTCACAGGGCCTTGTAAGCCGTTTGCAGGCCACAACAATGAACTACACGTTCAACCAGCTGTTGACCTGGAAACCCTCATTTTCTATCTTCGCCGAAGATCATCACCTGGAATTGACTGTAGGTCACGAAGCCTACCTGATCAATATTAACCAAAGCTGGGTACAACGTTCCGGCTTCCCCAGCCCTGACTTCCAGGAAGGTGCTGCTGCTGCTGTAGGTGTGGGCTCCGGTACACAGGCCGATAACCACGCTATCGAAAGCTATCTGTCACAATTGAACTATAACTATAAACAGCGTTACTTTTTAAGCGGCAGCTTGAGGAGGGATGGTTCTTCCCGTTTCCGTCCTAAGTCCCGTTGGGGTACTTTCTGGTCAGTAGGTGCTGGTTGGTTGATTTCTGAAGAGGAGTTTGCCAAAGGACAAACATCCTGGCTGAATATGGCTAAGATCAGGGGTAGCTACGGTATCTCCGGTAACGAGAACCTGTCTAACGCCGGTGGTGCGAACTACTACGCTTCTCTGTCCCGTTACTCTGTATTGCCCAATGCCTCTGCGCCCGGTCTGCTGTTTGCCAACTGGGGCAATGACGATCTGCGCTGGGAAGGCCAGACCAACTTTAACGTTGGTTTCGACGCCGAATTCCTGAATCACCGTATCACTGCTACTTTTGACTACTTCATCCGCGGTTCAAACGCGCTGCTCTATGTACGCCCGCTGGCGCCTTCTACCGGTTCTACCGGTGTATACGACAACGTAGGTAACATGCAGAATGCTGGTGTTGAATTGGCTCTGGGTGTAGATGTTGTTCGTACACATGACTTTACCTGGAATGTTCGTCTGAACCTGACTCACCTGAAGAATAAGATCACCAAAGTACAGGCACAGGATTCGCTCATCGGTGGTGGTACTATCCTGACCAAAGGTCTGGCGGTAAACTCCTGGTTTATGCCTGATTATGCTGGCGTAGATCCCAATACCGGCGCACCCCAATGGTATATTGTTGAAGATGCCAATGGCAATAAAGTGGAGCAAGACGGTGTTCATAACATTACCAACGATTACCAGACGGCACAGGCGGTTGCTAACCGTAAGGTTTTTGGCTCTTCGTTCCGCGACCTGGATGGTTCTATTACCAATACTTTCTCTTATAAGGGATTTGATGCCTCTTTCCTGGTGTCATTTGGCCTGGGTGGTAAGTTCTACGATGGTAACTATGCCGCATTGATGAGCACGACTATCGATTCCCGTGGTCAGGCGCTTCATTCCGATATCCTGAAAGCCTGGAAGGAACCCGGTGACAACACCGATGTTCCCAGGGTCGACTTCAGCGATGCGGGTCAGTACAATGCTGCATTGTCAAGCCGCTTCCTGATCAGCAACTCTTTCCTTGCGATCAAGAATATCAATATTGGTTATACTTTCCCCACCAAATGGCTGAAAAACGTTCACTTTGAGTCTGCCCGTATTTATGTTGCCGCAGACAACGTGCATATGTTTGCCGCCCGCAAAGGTGTCGATGTAAAACAGGCATTTTTTGGCCAGTCCAGCTATACTTATTTCCCCTACCGTACCTATATGGTGGGTGTGCAGCTGGGATTATAAGTTTTGCTTGATCTGAACAATAAAAAAATCAAACAATGAAATCACATAAAAAAATAGTTTTACTGACGCTCTCGCTGGCTACGCTCAGCATGACAGCGTGCAAAAAATCCTTCCTGGAGAGAAAGCCTACTGATCAGGCTGCAACGGAAGATGTTTTCAAATCTATAGAAGGTGCACAGGCAGCTGTGCAGGGTATGAATCGCCTGATCTATCAGATCGGGGATGTAACGGATAATTTCAGCTTTCTTTCCCAGAGTCTTACCTATGACCTGATGGGTGAGGATATGCCAATTAATTCCTTCGGTTCGAACTGGTTCGTTCAGGAAGTGCGTTACGTGGCTGCCAGGGCTGCAATCGAGAATGGCGAATATTCCTGGCCGCTCTACTACAAATTTGTCAATAATGCCAATTTTATTCTGGCCAATATTGACGGTATCGTAGCGGATCAGGGTGCAAAGGACATGGTAAAAGCGCAAGCGCTTTCTTATCGTGCCTGGGCTTACTTCAACCTCTGCCGTTTGTACCAGCATACCTATAAGGCAACCGTTAGCGGTACTGGTACCAAATGGCCTGGCCCCGTAACCAAAGCACCAGCGGTGCCTTTGTATACTGCCCCTACACAAACACCCGCTCCCAGAGCATCGATGGAAGTAGTATACAAACAGATTACCGACGATCTTACAGCAGCAATTGCCCTGTTTGATGGTTCCGGTATGAGCCGCAGCACCAAATCTGAAATCGACGGTAACGTAGCCAGGGGTATTTATGCCCGTGTGGCACTCGAAATGCAGGATTGGGACAAGGCTGCTACTTATGCTAAAGAAGCGCGTGCCGGCTTTACTTACATGACACCTGCTGATATCGGCGCTGGTTTCAACTCTGTAGGTAATGCAGAATGGATATGGGGTTCTGCTATGAATACTGAGCAGAGCGCACCCTGGTATTCTTTCCTGGCACAAATGGATCAGGATAATGGCATGCACAGCTCACGCCAGCAGAAAATGATCAACAGGCAGCTATACAACAAGTACCTGGATACCACAGGTGACGCCCGTAAAGTATGGTGGACCAAGACCGGAGACGAAGCCGCTGGTTACGTACCTTATTCCCAGCGTAAATTCAGAGCAGTTACCAAGGGTGGTTACGTAGGTGATTTCCCGCTGATGCGTGCCAGCGAAATGGCACTGACAGAAGCGGAAGCACTGGCTCAGCAGAACAAAATAGCTGAAGCGGCTGCCGTATTCAATGAATTTGTTCAATCAAGAAGGCCTAGCTACAATGCACCTACCAGTTCTGCCGATACCCTGATCAAAGAGATCTGGATTCAGCGTCGTATCGAGCTTTGGGGTGAAGGTTTCCGCTATTTCGATATCAAGCGTCAGCAGGCTACCTTTGCAGCTGTGAAACTTGCTCCCAACCAGATCGGTCTCGTGCGGACTGTTGCGCAAGGTCATATCGTAAGCATCGTGGGCTCTGCCAACATGAACTTTGGTCAGTTCTCACCATCATTCCTGTGGCGTATACCGGGAAGCGAGTTGCTTGCCAATAAGAATATCGGTACAGCAGATCAGAATCCTTAATTTAACTTAGTTTTCCTTAGCCACCCGATCTTCCTTTCGGGTGGCTATTTTTATTTTTCCGAAACTTTAAAACAGAGCTATAAGTGAATCTCGAATCACAAGTCATGGACCAACTGAAACAGGCCATGCGCGACAAGAACGAAGCAGCGCTGCGTACATTACGGGCTATTAAGGCGGCTATATTGGTGGAAAAAACAGCGGCTGGAGCAAAAGGTGAGCCGACTGAGGCCGATGAGCTCAAACTGTTGCAGAAACTGGTAAAGCAGCGAAAAGATTCGCTGGATATCTTCCGTGCCCAGCAAAGAGAAGACCTGGCTAAAACCGAAGAGGAGGAGATCGCAATTATCGAGCGTTTCCTGCCGCAGCAGCTTTCGGAAGCTGAGCTGGAAGCTCAGGTGAGAGCAATCGTTACGACAGTCGGTGCCTCTTCCCCAGCCGATATGGGCAAGGTAATGGGAGCGGCTTCGAAGCAATTGGCCGGAAAGGCAGATGGGAAAGCTATATCGGAAATGGTAAAGAAAATATTGGCTTCCTGAACGGACGGCGGTAAAACACTTGTGCCGGTTTATGATCATTGATGCCATTTTCCTGATCTTCATGGTTTTTTTCATGATAAAAGGCTATAGCAGAGGTCTTGTTATAGCCCTTTTTTCCATGCTGGCCTTATTGCTCGGTGCACTGGGGGCATTGAAGCTATCGGGAACGGTGGCTGCGCATTTGTTTAAAGACGGACAGGGCGGCCGTTGGGCGCCTTTCCTGGCGTACCTGATCGTCTTTGTTCTGATCGTATTCCTGGTACGTATGCTGGCAAGGCTGCTGGAGCGATCATTCAAAGCAGTAGCTCTGGGATGGCTTAACAGGCTCACCGGCGCCCTTTTGTATGGTTTTCTGGTAAGCTTTGTATTCAGCTCGGCGCTGTGGTTGCTGGATCGCATGGGTGTGCTATCCGATGAGGTGCGGACCGGCTCGGTCACTTATCGGTTCATTGCACCCATTGCCCCGGCTGTATGCTCGGTGGCCGGGGCCGTTCTGCCTTTTGCCCGGCATATTTTTGATGATCTTTCGCTTTTCTTCGATAAGCTAAACCAAACTATTCCCGCGCATGTGGGTGCTCATTGATAATTACGATTCTTTTACCTATATCCTGCATCACTACTTGCTGCAGCTACATCAGGAAGTGCAGGTTTATCGTAACGATGCGATCTCTTTAGCGGAGCTGCAACGGCTGGCGCCGGAACGGATCATTCTTTCGCCTGGTCCGCGAAGGCCAAAAGACGCGGGTATAACAAACGAAGTGGTCCGGCATTTTTACCGTGAGACCCCGCTATTGGGCATCTGCCTGGGGCATCAGGCTATAGGCGCTTTTTTGGGGGCTACGCTTACAAAAGCCACACGGCCGGTACATGGGATGACCTCACCGATACTGCACCGGCAGGAAGGTATTTTTAGCGACATTCCTGTGGGATTTGAAGCTATGCGCTATCATTCCCTGATCCTGCGCGATTGGGAAGATACAGGCATACGGCCGCTGGCCTTCTCCACAGAGCAGGAGCTGATGGCTTTCGATCATCCCGTTTTCCCGGTGACTGGTATCCAGTTCCATCCCGAATCGGTTCTGACCGCTTGTGGCATGCAGCTGCTGAAAAACTGGGCCAGCCACTAAACAGATGCAGATAAAAGAGTAAATTGCGATAATAAACCGATAGAATCCATGAAACAATTACTCTGTTCGCTCATTTTGCTGCTGGGCGCTTTCAGTGCTGCGATGGCGGCCTGGACCAATCATTCCCTTTCATCCGGCGGCCAGGTAAGGGTATACCGTACTTATGTGCCGCCCGGCTACGATCCCGGCCGCCCCGCCTCGCTTATTGTAGTGTTGCATGGCCTTGGTGGTACTATGTATGATGCCGATAATGTGGGCATTACCCAGATCGCCGATACGGCCAACATCATCCTGATTTCGCCCCAGGCCCTGGATTTCAACAGCCCACTGGGCATTGTGGCCGGCGCCTGGAACAGCGGCATCGTGGTCAATGTTCCGGGACTGGGTGCAGTACCGGTAAATGGTACTGTCGACGATGTGGGATTTATTAAAGCGATGATGGATACCACTCAGGGATCGTACAGGATTGATCCGGCGCGGGTATATGTCTGCGGCGCTTCTATGGGTGGTTTTATGACCCAGCGGCTCGCCTGCGAAGCGGCAGGTTATTTTGCTGCAGCAGCCTCAGTAATGGGAACCTATGCACTGGCCTTGCCGCCCTGCAATCCGGGTAAAATGATACCGATTGCACACTTTCATGGCACAAGGGATGAGGTGGTGAGCTGGAACGGCGACCTGCTTTTTGGAGGCTCTGCTTTCCCCGTTGGCCTTAGCGTCGACGCTCTTATTGCCCGATGGGTAACCCTCGACGGGTGCAACACAACGCCCCTGCACGAAGTATGGCCCGACAGCAATAACGACACCTTGTATGCCGAACACTACAGCTATTCCGACGCAGCCGGCCAATCAAGGGTCGAGCTGTTTAAAGTGAATAAAGGTACCCACGCCTGGTATACCAGCGCCAATACCAATGGGGATATTGACTATGCCAGCGAAATATGGAAATTCTTTAACAAACAGTACCGTAGCGGAGCCACAGGAGTGGATGACCTGTTCCGCAAACAATTCTCTGTAAGCCTCTACCCCAATCCTGCACAGGAAACATTACATATCGACGCCGCAGGGCAATTTAACAATGTACAAATCAGCGATCTTTATGGCCGCACCGTTGCCGCTTATACCAAGCCCGATATTAAAGCTATAGATATCAGCGGTTTGAGGCCGGGTATCTATTGTATAAGGCTGCAAGCAGCACAGGGAGCGCTGGGGTTTGCTAAGTTTGTGAAACAGTAAATTCCTGTTAGCTTTGCCTGGCCGGCGATCCAATGCCGTGCCTTTCGTTTATGAAGATATTTCTTGCCCAGCAGAATTACCATATTGGTGATTTTGAGGTCAATACCGAAAAGATCATCGCAGCCATTCGCGAAGCAAAAAGCAAGGGTGGATCACTTATTGTGTTCAGTGAGTTGGCCGTTTGTGGTTATCCGCCCCGTGATTTCCTGGAATTCGAAGATTTTATTGAAAAAGGTATGGCCGCCATCAGGCGCATTGCTGCTGAGGCCGACACCATAGGTGTGCTGGTAGGCGCCCCGTCGCGTAACGACCACCCCGATGGCAAGGATCTTTTCAATAGTGTATACTTCCTGTACGAAAAGGAGATCAAGCAGGTCATTCACAAAACACTGCTACCCAACTACGACATTTTTGACGAATATCGCTACTTCGAGCCTTCCTTCGATTGGAACATAGTGCCTTTTATGGGCAAACGCCTGGCGGTAACCATTTGCGAGGACATCTGGGATGTGGCAGATAATCCCATGTACCGGGTGCGTCCTATGGATATGCTCATGAAGCAAGAGCCCGATATTATGATCAACCTCAGCGCCTCGCCCTTTGACTATACGCATGCTGAAGACCGGCTGGCTGTGGTGAAAAAGAATGTGCAACGCTACCGGCTTCCGCTCATTTATTGTAATACGGTGGGCTCACAGACCGAGATCGTATTCGATGGCGGCTCGCTGGTAATGGATGATGGCGGCAACCTTATACGCGAAATGGCTTTCTTCAACGAAGAGCTGACTGCCGTGCATTGGAACGGCGACGGTACTTTTGAAGAGAAGCAAAGCCGTGCAGCGGGAGAGCTCCCCGACCAGGTGCTCGATCCTGTGCGCTACCAGCCCGAATTGAATATAGGCCTGGTGCACCAGGCGCTGGTGACCAGTATCCGGGAATATTTTGATAAAATGGGCTTCAGGCAGGCCATCGTAGCTTCATCCGGGGGGATAGACAGCGCGGTAACCCTGGCCCTGGCCTGCGAGGCCCTGGGCCCCGGACAAGTGCATGCGCTGCTGCTGCCTTCTCAATTTTCGACCGGGCATTCGGTGAGCGATGCGGGGCAATTGTCTGAAAACCTTGGTAACCGTTACGATATTTTGCCCATCGCCCCGGTTTTTGATGCGGTAGCGGCGTGTCTGAAGCCTGTTTTTGGTGATCTGCCGTTCAATATCGCTGAGGAGAACATCCAGTCCCGGATAAGGGGCTTGCTGGCCATGGCGCTGAGCAACAAATTCAATTATATACTGCTCAATACTTCCAATAAAAGCGAGCTGGCTACCGGGTATGGCACCCTGTATGGTGATATGGCCGGTGGATTGGCCGTATTGGGCGATCTGTACAAAATGCAGGTGTATGCACTGGCCCGTTATATCAACAGGAATGGAGAGATCATTCCGCTGAATATAATAGAAAAGGCGCCTTCGGCCGAGCTAAGGCCGGGGCAGAAGGATAGTGATAGCCTGCCGGACTATACCGAGCTGGATGCTGTGCTGTACCAGTATATCGAACGGCGCCAGGGACCCCAGGAGATTATTGGTATGGGCTTTGAAGCCGGGTTGGTAAACCGAGTGCTGCAGATGGTGAACCGTAACGAATACAAGCGCAACCAGTTCTGTCCTATTATCCGTGTTTCGCCCAAGTCGTTTGGTATCGGCAGGCGAGTACCCATCGTGGCCCGGTACCTGAGCTGAGCTGTGCTTTCCGTCGGAATGCTATTGTCTTGGCTTTGATCTGTCGGGCGAGCTGTTTTGCGGTGTTGCCGCACCAGGGCGGTTGCCGGCTTCACGAGGGCGTTTTTTCCCTGCATTGCTATCGGGGATGAAGTCGATCTCGTTTTCCCAGCCTGCTTTAAGCCGGATGGTAGTAGCATAAGGCAGTACTCTTTCCGGTTGCCGCCGCAGCAAAAGATTGCCGGGATCCCAGTGGCCGTTGCGGTTGGCGTCGACGATCAGGCGCATGTCGTAGTTGCCGGGCGGCAGCAGGCTGATGCTGATGATCGAATCAGTTACGGGTTTCAGATAGATTGAATCGTTGTTATCTTTGAAAATATAGAGCAGGATACTATCGCCAAAATAACGGCCGTCCACATGGATCTTCAGCTTGCCGTAATCTTCTTCCCGCTTGGTACGGAAGAAATATTTTCCGGGAGGGAGCTCCGCGCCTGTAGTATCCCTGGCCCAGCCCTTCACCAATCTTAAGGTGTACTTTTTGTCCGGCTGCCATTGGGTGCTGATCTTTATCCCGGCAGAATCTACCCGCAGTTTTTGTACGGCCTCCACTTCTATGCCATTATTCTCATAGCTAAGGTAAATCTTTGCAGAATCCAGGCTTTTCAGCTCCCGGTAAAGGTCTACAGACAGCTCCTTATCCAGCTCAAAGGTGCGCTCTGCCGGATTACTGGTATCTACCTGAACGAGGTAAGCGACCTTGCCGGGGCGCCGGGGCGGGACAATAGTTGCGGCGGTATCGGTTTCAGTCTTCACCGTATCGCGTTTTTCCCGGAACATATTGAATACCACGGTAGAATCTTTTTGTAGGGAGGGGACCACCACACGGTCTATGAACCCGATCTTTTCTTCCCCCGGGTCATAAATATAGTTGTTGTTGGCATCCTGGATCGCATAGATACGGAAGGACTTGAGGGGCAAAGAACGAAAAAGAAAGCTTCCCGAAGCATCGGCACGTACGGCGTAAAGCGGTTTTTTTGCCATTACAGCGGTGTCGTTTTCGGTTGTATTGTACAAGGTGATCAACATGGACGAGTCGGCCATACCCGTGGCTGCGTCCACCACCTGCCCCCGCAGCTCAAGCGAATCAAAATAGGCGCCTGTGCTGAACATGTAAACAAAATCCCGGTAAGGATTGGCCTCATGGTTGTCGGTAAGTGCGTCGCCCAGGTTGATCCGGTAAGTCGTATTGGCAAGCAGTTGGGTATCCAGTATTTTGATCTCGACGCGTTTCCCATAGGAAAGTACGGAAGGCGTGATCTGCATCAGCGGCGATAGCGCAAGGTTTTTATCCAAATCGTGGATATCGATGTACTCGTTGAAATACAGCTCGATCTTTTTAGGCCTTATGTTTAGCGATGAATCCGAAGGCACCACCGAAAGCAATACGGGCGCCGTCTCATCCTTTTTCCCTCCTTCGGGCGGCACAATATTGGCGCAGCCGTTAAGGAGCGCCAGCAACAACAGCAGAATGCATGCAGACAGGCAACGATGCGAGGAGAAGATAGTCAGCGATTATTTATTTAGGCATCAAAATTAAGGTTATTCCGGCATTATTGCCGGCTACCGGAGATCATTTCTGTACCGGGGCAGAACGGTACATGTTTATGTTCCCGTAGCCTTGTATGGCAGCCGGATTTTAACGTACTTTGCCGCCGATTATTGCGTTATAAGGGAATGAAGCATCACTACGACCAGTCTGTAGGCAGGTATAAAGAAATACAAGACTGGATCGCCCTGTTCTGTTGCCTGGCAATGATCGCAGGGCTGTTTTTTTCACGAGCCCTGCTGTCGTCGGCCATACTGGTCTTGTGGGTTTCGGCATTGCATCCCGCGGTGATCCGGGACAACTGGCGGGCATTGAAGCGCGACCGGTTTTCACTGCTTTGTTTCGGATTTTTCGGCACCTACCTGCTGTCCGGACTCTGGAGCGACGATACCAGCTTCTGGCTGGCCAGCATAATCAATAAGCTTCCCTTTGTCCTGCTCCCTTTTGCCTTTTCTTCTGTGGCGCTGTGGCAGCCCCGTTTCCTGCGTTGGCTTGTTGCCGGCCTGGTGCTGATGCAGCTGGCCGTTGTCGGCAACAGCTTGCTACAGTTGGCTCTGGATCCCGATTATTATATCCGGGGATACCATTTTTCCCGCCCATTACCCACCACCCGCTATAATGATCATATCCGTTTTAGCCTCACCCTGGTATTTTCCCTGCTCTTACTGGCCTGGCTAATGGGTAAAGAGCACGAACGTCCCTTGGGAAAAACCTGGCGGATTGTCATTTTTGGGGTAATGGCCATTTTTATCGTCTATATTCATATACTGGCGGCTAAAACGGGGCTCATTTGTCTTTACCTGGCTTTTGTGGGATATGCATTGCTTAAGGTCTTCGGGAGAAGTAAGATCAAGGCTTTTCTATTGATCCTGGGGATACTGGCCTTACCACTGACGGCCTATTTCCTGGTACCAACCTTTAAAACCAAGGTTGATTACGTGTTTTATGAGATTGATAAGTCACGGAAGGAAAAGAAATACGATTATACCCTGAGCGATGCCGGGCGCATGATCACCTATGAGCTGGGTAGAAAGGCCATTGCCAGGCACCCGATTATGGGCGTAGGCGCCGGCGATATCATGGATGAAATGAAACACGGGTACCGGGAGTACTACCCGGAGGTATCGCCCGACCAGCAATATGGACCAATAAACCAATATATGTTCACGGCGTTATGTGTAGGGTTGCCACTCAGCCTTTTCCTGGTGGGTATGAGCCTGGCGCCCTTTGGCTACAAGGGAAATGGAAGAATGTATCTTGGACTCACCTGCCTTATTCTTATCGTGAGCATAATGGTAGAGGCTATGCTGGAAGTACAGTTTGGTGTTTTTACCTACCTGTTCTTCCTGCTGCTATGGATCAATATAATAAAAAATAAATCGTTTGCGCCAAGTAGATAATGTTATGTCTGATTCCCCCAAAGGAATAACTGCTTACTGGACACCACAATTGCAGGAATGGATCCTATCGGTGAGCTGCATCGCTATGATCACGGGTATGCTTTTTTCAAGGGCATTGTTGTCTTTTTCAATGTTTATCCTTTTTTTGAACACCTTCCAACCCGACAAGCTGAAGCAGACATGGGTCATGCTGAAGCAAAGCCGGTTTGCTACTTGTTGTATCCTGTTTTTTCTTACTTATATCGTCTCCGGACTTTGGAGTGCCGATACAGTCAATTGGGCGATGCTAATCAAGATCAAGCTACCCTTTATCTTTCTGCCGTTTGCATTGCTGAACACGCCGTTCGGCGACGAGCGTTTCCGGCGCATCACAACGGGAGGCATCCTTATGGTATTGCTGATGGGAATGCTATACAGCCTGGCGCCGCTGATCGTCGATTCGCACTACCTTGACGATAACCTGCACCTACCCTCGCCTATGGAGGGCGATTACATCCGCTTTACCATGGCGCTGGTGTTCGGCATCCAGTTTGTGTTCTGGTTTTTCCTGATTAAGAAAAAAAGTCCTACATCGCGGCTTATATCGGTGCTGCTGGTGCTTTGGGCGTTACTGGCCACGGCTTATATTCACATACAGGCAGCAAAGTCGGGACTACTGTGCTTCTACCTGCTATTAGTGGTCTTTGCGTTATCTCTGTTTAAAGGGAAAAAGATATGGATCGCTGTAGCCGGCCTGCTACTGATCGCTGCTATAGGAGCGACCGTTGTATTGGTTGTCCCTTCTTTAAAAAAGCAGGTGGATATGGTGACGCGCGAGCAGGAGATATGGGAAAGCAAGGATGCCGCAAAGTTTGGCGCTACCTCAACTTTTGTTCCCCGCCTGCTATCGTATAAAATTGCTGCTTCTCTTATCGCTCAATATCCTGTTTTGGGTGTTGGGGCCGGCGATGTAAAGCTGGAAATGGACAAAGTATACCATCGCGATTACCCGCGTATCCCGGTTGAGGCGAGGCTTCTGCCCCACAACCAGTTTATCTGTACGGCACTTGCGGTAGGCATTCCTTTATCATTGGTCCTGGTTGCTATGCTGGTAGCGCCTATGTTTGACCGCAGGCGGAATATTTTTACGGTATCCACTTTCCTGGTATCGCTGCTGGGCATGATGATCGAACCGGCACTGGAAACGCAATACGCCGTTTTTGTCTATTTATTCTTCACCTTGTTTTGGCTCGAATTGCCCTTTGACAAAGAAAAAGGGCGGGTAGCTATCTGAGGCTTACCGATCCTTTGCCGATGAGGTATCCCTGATGGTAAATCTCAACGTTGTAGGCGCCTTTAGCATATTCGCTGCTTTGCTGCCAATCTACATTAATATCTTTCACCGGCTGCTCGGTTTGCAGCATTACCGCTTTAGATACGGAATAGTACCGGGACTGGCCGTCGGCTGTTTTAAAGCTACCTGATCCCAACGCAGCATTGCTCAGCAGCTCACCGTTGGGATTGGTAATACAGATGTTCAATTCTTTATTGCCGCTTTCGGCGATCCTGTTCTCATCTATATCGAAAGTAATGCGCAGCAGATCGACGCGTCTGGCTTTTTCTGTTTCTTTTTCCTTGCGTCCGCCCCTGGTGAGTTTAATCCCGGTCATGCGGATATTGGAAGCATGAAGCACTTTGGCCAGGCTAACCTTTTGCTGCAGATCAGTATTGGATACAACTACCGAATCTCTCTGCACGGTAAGGGTCGAATTTTCCTGCTTTAGCCTGGCAATCTGTTGCTCATAGTCGCCAATCCGGGTGTTGAGCTTGTGAATAAGCGCGCGGGCTTCGGCAACTTCCTGTTGCGTGGCTTTGTTTTTGGACAGAATTTCCTGGATACGCGCTTTGGTACGCCCCAGCTCAGAATCCTTTTCCTTTAACTGCTTATCCAGCTGGGCGTTCTTGCCGGTAAGGTCGTCAAGACGCGAGAGGGAAGCATTGTATTCACTCTGCAGCGCTGCCAGCGAGGTGTCGGCCTGCTGAAGTTGCTGTGTAGACTCCAGCAGCTTTTGCTGGCTCTTATTTCTCTGAAGAAAAAGATACACATTAGTGCCCAGTAATAAAGCGATGATAACTGCGTATATCCAGGTATTATTACGTTTTGGGCGGGAAGGCTGCGGTTGGGGTGTACTCGACACTTCTTCCATTAGGCTAAACGGTTTTATGATTTCTGCACTTTCTTGCCCGTGCTAATAAATTTATAGATCAGACTCTTTAAATTCGTAACAAATATAGGCTTATGATCACGCATAAGAAAGCTGAAAGAGTTTATTTTCACAAAACATTAATTATTGATATTGAAACAGTACCGCTTTCATATGACTGGAATTTAGTGCCCGACACGCTGAAGGATCATTGGTGTCACAAAATGCAGTTCCTGTCATTAAAGGAGGAGGAAAATGATCCAGCCGTCGCCTTTGCTTCCCGCGCAGGCATCTATGCCGAATTTGGGAAGATCGTCTGTGTCGGCATGGGATACATCATGCAGCAGAGCGACCGTAGGGTAGTACGCCTGAAGTCGATACGGAACGATGATGAAAATGCGCTATTGCTCGAGCTGAAGCAAACCATAGAACATTTTCATCAGCAAAATAAGGACATCATCTTCTGCGGGCATAACATTAAGGAGTTTGATATTCCTTACATTTGCCGCCGCATGCTGGTCAATGGTATCGCGCTTCCTGAATGCCTCGACCTGGGCGGCCTGAAGCCATGGCAGGTAGGGCACCAGGATACGCTTGAGCTATGGCGCTTCGGGGATCACAAGCACTATACCGGCCTGGACCTTATGGCTTGGTTGCTGGGCGTGCCTCTTGCTGCTCCCGAGATGAATAAGACGGCCATCGCCCGCATGTATTGGGAGCAGAACGATCCCGAGGGTGTAGCCGATCATTGCCTGAAGCAGGTGTATATGGCTAGCCTGGTATACCTGAAGCTTAAGGGTTGGCAGGAGGAGTGGCCGGAGCCATTGTATGTGTAATTGTTACAGAACATGAAAGAGTATAACCAAATCCTGCAGCAGCTGCAGCAGGGACAATATGCGCCGGTTTACCTGCTTGATGGTGAAGAGCCTTACTATATCGACAAGCTCCTGCATCATTTTGAAGAGCAGGTGTTACAGCCGGAAGAGCGGGATTTTAACCTCATCATCTTGTACGGCAAAGAGTCGGAATGGAAGGATGTGGTCAATGCTGCGCGACGCTTTCCCATGTTTGCCGAAAGAATGGTGGTGATCCTTAAAGAAGCTTCCCAGATGCGGGATATCAACGAGCTGGCCGGTTATATCGAGAATCCTTCGCCAACGACAATACTGGTGCTGGAACACCGGTTTAAAAAGGTGGACGGCCGCAGCAAACTGGTAAAGCTCATACCCCGGAAGGGCGTTTACTTCAGCTCGGAAAAGCTGAAAGAAGAAGAGGTGCCGGGCTGGGTGATGGACTTTGGCCAGGGCCAGGGGCTCGGGATCGGGCCGCTGGAGGCCGAAATGCTGGCGGTGTACCTGGGCAACGACCTGCAGAAGATTGCCAATGAGCTGGAAAAAATAAGAATTAATGAAACAGGACTACACCAGCTCACGGCAGAACATATAGAGAAGTATGTAGGCGTTAGCCGCGAGTACAATGTTTTTGACCTGCCCGATGTGTTGTTCCGTGGCGACAACAACAAGCTGGCCCGTATGCTCAGCTATTTTACCGCCAATCCCAAGTCGGCGCCTATGGCACTGGTCATCGGTACCTTTTACGGATACCTGAGCAAGGTATATCTGTGCTACTATGGCAAGGCAGATTTTCAAAATGACCGTAAAATGGGCATCTGGAGCCACCACCGTAAGGCATCGCAACGGTTCTCGCTGGTGCATGTGCATCGTGGGATAGGCTTGCTGGAAGAATTCAGCCGTAAAATGGTCGGTATCGGCAATAGCAGCGGTGACAGCGCGTTGCTGCGCGAGATGACCGCCAAGTTCAATGCCTTGCTGTACCAGGGCGCTTAACCCCTTATAAGCCGGTAGATCATGACGATAATGGCAATAAGGAACAGGAATATCGAGATCCGGTTCATACCATGCATGAACTTGATATTGATGTTCACAGGATCGTTAGGATCCCTCTTCCGAAGATAAAAATAAGTGAGCAGCTGTTTCCACATTGGGTCGGGAAAATTTGTAGAATAAAATTACCGAAACATTTGGAAAATAAGATCAAAATCAAGTACATTTGCACTCCTTTCTGAAAGGTGTGCCTGCCAGAAAGAAGTTCTTTTAAACACATAATGGGGGATTAGCTCAGCTGGCTAGAGCGCTTGCATGGCATGCAAGAGGTCATCGGTTCGACTCCGTTATCCTCCACTTGAAAATCAGGCACTTACGACTAATGTAAGTGCCTATTTTTTTTCAATATTCTCCCAGTACCCTCCAAAAGTAACTACAGATTGTTTAAAATAGATTATACTCAGGTTTACACGATGTACTATTTTAAATTTATAAATGAATCTTTTGCCCCTGCCAGTCAGTAAGAGTAGCTATGGATAATAATCACATTTAGGGTTTGAATTCGGTTCTGATGATATGGGGGGCGTACTTTGGGATTTCTTTTCCAGTAGCTTTTGATCCCCCGTTTCAGCTTATGGGCTGAACAGGGCTACAATCGAACCCTTAGTGCCTTTATTGACCTTTATCGATAGTCTTAATCTCGAAAAATCAGAGGGTGATTGACCTAAAAGATGAAAATTATAGACGGACAATAATTCCGTCAAGGGGTACTTGTATCCATTATAAAAAAGCAACTCCTTATCCTTACAGATAACAAACGTCGGACGTTCGCAAATGCGAGAAAAAGAGTTTGTAAGTGGTATCAGGATTGAGCAAAAAAAGAAGAACTGACTTTGCAGGTTGCATTATCAATAACCAGCATCGTGTTCGTATTGCAAAAATCATGCGGTATCGGGCAATAATTTTACTGTTCACCCAAACACTATTTCATGAAAAAAAAGTCAATGTAAAGCGACTATTTCTGAGCAAGAGTTTATGATGGAGTTGAACAGACGATAAAAATCTAACTTGCTCAGCAGCCTGGACGTCGATCCTTTTACTTCGCCGCACCCTGCCTGCTTACCCCATTCTCTCACGCTCTGTAATTCGGCAAGTCCGACTGCCCTCGCGGTGGTCATAATTGTATAGTCTGCCGCTAGGCGGGACATCAAAGGACCACAAAAAAAGCCACCTTTTATCGGTGGCTTGCCGGGTCTTTAGTTTGTAGATTACATTGCACGCATTGAGTAACCTGACACTGAGTTGCGCGACAGGAAGCAGCTCGAGTCGGAGCACAAGGCCCACTTAAGGTTTCCGGAGGGTCTCCACCTTTTACAATGTCTTGCTGCGTAATGAGGTGGCGGTATTCATGTTGAAGCAAATGAGCAACTTGTAATCTCTTCTAAATCATTGAATCGCTCCTCATGGTTTTCATTGATTTTGCCCAAAACAGTCTTGAAGGAGCAACTTTTTCTCAGTTTATTCCAACCATACTCAATGAAACAGCGTCTCCGTTCCGGATAATTCCTGCTTATCTAAACCTGGCCTGTATTTTCACGACTTCCGGAACAGCTGCGTTGAGGTAAATAGGCATTAAGGAACCATACCTCATCCCAAAACATTACAAATGAACAAGCTATTTTATCTTCTTTTCCTGGTCCTATTTTCCGCGACGATGTTTGCACAGAGCCAACTTACGCTAAACGGGGGCGACATCGAGCAAAAGCACTATCTGCAGAAGATCCCTTATAGGAAGATAAAGGAGAAATTGATCGTTGATATTTCCATAAACGGAAAAACGTATCATTTCCTTTTTGACACGGGCGCACCATTTTCTATTTCCAATAAGCTGTACAAAGAATTGAATCCTCAAACTATCAGTATGGGAAAGTTTCACGACTCATCGGGGGCAGAGGATAGCGCAGTCGTCATCTCCATCCCCAAATTGGAAATAGGAGGCCTTGGCTTTATCAATACTATGGGAGCGATATTACCGGAAGCCTCTACCAAGATGTTAGACTGTTTTGGTATTTCAGGAATTATAGGAAGTAATATGCTCAGAAATTCTATTGTACAGTTTGATGATAAGAATAGCCAGATTATTATCACCGATAACTCCAAGAACCTTAGCCTGAAAAGGACGCCTTATCAGGACATGAAATTATCGCCGGTACAAAGTAGCCCATATATTGAGGTAATATTAAAGAAAGGGAAAGAAAAAGCAGGCGGGCCCGTATTGTTTGATTGCGGTGCTGACGGCTTTTTCCGGATGTCCAAAGGAATGTACAAATGGCTTCAGGGACGCCCAAATGTAATGGATAGCATCGCAGCAGGAAAAGGAAGCTTTGACTGGTCAGTATACGGCTTCGTGGAACATCAGCAACAGTTTGCATTGAGTATTCCTGAATTCGTTGTAAACGATTTCAGATTTAATAATGTATTCGTGATGACAACGAGTGGCGATGAATCCCTTATCGGCGCCAGGCTACTTGAGTATGGAAAAGCCACGCTGGACTACCGGAACAGGCGCTTCTATTTTGAGCCGTATGAAAATATAAATACTTCGAAGCTTTCTGAAAGGGAATGGAACGTAGAAGTTATATTGAAAGACGAGAAATTAGTCGTTGGCCTCATTTGGGATAAAGCATTGGCGGACAGGATTAACCTGGGTGATGAAGTGCTGAAGGTTGGAGACGATGATTATCGCAACATGAGCTTTTGTAACTTAATGCTCGGAGAGGATAAGCAATTCGGTGCTACTGAAAAAAAGATAACTATGGAATTAAAAGACGTAAAAACCGGGGCGATCAAAACGGTCGAAATTAATCGACTGTAAGTCACAGTTTCTTCAATTACGAAGGCGCTACTTTCAAATTTGTAAATAGCAATGATCTTATACAAAGGACCGTAGCTACCGCATTGATGATCCCAGCTTTATTCCAGTACCCTCCAAAAGTAGTATTAATGAGTTTTAGATAGCAAAATCAAATCAAAATATAATTTTATTAAGGTGTTAACTTGTAGCTACTTGTGGTGCCGCAATATGCTATTTGAAACTGTTTGAAATTGGTAAAAATGCGTATAGCATGTAAGAGGTCATCGGTTCGAACCGTTATCCTCCACTTGATAATCAGGCACTTACGAAAAACCGTAAGTGCCTTTTTTTTTCGATGACCTCTCGATGACCTCCAGAACGAATTTAATACAGTTTTAAGCGGTTTAAGTAAATCAATAAATGATGGCCGTTTTAAGTCTGGTTCATTTTTAAATAGCTTGGTTTCATTCCCCATCCTGGGTTTTGTGTAAAAGGTGTTTGGTAACACAAAGCACAATAAAAGGCCACTGTAGAATGGCCTTAAAATCAATATTTGTTTCATCTGACTTAGCCGCCTGGGCAAAGTTGAACAGAACAGTTGGTCATCGCCGTCGGACAGCCCAAAGTTGGTGTTGGGGGGCATTGTACCGGTCCAGATGGGCAAAACAAACCTGTTGGCGGACAAGTTTCTGTTTGCACGCAAAGGCAAGTTTCTTCGGCCTGGACACTTACGCAGGCAACCATTGTAGCTCCTCCTAAAATCTGCACGCTATTATTGGCGCCCAATTCAACAATGGTGCGTTTCTTCAATGCCAGCTTCAAGCCTAATGTTTTCTTTTTCATTCTGTTATTGCTTTTGAATGTGAGTCTTAAAGTTCAGGAACGTTACTGCAGAAAATGTGCAGTGTAAAAACGGGGCAAGAAAACACAAGTATGCCCAAGGACAGCTCATCGCCATTTGTTGATCAGCACATTATTTTACCCACAAGTTAAACGCCAGAAACCCACTCGGGTTAAGGAGCCGGTAATTATCTAAAAAGCTTAGTTCTTTACTTTTGCCTCCAATTGGTTTCCAAACTCAGATTATTCTAGAAATTCAGCTAAGGCAAGATTAAAATCATCAGGTCGTTCCATCATTGGCGCGTGTCCACATTCTTGCAGTAGAACAAGCCTGGCATTGGGTAAATGATCCCTGAATTCGAGCGCCACGGCCGGAGGGGTGATTTGATCATTTTCACCCCAAATTAATAGCACGGGGGTTAAAATCCCGGGAAGCTGCCTGAGCACATTACCCCGTTGTGCAGATTTTGCAATTTTAATGGAGCACAAACATTTGAATGGATTGGTAGTTATCCGCAGCACTTCTTCTACAAGTTCATTTGTCGCTATGGCAGGATCATAAAATGTCGCGGCAACCCTTTCCTTTATATACGTATAGTTTCCCCGTTTCACATAGCTCCCCACCTGTGTGTTTTCGTAAAGCCCGGAACTGCCGGTTAATACTAATTTGGAAACATTCCCCGGATGTTTATGGGTGTAAAGTATGGCAAGGTGTCCGCCGAGAGAATTGCCGACAAGTATTACATTTTTAAGCCCGGCGTCGGCAATTGTCGTTTCCAAAAAATCAAGGAGATATCCCAGGCTATCTGTATCATGTTTTTTATAAATCGGGAGCTCTGGAATATAGAAATTAAACTTGTCTTCAAAATATACAACCACATCTTTCCAATTGCTCAGTCCTCCAAAAAGACCATGGAGTAAAATTACATTTCGCTTCATTTTTTTTCAAACAAAGCTATACGAACACGGCAATGCAGGCCGTGATCTCAGTCACAAAAGTTGCCAGGCTGTTTTAAAAGAACTAGCCGGGCGCGGCTTAAAGCCTCGCGGCTGATATACAAATAGCGCGCTATATTTGTAAGTGATATTTTTTGAATAATAAACGGACGACGCTCCAGCAAATATCGATAACGGCTTACCGGTGTTTTTAAAGACAATATATATTGATGTTCCGATTGTTGTTCTATTAATTCCTGGTACAACTGCAGATTTACCTGCAAAAGATTGGGGTGCCGGTCATAATAGGGCTGTAATCTTTTCATGCTTAACTTGAAAACCACGGCATCCTCCAGCGCAACGATACTTACAGCGGACGGCGCTTTTTTATTGTAGCTTTCACAGTTTGCAAGCAGGTCATTCGGAAAACCGAACTTGATGATCTTCTCGTTTCCCTCTTCGTCATGTATCGTATACTTGAACATTCCGGAAATTACGAATGCAGAAAAGCGCGCTATTCTCCCAATCCTTAAAAACGAATCGCCCTTTTTTATTCTTTTGATGGTAACGATCTGATCAAGCAACTCCCATTCCTTGGTCGTCACCACAGGATATTTTTTCTTCAGCCCCGCATACCAATCCGGTAATTCATCTTTCATCTGAACTTATTTATTTAACCGACTAAGATAATGAAAAGCATGACGCCAAGGATAAACCATAGTATTTAAGATATCAAAAGAGACACGTTGAGATAAGACGAGCTATTGAAATCTGGCAAAACAAAACTGCATTTATTTGGCAGTAATTATTGGATAAGCCACAGCAAATTGACCCCTCGTCGGTAAGGTATATTCCCATTAACCACTAGGTTACTATATACATGCAAAATGGCGAAAGAGGCCGGCCAACCAAGTACGGTCTTTCCATCAAGCCGGCTTTATCGAAGGCGGTCATGTGCATGAAGGCGGATCGGGGCAGGACGGCTTCTTTATAAAAAAAATCGTACATTCCTTTCGCAAAAGTAAAAGCGGATTTGATATCGGCTTTGCTGAGCAGGCTGTTTTACTTTGCAGGGAAAGAAAAAGTCTGACAATAACAAAAAGGACAAATTATGCCATGGAATCCGGAAACCTACAATAAATTTAAGGGCATACGCTATCGCCCGTTCTTTGACCTCGCTGACCTGATAGAACCTTCGGCTGGAATGAACGCTATCGATATCGGGTGTGGTACCGGCGAGCAGACCTCTATCCTGGTAGAACGATTTAAAGAAGCTAATTTTATTGGAATCGATTCGTCGGCCGAAATGCTCCGGGAGCACAAGTCTTATGAGACCGACCGCCTGCATTTCAGTCAAGCCACGACAGAAGAGGTTGCAGACTCCGGAATTAACTACGACCTGATCTTCAGCAACGCAGCCCTGCAATGGTCAGATGACCACCGGCAGCTATTTCCTAAACTAATTAAAATGCTGAACCCGGGCGGACAGTTAGCGATACAGATGCCCGTGCAGCAAGAAAACCTGCTCAACAAGATATTGCTCGATCTGGTCGGCGAAGAGCCCTTCCGGTCGATGCTCAATGGCTGGAGAAGGGAATCACCGGTACTTGACATGGATACTTATGCACAGCTTTTTTTCGACGGTGGATTAACAGATATCAACATCATGCAGAAAGTATACCCCATTATAGCCGATAGTCATGACACACTTTATGATTTTATCTCGGGTTCGGCCCTGGTCCCTTATATGGAGCGGCTCGAAGACGAGCATAAACCGCTTTTCACAGCAACCTTTAAGGAAAGGATAGCTATACGCTTTCCAAAGCTTCCGGCTATATATGCCTTCAAACGCCTTCTTCTTTATGGCAAAAAGCCTGCTTAGGATTAGTCCTGGTCGTATTTAGTCGTTTTAAATAGGGGCACGATTCAATGGAATGTTTGACTAAACAGCCTGGATAATACTTATCTTTTTAGCAGTGAAATTGCCTGGTTCTGGATGGCCCTTTCGATCTGTTGAAGGCGTTTTAACGGCAGATTGAAGAGATGGCAGGAGTTAAAGGTAGCCAGTATATTCAATTCCAGCCTGATGAATTCCGGGATATTTTTGACGACCATGCGGCCTCCGGGCCATTCGGGGATCAGGATCGCCGGGTCCCGGGCCATTCTTTTAGCCGGTTTATTTGACACGGCACATTTAATAATTCTGTTCTCCTCCTTTAAAACATTCCTGTATATCCGGGCTTGGCCGTTCTCTCCGGGCTGCGCTATCCGCTGCAAGCCCCCGTCCCGGTCGTTGGTTGCGACCGGGGGCTTTCTACTGCTATTCCTAAGGGGGAAAAGGTAGCGATGTCGAATCAATGATGGCATAAAATTAGGCAAGGCGCTTTCTAAAGCGCCGTGAAGACTATGGCGTAAATTGTAAAACCCGACATACGCCATTAGACATGTATCATTTAGGAAATGTATTTTTTGAAGCGTTAAATTTGCTTTTTTATATCATGACCCTTACGACGATAATGCTACGGCTTGATGATATTACCCAAAGACAGAGACCCAAGATTGATAACGGTAAGGCGGGGCGGCACTTTGACCGATGCAGACCATCATTTACTTGCACTGTGGGCTGCTAATTGCGCCGAACACGTTTTGCATTTTTTTGAGACAGAACGGCCCCGGGATCATCGGCCGCGCCAGGCTATAGAACATACTCGCGCATGGGTGCGGGGTGAAATTAAAATGATGGCGTGCCGCGCAGCCGGGGGGCGTGCCATGTCTGCAGCAAGAGATTTAAAAGGCGCCGCACGCAACGCAGCTTATGCTGCCGGGCAGGCGGCAGTCACAGCGCATGTGGCAGCTCACGATCTTGGAGCGGCCGCATACGCGATAAAAGCGGTCAAAGCATCTGTCAGTGAAAAGGAAAAAGATAATATCGGATGGAGGGAATGCCAATGGCAGCGCGATCAATTACCGGGTAGTATCCGGGAACTTGTCATTGAAGATCAAAAATTAAGAAATCATATTTGCTGGTTTGCGTTCAATTGCTAACGACTTATTTGGCGGTTTTGAGTCATCGCAGTCGCCAGTACGTTTTTTTAGTATTTCCCTTAATCCTGTTTTGCTTTCTGGTGTTTGCAGTTATCCGCAACATGAGGTGCCCTGTTGGATGGGCGGGCATTTGACCGTACCATAACTACAAAATACACAACAATCCCCTGTGAATGGCTTCAAGATCGTCTTGCACGATTCGCAGTCGTAAAAGTACCGGCAGGAGTCGATGGACATTTCTTCTTCTTTCGAAAAGCCGCATTCCGGACAAGTGATAATAGAGGTAAGCAGGATTGTAACGGCCATTTGTCTAATTTTTAGTGTGTTTGGGTGATAACCTATTGCTCATACCGTTGCCTTATATTGTCAAAGTTGGCTGGCTTAGCCCACTGCTCAATGCCGACCGATTGAAAGCGAGTGTCCATTAGGCTTCTGACACTTGCATTTAAAAGTCGATCGTAATCAATTAGAACTAAAAATAGTCTAGTCACAAGATGACATGGAAATAAACGTTACCAGATCGAGCATGTCCTGGCTGATCTCATATTTTTCTCTCAATCCCCGATAGGCCTTTTCATTCAACTTCCTTACCGTAGCGAAATGCACATTTCCATAATCGGGGTACAAGGCCCGTGCCATGAAAATATTTTCAAGCTGTATATTTCCCAGAAGCCTGGAAAGGCTGCAAAAGCCCAGGGCTCTCATATCCAGGTGGGCCATTAATTTTTTCAACGCCGTTTTATATCTCCTTTTAATCTCCTCACTAATATAACATCGGTCGGCGATATCAAAATCATTAATGATTATATCCGGTTCCCTCAACTTGGGATTCTTGCTCAGCATCGCTACCCAATTTGATTTATGTTGCTCATAAGCGTCTTTTGAAGCGAATACATACACGCTCTTCAGCGTAGTAAGGTCAAGGTTTTCAAAAGCATGCTTATCCCTGTTTAGATTGTAGATTTCCCGGAGTACGCTTTCTAACGCAGCCAGCGTGTAAGCAGAATCCTTATAGACGGCATACTCACGTAGTAGTACTTTGCTACCTATTTCCGTTTTAATTTCATCTATGATTTCAAAATTGTTTGTCCGCGGCTTGACGGCAGCATCATTTGTTTTACTAAGTGCCTGGCTTTTTACCTTTGGCCCCGGGCTGCTGCAGCCCAATATTAGTAATACAAAGTAAACAGCTATGATAGGTTTATTCACCATAGAGATAATGCTTTGACGAATATTTTGTCCGGTACTTTTAGTCCCAATTTACGAACAAAAACTGATCGCATAACTCAAAAATATGGCTTTGTTTTTTCAAGCAATAGGTAGGCCCCATACATATTGCCTGACCTCCAAATAAAGCGGTTTAAAAAGAAAAGATAAATGAATACCGTTTAAGGTTTGATAACCTGTACAACGGGTTCAATTTCTTCCCGTTGTTGCTTTGATTTCTTTGGGTAGACTCACTCTAAACTTTGTTATAGCGGAATAATACACCGCATAGGGAGTGCGAATAGAACGACAAAATGAGGGTATGTTATTCGCCCTCATTTATAAGAACAATTATGCGAATGCACTGAGGCCAATGCTTTGAATTACATTTCCAAAAATTGCCCCCGCAGCATCATAAATTGCCCTCCATGCTGCCCTTACTTCCTGGTCGGTAGCAAGACGAATTCGGTAAGGTTGTGGATCCGTGTCATTTACAGGATCAAATCCGGTGTCTATATTAATCCAATAAACTGCAGAATAACGAGCAGTGGAAGCAACTTTTAAAACCATTTCTTTTTCAGTTGCTGTCAATGCGGAGGCTGATACAGCTGTCTCCACTTCGGTTACTTTACTTTTTCTGATCGCATATGAATCATCATCGTCTGAAAGAGTATTCAGAATGACGCTGATATGATTTTTGGCAGTACCCGAGATTGAAAGGTTGCTAATGTATTGGTCTACGCCTGCTGAAATCTTGGTGACGTTTTTGTTAAAATCGTCTTCTGTAGGTATTGAGAGGCCATTTGCTGTTGCATATTCGACAGCTGCCGCGTAAATATCGCCTACATTGTGATTATTGATCCCGTTTGTCTTCTGTACATATAGCAATCCATTGTTGTGTATTCGCCCTATTTCATCATACGGATTGTTAGGGTTGGCGGCATCATCTTCAAGTTCTAAAGCCATTGTCCGATTTGTTTGAGTTGTTTTAGAGGGATTCTGCGTTTCATTTATCTTTTTGCAGGAAACGTTCAGAATTAAAGAGGTGAGTGCCAGGATAATTAAGTCTTTTTTCATCGTTGTCATTTTTAAAGTGAAAATTCGGTTAATAAAAAGATGTTTTGCAAGACTAAATAAAGCCCGATAAAGGAGGGCATCATATTGTATAACTATGTTGAATCCGGTGTAACTATGTAGCGTCCATTTAAGATAGCCCCGGCTTTTGAAAGTGTTCGGTTCTGCCGAAAATATTGAGGCCAGGTTGTTTCGTCACAATAACTCTGGAAGTAAAGCGACAAAAAAGCTTCCGACTGGCAGGTAGTTTACAGCGAAACTTTTGCTACACGAGCCGAAGCAGTAAGAAGGGAACTTGCGATAAAGCAGAAAAAGAGCCGCCGGTATATTGAATTCCTGATTGGCTCAGTTGGCAAGGGCGTCCCGGACGGCATCGGAAGGTCATCGGTTCGAACCGTTATCCTCCACCAATACCAACCACGACTAAGGATAGCAATCGTGGTTTTTTTTATGTTTTTCAATCGTGTTTTTTTACCATATCATATAGTCCTTCACGTCCACTTCCGATATGCTGAAATATCCATAAGCGGAGTTTGTAAAATGGGTTTGATTAATGATGTTCCCGCGCACCGATCCTGGTGTTGTTTGGAATGGGCCGGCGCCAGCTCCGGATGCCGCTAACAATTTTCTGAAATAATCATAATATCTCCTGGAAATGCCATACAGCCTGATGTTTATCCTGTCGCCAGCCTTTAGGTCTTTGTCGGAAAAGTTACCTTGCATCAGGCTGCCCTGGCTGTTCTCGTCATCTTCGGCTTTATAATCGGGAAATGTTGCTACCGGCGATACCACACGCTGCAGATAGTGATTTTCCTCGCCGGCATTATCCTGGTAGTAATAGGTGATCTCCACTTCATCACCGCCAATCCCACTCTTATTATTCTGTGTAATATTATTTTCAATCTTTGGCACACCTACGCATGTCTCGGTTGCGGTGTATGTTTCACCATTCAAAACTACTTTCAGTGTATACGTCTCCCCGATAGCCGGCCGGAAATTGGAGCAGGTATATTCTCCCGTACCGGGATTTTCTATAAAGCCAAAAACGGTATCCACTGAATTTGTTATCTCTATAACTGCTCCTGAAACTGTTGGAAAAGTAGTACTGTAATATCCCGTTGTGGTGGAGAGCTTGATCTTCTGCTCATTGCCTGTGGTACCCTTTACCCAATCAATCGATGCATCAATTACCAATTTCGGTTCGGCTGTTTCCAGATCCACCTTCACGACCTTTGTGCAAGACAGCAGGAAAATACAGTACGAAGCAACCAGGTATCTAAGTGTATTTTTCATTTTTGCTGTTTGTAGCATTAAAATTTGAAGTTGTAAGTCACACCCGGCACGATACCGAAAATCGAGATCCGCTTTGCTTCGCTCAACCCCGTTTCCCTGTTTTGCTCAAACATTATAGACGCGGCGTTACTTCTATTATAAACATTGTAAATACTGAATACCCATTCGCTTTTCCATCTTTTTTTGGTGTCAGGTTTGGGTGTGTATGTCGCCGATAAATCCAAATGGTGATAGGCCGGAAGCGAATGGGCATTCCGAGCGCCATAATTCCCGATCGTAATCCCCTGGTATTGGTATTTGCCGATAGGATAGGTTGCCGCTTTGCCTGTCTGGTAGGTGAAAATGGCGCCCAGACTCCACTTTTTCGTTAGTTGATAAGCGACTGTAAGGGAAAGGTTATGTCTTTTATCGTAGTTGGCACGATACCATGCGCCGTTGTTGATGCCAGGCTCGGCCGCATCCCTTCCCGGTGTGCGCTGCTCTGCTTTAGAAAGGGTATACGAAAGCCAGCCTGTCAGCTTCCCTGTATTTTTCTTCAGCATTACCTCAAGTCCGTAAGCCCTTGCTTCCCCGTTGAGCAATACCTGCTCGATGGCTTTGCGGGCAATCAATTCGGCGCCGTCGATATAATCTGCTTTATTTTTAGTCTTCTTATAAAAGACTTCTGATTCCAAAGAATAATTTCCATTGCTGAAATTTCTGAAATAGCCCAATGCAACCTGGTCCAAAACTTCCGGCTTCAAATATTGGTCGCTTGGCGCCCAGATATCGAGTGGAGAAACGGAAGCGGTATTGGAAATTAAATGGATATACTGGCTCATCCGGTTATAACTTGCTTTAATGGATTGGTCGTCGTTTATGGTATAAGAAATGGCCAAACGGGGCTCCAGGTTTCCAAAGCCGGTGATCTTTTCGTTCCTGTTGTAATGGGTTACACCGGTAGGCGTTCCTTCCTCATAGATTTGCAGCTCAGGATTGAAGACCACAGCCTGATCATTGGCATAATTATTGACATTCTGTTCTCCCAACCGTAGAAAATAGCTATAGCGCAGTCCATAGTTCAATGATATTTTATCCGTTAGTTTTTGCTCGGCACTGATATACACGGCATTTTCCCAGGCGTATTTTTTTTCGATCTGGTCGGCATGGATCGGCGATGCAGCGTCCAATGGTCTTATTGTACCCGGATTGAATTGGTAGAAGATGGCGTTGACGCCATAATTCAAAACCAGCTTATCAGACAGGTTATGGCTAAAATTGTACTTCAGATTATAGTTACGGATGTCAGATACCCAATCGATACCAACAGACCTTATGTTCAGGCCGTAGTTGTACTTACTGTAAATGACCGATGCGTTGGAAAATAATTTCTCGGAAAAGATATGATTCCAACGAAGATTAAAAAATGAGTTTGAATAATTGTTGCTGAAAAAATTGTTGAAATCCATTTTGTCCTTGCCGAAATATCCGGAAAGGAAAACCCGGTTATTGTCGTTGATCTTATAATTCAGCTTCGCATTCAGATCGTAAAAGGAGACAGAATTGGGATTATCGGCCAGTTTCAGGATCAAGTGAGCATAAGAAGCACGACCGGCAACCACGAACGAACCTTTATCTTTTACAATGGGGCCTTCGGCCAGTAACCGGCTAGAAACCGCCCCGATGCCACCTGTTAAGTGATATTCTTTGTTGTTCCCCTCTTTTTGATAAATATCGAGAACAGAGGAAGTGCGCCCGCCGAAATTGGCGGGTATGCCACCTTTATACAATTTCAGATCTTTGATCACGTCGGCATTAAAAACGGAGAGAAAGCCGAACAGATGCGAAGTATTATAGACAACGGCTTCATCTAACAATATCAAGTTGCCATCAACTGATCCGCCTCTTACGTTAAAACCTGTTGCTCCTTCCTGTGCCGTGGAAATTCCCGGAAGCTGCAGGATGGCTTTCAGAATATCAACCTCGCCCATAACTGCCGGCATTTTTTTGATGGTTGATATGGAAAGCTTGTGCACACTCATTTCCGGTTTTTGAATGTTGCTCGCCGAACTATTATGCCTGATCACTACTTCATCTAAGGCACTGCTTTTTTCAAGCATCGAAAAATCCCTCTTGCTGCTTTCCGTAAGAGCGATATGCTCTTCAACAGGTTCAAATCCCACACAGCTGATAACGATGGTATACGCGCCCTTGGGCAGGGTGATGGTATAAAAGCCATACGCATTGGTAATTGTTGATACCTTTGCTTCAGGAATGGAAATGCTTGCGCCGGCTACTGTTTCCGTGTTTGTTTTTATGGTAATAGTTCCACTCAAAGTGATTTTCTCCTGTGCATTGGCCTCAAATGAAAAGGCTGTCAACAACAGTATACAAATGGTATGGTATCTCATGTCTTAAATCCGATTGGACAGTTGTAATGGATACACAAAACTATTCCCCGGTGATGATCGTTTTTTTTAATTATACCAAACACAGTATCTTTTATAGCAAAGTATGTCAATACACTACCAAATAAAATCTCCGATCTAAGTGTTACGGATGCTTCCTGCTTTCGTATAAAAAGCGTGCACTTTCGTATAAAAGCAGGTACTGGGAACAGCGTTAAATGTTAAGTTTGTTCTATACAATTCTATAGATGAATAAATTTACCCATCAACAGCCCGTGAGCGAAAACGTGCTTTTCCGTTTCCTGATCTCACCTGAACGCAGGATATTCCGGCATCTGCTGTTCATTGTTTCTATAGGCGCTGTGTTGTACAACAGTGCTTCCGTAATCAAAAATCCGGTGGTGATATTTACGTATTTTATCGTGCTATTCTACGTAAATATGTACTTGCTGGTGCCGAAGCTTTTGTTCAGGAATAAAAATATTGCCTACTGTTTTGCGGTGATTGGCATCCTTGTTGTGGTGGCTGTTTGTGGTTATTTTTTCAATCCTTTTAATAAAGACCATGGACTGAACATCCCACTTTTTTCCTTTCTGACCGTGCTGCTGTTAGCGGCTTCTGCCTCCATAAAACTGTTTCAAAAAGGAATGATGGACAAGCAATTGATCTACGAGCTGAAGCAGTCGAAAACTGATACCGAATTGGAGCAATTGAAAAACCAGATCAACCCGCATTTCTTGTTTAATATGCTGAACAATGCCAACGTACTTACGAGAAAAGATCCGGAGAAAGCTTCCCAGGTTTTAGTGAAATTGAGCGATTTGCTTCGCTACCAGCTTTATGATAGTGCGAGAGATAAGGTGTTGCTGACTTCAGATATTCATTTCCTGGAAGATTTTTTAAATTTGGAAAAAGTAAGGCGGGATAGTTTTGATTTCCTGATTTCAAAAGAGGGAGATTTGAGCGGCTTGCAGATTCCTCCATTGCTATTCATCTCGTTTGTGGAGAATGCCGTGAAGCACAATAACGATCCGGCAAAGGCATCGTATGTAAACCTGTTTTTCGAGGTCCGGAACAACCAGCTTTTCTTTAAATGTATCAATTCAAAACCAGTTCTGAAGCCGGAGGCTAATCCAGGTGGCTTAGGATTGGCGAACATCAGGCGAAGACTTGAACTGCTGTTCCCCGCATCACATAGTTTACGCATTGAAGATGATGCGGAAACGTACTGCGCAACATTAACTATAAAATTATGAACTGCATTATTGTAGATGATGAACCATTGGCAAGAGAGGCCATAGAGATGTTGATTAATGAAACGGATGATTTGGATTTGATCGGCTCGTTCAAGAGCCCCGAGACCGTTATCCATTTTATAGAAAACAATACTGTCGAATTGATCTTTCTGGACATACAAATGCCGGGAGTTAACGGAGTTGACTTTGCCCGAACCATTCCGAAAGAAACATTTGTGATTTTTACAACCGCCTATTCTGAATTTGCTACGGACAGCTACGAGGTAGATGCTATTGACTACCTGATAAAGCCCGTAAAATTAGAACGTTTTCAGAAAGCTGTTGAAAAAGCCCGCATATACTCCAAATTATTCAAGGCGGATTACCTTAATAACAATATCGAACAGGTAGCAGACGATTTTTTCTTTGTGAAGGCAGACCGAAGAATATTTAAAATCTATTTCAATAACATACTTTTCATTCAGGGCTTAAAAGACTATGTCGTGATGCACAGCGACAATCAGAAAGTAATTACGGCGATGAATATTAAAACGATTAGCGATCAGTTGCCCAAAGACATGTTCGTGAGAGTAAGCAAATCCTATATCATCAATGTTAAGCATATCGATTCAGTCGATAATAATACGGTGTACATAGGTTCAAACGAAATACCCATCGGAAGTGTTTATAGGGATTACTTTTTCAATGAATTTGTAACAAAAAAGATTGTGGGCAGATAAGTAGCTGACTATGTCGATATAGGAAACAAAACATCCGCCGGTCCTTGAGCCTGTCCTGCTTTTTTTTAGGTATACCATTATAGGAAGTTATGCACTAATAAGGCTAAATCTGGATCTGTAGTTTATCTTTACACCGTGTTAAGTTCAAGGATATGCCTAATCTCCTGATTATTGAAGACGATGAGCGCATTGCGGCCCTGGTAAAGCGCGGGTTAGAGGAACATGACTACCAGGTTTCGGTAGCCTACGATGGCCTATCCGGTAAAAAGCTGGCATTAAGCCAGGATTTTGACCTCATCATTACCGATATTATTTTACCCAAATTGGATGGGATCGATATTTGCAGGGAAATACGTAACCTGAAACCCATGGTCCCTATTATCATGCTTACTGCCTTGGGCACTACAGATGACAAGGTAGAGGGCTTTGATGCCGGTGCCGATGATTACCTGGTAAAACCTTTTGAGTTTCGGGAGCTGCACGTACGCATAAGGGCATTGCTCAAACGCAATATTGGGAACACCGGCGCTCAGGGCTTTGTGTTGAAATATGCCGACCTCGAATATAATCTCCACACCAAAATCGTTCGCCGTGGCGGGAAAGAGCTTTCGCTTACACCCAAGGAATTGAAGCTGCTCCAATACATGATGCAACATCCGGAAAGGGTACTGTCCCGATCGGAGATTGCCGATAATGTATGGGAAACAACCTTCGACACCGGGACAAATTTCATCGATGTCTATATCAATTACCTGCGCAAGAAAATAGACCGTGACTTCGACACGAAGCTCATTCACACCAAACCGGGCTTAGGTTTTATCTTTAAACAGGGCTGATATGCAGATCAGGACAAGGCTTACCCTACTCTTTACCTTGCTTGTGGCCGCATTGCTATTGGCCTTCGCTTCTACGGTCTATTTCACCTCTTCGGAAACTCGGGAAGACGAATACTTCAAGCGACTGAAGCAGCAGGCATCGACCAAAGCCAACCTGCTGTTCGATACAAAAATCGACCCCAATGTACTGCAGCTTATCTATAAAAATGCGCCGAACGCTTTATTCCAGGAAGAAGTGGCGATATACGATACGGTGTTTCACCTGCTCTACCACGACGCTGTAGAAATTGATAAGGTAAAAGAAACAAGAGGAATGATAGATAAGATCATCGCTCAAAAGGAGATGCAGTTTTACATCAACGACCTTCAGGTCGTCGGGTTTCTATATGAACATCAGGGAAAACATTATGTAATTACTGCTGCTGCAAGAGACGAATATGGCCTCACCAAACTCGCTACGTTGCGCAATACGATCGTCGTCGCACTACTCATCTCTCTCGTGATCATTTTCTTTGCCGGCCGGTTCCTTGCAAAAAAGACCTTACAACCGGTATCTTCCCTGGTGAGTAACGTAAAAGAGATTACTGCAACCAATCTCGACCTGCGGGTAGATGAGGGTAACCGAAAGGACGAGATCGCAGCACTTGCGATTACGTTTAATGAGATGCTGAACCGGCTCGAACATTCATTTGACGCTCAAAAGGATTTTGTTTCCAATATCTCTCATGAATTAAGAACGCCGTTAACTGCCATGCTCGCAGAGTTGCAACTGACGACGGAGAAAGAAAGAAGCAATGAGGAATATAAGCAAGCCATTGCTCATGCCATTTCCGATACCCAGAAACTCATACGCCTTTCCAATAGCTTACTGGACCTCGCTAAAGCCAATTATGACCAAACAGAGATTGCATTTAAACCTATCCGGCTGGACGAACTCTTACTGGATGCCAGGGCCGACGTACTCCATAATCAGTTCCTGTATAAAGTGAAGATCACCTTTGAGCGGGAGATTGAAGAAGATAGTGATATTACTGTTCGCGGCAACGAATACCTGCTAAAGGTGGCCTTCATTAACCTGATGGAAAATGGCTGTAAATTTTCGGAAGATCACGAAAGCACTGTTTCCATCACATATGATCCCCAAAATATACTGCTTCGCTTCTCTGATCGTGGCATCGGCATCAGTCCGGACGAGCTGCCACATATCTTCACCCCGTTTTACAGGGGCGCCAACAAAAACTTTACCGGAGGTAACGGCATCGGGCTTTCGCTGACGAAGAAAATTATAGCGCTGCATGGAGGCCTTGTTGCTGTATCATCCAGGGAGAAGGAAGGCACCATCTTCACACTTACGCTTCCGCACCGCTGACCGGCTTTCTAATGAAATTCTAATAACATTCTATAGCTCCTCTAACGGCCTCTTTGCAGAGGCCGTTTTAGTTTTGCAGCGCAATCATGAAAAGAATGTCTTTACCAGACAATCTGTAGCGGACAGATAACCGTCAACCGGTTGTGATTGACTACGGGTAGCTGGAATACCATTCTTATTCCTTTTCATTCCTGTTGCTTAAAAAAAGAGGGACTTTACCATGCTTACCACACTTGATTTTACTTTAAGGCTGGGTGTTGCCTTTCTCTTAGGCGCTGCAATCGGTATGGAGCGGCAATGGCGGCAACGTATGGCCGGGTTGCGCACCAATATGCTTGTGGCTATAGGTGCAAGTATGTTCGTTGCGATAGGCGTAAAGGTCGGTGGTGACGCTGCAGGAAGGGTCACTTCTTATGTGGTAAGCGGGATAGGCTTCCTGGGCGCGGGAGTCATTATGAAAGACGGTGTCAATGTAAGAGGCCTGAATACTGCAGCTACCCTGTGGTGTTCGGCGGCTATCGGCGCTTTGTGTGGTATGGGGTACCTCTCTGAAGCGCTTGTTGGCTCCGCTTTCATCATTGTTACCCATCTCCTGATGCGCCCAGTAGGCATCCGGCTAAGCCGTTTACCCATTGACAAAAGTATCACTACCCAGATAGGGTATCACATTATCATCAAGTGCAAACAGGAGGTAGAGAACCATCTGCGGGTATTATTACTTCAATTTACCAACCATGATGACCGGCTATTGCTCCGGTCATTAAAAAGTACAGATAATGGGAATCCGGATTCAGCCATTATCACAGCGGAGATCCTGGCAAACAGTAATGAAGACAGCACAATGGAAAAAATTGCCGGACGGCTGACGATAGAACAACTGGTCTATGAAGTAAGCTGGAAGAAAATGGAACATGAAAATGACCTGTAGTTTAAGGGACGGTCCTCATTTTATCAATTATTGAATCAGGTAGTTATGGCAGTAATACAAGAACGGCGGAACAAATACGTACACTCAGATGCCCGAAAGCTGCGGCCAAATGGCATTGAAGAAGCAGCAACGACACAATTACAACAGGTGTCGCGCTTTGACCAGTACGATTTTATGACGATGCTGGAGAGTAGCGTCGAGGGATTGCCGGATATCCAGGCGAAAGCCCGTTTGGCAAAAACAGGGCCCAATGAAGTGCACCATGAAAAAGCCCCTTCCTGGTATAAGCAATTAATACGGGTATTTATCAATCCCTTTATCGGTATCCTGATCGCGATTGCGCTCATCTCCTTTGTGACAGATATATGGCTGGCAGAACCGGGTAAAGCGGAATACAAAACAGTAGTGATGGTGGGCATTATGGTAATGGTGAGCTCCCTGCTGCGTTTCTTTCAGGAATACAGGAGCAATCGTGCGGCACAACAGCTTAAAAGCATGGTGAAAACTACGGCTACCGTTTTGCGCAAGGGACAGGGGAAGGTGGAAACAGACATTAAACAACTGGTACCGGGAGAGATCATCTTTTTATCAGCTGGCGATATGATCCCCGCCGATTGCCGGATCATCCAATCCAAAGATCTATTTATCAGCCAGGCCACGTTAACCGGCGAATCGTTGCCGGTTGAAAAAAGGAACCTGCCTGTACGGGATGCGGAGTCGAAAAGTCCCCTTGAGCTGGATAATGTTTGCTTTATGGGAACCAATGTCATTAGCGGCTCGGCTACCGCGATTGTGGTCAATACCGGGAATCAGACCTACTTCGGTTCGCTTAGCAAGGCCATTGTAGGCAAACCTACCGAAACCAGCTTTGACAAAGGAGTCAATAAAGTAAGCTATCTGCTCATACGCTTTATGCTGGTTATGGTTCCCCTGATCTTTCTCATCAACGGCGTGGTAAAAGGCAATTGGTGGGAAGCGCTTTTATTTGCTATTGCCGTAGCTGTAGGCCTGACGCCGGAAATGTTGCCGATGATCGTTACTGCCAATCTCGCCAAAGGAGCCATAAATATGAGCAAACGGAAGGTGATCATTAAGCGTCTGAATGCCATACAGAACATCGGCGCCATGAATATACTCTGCACCGATAAGACCGGTACGCTTACCATGGACAAGATCGTACTGGAACGGCACCTCAACATTTTTGGCGAGGATGATGAAGAGGTGCTGAAGTGGGCCTACCTCAACAGTTATCATCAAACCGGCTTAAAGAACCTGCTGGATATAGCTGTACTGGAACATATAGAGCTGCATGACTACCTTATGGTGGACGAACGCTATATAAAGGTAGATGAGATCCCATTCGATTTTCAGCGCCGCAGGATGTCTGTTATCCTAAAGCAGCATGACGGTAAACAGCTGTTGATCTGTAAAGGAGCAGTGGAGGAAATGCTCGGCCTTTGCAGCCATGCTTTTGACCCCGGAGCAGACAAGCAACTGCATATAGAAACGGACCGGGTCATCGCAATGGATGACGACGTGCGCCGGCAAATCCTGCAAACATCCCGGAAATTGAATGAAGAAGGGCTGCGGGTTCTGTTAGTCGCTATCCGGGTATTTGACGATAGGGCATTGACCTACTCCGTAGAAGATGAGGCTGATTTGGTCCTGACAGGGTTTATCGGTTTTCTTGATCCTGCCAAGCCTTCCGCCAAAGCTTCCATTGAAGCGCTGCAGCGGCTGGGCGTGCATATTAAAGTACTGACCGGGGACAATGAGATCGTCACCCGGAAGATATGCAGGGATGTAGGCATCCCATTCGACAAGATATTATTGGGAAACGACCTTGAAAAAATGAGCGACAATGAGCTGCAAAACCATGTAGCGGCTGTATCCATTTTTGCCAAGCTAAGCCCGGTCCAGAAATCGAGAGTGGTCAGGCTACTGCAGGAGAAAGGCCATACTGTGGGCTTTATGGGTGATGGAATTAATGACGCTGCTGCGCTACGGGATGCAGACGTGGGCATTAGTGTGGATACGGCTGTAGACATCGCTAAGGAAAGCGCGGATATTATCCTGCTGGAAAAGGATCTGATGGTGCTGCGCAAAGGAGTGATCTATGGCCGCCGGACTTTCGGCAATATCATCAAATACATTAAAATGACGGCCAGCAGCAACTTTGGCAACATGTTCAGCATGCTGGGCGCAAGTGCGTTGCTACCCTTTCTTCCTATGCTCCCGGTACAGATCCTGGTTCAGAACCTGCTTTATGATATCTCTCAGGTATCCATTCCCTGGGATACGATGGACAAGGATTTTATTGAAAAGCCCAAGAAATGGGATGCCTCTGGTATCGCCAGGTTCATGCTGTACATCGGTCCGATAAGCTCCGTGTTTGACTATGCCACTTTTGCCTTGATGTTCTTCTTTTTTAAGGCCAACAGTCCTGCACATCAGGCCCTGTTTCAAAGTGGCTGGTTCATCGAAGGCTTGTTGTCGCAAACCCTTATCGTACACATGATCCGCACGCGTAAAATTCCATTTATCCAAAGCTGGGCGTCGGCTCCTGTGGTGGCGCTCACCTCACTGATTATGCTTACCGGTATGATTATTCCTTTTTCTCCATTTGCAGCGGCATTGAAAATGCAGCCCCTGCCCCTCAGCTATTTCCCCTGGCTTCTGGCCATACTTACGGCCTATTGCCTGCTTACCCAGCTGATTAAAACATGGTATATCAAAAAGTTCAGCCAATGGCTCTAAGCAGACCAAGACAGCGATGGCTGCTTGCTTTATAGTGCTCATCATCCTTGTCATCATGGCCGATGTGGTGTTAAGCCACTGGCGTACTAATAGCGCTCAAACTACCTTTCAAACATTGAAAAAGTAAACAGGCTGGGTAAACCCAGTGGAATAAAATACTTCGGGGAGCCTCTAATTCAAAGGCCCCGTCTGATCTCTGAAAATTGATCAAAGCCTGATGACCGCCCTGAAGGATCAAATGTTTTATTTTTCATTGCCCACTCAAACGCATCGTTAGCATCCGGCACCATTAATCCTGAATGGTGTACGGTATTTGCGCTGCCAATGATCAATATTCCTTTAAGTCTTATAATGATGCCGGTTCTTTGCCAAAGCATAGTGATAAGCTGTCGGCTGGGTATAATTGATATTCAGGTCTACTAACGGAACGTCGGCTTTCGCGTACATGCGTTTTACTACCGCTATCAGCAGTGGTCAAGCCCCCCAATCGAAAGCCCGGGTACATACCACAGCTTCCACCAACGACCGATGCCACTTTTGGGATTTTTGCATGGATCAACTCGTTTTGTAGTTTGGATAATCGGAATATCCCTGCTCACCACCTGTATAGAACGTTTCGACATCTGCTGTAGCAAGCGGCCAATTATTTTGAAAGCGCGCTACCAAATCAGGGTTGGCAATAAACAGATTTCCAAACGATACCAGGTCAGCCTTGCCGTTTGCAATAATTTCATTGGCGCTTGCAAAGGTAAATCCACCGTTCGCCATTAGCGTTCCCTGATAATGGGCTCTGAAAAAGCCAAAATAATCCTCTTTTATTGAAGCTAATGGCGTGCCGGCTAAATCAACAACCGGAGCGACAATGTGCAAATAAGCCAATGGATATTTATTCAGCCGGGCCAACAGATATTCGTAATCTGCCAGAGTTTCCGAATCGGGACGAATAATTCCGGAACTGAAAAAGGCCGGAGTAAACTTAATGCCAACCCTGTTTTTTCCGAAAACTTCGATGGCAACATCTAATATTTCAAACAGTATTCTGGAGCGGTTTTCGATATTTCCGCCATACTCATCTGTTCTTTGATTGGCTGCCCGGCTCAAAAACTGAGGAATCAAGGTAAACAGCTGCGCGTGAATTTCGATGCCGTCAAAACCAGCTTGCCGGGCATTTTTACTGGCCTTATGATAATCTGTGACGATATTTTGTATTTCGGTTTTGGTCAGCTCCTCAGGCGTCTGTGTATCCTTAAATCCTTGTGGTGTAAACGTTTTTTCTTCAGGATTGATTGCCGATGGCCCCTTAGGAGATTTCCCCTCAAAAAAGTCGGGATGCGAGACCGCACCAACATGGGATACCTGTAAAAATATTTTGCCTCCTTTACTATGTACGTCATGGGTTACCTTCTGCCATCCGGCCAATTGCTCCTCATTGTATATTCCCGGAATATTGACAAAGCCTATCGCATCTTTACTAACCCATGCGCTTTCGGTCAGGACTAGCCCCGCAGCGGCTCGCTGAGCATAATAGACAGCATGCAGATCGGTAGGCACCAATGCTTCGTTGGTCGTTCTGCCCCGTGTCATAGAGGCCATAACAACACGGTTTTTTAAGTTTAAGCTCTCTTTTTCAAAAGAGGACAAAACGTGTAGTGCATTCATTTTATCAAAAAATTTATAGCACAAAATTGAAATACATACCTCGCCGAAACAATAAGGGACTTGTTTGACCTATAGGGACAATTTTATCCCTATATCCCAATATTGATTTATGGTTAAATTTGTAATTATGCGTTACGAAAGAAAAATACCCATACCCATCGAATGCGGCCTACACCTTACTAAAGAAGTACTGGGAGGAAAATGGAAAATGTCTCTTATTAATGCTATCCATGCGGGCATTAAACGTCCCGCGCGAATCGAACAAGCTTTTCCCACACTGACTAAAAGGGTGTTAAGCAGGCAGCTCAAAGAACTGGAGGCGCACGGTATTATCAGCAAAGAGATATTTCCCCAATTGCCGCCCAAAGTAGAATATTCATTGACTCCATTGGGAGCATCCCTGTTACCGATTATCGATATGATGGATAACTGGGGGAATGAGAACCGTTCGTTTCTGGAGAAAGTGATCGAAGAAACCCGTTTAATGGTGGAGATCGGTAACCATGCCCACTAGATATTTTAGTTCCGGTGATACCAGTACACCGATGCCGTATCATATCAATAATCAGGGCCTCGTCTGTTTTATTGAATGGCGCGTTATGGACAGTCATATTGTCGGAGATAGCGCGGAATATATGATTGCGCCTGAGATCATACCACTTCAACCCATCATGAATGCTTCTGGCTACCGGTCAACAGGCAATATTAATGTTGCTTGGCTAAGCTACTTATCAAATGGGTAATGTGATCAACAATAGGTGGTTTTGGGGAATGGTTAACCGCAGAGGGCGCTAAGTTGTACGCAAAGAGCGCCAACTTAGCTGCGTACAGATCCGGCATCTGTTCTTTTACCGTCATCCAGCTTCCTGTTACCACAATCGCATTATGCATTTTTGTTTTCGGGAAATTCTGGTGGTACATGAAGATTGCCTTTTAATACAAGCCCTTCGCTAATGAATTGCACTTTACGAATTGCTTTGGATTTCATGATTTCTAATGCCTTTGCCGGAAGATTTATATTGCCGGTTTGCCTTGTGAAATTGAATGTATGCTTTGTAATCAGCCAATCATTATTTGTTTTTGAAAGTTCTGTATCGTAAGTCCCTTCGACCGTCCAAACATCTGGTCCTATGTAGTGATCGGCTTTTCCGCTATAATGAGCTGTTGCGATATTGCCATGTTGCCTTACTTCAAAATTTGAAAGCTGATGATGTGTTTTGTCAAAGCCCGGAAGAAATGCGGCCCAATTTTCTACTATCTGTGTGGCTGTTTTAGTAGATGCGCTTTCGCCTGTCATTGATGAAAAGTCAAGCACAATGTTTTCTGCCATTGCGTTCTCAACCATTGTCCAATTGTGCCTGTCTGTTCCGTCAAACAAGTTGCTAACTGTTTGCGTAATTTTTTCCTGTTCCATTTTATTGGATATTAATATTAGTGAATTGGATTGAAGATTGCTTTGTAAAACGTGTTTCCTGAATTTGGATCGTCTGTTGTCTTCACTGGTCTCCCTACTTGCTTCATAGCTAGCGATCTGCCCCCCTAAAGCGATAGTAGCTAATACTGGCGCCTCCGTCAAGTTCAATAATTTGCCCTGTAATAAAAGGATTACTCATAAGGTACACGACTGTTTCGCCAATATCTTCGACCCGGCCAATGCGACCAGTCAATGTTGCGGAGGCAGTCTCTGTTTCGTACTGTTCCTTTGCTGCAGCCGACTGAAACGTGGAAGTGTCTTTTTCAATGTCTGTGGGTCTTATCGCATTTACCCTCAATGGCGCTAGTGAAATCGCCAGCGCCCGGGCCAATCCTTCTATGGCGGAAAAAGCTACGGTAACCAATACATGTTCGGGATGCGGGCTCACCGCAAATCCGCCTGATAGCAGCGTTATAGAGCCCTTTTCATTGATAAAGGGCAGGGCAGCCTGCAGGAATGAAAAAGTATACCAAAATTTGCCGTACAAATAGGTTTGCCCGATTGATGTATATGCTGTATCGAAAGTTGTACTGCCACCAGGCGACGCGGAAATGAAAAGATGATCAAACGGGCCGGCTTCTTCGAGCAGGGTTTTATAGGAGTCTATCGCTGTAATATCGCCAACAATACGTCTGCAATTGCTGCCGAGCGTTTCTACGATCTGATCAAGCTTCAATTGATCCCTGCTTAACAATACGACCTTTGCCCCGGCGTGCAGTGCCTGTTTGGCCGCACCAAGCCCCATTCCCTGGCTGCCGCCAACGATAAGTACAGTCTTGTTTTTTAGATTCATGGTATTTGATGTTGACTCATTTGGAATATAGAATGGACAGACCGTTTCCCGCTATTTCGCCCTTGTATAATCATACTGTACCGCCAGCCATTCTTCACCATCCGTCAGCTTCCAGTATTGCTTTACGGTATCATGGTCTTCATCAATTGTTATGATCACATTCCTGCAGCGCACATTTTTCCCCCTATCCGTTTGCTGTGGACCCAGACCGGGATGCGGAAAGTCTAATAGGTAAGAAACGATGCTGTCGCCTTCATTCGCATAATTAGTAAAGAACATAATGCCGGCGGTAATGCGCGTGTCAATTGACATATAATCCCACCGGGCATTATTAAAATTGTAATCCAGATCGCTTATACGTTTAAATAAAGGCATGGCCGTCCCTTTTGCCGGCTGCATGGTTTCATGCAGATCAAAAGCGCCGATCATTAATCGTTCCGCTTCCAATCCTTTTATACTAATGGGCTTGGCATCTTTTGCCGGTTGCAATGTCATCGTAACATTCCAGTGCCCCGCTTTTTTTGTAAGCCACTGCGATTGTTTGTGGCTGTAAAAAGCATTATCAGCCTGCGTTTGGGCAGCGCCGGGAAACATTGTGGTAAACATTAGTAGTCCGCCGATGGATATTGTTTTCATTGCTTCGTTTATTTTGTTTGAATAAGACAAAGAGGTAACCAAGCGAAGGGAAAAGGGCAAAATTCAAGAAATGGAATTTTGCCGGTATTGTTGACCTTTAGCACTGCCTTTTTAGCGATTTCCCCTTTCACACAAAGGCATATGAGCGCCTTGTTCTTCAATCAGGCTGGGAACGGCCCAGGTTGCAAGGGCGGCTTTACCTGATATTTCTTTGTTGGCTTGCATGATTTTTTTATGCGAAGCTAGGCGGAGCCACTCACCAAAACTTGTAAAATCGTGCTCAATCATAAGCGCAGGTACTGCCGTGGCGATATGCCCACAATTTTCCGGAAAGCATTACTTAAATGGGCTTGATCTGCAAAGCCTAATTCGTAGGCCACTTGCGACAACGTGCTTTCGCCTTTTTTCATCAATTGCTTTGCCCGCTCGATCTTCATCCTCAAAATAAACTGGTGGGGGGCCACGCCTACCGTATTCTTAAATAAGCGGGTAAAATGAAAGGGGCTTAAATGCACGAGCGCCGCCAGGTCGTCGACACCAAAATCTTCTCGCAAGAAAACATTGCAATATTCCAGCAACTGCTTCAGCTGAAGAGACGACAGCTTGCCTTTAGGCGCATATATAGGTTTGCCCGAAGCTTGATATTGCGTTCCTAAATGGACAGACAGGGAAATAGCAAGCGATTGCATGTACATTTCAGCGGCTGGCTGGCCTTGTTCCATTTCCTGCTTCATCCCCATGGCAAAATCATAAACGATCCGGTCACTGATCCCTCGGTATTCGGCCAATGAGAAATCTTTCATCTGCAGGAAGCGCTGAATAAACCCGGGCTCGATCTGAACGACAATGAACTTAATAGGCTCAAACCAGCGTACAATATTTTCCTGGCCGTAAGGCACGATGGAAAAGTCCCCGGTATTATATTTTCTTTGCTCCCAAAAGCCGGGTCGCCTGATCTCTATAAGTTTTGGTTCACCAATATTGATCACCAGCCGATCTCTGGTTACATTATTTTGCTGCAATTGCTTAGGGCAATGGCACTGTACCTCTATCTTAAAAAGTTCTGATATCCCACCTTGAATACTCATCGTTAAATTTACTGATTTTCTTGGCGATCGACGCATTACGCCGCACAAGAATAAACTATTTCGTATATTGTAAATACAAAGGGCAAACATTCCTAACAGTGTCAAATGCAGGCGGTCGAAATTCAATACAAGAAAAATCTACCCGGCGAATCAATAAAAGATTTTGTCGAGTGCTTTTGGATGGTCGAGAATGCAACAGGTATTGAAAAGGAAGTCGTTGTTATGCCTGACGCAAATTTTGATCTGGTTATTTCAAAGGATAACGACGATCCTCTTCAGATATATCTACTCGGGATAGGGACTCTTTACGGCAAAAGAACAATCGAAGCGAACAGCAAAATGTTTTTTATCAGTTTTAAGCTGCTGGCTTTGGAATATCTCTTCCATCAATCAATCGCAGGACTATTAAATGGGTTTCAACCATTAGCCAATGACTTCTGGGGATTTGAAGAAGCCGACCTTAATGATTTTGACGCCATTTCGGCGAAAGCGTCCCGGAAAATTCAGGCGTTGATCCCTGCTGATATTGACAACCGAAAACAGATATTGTTTGGGTTGATTTATAAATCAAACGGGGAAATGACCATTGCAGCATTATCCGAACAGTCGTTTTGGAGCAGCAGGCAGATAAACCGTTATTTCACCCAGTACTTCGGACTTTCCTTAAAATCCTATTGTAGCATCCTGCGTTTTAAGGCCTCTTTTGAGCAGATCAAAAAAGGAGCGCTCTTCCCTGAACTCAATTTTTCAGACCAGGCTCATTTTAGCAGGGAGGTAAAGAAACGTTCGGGTGTAAATCCAAGGGAACTGCATAAAAATGAAAATGACCGATTTATTCAAGTTTCGGCCACAGGCAAAAAGTAATTTTGTGCCGTAAATAAAATACGGTAATGAATTCGGGCCCAGGATACAATCCTTCGTTTACTGGCTATCAAAAGTTTGTCATTTTCATATTGGCAATTACACAGTTCACCGTTGTGTTAGACTTTATGGTAATGTCGCCATTGGGTGATTTTATGATGAAATCACTACACATCAGCCCATCACAATTTGGCACGGCAGTTTCCTCTTATGCCTTCAGCGCGGGTTTATCAGGTCTGCTGACCGCGGGCTTCGCAGACCGGTTCGATCGTAAAAAAATGCTCTTGTTTTTTTATATAGGTTTTGCTACAGGTACCTTTTTTTGCGCGATAGCCCCTACCTATCCAATGCTCGTGACGGCCAGGATAATTACAGGTTTATTTGGTGGCGTAATCAGTTCAGTAACCATGGCGATTGTAGCAGATCTGTTTAGTATTGAGCAACGCGGCAAGGTAATGGGGTACATACAGATGAGTTTATCGGGTAGCCAGGTTCTGGGCATCCCCATCGGATTGTTTATTGCAAATAAGTTTAGCTGGCAGATACCATTCCTTTGGATAGCCATAGCGACCGGCCTGATCATAGTCCTGCTGGTTTTTAAATTAAAGCCGATTACCGAACACCTGAAGACACGGACCGGGGCATCCGCATCCAGCCATCTATGGCATACGATATCCCAAAGGAGGTATCAATTGGGTTTTCTAAATACAGCATTATTATCGATAGGAGGGTTTATGCTTATGCCGTTTGCGAGTGCTTTTGCCATCAATAACTTGGAAATATCGGCGAGACAGCTTCCGTTCATGTTTATGATTACAGGTGTTTTTAGTTTGGTTACAATGCCGCTGGTAGGTAGATTGGCAGACAAAATAAGTAAGTTCAGGCTATTTGCCGGAGCCTCTATTTTTGCTATTTTAGTTACCGACGTTTATACACATTATACGGTTACCCCTTTTTGGTTGGTTGTGGCAACAAATGTGCTGATGATGGGTGCCATTACCATGCGAATGATACCATCGCAGGCCCTTATTTCAGCAGTGCCGGCACAGCAGGACCGTGGGGCTTTTATGAGTATTAATTCTTGTCTGCAGCAGGTTGCCGGTGGTTTTGCAGCTATGCTTGCAGGGTTTGTTATTGTCCGGAAAGATAGCTTTTCACCCTTGGTACACTACGATTATCTGGGATATGCCGTATCTTTTACGATGCTCATCACTATCTATCTGGTTTATAAAATCAATTTAATTATTCAGAAAAAATAAAGATATCATGTTATTAAAAAACAAAAAGGTAGCCATCATCGGAGGAGGACCGGTTGGCTTAACGCTGGCCAGACTTTTGCAGCAAACAGGTGTAAACGTAAAGGTTTACGAACGCGATGAAAATGCAGAAGCCCGGATTATGGGTGGTACGCTTGATATTCACAACGACACCGGACAAAAAGCATTACAGAAAGCCGGGCTAATAGATGCTTTTTACGAAATGGCGAGGCCAACAGGCGAAAGGGCGGCAGACATTGATGGTCGCATTGTTGCGGAAGAATTTCCAGACAAGGAACATCTGTATGACAGACCCGAAATTGACCGAAATGATTTGAGAAAACTGTTGCTTGAACATTTAAATGAGGGTACCGTTGTATGGAACAGGAAATTTATTTCTTTGGAAAAAACCAACCAAACCTACGATCTGCATTTTGATGGCAACATTGTAGAAACCGCAGATCTGGTAATTGGTGCAAATGGTGGCATGTGCAATTTAAGACAACATATTACAGATGCAACCCCCCAATATACAGGCACTGTTATCATTCAGGGTGAAGTTTTTCGGCCAGATACTGAATGCCCAAGCTTCAAGAAAATTAGCGGGGAGGGCAATCTAATGGTATTGGGCGAACAAAAAATGTTGTTCTCTCAAACTAAATCCCAGGGCGCTTTGAATTACTATGTTTCGTTTAAAAAGCCTGAAAATTGGTTAAAAGAGAATGGTTTCGATTTTAAAGACAAAAGTGCCGTTGTTTCCTTTCTGAACGATTTATTAAGGAATTGGCACGATAGCTATAAAGAACTTTTTAAGGCAACAGAGATATTCACCCTATTGCCCATGCGAAAAATGCCTTTAGATATGCCCTGGAATACAAAAGGCAACATCACACTGGTCGGAGATGCGGCCCATGTAATGCCGCCATTTGCCGGGATAGGCGTAAATATAGGTCTGTTGGATGCGTTGTATCTGTCTGAATGCTTAACAGGCGGACAATTTGAAAATATCGAAGACGCGATACAGAATTATGAAACAAATATGTTTGCGTATGCCTCAAAAGCGCAGCAGGAGACAACTGAAGCGGAGGCCGGGATACATTCAGACGACGACATAGCCGATATCATAAAAGACAGGAGATAAATCGTACAAGCCATTTGGCTTTGCAAAAGAATGTCGATTGAGCGTATATGTCTTCTCGTATAGCAGATACTGGCCGATAAAATTGAAATTCACCCTAAACAATACTTTTCGTCGCTATTACGGAGAAAACTAAAATCAGAGAGCAAAAATCCTTACATGACCTTCACGGCCAGGAAAAGAAAGAGGCTACTTAAAACCAAGCCGTCTCAATAAGAAGCGCTCGCCCTGTTAACAATAAAGTCTTCCTGTTTTATGTCGTTGCCAGATCCGGCCGTGTAGCGCAATACATAATCACTTCGTGGACCTGACCATCATCTTTCAGTTGTATGGAATCGCCTGTACCCTTCACGCCATCTATTTCCCAATGAGAAGGCGCCTCCGTTGCAACCTGGAAAACAGCAATCCTGTAAACTGATCTGCCACAGTGGTAAACAACATCTACAGAAGGCCAGCTCATGGGAAAACAAGGTCTGATGTACAATATGTCGCCCCGGCGTTCCAGGCCAAGCAACGAGCCGGCTATAAATTGGTACATCCAGCCGGCAGAGCCTGTGTACCAGGTCCAGCCACCTCTGCCTTTATGAGACTCGTTGGCGTATACATCGGCAGCCATCACATACGGTTCCACTTTGTATATGTCTCTCGAAACCCTGTCGGCACTATGGCTTATCGGCTGGATGAGGCTGAACAGCTCATAGGCCTTTTCGCGTTCTCCCGATGCTGCAAAGGCCATCAAGGCCCATATGGCCGCATGAGAATATTGCCCGCCGTTTTCCCTTACGCCCGGTACATATCCTTTGATATAGCCCGGGTTGAGATCTGAGGTATCAAACGCCGATTCCAACAGCGCGATAAGCTTCATGTTTCTTTTGACCAGGTGTCGATCCAGCGACGCCATCGCTTTGTTCTTTCTTACATCGTCTGCAGCACCCGATAAAACAGACCAGCTTTGTGCAATGGCGTCAATGCGGCATTCTGCGTTGTTATGGGACCCTAGTGGCGTGCCGTCGTCAAACCAGGCCCGCAAGTACCAGTCACCATCCCAGGCCGTATGTTCAATATTGCGCTGTAAGGCGAAGGCAGCTTCTTTACACAGCAGGGCAAATGCATTATCCCCCTGATCGTTTGCTACGGCCTCAAAGCCGGTCAATACTTTATAGAGGAAGAAAGCCAGCCATACGCTTTCACCCTGGCCGTTGTGCCCGACCTGATCCATACCGTCGTTCCAGTCGCCGGAACCCATAAGCGGCAGGCCATGTTGACCAAAGCGCAGGCTGAGCTTAATGCTGCGCACACAATGTTCGTAAAGGCTGCTCGCCTGATCGCTTGTCCCGGGAAGATCATAAAGAGAGTCTTCGCCCGCATGCAGCGCTCTGCCTTCAAGAAAAGGAACCAGTTCGTTGAGTATATCTTTATCTCCGGTGACGGATACGTATTGTACCAGGACGAAGGGGAGCCAAAGCAGGTCGTCGGAGCAGCGTGTACGTACACCCCGTCCTTCGGGCGGATGCCACCAGTGCTGCACATCTCCTTGTATAAATTGCCGGGAAGCGTTGAGCAGGAGCTGGTCTTTGGCCATAGACGGTGCGGTATGCAATAGGGCCAGCACATCCTGTAGCTGATCCCTGAAGCCAAAGGCCCCGCCCGATTGGTAAAAGCCGCTTCGGGCCAGTAACCGGCTGGATATCGTTTGGTAGAGCAGCCAGCCGTTGGCCAGAAGGTTGAGGGCCGGATCGGGCGTTGTAACCTGTACCGCGCCGAGCAAATGTGACCAGTAGGCTTTAACCGCCTCGAGCGCTGCAACGGCCGTGTCATGGTCAAGCGGCTGCTGTAAGAGCTCCTTTACAGACTGATCACTATCGCCGCTGCCCAGCTGGAATATGATTTCCTTTTTTTCGCCTGGTAATAAGTCAAATTGCACCTGTAGTGCCGCACAAATATCCCTGCCGGCAACGATCCTGCCGGAGAGCTTCTTGCGGGATAGTGCTTGTGGGTTCTGCAAATTCCTGTTCCGGCCTATAAATTCTGTGCGATCCGTTGTGAAGCTATAGCTGGCGCCGCTTACACGAAAGAAGCTCACCTGGTTGGCGAATGCGGTATTGTACCGGTTACGGAACAACAGCGCATTGCCTGTGGCCCCGGGTTCGGGAAGAATATGCATATTGGTTTTGGAGCGTACATCGCCCAGTATCATCTCCATAAATCCTGTCGCAGTCAGCTGCCGTGCTGTTCCGGAATCGTTCTTTACTTCCAATACGATAAATTTCTGAGGCAACTCCTTGTCTACGGATACGCAGAGCTTGGAAGAAATGCCCTTTTCGGTATGTTCAAATGTACTGTAACCAAAGCCGTGTGTGCTGATGTAAGGCGCATCCCCCTCTACCGGAAAGGGCGCAGGAGACCAAAATACACCTGATGCTTCGTCCCGGAGGTAAAAGGCTTCCCCGCCAATGTCTGAAACAGGGTCGTTGCTCCATGGCGTAAGACGGTACTCATGGGCATTGACTGCCCAGGAATAAGCCGATCCACGCTCCGATACTACGGTGCCAAAGTTCGCGTTAGCGATCACATTCACCCAGGGAGCGGGTGTAGGGGTCTGCTTCGTGGTCAGGATGGCATATGTTTTCCCGTCGGGAGAAAAGCCTCCGCTGCCGTTATAGAACAGAAGGTCGTTTGACAAGGCTATCGCGGGTGTTTCATTTTCCATTGCCACCGGCGATTGCCATTCCACGGCAGCAGGTAATGTCTTATCTGCGCTTAATCTGCCGGCCTGCTCCGAAAGGCTGCTTTTACCATCGATAATGATCTTTGCTATACTTCCGAAGAGGATAAGGTCTTCGGGCGAGAGCTGGTCTGCTGATCTTACAAAAATACTACCGGGCCTGTTGTCCGCTTTATTGCCTGTATCGGCGGTGATGAGCCCTAGTACTTCTTCCTGCAACAATTGCCGGTAAGAGCCATGGTCCTGGTTAAGGATCACGAGATCAACTGCCAATCCTTTCAGGCGCCAGTAAGCATGTGCCTGTATCATTTGTCTGACCAGCTCTATTTGTTCCGGGTCATCGATACGCAGCAGCACAATCGGCAGGTCCCCTGAAATGGAATGACTCCATAATGCCGACTGTCCGCGGTAATTGCTGTTGATCGTTGCCGGAGCAGCGCGCAGCACGGGATTTGTAAAAATGATGGAGGCTGCCAGGCGATCGTATAATTGTGCCTCGGCTTCGGAGGCGTTGATCTGCCGCAGCAATACCTGGCTGTGCGTCCAGGACAGCTCAAAAGCACGCTTCTTCAGGTGCTGGTCCCTGTACTTATGCATCAGGTTCCTGCAATGTTCTTTGCTTTCGCCTGCGCCATAGACCATATCCACGAGTGCCGTCTGTCCCGGCTTGATTACGAACCGGTAACGGATCGCAAATACCGGGTCGAGCACCGCGCCTTCGCTACCCGAAAGCTGCTCTTCCTCCATCGCACCGGGATGAGCCAGATTCCGTCCCCTGCCGATAAACTGCATCCGGTCCGTTTCATATGAAATGACCTCAATGGATACACCGTATACATCCATCAGGTGAAACATCCAGGGTGGCGTTTCGCCCTGCGAGCGCGGCCGGCGTGTGCACAATATCGCTTTATGGTCGGGCAGTATCTCGGTTTGTACAAACAGGTTGCTGAATGCGGGATGCGATTCGTCGGCCGCTTGTGCCGCCATCACGACTTCAGCATAACTGGTTACTTCCATCACCTTCGTCACCTGCGTCCTGTTCGTGATCCGGATCCGCCGCATTTCGACATCGTCTTCCGGGGAGATCACAATTTCCGTTTTGGTGTCTATACCTTGGTCATGGCGTCTGAATTCGACATGGCCCGGCGAAAACAGGACTTCGTAGTTGTCCGAAGCCACCAGAGCCGGCTGGTGCGTATTGGACCAGAAAGTATCCGCCTCGACATCCTTAATATAGCAATAAGCACCATAGTTGTCCATGGTACCGTCTTCCCTCCAGCGTGTGAGTGCTATATCTTTCCAGCGGCTATAGCCGCTCCCCGAATTCGTGATCATTACCTGGTAGTGCCCGTTGCTCAGCAGCTGTACTTCGGGAATAAGTGTGTTGGGTGTAGTGATCCTCCGCTCGGGCGTTGCAGAGGCTGCAGCGTCCTTCTGGATAAGCTCGGCAGTATGGGCATAGAAAACGGTTGCCCTCGGGATCTTTTCCTGCAGCAATAATAACGTCGCCTGAAAACGGAGCTCTGCGCTGAACCGGCGCTGCATAGGCTTATTCAGCAGCAGATAAGCCAGCGACAAAAATCCCATACCCTGATGATGCACCATGAAGGAGCGTACGATGGCATGCTGCTCTCCCCTTGGCAGACGATTGGCCGTATAGTCGATGGCCTCGTAAAAGCCATAGGCCCCTTCGAAGCCCTTGGCCGCCAGAAGCTGCAGGTTGGCGCATGCTTTTTCCGGCAATACCATCAGCGCCAGCATAGAAGCATAGGGGGCAATGACCAGGTCTTCTTCCAGTCCTCTCTTGAGGCCGAGACCAGGCACGCCAAAAGCACGGTATTGATAGCTGAATCCGGCGTCGACGGCGTTATAGGCCGATTCTGAGATACCCCATGGAATGCCTTGCTGCGCAGCATATTCTATCTGTCTTTTGACCGTTGCTTTCGACGTTTGCGCCAATAAGGTGTTTTCATAAGAAGGCATTACCAGCTGTGGCATCAAATATTCGAACATCGACCCGCTCCACGACAAAAGTATAGGATCGCCGGCGGTATTGGTAAGCAGCCGGCCCAACGCAAACCAGGAGGCCTGGGGCAGCTTTCCCTGGGCAATACCCGCGAAGATACCCAGCCTTGCCTCTGAAGCCAGCAGGTCGTAATAACTGTCATCCTTTCGCTGCTCGTCCACATTATAGCCTATTCTTAAAAGACTGGTGGCTTTATCATACAGGAAATCGTATTCTACCGTGCTTAGTTGCTCGCATTGCTGTTCCAGCTGGCGCAGCAGCAGCTGCTGCTCCCTGGCCCGTCCGGCGGCTTGTGGTAGCAGCGATCGTATATTAGCGATCCATTGCCTTTCTGATGCCGGAAGCAGATCCTGATCCATGGCGGCAATTATCTTCAGGTGCGCCGTAACCATGTCCGGTATGGCTGCCAGGGTGGGGACCCTATCCAATCCGTTGAGGTCGTCGAACATTGCAGGCACCGGAAGCAGATCAATCCAGGGTAGGGTTTGTAACAAGTCTTCTCTGATCTGTTGTACCTGGGATAACAAATGGGTCAGCCACATGTGGCCGTTCATGTTTTGACCGTTGCGCTGCCCCGGCAGCGCCTCCAGGAGGCAGGAGATGAGGTCAAGGCATTCCCTGATTGCCGTCAAAGAGCCGGTTGCCGATGTATCGGAAAGAGCTGCTGTTATTTTTTCGATCGCTTCCTTATGAGATTTTTTGAAATGATCACGGACAATATCGAGTGTGGCCTTTATCCCTTTAAGTATATCGGGATGGACTACAGGCTGATCGGGTAGGGGCAGCAAACCCTGCCTTAGGGTAAGCAAATGACCGATCAGGTTTCCACTGTCTACCGTAGATACATAACGGGGCGGTAAGGGAAGTAGTGTCAACGTGTCGTACCAGTTGTAGAAATGCCCTTTGTACCGCTCCAGTTGCCGCATGGATTGCAATGTGTCGTTGGTCCTGCGTACCAGCGAACGGCCGGAAATATAGCCGAAATCAAAGGCGGCAAGATTCGACAGCAGGGACAAACCCATATTGGTCGGTGAAGTTCTGTGCGCGATAACCGGTGTAGGCTCTTCCTGGAAATTATCCGGCGGCAGCCAGTGGTCCTCTGCCGTTACAAATTGTTCAAAGAAAGCCCAGGTTTTACGGGCTGTCTTATGAAGAAATAAGTATTGGGCTTCTGTCAGCCCCGGGCTGTCTTCCTTTTCCGGAAGGCTGATCCTGCGGGCAATAACCGGTGCCAGCAGCCATAACAGCAGAACAGGCGCCGCTACGGGTATAGCCTGTGCGTGTATCATCGCCATGGCAATCCCGCAAAGAGCCGCCAACAAGGGGGATTGCCACATACGAAGATAGGCTGAGCCTGCGCCGGGTATGCTGTTCCTGGCCACCGCCGCCGATGGCGTCCATTCGAGCAGTTTGCGTCTTGAAACGACCATGCGCCAATTGGCCCGTACAATAGCATCCATACTTTTCCAGGCTTCATAAGGCAGCACGGCAACACCAAACACGAACCGCAACAGAATATCCCTGATGGACAGGCCCACCTCCGATAAATGCGCCCTGGCATTAAGATCCCGGGGTTTGTGTGCCAGCTGCCAGCCGGCCCCCGCCAGTACGGGCAGGGTGATGATGACCGTAACCATAAATGTCCAGAACCACGCATAAGGCAATATGGTCCAGCCAAGCAATAGCAGCGACAGCAGGGATATGGGCAATAAGCTCCTGCGCAGGTTGTCCATGATCTTCCAGCGGGATAAAGCGGAAAGCTTATTGGTCGCAAGTTTGCCATTGGCCAGCGTAACCCAGGGCATCATCCAGGCACCTATCTGCCAGTCGCCCCTGATCCACCGGTGACGGCGCTTAATATCTGCAGCATATTGCGCAGGATTGTCTTCGTAGAGCAGTACATCGCTCAGCAAGCCAGATCTGGCATAGCAACCTTCCAGTAAGTCGTGGCTGAGGATACGGTTTTCCGGGAAAACGCCTTCCGTAGCCTGCCGGAAGACATCTATATCATAGATGCCTTTACCAATGAAAGAGCCTTCACCGAAGACATCCTGGTAGACGTCGGAGGAGACCTGTGTATATGGATCGATACCCGCCGCATTGCCTTGCATACGCAGATAGAGGGATGCTGCACTACGAGGAAGCGCGGCAGCGATACGCGGCTGCAGGATACCGTAGCCTTCGGTAACGCGGCGCAGCTTTTGGTCGTAGACGGCGCGGTTCAACGGATGGGCCATAGTCGCGATAAATTTCCATGCCGCCTCCCTCGGAAGCTGCGTATCGGAATCAAGCGTAATCACGTACCTGATCTGGGAAAGCGGGTATTGCTCCCCACAGATCACAGAAAATACTGTTGGGCCTGCAGTGCCGCTGAGCAACGTATTCAAGGCTGCCAGCTTTCCGCGCTTACGTTCATACCCCATCCATCGTCGTTCCTTTGCATTCCAGGTCCTTGGCCTGTGAAAAAGAAAGAAGATATCCTTTTTTGACCGGCTGTATTTTTCATTCAGCGCTTCAATGCTGCCCTTTGCGAGGGCTATCAATTCTTCATCTCCGGGCGCATGTTCTGTAAGGGAGTCGGCGAAATCGGTCAATAGGCCATAATGCAGGTTCTCTTCACGATTAGCCAGGAAGCGAATCTCCAGGGCTTCCGTCAGCTCTTCGATATAGGCCTTGCTGCTTATTATGGTGGGTATTACTACCAGCGACCTGCATTCGGGAGGAATACCCTTTGAAAAATCCATACGGGGAAGCAGTCCCGGCTTTACCAGTAAGGTAGCAATCCAGTTAACCAATGCTACAGCAAGCTGCATGGCTCCCGAAATAAAGAGCGCCGGCACCAGTATCGTCAGCAATTTGCCCGGGGTACCGTTGCGGAATGTCCAGTACAACATGCCGCCGGCAAAGACCGCCGTAAGGAGAAATATGGCAGACAGGTAGAGGAGTACAGGCGCTTTCGCAGTGAGCCGGGCAAGCCTTTCACGGAGCGTAAACCGCATTTGCACCACTTGCTGCGTCTGCACCAATCCTTTGTCCAAAAGGTAATAACCCACATGGGCTTTGCGGTCAAGGGGTGCTTTCTTTTGCCCGGCGGCCGCCAGGTCAAGTACTTTCTCCGCCACTTCTGTTTCCGACAAGGTGCTGTATTTGGCTATCTTTTCCACCACATGCCTGTATTGATCCCTGGTGGCAAAGTCCATCAGTGGATACGTTCCTGTGCCGTCTTTACGCAGCACCTGCTCTACGCTGCTTAAGGTTTCGACGAACTCGGTCCAGTCATTTGCACCCAGGAAGCGGAGCGTTCCGATACTGTTACGGACAGATACCTGGTCGGCTGCCTGGCGCTGTCCCTCCTGGCTTACCAGCTCATTGCTGCTGAGACCAAGCACCGACAGTTGATCTTCCATCCAGCTCAAAGGCAGCGCAAGCGCCTGTCCATGTCCCTGCAACCTGCGGACCAGACCGGATACGAACGGCCCTTCCAGTACCGGTTTGGACCGGACCATATCGGCAATGACCAGGATGAGGTTGCCCGGATCATTTTTAACCGTATCCATCATTTTCTCTGCCCAATAATCGGCGAGTTCATGATCAATTATATCCAATGTTATTTTACTGCATACCCTGCGGAGATTTTCCAGAACGGCCAGACGCAACATGATGGGAATCGCCCACAATTCTCCCAGGGTAAGCTGCGCGACGCCCTGGTAAGCAGCCACAAAGCCAGTCAGGTTTTGCACATCTACCCGGCCATCGCTATGGGCAATAATTTCGAGCACGATATCGTAAACCCGTGGCATGCCAGCGGAAAGGCCATCTGCCAGGCCCGGGAGACCTTCGCTGTAGCCTTTTGGCAGATGTTTCCGGGCCAGGATAAACTGTTCTTCGATAAGGTAAAAGTTGTCGAGCAGCCATTCCGCCGCCGGCGGTATTGTTTTCCCGGCACGAATACTTTCCACAAGGGCATTTCTTACTTCCAGCAATTTCCGTTCATTATCATCAAGCCTTTTCAGCAGCTGATCGGGTACTTTATGCCGCAGCAGCCGGTGGGTAGCGGCAATGGTCTTCCCATGGTTATTTAGCTGGCCACTGCTGTATAAGGTTGCCCGGATGGGCTCTTCGGCACCCATGTTATTTTTCCTGTCCGTTGGCTGGAAACGCTTTCGTAACCTGGATAAAATATCCAATACGGTACCTGTAGTTGTTTTTATATCCATGTTCTTATCCGGGGCTGCCCCGGATTTTATAAAGCATAAAAAAAGCCGCTGTCCATGCAGGACAGCGGCTTGCAGAAGGATTCACTTATTACTTAATTCTTTAGGCGATGATCTGTTCCCGAGGATCATCCCCTCTTTACAGCTTCCGGGCCGGTAAGATGCAGGTATGCTATACGGGTGGAAAAGCGTGGACTGTGTCAATATACCCACCATTTATTTTCAATCACGAGGTCGAGCAATTTGATATTGAGACGTTCCATATCGCCCGGCCAGGTAAATATGCCCGACTTGTCGTTAAGGGTTAGGCGGAAGAGCTGTTCTTTACGATTGTAGAAATTGATTTCATAAGTATCGATGTCTTCTTGCCTTGTTTCGTCAAAGTCCGGCTCGGACGCGCCATGAGACGGGAACTTTCGCAATATATCGCCCTCCCGTAATATTTCCAGCTGACTTAATGTGCTAATTTTTACAGGCATAATCATTATGTTTTTGATACAGGTACCTTTAAAGGGTAAATGAGAAATCATCTTTATAAGCAGCGAAACATACGGCTGCTTTACGCTAAAAGGGGAATACTCGGGCCGGGCAGAAGTGGAAAAAGATGGATCAGAACTGGCAGAAGCCACGATTGCTAGTGATGTAAAGATAGGTTGATTTAATGGATAATGGTGTATGGGGGAAGCCACCAGACAAATGCCAATGAAAATTCCGCATTAGGTACTGTGGCTGTGCCATTTGTTATAAACATGATGTTTACAGGTCTTGATCAGACAGTTAAAAGCCCGCCTTGAGAAATAAAAGATTATCTGTAGAAGGGATTGTTTACCTTTACTACGCTACAGTGGCGGTAAAGTTCATTCCTGATCCGATTATATCCTTCTCTTCAGACTTCGCTCTCCTTTGCCATTTCTTCGGTTCATCCTTTATTCTACTCAATGAACATCTTTATTAGCAACCTGTGTGCAGATACGAAAGTAACGCAGCTCAGGAACCTGTTTTCCAGATTCGGTATTGTCAAGCATATTATGATCATCCGGGAGGGCAGGGCAATTATACCCCGGGTTTGTGGTTGGGTTGTTATGACTGATGAAACAGAAGGTTTAAGGGCAATACAAAACCTGGATCATAGTAGGTTCATGCAACAAATCATTCTGGTCAATCAGGCTACCATGCTGGCTTGATAGCATAACCGCGCCCGGTAAGGCAAGCGTCATCTTTTGCCGGTTCGTAATAATGCATCGGCTTGCATCGGCAAGTCACCTTAAAAGCCCGTGTAATACTTACCGTGTGGGCATCTCCAGGTAAACAACAATATTCTCAGGATCACAGGGCGTTACCCATTTTTGAGAGTACATCCTTGCGCATTTTGATATCCAATGCTGCATCTGCATACATTTGCTTCAGCTTACGGTTCTCTTCTTCAAGCGCTTTGAGTCTCTTGAGCTGATCGCTATCCACCCCGGAATATTTCTTTTTCCCGGCATAAAAGGTCACCTTGGCGATGCTCAGTTCGCTGCAAATACTTATTGATAATCAATTGATTGATAGGTGATCTACAAGAAAGAACACATCTGTTTGGAAGCTATTGTTGGATTAATGAGAGATAACGCAAACGCAACAAACTATTCAAATATCTTTGTCATATGGTTGGGAAAAAGGGACTTGTTTTTATTCCGGATATCAGTGGCTTTACCCGTTTCGTTCATGAAACAGAGATCAGCCATAGCCGTATTATAATTCAGGAGCTGTTGGAGTTGCTGATCAATGCCAATTGCATAGGTCTCGAAGTATCTGAGATCGAAGGCGACGCAATTCTCTTTTACCGGTATGGTGATGTGCCGGATCTGGCAGAACTGTACAGCCAGGTCGAAGATATGTTCCTTGAATTTCACCGTTACCTGGCCGGATACGATATACGTCGCTTCTGTCAGTGTAAAGCCTGCTTGTCGGCCATTAATCTCAGCCTGAAGGTGATTACCCATTATGGAGAATTTACAGAATACAATGTCAAAAACTTCAGCAAACTGATAGGAAAAGATATTATAGTTGCGCACCAGCTTTTGAAAAATGATATTGAACAACATGAATATTGGTTGCTGACACAAGACCTGTTGGCGCAAAGAGAACCGGATCGTTTGGAAGAATGGATGCAGTGGAAAAGTAGCAGCAAGAAGATGGAAGAACGGGAGATAGCATTTCATTATACCCAGTTGACACATTTGAAAGAGACGCTGAAACCGGTTAAACAGCTACACCTGGCCATTTCCAATAAGGTAAAAGTGCTTACCGTGTCCGCAACCTTTCAAACACCGATCATAAAGCTTCTTCACGCTTCCGGAGAATTCAAATACCGGAATCGCTGGCAAGAAGGTGTGCGGAGTGTAGAGGAGATTTCTCACTTTCTGCCCAGGATCGGTACCAAATGTCGCCGCGTTATGGATAATGGAAGTTCTGTTATTTACGCAAGCAGCTATATTTTTCTTCCCGATCGGATCGAATTTAGTGAAACGGATGAGGACAGGATAAATGCTACCGAATACCTGCTGGAGGACCTGGGCGCGGGGAAAGTAAAGCTTACAGTTGATATTTATATCAAGAGGGGTGTAATACGGCAGTTCTTGTTTTCACTACACAAGAAGAAGACTAAGGAGACCCTGGAGCGTTCTATGGTACGGCTGGGGCAGTTATTGGACGAAATAGAAATCCCGCTTGATTAATTGGTACGCGATGTTGTGTATCTGCAGTTCGCCTATAACTAATAGTGGGTATCAATAAATGTATTTTACCCCTGACCCCATAGACAATCAGCGACAATGAGCTTTCGTATTGCTCTGCAGGAACGGCTTACTTGTACAAATGCTGATCTTTAATATAATCGATATTATTTTCCATCAGATAATCGATGCCCCATTTGCTGATAAACTCGTACAAGGGGCCGAGCGATTTTCCTCGTTCTGTAAGGGAATATTCCACTCGGTACGGTTTTACAGAAAGCTGGTTTTTAAGAATGAGTTTGTCCCGCTCTAATTCTTTCAGCTGCTGCGACAGCATTTTTTCGGAGACCCGGGGCAGGTTTGCTTTTAAGTCACTATAGCTCTTCCTGGTAAAATAATGCAGGTGGAACAAGATAAGCAACTTCCATTTCCCTCCGATCAGTCCCAAAGTAACGTCGACAGGGCAGGTGTATATTTTATCGTTTAACGTTATCATAAGTTTATTGGGGAATCCGTTTGCCATGACTTGCAGACGGAATATTCTTTTTTGTAAGGCCTACTTTTTAGTTAGCTATTGATTTTGTGTCCTTCACAAAATACTTTTGGTTTATCTAAATGGAAAGAAATGAGCGCCAAACTTAATCCTTTATCACCTAATAAAATCAAAAAGATCGCATTGATCGCGGCCAATAAAGCAGTTAGCCAGCAAACCGGCTGGCCCATCGGTTTCTGGTGGGCCGAGCTGACGCACCCTTACTGGGCGTTTACCGAAAAAGGTTACCAGGTCGATATCTATTCACCCGATGGTGGCCAGTTGGAAGCCGATGCTTATAGCGATCCGGAAGATACCAGTGGTTATTCGGCGCATGATCTGATCTCGATGGGCTTTAAAAAATCTCCTGCCCATGCCGCTTTATTGACAAACACTCGGCCAATATCCGCAATTGATCCGGCAACTTATGATGCCATATTCCTCTCGGGTGGGCAATCGCCTATGTACACCTTCGTAAACAATACAGAGCTGCACCAGCTTATCCTTAAATTTTATGAACAGGAAAAAATTGTCGCTATCGTTTGCCATGCCACATGTGTGCTGCTGCATATCAAAACCGCAGACGGAAAACTTCTGGTTGACGGAAAGACCTGGACAGGCTTTGCCGACAGTGAAGAGAAGTTTGCCGACGATTATACCGGCATTAAAATACAACCCTTTTGGATTGAATCGGCTGCAAGGCAACTACCTGATACGAACTTCATCGTGGCTGGCGCCTTCACACCTTTCGCTATACGGGACGGGCGGCTCATTACCGGCCAGCAGCAGTTTAGCGGCGCGGCAGCAGCTCAATTATTAATACAGGCTTTGGGCGAATAAGGCAAAGCTGCTTTGAAATACGATAAAACGGTATACCAACGCCAGAAATAACAAACATTAATAAAAACATGGAGAAGCAAATACAACACATTAATCCCGCGGGAATGAGCAAGAACCCGGCTTTTTCACAGATAGTCACAACCGGGGGCAATGGAACGACGATATACATCGGTGGCCAAAACGCCATTGATGATCAAGGGGCCCTTATCGGGAAAGGAGACCTGCAGCAACAAACAGAGCAGGTGATGAAAAATATACTACTGGCGCTTGCGGCCTGTAATGCTACTTTCCAGGATGTAGTCAAACTAAACATCTATATCGTACAAGGCCAGGATCCCCGTTTAGGCTTCGCTGCCGCTAAAAAGTATATGGGTGATGGTACCAACCCGCCGGTTGTTACGGTAGTGATGGTTGCCGGCTTAGGAAATCCAGACTGGTTGCTGGAAATAGAGGCTGTGGCTTTTGCCGGCTAGCATCTTAACAGAAGGTGGCAATATAAGAAATAGCCTATCCACGGTCCCCGAGCATGTCGAAAGGGCAAGGGTGTCATGATGCTTCTACAGGTGCAGCAATCGCAAGGGAAACAGCATGATTCCATATTTCCTACATACCCTACTTTTTGGTTAGTTATTGAAATTGAAATACGCAACCGATAGCTTTGGGAAAACAAAAAGGGATCCCATCATCCTATGGACAATCATCATTCAGCCTCCTTATCCGGCATTTACCACCTTTCACAACAGATCATCCGCCTGATAGCGCAGCACCCTGCGGCCAGTCTGGATACGGTAAAAGAAAGCCTAACCAACAGTGTGATCCGGCCTTTGACCAGCCTGCTGCAACCAGCCGATACCGGTGAACAATTACCGGTTGAGGAGCATGCCTTACCGGATGTTGACGGCGACATCAACCATGTGGTCGATCATTGGTTATGGGAATTGGCCCGGGAAGCTACGGCGCTAATGGTGAGCAACTTTGAGCGGCCGGAATTACTGGAAGCCGTTGCTGCCCTGCAACGCCTCACTTTGTTACAGAAGGAGCCATCCGTTTTAGAAAACAGGTTAGCTGTAATACAGCAGATTCAAAAGCAACTGGATACCCGCATACAAACCGGACATAACGGACCGTATGTAATTACCAATCTGCCTCATCTTTATAACTGGCTTGGCGAAGAGCAGATAGCATTGCCGCAAATGGCCTTTTGCCGTTGCGGCGGCTCGGCCATCAAACCTTTTTGCGATGGTACACACGCCACGAACGGATTTACCGATGCCAAAGATCCTAACCGGGTAGCAGATCACAGAGATACCTATACCGGTGTGCAGATCACAGTTTTGGATAACAGGGGTATTTGTCAGCATTCCGGTTTGTGTACAGATAGGGTGTCCACTGTATTCAGGTTAGGTCAGGAACCTTTTATCGCTGCCAGCGGAGGGCGTATGGATGAGATCATACGCGCAGTACGTGATTGTCCTTCAGGTGCACTCAGCTACGCCATAGATGGTGTAGAAGCCCGGGATCAGGTAGATCACAACAACATCCGGGAACAAAAAATAGCCATTACCAAAGACGGGCCTTACAGGATTACCGGCGGTATAAGGCTGGTTGATGAAAATGGAGACGCGATAGCCAGAAACTCAGGCTCATCATTGGAGCACTATGCATTATGCCGTTGTGGTAAATCGCAAAATAAACCCTTTTGCAGCGGCATGCATTGGTATGTCGACTTCCATGATCCTGTAGAACAGGCAGACAGTCAGTCGACCATTTTTGAATGGGCCGGCGGTTACCCGGCGTTTTTGAGAATGACCCGGCTGTTTTATGAAAAGCATGTACCGCAGGATGAGCTGCTGGCGCCCTTATTTGCCGGCATGGCCGACGACCATCCCGAGCGTGTGGCCAAATGGCTCTCGGAAGTATTTTGCGGCCCGCCCGATTATAGTAAGGAATACGGTGGTTATAGCCGGATGCTTGCCGAGCACATCAATAAGCAATTGACCGAAGCACAAAGGGCCCGGTGGGTAAAGCTTATATCGCAATCGGCGACAGAAGCCATGCTGCCCAACGATGCGGAATTTAAATCTGCGTTTGGCAGTTATATTGAATGGGGTTCCCGGCTGGCGGTAGAGAATTCGCAGACCGATTCCAAGCCGCCACAAAATATGCCTATGCCTCACTGGGATTGGAATACCTCGGCAGGCCCTCCGGGCGGGCGTATCTCCGCTCTGGCGCTGCCCGAACAGGAAGCAGAGATCGTATATCCTCCGGCTGATGAGCCGGTAGGTTTTGAAAGGCATATCAAACAATTATTCCGTAAAAAGGACCGGCAATCCATGAGCTTTATTTTCGACCTCTGGAAGGCGGAAGATGTAAGAAAGTACAGCAATGAAATATTGCAGCGGCTCCAAAACGGATCGATGCCCTGTGATGGCAAGTGGCAACCGGAGCAGCTGCAGCTGTTTATGCGATGGCAGGAAGCTGGTATGCCCGACTAGACGGCCTACACCGTGGTTCAATCAGCGGGGCGTACAGCGAAAGCGAACTGGCGGTAGGCTGCGTATGGCCTTACCGATCCCGTGTAATGACGGAAGGTGAGTGTGCCGCATCGCAATGTGACGCGGTACCCATCAGCATAATTTAAGGAAACCCCTTCTTGTCGTTCTCAGGTAATCTTAAAACAAAATTGCCTACCCATTGCCGGCAACGATCAAATGGGAAATCGTTAAATTGATTATGGCATCAAGCTTATCAATGGGATGCCCGGTATTGACGATTACGTCAATGCACTGTAAGGTATTCTTCTAACTGACTATCCCGACCCAGGAAACATTATCAAATTCGTCTTGATAACGGCTACTGAGCCCGTAGAAGGGCCATTTATAGCTATCCTATCGACATCCTCTAGAGCCGGAGATTGTTTTGTTTCTATATCGGGATGGTCGCATTCTTCTAAGCCAATATAGCGCGCCAGAACAATCCTCTACTACTTCTTCCACTATTGCCCGTCATTGAACCGGAGTGCTTGTTGTTTCCCCACTGATCTGACCCACGCTCTCCCCCTTGAAATAATATAGGGAAAGAAGTTTCTCCCTGGTCATGCGATAAGCAGGGGTGTAATGATAAGCACGCTTAAATAGCATAAAATATTCAATATGGTACAACAAGACAGTAGGGTACGTATAGCTACCTTTTCCTTGAAACACCAGAGCGGCGATCCGCCGCTCTGGTGTTTCAAGGGTTTACATAACATTACACTCCATGCCAATGCCGGCCGCCAAACGCTACATACTGGTGCATGGTTATTTTCGTATGGGTTGCAGCTTCGGTTTTTATTTATATATTTATTGAAAACCAAACCAAAAAACTATGTCAAATTACAATGGTATTTTCCTACGCTCCGCTTTGGGTCAGGGAAACGAGCTGCCAAGAAAAGGTCCACAAAATATGTCGCCGGATATTCTTTTGTTAGGAATAGCGCCGGTAGCAGATCCGGCCATCTTTGCCCAGCACTACGACCAGGCATTCAACAAGCCGCTGTTGGCGGCACAGGCAAATTATATTTACCTGCGTGGCAAAAATTATTCCAACCAGCCGATCAACGATGAGGGCGATACGCGTCCGCGCTTATTCTGGACAAAAGCTTCGCTACTAATGTGGCCACAGACCTGGACCGAGCTTATCGCCGGCCCTTCGGGCCAGGCGCTTTCGCTTAAGGCCGGTCCCGGCTCAGTGGGAGTAACCAACCAGCCCTATGTCTGGACGCCGCAAAATATTTCGAATGACCATTATTGCCTGATCGCTGTTGTACCATCACCCGGATACGATAACCGGATCCCGGACAACCAGATCAGCGATTTTCCCGCCTTCGTAGCGACGCATGGCGGCATCGCCTGGACCGATGTTACCGTTGAAAATGCGAAGACATTGACAATATCCGGTAAAGCGATGTTTTTTGAAATGGGTGATGAGTCTGCTGATATACAATTCACGATTGTCTGCACCAATGTGCCGGTCGGCTGCACGGTATCTTTTTCGGCGGGTACGCCGGGTACCAATCCCGCTATTTACCTGCCACCAACGCCCGTGACCGCTTTCCCAAACTTTAGTGCAGGCCTGACCTGTTCCGTTCCGGCCGGCTATGTAAGCGATATCTATTACAATCTTGTGGTACCTCAGGGTCTCGATATCTCGAATGCAAGAATTAACATTATGGCAGCCTATACCACAGGCGCCAACGCCAGCCAGGTATTGGCGTCGAACGAGCTTAAGCTACAATCAGAATAAACAACCTTGAGGAAAAGGAAAGAATATTTCACCGCCTTAGGGACTAAATGGGTAGCACCGGCGTCTGGCGCCGTTATACGCTGCAAGCCACGACAGATGAAGATCTGCCGTGGTTTTTTATACGCTCAGTGTGAAGTCGACAGGGGCGTGTAGCGGCATGAACGATAGCTGAAGCACGGCATCCGGAGGCTGCGTTTGCTGGCGCCTTTGCATGGCGTTTACCGTTCCTGTATTACATTTAAGCAGCCGTTGATGTCAGGCCGGAAGTGGAATAGACAGCGATAATGTGGTGCCGCCGCCCGGCGTAGATGATAGCTCCAGCTGAACACCTATGCGCCTGGCGCGGTTGGTCATATTGCCCAGGCCGTTGCCCTTGCCGGTCTGCGCTGTATCGAAGCCCTTGCCATTGTCCTTTAATGCCAGGACTATAGCAGCCGGACGCTCAGTAACGGCGAGGGTGATCTGGCTGGCACGGGCATGCTTTACGGTATTGTTGATAGCCTCTTTAAAGATCATGATGAGGTTCCGGCTGTAGTCGATAGGCATTTTGACATGCAGCGGTATCCCGGTGGCCTCCTCGTATTCAAAGCGGATGCCGGTATCCTGCAACAGCTCGGCGCTGTTTTGCCGGATACGGAAAATGATCTCGTCGAGAAAGTCGCTGTCCGGCTGCAACGACCAGATGATGTCTTTTGAGCCGTTGTACAAAGAAGTTACATTTTCTCTGATCTGCTCCAGTATGCCTTTGATCTCCTGGGGTGGCTGCAGCAGCTTATTTTCTGCAATCGTGGCCAGCAGGTTGATGCGGGTAAGCTTGTTGCCGATCTCGTCATGAAAATCCTCTGCCGTCTTCTGGCGCACGAGGGCCTGCTCTTTTTCCCGCAGGCGCTCCTCCCACAGCCGGCGCCGCTCTTTTTGCCGGTTGCGGTAATAAACGCCGCCCATAAACAAGCCAATGAGCAGGAAGCCCAGGCCCAGGCGAAAATACCAGGTGGTATAATAAGGCGCCTTGATCACAAAGGGATATGCAATCGCATTGGGATACCAGTGCCCTTCGGCATCAGAGGCCCATACTTTAAAGAGATATTCGCCCGGCGGCAGATTGGGGTACACCACCGTTGTCTGGTCAGTTTCCGTGAAATTCTTATCGGTGCCCACCAGCTGGTAGCGGTACCTTATTTTTTCCGGATTGGAAAGGCAAATTCCTTTGAAGCTGAAAGTAATATGGTTTTTGCCTGGCGGAAATACAGGGCGCCATTGCAGGTTGGTGAATGGGATCAGGCTATCGCTGTATTCCGTTGGGGGCAGGTCCTTTGAGAATAGCTTCACAGACTGTAATACCATACAGGGTGGTTGCTGGACGCTGATGGGTATATAGGGATTGTACCGGAATACACCCTTGGTAGTGCCGAACCACAGGAACCCTTCCCTGTCTTCCAGGGCGGCATTGGCATTGTTTTCGACACCCAGCAGGCCATCAGACCGGCCAAAGCTGCGTATATGCCTGCCCTTATCGGTAAAGGCGATCTTATCGATGCCGCAGCCCGTACCTACCCATATGTTGCCGCTGCGGTCGCGCAGCAGGCTGTATACGTAATCGCAGGTAAGGCCCGATTTTTGATTGATGACCGAAAAAGCACCTGTGGCCCTGTCCCATACCAGAACGCCCTTGTCATCGGTGCCGATGTAGACATTGCGGCTGTCGGAAGCAAAGCAAAGCGTGGTCGAGCCGGAAACGAAGGGCTGCGCCACCAGCCGGCGGGGACCGGTAAGGTAAATAAAAGCGCCTTTCAACGTACCTACCAGCAGAGAGTCGTTATTGATAGCGCCCAGGGCAACGATACCCCTGATGATCGTGTCGGTAACAAGAGACCGGCCTTCCAGGTGAAACAAGCCATCGCTGCCGGCAATCCACAAAGTGCTGCCTGACTGGAAAAGATGATTGACGGAGAAAATGCCCTTTCCCAGAGAAGGACCGAAGCGATGTGGTCGCCCGCCTGCATCCATATACCAGAGACCATTCCGGTCGGTGCCAATCCACAGCCGCCCGGAAGAGTCGGTGAGCAGGCTGTTGACCCCCGTATGATAGCTGTCAATGGGTACGACGCCGGGCAGGCTCTCGTGCAGGCGATAGAGTCCTGAGCTGCCGCTCGCCAGGAACAGATCGCCCTTACTACCCTGGGCAATGGCCATGATGCTGGGCCCGGAAAGCCCCGAGCTGCGGTCGTAATAGGTAAAAATGCTGCCGGTGTAACGGTAAATACCGGAGCCATTGGTGCCTATCCAGATATTGCCCTCGCGGTCTTCGTAAAAGGCATAAACGAGATCGTCGGTAAGGCCGTTCTGATAGGTATAATGGGTCCAGCTTTGCTGCCGCCCGACCCATGCGCCGCCATCATCGAGCGACAGCCATATATTACCTTTGCTGTCTTCCAGTATATTGGTGAAATCTTTATTGAGAAACTGGTTGGCCCAGTCAGGCGTTTCCAGCTGCCCGTTTTCTACGGCAAGCAACCCCGTCAGGCTCAGGCAATAGAGTGTACCACTATACCGGCCAAAACTCATACGCTTGATGAAAACCCCAAGGTTGTTATGTGTTATAGCCACTTCACGATGCCAGTCCTTCCCTTTGAAGATATAGATCCCCTGCTGGGAAGCCGCCCACAGGTTGCCCGTCTTGTCGAGGGTAATGGCCGATACGAGACCGATCCGGGTTTCCCGGCTAAAGGCGGCGCCTGTAAAGTAAAACAGCTTCCGGCTCCTGGTCAGGGCCCAGGTCTGGCCGTAGCCATCGGTTTCGATCTGCAGGATAGCATTATCTTCCGAATTGGCAGCAGAAGGATAATAAGTCTTGAACTGCCGGCCATTGAAGCGTGAAACGCCATTGTCGGTACCGATCCATATACTGCCTTTGCTGTCATAGTCGAGTGCATTGATCAGATTCTGGGAAAGACCGGCGCTTTTGTTGTAGTTCACAAAATTGGTACCGTCGAATATCGAGAACCCGCCATAGGTGCCCACCAGCAGCTCGTTGTTCCGGTCCTGTGCAAAAGCGGTGACCTGTGACTGTACCAGCCCGTTCTCCACATTAAAATTGATAAAATTGTATTTCTGGGCAGAGGCGCTGCCCATGCATGACAGCAGGAGGAGAACAGACCAGAAGCAGGCAGCGGGAAAGGTAAGGTATCGGTCTTTGTAGTTCATCCGGCGCAATTTCAGCATTACAAAATACTGAAAGAAATAAGATAGCAGCGTCACCCTTTTTGCGGGAATTGACCGGCTAACGTACTTCTATCTCAAACATCTTTTCGTGGTTGAGGTAACCCTCCAGCACATCATAAGGCAGCACAGGACCTACACCTTTGGGCGTCCCGGTGAAAATGAGATCGCCGATCTGCAGGGTGAAATACTGGGAGATATAGCTGACCAGCTTTTCGAAAGAAAAGATCAGGTCGGAAGTATGCCCCCTTTGTACGGTTTCATGGTTGAGAGAAAGGGAAAAAGAAGAGCTGTACATCGTATCGGGATCGATAGGGACAAACTGGCCCACTACGGCCGAATCGTCGAAGGCCTTGGCCATTTCCCAGGGAAGGCCCTGCTCCTTCAGTTTATTCTGCAGGTCGCGGGCGGTAAAATCGATGCCCACCGACCAGTGGTCAAAGTACTGGCGGGCATATTTCTGCGCGATATGTTTCCCGTTCTTGGAAATGCGCAGCACTACCTCGCATTCGTAATGGAGGTTGTCGGTAAACTCGGGGTAATGGACCGGCAGCCCCGGGCGGGACAAAGCCGATTTAGGCTTCATAAACAGGACCGGTTCCGTGGGCAGGGGGTTGTTCAGCTCTTTCGCATGTTCGGCGTAATTTCGCCCCACACATATTATCTTCATCTTCTGAGTTTTTATCTTCAGCTATTTATGGCACGTGTAAAATTAAATTTTCCTGTCAAAAAACCTATTTTCATCGCGCAAATTCCTTTACGCATCACCGATATGAACTATGGTAATCATATGGGCAACGATGTGGTGCTGTCCATCATGCACGATGCGCGCATGCAATTTCTGGCCTCGCTGGGCTATACCGAACTGGAGATCGGCGGTTGCGGGCTCATTATGGCCGATGTGATGATCGCCTACCGCAACGAAGGCCATTATGGCGATGTACTGTCTGTAGAATTGTTTACCGATGAGGTCGGCTCCCGTTCCTTCGATTTCCTGTACCGGCTCAGCACCTTGCGGGCTCCGGGACAGTCGCTTTTGATTGCGGAAGGGAAGACCGGGATGGTTTGCTATGATTACCAGTCGAATAAAGTGTGCTCGTTACCGGAAAAATTTGTCGCGGGATTAAACTAACCGCTTCGAACTTTGTCTTAAACAGTCAAATAGAAGAGAACGTTTATAATTTATTAATTTTGCGCAGATCCCGGTGTTATAGCCGGGCTCTCTTTTATCTAAAATATCAAAAAGCGAATCGCTACATATGGACATTTTTGCCAAATTTGAGAAGGACGGCGGCCCTATCGGCCAGTACAAGGAACAAGCACACGAATACTTTGCCTTTCCCAAGCTGGAAGGGGAAATATCCAACCGGATGATGTTCCGGGGTAAGGAAAAGATCGTATGGAGCCTGAATAACTACCTGGGACTGGCCAACCATCCCGAAGTGCGTAAAGCCGATGCAGAAGCTGCTGCAAAATGGGGTATGGCTTATCCCATGGGCGCACGTATGATGAGTGGCAATACAAAGTATCACGATCAGCTGGAACAGGAGTTCGCAACCTTCATTGGCAAAGAAGATGTGATGTTGCTCAATTATGGCTATCAGGGTATGGCCTCGGCCATCGATTCTCTTTTGTCCCGCCACGATGTGGTGGTATACGACGCCGAAAGCCACGCCTGCATCATCGACGGTCTGAGAATGCATATGGGCAAGCGCTTTAAATTCAACCATAACGATGTGGACGATTGCGCCAAGCAATTGGAAAGGGCTGCACGGCTGGTAGAAGATACCCCGGGCGGCATCCTGGTCATTACCGAAGGCGTCTTTGGCATGAATGGCAACCAGGGCCGTATTGCCGACATCGTTGCGCTCAAGGAAAAATATGAGTTCCGCCTTTTCGTAGACGATGCCCACGGCTTCGGCACTATGGGTAAGACCGGCGCGGGCATTGGCGAAGAGCAGGACTGTACCGATGGTATTGACCTGTACTTTTCCACCTTCGCCAAATCCCTGGCCGGCATCGGCGGTTTTATCGGCGGCAAAAAAGATATCGTTTATTACCTGCGCTACAATATGCGCTCCCAGATATTTGCCAAGTCGCTGCCTATGCCTATGGTGATCGGCGGCCTTAAACGCATGGAACTTATCCGCACGCGTCCTGAACTGAAAGCTAAGCTGTGGGAAAATGTAAACAAGCTGCAGGATGGGCTGAGGGAGCGAGGGTTCAACATCGGCACGACCAATACGCCGGTAACGCCCGTATATATGGAAAGCGGTGTGACCGATGCTACACAGCTGGTCGTGGATCTGCGCGAGAACTACCATATCTTTTGCTCGATGGTTATGTATCCCGTCATTCCCAAGGGCCACCTCATCCTGCGCCTGATCCCTACTGCAGTGCATACCGACCAGGACATACAGGAAACCCTGGAGGCTTTCTCGGCAGTACGGGAAAAGCTGGAAAAGCAATTGTATCCCAAAGAGATCCCGCAGGTAAGCGCCGCGCTGGCCTAGGGCCGCGGTTGGATACCGATTTATAATAAAAGAAGTCAAGTTTTCAAAACTTGACTTCTTTTATTATGGCTGTATATCGTAACCGGTTAACGGCCGGCCTCTTCGTCCAACAGCTTTTTATCGGCTTTAATTTTGAAATCGTGGGCAAACGCTTTCAGCTCTTCCGACAGCTCCGTATTGCGCGTTGCACGGGTATAGGTATCGGCCATCGTCATCAGTGTCTGAAAAAAGAAATCGTTCATTTCATCCACCATCATTTTTTTGGTCCACAGATCTATGCGGAGCGCAGTCTTTTCCTGGCCATCCCAAAGAGAAAGCAATATTCCTTTTGCCGGCCGGGGATCTTCACTGTCGCTGCCTGTAGCGCTCCAGTCGATATGTTCGGGCATCTTTTCCCCATCCAGGTGTACGTTGATATTGATCGCGTGCTTGTTCATCATTGCAAAAAATTGATCGGCAAAGTTGCAAAAATTATTCTTAAAGCCCTGCAGTAAAAAATCGATTGGTCCATCAGTTATTCGCCAGGCAGCCGGTACAGCTCAAGGCGGTCGGTAAACAGCAGGTAAAGCCTGTTGCGTTCGATACGGGCATCGATAAAGTCGGCCTGCGCCGGCAGCGGGATCGTCTTGAGGTTTAAGGTACGCAGGTCGTAAGCCCGTAAGCTGTCGGCTTCGCGGTATACCAGCTGGCTACCGAAAGCCTGCAGCTGCTGCACACCTTTAATCTCCAGCATATTGAGATAGCTGGCAAACCGGTCGAAGGTGTAGATGCCTTTCGACGAATCGCAAAGAAATACCCTGGAGTCCCGTTCGAGCAGCGCAGTAGGGCGGGGCACTTCGCCCAGCTCCTGGCGCATATCGTTGCTGGTATTGGTCACGTTCAGCTGGTCGTCGATCTTTTTCAGGCGGGCATTGACAAAGTCGTATACCCATATGCGCCCGTCGGCCGACATGCCTACGGCCTGGGCGTTGAAGATGCCGAGCTTTTTGAGGTCCAGGTCGTTCTTGACCGAAAGCATTCTGTCGAGCAGGATCAGTTTCGAAAAATTGGGATAATAGAGCAATACCCTCAGCGGATTGGTGGCATCGACCCATTGCAGCTCGCCGTTCTGTATGCTGCGAAAATTGCCGGTGCTGTCGCCGTCGGCGCTGTAGCGGATCAGGCCGTTATCCTGCCGCACCAGGTATACATTGCCCAGTTCGTCGGTAGTGATCAGCCGGGCATGATCTGAAGGAATGCTCCGGATCAGCTCCTGGGAAGGGGCCGCCGCCGGGAACAGGAACAGCAGCAGGCATAGGGATTGCAGGTAAGCGCGCACAGATATAATTTTATCAATTTCAAAAATACCAAATTCTCCGGTGCCTCACGAATAAGTTATCTTCGCCCTGCTCAAAAAAGAAAAGCTATGAACTGGATCGTTCTGATTGTCGCGGGATTATTTGAGGTAGGCTTTACGACCTGCCTGGGAAAGGCTAACCAAAGCAGCGGTACTGCTTTCGGACTTTGGCTTGCCGGTTTTTTCGTGAGCCTTACACTGAGCATGTACCTTCTGTACAAGGCAACCTCGGGACCCGGAGCGCTGCCCCTGGGTTCGGGCTATGCCGTATGGACCGGCATTGGCGCCGTGGGTACGGTGCTGATGGGCATCTTCTTCTTTAAAGAGCCGGTAACCTTCTGGCGCGTCTTCTTTATTTTTACTTTGATTGGTTCGGTGGTAGGTCTGAAGATGGTGTCTCATTAATTGACCCCTGGGCCTCTTCATGCAGCCAGTCTTTCCGCTTCAGTACAAAGTCGCGGCCCAGGTATAACTTTTTCACCTGCTCGTCGGTGGCTAGTTCCTCGGCGGTGCCCGCCTTCAGCAATTTACCTTCAAACATCAGGTAGGCGCGGTCGGTAATCGACAAGGTCTCGGTCACGTTATGGTCGGTGATGAGGATACCGATGTCTTTATATTTAAGTCGCGCCACAATGCCCTGGATATCCTCCACGGCGATAGGGTCGATACCGGCAAAAGGTTCGTCCAGCAGGATAAATTTGGGATTTACCGCCAGGGCGCGGGCAATTTCGGTCCGACGCCGTTCGCCACCGCTTAATACATCACCCGGGCTTTTGCGCACGTGTCCCAGCCGGAACTCGGCAAGGAGGCTTTCCAGCTTGTCTTTCTGTTCTTTGCGCGTCAGCTTCGTCATCTGCAGTACCGCCGTAATATTATCTTCTACCGAAAGCTTACGAAACACCGAGGCTTCCTGCGGCAGGTAGCCGATACCCATTTTTGCCCGTTTGTACATGGGCAGCTTGGTAATATTGACATTGTTGAGGAATACTTCGCCCTCATCCGGCTTCACAAGGCCTACCACCATGTAGAAGGAGGTCGTTTTGCCGGCGCCATTGGGCCCCAGCAAGCCGACGATCTCCCCCTGGGAAACTTCGATCGTGCTCTTATTGACCACGGTACGGCCGCGGTAGCGTTTGATGAGGTCGACGGTATGAATTCTTTCTTTCAAAATGTGGGAAGCCTTGTTCAGCGCAAAAATAAGTCCTTTAACGTTTGCAGCGGCTTGTTTATTATGAATGCGTAAACGGAGAGCCCGTATACAGACAGTTCCTGGTGGGATGCCCTATTGACTACAATCGAGCCGGAAGCCTGCAGAAAGCAAAAACAGCGACTTATTTAATCCGTTAGCATTGCCCTTAATCCTCCGCCAGGTAGACAGGAAATGACTCTTTCGTACCTGGGGGAAACATTTTCTCCTGCTTGTCTTATCGCTTTTTCCTACTTTTAAAGCCTGTTTTGAAAAAAATAGACGATCTATTATGAAAAAAACACAACTAGGAATCATGTTACTTTCCGGAACATTACTGTTTTCGGCCTGTGGCGAAAACAAGGTTGGCGAGGCCGGCAGCGGCGAACAAAAAAAGGAAGCTGCAGGCTACGATGCCAACTTTAAGGTAAACGCAGAATCCTTTGCTGATCTGCAATTGCTTCGCTACCAGGTGCCGGGCTTCAACGAGCTGTCCCTGCAGCAAAAGACCCTTGCCTACTACCTGTACGAAGCGGCATTGGCCGGACGTGACATCTACTACGACCAGGCCGGTAAATACGGGTTGACCCTGCGCAAGACCATAGAAGCGATCTATGGTACCTACAAAGGCGACAAAAACAGCGAAGACTGGAAAAAATTCCAGGAGTATGCCGGCCGTGTCTGGTTCAGCACGGGCAACCATCACCATTATTCCAAAGACAAGTTCGTTCCCGAATGTTCCTTTGAATATTTTTCCGAACTGGTAAAAAACAGCGACCAGAGCAAGCTGCCGCTGGACCAGGGCGAAGCGGTGGATGCTTTTCTTACCCGCATGAAGCCGGTGATCTTCGATCCTAAGTTTGCACCCAAAATGGTAGACCTGAGGGCCGGTATCGACAATATTGCCAACTCTTCCGTAAACTTCTACGAAGGCGTGACCCAGAAAGAAGTGGAAGCTTTCTATGGCGATGCCGCCAAATTTCCGCACAGCGACCAGGAGCCCGAATGGGGCCTGAACAGCAAGCTGGTGAAGGAGAACGGCCAGATCGTGGAAAAGGTATGGAAAGTAGGCGGTATGTACGATGCGGCTCTGCAAAAGGTAGTATACTGGCTGGAGAAGGCTGCGGGCGTAGCAGAGAATGAGCAGCAGAAGAAAGCGCTTTCCCTGCTGGCCGAGTATTACAAGACCGGCGACTTGCACAAATGGGATGAATACAACATCGCATGGGTAGGCGACACGGCCAGCCGTATCGATGCCAGCCTGGGCTTCATCGAAGTATACAACGATCCTATTGGTAAAAAAGGCAGCTTTGAAAGTGTGGTATCCCTGAAAGATATGGAAACCACCAAGAAGATCGCTGCTATTGCCAAGGAAGCCCAGTGGTTTGAAGACAACTCGCCCCTGATGCCCGAGCATAAAAAGAAGCAGGTGAAGGGCATTACCGCCAAAGCGATCACCGTGATCGTGGAATCGGGCGATGCGGCCCCCAGCACGCCTATCGGCATCAACCTGCCCAACTCCGACTGGTTAAGAAAAGAGCATGGCTCCAAGTCGGTGTCCCTGAGCAATATCGTACATGCCTATAACGAGTCCAGCGCCGGCAGCGGTATGCTCGACGAGTTTACTGCCGACCCGGCCAAGTTGAAGCGTATGAAAGAGTTCGGTAACCTGGCCAGTGACCTGCACACCGATATGCACGAGTGTATCGGTCACGCTTCGGGACAGATCAATCCCGGCGTAGCTACTCCCGACAAGACCTTGAAAAATTATGCCTCCTGCCTGGAAGAGGCCCGCGCCGACCTGGTTGGCCTGTACTACATCATGGACCCCAAGCTGGTAGAGATCGGTGTGATGCCCTCCCTGGAAGTAGGCAAGGCCGGCTACGACAACTATATGATGAACGGCCTCATGACCCAGCTTACCCGCATCAAGCTTGGCGACAAGATCGAAGAGGCGCATATGCGTAACCGCGCGCTCAATGCTTACTGGGTATATGAAAAGGGAAAGAAAGATAAGGTAGTCGAATTCATTAAGAAAGATGGTAAGACTTATGTGCAGATCAACGATTACGAAAAGTTGCGCGTCCTCTTTGGCGAATTGCTGAAGGAGATCCAGCGTATCAAATCGGAAGGCGATTTCAATGCCGGTAAGAATCTTGTGGAAACTTATGGCGTAAAAGTGAATCCTGAGCTGCACAAAGAAGTACTGGACCGTTACAATAAACTGAACCTGAAACCTTATAAAGGATTTATCCAGCCCCGCCTGGTACCCAAGATGGATGGCGACAAGATTACCGACGTTACAGTCGAATATCCCAGCTCTTTCTACGAGCAGATGATGGAATATGCCAAAAACTATTCGTTGTTGCCGGTTAAGAACTAAAGAAATAGCAAGGTTTTTGTGATATAAACCCCGGGTATTTACCCGGGGTTTCTCGTTTCCCGGCAGGGTTATTTTATTGTCATAAGTTTGTAAATTCCTGCAAGTTGCCCTACTTTTGTATGTTGGTACAATTCCAATTCAACCGATTGCATTTATGAGTATACTTTTCCTGGCAGCCGAAGCGACCAAAAGTGCCGGCAGTTTTATGCCCGTAGCGGTACAATTGTTGATCGCCGTTGGTTTTGTAGCGATTATGATGATCGCCTCGCATCTTCTGGGCCCTAAACGCCGCACCAGCGACAAGCTGATCAACTTTGAAAGCGGTATTCCTTCTATTGGCAATGCGCGGCAGCCTATGGCAGTCAAGTACTTCCTGGTAGCCATTTTGTTTGTACTGTTCGATGTCGAAGTGATCTTCTTCTATCCCTATGCCGTCAATTTCAGGGCCTTGGGCAAAGAAGGATTTTATGCTGTGCTTATGTTCGTTGCGTTTTTCTTTTGTGGTTTCTACTACATTATCAAGAAAGGCGCTTTGAAATGGGAAGATTAAGTATTAAGTGAAAAATCAAAATGAAAAATCTGAGTGAGTATAGTGTAGTTGATTTTTAACTTTTACGTTTTGAATTTTAAATTGGAATATATGCCACGTCCGGTTCAATATAACGAGAATAGTAAAGTAACCCTTGCCGATATACCGGAAGGGTATAGTGGAGAGGGGTTTATGGCCACCAAGTTTGACCAGGTAATCGGCCTGGCCAGGGCCAATTCGCTTTGGCCTTTACCTTTTGCCACCTCCTGCTGCGGTATCGAATTTATGGCTACTATGGGCGCCAACTACGACCTGGCCCGCTTCGGTTCGGAGCGTATGGGTTTTACGCCCCGCCAATGCGATATGTTGCTGGTGGCCGGTACCATTGCCAAAAAAATGGCGCCTATTTTGCGCCAGGTTTACCTGCAGATGGCCGAGCCCCGCTGGGTGATTGCCATCGGCGCCTGCGCCAGCAGTGGTGGTATTTTCGACTCTTACCCGGTGCTGCAGGGTATCGATCAGGTGATACCGGTAGATGTATACGTACCGGGCTGCCCGCCCCGCCCCGAAGGAATACTGGACGGTGTGCTGAAATTGCAGCAGATCGTGAAGCATGAAAGCCTGCGCCGTCGCCATAGCGATCAATACAAAGGGCTGTTGAGCGAATACGGCATACAATAATTCATTTTTTGATACCGAGGGGATACTTCGATATGACCAACGAACAATTAAAAGAACAGCTTTCCGCAACATTTCCCGAACTGAGCGAGTGGGACGAATCCTATGGCCTGCTGACCTTCAGGACGCCCGCGGCAAAGATCCTGGAGCTCTTGCAATTTTTGTACAACGATCCGGCCCTGCAATTCCGGTTCCTGACCGACCTTACAGGGATCCATTATCCCGACCGGGCTGGTGAGGAGCTTTGTGTCGCTTACCACCTGCACAACCTGGTGGATAATGTGCGCATCCGGGTAAAAGTTTATGTGCCTGTAGCGGCTCCCGATGTATATAGCGCCACACCCTTATTTTCGGGCGCCAACTGGATGGAGCGGGAAACCTACGACTTCTTCGGGATCAACTTTATCGGTCATCCTAATCTTACCCGCATTCTCAACGTGGACGAGATGGATTATTTTCCTATGCGTAAGGAATACCCGATGGAAGATCCTACCCGTATTGATAAAGACGATGAAATGTTTGGAAGAGGCTAGGTCTCTTTGAAAAATAAAGTGACTATGCGCATATAGGAAACGAGCTCAAAAAACAGGAGTAATGAAAAAGATACCTTTGGTTAATTATTAAAACGCTGATCTATGGCCATATGTCCGGCAATGCTGAATTAAAGTTGATATCTTTTTTTAAGCCCGGGTGCGCAGGCCACAAAAAAACAGCGGAGCATTGTTTTTTTGCCGCCTTTTTTGGTTCTTTTTTGGCGGAGCAAAAAAGAAAAAGATATTGACATCAAATAAAAAGACGGGTAAAGCAAAGTGTGTTAGTTAGTATTTATAGACGTATAAAACTTTGATTCCTTTATCCGGATAGTCATTAAATTAATATTAGAACTGTCAACCGCAGCATACAAATGACGGAACATCATATCAAGCTTGCCGAGGATTCGCTGGAGAAACAGACGACCACGATCAATGTGGGGCCTACACACCCGGCTACACACGGCGTGTTTCAGAATATCATGGAGATCGATGGTGAGCGCGTGCTGAGCACGGTGCCTACCATCGGGTATATCCACAGGGCATTTGAGAAGATCGCCGAACGCCGTCCTTACTACCAGATCACACCGCTTACCGACCGCCTGAACTATTGCTCGGCGCCCATCAACAATATTGGCTGGCATCTTACCATCGAAAAGCTGGTGGGTATGGATATTCCCAAGCGTGTGCAATACCTGAGGGTGATCATCATGGAGCTGGCACGTATCGCCGACCACCTGGTCTGTAATTCTGTAGTAGCAGTAGATACCGGGGCGCTTACCCCCTTTACCTATGTGTTCCAGTGGCGCGAAAAGATATATGAGATCTATGAAGAGATATGCGGATCGCGTCTGACCACTAATATAGGCCGTATCGGCGGCTTCGAACGTAACTTTACCGATGTCGCCTGGCAGAAGATCGATGCCTTTGTAGATGGATTCCCCAAGATGCTGAAGGAATTCGAGACGCTGCTTGACCGCAACCGTATCTTTATGGACCGCTGCATTGGCGCAGGACCCATCAGCGCAGAGCGGGCGCTCAATTATAGCTTTACCGGTCCCAACCTGCGCGCGGCCGGCGTCGACTACGACGTACGGATACATGCACCATACTCCTCTTACGAAGAATTTGAATTCAATATACCGGTAGGCACTACGGGCGATGTATACGATCGCTACCTGGTGCGTAATAAAGAGATGTGGGAAAGCCTCAGCATCGTGAAGCAGGCCCTGGAAAAGCTGAAGGGGCTGGATCCTACCATTTTCCACGCTGACGCGCCGGATTTCTACCTGCCGGAGAAAGCTGCCGTATATACCAAAATGGAGGCTCTGATCTACCATTTCAAGATCATTATGGGCGAGACTGATCTGCCGGCCGGCGAAGTATACCATTCGGTAGAAGGCGCCAACGGAGAGTTGGGTTATTATCTCATCAGCGATGGTGGCCGCAGTCCTTACCGCCTGCATTTCCGCCGTCCCTGCTTTATTTATTACCAGGCATTTCCCGAGATGGTTTCGGGCGGATTGCTGAGCGATGCGATCATAGCCTTGAGTTCGCTAAACGTAATCGCGGGAGAATTGGATGCGTAATTAATTGACAATGAAAAATTAAAAAGTTATTAGGCAGGTTTTGACTTTTGACTTTGGACTTTTGTTTTATGATACAGTTTTCTCAGGAAAAATTAAAAAAGGTAGAGGAGATCATGGCCCGCTATCCCGAAGGGAAGCAGAAAAGCGCACTGATCCCTTTGCTGCATATGGCGCAGGAAGAATTCGGCGGATGGCTGGATGTGCCGGTAATGGACTATGTGGCCAGCCTGCTTCATATCCTGCCGATTGAGGTATATGAGGTTGCTACCTTCTATACCATGTTCAACATGAAGCCGGTAGGTAAGTATGTATTGGAAGTGTGCCGTACCGGTCCCTGCATGCTGCGGGGCAGCGACCAGATCATCGATCATATCAAGAACAAGCTATCGATCAAAGAAGGAGAGACCTCGGCCGACGGCCTGTTTACATTAAAACCGGCGGAGTGTCTGGGTGCCTGCGGTTATGCGCCCATGCTACAGCTGGGTAAGCATTTCAAGGAAAGCCTGACGATCGAAAAAGTAGACAACCTGCTGGACGAACTAAGAGCTGCAGCTAAAAATTAAGTATGACGCTGGAAGAAGTCATGTCGCAACTGGAGCAGATGGGTACCGAGCAGACCCGCAAAACCTGGCGCAATCACGGCGCCCGGGGCGCGGTTTTCGGTGTGAAGATCGGCGACATGAAGACGATCCAGAAGAAAATAAAGCGCGACCAGGAGCTGGCATTGGCGCTGTATAAGACCGGTAACTCAGATGCGATGTACTTTGCCGGCCTCATTTGCGACCCGCAAAAAATGACGAAGAAGCAATTGCAGGACTGGGCCAAAAACGCCACCTGGGGCATGCTGAGCGAATATACCGTACCCTGGGCTGCGGCCGAAAGCAAATACGGGCACGAACTGGCGCTGGAATGGATTGAAGCTAAGGAAGACGAGGTACGATCTGCAGGATGGAATACCTACAGCGGCCTGCTGGCACTGAAAAAAGATGAAGAGCTGGACATAAAGGAGATCACCGCCTTGCTGGACCGGATCAGGAAGACGATACACGAGCAAACAGAGCGAACCAAATATACGATGAACGGCTTCGTCATTTCTGTAGGGGGCTATGTGGCCCGGCTTACGGGAAAAGCCAAGGAAACAGGAAAGGCTATCGGTACCGTTTATGTGGATATGGGTGGTACTGCCTGTAAAGTGCCTGATTCTGTTGCTTATATCGAGAAGATAGAAGGAATGGGCAGGGTAGGAAAGAAAAAGAAAACAGTATTTTGTTAAGGAAAAATTTCCGCCGCTTATAGGCTCCGGTTTTTTTGACTTTTGATTTTTGACTTTTGATTTTTTAATGAATCATATGGAACCGATCACCCCTTATCTCAATTTTAATGGCAACGCTGCCGAGGCGCTGGCCTTTTATGCCAAAGCTTTCGATGGCGAAATCGTTTTCCAGCAGCCCTATGGCGATAGCCCTATGGCAGGTTCGCCCGACTGGAAAGATAAGATCATGCACGCCACCTTCCAGGCCGGTAGCCTGACGCTGATGGTGAGCGATACGCCCGGTCCCGAAGAACAGGTAACGGCCGGCAGCAATACGCAGCTATCGCTCAACTTCAAGCATGAAGAAGATATTGATCGCGTGTTTGCCGCCATGAGCGAAGGCGCCCGTATCACGATGCCGTTGCAGGATACGTTCTGGGGCGCGAAATTCGGGATGCTGGTCGATAAATTCGATATTCATTGGATGTTCAATTTCGATCGTCCCAAAGAGCAGCAGTAATGAGCAACTTCATCGGAAAGATCGGACTGCTTTTTGTGTGTATATTGATTGGTATGGCCGGCCGGGCGCAGGAAAAATTGCCTACCGGATTGTACCGGAGTATTAGTTTAAGTTCTTTTAAATATATCGATCCTGTTTCCCTGGATACCTTTTATGCAGATCCGGCAGCAGTGTGTACCGCAGCCGACTTCAGCGAAGTAAAGGCAGTGCTCGATCAGGCGCAGCAACCAGCAGTGGAAATAACGTTGACAGAGGCAGGAAAGGAGAAATTTGCGCAAGCTACGAGGGAGAACATTGGCAAGAAAATAGCAGTTATCGGCAATGGCAAATTGCTGGCAGCACCTGTGGTACAGGAAGAGATCGCCGGCGGACGCCTGACAATTGCGGGCAATTTTACGCTGGAAGAAACCCGGGCCCTGACGCAACGGATCAGCAAGGATATGCCGGCGCGATCGCATGGCGCCCATGAGGCTAAAGGAAAAGCGGCTTTGGAAAAAGCTTGCCGGCAGCTGGATGACGCGATGCTGAACATAGACACGGTTGCGCTGAAACAGTTGCTGCACATACAGCTCAGCGTAGGACATTCCAATGGCCTGGTCGAAAGCAAAGCCGAACTGCTGCAGCATTTGCGCAGCGGTTATTTGAAATACAGCAGCATTGTAGCAACCGGGAGCCCCGAAATGCAGTTTGTAGACAGAGTGGCTACGGTGAGAAGAGCGATAAAAGTAAAGGGTTCTTTGCAAGGGACGGCATTTGACGTCACGCTGCAGGTGCTTGAAGTGTGGCTTGAAGTAGATGGAAGCTGGCAATTACTGTGCAGGCAGAGTATAAGAAAGCAATAGCCATATGCATTGGAGATATATATTGTTGTCTGGTTTGATCGTTGCAGGTTGTAAAGAGTCGGCTGACCATGCCAGGGAAGTGCAGCAGGAAAGCCTGAGGCAATTTGATTCGATCAACAAGACATTGGAGGAATCCAACGCCAGGGTTTTAAGGGATGATAGTCCTGAAGACCATTTACAGAGCGCAAAGAGAAGACAGGATTCCCTGCTTCATGCGCAGAAACATGAACAGAGCGAAGCCGGGGAAGCTTCTGATCAGTAAAAACATAACGCAATCGGTAATACGATTGCCTGAAATATTGAGTTATGAAATTATTATTAGAGAACGAACATATAGAGGGCATCCGGTACTATGAAGCCTATCGTAAGCACGGCGGTTACCGCAGTGTGGAAAAGGCATTGAAGATGACGCCGGAGGAGATTGTGGAAGAAGTGAAGAAGAGCGGCCTGCGTGGCCGTGGCGGTGCCGGCTTTCCTACCGGTATGAAATGGAGCTTCCTGGCCAAGCCCGAAGGCGTACCCCGCCATCTGGTGTGCAATGCCGACGAATCGGAGCCGGGTACCTTCAAGGATCGTTACCTGATGGAATTCCTGCCGCACCTGCTGATCGAAGGGCTTATTGTCTCTTCGTTTGCGTTGGGCTCCAATGCCACCTATATCTATATCCGTGGTGAGTATGCCTGGATACCCGATATCCTGGAGCAGGCCATTGCCGAAGCAAAGAATAATGGCTGGCTGGGTAAGAATATCCAGAACAGCGGCTTCGATTGCGAAATATACGTACAGCGCGGCGGCGGCGCTTATATCTGCGGTGAAGAAACGGCGCTGATCGAATCGCTGGAAGGCAAACGGGGCAATCCCCGTATCAAGCCGCCTTTCCCGGCTATCGCCGGCCTGTGGATGCGCCCGACTGTGGTAAACAATGTAGAAACCCTGGCGGCAGTGGTGCCCATCATCAATATGGGTGGTGAAGAATATGGCAAGCTCGGCGTGGGCCGTTCTACCGGGACCAAACTGATGTCGGCCTGTGGTAACCTCAACAAGCCCGGTGTATACGAAATACCGTTCGATCTTTCTGTTGAAGAGTTTATTTTCAGCGACGAATATTGTGGCGGCATCCCTAACGGCAAGCGGCTGAAAGCCTGCATCCCGGGCGGTTCTTCTGTACCCATACTACCCGCCAACCTGCTGCTGAAAGATGCCAAAGGCAATACCCGCCAGATGAACTATGAAAGCCTTTCGGAAGGGGGCTTTGCTACCGGTTCCATGCTTGGTTCCGGCGGCTTTATCGTGCTCGACGAAGACCAGTGCGTCGTGCGCCATACCATGAGCCTCGCCCGCTTCTACAACCATGAAAGCTGCGGACAGTGCTCACCTTGCCGCGAAGGAACCGGTTGGATGTACAAGCTATTGAAGAGCCTCGAGTATGGAAAAGGAAGAATGGAGGACATCGATCTGCTATGGGACATACAGCGTCGCATTGAAGGCAATACCATATGCCCGCTGGGCGATGCTGCCGCCTGGCCGGTAGCTGCCGCCATCAGGCATTTCCGCGACGAATTCGAGTGGCATGTATTGCACCCCGAAGAGGCGCAAAACCGGAACTTCGGATTGGCCCATTACGCCGATCCGCTGGAAGTAATTCAAAATTAAAAAGGCAAAAATAATAATGGATGCGGCTGAAAATAAGGGTGAAAAAGTAGGGAAGCCTTTTGATATCGGCCATAGATGTTTTTATTTTTCAAAGGAAGTAATACAATTTGTAAAGAGTACCAGGTTTGAGATTGTTTTTTCTTCGTTGTTTGATCAACTAGTCAGAGCGTCTACATCGATTGGAGCCAATGTTGTGGAAGGGAAGGCTGGTGTCAGTAGAAGAGATTGGTTGAAGTACATGGGTATTGCATTGAAGTCTGCAAATGAAACTAAGTATTGGCTTTGTCTGATCCGGGATGCTTTTGGGTATGATAAGGAGAAAATTAATGCGATGGTAGCTGAAGCAGACGAATTGTCAAGAATCATCGCTTCTATCATTATAAAAGGAAATAAGTGATTTAATTTATTATAGATGGAAGAGCAAATTTTGAGGTTTGGATTGGGTGTGTTTCAATGCTGCATTTTTGACTTTTGAAATTTGACTTTTGATTATTTGTGAATCATGGCTGACAATATTAAAGTAACGATAGACAATATCACGGTCGAGGTGCCCATGGGAACTACGATCCTGGAGGCTGCGCGTAAGATCGGTGGCGATGTTGCACCGCCTACGATGTGCTATTACAGCAAGCTGAAAGGCAGTGGTGGTAAGTGCCGCACCTGCCTGGTGGAGGTGAGCAAGGGCTCCGAGAAGGATCCCAGGCCCATGCCCAAGCTGGTGGCCAGCTGCCGTACCGGTGTGATGGATGGTATGGAGGTGAAGAGCATGACTTCCGACAAGGTGATCGATGCGCGTAAAGGGGTTACCGAGTTCTTGCTGCTGAACCACCCGCTGGATTGCCCCGTATGCGACCAGGCAGGCGAATGCGATCTGCAGAACCTGGGCTATGACCATGGTAATGCAGGCACGCGCTACGAGTACGACCGCCGTACGTTTGAACCCGAAGATATCGGTCCGCACATCCAGCTGCATATGAACCGCTGTATTATGTGCTTCCGCTGTGTGTTTACCGCCGACCAGCTGACCAATACCCGCGAGCACGGTATTCTCGACCGCGGCGATCATGCCCGTATCAGCACTTGTATCAGCAAGGCGCTGGACAACGATTTTATCGGTAATGTGATCGACGTATGCCCGGTAGGGGCGCTCACCGACAAGACCTTCCGGTTTAAGAACCGCGTATGGTTTACCAAGCCGGTAGATGCGCACCGCAACTGCAGCAACCCTAAATGCTGTGGCGAGGTACGGCTGTGGATGCGTGGTGAAGAAGTGTTCCGGGTAACCGCGCGCAAAGACGAATGGGGCGAAGTGGCCAATGCCAGCAATGGTGAGACCGGCTGGATCTGCAACGAATGCCGTTTCGAGAAAAAAGAAACAAAAGACTGGGTAATCGAAGGGCCTACAAAAGTGGACCGCCATAGCGTGATCGCCCAGGGGCATTATGCCGGCAAGGTAGGTACGGCAGGGCAGCCTGTGCTGATCGATAAAGTGATCGGCAAGCAGCCTCAGCTTACCCTCGATATCCATACCGTAAGCGATGTGAACAAACCGTCGTACCACCTGGACCAGATCGAAGGACCTGCCCATTCGGACGATTTTAAATAGTTTTCAACCTAAGGTTTTTACAATCTTATTACTTTTGCGCCATCATGCTCTTATTATCAATCGACTGGATATTCATCATTGAGAAAGTAGTTCTTATCCTGGTGATCATACTTTCCTCCTTCGGGGTAGCGGCTTATGCCACCTGGGGCGAGCGCAAGGTGGCTGCCATCATGCAGGACCGTATAGGGCCGGCAAGGGCAGGTATCTTCGGCCTGCTGCAGCCCCTGGCCGACGGCGGCAAGCTTTTCTTTAAGGAAGAGATCGTGCCCGACCGCTCTACGCGTACCTTGTTCATTATGGGACCGGCCCTGTTCATGGTCACGGCATTGATGACCAGCGCAGTGATTCCCTGGGGACCGGATTTCTCGATGACCATAGGCGGTACCGAGCGCAGCATTTCCCTGCAGGTAGCCGACATCAATATTGGTATTCTGTATGTTTTTGGCGTAGTCAGTCTTGGTGTATACGGCATCATGCTGGGCGGCTGGTCGTCCAACAATAAGTTCTCCCTGCTGAGCGCCATCCGTGCGGCCTCCCAGTCGATCTCTTACGAGCTGGCCATGGGCCTTAGCCTTATCGCCGTATTGATGGTGACCCAAACCCTGTCGCTCCGTGAGATCGTTGGCCAGCAACATGGCTTCTGGAGCGATGGTTATTTTACCTGGAACTTTTTCAAGCAGCCCCTGGCCTTCCTAATCTTCCTCGTTTGCTCCTTTGCCGAACTGAACCGTGCGCCCTTCGATATGCCCGAGTGTGAGAGCGAACTCAACATGGGCTACCACCAGGAATATTCTTCCATGAAGCTGGGATTGTATCTCTTTGCAGAATATATTAATATGTTTATCAGCTCCGCAGTACTGTCGACCGTATTCTTCGGCGGCTACAACTTCCCCTGGATGGACCAGGTGCAGGCGGCCGTGCCCGGAGGACTGTTCTCTGTGATCTGTGTTACAGTGCTGATGATCAAAGTGGTGGGCTTTATCCTGTTCTTTATGTTCATTCGCTGGACGCTGCCACGTTTCCGCTACGACCAGCTACTTAACCTGGGCTGGAAGGGCCTGATCCCGCTGGCCCTGATCAACCTGGTGGTTACCGGCGCTGTGATCTTATTCTTTTTTAATAAATAGTAACCGAAAAAAACGGATCCCCCGGGATCGAATTGTGGATATGCAGTTAACTAAAAGATCGATAGCGGTAAACAGGAGCCCGATGACCTTCGGAGAGAAGATCTATTTACCCGCTATTGCCAAGGGTCTTAAGATCACGGTAGGTCATATATTCAAGAAGAAGGCAACAGTGAGCTACCCGGAGGTAACGCGTCCCTTCAGCCCGGTTTTCCGTGGGCTGCATGTGCTGAACCGCGATGAGGAGGGCCGAGAAAAATGTACGGCCTGCGGTTTGTGTGCCCTGGCTTGCCCTGCGGAGGCCATTACCATGGAGGCCGCCGAAAGGAAGAGGGGTGAAGAGCACCTGTACCGCGAGGAAAAATATGCCGCGCGTTACGAGATCAATATGCTGCGTTGCATTTTCTGCGGCTATTGCGAAGAGGCCTGCCCCAAGGATGCGATCTACCTAAGCGAGACCGTAATGCCTTCCAATTATACCCGCGACTATTTTGTGTACAAGAAGCAGGATATGCTGATCACCGATGAGCAGATGAAAAAAAGAGCAGAAACAGGTAAAGGATAACCATAATGCAAAAATAAAAAATGTAAAAAAACAAAAAATGGGATCGTTGTAAGAGCAAGTATCTGGGCATTATTTCACTCCTGTTCTACTTTTTACGTTTTACTTTTTAATTTCTCAAATGAGCTTACACGAAATCTTATTCTACTTTTTGTCCCTGATGGCGCTCGGTTGTGCTTTGGGCGTTATCCTCAGCCGCAATCCGGTAAAGAGCGTGCTCTTTCTCATCGCGACCTTCTTTGCTATCTCGGGGCACTACGTGCTCATGAATGCGCAGTTCCTGGCTATAGTCAACATCATCGTGTATGCCGGTGCGATCATGGTACTTTTCCTTTTTGTCATCATGCTGATGAACCTTAATGCCGATGCCGAGCCGCAAAAGAGCCGTCTGGTGCAGTTTGCGGCCGTATTGAGCGGCGGCGCCCTTTTCCTGGTCATTATTGCCGCCCTTAAAACGGCGGGTATTCATACAGAAGGCAACAAGATCGATGGCAGCGGCGAGATAGGGTTGATCCATAACCTGGGCCAGGTGCTGTTTAGAGAATACGTGCTGCCTTTCGAGGTGAGCAGTGTGCTGTTCCTCAGCGCTATGATCGGCGCCATGGTGATTGGTAAAAAAGAAGAGGCAAAATCTGAAGCCTGATCTATTCAACGCAATAAAATTTGATACTGTGTCTATACAATATTATTTGTTCCTGAGCCTGGCCTTGTTTGCCATTGGTGTGATGGGGGTACTGATGCGCCGCAACGCCATTATCGTATTCATGTGCATCGAGCTGATGTTGAATGCCGTGAACCTGCTGATGGTTGCCTTCAGCAAAATGATGGGCAACTCCGATGCACAGATATTCGTGTTCTTTATTATGGTAGTGGCCGCAGCTGAAGTGGCGGTTGGATTGGCCATTATCGTGATGATGTACCGTAAGGTGCATTCGGTAGACATCAATATCCTGAACCGCCTGAAGCACTGACGGTCCCGGCCCGGCTTAAACATTTGTTACCCTTTTTAATATAAGTATACCAGTACTGGTTTATGAAAGATTTAGTTTACTTAGTTCCGCTTTTCCCGCTCATCGGCTTCCTCATCAATGGCTTGCTCTGGAAGTCCATGCCAAAGAAAGTTTCCGGGCTCCTGGCAAGCCTTGCCATGCTGGCATCTTTTGCCGTATCCCTGGGTATCTTCTTTGAAGTGAAGAACAATCCCGCTGCGGGAGGCGTCGTACACCTCTTCGACTTCATTCACTCCGGTACCTTACATATTCCCTTTGCCTTCCAGGTAGACGCTTTGTCTTCCCTATTCCTGCTGATCATTACCGGCGTCGGTTTCCTGATTCACGTGTACTCCACGTCCTATATGCACGACGATCCCGGGTTCACCAAGTATTTTGCCTACCTCAACTTCTTCGTTTTTTCGATGCTGCTGCTGGTGCTGGGCGCCAACTATGTGATCATGTTCATCGGCTGGGAAGGCGTGGGCCTTGCTTCTTACCTGCTTATCGGCTTCTGGTATAAAAGGAAGGACTATACCAATGCGTCCAAGAAGGCCTTTATCATGAACCGTATCGGCGACCTAGGCTTCCTGGTAGGCATGTTCCTTACGCTGTACCATTTCGGCACGGCCAGCTATGGCGAGTTGTTCCCGCAATTGACCTCCGGCCTGCCCGACGGCGTTTCCGGCAATACGATGAATGCCATTGCGATCTGCTTCTTTATAGGCGCCATGGGTAAGAGCGCCCAGATACCCCTTTACACCTGGTTGCCCGATGCGATGGCCGGCCCTACACCGGTATCGGCGCTGATCCACGCAGCAACCATGGTAACGGCCGGTATCTATATGATCGCCCGCAGCAGTGCCATCTACAACCTTGCTCCTGTAGCACAAAGCCTGGTAGCGGTGATCGGTCTGGCTACGGCATTGTTTGCCGCCAGCATTGCGTTAAAGCAATATGATATTAAGAAAGTGCTGGCTTACTCTACGGTGAGCCAATTGGGTTATATGTTCCTCGCCCTAGGTGTAGGCGCTTATACCAGCGCCGTGTTCCACGTGATGACGCATGCGTTCTTTAAAGCCCTGCTGTTCCTGGGTTCCGGTTCGGTGATCCATGCCATGGGCGGAGAGCAGGACCTGCGCTTCATGGGTGGCCTGGGCAAAAAAATGCGTATTACGCAAATCACCTTCCTGCTTGGTTGCCTGGCTATTGCCGGTATTCCCGGCTTCTCCGGCTTCTTTTCCAAAGATGAGATACTGGCGGCAGCGTACGCAAAGAATCCGGTCTATTATTACCTGGGGCTTTTGGGAGCGTTGATGACTGCTTTCTATATGTTCCGCCTGTACTTCTATACCTTCACCGGTAGCTTCAGGGGTACACATGAGCAGGAGCATCACCTGCATGAAAGTCCTGCGGCGATGACTATCCCTCTGATATTGCTGGCGGTGCTGGCTGTAGTTGGCGGTTATGTAGGTCTGCCTGAGGTATTCAGCGAGCATCATTTGCTGAATGAGTACCTGGCGCCTGTGGTACAGAATTTCGATGTGCATCACCTGAGCCACGAGACGGAGTGGATGCTGATGGGACTTTCAGTAGGCCTTATCGTGGTCATGATCGTGCTGGCCTATGCCAGAACCAAAAAACCTGCCTTTAAAGAAAATACCGGTATTGCCAAGGTGCTGGAGAACAAGTGGTATGTGGATGAGCTCTACGATAATGTAATTGTGAAGCCCTTGAAGAGCATAGCCCTGGTGTTGGACAAATATGCCGAGCGTAGCGGTATCGACGGCGTTGTGAATGGAGTGGGTCGCCTGGTAAGTTGGGGCAGCAACCGGATGCGGCTGTTGCAGAACGGGCAGGTAGGTACTTATATTTTTGCCATGGTGATCGGTATTGTGCTGCTGCTGGCTGTAGGCTTGTTGATCGTAGGGTAATCCATAATAGTATGAGGGTACAATTGATCCTTTTTGCTTTTCTCGTTTGCTCTTTTACCGTAGTGGGGCAGGATACCTTGCATTTTTACTTCAATGGGAAATGGGAGCAGGAGCAGGAGATGGATAAAGCAGTCTATCATCGCAAAGCTGTCGCAGTTTCGGAGGGGTGGTATGTTATGGATTACTATTCAAAAAGTATGAAGCCCAGAATGAGCGGGACCTTTACATCGCTGGAGAAAGAAGTAAAACAGGGAATGTTCGTTTACTATTACGAGAACGGTAACAGGGAAAAAGCGGGACGATTCTACAGCGACTATAGAATGGGATCCTGGCAAACCTGGTACAGAGATGGGACGCTACGCTCGAAGGAAAACTACGTTGAAAGAGAAGGTCTGGTGGATACGCTCATAAAAGAGGGAGTGGTAGCTTTCGGAGGCAACATAATGGATGTAATGTATATCGTCGAACAAAAAGGCGTATTCGATGGGAAGTCTGAATGGTTTTATCCCAATGGTCAAATCAGTTCAGAAGAGGAGTGGAAAGTAAAGCTGCTTTCTGTGGAGCACTGGAATGAAAAGGGAAAAAAAGAGCCGATTAATAAAGATAGGCCCTCTCTCCTTTTCCCCGCAGGAATTGCTGAAGTACCTCTTACTAATATGAGAGCCTTCATTGAAGCGGCAGGCAAAAAGAATATAAAGGGTAAGATGTTGCTGGAGTTGTATATCGACGCAGAAGGGCATATGGAAAACGCATCCGTGCAAAAATCTTCCGGTGAATATAAAACAGATAGAGAGATCGTGACATTGCTGGAATATCATAACCCGGTGTGGATACCAGGTAAAATACATAACTTACCAGAAAGAATGAAAGTGAATCTGCCACTAAGTTTCAGGTAAAACATTTAGACAGCGCAAAAGAAAATAAACACAGTACAAATACAGCAATGATACTATTACTATTAATCTTAGTTCCGTTTGTAACAGGTCTTATCAGCTTCACATGGAAACATGGTTCGGTGAAAACCTGGGCCCTGGGTGCTTCGCTGATGACATTGGCCATTGCCTTCATCGCCTGCGCTGCCAATAGCCAGGCCATGCTGGTGTACAATGTGCCCTGGATCCCATCCCTCGGCGCCCGTTTCTGGCTGTTCGGTAACGGAATGAGTGTGGTGCTGGCCTTGCTGACCGCCATCGTTTTCCCTGTGATCTTTATCTCCCAGCGCAATAAGCCGGTTGAGGATGCGCATCGTTTCTACGGATTAATGCTGCTGTCGCAGGCAGGACTTATGGGTGTATTCCTGGCGCACGACCTGCTGCTATTCTATTTCTTCTGGGAGCTGGCGCTCATTCCCGTGTATTTCCTTTGTTCTACCTGGGGTGGCGAAAGAAGGATCCCTGTTACCTTTAAATTCTTTGTCTATACCTTCATGGGTAGCTTACTGATGCTGGCCGGCGTCATCTACCTCTACCTGCAAACACCGGGCCGCACTTTCGATTGGGATACCATCAGGCAAACCGGAGCTTCCCTGCCGGCCTTTGAGCAAGGCGCGGTATTCTGCCTGTTCTTTATCGCATTCGGTATTAAAATGCCGGTATTCCCTTTCCACACCTGGCAGCCCGATACCTACGAGCAATCGTCTACGCCGGTTACTATTGTGCTGAGCGCACTGATGGTAAAGATGGGCCTGTTTGCGACTGTAAAATGGCTGGTCAACATACTCCCCGAGGGAACCGTCTACTGGACCAATACCGTAATGGTACTTTCCGTGATCGGCATCATCTATGCTTCCCTGCTGGCTATGGTGCAAAGCGACATTAAGCGCCTGATCGCCTATTCTTCCATAGCGCACATTGGTCTCATGAGCCTGGGCATCTTTGCCAACGATCCCAATGGTATTGCTATGAACGGCCTTGTAGTACAGATGTTCAACCACGGCATTAACATTACGGGTATGTGGCTCATCGTATCGATGATCGAACAGCGCTACGGTACCCGCAACCTGCGTGAGCTGGGAGGTATGGCTGGTTCGGCGCCTACCATGGCCATTGCGTTGGTGATCATCGCCTTTGCCAATATTGCCCTGCCGCTGACCAATGGCTTTATTGGTGAGTTCATGCTGTTCCACGGCATTTTCCAAAGCGAGAACCCCTACCATATCACCTTTATGGTGCTGGCCGGACTGGGTGTGATCTTTGGTGCCGTGTACACCTTAAATATGGTTCAGAAAGTAGCTTATGGCGAAGCTAAAACAGCGGTTGTGGTAAAAGATGTGAGCAGTAACGAGCTCTTTGGCCTTATTGTGATCATTGGCATTATACTGCTGCTGGGTGTTTATCCCAAGCTGCTGTTCGGTATTATGGGCTGATCCCCGAAAATTCTGCAGCGAAGCTGCATAAGGCATATACAATACAATTAATAGTACAAAAGCTCCTCCAGGAGCGGGTTAAATATGAAACCACTTATAGCATCTGCATTATTCGGCGTTATTATGATGTTTGCCGCCCTGTCGGTAAAAGAGAAGAAAACGTTTACACTGCTGGCGACCTTGTTGCTGGCTGTGCTCACCGGGGTCAATATCTACGAGCTCGTGCATATTATGAACGGCGAGATACCGGAAGCCCTGTTTAATGGCATGCTGAAATATGGTTCCTTCTCCATCTGGTTCAATACCCTCATGACCGGCATCGCCCTGCTGTATGTATTGCTTTGTGGCAAACATATTGAGAAAGTGGGTCAACACACGGGCGAATACTACGCGCTTATCTTTTTTATTCTCTGTGGCGGCAACCTGCTCTCGGGATACAGCAACCTGCTGATCCTGTTCCTGGGGATTGAGATCATATCTATTCCGCAGTACATCCTTGCGGGCAGCGACAAGCGCAACCTTAAGAGCAGCGAAGCGTCGCTCAAGTATTTCCTCATGGGTTCCTTCTCTACCGGTATCCTGCTGATGGGCATAGCGCTGCTGTATGGTGCGATGGGCACTTTTGATGTCGCCAAATTTAACTTTATGGAACATAGCGTAGATGCTATGTCCCTAGGTGGTATCCTCCTCATCATGGTGGCGCTGGGCTTTAAAGTGTCCGCGGCGCCCATGCATTTCTGGACACCCGATGTCTACGATGGTGCGCCCACGCCATTCACGGCCATTATGGCCACTATCGTTAAGGCCGCCCTGTTTGTGGCTTTCCTGCGTTTGTTCAGCGAAACCTTCGGCGGTATTAACCAGCACTGGACCCTTGTGCTGGCGATCATTACAGCGCTTACCTTGTTTATCGGCAATATCACCGCGGTATTCCAGCAAAGCGTCAAACGTATGCTGGCCTATTCTTCTATCGCGCAGGCGGGCTTTATGCTGTTTGCGGTGCTGGCCGTTAACGCCACAGGGTTCAAAGGCATTATTATCTATGCTGTGGCATACAGCGTGGCTACGATCGGTATGTTTGCCGTGCTCATGAAGCTAAAGGATTATACTTATGATGGCTTCAATGGTCTGGGCAAAAAGCATCCCCTGCTGGCCTTCACAGCAACCATATTCCTGCTGTCGCTGGCAGGTATCCCCCTTACTGGTGGGTTCTTTGCCAAATACTTTGTGCTTACCGCGGTTTTGGAGCAAGGTACGGGCATGATGTGGCTGGTAATCTTTGCCCTGCTCATGGCGGCTATCAGCGCATATTACTACTTTAAGGTGCTGATGGCCATGTACTTCAAAAAGGGCGAGCCGGAGCTGGCCATGGAAGTGACCGCCGGAGATAAGTTCTTTCTAGGCCTGGCAGCCGCCATTATTATCGTGATCGGTGTAGCGCCCGATATCCTGCTGGCTTGGCTGAAGAATTAAATTAAGTGATCGTCAGATAAATTAATAAGCAATTAAAGAACCCGGTATAAAGCGGTCCCCCTGTGGATCGCTTTTTTTATCCCTTCTTTACCAATGCTATCAAAGGCGTTTTCACACGATCTTTTTTATCTTTACCCCATTATACAGGATTGCTGGTTGACCCTAAAGCTCAATATGCTCGTGAAAAAAAGTTTACTGTTCTCCTTAATAGGCGCATTTGTATCACTAGCCGCTACCGGTCAAACGACTTATCTGCCGCTACGTACGGAGGAGTACAACCTGCTCGACAGGTTAGAGACAAAAGGGGGAATGCTGACCAACGATTTTTATTCCACGTTGAAGCCTATTCCCAGGAAAGGCGCGGTCGCGTTTCTCAAAGAGATAACAAAGCCGATGCCTGGGGGACAAGGTATAGACCTCAGCGATATTGATTACGATAATATCCAGCGGGCGCTTTCCATCAGTGGTGAATGGTCCGAAACTGCCGATGGCGACGACGGCGCCTTACCTTCAGTAAGGCCTGTACTGAAGTACTTTTACCAGAAGCAGCCCGACCTGGTACATGTCAATACCGGCGATTTTTTCCTTGTGGTCAACCCTGTGCTCTATTTGCAGGCCACGAAGGAGCGGAATGTAGACGGGTTAAAATACATCAATACCCGTGGCGCCGAAATAAGAGGACGGATCTTTAATAAGATCGGTTTCTATACTATGGTTGCCGACAACCAGGAAAAGGCGCTGAGCTATATCGAGCAATGGGAGGCGCGTCACCAGGCCTTTCCCGGCGCCGACTATTATACCCGCAATAGTTCGGGTGCTTACGATTATTTGCTGGCAAGAGGCTATATCGATGTGGGTGCATTCAACGATCATTTCAATGTCACTTTCGGCTACGACAAGCAGTTTACGGGCGACGGCATACGGAGTCTGGAGCTCTCCGATTTTGGCGCACCGGCAACTTTTCTCCGGCTGCGGACGAAAATATGGCGGCTTCAATACGAAAACCTTTTCCTGGAGCTAACGCCGGCTTATGTGAGGGCAGGCGACCAACGCCTGCCGCGTAAGTATGCCAGCGTCCACCAGGTGAGTATGAACGTAACACCATGGCTTAACCTGGGCTTATTCGAGTCCACAATCTACGCTAAACCCGAACGCTTCGGGGCAGAATACCTGATCCCGGTCATCTTCTACAACAGCGTAGCCCGCGCATTGGGCGCCGACCAGAAAACTTCGCTAGGTATCAGCTTTAAGGCCATTGCATTAAAGCATCTCCAGTTTTACGGACAAGGTTATTTTGATCAGCTGCAGCCTGGCAAGTTGGGTAAGGGCTGGTGGGGCAACCAGTTTGGCGTACAGCTGGGCGCCAAGTATTTCGATGCCTTTACTTTACGGAACCTGGACCTGCAAGGCGAGGTGAACATTGTTCGTCCCTTTATGTATGCTGCCAACGACGGTGTTTCGGACTATACGCATTATAATCAGCCATTGGCACATCCTTATGGCGCCGGCTTTGCCGAAATTATAGGCACGGTACGGTACCAGCCTATTGTTAACCTTTATCTTTCTGCCAAGGGAATCTATTCCACACGAGGGACCGGTATACCGGGAATGCTCAATGCCGGCAACGATATCTTTGCCCGGTACGATACCCGTGGCGCCGATGAAGGCTATGGTCTTATCGGGGATCAGAAGTTGAATGGTACTTACTTCAATTTCAATGCCGCCTATGAGATCCGGCCCAATATTTTCCTTGAGGCCGGCGCCACCTACCTCGATCGCAATATCGGCGGAGGCCTCACTAACTATCCTGCATCCACTTCTTTCTATGGTGGGTTGCGCTGGAACATTACCCGGCGCGAGCCGGATTTCTTTTAAGCATTAACTGTTGCTAAACTAAAAATATATTTTCCTTATGCCCGTCATTCTTCCCGTAAAAGGTATTGCTCCCCAGATTCCCGAGTCCTGTTTTATCGCTCCCAATGCCACTATTGTAGGCGATGTGGCTATGGGCGAGGAATGCAGCGTATGGTTCAACGCGGTTGTCCGCGGTGATGTGAATAGTATCCGTATGGGTAACAAAGTGAATATACAGGATGGGGCTTGTATCCATGCGACCTACCAAAAAACAAAGGTGGTGCTGGGCAATAATGTATCTGTGGGGCACAATGCGATTGTCCACGGCTGTACCGTAGCCGACAATGTGCTGATCGGTATGGGTGCTATCGTGATGGACAATGCAGAGATCGGCAGCAATAGCATCATCGCCGCAGGTGCGGTAGTGCTGGAAGGTACCAAGGTCGAGCCCGGGACCATTTATGCGGGTGTGCCGGCTAAAAAGGTAAAGAACATTAGCCCCGAACTCATCAGCGGCGAGATCGAAAGGATTGCCAATAACTACACCATGTACAGCTCCTGGTTTCAATAAACCTTTTCCGTTAATTCCCTTTGGAAAGATCGTACACGGCCAGCTTCTTGCCGCCACTGTAGACAATAAGCCGTTGTGCGGTCAGCTCATAGTGATCTATGCTGCGTAGCATATTCATATAGGCTGCTTCGGCTTTGCTCCCGCTGCAGGCTTTCCAGGTCGCCGCCAGGTGGTTGAATTGTAAGCTGCGTTCGGCAGTATCGATGGTATAATGACCATTGAACGTGTTGCAGATCATATGTCCGCTTGCCGCACTGTCCCGTCCCAGAACAAGCGTAGCGACACCCCGCCATTGCCGCTGCAAAGCAGTGTCTTCAAGCGATTGTAATACCCATCGTGCAGATGCCGGCGGGCCGGCTGTCCCTTTAACAAGGGATGGCCGGCCCGCCATACAGGCACTCAGACTGATGCAGCAGGCAATAATGCCGGATAGTTTTTTCATATTATTGTTACAGGTCAGGCGCCTCTATAGATCTTTTTGGTCAGGTACCGGCCATCGCGGGAATCATAGAAACGGATAATGTACAAACCCTGGCTGAGACCGCTCATGTCGATCGTATAGCTACGCAGTGATGGTGTTGAGATGCCTGCCTGGTAAACCTTACGGCCTTCGGCATTGAATATAAAACAGTCGATAGAAGGCGATTGCACATTGCCGAAATAGATACCCAGCGTATGCCCCGCAATGCCGATCCGGATATCGTTGTCTGTCCACACGCGGGGATCGATACCAACTGTATAACCGCCATTAGCATTGATCACCGAATCGATCCAGGGCCGGAAGGCCGCAACTTTCGTATAAACACCCGGCGTATCGGCTGAGGTATAAGGTAGCATGCCACCGCTCACTACGCCGATGATCTTTTTCTGACCATTCTGGTCGATCCATACCGGACCACCGCTATCGCCGGCCGCCGCGCCGGCAACCGCTTCGTTCAGCCTGTAGCCGGCACAGAAAGACTGGCTGCTCACGCCACCGTAGAGTGTGTTGCAAAGAGTATGGTCGAATACTTTTGTATTGCAGAACTTCATCGTATCAGGGCTGCCGAATGTTGCCGGATCCGATATCCCCCAGCCCGCGATCTTTACCGGTGCGCCCGTCTCATAGACCACTGCAGCATCGCTAAGCGCAGGCAGAGCGATAGGCTCGATCGTAGTGACCGGCAGCATTAGCTGGATCAAAGCGATATCCTTGCCATTGCTGAAGAAATCCCCGCTCAGGCTAAACTCCTGGTGGCAGAAGATCTTTTTCAATTCAACTTCCACACCACCGTTGGGGTTGACCGGTGCATTGGTATTGACCGTATTGAACCGGACGCGTGCAGATGCCGGGGAGATCGGCTGACCGTTAACAGGGTCGAAAGTGCAGTGGCCGGCAGTGACCACCCATTTGGGATCGATAAGGGCGGAGCCGCAAAAGTGGCCGGAGATGTCGCGAAGGTCTCCGATCCAGGGCAATTGGCCTTCCTGCACCGACTGGCCGCCTACGATCCAGGACTGTTGCGCAGAAACATTAATAACGGTTGCGCACAGCAACAGGAAGCTTAAGGGAAAACGTTTCTTCATATGAATTGTTTTATAGGGTCTGCTAATAGACACAGACGGAAAAATAAGGTACCAACTTAGTGATTGCCGGTAAGAATAATCAAATGTAGCCAATGCTTTTTCCCTGCACTGATGATTTCGACCAACACGCTATAAAGGAGGACCAATAAGGAATTTTATAGGATCAGGCTGATGGACAATTTTGTTGTTGCAAAGAGAAGGGCCGCTTTGCTAAGAAGGCGGCCCCGTCGATATTGTAGCGTTGTTGTGAACTACTGTGCTGTATCGGGCTGATCCGGTGGCAATATCTGTTCCAGCAGCGAAGGAGCATTGTATACGAAGGCGCTGATATTGCCGTTGGCGTCCTTTTTCGCTTCATAATAAGTAGGGGTATTGGTCACGCAGTCGTACAGGATGATCTTACCATCTCTGTTCATAAAGCGGTAGGCGCCGTTCAGGGGCTTTTCTGTTTTGTCCTCCATAGTGACCATGATCTTTTCAGGCGCCGTGTAATCATTGTTCTTAATGTCGCCTGCAAAGCGGTAATAAAAGCCATCGGAAAGGCCGGCGACGATCACATACTGGACATTTTCTTTGATGGGCTGCTTGATAATGGCATAGGTAGCATCCGCCGCTGAGCGGGGAATGCCGGAGGTGTGCAGGGCGATATATTTACTTTCAAGATCGCCGTCCTGGCTCATGCTGCCGATAATGATCTTTCGGTAGATCGCTTTCAGATCGGCATTCTCTGCACGGTTGTTTTTTACCTCTTTAAAAGCGGTCTGGTAAAGGTCAAACTCCTTCACATTCTCAACTACATAATTGGTGTTTACATAGCCGATATCTTTTTTTCCCTTAAACAGGTAGCTCAAAAAACCGTTATCCTTCAGCAGCACTTTCCTGAAAGGATACTGGTTGCTGGTGTTGTCGATACTACGATAGTATATCTCCTTGTCCACAGCTTTCAGCTTCTGGAACGAAGGAATGGGCCCCTTGACTTCGTAAAGGTCCATGCGGGCAACTGCTTCCTTGTTCTCATCCCTTACCAGCACATTATCCGTAATGGTGTAGAGGTATTGCATGCTGCTGTAGGCCAGGTATTGGTAACCCAGGTAACCCAAAAGAAGCAACAGCAGGGGAAGTACAATAAAGGGCCATTTCTTCCTTCTTTTCGGCGCCGGCCAGGGCGTAACCGGTACATCTGCCGGTGCAGATACCGGCACCGGGATTACTTTGGGCGCAGGCTGCGGCCTGGGCGTGAATAAAGTCTCTTTAAAAAAAGCATTGATCTCATTGCGCTTATCCTCATCGGTAAGCCCCCAGGAATGGAACAATCCGCTGAGCTGATCGGCGATCTCCTCGTTGCTCAATGCTGTCCAGCCTTCCTTTAGCCGGGCAGGGGGATCCTGTCCTTTTCTTTTGCGGTACAGGAAAGTGATGAAATCGGCTATGTTACTTTTGTTTATCGACATGATAGGTTCCTGTGGTTTTATCCATAAGTCTGATCAATACATCATTGGGTATGGTCACCCCGTTTTGTTCGTTGATTTTGAAACGGGCCGTCAGCAAAGGGCTTCCCTGCTGATATTGCAGCTCAAATCCATGCTGGCTCAGCCTGAACCGCAGCAACGCTTCATTGGCATTGAAAAAATCGCGGCCCTGCTCTCCTGAGTTTTTTAGCTCAAGTGTCAACACCCCATTCTCCTGCCTGATGTCGGCATCGCTGCCGTAAGCCCTGGTGACCAATGCCGCAAAGGTATCGGTTTTCATAGTGTTGTAGCTGTTGCTGCTAAAGGCTGCAGGTTGCTCTACGGGCTGTTCCATTGCTGTATTTCGGAGCAGAACGGTGGTAAGACCGGCGCCTGCCGCTACAACCAGGGCCAGCGCCGTAAAAATGATCTGCCATTTACTAATGCTGTGCTGCATATCGTGCTTTAAAGTTTGTTCTGGTCTGCTAACGGAAATAATGCTGGAAGGAACGGGAGGCCATCACTTCGTTAATAATATTGTTGAGCAGCGTCCAGTCAAAATCCTTGTTATTGTCTACAGTAAAATACAAGGTGTATACCTTCGTTCCCGCTTGTCCTATGCTTGCGGCCTGCTGCATGTCCTGGTTGGTAATGGCTACCACCAGGCGCCGGGAATTGCCTGCGCCCGATCCTTCTTCATTGATGGTACCGGTCTTGGCATAAAAATAGAAGCCGGGATGTGCGCCGCGCAATCCGCCCAGCGCATGTCCTGTACCGCTGCCACCATAGATCACGTCGTTCATGCCTTTGAAAATATACGCCGACAGGAACTGGTTGAAGCTGCCCGCTTCGCGCCAGCTGGCATCCGTTTGCCAGGGCATCCCATGTTGTTTGCCGGGTAGTACCTTCAGCTCCAGATTACGGTTCTGTGTAAACAGGGCGGTGTACATTTCCAGCATTTTGAGTGGCGATACCTGGTAAGGGTAGCCGCCCAGCGTCGTCGTTTTCAGGCCCAGGTTAAAGTTCTGGTAGGGTTCAGTAAAAGCACGCTGCGCCTGCAGAAAGCTTGATTGTTCGGGGAAGCTCCATAAGAAATAGCTGCCTTTATTCTTCGATAATGCGGTATATAACGGACTGTCTACTATGTTGACGCGGGTATAGGAAGCTGGTATGTTGCCATCCCCATCATAGGTTTGTGTGCGCAGGCGCGTGTTCGTTTCCAGCCCGTCAGCCAGCAGCGAATGCTCGTTGCCGAAGAAGCTTTTCTTCTTTTGTTCGCGCTCATTGGTAAGCGGCCAGGCGCCCTTCCTGTGATTGTAGTTGGGAAGATAATAGACATTGCCGTTGAAGGTAAATACGGGATACGTATTATCGGGACCGGCAGTACTGCTCAATACATGCTTCAGGCTCATTACATTGTCGCGCACGAAAGCGCTGCGCGGGTAAGAGCCGAGGAAGATCATGGCCGATTGGTAGAAGTTGCTGGATACTTCAATGTACTTATCCAGGCTCAGCTCGGCACGGTAATGATCGTCGTTTTCCCAGGGCTTCAGCAGTTTGAAGCCGCCATAATTGACATATTCTGTCTGGGCAGGCGCCATCAGGTGCAGCTGCCCCCAGCCGGCATTGGCCTGCGATGCTATCGCTGCGGCGATCAGCGGCTTTACCGAAGAGCCTGGTCCAAGCCGCATGGCCAGCAGGTTGCTGTTGCCCCACTGGTCACGCTCGTTGCGGATATTGCTGAAGAAGAAATGTTTTTGCTGCAACCTGGCGATAGACACCACATCATTGGGGTCGAGTCGTATCCTGTTGCGCACAAAATCATTCATCAGCCTGATGTTGCCGTCAGCATCGGCAGCGGCGACGCTAAACCGGAACCGGCGATTGGACCGGGTCGTTCCTTCATAAGCCTGGTCGATCATTTCCTGCACCCTGTTGTACAGGTTATAATCGAGGCTGATCGCGATATTGTCCTGCAGCACGCTATCGGCCTTATAAGCATTGCGAATGGCATTGGCAAAATGATACATCCAGAAGTTGTGCTCCTTCTGGGGGTAAAGGATCTTATAGCTGCCATTGATCCATTTGTTGACCGCAAAGTAATTGCCCGAATTGCTATAGGCCATTACCAGCTTGCTTGCCGGCATGTTGAGCGTAGCAATGTCTTCGTTATTGAAGCTGTTGGCAAACCTGGTCTGGTATTGCACCAGGTTGTTGCTGTTTTTTTTATAGAGCAGCAGGCCCGCTTGCTCCTGACCAGCCTGTTTGATATCAAGAATGCCTACGGGCTGTCGGGCGCCCGTAAACCAGGCGGCAGGCATTATGGCCAGCTGCAGGCGCGCCGAAGGGTCTTTTTTGAAATAAGGGAGCGCTACGGTACTATTGTTGTTATTATAGCTCAGGCTTACCATAGGCGTTGGCAGGCTCAGGTTTTCGGTTACCGATCCGTTCCATACTTTCCGGTTCTCGACAGGCGGCAGCTCCAGGTACAAGTGCTCATTGTACAGGGCGCTGTACTGGTCGTTGTCGTAGAGCATGTAGAGCGGGTTGTCGATACGGAAAGCATTAGCCGGTTTGCTGATCAGCTGTTTCAGGATGCTGCGCGTATAGTTGTCGGTTACCGAGTCGTTCAGCAGGTCTTTGAAGCGACGGTCTTCGCCCAGTATCTTGATCAGACCGGAGTAGCTGTATCGTTGCCGTTTTCCTGCGAGACTATCCTGTATCTCGTAGAGCACCGCATTGAGATCTTTGTTGATATGGTTCTTTGTTTTCTCCACAATGATCGAAAAATTATTATTGCTCAGCTCATTGCCTTTAATAGTAGTGAGCGCAAAGCCGGCGATCAATATGGTAAAGAAGGTATAACGGGCCAGGTTGCTGCGCAGGTTCAGCTGGTACGAGCGGTACGAAGCCGGCTGCTGCGTGAGTGTAATGCCAAACAGCACCAGGGGCAACACCACGCTGAGCTTGCTCGTCAGGCTCAGGAAAGGAAAGTCCTGTCCGAAGAAAACAAAGCGGTTGGTGGCTGTGAGCCATACAAACAGGCTGAGCGTGAAAAACAGCAACAACGGCAGCACACCGGCATAAGAGCGGAAGTTGAGCCTGTAATAAGGCTCCTCGGTCAGCCGGTACGAGATCAGGTAGAGAATGAGAGGCAACAGCGTGAGCAGCAAAACCAGGTACATGGTGAAGTTGCCCAGCTCCCCGATCACAAAGCGTGCAATCACCACATCCCTGGTCTGGGTATTGTAGTCCACGCCTACCTTAGAATAGGGACGCAGGTTGATGACCGCATCGTTGTGATAGGGCTTGTTTACATAAGAGTTGATGAACCATTGGTTTTCGGCAGTCTCGATAATCTTTTGCGTCTGGAACGAAGAGTAGGGGTTCTGGGCCAGTAACTCGCTTATCGGCTGATGGATAATGGACGCGCGGTACTGCACATGCTTGATCGCGCTGGTAGCTTTGGCTTCGAGGAAAGCCCTGCTGCCAGGGATCAGCAGCAACAACAGGTAGCAGCCCAGCACGGCGCCCAGTATGCCTGTAATCTTTTTCTGCTTTTTATAAAAGAAAAATAGCACAGCGACGGGTATCAGCAACAACATTCCAATGACGATGAGCTTGTAGGTGAGCAGGTAGTAGAACAGTGATTTGAACGAAAGCACCACCAGGTACACCACCAGCGCCGCTATACCATAAATCCAATAGTTATTCGGATTCAGCAGCATCTTGCGTATTGTCGTATGCTGCGAGTTGAATGGCTTCTTCAGGAAGTTAAGGAAGATATTTTTGAGCAGGATAAATAGGGTAAACAGGATCGCAAAGCCACGGTCGGTGAGCGCAAAAAAGAGTATGGTAATGAGTGTGAGCAGGAAGGCCGGGTTGTAGATCAGGTATTGTATATAGGCCTTCAGGCGGATATAGCCCATCGACTCTCCGGGCCGCACCCACTCCTGGTCGAATTGGTAATAGCGGTTGCTCAGCATTGCAAAGTAGCAATAACCGATCACCGGCAATATAATAGAGCTGACGCGGGTCAGTATCTCGATGTGCAGCAGCTTGCCATTGAGGAAGAACAATACCGTACAAGCGCCGATGAACAGGGCATAGGCCTTATTAATACGTGGCGCTGTTTTCAGGTTCCATTTTTCAGCCGGGGAAAAGAAAACCGGCTTTCCATTGGATACCAGGTAACGGTAGCCGCTAAGCATGATCAGGAAGAGGAAAAGCCATACCAGGGTAAACGGTATGGGCAGGCGAATGCTGCCCCAGCGATAATCGAAATTGAGGATCGTGTTTTCCAGCTCATACTTGGAAATGTTTTCCAAGGGAGGAAAAGTGGCCAGCCGCCAATACAGGATAAACCGAAGGATCAGCAGGGCATAGATTACCGCAAACAATATGGGTTCTATACGTACCAGGCTCTTGCCGGGAAAGAAGATGAGCACAAGCAGCATGCCTATATAGATAACGGCAGCAAACAGGACCAGCTTGCTATACCTAAAGCCGTTTTCAGAATAATCCCTTACGGCGAACAGGTAGCGAACGCCGGGTTCGGAAGATTGCAGGCTGAAGCGGTTGTTTTCAATAGCACGGTAGGCGCCGTTACGGTTGTTGTCGGCTATACCGAAGCGCATGGGTACATTGGGCCGCTGCGACAGGTAGTCCATAGTGCCGTTTACCGGGTAAGGCGTATTCAGCCCGTAGTTATGAAAATAAAAGCCCTCGCGCAGATCCGAGCTGAGAATCTCATCATTATTATTGGCAATGAACCGCAGGTTCTTGTTGCCGGCCACCTGCCGCTCTGCCGGACTGGATAGCAGGTAGGCGGGAGGGTAATCGAATAACAAGGCTACTTGATCTCCGGATTTCCCGGCATCGTATTCCGAAGGATCGATGGTACTCAGGTAGGCTTTCTCCTGTATGTTATGAAAACCGATATAGAATTTCTTACCAAAAGGGATTTCGGTTTTGTTATTCAATTGAGGAGTTACCTGCTGCCCGTCGGCAGAAAGGCGGTAGCCGTTGCGGATAAGGCCCTGGGAGGGGAACAACGAATAGGCATCTTCATTGCCTGCACTATTATGTGTAAGCAGGTAGCTCTCGCCTATCTGTCGCAGCACAAATTCCAGCACGGCATAGCTTTCGTTCCGGCCTGCCGAGAAGCTGCGGCTGTTCAGGAGCAGGTTGTACAGCGACTTTCCTTCCTGCAAGGCACGTTCTGCTATCTCGATATGATCGGTATAGGGCAGCGGGACATTGATCTCCTCGGCAAGTTGCCGGTCGTTAGAGCGGATGTCGATCGCATAGACGATCCGCTTTTGCTTGCCCGGTCTCAGGAAGTCGAGCCAGCTGCCGGAGCCTTCGTTGATCTGCACTGCGATCCGGTTAGCACCATTCTCAAGCGTAAACGTTTTACGGAATACCTGGGGGAAGATATCGTTAATGGGAGTGTATACACCGTCCTGGTCGGTCTGCAAAAAGACCGGCTGATAAAAGCCGGCAAAACTGATCTCCGCCTTGTCGTTAACCTTCCTGCTGAAGGTCATGCTACCACCATCGCCGGTAGTATCATCTGTAGGCAGGGTGAGCGAAAGCGACTGCCGGAAGGTGATGCCCGTATTGCTGATACCATGATAATCGCTGTTCAGGAACCAGGGATGACTGCCGCCGGGATTGGTCGTGCGAAGGATACATACGATACTGCTGATGAAAATGACGGTCATCAGGCCAAAGGAAAGAATGACCTTATACTTGCGGATCACCTGTGCAGCCTGTGCCTTCACGGCATCGCTAACATCGGGCATGTCCGTTTTCCGGTAGATAAGTTGCTCGATATTGATCTGTGCAAAATAATACAGCAGGCAGGCAATGATCGCTATGCTCAGGAACCAACTGATGATGCTGCCCAGAAATAGGTTGAGCAGTATGATCGCCAGCGTCGGCAACAGCAGGTATAGGATACCCTTAATTTTCATGCGGGTCTTTTTTCAGGGAGATAAATATTTTGCCGGTGAGCTTACTACATCAGATATTACGAATGCGGTAGCCGGAGATGATCGACTCGTCCAGACCGCCGGAGCCTTGCTCCCTTAGCAGGTCCAGCAGCGGCTTGATGTGTTTGGGTATCTTGTCCACAGGCGTATCCTTGTTGATCTCAGTTGCCAGGCCCTCTCCCGGGCTTTTCCGGCTCATGAGGTATTGGATATTGGCCTCGTCGTAAGGCTGCTTTTTGGCAATCTTGTAGCGCGTAAGGCTGCTGTAGTGACTCATGATCTTCATCAGGTTTTCCTCGATCTCCCTGTGTGCGCCTCTTTCCATCGCATCGTGCATGGGCGCTACCAGCTTGCGGAAAGCTTCGCCGTAGTATTCGTTGTCAAAATTCCTGTCGCTGGCCAGCTGTTGCTGCAGCTGCTCTTTTTCCTTGGTGAGGTTGTCCAGCTGGCGTTTCAGCTTTTGCTCCTGTGGCGACGGCCTGCCTTCTTCCCGGATGGGTTGTGTTTCCGGCTGACTTTCCGGGCGGGGGGTATTTGCTTTCGCTTTTCCCGATGACAGGCGCATTACTACCGCGGTAATGACGGCGCCGGCGACAAGGCCCAGCACTACGGGCAGCCAGGGGAAGCGCTGGCTATCGTTATTGCCGGTATCGTCCGCAGTGTCGCTTATCCCTCCGGCCTCGCCATCTTCAGCCAGCGAAGTGTCCTGTTGTGTTGCAATATTACTATCAGCAACACGATTCGTGTCCTTGGCGCGATTGGTGTCCGTCTGGGCCTGTGCCCAACCCGTTGTCAGCCCGGTCAGCAGAAACAAAAAGAAAAGACGTTTCATGTCAGCAGTTTTGTTTAGAAATATAAAGGGTTCGACGGGGGATTTTCAGTATTGTTATCGTTGTCGCTTACCGGAGGTGGGGTAGGAGCCGGGGTTGCCGGCACCACCGGGGCCGGAGCAATATCATCCCGCTCCAGGCTGTTCAGGTATTTTTCATCGATATAATTGGGGAACAGTGAAGGAATGATCAGGCTCATATCGCTGCTGCCGGTATCTTCTATCGCCCTCATCGGCGCAATGCAATCGACGATGCCATTGTATTTTCTCCTGATGAAATAGCCCTTGTGGGTAAACTCGATATCCGCCTCGTAAGCGACGCCCGGCCGCTTCTGGAAAATATCGTTGCCGCTCACACGGTAGGTCTTGGAGCCGATCAGGAACTGGCTCGTCTGCAGCTTGTCGAAATTAAGGTTATGGTCGAACGCCAGCACTTTTTCCTCCGCCTGCTCAAAGCTGTTCAGATCGTTAAAGATGCGGGCAAACAGTGATTTACGAGGCGCTGCCGGCTTCTTGGGCTGCTGCGCCTCCGGCTCCTGGTCGCCGAACACCAGCTGAATAGGATAGCCCGTCATTTCGGCGTTCACTCTTATGGAATTGTTGAACACGCCTTTGATACAGATGTCCTTAAGCTCATTGCTGTTGAGCAGGTTGATCCGCGACTCGCTTACCTGCAGCTGCTGCACCAGGCTTTGCTTCATCTTATCCACCAGCGGCTTGAACATGAAGCTGCGGCCTGTAAGAATGATGCCGGCACAGTTGAAATCTTTCTTGTTATCCTTGATCAGGCGTATATACCGCACAGCCGTATCGGCAATAAAATCGCAGGTCTCGTTGATATAGCTGTAGAAGTCGGATACATTCTCCAACCCGCTCAGCAGGCTGATCAGCGTATTGATGCCGTCGCCGTATTCGATAAGGTCGCGGAAGCCGATATCCCCGCTCCGGGCATGGTCCCAGGTATCGCGCACCTGATCGCTGATATGGCTGCTTTTGTAATTGAATTTTAAACGCTCCAGCTCGTTGTAAAAGTTGTTCTTCCGCTCCAGGTCATCACTGGTCAGAATGCGTATCACCTTATCCTTGATATACCTGATGCTGCTTTGATGGGTCTGCGCCGTCTGCCGGATATAGTGCAGCAGCGTCTCAAAAATAGCATAGGTGATCATATTGCCGGCCCCGGAAAAGCCATTGCGGTACACGGGATTCAGGTCAAAAATATTTTCCTTGCCGGTACGGATAACGGAAAAGTCAGTAGTGCCTTTGCCCGAATCGATAATGATATAGTCGCGGTCTTTCTCGATCGAGATATTGTTCTTGTTGATGTACCCGATAAAAGAAGCGTCGCTTTCCGATATTGTCGACACTTCCCAGGCCAGGATGCGGTCTTTATATTCATGCTCGCTCAGCTCCTGGAAAATATTGTGCAGCTGGTGTTGGATATAGTTGATGTCGTTGGTATCGTAAATATTGGGCACCAGCAGCATCAGGCGAATGAAGCGGGTAGCTTTATCGTAGCGTATGAACTCCTTTTTGAGGAAGGAGGCGATCATTACCTTTAGAATGGTATTGTATACCTTCTGCTTGATCTCGCTTAGCTTGATCGGGATGCCGTAGCCCTGCTTCTCTATCTCGAAAGTCACACCGCTCAGCAGGTCTTCATGTTTGTGGATTATTTTGAGATTGGGCAGCTGGTGGAACTTCTGCGCCGTAAGCGTATTGAAGCCGTCCTTGGTATTGACCAGCATCTTCAGGTTATCGGCAATGTTTTTAATGAACACTTCCCGGTCGATATCCTCATAGTCGCCCGTCAGCTGTTCCTTCAGGTAGAAGAGCGATTTGTAGAAATTAGTATTCTTCTCTTCCTGGTAAAAGTCAACCACCTCGTTCTGCGATACCCATCCGTTGCTTTTATGAAAGGAAACGATGTTGCGGAAAAGGTTCTCGATCTCAGGACGCCTTTCCTGCAGGTTAAAATCGTTGGTATAGCGCTTCACCGCCATCTGGCTCGATTCGGAGCCGAAGTCGAGCGCGATGCCCAGGAACTGCGAAGGATGCGCGAGGTAGAGGTCCACGGCATTGGAATATTGCTCCTCACCCACTTCCAGCACCACGCGTAGCGTCAACTTATTGCGGTCAAACAAAGCCTGGTCGATCTCCCTGGTCTGGCGGCTTTTCACATGCACCACATTCTGCTTCGATTCAAAGCTGAGCGCCAGGTGACTATTGGCCTGGCCCAGTTGCTGCACTTGTTCCCGTACCGGCAGTATAGCTTCCGGCTTCGGCTTTTTATCCCTGCTCACATAATCTTCGAGATCCTCGTAGCTCAGTCTTTCTTTAGCGGCCGGAGCCTGCTCTGCTGCGGGTTTTGGAGCCGCTTTTTGTTCAAACAGCTTCAGCGTTATCACATCGTCATTGAGCGTGCATTCCGCTTCGATACGGCTCATCGGGATATCGTGACTACCTTCCACAAAAGTGCGGATCACGCTGCTCCTGAGAATGCTGAAAAGATTGAAGCTGGTGAGGCTGGGCACTTCTATAATATAGCTGTTGTTCTTTGGTTGAAAATGCTGCCCGGTCAGCTCAAGCAGCATTTCCCTGCGATCGTTTATGATTACGGGGAGAGAATAAAAATTCATTGTACAGAGTGATTTGTCTGGTAAAAAATCAAAACAAATGTAGTTTAAATTTGAACAGAGCGGCTGTCCCTGCGCGTATTGTTCCTGCAGCTGAAGCCTGTGCCAAAACGCGCCCTGGTCCTTTAAAGGAAGCAGGGCGCCTGGAAAATATTGCCGGAATTACTTTTTAGGAGGAATAGTGCCAAAGACATGGTCCCAAAGCACCGAGCTGACCCCAAACCCTTTTTCGGGATACTTATAGTGGTGCAGGTGATGGTTGCGCCACAGCGCCTTAAGAAAGGCCGGCGGTGTAAAGGCATGTATGGCATAGTGCATGCTGCCGTACATCAGGTAGCCCGAGAGAAAGCCCGGGAAAAAGGCCAGCACGTTCCAGTCCATGATCAGGTATTGCAGGCTGAAGAACACTGAGGCCACAATGATGCTGGGCACCGGTGGCATAAACAATCGTTCCCGGTCGCGGGGATATTCGTGATGGATACCGTGCAGCTTATAGATCACCTTGCTCAGCCTGGGCTTCTCCGAAACGAAATGGAATACAAAACGATGCAGCACATATTCCATCAGGCTCCAGATAAGCATACCAAGGAAAAAGAACAGGAGCATGCGGCCAATGCTCAGGTATTTGTAGGCATGACCATAGTAAAGAAGGAAGGCAATAATCGGAAGGTAAAGGCTATAAATAACGACGGGGTGTGTTTTGGTCATCATCTCCAGGTACTCGCTCTGAAACAACCTGCCCTGGCCCTTATTTTTGATCTTGTCGATGTGCATTCGATGCCTGTTTTGGTTTTACGAATATAACATAAGTACAATCAAAATTGTTGCTCTGTCCCTGTGCATGTCCTATGCTTTCGGGGTGCCATTAGGACAATTTAAAAAGCCGGCACCCCTATCGGGCGCCGGCTTCATTATGCCGCTTTAGGGCTTGCTTGTCTTGATTTTCGTTTCTCTGCATAAGCCTGAGCCGCGTCCCGAACCCAGGCGCCGTCTTCCCAGGCCTTTTTACGGGTCTCCAGCCTTTCCTTGTTGCAGGGGCCATTGCCCTTCACTACGTTCCAGAATTCGTCCCAGTTGATCGTGCCGAAGTCATAGTGTCCCCGCTCCTCGTTCCATTTCAGGTCTTTGTCGGGTATGGTAAGCCCGAGTATCTTGGCTTGCTCCACGGTAATGTCTACAAATTTCTGACGCAGCTCATCGTTGCTGAACCGCTTGATCTTCCATTTCATGCTCAGTACAGAGTTAGGACTGCTGTCGTCCGTAGGGCCAAACATCATGATCGAGGGCCACCACCAGCGGTTAAGCGCATCCTGTGCCATCTTCTGCTGCACTTTGCTGCCTTTGCTCAGGCTGAGCATGATCTCGTAGCCCTGGCGCTGGTGAAAGCTTTCCTCTTTACATACCCGTATCATGGCGCGGCTGTATGGCCCGTAAGAGGCGCGACAAAGGGGCACCTGGTTCATAATGGCAGCCCCGTCCACCAGCCAGCCTACAGCGCCCATATCGGCCCAGGTAATGGTAGGATAATTGAATATGGAAGAATACTTGGCCTCGCCGCTGTGCAGCTGGCTGTACATTTTATCGCGTGTAATGCCCAGGGTTTCGGCGGCGCTATAGAGGTAGAGACCATGGCCTGCCTCATCCTGTACCTTGGCCAGCAGCACCGATTTGCGGCGCAGCGAAGGGGCGCGGGTAATCCAGTTGCCCTCAGGCAGCATGCCTACGATCTCGCTGTGCGCATGCTGCGAGATCTGCCTTATCAGGGTTTGCCGGTATTTCTCCGGCATCCAGTCTTTGGGCTCTATACGCAGCTCGTTATCGATTTTCTCCTGGAACTGCTGTTCCAAATTAATTTCAGACATAAAACTATCCTTTATACAGGTACCAAAGGTACGACAATTGTCGCTAAGCGTATACAGGATGACAGGAAGTTAATATCGTTAAAACCTGATGATGGGTCAATGGCCCACCGCTATCTTTTCATAATAAACTTCGGCGCCCGTCTGTAAGCGCAGGAGGTACAGGCCATTGGACCATCGGCCTACGTCTATGGTTGTTTGTGGCCGGCCTGCTGGTAGCGTTGTCCGGAAAACGGGCCTGCCAGAGATATCGGAAAAGGAAAGAACGGCCTCCTGCTTTAAGAGTGCTTTAAAGGCCAGGTATAATTGCCCCGCGGCAGGGTTGGGATAACACTGCAGCACTGCCCGGGCCGGTTTCGGATCCTTGATACCCAAAGGTACCGGGTACAAAGTATCGCAGGCTTCCGGTACGAGCTTCAGGGAATAAAAGCTGTCGGAATAGCAGCGTAGGGTATCATAAGGTGCGTAAGGGGCCCCGTAACCATCTGCCACGTTCAGGATGATCTTAGAAGGCAAAAAGTCGCCGGCAATGCGTTCTATATACTTCCCTGGAAATCTATCATTCGACCCGCCAACAGCGATGCCCCAATTATACGACGGGTACGCTGTAGTACTAAAGGGGGGGATACCGGGGGTACCGGGGGCCTTCAGCGCATGGATAAAATAAGTCCGCAGGTGGGCCGTATCATAGAGCAATACCCGCACGGAATCTAGCACAAAGCAAAAGGAAGTGTCGCCCGAAATGGGATTGGGCCTCAGGTCAGCACTTTGGGGCCCGCCAGGAGTTGGCGGAACTGGCAGGCAAATGGTATCGCCCTCCTGTGCGTTATATACGAATAAGGGCGTGAAGCGGTTAAAGTTTTCATTGTAAACAAATACCGTGTCTGTATTGTCGTAGAAATAGTAGTCCCTGTTATTAGGATGGAAGCCTCCTAAAACATCGCTGCGTATATCGGTGATCACTTTGCGGCAGGCGATGCCATCGATCAGGGTATCCTTTATGGATTGCGTATGAAAAGTACTGTTGGTTTGTGACCTTGGCTCCCCCTGGTACTCGATATGGACGCTGTAGTACCACCATTCGGCGCCCACCGGCGCAAATTGATTTTGGCTATAGCTCCGGCCGCCGGCCAGCAGCAACAATACGATAATAAGGTGGAAAATTTTTTTCATGATGATATGATTTTTGAACATATTCAAAAATACACAATTAGCAAATATGAACGATGTTATTGTCTGCCCGGTGTCATTTTTTTATTACCTATAAGCAGAATCGATCCCCATTAGATGTTCATACGCTTGCTTAATTCTAATTTTGCATTTCATTCTATTCTTTGAATCATGTCAAGAAAACAGGAAGAGCAAACCGTAGATGCGGTGCTGATAGGCGCCGGCATCATGAGCGCCACGCTGGGCGTGTTTTTAAAGCAGTTACAGCCCGATTGGACCATCGAGGTGCTGGAACGCCTCGACGAGGTGGCCGCCGAAAGCTCGGCTGCCTGGAATAATGCCGGCACCGGCCACTCGGCATTGTGCGAGCTTAACTATACGCCCGAAAAGGAAGACGGTACCGTCGATTGTACCAAAGCGTACAAGATCAATGAGCAATTTGAAACCTCCAAGCAATTCTGGGCCTACCTGGTTGAAAATGGCCTGATCAAAAGCGATTTCATCCAATCGGTGCCGCATATGAGCTTCGTGCGCGGTGAGAAAGACGCTGCCTTCCTGAAGAAAAGGGTGGCTACCCTTACGCAAAGCCCCCTGTTTGAAGGCATGCAATACAGCGACGACCATGATACACTGAGATCCTGGTTCCCGCTCATGATGGAGCACAGGGGCCCTGAGGAAAAAGTAGCTGCTACAAAAATGGATATCGGCACCGATGTCAATTTCGGCGCGCTCACCTGGTCCATGATCCGATACCTGTTCCGCCAGCCGGGCGTGGGCATTCACGTAGCACATGAGGTCAAGGACGTAGAGCGCAGCGAGGATGGCCAATACTGGGAGATCAAGGTGCGCAATATGACTACTGATCAGAGCCGTACCATCCGTTCCCGTTTTGTCTTCATCGGCGCCGGCGGCGGTGCTTTACACCTACTCGAAAAATCCGGTATACCCGAAGCCAAAGGCTACGGCGGCTTCCCGGTAAGCGGGCAATGGTTACGCTGTATCAACCCCGATATCATCGAAAGGCATCATGCCAAAGTATATGGCAAAGCCGCTGTGGGGGCCCCGCCTATGTCGGTGCCACACCTCGATAGCCGTATGATCAACGGCAAAAAAGAGCTGCTGTTCGGCCCCTTTGCCGGCTTTTCCACCAAGTTCCTGAAGAATGGCTCCTATATGGACTTGCCCACCTCGATCAAGCTCAACAATATCGTACCCATGATCCAGGTAGGACTGCACAATATGCAGCTCACCAAATACCTGATCCAGCAAGTGCGGCTTTCTCCCGAAGAGAAGCTGGAAGCACTGCAGGAGTTCTACCCCGACGCTAAGCTCGACGACTGGGAGCTGGCTATCGCAGGACAGCGGGTACAGGTGATCAAAAAAGATAAGAATGGCGACGGCATCCTGGAATTCGGTACGGAGCTGGTACATGCCGCCGACGGCTCCATCGCAGCTTTGCTGGGAGCATCGCCTGGTGCATCCACCTCCGTTTCCGTTATGCTCGACTTGCTGAAAGCCTGTTTTGCAGAAGAGATGCAAACGCCGGCCTGGCAAAGCAAGCTGCAGCAAATGATCCCGGCTTATGGGCAACACCTTGCTACTGATGGCGGGCTGCTTGACAAAACGCGGGCCTGGACCAGCTCGGTGCTGCAATTAAAGCCGTCTATCGCCGAGCCGGTATAGATTTTAATTATAATACCGAAAACGGAACAGATAAATTTGGATTGGGATGATAAAAATCCTTATCTTTGCACCGTAATTTGAAGAAAAAGGGGCCCGGAAGGCCCCATTCTTCGTTTTTAAGTATCTGGCAGCTGAGGCTGCGGCTTGTTTGAAAAACAATGGAAAACAGTATTATCGGTCAGATCACGGAAAGGCTCGAAGCCCTTATCGAAGGCTCTTCGCTCTTCCTGGTAGACCTCAAAATAAAGCCAACCAATAACATTAAGATCTACCTGGACGGCGACACGGGTGTTACCATCGATGCCGTATCTAAGATCAACCGGTCTTTATACAAGCAGCTGGAAGAAAGCAGCCTGTTCCCCGATGGCGATTTTTCGCTGGAAGTGAGCAGCGCAGGCGTAGACGAGCCGTTGAAATTCCTGCGCCAGTATACCAAGAACCTGGGCCGGAAGGTCGAGATCACCCTTAATGATGGTACGCTCAAAGAAGGTGTGCTGAAATTGGCGACAGAAACGGAGGTGACCATAGATGAACCTGCGGGAAAGAAAAAAGAAATAAAGGAAACCGTCATTCCTTTTGATCATATCAAGAAAACAGTAGTACAAATCAGCTTCTGACGGGAAGCGCAACAGGAGGATCGCTCAGGCATCCTTCGTTTTAATACTTTATCCAATGGCAAGTATCAATCTTATTGAATCCTTCCAGGATTTTAAAGAGGCGGAAAATATCGACCGCCCCACGCTTATGAAAGTGTTGGAAGACGTATTCAAGACCTTGCTCCGCAAGAAATACGGCTCCGACGATAACTTCGACGTTATTGTAAACGACCAGACGGGTGACCTTGAGATCTTCCGCCGCCGCATTATCGTGGAAGACGGTTTCTCGGAAGACGACCTGGCCGAAGTAGAGCTGTCGGAAGCCTTACGGCTGGACCCGGATTATGCCGTGGGAGAAGAGCTTTATGAAGAAGTGAACGTGTTCGATTTCGGTCGCCGCGCCATCCTGGCTGCCAAGCAAACCCTCGCTGCACGTATCAGTGATCTTAAAAAGAACAGCCTGCTTCAGAAATATGCCGACCGCGTGGGTGAGATCATTACCGGTGAGGTATACCAGATCTGGAGAAAAGAGCTGATGCTGCTCGACGATGACAATAATGAGTTGCTACTGCCCAAATCGGAGCAAATACCCGGCGACTTCTTCAAAAAGGGCGAACCGATCCGCGCGGTAGTGAAGAAGGTGGAAATGCGTAACAATACACCCGTCATCATCCTCAGCCGTACGCATCCGTCCTTCCTGGAAAAGCTGCTGGAGATCGAAGTACCCGAGATCCTGGATGGTCTCATTACTGTGAAAAAGATCGTACGCGAACCCGGCGAGCGCGCCAAAGTGGCCGTAGAAAGCTACGACGACCGCATCGATCCGGTGGGCGCCTGTGTGGGTATGAAAGGTAGCCGTATACACGGTATCGTGCGCGAGTTGCATAACGAGAACATTGACATCATTAATTATACCGCCAATACCCAATTGCTGATCCAGCGTGCGCTTACGCCGGCTAAGGTGAACCGCATCGACGTGAATGCCGAAAAACACCACGTAGATGTGTACATGGATACCGACCAGGTATCCCTGGCTATTGGTAAAAAAGGGGTGAACATCAAGCTGGCCCAACAGCTTACGGGCTTTAGCATTGATGTTTTCCGCGACATTAAGGAATCTGCCGATTTCGATATCGATCTGGAAGAATTCAGCGATGAGATCGAGGAATGGGTGATCCGCGAATTCAAAAAAGTAGGTTGCGACACAGCCTTGAGCGTGCTTGACCTTTCTGTTGAAGAGCTGATCCGTCGTACCGACCTGGAAGAGGAAACCGTGCGCGACGTTCGCCGCATTTTGGAAGCCGAATTCGAAGAAGATGGGAACGAAGCGTAATAATTCGGCATTATTTAAATATTTGAGACAGACATCAGTTAGGAAATTAACTACATTTGCAAGTCTCTATCGATTAAGTTAAAGCTCTCTTTTAGTTTTCAACCGGACTTAAGGCGGGCTCTGATAATCATAAAAATTGCTGGAGGGAAATGCCCGATAGCCCGAAAAGGTTGAAAGCTAATTCAAGAATGTCCATAGGAACAAATACACCACGATTACTGGCCGCGGCCAAAGAATTTAACATCGGAAAGGAAACGCTTGTCGAATTTCTGAAAGGGAAAGGCTTTGAAATAGACGCAAGCAAACCTACTGCCAAGCTGAGCGAGGAAATGTACGGATCACTGCAGGCAGAATTTGCCACAGATAAAGCGACCAAGCGTAAGAGCGATTCCATCGCCTTGCCCAAGGGCTCGCTGATCGACAGCCTCAACAAGTCGCAGGAGCAGCTGGATATCACAGCAAAAGATAAGAAAGAAGAAAAGGTAGAGCCCAAAAAGGCGGAAAAGCCTGCTCCGAAGGAGGAGCCGAAACCGGTTGCACCGCAACCCGAGCCGGCGCCTGAGCCGCAACCTGAGGCAGAAAAGCCTCAGCCTGCACCGGCTCCCGCTCCCGAGCCGGCGCCGCCTGCAACGCCGCCACCAGCGCCTCAGCCCGAAGCCGCCGCAGAAGAAACGGGGCATATCGAGCTGCAGTCGCCCAAGTTGGAAGGCCCCAAGGTACAGGGCAAGATCAATCTCGACGACCTTAATCTGAGCACCAGGCCCAAAAAAGGAACACCTCCCAAAAAGAAGGAAGAGGACCGGAAAGAAAGCCCGGTGGAAAAGGCCGAAGTGCCGGAAACACCGCCCCGTGCAGAGACACCCGTAGTAGAGCCGGCGCCCCCGCCTCCCGCTCCTGAACCCAAGCCGGCCCCGGTAGCCGAAGTGAAGAAAGAAGCGCCCGAGGATGATGCGCCGGAGCATATAGAAATGAAGGCCCCCAAACTGGAAGGCCCCAAGATCATTGGTAAGATCGAGCTACCCGTCAATACCGTTGGCGGTAAGCAGGAACGTAAGGACAAACGCAAACGCAAACGCATACCGCTCGAAGGCAAAAAGCCGGAAACCGGCCCCGGACAACATGGGCAGCAGCGGCCGCAAGGTGGTAATACAGGCGGTGGCTATCAGGGCAATCGCCCGCAAGGTAATAACCGGCCAGGTGGTGGCCACGGCAACGCCCAGGGCGGCCATGGCGGCGGTATGCAACGCAATAACAACCGTCCCGGTGGTGGCTTCCAGTCGGGCCCCGGACGGGATAACCGCAGGCCGCATCAACCCGTGGGACGTCCCGTTCCCGAGCAGGAGATCGATGCTAAAGCTATCCAGGATAAGATCCGGGAAACCCAGGCCAAGCTCTCCGGAGGCGGTGCACGCAATAAAAATCTTAAGGCCAAATACCGCCGCAACAAGCGGGAAGAGATGGCCGAAAAACGCGCTGCAGCCGAGCAGGCCAATGACGGCAGCGTAATACAGGTAACCGAGTTTATCTCGGTGAGCGAGCTGGCTAATTTGCTGGACGTAAGCTTTGCCGATATCATCAGCAAGTGTATGAGTCTCGGCATCATGGTATCGATCAACCAACGCCTTGACGCCGAGGTGATCGAGCTGGTTGCCAGCGAATTTGACCGCGAAGTGCAATTTATCAACCTGGAAGAAGGTTCGGATGAGGAAGAGGAAGATACCGACGATCCGGCCGACCTTAAGCCCCGTGCACCCATCGTTACGATCATGGGTCACGTGGACCATGGTAAGACCTCGTTGCTCGATTATATCCGCAACGCCAGCGTAGTGGCAGGTGAAGCCGGAGGCATTACCCAGCACATAGGCGCTTACAAGGTAACCACCGATTCCGGTAAAGAGATCACCTTCCTGGATACCCCCGGTCACGAAGCGTTTACCGCGATGCGTGCCCGTGGCGCCAAGGTTGCCGATATTGCGGTGATCGTGATCGCTGCCGACGACGCCATCATGCCGCAGACACGTGAAGCGATCTCGCACGCGCAGGCTGCCAACCTGCCTATGATCTTTGCGATCAACAAGATGGATAGGGATGGCGCCAACCCCGAAAAGATCAAGGAGCAGCTTTCTGCTATGAATATATTGGTCGAAGACTGGGGTGGTAAGTACCAAAGCCAGGAGATATCGGCCAAGAAAGGAACGAATATCGACCTGCTGCTTGAAAAAATACTCCTGGAAGCAGAATTGCTGGAACTGACATCGAACCCTGATAAAGGCGCGATTGGTTCCACCATCGAAGCTTCTCTCGATAAAGGCCGCGGCTACGTATCTACCGTACTGGTACAGGCCGGTACCCTCAATGCAGGGGATATGATCGTCTCCGGACAATATTTCGGTAAGATCAAAGCCATGTTCAACGAACGTGGCCAGAAGATTATCACCGCCGGACCTTCGACGCCGGTACAGGTATTGGGCCTGAACGGCGCACCGCAGGCAGGTGAGAAGTTTAAAGTATTTGCCGACGAATCCGAAGCGAAGAACCTTGCCGGACACCGCGCCCAAATCATGCGTGAGCAGGGCCTGAGAAGCCGCAAACACCTTACCCTGGAAGAGATCGGACGCCGTCTGGCGCTGGGCAACTTCAAGGAGCTGAACGTCATCATCAAGGCCGATTTCGACGGTTCGGCCGAAGCCCTGAGCGATTCGCTGCAGAAGCTGTCTACCGAAGAGGTGGTGGTCAATGTCGTGCTGAAAGGCGTAGGTCAGATCACCGAAAGCGATGTGATGTTGGCCAGCGCTTCCGACGCCATCATGCTTGGTTTCCAGGTACGGCCTTCGCCCCAGGCGGCAAAGGTTGCCGATCAGGAGAACATCGAGATCCGCTACTATTCCATTATCTACGATGCGATCGCAGAGATCAAGGCGGCGATGGAAGGTATGCTCGAACCTACTCTGGAAAAGAAAGTGGTGGGCAATATCGAGGTGCGCGAAGTGTACAAGATCAGCGGCGTTGGTACGATTGCCGGTTGCTATGTGCTCGACGGCAAGTTTACCCGCAATACCCGCATCAACATTATCCGCGCTGGTATCGTAGTGCATACCGGCGAGCTGGCTTCGCTCAAGCGCTTCAAGGACGATGTGAAGGAAGTGAACGCCGGCTACGAGTGTGGTCTGAGTGTGCGCAACTACAACGATGTTCAGGTCGGCGATATCCTCGAAGGTTACGAAGAAGTGGAAGTAAAACGCAAGCTTGCTTAAGCAAACGAAACGATAAAGCAATACCCCGGCTCGCCGGGGTATTTTTTTTGCTGTAGCCCCCCTTCGATCGGGCTGGTATTGGTATACCTCAGCCGGCAATTTTTTGCAGGATGCATAACGGCCGGGATAGTCTTGTTTTTCTATCTTTGCCGCATGTCACAGAAAATCTCTACCGATAAAGCGCCTAAGCCGGTTGGCTTATACCCGCATGCCCGCAAAGTGGGCAATCTGCTCTTTCTTTCCGGGATAGGTCCCCGTGCGGTCAGCGACGAGATCCCCGGCCTGAAGCTGGATAAGAACGGTAATTTCCTGGAGTTCGATTTCGAAGCGCAATGCCGTAACGTATTCGATAACGTACGCATCGTGCTCGAAGAAAGCGGCAGCAGCTGGGATCAGCTGGTCGACGTTACCGTATTCCTGGTGAATATGAAGCGCGACTTTGCCGTGTATAACAAGGTATATGCCGAGTATTTCAAAGACAATCAGCCCTGTCGCACCACAGTGGAAATCAACTCGCTGCCCACGCCTATTGCCATCGAGCTGAAGTGTATCGCGACCATCGGCGGCGAGGGTTAACATAAGCTTACAAGGCCTGCGGCGAACTTCGGCGCCTGCGCACTGTTTTTATCATTCACCCCAAAATAGAAACAAGCTTATGAACGCGCAAACACTGAAAGGCCATTGGAATGAGCTGAAAGGCAAATTGAAACAGAAATATGCCGACCTTACCGACGATGATTTGCTATATGTAGAAGGCAAAGAAGATGAGCTTTATGGCAAGCTGCAGCAAAGGCTCGGCAAAACCCGCGAAGAGGTTGAAAAAGAGATAGGCTCACTCTGATAAACGGTCAGTGAGAGATATGGGCCGGCGCTGGGAAAAACAGTGCCGGCCCCTTTCATCTGTGGTAAAAAGTCAGTAAATTTGATCGGGTCTTACCATTCAGGCAAGGACTCCGGCCCTATGAGCATGACTACCCAAAATTCAGATATCCGCGTTGTCATTATTGAAGATGATACCACCATCAGGGAATCCTACAGCTATCTCATCAGCGAGGCGCCCGGCTACACTGTCATCAGCAGCTATTCGTCGGCGGAGTTGGCGCTTAAAGGTCTTAAGGCCGACGACCCGCATATCGTGCTGCTGGACGTAGAGTTGCCGGGAATGAACGGGCTGGAGGCCATTCCCCGCATCAAGGCCCTGGTCGAAGATGTCTATATCATTATGCTTACGGTATACGACCACCAGCAAACGGTATTTGATGCCCTGGGCAAGGGCGCTTCAGGCTACCTGACCAAAAGCACAGCTCCGGGAAAGATCATAGAAGCACTGGGCGAGGTGATGGACGGGGGCGGTCCCATGAGCGCCAACATCGCGCGTATGGTGGTCCATTCTTTCCAGCGTAGCCAGGAATCGCCGCTTACCCGCCGCGAAACGGAAATACTGGAACAGATCGCTGACGGTAAAACCCGTAGTCGCATCGCTTCCGAGATGTTCATCGACCTGGAGACGGTCAAATCCCATCTGAAAAACATCTACGCCAAGCTGGACGTGCATTCCAGGGCAGATGCCATTAAAGCTGCCAAGCAAAATAAGTATATCTGATCCGCGGGCCGTGTTGTTGCCCATACCTGCTGTCCGGTAGTTCTGCGCCTGGGCCCAACATCTTTATGTTATTTCCCTGTCTGTAACAGTACCCCCGGATTTAAATTTTTGCTAACTTTATTCAGTTCATTGGTACCAAAAGCTCCATTAATTGATGTCTCGCAGCTTTACGCTTATTGCCTTTTTCTTTTTGATGGCCTTACAGGCGGCTGCCCAGCAGAAAGATATGCCGCCACCCCTGCTCTTTATTCCCAATGAAGGACAATGGCAGGAGCCTTTCCTGTATAAAGGCGTTTCGGCCAGCGCCGATATTTACCTCGAAAAAGGAGGCATTACTTATCTCGTAGGCGATGAGACCAATCCTGCAAAGATCCATGAGTATAAAGAGGGGCACAGCAGGCAGGCACCTGTGCTGAGGTACCACGCCTACCGGATGAAATGGCTGGGGGCCAATGAGCAGGCACTTACAGAAGGGAGCAAAAAACAAAGCTATTATCACAATTATTTCCTGGGCAATGACCCTTCCCGCTGGAAAAGCAAGGTAGGCGTATTTGGTAATGTCGACTATAAAGGATTATATCCGGGGATCGATCTTCATATGAGCTCGGATAAGGGACATGCCAAGTATGATTTTATTGTTTATGCGGGCAGCGATGCGGCACAGATCAGACTGCGTTTCGAAGGGCTCGATGGTATCAGCATCGGCAAAGAAGGAAACCTGGTGCTCAGGACCTCGGTAGGCGAGATCAGGGAAATGGCCCCTTATGCCTATCAGTATATCGGGGGAGAAATGAAGGAAGTGCCCTGTCGCTACAAGCTCGAGGGTAATGAGCTCCGGTTCAGCTTTCCCAGGGACTTTGATCATAGCCAAAACCTGATCATCGATCCTACCATCGTCTTTGCGACACTTACGGGCTCTACAGCCGACAACTGGGGCTTTACAGCGACTTACGATGCCGCCGGCAACCTGTACTCGGGTGGTATTGCCAATGGCTTGGGTTATCCCATGCTGGGACCCATCCAGGCGACTTACGGTGGCGGCACCTGGGATATCGCCATCTCTAAATTCAACGCAAGCGGCACCGGCCTTATCTATTCCACTTACCTGGGCGGCGGCATGGACGACATGCCACACAGCCTGGTCGTCGATGGCGCCAACGAGCTGGTGCTGGCCGGAAAGTCCCGCTCTACCGATTATCCTATTACTTCCGGGGCTTTCGACCCGACACACAACGACAGCTTCGATATCGTAGTTACTAAGTTTAATGCTACGGGTACGGCGCTTATCGGCTCGACCTATGTAGGCGGCAGCGGCAACGATGGCATTAATATTAACAGCGATTTTTCGGCAGATATCAATACGATCAAATTCAACTACGGCGATAATTCCCGGAGCGAAGTAATCGTCGACCGGCAGAACAATGTTTATGTGGCGGCCAGCTCCCGCTCCAATAATTTTCCACTTACGGCCAATGCTGCCAAGAATAGTCTGGGCGGTCCGCAGGACGGTGTATTCTTTAAGCTGAATGCGACGCTCAGTACCATGCTGTACAGCACCTATATCGGTGGTAGCAGCACCGATGCCGCTTATGCGCTCGCGCTGGATACCGGACAGACCCACGTCTATGTGGCGGGCGGCACGCAAAGCGCCGACTTTCATACCACAGCCGCGGCGACAGGCTGGCGCAGCAGCTACCAGGGAGGTCTTGCAGACGGTTACATCTGCCGCTTCCTCAATAGTGGTGCTTATCCCCTGCAGAAGGCAACCTTTGTGGGCACCAGTGCCTACGATCAATGCTTCGGCGTTCAATGCGATCTTGAGAATGGCATTTATACCATGGGACAGACCCTGGGCTCGTTCCCCGTATCGACGGGTGTCTATTCCAACCCTGGTTCCCGGCAGTTCCTGCTGAAGCTCGACAGCCTGTTGGGTACGGCAACCTATTCGACGGTGTTTGGCAGCGGAGCCTCCAATCATCCCAATATCTCGCCTGTAGCCTTCCTGGTCGATACTTGCCAGAACGTGTATATATCGGGCTGGGGTGGCAGTATTACGGGTAGTACCACTACGGGCCTGCCGGTTACTGTCGATGCTTTCCAGCCGACTACCGACGGCAATGATTTTTATTTTATTGTGCTGAGCAAGAACGGCCTCAGCTTGTTGTTTGCATCCTTTTTCGGATCGCCCAATAAAGGTGAGCACGTGGACGGTGGCACCAGCCGCTTCGACCCCAATGGCGTGGTATACCAGGCCATTTGTGCCAGCTGCGGCCCGGGATCCGCTTTCCCGGCTACGCCCGGCGCCTATGCCACGACCAAGGGGAGTAGCAATTGCAACCTTGGGGCCCTTAAGATCGCCTTTAACCTGGGGAGCGTAAAGGCCGTGGCCGCGGCCAATCCTAATGTGACGGGCTGCGCTCCGCTCACGGTCAATTTCAGCAATGGCTCTACCAATGCGACGTCCTACCTGTGGGATTTCAACGACGGCTCTTCGACTTCGACAGCGACGGCTCCGACCCATATCTTCACCGATCCCGGCACTTACCATGTAAAAATGGTGGCCATCAACCCCAATGCCTGCAAGACCCATGATACGGTGACACTGCAGATCGTGGTGAGTAGCGATACGATCAGGGCCAATTTCAACCTGGCGTTGCTCGATACCTGTACCAATCCCCGTATTGTGATCACCAATACCTCCGTAGCCATGCCGGGACACAGCCTTAGCCAGGCCCGTTTTCAATGGTTCTTTGGCGATGGTACGTCCAGCACGCTGCAAAACCCGGGCACGCACAATTATGCCGGCGCCGGCACCTTCCCGGTAACCATGGTGATGACCGATACCGCCGCCTGCAATTCACCGGACACCGTGATCAAAACCGTGGTCATCGATCAGCGGTTCCTGAATGCCGGCTTCAACGGCGGCTCCTTCTGTATGGGCGATACCGCCTTGTTTACCAATACCTCGGTCAATGGCGATACCTACCAGTGGACCTTCGGCGACGGCGCGACCTCAACAGAAGCCAACGGCGCCCATATGTACACAGCGCCGGGTACCTATACCGTTACCTTGAGGGCCTTTAATGCCGCAACCTGTAATAAAACGGACACTGCACAGCAGACTGTGACCGTGAAGCCGAATCCTACAGCAGCATTCAGCTATACGCCGCTGATACCTGAAAGTAATGTCCCCACCTCCTTTTTCAACCAGTCTGTCAATGCGACGCGTTATCAATGGAGCTTTGGCGATAACGCGGGCAGCGAGGAGGAAAATCCCATCCATTCCTATAACCGGACCGGCGACTACCAGGTATGCCTTACTGCGTTCAACAGTGTGGGTTGTTCCCACAAGGTATGCCGTACCATACGTGCCGAAGTGCAGCCGCTGGCCGATGTACCCACCGGCTTCAGCCCCAATGGCGATGGTTCCAACGATATCTTGTATGTGAGGGGATATAGTATCGAAACGCTCGACTTCCGCATCTTTAACCGCTGGGGAGAGCAGGTATTCGAGACCCGCAACCAATCTGTAGGCTGGGACGGCACCTATAAAGGAAAGCCGCAGAACATGGATGCTTATGCCTTTATCCTGCAGGTCACCTTCTACGACGGCACTACAATGAGGAAGCAAGGCAATGTGACCTTGCTGCGGTAAAAGACAAGTCTGGCCGGGAATTACCCATTTCAGGGTATATGTCGTAAAACCCGACAGGCTTAGCTTTACTTGAAAATTCATGTTTTATGAAAAAGCACGTGCCAGTAACCACACTCCAGCTAAAGAAGAAAGCCATTGTCCCCATGCAAGCGCCTGAGCAGGCGCTGGGCGGTATGATCCAGCAAACCCGCTCGCCCAGAGCATCGGGCCCCTGTGGTTCCTGCGACCTGGCTTGCCGCACACAGGCCTGCCGGACTTATTACTGCGCTTAGTATTGAAGTTTTTTTATGAAAAGAACCGGCTCCATTGGGGCCGGTTCTTTTTGTATCATTCAATTGTATTCAGATTAGTGAGCAGCAGCTTTTGCAGCAGCATCAGTCCACTGTTTGCTCAGGGTCTGCATATATTCGCTGAATTTTTGTGCTTCTTCGGGTTTCAGCTTAGTTGCCCAGCTGCCGGCACCCTGGCTCCAGGTAGCATATTTCTGACCCAGCTCAGCAATCTTAGCCTGGTCTTTGCTCTCGATGGCTTTCATGTACTCATCCATCAGGGTTTTGTACTCGGCCAGACCTTTGTTTACTTCTTCGCTGGAAAAAGTAGGCGCATCTGTAGCAGCGGTAGTAGTAGGCGCTGTTTCAGTAGTCTGCGTAGGTTCTGTCGTCGTGGTGGTAGTGGTAGTAGTCGCCTCTTCCGTTTTGGCGTCTTTGTTTTCACCGCAGGAAATGATCGCGGTGCTGAACAGGGCCAAAGCGGCGCCGGCAAGAATCAATTTTTTCATAATTGTAAGTTTTTTGCAAATGTAAAAGCGATTGATGCCAAATAAGAATAGATTTTAAAATATTGGGTTTTTTGGCAAAAAATTAAGGAATTTGTTAAGCCCATGTTAGTGAATAAACCGTGCATAAAGCATAATTTCTTTTGATAAAGCCCCCCCTTTTTCGTAACTTTGCCTATTGTTTTTCAGGGGAAATGATCCCGTTTTTTAACCCTGTGAAGCAACACCCTACAACAACAAATCGATTCCTAAAACGCTGCAATGAGTACAGAAAATCAAGAAGTATTAACGCCCGCAACAACTACATACGGCGCCGATAGTATACAGGTGCTGGAAGGTCTGGAAGCGGTGCGTAAGCGTCCCTCCATGTATATCGGTGATATCGGTGTGAAAGGCCTGCATCACCTGGTCTACGAAGTTGTCGACAACTCTATTGATGAGGCGTTGGCCGGATATTGCAAAAATATCATCGTTACTATTAATACCGACAATTCGATCCTGGTTGATGACGACGGTCGTGGTATCCCCACCGGCATCAATACGAAGGAAGGCAAATCGGCGCTGGAAATGGTAATGACCATGCTGCATGCCGGTGGTAAGTTTGATAAGGATACCTATAAAGTTTCGGGGGGTCTGCATGGTGTGGGTGTAAGCTGTGTGAATGCGCTCAGCAACCCCCTGCATGTGACTGTATACCGTGAAGGAAAGATATTTGAACAGGAATATGCCGAGGGCGTGCCTAAATATGCGGTGCGCGAGATCGGTGAGACCGACCGTACCGGTACTATCGTTCACTTCAAGCCCGACGGCACGATCTTCAAAGATACCGTGTACCATCGCGATATATTGGCGGCCCGTCTGCGGGAGCTATCCTTCCTCAACAAAGGTATTCGCATCGTCCTGATCGACGAGCGGGCAGACGAGGAGAACGGTGATATTCCCCGGGAAGAATTCTATAGCGAAGGCGGCATTACCGAATTTGTGCAAATGCTGGACAGCAACGGCAAGCGGGACGCCCTGCTGCCCGAGCCGGTATATGCCGAGGGGCACGACGAAGCGACCAATGTAGCCGTCGACGTGGCCCTGGCCTACAATACTTCTTTCAGCGAGCACATTTTCTCCTACGTCAACAATATCAATACGATCGAGGGCGGTACCCACGTTGCGGGCTTCCGCAGGGCCATTACCCGCGTATTTAAATCGTATGGAGATAGGAATAAGCTGTTTGAAAAAGCAAAAGTAGAGATTACCGGCGACGACTTCAGGGAGGGCCTTACCGCGATCATTTCGGTAAAAGTACCCGAACCGCAGTTTGAAGGCCAGACCAAGACCAAGCTGGGTAACAACGAGGTGAGCGGCGTTGTGGATGTGTGCGTTAGCCGCATCCTGGAAGCTTACCTCGAAGAGCATCCCAAGGCGGCAAAGATCATTATCGATAAAGTGATCCTGGCGGCGCAGGCCCGTGCCGCAGCAGCCAAGGCCCGCCAGATGGTGCAACGCAAAAGCGTACTTACCGGCGGCGGATTACCCGGCAAGCTGGCCGACTGCTCCGAAAAGGACCCCGAGCGCTGTGAGCTATACCTGGTCGAAGGCGACTCGGCCGGCGGTACTGCCAAGCAGGGCCGCGACCGATCTTACCAGGCCATCCTGCCGCTGAGGGGTAAGATCCTCAACGTGGAAAAGGCTCAGGAACATAAGATCTACGAGAACGAGGAGATCAAGAACATGTATACCGCGCTGGGTGTAACCGTGGGTACGCCCGAAGATCCCAAGGCGCTCAACCTGAGCCGCCTGCGGTACAATAAGATCATCATCATGACGGATGCCGACGTGGACGGTTCGCACATCGCCACGCTCATTCTCACCTTCTTCTTCCGCTATATGACCGCTCTGGTAGAGCAAGGCCACGTGTACCTAGCGCAGCCACCGCTGTACCTGGTTAAAAAAGGCAAGGAGGGTATTTATTGCTGGACGGAAGACGATCGTAAAGCAGCTGTAGTGAAGTTGGCCAATGGCAAAGAAGACAGCGTAAACATCCAGCGGTATAAGGGCTTGGGTGAAATGAACGCAGAGCAGCTGTGGGAAACGACCATGAATCCCGATACCCGCGCCATGAAGCAGGTTACCATCGAAAGCGCTGCGGAAGCCGATATGGTATTTGCAATGCTGATGGGCGAAGAAGTGGGCCCCCGCCGCGATTTCATCGAGAAGAATGCAAAATATGCCAAGATCGATATCTGATCCTGCACACATAAAATCTCCAATAATAGCGGCTGGCCTGTTGGCCGGCCGTTGTTATTGGGTAGGGCAACGGTGGCATCGCCCTATATGATTGCCCGTTTAATTATTCTTGACCGTTGCCAGAAAAGATAGCGGGAAACTATTCTCCTACATATTAAACAGACAAGCCAATGGAAAATGAAACGGTGATTTTGTTAAGCAGGAAGAAGATGTTACTACTGGTGATAGGCGCTTCCATTTTTGTGGTCATCGGTTTTTGGGGGACAATAAGGCCGGGTGACTTGGTTTCTCTTTTTAGAAGAAATGCGGAGATGATTCGCCTGTTTTCACTTGCTGCGCTCTTGTTTTTTGGTCTCTGTTGGGTATATGCAATTCGTAAATTATTTGATAAAAAGCCTGGATTAATTATTGATCAATATGGTATCACCAATAATACAAATGCAGTACATACGGGTTTGATCGTGTGGGATGATATTGTCAAAATAGAGAGAAGGGAAGTAGCCGGTACGCGTTTTTTAATCGTATACATAAGCAATCCCGACAGGTATATAAAAGAGATTAAAGATGCCATCTTAAAAAGGGCTGCCATTATGAGCCTCAAAACTTATGGTTCTCCTGTATCCATTACCGCCAATGCGTTGAAAATGGATTTTGATGATCTGGAACAATTGATAACCTCAGTGTTTGAGAGAAGGAAAAGCTTGAGTGATGGAAGCTGCATCGAAAGAAGGAAAAGTGAGTAAATAGTATACCTGCCTCAGTGAGAAGACCGGCAGTATGCGTAAACGCCAGCTGATGAAAAGAAAAATTTTAATCATAACCGGTATCCTGGCAATAATGGCGGGCATATTGTGGATTGGCGCATTGCTTTCTCCCGGTAGCTATGTTAATGCTGAAAAATACGAAGTCAATACAGACGGAAAAAAATTGTCGGAATTAATTCGGGATTTTAAGAAGGATAATCCTAAGTATAACGTTCCGCCTGAAGTCGGAATAGCTGATGGGAGGAGGGATAGCTCAGATCTGTGGTTCCATGTCTATTTCTATTACCCGGAAGAAGACGAGATCGTTAAAACATGGATACAAGCTGATGGTCGGAAAAAAACAACGTTTGCCTTTGTGGCGATCAACAAAGGACTCAGGCTAGGTAACTGGAGCTACATTAATAAAGATTTTAGCCACAGGGAAAATAAAGAACAGAAGCGAAGATTTGAGGATAGAATTCTGAATAAATTAAAAGAGATGATGCTGCCTGCTGTTGGAAGAGAAAGGAATTGAGCATTGATCAGTAGCTTGGTACAGGACCTCGTGTTGGTCAAAAAAGGAATTGCCGCTGACGTTTTCACGGACAGTCTTCAAAACAGGTTGGCCGAAAATTGTGACAATGTAGTAACCGCTGATCTCCCCAAAGAAATTGCCAGTAGGGCATGAGTTTTATTTTTTCTGCCTATCCGCATATAGGAAATCAGCTCAAAATAGGAACAGTGAAAAAGTGATCCTTGGGCTAATTAATAAAATGTCGATCTATGATTATATGCCTGGCAATGCTGCATTGAAGTTGATAGCTGTTTTTAAGCCCGGGTGCGCTGGCCACAAAAAAACAGCGGAGCATTGTTTTTTTGCCGCCTTTTTTCTTTCTTTTTTGGCGGAGCAAAAAAGGAAAAAGATAACAACACCAAATAAAAAGATTGGTAAAGCAAAGCGTGCCAGCTAGTATTTATAGACCTGCAAAACTTTGTTTCCTTTATCCAGGTAGTCAATTTATTTTTAAAAAAACCGACAAGACCGGCATCCAAAGCCGGTCTTGTCGGTTTCTGATCGATGTGTATCTGCGCTGCAATAGCGATAATCATTAAGGGCATACATAGCAGACAATTCCGCCCGGAGGAATAGTTATGGGGCAGGAAAGGCTACAAAATCTGGTTGCGCCACCTGCAATAGCATCTTGTTGCTCCTGGCTCAGGCGAATGATGGTCTTTTTCTGAAGCGCCAATTTCCGGTTAAGCTGATTTTTTCTTTTCATAAAAAAAGTATTTATCGTCAAAGCTAGCCGGCGCTACCGCACAAAATCTGCAGTTTCCGGAAAATCAATGGTTTCATGGAGGTGTATTACCAGGGATGTGCAAGCAGTCAAAATTGCGCCGGCAGAGGCTAATGGTGATCTGGTCCGGCTACAGAATGCACCAGCTCTTTTACCGTATAAGCATAAGTAAATTAGGTATGTAAGCTCCCGCTATGTGCAAAGGGATCAATAAAGAGACCGGACAATATGATTGCCCGGTCCCGCTTGCAAATGAGTCCTTTGTCTGGTGTACACCGGCGCCTGTCAATAGCCGAATATCTCTTCCAGGCTAAGGGTCTTGACCTCACCATGCTGCTTCAGATCGGCCACGGCGATCTTTTTGTCCGAAGCGACGATACAATAGGTATAAGGTTTCCCCGATAACCGCTTTTGTTCAAAGTTGCTGATGTCGGCAAAGCTGATCTTGCCGAGGTTTTCGTATTTCACTTTCCTGATGTCGTAGCTGATGCCTTTTCGGCGGGCATTGAGATAGCTTCCAAGGATGCCCTCATCAACAATACGATCGGTTTCCAGCGCGCTTTTAAGGCTTGCCTTGGCCGATTCAAAATCATTTTTAGATTCCGGCATGCTGTTGATCAGGTCATTCATGCCGGCTATGGCATCATTCGTCTTATCGGCCTGGGTGCCTACATATCCAAAGAAGCTATAGGGATCCTCTTTTTTATTGGGTGTCATGTAATAGGCTCCTGTGGCATAAGCCAGGGCCTTGGAGCCTCTGATGGTTTTGAAAACAAGGTTATCCATTCCGGATGCGCCTGCGCCAAAATAATTATTGAACAGATCGACTGTAAGCTCCTCTTCAGGGCTGTAAGGACCGGTATTCCGTACCCACCGGATCTCCGATTGTACCATATCGTAATTGGCAAACAAGACCTGGTTGGCCGTTTGCTGGCTACGGGTAAAGGCGATGCCGCCGGGGTAAGGTAAAAAGTGTTCCGGTAGCGGATGATGGCGTTGCAACAGGGCCGTTGTCTTATCCAGGGCAGCAGGTCCGTAATACATAACGGTATGTTTGTATAGCAGCAGGTCGTGCAACGATTTTATCAGCTCTTCGCTGTTAAGGTTGTTCAGTTCCTCATTAGTCAGTGTGTAATTAAACGGATTTTTAGCGCCATAAGTAGCGTAATAGTATAAGCCTCCTATGATCGCATTTTTATTGAGTTTATAGTCGGCTCTGCTCTTCTGCATCCTGCCTTTGAGCGCAGCGAGCGCATCTTCATTGGGTTGGCAATGGGTGATGATGTGCTCAAACAGTTGCACTGCTTTTTCAAAGTTTTCCTGCAATCCGGATATGGTCACTGTCGTAAACTCCTGGTCCACGCTGATGTTGTAGCTGCAGGCAATATCATAAAAGGCTTTGCTGATCTGCTCCGAAGTGTACTTGTCGGTACTGAGAAAACTCAGGTAGTTGCTGGCAACGGAAAGCTTTTTGTTGTTCCATTGTCCCATGTCAAAGCGGTAATACAAAGAAAAGAGATCATTGTTCTTATTGGGTACGTACAGCATATCTGCCGGCCCCAATTGGGCTTTCCCGATCGCTTTGTCGTAATCGATCCACAATGGCGCTACCGGTGTCGATGGCATCTCATTTATCTTCTTTATATAGGCAGACTGTAAGCCAGCATTGGTCTCCACAGGGGTAATGGCAGGCTTTTCCACCTTGACGATATTTTTATCCTCACCTTTTCTCTTGTACAGTACCGTATAATTGTCTTCCTTGAAAAACTGGTTTGCAAAAGCAACGATCTCTTGTTTGGTCACTTTCGACAGGTCGTCGATATAGGCAACATCTTTATACCATCCCTCGCCCCTGTTGTTGATAAAAGCGGTGGAAAGCTGTTCTACCCTGTTGTCATTACTTGATAAACCTCTTATCTGGCTTAGCTTCTGGTTGGCCACGATCGCCTTGAGCAAGGACTCATCGAAGTCGCCTTTCTTAATCAGCGCGACCTGGCTGAGCAGCAGGTCTTTTACTTCCTCGAGGGATTGGTTCTGCCTGGCGCTGGCCGATAATTTAAAGATACCATAGTCTTTATATGGGAAATCGAGACCGGCGCTGGCCGATAATACTTTTTGCTGCTTGTTTAAGTTCAGATCGATCAAGCCGGCTTCTCCGTTAAACAAGATAGCGCCGGTGATGTCGACCAGTAAGCGCTCTCTGCTACCCTCAGGTCCCGTACGAAAGCCGATCTGTACTCTTTCGGCGCTGGCCGATAATACTTTTTGCTGCTTGTTTAAGTTCAGATCGATCAAGCCGGCTTCTCCGTTAAACAAGATAGCGCCGGTGATGTCGACCAGTAAGCGCTCTCTGCTACCCTCAGGTCCCGTACGAAAGCCGATCTGTACTCTTTCGGCGCTGGGTCCGAAGATCTCGGTTACTATGGGTCCTTTTACCTCTGGCTCCGGTGCATGCTCATAAGAAGAAACCGCTTTGGGCTTCATATACGCAAAGTATTGGTCAATGAGCTTTATCGCGGCATCGGTATTGAAATCGCCGGCAAGGATAACGGCCATGTTATTGGGTACATAATACTTCTCGTAGTACGCCTTGATCGCTTTTATGGAAGGGTTTTTAAGATGTTCTATAGTCCCTATAGTTGTTTGCTGGCCGTAATTGGTTGTGGGGAATAGATTTTCGTGCAGGGCATACAGCAGCTTCCGGTCATCATTGTCCAATGCGCGGTTCTTTTCTTCATACACCGCTTCCAGCTCCGTATGAAAGAGGCGCAATACGGGATTGCGGAAACGATCGGCCTGGATGCGCAAAAGCTTGTTCAAAGCGCTGGAAGGGACGTTTTCGTCATAAACGGTAGACTCGAGCCAGGTGCCGGCATTGGTGCCTTGCGATCCCAGGTCGCTCATCATTTTATTGTATTCGCCGGCGATCGAAATTTTTGCGGCCAGCCCCGACACGCTGTCGATCTCCCTGTAAATGGCTTTTCTTTGCTCATTGTCCTTGGTCTGGCCATATGTTTCATACAGCGCTTCGACTCTGTCCAGATACGGTTTCTCTTTTGCATAATCCGTTGTGCCGAAATCTTCCGTGCCTTTAAACAGCAAATGCTCCAGGTAATGCGCCAATCCTGTATGATCCCTGGGGTCGTTGTTACTGCCGGTCCGCACTGCAATTTTCATGGCGATGCGCGGCTCTTTTTTGTTTTCGGTCAGGATAACGGTCAGGCCGTTCTTTAAGGTATAGAATCGGGTTTTCATAGGATCGCCGGATACATACTTGTAGTCATATCCTCCCGAACTTCCCTGTTCCCATTTGTATTTACCCTGTTGTGCAAAAAGGTTTGTGGCGTTCTGTGCCAGCAATACGATGAGTAGCAGTAATGCAGCTTTATTCTTCATTTTTTTTTAGATTGAGTGATCAAATATTCGATTAATAGGTCCGTTTTCCTGTGCTGATACCAAAAAGAAAAATATTGCAGGCAAATTGAGATTTATAGCATCGTGCTAACCATCCAAAAATATATGGTGCCTCTGATACCCATTGCCCCCTTTTAGGGTGATTTTTAGGCTCGTGTGTGTAACCGGACGCCATCCGGTTCGCGATATCTTCAAGCCGGTAATGCCGTCTATGCTTCTTTTTTGTTCCTGCGGACTCCGTTCTGTCGCGTGCCTGCGGTAGCCCGGTGTACCCTTGTCGTCTTCCATTTAACGCTGCTTTAACCCCTCCTCGGATATGTTATTTTTAACTTTGTACGTTCTTAAAGTATAATTTGTCTATCTTAGAAATATGATTAAGAAGGGTTTTGTCTGGGCGATGGTGATGCTGGTCTGTAGCCTGCCTGCCATGGCCCAGGAAATGGTTTTTTCTGCGCAGGCCAATGCGCAGCGGGTAGGTACCAAAGATCAGTTCCAGGTAACTTATGTGCTGACCAATGCGCAGGGCGCATCGGATTTCAAGCCTCCTACTTTTCCCGGGTGCTCCATTGCCGGAGGGCCCTACCAGAGCAACAGCAGCAGCACGACCATCATTAACGGACAGATGAAGCAAAGCACTTCTGTCAATATTGCTTATGTGCTGGTGGCCAATAAGACCGGCGTGATTACTATTCCTCCGGCCAAGGTGACTTATAATGGCAAGGAGGTGGCGTCCAACTCTGTGACGCTACAGGTAGTGGCCGGTACCGTGGCGCAGCAGCGCCAGCGTATGAACCAATACGATGATGACGATCCCTTTGCCATGCGCCAGTTTCAGCAAATGTTGCAACAGCAGATGCAGCAGCAGCGTGCACGCCGGCAGCAGCAGGTACAGCAGCAGAACAGCAACCTGGAGGAGATGGGGGAAAAGAACATTGGCAAGAATATCTTCATCAAGGTAGAGGTAGACAAGACCAATCCTTATGTGGGCGAGCAGATCACCGCCAGCTATAAGCTGTATACCCGCCTGGCCATGTCGGTGAACCTGACCCAACTACCTTCACTTAATGGTTTCTGGAGCCAGGATTTCCAGATCCCCAATCCGCCCAAACCCCGGGAAGAGATCGTTAACGGACAGCGTTACCAGGTGTTCCTGCTCAAAAAGACGGCCTTGTTTCCCCAGCAGGACGGTACGCTTGAGCTCGATGCCGCCAAGGCCGAGGGCATGGTGCGTGTGATCCAGCAGGTGAAAGGACGCAACGCTCTAGCCGATGATCCGGCCTTTGGCTCTTTCTTCATGGACGATCCGTTTTTCAATGACGATATGTTTTCGGGATACAACTACAAAGATGTACCTGTGAAATTGTCGAGCCAGCCTGTGAAGGTTAATGTGCGCTCCCTGCCGCTGGCCAACCAGCCGCCATCCTTTACCGGCGCCGTGGGGAACTTCAGCGTAAAGGCCGAACTGGATAAGAATACCCTTAGCACCGACGATGCGGCCACGTTAACCTTTTCCGTTTCGGGCAGTGGTAACCTGAAGCTGATTGGCAACCCGAAGATCAATTTCCCGGCTGAGCTGGGTGTTTACGATCCCCAGGTCACCGATACCATTACCGGCCGCAACCCCGCCATTACGGGGAGCAAGATATTTGTTTACGGCATGAACCCGCAAACGCCGGGCGACTACGTGATCCCCGCTATACCCTTTTCCTATTACGATCCTGCAAGCGGAACGTATAAGACAGTGAGCACGCAGGCCCAGCGCATCCATGTGACAAAGGGCTTGCATTACACAGCGGCGGTAGCAGACAAAAAGCTTCCCGGTGATATTCACGATATTGACAAAAATGCCTTGTCGCAGAGCAACGGCTCACCGCTGATCCTGAAGGGCTGGTACTGGACCTTGTACCCATTGGGCTTTGCCCTGCTGATGGGCCTGCTTGTACGCCGCAAACGACAGGATGAGTACGCCGGTAACGAGGCCCTGTTCCGCAATAAAAAGGCCAACAAAGTGGCCTGGAAGCGCTTGGCTGCGGCGCGTAAGCTGCTGCCACAGCAACAGCATAAGGCCTTTTATGAAGAGGTATCCAAAGCCATATGGCTGTACCTGAGCGACAAACTCAGCATCCCCCTGTCTCACCTGTCGAAAGACAACGTGGCGATGGAGCTGGAGCATAAGCAGGTACCACTCGCGCAGATTGACCGCGTAAAGCGCCTGGTGCTGGAATGCGAAATGGCGCTGTACAGTCCCAGTGGCGGGCAGCAGCAGCGCCAGCATACGCTGGATGAAGCCGCCGGCCTTATCGGCGAGCTGGAAAATGTTTTGAAGCATAAAAATAGTGTATTACAACATGCAGGTTAATTGGTGTAAGCGGACGGCAGGTAATATGCTGCTCCTTTTTGTATGGCTCCTTTCTTTGGCCGGCCCCGCAAGAGCCGATATCAAGACGGACAATGCTCTGTGGCAAAAGGGCAACGCTTTATATACGCAAAAACAATACGACAGTGCGGCAGCCTGTTACGAGGCCTTGCTGCAACGTTATCCCCGCGATGCCCGTTTACACTATAATGCGGCCAATGCTTACTATCGTCTCAATAAGGTTGGCGTAGCTATTCTGCATTATGAGAAGGCGACCTTCCTTGATCCCGGTAACCAGCAGGTAAAGGACAACCTGCTGCTGGCGAAAGGCCGTGTGCAGAATCCCCTGCCAGAGGCCTCGCCTATCTTCTTTGTTGCCTGGTGGAAGGGCTTATTGAAGGCCTTTGGCAGCAATGTATGGGCGGTGCTTTCATTGCTGGCTTTCGCAGCTATACTGGTGCTGGTATATCTAACGCGCGTAAGGAAGGAGCGGTTCACCCATTCGGGACGCTGGCTTTCCCTGGCTATTGTAAGCTTGCTCATCTGTGGCTGTATGACCTGGTTCACCTATGATGCGGCAACGAACAGCCACAGGGCTGTGGTGCTGCAGGCCGGAGCAAACCTCCTGGATGCGCCACGTACCAACGGCAAAACATTGGGGAGTCTGCCCGAAGGCACACTGTTAGAGGTCAGCCAGGAAGAGGGACAGTTTATGAATGTAAAGCTGCCCAATGGGCGCGAGGGCTGGGTAGCTGCAACCGTAGCCGGAAAGGTCTGAGGCCTTTGCCACAAGAAATATTGGATGGGGCCGCAGGTAGCGGCCCTTTTTATGTCGTTGCCGGCGTTATTTATTGGTAAGTACTTTCCAGTAAAAGGAGGGCTGCCGCAGCAGGGCCCGTACATCCAGGTCGGCAAACATGCTCGACAGGGTATTGCGGAGCGCAGGGCTCTTGTGCGCTTTGTTCACTACCAGGTTGAACAGCCAGGGGTAGCGTACCAGCTTTTGCATGGTGTAGCTGAGCTTTAGCTCGTCGCCGATACGACGGAAGAGCACATCGCCATATTGCTCACGCAGGAAGCCCTCGTCGAAGCGTTGCGCCTGCAGCGCCTTTTCCGCAGCTTCCGCAGCAAGCATACCGCTATACAGCGCATTGCCGATCCCCTCGCCGGTAAAAGGATCGATAAGCGAAGCCGCATCGCCGGTGATCATAAAATGATCGCCCGATACCTTGGTGGGCTCTACGCCCATAGGAAGCCCCCAACCATAGATCTTATCGCTAAGCCTGGCATGGGTAAACCGGTCGCGTATATTGGGATTACTGCTGATAGCCTCCAGCATGACTTCCCTGAGGTTGATCTTTTTTTTGCGTACCAGCGCTGTATCCATACCGATGCCCACATTGGCTGCCCCGCCGGGCAGGGGAAAGATCCAGAAGTAGCCGGGCAGGATCCCGTTGAGAAAATGCAGCTCGATAAAATGTTGCGGATGCATACCGGTAACACCCTCATAATAGGCCCTTAGGCCCACAGAGCTTGTTTTGGATGGAGCATTGCCGTCGAGCAGCTGGCGACGACTGATCCCTTTGTCACCATCGGCGCCAATGAGCAGGCTACAGTGCAGGACTTCTTCTGTTGCGCCGTTCCGGTAGCTAACGGCATAACCTTGTTCGGTACGGCTGAGGCCGGTTACGGTGGCATTCTGAATAATCCTGGCATGCGGCCCCTGTATCTTGCTAAAGAGAAAATGATCGAAGTCCAGCCGCCTGGAAGTAAAGCCTGGCGGGCGGTCCTGCTTATGTTTGGCCGAGAAAGGGACATCGATGGACTTGCCGTTAGGCGCTGCGAAGGTAACGCCAAAGCTGGGCAGGAAGCGGCTTTCATCGGAGAAGATCTCGTCGAGCAGCGCAGGGTCGGCCTTGCGTAATACAAAGGCTGTCTTCCCGCTACAGCCATCGCCGCATACTTTGTCGCGGGGAAAGGCATCCTTTTCCAGTATGATGTGCGGGATACCTGCACGGCTGAGAAACAGCGATGCGCCGGCGCCGGCGGGGCCGCAGCCGATAATGATTACCGGTGTGAAAGTATTCATGGGACTTAGATTAAGGTTATCTGGGTATCCGGATATAGGAAACAAAGCCGGTCCTTGAGCTTGTCGAAAGGACAAGGATGGTGGACAAGCTTAGCAACCGTTATTTAGAAGCAAATTGTATCCCGTATCCGGATAGTCACTTACGGTTATTCCTTCTCTATAATGTGGAGCAGGTCGCTTTCAATACTCTTTTCGACAACTTCTGTAATGCGGCCCTTTTCTTTATCGTTCTGCAGGAGGATAATGGTAGGCACATTGGTAATGTGGTAAGCTTGCTCCTCGTGCTCCTTACCGTGCTTGTCGCGGTCCAGGGCATACAATTGCAGTTGCTCTTCGGGATAGCTTGTTGCTGTCAGTACCCGGTACAGCTCGGGGATCAGCTTATGGGAGTCTTCGCACCAGGTGCCCAGGAACACAATCATCCGGTAATTCTTCAGCTTATCGCTCAGTATTTCCAGTACCTGTGGATCGGGTTTATACTGCTCCGATTTCTTTTCCAACTGAAAAGCTTTTACCTGGCCGATATCCTCGAAGGTTACCGGACCCATATAGATCACTTCGTGCTTGTTGTCACTTTTTATCATTTCAAAGTCGGACTTATTCTGTGCTGCTGCTCCGGCAGCGATGCCGGCAGCCAGTGCTGCGGTCAGCATTATCTTCTTCATTGCGGTCGGTCTGTTTTCTTATGGGTTGTATTGTCCGGCGGGATTAAAGCTGCTCGTGTATCCGGACCAGCATATCCCTGAGGCTGGTGAGGGATTCCTTAAGGTCCAGTTTCTGGTGTACACCGGTCTTCCCGGCCCTCAGCTTTTCCCTGGCCCCTTTTATAGTATGCTTTTTTTCTTTCACCAGGTGATGGATGAGCCGCAGCTCTGCAATATCCCCGGGACTATACAGCCGGTCTCCTTTCCGTGTCGTGCGGGGTTTGAGCTTGAACTCGTTGCTCCAGAAACGGATAAGAGAAGTATTGACTGCAAAGAGCTGAGCCACTTCGCCGATGGCGTAATATTTTTTATCGAGATTCCATTCGGGCAGGGGCACCACCTCTTCAAATACTTCTTCCTCCGCATCAGGCGCTTCAACGGGTTCCACGGCCGGTTCCGGTTGGGGAGGGGGCATTACAGAGCGCTCTTTCTTTACTACGCTGGCCTGCTGTAGGTCAAAAGGGTAATCGCGATGGATCAAAGCCGTATAATCCGTTTGTATCAGCTCGCTTAGCAGCTGCCGGTTGAGCTCTTCGTCGGCAGCCCTGTCCTCGTCAGACGGGGCGGCCGGGACCTCCGGTGTTTTTTCAGGTTCCGGTGCATTGTCCTCATTGGTTTCTTCAGCTGTTTGCGGCGGCGGGGATACGGCGGCCGGGCCAGGCAGCTCAATAGAGATGAGCGAGGCAGCTATTTCAACAGGAGGAGCTAACGGCGCTGCCGGCGACGATTGCTCCACGAAGGACGGCATTGCGGTCGCAGGCTGTTCTGCCGCGTCGACGGGGACCTCCGGAGTTGTCTCCGCTTCGGCGGCTGTAGCATCGGGTGTTACCGCCGTTTCGGGGAGCGGTACTTCGGGCGCTTCGGCGGCTGCAGTCGCTGCTTTTTTTATTGGTTTCTTCGGCGGTTCAGGCTTCGGAAGAAAATCTTCATCATCAAATAACGTCAATACGCGGGCTTCCATATCAGAAAAGATTTGCAGCTAAGCAAACTTAATTAATTTTACAGATTCTTTTGTCCAGGCCAATATGCCATAACAAAGTTATCCATTTCCGCTTACCGAAAAGATAAAAATGCGACCAACCCGTTTACCGAAGCCAGCGGCGCAATAACCGAAAGTCATTTCCGATGGTTGCGGCCCAAACCTACTTTTGCCCTACAAAACAATAACCCATGTACAAATTTACACTATGTGTCCTGTTTACCCTTATCAGCATGGCAGGTTATGCACAACAGGTGCTCAAAGGCAAGGTTACTGACGATCAGGGTCAGCCCGTGCCCGGAGCAAGCGTATCCCTGGAGAACACACTGGATGGCACCAGTAGTGATACTTCGGGCAATTTTATCCTGAGCACAACCGAAAAAGGAGCTCAGACGTTGGTGATCTCTGCGGTGGGCTTCGAGACCGTCAACAAGCCTGTAAACGTAGAAGAGGCGACGGTGCCATTTACTTTTAAAATGAAGTCGGTATCCAACACACTGGACCAGGTAAGCATTACCGCGGGAAGCTTCGGCTCGGCCGACGGCACTCAGAAAACGGTACTGGAACCCCTGGATATTGTTACCACTGCCGGCTCGGGCGCCGATCCTATTGCTGCCATGCAGATGCTGCCCGGGGTGCAGAAGAATGGTACCCAGACCGGCATGATGGTACGTGGTGGCGATGCCAGCGAGGCGGCGATCGTGGTCGATGGGCTTACCCTGCAAAATCCTTTTTTCAGCGATGTGCCTGGTGTGCAGCAGCGCAGCCGTTTCGGCGCTTTCCAGTTCAAAGGCATCGCCTTCAGCAGCGGGGGCTATAGTGCCCGCTACGGACAGGCCATGTCTTCCGTGTTGGAGATGAACACCCTGGATATACCAGACAACAGCACGATCAACCTGGGCATCTTTATGGCAGGCTTGTATGCTTCGGGTACCAAGGTGTTTGACGACAACAATATGAGCATTACAGCTTCGGCCAACTATACCAATCTTTCCCCTTTCTATGGTATCGCCAAAACGAATTTCGACTTCTACGATGTGCCTAAAGGCGGCGGTGGTTCCCTGAACTATATATGGAAAACCAAAAGCGGCGGCTTGCTAAAAGTAATGGGTAATTATTCGCATACGAACTCGGGTATCCGTATCCCCAATCCTTTCGAGGCAGGAGAAACAATGGATTTCGGTATTAAGAATGATAATGCTTATGGCCAGGCGACCTTCAGGCAAAGCTTTAGCGAGCAGCTCAAATGGTTTACCGCAGCCTCTTATTCTTACAATGACGATAATACGAAATGGGGAACCTTTCCTACGGTAAGCAAGGAAAAGCGGGCCCAGGTGCGCAGCGAGCTGACCTGGTATGCTTCCACCCGTTTCAATATCGTTGGCGGTGGGGAGTTCCAGTATTTTGATGTGAACCGTACCTTTGATACGATACCGGGAGGTTTTACCGAGCGCCAGATCGCCGCCTACCTGGAAGGCGAATGGACGCCGGTTTACTGGTTGGCTGTAAAACCCGGATTGCGGTTTGAGCATAGCGCGCTTTTAGGCTCCAATACCCTGGCGCCCCGCCTTTCGGCTTCGGTAAAGACCAGCAAGTACAGCTCGGCATCGGTTGCCGGCGGTCTCGTCTACCAGAATCCCGATAAGCAATACCTGTTGCAGGGCTATCGTCCCGGCCAGCAGCTAGCTGTACACTACATTGCCAACTTTATGTATACCAAAGACGATCGTACCCTGCGGCTGGAAGGCTATTACAAAAGCTATGACCAGTTGGTGCGCGAATTGCTGGGCGCACCTTACGATCCCAACTCCTACCGGTTCATCAGCGGCGCCGTAGACAATAGCGGTCATGGCTATGCCACCGGCCTGGAATTGTTCTGGCGCGACAAGAAAAGTGTGAAGAACCTGGACTACTGGTTGTCTTACAGCTTTATCAATACCAAGCGGCTGTACCGCAATTACCAGGAGGAGGCGACCCCTGACTTTATTTCGGATCATAACCTGAGCCTGGTGACCAAATACTGGCTGGAGAAGCTCAATTGCATGGTCAGCGGTACCTTCAGCTATGCCAGCGGCAAGCCTTATTATAACCCCGCCAATCCCACGTTCTTGGGCGATAAAACGTCGTCTTACCAGAACCTGGCGCTGCAGGTAAGCCACCTGCGGTCGTTTGGCAAATGGTTTGCCGTATTTTATGTGAGCGTAGATAATGTGTTAAACCGGAAAAATATCTTCGGCTACCGCTATTCGGCCGATGGTCAGAGCCGTTACCCGATGCAACCAGCGTTGTACCGCACTATCTTTGCGGGTATTAATATCTCTTTGAGCAAGTTTGACAAAGATGAATTGTAGTCCCGGTTAACCTGTTGGGACCGGTACAAGGGCCTTATATTTTTTGATCAACCTGCCGCTTTGCGGCAACAATCTTAACCATCAGCGATGTCTAGATCCAAGCAACCGGCTGCGGCCAAACCCAATATGATGCAGCTGCTAAAGCCCTATTCCGGCCTTATCGCCGGGCTGCTGCTCTTCGCTTTGCTCAGCAATGCGCTCAACCTGGTGGTGCCCAAGATCATCCAGAGCGGCATTGATGATTTCGGCAAGGGCGGCTTCAGCATCGGGCGCGTAGCCTGGGAATTTTCCATAGCTGCCGTGCTCATCTTCGTACTGCTGTACCTGCAAAGCATTATCCAAACCTATGCCTCTGAAAAGGTGGCACGGGACCTGCGTAAGCAATTATCGGCCAAAATCAGCCAGCAAAGCTATCTCTATATCCAGGAGGCCACGCCGGGCAAGCTGCTCACCAACCTTACCTCCGATGTGGACGCGATCAAGATGTTTGTATCCCAGGCGATCGTGTCCATCGTTTCTTCCATTGTATTGATCATTGGCGCCAGCATCCTGCTGCTTAATATCAACTGGAAGCTCGGGCTCCTGGTGCTGGGCATTATTCCTATTATTGCCGTTACTTTTTTCCTGGTGCTCAAGCGGGTAAGGATCCTGTTCAAGAAAGGCCAGGAGGTGGTCGACTGGCTCAATAAAGTGATCAACGAAAGCATACTGGGGGCGGCCCTGATACGGGTGCTCAATGCACAATCGATGGAGTACAGCAAATTCATGGATGCGAGCCGGGAAGGCAAAAACCTGGGCATGTCCATTCTCAAGCTATTTGCCATGCTGATACCGGTGATCGTGCTTACCTCCAACCTGGCGCGGCTGGGCGTGCTTACCGTAGGTGGCCATTATGTGATCAACGGCAGCATGACCCTGGGTGAGTTCGCGGCCTTCAGCAGCTATATCTCGATCCTTATCTTCCCAATCCTTATCATCGGCTTCATGAGCAATGTAATCGCCCGGGCTTCGGCTTCCTATGGTCGTATCTATGCTACGCTGCATGCGCCCGATACCGTCGATAACGGCACGGTGAGCCGCGAGCTGGAAGGCAACATCGAGCTGCGGAACATTACGGTGAAATATGGGGAGAAGGCGGCGCTCAAAGATGTTTCTTTCGATATAAAAGCCGGCAGCCGTACTGCAATTATCGGTCCTACTGCAGCCGGCAAGTCGCAGCTGCTTTACCTGCTGACCACATTGATCAAGCCCGATGAAGGAGAGATACTTTTCGATGGTATCCCCATTACAGCATACCGGCAGGAAACCCTGCTGAGCCAGATCGGCCTTGCTTTCCAGGACAGCATTATTTTTAATATGAGTCTGCGGGAGAATATCGCGTTCAATGCACAGGTAACCGAAGCGGCCATGGAAAAAGCCATTGCTACAGCCGAGCTGCAGGATTTTGTAGCCGGATTGCCACAGCAGCTGGAAACGATCGTCTCCGAAAGGGGAAGCAGTCTTTCGGGCGGTCAGAAACAGCGCGTTATGCTGGCGCGGGCTTTGGCTATTGAGCCGAAGATATTGTTGCTGGACGACTTCACGGCCAGGGTTGACGCGCCTACGGAACAAAAGATACTGACCAATGTGCAACGCAACTATCCCGACCTTACCCTGGTGTCGATCACGCAAAAGATCGAGTCGGCCAGGGACTACGACCAGATTATCCTGCTCATGGAGGGCGAGCTGGTGGCCAGAGGTACTCATGAGGAGCTGATGAATACCTGTCCCGAATATGTGCAGATCTACGATTCGCAGCAGTCGCTTCCGCATAGTCATTAGTAAGATTGCCTAAACGATTGTCGCGTCCCTTAATCTTTTAATTACCACATGAACTATAATCTCAATACTGATCAAAAGAGCAGCACCCGCGCAGCGGTAAAAAAGATGCTGCAGTTCATGGCTTCGGAGAAGAAGGAGCTCTACCTGGCCTTCTTCGTTATGATGCTGAATGCGGGCATTACCATGCTTACGCCATATCTTATCGGCTATACGATCGACCATTATATCCAGGCAGGACAGTACCAGGGGGTACTGCACTTTGCGGGGCTGTTGCTGGTACTGTATATTATATGGGCCGGTACAGAATACCTGCAAACCAAACTGATGGGCGGGGTGGGGCAACGTATGCTGTACAGCCTGCGCAACGCTGTATTCAGCAAGCTGCAGCAATTGCCGGTTGCCTTTTTTAACCAGAATAAAAGCGGTGATCTCATCTCCCGCATCAACAGCGATACCGATAAAGTGAACCAGTTCTTTTCACAATCGCTCATGCAATTTGTCGACAGCATCTTTACCATGCTGGGCGCTGCTATCTTCCTCATCAGCATTAACGTAAAGCTGGGCGGGGCATCATTGGCGCCGGCGGTAGCTATCCTGCTGTTTGTTCAGCTGGTCTCCGCCTGGGTGAAAAAGAAGAACGCGGCCAGCATGAAGAGCACCGGCGACCTGAGCGCTGAGATACAGGAAAGCCTGCAGAATTTTAAAACCATTATTACCTTCAACCGGCGCGACTATTTCCGCCGGCGCTTCGATGAGGCCAATGAGAAAAATTATCAATCGGCGATAAAGGCCGGGTTGGCCAACAACGTTTTTACACCTGTATTCACTTTGTTTTCCAATGTAGCGCAGCTTATCGTGCTGGTATATGGTATTTACTTGATCACACAGGGGGAGTTTACTATCGGTCTGCTCATCAGCTTTATCGCCTATGTACAGAACTTTTACCTGCCTTTGCGCCAGCTGGCGGCTTTATGGGCGGGCTTCCAGGCAGCGATGGCGGCATGGGACCGTATCGCGGTAATTCTGCAACTGGAGGTACCTCCGGCAATTACCGATAAAGTGCCGCTTTCTGCCAGCGGCGACCGGCCGCTACTGATATTCGACAACGTATCGTTCCAGTATCCCGATGGTAAAAAAGTGCTGCATAACATCAATTTCAGCATGGAAGCCGGTAAAACCTATGCGCTGGTAGGTCCCACAGGTGGTGGTAAGACCACGACGGCATCGCTTATTGCCCGGTTGTATGATCCTGTAGAAGGTACTGTATTGCTTAACGGGCATGATATCAGGAACTATCCCGAACAGGAACGGACCGAAGCGATCGGCTTTATCCTCCAGGAGCCTTTCCTCTTTAGCGGCACGGTCAAGGATAATATTATTTATGGCAACGCGAAGCTTAAGGACAGCAGCAAGGAACAGTTGTTGACAATGCTTCAGGAAGCAGGGCTGGAGCAATTGCTCGCCCGCTTTGATCAGGGCCTCGATACACCGGTAAATGCCGGCGGCGAAGGGATAAGCCTGGGACAAAAGCAATTGCTCGCCTTTATACGTGCTGTCTTGCGGCAACCTGCGCTGCTAATCCTGGATGAGGCTACTGCCAATATCGATACCGTAACAGAACAGCAGCTACAGGAAATACTGGAGCGCTTACCCGAAGAGACCACCCGTGTCATTATCGCGCATCGCCTGAATACGATCGAGAATGCCGACGAGATCTTCTTCGTTAACGCAGGCTCGCTGCAGATGGCCGGCTCGCTGGACAATGCGCTTCACCTGTTGCTGGAAGGTAAGCGGGAAAGCTGATCTTTTTAGTGAAGGAAGGAATCAAGCGCTGCCCCGGTAAGTGGCAGCGCTTGGTTTTTCCGCGGGTCAGAACCAACCTTTTTTGCGGAAAAACAGCAGCATCAGCAGTGAGACGGATAGCATAACGGCCACTGCGATGGCAAAGCCGTGCTGGTGATGTGCATAAGGGATCTTGTCAAAATTCATACCAAAGATGCCGCCGATCACTGTTGCCGGCGCCAGCAGCGTGGTCACTACGGTCAATATCTTCATTACTTCATTCATGCGGGTATTGACCTGGTTCATATACAAGTCCTGCACGTTAATGGCCATTTCCCTGTAGTTTTCGGTGTACTCGATAGCCAGCACAATATGGTCGTAGACATCTTTGAAGTACTTCCGGTTGCCGGCATTGATGAGGGGATTTTCGGAATGCCAAAAAGAGGTAATAAGCTCACGTACCGGTGTAATGGCCCTTTTAACCACCATGATCTCATGCCGCAGCAGGGTAATCTTTAGCAGGATGGCACTATTGGGACGGGTGACCACCTCATCTTCCAATCGTTCCAGCCGGTCGGAAAGCTTTTCCAGCACGGTAAAGTAATCATCGACCACGGCATCCATGAGGCTATAAGCCAGGTAGTCGGGCGATGCTCTCTTCCTTACCGGCGCAGCTTCGTTCTTCAGTCGCTCCCTGATGGGATTAAACGGATCCTGCTGCGGGTCGGGCTGGAACGAGATGAGCAGGTTATTGCTCAGGACCATGCTTAGCTGCTCGGTATGCACCATGCCGGTATCATTGTTGTAGGACAGCATGGGCATCAGGCAAAACATATGGGTCTCCATGTCATCGGCCTTTGCCCGTTGTCCAATGCTCAGGATATCCTCGACCAGCAAGGGATGGATGTCGAACTGGGCGCACAGGGCCTCCACTTCATTCTTACGCAGGCCATCCACATTGATCCAGGTTACAGCAGCAGAACGCGTATGCATCGCGCACTCCTGCAGGGACGAGGTGGTCATATGCGTCATGCGCTCCTCGTTATAATTGTAATTGGTATATACCGTAGGCGTATCCGCCGGGGTGACAACCGTTCGCTTGGGATTGAACGTGTTTAGTTTTTTCCGTTTCCTGAAAGAAGGCAGTATTTGTCCCAGGGTCTTTTTGTAAGCAGTCCGAAAGGCCACAGCCGTATATTGTTTTTGAAATGAAAAAAAGAGGACACTTGGGGTGTCCTCTTTCAAAAGTAGTTAATTTATCTATTGCCAGCGGGGGCCGCCGCCTTTTGCCTTAAAGAAATAACCTATGGAAATACCACCGCCGGAATTGCGGAAACGGTTCTCGCTATTGCCGCCGGGCGCCACATTCAACAGGCCAATGCCGTAATAGGCACGGAAGTAGAGGCCAAAGGGAAGCTCGTAGCCAACCGTAGCATTGGCGCTGAGGTCGAACAGGCGGATCTTATCTTTTACCCGGTCGTTGCCTATAGGAATGCTGTAGTCGTAGCGGGCGGGCGTGCCTACACCGTTGAGCACATTGCTGTACTCCTGCTTGAAGCGGCCACCCACTGCAAAATTGAAAGAAGGGCCGATACCAACAAAGAAATGCGGATCGTCGTATTCTTTGCCCGTCTTATACAGGGCATATACAGGTACCTGTACGTAGGTAATCTCATAGTTCCTGCGGTCGCGCTGGCTGGTAGGTACGCCGGAGCCGCTTTTGAAGTTGCGTTCGTAATAGCTTTCGGTACCATTGTTCACGGAAAGAAACGCGCCGGGCTGTATAGAGAAATATTCGTTGAACTGGAAGTCGGCAGTGCCACCGATACGGAATCCTACCTGATAATCGGTTTCCCGGCTGGCATCGTTCAGTTTTTGCCACATGGTCGTCATGGTGACGCCGGCCTCAGGTCCTATTTTAATATCCTGTGCAAATGTTGCCGTACCCAGGCCAAGTAAGGTAACGATGCTTAGAATTTTTCTCATGTTGTCTTTTTTGATCAAACAAAGATAATTTTCCTCGGGAAACTTTAAAACTTTTGCCTAAAAATAATGACTGCGCTCATTCGGCTAATAAGAGTCCAGGCTCATTTTGATGGAAGCGCGGGTGCCTGTGATCTGGTTCCCGTCGTTCAGCTCGACAACGTCGATCTCGATCTCATGCTGCTGTATCTTCTTCAGGTGCTCGGTACGCTTCCTCAGGTTGACCAGCCCAAATGATTCGTAAAGCCTGTTCTTGCTCTGCAGCGATCGTGTGATACCGATACCGTTGTCTTCAATATCAACATGCAGCAGGTTGTCCTTCTCAAAAACGTGGATGTGTACGATGCTGTTGGCCGACTGCCGGGGTAGCAAACCATGCTTGACCGCATTTTCGACCAGCGGCTGTATCATCAGTGGCGGAATCATAATATCTTCCGTTTCCACATCATCTTCCACAACGATCGAATAGCTGACCAGCTCTTTGAAGCGCAGTTTTTCCAGGGTAAGGTAGTTCTCGACCAGGTTAAGCTCCTGCTGCAGGGAGATAAAGCCACGGGAGATATTGTTCATATTCTGCCGTACCAGGTCGGAGAAAATGACCAGGTATTCGTTAGCGGTCCGCTTCTCGTCTTTATTGATGAGCCCTTGTATATTGTTGAGGCTATTAAAAATAAAATGCGGGTTCATCAATGCATTCAGTGCCTTGTATTCCGACTGTTGGTACTTCATGTCTGCTTCGTGCTCTTTTTGCTTCTTACGCAGGTTAAGCCAGGTAAGCGCCAGCACAAAACACCAGACCAGGGCTACGAGCGCCAGCACGCATAAGGCAATGAACCACCAGGTAGCCCAATAAGGTCTCAATATGGTCAGGCGCAGCAATATGGGCTCGCTGTAACGGCTGGAAAGCGTTTTGGAGCGCACTTTGATGGTATAGTCGCCAAAACCGGGTGTGTTGAGATTGATCTCGTTGCCCGTGATCGTCGTCCATTCTTCCTGGCCGCCCTGGGCAATGGAATATTCGCAATTGATCTCTTTGCTCAGGAAGGAGATATTGTCAAAGACGATATTGATACTTTTGGACTCGGAATAGGGAATAGTGATCTGCGGCCGTACCGGATAACTGCGGCCACGGGTACGGAAAACAGAAAATACCGGGGCCGGCGGCGGCGTTTCCCAGTAAAGCAGCGCAGTTCTGAGTTTGCTGATAGCCCCATCCTTGAAGAAATAACAATAGGCAGTATCGGCAATAATGTATTCTGCCTGCTGAGGCAGGAAAGGATCTTCGATGATCTTTACCGAGTAGCGCGGCATCTCGCCTTGCTTACCCTGGTAAAGCGTCAGCAGCCGGTAGTAATTATTCGTGGATACGATGAGGTGGCGTTTATCTATAGGATAGATGCGCTCCCAGATGCATTTTTGATTTTCAACCACAGAGATCAGTGGCTTTTGATTGAAGTCGCTGCATACCAATAACCGGTTGTTGTCCGTTTTTCCGATGAGATAGCCACCCCAGAAACCCATCTGCCGGAAAACGACATTCTGAAAGCCGGATGGATGATGGACAGCGGTATCCTGGAGCCTGAGCATTCCATCGACGCGCGATAGCCATACGGACTGATCATAGGGATTCGATGCCCTGGCTGTAATGCGCCTATTCCAGTCATTTCTGGAATCTACGAGTATCTCTATGCTGGCCTTCCCTCCGAAAAGAAGAGCAGAGGGCATGCGGAGCAACCTGCTGATGGTAGACAGATACAGGTAATCGCCGACCCTGAACGCGTCTTTGATCACGCCGCTAAGCTTTTCTCCGTTCAGGATACCCGGGATCGCTCTTTGTTCCGTCGTGCCACTGGGTGTTACGTGAACACGGAATTGATAGGCGTCATGGAACTTGAGGTAGCTGAGACTGTCCCAGATAAGGTAGTGTATATTGAAGAACAGGTTTTTCCTGGTGTCAATGTAATTCTTTCCCTTGTAGAGTATAGCAACGGAATCCTTCCTGAGCTGATAGAAATTGTCCAGTTCGGTTACGAATGATATAGTGTTGCCAAAGCGGGCAGCATGCTGTACTCTTCCTTCATAGGTTTTGCCAAAGCCTACGCGGTCCAACAGGTTGCCGTTAATATAAAAGACACCGCTGTTTTTGGTTGCGATCCAGTAATTGCCCGAAAGGTCGGGCGTAATGCCCGTCACATATACGTTCTTCAATATTGTCTGCTTGTCCAGCAGCAGAAAGGAATCGACGCCCAGCAGCCGGTGACCCTCTCCGATAGGCTCGATACAGGTGACCGCATGTCTTTTGCCATCGGTAAATACCTGTACCGGCTTCCCGTCGGGGGTGTATATCCCTTCGGAGTTCGTCAGCACCATTGCGTTGCCGCTTAGCAAAGCCTGGGTATATCCAGGACCGCGATAGGAGCGTCTGTTCAGCACGTGCATACTGGTGTCGACATCCAGCACCGAGGAGCCATACCATAGCCGGTAAGTAGCCGGCGATAGTTTCCTCACGCCAAGGATCTTGGTATTGGCCGGCAGCTGCTGGTTGATCCGCTCTACATTATAACGGCTTATTTGCTTGTCTTTGAGATTGAATATTACCCGGCAATCGCTGCTGAAGGCCGTAAGGCTGCTGTCGTACTCAATGAGAAAACGGGAATAGAAAGGAGGACTGCCCGGCGGCATTTTAAGCCATGGCGTATTGGCTTCCGAATGGAAAAGGCCATCTTTATAATAGCAGAGATCTCCTTTGAAGCTGAAAATCCATATACGATTGTGCATATCTTCCATAAATCCAAACACCTCATTGTCGGTGAGACCATCGGAAGTGGTGAAATTTGTAAAACGGGTACCGTTGAAGCGTGATATGCCTTTGTTGGTAGCGAACCAGATATATCCTTTGCTATCGGCAAATGAACTGTATATGAGATCGGAAGGAAGCCCGTCTTCCGATCCGAAATGCAACGAGGCAACAGACCGGGGGCTGGCCGCCAGGGCGCCATTAAAACAGTATAGCAAGAGACAGCAAAGATAATATCGATACATAAAGGCGGTGTTGGGAACGCTATAGGTTTATTTGATTTTTCTCGGTGAAATCAATTACAATGATAGCAATACTGCCCCTGGCTGATCCATTTTCATATTGAAGCGCTTCTGTTTTCATCAAGATCCGGCACTGCTGTATTCTCTTCTGGTGCTCGGTCGGTTTTTCAGGCTAACAGATTCGTGCAGGCCATGCTTTACGGCATTTTCCACCAGAAACTGTATCATCAGCAGAGGGATCATGATCTCCATCGGTATGTATTTTCGCTTCAATCTCTATTGAATAGCTGATCCGTTTCTTAAGGCGGAGCTTTCCTGGTTCAGCTCCTGCTGAAAGACATAAATCCTTTGGAAGCATTATACATGTTCCGGCGAACAAGATCGGAAAAAATAGCGAGGTATTCATTAGCAATTCTTTTATCGTCTTTGTGTTCAGATCAAAATTTTATAGGCCATCGAGCACGATCGTGATCAATGCCCGGGTACCGGTAACCCGGCCAGAGCCATCCTTTTGCTCGCTTACTTCAATATCAATATCCCGCTGCTGTATCTTCTTCAGGTGTTCTGTTCTTTTTTTCAGATTAGAGAGCCCAAAAGATTCATGCAGGTGGCTCTGGCTTTCGAGCGATTGGGTGATCCCGATCCCGTTGTCGGTAATCTCTACATAGAGCTTGTTTACCTTCTCATATACGGTTACCGTTACCTTGCTGTCGGTCGATTGCCTTGGTAGCAGTCCGTGCTTTACCGCATTTTCGACCAGCGGCTGTATCATCAGCGGTGGGATCATAATATCCTCTGCATCAACTTCCTCATCGATCAGCATTTCGTAGTGGATCAAATCCTTGAAGCGCAGCTTTTCCAGGGTGAGGTAATTTTCAATCAGGTTGAGCTCCTGTTGCAGTGAAATAAACCCTTTAGAAACATTGTGCATATTCTGCCGGATGAGATCTGAAAAAATAACCAGGTATTCATTGGCGATCCTTTTCTCGTCTTTGTTGATGAGGCCTTGTATGTTGTTAAGGCTGTTGAAGATAAAATGAGGGTTCATCAACGCATTGAGCGCTTTATATTCCGACTGCTGGTATTTCATGTCAGCCTCATGTTGTCGCTGCTTCCTGCGGATCTTTATCCAGCTCACGAAGTGAATTGTAAGCCATACCAGGGCAATGAAGGTGATGCTGCACAGCGTGATGAACCACCAGGCGGCCCAATAGGGTTTCAATATAATAAAATGCAGTACGGTGGCTTTTGAATAACTGCTGGAGAGGGTTTGGGCCCTTACCTTAAGGGTATAGCTGCCGAAGCCCGGATCATTCAGGTTGATCTCCCGGCCGGCCAGTGGTAACCACTCGTCCTTGCCGTCGCTGGTAAGGCTATATTGGAAATGGATCTCCGCCCCGGTGTAAACAATAGGATCAATACTGATATTGATATGGTGGGCCTCCGTATAGGGAAGGATAATGCCCGGTCCGGCATTATAAGTACGCCTTGCCGATCTAAACGAAGTAAAATGGACAAGGGGTTGTGGTGCCGGCGCAAACAGGACGGTTGTCTTGATAGTAGTGACTGTTCCCGACTTGAAGAAATAACAGTAATTGGTATCGGCTACGATAAGGTCGGCTTTGAGCGGGACAAAAGGATTTTCGAGTACCCGCAATGAAAATCGTGGCCTTCCGGATGCATCGGGTGGATAAAGATACAGGATACGATAATCTTTATTGGTGCTCAGGATGGCATGTTCCCGGTCTATGGGATAGATATGCTCCCATAGACAACGCTGATTGCGGCTGCTATCCCAGGGATAATGTTCAGTGTCAGTATTGCAGAGTATAAGCTTGCTGTCGTCGGTAATACCGGCCAGGTAGGGACCGAAGCATTCGAACTGGCGGAAGGGCAGAGCCGGGAACCGTCGTTGACGCAAAGCCGTATCGTTACGCACCTTGAATACGCCCGTGGTGCTGGAAAACCAGATTTGCTTACGATCCCTATCCATGGCCTTGGCAAAAATGCGATCGTCGAGCCCCGCCGTGAAAATTTTCAGATAGCGGAGTGGTTGATTCGGAAGGTCCTTTTTGTGGAATTTTGTAAGAGTCCTGCTGGAGAAAAAGTAGAGATCGTTTCCTGCTTCAAATATCGTTTTTACACCGGCCAATACCACGTCCTCCGGCGCCTTAAAATGCCGGTAAGGGGGCTTCATTCCGGTACTAAGGTGAAAGTAAAGTATACTATGTAAAAGAAGGGCGCCCTCATCGGTGATCCGCAAGCCATTCCAATAGGTCCGGTTGCTTTCCAGCACCCTTGTGGGAATGTGGGATAGCGGCTGCACGTGTGCACCGGTTAAGGTCAGGATATCACGGGTATCGGTTATGAAAAAAAGCTTGCCCGACAATACCCTGGCACAAACGACTTTGCCATTGTATTGCCCGGTGGCTGTTTGCATGCTGACAGGTGTGTTGTTGAGCTTGTATAAGCCATCGCCTCCGGTAGCGACCCAGTAGTGTCCCGCAGTATCACGTTCGATAAAGTTGATCGCGGCCTTGGTCCGCAACAATATCTTATCGTTGAGACGTAGGGCCTTGTCTTCTGCAATCCAGTACGCCTCGGGGCTTATTCTGAACAAAGGATTGTTGGGAAACATCATGGGCGATCGCGACAGCCTTGATCGCAGAAGCAAAACTCCCTGATCGCTGTATATGCCGTCGGTATCCGAAAAAAGCAAACTATTCCTGTTATAGCAACAGTTGAGAAGAAACGGGTTCTGCTCCAGTATGCGCATGCTACTGTCTACGGAGAGCCGGTAACCCGGATAAAACAGGCAATAAAGATTTTCGCTTTCTTTTTTGAGGCCGATCAGGGATATGTCGGTGCACCCGGGCAGCAGGGGAATGCTGAATTGTCTTAACGTACTGTCCTTGATCTCGATAAAGTTTCTTCCGGAACCGGACTTCAGGATTAAGCTGCCGTCATGTTGCAGGCAGGGGAAAGAATTGTAAATACCGTTTCCCTGTCGTAGCCAATGCGTGTTGGCTGCGGTGTGGAACACACCATCTTTCAGGTAACAAAGCAATCCCTTAAAGGTAGAGATCCAAAGCCGGTGCTCCGGGTCTTCCCAGCAAGAAAAAACCTCGTTGTCCGGCAAACCGTCCTGGGTGGTATACAGGGTAAAGTCGTAGCCATTGTAGCGACACAGGCCTTTATCGGTAGCAACCCATAGATAACCCTTGCTATCGGATAGCGCAGAATAAACGACATCGGAAGGTAGTCCCTGCTCAACGCCATAATGGATATAGGGCGTGGTTTGCGCGTAAATCTTCGTCATGCGCCCATAACAGAGGAGCATCAGCAGACAGAGAAAAGTAAAAGTGTCGCGTACCATGTATCGCATTGTTCTAAAGTCAAAGATAATGCGGTTACAGGTTCTCGAGCGTGATGGTGATCAACGCTCGGGTACCGGCAACCTGGCCGGCGACATCCTTTAGCTCGCTCACTTCAATATCAATATCCCGCTGCTGTATCTTCTTCAGGTGTTCCGTCCTTTTTTTCAGGTTGGAGAGCCCGAAGGATTCATGCAGGTGGCTCTGGCTTTCGAGCGATTGGGTAATCCCGATCCCGTTGTCGGTAATCTCTATATAAAGCTTGTTTGCCTTCTCATATACGGTTACCGTTACCTTACTGTTGGTCGATTGCCTGGGCAACAGCCCGTGCTTTACCGCGTTTTCGACCAGTGGCTGTATCATCAGTGGCGGGATCATAATATCATCTGCATCTACCTCCTCATCGATCCGCATTTCGTAGTGGATCAAATCCTTGAAGCGCAGCTTTTCCAGGGTAAGGTAGTTTTCTACCAGGTTGAGCTCCTGCTGCAGCGAAATGAATCCCCTGGAAACATTATGCATGTTCTGTCTTACAAGATCGGAGAAGATAACGAGGTATTCGTTGGCGATCCTTTTTTCGTCTTTATTGATCAGCCCTTGTATGTTGTTAAGGCTATTGAAGATAAAATGGGGGTTCATCAAGGCATTGAGCGCTTTGTATTCCGACTGCTGGTATTTCATATCGGCTTCGTGCTGCCGCTGCTTCCTGCGGATCTTTATCCAGGCCACCAGGAGTATGGCCAACCACACCAGGGCGATGAAGACGGCGCCGCATATGGTCAAGAACCACCAGGTGGCCCAGAAAGGTTTTTCTATAGTAAAAGAGAGCACTATGGGAAGGCAGTAGCCGCTGGATATGGTTTTGGACCTTATTCTAAGCGTATATTGCCCGGAGCCCGGTGCGCTTAAATTGATGGCGTTGCCGGTGAGCGGGATCCATTGGGCTTGTTTGCTCCTGGAAACCGAGTATTCGCAGCTAACCTCTGTGCTGCTGAAATTGATGTTGTCGAAAGCGATATTTATATTGCCGGATTCCGAATAAGGAACGATAATATCCTGAGACAATGGATAGCTCCTTTCTATGGTTTGAAACGAGGTGATGACAGGCCTGGGAAGCGGTGTACGTTCAAACAAGGTATGTGTGGCCACCTGTAAAATGTTGCCGTCTTTTAAGAAGAAGCAATTGTTGCTATCGACAGCTATAGCATCGACCTGCTGGGGAATAAAGGGATCCTCGATGGTCTCCAGGCGGTAGCGTGGTTTCTCTCCGGGAGAAGTAGGTAAAAAGGTCAGCAGGCGATGATAATTGTTAGTGGTGATGAGTATATGCTGCTGATCGATAGGGTAGAAGTCTTCCCATACACAATCGCTTTCCGGAACGGTATCGAGAAGCACCAATGGCTCCTTGTATCGATTGGCCAATACCATAGCATTGCTTTCCGTAATGCCGGCAAAAAACGTTCCGGCAAATGCCATCTGCCGGAACGTTTGTTTACCCAGTTGTGGTTGCGGGACGGATGCTGTATCCGTTATCCGGTACACCACATTGGTGCGGGTATACCATAAGCTTTGGTCGCTGTGGTCCATAACAGCTGCATGAATCCGGTCCGTACTGAAGGTATGTACGCTGTCCAATACCTTCAAGGGAGGAGAAGGATAGGGCTGAAACCAGGAATAAGGTATGCGGTAGAAATTCTGTGATCCAAATGCATAAATAAAGCTGTCTTTGGGTATGAGCGTTTTGAATTCATTGATATTCGCTAAGAGAATTGGCCGGGCCTTAGTCACCGTCTGTTGAAGGCGCATAAGGAGGGAAGAGTGGGTCGATATCGTAAAAAAGGTTCCCCGGTCGTCGATCAGGAAGTAGGCGCGTTTATGATTGACATTTCGGTTTTTCGCTTTAATGAGGCAGATCATCTTTTTATCCGCCAGCCGATACAAATCGCCCGCATTATTGGTGAAGAATAAAGTTTTCCCTACTATTTTTGCATAAATCGCCTGGCCTTTGTAAGCTTGCTGGTATTGGACCTGCTCTCTGAAGAAGCGGCTAAACTGGTATAGGCCTTTGCCTTTGGTCCCAAACCAGAAATTGCCGTCACTATCCTTTTCTACAAACAATACTTCCTGTTCTGTCGGTATCTGCAGGCTGTCGTTAATCCATAGGCCATCGGGGCCACAGATCATAAGGTCTTTCCCCGACATGAACATCTGGACACCTCCGCCGGTATTAGGAGGCAGTGGCAAATGTTTCACAGTCCGGCGAAGTATCTTTCCACTATCTGTATAAACACGATTGTCGGAAAAGAGATAATGATCCGTGGGTAAGCTAAAAGATGCTATTGCGAAAAACACCCTGGTGCCGCGGAGCTTTTCGCTTATTCTTTTTCCCGAAGTGTCGATGTCGATGTCGCGGTCGCTGGTCCTCAGTTTATACCCCCGCTTACCAGGTAATAAGGCGATATCTTGTACTACTTGGTTGAGGCCTGTATAAAGCATTCTGACCTGATTGTGCCGGATATGAATGAGCCTTTGAACGTCAGTTAGTTGTATGAAAATGCTGCTGTCCGCCAGCAAATGGGATATTAGCTGGCTCGATTTGAGCGGCAATTTTAACCATGGGGTATTGACCGGCGTGTGGAACTGCCCATCTTTGTAGTAGCAAAGCGTACCGTTGAAAGTGGCGAGCCAAAGACGGCCTTCATAATCTTCCCTGATATTGAAAATTTCGTTGTCGGGAAGGCCGTCGGCGGTAGTAAAGTTTTTATAAGACTGGCCGTTGTAGCGGCTTACTCCTTTGTCGGTGGACAGCCACAAATAACCGTTGCGCTCCCTGGTAATGCTATAAATGAGGTTGGAAGACAGGCCGTCGCTCGCTGTAAAATGGCGCAACGGTATCGTTTGAGCAGCAAGGTCGCAAAAGCCGGTAAGTAGAAAAATGCAGAAAATGAAACTGCCCAGCCACCTAGCCATTCCGTTTGCTATAATTCTTTAAAAACAAAACCAGTTCAGAGAACCGGCGCCGGCCGATAGGAAGAATGGATTTATCCATCAGTACAATGGAAGGGATCTCTTCTTTCGTCAGTTTCTGCACATAGCCGCAGTTAACCAGGTACGACCTGTGTATCCTGAAGAATATGTCTTTAGGCAACAGATCTTCATATTCGGAAATTGACCGTGACATCAGGATGTTCTTTTCCTCTCCGTTGAGCTGATAAAAGATCTTGGAATAGCTGCCCATGGCCTTGATGTAGACGATATTGCTGAAAGGCAAAGCCTCCCAGGTGTTATTGTCCCTGAGGATGATCTGCGATTGTTTTTTGCGGAGGTTGATCTGCTGGGCCAGCTCATTATAGCCGTGCGCATTGGCGTGGATCACTTTTCTGTAGGTTACCCTTTCCTTAAGCTTTTCAATAGCTTTTCTCAGATCATCTATATTGATTGGCTTCAGTATGTAATCTACGGCATTCAGCTTAAATGCACGTATAGCATATTCGTCGTAAGCCGTAACAAAAATGATCTCAAAGTTTACAGATGCCAATCGTTCGAGGAACTGGAATGCATTCTCATTCGGCATTTCAATATCAAGGAAAATAGCATCCGGACCGAGCTCCTGGATCTTTTCCTCAGCCTCCCTGGTGGAATGCGCAAACCCCATAGTATTTACCGGATGATCGATGAACTGGGAAAGTATGTTCTGTAGATTTTCGCAAGCTTCGCGTTCGTCATCAACCAAAAGAACATTTAAGGTATACATAAGCTGTGGCGGGAATTTAAATTGACACTTTTGTTGCAAATAAAGGTAAATTTTTTATGAGAAATAATTGATATCGAAAAATCCCATCAGTTTCCTCATTTTTCCTGTTCTCAGATAAAAATTCTATCTTGCCCGAAAGTTTATTTTCGCGGATACTTAATGGCAGACGACAATATACGTTATATCAATCTTTGTACCAGGGCGCTTTCTATCAAGAAGCGCTTCCTGCTTATGTATTCGAGAGCCAATGCCGGCCATATCGGGAGCTCTTTGTCTGCGGCCGAAATCCTGACCTTCCTATTTTTCGAATGGATGCAGGATAAAGATGAATTTATTCTTTCCAAGGGCCATGCGGCGGCTGTGCTCTATAGTACCCTGGCCGAAAAAGAATGGTTGAGTGAGGAAGATATAGATAGCTTTTACCAGAACGATACTTTTCTGGCTGCCCATCCCCCGGCCAATAAACTTCCTCACATCCCTTTTGCTACCGGCAGTTTGGGGCATGGACTTTCCCTGGCGGCGGGCATTGGGATGGCCAGGCGGTTGAAGCAAAGCGAAGACCGGGTTTTTTGTGTTACGTCCGACGGTGAGTTGAATGAAGGGAGCATATGGGAAGCGGCCATGTTTATTGCACACCACCAATTGCGCCGGGTGGTCTGGATTATCGATAAAAATAATCTTCAGGGCTTCGGTTCTACGCAGGAGGTAATGAACCTCGATCCGCTGGCGGATAAGCTAAGAGCCTTCCAGTTCGATTGCCTTGAAATAGATGGTCACAACTTTGAAGCCTGGCGGGAAGCTATGGACTATGCCTCTACCTGCACAAAACCTTTGGCCGTAATCGCCAATACGATCAAAGGCAGAGACTGGGCTACTTACGAAAACAAGCTCGATAGCCATTACCTGCCCTTCAAAGAACTCCAATACGAAGAAACACTACAGCGCCTGGAACACCAGCATCGGGAACAAGTCGCCAAGTACCATAATTAATTACCAGCATGAGAGTAGAGTTTGCCCAGGCTATTATTGACCAATATAATTTTCAATCGCAGCAGGTTTTTTTGACCGGAGATCTGGGCTATATGGCACTGGAGCAGGTTGGCAATACCTTCGGGGAACGCTTCATCAATGCCGGCGTAGCAGAGCAGAATATGGTGTCGATGGCTGCTGCTATGGCCTATGAAGGTTTTATCCCCTGGGTATACAGCATCTCTCCCTTTGTAACCCTGCGTCCTTATGAGCAGATCAGGAATGACGTATGTCTGCACAACCTGCCGGTCAAGCTGGTCGGTAATGGCGGCGGGTATGGCTATGGAATCATGGGCGCCACGCATCACAACCTTGAAGATATAGCCGCCATGCGGGTATTGCCTCATATGAAAGTATACCTGCCCCTGACGGGTAGTGATATCGCCAATGTGGTGGCCACCATGCTGCAGGACCCCGCACCCAATTATCTGCGCCTGAACCAGGGCCGCGACATAGAGGGCCTGTCGTCTTTTGCTCCCTGGCGGCATGTCCGTAAGGGTGAAGGTGCGGTAGTGATAGGCGCCGGTCCGGTATTGGCCAATGTACTTGACCTGCCCCAGGACATAACAGAACAGCTGGACATATGGGCCTTGGGTACCTTGCCGGTAACAGAGATACCGGAAGCGCTGATCGGGGCTATCGTACGCACCGGTAAGGTAATCACTATCGAAGAGCATTATGCGGCCGGCGGACTGGGTGAATACCTCGCCGGTATCTTGCTGGCCAGGAACATTGGCGTTCCCCTTCGCTGGAAGTCCCTCCACGCCCAGGGATATCCCAACGACCGTTATGGCAGCCAGCAATGGCACCAGGAACTGAATGGTTTGCGGGGACAGCTTTTGCAACAACAAATAACAACCATTTTGCAGTGAACTTGCTAACGCAGATCAATAAAGAAGTAGACCGGCTGGAAGGCCCCATAGTTGTGTTCGGGGCCGGCGGCTTTATAGGAGCGAATCTTTTTCGCACGATATTAGCTAAGAGAAATGATGTATATGCCGTAACCAGCAAGCCCTTCGTTCCCTGGCGGCTCGACGACCTGGATCAATCCAGGATATTGCAATGCGATATCACCAAAAGGGCTGAGGTGGCGCATCTTTTTGATGAATACCGTTTCAGAACAATATTCGATCTTGCCGCTTACGGGGCTTATGCCAAGCAGGATAATGTAGAGCGAATCTACGATACGAATGTAATGGGCCTGTTGCACCTGGTTGAAGAGGCCTCCAAATACAACATCAGAGCCTTTATACATGCGGGCAGCTCATCTGAATACGGGCTGAACTGTGAAGCCCCGGATGAAGAGGATACCTTGATGCCCAATAGCCATTATTCGGTTACCAAAGTGTCGGCGGCTTACCTGATCCGTTATTATGGCATACTGAAAGAAATGCCGGTGGTCAACCTGCGCTACTATTCGATCTATGGCCCATACGAGGAGCCCGATCGCCTGGTGCCCCAGTTGATCCAGAAGGGAATGCAGGGAGGATACCCCGTATTGGTACAGCCCGATATTTCCAGAGACTTCGTTTATATAGACGATGCGATATGGGCAACCCTGCTCGCTGCCAACGCGCCCATGGACGAGGTACGCGGCCGCTCGATCAATATTGCCAGCGGGGCCAAAACAACACTGAGGGCTATTGTGGAAGAGATCAGAACACTCTTTGGCATAGAGCAGGCCCCCGAATGGGGCTCTATGCCCAACCGCAAATGGGACCTTAAAGACTGGTACGGTAAAGCCACCCTGGCCGAAAAACTTTTGGGCTGGAAAAACCAGACCCTGCTGGGCCCCGGCCTGCAGCAGACCCGGGAATGGCAGGAAAAATATTCTTATCCGCTTTATGAAAAGAAGCTGATCCAGGATAAGATCAGGCATAAGCTTACCGCAGTGATTGCCTGCTATAAGGATGCACAGGCGATCCCAATCATGTATCAGCGGTTGACAGCAACCTTCAAAAAGATCAATGTCGATTATGAGATCATTTTTGTAAACGATTGCAGCCCCGACAATACCATGGAGGTGCTGATGCCTATCGTGCAGCAAGACGATCACGTGATCGCCATAGAACATTCCCGCAACTTCGGTTCCCAGGCAGCTTTCCTGAGCGGTATGGAGATCGCCACAGGCGACGGTGTTATTCTGCTCGATGGCGATCTGCAGGACCCCCCCGAGCTCATCGAGGACTTTTGCCGGGTATGGGAGGAAGGAAACGACGTGGTGTATGGCCGCCGGGTAAAGCGGGATGGTAACCAGCGGCTCGCATTTTTCTATAAAGTATTCTACCGTATCTTCAGGGGTATTGCTTATGTTCCCATACCCCTCGATGCCGGCGACTTTTCCCTGATGGATCGTAAAGTAGTAGATGAGCTGATCAAGCTGCCGGAAACAGATCAATTCCTCAGGGGATTGAGAGCCTGGGTCGGTTTTAAGCAGGTAGGAGTGGACTATGTACGGCCCGAACGCATGTTTGGTGTAACCACCAACAACTGGCGCAAGAATATCGGCTGGGCCAGAAAGGCAATATTTTCTTTCAGCTTTGTGCCGCTCGAGCTGCTTACGTACCTGGGTGGTTTTTTAACTGTACTGTCGTTTATCGCGATCATTGCGCAGATTATCGCTTATTTTGTATTGCCGGGCATACCGCATGGCATCACTACCATTGTTGTGCTGATCCTCTTCTTTGGTGGTCTTAACATGCTGGGCATCGCGCTTATTGGCGAATACCAGGGTAAGATCCTTGAAGAAGCCAAGAAGCGACCAAAGTTCATCAGGAAGAATATCTATACTAAAAAATAAACTTGTGTTACAGCCGCCTTTACAGGTGGCCAAAAAAGAATGCCGTATCTAATATCCAGACAGGCTATATCCGAGTATGGAAAAATTTCAACCCATAGCCAATACGGCGCCTACGACCTTTGTAGGAAAGGTCAAGTTCTATTTCCGAATGGTGCTCGACCTCCAGATCCTTACCATTTACAGCGCGATGAAAAAAGAGCTGCCTCGCTTTGAGGGCAAAGTGCTTGACGTAGGATGTGGAGACAGTCCCTATTATCATCTGCTACATAAGGACAAAACAAACTACTATGGCATTGATGTAGCCATAGCCGACGATTTTAAATATAGTAATGAAAAAATAACCATTTTCGATGGGAAACATATTCCTTTCAATGATGGTTTCTTCGACGCTTTCTTATGTACCGAAGTATTGGAGCATTGCTTCGAGTTTCAGGCCTTGATCGACGATATGTATCGCGTGAGCCGTAAGGGGGCAAAAGGGATCATTACGATTCCCTGGAGCGCACGTTATCACTATATTCCCTACGATTATTTCCGGTACACGCCTAGCACGCTTAAGAAAATATTCACATCCTTTGGCAAGGTGGAGGTATATGGAAGAGGTACCGACCTGACGGCCATTTGCGCAAAGATTATCGTACTCTTTTTCCGGAACTTTACCACGCCAAGGTATTTCTGGACGATCCCTTTCCTGTTGGTGCTGTTTCCCTGTTTCATTTTTGCTGTATTGTTGGGACATTTATCTTTACTGCTTAATCTGGGATCGGGCGAAGATCCTTTAGGTTACACCATCATTGTAGAAAAATAACGCATACCGATGTCGCATATAACAGATAACAGAGGGTACAATCAGATTTTTCAGATGGCTGAGTCTACGCGTATTCGTATGAAAAGAAGAGCAGACTGGTTTATCGAAGCTATGAATATTACCGCTCCAGGTAAGAAAGGGCTGGAAATAGGTTGTGGCACCGGAGAAATGTCTAATTGGATAGCCGAGCAGATACCTTTGGATATACTGGGTACTGACCTGTGTGAGCCTTTTGTCCGTTCGGCTAATGAGCGCTTCGGACGGGAGCGCCTTAAATTTGAAGTGCTGGACTTTACAGATCCGGCCCAAATCATGGATCGCCGCTTCGATGTCATCTACGGCAACGGCATCCTGCACCATCTTTACCCGGTGCTGGACGCTTCATTAGTACAGATGAAATCCCTGCTCAGGCCCAATGGAAAGATCATTTTTATGGAGCCCAATATTTACAACCCGTATTGCCAGCTGATCTTTAAAAGCGATTATTTCCGTAAGAAGGCCAAGCTGGAGCCGGATGAGATGGCATTTTCCCCCGGGTTCATCCGTAAAAGGCTGCAGGCTGCAGGCTATACCAATATCAAAGTGACTTACAAAGATTTCTTGTTGCCGGGAATTCCGGCATTCCTCGTCAAGCCATCCATTGCTATTGGCAACGTGGCCGAACGGTTACCCCTGATCAAAAAGATAGCCCAATCCATTTTTATAGAAGCCCAATCCATTTAACAATGATGTGGAAAAAATTGATCGCCCCCGCAGCAGATGCCAGACAAACCCTTTATAAAAGGTTGTTTATCGGCATCGTTATCGCATTGTTCCTTATAAGGCCTGTACTAAGCTTCGATTATGGCCCAAGCAGCGATGAATTTTACCACAAGCCGGTAGGAGAGTTGTCCTATCTGTACCTCAAGTCCTTCGGGCAAAATGATTCGATCTTCCGCTTCCGGCCCAACGACCGCGACGATCCCACTTTGCTATACAACTATGGACCGCTGGTCGATCTTACGGCTACGGCAGTATACAGGAATCTTCATACCAACGCCACATATACAAGGCATTTTGTGATTGCCTTGTTTACTTTTCTTTTCTACTTGTTTTGCGGTCTTACGGCCAAGCGGATAGGGGGCTGGCAGGTCGGGTGCCTGGGACTGTTGTTTGCCATCATTGCACCAAGGCTATGGGGGGAGGCCTTTAATAACCCCAAGGATTCCACGTTTGCAGCGATGTATATTATGTCGATATACTATATCCTGGCGTTTACCGATGAGCTGCCCTCGCCACGCTGGAAGACCACGCTGTTGCTGATGTTGTCGATAGGCCTGGCTTTTGGTATCAGGGTTGGGGCCTTGCTGCTCTTTTTCTATCTTGGCCTAGCCCTGGTATACGATATCCTTTCCGATAAGGAAATGCGCAAGCAAGCCTTCGGCATCGATAAGAAATTTTACAAGCCTTTGCTGCTGCGGTTGGTGATCGTATTTGTCGGATTCTGGCTTATCGGTATCGCTACCTGGCCGGCGGCCCTGCGCCATCCCTTTACGCAGCCGATGGAGGCGCTGAGCACCTTCTCCAAATTTCCTACCATTATCAAGACCGTTTTTGAAGGGCAGACCATGTGGTCCAACGAGGTACCCTGGTATTATACGATAGTATATATCCTCATCACTACGCCAATTATCACCCTTGTGGGTGCGGCACTGGGTATCGTGCTTTACCCTTTGATGAAAAAGGCCGGCTATAACCGGCGGCGGGTATTGTTGGTCATTTTTACCTTTGCTTTTCCCCTGTTTTACATTGCATATTCCAAATCTCCTTTGTATAACGGTTGGCGGCACTCCTATTTCGTCTTCGGCGGTATCGCAGTAATTGCAGCCCTCGGGTTTGGCACGCTCATCCGGTACTTTTCGTCCAAAGCTGCCGGGATCGCCATCATGGCCGTTATCCTGATCGGTAGTTTCTTCCCCATTAGCTTTATGATCCGGAACCACCCTCTGGAATATACTTATGTCAATGAGCTTAAAGGAGGTGTCGATGGCTCTTACGGCGATTATCAGCTCGACTATTATTCCCATAGCGCCAAGCCCGCAGCCGATTGGTTTGCCCGGAATGTTCCCTACGACAGTACGCTTAAGATAGCGTCCAATGTTCCCTGGGAGCTGAGCCAGATATGGGAGAGCACCCATTCGCCCTGGAAAGCAAACTATATCCGTTTCCGGGAGCGGTACGAGAGCGACTGGGACTACGCTATCTTAACGCCGCAATACGTTGATGTCAATATGCTGAAAAATGGCATGTTCGTACAAAAAGGTACCGTCTATACCGTTAGCGTGGACAATAGTCCCGTCGCAATTGTCGTGAAGCGTGGCGATAAAAGCGACCTGCTGGGTATGGAGGCGCTGGAAAAAAAGGATATTCCGGAAGCGGTACGCCTGCTGAAAAATGCCGTAACCTACGATCCCAATAACGAGATTGCCCAGGCCAATTATGGGCGGGCTTTACTGGAAGCAGGTAATATGAAAGATGCAGAAACCGCTTTCAAAAAGACGGTCAGCATTTCCCCGGAAAAAGTGGATGCCTTGTACGGCCTGGCTATTGCGCAGTTGCAGCAGAATAATGTACAGAGCGCTACTTACAACCTGACGCGCGTCATCGAGATCAATCCTAATTTCCCGGAACCTTACCGCATACTGGCTTCTATTTATGCCCAACAGGGAGACCAAGCTTCCGCCGAGCGTTATATGGGTGCTTACCGGCAGCTTACCGGTAGCCGGTAAGGGCAATGAACTGAGATAAGAAAAAGGCCGTCTGAAAAGGGATTATTTTTGTTACATTGAACGCAGTCGAAATATGGCAAAAATTACGTTTCAAGCCTGTTTACATTTTGAACTGCTCAATGTAACAGGCTTGAGACCTTTTTAGACGGCCTCTTCTCTTTGGAATTCTCCTGAAAATAGTGGTTCGTTTAACGATGCGGGGACTCAATCCACAACAGGCGTTTCATACATGCTCTCGATCTCGTTTTTGTATTTTTCTTCTACTACTTTTCTCCTGATAGAGAGCTTAGGCGTCAGGATGCCATTATCGACCGTCCATTCCGAGGGCAGTAGCACAAATTTCTTCACCTGTTCCACATGACCAAACTCGGGATTGTACCGGTCGATCTGCTGCTGGATCAGCTTGATCACTGAATCCTCTTTCACCAGGGCTTCGTCATCGGCCGGCAACTGCCCGCCTTCGTTTTTTAGCTTGTTCCGGATCTGGGCATAATTGGGTACGATAAGCGCCGAAACGAACTTCCGCCCGGGGCCCACCACCATCATCTGCTCTATGTAAGGGCTTTCCCGCATCTTATTTTCGATAACCTGCGGGGCTACATACTTACCACCCGAAGTTTTAAAGATCTCTTTCTTACGGTCGGTGATCTTAAGAAAACGGTCTTCCACCCAAACACCGATGTCGCCGGTATGGAACCAGCCTTCGGCATCAATTTCACGGGATGTTGCCTCCGGATTTTTATAATAGCCGACCATTACGTTATTGCCGCGGCACAGGATCTCACCATCCTCGGCCAGCTTCACCTCTACATTTTTCAGTACCGGCCCCACGGTCCCGATCCGCCGGTTCTCGCTTTCCAGGTGGTTGACCGTAATCACCGGTGAAGTTTCGGTAAGGCCGTAGCCTTCCATCACCGTGATCTTTGCAGCCGAAAAAATGCGGATCAGCTTCTCCGACAGCGCTGCCGATCCGCTGACTACCGCATCTACGCGGCCACCCAGGGCCTCGCGCCATTTGCTGAAGACCAGTTTATTGGCCAGCGCCAATTGCATCCGGTACCAGGCACTACCTCTTTTTATATTATCATAACGCTTACCCAGGTTCACAGCCCAGAAAAACATGGCCTTTTTGATTCCTGTCAGCTCATGTCCTTTGGCCATGATCCTTTCGTACACTTTTTCCAGCAGCCTGGGCACGCAGGTAAACACCATCGGTTTTACTTCTTTCAGATTGTCACCTATGGTATCCATACTTTCGGCATAGTAGACACCCAGTCCCCCCCGGATGTACACATAAGTGACCATCTTTTCAAAGATATGGTTGAGAGGCAAAAAGCTGAGGGCCCGGTCGTCTTTACGGGCAAAATGGAAAAGCGGTGCGCTGTCGGTCACATTGCTCACGATATTCCTGTGGGAAAGCATCACGCCCTTCGGCGCCCCGGTAGTACCTGAGGTATAAATGATCGTAGCAATAGTCTCACTGTTGATGCGGTCGCATACGGCCTCTCGCTGCTGCTCACCTTCTGCGGTGGGCTTCAGCTGGCTCCAATGGTCTACACCGGGCACTTCATCAAAAGTATAAATGTGCTTCAGGCTGGGGATCTCATCAAAAGCCGGGCGGAACCGTTCGTACAGCTCGCTGTTGGAAAAGAAGATGATCTTTACTTCTGCTTCCTTAAGAATAAACGCGAAGTCCTGCGGGCTTACCGTCGGATAGATCGGGGTCAGTATTGCGCCCGTTTGTTGTACGGCAAGGTCGGTGATCAGCCACTCGGGACGGTTCTGCGATACGATGGCGATCTTTTCCTGTTGCTCGGGCTCCAGCCGGTCATGAGCAATGCCCAGGCTTAGCAGGCCCGAGGCCAGGTCGCGGGAGCGCTGCATCACTTCTTTACAGGAGATCGTTTGCCAGGCGCCGTTGATCTTTGAGGCCAGCATCACGCCCGCAGGCCGTTGGGCTGCCTGGTATTCCACAAAATCAAATAGTCGTTGCGGCTGCTGCATATGCAAAATAAGATTTAGCGGGGAAGCTATAGTGAAAAATGAACGTTCATTCAAAGATAACGGATTAGCGTCAAAAAAGAAAGCGGAAAAGCGGAAAGCAGCGGCCTTAACGATCGGTTTAACGCTATAACGATATTGTTAATTCTTAAGGGAAAGCCTCATGTGTTTCCAAAATAAAATCCGAAGTTTGTGTCACAATTTTGTCATTGGGCCGTAGGCCCGGAAGCTAAAATGCACGAATATGATTGCAGATTTGGAGGTGGCCAGGCGCAATGTCGGCCGCCGCGGATTTTTAGATATAGATATCGATCCCACCCTTGATCTTTTTGAAGAAATAGAGAAGCTGAAGAAGGAAAAGAATGCCGTGTTGCTGGCACACTACTACCAGGAGCCCGACATCCAGGATGTAGCCGACTATATCGGCGATAGCCTGGGATTGGCGCAGGAGGCGGCCAAAACCGATGCTTCGGTAATCGTTTTTGCCGGGGTACATTTTATGGCAGAGACAGCCAAAATCCTGAACCCCAATAAAAAGGTTTTGCTGCCCGACCTTAATGCCGGCTGTTCCCTCAGCGACAGTTGTCCGCCGCCCGAATTTGCCCGCTTTAAAGCGCAGCATCCCGATCACCTGGTGATCTCTTATATCAATTGCAGCGCCGGTATCAAGGCATTGAGCGATATCATTTGTACCTCATCCAATGCCAAGCTGATCGTTGACAGCCTCCCCAAAGACCAGAAGATCATCTTTGCCCCGGACAAGAACCTGGGTGGCTATATCAATAAAGTTACCGGCCGGAATATGCTGCTGTGGAACGGCGCCTGTATGGTGCACGAGATATTTTCTCTGGAAAAGATCATCCGTCTCAAGGAGCAGCATCCGGAAGCCAAGATCATTGCCCATCCTGAGTGTGAAGAGCCGCTGCTGAAAGTGGCCGATTTTATCGGGTCGACCACGCAGCTGCTGAAATATGTGGAAACCGACGCCGCGCAGGCGTTCATCGTGGCCACGGAAACTGGTATCCTGCACCAGATGCAGAAGAATGCGCCGGGTAAGACGCTGATCCCGGCGCCGCCCGAAAATAATTGTGCCTGTAACGACTGTCCGCACATGAAGCTGAATACCCTGGAAAAGCTCTACCTGTGTATGAAATATGAAACGCCGGAGATAGAAATGGAAGAACAGCTGCGCCTGGCCGCAAAGAGGCCCATCGACCGTATGCTGGAGTTAAGTGCACAGCTGGGGCTGTAATAACTAAGATTCATTCATAAAGAACAAAAGAGGAGCGCCCGTCAGCGCTCCTCTTTTGTATGTACCCTGATCCAGGTAATGATTTCGGTTATATTCAATGCCCCTGTTGAGATTCTGATGATGAAATCGTACAACTCAACTTCGCTTGCAGAGAACACGATGGCGTGTTCTTGCAGCAATGCAAACATGGCAAGAAACCCAATTCGTTTATTACCATCAACGAAAGGATGATTTACAATAAGGCTTTCGGCTAATGCACCGGCTTTTTCAATCACTGATGGATAAAGTTCGGAGCCGTCGAAAGTCTGGAAAGGTCTTGCCAGCGCCGATGCCAGAAGCTCCGGGTCTCTAATACCTTTTTCACCACCAAAATCTTCAATGGAAGCATTTTGCATGTGCAAAATATCCTGCAGATCGATCATTGGGCCAGTTTTGTGAGTAGACTTCCGTACTGCTCTTTCGCTTTATTGTACTGCCTTGAGAGATAAAGGGACTTATCCCCGGGTTGCGGTAAGTGTGACAAATAGTTTAGGATTTCCCTAAGCGTATCCGCATCTTCCAGCTTACTGATTTCTGTAATAGCCTCCAGCTTCATTTCTGAAATTCCCATGTGATAACTTTTAAGCTTCAAATTTACAGCTTTGTCTGCGGTTAGCCAATGCTATTCTCAGTGCTCCAGCAGCTCGGTATGCATGCCATGGCCCTCCAGCACGCCGCGGGCCTTGCCAATCTCCGTGTCATCTCCCGAGAAGGCCAGCAGGGTCTTGCCTGCTTTCAACTCGGCGGCATAACGGTCGGCGACCTCTTTACCCATATTCCCGATCGCCAGCGCCGAGATAATAGTGCCGCCAATCACACCGAAGTCAAAGCCGGCCACGGCCCCGGCCACAGCGCCCAAGCCATAAAGAATGCCTATACCGGGAATAGCTGCCAGCCCAATGCCGGCCAGCACGCCCACCAAGGCGCCGATACCCACGCCACGCGCAGCTACCCGGGCGTCCTTTACCTGCACTTCATCGCCTACGTCGGCCATGCCCAGTAAGCTGATATGCTTTTCATTGAAACCTTCCTGCTTCAGTAAGGCTACAGCTGCTACGGCTTTATCATGGTCGTCGTACAAGCTGATGATATGTCGGCTCATGTTCGTTTTGTTTTATTCCAGGTCAACAAACGGGTCGCAATATAGTTGCAGTCCAACGCGCAATAACAATAGATTCAGGATTGTACTTCCTTGCCTTCCTGCATTTTTGTACCTTAGCCGCGCAAAAAGAATACACGATGAGCAAACGTTCTGTTACGATATTAGGCGCGGGTCTGGTAGGCTCGGTACTGGCCGTGCTGCTGCGGAAACGCGGCTATGAAGTGACTGTCTATGAGCGCCGGCCCGACATGCGCAAGGAAGCCGTAGGCGCGGGGCGCTCTATCAACCTCGCCATGAGCAACAGGGGATGGAAAGCGCTGGAGCTGGCAGGCTTGCGTACAGAGATCGAAGCCATCGCGATTCCTATGCCCGGTCGCTTCCTGCACCAGGAAGACGGAACCTCTGCCTTCCAGGCCTATGGCAAAAACGGCGAAGCCATCTATTCGGTAAGCAGGGGGGAACTGAACAAGAAGCTGATGGACCTGGCCGAGCAGAATGGGGCGAATATCCATTTCAACCAGCGTTGCACCAAAGTCGATGTGCAGCGCAATACGATCCACCTGACCGATGAGCAAGGACAGGAGCGGGAATTGGCCTGCGACCTGTTGTTTGGCGCCGATGGCGCTTTCTCTTCGCTACGGACAGCCATGTCTTTTATGGACCGGACCAATTTTTCCCAGCATTATATCGAAGCCGGCTATAAAGAGCTGAATATCCCGGCGGGTCCTGGCGGTAGCTGGCCTATTGAAAAGAATGCCCTGCACATCTGGCCGCGGCACAATTATATGATGATCGCCCTGCCCAATATCGACGGCAGCTTCACCTGCACCCTGTTCTTTCCCTTCGAAGGCGATCCTTCCTTCGCTTCTATAAAGACGGCGGCGGATGTACGGGATTTTTTCGGCCGGCAGTTTCCCGACGCTGTGCCCTTAATGCCCACCCTGGTCGAGGACTTTCTGAACAATCCGGTTTCTTCGCTCATCACTACCCGTATTTTTCCCTGGAAATACCAGGACAAGAGTTGCCTGATCGGCGATGCGGCCCATGCTATCGTTCCTTTTTACGGACAGGGTATGAACGCCGGATTTGAAGATTGCTCGGCCCTGGAAGGCCTGATGGAACAATATGGCGATGACTGGGAAACGATCCTTGCCGAGCTCGAAAAGCAAAGAAAACCGAACGCGGATGCAGTGGCCGACCTGGCCCTGAACAATTTTATCGAAATGCGCGATAAGGTCTCCGATCCCTTGTTCCTGGAGCGGAAAAAGATCGAAAAGGAGCTGGGCAAACGCTATCCCGGACGCTTCAACTCGGTGTATGAAATGGTATCGTTCAGTCATACCCCATATGCCTATGCTTTACACTGTACCAAGGCCCAGGACATTTTACTCGGGCATATCCAGGCCGAGGGCGATTTTTTCAGCAATATAGAACGTCCCGAATTCTGTGAACGGCTTGAAGGCTGGCTGAAGGCATACGAGGCTATGGTATGACGGTTATTTGCACCGATAGCCAGGACATAATGCGGGTATAAGCTTACCATTCCCGGTACCGTGAATTTTTACGAATTCATGACAATCCTGCATTTTTAACAGCAAACAATGTATTTTCGCAGTGTTGTTGCGCGCTGAACGTTTGTTCATTTTCGGCTGCGCACATTCCGAACTCTTTTTCCCGGCAGCTGTTTCCAGAGCGGTTTTTCTCTTCTGTAAATAGTTGAAAATATATCGATTCATGCAAATCGTTCAGCAAATCCTGTTTGTGCTCCTGGCCGCTGCGGCTGTTATTCTGTTTGCCCGTAAAGTGCGCGAGATACGCCGTAATATTAAATTGGGTAAAGATACCAGGATCAACGACAATCCTTCAGCCCGCTGGCGCAATGTGCTGCTGCTGGCTTTCGGACAAAAGAAAATGTTCAAGCGCATGACACCTGCTATCCTGCATTTCTTTGTGTATGCAGGTTTTGTGATCATCAACATCGAGATCCTGGAGATTATACTGGACGGCATTTTTGGTACACACCGGTTGTTTGCTCCCTACCTGGGTGGCTTGTACAATGTGCTTATCGGCTGTTTCGAGATCCTGGCAGCGCTGGTGCTCATCTCCTGTGCTATTTTTCTCGTACGCCGTAATGTGCTGAAATTGAAACGACTGAATCAGGGAGAGCTGGATGGTTGGCCTAAAACAGATGCCAATGCCATCCTGGCTACGGAAATCATATTAATGGGGCTGCTGCTGACCATGAACGCCGCCGATTATAACCTGCAGCAAATAGGGTCGCATCATTACTATAATACAGGTAGCTCTTTTTGGGTATCTGGCCTACTGGCGCCTTTGTTTTCGGGCATGAGCGAGACCAGCCTCGTTGTGCTGGAGCGTAGTTGCTGGTGGCTGCATATCGCCGGTATCTTTGCTTTCCTCAACTATTTGCCTTATTCCAAGCATCTTCATATCGTTCTGGCCTTTCCCAACGCCTATTTTGCAAAATTGGTGCCCCAGGGGAAAATGGAGAATATGAAGGACATCCAGAATGAAGTGCTGTACATGATGGAGCCTGATAAAGCCCCGGCGGACGCCGCTTCGGCAGAGCCACATCGCTTCGGCGCCAAAGAAGTAACCGATCTGAGCTGGAAGAACCTGATGGATGCCTATAGTTGCACCGAGTGCGGCCGTTGCACGGCCGTCTGTCCGGCCAATATCACAGGTAAAAAGTTGTCGCCCAGGAAGATCATGATGGACACCCGGGACCGTGTGGAGGAAATGGGTCGTAATATTGATAAGAACAAGGAATTTGTTGACGATGGTAAGTCGCTGCTGCACGACTATATCACTACGGAAGAGCTAAGGGCCTGTACTACCTGCAATGCCTGTGTAGAAGCCTGTCCTGTGAGCATCGATCCCCTTTCCATTATCCTGCAGTTGCGTCGCAACCTCGTGATGGAAGAAAGCAACGCGCCACAGGAGTGGAACATGATGTTTGGCAATATTGAGAACAACATGGCGCCCTGGAAATTCAGCCCCGACGATCGCGACAAGTGGGCCCAGGAGCTGGCGGAAGGATAGTTATAGGAGTTGGCAATTTGCAGTTGGCAATTGACAATGAAATGGTGAAGATGAAAACGGGCTGTTAGTGAATTGGCAGTTTGCAATGGAGATAATTGGCAATCGCCCATGAATATTGACAATTAAAAGTAGTTTGAATCCGGAATAGTAAACGCAAACCAATTGTCGCCTATGTTTCAAAAAATGAAGCTATGGGCTCTTTTAAAGAATTGATTGTTTACAAGAAAGCTTTTGATCTGGCAATGTCGATCTTTGCAATAACCAAAGGTTTTCCTGTTGATGAAAAGTATGGTTTGACAAGCCAGATCAGGCGAAGCTCAAGATCGGTATGCAGCAATATTGCCGAAGGATACCGGAAACGCCTTTATCCCGCGCATTTCGTAGCTAAAGCGTCGGATGCTGATATGGAAAATGCGGAAACATCGGTTTGGTTGGATTTTGCATTGGGCTGTGGTTATATCGACGAACATTGCCATAGGGAGTTTATTTCGGCAAACGAGGAGATTGGTCGCCTGCTTGCACATATGGTAAACAACCCCGGAAAGTATCGCGGCAGCCGATAGTACCCTGAGATTTTAATAGTTGGCAATTGTAGTCGCCAACTAAAAATTGCCAACTAAATGCCGTAATGGTGGTAATAGACTTTAGATGTTATGGCTTACTGTTGATTGCGGCTTCAACTTGCCAACTTAAATAAAACGGAATGCATATAAAAACAATGGCCGAATTTATGGCCGAGGGAGCACAACCGGAAGTATTGTTTTGGGTAGGTTGTGCAGGAAGCTTTGACCAGCGGGCGCAGCGTATCACAAAGGCATTTGCGCAGATATTGGATAAAGTAGGCGTGTCCTTCGCTATACTGGGTAAAGAGGAAATGTGTACCGGAGATCCGGCACGGCGCTCGGGCAACGAGTTCCTTTTCCAGATGATGGCCTATAACAATATTCAGCTGCTGAACGGGTATGGCATCAAAAAGATCGTAACCGCCTGTCCGCATTGTTTCAACATTTTTAAGAATGAATATCCTGCATTGGGTGGGGAATACGATGTCATTCACCATACCACGTTTATCAATCAGCTGATTGCCGAAGGCCGGATCGTGATGAAAGAAGGCGGCGCCTTCAAGGGAAAAAAGATCACTTATCACGATAGCTGCTACCTGGGGCGTGCCAACAATATCTACGAAGCGCCACGGGCCGTGCTGGAAGCCATGGATGTGGAACTGGTCGAAATGAAACGCTGTAAGACCAATGGCCTGTGCTGTGGCGCCGGTGGGGCGCAAATGTTCAAAGAAGATGAGCCTGGTAACAAAAGGATCAACATCGAGCGCACAGAAGAGGCGCTCGCCACAGGCGCTACGGTGATCGCCGCTAATTGCCCCTTTTGCACCACCATGCTAATGGATGGCGTGAAGAACAAAGAGCAGGAAGAGCAGGTACAGGTGCTGGATATTGCCGAGATGGTGGCCCGCTCGCTTTAACTTCTGCTTATATTCCCGGTAATACGTTATAAAACCTGTAAGGCCCAGCGCTTTACAGGTTTTTTCATAATCTTTTAAAACGACATTGAAAGTTTGTATTGGTGGTAGACGCTATCTTTACCCGCTCAATAATGGCCAACCCACATGGACTTTCATCCTACCCTCGAAAATAACCGCGCCTTGCTCCGTCCCTTGCAGCAGGAAGATGTAGCGTTGCTGAAACCGATCGCCATGGCGCAACCGGAACTGTACCGGTATATGTCCGCCTTCATTTACACCGAAGAAGACCTGGCCCGCTTCGTGGCGCAGGCCATAGCCGATCGTGATGCGCAGCGTTCTATTCCCTTCCTGGTGATCGACAAGGCCAATAATGCCGTAGCCGGTTCTACACGCTTGGGTAATATCGATGAAAAGAACAAAAGGGCCGAAATCGGCTGGACCTGGGTCGATGAGCGGTTTCACCGTACTGGCCTCAACCGGGCCATGAAATACCTGATGCTGGAATATGCTTTCACTACACTGGACGTCAACCGTGTCGAGATCAAGACCAATGAACTGAATACCCGCTCCCGCCGTGCCATTGAGGCCATCGGCGGCCAATACGAGGGCCTGGCGCGGCATCATATGGTGAATGATGACGGGACGCTTCGCAATACCGTTTACTACAGTATCCTCATCGAGGAATGGCCGGGGATCAAGGACCGGGTTTTTGCAAAATACTTTACCGACTGGTATTGAACTCTGCCGCCTTTTACAGAATTTTGATCTAAAAAAAGAGAATATGTCTTTGCTCAAACGGATCAATACGTCTTCGAAAGCCAATAATGATACCGGTTTTGGCGCCGGTGCCAGCGGCTATGGCGGCCGTTTTATCAACAAGGACGGCAGCTACAATCTGCGGAAAGAAGGCATCCCCTTTCTCCGCAGGTTCAGCATTTACCAGACCTTGCTGCATCTGCCCCGCTGGAAGTTCATTATCGTATTGCTCCTCTTTTTCCTGGGTGCCAATCTCCTTTTTACCATGCTATACCTGGCGCTGGGCGTATCCGATTTCCAGGGCGTGATCGGGCATACGCGCTGGCAACAGTTCAAGGAGCTTTATTTCTTCAGCACGGAGACCTTTACTACCGTAGGCTACGGCCGTGTCAATCCCATTGGTGACGGGGTCAACCTGGTTGCCGCCCTGGAGGCGATGATGGGCTTTCTTTCTTTTGCTATTGCCACAGGTCTTTTCTATGGCCGCTTCTCCAAACCGCAGTCGCATCTCATCTTCAGTGATCATGCCTTAGTGGGGCCTTTCCAGGACAAAACGGCTTTGATGTTCCGCATTGCTTCCTTCAAGGACCGCCACAACATTACCAATGCCGAGGTGATCGTAACCGTGGCCCTGCTCCAGCAAAACGAAAAAGGGGCGACGGAATATAAATTCTATACCTTGCCCCTCGAACGGCCGCGCGTCGACACTCTGATGATGAACTGGACGGTCGTACATCCGATCGACGGGCAAAGTCCGCTGCTGGGACTGCTGGAAGAGGATTATAAAACGGCGGACGTGGAGATATATGTACATGTGAAGGGATACGACGATGTTTATGCCAGCCAGGTATTGCAGCGCACCTCCTACACCTACGATGAGATCCGTTTTAATGCCCGTTTTGTACCCATGTACCGCGAGAGCGAAGACGGCCGGACCACCATTCTTGAACTGCACAAGCTCAATACCTTCGAGCACATGTGAGCTACGGCTATGCGCAACATGTTTTTATCGATAGCTGCGATAGTGGTGCAGCCCTTTCTTTTAATTAACTTTGCACTATGGATCATTACAATATAGCCGGCCTATTGCCGTCCGGTTTTGCCGACCAATCACGGGTATGGATCTACCAGAGCAGCCGTCTCTTCAGCGAAAAAGAAGAGCGCGAAATCGATGAGCAGCTGCACCATTTCTACGCCCAATGGCAGGCCCATGGCGCACCGGTCAAAGGATGGGCGAAGCTGCTGTTCCGCCGTTTTATCGTGCTGATGGCCGATGAAACAGAGGTGGGCGTAAGCGGCTGCAGTACCGACAGCTCCGTCAGGGTGATCAAAAGCATCGAACGTCAGTATGAAGTGAATCTCTTCGATCGCCTTTCAATCACCTTCCTGGTGAAGGAACAGCCGGAAGTGCTGCCCATGAGCCAGGTGCAATACGCTATCGACAAGGGGTATATTAATGGCGATACCTTGCTGTTCAACAACCTGGTGGCCACTAAGGCAGAGATGCTTAGTAATTGGCTGCAACCGCTCAACTACAGTTGGCTACGCGACCGTATACAGCTACCGGTCAACAATTGATGCGGATATATCCCCGGTTTTTCTATTTTTGCGCAGCAACACAATATTTTTAATTACAAATTCATGATCCTTTCCGACCTGCGTATCCTTGAAGAGATAGAAAAAGGCACTATTGTTATTGAACCTTACGACAGGCAATACCTGGGCAGCAATTCCTACGATGTACACCTGGGTCAGCACCTCGCTGTATACGAAGACCAGGTGCTCGATGCGCGGCAGCACAACCGCATCCGGCATTTCGAGATCCCCGAAGAGGGCTATGTGTTACAGCCTGGCGTGCTATACCTGGGCGTAACACAGGAATATACCGAAACGCATGCTCATGTGCCTTTCCTGGAAGGGAAGTCGTCGACCGGCCGTCTGGGTATCGACATCCATGCTACAGCCGGTAAAGGCGATGTGGGATTCTGTAATACCTGGACACTCGAGATTTCCTGCGTACATCCCGTGCGTATTTACAAGAGTATGCCGATAGGCCAGCTGATCTATTTTCCGCTGGATGGCGAGGTCGAGCATAAATATAATACCAAGCAAAATGCAAAATATACCGAGCGCACGATAAAGCCGGTAGAAAGTATGATGTGGAAGAACAAGTTCTGATCTTTCCATCCGGGAATGGAGGCCTGCCGGGATACGATGGTATCCGGCAGGCCTTTTTCTTTCCCGGGCCTGAAAACAATTGCTATTTTTGCGCACAATCGAAATAAAGCTATGCAAACAGACCAGCGTTTTCCCGTAGGTATTATTGGCAGCGGCGCTATGGGCAGCGGTATCGCCCAGGTGGCGGCAGTGGCCGGACATGATGTCATCGTATTGGACAGCAACCCCGCTGCACTTGAAAAAAGCAAGCAGCATCTCGCTGCTACCTTGCTGAAGCTGCAGGAAAAAGGTAAGCTGCCCGATGCGCAGGCGGTGATCGACCGTTTGTCTTTTACCGCCGACAACGGGGCTTTGGCCGGTTGTGGTCTGGTGATCGAAGCCATCGTGGAAAACCTTGAAGTGAAGAAAAAAGTATTTGCCGGCCTGGAGCAAGTCGTGAGCACAGACTGCATCCTTGCTTCCAATACCTCCTCGCTGTCGATTGCTTCCATAGCATCGGCCTGTGCGCAGCCGGAACGGGTGCTGGGCATCCATTTCTTCAACCCTGCGCCGTTAATGGCGCTGGTAGAGGTTATCCCCGCCGTACAGACCAGGGCCGGGCTGCCGGAGCAGATCAAGGATCTGATGACACAATGGGGCAAAGCGCCTGTGATCGCCCGCGATACACCGGGTTTTATCGTGAACCGCGTGGCCAGGCCTTTTTATGGCGAAGCCCTGCGTATCTACGAAGAGGGTATTGCCGGTATGGCCACCATCGATTGGGCCATGACCAGCCTGGCGGGGTTTAAAATGGGTCCCTTCACACTGATGGATTATATAGGGCACGATGTCAATTACGTGGTAACCGAGACCGTATTCCAGTCTTTTTTTTATGATCCCCGTTATAAGCCTTCTTTCTCGCAGAAACGTTTGCTGGAAGCCGGCTGGCTGGGGCGGAAATCGGGCCGGGGCTTTTACAGCTATGCAGAAGGTGTCGTGCAGCCCGAACCACAAAAGGATGAGGCGGCCGGCAGGAAGATCACTGAGCGGATACTGTTTATGCTGATCAACGAAGCGGTTGACGCTGTACAATGGCAGGTAGCCTCGGCGCCCGATATAGAGCTGGCTATGACCAAAGGCGTAAACTATCCCAAGGGATTGCTGCAATGGTGCGATGAGCTGGGTGCCGACTATGTGCTGGCCGGGCTCGACGCCTTATACAACACCTACCGGGAAGACCGCTACCGTGCCAGCGCCCTGCTGCGCCGGATGGGCATCGAAGGGCGCAAATTCTTTTAAAAGCAGTTTAATGGCTTAAAGGCTATGAGGTGCGGTCTTATGCATGATCCTGCCCGTGGTACAGGGATTGCATTGTAGCCTCTGTACCATGGACATTTTCATTGAATATCATCGGACGGCATAAAGCCATGTCCTGTCCTTACCTTCGCCGTAAACGCCGTAGAATACGCTTCTATCCAGTGTAAGTAGTGTAACCACATTGGTTTCATTGTTGGCCGTAACCGTTACCGTGGAAGCATTTTTCGACCAGGTAAAAGGAACGGTTATCGCTGTGCGGCTATTGAGGGAAGGTACCAATATCGTTTCCCCGGCGCCGCCTTCCTTGAAGTTGAAGGTAAAGCGAGCGGTATCTGGTATCATAACTTTTTCGCTTTCTTCCAATATGCCGTTACTATTATCATCGGCGCCGGTATACTGCACCTGCCATTGCCCGATGATCAGGTTTTCTTCTTTGTCCTTTTTACAGGAGCCCAACAGGCAAAGTGTTGTTGCTGCAGCGGCAGCCAGAGCGATAGATCCTGTCTTTTTCATAGCTTTTCTCTTTTTAAGGGATGAACAATATGAAAGGGATTCAGGATAACCGGATCAAAGACCGGGCCAACATTGACCGGAGGTCGTACCGGTGATGCCTCCGGAGACCGATGGCGTAGCAGAGCGCCATTGAGCCTTAGCTATTAAGGCGCTATAGTTAAAGAAAATGCAAAAAGCGTTATTGTAGCTACAATACCATGTTTTCCACGCGGTTACTATGCTGCGGATAGTCGGTATTGAAATGAAGGCCCCGGCTTTCTTTTCGGAACTGGGCACCCTTAACAATGAGGTAGCCGATCGTGATGAGGTTGCGCAGCTCGGCCAGCTGTGGCGATAAAGTAGTGGCTTCATATAGCCGTTCTGTTTCTTCGTGCAACAGATCGAGCCGGCGCATAGCACGTTCCAGGCGGACGTCGTTGCGTACAATGCCCACATAGTCGCTCATCACTGATTGCAGCTCCTTCAGGCTTTGTGTGATCAGGATCATTTCGCGGGGCTCCGTAGTACCGGCGGCATTCCATTCCGGTATCTCCTCCTTAAAGCTGAGTTGATCGATGCGGTTTACCGTGTCGATATGGCATCGGTGGGCAAATACCAGCGCTTCCAGGAGCGAATTGCTGGCCAGGCGGTTGGCGCCGTGCAGGCCTGTGCTGGAGCACTCGCCGCAGGCATACAAATTCATGATCGATGTGCGCCCGTGCTCGTCGACCTTAATGCCGCCGCAGGAATAATGGGCGGCAGGCGCAACGGGTATCAGTTGGGTCAGCGCGTCAATGCCCGATTTCAGGCAGCGTTCATAGATATTGGGAAAATGATGCAGGAATTTTTCCTTGTCCATATGACGGCAGTCCAGGTACACATGCTCAGTACCGGTGCGCTTCATTTCACTATCAATAGCCCTTGCAACAATGTCGCGCGGAGCAAGGTCTTTGCGTTCATCATAGCGGGTCATAAAGGCCTCGCCATCTTTGTTGCGCAGGATACCGCCATCGCCGCGTACTGCTTCCGTAATAAGGAAAGAGGGGCTTACGCCTGCTTCGAACAAGGCCGTCGGATGGAATTGGATAAATTCCATATTCTCGATACGCCCCTTGGCGCGGTATACCATGGCAATGCCGTCGCCCGTGGCGATCCTGGGATTGGTAGTGGTGCGGTATACCTGGCCGCAGCCGCCAGAAGCCATTAATGTTACCCTGGCCATCAGCTTCTCTATCTCGCCGGTATGCATGTTCAGCACATACACGCCGTAGCACTCGATATCTGCCGTCGACTTCGATACCAGGTAGCCCAGGTGATGCTGGGTAATGATATCGGCCACGAACCAGTGGTTGTTGACCACTATATTCTTGTGCCTGGCCGCTTCGGCCAGCAGTGAGCGTTCGATCTCGAAGCCGGTAATGTCCTTGTGGTGCAGGATCCGGAATTCGGAATGTCCACCTTCTTTTCCCCGCAGGTAATCTCCCTCTTCATCCTTGTCGAAGCGTGTGCCCCAGTTGATGATCTCTTCCACGCGCTGGCGGCCTTCGGTAACCACCATGCGCACGATCTCCTCGTTGCACAGACCATCGCCCGCAATCAATGTATCCCGTATATGCTTCTCAAAGCTGTCGTGCTCATCGTCGTTCACTACGGCAATGCCGCCCTGGGCATACTTGGTATTGGTTTCATCGGCAAAAGCCTTGGTCAGGATAGTGATCGTTTTGTCCGGGAATTGCTGGGCGGTCTTTACCGCGAAGGTCAGGCCGGCGATGCCTGAGCCAATGACGAGGAAATCTGTTTGTGGCATAGGTGATCAAAAATAGACGATCAATAGAGCTGCCGGCCGCTGCCGCTTTCTCCGGCATTTCATTACCCTGCGAATATAGTTTATTCGGCTCAGGCGGGTTACAGATTGACAATTGTTTTACAAATAGACGGGGCGGGTGAAATCGCCGGTAATGGTTATTTTTGCCGGATTGGTATATTCATGTCCTTAAACACAACAATGTATATTCTTTACGGTATCCCCAATTGCAATTCAGTACAAAAAGCCAGGACCTGGCTCGATAAGCATCAAATAGGCTACGAATTTCACGACTATAAAAAAGCGGGTATCAGCAAAGCGAAGCTAAGCCGCTGGAGCAAGCAGCTGGGCTGGGAAAATCTTATCAATAAGAAAGGAACCACCTGGCGCGATCTCGATGAGACGACGCAAAACAGCATTACCACGCAGGCCGCTGCCATCGACCTGATGCTCCATCACACCAGCGTCATTAAACGGCCGGTAATCGAATTGGACGACAAAGTAGTCGCCGTTCGCTTTGATGAGGCGGTGTATGAACAAGTATTTCTTTAAAATGACCTTAACGGCGCCGGTGGCCGGATCTCAGCTCTGGCCGGGACCAATCCGGAAAGAGTAGCTATACCGCCGGAACATTCAAAACAAAAACACGCACGAATGAAAAAGATCTTCTTACTGTTTCTGTCCTGCCTGCCTTTCGCTGTAAAGGCGCAGGGTGTGATGACCCCTGAACTGTTGTGGAGCCTGGGCCGCGTATCTGCGGTGAGCATGAGCCCCGATGGCAAAACGCTTCTGTATAAGGTAGCCAAAACTGATCTGGCTACTGAGAAAAGCAATAGCACTTATTACTTGCTTAACCTTGAAAGCAACCAGGTGAGCACTACGGAAGCGCTTAACGGCAGGAGCTTCGTTCAGTGGGATAAAAACGGTATGTACGCCAGCAAAGGCGACGAATTGTTCAGAAGCACAGATAACGGCAGCACCTGGACCGCGATCTCCACCCAGATGCAGGAGGCCGAGAACATGAAGGTATCGCCCGATGGTAAATGGATAGCGTTCTCGAGGCCTGTGCCTGCTGAAAAGGTGCTGGGTAAAGAGATCTACAGCGATGTGGGCAACAGCACGGCGCAGGTGTATACCGATCTCAATTACCGGCACTGGGATGCCTGGAACGACGGAAAGGTATCGCATGTTTTCCTGGCCAGCGTCGACAATCCCCGTACGCCGGTAAAAGACATTATGGCCGGTGAGCCTTACGACTGTCCGCAGAAGCCTTTTGGCGGTGCGGAAGATTTTGTATTCAGCTCTGATAGCAAAACAGTCGTGTATGTATGCAAAAAGAAGACGGGTAAGGCTTATGCCCAAAGCACCAATACAGACTTGTACACTTACGATATAGGCGATGCTAAAACCAATGACCTAACCGAAGGCATGATGGGCTACGATGTTGCCCCTTCCTTCAGTCCCGACGGGAAGAAGATCGCCTGGCTGAGTATGAAGCGCGACGGCTACGAGGCCGATAAGAACGATGTGGTCGTTATGGACCTGGCGACCAAAGCAAAGCTGAACCTTACAGCCGGCTGGGACGAAACGGTCGATGGGGGCTTTGTATGGAGCCCAAAGGGAGATAAGATCTATTTCAATGCGGCGACCAAAGGCACACAGCAGCTCTTCTCGGTTAATGTGCCGGGCAATGTAATGGTAAAGATGATGCCGGTGGTCGAACAGATCACGAAAGGCATATTTGACGTGACCGGCATTGCGGGCCAGCAGGGCAACAACCTGATCGTGTCCCGTACAGATATGAACCATGCCACGGAGCTGTTCCTTACAGATATGAAAGATGGTAGCATGAAGGCGATTACCCATGCCAACGATGTTGTGTACAGCAAGCTGAAGCTAAGCGAGACCAAGCTGCGTATGGTTACCACTACCGATGGCAAGCAAATGGGTGTATGGGTGATCTACCCGCCCAACTTCGATCCTGCTAAGAAATATCCTACCTTGCTGTATTGCCAGGGCGGACCGGAATCGGCGCTGTCGCAGTTTTACAGCGTGCGCTGGAACTTCCAGCTGATGGCAGCCAATGGCTATATCGTAGTCGCACCTAACCGTCGCGGCATGCCTGGCTGGGGTGTACAATGGAACGAGGCGATCGCAAAAGATTGGGGCGGACAGCCGATGAACGATTACCTGGCTGCGATCGACGATGTGGCCAAAGAAGCTTATGTAGACAAGAACCGTCTGGGTTGCGTGGGCGCCAGCTATGGCGGCTACAGCGTGTATATGCTGGCGGGTATCCACAATAACCGCTTTAAGAGCTTCATTGCCCACGACGGGTTATTTGATATGAAAAGCTGGTATGGCACTACAGAAGAGCTCTGGTTTGCCAACTGGGACCTGGGTGGCAATTATTGGAACAAGCCCATCCCTAAAAGCTATGATCAATTCAACCCTTCCAATTACATCGACCAATGGAACACACCTATCATGATCATTCAGGGTGGTATCGATTTCAGGGTGCCCATTGAGCAGGGACTGGAAGCCTTCCAGGCCGCTCAGTTAAAGGGTATCAAGAGCAAACTGCTGTATATTCCCAACGAGAACCATTGGGTGCTGCATGCCCATAACGGCCTTGTGTGGCAGCGCGAGTTTTTCAAATGGCTGAAGGAGACCTTGTAAAATTGTTCTCCGTTCAAAAGGTCCTGCGCTGTCTCAGTTGCAGGACTTTTTGTTAGCACCAGTGCAACGATAGGTCCTTACCTGACTACACGATCCGGCCGGGGCTATATATGGCGGCAGCTCACAGGCATGGCTACCGGGATGCTACCATAGCTTAGCGGAAAGCCTCCAGCAACTGATCTTTGTAAGCTGCTGAAACCTCCACCTCTGTGCCATCCTGTAGTGTGAGGTAGCCGCCTGTTCCTTTGTGATAAGATTTCACGAAGTGAATGTTGATCACATGTGATTTGTGTACGCGCAAAAAGGGATGTGGTAATATTTCGGTAAAATGTTTGAGAAAGCGGCAAACCATTTTCTTACGGCCATCTGCAAGAAAGACATCGGTGAAATTGCCATTGCCCTTGAGCCGTACGATCTCTTCCATCTTCACTACATCAAAGCCGTCCAGTGTGGGTAAGATCACCTGCTGCTTTTCGGGCTTGGTCTCGCGGGCATTGGCTACAATGATCTGGTTACGATTGAACAACCGCTGCTGCTGGAGTTGTTGCTGTACCTTGGTCACAGCAAGGATCAGCTCTTCTATACTCACCGGTTTCAGCAGATAATAGGCGGCGCTTTGGTTCAGCGCTTTCAGGGAATATTCCGAAAAGGCGGTCACAAATATCGTCTCAAACTGAAGGTCCTGGCAAGCGTCCAGCACATCGAACGCATTGCCAAAGGGCATTTCCACATCCAGGAACACAAGCTCTGGTTGTATTTCGTGCAGCACACTTATGGCTTCCCGGCTATTCTGCGCCGTGCCACAGATCTGCACCTGCGGGCAAAATTTCTGGATATAGCTTTGCAGGGCGGCCATAGCCGCCGCCTCATCTTCTACCAGTACCGCTTTGATCTTTCCGGTCGGGCTCATTGTTTCAACATTAAGGGTAGTGTTAGCGTTACACGGGTGCCGGTTGTATCTGCGCGCTCTTCTATACGCATATCGATGCGTGTCCGGTACAGGTTGTTCAGTAAGCTGATGCGCTCGGCAGTATTGGTAAGGCCCCGGGATTGGTGGGCTTTCTGATTGCGGGTCTTTAGCGCACTGCTTTCCTTTAGGCCGATGCCGTCGTCTGTTATGATCACCTTCAACGATTTTTCCTTTTTGGTGAACTGTAATACAAGTAGGCCTTTGCCTTCCTTATACCGGAGACCGTGCCATATGGCGTTTTCCAGGTGCGGTTGTATCAGCATATTGGGAACCAGTGTAGCATCTGCATCCAGGGTCTCGTCCAGGTCCAGGCGATATTCAAACTGGTCGCGGAAACGGAGGTGTTCCAGGTCCAGGTATTGACGCAGCTGCTCTATTTCGGTACTCAGGGACACAAAGTCCTTGTTGGAATGTTCCATCACATTACGCATAAGCCCTGAGTAAGAAGTCAGGTACTTATTGGCCTCCAGCTCGTTATTCTCCGCTATGTATTGATTGACGCTATTAAGGCTGTTGAAGATAAAATGCGGGTTCATTTCCCTCCGCAACGATTGCAGCGCTATTCTTTTGTTCTTGGTCCTGATGGCCAGCCAGGAACGGACGATGAGAAAAAGCAACACGAGCATGGCAGCTATGGAGCCGATGAGGAAGTAGTTGAAGCGGTTCTTCCGGCTGATGAGCTCTTGTTGCAGCAGGCGTTCTTTTTCCAGTTCTCTGATCTTCCCGGCTGTGATCTCGAAGAGCTTATTATCCACCAGCGAGCTGTCGGCGCGGATCAGCGTATCCAGGCGGCCCAGGAAGGTCCTGGACAGCGCCAGGCTGCGGCCGTGATCCTTTCTGTCCTCATAGTATTGGATCAGGGCCATGAGGCAATCTTTTGCTTTTAGTGTATAGCCCTGCAGTAGCGCCAGCCGGTAAGCCTCAAGCAGCAGCGATTCTGTACGGGCCGAATCGTGTTGTCGTGCATAAAGCAATGCCAGCTCCCGCAGCTGGTCGATCTGTTGCTCCATGTCGCCACCAGTCCTGGCGCCGGCCAGGCTGGATTCACTTAGCGCAATAGCCTTGTCCAGCTGGTTATCGGCAACATAAGCATCGGTTATCTTCTTCTGTAGTTGGGTTGCCGTACCCGGATCGCCCGTCGTGGCCACGGCTTTCCGGTAGCTTTCTGCAGCGCCGCGGGTATCCTTTTGCTGTAGCTGGCTTTCGGCCAGCTGCCGGTAGGCGCCGGCGACCTCTTCCCGGGAGCCGTTTTTTTCCAGTATGCCGATATTGGATTGTACCAGCTCCTGTTGCACCTGCGGATCATTGGCCGTTTGCAGCCGCTTGATATCGTTGCTGTTCACACGGGAAATGTTCTGGTCCGACGCATTGCCTGCCGCCGACTGGTAATTGGCGATCGCCGGGGCTATTTTCTGCTGCGCTTCCTGCGATTGGGCCAGCTTGCGGCTGACAGCGGCGAACTCCGCGGTCTTTTTCAGGCGGCTGTATATTGCTTTTGCTTTTTCCAGCTGCTCTTCGGCACGGGCATTATCGCCCTGGTCCAGGAAGGCCTGCGCCAGCGTTTCGTATTGCCTGGCTGCCTTCAGATCGTTAGCCTCGGAAAGAGACTGGCTCAGCTCTTCCGAAGCTTGTCGCAGCTTATAAGACTTGCCCTTCTTACTGTTTTGCTGCTGCAAGGTATCCTGTGCACGGGCGGTCATGCCCGGCACATAGAGGAATAGCAATAAAAGCAGCTTCAAAACGCGATACATTACTCGTGGATTATAATGTAAAATAAGCCATTTTGAAAAGGATAACCTAAGATTTCACCCAGTGGCAAGCCGGTTTCACCAAGTGTGGCCCCCGAGGGCTACAGACGGGGATACATTTGTGCTGTACAAAAAATAAAGAATATGAGAACGATCTTGTTGGCCGGCGTATTGCTGTTATCATCCGGCCTCTTTGCCCGCTGTAGTGCGAAGCCCGGATCGGCTGCCGGGGCTGCCGACCCGCAAACAGAGCACAAGGTTTCCGACGCGGATAACACGCGTGTGCAGGTGGCTTTACTGCTCGATACATCCAACAGTATGGACGGCCTTATCGACCAGGCCAAGTCACGCCTGTGGAATATTGTCAATACGCTGACAACCCTGAAATACAAGGGTAAGGCCCCGGTAGTGGAAATTGCCTTGTACGAGTATGGTAACGACGGGCTGCCGGCTGAAGAGAACTATATACGCCAGGTAACACCGCTTACCAGCGACCTGGACCTCATCTCGGAAAAGCTGTTTGCCCTGAGGACCAACGGCGGCAACGAGTATTGCGGCGCCGTAATCGGACAGGCGGTGAAGAAGCTCCGGTGGAGCGGCCGCGCCGCCGATATGAAGCTCATCTACATCGCCGGCAACGAGCCTTTCAACCAGGGAAGCATCAGCTATAAGGAAATGATCAGCGACGCCATAACCCGGGATATTTATGTCAATACGATCTTTTGCGGCAACAGGGAAGAAGGCATTGATACCTGGTGGAAGGACGGGGCAGAAAAAGGGAAAGGCAAATATTTCAATATTGATCCGGACCGTAAAGTGAGGTTTGTGGAAACCCCTTACGACAAGCGGATAGAAGCCTGCAACGAAAAGATGAACAGGACCTATATCGGGTATGGTGCGGCCGGTGCAGCGAGAAAGAGCAGCCAGGCGCAACAGGATGCCAATGCGCGTACGCTTTCCGCAGCAAATTATACAGAGCGTGCCGTAAGCAAATCGAAGGCGATGTATAAGAATGCGGAATGGGATATCGTGGACAAGGTAAAAGATGACAAACGGGCTTTGGACAAGCTGTCGCAGGAGGAAATGCCGCAGGAACTGAAAGGCAAGAGTAAGGCAGAAGCTGCCACGATCATTGCCGCGAAGGCTAAAGAAAGAGATGAATTGCAAAAAGAGATTGCGGCGCTGGGCAAGGAACGACAGGCTTATATCGACAAAGCACTAGAAAAGGAAAGCGGTGAAGACGACCTTGGCGCTGCGATCAACAACACCATTCTCGAATTGGCCAGGACCAAGGGCTATGTGGCCGCCCAATAATGCTTAACGCAACAACACTTTATGAAAACCATCCGTTCTGTCCTCATTGCCTGTTTGTTGACGGGTATGTATAGTGAAGCTTCTGCGCAGGCATTGCCGGCGGCAAAGGTGAGCTTCGATGATTACGAAGCATTGGTAAAAGCGGTAAAGCCGCATAGGGAAAAACGGCTTGTCGGGCTGGATCAATTCCTGGAAATGAGCCGGGAGAAAGGAGTTGTTCTATTAGATACCCGTTCGGATGCCATGTACCGCAGAAAACATATCAAAGGAGCGATACATCTCACCTTTTCCGATTTCACCCAGGAGAACCTCGCAGCCTTGATACCCGATGTCGATACCCGGATCCTGATCTATTGCAACAACAATATCGATGGTGATCTGAGGGCCTTTGCTACCAAAGCTGTAGTGCCTGCGCTTGCCGGACCAAAAACAAAACCGGTTACGCTGGCTTTGAATATCCCTACCTATATTAATCTTTACGGCTACGGTTATACCAATGTCTACGAGCTCGCCGATCTGGTTCCTGTATGGAATAGTAAGCTTGTATTCGAAGGGACAGACGTGCCGGATCATGAGTAAACTTAATCAAGCAAATAACAACAATGTACTACATGAAAAAAAGCCTTGTGGCGATAATACTGCTCTTCGCTATGCACCCTGTATGGGGCCAGGCAATTGCCGTTACAGAGGATAAACCCTATATCGATGTTACTGGGGTGGTGGAAAAGGAGCTCGTTCCCGACGAGATCTATATCCGTATTACCCTTCAGGAAAAGTATGATAAAAGAGAAAAGGTCGGCATTGAAGTACAGGAAGAGCAGATGATGACGGCGTTCAAAGATGCCGGGATCCATCTCAACAACCTGTACCTGGCCGATGCTGATGCCGGCTATGTGCGCATTAAGCGGAGCAAGGATGAAGTGCTGACCTCAAAAACATTTACCCTGATGGTAAGCCAGGTGAAAGAGGTAGCGCGGGTATTTCTCGAACTGGATAAGCTGGATATCCGGAATGCGGGGATACAGCGTGTGGACTATTCAGCAATGGATAGCATAAGGAAGGTAATGCGTATTGAAGCGATTAAAGCGGCCAGGGCAAAGTCTGACTATTTGCTGGCCGCAATAGGACAACAGACGGGCAAAGCGCTTATTGTGCAGGAAAGGGATAACAGTGGCTTTGACCAGGGCATCGTAAACGTACAGCATAAAAGCGGCTACCAGGAACAGCACAGTGAAAATGGCTATAACCTGGGGCTGAGAGACGATCTGCGTTTTGAGAAAATGAAGCTGAGCGCTTCGGTCTATGTCAGGTTCCAGATCCATTAGCTGCGGTTTAACTTTAATTAACCCTGAATCTATCGGATTACCCTTTCAACCCTTACCCCGAATTAATTTTTGTGCCCGGGAAAGGCTTTGAACAAGCTCTCTTAGTGCCCCTATATAACCCAGTTGCGTCTGATGGCCTTGCCTGAAGACGTAACACGCCGTCTTCAGCAAAGTGAGCTGTATTAACCTTTAAAGAAGAAGCCTCTTTCCGGTTGAAGGAAAGAGGCTTCGTTATCGTAGTGCTCGGCTTAGAAACGTTCGGTCATGCTAAAAAAGAAGTCGCCTTCGATCCTGGCATTCTCATCGCTATCGGAACCGTGTACAGCATTTTCACCTATAGATTTGGCGTATTGCTTACGGATCGTGCCTTCTGCTGCGTCAGCAGGATTGGTCGCACCAATCAGTGTGCGGAAATCGGCTACTGCATTTTCTTTTTCGAGGATGGCAGCAACAATGGGGCCGCTGCTCATAAAGTCAACCAGCTCGCCGTAGAAAGGGCGCTCTTTGTGTACTTCATAGAATTTACCCGCCTGCTCTTTGCTCAGCTGGGTGTATTTCATAGCAACGATCCTGAAGCCGCCGCCATTGATCTTATCAAGGATACCACCGATATAGTTGGAAGATACGGCATCGGGCTTGATCATTGTGAATGTTCTGTTGGACATTTTCTTTTGTTTTTGGATTTGCGCCGCAAAAATAAGCATTATTCTTTCCATTGGAAAATCGATCTTTTCTTTTGTATATATTTTTTTGAACATGCTTCAGGAGGCGTTGCAACCGATCACTGGCACACCTGATCAAGGATGAATAAGCATATATTGAAAGTCTTTGCCAGTAAATACAGGAACGGCGACCGGTTTTACAGGCTTCATCGGGAACACCAATGGCCTCCGCCATGTCCCGGCTTACTCATCGCTGATATTTGTGCCATAGCTGGCCAGCTATAAATGTTTATCTGAGTATCCGGATATAGGAAACAAAGCCGGTCCTTGAGCTTGTCGAAAGGACAAAGATGGTGCTTCGACAAGCTCAGCAACCGTTAGCCGGAAGCAAATTGTATCATGTTCCCTATATCCGGATAGTCACTAATGTTTATTCCATCCATAAAACCGAACCAAAACATCATGGCAGTTTTAAATGTAAAAGATTACGGCGCTATAGGCGATGGCCTGACAGACGACACGCCGGCCTTTGTTAACGCGCTCAACGACCTGAATAATGTGTATGAGAAAGGATACCTCTATTGTCCTTCGGGCACCTATGTGATCCATCAACAGCTGGAGATCAAAAAGCCCTTTATTGGTATTAAAGGCGATGGCATCCAGACGACAGCTCTGCAGTTTGCAGGAAGTGGTCTGAAGCTGAATCCCGCCGCTACAGGCTTTCACGACTTTTCTTTTGCCGTTGTGGAAGAGTTGACGATCAATGGGCCGGGGCTTTCCGGTTCCGGTTACAATTCTATAGGTATAGATATACCCGAAGGAAATTTCTATTTTCTCAGTCGCTTTTTGATTCAGAGCTTCGACATCGGTATCAACGCCGTTACAGCTGTATTGTCCAAGTTCAGTGACTTTTCTATCACCAATTGTAAGATCGGCGCCAAATTCCGTGGCGGCAGCAATGCGACTTCTATTATTAACGGTAATATAAGAGGTTGTACAGAGATCGGCATCGATGAAAAAGATTCAATCAGCTTCTTTATTTCCAATACGGATATCGAAGCGATTGGAGATAAGGTGGCGATACCAGGAACCGACCCGGTGCAGTACAAATACCTAAATGGCGTTTCAATTAAGACTGCCGGCTATATGAATATCCGCGACTGCCATTTTGAGACGAGTGAAACCGTTCTGGGATTGGCGGCCGGCAATTGTGAAGTGCTGATGCAAGATTCCTTTATCTATGATTGCACCAATGGTATAAAGCAGTTGGATCCTACGCTTTCCGGCCGGTTCACTTTCCTTAACCTTATGTTCCTCAGTGTGGACACGGAATTTGATATTCCGGATACAAACCTGTACCGGATTGAGAACATTACCTCCCGGCTGGGAACATCGCCCTGGTGGAAGGAGCCTGTAATTAACGCCAATCCAAAGAAAGGAGTGGTGCATAAAGTGCTCTGCGATGGCACCGGTTATATCGACGCAGGTATGATGATCAACGGAAAAGAGGTGGAAACAGCCTATAAATTTAGCGATGAGATCGCTGTAGGCGTCATTCCAGCCAACAGTACTGTGACATTCTCAGTCACTACTCCGCCCAGTATTAAGGTGAGCGAGTGGGGCGATGTGGTGCAATCGGCGATTGTTTCTTATACCGTGCCTCCCGGGCTGTTATGGAATACTTCCATACATCAGTTTACGCTCGATACGATCGTGCTTAATATTACCAACACTACCGGTACCGCGATCAATGTAGGCACGCGTATCTTCAGGTTTAACATCACTACATTTTGATTTTCACGAAGAATAAAGTGATTTTGTCTGGCAGCAGAGCGATGGCCCTGCTGCCGGCTTTATAGGACCAGGGCCCTTATCGCAGGCTGTAAAGGAGCCATTACCTGCCTTCTCCGGAATAAATATTATCTTTGCACTATGCAAGATACGACGCACATGGCCCCTGTAACACAGGCCTATATCGACAAGGAAGAACAATACGGCGCGCACAATTACCACCCGCTGCCCGTAGTGATCGAACGCGCCGAAGGCGTGTTCATGTGGGATGTGGAAGGTAAACGCTATTACGATTTCCTGTCCGGCTACTCGGCTGTGAACCAGGGACATTGCCATCCGAAGATCATTAAAGCTTTTATAGAGCAGGCGCAGAAGCTGACGCTCACATCACGGGCATTTCACAGCAACCTGCTGGGTGAATATGCCGAATACATTACGAAATATTTCGGCTACGACAAGGTATTGCCGATGAATACCGGCGTGGAAGCCGTGGAGACCGCGCTGAAGCTGGCCCGCCGCTGGGCTTACCAGGTAAAGGGCGTGCCGGAAAATAAAGCGAAGATCATTACCGTGGAGGGCAATTTTCACGGACGCACGCTCAATGTAATTTCCTTCAGCACCGATCCCTCGGCCCGCAACGACTTTGGTCCCTTTATGCCAGGTTATGTGATCATTCCCTACAACGATACCCAGGCGCTTGAAAAAGCGTTGCAGGATCCCGATGTAGCGGGCTTCCTGGTAGAACCCATACAGGGTGAAGCCGGTGTCAAGGTGCCCGATGAGGGTTACCTGGCCAAAGCCGCGGAAATGTGCCGTGCCGCCAACGTGCTATTCCTGGCCGATGAGATACAGACCGGCCTGGCGCGTACAGGCAAAATGCTGGCTTGCGACCACGAGAATGTACGTCCCGATATCCTGATCCTGGGTAAGGCGCTCAGCGGTGGTACGTTACCTGTATCTGCTGTGCTGGCCGATGACGAGATCATGATGACCATTAAGCCCGGCGATCATGGCTCTACGTACGGCGGCAATCCACTGGCCTGCAAGGTGGCTATCGTGGCACTGGAAGTGCTGAAAGAAGAAAAGATGGCCGAAAATGCGGCGACACTGGGCCAGTACTTCCGCGATAAGCTCAATGCGCTCCATCATCCTTGTATTGCGCTGGTGCGTGGTAAGGGATTGCTTAACGCGATCGTGATCCGTCACGACAATCCCGACGCCGCCTGGGATCTTTGCCTTCAGCTCAAGGAGAACGGCCTGCTGGCCAAGCCCACACACGGCGATAAGATCCGTTTTGCACCGCCGCTTACAATTACACAAGAGCAGATCGACGATTGCGTTGCGATCATTGAAAAGAGCCTTCAGGCGCTTTAATATCCTTATATAAAATATTTTCAGGCTCCCCGGCGCAACGCTGTGGGAGCCCTTTTTATGTATCCGTTCTCCTGCACTGGAAATACCTGCCGGTATATTTGCTCATCATTATTTTATGACTTTTGTCAAAAGATAAGTCATCTGCTGCGTCTAATATTGATCAACCAAATCCCGTTTTATGTTGATCATTATTTTTATCGCTTTTGCTTTCTGTTTCCTGCTGGAGAAGATCAGGCCGGGTTGGCGGTTGCCCGAGGTCCCTACCTGGACGATTCGGGTGCTGGCCGTTAACTTTGTGCAGCTGACTATAGTTGTGATTGCCGGCTATACCTGGGAGCGCTGGCTTTCGGCGGTTTCCCTGTTCAGGCTTTCGAAGCACCTACCCGACGCTGCCGGTGGTATCATCGCTTACTTTATTGCCACCTTTATCTTTTATTGGTGGCATCGCTGGCGGCATACGGTCGACTGGCTCTGGCGGGGCTTTCACCAGATACATCACAGTCCGCAACGCCTGGAAGTGATCACTTCTTTTTATAAGCATCCGCTGGAAATGACGGTCAACTCCATTATCGGCAGCTTGCTGGTATACACCTTTCTTGGTCTGAATATGGAGGCTGGCGGCATCTATACGTTGTGCACTGCGCTTGGTGAGTTTTTTTACCATACCAATGTCAAGACGCCCCGCTGGGTAGGCTATATTTTCCAACGCCCGGAGATGCACCGGATCCACCATGAGCACGAAAAGCATAGCAACAATTACGGTGATATTGTATGGTGGGATATGCTGTTCGGCACCTATGAAAACCCCAGGGAATTCCGGTCGACCTGCGGCTTCGATAATGCAAAAGAGCAACGATTGCTGGACATGATCCGTTTCCGGGATGTGCATAAAGAGGAGACTACAGCGGAATGAAGGTTTGGCGATAAACAAATTGCGCGGCCAAAGGTTATCTTTGTCCTATGGCCACCGGGAAAAGATCCTCTTTGTTCCTCGTTAACGTCACAACCGGAATGTCCGATGGCATGCAGCTGTCCTTCACGGTAGTTGTGGCGGCGCAGCTACTGACCCAATCGGTAGCGGGTACCTTGTATGCCGGTATAGGCGCCGCTTTGCTGGGCGCCCTGGCTTTTGGCCTGGCCCGGATGCTTGGTGAAAAGGAAGAAATCAATCATCATCATCCTGGCCTGGGTATTGCCGAGGCAGAAGAAGAATTGTCGCTGATGCATACGATCGGCATCGATCCGCAGCTTACGGCCGATGTAAAGGACAAGATGGCCGAAGAACGTGAGCAATGGCTCCGGGAAATACAGGAACACGGTCTGGGTTGGGAAACCTACGATGCAGGTAGGGCGCGCAACAGCGGATTGCAGACTGCCGGCGGTTTTCTTTGCGGCGGCCTATTGGTGTCGTTGTGTTTTGCTGCCCTATGCGCTATATGGCCTTCGGCATGGCCGGCATATAGTGTCGTATGGCTGCTGTTGTTCTTCACCGGCTGGTATAAGGGCCGGGCGATGGGAAAGCATCCTTTACGTTATGCCCTGGTACAGGCCCTTTCCGGCATGATCGTCAGCCTGGCAGTAGTGGCGATCATGCTGTTGCTGCTGCACCGTAAATAAAGCAGTCTTATATTCGACGTCGGATCAGTCTATCTTCAACGAGCTGAAAAACTGATCTTTCTCCTTAGTAGCATCGGCGCCTTCTTCAGCAAGCACGGTCAGCGCATAAATATTAGCGCCTGCAAAATACACCTGCGCATAAAGGTTCTTATAGGGCACCGTTTCATCCGGCTTGTCCTTTTGCAGCACCAGTTCGTAGCCCATCTGGTTGCCGCGCGCGATCTTCTTCCGCGACACTACTTCTACCCCGGGATATTGCCCCAGCAGGCCCTGCAGGATCAGCTCTATGAAACCACTGTTGTTGTAATTGGCTGCGATCGTAGAAGAATCCACGCCAAACTGCGTCGCATCGATCACGGTAGCCATTCCCGTTATCTTTTGCTCCTGGTCCAGTGTGCTGAAGGTAATAGGGCCGGTAGCGCCCTGCATTTCCTGTGTCTTGCCGGGGAATACTACACTGGCGCGTTCGTCCAGCTTTACTTTGTGTTGGGCAAATGCCGCCGGGAGATATCCCGCAAGACATAAGCATAAAAAGGAAAATAGCTTCATATTGTTTACATCAATTTAAAATGCCTCCAGCACTAGCTCCATCCGGGAACCCCTGGAGCCCTTGATCAATACCAATGCCTGGTGTATGGGTTGCTGCAGCAGGTGATCGCGCACCTGTTCCGAGTCGGAAAACCAAAGGTAGCTATGCCGGGTGTCCTTAAACTCAGGACCGGTAAGGATGACGTTCTGAAAGCCGTGTGTGGCTATGAGGTCGACCAGGGCCTGGTGCTCTGCTGCTGATTCCTGCCCCATTTCCTTCATGGCGCCCAGTAGCAGCCATTTATTGTTGCCTGATAACGCGGCCAGGTTCTCAACTGCGAGCTTCATGCTGGAAGGATTGGCATTATAAGCGTCGAGAATGATCTTATTATCACCTTTTTCCAACCATTGCGAACGGCTGTTGGAGGGCAAATATTCTTCCAGTGCGGCTTTGATCTCTTCAACAGGAACATTAAAATGGTGGCCCACGGCTACAGCGGCCAATACATTGGGCAGGTTGTAGGCGCCTACCAGCTGTGTCCGAATCTCTGTTTCCAGCTTTGCCGTCAGCAGGACCACCCGGAGTAGAGCGTCTTCCCCGATAGCCTTGCCAATGATCTGCGCATTGGCAGTACCATAAGTAATTTGCTTGTCGATACCCTTCGCCATCTCCCTGAGGTAGTCAAGGTCGGCATTGCGGAATATGGTGCCCTGGAAGGCACGTAAATGGTCGTACAGCTCGCCTTTCGCCTTGCGTACCCCTTCAATGCTGCCGAAGCCTTCCAGGTGTGCTTTGCCGCAATTGGTGATCAGCCCGTGGTCCGGGTTGGCGATGCGGCAATAGGCTGCAATTTCGCCTATGTGGTTGGCGCCCATTTCGATGATAGCCATTTCGGCATCGGGTCTTATCTTCAGTAGTGTAAGGGGAACGCCGATATGGTTGTTGAGGTTGCCCTCCGTAGCGTATGTCTTGTACCGGCGCGAAAGCACGGCGATGAGCAGCTCCTTTGTTGTGGTCTTGCCATTGGAGCCGGTCACGCCTATCACCGGTATGTTTAGCTGTAGGCGGTGATGGTGGGCAAGTTGCTGTAGTGTGGTCAACACATCGTCGACCAGTATGTAGCGGTCGTTTGCTACATAAGCGACCTCGTCCACAATGGCATAGGCGGCGCCATCAGCCAGCGCTTGCGCTGCGAAGGCATTACCGTTGAAATTGTCGCCTTTTAAAGCAAAGAAAAGCGCTCCCGTCGTCACCTTCCGGCTGTCGGTCTGGACAACCGGATACTTCCGGTACAGCTCATATAATTCTTCGATAGACATAAATCTCGTTTTGAGTGGAACAACCGCCAGGCGGGTTAGAGCAGCAGATCAGCGTCCTGGTCAAGGAAGCGTTCTGCCTTCACCATATCTTCGTGTAGCACCCTATCCGCATCGTTAAAGGATACCTGTTCCCGGAAGGCCGACAACAGGCGCTCAAGACCTGGCGCGCTCAGGCCCGGCCGGCGGAAGTCCATGGCCTGTGCGGCGCACAGCAACTCTATCGCCAGCACGCGCTGCACATTTTCAATCACCTTTTTCAGCTTGGTCGCGGCATTGGCGCCCATGCTCACATGGTCTTCCTGGCCATTGCTGCTTACGATGCTGTCCACCGATGCCGGCGTACACAGTTGTTTGTTCTGACTTACGATCGCCGCTGCTGTGTATTGCGCGATCATAAAGCCGCTGTGCAATCCCGGGTTTTGTGCCAGGAAGGGTGGTAGGCCGCGCTGTCCGCTCACCAGCAGGTAAGTCCTGCGCTCCGATATGTTGGCCAGCTCTGCCATGGCAATAGCAAAGAAATCCAGGTGCAGCGCCAGGGGCTGTCCGTGGAAATTGCCGCCGCTGAGAATAAGATCTTCTTCTTCAAATACGATAGGGTTGTCGGTCACCGAGTTGATCTCGGTTTCCACAATCTCTGTAATATGGCGGATCACATCTTTTGTAGCACCGTGTACCTGCGGCACGCAGCGGAAAGAGTAGGGGTCCTGCACCTGTGTTTTGATATTTTGCTGCAGTGCGCTTCCCTGCAGGAGCGCACGTACGGCTGCGGCCGTTTCGATCTGGCCGGCATGCGGCCGTACCCGGTGGATCGGGTGGGAAAACGGTTCGGCTTTTCCATCGAAAGCTTCAAGGGAGAGCGCAGCGATCACGTCGGCCCAGCGCTGCAGGCGGTCTGCCTGCAGGAGTGCCCAGCTGGCATAGCTGCTCATAAATTGGGTGCCGTTAAGCAGGGCCAGGCCTTCTTTGGCATGCAATGCCAGGGGCGCCATGCCATGCTGTGTCAGGGCGTCTGCAGCAGCGGCTTTCTTGTTTTGCCAGCGCACTTCTCCTTTGCCCAGCAAGGGGAGGCTTAGGTGCGCCAGGGGCGCGAGATCGCCCGATGCGCCCAGCGACCCCTGCTCGTATACTACCGGTAATATATCTTCATTGTAAAAAGCGACCAGGCGTTGCAGGGTATCCTCGTGGATACCGCTGAAGCCCTGGGCGAGGCCCCTGATCTTGAGGAGCAGCATCAGCTTTACGATCTCAGCAGCGACCTCGTCGCCAAAGCCGCAGGAGTGTGAAGTAACCAGGTTCTCCTGCAGCGCTTTCAGCTGATCGTCGTCGATCCGTACATTGCAGAGCGAACCGAAGCCTGTATTGATACCATAAAAGGTACCGCCGCCGGCAATTTTATTATCAAGGTAATTCCTGTTGGCCCGCACCTTTTCTAGGTCCAGGGAAGTAAGGGATATTTTATTGTTCAGTACTTGTTTGAGGTCGGCTATCTTAAAATGCCCGGGTAGTTCCATAAATGCGTCATTATAGGAGCGCAAAGATAAATCTATTCTCTTTCATTTAAGAGCTGGCCTCCTGCTGTAATCATCTGGTACCAATTTATTTTTAGTGAGTATCCCGATATCAGAAACCAAAACGCCCTCTGGTCCTCAAGCATGTCGAAAGGACATACGGAATGGTGCTTCGACAGGCTCAGCAACCGTAGTCTGGTCAGCTCCGGCCTATGTTTCCTATATCGGGATATGCTACTTATTTTTTTCTGCCAAAGGAGCGGGTCCTCAGGTAATTGTTCACACCGGGCATGAAGAACCGGCCTATCGGGATCCGGCTGTTGGTCAGCAACAGCTCATCGGCCGTGAAGGAGGTAATGAAATCGGGATTCACAGCATAGGTTTTGTGTACCCGCAGGAATTGCACGTTGTTGTTTTCCTGGATAAAGGTAGACAGCGGCATGCGGATAAGCCTTTTGCCGAACGTGAAATGCAGCTCGGTGTATTTACCATTGGCTTTGACATAGGCCAGTTCCCGCAGGTCCAGTTTTTCGTAACGGGTCCCCGTTTTCAGGAACAGCTCACAATCCTGGTCCATGTCTTCTGCAGCTTCCTCTTCCATATCGGGAGTGGCCAGTTCGATCGCAGCAAACAGCGATTCCCTCATAAAGGGCTTTACCAGGAAAGCCGCGGGATGATATTTTTTTACCGTGGCGATCGTATGCGCGTCGCCATGTGCCGTCAGTACAATGAACGGGATGTTTAGCTTCTGCTCATGCAGGTAGGCAGCTACTTCCAACCCCGAACGGCCGTTGCGGAGATTAAGGTCCAGCAGCACGAGATCGGGCAAAAAGCTGCGGATCATGGCAATAGCATCGTCTGGGTTGTCTACAGGCTCATAGGGGGAATATTCAAGCAAGTTCAGCAATTGGTAGAGGCTTTCAGCAATAATTGCTTCATCCTCCAGGATCAGGATTCTCATAAAGTGCCGGTTTGGTTTTGGTCATGGTTCGTCGTGTATTCTGTATACTGCTTTATTGGCTCTTATTGGTTCTGCTGAATATCATCAGGTATTGCACTTTACCGGTCTGCTCTTTCTCCACCATGATCTTAGCGTCCATCTGCTTGGCGAGCCTGTGGATCAGGCGGATACCGGTACCGGTCATTGTGGTGACATTACTATCCGCCGCTTCCGGCCCGTTATCACTATAAGTAAAATGATACTCGCCATCGATCAGACGGCATTCCATAGCGATATAACAGCCGCTTACATAAGGCAGCACATGTTTAACGCTGTTAATCAGCATTTCGTTCACGGCCAGCGCCAGGGTGATCAGCTTCTCCAGCTCCAGCCTGTTGCCATGCATACTTATCCGTTGCTCAACCGGGTTGGATGAAGACGCCAGGAGTTCAAGCGTCATAGCCACCATATGCTCAAAGTAGTCTTGCATGTCTACCTCTTTCATTTCCGTTCCTTCGTACATCATTTGATGCGCTATGGCCAGGGTACGCATTTTGGTCTGGATCTCCTGCATAGAAAAATAGAGATCGTTCTCCGGTTTGTTGAGCTGTATTTCGACCATGCTGCTGATGATCTGCAGGTTGTTTTTGACCCTGTGATGGATCTCTTTCAACATCAGGCTATTGCTTTCGTCGTGTGCCAGTATCTCCTTGTTCCTGGCTGCGGTACGCTGACTGCGCTGGCGGTAACGCAGATAAAAGATAACTGTGAGCACCAGGCCTGTTGTTAGCAGTGCGGCCAGCACATAAAGCAGGGACGAACGCCACTTCAGCTCCTGTTCATTGAGTTGCAGCTCTGTGTTTTCCCGTTGTTTCAGCAGGTTGTCGGCCTCAAGCAGACGATAATTGATATCGCCGTAGGTGGCACGGTCCATGCTGCGCATGTCAGCGTCGACAAGCAACTGCTCCACCTCGTAAGCCTCCTTGTATTGCCCCAGCAGTGCATAGGATTGGTGCAAGAGATTGAGCAGCGGTATCGAATCCCTGGTATGGGCCAGCTCGTTGAGCAAGGGGGGGATCACCTGGTCGCGCTGGCCGTTAAGCAGTGCGTATTTGCTTTTTTCTTCTGCAAACAGCCGGCCGTAAGCCAACTCTCCATCCCTGAAATCGTCGCGGTCCTTAATCAGGGCAAAATAGCGGGAGAAGTCGTCCTGCTGCCCGATGCCGGAAAACAGGTGCGCAGTAAGCAGGTTATAGCGGCGGCGCTCTGTCGAATCGGTGAGCCAATCCAGCATTTGTCCCATCTTAAGCGTGTAATGAGCAGCATTGGCCGTATCCCTGGCCCTGGCATAGGACGCAGCAATATTATAAGTAGCCCGCAGCACATTGGAGGGGTTAAATGGCCGCTCCTTCAGCACGCCATCGTAGTGCATCTTATAATAGCGTACAGCCTGGAGCAGGTTGTTGTTGGCATCATATACCGAGCCGATGCCAAAATAACATTGGTGCATTACCGACTGATGCTTGTACTGAATGGCGAGCCGTAATGCTTCCAGGTAACATTCCATGGCCCGCCGGTAGCTTTCGCGGGTATAAAAAGCGTAGTAATACTTGCCTTGTACGAGATAGAAAGAATCCTGTTGCTCCGGCGGAATACCCTTAAGCTGATCCCTCGCATATTCCGATAAAGCTCCCTCCTGGGCTTGGGCCTGTGGAGCAAAAAGCAGTAATAATGCAGATAAGATCAGTATTCGGAGCACGATATCAATAAATGTGGGGCTATTGATCTGGGTTAAACTATCTGTTATTGAGGGACAAAAATCTGTTGTTCATGCACAAAGGTAGGGGCAATGATTTTTCGTATGAATACCTGCTGCTATTTTTGTAGTGTAAAATGACGATTTTTTATAAGTAATTAATAATTAAAAAAATAGAAATTTTTTTTGCATTTATAAATCATAATTACTACTACTTGATAGTCATTATTGCATCTAACGTATAGTTTTCTTTAACAAAATTAATAAAAGCCGCCGGATTCTGCAAGCATGGGTAACTTTTACTTTTTTAAACTTAAAAGCAATTCTGCAACGTTCCTATACGCGTGCGGGTTGTTTTTATTGTGTTCCCTCTGCGGAATTCAAAAAGTAAAAGCGCAAAGGATCTATGCCGATACAACAGCTACGGCAATGACATTGCTGGCAAATGTCACTTTTGCTACGAATGCTACCGATGCTGATACAAGCAATTTTTCCTCGCTCAGTGTGGGCCTCGGCCTCCTTGGCCTGGTTTCTGCTACGCAAAATCTGCGTTTTACACAAGCGGGGTCCTTACCCTTACCTACCTCGCCCTTAATGGTGCGTTTCAGCGGCAATGGAGGACTGCTGGGGCTGGCCAATAGTATCCTGCTGCAACGAACGAATGGTGGCATCAACAACCCGGTAGGGCCGCCTTATACAAGCAGCACCCTGCTGGACCTGTTGGGGCTGGCCGGCGCCAATAATTCCAGTACCGAAGTTGTACTGCCGGTACCCGGGCTGGCAGGACAGCCCAATGACGGCGTGCTGTTCCAGATCAATACCACACTCGGGCTGGGACTTTCGGCCAAATTGTACTATGCCTTCTTCATTAAAGCGCCCACAGTAGCCGGGCAAACCATCTGCAGTGGCGTAGCGACGACGCTTACGATCAGCAATCCGCAAGTGGGCTATACCTACCGCTGGTACGATTCGCTTACAGGTGGTAACCAGCTGCAGGGCAGCACCAGCACTACGTTTGCTGTAAGCGGACTATCGGCCACACGTACTTACTATGTAGAAGGCTGTGAAAGCAGCGCCGCCGCTGCTTACCGCTCGGGGCGTACCGCCGTTACGGTCGTTGTAAACCCGCTACCCGCGGCCCCTGCTTTTTCCGGTGTGCCGGCCATATGCAGCGGCGCGACCACAGCACTCACGGTTTCCGGTACCGATACGGGCGTCGTATATCGCTGGTATACCGTGCCTGCATCGGGGACCAGCTTTTTTACCGGCAGCACCTACACAACGCCTGCGCTGAGCGATACTACGCGGTATTATGTGGAAGCCTACAGGGCATCCTCGGGTTGTGTCAGCAGCTTGCGCACGCTGGTGCAGGTCAATGTGAAGCCATTGCCCGGCATTACGTTCACGACACCCATTTATTTGTGCCAGTCGAAAACGCTGGCGCAGCTTAATTATACCGCCGCGCTCAATGGCCCGGTCTCCTATAGCATCGCGTGGGGTGCTACAGCCTTGGCTGCGGGTTTTGGTAATGTGAATAATACTGCCTTCCCGGCAAGCCCTGTCTCTATTGTGGCGCCGGGAAATGCCACGCCGCAGTCTTATGCCGGGACATTGACGCTTACAGGAGCGAATACCTGCACGCGTAGCTATCCCTTCAACCTGATCGTACAACAGACACCGCATCCGCCGCCACCGGTGACCACATTCCAGTAAATAATCCCAAACCAATAAATATCCAAAGACAACCTTTTTCCAACACAAACTAAAAACAAGTCTATGAACAAGAACATCCTCAAACCGCTTATTGTAATCCTGCTGCTGCTGACGGGCACGCTGGGCCTTCATGCCGCCCGCTACGACACCTCTTATGTGTGTAGCGGTACACAGGTAGTGCTTACTGCTCAAAATGCTACCGGGTACACTTTCCGCTGGCTGAATGAAACCAATACCCAGGTGGGTACCGCCGCTTCCTACACCATACCGGGTACCGCTGCCGGTGTAACCAACGTGCCGGGTGCGGCGCCTGTACGGCTCATCTATAAGCTGATCGCCGATTCTACCGGCGGTGCCAGCTGTTCGTCCGATACGTTTTATAAAATCGTTTATGCCCTGCCCGCCTTTAAAGTGGCGATCGACAGCGGCGCGGTATTCTATTGCGTTGGTAGCATACCGACCAATGTCGTGCTGGCGAGCAATGTAACTGCTAACAATGCTGCCACACCGCCCACGCTTACGGGCATGCCCGCGTATGTATCCCTGGCTTATTCCTGGGTAAATACGCCGCCGAGTCCTGCAGGTACGCCCGGAGGTACGCCTACCGGTCAAACCTATACGGTGCCCGGATCGGCCTTGGTTACAGCAGGCCCCGGATCGTATCCCTATTCCAATACCGTAGCCTATAGCCTCGGCACTTATTCTCTGGGTGTGGGTGCTTCGGCTACGGGTACCTGTACGGTAACCAAGAGCATTACCGTCGATATTACACCGCAGCCCTCTATACAGAACGTAAACGTTACCACTACGTTCCAGTAGTCCATTGGGCTGCCCTCGCTGTACAAAATGATCCCGGAGCAAAGGGGGCGGCTTTGCCGTAGTCGCCGCCCTTTACTCCGGATAGCTTACCGGGTCTCAACCGATCAACCTAGTCATGATGTTCCGACTGCTATGTCTATACCTATTGCTGCTTGGCTGCTACGCCGGCCACGCTCAAAGCACTCCCGACAAGGAGGTGACGATGTGCGTGGGCGATACGGTGACCATGAGCGCCGAAGTGCTCTTTGCCGATAGCCTGCAATGGTTCCGCAACGATGTGCCTGTCCCCGGTGCGCATAAGGACACGCTGGTATACCTGGAAGGTGGCTTGTTTTACCTCCGCGCTTATTCGGGTAAAGCAGTATGTATGGATCAGTCTGGCGATATCAGGGTATTTGTAACGGCGCCGCAAACGGTCGACGACCATATCCTGGTGCCACTGGGCAAACCCGTATCTTTCGATGCCCTCGCCAACGATCAGCCACTGTGTGCTCCCTTCGACCGGAATACATTTACCATTGTTTCCCCTCCGTCCATTGGTACGCTTACAGCATGGAAACAGGGATACATCGTCTACAAGCCTTCGACTACTACCATTGGCACTGACCGCTTTACCTATAGGGTGCGGGATGTGGATGGCCGGCTGGCCAATGAGGCCACGGTATACCTGGAGCTGATTATTGACTGCGCGATCTTGTATCCCAATCCCGTAGACCAGATCCTGCACGTCACGGTCAACAATAAACGCATCTATGCCCTGAAAATATACGATGCTACAGGAAGAGAAATGTACCGCACGCTGGTAGATAAAACGGCATTCGATATCGATATCAGCACTTACGCCCAGGGTATCTATATCGTAGATCTGCTCGAGAAAGACGGCAGCGGGTGTACGATAAAAATACATAAGAAATAATATGTGATATTGCCGCAATTTTTATCTTTGGCCCCAAAAAAAATGCAAGAAGATCAATTCTATTCCGAGATTTTCCCCGAAAAGCAGGTCGTGTATGGCACTTTCTGGGAGCGGTTTGCGGCTGCTTTTATCGACGGCCTTATCATTATCGTCATCAACACATTGATCGGCCTGCCCCTGGGCATCGGCCCTTTCCAGCGATCAGCCGGTCTTACCGGCAATGTGCTGCTGGCAAAGCTATTACAGACCGCTGCCGGCTGGCTCTACTACGCGCTGCAGGAAAGCGGTCCCCGGCAGGCGACCCTGGGTAAGAAGGCCATGAACCTCAAAGTCACCGATATGGAGGGCAATCGTATTTCTTTCGGAAGAGCCACAGGACGGCACTTTGCCAAGTGGATATCCGCAATCATTCTCCTCATCGGCTATCTCATGATGCTGTGGGACGATAAGAAGCAAGCCCTCCACGACAAAATAGCCGGTACCCTGATCGTGGATAGCCGCGCCAGCTAAAACAATACCAGTGCCTTTTAGGAAAGGCCTCATAAGTAAAAGAAGTTCCTTTTGACTGCAAATGGAACTTCTTTTTCTATTTTTAGCCCCAAATCGACCTTGGTATGCCGCATCCATTATTCCGGAAGAAGTCTATTGACACTATAATCAATGATGCCGAGCAAGGTATGAGCGATGGGGAGGGGCATAGCACCGCCCTCAAGCGGGTGCTCACCGTACGGGATCTTACCTTTTTCGGGATCGCTGCTATCCTGGGTGCGGGGAGCTTCAGCAGCCTGGGTGGTGCGATCTTTCATGGCGGACCAGGGGTCGTCATCCTTTTCATAATCACCGCTATTGCCTGCGCCTTCACCGCTATGTGCTATTCCGAGTTTGCCAGCCGCATACCCGTGGCCGGCAGCGCGTATACCTATTCCTACGCTAGCTTCGGGGAACTGTTTGCCTGGATGATCGGCTGGGCGCTGATTATGGAATATTCCATTGGTAATATCTACGTAGCCTACAGCTGGAGCGACTACTTTACATCATTGCTGGGTAAGATGCATATTCATGTACCCGCATACCTGTCGACCAGCTATATGGAGGCGAAGCATGCGGTGGAGCGGGGTACCAGCAATAAGGAATTACTGGAAGCCTGGAACCAGGCGCCGGTGGTGGCCGGCTTGCGCATGATCCTGGATGTGCCTGCACTTATCATCAATGTATTGATCACCTACCTGGTTTTCGTAGGCGTAAAGGAAAGCCGGAATTTCAGCAACCTGATGGTAGTGCTGAAGCTTGCGGTGGTAGTGCTGATCATCATAGTCGGCGGTTACCTGGTCTTCTCGCACGGGCTTACCGCCAACTGGACGCCACCGGGAAAGGCCGGGGGACGTTCCTTTATGCCCAACGGCTTCGGCGCCGTCATGATGGCGGTAAGCGGTGTCTTCTTCGCCTATATCGGCTTCGATGCAGTAAGTGTGCTGGCCGAAGAAAGCAAGAACCCGCAACGCGACCTGCCCCGGGGGATGATCCTGTCGCTGGTATTGTGCACCATTATCTACATTCTGCTTACCCTGGTGCTCACCGGGGCGGTAGATTACCGCAGCTTCGACGGTGTTGGCGATCCTTTGGCCTTCATCTTTGAGCCGGAGCACCTCAATGTAGGCTGGATGCAATTTTTTGTGGCCATTACAGCCGTAATTGCCATGACCAGCGTATTGCTGGTATTCCAGATGGGCCAGCCGCGTATATGGATGAGTATGAGTCGCGACGGGTTGCTCCCGGGGATATTTCAACGGATCCATCCCCGGCACAAGACACCTTCTTTTTCCACTATCGTAACGGGGCTTGTAGTCGGTATCCCTATTCTATTTACCGATAAGACCTTTGTGCTGGACTTTACCAGCATCGCAACCTTGTTTGCCTTTGTGCTGGTATGCGGTGGGGTATTGCTCATTCCCCGCAAAGAAAAGGTGGCCGGGCGTTTCCAGCTTCCTTATATCAACGGGCGTTTTATTTTTCCTCCGATCGTGGTCCTTGCCATACTCCTTGCCTGGTTGCTCAACCCGGCTTATTTCAGCGATATACTGCACTTCGATTATACCGGCGTAGCAGAATATGTGCAGGGAAAGCAAAGCTTCTGGGACCTGGCCCTGCCGCAGCTCTCCCTTATCCTGTTCTGGACATTTGCGATAGTGTTGGCGTTCCTTTCCTTTATTAAAAAATATTCCCTCATCCCACTGATGGGCATCATTACCTGCAGCTACCTGCTTACCGGAATGAGCAAAAACAACTGGGTCTGGTTTATTGGTTGGCTGGGCCTGGGCCTGGTCGTCTATTTTGCATACGGCTACAGAAATAGCAAATTAAACCGGGAGAAGGTTGTGGAATAGGTTTGTTACCTGCATCTGGAGTAGAAACGCTGATCCATGAAAAAATACCTGTTACCACTTCTTTTATGTTTGTGCCTGGGTTCAGGCTGTACGGAAGATGGCGCTTTACTGCCATCTTGGTTAAATACCGGTAATCTCGAAACCGACTACTACGATATAGACCTTAGCCGCGACACCTTGCTGCATACGGCGAAAGGCGCCGAGATCAGGATTGTCGCAGGCGCCATTGTATCGGGCAATAAGAAAACAACGCGGCTGGCCATCAAGGAGGCCTATAGCATGGAAGATATAGTGAGGGCCGGGCTGATGACGAAAAGCGGGGACCGGCCGTTGAGCAGTGGCGGCATGATCAGTATCAAGGCTGAAGATAAAGAGGCACACATCGTAAAAGCGCTCCAGGTTAAGATACCCTCTGCTAATGCAACGCGTAATATGCAGCTGTTTAAAGGTAATGAAGACAAAAACGGTCATGTCGATTGGGTAGACCCGCAGCCGCTGGCAGCGCCGAAAATTTTCGATACCATTGCTGCCGGGAAGGCCATATTCCAGAGCAGTTGCCGCTCCTGCCACGGCCCGGATAAAGATCTTACAGGTCCTTCATTGGCTTTTATTCCCCGGCGCCGCGACCCGAAATGGCTAAAGCAATTCATCCACAACAGCGCTAAGCTGATTGCCGACGGGGACCCGCTGGCTAATTGCCTCTACGAGCGCTGGAACAAGACAGCAATGACGGCCTTTCCCTCGCTTACCGATGCAGAGCTGGAAAGCTTGTACCGGTATCTTGATGAAGAAAGCAAACACCTGAACCCTGCCGACTACCCCGATTTTAGGGCCAGCCTGGATAGCTGTGCCGTCTACTATAAGCTAAGGGCAGCATTGGAAGAAGAGCGGAATGGCCTGGTAATACAGAACGGCCCCGAAGTACAGTACCATTACAGCGACACCCTTTATCATGCCTTTGTGACGCAGGAAAATGTGGTTGTGCCCAAGGCGGACTTCAGCACTTATTACCAGTTCGATATTAAAGTATTTGGCTGGTACAACGTTGATATTTTCACCAAGGAGCTGCCGGGCTTTGAACCCAGCCTGCTGAAAGTAAGGCTGGAAGGAAATTTCCGGGAGCATGCCAACGTCTATATTATTATTCCTTCAGCAAGAATATTTGTCGACGGCGGCTTGCTGAAAGGAGAGGAATCGGTTTATGGTTTTTATGCCGACGATGGCCGGGTGCCGCTGCCCCAGGGTAAAGAAGCTTATATCATGTCTTTTACAGAAAAGGACGACCATATTACCTTCGGGCTGACACGGTTTGTTACAGGCAGGAATAATGATATTGCCGTTGTTCCTGTTATCACCAGTAAAGAAGAAATGAACAGGAAGATCAAAACGTTTTCCTTCGAAGGGCTGACGATCGAAGCCAACGATTCCCGTAATGCCGGTTCGATCAGGAAGCTCGACAAGCGGTTGAAGGATGTGGAATCGTTGAAACCAAAAGGCTCCGATTGTGGTTGTATATCCCACGAGGAACCGTCGGATAGTGTCCGGACGGGCATCAATTGGGAAATAAATAGATAAAATAAGGCGCCTGGAGAAGGCGCCTTTCTTATAAGCAAACACAAACTAAAAGTATCGGTTAGCTGCAGCCGGTGGTCGTGCCGCAGTTGGGGCACATGTAGCAAGTGCCGTTGCGCAGGGTAATATTGCCGCAATTGCTGCAGGCCGGGGCATCGGCGCTGGTGCCCATCAGCTTTTTGGTATCTGCATCAGCGATAACAGGCTTGGGTGCTACGGCCTTTACTTTTTGTGGTACAAGGGCCTGCTGCGGCGCCGTGATCCTTACCTGCGACAGTTGCTGGCCGGCGGTAGTGTCGGTATGGTGCGGCAGCTTCTCTTCGTCGGTAACATGCACCAGGTCTTCCCGGTCAAGGTATTCGTAGGCCAGGGCCCTGAACACAAAGTCCAGCACCGAAGTTGCAGTCTTGATATTGGGGTGTTCGACAATACCACTGGGTTCAAAACGGGTGAAGATGAATTTGTCTACATATTCTTCCAGCGGTACGCCATACTGCATACCTACCGAAACGGCGATGGCAAAGCTGTTGAGCAGGCTACGCATGGTAGCGCCCTCTTTCGCCATATCGATGAATATCTCGCCCAGTGTGCCGTCGCTGTATTCCCCGGTACGCAGGAACAGGGGTTGCCCGCCTACCTTGGCTTTGTAGGTATAGCCGCGACGTTTGGCCGGCAAGGTTTTGCGTTCCACAATACGCGACAGCTGGCGCTTCAGCTGGGTATCGGGGCTGTCTTGTACACGCTTGTTCACTTCTTCCAGCAGATCTTCGATAGTCAGCTGGCTCATGTCCACGATATGGCTTCCGGTAGTGGCCACAGGTGTTTCGGCGGGTGTTTCTTCTTTCTTTTTCTTATCGCTTTTGTTGCTCAGGGGCTGGCTTAGTTTGGAGCCGTCGCGGTACAGGGCGCAGGCCTTAATGCCCAGCTCCCAGCTCAGGAAGTAGCAGTCCTTGATCTCTTCTACAGTAGCTTCGTGTGGCAGGTTAATGGTCTTGGATATGGCGCCGCTGATAAACGGCTGTGTCGCCGCCATCATACGGATGTGACCATGCGCATGGATAAATCGCTCACCCTTACGACCGCATTTGTTGGCGCAGTCAAATACAGGCAGGTGCTCCGGCTTCAGGTTGGGCGCGCCTTCGATCATCATAGTGCCGCATACGTAATCGTTGGCGGCTTCTATTTCCTGCTCGGTAAAGCCCAGGGCTTCCAGCAGGCTAAAGTTGTAATCGAAATACTGTTCCGGCCTGAAGCCCAGCCGCTGCAGACACTCTTCGCCCAAGGTATAGGCGTTGAACACAAAGCCTATCTCAAAAGCACTTTCCACAGCAGTATCCAGCTTCTTCAGCTCTTCAGCGATCAATCCCTTTTCGCTCAGCGACTGGTGATTGATGAACGGTGCGCCGGCAAAGGTGCCATGCCCTTTGGCATATTTAACGATAGCGTCTGCTTCTTCGGGTTTATAGCCCAGCTTGCGTAGCGCGGTAGGTATGGATTGATTGATGATCTTGAAATAGCCGCCGCCGCTCAGCTTTTTGAATTTTACGAGCGCAAAATCGGGCTCGACGCCCGTGGTGTCGCAGTCCATCACCAGGCCTATAGTCCCGGTGGGTGCAATTACCGTGGCCTGTGCATTGCGATAGCCGTATTGCTCTCCCATCTGCACCGCTTCGTCCCATGCCTTGGTTGCTGCGCGCAGCAGGTAATCGGGGCAATAGCGGGCGTTAATGCCCATGGGTTTGATCTCAAGGCCTTCATAGGCATCGCCTGCATCGTAGGCTGCCGCACGATGGTTGCGCATCACCCGCAGCATGTGCTTTTTATTTTCTTCGTACCGGGAAAAGGCGCCAAGGTGTTGGGCCATTTCGGCCGAGGTCTTGTAGGCCACGCCGTTCATGATCGCGGTTACTGCGCCAGCGATAGCCCGTGCTTCATCGCTGTCGTAGGCAATACCACTCACCATCAGCATAGAGCCCAGGTTGGCGTAGCCCAGGCCCAGGGTACGGTAGTCGTAGCTGAGCTGCGCTACTTCGGGAGAGGGGAATTGGGCCATGAGCACCGATATTTCCAGCACTACCGTCCACAGGCGCACCATATATTCAAAGCCGGCCACATCGAAGGTGCTGCTTTCCTCGTCGAAGAAGCGACGCAGGTTAAGCGATGCCAGGTTGCAGGCTGTATTGTCGAGGAACATGTATTCGCTGCAGGGGTTGGAAGCCCTTATTGCTCCGCCTTCGGGACAGGTATGCCATTCGTTGATGGTGCTGTCGTATTGGGTGCCGGGATCGGCGCAACGCCAGGCGGCGTAGGATATCTTTTCCCACATTTCCCTGGCAGGAATGGTACGCATCACACGGCCGTCGGTACGGGCGGTGAGCGCCCAGTCCTCGTTATTGATCAGCTTATGGAAAAAAGCATTGGGTACCCTTACCGAATTGTTTGAGTTCTGACCGGAGACGGTGCGGTATGCCTCTCCTTCATAGTCGGAGGCATAGCCTGCAGCGATCAAGGCTGCTACTTTCTTCTCTTCCTCTACTTTCCAGTCGATGAAATCGATCACTTCGGGGTGATCCAGGTCGAGGCATACCATTTTGGCTGCCCGGCGGGTAGTACCACCGCTTTTAATGGCGCCGGCAGCGCGGTCGCCGATCTTCAGGAAGCTCATGAGGCCGCTGGAAGTACCGCCGCCGCTCAGCTTTTCTCCATCGGCACGTATATTGGAGTAATTGGTGCCTACACCGCTGCCATACTTGAAAATGCGTGCTTCCCTGGTCCACAGGTCCATAATGCCGCCTTCATTTACCAGGTCGTCCTCAACGCTGAGGATAAAGCAGGCATGCGGTTGCGGGCGCTCGTACGCATTGGTAGAGCGTTCCAGCTTACCGGTAACCGGATCTATGAAAAAATGTCCCTGGGCTTTTCCGTTGATGCCGTAGCTGTTGTACAGGCCGGTATTGAACCATTGGGGTGAGTTAGGCGCGCAGTTTTGCTGCAAAATGCTATACACCAGCTCATCATAAAAAATGGTCGCATCCTGCTCCGAGGCAAAATAGCCATATTGCCAGCCCCAACTGCGCCAGCATTCGGCGAGGCGATGCGCTACCTGCTTAATGGAAGTTTCGCGGCCAAGGCTGCCGTCGGGCTGCGGCACGCCAGCTTTACGGAAATATTTTTGGGCAAGGATGTCGGTAGCGATCTGAGACCAGTGGGCAGGGACTTCCACGTCGGTCATTTCGAATACCTTTTCCCCGTTAGGATTCCGGATCACTGAGGTACGGTAATCATATTGAAAGAGGTCAAAGACAGGGATATCTTCCCGGGTATAGTGGCGTTGGAAAGAGAGGCCCTGGCCTTTATGGGTTGTCTTGGATTTACTCATGAGGAGCGCGATTTTAGCATTAATTGTTGCGGGCAATAACGAAGTTAGATCATGTATTAAGGAAAAGTGTTTTTTAAATATCCACAGGTCTGTGGATAAATTTTCCGCTATTGTCCCTGAACATTTAAGGTCATTTTTATAAAAAAAACCACGCCGTGAAGCGTGGTTTTTCTCTCTGTATTTAAATCGTTTTTATCTGCGACCGCCGCTCATACGGGCGCCACCACCATTGAAGCTACCGCTGCTACGTGCCGGTGAAGGGCTACTAAAGCTGCGTGAAGGCGCCGGGCTGCTGAAGCTACGCGAAGGTTGTGCCCGTTCTGCGTTGTAGCTGCGTGAGGGCTGGGCACGTTCCATGCCACCACCGCGGTTCATATTCTCTGGATTGCCCCGGAACATATTGCCGAAGAAACCATTGCGCCGTACCGGTGCTGCTTCCTGCATCTGAGACCTGCCGCCGTTTACGGCTCCCTGGTTGATCTCGGCCGCGCCACGATCGTTGAGCCTGATGGCCTGGTTGTTATTTTCAAATGCACGTTGGTTGCCGTTCATCCTTACCCGCTGGTCGCCCACCTGCATGCCGCCCCTGTTCATGGTGGCGCCATTGAGGTTTACGGCGTTATCGCGGTTCATTACGGCATTTCCGGCACGGCCTCTCATGGGCTGCATCACGGTACCGCCGTTGTTGGTGTTCATGGCGCGCATATTGCTGGCACGGCCGTAAGCGCCAGCGCTGAGCATACCATTACGGGCTCCGCGGGGACCATAGTTCACGGTACGGCCATAATAGCCGTAGCGACCATCGTTGGCGCCTGCATAGTAACCGTTCCAGTAGCCGAGACCATAGCCTCCGCCCCAGCCCCAGCCACCATAAGGGTAGTACCAGGAACCAAAGCCGCCGTAGCCAAACCAGGTATTGATACCCCAGCAGTTGCTCCAGTAAGGGCCACCGCCCCAACCCCAGCCCATACCTACGCTAAAGCCTGGCGTATACCAGCCACCCCAGCCGTAGTAAGGGTTTGAATAGAACGGATCGTACCAAAAGGGACTATATACACCACCCCAATAACCTACAGAGCTCATGGGATAGTAGAACCTGCGGATACGGGAAGTGTAAGAATCGTCGTCGTAATCGATATAAGCATCATCGTCGTTGCCGTAGGAGTTGTTGTACACCTGGGCATTGCCGTTGTTGTTGTAGCCGCCATCGTTGTAGCCGTTGGTGCTGCTGTAATACTCAGCGTCACCCTGCTGCGCCTCCTGCTGTTTCTTTTGCTTCTTGGCGTCGGCTTTTGCATCCTTCTGTGCCTGTGAGCCGTTGTAATAGACGTCATCCACATAGCTGCCATTGCTTTGGGCAAAAGCAACAGTGCCGGAGAACAGCGCCACGACAAGGCTGGCAAAAATTAAGCGTTTCATGTGAGCGTATTTTGAATTTCCTAATGTTGTTTCTCCAAAAAGTTAAAGACCTTATGCCAGTCTGAATACCTTCTTTTGTATCCAAAAATACTACATTTGCGGCAATTCGGTAGTACACTTCTTGTATAGGAATATAGACATTAACTAATCAATAAGGTTTAATTGCATGAGTAAAGAAATTACAAGCCGGGAACAGGATTATTCCCAGTGGTACAACGACCTGGTTTTAAAAGGCGAGCTGGCCGACTATTCGGCGGTAAGAGGCTGCATGGTGATCAGGCCCTACGGTTTTGCCCTCTGGGAAAATATGCGGGATCAGCTCGACAGGATGTTTAAAGAAACCGGCCACCAGAATGCCTATTTCCCCCTATTCGTACCCAAAAGCTTATTTGAAGCGGAGGAAAAGAATGCGGAAGGATTTGCCAAGGAATGCGCTGTGGTAACGCATTACCGCCTGAAGACCGACCCTGAGCATAAAGGCAAGCTGATCGTGGATCCTGAAGCCCGCCTCGAAGAGGAGCTGGTGGTACGACCCACTTCGGAAGCCATTATCTGGAATACCTACAAAGGTTGGATACAATCGTACCGCGACCTGCCTATACTCATCAACCAGTGGGCCAATGTGGTGCGATGGGAAATGCGCACCCGCCTGTTCCTGCGTACAGCCGAGTTCCTGTGGCAGGAAGGGCATACCGCGCATGCGACCAGCGAAGAAGCCCTGGAAGAAACGCGCAAAATGCTGGAGGTATACGCCACTTTTGCGGAGGAATACATGGCGCTGCCCGTTGTAAAGGGTGTGAAATCGGCCAATGAGCGTTTTGCCGGTGCGGAAGATACCTATTGCATCGAGGCGCTGATGCAGGATGGCAAGGCGTTGCAGGCAGGCACTTCCCACTTCCTGGGACAAAATTTTGCCAAGGCTTTCGACGTAAAATTTGCCGATAAAGAAAATAAGCTCGAATACGTGTGGGCGACCAGTTGGGGTGTGAGCACCCGCCTCATCGGTGCGCTGGTAATGGCGCACAGCGACGATAACGGCCTGGTGTTGCCGCCAAGGATCGCACCCTTGCAGGTGGTCATCGTGCCGGTGTATAAAGGGCCGGAGTCCAAGGCGATAATTGACGAAAAAGTGGCCGGCCTCGTCAAAGAACTAAAAGCGAAGGGTATTTCAGTCAAATTTGACAATGACGATAGCAACCGTCCGGGCTGGAAATTTGCCCAGTACGAACTGCAGGGCGTACCGGTGCGTATTGCTCTGGGGTTAAGGGATATCGAAAATAACCAGGCTGAGGTAGCGCGCAGGGATACTAAGGAGAAACAGACCGTAGCGCTGGATGGCCTTGCCGGTCATGTGGCTGCTCTTTTGGAAGAGATACAAACGGCGATGTTCAACAAAGCCAGATCTTACCGGGACGAGCATATTACGAAAGTGGATACCTGGGCCGATTTTGAGCGAGTGCTGGAAGAAAAAGGCGGATTCATTGCTGCCCATTGGGACGGTACGCCGGAAACAGAAGAGGAGATCAAGACCAAAACAAAAGCCACCATACGTTGTATACCATTGAATAACGAACAGGAAGAGGGAAAATGCATCCTTACCGGGAAGCCGTCCAGGGAAAGAGTGCTGTTTGCCAAAGCCTATTGATAACCTGCCATATCATCATGAGTAATTGAAGGTTAGTTCAATATAGGAAGGGAAAAAAAATCCTTTTTTACCCAACCCTAGATTTTTGATAGGAGTCTTATTATTTTACAACCGGACAATGTTGTCTTTCTGTCAAATTTCATAACTTCAACGCTCATTTTTTAATTACAATAGATATGAAGGGGTTCAAAGTACTATTTCTTTTAGCAGTTCTCTTTACCTGTGGTATAGCGCGGTTGCATGCCCAGATCGCGCTTCAATATTCGGATACGACAACCTGTCCGGGACAGCCTTTGACCATGTGTGCCAGTCTGACCGGGCAGGCGACGAATATTACTGTCGATGATAAATACAGTAAAGTGATCCCTTTAGGCTTCGATTTTACTTATTTCGGGAAAGTGTATAACAAATGTATCATATCGGGTAACGGTATGCTGACTTTCGATACTACGATGGCGGATCAAAACGGTGCTAACTGGTATTGGGGGCAAGCTTCTGTAATGGGCTTTAATGGTGTGACCCAGGCTAACAATTCCGTAATGGTGACTTTTGAGGACTTGCTTCCCTCACCTACTGAAGGTCTGATTCGCTACCAGCGGATCGGTCAGACAGGCGCCAAGCGTTTTGTGGTGGAATGGTGCCGGGTGCCGGTATTCAGCGGTACCTGTAAAAACTTTATCGTGACCAGCCAGGTGATCCTGTACGAGGGCAGCAATAATGTTGAGATGTATACCACCAATCTGCCGCCAATACCTATTGCAAGTATGTGCCCCAGCGCTTCCGGTCCTACTTACTACGGTCAGGTGGTTCAGGGTTTGCGTAACGACAATGGTACGGCCTCGTTCTATCCGCCGAATCGTGATCCCGCAGTCTCTGCCACAAACTGGGGTGTGACCGGCGTGACCAACGATGGTATGCTGTACACACCTACCGGCTCGGCGACCTATAGCATGAACCCTATTGCATTTAATCCCTGGCTGATCATCGATTCCATAAGCTCACCCGACCTTAAGTGGTATACAGAGACTGATCCCAACCTGCCCATCGGAACCGGTTCCTGTGTTTCTGTAACGACTAATGCCAATATCAACTATTATGTAGTGAACTTTACGGGTAATGCCGGCTGTGACCCCGGTCTCCGTATCTTCACCGATACCGTAAGAGTGCACTTCGGTACTTCTTACGACACGACCCGTGTGGAAATTTGCGCCGGCACTACCTATAGCTGGTTCGGCCGCAACTACTTCCTGGCGGGCAATTACGATACCTTGCTTCATACCGCCCTGGGCTGCGATAGCTTGCTGCGGCTGGAGCTGAAAGTAAACCCGCTGCCCGATATGACTATGAGCAATTTCTCCGCCACCATCGGTCTTTGCGGATCGGATAGTGCGGTGCTGGCGCTTGCCAATCCCGGGCCCACTACGACCTATCAGTGGAACAGAGATGGCAACCCTATTTCGGGCGCGACCCTGCCCAAGTATACGGTAACGGCCCCCGGTGTCTACGATGTGACAGCGACCACCGATAAGAACTGCTCACTCACCTCGCAGAAGGTAACCGTTACCATTAACCCATCTCCGGAGGCGAAGATAGAGCCGCTTAAGGATGAAGTGATATGCGCTTATGATACTTTGGAGCTGAAGGCCATTCCCGGCAATATTGCAGCCGGAGACTACTACGATTACCGCTGGTCGCCAGAGAAACCTTTCCGCTTCGAATCGGGATCCGACGGGTCTAAAGTGAGAGGCGTATTCCTGGAGCCTACCGAGGTAGTGCTGACTGTATACAACAAATACGGCTGTTATATTACCGATACCACGCTGGTACGAACCAAACCCTGCTGCGAGGTATTTGCACCCAATGCCTTCTCTCCAAACGGTGACGGACTGAATGATTACTTCAACCCGCAGCTGCAGCCCGGCCAGGTTCTCGTATCCCTGCAGATTTATGACCGCTATGGTAAGCTGGTATATAACAATACCAATATCAAGAAAGGCTGGGACGGTCGCTACAAAAACGGCAGCGATGCTGCAGCAGAAGTTTATATGTACCTGATGAAGTACACCTGTGCCGATGGCAAACTTTACGAGAAGAAAGAGTCGGTAACAGTGCTCCGTTAAAGCAATTATTTATATCAGAATGACAGAGGGCTTTCCATACGGAAAGCCCTCTGTCATTCATAAATTAATATAGATTAAAGTGAAAATTATATACAAATTATCCTTTCCTAATTTGATAAACGGGTGTCTTTTTTGAGGTAGAATGGGTATATTCGCCAGAACCAAACAATTACAAAACTGTCCCAATTTAATTGCCGATGAATAGAATTCGACATTATGCCTCTTGTTTTTCTTTATTGTTCCTTACCATAATCCAGGCTGCGCAGGCGCAAAATATTGATCTCTTCGCCGAGATCGATATGGATGCCCACCCCAATCTTTGCCCGGGCAAAATATTCGGTGATACGACTACCGACCGGGGGCCCAAAGGAGTATGGAGCATGGGCTCCTACGGTCCGGCCACGGTGTACGAGAATACCGAAATCTGGTATCTGAACTCGATGAGCCGTTTTCTTACGCCACATGAACAGGATAGCCTGGGGACCGGTCCCGGCAGCTACTGGATACAAAAGCTGCTGATACAGGAAAATGTGGAAGCGCCGGATTACCTGAACAGGGAGAGCGACCGCCCGGTCAACGATATCGGTATATTGCTCGACTGGACTGCCTATCAGAATGGCACGATCAAATACCTTGCGCCGCCTTATACCGCCGATACCGCCTACGGTTTTTTTGTGCATGTGCTGGGAGCCGGCGATGGCCCCGATGACCTGCAGAATGATGATAATAACACGGACAATAACTGGGCGGTTAAAAAGATCGTATGGGGTTGTGATCCGGTATCGATCGGGGAGCTGCTGCGCCGGGGCGAAAGGCTTCCCCTGACGCTATTCCCCAATCCGGCCAGCGATAAGATCAGCTTCAACTTTAACACTGCCCAGGCTTTCGCCCCTCTAGACATTACCATCAGAAGCATAACAGGACACGTGGCGCTGCACCTTCAGCAACGCGCCGGCGCGGCCGGCAGCCAGCAACTATCGGTTGATCTCGCCGCCGCCGGCCTCAATGAAGGACTATATCTTCTTGAGATCTACGATGGCCGGCAATATGCCAGCGGCAGGTTTGCCCTGATCCATTAATAACCGGACGGGTTGCTACCTGCACCGGATTAAATTACATATCTATCCAAACACCCCATCTGCACCGATGGTCATTTTAATAAAAGAACTATGAAAAAGCGCTACTATTCCTCTTTTCTGCTCCTCTTTTTTCTGCTGTGGCATGCAGGCCTTTCCCACGCTAACCACATATTGGGTTCCGAGCTTCGCTACCAATTCGTATCGGCGTCGGGCAGTGCGCAAACCTATAAACTAACTTTTGTTTTCTTTGCCGATTGCAGCCTGGCCTCATCCGGGTCGTTCAGCACGCTGGTGCCACCGGCCACGCCCAGGGTAGTGATCGAGATCTATAAGAACGGCGTACACCAATCGTTGGGCTCAGGTCCCGGGGGGGCTATATTTCTCGATCCGGTAGCGGTGAACTACCAGGAGGAAATTACACCCGTGTGCCCCGACGAAGCCAACAATACCCAATGTTCTGTGCCCAAGGGAGATTATCCCGGTGTTATGAAATTTACTTTTGAAGGCACGGTTACGCTTCCCGATACCTCTTCCAACTGGCGTTTTAATTTTGAAGGCGATCATTTCAACAACACTGCAGGGCGCAGCGGGCTCATCAATAATCTTTCCGGCACTGGTACGATGTGCATCTATGCTACGCTCAATAATACAATCCCCATTATTCCCGATCCGGTAGGCTATTACCAGGACGATGCCGGCAACTATGTACCGGTTTTCCCTCCTTACGACACTACCGGTAAAAACAATTCACCCTCGTTTACATCCGATCCTACGCCCTTTTTCTGTATCAACCAGCCTACCACATTTAACCTGGCGGCGATTGACAATGACGGCGATTCACTTTCTTTTGCCCTGATCCCCGCGCTGAATACACCGGTAATGGCCAATGGTACTTATACGAACTGTAACTATGTAGCGCCGCTGATGGGTACCGCTCCCATTGCTGCCGCGCCGGGCTCGTTCAGCTTCAGCTCCGTTACGGGCCAAACTTCCTTTACACCCAATGCTTTGGTCAATGCCTGCGTGGTACAGCAGGTAAGCGAATACCGCGAAGGCAAGCTGGTAGGCACCAGCATGCGCGAAATGACCTTTATTATATTGGACAACTGTCCCAACCAGGGTCCGCAAGGGCCGGTGACCAATATCAACAATGGCAATGTTGACCCCGCCGATCCCACCAGGATCAATGTATGCCAGGGGATCAACGGCAATGTGGCTTTTGACCTGCAGGGCAACGATCCCGACGGCGACAATATCAACATCTTTGCAACCAACCTGCCCGAAGGAGCGACCGCGCCGGTAACCAGCAACGGAACGCCTAATCCTGTAATGCACTTCAGCTGGGATATTGGTGGTTACGCTCCCGGCGATTATATTTTCTTTGTTACCCTTAGAGATGATGGTTGTCCGGTAAGGGTAACCCAGACCATTGCCTATACCATTACGATACATGAGGCTTACACTTCGGGCAGCACCGATACGATCCAGATCTGTAATGGGGAGACTTACGAGTTCTTTGGCAATCTCTATTACAAGACCGGCATTTATGATACGACGTTTAAATCGGTATATGGATGCGACAGTGTAAAGGTGCTGAACCTTAAAGTGAATCCCCTGCCCAATATGCTACTGAATGGCGGGAATGCAGCGGGCATCTGCCCGGGCAACAAGACCCTGCTCTCCCTGGCCCTGCCCGAAAGCAGTACGACCTATCAATGGCTGAAAGACGATGAAGCCATTGCCGGCGAAACAGGACCCGCCTATGCGGCCAGCAATGCCGGCATATACAAGGTAATTGCCGTTACAGATAGAGGCTGTCGCGATACTTCCAAACGGATCAAACTGGAGCTGTATCCCGCGGCGGAAGCGCGTATCACATCCGTGAGTGAGAACAATATCTGTATGGGCGATACGGTCACGCTGGAAGCGCAGGAAGGCGATCGCTATATCTACCGCTGGGCCCCCGAAAAATTCTTCCGCCTGTTTGGTGAAGCGGAAGCCCGTACAGTAAAGGGCACGATTGCGTATAGCGGACCGGTAACACTTACCGTATATAATAAATACGGCTGCCAGGATTCGGATACGATGATGATGAATACCCGGCCCTGCTGCGAAGTATTTATGCCTACAGCATTTTCACCCAATATGGATGGCGTAAACGACTATTTCAATCCTACGCTCCAATTGGGACAGGTAATCGTCACGATGAAAGTATTCAACCGCCTGGGTAAGCTGGTATATGACAACACGAATATCGAAAAGGGCTGGGATGGCACTTATAGCAACGGACAGCCTGCAGCGCTGGATACCTATATGTACTATATCAAGTATTCCTGCACCGATGGTAACAACTATGAGAAAAAGGGCGATATTATACTGCTGCGGTAGTGCTTAAAATAAAACGCGGTTATCCGCAGAACCATTCTAAATTTGCCGGGCCGGAAGGTCCGGCTTTTTTATTTATGATCCTTAAGCGCCTGCAGAACATCGTTGCCGGGCAACAGTGGCAACATAAAAAGATCCTGGTAGCGGTAAGCGGTGGCCTGGACAGCATGACCCTGGCCCTGCTCCTGCAGCAATCGGGGATAGCAATGGCTATAGCGCATTGTAACTTTGGCCTTAGGGGCGTCGAATCGGATGCAGATGAAGCGTTGGTACGGTCCTGGGCAGCTGCAATGGCTATTCCTGTTTATGTACAGCAGTTCGATACGCCAGCTTTGCTGGAAGCGCAGGGGGGCAACCTGCAGGAGCTGGCCCGTGAGTTGCGGTACGGATGGTTTGAAACCCTCCGGCAAGAGCTGGGCTTCGACCTGGTGGCTACGGCCCATCACCGGCAGGATTCGGTGGAGACCCTGCTGATCAATTTTTTCAGGGGAACCGGGATTACTGGTTTGCATGGTATTTTGCCGCAGCAGGGCAAGATTATCCGTCCGCTGCTGGCCTTTACCCGCGCCGAGCTGGAGCAGTACGCCCGGGAGCAAGAGCTGGTCTGGCGCGAAGACAGCAGTAACAGTAAAGATGATTATACCCGCAATGCGGTAAGGCAGCACCTGTTGCCTGCAATTGAAAAGATATTTCCCCGGGCTGTTGATCAGCTGGCAGGCAATACGCTCCGTTTGCGTGAGGCCGAGTTGCTGTACCAGGAATCCATTGAACGCTACCGGAAGAAGCTGATCGGGCAGCGTGGCCAGGATTGGTACCTGCCCGTGCTAAAGCTGCGGCAGGTGCAGCCACTGGCGACCATATTGTGGGAGCTGGTTAAGTCTTTCGGTTTTCATGCTGCGCAACTGACCGATATCCTGCACCTGCTCGATGCGGAGAGCGGCCGTTATGTGGCTGCTCCCGACTACCGTATTATCCGCAACCGCAATTTTCTCATCATTACGGCGCAGCAGGCCGAAGCAAGCACACATATATTAATAGAAGCAGGGGAGGCGAGCGTCGATGCCCCCGGCTATACCCTTACCGTCCGTACCAATACTTTTGGGGGTGAGGAAGAGATGGCCGCCATCCGCAAGCTGGAACCGGAGCAACTATGCGTGGATGCCGGAATGCTGCATTTCCCGCTTGTGCTGCGACCCTGGAAGACTGGCGATTACTTTTACCCCCTGGGCAAGCTGCGCAAAAAGAAAAAAGTAAGCCGTTACCTGATCGAACAAAAGGTGCCTTTACATGAAAAAGAAAAGGTATGGGTGCTGGAAAGCAACAAGAAGATCGTTTGGGTGGTGGGCCGGCGTGCCGACGACCGTTTCCGGGTAACGGAACAAACGGTGAACTGCTGTTATTTTTCGGTGAAACCCCGGTAAAGCTGCTTTTTGGGTCCCTGTCTTCGGCGGCGGAAAAAAATGACAGTTTGGAGACGCTAAAATGACAATGAGGCGACGTTTTGATGACAGAATCGTGACAAACACATATTCAAAATGACAATTAAAAACGCTGAAACCCGCGCCAGTACTGAAAAATTTTTTTTAACGAATGTGTAGAAACTTTGACGTTCGTGTTGTACTTTTGCCCCCACATTAGCCTAAAAAGGATCGTAAAATAAAAAAATAGTTTACACGTGTCTCTATATTTCAGGTCAAAATCATTTTTCAGGCAGGTAACTTTCTGTGCTCTTGCCCTCATTTTCACTCTTATTTCTGTTGGTTCCGCATCTGCCCAGGACGGTAAAGCCCTGTTCCAGGCCAATTGCGCCAGCTGTCACAACCCCATCAAAGACGCGACTGGTCCGGCTCTGAAGGGTGTGGATAAGCGTGTGCCGAGCAAAGACTGGTTGCACAACTGGGTACACGGTTCTGCTAAAGTGATCGCCAGCGGCGACAAATACGCTAATGATCTTTACAATAAGTGGAACAAGACGGCGATGACCGCCTTCCCCAACCTGACCACACAGGAGATCGACGCGATCGTAACCTATGTAAACAGCGTTCCTGATAAGAAGCCTGAAACCACGCCTACCGGCGGTGGTGGCGGTGGTGAAGAAAAAGACAATACTTGGCTGTATACGATCATTACGCTTGGCCTGGCGCTGCTGATCTTCATCCTGACCCGTGTAAACAAGACGCTGAATAAAGTAGCCAACGATAAGCAAGGCCTGCCTACCAAAAATGAGACACCGCTGTTCCGCAGCAAAGTAACCATAGCCATTGTCAGCATTATCCTTATGTGCCTTGCCGGCTACTGGATCGTAAATGGCGCGGTGAATACCGGCCGTCAACAGAACTACATGCCGAAGCAACCGATCTTTTACTCGCATAAAGTGCACGCCGGCGTTAACCAGATCAACTGTCTGTATTGCCATGCAGGCGCCGAGAAGAGCCGCCAGGCAATGATCCCTTCGACCAACGTATGTATGAACTGTCACAAGCAGATATCTGAGTACACTGGAGAAGAGAAGCTGGTTACTTACGAAGGCAAAGAGGTGAATGGCACCGAAGAGATCCACAAGCTGTATAAGGCGGCCGGTTGGGATGCTGAGAAGAAGCAATATATCCGCGATGCTGCCGGCAATATCAAAGCCACGCCGATCGAGTGGATCAAGATCCACAACCTGCCCGATCACGTTTACTTCAACCATAGCCAGCACGTAGCCGTAGGTAAAGTACAGTGCCAGAGCTGCCACGGAGCGATCCAGGAAATGGATGAAGTACACCAGGCTTCGGATCTATCTATGGGCTGGTGTATCAACTGTCACCGCCAGACCGCCGTACAGTTCAAAGAGAACGATTACTACAGCATATTCCAGAAATACCATGATGAGATCAAATCCGGCAAGCGTGAGAAAGTAACCGAGGCTGAGCTGGGTGGAACCGAGTGTCAGAAATGTCACTACTAATCTCCTGTTGAAGATTGCCGAGTACGATTGTAAACAAGCATTAAGGTGAGGCATGTGAACAAATCGCTTTCACATCTCCACATATCATATTATTCACATCAGACTTATGAGTCAAAAACAATACTGGAAGGGTTTAGAAGAACTGGAGCAAACTCCGGAGCATCAGCAGATCATCGAAAACGAATTTCAGAATGATCTGCCCGTTTTAGGCTTGAGCGACAAACTGCTGGATGCGACTACCCCCAGGAGGGACTTCCTGAAATTCCTGGGTTTCAGTACCCTTGCTGCTACGGTAGCGGCAAGCTGTGAGATGCCCGTGCGCAAGGCCATTCCTTATGCGATAAGACCCGATGCAGAGCTGCTGACGCCCAGTGTACCCAACTACTACGCTTCCACATTTGTAGATAACGGTGAATCTGTTTCCGTAATTGTAAAGACCCGTGACGGCCGCCCGATCATGATCGAGCCCAACACACTCTCTACCGTTACCAAGGGCGGTATCAATGCCCGGGTAATTGCGGCTACTTTGAGCCTGTACGATAAAGCCCGTCTCCGCCAGCCATATGTTTCCGGCAAGTCGGTAGATACCTTTGAGAAAGTGGATACGCCTATTGCGCAAGCCCTTTCTTCCGGTGGCGCCCATTATCTGGTTACCGGTTCTATTGTGAGCCCCACTACCAAAGATGTGATCAACCGCTTCCTGGCCAAATACCCGGGAGCCAAACATATCCAGTACGATCCGGTATCTTATTCCGGCATGCTGCTGGCCAATGAAATGAGCTATGGCAAGCGTGCGCTGCCCGGCTATCATTTTGACAAAGTACAGACAGTATTCAGCATCGGCGCCGACTTCCTCGGCAGCTGGCTGAGCGCAGTTGAATACTCTGCCGCCTTCACCACTACCCGTAAAGTGCTGGGCAAAGACGCGAAGAACGCGGTAATGAGCAAGCACTACCAGGTGGAAGGGATGATGAGCCTTACCGGCGCCAATGCCGATGAGCGCGCTACCTGCAAGCCTTCTGAATATGGTAAAGTTGCCGCAGCGCTTTACCGGGCAATTACCGGCGGCGCAGCTGTCAGCACGGGTTCTGCCAATGTAGACAAGCTGGTTAAAGCAGCCGCTGCCGATCTGAAGAAAGGCAACGGTCTCGTAGTCTGCGGCAGCAACGATGTGAATGTGCAGGTGATCGTGAATGCGATCAACAGCGCAATAGGCGCCAACGGCACCACTATCGACTGGAGCGCTACTACTAATGCCAAGCAAGGTATTGATGGCGATATGGTGAGCTTTGTGAATGCCCTGGATGCCGGACAAGTAGGTACAGTACTGTTCCACGGCGTAAACCCTGCTTACGATTACTTCGATAGCGAAAAATTCAAAAAAGCACTGCCTAAAGCGAAGGCCTCCGTTTCGTTCAACGACAGGATGGATGAGACCACACAGCTTTGTACTTATGCGGTCCCCGATCATCATTGGCTGGAAAGCTGGGGTGATGCAGAGCCGCGGGTGGGCTACTACAGCTTTATCCAGCCTACGATTGCACCCCTGTTCAAGACGCGTGCCTTCCAGGATAGCTTGCTGAAATGGTCCGGTGCAAGCGAAGCGTACCACGATATATACAATCAGTTCTGGGTGTCCAAGCTGGGCGGCCAGGCCAATTTTGATAAAGCACTGCAGGATGGTGTTGCAGAGCCTGCTACTCCGGCGATCGGCGGTGCTTCCTTCAGCGGCAATGTTGAGGACGCGATCGCTAAAGCTTCTGCCAAAAAAGGCGGCAAGTACGAAGTGATCGTTTACGAATCGCTTGGATTGGGTTATGGCGGCGCCTGGAGCAACAACCCCTGGCTGCAGGAAATGCCCGATCCCGTTACTAAAGCTACCTGGGACAACTTCGTTTGTATGTCGCCCAAAACAGCTAAAGAGCAGTTTGACGCAGAGCTGACCGGTATCAACCAGGTAGTGCGGGAAAAGCGCATCGTAAAGGTAAAAGTAGGTAACAAAGAGGTTGCCTTACCTATAGTAGTCGTGCCTGGTATGCACAACGACGTGATTGCTGTGGCTGTGGGTTACGGACGCGATATCAAAGTAGGCCGTGCTTCAGTAAACGGTAAAAATACTTATCCGCTGGTAACCTTTAATGGTCAGACTTTTGACTATGCCAACGAAGCTGCCATCGAGAAGACAAGCGATTTATATCCTATAGCAATCACACAGACGCACCATAGCTATGAAGATCGTCCTATCCTGCGCGAATATACCCTGGCCAGCTTCAAAGAGAATCCCCGCGAGCTGATCGAGGAGCGTAAGAAAGAGTTGGAACACTATACCCATCTGCATTGGGAAGGTCATCATCCCGAAGATCCCAACGGAGACCTGGATGAGAAAGCGTTTGAGAAGAATGGTACCATGTATCCCGTGCACGAGAAACCCGGTATCAAATGGGGTATGTCGATTGACCTGAATACCTGTACCGGTTGCGCTGCCTGCGTTGTGGCTTGCCAGGCAGAAAATAACATATCTGTAGTAGGTAAGCACGAAGTGCTGAAGTCGCAGGAGATGAGCTGGCTCCGTATCGACCGTTACTTTAGCGGTAACCCAGCCGATCCGGACAGCATCCAGGCGGTATTCCAGCCTGTTATGTGCCAACACTGCGATAATGCGCCTTGTGAGAATGTATGTCCCGTATCGGCGACCAACCACAGTAGCGAGGGTCTGAACCAAATGGCCTATAACCGTTGTATCGGTACGAAATATTGCGCCAATAACTGCCCTTATAAAGTACGTCGTTTCAACTGGTTCGACTTTAACGGAGCCGACAGCTTTGCCGACAACCTTTACGAAGATGGTCAGCGTGACGATATCAACGACGACCTTACCCGTATGGTGCTGAACCCCGATGTAACCGTTCGTAGCCGTGGTGTAATGGAGAAATGTTCTTTCTGCGTACAACGCCTGCAGGATGCTAAGCTGGTTGCCAAGAAAGAAGGTCATCCGATGAAGGATGGCGCCGCCAAGACTGCCTGTCAGGTGGCCTGCGCCTCTAACTGCATCACTTTTGGTAATGTAAACGATAAAGAAAGCGAGATCTATAAAGTACGGTACGAAGACAACAAGGAGCGTGTGTTCTACATGCTGGAGCAGCTGCACGTGCTGCCCAATGTAAACTATCTCTCCAAGATCCGTAATACCAATGCGATCGTGGCCGGTGGCGAAACTGACGAAATGTACAAACAGCATATTTAATTTTCAGGGTTTAACAGTCATTATCATTCAGAATAAAAACTTGGATCTGTTTTTGTAGCTTACAAATCTGCCATCCAATAATTACACGTTATGCATCTTAAATACGAATCGTTTGTTCGGGAGCCCTTGATTAACGGCAATAAGACATACGCTCAGGTAACTGAGGATATCTGCCGCCCGATAGAACAGAAGCCTACAAGACTTTGGTATATGGGATTCATCTTCTCATTGCTGCTGCTGGGCTTTGGTGCTTTTTCCGTAACCTGGGAAGTTTACTGGGGTATCGGTACCTGGGGCATTAACCGTACGGTAGGCTGGGGTTGGGATATCACCAACTTCGTATGGTGGGTAGGTATTGGTCACGCCGGTACCCTTATCTCGGCGATCCTCCTGCTGTTCCGCCAGGGATGGCGTACCGGGGTAAACCGTGCTGCGGAAGCGATGACCATCTTTGCGGTAATGTGTGCGGGCCAGTTTCCCATCTTCCACATGGGGCGTGTATGGAACGCTTTCTATGTACTGCCTTTGCCCAACTCCCGCGGTGCCTTGTGGCCCAACTTTAACTCTGCCCTGCTTTGGGACGTATTTGCAATCTCTACTTACTTTACCGTTTCCCTGTTGTTCTGGTATTCAGGCCTGGTGCCCGACTTTGCTACTATCCGCGACAGGGCCAAGACCAAGCTGCGTAAAAGACTTTACGGCGTTGCTTCCTTTGGCTGGACCGGTACCGCCAAGAACTGGCAGCGCTTCGAGGCCCTTTCCCTGGTGCTCGCCGGCTTGTCTACACCCCTGGTACTTTCAGTACACACAATCGTATCTTTTGACTTTGCCACCTCGGTTATTCCGGGCTGGCATGCGACCATCTTCCCGCCTTACTTCGTTGCGGGTGCGGTATTCTCCGGCTTTGCAATGGTAAATACCCTGCTGGTGCTGGTGCGTAAGATCTTCCGCCTCGAAGACTATATTACCATTGGTCACATCGAGGCCATGAATAAGGTAATTGTACTTACCGGATCTATTGTAGGTGTCGCTTATCTTACAGAATTGTTTATGGCCTGGTACAGCCAGGTGGTTTACGAGCAACAAGCCTTCAAATGGCGTGTACTCGGACCCTACTGGTGGAGCTATTGGGCGATGATGTCTTGTAACGTGGTATCGCCTCAGTTCTTCTGGTTCAAGAAGCTGCGTCGTAACATCGTGTTTACGTTCATCCTGTCTATCGTGGTAAATATCGGTATGTGGTTCGAACGTTTCGTGATCATCGTAACTTCTCTTTATCGTGATTACCTGCCTTCCAGCTGGACTTACTATAGCCCTACCTGGACAGAGATGGGCTTCTATATCGGTACTTTCGGATTGTTCTTTACCTGCTTCTTCCTGTTTGCCAAATATTTCCCTGTAGTGGCTATTGCGGAGATCAAATTTACCCTGAAGACTTCAGGCGACAATTACAAGCGCGAAATGCAGGCCCTGGATGAAAAGACCGTTGAAGAATTTATTCACGTAGCGGAGCACGCACATTAATCAAGAAATTAAAATTAAAAAGTTGAAACAACTTGTTTTTTTGACTTTTGCTTTCTGACTTTTGAATTGATAAAAAATGGCTGTTAAAAAATTTGCAGTAGCTTGTTACGACGACGAAGCGGTTCTGTTTCCCGCAGTAGATAAAGTACGCAACAGCGGTTACAAACTGCACGATGTTTATACTCCCTTTCCGGTGCACGGGCTGGATGTAGCGCTGGGACAAAAAGAAACAGACCTGCACATCGCCGGTTTCTGCTATGGTATTACCGGCACCGCTACGGCCCTGGGCTTTATGAGCTGGATCTTTACCAAAGACTGGTCGATCAACTACGGTGGCAAGCCCTTCTTCGCATTGCCCGCATTCATTCCGATCACTTTTGAGTTGACGGTAATGTTTGCAGCAGTAGGTATGGTGCTTACTTATTGTTACCTCAACCAGATCATGCCGGGTGTGAAGAAGCACGTATTCCATCCCCGTCAGTCCGACGATCTGTTTGTGATCGTGATGGAGATCACCGATCCCGCTTCAGAAGGAGAGATCGTTGATTTTCTGAAGACGACCGGCGCTGTGGAAACCGACGTACAGATAGCCGAAGAAGGCTGGTGGTACGGCTGGTGGCACAAGGAAGAAGCGTATCAGAACCAAAAACAACTTGCATAGTAAAATTTGCTGATGGGCGCAGCCTATTATTGAATCATAAACATGAAGAAAAAATATTTAGTAACATTAATGGTAGCTGGTGCGGCGCTGTTCGCAGCCTGTAACAGTGGTAATATCCGCCGTAACCCGGGTAAGACCTATGCTCCGGATATGACCTATTCCAGGGCTTACGATGCTTACACCGCCAACCCCGTAACGCATAACGGGCTTACCAGCCAGGCGCCGGTGACAGGCACTATTGCCCGTGGGCATGCCTTACCCGATCACCTTACTGAAGTGGATACCAATGCCTATAATGCCTTACAATCTCCTTACAAATTTTCCGATAAGGAAATGGAGGAAGGAAAGCGCCTCTTCAATATCTATTGCGGCATTTGTCATGGTACCGATCTCGACGGTAATGGTCCCTTGTATGCCAGCGGCAAGTTTGCCTCTATGCCGGCCAATCTGAAGTCGGGTGCGGCTTACCTGGTGATGCCTGCAGGCAAAATGTACCACGCGATTATGTACGGAAAAAATATGATGGGCTCCTATGCCGCTCAGCTGGACGTACATCAGCGTTGGATGGTGATTGCCTACATTAAGAAGATACAGTCTGAGAATGGTGGCGCCCCTTTTACCATGGCACTCAACAGCAAGGATACAGCAGCAGCTGCTGCTCCGGTAAGTTTAGTAGCCGGAGGTGTTAAAGACACGGTTAACAATAAGAAATAAGTACGGTACCGAGTACCTCGCCGCCCGAAAACGGCATTATTACATCAAATAATAAAATGCTCCTTTAAGGATTACAATTATGATTACGGATCGTTTTGAAGTACCATCCCGATTAAAGACTACCGGCATTGTATTGCTGCTTATCGGTGTAGCAGCACTGGTCGGTGGTTTTGCTGGTCTGCTCAGCGGCAACGAGTATGAGCAGGCGCGCTTTTGGACCGTACTGTTGCAAAACAGTGTGTTCTTCCTGTTCATCAGCTCAGCGTCCATCTTTATACAAGCCGCTGCCGGCCTGGCACAAGGTGGATGGATCGTGGCCTATCGCCGTGTTCCGGAAGCGATAGGCGCCAATGTATGGGTCTTCGGCCTTGTCGCCCTTGTGGTGTTGTTCTCGATCGTATTTGGTATCGGCGAGCACAATCCTGTGTATCATTGGGTACACCCTCACGGGGATAAGGTGCTGGAAGGAAAAGCAACCTTCCTTAATAAAGGTATGTTCGCCGGTTTCTCTATCGTGACTATAGGTCTGTGGAGCTGGTTTGGTATCAAATTCCGCGCGATGTCCCTCGCTGAAGATATAGCACCCCGTAACAGCACCAAGATCTATTGGAAAATGGTTGCTATGAGCGGCGCCTTCCTGTTTGTGTATGCCCTCACGATGATGAGCACTACACCCTGGTTCTGGATCATGAGCATTGATGCCCACTGGTATTCCACTTTGTTCAGCTGGTATGTATTTGCAAGCTCCTTCGTAAGCGGTATGGCATTGATCCTGCTGTGGACCGTATACCTGAAGAATCGTGGCAACCTGGAGTTTGTGAACAAAGAGCACATGCACGATCTGGGTAAATTCATGTTCGCCTTCAGCATTTTCTGGACTTACCTGTGGTTTGCACAGTTCATGCTCATCTGGTATGCCAATATCCCTGAAGAAACGACTTATTTCAAGATCCGTATGCAGGGACCTTATGCCTTCTTCTTCTGGGCCAATCTGATTCTGAACTTTGTATTACCTATCCTGATCCTGATGACCCGCCCGAGCAAGCGTAATTATTTCACGGTTGTGTTTATGGCGATGACGATCATTTTCGGACACTGGATTGACTTTTATGTGATGACCATGCCCGGGCCCCTGCAGCAGCACTGGCACCTGAACTGGTACGAGCTGGGTATTGCCTGCGGCTTTATAGGCCTGATGATCCTGGTGGTTTCAAGGACCCTGGCCAAGACAGGTCTGGTGCTGGTAAATAACCCGTTCCTGAAAGAGACCCTGATCCACGTCAGCTAGCTGTTGCCGGCTTTGCCGGTAACCTATGGAAAGAAAACATTTAAACAAAAAACTGCCTTTTCCAAAGGCCGGAGTATATAAAATAAATAAGCAATGTCGGGATTAATTGTTACCGCCTTAGTTGTTCTGGTTTTTATCGTCATTTATCAGATTGCAAAAGCCAGCGAATTAGCAACCATTCTTCGTGGAGAAGAGAAGGTAAAGTCACAGACCAACCGCCTTATGGCCTGGTTGATGGTTGCCTTTTTTGTCCTGGGTATGATCGGCATTTTTAAATGCCACGAATCCCTGATCGACAAAATGCTGCCGGAATCCGCTTCTGTTCAGGGCGATCATTATGATACCATGCTGATCGTGACCCTGGTCCTGACAGGCTTCGTATTCTTTGTAACACAGCTCCTCCTGTTTTATTTTATCTACCGTTACCAGTCTACAGAAAACCGTAAAGCTTTCTTCTACTCGCACAACAACCGCCTTGAAGTACTGTGGACTACTGTTCCGGCGCTTGCCCTGGTTGTTCTGGTGGTTATTGGTCTGAAAAACTGGTTTACCATTACCGACAAAGCACCCGACAACGCTATGGTAGTACAGGTAATGGGTAAGCAGTTTAACTGGCTGATCCGCTACCCCGGCGCCGATGGCGTGCTGGGTAAGACGGACTTCCGCCTGATGAACGACGCGAACAATGTAATGGGTCTGGATTGGAACGATCCTGCTGCAAAAGACGACATCATTGTGGAAAATGGTGAAATGCATATCATTAAGGACTTGCCGGTTCACCTGGTGATCAATAGCCGCGATGTGATCCATGACGTGGGTCTTCCTCACTTCCGTATGAAAATGGATGCGGTACCCGGTATTACCACCACGATGTGGTTTACGCCTAAGTTCACGACCGATGAGATGAAGGCGAAGACGCACAATCCGAACTTTGTATATGAAATATCCTGCGACCAGATGTGTGGCAAAGGTCACTATTCTATGAGGGGTACCGTGATCGTGCAGACAGGACAGGAATTTAAAGAGTGGATGGCAAAACAGCCGGCTTATTATGCTAACGTTCAAAAGGCTGCTACACCCGAAACGGCTGTACCTGCTGAAGGCGCTGCGCCTACTGCACCGGCAACTGATTCGACAGCCCATAAAGCTGCCGACGGCACGACAGCGCACAATTAAAAGACCGGTAAACCGGCAGGAAGCCCTAATTTTGCAGGTGTTTCCACAATGGAGTAGTACCCGCTTTTCTTTTACAAATTGATTGCCCCTTGATCAAAGGGCCGGAAATATAAAATACAATGAGTCACGAAGCAACAACCGGACAAGCGCACGCAGCGCACGCTCACCTGGATTCACACGGACATGCGCATGCGCACGGCCATGAACACCATGAGCAGCACTTTATCCAAAAGTGGATCTTCAGCCAGGATCACAAAGTGATTGCCAAGCAGTACCTGATCAGTGGTATCATATGGGCTGTGATCGGCGCGTTATTCTCCGTATTCTTCCGTCTGCAGCTGGGTTTCCCCGAAGATACTTTCCCCATCATGGAAAAATTCCTCGGACATTGGGCCAAAGGCGGTAAACTCACGCCCGAGTTCTACTACGCTTTGGTAACCATGCACGGTACCATTCTGGTGTTCTTCGTATTGACCGCCGGTTTGAGTGGTACCTTCAGTAACTTCCTTATACCATTGCAGATCGGCGCCCGTGATATGGCTTCGCCTTTCATGAACATGCTGTCTTACTGGTTCTTCTTTATATCCAGTGTCATCATGTTTGCTTCGCTGTTTGTACAAACGGGTCCTGCAGCCGGTGGCTGGACGACCTATCCGCCATTGAGTGCTCTTAAAGAAGCATCATTGGGCTCGGGGCTTGGTATGGATCTATGGCTCATCAGTATGGCCCTCTTCGTAGTATCGCAACTGCTGGCCGGTCTCAACTATATCACTACCATCCTCAATATGCGGACGAAGGGCATGAAGATGACCCGTCTGCCGCTGACCATCTGGGCCTTGTTCTTTACAGCCGTCCTGGGTGTACTGTCTTTCCCCGTACTGTTATCCGGATTTGTACTGCTGATCTTTGATCGTCACTTCGGTACCAGCTTTTATCTTTCCGAGATCTTTATCGGTGGTAAAGCGTTGTCCCACATCGGCGGCTCTGCCGTACTATACCAGCACTTATTCTGGTTCCTGGGGCACCCCGAGGTGTACATCGTGATGCTGCCGGGTATGGGTATGGCCTCCGAGATACTGTCTACGCATAGCCGTAAGCCTATCTTCGGTTACCTGGCCATGATCATTTCACTTACCGGTATCACCGCCCTGGCCTTCGTTGTATGGGCGCACCATATGTTCGTGACCGGTATGAGCCCCTTCCTCGGTGGTATCTTCGTATTGCTGACGCTATTGATTGCGATCCCGTCGGCGATCAAGGTATTCAACTGGCTCACCACTATCTGGAGAGGTAATCTTAAGTTTACCGTACCTATGATGTTTGCGCTGGGTTTTGTTTCCCTGTTCATCTCCGGTGGTCTTACCGGTATCTTCCTGGGTAACTCGGCACTGGATATTCACCTGCACGATACTTACTTCGTTATTGCACACTTCCACCTGGTAATGGGTGTGAGCGCCTTCTTCGGTATGTTTGCCGGTATTTACCACTGGTTCCCCAAGATGTTTGGCCGCTTCATGAACAATACTCTGGGCTATATCCACTTCTTCATTACACTGGCCGGTGCTTACCTTATCTTCTGGCCCATGCACTATGAAGGATTTGCCGGTATGCCGCGTCGTTACTACGATTACAGCGCTTGGGAATCGTTCAAGCAATTCGGGCATCTCAACGCCTTTATCAGCGTAGTGGTGATCGTCGTATTCTTTACACAACTGCTTTTCGTGTTCAACTTCTTTATGAGCATCTTTAAGGGACGCCGGGTTACCAATCCCAATCCCTGGGGTTCTACTACACTGGAATGGACTACGCCCATACATCCGGGTCACGGCAACTGGGAAGGCGATATTCCCGAAGTATACCGCTGGCCTTACGATTATAAAGATGATGGTCAGGGTAACGACTTCGTCCCTCAAAATATACCGCTGAAACCCGGTGAAGAAGAACATTAGTCACGATAATGAGCGCCGTCCGCAGGACGGCGCTTTTCTTTGTATAGGACTATCCTGATACAGGAAACGAAACAATCTCCGGTCCTTGAGCTTGTCGAGAAAGTAAAGGGTAGCTATAATTGGTGCTTCGACGGGCTCAGCAGCCGTTATCAAGACGAATTTGGGTAATGTTTCCTATATCGGGATCGTCAGTTCTTTGTAAATACTTGCTGACATTCGGCCCCCAAGCCCCTTTTAAGGCCTACCTTTGCGGCCTAAATCCTTTTATAATGCGTTTTCTTTTGCTCCCGATACTGCTGATGACAGCTTACTGTGGCGTTACCCAGGTGCCCGGCGTCGATTATAAGCTCTACGATGCCCGGTTGAAAAAGGAGACGACCATCGAAGCCATAGCAGCGGGTATCGGTAGCGGCGAAGTGCTGGTATTTGGTGAGCAGCACGACGACTCCATCGGGCACCTGATGGAGAAGAAGGTATTGGAGGCGCTTTACGCAAAGCAGGGTAATGCAGTAATGCTGGCTATGGAGATGTTTCACCGCGATGTTCAGTATATCCTCGACGAGTACCTGGCCGGCCTCATCAGCGAGAAGAATTTTGTAAAGGAGGCAAGGGCCTGGGACAGCTATAAAACCGATTATAAGCCGGCGGTGGAATTTGCCAAAGAAAAGCACCTGCGTGTAATTGCGGCCAATGCACCTTCCCGCTATACCAATATGGTGACCCGTAACGGACTGAGCGCCCTCGAGGGTTTGAGCAAGGAAGTAAAACAGCAGTATATCGCTCCCTTACCGGTTGATACGGTTACCGGGCCCTATTACGATAAATTCCTGGAGGCTATGGGTGGTCATACGACGCCCGGCATGCACCTGTTCCAGTCGCAGAGCTTTTGGGATGCCACCATGTCCTGGTCTATTGCAGAGGCGCTCAAGCAGTATAAAAAAGGCGTTGTGCTGATGTTCAACGGACGCTTTCACAGCGATTATCACCTGGGATTGGTGCAGCGGCTCGAGCGTAATTATAAAAAGAAAGTAACGACGATCAGCAGCTTTGCGGCATCGGATTTCGCTGCGCCTGACTGGAACCGATATGCTGCCCAGGGCGACTATATCCTCATCACCAGCGGAAAGCCTGAGGAGGCGCAGTAGGCGCTGCTCCCCGCTTTAAGAAGCGCTGACCATGCTACCGGATGCCGGGACCAGCGCCGCTTCGAATGCTTTGGCAAATTGTTGCGCGAAGATCCTTTTTACCTCTTCTTCATCAACTTTCCGGCCCAGCTCCCGTTCCATGCTGGTCACGCCTTTATCGGTAATGCCGCAGGGAACAATATAATTGAAGTATTGCAGATCGGTATTGACATTGAGCGCCAGGCCATGTATCGTGATCCAGCGGCTGCTTTTCACACCCATAGCGCATATTTTGCGTGCCTGTGACGTGTCGGCTTCCAGCCACACGCCCGTGGAGCCGGGCAACCTTCCCGATACGATGCCATATTCCTGCAGTGTAAGAATGATCGCCTCCTCAAGGGTACGCATGTACCGGCCCAGGTCGGTAAAGAATTGCTCCAGGTCCAGCACCGGGTAGGCGACCATCTGTCCCGGTCCGTGATAAGTGATATCGCCGCCGCGATTGGTCTTGTAGAAGCGTACGTCCAGGTCTTTCATCCGCTGGTCGTTGATCAACAGGTTTTCTTCGATACCGCTTTTTCCCAGGGTATAGACATGCGGGTGCTGGCACAGGAACAGGTAATGAGGGATCGTTTGCGCAAAGGCAGCTGCTTCCTGGCGGAAGCGCGCTGACTTAATATCGAGACCCTCTTTCATGTATTGCTCCTGCAGGGTCCAGGCTTCGCCATACTCTATCGTACCCAGGTCTTTTAATAGCACAGTATTCATAAGCGTCAACTGGCCGTTTGCCAGCATGCAAAATTACGATAAAAATGGCAGGGCCGCTTATCGCTCTATGGGCAGCCTCGTTACAAATGTAAACAGAGCCGACCGGTTTTCCGGTCGGCTCTGCTCTATAGTCCGATTGGTCTTGCCGATAATTATTGGCTGATGCGCAGGCCGGAGAAATAGCAATTCTGGCGGGTGCTCACCTTCTTATTAAGCGTTTGCATGTATAGCTGCAGCAAGCCGCCGTCTACACGCATATAAGCATTGATCTCTACGTCATCGTCGTTGTAGGTGTAGAAGCGGGTCTCGGGTGTTTCTGCAGTGCCTTTATAGCCCAGCAAAGCTGTATTACCGGCGCCTAGCTTCAGCAATACCTGGTCGGGCTCGCTTACCAGCGAAACATCTACCGTATCGCTGATGATGGGGAAATTGTTGCAACGGGTGCTGCCGGCCCATTTGCCGATAAAGCGGCTGGCAGTTTTGATCTCACATTCGGCGCCTTCAAAGCCGGTAGGACATTGGCAATAGCCGTCGCTGCAGCTACCGCCATTCTTACAGGCCAGATCGCTACAGGGGTCTTTTACGCAGGAGTTGAACAGCACCATACTGGCAATGGCAAAAAAGCTGAAAACGGTAACAAGTATGGATTTCCAATTTTTCATATTACACTGTAAAATTTTCTTATAGAAGAAGGACGGTTTAGGATGAAATAGGCTGTTAAGATACAAAATAAAATGAAAAGACAAGGGGAAAGCCAATTTATTTAGGGCTCGCTACAAAAAAAAGAAGCTGTCCGGTGGGGAGCAGCTTCGATGAGATGACGAGGGTTAAGGGGCGTTAAGGACGATCATTTTCGGGAGGGGCGCTTGTTGTGGCCGACTTCATATCCCGGGTGTTCTTCTGCACGGCAATGGCGCCGAACAAGCTTAATACGAACGACATGGCATAGAAGCCTTTTTCGCTCTTGCTCAGCCCGGCATTCCACAAGCCTACAGTGAGCAATACGATACATAAGATAAGGCAGAACCAGGACAGGCCATAATAGATATTGGTGACCGGGATGCCTTCCAGCTGGTCCCGCACGGCCTTTTGCACGGAAATGGCGGAAAACAGGCCAAACATGAGCACCGTAAAGTAGTATCCTTTTTCATTCAGCAGCATATCGGCGTTCCATAAACCGATGAGGAAGGCGACGATACCGGCAAGGAGGGCGACCCAGGAAGCCGCCATAAAAGCGGCAGAGGGCTGCAGGGAGGTTTTTTGTTGCATAGCATTTACTTCTTTATAGATACAAAGCTATCAACAGCGAAAAGCATATCTTTTGACATTGGTCAAAAACGGAGCTCAACGTGAAAGCCGGCCGCGGGCCCGGCTCAGGGTCTCCTGCGACATGCCCAGGTACGATGCGATATAGCCCAGCGGCACCCGCTCGATAATGTGCGGCATACGCTCCAGGAGGCGTCCGTACAGCTCCGGAGCCGTTTTGAACTGGGCGTTGACGTACCGTTCCTCCAGACGGATATAGTACTTTTCGTAAGCCATGCGCAGCAGGCGTTCTGCTTTGTGATGTGCCGCCAGCAGCTCATCCAGCTTGCTCTTTGGAATCTCCCACAAGATGCAGTCTTCAAGCAGCTGAATGCTTTCAATAGCGGGTTCCCGGGTAGTAAAGCTATGAAAGGAAGTAACGAAATCATTTTCAAAGCCAAACCAGTGGGTAACCTCCCTGCCATCCAGGTTATAGAATCCCCTGAGACATCCCTGTTCCAGGAAGTAGAGGTGGCGGCATATCCGGCCTTCCCTGATGAGGAATTCGCCTTTAGGTATCCTTAGTTCCCGGAAGCTGTTCCGCAGATCATCCCGGAGCGCTTCGTCGATATGATGCATATCTGTAAGGTGCTGCAATAATCTTTCCATGGCCGTTTTAATGCAGCGTAAAAATAACGCAAAAATGCTGCACCCGTATGGAAAGCCAGACGGGGTTAAGCGTTTAAATATAACACCTGGTGCAAGTGTAATACCGGGATACGCATAATTTTCATAGTGCTGAGTTACCAGGTCCGGTATTATCCAGGCCTTTATTATTTGGATGCTCAATGTCGTTCAGTTAAACATTTAAGGAAAAAGGCATGTAGTTAACCGCGAAGGACGCTAAGTTGTACGCAGAGGACGCAAAGAATTAGCGTGAAATGCCACACTTAGAAGTATTGACCGCGAAAGGGATATGCCGGTAGCCAACAACCGACCTTGATCAGCTGCACCTATTAGGGCAATGTCTTAACTTCCTCAACGGTATTGAGATGCTTTGATGGCGCCCGCAAACCTCAGGATGACAGTATGATGTTTATGATTTTGTGCTTGCTCAGACTGTAAACATCATACTGTCATCCTGATCCGAAGCTTGCGCAGCTTGCGACGGGAAGGATCTCTTCCCGTTGAAAAAGGATATTTGTATAGGTCAGAAGAAAGCTATTCCCTCAGCTCATGAGATTACCCTCGCGGGACGAAATTTTAAAATGCTACAAATACCCTGTTTCTTAACTAAACGACATTGATTTGGATTCAATATGTCCAATGCCATTTCACCTTCAGTTGCTTGTCTATCACCATTTCGTATTTCCCTTCAAAACCAGTTAGATCGTTGTAAAAGTAGTCTGAATCATGATTCAGGTAAATAAGAGGTGTCATTTGTATGTCATGTCCTCCTTTTATTTCGCCAAGTGATACTTTTCTTTCACTAATCGCTCCGGATTGGATTTTATAAAACTTAATCACAGAGCCATTAGCATTTATAAGCACGCTGTCAATAAATTGGCCGGAATTGTTTTGAATAACGATAGCGTTTGATAGACGCAGGTTGCAGCTTGTAAAAGCCAGCAATAGTATTACGATAGTGTAACGCATGGCTATTGGTTGGTAGGAGTAAGACGGTTGTGCCAGAAATTTTTTTACAGACAATTGAGTTCCGATTTATATTGAGCCATGGCCATTTTTTAGCAAGAATTTTTACTGCATCCAGTGTATCTTAGCTATCTTATCTAACCATTTCCCAAGTCACTTCAAGCTTTTTACTTAAGGTAAGCTTGTACGACCCATACGTTCCGGTTAAGTCATTATAAAGTAAAGTGCCATCGATTTTTTGACCTTGAATAAAGAAAACGGGCGTCATTGTTATATCGCGGTTACTCTTTAAAGGCGGTTCTATAGTCTTTTCCGCTTTCTTGCCGGCGGGTATGTTATAGAACTTTACCAAAGTGCCATTGGCATCGATGATCAAACTGTCGATAGAGCTTGATGAGTTATTCTCAACGTAAATCACATTCTTTTCAAAGAGCCAACAAGAGCTGCAACCTATTGCCGCAAAAGAGAACACAAGTATCTTCTTCATTATTATTGATTTGTTGGAATTGTGACGGTTCCCGTGATTATATAATGCATGTCTGTAAGACGCTGCAACAATCTTTCCATGGCCGTTTTAATGCAGCGTAAAAATAACGCAAAAATGCTGCGCCCGTATGGAAAGCCAGATGAGGTTAGGCGTTTAAAAAATTGAGTTGATAGTGTTGGATGGCTTGTCGCTTCATCGGGTGTGTGCTCCACTCCTCCCATTCACAGGTATAGGGATTATAGCCGCATTTCAGGGGTTTGCTGTATGGATCATCGGGATTGTCGAGATAAGCTCTGCAATCGGTACAGATATGCCTGAATTCGCAATCGCGGCATACAGATACCTGATCTTTGGTAATGTTCCAGTAGTTTTTGAAACTGGACTTTTCAATGGCTTCCGCTAAGGTAGTATTGCTGATGTGACCAAAGCTTTCCTTCATCGAAGGACAGTTCTTGATATTGCCTTTTGTATCGATACTGATCTTGCGGTTGAGGCAGGTATTGTGCGCGAGGGATTCGGTGTAGTGACTTAATTTGAAATTGAAATACGCTGCTTGTACTATCCCGCAATAATCAGAACCATAATCATTTTGAGTACTTAAAATGATTGAAGTATTATTTGTCTCTTGCCATAAATTCTCTTTGGAGCCGAAGGCAATCATAAGCTCAATTTTGGGATGGGCTGCCGAAAATGCTAAAAGATCGCCGATGCTAAATTCACCATGATTACGAAAGAGAATTTGCAAGGTTTTATTAGAGACATCATTAAACATTTTGATCTGTTTACTGAATACCTCAAGATTATCAATGGAAAAATGAATGATTAGCTGGACACAAGGAATGTATAGATCGCTAATGCTTTTTAGTATATGAGTAATGTTATTGGGATCATCAATTTCAAATACAGCATTGGTTATGGAAGCCGCATCATCCCAACTTGTATCTATAGCGGGAAAGGAATTGTATTCTTCAAGCGAGCTGCAATAGAAGGCAAGTTCATTGGTCAATAAAAAATCGATGTACTCTTCTGCAACTGCTTTATCCTCCTCTTCAAGCGCACCTAATGCTTTAGAAAGCTCCTGACCATGCGCAAAATCAATAAATATTTGCATAGCATTTGGTACAAAAAAGTACTGCTGCCTTTGACTGTCCAGTAATAATGTTCTGTTTGCACCTTTTATAAAGTGGCAACAACTATAAAGTCTTAAATATCGTGAAGGTTTATTCATGTTTGAGCACAATCATGCGGGTAACGGACTTGTAGAAATTACCTGCGATCTCCATCTGGTCGTTTTGATGGTATGGGGAGTCAATTAATTTAGGGGATGGTTGTACTTTGCTATCGCCGTCATCAATGAGCGGGAATAGTGCGCAATTGACAGGTAGATATTTCAGCTCTTCATTGTTGAACAGGTTCATGTTGGAAGAATTTAGCAATTTTTTGATCCAGATGATAATTGCATTCTTTACTAATATACCCGAATTGACCCACAGGGTTTATTTCCAAAAAATAACAATCCCCTTGTTTGTCTACCATCAAATCAACACTACCTGAATTTAGCTTACATAGGCTACTAAGCCGGACCAGTTGTTCCTTTAAGGTATTGCTTATTGAAAACGGTACCATACGCACCATTTTGCCATCCTGGTATACATTTCTTCCCTCCGTAGCTTTCGAAAATATTGCACAGGCATAGAATTTCTCTTCTATAAAGAAAATGCGCAGTTCATACTTTTTTTCGATCCTTTCCTGGAACAGAGAGTAGTAAAACCGATCCGGTATTTGGGAATATTCGCTGAGCGCAGCGGTATATTGCGCTCTGGAAGTGCCACTATAATTCAACCAGAATATATCCTGTATTGGCTTTGTAATAATTTCTGAATCTGCATTACCCAGCTTGTTGCGAATATCATCTTTAACGGTTGCGATCAAGGTATGCGGAATTTTCAGACCGACTTCCTGCGCATACATTAAAGTCAGGAGTTTGTTTGTATTGTAGTTCAGTTGGTTATTCAGGGCATTTATCGTCGACAGTTTAGTAGCAATAAACTCAGTGAGCACTCTATTCTCCCTATCCAATAATGCCGCTATTTGCCAGGCTAGAGCATCCTCCTTTTTCCTATGTGCAGAAAGCGCGGAAGTGAAGGTTATTGTACTCCTTCTAAACCAAACACCGGTTATGTCATCCATAGAGATAGGTTGTCCCTTGATGTTAAGCGCTATGAATTGTTTGCCATTTCTGAATTCCACAGAAGCAAGAATATTGCCGGTGTCCCTTTCATTTAAGCGGATACAGGGAATCTTGTAATGTCGGAACCACTCAATGACGTAGTCCGTACTTACATCGTTGCTTGCTGATAATATTAAAACCATCTAATGCTGATTTTGAAATAGCATGCTTCTCGATATTTTCTTTAACATTATCGGGAAGGCCATCTGAATACATGAAAACATTTGGATTCCAGAACTTAAAATACATATGCTCGAATTGATATTGTATTTTGACACACATCTCTTTTACCGTTTCGAGGTGGATACTTTTCCGGGCTGCATCAATAACGGTAGTGTCCCGGAAGGTTAGTTGGGCTATGTAGATGTGATTATCGATAATGTCTGATCTGTATGCGCCATAGTTCGTGTAAGGATTAACCTGGTATTTCGCAATGGAGTCTTTAAATATGCCAAGGCTTTGCCACTTATAATACGCATAATCTTGTGGAGAACAGTTGCCTTTTAGGATGTTGTTATACAAAAGGGTATCCATGGTCCGGCGGTTCGTCCATGAGCGGTCATGCATGAGGGGAATATCGTAAATAGCCGGATTTCCCGGGAAGTGATTATCAAAGCCAACCCTGTCTTCGGTAGGGAAGCCTTTCTCTTGCATCAAATGCTTTAGATGCATAGTGTTAAGTGAATCGAAGACATTGAGAGAATCCCTGCCGCCAATGTTATACTGGTTTTTGTATTTATCAATAAAATAGTGCCGCACAGCCTGGTCCCGGTCAAATATATTTACCAGTTGCTGCCGATAAACGGTATCCACTTCCGATGGCGTTTCGGCTTTTAACCTACGCCAAATGGCGGAAAACTTTTCTACTTTAGGGCCGCCTGAAACCTGGTTGAGAATATTTTCATGGGTTGATTCATGCAAGAAAGCACCCCGCCGGATCAATATTATACTGAATTGGGAAAATCTAGCGGTATCGTCCAGCATATAGGCGCATAACCAGGCGTTGTACACATCCTTTCCAAAGGGCGAAACTTGCAACTCAAAAGCCCGGTCATAATGCTCTATGGCGCTTTTCACATGCCCATCGCAGATTAATAGTTCAGCCTCGTTCACCAATTGAAAATAATCTGTAATCTTGTTGGCGAACGTTTTGCAACTAAAAAAAATGGCGCCAAGCAACATGAGCGCTGTCATTCTAAACATAAGCATTTGGTTTTTTAGTAAAAGGCCGGGATAGGATACTATCCCGGCTGCACTAATCTGTAATCCGTTTACAGAATTAACTATTTCGTTGTTTCCATGCCAACGCGATTTCCATTTCCGTCCGTATATATTACATCTGATGACCAGGATGCCTGGCCGTCCGGTCTTTGGCCAGCCCCTGTTTTTGTCTCACACCAGCCTTTCCCTGCCAATGTTGAGTTGGTCGGTGTCGCTCCGTCGCCACCAAAAACATGCTGGATTGCAGTGTTGGATAATGCTTCAAATTTTGAAGACTTCAACGATTCAAATTTCATATCAATTTCGGATTTTATGTTGACCCCTGTCTCGCCGCCATGGAGCTGTTTCAGCGTACACCGTTTTATCCAGGTTATAAGTGTGTCCTCCTGTCCCTGTTTGTTTTCTTTGGATCATCCAGGCAAAACCGCAATCCGTCGCGACCGAATAATCAAATGTAGTATGAAAGGGATGGCTACTACAACTTCTTAGGACACAAACAAGTATTGGAGATGCAATTAATCAGGTTCGGAGGATGGCACGGTATACAGCAAGATTCAGGTAGTGACTGTCCGTATAAACTGTTCTCGGTAAGAGGGGCTGACTGGTATGCGTATCCCATCGCTACTCAGCCGTTTTAGCACAGCGAGATTGCCCTCAATAGCAACCACTTTTTTTATGGAAATAATGTATGAGTTATGAACTCTCAAAAAGAGTTGTTTCGGTAACTGGCCTTCAATCTCTTTAAGCGGCATTTTAGCAGTAAACTTTGCGCCCTCACAATGGAAAATAATATTGTTCCTTGCGCTCTCGATGAAGATAATGTTGCCAAATTCGATTTTTATCTGCTTGCCCTTGTGTTCGCCCTTAATGAATAGATATTCTTTTTCAGTATCCACTTTGTTTACCGCAGCTCGTTCCAGCCACAAGGCAGCTTTCTGTATGGCCTTTAAAAATCGTGAGTAGCCTATCGGCTTTAGCAAGTAGTCGACAACGCCGTGATCAAACCCTTCTATAGCATATTCTGTATAAGCAGTTGTAAGGATAACTGGAACATCAACCAACTTCAGTACTTCGATCCCGGATATATGGGGCATCTGTATATCCAAAAAAAGAAGGTCTACTTGATTATTCCTGATGAAATCCAGTGCGCTGAAACCATCGTTGGCACTTCCCACCCACCCAAGGCCGGGAGTCTGCTCAATATAGGTCTTTAGCGTATTGACCGCGTAGGCTTCGTCGTCTGTAATAAAGCACCTTATCATACCTTGTTGAATTAGGAAGCCTCAGTGAGGGCCTGGATTTCTATACTTAGCATTACCTTGTAAGTATCTGCGTCGTCATTTACTTCTAATTTGTATCTTTCCTGATACATCTCTTTCAGCTGCGATATAATGTACTTTGTTCCGATTCCGAAGGATCGTTCTTTAGGGCCGATTTTTTTCCTATTTCTAGTAGTAAACATCATATTGCCGTCCTGTAACTTTAGCGTTATCAACAACGGGCTACCAGGATTGTGAAGCTCACCATGTTTCAGCGCATTTTCAACTAAGGTAATTAGGATATGGGGAAGAATTTTTAGTTGACTGTCTTGGATCACGTTTTCAAACGATATAAAGACTGTTCTATCATATCGAAGCTTATAGATAGAAATTAGATTTTCGATGTTTGTTGCTTCCTCGGCCAACGGAACAAGTCCATCGTTGTCAGCCTGGCGGATAGAAGATCGCATGATCTCTGTTAGAGAGATTAAGCCATCAGCAAGTGGTGGGTCCTTGGTTAGCATCCTATTGTGAAAGAATCCTAATGTATTGAACAAAAAATGTGGGTTTATCTGTGCTTTTAACTTGGCAATTTCAAGCGCAAGTCTCTCCTTCTCAATAACAAGCTGTTGTTGTTCCTTTATTCTAAGTTTTTTTTCCTTCCTGAGGCTTTCTTTGGCAAACCAGAATCCGAAGGCGAACAGTGTGTACTGCGTCCACCACCATATATTCAGAAAAAAGAACTGGGCGTTGGTGTAGGGAAGTTCGGGATAGCCAAAATGAATGAAGAGCTTAAAGTAAAGAATCTTTTTCAGAAGAAAGGAAAGGGGACACATTAACGCAATGCATAACCCGGCGAAGAAATATTTCTTTGTTCTCCAAAAAGTGGGTAGTATGAAATAGGCAGTGATGTAGAAGACAAAAGCCGCAACAAAATACTTACCTATCGAATCGATGAAGAACATTTCGATTCCCGGATTTTGAACCATATTGATGAAATGGTTCATAGTGACATAACAGCTCCAAAAGGCCAGATGCACTCCGGCAATTTTCCAGTTTATATGTCTTGCATTGATCTTCATTGATGCGATGCATAGTACTCTATCATATAGCTGGGCCAGTCACCTATTTCTTCTCCTATTTCTATGTCTGGTTTTATGCCTACGTTGTCAATAAAAGGATAAAATTTATGCTCTGTAGTGCCCATCGGACAAGTGTATTTTAGGTATGGGCAAGGTAGTTCCCTTACATCGCCTATTTCTGCATAGTCCAAGGCCCCGCGGGAATGAGTTCCGAAGATGGTAACTTTATTGCTTTGCCGTGCCCATATCAAAAACATTTCTGCTGCGCTCATAGTGCCATCATTGATGAGTATCCCTACTTTTTGAGGATACGGGTAATCACTTCCAATGCTTATCGTATCCGGTTCGGAAGTTTTGATCAGTTTGCCAACATTTTTTTTCATCTTTTCTATCAATCCCAGGAAGTATGTTTTTTCCTCTTCCGAAAAGCCCGGAGTTAGCATGACCTTTTCGTACATTTTAATATTATCAGGAGAGGCTTTGACATACATACCATCGCGTCTTATCGGACCAGATGAAATGATTGGCAATAATGTGTCTGCACTTACAGTATGCCCTCCACCGTTGTTTCTTAGGTCGATCAGGAAATATTTTGACTTACTGATAGTCCCCATGTTGGCACCGACTACGCTATCTATCGCCGACTTATTGCCAACTAAAAAGTTGCTAATCGATAGAAGGCAGGTACTGTCCGAAATCCTTGAAAAGCGGACTGGCTGATTGATGATATCTGAGACATTGTTCGACGGAAGTATTCGTTTCCATGTTCCGAAGCCTGCAATGATCATATTTCCCAGCTCGAATCTAAGGCTTCTATATTCAGGAAGGTGATCATTCCTGAAATAACCGACCGTATACAGCCCTTCTTTTTTGGTGATTTCCATCTTCAGTTGATGGTTTTTCCAATAGATACCGTCGCTACCAAAAGTAACCCCAGTAAATGATCCATTCTTTTCTTTGTCCTTGAAGATCGCCACCCGGTATTTAAGTGATGGATTCTCCCAAATGCCTTCGACATTATCGAGTTTGCCAGATGTAAAATAGATTTTTAGTTCATCTTCGTTTATAGGCAATACTTTAATGTCCTTAAACATTTTATTTATCAAATCGACATCAGCTTTCTCGGATTTGTAGATGCCTATCGACATATGCGGATCATCAAAGAACTGTATGTAGCGTTTCAGGAGCAGATAACAGTTATAGTCTTTTGACTTCTTACTCTTGGCCTTAAGTTCTTTCTTTAACTTGCTGTATAGGTCGAGATTGTCGGCCTTGACCTTATCGTCAAGGCCGACATAGTTGGACTCGATGTCTTTTATAAGGGCCACCATATTGTCTTCGCAAATGCAATCCTGGGCCCTCACCTTACTAAAAGCTAATAAACAAAGCGCGATAATCAGTTTTGTCCTTTTCATAGAAATCCGATTTACTACTCGGGCGAGCAGGTCAGCCAAGCTGTGGTACAGACGCCGCATGTAAACTTTGTTTTGCAATCCTTACAGGTTTTGGTAAGCTTAAGGATGTCATCCTCTCCCTTTGGGCCTCCACCATTGAGTTGACCTAGATGCCGAGGGGAAAGCTGTACAATAATAGCTTTTTTTAGCTCGATTTTAATCCGCTTATTCTGTGCTTCTTCCATTTTTGTTTTTTTTGATGTTAAAAAAGATATACTGACGAAGTAATAACGATTTGAAATCGATGGCAAAAAAAAGATTTACTCTGTGCCTTTTTGGGGGATAAAAGGGCGTTTGTGGAGGACGGAACATGTAGTAATTGATCCGTCGTGATACCGGAACCATTTCTGGCAAGAGGTCAGATCCAGGCTGGTCGAATAGCCGCTTTCTGCGACAACATCATATCCCGCAAAAAAGAAGAGGCCGCCCATAGGACAGCCTCTTGCTGGTATATTGTAGTATTGCCGATTAATGATGATGGTGGTGCGCGGAGGCGAGATTGGAGAATTCTTCCTCGCTTACTTCTTCCTGCTTCACTTCCAGTTGTTCTTCCAGTTTGGCAAACAGCTTGTCGAACAACAGGCGGCGGTAAGTCTCGTCCATCGTCTTTTCCTCTTTCGACATTTTTTCCATGTAAGACTCCAGCCAGGGGGCATCTTCTTCGGATTTAAGACCGAAATAAGACATTACTTTGGCCTTAACATCGTTCATTACCTCTTCATAAGATACCTGGATATCGTTGTCGCGGATCAGCTTGTCGGAGATAAGCGTCCAGCGCAACTGGTGGTCGAAGGAAGGGTATTCTTTTTCCACTTCTTCGTCGCTCTTCTCTTTCTCACCACCTCTTTTCAGCCACAGCTTAAGGAAATCAACGGGCAGGTTGAGCGGGGTTTCGTGTACCAGCATTTCAAACAGCTCGTTCTGGATGCGCTCGTTAGCGATGCGGTTGGTTTCTTTCTCCAGCTCTTCCTTTATTCTTTCCTTAAAGCCCGCTTCGTCTTTGATCTCTGCACCGGGGAAGGCCTCGGCATAGAATTCTTCGTTCATCTCGCGGGGGATCAGGCGACCGATCTTGGTTAGGGTAAGCCTGTAGTATTGGTTGGGCGCCTCGGCATCGTCGGCCTTATGCAGCGCGCTTTTCATAAATTCGGGCAACTCTTCTGCAGTGCATACTTCAGCAGGTTGGAATACGATAGTACCGCCGGGCTGGATACCTTTCAGCTTTTCGGCCAATTGCTTGGGCATCTGCTCCAGGGTAACCACATCTTCCGTTTTTGCGGCGTCTTCGGCTACATTACCTTCGGCGTCGCTGGCTTCATAGCTAGCGTATACGATATCGGTATCCTTCTCAAATGATTCGGGATTTTCGACTTTGCCGGCACGACGGCTGATGTTATCGGCTTCATCTTCCACCAGCTTGTCGCTTACTTTGATCTTGTAACGGGTCACGCTGCCTTTTTTGTTCAGCGGGGTTACTTCAAAGTCGGGCTTAAGGCCGATCTCGAAAAAGAAATGAAAATCATCGGGCTGGTTCATGTCGAATTTCAGGTCCCGGTTTTCCATAGCAACGGGCTGTGCAAAGATCTCCGGCTTATGCTCCGACAGGTAGTTTTGCAGCTCGCGGTTGGCGCTGTTCAGCACTTCTTCCACGAATACAGACTGTCCGTACATTTTCCGCACCATGCCGCTAGGCACATTGCCTTTACGGAAGCCGGGAATGTTGGCGTTTTTGCCATATTTTTTCAAAGCACTTTCAAAAGAAGGGAGGTAATCTTCTTTGGTAATTTTTACCACCAGTTTATCGTGGAGGTTACCGATGGATTCACGAGTTACCGTTGCCATGTTTATAATTTTTAAAAGGTTGTCTTGCTACTAGTTATCAAAAAAATCACTGCCAAGAAAAAACAAAAACCCCGCTTTCTGCGGGGCTTTTTATCTTAGTGCGGGTGGAGGGACTCGAACCCCCAAGCCTCGCGGCACTAGATCCTAAGTCTAGCGTGTCTACCAATTTCACCACACCCGCGCCTCAAAAAAGGAGTGCAAAAGTACGGATATTCTTGGAAAATCAAGCATATAGAAGAATTTTTTTAAAGGTTCCCGGCCGCGCATCATTCTGCCAGCCCTAGCAGCATGGCCGCTTTGGCCAGGCCTACATTGTTATTGACTTCCAATTTCTTATGCAAGTTAAAGCGATGTGTTTCTACCGTGCGCAGGCTCAGGAACAGCTTATCGGCGATCTGCTGGCTCGTCAGCTCGGCCACGATCAGCTGCAGGATCTCCTTTTCGCGGCTGGTGAGGTTGGGGGAGCGGCCGGGTGTATGCTTTTTCTGGTGCAATACATTGTAAAACATTTGTTCCTTGAGCGAAGGCTCGATATACTCTTGTCCTTGGTACACCTGTTCAATGGCATATACCAGCGATAGCTTGTCCGTATTTTTCAGCACATAGCCCCTGCAGCCTTGCCTTATCATAGACCGTACATACATAGGCGCGTCGAGGCTGGTAAGGGCAATGATATTTACTGCAGGATATAGCCTGCGTATGACGGGCACAAGCTCTGTACCCTTCTGGTCGGGTAGCAGGATATCGAGCAGCAATACATCGGGCTGCGTGCCGGCAAGGCCTTCCATCAGTTCTGCCGCCGAATTGTAAGTGCCTTTTACCTGTATAGAGGGGGCCGACAGCAACATATTTTGCAGGCCTTCTATAGCAAGTGGGTGATCGTCGGTAATCGCAACTGTGATGGGCATGATCATTGGGTTATTTTATGGATGGTGAATTCAAGATAGACCGAAGTACCCTGGCCGGGATTGCTGCGCAGATCCATATAGCCATTGAGCGAAGCGGTACGTGAACGGAGATTGCGCAGGCCTATGCCTTCCCCGCCGCCGGCTCCGGGAACAAATCCTTTTCCGTTGTCTTCGACGGTAATGTTGAGCAGGGCCTCATTATAGATCATCTGGACCATAGCCTGCGTGGCCGCAGCATGCTTCAGCACATTCTGTACCAGCTCCTGTACGATACGGTATACCGACAGTTCAAATCCCGGCTCAAAGCGGGGAATATCGGTATACTGCAGATCGATATCAAGGCCGCTGTGCTGTACGTTTTTACAGAAATAATAGACAGCTTCCGACAATCCACCTTCCAGCAGGGTATCGGGCAGCAGGTTGTGCGCCGTGGTCCTGAGCTCTGTAGTGGCCTCGTCCAGGCGGCTTATGATCTGGTGAAAATCGCCGGAGTCCCGGAGGCTGAGATGGCGCTCCGGCAATATGCTCAGGTTCATCTTTACTGCCGAGAACTTGACCACGACCCCATCGTGAAGATCCCGCGCGAGTCGCGACCGCTCACCTTCTTCGCCTTCCATCTTGGCTTTCAGCGCCAGAATCTCGGTGTCTTTTTCCATATTGAGGATAAGCACCCGGTGCAGCTTTTCCCTATGTTGTTTACGGCTGTACAAGGCTGCCAGGATAAAGGCCAGCAGCAGGCCTCCCGAGGCCAGGCCGCCGATCCAGATGTTTTTTTCCCGCAGGCGGTTGCGTTCCGTAGCCAGCTGAAGCTCCTTTTGGGCGATCAGCTTATCTTTTTCTGCTGTTTTGAATTTCATTTCCACTTCAGCAATACGACCGGCATTGTTGCTGCCCGTGAAGCTATCCTGTATTTTCAGCTGGCGTTCTTTATAGTACAGCGCCTTCTTGTATAGCCCCAGGCCGGCGTAGATGGTGCTCAGGTGGTCGTAGCCGTCGCCGGCGTTGATGAGGTTGTTGTATCGCTCGGCATAGGCAATTGCCGGTAGCAGGTAGCGTTTGGCTATGGCATATTGACCGGTATGGGTATACACACAGCCCATGAGGTACGAGGAGCTGAGCCATTCGGTGGTGGAGTTGACGCCGGCCGCCTTGTTGTAGGCTTCACGGGCCATGCGCTGGGCTTCAGGGAACCGGCCTTCTTTGGCAAGTATGGCGCCCAGAATGAATGCGCTGGCATAAATAAGATGCGAATCGTTTTTACGATAGGCATAAGCCAGGGCCTGGTAATGATACGCTTTGGCTTCTTTGTACTGCTTTTTCTGGTAAAAGATAGTGCCCTTGTTAGCGATCGTATTGATGATCTCGGAAGAATCGCCGCGATGTTTGGCCAGGGCGATGGCCTTGTCTACAAGCGGCCAGACCTTGTCCCACTGCTCCAGGCGCATCTGGATATTGGCCAGGCCGGTATAGGCTCTTATGAATACGGCATGATTGGTATCGGCCCGGCGTACATCCGACAGGATTCGATAATACAGCTTGGTTGCGGAATCGGCCTGCCCGTTCTCCCAATAGGCTCCTGCCGCATTGGTAAAGGTAAGATAGTAGTAATAGCTGTCGACCGTGCTCCTGGGTGTTCTTGCAGCAACTTTGTGGTAGAGGTCGATCGCCTGGTCGTAGGCGCCGATCTGGGCATACATGCCCGACAGCGAAAAGTACTGCTTGAAGGGATACTCGCCCTTTTGCAGATAAGCTTCGGCCGACAGGCTCATGAAACGGATAGCGGATGGATAGTCGGCCTTTTTGATATACCAGGTGGCCATGTAGGTAAGAATGCGCGCCCGGTGCTGTGGTTGTCGCCGCAGCTGGGCTTCACGCATGGCCGCCTTGTAATAGACCATGGCGCTGTCAGGCGTCTTATCGCTGTTTTGCAACTTGTATCCCCGGTCAAGAATGCGGTATATGGCAATAGAGTCCATATAATCCAAGGGCGTTTCGGGCGGGTTGCCCAGCCGGGAAAAGAACTCCTGTCCATTGGCTACGAACGGGAGCAGCGCCGGTAAAAGCAATAATAAGAGCCTCAATTTCCCCATAAGTTGATCCTGCGTCGCGGCTAAGTATAACTACGTAATCTCATGAAATTACGTAGTTGTAAATTAATAAAAAATGTGGAACAAATATAGATTTGTAAGTACCGTCCCGTTTTGCTCCCTTCAGGGAATGAAGACGGGTAAAACAGTGTAAAAAGTGAGGCCGGGCGACCGGCAGGCAAGAATAACGCACCGTTCCCCCGGAGTAAACCACCACACCATTAACCAGGCAAGATTTACAATAAAAATTTAATCTGCATGAGAAAATTATACCTGTCTCTTTTATGGTTGCTGTGCTACAGCCTGCAGGACCTGGCGCCCGCCCGCGCTCAGGCCGTCAATTTCAGCTGGGCCCGTGGGATCGACAATCCCGACGGCAACGCCGCCTATATGAACGCTATGCTCAATAAGGATCACGTTACTACCGTCGATTCTATGGGCAATGTCTATACTGCAGGCCGGTTCTTTGGAACGGTCGATTTTGACCCGGGACCGGGCGTCGTCAACCTGTCTGCCACCGGGATCCGCAGCAGCATCTATATCACCAAGATCAATGCAGCGGGTAATCTGGTATGGGCAAAGAGCCTGCGCACCACAACCGGATATGGCGCCTCGGCAACCGTGATCACCATCGATAAAAAAGGGGCAGTGTATGTAGCGGGAAGGCTGAATGATACCAGCACTATCGATTATGATCCCGGCCCCGGCACCCAGATCGGTACCAATGCCGACAATAACAGCTTGTTTATCGTGAAACTGGACGGTAGTGGCGGCTATGTATGGGCCAAGCAGTTTGACGGAGCGTTGGGAGGCGTAAGCCTTAATTCGCTGAACTACCTGAAAGGGCTTGCGGTCGATGATGCCGGCAATGTCTATTTCGCGGGGCAGTTCAATGGTGGTATCGATCTTGATCCCGGACCGGGTACGGCGATGTATACTGTAGCCAACCCCTGCAGCAATTGTATGAATGCATTTGTTGCCAAGCTGGATGCGTCGGGCAATTTTCTTTGGGGTGGCGATATGTATTGCGATGCGGAATGCGGTGTGGAGAGCCTGGCCATTGACGCCCAGGCCAATATTTATTTCACCGGTGGCTACTTCGGTACCCTGGACCTCGACCCGGGGCCAGGTACTTACAACTCTGTAAACAGCCTGGGCGGGTATATCGTGAAGCTGAATACCAATGGCGTTTTTCAATGGGCGCATGAAGTACAAAGCACCGGCAGGGTATGGTGCCAGGACATAGTGACAGACGTTACCGGCAATATATTGGTTACAGGCGGCTTTTACGGCACAGTAGATTTTAACCTCGATCCTGGCCCTGCCAATGTGTTTAATGTGACCGGCCTGAACGCGGGAAGCTCCTCGGGTATTCCATATTACGCGGCTTACGACGGCTATGTGCTGAAGCTGGATCCGGGAGGCCATTTTATCTGGGTACGCTCCTATGGCGGCGTAATCACCAATACCTATATGAACGCTACGCTGGATAACGGACGCGGATTAAGCATTGCCACAGACAAGACCGGCGCGGTGTATGCGATGGGTACCTTTATCGAGACCGCCGATTTCGATCCCGGCCCGGGCACCTTCAATCTTACCGCCGTTCCAGACAGCGCAGACATCTACCTGCTGAAGCTGAGCGCTGCCGGTGACTTCGAATGGGCCAAGGACATCCGGAATCAATTCCTGGAGGTACCTACCTACAAAGCCTTATGCCCCGATATCAGCGTAGACGACCGTGGCGATGTATATGCCTCTTCGGCTTTCAAAAACACCGTGGACTTTGATCCAGGGCCGGGTGTCAGTAATCTTACTGCGATCGTGCCCTGCAGCAATTTTATCGTGAAGTTGTCGCCGGTATGTCCTATTGCCTCCAGGGTAAGCCGGGATTCTTCCTGCGGTCCGTATACCTTTAACGGCCAGGTGTATACTACCAGCGGCTCTTATAGCCAGTTTTACACCAGCAGCGGTGGTTGCGACAGCGTATCGGTGCTGCATCTTGTGATCCGTGGCGATACCGTGCAACTGGCCGATACAGGCTGCAAGCAATATGTGCTCAACAGCAATACCTATACCGAAAGCGGCGTCTATACCCAGATCTATACCAATACTGCCGGCTGCGACAGTGTACTGGTACTTAATCTCCTCGTTAATAAGCCGGATACTTCGGTAAGCCTTTCGGGCAGAATGCTCAGCGCACTCAGTACGGATGGAGATCACTATCGCTGGATCGATTGCAACGACAACAGCCCGGTGCCCGGAGCGACAACGCAACAATTTACACCGGTAGAGGACGGCAGCTATGCCCTGGTGATCACAGTGGGTGGCTGCAGCGATACATCGGCATGTTACCAGGTAGGCGCTGGTACTTCGATCCGTACGCCATCAGGCAACCGGGTGAAACTATACCCCAACCCGGTAAAAGATGTATTGTTTATTGAAGCCGCGCAGGTGTTGGATCATGCTTCCTTAAGGCTGACCGATATTATGGGAAAAACGGTATTGCTACAGCAGCAGCTTAGCGGACGATCGTTCCGGATCAGTACGGCCGGCCTGCCGCCGGGCATCTATTTTGTTGAGCTGGCCGAGGGAAGCAGGGCCTCAAAAGCGAAGCTGGTCAAATACTAAACCTTCCCGCTTTCAGGGACATTCAACGGAAAATATTATGAAACAGAAAGGAATTTTCTCCCGGTTGGCGTTGGTCCTGTTGTGTCTCCTCTTCTACGGAGGTCTGTGGGCGCAGGATTTTACACAGCTGCCACCATTTAAAAAGGCCAACAGCATCTGGATGCTGGCGACCAAAGGTATTAGCTTCAATACCAGCCCGGCCACGATGTTACCCTCGTCTATGCCGATGGGTACCATGGGCAATGTATCGGTATGCCACCCTCGTACAGGACAGCTCCTGTTTTATACCAATGGCTTCAACTGCTGGAATCGTAACCACCAGCTCATGCCCGATGGTATAGGGCTGGGCGGCGCCGGCCTTTCGATGCAGAATATTTGCATCGTACCCTTTATCAACGATACCAGCAAGTATTACCTCTTTTACATCAAGCAGGGCGGTATCTCTTTGTCTATTGGCGGCGGTCCTCTTCCTACGCTTCCTCCGGGCGGCTTTGATTATAACCTCACCTATTCGGTTATCGATATGAACCTGGACAATGGTCTGGGAGCCATCGTGCCGGGAAAGAGAAATATTATAGCGGCGCATGGCCCCCTGGGCGATATGATGGCAGTTGTGCCCGGCAACAATTGTGATATATGGCTGTTGACTCATCCCGTAGATCTGCCCGATGTAAAAGCCTTTCACATTACCACTGCCGGTATCGATACCACGCCGGTGGTATCGACACTGATGCCCGGCATCACCGGCCTCCAGTCCTTTACTGCGGGGGCGCTGGCCGTTTCGCCCAACCGCAAGAAAGTAGCTATGGCCAGCAACAACGGGCTGGAGATATCGGGTTTCGGTTTTGGTTTCTATGGGACCATTGGCGTCCAGGTAGCCGATTTTGACCCCGAGACCGGCATATTGTCCAACAACATGGTGCTGACCGATACTTCGATGGCCGAAGGGGTCTGTTTTTCTCCCGATAATTCAAAATTGTATAGCGCGCTCATCACGGGTATGATCGATTCCAGCAATTGTGGCTATCTGTGCCAGCATGATCTGAGCAGTGGCGTGCCTACTTCCATTATTGCTTCCCGTTACCTGATACCCTATACCGGCGGCTCCTTGCGTCGCAGAGGGGATACTGTCTTTCTTTCGGCTTTTCGTGGATATTTCAGCCGCCCCAATCTCGCGGGCGCAGCCTGCGGCTTTGCACCATCGGTCACTACACCCTTTTTACCGGCCGGTTATCCTCTGGGCGACCTTTGCTACCCCATCGGTAACGATGTGGTCTACACCTTCCCCCCGGATACCCTGACCCTGCCCATGACGGATACCTGCTTTTTCAGGAAGATCACGCTGCATGCCCCTGCGGGCTATAACGATTATGTGTGGAACGATGGGGTGGCCGATAGCATGCATAACTTTTACAGCTCCGGGCAATGCAAAGTAACCTATAACGATGGCTGCCATACCTATATCAAGCCCTATAGGCTTAATGAAGCAGGCGCTGGTCTGGGTCCCCGCGATACGGTGATCTGCAAAGCGCCTCCCCTGGTGTTGCAAGCCGGTACAAAAGGTCAGGTGCAGTCCTTCCTCTGGCAGGATGGCAGCACCGGCAATAGCTTCCGGGTAACGCAGGATGGACAGTACTGGGTCAAGGTGACCTTTGCGGCTAACTGCACGCTAACCGATACGATCGGCATCACTTTCTCTGACGTGCAGCAGGACCTGGGCGAGGATAAGATCATCTGTCGCGGAGATCCGGTGAACGTAACACTGAAAGCCAATATACCACCTGGCGGGAATGCCAGCTGGAACACCGGCGCTACCGGTCAAACCATTACGGCAACAGATACCGGCACTTACAGCGTAAAAGTAACCGCCGGCAAATGCGTGGGCCGCGACGAGGTCCACATCGGTATGGGCTATTGCGCCTGCCAGCCCCTGGTGCCTAATGCTTTTTCGCCAAATGCAGACGGTGTGAATGATTGGTTCAAACCCGTGCTGGCGGCCGATTGTCCGGTAAGCAATTATTCCCTGGCCGTATACAACCGCTTCGGGCAGCGGGTTTTCTTCAGCGCAAAACCGGAGCAAGGCTGGGATGGACAATTCAACGGCCAGCCCTCGGAGGTCGGGACCTATATGTACGAGCTGAAGTACACGGGAGGCGTGCGGAATATAAGCGAATACAAGAAAGGCGACCTTAACCTCATCCGTTAGCCCTCCAAAAAAGACAGCTATGAAACTGATCCTGAAAATAATGATTCTTCTGGGCGCGCTGCTACCCTTATGCAGCAAGGTTCCCGCTCAGCAATACCAGTTGCGAGACGGTAAAGTACATTTTGCCATTATCGCGCCGGCATCGGAGGTAACCGCCGACAACGACTCCCTGGCAGGCAATCTGGACCTGGATAAAGGCACCCTAAGATTTACGGTTTATGTGGCGGGATTTGCCATCACGGCTACCGATATGCCCCAGCTGATGCGGGAGGGGGCTACTTATCGTTTTCACCATTACTACTTCGACAGCGAGCGCTATCCGGTCGCAACATTTAATGGCACATCCGCAGCGTTGAAAAAGATAGATCCGTCAAAGGACGGCACTTATGAGATTACCTGTGAGGGTAAGCTCAGTATGCACGACGTGGTAAAGACGATCACGGTGAAAGGTACGGTTACCATGAAAGATGGCGTAGCGGCGGTAAGCAGCGAATTTATGATCGACCCGCATGACTACAAAGTACGGATACCCGAATCCATCACCCGGTTTTACTATAAGGATATGAAGATATCGGTAAGCGCTCAAATGGTTCGCAAAGCACGGAAAGGTTAATACACATCAAGGAAAGATAGGCAACGATCACCATGAAAAAAATAACGAGAACAAAGTGCGGCGGTCTGGCTATAAGGATCACGTTGACCCTGCTGATCCTTATACCGGCTGCTTTTCCTTCGCAAGCGCAAAGGGAGCAGGTATGGGCTTTCGGTACCCATGCCGGCCTGGATTTCAGCAGCGGGGCGCCTGTTCCCATTCAAACGGGGATGGAAGGCTTTGGCGAGGCCAACGCTTCGGTATGCGATCCCACAGGCCAGCTGCTGTTCTACACCAACGGTACAGACGTATGGGCGCGCGACCAGACACGTATGCCCAATGGGCACAACCTTACAGGCATATCGCCACCGGGCCTGGATACAGCAATAATCACTTCGAGTACCAGCCAGGGTGCCCTTATCGTACCCATGCCGGATAGCGCCGGGAAATACTATGTCTTTTCGCTTACCGCCTTCGAGATGGGCGGGATGCAGCGTGGGCGGCTTTACTACAGCATTGTAGACATGAGCCTTAATGGCGGCTTGGGCGATGTAATGCCTGGCCGTAAAGGTATATTCGTCGATTCGGGGCTTACGGAAAAAATGACTGCGGTCGCTGGCGATCGCTGCAACATCTGGGTCATTACCAGCGTGCTGACGCAAACCCGCTACAAGGTATTCGAGATCACAACGGCAGGCCTGCAGACCACGCCCGTGATCTCCAATACCGCCATGGCAGATCAGGGAATAGGGAATTTTGCCGTTTCCCCCAATCGTAAATGGATTTCGGCTTCAGGCATTCCTGTACTTTTGGCCAATCCGGCTTTCGGTCTTCACCTGGCTGCCTTCGATGCGGCTACGGGCGCCATTAGCAACGACCTGGTGCTGGATGCTAATAAGAATGCTTATGGTACTTGTTTTTCTCCCGATAACAGCAAGCTGTATTACCTGAGTAGCGATGGCAGAATATACCAGTTCGATCTGAGCCTGGGTACGCCTGCAGCCATCATAGCCTCTGAGGTGGCTGTCGGTACGCCGAATTGGCTAACACACCTGAAACGGGCGCCCGACGGCAAGATATATTTCAACTGTAGCCCCACACAGTTGGGCGTGATTGCCAATCCCGGTCTGGCCGGCGCTGCCTGCGGCTTAACGCCGAATACGATTACCCTGGCGCCCGGGACCACTACGGCCCTGGGCCTGCCCAACGTGGTCGTGGAACAGGAAGTAGACTCTCTTATATCGCCTCCGAAAGCGGTGACAGGACAATGTTTTGCACAAAATGCTATCCTGCATGCGGGCAATACAACCACGGCCTGGGCTTACCATTGGAGCACAGGCGCCACCACGCCGCAGATATCAGTATCGGCGCCGGGCAATTACTGGGTAAGCTACCATACCGGTAATCCCTGCCGTTTTTACACCGATTCCTTCAGCGTATCTTTTCCCCTGGGCGCATTGCCTTTTGTGCAAACGGTCAATAGCTGTAAAGGCGCCGCCAATGGAAAAGCCTGGGTGGTCAATACCAGCTGGGATACCAGCACTATAGCCTGTACCTGGCAAAACGGTAGTCACACCGTTGTGGGTACCGGAGATACCCTGTCGCAGGTACCAGCAGGATATTATACAGTGCACCTGGTTACCGCTGCCGGTTGCGATACGGTACTGCCCGTTTATATAGATGAAGAAGAGCATAACGTAACTTTTACGGTAGATACCGTCGTCTGCCTGGGAGACCAGCTGACGTTCCGGAATACTTCCGATAATCATTTCACCCTATGGTTGTGGGATTTCGGCGACGGACAGCAAAGCAGCCTGGCTGCTCCTGTGCATACCTACAGCGCTGCCGGCAGCTACGAAGTGACCTTGCAGGGCCAGGGAAGCATTTGCGCCGATACCTTACAAAAGCTGGTCCAGGTCGATCAGCCGGTAACGGGCATCGCGCTCACCAAGGATAAGAACAGCATTTGTACCGGCGAAAGCATCCTGTTCACACCCCTGGTTGATAGCACAGCCACAGGTCTGGACTGGCGTTTCGGAACGGATAGCAGGATAGCTGCAGCGCCCGGAGTGATGTCCAAAGCATTTGACAGGCCGGGACTGTATCCCGTGCTGCTTACAGCGCATTTCAGGGCTTGCCCCGATGTACACGCTATGGATTCCGTTACCGTCCACGCCCTGCCCCTGGTTGATCTGGGACCCGATTCTGTGCTGTGCCTGGGAGGAAAGCCCTTGCTGCTGGCCAATCACGCCGTTAATATACCGGATGTCTATCATTTTGACTGGAGCTCCGGTGAGCATGCAGAAACTATTGAGGTACGGCATCAGGGGCGCTACGGGCTTACGCTCACCAATAGCTTTGGCTGTACGGCATCGGAAGCGGTCGAAGTGAAGAAGGATTGCTACATCGATATTCCCAATGCTTTTACTCCCAACGGCGATGGTGTCAACGATTATTTTTTCCCACGTTCGCTCCTGAGTGCAAAGCTGACGGGCTTTAGCATGAGCATCTATAACCGTTGGGGACAGCTGATATTTGAAACCACGGCGACCAACGGCAGGGGCTGGGACGGACGCTTTAATGGTAAAGAGCAGCCGGAAGGAGTATACCTTTATCGTATGGAAGTAATGCTGGACGGCGCTATCCGCGAGCGATACGAGGGCAATGTGACCCTGATCCGCTAGCGGTACCTGATCTTGCAGAACATGCGCCGCTCACGGGCACCCAGCGCTTGTGCCGCATTGCCGCTGAGACCGATAATGCTGTTATGGTATTCCTTGAGGTTGGGCACAATACCGATGACCTTGGCATAGATCGTTTTCCCCGAGGCTGGGTTGGTGATCTGCAGTATGGTTCCTTTGCTGGCGCTGTTGTGAAAGGCATAGTATACGCCGGGCGCCGCTTTGGTACGCAGGGGATAGAAGACCGCCGCGCCCGACTCTTCATTCGTTGATATGCCCCGTACCTGTTCCTGGTACAACTGTTCAAATGCGGATACCATTTCTTCAGCAGTATCTTTTTCCGGTACCGCCTTCACGGTATCACGCACAGTTGTACGAGCCGGCGGCGACTGAACTACCGGTTTCGCCGCGACGACCGGGCTGTGCGGGGTGTCCTTTGCGGCAAAGGGCTTTTGCTCATTATCGTAGGCAATCCACCCGACCTGGAGTACGGCTCCTTTTTCAATCTCAGGTGTGTTACTGTGGTTCCAGCGCTGGATGGCGCTTTGCGACACACCCATCATACGGCTTATGCTGTGCAGGTCGTCTTCATCGCCCACTTTATAAAAGACAGGCTTGCTTTTGACCACGCTTTCGATACGGATAAAATTATAGTCGTCGATAGGTATCCTGAATTTCGATCCTTCGGGGAGGCCATCCTGGTAGTTTACACGATTCACGTCGGCAAGCACGGCCGGCGGAACGGAAAATTTCTTCGAGAGCATAAATAAAGTCTCTCCGCTCTTTACCCGGTGCAGCAGATAGGGCATACCCTCTTTTTGCTTCACCCACAAGGTGTCCTGGGCCTGTGCACACAGTGCGACAAGACTGGCGAGCAGCAACAGCAATCTTTTTTTCATAAGCGCGATCGATCGGTAAAGTTAGCATCCCGGGACAGGACGCAGGATGGAAACCGGTATAGACTATGTTAAAAAAAACGGTTAAGGCGCCGGAGCACCTTAACCGTTTTTGCTTTTCGGAAAAACCGGGAAAGGTTTATTTCATCGGCTCCTGTGCAGCAAGCTTGGCTGTACGGCTTACCGAGGTGTTGACACCCTCAATGTTTTTGCCGTCCTTATCGACCAGCTGCACTTTTACGGTCACATCGCCCATGGGCGCGTTCTGGATAAAGTAAGGCTGCCATTTATCGATATCAAAATTAGTGCCATTCACGTCTACCTTTACCTTGTTGCCATCGGGCGCCAGGGTAGTGTTGTACACGTAGAAGTCCAGCAGCAGGTTCTTGGTATCGGCGCCCAGGTATTCGCCCTTGGGCCGGCTATAGAAGATCATCGGTGTTTTGGGAATATCCATTTTGGTCAGCTTTCCCTTTTCATCCACAGAGAAGTGATACAGTACACCGGCTTTGGGCGTTTTGATCGACTCGTGGTAAGAGCGGGACAGGAACGACATCAGGTAATGCTCCGATTTAACGGGTACCGTAAAGGTGCGTTTGGGTTCGTAAAGGGCCACATAAGGCTGGTTGTCGAGGATGAAATGAATGTGCTGTCCATCTTTGGAGTTGTTGCAATTCTTGGAAGCCGCATCGCCAGTCTGGCTTTTTAGCTCATAATTCTTTACATCGTAGTCGATCGTGATCTTTACGGAATCGGTGCCCTGCAGCTCGGCCTTTACGTTCTTGACGCCCAGCTGGGCATCGGGAAACTCTGGCGATCCGGTTACCGGCGCGATAGTAATGGGACCGGAAGGGGCTGTTGTGGTCGTGGTTGTGGTTTCCACCTTGGTCGTATCCGAAGCGGATGCGTTTTCGGTCGTATTGTTGTTACAGGCAGTAAATGCGAGCAATGCAGCAGATGCCGCAGTTGTTGTTATCGATTTCAAGTTCATACATGTTGGATTTTGGAGGCCTAAAGCTAAATGATTATTATGGTTGAGGATCAATATAATAGTATCATTTAACGCTATTTTTAAATTTTAGTCGCCGGCGGTTTATTTAGCGATAACAACCGACCCCGCTTTGTCGGGGAGTGGTGTATACCCAATTTTTTGCTCCGTGCAGAACCGGATTACCGCGTCCCTGACACCTTTATAGCCTTCATTGTTGAAGTCGTGGACCATAATATAGCCTCCGGCATTAAGCCGGGGATAGAAAAAGACCAACCCGTTATAAATAGGCTCGTAGAGATCGGTATCGAGACTTACAAAAGCAAAGGTCTCGTTGACATCGCTTGCTGTTCCGGGAAAATAGCCCTTTTTAACGATGCATTTCTCGGGATGGGGCATGATCGCCAGAACCTGCTGTACAGAGGTACCCGAAAAGTCCTGATCGGCAGCTGAATAATTTTCCTTCAGCTCCTTCTTTTTGTCCCTGTTGTCGAAACCTTCGAATGTGTCGAACAGGTACAGGTCGCGATCGGGGAAATAGTAATTCAGGTAACGGGCGAACTTTCCTTTGAAAACACCTATTTCCGCCACGCTGCCGGGTATGTTCCTGTGGTTGATCTCATCGCTGATCAGCTCAAGGGTGGACAGCCGTATATAGTCGTAATACCTGGTATCAATTTCCCTGGTCCTGGACAGGTAAGCTAATGAGGGCGCAATGGCCATTTTGGATTTCTGCAAAAGTCTTTTTCCTAAAAAATAATTAATTCCTTTACCAATGGCCTGAAACATAAAGAAGCGGTTGTAGCAAGCAATATTAATAAAATTCGGTTGGATTGACGGTTAGTGACTAAATTGCATCTTTTTACAGATTTACGGATAAGGATTATCCGCAGTAAAATGTGGCAGGGTTGCTAAAAAGAACAAGTCGTTGTATCTCGCTCATAGTTATGGGCGGTACAGCCAACCCTGCTTAAATCCTGCGTTTGGCAGAGCAATTTTTAAAAAAATATTGAATGATATTTTCCATGACAGGCTACGGCCGTGCCGAAGGCAGGGCAGGCAACCGGCAGGTAATTGTAGAAGTGAAATCCCTCAACGGGAAGCAGTTTGAGCTCAACAGCCGTATTACCCCCTTGTTGAAAGCCTATGAGGCCGATATCCGCAACGAGCTGATGCGTATCCTGAAGAGAGGCACCGTGGACCTGTCGGTTACGGTGAAGCAGGAAGGCGCGGGCAAGCCCATGCAGGTCAACGCCGATCTGGCACGCTATTATTACCAGGCCATGAGCGGCATTGCGGCAGAGCTGAAACTCGAAATGGACGGTCATCCCGAACATGTACTGGCAACATTAATGCGTATGCCCGAAGTGGTAGCCGCAGACATGGATACCCTGCCCGAACCCGAATGGCTGGAGATCAGGCAGCTGATCACGGAAGCAGCCGAACGCCTCAGCGTACACCGGGAAGAAGAAGGAAAGGCGATAGAGAAAGACCTTCTGGCCAATATCAATGGCATAGAAGCCTTGCTGAAAGAAGTGGAGCAGTATGAGCCGGCAAGAATTGAGCGTATCCGGCAGCGCATCAACGGTTCCCTGGCCGAATGGACGGATAAGGAGCGGATCGATATGAACCGCCTCGAGCAGGAGCTCATCTACTATATCGAAAAGATCGACTTCTCCGAGGAAAAGCAGCGCCTGCGTACGCATTGCACCTATTTTGCCGAGCTGGCAGGCAATGGGCAGGCCGATGGCATTGGCAAAAAGCTGGGTTTTGTGCTGCAGGAGATCGGCCGCGAGATCAATACGTTGGGATCGAAGGCCAACGATGCCGATATCCAGAAAATCGTAGTGAATATGAAAGACAACCTGGAAAAGGCCAAGGAGCAGGTATTAAACGTATTGTAACCTACCGGGACCGTAAAACGAAACATGAAAAAACATTTTGCTTCCTTTGTTCTTGGCGCCATAGCTTTATTATTAACGGCTGCTTCCTGTGGCGTGAAATCTTCGTATTACCAGAAGCAGGAATCGATTCCTGGGGCCAAATGGGATTATAAATTTCAACCGGTTTTTGCTGTAGATATCAGCGATACGCAATCGCTGTATCGTTTTTACCTGCTGGTACGCCACGACGAAGGCTATCCCAATGCCAACCTTTGGCTCAGTCTTAAAGTGAAAGCCCCAGGCGATACCACCTTTAGCGAAGGCGTAAGGATCGAAAAGGACCTTGCCGACCCCAAAGGAGAATGGCTGGGACGGGGTATGGGCGGTATCTGGGAGCACAAAATACCCTTCAACCTGAAGGAAACGCCGAAGCTAAATAAGCCCGGCCGCTACGAATTCAAGATCGAGCAGATCATGCGCAGCAATCCATTACCCTCGGTGCTCAATGTGGGCTTGATCATTGAAAAGATAGAACGGCATTAATCTTATTTTATACTCACAAAAACGGTCGCAGCTATCACCAGCTGCGACCGCTTCTTTATGGAATATATGCTGCTATGGGTTAAAACAGCATTTGCACGGCGCCCTGAGGCCCCTTGTCCTTACCCAGGTGCCGGTAGGCTTTTTCGGTGGCTTCTCTTCCTCTTGGCGTACGCATAATGTAGCCCTCCTGGATGAGGAAGGGTTCGTATACCTCTTCGATAGTGCCGGCTTCTTCGCCTACCGCTGTAGCAATATTGCTGATGCCTACAGGGCCGCCTTTGAATTTCTCGATCAGGGTGCTGAGGATGCGATTGTCCATATCATCAAGACCGCTGGCGTCTACATTAAGCGCTTTAAGGCTATGTTCGGTAATGCCCAGGTCGATCACGCCATTGCCCAGCACCTGGGCAAAGTCGCGCATACGGCGCAGGAGGCCGTTGGCAATACGGGGCGTGCCCCGACTGCGACGAGCGATCTCCCCGGCTGCTTCCGACGTGATCCTGACCTGGATGAGCGCTGCCGAACGGGTAATGATCTTCTGCAGCACCTCCTGTGGGTAATAGTCGAGTCGTGATTTGATGCCGAAGCGCGAGAGCAGCGGAGCGGTCAGCAAGCCCGACCGGGTAGTAGCGCCGATGAGGGTAAAAGGATTGAGGTTGATCTGTATGCTGCGGGCGTTGGGACCGCTTTCGATCATCAGATCGATCTTATAATCCTCCATGGCCGCGTAAAGGTATTCCTCCACCACAACGCCCAATCTGTGGATCTCGTCGATGAAGAGCACACTGCGGCTTTCCAGGTTGGTGAGCAGTCCGGCCAGGTCGCCGGGCTTCTCCAGCACAGGGCCGCTGGTCTCCTTAATACTGGCGCCCAGCTCATTAGCGACAATGCGGGACAGGGTGGTCTTACCTAGCCCCGGAGGGCCATGAAACAGCACATGATCCAGCGCTTCGCCCCGCATATTAGCCGCCTTAATAAAGATGCGCAGGTTCTCGATCAGCTGCGGCTGACCGGAAAAGTCCTCGATCGATTGCGGCCTGATGCTATTCTCGTATTCCTTCTCTCCCGAACTAAGGCTGTCTTTCGGACGGATGTGCGATGGTTCCATAAGGTAAAATTAATGGGGAATCGGGTATGAAGTATCAAGTTCCGGTATTAAGTACCAGGTATCAAGTACTAGGTATTAGGTATCAAGTATTAAGTACCAGGTATCAGGTATGAAGTATTAAGTATCAAGTATTAGGTATCAGGAACCAAGTATTAAGAATCAGGAACCATGTCAGGTGTCGGTATTGCGTATAAGGCAATGTGGGTAAGCTATCAGGATTCAGGTGGCAGGAATCCAAGGTTGTTTAGAGAAAAAAAGAGGTATTCTTAGAACTTTAATTCTCGTTGAAAGGTGTGGATGATCAGATCGGTTTATTAGTTGCCGGTAATATCCTTTAGCTGGAAAGATTTCCAAATGAAGCATTTCATGTCGATTCTTTGTGTCCTTGCGTACAACCTAGCGCCCTCAGCGGTTAACCACATCGCTCTCCTTAAAAATGCTTGCCTAAGTACCTTGTAGCAAGAATTCAAAATACTTAATCACTTACACTTATTCATGCCACTGCATGGCTACCCGCTACCTTGTACTTGATACTTAATACCTAATACTTGATACCTAATACCTAATACCCGAATCTCACATCTAATATCCAACGTCTAATATCTAACATCTAATATCTAACGTCTAACATCTAATATCTCACATCTAGCCACCCTTATGATAACACTTACGGCAACGGGGCTCATATTTGTCTTTTTCGCCCAGCACCAGGCGGCCTGCTTCGGCGCTGGTGCGGTAAGAATAATTGGCGATATTGCCACAGACTACGCAAATGGCATGGAGCTTGGTAATGTAATCGGCCTTGGCCAGCAGGGCCGGTACAGGGCCGAAAGGCTGGCCCTGGAAATCCATGTCCAGGCCGGCCACGATCACCCGCATGCCTTTGGAGGCCAGGGTCTCGGCCACATTGGGCAGCTCGGCGTCGAAAAACTGGGCTTCATCGATAGCGATCACTTCGGCATCTTCGGCCAGCAATAATATATTCTGTGAAGCTGTTACCGGTGTAGAGCGGATACGGCTTTCGTCGTGCGATACCACGTCCGTTTCATGGTAGCGGGTATCGATGGCAGGTTTGAAGATCTCGATACGCTGATTGGCGATTTGCGCACGCTTCAGCCGGCGGATCAGCTCTTCCGTTTTACCGGAAAACATAGAGCCGCAGATCACTTCAATCCAGCCCGAGTCAACTCCGGTCTTAAAAGGTTCTATAAACATCTGGCTGCAAAAATAGGGTTATTGCCGGCAATGGTTGCCGCAGTTTTTTTCCATCAGGGTGTAGCGGCCGTAGCAGTATTGCTGGGCGCGCTCTCGTTCCAGAGCCGGTCGAGCGCCGTAACGATATAGCGACAACCTTTGGCGCCGTCCTTGTCCAGGAAGGTATTGTTCTTTGTGAGCGCAATAATATGACCCGCATCGCTCAGGTCCGTTTTTTCATCTTCGTCGAAGCGGTATACCAGGTATCGTTGTGGCTCGCGATTGCCGCTGCGTTCCCATTGCAGCAAGGCGCCGCTATTGGTGCCCGATACAGAGAGTACGGGCGCTGCAGGCGCCGTATGATCGAGCCAGGGCATAGCCGGTGGAATGGCGATCGTGCCAAAATAGTGCTGCTGCAGGCTGTCGGCCAGTCCCGGCTTGATCTTATTGAAGCTGGAGGAGCTGTAGAAAATAAAGCCATCGGTGCCGGCCTGGCGTGCTGCGCGTATCTGCTTCAATATTTCATTGGGGCTGTTCCAGGGATAAGCCGTAGCATTCAGCATACGGTAAACGCCCAACCCTATGTACAGCTGCCGCTGGCCGCTATGCCCCTTCCACCAGGGCAGTAGCACATCATAAGGCGCCGCTCTGTGGCCATGTTCCCAGTAGAGCTGCGGCGCCACATAATCTACCCACTTCCGGTCGATCCAGAGGCGTATATCGGAATACAGGTCGTCGTAGCAGCTGGAGCCGCGTGTGTTGGATCCCTCCGGATCGTCCTTGATATTGCGCCATATCCCGAAAGGGCTCACACCGAACTTGACCCAGGACTTTTCTTTTTTTATATTGGTATTGAGCTGCGATACAAACAGGTTCACATTGTCGCGGCGCCAGTCTTCCCTGCTTTGCCCATTGTTGTAGCGGGTATAGCTGGCCTGGTCGGGGAAAGGCCGGCCGGCCGGATAGGGATAAAAGTAATCGTCGATATGTACGGCGTCGATATCGTAGCGCTTTACTACATCCAGGATCACCTTCAGGATATACTCGCGGGCATCGGGATTGCCGGGATCGAAATAAGATTTGCCGTCATAGCTGATGATCCAGTCGGGATGCTGGCGGGTGGCATGTCCCGGCGGATTGGGATTGCTGCTGCTGTTGACGAGAGCGCGGTAAGGATTGAACCAGGCATGGAATTCCATATTGCGCTTATGCGTTTCATTGATCATGAATTCCAGCGGGTCGTATTGGGGGAAAGGCGGTTGTCCCTGCTTACCCGTCAGGTATTTGCTCCATGGTTCATAAGGCGAAGGATAAAAAGCGTCAGCGGCAGGCCGCACCTGCACCACTACCGTATTGAACCCGTTCCGCTGAAAAAAATTAAGCTGGTTAACGAATTCCTGCTGCTGCTGCTGGGCCGACAAGCCTGGTCGCGAGGGCCAGTCGATATTACCTACTGTAGCGATCCATACGGCCCGCATTTCTCTTTTGGGTGCATCGGGCTTTGCCTGAAGCAACAGGGGAAAGCCCATCAGGAGCATAAGCAGGAAGCAGATATAACGCAATGTGTCTTTGTTTACGGTTCGGGGCAAAGATAATATATGCGATCTGATACAGGGAGGCGCTCCTTATTTTTATCAACATTTTATTTCCTGCCGAACCAATACATGGCAATGCACAGTAAGGCAGCCGCCAGGGCAGCCAGCCAGGGAAAAAGCTTTTGCCAACGGGCTTTGCGCATTATGCCGGTCAGCATTGCCTGCAACGCGCTGCGTTCTTCTTCGCTGGCAGCTACGAGCAACAGCCGTTCCAGTATTTCCCCTGCATAATAGGATGGAAGATGTACCGATGCTTTCGTCGCCTCTTCGATGAGCCCGGAACGGGTTGCTTCCGCCGCTTTCAACTGTATGATCCCGATCTTATCATCTGAAAACAAAAAAAGCAGGTACTGATGCAGCAATTGCTTGTTCATCCGGTGAATGTCTACCTGGGCGATATGCGCGTTGAGCTTTTGGAGCTCAAGGTAAAGATAGTCTGGTGTAATGACCGCAGCCTGCTTCGAAAACCGGCCCGAAAGCCACCGTTCGTAGTCGTACAGAGCCTTTTTCCCTTCGTTGGACAGTATGGTGTACGCTTCGTGTATCTCGCGGAAACGAGCTTCGGCAAAAACATTGGAAGGGTTCTTGTCGGGGTGAAATTCATGCGCCAGCTTCCGGAAAGCCTTTTTGATCTCTTCCGTTCCGGCCTCCGGACCTATTTCTAAGGTTTGATAATGATCTTTTATGATTGATAATTAATGAATTGTTGTGGAATTTATTGTGGAATTCACCGGGAATATGGGTAATATATTGCCCAAAGCTAAAGAATAGTTTAAAAATGTGTTTATGAAGGCACAAATATCAGATAATGAGGCTTTTTTGTGGCAAAGCACAGTAATTTTACATCAGCAATCAAAACCGATATATCATGACAGAAAAAGCTTTTAACGACATGCTCATCAGCAACAGCGATTTCCTTCAGCCGGTAGCTGTTTCGCTTACCCATGATACCGAAGAGGCAAAGGACCTCATCCAGGAAACTTTGTATCGGGCCATGGCCAACCGGGAAAAGTACCAGACCGGGACCAATATCAAAGCATGGTTGTATACCATCATGCGCAATATCTTTATCAATAACTATCGTCGCAAGAAGAAGTTCACTAAGGTGACCTCAGATGTGCCCCAGGATTACTTCCTGTACCAAACCGATAAAGTAGCGCACAACGATGGTATTATTAATGCCGGTATCCGCGAGATCAAAGCGGCGATCAACCGCCTGCCCGATATATTCAGGCTTTCTTTTGAGTTGCATTATCTTGGCTACAAATACCAGGAAATTGCCGATACGCTCCAGGAGCCGCTGGGTACCATCAAGAGCCGTATCCACTTCGCCAGGAAGATGCTGGCCAGCAAATTGACAAGATAAGTGATAAGTGAATACCTGTATCCGATGCTGCCAGCCCCGTAAGGCTGGCAGTTTTTTTATCTATGTGCCCAATAGGAAATGCAGTCCTCCGCTTTACTTAATTTTGTTCCAAATAGGAATGCTATGCCTGCAAAACTTTCAGTCAATATAAACAAGATAGCCACGCTGCGCAACAGCCGCGGTGGCAATAATCCCGATGTGATCAAAGCCGCGCTGGATATCGAACGTTTCGGCGCCGACGGGATCACGGTGCACCCCCGTCCCGACGAACGCCATATACGCTATGCCGATGTACGGGAACTGAAAAAGGTGATCGCTACAGAGCTTAATATCGAAGGCAATCCCGTAGAAGAGAGTTTTGTGCAGCTGGTATTGGAAACGTTGCCGGCGCAGGTAACCCTGGTGCCCGATAGCCGCGACCAGCTTACATCCAATCATGGATGGGATACCATAAAGGAAGCCGGCTACCTGAAGAAGACCATAGCCCTGTTTAAAGAAAAAGGGATAAGGGTATCCATTTTCGTTGACCCCGTGGCCGCCATGGTCGCCGGTGCAAAAGATTGCGGCACCGACCGCGTGGAGCTGTACACCGAAGCTTATGCCCGCGATTACCACAAGGACAGGGATGCCGCGGCAAAGGATTATGTAGCTGCGGCGCAGGAGGCAGCCAGGGTAGGGCTGGGGCTTAATGCCGGACACGACCTTGACCTGGACAACCTGCAATTTCTGGCGCAGCAATTGCCCAATCTCGACGAGGTATCCATAGGTCACGCCCTCATCAGCGATGCGCTGTATTATGGTCTACAGAATACGGTACAATTGTATAAACGGCTGTTGCAATAACATTTGCCCCTGTAGAGACGTTGCATGCAACGTCTCTACAGGGGCAAAACATAATACGCGCAACGTCTCTACAGATGCAACATAAATGCATGCAACCTCTCTACAGGACCAATAAATCTGTTAGCCCCTCAACGATCGTAGTTACAGCAATACCACAAGACTTTTGAATACAGAACCCAGCCGTATCGCATCGTAGATGCGGGCTTCGCTGGCGCCATGCTGTTTTACAGACGCCTCGTGCGAGGTAACGCATAGCTCACATCCGTTCAATGCAGAAACCACGAGGCTCACTAGCTCAAAAAGACCCTTGCCCAGCACGGGATTCATCATGATGCTCATACGCAGGCCTGCCGGCGTATTGTTATAGTACTGGTTTTGCGGGAGGTAGTGGCGGAAACGGTAGAAGACATTGTTGGTATTCATCAAGGCGGTACAGGCATGTATTTCTGCAATGGCGGCATCGTCAGCGCCTTCCTGGCGGGCCAGGCTTTCCAATGCGGCGATCAGCACCTCCGATCTTTCATTTACGGCTACAGACAAAGCCAGCAGTACGGCTTCTTTCTTGTCCATATTGGGGCTTTTCAGCACGGCGCCAATATTGAGCTTCAGGTCCTTTAAGAAGCGGTTATCGGCAGCGGCCAGCTTTTCCAGCCCTGCGCTTTGATGACCGGCAGGGATATGCAGATCAGTATAGAGATTCTGGATGGTCTCATTCATATAATGGTCAGTATTAAATGGGTAAACAATACAAGCAAAAGAAATGCCGGGCGGCGGCTTGTATCCGGGTGAAGGAAGAGATGTGAATCCCGCACAGGGTACGGTATTCACATCCCGGAAAAAATAAATTAAGCTTCCTGCAGCTGGGCAGTCAGGGTTTCTTCACCTTTTTTCCAGTTGCAAGGGCACAGCTCATCGGTTTGGAGGGCATCCAGCACACGCAGCACTTCTTCTACATTGCGGCCTACGCTCAGGTCGTTTACGTTTACCCAACGGATAATGCCTTGGGGATCTACGATAAAAGTAGCGCGGTAAGCGATCTTTTCATTGGCTTCAAGGATGCCCAGCTCCTCGGCCAGTGACTTGGAAGTATCGGCCAGCATGGGGAATTTCAGGTCGCGCAGGTCGTTGTTCTCTCTTCTCCAGGCCAGGTGTACAAATTCTGAATCGGTAGAAGCGCCGATCAATACAGTATCCCTGTCTGCAAATTCACCATATGCGTTGTTGAAAGCGGCGATTTCGGTTGGGCATACGAAGGTGAAATCCTTCGGCCACCAGAACATTACCATCCAATTACCGCCTTCGGTATGGATCGCGTTGGTAAGCTCTGTGAATTCTTTGCCTGGTGCATCGGCATTCAATGCAGATGCTACTACTGCCTTTTTCTTAAACTCAGGGAATTGGCTGCCTACAGAAACTGTTTTGTTGCTCATCGCTTTTTTTTAATTTTTGATTTTGAATAAATGATCTTTTGTTTTTTGCGGAGCAAAGGTCGCCATCCTTTTTGTTATACCCTCACAATTTTGACTATTAAAAAATAGGGATTTTCAATGCTCTTTTTGACTTTACCATGATATTTTCTTAATTGGAAACTCCTAGAGATGCCGCTCCGTTCCTCGCGGCGAATTCCTACATTTGCGGCATGTCAATCCGTATGGTGTTCCTGGGCTCCAAACCCATAGGCTATCAATGCCTGCAGTATCTGCTGGAAAAGAAAGATGCGCTTGGCCTGGAGATCGTGGCAGTGCGTACCCGCATGCGTAAAGAATTTGGCGCCGTTGGCAACGACCTGGCCGGCCTGGCGGCACAGTATGATATACCACTATTATCTTCGCTGGATGAGCTGCCGGAATGCGATATTATTTATTCTGTACAGCATCATGAGCTACTTAAGGCTGCTCATATTCAAAAAGCGAAAAGGATTGCTGTAAACCTGCACCTGGCGCCGCTTCCGGAGTACAGGGGCTGCAACCAGTTTTCCTTTGCCATCATGGACGAAGCCACCGAGTTTGGCGCAACCCTCCATGCCATCGATACCCGCATCGATCACGGTGATGTGCTGTTTGAGCAACGGTTTTCTGTTCCTGAAAATTGTTGGGTAAACGACCTGTATGAGCTTACGTTCAGTGCCGCCCTTTCTTTATTTCGCGAATCGCTAAAACCTTTGCTTGACGGCGATTACAAGCGTACGCCGCAATCGGAACTGGCCAGGTTCCGGTCTACCAGCCTGCATTTCAGAGAGGAGATCGGTGCGCTGAAGCAAATTGACCTTGGGAAAGGGGCGGCATTGGTCCAAAAGACCATCCGGGCTACTTATATGCCGGGATTTGAGCCGCCGTACCTACTCATTGACGGTAAAAAGGTGCACTTTTCGCTGGAAAATGAAGCGCATGGTGGCAATTAAACTTCATTTGCTTTGTCTATGCGCTTATTAACCCCCTTGCCGGCGAATATGCTTAATTTTGCTTTATGGATTGCCGGTAAGCTATTTGCCGCTACAACCGATATTTTATGATCGTAGAACAACTATATACTAATTGTCTCAGCGAGGCCGCCTATTTCATCGCCGATGATGGCGAAGCGGCAGTGGTAGACCCTTTACGTGATATCGAGGCCTATGTCGACCTCGCAGCAAAGCACAACGCGAAGATCAAATATATTTTCGAGACCCATTTTCATGCCGATTTTGTGAGCGGCCACCTGGATCTGGCCAGGGCCACCGGGGCAACGATCGTGTATGGTCCGCAAACCAATGCTGCTTTCAAATTTCACTTGGCTACAGATGGTGAAATATTCAGCGTGGGCAACCTCAGGCTGAAAGCACTGCATACACCGGGACATACCCTCGAAAGTACCTGCTACCTGCTGTTTGATGAGGAAGGCCGCGAGCACTGTGTGTTTACAGGCGATACCTTATTTGTGGGGGACGTAGGCCGCCCCGACCTGTTCAGCGGCAACCTGAGCAAGGAGCAGCTGGCTTCAATGCTGTACGATTCGCTGAACAACAAGATCAGGACCTTACCCGACCATGTGATCGTATACCCGGCGCACGGTCCCGGTTCGGCCTGTGGCAAAAACCTGGGTAAGGAGACCTTCAGCACAATAGCTACGCAAAAAGCAACGAACTATGCCCTGAAAGAGCAGAGCCGCGAAGACTTTGTTACTGAAGTAACCTCGGGGCTCAATACACCACCGGCCTATTTCCCCATCAATGCGCAGCTCAATGCGCAGGGCTACGAAAGCCTGGATAAAGTGAGGGCGGGGGCGCTGCAGGCGCTGAGCGTGGAAGCGTTTGAAGAGAAAGCAAAAGCCGGCGCCTGGATACTGGACAGTCGCCCTTCTTCCCTGTTTACAGAAGGCTTTGTGCCCGAATCCATCAGTATCGGTCTCGACGGACGCTTTGCCGAATGGGCAGGAAGCCTGCTGCCATTCGATAAGGAACTGGTGCTGGTAACCGAAGCGGGCAAAGAAGAGGAAACCGTGATCCGGCTGGCCCGGGTTGGTCTCGATAAGATAGCCGGATACCTCGACGGCGGCTTTGATGCCTGGCAGCAAGCCGGTAAAACAATCGACCTTATTATAGACGTAGAGCCCGAAGAACTGGCGATGGATATCCCTTTCGACAACAAGCTTCAGGTGATAGATGTACGTAAGCCTTCTGAATTTGAAAGCGGGCATGTAAAAGGCGCCGAAAATATTCCGCTCAGCGAGCTGGGCAATCCCCTGCATATGGCGCAGATCGATGATGATGCCAATCTCTACGTACACTGCGCGGGTGGCTACCGTAGCGTGATCGCCTGTTCGCTCATGAAACGCGAAGGCTTTCACAATCTGCGTAATGTGCTGGGCGGCTTTGGCAAGATGAAAGAAGTGAAAGGAATGCCCGTGGTGAAGCCCTCGGCCGCGGGAGCCTGATCCCTGCTCAATCAAATGAATTTGCCGCTCTCTGCAGGAGCGGCTTTTTTTTGCCCTGGCAGCCATCATAGTTGCCCACCCGGATTAACAGCAGGCTAACTGCAAGAAGCCCGGAGCACGCAGCGACGGGCTTTTGCAGTTAGCATACCAGCATTACAAATGATCGTCCAGCCAGTTGAAGATACGGGTATAGGATATAGATAAAGCACCCGGCTGACAATGAAGAAAGCCGGTATCCTCCTCGGTGAACAGGATAAAATCCTTGGGACAACGAAGCGCATCATAAAGCTTCCTGGCCTGGCCTGCCGAGTATTCCTCGCCCATGCCATCAATCACCAGCATACGGCATTTAATCTGTCTTACCTTATCCTCTATCGTATACTCCTGGAGCATTTGCATCATCTCCGAGGGTGTGCGGGCGCCGTGCTTCCACATAGTATCGGCGATACCCCAGCGGAAGAAAGCATTCGTCTCCATGTAGGCGGCCATTTCCTTGTCGAATCGCTCATATGCACCATCGTGAAAGAGCTGCATCAGCTCTGGGTTCAACTGGTTGAGGAAGGTATACACACCATCTACCCAGCTGAGCACACCGGGATTAGCGATGCATAGTTTAATGCGTTTCTCGGCCGTCGCGGCCCGCGGCGCCAGGAAGCCGCCCATGCTGAAGCCGGTAAGGGCGATCCGTTCTTTGTCCACGCTCCTGTCTTTGATCACAAAGTCCACCACAGGGCCTACTACCTTTTCCCAATCATAGCGGAAGGGGAGGTTTTGTAATCGTAGCAGCTTGCCCTGTCCCGGGCCGTCGAACAGCAGGCAATGGTATCCCCGGAGGGTGGCCTGCTGCGCGATCCATAAATAATCCTCGGCCCAGGAATCCCTTCCCGAATGGAAAATCAGCACCGGGTTCTTTTTACGACCCTTCACCTGCGATTTGAACCAGTATCCCGGAATGTGGGTACGCTCATAAGGGATCTCGACCGCCTCCACCGGGATATCCAGGTATTGCATGGCATCTTTGAAGTTTTTGATCTCTTTAAGTGTCAGTTGCTTTACTTCTGGGGCAGTGGGGTCGGGGTGGTGGTGAAGCGCTGCCCGGTAATAGGTAGCCGCCCTCAGGTACGACTCACCGGCGGTAAGCCGATGATGCTTTTGAAGGCAGGAATGGCCCAGGGCATTCAGCCGGTCGCCGGTTTTGACCCATTCTTCGGCCCAGCTGCCCTCCCTGCTTTCATCGATACGGCTGGCAGTATCGAAGCATTCTCCAATGTCGGACAGGCGTTGCCAGGCACTGCCCAGGTAGAAAAGAAAAACACTTTCCAGCACCGGGTTCTCAAAAATGCCAAGGGGATACCAGGATTGCTGTTGTTCCCTGTTCCCGCTCTCTTTTTTTATCTTTCTCATCTTGTTCCTTTTTAGACGTTATATACCAAATGCTATGCTTTAAAATTCAGATCATGGGCATTGTTTAAGCAGAGATAAAAAGCAGATGTTTTGGCAAAACGCTAATGAGGGGAAGTGGCAGTTCCGTTATCTTATCAATACAAAGTAAACCCAGGCCGATGCAGCGAGCAATACTGAACTACCATTACAGTGCCTTATGGAAAAAGAAGAAATGGATGCGTTGCATCTGCAATACCGGTTGATGCGACGACAACAGCAATGGACGGCAGGAAGCCGGGATAACAGCCGGCTGGATCATCACCTGGGCTACCTCGCTTACCTGTCGGAGGTTGGTAACTATTGCATTTTGATCTTTGATATTCAGCTGGGGGCTTATGTATATGCCTCTGCCAATTTTCGCGACATAACAGGCCTGGATCCCCATAGCCGCACGACGGGCAGCGGGCAGCTGTACGGGCTGGTACATGCAGATGATTACCCCGCTTTGATGCGCCTTTGCGTCGATACGCTGAAATTCCTTAATGGTATAAAAGAGCAATACCGGAAGGACTATAAGCTCCTTAGCGAATACCGGTTGGCGACCAGTACGGCCGGCTATGTACTGGTGACCGAACGTTGGCAGCTACTGGAGCTGGACAGTAGGGGTAATCCCTGGCTGGCATTGAGTATACTGGATCTTTTGCCCGGTAGGGCCGGCGCCTCAGGTGTGAAAGGCTGGGTAGTCAATTCGAGGAGCGGTGAGGTCGTCCCTCATCTGTCGGCAGCGCCGGAAGCCCAGCTCACGCGGCGGGAGCACGCCATCCTGAAGCTGATGCATAACGGCTGCCTGTGCAAGGAGATCGCCGCTCACCTGGGGATCAGCATTCATACCGTACATACACACCGGCAGCGCATACTGGCCAAGCTGGGCGCGGGTAATGCGATAGAAGCTATCAATGCAGGCCGGGACAGGGGACTGCTCGGTTGAGCTGGTGATTGTACGGATATGCCAACTGCCAGTACATGCAACTCATTTTTGTATAGCGCTTGTTGCTACGATAGTGTTGCCTTGCCGTCATTTTTTGCTGACATTCTTCCGATACGAGAAGCTTACCGCATCACCTGGAAAGGAAGACTGGCCGTTGTCTGCTTGCCAGCCAGCCGCAGGAAATAGGTGCCGTTAGCTAGTGCTGAAAGGCTTATGGCACTATGTCCCGGTTTTACGATGCCTTCCCGTATCAAGACCCCGGTAGCGCTATAGCAGGAGTAATGGCAATCTTCTTTCAGCTGTGCAATATTCAGCATAGTGCTTGCCGGGTTTGGGTATAAGTAAACGGATTCCTGTTGCTGCTTTGTTTCGTCAACGCCTACGCCATCGATCACCCTGATAAAGCCGGTATAGGGTTTATAGTCATCGGCCGAAACGGTTACCCATATTGTATCCAGTACAGTAAGGGCCTGGAAAGCATGCGTGCTGCTGCCACCCGCAGCGGTTGCAACGGAAAGAATACTATCGGGATAGTAAAGCACTGCTTTGGCGCCGGCGACATTGATATTCAGGTCAAGCTGGGTCGCATTGCGGTTAATGGTTGCCGGGTGGGTAACGACAAGGGAAGCCGGGGCCTTGGTATGCAGCTTCACCGATGGGTCGCCAAAAAGCACCCAGGTATCGGTCATATCTTCGCCACCGCTGGCATAGGCATCGTTCATGGCCATTACGCTGGTGGTAGTGAGCGATCCGATGGGTTTTTGCCTGGTATCTGTTCCATCTGTAAGCAGGTCGACATAGGCGTCCTGGGCGAGCATGGGCGGATCCCAATACTGGTTGATGGTGCTGAAGAAAGCCGCGATAGCGCCGGTCGGCTTACCGGATGTGGCATGCGCCTGGCGCAGCAATTGTTCGCCGAGGCAGGTCTGGTTTTCAAACTCGCCGGAAACGCAGGCTACGCCCCATACCAGCGGCCAGGCGCCATTATCGTTGGTAAGTTGTGGTACATCACCGACGCTGAAGCCGGAGGTCACCAGGAAATCGTAGGAGCCATGACCGCAATAATTGACGATCGTTGTGCCGGCATTCAGCTGATCTTTCAGGTTGCCGGCATTGGGGTCGCCGGCGGCATCGGCGCCACCATGGCTGCCATCATACAGTTCGGCTACCTGCGTATAAGCGCCGGTTGCATTCATCAGCTTGCTGCGGATATTGCGCATGTGTTCCCAATCAAATTCATTATTGTCGCCCGGCCCTTCGTTGGAAGCTACACCGGCCGCATATTTGTACCAGGGCTGGTTCTGGACAGGTGTCTTTTCATAAGCCAGGATACGGTCCAGTTGTACTTTAAGCTCATTATTGGTATTGGCAGAAAGGCGGCCGACCATAAGGTCGGGATAATGATCATTGCCCGATACATAGCCGAAAGCGGCGTCGGAAGGCCCTGCCAGGTTGGCCGCATGCATGGGAGCGATGTCGGTATTGTCGCCCACGAGCACCACATAGCTCAGGTTAAACGGAATGTACTGGCGCTTGATATACTGTTGTATGTTGGCGGCAGAAGGGCCGCCGGTTAAGGTATCTGTCTTTAATATGTGGGTACGGATGCCCAGCATGTTTTTCCAGCGGATAAAGGGCGCCAGGGTTTCGAGGTACTTGTCCGGTGTAACAATCAGCATGCGGCCACTGGCCGGAATAGCGGCAAAGCGGGTCTCCTGTGTACTGGCCGGTTCCTGTCCGTAATTAAGAAAATGATTCCTGAAGATGCTTTCCCATTCAGCGCTTGCGGCGCTTTTTTTTTGTCCCGGTTCGGCAAAGCGCACTTCAATGATCATGTGGGTATGTACCGTAAGTTTACGGGTTACCGGATTGTATTGCAGCGGGGCTATAGCCAGCGCCTGGCCATATTGCTCACGCACCTGGTAAACGGGGCCCAGCGCCATGGTCGAAGCAGGATAGTTCTCATTATGGCTGTATTCGGCTCCCTGTACCCTTGGACCGGGCTTGCGGTCGCGGCTGATATTGCCGAGGGAAGGCGCCAGCAGATAGCCTTCGTATGTTTTGGTCTCGGACTGGAGCAGGTTCACCTCCGCTTGTTTGCCCGAAGGTATTTGTATCGCGTAGCTAAGCCGTTGGAGGTCGGGGGCGCCCTGCTTCAGCAACTTTACACCTTTATCAAGGCCGGCGAGATAAGCGCCGGATGCTTCGTCGTAGCGAAGCGTTACCTTACCGGTATACAGCTCTATTCTTAGCAGGCCAGGGCTTACCGTAGTGGCAGTAATCCTGGTGGCGCCTTCTCCCAGCACCACATCGCCGGCGGCTTGCTGCCCATGCATTGTGAAGGAAAATAAAGACAGGAGCAGGCAAGACAGCAAATAAAGACGCATATGCATAAGCTTTCAGGTTTGAAGTTTAAAAATATGCATTTTTGAAAGAAATATATGATTGGCGCCGCGAAAACGCATAAAATCACATGAAAGGGTTAGCGCGCGATGCGGATCGTGATCAGCAGCAGGCTACCGATAATGGCCGGTACTACCAGGTTGAGCAGCCAGATCATATAGCTGCCGGCCAGCACGGCCATACTGTTGGCGGCAAGGCCGGTGTCGGTAAACAGTAAGCCTGCGATATAACCCCTCACACCCAGGTCGGCCAGGAAAAACGAGGGGATCACCGTAATGAGCCAGAACATAAGTCCCGACAACAGGAAGCCCGCGCCCCAGGGCAGACCGGCGCCCAGCACATTGGCCAGCAGCAGGAACTGGAGGTTGTATACGCAAAAGCGGATAAAGGAGATGGCCAGCAGCTGCAGCAGTTCTTTGCGGGAATACCTTTTCAGAATGCGCACCGACACGATGACCTTGCGCAGCCAGGGGCGGTGCTCGGCCCAGCCCGCAACGCGGTCAATACGCAGGTACAGCAGCAGCAGCAAAGCAGCGGAAAGCAATGCAGCGCCCAGGGCTATCCGTGGCCAGCTGCCTGGATAGGTAAAGTTAAAATAAACAAGCCCTGCGATGCCGAAGCCGTAAGTAATGAGGGTTTGCGACAGGTTGCTGATAAGTGTGGCAATGGCGGCACGCAGCTTGTTCTTGTCGTCGAGATAAAGGATACGTCCGGCAAAGTCGCCGATCTTATTGGGCGTGACCAGCGAAAAGGCAATGCCGGTGAGTGTCGAAGCGAAGGCCTTGCGAAAGGGCACCGGCTCTATCTTCTGCAGCAGCATTTTCCACTTGGCAGCCTCAAGCATCCAATTGGCTGGCGCCAATAGCATCACAGCCAGCAGCAGGAACTTGCTACCCTCCTGCCAGTGCCGTTTAAAGTCGGCCCATTGCCCGGTGAAATCCCCTTTGGCCTGTATCTGCCGGTAGATGAGCCAGAGCAACAGGAGCATCAGGGCAGGGGCGAGCACGTAATTAAGCCACTTTTTTTTGGTAATTTTGTTCACGTAATTGTATTGCTTTCTGGCCTAAACCATTTGTCTTGTCGATCATCCTTGGTATTGACCCGGGTACCCTCCTTATGGGATACGGTATCATTTCCGCCGACAAAAGTAACCTTTCCCTTGTCGAAATGGGTGTGTTGCACTTGTCTAAGTACAAAGACCACTCCGAACGCCTGCATTTCATCTTCGAAAGGGTAAGCGCATTGGTGCAGATCCACCGGCCGGAAGTGGTTGCGCTGGAAGCGCCTTTCTTTGGCAAGAATGTGCAAAGTATGCTCAAGCTGGGCCGGGCTCAGGGAGTAGCTATGGCAGCTGCCATGGCACACGGCAGCCCTACGGTCGAATATGCCCCGCGTAAGATCAAGCAGGTGATCACCGGCAATGGCAACGCTTCGAAAGAGCAGGTATGGAAAATGTTGCAGCACCAACTGGTCTTTAAGGAAGATCCCGGTTTTCTCGATGCGACCGACGCCGTGGCCGCGGCGCTTTGTCATCATTTTGAATGCCGGTCCGGTTTGGATGCCGGCAGGCAGAAGCCTGCTTCATCCGGTAAACGTGCTAAGGGCTGGGCGGCCTTTTTGGAGGCTAATCCGGACAGGATTAAATAAAACTACCTGCCTGAATGCCCGTAGAGCAGCTGTCAGGCTTACCCTTTCTGGCAGAAAGATACATAATCCCCCTCTTGTTGCGGTTTTAATTAATTAATTCCGATTTTTGCTGACTGTAAAAATACTATGGCTAAAGATTATAAAAGAATTCTGGTCACGGCGGCATTGCCTTATGCCAACGGGCCTGTTCATATAGGACACCTGGCGGGCTGTTACCTGCCGGCAGATATTTATGTGCGTTACCAGCGCGCGCAGCGTCGCGATGTGCAATTTATTTGCGGCAGCGACGAGCATGGCGTGCCCATTACGATCCGCGCCATGAAAGAAGGTGTTACACCACAGGATGTGGTAGACAAATATCATGCGCTGATCTCCGAGAGCTTCGGCAAAATGGGCATATCCTTCGATATCTACTCCCGTACCTCTTCTAAAGTGCATGCCCAAACCTCGCAGGCTTTCTTTAAAAAGCTTTACGACGAGGGCTTGTTCGAGGAGCGGGAAACACAGCAATACTACGACGAGGAAAAGAAGATGTTCCTGGCCGATCGTTATATTATTGGTACCTGTCCCGTGTGTGGTAATGAGAATGCCTACGGCGATCAGTGCGAACGGTGTGGCTCTTCGCTTTCACCCGAACAGCTAAAGAATCCAAGGAGCGCGCTGAGCAATGCCGTCCCGGTAAAAAGGGCTACCAAGCATTGGTATTTTCCCCTCAATCATTATGAGGCCTTTCTTAAAGAATGGATCGTAGAGGGAAAAAAAGACGAGTGGAAACCTAATGTATACGGTCAATGTAAAAGCTGGCTCGATAGTGGCCTCCAGCCCCGTGCCATGACTCGCGACAGCAACTGGGGTGTACCCGTACCGCTGGAAGATGCCGAAGGCAAGGTGCTGTATGTATGGTTTGATGCACCCATCGGCTATATCAGCGCCACCAAGGAGCTGCTGCCGCAGGGATGGGATGACTACTGGAAGCAGGACGATACCAAGCTGGTCCACTTTATAGGAAAAGACAATATCGTATTCCATTGCATCATTTTCCCCGCTATGCTAAAGGCGCATGGCGGCTTTGTGCTGCCCGACAATGTGCCGGCCAATGAGTTCCTCAATATCGAGGGAGAGAAGGTATCCACATCACGCGATTGGGCGGTGTGGGTGCATGAGTATGTGGAAGATTTCCCGGGAATGGAGGATACGCTGCGCTATGTGCTCTGCGCCAATGCTCCCGAGACCAAAGACAATGACTTTACCTGGAAGGACTTCCAGGATCGGCACAACAGCGAGTTGGTGGCCAAGTTCGGCAATTTTGTGAACCGGGCCATGGTGCTGATGCATAAGCTGTGTGGCGGACGGGTGCCGGCATTCCATGATGAAGTAAAGGAGGAGCGCGATCTGGAGCTGATCCGGGAGATCATGGCCTCCAAAAAGAAAGTAGAAGAGCTGATCGAAGGATACAAATTCAGAGATGCTTTATTTGAAGTGATCGAGCTGGCTGGCAAAGGGAACAAATACCTGCAGGAGGTAGCGCCCTGGAACCTCTCCAAAACACCGGAAATGCAGGCTGAGAACCAGCTGCTGATCGACAACTGCCTGCATATATGCCTGCAGCTGACCGCTAACCTGGCCATCCTGTCCCATCCTTTCCTGCCCTTTACCGCCCGGAAAATATGCCACCTGCTGAAAGTGGTGGATAAAATGCTGGACTGGGAGCATGCCGGTAAAATGGACCTGCTGCGTACAGGCTATCCCTTGCGCGCGCCGGAACTACTATTCCGTAAGGTCGAGAATGAAGAAGTAGAGCAGCAAAAGCAAAAGCTTGAAGCACGCAGCGCAGCGGTGAAAGCCGCCCAGCCTGCTCCGCCGCAGGCCGTGGCTGCCGAACCGAAACCATTGATCGCCTTCGATGATTTTGCAAAGGTCGAGCTGCGTGCCGGAACAATACTGGCAGCCGAAAAGGTGCCGAAGGCCGACAAATTGCTCCGGCTGGAAGTAGATATGGGAACCGAAAAGAGAACGATCGTATCGGGCATCGCCCAGCATTATGCACCGGAGGCCATTGTCGGGAAGCAGGTGACCGTAGTGGTCAACCTGGCGCCACGTAAGATGAAAGGCATCGAAAGCGCCGGTATGATCCTGATGGCGGAAGATGTTACCGGCAAGCTGGTATTTGTAGCGCCCGTTGAGGCTGTTGAGGCCGGCAGCGAGGTGCGGTAACAGGCTGCTGCGTTACCGCAAAGCATACTATATTCATATTCAGAATCATATAAATCAGTACTTTTAACCCAATTCATCCTTCTTTTCTTTATGAAAAAGAAAACCCTGTGGTGGCTTACCGGCATCCTGATCCTTATCGTTATTCTGTTGTTGGTGCTCAAAGGCACAGGGGCGCTTGGCGGCGGCGAAGGTACCCGCGTGGCCGTGGATACCGCCAATGACAGGACGATTATCGAAACGGTAAGCGCCAGCGGCAAAATATACCCGGAAACGGAAGTAAAGATAAAACCAGATGTCAGTGGCGAGATCGTTGAGCTGCCGGTATTGGAAGGCGACTCTGTAGTGAAGGGGCAGCTGCTGATCAAGATCAACCCGATCATCTACAATTCAGCAGTAACACAGGCTGAGGCCTCCATGTTCCAGAGCCGTGCCGGCGTGAACAACGCCAGGGAGCTGGTAGCCCAGGCCAAAGCACAGATGGAGCGGACCAAAGCCAACTTTGACCGCAACAAAGAGCTGTTTACCGGCAAGGTGATCAGCAGGATGGAATACGAGCAGGCGGAGGCCGACTACTTGTCGGCCAAAGCGAACTACGAGGCGACGCAAGCCAATGTCGCCGGTGGTAACTATGGTGTGACGGGTGCCCAGGCCAATCTGACCCAGGCCCAGGAAAATCTTCGCCGTACCACCATTACCGCACCGACCTCCGGCATCATTTCCCAACTGCTCGTCAAAAAAGGGGAGCGGGTGGTCGGTACCGCACAGATGGACGGTACGCAGATCCTTACCATTGCCAACCTGGGCCGTATGGAGGTTCGCGTCGATGTGAGCGAAACGGATATTCCTAAGGTGAGCGTTGGCGACACCAGCTTAATCGAAGTGGATGCCTTCAGGGGACGTAAATTTAAAGGCATCGTATCCAAGATATCGGTGTCGAGCGTACAATTGAATTCTGCTACAACTACGGCCGCAACCAGCTCTTCTACCGACCAGGTAACCAATTATACCGTGCACATCTTTATATTGCCCGAATCTTACGCTGGCCTGCGTACAGAGTTGGGCAAGGGCCAATTCCCTTTCAAGCCAGGAATGAGCGCCGGTGTGGAGATACAGACCCGCAAAGAGAACGGTATCCTTTCTGTGCCCATCAATGCGGTAACGACGCGCGACTTGCCCGATTCCCTGAAGAAAAAGAATGCCTCATCAATGACCGATGTGAGCAACGATATACGCCAGGTATTATTTGTCTATAATAAAGACAGTAAAACAGTGATCCTGCGTGATGTGAAGACCGGTATACAGAACAACGAATTTATACAGGTCACTTCGGGCCTGAAGAAAGGGGATGTGGTTATTGTTGCTCCCTACGGCGTGGTGGCCCGTACCCTCCAGGACAAGTCGAAAGTAAAGGTGGTGCCGCGCAACCAGCTTTACGAAGTGAAAGAAGAATAATTTACCGATGCTAACCAGATAGCAACCGCCGCCGGTACGGCGCCGGTTGCCATCTCATTGCTATCTTCAGATGATCATAACCCTTTTGTCAGATTTTGGATACCAGGATAATTTTGTAGGCGTAGCGAAAGGTGTTTTACTACAACGTTTACCGGTGGCACGGCTGATCGATCTCAATCACGAAGTAGAGCCGTTTCACCTGCTGCAGTGCAGCTACCTGCTGAAGAGCGCCTACGCCAATTTCCCGGCCCGCACCGTGCATTTATCCCTCTTCGATATTATGCACCGGAACCCGGCATCGCTCCTCGTGACGGAAATCGACAACCAGTATATCGTCAGCGCCGACAACGGGCTGCTGCCGCTTACCTTCAATGCCCGGCTGGGCAAGGTACATGTGCACGACCGTATCGTGGGCTCCTACCTGGAATGGCTGACCCTCGCCGCCGACTTTATTGCAGGGCTGGAACAAAATGATTTTAATATAGCCGGCCTCAGTACCGTGACGCCCAAAGTACATCCGGCACGGCTGCAGGCTGTGGTAAAAGATAATTCAATAGAGTGCCAGGTGATCCATATCGATCGCTACGAAAATGTGGTCATTAACCTTACCCGCGATGAGTTTGAGGCCCAGCGTCGCGGTCGAAAGTTCCGTATCCAGATCATAAGGGACATTCTTACCCATATCAGCAACGACTATTCCGATGTGCCGGTAAGTGAAAAGCTATGCCTTTTCAACAGCGCCGGGTATATGGAGATCGCGATCAACCAGGGTAAAGCCTCCTCGCTGCTGGGACTGCGCCTGCATAACGAACGCCAGCTGATTTACCAGAATATAAAGATTGAGTTTCTATGATCGTCCGTATTGTAAAAATGACCTTCCGGCCAGAGGCTGTTCCCGCCTTTCTGGCGCTTTTTGAGGAGCGAAAAGAGCAGATCCGGCATTTTGAAGGTTGCCGGCACCTGGAGCTATGGCAGGAGGCCGGTAGCGAGACCGTGTTTTTTACCTATAGTCACTGGACCAATGAAGCCGCGTTGGACCACTACCGCTTTTCTGCCTTTTTTAAAGATACCTGGGGCCATACCCGTGCACTATTTGCAGACAAAGCGCAGGCCTGGAGCCTAACGCAACGCCATATTCTCCCCTGAACGGCGCTATTACCAAAACGTTAAATACGCGTAGGGCTTTTAATCGAGATTGGTTATATTTGCGAATCAAAGGATTTTTTTAAACACTTACCCAGCCTTTTGGGTTGAGAAAGGGTCTATGAGAATGTCCTGTTACCAACCGCAGCCCTGCGGCTGCTATTGTTGTATTTACTATAGAATCAAGCTTTTAATATGAAAAAAGTGCTGTTTGTACTGCTATCTGCGCTCAGCTATGGCAGTTATGCCCAGACCACTGCTGCTCCGGATCTGGTTAAAGCAAAAGCTTACGCCGACGAGGTTTTTGCCAATTGCACCATCTTCGCAGGACCTTCCTACATCCCTGACTATGCGGAGATTATCAGCCGGATATCGGTTATCACCGAGCCGCAGGCCGCTCAGGAGAGCTATTCCAGGCTTTCTACGGTAATGCTCAAGAATAAGTGCAACCCGCAAATGACCCGGGACGAAAGCAACTTTAGTCCTTCCCATTTCAATCCACTGAAATATTTTCTCAATTATTATCCCAAAGTGGACACCAAATACAGGGTTGATAACAGCAATTATGTGATCCTGGTACATCCCAAACCATAAGGCGCCCTGATTTGTAGCATAAATCTTTTTTATTGTCGTTTTAATTTTCTTTAGATGACTTCCAATAAATTACACAAGCTTACCGGCAAAATTTGCAGCAGCCTGCTCTTTATGTTGCTTTTTCTGTCGATAGGAACAAAAACCTGGGCGCAGCCTACCGTCCTTTCTCCCTGTGATGCTAACCCGTTTTGCAGCGACAGCAGCTATACCTTCCCCAATTCCAGCGGTAACGTTTTTGCCGCGCCTCCTGCTCCGCCGGTCAATTACGGTACGGTGCTGCTATCTCAGCCCAATCCGGTATGGTATTGGATGCAGATAGGCACTTCGGGCACGATACAGCTTACGATCAATCAGACTAATGGCGGTGGTGGCGGAATAGATGTGGACTTTGCCATGTGGGGACCTTTTACCGACCTGGCCACAGGCTGTGCGGCGATTATGGCCGGAGCCGCCCCCATACAAGCCAGCTACGATGGTGGTGGCGTAACCGAGGTAGCCGGTTTGGGCCTTCCGGGCGGCAGCCAGGTAGGCCAGGGGCTTCCACCCTTTCCTCCGGGTGGTACCACACCGCCGGCTGCAGTAGCTGGCGAGGTGTATATCCTTATCCTGACCAACTATTCCAATCAGCCGGGCACCATCGCCTTCAGCCAGACCGCCGGCACCGGCTCGGCCGACTGCGGTATCGTGTGTGGCCTCAGCGCCAGCAATAACGGACCTAAATGTTTTGGCGACCCGATCCAGCTTACAGCTGCCAATAGCGATACGACTACCTCATTTACTTACTATTGGACGGGACCCAACGGCTTCGCTGCCAGCGGGCGGAATGTAACGTTCCATCCTACCACGCCAGGCAACTTCACCTTCAATGTAACTGCCGTATCAGACGAGGACGATACCTGTAAGGCCAGCACCGATGTGGTTGTTCATCCTTTACCCAATGTTACGCTAACCAATCCCAACGACAGGATACTCTGTAATATCGACAGCGCGACGCTGGCGCTCAACAGCCCTTCCAATACCGTCCATTATCAGTGGTTCAAAGACGGTGTGGCGCTACCCAACGATACCAATGCGGTGCTGGTGGTACGAACAAACGGCACTTACCTGGTAACGGCAGTATCGGCCGAAGGTTGCAGGGATACTTCCGAAGATGTGTTCGTCAAGCTTAACTTTACCGACGTTAATTTCAACTTTACCATCATGAAGGGCTGTACGGAAGACAGCGTTCAGTTCAACAATCTGAGCGAGCCCGGTAGCTATTGGTGGAGCTACGGCGACGGCACCATGCCTGAAGATACCCTGACCAATCCGCTGCACATCTATCAGGACCAGGACAACTATCTTGTTCGCCTGAAAATAAAGGATCTGGACGGTTGTGTAGATTCGGCGCTTAAGTTTGTAGATGTAAGACATCCGCTGATCGCCGCGTTTACGGCCAGCACCGATTCCGTATGCCAATCCAACGGTACGCCGGTGGCCTTTACCGACGGCTCTACAGGCGCAACTGGCTGGAGCTGGGATTTTGGCGATGGCGCTGCTGCAACACAGCAAAACCCCAGCCATACTTATACGCAAGCCGGGACCCATAGCATAAGGCTGATCATAAACGATAACCTTCCCTGCTACGATACGGCCTATCACCAGGTCTATGTTGACTCTTTACCCTTCCTGGAATTTGTTACCGATAAGCATAGCATATGCGTGGGTGACCGCGTTACCTTCACGCCCTCCTTCCTGTACACGGCCAAACAGCTGAGCTGGGATTTCGGCGACGGTATGCATTGGACTGAGAACGGTGTTACCAGCCATAGCTTCGATCAGCCTGGTACCTATTGGGTGAAGCTGCTGGCTACTTTCCCGGTATGTGCCGAGATTATGAAGACCGACTCCGTAGTGGTGCACGCCCTGCCACTGGTCAATCTGGGCCCGGACAGCGTATTGTGCCTGGATGGCCCCGCGATAAGGGTAGGGGATAATACCAACGCCAGCGATCCTACCATTCACTGGTTGTGGAGTACAGGCGACACTACTGCTTTTATCAATATCGTGCATCCCGGCGAGTATGCCGTAACGGCCAGCCGCGGCGATTGTGGCACTACCGAAAGGATCATGGTGAACAAAGATTGCTATACCGATATCCCCAATGCCTTCACCCCCAACGGCGATGGAAGCAACGACTATTTCTATCCGCGCCAGCTGCTGAGCAAAGGCGTCGTTTCCTTCTCCATGACCGTGCTGAATCGGTGGGGACAGAAAGTATTTGAAACCACCAATACCAACGGTAGAGGATGGGATGGTAAGTTCAATGAAAAGGATCAACCCATGGGCGTGTACATCTACCAGATTAGAGCAGTGCTGAAGAACGGCCGTGTGGAAGAATACAGCGGTAATATAACATTGGTAAGATAATTTGTAGTATTACGGCTACATAGTGCAGCTGAAATAAGACCAAAGTCTCTCGGGTTCAATAGCCTGAGGGACTTTTTTTTGCCCTTGACCCAACTAAAGAAAAGTTAACAAAGGTCTTCCTTCATATATATAATTGTTATGTCCAGATTGTCCCGAATTGTTGTACTGCTTGCAGCAGTATTACTGCTGTTCCCGACCCTGAAAGGTAATGCGCTGCCGGAAGGTACCGATCGCCGTATTACCGAAGTATATGGTAGCTATACGGCGCGGCTGAGTTCGGCACAGCTGGCCGACCTGAATGGCCGCCTGCTTCGTTGCACCGTGAAGCAAATGCCGCTGCAGAAAGGAGAGTCGTTTCCTTTACTCTCCAAACAGCCCCTGGTGACCAAGTTTGTACCAGACCTCAGGGCCGATAGCTTCAGCGAGCCCACGAAGATCAATCCGCTTAAGTATGATCTGCCGTTTTATACCCGTAAAGACCTTATCTACCGGATCGATGGGACAGATTATGTGCTTTTTGTCATTGCAAAGGCGCCCTGATCCCTAGCTGATCCCTATTTGCCAATAACCAATATCACCGCTTATGTTTCTTCGAATATTTACCCGCTATACCCTTTTCTGCCTGTTGTTCGTGCTGTTTTGCAGCGCCTGGAGTGTGAGCGAGGCGCAACCGCCCTGTCAAACGATCATAGCCCGGGTCAACAGCACATCGCCGCCGTCGGACCCTGCCGATTCCATTGTTAAGGTATGTAAGGGCACTACCGTTACGTTTACCGGTTCGGCCACTTTCAGCACCTCTGCTACCGGCGCTACTTATGAGTGGCGCTTCAACGACGGCACCATTATGCCGGGTACTACGATAAGCCGCAATTTTCCCGACGAGGGTGTATACGTAGTTGATTTTGTAGCTACCGATGCCAGCGGCTGTGTCAATAAGAACTGCGACAGCCGTAAGATCATCCAGGTATCGACCACGCCTCATTTCAACCAGATCCAGAAGCCGGATACTATGTGCCTTCACCATACGGCAACCATACTGGGTATTGTAACTCCGGTGGAAGGAAAATACGATTGCGCGCCGCCGGTATCCGGCACCACTTTCCTGCCCGATGGACAGGGTACCCCCTACACAACCAGCATTAACGTAAGCTGCTTTACCCCCTGTGATACTGTGGCTGCTCCCGGCGACATCGAAAGTATTTGCCTCAATATGGAGCACTCTTATATGGGCGACCTGGATATCGATATCACCTGTCCCAACGGGCAAACCCTATCTCTGCTCAACTCTAACGGCGGCGGCATTATCCTGGGCCAGCCTGTGGCTACCGACCTGCCGGTGGACGCAAGCAATTTGCTGGATCCGGGTATCGGATTCAACTATTGCTTTTCCCCCATGTCGACCAGCGGATTTATCCATGATATTGCCAACACTACCAATGTGTCGCCTTATACAGACCCTCTGGGCAATGTGAGCACAGATAATCCCATCAACCAGGCCAATCCCGGTACCTACCAGGCCGATGGCAACTGGAATAACCTTGTCGGCTGCCCGATGAATGGCAGCTGGACGATAACGGTAAATGACAACCTGCCTGCCGATAACGGCTATATCTTCAATTGGGGCATTACCTTCAGCAAGGGGATCGGCGCTTATAATTTTATTCCCGTTTACCCGCAGCAGCATTGGGATGCCAATGCCGATATCATTGGTACCAGCGCCGGCGGAAAAAACATTACCATCAAGCCGGAAACAGGAGAGGGGTTGCACTGCTACACCTTCAGGGTGGTCGACAGCTTCAATTGCCCTTACGATACTACGGTATGTGTATACGTGATCGATCCCGGCAATCCCGGCAGGGACACCACGCTAAAGATATGCCTGGGACAGGATCCGGTCAACGCATTCAGCTACCTGGGCAACAATGTAACACCCGGCGGCACCTGGTCGGGCCCGGGAGTAAGCCCTGCAGGTATGTTTGACCCGGCCGCCGCTGGTCTGGGACTGCGTCCCGTAGTGTATCGCCTGCATAAATGGAACTGCGACACGATCGCCACCATTACCTTCAATGTCATTAATGATGTCCAGATGGATTTCAACTTTCAGTTGCTTCCCGGCTGTACTGAGGATACGGTACGGTTTACCAACCTGAGCGAGCCCGGCAGGTACTGGTGGCGCTTTGGCGACGGCAGCCTACCCGAAGACACGACCGTGCACCCGGTACATATTTACCAGGACCAGAGCAATTATCAGGTAAGGCTTACAGTAAAAGACCTCGATGGCTGCATCGACTCTGTGTTGAAGATCGTCGATATCAGGCATCCGCTGAAGGCTTCTTTCGACCTCAGTATCGATTCGGTATGCCAGGCCAACGGTACGCCTGTTGTCTTCAATGATGGCTCTATAGGCGCGGCCAACTGGAGCTGGGACTTCAACGATGGCACTACTGCTACCGTGCAGAATCCGACCCATACTTTTAGCCTGGCGGGAACCCGCAGGGTACGCCTGATCATCAACGATAAGATACCTTGCTACGATACCCTTTACCGGAATGTCTATGTAGACTCCCTTCCTTTCCTGGACCTGGTAACGGATAAGCACAGCATCTGTACCGGCGATCGCGTCAGCTTTACACCTGCCTTCCTGTACACCGTGAAGAGCCTCAGCTGGGACTTTGGCGACGGCACGCACTGGCAGGAGAATGGCGCGACCGGGCACAGCTTTGACCAGGCGGGGACTTACCACATTACGCTACGGGCAGACTACCCCGTTTGCGAAGACCTGATGAAGACCGATTCCGTTGTGGTCAATGTGATGCCCCTGGTCTACCTTGGACCGGATAGCGTACTGTGCCTGGATGGCCCGGCCGTGAGGGTAGGCGATGCCAACAATGCCAATGACCCCACAGTGCGTTGGTTGTGGAGCACCGGCGCCAAAACGCCCTATATCGATATTGTGCATCCGGGTGAATATGCGGTCACCGCTACCCGCGGCGATTGCGGAACAACAGAGAAGGTTGTGGTGAGCAAAGATTGCTACACCGATATTCCCAATGCCTTTACGCCTAACGGCGACGGCAGCAATGATTATTTCTATCCCCGCCAGCTCATTAGTAAGGGTGTCGTATCCTTCTCCATGACCGTATTCAACCGTTGGGGACAAAAGGTCTTTGAGACGACCAATGTTAATGGCAGGGGCTGGGATGGCCGGTTTAACGACAAGGAGCAACCTATGGGTGTTTACATTTACCAGATCAGGGCGGTATTGAAAAATGGCCGCGCCGAAGATTATAGCGGTAATGTAACGCTGGTAAGATAAACAATCAGCCAATAGAACATGAAGCGCCCGCCGGTTGTTCCGGCGGGTTTCTTTTTGGCGCTGGGGTAGCAGCAGAAAAGATTCAGGGAGAGAGGAGGGCCACACATTCCTTTGCGGCGGCAGCGCCCAATGCCACACCCATGCCACCCATGCGGAAAGCCCCATAGACATGGGGACTAAACTGTTGAATAAGGGGGCGTTTGGCTGTGCCAAAAGCCATAATGCCCGCCCAGCGTTGTGCAATGGCAACTTTGCTGCCTGGCAGGATCAGCTCGCGCAACTTTGTCTCCAGGTCGGCCTGTATTGCGGGGTTCAGGGCAATCTCGGTAGTCGTTTCCCCTTCAAAATCAAGGTTACGGCCGCCACCGAACAGCACACGGCCATCGATCTCGCGAAAATAATAGTAACCTTCGTCAAAGTGGAAAATGCCCTTGAACGGCAGACCCGGTATAGGGTCGGTGAGCAGCACCTGGCCCCTGCCGGGCTGGAGCGCTGCTTCGGGCAGAAGGGTTCGCGTAAACGCATTGGTACAAATAAAAAGGTGCCGGGCATGCAGCGCTATAGTTGCAGCCCGTGTGGTGTCGGCCACCAGTACTGATACGCCTTCGTCCTCTTCTTCAAACCGCTCCACCGGCGCGCCGGTCTTGATCTCTATCCCCATTTCAAGTGCGTAGTCGGTGAGCCGGCGCATCATTTTACCGGTATGCAGTTCGCCTTCACCTGTATTTTCAATAAGCGCCGCTACCGCTGACGCAGGAAAACCGAAGCCCACTATTTTTCCATCGGCACGGCGAAAGGGCTCAAAGCCGGCAGCGGCAGCAATAAGCGCATTGATATGGTCCAGTTGCGCCAGCAAGGGCAATTCCCCGGGACTGATGAGCTCGTGGCTGCCGTTTTCACGATAGTCGATCGCATGATCGCCCAGCCGTTGCCGCAACAAGGCCAGGCCCTCTTTTCTACGACAAAAAAGAGCTGTCATCTCGACCTCGCTATGGTGCTTCAGATCGTCGAGCAGCTCGGTAAAGCTGCCCATACAAGCAAAGCCGGCATTACGCGTGCTGGCGCCATAGGGGAAAAGGCTGCGCTCGAGCACGAGCACCCGCTTGGCCGGAAAGCGTTCCTTGTATTCGATCGCCGTATGCAGGCCGACAATGCCGGCGCCAATAACGATGGCATCATAATGCAGGAACGACGCCTGCTCCCAGTAGCTAAACATATAAATGAAGTATTGGCGTTATTCTTCGAGGTAATCCAGGTCTTTGCCGAACGTTTCTTTCAAACGGCTGAGGGCAAACAAGGAGACGGCCGTAAGCCCAAACATCACAATATAGCCGGCAGTGATGATATTGCTGCGTTCCACAAAAAAGTCGAAGATAAAGGTGATTGGGATCAGTGAGCCCCTTACGAAATTGGGGACCGTAGTGGTAACTGTAGCCCTGAGATTGGTGCCGAATTGCTCTGAAGCGATGGTAACGAAGGTGGCCCAGTAACCTACCCCAAGTCCCATGATAAAAGCAAGGATGTGAAAGTTGCGCGCATCAATGCCTTTGCTGTTCAGGTACCAGATCACGGTACCCAGCGAGAGGACGAGGAAGATGAGGATCGCCAGCCTTCGTGAACGTGCCCACTGGGCCAGCAGTCCTGCAAAAATATCGCCGATCGAGATGCCGATATAGGAATACATAATGCCGCCGCCCGCAGTCAATGCTTCTTTGGCGCCCAGTGCTTTGCCGAATTCAGGCGACTGTGCGATAAGGATACCGACCACAAACCATAGTGGTATGCCGATGAGGATGCAGTAAAGATATTTAAGGGCCCGCTGCCGGTTGGAAAACAGCATACGGAAGCTGCCGCGGCGCACCGTGCTGCCCTCCACATGCCGGTACATGCCCGACTCGAAGGTGCCTACCCGCAGCAGCAACAGCACGAAGCCGAGACCACCGCCGACAAAATAGGCGGTACGCCAGGAGAAGTTGTGGGCGACCAGGTTGGCTGCCACGGCGCCGAACAGGCCGATCACCGCAACGAGCATAGTACCATAGCCCCGCTTCTCCTTACTCATGGTTTCGCTTACCAGCGTAATGCCTGCGCCCAGCTCTCCGGCCAGACCTATGCCCGCTATAAAACGGATAAGCGCATAGGTATTGACATCCTGCACGAAGCCATTGATCACATTGGCGATGGAATAAACCAGGATAGAGCCGAAGAGCACCCGGATGCGGCCAAACTTATCGCCGACAATGCCCCACAGGATGCCACCCAGCAACAGACCTGCCATCTGCACATTGATCACAAATTCGCCCAGGCGGCGGCTGTTCTCAGGCGCCACACCTATGTCGGAAAGGCTTTGTACCCGAACAATGCTGAAGATAAGCAGGTCGTATATATCTACAAAATAGCCGAGTGCGGCTACCAATACCAGCAAGACCACATTCCTGCTGCCGGAACGCTCACTTTGCATAAGCTTGTTTTTTAAGGCTGCATGATACAAAAAAAACCGTGTAGTTGCGCTACACGGTTTTTATCATAAAATTTATCTTTAGTAATCAGTGGTGCTGCCGGTAAGCTCCAGCAGGGCTTGTTCCAGCTGCGCATCGTTGGGGGCGATACCGTGCCACTCGTGCGTACCCTCCATAAAGGAAACACCGCTACCCATAGCCGTATGCAGTAAGATGCATACCGGCTTGCCCTTGCCCGAGTAGGCTTTGGCTTCTTCGAGTCCTTCCAGCACACGTTCCATATTATTGCCTTCGGCGATTTCCAGCACCGTCCAGCCGAAAGCCTCAAACTTGCCGCGCAGATCGCCCAGGCCCATGACCATCTCAGTGGGGCCGTCGATCTGCTGGCCATTATAGTCGATGGTTGCGATCAGGTTGTCCACTTTATGGTGTGCGGCAAACATAATGGCTTCCCAGTTCTGGCCTTCCTGCAGCTCGCCATCGCCGTGCAGGGAATAGACCATACGATCGTCCTTGTTCAGTTTTTTTGCCAGCGCAGCGCCGATAGCCACGCTCATGCCTTGCCCCAGTGAGCCGGACGCAATGCGTACACCAGGCAGGTGTTCGTGCGTGGCAGGATGTCCCTGAAGCCTGGAATTCAGCTGCCGGAACGTAGCCAGCTCCTCGACGCGGAAATAGCCGCTACGGGCCAGCACACTGTACAGCAGGGGAGAGATATGTCCGTTGGAAAGAAAGAAGAGGTCTTCGCCCACACCGTCCATATTGAAGGCCGGATCGTGCTTCATTACCTTGAAGTATAAAGCCGTAAGAAAGTCGCTGCAGCCCAAAGATCCGCCGGGGTGGCCACTTTGCGCGCCATGCACCATTCTTACGATATCACGGCGCACCTGCGTGGCCATCTCTTTCAATTGCTGAAGTTCCATTATAATACTTTGAAAATTTTGCGCAAAAGTAAGCATTCGGTTTCGAAAATTTTCCCGCAGGGCAAATTAAAAATCGCATTCCTTTAGCATCTTTAGTGGTTCACGGCAAGGAAAAATACAGGCCCAAAAACAAAGGTTACCTGGTAGCAACCGGGTAACCTTGCAATATTATTCGGGGTGTAATACTTATGCCTCTTCTTCTTTTTTCTTCTTGGGAGCGGCCTTTTTTGCCGGCTTTTCTTCTTCGCCCTCAGCAGTAGCGGCTTTTTTCTTGGCCGCGGCTTTCTTTACAGGCTTTTCTTCACCTTCTTCAGTAGTTGTTGCTTTTTTAGCAGCCGCTTTTTTCTTCGGCTTCGCCTCTTCTGTTGCAATCTCTTCCGGTGTGGCGTCAACAGCTTCACCGGCAGTCGCATCCTCTTCTTCAGGTTGCTCTTTCAGATAATCGAAATTCAGCAGGTCGTTTGCTTTCAGTATCTCGTACCATTTCAGCAGTTTCCTGATATCGCTGGTGTATACCCGGCTTTCATCAAAATCGGGTAGCACTGTCTTGAAATAAGCTTTGGTTGCCTTATCATCTTTCTTCTTGTTGAGCTCGGCTACTTCGCCATCCTGTTCCTTGATCTTTTCCAGCACTTCATGCAGGCGCACGTTGTCGCCGGTAGTATATATCTCAATGCTTTCCAGCGGCGTAATGTGGTGGATACGGGCCGATACGAATTTCACACTTTTGTCGGTGAGGCTGCGTACGATAGCGCCGTCGTTTTTGGTGCTCATCAGTTGGTAAAGACCGCTGAGGCCGGTTACCGCTACAATTTGTCTGTATTCCATAGTTTATATAATACCCGGAGGTTCTCGACTTTTAGGGCGGCAAAAGTAAGAAAAATTCTATACAAAGTTCCCGCCAAAATTTTCCTTTTGATTTCAGCATTAAAACGCAATTAATCTACAGAATTTGAGTGTAGGGCCACATGAAGTTTATATGATATGCGTGATGGTTCACTTGAATGTGTTATTTTTGTATTTTAACTTAAACTATTGCCGCATGAAAACGAGTACAACCATTTTAATGTTCCTGCTGTTGCTCTTGCATTATGGCGCACAAGGTAAAGACGGCGAACAACCCAACAAGCTAACTTATTTCAAAGAAAATAAGGGGCAACTGATTGATCAGAACGGCGCTGCAAGGGGCGATATTTTTTACTATGGCGCCAGCGACGGGCTGCAATACTATTTTAAAAAATCGGGGATCAGCTACCAATTGTATCAGCGGGATGAGGAGAAGAATATCCATCTTTCCCGTGTTGATGTTTCCTGGCTCGGAGCCAATACACAGGCAGAACTCATCGGTCAGAATAAAGCAGGAGCTGTAGAAAATTTTATCCGTGACGGGCGTAGTATATTCGGTGCACGGCAGTATAATGATCTTTTGTATAGGAATCTTTATAAGGATATCGATCTGCACTACTATTATCAGGGCGCATCATTGAAATATGATTTTATTGTCGCGCCGCATGCAGATTATAGACATATCAGGCTCGAAATGGAAGGCGCCAGTGCGCTCCGGCTCAATAAAGACGGCACGCTTACCATTGTTACAGCAAATGGTTCCGTTACAGAGGGTGTACCTGTTGCTTACCAAAACAAGAAGCCCGTTCCTGTTTCCTGGATAATGAAAGACAATGTGTTGGGTTTTCAGGTAGGCAACTACGACCCATCACAGCCGTTGATCATTGATCCGTTGATCTACAGGTGGTATTCAAGTACCCTGACTTCCGGATCGAGCCTGACACAATCAGATGGTACAGCTTATGCCTCCGTGCACGATAATAACAACAACGTATACGTTATATCCAGTGCCGCGGACAAAAATGGCCCTATGTATGACTACTATGCAAGGATAACCAGCCGGAATAGCAGTACAGGAGCCGTTAATTGGACGCGCAATGTAGCTGATTTTTTTACTGGGAGCAACATTACCCCTTCTAATGCTTTCCCGGCTGAAGGCCTGGCACTAGGAATCAATTGCCTGTATCTATGTGGAAGTACCGGGTGTACTGCTGTAAACATCGCTACAAGTGGCGCTTACCAGACGACCATTGTCGGGCAACAAGACTGCTTTCTGGCTAAATATGCGTTGAATGGAGACAGGATCTGGGTAACTTATTATGGAGGAGCGGGCGACGATTCGGCAAAACGCTGTATTGCAGATGCTTACGGTAATATGTATATCTGTGGGACTACCTCCTCTACTGGTAGTATGGCCACGATCAACGCCTTCCAGCCGGCGCTGGCAGGTAGCAGTGACGCTTTTATAGCTAAATTCGACTCAGCAGGCAGGCGGGTGTGGAGTACCTATTATGGCGGCAGCGCCACGGATATGGCCCGAAGCATTGCTATACAGGGCAGTCAGCTTTTTGTCGCCGGTACTACTACATCAGCAGGTATCGCAACAGTTGGATCACATCAGCAAGCGTTTGCAGGCAATCAGGACGGCTTCCTGCTTTGTCTTGACACTACAGGCAGCACGCGGCAATGGAGCACTTATTACGGTGCGGATTCTACCACGGCGGAAAATTGTGTCGTAGGTGGTAATGCCATTTATCTTTCAGGAACAACCAATAGCGCGAGTAGTATAGCTACGCCGGGGGTATACCAGGGAAACATAGCGGGAGGACGAGATGCCTATCTGGCAAAATTTGATATGAGTGGTGTACGCCAATGGGGAACCTACCATGGCGGCACAGGAGATGAAACCGGCTCGGGTACTGTAATGGGCAGTAGCGGCAATCTTTATTTGTGTGGCACGACAACATCCGATACCGCTATAGCAACATTCATGAGCTATCAAACCAATTACAGTCCGATAGGCAGTGCTTCAACCTATCTTTCTGAATTCAATAGCAATGGTCAGAAATTGTCGGGAACCTATTTTAACGGAGCGGAAAGTGCAGTATACTGCTCTGCAAATAATAGTGGCGACGTCTTTATATCGGGTGGTTATTATATCGCATATCCTCTTCATCCCCCAGTGGTGCTGGGGTACCTGGCCAAGTTTTCTTACTGCAACGATACCACACCGGTGATCGACGCCCCCGAAACACATATCTGTTCCGGAACACCGGTTACCATTTCTGTGCCTGCTGTACCGAGTACTACCTATCAGTGGTATCGCAATGATACCCTGATTACCGGCGCTACCCAAAATATTTACACGGCTTCGCTTGCCGGCTTATACCGGATCTTAGTCAATGGTTGTCCTCCAAGCAGTATGGCTGCTGTATCCCTTACCCAATCGGTTACTCCCTTAGTTCAGGTCACCCATACTGATATTCCCTGCTATGCCAGCAATAGCGGTACCATTAATGTAGCAGCCACGAACGGCACACCGCCATATACCTATCAATGGAATAATTTACCGGACACCACCGCTTTTGTTTCGGGTCTGGATACCGGTACCTATATTGTCCATACGCGTGATGTGTACAGTTGCGGGAAGATCGATACCGTGAAGATCACAAAACGTACGACTACTCCTCCTTCTAATCCGCTGGCCAGCCTCTGTGTCGTTACCACGGATTCCGCAACAGAAAAAAATCTGGTAGTCTGGGAGAAGGTCGGCGATGTAAGGGCGGTCAGCTATAACGTTTATCGGGAAACAAGCGTTATGGCCCAGTATGAGCTCATAGGGACACGTAGTGTCGATAGCTTAAGCACTTTCCTTGATATTATCGCAAACCCCTTGCAGCAAAGCTATACCTATGCATTGGCCGAAGTCGATAGCTGTGGCAATGAATGGCCCTTGAGCGAACGTCATACCACCATACACCTGAGCGCCAATATGGGCGTCAATGGTGAAATCAACCTCAGCTGGAATACTTACGCCGGAAGAAGCTATTCTACGCATTATATCGAAAGGAGTTTTAACGGCGGTCCATTTACTTTGCTGAACGAAGTTTCCAGCACGATGACGGCATACTCCGATCTGACGCCTCCCCTTGGCGACAAAGTATACCGGATCGCAATTGATGTGGCGCCGTCATGCGCTCCCTCAAAGCCTACAGATATTGCCCGGGTTACCTCCAATACGGTGTCGTTTATCACTTCGGGCATTGGTGAGCATGAGGTTGCGGGATTTGTTGAGCTCGGTCCCAATCCCACTACCGGGCTGTTGATGATACATAACTTCAAACCAGCGGTAATCAAAGTATACGACTTCGCAGGCCGGCAGGTGCTTTCCGAAAAGAATACCACCAGTATCAACCTGGGCGGTCTTTCTAAAGGGACCTACCTGGTACGGCTGCTGGATAAAAACGCCAATGTGCAATACAGTAAAAAAGTGATCTTGAAATAAGCATGTGAAAAGATGAAAATTGATAGCAGGCTGCTCTTTGGGGCGGCCTGTTGTTATTTCAGGCATGTTTGTCACTTATTGTCGCCCACAGGCACATCGTCCACGGCTTACCTGGGAGAAAATTTGCGGAAAAACGGGAAAATATCACCAAAGCATAACCTCCGAACTTTTTAGAGGTCATATTGGTTTGTCAGCTTTGTAACAACCTAAAAACATAATAAGATGCAAAAGGTAGTAGCAGTATCCGTAAACATAAATGAGCTGGCCAGCCAACCCGATAAGGTAACTTCCCTGGTAGAGTTGGAAGGGCTTAATGAATTGCTGGCCGAAGGCTGGGAAATCGAAGACTGGTCGTTCCTTACCGACGAGCCTGTAAACGGCCGCATGCCTATGCTGGTGATCCTGAACGATCAGCTGCTGCCCGAAGGCGAAGGCTTTTATGAAGAATACGAAGAAGAGCTGCCCGAAGAAGAGGAATAACCAGGTTTTTTTACGGGAAAAGGGTGAGCGGTGGCAATCCGCTCACCCTTTTTTTACGCTATATCGGTATGCCGTGCCAACCTGCTGCAGCCCAAAGCTGTCTGGCTAAGGACAAGTGGTCCAGGCTACCGGGAAACCAGTAACTATTCTTAGTAGCTAAGAAAATTTCTGTTCCGGCCGTCTGTTAAAGTAGCCCTCAGGCATACGATACTTAATAGAAACGAATAAACCTTAGCAAAATGAATAAAGGAATTTTTCAAACTACGAAGCTGAAGGCCCTATTGCTGTTGGCCGGCTCACTATTTGCGGTCTCGCAGGTCACGGCTGCCGATACCCTGCGGGTATTGTTTCTCGGCAATAGCTACACTGAGGTCAATAACCTGCCGCAGGTGATCGCCAACCTCGCTGTGGCAAGTGGCGACCAGCTGATCTACCAGTCGAATACGCCCGGTGGACAGACCTTCCAGCAGCATTGCAGCAATAGTACCACCTTATCGCTCATCGCCCAGGGCGGATGGGACTATGTGGTGCTCCAGGAGCAAAGCCAGCGCCCCTCGTTTTCAGATGGTCAGGTGGCTAATGAAGTATATCCCTATGCGAAAAAGCTGGACAGCCTGATCCATCGCGCCAGCCCTTGTGCGAAAACAGTTTTCTATATGACCTGGGGCTATAAGAACGGCGATGCAGGCAATTGCCCCGTATGGCCGCCCATATGCACCTACTCAGGAATGGACAGCATGTTGTATCTCCGGTATTCCATTATGGCCGAGGATAACGAAGCCTGGTTGAGCCCGGCGGGTAGGGTAAGGCGCAGGGTACGTGCGCTCAATCCTTCCATCGAGCTGTACGCTGCCGATGGCAGCCACCCCACGGCTGCGGGTACCTTTGCGGCAGCACTGAGCTTCTATACACTTTTATACGGGAAAGATCCCGTGGCGAATACCTATAATTACAGCCTTAGCGCCGGAGATGCCGGGGCGATCAAAGCTGCAGCCAAAGCAGTGGCCTTCGATAGCCTGAGCTACTGGCGCCGGTTCGATCCCTTGCCCGCCGCTGGTTTTACAGCTACAACCGCCGGCAATACCGTGAACCTTGCCAATACCTCGATGGGGGCTACTGCCTACAGCTGGGACTTCGGCGATGGCAGCCCGGCTTCAGCCGTGGCCAGCCCCAGTCATACCTACGCAGCTTCGGGGATGTATGACGTATGCCTGAAAGCGATCGACGGCTGCGACACGGTAAAGCTGTGCCGTAAGGTGCAGATCGGTACGGTAGGTATCGGCAACAGGGGCTCCCTGACCGAATTGCAGGTCTATCCCAATCCCGTTACACATACGCTTTATTTTAAAGGCCTTAAAGAAAATTGTGACTATATCTTGTACAACAATATTGGTGTCCGGCTTCAGCAGGGTAAGCTGGAGATGGGACAGGCAGCGCTTTCCCTGCAGCGATTGCCGGCCGGGCTGTATTACCTGCAGCTGTTATCGGCAGAGGGGCAGGGTAGCACAGTACTGCCGGTGCAGAAGCAATAAGGCGCCTGCATGGTGGCGCGAAGAAAGCCTATAGCTGGCCGATCGGAATTAAATGGACGCGTACTGTCTCTACCGGGGGCGGTACGCTTTTAATTTAATACCTGCCGGAGCAGTGCATAAGGACATGCGATCAAGCTGCCGGCCAGGACAGTACCTGCTGTACCGGCCTCCCTGGTCCTGGGTGAAAACCAATAGCAGGCCAGGCCACACATCAGCCAAAACTTCTTCAGAAATGCCCCGGAGTTTCTAAAGGAAATTACAGGAAAAAAACATGGGAAAAGAAGTATTATATCTGCAATGTATGTATCTTTGCGGCCCGATTGTAAGGTTCCAGAAAGAAAATTCAAAATATTTTTGGTGTTTTGAAAAGATTTTCTACCTTTGCAGTCCCAAAAATTTTAACAAGGAAGTTTTTTGATATGTCACAGCGTATTCGCATCAAGCTAAAGTCTTACGACCACAATCTCGTGGATAAGTCCGCAGAAAAGATCGTAAAGACCGTTCGTAATACAGGCGCCGTAGTTACCGGTCCTATTCCCTTACCTACGGATAAGAAAATTTTTACGGTTCTGCGTTCCCCGCACGTAAATAAGAAAGCCCGTGAGCAGTTCCAATTGTGTACACACAAGCGATTACTGGACATTTATACTTCTTCCAGCCGTACCGTGGATGCCTTGTCTAAACTGGACCTTCCCAGCGGTGTAGAAGTAGAGATCAAAGCCTAACAGTCTTCTCCCTGTATAAACAGAGAAAAACAGCGAAAGCAAAGTTCTTTAAAGCAATAGGAATAACAGCTAATCCCGCGGATTCGTATCCGGGTCTTTGACCCTGATACAATAGCAATCAACGGGCGCTTGGCTGGGAAGCAGGCACAGTTCTGGCTTTCCGTTAGCATTAAATAATAATAACACAGCTCCGTGTCAGATCCCTTATGACCGGTGCTGAAAACAAAATATTATGAAAGGTATTATTGGTAAAAAAATCGGCATGACCTCCGTGTTCGAATCTAATGGAAAGCAGGTGTCCTGCACCATTATCGAGGCCGGACCTTGCGTAGTAACGCAAAAGAAAACAGTCGAAACCGACGGGTACGAAGCCTTGCAGATCGCCTTTGGCGAGCGTAAAGAAAAAAACACGCCCAAAGCCCTGCTCAATCACTTCGCGAAAGCAGAAACAGCCCCCAAAGCTGTCGTAAAAGAAATCCGCAACAGTTCCATTAATAAACAAGTTGGTGAAAGTATTACCGTAGACATCTTCTCCGAAGGTGAAAAGGTAAACGTGATCGGTACCTCCAAAGGTAAAGGTTTCCAGGGCGTAGTAAAACGTCACGGATTCGGCGGTGTGGGCGAAGCTTCCCACGGCCAGCACGACCGTCAGCGCGCTCCCGGTTCTATCGGTGGTTCTTCTTATCCCAGCCGTGTATTCAAAGGTATGCGCATGGCCGGCCGCATGGGTGGCGATCGCGTAAAAGTGAAAGCGCTGAAAGTAGTAAAAGTTTATCCCGAGCAGAACTACATCCTGGTTACCGGCTCTGTTCCCGGTCATAACGGTTCTATCGTTCTGATCCAAAACAACGTAGGTTAATCCCGCGGATAGAAAACATTATTTCCATTAGCATCAGCTAAAAATTATAAGAAATGCAAATCGAAGTTTTAAATAGCAAAGGTGAAAATACCGGACGTAGCGTAGAATTACCGGAGGATATTTTCAATATCGAACCCAACGATCACGTCATCTACCTTGCTGTAAAGCAATATCTGGCGGCGCAACGTTTGGGTACCCACAAAACCAAAACCCGTGGTGAGGTTAAAGGTGCTTCCCGCAAGCTGCATCGCCAAAAGGGTACCGGTGGCTCCCGTAAAGGTAATATCCGCAACCCGCTGTACAAAGGTGGTGGTACCATCAACGGTCCCATCCCGCACCGCTACGATTTCAAGCTGAACCGTAAAGTGAAAGACCTCGCTAAGATGTCGGCCCTCACTTACAAAGCCCGCGAAAAAAATATCGTGGTTGTAGAAGATATCAAGATCGAAAAGCCCAGCACCAAAGCATTCCTGCAGGTAGTGAATGGTCTTAAGATCGGCGGCAAAAAGCTGCTCCTGGTAAATGTAGACTACGATCAAAACCTCTACCTGAGCAGCCGCAATGTACCCCGCGTAAAAAGCAGCGTACTGAGCGACATCAATACTTACGACATCGTACACGCCAACACCATCCTGTTGACCGAGAGCGCTGCCAAAGTATTTACAGAAGAAGTAGTGGAAGTAGCGGAATAAGCAATCCGGTTCGGTACTCAACTCATAAAAACATGGATCCGGCGCAAGCCTGGGACCAACAAATAAAATAACAATGAAAATTTCAGAAGTATTGGTTCGCCCGAAAGTTACTGAAAAGGTAAACGGTCAGATGGAAAAGCAAAACCGTTACACTTTCGTAGTAGACAAGCGTTCTAACAAATTGGAAATTAAAGCTGCTGTAGAAGAGTTCTATAACGTAAAGGTTACTGATGTGAACACGATCGTTATGCCTGCAAAAAGCAAAAGCCGTTTTACCAAAGCTGGTTTCATCTCCGGCCGCAAAGCTTCCTTTAAGAAAGCGATCGTAACCCTGGCTGAAGGCGAAAACATCGACCTGTTTGCATTCTAAACAGAACCCGCAGCTTAAGTATGGTGGCGGATAGTGCCACCGCTAACAACAAACTATAAAATACCGCCGGCTGAGACCGGTGACAAATTAAACAAGAAATGGCTTTACGTAAATACAAACCGACTACGGCCGGTACACGTTGGAGAGTAGGCAACGCCTTTGCAGAGATAACTACCGATACCCCCGAAAAAAGCCTGCTGGCGCCCAAAAAGAGCACAGCCGGACGTAACGTTCAGGGTCGTCGTGTAATGCGCTACATGGGTGGCGGTCATAAAAAACAATATCGTATCATCGATTTCAAGCGTGATAAGAAGGACATTCCTGCTACCGTTAAAACCATCGAATACGATCCCAACCGTACCGCTTTCATCGCTTTGCTGGCTTATGCCGATGGCGAAAAGCGTTACATCATCGCTCCCCAGGGTCTCGAAGTAGGCGCTAAGGTGATCAGCGGTGATAATGCAGCTCCCGAAGTAGGTAATGCACTGCTGTTGAAGAACATGCCCCTGGGTACTGTGATCCACAACATCGAGCTGCAGCCTGGTAAAGGTGGCGCTATGGCCCGTTCGGCAGGTACTTATGCCCAGCTGAACGCCAAAGAAGAGAAATACGCTGTATTGAAAATGCCCAGCGGTGAATTGCGTAAAGTATTAAGCACCTGTATCGCTACCGTAGGTATCGTATCCAACAGCGACCATGCCCTGGAATCTGCCGGTAAAGCAGGCCGCAACCGTTGGAAAGGTCAGCGTCCCCGCGTACGTGGTGTGGCTATGAACCCCGTAGATCACCCGATGGGTGGTGGTGAAGGTAAATCTTCCGGTGGTCACCCCCGTAGCCGTACAGGTAAATACGCCAAGGGTGAAAAAACACGCAGCCTGACTAAAGGTTCCAACAAGCTGATCATTCAGCGCCGCGATGGTAAGAAGCTGTCAGGTAAAGCGAAGAAATAATGCGTAGAGACGCAGCACGCTGCGTCTCTATTATAACAATAACAGATAAAATGGGTTCCGTGCCGGGATCAAATCATCAAAAACAACCAAATTAAATGGGTCGTTCAATTAAAAAAGGTCCTTACGTAGACCACAACCTGGAAGAGAAAATAACCAAGATGAACGCTGAAGGCGGTCGTAAAACGGTAGTGAAAACCTGGAGCCGTCGTTCCACTATCATTCCCGAATTCGTAGGACACACTTTCGCTGTACACAATGGCAACAAGTTCATCCCCGTGTATGTAACGGAATACATGGTAGGCCACAAGCTGGGTGAATTTGCACCTACCCGTAACTTCAGAGGTCACGGCGGCGACAAGAAAAAATAAGCTGATGTAAGATTAGCTAATGTGAGATTGGCTAGTAAGGAGATCAGTGCTCAAGTAAAGAAACATTTGATTCACCGGCAACAGCCGATATCATTCAAAAGTAATTATCCGATTAGCAATAGCTAATTTATCAAATTAATACAATGGAAGCAACCGCTCGTTTACGCAATTATCCTACTTCGCCGCGCAAAATGCGTCTTTTGGCAGACCTGGTCCGTGGCCTGGAAGTAGAGAAAGCTTTGAATATTCTGAAGTTCAATACCAAGCATCCTTCGGTACCCCTGGAGAAACTGCTGCTGAGTGCTATCGACAACTGGAAACAGAAGAACGAAGGTGCAGACGTAGCTTCGGCTAACCTGATCGTAAAGACCATCTTCGTAGATGGTGGCCGTATGCTGAAACGCATGCTGCCAGCTCCCCAGGGTCGTGCTTACCGCGTACGCAAGCGCAGCAATCACGTAACAATCGTCGTAGACAGCAAAGCGAACTAATTTTAAATTTTGGATTTTGAATGTTGAATTGATTTAGTTCCATTACTTTTTCCAGATCAAATAATTCACAATATTAATTAAGGGTTGGATTTTGTTGAAAGACATTCAAAATCTGAAATCCAAAATTCATAATCAAAGAACATGGGTCAAAAAGCAAATCCGATAGGTAACCGTTTGGGAATTATCCGTGGTTGGGATTCTATGTGGTTCAGCAATCCGAAAGATTTCGGCGGTAAAGTGGTTGAAGATCACAAGATCCGTACGTATCTGAACGCACGTATCAACAAAGGCGGCGTAGCCCGCATCGTTATCGAGCGTACTCTGGGTAAACTGATCATCACCATCCACACCTCCAAGCCCGGTATCATTATCGGTAAAGGCGGTCAGGAAGTAGACAGGATTAAAGAAGAGCTGAAGAAGCTGACCGGCAATAACGACGTTCAGATCAATATCATGGAGATCCGCCGTCCCGAGCTGGACGCCCAGATCGTTGGCGAGTCTATCTGCCGCCAGATCGAAGGTCGTGTAAGCTACAAGCGTGCGATTAAAATGGCTATCTCTACTGCAATGCGTATGGGTGCCGAAGGTATCAAGATCAAGGCCGGTGGCCGTCTTGGTGGCGCCGAGATCGCCCGTAGCGAAGAGATCAAGCAGGGCCGCACCCCGCTGCATACCTTCCGCATGGACATCGACTATGCTTCTGTATACGCAATGACCGTATATGGTAAGATCGGTCTGAAAGTATGGATATGTAAAGGTGAAGTGCTGGGTAAGCGTGATCTGAATCCTAACCTGACCAGCGGTGCTACCGATCGTCGTGGCAACCAGGGCGGCGAAGAGCGTCGTGACAGAGGTGGTGATCGTGACCGTCGTGGCGGTGGCGACCGTGATCGTCGTGGTGGCGGCGGCGGTGACCGTCGTGGTGGCGGTGGTGGAGACCGTCGCAACAGCGGTCCCAGGAAAGACTAATAATCGCTGTATCCCCCTGGCTCCCGTAGCAGCCGCCTGGTCCTTGACCGCCGGCAGGGTCGACAACGCTTAACATACATCATACAACAAAGTACTTGATACTTAAAAATATCAGCAATGTTACAACCAAAAAGAGTAAAGCATCGTAAGCAGCATAAAGGACGTATCAGAGGTAATGCAGAGCGTGGTGCAACCATCGCATTCGGTTCCTTCGGTCTGAAAGCCCTGGAGCCGGTGTGGATCACCAACCGCCAGATCGAAGCTGCCCGTCAGGCTATGACCCGTCACATGAAGCGTGAAGGTAATGTCTGGATCCGCATTTTCCCTGATAAGCCTATTACTGCAAAGCCTGCAGAGGTGCGTATGGGTAAAGGTAAAGGTAGCCTGGAATACTGGGCAGCTGTAGTAAAGCCCGGTCGCATCATGTTCGAAGCAGACGGTGTTCCCGAGCAGGTAGCCCGCGAAGCTTTTGAGCTGGCAGCACAAAAACTGCCGATCAAGACTAAGTTCGTGGTACGCCCCGACTACGCAGGCTAATTCCTGTAGGAAAATTAAATAAAGAATTAGAGTAGCGAGTAATTAAGCTCAATACTCGATACTCAAATCTCAATACAATATTTAACAATGGCAAAGTCAAAAGCAGCGAAAGTTGAAGATTATCGCTCTATGAGCGATGAAGCGCTTAACGACAAAATTGGCGAGGAGAGCCTGCGTCTGAAGAAAACAAAATTCAGCCATGCAGTGAACCCCATCGAGAACCCGATGGTGATCCGCAGCATTCGCCGTACGATTGCAACGTTGAAAACCGAGCAGCGTAAAAGACAATTAGCATCTTAATTCATATTCAACCTCTTTCATAATGTCAGCAGTAGAAAGGAAAACCAGGAAGAGCCGTATTGGGCTTGTTACCAGCGACAAAATGGATAAAACCATTACCGTTGCGGTAGAACGTAAAGTAAAGCATCCCTTTTACGGTAAGTTCCTTAAGAAAACCACCAAGTTCCATGCGCACGACGAGACCAACCAGTGTGGTATCGGCGATACCGTAAGGATCATGGAAACCCGCCCCCTGAGCCGCACAAAGCGCTGGAGGCTGGTAGAAATCATCGAGAAAGCTAAATAAGCGATACGATCTTTTTCCCCTGCCGGGAGTCAGATTGGCAAAGCATAGCCTCTTTTCGTCTTCATAATGCCCGGATGAAAGATCGGTGCATTGTAAAAACTTAAAAATTGACATTAGCTAACAGCTAAACAAAATAACAATGATACAGCAGGAATCAAGGCTCAATGTAGCTGATAACAGCGGCGCTAAAGAAGTACTCTGCATTCGTGTGCTGGGCAATAGCGGCCAGGTATACGCGGGTATTGGCGATAAGATCGTGGTTACAGTAAAAGATTCTATCCCCGCCGGTGGTGTGAAGAAAGGAACTGTAAGCAAAGCCGTTATTGTTCGTACCAAAAATAAATTACGTCGTAAGGACGGTTCTTATATCAGCTTTGATGATAACGCTGTGGTGTTGTTGAACAACTCTGATGATCCCCGTGGTACCCGTATTTTTGGGCCAGTAGCCCGCGAACTGCGTGATAAAGGATACATGAAAATTGTTTCTCTGGCGCCAGAAGTATTATAATTAAAATATTTTCGTACCTTTGCCGCCCGTTCATAAAATAGCGGCTCAAGATCTATAGAAATGAGTACTAGATTCAAACCTAAGTTCAGCATCAAAAAAGGCGACCAGGTAGTGGTCATTGCCGGTAACGACAAAAATCGTACTACTCCCCGCCAGGTGTTGGCTGTATATCCGCAGGATGCACGCATTCTGGTGGAAGGTGTTAATATCGTAACCAAGCACCTGAAACCTAATGCTAAGAATCCTCAGGGCGGCATCGTAAAAGAAGAAGCCACAATTCACATCTCCAACGTTCAGCTTTGGGATGCAAAAGCGAAAGCTCCCGTACGTGTTCGTCGCGAACGCAAAGACGGTAAGGCGATTCGTATATCTAAAAAAACCGGTCAAGAAATTAAATAATGAGCACTGTAAATTACCAACCGCGTCTTCAAGCGAAATACAAAGACGAAGTAGTGGCTGCCCTGATGAAGAAGTTCGGCTACTCTACTGTGATGCAGGTTCCCCGCCTGGTAAAGATCTGTCTGAACCAGGGCGTTAAAGGCTCTGTATCCGACAAGAAACTGGTGGATGATGCTGTGAAGGAAATGACCATGATCGCCGGTCAGAAGGCAGTACCCACAATGTCTAAGAAAGATATCTCCAACTTCAAGTTGCGTAAGAACATGCCTATTGGTGCGCGCGTAACCCTGCGCGGTGCTAATATGTTTGAGTTCATGGACCGTTTGGTATCAGTGTCTCTGCCCCGTGTTCGCGACTTTAAAGGTATCAACGAGAAGGCTTTTGACGGCTACGGCAACTATACCTTCGGCGTTACCGAGCAGATCATCTATCCCGAGATCGACATCGACAAGGTGAATCGTATCAGCGGTATGGATATCACTTTCGTAACCACTGCCCGTACCAACGAAGAGGCTTATGAGCTGCTGAAAGAGCTGGGTATGCCCTTTAAAAATATCAAAAAAGACAACAACTAATCGATATGTCAAGAACCTCAATTATAGCCCGCCAGCGTAAGCGTGAGAAAATGGTTGCCAAGTTTGCTGAGAAGCGTGCCGCTTTGAAAGCAGCAGGAGATTACGAAGCCCTGGACAAACTGCCCAAGAATGCTTCTCCTGTACGCCTGAAAAACCGTTGCCAGCTTACCGGCCGTCCTAAAGGTTATATGCGTCAGTTTGCCCTGGGTCGCGTTATTTTCCGCGATATGGCCCTTGAAGGTAAGTTGCCGGGTGTAAAGAAAGCTTCCTGGTAAGCCTCCGATCCTAAAGGACTTGAAACATTAGATGAAAAGACCTTCGGGTAACTATCATCAATTTATCAAACAAATAAAAACACAGCGTAAAAAATGGTAACTGATCCTATTGCAGATTTTCTTACCCGCGTTCGTAATGCTCAGATGGCGCGCCACCGTATCGTTGAGATCCCCGCTTCCAATCTGAAAAAGCGCATTACTGAAATCCTGTACGACAAAGGCTATATCCTGAAGTACAAATTTGAAGACGACAATAAGCAAGGTCTGATCAAGATTGCTTTGAAGTACAATGCCGAGACCAAGGAGCCTGCGATCCGTTCCCTGGAGCGCGTAAGCCGTCCCGGTCTGCGTCAGTATGCCAAACCTTCTGATATTCGTAGAGTGAAAAGTGGCCTGGGTGTCGCTATCGTTTCTACTTCTAAAGGTGTAATGACTGATAAAGAAGCCCGTGCTCAGAATGTAGGCGGAGAAGTGCTTTGCCAGATCTGGTAAGACAACAGATATATAAGATAATAAAAAGAGCAAATGCGCTGTAAAGCACATTTGCTCTTTTTATTATCCGGCCAGCGACGGCAACCATCTGTGAACACCTGTTACTCGACATAGGTACTGCAGCAGGGGGCGCTGTTATAGAGCGCGCTTACTTCCTGTTGCGTGAGGGCTTTGTCGAATAGCGCCACATCGTCGAGCTTGCCGGTAAAACGATATCCCAGCATAAGATCGCCGATATCCCGTACAAGAGGGGCACCCGAACCACAATCGGCGACGCCGGTCCTGGTCTCCTGCAGCACGCCATCGCGATAGATGGCTATGGACATCGTCGCCTTATCGTAAGTAGCGACAGCGTGGTGCCAGGAATGATAGCGCAAGCGCATCTCTTTTTCGCAGCTGACCGGGGAAGTGATCATTTGGTCCCAGACAGAATGGTACATACCAAACACGGCCCTGGAGCAATCGTACAGCCCCAAGGACCATTGGCCGCCCCGGTCGGGGCAAGCCTTGGCAGTATCACGGCTTACCAGGGTCGTGTAGCTGCCTCCATATCGCAGGGAGTCTGTAATCGTATACCATGCCGATACAGATAGGCCGCTGAGGTTGTTGAGAAAAGTGGGATCGGGGCAAGTGAGATAGGCCGTATTGCCGCCGGTGTTATTGAGAACATAGGCACATTGCGGATTATTGTCCCTGTCGGCGTCGGGGCCAACGGCACCCACACCTACCAGGTGCCTGTTGTTGCCGGATCGATCCAGCAGCGATCCGCTTGAAAAAGGATAAAAGGCGATCACGTTCGTCGAAAGGCTGGAAGGAAGGCAGGCGATATCCCTCGTTTTTCCGTCTTGTTTGCCACAGGAGGCAAGGCAGGCGAGTACAGCGATGGCTGTGCGTTTTGATAATTGATTCATGGAAGACAGGTATTATTGTAAGATAAACGAATGGTTCTCCCGTTGTGGTACAACGGCAATAAAAAATGTCGTTTTCGCTATAGGGGAGCATGTTGCGTAATATGGCGCCACGGGCAATTTCGCACCGCTCGAGGAGCTCAGATTAAACTTTTTTAAGAAGGCTGGCAAAACTTGCATTTTTAAAAGAAAAATACTATACCTTTGCACTCCCAATTTTACCGGGCCTTACTTTGCGCCATCTAAGCGTCCCTATACAACGCTGAAAACGCAGGGTAACGGAGCATTCAAGGGAAGAAGCGTATAACTTGCTCCCGTTTTTTACATTTTTTAAATACACAAAAGAAATGTCACGTGTAGGAAAAGCGCCAATCGCATTGGCCGACAAAGTAACCGTTACCGTTAGCGCCGCTAATGAAGTAACTGTAAAAGGCCCTAAGGGCGAACTGAAACAAGCGGTAGACCGCGACCTGAAAGTAGAAGTGGCTGATGGTAAAGTGACCATCACCCGTCCTACCGACCAGATTCGTCACCGAGCCCTGCATGGTCTCACCCGTGCCCTGCTGGCCAATATGGTTGAAGGTGTAACCAATGGCTATACCAAGACCCTGGAGCTGGTAGGTGTGGGTTATCGTGCCGCCGTTACCGGACAGCAATTGGATATGTCCCTCGGCTACTCTCACAACATTATCCTGAATCTTCCCGTTGAAGTAAAAGCAACCGCTACTATGGAAAAAGGTCAGCCTCCCCGCGTCGTGCTCGAGTCTATCGACAAACAGCTGGTAGGCCAGGTAGCCGCTAAGATCCGCAGCCTGCGTAAACCCGAACCGTACAAAGGAAAAGGTGTCCGTTTTGCTGGTGAGATCGTACGCCGTAAAGCAGGTAAGACCGCTGGTAAATAATCTTGAAAGTAAAAAGTCAAAATTCAAAAATTGGAATTTTGACTTTTGGCTTTTGATTTTTGAATTAATATGTAACCTTCGGAAGCCGTCTGTGACCGTTGCCGGGTGACAGGACCCAGGATCAAAAGGGATCGGTCCATTGCCCAATACAACACAAAGGCGAGCCCGTACAAATAGAGACACAATGTCAAAAACAGCAAAAACAGTAATACGCCGCCAGAAACTGCGTTGGCGTATCCGGAAGAACGTTAAAGGCACGGCACAAAGCCCCCGCCTGTCCGTTTTCCGCAGCAACAAAGATATTTATGCTCAGCTGATCGATGATGCTACCGGCCTTACCCTGGCCTCAGCCAATTCCCGTCAGAAAGACATCGCTGCCCAGTCCGGCACCAAGTCAGAAAAAGCAGCATTCGTAGGTAAGGTGATCGCCCAGAAAGCGAAAGACCTGGGTATCGAAGTATGCATATTTGATCGTGGTGGTTACCTGTACCATGGCCGCGTGAAATCCCTGGCTGATGGTGCTCGTGAAGGTGGATTGAAATTCTAATCTGCGCAGGCAAAAAATATTTTTTAAAAATTTTACGGGCAAGGGAAGCCAAAACCCGTAGAGCATATCTGATAAAAATGACTCAATCCAATAACCGGATCAAATCCGGAGAATTAGAATTAACAGACAAGGTGGTTGCCATCAACCGCGTGGTGAAAACCACCAAAGGCGGCCGTGCGTTCAGCTTTTCTGCCCTGGTGGTAGTAGGCAATGGTAACGGTGTGGTAGGTCAGGGTCTGGGTAAGGCCAAGGAAGTAAAAGAAGCGATTGCCAAAGGTATTGACGACGCTAAGAAAAACCTGATCAAGGTGCCCGTAATGAACGGTACCGTTCCCCACGATCAGTTTACCAAAGCCGGCGCTGCTAAAGTATTGATCAAGCCTGCAGCCCACGGTACCGGTGTACTGGCCGGAGGTAGCATGCGTGCTGTACTGGAAGCTGCCGGTTATACCGACGTTCTGGCCAAATCACTGGGTTCTGCTAACCCGCACAACGTGGTAAAAGCCACAGTTAAAGCGTTGGGCGAAATGCGCGAGCCGATCGAAGTAGCGAAAAAGCGCAACGTAGGCCTGAAAAAAGTATTCAACGGCTAATCCCGCTGATGCTTTAGTAATTTCCCATTTCTCATTTTTCAAAATTTTAGTACAATGGCTAAGATCAAAATAACTCAGGTGAAAAGCGGCATCGACCGTCCGGAGCGCCAGAAACGCACCCTGCAGGCGCTGGGTCTGCGCAAAATGCACGCTACCGTAGAAGTGGAGGCCACCGCCCAGATCAAAGGTATGGTAACCAAAGTGCTCCACCTGGTAACCGTAGAAGAGGTAAAATAAGCCTTAAACAGTAAGTCAGAAGTAGAACGGTAGCAATCACAAAGCCTTCGAGCCGATGCTGATTTTTAATGCTGACTTTTTCATTTTTCATTTTTAATGCGAGCGGGAGCGATACCCGCGTAAGTTCAAAAACTAGATACAATGCAATTACACAATTTAAAGCCCGCCGAAGGATCTACCCACCACCAGAAACGCGTAGGTCGCGGTGAAGGTAGCGGTCATGGTGTTACTGCCGGTAAAGGTAACAAGGGTCAGCAAGCCCGTACCGGCTATCAATCCAAGAAAGGTCACGAAGGTGGTCAGATGCCTATCCAGCGCCGTATGCCCAAGCGTGGTTTCAAAAATAGGAACCGTGTTGAGTACAAGGCTTTCAACCTGGGTCAGATCGACTACCTGATGGAAAGATACAGCCTGCAGGAGTTCTCCCTGGATGCGCTGTACATCAATGGTCTGATCAATCGTACCGACCTGGTGAAAGTGCTGGGTACCGGTGAGCTCAAATCCAAAGTAACCGTCAAAGTGAACGCGATCAGCGAAAAAGCGAAAAGTGCTGTAGAAACTGCCGGTGGTACTGTTGAGCTGATCTAGGTCATTAACAAGTACTTACGTTATTACAAAAGACGCTTTTTAACCAAGTGGTGCTTTAATAAATGATTATCTTTATTAAAGATTTGGTAAAATGCGTCTTTTGTCGTTTATTCGCAACCTATTTAAAAAAATATTACCGTTTTTGTGAAGAAACTTATTGAAACCCTCAAGAACATCTGGAGCATCGAAGAGCTTCGTAAGCGTATCCTGTTTACGCTGGGCCTGATCCTCGTTTACCGTGTCGGTAGCTATATCGTGCTTCCCGGAATTAACCCGCTTGTCTTGGGGCAAAGCCAAAGCCAGGAGGGCCTGCTGGGCCTGATCAATATGTTCGCAGGCGGTGCGTTCGGTAATGCTTCGATCTTTGCCCTGGGTGTAATGCCTTACATCTCTGCCTCTATCTTTATGCAGTTGGCAGGTATTGTGATCCCACAGTTTGCCAAGATGCAGAAGGAAGAAAGCGGCCGGAACAAGATGAACCAGTATACGCGTTTCCTCACGGTGCTGGTAACGGTCTTCCAGGCTTCTGCCTACATCGCTTACCTCCGTACGCAAACCAACGGTGCTATTGTAACCGATGGCCTTTTATTCTACGTCTCTACCATCGTTGTGCTCACAGCCGGTACCCTGTTTGTTATGTACCTGGGTGAAAAAATCACGGATAAAGGTATCGGCAACGGAACTTCCATGATCATCATGGTCGGCATCCTGGCCCGTCTGCCACACTCCCTTGTAGAGGAATTCACCTCTAAGCAGCAAACAGACAAGCTTCTGTTTTTCCTGGTAGAGCTTGCTGTATTCGTAGCCGTGATCATCGGCCTCGTACTCCTGACACAAGGTGTGCGCCGCATCCCCCTCAACTATGCGCGCCGTATCGTTGGCACCAATGCCGCTAAAGAGATCGGTGGTTCCCGCAACTTTATCCCCCTCAAGGTAAACTCTGCCGGCGTAATGCCTATCATCTTCGCTCAGGCGCTGATGTTTATTCCTGCTATGGTCGCCGGCTTTGCTACAGGCGAAGACAGTGGCGGCAACAACTTCATGCGTTCGCTCTCCGATCATACCTCCCTGTGGTATAACGTGATCTACGCTGTGCTGGTGATTGCCTTCACCTATTTCTACACCGCGCTCATCTTTAATCCCACCGAGATGGCCGAGAACCTGAAGCGTAACAACAGCTTTATCCCCGGTATCAAGCCTGGTCAGCCTACTGCCGATTATATCGGCGCTATTATGGACCGTATTACCTTACCCGGCGCCGTGTTCCTGGCTGCTGCGGGTATTCTGCCCGGCATCGCTGCCCTTTGCGGCGTTACCAGCGGTTTTGCCAGCTTCTTTGGCGGCACTTCCATGCTGATTGGTGTGGGCGTTGTGCTCGATACCCTGCAGCAAATTGAAAGCCATCTGTTGATGCGTCACTACGATGGTCTGATGAAGACCGGCCGTATTTCCGGACGCCAACCTGTTGCGATCTAAATGATAGTTTAATATATGTGAAAAGCGCCTCAACACCGGGGCGCTTTTTTCATTTATATTTGTACCTATGCTCAAGATGATAAGCTTATTTTTAGAACACCTGGGACGGTATACGCTCATGCTCAAAGGCATGTTCAGCCGGCCCGAGAATGGTAAGGTGTATTGGAAGGAGTTCATGCATCAATGCATCGATATCGGTTTCCGGTCCCTGCCCATCGTTATTATCATTTCGGTATTCCTGGGTGCGGTAATGACCGTGCAGACGGCCTATCAGCTCATCAGTCCCATTATCCCCAAGTACGTTATGGCCCAGGTTGTAAGGGACTCTGTTATCCTCGAGCTTTCCCCCACCATCATCTGCATAGTGCTGGCAGGTGTGGTTGGATCCAAGATCGCGTCCGAGCTGGGCAATATGCGGGTAAGCGAGCAGATCGATGCCCTGGAGATCATGGGGATCAATACCAAATCCTACCTGGTAATGCCCAAACTGATTTCTGCCCTCATCATGATCCCCTGCCTCATTGTGATCGCGATCACGCTCAGTCTGGCCGGTGGCTTTGTTACAGGACTGCTTACAGGTATCATGTCCAGCGAGCAGTATACCTATGGCCTGGTCGAAGGGTTCAAATCATTTGGTATACTGGTGGCCATGGTCAAAGCCTTTACTTTTGCCTTCATCATTGCTTCCGTGCCTGCCTATTATGGCTATAATGTAGAGGGCGGCGCACTTGAGATCGGACGCTCATCTACCACTTCTGTGGTGGTCAGTTGTATCATGATCCTTTTTGCCGATTACGTGATCACTATGCTGATGCTATAACATGCCGGTGTCTCCTTATCTTTTCACCACCGAGCGTCTTGGCTTCCGTACCTGGACCGACGAAGATCTGCCGGCTATGGCCGCGATCAACGGCGACCCCGCTGTGATGCGGCATTTTCCTGCATTACAAACTATGGCCGAAACGGCTGCGGCGCTGCAGCGCTTCCGCAATATGTATGCCGAAAAGGGCTATTGCTTCTATGCTGTAGAGACCTTGAATGAGAAACAGTTCATTGGGTTTATCGGCCTGTCCTGGATCACTTACGAGGCGCCGTTCACACCCTGTACCGAGATCGGCTGGCGGCTTTCTGCAGCATCATGGGGCAAAGGCTATGCCACTGAAGGTGCGAAGAGATGCCTGGAGCATGCTTTTCATACACTAAAGCTGGATAACATCAAAGCGGTTGCCCCATTGGTCAATGAGCCTTCCATTAGGGTAATGCAGAAAAGTGGCATGAAACCGCTCTTGAATTTGAGCATCCTATGCTGGCCGGCAGTCCCCGGTTACAGCCTTGCGTTTGCTACGAGACAAACAGGTCCTGGTAGTGTAAAAGGTATGGTGTGCGCTATGGTTGGCTACAGGCCCTATATCGCGGCGTCCTGTGATTAGCTTCCAACTGCTCTAGCCACGCTCATCTTCCAAAAGTAGAAGCTCCGGACCGTACTTCAAATAGCCTCCGTGCCAGCCCTGCCGCTTGCACCCGTTGTGCAGGATGAACCCATACAACCGCCGGCCTTATTTTGGGGTAGTGTCGGCCCGGTCCTTTACATAACGGTCATATGCCGACATGTCTTTGTTGGCTTCGTAGGGGATGCTGCCCGCAGGGTAGGCCGTTTGAATAGGATCCTGTAGCGGCGCAGGCAGGGAATGGTTGTCTTGCCGGCCCAGCTTGATCTTACAGGAAATTACTTTTGTGGTGCTGCGATCTGCGTAGCCCCCCAGGTTATCCTGGCGCAGATAGATCGTGTACGTACCGTCTGCTGTTGGTTCGAAGCTACGGGCCAGGCCATAAGCATGGGGCTGCCAGCTGCCATCGGGGTTCTGTATATGCCAGGTGTAGAGCGTCGTATGGTCTGCCCCCTGTACCCGGAATGTATAAGACTTCTTTTCAGGTATTTCATCCCCCACACGCTCAATAAAGATCATCGCCTCATTTGCCGGTGACCATTGTGCCGCTACGGCCCGCATGACCGGGTCTTCATCTGCCAGCAGATAAGAAGCGCCGGCAGTAGGATTATGCCCGCTGAGATAACGGTCGCCGTTTTCAGGCATCGGGATGAGCAGCAGGCCGGGTGCCGTCATAAAGCCGAAGCCATTGTGATACTGCCTGAGCCGGCCTATCGCATCGCTGATCCAGAACGCTCTGCAGGGCGCTCCTATCTTTTGCGCAAACCATTTGGTGTCGTCCCAGCCCCAAGTACCCCATTGCGGATTCGGATCACAGCCCGATGAGGCCTTGCCCGTATCGGGGTGGTTGCCGGGGCCGAAATCGAAATAAGTATTATAGGGCTGAAAGGGTGTATAGGTGCCATATACCGGCTGGTAACCGCCCGAATTGCCCTGCGCGCAAAGCACGCAGGAGTCGATCACAGCAGGAAAGCCTTCGCCGGCACAAGGTGTATGGCTGAGGTAATCGACTGGTACCGTATTACAGTTAAAATCGCCGCAAACCTCCGGCCCGGTAACTTCCCTGATACGCAGTGCCCGGCTATCGTAATCGAACATAAAGGTATCGGTACCCGGGTATTTCAGCGCTCTGAAGTTCTCTTGGGTCAACAGAACAAAGGTATGCCTGGAACGGGCATAAGCCCTGATCGCGGCCAGGACGGTAGCGGTATGCTTGTATCGGGGCTGGTCGAGGCGTCCCCATTCATTCAGCTGACCCATATGGATCGACTTATAGCCCATGTCGATATACATCCTGGCCAGATAGTAGAACCACATCCTGGCTTCTATCCGGGTAATGTCGGGACAATCGGCGAGTGGCAGCTTTCGTTTCTTGTTCCTGATGCGGTCAAAATCGAAATGGAGATCTGTACGCGCATTGCCCCCGGCGTCGAGGTAATATTTTTTTTCAAATCCTTTTTCATTCCTGCAGGCCATAATAATAGCAACGGGAATCGGAACCACATTCACCCCTTTTTCAATATGCTCCAGGATCGTTCCCTGGATTACCGGTCTTTGTAGCCCCTGACAATCGTAGGCGGCATTAATATCGATGACCAATTGCTGCATACCCCGGTAAAAGGCAGTGCCGGGTCTCAGTACATCGTCTCTGCCCCAGGTATTGACCGCCCTGAGGATGATCGAGGCTTTAAGACCGGTCATCGCTTTGATCACACTGCAATATTTTTCGGGGCAGTAATTCCCATAGCACCTGTCGTAGGGTGGTGTGCAGTTGACCGGCGTTAAGTCGGGCGGGATTGCCTGCTCCTCGTAGCGGCCGCCTTCCGTGCCAATCCAGCCCCAGCACCGGCCAGGTGTGATCCAGGACGACAATCCCTCAGCATTAAAGCTACGGGCGATCTGCCGGGCAATGCCGGCGCACCAGGCGTCATCGACCGAAGCATCTACGCCTTTGGGGCAGCTGATACCTACGAGACCTGCAGCATGCAGACAAGGCGATACTTCCTGGCAGAAGAGCGGGCAGGTAATCAGGAAGCTTAAGCATGCGGTCAGGAAAATTCTGAACATAGATAAGGATACCGGAGGACTTCGCTGAAAGGCGTGCCGGTTGGATAAAGATAAGGAACACAACTATACAGGATCTACATCTGTAATGATCTGCAAAGCCGAATTACCTCGCTTTTGCAGCACGGAATTAATAGCCACAGCAATCTGCTCTTTGGCCTGGCGCAGGAATTGGTTGTCCCTGGGCAGCTTCAGCCATAGCTCCTGGAGGTAGTAGTTGCGCACGCGGGGTACCAGCGCAGGCGCTGGCCCCTGGATATCGATACCCTTTATCAGCAGCAATGCTTCGGCCAGCGATACGGCAGCCGATGCCGTGCGCTCCTCATCGCGATGCCGGCAGGTGAGTTTGATCATACGGCTATATGGTGGATAGCCGAATTGTTGACGGGACGCCGATTCGGTTTGGTAGAAGGAGCGGAAATCGTGCTCTTTTACCCATTGCAGCACGGGATGCTTCAGGTCGTAGCTCTGGATGATCACCTGACCTTTCCCGTCCAGCCGGCCGGCACGCCCGCTTACCTGCTCCATCAGCTGAAAAGCCCGCTCGTTGACCCTGAAGTCGGGATAGCTGAGTAGGCTATCGGCGCTTAGAATACCTACCAGGCCTACGTTTTCAAAGTCCAACCCTTTTACGATCATTTGTGTGCCCACCAGGATATCGATACGACCCTTTGTGAAATCTTCGATCAGCTGCGACATCTTGTTCTTTCCCTTTACACTGTCCCAATCCATCCGGGCCGTCTTTACTTTGGGAAAGATGCGCTGAAGCTCTTCTTCGATCTTTTCGGTTCCGAAGCTCCTGGCCACGATCTTCATGTGACCGCATTGCGGGCAATGCTTGAATGGCGCCGACCGGGTACCGCAATAATGGCAATGCAACTTGTCGGTGGCCTTATGGTAAGTAAGCGATACGTCGCAGTTTTTGCAGTGCGCCACCCAGCCACAGGAGCCGCATATGAGAAAAGGCGCGTAGCCCCGTTTGTTCTGGAAAAGGATCACTTGTTTGCCGGCCGACAAGGTAGCCGTGATCCTGTCCAGCAGGTTGGTAGTCAATAATGGAGATAAGGCCGCTTGCACATTCTTAGCCGAGACGATCTCGATATCGGGTAGTGAAATGCCCCTGTAGCGTTGTTTTAGCTGTACATAAGCATACTTGCCCTGCTGGGCGTTAGCCGTACTTTCCAGCGATGGGGTGGCCGAGCCCAGCAGCACCTTTGCCTTGTGCAGACCGGCCAGGTATACCGCGGCATCGCGGGCATGGAAACGCGGCGCCGGATCGTATTGCTTATAGGAGGGATCATGCTCCTCGTCAACGATAATATAGCCCAGGTCTTTAAAGGGCAGCCACAGCGCCGAACGCGGACCAATGATCGCTTTAAATTTGCCTTCCTTTACCTTATTCCATATCTCTACCCGCTCGTTGTTGGTAAAGCGGGAATGGTATACGCCCAGCTCATCGCCGAAGTAGGCCCGCAGCCGGTTTACCACCTGCGTGGTGAGCGCGATCTCAGGCAGCAGGAACAATGCCTGCCTGCCCTGTTCCAGAGCCTCTTTGATGAGCCGCACATAGATAAGGGTCTTACCGCTACCGGTAACACCATGCAGCAAGGCAACATTATGCTTTTCCCAGCCCAGGCGTACCTGGTCCAACGCCGTCTGTTGCTCCGGGCTGAGGCTGAAAGCAGAGGGGCTTTTTTGTTCCAGAAGGCCCACGCGGTCCACGGGAATGTATTCCGAACGCAGCACGCCTTTATCGATAAGACTGTTCAGCTGGGAGGCTGTAGCGTTAGCTTTTTTGAGGAGCGCAGGTACGGCAACAGCAGTTTCCTGTTGTCGTAATTGGAAAAAAGTCATGAGTAATACCAGCTGTTTGGGCGCTTTCTCCAGGTCGCGGAAGAGCAGGTTGAGCAGCTCCTCTTTTTCATACAGGCTTTCCAGGAATACGTAGCGCTCCACCTTGGCTTTATAGCGCTCTTCCAGTATTTCGGCTACAGTGGCTACTTCCCGCTCCAGCAGTTCGTTGATGGCTTTCGCCGTATTCTTTCCTTCCAGCAGCTGGCGTACTTCGCCAATGGTAAGCTGTTTGCGGATATGCAGCGCTTCTGCAAGAATGAAGGCGGCATCGCTTAGATTGAGCGGCGGCTCGCTAAAAGCCTCGTTCCAGATAAGCAGCGACTCGCTCATGAGCTTAAGATGGGCCGGCAGTGCGGCATTCATCACCTCGCCTATACCACAGAGATAATACTGCGCTACCCATTGCCAAAATTGCAGCTGCAGCGGATAGACTACCGGGTCTTCGTCGATCACATTGCGTATAGGCTTTACGGCGTAGCTTTCGGGCCGGAAATCGTGTGTTTGCAGCACAATGCCGGAATAGATCTTATTGCGCCCCAGGCTTACCTCTACGCGCATGCCGGGCAAGAGCTTATTCTGCCATTGCAGGGGAATGCCATAAGTAAGCGTGCGGGGAAGATTAAGCGGTAATATTACGTCGGCGAACTGCAAGACGGGTATGAATTTAGCCTTGCAAGTTACGGATAAAACCAGGACCGGTCAAGTAACGGGCAATAGGCAAGTCCTATAAGGTTTTCAAAGCGTTGCGGCTTAGGTTCGATCCGGGAAAAGCAAAGCCAGGTAAAGGCGGCAGCTTAATCCTTCACAAAATTGCTCCGTAGGAGCAAAATGCCTGTCGGATAAATAAACCAGCTATGGTCTTGCTCCATAGGAGCAAAATGTCTGTAGGATAAATAAACCAGCTATGGTCTTGCTCCATAGGAGCAAAATGTCTGTAGGAGCAAAATGGTTGTAACAAAAAAAAGCAAACCCCTTGAGGCTTGCTTTTTCGATTACCCAAAAATCGATGTGGGGAAAAAATTACTTCGCTTCGAAGAAATCCTTCACTTTGTCTTTATGAATGATCGCTTCCTTGAAAGAATAAGCGCCTGTTTTGGGGCTACGAACGGTTTTGATCACCTTCGTATAGTTCTTTGCCTCCAGGTTAGCTTTCGGGTCTTTCTTGATCGCGGTTTTTGCTGCTTTAGCCATGATATTTTGTTTGAAAAATTAGCAAATGTGCAAATCAGCAAATCATACAAATCACTCCGAATTTGCACATCTGCCTATCTGCCTATTGTTCAATTACTTGATTTCTTTGTGAACGGTTACTTTCTTCAGAATAGGATTGTATTTCTTCAGCTCAATACGCTCAGGAGTATTCTTCTTATTCTTTTGTGAGACGTAACGGCTCGTGCCGGGCATGCCGCTGGTCTTATGCTCGGTACATTCCAAAATCACCTGAACGCGGTTTCCTTTTTTAGCCATCTTGGGTAATTATTGATAATAATATAAAATAAATTAGATTGCAACGCCTTGCTCACGCAGTTCTGATACTACGGTGAACAGACCTCTTTTATTAATGGTACGAATAGCATCAGAAGACACTTTCATTGTGATCCAGCGGTCTTCTTCAACCAGGAAGAAACGTTTGGTCTGTAAATTGGGTAAAAAACGGCGTTTTGCTTTCTTATTAGAGAAACAAACCTTGTGACCTGTAATTGGTTTCTTGCCGGTTACCTGACAAACACGAGCCATGACTTAATTTTTTTTGGACTGCAAAGGTGCGAATTATTTTGGAAACGGCAAAAAATATTTCCAGAATATTTTTTTCGTTTTCTTCCTGGCTCGCGATTTACCGGAAGGCGGCAAAGATACGCTTCTTTGTGCGAAACATTGAAAAAAAAGCTATTAATATTCCGGAAATGCCGGATGGACCTTAATAGGCCCGGAAGCAGACACCCAAGGCAATGCCGGGGATCATACCAGGTCGGGGTAGATGAGCTGGTCGAGATCGCTTACGCCCAGGCGCGATTCGACCGTAAAACCTTCTCCATAAGCCACACCGATGCGATGCCCGAGTTGGCTGGCCCGGTTGCGGATCTTATCGAGAAAGCCGGGATTGGAAATATAGGTTTCGGGCTGGCCCGAATCGTCGTTGAAGAATTGGGTTTTAAAGCAGCTTATGGCTTTCATCTTCTGCTCGAAGCTGCCGGAGATATCGACAATAAGATCCGGCTCAGTAAACCGGTCCTGGATATAGTGAAACACCTTTTTGGGACGCCATGGCAGCTGTGCCTCACCTTCCCAATCGGTTTCGATCTTGCGTAGTCCGCTAAAGAAGCAGGCATCTGCGATCAGGCGGCCGGCACGCCCGTGGTCCGGGTGTCGGTCGGCCAGCGCGTTAGCCAGCACGATATCGGGCTGGAAGCGGCGGAGCATACGGATGATCTTAAGCTGGTGCTCCTTATTGTTCTGGAAAAAACCATCGGCCATCTGCAGATTGGTCCTCATCGAGAGCCCCAGCACCCCGGCCGATGCGGCTGCTTCTTCGTACCGGCTCTCAACGGAGCCCCTGGAACCAAGCTCTCCCTCGGTAAGGTCCAGTATCCCGGCCTTTTGTCCTTTTTGTATATGGTTGATCAGGGTGCCGGTACAGCCCAGTTCTACGTCGTCGGGGTGGGCACCTATAGCGAGTATATGCAGTTTCATGCGCGTTGAAGATGCTCCCGCTTTAACAGCGCGGAAGACGGGCGCAAAATTAAGGGCTTAAATGGATATAAACAGACTAGATGGCTATGGCGCATTGGCCAGCCGCTTCTGCTGCAGCAGGTATTGGTACTGGTAATAGTTTTTGGATTCTATTTCCTGTACGATCATCTCGATGTCTTTGTCCTTACCATAGGGATCGTACTGGGCTTTGAGATCATTGTCGAAGAAGAATGCCGCGGTCTGGTAAATACGGGCATTCAGCCCTCCTTTAATTTCTTTGATCACGCTATAGCAATCCCGTCCCGTCTGCCGGTTGATCAGCTTAACCAGGATCTGGCCCTGGGTCATTGAAAGATTTTTCAGCTCATCCTTAAAGCGGCTGCTCATCTCCTTCTCAACGGTCTTGAGGTATTGCTTGCGGTCTTTCCGCTTGGTCCTTACAGCTACTTCCTTATCCACTTTATTGAGCACAAACGCAGCGGTTACCGCATAGGGATATACTTTATACACATTGTAGCGGAGCCGGCGTATCTCCTCGCGTCGTTTAGGGTCGGTAAACGTACTGGTGATCTCTACTTCATCAATAAAAAGCATGGGGTAGACCTGGTTGTCCACCTGTATCCCGCCGAGCAGAATGGTGTCATTGACGCCCTTTTGGGCGCCTGACCTGAATACGGGCACCAGGATCGCGATCAGGAAAAAACAGGCTTTCAACAATCGGTTCATGTCGTTGGGGACATTCAAAATATAAAGTTCTGACTAATTTATGAGAATGCGAAATTTTGGACCAGGAGCATGCCAGCGGGTTTAACCAGTAAAGATTAGCGGTAAATTATTTCCGGTTCTGCTGAAAAAATAGTTCTTTAGCAGTCAAATTTCACAGCATAATGGTTTATAATTTAAGCGTGCGGCACTCGCTTCTGTCACAATGGATGAGCGAGATAAGGGATATGGAGATACAGAAGGACCGGATGCGGTTCCGCCGTAATATGGAACGCATCGGCGAAGTGGCTGCATATGAATTGAGCCGGCACCTTCCTTTCACCGAAAGGCTGGTGCAAACACCCATGGGCGAGTCGATGGTGAATGTCATGAATGGTCAACCCGTACTCACCACTATTTTAAGGGCAGGTGTGCCCTTGTACCAGGGTCTGCAGAATTATTTTGACCAGGCCGACTCTGCTTTTATCGCCGCTTATCGCAAGCACCATCGCGATGGCAGCTTTGAGATCGAACAGCATTATATTACCTGCCCTGCGCTGGAAGGTCGCGTGCTCATCATTGCCGACCCTATGCTGGCTACCGGCGCTTCGCTTATACTCGCCCTGGAGACGCTGATGGGCTATGGCAAACCAGCTCACATTCATATTGTTACGGCAATTGCCTGTAGCGAAGGCATCGAAAATGTGCTGCGCCGCTTCCCCGACTGCGATATTTGGGCCGGTGATATTGACGATGAGCTGACCGCTAAGGGCTATATTGTGCCTGGTTTGGGCGATGCCGGCGACCTGGCTTTCGGAAGCAAGCAGCAAGGGTGACTTTCTGCGGAACATAAGCATGTAGGCTTTAAGCTCCGGTTGCAAATGCCTGAATTTCCGGGTGTTTTCGTACTAATAAAAAGCGAAAATGCCCAACACAAAATTTTTTTTCGCTGTCTATTGTATAATATCTTCCTTTGTGCTATTTTGTGCACAATTGACAAGAAAAATTGGTCATCCCCGATAAATAAAAATCATGAAGAAAGTATTACTAAGCGCGTTGGCTCTGGCAGGTATTTCTTTGGGTGTGGAGGCGCAGGATGTGCATTTCACCCAATACTTCACGTCACCGCTGACATTGAATCCTGCGCAGACGGGACTTACTCAAAATGACTGGCGCGCATCGGCAAACTTTCGGACCCAGTGGTACACGGTATCTGATAATCCTTACATGAGCGGAACGGTGGCTTTCGATATTCCCACGCTGCGCGGTAAGCTTCCCGAAGGCGACGCCCTCGGTATCGGTGTGCTGGGCTTATACGACCGGTCGGGTACCGGTGGCCTTCAGAATACGACCGTCGGACTGTCGGTTGCTTACCACAAAGCATTTGGTATGGACAAGCAACATACCTTATCATTGGGCGTACAGGGATACCTGGTGCAAAAAAGTATCCAGTTTGATAAGCTTATTTTCGGCGATCAGTTCGATCCCAATATGCCCGAAGGCTACCTGAAGGGAACATCTGCCGAAAGCTTCGGTAATGCCGACCTCACTTATCCCGATTTTAACGCCGGTATCATGTACTCGGGCCGCGTAGCAGAGAAAGCAACACTGTACGGTGGCTTTGCTTACTACCATTTTACCCGTCCCGAAGAGAAATTCCTGCAAAGCGGTAGCGCCGTGAAGATCAACTCACGCTATTCTGCCCACCTTGGCGGTTCTTTCGAGATGAACGAGAATACGGTGATGTACCTGAGCGCGATGTACCAGAAACAGGGACCTGCTTCTGAATTCCTGCTGGGTGGTGCGGTTGGCTTTGTAATGAATCCCGGCCATGACGAGTTTACCCGCAATACGGTCTTCTATCTGGGCGCCTGGTACCGCTATGGCGATGCTATCGCTCCTTATGTGGGCTTTGAGTGGTCCCGCATGAAGATCGGCTTCAGCTACGATGTGACCTTGTCCAGTGCGCAGAACATGACCAGCGGCCAGGGCGCTTATGAAGTGTCTGTAATCTACAATGGTATCATCAACAAGATCACCCGTAAAAAATACAACTTCGCTTGTCCTAAATTCTAAAAAAGAGATTTACATATACAAAGAAAAGGTTGCTTCCGGGCAGCCTTTTTTTATGCGTAAACGTAAGGATGTTGCCATTTATCGCTTAAACCTGCTTGCCGTAGCCGCAATAGGTGCAAATGATTGGATCCGTCGTTAGCTACCAGTAATATCCATTTAGCAGGAATAATGTCCTTAATGAAGTATTTCACGCCAATTGTTTGCGTCCTCGGCGGTTAGCGTTACATGGCTTTTGCCTTTGAGCCAATGCTTGCATACACGACATCGGATTTTTGTATTGTGGCTTCTAACTGGCGAAATTAGCTCAATCACCGTTACCGGGCCTGTTGAAGGGCCATCTTTATAGCCCTCCTTTCGATATGCCCAAGAACCCGGGTGTATTATGTTTCAGGTACCACTATCTGTCGGGAAGGTTACGGGCCGCTTTGTACGGCTGCCGGTCGGAATGCGGTAGAGGTCTGAACGACGGCTGAGATATATGATGTTTATAACCTTGCCCCATTTTGCTTCTACAGAGGAAGTGTGGATTTATCCCGTTTCAACTACAAGCTTTTTGTCCCCTACGGGCGGCATGCACACCTAGGTCTTAATATAGGCAAACTCCAATTCACATAAATTAGCTCTTCCCTTTTCCCCAGCTTTTCCGATTGATTCGATATGTTCACCAAGAGAAGCCTACCATATAACAAAAGCGCCCCGCATTGCGAGGCGCTTTTTATACTTTAATCAGCGGGAATTACTTCCTGTTGAATTTGCTTACGAAGCGTTTGCCATCAGCAGAAACTTCAACCATGTACATACCAGTGTTCAGGTTAGATACATTGATAGAGAATTTGTGCTCACCGGCCCTAACTTTACCCAGATCCTGAGTTTTAACAGTGCGACCAGCGATGTCAGTGATCCGTACAACGGCGTTAGCAGCGTTGTCCAGGTTGAAATCGAAGTTCAGGTTGTCCATTACAGGGTTGGGGTATACTTTCAGGGCTTCTTTAGCACCACCGCCGAATTCGATGATACCTACGCCACCGCAAAGGTCATTAGCGCCAGAGCCGAATTTAATATTGTCAACATTGTCAAGGTTATTGCCAGAGAAAGCAGCATACAGTTGATCTGCGGTAGTAGCAGCATTATATGCAGCGCCATCAAAACCAGGATCGTTAAAGAATCCGAGATCCTGATCATATCCAAAAATAGTAGCATAAGTACATACTTTGGAATCGGAAGGATACTTCACAGTCTTGTTTCCTGAAGTGAACTGGAACACGCGACCTTGGCCAACGTTGAAGTACAAAGTATCTTTCCCTCCTGCAGCGATGGTGAGGGGGGGAGTTCCGATAGACAAGAGACTCTTTGTATTAGAACCCGTAGGAGCAATACCCATGGCAGCTAAGTCCAGAATTACTGTCAATGTATCTGTCGGAGCTACAGCGTCAGTGCCATTGTTTGAAATTTCCAATTGATATTTCATGGTGTCAGTACCAACAACGAAATTGTTAAAGGTCTGGTTGTCAACGGGGTTGAGGAGCCTTATACCCAAATCGATAGCTTTGTTTTGTGCCATTGCACCTGTAGCAGCTGCTGCGATCAATCCCAGCGTCATGTAAATACGTTTCATAGTCTTCTTTTTTGTTTATAAAAATTTAATTTAGGCTTCAAATGTAGGAAAGATTTCGGATAATTTCCAACACCATTCTAATTTTTGTTTTCAGTATTAACATATGTTTCAACAGGTAATCTTTTCGCTATAGACCGGGCCAAAGTCAACTCATCAGTGTATTCCAGCTCGCCGCCAAAGGATACACCCCGGGCAATACCGGTAATCCGGACCGGGTAGGCCTGCAGTTGCCTGCTAATGTAATAGACGGTAGTATCCCCCTCTATTGTTGGGTTTAGCGCCATAATGATCTCCTCGATCCTGCCTTCATCAAGCCGTCCGATCAGGTTGGATAGTTGCAACTGGTCGGGCCCTATGCCATCCAGTGGCGATAGCAGCCCCCCCAGTACGTGGTACAAGCCGTTGAACTGTCTTGTACTTTCAATCGAGATCACATCCCTGATGTTCTCCACCACGCATATAATAGTGTGGTCACGCATAGGATTGCTGCAGATGCTGCAAAGACCGCTGTCCGATATATTATTGCATTGCGGGCAAAAGCAGATATCCGATCGCATCCGGCTTATGGTATCGCTGAAGTGGTTTACACTTTCCTTGTCTGCCTTAAGCAGGTGGAGCACCATTCTTAAAGCCGTTTTCCGGCCGATGCCCGGCAGTCGGGAAAACGCGTCAACAGCATCTTCTATCAGTCTGGAGGAAAATATCATATGGTAATTCCGAGGCGCTCGGGCCGTCCTGGCAAAGATAACGAAACCTGCCGCAAAAGCGGCGGCGGAGCCTGCTATGATCTATCTTTAAACTAATCCTCGTAATTTGGCAGCCGGATAGTAATGAAACAAAACGATATTTTGAAAAAGCCCGGCCGGAAGGTTGTATGGCGTCGCCTGCATTGCAGCACAGGAGCTTTGGTCCTATGGTTATTGATCACTTGCGCCGGCAAATTATACGCCCAGCCCGAGGTACAAAAGCCTGCCCGTATTTTATTTCTCCTGGATGCTTCGAGCAGTATGCTGAGCGACTGGAACACCACCGAGAACCGGTTTCATGCCGCATCCCGGCTGATTACCGCCATCGTGGACAGCATCCATAAGGTTAATCCCGATGTCGCTTTCGCGGTAAGGGCGTTTGGTAACCAGTACCCGGCGCAGGACAAGAACTGCTACGATACCCGTCTTGAAGTGCCGTTTGGTCTGAGCAACGAGGTTCAGATAAGGGCCCGGCTCAAATACCTGGTCCCCCGAGGCTATTCGCCCATCGCCTGGTCGCTGAAGGAGACAGCAGAAAACGACTTTACAGAGAGCAACGCTTATTCCTACAGCATCATCCTGATTACAGATGGTGGCGAAAGCTGCGGCGGCGACATCTGCGCCACGGTGACCACGTTGCTGGCCAAAAAGATCAGCTTTAAACCTTATATTCTTAGCCTGGTCGATTACGAACCGTTGCGCGAGCAATATGCTTGCCTGGGCAAGTATCTTATCGTTGCCAGGGAAAAGGATATAGTACCGGCGATTAATACCATCATCAACGATAACCGGAAAATACTCACGATCAAGACCGGCGGCCTGAAGCGGACCGTTACTGCTGCCGAGGCGCCCAAAGGAGAGCCCATTACCCGCCGGTCGCTGCCACCTGTATCGGCCAGCCCTGTCGTACCCGTACAGCCGGCTCCTGTAGCTCCGGCTAAAAAAGAAGAGCCTGTCGTAATTGTTAAAAAAGAAGAGCCGGTGAAAACACCGGAACCCATAGTCGCCCGCCCCGCCCCGGTAACGATCGACCGTATTCCCCAGATCACCCGGCCTGGTCGCCTGGGCTTGCTGTTTACCTTACCGGGAGAAGAGCGTATGGTGAAAGTGCCGCCGCTGAAGCTGACAATACGTATTGAAGAAGAAACACCCGCACCCGTGCCGGTCCGTTCTACTCCTACTCCCAGGACCAGTGCCACTGCACCGCCACGGACCACAGCTGTGCGCCCCCCGGCTGCGACCAGGAAACCGGCTCCCCCTGTGGGCGATGCCATTGAGTCCACGCCCAGGAAGGAGGAGACATTGACTTATGTGGTCAAGACGGAAGAAGCTAAAGAAAGCACTTTGCAGATCTATTTTACCAACGGACAGGGGAAAGCCTATCGTACCGAGCCCCGCATGGTGATCAGGGATAGCAAAACCGGCAGGGAGGTCAAAAATATATACCGTAATGTGACCAACGGAGAGCCGGACCCCATCAAGCTGGACCCGGGTACATATGATGTTGAGATGCCCGGCTCCCGGAGCAAGGCGAGCGGTATTGTGATCGAAGCCGGTAAGAACAAAAAGTACTATATGAGAGTAGGCGCCGGGTCGCTTTCGTTCTTTTATCCCACAGCACCTAATCGTCCGGTAAAAGAGTTCCAGGCGCGTGTGAGTAAACGGTTTGAGAATGGTCCCGTGGTCAACCAGGGTTGCGATGACGAGCTACCCTACGATCCGGATAACTACCATGTAGAGATCACGACAATGCCGCCCACCTTGTTGAATATGGACCTGGAATTCAATGTCAACAAGCGTATTCCCATTAAAGAGGAAGGTACCATGCAGATCACCAACAAGACCAATGTGGGTAAGATCCAGCTTTGGTACCAGATGGGCGACCGGACCTTTGTTCCCTTTTATGAAATGATGATTGCCGGCAGGGTCGATCTGCAAAAGCTCAACCTGCAGCCGGGCAACTATCAGGTGCGTTATTACAAAGGCGGGGGGGGGCCTATGGCCAAAGCGGAAGTAAAGCTGTTCAGCATCAAAAGCAACACCACCACGAAACTTGAACTGGAATTATAGAAACCTATGCGACTGATCTCCTTTCTTTACTTTCTGCTGCTGGTCTATATTATAGCTGCTATTGTTTTCTGGGGGCTCAGTCTCAACAGGCAAAGCGCTTTGATCGTCAGCAACGAGGTTGATGTGTTGCATACACATATCGACAGTGTGGCGCGGCCACAGGAATACCAGAAGGCATTAAAGGGCATCAGGGAAAGGGAAAATACGCGTAAGCGGCAATACCTGGGCGAAGGTGCTACCTTTCTGGCTATTATCCTCATCGGCGCCGGCGTTGTCTATTCCTCGATCCGCAGCAATCACTTATTGTCCCGGCAGCAATCCAATTTTATTCTTTCTGTTACCCATGAGCTCAAATCGCCCATCGCGGCGGTAAAACTGAATCTGCAGACCATGGCACGCAGAAAGCTGGATGAGGACACCCAGCAACAACTCATTGGCAGAAGTATACAGGAGGCGAACCGTCTGGACGATCTGTGCAATAATCTTTTGCTGGCCTCACAGATCGAAAGCCGTCATTTCACACCTGCGGAGGAGCGTATCAATCTTTCCGGTATCGCTGCCGAATGTATCCAGGCCTACGAACATCGCGGACGCAATAGCTACAAGATCAAGCTGGAAGAAGATTGTTTTATACAGGGCGACCGCCTGCTGTGGAAGCTTGCCATCAACAACCTGCTGGAGAATGCCGTCAAATATTCGCCCGCAGGCAGCACCGTCACATTGGAGCTGGCACGACAGGACGATGATCTTATCCTGAGCGTCGCCGATGAAGGTTGCGGCATCAGCGATGAAGAAAAGCGGAAGATCTTCCGTAAATTTTACCGTGTGGGCAATGAGAACTCCCGCAAAACGAAAGGTACAGGCCTGGGCCTGTACCTCACTTCCAAGATCATTCAGCAGGATAAGGGCGCTATCCTGGTAAGGGACAATCATCCTGCCGGCTCGGTGTTTGAGATCACCGTGCCCAGGGCTTAAAGTACCGTTTGCTTCACCTGCTCGAGTATATCCAGCGCTTCTTCCCTGCTGTTGCCTTCGGCGTAGATGCGCAGCACGGGCTCCGTTCCCGAGGCCCTCAGCATGATCCAGCCGCCGTTGTCGAGATGATATTTGATGCCGTCGATGGTTTCGATGCGATCCACTTTATAGCTGCCGAAGGCTTTGTATACACCCTCGCCGGCTTCTTTCATAATGCGTAGCTTCTGCTCTTCCGTCAGATGCAGGTCATTTCTTTCGTAAGCAAAACGGCCGGTTACCGCATATACTTCTTCGCACAGCTGTTTCAGCGTTTTCCCGGTCTCCATCATATACTCATAGATGATAAGCCCATCAAAGATACCATCGCGTTCGGGTATATGTCCCTTAATCGCGATACCGCCACTCTCTTCGCCACCCAGCAGCACATCGCTTTCGATCATCTTCTCGCTAATGTATTTGAAACCGATAGGCGTTACTTCCACTTCGAGGCCATAAGCGGCGCACATCTTTTTCACGCGGTCGGTAACCGAGAAGGCAATCACTACTTTGCCGCCGAGACCTTTATATTGGTGCAGATACTGGATCAGCAGCAGTATAATATGATGGGCATCAACAAAGTGGCCATCCTCATCATAAAGTCCTATACGGTCGGCATCGCCATCGGTGGCGAGGCCAACTTTCAGCTCAGGCGTGCGGGCCATGGTTTCCGACAGCTCGCCCAGGTTTTTATGGATCGGCTCGGGTGGGGTGCCTTTAAAAGAAGGATTATAATCGCAATGCAATAATACGGCAGAGGGCAGCGTACGGCGAATCACGTTCTGGCCGGCGCCGTACATGGCATCATAAGCCAGCTTGTAGGGTGCATTGTCCAGCTTGCCGAGATCGAATTTGGTATGCAGGTAATCGAGGTACATTTGCTCGAGATCTACATATTGCAGCATGCCCTTGGCCTCCCATTCTTCCAGCGATGTTTGCGGAACGGTTACGGCGTCGGGTATCAGGGCTTCTACGGCGGCGATATCTTTGGGGCTGGTAGGGCCGCCATGGGGGCCTTTCAGCTTATAGCCATTATAGTCGGGAGGGTTGTGCGATGCGGTGATCACCACGCCTTGCTGCGCGCCGAGGGTCTTAACACCCAGGGATACCATAGGGGTGCTCACAAAACCCTTTGCCAGGGATACTTTAATGCCATTGGCACACAATACGCCGGCTGCCGTAGCGGCGAAAAGCGCGCCGCCGAAACGGCAATCATGCCCTATGACCACATGTGCCTCATTGCCCGATTGCCGGAGCCAATGAGCCAGACCTTGCGATACCCTTGCAACATTGTATACCGTAAAGTCTTTGGCGATGATCGCTCTCCAGCCATCGGTACCGAATTTGATTATGTCCATGGTTATGCTTTAGAAAAGATTTTGAACAGGTTCTTGAAAAATAACGATGCAAAGAAAAGGAAAAAAGCCAGACGGGAAGGTCTTGTCCGGCAAAGCTATGTGGCGCTAACGTTAAAAAAAGGCGATGGTTGAAGGATAGGGCAAAAAAAAGTCCGGCTCGGGGCCGGACTTAGCATAGCTTAAGGTTGGTATCTATATACTCGACTATCGTACTACTACGACATTGACTGCATTCATACCCTTACGACCTTGTTGCAGCTCAAATTCAACCTGGTCATTTTCCTTAATTTCATCAATGACACCGGTAGCATGAACGAAAACATCTTCTTTGCTGGCGGTGCTCTTAATAAAACCAAAGCCTTTTTCTGAGTTGAAGAACTTTACTGTTCCCTGGAATTTTTCTTTTTCCACTGTAAAAAAATTTAATGAATAAATATGGATATCAAAGATATAGATTTATCGATCAAAAAGTGCAGCCTCTTTGTAAAAAAATATGCGAATTTAACTTTCTGATAATAGGTGATTTACAGCTTAAAAACCAGGTTTTTACCTGTTGCGGACCGCTTTCTCAGCATAAATGCTTGTCTTCTTAAGGTAAAGTATGGATATTCTATTCATAAAGAAAGCTTTATGTTTTTCTCGGTTTCTTTTTTGCCGCCGGGAACAAAACATTATTGAGGATAAGCCGGTAGCCCGGCGAGGTGGGGTGTAGCGAAAGGTCGGTATGGGGATCATCGATCATATGCTGGTAATCTTCAGGGTCGTGGCCGCCATAGAAAGTAAAGGTCCCTTTGCCGTATTCGCCGTGGATATAGCGCGCTTCATTCTCCGGTTTGTATTCTCCCAGGACCAGCACATTGCTTTTGAGTACTTCTTTATGAAAAGCAGTCGTTTGTCCCATAAAGCCTTTTATGGTAGTCGTGTGATTTTGGCAAAGCATGGTGGGGACAGGGTCAAACTTAGCCGAAAAAGTGAACAAGGTAAAGTAATCGACTCTCTGGTCAACCCTGCGGGTACCTGGTGGCGGGGGGCCATTGTCGATATCGGAATACTCATAGTCCATAACGTTGGTATTGAGCCTGAAATCCTTAAAAGCAAAGCAGGCGCCGAAATTCAGCTTCTGCTGGGCCTGGGGATCGGCCGGATCGCCGTCAAACGGCACATCGCAGATATCGACACCCTCTGCTGCCAGCGCGATGTCGTAGCTATCGGTGGCGCTGCACATAGCAAACAGATAGCCGCCCCCCGCTACGAAACCCTGTATTTTTTTGGCCACCGCCAGCTTCAGCTGGGATACTTTCCTGAAGCCGTGCTTGGCGGCCATAGCCTCCTGCAATTTTACATCTTCCTCATACCACTTAGCACCGTGGTATTGCGACCAGAACTTGCCGTACTGGCCGGTAAAGTCCTCGTGGTGCAGGTGCAGCCAGTCATATTCGTGCAGCTTATCATCGAGCAGCTCGTCATCATAAACCTTATCGTAGGGGATTTCGGCGTATTCGAGGGCCATAGTTACCGCATCATCCCAGGGCAGCTTGCTTTTGGGGGTGTATACGGCTATTTTGGGCGCCTTTTCCAGCTTGATCACATCGCCGTTGAAGTCGGGGTCGGCAATTTTTTGCAGGATGCCGTCGTACTGGGCGTCGGCCATGACGGTATAGTCGACTCCACGCAACTTACAGGTCTTCTCTATCTCGGCATTCTGGTCCATGGCGAAGGCTCCGCCGTCGTAATTCAGCAGCCAGTCTACCGGCATACCGGCTTTAAGGGCCAGGAAGGCAATGCCGTAAGCTTTGAGATGATTGCCCTGGTTGTCGGCGCTCATAGGAATATAGACCTTACCTGCGATGCAGGGTGTGCAGGCCGCAGCAAGCGAAAGCAGCAGGATCAGGAGTTTCTTGTGCATACCTGCAAGATAACGATTGCGCCCGAAAATAATTGTTGCCGGGCTGTTATACGGGAAGCTATCCCATTATGCGGGCCTTTATCCTTATTTTTGCCTCATTCATGAAACAAGATCTCGTCAAGCAATTGCTGATCGCGCTCGGCGCAGCCATACTCTTCATACCCTTCCTGGGACATGTTCACCTTTTCGATTGGGATGAGGTGAACTTTGCCGAATGCGCCAGGGAAATGCTGGTAACCAAAAATTACATGCGGGTACAGGTCGACTTTCAACCCTTTTGGGAGAAGCCGCCCCTGTTTATCTGGATGCAGGCGGCCTGCATGTCGGTCTTCGGCGTCAATGAGTTTGCCGCACGTTTTCCCAATGCGGTCGTGGGTATCGTAACGCTGTGCACCTTGTTCTATGTGGGCAAAAAGATAGTGAGCGAGCGCATGGCCTGGTGGTGGGTCGCTATTTATACAACGAGCTGGCTGCCTGCTTTTTACTTCAAAACGGCTATTATCGATCCTACTTTCAACCTGTTTATATTCCTCTCCTTTTACCAGGTATACCTTATGCGCTACGGACAGCGCGGCTTGCTGCATGCCTTGCTGGGCGGCATCTTTATGGGCCTGGCGATCATGACCAAGGGGCCGGTCGCAGTGCTGGTACCCGGCCTCAGCCTCGGCATTTACGTTATCCTCAACAAAGGTTTATGGGGCTATAAATGGTATTCTTTCCTGGTGCTGGCCCTGGCTTGCTTCGTTACCGCTTTCCTGTGGTTTGGCGTCGATATGATACAGAACGGGCTATGGTTCACCCGCGAATTCCTCAAGTACCAGGTGCGGCTGTTCATGACCGAAGATGCCGGGCATGGCGGTCCCATTTACTATCACGTTGTCGTGCTGCTTATCGGTTGTTTTCCTGCTTCTGCCTTGCTGTTCCAGTCGGGGAAACGTTCTGCGGCTACGGTAGTCCGTAAGGAAGAGAAAGACTTTATCCGGTGGATGTGGATCATGTTCTGGGTAGTGCTGGTCCTGTTCTCCATTGTGCAATCCAAGATCGTGCATTATTCGTCGCTTTGCTATTTCCCGCTTACCTTCCTGGCGGCGATACAACTTAGCCGGCTGGACGAGCGGAAGATCAATCTGAAAAAGATCGTTACCATTTTCCTGGCAGCGATAGGGATTCTTATTGCGGTAGCGATCACCCTGCTGCCCGTAGTTGGTATCCATAAAGAAAAGCTGATACCCCTGTTCGACGATCCCTTTGCTGTGGCCAACCTGCAGGCGGCCGTTCCCTGGAGCTATGCTGAATGTCTTTTTGGCCTGCTATACCTCGCGGGCATCATCGTGGCGCTCATCCTGGCCCGTCGTTCGTTCCAGAAAGGCATGCTGCTCTTGCTGGGGCTTCAGCTCGTCATTATACAGGTGACCATGACCCATTTTGTGCCCAAGATCGAAGCTTATTCTCAAAAAGCGGCGGTTGATTACTACAAGAGCTTTGCAGGCAAGGATGTTTACCTGCAGACTCTGGATTTTGCCAGCTACGGTTATCTCTTCTATTCGGCCAAGCAACCATCGACCAATCCGGAGTATTATAAGGACAAAAGAGGCTGGATGCTGAACGGGAAAGTAGACAAACCCTGTTATTTTATCGCCAAGATCACTTCTGCGGCCGAATATGACAAGCATCCCAACCTGATGCGAATTGGCGAACGCAACGGCTATGTTTTTTATAAAAGAAAACAATAGCGGTATTGCTGTGCGCCCGTTAACCACATATAAATGTCATTTTTTATTACCTAATTTTTGTATTTTGCACCACCCTAAAAAATCCGGTTCTTTCATTCTTTATTAATCATCCCATAAATGAAGCGTTTATTATTATTGCTTTCGTTCCTGTTCGCCGGAATGCCTTTGTTTGCCCAGAAGTCGGTAGATGAGGTGGTGAAGTGGACCTATGACATTAAAAAGACCGGTGACAGTACTTTCGATGCCGTAGTAACAGCAAAAATAATAGACGGGTGGCACATCTATACCGCGACTCCCGGTGGCGATGGCTCCGGATCGGAAGTGCCTACGAAAGTTACGTTTGCCAGGAATCCCAATATCCGCCTCGCAGGAAAGCTGCAAACCGATGGTAAGCCCATCAACGAGGAGATCAAGGAGCTGGGCTATTCGATCCAGTATTATGAAAAGAAGGTTGTCTATACCCAGAAGATTGTCGCTTCGGCCAATACGACGCTCAACGGTACGGTTTCCTTCATGACCTGCAAAGATTTTTGCCTGCCGCCCGCCACTAAAAAATTCCAGCTGAAGATAGAAGGTCTCGCGACCACTGCTGCTGTAATCCCGGATACAGCCACCGCAGCAGATACGCCCGTAGATGCGGGCACGAAAGAAACCCTGCTCACAAAGCAGGATAAGAAGGATACTACTGCAACAACCGGTAGCGGAACGCAAAGCGGCGCTGCCTCGGGCGGCGAGCTGTCGCTGTGGGCCATATTCCTCACGGGTCTTGGCGCTGGCTTCGCGGCATTTGTTACACCCTGCATCTATGCGATGCTGCCCATTACTGTGAGCTTCTTTACCAAGCGCAGCAAGAACCGCGCTACCGGTATCCGGAACGCCCTTTTCTATTCCTTTTCCATCATCGGTATTTTCTCTCTTATTGGTGTGCTCATCAGCCTCTTCTTCAAGGAGAATACGATGTACCTGATCTCTACCAGCATTTGGTTCAATTTCTTTGTATTCGCTGTGTTTGTCGTGTTTGGCATCTCGTTGCTTGGCGCTTTCGAGATCACCCTGCCGGCATCCTGGAGCACCAAGCTCGATACCAAAGCCAATTCCAACAGCTTTGGCGGTATCTTCTTTATGGCCTTGGTGCTGGTTGTGGTTTCTTTCAGCTGCACTTCTGCTTTCATCAGTTGGCTTATCGTTCAGATCGTGCAGGCGCATAACCGTATCGGCGGCCTCATCGGATTTATGGGCTTTGGTATAGCCATTGCACTGCCTTTCGCGATTTTCGCTTTTTTCCCGGGCCTGCTCAACAATATCGCCAAATCGGGTGGCTGGCTCAACAGCGTAAAGGTGACCATGGGCTTTATCGAGCTGGCGATGGCGATGAAGTTTTTATCCAATATCGATCTTCAATACCACTGGCACCTGCTTGATTTCGAAGTATACCTTAGTATCTGGATCGTTTTATCGCTGCTACTGGGGATGTACCTGCTGGGCAAGCTCAAGTTTTCGCACGACGATGATCTACCCAAGAATATGTTTGGTCAACCCTACCTTACCGTTACGCGCCTGTTCTTTGCCATTGCGGCCCTGGCCTTTACGGTATATATGATCCCGGGTCTCTGGGGCGCGCCGTTGTCGGGCATCAGCGGTTGGTTGCCCGAACGAAAGACACTCGAGTTTAACCTGCACGATGATATCATTAGTCTCAAACGGGGGCAGGTGTCGGGCAGCAGCAAAAGCTTATCTGAAGTATCGCCCGTTAAGTATACGGAAAACCTGAAATCGGAGCTGCCCGGTGTAGATGCATTCTTCGATTATGAGGAGGCTCTGGCTGCGTCAAAGAAAACCGGGAAACCCATCCTGCTCGATTTTACGGGCCATAGCTGTGTAAACTGTCGCAAAATGGAGCGCGCGGTACTATCCAAACCGGAAGTATTGCGTGAGCTAAGCGAAGACTTTATTGTAGCCAGTCTTTATTGCGATGACAAAGCCTCGCTTTCTGAGAAGGAAGCCTATAAATCGAAAGATGGTAACACCATCACCACGCTTGGTGATCGTAATGTAGACCTGGAGGTGAATACCTACGGAGAAGTGGGCCAGCCGTTCTATATCTTTGTCGATAGCGATGGGAAGGTGCTGAAAAAAGCCGGCGGCTATGTGCCGGATGTGCAACGTTTTCTCGATATCATGAAGGAAGTAAAGAGTGCTTACAAAAAGAAATAATCTCTGCATACCTGGCGCCAGCCAGCTTTAATATAAAAGAGCGCGCAGCCTTCGAAGGCTGCGCGCTCTTTTATCCGGGATAGTATATCACTTAGGGGAGCATATTTTTACCTTATACTCCGGCGCTTATTTAAGATGCTTGAGCTGGGTGGCATACAGGATTATGAAAATGAGCGGGAACACATACCCGGCCACAGCAACAAAGCTACCGCCGGCAGCGCCCATGAGCACCAGCGCCAGGGGAGCGGCGATCTGGCCCAGCAGGTACAGGAAAAACCCGCTGCGTTTCAGTTTTCTCATTTGCATGGCGCCGAAGAAGCAAAGCGCTACGCTCACCAGCGTAATGATCATAACCGGCAGCTTCATCTCGCATTGCCGGGCCATCACATCCGACATCGCGTTCATCATTCCGGCCATGGGATTATCGCTTTGAGAAAGCTTGGCCATCATTTCCATCGACTTGCATACTGTGAAGTAGGTATATATGGCGCCAAGCAGCCCAAGTCCGGACCCGATAAAAGTGAGGATAGTCAGCACGTTGAGCATATCCGGTACTTTCTTGGCCGGTAGCTGCGGATCGGGATTAAAGCTTTCGTGGAACTGGTTGAAATCTGTCATAATGGAGATGTTTTTTTGAAAGGCTAAAATTATGGCTATTTTGTAGAACTGTTCCCGTCTTGTAGAAAATTGCGGATTATATTATTTTGCCGTAATTAATATGCTTTACTACCGTTATAAAGAGGGAAAATCGAAAATTTCAGTGTAAATTACGTTAATTTTTATCCCGCATTCAACATAAAAGTATTCTGGGCTCCATAATGAATTACCGGCTGAAATACATAATTGGCCTCCTGATATTCCTGGGAGGAGGAATCAGAACCTCTGCACAGACTAACCTGGAGGTATTCGGTCAAAACCGGGTACAGTTCCGCAGATTCGATTGGAAATTTTACGATGCCACACATTTCAAGATCTACCACTACGACCGTGCAGGACGGGATCTGGCCCGTTATGTAGCCGAGCAGGCCGAGCAGGACGTGAGCGCAATCGAACGAAGATTGGGGGGGCTGTTTCCCGAAAAGCTCAACATTATTATTTACAATTCTTACGATGAGTACCAGCAGACCAACGTAGGCCTGAACGGCGAGCTTCAGCTGCAGAACGATAATCCTGCCGGTACCGTCAACCTGGTAGGGGATAAGCTGGTGATCTACTTTACGGGCAAGCATGCCGATCTGAAACGGCAGCTGCGCCAGGGCATGGCCCAGGTTGTGATGGAGCGGCTTATGTTTGGCGAGAATTTCAGGGAAATGGTGCGGAACGCCGTATTGCTCAACTTGCCCCCCTGGGTCACCACAGGTTATGTCGATTACGTGGTAGATGGCTGGACCACCAACGACGATAACGACTGGAAGAACATACTGATGGCCGGTGACAAGATACACTTTGACGAGATAGGCGACCGCAATCCCAGGCTGGCGGGTAAAGCCTTCTGGAAATACATTGCCATTAAGTACGGTGAGAACAATGTGAAGAACCTGCTGTACCTTACCCAGCTGAAAAGCAGTCTTAACAAGGCATTGAAGCTCACTATCAACCAGAAGCTGAAGGCAACATACGATTCGCTGGTAACCTACTACCAGGGAAGGTACGGCTTCGAAGAGCAGATATTTGAGCCGATGGATACTTCGCATTTGCTGACGCGTATTGCAGTGCCTAACGACGAAAGCCGTATTCGCGATATTACCGTTTCTCCGAGAGGCGGCGATGTTGCCTACGTAAGGTGGCGCTTCGGCGAGTATCAGGTGGTGCTTGAAAAAACAAAAATAGTCGATGGCATTGCCAAAAGAGAGAGTTCGGTGATCCTTTCCGGCGGTGTAAAGAACTACCGGGAGAATGACGATCCCGATTATCCCCTTCTGGCCTGGAACAATACCGGGTTTAAGCTGGGTATCATATCCAAGATGAAGAACCGGCTCCGTATTCGCGTATACAATTCCATAAAAGGAAAAATAGAGGATTTTAGGGTTCCGGCATCCCGTTTCGACCGTATTACCGGCTTCACCTTCATGGAAGATGATGATATGCTCATCATATCGGCCATAAGAAAGGGGCAGAGTGATCTTTTTGAATACAGGCTGAAGGGCGGCCGCATGAACCAGCTTACCGATGATACCTGGGATGATATGGCGCCGGTATTTGTAAGCGGAGGATCGAGGAAGGGCATTATTTTCCTGAGCAACCGGCCCGAACCTTTTCTCAATCTGAACGCACTGCCCAACGAGTTGCCGGCAGGGCCCATGAATGCTTTCTTTTATAATTCGACTACCAAAAGCTATGACCTGATGCAGCTGAGCCATAGCAAAAAAGGCGAGGTAGTACAGGCAATCCCCTACGGCAGCGATCACTTCGCTTTCCTCTCAGATCAAAATGGCGTCCGTAACCGCTTTGTCGTAATGTTTGCCCGCAATGTCAACAACCAGGACTCTGCCTATGCTGTGCCCATGACCAATTTTAGCCGTAGCATCCTTTATCAGCAATACAACCCGGCCAGCGGTAAAATTGCAGATGTTGTGCAGCGGCAAAAGGAGTATGAGGTGTTTTTTCACAAGATCGAATTGCCTGCTCCCGATGGCACTGCTGCGATCAAAAAGCTGTTGCCCCTTGTGTTTGTCGATGGGGTGGCCAACAATAAAGCCGCCACAGCAACCAATATGCCGGTAAACCTGATGGACAAGGCAGACCTGGAGAAGAAGGATGATGACTTTAAGATTAACACCGGCGATCAGTTGCAAAATGAGTTCGGGAGAAGAAGCCGGCTCGATCCGACCGATTCGGCCAAAGTAGAACCCGGCGCAGAATCGAATACGCTTGCCGATATGCTTACGCTCAACCAACCCGCCGATTCTTCCCAGGCGCCGCGCGTTACCCATACCGATGCCGGTACTGAGGCCAGCCAACCCCCCATTACTTCGGCTTCAGGCGAAACCGATGGCGCCCTCAACAAGCGGATCATATATGTAGACAGTACTTTCATCGAAATGCGCTCGCAGCCTTATCGTCGTTCCTTTACGCTGGACTTCTTCAGTATCAGGGCCGACAACAGCATTATTTTCAATCGTTACCAGTCGTACGACAATACCCTGGGCCAGTATGCCAACACGCCTATTTCCGGAATGATCACCGCCAGCCTTGTAGATAAGCTGGAGGATTACCGGTTTACCGGAGGGCTGCGTATTCCCGTCAATTTCTCAGGGCTTACCTACTTCCTGCAGTTTGAGAACTTCCGGCGTAGGGTAGATTGGGGCCTTATCTTCTACCGCCAGGAAACAAAGAACAACTATAGCTTCTCCGTCGACCCCACCCAGCCTGTCATCTTTACCGAGCCCGGCAAGAATATCACTACCCTGGTACAAGGGAGTGTCAGCTATCCTTTCGACAAAGTAAAAAGCGTTCGCCTGCACTTTAGTGGCCGCGAAGACCGGCTGGTTATTAAGGCCAAAGATCCCATTGGGCTGGCGTTGCCCAATACGAAACAATATTGGGTCATGAGCCGCGCCGAGTTTGTCTACGATGATACGCGCAATCCTACCTTGAATATATGGAATGGTCTGCGTTACAAGCTTTTCGCTGAATATAGCTACAGGCTTTATTCCAACAATACCTATACCACGGGAATCGATACCAATGCCTCCAACAAAAAAGGAGGCTTCTACAATCTCGGTTTCGATTTTCGTTATTATCATAAGATCTATAAAAACTTTATTGCCGCCGTACGTGTAGCCGGTGCGCACTCGGGTGGTAACCAGAAGATCATTTATTTCCTGGGCGGTGTAGACAACGATGTCAATCCCAAGTTCAACAACAGCCTGCAGCCTTCGGGCAGGAACGACTATGCTTTCCAGTCCCTCGCCACCAACCTGAGAGGCTATACCCAAAATTCAAGAAATGGCAATACTTATGCCTTGATCAATGCGGAGCTTCGCTTCCCGGTCTTCGGCACCTTAATGCGCCGTCCGGTACAGTCTTCGCTGCTGAAGCACCTTCAACTGGTAGGCTTTGTAGATATAGGCTCGGCCTGGGAAGGCCTGTTGCCGACTTCCGAGAACCTGGACCGTTACTACCGGGTTTCCTGGCCGCCTGCGCCATCCAATCCCATTGTATCGGTAGCCGTACCCAATTACTCCGATAACGGCATTGCCATCGGATACGGTGCAGGCGTGAGGACCCAGCTCTTTGGATATTTTGCTCGTTTTGACGCTGCCTGGAACATCCGGAACAATTTCCAGTGGTACATATCCATCGGCACCGACTTCTAGCAGGCAGCATATGCTCCGGGAAGCCCTGCCAGTACTGTTTTTCAGGGAAAAGCCTGATCTTTTCAGTTACAAATGGCTATAAGCGTTAATTTGTGTTAATTCGGAATGTATTTTGGTGTTGTTTTTCTGTTACCCAACTTTTTTTCGAAAGAAAGCGTCTACTTTTGTATCGTTTAATTATCGAAAATGAAGAAATATATTCACCTGGTGCTTGTGTTGTTTGCCTTGTTACCATTGGCGGCCAAGGCTCAGACGATCAACGTCGGGTCTATGCCGGGCAACGTGCCGGCGCCGGCTGCCAGAAAGGAACTGCTGATACCGAACGCTTTCAGTCCCAATAATGACGGACAAAACGACTATTTCAAAGTATGTAATATCACCAACGAAAAGCTGATCGACTTCAAAGTATTCAATCGCTGGGGTACAATCCTTTTCCGTACAACCGATGCCAAGCAAGGCTGGGATGGCACCTACAAAGGCCAGGTGCAGCCCCTGGGTGTATATGGTTATGTGATCCGCATCGGCTATCCCGATGGCTATGTTGAAACATATAAAGGTACAGTAACCCTGATCCGCTAAGATTTTTTGAATTGTTATTTTGAAAACCGCGCCAGGCGCGGTTTTTTTATTACACCATGCCTTTTTTTATTTGTCTGTAAAAAATGGCATGGATTTTCCATTTATACGACTATTTTTGTTTTAACTCTAAAAACTTAATACTAAGCATGGACTCACTTTTTTACCTGGTGCCCTGTTTCGGGATAGTAGCATTGCTGTTTATGCTGATCAAAAGCGGTTGGGTGGGCCGGCAGCCTGCCGGTAACGACCGCATGAAAGAGATCAGTAAGTATATCGCCGACGGTGCGATGGCCTTTCTTAAGGCGGAGTACAAGATACTGGCGTACTTCGTTGTGCTCGCAGCGATCCTGCTGGGCGTTATGGGCTCCAGCAATGCCAACTCGCACTGGAGTATTGCCCTGGCATTTGTCCTGGGTGCTGTTATGAGCGCCCTGGCGGGTTTTATTGGTATGCGTATCGCTACCAAGGCCAACGTGCGTACCGCAGAAGCCGCCCGTACCAGTCTGAGCAAAGCGCTCAAGGTATCCTTTACCGGCGGCAGCGTAATGGGTATGGGGGTAGCTGGTCTGGCTGTCCTCGGCCTTGGAAGTCTGTTCATCGTACTTTATATGCAATTTGTATCGGCTTATCAGCCCAATACAGAAGAATACAGATTGGCGCTTGAAAAAGCCATTGAAGTGCTGACAGGCTTTTCTCTGGGCGCCGAAAGCATCGCGCTTTTTGCCCGTGTGGGTGGAGGTATTTATACCAAAGCGGCCGACGTAGGCGCCGACCTGGTAGGTAAGGTTGAAGCTGGTATTCCCGAAGATGATCCCCGCAATCCCGCGACCATCGCCGACAACGTAGGCGACAATGTGGGCGACGTAGCCGGTATGGGCGCCGACCTTTTCGGCAGCTACGTGGCTACGGTGCTGGCGACCATGGTCCTGGGCCGGGAAACCCTGAGCGTGGCCGGCGATCGCTTCCATGGACTCGCGCCTATCCTGCTGCCGATGCTTATTGCCGGCGCCGGTATTATCCTTTCTATCATCGGCACCTTCTTTGTACGCATCAGCGAAAATGCGGGGCTTAGCACTGCCAAAGTGCAAAGCGCGCTGAACATGGGCAACTACGGATCTATTGTGCTCACGGCAATTATGGCTTTCTTCCTGGTGAACGGCATTATGCCCGACACGATGACCCTGCGCGGACATGAATTCACGAAAATGGACATTATCGGTGCGATAGTGGTAGGCCTCGTAGTCGGCACGCTTATGAGTATTATTACCGAATACTATACGGCCATGGGCAAGCGTCCCGTGCTCAGCATTATACGCCAGTCGGCAACAGGCCATGCTACCAATATCATCGGCGGCCTTAGCGTGGGCATGGAAAGTACCTTGCTGCCTATATTGGTGCTGGCGGGTGGTATCTATGGCTCTTATGCCTTTGCGGGTCTCTACGGTGTAGCGATCGCAGCAGCGGGTATGATGGCTACCACGGCTATGCAATTGGCTATCGATGCCTTCGGTCCTATAGCCGACAATGCCGGTGGTATTGCCGAAATGAGTGAACTGCCCGGTGAGGTGCGTGAAAAGACCGATATCCTCGATGCTGTAGGTAATACTACAGCTGCCACTGGTAAGGGCTTTGCTATCGCCTCTGCGGCATTGACCGCCCTGGCGCTGTTCGCCGCTTTTGTGGGCATCTCCAAGATTGACGGTATCGATATCTACCGGGCCGATGTATTGGCCGGCCTTTTCGTAGGCGGTATGATCCCCTTTATCTTTTCTTCCCTGGCGATCAAAGCCGTAGGACAAGCTGCTATGGCTATGGTAGAAGAAGTACGCCGCCAGTTCCGCGAAATACCAGGCATTATGGAAGGCACCGGCAAACCACAATATGAGAAATGCGTAGCCATCTCCACCGATGCCTCTATCCGCAAAATGATGCTTCCCGGCGCTATTGCCATCCTGTCGCCACTAGCTATCGGCTTCCTGCTGGGGCCCGAAGTGCTGGGCGGTTTCCTGGCCGGTGCTACCGTTAGCGGTGTGCTGATGGGTATGTTCCAGAACAATGCCGGCGGCGCCTGGGACAACGCCAAGAAGTCGTTTGAAAAGGGCGTAGAGATCAATGGCGAGACCCATTATAAAAAATCGGAGCCGCATAAAGCTTCTGTAACGGGCGATACTGTGGGCGATCCTTTTAAAGATACTTCCGGCCCTTCAATGAATATTCTTATCAAGCTTATGAGCATCGTGAGCCTGGTGATCGCGCCTACCTTGTCGCATATATATGCCGGCAAAATACAGGAGCAACGTACCGCCAGCATAGCGCGTATGCAGCTGGCTGCAGCGGGTACGGCAGTAGCGCCGGGTACGGAAGTTAACGTTCAGCAGGAAACGGTAACCCAAACGCCCGACGCCACGGTGAAAACAGAGCGTAACGGTAAGCTGGTCGATAATGAATTCGTCGCCGACCTCGGTAGCGTTACCGTGCTGAAGTTAAAAGACAACACCGAGCTGCAGGTGGGTGAGCAAAGCGTAGAGCGTAAGCTGGTCGACTTTATCCATAACGGTACCATAGATGAAGCCAATAAAAGCGCTAACTGGATCTCTTTCGACCGCCTGCAATTTGAAACCGGCAAGTCCACCCTGAAGCCTTCATCTGAAGAGCAACTGAGCAATATCGTTGCTATCCTTAAGGCCTATCCAGAGGTGGGGCTGAAGATCGGCGGCTATACTGACAATACCGGCGATGCCGCCGGCAACCTGAAGCTGAGCAAAGAAAGAGCGGAACACGTAAAGAGCCGCCTGGTGGCACTGGGGGTCAATGCTTCCCGCCTGGAAGCCGATGGCTACGGACAGGAATTCCCGGTAGGCGACAACGGCACAGAACTGGGAAAGGCGATGAACCGTCGTATCGATGTGAAGGTATCCCGGAAATGATTTTTTCATATTAAAACAAAGAAACTGTTATAATTTCTTCATCATTTGCAATGTAGATAAACAACCATTATTTTTAAGTATTATCTTCATCAGCATAATGAAATTCGGTAACAGGCTTAAATACATACTGTTTTCGGTGGTATACTGGCTTCTGGCCTGCCACTGCTATATTATACTACGGTTTATAGGGATCGATGGCGATGCTGCCGGGAAGATAGATTACGGGGAAATATTTTTCCTCGCTACCTTCGACAGCATTGTCATCGGTTTTCTTTTTGGTGTTTTTACTTCTTCTTCACTAAGCCTGAAACTCAAGCGGAGGGCGTTCTTCAGCACCGTGCTTATCAATACGGTGATCTACGTCTGTTTTTTTGGCGCCGTTATTTTTGGTTCAAGCCTCGTGGGTAATACGCTGGCGTTTGCCATTCAATACAGCCTTTCCAGCGCCAGCCTGGTCACTTTATTCTACCTCTCGGTATGCAGTCTTTTGTACCACTTTATCCTGCAGATGAACAAGAAATTCGGGCCCGGAGTGCTGTTTGAATACATTATTGGTAAATATTTTAATCCGAAAGAAGAGAAACGGGTATTTATGTTCCTCGATCTTACCGCTTCTACAACGATAGCCGAATCGTTGGATACACTGCTGTACAGCCAGTTCCTTCAGTCCTGTTATATAGAGCTCACCGAGCCTATCAGCGCTTTCTCGGCGCATGTATACCAATTTGTAGGCGACGAAGTCGTGGTGACCTGGAAGGTCAATAAAGACTTTGACTATGGTCAATGCGTTAATTTTTACTTCGCCTTTGCCAATGCGCTGCTGCGCAAAAAAGATTATTTCCTGGAGACCTTTGGGGTACAACCACTGTTCAAAGCCGGCATCCATTCGGGAACGGTAGTAGCTGCCGAAGTGGGGGAACTGAAGACCGAGATCGCTTATCATGGCGATGTAGTGAACACGGCTTCCCGTATACAGGGCTTGTGCAACCAGCATAGCCAGCAGTTGCTCATTTCCGAGAGCATTTTCAATCCCATAGCCGGTAACAAAAAGTTTGCGCTGGGCCTGATCGGCGACGTGCAGCTGAAGGGCAAATACCAGTCGCTGAAAGTGTATAGTGTACAGCTCAAAGGCGCCTGAGTACTACGCTGTATTTTATGATACGCCTGCGCTTCGGTTGGTTACTGCTTGATCTTCTCCGGTGCCTGATCCCTGATCCTGTTTTCTGCAACGCTATGTCAGGCTTTGACATCCAGCTGCCGTACCTGCGCCTTATACTGTGCCGGGATGAGGACGGCGCGCAGAAAGCGCAGTATGTGGACTTTGCGGTACAGGTCAAGGAGCAGCCCGGTAAAAGCTGAAGGCTTTAAGGGCAGCAGCCTGAGCGGGATAGGCGATACCAGGCGCAGCTGTACCTGCAGCAGGAAATGATAGCGCAATGGTCCCAGGTGCTTGCGGTATTGCCGGTACAGATCGGTTGTATACTTGCTGTATTGCAGATTGGCCGAAAGATGCTCCTGGTAGGCCTGGCGCCAGCTGGCCTCATCCTTTGGCAATCCTGTGATACCCATTCTCTCGCCCACCTGCAGGAAAACAGCCGCCAGTGTTTCCTTTTCTGCCGGGGTGGCAGGTCGTTCAAGCAGCTCAAAAGCAGCCAGCGAATAGTGGATCAGCATGAACAGCACATCGCGGTAAGCCCAGTCGGGTATCGCGCTGCCCCGGCTCTGCTCAACGCCGGTATGGATTTGACGGATACGTGCGATGGCGGCATAAGCCTCGTCTTCGGTGGCAAAAATGATCTGGCGGGCATAAGTTACCGTAGAAAATAGCCGGCCTATAGGATCGGCGGGAAGCTTGCCCGTAAAATAGAGCCAGTCTACAGCTTTGTTCAGTGCAAATTCCGCTGCGGCGCCGGCAAAAATAAACAATACAGTATCCGATTGCCCCCATATGGTCCGTACAATGGAGCCGGGCGGTACAAAATATTTCATGAACGCAGGGAATGAGTGGGTACAGGTAATCGCCGGCTGGCCTCAAGCCGGCGTATTTTGCGATAGCAGATCAATAAGGGAACCAGGCCCAGCACACCGAAGGAGCAATCGATGAGTCGCCAGAACAAAGGAATGTGGCGTATGCTGCCGGCTATAAATGCCAGGGGAAATATCATGAGGCAGGCCAGGCAGCTAAACTGTACTACCCATATATTCCGCACGGGATCCACGAGTGGTCCTATAAAAGCCGTGGCGATCACGATGTGCGCAAATGCCAGCCAGTCGTAGCCATAGGCGATAGCGGGAAAAGCCTTGTTGGTAGCGCTGATTGCCTGGTAGCTCTCTTCCAGCCAACGGTATAATGCCGTGTTGTATGATCCGAAAGAAAGGAGCCAGTGCAGCCCCGTCTCTACAGCAAAGGCGGTAATGCCGCTCAGCAGTAGCCCCGCCATGAACAACAGCAACCATAATCGTATCGTTCTTTCCTGTTTTTTCATTGGATTATTAATTAAAAAGTACTTTCTATTACAAAGTAACTTTGTTTTTGACAGATCGCCAAAAAAAATCACACATCTTCTGTATGGCCTGTCTGCATTATTAAAACGACCCTTTTATCTTTGCAGCGATTATTCTTTCATGAAATTACTCCTCATCCGTTTTTCTTCCATAGGCGATATCGTGCTCACCACGCCGGTATTGCGCGCGTTGCGGCGCCAGTATCCCGGGGCCGAGATCCATTTCCTGGTCAAGCAACAATTTAAGCCTGTAATCGCAGCCAATCCTTATATCGACGTAATCCATACCCTGGAGCAGGATCTTAACGAGACCATCGCAGGGCTGAAACAGCATACCTTTGACTATGTTATTGATCTGCACCGGAACCTTAGGACAATGCGGGTGAAAAAGGCGCTGGGAGCGCCGTCGCTCACCTTCAATAAGCTCAATTTCAGGAAATGGCTGTACGTGAATTTCAAATGGAACGTGATGCCCGATAAAAGTATCGTCGACCGCTATTTTGAAGGCATGAAGCCGCTGAAGCTGAAGAACGATGGCGAAGGAATGGACTACTTTATTCCCGAAAACCTACAGACAAAGCAGGACGATATTCCCATGGGACACTGGGCCGGCTTTGTTGGCTGCGTGATCGGCGGCTCTTACTTCACCAAGCAGTTCCCGGTGGCGCGCTGGAAAGAATTCGTAGCCTTATGTCCTTACCCGTTGATCCTGCTGGGCGGACCAGAAGACCGCGATGCCGGTAACGAGATCGTGGCCGCCGACCCGGCAAAGGTGTACAATGCCTGCGGCAAGTTTAATCTTAACGAGTCGGCCGACCTGGTAAAACGGGCAAAAGTGGTGGTGAGCAACGATACAGGCCTCATGCATATAGCAGCCGCCTTTAAAAAGCCTGTCGTATCGCTATGGGGCAATACGACGCCGGAAATGGGTATGTTCCCTTATTATGGCTTCAACAATTTAAACCAAAACGTATCGCAATTGTCTGTGATAATGGAAGTGAAAGATCTTGGCTGCAGGCCTTGCAGCAAGATCGGCTACCATAAATGTCCCCGGAAGCATTTCCGTTGCATGAATGATATCCCTGTAGCGGCGATAGCCGAACAGGTGCAACGATTGTGGCAGTAAGCCGGACTGATTCTTATTGTTCATCTTCAAAATAAAATAAAATGCGTTATCTACTTTCCTGCCTTGCCTTAACCCTGCTGGTATGGTGTTCCTGCTCCTCTATGAAGAAACAAGCTAAAGCAGGTGCCGGCGGCGGCAATTCACTTGCCGGTACCGGCTGGACGCTTAGCTCGATCCCCGATTTTACGCCGGAGAAGACCCGTAGACCCGTAACTATCATCTTTGAAGACAGCCTGTCCCGTTTTGGCGGCTATGCAGGTTGCAACAGCTATGGCGGCAGCTATACGGTAGAAGGGACCGGTCTGAAGCTAGGACAGGTAGTCGCCACTAAAATGGCCTGCATGCCTGGTCTGGATACAGAAAATAAGCTGTACAAGATATTTGATGAGGTAGATCATTTCCGTATTTCGGGGAATAAACTGACCCTGATGCAGGGGGAAAAGGTATTGGCCGAATTCACCGGTGGCAAAAAAGAACAAAAATAATTTGGCTATAAATTAAAATTCCAGTAATTTTGCGCAAAATTTTTGGAGCATGTTTGCAGTTGTAACAATAGCAGGACAGCAGTTCAGAGTTCAGGCGAACGACGAACTTTTCGTACACCGTCTCGATGGCAAAGCCGGGGACAATGTAGAATTTTCTGATGTACTGATGACCAGCGATGGCGGCAATGTAGCCGTAGGCAGCGCTGTAAAGGCAGTCGTAAAAGCAGAGATCATCGATCATCTGAAAGGCGATAAAGTACTTATCTTTAAGAAGAAGCGCCGCAAAGGATATCAGAAGCTGAACGGTCACCGTCAATCCCTGACTAAGATCAAGATCCAGGCAATCGCATAAGGAACACCCTGTGGTGATCCTGTTACGATCGTCGTCTGAAAATCGCATGGCGATTTTTTGGATAAATCAAATTATTATTTAACTTTGTAGGTATTACAACTTAATAAAAAAGTAATGGCACATAAAAAAGGTGAAGGTAGCGTAAGGAACGGTCGCGATTCACGTAGCAGAAGGCTGGGTGTTAAAATTTTCGGTGGCCAGCCTGCTATCTCCGGAAATATCATTCTTCGTCAGAAAGGTACCGTGTATCATCCCGGTACAAATGTTGGAATTGGTAAAGATTTTACTATATTCGCATTAACAGACGGAATTGTTGAGTTTAGAAAAACACGCAGTAAGACTTTAGTTTCCATAAACGAAGTAAGTACCGCTGAAGCCTAACCCCCTTCAAGCGGTTTGCCATAAATAAAAGAGCTTTTTTATTTTCTAACCCATAAATTCGATAAGTATGGCAACTGCAAAAAAAGCTGCTCCGAAGAAAGCAGCCGCAAAAAAAGCCGCTCCAGCTAAAAAAGCTGCTGCTAAGAAAGCTGCTCCTAAAAAGGCCGCCGCTAAGAAAGCTGCTCCTAAAAAAGCCGCCGCTAAGAAAGCCGCTCCCAAAAAAGCTGCTCCTAAGAAAGCCGCTGCTAAAAAGGCCGCTCCTAAGAAAGCTGCTGCTAAAAAAGCTGCTCCTAAAGCTGCTAAAAAGCCAACCCCAACTAAGGTTGCTGCTAAGAAAAAGTAATGCTAAAGTTCTCAATGAAATAGTCCCGGTAGTTCACTACCGGGATTTTTTGTGAGCTGAAAGCAATAATTTTGAGCCAAACCTGTTTTAGTTTTCTAAAATCGTTTCCCTTGTTGCTCCGGTATTGTCTCCTGTTTTTTATGCTGCTTGGCATTACGCCTGCGATAGCACAGTCGCTGGACGGTGTGGTCGCCGATAATGACGGCAGCCCTCTTCCCGCAGTGATCGTGGTCAATAAGACCAAAAATCTTTCCACTATGGCCGATGTAGACGGGAAGTTCAGCATTAAAGCCGATAAAGGCGACGATATCGAATTCACTTACGTAGGCTACTATCCTGTTTCTTTCCAGATGCCCGAAGGCGCCAACGTCTTTCGCCGGGTAAATCTCAAGAAAAAGCTGTATACCCTGGAAGAGGTCGAGATACGCCCCGACTGGACGCCTTACCAGCTGGATTCTATTGCCCGTAGTAAGCGATACGCGCTGGACCTTTCCCGCAAAAGAGCCAGCAGCACGGTAATGGGATCGATCTTCAGCCCGGCTTCGGCCCTTGCCGAGCAATTCAATAAAAAGAGCAAACAGCGTACCCGCTTCCAGGAAAACTTCAAAAAGTGGGAGGGTCAGAAATTTGTCGATACCCGGTATACGCCGGAAGAAGTTACCGCGCTTACAGGTCTTACCGGCGATACGCTGGCTGCCTTTATGAACGCCTATCCCATGCCCTACGATTACGCCCGGGCAGCTACCGATCTCGAGATCAAGATGTGGATCAAATACAATTACCGGCAATGGAAACAAAAGCCGGTGACGCTGCCGCCACCAATACCAAAAGAAACTGCCGATACGTTAAAGAAACCATGAGGTTTCTTTTTCTTTTATGGCTGCTATGCAGTGTTGTGTCACTTTCTGCACAGGAACTGGAAGGTACTGTAGTAGATGCCGCCACGGGCGAGCCATTGGCTTCGGTACATATCGAGAACCGCCGCAGCGGTACAGATACGTGGTCGGCCGGAAAAGGAACGTATACGATAGCTGTAAAAAGCAGCGATCATATACGCTTCAGTCTGCTAGGCTATATCAGCAAGGAATTCGTTGTAGGTTCCGATGAGGCGACGCAATACCAACGCATCCCGCTGGAGAAATACCTGCAGCGTATCGATACCGTGGTCATCCGTCCGGGGCTCAGCGATTATCAACGGGATTCACTGGAATATCGCAGGTTATTCGGGAAAAAAGTGGCGCAGGAACCTGCAAAGTTCGGATTGAACAAACAAGGTCCGCCGGCACGGTTCGGTGTAGTCTTCAACAATCCCATATCGGCGCCGTACCAACGGCTGGCACGTAAATACAAGCGATTGCGCGCTTTTCAGAAACGATTCAAGAACCAGGAAAAGCAGTCTTTTGTCTACACCCGTTATACCCCCGGGGTCGTACACGACCTTACCGGCCTTACAGGAGATACGCTGGCCGCCTTCATGAATACCTATCCCATGCCTTACGATTATGCCAGGGCAGCATCGGACCTGGAGATCGGTATGTGGATCAAAGATAATTACCGCCAATGGACAGGGAGAGCCGACTATAAGCAGCAACAATAAAAAAAGCCCCGCAGGCAATACTGCAGGGCCGGCTGGTTGTGCCTGGTTAATCGAATTATCTGGCGATAATGAGCTTCTCTGTTTTGATCAGCATGCCTTTGGTATCGCTAATGCGCAACAGGTAAATACCTGCAGGCAGATCGTTCAGCATCATCATGCTTACGTGGCTTTCTTCCCGGATCATTTTTCCTTCTATACCGGTGATGGCAACGTTGACCTTAACCGGCGACTGGATATGGATCATATCCTTTGCCGGATTGGGATAGAGGCGTACCTGCTGTGCGAGCTGCTCCCGCTCATCCAGGCTGAGATTGGTTACCGTAAATACATCGGAAGTGTCTTTGCACCCTCCGGTATTGGTTACCGCTACCTGGTAGCTGCCATTGGCAGTTACGGTATAAGTGCTGTTGGTCGCGCCGGGAATAGAGGCATTGTTGCGTATCCATTGGTAGGTCGCATAGGGAAGAATGGTGGACAAGGTATTGCTCGTACGCTGGATCACGGCGGGCGCCACATTGGTAATGCTGATATCCTCGCCATTGTCGCTACCGGTAAGCGCAGGGCTGCTGCTCACTACACGGATGCGGTAGCCGGTGCCGCTGGGTGTATTGGAAGGTAACATAGCATTGATGGTACCGCTGGCTGTGCCGCTGAGCGTACCGATCGCCACCGGGCTGCTGAAGCTGCCGGAAGCATCGCTGAGCTGCGCGGTAAATACATTGCCGCTGTTGATGGTACCGGTCACGGTAAAGGATACTGCGACAGCCGGGTTCTGGCAAAAATTCCCCACAGTAAGCGCGCCGGTCTTTATATTATCCGGTCCGGTAAGCCGGGCCACAAAATTGCGGCTGGTGCCGTTGTAGGTGGTCAGCTCGCCGGCAATAATGATCTTTTCATTGGGCTGGATAGCAAAGACGAGCACCGTTTGATCGCAGCCGCTGCCTACGTTGAAGGTGGCGTCGAGGCTGCCATCAGCATTCAGCCGGGCAATGCGGTTAATGCTAGTGCCGTTGTACGTTACAAACTGGCCGCCGAGCAATACTTTGCCATCGCTCTGCAGCTTTACGGCATGAGCAAAAGGCTGGGGACCGGTGAGGGCGGTGCCTACATTGAAAGTGGCATCTGTAGTGCCATCGCTGTTGAGCCGGGTAATGCCGGCGCGTGACAAGCCGTTGGCATTAGAAAAGAAACCGGCAATGATCATCTTGCCGTCGGGTTGAATGGCTATGGAATTGACAGTGCCGTCGAAGCCGTCTGTAGTGCCAAAAGTGGCGTCCAGCGTACCGTCGGCGTTAAGCCGTACCAGCCTTGGGGGCACCGCCAGTCCCTTATAAGTCCAGAAAGAGCCGCCGACCAGGATCTTGCCATCGGGCTGGATGGCGAAACAGGCAACGGCGCGGTTGAAGCCAGTACCTGTGTTGAAGGCGGCATCGCGAGTGCCGTCGCTGTTGAGCCGCAGAATATTGTTATTGGCAGTACCGTTAAAGGCATCAAATTCACCGCCGACCAGGATCTTGTCATCGCTTTGCAGTGCCACGGCATTTACCGAAGAATAATCTGTTGTAATGCCTGTGCCCAGGTTGGTTTTAAATGTAGCATCCACCGATCCGTCGCTATTGAGCCGTGCGATACGGCCGGGTATTGGAAGGTTATTGAACTCGGTAAAGCCGCCGCCGACCACGACCTTGCCATCGCTTTGCAGCGCCATGGCAGGTACATAGCTATTGAAGCCGTTGCCGGTGAGCGAAAAGGACGCGTCTACGGTACCATCGTTGTTGAGCCGCGCTACATGTTTGGAAAACCCTCCGCCGACCAGTATTTTACCATCTGGCTGCAGGGCCAGGGAGTTGGCGCCGTTGAAGTCCAGCGCCGTACCAGGATTGAAAGTCGCATCCAGTGTGCCTTGCTGGGCCTGCAGCGTAAGGCAGCCGGAAAAAAGCAGGGCAAGTGTCAATATTTTTTTCATAAAAGCTTTATTGTTTTTTGGTAAAAAAAATGAGCGCCAAAGGAGATATGGTTTGGTTCCTGAGCGGCAACCTGTGGCACCGGTCCGGGTTATTATGCATTGATTTTAGAGGGCGGCATTCATCTCATGATCGACATAAGTGGTTTAGTTGTTAAGAAATCGGCGGATATTTTTATTTTAATTATCTTGATACGCAAAGCCAGAGCCAACCGGGTGCGATAAAACGTCCCGGATGCAGTAGCGGACCTTTCTCTACAAATTAAAGGATCCAGCTGCTGAAAATCTTTTCGGATTTCACTGATATTTTTTATTTAACTATGATTGTCGCTGTACAACATTGAGTAAAGTGTATTTTTATCCTATTTCAAGAAGCCGCTTGATTGTGGGCACATTGTGGTGGCTGCTTCTGACTACCGTCGCCGGCCGGGCGCAGGAGGTGGTACGTCTGTCGCATGCCACCTTCACCACTGCCGATACGCTTCAGGTAAGGGCCCTGATCCGTAAAGGCATTCCATTGTTGTCGCGCAATACCGACAGCGCGATCGCTTGCTTCGAAGCTGCAGAAGCGCTGAGCCGGGCCACGGGCTTCGACGATGGTATCGGCTATGCCCTGGCCTTTCTGGGCGCGGCCGTGACAGACAGGGGCGACTACGCCCGGGGATTGATGCTCTACCAGGAGGCTTTGCCCTATTGCCGGCGGGCCCGCTACATCGGGAACGCGCTACCCAGCTTGTATATCAACATGGGCGGCAGCTTTTTCCAGTCTGGTGATTATAAGCGCGCGCATGAATACTATTACCTCGCGTTAAAATACCTGCAACAGTATTTCCCGGCCAGTGACAATATCGCAGCAGTATACAACAACCTGGCTACCGTACAGGAAGAGCTGGGGCAACACCGTCAGGCTTTGGCCTATGCGGTGCAGGCCGAGCAATTTGCCCGTAAAAAGAATGCGGTGATGCTCATTGGGAGTGCCCTGGTCAATAAGGGAACGGCCTACGATAAGCTGCAGCTTGTCGATAGTGCCATGTCTGCTTATCGCGAGGCGCTGACGCTGAGCCGCAAAGAGGGCATTACAGATATGGAGCAGGCCTGTCTCACCAGCATGGGCGATTTGCTCCTTAAGTCGGGCCGGAATCGTGAAGCGGTTGCTTATTATCGCGACGCCATGCAATTGAGCACGACCACCAGCCCGTTGCACGCCTTTATTATGCCTGGCTATTCGCTGGGCCTGGCGTTGTTCCGGTTGAAAGAGTACCGGCAGGCAGAGCAGGTGCTGCTGGCGGTTTTGGCGAAGGCAAAGGAAACCGGGATTACCGGCAATCAGAAAGACGGGCACGCTACGCTGGCTGCGCTTTACGAAGCGACAGGCAGGTACCGCGAAGCCCTGGAGCAGCACCGCCGGTACGATCAGCTCAAGGACAGCCAGATCAATACCGAAAAGCTGCGTGCGATCAACGAGGTGGAGGCACGCTACCAGACCGTACAGAAGAACAAGGAGCTGCTGGAAAAGGAATGGACCATCGCAGCGCAAAAAAGAAGGATCGAGCATAAGAATATCCTGATCGGCGCCGTTATCGGAGGAATGCTGATCGGGCTTGCCGTGACGCTGGGCATATATAGAAGCCGGCGCAAAATAGCCATGAGGGACAGAAGGATAGAACAGCTAAAAGCCATGATGGCCGGCGAGGAAAAGGAACGGGTGCGTATTTCAAGGGAGCTGCACGACGGTATCGGCGGGATGCTCACCGGGATTAAGATGAACCTGAAGACCTGGCAGAAGCTGCATGAGCAAGAGGTGACCGGTGATGGCTTGGGCGATGTGATGGAGATGTTGCAGGATATGGGCCGGGAGATCCACAAAACGGCGCATAACCTGATGCCCGATATCTTGCTGAAGCATCACCTCAAAGAAGCGCTGCTGTTGTATTGCGAGCAATTGGATACAGGAGGGCAGCCGGTTATAGACCTGCAATTTTACGGCGACCTGGATAGTCTCGGTAAAGCGCTGGAGCTACCGATATACCGGATGATACAGGAACTGCTGCAAAATATTATCAAGCATGCACAGGCTACCCTGGTTGCCGTTCAGGTGCGACGGGAGGCCCAGGTGATCAGCATCCTGGTAGAAGATAACGGTACGGGTTTCAAGGCGCAGGATAAACACCGTGGCCTGGGGCTGATGAACATCGAAGCAAGGGTACAGGCATTGAACGGCTATTTTTCCATTGAGCCGGCCGGGCAGGGAACCACAGCATTTATAGAGCTTAACCTGGAGCAAACCAACTGAAGAGAACATGAACATCCGTATAGCTATTGCAGACGACCATCCTATGATCATCGGCGGCTTGAAGAATATGCTGTCGGTATACCCGCATATCCGTCTGGCCGGCGCTTATGGCAATGGCGCCGACCTGCTGCAAGGCCTGCAGGAGAATCAGCCTGACGTGCTGTTGCTGGATATCCAACTGCCGGACAAGACCGGCGATATGCTGGCGCCGGTAATACTGAAACATTATCCCGATATCCGTATTCTTGCGCTGACGAATCTGAACAGCGCTTTATATGTGCACAATATGCTGCGCATGGGGGTACTGGGCTATGTGCTGAAAAACACCGACCCGGAAGTCGTGATCAGGGCCGTAGAGACAGTATATGAGGGTAAACAATTTATTGATCCGGCACTACTGGATAGCCTCGATCAGTTTACGCAACGCATGAAAAGGGAATCGGCGCTGAAGCCTGCGCTTACTCCCAGAGAGAAGGAAATACTGCGCATGACCGTGAACGGCGATACGATACAGGAGATATCGGAAAAGCTGTTTATCGGATTGCGGACAGTAGAATACTATCGTTCCAATCTTTTCCTGAAGCTGGATGTCAGGAATATGGCGGGATTGATACGAAAAGCCCTGCTGCTGGGTCTTTCGGAGTAGCTTGCTTTATTGCTCGCGGCGATCATATCAGTTATAAGGTGGGCTTTCTCGCGGCGTCGCAGCGGCGCCGCGAGAAAAAAGATATTTTACAAGAAGCTGACACCGCAGGATATTCGACTTTTGCGTGCTCTCTGCGGCAGCCTGCCGGAACGCGCAGCGGTCTGCACGGCAAAAGATTTCTCCCGGTTTTTTGTGGAGCAGTAATTCTTTTTTCTGAGTATCCGGATATAGGAAACAAAGGCGGTCCTTGAGCTTGTCGAAAGGACAAAGATGGTGCTTCGACAAGCTCAGCAGCCGTTATTTAGAAGCAAATTGTATCCCGTTTCCTACATCCGGATAGTCATTTTCTTTTTTTGCCACGAAAACAAAATGTGGTGTCTCGCAGCGGCGCTGCGAGACAGTAATAAGTAATGTCCAGGAACAAGCGCTGCGAGAAAAGAAATAGCTCCTGTATAAGAAACAAGCGCCGCACGGATACTCCGGCGGCGCTTGTTGCGTTATCTAAATTGTCTTGTACTATTCCATCTCGATCACCACATCATTCTGATCTACCATGGTACCGGCATTGATGTGCACTTTCTTTACCTTGCCTGCCTTGGCCGCGCTTACGGTACTTTCCATCTTCATCGCTTCGATTACGAACAAGGGAGTGCCGGCTTGCAGTTCATCGCCTTCCTTTACCAGCACCACGCTTAGCTTGCCCTGTAAGGGCGCACCGGTTTCCTTATCCGCATCGCTTACTTTTTTATGCTGCGGTTTCAACGATTTAACGGAATTGTCTTTCACCCTGATCGTCCTGTTGTAGCCGTTCAGCTCAAAGGATACGGTGCGCATGCCGGTCTCGTCGGCATCGGAAACGAAGATCAGCCGTACATGAATGGTCTTGCCCTTGCCCAGCTCGATCAGCAACTCTTCATCATTCTTCATGGGGTAGAAGAAGGCCGGTGTGGGAATATTGCTTACTTCGCCAAACTCGTTCTGATAATGGTAATATTCATCGTATACCTTCGGGAACATCTGGTAAGAAAGGAAATCGAGGAAGGTGCTCCCGGGATATTTTTCCGTAAAGCCTTTGAAGGCTTCCTCCAGGTCTATGTCGGGCAATAGCTGTGCATTGGCGCCATTGGTCTGTGGCTCATTGCGCAGCACGATCTTTCTCAGCTTTTCGGGGAAGCCGCCGTAAGGCACGCCCAGCTCGCCTTTGAAGAAACCAACTACCGAAGCGGGGAAAGAAAGATTCTTACTTTCATTGAGCACATCTTCAGCAGTAAGTGCGTTAGCCGTCATGAACAGGGCCATATCGCCCACTACTTTAGAGCTGGGCGTTACTTTCACAATATCGCCAAACAGCTCGTTCACCACCTTGTAGTTTTGCTTGATGGTGGTCAGCTGCCCGCCAAGACCGATCGCCTCCGCCTGCTGGCGCAGGTTGGAATATTGCCCTCCGGGTATTTCGTTGTCGTATACTTCGGCTGTGGCCGATTTCAGGTCCGATTCGAAAGGGTAGTAATATTCCCTGGCCGCTTCCCAATAGTTGCTGTAGGCATTGAGGCTGTGCAGATTGCTCCGGCGTTCGCGTGGATGTCCCTGCAACAGCGCAACGAGAGAGTTAAGGTTGGGCTGCGCAGTCGTGCCGCTGAACGAGGCCAGCGAGCAGTCGATCGTATCCACACCAGCATTCACGGCATTGAGATAGGTGGCGACCTGGGTACCTGCGGTATCGTGTGTGTGCAGCGCAATGGGCAACGCTATATTTTCCTTCAGCGCGCCGATCAATTCGGTAGCGGCATTGGGCTTCAGCAGGCCAGCCATGTCCTTGATGGCCAGCATATGTGCGCCAGTATCCTCAAGCCTGCGGGCCAGGTCGATATAATACTGCAGGTTGTACTTGTTGTTTTCTTTGCGCTGCACATTGCCGGTATAGCATATGGCAGGCTGGGCAATGCCGCCCGTATGTTTTACCACGTGCTCGATCCCGGGCAGCATGGATTCAATATTGTTGAGCGAATCGAAGATGCGGAACACATCTACACCGTTTTCCCATGACTTCTCAATGAACTGCTGGATCACATTGCGCGGATAAGCCGAATAACCTACGGCATTGTATCCCCTGAAGAGCATTTGCAGCAGCACATTTGGCATGGCTTTCCTGATCTCCTGCAGCCTTGTCCAGGGACATTCGTGCAGGAAGCGCAGCGCAACGTCGAAGGTGGCGCCGCCCCATACTTCCATAGAGAATAGCTCGGCATGATTGCGGGCATAGCCTTCTGCTACCGCAAGAATATCCCTGCTGCGCATGCGCGTGGCTACCAGCGATTGGTGGGCGTCGCGGTAGGTGGTATCGGTAAACAATACGGAAGGTTCTTGCCCAAGCCATTGCATGAAGCCCTGTGGCCCCAGCTCCGTCAGTTTATCTTTGGTCCCGGCTGGAAAAGGCGCAAAGGAGTCGAAAGCGGGTATTTCCGGCGTCCTGAACCTACGGGTAGGATCGTAATGCTTCACATCGGGATGTCCGTTGATCTTGATATCGGCCAGGTACTTCAATATCCTCGTGGCGCGGTCTTTCGGGCGATCAAAAGCAAACAGCTCCGGATTGTTGTCGATGAAATTTACCGTGCAGAGGCCTTTGCGGAACTGCTCGTGCGTGATCACATTTTCCAGGAAACGGATATTGGTGGTCACACCCCTTACGCGGAACTCACGCAGGGAGCGGTTGAGCCGTTGCGCCGCACCGGCCAGCGTACGGCCGGAGGCGGTGACCTTTACCAGCATAGAATCAAAGAAGGGAGAGATCTTCATGCCGGAATAAGCGCTGCCCTCATCGAGCCGGATGCCGAAACCGCCGGCATTGCGGTAAGTGATGAGCGTACCGTAATCGGGTTTGAAATGATTCTCCGGGTCTTCCGTGGTGATACGGCATTGGATCGCAAAACCATTAAGCTTTACATCGTCCTGGCTGCGGATAAAGATATTAGGATCGGACAAGGGTACGCCTTGTGCGATAAGGATCTGGCTGCGCACAACGTCGATACCGGTCACTTCTTCTGTTACGGTATGCTCGACCTGTATCCTGGGGTTCACTTCTATGAAGTATACTCGGTGTTCCCTGTCGACAAGAAATTCTACGGTGCCGGCATTGTTGTAATTGACCGCACGCGCTATTTTCAGCGCATAGTCGTATACAGCCTCCCTGGCTTCCTGTGGTAGATTTGGGGCCGGGGCGATCTCTACTACTTTCTGAAAGCGGCGTTGCACAGAGCAATCGCGCTCGAAAAGATGAACGATATTGCCATGATTGTCGGCCAGCAGCTGTACTTCGATATGCTTTGGCTGGTCGATGAATTTTTCGATAAAAATAGTGCCGTCGCCAAAGGCTTTTTCTGCTTCGCTGTGTGCTTCTGTAAAGGCTTTTTCAAGATCTTCTTTTTTGCGCACCACACGCATGCCTCTGCCACCACCGCCGGCCGCAGCTTTGAGGATGATGGGAAAGCCGATGCGTTCTGCTTCCTCGATTACCTTGTCCGTATCGCCGAAGCTGATGGTACTGTCCTCAATAACCGGCACATTGACCGCTCGCGCGATTTTTTTGGCCGCGATCTTATCGCCCAGCTGCTCCATTACTTCCGGAGTGGGGCCAATGAAGATGATGCCTTCTTCACGGCAGCGGCGGGCAAACCGTACATTCTCGCTCAGGAAGCCATAGCCAGGGTGGATGGCGTCGATCGCGTTGTCCTTTGCGGTCTTGATAATGGCCTCGATATCGAGGTAAGGCTTCAGCGGCTCTTCTTCGTTGCCGATAAGATAGGCCTCGTCGGCTTTATAGCGGTGAAGCGAGTAGCGATCCTCATAGGTATAGATGGCCACTGTGCGGATACGCATTTCGGAAGCTGCACGCAGGATGCGGATGGCGATCTCTCCGCGGTTGGCTACCATTAATCTTTTGATCTGGCCTTGCGCCGCCTGATCGGGTAAGGTCGTTTGCATTTTTTGTAAAATTTTAGCCGTTTAAAATTGAAAAACATGCTCCCTGCCGGGAGCGGGTGCAAATTACTTTTTATCGGAATAGGAACGATTTATTTTCCCCGAGGTTGTTTAACGGCATCGGCGGAAAAAAGTTGAAAGCTACCAAAGGCTGGTCTGTACCGGTTGCCCGGCGCGTTCCAGTTTGAGCAGGTACTCTTTGCGCCAGAGCCCGCCGGCATAGCCTGTAAGCGATCCGTCGGCGCCTATGATACGGTGACAGGGAATGAATACCGCGATGGGATTCCTGTTGTTGGCCGAGCCTACGGCGCGTATGCTCAGTGGATTGTTGAGCTGATGGGCAATATAGCCATAGCTTTCTGTTTTTCCGAAAGGTACCTTTACCAGTTCGCGCCATACCGCTTCCTGGAATGCGGTGCCAGTGGGCAGAAGCGGCAGGTCAAAGGCCCTTCGCTTGCCATTGAAGTATTCGTCCAGCTGCTGTGCCGCCAGGCGGCTGAGCGTATTGGCCAGCACCGGTTCGGTAAGGTATTGCCCCTGTGCCTCCTCGATGAAGGAAACAGAGAGCAAGCCTTGCTCCGAGGCAGAGATCCGTACAGGACCGAGCGGCGACTGATAAAACGATGTGTACATACGGAAATGAAAAAAGCTGACTATGCTGATATAGGAAACAAAACTATTTCCGGTCCTTGAGCATGTCGAAAGGACAGCTATAAATGGTGCTTCGACAGGCTCAGCAACCGGGGTTGGGACAATGTTGCGCGACGTTTCCTATATCGACATAGCCAGATAAAAAAAGTCCGGGGCAGCGAACTATCCCGGACTTATCTGGTAAATTATAGACCCGGGTCTCAGGCACTCGCATGCGCAGCCGTAGCGGCTTCATGCTCCAGTGCGCCCAGGTAACGCTCTGCGTCCAGGGCTGCCATACAGCCGCTGCCGGCTGCGGTTACCGCCTGGCGATAGATCTTATCCTGCACATCGCCGCAGGCAAATACCCCGTCGATATTCGTCTTCGAAGTGCCCGGCGTGGTAAGGATATATCCTTGCTCATCCATTTGAAGGTAATCCTTGAAAAGATCGGAGTTGGGCTGATGACCAATAGCCACAAAGAAGGCGCTCAAAGGTATGGTCGTTTCTTCGTTGGTCTGATGGTCCCTGATCTTTACGCCATCTACTTTCTTATCGCCCAGCACTTCCACGGTCTCGCTGTTCCAGTAAATCTGGATATTGCCGGTTTTCAGTACACGTTCCTGCATTACTTTAGAGGCGCGCATTTCGTTGCGGCGTACGATCATATGCACTTTGGTGCACAGCTTGGCCAGGTACAGCGCCTCTTCGCAGGCGGTGTCGCCGGCGCCCACTATGGCTACTTCTTTATCTTTAAAGAAAAAGCCATCGCACACGGCACAGGCCGAAACGCCATAACCATTCAGCCGCTGCTCCGATTCGATACCGAGCCATTTGGCTGAAGCGCCGGTAGCGATGATCACCGAGTCGGCCTCGATCCATTTCTCTTCGTCTACTTCTATGCGCAGCGGACGCTGTGAAAGGTCCACCTTCGATACCATACCCCAGCGGAGATCGGTACCCATGCGGCGGGCCTGTGCCTCAAAATCTTTCATCATCTGCGGGCCCATGATGCCTTCGGGATAGCCTGGGTAATTCTCTACGTCGGTGGTAATGGTCAGCTGTCCGCCGGGTTGCAATCCTGAGTACAGTACGGGTTTCATACCGGCGCGCGCCGCATAGATGGCAGCAGTGTAGCCGGCAGGTCCCGAGCCAATGATCAGGCAATGAATTCTTTCTGTGCTTTCTGACATGTTATGATGCTTTAATTGATATACATTGAACTACCTGCGAAAATAGGTGTTTTTTATCTCATGAGTAAATAGGCTGGCTCAAAGGCGGTATAGAGAATCACTTAGGTATGATCAGGGTATCGAAAGTGTTACTGTAGCCGGCCCATACGCCCAGGGCGCCATTGCTGATATTGCTGGTGACGTGTACCGGTGAAGCGAAAGGGTTGCCATTTGCAGCATAAGAAAACTCCAGCGTACGCCAGAAATCGAATACCCCTTTGTCGATCGCGCTCCATTTGATCACTACAGTGTCTCCTTTGTAAAAATAGCCGAAGGTCTCCCTGTCGATCGTATCCATGCGGTCGAAGCCCGCCGACAGCTGTATCGTGATCTTGCTGCCGTTGATGATCGCGTCGTCGTTTACCGAATAATAGGGCGCCAGGAAAGGTTCCTGGTTGGTTTTGGTAAAATAGCGTACACGGTTGCCCAGGGTGTCGGGATCTGTATATTGGGCAAACAGCAGCATGGAATTGGGGTAATCTTTAGGGATCTCCTCTGCCTTGGGTGTTTCGGCCCATATGGAATCCAGTGCCTTGGCATAGGGTATCGTCGTGGCCGATTCGTAGGTCTTACCGCCGTATTCGATCTTCAATTGGTAGGTCCTGCCGGCGCGTCCCCTGAACAACAGCGCATTTATGTCGGAAGAATCGACACTGTAAAAATAGACAGGAGTGCCGTTATTATCGACCTGGTATTCCCGGAGCAGGAACGATTGGCTGCCGTCTGATATGGTAATGCGGGCGTCGTGCAGGAACGCATTGTTAAGGGTTTTCAGATCGATACGCGAAAAAAAGCCGAAGCTTTTGGTCAGGATCACGTAAGGGGGAACATCCGTTTCAATGGCGCCCTCCACCACCACTTTTTCTGCCGAGGGGCCCAGGTCAAACTTCACTTCCTTCTCACAGGAGAAAAGAAACAAGGCGCCGGCCAGCATCAACAGGAAAGGAAAGTTACGATTCATGAGCATTCGTCATTTGTCCGGTACCTCCGGCAAATGTTACAACGCGGGATTACCCTTTTCATTGCCCGGTAAGTGACAGTCCGGCGCGTAAAGACCATGCCTGCCATATGGTTAATTTAAGATTTTCTGCCGGTGCACTTCATACAGCATAATACCGGCAGCTACCGATACATTAAGCGAATCAAAGTTACCGGTCATGGGAATCCGTACCAAATGATCAGCATGTTTTAACACAAAGTCGCTTACGCCTTTGTCTTCCGAGCCCATAACGATGGCGAGTGGCAATGTAAGATCCGTATCCTGGATCAGCGTGCTGCCTTGCAGGCTCGCCGCCGCCAACTGTATACCGTTCAGGTGCAGCACATCGACCGCTTGTTCCACAGAAGCGACGCGGCATACCGGTATTCTCTCCAGTGCACCGGCTGACGCCTTGATGCCTTCTTCGGTAATGGCCGCAGTGTTACTTGAGGGAACCACCAGGGCATGAGCGCCGTAGCAATATGCCGAACGCGCAATGGCGCCCAGGTTACGGGTATCGGTAATGCCGTCGAGCAAAACAATAAGGGGTGTTTCCCCCTTGTCGACGGCCTGGCTGATGATCTCTTGCAGCGGCTGGTATTCAACGAGGCCGGCAATGGCCACTACACCCTGGTGGTTGGCCTGGGTAAAGCGCCCGAGCTTCTCCTGAGGTACCAGGCTTAATGCTATATTCAGCTCCCGTGCTTTCTTCCTGATAGCCGATATTTCGTCGCCCGTCGCCGTCTGCAGCAGGAATATTTTTTCCAGGTTGGCGCCTTGCTCCATAGCTTCCAGCAAGGGTTTCCGGCCGATGATCAGGCGGTTTTTGGGCAGGGAAGGGCCCGAACGTTTAAAAGGTGGTCTGTTCAAGGAAATTCATTTTACCGGACCTTACGCGGCCCTTGGTTCAGAAGGCAAAGGTAGCTTAAAAAAAGAGGCAGCCGGCAATAAGCGCCCGCTGCCCCGTTCTGTTGCATTAGTATCGTATTACCTCAGCGTCTTGCCTGCTACTGCAGCCGGCGACCACTGCTGCAGGAATTCCGCGATCTTCGCCGGACTGTGTCCCTTACCTTCTTCCAGGTAACCGGAGTTCTGGGTATGGATGCGATTCCCTTTATTGTCCAGGATCACAAATACCGGAAACCCGAAACGTTGCGGATAACCCAACCCGGCCCACAGCTTATCCCCGGCATTCTTCTTTTCATAATTCACATGTACCAGCACATAGTTATCGCTCATCAGCTTGCTCAGCGTATCGTTGCCGGTAACGGTCTGGTTGAAACGGGTACACCAGATGCACCAGTTGCCGCCGACCATCAGCATCACATTCTTGTGCTGTTGCTGCGCCTGCTTTACTGCCTGTTTAATATCGGCATTGGCATCGGCCGCAGGGTTGTACAGCTTTGCGCCCTCCCTGGCTTCCTGTGCCTGAAGCGTGTAACCGCCCCATAACAGAAGAATTGCTAAGATCCATTTTTTCATGAGGCAAAGGTAAACCCGGAGCGTATAGGCAGGGGTTAATGTTTTGCAATAGGCGCATAAGGCATGATGTTATCGTAACATGTAGCGGATACCGGCAAAGCCCCGTATGCCCTGCAGGGGAGCGTAGTTGTATTCTGTGTCGAAGGTGTAGCCTTTGGGATTGCTCACCGGATCGTTGACCTGCTTATCGAAAGGGTCGAAAGGACGCATAAAGGTTTCTTTCGGCACAAAGTTCAGCAGGTTCTTTACCCCGCCGTACAGTTCCAGCCCGCTACCTATTTTTTTAGTCAACTGTATATTGGCCAGGCAGTATAAGGGAGAATATTCGGGGCGGTAGTCGTCTTTCTGCAGGGGCAGGCGCATGGGGCCGTTCAGCTGCCCGGTAAGATCAATGATCCAGCGGTAGGGGAGGGTGTAGGTAATGGCATAGTTGCCCGACCATTTCGGCGCAAAGAGCTGGTTGCTCCTCACCATGAGCCCGCTACCGGCATCGCGGTTCATCTGGTAGACGTCCATATAGGTGGCGCCGGCCATTATATGCAAAGGTATGCTGAAGGTCATGCTCAGGTTGAGCGAAATGCCTTGGGATATGGCATGCCCGCTGAGGTTGCGGTAGAGGATCTTATTGGGATCGGTATTATAGTCGCCGGTAATCTTATTGGTGAAATAGCTGTAGAAAGCAGTCGCATCTACGTTGATAAAATTGTTGCCCAGCGGAAGTTGCAGCACATAGTTCAGGTTGCTGTTGTACGAACGTTCCGGCTTCAGGGCTTCTTCTATTTCCACTTTCCGTGCACCAGTGAGCGCCGCATGATCCTCGGTGAAGAGATTGACTACCCTGAAACCGGTCCCGAAGCTGGCTCTCAGTGTATTCCGGTCGTCGGGCGACCATTTATAGGCCAGCCGGGGCGAATGAATAGCATGGTGCACTCTGTCGTAATCGAAGCGGTAACCCAGCAGCAGCTTGTGGCGTCGGTGCAGCGACCATTCGTCCTGGATAAACACACCGGGCAGCGGCGTGCGTGAAGGGGCGTCTTCGCCCGATACGGTAGCCGTGCCGGGTGTATTGTCGTTATAGTAAGTATAGCGGAAGGAGGCGCCTGCCAGTAAGCTGTGCCGTCCCCATTGTTTGTCCCAATAGAGCTGTGCGAAAGCCACTTTCTGGTCGGCCAGGAAGGGTACGGTACCGTAGTAGGAATCCTGGTGATGGCCGATCACCGAGAATTGCGTCATGATCTTTTCCTTTAAGGGCAGCTGGTATTGGCCTATCAGCTCCCAGCGGGATGTGTAAATGCTTTCGCCATAAATACTGTCGCTGCCCCGCCAGGCCCGGGACCAGTCCATCTGGCCACCCCAACGGTCTTCGTATACATAACGGGCGGCAATGCTGGCTACACGGTTGTCTATGCGTGTAAAATCCCATTTATTAAAGACCGATATCCTGTTTTGCAGCGTGACATCTGTAAAGCCGTCGTGGTTGCGGTCGTAAGGTTGCTGGTAGTTGTAGTAGCTGACGCCAAGCAAGGTTTGCACCTTGCCCATCCTGGCTTTGAAGGAAAGGTCGGTATTGTATTCCTGCCAGGAGGTAGCCATCAGGTCGACACTGAACCGGGGCGCATTCTGCGGCGACCGGGTAATCACATTGATGATACCGCCCATGGCCTCGCTGCCGTAGAGGGAGGCGGCCGGGCCCTTAACCACTTCCAGCCGTTCCACAATACTGTTGGGAATGCCGCTAAGGCCATATACAGTAGAGAGGGCGCTCACAATAGGCATACCGTCGATCAGCACCAGGGTATAGGGGCCTTCCATGCCATTGATATGAATATCGCCGGTATTGCACACATTGCAATTGAGCTGCGGCCTTACGCCATTGATCATGCCCACAGCATCGAAAAGCGAAGGGCTCGGATTCTTTTTAAAGAATTTAGGGGTAAATATCTCCACCGGGATGGGACTTTCGGCCCGGCTTACCGGTTTCAGAGTGCCGGTCACTACCACTTCGTCCAGTCCTTGCTGTGGCTTTAGCCGTATGGTCACTGCACCCGCCGGTTGGTCGGTCAGCATATCGTTATCATATCCTGTATAGGAAACGATCAGGGGATAAGTTGCCAGGCTATCGGTTGTCGTCAGGCTAAACCGTCCCCTGCCGTCGGTGAACACTGCCTTGTCCTTTCCCTGGACACGTACCGTGGCGCCCGGTAACGACTCGCCGCTACGGCTGTCTACTACCGTTCCGGAAAGTACCTGGGCTTTTACCTGTAGAGAGATTATGAGTAGTAGAAATGTTAATTTTGATTTCATTGATTTTATTTCTTTTTGCAAAGGAAATAAAAATTTAGATTAGTCTAAAATAATTTTTAAGAATTTTTTGAAACGCCTCGCTTGCATCGGAATACCTAGCTTTGTAAGGCAAGGAAGAAAAATGATATTCAATTTCAGGATAAGCCATAACGGACCAGTTTCGGATCAGTTCTGGCTCAGGGAAACAGCAGACTTTCAGCAGGCGGCGGCCTGGGTGCGGCAATTGCCTTATCGCCGTAACCAGGCCAGGTTAGATCCGCTGGTGCTGTTCCTGGAGGGATATGGTACCTGCAGCACCAAGCACGCAGCGCTGCGCCGGCTGGCCGGAGAGCAGCAGCAGGATGGGGTACAGCTCTGCATGGGCATGTTCAGGATGAACAGGGACAATACACCGCGGGTAGCTGCAGTGCTGGACCGTTACGGCCTTGCCTATATTCCTGAGGCGCATAATTACCTGCGCATCGACGGCGCCATATACGATGCTACGCGACCCGGCGCCAGTGCTGCCGATTTTGAACCGGAGCTGATGGAGGAGTGTATCATCAGTCCGGATCAGATTGGCGAGTTTAAGGTGAATTATCATAAAATGTTTATCAACCGCTGGCTGGAGCAAATGGCGCTGCCCTACAATGCCGGTGCGCTATGGACGATCAGAGAAGCCTGCATCGCCGCTTTGTCCCGTTAAATACCGATCGTTTATGAGGTGTCTCTGTGTTTTCTTTCTTTGTTTTTTCTTAATGAGCAATCTTTCGAACGCCCGGCTGCCGGAGCCCGGGCAAAAGACGATCTATCTCTTCAGCGGTCTTGGCGCCGATTACCACGCTTTTGGCCGGCTGAGCCTCCCAGGCTATCACCTGGTCTATATCCGGTGGATCAGGCCTGAGAAAGGAGAAAGCATGGCGCAGTATGCAGGTCGTCTGCGCAGCCAGATCACGGTACCCCGTCCTATACTGATCGGACTTTCTTTCGGAGGGATGATAGCCGTCGAGGTGGCTAAGCAACTGCCGGCAGAGAAGATCGTATTGATCTCTTCGGCCAAGACCAGGAGCGATCTTGCCGCAGGCGCCAATTTTTTCTTCAAATGGAAGCTATACCGGTATATTCCCGGGCAGCTGCTGCAACAGTCCAATTTTATTGTCAATAAACTCTTTGGCGCCGAGACAGCTTCCGATAAGGAAGTGCTGGGCGCTATACTGGAAGATACCGACGTACCCTTCTTCCGCTGGGCCATGGACAATATCGTTCATTGGGATAATGAGACCATACCGCCACATCTCATCCATATTCACGGCACCGCCGACAGGATCATTCCTTTCAGCGCTGTAAAGGCCGATTATGCCATCGAAGGCGGCGGACACCTGATGGTCCTGAACCGTGCCGATACGATTAGCAGGATCATCCTCGATTTCCTTCATTCTTAATACCAACTTACATTTATACGACTATGTCCAACCGATTGCAATATGAGAGCAGCCCTTATTTACAGCAGCACGCCAATAACCCTGTCGACTGGTATCCCTGGGGCGACGAAGCCTTTGAGAGGGCGGCAAGGGAGCATAAGCCTGTGCTGGTCAGCATCGGTTATTCGGCATGCCACTGGTGCCATGTGATGGAACATGAGAGCTTTGAAGATCCTGGGGTCGCCGCATTCATGAACGAGCATTTTGTGAACATAAAGGTGGACCGGGAAGAGCATCCCGATGTAGACCACCTGTATATGGATGCTTTACAGGCAATGACGGGATCGGGCGGCTGGCCGCTCAATATGTTCGTTACGCCGGATCGTAAGCCTTTTTACGGGGGCACTTATTTTCCGCCGGAGCAGCGCTATGGCCGCAGCTCCTGGCGGCAGCTGCTTGAAGCGTTGCGCCAGGCCTGGCTGGAAAAACCGGAAGAGATACGGCTACAATCGGAGCAAATGCTGCAGCACCTGCGGCAGGCCTCACAGGTCGCCGCGGCTACAGGAGCGGAAGAAGAGCTAAGCCTGGCCCTGGTCGATACCATCGCGGACAACCTGCTGCAGCAGGCCGATAAGGAAGACGGAGGCTTTGGCCCCGCGCCTAAATTCCCGGCAACCGGATCGATCCGGTACCTGCTGGAGTACTGGCATTACCACCGGGAGCGACAGCCCGAACGCGCAGCAGCAGCACTGGAGCAGGCTTTGCTCAGCCTGGACAAGATGATCGCCGGGGGTATCTACGACCAGGTAGGTGGCGGCTTTGCGCGGTATGCAACCGACAGGGAATGGCTGGTCCCGCACTTTGAGAAAATGCTTTATGATAATGCATTACTGGTAATCCTGCTTTGCGATGCTTATCGCCTTACCGGGAATCCGGTATATGGCGAGGTGATCAGGGAAACCATCGCTTTCTGCTACAGGGAACTGGGCTTTGCCGATACGGGTGGCTTCTGGTGTGCGCTGGACGCCGATTCGGAAGGCGAGGAAGGGAAATTCTACACCTGGACTATAGAAGAATGGCAAGCGATAACACCTGGTATCCATCCGGCTGTGGCGCAGTATTTCGGTGTAACGGAAGCCGGGAACTGGGAAGGGACCAATATCCTGAACCAGGCCGTGCCCGCGACCGTGGTGATGGAGACCTTTTCGTTAACGCCAGATGAATGGCATGTTTTGTTACAACAGGCTAAAGAGGTGCTGTATGCTTCACGAAGCTGCCGGGAACGGCCAGGCACCGACGACAAGCAGCTTTTGTCCTGGAATGCGCTGATGAATATTGCCCTGGTGGAAGCTTCCCTGGCCCTGGATGATGCCGGCTATCTTGACGATGCAGGGAAGCATATGGCCTGGATGCTGAAGCATTTCAAGCGGGAAGACAGCAGCCTGGCACATGTATTCAAAGATGGCATTGCCCGTATTGCCGGAAAGCTGGACGACTATGCTTACCTGGTGAAGGCCCTCTGCCGCCTGGCTACTGTAGACGGAGCAACGCAATGGCTACAGGAAGCGGAGGAACTGATGCGCTATACAGATCGTTACTTCCTGCAGGAGGACAACCGGTTTTATTACTTTTCTTCGTCGGTGCAATCTGATATCCTGGTGCGGAAGACCGAGCTTTACGATGACGCCACGCCCTCGGCCAATGCGGTAATGATGGAAAACCTGTGGCTGATGGGCAACCTATACGAAAACGGAGGCTGGACTGCCCGCAGTGAGGCCATGTTGTATGCCATGAAACAGACGGTAATGCGTTACCCCGGCTCTTTTGCCCGCTGGGCTGTCTTCCTGCAGCAGTACCAGGTGGGGCTGATGCAGCTGGTCATTGCCGGTCCGGCAGCGCAACAAGCGCTGATCGCATGGAACAAAGCGTATGTCCCCGAAGTGGCGGCAGTAGCGGTAGCAGAGGACTACGCGAGCCTGCCTGCGGCTAAGGGTAAATTCAAGCCTGGTTTCGACTATTATTATTTATGTTCCGGGATGAGCTGTCTCCCGCCGGTAACCACACAGGAAGCTGTGATAGCGCTGCTGGAAAAACGACGGACCGGCGGGCGCTAAGATCATACCCGGCCGGGCCGGAAGATGCTATTCCGGCGCTTTCAGACAAAATATGTTCCAAACAGTTGTTTTGAAAAAAAAAAATTCTTTATTTAGCCCTCCGTTTCAACATAACTGTGTAGGAAAAGCAAAAAAAAATTAACGGTATTGTTGCATTTTCAAAAAATTATTTGAATATTGTGACCCGTTGCAGAAAATCACGTGGTAACCGAATGTGAGCAGGAGCAGTGTATTGTAAGGAAACGGGAAGAGGAAGAAATATATTGTGGAGGGGCATATTGTAAGGGGGATCAGGAACATTCCACACCAAACAAACAGACGGCCGGAAGGTAAAAGAACGAAAAAGCCTTTTTTTCATTCAGAGGTTTATTTTTCAAAACTTTGATTATCTTTCGTGCAAAATTGACCAGGTATCTCTTTATCAGTATTGATAAGATCATACATTACTTTAAAACACGGCAATGATTGCTTTTATATACAGGAGGGCAAATCTGAAACCGAAATGTATGGAGCAATAACAATGACAAAAAACACACAGATGAAACAACTCTCCCTGAGTATTGCCACAGTGGCTATGGCTATGTTCGCTGCCAGTTGCGGACAGCCTACATCGCAAGGTCAGTTAGTGGGCGACTATTCTAACAGAATGAATTATAAAGCCCCTACACCGGTTGGTATGGTTTTCGTAGAAGCAGGTGTACTGAAATCAGGCTACAGCGATCAGGATATTCAGAATTCTATGGATGCGCCGATCCGTACATTTAACATGACCGGCTTCTACATGGATGCTACCGAGATCACGAATGCGGAATATCGCCAGTTTACCAACTGGGTTCGCGACTCCATCGCGCATACGATATTGGGAGATTTTAAAGATAACGACGATGGTACCCAGAGCATCGATTGGGCCAATCGTTTGAAGTGGTCTGATGCCGATGTTCAGGATCAGCTGATGGGTATGTTTATCGATGCCGGACAAACCGGTACCGGTAAAAAAGAACTGGATGTTTCCAAGCTTGAGTATTTCAGCCGTAAATTTGATCTGGAAGGCTCTATTATGAATCCTGGTCAGCCCCGTACGAGCTTTGAGATTAAGAAGTCGGTTAAGGTGTATCCCGACACCACGGTTTGGCTGAAGCAGTTTGCTTATTCCAACAATGAGCCGATTACCCGTCAATACAACTGGTTCCCTGCTTTCGACGAATATCCTGTAGTAGGTGTGAACTGGATCCAGGCCAATGCCTTCTGTAACTGGCGTACCATGCTGTGGAAAGGAGAGCGCGAAAAACGCAAGCTTTACTTTGAAGGCGAATTCCAGCTGCCTACAGAAAGCCAGTGGGAATGGGCTGCACGTGGTGGTCGTCAATTGTCTCCCTATCCCTGGGGCGGACCATACACTATGAATCAGAAAGGTTGCTACCTGGCCAACTTTAAACCCGATCGTGGCGATTACTCTGCCGATGGTGGTCTGTATACCGTGAGAGCCAATGCTTACTGGCCCAACGATTACGGTCTGTACAACATGTCTGGCAACGTGGCCGAATGGACCCGTTCCATCTATGTAAGAGATGCATACAATGTCAATATGCTGTCCGACATGAATCCTGATATCAGGGCTCGTCTCAGCGAAACCGACCCCGCCTGGCAGCGCAGGGTAGTGGTTAAAGGCGGCAGCTGGAGGGATCCCGCTCCTTACCTGAATGTAAGCTATCGTGACTATGAATATGCGGATACCGCCAAAGCGTATATCGGTTTCCGTTGTGTATATGAGCAGGTTTACGGAGGCATCACCAATAACAATGGCAGGGCTTCCAGATAAGTGGGTTTGTTGCGGCGTGGATTCTATTTAATTATCATCTAATTTCAATCGTAAAAAAACAATTAAAAAGAAATGGGCTCAATATCTTTGTTTTTTGAAACCAAGCAAGGTAAATACATTAAAAATCTGATCATCGGTGTAGGTGCGGGCGTAGTACTTTTGGGTGCTCTCTTTAAAATCCAGCACTGGGAAGGCGCAAGTCTGATGCTTACTGTGGGTATGTGTACTGAGGCGTTCATCTTCTGTTTGCTGGGTATTCTTCCTCCGCATAAAGATTACTACTGGGAGCGCTACTATCCCAACCTGGACGAAAATCCCCATGTTGAAGCGTATAAGAAAGGCCTGAAGTTCAAGCCACCAGTGTCTGCCTTGGGCGAATCTGCCGGCGGTGGAAGCAACGCGACAGCATCGCTGGATAAATTGCTGGACGACGCCAACATCAACGCGCCTAACCTGAAACGCCTGAATGAGAATTTCCAACGTTTCGGTCAAACAGTAGAGCAGATGAAAGACATCACCGATGTTACTGCCGCTACCGGTACCTATTCTCAAAGCGCCCGCGAAGCTGCCGACGCCCTGGGACAAATGAAGAATACCTTCATTGGCGCTACAAACACATTGCAATCCTTTAATAATGCTGCCGACAGTACGGCACAATTCCATCAGCAAGTGCAGGTATTGTCTAAAAACCTGGGTTCGCTGAACCAGATCTATGAGGTAGAGCTTCAGGATGCTAACAATCACCTGAAGGCGATGAACAAATTCTACAGCAACCTGGTAAACGCTTCCGATGCTATGGCATCCAGCGCTTCCGATGCCGTAGCTGCTAAAGAGCAGATCGCGACCCTGTCTAAGAACCTGGCACAGCTGAATAACATCTACGGTAACATGCTGAGCGCTATGCAAGGCCGCTAAGTACCGGTGGTGTATTGTTAACCCACAACTATGGAGCCTTCCGGAAATACCGGCCGGGCTTCCTGTAAAAAAGTTTTTAAAACAATAGAAAAAGTTAAAGGATGGCTTTACCTAAAGATCCCCGGCAGTTGATGATCAACCTGATGTATTTGGTGTTGACAGCCATGCTTGCCTTAAATATTACCAAGGAGGTCCTTACGGCCTTCATGACCATCAATGGGAGTATCGAGAAATCCAATACCACGATCATCGATAAAAACAACGCCTTTTATAAGTCTTTTGATGAAGCGGAAGCAAGTTCTGACCGCGCAAAAGTGAAACCGTATAACGATAAGGCGAAAGAGATCAAAGCGAAATCTGAAGAACTGTACAAATTCTTGGATACCTGGAAAGAAGATATCATTACGAAATCAGGAGGCTGGGATATCGTGAACGGGATAAAGGAAATTAAAAGTCCCGAAGATATCAATACGCCAACTATGCTGCTTGTGGAAGAGAAGAAGGGCGATGATATCAAAAAAAGGCTTACAGAATTCAGTCAATATGTACTGGAACGCGTGGAAAACCCTGCTGATAAAGACCGTCTGACAAAGCAGATTCCGATCCAGATCAAGGATCTGCCCAAAACAGAAGACAATCCGAATGGCGACTGGACCTATGGCACTTTCCACAACATCCCTGTAGTGGCTTCGGTAGCGATGTTCTCCAAGTTTCAGAACGACGTGAAGAATACGGAATCCATGGTGCTCGATTACCTGGCTTCCCAGGTTTATCTGAAAGACATCAAAATCGATGCATTTGTTCCGATGGCGACGCCTAATACCAGCTACGCATTGGAAGGTCAGGAGATAGAAGCGACACTTGTTCTGGCTGCTTATAATAAGAATATCAATCCCAGGATCACTTCTTCAGCCGGAGCTGTTAGTGTCAAAGAAGGTGTCGGTACGCTTAAATTTAAAGCTTCCGGAGCAGGCCCCAAAACGGTCAATGGCGTCATGACTATGGAGACCAACGGAGAAATTAAAAACTATCCTTACAAGTTTAACTACACGGTGGGTTCTGCCGGCGCCTCTTTGCAGCTGGATAAGATGAACGTAATGTATATTGGCGTACCGAACCCTATGACACTTTCCGCTTCGGGTTATAATATCGAAGATGTAAAGCCCGTAATGCCCTGGGCCGAGCTGACCAGCACCGGCAAAGGCAAATATGAGGCCAAAGTGAACAAGCAGGGTACCTTTGACTATACGATTGCGGCATCTGGTCGCGGTGGTAGCACAGGCGGTACGGTCAGCAGCGGCAAGATCAGGGTGAAGTACATCCCTGCGCCTACGGCTACTGTGGGCGGTATCTCAAGTGGAAAAATGGAGACTGCCAAAGCGAAGGCCCAGCAAGGGGTGATTGCCAAACTGGAAAACTTCGATTTCGACACCCGCTTTGAAGTGCTGAGCTTCCGCTTTGCTTACATACCCAGGAATGGAGAATACGGTGAGGCTGAGAATCCGGGCGGCGCCAGGTTTAATGCTGCTGTACGGGCATATATGGATCGTTCGAAACCTGGTGATAAATGGATATTTGAGAACATCAAGGTAAAAGGTCCTGACGGCCGGGTACAGACCGTAAACTCGATAACAATAACGTTGATTTAATTATTCTTAATAAATTTAGGGAACATGAACATCCTGAATAAAATTGGTTTGACTTTAGGGATCCTTTCTATGGGCAGCATGGTGTTTGCACAAAATCCATCGGTAGCTGACCCGTCTCAGCCACAGGCTTCTGCCGATGCTGTGAATGCCACCTGGAAGCCGTCCCTGGTAAAGGATGGGATTATCGATAAAGTACCGCATCTGAATAAGACGATGGGAATGACCGATATCCGCGAAGCGGATGCGGCCTGGAAACGCCGGGTTTGGCGCCAGATCGATGTCCGTCAAAAGCAAAACCAGGCCTTTGTTTACGAAGGTGACGAGTACTCTGGCGGTGGCTCTTTTATTGAGATCCTGATCGATGCGGTAAAGAAAGGCAAGATTTCTGCCTACGGTACCATGGATGACCGGTTTACTACACCTCTGGATATGGAAGCCTTTGAGAAGACGATCGGCGGTACAGAAGATTCGACCATGGTAGAGGATCCTATTACAGGCGAACAAACCTGGGTTAAGGTTCGTAAGGAGTTTGATATCAATTCTGTTACGAAATACCAGATCAAAGAAGACTGGATCTTCGACCGCAATACCGGTCGCATGGTGGTACGCATCATTGGTGTCGCCCCGCTTCAGGATCGTATGGATGATAACAACAACCTGAGAGGCTCGCTACAGATGTTCTGGCTGTATTACCCTGATCTGCGTAAATTGCTGGCCAACTATGAAGTGTACAATCCCCAGAACGACCTGCACCGCATGTCCTGGGCCGATTTCTTCGACGGTCGCTATTTTGCGAGCTACGTGGTTAAGACCTCTGCCAACAATGCCCGCGGTCTTAAATTCAGCGGTGACCTCCGTGGCCTCGAAGAAGGTGATAAGGCAATCGAAGTGCTGCGCGAAAAAGAAGATGATATGTGGCAACGCTAAGCCTCATGTTTATAGAAAAAGCCGGGACATATGTTCCGGCTTTTTTATATCCCGTTTTTTACATTTTGCAAACAAAAATTGCCAGTCAATTGACTAAGTTTGCACATTTATATGCCCCGGACTATAGGGCTATCGATTAATCCAACCCAGTGTTAATGAAAAGAGTTGTTGCAGTCTCCCGGTTCTTCATGATCTTGTCTTTGGCGGGTTTGGCCGGCAGGGGCGAAGCCCAGATCTGGAAGAAGATATTACCCGATAAAAAAGACGAGAAGCAGCAGGTACAGGATGACAATGCGCAGGCGGTGATCCAGCAGCTACGTGCAGACATCGGCTACCTGGCTTCCGATCAGCTGGAAGGCCGGCGCACCGGAACCAAAGGCGAAGCGTTGGCCGGCATGTATATCGAAAAGCGGATGGGGCAGATAGGGCTGATGCCTTACGGACAGAACTATCGCCGCCCGTTCAAATTTGAATGGGGTAAAGAGCTAACGCCCGAGCTGCGTTTCTCCATCAGCAATAAATATATTTCTGTACCCGAAGATGCTTTCCCCGCGCCATTTTCTGCGGCAGCAAAGGATGAGAATTATGTATTGCCGGAAAGTATGGAGTCCAATAGCCCCTGGCTCGTTCCCTTATACGAATCGGAGACGGATGCAGATAATCCGCATTTTGACTGGGAAAAGCAGGCCTTCGACCGCGCCCGGAAAGCTGCAGAAAGAGGGGCGACTTCTGTATTGTTTTACGACAAATATGGCAGCAAATATTTTCCGGCATTCAGCAAAAGGACTGATTACGAAGGCCTGGATATCCCGGTAATGGTGCTGAGCAAAAAGATCTACGACCTCTATGTCAAAGACATGAAAGTGATGCAGCCCGTGATGATGAATATTACCTTCAGAAAGGAGTTCCGCACGGGAACCAACATCGTAGGCTATATCAATAACAATGCGGCGCAAACGGTGGTCATTGGTGCACACTACGATCACCTGGGCTATGGAGAAGACGGCAGCTCGCGGGCTACCGATGGTGTAAAAGCGATACACAACGGAGCCGACGACAATGCCAGCGGGGTAGGGGCTATGTTGGCGGTTGCCGCTAAGATAAGGCAGTCCGGTGCGAAGAAATATAATTACCTCTTTGTCGCTTTCTCGGCCGAAGAGCTGGGCCTGCTGGGATCGAAGGCATTTGTGAAGGACAAGGATTTCAATCCGCGCAAGGTGGCCTATATGATCAATATGGATATGGTAGGCCGCCTGAGCCCCGATCGGAAGCTGACGATAGGCGGCCTGGGCACATCGCCTGTATGGCCCAGCGCTATTGCGGGTATCAATAGCAATTTCAAGATCGTAAAGGATAGCTCCGGCATTGGTCCCTCCGATCATACTTCCTTCTACAACGACAGTATACCGGTCCTCTTTTTCTTTACCGGTACGCATGCCGACTATCACAAGCCGAGCGATGATGCCACCAAGATCAATTACGTGGGCACGAAGGATGTAGTCAACTATGTATTCGGCGTTACAGCAGCCATGGAAAAGCAACCCGCCCCCTTGTACACGGCTACCCGTAATACAACCATGACCCGGACCAGCTTCAAGGTAACCCTGGGCATTATGCCGGATTACAGCTACCAGGAAGGCGGCGTGCGTATCGATGGCGTGATCGATGGCAAGGCGGCAGCAAAGGCAAAGCTGCAGCAGGGCGATATCATATTGCAGCTGGGCGCGGTCAAGATCAACGGCATGCAATCCTATATGGAGGCGCTGGGCTCCTTTAATCCCGGCGACAAAACAACCGTTAAGGTAAAACGCGGTCCCACCGTACAGGAGTTCCCGCTTGCCTTCTAACCCCGGAGATGTTATTATAGAAGCCGCCCTTCGCCATACGGAGGGTGGCTTTGCTTATCCCGGGCCGGGTGTAAAAAAATATGGTGTTTCAAGGGTTTTAACCTATTTTAGCAATACGAAAATTGAGTGCTTTCCGAAGATATGCAAGCGAATAGAGAGATACAGGCGCTGCTGCACCTGGTAGACGACCCGGACAGAGAAGTGTTTGATACCGTAGCCAGCCAGCTGCTCCGCTATGGCAAAGAGATTATCCCCAACCTGGAACAGCTATGGGAAACGACGGAGGATGAGGATGTGCAGTACCGCATCGAGAACCTGATCCACAGGGCCCTATTCACCGAGCTGCAGCACGAGTTTGCGGCCTGGGCGCGCGAGCCGGCGCCTTCGCTGTTTAAAGGCGCCGTGCTGGTAGCCAAATACCGCTATCCCGAGCTCAACATTCAGCAGCTGATGAAGCAACTGGACCAGATGCGCCGCAATATCTGGCTCGAGCTCAACTACTACCTCACGCCGCTGGAGCAGATCAATGTGGTCAACAGCATTCTTTACAATTATTACAAGCTGCAGGGCAAGGAGATCACAGAGCGGGATCCCAACCTGTTCTATATCAATGCGACCCTGGAAAGCAAGCAGGGCAACGCCTTTTCCATAGGAGTCATCTACCTTTCCCTTTGCGAACTGCTGGATATTCCCATCTTTGCCGTAGGGTTGCCCCGGCAGTTTGTGATCGCCTTTTTCGATACCCAATACCACTTCATGACGCCCGATACGGAACCGGTGCAAACCATCCAGTTCTATATCGACCCGGTGAATGGCATGGTCTATACACAAAACGATGTAGAGGTATACCTGAAAAAGATAGGGGCGGGGCATGAAGAGCATTTCTTCCAGCCGCTGAGCAATAAAGAGGTGATCATCCGTATGCTGGAGGAAATGGCGCTGACTTACGACTATGCCCATGAAGAAGATAAGGCGCAGGAAATGCATCAGCTCATCAGCGTGCTGCGCAGCGATTAACGATTACCAACGCCATCCGACAACCGTTGTTTCAATAATCGTTTTTTGCCACAACGTTTTGCTCCTGCGGAACATAATCGTGGATGATATCATTTTCTGCAACCGTTTTGCGCTATAGCGGAAGATCGTCGATATCGTTTGTGCATTTTTTTGTAGAAAAATTTCATAATTCGGTAAAACAGGCGTATCTTTGCGCCGGCAAGTCTTATACGACCAGCTCCTGTTGAACCTCCCCAGGGCAGGAATGCAGCAAGGATAGATGGTTGAGCGGTGCGATATAAGTAACTTGCCATTTTTTTATTTAAGATCATGAGTATAATTGATCTGTCCTTCTCTTTTTTTCGTTAATAACCGATACGATATATGAAATTCTTCATCGATACAGCCAATCTCGCACAGATCAAGGAAGCACATGATCTCGGCATATTGGACGGTGTAACGACCAATCCCTCCCTGATGGCGAAGGAGGGGATCAAAGGCCAAGAGGCTATCCTGCAACATTACAGGGATATCTGCGGTATCGTGGATGGCCCGGTAAGCGCCGAAGTGCTCGCTACCGATTTTAAAGGTATCGTTGACGAAGGCATGAAGCTGGCGGCTCTGCACGCAAACATCGTGGTAAAGGTGCCTATGATCAAAGAAGGGATAAAGGCGATCAAATACTTTTCCGATAACGATATCAAGACCAACTGTACCCTGGTATTCTCGGCAGGACAGGCCATAATGGCCGCTAAAGCCGGTGCGACCATGGTGTCCCCCTTCATTGGCCGCATCGACGATGCCAACTGGGATGGGGTACAGCTGATCGAGCAGATCGTGAACGTGTACAACGCCCAGGGCTTTATGACCGAAGTGCTGGCGGCTTCTATCCGTTCTCCTTTACACATTGTAAAATGTGCTGAAGTAGGCGCCGATATCTGCACCTGTCCCTTGAGCTCTATACTGGGGCTGCTCAACCACCCGCTTACCGATATAGGGTTGGCCAAGTTCCTGGAAGACGCTAAGAACCTTTAAGCAACAAGCGGTTACAAGGCAACAATATTCCTTTTTCAACGTTATTTCAGTTACATTTGCGTATCCCTCATGCAAGGGATACGCTTTTTTTTAAAGACGCTACAGGTCGGGAACAATCTATCGTTATGATCGAAGTTAAAAACGTACAGAAGAGCTTTGGCGACAAAAAAGTACTGCAGGACGTCAATTTTGTGATGGAGGCGGGTAAGACCAACCTGATCATCGGCACCAGCGGTAGTGGCAAAACGGTACTGATGAAGTGTATGATCGGTCTCTTTATGCCCGATTCGGGCCAGATCCTTTACGAAGGGCGCGACATGATGCAGATCGACGAGAAGGAAAAGAAAGAGATACGGCAGCAGATCGGTATGCTGTTTCAGGGCTCGGCATTGTTCGATAGTAAAACGGTGCAGGATAATGTCATGTTCCCCCTGGACATGTTCACCAATCAGCGGTACCGGGAAAAGATGCAGCGTGTGCAGGAAGTGCTGGATCGTGTGAACCTTAAAGATGCCAACCGGAAATTCCCGGCCGAGATCAGCGGCGGTATGAAGAAACGCGTAGCGCTGGCGCGCGCCCTCGTGCTCAATCCCAAATACCTTTTCTGTGACGAGCCTAACTCGGGCCTGGACCCGCAAACCTCGATGGTGATCGACCGGCTCATCAGCGAGCTGACCAAAGAGTACAATATAACTACCGTGATCAATACGCATGATATGAACACCGTAATGGAAAGCGGCGATCATATCGTATACATGCACCAGGGCAAAAAACAGTGGGAGGGCTCCAATAAGGATATTATCTTTAGCAAGGACAAATTGCTCAACGACTTTATTTTTGCCTCCGAATTTCTGCGCGATGCAAAGGCCAAGCGTATGGAAGAAATAGAAGACAAGCAATAACATGACGCACGAGGATCAGGCAACAGGTAAACCAAAGCAGCCCAATAACCCCTTGCATGGCGTTACCCTGCAGGCTATACTGGAACATTTGCTGGCTTATTATGACGGTTGGGAACAGTTGGGATACAATATCCCGATCAATTGTTTTACAGATAATCCCAGCATGAGCTCCAGCCTTAAATTTCTTCGCCGCACGCCCTGGGCGCGCAAAAAGGTGGAAACGCTTTATCTGGCCACCCTGGATTATATCTGAATCGATTATGAGGCCGCCGGCAAGGGCAGCCTTTTTCTTTGTGTGGCAATGGGAAGGAGCTCCTTGCCGCGCTTATTGGCCGTTTTCTGAAAGACGAGCTTGTTACGGTAATCTGCATTGTCCCCCAATTATCGACATTTTTCGTCTTTTAATATCCAGGCTGGTCAAATCGTTAAAACATTATATCCCGCAAAAAAGAAGAGGCCACCCATAAGGGCAGCCTCTCTACTATTGCCAAACAAAACACGGTTTATTGCTTGCTGATCTGCATCGAGCGGGCGCCTTCGCTGCCCTTGATGAGCAGGTAATAGATGCCGGCATTCAGGTGTCCGGTCTCTACTTTGTTGATACCGGAATGGATCGGCTGATGATATACGGTCTGACCCAGCACGTTAACCAGGCTCAGCTCGCTGTACTTGCCGTTCTTACAATCCAGGTACAGGGTTTGTGTTACGGGATTGGGGTATACATTAATACCGTCTTCCTTACCCAGGCGGCTAATGCCAAGACCATGTTTCGGAATGATCTCATCTTCCGTTTGTCCGAAATCGTTGCCGTTACTACTGTAGTGTCCTGCTGCGAGTGTAATGGTCGCAGAAGGGGTAGTTCTGTAGTTCATCGCTTCGGGATATACGGTATAGCTGCCTTCGGGTATATTGCTGAAGGCGTAGTCGCCGTCGGCATTGGTATAAACCGATGCGATCACCTTGTTGGTATTATCGCGTAGCAGCACCAGCATATCGGCTACGCCTGTTGCGGTGCCCTTACCCGCACCCATGCTGATATTGCCGCCTACAAAGCCCGGGCCTGAGGTTACAGTACCGGTCAGCATAACGATATCCCGGTGCAGACTAGCGCCGCCGCTGTGGAATATGGGCGTAGCGCTACCCCAGTATGGGCTGGAATAATGGTAGGTAGGAATGAAGCCGGTAGTGCCGGGTGTTTGACCCAGAACCGCTGCTTTTACATAATAAGTGCCTGCAGGCGCATTATGGAAGCCGTAATGCGGATTGTAAATGCTGCGGTAAAGCGAATCGATGGCAGTAAGCGTATTGGCTGTGCTGTCGTACCGGATCAGCCATACTTTAAATGAATCGGTAGGATTGCCGATGCTCAGGGAGTCGTAGTAAATATTACCGGAGATCTCGTTATTTTGGCCACCTACGACTATCGTATAGCTAATGCTGTCGTGGCAATACTGTGCCATTGTAAAAGAGTCTACCCAGGTATCAAAAAGGGTAACGGTATAGCTGCCAGGTGCTGAATAAGTGTGCGACGGATGATATAATGACGATGAGGTGCCGTCGCCAAAATGCCAGTTGGTGCCATTGAGCGCCATCGTGCCCACACTATTGGAAGTATTGGTAAAATTGACGGTATTACCCGAAACCGCATAGGTAAAATTGGCGTGCAGGGAATCACATACGTTGCTGCTGCCACCGCCGGTGATCGTAATATTGTAGGTCACGCTATCGGAGCAGATTTGGGTCATATTCAGAGAATCTGTCCAGTTGCTGATCAATGTAACGGCATATACACCGGGAGCGGCATAGGTATGTGAGGGGCTATACTGTGTAGAGGTGCTACCATCGCCAAAATGCCAGCTGGCGCTGCTCACAAATACATTGTTCAGCGCATTGGATGTATTGTGAAATTGTGCAGTAGTACCGCCCAAAAGAGAAACGGTATAGTCGGCGTGCAGGGAATCACATACGTTGCTGCTGCCACCGCCGGTGATCGTAATGTTGTGGGTTATGGTATCGCTGCAATACTGGGTCATGGTCATAGAGTCTACCCAGCGATTGATCAGGGTAACTGTATAAGTACCGGGAGCTGCATAGGTATGTAAAGGCTGCAGCTGGGTAGAGGAGCCGCCATCGCCAAAGCTCCAGCTCGCGCCGTTTATAAAGGCTGTCGTACTGCTGGTAGAAGTATTGATGAATTGTGCGGTGCTACCCGATACTGTTGCATAGAAATTGGCATGCAGGGAATCGCAGTTCAGGCCGGGAATGTAGATATTCTGCCCGTTGTTGTAGGTACATCCGCCTCCGGTGGCCTGGAGGGTAAGGTTGTAACTGCCGCCTACTGCGTAAGTGTGGGTTACGGGGCTGCCTGTCGCGGTACCGCCGTCGCCGAAGTTCCAGGAATAGGTCATGCCCGGGGTACCGGCCGGCGTGGTGGCCGACATGGTAAAGGAGCCGCCACCATTGTTGATGGTAGTTACATAGGTAGCGCAGGGAGAGTAGCCTACCGTTACCTGATGAAAGATAGTGTCGATGCAGGTTGCAGCCGGGTTGAGGCTGTCGTGCAGCTCAATCCGGAGCATAGCATTGTAGGTCCCGGGCGCTGCGTAATTGTGGCTGGTAGTCGTGTTGAAATTGTGCTGGCTGCTGTTGTCGCCGAAATACAGGGTGAAATGAGGCACGCTACCAGGCGGATAGCTGCCGGGGCTAGTGTTGGTAAAATTGACCTTTAAAAGGTCGTTGCCTGACGGCGCTGAGGCCCAGCTGAATTGAGGATTGCACTGTGCGCGCAATAAAGCTGGACTGAAGCATGCCAGGCAGAGGAGTGCCATAATACATTTTTTCATGTTCCTTTTTTTTAGTGATCGAAATTTGGTCTTAAGTAAGATGTGAACAGCGCAACGAAACCCTTATCCTATTCGCTTTTTTTAGGAAAAAGCCTGTCCATGCCGTGAATTATCGGGAAACCAGGTGCCGGTCGTACCAAAAAACCAGGTACCAGTCGTACAATAAGCTTTAGACAAAGCCTATCCGGGTATAAATTTTCTGCCTGGCTGTCCCTCTGCAATTAATAATTAACTTTGCGGTTTCCATAGCTTAAAATTTTTAAACATCTATATGAACAACGGATATTTCTATTTCGCCGAGCCGAAGAATGAGCCGGTACGCAGCTATGCACCCGGTTCGGCCGACGCTGAAAATCTTAAGAAAGCTATTGCCGAGCTCAAAGGCCAGCAACGCGATATTCCCATGTATATCAATGGCAAAGAGGTACGTACAGGTAAAACACAGGCAATCCGTCCGCCACACGAAACGGCCCACCTGCTGGGCCATTTTCACGAAGGCGATGCGAGCCATGTTAAAGACGCGATCGCCGCTGCACTGGCGGCCCGTGAGCAATGGGCTGCGACCAGCTGGGAGCACCGTGCGGCCGTGTTTATGAAGGCTGCAGAGCTGCTGGCCACCAAATACCGTTTCCGCATGAACGCCGCCACCATGCTGGGACAAAGCAAGAATGCCTACCAGGCTGAGATCGACAGCGCCTGTGAGCTGATCGACTTCCTGCGTTTCAATGTTCATTTCCTGAGCGATATCTATAAGCAACAACCTATTTCTCCCGAAGGCTTCAACAATCGTATGGAATACCGTGCGCTGGAGGGTTTTGTGCTGGCAGTAACGCCCTTCAACTTTACGGCTATCGGCGGCAACCTGCCTACTGCGCCGGCTATGTGCGGCAATGTGGTGGTGTGGAAACCTGCCAATACCCAGATCTATTCCGCTTCCGTATTCATGGAGATACTGAGGGAAGCCGGTTTGCCCGATGGCGTGATCAACCTGGTATATACAAGCGGTCCGGTGGTAGGCGAGATATGCTTTGACCATCCGGATTTTGCCGGGGTGCATTTTACCGGTTCTACCGGCGTATTCCAGGGCATGTGGAAGAGCATCGGCAACAATATTGCCAAGTATAAATCTTATCCCCGTATTGTAGGTGAGACCGGTGGTAAGGATTTTGTTTTTGTACATCCTTCGGCTGATGTGGACGCTGTAGTAGCCAACCTGGTGCGCGGCGCTTTCGAATACCAGGGGCAAAAATGCTCCGCGGCTTCACGAGCCTACCTGCCTTCCAACCTGGCCGAAGAGATCAAAAGTAAATTCATCGCCGAGTTGAAGACCCTGAAAATGGGACCAGTGGATGATTTCACCAACTTTATCAATGCCGTGATCGACGAAAAATCGTTCAACAGCCTGGTGAAATACATCGATGGTGTGAAGGATAGCAGCGAGGCTAAGATTATACACGGCGGTAGCTACGATAAGAGCAAAGGCTACTTTATCGAGCCTACCGTGATCGAAGCTACCAATCCTGATTATGTGACCATGTGCGAAGAACTGTTTGGCCCTGTGCTTACCATCCATACCTACGAGGCAAGCCAGTGGGAACAATTGCTCGACAAGGTAGACCACACTTCGGGTTATGCCCTTACCGGCGCTATCTTTGCCCATGACAGGGCTGTGATCGAGTTGCTGACAAAGAAGCTGGTGAATGCCGCAGGTAACTTCTATATCAACGATAAGCCTACGGGAGCCGTAGTCGGACAGCAGCCTTTTGGCGGCGCCCGCGCTTCCGGTACCAACGATAAGGCCGGTTCCATCCTGAACCTGTTCCGCTGGCTGAGCGCCCGTACGATCAAGGAAACATATGTGCCGGTAACCAATTACCGTTATCCTTTCCATCAATAAAGAAGGCGGATTTTTCCAGGATAAATAAAAGGCTGTTGGATGCTTGAAACGAAGCATCCGACAGCCTTTTAGCATTTTCCCTTTGCGACTAAAAAGGAAAAGAAATCACCGCAAAGAAGCAAAGGTTGCGCAAAGAACAGGAAGCACCTCCTTACTTTGTGTGCTTGGCGTTTAAAAAAGATTTATTCCTTAGCGCCCTTTGCGGTTAAAATAAAAAAAGAAATAACCGCAAAGAAGCAAAGGTTGCGCAAAGGACGCGAAGCTCTTCCTTACTTTGCGTGCTTTGCGTTTAAATAAGAATTATTCCTTAGCGCCCTTTGCGGTTAAAGAAATGAAATCGCTGCAAATAGGCCTTTGCCCGGCAGCGCTTCTATACAAATTTCATTTGTGTAGCCAGCCGGATCAAGACCGCCGTATTCTTTACATTGAATTTTGCCAGCAAGTGCTTTCTGTGGGTATCGATGGTCGTTGTGCTTACAAACAGCCGCTCTGCCATCTCTGCATTGGTCATGCCCTCGGCAATAAGCTGCAGTACCTCTGTTTCCCGTCGTGTGAGCACAGGGGCATCGGCCGTTTCGTTCTTTTTGATCATTTCGGAGGCCTCCAGGCTCAGGTATTGCCTGCGTTGCATTACGGTCTCTATGGCTTTCAGTATCTCTGCCTTTGATGCATTCTTAAGCAGGTAGCCCGATGCGCCCTTGTCCAGCATCCTGGAGATAAAGCTGAGCTGGTTAAACGTGCTTAAACCGATAACTTTTACGCCGGGATAGCGTTGCAGCACCTCTCCGCAAAGCTCGATGCCGCTGGTATCCGGTAGGTTAATATCCATCAGGATAACATCCGGTGTCTGTGTCCGGAGATAAGATAAACAGGCTGCCGCGTTATAGGCATATCCCAGCCAATCGATCTGCGGTTCCTGCTCCAGCATCGACCTGATGCCCTCAATCACCATGTAGTGATCATCTACTATAAACAGCTTTGTTTTCATCGTGCAATGAATTCAATGAATACGGAAGTCCCGACCGATGGCGCAGATTGTATATGCAGCTTGCCGTTGTGGTAGTCCAGCCGTGAGCGGATATTTTTCCAGCCGATCCCTTCAGCTGTTTTTAATGCATCGACATCAAATCCTTTACCGTCGTCTTCTACGGTAAGCGTTAGCAGGCCGGCTTCCCGGGTTGCCTGTACCATTACTTTGCGTGCCGAAGCATGTTTGATGGCATTGTTCAGCAGCTCCTGCACTATCCTGTATACGGTAATAGCGAGGGAATGTTCAACAGGAACCTTTTCCAGACCCATAGAGAGATAGGAAACCGCCACTACGCCGCTTACCGACAGCTGGTTGCAGAAATCGCTCAGCGCAGCATCCAGGCCAAATTTCGTTAAGGATTCCGGCATCATATTGTGTGCCACCCGGCGCATCTCCGTTATAGAATGGTCCAGCATATGAATGCTGTAGTCAAATGTTTTCCCTTGTTCTGCTTCCATAGCCACACTGGCCTTGATCGTGCCCAGGGAGTGCTTTATCCCCGAGAGCATGCCGCCCAGCCCGTCGTGCAGGTCTTTGGCCAGGCGCGACCGTTCCTGCTCTTCTCCCTTAAGAATAGCTTCGCTGGCCGTTAGTTTTTTTTCTCTTTCCAGCTCGGCGATGCGTTGCTTTTGTATCTTTTGCTTGTTCTTGATGTTCCGGTAGATCAGCAAGGCGAGCAGCAGTAGCAGCAGGGCTCCAATGCCCAGGGCCAGGGTAATGCTTTTGTGCTGCCGGAGGGTTAATTGATATAGTTTCTTATCGGCTTGTAGTGATTTGATGGCCGCCTGGTTTTTTTCAAATTCATACCTGGCCTCGTTGTTGCTGATAACGGTTTGGTTTTTTTCACCGATAATAGAATCATTTAAGGCCTGTGCCTGCTTCTGGTAAGCAAGGGCCACTTTGTAATTTCCCCTGTGCTCATTGAGCGTTGCCGCCTTAAGCAATAAGTCCTTCCGCTCATACTTTGTTTCGAGCTGTATTGCCAGCTGTAACCCCTGCTGTATGGCCTTCTCGGCCAACGCAAAGTTGCGGGTTTGTATATAGAGATCAGCCTTGCCCATATAGGCATACATTTCGTATTCCGGTACCTGCTTTTGCCTGGAAAGGGCAATCACCTTATCGAAATAGTATGCGGCGGGAACGCTATTGTTTTGCCCGCTATAGACGCCGGCTTTGCCCAGCCAGGCATCGAGGAACGAGATATCATCGTGCTGCTCCCCAGCTATGTTTTCTATCTTATGAAATAGCACGAGCGCCGTATCGTACTGCTTCAGGTATACCGCCGCAGTAGCCAGGTTGTACAGGCTGGAAGCTACTGCCATATCATCCTTCAGCTGCTGCGCATACTGCAATGCACGTTGTGCATATTGCTTCGCTTTTTCAAATTGTGCCAGGGACAGGAATACCGCAGCGAGGTTATTGTTAGCGAGGCGTTGCAGCTTTATATCAGCGATCTGTTCTGCGTATTTTTTGGATTCGAGGTAATGTGCGGCCGCAGCATTAAAATCGGACAGGTACTGCCATTCGCTGCCGACGTTCAGATTAGCCACTGCCAGGTCTCTGGGACTGCCTATTTGCTTATAGATTTCCAGGGCCTTTTTTGAATCATCCAGTGCTTTCCGGAACTGCCCCTTATTGTTGAGCACAGTGATGGCATTACCGGCATAGGCCGCTTCTCCTCTCCTGTAGCCTATTGCCTGTGCTAGTTGTTGCGCCTTACGATAATAGTATAGCGCAGAGTCTCCATCCTTTTCTTCAAGCAAAGCCCCATAGCTATAATACAGGGAAACGGTGGCCGTATCCTGGCGCGCAACAGCTATAAGACGCTGCAGGCTGTCTTTCGCATTTTCCTGCCGGGCGAAAGCCATATTGGATAGCAGACCCAAAATGATAGCTGCTTTTTTCATGGATCATTTTTACGGGATCAGGCTCATTGCCGTTTAAAAATAGGAAATTATATGCTGACATTTTATTCAACGAAGACGCGGATAGCCAAACCTGCAGTGTATCGCCCCGGGCCCAGGCCAGGAGTATTGTAGCCATATAGCATAAAAATGCCCTTGCCGGGTAGTTTGCGGCAGGGGACAAAAAATCCCCTAAAAACAGGAGAAGAACAACGGCAGGCCTGTACGAGTTTTGCGCTATCATTATTTCTTAACCCTTTAAACAGTAAACATGAAAAAGACCCTGAAAAAACTCGACCTGCGCAAAAAGCAAATCGTTCCACTCATCGCTGCCGACCTGGTATTGGGCGGTCTGCGAAAACCCAATACCTCCGGCAATACCGGTAAAGGTGGTGGCTGGACCTGCGATAGCTGCATCACTATGCCCGGCCAGAAAGGATGCCCTAAGTAGTCGTTCTATCTGCTGCAACAGCATTACCGGAAGCGATCTTTGTTTCCTCATTTATCCTGTAACCCCTATAAAACTAAAGTCATGAAAAAGAACCTGCAAAAACTCGACCTGGGCAAAAAGCAAATCGTTCAGCTCACGGCCACGAACCAGGTATGGGGTGGTCTGCAGAGAGCCAATGCCAATACCGGCAAGGGCGGCGGATGGACCTGCGACAGCTGTATCTCTATGCCGGGCCAGAAAGGATGCCCTAAATAAACATTCCTTTGGAGGCGAGGGGCTATCTGGTAACGTGGATAGCCCCTCGTGTTCTTTTTAGGAGACACAGTAGCAAAATTGCGAAAGATAAGAAGCGCAAAGCCTGTCGTATTCTTGCTCTGAAAGCAGATCAGGCGATGCTTTGTAGCTGGGTAAGCCGGTAATAGCTGCCCGACTCGTTGTTCATCAGTTCTGTGTGGCTACCTTGTTCTACGATCTCGCCATCCTGGAGTATGATAATCTCATCGGCTTCTTTGATCGTGCTTAGCCGGTGTGCGATCACAATAGTGGTACGGCCTTTCATCAGGTTGTTCAGGGCATCCTGCACCAGTCGCTCCGATTCGGTATCCAATGCTGATGTCGCTTCGTCCAGTATCAATATGGATGGATCTTTAAATACCGCTCTGGCAATGCTGAGGCGCTGCCGCTGACCGCCGGAAAGACGCATGCCACGGTCGCCGATGACGGTATGGTAGCCCTCTTCCGTATCCATAATAAAGGCATGCGCATTAGCCGCCCTGGCCGCATGCACCACATCTTCCATGCGTGCAGACGGATGTCCGAGGGCAATATTGTTGAATATGGTATCGTTAAAAAGAATGATCTCCTGTGTTACAAAGCTCATATGGCTACGCAGGGACTCCATAGTATACTGCTTTACGTTTTTACCATCGATCATCACCGCGCCCCCGGTAACATCGTAGAACCGCGGGATCAGGTCGGCAATGGTCGACTTCCCTACGCCTGATGGCCCTACAAGGGCAATGGTTTTCCCTTTTTCGATCCTGATGTTTATTCCTTTCAGCACAGGCTTGTCTGTATAGCCAAAGCCTACGCCATCGAAGGTTATCTCCCGGCAGAAAGCCGGCAGCGGTATCGCATCGGGAGCATCTGCCACCTCCACTTTTTTATCCAGTATTTCCAATATACGCTCGCCCGACGCCCGTCCCGTCTGCATATTGGACAAGGCCGTCACAATAGCCTTTGCCGGACGGATGACCTGGGAAAATATGGCGATGAAAGCGATAAAAGCGCTGGCCTGCAGGCCGTTGTTACGGGCCAGCACCAGTCCACCGCCATAAACGAGGATACAGGCCACGACCAGCACGCCGGCGGCCTCTGAAAAAGCCGGCGCCAGCTCCCTTTTGTTGAAGGATGCCAGGCTGGCTTTGCGGTAAAAATCATTTTCCCTGCTAAATCTTTTTACAACAAAGCCGGTAGCATTGAACGCCCTTATAATACGCATGCCCAGCAGGGATTCATCGATGAGTGTGAGCAGACGGCCCGCCGAAGCCTGTACGTCCTTGGCTTCCCTGCGCAGCTTTCTGGTAACCGCTGCAATAGCCAGCGCAGAGACAGGGATAATGATAAGGGTAAATAAGGTAAGTTTTGCCGATATGGCAAAGAGCGCGATGAAGTAACCGATCATCACGTAAGGCTCCTTGAACAATACTTCCAGTGAGCTCGCGGCGGCGCCTTCTATCCCGTACACATCCGTATTCAACCTGGAAATAAGGTCTCCCTTGTGCTCCCGGGTAAAATACCCCAGGTGCAATTGGTTGATCTTTTCGAAAAGGGCTTCCCTCAGACGCTTTACCAGCAAGGTCCTTGTGTTGATGAGGCAGCGTTGGGCCAGGTAACGGAAAATATTGGTCAGCAGTACCGCCGACACGATCATTATGGCGAGGAAATAAAGCGCATATGCCGGGTTGCTCGTTTTGAAATGGTATATCAGGTGATAGAAATAACTTTTAAAGAAAGAAGCAGAGCATTCAAACGACGGCGCAGTGGCGTAAGCGGTGGCATCGGCTGTATTGACGGGATCAAAAAGAAAATTGAGCAGAGGTATAATGAGCGCAAACTGGAAGATACCGAAAAAGACACCCAACAGGGTAAATGCGAAAAAGGGAAAAATAAACCGGTGGAAAGGCCTCACATATTGCAGTAAACGGCGGTATATCTTCATAAGGGTAATGTTAGGTATTAGTATAAAGTACGATAAACTTCCAGATAAGCGGTTGCTGCCTTTTTCCAGCAAAAAGATTCGCTTCGTTTTTGTATCTGGTCCCGCATTTCCTGTAGCCGGTAGCGGGCCATACCATCGGAAAAGACGCTGTTCATATGGTCTTCGCTGAAATCATGAAAGTAAAAGGCGGCATCGCGGCCTATTTCAGGTAAGGCTGTGCGCCCCGACAGGAAGACGGGCTTACCAACCGACATCGCTTCCATTACTGTGAGGCCAAAACCCTCGGCGAGAGAGGGCAATACGAATGCGTAGCAGTTGTGGTAATACCAGGATTTTTCATTTTCCGATATGTTGCCCAGCATCCGGAGCCGGTGACTTACCCCCAGATCACTGGCTATGCGGTGGATAAGGGATTCATAATCGCTATCCTGTCGCGGCCCTGCAATCAACAGCTCCATCTGTTCCTGTTGCCTTAGTAGGGGCAGCAGCACATGGAAATTCTTCTTGGCGCAAAGGGTACCGAGGGAGAACAGGAAAGGCCTTGCCGGTTTGTAAGAATAGGGGAATAAAGACGGCTGCTCCAGGTGGTTGGTTCCATTGTGGATCGTATAAACCTGCTTGTTGCCGGTGTCGCAGTGCCGTTGTACATCATCGTAGCAGAAACGGGATACGCAGACGATGGCATCGCTTCTATCGATATTGGCCTGCAGGTGTCGCAGGTACCGCTCTTTTTTGGCTTTGCTCTTCGGTTCGTAAAGGAAATTGAGATCGTGTATGCTCAGCACTACCTTGATCCTCCGGTTCCGGAACGGCAGGTAATCGGAGTTCTGGTAGGTACCGTGCCAGATATCAAAAGAACGCAGCGCGGGCATGAGGAACTTCCGGAGAGGATGCTGGTACAATACAGGGCCCTGGAAAGCCGGCACAGCATTGGGAGGAATAAAGAATGCCATCTGCTCCCTCGCCGGATCCTGCTGCCGGGCTATATGAAGACCCAGGTTAAGGCAATAATGATACAGACCGGTATTGCTGTACTTCATCCGTTCGCAATCGAATACGATATGTTTCATGCTTTATTATTCTGTCTTCATCCTTGTGAAAATTTCATCACAAAAGGGTTGTGTTTTTAGAAAACCTGTCACAAAATACATGGTAATAAAGTGTAACATCATTGTTGGGCTAGCTGAAACGGGATTTTCACTGTCTGAATTTCCACTCATATTTAATTTAAATGCGTTTATTTGAAGCCTGGATCGCTACATGTATTATTTACACCGTATCCAGTTGATCTGAAAAATGATGCATACTATAATACTGGATTGCGACCTGATGAAACATGCCCACTCCGGCTTGTACCACTATTGTCTTAATGTAGGCCTGGCGGTAAATCAGCTATTACCACAGATGGGGAATTTAGCTTTGAAAATGTATGTACCACCGCAGCAGAAAGAGGCTTTTGAGGGAAAAGTGAACGCGATTACAGAGCGTGCCTGGCATAGGCTATGGCGGCCTTTTCTGAATAGCTGTGCTGTATGGCATGCACCTTTCCAGTCGGGGCGGATGATCCCTGACAAAAAAAGACACCCCGGTATTAAAGTATTGCTTACAATCCACGACCTGAACCCCCTGCATGAAGGCAAACCGCAGGAAGAGCAGCAACGCAGCCTTTTGCATACGCAGGGATTGATCGATCAAAGCGATGCGATCGTATGTATCTCTGAGTTTACCAAAAGTGATGTGCTGAAGCATTGCGCTACGGGGAACAAACCGGTTGTGGTGATACACAATGGCATTCACCGCTTGCATGCCGAACCCAGTGTACCGCAGCAGGTAAGCGGGAACAGACCTTTTCTCTTCGGAATGGGATATGTGAACCGGAAAAAAAATTTTCATGTACTGCTCCCGTTATTGAAGCATAACCCCGGGCTGGAGCTGGTGATTGCCGGCCGGCTGGATGATCCCGATTACGTATCTGCTATGAAGACCGCTGCGGAAGCCATGCAGGTGTCTGACCAGCTAAGGCTGACTGGCCCTGTGCCCGAAGCAGAGAAGAGCTGGTACCTTGCTAATTGCCTGGCCTTTGTGCACCCATCGCTGGCCGAAGGTTTTGGCGCTCCGGTAGTGGAGGCAATGCATTTTGGTAAACCACTTTTCCTGTCCAACCGTACAGCGTTGACGGAGATCGGCGGCGATATCGCTTTTTATTTTTCTTCTTTTGAAGAAACGCATTTGCAGCAGGTCTTTAGTGATGGAATGGCAACCTTTCGCAGGCTTGGTATGGGGCCAGCCGTTATGGCGCGCGGCCATGCCTTCAACTGGCAAAAAAGCGCTGCACAGTATATAAATGTATACCAATCCCTGATAGACTAATGAGCGATACCGGCAAGAAATGGAATACCAACTTGAACAGGGGAGGGGATCGCAGAAGATCTGAACTCTGTAAGGCTATGGACTGGCAGGCTGAATGGTTCCGGCGATGGGTTGCGGAATTGCGGGAGCCTGCCCGCTTTCACCGGAAGCAGTGGGAGTTTGTATACATCATGCAGGCGCTGTGGGAGCGGGGCTGTATTGCACCGGGCAAAAAAGGACTTGTTTTTGCTGTAGGAACGGAGCCCTTGCCGTCGTTATTTGCCAATTACGGCTGCGACATACTGGCTACGGATATTTTTACGGGAGAGGGAGAAGCAAAAGGCTGGGCAAACGGCGACCAGCTATGCCGCGGCCTCGCCTCCCTCAACAAAAGAGGCCTGACCGATGAGGCAACCTTGCAAAAGCATGTGCAGTACAGGGCTGTGGATATGAATCATATTCCGGCAACACTCAGGAATTTTGATTTCAACTGGTCCAGCTGCTCCTTTGAGCACCTGGGTAGCATTTCGAGGGGCATCGCTTTTTTGAAAAACCAGTTGCGTACGCTAAGGCCCGGCGGATGGGCGGTGCATACCACCGAATTCAATATCTCTTCTAACGATCATACGCTGGAAAGCGGCGATACGGTTATTTTCCGGATGAAAGACCTGGAGCAGCTGGCCGCATGCCTGAGGAAGGAAGGGCATTTTGTGGAAGAGCTGGATTATTCCCTGGGCGGGCTTCCGCAGGATTTTGATGTCGATGTATTTCCCCATATGGAGCAAGTACACCTTAAGCTGCAGCTTAATGAATTTGTGGTCACGTCGATAGGGCTCATCATACAAAAAAAGAAGCGTTTTTTCTGAGCCGGGTGTTTGCTTCCGGAAGTACCCGGCATAGCAACAGAGAGGATGCCTATGCGCAAGATAGCATCCTTCGGTCTGAATGCAAATGGGGCCGTCCCTACTTTTGGAACAGCCCCATTTGGCGTTTATATTCTTACGTTAATGTGTCGCCAGCTTTTTGATCATTCTGTCGGATACGGGATCGGCATAGACGCCAAAGGCATTCATCAATATCCCTTTTACGTCGTGGTTCTCCGATGAAATGGCATAGACCACATTTTCATCTCCGGGATCGGTAATGCCTTCAAAGCGAAAGACCCTGTCAATATTGAAGTCTTCAGGATTCAATCTTTTTTGTCCCCCTTCGTAGCTCAGGCAGTCGTTGTCGAGGTTGAAATCGTAAGTATAACCTTTCTTTTCCAGCCAGGCAATGGCATCGGTTACGGTTGAAAAATCGGGGTGTTCGTTTATTTCTTGTATATCTGCCATAACGAATGGTTTTAGTGGATCAAAAAAGTGCTGTAGCGCTGCTATTTGGCCGTAGCGCGCAGCATCCAGGCCATTGTTTCGTGCTGCTCCACAAGCCCGGTAATAAAATCGGCGCTACCGGCGTCTTTGTATTTTTCCTGAAACTTATCGATATCGCTGCGCAGCCTGCGGATAATGGTTTCGTGGTCGTCCAGTAATTGCTGCAGCATATTGGCCGAGCTGGTACCGGCGTCTTCATTTTCCAGCAAAGAAGCCTCCTGCAAAAAATGCTTCATAGAGCCCAGCGCATAGTGGCCGATCTTACGGATACGTTCCGCTACTTCATCCATGATATTGGCCAGTTGGTTGTATTGCTTTTCAAAAAACAGGTGCAGGTCGTGGAACTGGGCGCCTTCCACATTCCAATGGAATTTCCTGGTTTTGGTATAAAGCAGGAACTCATCGGCGAGCAATTTATTCAGCTCATCGGCTACCGCCTGTTTGTTACCGGCGCTGATGCCGATATTGGCCTCGGTTAAGCCGGCCTCATTCGTTTTTGATTTTGATGAAGTCTTTGCCATGTGTACTTTGATTTGTGTTGTGATTGTGTTAGATAAAATGACAAATCAAAATTAAAAAGGTTTGCCAAGGTAGCTACACCTTTCAACGTGTTAATTTTCAGTTCATCCGATTGAATATATCTATAAAGCCTGCTACAGAAAGAAAGCTGTCTTTTGAGGGTGGTTTCGTTTTCCCGGGACAGACTTTTCCCTGGCGAATTGGCCGGTGGCGAAGAAAAAATCCCCCACAGGCAATCTGCGGGGGATATATAAAGCCGGTTGTCGGGTATTAATTCAATTTCATCTCGCCGATGAGGTTGTTGGCACCACCGTATTTGTCGATGAGCCACAACACAAAGCGGATATCGACCACGATAGTCCTCTTGTATTTTTTGTCGAAGGCGATATCGCCGCTCATCGCCTCCCAGTTGCCATCGAAAGCCAGGCCCAGCAGCTCGCCGCTACCGTTGATCACCGGGCTGCCACTATTGCCGCCGGTAATATCGTTGTTGGTGATGAAGCAGGTTACCAGTTCGCCATTGGCATTGGCGTAGCGGCCATATTCTTTGGTTTTGCAAAGGTCCAGAAAGTTCTGGGGCAGGTCAAACTCTTCGTCGCCGGGCTTATACTTATCCAGCAGTCCGTCTATAGTGGTGTAGTAATCATAGGTCACGGCGTCCTGCGGATGATAACCTCCTACGGTACCGTAGGTAATACGCATAGTGCTGTTGGCATCGGGATAGAACAGCTTGCCCTGGTTCTTCTGCATCAGCCCTTTGATGTATTGCTGGCTCAGGCTTTCTTTGGTCTTGCCAAACTGCTCCTGGCGCGGCTTGTAGTTCTGCTCGTAGTTATTGACAAAGCTTAGCGCATATTGCACTGCCGGATCGGCATCCAGCTTTTCGAGGCTGGGGTCTGAACAAAAGTTCTCAAACTTAACCTCGTCGAGCAGGAAGGTGTTGAGGAAGGCATAGTTGGCAAAATCGTTGAAAGTCTTGGTCCAGTCGCTATTGCCAAATTGTTTGAAGATAAACCGCTGGTAAAAGTCGGGCTGCTGCCCGTGAGGAACATCCTTATAAAACAGCTCAGCTGTACGCGCCAGCATCTCCTGTTCGGCTGCCGGTACAAAATCTTTCATCACCTCTTTCCTTGCCTTGCGCAACTCGGCTACTTCCTTGCCTATCTCTTCGGCCTTGGTCTTCCTGTCGGAAAGCAGCTGGTGCAGCTTGTTGGTCTTTGCCGCCAGCCTGGCCAGGCCCGATCCCATGAAGCATTCGGTATAGTAGACATTGTGCTTGGCATAGGGCCGGTATTCAGTATAGGCACGCGCATATTGGTTCATGAGGTCTTCGTAATCCCTGTTCGTGGCTTTGGCCCATGAGGTGAAATCCTGCTCCTGGCGCTGTTTTTCGTCGATCACCCGCAGGCGCTTTAGCTGCTCGGTCTGGCCTATGAAGTATTTCCAATAGTTGGCGATACGGGCATAGCTCGATGCCAATTTCAGGTTTACCGCCGGATCTTTGCGCATATAGTTACGCATGATGCCAAGACGCATATCCCTGATCTTTACAATGGAAGGATTGACCTCGTTGATCGCCATGTCCACACCATAGGAGGTTTCATAGCGATTGGTACGGCCGGGATAGCCCATTACCATGGCAAAATCGTTTTCCTTCACACCCTGGGTCGATACCGGCAGGAACTGCTTGGGTTTATAAGGTACATTAGCTTTGGAATAAGGCGCCGGGTTATTGTTCTTATCGGCGTACACGCGGAACATAGAGAAGTCGGCGGTATGACGGGGCCACATCCAGTTGTCGGTGTCGCCGCCGTATTTGCCCAATGATTTTGGGGGCGTTCCTACCATGCGCACATCGTTAAATACCTGGTATACCAGCAGGATATATTGGTTGCCGTTGAAATAGGAGGTAACGGAAGCGCTGTAGCGGCCATTCTCGTTGGCCTTTTTTTCCAGCTCTTCTTTTACCTTGTCCATTGCCTTTTTCTTTTTCTCCTCCGAAGGGCTGTTCTCGCCGGCCTTCAGCATTTGATTGGTCACATCTTCCATGCGTACCAGGAACTTGACCGAAAGGCCCGGAGCAGCAATCTCCTCATCGAAGCTTTTGGCCCAGAAACCGTTCTCGAGGTAGTTGTTTTCCACAGTGCTCAGCTCGGCTATGCTACCGTAGCCACAGTGGTGGTTGGTGATCAGCAAGCCGTTGGGGGAAATGATCTCGCCGGTGCAGCCGCCGCCGAAATGTACGATGGCATCCTTAAGGCTGGAATGATTGGCGCTGTAAAGATCTTCGGCGGTGAGCTTAAGACCCATGCGCTGCATCTCATCGTAATTTTTACCGATGAGCATGGGGATCCACATGCCTTCGTCTGCCCTGGCAGAAAAAAGCGCGGACATCGCGAATATGCTTAATAGAATTTTTTTCATGCCTGCAAAAATATAAAATGTTCGGTGCCGTTTCTCACCCCTTTAGCGGGGAAAACAATATGATAAAATGCATAATAATGTGGCGGTGTTGGCATATAGCGATGTTGTGGGCAATATCACTACATGCCAACACGATGGTGCAATATCTATTTCCGACTATCCCGATGTAGGAAACGAAGCCGGTCCTTGAGCTGGCCGAAAGGACAAAGATGATGCTTCGGACAGGCTTAGTAACCGTTAACCGGTAGCAATTTGTATCCTGTTTCCTATATCGGGATACTCACTCATCTATTTACAATAATTCAGCAGGAAATCGACCACCATGCGCATGCCGTAGGCCGTGCCACCGGCGGTACGGTAGTCTTTCCGTGTCAGGATATGGGATACCCCGGCAATGTCAAAATGCATCCAGGGATAATCGGTAAAATGCTCCAGGAATTTGCCGGCGGTGATGGCGCCGCCCGAAGGGCCGCCGATATTTTTCAGGTCGGCAATGTCGGATTTGATCAAGTCGCCGTATTCTTCCCATAAGGGATATTCTACCAGGCGCTCGTATTGGTTAAAGCCGCTTTGGTGCAGCTGTTGCTTGATCGTGTCGGCCGCTGTACCCATGGTTACGATGCCCACATCACCTATGGCTACGGAGGCAGCGCCGGTGAGGGTAGCGAAGTCGAGCACCAGCTCCGGCCTGTATTTTTTGGCATAGTGCAGGGCATCGGCGAGCACCAGGCGGCCTTCTGCATCGGTATTCAGCACCTCGACCGTAGTGCCGCTGTACATGGTGATCACATCGCCGGGCACATAGGCATTTTCGCCCGGGCGGTTTTCGGTGGCGGGTATCAAGCCCACCAGGTGCAGGGGAAGATCGAGCTGTGCCGCTACATACAGCACGCCGGTTACCAGCGCAGCGCCGCTCATGTCGCTTTTCATACGATCCATCGAATTGGGCGTAGGCTTGAGGCTGAGACCACCGGTATCGTATACAATGCCTTTGCCTACCAACACTATCGGGTTCTTATTGATCACGCGGGTAGGGCGGTGCTCCATAATGGTAAAGGTCGGTGGCAATATGCTGCCGCGGTTCACCGCCAGCAGGCCGCCCATATTGAGCTGCTCTATTTTAGCTTTGCCCAGTACGTTCACCCGGAAGCCGGCTTCCTTACCGATATTGGTGATCTCCTTTGACAGTTGCTCCGCGGTGAGGAAGCTAAGCGGCTCATTGACCAGTGTGCGCACCAGGTAGGCTGCCTCGCATACGGCCTGGAGCTGTTTCAGATCTTTAAGGGTAATGCTTTGTTTTTCGAAGCCGATATCGGTGAGTGTGTGGGTGATCTTGCGGGCGTCGGATTTATACTTAAGGAACTGGTAGGCGGCGAGGGTAAGGCCTTCCGCAACAAGATAAGCGGCGACCGGTTCGGTACTGAGATTGGTAATAGTGATCTCTTTGGCCTTGCTTTTCTGCAGTAGTTGCTGAAGCTCGGCGCCCAGCTTGCGCAAGGTTTCCCGGCTTTGATAGCTTTCCTTTTTTGGTGTAAGGTAGATAAGGTATATCTGGTATTCGAACCGGTTGAAGGAAATGATCTTTTGCTCGTTCCTGATCTGCAGTTCCAGGTAGGTCGTTTCTTCCTTGGTGAGCCCGGCGTTCCTGAACTGGCTGGCGTTGTCGGTGATATAGATCAGCTGCCCTTTGGGGCTTTTGTGCATTCTGAAGAACATAGCTTGCTATTAGAGTGATCAAAGCGCAAAAATAGCAATTATACCTCCAGGTCGTACGCCGGTTCAACGTTCCAGTATTGGATCGGGAACGGCCAGCGCCAGCAGCTGTATCGCCTTCTTCTGGAAATCGATCAGGGCTTTTAATTCTTCTTTCAGCGACCGGATCTCTTGTATCAGGGTTTGCTCGCTGTCGGGTGCCGCAGCAGCTGGCGCCCCCTCCTGCGGAAGGCTTTCCTCCCTTTCCTCAGATGCCGCTGTATGCTGCAGCAAGGTGGCAAGGTCGGTCTTCAGAATGTCGGCAATAGAGGAAAGGAGCCTTACATCCATAGATTTATTAACACCTCTTTCCATCTTGGCATAGGTGCGCTCGTCCATATAGAGGCGCATAGCCATTTCTCTTTGTGTAATCCCTCTGAAGCGGCGTAGTCTTTTAATATTCGTACGGATATTGGCCAAAATCATATAGCAATTCGAGATTAAATTTTAACAAATTTGTCTCCTGTAGTGCCCTTGGTTAAATGGCTTGGTTGTGGTGGATTGGTGCTGCAAGATAGAAATATATTTTAGGTTATAATGCAAAATGAAAAGCATTATGGTGCTAAATCAGGGTTATCCCTTAGTTATTACGGATACTCATTATTTATCAATGGCATCATTATTTATTGTTTTTCGAATAAAAGAACAGTTGTTTTAATGTTAATAATTAATTTATAATCATAGAATTGTAACAATTCAAAGTTCTTCTTTGTTGAATCGGGAAATATTATGAAATTAATCATCGCTATTAAAATATTTCTTTTGAAGGGGGCATGAATGTGGGGGTGTATTATGCATTTTGCATAATAATATTAAATATAAGTCATTTTGCGCCCCCTTACCTACCTAAAAGCGTCCCCTTTACGGTAACACAAATGGATACTTTTGCTATCTGAAAATTTAACCTTAATAAACAGATATTTTAACATTTTGTCCCGCTGACCGGTATACCCCGGTGCTTTCCGGCGGCATGGCGCTTACCTGTATCCCTATGCGATGTCTACCCTATCTCCTGACCTACCCTGTTACTCATTGCAATCTCCGAGCGTAATCGAAACAATCTTGCTTTTAATTCAATCCACACGTTTATGACGCAAATTTTCCCTAAACAAAGACGTGTACCCCGGCAGGATAACCTGTGGCGGTATATGTTATTCCTGGTGGCCTTTGTCACCAATGCCATGAAGCGAGCCCGCGGCTTTCACCAGGAGCGGCCCCGGATGCCGTTCAGGCCCGGTATGGCTGCAGCTGCCGCACTCGTAATACTATTTTCCGTACTGACGGCCATCCGGGCAGAAGCCTCGCATTTCCGCTACGGGAACATTACCTGGAGCCGTCCCGATGCCGCTTCGCGTACCATTACTATTACACTTACCCAATCTTACCGGATGTCCAACTGGCCCGGTGTGGCTGTGGGAAGTACGATAAGCGACGGTGTTTTCCTGAACTTTGGCGATAACAGCAATGCCCAGGTAAGCCTCAAGGTCAATTCTGTGAATGTTGCTGAAGATTATTTCATCGGCACTTTCACGACTACGCATACCTATGCTTCCAGCGGTGACTTCAATGTTAGCTACTCCAACTGCTGTCGTCTGAGCACCCTGCAGAATAATGCAGATGGCAACTTCGGCCAGGTAACCTCGGTTAACCTGAGTACCAGTAATCTCGGATCTCCTGTTTCTACGCTTCCTCCAGTGGTCAGTGTTTCCACAGGCCTTCCTAATGCCACTTTCAATGTGCCCGCCGCCGACCCCGATGGCGGTGCGCTTACTTATGCTTTGTCTGCCTCTGTCGATTTCGGTGGCGGTATCCAGGCGCCGGGTATCAGCATCAATTCTGCTACCGGGGCTGCTACTTTCAATACGGTTGGTAAGGCCGTAGGTACCTTGTGGAGCGCCGCTTTTACGATCACAGATGCCACCGGCTCCAGATCTGTAGTCGATTTCCTGGTCAAAATCGTGGGTAGTTCCAATCCGCCTGTATTCGATTATGCCGTAACGCCTTTGAACAATGCGGTCTATAATGTGCACCCAGGCGATAATATTGCGTTTGCCGTAGCCGCTTCCGACCCGGACGTGGGTAGCACAGTATTGCTCAATGGCGCCGGCTTACCCACAGGCGCTACCTTTAGCCCCTCGGGCACGCCCACACCTTCGCCCAGCACCAATTTCAGCTGGACGCCTACTGCTGCGCAGCTGGGTACTTATGTGATGACTTTTGTTGCTACCGATGATGTAGGTGTGCAAACCAGCACTACTGTAAGGATTAATGTAACAGCCGGTCCGCAGTTCCTGGCGCCCACGCCTCCTGCAGTTCCCGACAGGCTCTTGCTTACCGGAGCGACACTGAACGATGTGATCAAGGCTTCCAATCCGGACCCCACAGTGACTACCCGGATCCTTTCCGCTTCTGTTCCCACCGGTGTTACCCTTAGCCCTTCCCTGCCTACGGCACTGACCACCACACCGCAGGTGAATGTGGGCTGGACGCCCGTTGTAGGGCAGTGGGGCGATCATGCCTTTAGCTTCGTTGCTGAAGATCAGAATAATAATACTGCGACAAGAACATACCACGTAGTCGTAAATACCAAGCCCCAGTTCACGTCCTCTCCCATTGTCAGCGCTGTGGCCTGTCAGCCTTACAGCTATACGATTACCGGCACGGACGTCGATCTGCCTTACGGTGATGAGTTGGAGTTTGAAGCGCATAGCGTGTTGCCTTCCTGGCTTACACTTACCAACAACCCCGACGGAACGGCTACCCTGAGCGGTACACCCGGCGCCGGTGATGTTGGTTCTTATGCTATAGAGCTGGTAGCCGCTGATATTTATCACCATTCCAGCACATTGGTAGAGCAACCCTTCACGATCGTTGTTTCGGCTGCTACACCGGTTGCCGTAACCAATGGCGGTAATATTTGCGCGGGCAACAACGCTGTATTTAATCTTACCGGACCTGCAGGTTATGTGGTTAACTACACTCTTAACGGAACAGCCGCATCTGCAGCGCTTTCCGGATCAGGAACGGCTTCGCTGATCATTGGCGGCGCTACGGCTAACCAGGTACTTAACCTGGTATCTGTTACCAACCCGGCGAACAGTTGTACCCGTAGCCTGAACGGCTCTTCTTCGGTTACCATTAACCCGGTACCCACCGGGTCGGCCAGCGCTCAGGCTATATGCTCCGGGGCCGCCACCAATGTGGCACTTTCCGCTTCTCTTCCGGGAACTACCTTTACCTGGACCGCAGCGCTGCAATCCGGTACAGCTACCGGTTTTAGCGATTGCAGCACGGGTTGCGGAACGGTTATAGCACAGACACTGACCAATACGACTACTGTTCCTGCAGTGGTGCGTTATACGGTAACACCTTCCTCATCGTTGGGTTGCCCCGGTACGGTATTCACCGTAGATGTAACCGTAAACCCCATACCAACAGGTACGGCCGTCGCACAAACCATCTGTAGTGGCGCGGCTACCAACGTGGCACTGAACAGCAATGTAAGCGGCACTACCTTTGCCTGGACCGCAGCGCTGCAATCCGGTATGGTTACGGGTTTCAACAATTGCAGCACGGGCTGTGGCAATGCCATTGCCCAGACGCTGACCAATGGTAGCGCAGGGTCGGGTATTATCCGGTATACGGTTACGCCTTCTTTTGCCAGCTGTGCAGGTACGCCCTTTGCCGTTGATGTTACGGTCAATGCGATTCCCGTGGCGCAGGCCGGTGCAGATAAAATGATCTGCAGCACCGGCGAGGCGCTTGACGCTGCACCCGGTGTGGCGCCCCAAACAGGCGCCTGGAGCATTATTGGCGGTCCCAGCACTGCCTTGTCCCAGTTTGCCAGCCTCACCGACGCGCATGCAGTATTTACACCTGCTGTTGCCGGTGGCAGCTACAGTCTGAAATGGACGCTGAGCAATAATGCTTGCGCTTCCTCTGCCGATACGGTATTGATCGCTTCCCTGGGAGCGGTACAAGGCACCATCACGGCATCGAGCAATGCCAATGTATGCAGCGGGCAGACCTCCAATATCAATATCAGCGTGAATCCGGTATCGGGTGGTACTTTCAGCGGTACTTTCACCAACGGTAAGACCTTTAGCGGTCTTACCCCCAATGCCGGTATCATCAGTCCTTCTTATAGCTTTACGAACAATGGTACGACGAACACCACCGAATCTTTCGTGCTGTCGTCACTGGTGTTCCATCCCAACAGCGGTACCCTACCCACACCTGGTATCTGCAACGCTACGGCGCAAGCGATGGGCGGACAAACCCTGGTAACCATACAGCCTGTTGCCGACCTGGATGCTATTGCTGCGGGCCCGGTTTGTAATGGCGGTAATGTAAGCATCAGCATCAGCAATCCCAACGCTGTCGGTGGTACCTACAACAGGACTGCCGCTTATAACGGCGCAGGACATACGGCCGCTACCAGCGCTTCCGGTATGAGCTACCTCACCAATGGAAGCTTTACCGAAACATTAACCAACAATACCAATGCACCGATTAATGTCGTGTACACTTTCACACCGGTGAGCCCAGGCTCTCAAGGTTGTGTGGGTGGTGCTAAAACCATTACGGTTACGGTTAATCCTACACCCAATGTTGTTGCCGTTGCCGATCAGCAGGTATGTAATAATGCACCCACTGCTGCTGTTAATTTCAGCGGCGGCGTAAACGGAACCGTTTTCGAATGGATCAATGATAATACCGCTATCGGGCTGGCCGCTTCCGGTACCGGCGACATTCCTTCTTTCAATGGTATTAATAACGGTACTACTCCGGTAAACGCCCATATCCGTGTAACCACTAAAGCCAATGGCTGTAGCGGTGCTTCGGATACCTTTGCGATCACGGTGAAGCCTACTCCTTCTGTTTTGGCTACTGCCGATCAGAATAGCTGCAATGGCGCCAATACTACGGCGGTTAGCTTCAGCGGACCGGTGAGCGGGACTGTATTGAACTGGACCAACAATACACCATCTATAGGCCTGGCCGCTTCCGGTTCCGGCAATATCGCTTCCTTCAATGGTGTCAACAGCGGTAATGTTCCCGTAACAGCTGCTATCCGCGTGTCGCCCCTGGCCGATGGCTGTACCGGTGCCGCCGATACCTTCATGGTAACCATCAAACCTACACCATCTGTAGTGGCAACGAGCGATGCTACTTTATGCAACGGCGTCGCAACAGCTGCAGTAAGCTTTAATGGTCCTGTGGCCGGTAGCGTATTCCATTGGACTAACGATGAGCTGTCGATAGGACTGGCTGCATCGGGCAATGGCGATATCGCTTCCTTCAATGCGAGCAATAGCGGAACGGCTTCCCTAACTGCTCATATCCGTGTCGTGCCTTCAGCCGATGGCTGTACCGGCGCTGCCGATACCTTTGCGATCACTGTCAATCCTACACCAGCTGTAGTCGCTACAAGCGATCAGTCGATCTGTAATGGCGCAGCGATCACAGCCGTTTCTTTTGCCGGCAATGTAGCTGGTACGGTATTTGAATGGACAAACGATAATCCTGCCATAGGTCTTGCCGCTTCCGGTACCGGTACAATTGCCGCCTTCAATGGTATCAATAACGGTACAGCACCGGTAAGTGCGCATATGCGCATACTGCCCAAAGCTAATAGTTGTACCGGCGCTGCCGATACCTTTATCATTACCGTGAAGCCTACGCCCCATGTTGCCGCCACGGCCGATCAGGCGATCTGTAATGGCGCTGCTACAACTGCGGTACATTTTAACAGCGCCGTATCCGGCGCCGTATTCCACTGGACCAACGACAATGTTGCTATCGGGCTTGCTGCCAGTGGAACCGGTGATATCGCTTCCTTCAATGCGATAAATAATAACGCCGGTATGGCGCAGGGCCGTATTGTTGTTACGCCTGTAGCTGATGGTTGCGATGGTCCTTCCGATACGTTTATGATTGCTGTGAAGCCTACACCTACTGTGGTCGCTACTACTGATCAGATCGTATGTAATGGTTCACCCGCGTCAATTTCTTTCAGCGGCGCTGTATCTGGTACGGTATTCAACTGGACCAACGATCAACCGTCTATCGGGCTTGCTGCTAATGGCAAAGGAAATATGAGTGCCTTCAACGCGATCAACAACGGTACGACCGCGATCGTTGCGAACGTACGTATTGTGCCTGAAGCTGATGGCTGTACCGGCACTGCCGATACCTTTACGATTACCGTTAATCCTTCGCCGGCATTTACCTTCAATGTAAACGGCCAGGCTGTAGCCAATGGTGCTACGGATAAGATCTGCCAGGCGACAAGCACTACTTTTGCTATCAGCGGTGCTACGCCAGGGCATACCTTCTCTATGCTGTTCAACGGCGCGTCTTATGCTACCGGAACGGTTGATGCGAACGGATCCTTCTCTCATACTTTCGTTTCCGGAGGTACGCCTACCAATACGACGGCGGGTACCTATGAACTGACGCTGACGGACAATGTAACCCATTGCACGGCGACTAAAACCTACCACATCTATGTCAATCCCAAGCCGACTGATTCTTTTGTGGTGAATGGCATAGTGCTGGCTACCGGCCAGACGGCTACACATTGTGAAGGATCACCCCTTCAGCTGGCCGTAACCGGCGATGCAAGTCATACTTATGTGATCAGCAAAGGAGGCAATACGCTTGCTTCAGGAACGGTAAACGGCCCGGCTTATGCGATCAATGCAGCAGCATTGAATGATGCGGGTACTTATACCGTGGCGCTGACCAATATCGCTACCGGCTGCACTGCATCCCGTACGTACGAGCTGGCCATCAATCCGCTGCCTCAGTATATCCTTACCGTGAACAATGCGGCGCTGGCCGATAATGCCACAACTACCCATTGCGCCGGTACACCTGTAACGCTTGCGCTCACCGGCGATGCTTCCTCAAGCTATACGTTGAGCCACAACGGCAGCCCTGTTGCCAGCGGGCATCTGAATGACCCTGCTTATACTTTTACAGCAGCGACTACCGATGCCGGTACTTACCAGCTGGCCGTGACCACTGCAGCAGGATGTGCCAGGAGCTCGTCGTACAGCATGATGATCAATACTGCACCGGCATTCCTGGCTGTTCCCGGCAACCAGCTCGCACAGACCGTAACCGGTACCTGCGCGGCTCCGGTGACCTATACGGGACCGGTGACAGACGGTGTACCCAGTCCTACTGTGGCTTATGCCCTGAGCGGTGCGACCACCGGTTCAGGCAGCGGCGATGCCAGCGGCCTGGTATTCAACAAAGGTGTGACTACCGTCACCCTGACGGCAACAAACATTTGCAGCAGCAAAGACAGCAGCTTCACCGTTACCGTAGAAGACGCGGAGTTGCCGGTATTTACTGCCTGCCCGGTCAACCTGACGGCGTTCTCTGCAACCAACGACTGCGGAAACGACGTGCCCACAACAACACCGGCTTATACCGATAACTGTACCCTGGGCGCCAATCCGCTGAGCTGGACCATGTCCGGTGCTACCCTGGCTTCAGGTAATGGCGCTATCGGAACGCATCACTTCAATGTAGGCATTACCAATGTGACTTATACGGTGACCGATGCTTCCGGTAATCATAATACCTGTAGCTATACCGTAACGGTGTCTGACAATGTATTCCCGACCATTTCCTGCGCGGGTAATATTACGCAGGGCAACGATGCCGGCGCATGCGGCGCTATCGTTAATTTTAATGCACCGGTAGCCCACGACAACTGTTCAGGCTATACCGTATCCCAGTCAGCAGGCCTGCCCAGCGGATCCCTGTTCCCACTGGGTAATACGACCAATACCTTCGTGATAACGGATGCCGCCGGTAATACGGCTTCCTGTTCCTTCACCGTAACGGTGAATGATGTGCAGGCGCCGGTACTGACCGCACCCGCAGCCCAGACGCTTAATGTGGGCGCAGGCAACAATTGCCAGGTACCAATGCCCGACTACCGGAATCTCTTTATGGTAAACGAGAATTGTGGCGGTACGGTGACCCTGGAGCAACTTGCTCCCAATCAGCCGGGATCGCTCGTGATCGGCTATGGCGGCACCCGCACCATAAAAGTGAAGGCCACTGATATTGCCGGAAACTACCGCGTGGACAGCTTTACGCTGAACCTTGTGGATGGCACCGCTCCGGTTACCATTTGTAAGAACATTACGGTGAACCTGAATGCTGCCGGTACGGCTACGATCACACCTTCGATGATCGACAATAACAGCCACGACAATTGCTCTGCCATCACTTTGGCGGCGAGCAAGCTAAGCTTCGACTGTTCTAATGTAGGTCAGAACGTGGTGACGCTTACGGCTACAGATGCCTCTGGCAACAACGCTACCTGCAATGCTACGGTAACCGTAATGGATATAACAGCGCCCGCCTTGAGTTGCTGGTCCGATACGACTATGGAAAAAGGACCGCTTTGTACCGCGGAAATCCCGGATCTCACTTACCGGGTGACCGCTACAGATGCTTGTGGCGTGGCTACGGTGACACAAAGTCCCGTTGCCGGTACTATTATTGCTGCCTTTACCCAATCTGTTCCCGTAACACTTACCGTTACCGACATTCACGGCAATGCAGCGCAATGCTCCTTTAATGTCAATTTTGCCGATCACAGCAAACCTGCTATCGTGAGCTTCCCGGCCGATATCGTCGTGAATAATGGGGCTGATAGCTGTGGTAAGCGCGTGAGCTGGACAGCGCCGGTGGCAACCGATAATTGCGGTGTGCTGGGCGCCGTGCATTTCACCAGTACACATACACCTGGTTCTGTGTTCCCGGTAGGTACCACCAAGGTTACTTATACCGCTACGGACCAGGCAGGCAACGACTCTGTACGTTCTTTTATTGTTACCGTTACAGATGCGCAGGCGCCAAAGATTGCCGGATGCCCGGCTACCATTCATGTCGGTACCGATGCGCAGGCGACAACCTGTAGCGCTACCGCTACCTGGATCGAGCCTACTGCTACGGATAACTGTACATCTTCAGGCAGCCTCGTGTGGACGAAGAGCCATCATCCCGGAGATGTATTCCCGGTAGGTACCACTACCGTAACCTATACGGCGACAGATGAACATGGTAATGTAAGCACCGCCTGTTCTTTCGATGTGGTAGTGGCCGATCAGACACTTCCTGTGCTGGCTGGCTGTCCTGCTGCGCTTACCGTGTATACCGGCGCTGCCGCTACCGGTTGTGAGGCCGCTGCTACCTGGACGGAGCCAACCGCTACAGATAACTGTACGCCATCGGCTAACCTGGTATGGACCAAAAATCATCACCCGGGCGATGTATTCCCCGTGGGTGTCACCACAGTTACTTATACGGCTGCCGATGCCGCGGGTAACGTCAGCGCAACCTGCTCTTTTGATGTTACCGTAATCGATAATACAATACCGCAGCTGAGCAATTGCCCGGCTACCGTACAGGTGAATACAGGCAACAGCGCGACACCTTGCTCTGCCGTTGCTACCTGGGCCGAGCCTGTTGCTACAGACAACTGTACGCCATCGGGCAACCTGGTATGGACCAAAAGCCATCAGCCGGGCGACGTATTCCCCGTGGGTATGACCATGGTGACGTATACCGCAACAGATGCGTCCGGTAATGTAAGTGCTACCTGCACGTTCAACGTCGTGGTGACCGACAATACCGCACCGGTGATCGCGGGCTGCCCTTCGGCTGTCCAGGTAAATACAGGCGCCGGCGCTACCGGCTGCGAAGCCATTGCCAGCTGGACCGAGCCTACTGCCACAGACAATTGTACCCCGGCCGCCAACCTGGTATGGAACAAGAGTCACCAACCCGGCGACCTGTTCCCTGTGGGTACGACGACGGTAACCTATACGGCTACAGATGCTGCGGGCAATGTAAGCGCTACCTGCTCTTTCGATGTGACCGTTACCGATAATACCGCACCGGTATTTAGCAACTGTCCTGCATCTATGACCAATGTAGTGACGAACAACGCCGGCTGTACTGCCGAGATCGTGACGACAGTGCCGGCAGTGACCGACAACTGTAATATGAGCACGCTGACCTGGACGCTGTCCGGTGCTACCAGCGGCACTTCTGCCGCCAGTGGTATCAACTACCTGGGTACACATATCTTTGAAGTAGGTACAACTACGGTAACGTATACGGCCACAGATGCGGCCGGCAATACGCAGACCTGCTCGTACAACATCGAAGTAGTGAACAGGCTTGCCGGTTACATCAGCGGTACCTCAACGGTAGCGCAGAACCTGAATACCACGTCAAACATTACGTTTGCTGCCAGTGGTGGCAAGGCGCCATATACCTTCACTTATTCCGTGAACAATGGTCCCGCGCAGACGATCAGCACGACCGGCGCCAATACGGTAACTACCGTGCCGCAATCCAATGCAGTGCTGGGCGCCTACGCATACACACTACTGAGTGTACAGGATGCCAATGGCTGTACCGGTACCCTGCAGGCCGACAATAAGGATACGATCACGGTTGTGGTTGCTGTACCCAGGGCCAACCTGGCGCCGACGATCACCATACCGGTGCCGTCCTTCACCAGCAGCAATACCAGTCGTCCTTATACCATCAACCTGTTCAACGTAGCAGCTGTGCCCAGCTCCGGTAACATCACGTTGTATGTGCTGAAGCCCACAGCCACCGGTTCTTCTATGACGTTCAGCAATACAGACTGGACGGTGACGGAAGCGCCTTCGTACTACATCCTGGAGTCACCTGCGACGATCAACGGCAACTTCGGCTTCTCTTCGATACAGGGAACGATACAGCTGGCGCCAGCTGTGGCCAACGGAACCTATAGCGTGCAGGTCATCCTTGGACCTGGCTCCGGTGGAGACGATTCTCCTGAGAATAATTCGGCGAGCGGTATCCTGAACAAAACCAATTAAGAAAGCTTACCGGTCCGGTAGCAGCAGCTGCCGGACCGGAACAGCAAAATGCAATCTTTAAAGCGTATTCAAATCAAAAATTATGAAATCACTATTCGGCAAAATGATTTGTGCAGGCGCGCTGTTGTGTTGCTTGTCAGATGCGGGATTTGCACAAACCATTCCCCAGGCAGACCTGTTCCTTACAGGCGGACCTAACCTGGGAACTTACCCGGGTTATGTGTCGCCCGGCTCTTATGATGTTACCTTCTCCAATGGGTCGGGGGTGCTATTACTGCCGCATTCCTTTGCTATATCGCTAGCCTTACCATCCGGTTTCGAGTTTGCACAGAGCTATCCCGGATGTCCGGCGGGTTGGACCTATACGTTGACAAGCCCTACTTCGGTGTTGTTGGAGCCTATCGTTGCTGTAGCCGGTTTCGCACCGGTGGGTATTGTTAGCTTTTCAGTGCCTTTCAGAACTACAGGCGCAGTGGCCAGTCAGACCTACCAGGGTCAGATTTTCCAGTATATTCCCATGTATACTGACCCCAACCAAGGCAACAATAGCCCTACCGGTACGGTAAGTGTAATGGGTGTACCGCTGCCGGTTGCTTTTGGAACGGTGGATGCCGGCACCAAAGGCTGCGAAGTGAACGTGGACTGGACTACGCTGAACGAGCTGCACAATGATTACTTTAGCGTGGAGCGAAGTAACGATGGCATACGCTTTGAATCCGTTGCCAAGATCAAGTCGCAGGGCAGCGGGTCGGAAGAGCGCCGGTATCACTACACAGATGCTCATCCCTATAAAGGCCGGAATTACTACCGTATTGTGCAGCATGACGCGGACGGAAAAACGACGACATCATCTGTTGCCAATGCAACAGTCGATTGTGGCCTGTCGCTTATCGATTTATTCCCTAATCCTGCAATTGATGTGGTTAATGTACGTGGCATGCAGGGCGACAATACGGTAAGGGTATTCAACGCTCTGGGCCAGGTGATCATTGAAGAAGCAACGGACGAGGCTGTTCACCCTGTGAATACTTCAGGACTGGCTGCCGGTACCTATCACCTGCAAGTGGTAAAAGGGACGAAGATCATTTTCAATGGCAAGTTCGTAAAGGCCGAATAGGCTGTAGCAGCAGATCATTAAAACGGGCGGCTTCCATCGGAGCCGCCCGTTCCTATATTGTAGATCCTAGCCTGGAATATACTGTTCATCAGCTTTTGAGGAAATATAGAATAGAAAACGGTTGCTGTTAAGCAATCGTTTTTTGTGTGCCGGATTCGCCCTCTTTCAAGCACTCTTCAGGTATTTGAGGGTCTCCTTTTGACAAAGGATCAGCTCTTTAATTTCATCTTTCAGCTTTCTGATCTCGCCGGCGATATCCGTTGTCCTGGATGGTCCGTCGATGCCACAGGCATGGTTTTCCTGCAAGACCATTGCCGGGTCAGTCGCCACCTGTTGTGGTCCCAGAGGATCGGGATCTTTAAGCAGGTTGCAGATCTTGGTGTGCAGGATGTCGGCAATAGAAGCGACAAAACGGATATCCATCGACTTCTGCTCACCTCTTTCGATCTTGGAATAGGTACGTTCCTCGATGAAGAGTTTGGCAGCCATTTCTCTCTGGGTAATGCCTGCTGATTTTCTTAGCTTTTTAATGTTGCATCTGATAGCGTTTAATTCCATAAAACGGGGGTTTTCAGGGTGGGTTAAAAGGGGTGGTTTATGGGTAGTTGTTAAAAAAATAAAATAGGGCGCTTTATTTTTTCAAAGTAAAGTTAGGAATTGTAAAAATAAAAATGTCTCTTTTGTGCTTATTTTTTTGCTGCTAGTACTTTTCACGTAGTTCTACGTATTGGACATTTCTGTAGTAAAAATATTATATCTTGTTTCGTTTTATGTAAAAAAAACACCTCTGAACAAGAAAATAAATGGCTTCTATGCTGATTTTAATGTGATTGCGATATGTTTTTCGCTGCAGAAGTGATAGAATTGACTATTTATGAATAATACTAATTCAAATTAAATTTATGACAATAAACCAGGTATTAACCTGGTTGCTAATCATATTAGCATAATTTGATAGTATAACCTACCTTGATCAGTCCTTTTTTGTGAAAATATTAAACCTACTTTTGTGTTAATATTTTTTCATTCATTGCCACCCTCTTTCTTCAATCGAAAGAAGATTCAGTAACGGAAAATAGCACCCCAATAAACCCGATAAGCCCCTTTTGCCTATGAACGACCTGTCACCATTTTTCTTTTTCATGGTATAGCATTCTGACCCCATAGCTATATCCTTCAGCAGATGAAATAATCTTCATCCGGAATGATCCCGACAACCGTTTCCTATCGGCCCCATAAGCCAATACGGAACCGGGAGGGCAGGCTTTTGTCCCTAATTCAAGTGGAATTACCCCAGCTATAATTTTTATAAACCCTTAAACACTTACCAATGATTAAGCTAAACGCAAGGGGAGATACGTCTCCCAGAATGATGCAGGCCGCTCAGAGTAAGGAGCAGACCCCGGCCTTCGTGAACAGGCGGTCTGCACCCGCTCTTCAGGCGATCAGGCGGCTGACCGCCCACCGGGGAGCCTACTTTTCCCGGATAACGAGAACACTGGCACTGGCCGTGCTGGTCCTGTTGACTTGTGCCACGGCACGGGCCCAGGTATACACCAATGATTTCGACGGCTCGTCGGTCGTGAGCACCAATGTAAGCGCTGCGGCCTGGACAGGTGGTGCTACCGGTACCAGCCTTTGTGGCGCTAACGGCCTGGTGAGCCCCGGATCAGGCACTTCTTACAATTTTTCAATCATTCTTACCGTAGCGCCGGGCTACCAGATGCAGATCACCAGCATCTCGGCCGATATGCGCCGCTCTTCGCTTGGCGGCAGCTACAGCAATGCGCAGGTAAAGATCGGAGCCGCCAACTATGGTACGGCTGCAACGCCGGGTTTCCTGGGTTGCGTGAATCCTGGCGGCGTCGCTACGGTTTCCGGGCTTACCGGTGCGCAAACGATCAGCTTTTCCGGTACCAAGCCCAATTCGGAATCCATATCGCTGGATAATGTACAGATACAGGGTACGATCACTTGTGTGAGCCCTTCTGCCTTCAGCGTGAGCAATCCTACGCCTGCTGCCTGCGGCTCGGCCGCCATTAGCTTGTCGGGTAGCCAATCCGGCGTCAATTACCAACTGTATGTAAGCACTATGGCAGCGCCTTCCCCGGCTGCCGTAGGCGCCCCTGTACCGGGTACCGGCTCAGCGCTCAGCTGGCCGGGTATGCTGCCCGGTACTTATACCGTAGTGGGCAGCACCGGTTCGTGCCAGACCAATATGACCGGTTCTGCTATTATTAAAGAAAACCCATCCGTATATACCGTATCGGGAAGTGGCAACATATGCCAGAATCCTCCCGGCGGTACCATGCCCATCGCCTTAAGCGGCAGCCAGATCGGGGTGAATTATCAGCTGTACAATGGCGCTTCGGCGGTAAGCCCTGCGCAAATACAGGCCGGTAATGGCGCAGCGCTCACCTTTACGGCCAGCGCTGCCGGCACGTATACGGTTAAGGCCGAATCCAGCGCAACGGTGTGCGGACCGGTAGTGATGACCGGCAGCGCAGTAGTAACTGTAAGTCAGCCTACGGCTTCGATCGTTAGCAATAACGGCGAGTTCTGCTCCGGCGGTGGCAATGGTATCTGGACCATCAGTGGCACAGCCCTGGCTGTGGTTTCCTATACCGTAACCGGCGGTGCGCCAGGTACACCGTATTCCAATACGGTGAACGTGCAGCCCGACGGCTCGGCTACCATTACAGTGAACGGCGTTACCGCAAATACGACGGTAACCCTCAACTCCGTACAGAATACCACCGGCTCCAATGGTTGCACACAGAACATTACGAGCCAGAGCAGCATCCTGGTAGTACGACCCGCTCTGACCGCTTCCATCGCAGCTTCTGAGTCTGTATGTGAAGGCGACAACTTCAGTAATATCACAGTAACAGCCAATACAGGCACTTCCTATGCCCGTACTGTTTACTACAGCCGCCGTACCAACTCAGGCGCCTATAGCAGCCAATCGCCGCTCAGCTTTGGTTCCGGCGTCAGCTCTGTAAATGTGAGCGTGTCTGGTATCAATCCTTCTGCGCTGGGTACCGACTATACTTACCGCCTCGATTCTATCCGTTATAATACGGCGCCCAACTGCGTCGTGCCATTGAACCAAACCATCACAAAGACCGTGAAGCCCAGACCGGTCTTCAGCTTTGAGATGAATGGAGTGGCCCTGCATGCCGGCGCTTCCGATACCATTTGCATGCAGCCCGCCGGCGGCACGATCCAGTTCAATATAACCAATACCACAGCTGGCTATACCTATAGCGTTACCCGTAACGGTGCGCCCTTTGGCAGCAGCGGTACGGTAAATAATAATGGCTCGGGGCTGGTGCAGAGCATCAACTTTTCCCCCGCTGGTACTTATGAAGTAACGGTAAACAATACGGTCAACGGATGCTCCAAAGTACTGACCTATACCGTGATCGAGCTGCCCCGTCCGGCTATCGCCTATTATGTGAACGGACAAGTGGTAACCAATGGCAGTACTATTCAACTGTGCTCCGGACAGACCGGTGTGCGCGATTCGCTGGTATCTGCTTCCGGCTCTGTTTTCAGCATCACAGGTTCTTCGCTGTTCAATGCTTCGGGCAGTATTCCCGGTTCCGGTGCGTATACCAGCACCCAGTCGGCGCCCAGCGTTAGCAGCATTACCAATTACAGCGCGACCATTACACTAAGCGCCAATCCTATGCTGTCTTCCGGCTGTGATTCTACCATTAGCTTTAATGTGCAGGTAAACCCGTTGCCCGTATTGAGCAGCAATGTTTACTACAACAACCAATTGGTAGCGGCGGAAAGCACTGTAGAAATGTGTGAAGATGCCAACCCGGTAATCCGCATCACCGGTACACCCGGTCATACCGTTGAGATCCATTATAACAAGGGTACCAGCCTGGGCTCCTTCACTCAGCTGCAGACCGGCGTTATCGGTACTAACGGCGAATATGTATGGAACAGCGCTAATGGCACTTTTGGTAACGACTGGACCTCAAACTTTGACCAGTATTGCTCCAGCCCGACCCGCATGTTCTATCACATCGAAGTGAAGAACCCCAATACCTGGTGCGGCAATACTTTCGATTTTAAAGCCAAGATCAACCAGAAGCCGAGCATACGCGTGGGTTATGCTTACAATAACAATACCACCAGCATGTCTTCTTTCGGTAGTACCGGTACAGCGATCAATGCGCCTTCCGATACTGTAAGCGTATGTTATAATGCAGGTTCCAGCGATCTCAAATTCTTCTTCAACTGGGATGCTGCGCACAACATCAGCGCATTCGATGAAGTGTGCGGCAGCGGCGGCGCTACCAATACGATCCTTTTCGAATTGCGTAAAGGCGGCGTCAGCGGTACTTTGGTACATTCCGGCAGTCTTACTGCATCGGGTGTGAACAGCACGATACAAGTGCCGGTGACAGCAGGCTCGTCCGGGCTGTACACCCTTATTGTAAAGAATTCCGACAATGGCATGATGTCGGGTGTCGTTTGTGATTCCATCCGCTCTTTCTGGGTGAAAGCCAATGCAGCTCCCGTCTACACCTTTATCGAGACCAATACCGTAGCGACCCCGGGTGCTGATATTACGGCGCCCATCACCGGCGCGACAGCTTCTTCGGCCAATCCGGTAAAATTCTGTGAAGGCTATTTCAAATCCGTTACCATTTCGGGTGCTGTAGGCCAGACTTACTGGATCACCCGCGTCTCCGGACCTGGCACCGCACAGAATTTCGGTAGCTCAGGCAGCCCACTGGCGCTGACTCCGGGCGGAAGCACACATCAGTTCAATACCCTGGCTGTGGGCGTGCATCACTACTTGCTCACTGTAATGTCTGCTCCCGGCGCCTGTCCCGCCTACCGTTCTTTCCAGGTGCAGATCACCGAGATGCCCAAGCCTGTGCTGAAAGTAAACGGTGCGACTGTTACTCCGGGATCGACTCATAATTTCTGCCAGGAAGAGGTGACACATTACACCATCTCCGGTATACCTACCGGCATACCTTACCAGTTCTATCAAGGTAGCACGATGATCGCCAGCGGCATCTCTGCCAGCGTCGAATCATCTGTGATCACCCTGGTGAGCCAGCCTAATCTCGCCGGCCCCTATACCATTAAGGTGAACAACACGGCTACTTCATCCTGTGACTCTTCCTATAGCTTCAATGTAACGGTTACCGATCGTCCCGACATTACGATTGATTCTGTGAAGAACGTGATGGTATGTAACGGTGATAATTCCGGTGTGCTGTATTACCACTATGTGGCTCAGGGCAGCGCTACCGTAAATACCAAACTGTTCCGCAACGGTACACAGGTACTGAACTCTACCAGCGCCAACCAGGCCCTGGCCCTGTCGACCACGAACCTTTATGGTGGCAGCTACCTGCTGGTGATCGCCAGCAACGGTTGTGCCGACAGCGCCGAATTCACGATTACAGAGCCGGCTACTCCTGTATTGCTCCAGGTAAAAGGTACCGATACAGCTTGTGGCGTAGCAATGGGATCTGTGACCTTCTCGGTACAGGGTGGTAGTCCTTCTTATGCCGTGAAGATCTTTGTGGGTGCTACTACCACCATCGCACAGCAAACCGTGCTGCCTAATGCCGACACCGGCTATACCTTCGCAGGCCTCTCTCCGGGCGCCTATACCATACAGGTAACCGATGCCCTGGGCTGCACGAAGACAGCAACCTTCACCATCAACAGTTGCAGCGCACCGGACATTGTTCCTGTGGCTAATATGGCCAGCAACAACTATTCGCTTGCCGGTACCACATCGTTGCCCATACAGCTGCGGTTGTACAACATAGGACAAGTGAACAGCAATGGTACCATATCTGCGGGCTTCCTGCTTCCGGCAGGCTTCAGTATCGCCAATACCGGTCTTACACCGGGATGGACCGTGAGCACTTCCGGTCCGGTGACCATACTTACCTCTACTTCGGCTGTAGTGCCTTCGGGCGCCACTCCACTGGTGGTTAGCGGTAATATTATTCTTACCGGCTCTACCTCCAAAGGCATATACGGCGTGGTGATCCAGGTGGCCCCGGGAAGCGGTGGTGAAACGAATAGCTCGAACAATACGACCAATACGATCATCAACGTGATCGATTAAGCATCTGTTTATCCGGGCGGCGTCTGTCGCTGCCCGGATAAATTTCCAGAAAACATGACCCGTTTTTATCCCAAAAAAAAATTCCTATGAAAAACATATTCAAAACCATCTTAGCCTCCCATATGGTGTTGGCGGCCGGCTTGCTTGCATTCGAAAGCAAGGCCCAGCCCATCACCTCGTCGCTTACGGGAGGGCTTTCGGGAACAGCGGCTTTCTTCAATGCAGGTAACTATACCGGCTTTGTTGTACCCGGCACTTTTGACCTTACCTTCGGCAATGCTTCTGCGCCGGCGCTGCCGGCGGGCAGCCTGGAGATCAAAGCTGTGCTGCCTGTGGGAATGACTTTTGATGCCTATACGCCACCTACAGGCTGGAGCTACACGATTATCGATCCGCAGAATGCCGTCCTGTCCAATACAGCAGACGTTGGCTATGGGTTCTTTCCGCCGACCAATGGGAATAGCACAGCTGTATTCCACATCCCGGTAAAAACCACGGCAGCTTTTACCAACAGGACATACGTTGCTTTTATCCAGGGCACGGGGCCTTTTCATACAACGCCTATCCCCGTGGCGGGAAGCAATTCGGCCCAGGGGACAGTTTCGGTAGCCAACAATCCCTTGCCGGTGCTATTCACCTCGTTCACCGTGGCCAAAAAGGAAAGCTGCTCGGTGGAACTGATCTGGGAGACAGCCATGGAAAAGAACAATGATCATTTCGAGGTAGAACGCAGCGGCGACGGCAACAAATTCACCATGATCGGTACGGTGAAAGGCGCCGGTAACAGTGCGGAGCTGAAGCGCTATTCCTATATCGACGAGCAACCCCTGCAAGGGCACAACATTTACCGCATACGCCAGGTAGATATCGATAAAAAGTCTGCGTTGTCTAAGGTGGAAAGTGCCAAGCTCGACTGTCTGGTTGACGGCATATCCGTTTATCCCAATCCCAGCAATGGCATTATCTACATCAAAGGACTTAGCGATAAAGGTAAAGCCCTGGTGTATAATGCTGTCGGTCAGAAAGTACTGGAAAGAACGCTGGAAAACAGTATGGAGGGTATGAACATTTCTTCGCTGGCTAATGGGATCTATCAATTGCAGATCACCAACAGCGATAAAGTGATCTTTACCACCAAGCTGATCAAGAAATAATCCTGCTGCTTATGATGTATGCTGCATAAGGCTGTCCTCCGGAACGAGCGGGGGCAGCCTTTGCTATCCTTTGCATTTGCTTCTCCTTTAAACCCTCAACCTATGTTATTCTCATCTTTTTCATTCCGGACATTGTCGCGGGGTGTATTGCTGGGCATAGGCCTTGCATACTTGTCCCCCGAAAGGACTCATGGCCAAACGGAGCCCGTAACAGAACATCTGGGCATTTCCATTGGCGGTGGCTATACATTCAGTCATACCGATTTTTCCTGGACCAATACGATTCCGTCACCGGTATTCAGGGCCGGCCTCCATTATTTCTCACTGTCTTTTCTTGAGATCAGCCTGGATGCACAAATGGGCTGGCTGAAGGGGGGTAAGCCTGCCGATGCGGAAGCGGCGCAAACAGGATTCAAATCCCGCATTACCACGTTGTGCCTGTCGTTCCGTTTATTTCCCGCTGCCCTGGCCGATAATCCCGGCGGAGATAAGGTACTAAAAGTACTTTCGAGCTTTTACATCGGTAGCGGCCTGGGTTACCTGCACAACAATGGCAAGGCCAATCCCATGCCGCTGCGGGAATATGGCGCGATGAACGATTATAAGAATAGTAATTTGTACATACCACTTGAGCTGGGTCTCAATATCCCCATAGCCCGGCAAAAAAAGAATCTGCTCCTTCTGAACCTCAATTTCCGGGCTGGTTTGTGCTTGTCTGATGAAGTTGACGGATACGTCCCTACTGTGGCGGCCAACCAGCACAATGATGCTTTCAGCACCTTGACGGCAGGGGTTATTTATAAGTTCGGCTTATAAAAGCACGTATACAGAAGAAAGGGTCAGAATGGGGTATAGGTAAAGGCTGTCTCTCTGTGAGGCAGTCTTTATACATTTATAGGTTCACTGTTTATTTTTTGCGGATCTTGATCAGCGCGCTTTTACCTATGGTATTATGGGCGATCACTTCGTATTGCGTACTGCCATCGCTCAGCAGCAGGTTGGCGGTATTGGGCGGATCACCGCCTTCGTTCAGCGCTGTGATGCTGATGATGTTCAGCTCATTGCCGCCGATGGGTAATTCGATCCGTTTCTTCTGTTTGGTGAGTACATGATCTTTCAGCACCTCGGTCCCGTTGAACAGTATCCTGACACGGTCATTGTCCTCGTTATTGCCGTCCCATATGTCCAGGACTACCAGGTCGGATTGCCAGTAGAGGGTCTTGTCTTTGCCCTCTGTAATATTGTCGGGAAGCTTGGGTGTGGCGGGCTTGCTATTTGTTGCTACAGGTGCCGGCCGGGCCTTACGCACCGTATCATAGATGACTTTGGGCTTTGGCTTCGGGAGCGAAGCGGCCGGCCGGGTTGTTGCGACAACGGTATCCTTTGCGGCAGCGGTCGTGGCTTCGGGATGGAAAATATGGTCGATCTCCGCCGGTATGGTGAACGTAATGCTGCCACGGCTGCAATCGGCGCCTTGCCCGGCTGTCATGGTATTCAAAGGGCCGGAGAGCGTTTTTTCTTTGTCGTTATAGACCAATAACGCTTCTATCAGGCATATCAGCGCATTGCTTTTGAAATTATGGTTGTAGACGATCCTGGTCTCTTTCAGCAGCACGGTTTTCCGGTAAATGTCTACTTCTGCGGTTACATAGGCTTTCACGTCATGCTGCTCGTCCAGGTATGTATAGCCATAGCCGCTGAGCAGGTTTCGGACCGAATCCTTAAGCGTGAGCTTGTAGGTAAAGGACTCGCCACCCTGTACGCCCATAAAGCCCTTGAGCTGGTATTGGTTCTGGGCTGTCGCCGGGATGCCGGAACAAGCGAAGAGCAACAGGAGAACGCAAATATAGGATCGTAGCATAAACGGGTTCGGGGTTTAGGATGATTTTTCCGGAGCGGCAAACAATAGTTTGTTCCCGAAGGGATCGATGAGCTCCATCGTTTTTCCACCCCAGGGCGCGTCTTCCAGCCCCGGACTGTAGTAACGGTATTGTTTATCGAGGAGCAGTTGCTGGTAAGCGGCAAGGTCGCCGCTGTATTCGATATAAACCTTCGCACCCGGACAGGCGTCGCCATAGTGCTCGCTGAGGTGAAAAACAAGGTCATCCATCGAGACCTGCATGTACACCGGCGTGTTGGGCTCAAACCGGTGTTCCCAGTCTAGGGTAAAGCCCAGCCAGCCGACATAAAATTCGAGCGCCTTGGCAATGTCGAAGATGCGCAGTACGGGTCTGATGGATGACATGTATTCGTTTGATACTGGTTAAGCGATGACTTTTTCCGGCCGCATCTGAGGAAAGAACAATACATCCTGTATGGAAGGTTGTCCGGTAAGCAGCATTGCCAGGCGGTCGATACCGAAGCCGATGCCCGCAGTGGGCGGCATGCCGTATTCCAGTGCCCGCAGGAAATCGTGATCGATGAACATAGCTTCGTCGTCACCGCGTTCCATCAGGGTCAGCTGGTCTTCGAAGCGCTGACGCTGGTCGATGGGATCGTTCAGCTCCGAGTAGGCATTGGCAATTTCCTTGCCATTCACCATCAGCTCAAACCGCTCTACCAGGCCTTCTTTGCTGCGGTGCTTCTTGGTCAGCGGACTCATCTCTACCGGGTAGTCAATAATGAAAGTAGGCTGGATATAGTGTGCTTCACATTTTTCACCAAAAAGCTCATCGATAAGCTTGCCCCGTCCCATGCTGGGCGCCACAGATATATTAAGCTGCCGGCAAACATCGCGGAGCCCTTCCTCATCCATATTGCTGACGTCGAAACCGGTATGTTCCTTAATCGCGTCATAGATGCTGACGCGCGCATAAGGCGCTTTGAAATTGATCTCCTTGTCGCCTACTTTAACGATGGCGGTATCATTGGTTGCAAAGGCCACTTTTTCCAGCATTTGCTCCGTGGTCTCCATCATCCAGTAATAATCTTTATAGGCCACGTAGAATTCCAATACTGTAAACTCGGGGTTATGAGTGCGATCCATACCCTCGTTCCTGAAATTACGGCTGAACTCGTATACCCAGTCGAAGCCGCCTACGATAAGGCGTTTCAGGTAAAGCTCGTTGGCAATGCGCAGGTACAGCGGTATGTCCAGCGCGTTGTGGTGCGTTACAAAGGGCCTGGCAGCAGCACCGCCGGGAATGCTTTGCAGCACCGGTGTGTCTACTTCCAGCGCGCCATGGTGGTTCAGAAATTCACGGATCGCATTTTTCATCTTCGTGATCTTCACAAAAGTCTCTTTCACTCCTTCGGTCACGATAAGATCGGCATAACGCTGGCGGTAACGGAACTCCGGGTCGGTGATCGCATCAAATACATTGCCTTCGTTGTCGCGCTTTACCACAGGTAAGGGTTTCAGCGACTTGGCCAGCAAGGTGAGGGTCTCGGCATGGATCGATGTCTCGCCTGTTTTAGTGATGAAAACGAACCCCGTAACGCCGATAAAATCGCCGAGATCGAGCCCGTGCTTCACTACGTTATCCCAAAAAGATTTATCCTCGCCGGGACAAAGGTCATCCCGTTTTACGTAAAGCTGTATAATGCCTTTGCTGTCCTGTATCTTAATGAAAAAAACTTTTCCTTTATCAAGGTTGCTTACAATTCTTCCGGCCACGCATACCTTGCTGAATGCTTCCTTTTGCTCTTCAGTAAATCCGGCCTTGATATCGGCCGAGTAGTGGGATACCGGGTAGAGCGCTGCAGGGTAGGCGTCGACGCCCGCTTCCTGTAGCCTTGAAAGTTTCTCTCTGCGTACAATTTCCTGTTCGCTAAGTGTAGTCTGCATATCAGTTGTTAAAAAAGGTTTTAAAATCGGCTGCAAAAGTACATAATAATAAAGCGATATACACGGCCCCGGAAAAAATGCGCGGGAGGGGGTAGGGTACCTTTACGGCTAAGCGTCAAAGAAAAGGCGCCTGCCCGGAAAGCAAGCGCCTAAGCATAATTGAGGAAGGTAAGCCGGATGATGTATTGCAAACATTATGGCCGGAGACCGCTTTTCCTCCTGCTCAGTTCACCGGTATGTTGTACTTGAATTGTACCTGTACATAGCGCCGGTTGACGTATTTGGCATTATCGTTGCGCAGCAGGTTATTGATGCCTTCGCGGAACATAAGGCCTGCCTGTATATTGGGTGTAATGGAAAATTCGCTTTTGGCGGTAAGGCCCACATCCATATTCGGGAATACCTTGGAACCCATATTCTCGGGCTGCACGATCTCGTCGCTCTGGTTCAGCATGCGCTGGAAGTCGCCGCCGAAGCTCAGTGCCACATGCTTCTCTACCTGGTAGCCTATGGAAGGATTGAGCTGCACGTAGTAAAGCTTCTGTATCGGGTTCAGCGCGGGTGAAGCCAGTGATGTTTCATTGTTGAAGGCGGTAGGCCGGGCGGCCATTTTGCCGTTATCTCCCATGGAAGGGCCGTTATTAGCTACTACATTGTTGGCGTTGTTGTTGTACATCATTGCCACCGTACCGTCGACAAAGAGCTTGCCGGCGATCTTATGCCTTACACTTACCCCGGCGGTATAACCGGTATTGAGGTTGCCGTAGTTGACGCCGCCGCCCAGGGAAATGCTGGTTTTCCTTTCCCGTTTGGAGAAGCCGTTCATGGCTATGGCAGGGTCGGCATGATAGGTATAGGTCGGTTCTTCTTTAGCCTTGCTGGTATTTACCGCCGGGTTGCGGAACGGATTGCCTGTTGTCTTTTCTTTTAAAGGGGATGGTGTCTCTGGCTCTTTTGCAACGGCGATCTGCTCCCTGACCTTGGGATCGTTATCGGGAACAGGCACCGTAGGTATGGGTGAATGGAAATTGGGATCGGGTAGCACCTCGTGCTCATCCTGTGCCAGGTTCCGGTCATTGGTCCTGGCCGGTTTGTCCGCAGCCGGGGTGGCAGGCAATCCTGGCTTGATCGCCGGGGCTGCCGTATTGGTTTCCGGAGCTGTAGTCTCCGTCGCCGGCCGGGGCTGTTGCTGTGCTACCGATGGCATTGCGGGCTTTTCGTCCGGGCTGTCCGGCAACTGTATCGTAAATACCGTTCCCAACACCAGGGAAATGGCTGCAGCAATACCGGTGGCGATCAGCCATTGCTTTTTACGTTTACCGGCCGAAGGCGGGGTAAGCGTAGGCGACAGCAATTGGGCCAGCCTGTCCCAATGTGCCGGGTTATACTCTAATTCTTCGTCCCGAAGTTTCTTTAAGAGCAATTCATCAAATTCATTTTTGCTCATAATGCTTTATTTCTGTCAACTGATTGGCTTTAATTTTTTGTTGAAGGGTCTTGCGGGCATTGTTCACATGCCATTGCGAAGTGCCTTCGCTCATTTCCAGTATTTTACCGATCTCCTTATGGCTGTATCCTTCAAACACAAAAAGATTGAAGACGGTCCGGCTCATAGGGGGCAGGGTTTGTATAATGCCCAGCAGGTCTTTCATCGCTATTTTGTCCAGCGCGTTATTGTTGATGCTGAAGGTTGCCGAGTCGCTGATCTCGTTGGGAAAATGCAGCTGCATAGCATTCTTCAGGTACTTGCTCTTCAAATAGTCCAGGCAGGTATTGACCACGATCCGGCGCATCCAACCTTCAAATGAGCCTTTGCCACTGTAATCGTTCATGTGGTTGAATATCTTCAAAAAGCCGTCTTGCAACAATTGCTCCGCATCATGCATATCCTTTGCGTACCGGGCACACAATTTCAGGAACAAGCTGTAATATTTTTTGTACAGATGTTCCTGAAGCGAACGATCGTTTCGCCTGCAGCCTTCTATAATATCCTGCTCAGTATATTCCGGCATGTAGTTCTGCGCTGTTCTATAGTCCTGTTTTTCGGGTCGCGGATCACTCCGTCAATGTCTGTCTTAATGCTGTTCCTTGTTTCCGTGCTGTTCCTCCTTCGCTGTCTTCCTGGTATCGTTTTTGTCTGAATTGCTCCGTATCCTTGTACCAGCCCGCTGTGTTGGCGATACTACGGCAGCCTTCCAGCTAATAACGGTACCGGGGGCAGTATTCGTTTACCAGGGCAGAATTTAATGCGAATCAAACAATAGGCTGTATCCATTAAGACGTCATTTCCGCTAAAAAACTTGGGTGCTAATCCTTAATATGAAAGAGTATGCCACCGGCCCCGGCCAGCCATAAGCTGCCATCGGGTCTGAGTGCCATACATTTAATATCATTTTCTGTAAAACGTTCAAATTCAGACCAATGTTTGCCGCCATCGGTGGTTTTCAGCAGCAAGCCTTTGTCACCTGCCGCATATCCTGTCTGGCTGTCTTTGAAACATACGGCCCTCAGGCGATACTTTTTCAGGAGGGGATTGTCGCCGTTACGCTGCTTTTCCCAGTGACCACCCCCGTCGGCTGTATGAACAATGGTCCCGTTATAGCCCACGACCCACACCTGGTCGGGTCCTACGCAGGCGATGCTCCTGAAAAAATCGCCGTGAATGTCCTGTAGCGCCCAGGAGTTGCCGCCATTTGCCGTTTTGAGCACCGCGCCGTAGCCACAGGTATAGCCGGTTTGGCCATTGGCAAACAGAATATCCTCCAGCTGGAATTCAAAAGTGTCGATAAGCGTCAGATGCGCAGCAGGGTCCATGCGGTACAAGCGACCGGCGCGATACCCCTCTCCCGAAACAATAAAACCGTTGTCGGCGTCCGCAAAAACGATTTGCTGAAGCCATTCCAGGTTGGGGCTTTGAATGCGCCGCCAATCGGTGCTCGTATCGTTGTAGACGTATATTTTGCCGCTGTACCCTACGCCGTACACATTTCTGCCATTGGTCGCCAGTCCGTATACGGCTTTGCTGTCGTCGCCGGTGAAGGTAAACGGCTGCCAGCTAAGACCGCCATCGGTGGTACGCAGCAGCACCGAGGAAAAATATTTTTCCCCGCCGGCTATAAAGCCCAGGGTATCATTAAGAAACAGTATGTGGTTGAGGTCGTCCTCTGTATGAGTCGTAAGTTGCTGTGTGTCTGTTGGTTTTATGCGATCCTTCTTGCAGGAGGAGAAAAGAAGGCATAGCAGCAAAAGAATGCGGAAATCATACTTCATAGGTCTTCAGCTTCATTTTTACGGGCGAAAGCGCTGTTGGCTTTCCGGTTTAATACAAAAGCCACCACAACGTTGGGTGTCCAACATAGCCAGGCTACGATGCGGTAGGCCAGGATAAAATCCATGGCCAGGTGCAGGAACAATTGCAGCCAGCACCGCAGGGTTACCGCGGCAAAACAGGCGGCATAGCTGTACAAGGCCATTTGGCGGTGCCGTAAAATTCGGTTATTCTGCGCATAATATAAAGCCATATAAGTAACGGCAAGCCAAAATATACCCAGGAGAGCAAATCCATAGCGGCTCACGGCGCCACCCGTAGCCACACCCGCCAATCCGATTCCCGACGCGGCTGCAGGTAAGGCCAGCAGCGTATAGAACCAGCCCATGCCGCGGTGGAAAGCCGGGTATTTCCTGCGCCATGCACCGGAAAACTGAACCCAGCCGCAAAGCAGGGCCAGGCCACCGGTGATGATATGCGTATAAAAGCTGATATGCCAAAGCGGGTTGGTGAGCAGGGCCCGATCCTTGAGGGATAAAAAAGATTGCTGCAGGCTGGAGAAAAAATACAAAACGGGGTAAAGCCCAACGATAACAGCTAGGATCACGAAAAGAAACCAGAAGATCGAGCGGAAGATCTTGGCGCCGGTCGTCGGAGTGTAGTTGTCGCTCATTAAAACAAAGCTACCAATTTCATGTGGAAGAGCAGGAAAGCAAAAATACCCCCTACTCGTGGGGTATTTTACATAGACACAGCCGGAGTTTACCGATAATTTTTGAGCGTTTAATTGCGTGCTCATAGCCCGGATCGCTCTTAAGACAATCCTGATTTCTATTGAGCTGCTTTAATAACTTTTTTAGTTATTCTTAATGTATAAGAAAATCTTTCAAACGATATGTTTATCGGCTAATAGTTTTCAAACAGGGGGCCAGATCGATTCGTTTTGCCATCTGCCCCAAATTGCAGAACTTGCAGCCATGTCGGAACAGTATATTGTGTCAGCGCGTAAGTACCGCCCCCAGACCTTCGATACGGTAGTGGGACAGCAACACATTACCACCACGCTTAAAAACGCCATCCGCACCCAGCACCTGGCCCATGCCTACCTGTTCTGCGGGCCGCGCGGGGTGGGAAAGACTACCTGCGCCCGTATCCTGGCCCGCACCATCAATTGCGAGAATCCAACCCCGGATATGGAAGCCTGCGGCGAATGCAGCACCTGTCTTTCTTTCCAGGACAATACTTCTTTCAATATCTTCGAGTTGGATGCCGCGAGCAACAACTCGGTCGACGATATACGCTCGCTTACCGAGCAGGTGCGCTATGCCCCACAGCACGGCAAATACAAGATCTACATTATCGATGAGGTGCACATGCTCAGCACCGCGGCCTTCAACGCTTTTCTGAAGACGCTGGAAGAGCCGCCTCCCTATGCGATCTTTATCCTGGCCACCACCGAAAAGCACAAGATATTACCTACCATACTTTCCCGTTGCCAGATATTCGATTTCAAGCGGATACAGACCGAAGATATCGTAGGGCACCTGGCCGGCATCTGCGCCAAAGAAAATGTGGTTGCGCAAAATAACGCCCTGCACATTATCGCCCAGAAGAGCGAAGGCTGTATGCGCGATGCGCTGTCCATGATGGACCGCATTGCCGGCTTTACCAATGGCCAGCTGACCTATGCGCAAACGGTTGAGCACCTCAATATCCTGGATGCCGATGTCTACTTTAAGCTGGGTGATATCCTGCTGAGTAAAGACGTTGGCGGGGCCCTGCTGCTGCTGGACAATATCCTCCAGCGTGGTTTCGAAGGCGACGTGATCCTTAATGGCTTTGCCGAGCATTTCCGCAACCTGCTGCTGAGCAAAGATGTGCGGATGGCCCAGCTGCTGGATGTACCGGAAGATCATCGCCGCCTCTACTTCGAAAAAGCGCAGATGATCCCCTCCGGCTATATCCTTTCGGGCCTCAGCCTGCTTAATGAAGCTGAGTTGGGCTTTCGCACAGCGCTCAACAAACGGTTGCACCTGGAGCTTTGCCTCATACGGCTATGCTACCTGAACGATGTGCTTGATACGGCGGAACTGAATGGTTCCGATCTAAAAAAAAAACCTGATGAGCAGCCGGTAACGGCTCCGGTACCGCCTGTGGACACACCGGCATTGGCACAACAAGTTGCGCCGGTTCCCATGTCGCCCCCCGCGTCTGCAGCGCCGCCGCCTATATACCAGGCCCCTGCGCCTGCGCAGGCTATGGCAGTACCACCGCCTATAGCGCAGGCGCCACCGGCTCATAACACGTATACCCCGCCCCCTGCTCCTGCCCCGGAGGCAATAAGAATGCCTCCTCCCCCAGCACAGAAGACGGCCGCCATACCGCCACCTACCTTGCAGTCCAAACGGCCCAAGCTGGGGATGGGCATTCTGCAGCAGATACAGCAGGAGAGCGAACAGCAGCAGGAAGCATTGGGTGAACAGGTCGAGCTGAACCAGGAACGCGCGATAGAACTATTCCAGGACTTCCGTAACCATGTCCGTCACGAGTTGAAACAAATCCCTCTTGCTGCTCAGCTCGATATGATGAGCATTAATTTCATCTCGGCCAGCGAACTCCGGTTGGTATGCGTGTCGGAGATCAATGCGATCTACGCCCAGAACCAGCGGGAGACCTTTATGGATTTCGGAAAGCAGAAGACGCGTATCTCCGATCTGAGGGTGATGGTACAGCTGGATGCTTCGGCCAGGAAGGAAGAACCTAAAGAAAGGGTGCTGACCAAGCTGGAGGTTTATGAAATGATGGCGGCGCAAAACCCTGCGCTGCGCTTATTGCGGGAGAGCTTGAACCTGCAGGTGGATTTTTAATTTTTTACAGATATTCATGACGTGCCGGAAATGTGGAGGCCGGTACACCGGGCCTTACCGGCCGTTTTGTACCCGGCATAGTTGTAGAGACGTTGCATGCAATGTCTCTACAACTATCGCAGTGTTTTACACAATATGATCATGAGGGCTGCGGACCTGCGATCTCGTTGGGATCGAAATCGGCATTCAATTCTTCAATATAGCCCAGCATATCTTTACGCCCCATAAATTTTGTTGTCGAAGTAACGAAGGTGCGGGGAATGTATTCCCATTCTTCCTTCATGCGGTTCACAAAAGCCTTGACATTACGGGCCGTCTCGGCCTGGGTATTCTTATCGGCTTTGGTAAACGCAATATTGAACGGGATGCCCCATTCGCCCAGCTGGGCCAGGAATTCGAGGTCGAGCTTCTGAGGTGTCAGCCGGCTGTCGATCAGCACAAATACGGTTTGCAGATTGGTCCTTTGCTGGAAATAATCGGCGAGCATTTTTTGCCAGGCCGCTCTCTGTGACTGTGAACGCTTGGCAAAGCCGTAGCCGGGCAGATCGACCAGGTACCAGGGTGTATCGGCATTACGTTCGCCATTGATCAGAAAATGGTTGATCAGTGTGGTCTTGCCGGGCGTCTTCGACACCTTGGCCAGCTTGGCGTTATTGGTCAGCATATTGATCAGCGACGACTTGCCCACGTTGGAGCGCCCGATAAAAGCATATTCGGGCTTGTCGGGCTGGGGGCATTGCGATACTTTGGCGCTGCTGACCAGGTAAGTGGCATTGTGGATCTCCATATCTTATTACTAGCGCTCTTTGGCCAGCCTTTGCCTTTGCAGGGGATTGGCCGTATAAGTAGCGTACGATGCTCTTTGTTTAAGTATATCGATAGCCTGGTAAATAGCCTCCCGCATCGAATCGGGTGAGGCCAGGTTCTTACCGGCAATGTCAAAAGCGGTGCCGTGATCGGGCGATGTCCTTACTACGGACAGGCCGCAAGTATAGTTAACGCCTTCGCCATTATTCAGCGACTTGAAGGGAATAAGCCCCTGGTCGTGGTACATGGCGATCACAGCATCGAACTGCTTATAATGGTGATGAGCAAAGAACCCGTCGGCGCTGTAGGGACCAAAGGCCAGCATACCGCTATTCATCAGGCTGTCGATCGCCGGCTTGATCACGGTCTGCTCTTCGGTACCGATGAGACCATCGTCGCCGGCGTGGGGATTGAGCCCCAGGAAGGCGATCTTCGGTTTGGCGATGCCGAAATCCTTTATCAGGGCCTCTTTCAGTATCTGTGCCTTACGGATGATGAGCTCGGTGGTCAGAGTTTTGGCTACTTCGGCCACGGGAATATGCTCGGTGATGAGCCCTACGCGGAAATCGCCATTGTAGAGCAGCATCACCACATCTTTTGCTTCAAACTTTTCTTTAAAGAAAGGGGTATGTCCCGTATAGTTGAAGTCGGGGACCTGGGTGTTTTTTTTATGAATGGGGGCTGTAACGATAGCGTCTATCTGCCCATCCTTCAGGCATTGGGCCGCTACCAGCAGGGAGCGCACGGCATATTTGCCGCCTTCGGGTGTAAGCTCGCCCGGCGCTATGGCCACCTCTTCTTCCCAGCAGTTAAACACATTGACCTGCTTGGGATTGAGCTCGTCGAAGCTTTTGGTGCTGGCAAAATTGAACTGATGATCGGTGGGCACCAGCTTCCGGTAAAAGTTAATGGCTTTATTGGAAGCAAAAATAACGGGGGTGCAGAGGTCCAGCATGCGGTTATCGGAAAAGATCTTGATGATCAACTCCAGGCCCACACCGTTCAGGTCGCCGGTGGTAATACCGATAATGGGTTTTTCCATAATCACAAATACATAAGAATAAACCGCCGGAACTTCCCGGCAACAGGGCTGCAAATTACGCAATGATATTCAATTTCGGGCGTTCCGCGTGGCTCGGGAGCATGCGGGCAATGTCTTGTTGCCGCATGCCTGGTAATTTTTGTACCTTTGCGACTCAAATTTTACCATCCTGTTTTATGACCGCCGATAAAAAAGTTTACGACAATATCCTGGATACGATCGGGAATACACCATTGATCAAATTACATAAGACTGTGGCTGATCTGCCTTGCCCGGTATATGCCAAAGTGGAGTTCTTTAATCCGGGCAATTCCATCAAGGATCGTATGGCTTTGAAAATGCTGGAAGTAGCAGAGCGGGACGGCCGGATCAAACCCGGCGGCACCATTATCGAAGGTACCTCGGGCAATACTGGTATGGGGCTGGCGCTGGCGGCTATTCAGAAAGGCTACCGCTGCATCTTTACCACTACCGATAAGCAATCCAAAGAGAAAGTAGATATCCTGAAGGCTTTTGGCGCCGAGGTAATCGTTTGCCCCACCAATGTAGAGCCCGAAGATCCCAAATCCTATTATTCCGTATCCAAGAGGCTGGCTACCGAAGTGCCCAACAGCTGGTACGTGAACCAATACGACAACCTGGCCAACCGCCTGGCGCACTACGAGCAGACAGGCCCCGAAATATGGGAGCAGACCGAAGGCAAAATAACGCACCTGGTGGTAGCTACCGGTACCGGCGGTACCATTACCGGTACGGGCAAATACCTTAAGGAAAAGAACCCCAATATACAGGTATGGGCCATCGATAGCTATGGTTCACTGCTAACCAAATGGTTTAATACCGGCGAGATCGATATGAAGGAGGTGCACCCTTATATTACAGAGGGTATCGGGGAAGATTTTGTGCCGGAAAACTACGACCGCGATTGCGTCGATTATTTTGAAAAAGTAACCGATAAAGATGGCGCCGTGATGGCCCGCCGTATCGCTAAAGAAGAAGGCATTTTCGTGGGTTATTCTGCCGGCTCCGCACTATCGGGCCTGAAGCAGCTGAAAAGCAAGCTGACCAAAGATGACCTGGTGGTGGTGATCTTCCACGACCATGGCAGCCGCTATGTGGGTAAAGTCTATAACGATGAATGGATGCTGGATCGTGGTTTTCTGGACGTGAATACCGTACAGGATCTGATCGGTGGCCTTGGCCGTCGCCGCCTGGTGACCATCGATGCAGGTGAGACCGTACAAAAGGCTATGGACCTCATGCATCAGTACGATATCGAGCAGATCCCGGTAACGAAAGGCAGCGCTATTGCCGGCTCGGTATCCCAGCACGGACTGTTCAAAAAGCTGATGCAGGATATCAATTTAAAGGAGCAGACCGTAGAAGCTGCAATGGAAGCGCCCATTCCCCTGGTGGCTATGGATACGCCGTTGGAGCGCCTTACAAGCTATATCAACAAGGAGAACGGCGGCGTGCTGGCCAAGGACGACAGCGGCGATTATCATATCATTACAAAGTATGATGTGCTGAATGCCTTGTCGAAAGGATAATTTTTGGTAAAAATACCTGGTATGCATAAACTGATTGCTTTGATTTCTGCTTTTATTAGTCTGCATGCCTATGGCCAAAAAAACGAGTACGTGCCCAATATCAAGGCCGGTTACACCAGTGTAAACTCAGAACTGGGATCAAAAAGCCTGGAAATAGGATACTATCATTGCTCTGACGGGTTTACCGCTTCAAGCGGACCATCTGCGACACTGGTAGCCTTGTTTAATGAACATAATAAAGTTCGTTTCGGTCCCAAAATAGGATATGAGCTACAGGTTTATTGTCTGGCGGGTAAGGTGGATATTAGCTATGTGCACCCTTACCTGAACTTAACTCCGGCAGCAGGATTATCAGTATTCGGTTGGGCCTCGGCTTATATAGGCTACAATGTGTGTTTTACAGATAGTAAAATGTCAGGATTTTATACAGGTATTTTTCTAAATATGAATATGGGCAGCCGGCCGGCATTTAACCTTGATCTGAAGCTTTCCGATAAAAGCAAAGCGCATACGACAAACTTTTATGCAAGCAGAATTGGAAATTAAAATAAATACCTTACCTTTGCGCTCCGATTTTGTGAGGTACAATAAAAATACAATTCATTAAAAATGGCTAACGCAACCATCGACGCTAAAAAGGCAAATATTTTCAAAACTTACGGTGGATCTGAAAAAAATACAGGTTCTGTAGAAGCTCAGATCGCTCTGCTAACCGAGCGCATCCTGCATATTTCAGCACACGTGAAGAACGGTAACAAGAAAGACCATTCTTCCAACCTGAGCCTGATTAAAATGGTAGGACAGCGTAAACGTCTGCTCACTTACCTGAGCCGCACCAACCTGCAAGGCTACCGTGAGCTGATCGCCAAATTAGGCCTGCGTAAATAATTATACTATGGTTCTCCATATCACTATTCCCAACCGAAACAGCGTTGGGAATAGTTTTTTGCGTTTATAGCCGGCTTGTATAAATAAGCTTAACCTGTTTCGCTTTGTTTGGATTATGAGACTATTGGCCTTCCTGTTGATGCTAGTGTTCTTATCCGGCTGTCAGTCGGCCCTGGATGATATGGTGAGCCTGCAGCTCCGCAAAGAAGCCGAACAGCTCAATAAAAAGGGACCCAGGGAAGTAGCCGATGGTGTGCGCATGGACAGTGTATCGGCGAAAGGCAAAAGCATAAAGTTCAGCTATACGCTGGTACATGTGGCCAAAGGCGATGTGGATCCGGCGAGCTTTTACCACAAGGTAAAAAAAGAGCTGACCGACTATGCCGATACCATGGCAGAGATGCAGTTTTACAGGAAAAACAAGATCCAGGTAAGCTATGCTTACTATTATAAGAACGGCACACCACTGACGACAATTATAGTGAAGCCGGGCGCAGACCTGGCCGGCGCCGGTGATCGCAGCAAATGATATAGCCCATGATCAAAAAATACGGAATGCTGATTTGGCGTGTCATAGCCATGATCGCGCTGATCGTTTGCCTGGTATGGGCAACCAGAGATGGCAACAAGCTCCTGGTGATCCTGTGCAGCGTGCTGCTGATAATGAACGCGGGCTTTCTGGTTCTGCTGATCAGAAGATACAGGGCACAGAACAGGTTGTGAAAAATTTAATTAAGCATTCAATACAAATACCGTCCTTTTATACCCGGGGCAAAAGGACAAAACGCTGAAACAAGGCCCCAGATGACAAAATAAATAGCAAATTATGATGCTGAAACCAATTTCCGTATCGTTCAAGCTGGACGATGGACGTGAAGTTACAATCGAAACGGGCAAGCTCGCCCGTCAGGCCGATGGTTCCGTAACCGTGCGTTGCGGCAACGCCATTCTGCTGGCAACAGTAGTCGCGGCTACCGAGCCCAAACCAGGACAGTCTTTCTTTCCCCTGACTGTCGATTACCAGGAAAAATTCGCTTCTGCGGGCCGCATTCCCGGCTCTTTCTTCAAACGTGAAGGCCGCATCAGCGATTACGAAGTATTGATCTCCCGTCTGATCGACCGGGCATTGCGTCCCCTGTTCCCGGAAAATTATTTCTGCGAGGTACAGGTTATTGTTAACCTCATCTCCAACGATCCTGAGGTACAGCCCGATGCGCTGGCCTGTCTGGCTGCTTCTGCAGCCTTGGCGGTTTCTGATATTCCTATCCAGGAAATTATTTCCGAAGTGCGTGTAAGCCGTATCAATGGCGAATATGTAATTAATCCTACCACTACGCAGATGAAATCCTCCGATATGGACTTCATCATCGCCGCTACCGACAAGAATATTATGATGGTGGAAGGCGAGGCGAAAGAGTGCCAGGAAGAAGATATGATCATCGCCATTGAGAAAGCCCATGAAGCGATACGTGTACAGGTGAAAGCTCAGGAAGAGTTGCGCGCCAAAGTAGGCGTGACCGCCAAAAGAGAAGTTGCCGCTCCTTATGAGAATGAGGAAATAAAAAATAAAGTAGAGGCTTTCGCCGGCGCCCGTGTACTGGAAATTTCCCGTGGCGGTACCGGTAAGCACGAGCGCAGCAATGCCTATAAAGTGGTGAAAGAAGAATTGATGGCTTCTTTCCCCGAAGATACGCCTGATGAGGACCTGGCCCTGGCCAAACGTGTGTACGAAGACCTGATGTTCTATACCGTACGCAATATGATCCTGGATGAAGGCCGTCGCCTGGATGGCCGTCGCCTGGATGAAGTGCGTCCGTTGGAAATGGAGGTGGATTACCTGCCTTCTCCCCACGGCGCTGCCTTATTTACCCGCGGTGAAACACAGGCCTTGTCTACCGTTACCTTAGGTACCAAAGACGACGAGATGCTGGTAGAAACCGCCGGTACTTCAGTTTACAGGACTTTTTACCTGCACTATAATTTCCCGCCGTTCTCTACCGGCGAAGTGAAACCACAGCGTGGTCCCAGCCGTCGTGAAGTAGGTCACGGTAACCTGGCCAAGCGTTCCCTGGAAATGATGATGCCCGAGGGCTATCCATACACGGTGCGTATCGTATCCGATATCCTGGAATCCAACGGTTCTTCTTCTATGGCTACCGTATGTGCCGGTTCCCTGGCGCTTATGGATGCAGGCGTGCTTTATCCCAAGCACGTAGGCGGTGTGGCCATGGGCCTGATCAGTCGCGCCGGCGATGGCAAATGGGCAGTGCTTACCGATATCCTGGGCGATGAAGATCACCTGGGCGATATGGACTTTAAAGTAACCGGTACCCGCGATGGCATATGCGGTATCCAGATGGATATTAAAGTAGACGGCCTTAGCATGGATGTTATGCGGAGCGCTCTGGAGCAAGCCCGTCGCGGACGGCTGCACATCCTTGACGCAATGTATGTCTGCATCCCCGAGCGTCGTGCCGACCTGAAACCGCAGGCGCCACGCATCGAGCAGATCATCATCGACCGCGAGTACATCGGCGCCGTGATCGGACCAGGTGGTAAGATCATCCAGGAGATCCAGCGCGAAACGGATACCGAGATTAATATCGAAGAAGTAGGCGAAACCGGCGTGGTGAAGATCTTCTCCAACAATGGCGAAAACCTGGCCAAGGCACTTTCCTGGATCAAAGGCATCGTTGCGGTACCCGAGATCGGCGAGACTTACGATTCCGTAGTGAAATCCGTAATGCCTTACGGCGCCTTCGTAGAGTTCATGCCGGGCAAGCAAGGCCTGCTGCATATCTCCGAAGTAAGCTGGAAACGTCTTGATAACCTCGACGGCGTGCTGAACGAAGGCGACAAGATCAAGATCAAACTGGTAGGCCTCGATCCCAAGACCGGTAAATTCCGCCTGAGCCGCAAGGTGCTGATGGAAAAGCCCGAAGGTTACGTAGAGCAGCCTGAGCGCCCCGAAAGAGGGGAGAGAGGCGAAAGAGGCGAACGCCGTGAGCGTCCCGAACGCCGCGACGGTGAGCGTCGTGATCGCCCCGAACGCCGGCCCAAAGAAGAGCCTAAAGCAGAATCAAGCGAAGACTAGTTCCAAGCCTGTTCTATAACTGTCAATGCCTGCCTTCGCAAGAGGGCAGGCATTCTTCTCTATACGGCACAAAGGCGCATATCCAAAATGTAAACTGCCTGTTCTATTCCGGTGGCGTGTGAAATCTAATCCAGACCTATCATAAAAATGTTTGCCTTAGTACTAATGCCGGCTTTTTCCATGATACCTTTATCTTTGATGAAGCATGGAGGACATTAACCTGATACCGATGGAAGAAGATTATAAAGATCAATTGAGGCTCGCTTATCTGAGGCCTCTGAGGAAGGGTGTCGGTTTACTTTCTGCTTTTACTTTTCTGATCGCATTTATGGGTGTATATATAGCTATTCACCGGTCCGCTTACCACATCTTATTTTTCCTCCTGCCTTTGGGTTTTGCCTATCTCTACATCCTAAATAAACTCAGGCAGGTCAAGCTTCACTATTACAAAGATTATAGATTGGGTTATATCGTAAAAGAACAGGTAAAGATCACCAAAGTATTCGATACGCCATCCGGTATCAATATCTACTGGCTTTCTTCCGAAGACATCAAAAGCTTTGTTCCCGATCCTTACCGCATCTTCAGGGAAGGCGATAGGGTCTTTGTCTACTATCTGAAGCATGCGAAGGAATACCTGGCCTATGAACTATAAGTAACCGGCAGGAAATTGTTAAAAGCATGCTCCGGCGGGAACTTATTCGCATAAATAATGTTTTTAAACAAACAAAACAACGCTTATGCAGCCACTGGAAAAACTGAGAATGATGGAGAAAATAGGGCGGGAGCTGGAAGACCTGGCCAACAGCCAGACTGCCGTGCTAAAAAAGATCTCGCAGATCGAGGCCGACAACATTAACCTCAACAATAAAGGCCTGGAAGAAAAGCTGATGAAGATATTTGAACATATCAGCGAGAACCAGGACCTGGTTACTAGTCTGGCAGGCTCTTTTACTGTTGAAACGGATGAGTTCAGAACGGCAAACAAGCTGGATGAGGTACCCGACCTGGAAGCCTAGCCAAAAGCAGTTTTTATTGACTATCCGGATAAAGGAAACAGAATACAATTTGCTTCTAAATAACGGTTGCTGAGCTCGTCGAAGCATCATCTTTGTCCTTTCGACAAGCTCAAGAACCGCCTTTGTTTCCTATATCCGGATGGTCAGACAATTTTAATACAGGAGCGTATGGGAAAACCGTACGCTTCTTTTTTTGCTTTATCCCAAGACCCTGTCATCTTCATACAAGACCGCATCTGGCTGTTCCAGCGCCATCTGCTCCTCGAACGAAGGTTGCAGATGCCTGATCAGCATTGCCGCTGAAGGCCGCACGATGATAAAAGTAAGAATAACCGCACCGGCGATAATGAGGTAATAATAGTTCCCGCTCAGCAGGAACAACATAGTGGCCACGAGAGACGGTGCTTCCATGGCGGCATACCGCAGGAGAGATGCGCTGCGGTAACCGGCATACTTTTCGGTTGAGGGCGGCAACAGCTTCAGATTTGTTATCCTTTGTTTAAACAGGAACCAGCCGGCAGCAACACCACCTGCTGCTATTGCCGGAGCGATATACAGTAAGCTCCCGCGAACCTCAGGCGAAAAGGAAATGGGTGCCATGGCATGGGTTATATTGAGGAACAGGGAGACCAGGACAAAAATTACCTGCCCGGAGACCAGGGCAAGATGCAGGATCATTAACGACCTGATATAGGTCCCGGTAAGTACTTCTACCTTTTGCACCATTTTTTTTAAGGACAAATATAACAAGAAGGCGATAGCGGTATGTTAATCGTACCGGAGATATCCGGTCAATTCTTTTATACGAAACCGGATTACATCGTAAAGGTTTCTCCTACATTTGTGCCTCGGTTATTTATTTTATCTGAGTATCCGTATATAGGAAACAAAGCCGGTCCTTGAGCTTGTCGAAAGGACAAAGATGGTGCTTCGACGAGCTCAGCAACCGTTATTTAGAAGCAAATTGTATTCTGTTTCCTATATCCGGATAGTCACTTTATTTTAAAAGATAAAAATGAAAAAGTACTACGCGCTATTGTTGGGTCTTTGCCTGGTATGCACGACCTGGGCACAGGAAACGCAATCCTCTGACAAACGTCTTGCCGGCATCGAGACATCCCTGTCAAAGCTGCTGGACGACTGGCATGCAGCCGGCTTTGCCGTTGCTGTGGTCGAAAAAAATAAGGTGATCTATAGCAGGGGATTCGGTTATCGCGACTATGAAGGCAAAAAGCCGGTAACACCCAATACGCTTTTTGCAATAGGTTCCTCTACCAAGGCCTTTACCTGCGGCCTGGTAGGCTTGCTGCAAAAAGACGGGAAGGTACAGCTCGACAATAAGATCAGGGATTACCTGCCCGACCTGCATTTTTACAACGACAATATGGATGCCAATATTACGATACGGGATATGATGTGTCATCGCACGGGTCTTTCCCGCCACGATTACTCCTGGTACTTCTTCAACACCAGGGCCCGGGATAGCATGCTGTACCGCGTACGGTATATGGAACCTACTGCTGCTATCCGGGAAAAGTGGCAATACAACAACTTTATGTTCCTGGGGCAGGGCGTGCTGGTGGAAAAGCTTACCGGTCGCAGTTGGGAAGATAATATCCGTGAAAAATTCTTCGCTCCCCTGGAAATGACCCGGTCCGGTCTCTCGATCCAAACCCTGCAACAGGATCCCGATGCTTCGCTGGGATATAAGGTGGGTAAAGACGGCGTGATCAGGAAAATGGGATACTACGATATCGCTGGTATGGGCCCTGCGGGCAGTATCAACAGCAGCGCGATGGAAATGGCACATTGGGTAATGATGTGGATCAACGGCGGACAGTATAAAGGTAAAGAAGTGCTGCCGCCCTTTTATGTCTCCGACGCCATCTCGGCGCAAATGGCTATGGGCGACGGTGCGCCCGGCAAGGAACATCCCGATCTGCATGGCGGCAGCTATGGCCTGGGCTGGTTTCTCAACTCTTATCGTGGCCATTACCGTGTGGATCATGGTGGCAATATCGACGGATTTTCGGCCAACATTTCCTTCTTTCCCAACGATAGTGTCGGCATCGTTATTCTCAGCAATCAAAACAACTCGCCTTTGCCTGTACTTGCCCGTAACCTGATCGCTGACAAGCTTCTGAAGCTGCAATATGTGGACTGGAGTAAAGAAAGGAAGGCGATGGTGGAGAAGGCAGCGAAGCAGCAAAAAGAAGCAGAGCAGGCTGTAGTGAATGAAGAAAGGCCCAATGCCGGACCTTCCCATCCGCTCCGGGACTACGAAGGCATATACAACAGTCCGGAGGCGGGGGATATGACTATCGCCCTGTCGCAGGATACCTTATGGGGAACAGCGGGGCCAGAGCGCTTTTGCCTGCAACACTATGCCTACGATATATTTACGCTCAGATGGGTAGATCATACGCAAGGCGTTGTCGATACGGCGGATAAAGGGGTTCGCATCATCTTTCACTATGACGATGATGGTAAAATAGCTTCGCTGGAAGCCCCTTTCGAAGGCGGCGTGAAGCCAATCGAATTTCTATACAGGCCTGCGGCCAAAGCGGTAACGGCAAACGAGCTCACCCCATACACAGGCAATTATGAGCTGTCGGGTGTCCTTATCAAGGTGTATACCAAAGGAGATGTCCTTTATGTAGCTGTGCCGGGACAGCCCGATTATGAAACCATTCCTACGGGCAACCATACTTTCTCTTTGAAGCAGATCACTGGCTACAGCGTTCAGTTTGAACCCGGCGACAACGGCGCCATTACCGCGGTAAAGATCATCCAGCCCAATGGCACCTTCAAGGCGAAGAAAAAATAAATACTGAGCCGGGCTGTGTCCCAAGGCCGGCCGGATACTCCGTAAATACCCCGCAGCGCTGTTGCGGGGTATTTTTATTTGGATAGAGGCACGCTTGACGTACACATGCACTGTGACGTTGATCACTTCATTCCCGCATGCCGGCAACCCGTAACTTTGCCACCGGTTGACCAAAACAAACAACAATGAACGACGGCATGACCGCCCATTTTTTAAGAGTAAGCGCCGGGGAACTGGACACTTACCTGGCCGACAGCGCGCAACTGGCAGCGCGAATACATGCCACCGATGAAGATGGACGCCGCTACGACATCGACAAATCATGGGACGGGATCATTTACCTGCTTACGGGGCAAAATTCCTCTTCGGGCCATCCGCTGGCCCGGCTCATATTCAGCGGGCAGCTGATCGATAAAGATCAAAACCTGGGCACGGGACCCGCGCATTACCTGGATGCCGGCCAGGTGCAGGCGCTTTATGAAGCGCTGAAAGATATAGACCCTGCTGTGTTGAAGACCCGCTTCGATGCTGCCGCGATGACGGCGGCCGGCGTTTATCCCGGCAATGCCTGGCAGGAAGAAGGCACTGATGATTACCTGGTTGAATATTTTGAACTGGTGCAGGAAATACTGGCCACTGCAGCCGGTAACAGGGAAGCGTTGATCACTTTCCTTCAGTGAGGTATACTATGCGGCGAAGCGGGTATACCGCATGATACCGTTATATTTGCAGCAAGCGCTTTTAGCAGGCGCCGCGATATTCAATGAACAAACATGTATTCATGCTTCCGCTGGCGGCCTTGTGCCTGCTGGCTTCCTGTCAATCCGGTACCGGGGATTCAAAAGCAGCGCAGCAGGCGCCGGCTGCCGCGACCATCGAGAAAGACTGGCACACTCTTTCCAATGCCGACAGTGTAAAGGTGACGCACCTGGGCCTCGATATTGCCGTCGATTTTAACCAAAAAAAGATCAAAGGAAGTGCTCACTGGGATTTTCAGTTTCTCAAAAGCAGCAGCAGCATTGTATTCGATACCTGGGACCTTACGATCGACAGTGTGCTCCTCGATGATGGCAGCAAAGCCTCTTTTGTGCTGGAAGCCAAAGATACTGTGTTGGGTAGCGCATTGCGTATTCCTGTAAAGAGCACGAATAAGGCGCTGACAATCTATTACAGTACCGGTACGCACCCGACAGCCTTACAGTGGCTTGACCCGGCGCAGACTTTTGGCAAGAAACAGCCTTTCCTTTATACACAGAGCGAGTCGATCTACGCCCGCAGCTGGATACCCTGCCAGGATGGTCCCGGTATACGCTATACCTACGATGCCAGGGTAAAGGTGCCGGCTGGCCTGATGGCATTGATGAGCGCCGAAAATCCGCAGCAACGATCGGTCGATGGTAATTACCATTTTAAAATGGAACAACCCGTGCCGGCCTACCTGATGGCACTGGCCGTGGGCGATATCGGCTTTTCTGCCGTAGATAGCCGCACCGGCGTCTATGCCGAGACTGTCTTGCTACCCAAAGGGCACAAAGAGCTCGAGGACATCGGCACAATGGTGCATACAGCTGAGAAGCTTTACGGACCCTACCGCTGGGGGCGCTACGATGTGTTGGTGCTGCCTTCCGGCTTTCCTATAGGCGGCATGGAAAACCCACGGCTGACCTTCTGCACGCCTACCATACTGGCCGGCGACAAGTCGCTGGTCAACCTCATTGCGCATGAGCTGGCACACAGCTGGAGCGGCAACCTAGTGACCAACGCTACCTGGAACGATTTCTGGCTCAACGAAGGGTTTACCGTGTATTTTGAAAGAAGGATCACCGAAGCCACTTACGGCAAGGATTATGTCGATATGCTATGGGAATTGGGTTTCCAGGATATGAAGGCGGCTGTAGACGAACTGGGTGCGCAAAGCAAGGATACCTGGCTGAAGCTCGACCTTAAGGGCCGCGATCCGGATATAGGTCTTACCGATATCGCCTATGAAAAAGGCGCTGCGTTCCTGTACCTGGTGGAGCAAACAGTAGGTCGCGACAATATGGACCGTTTCCTGCGGGGTTATTTCGACAGCCATGCATTCAAGACGATCGAAACGGAACAATTCCTGGCCTACCTGGACGAGCATTTGCTGAACCAGCATCCCGACTGGAAGAAAAAGATCAATATCGACGCCTGGGTATACGGGCCCGGTATACCTGCCAATTGTCCGCATGCCGGCGACCTGCGGTTTAAAAAAGCAGAGGCCCAAAGCGCGGCTTTCGCCGCCGGTACGCCGGCTGCGAAGCTGGACACCGCGGGGTGGAGCACCTATGAATGGATGCACTTTTTACGTCATTTGCCCAATGGAATGCCGGTAGAAAAGATGAAGGACCTCGATCAGGCTTTTCACCTCACGCAAACCGGCAATAGCGAGCTCGCCGATCTCTGGTTCTTGCAGGCGATCCGCAACCATTATGAGCCCGCTTACCCGGCCATGAAACAATTCCTTTACGTAACCGGGCGCCAGAAATTCCTGGAGCCCTTGTATAAGGCCATGAAGGCGACCCCCGAAGGCCTTGTCATGGCACGGGATATTTACAACAAAGCCAGGCCCAACTATCATCCGCTGGCCCAGAAAACGATTGACGAAATATTGCAATGATTTGTTGTCCATTGCAATATTTGCGTTAAATTAGAGGTGTCGACAGCCATTATATTGTCGCGCCCCGACCCAACTTTTTCTGCCGGTGAACGGTCTTAAAAGCCAAGGACTAATAAAAAACCTGTTAAATATTGTCCGTAGCATTGGTATATAATAACGTATCTGTAAAAACCGATGAACTCCAGGAGCTTATCTACGGGTGTGCCCGTAATGAGCGGGGAGCTCAGGCGAAGCTGTACCATCTCTTCTATCCACGGATGATGAGCATGGTGCGTCGCTATTTTCCCGAACAGATGCAGGCGGAAGAGATATTGAACAACGGATTTCTGAGGGCATTTCAGAAGATTGAATCTTATTCTTTTAAAGGTTCGTTTGAAGGTTGGCTGCGGCGGATCGTCTTCCATGCTGTTGCCGACTATGCTTCGTCCAATACCAAGTATAAAGAGAATGTACTGCTGATCGAAAAAGATGAATTTGTTCATAAAGACCATGCCGGAAGGCTTTATTATAACGACCTGATCAACCTGATCCATGAACTACCGGAAGCTACGCGAACGGTATTCAATATGTTTGTGTTGGACGATCTCCCGCATAAGCAAATTGCTAAAGCATTGGGCATCAGTGAAGGAACATCAAAATGGCACGTTTCGGAAGCCCGGCGCATGCTCAAGGAAAAAGTGGAAAAACTGAACTTACATTTAAAAAAATAACACGGTATGGATAACCAGAAAGATTTCATCCATATTGACGATTTGTTTAAAAAGCTGCGGAATGCTGAGGAACCGGAACGCCCGGGCTCCTGGCTGCACATGAAGGAGCTTCTGGACAAGGAAATGCCATTGGGTACTGTTGTATCTGCCGGCAGATCTTTCCGTCGATTCCTCATCCCTGTTCTGGCCGTGATGCTGGCTGCAGGTGGTGGCGCTACTTATTACAAGCTGAACGAATCTTCCAAAACACCGGCTGCGTCACTTACCGCTGCCAGGCATACTGTTGGGGTACCCGCCGCTGGCAGCGACGCAAGGCCCCGCCTGAGCGCCGATGGCAGCAGGAACAACGGCAATGGGAATAATGGACCATCCGACAGCCAGACAACGGCAGCCGGCATAGCGCCAAACAGAGACCGTACCCGTAACACCCGTTCCGGAAGCGGGACCGCTGCTCCGGAGCTCGCCACAACGCATACAGGTAATGCACATGCCGCAACAGCCGCTGTAAACAGAACCGGCGGCCCACAACAAAAAACAAATGCCGCCGGCCTCGGAAACCCGGCCAGCGCTGCAGCGCATGAGACATCGACCGGCCGGCCACAACAACATGCTGCTATGGCCACTAACAATGGAGCCCAGCGCAAAACAGAGGTGCACACTGCAGGAAATACGGGAGAGGTAATGGAAGAGCAGCGGGTGATCGAACAGATCAAACCGGGACGCAGCGCGGCCAATGCAAAGAATGCAGAACCGGCGATCGCGGGCGAAATAATGCAGCCGGCAGCCGGCAACAAAAACTATGCATCCGGCAATACGGGCGTAAAGCAATTGCCGCTGGCGCTGAACAGCAAAAAGATCGTGAGGGATAACAACGGTAACCTGTATAAGGAAGAGCGTGATACCTTCAAACGCATAGACCTGGTGGAGCGGCTTGTCGCTTCCGGCAACCGGAACCAGGGCGGGTCTTCCTATAAAACGGCAATGGATACCGTAGCCGTGACCCGCGTGGAAAAGGTGCGCTACGTTCCGCTGGATCAGCTTGAACTGGTCACTCTGCGGAAAATGGGCATAGAGGCAAGCACGAAGAAAATAATACCTTCAGCCAGCCTGAAAGAACGGACACTTTCTAAAAAAGAGATTGTGAGCCTGGTACCCCTGAACCAATACAAGGTAGCTAGTCGTCGTGTAGATCCCGGTAAATTCAACCAGCTGATCCAAAATACATCGCAGGGTATTTCCAACTATTTCGACGGTTCCCATAATTTCTATACCGGCATATTGGTGGGCGGAAATGCTTCCTTCGGAAACCCTGGTGCTTTCGGGATGCAGCTGGGTGTAGCCGGCCTTTATTCCCTGGGTGAACGCCTGACCCTGACGGCAGAGTTGAAATATGTAAATCACTACTTCAGCAATTACTCTGTTGAGGACCGTTCAGTGACCTTTGAAAATATCAGCAGCCAACAAGTGGGTTCAGGATGGCTGTTCTCCGGTCAGCAAAATACCACCACCTCGGCCTATAAGATCAATAGCTTCAGCGCACTGGAAATGCCGGTAACACTAAGCTATAACCTGGGACGTTTGTCCATATTTGCAGGCCTTGATATGGCATACGCCTTCCCGATTAAATGGAGCAAGGAAAATACATTTAATACCACCAACGTAGAGCAAAATCAAAGCCAGAACCAGAATCCGTTCCGCGATGCTTTCTTTAAGGTAGATGAGCAAAAAGACTTCGGTTCCCGTTTCGGGCTGGGTTATGTATGGGGAATGAGCTACGACGTTTCCAGGAAGGTATCGCTGGATGCGCGGGTGAGCCAGATTGTATGGGATAACAGCACCGGCAAAACGGATGCTATCAACAGGATGTTCCGCATTCCTACCATGCAGTTCTCTATCGGTTATTACTTCGGTCGTAAAGACAAAGTGATCTACATTATGGACAAGCGATAGCATTCATCTCTATAAAGAAACCGGCAGGATCATCGTCTTGCCGGCTTTTTTATGCCCGGTCATTTTATGCGTATCGAAAAGGGAAAATATATTTATATTGTTTTACTTTGTGACGCACTCCTATAAACCAGATCCCATGAACACCGCCCTGATCCTGGATGATGAAGCGCTTGCCCGAATGAGCCTGCAAGGCTTGTTGCGCAAGCATTGTCCGCAGGTTGGCGACATCTACTGCGCTGCTACCGTTGCCGAAGCCGTTTCCGTATTGAAGGAAAAGACGGTCGGGCTTTTGTTTATCGATATTCACCTCGGTTCCGAAAGAGGGTTCGGTCTTGTCCGTAGCATTGACACCGAGAAACAGGCGGTGATCTTTGTTACGGCGCATGAACAGTATGCCTTGTCTGCAATCAAGGCACATGCGCTTGATTATTTGCTGAAGCCCGTAAACATTGATGAGCTGAACGCAGCGGTAGAAAAGGCAAGCCGGTACCTTAACAAACATTATACCGGAAAGGAAGAAATACAGCGTGAGAACAGTGTCCATCCCGGACGCAGCGATTACGATGCGCCGGGAAGGTTGATCATACCGCATGGGGCGGGATTCGATATTATCGATGCGCAGAAGATCATCTTTGCAGAAGCCGATGGAAATTATACCATTTTCCACCTGGAAGGCTATAGAAAAATGGTTTCTTCAAAGCAGATCGGTTACTACGAGACAGTCCTGGAGCCATCGTCGTTCTTTCGCGCCCACAAGTCTTTTATCATTAACCTGAAGTACCTTACCGGCTATTCTTCACGGGAAGGCTATGTGGCCCACATGATGGAAGGGTATAAGATCCCGATAAGCCGCAGAAAGCTTCCTGACTTCCTGGAACGCTGTAAAAAAAGACAGCCGTGAGAAAGCTTTCCGCATTGATAGGCTTCCTGCTGCTCGGCTATAATTCCGGTTCCCAGCCCGGTAGCTATATTCAATACACTACAGTAAACGGGTTGCTGAGCAATAAGCTTTATGATATCGTACAGGACAGGGACGGGTTTATCTGGCTATCGGGCAATAGCGGCGTATACCGCTTCGATGGTACCTATTTCCGGAACTTCAGCATTGCCGATGGCTTGCCCGATAACGAAGTGCTGAAACTGTTTCAGGACAGCTACGGGCGTATCTGGTTCTTCTGTTTTAATGGCCGTATCGCCTATTATCAAAACGGGCGGTTCCGTAATGATGCCAACGATAGCATTCTGGCCGGGATACAATTAAAAAATATTCCCGTTAGCTTTTATGAAGGGAAGAACAACCTATTGCATATCCTTGTCCAGAACGGCAGTTATGTACTGCTCAAGATCAATGCAACAGGGATTGTAAGCAGCAAGATCGTTCATGCGCCGGCAAGTTGTTATTGGGAAGATAGGACAGACCGCTACTACCTGCACCGGGATTCTATTTTTAAGAATGGCAAATGCCTTTTTGGGATTGCCCCTTCGCTGAGCGCCAATATGCCGCAATATGCCTATACCGACCACAACACGCTATATTATCCGGGTAGGAAGGGCATTTACCTGTTCCGGAACGATCATTTCCGGCTGCTTCTGCCAGCCGTGCGGTCGGCTGGTCCTATAAAAAAATTTTACGTAAACGGAGCAAACGAAATATTTACGTTCAACAATGGCGGGGGCGTGACGCGCTGGCAAAAGACGGCCGGCGTCTTTAGGCTCATCGACTCGTATCCCGATCCTAAGAACGAAGGTAAAATACTGGTCGACCGGCAAAACGGGGTGTGGATCACTACGCTGACGCAAGGCTTATACTATTATCCTTCCGATAGCCGCAACTGGCGTATGGTCCCTCCCCGGAGCAACTGGCCCGGAAAGATAGTCACCGATATGTTTATGACCAGCGAAGGGAAGATCATTTTGGGTTTTGAAAGCGGCAATGTCGCGATGGCCGATAAGGATTTTGATGTACAGGAGGCCTACCGACTTACCGGTGCAAATCAATATCTACCCGTCAGGGACATACGAATGACAGCCGGTCGGCAGATCGTCGTATCGGGGGCCAGCCGCTGTCTGGTAAAGCAGCATTCGAAAGCAGCTGCTATCGGCGCTTTTAAGGACATTGAAACAGACGGGCAGAAAGTATACTTTGCCACCATGACAGACCTGGGTTGGCTCGATCCGGCAACAGGCCGCAGCTCCCTGTTCCATACCGAACGGGGAAAAGGACTCGGCACCCGAAAGTATGCGGTATGGCCTGCTACGGGGAGCGATCGTTTGTGGTACAGCAGTATTGAAGGGCTGCAGTTGCTGGAGCGTGGTAAGAAAATGCCACTACCGGGAAGAGGCCATCCCTTCCTGCAAAAAAGGATCATCGATATCCGGGAGATGGGGCAGGGGCTTCTGGTGCTGGTAAGCGATGGCGAGGGCGTAGCTTTGACCGATAAGGATGGGAATGTGTTGCAGGTGCTGTCGGGCCGGGAGCTGCACTACGGGCTTATTGGAAAGGCCTTTGTGGAGGGCGATAAACTATGGCTTGCAGGTACTGCAGGTATTGGCATTTTTCAGCTTAGGGGAAACAAGCTCGTACCGCAGTACTGGATCGACAAAAACAGCGGCTTGCAATCAAACGATGTTCGTGCCTTTTGTGTGGACCGGGAATTCCTGTATGCATCTACCAATGGCGGATTACAGAAGCTAAGCCGGACCGCTTTGCTGAAAAAGGCAGGTACACCGCGCCTGTTCCTTCATGCGCTGGAGAGTGGCAGTAAAGTATGGACCGCCTATGGCGCGCAAATAGCCCTACCGCCGCGCTGCCGCGAGATCAGGTTGCATTGCAGCGCGCTGGCCTTTGGCAATACGGCCAGGGCTGTCTTTGCCTATCGTTTCGGGCCTTCAGGCAATTTCATCGAAACCAGCGACCCCATATTGACCATCCCGGTTGGCTTCGACGGTAAGGAAGCACTCTTCCTTAAATGCAGGAAGGGCGATAGCGAGTGGTCGCAGGCAGCGGTATTGCGGCTCTATGTTCCAGTCCCCTGGCACAGGCAAACGGCAGCAGTAGCGCTATTTTTTATTGTCGCAGTGCTGACGGCGAGCAGTCTGAGCATGTATTTCGTCAACCGGCTGCGAAAACGGCAAATGAACATGAAGGATCTTAAGCTGCAGGTAGCGCTGCTCGAAATAAGCGCGCTACAATCGAGCATGAATCCGCATTTCGTCTTCAATGCCCTGAATTCTGTGCAGCATTTTGTCAACGAAGGCAATGCTTATGAGGTCAACAAATACCTGACCAAATTTTCGAGATTGTTACGTCGCAACCTCAACAACAATACCGCATCGCTTATCTCGTTGGAAAAAGAGCTGGCGGGACTGCGTGATTACCTGGAGCTGGAGCAGCTACGCTTTGGCAAAATGCTGCAATTCACGATCACCATCGATGAACATATCCCTGCAGAATACACGATGATACCGGCCATGCTGGTACAGCCTCTGGTCGAGAATGCAATACTGCACGGTATACCCGATACCGGCTATACCGGCCATGTCGATATTGATATTTCGGCCGTCAGCAACCGCTTGCTGATCCGCATCAGGGATAATGGCAAGGGCTTGATGGTGCGGCCAGAGGAAAACGATGAGCACCGCAGCCTGGGTATACAGACCATTAAAAGCCGGTTGGCGCTCCTGGGCGAAATTTACAAAGAGCACTATGCCTTTCATTTGTACGCCAATGAAGATGTTAAAGGCAGCAAAGGCGTTACCGCCCGGCTGGAGTTGCCATTGGTCATCCGGCCCTGAAAGCAGGCGCTGCGCGACCGTTCTTACAAGCCTTCCTGCCGTTCCTACAATCAATACCACCTTCCCTACAATCCGCATCCTGGCGGCGTATCGTGTGCGTAGCTTTAAGCATTATTTAACCGCAACGATGCTACACACCCTGTTTTGTCCTTAATATTTATTGATCATTTTAAAATAAACATTCGATGAAAAAACAAAAGTTGAACATTAAAAAGCTCTCCCTGGAGAAAGTGACGGTGCTGCCACTCCAGCAACAGGATAAGGCTAAGGGCGGATGCCCACCTACAAGCGCGACAGGCTCCTGCCTCACCTTTGTCGCCACATGCGATAATATGACCTGTACGGCGCCTACCCGGGTTAACTGTCCGAGTGTGCCGCCGCCATGCATGCATACCCGTCAGCCCGGCTGCCAGATGGAATCGGTATTTATTGCCTGTTGATCACATCGGAGCGGCGTCAGAAATGCATTTTGCCCGTTATAACCTAAAATAAAAAGATCATGAAAAAGAAATCCCCGAAACAAAGATTATCGTTAAAGAAAGTCCCTATGGGCCGGCTAACGGCGGCTGAAGAAAAATATGTCCTTGGCGCAGGCCGGTACGAAACAGAAGGCCGCACCTGCAATATCGTGGTCATACCTGTTCCGGAAACACAGTGGATACAGTGCTTTGAAACCCGGATGGCGCAGACCTGCGCGCTGTCGGGTGTATGCCAGGCGGCCTCATTGGTTTGTACCCGATAATACCGTCGGATTTGTTACACAAACAAAATAAAACCCGGCGTCGATCGACGCCGGGTTTTATTTTGTCTGAAAGCAAGGTGGCTTACAGTTTATCTACAATTTTGTCTACAATACCGTATTTAATGGCTTCTTCAGCATCCATCCAGTAGTCACGTTCCAGGTCAAGCAGCACTTTATCGTAGGGCTGACCGCAGTTATCGGCCAGGATCTTCGCGCTCATTTCCTTAGTCTTCTGGATCTGGCGGGCATGGATCTCCAGGTCAGCCGATACCCCTTGGAAATAGCCACCCAGACTGGGCTGGTGGATCATTACTTCTCCGTGGGGGAAAATATAACGCTTGCCTTTTTTGCCTCCGGACAGCAGGATAGAACCCATACTGGCCGCAAGACCCATACAGATAGTAGCAACCGGCGACTTGATCATTTGCATCACGTCATAAATAACAAGACCGCTTGTAACAACGCCGCCCGGGCTATTGATATAGAATTTGATCTCCTGGCCAGGTTTGTCGGCATCCAGCAGCAGCAATTTATTGACCACATCTTTGGCCGATTTGTCTTCTACGGGGCCCCACAGGTATACGGTACGGTTCTTGAAGAACATTTCTTCCTGCTTTTTTACCGTAAGACTACCGGGGACCTGTGGATCGACTACAGGTTTTTCAGTCTCCTCATCTTCGTCGCCGTCCTCGCTTTTATACCGGAGGCCCAGTTGAGCCAGATTATATTGATTCATATTTTTTCGATTGGATTTTTTGAAATGAAGGATTGCTTATTTCTTTTTCTTGGCATTGGGCAGCAGCACCTCGTCTACGATACCGTACTCTTTGGCTTCTTCGGCCAGCATCCAGAAGTCGCGATCGCTATCCTTGGCTACTTTCTCAAGGGTTTGGCCTGTATGCTCGCTGATGATGGTATACAGGTTTTGTTTCACGCGCTGTATCTCTTTTACGGTAATGCTGATATCAGTTGCCTGGCCGCCGATAGCGCTGCTCGGCTGGTGCATCATGATGCGTGCGTGGCGCAGGGCTGTGCGTTTGCCATTGGTACCGGCACACATCAGCACAGCAGCCATGCTGGCGGCGATACCGGTGCAAATAGTCGCGATATCGGGGTTTACGATCTGCATGGTGTCGTAAATGCCCAAGCCGGCATATACGCTGCCACCGGGACTGTTAATGTACATCTGCACGTCGCGGGTACGGTCGGTGCTTTCCAGGAAAAGCAGCTGCGCGGTAACGATATTGGCCACATAGTCATTTATGGGCTCGCCCATAAAAATGATACGGTCCATCATCAGCCGGCTAAAAACGTCCATAGAAGCTACGTTAAGCGGGCGTTCCTCAATGATATAAGGGGTTAAAGCCGTCGGTTGCGCGCTTACATGGGCGGCATAGCTATCAAAGGTGTTGCTGCTGATGCCCCGATGTTTGACCGCATATTTGCGAAACTCGTTATGATCCATTGTTGAATAATTGATTTTACAGTGAAAGATAAATTTAGGGCTTTTCTATTCCAAAAAGCAAAAAGCCCTACAGGGAGGGTAACAAATATCAATCCAATCGGGGAAAATGCCAAATCGTCATTTTTCGTGTGGCATAGTGGGTCTTGTTGGCAAACATTAATCCCTTTTGGCACGGTTGTATTCCGCAACAAATGACGCTAACGACAAAAGACGCCTTTGTTAAAGGCGATGGTAAATATCTGTATCGGGCGGGATGCTTAGGCTGTTACCCCAAATTGTTTCAGGTGATGGCTGGCATGCTTGTGCAGCAATTGTATCCAAAGGTCATAATCTAGTTCGCCGAAGAAAGGATTCAGCAAGGTTTTGCCCGGGTCGGCGGCATAAACGGCAAAGAAATGGTCGATTTCCTGTTGGAGGGCTTCCAGCGCGGCAGGCATGTCAGCATGCTGAACCGGTATAGGTTCCGCCGGCATCAGCTTATTTTCTGTATTCTCCCTGAACTGCTTTTCACTTACCAGGAAGGCGCGTACCTGTGGCAGGTGCTCGTCGGGTGTAAGTACGCGGGTATGCACGATTTTGCCGCTGGCCCAGCCGAAGCCTTCCCGGGCTATATGCTCCGTCATTTGCTGCAGGTTCATTTTTCCCCATGCCGGCTGATGATCGGCCGGGATGCCGGAAATAAGGGTTACCAGGTCGTTCTTCAGGAATTGTGCTTTGTCCATGAGACAGGGGTTTTGTGCTTGTTTTGCTTTGCTAGTCACAAATGTAATACTTTTGCACTCTGAATTTTGACCATGCCCGATCTGCTCTATATAGACACTTCCGGAAAAACAGCGACGGTAGCCGTATCCCGCAAGGACCAGCCGGTGCTGCTGCGCCGTATGCCCGATGCCAGGGAGCAGGCGGCGATCCTCAACCTCGTGATCAGTGAGGCGCTGGATGCTGCCGGAACGGCGCTTGACCGCCTGAATGCGATTGCCGTATGTGCCGGACCTGGCTCTTATACCGGTATCCGGGTGGGCCTCAGCACCGCCAAGGGCCTGGCCTTCGCACTGGAAAAGCCGTTGATGCTGTTCAACCACCTCGATCTCCTCGCTGCACAATATGGCGGGCAGGGAGCGCTTGTGATCGCGCTCAAGGCAAGGGCCGGGGAATATTTCTATGCCCGTTACCATGACGATGGCAGCATTGCCGAGCCGCCGGCACACCGGTTCGAAGAGGAGATAGGCGATCCCGGCGAGGAATGGTTGCTTACCGATGAGCCGGCGCTCCTTCCCGGAGCCCGCCGGATACAGCCCGATACAGCAGCGGGTATCGATATGCCTTCCTGGGTCGCGCTGGCAGAAGAGCGGTTTGCCAGGGCTGCCTTCGACGATCTGGCGTATTCCGAACCTTTTTACCTGAAGGCTGCTTACACTACCCAAAGCAAAAAATAACGCTTTACACTGCGGCGCAGGCCGCTATTTTTTTATCTTAATTTTTTTCACAAAACATGCTACAAACTGCAAAGCCCGCCCGGGAGTCCTTCACCATGATGAGCGAGCTGGTGCTTCCCGGAGAGACCAATACCCTGGCCAATCTTATGGGGGGCAAGTTGATGTACTGGATGGACATTGCCGCCGGTATCGCCGCGCAGAAACACTGCAATACCGTTGCGGTAACGGCTTCGGTCGATAATATATCCTTTGCCAATCCCATCAAGCTGGGCGATGTGGTGACCATCGAATCCAAGGTTACCCGTGCCTTCAACAGCTCCATGGAGATCTATATCAAGGTATGGGGCGAAGACCTCAAGGCAAGGCATAAGTATCTGTCCAACGAAGCTTACTTCACCTTCGTATCCCTGGGCGCCAACGGCAGGCCTTATACCGTACCGGAGCTGATACCCGAAACGGAGGCTGAAAAAGAAATGTACAATGGGGCGCTGCGCCGCCGCCAGTTGCGCCTGATACTGGGTGGCAAAATGAAACCCGAAGAAGCGGGCGAATTGAAGGCTTTGTTCCTGTAGAAAGCATTTGGGATATCCTGAGCTAAAAAGTAAATTTGGACATTCAAAACAGATGCCATGAGCCAGATCAGCCAGAATAGCCTCGACCTGCACAATGCCGGCGAGCAGATCGTATGGAAGGGAAAGTCTTCCCAGCTGCTCAATGCCAAACATTATGCCCTGGCCCTGCTGGTCGCGGCGGTCAGCATATGGGCTGCCCTGCATTTCGACAGCAACTATCTGTTGCTGGGCTGCCTCGCTGCTGTAGTGTACGCACTGTGCTACTTTATGATCCTGAATGCCGCGAGCTATACGCTCACCAACCAGCGTATCATCAGGCGGGCGGGCGTGCTCAACCGTACCACTTACGAGATCGAACTGTACCGGGTCAAGGATGTGCATTTGTTTGAGCCGCTGCAATTGCGGCTCTTCGGACTAGGCAACATTTCGCTGATCTCCTCACAACGCAGCACGCAGTTGTTTGCGATCAAAGCCGTAAGCCAGGCTACGGCACTCCGGGAACAGCTCAGGCACTTAGTGGAAACGAGACGGAACGAGAAAGGAGTGGGGGAGTACGATACCAACTAAAAAAAGAGATTCAAGTTTACAAAAACTTGAATCTCTTTTTTTTATTATTTTAACTTTATTCCCACTCGATAGTGGCCGGGGGCTTGCTGCTGATATCATATACCACGCGGTTGATACCCCTTACATTGTTGATGATGTCGCTAGATACTTTTGCCAGGAATTCATAAGGCAGGTGCGCCCAATCGGCGGTCATACCATCGACCGAGGTCACCGCGCGCAGGGCTACCGTAAATTCATAAGTGCGTTCATCGCCCATAACACCTACGCTCTGTACCGGCAGCAATATGGCTCCGGCCTGCCATACGCGGTCGTATTCGCCGGTATCGCGTAGTAGTTGGGTGTATACGGCATCGGCCTCCTGCAACAAAGCAACCTTGTCGGCAGTAATAGCGCCGAGGATCCTGATGGCCAAGCCGGGGCCGGGAAAAGGATGGCGTTTGAGAAAAATATCATCGAGCTGCAGCTCTTTGCCCGCGCGGCGCACCTCATCCTTGAAAAGGAAGCGCAGCGGCTCGATCAGCTCCATCTTCATGATGTCGGGCAGGCCGCCTACATTATGATGCGATTTGATGGTTACCGATGGACCGTTGACCGATACGGACTCGATCACATCGGGATAAATAGTGCCCTGTCCCAGGAACTTCACATCACTCAGCAAGGCCGCTTCTTCCTGGAAAATATCGATGAACAGCTTGCCGATGATCTTGCGCTTGCGCTCAGGGTCGCTCACGCCATCCAGCTCACCATAAAAGCGATCTTTCGCATCTACGCCTTTTACATTCAGGCCAAGATGCCTGTAGCCTTCCATTACCTGCTCAAACTCGTTCTTGCGCAACAGGCCGTTGTCTACAAAAATACAGAAGAGCTTGTCGCCGATTGCTCTATGGATCAGCGTGGCCGCTACTGTGGAATCGACGCCACCGCTAAGGGCCATCACTACTTTTTCGGAGCCCACCTTTGCTTTGATGGCGGCTACAGATTCTTCCACGAAAGCGGCAGGTGTAAAGCTCTGATCGCAGCCACATACGTCGACAACAAAGTTCTTGATGATCTGGCGGCCTTCGGTGCTGTGCGTTACTTCGGGGTGGAACTGGATACCATAAACCGGGTTGGGATAGCCTTTGGCCTTGTAAGCCGCAACGGGAATACTTTCGGTGGTAGCGAGTAACTCGAAGTTTTCGGGTAGCTCTTTTACCGTATCGCTATGGCTCATCCATACCTGGGTGGCATCCGATACGGTTTCGAAAAGGGTTTCTTTAGCGGCAAAATGAAGATGCGCACGGCCGTATTCCCGGCTGTTGGATTTAGCCACCACGCCGCCGTTCTGCTGCGCGATCAGCTGCGCGCCGTAGCAAACGCCTAGTACAGGCACTTCTTTGGCCAGCACAGCAATGTCGGGTTTGGGCGCATTGGGGTCGTTTACAGAAAACGGGCTCCCGGAAAGGATGATCCCTTTCACTTCCGGTGTAATGGCCACCGGCTTCAGGCAGGGTACGATCTCGCAATAGATATTCAGTTCCCGCACGCCGCGGGCGATCAGCTGGGTATACTGGGAACCGAAATCGAGAATGAGGATTTTTTCAGTCATTATATGCTTGGTAATATCATTTACGGGATGTAAGCCGGTACGGCGTTACGCTTCGGCAGTAGGACCACCGAAGGTAAAGGGCAGGCTGGCTTGTTCCTGATCTTTGATCACGCCGTTCTGGGTCTCATAACGTTTAACGTTGTCAATAAGCGCGCGCATCAGCTTTTTGGCATGCTGCGGCGTCATAACCACTCTCGATTTGACTTTGGCCTTAGGAAGACCCGGCATTACGTTGACAAAATCGATCACAAATTCGGCGAAAGAGTGGGTGATGATGGCCAGGTTGGCATAGGTTCCGTCTGCAACTTCTTCTGTAAGCTCGATATTGATCTGCTGCTGATCAGGATTCTGATTTTCCATTATTAAAATGTGTATTTTTTTGAGTTGAAGAGGTGCAAAGGTAATTTAATAATGCGGAGAAATAAAGCCTTGCTTTTTCAGAAAGGATGGTCCCCATTTTTTGCCTTCCTACCCCTCACTTATTTGTTTTTCCGCCGTCTTTTCTTTAGGGAAGGTTAACAAAGAATTGAATCCCGCATATTGATGTAGTTTCTTGTTTTGATGCGTTTTTTGAAGCAGAATTTCTTATTATAGCTTAAAGAAAATACAAATTTTTACCTCTTTAGATAAACCAAATAATAGATGAAATCAAGATTACTTTTTGCTTCCTTGCTGGCCCTGTCCACCTATGCTGCGCAGGCAGCTTATGTGCCGCTGCCAATCACTACTGGGTTTACGGCAGACGTGGTGGCCAATGGTACCGGTACTGTAATGGCGACTACCTCTGCCGATGTGGATGGCGCCAATTTCAGCTTCATGGCTATTGGTTGGCAGCAAACGAGCACCAGCACTCCGGTTACTTTCGGTTTGCCGGCCAGCGGTGTGATCAGTAGCGCCGTTGCTGCCACACCCGGCCTTAACTTTAACATTGGTCCTTCTGGAACACCTTACACCGGCAACAACTCGTTGCGTATAGCGACCAACGGTACTTCAGGTACCCTGGTCTTTGCCAGCAATCCTACCGCCAGCAATTTGTTTATACTGGCTACTTCTGGTAGCGGCAATAGCTATTTTACCGGGCAGATCAACTTTACTGATGCTACAAACCAGCCCATCAGCACCGCGATCGTTGTGCCGGATTGGTTCAGCTCCACGCTTCAGCCCGTGGCAGCGTCCGGCTTTGGCCGGGTAGGCTATCTTTCTAACCTTACGGAGAATCCTTCAGGCAACCCACGTTTGTATCAGATCACGATCCCGATCAATACGGCCAACCAGACTAAGCAAATTGCCAGCATCCAGATTACCAAAGCCACCACGAGTGCTGCCGGATCTGTGCTCAACGTATTTGCGGCAAGTGTGGAAACTGTGGTAACCTGCGCGGCGCCGACCAGCCCCACTGCAACTTCTATTACACCTACTACGGCGGTGCTAGACTGGGCGCAGACCGGAACCCCAGGCCAGTGGCAGATCAAATATGGTCCTACCGGTTTCCCCGTGGCGACCGGCGGCACTTCTATTTTTACCAGCACCAAGCCTTATACCTTAAACCCGCCGCTGACTCCTTCAACCGGCTATTCCTACTATGTAAGGGCGGTATGCGGAGCCAACGATACAAGCCTTTGGACTCCTGTTACGAATTTTACTACCACCTGTAATGCACCGGCGATTGTGAGCAAGACGGACAGCTTCAATTGCGGTACCGGCGCGGTCACGCTTAAAGCCAGTACAGTAGCCGGCGCCAGCATCAAATGGTATGCGGCGCTTACCGGTGGTACGGCGCTTATTACAGGCAATATCTATACAACCGGTTCCATTTCGGCCACCACGACTTATTACATCGCTGCTGCCAGCGGCACCTGCGAATCCAGTCCGCGGCAGGCGGTAGTGGCTACCATACGTCCTATACCAACAGTGAATATAGGCAACGATACCACTATATGTCCTGGTATTACCTATACACTCAACGCGACCACGACCGGTGGCACCTATGCCTGGAATACCGGAGCTACTACGCCTACGATCACTGTAAACACAGCCGGTACCTATTCCGTGGCGGTAACCGTGAACAGCTGCAGCGGCTCCGACGCCCGCGTTATTACACCCGGCATCGTTCCGGTGAACGTACAGCCCGCCGTAACCGATCTCTGCTCGGGTAGCACCGCTACGCTCAATGCGGGCAATGCGGGCAGCACCTTTCTGTGGACGCCCGGAAGTAATACGACGCAGACCATCAATGTAACGGCCGGCGGTACTTATACGGCGCAGATCAAGAGTACCAACGGCTGCGTGATCAACAGCAGCACCAATGTAATCATCCGTCCTTTGCCGGTGCCGGCCCTGGGCAATGATACCAGCATCTGCGACGGCGCACAGATCACGCTCGATGCCGGCAATGCAGGTTATACTTTCCTCTGGAATACGGCGGCAACCACACAGACCATTGCTATAACGGACTCCGGTACCTATTCCGTAACGGTTACCACGCCCTATAGCTGCGTACAGACAGAAGACCGCCATATTGCCTATCTGCCCTCACCCCGTGCAGAAGGATTCAACTTTATACCCCTCTTTTACGAAGATCTCGGCAAAGTGAAATTCAGCCCGCTGAATCCTACCGACGTAGACTCCTACGAATGGGATTTTGGCGATGGCTCGCCTAAGAGTACGCAAATGACGCCGATGCATACCTATGCTGCTACCGGTTCATACGATGTTACCCTGAAGGTCTACAACAATTGCGCCGACTACAGCATCAGCCAACCGCTCAAGGTGGACCTGGTCACCGGCATCATCAAGCTGGGTAAAGACGAGGCGAATGTGCTGCTGTACCCCAATCCTTCCCGCGATCAGCTTTTCATCAGCAACAAGAGCGCGGTGAAAATGCAGGAAGTAATGGTGTTCAATACCCTGGGCGCCCTGGTATACCGCCACAAAGCCGATAACGACAAGCAACACCAGTTGTCTGTATCAGGCATGGCCGCCGGTGTTTATTCGGTACGTATCCTTACCGACAAAGGGTTTGTGATCCGGAAATTTGAAGTGCTTCGCTAACAAAAAGCAATATCCCCACAAGGCTGCAGGTGACCCCTGCAGCCTTTTTTGTTGATAAAGAATTCATATACCACTATTTGACGGGATCGATAAATTTGAAAATTGATTTACCTTAGATCAATTTAAAAGGAAATAAGTATGAAAGAAAAAGGAGAGATCGTTGAGGATTGGCTGCCGCGGTATACCGGTCTGGAGCTCGGCCAATTCGGGAAGTACATCCTGCTCTGCAATTTCTACAAATATGTAGAGCTGTTTGCTGAGATGCACGATGTGCCTATTGTGGGTCTGGATAAGCCCATGCCCTGCGCTACGGCCGACGGCATCACGATCATTAATTTTGGTATGGGCAGTCCCGGGGCAGCTACCATTATGGACCTGCTGTCGGCCATCAGTCCCAATGCCGTGTTGTTTCTGGGTAAATGCGGCGGATTGAAAAAGAAAAATAAAGTGGGCGACCTTATCTTACCTATCGCCGCCATAAGAGGAGAGGGGACCAGCAACGACTATTTCCCGGCCGAAGTGCCTGCCTTGCCTGCCTTTGCCCTGCAAAAGGCCATTTCCACAACCATACGGGATTATGCCCGCGACTACTGGACCGGCACCTGCTATACCACCAACAGAAGGGTATGGGAGCATGATGAAGAGTTTAAGCTTTACCTGAAGCGCATCAGGGCCATGGCGATAGACATGGAAACAGCGACCATCTTTATTACCGGCTTTGCCAATAAGATACCTACCGGTGCTTTATTGCTGGTATCGGATCAACCGATGATACCCGAAGGTGTAAAGACCTCAAAGGGGGATGCTAAAGTGACCAAGCTCTTTGCCGAGCTGCACCTGAAGATCGGTATCGATTCGCTGAAACAGCTGATCAACAACGGGCTCACGGTAAAGCACCTGCACTTTTAAGCCAGGTAAATATTGTGAAGCGACGTACGGATGAGCCCGTTTTCCCGGGCTTTGGTGAACAGCGTATTTACCGCCTGGCGGCCTTCCGTTCCCAACGAATCGGAGTATTCGTTCACATAGAGGTTGATATGCTTACGCATTACCTCTTCCTCCATTTCCTGCGCGTGGCTGGTAACGAAACCGGAAAGCGCGGGATAGTTTTTCCAGCTGTATTGCAGGCTTTCCCTGATCATTTGCTCTACCTGTAGCGCTGTTTCGACAGGGATATCCCTGCGGATGCAGATACCACCCAGCGGGATGGCCGAACCGCTGGCCTGTTCCCACCAGTCGCCCATGTCGATTAGCTTTTCCAGTCCGCGTTGCTGATAAGTAAAGCGGCTCTCGTGAATGACCAGACCACAGTCAAATTCGCCTTTCAATACCCTTTCCTCGATCTCGCTGAACAAAACTTCGGTTTTGTCGGTAGCCTTGGGAAAAGCAAGCGAGAACAGCAGGTTTGCAGTAGTATTGATGCCGGGAATTGCGATACGGGCGCCCGAAAGGAAATCGCCCAGATCCTGTACCGGCGCTGCACCGGCTTTACGGATAACAAGCGGCCCCACACCCCGTCCCAGTGCGCTGCCGCTATCGAGCAAGGCATAACGATCACTTACCTGCAGCAGGGTGCTGTAGCTAAGCTTGGTGATCGCCAGCTTACCTTCAAACGCCCATTGGTTCAGCGTTTCCACATCTTCAAGCACATAATCGAACTGTAACGGACCGGTATCCATTTTCCGGTTTACCATCGCATCGAAAATAAAGGTATCGTTGGGGCAGGGGCTGAAGCCTAAGGTCAGCGTTTGCAGTGCAGTCGGGCTCGTTGTCATAACCAGGAAAAAGAGCTGCAAAGGTAGCCATTTCTAAAGCAGCGCGGGGCTTTAATATTCCGGTAATAAAGGTTACTTTTGCATAGGCAGAAGGAGCATGAGCCCCCTGACCGGCGATAAAGGCGGTGCCCGATACAAACCGGAGTATTATGAAGATCATTATAGCGATAGACGGTTATTCTTCCTGTGGGAAAAGCACGCTGGCCAAAGAGCTGGCAGAGCAGATGCATTACGCCTATATTGATACCGGCGCCATGTACCGGGCTATTACGCTCTATTTCCTGCGCGAGAACGTTTCCCTGAAGAATAAGGAAGAGATCGATACCGCGCTCACGAACATCAGCCTGCATTTTGAGCTGAATGCGGAAACCCGCCGCTCCGAAATGTTCCTTAACGATGAGAATGTCGCCCGCAACATCCGGGATATGATCGTGGCCGATAAAGTAAGCGAAGTGGCCGCCATCAAGGAAGTACGGCATTTTGCTGTAGAACAGCAGCAAAAGATGGGCAAACATAAAGGGCTGGTAATGGACGGCCGCGATATCGGCACAGTGGTGTTTCCCGATGCCGAGTTGAAGATATTCATGACCGCCGACCCCGAGATCCGCGTCAAACGTCGCTTCCAAGAGCTGTATCCTACCAATCCCCTCATCACACTGGATGAGGTAAGACATAACCTCGAAATGAGAGATTACATCGACAGCAACCGGGAAGAGAGTCCCCTGCGTCGCGCCGATGATGCCCGCCTGCTCGACAACAGCGAGATGAGCCGCGAAGAGCAGCTGAAGCTGGCCCTGCAGTGGGTGGCCGAGGCCAAAGAAATGAAGCAGAGCATTGCCTGAAAGAAAAGAAAGGAATAAGAAAGTATTTTTTATATACCCGGAAGAAACGGAGCGACACCAATACAGGCGTCGCTCCGTTTTTTTAACCATAATCATTTCATCAATCTTGCTCAAAGAGAGGAATGATAAAATAGATTGCCTCGCAGCGGCACAGCGACGCTGCGAGAAAGGCCAACTTTAGCGTCTTTGTGGAAAAAAACTATCTGAGTATCCGGATATAGGAAACAGAGCCGGTCCTTGAGCTTGTCGAAAGGACAAGATGGTGCTTCGACGAGCTCAGCAACCGTTATGTAGAAGCAAATTGTATCCTGTTTCCTATATCCGGATAGTCACTAAAAGCTATAAGAAATGAGATATTTTAATCGACCCAATCGCAAATAAACAGGTTCGTATCATGTGTGCCGCCATTGTTGCGGTTGGAGCTAAAGATCAATTTCTTTCCATCGGGTGAGAACATGGGGAAGGCGTCGAAGCCATTATCCCTGGATATCTTTTCCAGGTGTTTGCCCTCAAGGTCGACAATATAGATATTAAAGGGAAAGCCGCGTTTATGCTCGTGGTTGGACGAGAAAATAATATGCTGACCATCAGGCGTAAAATTGGGTGCCCAGTTGGCCTGACCCAGTTGCGTGATCTGCCGGGCATTGCTGCCGTCGGCATTGGCCACAAATATTTCCATATTCGTTGGCATCACCATACCCTGTTGCAACAGGTCTTTATAATCTTTCACTTCTGCTTCCGTTTGGGGGCGTGAAGCGCGCCATACGATCTTGCTGCCATCGGGGCTGAACCATGCGCCGCCGTCGTAGCCGAGCGTATTGGTGATCTGCTTTACATGACTGCCGTCCAGGTCCATTACATACAAGTCCAGGTCGCCGTTGCGCATAGAGGTAAAGATGATCTTGTTGCCTTTGGGCGATATCACGGCCTCGCCGTCATAGCCCGGCTCTTTGGTCAATTGCCTCAATATCTTGCCATTCAGGTCGGCGACAAAGATGTCGTAGCTTTCGTAGATCGGCCAGATGTATTTTTTGATAACGCTGCGATCGGGTACCGGCGGGCAATTGGGGCTGCCGAGATGGGTCGACGCATACAACACCTCTTTGCCATTAGGCATGATATACGCGCAGGTGGTGCGGCCTTTACCGGTGCTCACCATTTTATAGCTGAAGGCCTCTTTAGCGTTCTTCGGTACTTTGGCGTAAAAAATCTGGTCGCAGGAAATCCCATCTTTTGGAGCCGTACGCTGAAAGGAGATCGCTTTGCCATCAAGGCTGAAATAAGCCTCTGCATTATCGCCGCCGAAGGTGAGCTGGCGGATATTTTTGAAGTGCTTTTCCCCTTCAAAGCTAAGGGAATCTTTAGTTGCGGTTTTGTCCTGGGCCTGTAGCAGCGTGGCGCCGCAGCAGGTCATACAGAGGAGCAAGGCCTTAGTACATCTCATGCAAAGAAAATTTCCGCAAAGGTAAGCTCCTGGCGTGACCTGTATGCTTTCTACCGGAAAAAAGAAAGCGATACCGGTTGGTATCGCTTTTTCCTTGTTCCCGATCAGATGACGGGGTGATCAAAAAATGTATTTACCCTCCTGGTTATACATCACGGGAAGTATGGTATGGTTCTTTTCAAAATAATCGTAGCCTGCCTTCAGGTTGATCCAGAAGCGTTGGCGTGCCATATCGTCGCCATATTCACGGCCGAGGAAGTTGAGGCCGGTCTTGTTGAAGCGTACTGGAAATACATGCACCGGTATATTGGTCTCCCCGTTGAACCGTGCCGCCAGGCAAAGGGTATAGATCTCCTGTATGCCTTCGTCTTTCATAGGCATGCAGCCCACGGTCACGCAGCCGCCATGAATATAAATGTCGCCGCCGGGTGTGGCTTTGTTACCCAGTATGAGATCCGAATAATTGGGATAGTTCAGCATCAGCGACAGGTAAAAGTCGCTTTTGGGATTGAAATCGGAAATAAAATAAAAGCCTTCGGGCACCTGACGGTCGCCTTCCCATCGCTTGGGCCCCAGAGAGCCGGACAGGGCACAGATCTTATATTGCTTGAACATCGTGAACGTATCGGCATCGGGATTACGTACCCATACTTCCATTTCGTTGTGTGCCTTAAAAGCCCTGATGTACATTTCCTTAGGAGGATAGGCCAGGTTCTTCTGCTGGAACTCCTTTTTCAGTACTTCGTTATACTGTGCGTAAGCCTTGGCCACACGAGGCGCGCTCAGCTGATAACTTTTAAATGTATTGACATCGGTTTGGGCCCTGAGGCGGAAAGAAATACAGGCAGCAAAGAGAAACACAACAGCACAATATCCTGCTCTTTTAATGGAGAAACGCATTATGGAATGAAAACAATTTTTGGGGTTCTTGACGAAAGGTAAAGATAAGATTAAATGAAAGTGAATGTGATAAACAGGTTTCCTTTTAACAGCCGTTTTAAAATTTTATTGTGCTCCGGGCCGCTATGTGTTAAAAAAAGCAATTTTTTACGTTAATAAAGCAGCCGCAGCTTTATGGTTCCTTTTACATTACGGAGCAAGGTTATGGCCTGCTGCGACAACTGCCGGTTTACATCCAGGACTACATAGCCGATACGATCATTCGTCTTGAGGTACTGCCCTTCTATATTCACTCCGTTATCGGCCAGCAGGGTATTGATCTCGCTCAACACGCCGGGAACATTGTTGTGGATATGCAGGATGCGGTGTGTGCCGTCCATGGGGGGCAGGCTGATGGGCGGGACGGTGTGCGAGCCGTAGGAGACGCCTTTTTCCAGGTACTGGAATAGCTTTTGGCCTACATCTTCGCCAATGTTCACCTGGGCTTCTTCCGTAGAACCGCCGATATGTGGCGTCAGGATCACATTGGGAAGCCCCTGCAATGGTGTTTGAAAAGGATCGCCGTTTTTCTCAGGCTCCAGGGGAAATACATCGGCAGCGGCCCCGCCGAGATGCCCGGATGCCAATGCTGCAGCCAGCGCTTCCAGATCCACAACCTCGCCGCGTGAGCAATTGATGAGCATAGTACCTTTTTTGAACTGCTGCAGGTTGCCGGCATGGATCAGGTTGCGGGTATGCGCCGTGCCCGGTACATGCAGGCTTACGATATCGCTTTCGCTTAGTACTGCTTCCATGGTTGCGCAGGCCCGGGCATTACCCAAGGGCAGTTTAGTCTCCTGGTCATAATAAAGCACCTTCATACCCAGTGCCTCCGCGATCACACTTACCTGCGATCCAATGTTGCCATAACCGATAAGCCCCATGGTCTTACCCCGCAACTCGTGGCTGCCGCGGGCATCCTTAAGCCATATACCCTTATGAGCTGCCGTATGCTTATCGATCACACGGCGTAGCAGCATTACCGATAGTCCCAGCACCAGCTCGGCCACGCTGCGGGTATTGCTGTAGGGCGCATTGAACACTGATACACCATGCCGGGCTGCAGCCTCCAGGTCCACCTGGTTGACCCCGATGCAAAAGCAGCCGATCGCCTGGAGCCTGGGCGCTGCCTGTAGTACCCGCTCTGAAATATGGGTCTTGGAGCGTATGCCCAGTAAGTGTACGTGCTTGATCGCTTCAATCAATTCGGCTTCGCCCAATGCTCCTGCCAGCTGCTGTACCTGGGTATAGCCGTTGTCCCGGAACAGCTGTACGGCTATAGGGCTGATGTTTTCCAGGAACAAGATGTTGATCTTATCCTTTGGATAGCTGGTGGCGCTCATAAAATAAGAATATGCACACGAAAATAAGTGATACCTCCGTGGAATACAAAATGATTATAACGGTATCCGTATCCTTGATCGGCCGGCATACCTATAGGTCGCTTTTGCTGCAAAGCTGTTATTTTTGCAGTATGGAGCTCTCCTTTTACAAGTACCAGGGCGCCGGGAACGACTTCATCCTGGCCGACAACCGTGAAGGGCAAATACGGCTGAATCCAAAGCAGATTGCCTGGCTGTGTCATCGCCGTTTTGGTATTGGCGCCGATGGTTTAATGCTGCTGCAATTGACGCCTGATGCCGACTTCGAGATGGTCTATTACAATTCCGATGGCAACGAAAGCACAATGTGCGGCAATGGCGGTCGCTGTATCGCCGCCTTTGCCCGGCAGCTGGGTGTTGCCGGCAATGTGATGCGCTTCAAAGCCATCGACGGGATACATGAGGCCAGGATAAGGGCCGACGAAACGGTAGCCTTGCAGATGCAGGATGTGACGAAGATCGAAGATCATGGCGATCATGTGATCCTGGATACGGGTTCACCGCACTATATACAGTGGGTGGCAGATGTGAATGCGGTAAATGTATTTGGCGAAGGCCGCGCGATCCGCAACCGGGAAGCCTTTCAGCCCAAAGGAATCAATGTCAACTTTGTACAGCGTTCGGGTGAAGACCTCCTGATCCGCACCTATGAGCGGGGCGTAGAAGACGAGACACTGGCCTGCGGAACAGGGGTGACCGCCGCCGCCATTGCTGCCGTAGGTAAAGAAACCGGCAGGTTCCATGTGCCGGTACTGGCTGTGGGCGGCTTTTTGTCCGTATCCTTTGAAAAGAAGGATGCCGCTACTGCCGAAAATATCGTGCTGACCGGCGAAGCTGTTTTCGTGTTCAAAGGAAGCATTGGGGTACCGTCGTTTTAGGATTCAAGTATCAAGATTCAAATATCAGGTATTAAGTATCAAGTATTACGTACCTAATACCTAATACCTAATACATCTCATATCTAAAGTCTAATATCTAACATCTCATATCTAAAATGAACTATTGGCTGATCAAGTCTGAACCCTTTAAATATAGCTGGGACCAATTTGTAAAGGATGGCAAAACCTTTTGGGATGGTGTGCGTAACTATGCTGCCCGCAACAACCTGAGAGAAATGAAAAAGGGTGAGAAAGTGCTTTTCTATCACAGTAACGAAGGGCTGTGCGTGGTGGGTATTGCCGAAGTGCTGAAGGAGGCCTATCCCGATCCTACGATCAACGATGACACCTGGGTGGCCGTAGATTTCAAGCCGGTAAAGCCCCTGAAAACGCCTGTTACACTCGCCGAGATCAAGCAGACGGCGGGCCTGGAGCAAATGGAGCTCATCCGTCTGGGCCGGCTCTCGGTATCCCGTGTTTCCGATGCAGAATATAAGCTGATCCTGAAAATGGGCGGCCTGAAGGCATAAGCCGGGGATGCTTTAACTGAAAAAGAAGTCAAGTTTTTTGAAACTTGACTTCTTTTTCAATGCCTGCCGGTAAGGTAAACTTAATGAATTGTTCATATTCAAGTCATACCTTTGCGGCGAAAAGCGGGCCGTCGGCCAGATTGCCCGGCCAGCCTGCTTTTCCGGTTATATATGGCTTACTTTTTTCCTCGTATTTTCCACCTCGTCGCCCTGGCGCTCAGCCTTTGGCTCTTCACCGGCTATACCACAAATGCACAGGTACAGATCACGGCCAACCAGGCGGCTGCGGTGTTGGCCCAGCGTCTTGCAGGCCAGGGAATCAACATTACCAATGCCTCACTCACCTGTGCCGATGGCGCCAACGGCAGGTTTGTGGTACAAAGCAGTAACCTGGGCCTGGACAGTGGTATCGTATTGTCTACCGGACTGGTATTGAATATCAACCAGGCGGAGCCCGGGCCCACGAGCACATCCAACGGTACACCCGGCGATCCTGCGTTGCAAACACTTTCCGGCGCTTCCTCCACGAGAGATGCCTGCATCCTGGAGTTCGATATGGTACCTAAGGGCGATGAAGTGAAGTTTGATTATGTATTCGCTTCGGAAGAGTATATCAATTCGATATGCGGGCCTTATAATGATGCTTTCGCCTTCTTTATTTCGGGGCCGGGTATCGCCGGCACGGTCAATATGGCCAGGGTGCCGGGAACCAATATTCCCGTTACCGTAAATACGATCAACAACGGTATCCCGGGCTCACTTGCCGGTGGATTGGCCAACTGCACCAGCATGGGACCGGGCTCGCCTTTTACGGCTTATTATGTAGATAATGCCGGTGGCAGTACCATCGCCTACCGGGGCTTTACGCGTGTGCTCACGGCAGCCAATACCGTGATCCCTTGTCAGACTTATCACCTGAAACTTACGGTAGCCGATGCTCAGAACGCACTGTACGACTCCGGCGTTTTTATTAAGGCCGGTAGTCTGCAATCGGCTTCCTTTACTGTCAAAGCGCAAGGACCCGGAGCGGCCAGCAATCCGCCTTTTGTGGCCCGGGGCTGCGCTCCCGGAAGCCTCATTTTCAGCCGGGCGCAGGCCAAGCCTACACCGCAGGTACTACAGCTACAGGTAAGTGGTAATGCCATCGCCGGTACCGACTATACCGCCTTGCCGCCAACCGTTACCATCCCGGCCAATGCCACCAGCGTATCGATCCCCGTTACGGCGCTGGCATCGCCTACACCGCTTGGCCCCCGGATATTAAAGGTTGCTGTGCTCTCTCCCTACAATTGCAATGGACCGAACGGGCTCGACGACTCCACCCAGATCAATATCGTGGATCCGCCGCAGGCGACCATCCTTACACCCGATACAACCGTGTGTGCCGGAGTAGGGTTTGTGGTAAGGGTACAGGGTAATAGCAGCACATTGCAATATTCCTGGTCGCCCACTTCCGGCCTCAGCAGCGGAACCGCCAAAGAGCCGATGCTCACGCCGCAAGGCAATACAACCTATACCATGACGGCTGTATTGCCCAATAGCGGCTGTGCTTCCGTATCCGATGCCATTACAGTAAGTGTGATCCCTGCACCCCAGACAGTCGATGCGGGGGAGCAGATCGATCTCTGCATCAATACGCCGGTACAGTTTCAGCCCCAGGTGGATCCCGACAACGGTTCTTTCAATTATCAATGGTCAGGTCCCAAAGATTTCAGCTCTTCAAAGAAAAATGCTGAGATCGCCGCACCCCAGGTCGACAATTCGGGTTGGTACCTATTGGCCGTGAATGCGCAAGGGTGCCCGCCGGTAATTGATTCAGTTTACCTGAATGTGGTCGTAAGCCCGCCCTTGCCCATAGTCGTATCACCGGTAAAATACTGCATCGATGAACAAAAGCCTTTGCAGGCCTCAGGTAAGGATTTACGCTGGTACCAGGACGCTGAGGGAGGAAGCCCTTCCAGGCAGGCGCCGGTAGTCAATAGTCATAATGAAGGAAAGCAAACGTTTTATGTAACCCAATCCTATGGCGATTGTGAAAGTGAACGGGTACCTATAGCGGTAACGGTAGAGCGCTGCTGCGGTGACGATCTTTTTGTGCCAAATGCCTTCTCACCCAATGGTGATGGGCTGAATGACGTCTTCGAGCTGAAGCTTGATCATGACAGCAAGATCCTGCAGATCGATATCTTTAACCGCTGGGGACAAAGGGTATTCCAACAATACAGCTTTAACCGACCCTGGGATGGAAATTTCAACGGGCAACCCTTACAGCCCGGCAGCTATTTTTATAGCATTACTGTCAGTTGCCGGGATGGCCGTACCGTCTATAAGAAGGGAGATGTGGTGCTGATCCGTTAGCGGAAGGGTTGCCGAGCCTGTCGAAGCAACATCTCGTTTGTTATCTCTTATCATGCTAAACAAAACCCAACGAGCGCAAGACCAGCAATCTTCATCGGGAAAAATGTCATCAGAGCGTAGCGAAGGTATAGCCCTGCTCTTTTAATGCCCCGATGAGCTTCGGCAATATCGTTTCTGTAATCGCACAACGGTCGTGCAGCAGAATAATATCGCCTGTTCTCACCTTACTCATGATCTTATGCAATAGTTGATCCTTGTCTTTCGCTACGGTATCCAGCGAACGCAGGCGCCAGCCCATGCTTCTCATACCGCTGTTCCGGATGGCTTTGGCCAGGTTGGGGTTCGTAACGCCATACGGCGGCCGGAACAGCTTTACCGGCGTGCCCGTCAGCGCTTCGATCGCTTCGTTGGTACGCCGGATCTCTTCTTCCATTTTAGCCGCACTTTGCCAGTCAAAATGGAACCCGTGGTCAAAGCTATGGTTGCCAATACTGTGACCTTCATGCTTCATCCGCAGCACGAGGGCCTCATTGCCTGCTATGTTTTTTCCGATCAGGAAAAAGGTAGCAGGAACATTTTCCCGCTTGAGGATATCCAGGATAGCTGCCGTATGATTGGCTGGGCCATCGTCGAAGCTAAGTGCTACCCGCCTGCCTCTCTGTTGTACGGAAAGCTGTCCCCGGTCAAATTTTACGTTGAGGATAGGCAGGGTGTTGACTGAATTCAGGTAAAAGTTCCATCGAATGAAAATGGCGCCCAGTGCCAGTATCGTAATTAAGGCCAGCACGCAAGCCGGTAGCCACCAGGCCGAATAGCCGTTGAAATAAACACCAGCGGCCACATGCAGCACCAGCAGGATAAAGAAAAGCAGGGTATAGTGAAATTTGGATTGCAGCGGTCGATAATTTAGGGATGAATAAGGTTTGTGCTTTTTCGTGTCAGCCTGCGCTTGATGGCCCGGTCGGCAAGCCACAGCAACAGGAAATATACGGGACACAGTATAGGATAAAAGACAAAGACAAGGAACACATAGCCGTGGCGACCGGAAGCATGCGGTCCTAATAGTGTGTCAATCCAGGAGAAGGATAACATGTATACTGCGAGCACCAGGAAGGGAACCACGATGCTCCCCAGGATGAGCACCGGGGAATATTTCTTATCCGGGCGCGCTTTGCGGAAGCGGTACATGCTATACAGGTGCAGGAATACAAGAAGCGCTGCAGCAATTGCCATAAAGCCCTCGGGGCCTGAACGCATTAATGTGCCGGCCGTAGCGCTGATCTGTGGTCGCAGGGTAATGACGATATAGTCGGCCGGCAGCTTATCGAAGTGCCAGCGCTGCGGGCTGCCGGAACCAGGGGAAGCGCCAAGGTTGGTGCTAAGTTGCAGGTCAGGGGGAAGCACCGCTTCCAATACAATGTCCAGTCTGCCGAAAGAGCGCCAGTGCCGCGCGGGAGAAAGAGAATAGCGGTGGCTGTACGCCGTTAGCCAGCCGGATAGGTCCTGCCAGGCCCTGGCTTGATAGCTTACGCTGATCCGGTGTATACCTTTGCTTAGCGCAGCATCGAAATATTGCAGCTCATCGGGGCTGCAGATCATGGTCTCGTACGCACCCCATTCGATCACAGCGGTATTGGGCAGATTGTCAAAAGGCTTCTGCATGCCTTCAAAGCCAGGAAATGATAAAGGGATGCTACCATTCCATTCTTTAGGAACAGCGCGCAAGGGTTGCGGCTGTCCGTCGATGCTCACCCGGAAATCGCGCTCAAGATCCTTTGCCAGGAACAATAAGGGTATGCGGATGCCCTGCGGCGATTGTACCAGGTATTCGACCTGGTACCGCGCCCGGGTGACATCATTGTCGATCGTTATCCTTATCGTCTCTTGCAGGATGGCAACATCTTTGCTGGAAAAAACATCGGCCTGGCGGGAGCCCGGCCGTACCGGCGAAGCCATATTGGCAAAGCCGTTGAGCGCTTGCAGTAGCAGAAAGAGTACGGCGGGCAGATGCTTCATCTTGCTGGTATTACGTTACCATTCCATGCCGGGATAGGCCCGTTGCATGTATTGCATTTCGGCCAGGATATACCCGAGGTGCTCCGAGTGCTTGCCGGCTTTGCCTCCGGTCTGCATCCAGGCGTCGGCGGAGGGCATTTCCAGGGTAGCTTCGCCAAGTACTTCCGCCACTTGTGTCAGCCATTGGCTCCTGATCCCGGCCAGATCGGCGCCGGTACCGGCTTCCAGCATCACTTTATCTGCATCGGATATTTCAAACAGCTCTCCGGTATATTCCCAGCGGGCTTGTATCGCCTCCTGCATGCGGTCTTTGCTTTCGCCGGTACCATCGCCCAGGCGTATTACCCACTCGCTGCTCCAGCGGCGGTGATACAATGCCTCTTTCAGCGATTTCTCGGCAACGGCTGCGATGGTTGCGTCTTTACTGTCCCTTAGCGCGGTATAGAGCAGCACCGAATAATTGTCGTAAAAGAAAGAACGGGCTATGGTATAGGCCCAGTCGCCATTATCCTGCTCTACCAGCAGCACATTCCGGAAATCCCAGGCATCCCGCAAGTAGGCGAGCGTGTCTTCAGTAACCGGCTGTTTATGGTTGAGAAAGGCGGGGCTTGAAAACACTTCTTCCTGTATTTCGGCGGGCAGCTGGTTGTACAGCTCTGCTGCATATTGATACAGGCTGCGCGCCTGTCCCAGGTGGTCCAGTGCGGTATTGGTAATGGCGATATCCTGCTCCAGGATAGGGCCATGGCCGGTCCATTCGCTGATGCGGTGCCCGAGTATAAGCGCATTGTCTGCAAGCTGCAGCACATAGTTCAATTGATGGATAGACGTCATTGTCCTTGATTTCTGAATGATCGGCGTCCCGGCAGGGAATTACATGTGCTTCAGCTCGATCGGCAGTTCGTAAAAAGTAGGGTGGCGGTATACTTTGTCATTGGCGGGATCGTACAGCTCACCGGCATCGTCGGGATTGGAGGCATGGATGTATTTGCTTTCCACGGCCCATATGCTTACACCTTCCATACGGCGGGTATACACGTCGCGTGCATTCTCGATAGCCATGGCAGCATCTACTGCATGCAGGCTGCCCACATGCTTATGGTCAAGTCCCGTTTTGCTGCGGATAAATATCTCCCAAAGCGGCCATTCGTTGTTCATTGTCCTGAATTATAATGGTTGAAAAAACTGTCGTTAAAATAAGGAGCCAAAGATAAAGAAATAAAGCCAGTCGGCATGCTTCAGCGGCCGGCAGCAGCCTCCCTGTCATTCAGGTCTGCCTTGATACGCCCTTCCCATAGCAATTGCCTGCTTTTCTGGGCGCCATGACCTGTATCTTCATCGTAGACCGACTGTAGCTGCTCCGTTTCCCGGCTATATTGTTTTTGCAGGCTGTCTACGGCCTCACGAAAAGCAGCTACGGTAACCTTCAGTTTTCGCAGCGCAGTTGCCAGCTCATAGGTTTTCATGGCTGCGATATCGAAATGCAATTGCTCGTGCTGCAGCACATAAGCATTCTTACCGTCGGCCTTCATCCAGGAGCGGTTTTTGTCGAAATAAGGCAGCAGCGTAATGTTGGCTGTTGTGCCCTTATAGTCGCTGGTGAGCTCGTACTGCAGGGAAAAGCCGCTGTAGGTTGCCGCAAGGGCTACACTCTGCTTATCGGGCTTCCCGTTGAAATCTTCTATGTGCAATGGCCGGCCGGCGTCGTAGCCGATCTGTTCGGGATCATTGCTGTTGTTTTTTACCAATACGGTTACACTTACTTCCTGTTGGTTGGGGTCGCGGTACTGGTTATAGTTGATCGCCCACCAGCTGTCAAATTCCCTGAGCACCTGTTCCAGGCTTTGGCTCACCAGCTTGCCGATGTAAACGCTGGCATCGGCGCTGGTACGGGCGGTATAACCACCACTGTAGTCCACCACCTTCTGGCCGTTCCGGTAAAAAGCATAGGCTGCGTCCAGTGCGGCTTCTTCCTGCAGGCCCTTCGTCGTTTCACCCACCTGTAGCTTCGTAATGTGTAAGGCAAACGTATCTGGTGCCTGTTGCGATACGTGTTCGCCGATATACCGGCGAATAGCAGTAGCTGCCCCCGCCTCGATATTGACCGGCACTTCTGTTCGCGTCGTACCGGTCCGCATGGTGCCGATGGTTGCCGTATCGGCGCGGTCGTCAGTCACAGCGGCGATGTATACGTTTTTTAAGCTGATCCCGCCAGCAGTGGGCTTCAGCTTGACGGTACGGCTAGTCTGCGCCGGAGTACCGCCACAGCATAGCAGTACCGCCACAAGTAGCATCAGTATTTGTTTCATCCCTGTTTCCTTTTACTGAAAAAGGAGCCGTTCCCGGATACGGGAATAGCTCCTTTTTGATATTTTTATCAAAAGACCTTTCGCGCATACTTACTCGTCCAGCTTCAGTACGGCGAGGAAGGCTTCCTGAGGTACCTCTACGTTCCCGATCTGGCGCATGCGCTTCTTGCCCTCTTTCTGCTTTTCGAGCAGCTTACGCTTACGGGAAATGTCGCCTCCGTAACATTTTGCTGTTACATCCTTACGCATAGCAGAAATCGTTTCTCTCGCCACGATCTTGGCGCCCAGCGCGGCTTGTATCGCGATCATGAATTGCTGGCGGGGCAACAATTCTTTAAGTTTGCTACAGAGCTTGCGGCCGAAATCCTGGGCACGGCTGCGGTGGATCAGGGCGCTTAAGGCATCCACTTTGTCGCCGTTGAGCAGGATATCCATCTTGGCGATATCGCTTTCGCGGTAGTCCAGCGGCTGGTAGTCGAAAGAAGCATAGCCGCGGGTAGACGACTTCAGCTTATCGTAAAAATCGAATACGATCTCGGCCAGAGGCAATTCGAAGATCAGCTCCACGCGGGTAGCGGTCAGGTAGTTCTGGTTGATGAGAATGCCGCGCTTACCAAGGCACAGGGTCATGATATTGCCGATATAGTCGGGCAGGGTAATGATCTGTGCGCGGATAAAAGGCTCTTCAATACGATCGATGCGGCTGGGATCGGGCATCTCCGACGGATTGTTCACGATGATCCTTACATCTTTTTCCCTTGTGGTATAAGCGTGGAAACTTACGTTGGGTACCGTAGTGATCACCGTTTGGTTGAACTCGCGTTCCAGCCTTTCCTGGATGATCTCCATATGCAGCATACCCAGGAAGCCGCAACGGAAGCCGAAACCAAGGGCTTGCGACGTTTCCGGCTCGAAAGTAAGCGAGGCGTCGTTGAGCTGCAGCTTTTCCATGCAGTCGCGCAGCTCTTCGAATTCATCCGTATTCACAGGGAAGATGCCGGCAAATACCATGGGCTTTACGTCTTCGAAGCCTTTTACCACTTCTTGTGTAGGATTGCTTACCAGCGTAATGGTATCGCCCACTTTCACTTCTTTGGCATTCTTGATGCCGGTAATAATATAGCCTACATCGCCTGCTTTTACCTCGTTCTTCGGTGTAAGCGCCAGCTTCAGGATACCTACTTCGTCAGCACCGTATTCCTTGCTTGTATGGACAAATTTTACTTTATCGTTCTTTTTGAGCGTTCCGTTGATGACGCGATAGTATACAATGATCCCACGGAAGGAGTTGAACACCGAATCGAAGATGAGCGCCTGCAGGGGAGCCTCCTCGTTGCCTTTGGGAGCCGGTATGCGCTCGATAATGGCTTCCAGGATTGCATCGATGCCGATGCCGCTTTTGCCGCTGGCCAGGATAATGTCTTCCGGCTTGCAGCCGATCAGGTCTACGATCTGATCCGTCACTTCGGGTATCATAGCGCCATCCATATCGATCTTGTTGATCACCGGGATGATCTCCAGGTCGTTTTCGATGGCAAGGTATAGATTAGAAATAGTTTGCGCCTGTATACCCTGCGAGGCATCGACCAGTAGCAGCGCGCCTTCGCAGGCGGCCAGCGCACGGCTCACTTCGTACGAAAAGTCTACGTGACCTGGCGTGTCGATCAGGTTGAGGGTATATTTTTCGCCTTTGTGCACATGGTCGATCTGGATAGCATGACTTTTGATCGTAATGCCCTTCTCACGCTCCAGGTCCATGTCGTCGAGCACCTGGGCTTGCATTTCGCGTTCCGAAATGGTTTTGGTATGCTCCAGCAGGCGGTCGGCCAGGGTGCTTTTCCCGTGATCAATGTGGGCAATGATGCAAAAATTGCGGATATTCTTCATATTTCTCAAATGGTGCGCGAAGTTACTGAAAATTTAGGGTTTCCAGCGCTTTCGGTCCTGCAACCGCCCGTATCGCCCGTGATCTTTACGTTACGGCCTATAGAAAAGACAACCGGCACGCCTTTCTCCCTAATTCCTCCCGTTTTTTGTTCCCGGAAGAAGGCATTTTTAAAAGAATGTTTTTATTTATGTAGTTAACTACGTAAATTTGTACCATGAAAAATAAATTCTCTATACGGCAATTGGATAACAATGATAGTCAGCAGGTGATCAACCTTATACTGCCCATACAGCAACAGGAGTTCGGCGTGCCCATCAGCATAGAAGATCAGCCCGACCTTATCGATATCGATTCCTATTATTATAAACACGGAGGCAGTTTCTGGGGTGTTTTCGACGATCATATCCTGGTAGGTACTATTGCCCTGCTTGCCCTGGGTCATCATGCTGCTGCCATCAGGAAGATGTTTGTAAGGAAGGAATACCGGGGCAAAGAAAAGGGCATTGCACAGGCCCTGTTCGACCACTTGATCGCTTATTGCAGAGAGCAAGGTATCCGGGATATTTATCTCGGGACGATAGATCATATGCATGCAGCGCACCGGTTTTATGAGCGGAATGGATTTGAGGAAACAGGGGCTTCGGCTTTACCGTCCTATTTTCCGAGAATGGCTGTAGACAATGTATTTTATCATTTAAACCTTGCTCCATCAATATGAATATTATAGACGAAGCAGGTCTGCTGGCCCTGGCCACCCGGCTACAGCGCCTCAGCGAACGTATGCGCAAGGACGGTGAGGATATTTACAAAGCCATGGGCATCCATTTTCAGCCGAAATGGTTTCCCGTGATCTATGTGCTCCTCCATCGGAATACCCTTAGTGTTGTGGAGATCGCCGGCGAGATCGGCTATTCGCATCCATCCACGATCACTTTGCTAAAAGAACTGGAAAAAGAAAAACTGATCCGCTCAGGAAAGGACAAGGCCGATGAGCGCAAACGGCTGCTGCAACTAAGCGCCAAAGGACGTAAGCTGGTAACACAAATGGAGCCGGTCTGGGATATCATTACGGCAGCTACCATCGACCTGATCGATACACAGCACAATCTGATGCGCGCGATCGAAGAGGTGGAGGAACGATTCCGGCTGCAGAGTTTTTTGCAAAGAGCCTTGTCGCTCATCAAGGCACATAAGGAAGATGATGCTACTGGTTCTTGATCTTGTTCCAGATCTCGTAGAGCTTCTCCTGCGAAGGCCTGTCGGCAGGCAGTTCGGGCAACGCGGTACATTCCTGCCAGTGATCCTGTATATCTTTTGGCAGGCTCTGATATAGTTGTGTACCCTTGGTCTTCCAGGCGATCATCTCGTCGCTCACTTGCTTAATCACCTTACCGGGGTTGCCCACCACCAGGGAGCGTGGCGGAATAATGGTATTGGCCGGGACAAAAGTCATCGCCCCGATAATGGATTCGTCGCCCACCTCCACTTCATCCATCACTACGGCATTCATGCCCACCATCACGTTGCGGCCGATATGTGCGCCGTGTATGATTGCGCCATGGCCTATGTGCGCGGCCTCTTCCAGCTTTACCGTTACGCCGGGGAACATATGGATGGTGCAGTTTTCCTGCACATTGCAGCCATCGGCGATCTCGATACCACCCCAGTCGCCGCGTAGCGCGCAGCCGGGGCCAATGTACACATCTTTACCAATGATCACATTGCCGGTAACGGTAGCCATGGGATGCACAAAGGAAGATGGATGCACTACCGGTATAAAACCTTTGAAGGAATAGATCATAATGCGAAGATAAGAGCGGTTTACCGTTTGATCAGCTTGGCGGGCTGCGTCAGTCCGGCCGCCGTGTGGATATTGACAAAATACATGCCTGGAGCCAGGCTGCTGATATCGATGTCGGTATCGGCTTTCAGGCTGCCGATCAGCAGGTTTTTTCCCTGTACGTCTGTCAACGTATAGGTTGCCATGGCAGTACCCAGCCGGGGGATATGGATATGCACGCGGTCGTTGGCTGGATTGGGGCTCAGGCTCCAGGCTATTGCCGGAGGCTCCGTTGCCTTAATGCCGACCGGTAAGCGGGCGCCAAGCAGCGGCCGCAGCAAGAGCGCACCATCGAGCAGGGAAGGCTCCCAGTTGTTGCTCACTTTAAAGTAACGGTGGTTGGCGCCGGTGCGGTTGGCATCCAGCGCGATCTGCAGAGAGTCGCTTACGCCGCCCGCCGGTTGTACGATGCTGATATAAAAGGTCCCGGTATTCAGCAATACAGGCTGCTCGAAAGCGTATACCGAGAACTTGTTGACCGTATCGGGATAGTCGGGGAGTAAAAATTCCTCCTGGTACAGCAAGTCGTCGGTGCCGCCGTTGATGGCGATGTCGCGGTACACACCTATACTGAACTCTTTAAGTGTGGCCTTGGGTAATACCGGGGCAAAGCGGATGGCGATGCCTCTCAGCGTGTCTGGCTGGTATACGGCGTACTCTACAGCGGTAGCGCCGGGTGCGCCGGGTTGCAGGTTAAGGAAATAAGATTGCTCGGCGGTGCCGTCATCGTAAGCAAAATAATTGTCGAAAACCTGCTGGGAGCGGATGGTATCATTGGCCCTGGACTCGCCGGGATAGCTGCCGGTGCAATAGAACAGGTTGTCGTAGACCACGCGGTCGTTGGGATTGCCCGGAGTAAACGTGCCGGCATTGTACATCGGGTAAAGCGCGTCGGTCTCCTGGCGACTAGGCAGACTTACATTGGCTGTGCCGGAGCCCAGGTTCGTAGCGCCGGTAGTGGCGCGGAAGCCCGTGGGAATATTAGGGGTCAGCGGGCCGTAGTTTTTCAGTGTGGACACCAGGTTGGCGGCAAGGAAGGATGCGGGGTTCGTTTTGAAATGCCGGAAGGGCATGGCGCTGAAATCGTTTAGAATAGAAGCCGGCTCTTTGGTAAAAGCGACATCGCGAACAGTGGTATCGTACAGGTTACGCCCCGCATCGACACGGATATAATCCAGGTTCCAATGGGAATTGCTGATACCTATCGTTGCTGTATTGATCCAGCGCATCCGGAAGTTGTCGTTGAAATACCCGGTATCGTTAAGCGGGATCATCACCTGTCGGAAAGGTAGCTGCGCAGTATCGCCGTTTACCGACCAGACCTTAACCCAGGTGCCATTCGATCGCAGAAAGAACAGCATCAGGGAATCGTAGGGTTTAGGCGAAAAGCCGTTGCCGCGGGGCTGGTAAAAGAAGCTGAGGTATACCGAGTCGACGGGAGCACGCCCGCTCAGGGCAAAGGGCAGCGAGGTAAGGCTGTCGGCGTAGATCGTAGTATAATTCGATACCGTATCGTAATAGGGATGCCCCAGCGCGTTGAGCGCGTCGAAGGTGGCGACGCCGCGGCTCACCATATCGCGGCCCATCGTATTATTGATGTAAACATAACGGTCGGTCCAGCGTTCGGCGCTGGGATAAGGGGCATTATCGGTAAAGTCTTCAAAGAAGGGAAGTGCTAATGCTGTAGGTTTACGTAGCGGACCATGCGGTGCAGCAGGCTGGTGTTGCAGCGCGGTATTCTCCATCAGCGGGCCAAGATGTTCCTGGGCGCCGGCCGTAAATGTAGTGGCAAGGAGCAACAGGAACAAAAATCTCTGGATTAAGCTCATAATACGGTAATTGTACATCTTGTCAATGCGGTCGCCTGTGTCGGTTATCCGCAAATATAGGGGTTTCCCTTCTGAAACGCCTTTAGGCCAAGCCTCGGTTTTAGTCCTATCGCAGCTCTCGGTTGTTCGCCTTACCTTTGCGCCATGCATTACCTTTCCGTTGAGAACCTGGGCAAATCTTATGTTGATAAGCCCCTTTTTGAAAATATATCATTTCACGTCAATGAAGGCGACAAGATCGCGCTGGTAGCCCTCAATGGTTCCGGTAAATCCACCCTGCTCAAGATCCTTTGCGGTATCGAGGTACCCGACGAGGGCAAACTATGGATTCATAAGGATGTCAACGTAGTATTGCTCGACCAGGATCCCGCTATTAATGATAAACGCAATATCCTCGAAAATATTTTTGACCACGACCATCCGGTGCTGAATGCAATCAAACGTTACGAAGCGCTCACCGAAGGCGGGCAGGAACCAGATCCGGTGCTGCTGGCCGAAGCCATGCAGGAAATGGACGAACGTAATGCCTGGCATTTTGATGCCAAAGTGAAAGAAATCCTGGGCAAGCTCAATATCCATCACCTGGAGCAGGAGGTGAGCACACTTTCCGGAGGACAAAAGAAAAGGATCGCCCTGGCCAAGGTCCTGATCGATATGGACTTTGAGCACCGGCATACCCTGCTCATTATGGATGAGCCTACCAACCACCTGGATGTGCAGATGATCGAATGGCTGGAGCACTACCTAGGGCAGGAACATGTGACTCTGCTCCTGGTGACGCACGACCGCTATTTCCTCGATGCGATCTGCAATGAGATCATCGAGATCGATAACCAGCAATTGTACATTACACGCGGCAATTACGAAAAATACATGGAGCAGAAGGCGGCCCGGCTTGAGAACGAGCAGGCTAGCCTGGAGAAGGCCCGAAACCGCTACCGTAAAGAGCTGGAATGGATGCGCAAGCAGCCCAAGGCCCGCTCCACCAAATCCAGGGCGCGGCAGGATGCTTTTTACGACTGGAAAGAAAAAGCCACGCAAAAGATCAAAGCGGCCGAGCTGGAGCTTCAGGTGAAGATGACCCGCCTGGGCGGCAAAATACTCGAGCTGAAAAAGGTATACAAATCTTATGGAGAAAAAATAATACTGAAAGGGTTTGATTACACCTTCAAGCGTGGCGAAAGGGTAGGCGTAGTGGGGAAGAACGGCGCGGGTAAATCGACCTTTATCAATATGCTGCTGGGCAAGGAGCCGGCCGATAGCGGCAAGATCAATGTAGGCGATACCATCATATTCGGTGATTTTTCCCAGGAAGGCCTGCAGTTCAAAGAGGATGTGCGGGTGATCGAATATGTAAAGAACATCGCAGAGTTTTTTCCCCTGGCCGACGGTACTAAGGTAAGCGCCGCCATCTTTCTGCAGCGTTTCCTGTTTACACCCGAAAAGCAATATACTTATATCTCCAAGCTGAGTGGCGGTGAAAAGAAACGACTGCAGCTACTGTCTATCCTCTTCCGTAATCCCAACTTCCTGGTGCTGGATGAGCCTACCAACGACCTTGATCTGCCTACGCTGGATATCCTGGAAGAGTTCCTGATGGATTTTCAGGGCTGTCTGATCATCGTATCGCACGACCGTTATTTTATGGATAAATTGGTCGATCACCTGTTTGTATTTGAAGGCGAAGGCGTGGTGCGCGATTTCCCCGGCAATTACTCGCAGTACCGTGAGATTGCCAGGGAAGAAGAACGCTTTAAGGTAGAGCGGGAGCGGGAAGCAGAGCTCCAAAAGATCGCAACAGTAGCAGCGGAACTACCTGCCGCAAAGCAGGAAGCCCGTAAGTTGTCTTTTAAAGAAAAGAGAGAGCTTGAACTGCTGGAAAAGGAAATGCCCCGGCTGGAAGCAGAAAAGAAACGCCTCGAAGAGGAGATGAGCGCGGGCAACCTCAGCTTCGAAGCCCTGCAGCAGCATGGCGCAAGTATAGCTGCGCTCGTGGCCCAGCTGGAGGAAAAGGAAATGCGCTGGTTGGAATTGAGCGAGTAGGTCGCATGATACATAGTCAAACGGGCCGTCCCTGCTAATGCTGGGATGGCCCGTTTTTTATCGTGCAGCAGCTTAGTTGCCGGCAGAAATATCAAGGCCTTTCAGCGAGTTGATGGTAATCACACTATGCGTGTTGAGCACGGCATCGAAGGTGGGCATGGTGCCGGTGGCGATCACTTCCTGGCGGTCGGTGGACATAGACTGGGTGGTAGCGTCTTTCCACTGGAACACCAGGCCGTTCAGGTAAATATTGCTATTATCGCCGTAAGTCACAGTTTTGGTTTCGCCGGCATTCAGGGAGAAGGTTTGTTCCAGTGATGGTTTCTGGATATTGTCACCCTGGCGTATCAGCAGCGTTACGTTAACGTACTGGTTGCTTTTGTTGACGAATGTTTTCTTGCCACTCATGTTTTTGAAGTTTTGGTTTGATGAAATAAGATAGTGTTGCGGTGTCCTTTCCGGAAGACGGTACAAAAATAGCTTGCCGGGCTGGCCCGCAAGCGCGTGGTTATACCCGTTTTTAAATTGAGGTGAAACTACCGGGGACAGCAGGCCCTCGGGTTTTTGCGTTGGAAACAAAAGCTTTAGGTGGTAGAAGCTCCGGGCCGGCGATAGCCATGCGTCGGATCTGTAGCCGGAAAGCCTGCCCTTTGCTGATGTACCCGTTCGCAATTTTTAACGCAGACTTGATCCGGTATTGTCGGTTAATCCCCTAACTTTATCTTTATAACGTACAAAGGCCGGTTGGCAGGCATCCAAGCATTAACGGAAGGATAATGGTGGTTTTTGGCACAAAATTTGCAATTAGCAGACTAACCTGATTTTTTTCATCCCTAAACTGAATCTTATGCTTGAACAATTGATGCAAATGATACAGCAGAGCGGCCAGTCCTCTGTGATCGACAATACCGATGTGCCCAATGAGCACAATGAAGCGATCCTCAACGAAGCCCAGCAAAGTATCACCAGCGGTTTGCAAGGCCTGGCCGATACCGGCGAGTTGAACACCGTAATGGAAGCAGCTCAGAATGGCCAGCCTGTAGAGCAGCTCCCGGCTGTACAGAATATCTCCAACAACTTTATGGGTAGCATCATGGATAAGTTCGGCCTCAACAAAGGTACAGCTGCCATGATCGCTTCTGCGGTGATCCCTATGGTGCTGAGCAAGGTGATGAACCGCGGCGGCCAGCAGGCTGGTGGTGGCGGCTTCGACCTGGGTGGCTTGCTGTCTTCGCTTACCGGCGGCGGTGCTCCGGCCCAGGGGCAAGCCCAGGCTTCAGGTGGTGGCCTTATGGACAGTCTTAGCAATATCGGCGCCAAGCTGGGTCTTGACAAAGACGGTGATGGCGATGTGGACCTCAATGACCTCTCCAAGCTGATCAAGTAAAATATCCTGATCGTTTAATACAATGGCGCTGCTTCCCGCGAAGCAGCGCCATTGTCCCTTTTAAGAAGGGGTATCAGCAATCGTCGCAAATGCTGTTGGGTTTATGCGACAGGCAGGGAATATCGACTGTCAAGCCGCCACCTTTAACGTTTTGCTGCTGTGCCGCATCCAGGCAGCTCACTGTTTTCTTTTCCAGCCGGAGTTTCGGTGCAGGTATTAATTTTTTCTTTTTCATAAAATCCTGTGTATATAGGTAAACAATCGGGTACAATTTGGTGTATTCTGTTACTTGTCGAAAGTGATACTTCACAGGCTGGTCTTTTGGGTTGATAAGACAGCCTTTTTCAGGAAAAAAAGTGACTATTCCGATATAGGAAACAAAATAATCTCCGGTCCTTGAGCATGTCGAAAGGGACAGCTACAAATGGTGCTTCGACGGGCTCAGCAACTGTATCAAGACGAATTTGGCTAATGTTTCCTATATCAGGATAGTCGGTAAAAAAATCAACGAAAGATAACTGTTCCTTATCTGAGAAATAATAAAAATTGATACACCTTCGGTTCAATATGCCGGAACTTTGACTTTTTAAATGTACCAACCATTATGATAGAACAACACCAATTGGGTTCACAAGGGATCATGGCCTCGCGCCTGGGTCTGGGCTGTATGGGCATGAGCGACTTCTACGGTGGCCGCGACGATGAGGAAAGCCTCCGTGTGCTGGATCGTGCCGTAGCGCTGGGTATTACCTTCTGGGATACTGCCGATATGTACGGGCCTTACACCAATGAAGAGTTGGTAGGCCGGGCCCTGAGAACACACCGCAGTAAGATCACGCTGGCCACTAAATTCGGTATTATACGCGATCCCAACGATCCGCAGAAAAGAGGGGTCAACGGTAAACCCGAATACGTGAAATCTTCCGTTGAAGGCAGTCTCAAGCGACTGGGTACCGATGTGATCGATCTTTACTACCTCCACCGCCGCGATCCTGGTACGCCTATTGAAGATACTGTAGGCGCCATGGCCGACCTGGTAAAGGAAGGTAAGATACGGGGCATTGGCCTCAGCGAAGTATCTGAAGAAACATTACGCAAGGCACATGCCGTGCATCCACTCACGGCCATTCAAAGCGAATATTCGCTGTGGACGCGCGATCCGGAACAAAATGGCGTGCTGCAGGCCTGTAAAGAGCTGGGGATTGCCTTCGTGCCTTACAGCCCGCTGGGCCGCGGCTTTCTCACCGGGCAGATCCGCAAGTTTGAAGACTTTGAAGCCGACGACTACCGCCGCCATTCGCCGCGTTTCCAGGGCGATAATTTTCAGAAGAACCTGGACCTGGTGGCCGAGATCGAAGCGATGGCTAAGCGTAAAGAAGTGACCGCATCGCAGTTGGCGCTGGCCTGGGTGATGGCACAGGGCGACAACATCTTCCCGATACCTGGCACCAAGCGGGTAAAATACCTGGAAGACAATGCCGGTGCTGTAAACGTAAGCCTGAGCAACGAAGAGATCACCACACTCAATAGCATTTTTATCGACGGTCCTTCCGGCGCCCGGTATCCCGAGCAGATGATGAATACGCTCAACGGCTAAAAGTATTGTTGCGCTTTTCCAACCCGTACGGTCAACCTGATCGTACGGGTTTTATTTTTGAAACGCGTTTTAGTAATAGCCGCTACAAGCCAGCACGTAACATAACCTTCTGTATGCTTTATTTGAAATCTAACGGAATTTTCACCCTTTCATGTAGGGTATGCCGGCGCACTAAGGGTGTCTCTGTTGAAATGATACCCGAATGATGCGTTCCTATTGCGGCAAAGCGCTTTCGCTGCTCTTGTTTTTCATTGCCGGCATGGCGCCGGTAATATCGAATGCCGCCCCTAAGAAAAAGGTGCTGTTCATAGGTAATAGCATTACCTACTTCAACGATATGCCCCAGGTTTTTCGCAATATCGCCAACCAGAAAGGCGATAGTGTAGACCTCACAATGTATGCGCCCGGCGGTACCGGCTTTCAGCACCATTATATCGATCCCAACGTTTTTAACCATTTCCGGGAAGGCGGCTGGGAGGTGATCGTGCTACAGCCCGGATCCAACGAATCGGTAGGTGTGCCGCCTACACAGCCGAGGCCCCTTACGTTGCAGCAGGCTCGTGTGCTCATCGATTCGGCCCGGTATTACAATCCCTGTGCGCGTATCCTGTTTTACGAGATCGGCCATGGCGTGCATGGTACCACTGCTGCTCATGTAGCACAGTACAATACCTTCATGGATCATATCCGTACCACAAACGAATACCTGGCCGATTCTACCGGCTTGTCCTTTGCACCGGTAGGCGAAACTTTCCGCTATGTATGGAACCGTGATCCTTCGGTATTGCTATGGCAGGCAGCCGGTGACATTCATCCCAATTATAAAGGCTCTTATATGGCCAGCTGTGTTTTCTATGCGTCGATCTTCCACAAACCCTCGGCCGGTAACACCATCTACAATGGCAATACCGCCGCCGATGCGCAGTACTACCAGCGGGTAGCCGATTCAATTGTGCTGCGTTACCCGGACCGCTGGCGTATCGATACCAGCTGGCACCAGGCACGCTTCAGCTATACAAACAACGGGCTTAGTCTCCAATTGCATAACCTGAGTGAAGGACATGACTCGCTAAAGTGGTTCCTGCCCGGCAGCGCACCGCAAACCACAGTTGATGTGAGCCATACCTTTACGCAGGCGGGCACCTACAGCATTCAGCTGGTAGCTTACTTCGGCAACTGCACCGATACGCTGGTACAAAAGGTTACGCTCAACGGAGGGGGCACCGGTATCGATAAGGAGGAAAGCCGATCGCTGCAGGTACAGCTATACCCCAATCCTGTAAATCACATCTTCCAAGTGCAGTTGCCTGTATCGGTACGTCAGTTTACGGTACAGTTGCGCGATGCCAGCGGACACTTACTACAAGAAGCAGGGAATACCAGCCGGTTTGATATGGGCAGACAAGCGCCTGGACTTTATTTTATCCGCATCACGGATCTGGAAAGCGGCCGGCAGTTTGAAGGCAAGGTGCTGAAACGGTAAATTAAGGCGCGTGCGCCAGCGGGGTATTTTACCTATGTTGCCAGCAACGCCCAGTAGTTCCAGATACCCTTCTTTTACACGGCGTACCATTTTGTGTTGGAGCACCGCAAAGATGAGATAAACTACCTGTGCCATTGGGGTCCGGACTACGATAAAAAATCTCATAGTTTGTGGCCGATAATGCTACATGTCCTATGCCTTTCACATCGCCAATGTATTTATCCTTATTGTCGTAGAGCGCTATCCTAATCTCGTCTCTATAGTTGTTTAGTATGTCTGTTTCTGCCTGAAGTGTCTTTGGCCATTTGACTTCAATTTCTTGCTTAAATTCTGTGCCATTAAAATCATAATAACTATCTCCTATTTTAATCCTTATACTTTCTATCGTTGGCTTTTGAAACAAGACGATATAATGTTCCGTTTTGCTGCTCTTGGTGCATGAAGTGAATATTAGTAGCATCAACAACAGTGAGTATATCTTTTGCATATTGTGTTTTATGTTTTTGCAGTTTTAATAAGATTTATACAAGTGCTTTTCTTCGTCAACTCAACACCTCCGCATCCCCAATACTCGTCTTTTTGCTATCATAAGCTTCTACACATTTGATCAATGCTGCAGCGTGTAGAAAGATATCGTCAAGAGAGAAGAGCTCCACTTTGGTTTCTTTCTTGTTCTCGTCGAAGAGGCCGATGTATTTGCGCGTACCGTTGAAATGCAAACGGCAGATGGTTTTGCGGTTGTTGTCGTCGAGCAGGATGGCGAAGTAAGAGAGGGCATCGCGATACACCACCCGGCTAACAGGTATGGTCTGGCGCAATATTGTTTTCACGATCATAAAGCCTTCCAGCTCTTCTTCAGTCGTGACGATACCTGTAGGCTCTCCGGCAACAGGCTCTCCTTCGGGTAACGCATCCTGCTTCTGGGTCTCGGCTTCTTTGGTGAGCGCCGACTTGAGCCGCTCTGTAATAAGATCGTTGATGTATTGCTGAAACGATTTCTTTGTCAACTCCGAGAACTGGTCCAATATCTTCTGCGTGATCATGCCGGGATATACCTGGCGGGCAAAATGCCGCACGAAGTCGGGGCCCGGCGCCTGGAGCTCGTTGGCGATCAACTGCTTTAGTTCGTTGGTATACTTGAGCTCACTGGCGGTATTCACAATATTGCCGAAATCGAAATAGGCCTTGTGAAATTTCTTCAGCTCTTCTACCTGGGCATCCTTGATGTCGGTGATATCGAAGATGAAGAACGGCTTTTCATCCATCTTATTGGGCGTGTCGAGATCGGTATAGAAGCGGTACTCGATGCCATTGGTAAGAATGGAGAACTTGGCATTGGTGGTATGGAAGTAGCGGAACAACTGTGAAGCATTATGCACGTTGAGCGGCGCCGTATGCGACTTACATTCGATAAGAATAACCGGCGCACCGTCTTTCATAATGGCATAGTCGATCTTCTCACCCACCTTAATACCAATGTCGGCTACAAACTCTGGTACTACTTCCAGCGGATTAAATACATCGTAGCCCAGCTCTTTGATAAAGGGCATAATAAAGGCGTTCTTGGTGGCCTCTTCGGTAGTTACCTGGGCTTTGAGCTTGGTAACGCGTTCGCCCAGCTGGCGTATCAGGTCTTTAAAATCCATAGAATAGGTTTTAGTACTTGGCAGTGTATAGATTAGAGTACAAAAGTGCGACGACGCGAGGTTTGCTGCTATACCTAGCGCTCGGTATTTACAGGCATATACTCCTGCGGAGCAAGCAGGCATTACTTACGTTACAAGCATTTTGCTCCTACAGAGCGATGCGTTGATTGTCTCGTTTGTCGTTGCGCCATTGTGCCGCTGCAAGCCTTCTATTACCTCCCGCGCAGCAAGCGCTCCAGCGTAAGGCAGCAGATATCGGCATGCTGCGGTAGTTGTATCACAATGTGCTTGCCCGTCTCTTTCTCTACACGCAGCCCATCGGCATAGGGCTGAAGGCCGGTTATCTTTTCAAACCGTACCTGCGCATTCTTGCCGGCTCCCGTAAAGAATACCCGTTTATCGGTAAGATATACACTACCTCTGTCAATGTGCTTCAACATTGCCGCACGGCTATGCACCGCTTGTAGCCTTCCGGGCTGGAGGTAGACTTGCTGTATACTACTGAAGCTGCTATAGGAGGCACCCGTACGCTGCGCGCTGCGTTCTTCGTACCATGTGACGTTCGTTCCTTTGAAATAGCATTGCTCCCCTCTTTGCAAAGACGTGTCCGCTGAGATTACCGGAAGGTCCAGGTTTTCGAGTGCCCAGTATCGCTTCAGCTTATGTAATTGTTCCTGTGTCTGCGTATTGAACTGCAGCGATACACGCAGGCTGGTGGCTATGGCCTGCAGCTCCTGCTCTTCTTCGGGCGACAGATGTTTATGCGTAAGGATACCGGCAACGTAATCCTGTACAAAGGCGGCGCGGGTCTCGGCCGATATCTTGTCGGCCAGTGCTTTGGGCAGGCGCAGCGTGCCTTCCAGCCTGGCCAGGAATTGTTCTTCTTCGCGGGTCAGCCGTCCGTCTGCAACGGCGTCTTTGAACGACTGCCGGTAAAGGGTTTCGCCCAGCCAGATATGCAGCTGCTCCACCTGCTTGTCGTTGAGGCCTAGTATATGCTGCAAATGACGGAGCGTGTCGAGCTCCTCGTTGTCCAGGTGCCTGTCGGCAAGGCAATGGTTGAGATACACCGCGTAAAACTCTTCCAGGTTACGCGGATAGACCAGGTTGAGCCGCAGTTTGTAGCGGTGCTCAATGGATCTTATCTCCTGTGTCGAAATTTGTCTTATCGTTTTCGTGGCGAGGAGATTGTTGATCTCAATCACGGCGTTGTCTGCTATCACTTGTCCAAAGCAGCGTTGCAGCAGGCTGCTCGTCTGCAGCGCATGTACCCGGTATACATTTCCGTTCATTACTCGTATTTTCTGTATTCTTCGTAAATAGGATGATTCCAGTCGCATACGCCGCCATGATGCGAGCAAGCACCGCGACCCCTTGCACCGGAGGTCGAGCCATCGCAGCAAAGGGTCTCGTAGCCTACAATCCTTTTGCGCAACGGGTTGATCTTGTCGTGTAGTTTTTCGGCATCTTTATTGCCGTCTTGCATCAATGCTCTCAGGTCCGATACGGCGTCGGCGATCCTGCCGGTCTTGCTATAGCAAAGCGCCCTATTGTATCGAAGCTGAGGATCGGTACGTCGGCCCGCCAATGCGCTGTCGAGCAGCGGGAGGGCGGCTTTGTATTTGCCGGCTTTTACCAGTTCCTGGGAACGATTTACTTGCAGCCCTGACGCAGCATCGCGGATCTTATTCTTTTCCTCGTCGTTCCTGGCATAGGTCAGCGCCCGTTGTAGCTGCTGTTTCGCAGCTTCCCATTGCCGGGATTGGCCCAGCTGACGGCCCTCCTGCAGGTAACTGGCCAGGGTGTCCTGACGCTGTGCATCCTGCCGCGCGATCACGGCCTGTTCTTTGGCGACCCTGTCGTCAATAAGCTGCTGGCGTTCGGCTGCCTGTTTATCCTTTTCAGCATAGTGCAATATTAAAGGGAACGAGCCGGTAAAAAGAAGCAGCAAGGTTACCGCTTTGATAGCCGTTGTCAGCCGGAAGCGTAGCCGCCTTTCCAGGAAGCGGTGCCCGGGCGGGAAGGCGATGAAACCGCACAGGAGCCACAACAATGATAGTAAAGGATGTATAAGGGACATAATGGCCAGCATGCCGAAGAATAGGCCCAGGGCCCATTGCAGGCCCTTGCTGATCTTCCCGCCGCCCGTTACCATCGTGGGCTGGGGTTTGAAGTAATGAGGTAGTACCCGGGCGTGTTCCGGGATTAATAAAGGTATATATTTCATAACCGGAACAGCTTGTTGATGCGCTGTGCTTTGGCCCATTGCAGCTTATGAAGGAAATTGTCTACCTGCAGATCGGCAACGCCATTCACTGCGAGCTCCAGTGGACGGCCACCATGCGGGTGTATGGATATGAGATGTTTCCGGGAGAGGCCCCACAGCACCAGGCTAGCGAGTCCAGCTAACAGCGCCGGCAAAAGTAAAACGTTGCTGCTATCGACTATGAAGATCGTAACCAAAGCGTATAGAAAACACAACGTAGCAATAACAATAAAGATCGTTTTGCTGGTATAGAACATTCTTACGGAGCTGATGTCTTCCAGGAAAAAAGTGATGTGATAGGCAAGTCCCCAGGATTGATCCGACAGGTGAATACGTTGGTTGGTAAGGATTACTTTGTTGCCGTTGGAACTAAGCAGTTCCTGCTCGTCAGGGAAAAAGGTCATAGCGTAATGTTTGGTAGGGGCAAAGGTAAAATAGTGCGAGAGGGTGGGGAATACCTAAGGATCGGTATATCAAGAGAGCAGATGCCGGATCATTATTTCATCCAGTGAAGAAGTGCCTCCGGTCCGCCGATCAGCAAGATAAGTGCAGCTACTATTAGTAAGATCACTACTGCTGCGCAACCGGATTGGAAGTCATTTTGAGCGCGTTCTGCGGGGGTGAATTCATGATGATACCTGTATTGAAAATCCTGCCGCATTCTTTTGCGGCCATATTTGGTATTTGGATTCGGGGGTGATTTCCGACGGGGCATAAATGGGAATGAATAGAGCACAAAATTGTGGTTTACGCCCGGAGGGGACAATACCTATCGTTAGGTATATCCGATAGCCCAGTGCGCCATGGGGCTGTTTTGCTCCTACGGAGCAATTTCAAGGTTGTTTATTTGTCTACAGACATTTTGCTCCTACGGAGCAATGCGGATGTTATGTTTGTTTGTGCTACAGACATTTTGTTCCTACAGAGCAATGTGGATGGTATGTTTGTTTATGCTACAGACATTTTGCTCCTACGGAGCAATCTCAAGGTTGTTTATTTATTTGTCTACAGACATTTGCTCCTACAGAATAGTTCGTAGATATGCCTTATGCCTATCTACAGCGTCAGCCGCGAGCGCCTTCATACTTTTCGGCACCTTTACATCTTGGCGATTGTTTTTTTAGAACGTTGCGTTATAAAAAGCAATACCTTGGGTATCGCGAGCGGCAAGGCCAAAAGACACGGCATAAAAAAGCCCCGCGGTGTCGCGGGGCTTTTTTATAGGGAAAGTTTGATTAAGCTTGCTCTTTCAGTTGACGGATACGCTCGTCTTTGTCTTCTTCTATACGCAGGCTATCGCTCTTATCCATGTCGACCAGGATAGGGGCAGCCACGAAGATGGAAGAATAAGTACCGGCCAGTACACCGATCGACATTGCGAAGGCAAAACCACGCAGCACTTCACCGCCGAAAATGAACAGGATCACTGCTGTGAGGAATACGGTAAGCGATGTCATGATAGTACGGCTAAGGGTATCGTTGATAGCGCGGTTTACCACTTCTTCTTTCTTACCATTAGGCGTTTTGCGGAAGTACTCACGGATACGGTCAAACACGATCACGGTATCGTTCATGGAGAAGCCGATAACCGTCAGCAGAGCTGCGATAAAGTGCTGGTCGATCTCCAGGGCAAAAGGCACAATGTTCTTAAAAAAGGAGAATACAGCCAGGGTAACCGCCACGTCATGTACGATCGCCACGATGGTACCAAGAGAATACTGCCATTTGCGGAACCGTACAAAGATATAGATGAAGATGGCCAGCACGGCAACGATGGTCGCATAGATGGCACCTTGCTTCAGGTCTTTGGAAATGGTCGGCAAAACCGTTTGGCGGCTCTGTACATACTTGGCGGCAAAGGTAGCCTGGTCCACATCGGCAGGGATCAGCTTCTCGTTCTTCAGGCCTTCAAACAGCTTGGCTTCTACTTCGGCTTGCACCTCGCGACCGGGCTTGCTGATCAGGTAATCGGTAGTGATGTTGAGCTGGTCGCCAGAGGCGCCGATGGTTTTCACTACTGGGTGATTGCCCAGGTATTTGTAAAGATGCTCACGTACTTCGCTCACCTTATGCGGCTGATCAAATTTGATGGTATAGCTGCGACCTCCGTCGAACTCAACGCCATAGTTAAAGCCATTGAAGAAAGACGCAATGCCGGCCAGGATCAGGATCGAAGAGAAAACATAAGCGATCTTGCGTTTCTGGATGAATTTGAAATGCGCTTTCTGGAAAATGGATTTAGACAGTTTGGTAAAGTAGTTGAAGTGACGGCCGCGCCTCATATACGTATCGGTAATCAGGCGGGATACCAGGATACCGGTAAACAGTGACAGCAGCAGGGCAAGGATCTGGGTAGTGGCAAAGCCCTTAATAGGACCAAGACCGAAGGCATACAGGATAACTGCCGTGATCAAGCTGGTAATGTGACCATCAAGAACGGGTGCATAAGAGCGCTTATAACCTTTGGAAACGGCTTCCTGGTAAGTATCGCCCAGGGCAAGCTCTTCCTTGATCCTTTCAAAGATAATTACGTTGGTATCTACTGCCATACCGATACCCAATACGATACCGGCAATACCGGCCATCGTAAGCGTAGCACCCAGGTTGGCCAGGATACCGAAAGTGAACAGCATGTTGAGGATAAGGGCAATGTTAGCCACAATACCGCCGGTGCTGTAATAAATGATCATAAGTACAAAGATCACCAGGAAGGCAACACCAAAGGAGGTCATACCGCCATCGATAGATTCCTGGCCCAGGGTAGGACCTACCACCTGCTCCTGTACGATAGTCGCCGGTGCATCGAGCTTACCGGTCTGCAGGATATTGGCCAGGTCGGTACCTTCGGCAGCACTGAAGTCGCCGGTGATGGAAGAACGGCCGCCGGAGATCTTCTCATTTACGTTAGGAGCAGAGTAAACATAATCGTCAAGCGTGATGGCAATAGGTTTGCCTACGTTAGCGCCGGTGAGCCTTGCCCACAGCGCAGTACCTTGCTGATCCATTTCCAGGCTGATCTCCGCCTTGCCATTCTGGTAGTCGAAGCGAGCCGTTTTTACACGATCGCCTTCCAGCTTGGCCTTGTCGCTGCCGTTAACCGTCTTAATAGCGTAAATAGCATAAGGAGGCTCTTTGTCGCCGGTTTTGCGGCCGGGCAGATCGCCTTTCAGGAATTTGATATTGGGAGGGAACTGATTTTTGACAATATCCATGTTCAGATAGCCCAACAGCTTGTCAGCATCTTTACGAGCTACCATACCGATATAAGAAGCGCCGTAAGGCTGGCCCTGCTGGTTTACTGCCGGAGCCATGATGGAGAACAGGCTTTCTTCGCCTTTGCCGTTAATGCTGCTGGTAGTGCCTTTGTTGCCGGCGCTGTCGCCTTTGGCTACGAGGCTGGCCAGGCTACCGGTGTCGGTAGTAGCGTTGGTAGCAGCCACTTTGGTTGTATCCTTTTTCGTAGCGGAATCGTTAGTAGCTACGGCAGCTGTAGTGGTTTTACCATTCTTCAGGTAGTTGGTCAGCACCTCGTTGGCATGGCCAAGGGAGGTACTGATCTCCTCGATCGTAGCCACTTCCCAGAACTGCAGCTTAGCTGTAGCCTGCAATACTTTACGAACCGATTCCGGATCTTTTACACCTGCGAGCTCTACTGTAATAATACCTTTATTATCATCCAGGTTGATGGTAGGCTGGGATACGCCAAACTTATCAATACGCTTGGTCAGGACGTTGTATGTGCTGTGCACCGCTTCTTTGGCAGCGGCGCTGATCACTTTCAATACCTGCTCGTTGGTTGAGCTCTGGGTGATCTTGGCCTGGCTGGCTTTGGTAAAGAGCTGTGCGAGATGGCCACCGGGCACTACCTGCTGGTAAGCTTCGCCGAAGAGCTTTACAAAATCGGCGTCGCTGTTAGCCTTTTTCTGGTTGGCGAGGGCAATGGCTTTAGTGAGGTTAACATCCTTGGGGTTGTTACTCATGGAGGCCACCAGCTCATCCACACCTACTTCAAGCGTCACGCTCATACCGCCCTGCAGGTCCAGACCCAGCTGCAATTCTTTTTCCTTAACCTGCTTGTAGGTATACTTCAGTCCCAGGAAATTGAATACCGTTTCGTCGCGCAGGCTATCGGTGATGTGCTGCAGCGCTTTGTCGATCAGGAGATCGCGTTCGGATCCTTTTACTTCAGGTGCGCTGGCAGATACCATCTTCTCGGCCTTAGCCTTATTTTTGACATCTGCACTGTGCGCGATAAAAGTGAACGAAAGGCGCCATAACGAGAATAGGATCAGGGCCGCGGTAAAGAACTTTACCATTCCTTTAAGCTGCATAGGTAATCTGTTAGAATCTTAGTAAAAATTTTTTATAAGTGGGCAAAGATAGTATTTAATTATAAAAAAATTAGGAATGGCTGTTGGATGCGTGGATAACTTTTTTTATGCAAAAAGAAAAAGGAGAACTTTTATTTATATAATTTTCAAAATCAAAGCCTAGAATGCAAAACCATGGCCTAAAAACAGCACGTTTCAGCAACATAAAGTCCTTGTTAAGTCTGAAATTCGTGTTTTATGCACCACATGTATGAAAATCGATCGTAATGGCCTGCAAATAAGGTACTTTCTGGGACTGTTGCTCCTGCTGGCATCCTGCACACCCAAAGTGGCCGAAAAGGGGAAGGCATCGTTCTATGCCGATTTCTTTAAAGGCCGTAAAACCTCTAACGGGGAAACCTTCCGGCAAAGGAAGCTGACTGCTGCGCATCGTACGCTTCCTTTCGGCACCAGAGTAAAAGTGACCAACCTGAAAAATGGTAAGACGGTCAAGGTAAGGATCAATGACCGTGGGCCTTTTGTGGACGGGCGCATTATCGACCTTAGCAAAAAGGCAGCCCGAAGACTGGATATGGTTGGCGACGGTGTAGTCCCGGTGGAGATCAAATACAAAAAGATCAGGTAAACCTACAACAATGAACATGAAAGCCATTCGTCCTATGTTGTGGACGGGACAAGTAAGAGAAACGATCAACTTCTATGAGCAGCTGGGCTTTACCTGTGCGGCCTATAGCGAATCGTGGCATTGGGCTGCGCTCCAAAGAGATGAAGTTGAGATCATGGTTTGTTTGCCCCCGGATAGCGAGGCGATGAAGCAACCGGCGTTTACGGGATCGCTCTATATCCTGCTGGATGAAGGTGTGGACCAGCTCTGGGAGGTGTTAAAGACGAAAGCGAACATCTGCTATGCGCCGGAGACATTTGCCTACGGCATGCGTGAATTTGCCTTGTACGACAACAATGGCTACCTGCTGCAATTCGGCCAGGAAGTGATTGCGGTGGATTGACTGTTGGTACTGCTTTCGTTTTCGTTTGTCCTGATAAGAAGTTTTTTTAATATCTGAATATGCTCACCCGGCCGGTTGTAACCGGCCTCTGTAAATCAAAAAAATGATGAAACACCGAATACTCCTCGCCATGGGCCTGCTGCTGGCAGCGCCCGCTTTCAGCCAGCAGGCCGAAAAATATCACCGGGTAAAAGTAACTACGGGCGCCGACGGCCTGGCCCGTCTCGCGCGGGCCGGTATCGCCGTTGATCACGGCGCTTATAAAAAAGGCTTTTATTTCGTAAGCGACCTTTCCGATACCGAGTTGCAGAAAGTGCAGGCGGAAGGCCTGCAATATGCCGTGCTGATCGATGACGTAAGCACCTACTACCGCGACCGCAACAAAAGCCGGGACGAAGCCAAGCCGACGGATGCCGGCTGTACCGACTGCCTGGACTATGCTACACCGTCCAATTTCCGGCTGGGCAGCATGGGCGGTTTCTTTACCTATCCCGAAATGCTGGCTATGCTCGATAGCATGAGGAGCAAATATCCCCAGCTGGTAACGGTGAAGCAAACCCTGGGTACTACCACTACCTTACAGGGCAGGCCATTGTACTATGTGAAGATCAGCGATAACGCCGATACCGACGAGCCGGAACCCGAAGTGCTATATACAGCCCTGCACCATGCCCGCGAGCCCGAATCTCTTTCACAGCTGCTTTTCTACATGTGGTACCTGCTTGAAAACTACAATACCGATGCTGAGATCAAATACCTGGTCGATCATACTGAGCTATACTTCGTACCCTGCGTGAATCCCGACGGTTATGTGTACAACTATACGACCAACCCCAATGGCGGCGGTATGTGGCGCAAGAACCGGCGCGATAACGGCGGTTCCTTTGGCGTGGATATCAACCGTAACTACGGCGCCTACTGGGGCTATGACAATATAGGCTCGTCCCCCAGCGGCAGCAGCGATATTTATCGCGGACCTTCGGGTTTTTCGGAGCCCGAAACCCAGGCCATCCGCGACTTCTGCAATGCGCACGCATTCCATATCGCGCTCAATGCGCATACCTTTAGCAACCTGCTGATCTACCCTTATGGTCATATCCCTTCGTACCAGACGCCCGATTCGCTTACCTTTCAGAGCTTCGCCGCCGATATGACGGAGTGCAGTGGCTTCACTGCCGGTACCGGCGACCAGACGGTCGGTTATGTGACCAATGGCGATAGCGACAGCTGGATGTATGATGAGCAAACGACCAAGGGCAAGATCTTCTCCATGACGCCCGAAGCGGGCGACCAATCCGATGGTTTCTGGCCGCAATCGTCCCGTATTATTCCCATTGCGAAGCAGACCATGGATCAGAACCTGGATGCCGCACGGCTGGCAACTGCTTATGCCGAAGTGCAGCAGTTGAGCACGCCTTTCGTTTCAGCCGTGAACAGCCACGTGCCTTTCCGCTTCCGGAGAACAGGTCTGGAAGATGGTACGTTCACCGTATCGGTGATACCACTCTCGGCCAATATTACAGCCGCAGGCGCAGCCCGTACCTTTACCAACCCTGCGCAGTTGGCTTCGTTCACCGATTCTATATCGCTTACACTGAGCAGCAGCATTGCAGAAGGCAATCTGGTACAGTATGCACTGCAGTGGCAGAACAACACCGGATATACAGTAACCGATACCATCAGCCGCGTCTTCGGTACCGACATACAGGTATTCCACGCCGATGGCAGCACGCTCGATCCTTTCGCCACCACCACATGGGGTATCAGCACCAGCCAGTTCACCTCGCCCGGCGGCAGCATTACCGATAGTCCCAACGGGGATTACAGCGGTAACAGTAACAGCGTTATTGCTACAAAGGATTTTGTCGACCTTACCGATGCTAAAGCTGCTTATCTCTCGTTCGACGCCCGCTGGGACATTGAGAAGGGATTTGATTACGTAACGATCGAGGCCTCGGAGAACGGAACGGCTTATAGCCCTCTTTGTGGTTTGTATACGCACAAGGGAAATCAAAACCAGGATGAGGTTGCCACTATGTACGATGGCAGGCAGGAAAGCTGGGTAGCAGAGGTCATTAACCTTGCAGATTATACCGGTAAAAAGATAAAGCTCCGTTTTGCGTTGCACAGTGATGCCGGACTCGAAAAAGACGGGTTTTATTTCGACGAAATGACCGTACACAAGATAGGCGGAGTACCCATAGGCATACATGGCCGGGCTACAGAAGAATTGTACCTTACTGCTGCGCCGAATCCCGTTACCGGAAAGACTACCGTATCGTTCAGGCTACCCGATGGCGTAAAAGCCGGTAACCTGCAGCTGACCGACCTGGCCGGCAGGCTGGTGCAGCAAATTACGCTGAGCGCGGGACAGCAGCGGCAACAACTCGACCTCGGGCGCCTGCAAGCCGGTGTGTATTGCTGCCGTCTCGTAGCGGCCGGTAGCAATGCTTCGGCCGTGATCCGTATCGCGGTACACCATTAGGCAATGCAGCATTTCACGATAATAAAAAAGCGCTGTTCCGGTAGGAACAGCGCTTTCGCTATCAAAAAGAATCGGATTAAGCTTTTTTCGCGTAACGTTTTTTGAACTTCTCAATACGGCCTGCTGTATCGATAAACATAGATTTACCGGTATAGAAAGGGTGTGAGGTATTGGAGATTTCGACTTTGATCAGGGGATACTCCACGCCGTCAAGCGTGATGGTTTCCCGGCTGGGCGCTGTAGAGCGGGTAATGAACGTTTCCTCGTTAGACATGTCTTTAAAGACAACGAGCCTGTAATTTTCGGGGTGAATGCCTTTTCTCATTATTATATCGTTTGTGCATGGTTTCTAATCATGCGTGAAATAAGGGCGCAAAGGTAAAACTTTTTTCAAATGCGAACAAAAAAAAGCGAAAACGCTGTTTTCGTAGAGAAACGGGCCAAAAATAGCGTAAAAAATACCGGCATTGTCAAATAATAATAAGATACCTCATGAGTTTTCTATATCTTGATTATCTTTGAAAGCTCAATCTCAAACCCGCCAACATGCAGCACAAATTTGTGATCACGGTAATTGTTGTATGCCTTATTCTATCAGGGCTTATCTATTACCTGCATGAGCAGAATCCTGCATATGATATTGCTTCTCTTACCATAGGCAACGTCACCCTGGCGATGGTATCCCTGCTGTCGTTTAATATCATCAAGCGGGGTATCAGGGCCGATAATCCTAATTCCTTTGTGCGGGCCAAGATGACGGGCACGATGCTTAAATTCTTTATTTGCATTGCGATCCTGCTCATTTATATTTTTGTTAAGGACCGTGTGGTTCACAAGCCTTCCTTATTTTTGTTTTTAGGCATGTATGTTGTGTATTCGGCGATAGAGGCGGTGCCGCTTTCCCAACTGGCAAAGAAAAAATGACGGATTTGTATGAGCAAGCAGGAAGCTCCTTTTCACGTATTGGAGCAGTTTTTACCGGAAGGCACCTATCGTAAGGTCGCACCCTTTTTCAGAGATTACGATATCCATTTAACGATTGCGCACGACCGGGTAACGATTCTGGGTAATTATCGTTCTCCCTCCCGCGAATACCCTTCCCACCGTATCAGCATCAACGGTTCGCTCAATCCCTATAGTTTTCTTATTACGCTGCTGCACGAGCTGGCGCATATGCTCGCTTATATCCAGTACCGGCGTGCTATATTGCCACACGGGCAGGAATGGCAGGCGATCTTCGGGGAGTTGTTGAGCAAGTATACGGGCAAAGGTATCTTTCCCGATAATGTAGAAGAAGCGCTGGCCAAATACCAGGATAACGGCAAAAAGATAAAGGCATCTACCTGCAGCGACCCCGAACTGTATCGCGCCCTGAAGAAGCACGACCGGCGCAAAAAGCATATGCGCCTGGTGGAGGAAGTACCCCTTAACGAGCACTTTGAGACCCACGACGGGCGCGTCTTTCAGAAGATCGAAAAGCTACGTACGCGATTCCGCTGTAAAGAGGTGGGCACCGGCTATGTTTATCTTTTCCCGGCTCTTTCGGAAGTCAAGCTGATCGGGTAGTCCGTAAAAACGTTATTTTTACATTTCCCCCGCTTATCTGTTTCCTGGTTTAACCATATCATTCATCATGCGTCTGTTATCCCTTTTATGCCTGCTGCTGGCAGCAAGCTGTGTTGTGCCCGCGCAGGAAGCCGGCTACGCCCATGCTATTGACTCACTGGTCGCCGCTTCGTCCAATCCTCGCCCCTTCAGCGGCGTGATCCTCATCCGTCAAAAAGGAAAGACGGTTTTGAGCAGGGCCTACGGTATGGCGGATAGCAGCACAGGCACTGTCCTCAAGCCGGAAGACCAGTTCGCCATTTTATCCAATACCAAGCAGATGACTGCAGTGCTCGTGCTACAGGAGGTGGAGAAAGGGCATATTGATCTGCACACACCCATACGTAAGTACCTTCCCGGCCTGGAACAAGGCTGGGCCGATACGGTGACCGTCGATCAGCTGCTGAACCATACCGGAGGTGTTGTAATGCCCGATCGGCCCCTTGCTTTCCGGCCGGGAACACAATTTCAATATTCCAATGCGGGGTATGCCTTGCTGGCGCAGATCACCGAACGTACCAGCGGACGATCTTACGCAACACAGATCAGGACCTTGTTTAAAAAATACGGTCTGAAGCATAGTCTTTTCCCCGACAGCAGCAACCAGCAAAACCTGGTAAGAGGCTACCGGCATCGTACCGACGGCAGTGTGACGCCGGTAAAGGGTATCGTGTTCAGCAGAGAACAAGTGCCCTTCGGCGGCATGATCGCCACTGCCGGCGACCTCGCCTTGTGGAATGAGCTGTTGCACAACGGAAAACTACTACGTCCGGAAACCTATACGCAGATGGTACATTACCACATCAAAAACCGGCATCCGGTATTCGGCGAGCGTGAAATAGGCTATGGCTACGGGTTGCGGATCAACGACGAAGGAGCGGTAAAGGAGTACGGCCATACCGGCTATGCGGCAGAGCAGGGCTTCACCGCGGTAAATCTTTATTACCCGGCGAGTGGTACCAGTGTCGTGATCCTGGAAAATCAGGCCTATGATAATTTCGACATTGCTTATTACTATGAGGCGGCCATAAGGCATATTGTTTTGGCGTCGCTGGGGTATTGAGTATCTAGTATTATGTATTAAGTACTATGTATTAAGTATTTATTTTTTGTAATTTGAATTTTGAAATTGCCCACGGCTCATTGCCTGCCAGCTCATTGGAACTTGACACTTGATACCTAATACCTAATACCTAATACCTAATACCTAATACCTAATACCTGACTCTTGTTTCCAGGTTCCTGCCCAGACAAATTTTAAATTTGGTTTATTTATCAGGTAAGCTTACCTTTGCCGTCCGAAAATTATGCCGACCACTTCGGGTTTTTCCGGGTGACCACGTGTTGCAGTTGGCGTAAACAACGGATTCATTTTTAAAAACTATTTAGTAATGGCAACAACCAACATTCAGAGTTATGAGATGATGTTGATTTTCACGCCGGTTCTGGCCGACGATGAATTCAAAGCAGCTCATAAGAAGTTCGTTTCCTTCCTTAAGGAAAATGGCGGTGAGATCGTTCATGAGAACGTTTGGGGATTGAAATCCCTGGCTTATCCGATCCAGAAAAAAACAACAGGTCTGTACATCGTATTGGAGTACAAGGCGCCTACCGATTTGAACGCGAAATTGGAAATTCAGCTGAACCGCGACGAAAGCGTAATGCGTCACATGATCACGCACCTGGACAAGTACGCGGTAGCATACAACGAGCGTAAGCGTAATGCTCCGGCGAAAGCGGAAATAAAGGCTGAAGAAACCGTTTCTTAATCTCAATTAATCTTTTCGACAATGGCTAGACCTAACGATATAAAATACCTGACCACCACCAGGGTGGAAAAACGTCAGAAAAAATACTGCCGTTTCAAGAAACTGGGCATCAAGTACATCGACTATAAAGATGCCGAGTTCCTGAAAAAATTCCTGAACGAGCAAGGCAAAATGCTGCCCCGCCGTATTACAGGTACTTCTCTGAAATACCAGCGCAAACTGGGACATGCTGTAAAGAAGGCGCGCCAGATGGCTATCCTGCCTTATGTTACTGACCTTTTAAAGTAAAATAAACAATGGAAGTTATATTAATAAAAGACGTAGATAACTTAGGCGCAGCTCACGAACTGGTAGAAGTGCGTCCTGGCTATGCCCGTAACTATCTGATCCCTCAGAAGTACGCCATCGAAGCAAGCGCTTCCAATAAAAAAATACTGGAAGAGCGCCGCAAACAACTGCAGAAGCGCGAAGATAAACTGATGGCTGAGATTGCCAAGGTTTCTGAAGTGCTGAAAGCCGCTCCCGTAAAGCTGGGCGCTAAGATCGGCGTTTCCGGCAAGATCTTCGGTTCTGTTACCGCTATCCAGCTGGCACGCGCCATCCGCGAGCAAAAAGGCTACGAGATCGATCGTCGCCGTATCAGCATCATCGACGAGGTGAAGGAAGCCGGTACTTACAAAGCACAAATCGACTTCGGTAAAGAGAACATCGTAGAGCTGGAATTTGAAGTTGTAGGCGAATAAGCTTATCAAAATAATGATTGCAAAAACGCTTCCTTAGGGAAGCGTTTTTTTTGTGGCCGGCGATCAGCCGCAACAGGCTAAAATTTTCTTAATGAGCCGCTATTTGCGAAAAGATAAACTTAAATTAGCTTAAACCAACTAACGCACGTTTATGGAAAAGAGAATTGAAGTACCCGAATTCCGGGTACGGTTGCCGGATCATGCCATTGCGCAGCTGCTTGGTATTTCCCTGTCCGACTACCAGGTGTTAAGCCATCGCCCTATCGAGGCCTACCGGGACGTGAATGGCGAGATCGTTGAGTTTTATATTCACGTCAGCTCCAACAATAGTCCCCGCTTGCTCGACCAGCTCAACATGGACCATAGCAATTTTGTACGCTTTACACCCAAACAGGTATACGCACATTATGTGTGATGCCAAAACCAGTAGAGACGTTGCACACAACGTCTCTACTGGTTTTATGAATGCAACGTCTCTACTGGTTTTGGGTGCAAAAATAATCAACCCAGATCGCCCAGCCCTATGGATTGGTGCTGCGCGGGGATCTCCACATCCCGGAAACCTTTGCGTTGCAGGCGCTGGCTGAATTTCTGCTGCACATCATATTCACCATGCACGAGGAATAGTTTACGTACCTGTTGCGGATCCTGGCAAGCCAGCCATTGGCTCATATCCTCATAATCACCGTGCGCGCTCAGGCTCTCTATCACCACTACGTCGGCCAGCACCCGGTATTCCTGTCCGAAAATGCTCACCTCTTTCGCCCCGGCCCTCAGCCGGCCACCCAGCGATTCCGGCTCGCAGTAGCCCACGATCAATATGGTGTTGTTGGGATTTTCAATGTTGTTGGCAATATGGTGCTTTACCCTTCCCGCCTCCGCCATACCCGAGGCCGAAATGATGACGCATGGCTCTTTTTTAAAGTTCAGCGCCTTCGATATCTCCACATCTTCTATCATCGTGAGGCCATTGAACATAAACGGATCCTCGTCCTTTTTCAGCACCTCCTGGACCTTGCTGTTGAACAGCTCGGGGAATTTTTTTACCACCTCTGTCGTCGCCACCGACATAGGGCTGTCTACAAAGTAGTCCAGCCGGGGCAGCCGGTTCTCAAGCTCCAGCTGATTGAGCGCATACAGCAGCTCCTGCGTACGGCCTACACTGAAGGCAGGGATAATGAGCTTGCCCTTTTTATGCAGGCAGGTCTCCTCGATCTGGGTCAGCAGGTGATCGGCAGCCGGTTTGGACAAGGGGTGCAAGCGGTCGCCATAGGTCGATTCCATAATGATATAGTCGGCCTGGGGAAAAGGGGCCGGCGATTTCAGAATGTCGTCGCCATAGCGGCCGATATCGCCGCTGAAAGTAAGGCGTACCGTTTTCCCGTTTTCCTTAAGCTTGAGGTGTACACAGGCGCTACCGATAATGTGGCCGGCGTCGGTATACAGCAGTTCTACCTGGTCGTCGATATGGATCCACTCATCCATAGGCAGTATCTCCAGTAACGGAAATACCTTTATGGCATCCTCGGTGGTGTACAACGGCTCTTCAGGTGGTTTTCCCTTTCCGGCTTTCACTTTATTGGCAAACTTGATATCCATCTCCTGTATATGGGCGCTGTCGCGCAGCAATACATCGGCAAGGGCAGCCGTAGCCTTGGTACAATAGATCTTTCCCTGGTATCCCTCTTTCACCAGCTTGGGCAGCAAGCCTATGTGATCGATATGGGCATGGGAAATGATCACGATATCGATGTCTTTGGGATCAAAACCAAACTCCTGGTTCAGCCTGAGGGTATCCTTACCCATACCCTGGAACATACCGCAGTCGAGCAATACCTGTTTACCTGGATTAAGATGGACAATATGCTTAGAGCCGGTAACCGTACGCGCGGCTCCATGAAAGGATATTTTCATAAAAGAAGTGCAATTTTAAACCCTAAAGTAAACAATTAATTGCCCCGGATTCCTAAGCGGCTGGTAATAAAGCTATTTTAACACTTTTCCTTTATTGCCTTGTACCTCGCTGTAAATGGATGTAAGCGAAGCCGGCAACCGGTCTTTTAAGGTGAGTGCCGACACACCCTAAAGTGTTAATTCTTTACGGCGTATGTTATTTTGTATTAATTTTGCAGCCAGTTTTCAAAATAAAATAAACATGCAAGAATACGGCCTCAAAAATGCCTCGGCAAACCTCACTGCCGCAGGTTTAGATGTTGCAACCGCGCACTGGAACCTATCTCCGGAGGCGCTCACCCAAAAAACGATTGAACTGGGTCAGGGTGTATTGAACGATACCGGCGCATTGTGCGTCAGCACCGGAAAATTCACGGGCCGTTCCCCCAAAGACAAATTTACTGTGAAGGATGCCATCACTGAACATTCAGTAGATTGGGGTGATGTCAATATTCCGATTGCTCCTGAGACCTTTGATAAGCTGTACGATAAAGTGTGCGCTTACTTATCCGGAAAAGAAGTATGGGTGCGCGACGCTTATGCCTGCGCCGATCCCAAATACCGGCTGAATATTCGTGTGGTAAATGAAACGCCCTGGGCCAACCTGTTCTGCAACGACCTGTTCCTGCGTCCTACCGAAGAGGAGATCAAATCACAGAATCCTGACTGGCTCATTCTTCAGGCGCCCGGCTTCCACGCCGACCCTGCTATTGATGGCACCCGTCAGGGTAATTTCACTATCGTGAACTTCACCCGTAAAGTGATCCTGATCGGCGGCAGCGCCTATACCGGCGAAATGAAAAAAGGCATCTTCGGCGTGCTGAACTTCGTACTGCCCCACGATCATAAAGTGCTGTCCATGCACTGCTCTGCCAACGAAGGTAAAGATGGCGATGTAGCACTGTTCTTCGGTCTCAGCGGTACCGGTAAAACAACCCTGAGCGCCGATCCCAACCGCGCCCTCATCGGTGACGACGAGCATGGCTGGGCCGATGGTTCCGTATTTAACTTTGAAGGCGGCTGCTACGCCAAATGTATCGATCTGAGCGCCGAGAAAGAGCCCCAGATCTACAACGCGATCAAACCCGGCGCCCTGCTGGAAAATATCAAGTTCAAAGAAGGCACCAATGCGGTCGATTATCAGGATGGCAGCATCACGGAAAATACCCGTGCCGCTTATCCGATCGATCATATAGCCAATGCCAAAGAACCTTCTTTCGGCGGCGATCCCAAAAATATTTTCTTCCTTACCTGCGATGCCTTCGGTATCCTGCCGCCTATTTCAAAGCTCACAAAAGGTCAGGCAATGTACCACTTCATCAGCGGCTATACAGCAAAAGTAGCCGGTACTGAAGTAGGTGTAACCGAGCCGCAGACCACTTTCTCTGCCTGTTTCGGCCGCGTATTCCTGCCCCTGCATCCGACCAAATATGCCGAGCTGCTGGGTAAGAAGCTGGAAGAGCATCCCGATGCGAACGTATGGCTGGTGAATACCGGCTGGAGCGGTGGCGCTTATGGCACTGGTAGCCGTATGAGCCTGAAATATACCCGCGCAATCATTACGGCTGCTATGAACGGTGGGCTGGACAATGTGGAATATACACCGCACAATGTATTTGGCGTGCTGGTGCCCCAGGCAGTTAATGGCGTACCTTCCGAGATATTGAATCCCCGCGATACCTGGAGCGACAAAGAAGCTTATGATAAAAAGGCAAGCGAACTGGCTGGCCTGTTCATAAAGAACTTTGAGAAATATGCCGACCAGGCCAACGAAGAGATCCTGGCTGCTGCCCCCAAAGTAAATGCAGAAGTAACAAACTAAGTGATCACAATAAAAAAAGCGCAGGGGCCGGTGAATTCCGGCCCCTGTCGCTTTATAGAGACGCCCGGTCTCACATCTCTGTATTGCGTTAAAAGGAAATGATGGGCCTATTCCGTTTCCTTATGCCGTTCGGGCCTTGTGTCCGGCTCATTCAGCTTGTGTTCCAGCTTTTTTCGCTCCTTTTTGTTCCTGATCACGACAAAGAGTACAAGGCATAAGACAAGCACGACAACAATGCCGATCACCATTTTATCGATACCCATAAGATAGATTTTGTGCCGGCCATTGGGAACTTTTTGCTATTATAACAATACAGGACAACAGGAGTTGCGGAAGCACATAAAGATAACATAGCACCGCATGTACCCTTGCGATACCTGGCTTTCTGGAAAATATTCCGTTCCTTGTAACATTTCTGCTGTGCCGCCGATCCATATACAAAATGACAACCTCCGAATACAATCAATGCGTACGCGAGCTGGCAGACGGCCTGTATCGTTTTGCATGGAAAAGTATTGGAGAAGCCGAAGAGGCTAAGGACATGGTACAGCAGGCATTTACCGTGCTTTGGGAAAAAAGGGAGGAAGTGCCGCCGGACAAGGGAAAAAGCTTCTTGTTCACAGTAACCTACCGGAAATGTATGGATGTGCACCGGGCCAGGGGACGAACGACCGCTACGGGGCAGCTGCACGAAAATGCACTGACGGAAATGCCCCGGACAAATGAACTCAAAAAAATATTGCAGCAAGCCCTGGCCACGCTGGACCAGCAATCCCGGAACCTTGTTTTATTAAAAGACTATGAAGGATACAGTTACGAAGAAATAGCGAAGATCACAACGCTCAATACCACCCAGGTCAAGGTTTACCTGCACCGGGCGAGAAAATCGCTGAAAAATTATCTTGTGAGTAAGGAACATGTAATCTGATACCTGATGAAGCTGACTAAAGACAATATTGAAGAGTACCTGCTGCTGCTGGTAGATGAGGAGCTGGATCCTGCTGCTATGGCAGAAGTTGAGCGCTTCCTTTCACAGCACGGGGAGTACCGTCCGGTGCTGGAAGCGTACCGGGCTACAAAGCTGGATAGTGAAGAAATGTGCTTTTTCCCTGGTAAGGAAAGCCTGTTGCGCCCTGAACCCGCGGCGGTACCCTTAAAGGCTGGTAAGTCCTTCCGTTTGTGGCGGCAGGCAGCCGCCCTGGCATTGCTACTGGGGTTGGGACTGGCATTCGCCTTGCTTGTGCGGCGCAGCGGTGATACCGGGCTGCCCTCTCCGGTACAAAAAGTTGCTGTTGCTGATCCCGATAAAGATCCCGGCTTACCAAAGGACACAACGGAGCGGAAGATAGCCCCACAGCCATCCCAGGCCATCGCGCAGCAACCTTCTGTAACACGGCAGCCCGCCGTCAGGGTCATACCGCAGCGGCATAGCTACCAGATCCCGGATCGGGCACAAAGCAGGAAACAGGAAGCTATTGCATCGCTTGCTACCGCAACCTCGCCGGCTATGCTCCCGGAAGCGCCACTACAGGTAGGACAGGCCATAAACCGGGAATGGGCTTCAACCCCACTTGAGGAAAAGAAGGCATTACCCGGTTGGCTACCGGTAAAGGAAGAGAGTGTGGAGGGTGTGGGTGAACTAGTAGCCCAGGCGCAGGAGCTGCGCGACAACATTGCTGAAAAAGCAAAAATGTTGAAGAAGGCCAGCTTTGTGATCCGTATCGGCGACAAGGATGTGATCGCGCTGGGACGCTGATCCGGGGAAGCCCGCTTTTATAAAAAAAACATGAATTGCGATATATGAAACGTTTTACGATCATCAGCACTGTTTTGTGCTGCATGGGCCTGAGTGCTGCGGCACAGGAAAAAAAAGACATTCCTGAACAGAATGTTGACAGGATGCTTCACTTGGGAAAAGAAGATTCAGCGAAAGATAAAACCTATATTTCGCTGGGTACCGAAGGCATCAGGGTAAGCTCCAAAAAGCTGGATAGTCTTAACCGCGGCCGTAAGGTAAAGCTACATTTCCTGATGCTTGACCTGGGCATCAATGCCCTCAACGACCGTACCGACTATGGCTCACCTGCGGCGCAACAATACTTGCAGGTGCCCGGCGATAAGAAGAACAGCAGCCTTTTTTCGCTGCGTCAGGGTAAGTCGATCAATGTGAATATCTGGCCGGTATTAATGGATATACGCCTGTTGAAGACCCGTAACCAGAAAATATCGTTGTATACCGGCGCCGGATTGCAGCTGTACAATTTCAAGTTCAATAAGGATATATCGTACCTCAACAATACCTCACCCATGCTGATCGAAGATAGTATACAGTTCAGCAAGAACAAGCTGGCCTTCGCCTACGTCAGCATACCGTTGATGGTCAATTTCAAGACCCGTATGGGCGGCAATTTCTGGGTCACTTATGGTCTGGGCGTTATTGGTGGCTATTGCTTTGATTCCTGGACCAAGCAGATCTCCGACGAAAGGGGCAAGCAAAAGAACCATGACCAGTTCAATTTTCAGAAATTCAATCTTAACCTCAGCGGCGAGATCGGCATCAATGGCTACATCCGCTTCTACGGAACATACCAGGTAACGAATATGTACCAGAACAGCCTGGTGCAAAATCCGTACTGCATCGGTATCCGCTTTTTCGGCATCTAACCTTTCTTCATACACACGGATATTTATCCGAAAAGGCTGTCCTGTCGAGGATGGCCTTTTTTATTGCTATCCCGTAGTGCAAGAAGCCGTGTATTTCTTTCTCAGCGGAAAGGTATTTTAATTGCTCGCGGCGTCGCCACGTTGGCTTGTGTGCTTCGTTCCGGAGCCGGGTTCTATTTGAGATGGCCACAGAGATGCAAAGGCACGAAGCGTATTTTAAGGTTTCTGGGGTGCTATCATAGTCGGATTATTTTCCTGCAATGGGCCGATGTGTATCTTTCCGGGAAGGGTGTTTTACTCGCTCGCAGCGCCGCCGCGCTTTTTGAATTGCGGTGAATATGTCAATGGTTTAAGAGCCAGGGCCGACACAATAAGAGTATCTCTTTTCCGGACTAAGGTGCTTTAATGACTTGCCACCCGGCCTCCGCTGTGATAGACTGCGTGATTCATTTATTTCATTAAAATGTCTGCAACACGAACAATATATTATCCCTGCTATTGCTCCGTAGGAGCAAAATGTCTGTAGGAAACAAAACCCAATTCATCTTTACCCGCTGCACATTTTTGTTTAAATTGCAGCATGCCTTCATTGACGATAAGCCTTATCCAGCGCTCGCTTCACTGGGAAGATAAGGACCGGAACCTGCAGCAATTCAGCGAAGTAATAGCGACACTGCCGCCGGCTGCCCAGGTGGCTGTACTGCCCGAAATGTTCAGCACCGGCTTTAGTATGAAACCGGAAGTACTGGCCGAGACCATGGACGGCCCCACAGTATCCTGGATGCGGGCAACCGCCAGGCAATGCCGTAAGATCCTTACCGGCAGTGTTATTATAGAAGAAGACGGCCATTACTACAACCGTTTGATCTGGATGTTGCCCAATGGCGCGCATTACCACTACGACAAACGGCATCTCTTTGGCTATGCCGGTGAAGACAAACACTACGCCGCTGGCGATAAACGGTTGATCGTGCAGGTCAATGGCTGGAAGCTCTGCCTGCAGGTATGCTACGATCTGCGTTTCCCGGTATGGGCACGGCAACAGCAAGCCACGGCGGGTATAGCAGAATATGATATCCTGGTATATGTGGCCAATTGGCCCCAACGTCGCAGTCATGCCTGGAAGACCTTATTGCAGGCCCGGGCGATAGAGAACCAATGCTATGTAATAGGCGTGAACCGTATAGGCGAAGACGGTAACGGGATCTACCACAGCGGCGACAGCATGCTGGTCGATCCGCTGGGCAATGCGCTGTGGCAGCAAGCCGATGAGCCGGCCGTGTACACACACACCTTCGAGCCTGAAGCGCTGGCCGGAGCGCGGGATCATTTCCCTTTCCTTCACGATGCCGATCCCTTTCTGATCCGGTAATAAATTTTCCCGGGGCAAACTTTGCTCCCCGGGAAAACATTTTTCATTCAGCTTAAGGACAGGTGAATATCGTCGGACATTGGATCTGTACGGTTGCGGCGCAGGACATACAACCGGCGGGATTCCCGGGCGGGACCAGTTGCGTCTGTCCCACGATCGTACGCCATTCGCCGCCTACAATCCGGGAAGCTTCCTTGCCGGCCAAGGCCAGGACGATGTCTTTGCTCAGCGACAGCCTTTGCAGGCCTACTCTTGTCTTTTTCATAAAATTGATGTTTGGTGAAGCCCAAAGCTAAGCCCGCCTACTGAAAATAAATTGCAGCGGCGGCAATGCTCAGGGAAGTGGCGGATAGCTCCAGGCTCCATCTTCCTGTACCCAATGTACAGGCGCGCCTGCCGCGCTGAGCTTTGCTTTCCATTGCAAGGCCTTCCAGCGGGGCAAGCTCCCGTCGATAATGATCATGCGGGGATGAAAAGTATAATACCAGGCCTCCGGGTCAAAAGCGCAGTGTGACGATACCACGAGAAAATCGACGGGAAAACTGCTGCCTGGCACAATACCAGCGCAATGATCCAGGAACAGGATGCGTTTGCCACTGATATAACAGGTTTGCCCTTGTGTAGCTGCAACGGCCGTTGCTCTGAAGGCAAGGCGGGCAGGTAGCAGCGTGTATTGATCTGTCTTCCGGTCTGGTAAAGTATCGGGGAACACCGGCCGCACCTGTTTGCCAGTAAACACATCGGCCGCCGAGACCCGGGCTACGTTGTAGACAACCACCCGTTTTTGCTGCAGGGCTGCCTGGTCTTTGATCACAAGATCTGCTAAAAAAAGCAGGCTACCGAGACCGCTTGCGAACAGATAAAGGCTGCGTTTGTACCATAGAAAAAGAATAAATCCGGTAACGGCAAGCATCAGTAGCCAATATTCAAATACATCGATGTACAGCGCTTGCATGCGGCCAGGTGTGTGGGCAGCCAGAAAGCGGACTAGTGTATTGAAGCCGCTTGTGAGTGCGGTGAGTACGTCGCCCAGCCAGATGCAGGGCAGGCCGGCGGCATACAGCAGGAAAAGAAGAGAGGAACCATAGAGCAACAGCATGCTGTATAATGCTGCGGGTAAATTGGCGATCAGGCCCATTAAGGGAAACTGGTGAAAGTAGTAGATCACCAGCGGCGCCACAAGCACCTGGGCTGCAATACTTATCGCCACAGCATCCCAGAGCCAGGCATCGATGCGGCGCCGGGGCCTGTACCAGCGCCGCACCGGAGCATAGAACAGCAATATGGAGAGCACAGCCAGAAAGGAGAGCTGGACACCAACATCATAAAGCCAGAAAGGATTGTAGCAAAGCAGCAAAAAGCCTGTCGCAGCCCATATGTTTACCGGGGTACTGTTCCGGTGAAGCAGCAGGCCCGCCGTGCTGAGGCTGAACATGACCGCTGCGCGCACCGCGGATGGGGGAAATCCGGTAAGCGCCACATATAGCCATACGGCCAGTATGGCCAGCAGGTATTTGATGGTGTTGAGCCGGCGAAAGGGCAGGCAGCGGAACAAGAGCAGGATAAGGGCTCCGAGCAAAACAATATGCATGCCGGATATTGCAATAATATGTACGATGCCGGTTATGGAATAGGCTTGCCATAGCTGCTCGTCGAGTGCTGCCCGTTCATTGAGCACGGTGGCGGCGATGAGCGAGCGGGTAACGCTGTCTTTTACAGCCACGTCCAGGCAATGTTGCATCGCCTGGCGTAAAGAAGCGAGGGCTGTCATGTTGCCTCTGGTATCCTGCAATAAGTGCATTTGCTCCACAGATAAGAATGCCTGATGAAACAAGCCCTGACGGGCCGCGTAATGGGCGTAATCAAAAGCGTTGGGATTGCCCGAGGCCTTTATCCGGTTGAGCTTTGCCGGGATCAGCCACACTTGCCCCGGCCGGTAAAAAGGCATGCCCTCCTTCTTGTAAATATAAAGCTGCAGCTGCCCTTCGGTCGAAAGCCAACGTCCCCGCTGCCTGATGTTGCTGACCGTAACCGGAAGGAATACGCTACGGGCTTTGGGCTTAGGAAAATCGTTGATGGTTACTACAAGCGCATCGGCGTCTTTCAGATAATGACCATACCAGCATTTGCTGCTCCTGACATCCTGCAGGCTGCTCAGCGCAGCACCCAGGAATAGAAAAGCCATGGCGAGGCCGGTCAGCCGGAACAACGATGTATAGCGTTTCGTATTGTGTACAAGATGCACGGCCAGCGAAAAGCTTCCGGAGAGCAGGGATAATAATAACCATAGTGCAGAAGGGACCCGGGGAAAGCAGGACCATAGCAGAATGCCGGCACAGAGGGTGGACAGCAGCCAGAGGAAAGGATAAGCCGGCAACAGTGCGGGGCGTCTTGAAATGCGTGTCATAAAAGATAAGAAGGTGCACTTATCTCTTATAGAATGATGGTAGCAGTTTTGGTATCCTGAAGATACACATTTACCATTATTGACACACCTGTCCCGGAGGATATTTTTCGCTGCCGGGCCTATACCTTTCCGGAAGGCAGATAGGGAATATCCATGATCACCAGGATACCTTTGCCCTTCCCTTCCGTCGTTTTGTCGATAATGCGGAGATCGGCTTTTTTACCGGTATTCTTGCTAAGCAGCTCCAGTCGCTCCCTGGTAATATATGTGGAAAGAGACTGCTTGCCCGAACTGGCCGTTTTGGGTTGCATGCCGTTGCCATTGTCTTCGATGGTGCAGCGCAATGTGCCATCGATGCGATCAATGGTAACATCGATGTGCCCTTTGTCAGACAGGTTTTGAATGCCATGCTGTATCGCATTTTCCACAAAGGGCTGGATCAGCATAGGCGGGATAAGGATATCGTCCTCGTCATAGCCTTCATAAAGGCCGATGTGATAGTCGAATAGGTTTTCGAAACGCATGTATTGCAGGCTCAGGTAGTTTTTTAGGCCATCTACTTCTTTTTGCAGCGACACAAAGGATTCTCTTGAGTTTTCAAGGCTTACGCGTAGCAGACGGGCAAACTGATTGAGGTACCGGATCGACTTGTCTTTTTCATCATTGCGTATAAAGCCCTGCAGGGAAGACAGTGTATTAAAGATGAAATGCGGGTCCATCTGGCTGCGCAGCAGGCGTTGCTCCAGCTCCATGCTCTCATTGGCGGCCTGCAATTTTCGCTGCCGGATAAAGGCATAGGCAAGCAGTACAGATACGATGAGGGAAAATCCGAAAGCAAAGATCAGGATCCGTTGCTGTTTGAGAATGGTGGCCTGCGATTCATTTTTAAGTGTCAGCTCCTGTGCGCGGTGCTGTTGCTGTTTCAGGGAATAGTTGAGATCGAGCGCAGCCAGCTCTTCCCGCTTCTGCATCGCCGATAATTGTTCGCTGGAATTAAAGGTCATGATCAGGTAGGTAAAAGCCGAATCGTAGTCCTGCAGCGCACGGTGTATTTTGGCCAGCTCTTCATACGTACGGAATTTGGCTTCTTCATCGTTCTTTTGCTCTGCGATCGCCTGTGCTTCCCGGGCATATTTTAGCGCGCCGGCATAGTCCCTTTCGTCGAAGCGGGAATAGGACATGTTGAGGTATTCCTGCGGCAGGTCGGCCGTCTGGAGTTTCTTCTTCAGCTCAAAAGCCTGGTTCTGTAAGGCATATCCTTTTTCCCGGTTGCCCATGCGGATGTACAGCACGCCCTGGGCTGCTATGCTTATGGCCATCATCTGCTGGTCGCCGGCTTTTTTTGCCAGGGCATAAGCACTGTCCTCATAAAGTAAGGCTTTCCTGAAATCCTTTTGTGCGCCGGCAATGCGCGACTGTTGCGACATAAACTGCCCACGGACGCTATAGTCGCCTGTATCGGCAAAGGTCTGTTGGGAAATCTCGAGGAACTGTTCGGCCCGGTTGGGATCGTCGGCGCGGAACGATACTTCAGCAGCCAGGTTATAGGTCCACCAGCGGTAACGGGACTGATACCCCGGCCTTTCGTTAAGCTGCATAATAGGGACCAGCAAGGCAAAAGTGCCTGCACCTACGCTGCTGTCCATCTGTAGCCGTACGAGCGCCGATTGCTTCAGGGTGATCAGGTCGTAGTCCCGTGCCGTATCCACGCGGGCATAATGCAGCATGCGGTTGAACAGCTGTGCGGCGGCCGCTTTCTTCCCTTTTTTATAAGCCTTGTACCCTTGCAGGAATTGCCGGTAGCCGATGATACGGTAGTCGTCCCGGAACCGGGCGGGCATCGTGCTGTCGAGCCGGTCGAGGAAGGCAGCGCTGTTATGGGAAAGGGCCGAATCTACATAAGCACGGTACAATTGCTCTTCCTCCGACACGGAAAGATCGGGAAGCTTATGAGTATCGTCTTTTTCCCCCGTGCAGGCTGGTAACAGGAATAAGCTGAAAAGCAGTAAAATCCCGGAAGCGCAATAGGATGGGAAAGGTTTTTTCTTCATGACAGCGTAAATTTAGCTACCAGTCAGGAAAGAAATAACATGCTCTTTCTTCCGGGTGGAAACCGGTATCTCCTGGCCGCCCTTCAGGATCAGGTAGCCTTCTTTATGAAAACGGTCGATGAAGCTGACATTGACAAGGTAAGATTGATGCGGACGCAGGAACAGCTGCCGCGGCAACAGTTCGTCGTACTCCTTGATCGACTTGCTGACGACGATCTTACGTTTGTCGATCAGGTGGAAATGGGTATAGCCGCCATCATTCTGACAATAAACGATCTCATCAAAGGCGACTACCTGCAGAAAATACTGGGAACGCAAAACGATGCGGCTTCGGTTAGCCATGTTCTCGCTATTGCCCAGGTGTGCGCGCGCCACTTCGAGGCTTTCCTTTACGTCACGGGCTTCCTGCCGGCTGGCTTTCACCTTTTCCAGCGCTTCTTTAAGCTCGGGCTCATCAATTGGCTTGAGCAGGTAGTCCAGGGCGCCGTACTTGATGGCTTTGATCGCGTATTCGTTGAAGGCCGTAATGAATACCGTATGAAAGCTGATCTTTTCAAGCGACTGCAACAGGTCGAAGCCGGTGCCATCGCTCAGTTGGATATCCAGGAGCAGCAGGTCGGGCTGGGTTGCATTGATCAGTATTTTGGCCTCGACTACCGAGCCGCAGGTCCCCACCACGATGAAGTCCGTGTATGGTTTCAGCAACGATTCCAGGTCTTTCCTGATGATCGGCTCGTCGTCTACAATCAATACACGCAGCATATATTCCCTGGTTTAAAAGAACAAATATAGAAGCAAAGCCCCATGCTTTATTTCCGTTGGGAATTATTTCACTTTTTCTAAACGATTTACAAGCCTGATATACAAGCGGATTGCACTCCTTCTTTCGCGGATTTACATTTTGCACCGGCAAATTTGTATGTTGGGTAAAATATTGGTGCCGGTATCCTATTCTCCCAACCCTTTTATCTAAAAAAGTAAACATGAAAGCAACAGGTCAATATGCGCCGGTCATTTTGCTGCTCTGCCTTGGGCTGGCGCTTGGTGCGTGCCGTAGCGACAAGGGCGTCGACCTTTCCGACAAAAGGCAGCTGGCTACACTGCCGGCGAAGATCGGTAAGTACATCGGTCCTGGTATCCTGGTCGCAGATATTCAATTCCTGCCTGCTGACGCCCGGTATTATTCCAATATAGCGGGATCGGTGCAGCTTACTTATGTGGATCCGGCCAGCCCGGAACATTTTAAACGAATGAGGATCGATCTGAACAGTGGTTCTGCGTCGGAAGAAGCAGCGTCATTCCGGAATAACCTGGAGCAGCGGGCAGCACTTGAACGCGCGGCCCCGATCAGCGGTCTGGATTATAGCGTGATCGGGGCGTACTTCGCTTACGTGGCCCGGCAGGCGGCCGCATTACATAAGAGCCCTGCCGGCATGAGGAGCTATTCCATACAAATGGCCAGGGATCCCCGGCAGATCATCCATACTTTAGCCCTGATCGTAAAGTCAGGCGACCAGGCGGCAGCTTCGCCGGGAAGGGAGCGATATGGTGAATTAGTCTTTACCGGCAAGGCGGGGGATACTACGAGGGCGGTACCCGGACACTAGATCACATGGCTTCATTGTGTCGGCGGATTTTGAAAAAGGAATAGCGCTTAGGGGCCGGCGCCTTGCGGATCTGCATTTCCCTTTCGCAAAGGAACGATGCCGGCTTATGTTTGTCGTGGTTATGGACTGGTTATCCATCCCGGCCCCAGGGCCGCAGGGTGATTTTATCAGGGGTTCTGCCTCCCGCTGTTCAGCGAGGTCCTGGCGGAGCGGTTATTGTCCGTGATAGAATCATGAAAGTTGATCAACCATGCAAAACAAAAAAGAGCCAGGCTTTTCGCCTGGCTTCTTCTATCTGCTTAGTTCATTTTAAAGGGAGCGACCAGCTCAAACTCGGGGATCGCTACCGTAAAAAGCTTTTTGTTGTACAGGTTCTCCATCTGGTAGCTGCCATACATCTTGCCCATATCGCTGCGCAGGCTGGAAGCCGACACATATTGGTACGATGCTCCGGGCTCCAGAATGGGCTGCGTGCCCACCACGCCTTCTCCTTCTACCTGCCTGTGATTGCCGTTGGAATCCAGTATATGCCAGTGACGTCGCAACAGCTTTACCGGAACGGACGAGAAGTTCTCAATGGTGATCCTGTAAGCAAACAGGTAATCGGAATTGAAAGGGTTGCTTTGCTCCGGCTGATAAAACGTCTCTACTGTTATACTCACCCCTTCTGTTACTTGCTGTATCATATCTATAAACCTTTGCGGGCTTCATTTTGTATACGCTATGTAAAAGTATCGAATTTCCGGTATCAGCGCTGCGCTATTTATGCACTTTTTGTGTGTCAGCGCTCCTGCAATACCCCTGAGACCAGATCCGCCTCATAGCCCTTTTGTAATAAATAACGAAGTACTTTCTGTTTTCGTATCCAGGGCATTTTTTCGCTTTTCAGCTCCTGCCACTTCTTATCGGCCAACTGCTGCAGGGTGTGGTAGTAATCGCCGGGATCAATTTCCTGCAATCCCTTCCGGATACAATACGCCGACACCTGTTTTTGTTTAAGGGCCTGTTCGATCTTACGCCGGCCCCACTGCCTTACCCTGAATTTTCCACCACTATAAGACCGTGCAAACCGTTCTTCGTTTAAAAAATCGTCGGCGATCAGCGCGGCCATGGCTTCCTCCAACGTTGCGCCGCGGAACCCCAGTTCCAGCAATTTGTGCCGTACTTCGCTGTGGCAACGTTCCTGGTAGGCGCAATAGTGGCGAATAGCGCTCAGGTCAAGGTTCATAGAAGAATAAAATGTCGTTTGGTTTAAAGATAAGATTAAAAAGGAAGAGCAGCGCCGGCGCTGCGGCCCTGCACTGCTCTATAGCTTTATTGCGATTATCAATGCCCACCGTCAGGCTTAGCGCAGGCGATCCAACGATTTGACCAGCTTTTCATCCTTCCTGATACCCGCCCTGGCCATGAACAGAAGCAGCAGGGTTACGAGGGGCAGGAAAGTGCCTACCCAGTAGTGTCCCGGCAAAGCGGCCATTTCCGGCGTGTTGCGAAAATTGTTGATGCCGATGAACAACCAGGCCTGGAGGCCCACACAGGCCAGTATATTGATCCAGGTAAGACTCAGCTGGCTCTTCCGGTTCTTGAAGCGGAAGAGGACTACCAAACTGAGTATAATGCTGAGCACCGCCAGTATGATCGCCAGCGGGTCGTTGCCTACGGTCCGGTTCTGAGCAGTGGTAGTACCGGTGATGACATAAGTGGGAAAATAGAAAATGGTGGCCATAACGATAGCTGCCAGCAACAGCCATAGCGATTGAATGCGTTGTATCATAGTGTTCGTTTAAAGTGGACAATATGCCGGGCATTATGCACAGCAGGTGTTGGATCAGCTTATCAGCGTATCGTTGAGATAAGGGCCCAGAACAGCAGGCAATTGGATTCCCTCTGTTGTCTGATTGTTCTCCAGCAGGCAGGCCATAATACGGGGCAGTGCCAATGAGCTGCCGTTGAGGGAATGCGCCTGCTGGGTCTTGCCTTGCTCGTCTTTATAACGGATTTTCATCCGGGTAGTTTGATAAGCTTCAAAATTAGATACGGAGCTTACTTCCAGCCAGCGTTGCTGGGCGGCACTGTAGACTTCAAAATCGTAGGTGATGGCAGCCGTAAAGCTCATATCACCGCCGCACAGGCGCAGAATGCGATAAGGCAGCTCAAGGTTTTGCAATAGCTGTTCTACATGCCCCACCATTTGCTCCAGGGATTCGTATGACCGCTCGGGGTGGGCGATCTGCACAATCTCAACCTTGTCAAACTGGTGCAGGCGGTTGAGGCCGCGCACATCCTTGCCGTAAGAGCCGGCTTCCCTGCGGAAACAGGGTGTATAAGCCGTCAGGCGCAACGGCAGCTGCTCTTCTCTCAGTATCTCGTCGCGGTAAATATTGGTCAACGGCACTTCGGAAGTGGGGATCAGGAAAAATTTATCTTCTGTCACATGATACATCTGCCCCTCCTTGTCCGGCAGTTGACCGGTGCCGTAAGCGCTGTCTTCGTTGACCAGGTGCGGCACCTGGTATTCGGTATAGCCTGCGGCCGTGTTATAGTCCAGGAAATACTGGATCAACGCCCGCTGTAGGCGTGCGCCTTTATTGATGTACACCGGGAAGCCGCTACCGGTAATGCGGGTGCCCAGCTCAAAATCGATCAGGTTGTATTGATGGGCCAGGTCCCAATGCGGTTTGGCTTCGGAATGGAGCACCGGCATCTGGCCTCCCTGCCGTACCACTTCGTTTTCTTCGGGCGTACGGCCTTCGGGTACGGAAGCATGGGGAAGATTGGGCAGGCTGATAAGCAGTTGATGCAGGTGGTGTTCGGCCTCCGCCAGCCGGTTGGCCAGCTCTTTGGCCTCTTCGCGATGCTGTGTCACTTCCTGCTTTTTCTGCTCAGCTTCCTCTTTCTTACCCGCGGCAATCAATTGGCCTATGCTTTTGGAAGCCGCATTGGAAGCGGCAGAGAGCGCTTCGCTTTGCTGCTGTATCTGTCTTTTTTCTTCGTCCAGGGCAATGATCTCATCGACGAGATGCACTTCTTTAAAATGTTTCTTTTTTAGTCCGGCCAGAATCAAGGCTTTGTCCTGCCGGAAGAGTTGTATGGGTAACATTAAATCAAGTTAATATAAAGGTTGATAATATACAGTTGCAAAAATAAAGGATTCGGGATTAGGGTAGGCCATAACACTAAGGAAAATGGGAGGGAATAGGCTCATCGTACATCAATGGCATCCCTGAGGCCATTGCCCAATATATTGAAAGCCAGCACCAGGGCCATGATGGCCATGCCGGGTATAAGTGCCGGCATCGGATGACCGGCGATCAGGAAATTATAATGCTCCTTGATCATGAGGCCCCAGGAAGGCGTCGGCGGCTGTACACCCACCCCCAGGAAGCTGAGCCCTGCCTCGACCAGGATCGCTGTGGCAAAATTGGCGGCAGCGACCACCATAACCGGGCCGGCGATATTGGGAAGAATATGCCGGAAGATGATACGGCTGTCCCTGAAGCCCAGCGCCTTGGCTGCTGTGATAAAATCCATTTCCTTTAGCTGCATCACCTGCCCGCGGATCAGCCTGGCTGCGCTCACCCAGGAGGTGAGGCCTATCGCAATGAAAATCTCCCAGAAACCTTTACCGATCGTGAGCGTGATAGCGAAAACCAAAAGCAGGGTGGGGATCGACCACAGGATATTGATCAGGTACATGATGGCATTGTCGATCGCACCGCCATACCAGCCGGCCAGGGAGCCCAGCAGGAGACCGATACTGAGCGACAGCAGCACCGATACAATACCCACGGTAATGCTGACCCTTGCGCCGATAAGCAGGCGGGAGAGGATATCCCTGCCATAACGGTCTGTACCCAGCAGAAACCGCTGCTCCCTTATCCGGTGCTTGTCGATCCAGTGTTCCGGCGCCTGGCCGGCCGGCAGGCCCAGGCGACTGAGCGGGTAGCTCAGCGTGTCTTCCAGCGCCATATCTACACGATGCCTGACTTTTAAGGTGTCGCCGGAAATAAAATAACCATTGACCGGGACATAGGCATAGGCCGATGGCCGGCCATTAAGCAGCCCATCAAACCAACCAGGTTGTTGCGGGACCCGTTGCTTGGGTACCAGCAGAAACTGTTGCCGGTAGCCTGAGGGTCTGGCGCTGATCTCCACCACCATGTTATTGGCCAGGGGCGTGCTGTCGGGCGACAAGGGATATGCAAATAAGGCCAGCAGCACAGTTAGCAGGATAAAGCACAGCGCTACGAGGGCCGGCTTGTTGCGGCGTAGCTTCCGGTATATCGAAGGGTTGTCTTCCAAAGGGCTTCTGCTTGTGAAGTCTGCAAGATAAGTATCTTCCTTTGTTCGGGGAAGACCCTTATCTGTCGTGGACGGGAAAAAGATAAAAGCCGCCCGGAAAACTCCGGACGGCTTTGTTCATTGAATTCGCTTATAATGCGGCTGGTATTTAATAGCTGCTACTATTGTTGTCGTTCAGCCCATAGTAGTACATACCCCTTCTGCCGGGATACATGCCACCCACCTGAACGCCATCGTTGGCCTGGGATACAGCGCTCTGGAAGTCTGTAAGATTGTTGACGGCCTCGTCGTTGACGCTCATGATCACGAAACCTTTCTGGATATTGGCCCGCCTGGCAGCGCTGCCATTGGCGATATCGGTGACCATTACACCACCATCAAGGCCCATATTGCTGGCTTCCATATCAGTGAGACTACGTAAGGTAGCACCGGAATAAACCAATGTGCTGCCTTTACCTACGCTGTTGGCACCGGACATATTGCGCAGCTCTACGGAAACGCTGGCCGGGGTGCCGCTGCGCAGATAGCCTACACTGATCTTGTCGCCGGGATGGAAACGGGCTACCTGCTCGGTCAGCTGGTTGGCACTGGATACGGCCGCACCATTGATAGAGGTAATGATATCGCCGCGTTTTAAGCCGGCTGCTGCCGCGCCGCTGTTGGGCATGGTACCTTGCACCACTACGCCTTTTGCATCACGGAAAGCGCCGCTGCTAAGGCCATATTGCTCGGCCGACTTTTCGGTCATCTGATTCAGGTCCACGAGTGTAAGACCCAGGAAGCCGCGTTGTACCGAACCAAATTTGATGATATCATTCGCCACTTTTTGGGCCAGGTTCGATGGAATGGCGTAGGAATAACCGGCGTAGCTACCGGTAGGCGATGCTATCGCTGCATTGATACCGATCAGCTGACCTTGTGTATTGACCAGCGCACCACCGCTGTTACCGGGGTTTACGGCGGCGTCGGTCTGGATATACGATTCCACGGCGCTGCTCTTGGCCCGGGCGGCATTGAGGCCTATGGCGCGGCCCTTGGCGCTCACGATACCAGCAGTAACGGTGGCATCCAGGTTGAGCGGATAGCCTACTGCCAGCACCCATTGACCCAGCTTCACATTGTCTGAGTTACCCAGCTCCATGTAAGGCAGGTTGCTGCCGTCGATTTTCAACACTGCGATATCGGTACCGGGATCGGTGCCTACTACTTTGGCGATCTGTGTATTGCGATCATTGAAAGTCACCTGCACCTGGTCGGCGCCCTGCACTACGTGGTTATTGGTGATCACATAGCCGTCAGCCGAAATGATGACGCCCGAACCAGCGCCCATCTGGTCGGGCATGCGGTATTGCTGTGGTCCGTAGAATCCGAATGGATCCTGGGCCAGCACGGTTTTCCCTTGGGTCAGGGTTTTTACATGCACCACCGATTTAACCGAAGATTCTGCAGCCGGTGAAAAATCCACCGGCTGCGTTGCCGCCATGCCGGTATTGGACGCGTAATGGATAGGAATATCGTTGTTGCCGGAAAGGAAAAGTTTTTTGTCGGAAAGTTGGCTGAAACCCCACATGGTCAGCAGGGAAGTTACCGCTGCGGTAACGACTACCGGAACAATTATCTTCTTCATAGTTCTGCTCTCTTGTTTTAATAGGTAATTAGATGCTTATTTAAACGTAGAGTTTTACCATAAATTGGAATAAGAGAAATTTTAACTTTTTAGACGATATCAAAAATACATTGCTTTGAGATACAGTGTAGTTAAGGATTTGTTTTTTGTGGTTTTTTAAGAATGAAAGTTACAGGCAGCCTGTGTACCGGTAGCGCCCGTCTTCATGCCATTGTCGATACCGGCCTCTGGCCGCTCTCTTGGGATGCACAGCTAAAACGGATGATGTAGCCAAAATAGTATCCAATCAGTACAACGAAGCCAGGAACGCCATCGTATCGATACCGTCGGCATAATCGTTCAGCTGTGGCTGCTGGTTGTCGCCAAAGGCCCGGCTTTCCACCGCAGGTACGGCGAAGGCGCCGCTCTGCCGTTCCGCTGGCAGGGCTACGGCTGCTTTGAGCGTAATGCATTGCAGCCGGTCGTCGGCAGCCAATGTTGCCAGCAGGACGCTTTTATCAGTATAATATTCGTAATGGAGCACTGCAATGGGCGCAAAGGGACTATCGCCGGGTACCAGCAGCAAGCTGCCGCTGCTCATGTATTGCACCTTGTTTAGCAGGTAGATGGCCAGTTGGAAATCGTAGTTGTTCTTGTATTTATGGTGATCCTCGTGCTCTTTAAAGGCATCGAAAGCGGGGAGCAGGGTTTCAAAAGGATAACCTTCCGGTACATAGAGCTTGGTCACATTGCGGCAGCCCAGCCCGAAATAGGTACATACATCCTGTGCCAGGCTATCAAGCTGTTCCCGGGTTTCAGTGCCGTCGAGCACTGCTACCGAGGTCCGGTTCTTACGGATAATATGCGGGTATTTTTGAAAATATTGCTCAAAATAGCGGGCCGAATTGTTGCTGCCGGTAGCAATATAAGCATCGCAGCCTTTCAGCATCTCGTTGGTGTCCACCTGCTCGCCAAAGCGGGGATCCCAGTTGCCCAGCAAGCGCAGAATATGTTCCCATAGTACTGTATCCTTGGACGAAAGCTTGATTCTGAGCCTGTGACCGCTCAGGTAGACGCAAAGAAAATCGTGAAAGCCGACCAGGGGGATATTGCCCGCCATGACCAATCCCACCGTTTTGGCCGGAGCAAGAGGATGCTGCAGCACCGGGTAGCCGGCCAGCCAGGCTCTGAGCTTGTCTTCCTGCAAAAAAGCGGCTGCAATATTACCCACAGCCAGGCGGCTATATTCCGGCGTGAACCAGGCGTTCATCCGGTGGGCCTGGTCTACAACATTTTGCCAGTCTTCACTGTTATCTGCGAGATATTTTCCCAGGCGCACCATGAGGGCTATTCTTTCATCCAATAATGACATAGAAATGTAATTTTCTGACTGCGAAATTGTAGTTTTGCAGCCGGATAAACAATTTTTAATCGGCAATAGGTAACCAGGCGATCTCTATCCGGGCTGCTGCCTGGGTTACAGCAACAAATAAGCAATAAGATTATGGCTATAAAAATAACTGACGAGTGTATTAACTGCGGCGCCTGTGAGCCAGAGTGCCCCAATACGGCGATCTATGAAGGCGGTGTGGAGTGGAAGATCGCCGACGGTACAACAGTGAAAGGCGACTTTACGCTGATGGATGGCTCTGTTACCTCAGCTACAGCGCCCCACGATCCGGTGGCTGTGGACACCTATTACATCACACCCGATAAATGTACCGAATGCCAGGGCTTCCATGAAGAGCCGCAGTGCGCTGCCGTATGCCCGGTCGATTGCTGCATCCCTGATGAGATGTACCGCGAAACCGTGGACGAGCTTTTGGGTAAGCAAGGCAAGCTGCACAACAAGTAAGCGATACTACTGAATATAATAAGAGCGGCGCCGGTAATCTGGCGCCGCTCGTTTTTGTTTTTGCTTTCAGGCTCACTTATTTCTTTTGATCTTTGATCTCTTCTGCTTTTTTCTCGCCGGCTTTTTCTACAGCTTTGGCAGCGGATTTGGCAGAGTCTTCCATGGTGTTAGCTGCAGATTTGAGGGAGTCGCCGGCTGCTGCTGCGTTTTCCTTCATATCGCTGGCTGCTTGCTTAGCCTGGTTCTCAACGGAATCGGCTTTCGCATCGTTTTTGTTCTCGGCTGCATTGTTACAGGCGGTAAAACCGAGCCCGGCAACGATGGCCATCATTAACATCATTTTTTTCATTACTGTAAGTTTTAGAGGAGTTACCTGTTTATACCCCATTCATCGAAAAGGTAACCCTCTGATTCTGTAATGCTCTGTTAAACGCTTATTTTTTTCGCATTTTTACCTCGTAAAGGTCTGTACGCCTGTCCGTCATGGTGCGCACCGATCCATAGTGATGCAGCTCCTTTAGCAGATTGAGGTCCACATCGGCGATCAGCGTCATCTCGGTATTGGGGGTTGCCTCGGCTTTGATCGCATTCATAGGAAACGCAAAATCGGATGGCGTGAATACTGCCGCCTGTCCAAATTGAATATCCATATTGTTAACCCCGGGAAGGTTGCCCACGCAGCCGGCGATAGCGACAAAGCACTCATTTTCAATGGCCCGGGCCATAGCGCAGTGCCGCACCCTGATATAGGCATTCTGCGTATCGGTAAGGTAGGGGACAAAAAGGATTTTCATTCCCTGTAAAGCCAGCAGGCGGGATAATTCGGGAAATTCTACATCGTAGCAGATAAGAATGCCGATCTTACCACAATCGGTATTGATCACGCTGATCTTATCGCCGCCGGTAATGCCGTAGTACTTGGTCTCATTGGGTGTGATATGGATCTTCCGGTATTCGCTCAGTTTGCCGTTGCGGTGGCACAGGTAAGCGACATTGTACAAGTGCCCGTCTTCCACCACAGGCATGCTGCCGGCGATAATATTGACATTGTAGGCAATCGCATACTCGGCGATCTTCTTCCTTATCTCCTCCGTCTTATTGGCCAGCTCGCGCATGGCTTCATATTCGCTCAGGTGGTTGTACTCGGCCAGCAACGGAGAATTGAAGAATTCTGGAAAGACTGCAAAGTCTGACTTGTATTCGCTCAGCACATCAACGAAGAACTCGACCTGCTCAAAGAATTTATCCATATCGGCAAAAGTGCGCATTTGCCACTGCACCAGGCCTATACGGATAATGCTATCGCTAAGGGCATTTTTTTTGCGGGAATAGTAAATATTGTTCCATTCCAGCAACACAGCATATTCGCGCGACTGTTTATCGCCCGGCAGGTAATTGGTGAGCACCTTGGCAACATGGAAATCGTTGGATAGCTGAAAGCTAAGCACCGGATCGTATATCTCCTTGGCTTTTACCTTTTCGATGTATTGCTTGGGACTAAGGCTCTCGCTGTACAGGTGATAGTTGGGGATACGGCCGCCGACCATGATCTCGCGCAGGTTCAGGTTTTCGCATAGCTCCTTGCGGGCATCGTAAAGCCTGCGGGCCAGGCGTAGCTGGCGATACTCAGAATGAACGAAAACTTCGATGCCGTACAGCACATCGCCGTCGTCGAAATGGGTGTCGAAAGTATAATTGCCGGTGATCTCCTCGTAGGTATGTTCGTCGCCAAACAGCTCATATTGCACAATAATGGACAAGGCACAGGCGGCTACCTTACCATCCACTTCAACGCAAAACTGACCTTCGGGGAAAATATCCAGGAGCTTATCGATATTGGCCTCGCGCCATACGCCGCCAATACCGTCGTATGCCTCGATCATAGCGGCGCGTAGCCCGGCATAATCGTCTGACTGTAATTGTCTTACTGTTACTTCCATCTTTTTCCTGAATTTGCTTTACCAACAAACTTCGGAAATAATGGTTGCATCTGTGAATTCGGGGAAATGAAATTTTAAACCAGCCCCCGTAGAGACGTTGCATGCAACGTCTCTACGGGGGCTGGTTTATACACGGGCAGGCGCTTTGCATGCAGCGTCTCTACGGAAATAAGATTATTGGTACACCTTCACGATATCTTTGAGCTCGTTCAGCTTGAGCAGCGCCTCCACGGGGGTCAGGGTGTTGATATCCACCGTAAACAGCTGCGTCTGGATACGGCGCAGATCTTCGCCAAGACCATCGAATATATTCAGCTGAAAATTTTGTACCGGCATCTTTTTGATCTTTTCCACCGGGGCATTGTCGGCATGTTTCTCTTCCAGTACGGCTAGTATCTCGTTGGCGCGGTCGGTAAGCGAAGCGGGCATACCGGCCATGCGGGCTACCTGGATACCAAAGCTATGGCGGCTGCCGCCGGGCTCCAGCTTCCGTAGGAAGATCACTTTATTGCCTGTTTCCTTATGAGTGATGTGGTAATTCTTTACACGGGGCAGCTTGTGCTCCAGCTCGTTCAGCTCATGATAATGGGTGGCGAAAAGTGTTTTTGGCTTATGCTGATGGCCGTGGATATGCTCTACCAGCGCCCAGGCAATAGAAATACCATCGTAGGTGCTGGTGCCTCGTCCGATCTCGTCGAGCAGGATAAGGCTACGGGCGCTGAGGTTGTTGACAATGCTGGCTGTTTCATTCATCTCGACCATAAAGGTAGACTCGCCACCGCTCAGATTGTCCGAGGCGCCCACACGGGTAAATATTTTATCGGTAAGTCCTATCACCGCCGCAGTAGCCGGTACATAGCTGCCCACATGCGCCATCAGTGTAATGAGCGCAGTCTGGCGCAGCAGGGCCGACTTACCACTCATGTTGGGGCCGGTAAGGATAATGACCTGCTGCTCCTCTTTATTGAGCAGGATATCGTTGGCCACATAAGTATCGCCGGGCTGTAAGTGCTGCTCGATCACCGGGTGACGGCCCAGCATGATGTCGAGCACCTGGTCCTCGCTTATCTGGGGGCGGCAGTACTGGTATTCTTTGGCGATATGGGCAAAGGAAAGCAGGCAATCGATGCGGGCTACGGCCTGCGCATTCTGCTGCATACGACCCAGGGCGGTTTGCAGCTTATCGACAAGGCCATCGTAGATCTGCAGCTCCAGGCTGGCTATCTTTTCTTCGGCGCCGAGTATTTTCTCTTCATATTCTTTCAGCTCGGGGGTAATGTAACGCTCGGCATTGGCGAGTGTCTGCTTGCGTATCCACTCGGAGGGGACCTTGTCCTTATGGGTATTGGTGACCTCCAGGTAATAGCCAAATACATTGTTGAACGCCACCTTAAGCGATGGAATGCCGGTACGCTGGCTTTCGGCCTGCTGGATCTGCAACAGGTATTCTTTGCCGCTATAAGCGATCTTCCGCAACTGATCCAGCTCTTCATGCACGCCTTCTTTAATGGCGCCGCCTTTATTGATCGCTACCGGGGCCTCTTCGTTCAGCTGGCTGGTAATGGTATCCTGTATATCGGTACAGAGATCGATACCTGCCGTAAGCGGCGCAATGGCCTTGTCCATGGTCGCTGCCAACTCCTTGATTGCTGCGCAATGCCTGAGGCTGCGACCCAACTGGATCACCTCGCGCGGACTGATCTTCTTCAAGGGCACTTTTGCCGCAAGGCGTTCGATATCGCCGATCTGCCTCAGGTGCTTGCGGCATTCATCAGCGGCATCCTGTTCGCGGATGAATACGGTAACCCATTCCAGTCTTTGCTCGATCTGGGTCTTGTCGCTCAGCGGGAAAATGATCCAGCGTTTGAGCAGGCGGGAGCCCATAGGTGTAATGGTATGGTCCATGGCCTGCAGCAGGGTATAGCCGTTCTCGACCGGGCTCTGCATCAGCTCCAGGTTGCGTATGGTAAAGCGGTCCATCCACAGGAACTCTGTAGCTGTAATACGCTGTATCGAGTTGATGTGCTGGATATGCGGGTGCTCGGTGTCTTTGAGATAATGTAAGGCTGCCCCGGCGGCAATGGTTGCGGCGGGCCATTCTTCGATCCCGTAGCCCTTCAGCGACTGCGTATCGAAGTGGCGCATGAGTGTCTCGTAACCATAGTGATGTTGGAATATCCAGTCTTCCAGCGGGAAAGTATAGTATTTCTGATCGAGAGCTTCTCTGAAAAGGCGCTGCTTGCCTTTGCCGACGAGCACTTCGGAGGGCTGGAAGCTTTGGAGCAGTTTGTCCATGTATTCCATATTTCCCTGGGCCACGAAAAATTCACCGGTGGAAATATCGAGAAAAGCAATGCCGTTCTCTTTTTCGTCGAGGTATACGGCTGCCAGGAAATTATTGCTCTTGTTCTCGAGCAGTTTGTCGTTTACGGCGACGCCAGGCGTCACGATCTCTGTCACGCCGCGCTTCACAATACCTTTTACCGCTTTGGGGTCTTCCAGCTGATCGCATATGGCCACGCGATGCCCGGCCTTGACCAGCTTGTGCAGGTAGGTATCGAGCGAATGGTGCGGAAAGCCCGCCAGCTCTATATGCGAGGCTGCGCCATTGGCCCTTTTGGTAAGGGTAATGCCCAGCACTTTAGACGCGATAAGCGCGTCTTCCTTGAACGTTTCGTAAAAATCACCCACACGAAACAGCAATACCGCATCGGGGTACCGGCTTTTGATCGCCTGGTGCTGTTTCATCAACGGAGTTTCTTCTGCAGTTTTCTTTGCCATGATCCGGGCAAAAATAACCTTGATTTCAGAATGTTCCGCATAGCGGTGCTAAAAGTTATTGACAGCAGATCCTCAAATGTGGGGAATGAAGCAGGCTAAGTGGCTGCAATGGCCTGGGCGGCGACCTGCCGGGAAATATAGCTGGTATAGCTGATGTTCTCTATCTTGCTTTCGAGCCAGCCATAGTAGTTAAAATAGAGAAAGTAAAGCTCCTTTACCGGGTCGTTGCGGTAATGCTCAAGCTTTCCCATAAAGCCGCGGATAATATGAAGCCGCTCTTTTTCGTCCGTTGCATTGCCCAGGTGCTTCAGGAACAGCATGAGGTCTTTTTCGAAAGGCAGGAGCTTCTTCTTGTTGTACAGGCGGAAATAATTGGTGGAAATAGCATTGCTGAGTTGCAGGTAACACTTTTTTTCCAGGAGGATAAGCAGATAAAATATCGAGGTAAAATAAAGGATATCTTCCCGTTGCAGGTCCTGGTTGATGTTTACGGCGTCCAGCAGCAGGTCTTCGGCCTTGTCGTATTGCTCCAGCACAAAATAGGAAATGCAAACCGAGCATATGATCGAGAGGCCCATTACCGGCGGCAGGGCACGGTAGGTTTTGGCAAGTATGTCTGCAGTATCGCGTGCAATAAGGGCTGCCACCTCGGTATAGCGCGCCTGTTTATGAAAGATCTTAAGCCGGGTATGAAAGGCCATGATCTCCCAGCGTTCCGCTTCTCTTTTGTCCAGGAAAGTGCGGGCCAGCTCCCCGAAAATGTCCAGGTAATGAGCGGCAGCCAAAGGATCTTTGAGGGCAAAGGCATTGTAAAATACATAGTCGCAGCAATTGAAGAACAGGGCCGGGCTATGCTCGATATGATGGGGATGTTGCTGCCATAGCCGTGTAAGCGCCTCAACGTGCAGGGCGCATTGGGCAAAGCGATAAGCCAGGTGCGCCGCCGCACATTGGTTGAAATGGTGCATGATGCGCAGCAGGATACAATCTTCGTGAAGCGGAAGCTGCTCCAGCTCAATTTCGATAGCGGCAATGCGCTCCAGCTGCTCCGGTGTGCAGCGGAGGTAAGTAAATTGCTTGAAGGTAATGAGCTCGCGGCGCAGCACCTGGAGTTGCTGCTCCCATTGCAGCCGTTGCAGCACCTCCCGTTGAAGGATGAGCAGGCGGTCGCTTTCCTTTTTAAAATGCTTGTAGTCGTAGTAAGGAAGTACTTTATAATAAAGATGGAGCAGCTTCAGCTGCGTGCTGTACAGCTCATATTTGAGGGCGGTTGCCCAGGCTATATCGATCAGCTTTTCGGTAGAAGCGACCAGGTTCTTGGCCAGAAGGGTCTCTGCTTCCAGCATGATGAACTGCAGCTGGATGAGGGGATCGTTGCGGCGCTGGTAAACGAGCGAAGACAGGACATCGTTCCAAAGATGATTTTTTAAACCGGAAAAATGCGAGGCGCTTTTTACACCCATCTTTTGCATGAACAGCTTCTCATCGTTGACTGTGCTGCTTTCCAGCAGGTCGAAGAGCCGTAGGTGCAGGGATTGATTGCGGTCGGCGTAACGCTTGGTCATTTTCCTGTAATACGCCTTTTCATGGCTTTCCAGGCTACGGACCAGTTGGTGCAGCTCATTTTTCCGTGTCTCCGCAACAGCCATAGGACCGTGGTTAAAAGGGTATATTATCGATAATAAAGATACAATATTCCGAGTAATGAAATAGAGGAGATTTTAATCTGTTTCAAGGTGCTTATTATGAGTTGATTATGGTAAATTTTAATGCTATCACAGGGATTCTGACTACTGAATTTAACGGAATATTTTAATTGCAGGGACAGGCTGGAAGTTGCACCTTTACCATGCAATAACACTAAAGCCAATACTAGCCCCGAAAACCCTATTTCCGCATATTATGAACTGAACGATCTACTCCTGTTCCTTATTCTTGACCAAGCCCTATCTTGAAAACGAATAGAACATAGACCTGTAAAACCCCTAACCTGATCCACAACCTATCTCCGGTTCAGCACCCGTGCTTCAGGTTGAGACCGTAATTTACCCCGGATACATCGTTCTGCTTCAATGGAAAAGCCCCGCAAATCCTTGCGGGGCTTCAGTTTCATTGCTACTACCTTATTTTTCCGAGTTGATCAGTTCTTTTACGAAATGACCTACGGAAGCAATACGGGCATGATTGAGCGCATAGTGGATAAATTTACCGTCGCGTTCTGTGATCACGATATCGGCGCGACGCAGAATAGCCAGGTGCTGTGAAGCCACAGACTGCTCCAGGCGCAGCTTTACATAAATGTCAGTAACGTTCATCCGTTTATTTTCTTCCAGTAGCTTTATGATTTGTTGACGCAGTTTGTGATTGATCGCCCTTAAAGTCATTGCGGCACTTTTTACCGCCACATAATCCAGCTTAATCGGCTCATTTGCTTCTTCTTTCCGAATTACCAAAGTGTTTGCTGACACTGTTTGTTCCATTGTATATACTATTTAAGATAAGTGATTAAATAAATTGGGTAAGAATTCGTCCGATAAGCAAATCTTTTATGGTTTATAAATGGAGGAGAATAGGGTGGTGTTGGGCAAAGATAGCGAATTTCTAATATATCTTAGGCCGATGACATATATAATCCAGTTAATGTCGTGTTAATATGAACGAAAGCGGCTTCATCACGAGCAGGAAACAAAGAAAAAATTTTTTCTTATGTCACATTGTTGTCTTTTTATGTATTTGTTAAACAGATGATTATGTACATCATATTTGTTGCCGCCCCTGGCAATTTGAATGAACGTTCACTTGTTAAACGCAAAAAAGAGATATTTATTTTATTGACTTATGTCATGGGAAATTCAAGGGTAAATGTACTTCCCTTGCCTGGTGTGCTGTCGACTTTTATTTTCCCCTGGTGCGCGTCGACCACCGACTTGACATAGCTGAGCCCCAGCCCGAAACCTTTTACATTGTGCAGGTTTCCGGTATGTGCGCGGTAAAACTTCTCGAAAATATGGTTGATGGTTTCTTTGGACATACCAATGCCGTTGTCCCGGATACGTATTGCCATCGTTTTCGAATTAGGGTTGCTGGTCTCGATCACAATATGGGTAGGGTCTTTGGAATATTTGATGGCATTGTCCAGCAGGTTGGCAATGATGTTGGAGAAGTGCACTTCATCCGCCTTGATAAACCAGCGTTTGGCCATCAGCTTCTGCTCCAGCGTGCCATGCTTTTCTTCGACCATAAGTATGATGTTGGCGGCCGCATTGGTTACTACCTCGTGTACATCCACCGTCTGCAGGTTCAGGTCCAGGTCGTTGGTGTCGAGCTGGGCGGCCTGCAGTATTTTTTCCACCTGCTTGTTCATCCTTTTGTTTTCCTCACGTATAATACCCGTATAGTAGTCGATCTGATCGCCACGGCCCTGTACTTTGGGATTGCCCAGCGCATCTACAGCCAGCGATATGGTAGCCAGCGGTGTCTTGAACTCGTGCGTCATATTGTTGATGAAATCCGACTTGATCTCCGAGAGCTGTTTTTGCCGGAACACCGTACGCACGGTAACGGCGAAGGCTGAAATAATAATAACGGTAAACAATACGGAAGCGCCGATCATCCAGGAGGTGCGGCGCAGAATGTAGTTTTTAGGCTTATTGATATAGAGGGAAATGAAATAGCGGTTATCGGCGGTTATCGGCTTGTGGAAAGAGTTGGCATACATTACATCCATGACGTAGCCAGGAGACTTGATGGAACTGTAGTTCCAGTCGTTGCTCATAATAGCAAACTCGTAGCTAAGGTCGATACCGTTTTTTTCGAGCTCCTGCTTGATCAGCTCATTGATCTCATCGGAGGGTATCTTGTTCAACTGCTCCCAGAAATAATTGGAAGCGTCGCGGCTTTCCCAGGCTGCAGTCTTGGGATTGAAGCCCAGCATCGACGACAGCCGTTCTTTGATCCCTTTTACAATGCCTACATAAGCGTTGTCGAGATCGAGATAGTAATTCTGTTTCTGAACCTGGAGCACATTCTGGATCCACGACATTTGCAGCATCATGAGACCCACTAAGGACAGGGTGATAAGGATGACAATGGAGGGGAAAACTCTTTTCATAGGCCGATCAAAGGTAAAGGATGCAGGCGATTATTACTTTATACTTAACGTTTTGGTTTTTAGTTTTAACAAACAATACTTTGTTAAGAAATGGGGGTGTGGCTAAATAATGAAACGAAGAACTTGGATTTAAGGCGAGGTATTTTAATTTTATAATACCAAACCGTTTCCAATGGATATACTCGACTTAAACAGAGCGACCAATATCAAACCTGCGGCGGGAAAATTGCTGATCGCCGAGCCCTTTCTCACCGACCCCGGTTTTGCCCGTACAGTAGTGCTGCTTTGTGAGCATGGCGACGAAGGCAGCATCGGCTTTGTGCTCAACCGTCCGTCCTCCAGCAGCGTCAACGATCTGTTGCCGGAGCTGGACAATGTTTCCCTGCCTATATTCGAGGGTGGTCCTGTGCGCAACGATACCCTGCACCTTATTCACAGGATGCCGGAGCTGATGGGTGGTACCGAAGTGCTCCCGGGTATATTCTGGGGCGGCTCCTATGCCGATCTGGCACATACCCTGGAGCATCATGAGCCGGATGCCGAACGGCTCCGCCTGTTTATCGGCTACTCGGGCTGGGACAAGGGCCAGCTTGATGCCGAGCTGAAAGAAGGCGCCTGGCTGGTGGCCAACAGCTTTAATGATATTATTTTCGGAACCGAAACGACAAAAATGTGGCAGGACTCTATCCGCTCATTGGGCAGCGCATTCTCTTTCCTGGCCAATATGCCGCTGCATCCCCAGCTAAATTAGCTTGCAGAATACGGGTTGCTGCCGTCAATACAGGGTATCCTATATTTGCAGCCATACATGAGCCAGAATACAGAGCACAAAAACCGTAAGTTGCATGCCGGGCTGCTGATCCTGATGCTGCTATTGTTTGTCGCCGCGTACAATCGCCGCTGGATCAGGAATGAGCTGGATCCGCAGCCGCTGGTGGCCGAAGTGATGCCAGGCGACCGCCGGGCTGCAAACCCCTGGAACAGCACACGGGCCGATAGCTGTATCCGCATTGTGCGGAACGGCGACCTGGTGCTCCGCGCGGGCAGCGATGCCATCAGCGCACTGTTCAAGCGGGTCAATACGCGCGATAAGACCTATTCCCATGCCGGCATCGTATTCATTGAAAACGGTTATCCCTTTGTCTACAATTGCATTGGCAGCGCCGCCAATCCCGACGCGCTGCTGCGCCGTGATTCCCTCTATGCCTACATTACGCCGGCCGATAACCTGGGCTATGCCGTTTACCGCTACCAGTTACGGCCGGCGCAGATAGAAAAGCTGTATGCCGTTGCCGTCCGTTATTTCAAGGAGCGGCGTCGCTTCGATCCACATTTTGATCTCAGCACCGACAGCGCGCTTTACTGTACAGAGTTTGTTTATAAAGCGCTGCAGGAGACTACGGGCGACAAGAAATACCTTCCGCTTACAGAGGCTTCGGGGTACAGCTTTGTTTCGGTAGACAATCTCTTTTCCCGAAAGGATATAAGCCTTGTTTGCCGGATAGGTTATATACAGTAAATTCGCATGCCGAAAGTTGAATCATGAAAAAGTACACAAGCCTTCTCCTGTTGCTGGTGGCAACATTGATCTGGTCCTGCAAGAATACCAATTCCCCGCAGGCCGTTACCGAAAAGTTCCTGAACAGCTTTGTCCAGATGGACTACGAGACGGCCAAATCCCTGTCGACCAAAAATACCTGGGAGCTGCTGGATATATGGGCTTCCTTTGCCAAAGACATTCCCGAATCGGTAAAAAAGCAAAAAGCAGAAAGCTTTAAGGTAAAGATCACCGATAATAAGCGGGAATCGGACAGCACCGTAATTATTACTTACACCACAGAACCCAAGATACTTCCCTTCAACAAGTTGCGGCTGCTGCGCCAGACCGATATCGAAGGCCGCGAACGATGGAAAGTGGATATTTCCACCCTGGATCTTATCGGTGGCGAGGAGCTCTATATCGAAGAAGAGCAAAAAGCTATCGAAGTCGAGCGCGTTCCGGCAGATACCATACGCGATAAGGAAGATTAGCTGGTTTTCCGGGTTTTTGCGTATTTAATTGCCAATCCCCTACCTTTGAGAAATTTTTTTATAAAAACTGTTTAGCCAATTATGCCTTATTTATTCACTTCAGAGTCCGTTTCGGAAGGACACCCTGATAAGGTTGCAGATCAGATTTCCGATGCCTTAATCGATCACTTCCTGGCTTTTGACGCCGAGTCGAAAGTTGCTTGCGAAACCCTAGTTACCACTGGTCAGGTTGTACTGGCCGGCGAAGTAAAGTCTAAAGCCTACCTGGATGTACAAACCATTGCCCGCGATGTGATCAAGAGGATAGGCTATACCAAGAGCGAATACATGTTTGAGGCCAACTCCTGCGGTGTGTTCTCTGCCATCCATGAGCAATCGGCCGATATCAACCAGGGTGTGGACCGTAAGAAGAAGGAAGAGCAGGGCGCCGGCGACCAGGGCATGATGTTTGGCTATGCTACAAACGAAACAGAAGATTATATGCCCCTGGCACTTGACCTTGCGCATAAGATCCTGATCGAGCTCGCTGAACTGCGCCGTGAGAACAAGCAGATCAAATACCTTCGCCCTGATGCCAAGTCACAGGTGACGCTCGAGTATAACGATCACAACCAGCCCATCCGTATCGACGCGATCGTGGTGTCTACACAGCACGATGATTTTGATGAAGAGGGCAAAATGCTGGACAAGATCAAGAAGGATATCGTTAATATCCTGATCCCCCGCGTAAAAAAGAAGTACAAGAAATTTGCAAATCTGTTCAACGATAAGATCCAGTACCATATCAATCCTACGGGTAAGTTCGTGATCGGCGGACCACATGGCGATACTGGTCTTACCGGCCGCAAGATCATCGTGGATACCTATGGTGGTAAAGGAGCGCACGGTGGTGGCGCTTTTTCCGGTAAAGATCCTTCCAAAGTGGACCGCTCTGCGGCTTATGCTACCCGTCATATTGCCAAAAACCTGGTGGCTGCCGGCGTTGCCGACGAAGTGCTGGTGCAGGTTTCCTATGCTATCGGTGTAGCGCAGCCCATGGGTATTTATATCAATACCTACGGCTCTTCCAAGGTGGATATGAGCGACGGCGAGATCGCGAAGATCGTTGAAGGCATTTTCGATATGCGTCCTTATTTCATCGAGCAGCGACTGAAATTGCGCAATCCCATCTACAGCGAAACTGCCTCTTACGGGCATATGGGCCGTAAGAACGAAGTGGTGACCAAGGTGTTTACTACGCCCGACGGTAAAGAGAAAAAAGTAAAAGTAGAGCTGTTCACCTGGGAAAAACTGGACTACGTACCGAAGGTGAAAAAAGCATTCAATCTCAAATAATAACCGGCCGGGACCGGTTGCAGCTATAAAGCACCGGAAACCGCAGGGCGGAATAATTGACGGAGCTGTCCTTGCCTACTTGGACGGCTCCGTTCTGTTTTTGTATCTTTGCTCCTCTTAAATACAAACTTATGCCCTCATTCGATATTGCCAGTAAGGTAGATGTGCAAACATTAGACAATGCCATTAATGTCGTTAAAAAGGAAATTACCAGCCGGTACGATTTTAAAGGCAACCATGTGGAAATAGAGCTGGATAAGAAAGCCATGGTACTGAAGCTGGAAGTGGAAAGCGATATGAAGTTGCAGCAGGTAGAAGATGTGATCATCTCCAAATCGCTGAAGCAGGGACTGGACGCTAAATGCTTTGATTTCAGCAAGCCGTTCCAGGCATCGGGCAAATATGTACGCAAGGAAGTCGCTATCCGCAATGGTATCGATAAAGACCATGCAAAAAAAATCGTGAAGCTGATCAAAGACAGCGGCGCTAAAGTGCAGGCTGCTATTATGGACGATATTATCCGAGTTACCGGCAAGAAGATCGACGACCTGCAGGAAGTAATACGCCTGTGTAACGGCGCGAACCTGGAAATGCCCTTGCAGTATGTGAATATGAAAAGTTGAGGGGGAAAATCTTCCCAGGGAGTGGCAGATAAGGCTGCTCCGGTATATTACTTTACCCATTTTTCCTTTCCCAATCTGTATACCGAACCACAATGTATCCCGATTTTCATTATCTTTTTCAATCATTATTCGGGATCGATATTCCCGGCCTGAGCCTGGTCAAGACCTTCGGCTTTTTTGTTGCGCTCAGCTTCCTGGGCGCGGCCCTGGTGGTGACCCGTGAGCTGAAGCGGAAAAAGGAGCAAGGGCTTTTTGTACCCGAGATCGTAACCGAAGAAAGCGGTAAGCCCGCTACCACGGGCGAGCTGGTGTGGATGGCTGTGCTGGGCTTCCTGGTCGGCTTCAAAGTGCTGGGCTTATTCCTGAACGCTTCGGAGGCATCAAAGAATCCCGTCGATTTTCTGTTCTCTGCCCGGGGCAACCTGCTAGGAGGTATCCTGCTGGCGGCGGTATTTGTTTATTCGCGCTACAGCAGCAAAAAGAAGCAGCAGGCCGCAGGCCGCAAGCAGACCAAAGTGGCGATATACCCGCATAGCCGTGTAGCCGACATTCTTTTCATCGCTGCTGTTGCCGGTTTTGCTGGCGCCAAGCTGTTCAATGCCTTTGAAACCTGGGACAATTTTATCCACGATCCCGTAGGCAATTTGTTGTCTCCTTCGGGCCTTACCTTTTACGGTGGTCTGATCACGGCAACGGTTGTTCTGTACCTGTATGCCCGCAAAAAGAAATTTTCTTTTGCCCATCTCTGCGATGCTGCTGCACCGGCATTGATGCTGGCCTACGGAGTAGGGCGCCTGGGCTGCCAGTTTTCCGGCGATGGCGACTGGGGCATCTTTAACAGCGCCTATGTGACCCAGGCCGACGCTTCACTGGCAAAAGGCACCTTGCAGGACTATGAGACCCTGGTGAAGCAGCATCCCGATCAGTTTATCGACAGAAACCTGAACCAGGTGATCCCCAACAAATTTGCACCGGCTCCGGGATGGCTTCCCGATTGGCTGTTTGCGCAGAATTTCAAACACAATGTAAACAACGATGGCATTCCTGTACCGGGCTATAAGGGAGAATACAGCCACGTATTGCCAGCGGGAGTGTTCCCTACCTCTATGTACGAAGCGGTGGCCTGTATCCTGCTGTTCCTGTTCCTCTGGGCTATACGGAAGCGGTTCAACCGCCCGCTGCAGTTGTTTGGCATCTATCTTATACTGAACGGTATTGAACGTTTCCTTATCGAGTTGGTGCGGGTCAACTACAAGTACGATTGGGGCTTTCTGCATCCGACCCAGGCCGAGATCATTTCAGCCTGCCTGGTCATTGCCGGTATGTTGCTTTTCTTCTTTTACCGGCCCCGTACGACGGCAGCCGCTGTGTGACCGGCTAAAAATATCAAGTGGTTATCAGTAACTGTAAGAGAGGGCAGAATGATTTAACGTTGCCTATAGGCAGCCGGTCAGTAAGGACAAAAATGAGGTTTTAGAAACGTGGGATACCAAGACGGTATCCCTCACTTTTTACCGCATTATCAATGAGTTGATAGCGGGAATACTGTCATTTTTTTGTCATAAATATATGTAGCTACAAGATGTCAGGAATTGCGGATGTACTTTTGCCGCGATAAAAAAAGTACTATGAAATTAAAATACACATTGGCTGTGGGAGCGCTTGCGCTGGCGACAGCATCTCAGGCACAGAGCTGGATCGCGGATACTATGAAAACCGATACAAGCTATCTGAAAGACGCTTACTATAACCTGAATACCGGCCAGGTTGCTTCCGTTGCTAATAACAACTGGCATATTGCCTTCCAAACTGATGGTATCACCCAGTTTGGCGCGCCCGTGCCGACCGTAATGGTGAACCATGCCGGTAATGGCATTAACGGTAAGCTGTATGACCTGGGACTGGATGCCGCTACGAAATGGGGCCAGAACCTGGTTGCCGATACCGTAGGTAAGACTGCCGGTAGCATGGAACTGAAAAACCAGCCTGCCTATTGGGAAGATGCAGCTTTCAACCAGAACCCCAGCGGCCCTACTAACTTCGGTTGGGGCGAATATGATGTGAACACCCACTTCATCAACGGCAACAAAGTATACTTGTTGGTCAACAGTGCCGGTGCTTTCCAGATATGGCTTGAGCAATACCAGATCAGTGCCGACAGGAATGCGCTGAAATGGATTTTCCACGTTGGCCGCATCGATGGTACCGATACCATTACCCACACTTTCGCTCCGGCGCCTACTTACAACAACAAACTGTTTGCTTACTATAACGCAGCCACGCATCAGTTTATCGATCGTGAGCCAGTGATCAGCGACTGGCATCTGCTGGCCACTAAATATGTGGATACCGGCTACATGCCCGGCCTGCTCCTGTCTACTACCGGTATCGTGAGCAATGTCAATGTAGAGCTGGCCACGCAAAGCAACCTGCCGCCCAACAACGCTACGCAGGCTATGGCTACCGCAGCTACCTACCTCGATACCCGCAACGTGATTGGTGGTAAATACAAAGCGCTTAACGGTTCCAACCAATGGGAAGTACACCCCAACCTGAGCTATTTTATCCGCATCAAAAAAGGCGTAGACAGCGGCGATATCTGGCAGGTGTATTTCGATTACTTCCCCACGGCAACTACCAATGTGAATGTAAAGATCGGCCTGCAGAAGCGCAAGATCTATGACTATACTGCACCGGTAAGCGTAACAGAACTGAATCCTTTCGTTCAGAATGTAATGCTCGTTCCGAATCCCACAGTAGGCGGCGCTACCAATCTGCTGATCGATGTGAAGCAGGATATTAAAGATGCCCGCATCACGATAGTGGACCTGGGTGGCCGTGTGGTAATGAATACTACCCGCAGCATCAAAGCCGGTCTGCAGCAAATGAGGCTCGATGTGAGCAGCTATCGTGCGGGTGTGTATATGGTCAATATTTCCGGAGCCGGTTTCAATACAACGCAGAAGATGGTGATTAAATAAGCTATTGCTTATACTGTCTATAACGGAACATGCTTCGGTACTATAGTGCCGAAGCATGTTTGTTCCAATAAACAACCACTTTAGTTTTATGTACAAAATGATATTGCCCCTGTTCCTGCTGCTTTTGACCGTTACTGCACGGGCGCAGGAGGTAACGATAAAGCTGGTCGATGCGTCGGGGGAAGCACTGCCCGGCGTAGCCGTAAAGCTGCTGAAAAGCGGCACGGATAAAGCAAGCGCGACCAGTCTGAGCGATGTGTATGGCGAGGTGAAGATCAATGTCCCCGCTTATCCGGCGCAGATCGAGATCAGCAATATGGGCTATATGCCTTTTGTAAAGACCCTGAGCGATGCGCCCGCGGGTACGTTAAATATTACCCTCGACCAGAAGTACACGGGACTCAATGAGGTGGTAGTAACCGGTGTAGGGCGACCGACACGACTCGACGAAGCCGTATCAGTATATAAGATCATCACTGCCGCCGATCTGCGTGCTCAGGGTGCCGTTACGCTTCAGGAAGCCTTGCGTAATCAGGCGGGCATCAATATTTCCCAGGATGGGATACTTGGCGGGCAAATGAATATGCGTGCCTTGAGCGGCGCCAATGTCAAGATCATGATCGACGGTCTGCCCGTCAATGGGAGGGAGGCCAGCAATGTAGACCTGGGGCAGTTTAATATGGCCAATGTGGAAAAGATCGAGATCGTACAAGGGCCTATGAGCGTAATGTATGGTTCCGATGCGATAGGCGGCGTGATCAACATTACCACCAAGACCAATAAGCATAGCTGGAATGCAGGGGCCAATGCCTTTTACGAATCAATAGGCCGGTACAATTTTGGAGCCGATATAGCACGTAACTGGGGTAACGATAATCTTTCCCTTAATTTCAGCCGTAATTTTTTTGAGGGCTGGGACCCTTCAAAAGGAGATCTGCCCAGGAATCCGGCATGGAAGCCTAAGGAGCAATATATCGGCAATCTCAAATACATCCACCGCTTCAGCGAAAATACGGTGCTCACCTATGGCGCCGATCTGACCACCGAGAACCTGGTGATCAAAGATAAAGTGCCCGATCCTCTTTCGGAGCTCAACAAGACGGCGACCGATATGTACTTTCGCACCACCCGCTTCATCAACCGGGCACAGCTGAAATGGAAAACCGGCGCCAACGGCTACTGGGAAAGCAACAACAGCTACGCCCTGTACTACCGCAAGCGTACGACTTACCTGACCGATCTGAGCAACCTCAACCGCCGGCTGAGCGACATTCCGGGAGATCAGACGACCAATACCTTCAACAATATTACCTCGCGTACCACATACAACAACAAGGCCGGTATTTTCAATTATACTTTTGGCTACGACATCAACGCCGAATTTGCCAAAGGGGTAGAAAAGATCAATGGCGGCAATAAGTCGATGGCCGATTATGCATTGTTTCTCACCACCGATATCAAGGCGCTGCCCGCGCTTACCTTGCAACCGGCTATCCGGTTTACGCACAATACCCTCTACAATGCGCCGATGTCGCCCTCGCTGAGCTTCCTGTATAAGCCTACGAAGACACTACATTTCAGAGGCTCTTACAGCAGGGGATTCCGGGCGCCCACATTGAAGGAGCTCTATCTCGATTTCCACGATAGCAATCATAACATAGACGGTAACCCGGACCTCAAGGCCGAATACAGCAACCATTTCCAGGCCTCAGCAGGCTATACCCTCTTCGAGAAGGGAACCCGCAGCCTGGTTACCTCGTTTACGGGGTTCTATGATGACGTGAAAGACCAGATCGCTTTGCGTGGATTGCCCGATTCGCTTAACCTCAACAACCGCTTTACTTATTCCAATATCGGGCATACCCGCATCATTGTGTTACAATGGAACAACGAGCTGCGCTGGCAAAACCTGCGGCTTAACCTGGGCGGTAGCTATACCAAGAGCCTGGAGACCATTACGGGCGTGGATACGGTACCCAACTTCCATTATTTCGAGGTGACCGGCAATGTACGTTACGATATACCCCGATGGGGTGCAGGTATCGCCGTCTTCTACAAATACACCGGATCACAGCCTGTGATTGGCAGCATCGAAGGCGGTTCCCTGTTCTCCGGAAGGCTGCAAGCCTACCACAACATCGATGCTTCGGTAGAAAAGTCATTCTATAAAGAACGGATCCAGCTTACAGCCGGTGTACGGAACCTGGCCAATGTCTCCACTATTTCGGGAGCCGGTGTGGCTGGTTCAGCCGGTGGACATGGCTCCAGCGCCGACGGACTTATGCTCACTACCGGCCGCAGCTTTTTTGCTTCCTTGCGGGTGCAGATAGGGAAGTAATCTGAAATGAAATTGCAGATTAAATATATGGGCAAAAGCGCCACCCCGGACAAGGGCGGCGCTTTTGTTTACTATAAGAATACAGCACTTTTCTGATGCCGGTCGCTGTGATGGCGCCGCAAGGAATCATCGGCCCTTGGCAAAAGTTATTCCCTCACCCATTTATATGTCCCGGTCATCATATCATCTTGATAAACCTGGACAAAATATATTCCTTTTACCAGCTCGCGGGTATTGATAGTGATCAGGTTGCCTATTGTAGTTTGTTCCGGGTAATATTCCCTTCCATCTATTCCCAATAATTTAACGATGGTTCTTTGATTGCCTTTTCCCATCCGTATACAAAATGTCTCTCTTCCAGGATTTGGGAAAAGTGAAAAGGTATTGGTATTTTCTGCTGCAATACCAGTAGCATTGCCTTCATCCGGGCGTGGTCCTTTCTGCTGATCGCAAAAGAAATTGTATGAAGAATTGATATAAGTGTTGTTGTTAAGCTGATCTGCAGTCCATAGGCACATTTTGTCGGTGGTTGTCCCATAGTTATACAGTCCGCCTATAGAACTGCATCTATCGGAATTGTCGTTGTTCGTTGCGATCGGAGGATGTTGCACTTCCATTGCGGCCACCCTTCCTGTGATATTGGACGCCGTAAACGAGGGACCATTCCAGGCCTCGTGCAACGAAAAGGAACTGCCGTTCGACTTAAAGAAATGTATCTTGGTTACGCCACCGCCATAATCATAAAAGGCCGCGATATCATCATTCTTATGTTTGCGGCCGTTCTTCTTAGATTCATCAAAGTTGCCTGCCACCATACGTTTATCGATCTGTGCCGGCGTATAACCGCTGGTATTCTGCCACCAGGTACTGCCACTAAAGGAGCTGCCATTTCCCTGGAAAACAAAAATGCTGACCGAGCCGCCGCCATGATCGTACATGGCCGCGATATCATCGATATAATTATCCCGGTCAAAGTCTCCCGATACAACACGGTAATTGATCTGGCCCGCAGTAAAGCTGGACGACGACCACCAGGAACTCACGGTAGGCGCGGCAGTTCCGTCAATCTTCCATACATGGATACCGGTATTGCCGCCGCCGTAGTCATAAAAAACAGCAATATCGTCCTGATAACCGTCATTGTCAAAGTCACCGGAAACAACTTTCCCGGTGGTCATACCAGCAGTATACCCCGCGGCAGTCCAGACATTGTGAAAACTCATAGCCCCCGTGGCATCATTGCAAAACCATAAGTGAATAGAAGTAGTACCATTACCATTGTCGTATAAAGCCGCAATGTCATCCTTGCTGCCATCATGATCGAAGTCGCCGGATACGACCCGGTTTCTTATCTTATCAAGATTGTAGAAGTTTGGGCTACTCTTCCAAACGACTTTCAGGGTATCGGGGAAATGAGCAGGGCCGTAGTCATAGCTATTCTCATAATTGATGATTCTCGCCTCCTTATCGAAAAATGGTGGAATCTCTACCTCCTGGAAAAAGGCTAAAGAATTGGTTAGCTTGTTACTTGAGCTGAAAGAACCGGAAACGGTAAGTCCATCACCTATTTTAGCGGGGTCGATATTGCACAGCGTTTGCGCGAAAAGAGATAATGGTAGCAAAGTACCGGCAAGTAGGAGTTTGGTTTTCATTTCTTTTTTTACGCAATCTAGCCGTACATCCTTTCGATCCCTGCCGGCTTTGTACAACGTCTGAACCTGATTGTTTAATGGTCGATCCCGGGTGTATAAGTGTTGTATCGCCAGCCGTGGCGTTTAGTTAACTCCGGCCCTATGCCGGTTGCCATTTTTTAAATAACTTGCTGACTATTCTAAAAAATTATCCCGAACACTTATGTTGAAAAAACTAGGATATACGCTTCTTCTTGCTCTGGGTACTCTGCAGGCCGATGCCGGTGTGCAATTGAAGTTCGCTTTTGCCGGCAGCACCATTGAGTTGCTCGACAGTGCAGGAGCCGCTGCGGTCAACAGCAAATCTGATGCCTATACTCAATCCCTGCAGCCCTTCGATCTGCAGATACGCCTGGGCAAGGCCGGTGCGACGGAAAAGGACTACCTCGCCCGTGCGGCGTCACAGGTCCGTAACTGGCCGGAAATGGAGCAGCAGCAGTTGAAGCAGGCGTTCGGTGAGGTCGAAACCTTTTTAAAGACAAACAAAATAAAGTTGAAGCTGCCGGCTACCATACAGTTGATCAAGACCGATGGCAAGGAAGAATTCGAGGCGGAAGGCTATACAAGGGGTAACCGCATTATCCTCCATACCAGCGCGCAGCAGTTGATCGATGTCCACCTGGTGGCGCATGAGCTGTTCCATGTATACTCCCGCTTCAACGAGCTGAAAAGAGACAAAGTCTACGCGGTCTTCGGCTTTAAGAAATGCAATCGCATCAACACCGCGGAGGCCATGAACCATAAGGTCATCACCAATCCCGATTGTCCTTTTATCGAACATTATATCAGGGTGAATGTGGATGGGCAACCGAAAGACCTGGTACTTCAATTGTATAGCCAGCGGGATTATAAAGAAGAATATAATCTCGGCGACTATATGAATGTGGGACTGCTGGAAGTGGCGGGCACCGATAAGACCAAGAAGCCGGTGATGAAAGACGGCGCCGGTGTATTGTACCAGATCGACCAGGTACCCGGGTTGATGGAGCAGGTCAGTGGCAATACACCTTATATCCTGCATCCAGAGGAAATTGCGGCCGAGCACTTCGCTATGTGGGTTATAGGCAAGCAGGTACCGCAGCCCGAATTTTTTGACCGCATGAAAAAGGCCCTGATGCCTTAAGAAACGGAACCGTCCCCGCCGAACAACCGGCGGGGACATTTGTTTCCGGGAGAACAGATTGCCTATGAAAATACTGTGGAAATACCTGAAGCCGCATGGCCGCCTGATCCTGCTGGCCTTGCTGCTGGCCGGCGCAGCACAACTGCTTACCATGATCGATCCGCTTATTTTCGGTAAGCTTATTGACGGATACGCTGCCAATCCCTCAAAGCTTCCCGAAGACCAATTGGTACGCGGTGTCTTATTCTGGTTGTTCGTCGCTTTGGGTGTGGCGCTCCTGGCCCGCCTGGCGCGCAGCTTCCAGGAATACATCATGCGGCTAGCGGTGCAAAGGTTTGGCATGCAGATATTCAACGATGGGCTGAAGCAAACCCTGCGCTTGTCTTTTCGCGAATTTGAAGACCAGCGTAGCGGCGAGACCCTGGCCATATTACAAAAAGTGCGCAACGATACGGAGAAATTTGTCAGCGCCTTTACCAATATCCTCTTCTCCTCACTGGTCGGCTTCGGATTCCTGGTCTGGTACGCCATTACCAAACACTGGCTGCTGATCCCCGTATTCCTAGTCGGTTTTGTCGTCCTCGGCGGCTTTACCGGTATGCTGAGCCGCAGGATCAAAACGGTGCAGCGCAGCATCAACAGGGAAACGACGCGCTTCTCGGGGCTCATTACCGAGTCGCTGCGCAACATCGAGCTGGTAAGGAGCCTTGGGCTCACTTATCCCGAGGTGCGGCGTATGCGCGAACATACCCAGCAGATCTTCGACCTGGAGATGAAGAAAGTACGCCAGGTACGCTTCCTTTCTTTTTGGCAGGGCACTACGCTTAATGTATTGCGGCAATCGGTGCTGTTCACCTTGCTCTGGCTTATTTTCCGGCATGTGCTTACACCGGGCGAGCTCATTGCCATGCAGTTTATCTCCACGGCTATATTTGCGCCGTTACAGGACATTGGCAATATCCTGGTATCTTATAAAGAAGCAGAGGCATCCATTTACACCTTCGATCAGCTGATGCAAAAGCCGGTAGAGCGCCGTCCAGAGGAGCCGGCGCAGCTAGGCCCTTTGTCCCACCTGCGTTTCGACGAAGTGGTGTTCCGTCATGCTACGGCTGCCGACAATGCGATCGACGGGATATCGTTCAGCGCCGGGGTAGGCGACACGATAGCCTTTGTAGGTCCTTCCGGCTCCGGCAAATCGACGCTGATCAAATTGCTGGTGGGCTTGTACCGGCCGGTGGACGGCATCATATCTTTCAACGATATTCCCGCCGAAAAGATACGCTACAACGACATGCGGCGGCAAATCGGTTTCGTGACCCAGGATGTGCAGCTCTTTGCGGGCACGATCAAGGATAACCTCCTTTATGTAAAGCCCAATGCTACCGACGATGAGATAAAGGAGGCGCTGCACAAGGCTTCCTGTGATGCCTTGCTGGCGCGCAGCGAGCGTGGTATCTATACCGTATTGAGTGAAGGAGGGCTCAAGCTTTCGGGTGGGGAGAAGCAACGCATATCCATAGCGCGGGCTTTGGTGCGTCGTCCGCGACTCTTGATCTTTGATGAGGCTACCTCTGCGCTGGACTCGCTTACCGAAGAGGCGATCACAGAGACGGTGCGGGAAATATCGGGACGCAGGGAGCAGATCACTATCCTCATCGCGCACCGCCTGTCGACCATCATGCATGCCGACAGGATCATCGTGCTGGAAAAGGGAAAGATAGCCGAGCAGGGCAACCATGAAGCGCTGGTTGCTGCCGGAGGATTATACTATGCGATGTGGCGGCAGCAAATAGGGGAGCGCCGTTAAAATATAAAGCCGCCGGTGAAAAGGTACCGGCGGCTCTGGCATTATTTTGATATATAATTACAAGGCGGCTTCGTAGCGCTTAGCTACTTCGGCCCAGTCGATCACACTCCAGATTGCCTTCAGGTAGTCGGGGCGCTTGTTCTGATACTTCAGGTAATAAGCATGCTCCCATACATCTATACCAAATACGGGTGTACCTTTCACTTCGGCTACATCCATCAGAGGGTTATCCTGGTTAGGGGTTGAGGTAACATCCAGCTTGCCATCCTTAACAATAAGCCAGGCCCAGCCGCTACCGAAACGGGTGGCGCCGGCAGCATTCATTTTTTCTTTCAGCGCGTCCAGACCGCCGAAAGCCTCGTTGATGGCATCTGCCAGCTTACCTTCAGGAGCAGCAGCAGCGTTGGGACTCATTACCGTCCAGAATTGCGTATGGTTATAATGACCGCCGCCGTTGTTGCGTACGGCTGCAGGGTATTTGGAAATATTCTTTATCAGCTCTTCCAGGGGAAGGTTGGCTGCGTCGGTACCTTCAATTGCTTTGTTCAGGTTGTCGACATAAGCCTGATGATGCTTGCCATGGTGGATCTCCATGGTTTGGGCGTCAATATGGGGTTCCAGCGCATTGGGCGCATAAGGCAAGGCGGGAAGCGTGTGTGCCATGATCAGATAAATTTACGTTTAGGAATTGAAAGATTTGTACGGGATAATAATGCGAATACGCTCAAAAAGTTTAACCGCAAGCGCTGGGTCACAAAAGTAGTACCTGGACCAAACAGTTGCAAATCGTAAACAATAATTTAAGTATATCGTAAAATGATATAGGCAGTAAGCCCGGCGGCGCTTAACCTTCGAGATGGATCGAGATCACGATCATACGGGTGCGCATGGCATCGATCGTGTTGGAAAGCGGGATCTGGGAATCTTTATAATTGGTATTGAGGAAGCCCTGGCTGAGCTTGATCTCAGGGGCAAAGATGAAATTGGGGTAAAAGAACTCAAAGCCGATACCGACTTCAGCGCCGAAATCGATCGCGCTCACCCTTAGCCACTCATCCTGGCGCCGGCTGCGCGAGTTGGCCGAAAGGTCGTAGTCAAACTTGCCGCCTATGATGCCATAGAAACGGAAATTGTTGATACGGTCGCTTTTAAACTTAAACTGTAAGGGCAGCTGCATGTAGATGGACTCGACGCTACGGCTCTCTTCCTTATTAGACTGATCGATCGTTGTTATCTTTTTATCGGAAAAAACCAGGGCAGGGATAAATCGCAGATCGACAAATTTGGTCAGGCGCAAGTTACCCATAATACCCAGGTTGAACCCGGGGCCATAGCTGGGCTGTACCGAGCGGAAAGTGTCGTGTTCGGCAAAGCTTTGGGTATTATTGATCCGGAAAGCAGAATAATTGAAGCCAAAGGTGATCCCGAAGTAGTAGAGTTTGGAATCATGCTCGGGCATATTGGGCACATGGTGCTGCGCCCGTGACAGCGTACTTACCAGCAGTGCTGCAATCAGTAAACCCGCCTTTAATGCTTTCACTTTTAAGCTCATACCTGACGAAGATAAGCAATAGTTTGTTTCTCCTGTTTTAAAAAAATCAAGCCTTTTCAGCAGTGTACAGCGTAGTGATACCGAAGGTTAGCGGCCTTGCTTTAACCTGTGAAAAGCCGGATCGCTCCATAATGCTGCAAAAGGCTGATCCCTCGGGAAAAGCGGCTACGGATTGGGGCAGATAGGTATATGCCGTGGCATCCTTCGATACGCTTTTGCCCAATACAGGCAATATATAACGGAAGTAAAAGCGGTATAATTGTTTGACAGGGAATTTTTTTGGCTGGGAAAATTCCAGGATCGCCACACGGCCTCCGGGGCGCAACACACGGTTCATTTGTTGCAGGCCTTTTTCAAGATGCTCAAAATTACGAACGCCATAGGCGCAGGTAATGGCATCAAAGGTATTGTCGCCGAAGGGCAGGGCCTCGCTGTCGCCATACTGCAAACCGATCTTATCCGATAACCCTTTTTCTGCCAGCTTTTTACGGCCGATCTCCATCATGCCTTCCGAAATATCGACACCGGTTACCTGTTCGGGCTGCAGCGATAGTGCAGCAATAGCCAGGTCGCCCGTGCCCGTCGCCACATCAAGTATACGGCGGGGCTGTATAGGCTTCAGCGTACGGATCGCCTTCTTGCGCCAGCCTTTGTCGATACCCATCGATAGAAAATGGTTGAGGAAATCGTAACGGCCCGCTATGCGATCAAACATGCCGGCGACCTGCTCTTTCTTGCTCAGGTCTGAATGAGGCAGGGGAACTACCTTGGACGGTGTTTCGCCGGGAGAATAAGGTGCAGTCATCGTTGCAAAAGTACGCTTTAATCTATTACAAAACCGGCGCTGGCCATGCGTCGGGCTGTGACATCACAGGGCGGTTTGGGAGTCGATTACGATGGTTACCGGGCCATCGTTGACCAGCGCTACCTTCATATCGGCGCCAAAAGTACCGGTGGCCACTGGACGACCCAGATCGGCCTCCAGCTGCTGTATCATTTTTTCGTAAAGGGGTATGGCCTGCCCGGGCCGGGCGGCCTTGATAAAGGAGGGACGGTTACCTTTTTGTGTAGCGGCATGAAGTGTAAACTGGCTGATAAGGAGGATACCCCCGCCGGTATCCTGTACCGAGCGGTTCATGAGGCCGGCCTCGTCACCAAAAATGCGCATTTGTACGATCTTTTTGCTCAGCCAGGCCACGTCGGCCTCGGTATCGGCAGCCTCTATGCCCAGCAATACCAGCAAGCCTTGCGCGACGCTGCTCTTGGTTGTGCCGTCGATGCTTACCGATGCTTCTGACACCCTTTGTATAACTGCACGCATAGGGTTAAAAATGCTATCTTTAAAATGCCCAATCCCGAATTCCAATACGGAGCCTGGGCTTTGTGATTTTGGAATTTGGGATCTGGCATTTGTGAATTTGGGATTTGAAGTTTTAGAAAGGTGCATCATCCCCATCCTGCGGCTTGGGGCCTTTCAGTTTGGATTTAGGAGCAAATTCATCGTCCTCGAAATCCATATTATTGGCTTTGGACTGCATCGTCTGGAAGTTCTGGCTCATGATCAGCTTGCTGTTGCCAAAATCATCGGGATGCTTACGTATCCCGGCCGAAGGGTCGTCGAAGCCGCCACCGGTAAAGCCGCCGCCGCCACCCATCCAATCGTCCTTGGGCGCCTCTACAAATTGTTGGTATTCCAGGATCGCCTTCAGCTTTACAGTATCCAGGCGACCGTTACGGTGCTTGGCGATATTGATATGGGTCTCCCCGTCAAAAGGCTGGCCTGTGCTCTCATCGTTGCTGATGCCGTAGTATTCGGGGCGGTAAATGAACATAACCATATCGGCATCCTGCTCGATCGCACCCGATTCCCTAAGGTCGCTCAGCTGCGGTATCTTACCCTTGTCGCCACCGCGGGTTTCCACGGCACGGCTCAGCTGGGAAAGCGCCAGCACCGGGACCTGCAGCTCCTTAGCCAGCATCTTCAATTCTCGGGATATCTTACTGATTTCCTGCTCACGGTTACCGGCTTTATCGGAACCCTGCATCAGCTGCAGGTAATCGATAATGATCATGCCGATGTCGTTCTTGGTCTTCAGGCGGCGGCACTTGGCCCGCAGCTCAAAGATGTTAAGGCCGGCCTGGTCGTCGATGAAGATAGGTGCCTTCGCCAGCGGTTCCATACGCTGCGTGAGCTGGGTAAATTCGTAATCCTCCATCTTGCCCCGGCTTATATTCTCCAGGCGTACCTGTGTTACACAGCTTAGCATACGCTTTACGATCTGGGTATTGCCCATCTCCAGGGAGAAAATAGCGACACCACGCGGCTTACGCGGGTCCATAGCCGCATTCATGGCCAGGTTAAGCGCAAAGGCGGTCTTACCCACAGCCGGACGGGCGGCAAGGATGATCAGGTCGCTGGGTTGCCAGCCGCCGGTGATAGCGTCGAGCGAGGCATAGCCCGATGGCACACCGGTAACATCGTCCTTTTCATCACGGGCTTTGGCTACCTGCTCTATGGTTTCGACCAGGATGTCCTGCATGCTGGAGTAGTTCTTACGCAGGAAATTGTTGCTGATCTCAAACAGGTCGGTCTCGGCCTTATCCATCAGGTCAAAGACGTCGGTTTTGTCTTCGTAAGCATTGGTGATCATCTCGCCACAGATACGGATCAACTCACGCTGGATGTATTTTTCCATCACAATGCGGGCGTGGGCGATCACGTGAGCGCTGGTCACCACGCTCATAGTAAGGCGGGTGAGGAAATAGGCGCCGCCGATCAGCTCCAGCTCATCGGTCTTGCGCAGCTCCTCCGTTACGGTAAGCAGATCCACCACCTGGCCTTTTTCGGGCAGTCGTTTGATGGCGGCAAAGATGCGCTGGTGGGCGTCTACATAGAAGCAATCGGGCGAAGGCAGCACTTCCAGCACATCCGAAAGCTTATCCTTTTCCAGCATGATAGCGCCCAGTACGGCTTCCTCAAGCTCTTTGGCCTGCGGCGGTATTTTACCGTACATTACGTTGTTCAGGTCAGGCTTGCGGCTCCTGCCCAGTTCTTTCTTTATGTTTACAGACATCTCGTTCTTTTCTTTGAATGGAGTTGGTGCCACTCCGGGTTTTTAAAAGCAAAAACTTCAAAGCCAAAGAACCTTTTCTTTTTCGAATCTCTCGTGTCGGGACCCTGCTGCAAAACCGGTATGCTACCGGCAATGCTGGCTCCGGACAAATCAAATTGAACGCATCACAGCTTCGGTTTCAACAATGGGTTTATCGTATTCCTCCCGATGCGTCTGCAACCAGTGTCCTGCTTGTTTTCGTCATCCGGATACTCTTAATATTGTTTAAAATTCTACTATTAAGAAAAGGTTAAGTACTTTTTAAAGGACGGCTAAGGTAAGTTCAAAAAGCAGAGCGGTAACACATTTCGGATAATAATTTTTTAATCCGTCAATGAACAGGTTATGCACCATTTCTGCGCTTCAGTCTACACTATCCACAGCTTTATCCACCGTTTTGAGGCAAAGTTAAGCCTAATTCACAGCTTGTTCACATGAGTGTGTGTAAAAAACCGCTAAAGATTTTTTTGGAAAATGGGCTTTGTTTTTCTATCGCCAGGCTGCGAAAACATCAGTATTTTTGCACCGCAAATCCGGGAAGCGGACAGCGGGTTACTGCTGCTCCTTTTCCGGCTGAATCATTTGAAAATTTAACTGTAATGCCTTTAATTGCTCCCTCTCTGCTTTCCGCCGACTTCCTGAACCTGGAAAGAGATGTCGAAATGATCAACAGCAGCGAAGCCGACTGGTTTCACCTGGATGTGATGGACGGCCGCTTTGTGCCCAATATAAGCTTTGGCCTGCCCGTTATCGCTGCCGTAAACCGGAAGGCAGCCAAAACGCTGGACGTGCATCTAATGATCGTTGAGCCCGAAAAATACATCAGTGAATTTGCAAAGGCCGGCGCCAATTACCTTTCCGTACATATCGAGGCCAGCCCGCACCTGCACCGTACTGTGCAGATGATCCATGCAGAAGGTATGAAGGCCGGAGTAGCCATTAACCCGCATACACCGATAGCCGCGCTGGAAGACATTATCGCCGACATCGACCTGGTATGTATGATGAGTGTGAATCCCGGTTTCGGCGGACAAAAATTTATCCCCCATACGCTCCGTAAGATCGCACAGCTGAGAAGCCTCATTGCCGAAAGTGGCAGCAAGGCGCTGATCGAGATCGACGGCGGCGTGACGCTCGACAACGCAGCCACGATCGTGCAGGCTGGCGCCGACGTACTCGTGGCAGGCAATACCGTCTTCAGCGCGGCCGATCCCGTAGCTATGATCAAGCAGCTGAAAGCAATAGCATAGTATTTTAGAAGCAACGGCCAGAGGAGATTTCCGGCCGTTGCGCTTAAAGCAGGTTTAGAAAATACTGTACTGCGAGTGCATAACCTTCGAGGCCCAGTCCGGTGATTACGCCCCGTGCCTTGGCGCCGGTATAGCTGTGCTGGCGGAAGTCTTCCCGTGCATGAATATTGGAGATATGCACTTCCACTACAGGTACGCTTATAGCGGCCAGTGTATCGGCAAGGGCAATGCTGCTGTGCGTATAGCCTGCGCCGTTGAAGATGATCCCTTCCGTATGGCCGCTGCAGGCCTGCAGCTTGTCGATCAGGGCGCCTTCGCTATTGCTTTGGAAATAGTCGAAACTGACCATGGGAAAGCGGCCTTTAAGCTCTTCCAGGAATGACGCAAAGCTACGGCTGCCGTATATTTCCGGCTCCCGGGTACCCAGCAGGTTAAGATTGGGGCCGTTGACGATCGTAAGATGCATGATGGTTACTTTGATACAAAAGTATAGAAAAATACCCCTGTTACGGCAGATGGGCGTCTTGGTCATCCCCCTAAAATTCCCCCTTTTTGCGCTATAGGAAAAGTGAGCCGAAAGAGTACATTTGCACTTATCATAAAAAAACGAATTCAAATGAAATTTGCAAAACTGTTACTCGCCGGCGCTGCCCTGGGTACCATAGGCATCACCTCCTGCGGAGAAGGCGGGGGAAAATCGGCGGAGAAGAGTGCTGATTTTAAATTCATCGACAGGGCCAATATGGATACCACTGTGAGCCCTGCCACTAACTTCTTTGAATATGCTAATGGGGCCTGGCTGAAAAAGACTGAGATCCCCGGAGATCAGACCCGCTGGGGAAGTTTCGATATGCTGGCCGAGCATACCAACGAGGACGTGCACAAGGTAATGGAAGATGCGGCCTCCGCTTCTGGCGACAAGGGCCGTATGGTCGGCGACTTCTACAAAAGCGGTATGGATACCACAGCCATAGAAAAAGCAGGCATTGCCCCCATTAAGCCCATACTGGACCGTATTGCCGCGGTGACCACTCCCCAGCAGTTCCTGGATGAAGTAGCCCTGCAATTTACACAAGGTAACACGACTATTATTGCCGGCTATGTAGCACCCGATGATAAGATCATTACCAAACAGATCGTTCAGCTGGGCCAAACCGGCCTGGGTTTACCGACAAGAGACAACTATTTTGATAAGGATAGTACTTCTGAAAAGAACAGGCAGGCCTATAAAGCCTATATCACCCAAATACTGGAGCTTACCGGCGAAGACAATGCCAATGCTGTGAAAAATGCACAGGCGATCTTCGAGTTGGAAACCAAGCTGGCTGCCGCTTCATTGAAACCGGTGGAAATGCGCGACCCGCAAAAATTGTACAATAAGTTCAGCCTGGACGCCTTCAGTAAACAAACGCCCGGCATGGATTGGAAAACATTGTTCGGCCAGTTTAAGATTAAAGGCGAAGACAGCCTGATCGTAAGCAATCCCAAATATTACCAGGAGCTGGCCCGCCAGCTGAAAGCTACTTCGATTGATGTATGGAAGCAATACCTTACCTTTCATGTGACCAGCGATATGGCACCTTTCCTGAGCAGCGCTTTTAACAATGCAAGCTTTGAATTCTATGGTAAGACCTTAAGAGGTCAAAAGCTACAGAAGCCACGCTGGAAAAGGGTTATGGGTATCATCAATGGATCCATTGGCGACCAGCTGGGCCAGTTGTATGTAGAGAAGAACTTCAAGCCCGAGGCCAAAAAGCGGATGCAGGAATTGGTGGATAACCTGCAGAGCGCTTTCCGCGAACGGATTACCAAGTTGGATTGGATGAGCGATGTAACCAAGCAAAAAGCGCTGGCTAAGCTGAATTCCTTTACAAAGAAGATCGGTTACCCCGACAAATGGAAAGATTATTCTTCTGTAAAAATTGTGCCCGATAATTACATTCAGAACATCATCAATACTTCTGCGTTCAATTACAATTACGAGATCAGCAAGCTGGGCAAGCCTATTGATAAATCTGAATGGGGCATGACACCCAATACGGTGAATGCTTATTACAACCCAGGTTGGAATGAGATCGTATTCCCGGCAGCTATTCTACAGTTCCCCTTCTTTGATTTCAATGCGGATGACGCCGTGAACTATGGCGGTATTGGTGCCGTGATCGGCCACGAGATGACCCATGGTTTCGACGATCAGGGATGTCAGTATGATGCAGAAGGCTATCTGCGCAATTGGTGGACACCCGAGGATGCCAAGAAGTTTGCAGCTAAAACCGATGTCGTACGCCGGCAGTTTGATGCTTATACAGTATTGGATGGTAGCATGCACGTAGACGGTTCGCTTACCCTGGGCGAAAATATTGCCGATCTTGGTGGTATTACCATTGCTTACGAAGCGTTTAAGAAAACCAAGCAAGGCCAGGGCGATGAAAAGATCGACGGCTTTACACCTGATCAGCGCTTCTTCCTCAGCTGGGCACAGGTTTGGCGTGGCAAAGCAAAAGATGCTACCGTACGTCAGTTGATCCAGACCGATCCGCACTCACCGCAACAATGGAGAGGCAATGGCCCGTTGAGCAATTTCGAGCCATTCTACAAAGCGTTTAATGTAAAAGAAGGCGATAAGATGTGGCGTGCCGATAGTGTACGCGCTAAAATATGGTAGGAGGGCAACGCCTGCCAGTCTTGGAATAACAGACGCCGGCTGTATCGTAAGATGCAGCCGGTTTTTTGTGGGTAAGCAGGTACAGTTGGCAGGTAGCAGTTAGCAATATGTTGCTGGGAGCAAATGCCAGCTGTTTTGTTTTACAGCCAAGGCCTTGAGTGTTAAGTTGACAGTTAACAGTTAGCAAGGAATATGCAATTGCCAATTATCCACTGCCAACTCTTTGCCGCTCACTGCCCACTGTCAATTGCCCACTATTACCCAATACTCAATACCCAATACTCACTACGCACTACCCAATACCCACTACCCATTACTCACTACCCAATACTAACGTCTAAGATCTAACGTCTAAAAATAAATATGAGGGCTACAAATAGCCATGGTGGCGTTATAGGCAAGAAAGTGGCGTGTAGGGACAATAAAATTTTTGGCAGAACGGAAAAGGGCAGCTACTTTTGCG
>NZ_QVNU01000004.1 GCF_003545715.1 Taibaiella koreensis
GCACCGCAGGGTGTAGCGGGTGAGTTGTGTGTGGGTGGTGCCGGGCTGGCCAGGGGTTACCTGAATCGTCCGGAGCTCACGGCACAGCGGTTTATCGATCATCCTTACCATAAGGGGGAAAAACTATACAGAAGCGGCGACCTGGCCCGGATGCTGCCGGATGGGGATTTTGAATACCTGGGCCGGATCGACCACCAGGTAAAGATCAGGGGCTTCAGGATAGAGCTGGGGGAAATAGAGAGTAAGCTGTTGCTGCATATGGCGGTCAAGGATGTGCTGGTCGTGGATCGTGAGGATGTCTCCGGCGATAAATACTTGTGCGCTTATGTGGTGGCGGATGATAGCCTTACGGCCGCGCTGCTGCGTCAGCACCTGGCGGCTTTACTGCCCGGGTATATGGTACCGGCTTTCTTCGTATTGATGGAAAGCTTCCCGCTTACGGCCAATGGCAAGATCGACCGCAGGAAATTACCACAGCCCGGGGCTTCGGAGTTGTCCGAAGCGTTGTTTGAGGAACCGCAGACCGCCACAGAAAAGCTCTTAGCGGAGCTTTGGAAGCAGGTACTGAATGTACCCAGGGTCGGACGTAACGATAACTTCTTCGAGCTCGGAGGACATTCCCTTAAAGCAGCGCGACTGGTGACCCTTATCCATAAACGCTTTCACGTGGGGATATCGCTCAAGCAGATCTTCACCCGGCCCGATCTATCCGGCCTGGCGGAAAGTATACGGGTAAGCAGCCCTACCGCTTATCATACCATTGAACGAGCGCCGTTAAAAGAGGCGTATCCAGCCTCATCCGCGGAAAAAAGACTGTTCATACTCGATCAGATCGATGGCCCCGGCATTTCCTACAATGTTCCCATTGTCTATGCCATCGAAGGCGATCTCGATCTGAAACGCCTGGTCCGGGCCATTCGCAGCATAGTTGACCGGCACGAGATCTTGCGCACCTCTTTTGCCGCCGGGAACGGGGAGATCGTACAAAGGATACAGGATAAACCTGACCTGGATATTGAGATCCACAACTGTGAGGAAGACAATATCCTGGATTTTATCCGGCAGTCCGTTCGCCCATTCGATCTTTCACAAGGACCCCTGTTAAGGGCAGGCCTGATCCGCACCCGCTCCGGGCAATATTTCCTGATGATCGATATGCATCACATCATTTCCGATGGTGTCTCTATCGACAATATGTTCCGTGAACTGGCTGCACTTTACCAAGGCGAAGTATTGCCGGAATTAAAGATCCAGTCCAAAGACTATGCCGTATGGCAACAACAATGGCTTCGATCGGCTGAGGCATCGATGCAGAAAGCGTTCTGGAAAGATCAATTTGCCGAAGAAACACAGTTGCTGAATATGCCGGTCGATTTTGTACGGCCGGCCACCAAATCCTACGAAGGCGATCTCTTTAAATTTGCGATCCCGCAGCGGCTTACGCATACCATCAGGGATATCAGCAAGCGATCCGGGGCAACCCCCTTCATGGTGATCCTGGCTGCTTACAATATCCTGCTGGCCAAGTATAGCGGACAGGAAGACATCGTTATCGGTACGGCAGTGGCCGGGCGTTCTCATGCAGATGTACAGGAATTGATCGGCATGTTCGTCAATACCCTGCCCCTGCGCAATTTCCCTGGACCGGAAAAACAATTCCTGGACTTCGTAACGGAAGTCAGGGATGGCTCCCTTAAGGCCATAGAAAACCAGGATTATCCTTTCGAAACCTTGCTGGACGACCTGGAGGTGAAACGGGACATGAGCCGTAATCCTTTATTCGATGTGATGCTTTCCTTCCGGGCCGGTCATCAGGAAGAAATTCCGTTTGCCGACCTTCTGCTGAGGGCGGTCCCCTTCCGGAATGACATTTCAAAAATGGACCTGTCGCTGGAAGTCACTTCGGAAGATGGTGGCGACTGGCATGCCTGTATCGAGTATGCCACTAAACTATTTTCCAGGGAGACAATCAAAAGGCTTGCGGGACACTTCAATCATATCTTGGAACAAATAGCCGCCGATCCGCTGATACAGCTAAAGAATATCGCGCTGATCACAGAAAAGGAAAAAGAACAGATTCTTCATTTCAATCATCCGGAGATCCCAGGCGCCTGCCCGGCAATGGAATCGGCCTGCAATGTATACGACCTGTTTGCGGAAAAAGCAGCCCGCTACCCGGATCATATAGCTGTAGAAACAGAGAAGGAGGCGATTACTTACAAAGTACTGAATGAGAAAGTAAGCTACCTGGCAGCACTATTGATACAGCAGGGTTGCGGGGCCGACAAAATAATCGGATTGCATATCGATCGTTCCATAAATATGATTATCGGTGTACTGGCCACGCTTAAAGCCGGCGGCGCTTACCTGCCCATAGATGCCGAATATCCGCAAGGCCGTATCCATTATATGCTTCAGGACAGCAATGCCCTGTTGGTGCTGACCCAAAGAAAGCTGGAGCATAACCTGGCGGTTGCGCCCAATAAGATATTCCTGGATGAGATCATCTGGCCGGAAGGGGAAACAGATACTTCGGCGCCGGCCAACAGTACTGCGGGTAACCTGGCTTATGTAATATATACTTCCGGCTCTACCGGTCAGCCCAAAGGGGTACAGATCGAGCACCGGTCGCTGTACAATTTCCTTTTGTCCAACGCTTGCAATTATCCTACAGGATTTGGTGTGGCAGATGTATGCCTGAGTATCTCGACGATCTCTTTTGACGTAAGTGTACTGGAAATATTTATGCCGCTGGTCAACGGCGCCAAATTGGTGATCGTAACCAGGGAGCACGCTTACGATGTGCAAGCGCTGGCCAATGTGCTGGTCCATAAGAAGATCACATTCGGATACCTGCCGCTTTCTTTGTTGCAGCCGCTTTATCAGGTGCTCAAGGATCGTGCGCCCATTACGCTGAACAAGCTGGATGTAGGTGCGGAGTCGATCAAAGATACGATCCTGGAGAACTTCAACACGCTCAATAAAGACATGCGGATCCTCAATGGTTATGGTCCTACCGAAACGACCATAGCCTGCTCCTGGTACGCCTATCAGCCGGGCAATGCCAAGGGACAAAATGTATTGATCGGTAAACCCATGCACAACACCCGTATCTACATCGTAAATGAGCAGATGCAATTGCAACCCCTGGGCGTGCCCGGCGAATTGTGTATTGCAGGAAGCGGGCTGGCCAGAGGATACCTGAATAATCCAGGGTTGACTGCAGAAAAATTTGTCGATAATCCCTTTGAACCCGAAGGCAAACTCTATAAAACGGGCGACCTCACCAAATGGCAGGCTGACGGGAACATAGACTTTATTGGCCGGAAGGATCAGCAGGTAAAGATCAGGGGCTACAGGATCGAGTTGGGTGAGATAGAGAACAAGCTGATGGTGCACCCTGAAATAAAGCAGGCACTGGTGATCGACAAAACGGATCATAAAGGAAATAAGTATCTCTGCGCCTACCTGGTCGGCAATAAAGAAGTGAACCATGCCGTATTGCGCACGCACCTGGCTTCGGAACTACCGGTATATATGATCCCTTCCTTTTTTATCGTACTGGGTCAATTCCCCTTAACGAAGAACGAAAAAATAGACCGGAAAGCGCTTCCAGAGCCCGATACAGAGAAAAAGCAACTCCGGCAGGCCCTGGTACTGCCTGCAAACGCTACCGAAGCATCGCTCCTGCATATATGGGAAACCGTACTGGACTCGGCCGGCATCAGCGTTACCGACAACTTCTTTGAATTGGGCGGAAATAGCCTGAAGATCATTCATATGCTAGGACTGATCCAGCAATCCTTTGACGATGCGCTCAAGGTCAGCGACCTGTTTGACAAACCTACCATACGGGAACAGGCGACCACTATTTCGAGCGGCGCCAAACCTGCAGCAGCGCAAAACAGGAAAGCAAAGAGAGTAGAATTTTAACAGGCTTAAACCAAACCATTAATATGACCATTAAAAATGTTGCTGTAATAGGCGCCGGCGTTATGGGCCAGGGTGTCGCCTATCAGTTTGCCAAATATGACTATGATATTACCCTGGTCGATATTTCGGAGGAAATCCTGGAAAATGCCCAAAAGAATATTCGCAATATAGAACGATTGGATAAGCTCCTGCACAAATCCACAAGCAAGGTAAATGCACTGGATAAAATAAGTTGCACCACCAATCTTAACGCAGTAAGCGGCGCCGATTTTATTATTGAAAATGTAACGGAGCACATACCGCTCAAAGAAACGCTTTATCAAGAGCTCAAAGATATTGTTCCAGATAAGGCTTTGCTGGCAGTCAATACTTCAGCAGTCTCCATTACCAGGTTGGCGTCCTTTTTAAAGCATCCGCAGCAGGTGATGGGCATTCACTTTATGAACCCCGTTCATCTGAAGCCTACTGTAGAGGTAATCCGTGGCTATCATACCACACCGCAAACGATCGATACTACCCTGGAACTATTGCGTAGCGTACAGATGTCGGGCGTCGTGGTCAACGATTACCCGGGCTTTATCTCCAACCGCGTGCTGATGCTTACGGTTAACGAAGCCATTTTTGCGCTACAGGATGGCGTAGCTACCGTCCCGGATATCGACAAGATATTCAAAGAATGTTTTGGCCATAAAATGGGGCCTTTGGAGACTGCAGACCTCATCGGATTGGATACTATTCTCTATACACTGGATGTACTCTTTGACAGCTATAACGACACCAAATTCAGGCCCGCGCCCCTGCTTAAAAAAATGGTAGACGCCGGTCTGCACGGCAGAAAAAACGGGGAAGGATTCTACAAGTACAATTAAAACGATATGATTATCCCGATACAGGAAATAAATACCCACCGGCCCTTGAGCTTTGTCGAAAGGACAATAGTAAATGGTGCTTCGACAAGCTCAGCAACCATAAAGGAGATGGATAAGCTCAATGTTTCCTATATCGGGATAGCCAGTTAAAACAAATCGATCCGTCTAAAACTAAACTCAAAACACAAATCAAAATAAAATGGAAGTCACCACCCAACCAGACACTAAAGTTATTATTAAAGAATTTCTGCAAAAACGCATTGGACAGGATATTTCCTTCACCGACGAAGAGGACATTTTCAAACTAGGATTAGTAAACTCCTTATTTGCTTTAGAATTGGTCGTATTCCTGGAAACCACCTTTAAGATTTCCATAGAAAATGAGGATCTGAACTTAGAAAATTTCAGCACCGTGAATAACCTGGGCGCCTTCATCCTTAAAAAGAAGGACCGATAGACCATGAACCTGGAATTAACAGCCGATCAAAAAGCGTTCCGCGAAGAATGCCGGCACTTTGCCCAGACGGCTTTACAGCCTTATGCCAACGATTACGACAAGCAGGGCGCTATACCCAGGGAGCTCATCGGACAACTAGCCGCGCAAGGTTACCTGGGCGTCACGATCCCGGCGGAGTATGGAGGACGAGGTATGGACCAGGTGTCTTACGGGATATTGAACGAAGCCATAGGAAGAGCCTGCTCTTCTACCCGGAGCCTGATCACGGTCCACTCTTCGCTTACGGCAGAAACAATCCTGCGCTGGGGAACAAAAGAACAGAAGGATAAATGGTTGCCGTTACTGGCTCAAGGGACCAAACTGGCCGCCTTTGGTCTATCGGAACCAGGAGCCGGCAGCGACACCAGCAATATCCAAACGGCTTACCAGAAACAGGCCGATGGCTTTCTGTTAAATGGTGTGAAGAAGTGGATCACTTTCGCACAGATAGCCGACTTGTATGTCATCGTAGCCCGTGGCGCAAACGGCATAACAGCATTCCTGGTGGAACGGAATACCCCGGGGCTCCGGATACAGCCACTGGACGGCATCCTGGGCACCAGGGCTTCCCTGCTGGCCGAGATCCATCTAACGGATTGTTTGATTCCGGCAGAGAATGTACTGGGAAGAGAAGGCTGGGGATTGCAGCAGATCGTCAATACCGCTTTGGACAATGGCAGGTATAGTGTTGCCTGCGGCTCCCTGGGCATTGCCCGTGCCTGCCTGGAAGACAGCATTCAATATACCAGGAACCGTAACCTGTTTGGCAGCCTGCTCAAAGACCATCAGCTCACCAAACAAAAGATCACGAATATGGTGACTGAGGTAAAAGCAGCCAGCCTGCTTTGTCTGAATGCCGGCTACCTGCGGGATAAAAAAGATCCGGATAGCATTATACAGACCACCCTGGCAAAGTATTACGCCTCACGGATCGCTAACACCATCGCCTCCGACGCCGTACAGTTGCATGGTGCGATGGGCTGCCACGACAGCCTTTCGATACAACGCTATTTCCGCGATGCGAAAGTGATGGAGATCATCGAAGGTTCCACCGAAATACAACAAATACTGATCGCCGACCATAGTGTCGCCAGTTTAAGCTCAATTTTATAACCGATCATGATAGGCATTCAATCTATAAAGACATACACACCCGGAGCCCCGGTAGCCGTGCTCGACCTTGCGGAAAAAGAAACGCTGAACGAAAGTGAGCTGGCCTATTTTACGACCTGTGGCGTCAATACCATTTACGATTCCGGCGAGATCACCAGCTACGACCTGGCAAAAGGAGCGAGCGAAAAGCTTTTGCAGGAAACAGGAACAGAAGCGAACAGTATAGACCTCATTATTTACTTACAAAGCCGGATGCCGGAGCATTTCATCAGCTCAGAGGCTACCCGTTTACAGCACGATTTGAAAGCGCATCAGGCACTTAGCTTTGCCATTTCCAACCTGGGCTGCGCCGATAGCTCTATGGCCCTTAAGCTGGCCAAAGATTTCCTGACGGCCAACCGCAAAGCCAATCATGTGCTGATCTGTTATGGGAATAAGGTTTTTTCCAACTACAGGTTCCGGAACCCCGTTACCATTATGGGCGATGGTGGCGTTGCCGCCCTCATCAGCAAAACGGCGGATCATCAACTTACCGATATACAGATCCAGACCAATGGCCATTATTGGGACCTGTTCAAACTGGAGTACCGGGACAAAAGCGCCGATCAATATAAAGAAATCTGCAGCGACATTCGTAAATATGGTTTTGAGCTGGCGATCGAAAGTAAGAACAGGTTTAAGGAGATCAACGATGCCATATTGAACCGCAATGCTCTTTCCAAGCAGGATATCAGCCATTTTTTGTTGCAGAACATCTCTTCCCGCGCTTATGAATATTATCAATCTGCCTTCGATATCCAGATATCCCCGATCTGCGCCATGAACCTGGCACAATACGGGCACCTGGGCGCGGGAGATGTTTTTCTGAATTACCAAACCGGCATGGAATCAGGCATTTTTCAGAAAGGTGAAAAAATACTGATGATGAACAATAGTCCGGTTGCGGCCTGGAGCACCATGCTTATTGAAGTATAAAAAAATGAAGCGATTACCATAATATAGGAAATAACGCTCGCCGGTCCTTGAGCCTGTCGAAAGGACAGCGTCGAAGTGTTGCTTCGACAAGCTCAGCAACCGTGGTGCAAACAAGCAGACCCACTGTTTCCTATATCGAGATAGTCAGAAAAAAATCAAACACAATGGAACATACATTCAGCCAGATAGAAAGCGATCTTAAAGAAAAAAAACAAAAGAAGGTCATCAAATGCGTAGTATGGGACCTGGACGATACCATCTGGCAGGGCGTCTTGCTGGAGAACGACCAGTTGGTCTTACGCGAAGGTATCGTTGATATTTTAAAAACACTCGACAGTTGGGGCATCATCAATTCGATAGCCAGCAAGAATAATTATGATGATGCGATCCGGATGCTGGAGCGATTCGGAATCAGGGAATATTTTCTTTACCCGCAGATCCATTGGGACCTGAAATCCAACTCCATTCAAAAAATAAAGGAAAAGCTGAACATCGGCATGGATGCGATCGCCTTCATTGACGACCAGCCTTTTGAAAGAGATGAAGTCGCCTTCGTACACGAACAGGTTAATTGCCTGGATGTGGGCAGCATCGGACAGGTGCTGGAGTGGTTCAAGCCCCGCTTTATCACGGAAGAATCTTCGCTGAGAAGAAAAATGTACCTCGATGACGAAGTGCGGCACCAGGAAGAACAGGAAATCGGCAACAACAGGAAATTTCTGGAATCGCTTGCGTTAACCTTCTCCATACAAGCCGCTACTGTCAACGATCTGCAAAGAGTAGAAGAGCTCACCTTACGGACCAACCAGCTGAATGCTACCGGCTATTCTTATACCTACGAAGAACTGGAAGCCCTGATACAGTCGCCGGATCATCATCTTTTCGTAGCAGAGCTTATCGACAAATATGGTTCTTATGGCAAGATCGGCGTTGCCATGGTGGAATGCAATCCGCAGACCTGGACCTTAAAGCTATTGCTCATGTCCTGCCGGGTCATGTCCCGTGGCGTAGGTGGCGTATTGCTGAATTATATCATGAACCTCGCCAGGCAGAAAGGTTGCACGCTACAAGCCGAATTCCTGCCCACAGACCGGAACCGGCTGATGTACGTGACCTACAAATTTGCCGGGTTTACAGAAGCCGGTCAGCTGACTAACGGCGGCGTGCTGCTCAGCCATTCCTTGGCGGAGGAAGTACCTTACGCCGAGTACATTAATCTTTCCTTACCCGAATAATCGGGTAGCAACAAAAATGATTTCAAGATGAAAGACATTGCAATTATAGGCATAGCGGGCAGGTTCCCCGAAGCCGACGATCTGAAGGCGTTTCGTCATAACCTGGTAGCAGGTAAGGACTGCGTACGGCCGTTCTCCTTTGAGCGGAAGTCTGCGACGACCTTAGCCCTGGATAAAGAATTTATGGAGATCGGCTATATGGAAGATATCGATAAGTTCGACCATAGATTTTTCAATATTTCCAAAGCGGAAGCTGAATATATGGACCCGCACCAGCGCATACTGATGGAGGTAGTGTATGAAACCATCGAAAGCGCCGGCTATAATGTCGATTTTTTTAATGGCAGCGAAACGGCTGTCTTTATTGGCGATACGGAACAGAAATACGGGCGGCTGGCCGATCGCTTCGACCCTACGCTCTTAACGGGTACAACCGATGCCACAACCGCCGGACGCATTGCCCGTTTCTTTAATTTACGGGGCAATGCCGCTATGGTGGATACGGCCTGTTCCTCTTCGCTGCTGGCCATCCATATGGCCTGTAACGAACTGCTCATAGGCGATGCCGATTATGCGCTTGCAGCGGGCGTTCGTTTTATCCTCTTCCCCGCGGAAAAGAATACGGGCGCCGACTTGGGTATCATGTCGAAGGATGGCAGGACGCGTAGCTTTTCTGCCAAAGCAGAAGGTTCCGGTGCGGGTGAAGCGGTAGGCTGTGTGCTTCTGAAGCCGCTGGACAAAGCCATAGCCGATAAGGACATCGTTTACGCAGTGATTAAAGGAACAGCCGCCAACCAGGATGCACAATTATCCGGCAGCCTTACAGCGCCCAGCAGTCAGGCGCAAGCCGAAGTCATTCGGAAGACCTGGTCCAAAGGGGGAATAGATCCGACTACAGTCTCCTATATCGAGGCACATGGCAGTGGCACCAAGCTTGGAGACCCGATCGAAATTGCCGGTATGGACCTGGCTTTTAAAGACCTGACCGACAAGAAACACTTTTGTGCCGTCTCTTCTATCAAAAGCAATATCGGTCATACCGGTAGTGCGGCCGGTATATCGGGGTTGATCAAAGCAGTGCTCTCTCTGCAACACAAGGAACTTTACCCCAGCGTCCATTTCGATCAGCCCAATCCTTTTATTGCTTTTAAACAGTCTGCCACCTATGTCAACGCAGCGTATAAAGCCTGGGAAGCGCCCTATCCCAGAAGAGCGGGTGTAAGCTCTTTCGGTTTGAGCGGCACCAATTGTCATGTATTGTTGGAAGAGACGCCACAAGTTGCAGAGACGGCCCCTGTTCAAGGTAGCTTCCTTTTTAATTTTTCGGCCAGGACAGAAGCCAGCCTGGACGCTTACCTCGATCGCTTTGCAACCTATCTTTCGGCCTTGGAAAACCCTGCGATGGCCAACATCAGCTATACCCTGAATGCCGGCCGAAAGCATTACCAGCACCGGGTTTCTTTAATAGCAGCCACTAAAGAAGAGCTATTGCAGAAAATAAAAGGTTCCAGGATGGGTGCCCACCAGGAAGCGGTTAAAAAAATCATTTTCCTTTTTTCCGGCGATGCGCTGGTGAGTGATGATTTCCTCCGGACTATGACCAAAGAACTGCCGGAGTTAAGCAAGTATACAGAAGCCTGCGCTGCGTATTACGATAAATCCGGTGCAGCAATAAATCGCTTCGTGCTGCAATATGCCTTGTATCATTATTGGGAAGAAAAAGGGTTGACTACAGAACATCTTTTAGGGATAGGCAGCGGCGACCTGGTCGTAGCAGTAGCGCTGAAAGAAATGTCCCTGGAAGAAGCCATGGCACAATGTGCTGCTGAAGAAACCATCGATCCGGACCTGGATCAGAAGCTAAGGAGACTGATCGCCAGGGAAACAGAGGAAGGCCGGGCGTTGTTTATAGAATTAGGACCGGAAGCTTGCTTGTCCAAAGGATTGAGGACCTTGAATTACCCGGACCAGGAAGCGCTCTATGGTGTCGTTTCGATAAAGCAATCCCCCCTGGAAATCATAGAGGCTTTGTATCTGGCCCAATATTCTATCGATTGGGAAAAATATTACCATGCTGCGGATCACCGGAAAGTAAGCCTTCCCGCCTACCCTTTTGAAAAGGTACGTTGCTGGCTGAAAGAACCTTTGCGGCAGGAAGATTTCTCGGTCGCCAATAGCAACGAAGACAAAGCCGCATTACCCGATCCCATAGCCCAAACAGCGCAGGAGCCAGGATCGGAGCACCTTAAGGCAATCGTACAGGATAGCTGGTCGGCGATGGAGCAGAAAATTGCCGGCATATGGATAAATGTATTGAAGCTGGAAGCGCTCACGCTCGACGATGATTTCTTCAGGCTGGGCGGACATTCTTTGATGGCCACGAAAGTGATCGCTACCATTGAAAAAGGATTCGGGATAAAGCTTGTCTTTAAAGACATTTTCACTTTGGCTACCGTCAGGTCCCTGGCAAAAGGTGTCGAAGGCTTGCTCGCCAGCGGTGATCAGCAGGCCGTTTATCAAGCTATAGTACCGGCCCCGATACAAGATGACTATCCCCTTTCAGAAGCGCAACTACGCCTCTGGCTGATCCATCAGTCCAATGAACGGTCGGTGGCCTATAATCTGCCGACGGTACTGTTACTGGAGGGTAAACTAGATATCCCCAGACTGGAAAGGGCCTTCAGCGCCTTATGTGAGCGACACGAAAGCCTGCGAACGAGCTTTCATGAAAGGAATGCACAACCGGTACAAGTAATCCACCCCGCAATCGACTTCTCGATCCAGGAGCTCGTTGCCGATAGAGATCCGGCAAGCCTCCTGCGTACTTTCCTCCGGCCCTTCGATCTGAGGCAGCCGCCCTTGTTGCGTGTGGGTTTGGCGGAGCAGGAAACCGATAAGCATCTTTTGTTTTTCGACATGCACCATATCATCTCCGACGGTGTATCGCTGGCGGTACTCATATCGGAGCTGGTGAAGCTATACCATGGTGAAACATTGGAGCCCCTGGCCATACAATACAAAGACTTCGTGCTTTGGCAGCAGGGGCTATTTGACAGCGGCCTGATGCAGCAACAGGAAAATTTCTGGCTGCAGCAATTTCCAGATCAGCCGCCGGTGCTGCAATTGCGTACCGATCAGCCAAGGCCTGCCATACAATCTTTTGAGGGAGACAAATTATTATTTGACCTCTCGGGCGACCAGGTGCAGCAAATACAAGCGATGGCAGCCACCACTGGTACCACGCCTTTTATGGTCCTGCTCGCCGTCTTCAAAGTATTGCTGCATAAATATACTGGGCAGGAGGATATCGTTATCGGATCGCCCATCGCCGGCCGCGCTCACAACGATCTCGACAAAGTGATCGGTATGTTCGTCAACACCCTTTTACTCAGGACCCGTCCCGCCAGGGAAAAAACGTTTATACAGTTTTTGCAGGAAGTGAAAGAACATACCCTCAATGCTTACGACAACCAGGATTACCCCTTCGCGTTGCTTGTCGATAAGCTAAACGGCAAAAAGGACCCCTCCCGCAATCCCTTGTTTGATGTAATCTTCGTATTACAAAACCTGAAGATGCCTAAGATGCAGCTGGAAGACATCGCGGTATCGCCCTATCCCATACATACCGGCACGGCCCAGTTTGACCTGATCATGGAGATCAGCGAGGGTAAGGATCGCTGGCCTGTAAAGCTGGAATACAATACCGCCCTTTTCGAAGAAGAGACTTTATTGCTCATGAAAGAACGATTCCTGGCCTTATTGCAGGACATACTGGGCAACCCCGAAAAAAGCATCCAGCAATTGTCCTTTAAGATTGCTGCAGAAGTTCTGGAAGACAACAATGACCTGGACTTCGCCTTTAATTTTTAAAATGGTGCTTTCCCGATACCATTTGTATGAACAACAACCAAACCAACTATGACTCATTCCCTTCAACATAAAATTGCGCTGGAATACTGGCTGGAAAAAGCGGAACGTTTCGAACCGATTGACATCCCTGCAATCCGGGAGCTCAAAAGCACAGACGGCCGAGGTCTGCAAGTGTTCCCGTTCCCTGAAGCAATAGCAACCTCATTGAAAGAGCGTTGCAACAATAAAGATGCAGGTATCTATACTTTTGCTGCAACAGCGCTATTCCTGTTGCTTCATAAATATACCCATCAGCACGACCTCTTGCTGACCGGACTGCCTTTCGCTGCTCCTACTGATGAGGACGACATGGGTGCACCAGTCTTTTTAGCCTTATCCGTGCAACGGCATACCGATGTAAAAACACTGCTGACCTCTTTACAAAAAGAAATGCAGGAGGCCTACCATCACCGCAATTATTCCTTTCAGAAGTTTGAGGAAAAAGTAAAAGCACGGCAAGGAAACGGCACGTCGCTATTCCCTTTTACCTTCTCTTATCCTCCTTTCACCCGGGAACATACTGTCAGCGGGCAATCGAAACTCGCTTTCGCCCTACATCAAACCGGCGCCTCTTTCCAGTTGGAGATCGACCACTCCGGTCATTATGCTGGCTGGTTTATCAAGCAACTGGGTTGTCATTTCATCCATATACTTCAGTTCATTATCCGGAACCCTACGGCAACAGTCGCTGAAATACCGCTTCTGTCTGAAGAGGAAAGGCAACAGATTATTGAATCGTTCAACGATACGGAGGTTGCCTTTGCAGACAAAGACAGGAGTATCCTGGCATTATTCGAACAGCAGGTGAAGGAGACCCCGCATCAGCCCGCAGTTCAGTTCGGATCAAATGTCCTTTCTTACCTGGAGGTACAGCAAAAGGCTCTGAAACTAGGCGCTTTGCTAAGGAAGCGTGGTATTGGCCGCCATGATATAGTGGCTTTGATCTGCCCGCGTTCGGAACATATGATCACGGGCATGATGGGTATCTTAAAAGCCGGCGCTGCCTACCTGCCCATCGATGCCGATCAACCTGATGACCGTATCCGCCATATCCTGGAAGATAGTGCCGCCAAGCTTATCCTGACCACAAAGGCTATTCACTCAGGACAACAGGGGCTCTTCAGCGGTTACGAAAACCAGGTCATCACAATTGATGAAACAGAAACGGAACCCGGCCTGAAAGATTTCGAAACGAAACATGGCGCCGACGACCCCGCCTATGTCATCTATACATCCGGCTCTACCGGAAAACCAAAAGGCGTAGGCGTTATTCAAAGTAGTTTTACCAATTTTATACTCGCCTATAAAACCTTATTCAAAAAGGGATTCGATACCTCAGACCGCGTGCTGGCGGTTTCCAACATTTCCTTTGATGCCAGTATTGCCGAAATATTTGTGGCATTGACCAGCGGTGCTACGCTCGTCATACTGGATAAAGAACGGCTTCTGGATACGGCGAAACTGGCTACCTTTCTTAAAAAAGAAGACATTACCTACGCTTATATCCCGCCTGTCCTGTTAAGCGATCTTTATACACAACTGAGACAATCGGGCCCGTCCACCCGCTTACGGAAGTTGCTTGTCGGCGTGGAAGCAATCAAGGATACCTTGCTTTATGACTATAGCAACCTGATCGACGGCCTGGATATCATTAATGCTTATGGCCCCACGGAAACTACCGTTATAGCCAGCGCCCTTAACTACAGACCGGAAGCCCCCACAAGTGAAAATGCATCGATAGGCAAGCCTATGGCCAACTGCAGGATCTATATCCTGAACGATTACGGGGAACCGGCACCCCTGGGCGTAGCCGGTGAGCTCTGTATCGCCGGCGCCGGCGTATCGCCCGGCTACCTGAATAACGAAGCGCTGACGGATGCCAAATTTGTACCCGACCCTTTCCGGGAAGAAGGGAAAATGTATCGTTCGGGCGACCTTGCCCGATGGACGCCTGAGGGTAATATTATGTTTATCGGCCGGAAGGATAACCAGGTAAAGATCCGGGGATACCGGATCGAGTTGGGAGAGATTGAATCTGTATTGCGCAATCATTCCGGCATTAAAGAAGCGGTAGTTTGTGCCTTTGAAGAGGATATGGGCAGCAAATATCTCTGTGCCTACTTCGTACCCGCAACTGAAATAGCAGTAGCTGACGTGCGTACTTATCTTGAAGCGCAGTTGCCGGAATATATGATCCCTTCCCGGTTTATGCCCCTGGACAAGATCCCCATCACGGCCAACGGAAAGACCGACCGGAACAAATTGCCCCAACCCGGAACACAGGAACGGATGCTGATAGCAGAAGACCTGCCTTCCAACGGCCTGGAAGAAAAGTTGCTTGTCCTATGGAAAGGTCTGCTGAATCTGCCACGGATCAGTGTGCAAGACAGCTTTTTCGAGTTGGGCGGACATTCCCTCAAAGCAGCGAAACTAATAGGCTTTATTCTGCGGGACTTTCTCGTGGAAATGCCGTTAAGAGAAGTATTCGCCCGCAAATCCATTAAAAATATAGCGGCCTATATTCAAAACGCGGAAACTTCCGGTTCCTTTGAAATTCCGGTAGCACCAGCTGCGGCCTATTATCCCGCCGCCTTTTCCCAAATAGGTATTTACCTGAGTTACCTGATCAACAAGGAAGCCGTCAATTTCAATATGCCTACGCTTCTGGCGACAGAAGGCCCTATCGATATTCCCAGGTTAGCGCTTGCCTTTAAAACGATCATCAAACGACACAGTACCTTGCGGACAAGCTTCTGTTTCCGGGACGAAGCGATTATGCAACAGATCGAAGAAGAAGTACCCTTTTCCATAACATTGCTGGAAGGGGAAGCATTTGCCACGGAAGAAGCGCACCAAGCCCTCATACGTCCCTTTGATTTAAGCCATCCGCCACTGCTGAGGGTTAACTTTATCAGGAAGGATGAAGATAACGGCATCTTGTTCATCGACATGCACCATATTATCTCTGATGGCGTATCTATAGATGTCTTCATCAAAGAAATCATGAAATGCTACCATGGCGAGGGCCTGCCCGATCTTAAAATACAGTATAAAGACTATACGGTATGGTTAGATCATTATAGGGCAAGCAGCGCTTATAGCGTACACAAAAAATACTGGCTCGATATTTTCGCCGATAAGCCGAAAGCATTGGACCTGCCGATAGACTATCCGCGTACTGTTGAAAAAAAACTGGATGGCGATGTCTGTACCGTGAAGATCGACAAAGAAACGGTTTCCCGGTTGAAGGAATTGATCTCGGAACAGGAAAGTACCTTTTTTATCCTGATGATGGCCGCCTTCCAGTTGCTGCTGGCCAGGTATACGGGCAGGAAAGATATTACCGTGGGTACTTCCGCCGAAGGCCGCATTCATCCCGACCTCGACCCGCTCATCGGTATGTTTGTACATACACTGCCGATCAGGACTTTGATAAAGGAACAACAAACGTTCAGGGAACTGATGGACGAGGTGAAAAATGTTTTCTTCGGGGCCCTGGACCATCAGCTTTACCCGCTGGAAGAATTAATAGAACAACTGGAATTAACCCGGGACAGGAACCGGAACCCCCTTTTTGACACCCTATTCTCTTACCAGAATGTAGACATACAGAAGCTCCAGATAAAAGAAGTCGGCCTCAAGCCGCTACACCTGAAGGATGCCAGTATAAAATTCGATCTTTCCGTCAGTGTCATGGAATCGAATGAAGTGCTTTGGGTTACCTTCCATTATTCCCTCCATTTATTCAAGCAATCGACCATAGGGCAAATGGCGGAATGCTATATCGCCATGATAAAAGCCATATCGCAGTCGCCCGATATGCTGCTCCAGGAGCTGCTTGACGATCCCGCTCTAAATATCCCGGGGGCTAAGCAGCAGGAGCGCTTGCTCACGGAGGGAGAACGGCAATGGCTCGAAAAGGCTGGAAGTTGTCCGGGTGAAAAAGCGACGAAGACGATCATCGACTTACTGGAGGAGCAGGTACAGCAAAAGCCGGACCACATCGCTATCCTTTTTAAAGATAAGGCCATTACCTATGCCGAGCTGGACCGGCAAACGGATGCCATAGCTGCGTCACTCCAAAAACTGGGTATAGGTGCCGAGGGTATTGTGGGGATTATCGCGGAACGCTCCGAATGGATGGTCATCGGTCTTATCGGCACATTAAAAGCCGGTGCTGCCTATTTGCCGATAGACCCCGGATACCCCAGGGAAAGAATTGATTATTTGCTCAACGACAGCAAGGTGGCGATCCTGTTGACAGATGCCGCTTTGCAGCAGGATTATCCCGGTGCAGTCAGTTTTGAAGAAGTGGCTGCCGGTACGGCCAAACCTGAAAAAAGAACGATAGCGCCCGACCAACTCGCTTATGTGATCTATACTTCCGGGACCACAGGAAGACCCAAAGGTGTGATGATGGAACATCAGGCGTTGAATAATATAGCCGGCGCCTGGCGCAAAGCCTATCACCTGGACCGGTTTGAGCCCTGCCTGCTCCAGATGGCAAGCTTTGCATTTGACGTCTTTACCGGCGATGTTATCCGTACCCTGACCAGCGGAGGACGCATGGTGATCTGTCCCGCCGAAACCCGCCTGGAAGTAAATGCCCTATATGAGCTCATCCGGACCTATCAGATCAATATCCTTGAATCCACGCCTGCGCTGGTATTGCCGCTTATGGACTATGCTTATGAGCAGGGCAAAGACCTGAGTTGCTTAAAACTATTGATCCTGGGTTCGGACAGTTGCCTGAGCGCTCATTTCAGCAGGCTGATGGAAAGGTATGCACCCGGCATCAGGATCGTCAATAGCTATGGTGTTACGGAAACCTGCATCGATGCCGGATTTTACGAAACAACACTCGATGCCCTGCCTTCTTCCGGCAATACACCTATAGGCAAGCCTTTGGCGAATTATACCTATTACGTTTGTGACGAGCAACAACAACTCGTGCCTATCGGCATTGCCGGAGAATTATGGATCGGAGGCGCAGGCGTTGCCAGGGGCTATCTGAACCAGCCCCGGCTAACGGCCGAAAGATTCATGCAACATCCGCATAACGGCGAGCGGGTGTATAAAACCGGCGACCTCGTGCGCTGGCTTCCCGATGGCAATCTCGAATTCATAGGGCGCAATGACGACCAGGTAAAGTTGCGGGGCTACAGGATAGAGCTACAGGAGATCGAAAACATCCTCTCGGAAGAAGAACAGATAAAAGAAGTTGCCGTTACCGTGTATGAGGATAAAGGCGAGCAGGACCTGGTCTGCTGGTACACAAGCCAATCGGGACTTGCCCTTGATGGCCTGAGGGCCTCCCTGAAACAGCGACTTCCGGAGCATATGATCCCAGGCCATTTTATACTGCTGAACAAATTACCCATTAGTCCCAATGGTAAGATAGACAAGAAAGCATTGCCCGATCTGCAGGAGTTGATGGACAAGACAACCAGGGCCATCGACCCGCCGGAGACCGAAACAGAGGCCCGGCTATTGCTGATCTGGCAGGATATTTTAAAGAGAACCCATATCGGTGTGCTAGATAACTTCTTCGAAATGGGGGGACAATCCCTGAGGGCTATGGTCCTGGTATCCCGCATACAAAAGTTCTTCTCTTTAGATATCGCCCTTAAAGATGTCTTTAGCCACCCGACTATAAGAACGCTGGCTGCCTACCTGGGTACTGCGGGCACCAACCAATTCGTCCCCATCGTCCCTATTGCGCAACAGGATCATTACCCGCTTTCTTCCGCTCAAAAAAGACTTTTTGTAATCAGTCATTTCAAAGGTGCGGAGACGAGCTATAATATGTATTCGGCTTTCTGGATCGACGGAGCGTTGGATATTCAAAAGCTGGAAACAGCCTTTCAGCAATTGATCGACAGGCATGAAAGCCTGAGGACCGCCTTTGTCATGATCCACGATGAGCCTGTCCAGGTTATACGAAAGCAGATCGACTTTCAGCTGAAACGACATAAGGCCGTAGAAACAGAAGCGCCCGGGATTGTAGCCCGTTTTATCCGGAAATTTGATCTGGAAACAGCGCCGCTGCTCCGGGCGGAAATACTGGAAGTAAACCCTGAACGGCACCTGCTGATGTATGATATCCATCACATCATCAGCGATGGCGTTTCCATGCGGGTCTTTATGAAAGAGTTGCTGGCCTTGTACCAGGGCATCCCGCTGCAGGCATTAAACATACAGTACAAAGATTATAGCGCCTGGCAGCAATCGCTTTTTACTACAGGAGCGATCGAAGGGCAAAAGCAGTTCTGGGAGCAGCAGTTTGCGATAGCCCCACCCGTTCTTGATCTGCCTGCAGATTTCCCCAGACCGCTGGTATCTACTTTTGAAGGTGATAATTACCACCTTGACCTGGACACCGGTCTCTCGACCCGCATTGCAGATTTTATCAGTGCCCGGAAAGTGACCTACAACATGTTCCTGCTGTCGGTTTTCAACATCCTGCTGTCTAAGTATTCTTCACAGGAAGATATTGTCATCGGTACCGCCGTAGCAGGCCGCACCCATGCCGATCTGGAACCGCTCATCGGTATGTTTGTCAATACGCTGGCCCTGCGCAACTATCCACTCGCCGGAAAGACGTTTGATCAATTCCTGCAGGAAGTGAAGCTGAATTCAGTCCATGCCTACAGCAACCAGGATTATCCTTTCGAAGAATTGGTGGATTCGCTGAACCTGAAAAGAGATACCAGCCGCAATCCGCTATTCGATGTCATGTTCCTCTTTGCAGATCATACAGGAGAGCAAGAAAATACAACACCAAAAGAATGGAAGATCAGTCCTTTTTCGCTGCCCGGAAGCATTGCCAAAATGGACCTTATCCTGGAAGCATCTCTCACGCCGGAAAAACTGAGCTTCTTACTCAACTTCAACACGGCGCTGTTTACTGCCCCGACGATCCACCGGTTTGTAACCCATTACCTGCAGATCGTAGACCAGGTGCTCAAGCGTCCCGATATTACCTTGCAACAGATCGCTTTGCCCGATGCAGCCGAAAGGCAGTTGCTGCAGGCTTTCGGCGGTATCCCGGAACCTTACGCTCCTGACGTAAGCATCCCAGCCTGCTGGAAGCAGCAGGTAGCGCGGCAACCCGACGAAATGGCTGTGATAACCAGTCGTGGTCGTCTGAGCTTCCGTGAAATGGACCAGTTGTCCGATGCCCTGGCAGCCCGCCTGATCACTGATTATTCGGTGAAGCAGGGTGATAAAGTAGCCGTCATGCAGCACAGGACAAAAGAATTAATGGTAAGCCTGCTCGCCATTTTAAAAGCGGGAGCGGCTTATGTACCCGTTGATCCGCTCTTCCCTGCCCAAAGAATTGCCTTTATCCTCGACAATAGTGAAAGCCGGTTGGTGATTACCGATAAGGAGCATAATGGTATAGCGTTGCCTATATTGAACATTCACCGGGAACAGGAAGATAAGCCAGCGCAGCCATTGCCGGAAATCAATATTTCCGCTTCGGATCTTGCTTACCTGATCTATACTTCCGGCTCTACCGGCAATCCAAAGGGTGTCATGATGGAGCATGGCAATGTGGTAAGCCTTAGCGAAAACCTGGAACCGGTTTTCGGTATCCAGGCCAAAGACAGACTGCTTGCCCTGGCCAATGTTACCTTCGATATGTCTATCCTGGATATATTGTGCAGCTTTGTTTCCGGCGTTTGCATCGTGCTGGCCGGCGACGAGGAGGTCAATGATTTTGAGCAGATCGCCGCCCTGATCAAAGAGCAGCAGGTAACGGTAATGCAATCGACCCCTTCCCGCCTTTCCATGCTGTTCGATACCGTGGGCAGTAATTGGCTATCGGGGATCAAAGCCCTGCTGGTAGGCGGGGAAGCCATGACTGACAAGCTTTTCCATATGCTGCGCAGAGCAGGAAGCACAAGGGTATTCAATACTTACGGCCCTACGGAAACCTGTGTCTGGAGCACGGCGGAAGAAATAAAGGATGATGAGATCAATATCGGGAAACCGTTGCAAGGTGAGCAGATACTGATCCTGAATACCGCAGGACAGTTGCAACCGGTCAATGTAGCGGGCGAAATCTGCATCGCCGGATCGGGCCTGGGTAAAGGATATTGTGGCAACGATGCGCTTACCGCCGAAAAGTTTATCTGTAATGAAGCGCTCAGCCCGGGAAGGATATACAGGACCGGCGATGCCGGAAAATGGTTGCCTGACGGGCGTATCGCATACATAGGCCGCCTGGACAACCAGGTAAAGCTAAGAGGCTACCGCATAGAATTGGGAGAGATCGAAAATGTACTTTCCAAAATGGAAGGTGTGGAAATGACCGCGGCCGTGATCACCGATATTAATGGCGCCAAAGAGATCGCTGCGTTTTACGAGTGCGATCGCAAATACAGCTATGCTACCGTACGTGCCTTCCTGGCCGACCGGCTGCCCAGCTATATGCTGCCCTTGCTTTGTATCTACCTCGATAAGCTTCCCCTGACCAGCAGTGGTAAAATAGACCGGATAGCGCTGGAACAATTGGCACAGCAACAACAAGCGCTGTCCCGCCCCCATGAAGAACCGGCGGGAGCGCTGCAGCAGCAGTTAGCCACGATTTGGAAAGTGGTGCTGCATACGGATATTATAAGCGCTTCGGACAACTTCTTTGAAATCGGCGGCAACTCGATCAAACTGATCCAGGTCCTGAATAAGATCAAAAAAGAGATGGGTATGACCGTCCCGCTGACCACGGCTTTTACCTATCCAACGATCAAAGAATTGTCGGCCAAGATAAAAATGATCAGGGAGTTCGGTAATGTATCTGCAGAAGAATTCTATTCCCTAGTGAACCCGGGTAAGCCACAATACCTCTTCTGCTTCCCTCCCGCCATCGGCTATTCTTTCATCTATACGGCCCTGGCCGAATACCTGCCGGATTATACCCTATGCTGTTTTCATTATGTAGAGACGGAAGACAGGGCCGCTCAATATCTGAAAGTGATCAACGAGCTGCAGCCCGATCAGCCCTTGCTATTGCTGGGTTACTCGGCAGGGGGAAATTTTGCCTTTGAAATGGCGAAGGAATTTGAGGCCGCAGGCAGTGAAGTATCGGACATCATTTTAATCGATAGCTATAAATACTGGAAGCCCGTAGTCAAAACACCGGAACAGATGGAAGAAACCATTCGCAGCTATTTCGAAACCATTGACTGGTCGCTATTCTCCGTTGATCCCGGGTACCTGGAAGACCTTAAAAAAACAACCCTCAATAAGATCACCGGCTATTGCAAACATGCGGACGGCAAAATCGAGTCTGGCCAAACCAATGCCCGGATACATTTGTTGAGATCGATCGAGGAATGGGACACGCCGGAGGTCAATCGTTTGTGGGAAGAAAGCAGTACTACTGCTTGCCACGTTTATCAGGGTAGCGGCATCCATATGGAAATGCTGCACCCGGAATATCTGTCGCAGAATGTCGGTCTTATTGCTACTATTTTACAATCGGCCAGTAGTGTAGGCAATGTTCGGAGTGCAGCGTTCTTTTAAGCGTAGTACTGTTGAACCTTCAGCTCCCCTTCGCCCGACAGCGGGATCATTTCAGTGCCACAACAGGTACTGAAGCCGATAACAGGAAACACAAAACGAGACCGGCTCAGGCTTTTAGGCCGGTTTCGTTTTTTAACACCTATAATGGCTAAAGGCAGCCATCGGGATAGGCACGAACAACTTCGGCAGTATCCTGAATATACCTTTATTCCTTAACGGACCGGCTTTTTGTGCCATCAGGAAAAACGGACGTTCCATACTATTCAGGCAAGTCTTCGGTGACGCAATAGTGTCTTCGGCTCCGGTAACTACGGGAGATGGCAATTTCAGTGTTCAATAAAATTCCTTTGTAAAGACTGGGACAGCGATTTGAACAAAAAGTTGCAAAATTTGTAGCGGTAAACATTGGCGCGTGGCAACTCAAGGGAACCAAGCTGTAAAGACCTGCTATCCGGCATTACTGACCATTTCATGGATATAAGAACCTCCATCTTCTTTATTCATGGAATTTCCGGCTACGTATACATCTTGTCTACTATATTTGTATGATAACCACACCAACCCTCTGGCCATGAATAAGGTTTTTCTTCCGGTTATGCTGCTTTTAGGGTTAGCCCAGCCAGTCTGCGGCAGGCAGGCGATAGATAGCCTACGGCAGCTACTAAAGACCAGCACGACGGACACCGGTCGCGCCATGTTACTCCTTCAGCTTGCAGAAGTCAGCTTCAAAGCAGGCGTCGCAGATAGCGCGTTGTACTATGTACAGGAAGCGATGAGCGTAAGCCGCCGGAGCGGCAACCACTTATACCAGGCCAAAGCCCGCGGGATGTGGGGTATGATGCAGGTGCGGGCTAACCATCTGGACGATGCCATCCGGCATTTCGAAGAAGCACGGCAATTGCTGGAAAATGATACCAGTACCGCTGCGCGCCGTATGAGGGCTAAAGTCAGCGGCAATCTGTCCGTTGCTTTAGGCCGAAAGGGTCTGGCCGATCGTGAGCTGGCCATTCTTATTTCACTGGTACCCGAATTTGAGGCCTTGCATGATACCGTCTCACTGGCCGTATCCCTGCACAACATTTCCTTCAAGCTGATCAATATCGGCCGTTATGAACAGGGTTACCGCTATATGCTGCGTAATATCGAAATGGCGGAACAAGGTGGCGAAAAAGAAAATACGGCAGGATCTTATACCGGTATGGCATCCTTGTTGTACAAAATGGACAGCATCGCAGCGATGCCGGCTTATCTATCAAAAGCCAGGAAGCTCCTCGATCAGCTTCCCGGATCGCGACAATGGGGCATTTACTATCTCTATTCGGCTATGTATGCCAGCGCCAACGGGCATTACAGCAGGGCAGACTCCTTACTGGTGCAAGCGCATACCGTCATTGACAAGTTCAAAGACCGGCCCAACCAGTTCAACTATTATACGGGACTGATGCACCACCAGAATGCCCAGCACCGGTGGAAAGCCGCATTGGTAGCCGCTGCCATGCTGAGGCGTATGGGTGAAGAGGATAAGCTGCCTTATTATCAGGTCAATGCACTGAAAGATATGGCTGAACTAGAAGAAAAGCTGGGCCATCCGCTGCAGGCATTGGCCTTATACAAACAGTACCAGCCTTTGAAAGACAGTTTGGGGCAGCAGGAAATGAATCTCAGGATCAATGATCTCGAGATACGGCACCGCACACTGGAGCAGGAAAAGAAGATACTGGCCCTGCAGGCTACCGGGGAAGCCCGGCAAAGAGCCCTGCAACAGGCGCGTAACAAGGAGCTGCTACTGGCCAGCCTGACCTGCTTGGTTTTGCTTGGTGTCCTGTTTGGTATTTTTTATTATCGTAACAAAAGGAAGATCATGCGGCAAGAGCTGGAACAGGCAAGGCAACAACAGCGCCTTACATCATACACGGCTATGCTGGAAGGCCAGGAACAGGAAAGGCTTCGCCTGGCACGCGATCTGCACGATGGTTTGGGTGGCACACTTGCTGCGCTAAAGCTCCGGCTGGACCAGATTGCCATTCATCCTTCTGCAGAAGCGGTGGCTACTTCTGCGCAGCGGCTGGATACTGCTATTTCCGATCTGCGGCAGATTTCCAGGAACATGATGCCCGAAGCATTGTTGCGGCACGGCCTTATCGAAGCGCTAAAAGACTTCACGGAGGCTATTAGCCGGTCAGGGTTGCAAGTGCAGTTCCATCACGATGGCCTGGAGCAGATCAGCAGCAGCACGACACAGCTGATGGTATACCGGATTGTTCAGGAACTGGCTACCAATGTTATGCGACATGCCCGCGCCACGGAGATGCTGGTGCAAGTAACCTTCAAAGAAAACCTCCTTCTGATAACTGTGGAAGACAACGGCGCAGGGTTCGACGCGACTGCCGGCTACACAGGCTCCGGGCTTAACAATGTAACAGCCCGCGTGGCGTACCTGAATGGCAAAACGGAGGTCATCTCCCGCAAAGATACCGGCACAGTGATCAATATCGAATGCAGGCTATGACCGGCCGTACCATTGCCTGACGGCACCTTAACTGTCGACCCGTTTTTATCCTATCCCTGTACCGGAAACTTTGGCCCCGTTATCACCTTAGGCTTCAAGATTTGGTAGCAGGCTCTTTGCTTGACGCTAAGATTGATTGGATTTATGGCCTGCCTGTGCAAGTATGATCTTCGCAAAAAAACACCCTTTAGCTGAAGGGTGTTTTAAGTACATAGTACTTCTGATTGTATAGGTGGTTGCCTAAATTACTACTAACCCAGGCACCGGGTGTCCGGAGGGCATGATTGCGGGCCCCATGTAGGACAAGTGTTGGTGTTGCAGGTATAAGTAAGCTGTACACCAACACAGAGCGTATGGGGACCGCAAGACCCGGGTTCACCGGTAGCGCAATTGCGGCAGGTGGCAACGCAGGTTACATAACAGGAGGTGTAGGTAACCGGGATCCCACCTTTCAACGATTGTTGTTCCGTGCCACCCAAATTCATGATGTTTTTTTTCTTTAAAGACAGTTTGGCTGTTAGGTTTCTCTTTTTCATATTATGTGTTTTAGTGATTAAAGTTACACGCCAATGCAACGTGAAAAATAGAGGAAAACCATGATTTTATTGGCGGGAGCAGCCCGCTTGGTTTGCAATGGTCGATAGGTTGAGCGAACATATACCACTAAGGAACCTTTTCGGCGCAAAACGCTGGTACCTGTAAAACCGTAGTTACTCTATGATTGTTTAGTATCTATAGGGAATAATCAGTGTTACAACGGTTCCACTTTTGTTGTCTGGCCGGCCCGAAACAGTAAACGAAGCGGGAGCATTCAGCTCTTTGCTTATCATCTCCAGCCGTTTGGTAGCGATATGTATAGCAGTCGATGAGTAACCATCGTCTGTACCATGAGCCAGGTCTGCGCCATTATCCATAATGACGCAATGCAAACCCGGTCCGGCCATATTAATGTCGATGCTGATCATGCCTTTGTAAGCCAGGTCTTTCATACCTTGATAGATGGCCCGCTCTACAAATGGTTGCAGCAGCATCGGCGGGATTTTTATTTCGTCGTCATCCAGTCCTGCATAGGTGTTAAGCGCATAGTCAAATCTGTCATCAAACCGGATTGCCTGCAGGCTCAGGTAGTCCCGTAAAGCTTCAATCTCCTCAGTGGCCGGTACGTAGTCTGCTTGTGAGTTTTCAAGACTGGTACGCAGCAGCCGGGCAAATTGATTCAGATATAGAATCGCTTTCCCATTCTCGTGATTACGTACCAGGTTTTGCATTGAACTCAGCGTACTAAAAATAAAATGCGGTTCCATTTGGGTGCGGAATAGCCGTTGTTCCAGTAATATTTTATCCCGTTGTGACCGGATCAGCTGACCGGCCGTAACTAATTTCCGTTGACGTGTCAGGAGCAGCAGCGACAGGATGACTAATGCCAGCACCAGTATGCCAAGCACCGAAATAAGCAGCAGCTTATTTTTTTGCCTGATATTTTCCGTTGTTTTCTTATTGGTCTCATATAACCGCTCCAGGTTTTTTTGTTTATCGGCGAGGTCGTATTCCGATTCGATGGATAAAAACATTTTCAGCCTGTCTTTTCTGTAAAATTCCCGCGATATCGAATCGTATTGAAGAAGAGACTTTTCGGCCGCGTTCCGGTCGCCGTATAAACTAAGATAGCGGGCCTTGTTGCGGTGAAAATTAACAGACTCGTCGTCGTCCGTCCTTCCCTTTATCAACCGTTCGGCCAAGGCCAGGCTTCTGGCAGCCTGAGCCGGCCTGTGAAGTAAGGTATACAATCTCACCTGGTAGCAATATTTATAAAAAAGGTATCCGGGTTCGGAATCCGGCGGACGGATCAGGCTGAGGTATTTCAGGCTGCTATCATACTTTCCTACAGCAAGGAAGTATTTCATTTTGAGCTCTTTTACATCATCCTGATAGGTATCGAGCTCCCGGGCATCAGCATAGTTCTGGGCAATGGTCAGGTACTTTCTCGCTGAATCGTATTGCCTGATCTCAATGTAAGCTCCTGCCAGTACGGAAACCGACCGCATGTAATGGGAGAAGCTTGAATCCTTTTGCGGGGCTATAAGTGCATAGGCATGCTCTGCAAAGCGCAACGCCTGTTCCTTTTGCTGGCACAGCATATTGGTTTCCGCAGCGACGTAGAGGCACTGACACCGGCGGCCGGTTTTCAACACTGTGTCCATACCCGGTAAAAGGCAGATAGAGGCTGCCTTTGTCGCATAGTAATTGGCCTTGAAATGATGTTCCCGGGTATTGTTTAAGGTCAGTCCAAGCAGGCCATAACATATCAGTAGCTGTTTTACGTAATAGGGGTGCAGCTCAAAATAGGAAAGGGCATCCTGGGTATATCGGATAGAGGAATCGTATACGCCACCAAAATTCAATATTATCCCAAACCGAAGGGCCAGTAAAGCATGCGACGGTGTGTCGCGATCGGGTGGGAACTCATGGAGCTTTTTACTGATGCCCTCATAATAGTCTTTGTAGTGCGCACTAAGTGCGGCATTATCGAGCTTTCCCAGGCTATCGACATACAATAAGACACCTTTATCTACAATTTCATCAAGCTTCGGATGCTGCGCCTGGACTGGCTTTTGTATGCATGAAGGCAACAGGGCTATCATGAAAATAAAGATCAGTGGATATCCCGACATGGACTAAGAGATAGTGTACGCATGTAAGATACGTTATTTGCTCCTGTGAGTGCGAAACGATAACCTTAAAACCCATTCTCAGTGAGCCAGTTTATGAACATCCTGAACCAATTATCCTTACTGTATACATTGGTAAGACCAAAGCCATGCCCGCCCGATTGCAGTATATGCATCTCCGCCTTTACATGGGCGCGCTGCAGGGCATAAAAAAAATAATACTCATTTTCTATTGTTTTTATGGATGCTGATTTCTGCAGTCCTCCGGCGTCCAACTATCCATATTTATCTTACTTAACCAAAAGTGACAGAACGGGCAATCAGTCCATCCCGTTTCGCTTTTCGTACTGGCCAGCCGCACTGGATACGTTATCTTTGCACCATCCGGCCGGACCCTGGCGTAAACCAGGCTGTCTCCCATCCCGGCATAATAATAATATTTGAAAAATATGACGAGTATCAGGATAGCCCGGTTATCCGATCTGCCGCGGATTGTTGATATCTATAACCAGGCGGTACTGGCTTCGTTTGAGACGGGCGATACGGCGATCACGACCGTTGCGCAAAGGCAGGATTGGTTTCGCAGCCACCAGGCCGGCCGGTTCCCGGTTTACGTTTGCGAGGCTGATGGCGTAGTGGCAGGTTGGCTCAGCTTAAGCCCCTACCGGGCCGGACGCGATGCGTTTCGCTTTACGGCCGAAGTGAGCTATTACCTGGACAAAGATTACAGGAGACGCGGCATAGGCAGCAGCCTGCTGCAATATGCCCTGGACGCAGCAGCGCAGCTTCAATTCAAGACGCTCTTCGGGATCATCCTGGACCGGAACCGGCCCAGCATCGAACTGTTGAAAAAGTTTGGTTTCGTGCTCTGGGGTCATATGCCAGCGGTTGCAGACTTTGACGGGCAGCCCTGCGGCCACGTTTATTATGGGCGGCACATCGGTCCGGCGGCCGGGTACCGTCAAAATGAATGATAGATCTACAAATGCAAAAAAGGAACGCCCGGAACAATTGATGAATACGGACAATAGCACTAAACCTTCATTTGCCGCAGCACTTCGCTTTTGGTTTATCCTGGGCTGGATCAGCTTTGGCGGTACTACAGGACACATTACGATCATGCACGACTTCCTGGTCGAAAAAAAGAAGTGGATCAGTAACGGTAAATTTTTTCACGCCCTGAATGCCTGTATGCTTTTACCGGGACCGGAAGCCCATCAGCTTGCTATCTATATTGGATGGAAGCTGCATGGACTGAAAGGGGGCGTCATTTCAGGCGTCTTGTTTGTGCTGCCTTCAATGTTTATTTTATTAGGATTGAGCATCACCTATGCTACTTATGGTAACGCACCTATTCTCGTAGCTGCATTTTCGGGACTAAAGCCTGCAGTGCTGGCCATTATCCTTTTCGCGACCTGGAAAGTGGGCCAAAAAGCACTGATAAGCATCCCTCACTATATTGTTGCGCTGGCCGCATTCGGGCTCTCTTATTTTGCTCATATCGCTATGCCCTGGATCATACTGGGTGTCGTTATCCTTGCGTTGCTCATTGGCCTTACCGCGCCTTCCCTTCTCCGTATACAACAGAAAAAGGAGCAAGCCGAAGAACGCGAGGGTGCTTATTATGTGAATCTTTTGCAAGAAAGGGACAGGGTACAGCCGGGGAAACTGCTCCGGCAATCAGCCGTTTTTGTCTTGCTCTGGAGCATACCCTTTCTTGCCCTGTTGGGGCTATTTGCCGGTCCCGGCTTCTGGCGACAGTTGTCGTTCCTGTTTACGCGTAGCGCTTTCTTCACGATAGGAGGTTCTTATACGGTGATACCGTATGTTGCCGGTCTTGTAACCGGTAAGCTAGCCTGGCTGTCAAAAACACAAATGATCGATGGGTTCGCACTGGCGGAGACAACACCCGGCCCACTGGTGATCGTGTTGTCTTATGTGGGCTTTATGGCCGGTTTTAACCATTTTGGCGGATCAATCCTTATGGGAACTGTCGGACTCCTGGCCGCCAGCTATTTTACCTTTTTACCCAACTTTATCCTGATCTTCCTCGGCGCGCCGTTAATTGAAATATCCCAGAAAAGCGCCATAACACAAACTATGCTCTCCCTGGTAACCGCGGCTGTCGTCGGTGTTATCGTGAATCTGGCTTTTTACCTTGGTAGTGACATTCTATTTTCAGAAAGAAGAGCCTCGCTGGATCATATCAATTTGCCTTCCCTTGGCTGGGCATTATTTTCGCTGCTATTGCTCGTCAAATTCAGGATTAAGACATTGCCGCTTGTATTGCTAAGCCTTGTTTTCGGCCTGCTTCGCTATAGTTTGTCGCTCTAGGAAGACGGTCCTATAGTCCCTCCGGCGATGGCATATTTACAGGAAGAAACAGTTCCACCAGGGTCCCGGCAGGCATTTGGCTTTCATCATACAGGTCGGTTATGTTTACCTTAATAGTAGCATCTCCCCATATCTGGTGTACAATGCCCAACCGTTTTGCCGTCAGGTCCATAGCCACTGGTGGGTACATATGTCTCTTTTTCCGCGCCGCACTTTCCCTGCCTACGCCATTGTCGCGGATAACGATCTTAAGCAAGGGGCCCTCGCGCAGGAAGCCGAGCCACAATTTCCCTTTGCTGCCCCGGGGCAGGCTCAGCAATCCATGCCATATCGCATTTTCGACATAAGGCTGCACCAGCATGGGCGGAAGCGTAACCTCATTTATATTAATGCCGGCTCCGATATGCAGCTCATACACGAATTTGTTTTCAAACCGGTATTGTTCCAATGCTATATAAGTGCTTAAAGTATCGATCTCCTGGTCGAGCCGGATGCTTAGCTTGTCTGAATGATGAAGCACATCACGGAGCAGCCTGCTAAACTTAGATAGATATTGATAAGCTTCCTGCTCTTTTTGTTCCAGTATGAAGTATTGGATGCAATTAATGGAATTAAATATAAAATGAGGGTTCATCTGGGCCTGCAGGGCAAGCAGCTTATAGCTGCTGATAAGCTTTCCCAGGCGGTTTTTCTCCCCGGCCGTTCGTTTGACCTTCGCTATTCTCCTTTCCAGCCAGATATAAACAAGCGCGGCCAGAAGCAATACGGTCATCAGTACAAACCACCAGGTTTTCCAAAAAGGAAGCGCTATAGCAAAGCTTAAGATAACCGGTCTCGTACTTTTGGTCCCATCGGCCGTTAATCCGTAAACCTCCAACCGGTAATCGCCATGAGCCAGGTTGTCGAGCTTGAGTATATTGCCTTTCTGCGATACAAACGCACCGTTGTTGATACGGTACCATAGGCCGGAACGATCTTCCAGGTCAAAAGACAAGACATCGAAATCAAGCTCAATATTGTTTTTATTATAAGCAAATGTTCGTGGGCTGGTGTCATTACCCAGGTTGGCCCCATTCACTTTGAATGCGCTCAGGTAGACAGGTGGCGGACAATTGTTACCGGTATCAGAAAGCGGTATTCTGCTAATCCCTTCAACCGTGGATATGTAGATATACTGACTATCGGCGGCAAGCTTAAACACTTCATTTGCGGGCAGACTGTTGGTGGTATTAAAGTACTTAACACTGTGTTTGCTTACAGGAGATGCCAGCCGGATAAGACCCGCATTGGAGCCCAGCCATATATTCCGGTAACGGTCTTCGGTGATATCGAAAAAAATATCTGTTTTCAGCTCCAGCTCCCTGCCTGCAGGTCTGAGCCTGTTATGAACGAATTGATACAGGCCCTCCTCCTTGGTCGTGATCCATATCGTTTCATCTGCAGCTTTGAATATCCGGGTAACAGCCTTATCGATACCCGGTACCTTATGAAGCACCGTATCGTTTTGCAATAAAATATAGAGTCCGTTCCGGCAGCCCAGCAGCAGACTATCCCCACTGGCCGGGCACATATCTATACTTTTATCGGGCAGGCGAAACCCCATGACGATATCGGATCCGCTGATCAGGCACATTATGAAAAGCCCCGAAAGAAAAGAGCCTGAAGCCTTTGTTTGTGTAAGCCGGCCCTCGCTTCCATAAAATGCTTCATCGGTCTTTGGCCGGTACAGCTCTTTGAAGCGGCTATCTGTAAATACCGGCATCCCTTTCAGGACAAGCATTTTGTTTCTTCCTGCCGGTATCACGTCGGCGACAATATGGCTTGGATTGAAACGAACGGAAAATGATTGCGGCGTATTGCCACTTAAAGCCATTATCGTATAAGGATCGGTGCTGACCAACACACTTCCGTTAACTGTCCTGAGCATACTTGCCGGTTTATTCAAACCCTGCATGCCGGCAAAGCTGACAACGCGTTTATTTTTGCATACCAGCAAACCCTTCTCCAGGGTAGTTAACCATACATTGCCCTCCCGGTCCTCGCAGATGCCAGTTACGGAGAGGCCTTTCATAAGTGCGATATGTTTTCCCGGCTCCTTCCCGGACGGATAATAATTAACGCCGTTATCCTTCATGCCCACCCATATGCCATCGCTTTTGTCGGCATACAAGCTGACAATGGCATTCTTTTGCGGCAGAATATCGATGTCCCATGCCGGTGAGAGCCGGATAAGCTTGTCCTTGAGCGAGCAGAAAAAGTAATCGCCGGCTTTGCAGCTGAGCAGTCTGGCCGAACGGTCACCGGGATCCAGATTAGTGTTTAAGGTATCGGCTCGTCCGCCCTTCCGGAAGATCAGCTGCAAGGCCCCTGATTTCGTTACGGAAGGCGATGCACAAATAAAATTCAGGGGTATCAGCTGATCGCCCGCCCGTTCAAAATGAACCTGGTATGCCGTCCCGGCTTTTTGTGTCTTCTCCATCGATTGAGTGACAAGATCAACCGTATAAGTAAGGTAATAATTTTGCAGAACCAATTTGTTCTCGCCATATTCCCGGATACCATACGTCAAGAACTTATCATGCAGGTGTTGGTATTGTTTACTGAACGGCGCTTCCGTCAGCTTGCCGTTCTTATAGATCAGTATCCTGTTCCGGCGGGTTGCCAGCCATAGCTGGCCGAGCTTGTCCTCCATATAGGCATATACGCCACGTTCTGGCAGACCATTCCGTTTATCAAAAACCTGCAGGTTGCTCCCATTGTAACGGCATAGGCCTGCCTCTGTACTGATCCAGATATAGCCCTTGCTATCCTGGAAAACGTTGTAGCATTCGGTCGCAGGCAGCCCCAGCTTCCCGGTCACATTGACAAAGCTCATCTCCTGGGCAGCAACGGTCCGGGATAATAACAGTAGCGTAAGACAGGTAAGCAACAACAAACGGCTGATCGTATCGGGCATAATAATTGTGATGATGGTCTGAACATTCTTTTCCTTTTGAATTGAGATGCTCTGAGCCCGGAACCTTAATACAGGCTTTATACTAACCGATAAGCACCCCTTCGGATATATAGAAAGCCCGGAGGATCCGGTTGCGGACAAAATACAAAGTGGTCGAATAAATTGCAACCGTAAGCAAAGGAAAAGTGGCGCTACGAAACGGAAGCCTGTCGATGAAGCGGCAATAAAAGAGATTGATCGGCCTAAAAAGGACTAACATCAGGACGTTAATCGTCGCAAACGGTACGTATATTGACGGGAATGCCCCCGTTGCCAGTACCTGATCCGGCTTATTTTTGTGCAACGCTAAAAAGCAAACCATATGAGCAGCAACAATAGTATCATCGCCGGGCTAGAGCTGGCGCAAATCGGCTGGGTAGTCCCCGATATCCAGGCAACGCTTAGCTTTCTCCAGGATACAATGGGCATTACCGGCTTCCCTCCGCCTGAGCATGTAAGCGCACAGGACCTGAACATGAGCTATTATGGGGAAGTGGTCGCCGGCGACTGGCTGACGACGCAGACCTATAACGGCGGCACCTTTATCGAGCTGATACAACCCCTTTCGGGCCAAAGTATGTTCCACGATTACCTGGCTAAGTACCCTGTGGGCGGCACGCAGCATCTTGCCTTTCGCTTACCGGTCAGCGATTTTGACCGGATCACTGCCGGACTGCATGCGCAAGGTTATATCCTGATGAGTGAAGTAGACCACCCGATCGCGCGCATGGCTTTTTTCGATACCTATCAAACGCTGGGCGTAGCCACCGAGATCATGGGCATCACACCGGAAGGATGGACTGCCATTAAACAAATGGAGCAACAGGGAAATATATAACCGGGCAAATACATGCTAAGGTGTGGTGTCTATTATTTTCCAATCAAAATATCAATGTCGTTTAGTTAAGCATTTAAGGAAAAGGCATGTAATTAACTGCAGAGGTCGCCAAGCTGACGTAAAGGGCGCAAAGATTTGGCGCCATTGCTTCCTTTGATCTATCCCGCTAAAGGCATATGCCGGCAGCCAACAACGGACTTTGATCGTCCGCACCTGTTAGGGCAATGTCTTATGTTGCTCAAAAGTATTTAGATGCTTTCATGGCGCCCGCAGATGTCAGGATGATGATGGTATGTTTATGGTTTGGGCTAACGTAACAGAAAACTCGCCATTGTCATCCTGATCATAGCTTGCGTAGCATGCGAAGTGAAGGATCTCTTCCTGTTGAAAAAAGAATAAGTGACTATCCGGATATAGGAAACAAGATATAATTTGCTTCCATTAACGGTTGCTGAGCTTGTCGAAGCACCATCGTTGTCCTTTCGACAAGCTCAAGGACCGCCTTTGTTTCCTATATCCGGATACTCAGAAAAAGATATTTGTATAGGTTAAAAGAACGCTATTCCCTTAGCTCAAGAGATTGCCTTCACGGGACGAAATTTTGAAATGCTATACCTTGCTTCATAACTAAACGACATTGAATCAAAATATTTGATTTCCATTTTCTTGGTAATAATAAAAGTGGCAAGAAAAAGGTGTTCTACAGAAGGTAGATATCTTAAACGCTTTAGATGAAAGAGAAGATAATGATTGTTGCTACCTATTTGTACGACGGCCACGTGGACAACAACTGATCCGTAGAGACAAGTAAATTGAGCCGTGCAGGCAAGCGGTAAGGCGCAACAAGCCGGACCTTTGTGCTGCTCATTCAAAAAGAGCACCATAACAATGATAGAAAAAATAAGCCTTGGCCAAAATGGCCCGCTGGTTTCCAAGCTAGGATTGGGCTGCATGCGTATGTCACGCGTCTGGGGCGGTCCGGCAAACGACGAAAACGAAAGTGTAGCAACCATCCGGATGGCATTGGACAGCGGTATCAATTTTCTGAATACAGGTGACTTCTACGGCAGCGGTCATAATGAGTTGCTGGTAGGTAAGGCGATCAAGGGCCGCCGGGACGATGCCTTTATCAGCGTCAAATTCGGCGGCATCTTTTATAATAACCAAATGCTGGGTCTTGATCTGCGCCCCGTGGCCATTAAGAACTTTATCAATTATTCCCTGGTGCGGCTGGGTGTAGATACCATCGATCTTTATCAGCCCTGCCGGCTGGACAACAGCGTTCCTATAGCAGATGTGATCGGAACCATAGCCGATCTGATCAAAGATGGAAAGGTGCGTCACCTTGGCGTTTCGGAAATTACGGCCGATCAATTGCGCCAGGTGCATCGTATCCATCCCGTTGCTGCGCTGGAGATAGGCTATTCGCTGGCCGATCGCCAGATAGAGCAGGAGCTGCTACCCACGGCGAAAGAGCTGGGTATAGGCGTCGTCGCTTTTGCCAATACGGCCGAGGGATTGCTCACCGGTGCGATGACGGCGCCGCTTCCGGCCGACAGCTACCAGAACCACTTTTCCCGCTTCCAGGGAGAGAACCTGGTGAAAAACCTTGAAAAAGTAGAAGTACTGCGGCAAATGGCAGCAGATAAAGGCTTTACCCCTACCCAGCTGGCGATCGCCTGGGTCAATGCGCAGGGCGATCATATAATGCCCCTGGTGAGCATGAGCCGCAGAGCCCGGCTGCCGGAGAACATACAGGCTATGGACATTAGCTTTACTGCGGAGGAGATGAATACGCTGAATACGCATTTTGCGCCGGGCGCCATACTGGGCAGCACCTATCTTCAACGTTAAGGAAGCCTTGCTTTTTAATACCTTTACATGGTGACCCATCCAACTGAGATCATTCCCGGTATCATTTTCTTTTCTTATCTCTCCAGGATGAGGAAAGATAAAGTAGCGTTCCTTGAAGACAATATCCTGGTGCTACAGGTTTCGGGCCGCTTTTCGCTGCAGACAGCCAGCGAAAGGGTTGCTATGGGACGGGGCGAAATGCTCCTGATCCAAAAGAACCAGCTGGGTGAGATCACCAAGACCCCACTGGAAGGCGAGGACTACCAAACCGTCGTGATCAGGCTGAAAGAAGCGTTCCTGAGGACGATCGCCCTGGAAGAGCAGATAGAAACCAGCGGAAAATACAATGGTCCGCCTAATATCCTTGTTCCGGGCAACGATTTCCTGCAGGCCTTCTTTCAGTCTGTCATGCCTTATGTCCGTCACCCCGAAGAAAAAATAACCCAATCGATGGGTATGCTGAAGGTAAAAGAAGCCGTACACCTCCTGCTCTATACGCTGCCGGGGATCGAAGCGCTGCTGTTTGACTTTTCGGAGCCCTATAAGATGGACCTGGAGCAGTTCATGGTCAGCAATTTTCACTATAATGTTCCGATCGAAAAATTCGCGCAGCTTACCGGTAGAAGCCTTGCCGGTTTCAAACGGGACTTTCAGAAGCTGTTCGGGATGTCGCCCCGGCATTGGCTGCAGGAAAGAAGACTTGCGGAAGCACGGCGCCTGATTGAAACCAAGAACAAAAAGCCATCGGCTATCTATCTCGACCTGGGATTTGAAAGCCTGTCCCATTTTTCCCATTCGTTCAAAAAGAAGTTCGGCAGGGCCCCCAGCGAATGGGTGGGTTAAATGGTGTGCGCGTGTTCTTACTCCGAAGTATTTACCGTGCTTGCATGTCTGATTTCCGGCGCTAACTGCCGCAATCCAGATAATACAAGGGAACCTCATTTCCGGACGCCCTATCCCCGCCGGGCGTAAGACCCTCGAAGAATACATGATCGCCCAGTTCCTTATTACCGACCTGCCGCTGTAGCTGGTACATCAGATCGAGTACGGTGAAATGAGCGCCGTTAACAGCTTTCAGCCGGGCGCACAATTCCACCTGGTAAAAGCCGTTCTCTCCGTTGGCTTCATCAAAGGCGTCTGTATCGTCCAGCAGGGTCTCATTAGGTTTCAGCGCTTCTTTATTCTTTATCCAGGCCTCGTAGCAAACATCAATTTCGGAGACCGGAATAGCGATCCGGCCCGCTTCCCAATGTGCCTTTTCCTTTAGGATAGCGCTTTGATAAGCGGCGATGGCCTGGTCAAATTCTTCTTCGCTGTTATAGACCTTTCTCTTAAAAGCCCACACAATATCAGATAATACGTGCATATGGTTATTTATTTTCGTTAAAGGCTTCGAGTATGCCACCATCGATTCAAAGGATAATTCGTTTGTTTATCGCTGTACAACGGACTGTAGTTGCGTTGCTATCAATTAGCGGTGCAGCCGCTTGTTTGCGGGAATGTTTACAGCACCGCAGCCATCTACCAGCCACCTGCCCCGCTCCAGCTTTAGCCGCGCCACCAGCACCATCTCATTTCCCTCTCCGGCGCTTAGCCAGAAATACCGGTCCTCTTCGCTATAAGAATGAATGACCAGTTGCCCCCCGGGAGAATCCTGTGCGTCCAGGACCGGATCTGCCTCCAATGGTTCAGTCTGTGCCAGTAACTGCCGGTATTGGTATTTGAACGAATCGGTTACATTCTCATTAGAAAGGACCCAGTTCCGCTCAGCTTCCGGACCTTTATTCCGGTCGAGTTGCTGCAGGTAGCCATTGACAAATTGCAGCAGGTATTGCTGGTTACGGGCAGTAGACAGATCGTCTACATCATTGACAAACGCATCCCACTTTTCCTTTGTATCGAAGATCATCCATTCGTTCCATTCCTTTTTTATCTCGGGTCTTTCGATCGACTCACCGTTTACGAGTAGAGAGCCGTCTTTGAGCACCACATAGGTCCCCATGGGTGGATCGGTCAGCATCTTTTCTGCGTTGCCGGCGTTGGCATCACATCGCGGACAACCGACTACCGTGCCATCGTTCAGATAACCGATAGTGCCGCCATTGGCATAAAAGAGATAGCTTATCCTGCGGTCGGCCGGCTTAATATCGGGGTTCACGAAAGGCGGCAGGGCCAATGCTTCACATACTTTCATCTCATTTATTGCAGCGCTGCCCGCACTAGGTTGCGTCTTGGTCCAGATACAGCGAAAAACGGCTTTATTCGTCAGGCCGGCATTGGGATTATTCCACCGGACGATTATGGTATCCAGCTTCCGGTTAATGAACGAAAAAGACGAGCGGTCGTTGTTCGACGCTGCCCCGATATATTGGAGGGTGTCGCTCACCTGGACTGTATTGCCGGTTTGACCGGAAGAAAGCGTATCGCTGTCGCCTGTCGTTTGCCCATCCCTGGGTTCCCCGCAAGCTGCAAGCAATAAACTAAATATACAAAAGAAGGCGTGCCATAGCCATTTCATAAACGGTCAAAATTTAAATTCCATAAACAATAACCTACCTGATCCATGCCGGCAACGAAAGATTGCGCTGCTTTATGTGGCAAGCTGTTCCAATGTTATTCCTCAGGGCTTAAAATTGCGGGAATAACAACAGACCGCCAAAATTTTTTGTAACCGGACACAGGCATACGTATCGCATTTTCCGCAGCTGGCCAATCGTATTTCACAGAAACATATCGCAACCTTTCCTGGGCTCAAACCGGAGTTTTTCAATACCATTCATGCCAAAGTGCTTCGCCAGGGATAAACGAAGAATTTTTGACTTGCCGGTTGTTACGCGTTACCACTGCGACCGGCGGCGTGTACCTTACCATTGCGACATCCGGATAGTACTGACATCTCTTGCAGGTGTCTTTCATCAGAGCATTTCTTTCTATACACCGAAAAAAAACCGATAAACGAATGAATAAGATTTATTTGGCGGCAGCGCTTGCCTGTATCATCACAGGTACGGCAAATGCCCAGATCAGCGAAGGTGGCATTCCCTGGAGCATCCAATCTATAAAGGAGGGAACAATGACAAGCGAGGTGGCTGCCATTAAGCTCGCCACCCCCGACTATGAAACGTATAAGGCGCAAGACCTTCAAGATGCCGTATCCGGCGCAGCAAAGCCCTATCGTGTTGCGGCTCTGATCAATACAGATATTGATCTGAACAGTGGCAGATGGTCTTACAGGGCTGATGGCAGTAAGGTATGGCGTGCATCAGTACACGTCGAGAAGGCGCAGGGACTGGATTTTTATTACGACAAATTTTCCCTGCCCAAAGGTGTACGCCTTTACCTGGCTAATGAGAACGGCAGACAAATATTGGGCGCTTATACCCACAGCAACAATAACCGGTTCGGCAACTTTACCAATGAACCGGTACAGGGCAGCACTGCCTACCTGGAGCTGGATGTAGACGCCGGCGTTACCGTCTCCGACATCGGTTTACACATCAACGGCATATCTGCCTATTATCGTGGCGCCGACGATCTGTTCCGGTTTGCCGGGGATGGTCAGTTGCCGGTTGCTCGCCCCACAGCCGGATCTTCCCCCTGCAATGTCAATGCCAATTGTCCACAGGCAGATCGTTATGGTAGGCAGAATAAAGCTACCGTTAAAGTAACCATTCCTGGAAAAGGGGTGTGCTCAGGCACCATGATGAACAATACCGGTAATGTGAAGGATGGCACCTGCAAGCCGCTGATGCTGACCGCTACGCACTGTGACAGCCCTACACACAGAGATGATGCCAACTACTCGCTGTGGCGCTTTGAAACCCATTACCAATCTGTGGCCTGTGACGGCACTGTGGCCAACGATCCGTTGAAGCGCACCCTCACCGGCGCCAGCTTCAGGGCGCGTTCCAACAATCCTTCCTTTCCTATCCCGGCCCATTCCCTGGTAGCAGATTTTATATTGCTGGAACTGGCAGACCCCATTCCGGCCAGCTATGATGTATACCTGGCGGGTTGGAACCGTAATACCAATATCGCCAATCTGCCGGAATATGATTTCTTTATCGGCTTTCACCATCCTCACGGCGACTTCAAAAAGCTGGTCACTGCAGATGGTGTGTTGGCTGGCGGACAATTTAACCAAACCTCCGTACCCGCCACGCACTGGAATATAACTGCAGCAGCAGGCGGTACCGAGGAAGGCTCATCGGGAAGCGGCTTGTTTGATAAAGATGGTCGCCTTGTGGGCGATCTTTCCGGCGGCCCCGATGGCACCAGCGATTGTGCGCCGCTTGGATTCAACGCTTTATACTCCAAAATTTCTTACGCCTGGGATAATGTCTACGACCAGACAGCATTTCCCGCTTTTGCCGGCCCGCAGAGCCAGCTGAAGACCTGGCTTGATCCTTTGAATGGCGGCGCTACCATGATACTGGATGCTACCAAATCGGATTGTTCCGATTTTAGCCCTGTAGGCATTAAAGAGCTGGAGCAATTGCTCAACAGTTCGGTAAGTCTCTACCCCAATCCTGTTACCACCGGTTTTGTAAGGGTGAAGACAAACTTCACCAAACTGACCGACCTGAATGTTACTGTGTTTAATATTCTCGGCGCCAAGATGGGAACGTTTGCATTGAAAAATGTAGGCTCCAACGAATTTGCACTGGATATGACCGGCTATGCCAATGGCACCTATCTGGTAAATATCGCTACCGGGGATGCCAGCATCGCTAAGAAGATTGTATTGAATCGATAGAAAGGCCTAAGAACGCTAGAACAAGCGCGGCTGAATGGAAACATTCGGCCGCGTTTTTTATGCTGTGTATACAGTTAGCATGGGAAGGCATGTTGCCCGGTCGCTCTTTTATTATATTTTTTTAAAAAAAATGCTGCATCCATTTATTTTCCCTAATTTGTACGCCCTTCAAAAATTTCCCCGCTACAGCTATGATACCTGAATTCATCGAGATCCGCGGTGCAAGAGAGAACAACCTCAAAAATGTTGATCTCCGCCTGCCCAAACGAAAGATCATTATTTTTACCGGTGTATCCGGCTCCGGCAAATCCTCTATCGTATTTGATACCATCGCTACGGAAGCGCAGCGTCAGCTGTACGAGAACTTCAGTATGTTTATCCGCAACCTGCTTCCCAAATTTCCCCAACCCGATGCCGATGCGATCGAAAAGCTGAGCATGGCAGTAGTGGTCGATCAGAAACGCCTGGGTGGCGGCTCTCATTCCACGATGGGCACCATCACCGATATTTCACCGGTATTGCGTGTGCTGTTTTCACGGGTAGGAAAACCATGGGTAGGCTATGCCAATGCCTTTTCTTTCAACGACCCGCAAGGGATGTGCCTCGAATGTAATGGCCGCGGCCGCAAGCTGCAATTCGATGCTTCGAAGTTTGTGGACCTGGATAAATCGCTGAAAGAAGGTGCGATCACGGCGCCGGGGCTGGTCTCCTGGGAGAAGGACATGTATGCCCATAGCGGTTTCTTTGACGTGGATAAGAAGCTGGCCGATTACAGTAAGGAGGAAATGGACCTGCTGTTGTACAGTGAACCCAAAAAATTCAAGCTGCGGCTTGGCGAGGGCAATATGAACGCCACCTACATGGGCGTAGTAGAAAAGTTTGATCGCGCCTATATCCGACGGGATATCAAAACCCTTTCTGAACGGACCCAAAAGATGATCATGCCTTTCCTGCAAGAGGGCCCCTGCCCTGCCTGTAAAGGGGCAAGGCTTAATGAAGCGGCATTATCCTGCCGGATCGGCGGGCAGAATATCGCCGAACTGTCGGCGACGGAAGTTGGCGAGCTCATCCCGTTTTTACAGCATATCGACGAGCCCGTAGCAGAACCGCTGATCAGGACGCTCACCGAGCGTCTGCAGCACCTGGTAGACATGGGCCTGGAATACCTGACCCTGAACCGCGAAACCGATACACTGTCCGGCGGCGAATCACAGCGGGTAAAAATGGTCAAGCACCTGGGCAGCAGCCTTATCGACGTGCTCTACATTTTTGATGAGCCCAGCGTGGGCCTGCATCCCAGGGATGTTTACCGGCTGAACGGTTTGTTGCAAAAACTTCGTGACAAGGGCAATACCGTCATTGTAGTGGAACACGATCCCGACGTGATCCGTATTGCCGATCATGTGGTGGATGTAGGTCCGCACGCTGGTACCAAAGGCGGACAGATTATGTATGAAGGCGATCTCGAAGGCCTGTTGCGCACCGATACGCTTACCGGCAGGTACCTGCAGCAGCATCTTCCGTTGAAGACCGCTTGTCGCGCGCCCCGCGGCCAGCTGCCCGTTACCGGCGCCAATGCCAATAACCTGCGCGATGTATCGGTCAATATTCCCGAAGGTGTGCTGACCGTAGTGACAGGTGTCGCCGGCTCGGGCAAAAGCTCGCTGATCCACCAGGCCTTCCTCGGCGCCTATCCGCAGGCCATCGTGATCGACCAGTCGGCGGTAGGTACCTCCAGCCGGTCCAATCCCGCGACCTATACCGGCACCATGGACCTTATCCGCAAGGCCTTTGCGGCTGCCAATAAGGTTGACGCTTCGCTGTTCTCTTTCAATTCCAAAGGGGCCTGCGAAAACTGCCAGGGTACTGGTGTTATTTATACCGATCTGGCCTTTCTCGAAGGGGTAAAGACGCCTTGCGAGATCTGTGAGGGCAAACGTCACAAAGAAGAAGTGCTGGCCTACCAATTGAACGGGAAATCCATCTCAGATGTGCTGGCCATGACGGTACGCGAAGCAAGCGGCTTTTTTACCGCAAAAGATATTGCCAGGAAGCTGGGTATGATGATCGAGGTGGGACTGGAATACCTGACACTGGGCCAACCCCTGAGCACACTCTCCGGCGGCGAATGCCAGCGGATCAAACTGGCCAGCGAATTGCATAAAAAGGGAAGCATATATGTCATGGATGAGCCGACCACCGGTCTCCATTTGTCAGACGTCGGGCGCCTGATCGAGCTAATTGAAGGATTGGTCGACAAAGGCAATACGGTCGTTGTGATCGAGCATAACCTGGAGGTGATCAAGAATGCCGACTGGATCATTGATATGGGCCCTGAAGGCGGCCATAAGGGCGGACAAGTGATGTTTGAAGGCACACCTGCGGCCCTGATCACCGCCCCTCGATCGCATACCGGCATTCACCTGAAAGCAGCCGTGGAAAGCTGATCTCTTCATGGATATTTACAGGACAAGCATATCTGCTCTATCCTGGATGGACGCTCCCGATGTTACCAGATGATGTCGGCCAGGCTCTGGGCGCCGCTTACATTTATGGTACGGAGCGCACAATAGAGACAGGAAAATGACTTTAGTTTAGCCAAGCCGCGAATATCCACGGAGGCCAGCTGGTTATAGCTTGCATCGAAATATTCAAGCTCGGGAAAGCCCGTAAGATCCAGTTTGCCGGATAGCTTGTTTTTCTGCAGTTCCAGCTTGACGAGCCTGGGGCAGCCGCTGATACGGCAATCGCTGAGCTGGTTTTCCTGGAGGCTGACTTCTTTCAATGCGGGGAAATTGCTGATCTCGGCCTTGGTCAGCTGGTTATAGTTCAGTGCGAGGGCCGTCAGCTTTTTGAAGGACGCAAAGTCTACTTCTTTCAGCTTATTGCCGGTCAGGTACAGGTGCTCCAGGTTGACGCAGCCCTTGAGATTGATCGACCGGATATCGCCGCCGATAAGATACAGCCGCTTCAGGCTGGTCATGCCCGACAAGTCAACCTGGTCAATTTTGTTCTTATAAGTACCAAATTCTTCCAGGTTGCTAAACGCTTTGATACCCTCCATAGACGTAAATGGGGTATCTTCGAGATACATCTTAGTGACCTTTTTTGCTTCAGTGGCATCGATCTCTCCATCATGATCAGTGTCTGCTTTCCCGAGCAAGGCCTGTTTGAATGCAGGATCGGGGAAACGGACCACCTGCGCAGATGCGGAAAAAAATAGTGACAGGCATAAAGCGAGGCAGGCAGGTATTTTTATGAGCATTGTGGCGTCCTTTAGAGTTTAACGTTTACGACCTGCCCTTCGGCAGTCACTTCAATAAAAGTTTTTACAAGGTCGTTTGTATCATAAAACAACTTGAATTCCTCATAGATAGGCTCAGTATAGGTCGATACGGCCTGACCGAATACATTGTAACCCACGGTAGTTGATGTGCCCACTTCATTCAGCATTGTTTTCATCTTTCCCTGGCGAACCATCGTTTGCAGGTAATACCGGCCGGGCTTCAGGCCATGGAACGAAAAGGTACCGTCCTCATCCGATGCTTTGGTCACGATACGGTAGGAGTAAGCCTCGGGCGACATCATGGCCATGGTCTTTCCCTTTTTATTTTTCTTCTGCAGCGCGTACCAGTCGTCGAAATAGGCTGTACAGGGGAAAAGTGTGACGACGATACCCAGATAAGTATTATCCGGGTTGCGCTTCTTTTTCAGCACCACACCATTCAGCGTGGCGGTACCGTTATTGAGCAAACTATTGGCCTCCTCCTTATTAAATGTAGTGCTCGGAAATACCGGCTTTGGCTGCTCCTGGGCCGGAAGCCGTGTATGCTGCAACAAAATCAGGGAAAAGCACAAAATCATTTTACGCGTCATAGTGACTATTTGAAAAAGCTAAAGCTAGGTCTTTTCCAAGGCACATGTCAATACCCGCAAATTGGTATTTTATATTCCAATGCCGTTTAGTGAAGCATTTAAGAAAAGGACGTGTTGTTAACCGCTAAGAGTGCTAAGTAGTACGCAAAGGACACAAGGGATTGGCGTGAAAACTAGAAGGCTACAAAAAAACAATGCTCCGCTATTTTTTGTGGCCAGCGCAGGCTGGTTAAAAACAGAAATAAATTCTGGTCCTGATCATCGCCTGGGATTTAGTTTCCGATGCGGGGATAGTCACTGATACTTTTTCATGTATACAGCACCCTTTGTCTGTGGAAACTGTAAATCGCTTCGGAATTGATAGATTTGCCGGAAAAAGAGTGATGGAACCAAGGATGAATATTGAGACGCTGCAGCCGGCCGGCTATGAGGCCATGCTGGGGCTGGAAAAGTACCTGCAGACGACAAAGTTGTCGCCGGTCGAAAAAGGCCTGATCAAAGTGCGTGCTTCCCAGATCAATCATTGCGCCTTCTGTATCAAAATGCATATCTCCGATGCCCTCCGCCAAGGTGAAGACCCGCAACGGATGTTCCTGCTGGATGCATGGCGTGAAACCAATATTTACACGGAGACCGAAAAAGTTATTCTCGAAATGACGGAAGAGATCACTTTTATACACCGGCAGGGATTGACGGAAGCCACCCATAGCAGGGCCAAAGCCTTGCTCGGAGCGGAAAAGCTGGCCCAGGTGGTCATGGCCATTGCCACGATCAATGCCTGGAACAGGATAACCATCGCTGCGGAGATGGGCTTCAGCATTAAGCTGTGATCCTTGCTGGTATCCCGTTCCGGCGAAGCAGGAACGCATACATGTGCCGCAAACCCTTACTTTTATGCCCTGACAGGCTAGGGATAGCCTCATGGCTCCCGAAACCTGCCGACAGAAATACTATGGAATCATTTGAACGAGCTATCGCCTTTATACGATCGATCGGCATCCCGGTCGATTTTTGCACGCTTTCCGGCGACACTTTTCTGCCAGGATTGCAAATCGAACACGGACATATTCGGGTTGATCGTGACCGGCTCCGGCATCCGGGCGATATCCTCCACGAAGCGGGCCATATTGCCGTAGTGCCGCCTGAGGAAAGGCAGCAGCTTTGCGGCGATACCATAGCGCAGCGCGACAACCGGGCGGCAGAAGAAATGATGGCGATCGCCTGGTCCTTTGCCGCCTGCAAGCACCTGTCGCTCGATCCCGGCTTCGTATTGCACGATGAAGGCTACCAGGGCGGCGGCAGCACTATTGTAGCAGAATTCGAATCGGGCCATACTTTTGGCGTGCCCATGCTGCAATGGGCGGGAATGACCGCCGAGCCCCGCCAGGCTGAAGCGCTCGGCAGGGCGCCCTACCCGCTGATGACTTGCTGGTTGCGGCCCTAACGGGACTTCCGGCCCAGGACTGTACTGCCATCGAAAATCCTTATCTGTCGAATATAAAATTGATAAAGGCTTAACGCCAATAGCCTTAATTTTACGGTTATTATGGAAACAGATAAACGGAAAGGGTTCCTGTTCAAACAGTACGAACCGCCTGATATTGCTCCTTTCGACAAACTCTTCGAAATCTTCACCGAACTGATCACCCACACTTCCGGCGACCTCGACGAAGCCATTACCTGGCTACGGGAGCTTGATGTGGAATACCAGCTGACCGATGATCAATACACTATCGATGATTTTATCGAAGACCTGAAAAAGAAGGGCTATATCAGGGAAGAAGTGAAGCCGGACGGCTCCGGGGGCGGACTGGGCATTACGGCCAAGACCGAGCAGGCCATACGGCAACAGGCGCTGAAGCAGATCTTCGGCAACCTCAAAAAGAGCGGCTCCGGTAACCACAAGACCAAGTATGCCGGCAATGGTGACGAACATACCGGTGAATTCAGGGAGTATCATTTCGGCGACGGTCTCGACCGCATTTCCCTCACCGAAAGCCTGAAGAATGCCCAGATCAATAACGGCGCTGATGTGTTCCGCCTTACCGAAAATGACCTGGTGGTGGAAGATGCGCAGTTCAAGTCGCAGATGAGCACGGTATTGATGATCGACATCAGCCATAGCATGATCCTGTATGGCGAAGACCGCATTACGCCCGCCAAAAAGGTCGCCATGGCTCTGGCCGAAATGATCACAACACGGTATCCCAAAGACACCCTGGATATCCTGGTATTTGGCGACGATGCCTGGCCTATAACGATCGGCGACCTGCCCTACCTGCAGGTGGGACCTTACCATACCAATACGGTAGCCGGATTGCAGCTGGCCATGGACCTGCTGCGGCGCAAACGCAATACCAACAAGCAGGTCTTTATGATCACCGATGGTAAGCCCAGCTGCGTACGGGAGCCGGACGGCACTTATTATATGAACAGCGTAGGACTGGACGAGTACATCGTGGACAAGTGCTATACCATGGCCCAGCAGGCCCGGAAGCTGCATATTCCCATTACTACCTTCATGATCGCCAGCGACCCCTACCTGCAACGCTTTGTCAGTCATTTTACAGAAGCCAACCAGGGCAAGGCTTTCTATACAGGGCTCAAAGGCCTGGGCGAAATGATCTTTGAAGATTATGAAGCAAACCGGAAAAAGCGGATCAAATAATCCGGAAGCCTTAAGGACAAACGGATAAACAGCAGATTGCTTGGACAGACTTAGCAATCGAACTGCCGGTCCAGGCGCTTGTCGAAAAGACCAGCAGGAGATAAACAAATAAATTTTTCAAAGAAAACATGAATACAGAACAGATAAAGACATTCGGCGCGCTGAAGCAAGCCGGTTACCAGAGTAAAAGCATCAAGGACGAGCTGCGCCAAAACCTGCGTCAGAAGATCGCGGAAGGCGTAACGGTATTTGAAGGTGTATGGGGTTTTGAAAATACCGTGATCCCGGAACTGGAACGCGCTATCTTGTCCCGCCACAATATCAACCTGCTTGGCCTGCGTGGCCAGGCCAAGACCCGGCTGGCCCGCCTGATGGTGAGCCTTCTGGATGAATGGATCCCCTTTGTAGCAGGTTCGGAGATCAACGACGATCCTTTCCGCCCTATATCCCGCTTTGCGCGCGATCTCATTGCCGAAAAAGGCGACGATACGCCCATTGCGTGGTTGCATCGCGACGAGCGGTTCTACGAAAAGCTGGCGACGCCCGATGTTACCGTAGCCGACCTGATAGGTGACATCGACCCAATCAAAGCAGCCAACCTGAAGCTGTCCTACGCCGATGACCGGGTTATCCACTTTGGTATGATACCCCGGGCCAACCGCTGCATATTCGTGATCAACGAACTGCCCGACCTGCAGGCCAGGATACAGGTGGCCCTGTTCAATATACTCCAGGAAGGCGATATCCAAATACGGGGCTTTAAGGTGAGGCTGCCGCTGGATCTCCAGTTTGTCTTCACGGCTAATCCCGAAGATTATACCAACAGGGGCAGCATTGTTACGCCCTTGAAAGACCGTATTGGTTCCCAGATATTGACGCACTATCCAGAGAACATTAAGATCGCCCGCCAGATCACCGAGCAGGAAGCCCGGCTCGACAGCAGGCAGAGCGACGTGATCCATGTGCCCTCGCTGGCAAAAGACCTGCTCGAACAGATCGGCTTCGAGGCGCGCAACAGCGAATATGTAGACGCTAAAAGCGGTGTGAGCGCCAGGATGAGCATTACTGCTTATGAAAACCTGCTGAGCACCGCCGAGAGAAGAGCGTTGAAATCCGGTATGGAAAAAACCACGGTCCGACTCTCCGACTTTATGGGTGTGATCCCGGCCATTACGGGGAAAGTGGAGCTGGTATACGAAGGCGAGCAGGAAGGCGCGGCTACCGTGGCCGAAAACCTGATCGGCAACGCGATTAAGACCTTATTCCCCATTTACTTTCCAAAGATCGAAAAGCTGGAGCGCCCTAAAGAAAAGACGCCATACCAGGAAGCGATTGACTGGTTTGCTGAAAACGAAATAGAGCTGATGGATGAAGATACCGACGAGGTATACCGGCAGCAGCTGGACCAGGCGGGACCGTTGTACGGAATTATTCAAAAGTATCAGCATGATGTTTCCGAAGCGGATCGGTATTTCCTGATGGAATTCCTGCTCTGGGGCCTGTACGAATTCAAGAAGCTGGGTAAGACACGCTTTACCGAGGGCTTCCAGTTCCGCGACCTCCTGGGACAGATCTATAATTAGCGCTTACCCTTGGAGGACAACCTGTAAGTATTTTAATACGCCGCAGCGCCACGCTGCGGCGTATTAATTGGGCAGGGTATACACGGGCCAATAATGGTGTTGCTGCTGCCGGCGATATCGTTTTAAGATTTACTAAAGGAAGAAACTGTGCGATAAACCGCAAAGGTCGCTACGCGATAGGCAAGGGGGTGCAAAGGATGACGGAGATCGTAACGTGCCGCCGCCTCACTGAGAGAGAAATGGTGCACAATTATCTTTATTGCAGGATCAGAAACTTTCGTTTTCGCGCAGGTAACGCCATTTACCCGGCGGCAACTTGCCCAGATGCACTTTGCCCATACGGATACGCTTGAGACCTACCACATGCAAGCCTACCAGCTCGCACATACGGCGGATCTGGCGTTTCTTGCCTTGCTTGAGGATAAAACGAAGTTGGTCATCGTTCTGCCAGGTCACTTTAGCCGGACGCAGCTTTTCACCGTCGAGGCTCAGTCCATGGTTCAATAAACGTAGCCCGTTCTCCGCGATCCGGCCGGTAACCCTTACCAGGTACTCCTTCTCGATGCCGCTCTGTTCGCCGATCAGCTGTTTGGCCACACGGCCATCCTGTGTGAGTACCAGCAGGCCAACCGAGTCGATATCGAGGCGACCGGCCGGCGCCAGGCCATATTTTTGCCGGTCGTTATAGCGGATACCGCTTTTATCTTCCTGCCATTGGTTTTGCGGAACGATCAATTCTGCTGCCGCCCGGTAACCCTTTTCGGGCTGAGCGCTCACATAGCCGACGGGTTTGTTCAGCAGTATGGTCACTCTTCCGGCTTGCTGGCGATGCGCCAACTGGTTGAGGGTGATCACATCTTTTTCTGTCACCTTCATACCTTTTTCGCGGGTCACCTGCCCGTTTACCTGTACCCAGCCTTTGAGAATGTATTCGTCGGCTTCCCTTCGCGAGCAATAGCCCAGCACGGCCATTCGCTTGGCAAGCCGCATATTGTCATTTGCAGTATCCATATCGATAGACCGGCAAAACTAAGCTAAAAACGCCAGATGACAGGCTAGCGACGGATCACCAGCTTACCTGTGCTGATACGCGTTCCTGTTTGTATCCTCGCCTGGTAAAGACCGGGCGCCAGGTGGGAAACATCCATTTGCCAACGGGCCGGTTGCCCCGGTTGCCAGCTGTATTCTTTCATCGTCAGTGTACGCCCGGCAATATCGGTCAGTGTTACCGTAAATGGTCCTTCGGTAATGCCATCCAGGGCAAAGGTCACCTTATCGCCGGCCGGGTTGGGCGATATGCTGAATATCCCTTTATCTTGTTTTTTCTGTGTAATTGCTGTGGGGTCCGGTTTGCCTTTCAGGATTACCGTCAGGCAACGCTCGTTGTTTTCCGGTAAGGTATCCATGGCCGCTGAAGCAATGGGCGGTGTCATGAGGTTACCGGTCACCACGCGGATACAAAGCGTTACGGTAGTGTCGGAAGCGCTTGTTCTGTCATTATGGATCGTCGCCAGGCTGCCAAATTGCAAAACAGTCAATGCACCAGGAGGAAAAGGACTGGAAGAAAGCCCGGCTGCACGGGCGCTGTCCGGGAGGTTCAGCAGATTGCCAAGAAAATACATGGTGTCGGTCGTAAGCAGTGTATCAGGGCCAAAGTTGCCCAACATGAGTTGCACCCGGGCGCTATCGCCATTAGCGATCTCCGTCCCATCGGAAGGCGTCATCCCTACGATACGCAGGTCGGTATAGCGTTGTGCGGTAGTGGTAGCCGCCAGTAGCAGGCAAAATAAGGCAACAGGAAGTTTGCGGTAATTCATGGTTTCTTTTTTGATGAATTTAGATACGCAAACCTAACCCGGGCCGGCGCCAATGGTGGTTAAACAAGGTTAAATGCGGTTAAATATGCTTAAAACAGCAAAAGCCCGGTCAAAAGACCGGGCCGCATTATCGCTAAGAAAGCCTGTATCAGGGATTTTCAACCGTTTTGCTTTCCGCAAGCTCGGCTTCATCCGGCGCTCTGGCCAGGTCGCGGTCGAGATTATACAAAGCATCTGCAGAAGCATTTTCCCCGCCAGCCACTTTGATCTTATCCAGCAGGCCCATGGCCAGGGTTTCCTCTTCGGTCTGTTCCTGTACAAACCATTGCAGGAAATGCCAGGTGGCCCAATCCGATTCTTCATGACTCAGCTTAACCAGCTTATAAATACCAGTAGTATTATCTATTTCCTGCTGAAACACCTTCTCAAAACAGTTCTGAACGCTGGTTGGATCATCCGGCGGCTTCGCAATAGGGTCCACCCTTACTTTTCCGCCGCGTTCGAGAATGTACTCCAGGAATTTCATCATATGATTACGTTCCTCGTTGGCGTGCCGGAACAGGAAGTTGGCAATGCCGTTATAGCCTTCATCGGCGGCCCAGGAGGCATAGGACAGGTATACCTGGGCAGCCCAGGCCTCCTGTGTCATTTGTTTGTTGAGTCCTTCCTGCATAGTGGAAGAAAGCCTGTTCTTGTTCATGACAGCTGTGTTTTGATTCTTATGGGAATAACGCAGCAGCTACCCAAAAGATTAACAGACAGGTCTTTTTAAGCGGCTTTTAGAATAGATTAACGTTGCGCGGGCCGGCTGCCGGCTTTTGTGCTACCTTTACATTGTCCCAAAAATCGACCAAGTCCGGGAAGCGTTATCCTTCACCGGCCGGCCATACCGCAGCCATGAAAGCCATTACCTTCAACCGCTTACTGTTTGCCAGAACGATCATTATCTTTCTTATCCTCACCATTGTCTGGACTATGTTATGCCGGGCAACAGACCACTTTACAGACCGGGATAAAGGTCTTGTAACGGGATTGGGCTTCCTGGTGCTATTTGCTACTGCCTTGTTTACGGGACTAAAAGTAAAAAGCCTGACCACTTTGATCAAGCTTGTTATCGCAACCATTGTCCTGTTCCTGGTAAGCTCTTTCGTAATCGGCCCTTTAATAGGCATATCGGGTAATTCCATGATCTTATATGCGATCATCAATTCATTCTTTGTTGCTATCGTATTCACTACCGTTTTGCATAAAATAGTTGGCATTGCCTTCAGAAAAGCGACAATGATCGCAACCATGCTGTGCCTTCTTCTGGCTTATTTAATCGACGGTGCGCTCTCTCCTGTGCTTGATCTTAACTTTGAGTTTGATCCTATATTGACCCTATTCAACATCTTCCAATTGTTCCTCATCATTCCCTTAACGCTTGGCATGACCATCAAACCTAAAGTGACCGCTCATGAAGAAGCTGCTAGTCCTCAGAATGTATAAGCCAGGTTCAATGCGAAATGAAGTGGCCTCAAGGCTGGCAGAAGATAAAAATTTTGGTAGTTAATTGTTTAATCGTAATATTGCGATATAAAGAAGACCAGATGGGACTGACCAAGACAGAAATGTTTACTGATGCGCAAAATGAACTTGCTTCCATATTGAAAGCATTAGGACATCCTGCCCGTATTGCTATACTGCAACATATCATCCGGCAGCAAGCTTGTATTTGTAATGATCTGGTGGATGAGCTTGGTTTGGCGCAAGCAACGATTTCCCAGCACTTGAAAGAATTAAAGAGCATTGGGATCATAAAGGGGAACATAGAAGGTACCAGCGTCTGCTATTGTATCGATGAAAAAGTGTGGTCGAAAATAAAAAGCGATCTGAATATTTTCTTTACAGATCATGTCACATTCGAAAAATGCTGCTGAGCATTTTTTTTGCTTTAATTAATCGCAATATTGCAATATAACATTAAATAAGAATCATGTTGCTATCAGAAATTAAGAATGCACTTCCAACGCTCAGTAACGTAGCGTTCAAATTGGAAAATGGAACTTATGTGCCAGAACACTTCCATGTTACAGAGGTGGGGATCATTGAGAAACGTTTCATCGATTGCGGCGGGGCGTTAAGAAACGAACGTGTGATAAACTTCCAGCTTTGGGATGCCAACGATTACGATCATCGTCTTAAACCGGAGAAACTACTAAACATAATCAAACTGTCTGAAGAAAAGCTTGGCCTTACTGATGATCTAAGCATAGAAGTAGAATACCAGCGAGAAACCATCGGTAAATATGACTTGCAATTTAATGTTGGTGTTTTTGTGCTTACCAGTAAAGCAACTGCTTGTCTTGCCCAGGATAAGTGCGGTATTCCATCAGACCAAAAGACCAAAGTCCCGTTATCGGAATTAGGTAGCGCTCCTTCATCCTGTACGCCCGGTAGTGGATGCTGCTCCTGATGAAAGCGCTCCTGACCCGGTATAAAAAGCCGGTCATTATTACGACATCGGTTATTGTACTACAATTGATATTTGGCTTCGATCCAAAGTTTTGCATCATTAATATAATCTGGTTGTTTGTATGAAAAAGATATTGGTGCTCTGTACCGGCAATAGTTGTCGCAGCCAAATGGCTGAAGGCTATTTACGACACTTCGCTGAAGAAAGATGGGATGTATACAGTGCAGGAGTAGAAACGCATGGCGTTAATCCTATGGCTATTGAAATAATGCGTGAAGATGGTATTGACATCTCTCATCATACATCCAACAACATTGATGAGTACAGAAATATTGCTTTCGATTTTGTGATCACGGTATGTGACCATGCTAAAGAGCAGTGCCCTTTCTTTCCTTCCCGAGCGAAGAGGTTTCATTACAACTTTCCTGATCCCGCAAAAGCTAGTGGTACAGAAGAAGAGATACAACAGCAATTCAGAAGCGTAAGAGATCAAATAAAGGACTTCTGTCAGAAGTTTATCGCCGAGGAGCGATAATGATATAACGCATTTATACAAAAGCCTGACCTTGACTATCAGAAAAAATTCATCAAAAGATAGGGACATCGGGCACCCTGATTCTGTAAAAAGAGGCTGTCTCCTACATTTGACAACGCAAACATAGGAGACAGCCTCTTAGCATGTGCTCCTCAAAGAGAAGTGATCAGAAGGTATAAGCCAGGTTCAGTGTGAAATTGCGTGGCCGTTGCGGATTTACCGACCAGTACCCGATATAGTATTCCTTATTGGTGATATTGTTGAGCGTAAAGCCGATGCGATAATGCGATGCCTGGTAAGCCAGTGTGGCATTAAGCAGCACATAGGATGGCAAAACGAAAACACCGGTAACGCTGTTGTCGATCACTTTATATTCCCCGGCATAATTGCCGCCCACGCCCAGTGAAAAATGCTTCAGCAAGCCATTGGCGGGCCGGTAGTTGATCCACAAGTTAGCCAGGTCCTGAGGGCCTTGTCCGCCGGGTGCTCTTCCCGGTTCATTGTAGAAATCGTTGGCATTGCCGGCCAGCACCTGCGTTCTGTTGTGGCTGTACCCGGCAAGGATGCTGAGGCCGGGCATAGGATGTGCGGCAAGATCCACTTCGAAGCCCTTGCTACCCACCTTACCGCCCTGCAGCGAGTTGTTGGGATTAGCCGGATCGGGATATACCCGGTTACCGACACGGATATCGTAATAAGAGACAGTCAGCTGCAAGCGATCGGAAAACAAGTTGGTCTTGGCGCCCACTTCCCATTGGTTGGCATGCTCGGGCGCAAACGATTTTATCCTCGGGTTGCTGCCGTCGGCATCGGCCACCTGGCCGGGCGCTACATTGACGAAGGCATTCATGTAATTGGCAAAGAGTGACACCTGTTCCAGCACCGGCTGGTACACGATGCCGAACTTAGGCGACACAGCGAACTGGTTAAAATTATCGTTGTCGTCACCTTTCTCCCCTTTGGATACAAAATAATCGGCACGTACGCCGGCCATCACAGAAAGACCAGGTGTGATATTGAGCACATCGGATACATAAGCGCTGTAGGAGCTGTTGCTCACATCGCTCCGGGCGCCGTCTGTGGTACGCAGCAGGTTATCGACCAGGGCTTGCGATAAGTAAACAGGAGCAGTGGTATCGCCACTAGCGGGATCTATATAGGGCACTTCCCCTGCCTGTGGCGTAACATGCCGCACATTGGCTGAGCCGGTGCTGTTAGCGATAATGTTGCGGTTAAAGAAGTCCAGGCCTACCAGGACGCGATTGCGCAGCTTACCGATACGGAAGTCGCCATTGAAGTTTTGCTGAAAATCGGTCGTAGTCGTGGTCTGTATCTCTTTGCGGAAATACTGATCGAAATAGTTGTCGCCGGGCGCATCGTCCCAGATATAGGTATAGTAGCCATTTGATTTGATGGTACCTCTTGAAACAACCGTCTGCGAGGTCCAGTGCTCCGACAGCTTGTAGAACATTTGCGCCTGCAGGTTAAATCTCGGATTCTTCATACTGAGATCGTTGCTCATGAAAGAGCGGTCCGGGTTAAGGCTCAGCTCCTTTACATTATGGAACGGCAATGGGCTCTGGCGGTCGGAATGAAAAAAGACAGGCGCCACTGCCATTACCAGGAAGGAAAGCCGGTCATTTACGGTATAGCTCAGCGTGGGCGCAAAGAAGAAGGCTTTGCGGTAGCCGGCATCCTGGAAGCTGTTTTCGGTATGATAGGCGGTGTTGATACGGAGTGCGATCTTTTCTATTTTGCTCAGCGGTATATTCACATCGCCGGTAATGCGGTTAAGGCCGAAGCTACCGACGGTATAGCCGAGCTCGCCGCCGAACCCGGAATAAGGTTTTTTGGTAACGGTATTGATCATACCACCGTAACTATAGGTAGCGCCACCAAACAAAGAAGCCGAAGGCCCTTTGATCACCTGTATCTCTTCTACATTGGCCAGGTCCAGGTTGCCACTGGTAAGGCCGGGAAGACCGTTGATGAGCAGGGGCTGGGCGTCGAAGCCGCGCAGCGCAAAATAAGAGGCGCCATCCCCTGCCCTGCCTGTAGATTCCCAGGTGCGGGTAATGCCGGGTACATTGCGCAGGGCATCGTCATAGCTGGTAAGACCCTGTTGCTTTATGGTCTCCGTAGATACACTATTGTATACCTGTGCATTTTCGAGGTTTTTCAGCGGCATTTTCGCGACAATGGTATTCACTTTATCGCCCTGCCTCACGGGGATCACCACTTCCTGCAGCTGCGCTGCGCTTTCTTTCAATTGAAAGTCGACGGTTACTGTTTCGTCTTGTTCGATGGTCACCGATTGCTCCTGACCTTCCAGGCCAACTGAAGAGGCTGTAATCGTATAGGTACCCGGCGCGATATTCCGCAATTGGTATTGTCCGCGCTTACCGGTCATAGCTGCTTTGTCACTGCCTTGCAGGCTTATCGTCACCCATTCTGCGGGCTTGCCGTCGGCAGTGCTTACAAAGCCTTTAATTGCGCCATTCTGGGCAAACAGCCAGCCTGTGCTTAATGAGAACAATAAACTTAAAATGTAGCTCTTTCTGGTCATCATCATTTTTTTAACAGGGCGCAAAAGTACTGCGCGGGTAGCGGGTATGCTATAAAAACCGGGAAATACTTTTGTAAAAAATGTATGACAAAGCCGCCAGGGAAGCGGCATGGCTGTGGTGGTAAAATTTTGTTATGAAAAAAATACAGGTGTTTTCACGCGCAGGAAGGCCATCTTATGACGATGCTCTTGCAGCAATCAAAAGCCAGTTATCTCAAAAAATAAGATCATGGCACCAAGCTATACACTGGAGCAGTTGATCTGCTGCCTGTCTTTCTTTTTCATTGATCGATATCAGCTTATGACAGATAAATGACATAAGTATGACCGAAGCCTGACAGAGCTCTGCAAGGCTTGCCGGAACTTTGCGCCCGAAATCAATAAAACAATATGCGTAAAGTATTACTGGCAGGAATGGCCATGGGATTGCCTTTTGGCATCATGGCCCAGACGAACAGGCACAACAACCTCGGACCACAGGAACACCTGTGGAAGATGAAACGGATCGCCGCACATGAATTTATCGCTGTGGGCAATAGCGGCGCCGTCATGAAATACAACGACAGCTGCAACGACTGGCTACCCTTGCCGCTGAACAACAACGCCGACTTCCGGAATATCTCCTTTCCGAATGCCAGCACAGGCTTTATCAGCGGTCCTTCCGATGCCTTTTATAAGACGATAGACGGCGGCGCCTCCTGGTCCGCTATTCTTCCGGCAGCAACCGGCCTTACCAATGGCAGCATTCAATGCGTGTATTTCCGGGATGCGCTCACGGGCTTTATCGCCGGCAGCCAGATCGGCGTCAGCGGCGGCGGGCGCTTTATTAAGAAGACGACCGACGGCGGCAGTACCTGGGCTAATGTAACGCCCTCTACTATCGCTACCTCTACAGTATACGATATGGCCTTTTTCAGCAATGGTACCGGCCTTGCGGTCGCTACCAATAATAAGGCCTTTCGTACTACCGATGACGGTGCTACCTGGGTAGCCGCTACAACACCCGGCACCGCTTATTCCGTAGCAGTGGCAGGCACTTCAACCGTAGCCGTGGCTGTAGCCAATAGTAATATCATGCGCAGCACCGACCAGGGCCTTACCTGGACTACGATACCTACGACAGCCACCGGGCTGCAGGGCGTCCATTTCTACGATGCGCTGCATGGCATGATCACCGGTGCTGCGGGTGCCTTGCTGTATACAGCCGATGGCGGGCTCACCTGGTCGGCGATACCCACATTGCTAAGCCAGAAGCTGTACGATGTCCAAATGACCGCCGAACGTAAAGCCGTAGCCGTAGGTGCAGATGGCACAGTACTGGATGTGGACCTGGACCAATCTTTCCACCGCCTGTTCGAAGAGCACTTTTGCCATCCCATCGATAGCCTCAGCTATACCGGCTATACCAATACCGACAAGAGCAGCGCTACGCCCCCAAGGAAATGGTTCTTCACCAATGTGAATGAAGCCAATAACGGGCTGGAAGCCGCGCAATGGTTTCCCGGTAAGTTTGCGATATACGATGCTTACTATTATGAAGACGTGCTGTCTCAGCACCATACCGACAGCGCCATGATCGAGACACGCAGCCTCAACCTGGCCGGCGTAAGTCTCCTGTCGCTGGATTGGAACGAAGCCTTCTACACACATCCCGATGGCCTGAGCAAGACCCGTGTGGAGGGATTCAACGGCACCGCCTGGGTAACCCTGTATGAAAGCACTGGTATGGACGCCGGCGACGGTGTGGCCTCCGCTATATTTCCCACACACAAGCGGGCAATCGATATCAGCACACTGGCCGGTGTTACCAATGCCCGCCTTAGGTTCAGCTATATTGCACCCAATACCAACGATGGGTTGAAGAATTTCTGGGCAGTGAGCGATATCGTGATCAGCAACCGTAGCACGTCCGTCCAACTGGACACTATCTCTGCAGCCGGTGCTACCGGCGCTTGCCTGTCCATGGCACCCAAAGACATTAAGGTGACGATGAGCAATACCGGCGCCATGCCCGTGTTCCCGCTGGAACTGCGCTGGAGCAGCAGCGACGGTCGTTCCGGCGCCGCTGCCGACTACAATATGCTGGCTCCGGGTACTGCAACAACCATTACACTCATCGACAACTTCACACCGCCTGCAGCTGGTGGTGCCATCACCCTTAAAGCCTGGATCAGCAAATTGCCCAACCAGGTTGCCGCCAACGATACCGTATCCGCTACCTTCTACTTTGTACCCGAAGCATCGGGCACGGCACTTTTGGGTGTGGATACAGCGATCTGTCCCGGCGGTACCTATACCCTTCAGGCCCCTGCTACACTCAGCAATGTGCTTTGGTCCGATGGCAGCCATGCTGCGACCTTCAGCACCGGTACCGCCGGTACTTACTGGATCAGCGGACAATACGGAGCCTGCACTGTCAGCGATACGATCCGCATCAGCATGCAAAGCGTTCCGGTGCCGGTGATCAGCCTTCAAGGCAGTGTACTGCGGGTTGATAACGTATACGCCCGTTACCAATGGTTCTACAACAATACCGCCCTCCCTGGTACACCAAGCGCCCAGCTTACACCAACACAAAATGGTAATTACTTTGTGGTAGTGACTACCGCTGCCGGTTGCAGCGATACTTCGGCCGTATTCCGTTACGAAAATCAGGGAACAGGTATCGATACAACAGCAGGCAACATACAGACATTAAAAGTTTATCCCAATCCGGCCACCGACCTGGTAACCCTGGACCCCGGTATAAAGCTATCCGGCATACTTACCCTTACGATAGCCGATGCACAGGGACGTCGACTACAACAACAAGCGTTTAATAGCAGCGGGCCTGTACAGGTCAATATTGCAGCCTTGCCGGCAGGTGTGTACTGGCTCCGTCTTACCGGCGATCGCTTCAGCGCCTACACGCGACTGGTAAAAAAATAAGTCTTCTTCTTTTTGTTTATACGCCTGCGGCTTCTGCCGCGGGCTTTCTTTTATTATGTTGCGAAATTTACTCATTCATTATATAATTCATGATAAATTGCGCCTGATATATTATCTTTAGGACACCAATAAAACTGTCCCGTCATCATGCCAAAATTTATTCCTGCTTTTTGGGCGCTAATGCTGTTTTGCTGCTGCTGCTATCATCCCGTCTCCGCCCAGCTGGAAAATAGCATCTGGTGTTTCGGCCAGCATGTAGGAATCAATTTCAATACCCAACCGCCCAGCTTTTTCCCGCACAATATGAATGCATTCGAAGGCTGTACTACCGTTTCGGATGCTTCGGGACATTTGCTTTTCTATTCGCTGGGCAGCCGCATCTGGGACCGCAACGGCAATGTAATGCCCAATAGTATCGGCCTGCTGGGCAATGGTCCCCTGATCAACGGCGTTCCTCAGGGATCAAGCGAAGGGGGTACGCTGGCGCTCCGTTCGATCACCGATACCAGCATCTATTACTCGTTTTCGATGGGTGCCGTTGAGGATGGTCCACCCAGCTTATGGTATTCGGTAATAGACATGCGCCTGAACGGCGGTATGGGAGATGTAGTGCCTACACAAAAGAATATATTCCTGGCCGATTCCTTAGCGGAAAGCATCACCTTTACCATGGGCCCCGATTGTAACAGCTACTGGGTATTGGTAACCAAGTGGACTTCGGCTGCGACTTACCTTACGTTTAAAGTAGATGCCGCTGGCGTGCACACAACCCCGGTATCCTCCCCCATCTCAGGCGGAACTATTGCACCCATATTTTCAAATGATGGGAAACGACTGTATGCTCCGGCAGGAACTTTATATGTATCCGATTTCGATCAATCGACTGGCATTGTTGCGCCGGCCGTGGGTATTACTTCTCCTAATTTGTCATTTACCTGGCCTATGGCGATATCCCCTGATGATTCAAAATTATATTTCGGCAACATAGGGCCGCTTTTCAAGCTGGTACAATGCGATATCAGCCTGTTGCCCGATTATACAGCTGTTGCCAATTCTGCCAGGGTGATCGATACGAATGCCTATTTCGACATACAACCAGCGGTGGATGGAAAACTGTACCTGGTGCCGCTCCTTCCCGCTATGTCGCAACCTTACCTGGCGGCCATTGAGGCGCCCAATAATGCGGGTGCGGCTTGCCTCTTCAACCCGGTAGCGCTACAACAACCTCCAAGCATGCCTAATCCCCAGTACAAATTTATACGCCTGGGTAAACCGTTTCGCCTGCCCGGGAATCCGGATACGCTGGTCCGGGTCGTTAAAGACACATCGATCTGTTTCCGCGACCAGGCCCAGCTTACCCTGCCGCCAGCTACTTATTATTCCTGGAGTACGGGCGCAGCCACCCAGAGTATCAACATAAACCAGGATGGGGTGTATTGGGCTTATTCCAGCAGCTTTTGCCATCATTATATCGACTCCTTCAAAGTACGCTTCGTCAATTTCGACATGGAAATAGGCCCAGATACCCTTATTTGCCCCGGCGATTCCTTCCTGATACAGCCCCTTGCACCTGCCGGTTCAAGCTACCGCTGGCAAAACGGAAGCACCGCGTCATCTTTCCCCGCTTCAAGGCCCGGAAACTATACCCTACGCGTAACCAAAGATGGCTGTACCAAAGCAGATAGTCTTTATGTGACCGGCATAGACCCTTATTTACAAATAAGACCGCGCGATACCAGCTTTTGCAGCGACGAACCTTTCCGGCTTAAGGCCGAAGCCAACCCGGCGGGTACGTTCCGCTGGAATACCGGAGCCACAGACGATGCCATCGATATAGACCAGGCCGGACGATACAGTGTTGTCACCGACAATATATGCGGCCGTTTCAGCGATAGCGTGTATATCGACATTAAAGGCTGCCAGTGCCGTAGCTATATACCCAATGCCTTTTCCCCCAATAGCGACGGCAACAACGACCTGTTCCAGGTAACGTTCAACTGCCCCGATGTAAAAAGTTACCAGTTGTCTGTTTACGATCGCTGGGGCAGAAGGGTTTTTCTCAGTAAAGTCCCCGGTGAAGGATGGAACGGACAGAACGCCGATGTGGGTACCTATTTTTATTACCTCAGCTATAAGCATCCTTTGCTGGGTGAAGTGAGGAAAAAGGGAGACGTAATGCTGATACGCTAGGGCGCCCGGCCGGTGTAGCGATTTGATAACACAGGGGGTACAAAAATGGTCTTGCATAAATAAAGGGAGATTGTAGCTTTGCATGACCAATACCTGAAGCATCACAATGCTAAACGCTACCCTATGGCTAAATTCAACCTTAAGGATACCCTTATCCTGCCCGTAAAATACCAGAACACCAAGCTTTACCTTACGGCCAACGTGGTGCCCGACAATACGGTGATCAGCATCGCCGGACACTCCGTGATCAATTGCCTGCAGATCGAGATCGCCGATGTTACCTTCAGCGACCACCCGCTCGACTACGCCAACAAGCTTTATGGCGCTACGCTCAGCGTGGAGGTAAATGTAAGCAAGATCAAAACGGGCGAGAGCGACGACGATGGATCAAAGATCCCCGTGAGCTGTTCGCTGATCGTCGATGCCGGCAATGACTTGCTGCAGGAATACCAATTAGACGATAAAAAGACGCCTACGGCCAATTCCCGTTTCTTCTTCACCATTGCGCTTAAAGCAGAACAAGCATGAGAAAATACTACCTGTTTGCTGCCTGCCTGTTATGCTTGAGCCTCAGCACACAAGCGCAGGAGCCCGACCTGAAGCCGCTGGAGCTCACCGCCAGCCCTGCTTATATCCTGCTGGGTGTTCAGCCCACCAATATCCAGCGGCCGTCTACACCACGCGATTTCGCCGCCAGCCTGCAGTCCGCCGCGGTGAATGGGGTGCTGCAACCCAATTTCGCACTGGAGGTAAACCCGTTCAACTGGAATAAGAAAGCAGCCGGCAATCAATATTCTTTCATCGCCAACGATTATTTTTCCACCGATATCCTGCCTGCAATCAAAAAGAATTTTGCCATTTCCCTTGCTACCTCCAGCACCGATACGGTAAAATTCGGCGACTTGAACAAAGGTACCGGCCTGGGATATGGGTTGAGGGTAACGTTGCTGCCGGGAACTGTAAACAAAAGAACGACAGAAGATCTGCACGCCTGGGCTACGGCCGAAACCAAACAATTAGCACTTAGCCTGGTCGATAATCTGCTCAATAGTCCATCGTTCACCTATGAAGATGTACAACGGGCCTTTGACATGGCAGCGGCACATACTGCAGAGCGAAAAGACATTCCTGACGCAATGAAAGCCGGCCTGCAAAACGATCTGCTCTCCCTGAAGGGGAAGGTTGCGGCCTTGAAGGACACTGCCGCTTTACAAAGCTGGCTGGCCACAGAAGAACCCGCACTCGACTCCATGAAGGCGGTGGCACTGGACCGTATCAACAAACGCCGGACACCCTTTGCCCGCGAAGGTTTTATCCTGGAAGCCGCTTATTCCGGCGTCATCGTGCTGCAAAACAATAACTGGGATAATGCGGTCTACGCGAAGACGGGCATCTGGATCACGCCCTCTTACCGGCTCGACCTCAGCAACGACAAAGACCTGAAGCTGGTGCAGTCGCTGGACTTCCTGGGTATCTTAAGGTATATCTGGAACGAGCATAGGGTAGATCCCGGCAATTACCTGGACTTCGGCGCCAAGGCGCAGTTCAATCGCAACGACTGGAATATAGGGCTGGAAGGCGTGTTCCGCCATGCTTCCGAAATACCCCTGACCCAAAGCTCACACTGGACCTATTCCTGGGCGGCCAATTTCAGCTATACCCTGCAGGACAATATTACCCTGCGACTGAGCTTCGGCTCTCAGTTTGACGGTAATACCAGGGTTTATACCAAGCCCAACGAAATACTCGCCATTGGCGGCATCAGCTTCGGCCTGCTGGGAAAAGGGAAGTAAGCTGGCAGCTTTATTCTGCCCACCGGGAATTATCTTTCAGCTTCGTCATTTCCAATATAATAAACCCTATTATAATCATGAGAAAATATGTTATTTTATTCTGGCTGGTCATCTCAATATTTCTTTCTTCAGGATGCAGTGATTACGGAAAGAAAATTCAATTTGGGAACCTTGATCTTTATTATACGTCGGCCGTTACCAAGGATGAAGCTGATAAGCTGGGAAATTATTTAGTACAGCGTGGGATCAATAATAATGGCGCGAAAAAGACAGTTCAATTATCTAAAGATGGCTATACGTATCAGTTCCGTATGGTCCTTAAACAAGACTTGGAACAAGATGAGGACACGAAACGTCAATTCGAAAAACAAGCCTACCTGATATCGCAAGATGTATTTAATGGCGAAAGAGTGGAAGTACACGCTTGTGACGAAGATTTCAAAACAATTCGTGTGTATCTTATGAAAGCCTATTGATTTTTTCACAAAAAGTTACAGGCATAGTCGATGATAGTAAAAAGCACCTTATTATCGGCCACCTGGTTTATTGAGATCCTGCAGGGATAACCATCCCGTGGTCACCTGCTTCCCGCCGTTATAAGAGCAGAGGGCAAAGCCATCCTGGACCTTGCTGATCCGCACCACATCGCCCTTTACCACGAAAGCCTTCCTGGTTGTCGTAGCCGATGGCTTATCGTGGAAATAAGCTTTGGTATTTTTTACATAACGGATCTCTATCCAGGGTTGCGCTTCGTCGAAGGTAAAAACGGCCGGCTCCTCATCGGCAAAGTGCTGTACATTCCAACAACCGCCATGCTCCTCAGCCAGGTGCACTTTGATCGTTTTGTCGCCGCCTGTTTCAAGTGTTCCGTCGATCACATCATCCAGGGGCTGTGCCGGATAATAAGTTCTGATCTTGGCTTTTCCACCCGTTACTTTTCCTTCCAGATAAAAAGCGCAGGAGAATTTGGGATGATCGGTACCCTCGTCGTAGCCGGTAGCGCTCTCAAAATATCCGGTGATCATTTGTGTCGCCGGGTTGTAGGCAATATCCAGCTCATCATAGCTCCCGGTGCGTATGCTTTGGCTGCGCGCAGAAAAAGTAAAGAGTAATAGTGCAGGGAGTAGACAAATGCTTTTCATATTGTTATCAGTAAGGTTTGACCAAAGCTACACCATATCTGTATACAAATACTACCGGGCAACGGCTATTTACCAGCGGTAACCAATTGGTAAAAATGCTTGCGGTAAGTATCTGATACCGGGATCATACGATCCCCGATGCGGATACCGTCGCGCTCAATAGTATCGATCTTATCGATGGCGACCATATACGATTTGTGTACCCGGCATACGACATTTTGCGGTATCTCTGCTTCCAGCTCCCTGAAGGTCTGCAAGGTCATGATCTTTTTATGCTGGGTATGGATCATACGATAATCCCTGCGCCCTTCGATGAATAGTACATCACTGAGCAGAAGCTTTTCCAGGCGGTATTCCGTCTTGATAAAGATATAGTTGCGGGGCGCAGGATCTTTGCGCTCCAATTGCTGCTTTACCTTGTCCACAGCTTGTAGAAAACGGTCAAAAGTATAGGGCTTCAGCAGGTAGTCGCGTACATTCAACTCATAGCCCTTCAACGCGTACTGATGATATGCAGTAGTAATGATGACCGCGCTGCGGTTAACCGATTCCAGCAGCTGGATACCGGATAGTTCCCCGATATTGATATCCAGAAAGATCAGATCGGGAACGTGGGTGTGCAGGTAGATCAAGGCATCGATACCATTGTCGAATACAGCCGTGAGCTGCAGCCAGGGCAGCTTCTGCAGGTAATCTTTGATCCGGTCCTGAGCCAGCGGCTCATCTTCAATAATGATGCAATTAATCTTCATGGTTGTCCAGAATAAGTTGTACAGAATAAAGATCCGATTGGTCTGATAAGCTTAACCGGTGCCTTCCGGGATACAGCAGCTCCAGCCGGCGCTGCAGCAATTCGTTACCCAAACCGCTATAAACCTCATCCCTGACCCCATTGCGCTGGTAATAGTTGTCGCACCGGAATTCGATACGCTCTGCTGATATCCCGACCGAGATCTGCACTGCCGGCCCTTCTCTTTTGCCGGCGGCATGTTTAAAGGCATTCTCAATATAAGCGATCAGCAGCATGGGCGCGATCATATGATTGCCGGGGTCTCCTTGCAGGTTATATTGGACAAAGTCCCTGTTTGCCGAACGTATACGCTGCAGATCCAGGTAAGCTTCGATATAGTCGAGCTCTTTGGCAAGCGGGACCTTCTCCGTGCGTGTCTCGTACAGCATATAACGCATAATACCGGATAGCTGATTGAGAAAAAGCGATGCTTTTACCGGGTCTTTGCCAATCAATACATCGATATTATTAATGGTGTTGAACAAAAAATGAGGATTGATCTGCGATTTGATCAATGCCAACTCTGTCTCATGATGACGCCGCTGCAGCTCTTCCTTGATCCGTATATCGCCATACCATCGGATGAACCCTTTCAACACCAGGCCGATGATCCCATGGATACCCGCCAGCATGCACAGGAATATCCCCATAAAAAAGCTTTGCGGAAAACGCAGTTGTCCCAGGGCATTGAGCGGGAAGCTCAGCAAAAAGGTTGCGATACCACCGGCCACCAGGGCAAACAAGATGCCCCAGACAACGCAGGCCAGCAAACGTTTCCGCATTAACCAGCGATCAAACAGTACCAGGTAATAAGAATAGAACCCCAGCACACCGGGCAAGAGCGCAAATGCCGCAAATGGAGAAAAGAACAAGACCTGTGCCAGGTGCTCCAGCGGTGGACGGGTCTTGGGCAAAGCCAGCAGAATGGTCGTGATCAACAGCAGGTACAGGAGCCAGTAACAGGTGTGCAGCAAAACGATGACAGATCTACGCATATCAGCTCCTTTCCTTTTTAAAGAGAAACAAAAGATAGCTTCCGGTGCCGAACAAGGCAAAATAGCCAAATGCCCAGGCATAGATATTGGTGTTGGATCCGGTTTTCATAAAAGCTGCGGCGCTATAAATGTACGGCACAATATAGGCATATTGCCATTGCATCACCATCATAGACAGGATATAGAGGCCAAGCCCTACGCCGATGGGGACCATAAAATTGCGGAATTGCAGGCTTAGCAGGAATTGCAGAGCGAGTACCGGCAGGCAGGTCAGCAGGAATTTACTATTGCCCAACATGAATTTGCCCCAGGGAAAGGCCTCTGCCGGGAAGGGAACCCGCTTAATGAACAAGGCCGGGAGCACGCCCGTGAGATAGATACCAACGTTGAACAGAATAAAGAATTGGAGCAGCATCACCAGGATCACGGCCAGCTTGGCAAAAAAAATGGTCGTGGGCGATTGTGGCGTGGCGTGCAACTGCTTCCAGGTCTGATTACGGTATTCCACCTGCCCCACCAGGGTAGTAACAAGAATGACACCCATAGGCAGCAGGAAAAAAGCCATCCCCTGCCAGCAACGTGAATAGAGCATCTCCCATATTTTGGAGGAAGCATTATCACCGGCGAGGCGTTCCGAAAAATAGAACCGCTGGATAAGGATGATCAGCGGGATAAAGAAGCCGCCGGCGATGGTCAGCCAGGCACCGGCCGTACGTTTGCGTTTCAGCCATTCGCTGCTAAAGCTGTTCAGGAAGGTCGTTATCATGATACTCCGGTTTGTGTGAGGTTCATAAAGATGGTTTCGAGGTCACTGTTATGGGTATGGACACCATAAATGCCGATGCCGCTGCCCGTCAACTCCCTGAATAGGGCCGGCATTTGGTCCCGGCCGGGCTTATCCAGCACAAGCTGCCCATTCTCCCAGCGAAAAGGGAGCCTGAGCCGTTCCATAGCCGCAGCAGCTCTAAGGTCGTGTCCGCAGTCGATAACCAGGCTGCCCGCCTGTGCCCTTTCGCTGGTAAGCGCCGCGAGCGTACCCTGGTACAGCAATTTTCCCTGGTTGATGATCCCGATGTGGGTGACCAGCTTTTCGATCTCTGTAAGCAGATGGCTTGAGATCAGGATCGTGGTACCCTGCTCCCGGTTGAGCTGTTGCAACAAGGCGCGCATCTCCACAATGCCGGCCGGATCCAGTCCGTTGGTGGGTTCATCCAGCACCAGCAGCGCAGGCTCGTGCAGCAAAGCGATAGCGATGCCCAGACGTTGTTTCATACCCAGTGAAAACCGGCCGGCCTTCTTGCTCCCGGTACGGTCCAGGCCCGTGAGGGTAAGCGCAGCGTCGATCCTGGAGCGGGGGCATCGATAGAGTCTTCGCCATACTTCCAGGTTCTCGGCTGCGCTGAGGTGGTGATAGATAGAGGGGCTTTCGATCAGCGCGCCTACATGGCGAAGCAAACCATGCCGGCGCATTGTCATTTCCTGCCCGGAAATACTGATATGTCCCGTTTGCTTCCGTAGTAAGCCCAGCAATAGTCTTAATGTTGTCGTTTTGCCGGCGCCGTTAGGTCCCAGGAAACCGTAGATCGCGCCGGCAGGCACCTGTAGGGCCACGGCGTCCAATACCTTTTCGCCCTGGCGGAACTGGTGGCTCAGGTCTTTCGTTTCCACAATGTAGCTCATGCGTTATTGTCGTTTGTTCCCCTCAAAAATAGAACGGCACACTGTCAGCAACGCAGCACAATACATGAGATCGCGAGGTTTGTCTGCAAAAGGGTACATTTGTTCTGCAAAACGGCATCGCGGGCAAGGTCATTTCATCGGTTTTACCCCGCACGGCAATCGGAATTACGAGAATACAAAGGCACACCTATATGGAACAGCAGGAAAAAGCGGCCGGATGGGATTTCAGCTACCTGGAGCGTACGCGCAGGATGGTAGAGCGCCCGCTCCCCTGGAACTACTATAACGAAATACTACCTTACCTACGGCCAGGCATTCGTCTGCTGGATATGGGCACCGGCGGCGGCGAATTTCTTAGCCTGCTCCCACATAAGGAACAATGCCAGATCTACGCCACGGAAGGTTACACGCCCAATGTTGCGGTGGCGGCTAAACGCCTGTCCACCTTTGGCGCCACGCTCGTATCTGAATATGAAGATGATGACCTGCCCTTTGAAAGCAATTTCTTTGACCTGGTGATCAACCGGCACGAAAGCTACTCGATAGACGAAGTAGCGCGGATACTAAGGCCGGGCGGCCATTTTATTAACCAACAGGTAGATAGGGAAAGTGATCGCAATATTGCGGACCTGATCGGCCAAAAGGCCGACGATACCTTCCTGCACTGGAACCTGGCTTACGCCATGAAAGCATATGAACAGGTTCCCTTAATGCTGCTGAAGCAGCAGGAAGATTCGGGCTATACACGTTTTTTCGATACGGAAGCGCTTATTTTTTATATCAGATCGATGCCTTATCTCTTTACGGATTACGATCTGTTCGACTTTGAAATGATCCGTAACCTGCTTGACGACTGGTTTGCGCAACATGCTTATGCCGACATTGTCAGCAAGCGGTTTATTCTTTGTGCCCGGAAGACCTGAACCCTGCTTAAGCCAGAACGTTATCGCTAAGGGCGTACGTCATTGCAACCACCTTTTTATATACCTGAGGAAGTTCTTTTGCTGATCGACGAAAAGATAATGAGAACAGTTATCGATAAGGCAGAATGCATCAGGACCAACAATCTCTTTCATATCTGAAAGCTGCCGGATGGAAAAGATGCCATCCTGTTTACCATACACGGCATAAAGCGGGACGCCCTTCTGCTTTATTTCCTTTAATAAAGGCTTGGTGTCGATATTCCTGAGGATTTCATTTTTAAAAAACATTATGGGCGCATTGCTGTTCCGGATATTTTGCTTAAAAAAAGGACCGGCTTCATAAGCCTGTCTTAGTGTACGCGATGCTTCCGTCGGTTGCGGCATATCGAAGAGGCCTGCCTTACCCGCCAGGTCGTAGCAGCCTTTCCTATATGCCGCCGACTGATGGTCCATAGCCGCGACTTCGGTCAAACGGAGTAGCGTGGCTGTATCGCTGTTATGTCTGGCCTTGCTCTTTACGACGCGCTGGATCTCGTCATAGGTTTCCTGCTGGGAGAAGAGCGCACCGGCCAGAACAAGCTTGCTCACTTTATCCGGGTATTGCTGCGTATAAAGTGTCGCCACCAGGCCACCGAAGCTATGCCCAATGAGCGCCGCCTGCCTGAGGCCATATTGGTGGTAAATACTATTGAGGTCTTTAAATGCTTCCTGGTAGGTAAATGTAGCGGCGGGATCGGCCGACCGGCCCTCCCCTCTTCTGTCGTAAACGATCACGTAAAAGCCGCTGCCGGCAAGTTGGGCAGCAGTAGACGCTTCAAATAAGGTAGCATTGCCACCGGGACCGCCGTGCAAAAAGATCACCGGCTTATCTTTGGGATTGCCATAGGCTTTGCTGTATAGCTGCTTCGCCATAGCGGAGGGCACTGTGAAAAGAAGCAGGAAGAGTGTGACGATCGTTTTCATGTTTGCTGGCATGGCTTGGTATTTCAAAGCTAGGAGAAATAAACGGCTACCCGCATCATTTTTCTACCAATAAGCCCCATTCCCATACGAAGCGGGTCAATGCATAATGAAAATACATATGATGTTACCAGGGCGGAACATGCGATATTTGCAGCTGTTTTCCAGGTTACCATCACTTAAACGACAATTCCGGATGCATCCTCTTTTTATGCGGTTTCTGCTCTTGCTTTTGCTAAGCGGCCATAGCCTGGCGCAGGGCCAGGGGCCGCAAATTATCCCCTTCAGGCTGACGAATGACAACAACCTGGTACTACAGGCCGTCGTTAATGACAAAGACAGCATAGCGGTAATGCTGCACACAGCAGCATCGGGTCTGACACTTACAGAGGAAGCGGTATCCCGGCTAAAAAACCTGCACTTCGATGGATCGGATGATAATGTTACCAGCTGGAGCGGACCGGCAAACAGCGCACGTTACAGCAAAAATAACCGGCTCAGCATTGGCGGCCTGCATTGGGATTCCATCATGGTTTGGGAAGATATGCAATCGGGCCCCGGTACCGACGGTAAGATCGGCTTGGATCTGTTTGCCGGTAAGGTAGTGGAGCTGGATTTCGACAAAGGCGTGCTTATTCTTTATGATACGCTTCCCGCCGGGATCAACGATTACGACAAGCTTGCGCTACGCCGGCAAGGCGACATGCTATTCCTGGAGGCGGATTTCTATAATGGCCGCCAGTCTTTTCACAACGCGCTCCTTATTCATTCGGGGTATTCGGGCGCCCTGCTCCTGGACGATGCTTTTGTAACCACAAGCAATATAGGTCCACCATTGAAAGTCGTCTCGGAGCAGAAGCTTACCGATGCTTATGGAAAAACGCTGAAGGTAAAGAAGGCGATACTACCCGGGCTCACGATCGGCAGACAACAGCTAGGGCAAGTACCGGCCGGCTTCTTTGAAGGCGCCATCGGCCGGCAGAAGATGAGCGTGCTCGGCGGCGATATACTAAAAAGGTTTCACGTGATCATTGATGCCGGAAGAACATCTGTTTACCTCAAGCCTGGCGCCCTGATAAACGCACCTTATAAAGGATGAGCAACATAAAATTAAAACTGACTATCCCGATATAGGAAACAAAATAATCTCTGGTCCTTGAGCACGTCGAAAGGACAGCTATAAATGGTGCTTCGACGGGCTCAGCAACCGTTATCAAGACGAATTTGACTCATGTTTCCTATATCAGGATAGTCAGCAAATTAAAAGCACAGCCGGTAGTTGCCGTTGAAGAAAGCGCTACCGGCCAGGCCAAAATAAAATAGCTTTGCGGATCATGGATATTTTTCCGACACAATATTCCACACTGGCCTCCGGCGCGCTGAACCTGCGGCTACAAGAGGCTTTTGGCCTTAAGGATACCCATTGCCGCCTGCTCATCCGTAATGTAAGCGATGCCTATGTTTTTGGAAACGAAGCGGCGCAATACCTGTTTAAGATCTATCGCGACGCTCACCGGAAGCCCGATGAAATACGAGGGGAAGTACAATTGCTGAATGCCCTGGCTGCGGGCGGGGCAAGGGTCGCACAACCTGTTGCCGACCGCGCAGGCCATTACCTGCAAGCATTCCAGGCCGCCGAAGGCATCCGCTACGGCGTGCTATTTACCTGGGCTCCGGGAGAAGTGGTCATGGCTATGGACAAAACGCAATTGGAAACTGTAGGTCGTGAAATGGCGCGGATACACCAGATAAGCGAGCGCATTGAACTGGATCATCACCGCAGCGCCTATACGCCCGATACCACCATAGCCGAACCCTTGCAACGCATCGAACCGGCCTTTAAAGGTTTGGAAAGTGCTTATGCCTACCTGCACCAGGCAGGTGACGAAGTATACCAGCAGCTCTCGGATATGAACACAGAAGCGTTCAGCAAAGGCTATTGCCATTACGATTTCCTGCCCAAGAACTTTCATTTCACCGCAGCAGGTGCGATCACTTTTTTTGATTTTGATTTTGCGGGAAAGGGTTTGCTGGCCAACGATATCGCCACTTTCTTCAATCACTTTTTCCTTGAAGTGACAGCCGGCCGGCTCACGATACCGGAGGCGCAGGAGGCTTTAGCTATATTCATAGCCGCCTATCGCCGGGTAAAACCGCTGTCCGATGCGGAAATACAAGCGATACCCGCACTCGGTTTTGCCTTCTGGACGTTTTATCTCGGCTTTCAGTACGACAGCTACGATGATTGGTCCAACTTTTTCTTTGGCCCCAGGTTTCTGCGGGAAAGGACGGCGCTCATCCGCAAATGGATGGAAACAGCACCCGCATTGCTTCCGTAACAGGAAGGAATGCGGGGGGCGGCTTATTTCACTGAAAACTGAAACTTTTCCCATTGGGAATTCGGTTATTTAAACCGCGAAGGGCGCTAAGTAATGCACAAGCTCACAAAGGATGAAAGCGTCCGTAACCCGCCGGCCTTGTCAGGTTTTACACGTCACACCATGTGATAAGCCTAACGGATAAACACTTCGCCATCGTCCGGCACCCCACAACGTGCTCCCAGCCCGGCTTTTTCCAGTGCTGCCCTCAGGGCAGCCCGGTCTTCCCGGCTATGGTTCACCGATTCCAGGTGCACCACATATACCTTTACCGCCGGCGCATAGTCGCACAGCGCCAGGATGTCTTTTGTATCCATCACAATAGGATCGCCTGTATCAAACCGCGCGCCGCCACCATTCACCACTACCATAGCCGGCTGGTAACGGTCCAGCGCCAGCTTTACTTCGTCGCACCAGATGGTATCGCCTGCGATATAGATACGCTGGCTTTCTCCCTCCAGTACATAGCCCGATACGGTACCCATGCGGATTCCGATATCACCCGTTCCGTGCCGGCCACCCGTACGGTAAAAGGTTATTCCATCCCAGTCCAGCCGGTCAATGATCGTCCTTACATCGGTAAAGCCTACCTGCCCGATGGCATCGGCATCGCCGGGCTGGCAAAAGACGGGGATATTCTTACATAACCGTTCCTGTGCCACCCGGTCCCAGTGATCAAGGTGCAAGTGCGTCAGCAGCACGGCATCGGTCTGCTGTAGCAAGGCATCCAACGCAGCATCATCGATGGGCAGCGCCGCCGTCGGATTGGGTGTATCGTTGCCCGTACCCGGGAATGCCGGATAAGCGCCTTTTGGCGCGAGCATAGGGTCGATCAAGATATGCTTGCCACCAAGGGTAAGCCATTGGGTGGCATTGCGAAGCAATTGTACCGTCATTGTGCTTAATTTTACACAAAATTGCTACTCGCTGCCGGATCTGCCAAGAAGGTCACCTGCAGGTAACCCGGTCACCCATCGGTAACCTTATGACGGAACAACAATTCAGATATTGCGGCCTTAACGTGGCGCTAAAGGCCCTCACAGGAAAATGGAAGCCCGTGGTGCTGTTCCATCTTTTTCATAATGCAGACATCCGGTCCAACGAGCTGTGGCGTGTGATCCCGAAAGTGTCGAAAAAGGTATTGCTGGAGCAGCTCCGGCAAATGGAGGACGATGGTCTTATCCTGCGTGAAGAAAGACACCACTTTCCGCCCGAGGTCTATTACCGCTTATCTGAAAAAGGTAAGGCCCTGGGCACAGCCCTGGTCGGCCTGGAAGCCTGGGCCAACGAACATGCGCCCGCACAGGTAGCCGATATCCTGGCGCAGGAAAAACATCCGCCCCTATCCGGCCAGGAAAAATAAAAACGCGAGCGCCACCTCTCTTTTGACGAAACGCATTGCCAACGCGCGCAGCATGCCCGGCTGTTAGCTGCAAGGGCATAGCATCCATCATTATGTAAATGAATTGTCAATCGTCGTTTCCCGGTAAACGTTCCGCCCTGCAAATAGTCTATCCATTGCCCGACACCGGGTTTTGGATAGGATAAACGTTAAAACAGCTCACTTCATGCCAGCATTATTTACCAGTGAATCGTGACTGAGTTACCTTAAATTTGCTAACCTCTAATCTTTATTCAAATGAAACGTTTGATCATCCTGCTGGCCCTTAGCAGCTTCGCCCAGCTCACCTGGGGACAAACCCGCTCCGGCAAACAAGCCAATCATAAGGCCGGTCTTATTCAGCTCAATGGCGGCGCCGTGAGCGAGCACGCGCAGCAGCAATTCGCAAGCGATTTTCAGAATACTTCGGGTATCGGCTGGAAACGCGAGACATTTTACGACCGTGTACATTTTACCAATGCCAACGGCAGCACTATGGATGCTTACTATGATATTGAGGGCAAGCTGATCGGAACGACCGCCGCTGCTTCTTTTAATGAAATTCCCCCTGCGGCGCAAAAGGAGATTTCCAAGCGGTATCCCAACTGTAGCAATGCTCCCGTGCTCTTCTTCGACGACAATAATGATAATGATACCGATATGTTCCTTTACGGAAGCACATTTGATGATGCCGATGCCTATTTTGTCCAGGTACGGGACAAGAAGGGTAAGCTGGAAATACTAAAGGTGGATCCGTCCGGCAAGGTTTACCGCTTTCCCGGCAAGCAATCCTAGCGCTTATTGTTCTATTTTAAGAGGCTACCTCCTGTGTTTGCATGAAGCAAATACAGGAGGTGGCCTCTTCCTTTATATGCAGCATCAAGGCCTAATACACTTTGATCACCTGGCCGGTACCGGCGCCCAGGACGCTCCTCAGGTAACCATAAACTACCTGTTTCATAGTCACGGGGATCTGGCCAGGGAAATAGGGAAAATATTGTGGTGAATCTTCGACTACGTTGGGGCTCACCGCATTGATACGTACACCGTTCTCCAATTCTACGGCAGCTGAGCGCACAAACGATTCAATGGCGCCGTTAGTGGTGGCTGGGTTGGCCCCCAACAGGATCGGCTGCTCGCTGAGAATGCCGGAGGTGAGGGTGAAGGAGCCCTTGTGATTAATGTAATGCTGACCCATCAGTACCAGGTTCACCTGACCCATGAGCTTGCTTTCGATACCGATCCTGAATTCCTTATCAGTCATTTCCTTAAGCGGCCCGAAATGCGCGTTGCCACTCGCGCAGATCAAGGCATCGAAGTTCCCTGCCTGCTCGTACATACGCCGGATGCTGTCCGGCATCCCGATGTCGGCCAGGATATCACCGCTTTTTGAGCCTACCCTGATGACTTCATGCTCCTTTTCCAGGGCAGCAGTTACCTGCCTGCCGATAACGCCCGAGGCGCCAATAATAATGATCTTCATTGAAATGATACGTTTAATTGAAGTGAATAATGAACATACGCTACCCTGTCTGCCCGCTTACAGCGGCTTCCTGGCGGCAAACCGGAGCACAGAGCCCTTTCCCCTGTGATAAAGGCCTTCTTCAAGCAGGACCACCTCTTCCCGACAATGAATGATCTCATACCGGTTGAAGAGGGTCTGCATATCGTCTTCGGAAAAAAGCATCTCAATATCGTCGGGGCCGCCTACCCTGGGATCAAGCGCTTTCCATTGCAGGTGCGCCTTACCAAAGGCCTCGAAAATGAACGTTCCGCCCGGCTTGAGATAACGGTCCAGCCTCCGGTAAAAAGCCGGTATCTGTTCCGGCGCCACATGCGCATAGATTGCTCCTATGGCGTCGAAGGAGGCTTCATCCCAACCCAAGTCGGTCCCATCGCTTACCTGGTAAGCGATGCTCACCCCTTTCTCCGCTGCGAGCTGCAGCGCTTTTGCTTGTCCCTCGCTGCTCAGGTCAAACGAGTGGACCTTCCAACCCCGGGTAGCGGCATAGACGCCGTTACGCCCTTCGCCATCGGCTGGCATCAGTATCGATCCGGGTGCCAGCTGTTCTAAGCAGGAGGCAAAGAAATGGTTGGGGGCTTTACCGTAAGCAAAATCCTGCTGTCGGTAACGCTCGTCCCATTTGTTCCTGTCTTGTTGTTGCCGTGTAGTGGCCATATACTATCTTTTTTTAGCAAAATTAAAGCCTGCCGTTTCTGGCCGGTAGGACAATTGCACGGTTCTGCAGGAGTTATCCCGGGTTTTTGTCCCGGAATGCTCCCGGCGAGATACCCGTATGTTTCCTGAAAAAGCGGATGAAATAAGCAACATCATCAAAGCCCAGTCTGGCGGCGATTTCTTTCACCTGGCTCTTCGTACCCAGCAGGTAGCGACGTGCCTCCAGTAGTACCTGATCGGCGATCATCTCTGAGCAGGTTTTATTAAGCAATGCTTTGGTAATGGCGTTCAGCTGATACGGCGAAAGATGCAGCTGTTGCGCATAATAAGCCACCAGCTTCTGCTCATGGCTATGGGCTTCCAGCAAGGTGCGGAAAGCATCCAGTTGCTCCTGCCGGTACAGGCCGGTGGCATGTGGCGGCCTCTCTTGTAGCCGTTGTACACTTACCAGGAACAGATAAACATAAGCCGCAACGGCATCTTTATAAGGCTCTTGCTTCGCTCCTATCTCTGCCGCCAATGCATCGAGCAAATGCAGCAGCTGTGTCATACGCTCCCTGCCCGCATTATAGTATGGGTAACGGCAGGCATGCTGCAAAGCCTGCTGCCACACGTTGTCGCGACCGGCAGTAAAACCCGTTCCAAACTGTACCAGATAACCGGTGCTGCCGGCCTGCAATCGCAGGCGATGCACCTGGCCGGGGCGCATAATGAATAGAGAATGATCGGATACGGGATAGGTATTGAAGTCAATACTGTGCTCACCTGAGCCCTGCTGCAGCGCCAGCAGGTAGTAAAAGTCGTGCCGGTGCAGCTCCTGCACCAAATCGGCGCCCTTCAGCAGGGACGGAATGTCCCGGATGAGGAACTGCTCCGCGAAGGCAGATTCCTGCTGCTCCGGACTGAGACGACGTGTGGGTATCTTTTTCATAATGAACCGGAAGATCAGATGCTGTCCGCGACGCCGGAACGCCAACCCGGGAAAGGCTTTACCGTAGCGCAGTTGGGGCCACCATCCTTACCCGTTCCTGGTACACGGGTCTCTACCATTGCCCCTTTGCCGGCGATCTGCTCCCAGCCGATACCTGTAAGGGGGATCTTCAGCCGCCGGGACCACTCCGTACCCGTCTGCCCGGCATAGGTGCCGATATCGATATACAGAAACCTTGCGCCTTTCGGTCCCTGGACAAAGGGGCCGGCATAATCGGGTACGGGATCTTTATCCGGGCTGCCCTTGATGTTTACCGTACAGCGGAAATGCAGGTCAGTCCCTTCGGACCGTTGCTTCTGAACCGTTTCGTAGGTGCTACCCGAACCTTTTTGCAAGCCAAAATCAACGCCTGCAGGCGGCCGTTCGAGCAGGATCATAAGTGTCAGCTCCGTCATTATATCGTTTATTTACCATAGCCCTGCCTGCTTACTGAATACCCTTATGCCGGGCCATGGGAACGTCTGGATGTTGCTATCCTTTTGGGACATATTTTCCCGATAAAGGTAAAGCAAAAAAGCCGTCCCAAAAGGCCTCAAGCCCGTCACATGGACCGCAGTCGACATGTAAACAGGCTTGAGACATCAGTTTGGAACAGCTTCTGCTCTTGCTTTAATACCATCAGGCTGTAACCGGGCAGCCATTACTGCAGCCTTGCGGCTCCGTCGCCGGAATGCAGACATGCGTCGCGCAGCAGTTGGACAACCAATCGATAGCGATCGAAGGACAGCCGTTGCTACAGCCCACCGGCTCGGTAGGCGGGATACAGGGACATACTGAAGGGTTAAGACGGCTGTCGTTCCCACCCATGGCCTGCAGCGACTGGCCGGGACTGAGTGTGGTGATCGTCTTTTTGTTGAGGCTAAGCCGGGTACTGAGGTGTTTCTTTTTCATCGTTCCTAGTTTGGTTACCTACAAAATTAGCGGTAATGAGCAACCGCTGTATTCCATGAAAACCCTGAAATTGAGGCAGGACAGCAACAGGATATCCCCTGCTGCTGTTCCTTCCGGCCCGCAATAGGCAACAGACCCCAATCCCCGAGCAGTACCGGTTTCCGGCAAGTAGCCTGCACCAGGTTTTAAATGGCTACATTAGCTGAAAATTATAGAAGCAGGATCATGTTCGATTTCAGATTGAAGGTATTTAAAGTAGCGGCGCAGCGGCTCAGCTTTACCCGGGCGGCCGAAGAGCTGTTTATTTCCCAACCCGCCGTGAGCAAGCATATCCATGAGATCGAGTCGCATTATAAAGTGAGATTATTTGACCGTAATGGTACCCGCATCGGGCTTACTCCGGCGGGCAGGCTGCTGTCGGATCATGTAGAAAGGCTGTCCCGGATCTATGATGATATCGACCTGGAAATGGCGGCATTGTCCGACGATGTGGGGGGTATGCTACGGATCGGCGCCAGCACGACTGTGGCGCAATATTACCTTCCCCGGTACCTGGCGTCTTTTAAGAAGAAGTTCCCGGAAGTGAAGGTGACATTGACTGTAAACAATACGGAGACCGTTGAGCACCTGCTGGGCGAGGGCAAGATCGATATGGGTATTGTGGAAGGCGAATCCAGGCGACAGCACATTACCTATACAAGTATCGCCAAAGATGAGCTGGTATTGTGCTGCAGGACCGGAAATCCCTTTGTAAAGAAGCCGGTGATCAGGCCGGAAGAGCTGAAATCCCTGCCCTTCGTCATGCGCGAAGCTGGTTCCGGATCGCTCGATGTTGTCTTTAGGGCCTTAAGGAAAAACGGGATCAATCCTTCGGCGCTGACGATAGCGCTCGAGCTGCAAAGCACAGAAAGTATCAAGTCTTACCTCGTACACTCCGATGCCTTTGCGTTTCTGTCCATACATGCCATTCTTAGAGAGCTGCGGGAAAATGAGTTGCAGATCATAGACATAAAAGGGATCGATATAGACCGCAGCTTTTTTCTGGTCACGCCGCACGGTGATGTCAACCGGCTCCGGGAGCTATTTTTCCGGCATATACAATCCTGATAACCGGAGGTTATCGCGGATGATGGATAGTGATTTCCCCGGCGCCGGTACAGGGTTCATCTTTGCAGGGAAACAGCACTATAAAAAATGAACCATAAGCTGCCATGGGCCGGCAAGGCCCAACATTTCCCGGACAGGAAGTTTTCTTTTAGGAAGATCCTGTTCCTGTCCATAGCCGCCCTTTGCCTGTTCCCAGTCGTCTCGCCCCCGCTCGCCTTGCTGCTGGGCATACTCGTGGCACAGCTGATGGACCATCCCTACCCGCATAGCAACCATAAGGCAACCCGGATTCTGCTGCAATGCGCTGTAGTAGGACTGGGATTTGGTATGGACCTTCACACTGCGCTACGGGTAGGAAAGGAAGGATTTCTCTTTACCGTGATCTCCATTTTCGGCACGCTGTTGCTCGGCTACCTCTTTGGAAAGCTGTTGAAGATCCATCGCAAGACCTCTTTCCTTATCTCGGCAGGTACGGCCATATGTGGAGGCAGCGCTATAGCAGCCATTTCCCCGGTGATCGGGGCTGAAGAAAAACAGATCAGCGTTGCGCTGGGCACTATATTCATATTGAACTCCCTGGCCTTGTTCCTGTTCCCGGCGATCGGACATTGGCTTGGCCTCTCACAGGCTCAATTTGGCATCTGGAGTGCGATTGCGATACAAGACACCAGCTCGGTGGTAGGAGCGGTCGGTAAATTCGGCGCCGAAGCCTTACAGATCGCAACCACGGTAAAGCTCATGAGAGCGCTCTGGATCATTCCTATAGCCTTTGCCAGTGCCCTCGTGTTCAAGACGAAGGAGGCCCGGCTCAGGATACCGTATTTTATCGGGCTTTTTGTGCTGGCCATTGTCCTCAATACCTATCTTCCCTTTATGCAGACGATAGGGCCGCGTATCGTGGGGCTCTCCAAGGCAGGCCTGACTTTAACCCTTTTCCTGATCGGTTCGGGATTATCCCGCAAGGTATGGGGCAGCGTCGGCCTTAGGCCTATCTTGCAGGGCGTTGTGCTATGGCTGTTGATCTCACTGGGCGGTCTTTGGGCCGTGATATCATTGCTGTAGCAATATAGATCCGGTTCTCCCCGGAGCGAAGGCTCGGCTACCCTATACACAAAGGAGCAGATCTGCTGCCTGAATATCACGCGTACCCGATGGATCGGCGCAAATGGCAAAAAACACCCTTATATTGTCGCGATGGCACGTTATCGGTACAGCTTGTCCTCCGTAATTTTGGCTCATAATCAAACAAACAAAAGCAAATGAGAAAGATCAGGATTTTCGAACACATCTCCCTCGATGGCGTGATAGAGCATGACGGGGATTATACCTACGGCGCATGGACAACACCTTATCGAAGCCCCGCCGGAGCGGCAACGCTCTTTGAGGCATACGGACCTGGCTTTGACCTGCTGCTTGCCCGCCATACTTATGATATTTTTAGTGCTTTCTGGCCTACTGCCGGCGATTTCCCAATGGCCAATGCCATAAATGCCGCAACAAAATATATTGTGACCCATAGGCCCGACAGCCTGGCATGGGGACCCGTACAGCATTTGGACGGAGACATAGTAGCAGCGATCCGCAACCTCAAGTCGACAGAAGGGCCCGACCTGATCGTGGTGGGAAGCTCGACACTGACCGCTGTGCTGCTGGAGCAGGGACTAGCCGACGAAGTAGTGCTCATCACCTACCCCGTATTGCTCGGCCGCGGCAAACGCTTATTGACGGATAGCATCGACGCCCGGGAGCTTGCTTTTGTAGACTCCAAGACTACGCCTACGGGTTTGCTCATCAATACCTATAAGCACCTCGGACCGTTGAAAAAGTAATCTTTCATCCCAATGTCTTGCACAAAGCCCGGCTGCCTCAAAAGGTAGCCGGGCTTTCCGGATTTAAAGCGCCGTTAAAGTCAGCCCCAATATCTATATGTTTAAGGGCTATTACAGGACAAAACGATATGTTATTGGTCTCGTTTTTTTACGAGCTCTTTCCTTATCCGGCTCAGCGACTGCGGGGTGATTTTGAGATAAGATGCGATATATTGTTGCGGCGCCTGTTGTGCCAGGTCCGGATAGCGTTTCACAAATTCGAGATATTTGGTTTTAGCATCGCCGAAATTCAAAAAGTCGTTATCCTTGATCTTGTTCAGCAGGGCGGCTTCACTTAGGGTCTTAATAAAAATATACAGGTTAGGTATTTGGGCGCTTAGTTTTTCAATAGTCGCTTTGTGTATGGTATACAGCTCCGAAGGCACCACTGCCTGGAAAGCATCTGTAGCGGGCTGTGCGGTATAATAGCTTTCGAGATCTACGAAAAACTGTTTTTCCCTGATGAAATATTTGGTTACTTCATTTCCATGAAGGTCGGCTGCATACACCCGCAACAGGCCGCTTTCCACAAAGGCAATCTCCTTTGCGACTGTGTGAAAGGCCTGGAAGTGCTCGTTTGCTTTGAGCTTCCGGAGACGGAACTGGTCAGCGACTTGCGCCATGTTGGCCTCAGAGAGGATACCGCCAAAACCCAATGCCGCTATCAGTTTTTCCATTTTATGTTATGATTCCATTCTCAAAAATGCTTTTGGCACAGGCCAATACTGCCTCCTGTGCCGACAAAGGCTGCCATTGCAATTGTCTTTGTGCTTCGCTGCTATCGGTCTTCCTTTTCGTGTCCAGCTCAATAAGGACAGGCTTTAAGGCGTGGTCGAAGTTGGCGAATAGCCTTACGGCAAAGTTAGGGAGTTGCACAGTCGGGATCTTCCTGTTGGGATAATGTTGTTTTAACAGGAGCGCTATTTCCTTAAACGTGAGATAGCCCGATGAGGCAATGTACCTGTTACCGGCGGCTTGCGGTATCTCCATTGCCCTGATCAGCAGATCGGAGACCGAACGGACGTCTACAATATCAAACCCGATCTTGGGCAGCGCAGGCGAACTGCCATCTAAAATTTTGATCACAATATTAGCCGAAGTACCAAAATCTTCTTCCAGAACGGTACCTAAAATAGCGCCAGGTAATACAGTGGTCAATTCAAGCTGGGTATTGTTTTGCCGCATAAATGCCCAGGCAGCCTTTTCGGCAATGGCCTTGCTTCTCAAATAGGGCGTAGTATCCTTTTTGTTCTTCTCATCTGTCCAGTCCTTTTCATCGAACATCTTATTCCGTTCGTTCTTCGGCTTTCCGTAGGCCACAGCGGCGACTGAAGAGACCATCACCACCCGTTTTACCTTATTGGCCGCCGCGGCTTTGAGTACGTTGAGCGTTCCCTGTCGCGCAGGAACAATAAGGTCGTCCTCGTGCCGGGGTAATGTCCTGGGAAACGGCGACGCAATGTGCTGTACATAATCAATGTCTTTGGTGAGCTCCCGCCAGATAGCGGCATCGCTCAGGTCGGCTTCTGCAAAGATCAGGTTGTGGCTATTTGCCGTGTGCTTTGCGATAACTTCCCGTATAGCCTTTATCCTGTCGCTGCTGCGTAAGGTACCGATGACTTCATAGCCTTTATTCAAAAGCTGAATAGCGGTGTGCGAACCTAAAAAGCCGGTGACGCCAGTCAGTAATACTCTTTTCCTGCTCATGATTGTAATGTTTTAACGTGAATGGATTACCGGTAACAAAGGAACTAAAGAATAGAGGCGCCACAATTACCATTTGGTAAAAAACAAAACGTTATGCCGTCCTATTCCGCCCATCAAACCGCTATTGCCCGATGTTCTCTGTCTTGTCCCCTCCCCAAAAGAAACAAATAGGAACATTATACTTAATTTTCAATTCTGAATCCCTTTACAACAGCAGCATCCCGTTATGGGCTCCGCCAATATAAAAACCTTTATAAACGGATAATCATGGCACCAAACACGCAACCAGTTCTCAGACCAACCGAACATGCTGACTTAGCGGCTTTGTTCCTCTTTCAATTGGACAAAGAGGCTAACTACCTGGCCGCCTTTACAGCAAAGGATCCTACCGATAAAGAGGCCTACCTTGAAAAATATACAAAATGCCTGCAAGATCCGACAATAAATATGCAGACCATTTGGATCGGCGAATCGATAGCAGGCAGCATCGCCAAATTTGAAACGAGAGGAGATACGGAAATTACGTATTGGATCGATAGAAATCACTGGGGAAAAGGCATTGCGACAACGGCGCTCAAAAGCTTCCTGATCCTTGAAACGATGAGACCTATTTTCGGACGGGTTGCATTTGACAATTTCGGTTCCCAAAAAGTGCTCGAAAAATGTGGCTTTATAAAAACCGGTAATGATAAAGGCTTTGCCAACGCAAGACAAACAGAGGTAGAAGAATTTATTTATAAGCTAGCGTAGGAATGAGAAAGAAGCATATCAGCCGGATCTTCCTTTTGCCTTGCGCATACGGCTTATACCTAAGCAAACCCAATGTTTATAGACCTGCAGATCACGACCTCAAATCGTTACCCAAAAGATGAGCGCTAAATAGGACGCCTCCGTCCTTTTCTCCCCTACCCATCTGTGTTAACTATGCTCTTGCGCTGCACGGAAGCGGACTATTCACCCATGAGCCGAAAATCCCGGCGATCAGCAAACCATAAATATTTTTAGCCCGTCTATGTGATAAAGGTTCTTCTCCTTTATTTTATATAAACCAAACTTTTATTTGCGTTGCATATTTAAAAATAGCGGCTATGAAAAGATATGTATGGAAAGTAATTCTGACCCTGTTGCTCGGTAGCGCATTACCGGCATTTGCCCAGGTGGATATCAAGGCATACCAACAAGGCAATTTTGTATCCATAGATACCATGAGGGTTATTGTCGACGCCAATGATAATTCTGGTGTTGGCAGCACCAGCATCACGGCCTTCTTCAATATTTATAATCTTTCCGCTACGCATGGAGAAGCATTCTATCTGGAAGCGGAATGGCTGTGTTCCAATTCCAGCGCATTTTATCAGTTTTGCCAGCAATACCCTTCTGATTATACGACCGGCACCTGCCATACTTTTCATCGTGAAGGGAAAAGGGTGTACGATGACTATAACTATACGATTCCGCCGAGCACCTATAGCTACAATTACCTGCAATGCCATTTCTTTATCCTCGACTACAGCATTGAGCAAGAACATGAAAAGGTGTGCCGGTTTCTGGTAAAAAGAAGGAATACACATGAGGTGCTGGATTCTATGTACCTTATCATTCGCCGGGGAAACCTGCCTTGCAACCTTAGCCAACCGGAACAGCCTACAGGTATTCATACACTACCGGCAGATGGCCTGGCAGCTATATATCCTAACCCTGCCAGTAGTATGCTTACTATAACCGTACAGCAAGACCAACTGACCGGTTGCTCTTTATATACATCAGATGGCAAAGTAGTATGGGATAAACAGGTAACACACGAAAAGGAGCTTAACCTGAATGTAGGTTCGGTATCGAACGGTATCTACTATTTAAGGCTAACCGATAAACAGGGACGATCTTTCTATAAGAAGGTAGCAGTAGCACATTAGATAAGGAAATGCCATAGTGTGTACAGTCATTTTTTTAATAGCGGGTATTCGCTGCTTTACCGTAGAAGAAGTGGAAAATGGCTGAATTCCGTATATTTATGGCTGCTCAACGCATTCCCATGGCAAAAACAGACTACAAGAATATCGACGAATACCATCAGGCCTTTCCCGAGGCGATACAGGAAAGAATGCAGCGCATTCGCGGGCTGGTGCACCAGGTGGCGCCCGGTGTCGAAGAAGTGATCAGCTACCAGATACCGGCCTTTAAGGCTGGCAAAAGCTATCTTATCTATTATTCAGCTTATGCCAAACATATTTCCCTTTCCAATCCCTGGAGCGAAGCGTTGCTGAAGAAATTTGAAAAAGAACTGAAGGCCTTCAAAGTAAGCAAGTCGGCTATCCAGCTACCCAACGACCAGCCGCTGCCCCTGGATTTTATTCAGCGCTTACTGCAGTTCCGGAAGAAAGAAACAGCGGCAAAGTAAACGTATCGGATAAGGGATCAGGCGATCGTGACTTAAAAAAAGCTGACTCAATGCCCTGGCATCAAGTCAGCTTTTCCTCTTCTTCCTTAACCGTATATCATTACACTGCGACTGGGTGCGCCTGTACCTTCGACTTCACATAAGCGTCTACCTGGGTATGAGGAACCTCCTTTACCGGGATCAGGAAAACACCATTGGAGCCTGCGACAACGATCTGCGCCTGGAACTGTCCCGGGAAGGATGCTCTCGACACATAGGGCGTCGTACCCTTTGCTAATGGTCCCGTCCAGCCCATGGAGTCGACCTTAAGGCCGCCTACAAAATTAGGATCGCGTGTGAGGCTGAATCCATACGAATAATTAGGTGCGTTACCCTGTACTTCAACGATAAATACGCCTGGTGTGTTGAGGCCTGTCCAGAGGTAAGTGACAGTTGTTTTGGCCGGATCTACCGGCTGACTTCCATAAAAGCCCATAGCTTGGTTTTTTTAAGAAAATGGTTATCCTACTGTTTAAGGGTTTCGGTTTCCCTCCCTCGTTGGCCGGACCGGTTCCTTTGCCGGGATAGGGTTTATGGCGCCGTTCGACTTTGCGATGGTAACACAAATGTCGGTTGCAAAGTGCAGGTTTACCAAGCGCATTTTCACCTGTATTTAAAAACGGGTATTTATACCTTCTTCAAAATGAACGGCTCTAATATATGCCCTGCCGTTTTTGCGCTGTCATTTTTTATGCTTTAAATGATGCTTTGGTGAAAAACTATCCTGTTTTTAAATTAGAAGCCGAAAGCGCGTGTTCTTTGTTAAGCTCCGGGAACCGGTACACTGGCTTTTCTTATTCCTAATTTCTTCAGAAATTTCACAAGGGGTTCCAGGCACCGCCGGAACTAAAGGCAGATCGACTAACTTTACAATACGCTCTTCGTTCCTACTCAAAAAAACAGCCCCATGCAAAAGATCATCCCCCACCTATGGTTCGATAAAGAAGCCAAGGACGCCGCCGCATTCTATACTTCGGTGTTTCCTCAGTCGAAGGTAATCAGCACTACGCTGCTGCGTGATACCCCTTCGGGCGATTGCGATATCGTGAGCTTCGAACTGTGGCACCAGGAGTTTATGGCCATCAGCGCTGGTCCTTTGTTCCGTTTTAATCCTTCTGTTTCGTTTATCGTCAACTTTGATCCCTTGCTGTTTGGCGGTGCGGAAGATACTGCACGCGAAGCGCTGGACAGGACCTGGGATATGTTGTCGGAAGACGGCAAAGTGCTGATGCCGATCGACGCTTATCCTTTCAGCAAACGCTATGGCTGGGTAGAAGACCGTTATGGCGTGTCCTGGCAACTGATGCTTACCGATCCGGCCGGCGATCCGCGACCGCCCATCATTCCCCTCCTGTTGTTTACCGGTAACAAGGCTGGTAGAGCTGAAGAAGCAATGAATTTTTACCAGTCCGTATTCCAGCATTCGAAGCCTGGCGTACTACGCCACTACCCGGCTGGTATGGCGCCCGAAAAAGAAGGCTCCGTAATGTTTGCCGATTTTCAGCTGGCAGGCAAATGGTTCGCCGTCATGGATAGTGCAAGGGAGCATGGTTTCGATTTCAACGAATCGATCTCCTTCCTGGTTGCCTGCGATAGTCAGAAAGAGATCGATGATTATTGGCAGCTCCTTTCCGCTTTTCCTGAAGCTGAGCAATGCGGCTGGCTTAAGGATAAATATGGCCTGAGCTGGCAGATCAGTTCCGCCGAGATGGAAACCCTGATGCGTAAGAGCAATCAAGAGCAGGTTGACCGCATCGTACGGGCTTTCCTGCCGATGAAGAAGATCGATATCGCACAGATCAAAGCAGCGGCAGCCAGGCACTGATCATGCGCCATGGGTCAGCCGGTCGTATGGCGGTATAATCCTGTTTCTTCCGGCGGTAACAGTTCAAAATTTTATGACTGCGCTTCAAAGAGCCCTCTCTTTGTATCTTCGCCCATCGAATCAGTTCCCATTGGCGATCATGCGATGGGAAGTCCAATAACAATGCTATGAAAAAAGTAATCCTGGATTTAGCGGTAACACTTGACGGATTTATCGAAGGGCCTAATGGGGAAATCGATTGGTGCATCATGGACGATGATATGGACTTCGGTGGATTCCTGTCGGGCATCGATACGATATTTTACGGCAGGGTAAGCTACGATGCCTGGGGCAATTTTCAACCCGGCGCCGATGCCGGTCCCGCGGAACAGCAGCTGTGGCAAGCGATACACGGCATGCAGAAAATTGTTTTTACCAGCCAGGACAGGCATGACGACCGGGCTACTTTCATCAGTGCCGGCATCGCCGAAAAGGTAGCTGAGCTAAAGCAGCAGGTCGGTAAGGACATCTGGCTATATGGCGGGGCCAGCCTGATCAAGACCTTTATCCAGGAGGGCCTGATCGATGTCTACAGGATATCGGTGCACCCTACCGTTCTGGGTAGTGGAAAGCCCTTATTTGAAGACCTGAAAGAACGTATAGCACTGCGATTGATCAAAACCAATGTCTTCCGGTCGGGTGTGGTACAGCTGATCTATACGCCGGAGTAATTGCTATGTTCCCATCAATGTATTAAAGCTGGAAGCGTTGGCTATAAAAGCGCAACGATGCTTATCTTCGGTCCCATGCACCCTACCTTTTTTTCCAGCCAGGCTGCCTTTCGTAAATGGCTGCAACGGCATCACCAAACCGCTATTGAAATCGTGGTGGGCTTTTACAAAGTACATACCGACAAGCCCACCCTTACCTGGCCGCAATCGGTAGACGAGGCGTTGTGCTTTGGCTGGATCGACGGTGTACGCAGCACTATCGATGCCGATAGCTACCAGATACGCTTTACACCGCGCAAAGCCGGCAGCATCTGGAGCGCCGTCAACATCAAAAAGGTCGCGCAGCTGATCGAACAAGGGTTGATGCAGCCCGCCGGGATGGAAGTTTTTAATAACCGCAAACAGAAACCATCAGGTTACTCCCATGAAAGCGGGGAAGTACAGCTGTTGCCGGGGCTGGAAAAGCAATTTAAGGCCAATAAAAGCGCCTGGAAGTATTTTCAGGCCTTGGCGCCTTCTTATCGCAAGGCATCAGTAAACTGGGTGATGGGCGCACGTCAGGAAGCCACCCGGGAGAAACGGCTGCAAACGCTGATCTCCGACAGCGCCGCTGGTACCAATATGTTTAAGGATAATAAGTACAAGAAATAAAAACAATAAGCGCCCCGATCTCCTGTTACCAGGTATTTCTTTCTTTGGGCGCCCAGAAGCCCGGCACAAGCCGCGTTATACTGAGAAGCATCGCTATGAAACTGACTATATTCATCCAGCCGACATGAAGGGTTCCCTCGCTGGGGCCCTCTGTAAGTATCCGCCCAAACGATTTGGGATAATCATGAAAATAACCGGCCAGCCAGATGAAAAACAATAAATACAAGACGAGGGAAAAGACAGTGTACACGATCATCGCTTTCGACCGGGTATTTTGCCTGCTAAGGGCTGCAACAGCAACAACAATCAGGAACAATATCGTGTAAGCGAACATCAGCATCGTCGCCAGCGTGGCCGCAATGCTATCGCCTAACCTTTGGTTGCCCCATACATCCGCATGCACAGTAGTAGTAACCAGCAGCAGGCAACAAACCAGGACCGGGAAAATGCGTTTCCTCATAGCGCACTAATTACAGATACCGAATGCCCTGTAAGGTAAGAATGTTCCGTCAAATCTTTGCTTGTCCGACCGGAATGTATAGCGGACTAAAGCATTCGATGCGGGGTAAAAAAAGGGACCATAGCTGCTATAATGTCGCTTTACGTAAAGAAGGTATCAAACGCACAAGGACACTGCAGTGGACCTCTTTTCAGGTATTTTTAAACATAGATGCTATTTCTTCAAAATGCCGCACGCTCCGCTACGTTATGAATCCCATCGATCATCTTCCTTATATTATCGACCGTGTACAGCAAGCCGGCCTGCGGTACGAGCTTCATACCTTTCCTTCCGGAGCAGCTATGGTCGATATCTGGATCGAAGACCGGTTTTATGTAGTGCAGATCGACGATCGCATCATTGGGTTGAGTTTGGTAACGGATGACACTACGTGGTTCGATATTATTCCCGATCAATCCTTTACCGATCCCCTGCTGTTTCAACAAGCTTTTGAGGCAATCTTTTGAGATGTCCGTTCCTAACTGCCGGCAAATAGCTGTATCTTTAAGCATATGACCGATCAGCCCGAATTTGACTATCCCAAGGTATACCTGTATCGCAGGATCGTGCAGGCCAAGTTGTTTATCGACCGGCATTATGCCGATAAGATAGACCTGGACAATATTTCGGATGAGGCTTATTTTTCCAAATTTCATTTTATCCGCCTCTTCAAGACAGTGTACGGCAAAACGCCGCACCAATACCTGAAAGCCACGCGTATTGAGAGGGCTAAGCAGTTGCTTCGGGAAGGCGGTGCCGTATCTGATGCTTGCTTTGCTGTGGGCTTCGATAGCCTGAGCTCTTTCAGCGGGTTGTTCAAACGGGAGGTGGGGCAATCGGCATCGGCTTATGCGGCACAGCATCAGCGTACCAAAGCGCAGATCGCAAAAACGCCGCTGGCTTTTGTACCGGGTTGCTATGCCTACCAGCATGGCTGGCTGGACGAAAACCGCAATTTTGAAGAAACGGACCAGTAAGGCCGGGTTTATCTTTGTCTGTATCATTCACTTCTAAAACAACAGACATGATAACCAGGATGACCGTTACCAATATCCACGTGATCGACCAGGACAGCGCTTACGATTTCTATGTCAACAAGCTGGGGTTCCGTCTGGTCGACGATATCCCTATGGGTCCCGATACCCGCTGGCTTACCGTATCCCCACCCGAACAGCCCGATCTACAGCTGGTGCTGTTCCCCGTAAAGGTGAGCAAGATGTTCCCGAAAGAAACGGCTGAGACCCTCATCGCCCTGATCCGGAAAGGTGTGTTTGGCTGCGGTGTACTTACCTGCAACGACATTTTTGCCACCTACGAAGAGCTGAAGGCTAAGGGTGTGGTATTCCTTAAAGCACCTACCAAGGAATTCTACGGTACAGAGGCGCTTTTCAAGGATGACTCCGGCAATTACTTTTCCCTCCAGCCTTTAAACAATTTCAGCAATGAAAACAATGTTTGATCCGGATGCAAGGGCCGAGCTGGCGCAGCGTATACAAGCGCTCAACAAAGGCGACCGGGCGCGATGGGGCAAGATGGATGTATACCAGATGATCCGGCATTGCAATCAGTGGGACGAATGGGTGCTGGGCAAAGGCAGGTATGCCAGCCATGTATACAAACAGAGCTTGCCAGGTAAGCTTTTTGGTAAATGGGCCTTAAAGGTCAACACCAAAGATGCAAGACCGATAGGTAAGAATATGCCGGCCGGAAAGTTTGCTATAAAAGATAAAGTAACCGTCGACTTACATACAGAGAAAGAACGGTGGCGCCGGCATATCGCCGATTATGTTCACTTTTCAAACGACTGCTTTGTACATGAATTTTTTGGAAAAATGACCAGAGAGCAGATCGGGATCTTTGCTTATAAACATGCGGACCATCACCTGCGCCAGTTTGGAGTGTAAGGGTAGTTTTAGCATTGCCATAAATCTGCTATATTTGAATATACTGCGATATGCAGTGATGCAAAATGAATGCGTATGGCTAAAGTAGCGGTAATAAAAACAAAACAGACCGACGACAGCGTCGAGGCCTTTATCGATAGCCTGCCCGATGAGCAGAAACGCCGGGATTGCCATGTACTGCTTGGGCTGATGGAGAACGCGACTAAAGAAAAGCCTAAAATGTGGGGCGCCGCCATGATCGGCTTCGGCAACTACCGCTACAAAAGCCCCACCAGCGGCCGCGAGGTAGACTGGTTCAGGATCGGCTTCTCACCCAGAAAGGCCAACCTTTCTATTTACCTGACCATGGATATCAACGCCGAAACCGAGAGCCTGCAGCAGCTGGGTAAGCACAAGACCGGCGCTGGCTGCCTGTACATCAATAAGCTGGCCGATGTCGATATGAAAGTGCTGGAAAGTATGATCAAAACAGCAGCGAAGAAAAAGATGGGCTGATGTTGTTGCTGGTGTTTTCACCAGCAACGTGCAGGCCCCGCTCTAATCGAAACCTAGTTTTCTTTCCGGGACCGGCTACCTCACCGTACGGCCATTACCACCAATACCCACCACTGAAGCTTTTCCCTGCACGGTATTTACCCTTGCTGGTGTTTTCACCAGCAATAAGCAATTTAAATCTTCATTGGCTTATGGTGGTATTCAAAGGATACAGGCTGCAGCTTTTTACAGCTATTATTTTAAAGCGGCAAAAGCTGTTACAGCCCGATAAGTACAAGGACTTTCTGACCGATAGCCTTCAATTTCTGGTCAAAGAAGAACGGGTTACGGTTCAGGCATTTGTTATTATGGATCATCATATCCAGCTCATATGGCAAATGCTGTGGCCACATACGAGAGAAGCGGTACAGCGCGATCTTCTGAAGTTTACGGCACAGCGGATCAAATTTGATCTGCTCGAAAACCATCCCCAGGTATTGCCTTTTTTTAAAGTGAGGGCAAAAGACAGGGAATACCAGTTCTGGGAAAGAAAATCATTGTCGGTTGACATGGGAACAAAGGCGATTCTCGAACAGAGGTTGCGCTATATGCATGAAAGCTCGGTAAGGGCCGGATGCGTTAGCACGCCTGCAAGCTACCGGTACTCTTCCGCGAGGTTTTATGAAACGGGTGTTGATGATTGGGGTTTTCTGTCATCGGGTTGGCACCACAATGGCGGTTGTTGGTGAAAACACTAACAACATCCCTTAGCTATCGCCTGGCCCATAACCTATCATTAAAGCAGCCCCGGCATGAGGTCGGGGCTGCTTTACGTTTATAGCATTGGGTGGAAAGACCTACCCTATTGCTTTACCGTCTTCAGGCTTTGGCTGACACCGGTGGTCTCGTTCTGTACATTTACAAAATAGATACCCGGCTTCAGCGGAGCGGCAGCTTCCTGCAGGCCGGCATTGATCACATCCAGCTTGCCCGACTTGAGGTAGATCATCCTCCCGTTGATGTCGGAGATATGCACCGTATAGCTATCGTCGGCATTACCATTCAGCTTAACGGTGTTGGTAAAGGGATTGGGGCTCAGGCTTACCGATCCGGCAAGCGGCAGCGTCATACCCGGCACCACATAACGGAAAGTCGTGGCTGTCCAGGGCACCAGCTTGAAGCGCATCTCGTATCCCGAAGGGGTGATCATGGGATAGACCAGGAAGAAGTTGTTGTTATAATCGTTCTGCCCGGTAAAGGCCATCACCGGCGTACCGCTGTAGTCGGTGGTATTGGCCACCCGCTTGTACGTATTGCTGGGTGTTACGAAAGCGCCGTTGAGTCCGCGCTCTACCGCTACATAGCCCGGTTGTGGACTGGCATTAAAATTGGTATACCAGCCATAATTGATGGATTGAGCATTGTTGTCGTAGCACAGCGTGGGTCGCTCGCCCCTGATATTGCCCGAAAGATTCATCACCACAGGCGCGCCGGAGCCAAATTTGCTTACACCCATAATATCGCCATTGGCATTGTTATAAGCATACGACCAAACATCGAAGCCGGGCGGATTATCATCCGGAGAATCGATATTGAGCCAGGCAGAAGCCCAGGTATTGTTGTTCATAGAAGCGGTAAGACCGGTAAAAGCGCCGGGCTGCGCATAATCCGATGCGAGCGAAACAATATTGGACAGCAGATCGTTAAAGCGTCCGTTGATGACCCGAATGGTGCCAGCAGGATCCACATAGGCCACCCGCACCCTGAGATCGCCAAAATGAGAAAAAGCGACATCGGGAATAGAAGCATTAGTGCCTATCTGCAGATTGTTGCTCGTCTGCAGCGAGCCACCGCTGGTATTGAATACCTTAACGAAAATATCAGTACCCACCTGCCAGGTCACCGCAGCACCGTAGAGCTTATGAACATCGAGCGCAATACGACCATAATTGGGCGAGGAGGACAAGTTGTAAGTCGCCGCCAGCGAGACGGTACCGGCGCCCACATTCCAGTTCCACAAGTCCACGAAATGTCCCGTATTTAACCGGTAATAGCTGGCAACAATATAGGTCGTGCTGCCGTCCATGATGAGGCCCACTTCCAGGTCGCTTACATTGGTATACACTTGGTTGCCCTGGCTGATAAGCACGTCGGTGGTGGAATTTCTCCGGAAAGCAAAGCCACCGTTGATGGGCGACAGACAGCTCCAGGAGTACACATAGAGATTGCTACCGCTCACATTGCCATAGGAATTGCAATAGGTGTGCATGGTACGGCTCACAATATTCATGGGACCGGTAGGATAGATGCCCTCGGGAAAAGCCAGCGAAGGCGGAATAAAAGTTTGCGCCTGTACGGCGTGACCGCACAACAAAGCGCAGCAAAGGCTGAGGATGATTTTTCTCATAGTTTATCAGTTTAAAGATTGGTGAATCGAACAGGATTATCCGGGAGGATAAGATGTTTGGTTTTTTATAAAGCAAAGTAAACATAGTTAAATTAATGTATAATTCCAATATACACGGTAAAAATGTTCTACCTGCTTGTGGCTATACAGGCTTTTACAACAGACCCAGGACGGCAACCTCGGGCAATTTTACGAAGGCTTCCGCTGGCGCGGCAGGGAAGCCGATGCGGCAGCAGACGACGGTAACCAGGTGTATTCCTTTGTACCCTTCCTGTGGAGCAAAGAATGTAAGGCCCTCGGATAGCTGAACCGGCGCCTGGTACCTGTTGAAGAACATTACCATTTCACCCTCGATTGCCGACGGCGAATACAGGGGTGGACGGGTTGGTTAAGAGATGCTTCCATGGCGCCCGCAGATGCCAGCATGAATGTTACGTTTATGGTCTGAGCTAACGCAGCAGTAAACGCTCCATTGTCATCTTGATCGAAGCGAAGCGGAGTGAAGGATCTCAATGATGCGGATTTAGTTTTTCTTGCAGCGCTGCAACAATATGTTATCTTTTCACATTAACGCACAATAGCGCAAAGCATACCAGTATCATGAGCAGGTCTGCGATTAATGCATAACACCCCCCGGTCTGGCAGTTGCTGGTGACCTTTCCGTCAATAGCTTTCTTTATCACACCCAAAAACCGTAATTTTAACCACATATCATGCTGCCACCAATGCAACATGAGACCACCAACCAACAAACCAGTACTTCGATGATCCCTTACTCCTTTGAGCGGGTTATTGGAAAGTTGTCTCCAATGGCCTATGACCAAACGGCAGGAAACCTTATAACCCAAGCGGCTCTACAATTTGCCTCCGGCAGTGGCGTGCAAAGGAATGATCTTACTGGTAAAAGTTTCGAAGGACATAGCATTGATAGTTGCTGTGTTTCAGGTGGCTTTTACCAACTAAGACCAAACCACACCAATGAGCCGACCCATCCTATTTGGCCCCATAGAAGGCATAGAAGTGGGACATATATTTAAAGACCGAAAAGAAATGATGCTTTCCAGTTTTCATCGCAGCTGGGCGGCTGGCATTGATGGCAACGGCACCGACGATGCTGCTGCCATCGCGTTATCAGGCAGCTACGAAGACGATGAAGATAATGGCGACGAGATTATATATACCGGGGTAGGTGGTAATGACTCCAATACAGGCAAACAAACGAAAGATCAAAACTGGGAAAAGGGCAATGCCGGCTTACGGATAAGTATGGATAGAGGGCTGCCAGTGAGAGTAGTGAGAGGTAGCAACCATGAGTCTCGCTATTCGCCCACTTCTGGCTACCAATATGCCGGCTTGTATAGCGTGGTGGAAGCCTGGGAAGAAGTGGGTAAAAGCGGCTATAAAATCTGTAGATTTAGATTGGAATATAGCGGTCAAAACCCCAAAAGGAAAACACCTGAAGAAATAGAGCGTAGCGCTAACGGAAAGCCTGCACAACGCAAAGAAGGAACTATTTTACGTATTATAAGAGATACCAAAATGGCGCTTGAGATTAAGAGGCTCTACGACTACAAGTGCCAAGTATGTGGGGACACCATACCTACGCCAGGAAAGGGCCGATATGCAGAGGGCGCTCATATAAAACCATTAGGTAGGCCACATAATGGTGACGATAGTAGGGATAATCTTATTTGTCTTTGTCCTAATCATCATGTTATGTTTGACAAAGGATCGTTTTCGATAGCCGACGATTTTGCCTTGATGGGTGAGGAGGCCGGCGGCAGATTAATTCTTCATCAGGAGCACAAGCTTAATGCTCTAAATTTGCAGTATCATCGTAAAACGCATGGCTATCATTAAGGTTGTTTGTGGTATCATCTTCAAAGAAGGTAAGGTTTTCCTTTGCAGAAGAAATACCCACAAGTCGCTAGCGGGTTATTGGGAATTTCCAGGCGGCAAGGTTGAAGCCAACGAAACCCAGGAAGCCTCGCTATACCGTGAGCTGCAGGAAGAGCTGGGCATGAAAGTTATAGTAGGTAAGTATTTTACATCAGTCATACATGCTTACGATACCTTTACCATCGAGCTTATTGCCTACATCTGCCAGTACCAGGAGGCCACTTACACCCTTACCGATCATGATCAATATGAATGGGTAAATATCCATGAACTGCTCTATTGGAAGCTTGCCCCTGCAGATATTCCCATCGCTGAGGCACTCATGCGCGGTTGAGGCCGCTGCTACTGCAATGATTGTTTTCGCTTCCCACTTCGCACCCTTTGCGCCTTCCTTCGTGTCCTTCGCGGTTACCTTTTAACCTCTTAATGTTAGCCCCATTGTTTCCCATTTACCGTTCCGCTCTCCCACCCCCTTCCCTATCCTTCTCTAAATTTTTTCCTAAAAAAGAAAGAAAAATTTGCGCAGCTAAATAGCTGCACTTATATTTGCAGTCAAATAGCTGCATATATGGAACTCAGACGAGATGTTTTTCAGGCGATCGCCGATCCTACACGTAGGGCCATCCTTACGCTGGTGGCGCTGCACGCCATGACGCCCGGCGCTATTGCCGACCAGTTCGATGCTACTCGCCAAACCATTTCCCGCCATATCCAGGTGCTGGCCGAATGCGAACTGCTGCGCCAGGTGCAGAATGGCCGGGAGATCTATTATCACTTAAATGCTCAGAAAATGAAAACCATTGCCGATTTTCTCGAACCTTTCCGCAACTTATGGGACGATCGCTTCAATAAACTGGAAGCGGTTATGAAACAATTCAAAAACAAAAAATAAAAACCTTATGGAACGCAAAACACAGATCCACGCCGAAGACGGCAAGCAGGACATCCTGATCACCCGCGAATTTGACCTGCCCCTGGAGCTCCTGTTCAGGGCTTATGCCGAGCCGGAGCTGGTAAGCCAATGGATGGGCACCCGGGTGCTACATATAGATAACCGGCCACAGGGCGGCTATGCTTTTGAAACCAAGGACAAGGACGGTAATGTGATGTTCGCCGCGCAGGGTACCATCCATGCCTTTGTGCCCGACCAAATGATCGTCCGCACTTTCGAGATGGCGCATGCCGGCTTCGGGGTACAACTTGAATACCTGGAATTTGAGGCGCTGGGCGAAGAAACCAGCAAGCTGAGCATGCAGACGATCTTCCGCTCGGTGGCACTTCGTGATGCCCAGATGAAGCTGCCTTTTGCTCAAGGGCTTAACTGGGCCCATGGCCGCCTGGAAGAGATCGTACGACAACTGGTCCGGTAATATTATGTTGCCCGCAACGACACGAAGACACCAAGAAAAATGCTTTGTGTATTCGTGCCGTCGCAGGACCTGGCACAAGGTACCGGGAAAATTGCTTTGTGCCTTTGTGGTCCATTATACAAGACACCAGGAAAAAACTTCACAGCAAAAAACGAATAACCATGAACAAACGTAATCGTATTATCTACTGGATCGCTACGGCCTGGCTGGCCCTGGGCATGCTGTCTACCGCTATTGTACAGCTGATCCGCATGAAGGACGAGGTGAGCAAGATGACGGGACTGGGCTACCCGGTTTATATCCTTACCCTTATTGGCGTCTGTAAAATACTAGGCGTGATCGCTGTACTGACGCCCCGCTTTGCCACACTGAAAGAATGGGCCTATGCCGGCTTTTTCTTCCTGATGACGGGGGCTATCTTTTCGCATCTCGCTGCGGGCGATCCCGCCGGTGAGCTCTTTGGGCCCACTCTATTGCTGGTATTAACGGCTATCTCCTGGTATTTTCGCCCGGCGAGTCGTAAAGCGGCTATAGTATAGATAAACCCCGCCATATACTCAAAATACATTTTACATTTTATGCTATCTTTAAGCGTTGATCGCAAGAGATAAATCGCTTTATAATGGATGATAGAGGCCAGTTTTTCGCGACTATATTTCAATATTATACCGGCATTGCCGAGGGGAAAATATCCCGGGAACTCTTGATGGGTTTGTGTGATAAGGTAACGGACTATTACTTTGAACAATATGGTCGCTTTTTTTGCAAATACCCAAAGTCTACCAAACGATATGCCTCGTTTCAATTGAAGGATTTGGATCATCCGCAGACATTTGAAATGATCGTGGCATTTTTCAAAGAAAAATTAAATGAAGATTATCGCGTGAGCGCAATGCAAATGTTGCAGATGAATGATGAACAGCTAAGGGCATTTGAACAAAATAGGGTCGATTTTTACAACATGTTTTAACAAAAGGAGTTCATGATAAATCCCGAAGTAGATTGGTATTTCGACAAAGCCGGTCAGTGGCAGGCCGCTACGGAACAACTGAGAGCGATCGTGCTGGATTGCGGTCTTACAGAGGAGCTGAAATGGGGCTGTCCCTGCTATACGCTCCGGGGCGCCAATATTGTACTCATCCATGTATTTAAGGAATACTGCGCGCTGCTGCTCTTCAAGGGCGCGCTGCTGGCCGATACGCATGGTATACTGGTACAGCAGACGGAGAATGTACAGTCGGCGCGACAGATCCGCTTTACCGATGTGAAGGATGTGGTAGCGCAGCAGTCGGCATTGAAGACCTATATCTACCAGGCTGTTGCTGTGGAAGAGGCCGGCCTTCGGGTACCGCTGAAAAAGACAAAAGATTTTGCTGTTCCGGAAGAGTTTCAGCAAAAGCTGGATAGCATGCCGGCGCTGAAAAATGCCTTTGAAGCGCTAACGCCTGGCAGGCAAAGGGCCTATCTTTTTCATTTTGCCCAAGCCAAGCAATCCAAAACCCGCACTGCGCGGGTGGATAAGTATATCCCGCATATCCTGGCCGGTAAAGGCCTGGAGGATTAAACCTTAACTGACTATCCCTGATATAGCAAACAAAGTTTTGTATGTCTATAAATACGAGCTGGCGCGTATTGCTTACCCGTCTTTTTGTTTGGTGTCATACCTTCTTCTTTTTTGGGTTGGTTTCCTATACGCGGATAGTCATTAAAAATAATATAAACAGATCATGAAAAAAGCAGCCCTGATCACTTTGCTTATCGCCGCTTCCTTTCTTTCCGGCTTTGCGTTCAAGACCCTGCTGACGAAGCAAGCACTGGTGGAACCACGGGCTACCGGCATTGGCGGCATCTTTTTTAAATGTAAAGATCCCGGCAAAATGCGGGAATGGTACAGCAAGCACCTGGGCCTGAAAACGAATGCCTATGGCGCTGTATTTGAATGGCGGCAAGGTATCGATACCATGCAAAAAGGCTTTACACAATGGAGCCCTTTTGCCGCTACTACCAAATACTTTGCCCCCTCCACAAAGGATTTTATGATCAATTACCGGGTATCGGACCTGGAGGCCTTGGTGACCACCATGAAAGGCAATGGCGTAACCGTGCTGGACAGTGTTGAAAGCTATCCCTACGGAAAATTTGTACATATCATGGATATGGAAGGCAATAAGCTCGAGCTATGGGAGCCCAATGATGCGGCATATGAAAAGATGGGCAGGGAAATGGGTGCAGTCACCACGAAATAGCAAATGCTTTCTCCACAAATCAGGATCTGTCATCGTGAGTTCCGGCAACGCGCGATCGTGATTGGTGAGCGGTTTGGCTACTATTGCGATTACCTGTATTCAAGGGTTGCACTTAGATCAACGAATGTACGCCGGCAGAGATGATCCCAAACTAAAATCATTTACATCATGAGTAATTACAAAGCGCTTTACCTGAGCCCCATGATTCCTTCCTTTAACCTGGAGGGAACTGGTCTTTTTTTCAAAGATATACTGGGCTTTTCTCCGGTAATGGATACCGCTTCCTATGCTATTTATAAGAAAGACAATCTGACCATCCATTTGCTGGGGGCAGGACAGGATATCGGGCAAATGGAATTTTATCTTGAAGTAGATGATGTAGATGCATTGTGGCAGATGGTCAACGATAAGGTACAGCACCTGCAGGTCAAGGCGCCCTTTGATCGTGATTATGGCATGCGAGAGATTCATATCGCGGTGCCGCATACCAATACGCTTTTGTTTATCGGGCAGATGCTGCAAGGTGAAAAAGATCAATAGAACTTTTGTTTACTTATATACCTACCCATTAAGCATGTTTACCATCGACCAGATCTACGCGGCGCACAGCAAAGTACGTTCCGGCGCCGATTTTCCGCAATATATCCGCGACCTGAGGCAATTGGGCATTACCGGCTACCGGACCTATGTTGCCGACGGGCATACCGATTATCATGATGCTGAGGGGTATAAAGCTTCATCTGAGCCGAAATATAATGCCCTGTCTATCGCAGGCACTTCCGACGCAATACAATTTGCGGCCGACCTGAAGGCTCATCAACAGGGGAAGACGGACTACCCCACTTTTTGTAAGGATTGTGCCCGGTCTGGTATCGAAAAATGGATTGTCAGTATGGATCAGATGACCTGTATCTATTATGACAAGACAGGGCAAGAGATACTGGCGGAGGCCATACCAGCATAAGCAAAACGCTGCCCGTTTCTAAACCTATCAATAAACTGTTATGAAGAGCACTAAAAAGCAATTGCCTGCCTCCCAGGCGGAAGAGCTAATGGGTATTTTGAAAACCCGCTTTGAAAAGAACAAGAGCCGGCACAAGGGCATGAGCTGGACTGATGTTCAGGCAAGGCTAGAGGCCCATCCGGCAAAGCTATGGTCGCTCAACGAAATGGAGATGAGCGGTGGCGAACCCGATGTGGTAGCCCAGGATAAACAAACCGGTGCTTATATTTTCTTCGATTGCTCGGCCGAAAGCCCCAAGGGGCGCAGGAGCATCTGCTACGATCATGAGGCACTACACGCCCGCAAAGAGCATAAGCCCAAGAACAGCGCAGCCAATATGGCTGCCGATATGGGCATCGATCTCCTGACGGAAGCGCAATATGCGGCACTGCAGCAGCTGGGCGCCTTTGATCTCAAAACGTCCAGCTGGATCGTAACACCTGACAATATCCGCAAGCTCGGTGGCGCGTTGTTTGGCGACCGTCGTTACGATACGGTATTTACCTATCACAACGGTGCTGACTCGTACTATGCTGCCAGGGGCTTCCGGGGCTCGCTTGCGGTCTGAGCCATTGGTAAGCGAAATGATCCGGCTATCTTTGCGCACCATGACGAAAGAAGCTATTATAGCTGCCGTACGGCAGCAAATCCGCGAACAGTTTTCCGGTGAAGGTACAGGGCATGATTATTTTCATATCGAAAGAGTGGTCCGCAATGCCTTACGTATTGCCGGTACGGAACCCGGAGCCGATCTGTTCCTGGTAGCGCTGGCCGCCTGGGTGCACGACCTGGGTGATTATAAACTGCATGGTGGCGTGGACCGTTCGGAGGCATTGATCACTACTTTGCTGGGCAGTCTGAATATACCGCAGGATACGATCGCTAAAGTGGTGGAGATCGTATCGCAGGTATCCTTCAGTAAAGGCAAGACTGCAGAAAGTCTTGAGGCCAAAATCGTGCAGGATGCCGATCGTCTCGATGCGCTTGGCGCTATCGGCATCGCCCGTGTATTTGCTTTCGGTGGCAGCCGGCATCGCGAGCTGTACAACCCCGATGATCCGGAACAGACTTCCATTCAGCATTTCTACGATAAGCTGCTCACGCTGAAAGACAAAATGAATACCAGTCTGGCACGTACTATCGCCGGGGAACGACACCGTTACCTGGAAGCATTTTTGCAACAGTTCTATGCTGAATGGAATGGAGAAGAGTCCTGAGTTGTTTGCTTGAGCAGCGTTGCTTGTTGCATTTTCTCGCTGCGTCGCTGTGTCGCAGCGAGATTTTTTCTATAAGAGATAAAAAAGCTTATTGGTACAGCTCTCCGGCGCAGGGGCATTGGTCCTCGGGCCCTTCGTTGCTCAGTCTGCAGCATTCTTCATGGTGGCGATGGTGATTGTGCTCATCCAGCTCGTAAATGATATCGCGTGTAATTTCATAGTAGACGACCTCGTTATCCCATTCTTTGAATACGCATTTCATGCGGGGACCAAATTTGCCGGCGTAATATTGTCCTTTGGTAATAGTACCATCCGCCTGGTTCTGCTGTTCGAAGTAAAAATAGACATCGCCATTCTTCCTGATCACAACAGATTTATGCGGCGTGCCGGTACCGGAAACAGCATGCCGGGTCTCAAATTGTCTTTCGCCGACGAAGGGTAGCTGCGGTATTAACTGCTCTGTAGCTTTCGCAGATCGCTTTTGCGCGGCTGCTTTCTTTTCCTGACCTGTAGATGGTTTACAGGAAAACAATAAGGCGGAGGACATCACCAGGAATAGGATCGTTTTCATGTCATAAAAATAGACATAATTAGCCATCATGCCTATTGTCCGCCTGGGTCTGTTACCTTTGCAGGAATAGTCTACTATCTTATAAATAATCAAGATAATGATCCGTATAACGCCCATAGATGATCCTGAGATCAGGGAATACCTTTCCGGGTACGAGACGCTGGGCGGTATTATCGATTTTAAAGTCTTCCGGATCGGGGAAGCGGCTTCACCTGCAGCAGCCCATACAGCGGTTGCCCGGCTTATGCTCGATCTGCTGCAGGAAGACAACGACAATGATTTCAAGCAGCTTGGCGCACCATCCGGAACTGTGGCGGAACAATATTATAATCTGCGAAACAGACAGCTCGATGCGGGCGAAGGAACTGCCGTTACCCTAAAGCAATTTTTTGGTCCTTACTTTGACCTGGAAACCCGTGGGCTGGTATCGCCCGGGCAAGCCGGTCTTTCCTCCGAGGCCGTTAGCCAGGCAAATGATTTCGTTATCAAAGGCTATACCGACGCCTTTTTGAATCCGCCACACTCCTTTGGTCAGGGCAATATGACCATTGCTGAGCTGGAAGCTTATTTTAACGCATTCAACGCTTATTTTTTTGGCGACACCGGCCATTGCGTGGTCTATGCCTGGCCGGTAGATTGTTCCGGCTATTTCGATGCCGGCAAAGAATGGTGGGGAAGCTATTTCTGGACGGTATACAACCCGGGGAAGGATTGGTATGTGGGTATCGCTGTGTCCGGTACGGATTAAGGCTCAGGCAGCAAACAATCCGTACATTTTATTTCCGTATGGGTTGACAATGTGGCCGTAACTTAGCGATTACTTTTACCGTAAACAAAATCTGCCACATGCAGGCCCAGCTATACTTACCCGCCGAACCCCTGCGTTCCCATATCCGCTTTTACTGGATCATGGCCAATAATGCGCCGGTGCAGGAAGAAAGGACCTTCCGGATCATGGCCAACGGTGCACCGGGAATAGTATTTCAACGGGAGCCCACAGCCTTGCTGGACCGCCAACGGTTGCCGCAAATGTTCCTGCATGGGCAAAATACAGCGTATTACGGGGAGCTTCAGGCTGGCCGATCTTTTTATAATATCGGGGTGGCCCTGGAGCCTATGGCGCTACCAGCGCTGTTTGGCCTTGCAGCATATGAGCTCACTGATGGTATGACGGATATACGCTTGTTGTCATCGCAGGTTACAATAGCAGAACAACTGGGAGCTTCGGCTACAGCAACACAGCAAATAGCCCTATTAGACGCCTTTTTCCTGGAGCAGCTGCGTGGCCGCCAGCCGTCTCCAATGCCCGGATTGACCCATGCGATCGCGCTCATCAGGAAAGGACATACCTTAAGCGACGTGCAATTCCGGTTAAACCTTTCGGAACGGACGCTGGAGCGACATTTCCGCCAGCACATCGGTATGCCACCTAAGCGATATGCCCGTATATGCCGTTTTGAATCGGCTGTGCAGGCCATACGCCGGTCCGATTTCAGCTCACTTACCCATCTCGCTTACGAATATGGCTATTTTGACCAGGCCCATTTTATCCGGGAGTTTCAAGCCTTTTCCGGCACCGCCCCTACTAGCTTCCTGGTGAAAGCGAAAGCGCAGCTACCTGATTTTTCCGGATAGCGCGTGACCGATGTCGGCTTTATACAATCCGGTCAGCATTCCCCTGAATAATTTTGCTGTATACTTTAATCTTTTTAAAAAACAGCAAATGAACAATCCCGTAAGCTGGTTCGAAATCTACACCAGCGACTTTAACCGCGCCAAACAGTTTTATAGTACCGTATTTCAAATAAAGCTGAAGGATATGCCCGTACACAGCGAACGGCATGCGCATATGGATTATGCCGTTTTCCCGGGAAATGAAGGTGGCAACGGAACAGGCGGCGCCCTGGTTATGCTCGACAAAGTACAGCCTGGCCCCGGTGGCACGCTGATCTATTTTGATACCCGGTCGATCGACGATGAATTGAGCCGGGTAGAAACAGCTGGAGGTAAGATTCTGCAAGGCAAGGTGAATATAGGCGAGGCTGGTTTTATAGCATTGATAGAGGATACGGAAGGCAACCTGATCGGCTTACGTTCGCAACAATAAGGCCCGCCATTTGTAATGAAACTATATGATAGATCCTATGGAAAATGATCCTGCACAGCCAGACAATACAGCGGTAAGAACGGCCCTTTGGCGGGCCTTACATATACAGGTCGATGCACCGCCCTATATTATCGAGGATACGATGGGACTGCAGCTGGCCGAACCGGAAGCAGGTTGGCAGCAACGCCCCGATATGCATGCGGATTATACAAAAAGGCCGCGGGCCGCAATGGTAGCCCGGGCCCGCTTTATAGACGACCTGGTCGTAGCGCAAAACGCCGCCGGCACGCCACAATATGTATTATTGGGCGCCGGTCTTGATACCTTTGCCTGGCGCCGGCCCGGTGTTGCCGCCAGCATGCAGCTCTACGAGATCGACCAGCCAGGTACCCAGGCCTGGAAGCAGCAAAGACTACAGCTACTGGACTGGCCCATGCCCACCGGACTGCATTTTGTTCCCGTCGACTTTGAGCAAACCACCTGGTGGGAGCAATTGATCGGCGCAGGCTTCGATCTGCAATTGCCGGCCGTGGTATCCTGTACCGGCGTTACCCTGTATCTCACGATCGATGCCATTAAAGACACCCTGCAGCAAACAGCTTCGCTGGCGCCCGGGTCTACGCTGGCCATGACCTTTTACCTACCCATACAGCTGATGGCGGAAGAGGATCAACCCCTGCAGCAGATCGCGGAGAAAGGCGCCCGGGAGGCCGGAACACCTTTTCTCAGTTTCTTTGCGCCGGAGCAGGTGCTGACCATGGCCGGAGAGGCGGGCTTCAAGTCGGCGCGTATCGTATCGGCCCGGGACCTGGAACAGCGGTATTTCTCCGGCCGCACCGACGGACTTGCTCCGGCCAGCGGGGAATACTTTTTGCTTGCCGGAACATGAGGCCGGTAAAGGAATATTTGTGGATCTATTTCACCATAGATTTCCGGCTGCGGACCAGCTCGTAGGCATAGAGCGGTACCGCCCAGCCCATCCAGAACAAGGGCGTCGCTATCTCTTCATAGCTGCCCAACTGCTGCACATAAGGAATCTTATAGGCAAAGCCGGAGATAAGGAAAGCTACGGTGACAATGTAGCTGCGCGTCATCCATTCGCGGTGAAGCTGGAATTTCCTTTTGATCGCGGTATAGTAAGCCATAAAGGTAGCGCTGATCCATACGGCTGCCCATACCTGCAAGGTGAAGGCATTGGCCCAGTTTACTTTGTAGGCTGTGGTAAATGCCAGCACCAGGGCACAGCTACTGCTCACCAGGATGGCCAGCAGGTATACAAAGCCTATGAAACGATGTAGCTTCCAGCTATAGTTCCGCAGCTTGGGCCAAAATTGCACGATACCTGAGATGAGCGCACCCCCGCCCGCTGTGATGTGTGCGATCAATACCCAGCGCCATTCGAAATACTTTCCAAGGGCCTCCGGCGTTAATTCCAGGAAGCGGTCGGCGCCGTGCATGAACAGCCAGGTTATGAAGATGACGGCGATCCAGATCAGTAAAGGGATCATATCGGTACGGGACGGTCTGAATACCGTTTTGCTCTTGTTCATTAGTAGTCTTATTTTTTGTACAAAAATCCTGTCCGGCCCGCAACTGAACAATAACCGAAAAAAGATTCGGTAAGCGTCCATCGTCAATACTTATAAGGGAATACTTAATTTTACCCAAATCAGTATTCATGTACAACAGGAAAATAGAAGAAGACCTTGACTGCGGTATCCGCGTGGCAGCGAAGGTATTTGGCGGCAAATGGAAATGCTGTATTCTCGATGCCATCAACAGGGGGATTAACCGCCCGGCCGACATCGGCCGCTACATAACCGATGCCTCGGCCCGGGTGATCGAAATGCAATTGGCCGAGCTGTTGTTCTTCGGAGCAATTGAAAAATGTGCAGAAGAAGACGTTTATCCTAAAAAGTCGGAATACCGCCTTACGCCAATGGGCGAAAGCATACTGCCTATCCTTGAGCTGATGGATCGCTGGGGACTTGATCATAATGAACTAGTCAAGGAGCGGCAGCGGGAGCTGGAACATGCGGCGGTGTAAAAGCTTATTTGATCGCGCTATAAATTTTATAAAATTACCAAAATTTGGTAATTTTATAAAAAGAAGGATTATGAAAAAGAACACTTCTGTAGCCTTGGGCGATTATTTCGAGGATTTTGTGGAACATAGCGTAGCCGAAGGAAGATATAAGAACGCCAGTGAGGTGATTCGTGCAGGATTGCGTTTACTCGAAGAAGAAGAAAACAAGATCAAGGCCCTAAAGAATGCTATTCGTGAAGGTGAAGAAAGCGGCATTGCCAGAAGCTTTGACCCGCAAAGACATCTCAGCGCATTAAAAGCCAATAAAGCTAAAAATGCCTAAGTATGTTTTAACACGGAAAGCAGTAAACGACTTGTCCCGGATCTGGAATTATACTTTTGAAACCTGGTCGGAAAAGCAAGCTGATCGATATTATCAGATGCTGATTGAAGCTTGTGAGCATGTTGCTAAAGACCCTCAAACAGGAAAAGAGTATAGAGAAATAGGACCGCATATCATGGGACACAGGATCGGGAAACATATTGTTTTCTATCGTATAGCCAAGCCCAATGTTATATCGTTAAGAATATTACACGAGAAAATGGATTTGAAAAGCAGCATATAGAATAAGCTAACACCATGCTCACAGCCATTCACCCCAAGCTGCCCATGCGCGATAAAGCCGCCACCAAGGCTTTTTACATTAATGGACTTGGTTTCCGCGACATTGGCGCGACCGATTATCCCGACTATCTCCTGCTCGAAAAAGACGGTCTTCAGATCCATTTTTTCGCGCACAAGACCCTTGACCCCTTGCAGAATTACGGGCAGATCTATATCCGCACCAACGACATTGATACGCTCTATCAGCACGCCCTGGACGCCCGGCTACGATTTCCTGCCGGAGAACAACTGCAGAACAAACCCTGGGGCCAGCGCGAGTTTTCCCTACTCGATCCGGATCACAACCTGCTTACCTTCGGGCAGGCGCTGTAGGCCATAAGCGCTGCCGTCGTTAACTGCCTCTGTAAAAGTATTATCTTCACAGGCTTTTCCGGACAGGTATGATCCACAACATTACCATAGATGAATTTCTGAAGCAGGCGTCCACCCTGCCGCTGGTCGACGTGCGTACGCCCGCCGAATACCTGCACGGACGCATTCTAGGGGCCTATAATGTGGCGTTGTTCACTAATGAAGAGCGGGTACAAGTGGGCACCACCTACAAGCAGGTGGGACGTGAGCAGGCGATTCTCCTGGGCTTCGACTATGTAGGGCCTCGCTGGTCGGGCTATATACGGCAATGCCTGGATATAGCACCGGACAAACGCATTGCCGTACATTGCTGGCGCGGCGGTATGCGCAGTGGCGCCATGGCCTGGGCACTGAACCTTTACGGATTTGACGTATACCTGGTACAAGGCGGCTATAAGGCTTACCGGCGCTGGTGTCACCGTCAATTTGCCCGCAGCTATAACCTGCATATGCTTGGCGGCATGACCGGTTCCGGAAAGACCCGGATGCTACAGCTGCTACAGGCAGCGGGACAGCAGGTAGTCGATCTCGAAGACCTGGCCCAGCACCAGGGTTCCGCTTATGGTACCATGAACCGCTTGGTACAACCTACGCAGGAGCAATTTGAAAACAACCTTGCCTGGCGGCTACAATACCTGGATACATCGCAACCGCTCTGGCTGGAAGATGAATGCCAGATGATCGGCAAACGTTGCATCCCCCTGCCCCTATGGCAGCAAATGCGTGTGGCCCCGCTCATCGACCTGCAGGTACCCACGGAACAACGTGTAGCCAGTCTGGTGCAGGAATACGGCAGCCTTGATCCGGATTTCCTGATCGAAAGCACTGAACGCATTCATAAACGCCTCGGTCCTGAGCAGACCAAAAACGCTATCGCAGCCATCCGTGAAGGGTGCATGACCGATTTTATCCGGATTGTGCTGGTCTATTATGACAAGACCTATCGCAAAGGACTGGAGCGACGTAATGCAGGTCTTATAAGGGCCCTGCCGGTGAATGGCTTGCCTACCGAAGCCGATATGCACAACCTCGTAAACATTGCTGCAACCTATATTGCTGTCTCTACAGCGCCCGGCGGCAAGAGCTGAACCCATTAAAAAAACATCCTTTCGTACATTAGCCCTATGCATCCTGATATCATAGCCTATAACGAAGCACAGCTTCCTGAAGACCAGCCCATATGCCAGCTGCTGGCTGAACAGATCGACCTTCACCTGTCCGGTGCGGAAAGCAAAGTATGGCATGCCCATCCCGTTTGGTTCCTGGAAGGAAATCCAATCGTCGGCTACAGCAGGCGTAAGAGCGGTATGAACCTGATGTTCTGGAGCGGCCAGTCCTTCGATGAGCCTATATTGCAACCAGAGGGTAAATTCAAAGCAGCCGAGATCCGCTATGGCTCAGTCGAAGAGATCAATTCCGGAGACCTGCAGCGCTGGCTGCGGAAAGGCCGCGAGATCCAGTGGGACTATAAGAATATCGTAAAGCGGAAGGGGGTGCTGGAGCGGATAATATAGTAAACAAAGAAGAACTGAATTTCAATCGAGCTATTAGAAGAAAAATAATTTCTGTATATTAACTATAGACTTGCAAGGTTCAAAAAATGCCTATCTTTGCTTTCTGTATGTCAGTTGTAGATTTATACCAACCCTTAGGGAAGCTCTGTTCTATCAGAACAGGCCAAACCTTCAAGCATGCTTGGGATCAATACCTTCCCGGTGATATTGCGGTATTTTTGCCACGTGATATTGCCGAGGAAGCAATAGACACCAATAGCATCATTAGGATAAATGAGTTTGAAGTACCTACCCTGCACAAGCACCTGCTGCAGAAAGGTGAAATTATTATTGTGAATAAAGGCACCCGCCTCAACCACTTCCTCTACCAGAGTGAGCCCAAGCAAGCCGTGGCCACCACTGCCTTTTATGTAATTACCCCAAGTAAACTACTTTTACCGCAATTTCTAAACTGGTATCTTGGACAGCCGGAAGCCAAAAACTACTTTGCATTAAATACTACTCGTGGCACCACGATATCTGGCATTTCTAAACCAATATTGGAGCAGTTACCGGTGCCCCTCATCTCGCTGGCGAGGCAGGAGTACATAGCTGAAGTAGCTGCCGCCGCACAGCAAGAGCAGACCCTTACCTCGCAATGGTTGCAACAAAAGCAGGCGTTCACCGATAGCTTTTTATGGGAACAAATTAATAACTATACCCAATGAGCTGGAAACCGGAAGATATATTAGCCGCTACCTGGTCGAGTTACAGCTCTTCTGGCAGAGAGCGTAATCGCAATAGTTTTTACGATTTTACGCTATCTATTATTGGCTGGCAAATATTAGAGCAAGCCAGGGGAAAATCTGAAGAAGATACAACCTACTCCTTTAACGCTGTAGTACAGGCCATCCTACAAACAGAAGATACTACCCTGCTGGAAAAAGCATTACACTATTGGGATGCCGTGTTACAGCAACAAAAGCATACTGAAGTTACTTTTTCTCCCGGGTTGCTCAGCATCAATCATGAGATAATCCGCAACCTGCCCAGCCGGTTATTGAATGACATTTTAGGTAAGTGGGCAGACTATTTTTCTTCTTCATCAAAACAATCGCGTGGTCTTTTGATGAACCTGCTAAACTGCATCGGGCAGGAAGGTAACATTCAGGATGGCTTGCAGAGTACTCCCCGCGAGTTAGGGCAAATGATGGCCGCTTATATCCGGCATACCAGCAAAAATCCTGTCAATGTATATGATCCTTTTCCACGCACCGGCGACCTGCTGGCCACTACTATACAGGAATGGCACACCATAAAACAAGTACAGGGCGGATATACGTGGGGGCTGGAGTTGAAACTTGCCACATTACGGTTGCTTTGCAGTTTCCATCCTGAGACAGAAATTACACTTATTAATAACCCGGATATTCCTGCTCAACCACCAAAGCAATTTGATATTATTCTTTGCAATCCACCCTTTGGAGCCAGGTTTGGTAACAATGCGCAGCAACAGGTATATAATGAATCATTGGCTGCCCTGGCGCAAAAAACCAGCCGCCTCGATGTGCTTTTCCTGGGACATATCCTCGATTCGCTCTCCGGTAAAGGACATGCCGCCGTGTTGCTACCCGCCATCTTTATATCGGGCAATAGCCTGGGCAAAGAGATTATTACTGCATTGCTGGCGCAAAATGTGCTGGATATGGTTATTGAGCTACCCCCCGGTTTGTTTACCCATACCAATATTGCACCCGTATTGTTTTGCCTCAGTAAAACACGTTCCGCCAATCAGTCCGTATGGCTGGTAGATGCCACTACACAAGCCCAAAAGCAAAACAGGCAGGCCAAACTTAACCTGGAAACGGTACTGCAATGGCTCAACCAGATAAAAAACAACGATACCGAAGGTATTAAAGAGATAACTGCTGTAAGCCCGGCGGATATTACAGCCCACGAATACAACCTGTACCGCATGATACACAGCCAGGACACCAGCTTCCAGGTTTTCCGCAAATCCTCGGCAGTACTATACCAGCAATGCCTGCAACTGGAACAGGATATAGCCGCCGTACGTAAAAAAATGGAAGCGCTGATAGCAAAACCTCTTTAATAACAGCACCATGGCAAAGGTTAAAATAAACGGGAAAAGAATAGAAGGCGATGTAGATGCCATCAATACACTGTTTCAGCAAAACAGTTGCAACCTGGCTGCCTATATCGGTGCTGCAAAAAATGCCCCCAAACATACAGCTGCTTATACAATTACCTGCATCGTTGCATTTCTGGTAGTAGCCAGCCTGGTATGGATCAACGCCCTGCCCCTTGTCATCCATAAAATACTGGTACTTTTATTATTTTCTTTATGCTTCATCATTACCTATTTGATGCACACACTGCGTAAAGGGCATTTGGCTACCACCATTGCCTTTGTGGGCGCTCTTGCAATAACGCTTATAGCATTAAATGTCCGTACACCGCAACAAGTAGCCAAAACCATTGAAGAAACCACCCAAAAGCATTTCAACCCGCAACCATAATTTTCAATATTTTTACCCACTTACTTTTTATATCCATTCATGCAAGGCAAACAACTCAGAAAACTTGAAGCAGAATTATGGCGGGCTGCCGATCAGCTCAGGGCCAATAGCAAACTAACCGCATCAGAGTACTCTATGCCCGTATTGGGCCTTATCTTTCTGCGCCATGCCTACAACCGTTTTCAAAAGGTAAAAGCTGCCGTAGAAAAAAACCTGCCCGTACACCCCCAGCGGGGCCGCCGGGCGCTCAACCGTAAAGATTTTGAAGAAAAAAATGCCCTGTATCTGCCCGAAACCGCGCAGTTTGAATACCTGGTAAACCTGCCTGAGAACAAAGACATCGGCGAGGCCATAGACAATGCTATGAAGCTGATCGAAGGTGAGTACGACAGCCTTAAAGGCGTGCTGCCCAAAAGCTTTTCCATCTTCAGCAAAGATCTGCTGCGCGAGCTGCTGCGCATTTTTAATAAAGAAGTGTTGCAAAAAGCCGAAGGCGACCTCTTTGGCAAGATCTACGAATACTTCCTCAACAAGTTTGCCATGACCGGCGCACAGGAAGGCGGCGAGTTCTTTACGCCCATGAGCCTGGTACAAACCATTGTTAATATTATAGAGCCCGATTTCGGCATCGTGTTCGACCCTGCCTGCGGCAGCGCCGGCATGTTTGTGCAAACAGGGCATTTTATCGAAAACGAAGGGCTGAAGCCTGCCGAAAAAGTAACCTTCCGCGGGCAGGAGAAAGCAGAGCTCAATACCAAGCTGGCCAAGATGAACATGGCCGTACATGGCCTTGAAGGCAACATACAGGAGGGCAATACCTTTTACGAAGACAAGCATAACCTGCTCCAGGGCGCCGACTTTGTGATGGCCAACCCGCCTTTTAATGTAGATGGGGTGGACAAAGGCAAAGAAGTGGTCAAAAAAGACCGCCGCCTGATGTTGGAGGGTAAAGTGCAATTGCCCAAAAACGACAATGCCAACTACCTGTGGATACAATATTTTTACAATTACCTGAAACCTACGGGTCGTGCGGGTTTTGTAATGGCCTCATCGGCCAGCGATGCCGGGCATAGTGAGAAAGAGATACGCCAGAAGCTGGTGCAGACCGGCGCTGTAGATGTAATGATGGCCGTAGGCAACAACTTTTTTTATACCCGATCCCTGCCCTGTACCCTTTGGTTTTACGACCGGGCCAAGGAAACTATGCCGGCTAAAAAAGGCACTTTGCGCTCTGCCGATACCGTGCTTATGCTCGATGCCCGCAAGATCTTCCGTAAGGTAACCAGCAAGGTAAACGACTTTAGCGCCGAGCAGCTGCGCAACCTGGTATGCATTGTAAACCTGTACCGCGGCAATACCCAGCGCCTGCAGGAAACCATCAACGACTACCTGCAAACCGCAGCCGACCAGGCCCGAGAAACCGCCGCTACCACTACCCTGCTGCACACCCAATTGCTGAGCCTGCACAAAACGGTGAGCGACTTTGCCGCCAAATATGTAAAGGAAAATAAAGCAGCACAAGCCTTTGCCGAAGCGCTGCAACTGGACGAAGCTGCCGAAGTATACCAATGGCAAAACCAACTGGTAGCCGCAGCGGCCAAAGCAAAGCCCGATATGGCTAAGCTGGAAGCTATAGCCCAGCAATGCAAGGCCCTGCGCAAGCCGCAGGACAAGCTGGTAAAGCAACTGGCCGATGCTATTGCCGCCGCACAAAAGGAATACCAGCTCACCAAAAACAAAGACTGGAAAGCCCTGAACCTGAAAGAGGAGCTGGACGAGCTAAAGCGGCTGCAGCTACTGCTCAGCGGCGACCCGGCAGAGGAAGAGCCCGGCCTGCTGCACGATACCGAGTATTACTGGAAGCAGGCCCACTGGCTGCAAAGCCGCTTCCCCAAAGGCGTGTATACCGATGTAGAAGGCCTGTGCAAAGTAGTAAGCCGTGCCGAGATAGCCGCCAAAGACTGGAGCCTGAGCCCCGGCCGTTATGTGGGCGTAGATACGGCTACCGGTGAAGAGGAAGATTACGAAGAGCGCCTGGCCCAGATACACCTGGAGCTGGCCGGCCTGAACGAAGAGGCCATTGCCCTGGCGCAGACGATTATGGACCATTATAAAGAGCTGGCGATATGAAGTGGGAGAAAATACCTTTAGGCAGTTTATGTGAAATAAAGGGCGGAAAAAGACTACCCAAAAATCACGAATTAATTGAACAACAAACAACTCATCCATATATACGAGCCAGAGATATAGGCAGAGGTGTTATTAATTTCAGTCGACCAATGTATCTGCAAGAAAGTACATACAATCTTATATCAAGATATATTGTCACGGAAAATGATATTGTACTTACTATTGTAGGGGCCAACATTGGTGATGTGGGACTAATTCCACAAGAATTAGATGGTGCCAATCTAACTGAAAACGCAGTTAAGCTAACATCTTTTAAGAAAAATTGCTACTTTAAGTTTTTACTTTACTTTTTTCTACTACCAGGAAAAAAAAAGCAACTAGAACAGGTTGCGGCTGGTTCTGCACAAGGAAAACTTGGCCTATATAAGATAAAGGATATAGAAGTGCCAATACCTACTATATCCACCCAACACAAAATCGCTTCTATACTCTCGGCTTATGACGAGTTGATTGAAAATAATTTGAAGCGGATAAAATTGTTGGAGGAAAAAGCTTTTCTAAAATATAAAGACATTGTTCAAAATAACAAGCTGGAAAAGAAAAAGCTAAAAGATATACTTGATCTAAAATATGGAAAAGCATTAAAAGCAGATGATAGAAAAGATGGAAAGTATCCCGTTTATGGATCTAGTGGTGCTGTTGGATTTCATGAAGAGTTCTTTGTTAGTGGTCCGGGAATTATTGTAGGCAGAAAAGGGAATATCGGATCTGTATTTTGGAGCGATGAAAGCTTTTGGCCAATAGATACAGTTTATTACGTCGAATCTAATCTTAGTCTTTATTTTCTTTATTTTAATTTGAAAGAACAACACTTTGTAAATACAGATGCTGCTGTTCCTGGTTTGAATAGAAATTTTACGCTTGACAATTGGATTTATATTCCATCTGAAAGAGTACTTGCCGACTTTGATCTTGATGCCAAACCTATTTTTGAATTGAAGAATATTTTAAGAAACCAAAACACCCGCCTCCGCCAGGCCCGCGACTTGCTGCTGCCCCGGCTAATGAATGGTGAAATAAGCGTTTAAATAGTACCTTACCCAAAGAAAAAGAATTAAATTTGAGCTCATAACATATACTAAAACTATGGAAACTAAAAAAATACACGAAGGCCGCAACATAAAACGCTTTAGAGAAATGCTGGGTATAAAGCAAGATGCGCTGGCTGCCGACCTGGGCGACGACTGGAACCAGCAAAAGATATCTTTGCTAGAGCAAAAGGAAACTGTGGATCCGGCTATACTTCATGAAGTTGCTACTATTCTTAAAATACCGGTAGAAGCATTTCAGAATTTTGATGAGGAAAATGCTATAAACATTATCGCTAACACATTTCATGATAGTGCTGTAGCAAATACTTTTACAGAAGGTGCTCAAGCAAACTTTCACTGCACCTTCAATCCCCTGGATAAATTGATGGAAGTTCTGGAAGAAAATAAAAACCTCTATGAACGCTTACTCGCCAGCGAGCGCGAAAAAGTAGCGCTGATGAAGGAAGTGCTGGATAAGATGAAGTAAGCGGCCCGACGACTATAAACCCAACAGGATAATTACCAAAACTAGAATGACACAAATTGAAAATACCACGATAGAAGCTATTGTGCAGAGCAAAGGAGCACAAACAATTATTCAGTCACTCGATTTCTATTTCCAAAAAGGCCAGGATGCTTTAAACAGTTGGCAAACTATGGAGGCTTCGGACGAACTAAAGAACAGGCTGTTACAGCTATCAGAAGACTATGATCAGATACAAGAGACAGCCAAAGAAGACCCGAAAGTACACGTCATATTGGAACTGCTTTTTGAAATAATAGCCTATTGCGACATTAGGGCAAGAAACAAAAATTTTTACAATCAATACGACGATAAAAGATGTCTTGCCGAAGCGGCAGTAAGAATGAATGCCTGGGTACAGCATCTGATCCTCTTTAAGTTTCAACCAGAGCGGCTACCTAAAGGGTCTACTTCTAATGCATTCAACTATCTGTTGAGCCCGGAGCATAACACAACTATCTTGAGTGAAAATCACCGGGAGCTCATCGCAAAAAACCTGTTGGGAAAGGAATTTGATTCCAGCACTTTTGTAATTGATCTGAAGGCGTTTTTTGCACCATTTCATCTGTCTACTAACAATCCGCTTAACTACACACATCTTCTTTCCCACATTATTTACTCCATTACAGATAAATGGAAGGAAGAAGTGGTGGCTTTAATGGCTGCTGATAATACAGGCTGGCAAGACGATCATATAGAAGAGGCTGAAGGTTATAAGGCAAGCATCATTTGGAATAGTAAGCGACCCAGCGGTATTAGGGGCACATTAAAATTCCTGAGAAACAGGATAAACGAAGGCAATTCATTTAACCTGTATTATAGTAAAAAGGGAAATGTGAATTATAAAGCTACAATAATTGATTTTGCAGAAAATCAGCAGGAATTAGATGAAAAAAAATGGTCACAACATTATGAATTGCCTTACTACCATACAAATTTTGGCGACTATGCTGATGATAAGAAATCAGCGAGCATAATTTTTCTTGCAGAAAAGCTAGAAAAAGTTATTCCAATACCTGTTACCAAATTTAAGCTGTATAAAGATTATTCATTTCCTACCCAAGACAATCTTTCTCCTTTAAAGTACGAGCCCGAAACGGTAGTGAAGCAACAAGAAAACATTACTTCATCTGAAAAAATCAATATGCCTGAGCCATCTTTAAATCAAATTCTTTACGGGCCTCCCGGCACTGGTAAAACGTATAATACTATCAACAAAGCGTTGGAAATAGTAGGAGAAAGTGTTGAAGGAAAAACGCGAAAAGCAATAAAAGAACTGTTTGATGGTAAATTGAAAGAAGGACAAATAGCATTTATCACCTTCCATCAAAGCATGAGCTACGAGGATTTTATTGAAGGTATAAAGCCTATTGAACCTAAAAAAGAAGGACAGCCGGTAATATATCGTACCGAGTCCGGCATTTTTAAAACTATAGCAACAAAGGCCAGGGATAATAAAGAATTATCGCTTTTAAAGACAGATAGCAAACTTTCCGCGCCTTTCGATATCGTATTTGAACGATTGAAAGAGGAGATCGATAATGCTTTACTTACGGATCCGGTTACTACTGAGAATGAAAAGACTAAAGGTTTAGTAATACCCCTTCTATCATCTTTTTTTAGCATAACCGGCATCAATGGTACTTCTATTAAAATGATGACCAGGACAGGGAACGAACAAAATACCATGACCAAGCCTACACTGCAGCTTATCTACGAAAATCCGGATAGCCTGGATGAACATATAGCTGGTGGTATGCGTACTTATTATAGGGCACTTGTAGCCAAGATGAAGGAATGGGAACCAGAAGTTAAAAGTTCAGCCAAAAAAGTAGAACTTAAGAATTATGTTATAATCATCGATGAAATCAACCGCGGCAATGTATCGCAGATCTTCGGCGAGTTGATTACCCTTATAGAAGAGGATAAACGCCTGGGCAAGGACGAAGCCCTGGAGGTTACCCTACCCTACAGTAAAGAAAAATTTGGCGTACCGCCCAACCTGTATATCATCGGCACTATGAACACGGCCGACCGTAGCGTAGAAGCTCTCGATGCTGCATTGCGTCGCCGTTTCAGCTTTGAAGAAATGCCGCCGCTACCGCATGCTATTATTAGAGATAGCGAGCCGGTTGAAATAGAAGGCATTAACCTGCCTTTGCTGCTCACTACCATTAATAATCGCATCGAAAAGCTGCTGGATAAAGATCACCAGGTAGGTCACAGTTATTTGATGTCGGTAGATAGTATTGAAAAGCTACAAACCGCTTTTTACAACAAGATCATTCCCCTGCTACAGGAGTACTTCTTTGGCAGTTACGATAAAATAGGCCTGGTACTGGGTGACGGCTTTGTGCGGTTGAAACAGATAGAGCAGAAAATCTTTGCCGACTTTGACAGCGAAAGCGCTGCTGACTTTGAAGACCGTCCAGTATATGAGATTGTTGACTACCTTAAAGCCGGTCATGCACATCGGTTGACCATAAACAAGCAAGATATTGACATGACTTTTGAGAAAGCCATCAGGCGTTTAATGAAACAGGATATTGGCTAAGCGCAGCACACATATAACCGTATTTGAGCACGACACTCTACGCCTCGACCAGCAGGTAAACGGGGTGAAATTTGATGCGTCCATGCTCAAAGCCCTGCAACGCTATTATGGGGAGCAAGGCGTACCCTATTTTACACTCCTGCATAATGGCGTACGCTTTAATGAGCAGGTAGGCGTAATACAGGTAGGCAATACCCTTATAGAAGTATTACCCAAGGCCGATAAAGCCGATGCTGAAGAGGCCAAATGGCGCGCCTTGCTCATTGGCATGCTCAAAGCTGTAGGCGCTTTTGATATACGCAGTACCAGCAACAGTCAGCTCAAGATAAAGCCCAACACCATACTCGACCTGTACTTCGAGCTGTTCATCAACGAGGTGGAATACCTGCTGCACCAGGGCCTTATTAAACAATACCGCCGTAAAGAGGGTAATGTAGGGGCGCTTAAAGGTAGCCTGTTGTTTGGCAAACATATACAGCACAACCTTACCCACCAGGAGCGCTTTTATGTGCGGCACAGCACCTACGATGTGCAGCACCCTATGCACTGTATCCTGTACAAAGCTATAGGCCTGCTGCAACAGATCAATACCCATGCCGGGCTGCATAGCCGCATTGGCACGCTGTTGCTGCATTTTCCCGAAATGCCCGACATCAAAGTAACCGAAGCCACTTTTGAAAAGCTGGTATTTAACCGTAAAACCCAATCATATCAAAAAGCTATTAACATTGCCAAACATATACTGCTGCAATACCACCCCGATGTAAGCCGTGGCCGTAATCATGTGCTGGCCCTGATGTTTGACATGAACACACTCTGGGAAAAATTTGTGTATAGTAGCTTGCGCAAGTCTAAAGCCAATGATATTACTGTTGCCGGACAAGTATCTGCCTCTTTCTGGAAGCCACACAATGGGCGTAGCCAGAAAATGCGCCCGGACATTGTGATCAATAAAGACCATGAAACCGGCTGCGTTGTGCTGGACACGAAATGGAAAAACCTGGGTGGGCGTCACCCCTCGCCCGAAGATCTGCGGCAGATGTATGCCTATCATGAATTTTTTGGCGCTAAAAAAGTAGCTTTGGTATATCCCGGTGCCGTAGCACAGCAAAATGGCGGCCTGTTTCATCCCACAGCCGCTTACCCGGCTATGAACAAGGAATGCAGTATCCTCATCATTGCTACACCGGTAGAAACCGACATAAAAAGGAGCAGTATTCATCACTGGCAACAAGAGATTCAGCAACAATTGACTGCCTGGCTGAATGAGACCATAAACCAAGTATAAACTATGGCCCACGAATATTCTGAAGATAAATTGATAGAGCAAACCGCTATTGACCTATTTTTTAATAAGCTGCACTGGGATACACAGATAGCTTATAATAAAGAAACCTATGGCGAAGGTAGCACCCTGGGCCGCCTCAACCGTAAAGAAGTAGTGCTAAAGCGCATCTTCCTGAAAAAACTGAAAGCCTTTAATCCCAACCTGCCCGAACAAGCTTATACACACGCCTGGGAAAAGCTTACCGAAGAAAGCAGCACCAAATCGCTGCACGAGATCAATTTTGAAAAACACCTACTGATCCGTAATGGTATACCGGTAGACTATATCAACGAAAAGGGGGAGCCTGTAAAAAACAAAACGCTGAAGGTGATCGACTTTGAAACACCCGGCGAAAACAACTTCCTGGCCGTGCGCCAACTATGGCTACAAGGCAAAAGCGGCCGCGAACGCCGCCCTGATATTATCGGTTTTGTAAATGGCATACCCCTGCTGTTTATAGAGCTAAAGGCGGCACACCGCAAGCTGGAAAATGCGTACAACGATAACTTTACCGACTATAAAGATGTAATACCCGGCTTGTTTTACTACAACGCCTTTGTAATATTGAGCAACGGTATCGAAAGCCGAATAGGCAGCATTACCGGTCGCTACCAGCATTTCCACGAGTGGAAGCGCATTACCGAGGAAGAAGATGGTATTGTAGCACTTGACCGCATTATTGTGGGCGTATGCGAAAAACAACGTTTTCTCGACCTGTTTGAAAACTTTATTCTCTTCGATAACTCCATGGGCAAAATGGTAAAGCTCATTGCCCGTAACCACCAGTTTATTGGTGTCAACAAAGCCATCACCAACATCCTGCATAAAAACGAGCAGTATAAACTGGGACTCATCAGCCTGGAAGAAAAGCAAAAGCTGGGCGTGTTCTGGCATACCCAGGGCAGCGGCAAGTCCTATTCCATGGTATTTTTTGCCCAGAAAATACACCATAAATTTACCGGCAGCTATACCTTTCTTATTGTTACCGACCGCAATGAGCTCGATACCCAGATATATGGCACTTTTAGTGGTGTAGGAGCCGTACCACAAATAAAAGCCGGAGCTAAAGACAGCCTTAAAGCGAATAGCGGCCATCACTTGCAGCAACTGCTCCGCTCCGAGCATCGCTACCTGTTTACACTCATCCACAAATTCAATTTCCTCGCGGAAATCACACAGCGGGATAACATTATTGTGATATCCGACGAGGCACACCGCAGCCAGGGCGGCAACCTGGCCCTTAACCTGCGCAATGCCTTACCCAATGCCTCATTTATAGGCTTTACCGGTACCCCTTTGTTTAAAGACGATGAGATTACCCGCCGCATTTTTGGCGATTATGTATCCCGCTACGATTTTAAACGCAGTGTGGACGATGGAGCCACCGTACCCTTGTATTATGAAAACCGGGGTGAATACCTGGGCCTGAAAAATCCCGCTATTAACGAACAGATACGGGCGATAATAGATGCCGAAAGCGAAGACCTCGACAGCGACCAGCGTAGTCGCGTAGAGCAGCTATTTGCCCGTGAGTATCCTATACTCACCGCACATAAGCGGCTGGATGCGATTGCTAAAGACGTAGTAGGGCATTTTTGCAACCGGGGCTACAAAGGCAAAGGCATGTTTATAGCGCTGGATAAACTGACAGCAGTAAAAATGTACGACCTTATTGCTGCACACTGGAACCAATATATAGCCATACTGGAAAAAGATATAGCTAAGGGCAAATACGGCGACCAGGAGTCGCTGGAAAAAAGCCGGGAGCTGCAATGGATCAAAGAAACGGAGATATGCGTGGTAGTAAGCCCGGAGCAAAACGAAATTCAGAAATTCAGGCAATGGGATCTTGATATAGAACCACACCGAGAAAAGATGAATACCCAGGATCTTGAAACCCGGTTTAAGGAAGAAAATGATCCCTTTCGCCTGGTGATTGTATGCGCCATGTGGATCACCGGCTTTGACGTGCCCAGCCTGTCTACACTCTATCTTGATAAACCGTTGAAATCGCATACCCTGATGCAGGCCATTGCCCGTGCCAACCGTATCAACGAGGGTAAGAACAATGGCCTTATTGTAGATTATATTGAAACCTATACTGCCCTGCTGGATGCCCTGGCGATATATGGTACCGGCGATCAGGCATCAGGCAAAGAAGAAAAAGAAAGACCACCGCTGGAGCCTAACAGCGAGTTGCTGCTGCTGCTGGAAGAAGCGCTGACGGCCACTGAAGCCTTCCTGCTTCAGGAAGTAAATTACGACTTGTATGAGCTCATCAACACTACCGACGGCTTATTGAAACTTGCCGCCATAGAGCGGGCATTAAATGCGGTATACACCAACGACGAAACCAAGCGGAAGTTCCAGGTGCTGGCCCGTGAAGTGTTTCGCAAATACAAAGCTTTACAGCCGCACAAGCTGCTCAACGAGTACCGTCCCCGTCGCGATGCGATCAATGTAATCTACACCGCCATCGACGATAATGTGGAGAGCGCCGATGTAGCTGAAATTATGAAAAAGATACAGGCAGTGGTAGATGAATCGATTGAGAACATCCTATCGGAGCCGGACGAAGAGGAAGGTAAAATAATAGACCTCAGCGGGCTGAACTTTGAGCTGTTGGAACAATATTTCAACAAACTGCAACATAAAAACATGGCGGTTCAATCGCTGAAAGACAAAGTAGAGCATCGGCTGAAACAAATGATCGACCGTAATCCGCTTACGATTGATTACTACCAACGGTACCAGGAAATTATTGATGCTTACAACCGGGGTAAAGATGAAGTAGTGATTAAGGAAACCTTTCGCAAGCTGGTAGAACTGGTAAATGCTTATACACATGAAGAGGCAGAAACCAAACGTGAAGGTCTTACTGATGAGCAGAAGGCTATATTCGACATCCTTCGTCATGGTAAGCAATTGGAAGAAAAAGATAAGAAGGCGATTAAGAAAATAGCCATAGACCTGCTAGAAGATCTTAAACAGGAAAAGCTGAAGATAGAGCAGTGGGCCGAAAAATCGGTGACGGCTGCCGCAGTATTCAATACCGTAAACAAAACCCTGTTTGAGGCGCTGCCCTATCCCACTTACCAAACCGACGACATCGACCTGAAAACAAACCTGGTATACGAGCATCTTAAAACCCGCTACTGGGGTGGCGGAGCCAGTATATATGGAGCGTATTAGCTAGCACTATCGGTCCTTCTCCCCTACAATCCCCTACCTTTACCCTCGCAAATACTTTGAAAAAAGGCTTCTTAATAACTTATGGATACTGACATCGAAACTACGGAATACAAACTCACCCAATATTCTCACGGTGCGGGTTGTGGCTGCAAAATCAGCCCCGCGCTGCTGGATAAAATATTACATACCAACGCAACGATCGCAGCGCCCGATCCCCGGTTGTTGGTGGGCAACGATAAACGCGATGATGCGGCTGTGCTCGACCTGGGCAATGGCACGGCGCTGATCTCCACAACCGATTTCTTTATGCCTATCGTGGACGATGCTTACGATTTCGGGCGCATTGCTTCGGCCAATGCTATCAGTGATGTATATGCTATGGGCGGTAAGCCGGTGTTGGCTATCGCTATACTCGGCTGGCCTATCGATAAGCTGCCACCGGAGGTGGCCGGACGGGTGCTGGAAGGCGCCAGGGCTATTTGCGCCGAGGCGGGCATTGCGCTGGCGGGTGGCCATAGCATTGACTGTCCCGAACCGGTATTTGGTCTGGCAGTAAATGGTATGGTAGCCGTCGATCAGCTAAAACAAAATTCTACGGCTACGGCAGGATGCCGCCTTTATCTTACCAAGGCGCTGGGCGTAGGCGTATTGTCTACTGCGCAGAAGCGGGGACTTTTACAACCGGAAGATGCAGCGATTGCGCTGCGTAGCATGACGACACTCAATAAGCCAGGTGAAGTATTGGCCGCTGTACCGGCAGTAAAGGCCATGACGGATGTGACCGGCTTCGGCCTGCTGGGCCATCTGGTTGAAATGTGTACGGGTAGCGGCCTTTCGGCCGATATCGTATTTGATAAAGTACCCGTGATCCCTTCCATTTACCAATACCTTGACGGGGGGTGTATTCCCGGCGGCACCAATCGCAACTGGGCCAGCTATGGCGCTAAGATCGGCTCGCTAAGCGACCGGCAGAAGCATATCCTGGCCGATCCGCAGACCAGCGGCGGTTTGCTGGTAGCAGTTGCGCCAGAAGGCTGCGCGGCATTTGAAACGCTGATGCTGGAGCAGGGCTATGCGGTTCAATCCTTTGGCGAGCTGAAACCATTGAGCGAGGAGCCCATGATCAATATTGTGTAAATCCAATGGTACCTGCTATGGAAACGACAAATAAGACTTACAGGCTGGAAGATTGTTTTGATGAGGACGTGTTTGATGTCGCACAAAAGCTGGAGAAGTCATTCGACTTAACCTTGCCTGTTGATGCCTTTATCCAGGTACATACCTTGGGTGATCTGTGTGCCGTTTTTGAGCGACACATCACGGCAAGGCAATGCAATGACTGTACCAGCCAGCAGGCTTTTTACCGGGTTCGCCGGGCCATAGCAGCTACGCTGTCCGTAGACGAAAAAGAAATCACCCCTGATGACCAGTTAGCGCATTTTTTTCCAAAAGCTAATCTTAGAAGAAAGGTCAATACTTTTCAGGCCCATCTGGGTATTAAGGTACCGTTGCTCACCTATCCCAACTGGCTTTTAGCTGTTTTCCTGTTATTGTTCCTCATCTTTTTCGTTTCGCTGTTCTTTGGAGGGCGGGCAGCAACGGTAGGCGGGCTACTTTTTTTCGCCGGTATCGATCTGGCTAAAACGCATGGCAGGAAATTAATTCCGCAAACCATCAGGCAGCTCACGGAACAACTGGTGAGCGAACATTACACAATGATAAGAACGAGAAAAGGTACGGTAAACAGGAAAGAAGTACGGCGGATCATTGTCAATACTTTTGCTCGCGATCTGGATATTGACAAGACCTGGCTTACCATGGACGCGAAATTCTTTTGGGCATAAGTATCCGGTTTTGATTTTCTCCAGGAATAACATCTTGTTCCGGATTTTCTCTTATTTTGCCGCGTACGGCATCGTGTATCCAACACAATTTTCTATGGACACTATTTCCCTGATCACAGGCCTCGCTGCGGGCTTTATCCTGGCTTTCCTGCTTGTTTACCTTTGGTTGACATCGCGCATGGTTCGACGGAGCGATCACGATCGTCTATCTGCTACAGCCAATGAGCAAGCTGCTGAGCTGAAGCTGTTTGCCCACAGACGGGAAACCTGGGAAGCGCAACAACTGGCACTGATCACCAGGCTGGATCAGAAAGAAGCTGAGGCCTCGTCACTGCATGTGCAGGCGGCTACACTGCGCCATGACCTGGTCCATGCCGAAAATAAAGCGCTGACGCTGGGTAATGAGCTGGAAGAACAACGATCGGCGCAAAGGCTGCTGCAGGAAGAACGCCAGGTACAACACCGCGAGCTGGCCGGATTGAGCGCCCGTTATCAAGGCACAACGGAAGCTGTACAGCAATATAAAGCGACGGTAGAGCAGCAGGCGCAGCAATTATCGGCGGCTACAGCGCGTATTGGCGAGCTGACGGCACAGGAGAGCCGGCTATCAGTCAATCAAATGGCGTTGAAAGAAAAGCTGGATACACAGAAACAAGAAATGGAACAGCTGCAGCATACCGCACACCTACAGTTTGAAAAGATCGCCGGTCAATTGCTGGAAGAAAAATCGGCTCGGTTTGCGGAGACTAATAAGACAGCTTTGGAAACCCTCCTGAATCCGCTTAAGGAGGATATCGGAAAGTTTAAGACGAAGGTTGAGGAAACCTACGATAAGGAATCGAAACAACGGTTCTCATTGGAGGAAAAGGTACGCGAGCTGATCGAGCAAACAAATAAGGTAAGCGCCGAAGCCAACAACCTGGCTACTGCGTTGAAAGGGCAAACAAAAAAACAGGGCAACTGGGGCGAGATGATCCTCGAACGTATCCTGGAGACATCGGGCCTTACCAAAGGACGGGAATATTTTGTGCAGCAAACCATCCGGGACGAGGAAGGAAAGCAATGGCGTCCCGATATCCTGGTGAAGTTGCCCGACGAACGAGTGATCATTATTGATTCCAAAGTTTCGCTGGTAGGCTACGATCGCTTTGCAGCTGCCGATAGCCCCGAGGAGCAGCAGGTGCAGCTACAAGCGCATGTGCAGTCGGTATACCGGCATATCGACGACCTGCAGGACAAGCAGTACGACAACCTGGAGCAGGCCCTGGACTTTACGATGATGTTCATACCGGTAGAGCCGGCCTACCTCGCGGCCATACAGGCTGATGCCGAACTCTGGGCCTATGCTTATGCCCGGCGCATTCTGCTCATCAGTCCTACCAACCTTATCGCTTGTCTAAAGCTGATCTCCGACCTTTGGAACCGGGAGAAGCAAAGCCGTAATGCTATGGAGATCGTGAAGCGCGGTGAGCGGCTTTATGAAAAATTCGTCATTTTCACCACCTCGCTGGAGGAAGTGGGCAGGCACATAGGCAAGGCGCAGCTGGCCTATGGCACAGCGATGGATCAGCTGCGCAGCGGCAGGGGCAACCTGGTGACGCAGGCGCTGCAATTAAAAGCATTGGGTTTGAAATCGTCGAAAAGCATCCCCCCTGCCCTGCTGCCTGTGGACATGGAACCACCGGAGCCCGACAATACAGATCAACCGGAATAAATCCGTCATTTGTAGAGACGTTGCATGCAACGTCTCTACAAATGACATGCAACGTCTCTACAAATGACGGGCAATTGTCGCCGGATCGATGGCATGGTGTGAGCTGGTATACACCACCTTTTTGTCTTTGAGCACGATGATCTGCGGCGACTGATGTGTTACACCCAGCTCCCGGGCAATAAGGTTGGATATAGGACGGTAGGTCAGCAGGTCGAGGTAGTGGAACTCAGCCTTGCCTTCAATCTGGGCAAAACCGTCTTGTAAGCGGTGTTTGGCATGAGCGCTGATGCCGCAGGTGGTACTGTCTTTAAAAATGATCTGCGGCTTTTGAGCAGAAGCGTCAATGATCTGCTGCAGGTCTTCCGCTGTCGTAATGGAATTCCAGGTATTCATATTGCAAAATTACAGCTTCCCGGCGTTAGCTGTCCTGATAGGCCTATAGAGGGTGCCTGATCTCATCTACCAGGAGTTATTTCTAACCCTGGAATGGCACACAATAGTCATATTATTCTTAATAACTATCCCAATATAGGAAACAAAACAATCTCCGATCCTTGAACATGAAAGGACAGCGCTAAATGCTGCTTCGACAGACTCAGCAGCCGTTATCAAGACGAATTTGACTAATGTTTTCTCTATCGGAATAATCAATTTTTGCTATGAAGAAAGGCGCCGAGGCGTGATTGTTGATCCGGATGCTACCATACCGGCCGGGATGCTGTTGGTGAAAACACCAACAGCAGCAAAAGCGTCTCCAGGCACAACGCTATACAGTATAACACGGACGCTCCATCCTGCCAATTGACCCAAAACATGGTCTCAACTTATCTGCCGGGGCGCTTGAACCGTTCCGGACAGGCATTTTTGCGCACAAATCGCTATTCATGAGACTAATGATCGCCGGATTGAGCCTGCTCCTCTTTTTCCCGGCCTGTAAAAAAAACAATATAGATCAAAGCCGGATCAAAACATTCGACATGACCTCGGTAGCCAATGGCGGTCACTATACCATACGGGTCGTCCTGCCGGATCACTATACTGCGGCAAAAAAATATAGCACTTTATATATGACCGATGCCGCATGGGACTTTGACGATATTGCCGCCGAGACCGACAGACAATCGACCGGTCATGGTAAAGAAGGCATTCTTGTGGTGGGTATTAGTTGGGGATACGACCGGCTGGACGACTATACACCTACGCCTACGGAAATGGGTAAAGGCAAGGCCGACCTTTTCGTCCGGTTTATCCGAACAGAACTGATACCCCGAATAGTGGCAGACTTTAACGCCGACACCTCCCGGGCCGGCAGGATCATCATTGGTCATTCTGCAGGAGGACTGTTTGCCGGTCACTGCTTTACCAATCATAATGATCTTTTTGGCCATTATATCTGCTTAAGTCCGGCTTTCTGGTGGGATAATGCAGTAGTCCTCAGGAACGAAAAGGCCAACCGGGAACAGAACCGGAAGGGAACCGGCACCTTCTTCCTCGGGTTGGGCGGAACGGAAGAAAAGATGCGACCGGCTTTTGAAAGCTTTAAGAAAACGCTGCAAACGTACTATACCGGTTATCAGCAGCAATCAAATATCGAGCGGCAATACGGTCATTTGGATTCCAAGAAAGCCAATATCCGCGAAGGACTCTCTTTTTATTTCACCCACAGGTAACGATACCATGCGCATTAAACTCTTACTCTGTCTTATGTTTTTAAGCACTGTACGCCTTCAAGCGCAACAGTCCCAACCCAGTGCCCCGCCTTTATGGGTACAGCCGGCTATTGGCATCGTGCCCTGGAGTCTGCCGGTCAAGGCTACCGGCTCTATCCTGCTGGAATATCCCGTTGCCCGAAATATTACCCTGGCAGCGCATAGCGCCTTCGGCAGCGTCCTGGACAAAGACGGCTTCGACATCAAGACCCGTTACAGCATCTTCCTGGCACAGAAGCTGGGCGCGGGGCTTAGCTTTTCGGGTAAAAAGAAAAGGGTACGCTATGCTTTTCTGCTCCTGGGTGGTGTTAAGTACATCGCCTTTAAAGAAAGCCTGGAACATCCCGAACTGGAAACAGTCACCACCACGAGCCACGTTACTATGCCTGATGTGGGACTGTTGTGTGGCTTGTCGCTGGGCAGGAAACGCTACGTTTTTCATACACGCGCTTACCTGCCATTTTATCCGCTTAAAGGTTATCCGATAAGTACCTATACCAGCATCAGCCTGGAAGCAGGAGTCGGCATCCGGATTAATGGCAGGGCTGTTCATTGATAGGGATGGGTATTTGATCTACTGGTATTCCGGTATGGTGCAGCTTGACTAAAGGAAATAGTTTTGCGTAAGACCGGTCCTGCTTCACGACGCCGGTTACTATTTCAATATGACTGACAAACAATACCTGCCCGCGCGATGGTCCTTGAGTCTGTTCCTGGTGTTCTTTTTATGCTGTATCGCTGCGACGAGCCGAGGCGCATCAAAGGGTGATAGCCTGTTCCGGCGCGATGTACAACATTGGTTTGATGCCTGGTCGCTGGTTAGCCGGCAAGTATACCGGTTGCCACAGCAGCAGCCGGTTACCTTCGTATTTTTTGATGAACAGTATATCTACACGACTTCTTCTGTCACGGCGCCCAAAGGCGAAGCGATTGCCGGGCCAGATTTCCTCGGTCAGCGGCTCAACTGGAAAAAAGCGCGGCTGACCGACAGCATTACCCTCCCTGATAAAAGACGTGTGCCGGCGGGCCTCATGTCTTTTGCTTCGCCACTGGAAGGTGAGGCCTGCCCTTCTTTTTTTGTAATGCCCTTGGTTTCTTTTTGGCAAAAAGCGGATGTAACCAGTAAGGAGCTGGGCCTGGACCATCTGGTGACCGTGGTCTTTCTGCATGAATTTTCTCACTGTCAGCAAATGCAGAATTTCGGAAAAAAAATAACGGCCCTGGATCAGGCGCATCATTTTGGCATACCTTTTTCAGACGATATTATCCAATATCTCTATGAGCACGACAGCGTATATGTCGCTGCCTATCGTAAAGAGTTGCAGCGCTTTTATTCGGCCCTGGGAGAGCCTGATGCTGCAAAAAGGAAAGCACAGCTGCAGGAAGGCCTGGAGGCCGTGCAGGAACGTCACCAGCGTTTTTTACAGCCCAAGGATAAGGCGCTGCCGGAGATCGATGCCTTCTTTCTCACTATGGAAGGCATAGGCCAATACAGCCAATATGCCTGGCTGGTACATCCGGAAGGCGCGGGTCTGCCTGCGGCACAGGCGATAGAAGGTATGCGGCGCGGGGGACGCTGGTGGAGCCAGGATGAGGGCATGGTGCTATTCCTGCTGCTCGCACAGCTATCTCCACCGGAACAATGGGCCGGGAAAATGTTTGGCGATAAAACGGAAAGCATCTTTCAATTGATACAAGAGCAATTGAAAGAAAAGCGGCCTTAAGGTCCCAGGTCCGTTTTCTTGCTTAATTTTGGCCTTATTCCAGTTCCTACCCCATTTTAAACGCAACCCGACAGATGAACCCCGATTGGCAGATCGTTGATACCGGCTGTGTTTTCATTTCGTTTTTCCTGTTCCTGCTCCTGCTTGGAAAGCGAAAAAAAAGCATTGCAGATCGCTTATTGGCCTTTTGGCTCTTCTTCGCCGTGATCCATCAGGCCTGGATCGCCTGGTATGCCCTGGATAAAGCGCCGGAAATGCCGCAACTGATCGGATGGGAAATGCCCTTCCCTTTTCTCCACGGCCCCTTTCTTTATCTTTATATTCTATTCCTCACCCATCCGCAAAGATGGCGCAGAAAATATGGCCTGCATTTCGTTCCTGCGTTGCTCTGCGCATTTTCCCTGATCCCTGTTCTTATCTCGATCCCTCCGGGAGAAAGGCTTCAGGAGCAAAGCTGGCGACATCTTGCATGGTATTTTGACTGCCTGAACATCGCAATTATTCTTTCAGGCCTCGTCTATATTACTTTTTCCCTGCTGTTGCTACGCCGCCATAAACAAAACATAGCGGGTCAGTTTTCGAACACAGAAAAGATCACCTTAAACTGGTTGCGTTACCTGATCGGCGGCATGAGCGTGATCTGGCTTATCGTTATCTTTTACCGCGACATACAGCTGCTCTACCTTTCGGTTGCCCTCTTTATTTTCTTTATAGGATATTTCGGCATCCGGCAGGTGGGAATTTTTGTGCAAAGAGCTGCAGATGCGAGCGCTCCGGCACCGGTAGCGGCCATAGTGACAACGGAAGCCGGCACACCGGCAGCAATAGCGGAACCGGATAAAAATGTAAAGGTTAAATATGAACGAACGGGCCTTAGCGAACCCGAGGCATTGGCTTTACAGCAGGCTTTGCACCTCCTCATGGAGGAACAGCAACTGTACAAAGATCCGGAGCTGACGATCGCCGAGCTGGCAAAGGCCTTGGGTGTTCATGCTGCCATCCTGTCGCAGGTGATCAATGCTCAGGAGCAAATGAGTTTTTACGACTATATCAATGCGCTGCGTATAGCAGCTTTCAAGCGACTGGCACTGCAGCCCGGCAGCCAGCAATACACGTTGCTCTCGCTGGCTTTTGAGTGCGGCTTCAATTCCAAGTCGAGCTTTAACCGTAATTTCAGGAAAGCTACGGGACTTTCGCCGAGCGACTATTTAAAAGAACAAAGGGCATACGCCGTGACTACGGGTATAAAAGGCCCTGATCTTAATTAAGTGTTTGATGACAGCTGCCAACGACAACTTACCTGCCGGTCTTAGGGCCTGCCTCAGGGATGCCCTGGGCTTAAATGCTGCGCAGGCAATTGTCCCGGACTGTGGCTTATCGGCCGCACTACGTTTTTCGGTACAAATGGAAGACGGCAGCAAGGTCTTTGTGAAGGCGGCTACCGACGACAGCACAGAACAATGGCTGCGACGGGAACACCTGGTACTTTCTGCTACCATTAAGCCTTGCATGCCTGCCGTTATCGCCTGGATCGACCGGCGGGGAAAGCGACCGGTGCTACTGAGCGAAGATTTAAGCCATGCTTACTGGCCGGCCAGCCACCAGGGCGTCACCTGGTGTGAGGGCGATATTCCTTTGCTGCTTTCTGCGGTGGAAGCGCTCTCCAGTCTTGACACAATGCCTGGATTACCGCCATTGGAAAACAGGAACAGATCATTGTGGACCTGGATCAAGGCGCATCCCAAAGCGCTTCTGGCCTTGGGACTCTGCTCTCCTGAATGGTTGAACCATTCGCTGAACACGCTAACGGAAGCAAAGCAGCAAGCAGATGTTACCGGCGACCGGCTCGTACATGGCGATCTCCGTAGCGACAATATTTGCATCCTGGACGGTCAGGTGAAATTTGTGGATTGGAGCCATGCCGCTTGTGGCGCTGTCGGTTACGACCTGGCTTTGCTATTGCCCACTTTGCGGCTAGAAGGCGGCCCCGATCCCTATCAATTGTTGCCGCATGGCGGAAGTTTTGCCGCGACAGCCTGCGCCGGCCACATTTACAGGCTGGCTGCCGACCGCGCTATGCCTGGCTGGCTACGAAATGTATTTCTTAAGCTGATCGCTATTGAACTGTCCTGGGCCGCGGCCGGCCTGGGGTTAGCCCCACCCGACGGGAGATCCTGGCTTGAAATATGACCTGTTGCGGTATCTTTGGCCCTCAAAGCGTTACTATGTCTCCCCGTTTGCTAATACTACTACTGAGTACCTTATTCTTATCGCGCACCCTGCGGGCACAAAACCGTCCTGAGGTCAATATCCACTTTTCCAATCTGCTGGCGACCTATGATTTCGTGCAGCAGCTTTCGGCAGACCGGCCCGATAACCGCTACAAGCAGCTTTTTGCCGGCTCGGCTTACAACAGGTCTCCTTACCGGGAGCTGATACAGCAGATGGATACCATACGACTCTACGAATCGTATGCGTACCAGGATTATCCTACAGGGCAAAAGATACCCGGTATTACTACCGCTTTTATCGAACGTAACCTGATCCATGCTACCTCATTGACAGGGTTCAAGCAGCAGAGTTTCGGGATCGTGCCTAATGAGGAGCTATTTGGACTTTGTCGTATCCTGTCTGCATTTCTACCGGTATACGATAGCCTGATCTACCAACCCAACCGGAAAGCCTTTGAGGAGAAGCTGAATGCGTTAAGTGCTTTTGTGGGCAAAGCAAACCTCGCTCATTTCTTCGAGACCGGTCTCCGCTTTTACCACACGGAATGGGACCAGGACATTTCTTTCGATATTGCTGTGATCCCTTCGGTTAATGAAGAAGGGTTTTCGGCCAGGGCCTTTCTCAATAATGCCGTCAGCGAAGTGCCTTTGAACTTTGATAATAATGAGGTCCTGTTCAGTGTGCTCCTGCATGAGATCTACCATATTTTATACGATGGACAATCACTACGGCTAAAGCAGGATATGGCAGCCTGGTTCGGGGAAAACCGCTCCATGGGTAGCCAGTATGCCAGCCTGCTGTTGAACGAAGCGCTGGCAACGGCTTTGGGCAATGGTTATGTCTATGAGCAATTGAATGGTGCAGCAGATACTACCGACTGGTACAATGTAAGGTACATTAACCTGATGGCCAGGCGGCTTTATCCTGTGCTCAAAAGCTATATCGCTGAGCACAAGGCCATCGACCAGGATTTCGTGGACCAATATGTGGCCTTGTATGACACTTCGTGGACCAGGGAACTGGATCACCTGTTCAAAAACCGCTATGTAATGGCCGATAGCAAAGAGGTGCTCCAGTACTTTATACAACAATATCCTCATGCCAGCATGTACGAGTCGGTGACCCCTGTGAACGCCGACAACCTTTCCCGGATGCAGCAAACACCCATTACCAAGATCGTTGTTGTTTCTTCGGATCGCATAGCAAAGCTTCAGGCCGTCCACAAAGCCTTTCCGGAGCTAAAGCAATGGCAGTACGATGCCCGCAAAGACTTTGTATATACGACGATGCTCAAAGACAAGACAAGGTTGTTTGTGATCAATTGTGTACGTGAAACAGCCGGTTCCCTGCTGGAGCAGTATTATCCTAAAGGACGTATTGAGTAATATATATACTTCACAATGCCACCAGGCGAAGGTTTAGAAGTCTCGCCGCGACACTGTGTCGCTGCAGAAAAAGAAATGCATAGCTATTATCCATCCTGATACCGTTGCTTTTATAAGTAGTATTAAGATCCTTCAATCGCAGGCGCCCGCAAGCTTCTTTCAAGATAACAAAACGAGTGCTGTCGGATGTGACTTACCTACAACGCAGATGCAGCGCCCTTTTTGCCACAAAGACACAACGGCCCCAAGAAATACATGGACATAGTGTCTTTGTGCCTCCACGCGCTATGATAAAGCACCCGGAATCACACTAATGTTCCTACTAAGGTTATGGGGGCCCACGGAGTATCTCTTTTATGTTTGTGTAAAGGGGGAGGTTTAGAAGTCTCGCCGCGACACTGCGTCACTGCGGAAAAAGAAATAAGAGAAAGCATTCGGGATCCTCTATGCAGAACTGGATTCCGATATAGGTTTAACTAGCGGTACTGCGAGAATAGAAACATATACCGATCTTCCTGGTGTCGCTGCGTCCTCGTACACAACCCAATTTCATAGCGTTATAGCGTTGCTGGAAAACGCATTGAAAAAAATACGTTTTAAAACGTATTCGGGCAGCCTGCATTCGGTTATAGCTTTGTGCCCTGTCAACAAAGTTAACCTAAAACCCCACCCAATCATGGCGTCATTACACCAGACACTACACTATGAAGGCAGTAATCTATCGCAGATCCTGAGCGATTTTCCGTCCTTCAAACAGGTGCAGGCTTCCTTCCAGGTACCGGCCTACGACTACATTCCCCTTGGCGACGGCTTCGCGGCCAACCGCAATTTCCTGCGAACGGAAGCGCTGTCTAAAGCATTGCAGCTCGACAGCACCCGCTACCAGCTGGATCTGCCGCTTTCCCTACTCGCCGGCAGCAATATGGTCGGTTTTCTCTATTACTGGGGAACCCAGGTAAATATGAACGGGCAGACACCGCCCGATCTCCAGCGGCTCACCGACGAGCTCTCATTGGGCATTGATGTAAAGATCAACAATGCCCTGACGCAACAGTTTACGGCCTTACCTTTCCTGTTGCTCTCCGATTACCTGGCCAGCCGCAGCAGCAATACGCTGATGTCGCATCGTGAAAACCTGGCTGCCATGACGGTCAACCGGGATACAGACGCCGCTACGGACAAGACCCTGGAAGAATACCTGAACGACACCCTCGTACTGCTCAATATGGAGGCGCTGCGTAAGCTTGCGGGTACATTACCTAACGTGTCATTTGCTTCGTTGTTCGTATTCGTGGCCCTGTCTTTTAAAAAGGATGGCGAGAACCTGCCCGTCATGAAAGTGCCTACTTTCCAGGTGCTAGCGGCGCAGGCAAAGCAACAATTCAATGTGGGTTTCTCCGATAGTGACTATAATCAGTTGAAGAAAATACCGGCAGCACAATATGAAGCGCTATGGGATTTCCCTGTTGCTATTCCCGAGGTAAAGCCCGCTGTGGTTAAAGGCGAAGTGGTATTTACCGGAACGGAACCGGTACAGTACAGCAATTTCAGCAGCTACGACCTGGTGCTGGATTATGCCGGCCAATCGGTAAAATATGCCTGGAACAACTATAGCACTGCGGATATTCCCGACAGGAAAACAGATTTCGACTTCTATGCGACACAAGATGTGGTAATCGATACGGGCTCGGCCGATCCTGTTACCGTGAGTGTGAAGCTTTATGATGGTAATGTACTATGGCGGCATACTTACGCTGCCGACGACACCAAGCTACAGAAGCTGCATATTGAGCTGCCCCTGGTAAAGGTACCGGTATTAGGCGACGACCCTTCGGATCCCGGAGCCAGCAATAAGCCGCTCCGCGGACAGGTTGTGGAGCTGAGCGGTAAATGCTCCTTGAAAGATTTGACCGTTATCCTGCAAGCCAAAGCGCTGACCGTTGATCCGGTGTGGAAAGTGATCGGCGTGGCTACTACCGATATTACCGGAAGCTTTACTATGCCCTATCCCCTGGGCAGCTATGAGGCAGCACAAGCTTTCGTATCGCTATCGCCTGATGAGACTGTCCCTGTGCGGATAATACCCGTTGAGGAGCAGCATTCGGCACAGCAGACCATTGCCAATGATTTCATCTACCTTTTGGTAGAAAGTGCTGACTGCGGCGATGACGAAGATGCCGACGATGATTGCGAGTGCCACTCCTCCGACAGCAAAACACCAAGATTGCCAGAGCAGTCTGACCTGATCGGCTCAGATAAATACTCCCAGGATCTGGGCGGCGGTACTTGCATGAACCTTACCACACCCAACCGCACCCTGAGCGAGCATACCTATTTTGCTATCGTACGCACATCTGATCCCGACGTGGCCAATTATGTGCTGGAGAAGAATACCATACAGCAGGCTGATGGTTTTAAAAAGGTAACCTTCACCTTAGGTGAAGGCAAAAAAGTAGAACGCAAAGAAGTTACTTATGAAAATCCCATTCGCTGGCAGGATGCGCCCGATACTACAGATAAAGACAATCACCTCTCTTTGTACCAGGCTGTAAACGTTGCCCATGGCCATCTTCTCACTTATAAATCTGTATTAAAGGCCGACGGCTATTCACTGGGTGATCTCCTGTACTCACTACCCCTGGCGCCAGGGCAGAAGAAGCAGATCGCGGTATTTGACTACAAACGCACACTGCAAGGTTCCGAAAGCCAGCAACTGACCCAGCGTGAAGGCCTGAATGCAGCACTGGTAAACGATCGCAGCATTATAGACGATCTTAGTGGTTCCATCAGCGAGTACCTGCAGGGCCAGAGCACAGCCAATACCGGTGGCGTATCGGCCGGTCTGGGTGTGGGTGCTATCCTAGGGCCAGTAGGCGCTGTACTGGGTGTATCGGGCGGCTACTCTTCTGCCTCTTCCAGTGCTTCGCAGCAAAGCTCACGCAATACCTCGCAGGCCTTCGGTGAAACGCTGCGCAATGCCATTATGCAGAGCTCCAGTGCTTACCGGTCGTTGAATGGCACACTGATCGATACTATTTCGGAAGGACAACAATATGCAGCGACAACAGAGGTGGTGGCCAACCACAACCATTGCCATTCGCTCACTATGCTGTATTTCGAAGTGTTGCGCCACTATGCCGTATTCCAGGAACTGGTAGGCGTGGAAGAATGTCTCTTCGTACCGCTGATCATGACCAATTTCTCCATGGAGAATATTCATAAATGGCGCGATGTGCTGGCAGCCAGTCTTATGTACCGGCCTTCCAATACATACCTGCCCTTGTTCCGCAACCGCAATCCCTTGCTGAAAGGTTTCGATGCCAATGACCGCGTACTCACCAACTGGACCAATGTTGATTTTCCGGCCAACCGCTACTGTGACGATACTATTATCGAGGTTACCGGACAGATCAATTTCCGCGTCAGCATACCCAGGCCCAAAACCCGGTTTGACCGCATCCTTTCCCTGCCCATCATCAAAAAGACGATAACTACGCAGGGCGGTGTCGATGTGGTGGGTACCGTCGAGGAGAACATTAAGAATGCTGTAATCGGTGCCATTGTGCCTTGTGCGGCCGGCGGTCCTACCATCAAACGGCAGACCAATACCTCCGAAGTGATTACACGCGGCCAGATCTTCGATATGTTCATGACCCTGGACGCCAATTATGAGACTGTGCCGCCCGCCAGGTGTATCCGCGTGAACTTCGACTCGGTCGATTCTCCCAGTATCCCCTTCCTTTTCTTCAACGATGCTTATACCCCGCTCGACTTTTTTGCCGGTATGGATAAAGAGAAGAAAATATGGGACGGCTACGCTTCGTTGCTGGGCATGAGCACCAATGAGCTGTTACGCTATTTCAACAACAACGTGATCGCCGACTGGGACCAGATCTTCAACGATCATATCGCCCCCATGATCATTGCCAAGCTCATCGACCAGACCAAGATCACCATACAGCCACTGAATGGCCTCGACCTTACCGCCCTGGATAAATACAATGGTGGTAACCGCCTGCTGCGCTATAATTTCCGGGCCAGCACCGCCAAAACCCGCGCGGAGATCGACAAGCTGAATATCCTGTATAATATCGCATTCAGCAACAAGATGGAATTCTTCAATTTCATCGATGCCTTCCGTGTGGAAAGCCTGAGGGTTAATTATGCCACACCGCATTACACCGGCACAATTGCCAACGAAACCCTGAACGATGATCTGGTAGACGGCATCAGCAATATACTGACCCCGCTCAACTATGATGAGAAGCGTAACCCGCGTCTGGAAGATAAGTTTATCGTGAATGAGCTCATTACCCACCTGAACAGCAACCTCGAGTACTATAATAAGGTGCTGTGGCGCAACCTGGATCCCGACCGTCGCTATTTGCTGCTGGATGGCTTCCACATACAGGTTTACAACGACCTGAATCAGCCCGGACCGATGAAGAGCCTGGCCTCCATCGTGAAGAACCAGCTGATCGGTATTGCCGGTAACTCCCTCATCTTCCCTGTAGCCGCCGGCGTAAAGGTCGACCGTTCCTACATTATTCTCACGCCCAATGATGAAGATCAGGATAAAGAAGTGAAGCTCTCGCTCTTTGATCATTATCGTCCGCTGACGCCGCCCGATCCCTTCCGTATCAGCGTGCCCACGAGGGGTATCTTTGCCGAAGCTGTTATGGGTGCCTGTGATGCTTGTGAAAAAGTCAAAGACAACTCTTCTCAGGATTGGGACAGGTTCCGCACCGATGAGCCCACTACTTTTGCACCGGTGACCGTACCTACACCAGAGCCCACCGATTGGAAAGCAGCGTTCAAGGATTTTGCCACACCAATCGTAAACATACAGAATGCACCGGCATTGCCAGCGCCGGGAGCCGGTCTGCAAGGACTTTCTGAGCTGTTGGGTAAGAACGATATCTTTAAAGATATAACCGGCCTCGACGCCAACCAGAAGAATGCAATAGCTACTTACCTGTCCAACCAGGAAAATGCCAAGGCATTTGCCCAAATGGCTAAGGACATGGCCATACAAGCCCACAATACCCAGAACGACGACAAGATCAAGAGCGCGATCAAGGACGCCCAGACCAACGGCAACATCAGCAAAGAAGATGCCGGTAAGCTGACCAAGGACCATATCCAGCAGATGATCGATGGTGGGGAAGCCAAACGTACCGACGCTGCCAATGCCGGTAACAATAAACCTTCGCTTACAGATGCAGCTGTGAAAGCGGCAGACCAGGGTAAGGCCGTCAAAGCCGAGCATACCGACGCTGTAACCGGTAAAACCGAAAAAGTGGACATTGAAGGTACCAGTGCCGAAAATGTGCTGGCCACAGCAGGCGCGGCCGTACCGCAATTGAAGCAAGAGAACAGCATGGCCTGCTGGGCAACTGCCGCCACTATGATGGTCAGCTGGAAGAAAGGACTATCAATGACGGTACCTGATGTACTGGCTATTGCCGGGCAGCAATACGTCGACAAGTTCAACGCCGGCCAGGGATTACAGTCAGCAGAGAAAGAGGCCTTCATTACCGCATTGGGTATGGTGGGTGAGCCGCCGGCCAGCTATACGTTGCAAACCTATATCAACTGGCTGAAGACCTATGGTCCCTTGTGGATCACAACCGATTCTTCCACAGCTACCGGTCCCTTCTCGCCGCATGCCCGCATACTGACCAAGATCACCGGTACAGGAACGCCTGATGGACAGGGTACTTACTTTACGTTCAACGACCCCGCAACCGGTACGGAAGTAAAGGAATCCTTCACTGACTTCCTGAACGCTTATGAGCAAATGGTAACGGATAACCCCGGAGCATTGTTTATCCAGATCGTACACTTCAGCGATCCTGTGACGCCCGCCGGGGAAGGCGGACCTGCTGCTGACCCCACCGTACAGGACCTCAATACGAACAAGCCCTCGGCTCCCGATACCGTAGTGATCAATAAGTCGGAATTCAAGGCAGTAACCGGATTGAGCAACTGGAAACCCGCGGGCGCCCTGCACAATACCAATCTCTTTTCCAAGCGTACCAGCAACCAGGTGATCCACCTGGTGTTGCATGAGACCGCAGCCGATACAGGCGATGGCTTTTCGTCACCCAATACCGCGCATATGGCGGTGAGGGCCGATGCAACCATCACACAGTTCAACGACCTGCTGGAGAACGAGCAGCATGCCAACAACTTCAACACGACTTCCGTAGGCGTCGAATTTGTGAACCGGGGCTGGCTGGCCAGTCCGAAAGACGACGACAGCGCGCACCCGCCATACAGCTACGAGCATGAGGCCATTCCTTCCAAGCAATCACAGCTGTCCGCTGCCCAGAAAGACAAATTCAAAGAGGCCAACGGCTATCTCTGGTGCTTTTGGGGCTTTGGCTTCGGCGTCTACCGCCTGCCTCAGAATATGGCGCAGCTGGAAAAAGAAGTGGAGCTGGTTAAATGGCTTACCGTCGACCTGCCGCCGGTAGTCAAGGCCTGGAAAGACGGCGGTGGCTGGCTTTCGGGCAAGCCGGAGCTCACAACACTTGCCGGCTGGCTTTCCCTGCCCGGGGTACCTGCCGAAAATAAGCCGCTCCTTGATCTGCCTACCATCAGCAATACCTGGCTGCAGCTGGTATCGTATAACGAAGTGAAGTCGCTGTGGACGTTCAAGGCCGCAGATATTCCAGCCGATGCCGACAAGGATAAGCTGCAGTATTTTATCTTCACCACAGGCCACGACTACATCACGCCGACCAACTTTGCCAGCCGTTCCGGTATCCTGTCGCACAATTCCCTGTACGCCGGGCATAGCGATGGTTCCTTCCAGACGCTGTACACCTGGTTGCGGCTGGAGAAAGGAAAGACGGATACCAAGGCCTTCGACCTCTGCAAAAGCCTGATGAAAGACCATTTTATCATTGCTTCCCTCAAGACTAATCCTTACGATAAGAAGATCGTATTGCTGAACGTGAGCGACGCTAACCTGGTATAATCTTCAAGCTGTCTTTTTACCGCCGGGATACGATCGTATCCCGGCTTTTTTTATGAGATTGTAGCAGCTTGCAACGATTATTTTTCAAAAAGAAGGGAAAATCCCCCTGCTATCTTTCCGCTTGCCGTAATACATTTGCAGCAATCAATCTAAAGACAAATGCTATGAAACGAAAGATAATTCAGGGCCTTTTTTTTGCCCTCCTGCTGATAACGGAACAGTCTGTAGCGCAAAACGGGAATGACTGCAAGCCTCTGTTCAGCGCACTGGCCGATCATGCCCTTAAAGAATGTGAGCATAAAGAATTCCAGGAGTTGGAGATTTATCCCAAGGCCGGCGCAAAGGCGGAAGTCAGAAAAGGGGTATATGAAAAGGTAGCCTATGCCTTCAGCGGCGATTTCAACAAACGGCCGGCGGCTGCGCAAATCTACCAAAACTATGTCAACGCGATCACCAAAGCCGGCGGCGAGATCACGGCCAATAATAGTAACGGGGTTTGCGGCAAACTGAAGAAGAACGGCGATACTTACTGGATCAAGATCTATACCGACGGCAGCAGCTGGTATTGGTACGAAAGCCTGAAGGAAGCGTCCCTCCGCCAGGATGTGGTACCCACTGCCGATGAGATCAAAATGGCTTTAAAGGATGATGGCAAGGCTGTTTTTTACGGGATTTATTTCGATACGGACAAAGCAACCCTGAAGCCCGAATCGGCCCCGACCCTGGAGGCTATTGCTGCCTTTCTTAAGGCCAACCCCTCAGCCAATATCTTCGTGGTAGGACATACCGACAACAGCGGCAGCTTTGAACACAACCTTGCCCTATCCAAAGACAGGGCCGGCGCTGTGATCGGCGAGCTCGTAGCGAAACATGGGGTCAATAAGAACCAACTGGCCGCTCAGGGCGTGGCTTCGCTGGCCCCGATAGCCTCTAATGATGCTGAAGCCGGCAAGGCCAGGAACCGCAGGGTTGAGATTGTGAAGCGATGAATGCTCTTTCCTATTTGGTTAAAAGAAAAATACCCGGCAGCTAGCGTAGCTACCGGGTATTTTTTCACACCTTAGTGATATCAAAAAAAGATATTCATCAACTGTGCTTTTTTACAACACGCGGCGAATAATAAGTAAATTGAAGTCATACCGGCAGCGGTTTATGTAAATGAAATCGGGAAACAATAATAACGAACAGCTGGAACACCTCCTGGAAACGCATAAAGGCATCTTGTTCAAAGTAGCCCGGGCGTATTGCGCCCGGGAAGAGGACCGGCAGGACCTTATCCAGGAAATGATGATCCAGGTATGGCACGCGCTTCCCCGGTATGATGTGCAATATAAAATGAGCACCTGGCTGTACCGTATCGCGCTGAATGTGGCGATCTCCTACTACCGGAAGCAAAGCCGGAAGACGATCCATATACCGCTCGATGATCAGGCGGAACAGGTGACAGATTATGAATCCGGGAGCCGTGAACAGCAGCTGCGCCTGCTGGAACAATTTATTGCCGAGCTGAATGAGCTGGACAAAGCGCTCATCCTGCTCTACCTGGAAGACAAAAGCCATGCCGAGATCGGCGATATTATGGGACTTTCCATAAGCAATGTAGGTACCCGTGTAGGCCGCATTAAGGATAGATTAAAGAAGCGATTTTCACAAAAAAATAATGATCTATGAACGAGGAAGAAATAAAGCTGCTCTGGAAGAACACTAATAAACAATTGGAAGAAAGCCTACAACTGCAGCAGCAAAAGGCGCAGGACATTGCGCAGATAAAGGCCGGCAACCTGTTGGCATCTATGAGGCCGGCAAAACAGTTTGCCGTAATTGCAGGATTGCTATGGGTTGTCGCCGGCGCTATCCTGCTGACCCCCATTTACCTCTATGGTTTCGCTACAGCCAATAAGTATTTTTTGTTTTCCGCCAGTCTGCAGGTATTACTTACAGCGATAGCGCTGGTCCTTTATCTATACCAACTGAGCGCTATAAGCCATATTGACTGGGGTACACCGGTGCTGCAAACCCAGAGAAGGCTGATCCGTATCCGGTCTGCCAGTCTTTGGATCGCCCGTATGCTGTGCCTGCAGCTTCCTCTGTGGACCACCTTTTACTGGAACAGGGAAATGCTGACAAACGGCAGCTATGGACTCTGGGCCCTGCAGGCCTTTGTAACCATGGGCTGTACGGTACTAGCCTTGTGGCTGTTTACGCATATCCGTTATAAAAACCGGCACCAAAAATGGTTCCGGCTGTTGTTCAGCGGCAAAGAATGGACGCCTTTGATGCGGGCGATGGGCCTTCTGGAACAAATACAACAGTACCAGGAAACTGAAGAATGACCTTGTTGCTTTAACGCTATATCGGTTTAAACCCTTGTAACGTTAGAGTGCTGCATGCCTGGCATCGCGATGCAGCTTATCCAGGTACTCCCTGATGACCATTGCCTTCTCCTTTTTGATCCGCTTACCCAACTCCCGGCGCGGACATTGCTTGTGGTACCTGGCCCCCCAATCCATGATCTCGATAACAATGGGTAAAAGATCCACCCCCTTAGGCGTAAGGCTATAGCAGTACTTAGACTTATTGTGCGGCGATACCTGCTTCGTCAATATGCCTTCAGCTTCCAGCACACTCAACCGGTTGGCCAGGATATTGGTCGCAATTTTTTCTTCCGATTCCAGGAACTCGCCATACGATACCTTTCCGCGCAACATAATGTCGCGGATGATCAGTAGCGACCACTTGTCGCCAAATACCTCCAGGGAGCAGCTAATGGGGCAATCCGACCTGTTCTTTTCCATAATCTTTTTGTAAAAGTACTTGCGTTTTGCAATTAGTTTTTATATTAGCACTTGCAAAATGCAAGCAAATATACAATTCACCCTTTTAAAAAAGTCAAAATGGACAGTAACACAACCCGGCAGCTGCTGGAAACGTATTATGAGGGCTTTGCCCGGAAAGAAGGATGGGAATCGGTAATCGCCGACGATTTCCGGTTTACCGGTGGCAGCATGACCCAGGCAGAACCAATTATCGGCAAGCATGCCTATATTGAAATAATTGCCCGCTTTTCAAGAGTATTCGAATCCATGGAAGCGAGAGACATGATCGTTGAGGGCGGCCGGGCCTGTGTTACCGGCAACTACCAGTTCCGCTTTCCCAACGGAGAACGCATCAATGGTAATGTGGCGGAGCTATGGACGGTAAAAGACGGGAAGCTGCAATCGCTCAGCATTTTCTTCGACACCCTTACTTTTGACCGCAATACACCAAAGTAAATCGAGATTTATCTAGCAGCTTTGCTAGCTTGGTTTTTGTTATCAGCAAGGGAATTGTGTAGTTTTGTGCCTTTTACTAACGAACCCTGATCATCGATGCTCATCACCGATCCCGCTTTTAATTACGATCAATACGGTCATCAATATTCCGGCTACCGGCAAACCGATCCCCGTATCGCGGCCTTTGTCAATGAGGCCCTGGGCCAGGCGCAAACGGTGCTGAATGTAGGCGCCGGCGCCGGTTCTTACGAACCAGCAGACAAATATGTGGTGGCAGTAGAACCTTCAAAAGTGATGCGTGCCCAACGATTGAAGCGGGATAAGGTTCCCGCTATTGATGCCAAAGCAGGTGATCTGCCCTTCGATGATAATGCCTTTGATGCCGCAATGGCTATGGTTACCGTACACCATTGGCCCGATATACGCAAAGGTCTTCAAGAGCTGCGCCGGGTAACGAAAGGTCCGGTGCTGGTGATGACCTTCGATCCGGGCCGGCTGGACCATTTCTGGAATGCCCGGTATTTTCCCGAGCTGATCGCCATCGAAAAAGCACGCTATCCATCGATCGATTTCATATGCGACGCTCTTGGCGGCAATAGTCGGGTCATTCCCATTCCCATACCGCTTGATTGTACAGATGGCTTCCAGGAGGCCTTCTATGGCCGGCCGGAAGCGTTCCTGGATGAAGAAGTAAGGCGGGCCCAATCTGCCTGGGGCTTTTTAAAGGAAGGCCAGGAGGCGGAACTGGTGCAGCGCCTGGCGGGAGACCTGGCTTCGGGCGGCTGGGAGCAGCAGTACGGACATTTTCGCCATGAGCCAACCTTTACCGGCGCCTTGCAACTGATCGTGACTATGCCCTGAAAGTAAATGTGTCCGGCTGCTAACCGGACACATTTACTTTTGTATCTGTTGTTTTACAGGTTAATGCCACCCGAAGCTTCTATCCGCTGGGCATTGACCCATTTGGCATCTTCACTGCAAAGGAAGGCTACCACACCACCTATATCATCGGCATGACCCACGCGCCCCAGGGCGGTTACCTGCGCCAGCTGGTTGCTGAGTTCAGGGCTATTACGTATCCTGCCGCCACCGAAGTCGGTAGCGATGGGCCCCGGAGCAACTACATTAGCAGTAATACCCCTCGATCCCAGTTCCTTGGCCATATAACGGGTCAGCACCTCGATCGCGCCTTTCATTGATCCATAAGCCGAAGAGCCGGGATGGGCAAAACGCGCCAGGCCGGAGGAGATATTGACGATCCTACCACCATCGTTCAAATAAGGCAAAGCCTTTTGCGTCAGAAAGAATACACCTTTATAGTGAATGTTGTGTGCAGCATCAAACTGCTCTTCGGTAGTTTCGGCAAAAGGTGCGTACAGCGCCGTGCCGGCATTATTGATCAGGAAATCGAAATGAGCACTGCCGGTATGCGCTTCAAGATGCTTACCTACTTCGCTCAGAAAACCATCAAAAGAGGCAATGTTGCCAGCGTCCAGCTGAAATGCCTCTGCTTTTTGTCCCATAACGCGGATCTCGGCTACTACTTTATCCGCTTCTTCTTTGTTGGTGTTGTAAGTAAGGACGATGTCGTTTCCTTTGCGGGCCAGGCTAAGGGCCATATCCCGGCCGAGACCGCGGCTACCGCCGGTTACCAGGGCTATTTTGGTTTTTGCCATGCTTGTTAACGTTTTTGTTGTTATCATTAAATTATTGACAAGGCAAAGGTCGGCCGGAAATGGGAATATCTGTTTGCGTGTATCAAACTGATGTTTGCAAAATTCAAATCTATACTAGCCGGCGGCAGAAACAGGGGCTGAGGCCCTGGTGAATAAGGTTAAGTGATTATCCGGATAAGCTTAGTAGGACAAGGTAAGCCCGACCCCGAAGCCCATATCACTATCGTAGTGCGTGCGAACGCTGATATTCTTATTGAGGATATACCGCAGATCGAGCATGTATTCCCTATCGGTATTGAGCATGAACCCTGCCCTTATCCTGCGTGTGATCGGAATGTCTTCCCGCATCAGCTGCAGACGCACTATACCATCGGTAAATACTTCGGCCTGGAATTGCACCAGCATGGGCAGTGTATAGTTTAGCCCCAGGCTAAGGACGGCCCGGTTGTCCTTTGTATTCTTTTGGCCGAAGAGATTTTCCTCATGCTCATCTATGCCCATTTTACGATAGCGCCAGTCGAAGCCTATGAATGGCATCAGCCATTGCATCCTCCCGATATATCTTCCGATATGGATCTCTGTCTCGTATCCGTGCATGTTATTGTAACCCAGCCGCCATTCGGTACCGGCGCTCCAGCGTGCGTTCTGCAGCATCAATCCGCCATCGTTGCCATTGGTAGCAAAGTCATTTTCAATCATGACATGCGGCATATTGCTCTCATGCTGCAATTTCCTGTAGGCATGAGCCTTGTCGGGCAATTGCGGGTTTGGCTCGTCGCCTACGCTGAATACCCGGTTCATACCGCTCATCATATGATACAGGATGTGGCAGTGAAAAAACCAGTCGCCGCCGGTATTGGCAGCAAATTCAATCGTATCGGTCTCCATAGGCATAATATCGAGCACATTCTTGAGCGGAGCATGGCTACCCTGCCCGTTCAGCACCCTGAAATCGAAGCCATGCAGGTGCATGGGATGACGCATCATAGAATTGTTGTGGATAATCATGCGTACGATCTCCCCTTTCCCTATCGCGATCTTGTCGCTTTCCGACAGTATTTTGTTGTCCATGCTCCATACATACCGGTTCATATTCCCCGTCAGCTCAAAATGTAACTCTTTCACGAGAGCGCTTTGGGGAAAGGCTGTTGCTGCCGGCGCACGCAGCATCGTATAATTAAGCGTAACGATCTTGCTGAGCGCATTGCTGTTGTAGCGGTTATCATCCATGTTCATGCCCTCCATATGATGGTGTGCAGGCGCATCGGGCTTCGCTTCCTTCTTCTTTTTGGGATCGCCGGTGATCTCGGGGTACATCACCACATTCATATCCATTTGGTTCAGGCTCATATTCATTCCCATATCGTCCAGGTCTCCGTTCATCTTCATCATGTCATTCATCATCTTCATACCATCGAAATACTTGAGCCGGGGCAAAGGACCGGCCGCCTGAGCTGCTCCGCTGCCTATGAGCAAAGAAGCAGAACGGGTGCGGTCTTCCGTAGTAGCCAATAGCTCATAAGCCTTACCGGGCTCCGGTATGGTGACAATAACATCATAGGTTTCGGAAACGGCGATAATGAGGCGGTCAACGGCTACCGGCTCCACGTCGTTGCCGTCGCTGGCAACAACCGTAATTTTGCCACCCGCATAACGTAGCCAAAAGTAGGAAGATGCGCCACCATTGGCGATCCGCAACCTGACTTTGTGGCCTGCCTTTAACGGTTTCCCTTCTATAGCGGTAAGCGGTACAGCCGGGCTGCCATTCACCAGTATTTTATCGTAATACACATCGCTCACATCCATGGCCAGCATTCTTTTCCACTCATTTCCCAATTTGGTGCCGAAATGACCCGACACCAAAGCCTCTCCATAGCTTTGCACGGCGTCTTTCTTAATGGCAGACCAATCGTTGGCATTGTGCAGCATGCGGTGCACATTATCAGGATTGTAATTGGTCCATTCGCTCAACATTACCGGTATCGTGGGAAGATCGTCGATACCTGGCCTGAATGTTGGGTCGCCGGCTCTTTTCAGGAATACGAGATTGCCGTACATACCGATCTGCTCCTGCATACCGCTATGACTATGGTACCAATGGGTACCGTTCTGGATCACGGGAAAACGATAAGTATAGGAAGCACCCGGCGCAATGGGCATTTGCGTAAGGTAAGGGACGCCGTCTTCGGGGTTGGGTAGAAATACGCCATGCCAGTGCAATGAAGTACCTTCCTGTAGCAGGTTGTGGACATGGATCTCGGCCGTATCTCCTTCGGTGAACGTCAACGTAGGCATGGGTATCTGGCCATTTACGGCAATAGCCCGTTTGGTCTTGCCCGCATAGCTAACTACCGTATCTTTTACGTACAGATCGTAGCGTACGACCCTGGGAGCAGCAGGATCTGTCCCGGAAGATTGTGCCCGGGCTAGAAAGACGGCCGGAAAGAAAAGAAGCAGGAGCAGAATATAACGTATCATAAATATCAATACCTGGGTTATCTTCTTTCCGGCAAAACTGCCGGAAAGGATTCAAATGGTGATCTAGGCAATTGTAAAAGATACCGACCGGTATGTTTATAATAACCGGTCGGAAAATGCTCTATTTTAGTGTTTCCACGGTTTTGCCGCAGCTCAGCATCTGGCTGCCGTAATAAGGGTTTTTCACCCCGGCATCAACACTCAACCAATAGCTTTTCTTCATCGGGCAATACTGGTAGTACACGGTTCCATCGACGTTCTTACCCCCTTTTACGACCTTCCAGAGCGCAGCAGATACCTCGGCAAAGGCGTTCCTTTGCCCATCGATACCGGAAGCCTGCGCCATTTTGCCCAAAGCCCTGGCGAGCGGTTCCTTTTCTCCTGAAGCAGGCACCGCAGCAAGGGCTTTCTGCAGGAACACAATATCTCCCGACACTTTTTTACCGTCAGATTGTACCAGGTCGTCTTTTACTTTAAGATAAGCATCCAGGATGCTTTGTTGGTCTTGTGCCTGTGCGGCGGTGCTGATAAAGGCCGCGGCCATAACTGCTGTTATCCATTTCATATTAAACGTTTTTAGGTGTGCATTAATTCAATTTTAAAGCCGCTTTTCCGGATGGTATCCATAATTTCTTTTACGGTGGCAACACCGGAAACGGAGAGGATCTTATCCTTGGCCGTGGTATCGACCTGCCATGAGGATACGCCTGCCAGAGCATCCAGGGCAGGCTTTACCTGCGCCACACAGCCGCCGCAATTAATATTGGTCCTGAATTGCAGCGGGGACGGTATGACCTCTGCTTCCATTTGGGCTACGGCATAGCCGGCCTTTTCAATAGCCGTTTTAAGAGATTCGCCGGGCATGTCGTCCGGGGCCGATAAGTTCAGGGCCCCTGCTTCGATATGGGTTATCACGGCGCCTTCGATCGCATTAAGGGCTTGTTGTACCCGGGCCTGGCAATGGCTGCTCTGCATGTCGGGAACGGAAATATGGATGTTTTTCATTGTTGTTTATTTTTCTTTGAGCTACAAAATTACTGTTGGTTCCTGGGGCGTCTGTTATACAATCCCTGCTTTGATTTACAGGATTTACGGTTTCCATTTCAACCGGAGACTATTGGCGACTACGCTAACGCTGCTAAGGGCCATAGCCGCACCAGCGATCATAGGATTCAGCAAAAAGCCGTTAACGGGATACAACACACCGGCAGCAAGGGGAATGCCGATAATATTATAGATAAAGGCCCAGAACAGGTTTTGCCGGATGGCGGCTACGGTTTGCCGTGACAGGCGTATCGCTTGCGGGATCTTGTTCAGATCGGAGGAGATGATCGTCATTTTGGCAACGTCCATGGCGATATCGCTACCCTTTCCCATGGCGATGCTGACGTCCGCCTGCGCCAGTGCGGCGCTGTCATTGATACCATCGCCCACCATTGCAACCATTCTGCCCCGCGACTGTAATTCCCCGATGAAAGCGGCCTTTTGCTCGGGTAGTATTTCTGCCTGATAATGATCGATGCCGGTCTGGGTCGCAATGGCCTTTGCCGTTGCTTCATTATCGCCGGTCAGCATATACACTTCAATACCCGCCTGGCGCAAGGCTGTAACCGCTTCGACAGAGGTTTCTTTGATCCTGTCGGCTATAGCCAGCACTGCCAAAGCCCTTTTATCGTCGGCAAACCAGATCACGGTTTGGGATTGAGCGGCCCAGTCTGCGGCCTTTTCAATCAATGCTCCCGCTATGTCGATCTCCCGCTCCTGTAACAGCTTCTGGTTACCGGCAAAATAGGTTGTGCCGCTAATGAGTGCCTGAGCGCCCTTACCGGTAATGCTTTCGAAGTGCTGTAGCGGAAGTGCCGCCATACCTTCATAATAACGGACAACGGCCTCGGCCAGGGGGTGCTCCGATTGCTTTTCCAGGCTGAACAACATTTGTTTCGCTCCGTTGTCGCCGTTCAGCCAGGCGATATCGGTTACCACGGGGCGTCCTTCTGTAAGCGTACCGGTCTTATCCAGGACTACGGTATCGACTTTCCTGGCCTGTTCCAGGCTTTCCGCATCTTTGATCAGGATCCCTTGTTCTGCGCCTTTGCCTACACCGACCATGATCGCGGTTGGCGTGGCGAGGCCCAATGCACAGGGACAGGCGATTACGAGGACGGTGACCAAGGCCATAAGTCCTTGTGTAAAGCCATTGTCGCCACCCAGGAAGAACCAGGCTATAAATGTAATGATTGCTATTGCTAATACTACGGGAACGAAAATGCCCGCGATCTTGTCCACCAGCTTCTGCACCGGCGCCTTACTGCCCTGCGCCTCCTGCACCATACGGATGATCTGCGCCAGCATGGTTGCCGCGCCTACCTTCTCGGCCCTGAAACTAAAGCTTCCTTTCTGGTTGATGGTACCGGCAAAGACCTTGTCCTCCGCTTTTTTGGACACTGCCAGAGGCTCGCCGCTCAGCATGCTTTCGTCCACATAGGAGCTGCCTTCGACAACGATACCGTCGACAGCGACCTGCTCGCCGGGCTTTACCAGGATGAGGTCGCCTGGATTCACTTTTTCTATCGGCGTTTCCATCTGGTGTCCCCCTTCGTGTATCAGCGTTACCGTTCTGGGTCGCAGGCCCATCAGCTTTTTGATCGCGGAGGAGGTATTGCCTTTGGCCTTTTCCTCCAGCATCTTGCCTAATAGTATAAAGGCGATCACCACAGCCGCAGCTTCGAAATAAACATGCGGATGCAGGCCCCGGGCATGCCAGTAGCCAGGGAATAAGGTATTGAACACGCTGAAACTATAGGCCACACCTGTGCTCAGGGCGACAAGGGTATCCATATTGGCTGAGCGGTGACGGGCTTGTTTCCAGGCGTTGACGAAAAAATCTTTGCCCAACCAAAGCACAACAGGGGTTGACAGCAGCCACATGATATAATTGGCATAAGGGATGTCCATGAAGAACATACCGATAATCACTACCGGTACCGATAGCATCACAGCACCAAGAGTCCTTCGCTTCAGCTGTTTGAATTTCTCGCTGTGGATGGCATCCAGCGTTTCTGCTTCCTGTTCGCCGCCTTCGGTCAGGAGATCGTAACCGATGGATTGTACTGCTTTGCGAATCCCTTCGGCCTGTATTATGTTCGGCAGGTATTCAACAGTAAGCGCTGCCGTAGCAAAGTTCACAGAAGCGCTCAGTACACCGGGTTGGGCCTTTACCATGGTCTCAACGCTTACGGCGCAGGATGCGCAGGTCATATCCAGCACGGGGAAGGTCCTTTTGATTGTTGTCACGCCATAGCCGAGCCCGCGTATAGCTTGTACCGCTTCGGGTAAGGCTTCCTCCCTGTCGGTAGTGATAAGCGCCCGTTGATTATTCAGCTCTACCTTATGCGTGGTGATGCCCTTTACCTGCTTGAGGCCATTGTCGACGATCAGCGCGCAATGCTCACTTTCCACGCCTTCAAGGGGTATATATAATGGGGATGTTTCCGTAGCCATAAAAATGATTTACAATACAAAGGTCGTATTGTTCAGCAGGGTGGCTGTTACACATTTATGGAAAGGATTTATAAGATTTACAGACAGGAGCCATGAGATGTTTATGGCTTCGTCTTCCCGCTGCGGCGCCACGACGCCAGGAGGAACAATAAACGCGGCTTAATGTAATAGCTTGGCGCCTCTGAGACTGCGTGACAAAACAATGATTACGATGGGTAAGATAAGGAACAAAGGCCTGCGCAACAACACAAGGCACTATACTGTATGTCCAGATGCTATTTCCCTTCATTTGCCCGCAGTGGGAAATAATATACAGGTGTTATACCTTGTCCAGCGGCTTTCTTTTTTCGGCCTTGATGTTCTTGAAGTGGCTGGGTGTGAGGCCAGTCACCTTTTTGAATTGATTACTCAAATGCGCCACGCTGGAGTAGTTGAGCTGATAGGCGATCTCGCTCAGGGTGAGCTCATCGTATACCAATAGCTCCTTTACCCGTTCGATCTTCTGGGCGATGAAATATTTTTCGATAGTTGTTCCTTCTACCTCCGAGAAAAGGTTGGAAATATAAGTATAGTCGTGATGGAGATGACTGCTAAGGTAGCCGGATAAATTGGTTTTCAGATCGCTGTTATCCTGGTGTACCAATGATACGATCAGGTTTTTGACTTTCTCGATCAGCTGGCTTTTACGGTCGTCGATCAAAGCGAATCCCAATGAGCTGAACGCGGCCTCCAGCAGTCCCTTCTGATCCGGGTGCAAGGGCTGTTCAAGCGTTACTTCTCCTAAAGCAACCTTCACCGGCTCGATACCTAATTGTTGTAGTTCGTTTTTTACCACCATGATGCATCGGTTACACACCATGTTCTTGATATAGATCGTTGCCATAAACTCATCTCCGGCGTACCGTTACGACTGGAGTACTGCAAAGATACCGTTTAAACACAATATGGCGCCTGAACCCCGTATAGACGAACGATATAGGCCATGAATCAACGCTGCACCTTCCTGTATTCGTAGTGATTCTCTTTCTACGTGATACCAGGAAATATATAGCAAAAGATATCGCCTGTAATACGGATCGATCATTAAGGAGAAGACGTTAAGAGACCGTACCAGGGTTGGCTTGTCGGGGTATAATTATTGTAAAATCTTTTCTCCGTGACCAGGTAACTATATATGTTTATACTGCTATAGCCGCTCCTGAAAAAAATTATACCAACCGGCTATTTATGGCCAACGTTTTTCCCACACCTGAAGTCTTACACTATCATCTAAAACCAATATTCCGCAAAGGTTATGAAAAGAATGCTACTTTGCCTGGGCCTTATGGGCCCGGCCCTGGCTATCCATGCCCAAACCCTTACGACCGTCACCGGTATCCGTATCTATGAGCACCACAGCTCTTCGATCAACAACAATGCGCCTTTTGGTTCCAGCGCTAATGGATCAAAATCGGCCTATGATTTTGTCAACCGGAAGTACGTGTACAGCTTTGATTCCGCTACTATGAGTGCTTATACCGGCGGACAGGAGGCCAATATCGATCTGGTAGAACATAATGGCCCCTTCGGTAATAACGGGGATTTCGGCTTTACTTCGGGCGTAAGCTCTATATGGGGCGGCGATATCAAGGGCAATGGCACCACCTATTGGATGATGGCCCCGCCCTCGTTCAATTACAGCACAGCCACCAATGCCAGCCACATTTTCGCCTCATACAATGCGGGCGGCGCTTCTAAGAATATCTTTTCAGTAGAGGCAAATAAAGTTTACCTGGGCAGGATCCGCGGCAGCGACCTGTATGTAGCTGTAAAAGTGACCAATGTAAAAAATGCTACCGGCATGAATGGTACACAGGATGTCTATTTTGAATTCGAGTATAAATATGCCAAGTATGTTCCGGCTACCGGCATTGAGGAGGCCGGCGCAGCAGCTGCGCTCACAATAAGCCCTAACCCTGCAAGGGATCATGTCGTCCTCAGTAATACGGGACAGGAGCCGGTTTCGGCAAAGGTGACCAACATTTGCGGTCAGACATTACGGGCTGCTGTCCTGGAAAAAATGCAGGAACAAACCGTGGATCTCTCCGGCATGAGCAAGGGAATATATTTCGTGACCTGGACGCTTAAGAATGGCGCGAGCTATACGCGAAAGCTGGTCCGGGAGTAAGATAAGGGTACCGGGGCTCAAGGTACAATTGCGGTTGAAACAGGAGAACCGGGGTGGCTTATTGCCGCCCTGGTTTATCGTTTTTTTTGATGTCAGCGGCGGGCAACCTGAGAAACAATGCAGCCCGGCAGCAATAAAGCGGAAAAAATTTCCCGGTTTGAAAATTTGGGTTACTTTTGCAAACATCAGATGATAGGATGAATAAAATTACATTGAACAGAAAAAGCCTCGCCGAGTCTGTAGCGGAGCAACTCCAGGTTGAGATCGCCTCGGGTACCTTTAAAGTGGGCACACAGCTTCCTACGGAACCGGATCTGATGCTGCGTTTCGGCGTGGGCAGATCGTCGGTTCGGGAAGCGATTCGCATATTGGCGCATAACGGATGGGTGAAGGTGCAGCAAGGACTTGGTACATTTGTTGCTTCCCGTAATGGCGCGGGAAAGCCTTTGACCCAATACCTGGAGCAGGCGTCTTTTGATGACGTGGATGAGGTGCGCCTGGTGCTGGAGATCAGGATTGCAGAGCGGGCTGCGGCACACCGCACGATGAAAGATATTGCCCGGATGAAGCAATGCCTGAACAAGCGGTTGGCCTATGCAAAAGCTGGTGATCTTGAGGCTTGCATGCAGGCAGATATCGATTTTCATACGGCACTGGCCGATGCTTCCAAAAATGGCATTATGATAGACCTGTATCAAACCATAGCGATCCATCTTAAGAAAGCTTTTGAGCAACGGCATAAGGATGTAGGCGCTTTCCTGGAATCACAGGAGCGGCATGAGCAGCTGTTACAGTATATTACCGATCAGAATGCCCCGAAAGCAGTGCTTACTGCGACGCGGATCAACCAGCGGAAGTAAATGAAGGAACATTCCTATTTTAATCATAAACAGATCTTAAAACATCAGATGATCTGACTATTTAATTTTCTATTGACATGGAGACCAACGCAACCGATATTCTTACCCCGGTGGAGAGCAACCCACCTGCCGCTCTGGCCGAGCGAACCGTATTCCCAATATTGATGATGATCAGTATGGCACATTTATTCAACGATACGATCCAATCGCTGATACCGGCCATTTATCCCATCGTAAAGAAAAGCCTGCAGCTCAGTTTCTCCGCGCTGGGTCTTATTACCTTTGTATTTCAGCTCTCGGCTTCGTTGCTGCAGCCTTTTATCGGCGCCTATACCGATCGTCGCCCACAGCCTTACTTCCTAGTTGCCGGCATGGCCTTTTCCCTTTCAGGGCTGGTCCTGCTGGCGTTTGCGCATAGCTATCCCATGGTGCTGGCCTCTGTAGCGCTAGTGGGCGTTGGTTCTTCTGTTTTTCATCCTGAGGCTTCGAAGGTAGCTTTCCTGGCAGCAGGCCGGCGCAGAGGCCTGGCACAATCCTTGTTCCAGCTTGGGGGCAATGCCGGCAGCTCAATAGGCCCATTACTGGCGGCGCTCATTATCGCACCCTTTCACCAGGAACGCTTGGCCTGGTTTTCGGTAGTGGCATTACTGGCTATGTTTGTGCTAATGAAAGTGGCTTCCTGGTACAAGGAACATATGGCACTCCGGCATGCCCGGAAAAAAACTGTGTCTATAGAAGAGTTGATCCCTGTCTCCCGCGGAAAGGTGATTATGGCCGTAACGATATTGCTCGTGCTGATCTTTTCCAAGTATTTTTATATGGCCAGCATGACCAGCTATTTTACTTTTTACCTGATCGATAAATTCAATGTATCCGTTTCCGCAGCGCAGATCTACTTGTTCCTGTTTCTCTTTTCTGTGGCTGCAGGAACCTTGATCGGCGGTCCGCTGGGCGACCGAATCGGTCGTAAATATGTGATCTGGATATCGATATTAGGCGTGGCGCCCTTTACGTTGCTGTTACCTTATGCCAACCTGTTCTGGACGGCGATTTTGACGGTCATCATCGGGATCATTTTGTCATCAGCCTTTTCAGCGATCCTGGTCTATGCACAGGAATTAATGCCTGGTAAAGTAGGCATGATCGCCGGGCTCTTCTTCGGTCTGGCCTTCGGCATGGGAGGTCTCGGTTCTGCTTTACTTGGCCGACTGGCCGATCACAGCGGCATTCAATATGTGTACAAGGTATGTTCCTTCCTACCCTTGCTGGGCTTGCTTACTGGTTTTTTGCCTGAGACGCAACGACGTAAGGGCAAAAAGGGCTGACTGGAAGGGCTTATCGGATCGATAATAGGGATGGGACCGGTAGCGTAGCGCAGATATAGGATCCCACTATTGCTTGGGAGAAAGATGGTGGCATGAGATGTGCCAGCGGGATAACATATTCCCGGCCGCCGGCTTTCCAGGTGGACCAGAATGCCCGGAGCTTAAATGCTTAGAAAGCGTCGGAGCTGAAATAGATTATCCTTTCCCGGTTCATAGGTAGTTTAACCAGGATGTTCTCGGGGTTGAGGCGGCTTACTTCCATATAATATTGCATCGGTGCTCCGTTAAGACCGGCAATAGGCCGGAGCCCGCTATGGCTCAGCTGCTGGTATTCTTCCTGTGACAGGCCAAGCAAATCTGCAATCGTCTCCTTTCCCGGCATGCTTCCTGCCATCGCAGCAGCATAGGTATTTATCATCATAGGGTAGTTCTTTAAGTGGTTATCGTTTATATGACAACCCAAAAGTAATATGCCCTTAAAGGTGGAAAAAGGGAAGATAGGCCGATGCAGGAAACTTATCGGTGAGCGGCCTTATCACTTCGGTAAATTATTAAGGTGGTACGGGCATTGAATATGGACAAGAAGCGCTGACTTTCAGGTAAATACCTGGCATTTGGTATAAGTTGCTAAGTAGGCAAATAAAATCTCAAAAATTGTATTTTTTTTAGCAGAGTATCCTATCTTTACGCGAAGTTTAAAACAAAAAAATATGAAAAAGAACTTAACACTGCTCGCATTATTGTGCTCTCTCGGTTCGATCAGCTATGCGCAACAAACCTCTGTCGACCTGGCGCCGCTGGCTATTATGAATCCCAACCAGATATTGTCTCCGGGTAGACCTATTTCACCTACCGGATACGTTAATCCTCCCGCACCGGCCGATAGTATTCCTGGCATTGTATTGTTCACGATCGATACTGCCAGCGGTGATTTGACCACAGCTGATACTTTCCTGTTTATAGTGCCCAGGTCTGTACTGAATACCGATGGTACGGTAGCACTGTTCAGAGGCTCTATTACTGAAGATGTGATTGGACGGCCCGATTCCTACTCTCCTATTTTTTACCTTGGAGGTGATTGGCTTTGTAATGTCGACACTATTCAGACACTATTCAATTTCAACGCATTTGCTGAAGGCAAGCGTCTTTTTAAAGACATCCTGGTTAGGCGTTCAGAATTCGTAGACGGACAGACTTATGGCTGGTATGCGCACATGAGGCCCTACCCCGATTGGGTTGCCGGTTCTTTTACCGATCCCGATACTTCGAATAACTGGAGCTATACGCCGATCATCTGGAAAAACAATACCAACAGCATTGAAGAACTGATCAAAGGCACCAAGTATACGCCGCTGGAAGTGTATCCTAACCCTACTGCTGACAAGCTCAACTTCGTTCTTGAGTTCAGCAAGAACAACAAGGGCACGGTAGCCAGGGTAACGGATATTAACGGCCGTAATGTAAAGATGATCTCTCTCGGCAGCAGCATTTCCGGCAAGCAACAATTCAGCCTGGATGTCGCTGATCTGAGAACCGGCAACTATTCCCTGCAGGTGATCACCGATAACGCTATCTATGTTCAGAAATTTGTAAGAAAATAATACGCTTCGTATAAGCTGTGTTGAGACTATTGCAGCCGTCCCCATCAGGACGGCTGCTTTTTTTTCTGATTCAGGTAGACATTTAAAGGGTTGCCAGATTCCGGAAGTCTGCTGTTAACATCCCGATATGCCGGAGCATGGCCTGGCGCTTCGCTTTCAATACAGGCAATGTACCTGCCGCCATTACCTGATCGTGCCAGTTGCCGATTGCCTTTTCGAGCGTTTTCAGGTACGATCTGTTAATACGGATGCTGAGCGCTTTATGTACAAGCCCCTCATTGTAAAGCAGGATCTTGATCTACTTGCGACAGTCGTGCAACTTCGGGGCGGGCTTTGGCCCGCTAAGGGCTACGGCGATATTTTCGAGTGTCTTGCGGTAAAAGGCATCAATGGCAGGTTGGCCCGGCGGTTTCATATCGCTGCGCACTTTTTTACTATTCTTTTTTATTTGGGGAAATAGCTTTGCTATTGTTGCGGCCAATTGCTGCGCAGCCGCTTTCATGGCTACCTGCTGTCGGGCAAGCATTATTGGCGACGCACGATGTGAACGGCTGAGTTGAAACAACAACTGGGCATCCCGTAAAATGCCCGTTTGCCGGAACAGCTTACGTAGCGGTCTGAAATGCCTTTGCATCCGGCCGCTATGCCCTGCCAGAGCCGCCAACCTGATCAGCGCCTTTATCTTCTTTACCTGAACACGGAATACATGGAGCGCTTTAGCTTCTCCTTTACGTAGGTAGGCCTTCAATCCTTTGCGGGCCCGCTTCCATTTTTGCTCAAAATCCTCTCTTAGTGTTTTCTTTTTCATCGTTACTGCGACGGAAGGACCGGCTGAGGAAATGGGACTTTTGCAGAGCGTACATTCCGGGGCAGCCGGCCTTGACCGTATTATTTGATAACATCGGTTTGTGGCTTTTGTTGTGCTAATGATTGACAGATGCTATGTGCAGAACCTAGGCTATAGCGCTTCGGCCATGACCGGCTAATAAGGAACACAACCTGCCGGTAGGGGCAGGCTGTGTCAGGAACGGTTTTCTTCGCAGGCTTCCGCCCGCTCCTATCTCTTTTATCTCTGGTTACCAGGTATGGCTATCCATCCGGCATAATTGGTCGTGCCCAGGAATACTGCGGCCTGTGGCAATAATGTGTTGGTACCAATCTTTGCTCCTGAATACAAGGCCTGCTCATCGGTTACGATTTCCATGCTCTTTCCTGTCGCCTGCAGGTATTGGCCCATCCAGGCCGACATGTCAAGGGGTTCTGGTCCGCCAATCTCAAGGATCTTATTGGCTGGGGCTGCAAGGGTTGCTTGTGCCATAAAGAAGGCTACATCCTTACTGGCAATAGGTTGAATGTTGGCAGCAGGTAGTACGAGCTTCCCATCGACCAGGCTCATCTGTGCGATACCCCCCGCAAATTCAAAGAACTGAGTGGCATGGACAATGGTATAAGGAATACCGGACGCCTCTACCATGTCTTCCTGCACCTGCTTGGCGCGGAAATAGCCGCTTTCCTGCAGTTGCCGGGTACCTACCACCGACAAGGCAACATGATGCTGAACACCCTCGGCCTTCTCCGCCGCCAGCAGGTTTCCATTGGAGGTCCTGAAGAAATTCATGACTGCTGTATCTTCAAACGAAGGCGAGTTGGATACATCTACAACCACTGTGGCGCCTTGTAGCACTGCTGCCAGGCCTTCGCCGGTAAGCGTATTGACTCCGGTATTGGGTGATGCTACAACTACTTCATGTCCTGTGGGCTGCAGCTGTGCCACGAGTTGGCTACCAATAAGGCCGGTACCGCCGATTACTACTATTTTCATCTTTGCTGTTTTTGGGGTTATTTGTTTTGTGATGCAAAGATGAACCGGGATAAACGGCTAAAACTTAAGCTGGTTTAAGAAAGCGTTTTGGCCTGTAGTTCCTTTAAGGCTTCTGTGGAAATGCCGATATAGGAGGCCAGCAGCGGCGCGGGGATCCTACGGATCAGGTGTGGATAGGTATTGCTGAAATACCGGTAAAAGTCTTCCCTGGTCATTGTTCCAAATGTCTTTTGTTTGAAAAGCGCTGCGCCATAGGCCCGCTCGTGGATCTTATTGAAATATACAGCCATCAATGGGAACTGCAGCAGGAGTGCATCGTAAGCACTACGGCTCAGGTAAGTAATTTCGGAGTCTTCCATAGCTGCGATCGCGAAAACGGCAGGCTTATTATCGGCGAAGGTCTTGTAGTCGGTGAGCCACCAATGTTCAAGGGCAAAATGGATCACTTCCCCTTGTCCTTCATGTTCATAGAACAAATACAAGCAGCCCGAATTGACGAAATATATCTCGTTGCAGGGTGCTCCTTCGCTTAAAAGCAGCGCTCCCTTTTTTACAGACCGGGTTTGAAAAAAGGGCGCCAGTGCTTCTTCTGCAATGGCGATGCCTGGTACCAGCGTTGCTATATGTTGGCGCAGCTGTGGCGTCATGTCAATTTTTTTGCTTTGTTTCTGCGTAGCTCACTCAGGTATTCCGGCGTAAAGCCCAGAAAAGAGGCCAATATCTTTTGCGGTATCCGCTGGATGAAGTCGGGGTACCTGGATTGGAACAACTCATAGAACTCGTTCTTGGGCATGCGCGAGATAAGCCGCACACGTAACAGGGATGCCGCATAGGCACGCTCGTATACCTGCCTGAAATACTTTTCCATAACCGGATGCGCCGCCAACAGCAAAGCATAGTTGCCGGCGCTGATCGACAGCACTTCGGTATCTTCCAGTGCCTGCACGCTATAGGCTGAGTGGCGCGCCGTCCGGAAGGCGTCCAGATCGGTCATCCACCAGTTTTCCAGGGCAAACTGCAAGGTCTGCTCTACCCCGTTCTGATCGGTGAAGAACAGGCGCAGGCAACCTTTAATGACAAAAAAATAGGAATGACAGCGTTTGTCTTCCTCGATCAGGAGCGTCTTTTTTTTGAAAATCTTTTGCTCGAAGAATGACAGCACTTGCTCTTCTGCTACCCCGGACCAGGCGGTTATTTTTTCGATATGTGTGATAAGGGGGTGCATGTATGCAAAGCGCCAGGCCCTACCGGAAGCCGGTAATTACCGGTATGGTCGGCCGTCTTGCAAATTACGGATTAATCAGGATTGAATAGCGATGCATGCCTTATCCATCTGCAACAACCAACAGCCGGTCTGATAATGACCGGCTGTTGGTTGTTATGGTATAGAGGAGACCTAACGGACAATCTCAAATTTCTTCACAGCCTGCCCGGCGTCAGTCCGGATGACCATGGAATAGATGCCAGGAGTCCAGGCAGAGACATCGACTTGCTGACGGGAGGCGCCGGTGATCCTTTCCCGGCGGTATAGCAGGCTGCCCAGCGCGCTGTACACACGGATTTCCCGGATATGGCTGCTGCTGTTGGCGCAGGCGATGGTCACGGTTTCTTTCGAGGGATTGGGATAGAGTATGATGTCTTCTTTCGCCAGCCTGGCACCGCTGACAATACCCGTAGCGACGTCAACATTAATCGGCTGCAGATAGGTCATTGAGCCACAGGTATTGAATACCTTCAACGTGATCGTATAGTCGCCGGTACTGCCGAAAGCGTGGGTAGGATTGCGTTGCGTCGAAGTATTGCCGTCGCCAAAGTCCCAGAGGTAGCTGATGACGTTCTGTGGGTTCAGCGGGCTGAAAGCCACTGTGCCGAGGCGATCGTAAAAATAAGGAATGAAATTGAATCCTTCGGTAACCGCAGCCGGCAGCCAGGCTATATGCCGGTCGACGGTGGTGTTGCAACCGAACTGTGACGTTACCGTCACCGAATAGGTACCCGAATCGTTTACAGGTATCGAGGCAAGAGTATCCCCTGTGCTCCACAAATGATGGAAGCCAGGGTTACCGGCATGTAGTAAAATGGTGTCCTGCGGGCAGATCGCGGTATCGTTCCCCAGGTTGACTACCGGGAAGGGCCATACGGTTATATGGATGGTCCGGTAAGCACTGTCGCAGCCATAGGTGGTTGATACGGTATCGTTGAAGGTTGTGCTTGCTGTATAAGTTTGCCCCTCAAATAAAACCGATCCGCAGGCAGGCGCTACGCTGTAGACAACCGGTACGGGCGGGCTGGAAACATAGAGCCTGAGTATGGCGGTACTGTCACAGCCATTAGATCCGGTGACAGTCAGGTGCTCCTCGGCAGTATTACCGGCGGGCATTACGGTTATCCCGTTCCAGGTATAGGGCAGCTCACTGTGACAAATGGTATCGCGGATGATAGTCTCCACAGGATTGTTGACTTTCAGGTCCAGGGCAACAATGCTGTCGCAACCGTGGCTATTGGTAAACGTATCGGCTGCTACTGCCGTGCCGCCTGTGCTCACCGAATGGCCGTGCCATATAAAAGGTAGCTGATTGGCGCAAATGGTATCCTTTACATGCGTTACAGAACCCGCACCGCCGGAAACAGAGCCGTTAATGTTAAGGTTGGCAAACTGGATGGTGCCGGTGCTTGCACCCGGCGCATAGTAATACACCCTGAACTTGAAGAGGCCGCCGCAAACTGATACCGGACTACCAAAGGTCCAGGAATGGCTGGTGAACGAACCACAGCCTGCGTTATTGGGCGATTCGGCCGTGCCTTTGGCAATCCAGGTGGTACCGCCGTCGATGCTATAAGCCATCATAGCCTGGGTGGGGCCGGTACCGCTTCGCCGCAGGCTTACGGTAATGGAAGTAACATTGATCGCAAAACCGGCATTAGGCATCACGTCCACATTCAGCGCGGGACTGGAGGCATTGCCGGGATCGTAGGTAGCGTAAGTAGGGCTTACCGTAATGCCACTGATGCCACCGCCATTAGTACAGGGCGTATTGGTACCCCAGCTGCCCACCTGGGTAATATTGGTGGCGGTAAGGTTGGGCGCCAGAAAATTGTAAACGCCACCGGCAGCATTGGTATAGGTATAGATAGCTTGCGCGCCGGTTATAGCAGGAAGCAGCAGCACCAAGAACAAGAGGCTGCAGTAGTGTAAGCTTGTTTTCATAAGCGAAGGAGCAGGTAGATACGTTTTATGTGACATATCACCTTAACAGAATATTGGTTTGAAAGGAAATCTTACGAAGGACAAAACTATCAGAATAAGCGCCGGGGCAGGTTGCGCGGGCATTATGTGTTTATTATGTTTCGATTACCGGGCGGTAAGCGCGCAGAATCATAATTATTTCATTACACAACGATAATAGAAAAGACATATCGTTTATTAGTGACAATCCCAGCCGGGACTGGAACAGGAAGTTTTTCGCCACTGCAGAGAAGTGGATTACCTGTACGGGGATTTACCGTAGCAGTGAGATGATATAAGGCCTGTGATTAAAGGCCGGAAGCAGCGTTAACATGGCTTGACATAAGAAGAATCGGCCGCTGCACCGGGCTAAGCCAGCAACGCCGCCCTGGAAAACAGCAAGCCTATGCAATGATGCCCCTCACCAGAAAGATGTACCTGTATTCCTTCGATAGCCGATTGCAGGACATAACCACCGCTATGATCCAGCGACTGCCACTGCAGGCGTATCAGCCGTGTGCCTGGCGTTGTGGCATGAACATCAGCCGCACGAAAATGTACGCCGCCATCTGCATCGACCTGTATAGTAATGTTTTTGTTTTCAGCGGCATTTTCTCCTATCGCTATAACCTCGTTATGAGCGCCCATGATATAGAAATACATTCTGTCGGGACAGAAGCAGAAGTATAGGCCAGATTGCTGCATCTCTGTAAGAAAAAGCTCCGGGAGCTCCTGTATCTCATGAAAGGTTTTATCTTGCAGGGCAGCGGCGCATTCTTTACGGTCCATGATGATAACTTTAGTTCCTTTTCATAACACCATTTTATCCCATTGGTTGTGCTAAGCCCTGATTAGTGGATCATGAAAAAAACAATGGTTACCGGAACCGGATGGGGTGATACCTGTTTAAAGATAAGGGTTGTGTGTGGTGGCGGTGAGACGAGATGTAATATATTCGCTTTTCACGGCAAAACCTTTACCAAATAGACCTTGCCACAGCTGGCTGCCCTTGTAGCCGGGTTCAGGAAGGAAAGGTCGAGGGCGGTGATATGAAAATCGGGAAGGGTTTCCAGCACGGTATACCGGAAGGTAGTAGAAAGACGATCCAGGTTCTGCTGATCCACAAACAACAGCACTTCCTTTCCTTCATGTTCTTTTTGCAGAATGGCAGGATTATCCAGCACCGGCGACCATTTTGCCATATAAAAATCAAAGCTGCGGCAAACATAGCCATATAAGTAAATATCGGATGGCTCATATCCTTTTTGCCTGATCCTCTCCGCCATGGCCGATCCACCCTGGTATTGATCTATCCGGGGATAGAAATGCGTATTCAGCAAGAAATTGAGCAAAAGCACCGTAATCGCTGAAGGCATCCATACCTTGTCCAGTGCATCCGGCCGGGCCATCCGGTAATGAGTGACGGCGGCCAGCGTAAGCAATGCCAGACTTATCATAATCCAATATTGCTGTACCGGGAAGGCCCATACATTCAATACCAGTCCGGCTACGATCAGCAAGCCGGTCAGTACCCATTGTACCAGCGTATATCTTTTCAGCACACGGCTCTTTCCTTCCTCGTGCAACCGGTAGAGATAACCGGCTATCCCAACACACAGCAGGGGAAATAAGACATTGATATAATGGGGCAATTTGACTTTTGAAAGCGACATCAGCACAAATAGTACCCACACGCCGGTAAAGCTCAGCTGTTCTTTATCGAAAAAGGAACGCCCTCTGGTTTTACACAAGGCTGCCAGGCGCTGTACCAGGTTGCCATAGCACAAAATGCTCCAGGGCAACAAAGCCCATAGCAGGGTATGAAAAAAGAAAATGAATTCGGGGCTTTCCCCGGTAAAATCGCCGGTACCCGAAAAACGATCGAAGCTTTGCGACCACAACAAGTAGCGTACACCCGATACACCATGCCTGCCATTTACCAGCTTTTCGGGATGCAGGTCAAACTGGGTATAATAAAAATACAATACGGGAGAAAGAAATACCAGGCAGGAAACAAGCAGCCAAAGCCATTTCCAGCTAAACAAAGTGGACCAGTCACGTTTACCGGCCAAATAAAAGAACATGACACCGCCGCAAACCAATGCCGCGATCATGCCCTTGGTAGCGATAGCACAAGCCAGGAAGAGTCCGGCAAGTAAAAGGTAGCGGCTTTTTTTCCTTGTGACGTAGGCCAGCAATTGCCATACAGCAAGGATACAAAAGCTGGTCAGTAAGGAATCGGTACGCACATCATGGTTGGCCAGGATAATGGCCTGCGCACTTACAAACATAAATGCGGCGATGAGCCCGGCTCGTTTATGGTAGAGCATCGTCCCTACCCGGCTTACGGCAAAGGCTGCAACAAGCGTCAACAGCACGGACAGCAAGCGGTAAGCATAATCATGCACGCCAAACAGCACATAACCTGGTAAAGCGCTCCAATAGAGCATGTGTGGCTTTTCCAGGTAATCAAAGGGCTGGCCGGTCCCGTAGCTCCGGTTGACGATTTCGCTCCAATGCCCCGTCTGGTACATACGCATGGCTACACCTGCATACTCCGGTGCATCGGTATCCATCAGCTTGGGAAAAAACAAACCGCTGGCCAGTACAACAAGTACTAAAAGGGTTAAAGTATAATAACGTTTTGGCATAAACCACCTTGCTGCAGGGAGCTGCGACTTGCAAATATAAAGGCTGTAGTGAGGCGGTGTATGCGGGATATATTACCAAATTGGTAATCAATGTTGTTCAGCGAAGCGCTTCTTAAAGGAAAAGCTATGTTCTTAATCGCCAGGATCGCCAGGTATTCGCACAAAGAATATAACATACAATAGCCAATCCAGCTACTGTTCCGGCCAGCTTGCCGGGCAGAGATGAAAGCCCCAACCTATTTACACAGGAAAGCTAAAATAAAAGGTGCTACCCAGCCCCTGCCCCGCGATTACGCCTATGTGTCCCCCCTGTGCTTCGATAAACTCCTTGCTGATAGCCAGGCCCAGCCCGCTGCCCGATTTGGCGCTTCCGGGTATCTGAAAATAGCGGTCAAATACTTTTTCGCGGTACTGTGGATCAATGCCCCTGCCATGATCCTTTACCGCATAAGTCACTTCTCCGTTCCTGAGCTTCAGACTGATCAATACATCGCTGTTGCCAGGAGCATACCGGATGGCATTGGTGAGCAGGTTCGTCAGCACCCAGGCCGTCTTTTCCGTATCCATATTCACCGGCGGTATATCCTTATCGGCATCGAGTGTGACCCTGATCTGTTTTTGCTCGGCCTGCGTACGGGTCGCATCCATGGCGTATTTTAGCACTTCCCAGGTATTGCCCGGCGCAATGTTCAGCTGTATGTGCCCTGCTTCCACCTGGGTCATGTTGAGTAGCTCCCGGGTAATGCGCAAGAGCCGGCCACTGTCCTCATCGATACTTTCTACGAGCTGCAGCTGTTCTTCGTTCAGCTTACCTGTCTGCATATGCTTCAGCAACTGCGTGCTCATCTGTATAGAAGAAATAGGTGTCTTCAGCTCGTGCGATACGGTAGCGATGAAATTGGTTTTGGCAAAGTCGAGCTCTTTGAACGGCGTTACATTCCGCAGCAGGATCACTGAGCCTATATCCTTTTTCTCCCTTTCTCCGGTGGGCACGATGCTGATCCGGATCACTTCCTTTTCGAAATAGCTTTCCTTATCGTCGGCATAGATCTTCAATGCCGGCTTCTTCGCGTCCTTCTGCGGCCCCTGATCCATATCGTCGATAAGGTCGCGTATCAGGTCGTTTGTCAGCGCGATCTGCTGCACTTCCCTGCCGATCATTTCCGTTTCCTTCAGCCCGGATACCTTCATCGCCTCCTCATTGGCAAAAAGGACCTTTCCTTTTTCATCCAGGCCCAGTACGGGATCATGCATATTGTTAATGAGTGTATCGATCCTTTCTTTTTCCACCAGGACCTCGGCCAGGCGGCTACCGTTGTATTCTTCCAGCTTTTCTGCCATAGTATTGAACGAGTTCGTCAGCTCGCCCAGCTCGCTATGGCTTTCAAAGTGCACCCGTTCATGATAGTTACCCTTTGCGATCTGCCCGATGCTTGCCGTCAGCTGTCTTATCGGATCGGCAATGCTTCCCGGCAGGTTGATCAGCAATACAAAGGCAATCAGGAAACACAGGGTACCCGTGGCTGTGATCCATATGGTGGCCGACTCTGCTGTATTATCTGCAATACCACTTTTCTGTTTGATGGCTTTCATGTTAAGCAGCATCAGCCGGGAAATATCGCTGCGGATCAATGGCTGAAGCAGGCTATCCCCGGGATTGGCCTTCAGCTGCGCAAAATGAGTGATCACAAGCTCTGTCGCTTCCTTTTCCCCTGGCTCGGTCTCATTTTGTTGCTGCAGCGCCAGGTTACGTTCAAAAGTGCCCAGGGCGCCGTTGTTCTCTTTCATTTCATCCAACGCCAGGATCATATTCCGCGAATACTCCAGGGTATTGTAATTGGCCGTAAGGATATTGTTGGTATCCCGCTTCAGCGCATTGACGTACCAGATGCTCACCACCGTCAACAGGATAATGAGCAGGAACAGCAGGCCAACGCCAAGGGTAAGTTTTTGTTTGATCTTCATGACAAAATAATTAGGTCCATGTCGGCAGTGGATAGTTTTTTCAGCAGGGCATTAAAGATACCTGTCGACAAAATTACGTCGAGCAGACTGATATGCGGCTTACCGATACAAACAGTGGTCACTTTCAGCTGAATGGCTTGTGCTATAATAGCCGAAGGAATACTCCGGCTTTGTACCTGGATCACCGTGGCCCCCAATTCTGTCGCCAGCTTGAAATTGTTGATCAGCATGCGCTGCTTGTCCAGCGCAATCTTATCAGGATTTTCCCTGGGCGTTTGCACATACAGCACCAGCCACTCTCCGTTGTAGTACCCCGCCAGCCGGGCGGTCTTCCTGATCACCCTTTTGGCTTTGCTGCTGTTGCTACCGATACAAGCCAGGAAACGCTCCCGTTTCACCCCGGGATTTTTAAGCACGGTAGTTTCTACCTGGCGCACTACCTGGCCAGCTACTTCTTTCAAAGCCAGTTCTCTCAATTGGAGAATATGCTTGCCCTGGAAGAAATTGCTGAGCGCCATCGGTATCTTGTCCGCCGGGTAGATCTTGCCTTCCTTAAGCCGGTCAATCAACTCTTCGGCGGTAAGGTCGATATTCACCACTTCGTCGGCCATACCCAGCACCTTATCGGGTATGCGCTCCGCAACATCCACGCCCGTAATGTGCTGCACCTCATCGTGCAGGCTTTCGATGTGCTGGATATTCACCGCGCTGATCACGTTAATCCCGGCATCAAGCACTTCCATTACGTCTTGCCAGCGCTTTTCATTCTTGCTGCCTTCTATATTACTATGGGCCAGCTCATCGATGATCACCACTTCGGGCCGCAGGTTAATGATGGCCGGCAAGTCAAGCTCGTCCAGCGCTTTTCCTTTGTAAAATAGTTTACGCCTGGGGATCAGCGGCAGCCCTTCCAGCAGCACAGCCGTCTCCGCGCGTTGATGTGTTTCGATATAGCCGATCTTGACATCGATACCATTTTTCAGCAATGCCCTCGCCTCCTGGAGCATACGGTAAGTCTTCCCTACCCCGGCACTCATGCCGATGTAGATTTTGAACTTGCCCCTTCTTGACCGTTTGATGAGGTTCAGGAAATGTTCCGCCGTTTTTCTGTCTTCGGACATTGCTGCATTCGGTTTTGTTTCAATGACACAATAAAGATATATTTTGTTGTAGCATTGTCCGGGAGGTAGCCTTGCCAAATGCAGGGCATTCCTCACGGACAATATGTTTCCTTCCGGCGTTTTATAACCTGAAGTTCATAGATACGGTGAGCCGGCTATCCGTTTTCCGCAGGTCGGGACGCCAGGTACCCACCGGGGTATCCACCCACCCGTCGGGACTAGTGGTGCCGCCCCTTCCTGCGAAATAGGGGATATTGCTGCTCCGGTAGCCATATTCCAGCCGGAAGGTCATAAACTGATTGGGCATCACATCGAAGGTTGCCGTGCCCTGGAACATACGCAGGTCCTTGCCTGCAGCCAGCGCATCGTTAAAATCGTTGTCTGCTACAGGCGATGGCGAGAAGGCCAGGTAAGCGCCGGGATTGGTCACCACATCGCCGCGCAACGTCAGTGCCAGCTTGTCGTGGCAAAACCATACGCGGTTGGCGATAGAAGTGCCCAGCATATAGTTCTCACTGGCTTTTACACCACCGCCGCTTTGAAAACCGTAGTGGTTGTTGATGCTGAAAGCCGCCTGCGATATACCCTTACTGTCCTTACGATGGTAATAACGCGCCACTACGCTGTTGTCGTGGTGAAAGCGCCGCACCTTCGGATTGTTCCGGGTATCCTGACCATTCAGGTAAAAGTTGGCCACCAGCTGTATGTTCTCATTGGGCCGGTAGTAGTTCGAATTGCCGATGCCGATACCGGAATTCCAGCCGTTATAGCTTTGCCAGCCATTGAGCAACCATAGTTCGGTCTTATACTTTTTGGAAGGATAGACCTGCAGCCGCGCACCCTGGAAATAGAAGGGCGTGAAATCGCAGGCCAGGCTGCGCTGATAGCTCCAATTCTCTCCCAGCACGTAGCTCTCCAGCCCAATATAGCTCATGAAGATACCCATCTCCACATTAATACCATACCACTTGTTGAAGTGATAGCCGGCTGCCGCTTCCCTGATGTATTTCAGGTTGCCCAGGCTGGTATTCCGGCCATGGCTTACCGTACCATCGAGGTCCTGTACGATAGACCCCATTTGTCCCACTTGCAGCCAAAGGCGGCCGATGATATTCTTGTAATTGGTCTCTATACCCAGGCTGGCCATATTGATCGTAAACTCGTTGCTGCGGCCGATCGCCGAGGATATGGTATGTGTATTGTCCTGTGGGCGGTTGAAGTCATAGTTGAAATAAGCGTCAACATAGGCCACAGCGGTCAGGATCGTCTCTCCCTTATTGTCTTTTAGTGTCAGGGGAAAATCGGTTTGCCGGTTCTGGCCATTGATCCAGCTCAGGTCGTAGCCATCAAAGGGTATCTTGGGCGCCGCTGCGGTAGTATCCTGCTGTGCCATAGCCGTAGTGGATAAAGCAAAAAGTAAACCAAGGGAATTGAGGAAATGACGTTTCATTTTAAGAAGATTAAAGTAGATAGGATCAGAATTTAACGGTCAGACCGCTGATGAGTAAATAATTATTCTTTTTACCGGGCCCGTCGCCGGCGCTGGCAAATACTTCCCGGCCCGACAGAAAATAGCGTGCCTCCAGGCGGAAGAGCACATTGCGCGTTACCGCCAGGTTGTAACCCAGGGAGCCGCTGGCAGCATCGAATCCCTTGACACCGGTCACGGGAACGATCATAACCTCATTGGGATCGCTGAAGTATTCTGCTCTCGCCGAGAAGGACTGCCTTGGGGCGAAGGTGTAACGGGCAGCAGCATTGGCTTGCCACCACAGGTTATCGCTGCGGTTGTTCAATCCATCGTCTTTCCTCACCTGGTTCCCCGCATATGCCGAAAAGGTAAGGTTGAGCCGGGAGGTAGGATTGTATAAAGCATAGCCATCTATAAAATAGCGTTCGCGGTTTGCAGGGGCAGCAGCCGAATGCTCATTGCCATAATAGGTATTCAGGTATACGCTCAGCTTACTGTCCGGCTTATATTCCAGCTGGCTGCCAAAGGCTAGTGGCGTATTGATGTCTTCGATCGCCTGCCAGCCGTTGAGCAGGTACAGGTAAAGATTGATCTTTGCCGATAGCGGTAGCGTCAACCGGGCGCCGCTTAGATAGTAAGGTACATATTCCGGTGCAAAAGAGCGGCTGTACGTGAGCTGATCGAAGGAAATTGCGGTCTCGTTGGTATAAGGCGAAGGCAGCACACCCGCATCGATCCAGATGTCTTTATGTTGGAACAAACGTAAGCCTACATTGGCTTCTATAATGTTCTTCAGCGTCATGCGTTCTGCTGCATAGTTTGCGTTCATATAGGTGCCGAAACCCGGTGTAAAGGTAGCCCGTACTCTTTCGGAACTGAACTTGATACTGATATAAGCCATATTGATGTTGAACTCGTTGTGCCGTGACTGAGATACGAAGTAGGAGCGGTTGCCGTCAGATGGCTGCGCGCCATCGAAAGCAAAATAGGCATCTACATAGCCTTCCAGCGTTACTTTGGCTTGATCGGTATCACCGGTGGGTGCAAATTGCACCAGCTGCGCGCCAGCCACCTGGCAGCAGCCGATGAGGATAAGATTAAAAATGGTTCTTTTCATTGTTGGTCGTTGATCTTAGGAATCGCATCATTTCAGGTCGTCCAGGGCGATGTTGAGCCGGAGCACATTGAGCTTCGCCGGGCCGAACAGACCCAGTAAGGGTTTTTCGGTCTGCTTGTCGATGAGCGCCACTAAGCTGGCTTCAGGGATACCACGCAGACGGGCTATACGGGAGGCTTGTACCCGGGCTGCTTGCAGGGAGATATTGGGATCCAGGCCGCTACCGCTGGCCGTCACCATATCGACAGGTATCTGCGCCCGGTTGATGCCAGGGTTGTGTACCAGGAACGTATCGATGCGGTCTTTCACCGTTTGCAGGAATTCAGGATTGTTGGGTCCCTTATTGCTACCGCCGCTACCAGCGGCATTATAGCCTACTGCCGATGGCCGGGACCAGAAGTAACGGTCATCAGTAAAAGATTGCCCGATATTGGCATAATAGGTTTTTCCCTTCCATTCGATCATTTCACCCTTTCCTTTTCCGGGCGTCAGCCGGGCAAAACCCAACAGGATCAAAGTATACAGGCCGGAAAGCAGGACCAGGCTTAATAAAGTCAGCTTGATGGAAGGCCAGAGGAACTGTTTCATTGTTGATGCTTATTTGTATAAAAGATTAAATTCAGAGGAACAGGCTTACGATCATGTCGATCAGCTTGATCCCGATAAAGGGTACGATAATACCGCCAAGGCCATAGAGGAACAAGTTGCGTCGCAGGAGGGCCGAAGCGCCGATAGGCTTGTAGGCCACACCTTTTAGCGCCAACGGGATCAGCAGCGGGATAATGATCGCGTTGAAGACCACCGCGGAGAGAATCGCGCTCTGCGGGCTGTGCAGCGCCATAATGTTGAGTCCTTGCAGGGCCGGTACCGCAGTAATGAACAGGGCCGGGATAATGGCAAAATACTTGGCAACATCGTTGGCAATGGAAAAGGTGGTAAGTGTGCCCCTGGTCATCAGCAGTTGCTTACCTATCTCTACCACTTCGATCAGCTTGGTAGGATCGTTGTCCAGGTCTACCATATTACCCGCCTCTTTGGCGGCCTGAGTACCACTGTTCATAGCAACGCCCACATCGGCCTGCGCCAGGGCGGGTGCATCGTTGGTGCCGTCGCCCATCATGGCCACCAGGCGGCCTTCCGACTGTTCGCGGCGTATATAGTTCATTTTATCTTCAGGCTTTGCTTCGGCAATGAAGTCGTCCACGCCGGCCTTTTCTGCGATATACTTTGCCGTTAGCGGATTGTCGCCGGTGACCATCACCGTTTTAATGCCCATCTTGCGCAGGCGTTGGAAGCGCTCCTGTATGCCCGGCTTGATAATGTCCTGCAACTCGATCACGCCAATGGCCTCTTCATTTTCCGATACAACCAACGGCGTACCACCGTTGCCGGATATCTGTTTTACCTGCTCTTCGATCGCAGCCGGGAAAGTGTTTCCGGCGCGGACAACGATATTACGGATCGCATCGGTGGCTCCTTTCCGGATACGTGTATCGCTAAAGTCGATACCGGAGCACCGGGTCTCGGCCGTGAACTTGATAAAACGGGGCTCTGCGGCATTATAGCTGCGTGGATCCACTTTTGCCAGCTCGATGATCGATTTACCCTCTGGTGTCTCATCGGCCATTGAGCTTAGCACGGAGGCACGTACAAAACGCTTCTCCTCCACTCCGGCTACCGGATAGAAATGCGTAGCCCTGCGGTTACCTATAGTAATGGTTCCGGTCTTATCCAATAGCAGCACATCAATGTCCCCTGCGGTTTCGACTGCCTTACCGCTTTTGGTGATCACATTGGCTCTGAGAGCACGGTCCATGCCTGCAATACCAATGGCAGACAACAGGCCGCCGATCGTAGTGGGAATAAGACATACAAACAAGGCAATGAAGGAAGCTATGGTAATGGAGATATTGGCAAAATCGCCAAAGGGTTTCAGCGTGGTGCACACGATCACGAAGACAAGGGTGAATCCAGCCAGCAATATCGTGAGCGCGATCTCGTTAGGCGTCTTTTGCCTGCTGGCGCCTTCTACCAGGGCAATCATCTTGTCCAGGAAGCTCTCGCCGGGTTGTGTAGTCACCTGTACTTTCACCTTATCCGACAGCACTTTGGTACCACCGGTCACACTGCTTTTATCGCCGCCGGCTTCCCGGATCACCGGGGCCGATTCGCCTGTAATGGCACTTTCGTCGATGGTAGCCAGACCTTCGATGATCTCACCGTCGGCGGGAATAATGTCGCCGGCTTCACAGAGAAAAACATCGCCTTTGCGCAGCTCGGAGGAAGAGACGATCTTGCCATCGGCCAGCCGTGCAGGTGTTTCCTCCCTTGTCTTGCGCAAGCTGTCGGCCTGAGCCTTGCCCCTGGCTTCGGCTATGGCTTCGGCGAAATTGGCGAATAGCAGGGTAAGCAATAGCACCAGGAAGACGATAAGGTTGTACCCAAAGCCACCCTGCCCTTTTTCGCCTGCCAGTATCCACAGGCAAACAAAGAACATAATGAAGGTGCCGATCCACACCGTGAACATGACCGGGTTCCGGAACATGGTACGGGGATGCAGCTTTACAAAGGATTGCCGCAAGGCCTCGCCGACCAGTTCCTTTTGAAATAAAGATTTATGCTGGGATTTCATGTACAGTTATTGTTTTATTTGGAAGAAAAGCACTCAGCAATAGGGCCAAGGGTGAGTGCGGGAAAGAAGGCCAGGGCTGCAACGATGGCGATCACTGCCAGGGTCATAAAGCCGAAAGTGGGTGTGTCGGTCTGCAAGGTACCGGCACTTTCAGGGATATATTTCTTGCCTCCCAGGATGCCGGCTATAGCTACAGGCCCTATGATAGGGAGGTAACGACCCAGGATGAGTACAAAACCGGTAGTAATGTTCCACCAGGGCGTGTTGTCGCCCAGACCTTCGAAGCCACTGCCATTGTTTGCTGCGCTGGAGGTGTATTCGTACAAGATCTCGCTAAAGCCGTGGAAGCCCGGATTATTGAGCGTGCCGGAGGTATATTGCGGGAAAGCCGTTGCCAGGGCTGTGCCTGCCAGTATAAGCAGGGGATGCAGCAAAGCAATGATCATCGCGATCTTCATTTCCCGTGCTTCTATCTTCTTGCCCAGGAACTCGGGTGTGCGGCCTACCATGAGTCCACTGATGAACACGGCCAGGATAATGAAGATAAAGTAGTTGAGTATTCCTACCCCGCAGCCGCCGTAAAAGCAGTTGATCATCATCGCCAGCAGCTCGTTCATACCTGATAGCGGCATATGGCTGTCGTGCATGGAATTGATAGAGCCGGTGGAGATCACGGTAGTGGCGATGCTCCAGTAGCCGGCCGCGGCGGCACCCAGGCGCACTTCCTTGCCTTCCATATTGCCCAGGCTGTTGTCGATACCCATATGCGCGATAGCCGGATTGCCTTTGGCTTCCATATAAGTGTTGGGAATCGCCAACGCGAGGAAGCCGAGTGTCATGACGCCGAAGATCACCCAGGCCATGCGCTTGCGGCGGATAAAAATGCCGAAAGCAAAAACCATAGCAAAGGGGATCAGCATTTGCGCGACCATTTCGATCATGTTGCTGCCGTAGCCGGGGTTTTCCAACGGGTGTGCGCTATTAGTACCGAAAAAGCCGCCACCGTTGGTGCCCAGGTGCTTGATGGGTACAAAAGCTGCGACCGGACCAGTGGACACCTGCATGGTATCTCCCCGGAGCCCGATCGTCTGCTGTTTACCTTCCATCGTCATCGGGGTGCCGGAGAACAGCAGCATAATACCCATGATAAGCGAAAGCGGGAGCAGGATACGGGTGCATGTCTTGAGATAGTCGCTGAAAAAATTACCAAAGGTTTTGTGCGTGCCTTTACGCAGCGCGCGAAAGAGCAGCACTGCACCCACCATACCCGTGGCAGCAGTGGTGAACTGCAGGAACATAAGGTACAATTGTCCCAGGTAGCTCACTCCCGATTCTCCCGAGTAGTGCTGCAGGTTGCAGTTGACCAGGAAAGAGATCGTGGTGTTGAAGGCCAGGTGTGCGCCCTGGCTGGGATTGTGGTCGGGATTGAGCGGCAGCCAGGCCATGTTCATAAGGATGAACATGCCAAGCAGGAACCATACGAGGTTAATTACCAGAAGCGCCACCAGGTTCTTCTGCCAGCTCCAGCTCTCTGCGGGGTCAACACCGCTTATCCGGAAAAACAATCGCTCGAGAGGACCCAGCACAGGATCGAGAAAAGTGCGCTGACCATCGTAGACACGGGCAATATATTTGCCCAGAGGCAAGGCCAGCAGCAGGGTGATGAGGAACATGGCAAGGATGCCTATTATTTCCGTATTCATTGATTCATTAAGATTTTAAACAGCTTAGAATTTCTCCGGCTTCAGCAGCACATAGCACATATAGCCGAAAACCAGGATAGCGATGATAAATAAGGCGATCATTGTGCTTGAATTAGATTTTTTCAAAGAAATCGATGGACTTGAAGAACAGTCCGAAGCAGGCAAGGCCCGCAAGGATCAGGAGCGTGACAAGCATAAAGGAGATTTAAATGCCGGAACGGTAGAACTGGCGTACATAAATGGAATAAAGGCTGCCTGGGACGCAGGCCATGATGTGCTGTCTTTCATGAACATCACAGGTAGCGACCATGCTACCCAGCCGGTACACGAAGATGTTCTCTATGGCGGTACGCACCAGTTGGTCGCCTTTGTAGTAAAGGCGGTCCATCAGCTTCATGCATTTACTGACCATGAAGAGGTTGTGCTCATCTATCAAATGCCGGGTATGCCGGGTGAAAATGGTGATGAGCTGAAAGGGATTTTTGCGGGTTATAACCGCAGCAATTTCTTTTCTGACTTCGGGGATTTCGGCAGCGATAAGATCGGCGGCTTCAAAATGATTCATTGTATCAGGTATTGTTACGTGCAGGATATACCAAATCCCGTTCCGAAGGGCCGAAATTCCCTTCAATAACCTGATAATGAATTTGTTGAGAAATAATGAGTGATTCTTTTCAGTGTCGAAACCTTATCAAAATGATAGGTTTTTCTCAAAATAGAAGGAGCTATTTTATTTTATGAGAAAACCTGACACGAAGTGGTTGGTAAACGGTAAAGCAAAATGAAATTTGCAAGAGAAACATAAAATATGTATCTTAGACAAAGATCAAACGCTTAAATATTGGACCTTTTTAAAGTATTTATTAATTGGCTAAAACCGGCTATGCCGTGGATATTTGTTTGTGCTGGCATTCTGTTATTGACCTATGGCACATTCGGGCCTTTTGACGACACATCTAAGGTCAGTAAATACCTGATCGGGCTGGGCACTTCCATTCTGGCCAGTGGTGTCTTTGCAGCCGTTCTTAAATCGATGCAGCTAATGGATGTCTTCAGGAAAGACCTGCTCGGTATCATATATGAAGCCAGGTACCTGGAAGGAAGAAATGACCTTGAAGATATTTGGGAAAGGGTATCGAAGATCATGTTCAAAGACAAGTTTCCCAAAATATCCAGGGAGGTAATGCACGATGTAAAAAAGATATACTTCCCTACCGAATCGGTTTTATACTACGATAACTATGATCAAACACTGGAAATAGAGCTCTTAGATGAGGCATCTGGCATGATAAAGGTTACACAGCACTCTTCTTATATTGTGTATACGACAGACAGCGACAAGCCTTTTGACCATAAAACAACCAATACGATCATCTTCAACAAGGATAGAGCGGAGGTTACCTTCAGTATTATAGAATACAAAGTGAATGGAGAAGATAAAACGCCAATGCAATCGGAAATTTCAGATGGCAATAAACTAAAGACATTTTGTATCGTCCAACTATCAGGTGCAACGGAATATAAGTTTCAAACGACAATAGAGAAAACCTATTCCCTACATCACGATAGCGAAATAGGCGTTATGAAAGACTTTATCATACACGATTTCAAATTAAAAGTCTTACTGACAGGTAATTTGAAAATACGATTTTGCAGTGTAGGAACGTTAAAAAGCTTTCAGCCTAAAACTTTCAAAAGAGCTAATTGTTACGAATATGAATACAGAGGAATAATATATCCCAAACAAGGATATTTAATGTGTATCGAGAAAAAACACTAAATTTGTTTTTAATTCTCACAAAACCCCATTCTTTGCTTATGAACAGAACAGAAATTAAGTGCGATATTGACACAGGTTCTTAATATGTAATACCAACCCCAAAGCCCGGATAAAACCGGGCTTTTTTGTTATCAATGAAATAAGTCGATTAAGATAGCTTGTATTCTTCGATCTTTCGGTAAAGCGTTGCGATACCGATGCCAAGCAACCGGGCAGCTTCGGCTTTGTTACCTTCGGTATAATTGAGCACCTTTTGGATATGCAGCTTTTCTACGCCTTCAAGCGAAAAAGCCGAAATGGCCTTATCGGCCGGAGCGGGCGCGCTGCGCAGCTCATAAGGCAAATCGCCGGTATCGAGCACGCCGCTGTCATTAAGGATCACGCTGCGCTCGATCACATTCTTCAGCTCTCTTATATTACCCTTCCAGGGTTGCTGCTGTAAGGCTTTGATGTATCCGGCATCGATACCGCTGATCTTCTTATTCATTTTCAGTCCGGTATCCTGTGCAAAATGTTCTGCCAGCAGCCCTATATCCTGCACACGATCGCGCAAAGGCGGCAGTACAATCTGGAATACTGAGAGGCGGTAAAAAAGATCGCTACGGAAATGTGCCTGTCCGATCTCCGCTTCCAGGTTGCGATTGGTAGCGGCAATGATGCGTACATCCACACGGACAGGCTGCGTAGCGCCCACCTTCAGGAACTCACCTGTTTCCAGCACACGCAGCAATTTGGCTTGCAATTCGATGGCCATCTCACCTATTTCGTCAAGAAAGACGGTACCGGTATGCGCCTCTTCGAATAAGCCTTTTTTATCCTTCATGGCGCCGGTGAAAGCACCGGCCAGATGGCCAAACAATTCACTTTCGAGCAGCTCTTTGCTGAAGGCTGAGCAGTTGAGCGCTACAAAAGGATTCCGGCTTCGTTTGCTCTCGTAATGGATAGCCTGCGCAAACACTTCCTTGCCTGTACCCGTCTCGCCCAGCAGCAATACCGAGGTGTCGGTTTGCGCTACTTTGCGCCCCAGCTCTATAGCTTGCTGTATACCCTTGGAATGGCCGAGAATACTATCGAAAGCATATTTCTTACCCACCTGCCGTTCCAGCTGGTGTACGCGCCTGGCCAGCTTCACCTTGTCCATAGCTTTATGCAGCAGGGGGATCAGCTTATTGTTATCGTCGCCTTTGACCATATAATCGAAAGCGCCGTTCTTGATGGCCTGCACGCTATCGGGGATATTGCCATATGCCGTTAGCAGGATCACTTCGGCATGAGGTTGCTTCTCCTTGACCTTTTGCACAAAAGAGACACCATCGCCATCGGGCAGGCGCACATCGCTGATGATCACATCGTAGTCACTGGCGGCCAGCAGCTTCTGCGCCGCCTTGATGTTGTCGGCCTGTACCACGTCAAAGCCTTCCAGGCCAATGATGCGTGCCATCAGCAACCGCAGCTTTTTTTCGTCGTCGATTAAGAGTATCCTACCCAAAGTATTACCAGCTTGAGGCGCAAAAGTAGAGATTAAATCCAATTTTGCTCATGCTAATCCTTCAGGCATAGTACTATACTTATCGCGCCGGCGGCGGAACATACGCAAGATCACTCTGCCTGCAGCTCCTCTTTGCTAAAGCGGATCGTGCATTGACTGCCGGTATCGGCCAGGATGTGCGCCGCTATGATGCGGCTTGTGGGTTGCAGGGTAGAAAAGTGGTCTTTACCTTTTAAGATAAAAAAATGCGCCAGGGGACTGTCTTCTTTACCCGCATGCTCCAGGGCTTTTAAGGCATCGTAGTTGCCGGCGGCACCTTCAAATACGAACAAGGGCGCCGTAAGCGAATGCAGCCACAGCACAGGGCTGCGCAGCTTGAGCTCCTGCTCGTTCCGGGGATCGAAGTTAAGGTCGGCAGGGTCGTAATTATCGATAGCTGCGGCAGCGCCAAAGCTGAAGGCAGCCCGGAACAGATTGCTGTATTCTGCCGCCAGGATCACCTTAGTACCGCCGGTGCTGTGCCCGCCCAGGTAGATTCTTTTCGGATCGATCCCCGGCTGCTGCGCCAGGTATTTTGCCGCAGCAACGATGTCGTCGATCTCACCATAGCAAGTCTCGTCTGTACCTGGATTCTCGTTGCCGCCTCTTAACGAAGGATACATCATCACAATCCCTGCTTCCCGGATCACGGCAGCTGATTGGTCATTTTCCGGTTCCTGTGCGCTCCATACATCACCGATATCGTTGCCCCAGCCACCAATGATCCAGATCATAGCGGGATGCCGCTTTCCGTCATCAGGGATCTTGCTCAGGTAGGCCGACATATTGCCTATGGCGGTGGGATAGGATACGATGCGGAATAACTCCGGTGGCGGCTCCGGCACAGCCCCTTTAACGCCGGCCTGTTTCAGCGGGTGGGTAACAAAGCCTTTACGGGCGTCTTTCAGCGACACACCGTGATCGGCGCTTTTACCGCCGGGAAGGCCGCAGGACGCTGCCAGTAATGCAAAAGCGACGCAAAATAACCCTTGTTTCATTGTATTAAGGTTTAATAGCTGTAAAAATAACGGCTGAATACTAATGCAGCGTTCTCCGGCCAATAATAGAGAATAATTTAACAGCCTTACTACTTTCCCTTATCGTAAAAAAAGCCCTGCCGGGAAATCGGGCAGGGCTTTACAATAGTATCGTTACAGGTTACATCACAGGGTCTACGCTTCTTACTTCGACACTGCCGCCTACCTGCAGGATAGGGCAGCCCCCGGCAATGGTTACGGCCTCTTCGTAAGAGGCAGCCTTGATCATGGTGTAGCCGCCCAGCACTTCCTTGATCTCGCTGTAAGGGCCGTCGGTAACCAGGCCGGGCTTCACTACCCTTCCGGTCTCGGCTAGCCGGTTGCCGCGATCGGCCAGCTGGCCGCGGGCAGCAATACTACCGATCCAGTCCATCCATTTTTGGGTCATCGCCTGCATTTCTTCGGGCGAGCCCTGAGGCTTACCGCCTTCTCTACGGAACAATAAAAGAAAATCCTGCATAATTTGCGTTTTTATAAGGGTTAAAAACAAATAACAATCGGGAGCCGGTAAAATAGGACAGGCCGGCAAAATAAATACAAAAAAAGTCCCGGCAGTACCGGGACTTTTCATTTTTTGCTGCCGGGCAGCCTAGTAAGAAACAGATTCCGCTCCCTCCAGCAAAACAGTGGTCTTATTGTTGAGTGTCTCAACAAATCCGCCTGTAATATTATAGGTCTCGTTATTGCTCTTGTCCTTCAGTATCTTCATTTTGCCTTCGCCCAGGGCGGCAACCATGGGTGCGTGGTTCTGCAGGATCTCGAAAGAGCCTTCCACACCGGGTAGCTGAACGCCATAAACAGTGCCGCTGAAAACCTTATGCTCGGGAGTTAATATTTCTAATTGCATATAGCAAATTCAAATTAATAGTTCAAAATCCAAAATTAGTTTTTGGCTTGCTCCATCAGCTTCTTGCCCTTGGCGATCGCATCGTCGATGTTACCTACCAGGTTGAAGGCGGCTTCAGGATACTCATCCACTTCACCGTCCATGATCATATTGAAACCACGGATCGTTTCTTCGATAGGAACCAATACACCCTGCAGACCGGTAAACTGCTCGGCCACGTGGAAGGGCTGGGAAAGGAAACGCTGCACACGACGGGCGCGGCTTACGGTTTGCTTATCTTCTTCGCTCAACTCATCCATACCCAGGATTGCGATGATATCCTGCAATTCCTTGTAGCGCTGGAGGATCAGCTTCACACGGTTGGCACAATTATAATGTGCTTCACCTACGATCGCTGCGGTCAGGATACGGGAAGTAGAATCCAGAGGATCCACCGCCGGATAGATACCCAGATCCGCGATCTTACGGGACAATACAGTGGTTGCATCCAGGTGGGCAAAAGTAGTCGCAGGCGCCGGATCGGTCAAGTCATCCGCAGGTACATATACAGCCTGTACGGAGGTAATAGAACCGGATTTGGTAGAAGTGATACGTTCCTGCATCAGACCCATTTCTGTAGCCAGGGTCGGCTGGTAACCTACCGCCGAAGGCATACGGCCCAGCAGTGCCGATACTTCGGAACCGGCCTGGGTAAAACGGAAGATGTTATCTACGAAGAACAGGATGTCCTTACCTTTTCCTTTACCGTCGCCATCACGGAAATATTCCGCCATGGTCAGACCGGAAAGGGCCACACGGGCACGGGCCCCGGGAGGTTCGTTCATCTGTCCGAAAACGAAAGTTGCTTTTGACTCTTTCAGACCTTCCAGGTCAACGGCGTTCAGGTCCCATCCGCCTTCTTCCATGCTGTGCGCAAATTTCTCGCCGTATTTTACGATACCGGCTTCGATCATTTCGCGCATCAGGTCATTTCCTTCACGGGTACGCTCACCCACACCGGCAAATACAGACAGACCGCCGTGGCCTTTGGCAATGTTGTTGATCAGCTCCTGGATCAGTACGGTCTTACCTACACCCGCACCGCCAAACAGACCGATCTTACCACCTTTTGCATAGGGCTCGATCAGATCGATTACTTTAATACCTGTGAACAGTACTTCGGTAGAAGTGCTCAGTTCATCAAACTTTGGTGGTCTGGCGTGGATCGGACGGGTTGTGGTCCGGTCGGGCTGGGGCAAACCGTCAATCGCATCACCGGTCACATTGAACAGACGACCGTTGATCTGGTCTCCCGTAGGCATGGCGATGGCTTTACCGGTATCGGTTACAGCCAGGCCGCGTACCAGGCCTTCGGTACCGTCCATTGCCACGCAACGAACGCTGTCTTCTCCAAGGTGCTGCTGTACTTCCAATACCAGCTTTTCACCGTTCTCACGGGTCAGCTCAAGGGCATTGTAGATTTCAGGTAATTTGCTGTCGGAAGAGAAATGAACGTCGACAACGGGGCCGATGATTTGCTTGATTTTACCAACGTTAGGCATATCAAAAATTAAATTTTTTTATAAAGAGATTTTCAATTCGGCTGCAAAAGTAAGCTATATTCTTAAAAAAAGGAAATAATCTCAAAAAGATGGTTAAGAGAAAGGAATTTTTTTTACGAAAAATGTGCGTTGTTCAGACTTATATTATGCTCATCGATCACTGATCAAAGGAGGTTATCGCATTTCTACGTATGTCTTCGGGAAAGGTGGCTAGCGCTGCTTCGAGCTGCCGGGTATTTGCTGTTTGCCGACCCTTATCTTCCAGGTTGTCGTTGTAATGCAGGAAAAGGTAGTAGAACAGCAACCTGTTATACAGGTCCAGCCGGCTGTCGCGGATCACTTGCAGCATTTTGTTTTCTGTAATTTCCGGTGTTCCCGTCTCCGACAGCGCTCTTCCGATCCTGCTGATGCTGCCCCGGTAATGATTACCGGCTTCGGCTGCGTAATGAAAAATGGTTCCCAATAACAACACAGGAACATCGAAATCCAGTGCTTCCAGCTCTCTGATATAAGTCTTACGCCCAACCCATGCATAGCTGGCATCGCTCCTGCGATCGAAGTGGTCATTCATAATGTCCAGGTGCGCCCTCAGGAAAATATCCCAGTTTACCGCTTCTGCCGAAAGCCGGGCAATGGCCTGCGCATGAATACGTGGCGACTCATCCTGGCTGCAGCCACCGACCACTAATCTTCTGCGCTTAAGCTCCAATGCATTGGCCGGGCTATCGTATCGTTCCACGATATCTTCAAACATATCAACGTCGACGATACCAGCACCCTTAAGCGCCAGGTCAAGTGCATGTCGAAACTTTGCTTTAAACAATGGTCTTGCCGACAACGAATCGATCTTTATCCATCTTAGGGAATCACGGCGTTCGCGATAGCGACTATATGTTTCGGCGCCGCCATCTTTATAGTCTTCCTCTGGCATGCGAATTGACCCATTCACAAATGCAAGGAATCCGTCGGGGCTATTCTTTTCCGGTACCCGAGGTCCCCATATATAGTGTTCTGCTGCATTATCCCTAAGCACCCGGTAGTTGGTATCAACCATGCAATCTACATACTGGATCATACGGGCATATTCAAGCGGGATTGCCTGTGCCGTAAAATCTGCTGTAACATACAAGGCTTCTAAGTGAGCTAATGAATTATCGTCGCCTTCGCGATATGCAAATACCCATTGCCCGACCACAGGTTTCAGATACTTTCCGCCAGAATCGGTTACGGTAACTGTATATTCATAATGATTATCCAGCTTCATCAGCCTAAATTCGGTGAGTACCTTACCCTCATCCATGCTTTGTGTTCTTACTGCCAGGTAATCCCGTTTTATCTCTGCCCTGGGAAACTGCTGTACGAAATCTTCAAGATTGATCCCCGCTTCGATCGCATCCTTAGCCCGCACGGCATCCGGCCCAAAGAGGTCGAGATAATGCGCTTTGCCCTGATCGACGGCGGTATAGTCCGGGTGATCGTTGCACACTTTAAACTTCAGGTTCAGGGAGTCGACAATATGTTTCAATTGACCTACTGTTGTCTCAGAGTAGATCAGCCCATTGGCATATTGCCTGAATTCCTGTGCCCGCGTTTTTAAGACAAACAGGAAGAGGAATAAGATAATGGTGTTCTTTTTCATGCTGGATGTTTAGGTCATTTACAAAACGTAGCGTCCTGGTTTTTCATATACGTGACCGCTTTATTTATGATACAATGCGTTCCGGTTAAGACCGACGCAGATGTCGGTGATCCAGCTGCCTGCCACATCGACATATAGGATATTGGGTTTGTTTTCCCTATCGATGATACCGTCCTTCATCCATCCCTGCAGCTGTGCATCCAGGTAACGGTTGGCCCAAAGCGCAAGGCTGATGATGCTTTTATTTTTCTTGATCGCATTGATCAGTAACAAAGCGCCATCCAGCAGCAGGTTGGCATCTTCCGACTGGAACTGGCTGCAGCTGAGTGCGGCTTCCTGACCGATCTGGGTCAGCTGCCAGTCGACCCTGATGATATCGTTCTGATCGACCTTCCCTTTCAGTCTGCTGAAAAATTGCCGCTGCGACCGGAACAACGTATCGATGCTGTTGGTTCCGGCATAGCTGCGTTTGTAGTTAAAAAAGGCATCTGATTGGTCTTTCATTGTATTTAAGACGATACCATATTGGGGCAGATCATACTCTTCAAAGGAAACGATCACTTTTCCCGCGAGCTCTTGCAGCGGTATCTCACCGATACGCCGGCCCGCCGGGTAGAAGATCCTGTCTGTGCCCAATACTGCAGCGATGCTTTTACCCTGCTCCTCTATGCTCATACGGCGGTCACAAAAGTGGCAAAAGCTCAGCAATACGATTTCCTGCGGATGAACTTCCAGGAAACGCTTTACGCTATGCAGCACCGAATCGAGCCGCTCACCGTATCCGCCACCTACGGCATCGTCCATACAATCGGAAGGGGCATGTTTTGTATACAAGGCGCCCTGGTAATGATCGATACGAAGATCGAACATCCGGATGCCGGCACGTAGTTGCTGTGCCACAGAAAGTTTTTGTGTCAGCGTATTGCATTCATTGATGGTGTAGGTGCTTTTGCCGCCCAGTCCGTTCAGGATCGACATGCCGGCATCGTGTGCGCCGGGGAGCACGATATCTTTCAAGGTATAATGCGCCTTACCGGGAAATAAAGTCGCTCCCATCCAGGAAGCAGGATCGTAGGCATCCCCATAAGCCACATACACCAGGCTATCGGCGCCGGTATAAGCGATGAGCACATCTTCCGCCTGCGAAGAACAGGTAGACACAGGCGTTGACGCATTCAGGAAACCGGGAACAGCCGCTATTTCGCCGGAACCCGACGCTGCCGCTACCTGGTAGTACCATTGCCGGTCGCTCCTGCTGCGCCACAGGCTTATCGATCGCTCCTCGTCGAAAAAGCAGGTCATGGCGGTTATGGCCGCTGTACTGACAAGCACCTTTTCCGGACCAAAAACATCCTTTGCCTCATCATAATCCTGATAGCTTATTTGCGAGCCGTTGCTGCGATAGCAGCGCACTGCCCCGTTCACCACAGCCATGCCATTAAGCACGGCCGACCGGTTGCCCTTTAGCTCCCGGAACGACGACGGGTGTAGCTTACCATCGGCCGTCACGCTTAATACAGCCATCCATTGACGGTCTTTGCCACGTGTGCGGTTGACCAGCACTATTTTTCCCGAAGCAGAGACTGCTATAAGCCCGTCGCCGCCAGTACCCGCGACAATAGCCAGTACCTGTACCGGCAAGGCTTCCCATTGACATTGTCCCGCACAATGCTTATACCGCACAACGCCGGCGGTATCCAGCCAAAGCAGGTAGCGATCCGTACCGGCGTTGACCAGGGCCGGCTGCACCCGGGTTACCGCATCATCCAAAACGATTTCACGGGGATTAGGACTTTCATTATCGAGCCAGGAAGCCATATGTATTTTTCCTTGGTCTCCCGGGCTTTTCCAGGCCGCCAGGTATTCGCCGGCAGTATGCAGCAAAGCCACGCCTTTATCGCTCCGCGCCTGCGGCGTAAGCTGCACAGGCTGCTGAAACGATAATTGCTGTGCACCGGCGAAAGGCGCAAGTATGATCAACAGAAAATACAGCGACAGACCGTGAAAAAAAATATTGGGATATCGGGTATTCATAGGTATCCTGTAGGCGGCCAAGATACAATTTTTGCAGGTGTTCCCGCCCGGAGCTATCTTTATCCCTGTTAAATATCATTGGCCTATGCCCCGGATCGTTACACTGCTTTTACTTTTATCAATTGCCTTCACTGCCGGCGCCCAGGATGCCGGTTACTGGAACAATGATTACAATCCCGGCGGCTATGTAACCCCGGGCGCCGTAATTGCCAGCGACAACGACAGCGGCTTTTTTTATTATAATCCCGCCGTGATGGCATTGCATCCGAAGACCTCTGTATCCGTCTCGGCCAACGTCTATCAATACCGGAATACCCGGATACGGAATGCCGTGGGCCAGGGTCTTCCGCTACGCAGCCGGGAAGCGCGTATTATTCCCCAGCTGGTTTCGGGCACTATACTCCTGAACCGCAAGAATAACCTCACCATCGGCTATTCTTTGATCAACCGTCCTATCCTGGACTTCCAGGCGACCCAGCGGCAGGACAAAAAAATGAATGTGCTCGACGACAGCTACAGCCCGGGACCGGAGTATTATATAGGCCAGTATTCGGCCCGTAATAACCAGACCCAGACCATAGGCAGCATCGGCGCAGGCCTGAAACTAAACTCCCATCTGGCAGTAGGCATTACCGCAGAGGGACAGCTATTCAACCAGGATCTGTACCAGCACAATACCTCCCGGGCATTGTACAATACCGATACCAGTATAGCTACACCGCCTGTAGCCGCGTTCCAGGCCGACTATGATCTTACCTACTGGCATGTAGGCATCCGCTTCAAAGCCGGACTGGCTTACGAAGCCGGCCGCCACCACTTTGGCTTGCTGCTCACGACGCCGATGATATCGGTAAAAGGCCGCGCTATTCTCAACAGCGACATACTGATCTCCAATGTTGTGCTCCCGCAGGTTGGCATCGCGATTAATGTATTGGCCAATGGCCGGCAAACGGGTTTGCCTGTAACGTACAAGATGCCCTTAAGCATTGCTGCAGGCTATGCCTTCGACTACGGCAGGGGACAATGCTACGTGGTCGCAGAATATTTCCCGAAGCTGAGCCATTATGAAATTGTATCACCCCGGAACGAGTCGTTCCTGCGTCCCGATACCGGCAGCAATAACCAACGCACGCAGGAATTCCTTGAATTTTCGGAAGAGCGCGCCAGCGTGCTCAATGTTGGTCTGGGCTGGAGCTACGAGCTTAATACCGACATCACCCTGCTGGCCTCGCTGGCAACAAACAATACTTATATTCCCCGGCGTCCCGGTGACGAAGAATATGCAGGGCAGGCGCCTTATACACTCAACTGGAATACCTATAACTGCCAGCTGGGCGGCCAGTTCCGCCGGCAGCGTCTGCACCTCCGCGCAGGTCTGCTACTGACCTACGGCCGTACCGGTCAATACCTGCAGCCCATCAATTTCGATACGCCTACAGACGAAAACCTGCTCAACGGGCAGCAGATAAGAGTAGCGGCCAGCACTTTCGCTATTGGCCTTATGCTGTCCTATATTCATAATTTTTAACTGTGTCCATCCTCCGGATGCTTTTTTTTATTTTTGCAGGTATGAACAGACAATCGCTGATCGACCAGATCCGGAAAAAGAAATCTTTTCTTTGCGTAGGACTGGATACCGATATAACCAAGATACCCCAACATCTTTTTGCAACGGAGGATCCGGTATTTGAATTCAATAAGGCTATTATCGACGCCACCAAAGACCATACCGTTGCCTATAAGATCAATACTGCTTTTTATGAGGCCCAGGGCCTGAAAGGTTGGAGCAGTATGGGCAAAACGCTGGATTATATTCCAAAGAATATTTTTACCATTGCCGACGCCAAACGCGGCGATATTGGCAATACGGCCGAACAGTATGCCAAGACCTTTTTCGATACCTATCCCTACGACAGTGTAACGGTAGCGCCTTATATGGGAAAAGACAGCGTAACACCCTTCCTCCAATTTCCGGGCAAATGGGCTATCGTGCTGGGCCTCACCAGCAATGAAGGCAGCCGGGACTTCCAACTGCAACCCAGCGGCGACGGGCTGCTCTATGAAAAAGTATTGCAAACGGTCGCCTCCTGGGGCTCGGTCGACAATACCATGTTTGTGGTAGGCGCCACCCAAAAAGAGCAGCTGGAGCGGATACGGAAGATCGTTCCCGATCACTTCCTGCTGATACCCGGTGTTGGGGCCCAGGGCGGAGATATGGCCACGGTAGCACGTACGGCAATGAACAAAGATGTAAGCATACTGGTCAACGTAAGCCGCGGTATTATCTTTGCCGGCAGCGGCAACGACTTTGCCGACCAGGCGGCCAAAGCGGCTGCTACGTACCGCGAGGAGATGGAAAGCTATTTCTGATCATACACTGCAATACCATACAAAAGCCGGCTGCTAACAGCCGGCTTTTGTATGGGCAGCCATGCCAAATACAAGACCGGTTCTTCAAAAAAAATATAACGCTGTGGCAGGAACATTGTTAAAACTAAATTGTACTTTACTCAGGCCAAACCCAAAAATACCGTATAGTGAGTGTTGCCGACTTCAGACCGGAACTCTGGTTCCTGCTGCTTTGGTGCATGTGCCCGCAGCCCGTGGCTGCACAGTTGCCGGGAATGCACCAGTATACGATGGTCGACGGCTATACCGCTACCAACGGCTACGTGGTGCAGCAGGATCCCATGGGATACATCTGGCTGGGAACCGGCAACGGTGCATTGCGGTTCGACGGGAAGCGGTTCCAGCGCTTCAGCGATGCGGTGCGACCTGCCGACCAGGAAATACTCTCCTGCGAATTCTTTGGCAAAGACAAAGTGCTGCTCGTTCCCATTCTCAACAACATCGCCTGGTATCGTAATGGCGAAGTGATCTCGGAACGAAGGGATCCAAGGCTGTCGCAGATACGGAACAAAGAAAAAAACAGCGCCTTTACCGACCGCTTTACGGGAAATGTATGGTTAAGCGACGGTGCTTTCTTTGGTACCCTATATTGCTTTTCGGGGGCTAAGATCACCCGGGTGGAAGGGCCCGACCCCGATGCGCTTATTGTAACCGTACGGAACAACTGGTTTGTGGTGAACGACCGGAAAAATCCGCTCCGGTCCTACAATATACTGACCCGGCGCTACCGGGCGTTATCCGACGATAAAGGCCGGCCCCTGCGCTGCAAGGGCTTCCTCGAAACCAGGCTGAACGGACAGTACCTGTTTGCTTATGACAAACAATGGCAGAACCTGCGCATTTATGCCTTTTTGAATGACAGCACGCTCACCCTGGCCCGGACCATTACCCGCCCGCTTGCCGGTAAGCCCTGGCGGGCTTACCCCGATAGCAGCCTGCGTATCTGGATCAATTTCCTTTCTGGTGGTATTGCCTTCCTGAAACCGGAGGGACCATCACCGTTGTTGTACCTGATGGAAAAAAAGCCCATCAATTATTTGTTTGTCGACCAGCAGCAGAACATCTGGATGTCGGCCAGGAACAACAACTTGTATTTCTTATCCCGCAACCATTTCCAAAACGCAATACGCGTTAATGAGCGATTACCGGGCAACGATATTCCCCGCTGTATCCAGGGCGACGACTCGGGCAATATTGCGATCTGCTATATCAACAAAGCCTCGTTGTACATCCGTAGCAATGGCCGTATCCGGCAGTATAAGCTTAACAACAAGTTTGCCGAAGGCCCCCGCAGCATTTGTCCCATAGGCCGCAATCGTTTTCTTATCATAGAGAAAGACATGGCCCTGGTCGACGGTAATCGTAATATAGTCCGTTATTTCAAATTGGCGCACCTCACTTATAAGGACATGTGCCCTTATAGCAAAGGAGGCCTTCTCCTGGCCAGCCAGTCCGATGTGCGGTACCTGACACCAGCGGTACTGGAGGGCAAACAGCAGGTGAAAGCACCAGAGGTTATCTTTGAAGGCAGAGCTTCGGCAGTAGCGGCATTTCCCGGCGGTGGCATCCTTATCGGTACACCTGATGGGCTGTTCGTAAAGCATACCCTTCATGCCCCGGCGCAACGGCTTACCGATCCCGACCTCGCCCATATCAATGTTACTGATATCGTTGTCAGGGGACATCACGAAGCGTTGATCGGCACCAATGCCAATGGACTCTTCTACTATGATTTTAGCAATAACCGGGCTATTGCCATACCCCTACCCTCCGGCAGGGAAGGAACATTGGTGCGGCGTATTTTCCGGCAGAATGATAGTTCCTATTGGCTGTCAAGCGATCGGGGTGCGATACAGCTGCAGTTTGGCCGGGGTGTCGTTGTTAAGTATGTAAAAACCTTCGGCTTTTATGATGGGTTGCCGTCCGACAACATCACAAGTGTAGATGTGTACCGGGATACCGCATTTATTACCACGGCCGAAGGTCCGGGAATCTTATACCTCCGCGATACGGCATCGCTGCGGATGAGCCCGCCGCTGGTATATATCAACAGCGTTCGTTTAAAGGACAGCATCGTGTCGCAACCGGCAACGCTGACATTGGGCCGCAGGCAAAATGATCTGCTGATCGCGCTTAGCGCCATTTCTTATGAAAGCTTTGGTAATATCCGGTATTTCTACCAGCTAAAGGGCTTCAGCGATGAATGGATCGAGACCGACAATCCCGATATCCGGCTCAACGGGCTACCACCCGGACGATATGTATTCAGGGCCTACGCCGTCAATGCCAAGGGCGTACAGAGTGAAATGCAAGCGACATTGACCTTGCATATTGTTCCCGCGTTCTGGCAAACCATTCTTTTCAAAGCGCTCCTGATCCTGCTTCTATTGGCAATTCTCTATTTTCTGGTACGGCGAAGTGCTATAAAATCGGCAGGCAAGAAATATGAAAAGGCAAGGCTGGCAAGACGATTAGCGGAGCTGGAGCTGGAGGCGATCAAGGCGCAGATCAATCCACATTTTATCTACAACTGCCTCAATTCGATCCAGTACTTCACTTATGAGCGACAGTACGAGCAAAGCCGTCAGTACCTCGATTTGTTTGCCCGCCTGATACGGTTGACCATGCAGTACTCAAGAGAAACATTCCTGACGATCCAAACCGAAACCGGCTATCTTGACAACTACCTGCAGCTGGAGCAAATGCGTTTTCGGGAACGGCTCCATTACCGCATCGAGATCGGTGATGACGTGGATCAACAACGGTTACTTCCTTCCATGATGATACAGCCCTATGTAGAGAATGCTCTCAAGCATGGCATTGCAGGATTAAAGAATGGCGGTACCATCATTATCCGGTTTACGCAAGAACAGAACGGAACATTGCTGGTAAGTATCGCTGACAATGGCCCCGGGCCGGGTCGTACTCCAGGCAGGCATCCTTATGCCCTGGGCCTCAGGTTATCGGGGGGCCGGGTAACTACTTACAATCAGCTTTTTGGTATGAGCATAACTACCGAGGTGCACTCCGGAACTTCCGGCGGCACTATTATTCACATTAAAATACCTGTTGTTTCCCATGAATATCTTCAGCTATAAAGCAATGATCGTTGACGACGATGAACACAGCAGGCAGATCATTAAACACCTGCTAATTGATTACTTCCCCGACATTGAGGTAGCCGGCATTGCGGGGTCTGTGGCCGATGCGCTACCGTTGCTGCCCGCGCTGGCGCCGGATATCCTCTTCCTGGATGTGGAGCTACCCGACGGCACGGGCTTTGATATCCTTCGCCGTTATCCCACTTTAGATGCCCAGGTTATCCTGATCACGGCATTTGACCATTACGCGCTCAAGGCCATAAAGGCTTCGGTGATCGACTATGTGCTGAAACCGGTGAGCGAAACAGAATTTACGGTGGCCGTTAAAAAAGCCTTAGGCCGGTGCAGGGAAGAATCTTCGGCCACGGGAGACCTGTCTATGCTGCTGTCATCGCTGCAACGCCAGATGAGCGTGCGTAAAGTACGCCTGCCTACGATGAACGGCTTTGTGCTGGCCGATATAGACGATATCATACGCTGCGAGGCAACCGATAACTATACTATCTTATTTTTCAGCCAGGCATCGCCCAGAACGGTATCGAGAACGCTGGCCACCTACGAAGAGGAATTAAGCGGGTTCGGTTTCATCCGGATACACCATAAGCACCTGATCAATATCAGGCAGGTAACTGAATACCACAAGGGCAAAAGCGGTGGTGGTTATGTAATCATGAAAGATAAGGCCATGCTGGAAGTATCGGTAAGAAAGAAAGAACAACTGATGCATGCTTTCCAAAGTAATAGGAACGTACTTTAGTCAGTAACGCCTGTATGATTGGCACCAAATATCAGCAATACTGATCCCTCAAAAGTATTTTGGATAAATATGGATATTAATACCCATCATCATTTGAACAAAAGGCGGAAAGTCAATGCCAGCAACTATTTCATACTTTATAACAATGGATCATTTCTCAATGCTTCTTGTTGAAAATTTTCATTTTTTTCCACGGGTATGAATCAGTTGACAGGTGAATGGATAACCCAACTTAAGCAGCTATGTTCTGCCTGGTCGCAACGACATCAAGAGCATTCGCGTATCAGCTTCTGTTTACCAAACAGCCCGTTCACCAAGGCATCCGGCATTCGATGTGTTGTGTTGATATGGCTTCGGCAGAAGAACAAGCAAGGTTCATTGTCTCAAAAGCAGGACAGTTGCGGCCGCCAACGAATGGTAGTGTATCGGCCTTTCCTGCCCGGATTGTTTTTGCTGCATAAATAAAACGCATTTCCTATTGGCTATTCCTATACCTTTGCTTGCTTTTGACTGTATCCACCACTTTTAAGCATTTGAACCAAACTCACTTCTATCAACTTTTGATCGGCGCTTTCGGCTTCGGTAATTTATGCAGGTAACGGTAATGAATTTCTGACTGTTTCCCATTTTAGTTCGGAAAAGAATATACCTGAAACGCCATGAAACAACCGTTTCTCCAGTAAGATTATATTGAGTCATTCTTAGGATTGAAAAGTAATGGATACGTTATTAAACAGGGATAAACCCGAGGTGAGGCTTAGGGCTTTCAGGGCGATCGATGATCCCGAGACCTGCTACAAATTTGCAGAAGGTCATATGAGAGTGCTAACCAATTTTGGTATAGAGAACATCACTTCTTCAAAAAATGCCTGGATAGAAAATCCCGGCGCTTTCGTGATCATCGTTGAGTCGCTTGACCGGCAAAAGGTATATGGCGGTGCACGTATCCATGTGGCCGGTGGCAGCCAGCCTTTGCCCATAGAGGACGCTACGGGTACGATGGACCCTTATATCTACGATATGGTGACCAGCTATGGCATGCGGGGCACCGGCGAAGGTTGCGGCCTGTGGAACTCCAGGGAAATTGCCGGCTATGGTATCGGCAGCATTTTCCTTTCCCGCGCAGGTGTAGCCATTGCGCCGCAGATAGGCCTTACATCGCTTTTCGCCCTTTGCGCTCCGTACACTGTAAAGCTTGCCGAAAATATCGGCTACCGCATCGAGCGCTCACTGGGTAATGAAGGAACGTTTTACTATCCCAAACTCGACTTGCTGGCGACAGCTATGTTGTATACCGATCTGGAACATTTAAGCGAGGCTAATGAGGATGATCGTACAGCCATCCTTTCGCTTCGCGACAACCTTAATATCGTTCGCACAGAAACCCTGCGCCGGAAAGAGATCATGATCCATTACGACCTGTCGATCCCCGGGCTGGAGCGTTGGAGCCTCGACGATACCATCCAAAATCTGAAGCAAAACTATCGAACCAATACGCAGCAGGAAGGAAATCTTAATCTCTTCTGATGCGCCAATCCACATCTTATGGCAGAACACCTGTACAATATCGACTATCTGGAGCAAACCATGCAGCTGCTCGGTAAACTCAAACAACAATCCTACAACCCCTTTTCCACGATAACGGAAGGCACTATTGCCGACGTCGGTTGCGGTACCGGAGCTGATGCGATCAATATGGCCCGCATGCTGCCCGGTCTTGAGATCATCGGTCTTGACTATGCGCCTGAGATGATAACGAAAGCGACCGCAGATGCCGGCGACCTTCCTAATATAAGCTTCAGGCAAGCCGAGGCAAGCGCCCTACCTTTTGCCGACAATACGCTTGCCGGCATTCGTAATGAACGCCTGATCCAGCATGTTCCCGATCCGGCGAAAGTTTTTGCTGAATTTTACCGGACGCTAAAACCCGGTCAGCCGCTTGTCAATGTAGAAACGGATTGGAGCAGTATAGCCTTCTATAATGGCAATGCCCACATAGCAAAGGCACTCAATCACTATCTGACCTTTAAAAATGTGAAGAACGGTAATGCCGCGGCCAATCTTATTTCGGATATGACCGCTGCAGGGTTCCGTGATATTGGTATTGAACTGTTTCCCTTAGCATCCCGGTCCCTGCAACAGGTGACTGCCATGTTGCGTATTGATCATGCGCTGATGATGATGAAAACCGAAAAACACATTTCAGAAGTGGAATATAATTCTTTCCTGTCGGCGCTTGAAGATGCCGACAGAAATCGTTACTTTGTCTGCTCAATTAACCTGGTCGTTACCACAGCTACAAAATAACTTGTCTCTCTTTATGAACCTAAGACCATTTTGGGTTTTATGTCTTTTGCTATTCAATATTGTAAAGGGCTATAGTCAGTCTGCGCTCCTCAATGATAGTTCTGCCCAGATACTGATCGGCAAAAGCCTGCAGCTGTATAAACCAGAAAAGGATATGCCGGTAACTGAGGTGCGTCATGCACGCTTCCAGAGTTCTGCTACGGCGATCCCCAATATGGAATTAAGCACACATGATGTCTGGGCCCGTTTTACGGTTACCAATCCGGGAAAACATACGGAACACCTGCTTAAAGTAGCCAATGCTACACTGGACGAGGTGGAGCTATATGTCTTCGCGGGGGAGCAGCTCACCGACAGTATATTGATCAGCAAACAGCAACCTTTCGGTAACCGGAAATATAAGGACCCCAATTATATTTTCGATGTACATGTACTGCCTGGAACAACCCAGACCTTTTACCTCCGGATCCGGAGCAAAATGCCGATCATATTGCCTGTATACCTGAGCCAGCCGCAGCAGCAGCTGATCGAAACGGCAAAGGATTACCTGTTTTCCGGGACCTACGTCGGGATCGTAATTATCATGGTAGTCTATAACTTTTTCCTCTTCTTATCGATCCGGGACAAAAGTTATATTTACTACGTGTTCTATGTGCTCGGTGCCGGATTTACTCAGGTCGGGCTCAAGGGATTTACCTTCCAGTTTCTCTGGCCCGGCGCACCGGGTTTTGAGAATATCAGCATCGTTCTGTTTGCCTGTATCAGCGGTATCGCCGCCTTGCTTTTTACATTGGCATTCCTGGAGATCAGGAAGCACTTCCGCAGGCTTCACCTGCTCATCTGGGCATTCATCGGGTCATTTTGCCTGGCGCTCGCCTTCTTGCCCGTCAACGCCAACCAGGCTTTCCAGGTAATGCAGCTGGCTACCATGGTCTCATCGATAGGCGTGGTGCTGCTGTCGCTGTATATTGTGATCAAAAAACCGGCTATTGCCTCTGCCCGTTTTTTCCTGGTGGCCTGGTCGGTGCTGATCCTGGGTTCCGTGATCTTTATTTTAAAAGACTTCAGCATTGTTCCCTACAATTTAGGCACCACTTACGCCGTGCAGATCGCCTCGGCTATTGAAATGGCCCTGCTTTCCTTCGGTCTTGCCAACAGGATCAATACCCTGAAACGGGAAAAGGAGCAATCCAGGCTCGCAGCTTTGCGTATTGCCAAAGAGAACAGCCGTATCATCAAAGAGCAGAATGTGGTGCTGGAGCAAAAAGTGAAAAAGCGCACCGAGGAGCTGGAAAGCAAGAACCAGGAGATCGCTACTACCCTCGCCGATCTGCAGCAGACCCAGATGCAACTGGTTGAAGCGGAGAAAATGGCGTCGTTGGGTCAACTGACCGCGGGTATTGCCCATGAGATCAATAACCCGATCAACTTCGTGACCGGAAATATAGGCCCTTTGAAGCGGGATGTCGATGTGCTGTTCCAGCTCATTAATCTTCAGGAGGAGCTCAGCACCCGTAATATCAGCGATGATGAAAAGATGCAGGAGGCGAACCGCTTCAAGGAAGAGCAGGACTTTGATTACCTGAAAACGGAGATCGGGCATTTGCTCAGGGGCATCAATGAAGGGGCAACCCGTACCGCCGAAATTGTCAGGAGTCTCCGCATCTTCTCCCGACTGGATGAGGCCGAACTGAAGTTGGCCGATATCAACGAAGGCCTGGAGTCGACTATTGTCATTGTCAATAATTTGCTGGGACATACCAAAGTTATAAAGCATTACGGAAACCTGCCCCTTGTGCATTGCTATCCCGGAAAGCTTAACCAGGTATTTCTCAATATCATTTCCAACGCTTTATTCGCCATTGGCGAAAAATTCGGCGAATCGCCGGGAGGAGAGCTCACGGTAACCACCAGCTTTGCTGATGACCAGGCATTTATCGCCATAGGCGACAATGGGACCGGCATGACGGAAGAAACAAGAAGGAAGGTTTTTGATCCTTTCTTTACTACTAAAGATGTGGGAAAGGGCACCGGCCTGGGTATGTCGATCGCCTTTACTACCATACAAAAACACCAGGGCAGCATTTCGGTTACCTCCGAACCCGGAAAAGGCAGCATTTTCAGCATGCAAATTCCCTTAAATGCAATAGGCAATCTGACCTGAAGCCGGGTTAAGCTTTTATAGTTTTCAAATATAAAATTATCTTCTTTTAACCTTAAAAAACGCTCTGTTGCATGTCACACTCACATTTTTCATAGATTATTAAAAATCAATAGATAATCTTATATCACGAATTAATATTTATCTACGATCCTTTAACTTAGGATACAATAACGAGATTATCACTTACCTTTACCATACCTTAACCAAAGCCCTTTTTCTGCGAGCCAATTCATATCAATTACAAAAACATCTCAGTGATGAACAATGATAAGATTTCAATTCTTTATGTAGATGATGAAGAGAATAACCTGATCTCTTTTAAGGCGACGTTCAGGTTAAAGTACAAGGTGTTTACTGCACTCAGCGGAGCAGAGGCAATTGAAATTCTGGAAAAGAACCTGATACATGTGATCATTACCGATCAGCGCATGCCCAATATGACCGGCGTCGAATTCCTGGAGAAAGTAATTGAAAAATTCACCGATCCTATACGGATATTGCTTACCGGCTTTACCGACATGAATGCGGTGGTAGACGCTATCAACAAAGGAAAGATCTTCCACTACCTCACTAAGCCCTGGAACGAGGAAGAGTTGGATAAGACTATCGAACGGGCATATGCGATCTTTATGGAGCGGGAGAAAATCAAGCAAATGAACGAAAAGCTCGAGATCTCCAACAGCCAGCTGGAATTCCTGCTCCGCCAGAAGCTGCTTTCCTGATCATCTACCAAAGGAATCGTTTATAAAGAAATCATTTACAAAGAAAATCCCCGGCAAGCCGGGGATTTTCTTTGTAAATGATTGTGTGAGCGTGGCTTATTGCCTGCTTACTTTGGTCGTGGCGATCACGGTATGGTTTTCAATTACCTGCACATGATACAGTGCCGCGGGCAAAGAAGAAAGATCGATACGCTCGATATTGCCGGCAGCAACCTGCTCAGACAACAGGCGTCCGGTCGCATCCATCAGGCGCAGGGTAACGCCGGCATGTATACTACTTACCTGCACCGATGATGATGTAGGATTGGGGAACACCGCGATAGCAGCAGTGGTAGCGCAATTCACTTTTGCAGTCGCAATATCGCTGTAGATGGCAGAGCCGTCTACGTCGACCATTTTCAGGCGGTAAGTATTGAGACCGCTGGCCGCTTCCTTATCAGTAAAATCGTACCTGCTGTTGTCGCCCGTGGCCTTTACACTGCCAATAGCTACAAATCCTTTACCAGCGCCGCGTTCGATATCGAAATGATCGAACTGCAACTCCTTGCTTGTGCTCCAGTCCAGCGCTACACTACAACCGGCGCTATGAGCATTAAAGCCATTCAGCACTACAGGCAGCGGCGCGCCGGTAGTATGCGTAAAGATCTCTACGCGGTCGTCGTCGGTAGGCTGGCTGGCTCCCGAAGCGGCAGCATTGGGCTGTACGTTCAGGTTGGCGCCTATATCATCATTACCGGAGCTGGATAAATTGGTAACCTGCGCATGCACGCTAAGGGCATGCATACCATCCGGAACCAGACCCATAGGCACATTAGCTTTCTGGGTGAAGTAGAATGTTTTAATAGAGGCATCGTATACCACATCGAAATGTGCCAATGCTGCGCCGGATAGTGCGTCGGTGCCTATGGTCGACACCACACCGTTTACGCTGGGCGCACATTTGCCCAGGCTGAGGGTGAACTTCATCATTTGCGGTTCACTGGCTCCGGAAATATCCATAGTACCGGCATTGCCAACATCGAAGCTCATATTGAACTGGGAACCAACGTTGTTGAGCGGTGCAGGCGACAGGAAAGGATTGGCCGCTGCCGGGTTTTGCTGTGCAAACAAACACGGCGCAGTAAGCAGAAGGAGGCTGGATACGATTAAAGTTTTTTTCATTGTTTCGTTTTATTGAGGTTATTGTGTTTAGTTAGGGAAATAGCGGATGATCTCAGCATCCGTGTTATTGGTAATCAGCGATTCGCCGCCGCTGCCGCCATTGATAATGGCTGTATTGGTCAGCTGGCCTTTGGTGCTGCCTGGCGTCAATAAGCCGTTGAGACCAAATGAGGACCTGCCCTGCCCTTCAATGGAGATATTGGTGGTGAAAATGTAATAGCTGGCATTGGAAGTGGCGTCGATAGTCCAGGCGCTGTTTTGCACCGAGGTGCCCATGATCGTGCTAAGCGTATTGTTGTAAGTATAGCCGATCAGCGTGCTTTTGGTAACAAATACTTTGATCATTCCGCTGGTGGGCACATTGCTGAGGTTCCATACATCCACACGGGCCGAGAAATTGGTATTGCCATAGATCGTTGTAGGCGCAACGGTGATGACCGGGGTCAGATCGGGCACCTCATACACGGGAGCATTGGCCATTCCCGTAGTGGTAGAAAGCATATTTGCATTGTCATTTACCCGGAAAGGAATGCCCACCGTTACGGTACCGCTAACAGGGTCGACTGCGACAGGCTGTGTTGGCTGTCCGTTGGTACCTGTAGGGATCACGATACCGCCGGAAGGGAAGTTGGCCGTTGTGTATTTGTTGCCGTTCACAAAAAAGCTGGTAGCGTTGGAAGGCATCGCAGTGATCTTGATAGAAGTTACAGTTCCCGGAGGCGCATCAGTAGCAACGAAAGTTGCCGGTGGAATAGCTACGGTAATGGTGTCGCCGGGATTGGCCTGGCTTACCGCTGTGGCTACACCTGCCACAGGCAACTGCTCGATGCCAAAGAGTGCATTGCTGATATTGTTTGTACCAGTGCTTACCGCGAGTATACCATTGGCATTGCCGTCGCTGCCGGTGCCTGTACCCAGCTGCTCACCGGTACGTACCCAGCCCGAAGGCAGGGTAAGCGCAGGATTGCTGCTGCCTATCTGCGCTTGTGTGGTGGTAACGACTACTGTATAATTAGTATTGGCCGAAGCGTTGTCCAGGATAAAGCTGCCGTTAGCGGGAACCGGGATTGAATCGGATACCACTCCTGAAGGCGACACCAGGTAAGCGTATAGTTGCTGACCGGAAGCCGTGCCGGCACCGGTACCGTCTACCAGGTTATTGGTCATACCGTTGGCGTCGTTGAATACTTTACCGCTGATGGACAAAGCGGAGAAGGGTATTGTTGCTGTACTGGTTGTGGTTGACTCTTTGCCGGCGTTATCGGTTACTTTAAATGTGATCGTAACGGAAGTGGCGCCATCAGCAGCAGGATCTACCGTGATGGTTTGCGTTGGCTGACCATTAGGTCCGGTTGGTACGGTAATGCCCGCAGGAGGGAAATTACTTGCTGTATAATTGGTTCCATTAACGGTAATGCTGGTTGCACCGCCCGGTAAGGAAGGGATCCTGAGAGAAGTAATGGTGCCGCCCGAAGGGTCGGTACCACCGAAGGTAGCTGGTGGAACAGTTATACTCACCGTACCGCCCGGGTTAACCTGGCTTGTAGCGGTGGCGCCAACGGGCGTAGGCAGCTGCTCTATCCCGAAGTTCACATTACCCACAGAACCTGTACCCAGGTTCACAGATAAGAGGCCATCGACCGTGCCATCGTCGCCGGTACCTGTACCTGCAAACTCACCTGTGGACACCCAGCCCGCAGCCAGTACAGAAGCCGGGCTGCCCGATGTAGCCGCGACAGTGCTGATACTCACGGTATAAGCCGTATTGCCGGGCACATTGCTAAAGGTATAGCTACCTGCTGTTACCGGTACAGAGGCCACGAATGCCGTTCCTTTATAGAGATTGGCGTACAAGGGAGCGCTGCCCAATGCAGAGATCAGCACACCGTTCACGGTATTGTCAGTAAGACCATTCACATCGTTATAGGCTTTACCACTGATGCTGAAATTCTTTACCATACCGGCGTCTTTGAACAGGTAATTGGCGGTAAAATCGTGCGTACCGGTCTTACCGGTGCTCACATTAGCAGTGGAATTCTCTCCTACAGGTACACCTGGCGCGTCCTGTACCGTAAAGCCGTCGTAACCGGTGGCCAGGGTAAATTGTACAAAATATTTACCGGGAATCACACCGTTAAAGCTATACAGACCGTTACTGTTGGTGGTCGCTGTATAAACGGCGTTAGCCGAATCGGCAACGTTATTCATGTCGCCGTCGTAGAAGAGCTTTACGGTAACGCCACCGATACCCGGCTCTGAGGCGTCCTGGCGACCGTCGCGATTAATATCAAACCATACTTTATCACCAATCGAAATGGGATCGGCTGTCTTCACCACGCAGATATCGTCCAGTACATAATTGTGTGCACCGGAGCCAGCCGCTTTGTCGCTGATGGCGAAGGTTACGGAGGTTACGCCAGGGGGAACGCCGTAGGTGCCATTAAGCTGGGTCCACTGGCCAATGGTGGCGGCCGGCTGCATCGCAGCCAGCTCCTTGTTCCCGGCACGCAGCTGTATGTTAGGCGTGCTGCCGTCGACCTTCGACACCCATACGGAAAAGCTGTACACCTCACCCGGTAGTACGGCCATTGTTTTGTACCACACTTTGGCTGAGGCCGATGTATTGCCTTTCACCACCATCTGGTAATTGCCGCTGTGCGGGGCAAAACGGGCATCGTTGAAGCCGTATGCGGCAAAAGGATTGTTCTTGGATTGGTAAGAGCCATTGCCCGAACCATAGGCCGTAAGATCGGAGCTACCCGCGCCAGACAGGAAGTTCTTGTCGGTATAGGAGCCGTTGTTCTCATAGGTCACTGCCTCAAAGCCGCCATAGAAGCCGTTTGTACTGCTCAGCATGTTGTCTTCACAAGCGATGGAGCAGGCGCCGGTAACAGGATTGTAACGCAGCCGCAGTATTTTGGCTTCGTTCGGATTAAGGTCGTCGCCACCATAAGTAGAACCGAGCGGCGCATTGCAGGGGCCGGCATTTTCACGCATGAGGCAACGTAGCTGCACGTTATCCAGTGCCGAGGTCGGACTGGCGATCGTCAGTTCCGGGGCGTCGTCGGCGCCTACGCCCGAAGCGTTGGTTACATAGAAAGCAGTACCGTTGATCGTGTTGTTGGTGTTGTTGGTGAAGCAGGTCCAACTGCCGGTTGCTGTTTTGTACTGCCAGTTGTAACGGGTGCTGGAAGGCGCGGAAACGACCTTAGCATCAATTTTCAGGAGCTGTCCGGGTACAATACAACCGTTGGCGGTATAATACTCAATCCGGTGGGCCGAAGTTTGCACAGCACCAACCAGCAGTCCTGCGAGTGCAGAACATAGAATTTTTCTCATTGATAAAAGTTTGAGGGAGGTTTTTTAAAGCAGGTTTGTTTTATTGGTTTCGTTTTATTGTCTTTTTCTACACCATAAAGATTTTTGAATTAAAATGTGATATTAGAATTATTCATAAATTTAATTTATGAATCGATATTACTTTTTTATTCTGTTCTAATTAGTAACTTTACCAGTCAATACACAAAATACAATTAATTGAAAAACAATAACTTGAAGTGCAATAATGTAAAAAACAGAAAAAATAGATACATTATTTTAAACAAAGAGCATTATTTATTCCCCGCAAAAGTCTTTCGTTTTTATAAAATAGGCACCTCGCGCCATTGATGATTCTCCTGTTTGGATTATAGTTTATCAAACAAAAAGATATTCACTCGCTTATTCTATAATTTGTACTTTTGTGGGGAATTTTTTCTAAGAAAATCATCATAACGAAGGAAATAGAAGGGTTGCGGCAGGGGGTCAAGGCATCGGTTTTCCGGGGATATATGACTTTTTGTATTGCAACGCTTTTTATAAATTGCATATTCAACTCATTGGCAGATGAACCTTACCCAGAAGTTTTCCAAGAAACTGAAAATATTAAGAGAGATCAATAATTATACCCAGGAATACGTAGCCCGCGTACTCGACATATCCCAGAATGCTTACAGCCTCATCGAAAAAGGAACCACCAAAATAACGCTCGACCGTATCGAAGTGCTTGCGGAGCTTTACAAGACCACTCCTTCGGAGCTGGTCAATATCAATGATAACTTTTATACCAATCCTACTGCTATCGGGGAAGCCCAGCATTCCAATATTCCGCCCAACCTCAGCTCCTTTGAAAAAAGAATGTATGAGCAAACCATCAGCCGGCTGGAAATAGACATTGAAAAGCTATATAACCTGATCAACCAGCTGGCAACCAATATATCAAAACCGGAACAAGCCTGATCCTTATTATCTTGTTAGCCATTTGGCACAGAGAGGCAACGGACGGATTATCCTGATAACCCAATATCTCATCTTTACCGCCCGATGTCATTCATACCGGCAATAGAGCAAAAAAGCATAGCGGAGCAGGCTGCTTTCCAGTGGGAAAAACTGGGTCCGGCGCTGGAATACCTGCTACAACATTCACCCTATTACCGCCGCATGTTTGGGGAGCAGCAGATCGATGTAAAAGCGCTGCGCTCCTGGGAGGACTTTGCGCGTGTGCCTACGACCTCCAAAGAAGCGCTGCAGCAATACAATAACGATTTCCTGTGCGTAGCGCCCAAAGCGGTACGCGAATACATGTCTACTTCCGGTACACTGGGCCGGCCGGTAACTATAGCCCTCACACAAAACGACCTGCTACGCCTGGCCTACAACGAGTACCTGTCCTTTCATTGTATAGAGGCCACCGACGAAGATATCTTCCAGCTGATGCTTACACTCGACCGTCAATTCATGGCGGGTGTCGCTTATTACAGCGGGCTGTCGCTATTGGGCGCTGCTTCCATACGTACCGGTCCCGGACTGCCCGCTATGCAATGGGATACCATACGGCAAATGAAGACCACCGGCCTGGTGGCCGTGCCTTCGTTCCTGCTGAAGCTGATCGCACATGCCAAAGCCAATGATTTTCCGGCCGGTAGCGGCACGGTGAAGAAAGTGCTGGCTATAGGCGAAAGCCTCCGCGACGAGGAGCTGCAACCCAATGCGCTGGCCCGGCAAATCGCAGCAGAATGGGATGTACAGCTATACAGCACCTATGCCGCTACCGAGCTGCAAACAGCCTTTACCGAATGCAGGGCCGGGCAGGGCGGCCACCATCATCCGGAGCTGGTTGTGGTGGAATTGCTCGACGATAGGGGCCAGCCGGTAGCACCGGGCGAAAAAGGGGAAGTGACCATTACCACCCTCGGCGTAGAGGGTATGCCCCTGCTTCGCTACCGTACCGGCGATATGTGCCGCGGCTATTATGAGCCTTGCTCCTGCGGCAGGCATACCATGCGCCTGGGCCCCGTGCTGGGCCGCAAACAGCAGATGATCAAGTTTAAGGGCACAACGCTATATCCGCCGGCGATTTTCGATGTGCTCAACGGTGTGCCGCAAATACAGGAATACGTGATCGAGATCAGCACGGGCGCCGATGGCCAGGACGAACTGGCGATATACCTGCATTGCGATATGGAGCCTGCTGCAGGCGACGAGCTGCTGCGGCCCTTGTTTAGTCATAGGTGGCGCGTGGTACCCCGTCTTCATTACCGGAGCGCCGAAGCCATCAGGCAGCTGCAATATCCCGGTCATAACCGCAAGCCGGTAAAGCTTATTGACCTTCGCCATATTTCTTAAAAGACGATTATGAACATAGCACAGTATATCGATCATACGATCCTGAAGCCCACTACCCTACCCGCCGACATTGAAAAGCTCTGTGACGAGGCCATCCGCTACCGGTTTGCTGCCGTATGCGTACCGCCGCATTATGTTGCCCTTGCCAGCAGGCTTACAGCCGGCGCCGGCGTAGCCACAGCTACTGTGATCGGATTCCCCTTTGGCTATAGCTGTATTGAAGCCAAGGTAGCCGAGATACATAAAGCGATAGCTGAGGGCGCCACAGAACTGGATATCGTGATCAATCTCTGCGCACTGAAGAGCGGCGACCTGGACTATCTTTCCCGTGAGATCACAGCTTGCCTGCAGCCGATACGCCTTAACCGCTGTATGGTAAAGGTGATTATCGAAAGCGGTGTGCTCACTGATGACGAGATCGTCGCCTGCTGCACGCTGTATGCCCGGCATAAAGTCGATTTTGTAAAAACATCGACAGGCTATGCCGAGCACGGCGCCAGCGTACATGCCGTGCAGCTGATGCGCAGCCACCTGCCTCCAGAGATACAGATCAAAGCTTCGGGAGGGATTCGTACCTTTGCCTTTGCACAGGAACTCGTAGCTGCCGGAGCGACCCGCATCGGCGCTTCGGCCAGCGTAACGATCGCCGGCGGCTCCTGATAAAACCCCCTGCTTATGAAATACCTTTTCTTCCTTTTGCTGTTGGGCTGCACCCTTGGTGTGGCGGCCCAGGAGAGCGATACCGGTTATGTAACGGTACATGCCGATCCGAGGCTGGCGTTGGTAGTGAATAAGCCGGCCAATACAAACCGTCCTTTCATTGGTAAGGTAAGAGGCTTCCGCGTACAGATTTATAATGGCAACGATCGTAAAAAGGCTTCCCAGGTGAAGCTTGATTTTATGCGATCGTTCCCGGGCATCCGTTCCTACCTGGTATACAACAACCCCCAGTTCCGTGTACGCGTAGGCGACTTCCGTGGCCGGAAAGATGCGCTGGAGCTCTACAATAAGCTGTCGGCCCAATTCAATCCCAGCATGGTAGTGCCCGATGTGATCAACGTGAACACCGTACGCAAAAACAAGGAGAGCAGCGAAGACGATGATTGAGACCCTGAAAGCCCGCGCAGCGGCCCTGCGGCCCGAACTGGTAAGGATGAGAAGGCATTTGCATCAGCATCCGGAGTTATCCTTCCAGGAATATGAGACCGCAGCCTTTGTGGCCTCCGAGCTGGATAAGCTTGGCATTGTCTATGAGAAAGGCATATGCGGCACAGGTGTAGTAGCGCTGATAACCGGCCGTAACCCCGGCCGGAAATGTATTGCGCTGCGCGCCGATATGGATGCCCTGCCCATTGAAGAAGAAAATGAAACGGAATACACCTCCCGTAACAAGGGCGTTATGCATGCCTGCGGGCACGACGTGCATACCAGCTGCCTGCTGGGCGCAGCTGCGCTGCTACAGGAATACAGGGATCAGTTTGAAGGAACGGTCAAATTGATCTTTCAGCCCGGAGAAGAAAAGAACCCTGGCGGCGCCAGCCTGCTTATTAAGGCCGGCGTGCTCGAAAACCCTGCCCCAAGCGCTATATATGGCCTTCACGTATACCCTCAGTTGCCTGCGGGTACTACAGGCTTCCGCAGCGGACAGTATATGGCCAGCGCCGACGAAATTTATATTACCATTAAAGGTAAAGGAGGCCATGCCGCCCTGCCCCAACAAACGGTAGACCCTATAGCAGTAGCGGCAATGGTGATCACGGGGCTGCAGCAAGTGGTATCGCGCAAAAGCAACCCGCTCTCTCCTACTGTACTGACCTTTGGCAAAATAGCCGGAGGGCATGCGACCAATGTGATCCCCAATACTGTGGAGCTGGAAGGTACCCTGCGTACCTTTGACGAAGACTGGCGACGTGAAGCGCTGGCCCATGTAAAACAGATCACCAGCCAGATATGTGCCGCTTATGGGGCAGAGGCCATTATCGATATACCGGATGGCTACCCTTCTCTGTTCAACGATCCGGAGACCACGCAGCAGGCCCGGTCCTTTGCAGAAGATTTTCTTGGCGCCGATCGGGTAAAGGATCTGGACCTGCGTATGGGCGCCGAAGATTTTGCCTTTTATACACTGCATACCAAAGGCTGCTTTTACCGTATCGGTACCAGCCGGAACGGCGGGCAATACACCCAACCTGTTCACAATTCCCGTTTCGACATAGATGAAGAGGCACTGCAGACCGGCGCCGGGCTCATGAGCTATATCGCCTTACGCGCCCTGGGTTGCTAAAGAAGGTACATAAGCCGGAAAGTGAACATATTGTTCTTTTGGTTTTCGAAGCCCAGGCCTTGCGGAATATTGGAAAATTTACGGATCGTGGCCAGTGAATATTGAAAGCGTACATTGACCAGGAGCCCCCGCCACAGCACCCTGCTGGCGCTCAGCAAGCCGTCGACGGTATGTCGTGCAAAGGGATACAGGCGGGAGTCGACCGTAGTGGTAAAGCTGGCATCGTTATAGTCTTCGCGGGAGCTGATGAGAAGATTGTAAGACGCGCCGATACCTACATGTGTCTTTTCCGTAACATAATAATGCAGGACCACCGGCACCTCCGCATAATTGAGGTGGATCGTATACTTAGCAAAATAGCTGCCATAGTAAGGCGACTCCAGCGTCGATACGCTATGGCTGCCTTTTTGAGAGAACAGCAGCTCCATGCTGGCTCCTATTTTCGACGAAAAATTGACATAGGCTACAGCGCCGGCATTGAGCCCGAACTTATGATAACCGTTGAGATAATCACCATCTACCTGGCTTACATTGGCGCCCAATACGAGGCCGCCCAGGAAGGTGCGCTCGCCGTTGAATAAAGGCGTCTCATCGGAAGCCTGCGCCCGGGCTGTGTTTCCCCGAAGCAACCCTGCACAGCAGGTAACGATTGGCAAAAGATGATACAGGAAGCGGCCTGGCAGTAATTTCCTTTTCATAACACAAAAGTAAACGGTTTCTTCCGCACTGTAAGTATGACTGCGGCTAACGGCCCCGATCGCCGAAGTATTGCTGCAGCCGTTGCGCGATATTGCCCAGGTAATAATAGGTGAAAAAAGCATCGGGGATCTGCTCCGCTCCCTGTGCAAGCGCCGCCACAACCTGGGCGGTAAATGCCTGCCAGTCTTTATCCGGGGCCGTCAGCAGCTTATTGCCGCAAACCTCCTTTTCGATCCCAATGGCGCCGCTATGCGCCGAAACAACAGTCTTGTTCCAGGCCAGGCTTTCGACCACTTTGGTCTTGACGCCGCCGCCCGACACCACCGGGTTGATCATCAGGTCACAGGCGACGATCAAGGGCTCTATTTCCGGTACGAAGCCCAGGTGGCGGATATCGTCGCCGGCAGCGGCAATTTCCTGCTGCAATGCTTCAGATAAGCCCTTGCCGCATATCAATATATGAAAATGGCCCAGCCGCTGCCGGAGCAGGGGCAATATGGATCGTACGATAAAAATAACTGCTTCTTCATTGGGAACGTAATCCAGTTTCCCCATGAAGAACAGCCAGGGTACCGAAGGATCGAGGCCCAGTTCCCCGGCCAACCCGCTTTTCCCTGCGGTAGTCGATAATGGCCGGCTTTGAAGATTAATTCCGAAAGGCATGATCAGGGCCTTGCTTTCCGGTAACCCATAACGTTTTATTGCCCAGTCCCGGTCTTCCCGCGTCACAAAGAAAACGCCGTCGGAACGCCTGAAAGCATGGCGTTCAAACCACCACATGGCCTTCCACCACCATTTACCCGTGCTTCTGAAACGTTCCGATTCTATATTGTGACAGCGGATATAAGCGGGAATGTTCAGCCTGCGGGCCAGCTTCGCCACCATAGGGAACATATAATGGTGATGGCAAAACAGGTATTGCGGCTTCAGGGCCTTTGCCAGACCCGATACTTTGCCGTATTGACCGTAGGGAAGATACCGGAGCTTACTGTTGTCCAGTATGGGATGTATGCTGAAGGGGTAATCTTCCTGTCTGAAAGTATTATCGACGGTAGTAACCGTATGCGCCTGGTTGTATACGGAAAGCAATTTCTCCACATTGACAATGCCCCAATGGCCGCCGTTTAGCGGCGGCAAAAAGCGATATGGTGCAATGCTGACGATTGTGGCCATGGAAAGCAAATCAGCTCCCGGAACCGGGAGCGAAAAGGCAAACATACGCATATGCCGGCTTTTACCAAAATACCGGCTTACAGATTACAGCCGGGCCGGCAGTCCGGCGGACCGCCGGGAATCATCATCCACACGGTTTTACATTGTTGCGTGCGGCCTTTTGGAACAGGCCGTTATGGTCAGAATAAATCATGGCAAAAGTTTAAAACATGGACGTTATTCTCTACATTTGCGCAAAATCAAAACGATGGTTTCCGTTTTTATTACGGAAGTATTACCGGATCTACCTGTCGTTTCTATTGCTGTAAGGCTAATCATTTGACGGATTAATCATAATGAAAACTAAAATTTTAGTTACAGGCGGCGCCGGATACATCGGGTCGATATTAGTACCTCATTTACTAACTCAGGGATACGAGGTTACGGTTTACGATAATCTTATGTTCCAGCAAAGTACGCTGCTGGATTGTTGTAACCATCCCGATTTTCACTTCATTAATGCCGATGTACGTAACACATCATTGCTGAAGGCAGCGATGAAAGATAAAGACGTGCTGATACCCCTTGCCGCCCTTGTAGGCGCGCCACTGTCCAATAAGGATGAGTCTTCTACCGTAGCCATCAACCGGGACGCAGTGATCGCAATGAACCAATTCCGCTCCAAAGAACAACGTGTGCTTTTTCCTACTACTAATAGCGGGTATGGCATCGGACAGGAGGGTCTTTACTGTACAGAAGAGACGCCGCTGAAGCCCATCTCACTTTACGGAACAACCAAGTCGGAGGCGGAAACTGATCTGTTGCAGTCTGAAAACGTAATCACCTTTCGCTTGGCAACTGTATTTGGCTGCTCTCCCAGGATGCGTCTTGACCTGCTGGTAAATGATTTTACATACAGGGCCTTTTCCCAGAAGTATATTGTCCTGTTTGAAGCACACTTCAAACGTAACTATATTCATGTAAGGGATGTAGCTAATGCGTTCACATTCGGGATCGATAATTTTGACCGTATGAAAAATACGACCTACAATGTAGGCCTTAGTACAGCAAACCTCTCGAAGATGGAGCTATGCGAGGAGATCAAAAAGCAAGTCCCGGACTTTTTCATTACCGAATCGGAGATCAATAAAGATCCCGATCAGCGCAACTATATCGTGAGCAACGATAAGATCGAAGCGCTGGGCTACAAGCCGCAGTACGATATCCAATCAGGTATTACGGAGTTGATCAAGGGGTTTTCGATATTGCATCCCAATAAATACTCCAACGTTTAACTTATATTTTTATGGTGATTTCAAAGACTCCGGTAAGGGTTAGCTTTTTTGGCGGGGGTACCGACTATCCCGATTATTACAAGGAATTTGGCGGCTGTGTACTGAGCACTTCTATAGACAAATACATTTATGTTACCGTCAATAAGATCGAAGGCTTGCTGGATCACAGGTACCGGATCGCTTACAGTAAGCTAGAGCTTTGTCATACGGTCGATGAGATTGAGCATCCGGTAGTAAGGGAAGTGATTAAATACCTGAATATAGACCATGGGCTGGAAGTAAATATTGTGAGCGATCTGCCGGCACGTACGGGGATCGGCAGCAGCAGCAGCTTCACCGTAGGCTTGCTGCATTCCTGTTATGCCCTTATGGGAAAAATGGTGAGCAAGGATCGCCTCGCACAGGAAGCGATCTATATCGAGCAGGTGGTACTGCAGGAACGCGTAGGCGTGCAGGACCAGCTGGCGGCTGCCTATGGAGGATTCAACCATATGGTGTTCTCGGCCGATAAGCTGCTGGTAAACCCTGTAACGGTGAGCAGTGAGCGTAAAGAAGCGCTGCAGGACAACCTGTTGATGTTCTATACCGGCATTAACCGTTTTGCCAGCGAGATACTGAAAGAGCAGGTACAGAAAACACAGGAAAAGAAGATCCATACAGAGCTTACGGATATTTATAATATGGTCGACGAGGGACTTGTCATCCTTTCGGATACGAGCCGCAGCCTCGATGAGTTTGGGATGCTGATGCATAAAGCCTGGATGGCCAAGCGCAGCCTGTCTACCGCAATATCCAGCGATCATCTCGACACGATTTACGAAAAAGCAACGGCGGCAGGCGCTATCGGCGGCAAACTGCTGGGCGCCGGTGGCGGTGGATTCTTTATGTTCTACGTTCCGCAATCCCGTCACGAGGTTGTTATTGAAGCACTAAAGGGCCTGCACCTCGTTCGCTTTAATTTTGAGACAGAGGGAACACGTATTATACATATTTCATAGCACATGAATAATATTAATCTTACAGCAGAGCGGGAAGTAGCTTATGAGTCGCTGGATCATCTCAACCCCTGGGGAACGAAAAGAGATAATTCAAGAAATTCCATTTTTAATAGGAAGGTCTATAAGATCTTTAATGAAAGCAATGTTACGTTGAAAGTTCTGGACCTTGGCTGCTCCGGCGGTGGTTTCGTAAAGAACTGCATTGACGATGGCTGTGTTGCGATCGGCCTTGAAGGAAGTGACTTTTCCAAAAAACACAAACGTGCAGAATGGCGCAGCATTCCAGAGAACCTTTTCACCTGCGACATTACACGTACATTCCAACTTAGTGATGAGACAGGCAAAGAAATGATATTTGACCTGATTACATCATGGGAAGTGCTGGAACACATTGAAGAAAAGGATTTGAAGCCACTTTTTGAGAACATTCAAAAGCACCTCAGTCATAAGGGGCTTTGCATTGTAAGTATTTGCTATGTCGATGATATCATCAATGGCGTCAACCTGCACCGAACTGTTAAACCCAAAAGCTGGTGGCTGGAAAAGGTGAAAGAGCTGGGGATGTATCATTTGCCTCAATTCGAGACTTACTTCTCTGAACAATATATCAGGGGACGTAAATATAATGCACCTAATACTTTTCATTTGATCCTGACAACTGATCCGCTCCATGCTCCATCCGTGCCCAATAAGGGCTTCAAGGAACGCTTGTTGGATAAATGGCTGGGATCGAAATGCCAAAAATTACTCAAATTGATTGTAACTGGTGAACATAATTAAGCATAAAGCAAGACAGCTTTGCTAAGATCATCTTCCCATTTATCATAATGAAAGTAAGAAGAACTACCATAAACCAACCACAGCTTTGCTGCAGCATTTTCATCGAATGCAATGTTCATCTTAAATGCTACCTTTTCATGAAAAAATTCTCTGCATTACTATTGTCTTTTCTCATTCCGGGCCTTCTTGGTGCTCAGGTGCCCGACTATGTTCCTACATCCAATCTGGTCGGCTGGTGGCCGCTTGACAGCACGCTCATTGATAGCTCCTCTAATTCGAATAACGGTACAGGCAACCTATTCACCTATGTGACCGATCGGTTTGGTAATGCTAATAAGGCTTGTGACTTTGCTGATAACAATGCCTATGTTCGCTTTTTTAACTTACCAGTCAATACACAGGGGAATTACACGATTAACTATTGGATGAAATTAAAGAGTTATCAAAATTATGACGTGGTACAGGATTTCCATCCTGATGAAGAATGTGGCTCTTACCCACAAATATGGGAAATGTTTGATAGCCTGTTTATCGTAAAGTGTAATGACGTACCTTCTCGTCGGGCAATTGGTCCCAAGACACTTTTCTTGGATAACTGGACGATGCTTACCTACTCGGTGACTTCCGATTCTACAACCATTTATATCAATGGTGTACAAAAAAGTAAGTTTGCCTATGTATGGTCAGCGTCGACCACTGCCAGCCTTATATTGGCTAATGGGTCTAACGCTATATCATCATATCAAAATGGAGCACAGGTGATGATAGATGACGTAGGGTTATGGTACCGAAAACTAGATGATTGCGAAATCAATGGCCTATTTCAATCCTTACCGCCGGCAGCAATTACCACCCAACCCATTACGCAAACAGCAACCATTGGCGGAAGCACCTCCTTTTCCATCACGGCGGCCAGCACAACAGCTACCTTTCAATGGCAATCCAACATCGGACCGGGCGGTACATTTATCGATCTTCCCAATACCGGGCAGTATAGCGGGGCCCAATCGGCCACACTTACGGTTTCCAACCTCACCACTATAAATAATAACCAACTCTTCCGGTGTATCGTAAAGACCGGCGTATCGGGCTTGTGCAGCAAAATTTCAAATATCGTATCAATTAGTATCACAACTTCTGCAATAGAAGGGGTAGCAAGCACGGAACATTTCTTTCTGGAACAGAATATTCCGAACCCAGCATCTGACCTTACAACCATCCGCTATGATGTACCTTCTTTCAGGGATGGCGCGGCCATTGTATTGTTTGGTGCACAGGGACAAAAAATAAGGACAGAGAAGATCAGCAAAACGGGCAAAGGGTGCTATACTCTTGATACAAAATCCCTGGAGCCGGGTGTTTATTATTATACACTGCTGATCGACGGAAAAAAGAGCAGAACCCGAAAAATGGTTGTTATTCATTAAGGGCGTCTGCAGGCAACTAAAGTCATAAAACCAATAACGTTAAATTTATTAAGACATGCAATGTCGCGTTTGTAGCTCAGAAGACCTGGATATGGTGATCGACCTGGGCATGCAGCCCTGGTGCAATCACTTTCTTACCCGGGAAGAGGTTGGTAAAGAACCCTTTTATCCGTTGCAGGTAATGTATTGCAATGCCTGTAGTACCAGCCAGCTGAATTATACCGTAAAAAAGGAAATCATGTTTGGCAACCACACCTATCTGAGTGGTGTAACCCGTTCGCTGAGCGATCACTTTGAGCATATTGCCAAAGAGGTAGACTCCTTGTATTTCAGCAACAATAAGGACAAGGCCATGCTCGACATCGGCTCCAACGACGGAACACAGATCAGGCATTTCAAGCAGCTCGGCTACGATATTGTAGGTGTCGAATCTTCTGTTGCCACTTCAAAGATCGCCAACGATCAGGGTTTGTATACCATAAACGATTATTTCAACTACGAGCTGACGCAAAAGCTGGATCGCAAATTCGATGTGATCAATGCTGCCGGCGTGTTTTTCCATCTTGAAGAGTTGCATTCCGTAACCCGCGGCATAAAAGAGAGCCTTAAGGAAGATGGTGTCTTCGTCGTCCAGTTTCTTTATATGAAACGTATTGTGGAGAACATGGCCTTCGATCAGATTTACCATGAACATTTGTTGTACTACAATCTCAAAAACCTGCAGATACTTTTGTCTCAGTACGAGCTGGAAATATTCGATGCCTACGTAGCTAACATTCACGGCGGCTCTATGATCGCGCATGTTACCCATAAGGGCAAAAGAGCGGCTGCAGAACGGTTGCAGCAGTTGCAGAAAGAAGAGGAAGCGACCGGTTGCAATGAAAAGCAATGGTACCTGGACTTTGCGGAGCGTATAAAGAAGATGAAGGCAGAGAACGTCGCCTTCTTTGAGCAGTGCAGGCAGGAAAATAAAAAGGTATGGGGTATGGGCGCCCCGGTAAAGGGCAATACGCTGCTGAATTATTTTGGCATCGGCACTGACTATATCGAATACCTCGTAGAAAAGAATGAATTGCGCAAAGGTCTGTACTCACCCGGCCAGCACATTCCCATTGTGATCGAGCGGGAAATGACAGAACTGCCCGATGTCTATTATGTGCTGGCCTGGAATTTTAAAAAGGAGATACTGGCCAATAACCAGGATTTGATCAACAAAGGTGTCGAATTCTATTTCCCTATTAACCCTAAAGAAAATTGATGAATCAGCTCGACATCCGCAGTTCGGCATTATTCCCGGAAGTAAAATTGATCACTCCTCCTGTGTTCAGGGACGAGCGGGGCGAATTTGTCGAGACTTTTTGCATTAATAAGTACGACTTTAAAGACCGTGCAGGCCAAAAGCTTGTTTTTAAGGAAGACGATATATCTGTTTCCCGGAAAAATGTGCTGCGCGGCCTTCATGGTGACAAGGTAACCTGGAAGTTGATCCAATGTGTGTACGGTGAAGTATTTTTTGCGCTCGCCGACCTTAACCCAGCTTCTCCTACCTATCTGAAAACAGAGACGTTTATCCTGAACGATACCAACCGCCTGCAGGTATTGGTACCACCCTTCTTCGTTAACGGTTACTATTGCCTTTCGGAGCAATGCGTTTTTGCTTATAAACAAACGGAAACGTATTCCGGCGCGGGCAATCAGATCGCGGTAAGGTGGAACGATCCCGGCCTGGCCATTTCCTGGCCGGCAATACAACCTTTGATGAGCCAAAGGGACATCGCTGCTCCCGGCGTATAATCTATATGTATGAATATAGATACCACATTGAACCGTGATTTTGTGATCGTTGATCTTGGATCTTCATCTGCCAGGCAAAGCACATTCCTGAAGAAATTCAGTAGCCAGATCACCTATATAGAGATAGATGCGCTTTCGACCAGCGATATACAGAACAGCGATCTTTACAAGAATATCAAGATCAAAAAAGGTGTTCATATCGAAAGAGGGATGAAACAGTTCATCGAAAGGAATTATATGGCCTGCTCCTCTTTCCTGGAAATTAAAGAAGGGGTAGATATTATGTATGGCCTGGAAGATGCTATGAAAGAAAAAGCCAGGATTGATATAGATTGCATTACACTAAACGATATCCTCGCAGAGCATAAGCTGGATCATATCGACTTCCTGAAAGTGGATCTTGAAGGACTGGATTTTGATATTATCAAAAATATAGAAAATACATTACCCGATGTCAATGTGATCCAGGCGGTAATAAGGTTTCACCCGCTATTCAAAGGTGAAAAGCATTTCTTCGAGATATGCCAGTACCTTAGCGATAGAGGATTCGAATTCATCAATTTTTCCTGCCTTGACGAATGGAAGTTGAATACCAGCAACCAGAAGAATTCCAGGGATGGGCGTATGGTATGGGGCGATTTTGTTTTCTTCAGAAAGCTAGACAAGAGTGCGACCGGCTTTACTGCCGACCTGCTGAAACAAATACTGGTCAGTAAATCATTACAATTCAATTCCTATGCGGAGTTCTTGCTGGAAAGTAACAGGCCATTTTTCGATGCTGAACTGTATCAGGAGGTCAACAAGGTAATCCGTACATTCGGTTCGCTCGAGTTGTTTTTCAACAATTTATTCGGAGTATTCGCCCGGTCCAAGCTGATCTATCCCATACGTAAGCTACTCCGGTATGTTTACAAAAGAAGCAGAATACATCCTACACTAAAACAGACTGTGCCCTGATAAATAGAGCGAATCCGCTTTCTTCTAAAAAAAAGAAATGGTCTTATCATAATCATGAATAGCGTTTTAATCACCGGTAGCTCCGGGTTCCTGGGTCGAAGGCTGATCCGGAAACTGGAAAACGAAGGTATCAGTTACCTTGCCCTTAATTCCCGCAACTGCGACTTGACCAGGGACGATTCTCTTGCTAAAGCAATAAGCAATCCCGGCGATTTCGACTATATTTTTCACTTAGCAGCCTGGACCCAGGCGGGTACCTTTTGCGATACCCACCGCGGTATCCAGTGGATCGTGAACCAGCAGATCAATACCAACATGCTGGCCTGGTGGCAGCAGCATGCCCCGCAAGCCAAAATGATCGCTCTGGGGACCAGCATAAGCTATACCGTAGAAGAGGGCCTGTCTGAAGAAAAATACATGCAGGGTATACCAACCGATAAATTCTACGCTTATGCGATGTGCAAACGTATGTTGCTGGCAGGATTGGAATGCCTCCAGCGGCAATATGGCATGCAATACCTGTACCTGGTGCCAAGCACCCTTTACGGACCCGATTATCACACAGACGGACGTCAGCTGCATTTTATTTACGACCTCATAAGAAAGATCATTAACGGAAAGAAGCATGGAACGCCGGTAACCCTATGGGGAGATGGTGAGCAACGCCGGGAGCTGGTTTACGTCGACGACTTCGTGCAGGTGATGCTGGCTTTGAACAATAAAATAGAAAACGAAATATACAATATCGGCAGCGGTGAAGATCACTCGATCAGGGATTTTGCCAGGATCATCTGTGAAAAAACAGGCTATGACTTTAACCAGATAACTTACGATACCACACAGTATGTAGGCGCTAAAAGTAAAATACTGGCGGTAGACAAATACCGGAGTCTGCTGGGTAGAACGCTTATGAGCACAGACCTCTCGGACGGTATTGAACAAACGATAGCCTGGGTAAGATCCAGTAACCTGGTGGATTGAGCCGATAATCCCTGAAAATACTTCCCGTATGAGAAAGGTGATCATTATTGACGAATATCTTGTAGATAAAGGCGGACATCACTACGAGTATAACCGGGCAGTGCAGGAATTGCTACAGCAGCACGGAATCGAAACAGAGATTTATGGCAATATAAAGCTTGAGCCCCATGTAGCCCGGGAGCTTAATGCCAAACCTTACTTCAAGGGATTACCTGCCAACTTTCTGAACAGGATCCCGTTGGTAGGCCGGCTATGGAACCGGGCGACATTCTCACGCACCATGTACAGGAAGCTGGTAGCGCTATATCGCGCCGAAATCCATACAGACGCCGTCTTCTTCTATACGACCACAGTTTGGTATAACGTATTGCCGGTCGCTCTTGCCGCCTCCCGGAGCAAACAGCAAAGCCTTTTGCTATTCCGTTATCCCATTTCAGAGCTGGTGGGTATGCCCGCATTCCTTAATAAATGGGGGCTGCGTTTGTACGACTTTGCTTTCGGCAAATTGATCAAAAGTGGAAAGGCAATATTCTTTACCGACAGCAACGTCATTGCCGATGAATGCAATCATCGGTATCACTGTAACATGAGCGTGCTTCCCATACCCCATGTAAAAGAGCCCATTGTTAGCCATACGGTTGAGAAAATGCCGCCCGGCAATCGTTTCCGGCTATATGCACCGGGACCAGTAAGAGTCGAAAAAGGTATCGGGCTGATCCTTGATGCCGCTGCAAAAATGAGCCGTGAACGTCATCCCCTGCTTGACCAGATCACACTGGTAATCCAGGCCAATGCCGGCGATCAGGATCTGAATACCGCCGTGGAAACAAGATTAAAGGAAAGTCATATCTCATATGAGCTACTCGGCAACATGAGTTCCGAAGCCTATGCGCAGCAGCTGTCGCAAGCCGACATTATCCTCATTCCTTATCTCGTATCCCATGGGTACAGGGCGCGTACGTCGGGTGTCCTGTCTGAGACCATAGCAGCTTGTAAACCCTTCATCACTTCCAAGGGCAGCTGGATGAATGCCCAGTCGGCAGCTTATCATACGGGCATCAGCATACCAGACAATGACCCCAATGCGTTGATCCAGGCATTGGAAACCATCACTGAAAATTATTCAACGTTCCGGTCAGAAGCAGAGCAGGCAAAGCTAGCCTGGCTTGCCTTTCATTCCACCAACAATTTCTACAAAATACTTACTGAAGCTGTAGGGGGAAAAAGCTGAATATCAGAAAAGCCGTTTTTTCTTAACGACGGTCGCCAGGTACTCGTTGATATCAGGCGAAACACGCCACCACAGCAATAGCGGCGTATAGATAATTATCAGGGTGCCGGCACGGAGAAGCGCATCGACCACGGGATTGCCCAGATAAGGAATAAAATAAGCAATAAGACCGCTCACAATACCTGCCAATATCACTTTTAAACTCTGTAGCGAAAACGGATGCAGCGCCATCTTTTTTTTGAGGAAGATCAACTTGGCTATATTGAAAATGGTCAATGCTATGCTACTGCCCCATGCTGCGCCGTAGGCGCCATAACGGGGTATCAGTAACCAGCACAACACTACAATCAGCACGACTAATATCGCCGAAATACGGAAATTGAATTTGTAATAGATCGAAATGCTGATCATTTCTGTATTGACTCCCGTAGCCATGTCGACTGCACGTCCCAGCATTAATATGAGCGAAAGCGGAACTATTTTCTCGTATCCTTTGGGTAATATACTTGCTGCATTGTTCAGGTTTAATCCGATAATAAACGCCATCGCTACGGCGACAATGAGAATATTGATACCAGACCGATTGAAAATATCCCTGAGCTCAGCATCATTCCGTTCTATATAGGCCCGGTTCAAAGCAGGGAATACGGCCTGTGCCATAGCCCGGTAAGGAACAGCCATCAAGCCTACTATAAAGACAGCGATGGTATAAGCCGGTACTGCCGAAACCCCGTCTTTGTCCAGCGTGGCGAGCAGAAGCCCGTCAAGATAACCGGTAAGATACACAGAGACGCCTACAAGCAAATGATACCAGGCAAAACGGAATATTTCTTTGTATTCTCCGCGGGTAAACACTTTCCAGCGACGCGAGAAACCAAAACCCTCCGTACGCATCGAAAGCAGCAGCAACAGTATTGCGCTGAGGACGTAGCCCAGCACGGTAAGCACGATAAAGCCATGAAACCGGATCAGCTGCCAATACAAGGCGCCCAGCGCAAGCAGGTTACATACTCTTAAAAACACTTCACGCATCACCAGGCCCTGCGCCGACTTGTGCTGCGATATCATATAGGCCTCCAATAAGGTAAGATAGCCCCAGGCGAGCACCAGTAAGGCTACCCAGCCATAGTAGTCACTGAAGTAAGCCCTGTCCTGAGGTTTGAACATCGCAACGATCTCGGCTTTAAAACCCAGGTAAAAAGGCAGCAGGCACAACGCCATCAGCAAAGGCGCCAGGAAACACAGGCTAATAAGCACCTTTTTCCGTTCATCTCTTTTTTCGTAGCGTTGGGTAAATGTCTGCATCACACTTGCAGCGCCCATCAGGATACAGATCATCGAAATTACACCCACCGTAATAAGCGTTCTCGAAAAGCCGAACTGCTGTTTATCCTGACTGAAGACCTGCGCTGTAAAATAAGTCGCCACTGCACCGATAAGATTACCGGTAAAGATGACTATGGTCGACTTAATGGACTGCCTGAATACAATACCCATCTTACCCTATTTTCTTTACGGCTTCTCTTAGTATGCTTAGCTTTTGCATCAGGCCTTCGAGGAGGTCGAGGTGCAGCATATTGGCGCCGTCAGATTTTGCGTTTTTCGGATCGGGATGGGTTTCGATGAACAGGCCGTCGGCCCCTACTGCTATGGCTGCACGGGCAATCGTTTCGATCATCGCGGGATTACCGCCGGTTACACCACTGGTCTGGTTGGGCTGCTGCAGCGAATGCGTGCAATCCATTACCACTGGCACACCCATGGCGCTCATCGTGGGAATACCGCGATAGTCGACCACCAGGTCCTGGTAGCCAAAGGTTGTTCCTCTGTCGGTAAGGATCACTTTATCGTTCCCGCTTTGCTGAATCTTATCCACGGCAAACTGCATCGACTCGGGAGCCAGGAACTGCCCTTTCTTTACATTCACATGTTTGCCTGTCTCTGCCGCTGCTACCAGGATATCTGTTTGCCGGCACAGGAATGCCGGTATCTGCAATACATCTACATAGGCAGCAGCCATACCAGCCTCATTGGCTGCATGAATATCAGTAACCACCGGCACGCCAAAGGTGTCTCTTACTTTGGCCAGTATCTTCAGCGCCTTTTCATCGCCGATGCCGGTAAAGCTATCCAGACGTGTACGGTTAGCTTTGCGATAAGAACCTTTGAACACAAGGGGTATACCCAGCTTGCCGGTGATCTTTACGATGCGTTCTGCTATTTGCAGCACTATTTCTTCTCCTTCCACCGCACAAGGGCCGGCCATCAGGAAAAATTGTGTTGCATTGCTTTTTTGATTAAACAAGGTATGAGGTTCCATAGCCATTAATATAAAGAGGGAAAATGTTGCGGAGAGAAGATCAGTGCATACGGTCGCCCCGGGGCTTCAGCTCCTTAAGGATGTTCTTTTCAATATGCAGCCAATCGAGCCAGGTTTGCCTTACCAGGGCTTCATCGAAATAAACTTTGGCCAGGTCAAGGAATAAGCGGTAGTGTCCTGCCTCCGAAACCATGAACTTATGATAAAAATGGCGCAGCGCTTCTTCTTCGATATGCAGGCTCAGCAGGCGAAAGCGCTCACAGCTACGGGCTTCGATAAGGGCACATATCATCAGCTTGTGGAGCAGGCGTACTTCACCCGAAATATTCTTCGGCTCATGCTGCAGCAGCTGGTTTACATATTCATCTTTGCGCTGCTTGCCCAGACTGAGGCCGCGTTTCTTCAGCTCGGCCAGTACCATTCTGAAATGCCCCCACTCCTCGGTAACCACCGGCGCCAGTGCTTCCACCAGCTCCATCTTCTCCGGATAACGCTGGATAAGCGAAATGAATTGCGTCGCCGCTTTTTGTTCGCAAAAAGCGTGATCGGTAAGAATATCCTGCAGGGATATAGCCGCAATATCGACCCAGCGCGGATCGGTAGGCAGCTTCAATCCCAGTATTGTATTTTCTGTAGAACTCATAACAATAACTATTGGCTATCGACAGCCGTTACCGGCGCCAGATAGGCTTCAATCTGCGCCCGGCATTTTTCCGCTGCGCTATGTTCTTTATCGGCATACCAGGCAGCCGTCATGTGTACTGCTTCAGAGGCCGTGTAACGGGGCTTCTGCCCCAGGGCTTCATAAATTTTATGATTGTCCAGCATCAGCAGCCGGGCCTCGTGTGGCTGGCCTGCATTGCCTTCGATATGATAGCTGCCCTTCCCGTAAGCTTCAATAAACTGCCGGGTCACGGTTTCAACATCCAACACATCTTCTTTATCGGGACCTATATTGTAAGCAGCGGCATAGCTGGCCCTGTCGGCAGTCATCTTCTCTGCCAGCAGCAGGTAGGCAACCAAAGGCTCCAGCACATGCTGCCAGGGACGCACAGCGGCGGGGTTGCGCAGCATTACCGGTTCGTTCCGTTCTATCGCTCTTACAATATCGGGAATAATACGGTCGGCCGCATAATCGCCACCGCCGATCACATTACCCGCCCGCACCGATGCGATCGATTTATGATGTGTCGCTACATGGTCCGGGTTGAAAAAGGAGCGGCGATAAGACGCAATGGCAATCTCAGCTGCTGCTTTGCTTGCTGAATAAGGATCGTAACCGCCCAACTTTTCCTCCTCACCAAAGGGCAACCCCTTCTCATTATTCTCATATACCTTATCGGTGGTCACCATAATACCTGTGCAAGGCTTTTCCAGACTGCGCATAGCCTCCAGCACATTGATTGTTCCCATTACATTCACATCGAAGGTATACACAGGCTCCTGGTAGCTGCGTCGTACCAGGGGCTGCGCCGCAAGATGAAAGACATAATCGGGTTCGAAGCGTACAATCTCACCCTTCAGCAGTTGACTGTCCCGTACATCGCCTATCACCGAGGCATAGCATAGCTTATCGCCGTTGATCTGGTTATAGAGATCCTTTTCCTCCTCCGGCGCCAGGGCATAGCCTTTTACGTCGGCGCCGAAATAATCCAGCAGCTGCAGCAGCCAGGCACCTTTGAATCCGGTATGGCCCGTAAGGAATACTTTTTTATTTCTGAAGGTTGCATCTAATGACATACTGATCCTTTATTTCATCCTGTAACGTCGATATTTTTACCATTTCTTCCATGCCGGACTGCCTTCCCACATCTGTTCCAGCTCTTCCTTATCGCGTAGCGTATCCATACACTTCCAGAAATCATGGTGTTTATAAGCGCCTATTTGTCCGGCAGCAGCCAGGCGATCCATAGGATCTCGCTCCCACATCACATCGTCCATGTCGCCTTCAAGATAATCTTTGATTCCCGGATTGATGACAAAAAAGCCACCATTGATCCAGGTACCGCTGTCTTCAGGCTTTTCTTCAAAAGAATCGATAGTACCGTTCTCCTGCATTTTAATCACGCCAAAGCGGCTGGTAGCCTGTATCGCCGTCATAGTGCATACTTTACCGCTTTCGCGATGGAAGGTCAGTAGCTCATCCATATTCACATCGCTTACGCCATCGCCATAGGTAAGCATGAAAGGTTCATTATTGGTATAGGGCAATACCCGTTTCAGGCGTCCTGCCGTCATGGTGTCCAGGCCGGTCTCGATCAGCGAGATCTTGAAGGGCTCCGCATTATTCTGCAGTATTTCCATGGAATTATTGCCCAGGTCGACCATCATGTCGGCGTTGTGCAGAAAATAATTGGCAAAATACTCTTTGATGATCCAGCCTTTGTACCCCAGGCAGATAATAAATTCGGTATGTCCGTAGGCAGCATATATCTTCATAATATGCCACAGAATGGGCTTGCCCCCGATCTCGATCATCGGCTTGGGCCGTAATATGGACTCTTCGGAGATGCGGGTTCCGCGGCCTCCGGCAAAAATGACAACTTTCATCCGAAAATTTAATTGACAGGCATGGTCTTCAATGCGCAAATATAGGAAAGAAAAGCCTGTTCCTTTATGGAATTTCACCAAATCGATCATCTTCATATTAGGGGGAAGCCGGCAACCGGCAGCACGCTTGTCCGTTGGCATACCTGTAGTTTGTACACGCTTTTTGCCATGCTTTTATTAGCTTTGCTCTTTGCCCTAAAACAGAGAATCTTTTCATGCGTCTATATATCCTTTCTTTTTTCCTGCTGCTCGGCGTCACGCAGGCGCAGGCACAGCAACCCACCCGCAGCGAGCTTGAAAAACGCAGGGCCAACCTGCTGGAAGAGATAAACAGTACCCAGCAACAGCTGGAAGCGACCAAGCAGGATAAAAAAGCGACCATGAGCGAGCTAAAGGCGCTTACCGCCAAGCTGGAGGCCCGCCAAAAACTGATCGGCAATATTAATGCGGAACTGTCCAACATTGATGGCAGCATCCAGTTTTCGGCACAGGAGATCAATACGCTCAACAGCAACCTCGACAAGCTGAAGGCAAGCTATGCTCAATCGATCCGCTATGCCTATAAGCACCGTACCAGCCAGAATATGATGGCCTTCCTGTTTTCGGCCAACGATTTCAACGATGCCATCAGGCGCATGCAATACCTGCGCAAATATCGCGATTACCGCAAAGAGCAGGCCGACAAGATCCGTGTTACCCAGGTGCAGCTGAAGCAAAAGATCGGCGTGCTCAATACGCAAAAGACCCAGAAAGGCAAGCTGCTGCAAACGGAAGAAGTACAGAAAAACGAGATACAGGCCGAGACCCAGCAGACCAATCAGCTGGTAACCGAGCTGAAGGGCCGGGAAAAAGAGCTGGTGGCCCAGATCCAGCAAAACCAGAAGATGGCACGCAAGCTGGAAGCCTCTATACGGGACCAGATCAGACGTGAGATCGAACTGGCCCGTAAGAAAGCGGAAGAAGAAGCCCGCCGCAAAGCCGCCGAAGAGGCAGCTCTGGCCCGTAAGAGAGCCGCCGAGGAAGAAGCCCGCCGCAAGGCTGCTGCTGCCCAGCAAGCCGCCCGCAACAACGACGGCAACACTTACCAGGCCGGCAGCCAAACGGTAACGCTCAATACCGGAAGACCATCTTCAACAGGCAACAATGCTTCCAAACCGGCGACAACCGGCAATAGTAAACCTGCAGCCACCACTTCGGAGCCTTCCCGGCCGGCATACACGCCACCGCCCGTAGCATCGGTGGAAAAGCCTTCCTACAAGCTGAGCCTTACACCGGAAGTACAGGCGCTGTCCAACAATTTTGCCGCCAACCGTGGTCGCCTGCCCTGGCCAGTCGAAAAAGGTTTTATATCGGGCAATTATGGCAAGCACCCCAATAAGCTTTTCCCTAGTGTTATCGAGAATAATATCGGCATCGATATCACCACAGGCGAAGGTGCTTCGGTAAGAGCGGTATACGAAGGCGTAGTGCGTACAGTAGCCAATATTAACGGCATCATGGTCATGGTGAGCCATGGCGAATTCTTTACCGTGTACAGCAACCTGGCTTCGGCTTCCGTACGCGAGGGCGATCATGTCAGCGCCAAGCAGGTTATAGGCCGTGCCGGTAAAAATGATGATGGTGAAAACATGCTCAACTTCCAGGTATGGAAAGTAGGGGCCAACAATAGCCCGGCCTCCGTCAATCCATCGGACTGGATCGCACGATAAGCTTTTTGTACAGATCGATATACGGCACCGATAAACCGTCGCTGCTTTATCTCCAACCCAGGCCGCATGGCCTGCTGCGTACACACTTTTATCTGAATATCCGGATATAGGAAACAAAGCCGTTCCTTAAGCTTGTCGAACTTTTCTCACCGAAGGTAAAGGACAAAGATGGTGCTCCGACAAGCTCAGCAATCGTTATTTAAAAGCAAATTGTATCCTGTTTCCTATATCCGGATAGTTACTTACTTTTATTTATAAACACAAAATTGACGCTAGCGCGGTGGTAATATGGAAGCCGTGAGGGCTGCAGTTGTTGGTGTTTTCACCAACAACGTTACGGGACAGCTAACACCTTTGCGTCGCCGGGGCATTGTGTGGAATAAAACCCGCTGCCGCCCGCAAGCAAAAAGACACATACACTTCATCTCTCTTATTGCCGTTGTGCCTGGCGTGCTATAAAGAAAACGCTGCAAAAAACAGGTACCTATCATCCACCTTGATGCCTTTGTATGCTATAAAGAAAACGTTGCGACACTGCGTCGCCGCGAGAAAAAAACACATACTTATATCTTTCTCAGTGCTGTTGTGCCTTGGTGCTATAAAGAAAACCCTGCGCCACCGCGCCGCCGCGGGAAAAAAATAAAAGGCCGCATGCATTAGCCTTCCCGCAGGTCTTTGCCGGTAAGCGCAATGAATACATCTTCGAGATTGGCTTCCTTCACCTTCTTTTTCCGTTCGAAGCCTGAGGCGATCAGGTTATCGATAAGGCTATCGGGGGTATTGAGCGATACGATCCTGCCGCTGTCGATAATAGCCACACGGTCGCATAGCTCTTCGGCTTCGTCCATATAATGCGTGGTGAGTACTACCGTAGTACCCGATTGCCGCAGCTGGCGAATGAGGTCCCAGAGATTGCGCCGCGCTTGCGGGTCGAGGCCCGTGGTGGGCTCGTCAAGAAAGATAATACGGGGTTTATTGATCAGTGTAGTGGCAATGGAAAAACGTTGTTTCTGACCGCCCGACAGTTCTTTGAACTTATTACGGGCCTTATCTTCCAGGTTTACGCTCTGCAACAGGGCCATGGCATCTGTACCAACATTGTATAAGCCTGAAAACAGCGCGATCAGCTCTTTGAGGTTCAGGTTAGGATAAAAGCCCGCGGCCTGCAGTTGTACACCAATCACCTTCTTGATCTCCTGGGGTTGCGTATCCAGGTCCTTGCCATCGACGATCACCCTACCCGAAGTTTTGGCTCGCAATGTCTCAATGATCTCCAGTGTAGTGGTTTTCCCCGCACCATTGGGTCCCAGCAATCCGAATATTTCACCCTCCTGCACATCGAAGCTTAAACCATTGACTGCAGTAAAATCGCCGTATTTTTTTACCAGGTCCTGTACACTGATGATCGCCATATGCTAACACGGCAGCTTTTGAGGCCTTGCCGCAAGGCAAAAGTACAAAAGATAAGGAGCCATCCCAAAGACAGGGATGGCTCCTTATAAGCTTAAGTTTTTTTACATGTTGATGTAGTGCATCAACGATTGATAGCGGTCTAACATGCTTTCGATAGCGGGCATATCGCCAAATACTTCCTTCACCGTATACTCATAGCGGTCGAAAGAGGCGATAAGCGATTGGATCTCCTTCGTATTTGTTTTCAATACTACCTCCATCAGCTCGCTGCCGGGATACGTAAACACCTGCACATTCAACAAAATGGTATCGTTATTTTCGCAAATACGGGCAATCTCCGAAAGCGAATAATTGACAGGTTTCATTTCAAGCACAATGATACCACCCGATTGATCCAGACCCGAATTGTTGCCCAGGAACTCGAGCAGCTCATGTCCGCTTACGGCACCCAGGTATTTATTTTGCTCGTTGATCACAGGTACAATAGCAATATGTTGCTGCACGGCCCTGCGCACGGCCTCGTAGGGGTGCTGGTTGCCATAGACAACCGGCCTGAAATTCAGGAAATCGGCCGAAGAAAGTGGTGCTTCCGGTGTTTCCCAGTTGAGCAAATCATCTTCTTTGATCAATGCTTTGTATTCCTCGCCTTCCACCAGGGACAAATGTGGCAGATGGAATTCCTGCATCAGCTGCAGCGCCTTGTCGCCCGAGTCCTCGGGGTGCAATACGGGTATTTCCGGTGAGATAAGCTGCTGGATGAACATAATTGACATTTTTTACGCTTCAGACTTCATATGAAGTCTATTTTAATTACGGCAAAATCCGTTCCAGGGATGCTATGTCAGACATAAGAAATCCTGATAGCAATATTGCATTAGTTATGATTATGCCGTTCCAGGAACTCGGACAATAGCCTGTTAAACTCACCCGGTACCTCCATCATAGGCGCATGGCCGCATTTGTCGATCCAGTAAAGCTCCGAATTGGGCAGCAGCTGCTTAAATTCTTCGGCTACCATAGGCGGCGTCACGGTATCATTCTTTCCCCATATGAGGCAGGTAGGCACCTTGATATCCCGCAGCTCCTCGCTCAGGTTATTACGGATAGCCGACTTGGCCAAGGCAATGATCTTGATCGCTTTCAGGCGGTTGTTCACAATAGAATATATCTCGTCCACCAGGTCTTTGGTAGCAATATTGGGATCGTAAAAAGTCAGTTCCGTCTTCTTGCGTATATATTCGTAATCGCCGCGTTTGGGATACGTTTCGCCCATACCGTTCTCAAACAGACCCGAGCTGCCGGTGAGGGTAAGGGTCTTCACCTTTTCCTGGTTGTGTAAGGTATAAATCAGACCTACATGGCCACCCAGTGAATTACCCATAAGATGCACCTGGTCAAATTGGCGGGTCTCAATAAATTTCTGAACATATTTAGCCAAAGCGCCCACACCGGTATCCAGACCGAGGTCAAATAACGGCAACATCGGAATAATGACCCTGTATTTTGATTTGAAATGATCGAAAAGATCCTTGAAATTGCTCAGGGCCCCAAAAAGTCCGTGCAGTAATATAAGCGGTTCGCCTTCGCCTTCCTCGACGAATTTGAACTTGCCGAGCGATTTGATTTCTATTTCCATACACGAATGTTAGTTGGCTGCTAAAATACTGCTATTCTGTTATGCCTGCATTATTTTACCGGAAAAAATTTACAGCTCCAGACTTACGTTGATCCAGCTGTTATCAAACTGTGCGCCGTATTTCCGGTAAAAGGCGATGGCGGGTTCATTCCAGTCCAGTACCTGCCACAGCATACCGCTAAACCGCCGGTCCCGGGCTGTTGCAATAAGTTTATCCATCAGCAGGCCGCCAATACCTTTGCCCCGCCAGGCCTCCCGCACAACGATATCTTCCAGGTACATGCGCTGCCCTTTCCAGGTAGAATAACGGACATAGTAAAGCGCAAAACCTATGATCTGCTCTTCACGATCTTCCGAAGCCGGCACGACCGCCACTTCGGCCCACCATACCGGCTGAGCGCCGAAACCACTCTCGATAAAATGTTCCTCTGTGACCGTAACTTGTTCCGGAGCCTTCTCGTAAAGCGCCAGCTCACGGATCAGCGACATCATCTCCGCAGCGTCGGAACGCTGTGCTGGCCTTACTTTTACCGTCGTTGTTACCATCATGAATACAAAGCTAGAAGCTTTATGTTTAATTTAGTGTGGTGTAAAGAATATTTATTCGTTTTAAGTGTTTGATAACTGTAGAATACCCTATTTTTACAGCCATTGTAGCCATTATAAACGTATAAATCCTTGTCTGCAAATAATTACAGAAACCTGACAGATGAAGACCTGGTGCACCGGATCGCCTCCAAGCAGGACCAGGAAGCCTTTGGCACCCTGTATCAGCGCTATGTCCACCTGGCACTGGGTGTTTGCATCAAATACCTGAAAAGCGCCGAGCCGTCCAAAGATGCTGTGCAAGTGATCTTTACCAAAATCTGGACCGATGTACACCAGTACCAGGTGCGTAAGTTCAAACCCTGGTTTTACCAGGTGATCCGTAACCACTGCCTCATGGAGCTACGCAAAAATGATCCGAACCGGAAAACGGTTGCGGAATGGGATATGGACATTGTGGAATTTGAGGATAACCTGCATCATAAGGTGAACGAGGAACAATTACTCCTATACCTGAATATGTGCCTGAAGGGACTGAACGAAGAGCAACGCAACTGCATTACGCGGTTTTACCTTGATCAGAAAAGCTATAATGAAACGGCCACACTTACCGGATATTCGGACAAGCAGGTCAAAAGCCATATCCAGAACGGCAGAAGGAACCTGAAGAACTGCCTGCAGCAAAAAATAAGCTAACGCCCCCGATGAACAGCGACGAAAGGATACTACAGATTCTGGCCAACAGCGCCTGCCTCAGCAAAGGACAATTGCTGGGGTATATGCGGCATACGCTCTATCCCGAAGAGCTGAGGGCTGTGGAACTGCACCTGAGCACCTGTTCCCTGTGCAACGATGCGCTCGAGGGCCTGGAAACGCAGGTAGATACCGAACAATTGCTGGCAAGTCTTGTGCCGCCGGTGCTTCCCTATGTAACGCCTAAAGAAAAACCCAAAGAGAAGAAAGAGCCGGTCCCGGTGATCCGGCAGGAAAAGCCACCGGTAGCTAATACAAACCGTACCCCTGCTACTGCATCGCCGGCTGCAACAGAACAAGGTACCGTACAGCGGTTGCGCCCGGGTTCCCGCTGGGGGCGACCGGTAGGCATTGCCGCCTTACTGGTATTGGGTACCGCTGCCCTCTGGTATTTCGTCGTAAACCCCAAAACGGACTCCACGCCGCAGCTGGCACAGCAGCAACAGGAAACGACGGATAAGACCGCTGCGCCGGTTGCTGACAGCGCCAATCCACAGCTGGCAGCAGCGATGCAGGCCGAAGAGCAAAGAGCAGCATTGGCGGCAAAGGAACAGAAACATAAAGATTCCCTGCTGCTGGCCCGCCAGGAGGTGAGACAGAAAGCACGTAAGGACAGCCTGGCACGCATTGCAGCGCTGCGCAGGACCGATACCCTTACAGATGGCGCTATGGCCCGTAGTGCAAACGCGGCCAAAGAGTCGACCAGGGTCGCCTCGGAAGACGTTGTGGCCAGGAAGGCTGTTGCCGCCGCTGCGCCGGCGCCAAAAAAGGAAGAGAAAAAAGACGAACCCAAAGAGTCTAAAAAAGTACTCAGCGACTTTGAATTGGGCATGCAGAAGTATAAAGAAAAGAACTACGCCAGCGCCCTCCTTTATTTCAAGTCGGCCGAATCGGATAAGGGTGATCCCCGGCATTGGGATGCGGTCTACTACTCTGCCCTGTGTAATAAGAACCTTGACAAACGCCGCAAAGCGATTAAACTGTTTGAGCGGGTAGTCGACGCCAATGCTCCGCAAAAGAAAGCCGCTCAAAAGCAGCTCGATGAGCTACAGAAGAAATAAAATAGCCAATGGCGGCGATGTGCCAAATCCCATATTCAAATGTCCTATACCCCAGTCTCGATTTTACACCAAACTTCGCGCCCTTTGCGCATCACTTAGTGGCCTTTGCGGTTATAGCTCATCCGGCTTTTCAATAGGAAGCGCTTCACCGTGAATGAGTTTTAGTTGGCAGTTTATAGTTGGCACAATGCGCAATATTCAAGCCCCGATTTTACACCAAACTTCGCGCCCTTTGCGTATCAGTTAGCGGCCTTTGCGGTTATAGCTCGCCCGGCTTTTCAATAGGAAGTACTTCGCGGTGAATGATCTTGAATGGGAAGTTGGCAGTTTATAGTTGGCGCAATGCGCAATACTCAAGTCCCGGTTTTGCACCAAACCTTCGCGCCCGTTGCGTATCACTTAGCGGCCTTTGCGGTTATAGCTCACCCGGCTTTTTCAATAGGAAGTACTTCGCTGTGAATGATCTTGAATGGGCAGTTGGCAGTACTCAATACTCAATACTCAATACTCAATACCCAATACCCAATACTCAATACCCAATACTCAATACCCAATACCCAATACTCAATACCCAATACTCAATACCCAATACCCAATACCCAATACCCAATACTAAATACTCAATACTCATAATTCACCAGGAAATCGGGATCGGGAACAATCTTTCCTTTCTTCAACGGCATTTCCATCATAGTCTCTGTAGGGTATAACCAAACGAGCTGGCCATCAAGCTGAATTCTTATGGGCATATCGAATCCTGGTACACAATCTTTCCATTGGTATTGCAAGACGCCCTTACGCCATTTCAACGCCAATACCGGCGGTTCCGTTTGCCGTAGGTATTGGTTGAATATTCTCGAGAGATCTTTGCCTGCATAGCTGCTCATAAAGCTTTCCACCTCACTGCCGTTTACTGTTTGGTGATAAAACCGTTGGTTCATGGCTTTGAGCATACCGAAGAAACGGGCATCGTCGGCTACTATCTGCCTGATCATATGGATCATCAGGGCGGCTTTCTCATAATGATCGCCGCTACCTTCGTCACAGGCGCCGTATTGTCCCTGTACCGGCCGGTCGTTCCGCACGATGTACTTCTTCCCCCGCTGGTACAGGAAAGCGCGGTCGCGGCCCTTCTGGCATTCTTCAAAAATAGTTTCGGTATACGTAGTAAACCCTTCCTGGATCCAGGTATCGGCCTTGTCGTAAGCGGTGATGTTGTTACCAAACCATTCGTGCCCGCTTTCGTGGACAATGATATAATCGAAGTCCAGACCCGCGCCCGTACGGCTGCGATCTTTACCCTTATAGCCCATCTGATAGCCGTTGCCATAAGCTACCGCGCTCTGGTGCTCCATACCCAGGTAAGGCGATTCCACCAGCTTATAGCCATCTTCGTAAAAGGGATAAGGTCCCAGCTTTTCTTCAAAGCAACGCAACATCGGCTTTACGACCTTAAACTGCGCTTTTGCCCTGGCCAGATTAGGACGCAGCACATAGTAATCCAGCGACAGCGGGCCCTTGGCGCCTTGAAGTGTATCGGACCAGTGTACATAATCGCCGAGGTAAAAAGAGATATCGTAAAGATTGATAGGATTACGCACTTTCCATAGCCAGCTATCGGCAGCCTCGCTTTTTTGTATGTCAGTCAACCTGCCATTGCCGATAGCCTGCATTCCAGCGGGAACGATCAGCTTCAGCGCTATGCTGTCCGGCTCTTCGCCCTGGAAATCTTTACAGGGCAGCCATATGCTGGCGCCTTGTCCCTGGCAGGCCATGCCGATCCAGGCCTTCCCTTTGTTGTCTTTTTCCATTACCAGGCCGCCATCCCAGGGGGCACGGGTAGCCTTTACCGGATAACCTTCGTAGCCGATGACGAGCGTGAAAGAGTCACCTGTCTTCAGCGCCTGGAAATCCCGGTCAAAAATGTAGTAAGCATCCCCATAGCGCTCCATCCGACTGACCGCACGATAACCGTTGCTTTGCTGCAAAGCTCCCCTGTACTGCACCGAAGTTATCTTCAAGGGTTCCTGCAGGTCGATCTGCAGGGAATCCACCGGTATGCCGGTTACGCTGCCCCGTATCAGCACTTCGCCATGCAGGTACCCGGTACTGGTATCTATTCCAAGCGAGATATAGTAGTAGCCGGCCTTCCACCAGGCCCTGGCCGGATTATTGGAACAGCGCCTGTCGTCGCTGGTCTGCGCCGGCACGCGGCAGCAAAGCAGTACCGTCAGCAGCAAAAGAAGGCCGGATCGTATCATGGCTATTTGTTGTAGGTGTTCATGGTGCGTTCTATACCCGTAGCAGCAAAGCTTTCAATTACTTCGACCGATTTCAGTATCTTATCTTTTACATAAGGCAATTCGTCGCTGCGCCATTTGCCCAGCACAAATTCCACCTGTCTTCCTTTGGGAAAATCATTACCGATACCGAAACGCAACCTGGGATAAGCGGGTGTTCCCAGCACTTCCTGAATATCGCGCAGACCATTGTGTCCTGCATGAGAGCCGGAAGCCCTTACCCTGATGGTTTCTATGGGCAAAGCGATCTCGTCCACGATCACCAGCATATTTTCGACCGGTATCTTTTCCTTATCCATCCAGTATTTCACGGCCTTTCCACTAAGGTTCATATAAGTAGTAGGCTTGATCACGACAAACTGCTTGCCTTTCCACTTTACTTCGGCCACATAAGCATGGCGCTCCAGCTTAAAGCTGCCACCGTGCTTGATCACGAAAGCGTCGGCCACATCAAAGCCTATATTATGGCGGGTAGCATCATATTCAGCGCCGATATTGCCCAGTCCGACTATCAGGTATTTCATATTGCAATATTAAAGAGCGCAAAGGTAAAATGTTTCGCTCAGGCCTTCTATTGTTGTCCAGGTATTTTTAAATGCTTATTTTGCCCGATGATCAAATCAGGACATATGACGCATACGGTACCGCAACGTAATCATCCCAGGGGCCTGCCTTTTCTTTTTTTCACCGAGATGTGGGAACGTTTCGGCTATTATCTCATGCTTGGCATCTTCGTGCTCTATATGATCGATGTCGAAAAAGGCGGCATGGGTTTTCCCGATGCCAGCGCCGACGATATCTTCGGCACCTTTATTGCCTTCACGTACCTCACGCCTTTCCTCGGGGGCTTCCTGGCCGACCGTAAGTTGGGCTATGTCAACTCCGTCTATCTCGGTGGAACCCTGATGGGTATCGGTTATATAGGGCTGGCCGTACCCGGAGTAACCAGCTTCTATACCTCGGTAGCGCTGATCATTATCGGCAATGGCTTTTTCAAACCCAGCATCTCTACCCTGCTCGGCAATCTCTATTCGGAGGAGCCTTATAAAGACAAAAAGGATGCCGGCTATAATATTTTCTATATGGGCATCAATATCGGCGCCTTTATCTGCAATATTATCGCGGCGTTCATGCGCAATAAGATAGGCTGGCACGCCGCCTTTATTACGGCAGGTGTTGGTATGTTCGTTGGGCTCATCATCTTTAGCATTGGGCTGAAGCATTACCGCCATGTCAATGTACTGAAACCGGCTATTCCGGGTGATATGGGTATCGGCAAGGTGCTTTCCGTCGTCTTTCTTCCGGCCCTTGCCGCAGGTGTGCTGGGCTGGGTGCTCCCCGGCAACCTGCTGGGCAGCGACAGTACCGACGCCTTTATCTGTGCCGCGATACCAGTGGTTGTTTTCTTTATTTCACTATATGTAAGAGCTACCAAAGAAGATAAGCGCCCTATTGCGGCCCTGTTGGCCATCTTTGCTGTGAGCGTGATGTTCTGGGCAGTATTCAAACAAAACGGCACCGCGCTTACCCGCTGGGCCAAATTCTATACGGACAGGCAGGTATCTGAAAGCGTCGAAAAGCCGGTAGCTGCCTTATACCTCGCCGAAGAGGTGCCCTCATCAACTCAGACCGTAACCCGCTACGACAGCGAATTCCGCGCGGCAAAAGATGAACAGGGTAATGTTATTAAGGAACAGGGCAAAGACATTTACTTCCGCAACGCAGCGTCGGCAAGTATACCCACCGACGGGCGGCCGGTATACCTGATGAATACGGAATTATTCCAATCGGTAAATCCTGCCTGGGTTATTATTCTCACACCGCTGGTCGTTGCTTTCTTTGCGCTGCTGCGCCGGCGCGGTAAGGAGCCTAGTACACCATCCAAGATCGCTTTTGGCCTGCTCATATCCTCTTTATCCACACTGGTGATGGTGGCGGCCGTGTATATGGGCAACAATGGCGCCGTTAAGGTATCGCCCCTGTGGCTGATCGCCTGCTATGGCGTGATCACCATAGGCGAGCTGTTCCTTAGTCCAATGGGCCTTTCGCTGGTATCGAAGCTTAGCCCGCCACGGCTTACCGCACTGATGATGGGCGGGCTCTTCTTATCGATCTCGATCGGCAACAAGCTTTCCGGCGTACTGGCCAGCACCTGGTACAGCTACGAGAACAAAGCTCATTTCTTCCTGCTCAACTGCGGCTTGTTGCTGGCCTCGGCAGCGATAGGCTTCGTGATGCTGCGCTGGCTCAACCGGATCATGCGGGAAAAAGGCCTGAGATAAAGCCCGCCGTTAAACGAAATGGCCGGTTATCGGTCATAGAAAAGAGCATGGGGGAAAATTAGGGGTAATTTTCCACAGGCCTCTTGCTGATGCAAAAAAATAACTACCTTTCCCCACGTTTTTTATTCATAATAAAAATTTAACTACTACGAATGTCTCAACCAACTACTATCGATGGACTGAACAAGGACATGCCTGCGGATATGCCACAAAGCGGCAAGGGGCATCCTAAAGGTCTCTACCTTTTGTTCTTTACCGAAATGTGGGAGCGCTTCAGCTACTATGGTATGCGCGCCATCTTCGTGCTGTTCATGACCAAGATGCTGCTGATGACCAACCAGGATGCTTCCAATATTTACGGAAGCTATACCGGTCTGGTATACCTCACTCCCCTGCTGGGCGGTTACCTGAGCGACCGTTACCTCGGCAATCGTCGCAGCATCGTCATCGGTGGTGTTCTTATGGCCATAGGCCAGTTCCTGATGTTCCTCAGCGCCTCTACCGCAGGCGGAGCGGCCATCACCATGATGTGGGCGGGCCTTACTTTTCTCATCATTGGTAATGGTTTTTTCAAGCCGAACATCTCCAGCATGGTTGGACAGCTGTATCCCAAAGGAGACAGCCGTATCGACGGAGCATTCACTATATTTTACATGGGCATCAACCTGGGCGCCTTCTTCTCTCCCCTTATCTGCGGCAGTCTGGCCGAGAAAGTGGATTTCAAATGGGGTTTCCTCGCAGCATGTATCGGCATGATCATCGGTATCATCACCTTTGTCATGTTCAAAGGCAAGCTGCTGGTCAATAGCGAAAAGAACGGCATCGGGCTGCCGATCAAAGGTCTGGATATTAAAGGTATCAGCATGATCGTGGGCACCATTGCGCTTATCTTCTTCCTGCTCAACTTCAAAGACCTCTTCAAATCGGATGCGGACATCATCGGGTACCTCATCTACGGCGCTATGGTCGTAATACCGGTAGCCATCCTTACCGATAAAAGCATTACATCCGAAGAACGTAGCCGTATCCTGGTGATCTTTATTCTCGCCTTCTTCGTGATCTTCTTCTGGAGCGCCTTCGAGCAGGCCGGCGCCTCGCTCACCATCTTTGCCGAGCAACAGACCAACCGCGATATTGGCAGCTGGCAAATGCCGGCCTCGTGGTTCCAGTCGGTAAACCCACTGGCGATCATAACCCTGGCACCCATTTTCTCTGTGATCTGGTCCATGCTGAGCAAGCGCAACCTGGAGCCTGCTTCTCCCCGCAAAATGGCCTACGGCTTGCTGCTGCTGTGCCTGGGCTATATCGTGATCGCCGTGGGCGTGCATGGTGTCGACAGCAGCGTGAAGATCAGCATGTGGTGGTTGATGGCGCTGTACCTGCTGCACACCATGGGCGAGCTTTGTCTCTCCCCGATCGGTCTTTCCATGGTGTCTAAATTGTCGCCGCTGCGCTTTTCTTCCCTGCTGATGGGTACCTGGTTCCTGGCCAATGCTGCCGCCAACAAGCTGGCTGGTACGTTGAGCGCCCTGATCCCTCCCAGCGCCGAAGAGCTGGCCAAGGGCGTTAAGATCCCGCACCTGTTCGGCTATGCGATCAACAACCTCTACGATTTCTTTATGGTGTTCATCATTATGACCGGCGTAGCTTCTGTTATCCTGTTCGTTCTAAGCGGCTCGCTGCTGAAGATGATGCGTGGCATCCGTTAATATTTTTTTATCTATGATCAGGAGGCAACCTCAAAAGGAGTAAATTTTATCCTGTTCCGCCATCCGAAAGACAATAACACAACGACTCAAGCCTGTTTACATTTCGACTTCGCTCAATGTGACAGGCTTGCGTCCTTTTAAGACGGCCTGTTATCTTTATCTGAGTATCCGGATATAGGAAACAAAGTCGGTCCTTGAGCCTGTCGAAAGGACAAAGATGGTGCTTCGACAAGCTCAGCAGCCGTTATGTAGAAGCAAATTATATCCTGATAGTCACTTACCTTTAAAACACCCTCCAAAGAACACATATGGACAACCGGACGCTGAGCCTGGAAGACATCCAGGATTTCAAGGGAAAATATCCCAAACAACTGTGGTACTTATTCTTTAGCGAAATGTGGGAGCGGTTCTGCTTCTATGGTATGCGCGGTATGCTCACCTTTTTCATGATCCATCAGCTGATGTTCAATGAAAAAGATGCCAACCTGCAATACGGCGCTACGCAAGCCTTTGTCTATGCCTTTACTTTTATCGGCGGCTTGTTTGCCGATAAGATCCTCGGCTTTCGCAAGTCGCTCTTCTGGGGTGGTATCCTTATGATCGTGGGCAGTTGTATTCTGGCCTATGATCCGCACAAGTTCTTTTTCCTGGGTATCAGCTTCACGATCATCGGCACCGGTTTCTTCAAGCCCAACATTTCTACCATGGTGGGCTCGCTGTATCGGAACGACGATAGCCGCAGGGATGCCGGCTTCTCGCTGTTTTACTCGGGTATCAATATTGGTGCATTGCTGGGCGGCTACCTTTGCGTCGCTATCGGCAAGGGCCAGGTGCTTAGCTCGGTCATACCGGCCGATCATACCTGGAACGTTGCCTTCAGCCTTGCCGCTGTCGTGATGACCATTAGCCTGATCACGTTCATCTTTACGCAGCGTACTCTGGGGCCCATCGGCCTTTCACCGCTGCTGCCCAAACCAGTGGCCAACCAGGGCATGGAATCCGATACTATTTTCAGTGGTGATCCTAAAGTTGCCGGTCCCGCTGCTACCGGCAAAAAACGCCAATGGTACGAATATGTGGTTTACCTGGGTTCGCTCGTATTGATCCCCATCATTATGACCATGGTATCCAAAACAGAGTATACCAATTATTTTATGTGGACTATAGGCCCGCTAACGCTGGTATACCTGTTCTATGAGATGTCGAAATGTACAGCGGAAGAAAGGAAGAAGCTGGGCGCAGCACTTGTCTTCATCATCTTCTCTATCTTTTTCTGGGGCATCTATGAACAAAGTGGCGGGTCCCTGAGTGTATTCGCTGCCGAGAACCTGGACGATAAAGTCCTGGGCTTTCTTCACCTGGACCCCAACGGGGTGAATAACGCGGCCAATGCGCTGTTCGTGATCATCCTGGCGCCGGTGATCGGCGTGCTCTGGCTGTGGATGAGCAAGCGTAAGATTGAGCCCAATACCGTTGTGAAATTTGGCCTGGGCTTTGTATTTCTTGCCTTGGCCTATTATGTTTTCTATGCCACACGTTTCTTTGCCGATGCCAAAGGCGTGACCTCGCTCGACGTGTTTACCGTAGCATACCTGGTGGTAACCATAGGCGAGCTCTGCCTCTCTCCTATAGGCTTGTCTATTATGACCAAGCTGTCGCCGGGACGCCTGCAGGGTATGATGATGGGTATGTGGTTCCTGGCCAGCGCTTATGGTCAATACGTAGCCGGCCTGGTAGGTGCAGGTCTTGCCGAAGTAAAAGAAGGCAAAACCTATTCGCTGATCGAAAAGCTGCAGATCTATACCGATGGCTATTTTATGCTGGCCCTGTACGCACTGGGCGCCGGGGTGCTGCTGATCCTTATTTCACCCATCGTAAGAAAAATGATGCAGGGGGTGAAATAAAAACGGGTCATTTATATTTAAATGCATAGAGACGTAGCATTGCTACATCTCTATGCATTTAAGGACATTCTGTTCCGGACATTGTCGGAAAAAGAACAGCCGCCGGATATAAAATTGTCCGGCGGCTGTTCTTTATTTAAGATAAATATCGATATCCTGTAGCTTACACTTTAAAGCGCCAGCCGTGGGTATCGGCTACACGACCATAGCGAATATCGTCGAGCTGTACTTTGATCTTGGGTGAAATGCTCCAGGTGGCCACATCGGGCAGGTGCATCGTTTCTTCTTTATAAGTAAGGTCGGAGATAAACGACATCGAAGCCGCTGTACCACTGCCAAAAGCTTCCTGAAGCTTTCCATTCTTCTGCGCTTCGATCAATTCGTCGACGCTGATGGGACGTTCTTCTACTTTAATACCGTTTTCCTGCAGCAAGGTAATAATGCTTGCCCGGGTAACGCCGGCCAGGATGGTACCACTATTCAGATCGGGCGTCAATGCAACGCCGTCTATGATGAAGAATACGTTCATGGTACCGATCTCCTGTACATATTTGTTCTCTACCGCATCGGTCCACAGGTTCTGATCATAACCCATTTTGCGCACTTCGGCCGCAGGCAGCATGCTGGCGCCATAGTTACCGGCCGCTTTAGTAAAACCGATACCGCCTTTGGCTGCCCGTACGTAATGATCCTGCACATAAATGCGCACAGGCTTGTTGTAATAAGCGCCGGCCGGGCTGGTAATAATGGCAAAACGATAGGTATCTGAAGGGCGAACGCCAATAAACTCGTCCATGGCGATCATAAAGGGACGTATATACAGGGAGGTCTCTGCTTCGCCGGGTACCCATTCGGCATCCAACTCGATCAGCTGACGCAGGCCTTCCATGAAGATCTCTTCGGGAAGCTCGGGCATACCCATACGGTGTGCCGACACATTCAAACGCTCCCAATTGTCGTGCGGCCTGAAAACGGAGACCGATCCATCGGGTTGACGATATGCTTTAACACCTTCGAAGATGGCCTGACCATAATGAATGAAAGAGGTCGCAGGGCTCAGACTGAAGTCTTCGTAGGGTACGATCCCGGGAGTTTGCCACTCCCCATCTTTATAGTCACAAACCAGCATGTGGTCGGAATATTCTTTTCCAAATACGAGATTATCCTTGGTTAAAGGATGGATCCTGCTTTTCTCCGTTTTGCGGATGTTAATGTTAAGCATAGATACATTCATAAATTTTACGATTTACTCAGTTTTTGATTTAACTTTCTTTCTGCACTTCGCTATCTTTGACGGTGCAAAGGAACGAAAATTTTCTCTCCTTTGATTATCAATAGAATATTTTACAATAATATGATAATGTTAAATAGTAAAAATGATAGATTTTTTAATGTTTTATTTTCTAATAATAAAATCATTAATTATAAAGATAATTCTGAAAAAAATATTAGTGAGGAATTACTAACCATCAGAACATTAGTATTTTGCCGGCCTTTGGAAAATGTGCCGGAAGAGACAGAACAGCTGGAAAAAATATTGATTGCCTGTAAATTACAAAAAGAAGCGTATAAAGTTGTCCAAAACGTTCATTCATGGTCTTTTTACCGGAAAATAGAAAATATAAAAGAAATATTACTATTTGGTATAACTGAAAAAGACTTGAACTTAAACATACTTTTTACTGAAAATCAAATAAATAAATTCGACAACAGGATATTCATTAAAACGGCTTCGCTGGCGACCTTGCTCAGCAATCAACAAATCAAAAATGATCTCTGGCAGAATGCATTGAAAATCCATTTTTTATCCTAAGCCAATTTAATTACTACTTTAAAATGAATTTAATTTTTGCTTCTAATAATAAAGGTAAAATAATTGAAGTTCAAACGTTAATATCAGAAAGTATTACTGTGGTTTCATTGTTAGACGCCGGGATAACGGAACCCATAGAAGAGCCCTTCGATACCTTTAGAGAGAATGCCTGGGCCAAAGCCGATTATGTTTACCGTAAAACAGGTTTGCCTTGCTTTGCCGACGACAGCGGGCTTGTGGTTCCGGCGCTCGACGGCGCACCGGGTGTATATAGCGCCCGCTATGCCGGCGAATCCGCAAACGATGCAGCTAACAACCACAAGCTGCTACAGGCGATCGCCGGCATCGACAGGCCTGGGGCGTATTACCAGGCTGTCATTTGTTATATCGACAAGAACGGCGATACGCATTATTTCGACGGCCGGTGCCAGGGCTATCTTATCCATACGCCAAGGGGAAAGGGCGGCTTTGGTTACGATCCCTTATTTGTACCGGATGGCCATACCGGTACCTTTGCCGAATTATCGCAGGACATTAAAAACGAGATCAGCCATCGCGGCGCGGCCATGCGCAGCTTTATCGCCTTCCTTGACCAAACAGAATCCTAGCCTCTCCCGGCACTGTTCAAAAATATAAGCTATGATTGTACGCTGTTCTTTTGTTTTTCTGCTCCTGCTGGCCTCAATACCGGGGTACAGCCGTAAGGAACGTCCGGAGGCCCTTCGTCAATCCATTCAGGCGATTGTGGATACCGCCCGCGCGCATATCGGCATCGGCGTGCTTGACCTGGACACCGGCGACAGCCTGCTGTACAATGGCGCCGATACCTTTCCCATGCAAAGTGTGTTCAAGTTCCCGCTGGCGGTGGCGATGCTGCACCAAATAGAACAGGAGAAAAAGCCTCTATCCACACTTGTAAATCTTTCCCGGAAAACAATGGACCCGCATACATGGGGGCCATTGTTAAAGGAGCACAAGGAGGAGCATATCCATATCACCATCGGCGACCTGCTGGATTACAGCGTAAAGAAAAGCGATAACAATGCCTGCGACGCTTTGTTTCGCCTGGCAGGTGGCACCGGGACGGTGAACCGCTATATCCGGTCTCTCGGCATTACCGGCATGACGATAAGGGCTACGGAGGCCGAAATGCGGACCGCATGGCCGGTACAGTACACCAACAGCTGCCGGCCGGGAGCCATGCTGCAATTGCTACAACAGTTTTACCGGAAAAAGCTGCTTTCTCCCGAACACCAGCAGTTTTTGTGGCAGATCATGACGGACAGTGAAAATCCCTCCGATCGTATTAAAGGTCTGCTGCCGGCCAATGCCGTAGTCACCCACAAAACCGGGACCTCGGATACCAATGAACAGGGCCTGATGGCAGCCACCAATGACGTTGGCATTATCAGTCTGCCCAACGGCAAACATATCGCATTGGTGGTCTTTGTATCGGATTTTAAAGGCGGTACGGCGAGGGCTGCACACCTGATCGCTCTTGTCGCAAAAGCAGTGTGGGATCACTATAGCGATAAGTAAAAACAACATCAGGCACCCATACCAGTAGGGACGTAGCATTGCTACGTCCCTACTGGTATGGTATCAACAATAAGTGAATTGGTCCTCCTCTCGCTATTTACCTGCCGAAAGCAGGTTCATCATTAACCGGATCGCTCCATTGTTACCCGCAGGCAGCTGTCTGAAGAAGACCAGTGACGTATAAATAAACTGCCCCTTGCCGTAGGGCGCATAAATGATCGCGCTTTCTAAAGGCTTTTCACCGGTATCGTGCATCGACAACAGTGTCTTATAACGTCCATCGAGGCCGGCAGGATAATAAATGCCCCTTTCCTGTACCCAGTGATCAAAATCCTGTTCCCTGATCTCGTTAGGGAAATGCAGCAGCCTGGCCGAGGGATCGGTAAAGGTTACTTTGGCATCTTCTTCCGTTACCCTGTCTCTCGATATGCTGAAGGGATAAGGACCGTATTGCGTTGTCTGCAGATTTTGGTTGGTGTTGTATTGCACCAGTAAAGTACCACCGTTGGCTACATATTGCAGCAAAACGGGCATCCAGCTGCTGATCTGTTTCCGTGTATTGTAAGCGCGTACGCCCAGCACGATAGCGTCGAATTGCGACAGGTAGGCGGTATTGCTCATCGCGCTTTCCGGCACCTGGTCGATATCCAGACCAGTTTGGCCCAGCACTTCGGCCACATGATCGCCGGCGCCCTCTATATAACCTATTTTTTTTACCGCTGCTTTCCAGTCTTTGCGCACGATCTTCATTGAGGCATCGGTAAAGTATTGCAGATCGGGCAAATGAGGATACTGGATCAGGTGCATATCCCGGCTATAGACCTTTCCTCCGGCCTCAACAGAGCACAGCAGCCCATCCTGCTCTTTGGCGGTGGAAAGACCGGCTACCGGTACATCAATACTAAACAAGGTATCGATGTCCTTCCGCAGCTGCCCCAGGGATAGCGCGGTCAGCTCCTTATCTTTGAATTTAACCAGCAAACGGGCGTTATCGACCGCATCAAATGTTCTCACCCTTATCCCTACCTTGCTGCTTTTCCCTTCTTCGTAGATGAAAAGCGCATGCAGGGGAGCTACAGTAACTGCCGGAACGATACGCAATTGCTGTACCACATCGCCCTTTACCGGATCAAGCTTTTTATAGGAAACGGGTGCCGCTGCAGAGAACGATGCCCCGGCCACTTTGATCGTCACTCCGGCTGCCAGGTGGTTGGGCGTCTCAGGAGCGCCGGCATAAATGCTGTCGTATTGGTAAGCGCCGGTAGAGGCAGCATACCGCAGCCAGTACGGTTCGGTAAGCGGTTCTTCAGCGTTTAACCGGATGTCATATTTAAAGGACTGCAGTACATCGGACGATAGTACTGCCGGTCCGGCGCTCCCCTGCACTATTGTCGCGGGAAAACTGATCGATTCCAGGCTTACCGGCACACTACTCCGGGCGATAACGTTTACTGTAACCGGAATGGTTTTGCCGGCAACCGATTCAGGGTTATCGGTCAGTGCCTCGACCATAAGGCCGGCACAGGATGTGGCAATATCGTTAAGCTCCTGCAGCTTTCTCGTTTTCCAAAACGAGTCGCTAACTGTGTTGATCTCCTTTTGGATTGCAGCCAGTGCGGGCAGGCTTTTGGAAGGATCTTTATAGTCAAATGCATCGATCACCTTTGCAATATGCTGACCTATCTCCCTGCGCCCTACCCGGCCCCAGCTAAGGTCAATGCCATCATACAAGGAAGAAGTAACAGGCTTGCCCGCCAGCAATTTGAAATATTCATCATTAACGCCCACCGACTGCGGAGTGCCGGCGCCCTGGCTCTTATGAATGCTGCGGCTGCGCCCGGCCATTTCGCCATACCCTTCGCCCAGCAATGGATCAAATTGGTTCACAGCGACTTTGAACTGGTCTTCGCTTGTGGTGTTCATACTGCCGAAACGGAAGGCGTTAAAGAACAGACGGGTGGGCACCCAAACCGGCTTACCGGATTGCTTCATTTGTTCCAGGTCTTTAAAGGCATCCCCGGCAACGATAGCTGAAACGGTATGTTGCCCGTGACCGCCCTCTCCTGTAGTAGGGAAACGGCAAATGATCACATCCGGATGGTATTGCTGAAAGGCAGCTTTAACATCTTCTGCAAGCTTTGCCCTGTTCCAGAATTTAAAGGTTTCATCCGGGGATTTGGTATAGCCAAAATCAATCACGTGTGAAAACAGCTGCTCGGCGCCATCGATCTTCCGGGCTTCGATCAGCTCATGTGTGCGGATGAGCCCGAGTGTGCTTCCCTGCTCGTTGCCCAATATGTTTTGTCCGCCATCGCCACGGGTGAGCGAGAGGTATACGGTACGCACATGATCGTGGTGAACCAGGTAAGAGATCAGGCGGGTATTCTCATCGTCGGGATGTGCTGCTACATACATTACCGTCCCCAAAACATTCAGCTGCTGCAGCTTCTGGTAAATTTCAGCGGAAGGTGCCGGGCGATATTGCTGCGCCTGCAGGGAGAGCGACAGGCTTGTAAACGCCAGTAGCGTAAAGTATTTCTTCATTAATCAGGTTGAATTTAAAAACCCCGCAGCAAAGCTACGGGGTTTCAAAGATCAAAAACCAAGCTGGTTTTCGTCATCGAAGATTTTTATCGCATAATATATAGCTTTCCATAGCCGTTTTTAAAATACTTGTCGACCGCTGTATTCTTGCGTTGCTCGATGCTTTCCCCCCTGATAGAAGTAACAACCCGGTAGAGATACACGCCATTGCCCAGCATCTGGCCAAACTCATCTTTTCCATCCCAGCGATAATCCGTAATGTTCCGGCCGATATGCAGATCGCCAAGCTCGTACTTCTTGATTTCCCGTACTACCTTTCCCGTTACGGTCAGCACCTGTATCTTAAACTGCGAAGGGATCTCCGACCCGGTCATCGTAAAGATAAACTGGGTTGCGGTAGAGAAGGGGTTGGGATAGTTGAGCACATTGGTGATAGAGGGTTTGTTCTCGACGGTAAAATTGATCTCGTACTTTAGCGCATTGTTGGCCTGGTTACCTACTTTATCCCTTCCCGAAACGATCAGCTTATACTGCCCGTCCTCATTCAATGTGGGACGGAATTCAACACGCGATTCGTTCTTGTGGCCGTTGGCCGTATCGGCAGGGAAGAACTTGCATATCGTTCCATCCATGGGTATCTGCACGGGAGTAGATTGGTTGGGATACAGGAGCTGCACGTTCATCAATGCGGTGTCGTTGAGCGGCATAAATTTATTCTCGTCACGCATCTGTACTTTGATGAACGGCTTCGCCGACACAATGTCCTTATCGAGAATATGTACCCCGTCGAAAGTAACATCCATCAGCGGATTGTACTTATCCGCATTTACGAAGAGGTCCAGATAGCCCAGGTTGTTGGGATGGTACTGCTCAGCCTGATCGTTGTTAGGGTTTGCTTCAAGAAACAGAAAGTTCTTGCCATGGTAGGTAGAAGGATTGAAGTCTAAAGATGCGATCAGCGTATCGTTACCAGCCAGTTTTCGAAAGCGTTTGCTGGCGAGGTCATGCTTGATATTGTTGGCATCTATGATCTTAAAATTAACAAGCATACTATCCATGGGCAAGGGAGTAAGGTTCTCTATAGCGATCCTTATTTTGCCCTGCTGTCCTTCGTTTAGCGAATCGACATATTCGAGATGTGCCGCAGCATTGAGCGCAGCCTCTGGCACGGGGCTATACAATACCCGCCAGTAATCCAGGTAGGGACTGGTGCGGGATATATTGTCCACGCTGAACCATTTAAGCTTTAAGTTGGGATATTGAACTGCAGAAATAAAAGATAAGGGTACATCCCGGTCTGCACCCGAATATAATAGCGTCTCGTGGTGGAAGGTATCGACGCCATATACCGCCACATAAGGCGAATCGTTAGCAGGGTTGTCCAATGCCGATGTGCGCCATTTAAGTGTCTGCCATTCTTTGGCCGGCCCCACAAGGCTGGTCTGCATCGTAGCGGTATCGGGATAGCTAAAGAAAGGAACTTCAAATTGTATTTTGTCGCTGGCACCCACACCCAAGGCTTGTGTTACCGGAAAATTGCTGTCTCCCTTCTTCCTGAAGAAGGCAAAGACCCTTTTATAGGTAAACTGATCGATCTGGTCGAAACCCAGGTTCTTGATCGCGTGATAAAGCGAATTTCCTGGGCCATATGCCTGGGTGTCCGTTTTCCAGTCGTCAATCACCTTACCATCCCATGTTGTACCAGGAGGACCATCATAAATCAGGTTTTTGATCATCACATAATTACCGGCAGGAATGCTTTCAATAAAGGCGCGAGCGCTTTCACGGGAAATTCGGGTATCGGTCAGGAATTCGAACATATACCGTTGTGGCGGAATCTGCAGGCTACCGCAATAAGCTACGGAACCATACAAGCCTGCGGTTGTGTTCGTCCAGGGCTTACCCGAGGTCGAATCAATAACAAGAACCTGTACTGAACCGGACTTGTAGGTAACAAACGAAAACCCGCAACCCCAGCTATCCAGTAGCTGATCATTTAACGTGTGTCCTACATTAAAGTAGTCGTTCAGGGAAGGGTTTATTACCTTATCTTCGACTTTAAGCACATTGGTTACGGGGCTAAACCGGAAGCGCCGGTTGCTGGCAGGCAGCTCAAGTCCAAAATAAGGTTCATTCTTTTTATACTGGAAATAATGGGATTGGTTCCAGCCTTCAGAACCACCTGCCAGATAAATAAATGAGCTGTTACTCCAGGCATAGGCGCCGTTAACCAGCTCATCGGGAGCGGCTCTCCAGTAGTAGACAACGCTATCTTTATAATTGATGACCGGTTTCCATTTAATTACCCCTCCGCTACTGGCTATTTGGGTCGATTGCAGCAGTGGACTATCGAACGATTCGGTAGTATCGATCGAGAGGCGATAATTTTTCATAGGCGCAAAAGCGTTCAACGTAGAGGCTTTTAAAGTAATGCCCTGATCGTGAACGATAGCAAATTCAGGTGGGTATACCGGCTGCAGGTTTTGGGAGTAGATAAATATCTGCAGTGTCGCCTGGTTATTGGCTTCGGAGAGCTCATCAAACTTTTCGGCAGCATCTACCATTACGGTATAGTTGTTCAGGCCTACATCACGATTGGGATCGACCGGTATCCGGAATGAAACCGTATCTGAGCTCAGCAGACTTGGCAAGCGTACCGAATCGGCAAAGACTACGGTATTGGCTCCGGGAAGGGTATGCTGTACTCTCACCAGCACACTGTCGCGTGTGGTACGACCCAGGCTATAGACTACGGCCTTCAGCGTAAAGGTATCCACCGTAGTATTAACATTGGCCGGATTGGAGGATAAACCATTCTCCTCCACGGCAAAGTCCGGCTTTTCCGGACTATAAGTGGCCAATGCCGGATCACCCTGGAACAGCATGCTCTGGATATGGATATCCATGAATGCCGACGATGCGTTATCTTTCAGATAGATGAGATTCGCCTGGTATTGCTCACCCAATGTTTTCCCGAATTGCCGGTAGGACCAGCTCCGGTAGAGATTCTGCATGTAAGTATCCAGATAGCCAGTCCAGCCGAAATTATTGGCGGCGATCATGGCGATGGAGCCACCGGAAACAGAGTTAATATAATTCTCGCTCACGGTTTTGGCCGACGCATAACCGAAAATATGGGCAACTTCGCAGGCGAAAGAAGAGAATACCGGGTACTTTGGCTTGGAATGGTACTGATCGGGCGAGTTTAGATTGAAATCAAATCCTGAAGCAGCGCCATGTCCGTAAAAAGAAGTAAAGCGCAGCCCCTTGTTCATCAAAGAATCGATCACATAGTTATTGCCCTGGTCAACGGGGTCCGTAGAGGTTTTCCGGACAGTCGCGGCGACACCACCAATAAGCGTATCGGCCAGTATTGTGGCACATACGTTCAGCGAAGCTACCAGCGCATTCTGCTCGCTTAAAATAGGTGAGCCCGCAACATGGAGCGCCTTCTTTTTCCAAAATTCATGCTCCACAGTGGGAACTGCCAATGGCTTGATCGCCTCTTCATATACTTTTACCTTCTCCAGATACAGGCCAACTTCATCATTGCTCCAGGCCGAAAGCCGGCCTGTGGCAAGCGTCGGTTTCTCACTGTTGTTAAAGCTTGAAAACAGGTTATCGGACCCGGGATAGCCCCATGTCGGTACCGGGGCCAGGGGGCCTGGCGTAGCAAGGTAGCTCCTGTAATAGTTATAGGTATGGCCTCTGCCAATGATAAAGAGAAACCGCGGCTTAATGCTCCAGGTGGCCTGCGCATAAGCGATGAAATCCTTTACGCTAGAGGGATGGTATTCGTAACCATATCCGAACTGATCGTACAGTTCAGACACATCTACAACTACCGGATGATAAGATCCTCCGGTAATGCTGCTCCTGTAATTTTTAAAATCGTTGATGTAGCCAGGCGAGGCGTTGATCCAGCTCTTGTGCGACAAAATAATATAATCACCCTGGTTGGCACTATTGGCATAATCCCTGAATACAACCGGCACTAAGGAGGGAACGTTACTGATTGCCCCCGCACTGCTGAGAAAAGCGTCCCTGGGACCAGCGCTTGGATCGAGGTAAAACTTTACCACACCGCCGGTTTCTATGCCGGAATAAATCTTATTATTGGTCAGATCATATAGCCTTGGCGTCTGCCCACTGGTATTAAAGCCGGTAATTTCCAGATAGCGCTCTCCGGCGGGTATCTGAAACGCGGCTTTGGTGCTGAAGTTACCGGAAAAATTATAGGTCCTTGGATAGATAATAGATGTACCCAGGACCTGGAAATTAAATACATCTGAGAATGCTATCTGATTATTGTTGCTGCTGAGCTGCGCTGCCGCAATACCCACTTTCCTTTTGACCATTTTAAAGGCATCATACGTGGTATCGAATGCATTAGTACCATTTAATGTAACATAGGTATGATGTTGGGTAGCCACCACCGATTGGCCTGCAAAAACAACTTGTAGGTTGGCCATCGGTCCGGCTGCAAATAAACCAGGGGTAGCAATATTGAGAATTGTTGCTGAACTGGGATTATTATAGGCGTATCCTTCACCCAGGTCATAATCCGAAGAATAGTAATATTCTATAGTGGAGTAGGATCTTCCCTGGTCTAAGGCGGCATGGACATCCTCAAGCGGAATGCTGGTTGCCATGCAATAAGGCGATGGCGATGGTGCCGGCGAAGGGATCGTATTGCTTACCAGCGGCAACCGCTGGTGCACGTTATTATTGAAAGTCAGAAAATAATAAGCGGTATCAGAAATGAGGTTGACGTCAGTATTAGGTTGATAAGAAGGATCAAGATAAAGCTTGGTGTCGATCTTGCCATCGGCTTTGGCGGCATACAGCTCTATATAGTCGCTGCTTCCGAAGCTGCCGGTAGTAGAAGTATAAATGGGTACCTCCTGCCCTTCGCGGTACACGGCAAACTGGCTACCGGTCACAATTCCCATTCCTATTGCGTCAAGCTGGGACTTGGAAATACGGTATACCCCGCTCTGCCCTATCTTAAATTTATAATAGGTATTACCGAATTGGATCCAGGAGTTACTGAACGGCTGAGCAAAGCCATGCTCTATGGCTGTCGCCGAAAGCAGCAGGCCGATGAGCAAACCCAATAAACCGGAAGTAAGTAGTTTTCTTTTCTTCATCTTGATCGTGATATGGCGCCGGTGGCCGGCAGTTTCTTTACTTATCTTTTTTTGGATCGGCGGGTGTTGCAGACGGTACCGGAGTTGCCGGAGCGGGATCATCTGTTTTCGGCTTTCGTGATTTCAGGATGTCTAACCGTATAGACACCACATGGGACATCAAAGGATTGTCCTGCATTTGCAAACTGGTAAAAGCATAATCTACAGAAAAGCTCTTGACCTTAAAGCCTACCCCTACAGAAGGCTGGAATACGGTATATTTCTTGATGTTGTTGGTATCGGCGTTATCAAGGGCGCGGTAAAAGTTGCCAATACCGGCTCTTACAAAAATGGCATTTTTATAGCTGGCCTCCACACCCATTCTCGGATCGACACTCACAGGCTTAGACGAGATCAGCGTAGACCGTTTACCGTCGGTGGTGATATCGAAGCCCAACTCGGCCAGTACCTGGATATCGCTGCTTTCTTTAAGGAAGCTGCGTGCTACGCCAAAATTGAACCGGGGCAGCATTACTTCATAGGACTTAATCGGGATTTCATTGCCCGTAGCCGCAAATTTGGCTTTTTCCGCATCGGTAAGGTGGAACGACCAGGCGGTATAGCTGGTGGTAATGTCTTTGGCCGCCAGTCCAAACCGCCATCCCTTGTATCGCGCCTGCACACCGATATCCAGGCCAAAACCCCAGGCATTGGCCATGCTGCCCACATTGCGGTACAGCACTTTTGCATTGACACCTATGCTGGTATGAATATTGGGATTTTTTTTGATTAGATTTAGCTTCTGGGCATAGGAGAGTAGCACGGCATAGTCCCCCGCGGAGAAATCCTTTAGCTTGCTTTCGTCGAAAGAGCCATCAGGCTGCACATAATCGAGCGTATAAGGGATATTATCTGTGGCAAAACGGATAAAAGATATGCCCAGGGCGCGATCTTTGTTCTTTAGCGGAATGGCCACCGCGCCATAATCATATTTGAAAATGCCGGCAAAATACTCGGCATGCATGAGCCCCGCCTGAATGTCAGATTGCATCTGGACCAGGCCTGCCGGGTTCCAGTAGCCGGAGTATACATCGGAAGTGGAGGCAGATGTGGCGCCGGCCATGGCGAGGCCCCTCGCGCCGACACCGATATTCAGATACTCATTAACGTAGATCCTGCTTTGCGCTTGTGCCCCAACCACAGTCCCCAGTAAGAACAACGACAGTATAGTTTGCTTCATAAAGATCTTTTCCCGGCATTTACAAATACAACAATTATCATTTAACAATCCATTGCAGCCTAAACGACCGGACAAGAATAATATTGTCCGGCGCATATATTAAATTTTACGGTGATTTAGCAACAAAGTTAATGAAGATTAACATATTCTTTAAGCTGCCTTAAAATCTTGTCCATTATTTAAAACACATTATCTTACAGGGACCGATTTAGTCCGCTCTGCTACCTGATTTAGTCCCTTTTTAGGTAAAGCGGCTTACCGGGCGCCTGTTGAAAATCTTGGCCGTTAAGGAAAACGCCGTTACTTTTGCAGGCCGGAAAAGCATTAGTAATGATAAGGCTTTTGCGTTTTTTTCCTATTCATAAAATTACTTTTAGTGTTTCAAAATTTCATACCCGAGCTGCAAAAAAGAGGCCTCCTGCAAGACATTATTCCCGGTACCGAGGAACAACTGGCTAAAGAGATGACCTCCGGTTATGTGGGTTTCGACCCCACCGCGAACAGTCTCCATATCGGCAGCATGCTTCCGATCATTTTGCTGATGCATATGCAAAAATCGGGCCACAAACCCTACGCCCTTATCGGAGGCGCCACCGGTATGATCGGAGACCCCACAGGCAAGTCGGCGGAACGGAACCTGCTCGATGATGAAACATTGCAACGTAACATTGCCGGTATCAGCAAACAACTGGAAAAATTCCTGGATTTCGACGAAAGCCTGCCCAATAAAGCCGAGCTGGTCAATAACTATGACTGGCTCAAAGACTATACTTTCCTGGATTTCATACGCGACATCGGCAAGCACATCAGCATCAATTATATGCTGGCCAAGGATTCGGTGCAGAAACGGCTGGAATTTGGCCTGTCTTTTACCGAGTTCAGCTATCAGCTCATCCAGGGCTACGATTTTTATTACCTGAATAAGGAGCGTAATATCAAGCTGCAGTTCGGCGGCGCCGACCAGTGGGGCAATATCGTGACCGGTACCGAGCTCATCCGTCGTAAGGGTGGCAGTGATGCCTTCGCATTTACCTGTCCCCTGCTCAAGAAAGCCGATGGTGGTAAATTCGGGAAAACAGAATCCGGCAATATCTGGCTCGACCGGGAAAAGACATCGCCCTTCCGCTTTTACCAATACTGGTGCAGGGTAGCTGATGAGGATGCCAAAAATCTCATCAGGATCTTCACCTTCCTTCCGATAGAGGAGATACTGGTCCTGGAACAAGAGCACGATAAAGATCCTAGCCGGCGGATACTGCAGCACAAATTGGCTGAGGAAATAACCCGTATGGTACACAGTGAAGAAGACTTTCAGTTTGCCAAACAGGCTACCGGCATATTGTTCAATAAATCAGCTGTTGAACAGCTGGCCCAGCTGAACCAGGAAGATTTTCTGATGGTGATGGATGGTGTTCCCCAGGTCGAAGCAGACCGTTCTTTGTTGAAAGAAGGCCTGGACCTGATCTCTTTTCTTTCCGAAAGTGGTATCTTCTCTTCGAAAGGCGAGGCGCGTAAAATGATTCAAAATGGCGGGCTCAGCATCAATAAGGTCAAAGTATCGGGTATAGAGGCGAGGCTTGAAGAAAGCCATCTGCTCAATGACAAATATATTTTGCTGCAAAAAGGCAAGAACAATCCTTATCTCGCAGTATTTAATTAAGGAGCAAAAATGCGGAACAGTCGTTCCGCATTTTTTCAAGGCGACTATACAAATCACATATAGTGCCAAAAATTCTTAACCATACCCAAGGACCAGAACAAGAAGAATTGTACAACGATAATACCTCCAATTTATAACAGTAACTTTTTCGCACAAGAAATATAACTATATGCAACAATTCATTGAGGTTACTGATATTAGATATAATAATGGTGGCTTCTTAATAAATACTAGTCTCATAGCATCCATTACTGCCAATGGTAACAATGGTCTTACCGCAAGGATAAATTTTACACCTGTTGGCAGAGAAGTATTCGGAGCAACTGGTTTGGAGCTTAGAGAGACTTATAACGAGATATGTCAACAAATAGAAAATAAGCGATAAAAAGCTAAGCGCACTTCATCGGTGTGCCTTTCTTATAAAGAATTGTCCCAACTTGCATATAGTCACTTTTTTTTAACCCGGACCTATGAAAATTTTCAGCGCGCAGCAGATAAAGGAAGGCGATGCCTTTACCATCAGGCAGGAAGGGATCAGTTCTGCAGCACTCATGGAGCGTGCTGCAGGCAGCTGCTACCGATGGATCGCTGCGCGGTATAGCCGCGATACACCGGTCCTGGTTATTTGTGGCATGGGCAACAATGGCGGCGATGGCCTGGCGCTTACCCGCATATTGCTACAGGAAGGCTTTTCGGCCCGTGCGGTAGTGTTGAAGCATATGGAACAGTTCAGCCCCGATGCGACCCACAACTTCACCCTGCTGCATCAGCTGGCGCCCGACGAAGTGCAGATACTCGAACAGGGTATGTTTGTGACCGGGCTGCCTGCGCATATCCTTATCGTCGATGCCTTGTTCGGCGCCGGACTCAACCGGCCGCTCGAAGATTGGCCGGCGGCATTTGTACGGGAGCTCAACGAGCTCCCCAATGAGAAGATCGCCATCGACATTCCCAGCGGCCTGCCTGCCGACAGTCTGTCCCTACCCGATGCAGCCGTACTCAGGGCGCAACATACCCTGAGTTTTCAATTCCGGAAACGCAGCTTCCTGCACCCGGAAGCAATCCCTTTTACAGGCGCTGTACATGTGCTCGATATCGGCCTAAGCCGTACCTGGCAGGAAGCGACGCATTCCCAATACCATACTATCGACCCTGAGACGGCGCGATCCCTGTATCGTCCGCGTCAGGCTTCAGGGCACAAAGGCACCTACGGCCGTGCTATGCTGGTAGGCGGCAGTTATGGTAAAATGGGCGCTATTGCCCTGAGCACAGGCGCTGCCCTGCGTAGCGGCGCCGGCCTGGTGTATACACAGGCGCCTTCCTGCGGCTGCGACATTTTGCAAGCCACACATCCCGAAGCTATGTTCCTGCCTGACGGCGAAAAGCACATAGTGCATATCGGGAATACCAACCAGGCTACCGCTATCGGGATCGGACCAGGGATGGGACAAGAACCGGAGACAGCTAAGGCATTGCTGGCTTTCCTGGAACAATACGATAAGCCCCTGGTACTGGATGCCGACGGTCTGAATATCCTGTCGGGAAAAGAGGAGCAACTTCACCTGCTCACCGCCGCTTCCATTCTTACGCCACATCCCAAAGAGTTCACCCGGCTCTTTGGGTCCACCCGCGACAGTATGTTCCAGGTAGAGCTGGGCAGAGCCAAGGCTATGAAATATAATCTTTGCATCGTACTCAAAGGACACCATACAGCTGTATTACTGCCTAATGGGGAGTGCTGGTACAATACGACCGGCAACCCGGGCATGGCCACCGGTGGCAGCGGCGATGTGCTTACAGGTATCCTTACCGGTTTACTGGCCCAGGGTTATCCCACAAGGGACGCGGCGCTGCTCGGTGTGTTCCTGCATGGCCTCGCCGGTGATATAGCCGCAAAAGAGTTATCGGAAGAAGCATTACTGGCAGGCGATCTTATCCACTACCTGGGTAAGGCCTTTCTCAGCCTTCGCTAAATTATGTTCCGCTTTGCAAAATATCCCGGACAGGCACACCGTTTTCCAGTGATGCGCCTGGAATTTTCGCTGTTACTCTTCTGCTGGCTTACGACCTTCTCCGCCTCAGCCCGGGTCAGCTGGCTGTTCCAGGCCGGTGCCGGTACCGCCTACGGCTCTGTCAATAGCCGTATCGACAAGCCGGAAAACCATTATCGTGTCGACATCAGTCCGCGGATCACACCTACCGCCGGCCTTTCCGTTCTTATACCGCTCAGTCAGCGCCTGACGCTGGAACCCGGCTTACTTTACAGCAGGAAAGGTTTCCGCGGTATAGACGAGTTTGTGGTACACGACGGCAACTATACCAGCCAGGTGTTATTTGATACTCATTACCAGCTCAACTACCTCACGCTCCCCATCCAACTTAACTATACCCTGCTGCAATGCGGGCAACATAAACTGTTGCTTGGCGGTGGCATGAACTACGCCATCCTGCTCAACGGCAGCAACGACTATTTCACCCGCCAGGTATGGCGGGGCGCGGCATACGAAGGATGGTTCCGGAACAACCAGGTATTCAAAGGCTTGATGCAAACGAAAAATACCTATGAAGGCACCATGAGCATTTTCGATGCGGGGCTCAGACTGCAGGTAAGCTATATTTTCCGCTCCCGGCTAATGCTGCGTGTGTTCCATGAGCAAAGCCTCTATAGCGTTTACCTTAAGGAACCCAACAACCGGCCGGCGGTACGCCTGCGCTATACGGGATTGAGCATAGGCATCCTGTTTCCTTCGTTCAAAGGCGTAACAGCTGCCGCTGCAGGACCTGGCAGGTCTTAGGCCACAGCCGCCTTGCGTGAAGCAGGCTTAGCCGCTGTTGCTTTCTCTTTTTTGCTTTTGTTTTTGCGTCCCCACCAGATGAGGAAACCCGTAACGGGCATGCTGGCACAAATAAGGCTGGCGAAGAAGGCCAGTATTTTGCCGGCAATGCCGGCGACAGCACCTACGTGTATGTCGTAGTTCATACGCTGTATCTTTTCGGCCATGGTGGTCTGGCTCAATTTGCCATAAGTATGCCGCACCGGCATTTCTTTAAGGGTGTACTGGTCAAAGAAGCGGTAGTCGGCCTTCCAGTAAGTGCCACCGTCGGGATTAAGGGCTATTTCCAGCGCAGCGCTCCGCTCTTCGGGTATATGAACCTCCATTACACCGCGGTAGCCGGGGTTTTCCTGCCGCATGCGCTGCCACAGGACGTCGGCCGCCGGTTGATCGCCGCGTTGCGCCATAGCGGTCGTGTCCGATAATGGTGCATTGAACTCTGTCAGAGCTTTTCCACCCGAGGTGGTCCAGAAGACTGTTTTGGCAAACCATTCGAAGCCCCATACCAAACCGGTGAATGCGATGAAGATGATGATCCAGCTCATGTAAAAACCCAGCACATTGTGCAGGTCATAATTCTTTCGCCGCCATTTGGCATTGAGCTTAACGGTGAAACGCTGTTTGCGGGCAGCCTTATTCCTGGGCCACCAAAGAATGATTCCGGTGACCAGCAGAACTACAAATATGAGTGTAGCAGAGGCAACGATCGGTTGTCCTATTTTCGGCGGCAGCCAAAGATAAAAATGTCCGCTAATGACCACGCGGAAAAAGTCGCTGTCCATATCGCGGGTATGCAGCACCTTGCCGGTATAAGGATCGATGAACACCAGGTAGTAATATTCCGGGTCACCGTTGTAAAAGGAGGCAATAACAGAATGCCCGGGCTCATAAGCCAGGCTATGTAGCTTTTTGCCTGGCAGCTGGCCGCGAGCAATCGCTTCCAGCCGGGAGGGTGGCAACTGCTGCTTTGGTTGTTCCTTCACAAAGCGAAAGCTTTGCGTAGCATTTTCAATTTCCCGTTCAAAAGCAAGCATACAGCCGGTAATACCCAGGAAACAAACGATAAGCCCTGAAGCCAGGCCCAGCCACAGATGTACTTTGCCTACCGCCTTTCTGAATGGCGTAGGTCCTCCTTTTTTCTTTTTACCTGTCTTGTCCGCCTGTTTCATATTCTGTATGGCCTGCATTTGCAGCATTTAAGGGGGGAAGACAATCCGGCAGGCCGCCGGCCTTGCCTTCCCATATGATCGTCACCAATAGATTGCCTAAAAGCGGTAGCTCACGCCCAGGCGCCAGTTACGGCCCGCCTCAGCTTGCCAGGAATAAGCGGGGTTGCTGAAATAATTGCTGTAGTAAGCGCCGCTGTAAAGATAGGTATCCAATATATTAAACACATTCAATGTGAGCCTGATCTTACCCGCCTCGTAAAACAAACCGCCGTCGAGCTTAAAGTAGTCGGGCAGGTTCTGCTCCGGTTCCGTTTTGCTGTAAGATCCGGTAGCCCTGTCGCCAAGCCAGGTAAAGCCTCCGGAGATACCCAGGCCTTCCAGCACACCGCTTTGCACTTTGTAGCTCAGCCAGGTGTTGACCGTGTGGCGGTTGGAGCCCGCTACACGTTGTCCTTCGTAGGCAATGCTCTCCCCTACGCCGGCATTCACCTTATTCACTTTGGCATCGGTATAGGCATAGTTGGCGATAACGCTGAAGCCCGGGAAAATAGTGCCTCTCAGGTCAAACTCCACACCCTGGGCCAGCTTCTGGCCTATCTCCATGCTGAACTGCGAGTTGGGAATACCGGTAATCTCATGATCTTTCATGATACGGTATACCGACAAAGTGGTGTTCCACTTCCCATCGAACCAGTCCCGCTTTACGCCTGCCTCGATGTTACTACCGGTAATCGGACTAGCCGCTTTGCCGCCCACCAGTATGCCCGATTGTGGTACGAAGGCCTGATCGTACAGGGCATACACCGCTGTGTTCCTGTCGATAGAATAGCTGAGCCCGGCACGGGGTGTAAAGCGGTTAGCGCTCTCCCCTGCCGCACCATAAGCCGACTGGGTTACGGTGGTATAACGTGCTGCCAGGGTAAGCCGTAGACGATCATTAAAGAAACCCAGCTCGTCCTGTACATAGATACCTGTGTAGTGCTGATCGATAATACCGCCACCGGCTGTCGCCCGCTGATCGAGGCTAAGGGTTCTGTCAAACTTGGGATAGCCGAGATCGGGAACGCCGTATACCGGGTTTTTGGTATCGAATGGCGCTCCGGCCGAATCGAGTGGATAAGAACGCGACCAGTCGGCTAAATAATTTTTGGTGCCTACATCCAGGCCGGCCAGGATACGATGCGTTACAGCACCCGTTTGTACTTTGCCGTTAAGGAAAGCTTGTCCCAGGGTCATTTGGCTTTTGGCATCCCATATACCAACGGAGCGTATCATTTTGCCACCGGGCAATACATCGGCCGGCCACATGCTCGAACCGGTCTGGTTGTAATTAAAATAGGCGGCCTGTACGGTCAGTTTCCAGTCGTCGCTCAGCCGGTGGTTGAGCGTAAGGTAGAGGCTGTGATCGTTGATATTGGTGGGCGCCAGGCCGGGTGGTACAGCAGTAAAGTTGCGGGGCAGCGTAGCATATCCTTCCGTAGAGAAGACGTAGTAGGAGCCTACGTCGGTCATATTGGCGCGCTGATACGTATACTCGGCGGTAAGGCGGGTACGGTCGCTGATCTGGTAAGAGATTACCGGCGCCACCGTATAGCGGTCGTTGAATTCATTGGGCCGGAAAGAACCTTTCTTCTGACCGGCCAGGTTGAGGCGGAACAGCAGCTTACCATCTTTACTCAACTTGCCGTCGAGATCAAGCGAAGCCCGGTAGAAGTCGTAGCTGCCCATCATCAGGCTGGCTTCTCCTTTGGTTTCGCCCGTAGGCTTTTTGGTTACCACATTGTACAAGCCGGAAGGGTCGCCATTGGCCAGCATAAAGCCTGCCGGGCCTTTTACAAATTCGATATGATCTACCATGCTCAGATCTTCTGTAAGCGGCCCCCAGAAAGAATTCACCACGTTGAAACCATTACGGAAGGCCTGTATCTGCGACCCACGCATGGTAATATTCGTATAAAGATCGCCCCAGTGTTCCTGGCGGTTGGCGCCGCTTACATTACGCAGTACGCCATCGCTCATACTGGTTACCTGTTGATCGGCCAACACCTTGCCGGTAACGACCTGTATATTCTGAGGTATTTCCAGCAAGGGGGTCTGCAGCTTCAGGCTGTTGGATGTTTTGTCGGCAGTATAAGACTGGCGGTTGGCGCCGATAACCACTTCGTCCAGGTCGGTATTGCCTTTTTTTAGCTGGATATCATCAAGCATAAGCGTTTGTTCGTCGCTGATCGTAAACTCGACCGATCTGCTTTGTGCGCCTACGGCATGTACATAGAGCTTGTGCTTGCCCGCGTCGGCCTCCATAGTGAAGCGGCCCTGCTCGTCTGTTGAGATTTCTTCATTATGGTGATCCAGACGCAGCGTCACTTGCGCCGCCGGTGCGCCATCTGCATTAAGGATGCGTCCTTTGAGAATTCCTGTCTGGGCATAAGCGGCAGCGCTGGCGCCCAACAGGCCAAAAATCATAAAGATTTTGTTCATTTGTCTATACTGTTTTGCAAAAGGGAGATGTGATAAAAACGCAAGGGATAGGGCTTTGATCTTCAGGAGGGATATGCCTGATTGCTTTCTTCGCTGCAAAATTAGAACCGGGCGCAGCCACGGGTTTTCAAAATCGGGAAAAATACTTTCAAAATCGGGAAAACACTGTCTGCTCCGTGTCAAAAAACGGGACCTGTTACCGGTCCCTTTCCAGCAAATGATAATTGTAAGCTTTGTGTCATTTCTTAAAGGCGCCCTCTAACCCTGTAAGGGTTTAAAACCCCTGTAGGGTTAGGCGAAAATTTTTACATTTGCCTCATGAATTTCCAGCTAACAGAAGTCAGCAACGCACAGCACAGCAAACAATTCCTGGAGCTTCCACTTAAGATCTATAAAGATGACGCCAACTGGATCCGTCCCTTGGATAAAGATATCGAAGCCGTTTTTGATCCGGAAAAGAATAAATTTTTCAAACATGGGTCCTGCAAGCGTTGGCTGCTCCTGAACGGGCAGCAGGAGGTGATCGGGCGCATTGCTGCCTTTATCAATAAAAAATACAAGCAGGAGCAGCCCACCGGCGGCGTAGGCTTTTTTGAATGCATCAACGACCAGGCAGCAGCCAGCTTCATGCTGGACCATTGCCGCGATTGGCTGCAGGCCCAGGGTATGGAAGCGATGGACGGGCCGATCAATTTTGGCGAGCGGGAGCGCTGGTGGGGACTGCTGGTAGAAGGTTTCCACGAACCCCTGTACTGCATGAACTACAATCCGCCTTATTATAAGGAGCTGTTTGAACACTATGGTTTCCAGGTATATTTCAATCAGGAGTGCTTTGGCATGGAAGCCATCTACGAATTCCAGGATAAATTTTATACCCGGCACGAAGAGCTGTTGCGGAATAAGGACCTGCATGCGGAACCCATACGCAAAAAGCATCTCGAAAAATATGCCCGCGATTTCACAACGGTCTATAACAAAGCCTGGGCCAGCCACGGCGGCGGCAAAACGCTGGACGAGCGCCAGGTGATCGCGATGTTCCGCACCATGAAGCCGGTGATGGACGAAAGGCTAAGCTGGTTCGTTTACCATAAAGAGGAACCTGTAGCCTGCTGGCTCAACCTTCCCGATCTCAACCAATACTTCAAGCATATGAACGGCAAGTTCGGGCTGCTACAGAAGCTCAAATTCCTCTGGCTGCAGCGTTTTGGTAAAAATGAGCATTTCCTGGGTATCCTTTTCGGCGTGGTACCCGGATGGCAGGGCAGAGGCATGGATGCCTACCTTATCCTGGAAGGTTCTAAAGTGATTTGCTTCAAAACACCTTTCAGGCATTATGAAATGCAATGGATCGGCGACTTCAATCCCAAAATGATCAATATCGCCCACAATCTCGGCGCCCATATTACCCGCCGGCTCAGCACCTACCGTTACCTGTTTGACCGGCAAAAAGAATTCAGGCGGCACCCCATGCTCTAGGCTATGCGATGTTTCCGCCAAAAAAGAGTGGCACTTTGGTCCGGCATGCCTTATTTTTGCCGCTATCCCGTTTATCATTTTCAACGACAAATGCTCAAAAAACGCCATATCCTTAATATTGCCCTGCTCCTGTTGAGCAGCTTACCCGTACTGGCACAGGAAGACATGAGCGCCGATGTACGGCGCATGCAGGAAAGCGCCCATGCTTATCTTGGCCGCGGCGACTATGCCAATGCCATTATGATGTTCAGCCAGGCTATACGCCAGGCGCCTTCGGAAGTATCGCTGCGCCGCGACCTGGCGTATACCTACCTGCTGTCGGGCGACACCAAGAAGGCCAAAGAGATCATCGATCCCGTGGTTTCGTCCGAAGCGGCCGATGAGCAGACCTACCAGGTGGCCAGTGCCGTAGAAAATGCCCTGGGCAACACAGGCAAAGCTAAACGGCTGCTGAATGAAGGCATTGCCAAATACAGCAATTCGGGCCTGCTTTACAATAGTAAAGGCAATATTCTCAACTCGGATAAAAGCACCAAAGATGCGCTTGAAGCGTATAACGCGGGCATCAAGGCCGAGCCCTCCTATCCTGTGAATTATTATAATGCCGCCCGGATCTATTACCAGAACGATGATGCGGTATGGGCACTGATCTACGGAGAGATCTACGTAAACCTTGACCCTGCCTCGCCAAGAACTACGGAGACCAAAAAGATGATGATCGACGCTTATCGCAAACTGTTCTCCCCCGGCAAAGACGAGGCACTGCCAGGTTTTAAAGCAGCCAGCAAAGGAGAGACCAGGACCCGGAGTTTTGCCGATATCTTCAAAAAACTGATGCTGCAGGGGGCACCGGCGATCAGCGAAGGACTCAATACCGAGAACCTGATCATGCTGCGCAGCCGCTTCATGCTGGCTTACAGTAAGGATTACAGCATCAACTACCCTTTCACCCTGATGTCGTACCAGGACAAAATGCTCCGCGATGGCGTCTATGACGCCTATAACCAGTGGCTGTTCGGCGCCGTGGACAACTCGCAGGAGTTTTCTCTTTGGGTAAAGGTAAACAGTAAGGAATACAGTGCTTTCGAAAACTGGCGGAAAAACAACCCGCTACAGCCCACCCTTTACGATCCAAGACCGGGTAAATAAGGTTTCCGTTGAAACACGTATTCCACATAGCTGCTTTTAATAATTCATTTTTTGGATTACCTTTGCGGCTTTCACTATAGCTTACATGGAAGATCTGAAAGTAACTTTAAAGCAACAGATTATTGAATCGCTGAATCTTCAGGGTATGAAGCCTGAAGATATTGATGATAACGCACCGCTGTTTGGCGACGGACTCGGGCTCGATAGTATCGATTCTCTCGAACTGATGGTATTGCTCGAACGCAATTACGGCATCAAGATTGAAGATGCCCGTGAAGGCCGCAATATTCTCGCCTCTGTGCAAACGATGGCCGACTATATCCAGGCCAACCGGAAATTCTGATCAGGAAAACGATCTTATACAGGCTGTTTGGAAGCACCGGCGATCCGATAGACGGGAACCGGCCCTTTTGAACAGCCTCATTTTTGACCCCTATTCCCGCTACCGCTATAATGGTCCTGATCACCGGCACAGGCATGATCACCAATCTGGGCGATACCGTTCCGGAAAACCTGCAGGCAATCCTGGAAGAAAGGCAGGCGCTATGCGCCCCTGAGATTCTGCAAACCCGCCACCGGGAAGAAATGGTAGTGGGCGAGATACGGAAAACCAACGGGCAACTGGCCGCCATGCTGGGATTGCCCGCCGAAGGGTTCAGCCGCACGACACTCCTGGGCATCCTTGCCGTGCGGGAGGCGCTGCAAGGTTTACCGGCACAGCAACGCCTGCAGAAAAGGATCGCTTTCATCAACGCTACCACTGTAGGCGGCATGAGCGATGTGGAGAACTTCTATGGCGATATGATCTCCGCTGCTACCGAAGGCGATTTTCTCAGCTATATCGATTCACTCGATTGTGCCGACTGCACACAACGCATAGCCGATTACTTTGACCTCACCGGCTTTCAATGCACCATCAGCACGGCCTGCTCGTCGTCGGCCAATGCTCTGCAACTGGGCGCGCGTATGATTGAGAATGGTGAGGCCGACATTGCGATCTGTGGTGGCACCGACGCGCTTACACGATTCACCCTTAACGGCTTCAATGCGCTCAAGAATGTAGACAAGCAGCCCACCAGGCCTTTTGACCAGCACCGCAACGGTCTTAACCTGGGAGAAGGCGCTGCCTACCTTATATTGGAATCGGAAGCTTCGGCCCGCGAAAGGGGCGCCACACCGGTGACTACCTTGGCGGGCTATGGCAATACCAACGAAGCCCATCATCCGACTGCCCCATCTCCCGATGGCGCCGGGGCCTTATTGACCATGCAGGAAGCCCTTGCCGTGGCCGGACTGGATAAAGAAGCTATTGACTATATCAATGCGCATGGTACGGCAACGCTGGGCAACGATCTTTCCGAAGGTACGGCTATCGAGCGCCTGTTTGGCAGGAGAAACTGCCCCTACTTCAGCTCTACCAAGGCCTTTACCGGGCATACCCTGGCCGCCAGCGGCGCCGTTGGCGCGATCGTATGCTGCCTGGCCATACAAGGATCATTTATACCGCCTAACCTGCGCTTTGAAACGCCTATGGAAGAGATTGGCATCGTACCGCAAAAGACCTTGCGCCGCGATACGCCCGTCCATTATGCCCTGGCCAATTCCTTCGGTTTTGGCGGCAACAACGTATCGCTGATCTTTGGATCATTAGATGTTAGATGTTAGACATTAGATTGTTGGTTTTTGGCGTACAGAAGTATCAGGTATCAAGTATCAAGAGCCAAGTAGCAGGAGCCAAGAACCAAGTATCAAGAACCCAGTTACCTAATACCTAATACCTAATACCTAATACCTAATACCTAATACCTAATACCCAAATCCCTGCACCTCTGCGTCACTTTGCGCCTGCTTAGCGACCTTTGCGGTTAGAAGAAAACCCAATACACAAAATCCAAATCTCAATACCCAATACTCAATACTTAATACCCAACATGCTGGATATTCTTATTATCGGTGGCGGCCCCATAGGTCTGGCTTGCGGCATAGCCGCCCGGGAACAATCCCTTTCCTACCTCATTCTGGAAAAAGGCGCCCTGGTCAACAGCATCTATCATTACCCGCTTTACATGACATTTTTCTCTACGGCTGAGCGGCTGGAGATCGGTAATATTCCCTTTCAATGCATTGCACCCAAGCCCGGCCGGCAGGAAGCGCTAGAGTATTACCGCAGCGTAACCCGCAGGTTCGACCTTAATATTCATCTTTATGAAAATGTAACAACGGTCGAAAAAGGAGAGGACCATTTTGTAGTACAAACGGCCAAAGGAAGCTACCAGGCGCGGAAGGTGATCATTGCTACCGGCTTTTACGATATTCCCATCACCTTGAATGTGCCCGGTGAAGCGTTGCCCAAAGTACAGCATTATTACAAAGAGCCGCATCCTTATGCCTTCCGGAAAGTGACGGTGATCGGCGCGAGCAATTCGGCCGTAGATGCCGCACTGGAATTATGGCGCAAAGGTGCCGAGGTTACCATGGTGGTGCGCGGCGAAGCCATAGGCGCAAGAGTAAAATACTGGGTAAAGCCCGATATTGAGAACCGCATCGCCGAAGGCAGCATCAAGGCCTATTTCAGCTCATCGGTAACCGCTATCAGGGAGCTGGAGATCGATGTACAAACACCCGATGGGCCGCTGACGCTGGAGAATGATGTGGTGCTGGCCCTTACCGGCTATTGTCCCGATAACCAATGGCTGGAGCGTTGCGGCGTGCAGCTTTCCGATGACGGGCTGAAAAGGCCACAGCACGATCCACTGACCATGGAGACTAATGTGCCGGGCCTGTACCTTGCCGGCGTGGTATGCGGCGGACTAGAGACCCACAAATGGTTTATCGAGAATTCCAGGGTACATGCTAATCTGATCATTAACGATATCCTCGCAAAAAAATAGCCTTCACGCCGCCGGCATTGTCCAAAAAAGAGTTTCTTTGCGGCTAATGCGGTCGCATATTGTCCTTGTGGCAAACGAGCCCTAAACTTGCTGTTGTTGAAACCGATTTACATTACCCATACGAGTGCCATTACCCCGCAGCACCAAGCTGAGGGGCGCCTGCTCGATCCCCTGGTAGCAGATACCGATGGTAAGCTGCAAGTAATCGAGCCCGACTATACTGCGGTCATCCCGGCGATGCAGCTCCGTCGTATGAGCCGTGTATTGCGTATGGGAGTCTACACCGGCATGGATTGCCTGCGCCGTTCAGGCTGCGAATGTCCCGACGGCATCATCACCGGTACCGGCAAAGGCAGCATGACCGACACGGAAAAGTTTGTAAAAGAGCTGGCCCAATACCAGGAAGGATCACTCAATCCTACCCCATTTATCCTGTCCACCTATAATGCTGTCAATGGCGCCATTGCCTTGCAAACCAGGGCCACAGGCTACAATCAGACTTATGTGCATCGTGGCAGCTCCTTTGAAACGGCTCTTTACGATGCCCAGCTGAAGCTGAATACAGTGGCGGCGACGCAACATTACCTGGTCGGCTGCTTTGATGAGATCACCCCCGAATACTTTCTCGTTAAAAGCAAGGTCGGTTATTGGAAAAAGGAACGGGATCCCGGACAATCGTTGTGGCAGCAAGCCGATAGTCCCGGCACCCTGGCCGGGGAAGGTGCAGCCTTCTTTATGCTCAGCAATAGCCACGACGGCGCTATCACCGGCATACATGCGCTGCAGACAACTTACAAAACACCGGTAGCTGCCATTGGGCAGGTAGCAACGGAACTGATTGTCCGTAACGGCTGGCAGCCAGGAGATATTGATATGCTGGTGCTGGGCTTTAACGGCGACAGCAGGGATGAGCCCTATTATGAGGCATTGCAGCAAAGCATTCCCGGAACCCCGCCGGTACTGGCTTTCAAGCATCTTTGCGGCGAGTACGAAACTTCCGGCGGCTTTGCGCTGTGGCTGCTCTGTCAATTGCTTAACGGTAAGTCCTTGCCCGGGGCCGTCTGGTACAGGGCGCCGGACAAGGAGCGTTTCCATCCCAGAAAGATCCTTTACTACAATCATTACCGGGGTCAGAACCACAACCTGATCCTGCTATCGGCATAATAATCTGTTGCGTTCATTACTACTATTTTTCGCTGCGATGCTGCGCCCCCAAGAGCCATTGATAAAGGCCGTTATCTATAGTTAAGTAAATCAGTTCCGGGTGGTGAAACAGCGAAAGCTAAACGCAATAGCCTGGAATATAATTACAGCGGGTAAATTGATCTTGGGCCTCATTTTTTTTAAAATTCGCAATGGCCCCAGCTAGCGCGACATTGATAACCGGCAAGTAAGGACGGGGTTACATAGCTTCCTGCCGGCGGCTATTTGCTAATTAAAAATAACTCTGTACAACTCATTTCAGCCTCGCCAAAGCACTTATCGGTTCTCAATCCAATCTACGAGCAACTTGCGTTCAGAAAAGAGCCATTGGCCATTTTCTTTTGTAAACGTATCATGGTAACGGATAGTAGCTATCATCAATTTTTGCCCACCCTCTTTTATAGATAAGTGATGTGCCATACAGTAAGTAATACCTGTAGCATTATCGCCACGTAATGTTACCATGCTTTGCCCATTAAAGTGCATGGTGGCATTATAGGTATTAAGATTGTCGAATACAGGGAATAGGTTTGCTCTTTTATTGATGACTTGTGTCGGCGTATCAGATTTACTATCCATAAATACTACAAAATGGGTGTCCTCTGTAAACAGCGCCATTTGACCTTGCGCGTCTCTTGTGTCGGCGCAATAGGCATAGCGGTCCACCAATTCACGAATAGCAAGACGATCATCCGCTTCGATCATTTTTTGTTCGTCGTTCATTGTTGTTATTTTTTGATCATTAGACTCTCAGTAGGGGTAAGGCCGTACTTTTTTTTGAAACAAGTATAGAAATGGGATAAATTTTCAAAGCCCAGATCAAGATAGATATCGGCAGGTTTCTTATCCTTTCGGTGAATAAGATAGAAGGCTTCTTCCAAACGTTTTTCTTTGAGCCATTTGGCTGGCGGGGTTTTAAATTGCTTTACAAAATCCCTTTTGAAACCGGCGAGGCTTCTTCCTGTTAGTTTGGCGAAACTTTCAATCGGGGCATTGTACCGAAAGTGTTTGAGCATAAAGGTTTCCAGGTTTATTTTATACGGCTCGTTAAAATCAAACAGAAAAACGTTCAGGTCCGGATGTGTATGCAGTAGGAGCTCTATGGCTTCATTTACTTTTGCAATCGCCAGTTTCCTATTGCTTCTTTGTGGTTGTTCGAGGAACGGAACCAACGATTGAAAATAGCTTTTCAGGTACATATCGGCTTTTAAAACCATGTTGTATTTTCCTGAATATCTTTTATCCGGAATGATATTATTGACAGCAGCAAACCTCCTTAAATCTTCCGATCTCAGGATAATGGAAACTGCTTTATATTCAGGGTCAGTTGCAGGCATTTTTAAACTTTTCGCAAACTGGTTTTTACGAGCCAGGAGTATTTGATTTTTTCTTAAAACGAAAGTGCCCTGCTGATGAAAAATATGGGTTTCGCCAGATACCTGATAGGCTAAGATATGCTCCGGTATAAATTGCTCATAGCCCCATTTATCTTCAGAGGCACAGGAATACACAAATGAATCGTCGCTTGATGGAAGTATGCTTTTCATTGCGGTATGAATTTTAGCAATTGCTCCCGATAGGCCCTGTTTCGGGCTTCTGTATGCGTATCAACAGCCATCAAAAAAGCAGCCGTTAGCATGGTAGTAACCGTTATGGCACGCCAACTGGCAGAAGGAAATAACAGCAAAAGAATGGCAGCCAATATGACAATGGCCGGCAGTATTTTGAACACCTGCTCCAGTTCTCTCTTGGATTTTGTGGTTCGGGCAATTTCATTTTTCACAAAGCTGTCTGTATCGGCCCTATACTGCTTTTCAAATTGGATAATGCGGGGTTTATTGGCTGCATACAAACCAATACCTACAGCTATAAGAAATGCTGCTGAAACAAATAGTGGAATTACGAAGGCTTTAGCTGATACTGTTTTTCCGCAATAACTAAAACCTGCGGCGTTCAGCAATATGATTACACTAAACAGCCAAACTATTTTCGCAGAAAACAATTCTGCCTTTGCCCAGTCTGTACTCAACTTCAGTAAGTCCATTTTTTATGAATTGTAAGACAAATGTCTAAAATTACCAGCAATGATTATTTTCTAAAAAGCTCAAATATTGCTTTCTGTATGGCTTAGCTACCTGATGACCTTAACTGACATTTTTCGAAAAATCACTTGTCTTTTTAACCGGCTTGCGTCGACTCAATTGCCGCAAGCCGGCTCTTTAGTTATTTTGCCTGTATAAATTCGAGGTTTAAGCTTATCGTGACGTCTTTGCCAACGCCTCCTCCGGTTGGATCATATTTTATATGGTAATCTAGGCGGTTGATCGTAGTAAATGCTGAGAAGCCTGCCCTGGTATTTCCTTGAGGATCTTTGGTCGTACCGCCAAAGGTGACCTTAAATGTAACCTCCCTGGTAACATCGCGGATGGTTAGTTTGCCGGTAAGTTCATAGTCATTGCCTTTGCGTTTTTTAAAGGATAGGCTTTCGAAAGTCATATTGGGATAGGTAGCCACATTAAAGAAATCATCAGACTTTAAGTGTGTGTCGCGTTGCTCCACATTGGTAGAAATGCTATTGACATCTACCGTGAAATTAATCCTTGCATCGGTTAAATCCGGCTTGGTGGCTACAACAGTTCCATCAAATTTCTTAAATGAACCCTCTACAAACGAAATTCCCATATGCCTTACCGAGAAGCTGACAAAAGTGTGCAAGGGATCTACCGCCCATCTGGTTTGTGCGCTAGTTGCGATACTGATTGAAATGGCAACCAGCAATAAAAATACTTTTTTCATATTTTTTAAATTGATGAGTTGATAAAAGATGATTGCTTTGCTTACTTCATATTGTAATAACCACCGAAATACTTTACTGGCGACCATGCTGGAATTATTTTGGGAAGTGGGAGCGCCAGGTTGTTGTATTTGCCAGTGCCAAATACCACCCGTCCATCTACAACAGTCAATACGGAAGAGATGTTTTTTATTTCATCATCCGGTACCATGAAATAATCTGCACTGAGCAGTGCAAAATCTGCCAGGTTGCCGGGCGCAATTCTGCCTTTTTCATGCTCATTGTGCTCGAACCAGGCGGCGCCCAATGTGTATAACTTTAATGCCTCTGCCCGGGTTAAACGGTTGTCTTTGGCCAGTATTTCAGAACCTGATACAGACTTGCCAGTAATTGTCCAGCTAATGCCAACCCAAGGATTGTAAGAGGAGGCTCTAAAACCATCGGTTGTCATGGCCAAAGGAATACCGCTATCTACCAAGCGCCGTAAGAGCGGTGTTTGCAAAGCCTTTTCCCTGCTATAGGTTTTAATAAAAGCGTCTCCATGTAAGGCCATTTTATCATCCAAGGCAATACCGCCTCCCAGCTTTTTAACCCTTTCTATGTTTTCGGGGCTAATGGTCTCGGCATGTTCTATGCTCCAACGCATGCCATCAAGAGGGGTTTGCCTATTTACCTTCTCCAAAGCGTCCAAAAATGGTGTGATGTTTTCGTTATAGCTCATATGCATCCTAAAAGGGATTCTTCTCTTTACCAGTTTGGTCACATCTTCTTCAATGTAATGTCGCATCGTATCTGCATTGATAATGATCGCCGGTTCATCAAAATTTTCATAATCATGCAATTCAACCCGCAGTAATTCGCCAGCACCTTCATACTCATGACCGTGCGCCATGGTGGGATGGATATTTTCTCCGGGGCTGATCGGAGCTACTTTTGTGATGGCCCTGATATCTGCATCTACCATGGTGCCAGCACCAGGACTTCCAGCGCCCAGGTCAATAAAAGGGTACCGAATGTTCAGACGGTTGTCCCGGATCAATGCCTCAAGCGGGATATGCGCTCCCGGATAGCCTTTTATGCTTCCGCCATCATTAACCGAGGTGATCCCGAAGCGGTTAAGGTCGTTGATCACGTAGGCCAGCGAATTGATCTGCTCCTCAGGCGAAGGCTGTGGCACCATGTTCTCCAACGCCAGGAAAACAAAAGCATAGCCAATCACAAGGCCCGTATATTGCTCTTTTTTGTCTTTTTCGAGTACAGTGCCGGGAATCATCGGAAAACGTGAAGTACCTAAACCCATGGCCTTCATGGCCGGCTTATTTAAAAAAGCCCTGTTATAGGCGTATTGTACAATAAGTGGCTTATCGGGTACTGCGTTGTTAAGCTCTTCAATGGTCGGGTGCCTGTTTTCTTTAAACTGGTAGGGAGACCAGCCTCCGATCACCTTCACCCATTGTCCGGCGGGTGTTCTTTTTGCCTGTTCACTCAGCATTACCAATGCTTGCTTCAGGGTGGGTACGCCATCCCATCTTAGGTTGTAATTGTAATTGCTTTCGTTCAGTACATGGATATGCACGTCATTGAGGCCCGGTATCAGCCGCCGGCCATCGGCATCTATCAGTTTGGTGCTGTTGCCTTTGAGGCTAAGGATTTCGGAATCGGTGCCTACCGCATAAATCCTCCCTCTTTTTACCGCCAGTGCAGACGCTTCTGGCTGTGACAGGCTTTGTGTGGTAATTTTTGCATTGAATACGATCATGTCGGCACCTACAAACGGATCGTTAGTTTGGGCCTTTGCAGTAACAATAAATAGTACTGCTATAATTAAAGCGATTAGTTTTTTCATTGTCTTGATTTTTTAATGTGAATGATATTTAAGCCTGCTCTTCGTATTTGATTTTACCATATTTGCCATCGTGGAAATCGGTGTAGGCTATGGCGATCTCTTCGTGCGTATTCATTACGAAAGGGCCTTGCGCAACAAAGGGCTCGGTATAGGTGGCACCGCCAAAGAAAATGATATCAATAGGTTGTTCTGAAGGATTTTGGCTTTCGATGGTACCAGCACTTTTTTCGAAAAGCAGGAGCTCGCCCTTGCCAAATGTGGTGCCGTTGATCCTTGCGCCGTTGACCAAAAAAGAGGCGTATTCCAGGCCTTCTTCATCCTGCAGTTGGAAGGTTTTTCCAGGTTCGAGGTGGAGGTGATAAATGAACTGTTGCAGGTAGACCGGGATTGTTGAGGACTGTTGCCCGTAGGTGCCGGTAACTGCTTTTAGCCATCCCGCATTATCGTCCAGTTTTTTTACTGGGATTTCCCGGGCCTGTACGGGAACGTAGTCTGGCTTTTCGACCTTGTTTTTTGCAGGCAGATTTACCCAGAATTGGAAGCCGTGCGTAAGCCCATCGCCAGTATGAGGATCGGGATTTATCACCTCGTCATGTATAATGCCGGTACCGGCTTTCATCCATTGCGCCCCGCCCGAATACACTTTTGCGTGATGGCCGTTACTGTCAAAATGGTCTGCTTCTCCGTTTAGTACATAGGTTAGTGTAGCGATGCCCCTGTGCGGATGGGCACCGCTTCCGTTTACAGCCTTGCGGGGCTCGTTGGAGGCATGTAGCACAGGTGGCACATAGTCAAGGAATACAAAGGGCCCAACGGCCTGGGCATGCTGGTTGGGGAGCATGCGATGGATTTCGTATTCGCCCACCTTGGTCTTATGGCCTTGTAATGTGGATGTGATCTTCTTTTTCATAACATTTAGTTTTGGGATGTCGGTAATTGAATTGACAACACAAAATTGCTATGAAGAGAGAGCTCAAAACGATGATTAATGTTTCAAAAAAACGTTGATATTTATCATCATCTTCCTGAAAAGAAGGTGGGATTCTTTACTTTTTTATGGCCTGACTGCGCACCCTGCTTAGGGTTTCTTTGGCAACGCCGAGGTAAGAGGCTATGATATGCTGTGGAAAGCGTTGCAGGAATTCGGGATACTTCTCGGCCACGTGGGCATAACGTTGTTCGAGCGAAAGGCTATTGGAAGCGTTGAGCCTTTTCATATTGGCGAAGGAATGATTTTGGTCCAGCCTTCTGCTCAGTTCGAGCAGGGCAGGGATCGAATTGAACTCGACCAATCTGGCATGGGTAATGGTAAGCATATCTGTGTCTTCCCAGGCATCGATGTTATAGATGGAGGGGGTAAGCATGGTAAAACTTTCACGGTCGCCTGCCCACCAGTTCTCAACAAACAAGCTAAGAACGTGTTCTACTCCCCTATCGTCTACACTATACATGCGCATTGCACCTTTTACGATAAAGCCCATGTACTTGCATACCTCGCCTTCCTGCAAAAAATATTGCTTTTTCCTTATCCTTTTTGGTTCAAAAATGTTTTTTATAAGCCTCACCTCTTGTTCGTTAAGCGGCGTGGTAGCGTGCGTGTTGATATAGGAGATAAATTTTTCGTACATAATTTGCCAGCTGTTGACGCAAGATACAATATTTGATCCTGCAGGAACAAATCGTGCTTTGAGCTTATCCAGCAAAAGCGCTAATTTTAAATAGCTACTTTTGTTAACAGCATGCCGAGAAGCAGGTTTCATTTTGATGCTAATTTTAAAAATTGCGCAGCCAGAACGATGGAAAAATTGATTAAGGTACCCGGCCGGTTGCTTACCGGTGCTGCCACAGAAAATAGTCTGACTGTTGACGGCTGTTCGGTAATAGAGCAATGCACTCAACGTAACGGAGAAAGGGGTATCCTGTATCCGCAAGAACATGTATTGCTTTGTGTACTACAGGGTAGCGTGTTGCTCACGATGGGAGCACAGACCTATACAATTGCAAAAAATGAAATGACCTTGCTGAAAAAGGCAACAGTTGTTCCCTACGAAAAAAAGGGAGATTCAGACGGCGAGCATATTTACTACGGCTTGATGTTTAGCATAAAAGATGACCTCATCAAATCATTTCTGGCAACTACCGAAAAGATAACGCCAAAAGGAACAAGTGGCGAGATAAGGACTGGCGTACATGCCATGACGGAATGCCTGATCACATTTGCGTCATCGCTTCGCCCTTATTTCCAAAACACTGCTGAAGTTTACCCCGGTCAGCTCAGCCTGAAGATGAAAGAAATGCTGTACCACTTAGGTATAGGCAACCATGCTCTATACCAGCAACTGTTGCAGTTTCATCAGCCGGTACAAACAGGAATTCAGTATATCATGGAAGAATATTATACCTCGCCTGTACCGATCGCAGAACTTGCGTATATGTCTGGAAGAAGCCTTTCGAGCTTTAAAAGAGATTTTCAAGCGGTTTATAACATGCCTCCGGCTACGTGGATACGAAAGAGACGCTTGCAGAAAGCAAAAGAAATGCTAGAAGCAACGCAACTGCCGGTATCGGATATCTGCTTCTCCTTAGGCTTCGAGAATATGTCGCATTTTTCGAGAATTTTTAAGGACTTCCACGGACAGGCCCCCTCGTTCTATAGGAGCTGACAGAGCCTCATTTCAATTTGAGCTAAAAGGAAAAATAATCTGGACGTTTTGGAAAAACAAAGAATATGCCTCTCCAATACTTTTGCATAACAACAATCAATCAAAAAAGTATGGAATCGTTAAACACTCAAGACAAAGAAATCATATCGGTATTGGAAAACTATGCAGAAGGATTAAGAAATGGAAATATCGAACAACTGAAAAAAACATTTCATAGGGACGCGATTATGTATGGATACTGGGACCAGTATCTTGTCGAAGGCAGCATTACCAATTTATATGATTCCGTTGCCAGGCATGGATCTGCACCACATCTAAATACGCGCATCGAAATACTGCACAAGGCCGAAAATATAGCGTTAGTGCGTGTGGAGTACGAAAAAAATGCTGCCAATAAGGATGGCATGGATTATCATTCGCTAATCAAAGTTAACGGTGAATGGAAGGTCATCGCCAAATTGTTCCAGACATTTGAGAAGTAAATCTCTGGTTATCGGAGAGGGATCAGGGAGCGATCAATTTTGATCGTTCCCTTTTTTTATGTCAGAGGGGTTCGAACTTTTTTTTATTCATACCTGCTTTGGGAAGGGAGTTTTGTTGGCAAACCAAAGCTTCCATAAAGCTGCTCAATAAATAGGACAACGGTATACAAGTATCATTCGCCTTACGAGAACCCACCGGAGCGTTGACAGATAATGGTGCACCTGTTTGCGCAGGGACACTTGTGTAACGCGATATTTGGCCAGGTCCGTAATCCGCTTTGGGCATACTTCAGGAAGGGTCTCCATTTCTGGACTTTTCAAGACATAAACATTGGCCTTTTAAAGAAACCCGGGCGGATATCTCATGCTTATTTTTGCAGTGTAAATTCTCAGCTAATGGAAACAAAAAAAGCATACGTAATTACGGGGCCTACTTCGGGAATAGGTTATGAGACGGCATTGGAACTGGCCAAGTTTGGAACAGTTATTCTGGTTGGCCGGAATCCGGAAAAACTGCAGCGCGTCCAAAAAGCAATCGAAAATGCAGGACAAAAAGCAGTTTCGGTAATTTGTGATATTTCGGACATCACAGCGGTGAAACGCGCGGCGCAACAAATCGCTCACCTCGGTCTTACCGTACATGGACTGCTTAACAACGCGGGGATCATGCCACAAAAAGCGGCGAAAAGCGCCCAGGGATTTGATCTCACGTTTGCAACAAATTACCTTGGTGCATTCGCACTGACCGAAGCGCTTGCGCCCCATCTTCCTGATGGAGCAAACCTGGTGTTTGTTGGTTCCGCCGTCGAAGACCCTGAGCGTAAACCTGCAAAGATGGTCGGGATAAAGGGCGCCAGATTTATATCTGTCGAGGCGAGTGCAAGGGGCGAGTGGAAGCCGGGGGGGTCCAAAATTGCCGGAATAGACGCCTACGCTACTTCCAAGTTGTGCGTCCTTGCGGCAGCGATGGCTTTGGCGCGGGAAACCACGAGGCTCCGTTTCAATGTTGTTGAACCTGGTATAACCCGCGGAACTGCTCTTGGGGCCGAAAGTACAAATGCCTTTGTCCGTTTTATGTTTGGTCATATCATGGCCATGCTGCCGCCTTTCTCCAGATACAGCAGCACGCCCAAAAAATCGGCAAAAGTGATCGCGGGCATTCTTGTTGACAAACCAAGCCAGACAGGGGTCTACTACGACGAAAAGGGAAGACCAATGCAAGGCTCCGAGCTGTCGCGCGATACAAGCTTTCAGGATCTGGTTGTAGCAGAAACACGTTCTTTACTCGTAAAGGCGATAGCTGGCGGACAGGAATATTTTCAGCAAAAAAATACCTGAGCCAGAGGTTTCGGAAGTAGTTCGTGTATTGTATTTTAGCCAATATCTTCAGATAGTGAAAATGAAAGATTGTACAGCACATATACGGTACGTCGGCAGCGAAATTTCACCCGAACAGTTCATTGCCGATCATACCCTCGTCTATATCATAAAGGGGAGAATGAATATATACGACGGCAGCAGGCATACTGTACTCCAGGCCGGCAGCTGCTGTATTGCAAGAAAAAACAGGCTGGCGCGCTACAGCAAGGAAAAGGTAGCCGGCGCGCTTGAAAAAGTGTTTGTTTTTTTTGACGATGCATTTCTGAGACGGTTTCGGGAACGGCATAAGCTGCCGGTCACAAAATTTGAAGGAACAGATACCCTGGTGCCAATAGCGGAAAATGATCTGCTGCCAGGCTATATGCAGTCGTTGTTGCCTTATTACCACCGTGGCGACATCAGGGCCGCTTTTGCCGATGTAAAGCGGGAAGAATTGTTGATTATCCTGCTGGAAGTACAGCCGGAGCTTTCAGGCATCCTTTTTACCGACGACCTGCCACAGAAAATAAACATCGAAGCGTTTATGAACCGTAATTTCAAGTTTAACGTCAGCCTTGAACGGCTGGCTTTTCTTACAGGTCGTAGCCTATCCGCATTCAAAAGGGATTTCAAGAAGACATTTGACGATACGCCCGGCCGCTGGCTCGTGAAGAAGAGACTCCAGGAGGCGTATTTCCTTATTACCCGGAAAAATAAGCGTCCGTCCGACATCTACCTCGATCTGGGCTTCGAAGCACTGTCACATTTTTCTGCTGCCTTTAAAAAGGAATTTGGGAAAACACCAACCGAACTTGCAAGCCAGGGATAAGGCATCGGCGGAGTAGCCTCTTCATGTGTTGGCCTTAATTTCTTCGTCTGTTGAAAAAGCCGCGGAATGTGGGTCTTTTACCCATGCATGCCGTAGCTCACAACCAGGCTCCGGGAACCTAATCGAACATACTATATTTTATTAAAACATGATGTAGTCAAATCCGGCTGCAGGTAAATTTTAATAACCAAACGAATGGTTTGGTCAAAAAGGGAAATAATCACAACTAATCGGGAAAAGGGCTCACCCTTTACCCCTGGTCTTCCCCCCATCTTTGCATTATTAAATCACAACAAAAATTCTAAAATCATTCAAGATGGAAAATCATTCAAAAAACCAGGAAGTAAAAAACGTAGTATTGGTTCATGGCGCCTTCGCCGATGGTTCCGGCTTCAAAGCGCTTTACAACGAATTAACCCGAAAAGGCTACAATGTTTCGGTTGTACAAAATCCCCTGACTTCTCTCGAAGACGATGTTTTGGCAACACATGTGGCATTGGACAAAATCGGAGGTCCGGCCATCCTTGCTGGCCACTCCTGGGGTGGTGCAGTGATTACCGAAGCAGGTAACCATCCCAATGTAGCGGCCCTGGTTTACATTGCCGCATTCCAGCCCGACAATGGCGAATCGGCCTTACAATGGCTGCAAACAGCACCTATGGCGCCTGAGAACGGCGTTTTGTCTCCCGACGAAAAAGGCATTGTTTATTACGATAAGGACAAATACCATGCGGGCTTTTGTGCCGATATTGATGCCGGTGAAGCAGCCTTTATGTATGCCTCGCAAGGCGCATTCTACGCCAAAGGCTTTGTAAGTCCTATTACCGATGCCGCCTGGAGGCATAAACCAACTTACGGCCTGGTCGCTACTGAGGATAAAAGCATCAACCCCGACATCCAGAGAAATATGTATAGCCGGTCCAATACTGTGGTAACCGAAGTCAAAGGCAGCCATGTGATTTTCATGTCCCAACCGGAGATCGTCGCCGATGTCATTGTCAAAGCTGCACAGGAAGCCTCAGCAGAATAATAAGCATATTTTCAAATCATATGCCCCGTTTGCCGCAGCCGGTAACGGGGCATCTGTATTTTAATACTTCTTTCGTATTTTGGTTGACCATTTGATCTACCATGAAACTTACACTAAGAGCGGAAAATACCGGCGGCGAATTATTGCTTTTTAAAGAGGAGGCAGGGTTCGACCGCTTGTTCTTTAGCAGGGACAGGTTTAATAAGTACTTTACTATTGCCTGGAACCCCGGAGAAAAACAGACTGTCACCATCGATGGCTCAGAATATGATTTTCCCGCCAATTCGCTGCTAACACTCCTGTTCAACCAGTCCTTCAGCTTTGAAAATTCGGCGAGTATCGTGGCCTGGCAGTTCAACCGGGAGTTTTATTGTATCATCGACCATGACAGCGAGGTAAGCTGCGTCGGCTTTTTGTTCAGTAGCACAGACCATATGTTTGTTCAATTGAATGATCAGGCACAACAAAAGTTACAATTGTTGTCTGATGTTTTTATAGAAGAATTCAAGACCTCGGACAATATCCAGAACGAAATGCTGCTGGTACTGCTCAAACGATTGATCATTTATGTAACCAAGCTGGCCAAGTTAGGCTATATGCCTGTCAAAAAAATGCAAGATGACCGTTTTCATATCATCCGTAAATTCAATCTGCTGGTAGAAGCTCATTTTAAATCAGAACATTCCGTCAGCTTTTACGCAGGACAACTCTGTAAATCACCTAAGACCCTATCTAATCTGTTTGCGCTGTTCAAACAAAAGACGCCTTCCCAAATCATCCAGGAAAGAGTTATGGTGGAAGCCAAACGGCTTTTATGCTATACTGACAAATCGATAAAGCATATCACTTTTGAACTGGGCTTTGAAGACGTCTCCTACTTCTCCAATTTTTTCAAGAAAAATAGCGGTACGGCGCCATCGGATTTCAGGAACACAAAATGAGCGGATAGGCTTAGTTTGAATGCCGGTACCCGCTTGGGGAATGACCTGTCTTGCTCTTGAACAGCCTGCTGAAATGCGAGGGGTGCTCAAAGCCAAGCATATAGGCGATTTCGCTGACTGGCTTTTGCGTGCTCCACAATAGCGACCTAGCTTTATCCACCAATTGTAAATGAATATGCTCCAGTGTTGTCTTACCGGTAAAACGCTGCAACAGATCAGATAGGTAATTGGGCGACAGGTTCATCCGGGAAGCAAAGTAGCCTACATTGGGCAGGCCGATATCAATCAGCGTTTCCGGTGCAAAGTAATCTTTGATCAATTTTTCAAATTGTTGTACCACATCAGTATTTACTTTCTCGCGGGTATAGAACTGGCGGTCGTAGAAACGGCTGCAATAATTAAGCAATAGTTCAATATTGGATTGTATCAAACCGTTGGTATGTCTATCAATATTCTGTTCATATTCTTTCCGGATGTTACAGAGACATGCCGTCAATACACGCTTCTCGTCCTCAGAGACGTGCAAGGCTTCGTTAGCCTCGTAATTGAAAAAGGTATAGCTGGCCATCTTGCGACCAAGTGCGCAGGTATTGATCAGGTCGGGATGGAAAAATAATCCCCAGCCTTCTTCGATATGCAGTTCCGGGCTGGAAGTGACGACCTGGCCGGGCGCCGTGAACATTAATGATCCTTCGCTGAAATCGTAATAAGAATGTCCGTATTGGATGGAACCAGTGAATTTTTTACAAAAAATCGTGTAAAAACCAAGACAGCAGGTAACAGCAGCTTTGGGACGTTCGACCTGATTGTTGCCCATCTCTATTACCGTAATTAAAGGATGCCTGGGTTGAGCTACGCCATAAAACTTGTGCAGCTCGCTAATGGATTCAATTGCTAAATAGGACTCTGGCATAAATGTAAATTTACTATTAAGCTATTTGACAAAATAACTGCGCATTTGCCGCATATATTCCTGATCACTCTTTTGGTGCTTAGTGTCGATATAGAAATGAGCATCTGCACCGACTGCGTAGCGCAAGCGGTCGCTGTCGTCGGTCGCCGCTTCATAAATTGTTTGCGCAACCTCTTCTGGAGTAGCTTTGGATAAATGTGCAGCAGCCTGAGCATAATTGCTATAGAAACCGGCAAATAAAGGATCGTAGGCGGGGATGTCATTTTTGATCATATCCACGGCACCCCGGAAATTGGTAGCGATACTGCCCGGCTCGATCAGTTTAACAGCGATGCCTAAGGGCCGGAGTTCATGTGCCAAAGATTCTGACAGCCCTTCCACAGCAAATTTAGAGCTATGGTACAGGCCGCCAAAAGGAAATGTAACCTGCCCGCCCATCGAAGAGATATTGATAATGGTGCCGCTACCTTGCGCGCGCAAGTGTGGCAGCACAGCGCGGGTTACTTCTATTAATCCGAAAAAATTGACATCAAATTGACGCCGGATCTGCACGCTGGTGGCTGATTCGAATACACCGATCAGGGCATAGCCCGCATTGTTCAGGAGCGCATCTATCTGACCAAAGCGGCCGATACCTTCAGCAACAGCATCCTCGATAGATTGCTGGTTCTGTACATCAAGGCGGGCAACCAGTACATCAGCCAGCTTATTCAGCTCCGCTTCCTTTTCGGGTGAACGCATAGTAGCAATAACATTCCAGCCTTTTTGCTGAAACAGTTTGGCGGCGTCTCGGCCAATACCGGAAGAAGCACCGGTAATCAGGATAGTCTTTTTCATAATCTTGTATCATTTTGATAATACAAAGTTCCGGCAAGCCAGGTGGTAAGACTTGACGATATCTACGCAATCCTTAACGATTTCACGGCAGCAGCATCCTTTAAGCGTAAAGAAGGGAAATAATAGCAACTAATCGGGAATTGTGCCCATAAACATTGCCTGCTTTTCAGGGCACCTTTGTATCGTTGATTCAAACAAAAACTTCAACACCACAAAAAATGAACATGCAAACCTTAATGAACTCAATGAAAACCGGCGCCCTGGCTGCAACTGTTACCCTTTCTGCTATAACCGGCACGGTGGAACAGACCTATGCGCAAACAGTAAAAAATGTAGTGCTTGTACATGGCGCTTTCGCCGACGGCTCCGGCTACAAAGGCGTCTACGAGATCCTCACGAAACAGGGTTACCACGTAACCATAGTACAAAACCCTTTAACTTCCCTAGAAGATGATGTTGCAGCAACTAATCTGGCGCTGGATGCACAGGACGGTCCAACTATACTTGCCGGTCATTCCTGGGGCGGTGTTGTGATCACACAGGCTGGTAATCATCCGAAGGTTGCAGGGCTGGTTTATATTGCGGCCTTTCAACCCGACAACGGTGAATCTGCCTTGAAATGGTTCCAGACTGCCCCACCCGCCCCGGAAAATGGTGTGCTGCCTCCTGATGGGAAAGGCATCGTTTACTACGACAAAGCAAAATTCCATGCCGGTTTTTGTGGCGACCTGAGCAGCACGGAAGCCGAATTTATGTACGCCTCACAAGGCGCCTTCAACGGTAAATGTTTTGTGAGCCCCATCACAGAGGCAGCCTGGAGGAATAAACCTACTTATGGCATTGTAGCCACCGATGACAAAAGCATCAACCCGGAGATTCAGCGCAATATGTACAAACGTTCCAACACGAAGATTACCGAGATCAAAGGCAGTCATGCCGTTTATATATCACAGCCTGAGAAAGTAGCTGCTGTGATCGCACAAGTAGCCAAAACGCTCTCGGACAAATAACTAGTGCCGGACAAAGCTTAACACTAGAATTCTTTAGACAAGATTACCTTTGTGTTAATTTTTAAAACCGCACTACATGGCTAAAGAAACAAAAGCAATCCCCGAAAAAAAGATTTTACAAAAAGAGATTGCTTACCAATTGGAAAATTCCCTCGGAAAGCTAAAGGACCTTCTGGGTGAGAAAAAATTTAACTCCCGCATTAATAAAGCTGTGAAGCTCTTTACAGAAGGAATAAAAACAGATGAAAAGAAACCAAAGAAAGGAATTGTGAATCCCATCCCCACAAACAAGACGACAAAGGGTAAAAATGACCTTGCCGTTAAGCCAAATCCTCCAAAAGCACCTGTAAAGAAAAGGCCAGCAACAAAGAAGTCAGTGGTAGCGAAAACGCAGGTAGTTGCCCAATAAAAAAGGTTTATCCTGATAAGCAGAAAAGGCCGCCATTGTTGGCGACCTCTTCTGCTTATCCTGTTAGAATGTCCCCGGATTTTTGCAACGACCTTATTAGAATTTCACCAGGTTTAAGGTAGCCAGCGCGCCCTTTGCCTGTTGTAGCTTGCTGCCTTCGCCAAGGGAGCCCAGGTCGATCGGGGCAAAGCCCAAAGATTCGATAACGCTCATTACCTCACTTTTAGCAGGCTGGTCATTGCCGGAGACAAACAATACCCGGTTGCCTCCAGACACTGCCGGGTCTTCGGCCAGTGTTTTGTAAAAGATCGTATTAAAGGCTTTTACAATCCTGGCACCCGGGAGCAGTGAAGCTACTACCTCGCTGGATGCCTTACCACCCAGGTCTTCTACTTTAAACTCCGGGGCATAGGTGATGAAGTGGTTGGTGGCATCTATAACCACACGGCCTGTCCAGTCGGTAACACCGGCGAGTGTCGGTACCTGCGACCAGGGAAGCGAAAGCAACACAATATCGGCCTGGGCCGCCTCCTGGATGGTGCCGGCTTTGGCAGCCGCGCCCAATGACTGAACGATCTCTTTCAACGAATCGGGGCCGCTGTTATTAGCCAGGATAACCGGATGACCGGCTTTTATTAAATGGCGGGCCACGGTCTGGCCGATATTTCCCGCACCAATGATACCAAATGTCTTTTTCATGAATTTTGTTTTTGAAGCGTTGAACTAAATATTGATTGCCGTTCTCAAACCGAAATACAGGATATCGCTTTTTGTATCGCTGTTCCCCCTCAGGTAGCTACCTCTTCGATAGTAGGCCGAAATGAATTGGAAGCTGACGTGCTTACCTGCCTGGTATTGCGTAAATAAATCGTACATGTCGCCAACATGTTTCCCGGCATCTGCCGCAGGTAACAGGAAGGCGCCGTTAACTGCGTAGAGACCATCCTGCAGGCTTTCTCGCCAGAACCTGTAATAGTTTACTGTCAGGATAATCTGCATTGTTATCCTAAGCTCCACTTTGGGATGAATGACAATCAGGTTGGAAGATCCTGCATTGTCGATGTACCCGTAGAATATGGCCTTGGGATAGATCGGGCTAAATGTCTGCAGGCTATTATCGTTCGCATTACCATCACCACTGGAAATAGCGCCCTGGACAGATATTACGGGTCTTAATGCAAAAGAGCTGAGCCGGTAGCCAAAGGAGGGCGCTATCTTCCAGGCCAGGATACTGCCCTTGTTAAACTTACCCCATTGGAAGTCCAGCTCTGTAAAGCTAAACCAATCCTTGCTATCAAGGCTAAGCCCGGTTCCAGCAGTGTGCCTGAGCTCCTTGCCGCTGCCCTGGTTGTAGTGACTGTCATCACGATCCGTCACCAAGTAATAGAGATCGATTTTAGCCAGCACTGTTACCGGAAAATTCTGTGTCAGCCACAGGCCGCCGATGGTTTGATCCTGATCCACGGCATCGTCCAATACCCCCGGACGAACAGCAATGGCCTTCATCGCAAAGACGTCCAGTCTTGTACGCTTTGTCTCTAACAATAATTTACCACCGATAAAAGACCTCCGGACATTTGCATCGCGCAAGTCCAGCAATGTTCCCTGGCCATATTTCAGGTACTGCTTTCCAAGACGCAGCCGCAACCGGCTGTTTACCGTGGGGCTTACTGATACTTCAGCAAAAAGCTGGTTGACCGCCAGCTTATTTTGATCCTGCGCCGGGCGCGGCCCTCCATTCCTTCCGCTGATCAGGCTGCTCTGGAGCTCTGTAAAGAGGCGGAAATAACGGCTATATCGAAAGTTACTGTGCAATAAGGCGCGGTGCAGGAAATAACCATCCCGATCCTGCGGCCCTATTCCCCACTGGTAATCTTTAAAATACTCAAATCCTTCCCTGATATTGATCCCGGTACTTACAGACTCGTTGCCGCGAAAAACGGGCAGATGTTTAACGTTGGCTGGCAGCGTGCGTAGCGTATCCGCCGGCCAATACTCTTCGGATGCGTCTGTCAAATACCCGGTTGGTATTGTATCCCTTATCTGGGCATCAACCGACCGGCTTAAGATTGCTATCACAAAAATTGTCGCCAGTAGCTTCCCAATCATCAAACGCAGGCGCCTGTTCATTGCTGATAGCATGTCGTGGGTTAAGAGAACCGGGCGTGGCAATGCTACGACTGAACCGGTGTTGCCAGCAGCTGCAATTCCCAGTTAAGGCTTGTACCCACATTGCCCATGTGGTCCACCAGCATCTCGGCCAGCTTGGGAACGGTTTCAGTACGCGCCCAGTCCCTTTGCAACTCGGACCCGAATACGGTCCAGGTAATCGGAACCGCACCTGCCTGCACCATACGCGTTACCGCCATTTCATGTGCTTCCAGGCTTACACCACCTGAAGCATCCGTAACAATATACACTTCATACCCTTCGCCGAGGGCCTGAATAACCGGCATTGCCAGGCATATCTCTGTCCATAAAGCGGCCATTACTATCTTCTTCTTTCCCGTTGCTTTTACCCAATCGGTCACCCGGGTGTCTTGCCAGGTATTGATGAAAGTGCGGTCGATCGGTTTCTGATCTGGAAAGATGTCCTGGAGCTGCCTAATCAGGAAACCGCCCCGTTGTTCGACAACCGTTGTGAAAAGAGTCGGCACATTAAATGCTTTTGCCGATTTGGTCAGGCCAACCACATTGTTGATGATGGTCTGCGTGTCGTGGCTTCTCAATCCGGCGAACTGGAATGGCTGGTGATCGATGAGGATCAGCGCACAGTTGTCCGGAGTCAGCAGGGCTTCGAGGCCCGCTTTTGTGTTGGATTGGTTTTGAGCTTGCATTGCTTTTAGATTTTTAATTAATAAGGAAATAGATTACCGGGTCGATAATACGCAGGTGTCTGTTTCTGCGTCGCTATTGACAATGCGAAGATGGGCTGATAATGGGGGGAGATTTTTGACCTGCAATAAGAAATGCGATTGATACAGATCAATGGAAACGGGCAATAAATTTCTTATCGAAAGACAAAAAGAGACCTAATGGGATCAGGCGTGCAAAATCATTATGAGGTTTATTACTGGGAAAGCACCTGTTTGCGTACCCTGCTCATCGTTTCCGGTGTCAGGCCCAGGTAGGAGGCCAACATGCTTTGCGGAAACCTGTTGAAAAACTCGGGATGTGTCCGCATCAGGTAGCGGTACTTTTCTTCTGCCGTGTAGCTGATACCGGCTTCTATCCTTTTTTGAGCGGCAACGGAATGGTTCTGATCAAGGATATGGGCCATTTTCAGAAAGGTAAGCGACTGTTCCTTGAGCCTGGTGATTTTATCGAGGGTGGTGACCAACAGTTCCGTATCTTCTACGGCATCGATGTTATAACGGGAAGGTGTCAGGCTCATAAAGCTGCCCCTATCACTCATCCACCATCCCTCTATGGCCAGGATGGTAATGTGTTCCGCTCCATTATCATCTATAGTATACTGCCGCATGGCGCCTGAAGTAATAAATGACATGTACCGGCAAACACTTCCTTCATGAAGCAGGAACTGCTTTCTTTTAACCCCTTTGGTATCAAATGCCTGCTCTATATATACAAACTCCTCGTCGGGAATTACGGCGGCCGTTACGCGGTCAATATACTTCCGGAGTATGTCGTACATAAAATTAAGAGGCTGCAAAAAGATTTTACGAAATAGTGAATAGCACTGGCCCACTCCTTTTCTACCTTGATCAACAAAATGCTTATAGGCAATGCAGTATATCTCTGATTACCCGGCCGAAATTAAGGTTTTGTCATCAAAAAAAGGAACATGGTCTTGGCATACCTTAATATGGGATAAGCCAATTCCTTGATCTGCATCAACCGGCGGACAGCTCCCCGGTACTACTTTTGATGATGCAATGCTAAGGGTAACTATTAAACTATTAAAGTCTAAATCATGGCAAGGTTAAAAAACAAAGTAGCCATTGTGACCGGCGCTGCCAGCGGCATGGGTGAGGCAACCGCAACACTTTTTGCAGCAGAAGGAGCCAGCGTGCTGCTGACAGATATCCAGGAAGAAAAACTCAGGTCAGTCGTTGGCCGGATCCGGCTGGAGGGAAATACCGCCGACTTCATTATACATGATGTAAGTAATGAAGCGTCCTGGCAAAAGGTTGTTGAAACGGCTATAGATCTTTATGGAAAAATTGACATTCTGGTGAACAATGCAGGTATCACCGGAAACCTGTTTGCCCCGATACCGGAGCGATCGGCGGACGAATTCAACCGGGTGTTATCGGTCAACCTGCTAAGCCAGTTTTTGGGGATCAAGGCCGTGGTCTCTCCTATGCAACAAGCCGGTGGGGGCGCCATCATCAATATTTCGTCTATAGGTGGAATTATCGGATCAGCGGGCGCCACGGCTTATACTGCTTCTAAAGGTGGTTCCCGGGCACTTACCAAAGGGGCTGCCGCAGAACTCGCCAAAGATCGTATCCGTGTCAACTCTGTTCATCCGGGCTATGTGGCCACACCTATGACAACAATGATGGAAGGGGCAGAAGATTTTGCTGCTAGGGCCATCGGCACCACACCGCTGGGAAGAGGCGGAACGCCGGAGGAAATCGCCTTTGCCGTGCTATATCTTGCATCTGACGAATCTTCTTTCACAACAGGAGCTAAGTTTGTTATCGACGGAGGAACTATCGCTTTATGACCTGTCCCTAGTGCACATGAGATTATAAAAGATACCAGCTTTACATGGCATCGAAGTCTCCCTGCCCATTAGGTGTTCGACAACTACTGCTTTCTCAATTTAAATACGCGTGTCGATTATCTTGACAAGTTACCATATGTAGCCAACAGAAAAAGGACCCGCAACGGGCCTAGCAGGCGCTTCAGGAGCTTTTTCATTTAAGGGGCGGGTTGGGATCGCTGAAGGCGGGATTACGGATAAAGGAAGAATCGGTAAGCGTGTTCAGGAAAGCGATCAGGTCGGCTTTCTGCTCAGCGGTAAGGAATAAACCTTTGCCCAAAGGAACCACATGCTCATCAATATTGGGGCTTTTTTGGTGAATGCCGCTGCTGTAAAAATCCAGGACCTCTTCCAGTGTCTGGAAACGGCCGTCGTGCATATAGGGCGCCGTCAGGGCGATATTGCGCAGGGAAGGTACCTTAACCCGTCCCCGGTCCGATTCCTTGCCCGTTGTATTGTACAGGCCGGGCTTGGGGGTCAGGTCCAGGCCGTTGTTACGAAAATAGTTATCGGTGAGCAGCACATCGCTATGACAATGATTGCAGTTGCCGAAACCAAAGAAGATATCCAGGCCGCGTTCTTCCTGTGGTGTAAGCGCATCGGCCTGTCCGTCAAAATAATATTGGTCAAAACGGGTGTTGAAGGAGACCAGTGTAAGCTCAAATTGGGTGAGGGCTTTGGCTACCATGGTACTGTTGATCTTCCCGGGACCGAATACGGCTCCGAATAAACGGGGATAATCCTTATCCTGCTGCAGCTTATCCAGCACATCGGCCCAGGTGCCGGCCATCTCGAGCCGGTTGATCAGCGGTTCCGTCACCTGCTCGCGCAGGGAAGGCGCACGGCCGTCCCAGAAAAAGCTGCGGGCCCAGCCGAGGTTGAACAACGGCATGGTATTGATGATGCCGACGCTGTCGTGCACGCCCAGACTGAACGGGCGGTTATCGGCAAAGGCATGGCTTTGCTGATGGCAGGAGCCGCAGCTGAGCGTATTCCCGGCGCTTAAGCGCTTATCGTAGAACAGGCGGCGCCCCAGCGCAATACCTTCTTCGGTAAGCGGGTTCTCTTCATCCACCGGCATCTTGTCAAAGTAATCGCCGACGAATGCCGGCAGGGGAATGGTATACGGCGTAAGGCCCGTACGGTTGCGTTTGTCTTTACCCGCCAGGTTCGCCACTGCAAACAGGAGCGCTATGATCGTTATGACCGTCAGCCGCTTCATTTTTCTTTTTCCGTTCCTTCAAATTTACTATCCGACAGCTTCAGGGCCCTTCTTGCGGCTTTAATGATCACACCGTTGTCCCTGGGCGAGTAGCCCAGCCGCTTATAATAGCCTTTGTGGCGCTTACCACCGCCCAATACAAGGATTGTAGGCATACCCATTCCGCCATAGAACTTCACCTCTTCAGCGCCTTTGATGAAGACGGCGTCGGGTGTGAATCCGTTCTCCTTTACCCATTTCTTCATGGTAGCCGCATTGGTCTCATCTTCATATACCGTCTGAAAGTAGCGTATGCGGCCGGGATACAGCTTGCGCATGGAGTTCACGATCTTTTCCAGGCCTTTACCTGCCGTGATACAAGGCCGGCAGCTCATCATCACATACTCATGAATGATCACAAGTCCGCTATCCATCTGGTTATACAGGTCATACGCCTTCCCGGTTCGTATCTCTTTTTTTGTCCAGCGCAGCGTATTGTAAACATCCGATTTCGGGAAGGTAAAATTATGCACGTGATCGGCCTCTTCCATCACATATTGGGCAGCACAAAAGGCAGTCGGGAGCAGCAGGAAAGTAAACCATAGCAATAGGCAGCGCATCGTTCAAAGTTAAGGGTTCTATAGCAGATAAGACGGCGCCGCCTGCCTTTTGGTAAGCCCATGCTATCCCTTTCTCCTGAATTTAATTAGTTTTGCGACCAAAAGGCAACGTTCATGAAGAAACACCTGTGCTATTACCCGCTCCTGGTATTGCTCTGCTCACTCTATTTGTTCTCCTGTGGTTCGAAGGACAAGGGTGCCGATGCTCCCGACGCCTCCGGCATACGCATCAGCTATACCTCCTACCCCTTCTATAAAGATTTTTCGGCGCTGGATCCCAATCATGTTGCCGCCGGTCTCAGCAAGCTGAAGCAGCAATATCCCGGCTTCCTCGATTTCTATCTCGATACGCTTATCGGCTTCGGCTACCATCAGCAATACAACGACAGCAACCGGATGATGTACGATTTCCTGACGATGAAAGACTACCGCAACCTGCTGGACACCGTAAACATCGCCTTTCCCGATACCAAAAAATACGACGACTGGCTGAAGCAATCCTTCCGGTATGTTAAGTACTACGACAGTACTTTTGAGCTGCCGCAGCAAGTTTATTATTTCGTGTCGGGCATCAGGGGTGTCACCGCAGTGCTGCAATCCGAAACCAATATGGGCATCGGTCTCGACATGTTCCTGGGACAGGATTTTCTGCCTTACCGGCAATTGAACAAGTCGCAGTTTGAAACCATACGTATGACCCCGGAGAACATCCCGGTTTGGGCAGGCATGGCTATATACGAAGACAAGTATCCCTTTCAACCGGAGAACAAGAACCTGCTGGACCTGATGGTTGAGAAGGGAAAAGAGCTTTATTTCCTGGAAAAAATAGCACCTTATGCCGGCGACGAAGTACGGCTGGGCTTTACGCCGGAGCAACTAAAGTGGTGTCGCGAAAATGAAGCGCTGATCTATAACTTCTTTATCAAAAACAACCTGCTATTTGAAAACAACCTGCAGAAGACCATGCGGTATGTAAGCGATGGTCCCTCTTCTGCCGGTATGCCCGGCGACAGTCCCGGCAATACAGGCAGCTATATCGGCTGGCAAATCGTAAGGCGGTATGCAGCGCAGCGCCAGGTAAGCCTTCACCAGCTGCTGGAATTGAAGGACGCGCGCAAGATCCTGGAAGGCGCCAACTATAAACCCTGATCCAAAAGGAATTGGCATATTTTTTGCTCATAAACACCAAACACAAAAAAAGACCGCACATGAAGAAGCTACTTCTACTTTCCGCGCTTGCTGCGGGCGTGCTGCAAGTACAGGCCCAGCAAGGTTCCTACTACGAAGACCTGGCCAAAAAAAGCGCCGAGACAAAAAACCTCGATACCGTTGCCTGGATCCATTCAGGCGTGCTGAATCTGGGTATCAACCAGGGTATCCTGCACAACTGGGCGGCAGGGGGCGAACTGGCCTCGCTCACCGTCAATGGCCTTTTCAACGGTAGCCTTACCCGGTACAACGGGCGCAGCATCTGGACCAATAACCTGGATGCCGCGTATGGCCTTTTTTATGCTTACTCCAATTCTTTCGTACCCCGCAAAACGGATGACCGCATCGACCTGACCTCCAAATACGGCTATCGTCTCAGCGACTCGGGCAACTTCTATGTTACCGGACTGTTTAACGCCAAATCCCAGTTTACCAAAGGTTACAATTATGATGCACCGGAATGGGATACCTTTTCCACTTCCAAGTTCCTGTCGCCGTTGTACCTCACCTTTGCCCCTGGTATTGAATACCGCAAAGGCAGCCAGATCAGCGTTTTCTTCTCTCCGGCCGCCGTGCGCACTACTTTCGTGAGCAAGTATTACACCGTCCGCGACGAGGCCGGCGCCTACGGCGTGGAGAACGGAAAGACTTTCCGCTTTGAATTGGGTGCTTATGTCACTGCCCGCTATGTAAAGGACCTGACCAAGAACATCTCATTCCGCAGCCGCCTGGACCTGTACAGCAATTACCTGGCTAAAGATGTGTACAACAAGAGTGGCCTGCTGGTCAAAAAGGATAATCCCGGCAATATCGATATCCTCTTCGACAACTTTATCGCGATCAAATTCTACAAATTCTTTTCTGTCAACCTGGGGGTAGTTGCCATCTACGACAACGATGTACCCTATGTCAAAACCCTGGAAGATGGTACACCCAAGAACGAGCCTTACGAAGGCCTGGGCTGGTGGCAGATCAAGCAAGTGCTGAGCTTCGGCTTCAACTATAAGTTCTGACGATATCAGCCTTTATCAAAAAATATCCCGGTCCTGTTACGAGACCGGGATATTTTTTTCTTGCTCATAATTTCTTTATGGCTGAGGTTCTGCTTCGGCAATAGGCGCCGGCTGCGCTTCGCAGTTATACAGCTCGCTCTCCCTTTTCAATTGTCCGCAATGATAGGGATTATTGGCGCCGAGTCCTTTAGATTCCCTGCAAAATTGTCCCATGGACAGGGAATAGGTAAAGCCGCCCCTGATCGCTTCCTGGCTGTCTTCGTGCAGCGCCATAATTCGTTTTTTTACCAGCCGTAATGGCCCGCTGTGCAAATTGATTTTTTTCATAAACGAAGGTTTTAAAGTTATGCTTCCGGTAACTGCTCCTCTTGCGCCTGGGCCATTTCGGTACAACCATGAACATCCGATGCAATAGCAACGCCGCATGCTCCCGGGTTGTCTGCCCCAAGCCGTTGAGACCTCCGGCAACGATAACCCAGGGAAAGCGCATAGGTGAAACCACCCTGGATATCGGCCTGGCTTTGGCTGGTCAATGCCATCACCTGCTTTTTCTTCAGGCTGAGTTTCTGGCATTTAGGATTTACTTTCTTCATAGTCTTTCATTTAAATCATTAAGAAACAGATCATACAGATCCTGATGAATTCATAATTAATGCTAAAATACATTATTAAAAGCATTAAAAATGCTAAAAAGAATAAAAAATGAATACAAAGTAACCAGGCCAAACGAGTCCCAACAGCATAAGCATGTAGTCACGGAAAACCTGTATTTTTTGCGTAATGCTATGATAAAAGTGTGCTGCAGCTTGCAGGGGCTATTTGAGCCGGTTACATTTACACTCGCAAACAGCCTCAATTCTTCAACATATGGAAGCACAGATAGCGCAACTGAAAAAAGACGTCGCCCGGTTAAAACTATATGCGGCGATCATTACCCTCATATTCTTCTCTTTCATACTCTATTCGTTCAATCAGAAAGAGCGACCGGCGCCATTTAAAGAGATCAACGCCGAAAGGATCAATATCGTAGAGCCCAACGGACAACTAAGGATGGTGATCGCCAACAAAGAGCGCTCGCCCGAAGTATTGACCCACGGTAAAGGCTACCAGCCACCGATCCCCGGTCATAACCGTCCCGGCATCATTTTTTATAATGATGAAGGCACCGAGAACGGCGGACTTGTATTTTCCGGAAAAAGCGACAGCAATGGTCACTATTATGCCTCAGGACACTTCTCCTTTGACCAGTACAACCAGAACCAGGTGCTGTACCTGCAATATGGCGACGAGAATGGTGAGCGGAGCACAGGCTTGCATGTGGACGACTGGCAGGAGTCGCCTCCTTTTTGGGAATGGCGACGCCAGTACCGTGAGGCGCAAAAGCTGGCGCCCGGCGCCGAAAAAGAGGCTTTGCTGAAACGCCTTATGGAGCCCACGCCGGGCAACCCGGCTTATGCACAAAGAGTATTCGTGGGTAGAAATACCGAAAAAGCAGCTGTACTGCTGCTTTCCGATAAAGCCGGTAACCCGCGGTTGCGCTTGCTTGTAGATAGTACCGGCGCTGCGCGCATCGACTTCCTTGACGAAGCAGGGCGAGCAACCTATAGCCTGCCCGACCGGCGATAGCTGCGCTGGTTAAGCCACCGGTGCATAAGTGATCTCCAGTACACCCAGATCAAGCTCGGAGATGGCTTTGCGTTCCAGCCCGCTAAGCACGCCTTCTTTAAAGAACCTTTGTCCCCGTCCCATGATATGCGGATGGAGCATTACCCTGAGCTCATCCAGCAGTCCTTCCGCAATGAGGCTGTTGACCAGTTCGCCGCTACCCTGCACCAGGATATTGCCGGTTCCATTGGCCTTGATGTCCTTCAGCCGGGCCACGAAGTCTTCGCCGAGGATCGTGGTATTTTCCCAGGGCGCCGTCTTCAGCGTGTCGGATACGACGTACTTTTTGGTTTGGTTCAGCTTATCGGCCACCCCCATTTCATTGTTCTTCAACGACGACCAATAGGGATACAGCATTTCATAGGTCTTGCGGCCGTAAAGCATGGCGTCGCAATCCTGGATATTCTGTGTAATGCGTGCAGCGCGGCTGTCGCTGTGATAAGGGTTGAACCATTCTGCCATCAGGGTGGCGTCGAAGATGCCGTCCAGCGACATCCATACTGTTGCGATGATCTTGCTCATTTTGTGGTTTGTTTTTAGCAAAAGTAGTACCGCGGGGTACCCGGAAAATAGGATGGACCCGACAAAATGATCAGGAGGCCGTATAACCGGAGCGCAGGGCCAGGTAGGCTTTGGGCGTCATACCGGTGAACTCTTTAAATACCCTTACGAAATGGCTTTGATCGAAAAAGCCGTGCTGGTACGCAATATCGCTGAGCTTCGCAAACTGGTCCTTGTTGAGCTCGTTGAAAGCCGCATGAAACTGGCATATCCTTTTGTATACCCTGGGCGAAACGCCTATTTGCTCCTCGAAAAGGCGTTGTAAAGAGCGTTCGGTGCTGTACAGCTGCTCCCGTAGCCGGCTTAGGGAAGCCTCGCCCTGATCGCGTTGCAGTGAATCTGTGGCAAAGGCAATACGGCTGTAGTCGATGCGATCGGCCGCTACCCTGCTCCATAAAAAAGTATTGATCAGCTGCAGCCGGCCTGCTACCGACCGGGCTTCCAGCAATTGCTCCTGCAGCCCTATATCCCTTACAGCCTTAAGCTCGTCCAGGTCGATAAAGGCATTGGTAAGCTCCGTCGCGGATAGCCCGGTAATTGCCTTTGCCACATAGGGACGCAAAAAATAGGCGATCAGCACAAAGCGCTCCGGCAAACGCAGCTGACCGGGTGCAATCGTTTGCCCGTAAATACCCAAATGACCTGCTCTGTTACTGTCGCTCTGCGCTGCGTCATTCCGGAATACCAGGGTGGGCATGCCATTGGCAAATAAAGGCAGGACAAAATCGCTGCGGGGCTCATCCTGCTCGATCACAAGAATACCATTTACATAGGCAGAAAGTGCATCGGGCGGCGTCAGAGACCGTATGTTCATCATTGGATAATGTCGTTCAGACCCCAAACGGGTATCGTAAAGATAGCGCTCCGCCGGCTTTTTCCGAAACCGCAACGTGCTATTGTCCCGATGGCCCCTCTTTTTGTCGCAATGCCCCGTGGTCAGGCAAACAGGCACACGATACCTTCGAATCATACTTCCTTACGAAGGTTCAATGGTAGGTCGTCTATAAACATTTGTGAAAAACAGAAGAAAATTTTGCGCAACCGATTATTTGCATTTAAATTTGCAACCGAAAGGTAGCACATAATCAAGCACCCTTTTTGAAATAAAAAATATTCATCAATACTTCTAAAAAACAGCAATGAACACAAAACATCAGGTTAACATCGAGAAAGATCCCTCAGGCAAAAAAATGGTATTGACCCGGGAATTTGATGCCGATCCGGCTACGGTTTGGCAGGCCTACACCGACCGCAATTTATTGGACCAATGGTGGGCGCCCAAACCCTGGAGAGCGGAGACCAAGTCCATGGATTTCCGCGAAGGCGGCCACTGGCAGTATGCCATGATAAGTCCCGAAGGCGAACGGCATTGGGGCAAAGTGATCTACGGCAAAATAGAACCCGGCGTATCTTTTGTGGCCAACGACATGTTCTGCGACGAGCAGGGCCAGCCCAATCCCGGGCTGCCGGCCATGAACTGGACCAACAGCTTCAACGCAACGGCTTCAGGAACCAGGGTAACCGGTACCATCCTCTTTTCCAATGCAGAAGACATGCAAAAGATAACGGAGATGGGCTTCCAGGAAGGCATTGCCATGGCGATGAACAATCTTGATGAGCTGTTTGCCAAAGCATAGATAAACCAAGATTGATGCAAAGAGGCTGTCTCCCATGTTTGCGCCAGCAAACGTAGAAGACAGCCTCTTTTGTATTGCAGCGCCCATCCTAAGCACACGCCTGTTCCGTTGTTGGTTCAGAAACGAAACCCGACAACCGCGCAAATCGAAGGCCAGATAGCGAAATCATTAAAATTGAGGCTGTATTCTGTTCCGGAAAGGTAAGTCGTGAATCGCTCCCGGTTATCGCTCAGCCATAATGCTGCGGTGTTCAGCTGCAGCCCCATATAGCTACTGGACCGGGATCCTTCATACACGTATGTCAGCCATTTTATATTCAGCTCGATCTCCGGAAACCAGGCCTGGTTTATATGCGTATCGTATCCCAGGGAAGACTCACGCCCTTCTATCAGCAGCGTCTCACCTTTCGGGCGCAGCATACAAATGCCTACTCCTCCTCCAACGGACCATTCGTTGCGGTTCTCTTCGGTTTTAAGGATATCCCTGTTGATCCCTGCTGCTAAGGAAGTATGCCACACCGGCATGGCGAGGCTTTCTATTTCCTTGTTGTGCACCGGCAGCCGCATGGCATTGAGGGATACTGCCAGATAGGGTTGCCAGAAGAGCGATTCGCTATGGTACATAAACTGCAGGCGTCCGCCCAGGGTAGCATAGCCCAGCATATTTCTTCCCGATAGCATGAACGGGCAACCGCCCATAAATAAACCTTCAACTTGTATTTGCGCCCGGGCGACCGGCAGGCCCACCACCAGCGACAGCACTAGAGCGATCATTTTTTGCATCGATCTTTTTAACGCCGGAATACGGGTAATATTGCCTGCTGACCCGGCGAAAGGCGTTGCCGCGTTACCACCCAGGTACGGATTTCAGATCTTATAACTATCTTAATGCATAGGAAAATGGAGAATAGATCGCTTCGACGAGCGTACAGGAACCGGGATGGATGAACCCTGCGGTTTATGCTTATCGAGCATCAGGGAAGGATAGACCCCACCCTGCACTTTCCACACGGATAATATAGAAATTTAAGCGTACTTTGCCATCCCGAATGTTCTTTTGCAGCATATCGTCGCGACAACATGGCATCAACCGGTTACCAGATCAAGCTCCCACAGTTCGAAGGCCCTTTCGACCTGCTCCTGTTCTTCATCGAGCGGGATGAGCTCGATATCTATAATATCCCGATTCATACACTTACCCGCGATTTCCTGGACTATATACATCACCTGGAATCGCTGAATATAGAGCTGGCCAGCGAGTTCATCCTGTTCATTTCTACCCTGATGCGGATCAAAGCCAAAATGCTGTTGCCCCGCCGCGAGCTGGATGCACAAGGCAACGAGATCGATCCCCGTCACGAACTGGTGGATAAGATCCTGGAATACAAACGCTTTAAAGAAGCGGCAGCTACTATGGCCATGATGGAGGCTGAGCGCCTGCTCCAGGCCCGCCGCGGCAATATACGCAAGGAGCTCGAAGAGCTGGGCCAAACCTATGCCGAAGGCACTGAAGTGCAGACCGTAACCCTGTACAAGCTGATGAGCACCTTCGAAAAGGTAATGAAACGCTTCAAAGACAGGAATGAGAAGCCACAACATGTGGTGGTCAAGTACAACTACTCGCAGGAGGGACAACGCCTGTACCTGATCGAAGAAATGAAGCAAAAGAGAAAGGCTTCGTTCGAGGTTGTCTTTTCAATATGTGAAAACCGGATACACGCCATTTTTACTTTCCTGGCCATGCTTGAGCTGGTGCAACAGAAATACCTTACGGCGCTCATCGGCACAGGACGCAACAATTTTATTATCGAATGGAACGATGAACGGCCCGAAGACATTGACGTGTTTATCGGAGGCCCGGCCGGTCCCGGCGAAGAGCCTGATCATACAGGCGAGCTCGGTTTTTCCGCTGAGTGAGTATTGGGTATTAAGTATCAGGTATTAAGTATTAGGTATCAAGTATCAAGATCCAGGTATCGGATATCAATTATTGGGTACTTGCTTTTGGAAATTGGAATTTAGTAATTGGAATTTGAATTTTTGACATTGCCAACTGCATTTTGCCAATTCAAGATCATTCAGAGCGAAGTATTTTTCCATTGAAAAGCCAGGTGGGCTATAACCGGTAAGGCCGCTAAGTGATATGCAAAGGGCACAAAGGTTTGGTATAAAACCGGGACTTGGGTAATCACTTCTTGGGAATTGGAACGTAACAATTGGAGTTTGCTCTTTTCGAATTGCCAACTGCTTTTTGCCAACTTGCCAATTGCCAACTGCATTTTGCCAACTTATCCATTGCCCACTGATCCCCACATCCTGACGCTTGCGTCTCACTATCACAAGCATTTCATCAGGCTTTCCCATATCTGCACGGCCGAACGGTCCCAGCTGAATTTCAACTTTTGCACCCTGGCGGCTTCTATCATCTTTTGCCGCAGGCCCTCATCCTTATAGATCTGCATCATTTTGGCGGCAATGTCTTCCGGCGAGGCAGGGTCTACCAGTAAGGCTGCTTCGCCACCTACTTCGGGCATGGAAGAAGTGTTGGACACAATCACCGGCACATCGCAGGTCATGGCTTCCAGTATGGGAATACCGAAACCTTCAAACAAAGAGGGATAGACCAAAGCATAGGCCGAACCGGTAACCCGGGCCAGGTCTTCGACATTAAGATAACCGGTCCATACCACATCCTCTTTATAAGGCATCAAGTCCCGGGCCTTCGTGATCTCATCGTATTGCCAGGCCATCCGCCCTACGATCACCAGCTTGATACGGCTACGCTGCCGGCGTTTGAATTGTACAAAGGCTTTAAGCAGGTTCACCACATTTTTACGGGGATGCAGCGCGCCGGTAAAGAGGAAAAATTCTTCTCCATCTGTATATTGGGCCTTTACCTGCTCTTTTTTTTCATAATCCAGGGGTTTGTAGGCTTCATGCGCCCCATTATAGACCACGTCGATCTTTTCTTCCGGAATGCCGTATTGTTGTATAATGTCCTGGCGGGTATATTCCGATACGGTAATGATGCGCCGGGCCTTACGGGCAAAGCGGGGCAGGTAATGAGCATAATGCCACTTGTGCATCTTGTCCATAAACTGCGGGTAATGCAGGTAAGCCAGATCGTGGATCGTAATACAGGTAGGTACCTTCGAACGGAGCGTTCCCAACCCGTCGGGTGAAAAATAGAGGTCGGCCTTGTACTTACGCAAGGCATAGGGAATGGCCCATTCGGTCCAGAGGTAATACAAAACCGGATGCCGCGCCTGTGGTTTCAGTACCACAGGCGTGACATTGGGAGCAAAAACAAAGTCTTTATGATAGGGACGGTCAAAAAAGAAGATAAACTCGTGCTCGGGGTGCTGTCGCACCAGCCTGGAAAGGGTTTCGTGAGCAAACCAGCCGATACCTTCCAATTTACCTTTGAGAAATAACCTGGTGTTTACAGCAATGCGCATGATGGCCGCAAATGTACTAAACCGGGAGCATTAAAAATGAACTTCGGTAATACTGTTCAGCGGAACCGTGATGCCTCCTTTTAGTACGATATCATTTTCGGTGAGCGACCATACCGTCGTTTGTACGGTGCGCGCCCCCTTGGTAGTTGAAAACGTAATGGTTGTTTTACCCTTGAATTCATTTCCCAAGCGTTCTGCATAGCTCAGATCCTGTTGCAGGTGCAGATTGCGGGTCAGCTGGGAAGGAACAATCTCATACTGTCCGATCTCCTCTTTTAATATCATCGTATGTTCCATAACGATTGTAAACGATTTTTAGGTTAACGATACTCAAATTTAATAATAATTTTAAACCGAAACAATACCAGGTTTTCACCTGAACACCCGCATAAAAATGTAGCTACCCAACCTTTTCATATGCTATGCATAAAGAATGCCGGGGCCCTTAGCCAAAGTTTCGTTTTAGGGTTATATCAGTTCTGATCACCGGTTTTAAGCCTTGATTTTCTATATATCGCAGTCACTTTTTCTTTTTTGGTCAATAGATTACCTTTGCGAAAATTTTCTAAAAAGACATGGCATTACAAGTAGGCATTGTGGGATTACCCAATGTAGGCAAATCGACGCTTTTCAACGCAGTAAGCAATAGTGCAAAGGCACAGGCAAGCAATTACCGTTTTTGCACTATCGAGCCCAATATAGGCCTGGTGGATGTGCCGGACGAGCGCCTGGCCAAATTATCCGCCATTGTTCAGCCTCAAAAAATTGTTCCTACTTCTATCGAATTTGTAGACATAGCCGGCCTGGTAAAGGGTGCATCCAAGGGAGAAGGTCTCGGCAACAAATTCCTGGCCAATATTCGTGAGGTAGACGCCATTATCCACGTAGTACGCTGCTTTGAGGACGAAAATATCCTCCGCGATGAAGGGGCTATCAATCCCGTAAGCGACAAAGAGATCATCGATACTGAGCTGCAACTGAAGGACCTGGAAAGCGTAGAGAAAAAAATAGGCCGTACCGAGAAGATCGCCAAGAACGACCCCAAAGCCAAAAGGGTGCTGGACGTGCTGCTGCAATGCAAAAGCCACCTGGAGCAGGGTAAGAACATAAGGGGACTGAAACTGGAAGGAGAAGACAGGGAAGCCATCGCCGACTTGTTCCTGCTGACTGAAAAACCGGTATTGTACGTCGCCAATGTAGATGAAGGCGCGATACTTACAGGCAACCGGTACAGTGAAGCGATAGGCCAGGTAGCCAAAGAAGAAGGCGCCGAAGTGATCGTGATGAACAACAACATCGAAGCGCAGATTACCGAGCTGGAAAGTGATGAGGACAAACAGCTGTTCTTTTCCGAATACGGGCTTACCGAACCGGGTCTTAACCGCCTGATCCGCTCGGCCTATAGCCTGCTTAATCTTATTACCTATTTTACCGCGGGCGTACAGGAAGTAAGGGCCTGGACCATTCACCGCGGCTGGAAGGCCCCGCAAGCCGCCAGCGTGATCCATACCGACTTTGAAAAGGGCTTTATTAAGGCTGAAGTGATCGGCTACGACGATTATATTACGCTCGGTGGCGAAACGGTAGCCAAAGAAAAGGGTAAGCTGCGTATCGAGGGTAAGGAGTATATCGTGCACGACGGCGATGTGATGCATTTCCGTTTCAACGTATAACCGGGGAGCAGCATTCCTGCTGCCCTGGCCATGTTTAAGCTGCTTCGTAAGGGGCAGCTTTTTTTTGCGGACATCGTTCAGGTCGCTACGCGTCCCGACCGATCGCTTTTCGTTCAGGTCGCTTCGCGTACCAGGTGGTGTTCCGCTTTTCGTTCAGGTCGCTGCGTGTACCAAGCGGTGTTCCGTTTTTCGTTCAGGTCGCTACGCGTCCCGACCGATCGCTTTTCGTTCAGGCCGCTTCGCGTCCCGACGGGTGTCCCGACCGGGCTTTCGACAAAACGGGCTTTTCTTTCGACGAAAGTACCATGTAGCCTTTCGTCGAGAATTTTACGCCGTAGGTCTAATTGTTAAACCGTTTCCTTCCAGGCTTCTTTTCTTTGTTCTGTAAAAGCTTGTATCTTTTACCCGAATCAGGCAATCCTTTTCCCTGTAGCAGCCCTACCCTTAACGCTCAATTCAAAAAAGCAACGATGGAACTCGTTATCTCCAATGTAAGCAAGACTTACTCCAACGGCCTCAAAGCCCTCTCCGACATCAGCCTTACGATAGGCAAAGGCATGTTTGGCCTATTGGGCCCCAACGGCGCCGGCAAATCGACCCTGATGCGCACCATCGCCACCTTACAGGATCCCGATACCGGCAGCATTAAGCTGGGCGATATCGATGTGCTGCAGCAAAAGCCGGAGCTGCGCAAGACCCTGGGTTACCTGCCCCAGGATTTCGGCTTTTATCCCAAAGTATCGGCGCTTAGTCTGCTTGACCATTTTGCCGTGCTCAAAGGGATCAGCAATAAAGGAGAGCGTAAAGAGATCGTGGAAGCGCTGCTGCAGCAGACAAACCTGTACGACGCCCGCAAACGCAATGTGAGCGATTATTCGGGTGGTATGCGCCAGCGTTTCGGCATAGCCCAGGCCTTACTGGGCAACCCCAGGCTGGTGATCGTAGATGAACCCACCGCCGGCCTGGATCCTATGGAGCGCAACCGTTTTCACAACCTGCTGAGCGAGATCGGCGAGCAGGTGATCGTGATCCTTTCTACCCATATTGTCGACGATGTGAAGAACCTTTGCAACCGGATGGTGATCATGAACAAAGGCCGCATCATGCTGGACGGTACGCCTGCCGAGGCAGTAGCTTCGGTGGAAAATAAGATATGGAGCAAGCCTATCGCCAAAGAAGAGATCAATGATTACCGCAGCCGCATGCAGATCATCTCCTCGCATATGTCCGATGGCAGGCTGATCATTCACGCCTATGCCGACAGCGATCCGGGCAATGGATTTGAGCCCGTAAAGGCCGGACTGGAAGATGTGTATTTCTCTACCATCACCAAAAACTAACGCGCCATGTTCAAAGAGATCTTCCTATTTGACCTGAAGCGGAACTTCAGGAAACCGCAGACGTATATCTTTTTCGGTATCTTCTTTATCCTTATGCTTCTGCTGGGGCTGGCCGCCGCAGGCGTGTTCAACGTTGCCGCCGGCGACACCAACCTGGTGAGCAACTCGGCTATGGCCGTGGCGGGCGTTATTGTAAGCCTTAACAGCGGTATACTAGGGCTGGTCAACAGCGTGATCCTCGTGGCCGTGATGGCGACCGGTATCCAGAAGGACTACGAATACAATACGCATCCCCTGTACTTTACAAAACCGATAAGCAAAACGGGCTATTTCTTCGGCCGGTTCCTGTCGGTGCTCATAACGGCGCTGTTCGTCTTCTCGGCGCAGGTGATCGGCTACTGGATCGGCAGCTTATTCGGCATGGGTACTCCCTTTATGGGACCTTTCCGACTCATGAATTACCTGGAGCCTTTCCTTTTGTTTACCCTGCCCAACATCCTGTTACTGGGGATCATTATTTTTTCTATCACCACCTTTACCCGGAGCACACTCTCGGCCTACCTGTTCTGTATTGTTTTGCTCGTGATCAGGACCATTACCGACAATATCACCGCCGACCTTGACAATAAGGCTACAGCCGCCCTGTGGGAGCCCTTCGGCACAGAAGCCCTGCAATACCTCACCCAATACTGGACGCCCGACGAGCAAAACCACCGCATGATTCCGCTGGAAGGCGTATTGTTCCACAATCGCGCGCTATGGCTGGGTCTTGCGCTAGTCATTACCGGCTTCAGCTTCTACCGCTTCCGGTTCAGCCAGTTCCTCAGCCCTATTTCTTTATTCCGTAAAAAAGAGGAAGCTGTTTCGGGCCAGATCACCCTGCATTCCCTTTCGCTGTTGCCCAAAGTGCAGCAGCGGTTCTCGACAGCCGAGACCTGGCGGCAGCTCTTCTACCTCGCCCGCTTCGAATTCCGCAAGATCACCCGCAGCACCTTCTTCATTATCTTTTCCCTGCTGGGCATTATTACCATGTGCATGGTAGCCCGATTTATGGGGGCGATCTATGGCACCGAAACCTACCCCGTCACCTACCAGATCCTGGAAATGGCCTCGCCTTTCTTCCAGCTCTTTATCCTGCTGATGATCGTTTTCCTCTCGGGTAACGTGATCTGGCGGGAAAGGGAGACCAAGACCGACGAGCTCATTGGGGTTACGCCGGTAAGCAACACCGTGCTTTTCTTCTCCAAATACCTGAGCCTGTTCTATGTTACGGCGTTGCTGATGCTACTCATGTCGCTTACCGGCATCATGATACAGCTCACCATGGGCTTCTACAACATCGACCCGCTTCAATACCTGGAAAAATCGCTGATGCTGCTGGTGGCCGACATGGTGGTGGCCGGCCTGTGCCTGTCGGTGCAAACCGTGATCCCTAATAAGTACCTGGGCTTTTTCCTGTCGCTGGTACCTATCCTGTTCACCAATATTATCTTCAACTTGCTGGAATGGGATTTTGCGCTCTACCATTTCAATTCCAGCGGACCCAATATGCCCTACTCCGACATGAACGGCTTTGGGCATACCGTTAAGGTATGGATGCTGTTCAAAACCTACTGGATGAGCATTATCCTGATCCTGTGCCTGCTGGCCCTGATGCTGTACGCCCGTGGTAAGGAGAAAGGATGGAAGGCCCGCTACCGCTTGTCCAAAGGCAGCATTAAAGCGCCTTACCGTATCGCCTTATTCCTGTTGCTGGCCTGCGCTGCGGGTACGGGCGGTTATATTTACTACAATACCAAAGTACTGAACGAATACCGCACCGGCAAGGAGCAGGAAGCGCGTACGGCCGCCTTTGAGAAAAGATACAAATCCTTTGAGCAGGTACCCCAGCTACGCATCGTGTCTACAACGGCCGATGTCGATATCTATCCCCACGAGCGAAGCGTACACGTTAAAGGATACTATTACCTGAAGAACAAGCATGCCCTACCCGTCGATACATTATACATCGACTATCCCGGAGGAGGCAAGAGCTATTATCACTTTGAACAACTGCAGCCTTCCGTTCCTGCTACTGCAATAATCAGCGACCAGGAATTTGGCATCAGGGTATTCCGGCTCAACAAGCCCGTACAGCCCGGAGACTCTATCCGTTTCGACTTCGAGGTATGGTACCGGCCGGTAGGCTTTACAAACGACGGGACCGAAACAGATGTGGTGTATAATGGCACTTTCTTCAACAACATGACCTTCCCGGCGATCGGCTACAATCCTGATGCTGAGCTGGGCTCCAACAAGGCCCGTAAAAAATACGGCCTGTTGCCCAAGCCACGTATGGCGCCCGTAAACGATTCGCTCGCGCGAATGAACACGTATATCTCCAACGATGCCGACTGGATCCGCTATGAGACCACGGTTAGCACCAGCGAAGACCAGATTGCCGTTGCCCCGGGCTACCTGCAGCAGGAATGGACAAAGAACGGACGCCGGTATTTCCATTATAAGATGGACAGTCCCATCCTCAACTTCTATGCCTACCTGAGCGCCGCTTACCAGGTGAAGCGGGATAAATGGAAGGATGTGAACATCGAGATCTATTATCAAAAGGGCCATGAATATAACCTCGACCGGATGATCAAGGGCATCAAACGCTCGCTCGATTACTATACCGCCAATTTTGGTCCTTACCAGCACCGCCAGGTGCGCATACTGGAGTTTCCCCGCTATGCTTCCTTTGCGCAGTCTTTCCCCAATACCATCCCCTTCTCCGAATCGGTAGGCTTTATTGCCAGGGTGGATGAGAAAGACCCGGAAAAAATCGATGTGCCTTTCTATATTACGGCGCACGAAGTAGGACACCAATGGTGGGCCCATCAGGTGATCGGTGGCAATGTGCAAGGCAGCGTGCTGATGTCGGAGACCATGAGCCAGTATTCGGCACTGATGGTCATGGAAAAAGAATATGGTAAGCAGGCCATGAAAAAGTTCCTGCGCTACGAAATGGACAAGTACCTGCTGGGAAGGACCTTTGAGGCCAAAAAAGAGGTACCGCTGATGCTGTGCGAGAACCAGGACTATATCCACTACAACAAAGGCAGCGTGATTATGTATGCGTTGCGCGACTACCTGGGCGAAGATGTACTCAATGGTGCAATAAGGGCTTACCTGGAACGCTATAAATTCCAGGAGCCGCCTTATACCAATTCGATTGAATTTGTGAACTACCTGCGGGCCGCAACACCCGACAGCCTGAAATACATTATCAGGGACATGTTTGAGACCATCACGCTCTACGAAAATTATGTAAAGGACCTGAGCTATACCCGGCAGGCCGATGGCCGATACCTGGTAAGCCTGACTGTGGGCTCGGCTAAATTCAGAGCAGACAGCCTGGGCAAAAACACCAAAGTACCTGTATCCGATTATATGGATGTAGGCATATTTGGCGCAGGCGCAACGAAAGGCGACAAGACAGGCAAAGAGCTGCTGTTGCAGCGGATCAAAATGGACAGGCCCGAAAAGACCTTCACCTTTATCGTCAATGAAAAGCCCGTGAGCGCCGGCATCGATCCTTATCACAAGCTGATCGACCGCGCCCCGGACAACAATACCTGGAAGTTTGGCAGCAAGCCACCCCTGGTGAATACAGATGTAACCAGCAATAGCCCCGGAAGTATCTTAATAGACGCGGAATCAGACTAACAGACTCAGGCTTCCGGATTACCCTACCCCTGGCTGTACGGCACAGCCAGGGGTTCTTTTTGAAAAATCTGTCAAAAGGCAAAGGGATCGCTGAACAACCGGCCATGCGGAGAATACTTCCCGCCTATGAATTTCAAGCCATCATTTGTACCCCTTATCTAAAGTTTTGCCTCCTCCATGGCGAAGTGGTAAATCTTTTGCAGCGTCGCCGCCAAGAGCGGCAAAAACAAGCCATACTGCGATAAAAGCTTTGAAAATAATACAGGCCTTCCTCTTTTAGGGGGAAGGCCTGTATTGCTCAAATGAATAGTCATGAACCAGGCTACTCAGCCGGCTGTTAAAAGGTTCGCGGGCATACCGTACAATCGACGCAGCCGGTATTGCCGATCGGTGGCATGGGTTCTTCGCCGCACCATTGAGAAGCACAGGCGGAAACGGAAAAACAACCTCCAAGCGGATCGACAGACCATTGCGGCGTAGCGCCGCCAAAGGCTTTAGTCTTTTCTGTATTGGTCAGGCCACCGATCCTGGCCTTGTTCAGCTGTAATTTTGCTGCTTTGATCTTTGTCTTTTTCATGGCTCTCTTTTAGAAAGCAATATACACGTATTCAGGATCATGTGGAAATATCAAGCGCCATTAATGATCCGGGGTTAAATCTACAATTATTGCCCGGGAACAAGCATGGTGTCTGTTACCATAACTTCAGCCTTGTGTTCCAAGCGGGCTAAGCCGGTTCAAACAGCTCGATATTATTGCCTTCCGGATCGAGGATGTGTACAAACTTGCCGTATTCATAAGTAGCGATATCGTCGAGCACAGTTATACCCGCTTTCTTCAGATCGGCTACCAATGCCTCTATATTTTCGACCCGGTAATTGATCATAAAGTCCTTTTGCGAAGGTTCAAAATATTGGGTATCGGCAGGTTTGGGGCTCCATACGGTATAGCCTTCCTTTTCTGTATTATCCTTTTCGCGCCAGGGAAACATGGCGCCCCATTCTGTGGCCGGTATGCCCAGGTGTGTCGCATACCACTCATTCATTTTCGACGGATCGGCGCATTTAAAGAAGATACCGCCTATACCTGTTACTTTTTTCATTGATTGAAGTATTGAGAGATGATGAACAAAGCTAAGCAAAAAGATTCCCGGTCGCAGACCGCGGCCATCGTATTTTTTGTGTTGCCGGCTCATTACATAAATTATATTTTTTCTTAAAAACTGTTTGAAAAACCGGGCCGTATATAAGCAAAAGCAAAACGCTTAAAAAAGGATTCTTATGAAAAAAAGCCAACTCTTCCCCAGGAACGTGCGCAAGGCTGCTTTCCTGCTGTGCATGATGACGGCAGGCCTCCCGGCCTTTGCATCCAGCCATAGAGAGGCGCCGCTGATCTCGAGTGATCCGCAGGCCGACAACACCGATCTCTATGCCTTCAGAAGCCCGGATGACCCCGGTACCGTGACGATTATTGCCAATTATATTCCCTTTCAGCTACCCGAAGGCGGTCCTAACTATTATACCTTCGGCGCCAACATCCGTTACGAAATCCACATTAAGAACAAAACGACAACAACCGGCGACGATATTACCTACCGCTTTACGTTTAACCAGACCAATGAGGACAACACGACCTTCTTTAATATCAGGCTGGGACAACAGAACCTGAAGACAAACTATACCTGCGAAAAAAGCACCGATGGCGGTAATACCTTTACAACAATACTGAGCAATGGCGTGGTTCCGCCACCCAATATAGGCCCCCGCTCCATCATCAGCACGCCTGTGGGCCTGGGCGTTGCCTCTTACGGAACGTTGGTTCAAAATGCCATTGGCACTGCCAGCACAGGCGAAACCTTGTTTTGCGGCCCGGCCGATGATCCGTTCTTTGTAGACCTGGCCGGCGCTTTCGATGCCGGCAATTTCCGCCCCGAAGGCAATACCGTTAATGCACCCAAAGATGGCCTGGCACGGTATAATGTCAATACGATCGCGATCAAAGTGCCGATAAGCCTGTTACAAAAGGATGGTAAAGATGCCGGACAGGCAGCCAATATTCTCGATCCCGATTTTGTGATCGGTGTATGGGCATCTGCCAGCCGGATGCAAATAAAGACACTAAATGCCGACGGTACAGCAACCGCTTCCGGCGATTGGGTACAGGTTTCACGCCTCGGCATGCCCCTTACCAACGAGGCGGTAATACCGGTGGGCACTAAAGACAAATGGAACGCCACTACGCCCTACAATGACGTACAGTTTGCCGCATTCTTCAAGAATCCCGAGCTCGCGCTTTATATGGATGATTCGCAATTTGGCGGTGCGGTTCCCGCTCTTGGCGCCTTGCGCATACAGAAAAGCGCCTTGCAGACCTATGATTTCCGTAATGGCAAACCCGGTCTTTTTGCCTTGCGCAACACTGCAGCCGTAAGCGGCACGGCCTTTGATGAAACCTTGTTCGGACCGGTGCTGCTGCCCGATAATGCGAGCCCCCGTGCGGTAGACATCCTTCCGATCTTCTACACCGGCGTGCCCAACCTGGCGCCCTACCAGCTGGCAACAGGCAAGGCGGGCAATCCGCTGGCGGCCGGCAAACCATTTATCAACAACTTCCTGCCTACCCTCGGCGATATGCTGCGGCTCAATATGGCGGTCCCGCCCACCCCCAGAAACGATCCGAACTTCAGTTCCCTGGGAATCGTTAAAGCCGCTGTGCTGGGTCTTACCGATGCAGCCTACAACACCAATGCTACCCTCCAGTTTATTCCCAATATGGATGGCTTTCCCAATGGCCGCCGCCTGGAAGACGATGTGACCACCATAGAGCTCCAGGCCGTATCGGGTGTGGCTTTGGCCGCTATCGGGCTCTGGTACGACGACTATACACCTTCATCCACTTCTCCCGTAACGCCTCAATTACTGAATGTCCTGGGCTTTACGGCAGGTGTTACCCATAACGATACCACCTTTAAGGCGGCCTTCCCATACGTGCAGGAACCCTGGCGTGGTTACGACTATACCTTACAGGCCCGGTTCTGATCTCTTCCTTCTTTCATCAAAAAATAAAACATGAAAAGCTATATCCATAAAATAGCGGCCGCGCTGGCGATCTGCCTCCTGCCGCAGGTTGAGCTGCAGGCCTCGTCGCACAGGGAAGCGCCATTGATTGCCAATGACCCCCTGGCCGACAATACTGACCTGTATGCCTTTAAAAGTCCCTGCGATCCCAACAAGATCGTGCTGATTGCCAACTATATCCCTTTTGAGCATCCGGCGGGAGGTCCCAACTGGTACACCTTTGGCGAAAATATCCGCTATGAGATCCATATCGATAACAATGCCAATACCCCCGGCGATGATATCATTTACCGCTTTACCTTTCACAGGGAGAACGAGGACGGCACTACCTTCTTCAACATCAGGCTGGGTCGGCAGAACATAAAGACCACTTATACCTGCGAGCGCAGCATAGATGGCGGCGCCAGCTTTACTGCTATCGTAACAGCAGGTGTGGTACCCCCGCCCAATATAGGCCCCCGCTCCATCAATAATGCTACCGTGGGCCTGGGCAGCGATTATGGCAGCCTGATGACGGCTGCTGTACAAAGTCCTGCAACCGGTGAAAAGATATTCTGCGGTCCCATCGACGATCCCTTCTTCGTTGACCTCGGCGGCGCTTTCGATGCCGGTGGCTTTCGCCCTTCAGCGCAAGCCCGGGATGGCCTGGCCAAATTCAATTGCCATTCCATCGTGATCGAGGTACCCGTAGCGACGCTGCAGAAAGATGGTAAAACCGTATCGCAGGCGGCCAATATCCTTGACCCCGATTTCGTGATCGGTGTATGGGCTTCGGCCAGCCGCCAGCAAATTACGACGCTGAGTAATAACGGTGATCCCGCAGGTGTAAGCGGCGACTGGGTACAGGTATCCCGTCTGGGCATGCCACTTACCAATGAAGCGGTGATCCCTATCGGCAGCAAAGACCTGTGGAACAGGACCAACCCTTATACCGGCGACCTTACCTTCGCTGCTAATTTCTCCAATCCCGAGCTGGCCTTGTATATGGATGACTCGCAATTTGGCGGCGCCGTACCGGGCTTGTCTGCCCTGCGCATCCAGGCCAACTCCCTGGGCGCATTCGACTTCCGTAATGGTCATTCCGGCTTATATGCTTTGAAAAACACAGCAGCCGTAGCAGGCACAGCACTGGATGATGCCGCCTTCGGGACCGTCCTGCTCCCTAACAACACCAGTCCGCGTGCCGTGGATATATTACCGATCTTTTATACCGGCGTACCCAACCTGCGTCCTTACCAACTCGCTACCGGCAAAGGCGGCGATCCGCTGGCAACAGGCAAGCCGTTCATCAACAACTTCCTGCCCACGCTCAGCGATGCGCTTCGCCTCAACATGGCCGTACCGGCTACTCCCAGGAATGATCCCAACTTCAGCTCACTGGGCATTGTCAAGGCAGCGGTGCTTGGGCTTACCGACCCGGCTTATAATGCCGATGCCAGCCTGCAGTTTATCCCCAATATGGACGGGTTCCCCAACGGCCGGCGCCTCGAAGACGATGTGACTACGATTGAGCTGCAAGCCGTATCCGGCGTGGCCCTGGCCGCTATAGGCCTGTGGTACGACGATTTTACCGGTGGCAGTCCCGTAACGGCGCAGCTGGGCAATGTGCTGGGCTTTACTGCAGGTGTAACGCATAACGATACCACTTTCCAGGATTGCTTCCCCTATGTGCAGCAACCCTGGCGCGGCTTCAACGGCGATAGCTATACCGGTCCCGGCAGCACAGGCATAGCCGGCGTAGGTATGGGCGCACCGGAAGCGATCATGGTTGCCTTCCCCAATCCGTTCAGCAGCATGGTGAACCTGAAGTATAAGCTGGCGGCCAAGGGCGTTGTAAGCATCCGCATTACCGATCCTGTAGGCCGCGTAGTCGCTACGATAGAAGCAGGAAGCCAGCCTGCGGGTGAGTACACCACACGTTGGAGTGGCGCTGGTCTTACTGCAGGTACCTATTATGCACAGATCACTGTAAACGGCAAGACATTCAGGAGTGTAAAAGTAGTTAAAGTAAAATAACAGTAGTGGCCGGAGCCCGGTACGGGTTTCGGCCATTTTTTTTCCCAAGCAATACTTCACACACAAAAGTATTTTTATGTTCTCTTATATTACTACAAACTATAAAAAATGCCTGGTAACCGGTCTGTTGGCTGTCTACGTCATCGGCACCGTGTCCTGCAAACAGGGTCCAGGAGCACAGGAGGTTACCGTGAGCGAAGGCCTGTCGGTACCGCGGTTGCTCGACCGGGAAACCAAGACGGGCCTGCCGGAAGAAAATATACAGCTCCGGAAAACCTATGACGAGGCGATCGCCGCCCTAAAAACCAACCCCGCCAACCTGAAACCTTACCTGAGCCTGGCCACCGTGTTCATTACAGAAGGCCGCCTGACAGGCAATAACGGTTACTATGCCCGGGCAGCCCTGCAAATGCTGGATAAAGTAACAGAGGGCAATCCCTCTGATAAAAACCTGCTGTTTGAAGGTCTCAGCCTCAAATCGGCCGTGCTGCTGAATATGCATCAATTTAAAGCAGCCCTGGAGGTAGCCGAAGCAGGCGAAAAGATCAATGATTACAATGCCGGTATCTGCGGTGCACTGGTAGATGCCAATGTGGAAATGGGCCATTATGATGCTGCGGTAAAAGCCTGCGACAAGATGTTAAGCATACGCCCCGATCTACGTTCTTATTCGAGGGCTGCCTATCTGCGTCAGCTTCACGGCGACAATAATGGTGCGCGCGAGGCCATGCGTATGGCGGTGGAAGCGGGCGTGCCCGGTATGGAAAGTACCGAATGGGCCCGCGTGCAATGGGGCGACCTTTATCTGAATGCAGGTAAGCTGGATACTGCACAAATGATTTACAATACCGTCTTATCGTTCCGGGCCGGCTACCCTTATGCAGAAATGGGGCTAGCACGTGTAGCAGCAGCAGACAAACACTATGACGAGGCCATTGCCCATACCCGGAATGCGATCAGGACGATGAGCGAGGCCTCCTTCGTTTCTTACCTGGGCGACCTGTACCTGCTTAAAGGTGACAAGGGAAAGGCGATGCAGGTATACAAAGATGTGGTGCAGCAATTGGAACAGGGCGAACGGGAGCAATCGGGTAAAACCTTACAGCATAACGGCCACCGCGAGCTCGCCATGGCTTATCTCAATCTCGACGACAAGGCCAAGGCGCTGGAGCATGCGAAAGCCGACTATGCCATGCGCCCCGACAATATAGACGCCAATGACCTGATGGCCTGGGTGCTCTACAAAATGGGCGACTACAAGCAGGCAGCGCTCTATACAGAAAAAGTATTTACCACCAGGGAAAAAAATGCTACGCTCAGCTATAAGGCTGGCTTGATCTACGCAGCAGCAGGAAACAGCGATAAGGCCATGCAATACCGCAGCGAAGCCGCAGCCATATCACCCTATATCGACCCGAGGATAACGGCATCATCTATCAAACTGTAAGATCGCCCACTAAAGCCAGACTTATGAAGAAGCGATATGGTTTGCTTTTGCTATTGCTGTCTTGTGTTGCTGTAGCACAGGCGCATGTGATCTCCTATGACCTCGATCCTTTGCCTAAAGACCAGGTTTTTGTCCGGTACCTCGGGCTGGGCTACCAGCATATCATCCCCCTGGGCCTCGATCATATCCTGTTTATCCTTTGTGTCTTTTTCCTCAACAATAACCTGAAGCAGATCGTGCTGCAGGCCTCCATGTTTACCCTGGCACATTCCCTTACACTAGGGTTAGCAATGTATGGCGTAATACAGCCTCCGGCATCCCTTATCGAACCGTTGATCGCCTTATCCATCGTACTGCTGGCGCTGGAAAATATCTTTTCCCGACGCGTGAAGCCCTGGCGACTGGTCATAGTCTTTATTTTCGGGCTGGTGCATGGTATGGGATTTGCCGGTGCCCTTTCGGGCCTGGGCATGCCCTCTTATGCATTTGCTACGGCGTTGATCAGTTTCAATATCGGTGTGGAGCTGGGGCAACTAACGATTATCCTGCTGATGTATTTTCTTGTAGCCCGTTCATTTGCTCATAAAAACTGGTACCGGAAAGTGATCGTCGTTCCGTCTTCCCTGCTCATAGCCCTTATAGCCGGCTATTGGACAATAACGCGTATTGTTTACGCAGGTTAAGAACAACCTGCCCTAAATCTAAAACATGGCAAAAATATACCCCGCAAGGCTTATAGCCTTTGCAGCAGCCCTTCTTTTGCCCTTTGGCCTGCTGGCCCACACCGGCAGCATACGAGGCAAGATCACCGATGGCAAGACCGGTAAGGCCCTGGACGGGGCCAATATTTATGTGTTGCAAAGCAATAGCAGCGCCGTAACGAATGCCTTCGGCCAATTTCTGCTGCGCAATATAGAACCCGGTCCGCACACCGTCGTCATTAGTCACCTGGGCTTTGAAACGGTAGAAAAGGAAGTCAATGTAGAAGAGGGTGTGTCGGCCGATATCGTCGCTACCCTGCTTGCTTCCGGCATCAAGCTCAACGAAGTTATGATCAATGCTGCGAAGGCGCAGCCTTTCAGCACGATAAGCGACATAGACCTCAAATTGCGGCCGCTCAATACTTCCCAGGACTTTATGCGCCTGGTACCGGGACTCTTCACGGCACAGCACCAGGGTGGCGGTAAAGCAGAACAGATGTTTCTCAGGGGATTTGATATTGATCATGGTACCGATATCAACGTTACCGTTGACGATGTGCCCGTCAACATGGTGTCCCATGCTCATGGCCAGGGATATGCCGATCTGCACTTCCTCATTCCCGAGCTGGTGCAACGGATCGATTTCGGCAAAGGGCCTTACCAGCTGGATAAAGGTAATTTTACGACTGCAGGATTTGCCGCTTTTAAGACTTACGATGATCTTGAAAACAGTTTTGTAAAGCTGGAAGGCGGCCTGTATGGCTATTTTCGTACCGCTGCAGCCATCAACCTGCTCAACAGCAGCCAGGGCGAGGGTAAAAGCAGCGCTTACCTTGCGGGGGAGTATAGCTATAACCGGGGTTACTTCGATGCACCGCAGCATTTCAACCGGATCAACCTTACAGGAAAATATACAACACAATTGTCGGCCGACAAGCAGCTCAGTATTACGTTATCTGCTTTCCGCAGTCGTTGGGATGCTTCAGGACAGATACCGGAACGGGCCGTGGCAGAAGGGATCATCGGCCGCTTTGGCGAACTGGATGGCGAGGGTGGCAATACCAGCCGCTATCACGTCAATATCCAATACCTGCAATCGATCAGCGATCACAGCCTGTTCAAAAGCAATGCCTATGCCGGCTACTATGATTTTGACCTGCTTTCCGACTTTACCTTTTTCCTGAACGATCCCGTAAATGGCGACCGGATACGGCAAAAGGAAAAACGCCTGTTCACCGGCTACAATGCCAAATATGTAATCGATTATCGTGTAGGCTCCTTTAAAACCACTACAGAAGCGGGTTTAGGCTTCCGGTATGATCATACAAACAATTCAGAGCTAAGCCATATGCTGAACCAGGATATTGTACTGCAACGACTGGCTTTTGGTGATATTGACGAAACGAACCTCTATGGCTACGCCGGCCAGACACTTTACCTGCTGCCACAACTGGTGTTGAATGCCGGTATGCGATTCGATTACTTTATTAACGGGTACAATAACAAGCTACCATCGGAACCATCGCGCAGCACCTATACTACCCATGGGCTCAGCCCCAAGGCCGGCCTGTACTATAACTTCAGTAACCGGGGCCGGCTCTACTTCAATTACGGCACGGGCTTTCACAGTAATGATACACGGGTAGTGGTCGCACAGGCAGGAAAAGAGGTACTGCCTATGGCACATTCCTTCGACCTGGGTACGGTCATCAAACCTATACCCAAGCTATTGCTTTCCGGGGCCCTGTGGATGCTCGACCTGCAGCAGGAATTTGTATACGTGGGTGATGAGGCCATCGTGGAACCCAGTGGCAGAACGCGCAGGCTGGGAGTAGACTTTTCTTTACGTTATGAGCTATTGAAATATTTATTTGCCGACGTGGACTTTAATTATGCGCATGCCCGCGCCAGGGATGCCGCCGAAGGGGACAATTACATTCCGCTTGCAGCCAGGATCACCTCGACCGGCGGGCTCACCTTCAGGAAAGACCATTGGGGCGCCAGCCTGCGTTACCGCCACCTCGGTAGCCGTCCGGCAAATGAAGATAATACCGTAGTCGCAAAAGGATATACGGTATTCGATGCCGCAATCAACTACACTTTGCGATCTTTTGAGTTTGGCATACAGGCGCAGAATATTTTCAATACGGAATGGAATGAGGCGCAATTTGACACCGAATCCCGGTTAAGAAACGAAACGATGCCGGTATCGGAGATACATTTTACACCAGGTACACCTTTTTTCCTGAAGTTGACGGCTACATATAAATTTTGATAAGCTTAATTACTCCCTTATTGCCTGCCGGCAGTATCCTGGGACAAGCGTCAAACACTGCCATCGCCGGCGGCTATAATTGTCAGGTAATTTGCTACAACAGGTTAACTTTGCCCTCGATTGTATACCAAAAAACAAACGATGGCCAACTGGCACGCAGGCGTCTGCGAAACAAACGGAATTAATATACACTATACGCGAACCGGCGGCGATAAGCCACCCTTGATCCTGCTACACGGATTAATGACGAACGGCCTGTGCTGGACCGGTTTGGCCCGCACTTTGGAGCAGGAATATGACGTGATTATGCCCGATGCCAGGGGACATGGGCTATCGGATGTCCCTGACTACGGCTACCGGTACGATGATCATGCCAATGATATTGCCGGTCTCATCCATACTTTAAAGCTTCAAACGCCGCTCCTGCTAGGGCATTCCATGGGCGGTATGACGGCCGCAGTAGTAGCCAGCCTTAAGCCCAACCTGCTCCGCGGGCTCGTCTTAGCCGATCCAAGCTTCCTGAGTCCCGGTTGGCAACGCGAAGTACGTGACAGCGATATTGCCACGCAGCACCGGGTAATGCTCGGTAAATCGTTTGAAGAAGTGCTCGCCGATGCATGCAGCCGGCATCCTGGTCGTTCGCCGGAAAACCATGAATTGTTTAGCCGCGCACGGCTGCAAACCAGTATGGCCGCCTTTGATGTGCTCACCCCACCCAACCCCGACTATAGCGCGATAGTAAGCCAGATCGACATACCTTGTCTGCTTCTCTTTGGCGACAAGGGCGTCGTTTCTGTTACGGTCGCTGAGGCCTTACAAAGCCTTTGTATAAGCCTTGAATGGGAACAGATCCGGGATGCTGGTCATAGCCTTCATATGGACCAGCCGGAACGCTTTGCTATGGCTGTGCAAACATTCCTGGGACGATTGCATACCCAACGGAAAGCCATTCAGTAAAAGCAGTAACGATCCGTAGTTTTACCCTAAGCGATCTGGTATTCCTACCGGTTTTATCAAGCTGCCTGTTGCGGAAAGAAATCTTTCTCTATTTTGCACTGCGAAGCGAAACCAAAATCCCTCAACATGCTTTTTATGAAGAAATGGCTATGCCTGTTACCGGTCACTTTGTATGGCAGCTTTTTATGGGCGCAGACCAGTTTTAAATTTGAGCTCATCGAACAAAAGGAATTCAGCGAATATGTGGATGCCGCCTGCAAGGAGAAATTTGGCGGCATTTCTGCCATTGAGATGATACCGGATGCGGTGGCTCCGGGCAATCCGGAGCATAAAGCCGGTCGACAGTCTTCACTGTATCTCGTTTCCGACCATTATCCCAACAGGAGAAGTGCCGGCGTAACCCAGTATAGCTATAGCTTCCGTATAGATGCGGCAGACAAGGTATACGAGCCATCAGTTTTCTTCGGGCAGAACAGTGTTGAATCGGTACGTTATAACGAACAATCGGGCAAGCTGTTTTACAGCTATGAAGGAGACGATAACACAGGCATCGGCTATATCGAATCAGGGAAAGGCCATATCCTGTTTGAAGAGCCTATTCCATCAGACAACCGGGGCATCGAAGGCATTACCTTTACCAGCGATAATCGCTTGTGGGCCGTTTGTGAATCGGGCGATCAGCAATCCTGCGGGTATACGGTACCCTTTTACTGTTTTCCACCCGACAGCAGCACCAATGGTGCTTACGATATCAAGGCCAGGACCGAATACCAGTACCCTTTCGACAAATGCAGCTGCCTGGATGCCGGCTGTGGTTTTAATGGCAGCATCGGGAATGGCATATCCGAAATACTGGCGCTACAAGGCAGGAAAGATAAGATCCTGGTATTGGAACGCTGCTTTGAGGGGAAGGCCGCTCATGTGCGGCTGTTTCTCGCGACAGTAACGGCCGGTAGCCGTATTTTAACCAAGCAGCTTGTGTTTGACTTCAACGACAATGCCACTTTCAGCGCAAAAGACAAAGCCTTTACCCCAGACAATCTGGAGGGAATGGCATGGGGTTCGGCTGAGAACGGCAATCCTGTCTTGTACCTCGTAAGCGATAACAACTTCAATCCTTCCCGTCAGCGTAACCAGATCGTCAAATTGAGGATGATCGCCCAATAATGCTTGTGTCAGGAACAGCGGCTGTCTCCCCTGCTTGCTTACACAAACAGAAGAGACAGCCACTCGATTCAATTGAATAGCGATCAATCGAATTGCTTTTTGAATGATCGGCTTGGAAGACCACACCTGTAACGACTCCGGACAAAGCAGGTTTTCTTAATAGCTCAAAGCCGGTAGTGCGGGACTGGCGGCAAACGTATAATTATCGAGCTCCTCCTCTGTAAACCGGAACAACTCCTCCTTATCCATCACCACCGGCAGCAGCTCATTGCAGGCTCCCGCCATCATGATCATTTCCACATGGATACCCGGATATTGCTTAGGCGCTGAAATAGGCTCCAGGCCAAGGAAGCGCCGGTATAGAGGCACATGTTTGGGACGAACGGCGGTGAGGATATAATCGCTTCTGAATTTTAGTACATTGAGTATAATGAACCGGAACGGGATCTTGAACAGATACTTGGAGTCGACTTTCCCGGGGTGTATCACAAACCGGTTGGATTCGACGATGGTTTTATCCAGGTCTATCGCCTGCTCAATTTCCTGCCGGTACACTTCAAAAGCCGGCAGCGGCAGAAAATCATGCGCCTTACTGTAGATACAAGCCCTTACCGATGCTACGGGCGCACCTTCCTCATATACGATACTGGTTGCGGCATTGGGCAGCAGGTCATATTTGTCCCTGAATTCGGCCATTGCATTTTCTTCTATAGCCCCTGCATTGTGATAGGCAAGGTATCTTAATCTGACAGCTTCCGATAGCTGTTGTTCTGTTTCGCAACATGCTAACAGGTACTTGTTTTCCATGTGATAGGGGGTTTATTGTTTGGGTTCTAAATATGCGCTGATGGCATTATTGGGATGCAAAAGTAGAAGACAGGATTGATTATCAAAAGGGTATGCCGGAAACTTTACGTTACGATTTCCTCTTGACGACGGCTCTATGCCTAGTTGCTGTGGATAGACGCTATTCTTTCTTGTGTTCAGAAAAGCGCCTATGCCGGAAGAAACAAAAATGATCTTACAAAACCTTTCCTTATAAAAGGCTTGCAAAAGAACAGCGGCCGGCCAGAAAATGATCCGGTGAGGATCCGCCGGCTACAGAATGTTGAAACAATACTAGTAAAGTTAAGAGGTACGAAAATGGGGTTGCAGGCATGATAATAAATCCAAATCTTTAGGGTCAATATTTTCAAACCTTAACCAAAATCTCAACAATGAAAAGCAAACTTTTCCCGATCTGCGCAGCAGTAGCGTTTATGGCGCCTGCATTCCTTTCCTGTAATAATGGTCAGGTAAACAATAGTGATAAGAACACTAACGATACTGCACAAACAATCACGATCCCAAGACCTCCAAGAGAACGGGTATTGACGGCAGCAGAACAAGCCGCATTGACACCCGATGAAGTGATCAAAAGCCTGAAAGAAGGTAACGAACGATTTGTAAGCAGTGATATCACCGCGAGAGATCATTCTGCCATGGTGCGTAATGCAGCTGCCGGGCAATTTCCCAAAGCAGTAATTCTCTCTTGTATCGACAGCCGCATACCCGTGGAAGATGTTTTTGATAAGGGCATAGGCGATATGTTTGTGGGACGGGTCGCCGGTAATTTCGTGAATACGGATCTGCTGGGTGGTATGGAATTCGGATGTAAAGTAATGGGCGCAAAGCTGATCCTTGTCCTGGGCCATGAATCCTGTGGGGCCATCAAAGCGGCTATCGACGATGTAAAGCTGGGCAATATAACAGCTATGCTCGCCAATATACGGCCGGCAGTGGTTGCTTCGCAAGACTTTGCAGGTGATAAAACGTCAAAGAACGATGAATTCGTACATTATGTTTTGAAGAACAACGTGATCAATGCAATAAAGACCATTAAAGAAAAAAGCCCGATCTTAAAGGAAATGGCAGATAGCGGCGCCATCAAGATCGTGGGTGCTTATTACAATATTAAAACAGGCGCTGTAACTTTTCTGGATTGATGCCGGCGATGCGCTTCATTTACAAAATGCCAGGATAGCGCTTACACATAAACATGCCCCCGGGAAATATCTGCATTCCCGGGGGCATTAATTTATAGATAACCCTTTCGACAAAAGTTATCCGCTTATATTTGCTCACCTCCGGCCGGGACACCCTGGCCGCTTTTGAACGTTCCTTTTTCTACAGTGCTGGCCTGGACATTAAACTCTTTGCAATAAGTATCAATGGCGTCTTGTGTAAATTTTCCTGTTTCCTTATGATCGGGATGCGGCACCGTTTGCCTCCTGTAATAGGTCACTTTTTTCTTAATGCCGCTTTGCATCGGCTGCGTCATGTATTCTGGCATTTGCGTTTTTTTATTCCTACTCTTTTTTCGGAAGGTTAGAAAATGATGTTTGGCACTTCGAATTTACCATGAGTATCCTGGCTTATTACGAGTAGAAACACCTGTTTTCATTTTCCCGTGAAAACCCGTACCAACCCGGAGTTGACAATGCATCCGGCAAAGAGCAATTATCGCACGCCACAAACACAGCCGGCGGTTTTCCCCCGGATTCCATGCGATGGTAAAATATTTATTGAACTTATCCCTGCTGTAGCACAGCCGGTCGAAGCCTGCTTCCTCCTTGAAGAGCAGCAATTCCCCGCCCGTGTTTTCCTCCCTTAATTTGAGCCTCATTACGTGTCGAATGAATGGTCGTTAACTGATGCAGTCACCGGATTGTTGCCGGCGTTGGTGACTCAAAATACAAAAGGTGTGGGGGAAGGTCAAAGCCCGTACATTCCAGGTTTTCATTTCGTAAAAAGATAAGCCCTGTTTGCCACTCAGGGCAAACAGGGCCACGATATAAATGGTATCCTTCTTATTTAGATAATTCCTGTGCAGCTTGTGCGATAACGGCGGCAACTTTTTCCGGCTGCGATACGTAAACAACATGGCTACCCTCGATCTCCGTCACCCTGGTACCAGATCGTTTATACATGTTCCGCTGAATATCGGGATTGATGCTTTTATCCTGGGTAGCGACAATTCCATAGGTAGGTTTGTTTCGCCATGCGGCATCGGTGATCGGCGTTACAAAGCACTCGCCGTAAAAAGCCCCTTGCGAAGCATACATGAACGCCGCTTCTTCTTTGCTCAGATCGCCACAGAAGCCGGCATGATACTTTTCCTGGTCGTAGTACACGATGCCCTTGTCATCGGGGGGTAGCACACCATTTTCCGGTGCGGGAGGAGCAGACTGGAACCATGTCAATGCAGACTCGTTATTGTCCGGCTGAAAGGCGGCAATATAAACCAGGCCGGCAACTTTAGGGTGATTCCCCGCCTGCGTGATAACGGCGCCGCCCCAGGAATGACCGGCAAGAATAGCGGGACCGTCCTGGTTATCCAGCGCCAGGTGCGTAGCGGTTACATCGTCCTGCAGGGAAGTAAGCGGGTTCTGTACTACGGTTACCCGATAACCTTGCCGGGTAAGGGTATCGTAAACACCTTTGTAACCGGAGCCGTCGGCGAATGCGCCATGTACCAAAACGATGTTCTTTACTGCGGGGGAATTGGTTTGATTTTCCATTTTGTTTGTTTTTGAAAGTTTTCGTTTAGAATGATGACACAAAGGTGCGGCGACCAGGCCGGCTCAGTTATGCGTACATTTCCCTTTTACTTGTAATCATTTCCCTTTTTTACGATTCCAGCTATTTTCTCAAGCCGGAGCACGCTATGGCTGCCTATCATTCCTGCCGGGGCGCCCCCGGATCAATCTTTACAGAGTAGAAGCCATGCCTAAAAAAAGAAGAGTGCCCTCAAAGCAACTGCTGCTTGGGGGCACTATACGCCAAAGCCGGTATCTTTTACATACCGGCTGCTGTATTCCTTAACTACACCTGCGACCAGGGCAGGGATTGGTTATACAGCCGATCTTGGGATCATAAGTAGGACTACCGGCCGACGGTCCGCAACCTGCCGTAGCGCCACCGACAATGGCATTCCGCTTTTGGCGATCCAGCTGATCGACGATTTCTTTTACTAAAACAAGCTTTCTGTCGAGATTCAATGTTTTTCTCTTCATAAGACGTAAATGTTTAGCGTTGTGAAAATTCAAAGTTAACTTGAATGGCTGCAGATTTCATGCAGTAAAGGGGCGGTATGATCATTGGACAACCCAAATTGCATAGCCTCCCTTGCTCTTCCCCCACCCGTCTTCCTTTCATTTGGCCGACGGTAGCTGTATAGCACTCCGCTCAAAAAATGAACCCAAAGATTGCCGCGGTTTACCTAAATTTACAAACGAGAATTCGTGCCAAGCGCTGCACCGATCGCAGCCAATAGCGGGCCTTAAGGAATAAGTAATATTTCAATAATTTCAGAATTTACAGAATTATTGATTTCTTCAGTAGTACCGAATAACCGGATGAATACAGGTTTTAAAACATCAATCAAAAAAAAGGTCTTTGCGATCTTCCTTATCAGTCTGGTTGCTTTAATCAGCTCCTATTTTATCAACCAGTTCGCCTTTAGCGAAATACAAAGCTCGGTAGACGACTTGTCTCATACCACCAAAAAGCTGATCACCATTAACAATGTCTTACTGGAGGTGAATCAGTCGGAAAAATCGTTCCGGAACCTGCTGACTACAGATCGTTCCATCGATGAATTTGTACGGCAGTCGCAGCAATTAAAGCGCAGCTCTGATAGCTTAAGAAGCCTTTGCGCTGCCAATAAATACCAGGTGAGCCTGATCAACGCCGTAGACAGCCTATTGGGCATCAGGCAGAAATTCCTGCTCAATTATATCGACTTCAGGCGTAAGCTGAACAACAGCAATCCCCTGATGGATCGCGCCAGGATACTGGACTCCCTCTTTTCTATTGAAAGCGCGCCCATCGATAGCCTTGTCTATTCCAATGTGCGCAACCAAAGCGTTACGCAAATTGATACCGTCCTGCTGGCAGAGCAAGAGGAAAAAAAAGGGCTTTGGAAGAAAATATTCGGATCAAAAAGAAAGAGTGTTCCAAAGACCAATAAAGTTATCCGGATGGATGAAAACAATAAAGTGGATACCATTATCCAGGTCCGGAGAAATAGCGTTACGCAGGAAACACAGCGGATCCTCAATGAAATTTATAAGGAACAAATTCAAAGACGGGAAACCTTTAAAAACAGGGAAAACCGGCTGAATGGCTTCGAGAGCTCCTTTCATAATCAAATTACCAATCTGCTTTCTGAAATAGAAAGGGACATCACACGGCAAACAGGGTTGATCCATGACAAAGCTGAGAATAGCATCGGGGTAAGCAAGAACCGTACTTTTGCCATTCTTTCCCTCTTTTTATTGGTATTGCTGATCATCGTTTTCCTCATGTTGGGCGATATCACCAGGAGCAATAAATATCGTCAATTGCTGGAAGAAGCGCGGAAAGACGCCGAATGGCAAAGTCTTTCCTGGCAGCGCTTTTTATCCAATATGAGTCATGAGATCAGGACACCGCTGCAATCCATTATCGGTTATTCCGAGCAGATGAAGAAGCAAGACCGGGCCGACCCTGGCTATGTTACCATCATACACGACTCCTCGGAGCATTTGCTACAGATCATCAATGAAATACTCGATTACAACCGGATCAGCTCCGGCAAATTTGTGTTTGAACGTGTTCGCTTTAATATGCGGCAATTGCTATCAGAAGTATTGGCTATATTGAGATTACCTACAGAGCAAAAAGGGATTGACCTTATCTCAAACGAGCATGCGCTTCCTGAAGACGGTTTTCTGGAAGGCGATCCTTTCCGGCTGAGGCAGATATTGCTTAACCTCATTGGCAATGCGATTAAATTTACCGCCGAAGGAAAAATAGCATTACAGGTAACAACCACAAGTTCCGATACCCTTACGGAAACCTTTACCTTTAAGGTGAGTGATACCGGTCCTGGTATCCCGGTGGACATGCAGGAGGTGATCTTTAACCGGTTTGAAAAGGTAGCCCTTTCGTCGGAACAGCAATACCAGGGTTCCGGCCTGGGCCTTAGCATCGTTAAAGCGCTGATAGAGGGGCAAGGCGGCCATATTTCGCTGCTGAGCGAGCCAGGAAAGGGCGCGTGCTTTACCTTTAGCATAACCTATACAAAAGCCGGCGCTTCCGTTGCCCGTAAGACACCCGTACCTGCGCCTTTACGAAGCGCCAATGGCCCGGTATGGCTTGTAGACGACGACCGGCTGATCCTGCAATTGTGTGGCCGTATACTGGAAAAGCATCATATTCCTTACGAATGCTTTCATACGGTCGCATCTTTTCTCGATAGCGCAGCGGATCAACATCCATCTTTGTTCCTGGTAGATATAAGAATGCCCCACAAGAATGGCTTCCAACTGTATGATGAGATCAGGAACAGTTTCCCGGCCGGCATTCCTGTGATTGCCGTAACGGCTCAGGCACTTGCCGAAGAACGCTACGAGATCTTACGCCATGGATTCAACGATATTTTGCTGAAACCTTTTAGGGAAGAGGAGTTGCTCTCTTTGATCCATAAATGGACCGGCCATAGCTTTCCCGCAACACTTGCCCCGATAAACGATATAAACGCCAATGGCGGCCGGCCTGTAAAACAGGTAGACCCGGACATTGAGATACTCCAATGCTACAGGGAAGAAACCGCGCAGGATATTGCTCATTTGCAATCGGCCGTGGACGGAGAAAACGGGGAAGCGGTAGCGATGATGCTACACCGCCTGGCAGGAAGGACCGCCCAGATAGGCGAAAAGGAGCTGGGGCAGAACATCAGGAAGATGGAGCTGTTGGTGAGAAACACCCAGACGGTTGACCATGATGGGATCGATAAGCTCATCAAAGCGCTCCGGGCTTTCCTTTCGACAATACCATCATCCTGAATTTACTTTCCCTGAATATTATATTTCTCCATTTTGGCGTACAGGGTACTACGATTAATATTAAGCAGCCTGGCGGCTTTCAGCTTATTGTAGTTTACTTCCTTAAGTGTCTTTTCGATCAATGCTTTCTCCCTTTGCTCCTGGTCCAATTTCAAATCGGGGCTGAAAGGCGTTGTGGAAGGCTCCAGATCTAAAAGCATATCTTCGGGAAGATCGGCTTTGCCGGCAATAGTGCCATCAGCCAGCAGCACCAATCTTTTTACGATATTTTTGAGCTCGCGGATATTGCCGGGCCAGTCGTACTTTTCAAATATTTCCACCACCTCCGGGGAAAGCTGGCTTACATTCCGGTGAAGCGCCTCGTTCGATTGCTTAATGAAATGCGCGACAAATAAAGGCAGGTCTTCCATACGCTGACGCAGGGGCTGAACATCTATCCTGAATTCATTCAGCCGGTGATAGAGATCTTCCCTGAAATTTCCCCTGCCGGCCTTAGCTTTGAGATCATCGTTGGTCGCAACGATGATGCGGATATCAAACCGTATCATCTTACTGCCGCCAACAGGATAGGCTGTTCTCTCCTGCAAAGCCCGCAGCAATTTTACCTGCACCTCATAACTGAGGTTTCCTATTTCATCCAGGAATAGCGTTCCTCCGTTGGCCTCTTCAAACTTACCTGTTTTATTTTGCAGGGCACCGGTAAAAGCACCTTTTACATGTCCGAACAGCTCGCTTGGGGCCAGCTCGGGAGATATGGTGCCGCAATCTACCGCGATAAATGGCCTGCCAGATCTGTGGCTCTGCTCATGTATCTGCCGGGCTATATATTCCTTGCCGGTTCCGCTTTCCCCATAAATAATAACGGACATATCCGTTGGAGCAATGAGGCTGATCTGCTGAAGTATCTTTTTGGTGGATTGGCTTATCCCTTCAACAAAGGAAGATTGGACAGCAGCTGTTCCCTGGGCGTGATGTTGGGCTTGTATCGCATCCCGTATCAACATCAGCAATTCATCCTGGTTTACGGGTTTGGTGATGTAGTCCAGCGCACCCGATTGCATCGCTTTTACCGCAGTTCTCACATCGTTGAAGCTGGTCATGATAATAGCGGGTATCCGGAGAGCTTGTTGCTGCGCGATGCGCATTACATCGAGCCCTGTACCATCGGGCAGGCGATAATCCAGCAACAGCAAGGCATAGGAGCGCGTCTGCAGCAGCACGGTTGCCTCCGTAACACGATGACAGGTATCGATCACATAACCGTTTCTTTTCAGAAACTGTTCTACGATCTTCGTGAACGTTACATCATCATCGACCAGAAGTATTGTCTCCATACTATTTGTTGCCGCAGCTATTGTCAAAATTAAAAAAGACCAGGAAAATCCAGGCCTTTTACATGCAATGTCGCTTAAATATCTTTAACAGGGCGCACCATAATTATTTTTTCCCGGGCAGGCTACGCGTCAGCCAGCCGCTTCGTGCCACGGTAGCAATCGAATAGGGCGTAATCCAAAATAACGAAAAAGTACAGAAAATGCTGTAGGTATATGCCCACAAAGACTCTCCCACATGGTAACGCCTGGCATAAAACAGCATGGGAATGCTTGAAAAAACCAGTATACCCGACAGCGAGGCACTAAAGAATAAAAGAGGCTGTGTCAGTATGAAAAACAACATGAGCAATACCATAGGACAAGACAATATTAGTTTTGACCATTGGTCCAGCAGCAGCACCCTGGTACCGGCTTTGTTTCCCTCCCTGAATTGACCGAAAGCAAACTTACTCATCATGATGCTCTCGCGTACATTGCTTCGTTCCCAACGGATAAGCATTTTGGTCAGTGTCTTGTATTTTTCAGGTATATTGGTAAGCACATAGGCATTACGCTGAAACAATACATGGTAGCCCTGCTTCAGGATCATATTGGTCATGGCCCTGTCTTCTCCTATATCGGAAGGCTTGCCCATGAACGTCTGATTGATCCATTGGGGAAGACAGGCGAGCACCACATCTTTCCGGTAAGCAGCCAGGGCGCCGGGTGTGCAGAACACAGACCCCAAAACACTTTGCGCAGACCGGATAAATTCAAAGCTAAAGGCAAAGCTCACATTGAGCATTTTGGGTATGATCCCTTTTTTATTGTTCAGTACACGTACGTTTCCGGCTACAGCACCGCATTTAGCATTGGTCACGAACGGACTGACCATGTTACGCAAGGTATTTTCTTCGACAATGGAATCGCTGTCGACAGTGACCAGCACTTCGCCTGTGGCCAGCATAAAGCCGCGGTGCAGGGCTTGCCGCTTTCCTTTATTTTCCAGTTGCTGATAAATCGAAAGCCTGTCGCCCAGGATACCTTTTGCCTTTTTCATCCAGGCCCGGGTATCGTCCCCGCTACCATCGTCTATCGCAATGATCTGCATTTTCCCCTCCGGATAGTCGCTGTTGGCAAGGCTCATCAGTGTTTGAAATACAAGCTCCCCCTCGTTGTATGCCGGAACGATAACGGTGCAGGTAGGCAACAGCTCATTGGCAACAGAGGACACCGATCTGTAGCGCAGAGACAGTAAGAACAGGTACAAGAGAAAGGCAATTCTTAACCCCAGCAAAGACAAGGAGACAACGATAAACGCTTTTCCCCATGGAGTGCTCAACCGCTCCAGCTGCACTTTCGCAAAGAGCGGCTGCAATTTATAGACCAGGAACACCGCGGCAAACATCAGAAGGAAGGTGCCTGCCAGGATAAGGAAGTTTATGCGCGAGGAAGCGCGGGGGGCGACCGTTGCTGCAGCATTCGAACGTTCTCTTTTGTTCACCTGGATTTTGGGAAGCCCAGGAAAGGAGACCTGGCTCAGCGCGGGCATGGGACAATAGGCTTGCTCCTTGGTATCTATCATATGTAAACGCATTTAATTTTATCCTTGTTACTATTATTGTCGTATCTCCCCTCTTACTGTTTCATTGTGACGGGCGCCGGCGCCACATGAATCGTATCACACTCACTGTATAGAATGTTCCAAACATCATGCCATGCGGCTTTTGCCCTTATTTTGCCCCTTCAGACGCATATACCCCCAGCATTTTGCCGGAAAATCCGACAATATGCTGTTGTATCTTCCGACAGTATATAGCGTGCCTTGCACAATAGTTGGCCTGGATCATAGCAGATGGACCGGGACTGACTATAAAAAGAAATGAGATGTGCGCGTAAGGAATAGTATCTGCCGGAAAAAGGAATCTGGGATAGAGAAGCTTGTCTCATGTTTCCGATACTGCGGCCAGGAGAAAGTATTACTTTAGCGGTAATATGGAAAATAAGATCATTGTCGTCAGCATCGAGATCAATGCGCCGCTGGACAAAGTCTGGAGCGTGTTTACCAACCCGGACGTGACCAAACAAATGGGTGGCTATTACGATACGGACTGGAAGGCCGGCAGCCCCTTTGCATTTAAGAAAACGGATGGGAGCAAGCTTACCAGTGGTGTACTCCTGGCGTTCGAGCCCGGGCGGCTCATAAAGCATAGTTTGTTTGAACCCGGCAGCGAGGCCGTAATGGCTGTTCTTACCTATGAATTCCACGAAAAAGGTGATTTTACCCTATTGACGGGCAAAGAAGAATTATCTCAGCCATTGGACCAGGCCGGCTTTGACGATGCGCTGGCAGGTTGGAGAGCAGCCCTGGAAAGTGTGAAAAGGATCGCTGAAGCGTAAAACGCATTCTTCCCTACTGTAATATTTCCGGGAAGAAATGAAATCAATAGCGTAAGCAATATATCCAATGGCCCCGCATTCCTGATATCGCCAGCAATATCTTGCTTCTTTTATTTGTCCATATTCTTCTTGAAAAATCCCTGAAGCAAAGCTTCCCTAACCAGGCTGGCAACATTTTTGACACCAAATTTCAACAACAGGTGTTGCCGGTGGTTTTCAACCGTACGAAAGCTGATAAACAGCTTCTCCGATATTTCATGTGTCGTAAGTCCTTCCACCAATAGCTGTAATACATCGCATTCGCGGGGTGTTATATTTACTTCGGAAAGTTCCTTTTTATCATCGAGCAAAGCTTGCGTTGCTAGCAAAGGCTGTATGAATTTTGCGCCATCATAAACCGTGTGGATAGCGGTCAAAAGTGTCTGACTATCGGTGTCTTTTGATAAATATCCTTTGCACCCGCCAAGCATAGCCGATCTTATTGCAGAAGGCAGCACCACTACCGTCAGGACAATGATACTGATCGAAGGATATTCATTGGTAATTATAGGTATCAGTTCCCTGCCGTCAATATCCGGCAAAAGAAGATCCAACAATAGTATATCGGCCTGCCTTATCGATAAACCCGTTAAAAGTGCCTGGCCGTTAATATAGCGGCCAACGACAAGTATCTCCTCATCATAATTTAACGAATCGACAATGCCACTGATAATCAAAGGATGATCATCCGCGATCATAACATTAATGGGCATCTGTTTGTGTTGTCTGTATTGGTTGATATTGGTACTGTAAGTTGAAATATAGCATTAACCATATGGTCTGGTCATTTCGATCTCAATATGAATCGTTGTTCCCTGTGCATTACTGTTTATATCCCATTGACCGCCTAATGCCGCCAGCCGTTCCCATATATTATTAAGGCCGCTCCCCTGCGCCCGAGTAGCCGACAGATCAAATCCCTTACCATTATCCTCTACCGTAACAGACAGCAGATGGTTCCGGCAGCTCATTTGCAACAGCACTTTTGTAGCCTCCGCATGCTTCATTATGTTCTGCAGTAATTCCTGTATGATCCGGTAAATAAAAAGTTCCAGCTCAACGTTGAGGCGGGGAAACACTTCTGTTCTCTGAAAGACAATGTCCAGAGCCGTTCCCTGTCTTAAGATCAGGCAGAAGTCTTCAATAGCCTTCACCAACCCGTTTTCATGCAACCTGTGAGGCATCAGGTTGTTGGAGCTGATTTTAAGCTCTCTTATGGCATCCTCCATTCGATGTGTAACCCAGGAAAGATCGGCAGAAGACAGCGGATCCTTACGCCATTTTTCTACCCTCATCTTTATAGAAGAAAATAAGACCACTACCCCATCATGCAGATCTTTTGCGAGCCGCTGACGCTCCTTTTCTTCTCCTGCAATTCTGGACCTTAAAACATTGACCTCGTTTTCCCTCTTCATCATCTCTACACTTTTTTTGTGTATCCGCGATGCAGCCTGGTGCTTCATCAGGATAATGATGATTAAACAGATGAGCAGGAAGGCTGCTAAAGTAATTGTCAGGATCCACGATCGTTGCCTGGACGACGAAAGCTGCTCTTTTGCTATGGCTATATCCTTTTTAATCAGGAAGGCCTGCTTACGACTGATCTCCTTATCTTTCTCCGAAGTGCGATACTTAACTTCAAGTTCGTTGATCAATTTTTGCCTGCTTGTCAGATGTAGACTGTCGGCTAGCCGGCTTGCGAGCGCTTTATAATGGTAGGCCATTCTGTAATCCTGCAAGGGCCCGGTATACAACCGGCACATCAGGTTGTAGGCAGCATTGAGCGTGTGGTGGTCTATTTCATTACGTTGAGCAGACCGTAGCAGTTTTGCGATTGTCGCGCTGGCTTTATGAGCATCGCCCGATAAGTAATAAACCCTGGCAAGGCTGACATATATTTCCGGCAGTTGCCCCGGCACAGGTTGCCTGTCATCCTCTGCAGCCGCCTGTAAATGGTGTGCTATGGCACTCTTCCATAGGTTATGCAAGGCTTCGGCCTGCCCTAACCTAAAGTGTAATGTACTCCGTACCATTTCGTAAACGGACAACTTGTACTTTGCCAACAATAACAATCCCCTATCGGCATAGGCTTTTGCTTTTTGAAAATCTCCGGCCATCACATAATTGGTCGAAAAATTTTCATACAACGGTATCAGATCAATTTCATCGCTGATATAGGGCTTAGCCTTGTTAAGATAGAACAAAGCCGTATGAGGTTGCTCATTATTACTGTAAACATTGGAAAGCTCAATAAATATGCTGTAGGGAAGTTCTGTCTTCTGAAGACCAAATTCATCTACTGCGGTCAAAGCCCTGTGATAGTAGCTGGCCGCGCTATCGATCTGATCAGACAAAACGAAGCAGTAGGCCTTTCTCCTGTAAAAATTAGCCCATTGTATACCTTGGTCTTTATAACACAATTGTGGTATTAATACAGACACTACCGACAAATATTGGTTACAGGCAGCAATGTCCCTTTTGTACCGAACGGCCAGGAACGACAGGTGCAGCAGTGATACCGATTTACCGAGCGTAAAGTGACGGCTATCACAGTATCCGATTGCTTGTCTCGTAACATAGATAGCGCTATCTATGTCAGATCCTTGCAAAGCCATAGCTCTTCCGATCATATCTGAAATAACAGCCTTATCCTTGCTTTGATCCGCATTTACAAGTGCAATGATATGCTTACTCCAGCAAGTATTATATGCGTTAGAAGACCAGGACAAACAGAAAAGCAAGGCCAATAAAAGATTACCTGGGGTATATATTTTCATTCGTGATTAAAGATAAATCGTCTCCTACAAACGCCATATAGGGGAAATCTCTCATTTGCAATTTGCGCGATTTCCCCTATAGCTTTTTTTATAGTTTAATCTTACTCTTGTGAAACGAATAATAGTTGCTTACCAACACACAATTTATGTTCAATTATTCATACCAAAAGTGCATTTGTGTATTCTTTATATTTCGTAAATGTTAGCATTGATCAGCACAAACCAGCAGTTTCTGGAGCTGGGAATAATCAGCATACTGCAACGAAATGTGCCCTTTCTGCAAACAATAGCTGTTCTGCCTTCTCAAAGCATATCGGGTATTTGTGCCAGCCCCGATCTATTAATCCTTGATTTAAATAGGCTTGCGGAGTATATCTATGAAGGTGAATTATACAAGTTAAAAGAGCATAACCCTCAATTGAAAATATTGGTGTTAACGGAGCATGCTGATGAGGCATTTCGCTATGTACAATCCATTGGCGCAATACCAATAAACCTGAAGAGCACCTGTGAAGAGATTACAAAAGTGATCGGGGAAACAATAAGGCAAATTTGATTTCAACATTATCGCCCTGCTATGTACGACAACTGTTTAAACATTCCTCCCGGCAGCATTTTCAAAGTCGATCTGGGAAAGTTCAAAATCTATGGAAGGATTTTGAACTACGGAGATATTGCGATCTATAAGACCGGCCTATCAGACATAATAGATCCGGTTCTCATAGACACGGCTGCGCCAGGTAATATTTTGCTGAGAGTGATTTTACTGGGAGATTGGCGGTCGTCCTGTCTTTGGGAGATTATCGGCAACCGTCCTTTGGAAAAACAATTACAACACTCGAGATATTGGCTGCTACGTTTCACCGGCGATTATTCCTGTACGATATTCGACGATGGTCATTACTACTCCGGAATGCCCGAAATAGCAAGAAAAAATCTTGATTTTGCGCTGGAGCTTACTTTGGAAGAAACCATTATGCTGGTATACGATCACTATCTATAGCACCTCCTTTTGCCTGCAAAGCGTACATACAGGTTATATATACTCGAAAAATGCGGGCGGACTGTCGCAGAGCTGCTTTTGCTTCGCCCATTGTCTATGTGCCTTACTATAGCGATAATTGCGGCGATAGCCGCTGCCCGGCCCATTAGGAGCAAGCGGGCAAAAAGACGCAGCTATAAGCAGGTATAGCCGATCACTATTCTTTCTCCTCTTCATGATATTGTGTGTAATAGTCAAACTGTGGCAGGCGCTTACCGCACCATGGACAATAGTTGACAGGTACACAGAATTTTTGCGACGGATGCTGCATGCCAAAAGCTTTAAAGTCGTCCCAATAGATCACAAATTTTTCCGGACTTGGTATCTCCTTCTTCCTTACTTTCTGTGTCAGGTCCTCCAGGTGCCACAAAGCAAATTCAAGACAGCAGAATTGATCGACATCAATATGCAGATCCTTAAATCGTTGCCTTATGTACCAGTTCCTGCACTGAGGATCATTTGTAAAAGCCATTGCAAACGCAAATGGAGCCTTCTTCAGAATCTCCGTTACGGGCATCCTGGAGTACAATAAGTATTGCCCGATAAAATCTCTCAATTCCATTTTCAGCATCTGATTTTGATATCAGGAAGACAAATAAACAATATTTCCCGTACTGTCTTTACTTTGATTGCTCCATAAGTTAACGCATAGTTTGGCTTTATTCCTCATTTAAGTTACAAGTTTCCGGACTTCGGTTACAGAAACATCGCCTGAGGGCTTCACCTTTGTGATATGAAAAACGAAACAAAAAATAAACGCATAACCTTGGTTACAGGTGCTAACCAGGGCGTCGGCCTTCAGGTGGCCAGGGAATTGGCAAAAGAAGGTAATACGGTACTGCTTGGTGCACGAGACCTGGCAAAAGGAGAAGCAGCAGCTAAAGAGATCGGTGCTGATGTTATGGCAATACAGCTGGATGTGACCGATCAAGCCTCTGTCGCTGCCGCAGCAGCTTTTGTAGAAAAACAGTTTGGTCATTTGGATCTTTTGGTGAACAATGCCGCTATCTCCAATACCCGGAAAGGCGATTTGTCGCTGCAGGAATACGCAAAGATCAGCCAGGCCAGCAATATATCTCTTGAAGAGGTCCGTTCCATTTGGGAGACAAATGTGTTTGGAGTCCTAGCCGTTTACCAGGCGATGCTCCCTTTGCTGCGCAAGGCTGAACATGCACGGATCGTAAATGTATCCAGCGGTGTAGGCTCGCTTACACTCAATGCAGACCCTTCCTTTCCTTATCGTGGTGTGTTCAGCCCTGGTTATGCAGCGTCTAAAACTGCGCTGAATGCCATCACCCTGGCAATGATGATCGAATTGGAAAACAGCAACATAAAAGTTAATTTAGTATCGCCGGGATTTACCAGCACCGCACTCAATGGCTTTGAAGGAACAGAGTCCCTGGAAGAAGGTTCACGCGAAGTAGTGCGGGTGGCCTTATTCGGGCCCGAGGAACCATCAGGAACCTTTACCCGTTGGGAAAATGAACAGATACCATGGTAACGCAACCCCAAAGGATGAATTCGCTATCGGAGGTACATGCGGCTTTCGGCCTTCCGAAACCGCTGCATCCGCTCATTAGCATCGTTGACGGTATCAATAATGATATCGAAGTTACCTTCAGTTCCGATTCCCTTATAAGCAGCTTGTACAAGATTACTTATACGGACAAAACAAAAGGTAAGATCAAGTATGGCCAGGGTTACTACGACTTTGACGAAGGAGGATTGCTGTTCGCTGCGCCCAATCAGCTGATGGGTGGCAGCGAACACAATGGTCCCTATTCCGGTTATAGCCTTTTCATTCATCCCGACTTCTTACTGGGTTATCCGCTGGCTAAAAAGATAAAACAATATGGCTTCTTCTCTTATGCCACTAATGAGGCCCTGCATTTGTCCGAAGCGGAGCGAAATACCATCATCACCATTTTGAAGGGTATAGAGGCGGAGCTATTACTACCTATCGACGATTTCAGCCAGGAAGTGCTGGTAACGCAAATAGCGCTTTTGCTCAACTACAGCAACCGCTATTACAAGCGCCAGTTCATTACCCGCAAAGCAGTCAATGCCGGCCTGCTGGAAAAGATGGAAGCCGTTCTGGACGATTATATCAGTAATGAAAAAGGCATTCCGACAGTTCAGTATCTGGCTGAGCAGCTTACCGTTTCCCCCAGCTATTTGAGCGATATGCTACGTATCCTGACCGGTGAGAATGCGCAGCACCATATACATGAAAAGCTGATTGAAAAGGCAAAGGAACAGTTGACGACTACCGATCTGTCGGTTGCTGAAATTGCTTATAAATTAGGCTTTGAGCACGCCCAATCGCTTAGCAGGCTATTTAAGGTAAAGACCAATATTACTCCTGTCGCATTCCGGGCATCGTTTAGCTAAAGAGAACATGGCCTTTTGAACTATAGCCTCATGCTCAAAAATCAATGCATATGGATTTTGTATTGCGATGAAAGAAATGCACCGCCGCCGCATGATGTTTGATTTTATTAATTTTGCCCTATGGCATTTCAAACATTATCTGATATTCCGGGACTAGATATGGCCGATCTGCGGCTAAAAGGCTTTAAGGTTCATAAGTTGGCTGCATCGACAGATGTGCCCGTCCGGTCGGGCCGGCGTGACTTTTATAAAATGGGCCTGGTCAATGGCGACATGACGATTGACTACGGAGGGCAATTGCTGGAGATAAAAGGAACAGTGCTTTTTTTTGTAAATCCCCAAGTGCCGCATGCTATTGTTCGCCGTGTGAAAAGGACAAGCGGCTATGCCTGTATGTTTACGGAAAGCTTTATCCATACCAGGGAATTGCGGGACTCGCCGCTCTTTAGTGTCGGCGACAATCCTGTGATCGTGCTCAATAATGAACAAGCCGCCTTTATGGAAGGGATTTATCAAAAAATGGTATCTGCTTATTCCGGTGATTATCCCTACAAGGCAAACCTGATCAGAAGCTGCATCGAGCTCATTATTCATGAGGCTTTAAGGATACAGCCATCTCAAATGGCTTCACCTCACCGCAACGGAGCTACCAGGATGTATCATTTATTTGCGGACCTGCTCGAAAGGCAATTCCCCATTGAACGTAGCAGTGAGCCCCTAAAGCTGCGGACGGCACAAGGTTTTGCAGAGCAGCTTTCTGTTCATGTGAACTACCTCAACCGCGCAGTAAAAGAGGTGACAGGCAAGCCTACTTCTGCACACATAGCAACACGTGTTGTGGCTGAAGCCAAAGCCCTGCTTCAGCATACCGACTGGAGCATCGCCGATATTGCCTACGCGCTGGGCTTTGATTATCCCGCCTATTTCAACAACTATTTCAAACGGCTGACAGGCGCCACACCGAATTCTCTTCGAAAGGTTTGAAAATTATAACTATTGGTTTGATTACGCATCTGCTCTTTAAGATTTCAGGCGCAATTTTGCCTTATCAAATTAATAAAGACCTATGAAGATTTTAGTAACAGGAGCTACAGGCAAAGTAGGCAGCAGATTTGTCCCACGTCTGTTAGCAAAAGGATATGATGTTTCCATACTGGTAAGAGATGCCTCCAAAGCATCTGAGCTGGCCGGGCTCGGCGCAAACATAATTACAGGTGATCTATATGATCCCGGCACCTTGCCGCCAGCGGTGGCGGGTATGGATGCAGTAGTGCATCTTGCGGCCCTTTTCCGGACTTTTACCGACAATGAAGGTATCGTTAAGACCAACCGGGAAGGTACTGTAGCGCTGGCAGAGGCAGCGCTGGCAGCAGGCGTTAAGCGATTTGTTTTTGCCAGTACAAGCAATGTTTACGGCTCCGGGTACCGGAGACCTGCCAGGGAAGATGAACAAGTAGACATCAACGATCCCAGGGCGTATTCTTCCAGCAAGATTGCAGCAGAGCAGCAGCTGCTTTCGTTGCATAAAAGTAAAGGTTTCGACGTGCGCATCTTGCGACTAGCATTTGTATACGGGGACAAGGACCCTCATATCGCAGAGATCATTCCGCTATTAAAGCAACTGAAACGGCATTCCGGATCCCGCATGCATATGGTACATCACCTGGATGTTACGCAGGCCTTGTTACTACTACTGAATACCAATGGGCTGGACGGAGAAATATTCAATGTCGCTGATGACGCCCCTATTACGCTCTATGAGCTGGCAGATTCTGTAGGAAAAGCGGCGGAAACCTTTGATGCCGAAGAGAGCGCCCTGAACGATCCGTTTGAAGGCATCCAGGATATTTCGAAACTCCGGCAAAAAACCGGTTTCAGGCCCATGGTACCGAGCTATTATGTGGCGCGCGATCTGGATATTTTATAAGCTTCGGCCTGATAAGTAGTGTGAAAAGAAAACAATAACGCGTAAAATATGCAAAACCCGCTCTAGGAGCGGGTTTTGCATATGGCATTCATGAGCGGAAATCCAGGTCAAAAATGCTAAAAATGAGCTTAAAAAATGAATTAGCCTTAGTAACCGGCGGCAGCAGTGGTATCAGATTGGCTACGACCAATTACCATGCTCTGCAAAAATACTATCAAATAAAAATCAAGGGAAGGGATGTCCGTGTTAGCTTCCGGGAGCCAGGAAGTTTGATCCGGATTGGATGATCTACGATGAATTCATTGAGGCAGGTCTATAAATGCCTTTACTATGCCAGGAAGCCTTTCTTTCCATCCTTGCTTGCTGGGCTGCTTGGAATAGTTGAATTCCGGAACTTTTGCCTGAAATTTGGTCTGCTCCGGTAATTTTATTAGTTTTGCGGCCGTCCAGAGGGTCCGGTAGCTCAGCTGGATAGAGCATCAGCCTTCTAAGCTGAGGGTCATTGGTTCGAATCCAATCCGGATCACAAAGTAGAACAGGTTCGCAACGCGAGCCTGTTTCTTTGTGCCCTAAATCCGAACTAAAATATGAGAATAGCGATAATTGGTGCGCACTGTGCCGGTAAAACGACCTTGGCGGAAGAACTTCTGGAGCACCTTCCCGGTTATATATTGGAAATAGAACCCTATTATCAATTGGAAACATTGGGCTATGAGTTTTCAGCGATGCCTACTGCTGAAGATTTCATAGAACAGTTTAATTATTCGACCAAACTACTCGCCAAAAACGAAAGCAATGTGCTATTCGACAGGTCTGTCATTGATATCCTGGCCTATATTCATGTTATCGATCCAGAGAGGAATATTCAATCACTATTTGAAACAGCTCAATCAGTAATGGCCGGTATCGACTTGCTCGTATTTGTGCCTATGGAGGAACCCGATCTGATACCTGGTTCTCAGACAAATCTTCCAAGATTTAGAAGTAAGGTGGATGATCTACTCCACAATTGGATATGGGATTTGGGTGTGGAGACCATTGAAGTCAAGGGGCCTTTATCGAAGCGCAGAGACCAGGTACTCATTAAAATTTCATGATGCCACAAAAGATCATCGGAGATAATCCAATCCGGTTCAAAAGTACATTAAAACTCTCTCCAGGAACAGGTTTTTCTGTTAACGATTTTATCAATTTTAGCTCATAAGCAGCCATCTCGTTATTGTGAGTATTTTAGTATTTTTGCATGAAATGTTGCCTAATGATACCAGAATCGAAATTGAAAATATCGTTGCGGGAATTATCCTTGAAGGGAGAACGGATCATTGCGCGACAATCAGGAATTCGCTTTGCAACCGCTATGAAACAAGTAGAGTGGTTAAAGCAGCATTCGAAAGTAACGCAATCATTAAAAAAGAGCAGGCCGGCTTAATTGAAGCTTATTGTGACAAACATAGCTTTTGGTTCAAAAATCTTCCCGGTGAAGATAGGTATCTTACACGCGGTGGAGAATCCAAAGTATATCTTGCCAATGATGACAAGCATGTTGTAAAGTTGAATGATGCCGTCTATTATGCTACCTGGCTTGAATATATCAATAGTATTCTGCTTCACAATATACTATTTACAAATACTTCTTACCGGCTACTGGGTTTTGTTAAACAAGACAACACATTGTTTGCAGTAGTTGAGCAGATGTTCATCGTTGCAGATGCCTTGGCTGAACTTGATGACATAAAGAAATTTCTGGAATTCAACGAATTCGCAAACATCCGTAGAAATGATTACGCAAATAAGCGCTTGGGACTAATTCTTGAAGATATGCATGATGAAAATGTCCTCGTAAGTTCAGAAACGTTATTTTTTATCGATTCCGTGTTTTACACTGTTGCTCCTGAAAAAACCTAACAAGGCTCGGCCGGCAAAGTAATTCTCCTATTTATTCTCTGAAATAAAAAAGCTCTGAATTCAATCAAATCAACCATCGATAAGTTCGAACTCAGTCCAACCGCTTTCGCAAACAGCAGCAACCAAGACTGCTTTCTTTATTTTTAGGCGTTTCATTAGCATTATGGTGCACTAGTTTACCTTATTTTACACGTATAGCCGGGGCAAATAAGAGTTACCTACATTGCAAATTCCAGACACGCTTAAGTTCAATCCGATACGTAACAGCCTTCCATAGGAACCTTTTTCTAACTAACATGAGGACTTACTTTCATAAACGCCGCAATCCCTATTTTTACCGCCCATACCGGCATTTTCCATGAATCAAAAATCAGAAGACGAACAATTCATGCGCCGTTGCATCGTGCTCGGCCAAATGGCAAGGGAACAAGGCGACAGCCCCGTTGGCGCGCTGCTGGCTAAGGATGGCCGGATTGCCGCCGAGGGCATCGAAGCGGGCAGATCCCGGAAAGACATTACTTACCATGCCGAAATTGAGGCCATAAGGGCCTTGATACAGCAAACCGGCGACACAGATCTGTCGGGGTACACGCTGTACACCACGCACGAACCCTGTATTATGTGTTCCTATGTCATTCGCCACCATAAGATAGCGAGGATCGTTTGGGGTATTTCCACCGGCGCTATTGGCGGATATAGCTCCGACTATAAGCTGCTGAAAGATACAGTACTGGAAAAATGGGGCGCGCCACCGGAAATTGTAGCCGGCGTGCTGGAAGCAGACTGCCGGCTATTGCACCAGGAAAACAAATTGAAATGAATCTGTACAAACGTTACCTGTCTGTCGCCCTGTTGGCCGCATTGCTATTACCGGTGGCCTGTAAATCTATATCCCGGTTCTCGCAGGGTCGTGTTATTGATGAAGAAGGCCGGCCGTTGACAGGCGTCAGGGTAAAAGAAATGCACGGTATGCCTTCGGCTACAACCGATCGCAATGGCTATTTCAGACTGGACAAAGCGCCGGACAGGATTGACGACCTGGTCTTCGAAAAAGAGGGCTATCGTAACGATACGATCCCTTCTGTGTTTACGCATTCGGGCGAAAGCATCGATTACAATTTCCAGGGCAAAGATACCACCGTTGTCATTTTAAGAAAATCAATTGCTCCCTGAGCGCCCTTCAGAAAGGGCGGCTATAAAATCCAGGAATCCCGGCACGCTTTGCGCGATCCAGGCCGGCGAGCTATTCCGTTCGATACCATAATAAGCGTGAAAGCCTTTATAGTCGGCCCTTATATAGGCAAAGGTCAGTTCGAAGGGCGCTGTCAGCTCTTTCAGGGTATAGCGGTATGCTCCCGAGGCCTGGTATTCTTCCTCGTCGATCCCCGCTGTAATGGCCAATGCCACCTTTTTCCCACTCATCCTGTAACCGCTCCCGCTGCCATAAGCCCAGCCATAGGTCAGCACCTCATCCAGCCATTGCTTGAGCAAGGGCGGACTGCTAAACCAGTAAAACGGGAATTGGAAAACAATATGATCGTGCGCTTCGATAAGGGCCTGCTCCCGGGCAACATCGATCTGCCCGCCGGGATAGGCCTCATATAAGCAATGCAGGGTATACCTGCCGGGGTCTTGTTCCAGTGCGTCTATCCATCTTTGGTTGATCTTCGAATCTGCTATCTTTGGATGTACGATAATGACCAGTGTTTTCATGTCTCTGCTGAATCTTTGCAGCAAAACTACACCGCTGTATCAACACGGGCTTCAACACAACCCATTGTTCGGTACGATCAAAAATGTAAGTAATGACCAGGATCAAAGAAACGTCGACCCATGCCGAAAACAAAAAGACACTGGCCGGCGAATGCCCCGAAGTATATGCTGCCAGTCTCATTGGCGGACAATGGACGCTGGCTATATGCTGCTATCTGATCAACGGCAGACAACGGTTTGGAGCGCTACGGAAGCAGTTCCCGGGCATTACAGAGCGCATGCTCACGCTTCAGCTGCGCAAACTGGAGCAGCACGGCATCGTGCAGCGAACGCTATATGCAGAAGTGCCGCCCATGTAGAATACGAGCTCACGCCCATCGGCTACCGCCTGCATACGGTGATCAAAGCGCTGGAACAATGGGGTAAGGAACATCAGGCGCTTTAAAGCAACGCCGCTAATGACCAGTAATAGTAGATAGGCCCGGATCGTAAAAAACATTGGCCGCTCAGGTAAGAGCAGCCAATGTCCTCTATTCAATGAGCCCCTGTAATTACTTCGCGACCTTATAACGGTATACTTGTCCTTGCGCCGTATATTCAACCGTATATATGCCTGCAGGCCATGTGGCGCCCGTTGCCAGCGTAATATCATTATATCCCTTTTGCAGGCTTACCGCTTGCTGTACCAACCGGCGGCCATCCACGCTGTAAAGCGCTACAGAACCCTCACCCTCGTTTGCCGACTGAACACGCAGGTGCAGCACATCTTTAAAGGGTACAGGATACAATACAACGCCTTCTTCGTGCTGCAGGCTTACCTGTCGTACAATGCTGTACTCGCTGCTACCATCGCGGTCAATTTGTTTCAGGCGGTAGTATAGCATGCCTGCAGGTTGCGCCATAGCATCGGCATCACGCATAGCATATTGATGTTGCTCCTTGCTGTCGCCGCTGCCCTTTACACTACCTATCGTTTGAAAATGTCTACCGTCGGTGCCGCGCTCGATCTCAAAGTGGTCGTTGTTGATCTCCATAGAGGTAATCCAGGACAGCTGCACATCATTGCCCGAAGGACTGGCAACGAAGGAAGATAAGGTAACCGGCAAAGGCGCCTGGACCATGGTGTATACCGTATCGACATTATTGGTGGTATCCTGGTCCTGGATGGAAGCCGAGCTGATGCGCACCGTATTGCGTATGGACTGACCGGCGGTAAGCCCATTGATTACGCCCCTGAGATGCAAGGTTACCTCAGCGTCTGCCGCAATGCTGGCCGTACCGCTCAGCACACCATTACTCACGGTAAGGTTGCTCACCGTATTGGCAGGGTTGCCATAATTTTCGATAGTAATACCGGTATCCACGCTCAGGGTATATCCGGCGGGTAGCAGATCCCTTACCTGTATATCGTTCAGTGCTATAGTGGATCCGTTGCTCACGGTAATATCGTAGTTCAGACTATTGTGGCCCCCGTTCAGATTAATGTATTCAGGTCCCTGCTTGTCGACCGAAATATTGCCCGGTGTGGTGATGATCAGGTTCCTGATCTCATGAAAATTATGCTGGGCGCCGGTGGCAGAGGCAAGTCCCAGCTTCAGCATGGCCGGTGGCAGGCTGGTCATGGTTACTGGTCCGAATAAAGTGGTAAAGGGATCAGAGGTATGCTTTTTCCATTTAACCGTTACCCGGTAAGTACCATTGTAAGGCTCCAGGCTGATCTGTACCCTGCGGTAAAACTGGCTGGCCGTAGGCCTTGTAGCCGTAGTGCTATTGTAATCGATGCCGCCATTATCGCCGGTACCACCGTCGTCTGTGATCACCTGGTTGCCCGAAAGGTAGGCATAGTTTGGCGCTGGACCTCTGAGCACAACAGCATTCTTAATGAAGCCGGGACCACCTACCCTGCCTTCGGTAGGATTGGAGTAATTGCCGAATTCGTCAAGCCCCAGGCCCAGGTAACCTCCACTCAGGCCTGCTGCCTCCGTCCGCTTGGAGTAACCTAACGAACCGCCATAGCCACCGACCCGAAACGAGTCGGACTGGGTGGCATCAAAGAGGAAAAGAGAAATACCGTCGGCGCCGCTGCCATCGCCGGGGCGGCTCCAGGTAACGTATTCAAAGTCGACCAATACCCCCATGGCCGAAGGGAAGGCCTGCTGGATCACAGCATAGCCGGCCTGGTAATTGCTGTCGCTTGTAAGCCGCAGCCAGCCTTGTCCTTGCGGATCGCCGGCGCCGGAGGTAAGGCGGGCATTGCCGCCCAGCGTAATGCCGCTTGCGATGGTGTTGTTGCGAAAAGTTTCGTTGATATTGAACTGCGCTTGTGCGGTTTGAACCAGGGAGAGACACAAGGCAATCCCGGTCATAGTGTAGGTTAACTTCTTCATGTTTTAAACTGTTTCTTTGTTTCGCAGTTCAAAACAAGTGCCACAAAATGCAGGTAATCAAGTCAGGCTGATAATCCAAACGGAAAACGGATAAATCATAATTGATACGTGAGTTTTAGAAGCTGGATGTTAGGGGTTAGATATTAGACGTTAGACATTAGATTTTAGAATCAGGATGCAGGGTCTGCGAAATGTAAGTTATTGTAAGTAAGGTATTAAGTATTGGGTATTGAGTATTGAGATTTAAGATTTGCCAACTGCCAATTGCCAACTATTCCAATGGGTATTGAGTATTGGGTATTGGGTATTGAGCAGTGAGCAGTGAGTATTGAGTAGTGAGTAGTGAGTATTGAGATTTAAGATTTGCCAATTGCCAACTATTTTATTGAAATTAGGATCTGGAACTTAAGATTTGCCAACTGCCGATTGCCCACCAGGCAAATAACCGCAAAGGGCGCTAAGCTATACGCAAAGGACGCAAAAGGTGAGTGTGAATTCAGATGGAATGTCCAGTAGCCGTCAACGACATTAGGACTGTAAGTGCTGCTTATTGGGATTTGGAACTTGGAATTTTAAGATTTGAAAATTGCCAATTGCCAACTATTTTATTGGAAATTGAACTTTGGAATTTGAATTTTAATTTTTGACTTTTGACTTCTAATTTTTGACTTTGAACTTATGCCCCCTGCACCAATCATCGAGAAAGATATCCTGATCAAAGCCACGCCGCAACAGGTGTGGACGCTGCTTACCGAGCCGGTGCATATGCTGCAATGGATGGGCGATCCCGAAATGGCGCTGGAGATCGATACCAATTGGCAGGTGGGAGAACCTTTTATAATCAGGGGACGGCATCACATCCGTTTCGAGAATAAAGGCATCCTGTTGGTGTATGAGCCATTCCGTCGCTTGCAATACAGCCAGCTCAGCTCCTTATCGCGCCTGCCCGACCTGCCCGGAAACCATACCCTTTTTGATTTTGTGCTGCACTCTCAGGAAGAAGGGACCTTGCTTACCTTAAGGCTGTCCCATTTCCCCACTGAGACCATAGAAAAACACCTGGCCTTTTACTGGCACACCACCTTGCATAAGATCAGGAAAGCGGCAGAGTCATTAACTCAGGCCTTAATGTGAAGGGGCGTTGCCCTGCAACGCCCCTTCACATTAAGAATTAAATGTCGTTTTCGTTAACACACACAACCGGGCATGCCGCTAAAGCAGGTGCCGCCGTTGCAGGATACAAAGCAGGTATTCTGGTTGCAGGTCTGCTTAATGGTGCCTACAGGTGTGCCGGTACAGGCCGCGCAGTTGGTCTGGCAGGCCGATAATGCTTCCGTATTGGTGACCCCGCCGAATACGCTTCCTTCCTGGTCGTCGTTAAGCATCATGATCGTTTTTTTCTGCAGAGAAAGGCGAATACTCATGTTTTTCTTTTTCATTTTGTTTGGTTTTTGGTTTTAAATGAACAATAATATGATCGAAATTACAAGCCACCGCTGCAGGAAAAATGCAGCACCGGCCTGTATCTTTACCCTAACCTGTAAATCGATAAAAATGAAAAAGAAAAAAGTACCCCTGAAGCTTTCGCTGAACAAAGATTTTGTTCTCGCCCTGCAGCAGCGCGCCCTGGGCGGCCAGCTCAATCCAACCACGGCGCAGCCGGTCACCCGCCATCCTGATCTTACCTGCCAGCGCGAATCCAATTGCCAGTCCTGCGGCACCAACACAACTTGCCGTACCATACCGGCCGGAGGACATAAGTGCTTTGAATGCTAGGCGCCAGCCACCCCACAAATGCAGGCGCGTCCGCTGTGACGAGCCTGCATTTGTCTTTCCCGGTCAAACATTGCCCTTTTTTGCTTCACATCGCCTACGCTATGGTGCACCGGCATTAATATCTGCTGCAGACCTGTTGGTCGAATAATTGCCGGCATCCGCATAATATCCCATAGCGCCGCTACCGCTTCCGTTACTTTTACCAGGCAACGCTTCGTTCCCGCAAGCAGCGGGACCATCGAAAGTATAGGCATCAGGAACCGGCCTGGGATACCGGGTGCTATTTATGAAGAGGATCGTAACACTATTATTGTTTCTGTATGCATTTGCATTGAATACCGCAGCGCAATCCTTTGGCCTCGGTGCCAAAGGAGGCATGAACATCAGCGGCTATGCCGGCGGCAATATGCAATCCAAAGCGCTCGTGGGCTACCATATCGGCGGTATGCTGAGCTTCGGCTTCGGCCGGGTGCTATCGCTGCAGCCCGAAGTCCTGTTTTCTACCCAGGGCGCTATGGTTACAGCCAACGGAACCAGCGAGCGGCTGCGTACACAATACATCACCGTACCGGTTATGCTTAAGCTGAAGGCCTCCGGGGGCTTTTACCTGGAGATCGGGCCACAGTTTGCCTACCGCTCTTCCGAACGGATACCGGAGCAAAATTTCGGCAGCTTTACCCGCAACCTGGATCTGTCTGCCGGCTTAGGCATGGGTTACCAATCGCGGGCAGGCTTTGGCTTTGGCGCACGCTATCTGGTAGGACTTTCCAGGGTCGGCGATTTCTCCGGCCGCGATATCAGCCCCGATTTCAGGAACAGTGTTCTTCAGCTCAGCCTGTTCTGGATGTTCCATTAGCACCATACCAGGCAACTTTTTTGAAATGACCTAAATTCGCCGCTATGATCCGCCCCTTCTGTTCAACCGCCCATCCGAATTTGCGCTCATGATGTCTCATCCAGACCAGGGCGGCCAGACCCGCGATTTTGATCCGCGCCGGACCTACCTGTATATATTTCTTTTCGACAGGCGGTTCCGGTTTCCCCGGCATGCCCTGGTGATCCTGATCCTGATGCTGGCCTTCTTTTCCAGCTTCAAGGAATTCCGTAAGCCGGAAGTGTATTTTATACAACCGGTCAACCTGCTGTACATTTTCCTGCTGCCCTTGTACACCAATATGTACTTCCTGGTGCCCCGCTTCCTGTTCCGGGGAAAGTATTTCCGCTATGTGCTCCTCGCAGCGGCCATGCTGGTCCTGCTCCTGATCGGGGCTTTACTGCTCGACCGGGCCTGGGACCCCTACCGCGTGGTACCTAAGCAACCGGCTGAAGATGAATTGCAGGGCTTCCTGGCATTGATCATCCTTTTTGCCGTTTTCCTGTTGTCCTCCACCGCGCTTAAGCTGTTTAAGCGATGGATAGACGACAGCATTACCATTCACGAGCTGGAAAAATACAGGGTGGAATCGGAGCTGAATCAGCTGAAGAACCAGATTACACCACATTTCCTGTTCAATATGCTGAACAATATCAATGTGCTTACCCACAGGGACCATCAAAAAGCCTCCGAGCTACTGTTCCGCCTGTCGGATCTGCTGCGGTACCAATTGTACGACAGCGCCAAGGCCAGGGTCTTTCTCAATGCGGAGATCCGGTTCCTGGAAGATTTTCTCACCCTGGAAAAGATCAGGAAAGATCATTTCCGCTTTAAGATAACGGTGGAAGGTAATCCTGATGCGATCGTGATCCCGCCTTTCCTGTTTATCACCTTTGTGGAAAATGCGATCAAGCACAACGTTTTCGGCAATCGTATTGCCTTGGTAGACCTTCTTTTTCGCATAGAAAAAGATCATTTATTATTTCTTTGCATCAATTCAAAACGGGCTGCTCAAGAAAAAATTTCCGGCAGAGAGGGGGGATTGGGCCTTTTAAGTGTCAATAGATGGTTGGATCTCAATTATGGCCGGCAATACGAGCTGGAGATTAGCGAAACCGACGAACGTTTTTCCGTTACCTTAAAAGTCCCCCTATGACCTGTATCATTATCGACGATGAGCCTTTGGCGCGCGAAGCCCTGAAGATGCTTATCGACGACAGCAAGGAGGTAACCTTGCTGGCCAGCCTCGGCGACCCCGAAGAAGCCGAAGCGCTCCTGCCCGCCCTGCGCCCCGATATCGTATTCCTTGATATCGAAATGCCCGGCCAAACCGGCCTGGACCTGGCGCAAAAGATCGCATCCGATGCACTCATCATTTTTACGACCGCTCATCCGCAATATGCCGTGGAGAGCTATAACATACAGGCTTTGGATTATATCCTGAAGCCTATAAAACCCGACCGGTTCCATAAAGCGTTGAGCAAAGCCAGGGCATACCTCTCACTGTTGAGCCAGCATATTGCCGACGCAGGCGATTTTTCCGAAGATCATGTTTACATCAAGGCCGACCGTAAATTCATGAAGGTCCAATATGCCGACATTCTGTATATCGAGGCCTTGCGGGACTATGTTGTGATCCATAAAGCCGATCAGAAGATCATCACGGCTATGAATTTGAAGACGATCTATGAGCAGTTGCCCAAGGGCAGGTTTGTCCGCATCAGCCGTTCTGCCGTGGTCAACAAAGATCATATATGCTCTACCGATGGCTTTGTGATTACCGTGCAGGAACAAGAACTGACCATAGGCGAAAGCTATAAACAGGACTTTTTCAAAGAAGTGATCCACCGGCGGCTGCTATCACGTTGAGGCTAAGGTCGCGTAAAGGATGGGTTGGTAGAAAAAAGGCCGGGGCTCATCGAAAATCAGGAAAGGGCATCAGGTAGTAAGCTAATTTTGAACAGAACAAGTCCTTAAACCTGCTTTCATGCAATACCTGGTCTATCATAAGTTTGAAAGCCCTTTGGCGCCGGAGCAGCTCACTGCCCACCTGCGCGGGGTAGCGGATAAGATGTATGCCTGCAATGAGCTGATCACCATAGATGCAACAGAGACATTGACACTGTCCCTGCTCATCGATACCCTGCACGACTTCCTGGGAGAAAGCAGCCTGCAACGCGACGATATCCTGTACTTGTTCTACCCCGATGCCGGCGGTCAGATTGCCCTCTGGCCGTTTAAAAAACAGGGCAACCTGCTCCAACGGAAACGGGAGACAGTATGGACGACGCCGGGCAAAATGGCAGATGCCTTGTGCTAAACGGGTTACACTTTGCGGGCTACCAGGATCAGGTCCATAGTCCCCATCGGGCCGGGAGAAGATTGCTGCTGTGTATGAAGCAGCTCAAGCCCTGCGGCCTCAACAGCGGGAATAAGATCGGGCGCCTCGTAGTAATGCATATACACCTGCTTACCATTGGAAGAAGTGTATAGACCAGAACTGCTGTAAGGTCCTTCAATGGTGCTGAGGTAAAAGATACCTCCGGGCAACAACAAAACAGCCGCATCGGCTATCAGCTTCAATGCTTCGGCCCGATCGAGGTAAGGCAGCACGAAGCCACAGACGAGGCCATGATACCGGTCGTTGAGTCCGGCAATATCACGGCAGTCCATCTGCGCAAAGGTTGCTCCGGGATTGTTGCTCCGGGCCAGCTCCAGCATGGCGGGCGCGAGGTCGAGTCCCAGCAGCTGTAATTCGGGCCTCTGCTGCAGCAGGTAACGGGTAATGTTGCCGGGTCCGCAGGCGAGGTCGAGCACGGTTGCTTTGCCAGGAGGCAATGAACTACAAAACAGATCAAGTGTATTGCCGTAGAGGCTTTGATCCATATACTTATCCTGGTAGTTCCTGGCTTGTTCGTCAAATACCTGGACGGCTATTGTAGTCTTGTCCATAAAGAATGAATTTAGAATTAAAGAGATGTATCCATAAAAGCCGGGGATAGGCAGGTTAAGGAGTCGGGCTTGGGGGAGTCTATCCTTGTTGTCGCCCCGGCTTTGGATACGTTATTATCATACAGCGATAAGGCTCTTAGTCTTATCGCTTTTTTATAGCTGTTTACTGATAATTAATCTTTTACTCGTACTACCTAATGCATAATATGCAATACCCAACACTTGCTTCCTGATTCAATATCAAATACCAATACGCAAGGAAATAGTGAGCAATTGGCAGGTGGCAAATACCATTACCCAATAAAGTAGTTGGCAATTGGCAATTTTTAAACCTTAGATCCCAATCCCATACTCAATACTAAATACTTGATTTTTAATGCCCGATACTTGATACCTAATACTTAATACCTGATATTTAATACTTAATACCTGATACTTGATTCTTAACGCTTAGGTCAGTGCTGTTAACCTGCCTGGTTGGCAATCGGCAGTTGGCAATACTCAATACTCAATGGAATAGTTGGCAATTGGTAGTTGGCAAATCTTAAATCTCAATACTCAATACTCAATACCTAATACTTAATACTTAATAATCAATACTTAATACTCAATACTTAATACTCAATACTCAATACTTAATAACCCATAACTAAGCGCCGGCTTTTCTAGCAAACTTATCTGCGACGAGGTTGAGCTCGATACCATGTTCCAGGTAGGCCTTAAGTCCGTCCAGCACCGTAGTAAACCCACCGGTATTGTCGTTGATCGCCCGGATGAGCGCATCGCCTTCAAGCTGAAAGCCATAGCTCCGGATGGTCACATAAGTAGTATCGGCCGTCAGTGCTTCAAACATAAATTCGACCGTAAGCGGCGGCTCCTGCCATTCGATGACGATGAGGCTGTCGGGTATCAGCTCCCTTACATGTACTTCAGATAACACCCCATACATACGCCATTCCCAGGTCACTGTCTTTCCTTTTTCCAGCATACCACTGGCATGTGTAAACCAGAAGTGTGTTGTAATAGCAGGATCGGTAAATGCCCGGAAGACCATCGCAACGGGTTTCCGGATCAGCATTTGGGCTTCTACGCCCGTAAATGGTTGTGCAGACATCGTACTTCTTTTTTTGATCTATGGTAAAATGAGTGATTGTATCAGAAATCGACGCCAAATCGAGGATCAGGGTCTGTTGGCAACTATAAAAGTAAACCGTCATCGCCGACCGGACTATTGTGAATAAGATGATGCGATGGTTTTACCCATACGGCTACTTAAATAAAAATATGTGACTATCCGGATATAGGAAACAGGATACAATTTGCTTCTAAATAACGGTTGCTGAGCCTGTCGAAGCACCATCTTTGTCCTTTCGACAAGCTCAAGGACCGGCTTTGTTTCCTATATCCGGATAGTCAGATAAAAATAAATAAAATAAACCAATAATAGACTCCTGCGAGCAAATCGTCTTTAAAGCCGGGCTTGCGACGATGTGACACCGTAGGGTTGCCAGGCAATTTCTTTCCAAAAGGGAAATGTAAAATTCAGGAGTAAATGAATAGAACGCCTTATTTTTCCTTATTTTTAGGATATGATTCTTGAACTGTCGCTTTCTGCTCCGGAACACGCCCACCTGATCGAGGGCTATCATGATTTTTTCCAGGACAATCATATCTTTTCGACGGAATGGCCTTACCCGGCGCTTCCCGGGATCGGCCATTCTATAGACGAAGCCTATATCGTTGCCTTCCTGGCCGGGAAAGTGAATACGGATATGCTGCCGCATACCTGGACCATCGTGGATCTGAAATGGCACGTGGTGTCAGGATCTGTGCTGCCAAGACTTTATATAGTAGGAAAATAACTGACACAGCGCCTATCAACACATGGACCATCATGACGAACAACACCGTCGCTATAGAGATGAATGCGATGGAGCGGAAGATATCAAAGCAACCGTAGGACTGGCAAGATCGTTTGTTGAAAAAAAATTGATGACCCTGCCCGAAGCCCTTAAATATTTTAACCTGCCCCTTGCGGTCTACGAACAATATGCTCAAGAGGCCACAGGACAAGATAAAAGATAGCAATAGCAAGCCCAATACGCCCCGCATGATAATGCAGGCCTGCATTCCCGCCCGTTTTACAGAATAGCGATACCTTTGTATCCGTTTCCCCGCATAGCCGGGAACAAAAAAACCAAGCCAATAACCTGCAGCCGACCCGATCTGTACTGTCCGGAATGGAAACATAACATCATTCATTACAGCTATATCCGGTTTAATCCTCATTGCGTGCTACGTATCAACAAGATCATAGTATTTTCTCCTATACGACGTTTGAGCTGGCTTTGCTCAATGGTCTTCCTGCTTGTCTCCTGTGAAAGGCCGCCGGCATCGGATCCTTTGCGGGAAAAGAATAGCGCCGGCCTGGCAGCGATAAGCGCGCCATCGGCGATCGTGGCGCCCGAAGCCAAAGGGACCAGGCGTATTCTATTTGTGGGCAATAGCCATATCCGGTATTATATCAGCATACCCGATCTGTTTGCCAATCTTTGCCGTTTCAATAAAGTGGAGATCAAAGAGGAGCAGGTAGTAGAAATGGGCATTTCACTACTGGATATTTACAATGATCACAAAAAAAAGCTGGAGCAGGCCTGCAGTAAAAAGGATCCTGACGGTAATTATTTCGACTATGTGGTTCTTCAGGAACGGACCCCGGTGGTGACCAACAATGCGGCCGAATACAAAGCTTCGGTAAAGCGGTTGATGGCGCTGATACGGGCCAACAGTCCGGGCGCAGTATTCCTGGTGTATGAAATGGCGCCCTCCCGCGATTACGTTCGTAACCAGGACGAGTTCCGGAAACTCTACCAGAATATTCTTAAAGTAAACCGGGAAATCGTGGCAGAGCAAAGCAATACCAAGCTGTACAAGGTCGCAGAAGCCATTAATGCCGCTTATGCAGGTCAAAGTGGCTACCAGTACCTCGTTGGCGGAGAAGACCGCCTGCGCCGTGGGAACCTGACGCTGCACCTGCTTAACGACTCGGGCTTTATGGCCGCGGTACAGCTATACGCCTCATTATTTGACAGATTGCCGGCCATACCTTCGGAAATGCATTTTAACGATAATGAGCCCGGTAAGCTGCGGCTCTATGCGGTGAAAGACGCTGTATCCAATCCTGAAGCATTGTTGCAGATCGCCATGTCCTACCGCTGATCGCCTCTTTCGCAGTGACCAAATAAAGAGATTCAAGTTTTTTGAAAACTTGAATCTCTTTATTTATACCCAAAAAATATTTTCCCCTCCCAAAAGAAGACTGCCATACTGTTGTCAGTGACCGCCGCTTACTTTGTCTTAGCAAATCAAAAAAACACATCTTATGTCAATGATCCCCATGTTCCGGAAGGAACTCGAACAAGAATCTGTAGTGACCCACAAAATGCTGGAGCGCATTCCCGACGATAAATACGACTGGAAACCGCATCCCAAAAGCATGACCATCAGGCAACTCTCCACGCATATCGCCGAGTTGCCCACCTGGGTCACCATGGCGATCACCACCGATGGCCTCGACTTTGCCACAGCCCCTTATAACCCCCCGAAAATTGACAACACAAAGGAGCTGATGAACCTGTTTGAAGCTTCGCTGAAAGATGGCCTGTCTGAACTTAAGGAAGAAAACGAAGGCAAGCTGGGTGATCCCTGGACACTCCGCAATGGCGAAGAAGTGTATAGCACCACCAGCAAGGCCGAGACGATCCGCATGGCCCTGAACCAGATCACACACCACCGGGCACAGCTGGGCGTGTTCCTTCGCCTGCTCGATATTCCAATTCCCGGCAGCTATGGTCCAAGCGCCGACGAGATGAATTTCTGATTTTCTTACAGATACCGGAGCACAATGCCTGACAGGCCTTGTGCTCCGGCAATATTAACAGCGATGACCAAGATCGATTTTACCCGCCAGTACCGGAACTATTATACGGCCAAAGACCGACCCGAACTGATCCACATAGAACCGGCAATCTATTTGTCTGTTGAAGGCAAAGGCGATCCCGACGGCGCGCCTTTTGCCGAAAACATACAGGCTTTGTATAGCTTGGCTTATGCGATCAAGTTTGGCTACAAGGCACAGGGCGCCGACTTTGTAGTAGCCAGACTGGAAGGGCTTTGGTGGTTTGATGAAGAACGTTTCAGCGGGCAGCATATGGGCAGCGCACCGCAGCAGGTGCCACGCAGCGAATGGTCGTATCGCCTGCTGATACGCATGCCGGAAACCATAATAGCGGAGGTGCTGGAAGAAGCGAGGGAAAAAACCATGCAAAAGAAATCCCTGCCCGGCCTGGAAAAGGTATCGCTGTACCGCATGCATGAGGGTCAATGCGTACAGATGCTGCACAAAGGCCCTTTCGCCAACGAGCCGGAGTCGCTGCAGCAAATGCAGGCTTTTATGACCGATTACCAGCTGGCACGGAACGGGGTGCATCACGAGATCTATTTGTCCGACTTCAGGAAAACCAGCCCCGAAAAGCTTAGGACCATTCTACGGGAGCCGGTAAAACAAGCGTAGCTGGTCAACATCGGGGGCATCTGGTTTGTTTAGGTTGTATGATCTTAAAAGCAAAGGCTATGCAACCACAATCTTACAGCAACCATATCCGCTATTACGCCCCACATCATTTTGTCTTCTATCCACTGCTATTATTGCTGCTGCTGGCCTGCCTTTTTATGGGATGGCACGATCCTGCGCAACGCACCCTGTGGCTTGGTTTCGGCGTGCTGTTGGTATTGCTGGGCTGGCTATCCTTCATGATGCGCCAGCATTATGCGTTGAACAATCAGAACCGGATCGTAAGGCTGGAGATGCGTTTCCGGTATTTTACACTCACGGGCCAGCGCCTCGAGCCAATGGAACACCGCTTGTCCTTTGGCCAGATCGCCGCGCTCCGGTTTGCCGGCGACGAGGAATTGCCGGCCCTCATCGGCCGTACACTGGCCGAAGGTCTTTCCCCAGGGGCAATCAAGCGGGCTATTCAACATTGGGAGCCCGATTATATGCGTGTGTAAAACGCCCGTCAAAATAAGCTTTCCTTAACAGGACATGTCCGCAAACGCAGTTATCTTTACGGGACATTTAACCAGTTAAAAAACAAATAACTATGAGAAAGATCGCTGCTTTCTGTACACTTTTGATGACGGCTGCGGTGCTCCAGGCGCCTGCACAGGATATGAAGCATGAGCAATCGGCACCGAAAAGCCCCCGTGTAACCGCCAAAAACGACATTGCAGAAGTAAGCTACGGCCAGCCTTCTAAGCGTGGTCGTGAGATCTTTGGCAAACTTGTGCCTTATGGTGAAGTATGGCGCACCGGCGCCAATATGTCGACCGACATCACCTTCAATACCGATGTCCTGTTTGGTGGCGTTACAGTACCTAAAGGCACCTATTCGCTGTTCACTATCCCCGGCAAAGAGGTATGGACGGTGATCCTCAACGGACAGCCCGCCCAGAAAGGCGCTTTTGAATACGAAGCCAACAAAAGCAAGAATGTAACCGAGGTACGTGCCAAGGTGAACAAGCTGAGCAGCGTACAGGAGGCTTTCGTGATCGAAGCAGGAAAAGATGCGCTGACCTTTAAATGGGACAACGTATCGGTTTCGGTACCGATGAAGAAAAAGTAATAGCCGCCAATGGCAAACGAAGAGGCTTTCCCTACCGGAAGGCCTCTTTGTTTTAGGACAGGCTACGGCCTTATCCTGCGGAAGGTAAGGCTCATACGGCCACCGGCGGTATCGGCGGCGGGAATAGCATGCTGCCAGTGCTGCTGCACTTCTTGTGTCATATACAGTAAAGAACCTGCAGGCAAAGCAAAATCGCGGATATCCTCTTTATTATCTATGCTGCGGAAATGTAGTATCCTCGTTGTACCTAAGGAAACAATAGCAATCCCGGTGCCGTCTTCGAGTATATCTGTCTGATCGGCATGAAAGCCCATCCTTGAACGGCCATCGGGATAGTAATTGATCAGGCAGTTGTTGGCTTCAAAGCCTATGGCCGGCGCCAGGTCGCCCATTACCTTCAGTAAGGGTTCGGGTATCGCCCGGTAAGGATAAGCCATCTGGGAATAATTGTAGGCGCTGCCATAGCTGGCCGTTCTGCGGGCAGCCATGCTTTCGTCCCAAACGGCGTGCTGCTGCAGGTAGTCCAGCAATATGCCGGGCTCATTTACAAAACGTTCCCGGTAAAGTATGCCTTGAATATCAGGTTCCATGTTTTTTTGCTTAAAATCCCGACGTACGAAATATAGATCAAATTTACTCCGGCTGAGGTTGCTGAGCCTATCGAAGCACGGTTGCTAAGCCTGTCGAAGCACCATTGTATACTTGTCCTTTCGACATGCTTAAGGACCGGAAGGGTACTTTGTTTCTTGTATCGGGAGGAGGTATGCTTATTTTTTCAGGATACAGGTGCCGCTGCTTAATGCTTATCAAGCCGGCTCAGCAAGGGAGACAGCAGGTATTGCCGCACCCAGGCTTTGCGATGGGCGCTGCGCGCAATCCAGGCGGCCATAGGTGGTGACAGCAAGTAATAAGTTTTTATAAAAACCCTTCCAGTCACCGACCAGGACAACACCTCGTCCCGGTAACGGCGTAGCCGCACTACTTCCGGAGCATCCTCATCGCCATAGCAGGCTGTCGCCACAAAGCAGGCTTTCTTGGCCGCAATGTTCCGTTCTTTCATCAGGCGGTCGACATAGGCTTTCCCTTGCTGCAGGTTCCAGCCTGTAGCCGTCGTAACATATTTGATGGCCTGCAGCAATCCCTGGTTTTGCAATATGGTAGCGACAGCACCTGGATCGGGCCCATTCTCGTCAGCTGGTGTAGCGGCCTGGAACGACGCATTATGCGGCGTCGCGATACGGTCGACATATTCTTTCGACTCTTTCAGGCCCCAGCCATAAGTATCGTAGCAATATTTAACAGCGGCGAGCTTACCCTGTGTATTGACCATGCTCAGGACATAGGCATCATCGCCCCCCGATACCGCAGGCCGGCTTTGCGGCGTAGAAGCGGACCAATTGCCCGCCTCCTGCGAAAGCTTGCCCTGTCCGGGTTTAAACACATGACCGCAGGCATTGCACTTCAGTTCCATGTTATTGTTATCCACATTACCCGAAGGCATGGTCATAGCGCCGGCAGCGCTGCTGCTCAACCCTTCGAGGTACATGCTGAGATCGGGCGAGTAGCAATAGGGACAAATGATCTTTACAGGAGGATTCATAAACCGGCGTTTGATACCGCAAGATAACCATTAGCGACCATTCGGAGTTCGATAGTCTACCGGATGCGCTTCAGCACACTGAATTTCTGTATCTCAAATGCTTCGTCTTCTTTATCATTCGCATCGTCCTCGCTCAAGGGCTTCAGGGCAGGCTTTTCCAGCACGATCACCTTCTTCAGCAGCTTTTCACGTGGCCGCCCCCAGTTCTTGTACAGTTCCACATAAGCTTTGGCCTTAGACGAGGTTTTGGTCTGATCATCGTTATAGTATTCCAGCCAGGTCCTGTACACGCCTGAAGCGGCGTTTTCCTGCACAAACATTTCCGGTCCAAAGCCATTGGTGACATCTATAGTAAGCCGGCCACCCAGCTTGGTTTCCCGGTTGCGGTAAAAACATTCCTCTCCGGACGGATCCTTTACATGCAGGTCTATGTCCGTATTATCAATATTCCAGGATAAGATCACGACCACATCGGCTTCCGGCACAAACAGATCTTCTTTGACAAGATAGCTGCGCACCTGCTGCTGCTGTTGCCGGTAATACTGCTGTGCAGCTGGCGACAGCTTCTCAGGCTGCTTCAGCAGGCGGTCAAGCATACGGTAATGATACAGGGACGCGATCTCCCTGATACTGCCGTAATCCCTGTCCCAGTGGCAATGCGTGCAGATATAGTAATACACCAGCGCCAGATCGTTCTCTCCAGCACGTTCCAGGGCACGAGCCGCGATAAGATACGATAAGGCAAGCTCTTCCCGGGCCGAGATCAGGCGCCGGATCATGTAATAGGCCTGCACGCCCATATCCCAGTCGATGGCCTTCAGGCTCAGGTCCCGGAAAGCAACATAGTCGGCAGGATTGCGTTCGATCACTGAGCTCATCAACGTGAGCGCCGACATCCTTCCGTACAGGCGTTTCCGCTCCTCTGCCAGTGGCAGCAGGTTATCGTATTTGAGCCGCTCATTGCCCAGCATCTCCAGTTCATCATCGGTCTGGCTGCCGGCCGGCAAGGGCTTTTGCGTAGCAGTTCCATTGCCCGGGGAAAACACAGCCGGCGGAAGCTGACCGACATACTGAAGGAAGCTGGTATCTGTATCCATAGCAAGGCGTTTATGCTGTCGTAAACGGCCAAGCCAGGCCATAAAGTCTGCTTTGCCATTGCCCAGCGGCGGGCCATCAGCAAGTTGCCGCCATTTTTCAAGCAATGCCGCAACCAGGTGATGTTGGACATAAGCTTCAGATGCGTCATCGTCAATGTCGTAACGGTAATAATCCGACCGGCTTTCCAACATCAGGAAAGACATGGTTTCGCCCGGGATACGGAAATGCTGTGCATAGGCTTCCGTAGCATCTTTGACCGTTTCATCTGCCTGCACATAGGGGGCCAGGCTGGACAGCGCCAGCTGCCCATAGATACGGGCACTAAGCCCTGAGGCCAGCGGCTGGCCGGCAGCAAGCAGCAGCTCCCTGGTTTCCGTACCATTGCTTAGCTTCAGATAAATATCGCCGCCGGGTCTGCCCTTGCCCGCAAGGATCAGCTTTTGTCCATTGTACAATTGTGTAGGCTGTCCCGAGATCAGGAAATCGCGCACGCCTTCCACCCGAACCGCTTCAATATTCCAGGGCCGGTAACGGAATGACTTTGCCGTAAGCGCGGCCTCCTCTTCACCGGTAACGGTAAAGGCAAAGCCGTTCGTTCTTTTGCTCAGGGTATTCAACACTTCGGCATTGGTTCCGGGCAACCCGGTCTTATAGGTATGTATCCGGTCGCCCGGGTGAAGGACTGCCTGCAGGGCATTCAGATTACTCTCGCCCCAGTTGTAGTCGCCATCGCTCATCAGGAAAATATGCTTGGGCAGATTCTGCTTTATCCAGGATGGCGCCGATGCTTCTGCCAGGGCACTACCCAGGTCAGTAGCGCCCTCCAGGGCAAGTGTCTGTGCATAGTCGAGGAAGCGGTTCAGGTTATAGCTGTTGTTCCGTACAAAATGGGGTTCCCACCAATGCTTTTCGATATTGAAAGTTAGCACGGCAAATTCCTTTATGACGTCTCTGTTCTTTTCCAGCACCTCTTCGATCAGCTTCAGCCATACGTTGAACTTATCAGGATTGGCGCTTAGCGAAAGATCAAGCAGGAAGACCGCTTTCGAAGGCAAGTCGGCCTGGGCGATCTCGGGCAGATTGATCCGGTAGCTGCCGCCAAAATATCCCTGCACACTGTCGTAGAGCATCAGAGGATCGACCTGCGGATAGGTTACGGTGTATGCCTTTTCCTTCGGATCTTCCACCATAAACTGGATACGGTCTCCTCTTTTAACCGTGACTACTACAGGACTGATCTCAGGTTGCAGGGAGCCGCCGGCAGCAATATCCATCGCCACACGCAGCTTGCCCGTCCCGGGTAGTGCCAGCTCGTACGAACGAAAGTCGAGCGCTTCGGTCATGTTAAGGTCGTAGCCGATCACGATACGATGCATTTTGCCTTTCGCGAGCGGGAACACGCGGCAGCTGAACATATCAGCGCCCGCCCACTCCATCAGCGCCGGATCAATGCGGGCGCCCACAGTCTCTTCATAGGCCCTGGCCGCCTTTTGCCTGGAAACGATCCGGGCTTCTTTCATATGTTGCCAAACACGGCTGGTATCTTTGCCCAGCTCATCGGGCGACAGGTGAAAGCCTTGCTTCAGGTAATCCACATAGGCCACCCCGGGCAAGTCATCGGTATTGGTCAGCACCGTTTCGCCAAAGGCAAAGTAATAGGGTGTAGCCCCTGTGGGCAGCTTGAGCTTGAACACGCCCTCTATGCCATTTTTAAGATCATTATAGAAAAAACAATCCAGGAGCACGCGAACCCGGAAACCATCCACTTTTACGGCCACCTGGGCCGCCTTCAAAGGCAAGTACTCCTCATCGCCGGTCTCGAGCCGGATCGCATTCTCCGGCAGACCAGACCGTTTCCACGTTGTTCCTTTACCTTTCCTGTCCCGGGTTATCTGTGATGCGGAAGACATAGACGCAGCCCCTGTCATTTGCCGCCTGCTTACGACCCTGCCCGTCACTACAACCTCTTCCAGATCCAGGCTCGATTGCTGCAGGGTTATATGTACTTCAGACCGGGCCGCGCTTACCAATAGCTCAAACCTTTGGAAGCCGATAGCATCGATCTCCAGCCGTACACTATCCCGGGCAACGTCCAGCTCAAATTTGCCATCCAGATCCGTGACCGCGCCATCAGGCAAGCCTCCCTTTATACGCACAGTGGCTCCCGGTATCCCTTCTCCCTTTTCATCAACAACTGTCCCATGAAGCTGCCGTAGCTGTGCCTGAGCAGCCAGAGGAAACAGCAGCATGAATAGCACCAAACTAAAAGCATATCTGGTCATAGGAAATATGGTTTAGGTTACCATCAATGTACGGCGATATCCCGGAATAAGAAAGGTTTAACGATAAAGCGCAAATCATCACAACAATGTCATATATCTGCTTTCCGGTTAACATTTTCATTTTTTGTCCAAACCATTTTACAAGGCCCTTCCCGGTTTGAGCCGATACCCTTACATTTGCAGCCTCCCCCTTTTACCTGTTACAAACCCTATTGAAATGCACCCTTTGAAATGGCTCCTTTGCCGGGCATTGCCTTTGCTGCTATGCTATACCACCAATGCCCAACAGGTATTAAGCGGTAAAGTGAGCGACAAAAAAGGAGCGCTCGCCTTTGCCACTGTACTACTGCACGATGGCAGGGACAGCTCCCTGTTATTGCCACCTGTATTTACCGACAGTAACGGCGTTTTCTCGCTCAGCCTCCCCGATCCCCAACCCTCCTGCTTTATAGAGATCAGCTTACTGGGATACAAACCCTTTTTCAAGTCTGTACCGGCCAGCGGCCCGATAAGCACACCGATGCAGGTCGTGCTGGAATCCGACGGCGCCTTGCTTGAAGATGTGGTGATCAGTGGAAAAAAAGCGTTGATCGAGCGCAAACCCGATCGTACCATATTCAATGCCGAGCAGAGCATCGGCGCTGTAGGAAGCGATGTATACGAACTGCTGAAAAAGACACCCGGCGTCCAGGTCAGCAGCGACGGGATAAAGATCGTGGGCAAAAGCACGGTCAATGTAATGGTCAACGACAGGCCCGTACAGCTCACGAACGAAGAGCTGGAATCGATGCTGCGCAGCATGCCCTCAGGCGATGTGTCGCGCATAGAAGTGATTACCGCACCGCCCGCCAAGTACGACGCCGAAGGCAATTCGGGCATCATCAATATCGTCACCAAGAAGAAAAGGGCCAACGGCTTCAACAGCACGCTTACCGGCACCTACGAGCAACGTACCCGGCCTGCCTTTGAGGCAGAAGGTCTTTTCAATTACAGGCAGGGCAGGCTAAACGCTTATGCAACGCTTAGTGGCGCCAGGAACCGCTATGTCTCCCAACAGCAAACCAATACTTTTTATCCCGGGCAGGAGCAGGCCCTGATGCTTAACCAGGATAACCGCCCGGCTTACACCTACTCCCAGGCGGGCATAGACTACGATGTCAGGGACAACATGACACTGGGCGTACAATATACCCATGGAACGCTGGATGCCAAAAGGGACGAGCAGATCCGTATCAACGTATGGCAACGCCCGGGCCAGCAGCTGGATTCTACCATGAACACCGATGCCTTTGCAACCGAGAAGGCGGTGAGGAATGTGATCAACCTCAACTACGACTGGAAGCTCGATAGCAGTGGCCACCGGCTGACGCTCAATGCCGAATATTTTGAACGGCGAAGCGATAAGACAAGAAATTTCACGACCGGCAATTTCTTTACGGATGGCACCGCCACCGGGACCAGCAGCGACAACCATACCGGTGGCATGCAGCGGACACGCATCACCAATGTACGGGCCGACCTCGAATGGCCCACAAAGCTTGCTACCTTTTCTACCGGCGCCAAAGTCACTTTTATCCGGAATAACAGCGATAATAGGTTTGAATACCTGGAGAGACCGGTATATGTCACAGATCCGGGCAAGACCAACAGCTTCGATTACCAGGAAAACACCCAGGCCCTGTATGCCAGCGCACAGCGCTCCTGGGGCAAGTGGCATATGCAGGCAGGCCTCCGGGCGGAATATACGCAGACCCAAGGCTTTTCGCAAACCATCAACCAAACCAATACCAATGATTACCTGAAGTTTTTCCCCTCGGCTTATCTACAGTACCAGCCCAATGAAACGCATAGCTGGAACATTAACTATACCCGCCGTATTAACCGGCCGTCATTCTGGAGCATGAACCCTTTCCGGGTCTATAGCACCGCTACTGCTTACGAGCAGGGCAACCCCTTCCTGCAGCCCTCTTTCAGCAATAATATTGAGCTGGGCTATACCTATAAGTCCATGTTGACGATAAGCGCATTCTTCCAGAAAGTGGACGCCTTTGCCACCAGGGTATCTGCTATCGACACCATCAACAGCACGTTCTTTTTCTTCCAGGCCAATGCCGGTAACGAGATCCAATTTGGTTTCAACGCGAGCCTTACCTTCAATCCCCTGCCCTTCTGGGAAACCTCAACGCAGTTCTTCGGCGTCTACAACCGTTTTCATACCACTTATTATAATACCGGCCAGCCCGGATCGGGCCGGCCAGCCTTCTCGCTGGAAACCGACCATACCTTTACCCTGAACCGGTCAAAGACGCTAATGGCGCAAATACATGGGAATTATTACGGGAAAGCGCAGGACGATGTTGACATCCAATCGGCCGGCGGATCCTTTGATATCGGGATGAAAGTGTTGCTGTTCCGGAAAAAGATCACGGTATCGGCCTATGTATCGGATCTCTTCCGAACCGATATTGTCGCATTTGTCAATGCCTATAACGGCACCTACCAGCACCGTTATTTCGATAGCCGCAGCCTGCGCATAGCGCTGAGCTGGAAGTTTGGCAACAACGATCTGAAAGCCCGGAAAGAACGGAAAGCAAACGAAGACACACGCCGCGCCGGCTGATGCAACCACTATGCCCTATACCAGCATACTCCTGATCAGGTTGCCCAGGACCTTTAGGGCATTGTCCAATTGCTCGTTCCAGGGCATACCATAGCTGATCCGCATACAATTGTCAAACTGTTTTTTCAGGGTGAACATGCGCCCCGGCGCTATGCTGATCTTCTTCTTCATGGCGCGCTCGTATAGCTCCATCGTATCGATACGCTTGTCGAGCTCAACCCACAACACAAACCCGCCCTGCGGCCGGCTGACCTTGGTCCCTTCGGGAAAATAGTCGGAGATCGCCCGGATATACTGCAGGAAATTGGTGTGCAGGGTTTGTCGTAGCCGGCGCAAATGGCTTTCGTAGCGCCCGTTCTCCAGGAAATCGGCGATCACCTCCTGGGTTAGCGTCGTAGGCGAAATGGAATGGACCTGCTTCATCCTGATCACTTCGTTCTTGAATTGACCGGGTGCTACCCATCCCACGCGATAGCCCGGCGCCAGCGTTTTGGATACCGAGCCGCACCAGAGCACAAGGCCACTTTCATCGTAGGTCTTGCAGCATTTGGGTCTGCTATCACCGAAATAGACATCGCCATAGAGGTCGTCTTCGATCAGGGGTACATTGTAATGTTGCAGCAGCGCCACCACGGCTTTCTTGTGCTCATCGGGCATACAACTGCCCAACGGATTATTGAAATTGCTCACCAGCAGGCACAGCTTGATCTTATTTGTTGCCAGCGCCTTCTTCAGAGCGTCGATCTCGATGCCGGTCTTCGCGTTGGTAGGCAGTTCCAATACGTTCAGGCCAAGGCTCTCGGCCAAGCGTACAATACCAAAGTACACGGGACTCTCCACCGCAATCGTATCGCCCCATTTGGCAAGGGTCATCATGCAGAAAGAGATGGCATTCATGCAGCCCGCAGTGGCAATAATATCCTGCTCGCCCAGGTTGCCGCCCCAGTTATACGACCAGCGTGCAATATCTCTACGCAGTTTTTCGTTACCTTGGATCGGCTCGTAAGCGGTACCACTGCCGGGCAGGGTTCTTATTGCCTGTACCACGCCTTTGTTCAGCTTGGCGATAGGCAGCAGCTCATCGGCCGGAACGCTAAGGGAGAACAGTGTAATATCATTGCTGCCGATAGTGCGGAACACCTTATCCACAATATCGCGCGGGTTATGCTCTCCCGGCTGGCTGGGCTGGCTTGTACCGGGAATCGCCGGCTGCCGGTGCGGACAATAGGATACATAATAACCCGATTGCGGCCGCGACTCGATCAGCGAACGGCTTTCCAATTCCAGGTAAGCCTGCTGGGCTGTGCTCATGCTGACGCCGTGCTGACGACATATCATACGGATGGAAGGCAGCTTATCTCCTATTTTCAGCAACCCTTCCTGGATCTGCTGCTCAATACCCCGCGCAATGCGCAGGTACAGCAAATCTTTCGAATTTTTTAAAAGCGTTTTCATAGTATCAATACCCAAACTGTACTGGTCAAAATTAACAAAATTGTATCTGTATTGGAAAATAAATTTCCCACACCTTTGTGTGGCATTTCGAAAAAGACCGGTACCGGTCATCACATCTCTGAAACATGAATCAATCAAAGGCTTACCTGGCGCTACTTGTGATCTGTATCGTCTGGGGCACTACCTACCTTGCCATGCTCATTGGCGTTGCCAGCTTCCCGGCATTTTTATTTTCCGGGCTGCGGCATACGATAGCCGCCACTATACTGTGGCTGTCTATGCCATTGCTGAAGAAGAAGATCTCACTCAACGCACGCGACATCATGAAACAAGTTATCCCGGGCGTATTAATGCTGGCGCTGGGTAACGGAACCATAGGCTGGGCCGAGAAATATATTCCCAGCGGCCTGGCCGCGCTCATTGTATCGGTAATGCCCGTCTACGTGGTCCTCATCAATTTCGTGACCGGCAGAGGCAAAGGAACACTTAATGGCAAAATCATACTTGGTCTTCTTCTTGGTTGCGCCGGTATTGTTCTGATTTTTAAAGATAACCTCGGCGACTTGCTCGATACGCGTTACCTCATGGGCGTACTGGTCTGCTTTGCCGCCTCACTCAGCTGGGCCGCAGGCACCGTGTACATGAAGCATAGCGGCGCTACTACCGATTCGTACGTCAATACAGCGATACAGTTGAGCAGCGGCGGACTGGCACTGCTGATCAGCTCGCCCTTTCTCGACGATCTGGGGCAGCTGCAGCATATCGAGCCCGAAAGCTTGTGGGCACTGGCGTATCTCATCGTGTTCGGCTCGATCCTTTCGTTCCTCTGCTACATATACGCGATCAAGAATCTGCCGGTAGGACTGGTTTCTATCTACGCCTATATCAACCCATTTATCGCCGTATCGCTGGGCTTCCTGCTTAAAGATGAACGCGTCACCTGGATCACAGTAATCGCCTTCGCGACCACGCTTGGCGGTGTATTCTGGATCAACAGGGGCTATAAAGTCAACAATCAACTTAAACCTGTTTCCAAATGACAGCAGAACAATATACCTGGCTGTTCCGCCAGGGCATCGATAAAGTAAAGGCCGAGTTGACCGCTTATCCGGATGAAGAAAGCCTGTGGATCAAGGCCAAAGCGATCAACAATTCCACCGGCCACCTGGCACAGCACCTGGTAGGCAATCTCAGGCTGTTCGTAGGTAAAACTATGGGCGAAGTGCCTTATGTGCGCGAGCGCGACCGGGAATTCAACGAACGGCAGTTTGACCGGGATCAGTTGCTGCACATGCTGGAAGAAACGGCAACTATTATAGTGCATGCGCTCCAGGGAAAAGACGAAGCATTCTTTGCCCAGGCCTTCCCGGAGACAGTAGTAACAATCAAGGAGGGACAAACCTTTGGTTTCATGCTCCATTATCTCTATGCGCATCTCAACTATCACCTGGGACAGATCAATTATCACAGGAGGCTTTTATCATGACAGGAACAACAGACATTACGATACAATCCTACCGGAAAGAATACCAGCCTTATTTTGAGCGGCTGAACATAGCCTGGCTGGAAGCATACTTCAAGGTCGAGCCGATAGATGCTTATGTACTGGGAAACCCCGAAGAGGCCATACTGAATGAGGGTGGCGCTATCCTTTTTGCGGCCATTGATCAACAGATCATCGGCACTGTAGCCCTAAAGTATATGGAACCCGGCGTTTACGAGCTCACCAAAATGGCTGTCGACGAGTCGTTCAGGGGGAACGGCGCCGGAAAAATACTCTGCGCCGCTGCCATAGATAAAGGCAGGGAACTGGGCGCCCATAAGATCATCCTGTATTCGCAAACAGGTTTGAAAGCAGCCATAGGCATTTACCGTCAGCTGGGCTTTACAGAGCTTCCCCTTGAACCCGGTAAATATGAAAGAGCAGATATCAAGATGCAATTGCTCTTGTAGTAACGATCATGAACATTAGATATGATGCACCGCCTGCAAGCGGTGCATTTTTTATACAACTGCAAACCTGGTAGCTGGTGTCCACATAGGCAACTTAATACCTTGCCATTTGTTAAACAGTCAGATAGGGATATTGTATTACCAGGATACAGAGCGTTATTTATGAAAATGTCTTCAACCATTTTTAAAATAAAGGGTTATGGAAACAGAACAGCTGAAGCAGGAAATTAAAGATAAAGAGTTGCGGCTAAGCCAGCTAAGAAGTATGGATACGCACCAGCTACACAAGGAAGACCGTGAATTGATCGGTCAGCTGGAACAGGAAATCAAGGAGTTGAAAACGAGGCTTCACGAAACGGATTAAGCGTTTTGTATGACATTAAAAACGGTAAAAGATGGCAAAAGAAATCGGAAAAGATAAAGCTGGCGATGAACAGGAAAATTCTTTAAATAAGAAAAGCCCCGACACACAAGCTAAGGTAGATGACCCGCATAGAGATATTACCGGAACACCCTCGCAGCATGAAGACCTGGCGTCGGAGACAGCGCCCAATAATGAAGCAGATGAAGTAAGTGCGCAGCAACAAGCAGCCAATAGGAAGGGACACGCTACAGATGAAGAGAGGGAACAAGATAAAGATCCGGCAAGTGAAGCAAAGGAATCCGGCGACGCAGACAAACAGGACGAGGCAACTGAACAGCAAGAGACCCGGCCGGAAAAGCCTTCGGACCAGGAGCATAGCGAGGATCCCCACCGGGGTACTGCAGAAACACCCTCACAGCACAAAGGTCTTGAGCCGGGCGGCGAACGGAATAATGATGCAGAAGCCTATGGCAAAGATGCTGCCCGACCCGACGTACCGGACGATAAAAAGAATGCAGAAGAAGACCAGAACATCGGGGGCAAAAAGGATGGGTTGTCCTGATCGCTCTCTGAAATGCCGGTCTTGCCGGCTTTTTTTTGCCCTTAATTTTATAAGATTAATATTCACCTTTAAAAATGATATGATATGAAAGCGACGAACCTGTTTTTTCCGGCCCTCTTATTGATGACAGTATTCTTTACGGCCTGTGCCGGCAACCCGGAAAACAATAATGCCCGCAGTGTTAATGTCGACAGCAGTAATGTACATGGCGCCGCACCTGTGCAATACGGCGCCGATGATCCTGCCGATACCACACCAAAGCTGGAAGCCAGTGACGATACCGGCCGCAGGGCGAATACCGAACAACGTTAAGCCTCCTGATTTGCCCGTAATACGTTAAACGCCATATAAACACCACCAGATGAAGGACAAACCGGTGATCAGGATCAGCGATGCAAGCAACAACCAATTACTGCAGCTAAAAAACTGGCTGAACGAAGACTATACGATCAGCACCGACACTGCCGAAAGTGCCAACCTATCGATATCGTATACAACAGAGCTCACTTCAGGCATCCATACACCTTTTATCCGTTTTGAGTCGGTAAATACAGGAGATCTCCGGTCGACCTCATTATCTTATCAGCTTCCGGCACATCACGTTACCCCTTCTATCATCAAAGTGATCGTGGGCCTGCTGCTGCATTCCGGTAAAGAAGCGCTGGACAGTAAGAACTACCGGATGGCCTTCGACAGGGCCCATGACCTGATCCTGCTGGCCGACTGCGAACACAATATCCTTCGCGCCAATCAGTCGGCGATAGACATACTCGGCTTCAGCGAAGCGGAATTGAAAGGCATGAACCTGGCCTCGCTGTTTTATTCCGCAGCGGCGGGCGAGGATTTCATCAGCAATATCTGCGAGAAAGGACGCATCGTGCATTGGGATTACCGGCTCAGGACCAAAACGGGCTTGCCTGTCGATGTAATGATGAGCGCCGATATGATGAATGAAGAGGACAAAATATTCCTGTGCATCGCCCAGAATATTTCGGTACATAAGGAAGCAGGAAGACAACGTAAGCAGGAAGAGCACCTGGTGATCATGGGCAAAATGGCCCAGATGATCGCCCACGAGGTACGCAACCCGCTGAATAATATCCTGCTTGCCGTAAGCCAGCTAAAAACAGATCCGAAACCTCCGCCGGAAGCGGAAAAAATGTTCCTGGACATCATCGACCGGAATTGCCTGCGCATTAATGCACTCGTAACCGAAATGCTGGAGCCCAGCCGCCTCCTGGATATGGAGCTGGAACCCGTTTCTCTGCGTACTATCGTCGAAGAAGCGCTTTACCTCAATGAGGATCGCATAGGCCTGCAGGGGATCAAGGTAACGCTCGACCTGCAGCAAGATAGGCCGCTAATGATAGATAAAGAGAAAATGATCATTTGCGTTTCTAATATCCTGGTCAATGCTACCGAGGCAATAGACGGCGATAAGGGCAGGATCACAATCAAAACCCGTCAACATGGTGATCGGATATTGCTGTGCATAACCGACAACGGCAAGGGCATGACAGAAAATGAAAAGAATAATATCTTCAACCCTTATTTCACGACAAAACCAAGGGGAACTGGTATGGGTATGGCAGCAACACAGCAGATCGTCAGGGCACACAACGGAACGATCGAAGTCATCAGCGAAAAAGGCAAAGGCTCTGAGATCATCCTTTCCCTGCCCCTACCACAGCAACAATAAAATTATCTTATGGATCTATCGGCATACGATACGCTCGACATCCCCTCGGCCAGGGCCGTACAGGAAACGCTGAGGAAGAATATTACCCTGATGCCCATGCAACAGGAGATCCATACCATCGCCGGCGCCGATATATCCCTTAACCGCTTCAGCGAAGTCATCTATGCCGGACTGGTCGTACTGCGCTACCACGATTTACAGCCGATCGCGTATTCACTGGTTAAAGGCATTACCCGTTTTCCCTATGTGCCGGGTTTCCTGGCCTTCCGCGAAGTGCCGGCATTGATGCGGGCCCTGGAGCAGATGCCATTGAAGCCCGATGCGATCATGGTAGACGGCCACGGTATCGCGCATCCCCGCCGTATGGGCATTGCGGCACACCTTGGCTCATTGGCCGGACTTCCCACTCTGGGTTGTGCCAAGAAAAAGCTGTTCGGAAAATATACCGAGCCGGAAAATACAAAGGGGGCACATGAGCCGTTGAAAGATAAGGAAGAGACTATCGGCTATGCCTTACGTACCAAAAATCGCGTAAAAGAAGTATTTATTTCACCGGGCAATATGATGAGCCTTGAAGACAGCCTGCGTATTGCCATGCATTGTACCGGCAGCTATCGCCTGCCGGAGCCTACACGCCGGGCGCATGAATATGTCAACCTGCTGCGTACCGGTCAGATCCCGGAAGGCTACCATGAGCTACCACAAGAGACGCCGCTCTTTTAAGCCGTACCACTTCAACCTTAAGCATCAGAAAATGTTATCCTCTCAAGAAATGCAGAGCGGATGACGATTATCCCAATAATAGCCCCTAAAGAGATGGCGAGGGCCATGCAGCTACGCTACGTAAGCCCCGAGCAGAAAGGCTACCGGCGCAGTAAAAGAGGAAATACTTTTATTTACCTGGACCAGGAGAACAAGCAGATCACAGATCCCGAGATCATCGCGCATATCCGGGGCCTGGTATTGCCTCCGGCCTGGGTCGATGTATGGATATGCCCTTTTCCCAATGGCCATTTACAGGCCACAGGTATCGATGCCCGCGGACGAAAGCAGTACCGTTATCACTCCCGGTGGTCCAAGCTCCGTAACGAGCGTAAGTTTGACCGTCTTCTGGCTTTTGGCAAAATGCTTCCGAAGCTACGCAGGCAGCTGAGCAAGGACATCAGGCGCCGGCAGCTTATTCGTGAAAAAGTAGCTGCCATAGCACTCGGCGTCATGAACGAGACTTTCATCAGGGCAGGCAATGCCGCTTACGAAAAGGAATATGGCTCCTACGGATTAACGACACTTAAGAATAAGCATGTGTCGATATCCGGGTGTCAGGCTTTTTTCCGGTTCAAAGGAAAAAAGGGTGTACTGCAGCAGGTTGCTTTAAAAGACGCGTCCCTGGCCCGTTTGCTGAAAAATGTACGGGAATTGCCCGGACAGGAACTGTTCCAATACTACGATGATGAAGGTGAATTGCATAAGCTGGAGTCGGGCGATATTAACGACTACCTGAAAGCGCATATGGCCGAAGATTTCAGCTGCAAGGACTTCCGCACCTGGGCCGGCTGTATTGTTGCACTGCAGCTAATGGCCGATCTTACCGATTTTAACTGTGATACCGATTGCCGGAAAAACATTATTGCCGTTGTAGACGGCGTGGCCGCACGCCTGGGCAATACCCGCACCATTAGCCGGAAGTATTATATCCATCCACTGCTGTTACAATCCTATGAAGAACGTAAGCTGGATGACCTTTTGCTAAAGCTGCAAAAGATCAAAGACCCGAAGGCACTAAACACGGCCACAGAAAAAGCGTTGCTTGCGTTTTTAAAAACATTGTCATAACCTAACTTGTCTTCCGCTATGGACCTGTATGCCGGCTTTCCTTTCTGGCTGATCAAAAATCCCTTGTACAACTACGTCAACGAGGTAAAAGACCGTATGCATACTGATGTAGCGATCATTGGCTCCGGCATTACAGGCGCCCTGGTGGCACACGAACTGTGTGCCAGCGGTATCTCCTGTGCTATTTTTGACAAGCGTGCAGTGAGTACAGGAAGCTCGGCAGCCAGCACCGCGCAACTGCAATATGAGATCGATGTACCCCTGTTCAAGCTGCTTGAGAAGATACCAGAGAAACCGGCCGTAATCGCTTATCGCGCCAGCTTGCAGTCCATCAGCGATATCGAGCAGGTATTCCGGAAAGCAAAAATTGATGCGGAATTCCAGCGCCGGTCCAGCCTTTTCCTGGCCAGCGACAAAAAGGGCTGCAAAGAGATCAAAAAGGAATTCCTTACCCGGAAGAAATACGGGCTTCCCGTCAACCTGCTGGAACACGAAGAGCTACAGCAAACCTACGGGATCAACCGCCTGGGCGCCTTGTGGAATGAAGAGGCCGCCCAGATGGATGCCTATCGCTCGGCTATACTCCTGCTACAATACAACCAAAGGAGGCATGACCTCCGGCTTTATCCTTATACCAGAATCGCGAAGCATGAGGCCGTACGCAACGGCTATGTGCTGCATACAGACGATGGCAAGCAGATCAGCTGCCATTACCTTATCGTAGCCGCTGGCTATGAAGCAGGTCAATTCCTGCCCCGTAAAGTGATGGATCTCTCAAGCACCTATGCCCTGGTCACCGAACCCTTACGTCCTGACCAGCTGTGGCACGATGAAAGCCTTATCTGGGAAACGGCCCTCCCCTACTTTTACCTTCGGGTTACAGCCGACCACCGGATCATGATGGGAGGCGAAGACGTACCCTTCAGGAACGAGCGGCTCCGCGATGCGCTACTATCCCGGAAGACAAAACGGCTCCTGGAAAAGTTTGCCGGCCTGTTTCCACACATACCGGTACATTGCGATATGACCTGGTGCGGCACGTTCAGCAGCACCAAAGACGGGCTGCCTTATATAGGTGCCTACCCGGGCAGCCCTAACCTGTTCTTTGCCCTGGGCTATGGGGGCAATGGCATAACCTTTAGTATGATCGCCGCGCAAATGATCCGCAATAAGCTCAAAGGCGTTAAAGATGAGCGGGAAAGTGTTTTCGGCTTCGACAGGAAATAAAAACAATTACAACAAGACAATACGCCCGGGCAATATGGCAAAGATGCTGGCCCGCTTTGTCCTTTCCATCATATACAACCCGGTAAGCGCGCCGAAGGCAGGTAACAGGAATACTTGCTCATAAAGATAAAAGCAAGGCAGCCGTACGCTTTGCCTGCCAAGCCCCCGCAAGAGGCAACCCGGATGAATATGTCCCGCGACGTTGATCTTACCGGGTGCAACGTGCTCCAGCGGCTCATGTGAAAAAACAAGATCGTCTAACTCCAATCTTTCCGGAACAACATCCAGCGACAATGCCGCATAATGCTCCGGCGCCAGGATATCGTGGTTGCCCCTGATGAGCACAAAGCGGACGTCGGGATAAGTAAGGATAAAGGCTTCGAACAACAGCCAGTCGGAATTGTGCGCGCTATGGAACAGATCGCCCAGGAACCAAACCTGTCGCGGACGGTAGCGCTGCATCAGCTCATGCAATACAGCATAGTCCCGGTCGCCACTGTCGCGTGGCATAAAGATACCGGCCTTGCGAAAATGCATACCCTTGCCCAGGTGCAGGTCGGCGATCACCAAAATACGGTCTTGCGGCAGGAATAAGGCTCTTTGCGATAGTAATTCAACGACGGCGTTTCCCAGTACGATCTCCATGCTTGCTGTCTTCTTGCTCCAATTGTGCTTTGATCTTGTTCATCCGGTCTTCCAGGCTTTCGTTGCTGAACTTTTCCCGGAAAACTTCTGCAAAAATAGGAAAGGCGAACGGTGTAAGCTGTTCCGGCTGCTTCAGGATCACCTCATGTGTGCTGATCCGTTCGAATGCCTGGCGCATCCTTACGATCTCCAGCTGAAAATCATATACCTCCTCATAGGCCTCTCTGAGCAGCAGATTGTTGGGGTCGTAGTCCTGGAAAACCTTAAAGAACAAGCCGGAATTGGCCTGGAGGTGCCTGGCCTTAACCTGCTTGCCGGGATAGCCCTGGAAGACGAGCCCTGCAATACCGGCAATATCCCGGAACTTACGCCGCGCCATTTCCGTTGTATTAATGCTGCCGGCAATATCGGCGCTCAGGTTGTCCGTAGAAAACAATTCCTGGAGCAATGCATCCTCCACCGGGATATCCTGGTCGCTGAGCAGCTCAAAGCCGTAATCATTCATGGCCATCGAAAAGCTGAAAGGCCGTATACGGCCCAGGCGGTAAGCAATAATGGCCGCCATCCCCTCGTGAACAAATTTACCTTCGAAGGGATAAACAAAAAGGTGACAGCCTTCCTTGGTCCATATCTTTTCGATCAGCAATTCCTGCTCCCCGGGCAGGTAGGATCTACGCTTTTGCTCTTCAAACAAGGGCTTCAGAAAATCCAGCTCCCGGTCGGCAACACCCTGCTGCGCTTCGTTCAGCTTATGCCGCAGAGCGCCGGTAAGGTAGGAGGATAAAGGCAGCCGTCCGCCCATCCACGAAGGGACCACCCCTTTCTTTTTATTCGAGGCCTTTACAATAGCCTGCATATCCTTTACCCGTATCAATTCCAGGTTACGGCCGGCAAACCAGAAATTATCCCCAGGCTGCAAGCGGGAAATAAACCACTCCTCAATGCTGCCGAGGTATTTGCCGCCCAGGAATTTGACCTGCATCATCACATCGCTTACAATAGCACCGATGCTCAGGCGATGCCGCATTGCGATACGCCGATCGATAACCTTGTATAAGCCATCTTCGACAACCACCTTATGAAACTCATCATAAGCCTCCAGCATACGGCCACCCCTGGTGATCATCAGCAGGCACTCGTCAAACTCTTCCCGGGTAACCGAAGCATAGCAATGGGTTTGCGTTATCTGCTCAAATAGCTCGTCGGCGCGGAAACCGTCGGATACCGCCAGTGTCACCATAAACTGGATCAGCACATCGAAGGAGCGGATATAGGGTAGCCGGCTTTCTATCATCTGGTGCTTTGCTGCATAGCGGAGTGCCGAGCCCTCCATGATCTCCAATGAATGTGTTGGTACAAAGTATATCCTGCTGGTCGCCCCCGGGTGATGGCCGCTGCGCCCGGCCCGTTGCAGGAAGCGCGCCACGCCTTTGGCGGAACCGACCTGGATTACGGTGTCTACCGGGCGGAAGTCCACACCCAGATCAAGACTGCTGGTACACACCACCGCCTTCAGGATACCCTGGTGCAGGGCTTCCTCTACCCACTGCCGTATCTCCTCGCCCAGCGAGCCATGATGCAAAGCCATGACTCCCGCCAGATCGGGATGGACCTGCAGCAGGTGCTGGTACCATATCTCCGCCTGAGAGCGGGTGTTGGTAAAGATCAATGTTGAGCGGCTGGCATCGATGATGGGCAATATTTTACCGGCCAGCCGGATACCCAGGTGCCCCGCCCAGGGAAACTTCTCCAGTGTGTCGGGCAGTACGGTTTCAATAAGCGTTTTTTTCTGGATATTGGCCCTGATCATGGTTGCATGGGGATGTTCCATGCCCAGCAGGATATTCCGCGCTTCGTCAATATTGCCGATCGTAGCGGAGATGCCCCATATCTTCAGCGCCGGGTTGATCCTTTTCAGCATGCTCAAAGCCAGCTCTACCAGTACGCCTCTTTTGGTACCCAGCAGCTCGTGCCATTCATCTATAATCACAAATTGAAGGTTCCTGAAAGCATCGGCATAACCCTTCTGTGACATCATAATGTGCACGCTCTCCGGTGTGGTGACCAGCGCTTCGGGCCACTGCCGCTTTTGCCGGGCTCTTTCTGCCGCCGGGGTATCGCCGGTACGCAAGCCTATCCTGTAAGGCAGATCCAGGTCTTCGCTCACCGTAGTGGTCGCATTAAGTATTTCCTTTGATAAGGCACGTAGCGGTGTAATCCAAAGGCAATGCAAGCCCGAAGCCTTCTTTTTGCCTTCGTAACGCTTTTGGTGATCGGCCAATACACCAAACCAGATCGCGTAGGTCTTACCACAACCCGTAGGCGCATTCAACAGGCCCGAATACCCGCCGGCAATGGCTTTCCAGGTATTGCGCTGAAAAGGATAAGATGTCCATCCTTTGAACTCGAACCAATCTTCTGCCCATTTGTTCATGTACGCTGTGTCGCTATCAGTTGTAAAAGGTCTGCCTTGGTATTGGCTTCGGCGGCTGCTTTATCCTTCCGCCATCGCAATATACGGGGAAAACGAAGCGCTACGCCTGATTTATGTCTTGAAGATAAGTTAATCCCTTCAAATGCCAGTTCGAATACCAGCTCCGTCTTAACACTGCGCACCGGCCCGAAACGATCGATGGTATTGCGTTTGACCCAGGCATCGACCTCCAGCATTTCTTTATCGGTAAGGCCGGAATAAGCTTTGGTAAAAGGCACCAGGACATCGCCGTCCCATACAGCGAAAGTATAATCCGTAAACAGGTTGGCCCTGCGCCCATGTCCCTGCTGCGCATAGATCAGCACACCGTCTACCGTGAGCGGATCGACTTTCCATTTCCACCAGTTGCCGCGCCGCCGCCCCGTTTCATACACGCTGTTTTTCCGTTTAAGCATTACCCCTTCGCTGTTGTTGGCGCGTGAAGCCGCCCTGATTTCACGTACCGCTTCCCAGGTGGGGCAATCGATCACAGGCGACAGCAAGAGGGCAGCAGCATCGAGACCGTTAAGCAACTGCTCCAGTTGTGCCCTGCGATAGCTGAGGGGTTCATTCCTGATATCGCGTCCACCCAATTCTAATAAATCGTAGCAAACCATCACCAGGGGTGCCTCCTGGAGGGCTTTACGCGTAAGGCTCTTTCTGCCAATACGGGTCTGCATCACGGCGAAGGGCAAAGGTCTGCCTTCCTTCCAGGGAATGACCTCGCCATCGAGAACGGTACCATCCGGCAGCAATGCCGGCAACGAAGCGAATTCAGGAAATTTGTCCGTCATCAGCTCTTCGCCACGGCTCCATACAAACAGCTCCTGGTGACGTACAATGATCTGTCCCCTGATGCCGTCCAGCTTCTCTTCAATCTGCCAGTCGCTCACCGCACCCAATGCCTCTGGTACCTCTTCCAACTGGTAAGCCAGGAAAAAAGGATAAGGCTGATAATAGCGGTCAGTATGTTCCTCGTTCATCAGCAGTGCCTGCAGGGTAATCGATGCGGGATCCCAATGTCCCATCAACCGGTGCGCCACTTCAGCTTCCGCCATTCCGAAAGACCGGGCTGCCGCTCTGATGACCAACTGACGGGACACGCCCATCCGGAAGTTACCGGTGATGAGCTTATTGAACACAAATCGCTCAGCAGCCTGCTGCAGCATCCAGCGACCGGTCACGGCAGCTTTTTTCTGTTCGTCAGTATAGCTGCCCAAAAGCTGTAAAAAGTCGATCGTTTCGGAGAGCGAATGATCTTCCTGCCCCGTGGGATCGGGAAGGATGAGGGTAATGGTCTCGGCCAGATCGCCCACAATGGGATAAGCTTCCTCAAACAACCATAAAGGCAAACCCGCCAGTTCGGCCGCCCAGGCTTTCAAGTCAGCTGTCTTCAGCTGCCGTTTCAGCGTCTTACCAATCAGGATGCTGATACACCAAAGGATATCCCGTTCCGGCGCATTTGCAAAATACCGGACCAGGGCGTCGATCTTGGCATTGGTCTTGGTCGTTTGCTCTATGGCGGTGAACAGCGCGGCAAATGCTTTCATTTCAAATATTTTTTTCAGACGTTACGTGCAACGTATCCACATAACAATGACTGTCCATAATTCATGAGACGTTGCATGCAACGTCTCTACAACAATGCCAATGGAAAATATAGCTATGCGTATAGAGACGTTGCGTGCAACGTCTCTACGGACGATATTTCTACGAAAAACATATTTGCAGGTGATGAGACGTTGCAGGTAACGTTTTTACGGGGGCAATATGTCTTCGGTATCTTCGGCCCCTTCTGCTTCGTATAGGGTGTCTACCTCAAAGGCTTGTAACCCCATTTCCTCCCGCAGCCAGCGGGCAAATATCGATTTATAGCCATGGGTGACGTATATATGTTCAGCACCTGTGGCCTTGATCGCCTCATTCAGTTGCGGCCAGTCGGCATGATCCGAAAGTATGAAGCCCCGGTCGGCCGACCGTCGGCGGCGTGCACCTCTCAACTGCATCCAGCCGCTACAAATGCCCAGCCTGTAGGGCAAAAATCGTTTCAGCCAGGGACTTCCTATCGCAGAAGGCGGCGCTACGATCACGGCATCCTGCATACTATCTTTAGACAATTCAGGAGTAATGCGCAGGGAAGGATTCAGCGATACACCGTTTGCGGCAAGGGCTGTATTGACATTATCGACCGCGCCATGCACCAACACGGGACCAATACTACTGTCCAGATGACGAATGATGCGCTGGGCCTTACCCAGCGCGTAGCCTATGATCACAGTATGTTGCCCATCGGCTGCATTTTGTTGCCACCAGTCATTGATTTCCTTGTATACCTCTTCCGGTGCGGGAAAGCGGTACACCGGCAATCCGAAGGTGGACTCCGTAATGAAATGATGGCAACGCAGCGGTTCAAACGGCGCAGAAATACCATCCTCCTGCAGCTTATAGTCGCCCGACACCACCCATACCACGCCCTGGTATTCCAGGCGTATTTGCGCTGATCCGATAATATGGCCCGCAGGATGGAAGCTGATCCTGACACCATTGAGAAATACCGGCTCACCATAGCCTATGCCTTCTACGTTGATCTCCTGGCCCAGCCGCAGCTTCAGTAAGGGTACCGTATTGTGGTGACACAAATAGGCCTTGCTTCCGCTGCGTGCATGGTCAGAATGCGCGTGGGTAATCAGCGCCTTATCTACCGGCTGCCAGGGATCAATGTATACCCCGGCCTGGCGACAGTAAATACCCTTAGTATCAAATTGTAACATATAGCTTAGGAGAATAACAAAGCCTCACTCCCATTTGTTCGGTATACACAGCATTGCCGGATGCTTTTATACATACTCATTTCCTATGAATTATAATTAGGCCTAAATCGTTGTCCCGTAACGCTTCCGGCGGCTTTTCCCCGCCAACATTTTTGCCTTCCGATTGTATTTAACTGGCATCCAACCAAGAGCCTGCACAAAGTGTATTATGAAACAACCTAAGATCATTATTGTCGCTAACCGCCTGCCTGTGCGTGTAGAAATCAAGAATGAGGAATGGATTTATCATTCCAGCGAAGGCGGATTGGCCACGGGCCTCGGCAGCATCTATAAAGACGGAAATAACATATGGATCGGCTGGCCCGGCGCCTATATCGAAAATGAGAAAATACAGCATATTATACGGCAAGACTTTCTGAAGCAGAACCTTTACCCGGTCATGCTTTCCGAGTACGAGATCCACCACTATTACGATGGCTTTTCCAACGATACGTTATGGCCTTTGTTCCACTATTTCCCCAGCTATGCCAGCTATGGCCGTAAGGACTGGGAGGTATACCAGAAGGTGAACCGCAAATTTGCAAAAGCCGTCACGGAAATTGCCGATCCGGGCGACACCATCTGGATACAGGATTACCAGCTCATGCTGGTGCCGCAGATGATAAGGGAAGCGATGCCCGATGTCAGCATCGGCTTTTTCCAGCATATCCCCTTCCCTTCTTACGAAGTATTCCGGCTCATACCCTGGCGCGACCAATTATTGAAAGGATTGCTGGGAGCTGATCTTATCGGCTTTCACACTTTCGACGATGTACGCCATTTCATGAGCGCGGCTACCCGCATCGTTCATGCGCCGTCCAACGCCAATGAGCTGATCCTGGACGATGAGCGCTCGGTGATCGTCGATGCTTTCCCTATGGGGATAGACTATGACAAATACCGGGATAACGTCTTCAATCCTAAGACCAAACGGAATGAGACCAAATTGCATCAGCTCATGGGTGATCGCAAATTGATGATCTCGATCGACCGGCTCGATTATAGCAAAGGCATTCCGCAACGGCTGAAGGCTTACGAGCTGTTCCTGAGAAAGCATCCCGAATGGAAGGAGCGGGTGATTTTTATACAGCTGGTGGTCCCTTCCCGCGACCAGGTAAAGCAATATGCATCGTTGAAAGAAGAGATCAACCGATTGGTCTCCGAGATCAATGCCAAGCATGGCACATTGTCCTGGCAACCGATCCATTACTTTTACCGTTCTTTCCCGCTGGAAATGCTTTCGGCCTTGTATGCTTCAGCCGACATCGCCCTGGTAACACCCCTGCGTGATGGCATGAACCTGGTATGCAAAGAGTATATCGCCAGCCGCATAGATAAGACCGGCGTGCTGATCCTGAGCGAAATGGCCGGCGCCTCAAAAGAGCTCTACGAGGCCCTGGTTATCAATCCTACCAACGAGGACGCTGTAGCAGAAGCCATTTACGAGGCGCTTACCATGCCAGAGGAAGAGCAGGTACGCCGTATGGAAGCCTTGCAGCATACAGTAGCCAAATTCAACATACATCACTGGATCAAAAATTTCATGGATAAACTAACCGAAGTAAAGCTGAAGCAGGAGCAATTAAGCACCCGTATGCTAACCGAAACATTTAAGGACACTTTGCATCTCCGTTATAAGGAAGCCGGCAGACGCCTCATTTTCCTTGACTACGATGGTACGCTGGTCAACTTTACACCCGATCCGCTCAAAGCCATTCCCGACAATGATCTCAAAGCATTGCTGCAGGAGCTTTACAGCGATCCCCACAATAAGATCGTGCTCATCAGTGGCAGAAAAAAGGAGACCCTGGAGAGCTGGGTGGGCGATATGCCTATCGATATCATTGCCGAGCATGGCGCCTGGTTACGGGAAGACGGAAGGCCTTGGGTAATCGCCAAGGACCTGAATACCGATTGGAAAGAAGAGTTCATTCCCATGCTGAAGCAGTTTGAAATGCGCACACCGGGATCATTTATCGAAGAAAAGGACTATTCACTGGCCTGGCATTACCGCAAGGTAGACAAAGGCCTGGGCGAGCTGAGGGCAAAGGAAATGACCGGCAATATGAAATATGCCGCGGCTAACCTGGGCTTGCAGCTACAGGAAGGCAATAAAGTAATCGAGATCAAAAGCGCTATGATCAACAAGGGTAACGCAGCCCGCGAATGGCTGAAGCAATATCCGGCTTCATTCATTCTCGCAATAGGGGACGACTATACCGATGAAGATACCTTCAAAGCTATGCCGGAAGAAGCAGTTACGATCAAAGTGGGTTCCGGCATCTCTGCCGCTACCTATTTTCTGAAAAACCCGGAAGAAGTGCGCAGCTTCCTCAGAAAGCTGATCGGAAGCAGCGAAGACAACAATCAGAATGAAGAAAAAAACACCGCCCTTATAAAAAATTAGGGCGGTCGCGCTTCATAGCAATACGATAAGCGGCATTCATTAATCCCACATGGCTATACGCCTGTGGGAAATTGCCCCATTGGCTGCCGGTAGAGGCTTCCACATCTTCGCTCAGCAGACCCAGGTGATTGGTATAGCGCAGCAATTGCTCAAACCGCTCCTGCGCCTCATCTACACGGCCAACGCAGGCAAGTGCCTCAACATGCCAGAAGGCAGTGATAAGAAAGGTAGACTCAGGCTTACCAAAGTCGTCTTCGTGCTTGTACCGGTAAAACAAGCCGCCTGGCGCCGACAAAACGGTTTCCACAGCTTTAAGGTGATCCTTTGCACGATCCGATGCGGGATCCAGGTAGTTCATCATGATCAGCTGCAGCGTGCTGGCATCCATATACGGCGAATTGATCGCTTGCTGATATACCCTGCGTTCAGGATCGTAACAAGCTTCGATACGGTTGGCTGCCTTTTCGGCAAGCCTTGCCGCCCAGCGTTCCAGTTTTTTGTCTTTGATCTTTTGTGCGATAAGGATAGCCGCCTGGCAACCTGCCCACTGGAAGAGATAGGTATAGCAGAAATAGCCGCTGATATCGCGGAACTCCCATAGCCCCGCGTCTTCCTCATCGATCACCATTTCGATCATCTTCAGCACCGAAGATATCCAGGCCGAAGAATCGGTACGCTCCTCAAAAACAAAACGCTCGTCGGAGTATAGCGGCAACAGCGAGAGCAATACTTGTCCGTACACATCGTTCTGGATATGCTCACTGGCCTGGTTGCCGATACGTACCGGCTGATTGCCCAGATAACCGCTGAGCGGGATCTCGTATTCCTTCAGGTACTTTTCCCCCGTGACACTGTATAGGGGCTGGTAGCGGCCCTCTTCCTTTACAGAAATATTGGCGATAAAATTGAAATACCCTTCCATCTCCTCGAAGTGACCGATATGGTTAAAGGCCTGGAGGGTATAATAAGCGTCGCGCAACCAGCAGTAGCGGTAGTCCCAGGTACGGCCGCTGCCCGGGTATTCGGGAAGGCTGGTCGTGCTGGCAGCGATAATAGCACCGGTATCTTCATACTGATGTATCTTCAATACCAATGCGCTGCGGATTACCGCATCCTGGTAGATATTACCGATGCTCGTCTTTTTGATCCATTGCCGCCAGTAGTCCTTGGTACGGGTATAAAATTCTTCCACGGTACTTTTCAATGGCGCTTCCAACGGCGTGCCATAGGTCAGTACCAGGTATTTGGTCTCGTTCAACACTACATGATGCTCGTCGAGAATATGATTGATAGAAAAATTAGTGGTCAGCCTTATCGTATTGGCAGCGCCGAAATAATCGATATGGTTGCTGGCCGGCGAAGCTTCCAGCGCCCGGGAGCCATATTCGGTTACCGGCTTACAGGTAACCTTTATACGCGGATTGCCCACAAGCGGCTCTATCTTTCGGATAAGCATTAGCGGCTTAAAATAGCGCTCATATAAGTAGAAGCGCGGCGCGAAGTCGGTGATCCGGTAGCTGCCGTCCTTACATTCAACTTCGGTACACAGGATATTGGTATTTTCTACGTAATACTGCTTCGAGGTAAATTTGCCATCGGGCAATATGGAATAAGCACCGCCGCTTTCGCGATCAAGCAGGTTGCCGAATACAAAGCTGCTGTCGAAACGCGGCCAGCACAGCCAACTGACATTGGTGTCGAGACCGACGTGCGCGATGAAAGAACAATTGCCAATGATACCTGATTGGTACAGGTGCTTCTTTTTTGCCATAGATGAGCCGGAATTGGTCCGGTTCAGATAAACCGGCGGATGAAAAAATGTTCATCACAAAACTGTAATTAGCAATTGTTTAATAAAAAACAGCTTCATATTTCAAAAACGAAGAATCCGTCGGTAAGGCCCTCTTTTTGCAATACGGGCTTAGCTACATTGAATATCTTTATTCCCGATAGCTCCGCATCGAGGTTGCCGGCATGGGCATGACCGTGAAAGGCGGCTACCACTTTGCGTCGTAACAGGGGCTCGGCCAGGCGTGAAGAGCCCAGGAACGGAAAGATGACTTCCGGCTCGCCTATCACCGTTTCGCTTATAGGCGAGTAGTGCATCAGCGCTATTTTTCTGATACCATCATGCTCCTGATCGAGCCTTGCCAAAGCTCTTTCCAGATGCAGCGCCTCGTCTACCGCCTCTTGTACAAAAGCCTTCATCGCCTGCTCGCCGAACATCGACAGCATATAGTTGTCAAACCCTCCGCCAAAGCCCTTTACCCCGGCAAAACCGACGCCATAAAGTACCACCGATTCCCCGTCGAGCACATGCAGATGCGCGTGTTTCAGCAGGATCTGCCGGATCAGCTTTTGCCGCCCCTTCTCATAGTCATGGTTACCCAGTACCACCACGATGGGTATGGTACAAGCCCTCAGCTCTTCCAGCAGCACTTCCGCTTCCGCTTCGTCGCCGGTATGGGTTAGGTCGCCCACAATAAGGAAAACGTCGGCCGATGCTGCTACTTTCGCAAAATAATCTTTCCACTTACCCTTATCCGATTCATGTACATGAATATCGCCTACAGCGGCGATCCTTACTTTTTTTGCTTCAGGTTCCATAAGCGTTATACTGTTTTTATGGTGTAGGATTTATAATCCCATTCTTTAATGTCCACCTGGTATTGCGTTTGGTCGATCCAGGGCCCGCGACATACCTTTTCTACCGGCGGCGGCAAATCGTATTGCGCTTTTGCCCGCTCCAGCAATTCCTCAAACATCTTACGCGGCAATATCCTGAAATAGTCGGCGGGATAGACAAACTGGAACAACAGGAAGCAGGACAAAAGCAGGTGCCAGTTGGGTTCCATCAGCTGCTTTAAGAAAGGCCAGTCCAGGCGCTCGCCCTGCTTCAGCATCAGGTGGTTCACATCGGCGCCATCGTACCGTTCCCGGTTCATTACGTACATTTTTCCCCAGATCAGGTGTTCCGGAGAAATGAAACTTACCGGCATATCAAATACGGTGGCCTCGCGGGCCCGTTCAAACCAGGTATCATCTACCCGGCATATATTGTTTACCGTATCGAAGATAATGTCGATGAACCGTCCTTCCTCATTGAACACTTTGGCCAGCCAGCGTACATCCGTTTGCTGCACTTCGTATCCCTTACCGGCAAAGAACTTCAATATACCGGGATAATCTTCGGGACGGCAATATATGTCCATGTCCTTGGTTTCTCTCGTAGTGCAGGTGTATTCAAATACAGCAAATGAGCCGCCGATGAGGAAAGGAATAGCACTATCCTTAAGCAGCAACAATATCTGCTTGTAGAACATGGCTGTTTTGTTGTATTCTTCATTGGTCTTCATGGGCATTAATTATATTGCAATAACATCTGTAGCGGGAAAAAGATCAGGGATACCGGCACAAAAAAAGCTGCCCGTACAGAGCAGCTCTTCTTATATAGCTTTCGGCAGGAACACTACCGGGCGTCCCGTAACGATTTAACACGGTTGTGCATCGTGAGAATGCCGTCCTCCTGGCGTTTCAGCACACTGTGCACCATAACTGATTCTGCCCGTACACCACTTTCCACGATGTCGCGATAAGCACTGAGGGCCACATCTTCTCCCCGCTCGCAACTTTGCAGCACTGCTTTGGTATTGCTGAGAGACAAGGCCGATTTTACATCCATCCAGATACGGTACAGATCCCCGGCTGTCGACGTATCCGTCACCGGCGAGCCGCCGTGCTGGATCACGATCTGCCGCAGCTCATTAATGTTCTCGTTACTTTGCTTGCAGCAATCTTCGAAAAACGCTTTCAACTGGGGTTCTTTAGCCTGGTCTACAGCCTTTTCATATCCTTCCCGGCGGTCGATATTGGTTTGAATAATTTTGTTGACCTGTGTTACCAAATGTTCGTTCGTGTCCATCATATACAATTTATAGTTGAAAAATATCGCTGTTATTGCTTCCTTATCGTGTCGGGTGGCGTCGGCATTGGCTGCGGTGGTGGAATAGGTAGTGTATCCCTTTTTCGGATCAGTTCCGGATCATTAGTGACCGGTATACGGGTATTGGATTGGGTATCCATGCCCATCCGTTGATTTTTGGGTCGTTGTTTTCCCTGCGGATCACCTGCCTGGGCGGTAACCGCTATAGAAGTAAGTGCCAGCAAGAGCACGGCAGCAATATTTAAAAAGAACGTTTTCATATAAAACCAGTTTTATAAAATGAAATAATCGGTGTGCCGCTATTTGGGCGGCATGGTTCCCTGTTTGGCAGCCGAATCGAGCGCCGGGTCTACGTGCGGGACGATAGCCGTATCGCCGGGCCTTGCCGGAGCGGTTTCCGGGGATGATGGCGTCGTCTCCGCCGGGAGTGTATTGACCGAAGTATCGGTATCGCTTTCGTTGGTATTGTCATGGTTACTGCAAGCACCCGCAAACAAGGCAGGAATAGCTGCTGTAAGCACACTTAAAAGGTATCGTTTCATAGCTTTTGTTGATTTAATGAGACCAGTAAGCCCTGGTCGTTCTATAAAAGAGCCAAAAACCATACCAAAAGCATAAGGCTTATGGCAATCAGCGTTTACGGTATGCCATGTGTCCGGCTTGCTGGGGAATTACGGCACCATTATTCGCCTTTTTTCCTCAATGCTTACCTTATTCGTCTCGCTGCGATGCGGCGAACAAAGCAATTAATCCTATTATTTTTTTTATCTCGCAGCGACGCCGCGGCGCGGCGAGCAATACAATTTAGCGCCTTGCCTTGTTAGAGAAAAAGCGTGCCATGAGATTTTAAACAAATAGCCTCATGCAGTAACGCAGCCACGCAGCGAGTAATATAATTTAATGCCTTTGGTAGAGAAAAAGCGCGCAAGGAGATCTCAAATAAATAGCCTCTCGCAGCGACGCAGCGGGCAATACAACTTGGTGCCTTGATATAGAAAAGCACGCAAGAAGATCTTAAATAAATAGCCTCTTGCAGTGACGCCATGAGCAATGCAGTTATCAAAATATTTTTGTGTTTTGAAAATTTTTGCTACTTTAGATGTCATAAATATGACATCTAAAATGTCAAAAGGAAATTTCACCAAACAACAAAGCCTGTGACGCTGCCTGCCGGGAATTGGCCCGGCAGGCTTTACTACCTGAGAACAAAATGATTTGAAAATGGAACGGCATATCGTGCACCTGGACCTCGATGCTTTCTTTGTGAGCGTAGAACGGCTGCGAAATGCGGCGTTGAAAGGCATTCCTTTACTGATCGGCGGCATGGGCGATCGCGGCGTGGTGGCTGCGGCCAGCTACGAGGCCCGCAAATATGGTGTTCACTCGGCAATGCCCATGAAGCTGGCACGCAAGCTTTGCCCCGAAGCCCGCATAATCAGGGGCGATGCCGAAGAGTACAGTAAAATGTCTCACGTGGTCACCGATATCATCGCTTCCAAAGTGCCGGTATATGAAAAAAGCAGTATCGACGAGTTTTATATTGATCTCAGCGGCATGGACCGCTTTTTCGGCTGCACCCAGTATACTGCCCACCTGAAACAATATATTCTTAAAGAATCGGGCCTGGTGGTCTCCTATGGCTTGTCGACCAATAAGCTGCTCAGCAAAGTGGGCACCAACGAGGTGAAGCCAGATGGCGGTGAAATCATTCCTGCCGGTGAAGAGAAGGCTTACCTGGCGCCCCTCAGGATAGATAAAATGCCGATGATCGGGAAAAAAACAGCCGATCTGCTGTACAGCATGGGTGTCAATACGATCAGGCTGCTGAGCGAAATTCCCAGGCCTATGCTGGAGCAATTGCTGGGACGCAATGGCTCCGAATTGTGGCGAAAGGCCAATGGTATCGACGATACGCCCATTGTGCCTTATAATGAACAAAAAAGTGTAAGCGCTGAAAATACTTTCGGCCAGGATATTACCGACACCCAGTGGCTGAAAGGTCAGCTGGTAAGGCTCACCGAAAGGGTCGGCTTCGAGTTGCGCGAGCAGCATAAGCTGGCGGGCTGCCTCACGCTGAAGATACGCTATGCGGGCTTCGATACCTATACCAAACAGGTGACTATCCCTTATACCGCCATGGACCATATCCTGGTCGATAAAGCCAAAGAGCTGTTTGACCGGCTATATGATCGGCGGCAAAGGGTGCGCCTGATAGGCGTGCGGCTATCCAGGCTGGTGCCCGGCAATTATCAGATCGACATTTTTGACGACACCCGCGAGAAAATCGCTTTATACCAGGCCGTGGATCAGATGAAACACAAATACGGCAGCCGGTACCTGAGCAAGGCTGTAACGGGTCTCCGGCTCAGCGACGAGCTGCAGTCGCTGCATGCTCCCGAAGAATCGCCGGCACTCAGAGAAGCCCGGCTTAAAGACTTCAAAAGGCAGACCCGGAAACCTTACCTGTTCGAAATCAGAAAAAGAAATGCCCATGTATCTCAATTGTAAAACCTGGTTCAGCTATCGCTATGGTACGTATAAGACCAAAGATCTGGTAGCCGATGCCCGCAAACAGGGCGTCACCACGCTGGCACTCACCAATATCAACAATACAACCGACACCTGGGATTTTATACGTGCCTGCCGGGAGAATGATATACAACCGATCGCGGGCGTCGAAATCCGAAACGGAGATAGCTTTCTATACCTGATCCTGGCCCGTAATGCGCGAGGCTTCTTTATGCTGAACCGTTTCCTGAGCGAGCATTTGCATGCAGGCAAACCCTTTCCATCAAGACCTTTCGCGGCCTGTGAAGACCTATGGGTCATTTACCCGCTGGGCGCTGCCGATCCTTTAAGCCTGAAGCCCTGGGAGAAGATAGGCGTGCAAACCGGTGAATGCAACAAGCTCTACCGCTATCGTGATGAAGCTTATGCCAGCAAGTTTGTGATCCGGCAACCGGTCACTTTCCGGGATAAGATACAGTACAATATTCACCGTCTGCTCCAGGCTGTGGATAAAAACACCCTGCTTAGTAAGCAAGACCCCTTGCTGCTGGCGGCCGCCGATGAAGTATTCCAAACCGAGCAACAGCTGCTGCAAAGATTTTCAGCTTACCCTCAACTGATAACCAATACGAGGACGGTGATGGACAGCTGTACTACCATCGATATGGATGACAAAACGCCCAAAACCAAAAAGACCTTTACCGGAAGTGCGGCGGAGGACAAAGCGCTGCTGCGGCGGCTCGCGCTTGAGGGCATGCAGCAGCGGTATGGAAGCAATAATGCAGCAGCCGAGGCCCGCGTTGACAAGGAGCTGGCCATCGTGGACAAGCAGCAATTCAATGCCTATTTTCTCATTACCTGGGACATTATCCGTTTTGCACGCGAGCGGGGCTTTTTCCATATTGGCCGGGGCAGCGGCGCCAATTCTATGGTGGCCTATTGCCTGCGCATTACCGACGTGGATCCCATGGAACTGGACCTGTACTTCGAGCGTTTCCTTAACCCGCACCGGGCCAGTCCGCCCGACTTCGACCTGGACTTTTCCTGGCAGGACCGCGACGAGATCACACGGTATGTGTTTGAGAAATACGGCCGGGAACATGTTTGCCTGCTGGGTATGCACAGCACCTTCCAGCAAAGAGCGATCACCCGGGAGCTGGGCAAGGTATTCGGCTTGTCCAAGACAGAGATTGATAACCTGGTCAATAATCCTTATGCAGCCTATGCCGACGACTCGTACCAGAAAACGATAGGCTACTATGTAAAGGAGATCACCGATTTTCCCAACCACCTGTCGATCCATGCCGGTGGTATGCTGATCAGTGAGGAGCCCCTGTATCGATACATGGCTACAGAACTGCCACCCAAGGGGTATCCCACCTCACAGATTGACATGCATGTAGCCGAAGCGATAGGCCTGGAAAAGCTCGATATCCTGAGCCAGCGCGGGCTGGGACACATCAAAGATACGTTGCAACTCGTGCTGGAAAACAAAGGCGTAGCAATCGATATCCACGATATCAGTCGATTTAAAGCGGACAGGCAGGTCGCGGCCAATATCAGGCAGGCCAACAGCATCGGCTGCTTCTATATCGAAAGTCCGGCGATGCGCCAGCTGCTGAAAAAACTGGAATGCGATACCTATCTTACATTAGTGGCTGCCAGCTCGATCATCAGGCCCGGTGTGGCGCAGAGCGGTATGATGCGACAGTACATCCACCGCTTTCATCACCAGGAAGAGATTCCCTACCTGCATGAAAAGATGAAAGCCTTGCTGGAGGAGACTTATGGGGTAATGGTCTACCAGGAAGACGTAATCAAGGTAGCCCATCATTTTGCCGGTCTCGACATGGCCGAAGCCGATGTACTACGCAGGGCTATGAGTGGCAAATACCGGGGCAATGAAGAAATGCAGCGCATCAAGACCCGGTTCTTTGATAACTGCAAGGCCTTAGGTTACGATGATGCGGTGACGCAGGAGGTCTGGCGTCAGATCGCCAGCTTTGCCGGCTATTCTTTCTCGAAGGCCCATTCGGCCAGCTTTGCAGTGGAGAGCTACCAGAGCCTTTATCTGAAAACCTATTATCCTATGGAATTCATGGTCGCCGTGATCAACAATTTCGGTGGCTTTTACGGCACCGAACTATACTTCCAGGAATTAAAGAAAACAGGCGCCAGGCTGCATGCGCCCTGTGTGAACCACAGTCGCCGGCTGACCCATATTCAGGATAAGGACGTTTACGTAGGATTTATCCATATACAAGGCCTGGAAGACGGCTTACTGCTCCGGATCGAGAACGAACGGAATCATTACGGCAGCTTCCTCAACCTGTACGATTTTATCGAACGCACCGGGGCCGCTACCGAACAATTGAATATACTGGTACGGGTAGGCGCATTACGTTTTACCGGAAAAAACAAAAAACAACTTCTATGGGAAGCAAACTTCCTACGCCGGCGGCGCCCGGAGCCTGTCCCACTCGCAACCGGCGGCTTATTTTCCGAACAACCGGAGGTCTATACCCTACCCGAACTGTACCAGCATCCGCTGGACGATGCTATGGATGAGCTGGAACTACTGGGCTTTTCATTGGGCAATCCTTTCGACCTGGCCGATGATGATGTACGCCAATACCCGGCTACCGACGATTGGGCGCCTTATACCGGCAGGGAGATCACGCTGCTTGGCTACCTGGTCACCACCAAACCGATCCACACACTTAAAGGAGAGCGGATGTTTTTCGGCACCTTTATCGACGCACAGGGCAATTGGATTGACACCGTCCATTTTCCGGAGATCGCTTTTAAATATCCCCTGTCCGGCAATGGCTTCTACCGGATTCGCGGCACGGTAATCGAAGAATATGGCACTTACAGCATTAACGTGCAGCATATGGAAAAGGTGGGCATCAAATCGAGACGCTAGTATACCGCTTGCAGAGGAGGTAGGCTATGCTCGCAGCGCCGCAACGTCGCTGTGGGAAAAACTTGTTGTGCCTTGGTGTCATCGTGGCAAAAAGTACGTAATAGAATTTCCACCGCGGCACAACGACACAAAGAAGAATACTACATAAGACATCTCTGCTACGTCGCTGCGAGAAAGCTCAAGGCCCCTTTGCATGGGAAGAAGAATTGATCTAGGTCTAAAGCATGGCGGGAAAAACTGTAGCATCCTTCTTTGCCGTGCAGACCGCTGCGCGTTCCGACCGGCTGGTTACGGCTAAGGGCAAAAAAAGGATCGCTGTGGGAAGAAAAATATTCTCGCCGCGACGCGGCGCCGCTGCGGGATACACCAACTTTGTGCCATCGCCTTCGTGGAAAAAGCATGCCATAAGAAAAGAAAACAGTTGCCCACCACGACACAACGACGCAAAGAAGAATGTCATATAAGCCATCGCTGCTACGACACTGCGGCGCTGCGAGAAAACTCAAAGCCCCTTTGCCTTTGCATGGGAAGAAGAATTGATACAGGCCTAAAGCATGGCGGGAAAAACAGTAGCATCCCTCTTTGCCGTGCAGACCGCTGCGCGTTCCGACCGGCAGGTTACGGCTAAGGGCAAAAAAGGATCGCTGTGGGAAGAAAGATATTCTCGCCGCGACGCAGCGCCGCCGCGAGCAAAAAATCTAAATTCCTGGGTGACGCGGCTAGAAAAACTAAAGCCCTAAAAGTATCAATCGTGCGCTTTACCCGCTACTTTCAGGTATTGAAGGGGCGCTTTACCCGTAAACCGTTTGAAATCTTTGGCAAAATGGCTCTGATCGTAATAACCATGTTCCTGGGCCAGTGCCGCAATATCTGTCTTCTCAGACAAGCTAAGGCAGGCGAGGAGAAAGCGTTGCTGACGGATATACTCCTTGGGTGAAAGGCCCAGGTTAACCAGAAAGTTCCGTTCAAGCCATTTACAGGTAACTTTCAGCTTTAAGGCAAGCTCCTGAACCCGGATGTTACCACCGTACTGCCCCACCAGCGCAATAGCTCGTTCCAGCATGGCATTATGCTTAGTATCCTTGATGCACTGTGCTAGGCAAAATGCTTCTATCGCCGCTATTTTGCCCGCCGGCGTATCATGCTGTTGTACTTTACGTAGCAGGGCGACTCCCGCTTGGCCAAGCGCCGCAGGTAGTTCCCGGCAATGACGATCTCCTGTGCCTGGTGCGACGGCTCCGAAGAGGTGGTAACCATGTGCAGGCCGGAAACGGACAATCAATAACGCTTCCTTACGCTGTTGCCACATAAGGCTCTGTTCCAGATAAGGACTGTTCAACCAGGCCGGGCCAGGCCTAAACGTATTACCGGCCACGGAAAAAATGACCTGGTTGCCGGTCATTGTAAACACCAGCGTCGGTATACCGTCGCTAAAAGCCATGGTGGGACCGGCCCAGGCGCCGGCCGGTACAAAGTAGAACCTGTCTATTACAGCCGCCAGTTCAGTCGAAGGCTGGAAACGCTCTACCAGACCACCGGCCACCGGAACATCACGTAAATAAGGTAATAAACTCAGGGGCATGGTACAAAGATAGCGGGCTGCCGACAGACACAACTGTCTAAAATTTACTATGTTCGCTGGATTTTTTTAAGCAGCTTTGCCTTTATTTGCCTTTATGATCTTACCGATTGTCGCTTACGGCGCGCCGATACTGCAACAGAAATGCTTTCCCCTGCCCGCCGACTATACTGCTTTACCCGAGCTGATCGCCTGTATGTGGGAAACTATGTACGGTGCTTCCGGCTGTGGGCTTGCCGCCCCGCAGATTAACATGCCGGTACGTGTTTTTATCGTCGATAGCATAGTTACTTACGAGCAAATGGAAGAAGAGGAAAGAGCGCTCTATTTTTATGGGGATACGGGGATCAGAAAAGTATTCATCAATGCCGAGCTCCTGGCCGTTTCCGAAGAGCAGCTATGGGACGACGATGAAGGCTGCCTTAGCATTCCTGGTCTTTCCGCCAGCGTGCGTCGTCCATGGGCGGCCACCATCCGGTATTACGACGAGCACCTGGTGGAACATACAGAAACCTTTACGGGGCTTACGGCCCGGATGATCCAGCATGAATACGACCATATTGAAGGCAGGCTCTATCCCGACCTGCTTGGCCCGGATGCCCGGAAAGCGATCAACAGAAAACTTCAGAATATAAAGAAAGGACGATTTAAGTCGCTATACCCCATGACCCGGGAATAAAACTATTTTTACAGAATACGCAAACGAGCCGCTCCCGAAAAAGAAAGGCTCGTTTGCGTATTATCATTCGTTAGCGGATCAGGGTAAGGTCGCCGCGCTTGTCCAGCACTTCGCCATTCACGCACTTGCCGGTAACGCGGTAGTGATAAGTGTCGATATTGGCCGGCTTGCCGTTGACGGTACCATCCCATCCATCCGTAACATTATAAGAGACGAAGACCATTGCACCCCAGCGGTCAAAGATACGTAAGGCATATTCCTTGGGATGACCGTTGGTTTCGGGTTTGAAGCGATCGTTAAGACCATCTCCGTTAGGACTAAAAGCATTGGGCAGCCATAAGGTGCAACAAGGCTGCGCGTTAAGCGTAATAGAAGCCGAATCGCTGCAGCCATTGGCATCGGTACCGGTTACTGAGAAAGCGTTAGCATAATCGGGGAGATATACTTTATGGGTAATGCCGGTGCCGATATCGACGCCGAAAGCATTGGTCCAGCGATAGCTGTCGCTACCTTTCATATTCAGCACAATGGAATCACCGATACAATAGCTGGTCTTCTCCGGCGCTTCAAAAGCAACAACCGGCAAGGGATTAACATCAAGCACGAGCACAAAACTGGAATCGCATCCCTGTGCACCGGTATAAGATGCCTTATAGACACCTGCTGACTGATAAGGCTGTCCGTGGAACATATAGCGCTGCCCTTCACATATCGCAGCATTTACGGTATCTATCTGAGGCTGCACTACGGTAACCGTCACCGTCCGTTCCAGGCTATCACAGCCATGCACGCTAGTGAACATCCGGTGCAGCATGGTTGATGACGTGTAGGTAATGCCTTCAAATACTACAGTGCCACACCCCGTGGTATCAACATGCAGTTGTACAGGTGTATTGTTATAGACCGTGATATGGATGGTACGATAAAGGCTGTCACAATGATTAACTGTTTTCAGAGTATCGTTAAGCGTAATGCTGGAATGGTACTGATGACCTTCAAAGTTGACCACACCACATGATGCCGTGTCGATACTTTGTGTCCCGGGCGCCGGCGATATGGTAAGCGTCATTGTAACCGTACTATCGCAACCCGAAGCGGCCGTGAATACCTGGTTATAAACGCCTGCGGTAGTCAGGGTCTGCGTACCCCATACGTAACTGCTTCCATAACAGATAAGCCGGCTCGCGCTATAAGTGATCTGTGGCCTTACGTAAAGCTGCAGTGTAGCGATACTGTCGCAATGCACGGCAGCGATGAATGTCTGGGTATAGGTGCCTGTCGCTGCCAGGGTTTGTGTACCCCAGGTATAGCTTTGACCAAAGCATACGGTATCGGCAAAGGTATGGGTGATCTGGGGTCTTACCCACAGGTGCAGAGTAACATTACTATCGCAACCTGCTGCCGCTGTGAAGAGCTGACTATAGGTTCCTGTGGCCGTCAGCGATTGGGTGCCCCAGGTATAGGTTGCACCAAAACAAATAGTATCGGCTGTGGTACTGCTCAGCTGAGGGGCCATGAATAAATTCAGGGTAACCGTGCTGTCGCAATTTACAGAAGCCGTAAATACCTGTGTATAGGTACCGGCGGCGGTCAGTATCTGTGTGCCCCAGGGATAAGGCTGGCCAAAACAAATCGTATCGGCCACGGTCTTTGTGATCTGCGGGCGGACGAAGAAATTCATGGTCACCAGGCTGTCGCAGTTAACGGCAGCTGTAAAAGTCTGGGTATAGGTGCCCGTGGCTGTCAGCGTTTGCGTACCCCAGGTACGGCTTTGGCCAAAGCATACCGTATCGGCCACGGCCTTGGTGATCTGCGGGCGGACAAAGAAATTCATCGTCACCAGGCTGTCACAGTTCACGGCAGCTGTAAAGGTCTGATTGTAGGTTCCTGTGGCCGTCAGCGTTTGGGTGCCCCAGTTACGGCTTTGGCCGAAGCATACGGTATCGGCCACAGTCTTGGTGATCTGCGGGCGGACAAAGAAATTCATCGTCACCAGGCTGTCGCAGTTAACGACAGCCGTAAAGGTCTGCGTATAGGTTCCAGTGGCCGTCAGGGTTTGGGTACCCCAGCTACGGCTTTGGCCGAAGCATACGGTATCGGCTACGGACTTCGCGATCTGCGGGCGGACAAAGAAATTCATTGTCACCAGGCTGTCGCAATTGACAGCGGCCGTAAAGCTCTGGGTATAGGTGCCTGTGGCCGTAAGCGTTTGTGAGCCCCAGCTACGGCTTTGTCCGAAGCATACGGTATCGGCCACGGTCTTCGTGATCTGCGGGCGGACAAAGAAATTCATCGTCACCAGGCTGTCGCAATTGACAGCTGCCGTAAAGGTCTGCGTATAGGTCCCCGTGGCCGTCAGCGTTTGTGAACCCCAGCTACGGCTATGACCAAAGCATACCGTATCGGCTACTGTCTTTGTAATTTGCGGGCGGACGAAGAAGTTCATGGTCACCAGGCTATCGCAGTTAATTGAAGCCGTAAAGGTCTGCGTATAAGTCCCCGTGGCCGTGAGCACTTGCGTTCCCCAGTTACGGGTATGACCAAAGCATACCGTATCGGCTACCGTCTTGGTGAGCTGCGGGCGGACGAAGAAATTCATCGTCACAACGCTATCACAGTTAACGGAGGCCGTAAAGGTCTGTGTATAGATCCCTGTGGCCGTCAGCGTTTGCGTTCCCCAGCTACGACTATTACCAAAGCATACTGTATCGGCTACCGCCTTCGTGATCTGCGGGCGGACAAAGAAGTTCATCGTCACAACGCTATCGCAGTTAACAGCAGCCGTAAATATCTGTGTATAAGTCCCCGTGGCCGTGAGCGTTTGTGAACCCCAGCTACGGCTATGACCAAAGCATACGGTATCGGCTACGGTCTTCGTGATCTGCGGACGGACAAAAAAGTTCATCGTCACAACGCTATCGCAGTTAACAGCAGCCGTAAAGATCTGTGTATAGGTGCCCGTGGCCGTCAACGTTTGCGAGCCCCAGTTACGGCTATGACCGAAGCATACGGTATCGGCTACCGCCTTCGTGATCTGCGGTCGGACAAAGAAGTTCATGGTTACCGCACTATCGCAGTTGTTTGCAGCCGCAAAGGTTTGGGTATAGGTGCCCGTGGCCGTCAACGTTTGCGAGCCCCAGTTACGGCTATGACCAAAGCATACGGTATCTGCTACGGTCTTCGTGATTTGCGGATGATAACCCAGGGTTATCGTTACCATACTATCGCAGCCGCTGCTATTCGTAAAAGTATGCGTCAACGTTTGTGGCGTTGTGTAAGTGTTACCGTTCCAGCTAAAAGGAACGCCGTAGCAAAGCGTAGTATCCTTTACAGTAGGCGGCGATGGCGAACAGGAATACATCTGAAAATCGTCGATCGCATTGCCGTTATCACTTCCCGCGCCGTCGGCGCAAGCCCAGCTAATACCGAAGACAGCACCCGGCAAAATATTGAGCCCGGTAAGCGTGATCGACTTGGGTGTAGTGGTCGCAGTACCTGTAGGGCCCGCAAGTGCGCTCGTGCTGTTGAGCCCCGCCAATGAAGAAGCGCTGAGCGCACCTGTGCCCGTTACCGTCCATCCGACGGTATTGCCCCCGGCGTAGCGCCATTGCTTGTACTTATAAGAGATCACCAGCTGCGTAATGACAGCGCCGGTATTGTTGGTAAAGCTGGCATTGTAGGCGATGTTGGGGGAAGTACCCGATCCCAGGTAACCTAGCGAATAGTCGCCGGCGCTACCATAAGCCCAGGCGCCACCCGAGTTGCTGGTACCCGTGCCTTGTCCCCGCCAGCTGAATGAGCCGGTTGCCGTCCAGCCGTAAGGAAGCGAGACAGCAGAACTTCCGTTATAGCCGTTAAAGTTCTGGGTATAGGTCATACCCGGCATAAAGAGAATCTGTGCCTGCCCCCTGAATCCCGTCAATGACAGGAGGAGCACAAAAAGATAGAGAAACTTATAATAGCGATGCTTCATGATCAGGTTTTATTTAACGACAAGCACTTCTCCTTTTCTCCGGATCAGGGTGCCATCCTTGCAGGTTACTTCTATGAGATAATAATAATTGCCCTGATCAACAGACTTACCCTGATGGGTACCATTCCAGGGCTGATCGCTGCTTCGGTCGTAGAGCAACTGTCCCCAACGGTTGTAAATGATTGTACGGGTAACCTTGCTGCCATTCCTTACAGCAATTTCAAAAAGGTCGTTCCTGCCGTCGTTATTGGGCGTAAAAGCAGAGGGGATAAAAATGTAGTCGTCGCAGCAGCGTTCTACGATCACGGAGAGCTTTACCCGCTCGCTCTCACAAGAACCCAGGCTGCGGGAAACATAGAAGTCAAATACACCTTCTGCCGAGGTAATGATCGCCGGCCGGCCATCGTAGCGGTCGTTACCGGTTGCTGTCTTGTACCAGACCAGGTCTTTGTCGTTAAGGGGAAAATTGCTTACTTCTTCGTTCAGGCAATACTTAAAGGGTCCGTTGACCACCGGTGTCGAAGGGAAGGTCACAATGTCCACTTTTACCGAATCCGTAGCCGAACCGCATACGCCACCTGATACGGAGACATAGTAATAGCCGCTTTGCGAGCTCAGGGGATCGGCAATGCTCAGCTCCCTGGTGGTAGCGGTAAAACCATGCGGGCCGGTCCAGCTATAGGTAAATTCCGGATCATCGGGCTGTATATCCGGGTTGATCAATACCGGTGTATGTTCGCACAGCGTCATGTCTTCACCAGCCTCGACCGTACCAGGTATCGGCAATAAGGTAATGGTCAGGCTACCGGATATAGGTGCACAACCGCTGCCAGGCAGGGTTGCCGAAAGGGCATAAGTAGTGGTTGTCCCCGGTGAGGCCACAGGTTCTTTAATTGCAGGATTATTAAGTCCCGATGCGGGTGTCCAGCTGTATTGCAGATCATTGCTGCCTGCTACGCGAATGCGGACCTGTCCACCCTGGCACATCACTGTATCCGGGGTCAGGATCACTGCGGAAGGTGTATCCAGCAGCTGCAGGATTACGGAGTCCAGGAACTCCGGCGTACCGGCGCAGCTAACCGGCGCATTCAGGTAAAGCTTCAGGAGTTTTGCTCCGGCCGGCGGGGTAGTCAGCCCGGTAACGGTAAGCGTAGTCTGGGTGGCATTGGCGGGTATGGTTACACTTGCCGGAAGCGCCGCATAGTCTGTGCCGCCAATAGCATCGCCACCAGCTACAAAGGTGAGCACCTGGGGTGTCGGCTTGGCCACCGAACGGCTAAAGGTAAGCGTGGCCGGACTACAGCCTTTGTAAATTGTAGGCAGACCGCCCACTGTCAGCGGCGCAGTAAGTGCTACATCATAAGTAGTGGATTGCAGGCTGCCGGCTTTGATAAATACACCAGAATCGTACAAGCCATTTACGGCATCGGCAACAGTAAGCTTCAGGTGATACGTATCGCAGGGAATTACGGTCTGGGCTGCTGTCAGCACCGTAGTCAGTCCCCTGTAAGCTACCGTCGTGCTGCCCTGGTTATTGTTGTACCAGGTGGTAAAGGGCGCGCCAGGACCCATAGCGGTACAGTTGGGTAAGGAACCATATGGTCCGGGGATACCGGTATTGATAGAATTGACAGCCACCGGGATATTGGTCCCCGGTACACGGGCTATATTCTGTATGCCGGTAATACCCGGCCCGGAGATAAAGAAGGCGAAGGCATCGTTGTAAGGGCCACAGATGGAATTGATATATTCTTCAGAGCCGAACACATAATCAAACTTCACCGTATCGCCCTTAGGAACCAGGTCGAACTGCAAGATACAAGCATCCCTGGTGGTCGATGCACCGGAAAGGGCCGTCAGATCAGGATCACCGCCGGTGTTGTTGTTAAAGCTGGTGAGCCCCGGCTCGGGCCCGGCTACAGCCGCCGCATTGCCGGTCGTCAGCACGATGCCGTCTGAAATGCCCAGGCTGCTGGATACTGCGGTAAACGAACCATTGCCCTGTGCGGCACAGGTAAGTGTGGCATTCAGCACAGTGACGCCGCTCCCGGCCAGGTTTTGGGCAAGCGCGGTGGCGGTTTGCCCGGTGGTTACGGTAAGCTGCGCCGCGCTGCGCGACAAGCAGCCCAACAGCGGCAATGTAATCAATGCAAGGCGGTAAAGTGGCTTCATATGCTTTGTTATTTCATCAATATTCCGGGCCCAATGGGTCCGGAATATTTTAGGGTTATACTTTGATAAATTTCATGCTCGTTGTTCCCGTCGTCGCCTGTAACGGGAACAGGTACAGGCCCGGCGGAAAACCGGTAAGGCAGATACCCACTTTGCTGCTACGGCCGGCATAGATGTGCCGGTACTGTTGCTGTATCATCATTGCCATGATCCTTCTCGTGTTACAGGTAAAAAACGGGGCTGTTTTACAAATAAGCCTTCAGCACCTGGTGCGAGGGCTTTACCCGCAAAATATCCAATGCCCTATCCTTGATTTGCCGCACCCTTTCGCGGGTTAGCTGATAATAGGCAGCTATATCTTCGATAGAATAAGGCTCCGGCACTCCAATGCCGAAGTACAGCTTGATAATATTGCGCTGCCGCTCCGGCAATACGGATAAATATTGGTTGATATCTTTTTTAAGCGAATCGTGATGCTCCATAGCACGGTCGATACTGGCCGCGTGCCGGTCTTCCAGCAGATCGGCGAGCGTGGCATCTTCGTCGTGCTGTACGGGTGCATCGATACTGGTATATTTTTGTGAGGCATGCAGTACGCTTTCCACTTCGGTAAGCGCAACGCCCAGGTGCTCGGCCAGCTCACCGGCCAGGGGCTCCCGCTCCAGCTGCTGCTCGAGCAGGTTGTTGGCCCGGGCTATGCGATTGTTGAGTGCCACCTTATTGAGCGGCAGCCGGATGAGGCGGCTATGCTCGGCCAATGCCTGTAATATGGACTGCCGTATCCACCACACGGCATAGGAAATAAACTTAAAACCCTTTGTTTCGTCAAAGCGTTGTGCGGCTGTGATAAGGCCCACGTTGCCTTCGTTGATCAGATCGCTGAGACTTACCCCCTGGTTCTGGTACTGTTTTGCCACCGATACCACAAACCGGAGATTGGCTTTGATCAGCTGATGCAGCGCTTTTTCATCGCCAAGCCGGATCTGCACGCACAATTCTGATTCCGCATCGGCAGAGATCAGGTCTACTTTACCAATTTCCTGGAGGTATTTCTCAAGGGCATGGCTTTCACGGATCGTAATGGACCTGGAGATCTTTAGCTGTCGCATAACGCAGAAGGATATATTAATGTACCGCTTTGGACGGTAGAGATAACGTGCGAAAAAGGGGGGCTTGGTGCTGGATTGGTGGTGCGTTTGATCTGTTGTTTCCCCCACTCTGAATTACAATTCAAAAGTATTTCCCTTTCGGCTGCCGGCCTATAATCCTATGGTTATGTATTTAAATTAACAATACGTTTATAGCTGACAAACATTACAATAACGAGTAGTCATTCAATTTGATAACATTATAATAATAGCTACATAATACCCCTGTTTTCGTTCTGTTTTTAATAAAAAAAACGTTGCTGAATGCCTGGCAACAACTTATGTCAATGGCATTTCTCATGGCTATCTCAGATAGGGGGGAACCGGTAAAGGAGCTATGTCTGTATTAGAGAACGGACAAGAAAAAAGCGGCCTCTTTTCAGAAGCCGCTGGACGAAAACAATTTTGTCTTGATCAATGTACCAGCACAAGCTTGTGCAACAATCCATTGCCCTCTCTGCCCTTAAGCTGCAGCAGGTACAGACCGGGTATCAGGCCCGGTATCGTCACGCGGAAATCGGACTGACGCCTTGCCTCCCAGGAGGCGCTGTACAAGGCCGCTCCCGACAGGCTGTGAAGGGTAACCTTAACTGCGCCATCGACCTTTGCCACATCGCTGCAATGCAGTCGCAGCAGGTTCCCCTCCAACGGGTTTTCTACGTTGAATATGCCCGGGTCACCGGCTTGAGGGCCGGATATACCGGCGCCTTGGGTCACTTTACGTACCACGAAGCGGGCGGTAACGGGAAGATGATCCGACATGTTGTATAAGGATTGCAGGACCGTCGAAGGCACGATGGTATTCGCAGGATTGTCCAGCAAGCCCCTGTTGAAATGGTTGCCATCCTGGCCAATGATGCGATAGCTCATGGGCTGGTAGCTGATCCGCTGCTCGTTGTTCTTTATGGGGCCCGATATCAGGATCTGATCGAAGCGATCGTCGAGCCCTCCGGTGGCGCCGCCATCGGCCAGGGCCACCCTCCGGGTACTCTGGCTATGGATATCGGCAAAAGAGCTGTTACCATTCCAGTTGCCCGGGCGGTCAATAGGGTCGTAGAATTTTGATTTGGGATTGCTGCTGTTTACCAAGTTCTGGTAGCAGCCTTCCTCCGAGGTATATACATTCATGTCTCCCATGAAGAGGTAATTGCCCGGGTTCCCCGGATAGGTATTCAGGTAAGTAGCGACGAGAGCTGTTTCTCTTATCCTGTCGAGCGAGTCCTGGCTATAGCTGCCTGCTTTCAGGTGCGCTACGATCACCGTGAGGAAGGTGGTGTCCCGTGTCTGTGCCAGCATCGCATCCTTGTAGTACAGCCGGAAGGCAATAATATCGCGGGTCTGGCTGGCGATGGTTTGCTGGTGCAACAGGCCCAGCTTGCTCTTTTTCCAGAAGAGCATATTGGTCTGGATCTGGTTATTCGCGTTGGCGTAACTTCCCTTTTCCCATTCGGCGCCCAAAACAGTATTGAGGATCTCCTCCGAATATTCGGCGCCCCTTGTAATCTCATTGGCGCCAAAAATATCGGGCTTCACGAAATCGAGGATCGTCTGTAATCTCGGGTTCTTATAAGAAGTCGGATTGTCCCCGTCGCCATAATTCAGCAGGTTGTACTGCATTACGCGAAGGGTGTCGGTATCCTGGCCGCGGGCGGGGGTAAAAGCCTGTCCGCTCAACATCAGGAGGAACAGGGGTAGTTTTATTGGTTTTATTGACATAGAAAAGATTACCGGGGGCCTGTGATACGTTTGTAATTTTTAAATCGTTTATCCTTTTTCAGTTCGAGGTGCTTTTTCCTGAATTTACGCTTGTTCATCATTTCCATGATGTGGTAATGTTCGGCCAGCTCCTGTATCTCCTGCAACTTGGCTTTATACTTCACAAAGATATTTTCCTGCTGCACGATATCGTTGATATACTGAAAGATTTCTTCCTGGTCGATACCCAGGTCTGACCACAGCAGCACCTGCTGCCTCAATTGCACACAAAACTGATCGTGTCTGCTCGCGCTGATGAATCCCATATGTAGCTTCGTTTTGGTTGAATAATTAACGTAGTAAGGTCACATTACCCTGGTAGTTTTCGGAGCGACCGTTGCGGAAGGCCACCTGGATCAGGTAAATGTACACGCCACCTGGCTGTGCCGTTCCGTTGAAGTAGCCATCCCATCCCCGCCCCTCCGGTCTTGTGGTCTCGAATACCACCTGCCCCCAGCGGTTCAGCACCTGCATTTTGAAAAGCGATACGGAAGAAGAAAGCAATTGCCTGGGGAAGAAGTAATCGTTGGCGCCGTCGCCGTTGGGTGTAAAGGCGTTGGGAATGTCGATATAGCAGTCCTTCGCGATATGCACTTGGTCGGAATTACTGCAGAAATCTGTAAATACCGTCAGCTTAATATCGCCGTGGTGCTTCACCTCGATTGCCGGTGTGGTTTCACCCGTGCTCCATTCATAGCGGGCATGAGCTTCGGCCGGTTCCTTGTTGGCCAGGTATATGGCATTGCCATGAAGACACATGCTGGAATCATTACCCAGGCTCACTTTCGGCATCGGATGTACATTTACCGAGTCCAGCACGATGCCTTCGGGACAACCGGGGGTTGTTGTATTAAGTGTAAAGAAATAAGTACCTTCCTTCTCATATGCGTGGGTCATTTCGCGTACTTCCTCACGGTTCCGGTTGTCATTTTCCCGGTCATTCAGCGTTTCCCTGTTGTTGTCGCCAAAATCCCAATGCATGATCCCGAAACCTCCCGTGTATTTCATGGTGAACAATACTTCATCACCCGTACAAATGTCATGCTTATCCAGGCTAAGGTCTACCGCAGCAACCGGCGATACCCATACCATTTGGCTGCTGCTGTCGCGGCAGCCGTCGCTGTTCGTGATCTTCAGCTTAACGGAAAATATACCGGGTCCACGATACAGGTGCTCGATATTACGCGCATTGCTGGTGTACTCATCACCTGTATTCCAGAGATAGTCCAGGCTGTCGCCTGCCGAAGTATTGAGCGTTACCAGCGGATCGGTAATGCATAAAGTATCTTTTTGCAGGGTGAATACCGCATCGATGGCGCTTACAGTTACCCTGATATGCCTGCGCCTGCTTTCACAACCGTTAGCCGTTGCCGTAACATACCAATGTACGATCCCCGCTGTAGCGGTATTGATCACCGGCGCTGTAGCCGAGGGTACACCACCGGTAGCGGTAGGATACCAGATGAGGTTGGGACCAGTAGCACTAAGGGTATATGCAGGTGCATTCTGGCAGAGCAATATCGAGGTATCGGCCGCCGGCATATCGGGCAGTGGGTTGATGCGCACCGTGATCTCGCTTCTCGGGCTTTCACAGCCATTCACCGTTTCCGAAACGTACCAGTAAAAATTGCCGGTGTCTGCCGTTGAAGGAACGGGTATCGTCGCGCTACCGGTACCGCCTACGAGGGTATCATACCAGGTAAGATGCGTGCCTGTAGCGCTCAGCGGCACCGCCACACCATCGTTACAATAGGAAACAGGGCTTACAACTGCTGGCGCTGCCGGTATGGGATTGACGGTAAGATCGATCGTTACGATAGAGTCACAGCCTCCCTGTGAGGTAAAATGTTCGGTATGATAGCCAGCAGTGGTATACAGGTTGCTGCCCAGGGGATAGCTTTCGCCCTGGCATATGGATACGTCCAGCGTATCGTTGGATGAAGTGCCGCCGGCCGGCGCTTTCATGCTGTTGATCCAGGTGGCGTTAGCCGCAGTATTAGGCAATCCGGGTGTTTCATTGGTGGGCACAGCACCCGATGTCCAGCCTGCCGATAAATTGTATTGATCGTTGGTCAGGTAAAATACCTTTTGCGCGCCTGAGCCCGCAATATGTACTGGTGCTACCACACCACTGCCATAGCTTACAGCATGGTAAGCCGCGGTAAGATTGGCAGGATCTACAGTCTGTACGGCATCATTGGTATTGTTAAGCGCGATATTGGTCCAGGTGGTAGAAGGACCGAAGCCAGTGGAAGGATAATTCATAGAGCTGGTCGACGGAACGGTCAGATTGAGCTCAAGCAGCGGCGAGCTCACCGGCAGGATATAGACGCCGTCGTTATTGGCATCTGTAGGGTCATCGGCCGGCATACTGGGATTAAGATCGCCACTGTTATAGATCACGATAAGGGAACCATAAGGCACACAGGACCAGTTAGCATCGCTCGCAAAGCGATAACAACCAGGGGAAACAGCAGTCGAGCCATACCAGCCATTATTATCGTCGAAGATCCAGCCACGCAGATCAAAGCAGGTATCGTTGCAGGTGGCCTGCCCTTTTACCAGCAACTCTACATACTCTTTATTACCGGAGGCGCCATTTGAAAATTCATTCACAACGAGCTGTGCCCTGGCCTTAAGACCCAAACAAAGGAAAAATAGACCGGAAAGAAGCGCGAAACTGCGGAGCTGTTTCATTAGAATGGAAGTTGTTGGCTTTTTACAAGTGGCCTTGGCGGGGGCATTGCCAAAGGACTTTAACCGGGCACAAAATTATTTCCGCCATAGCTGCTGCCCTATAATCCGATAGTTAAGTATGGGTTTTAACTATACTTTTTGCATTACAAACCAATAAGTTGATCAAATTGCCTACCATTTGATAACATAAGGATAATACAAAAAGAAGGAAAGCAAGCTGCTACATTAACTTTTGATTACCAACCACCCAAACCACCTCCGGCAGGCGTATTGTGCCTAATTTCGCGGTTTTAATATTCGGATCATAAACCACAGCAAAACCATTTACCAACCGGAAACAAAAGGATGATGAACCTTGCGCTGGCAGAACAGGAAAAAGAAAGGTTGAAGGCCTTCCTGGATGGAGAACAAAAGGAACGGAGCCGCATCGGCCGGGAGCTGCACGACGGTATCGGCGCGATGCTGTTCACCATCAGCCATCAATTGAAGGCATACTTCAATGCGAACGAGCAGGAAGACAAAGAAGCATTGAACCGGCTGATAGGATTGGTCAATGATACAACAGTAGAGCTGAAGAACACGGTACACAGTCTTATACCGGAAACCATCGCCCTCCGGGGACTTGAGGCTTCCCTTGCTTCTTACTGCGATCTCATCTGCCGGGGGCAGCATCCGCATATACAGCTGAATTGTTATGGCAACTGGAACATGGTAGACGTGGCCGTGCTGCACTCGCTGTTCCGTATGGCCCAGGAGCTCATCCGGAACATCATGATGCATTCGGGCGCCAGCTATGCAGCGGTTACCCTGTCCTGTTTTGACAATAGCATCAGGCTTTTTGCCGAGGACAATGGTTGCGGCTTCGATGTTGTTCATACGCCGTATGGTTCAGGCCTGCACAATCTCCATGCCAGGGTATCGCTGCTCAAGGGCGAGATCAGCCTGGAATCCGTACCAGGCAAGGGAACTACCTGTACGATCATCATCGGCCTCTAGTTATGCTCTGTTATGGTTATAGCACCTCCCGGGTATTCGTGCCCAACCCCGCGCCCGGTAATGCTGTCTCTGATCCGTTAAACCTAACAACACCATGAGCATTATAGCAGGCATACTGGATGATCACCCCGTAGTAGTAGAAGGTCTTTTGCGCATGTTCGCCGGCAATAAGGATATCAGCATTCAACATACCTGGTATACGGCCAAGGCGTTTTACGATGACCTGGAACGGGGCATCAGGCCCGAGGTACTGCTGCTGGATATATTATTGCCCGATACCAATGGCGACATCGTCGCGCAGCAATTACAAAAAAGCAACCCGGAGATAAAAATACTGGCCATCAGCGTGCTCGACAGCGCGATCAGCGCCAATACTATGCTGCGTATCGGCTGCCTGGGCTATATTATGAAGCATGCCATATTGGAAGAATGGCAAAAAGCCATCCTGGCCGTCGCTTCAGGAAAGCAATATATCGAACCCACACTGGAAAATAAGATCGCCACACTGGGTGCAGGACGTACCCGTGAAGCCTCGGTAAAGACCACCTTAAGCCCCAGGGAAAAAGAGGTGCTGCAAATGATCGCCAGCGGCAAGAGTAAAAAAGAGATCGCCCTGGAACTGGGTATCAGTGTCAATACTGTCAAACAATATCAATTCAATATTTCCCTCAAGCTGGAAGTCAATAGCACGGCGGCGCTGGTGCGTCATGCGCTGCGCACGGGCCTGGCGGAATAAGATAGCAGTGCGGAGGCTGCCTTAAAAGGCCTCAAACCTATCACATTGAGCGATTCGAAATGGAAACAGGCTTGAAACATAATTTTTGTCGTATTTCGACTGCGCTCAATATGACAAAAATTACCCCTTTTGATACAGCCCCGATATACATGGCATAAGCTAAGCTTCCATGGCCTCCTTCAATACTGCATAAGAATGCAATCTCTTCTCCGTGTCATAGATATTGGATGTCACCATCAATTCGTCGATGCCGGTCTCTTCGATAAACGGCAATAGCTTTTCTCTTAAGGTCTCTCGGTTACCGATAAAGGTGCAGGCAGTCATCTGTGCTACAGCAGCACGTTCCTGCAATCCCCATAAGCCATCCATCGTTTCCACCGGCGGCTGCAAGCCCTTCCGTTGGTTGGTAATAATGCCCAGGAACATCCGGTACATGGAAGTAGCCTGGTAAGCCGCCTCCGCATTGGTATCTGCGCCTATCACGTTGACACAAGCCATCATATAGGGTTGCTGCAGGTAAGGCGAGGGGCTGAAGTTCTTTTTATAGATGTCGACGGCATGGCGAAATTGCGCCGGCGCGAAATGAGCGGCGAAGGCATAAGGCAGGCCCATCTCGGCCGCCAGGAAAGCACTATCGGTACTGGAGCCCAATACCCATATGGGAATATCGGTTCCCTCCCCCGGAAAAGCCCGTACCCGGGCATGCTCGCTGGTATTGCCAAGATATTGCTGCAGCTCTTCTATGCTGCGGCCAAAGTTATACGCACCATCGGCATAGTTGCGCCGCAGCGCCGCGGCAGTCACCTGGTCGGTACCAGGCGCACGGCCAAGGCCGAGGTCTATCCTTTTGGGATACAAAATTTCCAGCGTACCGAACTGCTCAGCGATTACGAGGGGCGAGTGATTGGGCAGCATAATGCCGCCGGAGCCCACACGAAGTGTTGTGGTATGCCCTGCCACATGCCCTATCAGCACTGCGGTAGCCGAGCTGGCGATATTGGCCATATTATGATGTTCCGCCAGCCATATCCTTTTATACTGTAAAGCTTCTATATGCTGTGCCAGCGCTACCGTACGCGCTATGGCCTCCGCGGCATTGCCGCCCTCCCGTACTACGGCGAGATCCAGCGCCGATAAGGTGATCTTTTCCATATACAACAAATCCTCTTATACCCCGGATCAGTCCCGGGGAGAGCAAATGTACGCCCGGTGATACATGCCGGGTAACAGCTATTATCAATAAGGCTATTGGCGTTAACCATGTCCGACATAGCAGCGACATCGTGTGCAACGTCGCTACTATGTCAGCAAAGAGAAGGGCCGCCCGCTGACCGGACGACCCTTTACAGGAAAAATTCAGTTGTTTTCTTCGGTATCAATCCGCTGTATCAGCCATCAGCACACATGAACGATCTGCTCCGGCGCGATGCCCCGCAGCAGCAGGGCCTGCTCAAAGGCGGCAGCCGCCTCTTCTTTGCCCGCCAGGTAAAAGATGCCTTCCTGCCATAAAGTCCATAGCTCTGCTTCCAGGCGGTCGAGATAAGCGATCGCATGCATCGCCGGCTCGGGTCCGTAAGGCACTACATCCAGCAGCAGGCCGCAGCGCTCCGGCTTATAGAAATAGATGCCGGGCATTTCCAGCACGCCTATATAGTGGCATTGGTGAAGGCAGGCTTCCTCCTTCAGTCGTTCATATAGCTCGATCGAATACTCATTCCCGAAGAAAAAATGATAGCGATGCTCCTTAAGCAGGGGCAATTCGGCATATGATTGTCTTACAGGTGTCATAACATGAATTTGATGTCTCATGTCTCGATAGTTTAGCATTACTTTGCAAAAGTGAAACAAATTCCGGCAAAGGTTTTTATATCATCGGGATACTGTTTTATACAAAAAGGATTTTTATGCCGGTAAGCGTTTACGACAGCAACGGACAGCAATATTCCTTTGGTGACGGCAGCTTTAGTGCCGGCATCATCAACCAGCCGCTGGTTACCGAAAGCCGGGTGAAGTACAGCTTCCCTTTCGGCGACGCAGAATTGGTACAGATCGCCTTTTCGGGTATCTACATTGTATACGGCGACATTATGATGCAGGAGGCCAAGGTCCTACACTTCAGCATGGCCGAAGAGATCGACCTGGTTGAGCTTCATTTTACACTGGCAGGCAGCGGCAGCTTATATAACGAGGCCAGTGGCAGTACCTACAACTTCAGGCAGAACGAATACAATATGCACTATATCCCTCATTTTGAGGGAACGGGAAATTACCGTAAAGACCAGAAATACCAATTCTTCGAAGTCCATTTCACAAAGAAGTTCTTTACCGAGCTGGCACAGGACAGTTCACCTATGCTGATGGAATTTGCCGGGAAGCTGGCAGCCAGCGACCTAACCGAACTCGTCACACCTTCGCTACCGATGACCTTTGCCATGCACCAATGCATCCGGGAGATCATGGGTTGCAACCAGAAAGGTGGCCTTAAACTATTGTTCCTGCAGTCCAAATCGATAGAGCTGCTTACCCTTCAGGCACAGGCCTTCGAAGAATACCATGACCGTAACCCGGGCGCCTGCAAAACCGAATACGACAAAGAACGCATCCACTATGCCCGCGAATACCTGCTGCTGCATGCCGCCGAGCCTCCTTCGCTTACGGAGCTGGCCCGCGTGGCCGGGCTCAATGAGTTCAAGCTCAAAAACGGGTTCCGGGAAATCTTCAACAACAGCGTGTTCGGCTACCTGAACGAATACCGGCTCCAAGGCGCGCGGGAAATGCTGCTGGCGGGCGGCGCGATCAAGACCGTCGCCGATCACTTCGGTTTTTCCTCCGTACAGCATTTTAGCAAGGCCTTCCGGCAACAATTTGGCCTGCCTCCCGGCCAGTGCCGGACCACCTGAATAGCATCGGCCTTTCCGCTTCGTATGAAAGATTTATCTTTGCTGTAATACGATGCGACCTTTCATGTACGCTTTTCTTATCCGGCATAAAACATTGTTACTTTACGGCCTGTGCCTGGCCGTCCTGCTGTTCCTGCTCAAATGGCTGGAGGTACGGCTGCTGCTGGTCGACCATGCATTCGAACTCTATATCGGTGGCATTGCTGTTCTGTTTACGGCATTGGGCATATGGCTTACCCGTAAGCTTACCCGTCCGCGTGTGGAGACGATCGTGGTGGAAAAAGAAATCTATGTTCAAAAAGAACAGTCGTTCCAGGTCAACGAACAGGAGCTGGATAGCCTTGGTATCAGCAAAAGGGAGCTGGCGGTCCTCGGACTGATGGCAGAAGGATTGAGCAACCAGGAGATCGCCGACCGGCTGTTTGTATCGCTCAACACAGTGAAGACCCACTCCTCCAATCTTTTTGAGAAAATGGAAGTCAAGCGTCGCACCCAAGCCGTAGAAAAGGCTAAAAGAATGAATATCATCCCTTAAACCTGCTACTTAAGGGTGAAAAACAGAAAGTAGGAACCAAAATCACCCAAAAGTATGAGCCCCGGAAACTGCGGATGATCCATTTTTGTCGCTCACGTTCAAAAAACAATAACATGAAAAAAACGGTATGGATCTCCGGTAGTATCGCCGGTCTTATTGTAGCCGCCATTATGGCCATCAGCATGATGGTCTATCACAACAATCCCGACATGGAGGGAAGCATGTTGCTGGGTTATGCCGGTATGCTGCTGGCTTTTTCCCTCATCTTTGTAGGCGTAAAGCAATTGCGCGACAAACATTATGGCGGTCTCATTTCCTTTGGCAAAGCATTCAAGGCCGGGTTATTCATTGCGCTTATCGCTTCCACTATCTATGTGCTGGCCTGGCTCATTATCTACTACGGCTTCATGCCCGATTATATGGACAGGTACTGCGATCACATGATCAGGAAAGCACAGCAAAATGGTAATGCTGCGGAGCTGAAAAAGCAAATGGATGAAATGGCCTTCTACAAGGAGTATTATAAAAATCCTCTTTTCGTGATCCTGTTTACCTACGCCGAGATCCTCCCTGTTGGTATAGTGGTATCACTCATCTGTGCACTCCTGCTCAAGCGGAAAAGCCGGCAGCTGCCTGTTGCATCCTGATTTTAAGTATTAGGTATTAAGTATTAGGCATCAGGTATTAGGTATTAGGTATTAGGTATTAGGTATTAGGTATTAGGTATTAGGTATTAGGTATTAGGTATTAGGTATTAGGTAATCAAAGTGTAGAGAGCAGTTAGCAATTGGCAGTTCGCAAATCTCATTACCCAATACTCAAATCTCATTACCCAATACTCAAATCTCAATGCCCAATACTCAAATCTCAATACTTAATACTCCAAAGCCCTTTTATTATCTTATTATGACCTCCTTTTGCAGCAGGACGCGCCCAAACCCACGTCCTGCCTGCATTGTACTGGTTTTCTGGGATTATCAATTTTACTTATTTAACCCAACTTTAACCTATCAAATAAAATCCGGTTCCCTAATTTAGCCTCATTATTTAATCGCTTATTTTCCTAACATTTAAAATCCATTTACTATGGCGACTTCAGCAAGTAAATTGGCCGTTCTTGACGTTAACGGCACCGAGTTTAATGTTTTCCAGGCGAGCTTCGAATCGCTCAAGCCTGTGGACCAATGGAACAGGGTTACCGCCTACGCTACAAAGGCCGACGCCCGTTTTGTCATCGAAGGCAACGACAAGACTTCCAAATTGTTTGAAATGTATTCAAACAGCCGGAAACGCTTCAATGCCAAGCTTACTTTATTCAACACTCACGACGAAGGTAAGCTGGTGGAGACCAATTTTAACGATTGTTCTATCACCTACTACTCATCCAAGTACAACTCTTCCGACGAAGTACCGTACACCATTACGGTCGTATTCTCGCCGAAAGTAACCACGGAAAATGCTGCCGAGCTGGCATTTGAGCAACACACTTAAGAACGGCTCTGGTATACAGCAATGAATGAGCGTCCGGTAAGCCCGGACGGGTAAGTTGTGTCTTGCCGGACGGCTCAATATTCATAGTCATTTACCTGCTTCCCGTTTTTGCTTCCGGCCATTATTATGGCATACCGGCGTATTGATCTGCCCGGTTAACTATAGCAATGTGAAAGTGTGTTTCTGACAAATGATAGCTGTAGCCGAGTCTGGATCTGCATCCCGGCCTTATTGTTCCTTATCGTTAACTGGCTATCCACTTCATTATCAAATACTACAGGCTATCCCGTAAACCGGGGTCTGTCCTCATATCTTTTCATTCAATCATTTTAAAACCCATTTACAATGGCAAATTCAGCATCCACCCTGGCCACCCTTAAGCTGGACGGTAAAACGTATACCGTGTTCCAGGCTTCTTTCGAATCTATCAAACCCGTTGACCAGTGGAACCGCGTTACCGCTTACGCGACCAAAGCCGACGCCCGTTTCGTGATCGAAGGTAACGCCGAGACTTCGGTTATCTTCGAAAAATATGCCAATAGCCGCAAACGCGTTGACGCCGTGCTGACCCTCAACAACACGCACGACGAAGGCAAGCTGGTAGAAACCAATTATAAGGATTGCTCGATCACTTATTATTCTTCCCGTTACAACTCGTCAGACGAAGTGCCTTATACCATCACTTTCGTGCTGTCGCCCAAGGTAACCACCGAAGGTAATGTTGAGCTGGCCTTCGCTCAAACAACTTAATAAAGTTCTTTTTGTTTGATCAGCAACAAGCTCCGGCAAGGTCCGGGACCCCGGTCCCGGCCTGCCGGATTGTTTGCTTTTCATCAGCCTGGTGCTTATTCCGGCATCCTGCTGATTAACCACCAAAAGCCTTAACTATGTTTGATAGTCTGAGCGCCATAGCCAGCCAGCTGCTCCCTACCTATATCGGCGCCAATGTGTGGATCGGAGACAAACAGATCAAAGAGATACTATCTCTGGAGATCAGGCAGGAACATGCCTGCCATCACCTGCTCTCCCTGCGCTTCTACCAGGACCAGGTACAGCAGGAAGGTTCCATGATCTTTGATGGCGCCGAAAACCTCCTCGGACAGGTCGTTGAGGTCATCCTCTTCGACAGGAATGCCACACAAGGCGACAGGAAGCTCAAGAACCTCTTCGTCGCCACCAGGATCGCCTTCGACCACAGCGCTATGAACGAGGGCATACTCGTGCTCGAGGCCAAAGCGCCCACCTATGTGCTCGATGGCGCACCCCATTACGAAAGCTTTTACCACAAGAACCTTGCCACCATAGCCAAAACGGTATGCAAGCCCCTGGAGAAGGTCAACAGCAAGCTTATTGCTGCCCCTACCCTCGATGCCTCCCTCAGCTATGTCTCCCGCTTCGGCGAAAGCGCCTGGAACTTCATGAAGCGGCTCAGCGCCGAGACAGGACAGTGGCTTTACTTCAATGGTAAGGAGCTTATATTCGGTCAGCCCGAATCCCAGCAGGCACGCGACCTTATCTACGGACAAAACTGCTATAAGCTCGAAATGAGTATGCAGGCCAGGCCCGTACAGGGCGGTTACTTCGACTACAATGCCTCCGAAAATACACCCCTCAGCAGCGCAGCCAACAGCGATACCGATGTGGCCAACTCCGACAGGGGCTTTGCTTTCGGAAAGGCTAAAAATATTTTTGGCGGTGATAGCTATACCCATCCCGTCGCCTTGCCCGCCGATGCACAGACGCTGGCCGGCATAGGCAAAAGCAGGGCCAATACTACGGCTGCCGACCTCTACCTCGTCAATGGTGAAAGCACCCTGCACGAGCTTAATGTGGGTATGATCGCCAACCTGCAGATGGTGCGGGCAGGCGTCAAGCTTGACCATACACCCGTACGCATTACCGCCATTACCCACCATCTCGATGCCACCGGCAGCTACAGCAACAGCTTCAGCGCCATCAGCGCACAAAGCGTGACCCCGCCGCCAATAGACTTCCTGGCCCCCATGGCTACCGCCATGCCCGCAGAGGTGATCGACAATGCCGACCCTATGGGACAGGGCCGCGTGCAGGTCAAATTCCTGGGCTGGCAGCAGGACCACAGCCAGCAGCAGACCGACTGGATCAGGATACTGACGCCCGATGCCGGCAGCAGCAGCGCCGTGAACAAGAACAGGGGCTATGTCTTTATTCCCGAAAAAGGAGACCAGGTAATGATCGCCTTTGAACAGAACAATCCCGACAGGCCCTATGTGCAGGGCAGTATCTTCCACGGCAGCAACGGTGCGGGTGGCTTTGCAGAAAACCACCTGAAAAGCATCATTACCCGCAGCGGCTGTACCATACAGCTCGACGATACCGATAATGCGGGCAGCATTAAGATTCAGGATCCCAGCGGAAACATCGTCTTTTTGGATGGCAAAGGCAATATCAATATAACGGCTCCCAAAAACATCAATATAAAAGCAGGAGAAGACATCAACATATCGGCGGGCCGCAATATAGCCATGGACGCCGGGAAAGATATGGGCGTCACGGTGAGCGACAACAAGTCGGTGACCGTGGGGAAAAATTACAGTCACCAATCCGACAATCATGTAGTATCGGTAAACAAAGACAAAACAGAGCGGATCGGAGCGGCATTTACGCAAACCTCGGGCAATGCGGATATCAAAACCCTCAAGGGCGATATGCTATTGAGGGGAAGCGGCCTCGCTGTCGTTCAGGGTGGAAAGGATGTCAAAGTAAGCAAAGGTTAAACAGCTGAAAAGATCGGTATGGAAACGGCCAAAACAACACACGACGAAAAGCTGGAACAAAAGCGGGAGCAACTCCAGCAGCAGCAGGCGGGCGACTCGCCCAGCGAAAAAAGGAAAGTGGTGATGCACGGAGCCAAGCTGAAATGCCCCTACGCATCGGGCCCTGGTAAGCTTTCGGTAGACTCTAACGACATCAAGCTGCAGGATCAGCTATGGGGCACCGAAGAGGATAACAACAATATGATCAACCTGAAATTTAACGGCCCCTGCGGCCATCCTAAATTTTCGGGACAGACGCCCCCGCCCTGCCAGAGCGTGATCTTCCTCAGCAAATGGCAGGATATAGGCACCACCAAAGTGCAGGAACATACCGTGCTCATCAAGGCATCGACCATTACCTGCAATCCCACACTCAACAGTGCCACACCCCGACCCCGCAATAGTAAATCGGCGCCCCCTGCTGAAGAAAAAACAGGTAAGATCAAAAAAGGATGGTGGGCCCTGGATGCCGCAGGCAATAAGGTCCTGCGGCGCGCGGTGCCGGGCATGAAGGTCTATTTTCATGTCGAAACGCAGGATATAGAAGACGGCGAAAGCCTCCACATGCGCCTGTTTGACGACGATAACCACGAAAGCGAAGAAAGCGGCACAGGCGACAAGGACGATCATTTCCCGTTGAAGAACCAGAGCACCGGCCTCACGCTGAGTGAATATTTCCCGGTAAAAGGGAACAAAGTAGTGGTACCGCTCACCCTGGCCCTGGATGAAAGCACCCTGAGCTCTGACGCCGACCAGCAGTTGGAGTTCTACTTCCGCTGTACCTACCGGGGCAACAATACGGAACTGCCGGCCGACACCAAAGATTACCTCGTGGTGGGTACCCTGGTGATCGACCGGTACAAGATGCCTGGCCTTAACAGCGCCGGTGACGATATTGCCGACGATATGACCTATGGCCGTGGCGTGAAGCATAATGGCGCTATCTACGACAGTGGCGCGCTCAATACCTTCAAATCGGAATATAAGGAGAACGGATTTGATCCCGCAAAGCATGGTATTTTTTCCAATGCGCAGGACATCCCCCCCGCCGATGGCAGTGCCAAGGCCCGTTACAGCCGCGAAGAATGCTACAGCACAAAGTATGGCTGGATATCGACAGGCCTGGATGTACGGATCTTCGACAACCTCTCGAACGACCGGCTTTTATGGGATTTTAAGAATACGGCAGAGCTATACTTTGCGCAAGGTGAGTTGCAGGGTAACCTGGACCGGATGATCGACAAAATGGCTGCTAATACAGGCGGCATTTACGAAGACCAGGTGCTGACACGCGGTGTGCTGGCCAACGAAAGGACCACCAGTTATTGCCAAAAGGTTGAAGACTATATTGCCGAGCAGCTGAAGAACAAGCACACCCAATTGGAAGAAGTGGATGATAAAGAGCCTTACTTTGAAAAAGGTAAAGCAATGGCTAACGGCAAGGGTACAAGAAAAAGCCAACAGAAAGAGGACTTCTCAAGACCAATCTACAATAATGACAAGACGGGCGGTCTTACGATTGCTTTGAATGATATCTGGGCCACGGAAGTGATCCTGACCAAGCTGGACTATGCCGATGGCAACTATACCGCCAAATACCGGGTGACCCTCTGGGATCACTTCGGGCTGGATAAACCCGACATGGAAAAGATATTCAACATCATCCCCAGCGTAGGTGAAGCCTTTGTTTGTTGGTTTATCTTGCAGCATCTGCGCGGCTATAAACCTTTCCTGACGAAGATCACCTTTGAAAAGGAATTCAAAGGCAATATCAATTCGGGAGGGGCTGCCCGGCAAAACGACCGGGAAAAGCAGCGACAAGCCGAAGCCCAAAAATGGGCGGAAGAAGAACGCTTAAAAATGTGGAGTGGACCTAAATTTTAAGTAACGAAAACAATTGAACCAAGTACTGGAAAAACAGATTGGAATGGGCACTATTGTAACTGAAGGAAAAAAAAGGCTAACAAGTGACCTTGTTCTATTTATAGTATTGATATCATCTGTTCTCTCTTGCCGGACAAATAAGTCACCGATCATTCAAACGGCTGTAGGCAACTATTATTTGATCAAAAATCCGCCGCAGGACAAGGAATTATTAAAGAAAATGATCGGCAATTTTGTTCATCAGCGAATGAAGCAACACAAGGATATGTCCTACGAATATTTCTACCGGTATTCCAGCAACACTTCCTATTTCATCGATCACAAACCGGATCCGGGCGGGCATTCAAGCTTTGAATTTGACAACTATGACGAAGATAAAATCGCTACGTTTGGTTTATTCAAATGTGAAAAGGATACGACAAAACAACTTGGCGAACTCAGGTTTTTTAATCAGTGGGGAAACTACTATCAACCCGATACCTTATTTAATCCCTGCAAGTAATATTGCCCGACAGATGGCTTGGGTGAGCTGACGCTGCAGCGATGTAAAACGGACAATCAGAAAAAAGGCCATGGAAACCACCGAACAGCCAAAGACAACGCCCAAAACAGATCGCTATACGGCCAATCCCAACCAGCATGTATACGACCAGGCGCACCAGACCGATTTTGTGACCGAGGTGCTGGAAATATATTTCGCCGAAAAAGTGCCCAAATATAAATGGGAACCAAAGGAAGATGTATACACGGTAAAGAGCGGCGGTAAAGTAGCCGATGTTAAAAAGAAGTATGAGGGCAAAAACAGGAGAAATATACAGGCCGATCCGGATCATGAAAATCCGCTGAAGAAAGACGACCAGATCAAGGTCACCTGGGACGAGCAGGTGGAAGATGGCTTCGACTATAAAAAGATAAAAAAGACCTCAGCCAAGAAGAAGATCTTTCTTATTGCCCGCTGCACAGGAGAAAAAGGCAAGCTTACCATCAACCTGAATGAGAACAAGCTGACGGAAACGGAACAGATCTATGATAGCCCTTTAAAATTCCTGGATGGCGATACCGAGCAGACCAAGGTTGAGTTCACGCTTGATGGCAGCATGACCTATGCAAAGGAAATTGCTTTGCGTCCCAAGAGCGACGAGGACTTGAAAAAGCTGGCCGAGCAGTTTGACAAGCGGAAAGACCCTGTGGCCTATATTTATGCCAAAGCCGAAGTATCGGGTACCGGCGATACCGTGAAGTATCCCGACGAAACACAGGAGTTTCTCAATAAAGATGGCGACCGGCTCGAGGTAAGGTTCTGCGACTGTGGCATCAAATACAGGAACGATGTGGAATGTACCCGCTGGAGCGGTCATTACGGGCCGGTATACTGGGGCGAGATGCCGCTCGACGGCTTTGCCAAATGGGACGAGCTGGTAAAAAACAATACCGTGACGGAAACGGAAAAAACCATCCTGATCGCGATGTCGGAGAACGAAGGCAAGATGGACGCCGTACAATCTTACGATAGCGAGATATTGACGGCCGGCGCCATGCAAAAGACCATTAACCCTGAAGGCTATGGGGAGCTACCGGTCCAGCTATGGGAATTCAAAAGCAAGTTCCCCGATAAATACGATTGCTATCTGAAAAGCTGCGGCTGGGAGATCGAAGAAGAGGCCGTAGAGAAAAAAAATAAACAAGGAGAAGTGATCTCCACCACCTACAAGTACAAAGCCAAGTACAACGATCTTACCGGCTCGGCCCTTAAGGACAAGATAAGAGAAGGCTTTGATGCCTCGCAGTTCAAGAAAAAGGTAAAATCGGAGCCGGTAGAGCCGATAATCAAACTAATGAAGGATGTCGACTTCCAGACCAAGCAGATCGAAGATTTCGTCAAACGGCTAAACAGCGCATTGGCCAAGACGCCCACGGGCTATTCCGGCAGCATATCGACCTTCGTTAGTTCCAATCTAGGAAAGGCGACCGTACTGGATCATGATGTGAACCGGCCCGGGCATGTCAAGGATTGCTTTGGAGAAGCCCTGAATACCTTTTTTGGAAAACATCCCAAACTATCGAAAAGCCCTGCAGACTGGGGCGCCGATGCCGCGGGCTATGAAACGGAAATACTGGAGATCTATGGTCCGCTCAGGGGAGAAGGATCGTATACCATGACCGATGCCAGCGGCAGATATGCTAAATTAAAGTCGAAGCTATGAGATACCAGATACTGTTGCTCTGCCTGTTGCTACAATGCTGTGCCGCCTGTGCGCAACCCAAAGGTACAGCCCGCTTTGCGGGTGTGCTGCCACTGAAAAAAGGCTATACGCTGGTCTTCCTGGCCAAGGACAAAAGCTCGGCTCTGTATCGCCAGCCCAGGATCAAAGCAGGCAATACGGTAAAGAAGATCGATGGCTTCGATGACGGCAACTTTTCTTCAAAGCGTATCAAGCTTTCACCTGACGGCAACTATGTTACGGTGGAAAACATTATCAGGGGCTATGTGCAGCAATCGGAGACTGATAGTGTATTCCATGAAAATTATGGCTGCGCCATCGTTGACCTGAAAAAGGCAAAAGTAGTGCACTACCTGCAATCGGATTGCGACGGCGCCTGGAACAAGCAGAACGAATGGATCAGCGACGATAAAGTTATCTTTAGCAAAGACGAACAGTAACTATGGTTTATCTTTTCCCCGACATTCCCAAACAAATGGAGATCCGCCTGCGGGCAGGGGAAACGTCGCGTAAAAGCTTCTATAAGCTGATGACAGCCGAGCGCAGCTTTATGGATGGCATCATTCAAAGAAGCGAGGTCAGCCGGGTCGTTCACATAACGTTGACGCCAACAGATAAGGAGCGCTTTGCTTTATCCCTGGAGACCTTTGATGCCCGGCGCAAAGACAGTATCATGTCCCTGGGCATAAAGGACCTGCTGGCAAGGGTTGAGCGCTGCTACCAGGACCTGGAGCTAACGCTGAACAGCAGCGGCCATATCGTTTCCATTCAGAATATGGACCAGATCAGGGAAGTACTGGCCGCACAGAAACAATATCTGGAAGAACGGTTTAATGGTCCGGGCATGCAGGCGGTCGATCAGTTTGAAAGCTGTGTGCTGCAAAGCGAACAAACGCTTACCCGTTATCTCTGCAATGACCGGAAGCTCGGACTACTGTTCCAGATACCCTATGGCGCCGTAGGCGCTTCCTGGATGCCGATGTTCCGCACCAGGACCAATAATTTCATGGATCAGACCATTGCTATGGTCAACGAATCGTTCCGGCTGAGCGAAGCCAATGAGGAGCATATCCGGATAGAAGGCCGCGGCCAGCTGGAGCCAGGCATACAAACAGCCCTCTTCCGGTCGGCGATGCAACGGCATAAGCTTCCTTTTCATCCTCAGGCCGATAAGCCGGTATTGATCCGCTATACCCGGGACCTTGTCCTGGATGTACAAACGCAATGGCCGCTGAGCGCGCAACTGGCGGCCCGGTTCGAATTCGGAAAAAGCTATACCAAAGAAATAGACTATCAATTGACGGCCGTGGCCGCGGAAGAAGTATAACGATCTCAACTTTATATCATGTCAGCGACGATCACAATCACCCATGACGGACAAACCCAGACGGTCAATCCCGGCGAGCTGAACGAGCTCGACGATGGTATACAACGCATCAGCAACGCCTTTTTTGCCCGTAAGCGGGTAACAAACGATAACGATATACTTACCGTAGCCTTCGAGCAGTTGAATGAAGGCATTCTCGGGCGCAATGTATACCTGGTGATCGAAACCAGCAATATGGCAGGCCTTTCGCTGGACGTTACCCTTAAGCCGGCCGATAATACACTTACCGGCGGCACCGATGCGCTGGAGCTGATGCAGAGCGGGGCCGCTACGACAATCTTTAAAACAACGGTGGGCGACTTTACGGCGCTCAACAATACAAGCGGCACGCACGACCATTATACCCATCTCGATACCTTGCGGGACAAGGCGATCATCCGCCTGGACCTCAGGCCACAAGCCACTGCTACCTTCAATACCTGGGCCACGAATATAGGCGCCGCAACCGCCGGCCTGCGCATTGAAATTGAAAGAAGCGATAAACAAAAGGCAGCCTTCCGCAACGAGGCAGATGAGAAGGACGGTCCTTTCCCCTTCCCGGAAAATCCGTTTCCCCTGAGCAATAAGAACGTCTTTGAGGTATTCCATTCGGAAAACCAGTACAATACTTACAGCCAGCATAATGGCAGCCCCAAAAAGATAGGGAAGATCGCCAATGCGGCGACAGACCAGATCAAGTACTTCTACCATAGCAATATCGACAACGAGATCGAGCTGGCAACTTCAACCCTGCAGACGGTGGACGGCAGGGCAAACGGGCGTGAAGTGCCGGCGCTGCCACCGGGGCATACCAGCGAAGCGCCTGCGCCGGCTGGAGGTAATGCCATCACCAACTATTACTATGAAGACAACAGGATCGTTACTTATGGCAATTATCCGGGCGTCGCCTATGTGAGCTATGCCGCTTCCGGCAGCCAGGTAACGCTCATACGGATGCCGGACAGCCGCAACATTAACGAGCAGGGCGTGGTGATCAGCTATACTTTCAGCGGCACGCAAAGGCGCTATTGCAACCCGGAATGCTTTGCCGGCTTCATGGTAGCCCTGGGCGAATGTAACTTTGCGGTTGCATCGACCGGGATGTGCTTTGGCGATGCAACCAGCTATCCCAGCTTGTCGCATCCCAATGGCGATAGCATCGATACGGCCTATTTGGGTGACACCCCCACGCAAAGGACCCGGCAGCAAACCTTGCTCAACGCTTTCGTCGCTGCCGGATTCAGCCAGGTGATCGCTGGAACCAGCAAGCAGTCCTGGCTTACCGGAGCGCATATGTATAACACACACCACAACAATCACCTGCATTCCGGCAACTTTTCCAATGACTATGTTGAAACTTTAATCGGATAGCCTATGCACGTTACGCTTCGCAGATACCGGGCATTGATGCAGTTTTTGCTTTTTGCTACTGCTGTTGGCTTACCGCAGCAGCTTATGGCCCAGGATCATAATCTATCTACTATGCAGACTACTGAAGAAAGGACAATATTGAACAGCGGCGACTTCCGCTCCTGGCTCAGCCATCTTACCGGACCGGTAACCGGCCCGCTGGGTTCAGACCTGGTTTTGCGTCACTTCCCCTCTACCTGGTCTGTGCCAGGTTATCATGAAAAGAAGACAGCAGCCGTTAATCCCAATTCAACGGACGTAGACAGCATGAACAGGCTGCTATATGAGGCTTATGACCTGAAAACACGACGTGAGTTCGTGCCGGACAGTGCCCTGAGGGAGCAACTTTTCCCGGAAAGACTGCGAAAAACCTTTCACCTGGATACCTTTTCTGATACAACGCCCTTTCGCGCACAACTGCTGCACACCGGACCCGCGGGCAACCTTTATTCCTTAATGGCGACCGGCGAGATAGCTTGTAACGCATGCGATAACAATAAGCGCCAGACCGTCGATATATGGCTGCTTGTAGCCGATGGCCGCATTGCCGATCTGATATTGGTTGCTTACGAGACTGGCGACGATGTTGAAAAGGAGATGCGATATTATTACCTGGATCCCCATCATAATCTTTTCATGAAAGACTTTACCATAGGCGAACTGTCTGTAAGCTTTAACGGAGAAGAGAAATGGCATATCGATAAGCAGTTCACCAAAATACGCTGAACGACGCCCCTTCCTGGTTATTATGGCAAACTTTTTCACGATGGAATAGTCTGCTTTTACTGGCAAGACATCTTATCAAAACCGCCATAGCACTGCATTCTACTGGTATTCAGGGATTAAGCCAACAATTGATTTAACCCAACTTTAACCCTGCTTTTCCATAACGCTTCCCTAATTTAGTACCATAATTTTATATTTAATATTGTAAATCATTTTACTATGGCGACTTCAGCAAGTAAATTGGCCGTCCTCAATGTCGATGGAAAAGAGTACAACGTTTTCCAGGCCGTTTTCGAATCTATTAAACCCGTTGACCAGTGGAACCGTGTTACGGCTTACGCCACCAAGGCCGACGCCCGCTTCGTGATCGAAGGCAACGAAAACACTTCCGTACTGTTCGAGAAATTTGCCAACAGCCGCAAACGCTTCAATGCCAAGCTTACCTTGTTCAATACCCACGAAGAAGGCAAGCTGGTGGAAACGGAGTTCAACGATTGTTCCGTAACCTACTATTCTTCAAAGTACAACTCTTCGGACGAAGTGCCGTACACCATTACGATCGTGCTGTCGCCCAAGGTGACCAGGCAGGATGGTGGTGAGTTGTCATTTGCACAAACCACCTAGGCAAAACGTTCCCCTTAGGAAACAAACATAGTTTAACCTGCGCAATCAGTAGCCTGATGTTTCATGCTACTGATTGCCAGGTAATTCTTTGAACTTTATTGCAGATTTGATGTAATTACAAATGAAAGGAAAGCCGCCTCCGGCGGTACTTTTCGCAGGATTGTAAACCCCTGTTATAAACCGCCTAAAGCCATTTTTATGTTTGATAGTCTGAGCGCCACAGCCAGCCAGCTGCTCCCTACCTATATCGGCGCCAATGTGTGGATCGGAGACAAGCAGATCAAAGAGATACTATCTCTGGAGATCAGGCAGGAACATGCCTGCCATCACCTGCTCTCCCTGCGCTTCTACCAGGACCAGGTACAGCAGGAAGGTTCCATGATCTTCGACGGCGCCGAAAACCTCCTCGGACAGGTCGTCGAGGTTATCCTCTTCGATAGGAATGCCACTCAAGGCGACAGAAAGCTCAAAAACCTCTTCGTCGCCACCAGGATCGCCTTCGATCACAGCGCTATGAACGAGGGCATACTTGTGCTCGAGGCCAAAGCACCCACCTATGTGCTCGACGGCGCACCGCATTACGAAAGCTTTTACCACAAGAACCTTGCCACTATAGCCAAAACGGTATGCAAGCCCCTGGAGAAGGTCAACAGCAAGCTTACTGCTGCCCCTACGCTCGATGCCTCCCTCAGCTATGTCTCCCGCTTCGGCGAAAGTGCCTGGAACTTCATGAAGCGGCTCAGCGCCGAGACCGGACAGTGGCTTTACTTCAATGGTAAGGAGCTCATATTCGGTCAACCCGAATCCCAGCAGGCACGAGACCTTATCTATGGACAAAACTGCTATAAGCTCGAAATGAGCATGCAGGCCAGGCCCGTACAGGGCGGTTACTTCGACTACAATGCCTCCGAAAATACACCCCTCAGCAGCGCAGCCAACAGCGATACCGATGTGGCCAACTCCGACAGGGGCTTTGCTTTCGGAAAGGCTAAAAATATTTTCGGCAGTGATAGCTATACCCATCCCGCCGCCTTGCCCGCCGATGCACAGACCCTGGCCGGCATAGGCAAAAGCAGGGCCAATACTACGGCTGCCGACCTCTACCTCGTCAATGGTGAAAGTACCCTGCACGAACTTAATGTGGGTATGATCGCCAACCTGCAGATGGTGCGGGCAGGCGTCAAGCTTGACCATACACCCGTACGCATTACCGCCATTACCCACCATCTCGATGCTACCGGCAGCTACAGCAACAGCTTCAGCGCCATCAGCGCACAAAGCGTGACCCCGCCGCCGATAGACTTCCTGGCTCCCATGGCTACCGCCATGCCCGCAGAGGTGATCGACAATGCCGACCCTATGGGACAGGGCCGCGTGCAGGTCAAATTCCTGGGCTGGCAGCAGGACCACAGCCAGCAGCAGACCGACTGGATCAGGATACTGACGCCCGATGCCGGCAGCAGCAGCGCCGTGAACAAGAACAGGGGCTATGTCTTTATTCCCGAAAAAGGAGACCAGGTGATGATCGCCTTTGAACAGAACAATCCCGACAGGCCCTATGTACAGGGAAGCATCTTCCATGGCAGCAACGGTGTGGGAGGTGGATCCGATAATGTGACCAAGAGTATTATGACCCGCAGCGGCCATACGATAGAACTCAACGACGATAACGACGGCACACATATCATTATCAGGGACCCGGGAGGCAACGAGATCTTCCTCGATACCCAGGGTAAAAACATTACCATTACTGCGCCCGAGACCATTACCATGAATGCAAAGAATATCGTGATGAATGCGGCGCAAAGCGTGATTACCACAGCCGGCATTAATGTCACGACCACGGCAGGCGCCACGGTGACCACTACGGCCGGCATCAATATTCAGAGTACCGCAGCCAAGGACCTGACCATGATGGCTACCAATATCATTGGTACCGCCGACGACAGCGTGAGCCATAACGCCAGCAAAAGCATCAGCAAACGGGGCAATACCATCGAAGCGACCGCGACCGAAGAAGATTTTAAGATATACAGCGCCAAGAAAGTGGTGAACACCAGTGGCGAAAAGGGTAAACTCTTTTAAAGGTCAGCATAATGGGTAATATTGTTTTCACCGCAAAAAGGATCACAGATAATTCGCCGGCAGCCACCTGGGTTGCCGAAGGCGGCGATGCGACCCTTGGCGCCAGCGGCCTGGTCAAACAGAAAGGAGATGCGGGTGTGGACCTGCTCATAGGCCAGCCGCCGGCAAAGGAAAAGCAGGAAGCGCAGATAGCAGTGGAGACCGTACGGATCAACACTGGCCTGGATAAGGGTTGTGATTATAAAAATAGCGGCGCGCTGAGGGATGGCATGTTGTTTGATAAACAATATGAGCTCGAAGTCACCAAATTCAAAAACAATGTAGCGCCACCCAGCGACCAGGACATACAGTGGGCCTATCGTTACGAAACGGAAGATGGCGTCCAGGAAGGCGTTTTTTTGGGCAGAGGGCGTAAAGTGATGCTTGGCTTCGGAACGAACCTGAATATCTGTGGCAGAGGCCTGACCATTTATGCATTTATCCGGGACAGGAAAACAGAAGGCGTGCTCAACACCTGGGTACACTATCGTTTCAGGTGGTTTTCACGGGAGCAGGTCAAAAAAGAAGTACAGGAACGGAAAACCCATCCCTGGAAAATAGACCAAAACAATACCTCCCTTTGCGGCATGGCCTGCATCATGTACCTGCTGGCCAAGAAGGACCCGGATGGCTATGAAAAAATGGCTTTGCAGCTGCATCAGCAGGGCCAGGTAACCTACAAGGATTATGCCATCAAGCCCTGGAAAGGTCTCCTGGAAATGAATCCGGCGGATGCCGCCTGCAAGTATCCCTCGTCTTCTATGCCTTACGCAGACTGGATTACGCTGGCCAGCCTCAGGAGCTCTGAGAGCTGGGTCGGCTATAAAGGACAGGCGGGCGACGACAGCAGGGCGATCAACTGGCCCGTGATCATGATCACGCTGGGTAAAAAGCTTCTGGGATACCAGGACGTTTCTATAGATTATTACAAGCTCAATAAATCCTACATAAGGGATTGGCTGGGCTCGAATGAGAAGCTGAGAATATTGAAAGAAGATATCGACGCGGACTATAACAACGGCTACCAGATCAGCATGATGATCGACAGCGATATGATGAAAGGGTCGGATGCCTATAGCTGGAGCGATTTTAGCGAATACCACTGGATCGTCTACGAAGGTGGCTTGCAGCTGCTCAATGCAGCAGGCGGTGCAGAAAGCGATTACGATAAGGTAACTAAGGTAAAGTTCAAGGAATTCACCTGGGGAGAAGATGTACAGACTTCCCGGACCTCTGGCGGCATATCCAAAAGTGCATTCCAGACGAACTATTATGCCTATGTAAAAATGAAATAGCCATGATCTGTAATCTTTCTGTACTTTTTGTTGCCAGCCTTGCTCTGCTCTCCTGCAGACCCAATGCTACCGGAACCTCATCGGAAAACACGGAAACGGACTGCCAGCAACAAAAAACGATCAAAGGGCTGAGCTTTTACTTTAACCATTACCCCTATGCCGAAATGGACACGATCCGTATCAAAGTAGGCGGAGGTTCTGAAAGCTGGGAAAGCTTTGGTACGCCGCAGCAAATGGTCGATAGCCTCAGGGAGCAACGTTATTTCTATTTTGAAAGAACCATCAATATTACCGACACCGTTTTCTTCAAATTGAAAAACGGCAAGGTGCATGCCGCCTACAACTTCCGGTACCTGCTACGCCCCCATCGCGGCTCGGCTACTACGGACTATAGCTGTGATTTCTACGAGCTGTACCTGGATGGGGAAAAACAAACAGGAGGCGTCGTATCGATGGAACGCAGCAAAAAATAGCCAGGAGGCTCTACAGAATTGACATTAGGAGTATGAGCATCGAGGAACAGATAAGCACGAGCAGCAACAGAAAGGTGTTGGAAATACGCCCTACGGACCGGTGCCGTACCTACGGCGTCATGATCCGTTTTGACGACAAAACCCGTATCCATTATGAAACGGAGGTGAGCCTGTGGCCCGGCGAAGAAGGGTTTCTTTTCCAGGTCGACAGGCGTCAGGTATATATCAACGATCATGCGCCCGATCTTATCATCGATAAGCTGGCAGACGATCTGGGCAAAGTCCTGTATCCCTTACGGCTCCATACCGATCACCAGGGCAAACTTCTTGGAATCGCCAACGGGGAAGCGTTGAGGCAGCGCTGGCAGCAGCAAAAAGACCTTTTGCTACAATACTACAAAGGCGACCTTGTCGACAAAGCAATCCTGGAAATGGATCAGGTATTGAAGCAGGAAAAGAGTATACTATTACGCCTGAAAGACGATTGGTTTTACAGCCTTTTCTTTTCGGGCATATATGGTTTGCGCGCTTATGATTTCAGGGAAAAAACGATCATGGCGCTACCGGTAATCCCCTTTGGTCCGCCACTGCAATACGCTGTAACCAGGGAAATTACCGAGCAGCATACCGAAACCAAATGCCTCGTTATCGAATGTAAAGGTTCATTGGAAGAGCAACGCAGTGCAGAAGATATAGCGCTAAAGCATCAGATACCTGTTTACAAGCTTATGAATGGCAAGGCTACCGAAGCAGAAGGGGAAGTGAAGATCGCATACCGGCTTTATCATAAGGATTTCAGCATACGGTCGGTTACCGGTGAGAGCAGTTTTAAAGATCCCGATCAGGGCTGGCGCAACGTCCGGTTCGAGCTCTATCACCTGCCCGACAAGGATAAACCGCAGGAACATTACCGGCAAAACGATAGCCGGAATAAGAAAATGTAGTCCAGAACCATTAAACCCGGTATCATGAGTGAAAAACATTTAGTGTGTAATGGGGCCATGTGCCAATGTAAGTTTGGCACCACACCCGACAAGCTGAAAGTAAAGCAAACGGATTATTACATCAACGACAGCGACGGAAGTCAGAAATCGATTGCCAATACCATGGATATCGGTCAGCCGTTCCAGGCCAATACCTTCGGCAGCTGTAAAAAGATGAACAACAATCCCTGTAAGCCGGCAATTACCGAATGGAAAGATTTTTACGACAAAGTCACCCTGCAGAATGGTGGAAAAATACTGCTGGAAAATAGCAAGGCCACCTGCACTGTAGGTGGAAGCCCTTGCGTGGATATTACCTTTCACGGACAAACGGCCGCCGTAGCTGCTCAAAATACGGCGAAGGCGAAAGAGGAAGTGGGCTCCCAGCTCAATCCCCTGGTAAACCTGAAGACCGTAGAAGAAAAGCAACCTGTATTACCTACGCAAACCCAATAATGAAGCGCCTGACATGGAAACAAAAGGAAATGATCTTCAAATTATCCCCATCACTTCGGGCAGCCAGTATTTCGATAAGCAGGGGCGTGTGCTCACTTTGCAAAAAGCGGAGTCGTTTGCTTATACGATAGGGAAGCTAAAAGATGAGCTGGATGCCACAGACAAAAAGCTAAAGGCAGAGCAGGCCCAACAAAAAGGCAAACCTCCCGTCAAAGGCAAGTCGGCTACAGAGCAAAAAAAACAGGACCTTCTGGCACAATATGCCGACCTGTTGTGGCTTTGGCAGATCGCCGCGGGTCCCGACCGCCTGGATCTGAGCAATCATAACGAAAGCTTCGGCAAAGGCATGCCGCAAAGTACCCGCCAGGTATCCTTTCCCAAGTTCCTTGAGGGAGGCGGCTATATATGGCTTGAGGGCTTCCGGGGTACCGCCACGGGTTCTCCTTCCAACGGCATTTTCGTTTGCGCCAAAGGCAATCCCGATATCATCGGCGTAGAATGGACCAATCTTAATGGCGACAATATTGATGGCAAACAAGTAAAATTCGGAGATACGGTATTGCTGCGGGTATATACCGAAGCCCTGTTTGGAAGCCAGGTGATCGTGAAACTGCAGGATAAAGATCTGGCCAGCTGGGTAGACAGCCCCGATCTGCTGCCGGCCTACGAGCGTGAAGGAGGTACACCCAAGAACAAGAAAGAAGGAGAGAATACGCCATCCAAAGAATTTCAGGTATTGACAAGGGCAGTGAGTTACGGCCCCTTCAAGAGCGCTATGCTCAGCCCGGAGCAGGGCGAGCGTCTCCGCAAAACACTGGGCAGCCTGGAAGGGCATACCGAAAAATATGTTCAGAAAGCGGAGATCAAAGTCTATATCGATGAATTCTGGCGTTATGATGGGGGCACCTCGTTAAAAATATTTCCTACCGTCAACGTCAGGAGCCTCAATGCGCCAAAGGCGTTCGAAGAAAAATATATTACAGTTGAATACAGCGCTCAGGAAGCACCGGTGCAATCACAGCTTTCTCCCACAGGGAACAAACCTATCCTGGCAGGAGAAATAGAAACCAATATCAGTGCTTTCCGGCATTGCTATTATACAGCGGTAAAAGTGACTACACCTTTAAAGAATGAAGAGGGCAAGGAAGAGGAAAAGCCGATCTATCTATTTAAAGAAAAAAGCGACGAACCTATATACCAGCAGATACGTGACTTTGAGGTAGTGGTCGGAGAAACGACAGGCCTAAAGAAAATAACGATCGAGCTGGAGCAGCTGCACAACAATGAATCGGAATGCGTCAGCCAAACCAAGCACAAAGGCGGGCATACACTAACTATCGACAGCTATCCCGAACAAAAGGCGCTTCCCGCGCCGAAGCAGGAAGTCAAAGAGGAGAAGGAGGAGGAGAAAGTTCAATGGAAAGTAAAAACCAAGACGGACGCTGCCCTGGGTAGCATAGAGACCAAGCGCTCGATCGATAGCAGTGTAGCCTTAAAGGTTTACACCCCAAAGGACAGCGACGAAAAGCTCACTTTTGACGCACGGTTTATCTATAACAAAACACCCATCGGCGTTGGTCCGCTTACACTGCCTTATGCGTTCCGTTATTTCTGGATGGGCGCCAATGCAGCAGGGACGCCCTATATCATCAATGCCAACACCTGCAGGTACCAGAACCGGGTAAAGGTGATCCCCTACCCCGATATTGAATGGAAGCTGGCACTCGAATACAACAAGTTTGAGCCCGGCGCCGGTGAAGATGCCAGCGCCAAGACGAGCCGCGTGCTGATGAACAACTTCAAGCAGTCGCGGCCACAGCATCAGCAAGAACACAAGTTCGTCGATGTCGGCGGCAGAAAGCTCGGCGTATCCTTATCGGCCAAATGGAACGGCTCCGATGAGGTCAGTTTTTCTGATGAGTTTATCAAGAACCTGCAGGAAAAATTCAAAACGGTCATCGAGCTGGTGAACATGCTCGAAAATATCTTCTCACCCAAAAGCACCGACAACGACCCGGATGCACAACGAACCCTGGACGATTTCAAACGAAGCCAGGGCAACGAGATCGCCAAGCGGGAACGGGAAGAACGGGATATGCGCAAGCAGCGTGAATACCTGCGTGATGCCAAAAGAGATTATTCCGCATCGGAGAGTGGAACAAAAGACCGTAGAGACGCCCGGAAAAAAATGGAACAGCTCGACCGGCGAGGCGACAGCCACTTCGAGGGCATGAAGCGGGAAGCGGTTGGTCTGGATATCATATGGCCCAGCCTGGAAGGCTCTTTCGGCTGGAAACTGGTCAACACCAATACCAACCAGGCCGAGCAATACCGGAATAAGGTGGGGCTTTACCTTACGGGCACTATAGAATGTGCACCGCTAATAGGTGCGTCTATTTACTTCGATTTCCTTGCTTTGGTCCAGCGTGCACACCCGATAGCCTACGCTGTAATCGCCATCGCCGACCTTACGCTGGCGCTCCTGGGCGACGGCAGTAAGATCGTATGCGAGCTAAGGATCACCGGTACCATCAATGGCAAGCTGGAAGGCTTTGTCAACACCCTTACCGGAGAGAATACCTTCAATAAAAAGGACCGTAAGGCCAATAGTACAGACATTGCCACCGTTTCGGGTGAATTAAAGATAAGCCTGAAGGTCCAGATCAAGATAGCAACGAAAAAGAACCTGGTGTTTGTCGCCGTAGAAGGTTCCCTGAGCGCCAGCGCCGAAGCCACTGCCACCTGGAAGGCGCGCGCCGAATTCGATACCGACAAGCAGGGCTTCTTTGCCAATATTTATGGTAACTTCGACGGCCTGGTACTCAAAGGTGGCGCAAAGGCATCGGTAAAAGTAAAGGGCCGCAAAGGAGGCAGCATGGGCACAGAAGGCGGTGTAGATGTGGAAAAGAAGGTAATGCCCAAGCAACCCGAGGCCCTGCTGAAAAAGCTTGTCCTGGCCAGTGCTTAATTCAAAACGACAATGAAAAAAACAGCTCTGGCATTACTCCTGATCAGTGCGCTTTCTTCCTGCGCCCAAAACCAAAAGAACATGAACAATTCACTTAAAGATCTATACAAAACGGTTCAATACAAGGACAAGGCAATTGAATACCGGGCCAATATCCAGGTGGGCGCCTGCGACTTCGAACTCTTCATCAACGACATTCCCGTTGAGCAATACTTCGGCAATGTCGATGGTACCTTCAATACCAGCACGCCTATCAACGATGCGATACTGAAAGCCGGACCTCAGCGCTGGAAGCTGGTACTGTATCCCGGCTACAGGAACAATAACCTTACCACAAGCCTTTCGCCCAATGTCTTCCTGGAAATAGAGATAGAAGGACTGAAGCATAATCCGCAAGGCGTGGAAACGATAGCAGGTCCTATAACGCTCATCAATACGCCGCAACGGAAAGATGAAAACGGAAAGGATATTTACCTGGAGGCCGGCAAACCTACAGCTGTATATGAAGGCACGTTCAATGCAGACGTACCTTATACCTTGCGTGGCTGGAGTGAAAGCGCCGATCTCCGGAAAGAGAACCAGGACCAGCTGCTGAAAGAAGTGCTCGCATTTTATCAAAAGTATTCCGGTTACTATGCCCACAAGGATATAACAGCTATCATGAACACCGTTCATGATAAGGAAAAGGAAAGAGCGCAATACTTTTTCCAGGATGCGGCAGGCCTCCAGGAAACTTACGAAGATTATACGGAATTCATGTCTTTCCCATCGCCGAAAGTATTGCCCATAGAGCACTACAGGCTTCGCTTTTATGGAGACGGCAAGGTCGTGACCCTGGAACGCAACGACTTTCCCAATATAGGAGAGCCGGTTACCCGTATTGTGTATAACGATGAGAACGGCAAACCGGTCACTGAGTTTATGTACGGCTATCTTCACCGGCAAAAAAGCGGCATGCCGCTCGAAATGATCCGCTAATATCGATCCATGACCTCATACCACTTATGAAAAAGCTTCTGTCTCTTTCGCTCCTTTTGGCCTGCACTACAGCTTTCGCGCAACAAAAGAAACAAGCCGCCAAAGCGCCTTGCGGCAACGAAGAGCACGCGATGGCCTTGCTGCAAAAGCTTCCCGAGGTAAAAGCCCGCGACCGTTTCATCGACTCGCTTACACAACACAAGCACGGCATCGCTATGATCAATTATGATCAGGACAATACCTCTGCCCTGTCCTATTACGAGATCAATGTGGGCTATTCTTCAGAAATACGTTTCGAGAGTTATTATACCTTCAGGGTGTTCAAAAACGATTGCCATATCGAGGTCGAAGACATCGAAGATGGCTGGATCAGCCTGGCGGAATGGCGCAAAAGACAGCAATAGCACAATGCACAGAACCTTTGGCAAACGATAAGGGAAGATGAACGTTCAATGAGGTGTCCTTCCCCTGTCTTTCTTGTAACCAATCGCGTTCCCTGCTTGTCAAAATTCCTGTGCATATCTTCCTTTCCGACAGCAATGTCGTTTAGTTAAGAAACAAGGGATCTACAGCATTTCAAAATTTCGTCCCGCGAAGGCAAACTCTTAAGTTAAAGAAATAGCGTTCATTTAATGTATGCCGATATCCTTTCTCCACAGAAAGAGATCCTTCATTTCGCATGCTGCGCAAGCTTCGTATCAGGATGACAGCGTGATGTTTACAGCCGAGGGCAAGCACAAAATCATAAACACCCCATTGTCATGCTGACATCTGCGCAGCAATGGAAGCATCTAATACCTTTGAACAACTTAAGACCTTGCTCTAAAAGATGCAGTTGATCAGGTCGGTTGTTAGCTACCGGCATATGCCTTTAATGAGTGAAATGCCTTTGAAACACTTAGTGCCAAATCTTTGCGCCCCTTGCGTACAGTTTGGCGTCCTTAGTGGTTAACTACATGCCTTTTTCCTTAAATGCTTAACGAAACAACATTGATTCCCGGTAGATAAATAAGCCGGAAATATCTCGTTTCCCTAATGTAAATAACCGCGTCCTTTTCCCATCAATTACTACCCTTTGGTCATGTAGAACCAGAAGGAATTTCCCTGTCTCAAAGAGATATAAACGGGCATATGACGCCATGCCCTACACTTGTAGCAACAGCTGCAACCCTTTATAGCAGCGGATTACAGCCGATAGCACTTACTATGCCGTTAAGGAAATCACAAATGAAAAAACAGTTTCTTCGCATCAACAAAAAGCATAACTTTTAAAACTTTCGCAGCCAAATTCAAATAACCAAAAAATAACATTTAACCCAACCTTAACGGCTCAAAAGGCCAATACGTTCCCGTCTGTAATAACTTCGTTCTATCATTTTTTCTTTCACTTTTAAAACAATTTACTATGGCGTCTACAGCAAGTAAACTGGCTTCTGTCACTATCGACGGAAAAGAATTCAACGTACATCATGCGTCCTTCGAGTCCATCAAACCGGTGGATCAATGGAACAGGGTAACCGCCTATGCGACCAAAGCCGATGCGCGCTTTGTGATCGAAGGCAACGCGGAAACTTCGGTGCTATTCGAAAAATACGCCAACAGCCGCAAACGCTTCAATGCGAAGTTGACCCTATTCAACACCCACGATGAAGGCAAGCTGGTAGAAACAGAGTTCAACGACTGCTCTATCACCTACTACTCGTCCAAGTACAACTCTGCCGACGAAGTACCGTACACCATTACCGTGGTATTATCGCCCAAAGTAACCAAAGAGGCGAACGCTTTACTTGAATTCGCTCAGCACACTTAATCTCCTGCCGGTCCCCGGCTTTGAGGCGATACGATAGAGCTGTAAAGGGAACACAAAGCCCGTATTGCTGCTTTTATTGTATCGCCTTTTTATTGGCCTGCCTGTTAATTTTTGTTGTATTGCCTGTTACCTGCTGTTGGGAAAACCTTGCAGTATCTGATCCTGTAAACCATGCGCTTTCTCCTATCCGGGCTTTCTATTCCCGCGACCTGAGTAAGCGTGATCGCCCATATAACCAAAACCTATTCGGATGTCTCTGAACGCCAATCTACCCCCCGATGCCGGTGAAGCGGCAAAGGCAGCCGGCATGGCTGCTGCCGGACAAGCACTAAACCGGCTGAACGATAAGCTACCCGGCGATAAAGCCCTGGAAGCAGCGGAACAAGCGCAACAGGCTGCAGGGTTGTACTCATCGGCCACCCGTCAATGGACCAGCAAACCGGCCGCCGCCCCCCTGCCCGGTGTCCAGGCCATTCCCTTCGAAGACCTGGATACGCCTTCGGCCACACGTTTGGCTATGAGCAATAGCCAGGGGAGCGAGCAAAATAATCCGGCAACGATGGCCGAAGCCTCTGCGCCCAGGAAAATGACAGCCAGGGTCTTCGTCGGCGACACCTCCATACAGGAAATCCTGTCCCTTACCATAACCCAGCAGTATGGCGAGCACAATATCCTTAAGCTACGCTTTTTTCAGGACCAGGCGCAGGCACAAGGCTCGTTTACGTTTGACGGCGCCGAAAAAATGCTGGGCCAGGTAGCCGAGATCGAGCTTTTTGACCAGAACAATTCCGACTCCGGCAAGCTGCAGCATCTTTTCGTGATCGCCGATGTGCAATTTGACCAGGAGGCCCTTAATGAAGGCATCATTACGCTCACGGGCTATTCGCCTACCTGGATACTGGATGGCGATCCTCATTTCGAAGCCTTCTATAAAAAGGATCTTGCCGCCATCAGTAAATCGGTATGCAAGTCGCTGGAGCAGGTTAAAGGTAAGCTGAGGAGCAATCCTACCATTACCGACCAGCTTCCCTTTGTATGCCGCTATAACGAAAGTGTATGGAATTTCATGAAGCGGCTTAGCGCCGAAACGGGTCAGTGGTTGTATTGGAATGGCAGCGAGCTGGTATTCGGCCGCCCCGACAATAGCTCGGGCCCGGCTTTGGTCTATGGCGAAAATTGTTTCCATATCAGCATGGGTCTCCATGCAAGACCCGTGCAGCAAGGCCTTTTCGACTACGAGTCCGACAACCATACCCCCATCAGCAGCGAAGCCAACACTTACGATGGCAATGCCGGCGCTTATAACAATATCGCCTTCAGCAAATCCAAAGAGCTCTTTGGCAGCACGCCTTCGTATGCAATGCCCAGAGCCCTGTCCTCCAAAGGAGATACCTTAAAAAAGATCGCTAAAAGCCGTAGCGCCCAGCGTGCCGCCGGCATGTATACGATCAAAGGTGAAAGCACGCTCCATGAATTGCGCACCGGCATGGTGGTCGATGTGTCTTTTAAGCGGCAGCAGCAAAGCGCCAGCCATGCCCCTATGCGCATTACCTATGTGGCGCACCAGCTCGACGCCACCGGTATTTATATCAACAGCTTCGAAGCCATACCGGCAGCATCGGAAATGCCGCCCGACATTCATTTTATACCGCCGGTTACTTATCCTATGCTGGCCGAAGTGATCGACAACAACGACAGCAAAGGCCGCGTGCGCGCCAAGTTTATGGGCTGGCAGCAGCAGGATGTGCCGCAGACTGATTACATCCGCGTGCTGACACCTGATGCCGGCGGCGGTGGCGACAAAGTGGCTTCCAACCGTGGACTGGTCACGGTTCCCGAGATCGGCGACCAGGTGTATATCGACTTTGAGCATGGCAATCCCGACCGTCCTTTTGTAACTGGCAGCGTATTCCACGGTGGCGTGGGTACCGGCGGTGGAGGCGGCAACAATGTCAAGAGCCTTACTTCGAAAAGCGGGCATACGGTTACGCTGAACGATGGCGCCGGCATTACCGTAAAAGACAAGGACGATAACATCATTACGCTCGACGGCGCCGGAAATGCGCTGATGGAGACCAAAGAGACGATCACCATCAAATGCGGCGAAAGCAGCCTCTCCATGGATAAGAGCGGCAATATACAGATCAAAGGCAAGCAGATCGTGACCCTGGGCGAGGCCATAGGGGTGTCGGCTAAGAACAGCGTGGGCATAGGTGTAGGACCCGAAGGCGGCACACCTACCTCTGGCATGGCCATTGAGGCCACAACACTTGACGTGGGCACCAAGACCCTTACCCTGAGCGCCGAGACGGAAGCGCATCTTGCCGGTAAGACGGTCAACATCGGCGGCGGTACGGAAACCAATATCAGCAGCGGTAAAGTGAAGCTGAATTAATACAATACAGGAGCCATGAACCCCGTACAACTGGAAATAGTCAAAATAGACCGGCAATGGCAGCAGGAGGTAAAGCAGCACCTCGATACGCCCCTGTTCATCTGTCTGGGCGAACGCCATGAACTCAATCTTTTCGAAGCCTATTTTAAATACCAGCTTTCCGACGAGGGCACCAGCAACGACCTGTTCCTGCTGCACTACCAGCCCTTCGAACAAGGAACCCGCTACGGCCAAAGCCTCATTGACGAATGGAAAGAGGTATATGATCTTTGGCAGGCAGAAGAAGCAAAGCCTATCTCCTGGAACACCGACGCCGGTGAGGCCGGCCGATACCGTACAGATGCCTACAAACCGGTCGTAGCGCTGGAAACGCTGATACGCCAATATCCCCAGCTGAAGACCAAAAAAATATTTGTGCACCTGGCGCCCGCCCGTATCGCCGATCTTAAGGATTTCGGTCTGTGGGTGCAGGAGTGGTGTACTGCTGCGCAGGCACTACCCCAGCTCAAGCTGGTATACGGCGATCATCATGCGCACCGAACCCTGAAGCATGCCGAAGCCCGCAGGGAGTTCCGCCTGCAGATCGATATCGGGCAAATGATGCAGCATGCTGCCGCTTATACCAATCCCCAAAAGAACGAACCGGAAGCCGACTACCAGCAGCAGATCCTGATTGCCAGCAATTTTATCAGCAAAGGACAACACAGCCAGGGCCATACCGCCCTGGAAAGAGCCATCGCTATCGCACAACGACAGGGCAGCAACGAGGCGGAAGCTACCGCACGCCTCATGCTCGCGCAAAGCCTGGCCGCCATAAGGCGTAGGAAAGAAGCCCATCGCCAATACCACCTGGCCCTTGGTGCAGCCGGAACAGAAAGCCTTATCGGTGCACAGATGCACATGAACTACGGCAGCTTCCTGCTTATGGAAGCCCGCAAAGCCGAAGCCCGCTCCTATTTCAACAAAGCTACCGAGATCGCGGAACGTCTGGAGAACGGCTTTATGGCCCTGGAATGCACCCGCATAGCGGGACAGCTATCGGAAAGCAAATGGAACGGGCCGGAAAAAGCCATGTCCTATTACCGGAAATGCATCGAAATGGGTAAGGGCATGCCCCTGGAACGCAGGCGACAAAGCTCCATGGCCTATGTAGCCCTTACGATCGAAAAAATATATGGACCGGAGCATGAGGAAAGCATAGCGCTGGACCGCGATATGCAGGAACACATCGGTGCCGACTGGCGCCAGCTTGCCGTGCTGCCCGATCAATATGCACCCACCAACTAATGAAGAAGCTATGGAAAATGTAAAGCTTATCAAAGCAGCGAAGCCGGTGATGACCAATAACGCCCGGCAGCATGTCAGCAAGCATTTTGATATCGTGCTGGCCATCGACTTCCACTGGACAACCATACCCCTGCCACCTTCTTTCGGTTTTATACCGCTACCCCTGCCCCATCTCTTTATCGGCATGGTATTTGACCCTATGGACTACCTGCATTTCGATATTCCTATTCCTTCTTTCTTACAGGAAAAAATAGGGGCCAAAAGCATTCCCCTGGGCGGATCGATCTATGTGCATGGCAGGCACAAGGCCACCACTACGACCAGCGTGATGGGTGTGTTATTGCCTTTCCGCCATATCTCGTCGATACCCGGCATTTATTTTATCGTCAATATACCCGGTTCTCCGCATGAAGGCGAAGTGTACTGGGGTTCTACTACGGTACTGGCCCAGGGCAGTGAGCTCAGCGGCTCCGATCCGCAGCAGGTGCTTACCTGCTGGTGTCCGCCTATGGGCCTCAAGATGCTGCCCACCATGCCCAATAAGATCAAGAAGAACCCCTTGTCCTATTTTGCCTTCTACAATGATATCCTCAGCATGTATGTGCAGATCAATACCGGCGGCCCGGTATTGGTAGGCGGTACCTTTGCCCCGCATAATTATACCATGACCGAAATGCTGATGCGTTTCGCCGGTATGGCCCTGATCAAAGGCCTGGGTAAATTAGCAGGCGCTCTGGGCAAGCAAGCCTTGAAAGGCGTTAATAAACTGCTGCAAAAAGCTTTCGGCCTCACCAATCCCTTGTCCAAAAGACTATGCGCCTTCGGCCTGGAACCGGTCAATTTCGTTACCGGCGCCATGTTCTTCGAATGGATCGACTTCGAGCTGCCGGGCGGCACCGCGCTGAAATGGGGCAATATCTGGCGCAGCGACAAGCCTTATACCGGTATGATGGGCAATGGCGTGTACAACAGCTACGACCTGTACATCATTCCCGACGAAGAGGCCGGCATCGCGGGATTCAATCATCCCAAAGAAAACATGGTGATGCCGTTGCCTTATATCAAAGCCGGTGCTATGCCTTACTACGACAGGAGCCAGAGGGTATGGATGGAACGTCCTGATGAGCAGACCTGGATCATTACGCTCGACCAGGATGTCTATACCTATCTGCGGCATGCCGGAACAGATGGCGATATATACCGCATCCATTCGATACACTATGCGGAAGGTACACAGCTTGCTTTCAGCTATCATAGGGGCAGCAGTCTCCTCGCTACGATTAAAGACAATACGGGACGGGCCCTTGAGCTGGAATGCGATGAACAGCAAACGCATATCGTGCAGGTGTTTTACCGCTACCAGACTTTGAGAAAGCTCATGGTGCGCTACGATTACGATGAGCATAACAACCTGGTACGGGTTACGGATATCGCCGGTAAGGCGCTCCGGTTTGAATACAACAGCCAAAACCATATCATTAGCCGGACGAACCGAAACGGCATCAGCTATTGCTGGACCTACGATCAGGAGGGAAGAGTGATCCATACACACGGCCCCGAGGGATACCAGGAAGGCCGGCTCAACTATTTTCCCGAACTGGGCTATAACGAGGTGCACTACAACGACGGCCGCGTGCTCAGCTATCATTACGACGAAAATGACCTGCTGTATAAAGAGGTCGACGCCATGGGTGGCGAAACCTTTTATGCCTATACCCGCTTCAACGAACGGCGAATGGTGGCCAGTCCCGAAGGCCGCCTGGTAGGCTATGATTACGACGAACAGGGGAATATCTCGGTTTACCATACACCGGAAGGTGAGCAGTACCAATATGCTTACGATGTTATGAACCGGCTTATCATGCGTTCAGAACCCTCCGGGCTAACGGAAAGCTGGACTTATGAAGGGTTGCGAAAAACGCAGCAGGTAACAAAGGACGGCCGTATCGTTCGCTATCATTACGATGAGGCCACGGGACTACCGGCCTATTGCATCGACGACAAAGGGCGTTCGCTGCACTGGCAATATAACGGACTGCGGCAGACAATATCGGAAACAGATGGCAGTGGTGCTGGCCGCAGCTGGCAATATGATGCTTATGGCCGTATGATGGTCTTCCGCCCTGCGCCACAGCAGGAGCTGCGCTGGCGACGCGATGCCATGGGCCGCATCACGCATTACAAAGGTCCGGGGCAGGATGAGGTCGTTTTTGCTTACGATGCTTATGAACTACCTGTCTACGCTGCCGACAGCAAAGAGGAATGGCAGCTGGAATACACGCCTATGGGTAATGTACGCCGGCAGACGCGTAGCAGCAAGACCAATGCGCGCCATACGCAGGAGCTGGCATTCAGCTACGATAATTATGAGCAATTACAATCGGTCACCAACGAAAAAGGCGACCGGCATACCTTTGGCAGGGATGCCAACAACCAGGTGATCGAAGAGACCGGCTTCGACGGACTGCGACAGGAATATATCCGTGATCGCGATGGCCAATTGTTAAAAACGGTGCTGCCCGAAGGAAAAAGCATTTACCATAATTATGATTTGTCGGGAAGATTGGTATACAACCGTTACGACGATGACTTCTGGGAAGCCTTCAAATACGACCGCTCCGGGCTATTGGAAAGCGCCGACAATCCACATGCTTCTGTACAGCTGCGCCGCAATGCCCAGGGACAGGTAGTACAGGAACAGCAGGGCGATCATACCATCGATTATACCTACGACGCCTTCGGCAACCTGACAGGTCTTAAAAGTGCACTAGGCGCCGATGTCGCCATGTCGTACGACAATCTGGGATATCTTACCGGCATGCAGGCGCAACAGGATGGGCAGGCCTGGACGGCAGCGATCGGAAGAAATGAGCAGGGCGACGAGCTGGACCGCAGTATGACGGGTGGCTTGCAATCCTCATTCGTATACGACCACGAGGGCCGTCCCATCAGCCAGAAGATAACACAGGATGGTCATACCCATTTGCATCGCCAGTACAGCTGGAACAACAATTACAAGCTGGCCACCTGCCTCAATCTGCTCACCGGTGGTAAGATCACTTACGATTATGATAGCCGCGGCGACCTTGCCGCTACCACCTACGACCAAAAAGCGCCGGAATACAAAACAGCCGATGATGCCGGTAATGTATTCCGTACGGCACAGCAACAGGATCGCGTATATGGCGCTAATGGCAAGCTCCTGCGCGACAACGAATGGCACTACCGTTACGATGCCCTGGGCCGGCTGATACTGAAGAGCAAGCGGAACGTCAACGATATGCCGTCAGGCAATATGGATCAGGCATTGTCAGCATCGCAGCAATGGGCATGGACCACCACCGATGCTGCCGGACCGGCAGGAGCTGATCCCGGTACACTAAGCCAGCTGCCCGATACCGCGCCGGACACACCGGAATGGCAGCAGGACGATTGGTTGTATACCTGGTACCCCGACGGCATGCTGCAGGCAGTGAAAGATCCGCGGGGCCGGGAAACCCGCTTTGAATATGATGCCCTGGGCCGGCGTACTGCCAAGATCAGGGACCAGCGTATCCGTCGCTATCTGTGGCAGGGCAACCAACTGCTGCATGAATGGGAATATGACCTGTCTGAGCGACCGCAACTGGTAGTCGACAGCACAGGCAAGCTGGGCCCGGACCGCTCGGAGCCGGTTGGCACAGACCTGATTACCTGGATCTATGAAGGGGACAGCCTCACACCGGTAGCCCGGCTGGCCGGCGGCCAACGCCATTCGATCGTAAGTGACTACCTGGGTGTACCGGTAATGGCCTTCGACGAAAAGGGGCGTAAAGTATGGGCCTGCACACTGGACAGCTATGGCTGTATCCGTACCCTGTACGGCGAGCGCAGCTTCATTCCCTTCCGTTACCAGGGTCAGTACGAGGATGAGGAGACGGGCTTATACTACAACCGCTTCCGCTATTACGACTGCCATACGGGTACTTACATCAGTCCCGATCCGATAGGGCTTGCCGGCAACAACCCTACATTCTATAGCTATACCCACGATCCCAATATTTTTTTCGATCCCTTTGGTCTTACGACCTTCCAGAAGCGCCTGGGCGATTATGGTGAAAACTGGGCCAAACAGCAGCTCAGCAACAACGGAAAATACAAGCAGGTATTTCATGTGCAAAATGCCTCCAATAATGGAATTGATTTGGTAGGTTTGCGGCACGATGGCAAGTTCGACATCTTCGAAGTGAAGACCAATATGTCGGGCGAAGTAGGCAAGCTTTCCCCAAGGCAGGCCGATCCGGCAGCCTTTACGCGGGATGTGTTGGGTCCCAATAAGGCCGGCAATGGCAGCTACGGCATTTCGCCGCAGATGGCCAACCGGATAAAGAACAACATCGGCGAATACAGGCTTATCGATGTATGGGTGCAACGCGGCGAAAAAGGCCGTTGGTACGTAGAGAAAGCTATGGTGTCGGACTGGACCGAGATCGGCAAACTTTATCAATAAACGTAAATATCAATAATGGATCATAAGAAAGTACAGGCTTACCTCCAGGGGATATATAAACAGATTGCGGCCAATGAAGCCAGCATGACAGCCGACGATAGCTTTACCGGCTTCCTCGACACTTCACTGCAGGAGCTGGTGGCCGAAGGCAAAGCCTTATTTACCACCAGCTTTACGGAATTTGGGGAAACATTCACCACAGACTACAGCACTACCGGCTTATTGCATTCAGCAGCTACCTTAAAGATCTATCAGGCCGTTTTATCATATCGCGATCAAAAGGATACCGCAGCCTACCAGCACCTGCTACAGGCTTATGGCCTGATCCTGATGGTAGAGACCGCGGCCCTGAAGGACGGAGATGGCGAAGAGAGCCTGTTCAGCACCGACATAGCGCTGTCGCTGATGCTGGCCCTGACTTACTTTCCTGGCGATGCACCCGGCATAATGCGTTACCTGCTGTTTTACCTGGAAAAGAACCAGGAGCTGATGCAAGCCAAAATGTATGCCAACCGTCTCGGCAAAACCGATCTGCTGCCGCTCGCCCTGTTCCTGGCCGAAGCTGCGGGGCTGGAAGATGCATCTGCCATCAGGCCCTATTGCAGCGACAAGACCGATCCTGCTTATGCCGCTGCTATCCGGGACCTGTATACCACCGAAGAAAACCTGGTCAACCAATGGGTAGAAGACCTGGTTACCTCTCACATCGACAACAGCAAAGATGACTGGACCTTGTCGTTCAACAACATTACCTGGCAATTCTTTCCTATCGAGATCATTGCCCTGCTGGTATTAAGGGCAAAAAAGGGATTGGACAATAGCTTTATCAACAATCCGCTGATAGCGGAATTTCTGCCCTATATCGAAACAGGCGTTGCCGATACGGCTTTGCTGGACCATATCCGGGAGCGTGTGAAGGCCTAACCTTCAAGGGAAAACACCCTTTTCAAAATTTAAATCTTCCTTAAGATTCAGGTAAGCTGAATCTTGATACTTTCGTAACGGATACCGGATCATCGAACTTTTTGGGTGATCCGGTTTTATATGCTAACAATCGCTACGCTATGAACATTGCTATCACCAATCAATTTACCAAGGAAGCGATCAAAGCACGCATGCTGCAGCACGCGGCCAACCTGTGGGGCGTTAAGAATCCCGTAGCACTGGACCCATTTGTACGCCTGCTGATCGAGGCCTTCAGCACCGAGATCTATCGCGCTGCTAACGAGACACAGAATATCGAAGGCCGCATCCTCGACAAGATAGCCCGTATGCTGACCCCTAACCTGCTGACGATGCCTAAAGCGGCACATGCCGTGATGCAGGCCCAGCCGGTGGAACCCCTGCACTTGCTGCATCCTTATACGCACTTTACCTTGCAGAAGAGGATGACACATGGCTTTGGTGGTACACTCCGCAACGAAGAAGTGCAAATAGGCTTTACGCCTGTCGACCATACCTATATCGTCAAAGGCAAGCTGATGGTTATTGCCAACAGTTACCAGTTGTTCTCGATCGACAACTCAGGCTTTAAACAACCTTTATACCGTACCGCCGAACCCTTACCCTGGGCTACCTGCTACCTGGGACTGCAGTTGCATACAGCAGTCGACAACCTTAAAGAAGTATCGCTTTATTTCGATTTCCCTTCTTACGAAAATATGACCTGGCTATACCAACTGCTGCCGCTGTGTACCATCAGCTGCCAGGGCAAGCCGGTCGAAGTGAAGGCGGGCCGGAACTATGTTCAGACCGAAGAGCTATCGCTTGAGCAGGAGATATTCCAGGATTATGACCTGATGCATAAAGTGGCAGAGGAGATCAAGAACCTGTACCAGCATAAGTTCATCACACTGGGCGACTGCCCGATAGACCGTAAGGCCGCGGGCTATCCCGAAGCCTTGCTGAGCCGCTTTGCACCCGAGCAACTATCAGCCAAAGTGCCCAAAGACCTAGTCTGGCTCGAGTTGAAGTTCCCGCCCAATTATGCCTACGATATCCTGGGTAATTGCTATGTGGCCATCAATGCTTTCCCTGCCCTCAACCGCAGCCTCATCAACAATACGTATAGCTATAAAGGCCTCAACAACATATTACCTCTTCGCACCGAGGTGCATGAACGCTTTATGACGGTGCAGCGTGTTACCGACGGCCATGGACGGCAATTCAGCGAAATTCCCTACAGCCGTTCTTCGCAGCACCAGAAAGGCTATTATTCCATTCGCCATGGCGGCGTCGAACGTTTCGACCAGCGTGCCGCGCAGGATATGGTGAATTACCTGCTGGAGCTTACCCGCGACGAGGTGGCCGCCTTTTCCTCCCTGGACCAAACCTTCATCCGTTCTTCGCTCGAAGGCCTGTCGCGACAGCTGCGCCAGATCCAGAACAAATCGGAACAGATCGATAAGTTCATCAAGCAGGCGCCCAGTTACCTGATCGTGGAGCCTTACGATCCCGAAGACAATATACAGGTGGAATATTGGGTGACCCATGGCGAAGAAGCCAACAACATTCGTAGCGGCACGCCCTTCCGCTGCCAGAACAGTCCCGATATCTCGGCGCAGGATATCCTGCTGCTGAGCGAAAGTACAGGCGGGCGGGAACAACTGCAGGCAGGCGAACGTCTCGATGCCTGCCGTTATGCCTTAAGCAGCCGCGACAGGCTCATTACCCAGGAGGACATACGCAATTTCTGTAAGGCCGAGTTGGGCAAAAAGCTGAAGGAGGTGCGCTTTACAAAAGGCCTGGCGCCATCGCCCCATCCTAAGCAAGGCTATATACGTACCCTAGACATCCACCTGGTCCCCTTCCAGTATGGTGAATTTTCGCAAGCCGAATGGGATCATGTAGCCCAGACCTTATTTACCAAGATACGCAACCTGAGCCCCGACGGCACCAATTTCCGTATCATGCTCGACCATCCTCTGGCCAGCGCCTCATAAATCAATTCATAAAGGCTCCTGTTTATAAAGGAGCCTTTGTTTGTTATTAGAGCAAACAATTTGCTGCCGGCGCGTTGCCCCTACTATCGCCAATTACCAAAGCAAATGCAATTGTACCGGTATAGTCGCCGGCGTTGGAATATTTCCAATGATCTGCCTGTAATATGAAGCCTGCTTTAACCGGATTCTTATCATGAACTTTTTGTTCAATTAGGCCTATACGCCATAGCGGTATTGGCACGGTCGGCACGCCCGCGCCTGCAGGGAATATAGATTTATTGCCCGATCACACTTAATCTAAATCCGGCACAGTTAACTCAGGATATAATCCACTTGCCAATTCTCCATTTTCCGGTTCCATTGAATGCCTTTTCTTTGTTTGGAAACACGATCTCAAAACACAAAAAAGACCACAATCCTTACCCAAAGCCTACTCGCATCTTCCTCTCACAGGCTGATGTGCAGGTATCCACAAGCTTCTTCTTATTTTAAACATCAGACCTACATGAAAAAAAATCTATGGAGCTGTTTGCTCCTTTTAGGAGCGGTAACGGCCGCCCGGCCCTCCCATGCACAACAAGGCAAGTGGTATATGCCGCCTTACCATTATGATATGAGCACAGCGTCACCCACTCCTGCAGCGACAACAAGTAACTTTAATGGCGCACAATCTGTTTATAAGCCGGATGGCAGCCTTCTATTTTACATCAATAATACTGCGGTCTACTCCAGCTCAGGTACCCTTACCTGTTACCTCCCCACTTATTATTCGGGCGATGAATATTTTGGCACAGCGTATCAGCTGGGCTCATTGTATCCTAAAATGATTGTGGTTCCGGTACCTTCCGTATGTGATAAATATTATGTCATCTACGCCTTATACGGACCTTTAGGCGCTTCTTCTGTATTTTCGGCGATCATCAATGTATCTTCGGGCCAGCCACAGCTCGATCCCTCCGGCCTGACCGATGTACCCCAGGGTTCCGGCTTTCTTTGGGTACCGGGTGGGCATAAGAATCCCACAAGGATCTGCACCGGCGGTACCTTCGCCGTTTCAAAAACCATCAACGGCATCAATGAACGTTACCTGTTCGGATATGAAAGCGGCAAGCTGAACAAATACAAGATATCGGCTACCGGCATCAACTACGCATCGGTTACCATCGATTTTGCCAACCCTTTTGACAATTACTATCCGCCGAGCATAGAGCTGTCGGCCGACCAACAATATATTGCTACCTGCCCCGGCTCAAGCGACACCAAGCTTTACCAGGCACAGCTGCAGGCAAACTATGAACCCAATGGCAGTCCTGTTTCTACCAGCTTAGGCTATCGCCCGGTAGGTATGCAGTATGATGCAACTTCATCTTATCTTTTTGTAACCGGGGGTACTGCAGGCGTGAGCTGGCATAGCGCTGCTAATCTCAGCACAGGGGCCTTTACCACTATCAGCGGCAGCAGCAGCTATGCCGGCTCTTCACTGGAAATGGGCAAGACCGGTAATATTTACGCCATACAGCAGAGCCCCCACAGTCTGGCCTATATCAGCACCACTATGCCATCACCTTCCATTACGACAACCGGCATTACGGTCAATAGTACTTATGGCCCCAACTCCGGCGGATGGGGTCTGCCTGGCCAGATAGACGGAGAAGACTACAGCTATTTTGGATCGGTGCCGCAGTCGGTAACCAATTATAATGTAAATGGTGTACCTCCCGGTAATACTCCGCCATCGTTCCTGAACGTATATACCTGTTCCGATATCACGCTGAACAATACAAGTACCGGAACACCATCCTATTCATACACCCTGCTGATACAAAGCTGTGATGCTACAGGTACGGCACTGACCGGATCGGGCACCCTTGCCTATTTTGTTTCCATGGTGCACATTCCCGCATCAACTATTGATCTGAAGAACTTACCTTACACTTCAGGCGCCCAAACGACATGGCTGGCTGACCCTGCTCATATAGGCTATTACAAAGTCTCCTTCAAGACACATAATGAATGTGGCAACACCACACCGTACAAGGTGATCTATCTCAAGCTCAATGCGCCTCCTTCGGCCGCTACGATCAATCTCCAGATCAATAACGGCAATACCGGTATTCCCTGTATGAATAAAACCATCAGTACCGCTTGTCCAACAGGCATTTACTCCGGCTCCTATAATATAGGTGCGCCAGGTACTACTTTTGGATCGAATAATATCGCTTCGTATAGCAGGAAAATTGAAGAAGTGGATTGCAGCAACGGGAATGTCCTCTCTCTTTTGTATGAAGATGCCGTCCCCGTTACGGCCAACGGATCAGGCGCCGCGACAGGCCTGGCATTTAATGCTATACCAATTGGCGGAACACCTGGCTACTTTGCCACCCACCCTGTTCTGGGCAAGTGTTACAAGTTCACGCTTACGACATACAATGCCTGCTCCAATGCTTCAGACTGGTCTTACTTTAAGATAGACGGGTATTACCGTCCCGGTCCAACAGGCATCGATAACAAGACAGCCAATGACTATGCCGTTTCTGTTTATCCTGTTCCCGCAGAAGACCTGGTCAATTTTGAATTTACGCTTAAAGATGCTCAGTCGGCAAGTGTAGAGATCTATGATGTACAGGGCAGGTTACAGCTCCGTGAGATGAATATCCTAAAGGGAGCTGGTAAAAATCAGCAATCCGTAAATGTCAGCGGTCTTTCATCCGGCTTGTACATTTACAAGCTTCATATCGGCAGCGAGGTCATTACCGGCCGGATATCGAAACGCTAATCTGTTTTAGATTTCAACATGCCCCAAGGGCTGTTACAGGATGCAGTACCCCAAAATTGTCTCAATTTTGGGGTACTGCATTTGTTGGCTTCCAAAATATTACACGGCACCGCGGGCGGTACGGCAAAACAAGTCGACCCGTAGCGACCACCTACTTCTTGCTTTCCAGCTCCCGCTTCGCCTTCAAATAAGTTTTCAGATCGATCTCTCCCCTGTCCCTTGCCTGTTGTAGCTGTGCCAATTGTTTCCGGAGGTTAGCTGTCTCGTTTAACGGCTGGTCCGGCGGCGCTGCCCGGGCATATAGCTCGGCTTCAATATCCGTCGTCTTGCTTAGCACCTCTTCGAGAGAATCGCCGAGTATCACCGCCTCTTCTGCAAAAGGATTTCCGGAGGCAACGGCTATAACGGAAGGGTTATCTGGCATCCTGAAATCGTAGGCGTAAAAAATGCCGCCGCCATTGAACGCTATAGGCAGGAAATAAGGCAGATATTGAGGGAAGCCATAAGCAAAATAATAAGACCTGATCTCGTCCAGGCCAAAAAAGCCGAACTCCCTTTCACCATTGACGATGGTACCGCCATTAGCGTAACGCAACAGCTGCAATAGCTCTTCAGGCAGGGAAAGTACCGTAGGGATGTACAGCGCGGGATTGTTTACAAATTGCGGGTACAAGGTGGCTATACCCGGGTAACGTTCCAGCTCCTCTTCCGAAAGCGGCCGTGTAAAGAAATCCGGGCCAGGTGTTTCAGTTAATCCTTCCTGCTTTGAATGGAATGTAAGCTTATCATACCACATAGGCCGATCTTTACAACAACGGCGCCAAGAAGCATCTTAGCGCCGTTAGGAGAAAAAAATATAGTATCGCTATAGTTTAGTCCAGGATATTCCAGCCTTTGCGATCCTTCGTTACTTTCGACAGCACTTCTTCTTTCACCACGATGTTCTCCTTACGCAGGCCGATGTATTCGAGCGTATTGAGCTTGCGCCATATGGTGAGTATATGCCGCAGCATATCTTCTATGGCAGCAAAGTAGGCGCCGTTACTGTAGTGGTCGTAATTGATCTCGATCACCTCCGACAGCTTGTTGGAGAAGATAACAGGCGTGATATCGCTCCATTCGAAAAAATAATTCAGCATTTCTTCCTTCTCGCTTTCCGGTAAGGACTGGATAAAGGAGAAGAGATAGTTGGCCAGCTGGGCCATAGCATCGACCAGGTACACCGGCGGCTGCTGGTGCACAATATTCCGCAGGTTGAAATAATGCGCTGCGCAGTAGTGGAGCACCGACTGGCAGGTTTGCTTAATGTTCTGCGCTACCGTCGATTTCTGGTTTTTGTAATTGATCTTTTGAATGATCTGCAGCGAAATATTCTGAATATCGCTCAGGTATTGGGTAATGTCGCGGTAGTACTTTACCAGCCGTTCGCTGCTCATTACCGTAGTGCAGGGTGGAATAAAATTCTCGTCTTTATAGAATTCATTGCCGCTCTTGCGTATACGCCCGATCACCAGGTGATAGGCGCCAAGCTCGGCTGTATTGATGCTGTTGGCATGGGCTACCTGCACTGTGTAGCGGGGTTGTGTATACGGCTGCCTGATGGGGATCTCCTCAGGATCGGGATTGCCATACATTACTTTTTCAAACAGGTTAACGACCATGATCACGTAGAAGTATTCCGTGTCGCGGCTCTCCAACTCCTGCCCGTCTTCTTCTTCCAGCACATCCGACAGGCGTATATATTCCTTAAGGCTCTCCTGGGCAATTTGTATCCGTACACCGCCTGGGGTAAGGGCCTGGCAATAGTTGATGGTGATCTGGAGCTGGTTGGTCGTCGTTTTGCTCACAACATAATCGCTTAGCTGCGCGCCGCTGCCGGCAAGCGGTGGCAGCAACCCGAAATTGATACGATTCACACCCAATGAGGCGGTGTCCCGTACCTGGTCGATGAGGAAATTTTCGGTATCAATAAAATGTTCCTTATTCACCTTCATCCCATCGGCCCAGTTAACGGCAAGGTATTTCTGAGGTATAATCATGGTTAGTTGTTTTGACTGGCTACTCTGTGAAAATATTCTTCCTGGTGCTCCACCACCCGTTTGGAGGTGATGGTAACATGCTCTTCTATCTTGTTCTGCGCTATGGTCTGATCGGGATCCAGCAGACGGCGGCGATGGAAGAACGACCGCTTGCAATAGAAGACCCAGCCATGCATATCGCCGTCGTCCCTGGCATAAATAATGGCTGAATTGGGGAATTTATAATTGTAATCATCTATAAACTTACGGAACCAATCACCAAAGGTGATATCGGCCGGCGCCTTGGCCTTTACCCGCAGGCGATCTACGTCGTCGGGCTGGCGGCTGAACTCCAGCTCCAGCACCATGAGCTTATTGAAATCGAGACCGTCAAAATTGATCTCATCCACGTTGCCCCTGGGGTATTGCCACACTTTGTATATCTCGAAGGGTATGGCGATAAAGGCTGCATAAGTCCAGTAAAAAACCAGTGGCAGGAAAAAGGCCAGTAAGGATGTGGCACCGATATAACCGTTGTGGGCATCGTTGAACAGGTTGTACACGACTGCAAACAGGTAGCCTCCGAGTGTTACGATCACCAGCATTACCGATAGCTGCATCACAAGCTTATATTGCTGCACATCTTTTCGGATATACTTATCATAAAAATGGACGAAAGCCACACCCAGCAATAGGTAGATCACCTGGGCAATCATATAGTACCAGGGTGCAAAGGTAGATTGTACCAGGCCAAACAAGCCAGGAATGGCCATTACGAGGCTATACAGCAGCACAAATACGATCAGCTTGCGGTTACTCAGTAGCTGATTCTTCTTTTTCATGACCACCATGAGGCTGCCTACGATAAGGACAATCAGCGGCATCAGGAGGTATTGTAGAAAAATAGTTTTCAAACTCATAGTCATAGCGGGCTACAGATAAAAGGTGTACCCCAGGCGTCCCGAAGCAGCATCGGGAAGCAGGGCTGTTTGTGGTACAGGTTCAGATTGAATAAAATAGCTTACAAAAATATTGGCCGGGACAAAATGCTCGCAAAGAATATCGAGCAGCTGGGTAAAACCCGATTGCGGCAGCACCGATATTGTAAGATACTCCGGCACCGGTCCGATATGGATATCCCAGCCAAACATGCCGTCGTACTGGTTGCCCGAAAAATTGCTGTCGATGCCCAGGGCCGCTTTACCAACTGTAAAACTGTCAAGCACCTCATCAATCCTGCCCGAGACATAATTTTCTTTTATCGTGACAGGAAAGCCGGTAAGAAAAGCCATACATTTTTCGGTCCACTCACGGTTGCCTCTTACTTCGTTCAGGATGGGAAGAATATAAATGAAGCTCAACGCAGTACTGTAGGGCAATTTGCTGATCACCGGCCAGCCTTGCTCAAAAAGACGGTACAGGTTATCATAGCTGCCTTTCTTTTCGTACATCAGTTCCAGCATCAGCGCCTGCATTTCCAGGTAAGGCGCTTCCTGCTCAAAGGGCTTGAAGAAAGTACGGGCCTCCCTTTCCTTTTTGCGCTGGACCTTGATCTCCTCTACGATCTCGTCCTGGCTCTTACCCAGTCCGCCAAGCGTAGGCGGATGAAATACGTTTTCGGGCACAGCTTCGTAGATGCTCTGCCGGAAACTTTGCAATACGGTATATTTATCAAGATTGTACTGGCTAATGTCTTCGTAGCTCCGGTATACATCCTTGGTATGGGTTCGGGGCGTACTGCCGAGCCGGTCGATAATGATCTTGCTTACATCCTGCTCCTCGGCCAGCAATTGCGTTGCAATCACTTCGGCCTTGAAATCGGCTGCCATTTTCTGAAGGATGTTCATGCGGTCAACAAGGGTTCAGGATGATGTTTGGATAGGCCGGATACCCTGCTGCAAAAGTAGGCAACCTGTAAAAATTGTACCCGGCGATATTCGTCTATTTTGAGTTAATATTTCCTTATAATCAAACAACTAGGTATGGATAAAGTTGCAGGCCTTATGTCATGCTTTTACAAATGTCTGTCACCTGCGCTCTCTTTTCCTTACACAGTTCATAAGCTTTATAAAAAAATAATACAACCATGAAAAATCTGGGAAATATTACTTTCTTTGCAACTTATGCACAGCAAGGTCGTCATCATCAATGCCTTTGAGCCGGAAGACTTCTTTATCGCGCAGCTTTCAAAAGCCTACGATAACGCGATTGTCGAGAAAGGGATCTCGGCCGAATTGTTGTTTGTCAACAATATGAACTTTTCATTTACCCCGTTTCCCGATCAATATACTTACGAAACCCTGGAACCCGATCTGCAAAAGAGCGTCGATGCGATCAAAGGCGCTTCCACGGTGGCTTTTTTTACTTCGGCCAACAGGGACAAGGTTATTCCTATCTTCACCCAATACGTCGCCCGGCTGTTCCATCTTAAAGAGGGTACCGTAAACAAAGATATCTGGGGCTATATCGATGCTTACAGCAAGATCCTGCGCATCATCACCGTGCTCGACGATCCGGATACCTGGAAGCAGTTCCGCAACAACCGCAAACCTTCGCTTGTGCCTATGCCCAAGATCAATTTCGGACTTTTCGGCTTCGGCCAGATCTTCAGCCGCACTTTCGGCTATCTCAAAGAAGGCTATGTGCTCAATGAATACGCCCAAAAGTCCATAAAAGCGATGCGGATCATGGCCGAAAAGGACTAAGACTAACGCTTTCCTGCCAGCAGGCATCCACGCCCTTATTTCCCCATCTCATGGATGCTGGCCGACTTCAATACAAACCGGAAGGAATCGTCCAGGGTAAGGTAGGCAGCCGAATCCCGCGCCGGCACTACAGGTGCATTGCGGGTCCATTCCCAGCGCAGCTTATTAATAGCAGCCAGCTCATCGCTGCTATCCGGCGCCGATAGGAAAACGATCATATCCTCATGACCTGACGAAGGCTTACCACGGCTGATATAGTAAACCATATGCCCTGCAGGCGCACCTTTCCATACTTTATTGACGCGAACCCCTACATAATAAAAGGGTACCCTTACGCCGTGAATGGTGCTATCCACAGTTTGTACCGCACCGCTGAGCACCAGGTTGCTGCGATCGGCCGCTTCCGTAGCGCTTATAGCGTCCGCGCTTACTTTGACGGTCGCGGCAGATGAATCGCTATCGGAATACACCGGAAGCGAAAGCGCCGGTTCGTTCTTTATCGTATAATCGGGTTGTTGCTGGCCGCAAGCAACCAGCAAGATACAGCCAAGGCTTATCGAGGTCTTTTTCAGGTTCATTTTGAGGTAATATCCAACGGAGCATGATTACGGATAGCACAAGGAGCTGCCACCATCGGCGGAACAGCTCCCTGCAAGGTCCGGGACGGGCAAGGCTGCCTAGCTTTGTTCGTATTCCGTATTCCAGTCGGTACCTTCATCACCTTTATGACCATCGAGCTTGATCACGAAGCTCTTCGCAGGGAAGTACGGTGTGATGTGTACGTCAAGCCAGATACGGTCTTTATTTTTTTCATCCTGCTCAAAGCGGACGATCTTGAATTTCTCGATCAATTTGGAAGGACCTTTCACGCTATCGAGATAGTTCACGATCTGGCTGCGCAGATCGGCCTCGGTTTTCGAATTCCAGTTCTCGAAAGCACGGCGGTTCAGGAAGTCGAACAACACTTTGGTGATGTAGTCAAATACCCGCACTACAGAATACGTTTGCAGGCCTATGTTATCGCCGTTAAACAGGGTCTTGGCCGAGAAGGCCATTACCTTACCATATTCGCTTACCATAGGTACCAGGCCGATCTTCTCCAGGTGGGAGATCTCCGATTTTTTCAGCTTGAAACGTACGGCATCCACTTCGTTCATACCGCCATGCTTCTTACCGGCAGTTACCTGGCTCAGGAGCGTGTAGTGCATTTTGCCGGCAAGGGAGCTAGAGCCGGGCAGGAACACATCTTCCTCCTCGCCCACCTCATCGGCTTTGCCGCGGCCTACAAGGTAGTTGCAGGTCATGATCACATTGCTGCGATGGAGCTCGCCACCCGTCAGGTTGGCGCCGTCAAACATTTCGATCACGTCGTCGGGCTTATCGAGATTGAGGAAGTCGGTAACCAGCATTACCTTATTATCATTGGCGATCTTAGCCCACTTTTCTACTACCTTGTTGGAACCGAGATAGCCGGGCAATACCAGCAGCGAATAATTGTCGCGCAGGTCCAGGCGGTCGTAGTTCTGCTTCATTTCGTCGGCCACAAAGTCGATAAAGTAAGGGTTATCGAGATCTCTCATCTGGTCAAGAGAAGCATTCAGCACGACCACGTTATTCACTTTATCCGATTCCGTGTTCTTGTAGAACTGAGAAACCGTACGGTAAGCCGTTTCCAGGTTACGGGTAGTATCCAGGGTCTGCTTCAGGTTTTCCTTCATGGTCTTTTCGGCCGCTTCGGCTTCTTCCTTACATTTCGCCGCCATTTCGGAAGTTTCGCTACCGCCCTCCAGCACACCGATCCAGAGCTTCAGGGTCTGGAGCAGGTCTTCACGGTCTGTTTTTTTATCGGCATCCTTCAGGAAGATCTCCTTGCGGGCTTTGCGGTCGGGATTAAGGTTGGCGATACCGTCGATACAGCTTTCGAGAAAAGTGAAGCCGCCGGCTTTGGCTAGCTTCTGTATGGATTGCTGCAGGCTCTGCTCTTCTGCAGGTGCAAACTGTTTTTGGGCTACCTGGTTTGTTTCCAGTGGATTGGTAGAAGACATAACACAATTAATTTAAAAGAATAGTTTAGGGTTCCGGGTTATTGACCAGGCTTATGCTTCAGCCGAAGCTTCCAGCTCACCGGCAACCTGCCGCAGGGCGTTCACGATCGCCTCTTTTGTTTCTGCATTAGCCAGCATAGTTTGCAGCACTTTATTGGATTTCAGCTGCTTCATGATCTTGGTATATTGCTCCTGCTGTATTTTCAGCGTGTTGAGAAAAGCACTCTGGCGGGTAATGCCTTTAGGGGTAAAATCATCCAGCTTACCGAACTTCATCGTTTCCCTGATCGCTTCGCCCTGCGCGGTCTGCATTTCCACTTCGATAGAGGGTTTGAAATGACGGAAGACATCTTCAAGCGTCTTAAGACCTCCTACGGTTTCGGGCTGGATGGGCTCATCGGCAGTGAGCTGCGATACCAGCATGGTCTTATTCGCCTGGATCTCATTGATCGCCTCATTGGCATCTACTTTAACTTCATTGCCTCCGACTTCATAATTGAACATTGCCATGTTATCTGTTTTTATTGATGATGTAGTTTGTATTTCATTTGTAATGTTGTTCCCATCGCTTTTCGCACCAAAGCTGCCGGAACGAAAAAAATGTTTGATCCGGTCCCAGAACGTCATGATAATCTTATGTTTCAGTATATTAAGATAAGCGCAAACCCGCTACCGCAAAGACTAAAAATTTCCTAACGAAAGGCAACGCCCCACCCGGCCGGTTACCTATATTGATTACGAATACAATAGATATTTATTTTATTTGGCCGGCGAAGCATGCTAACAAAACTTTATCAGTCCACTTGCCATACCAGCTGCTGTGCCTCATCGTGGCTTAATCGCAAGGTATTGCCTGCCTTTACCTCGCCGCCTACGATCATACGCGATATGGGCCGGCGAATCTGCTGCCTTATGGTACCGCCGATCTGCCGCGCGCCGTACTTCGGTGTAAAGCCGCTCAGGGCCAGCATTTTCCGGGTATCGTCGCCAATTACCAGCTGGATGTTCTTTTTCCGGAGCACCTCTTCCAGGCTACGCAGCTGGATGCTGAAGATCTGCACGGCCATCTCTTCCGTAATGGGGCCGAAGGGAATGATCTCCGTGATACGCGCCAGGAATTCGGGGCGGAACTTGCCGCTCATCCGTTCCATCAACTCATTGGACGCCGGTATCTTTCCTTCGTTGAAACGGTCGATGATAAAATCGCTGCCGATATTGGAGGTGAACAAAATAAGCGCATTGCTGAAGTCACCTTCCTTGCCCAGTTTATCGTGAATATGCCCTTCGTCCATGATCTGCAGGAATACATCGAACACCGATTGGTGTGCCTTTTCAATCTCATCAAAAAGGACAACAGAATAGGGCTGCTGTCTGATCTTATTGACCAGCATGCCTCCCTCCTCATAGCCTACATAGCCCGGAGGCGCGCCATACAGCAAAGCTGCTGAATGCTCTTCCTTGAATTCCGACATATCGAAGCGGATCATTGCCTTTTCATCGTTGAACAGCAGCTCGGCTATCGACTTGGCCAACTCCGTTTTACCGGTACCGGTAGGGCCCAGCAGGAAGAAGGAACCAATGGGCTGCCCCGCCTTATTGATCCCGCTACGGCTTTCTACAATAGCCTCGCTGATCACTTTAAGCGCATGCTCCTGCCCTACCATACGGCGTTTGAGATAATCCTCCATGTTCAGGAGCTTTTCCCGCTCCTGCGTTTGTATCTTGCCAATAGGAATATTGGTTTTACTGGCTACCACGGCGGCTACCTCAAGCGGACCTACGCTTTCCTTTTTCTGCAACGACAGCTCTTTCAGCCCCTGCAGCATACGGTCGAGGTAGGCAATGAAATCGGCAACAGTGTCGATCTTCTCCACTTCGGTCTCATCAATCAGGGCGCCCAGCAAAATGGGGCTCATCCGGCTTTTGAGCATGCGGTGAAACCAAACCAGTTCTGCAAGCTTATCCTTTTCCGAAAGCTGATCGTCATGTTTCAGCTCATCATATTGTATTTCCGCTGTGGCCAGCTCCTGCTCCGAAGTTTCGTCCATCATACGGATCGCTGCCATGGTACGGTCGAGCAGGTCGAGCGCGGCATCGGGCAGGCGTTTGTCTTTGATATAGCGCTTGGCCAGGCGCACACATTCCGGTATCGCAGCGGGCTGTACGCTTACCTGATGATGGCTTTCGTAGTGCGGCACCAGCAGCTTTACCATTTTTTCCGAAGCCTGCAGATCGGGTTCGGCGATCTGTAGCAGCTCAAAGCGACGGTTGAAGGCCTGCTCGGGCTCAATGATCTTCCGGTATTCATCCAGTGTGGTCGCGCCGATCACGGTAATTTCTCCCCTGGCCAGCTCCGGCTTCAGCAGGTTTCCCACACCGCTACCCATAGGCCCTTTGGCGTCCAGCATCACATGCATCTCATCGACAAACAGGATTGCTTTATCAAACTGCTTCAGCTCGGCAATGATCTTCTTTACCCGGTCTTCCACCTCGCCTTTATACGAGGCGCCCGCCATAAGCGCGCCCAGGTCCAGCTCCAGCAGTACGGCTTGCTGCAAGTGCAAGGGTACTTGCTGGTTCACGATAGCCAGGGCAAAGCCGTCGAGCAAAGCCGTTTTACCCACGCCGGGTTCTCCGGCTATGATCACATTGGGTTTGCTCCGGCGTCCCAGTATCTCGATCATTTGCCGGGTCTCGCCCTCACGGCCGATAATGGGGTCGAGCTTTCCTTCCCTGGCCATTTGCGTTTTGTCTTTGCAATACTGCCTTATATTGGTGGTGCCGGTGATCGTGCCATCGTGCTGCGGCAGGCCGGCGCCCGGCGATGGTATACCTGGAACACCCGTTGAAACGTGGTACAACGACATAAAATCGGCCTCGCGCAGCGGTAACGATTTCAGTTGCTCGGGGCTAAAGCCGATCCTGGGCTTTACCAGGGCCGCCAGCAGGCACAAGGCCGATACTTCGTCATAACCGAATTTGAGCCGTATATCGTCGGCCTCCTCGAGAACGGCGTCGATCGCATCGTCGGGTGCGGGATCATCGGGCAGCACACTGGTCTTGGGATACTCGTCTATCCGTATTTCGGCCCAGTCTCTCAGGTAGGCAACGTCTTTACCTGTCGATTCCAGGAAGCCTGTAAGGCCGGAATCTTTATGCATCAGGGCACGCAGCAGATGCGGCGCACCGAACTTTTCATTATAGTTTTCCCGGGCAAATGCCTTGGCGATATGGAAAACAGCGTGAACGCCTTCGTTAATGTACACAGAATTCATGCCTCTTTGTCAGTTTTTATAGGGTTTACTTATCGGCAAAATCTACCGCAACTAAAAGTTAAAAATAACTTCTAATGTTAATTTTTCTGAAGGAAAACCATTGAAGTGTAAAAATTGTTCGACGGAAGGGCAAAAATATCCTGGAAACCTCCTCGTAAATAACTCTTTAAACTGCAGACAAAAATAATGAGCGTGAATTGTGTCATGCGTTAATTTATTGATAATAAACGTGTCCCAATAGCAACCAAATTTTAACAATTTAGGCTTTCATGAATCTGAAAATAGTCAATAAACAAATTTACACCAATTATTTCACTATGAAAAAAAGGAAAATAAACGTTTGATATATTGATCTATTTAAAAATTATTTCATTAACAAATTGACCTAAAACCGAGGTCCAGACCAATATCGAATAGTTGTTATATTTAAGTTAACTTGATTTTAAAGCCGATTTGCTATTAGTTTTGTCCCTGAAACTACCTTGAAAAGGTATAGATACAGCTCAAAACAGATATTGATCATCCTTTTTTAAATAACATACTATAGCTATATATAATTATTGACATTAATTAATCAAACAACATCAAAAGGTATATCACGAAAAAATAAACATGACTAATTGTCAACAACTTACAAACCTTTTTACAAAAGAAATGTTTGGGAAAGATCACCAGGCATCAAACGAATAAAATATACATGATCGCGTTAAATAAAGCTGAGATCAGAAGTACATCGGCCCGCTTCTGGACCCTTTTCGGAATATTGTTGCTCAGCACCCTCATCATTGTTTACTTCTTCATATGGTCGGCGCAAAAAGAAAGCGAAGATTATATTGCCAAGATCCAGGAGAACCGTTCTGCGATGAATAAGCAGATTGCTCTGCAGCCCCGGATCGATTCCCTGTACAAGCTGATGCTGGACCTGGACCGGAACGACAAATACAATTATATTTTCCTCGAGGCCTATATCCGGGAGCAAAGGGGAAGCGTGAGACAATTGATCGGCTCCGACAGCGCTACCCGGTTCAGCGGCTATACCCGGCTAATCAATCACCTGGACGAGCAGATCCTGCTACAGGATACCATCATCAAGCTTAAGAACAATATCGAAGATCTGCGCAGCGATATTGAAGACTGTAAGGTCAGGAACAAATCCCTCAGTAAGTCACTCATCAGAACCTCACGCCAATAGTTATGGAAGAAACGATAAAAATGAGCCGCAAGGAAAAACGGCATTACCTGTGGTATCTGATCGCCCTGTATATCGGCTCTGCTGCCATCTTTAGCTGGATCATTTTCCTGGGTGTACCCAACCCTTTCTCTTCCATTTCCAACCAGGAAAGAGAACAATTGAACCAGGCCAAAATATTCGAGGCCCGGCAGATCGAGGCGCTGCAGATCTATGATACGGTGATGCAAAAGGTGACAGCGCTGAAAAGCAATCCTGGTAACCAGATTGTCGAGGCAGACATCGAGCAGCGGATCAATTACCTCAACAGCCTGAATGATGGTCTGCCCAACCGTGATATGCGCACTTACGGCTTTTACCAGATGGCAAAGTATCTGAACAACCACTTTCAGAACGCAAAGATCCTGCGCAAAAAATCGGAGAATATTCAGCTTTTCGAAAAGCAGCTGAGCGATTGCCGTATCGGTTACCAGCAAAACGAGCAATATATGAACCAGATCCGGGCTGCACAGTCCGGCCGATAAAACCAGAAACAAAATCTACCCCTATGTTGTGGAACAAAAACACCAGTAAAATTGTAGGCATTACCCTGCTTGTTGCCGCGCTTGTCGTTCTTGCCATTTTCGGCATCCGCTCCTTGCTGCCTACCAAAGGAAACCTGAAATCGGGCGTATACCCGCGTGTGGTCGACGTCTCCGACAGTATTTATTATAGCGATTCGTCCGATTTCGGTCGACAGTACCGGTGGGTCTTCGGCGATGGTACCCAGTCCTTTACGCCCGCCGGCCGCCATAAATACAATGCTCCCGGCAATTATACAGTTGTTCTTACCGTCAACAATAAATTCACCGACACTTTTTTTGTTTCTGTAACAGGAACAGCGCCTACTTTTAGCTTGACCGATTCCCTCATTACTATTGACGCCAAGGAGCTGGCAATGCAGGGCGAGAACATCGTATTTCGCGCCAAGGGCCAGGGCGCTACAGAATTTGTCTGGGACTTTGGTGATGGCAGCAGCCCTGTAAGCACCACCAGCGATATGGTACAGTATGCTTATCCCAGCGACGGGGAGTTTGTAGTACGACTGAAAACACGTAGTACGGAATACCCGGTAACCCATAAGATCACCATTGTCCCCTCTTATAAAGCAGAACGGGACAGCCTGGCCAATCTCGATGCGATCTATCAGCAGTATGAGAACGATTTCAAATATCATCTGCAGCAAATCGCCGACGGAGGCGATTTTGACCAGCATTACTATTACCTGCTCAGGAGATATCTCTGCGGCAACGAAAAAGCCGTAATGAAGATCAACGACCAAAAGATCAATGACTTCAATACCTATTGTCTCAACCTGCAATTTGCCAAAAATATCCTGATCCAAAGCGTGAAGCTCGTACCCGATAACGATATCCATTGTATCAAGATGGCAGAAGTAAAAACAGACAAAAAACTGTAATCCGCCGCCCTGGCAGCATAAATCCAAACATTCACGAAACGAAAACAACATAACTGATGAGAGCCTTTGCCATCACCGTATTTACCCTGATCAGCGCAGCGATCCCTCTTTGCAGCCAGGCACAGTTTGGCCTGTTCAACAAGAACTACATGGTTATGAAGAACCCCGGAAGCGGGGCCTATAACCTCCAGGATGCCGACCGCAACCTCAGCGACGGCTTACCCATAAGTAAAGATGCCTGGATCGTTTATTCCGACCAATCCAACAATACGACTTATAAAAGTCCCGGCGGCGATGCACCTTTCAAGACGCTGAAATTCATGCAGCCTTGCTATGTAGTGAAGAAAAAGGGTGAGTACGTGGAGCTGGCACAGTACCAGCCGGGTCAGAAGATCAACGGCCGCAAAATATCGAAGAACAGCGCCGACAACCTGGGCTGGATCCATAAAGACAAGCTCTTGCTATGGAGCTACCCGCTGCGCGACGGCAGAACGAAGTTCCCGGTTAAGGCGATTACGGCTTATGATGGCGAAAACGCCTTCAGCTTGCTGCCCAACCATGTATCCGGCGATTCACTAATGCTTTTCGGTAGCCCTTTTCTTAAAAATGAAGTGAGCAAATGCAGCATGGAAAGCATTTTCTACATTTACAAAAAGTCGAACAGCGGTAACGAATACCTGGTAGGCGCCACACCGGTGCTATTTGCCGATAGTGCCGGCGTCACCAAGACGGGCTGGATATCCAAAGACCTTATCAGCGTTTGGGGTACACGATCTGTCTTCATGCTGAACGACCAACCGGCTAAAGGGAAAGAGAAGAAGAGCCAGGAAGCCGGTATTTCCTTTTACAGCGACACGACTTTTCTCAACAGGGAAAAGCGTCTCCTACCCTTGATCCTGGCTGACAACGAACGCCAGGAGGACAACAGCCTTTTGGAAAATCTGTATCCTATCAACGCCTTTTACAGGACAACCAACGGTACCAGCCTTATCAAGACCGCCGTGCTGACCGACGCCCTGGACCGCAGTAAGAACGAAGTATACAATGTATCCGGTAACCGGATCACTTATGCCGAATTTAAACGCATACTGAAAGACAATACCCGCCTGAACATCGTTTTTGTGGCCGACGGTGGCGCTGAGAATGCGAAATACATGAATCAGCTGTATTCGATATTACAAAACCTCGAGCTGCAGCTCAATACTTCAAAATTATTTAAGAAGGTTCGCATCGGCAGTGTGGTCTATAAGGACAATCTAAGGGATTGCCGCAATGCCATTGCCCCGCTTACATCCGATTACAAGAACATCACCGATTTCTGGGCCGCAAATATCCGGCAGGCATTCAGCTGCAACGACGAATATTCGGAGCAGGCGGTATTCAGCGGCCTGGCCGATGCCTCTGAGATGCTGTATAAGAACAAAGGTGAAAGCAATATCATCGTTCTTTTTGGCGGAGCCGGTAACAACCGGGATGGCGGCAGCAACTGGAGCGACGTGATCAGCAGGCTCAGCTATGTAAATGCACGCCTGTTCATTTTCCAGTCGCACAGCCTTTCCGACCCGGCCTATAATAGCTATGTGGTGCAAGCCAAGGACCTGGTGGTACAATCGGCTGCCAATATCGCCGACCTGAAAAAAGAAAAGCTCGTAGATTATACCGCCAGCGTGCTATCTTCCTCCGATTTCTCGCTTATCGCCAGCGATTCGGGCGTATTCAATCTTAATTATCCCAACCAGGCTATGCACCAGGGCTATGTGCTCTTTCCACCCAAGGGCGAAGTGATGCGACCTTCCCTGCTCTCCGCCAATCTGGATAGCCTTATCGTGCAGATCAACCGGGACAACAAGCTGATTGAAGAATCGCTCTACCGCAATTTTCAGGGTATAGGCGCCCGCAATACCAAGGTGGACAGCAAGTATGCATTCAAGTACCCCATGTACTCCAGCAAAACGATTCCCGCCGAGTTCATGCGATCCAATTCGCTGCGCACACAGTCGTTTTATATACCCGCCTGGACCAGTGTTGCCGTTAACGATACCAACCGTTCTTTAAAAACCGGCTTACTGCTGAACGCAGATGAATACCAGCAGCTGATCAACAGGCTGCAAACCCTGGGCGGCAACAAAAGCTTCAAAGGCCGCAATAAAGACGCCATTTACGACCAGGTAACAGGCGCGGTAGCCAAGGCAGTCAAAGAACGGAAGCTAGAGCTGGGCAAACCGGTTTCGGACCTTACCTTCTCTGAGGCGCTCGAAGTAATGACCGGATACCGCTCGCTCGACCCGGTATGGCTGTCGACCTCACTGAAAGCCTTTAAGCATTCCAATGCCATGAACCTGCAGGACGGACAACGGTTTGTGGAAGAAAGCAGCCGCAAGGCAGCATGGTTACGTGATAATATCAATAATAACCAGATCCAGTTCAGCAATAATGGCAGAACATATTACCTGATTACCGAAGATAAGCTACCGGGCGGCCGTACAGGAGCGCTTTAACCATACCTAAAACGAAGACTATGAAAAAATGGCTTTGCCTGATGCTTTTACCCGCGCTGCCATTGGTGGCGAAGGCGCAACGCGATAGCCTGCCCAATCCCCAGCCTGCTGTACTCGCACCCGACAATAAGGTCTTTATCAGGGATTATATGAACCGGTTCCAGCATGGCATGGTCAATCTGCAAAAAGACAAGCAGATACTGATGAGCTATTTCGATCAATCCCTGGCAAAGAATGGCATTCCTAAAGAATTGAAGAACCTTGCCGTAGTAGAGTCGTATCTGGAACGCCGCACGGTCTCACAAGCCGGGGCAGCAGGTCCCTGGCAATTGATGGAAGGTACCGCACGCGGATCGGGGCTTATCGTGAGCGACACACTCGACGAGCGCTTTGATGTGATCAAGAGCACCCGGGTAGCGGTTAACCTGCTCAAGTTCCTGCATAAGAAATATAACGACTGGAACCTGGTGGTTGCGGCCTACAATGCGGGATCGGGCCGCGTAGACCAGGCCATACGGCAAGCCGGCGGCTCTACGATCTATTGGGATGTTGAGAAATACCTGCCCGCCGAAACGCGTTCCCATGTCAAAAAGTTCATGGCGTCCTCCTTTGCCCTCGACGGACGCATCCCGGAGCCGGGCCAGGCAAAGAATACCGCACAGCCGGCCGATACGCTGGCGATGCAGGGAATGCTTACCGAACCCGTCACGGCCAGTTTCCGGCTCGATGTGATCGCCGAAAAGCTCGACCTTACCGAGACCCAGTTGCGCCAATGGAATACCGGTTTTGAATCGGCCCTGGCCAAAGACGGCAATACCCAGCTGGTATTGCCCCGGGATAAAATGCCGGATTTTATTTACCGTAAAAGCGATATCCTGAAGGCTTCGATCGAAAAGAATATTACCGAACCATTAAACCCTGACAACGAGCGTTAGCCATGTATTACAAACTTCCCTTCGATTTCGGCCGCATTATGGAAGGCCAGGATGCGGAACCCAGCTATAACATGGGCGAAAATATCGCGCAGCATATCCAGCTGCTCATTACCACCAAATTGGGCGAGAACCGTTACGACCCCCATTATGGCAATGAGATATGGAATGTAGAGTTTGAAAATTCCATTACCGACTCCCAATGGGAAGAAATGTTCCGGCAATCGGTGGTTAATAGCATCAGGGCCTACGAACCCAGGCTCATTCAACCCGATGCCAGCATTCATGCCGAGCTGGTGGAAAAAGTGTGGCCCATCAAAGACTATACAGAAGTCAAAAAGAAAGTGACCGTGATCGTCAGGGCCGTTCTTGCCGATTCGGGAGAAAAATTCTCTTTCAAGACCGAACTGTTCCTCAGTCCGATGTCCGTCGACTGATGTGACCGGGAACAGTGCCGGATAAACAATATCGATAGCAACCATTTCGCCAATGGTTGCTATTTTTATGGAGCAAAGCAAATCACGGATCATGAAATTAATCATTTGTTACGCTGCCGCGGGGTACAACTTATTTGGCGGCCATCTGTAATTCTTCATACGAGGTTTCAAAAAACTGGAGTACACATGCCCGGAAAAAAGACCGACCATTTACAGATCCTTTCTATCGACATCGGCGGCTCTCATATAAAGGCCGCCCTGCTCAACCACAAAGGCAAGATCGTGCACGACTACGTTAAAGCCGTAACCGTTATGCCCTCAACGCCACAGAACCTGCTGGCTACGATACAAAAGCTGGTGGTAGATTTTCCCTCTTACGATTGCATTTCTGCCGGCTTCCCGGGCTATGTAAAAAATGGTATCGTAATGACTGCACCTAACCTGGGCACTGAAGCCTGGGCCGGCGCTCGCTTCCAGAACATGCTGGAAAAGGCCCTGGGCAAGCCGGCACGGGTAGTCAACGATGCCGATATGCAGGGACTGGGTGTAGTACTGGGCAAAGGCTTTGAGCTGGTGATCACCCTGGGTACCGGCTTTGGAACGGCGCTGCTCAACGACGGCGTGCTGCTGCCCCATCTTGAGCTGGCCCATCATCCTGTCGCAGGTAAGAAGGACTATGACCAGTATATAGGCGACAAGGCCCTGGCAAAGATAGGCCCTGAAGAATGGAACCAGCGCATGATAAGGGTGCTGGCCATCCTGAAGACCGTGATCAATTACGATACGCTTTACATTGGCGGCGGGAACGCACGTAAGATCAGTTTCCCGCTGGCCTCCGACATGCAGATGATCAGCAACCGGGACGGCATCAGAGGCGGTGCACGACTCTGGACGGGTATTCAGCCCGGCAAAAGCAGCCCCTCCCCTTCTCCCGATCCAATAAAAAAGAAAAAGAAATGAGTCAAAACAACAATGCCCTGGAGCAAAAAGCCATCAACACCATACGCACACTAGCCGCTGATGCCGTTCAGAAAGCTAACTCCGGTCATCCCGGAATGCCCATGGGTGCAGCACCAATGGGACACGTGCTCTGGTCGCAGTTCATGCGGTATAATCCCACCAACCCACAGTGGCCTAACCGGGACCGGTTCATTCTTTCAGCGGGACATGGCTGTATGCTGCAATATGCACTGCTCCACCTTACCGGCTACGACATCACTCTCGACGATATTAAAAACTTCAGACAGTTGCACAGCAAGACTGCCGGCCACCCGGAATACGGCCTGGCGCCTGGCATCGACGTCACTACAGGACCATTGGGGCAAGGCTTCGCTAATGGCGTAGGCATGGCTATCGCGCAAAAACACCTGGCCGCAACCTATAACAAACCGGGTTATTCTATATTCGATTACCATATTTATGCCATTTGCAGCGACGGCGACATGATGGAGGGCGTTACCTCCGAGGCGGCATCCCTGGCCGGTCACCTCGAACTGGGCAATATCATCTACCTCTACGACGATAACCATATTTCCATTGAAGGCAGCACCGATATTGCCTTCAACGAAGATGTAGCCAAACGCTTTGAGGCTTATCACTGGCATGTGCAGGTCGTGGAAGATGGCAACGACATCGACGCGCTGGCCATGGCAATCCGCAATGCCAAAGGGGAAACACAACGTCCGTCCCTCATCAAGGTCAGGACGCAGATCGCCTACGGCAGCCCCAACAAGGTAGATACCGCCGGCGCGCACGGCTCTCCCCTGGGCGAAGAAGAAGTAAGGGCGGTGAAAACCTTCCTGGGCTTCGATCCCGATCAGCATTTCTTCATACCGGACGATGTACAGCAATACTACCGTGATATCGGTAAAAAAGGAACACAGCAGGAAACACAATGGCAGGAGCAATTTGAAAAATACCGTAAGGAATATCCCGATCTGGCCGCCGCCTGGGAACGTTCGGCAGCCCATAAGCTACCTGATGGCTGGAAAAAGAAGCTTCCGGTCTTTGCACCCGGCGATAAAAAGATCGCCACCCGCCAGGCCTCCGGCCAGGTACTGAATGCCATAGCGGCCGATCTCCCTGGCCTTATCGGTGGCGCCGCCGACCTGGCGCCATCTACCGAGACCAATCTGAAACAATACAGCTCCTTTGGTCCCGAAGACCGTACCGGCCGCAATTTCCACTTCGGCATACGTGAGCATGCCATGGGAGCGGTATTGAATGGTATGGCGCTGACCCCGGGCATTATTCCCTATGGCGCTACTTTCCTTATCTTTTCCGAATATATGCGGCCACCTATACGGCTGGCGGCGATTATGAAGTTGCGCACGATCTATGTGTTTACCCACGACAGCATTGGCCTGGGCGAGGATGGCACTACGCACCAACCGGTAGAACAACTTATTTCGCTGAGAGCAATCCCCAACCTGACCGTTATCCGGCCGGCCGATGCCAATGAGACCAGCGTCGCCTGGCGCGTTGCCCTGGAACACCTGAGCGGACCGGTAGCGCTGGTGCTTACCCGTCAGGGTCTCCCCGTACTCGACCAGGAACATTATGCCGCTGCCGAAGGGCTGACAAAAGGCGCTTATGTTTTAGCTGAAGCAGAAGGCGAAACACAGCTTATCCTTATCGCTACCGGTTCAGAAGTGTCGCTGGCACTCGAGGTACGGGCAAAGCTGCAGGAGGAAGGGATCGCCGTACGCGTAGTCAGCATGCCTTCCTGGGAACTATTTGAACAGCAGGACAAGGCCTATAAAGAAAAGGTATTCCCCCCTGCCATCAGGAAACGCCTGGCCATCGAAGCAGGTTCGCCACTGGGATGGCGCCAGTACGTTACCGATGAAGGCACTATACATGGTATGACGACTTTTGGAGAATCGGCGCCGGCCCCAGACCTGTTCAAGGAATTCGGTTTTACCGTAGAAAATCTGTATGCCAAAGCCAAAGCATTATTGTAAGCTTATACCGATTTATATGAAGATAGGGATTGCCGCCGATCACGGCGGCTATGCATTGAAAGAGATCATCCGCAACCAGCTTGAAGCACAGGGGCACGAGCTCAGCGATTTCGGCGCTCATACCCTGGACCGGGACGACGATTATCCCGATTTTGTACTTCCTCTGGCACGGGCGGTAGCCGATACGACTGTAGAACGTGGCATCGCCATTTGCGGCAGCGGTGTAGGCGCGGCCATAGCCGCCAATAAGGTAGCAGGCGTACGGGCATCTCTGGTTGCCGAACATTTCTCGGCGCACCAGGGGGTAGAAGACGACGATCTCAATCTGCTCTGCCTGGGCGGACGAGTGACCGGCGAAAGCGCCGCTCTGGAGCTGGTCGGCACCTTTATTAATGCACAATTCAGCGGCGCAGAAAGGCACCGGCGCCGGCTCGAAAAGATACAACGGGTAGAAAACAATTCCGGTTTATGAGCAAGGCCAGCGCAAAAACAATATTTCTCGACATTGGCGGTGTGCTGCTCACCAATGGCTGGGGAAGCGACTCCAGGAAGGAAGCAGCCGCCCGGTTCGGGCTAGATTACGACGAGCTTAATACCCTGCACAATTTCGTGTTCAATGTCTATGAGATCGGCAGCATTACATTGGATCAATATCTCGATACGGTTGTCTTTCATACCAGCAGGCCTTTTACCAGAGAAGCATTCAAAGAATTCCTGTTTGCTTGCTCGCAACCCTTTCCGGAAATATTGTCCTGGCTTAAAGAATGGAAAAAAGATTGCGGCGCCCGTATTATTGCCATCAATAACGAAGGCAAAGAACTGAATGACTATCGTGTGGCGGCCTTCGGATTGCACGATTGTTTCGACGCCTTTATTTCGTCCTGTGAAGTACAGCTGCGCAAACCCGACCCGAGAATATTTCAACTGGCTATGGGTATTGCTATGGCCCAACCGGAGCAATGTATTTATTTTGATGACCGGCCTATGTTGGTTCATGCGGCACAGCAGCTGCACATCCGGGCTTATCATCATACCGATTTCCTTACCACCAGGAATATCCTGGAACAATTCAAAAAAGAAAATAACAAATAATCATGCTTACAGATCAATATGATTTTGGAATGATAGGCCTGGGTACCATGGGGCGCAACCTGCTCCTGAATATGGCCGACCACGGTGTGAGAGGAGCCGGCTACGACAAAGATGGCGATAAGGGCCGCCTGCTGGAGCAGGAAGCCAACGGAACCGCGGTCAAAGGCTTTAGCGACCTGCAGGCTTTTCTGGATAGCCTCAAACAACCCAGGGCCATTATGATGCTGGTGCCGGCAGGTAAGATCGTCGATGAGGTGATCGCCGAACTACAGCCGCTGCTCAGCAAAGGCGATATCCTGATCGATGGCGGTAATTCTTATTTTAAAGATACAGAGCGACGGGTAGCGGCACTGGAACCACAGGGGCTGCATTTCTTCGGCATGGGCATATCGGGCGGTGAAGAAGGCGCCAGAAGAGGGCCCAGCATGATGCCGGGCGGCGATAAGGAAGCCTATCGTGTGATGCAGCCGATACTTGAGGCCATAGCTGCCAAGGTAGATCATGAACCCTGCGTAACATACATTGGTCCGGGAGCCGCCGGCCATTTCGTCAAAATGGTACACAACGGCATCGAATACGGACTCATGCAGCTGATCGCAGAGACCTATGCCTTCATGAAACAAGGCCTGGGTATGGACAACGAAGCCATAGGCAATGTATTTGGCGAATGGAACCGGGGAAGATTGCAATCATTCCTGCTGGAGATCACGGCGTCGATTTTCAGCTACCGGGAAAAGGGCGCAGACCATTTGCTGCTCGATGATATCAGGGACGAGGCCAGGGCCAAAGGTACCGGTAAATGGACCTCGCAGATCGCCATGGACCTTGAGGCGCCCATACCGACCATCGATATCGCCGTATCCATGCGGGACCTGAGCAAATACAAATCCCTACGGGAACAACTATCCGCCAGCTTCGCCAATGCCGGAAGACCGGCCGGAGACAACCGGGAAGCGCAGCTGGCACAGCTCGAACAGGCCTTCTTTGGCAGCATGGTGATGGCCTATACGCAAGGCCTGCATTTGCTGGCAAAGGGTTCGGATGCCTTCGGCTACGAGCTCGACCTTGCGGCTATTGCCAGGATATGGCGTGGCGGCTGCATCATCCGGTCGGCATTTCTGCAAGATATCTACGCGGCTTTTACCAAGGATGCTCAGTTGCCGTTATTGCTGGCCGATACGGCTGTAGCAGCCCAGGTAACCGAAGCAGTACCCGGATGGCGAAAGATATTGGGCGAGGCGATTGCTTCCGGCCTGGCGATGCCGGCTTATGCCGCTTCGTTAAGCTACCTGGATAGTATCAGTAGCGCGCACATGCCTACTAACCTGATACAGGCGCAACGCGACTACTTTGGTGCACATACTTATGAAAAAGTCGGCAGTGAAGGCGTCTTTCATACGCAATGGAGCCAGGGATAGCAACGATCCCACTATTAGCCGTTTAGCGCTTTAATATTCAATCTTTATTCAAAACGATATTGCTTATGAATACCAGCCTGCGATGTGAACCTGTGATCTTCGTGATCTTCGGCGCCACGGGCGATCTTAATCAGCGCAAGCTGGCTCCCGCCCTGTACAACCTGTTTCTCGACGGTTGGCTGCCGGAGCACTTCGCCATCATCGGTACCGGCCGTACGGAACTCAGCGACGATGACTTTGCCGCCACACTACAGGGAAGTGTCGACCAGTTCTCCCGTAGCGGCAAAACGAAGAAGGCCCAATGGGATGCTTTTCGCAAGCACATTTTTTTCCAGGTAGCCGATGCAAAAGATGCAGTAGCTTATAAGCAGTTTGACGATCGTATCGAGCAGCTCAATAACGAATGGCAGGTGAAGGCCAACGTGATCTATTACCTGGCCGTATCCCCTTCTTTTTTCGAAGTAATCGCCACTAATATCCATAAGGCTGGCCTGGCGGCAGAAAAAGACAAAGTGCGTATTGTGCTCGAAAAGCCCTTCGGGCACGATCTGGAGACGGCGCAATCCCTCAACCAGTTGCTGCGGGGTATGTTCAGCGAGCGGCAGATTTATCGCATCGATCATTACCTGGGCAAAGAAACGGTGCAGAACATTATGGCCTTCCGGTTTGCCAACAGCATCCTGGAGCCCATATGGAACCGTAATTATATCGATCATGTGCAGATCTCGGTAACCGAGCAGCTGGGCGTGGAAGAGCGCGGGGATTATTACGACCACTCCGGCGCATTGCGCGATATGATCCAGAACCACCTGTTGCAATTGCTATGCCTGATAGCGATGGAGCCACCTATTAATTTCAATGCCGACGAAGTGCGCGACCGGAAAGTAGGCGTATTGCGTGCCATGCGCACCTTTACACCCGAGGAGGTACGTATGAATACGGTCAGGGGCCAATATTCCGGCGGATGGATGCAAGGCAAAGAAGTGGCCGGCTATCGCGAGGAACCGAAAGTAGATCCCGATTCGAATACAGAGACCTTTGCCGCTATCAAATTTTTCATCGACAACTGGCGCTGGCAGGATGTGCCTTTTTACGTCCGCTCTGGAAAAAGATTGCATCAGTCCGCATCGGTGATCTCGATACAATTCAAAGATGTGCCGCATAAGGTATTTCCTTCAGAGACTATTGAAAGCTGGCAGCAAAACCGGCTGGTGATCAACATTCAGCCGGAAATGAGCATCCGGCTCCAGTTGCAGGCCAAACGTCCCGGCCTCGATATGCTGCTCAATACGGTGGATATGGTATTTGATTACAATGGCACTTATACCACACCTTCTCCCGAAGCTTACGAAACCCTGCTGCTGGATACCATGTTGGGCGATCAGACCTTATTCATGCGCGGCGACCAGGTGGAGGCCGCCTGGGAACTGATCATGCCTATTCTTAGCAACTGGCAGGGCCGCAAGAGTATCAATTTTCCCAACTATGCCGCCGACTCCTGGGGACCCGAGGCCGCAGAGGCACTTATCGCGCGGGACGGATTTCATTGGTTTTCCCTGCCTTCGAAAGCAAAGCAGAAATGAGTATCTTTAGAGCGTAAATCAAACCTAAACCATGACGCTCAATATTTTCGATACCCGACAGGAGGCGCTCGACATGCTTGCCCGGTACTTTGTACAGCTAGCCAACGATGCCATCGAAGAGCGCAACCGCTTTACGGTAGCTTTAGCCGGCGGGCATACCCCGGAAGCTTTGTACGGGCTGCTTGCGGGCGTTTACCGGCAAAAAGTAAGCGACTGGCAGAAGGTTTATTTTTTCTTCGGCGACGAACGCTATGTGCCACATACTGCTCCCGAAAGCAATTACCGTATGGCCCAGGTATCGTTATTGGAACCGCTCTCTATTCCGGGCAACCATGCGTTTCCCGTTAATACGGCTTTGGCGCCGGAAGCCGCCGCCCGGGCCTATCAGCAACAAATGGACGATTTTTTTCTCAGCCATGAGATCCGCTTCGACCTGATATTGCTGGGTCTGGGCGACAATGCCCATACCGCTTCCCTTTTTCCGTATACAGAAGTCCTGAAAGATACACAAGCCGGCGTAAAGGCGGTATGGACCGGCGATGCAAGCGGCTGGCGCATTACCCTCAATGCACCACTCATCAACCAGGCCCGTAATATTGCCTTCCTTGTATTCGGCGCAGAGAAAGCAGCAGCGATGCAGCATACTTTCAACCCGGTTCCCGATAGCGATCAATACCCTGCCCAACTGATCCGGAAAGAACGGATCGCATGGTTTACCGATAAGGATGCCGCCGCCCTGATTCCTTAAGGCCAGGCCCGGCTTTGCTTTTGGACAGCTTCCCGGCTTTTGCTATCTTGCCTTCTTTTCTTATACCCATATGAGACCCCTCTTGCAGGTAGATGGCATTGGCAAGACCATAGCCGGCACCTTCAGTTTACATGATATCCGTTTTACCCAACAACCCAGACAAGTTATTGGTATTGCCGGCGCTACAGGCTCGGGCAAAAGCACCTTGCTGCAGATCATCGGCGGCCTGGAAGAGCCGGACGAGGGCATTGCTTTCTTTGAAGGCGTAAAAATAAAAGGTCCGCTGTACCGGCTGATACCCGGCCAGCCGGGCATTGCCTATCTTTCCCAGCATTACGAGCTGCGCAACCATTACCGTATGGAAGAGCTGCTGGCTTATGCCGATAACCTGCCACCCGGCGAAGCGGAGCACCTGCTGGACCTTTGCCGGGTAAGCCACCTGCTCAAGAGAAAGACCAGCGAGCTATCGGGCGGCGAACAGCAGCGCATTGCCCTGGCCAGGCTGCTGCTTACAGGCCCACGATTGCTGCTGCTGGATGAGCCGTTTTCCAATCTTGACCTCATCCATAAAGGGATACTCAAAGAAGTGCTGCAGGAACTCGGCCGGGAAAAGGGGCTAAGCTATATTGTCGCCTCGCACGATCCCGCCGATCTCTTGCCCTGGGCCGATGAATTGATCATCATGAAAGAGGGAAGGATCGTACAGCAGGGAACGCCGGAGGTGGTATACAGCAAGCCGGAAGAAAGATACACGGCCGCCCTGCTTGGCTCTTATAACCTACTGCAAGAAGCATTAGCGGGGGCTTTATCCGTGGCGCCGGTACCAAAGGGCAAACTACTTTTTCTACGGCCCGAACAGTTGCAACTGTCCGGAGGCAAGGCCAAAGGAGTGCCGGCTACGGTAGTGCAATCGCGGTTCAAAGGCAGCTGGTATGAGATCACGGTGGAAGCAATGGGCCAACAGGTACAGGTATTTTCGGGGAAGCCTGCGACACCGGGTGAGAAAGGCATGCTACAACTACGCGGATCGGTGCATTGGTATCTCTGATCAGAACAGTTCCAGCTGCTGCGCCCTGCTATCAGGCGACTTGGCCCTGCCTTGCACAGTGCGGCCACCATATAGCCAGCTTTGCCGGCGTTCCTCCGCAACCCAATCGTCAAAACGGTCGTTAGGCTCGAATTGCTGTTCCAGCGCGGCGGCTGTCTTACTCAGGCTTTTCAGCGCTTCCTGCCGTTCCGGCTCACCGATTTTCGCCTTGCGAATGCCGGTCTCCAGCAAGGTGATCGTCTCGTCGTATACCTTTTCGGGAACAGGAAAGGGATGGCCATCCTTACCACCGTGGGCAAAGGAGAACCGCGCCGGATCGCGAAAACGGACGGGCGCACCATGGATCACTTCACTTACCAGGGCCAGCGATTGCAGTGTGCGCGGGCCGACACCTTGAAGCAGCAGCAGCGATTCAAAATCCTGCACACCTTGCTCATGAGCCAATGCTAATACGGTACCCAGCCGCTTCATGTCCACGTCTTTCCCACGGACATCATGATGTGCCGGCATGACCAGGCGCCTGATCTCTTCGACCACCTTATCCGGTGTTTCCTGCGTTAGCCCTACGATCGCCGTCTTTGCCTGTGTGGCTTCAATATCTGTAAGATTAAGAATTGTGCCTTGATTGATACCATAGATGCCCTGATGCGGCGCTTCCGTAAAAGATTGCACTGAAGGTGAATGCCAGTGATAACGCCTGGCCAGGCGGTTGCCGGTATTCATACCTTGCTGTACCACGGCCCATTCGCCATCGCCCGTAAGGATAAAGGAATGCAAGTAGAGCTGAAAACCATCCTGGATGGCCGTATTGTCGACTTTGGCCGAGAGCTTGCTGGCCTGTACCAGCTTGTGGGCATCGAGGCCGGTACGCTCTCCGATGGCCGCCAGTTCGGTAGGCGTTTGCAGAGAGTATTTGCCCCGTCCGCCGCAAATATAAATGCCCAGCTCGGCAGAACGCTTATTGAGCGCACCTTTCAGCGCGCCCATTACTGAAGTGGTGATGCCCGAAGAATGCCAATCCATACCCAGCACACAACCCAGCGACTGGAACCAGAAGGGATCGCTTAATCGGCTCAACAAGGCACTTCGCCCATACTCCATCACGATCGCCTCCGATATCGCACCGCCCAAACGGCTCATCCTCACGGCCAGCCATTGCGGCACCTTCCCGTAATGCAGCGGCATATCTGCATAACCACTTTTCGACATACTGCAAGTTACAGAATTGCCGGTTACCTTTGCGTATGGATTATTTCAAAAGGCTTCGCGCCTTGCTGCAGCTGGAACAGGATGAAGACCGGCAGGCTTACCTGAAGCTCACGGCCACCGCTTCTGCTGCTGAGCGGCGTAATAACGGCATTACCTGGTACCCGATAGCCATACGCGATACCGAGCTGGGTCGCGGCGATTACCTTACCGTAGAAGTAGAACGGACCACCCATACCGATATCAGCCACCAGCTGCGCAGCGGTATGCCCGTAGTATTGTTTTCCAACCATGACCCGCAACGGGACCGGGAAGAGGGCACCATCACCTTTCTCAATGGCAACCGCCTCAAAATAGCCTTGCGTACCGACGAGCTCCCCGATTGGAGCCGTAACGGCAAACTGGGTATTGATCTGCTCTTCGACGACAACAGCTACGAGGAGATGGAGCAGGCGCTAAAGCAGGCGGAAGCCCTGGCCGGCAACCCCAAAGAAGGTAAACTGGTACAGGTGCTCACGGGCCAGAAAGCGCCGGCCTGGTCAGAAGACCTGGCCGTAGCACCTAATCAGCGCCTGAATCCGTCTCAGCAGGAAGCCTTGCAGAAAATCCTATCGGCGCAGGACCTGGCCATCGTTCACGGCCCCCCAGGTACGGGCAAGACTACCACACTCGTACAGGCGATCAAAGCGCTGCATGCCCGGGATCAAAAGCAGATCCTGGTCGTGGCGCCCAGCAATGCTGCCGTAGACCTGCTGAGCGAAAAGCTGGCCGATGAAGGGCTGAAAGTGCTGCGTGCCGGTAATCCCGCCCGCATTTCGCCTCGCCTGCTCAGCCTTACGCTCGATAGCCAGGCCGCCGAAGACAGCCGCATGAAAGACATTAAAAAGCTAAAGAAGCAAGCCAATGCCTTTCGCGATATGGCGCATAAATACAAGCGGCAATTCGGAAAGGCCGAGCGGGAGCAGCGGAAAGCCTTATTCGATGAGGCCCGCAAGATCATGAAAGAAGTGGAGCAGACCGAGCAATACATCTACGATAGTCTTATTGCCCGGGCACAGGTGATCACCGCCACGCTGGTAGGCGCCAATCACTATTCGATCCGCAACCTGCGCTATCATACCGTCGTGATCGACGAAGCAGGACAGGCATTGGAGCCTGCCTGCTGGATACCCATACTCAAGGCGGAAAAACTGGTGATGGCCGGTGATCATTTCCAGCTGCCGCCTACCATCAAATCGATAGAAGCCGGAAAGCAGGGACTCAACGAAACCCTGATGGAGCGCTGCGTGCAGCACTATCCCGAAGCGGTGACGATGCTGGAAGAACAGTACCGTATGCACGCCAGCATTATGGGCTATTCGGCCCAGGTGTTTTATGGCGACCGTCTGAAAGCACATGCGTCGGTGGCCGGGCATCTGCTCGAAGGCGATGCTTTGCCCCTGGCCTTTGTCGACACCGCCGGCTGCGGCTTTGAAGAAAAAGCCGAAGGCACGAGCCTGTCCAATCCGGAAGAGGCGGCCTTTACCCTCAAGCACCTGTCGCAGCTCGTGGAGCAATTGCATGCTTACTACCCGGCAGATCAATTTCCATCTATCGCGGTGATCGCCCCTTACCGGCAACAGATTGAGCAATTGCGGGAGCTGCAGCAGCATTATCCTGCGCTGGTATCGCTGGGCGAAAGGCTTTCCGTCAATACGGTGGACAGCTTCCAGGGACAGGAACGCGATATTGTGTATATCAGTATGACCCGCAGCAATACGGACAATGCGATCGGCTTCCTTGCCGACACAAGACGTATGAATGTGGCCATGACCCGGGCCCGCAAAAAGCTGGTAATGATTGGCGACAGCGCTACCCTATCGATCCTGCCGTTCTATGCCGACCTGATTTCCTATGCCGAACAGATCGATGCTTACCAAAGCGCCTGGGCATTTTCAGATCTTTAGCGTTCACACAACGGTGTTTAAAGCGAACTGTTTTTTCCCGCAACGGGGCAGCGTAGCGGAGTACATCAGGAAGATAGAACGAAGTATTTTGTATTGTCCGAAGCGCGTTTATTTTTCTCGCAGCGAGGCGGCGGAGCGGTGCATTGAGACGATAAAGCATTTTGTATTATCCAAAGCGTATACTTTTATTGCCACAAAGAGGCGCAAAGTAAGAACGAATAAGTGGATAAAGATGGCGGATTAATATACGATCCCATGCTATAATGAGCAGCAGTACCAATTAAAATACGATCACATGAATCAACTTATCCCGGATCATCTCTTCTCTTTGATCAAGGAGAAAAACGAAACGGCAGCAACAAGGATAAAAAGCTTTATCAATAAATATTCGCATGGCACCACTACAATAGGTGTAGGCGCTTCCATTGCCAATTATGATCATTCTTTATCTTATATACTTGAGGCTTATCCACCTGATCACGAGGGCGAGGAGTATGGCATTTCCCTGGGCATCGACCTCCAGGAAAAGGATGGTATAATTGAAGGGGATTGCTATATTGCAAAGGAAACAGGACCTTTTATCCTTTCGCCCAAAACATTTATAGTAACGGAAGACACCGATATCGAGTTGCTTCTGATCACGCTGGATGAATGCTACCATGTATTTGAGCTGATTTTAAAAAACTATCTATTCGACGCAGACGATTACAGGTTTCAATATAAGAACAGGTGGTAGCACCGTACAGAGCGAAATATTTCCTGTCTCCAAAATGCATAACACATGAACCTTTCTGAGCATAGCCGCTAATGATAACTATTTAGAACTCGATAATTTTCGTGGAAATTTTTGACGGGCTTCGGCGCCGTTCATCCGGCAAAAATTTTGATCGCAAGTCTGAGTAGTGAGACGTAACCAAGTACTTATATCGATAGTCGCCTTGAGCGTAGTCGAAGGGTGAAAGTCCGGTCTGCCATCGGTTTATCAGCACGTCATTTTTTGATGATTGCAAGAAATGTATAAGACCTCATTATGATTCATGACAGCGGTAAAGGAAAGTGTACTTATTTCTGCTTATATTGCTGAAATGATCACCATACCTGAAGACCTTACCGATTTTTTGTATTGGGTCAAAGAAAGAACAGAAGCATTTTGGAACCCGCCAATAGGCGACCCTGGAATGCATCAATGCGCCGACTGGATCAGAGGCGCAAGGTGGAAGGGCTTGAGCAATGGTGAGATCGATGCGATCGAAATCAAATTTGACATTAAATTCACGCCGGAGCACCGATTGTTTTTAAGCATCCTGCATGCAATCGACAGAAAAGAAAAGATCGAGTATACCGAAACCTTCGATGATGACGCTCCGGTACTCATCGAAGAAAGACCCTTTTTCTACCATTGGCAGGCAGATGACGCGGCGATAAGGGAAGCGCTGGATTGGCCTTCCCGCACCATATGGGAGGACATAATAGGCCCAAATAAGGTGTGGCTCCGGTCCTGGGGCGCCAGACCAGCCGACGAACCAGCGCAAAAAGAAATATTTGACGCATGGTACCGTAGCGCACCGTTATTAATCCCCATTAAAGGACATCGGTTTATCGTAAGCGACATGCGCCTGCAAACAAGGCCCGTATTATCTATCTGGGGCTCTGATACTATTGTTTATGGCTGGGACCTGAGAGGCTACCTGCTCAAAGAGCTGGAAGAACATCTCGACATCAATGTTCCCGTATTTGATGAGGAAGATCAGACCTGGTACACCGAAACCATTACAGAAGTAAAGGCAATCCTGGAAGAAGACTATAGGCGCGGCGCCAAAGAAGATATACCCTATTGGAAAGAAATGATCCTGATCTGGTCATCCGGTTGGTCCAGCTTTTGCATGAACCCTTATGAACAAAGCGGCATACAGCCAATAGTAAAGACCTATGCTCCGGAAGACGATAGTAACGAACAGAAAATATTCAATAGCTACAAAGACAATGGATCTGAATGAAATGGCAAAGCTTCATCCAGCCGGAGCGACCGTGCGGCACAGCGCTATCTTCGATCATCTGCCCCGTCATCAAAATAAAGAGCCATTGTCCGTCGACTTTGTAAAAAAATGGGCTGTACCCTTTTACATGGAAATAGGCTCCGTGGCAGATGATCAATAAAGCGACTGAGATGCTTCGGTTGCTGCGCAAACCTCAGCATGGTATGTTTATGCTTTGGGCCAACGTAACAGTAAAACGCCAGCATACAAAGAAACACGGCACCACTGTACCGCTGCAAGACAAGAAGCCGTATCCGGCAGCACTCATGCTATCATCCTGATCGCAGCTTACGCAGCCCACAAAGAGAATTATTCCGGGCGCTCTATTATTATAGCTCACGAAGCACAAAGACACCATGCCTTGTATTTCTTTGGGCCGTTGTGTCTTTGTGGCAAAAAAAGGGCGCTGCATCGCTGCCGGGAGCTGTTATCCAATAAAAAAAATCCCGCTGTGCTATAGCAACACAGCGGGATAAAGCGGAATAAAAAGCGTTAGAATTTCGGGCAGGCGAAATTGTATTTCTTACGGGTAATTTTATTGATGATACCATTATAGATCACGGAGATCTCGTAAGCGCCCTGACCGCTGGTCATATTCTGCGCGCTGGAGAGCGTTACGTCGTAGCTGAAGCCGATCTTCATCCGGGACCATTCGAAGCCGATATAAGGCGCGACGGCATCGCCATAGCGATACCAGCCACCCAGGTAAAAGATAGTGTTGCGTATATACTCGCTATGACCGGGATTCATTATAAAGCCAACGGCGCCGCCTACCAGGAGCTCCGACGCCGGCCCTTGCTTCTGGTACATGGCGCTCAGGTACATCACGGTATTCTCGTTCATATCAAAAGAGCCGCCAAGGTGTGCCGAATACCGGGAATTGATCTTGAGCGAGGTGCCGCTGTTCAAAAACCGCTCTTCGGGGCGGGTAAAATGATAGTAGGCAAAACCGCCATATAAGGTTGCCTTTTCTGCTACACGGCCTGAGTACATGATACCGGCGTTAAAATCGGGATAAGTAAGGTCGGCATTACCAAAATTCTCAGCTGATACCGCTGCCAGCGGTGCACCCGGCATACTAGGGTTGATCTGGTCGCCGAACACAAGCTTATCAAATTGAATGCTCTTCTGCACCAGGTAACCCTGAACACCGAAAGAAAGCGTATGTTGCTTATCCATGCCGAAGGCCTTGTGATAGGCTACAGACAAGCCCACTGTAGTATTTTGATAGCCGCCCGTGCCCGATCTGTCGTACAGGCCCAGCACGCCGATACCCAAGGCATCTCCCTCAGGCAGCTTTCCCCTCAGTGTAGGAATATCGAAGGCAATGGTGCCACTCACATAAGGCTTATCGGAAACGGTATACCATTGTGTACGAAAATTGGCCGAAGCGCGCCAGTCATTTTGTGTCAATCCCGTTTGTGCCGGGTTCAGTGTCAATGGCGAGGTAAAATACTGGGTGAAATGCACGTCCTGCGCCTGGGCGCCTAAAGCCATGCCGGCAATTACCGCCACATTGAGTAAAAGTTTCTTCATGGTGTTTCAATTTAGATTTAAGATTACCCTCTTTTCAACTACGCAAAAAAGTCTTATATATTTAAATAGACAGCCAAGGAAAGGTATATGTTGGGGTGAATGGAGAACAATTTTAATGGGGGCGCCGAGATGTTTCTGCTGCGGGAGAAAAACGACAAGCCAAATGGCGGATGAACAGCCAAAACTAATGTGAACTCAAGCGATACCGAAGCAGGCCCTGCGCAACGCCACCTTTGAGGAAGATTTCATGGAGCGATGCGGTAATACTTGTCCACCAAGTAGCCAAAAAAAATTCTAAGTAAGTGCTGAAGATATGCCGCTTAAGAAAATTGAACCATATTTTCCGATTGTTTTCGCAGCGCCTCGGCGACGCCGTGAGCCGTTAAACAATACAGTGAAGACATATTTTTTTGCTGTTTGCATAACGGACTGAAGGAAGGAAGGACATCCTATAGTTCGCTGCCCGGCGAAAAACGCGAAGCTTTGCCTTTCATAAAGGATGCCCAGGTTATATGCTGGTAGCTTCGGCATTTGCACGATAGCGTAAGAAAAACTAACCGTTCAGCTGATCCGGTGTGAAGTAGACCGTCTGGCTACGGTTAAGATTAAGCCGCTCCAGGAGCTCCTTATCGTTATTGGGGCTAAATTGAATGTAGTACTTGTACACGACACCATAGCTATCGGTGAGATCGCGCAGGCCGCTATGGCTAAGACGGGAAAATTCTTCTTCGGATAAGCCCAGCAGCGAAGCCATTCTGCGTTCGGTAAACCTGGGACGGTAGGTGGAATTGGCATGCATGGTCGGTTAAATTTTGGTTGGGTCTGTAAAAATACGATCCCCTTGCAGTAATTCATAACGCCTACCCGATTTTGTCACAATTTTAGACCTTTCTTAAGTAAGCACACACTTCCTTCAGGCGGCAAGCTCCCTGATCTCACTGATCAGCGAACGGATATCAAAAGGTTTGGCCAGGAAAAAGTCGGGAGCAAGCTCTGTTGCGATCAGGGACCGGTCCAGTGCCGACATCATCATTACGGGTATATTGCAGGTACAGGGATTCTCCTTAATCTCCCGGCAAATGGAAAGGCCATTCTCACGGCCCAGCAGCACATCCAGCAATACAAGATCAGGCTGCTCCCTGATAACGGTGTCCAGCACTACTTTCCCGGCAGATAGCAATTGTACCGAAAAGCCGTTTAGCTCCAGCAGCTCCTTCAGCATATCGAGAATAGCTTCATTATCGTCCACAACCAATATCTTTTTCATAACAACAGGGTATTAATACCTTTATACTACATATGAGGCTACGCTTCGATCCATAAACTTCTGTTATAAAATGAGATGGCATAGCCCCAAATAAAACAACTGCCCGTGGCCATCCGGGCAGTTGTAACATCAGTTGTATTAAAGAACGTCTGTGATCAGGATTGTGCGCCGTTCTTCACCGAATTGTATTTATCTTTCACGTGATCGCTTATATCTTCTGCGTGTTGCTGCATTTTATCTTTAGCGGTACGGAACCGATCCTTTACCCCATCGGCCAGTCCTTTGGTTTTATCGGCTATAAGGTGACGTGTTTCTTCGCCGGATTGAGGGGCAAATAGCAGGCTGATGATCGCGCCTACGGCGATACCGCCTACCAAAGCCAGCGCCACTGCGGCTGTTGAAGAATGTGAGGTTTTACCTCCTAATCTGCTTGAAATGGCTTTTCTGTAGTTCATGTTGCGTTGTTTTGTGAGTAAACAAGACTGGAGGGCTTTTGGTTGGTCGCTTAATGTTAAAATGGGGTCATTAACCCCTCTTTATACCCTCTCATACTACTCAAAGATTCTCAAAGTGTTGCTTGAAGTTCAGGATATCTCTCTCAATCGCCTGCTCCACCTTGCGGTTGAACAGTTGCATTACCACGTTGCCGGCCATACCCATTGGTGCAATATAAGAGATCACGACCTGCACTTCGGTAGCCTTTTTACCGGCATCATTGAAGGTAACCTTTCCGGCGTTCTGTATGCTGCTGTCGGCCAGGGATTCCCAGGCGATCAGGCTTCCCGGCTCTTCCTTTACAATACGGGCATCCCATTCCAGGCTTACCAGATTGCCGGGCACCTTAACCTTCCATCGCGAATTCCATTCATCATTGGCGACCACCTTTTCCAGATGGGTCATAAAGGCCGGCAGGTTTTCCAGGTTGCGCCAGTAAGCGTACACTTCTTTACGCGGCCTGTTGATAAGCATACTGGCCCTTATGTTCAGGTTCTTTACAGGATTATCGACGCGTGGCTTCTCCAGTGAGCTATAAACGGGACAATGCCCTGTATAGCCACGATACAACAGGTAGCCTGCACCCATGGCGCTCAGGATGCCTACTCTTTTACCCGGGCGGAAAGCCTTGCTGAGCAACAAGCCTCCGGAAAACAGGGACAACAGGCGCTCGGCGAGGGGTACATTCAGTTCTGTATTTCTTTTCAAACGATTGACCGGCATATTCTTAATTCAGGTTTTAGCTTTTGATAGGATAAACAGAAAAAGCGCGGGATTGTTGTTTAAAATAAACCCGATCGCTTTGGAAGATAACGGCCGGGCATTATCTTTGTCGCCGCAGCAAAACCAATAATGGAAGGACAATACAGGAAAGACATCTACCCGGGACTGGAAGTGGGTATCATCCTTAAGAAGGATCAACGGAACGGAAAGATCACCTACGGCACGGTAAAGGATATTCTGACCTCCTCTGCTTTCCATTCGAGGGGCATTAAAGTAAGGCTCACTGACGGCCAGATCGGCCGCGTAGCCGAAATACCGGAAGAAGCGCATTAATCATTTCAAATACGGCCGTTCAGGCTGATTTTCCATGGCATTTTTCGCAAAACATTTGTACATAGCGCCGTCTACGATTTCCGGCGCCGGGCAGGGATTGTTCACCAATACTTTTATTCCCAAAGGCGCCCGCATTATCGAATACACCGGCAAGGTAACCGACTGGGAGCATGCCGATCACCAGGAGGGGCTCAACGCCTATATTTACTTCGTTAATGATGATCATGTGATCGATGCCGCCAAACGCAAAAAATCGCTGGCGCGCTACGCCAACGACGCCCGGGGTATGAAAAAGATCAAAGGGGTCAATAACAATTCGGAATATATCGAAGAAGGCAACCGGGTGTATGTGGATGCGATGAAGAATATAGAGCCAGGATCGGAAATACTGGTAGGCTACGGAAAAGAATACTGGGACGTGCTGAAGAAGAACTACGCCGATGCTGCCGCCGGCCGTTAGGTTAAAGGGGTTATTGCTGTCCAAACTTCTTCACCTCGATCTTTCGTTGGCGCACCTTAAGCCTGAAGTCAACATCACCGGTGATCTGACCCGGATTTACTTCCAGGGCGCCGGCGGCAATGCCCAGGGGTAATACTTCGATCTGCGCCGGCAGATTGCCAATCGTAAGCGTATAAGTTCCTGTGGGTACATACAGCATATAATGGCCCGCATCGTCGGTACGCGTTTCGAAGGTCTTTCCTTCGTTGTTGGTCGCGATAACGGTTTGACCCGCCAGCTCCCTCAAAATGGCATAACTCAGCACCTCATCAAACTCAAAAGTAATATTGCCCGAAAGCGTTCCGGTCTGCCGTAGCGGAATATCCAGGTGCGCCGCTTCCTTATCCTTAAGTGCGATCAGCTGGTCTACGCCATACCAACCCTTCTGCGTAGGAAAATATACTTTATAAGTGCCGGGGGGCAGCTTGTTATATTGGATCCGGCCGGCTCCGGAGGTTGCCAGAAGCGTTTTATCAAAGGCCGCCAGGTAGCCCGTCGCAATGGAATCGCCGGCATCATAAAGGCCATTAGCGTTGTTGTCGTGGAAGACAAACAGCTCGATCGATCCTTTGCGATTGACCGTTTCGCGCCCCGATTGCGGGAGCAATTGAGTAAGTCCGAACTGTACGTTTCGATAGGACGAAGAGGAGGCAAAAGTATTGTATTGCAGCAGGGCAAATAAACGCGTTGTGCTTAGCCCGAAGTCAATGCCTGCAGAATAGAGCACACTGCTGACGTAGAAATCTTTATAATAAGTCAGCCCCGCGTCCACCCTTAGCTTCCGGTCAAAAAAAGTATAGCTGAGCGCAGGGGCCAGGTTCAGCCGCAGGTCGTTATGCCCGCCGTTCTGTTCCTGGAAGGCTTCGGCCAGGTAAAAGCTTCCTTTTTGAATATTGCCGGTGAACCGGAAAAAACGATAGTTATAAGAGAGGTTGCCACGGAACTGCCAGCGTTGCCCCGGCATAAAATTGAGCTGGTATTGCCCCGCATCGAAGCGGAACATGAGGTACTGGCGCGACCGGATGCCGGCATAGCTCCCGCCCAGGCTGAGCCTGCCTGCCTTCATTTCTCCTTCGATGGGATTGGGCCCCAGGTACCAGTTGCCTTGCTCCTGGTAATACTGTGCCGCCAGCGATAGGTTGAGATTGCCGAAGGCGCGGGCAATGTTGAATTCGCCCGTAGTTCCGTTATTGCTGTTCCGGTAGCCGATACCGCTGTTTTGAAAATAGAGCGGATTCAGCTCATTGTACATAAACCCGCCACCCAGGGTGATGCTGCCAAGACGCAGGCTCAACCTTTCGTTGAACGAAAGAGTGCCCCTGCGGGTACCGGGATAGTAACCCGAGGCATACAGGTTGTCGCTGCTGACCGAAAGATTCTTGGTCAGGTTACCATTCATACTGGCGCCTATCGATAAAGACTGCCTGCTTTCGCTATTTTCGCCCGAAGTGGCGCTGTTGGCGATGCCAATCTTGGCTGCCGCAAACAGGAGATCGTTCAGCCGCCAGCTCGCATCATTTACCAGCAGCATACTTTTGGCACTGGTGTACTTGTCTTCATCGTAAGTGATCATGGTATTGTTGCGCATCCGGCCGTATTCCCGTTGATAGCCAGCCCAGGCCGCTCTTCCGAAGCTCGATGCCCCATTGTTACTGACCAGGTTGAACGATTTGTCCAGGTAGCCGGCATAGAGCTTATTGCGACGCAGCGAATCGGTAAAATAGTAGGCTTCGACGCCACGCCCGTTATAGCTCATTTCCCCGTTCTGGATTATGTTTCCCACCGCAATGCCCAGCCGCTGGTATTCAAATCCCAGCCAGGTATCGTTGAGCAGGAACGGCATGGCCGGGTTTTTCCATTTATACAGGTTAAGGCTGAAGGCCACATTTCCCTTACTAAGCGCATAATCGCCGCGGCTCTGCAGGAAATACGATTCATTCTCTGTAAAAGTGTTCTGAGTGCCCACCGTTACATAATTGGCGCCGCGGTCGCTATAACCGTTCAACCGTTTGCTGCCATAGACTTTCCGGCTCTTCACACTTTGCACCGAGGCTGAAGATATGCTGAAATAATCACCGCCGGGATAAACGCCATAGAGGGAAATATCCATGTATTCCAGGCTCACCATACTCCGGCTTACTTTACGCGAAAAATACAAGGTCGTATCGTGAAATGGCGGTACGATTACTTTAATCGACTTATTGGTCTCGTCGTGCAGCTCGGGTGGATAGGCCAGCACAACATTGACTTCCTGTGCGCTGTTGCCGCGGTTGCTCAGCAGCACCGGTACCTGCAGGATTTGTCCGGCAGTCGGCAACTGCAGCTCGGTTTGCGCAAGCGAAGCCCGCATGAGCCGGCTTCCCGTGAGGCGCAGACGCGCTGTTGCTTCCCCCAGTTTGGTACGGCGCTCGTCGAACAACTGTGCGCTATAGGGAATGTCACCTGCCAATGTCGTTGCGCCAATGTATACTTTAGCCGCTACGAACAGGCTCTTCCCCGCTTCTACAATTATGGGCACATCCTGCCGTGTAGCGATACGCGCGCCCTTGCCGCAATAAAGATGCAATATCCCTTTAAAAGGCTGTGTGCTCCTATTGTCGATGGCGATGGTAACATCCTTCAACTCTTCGTTCCGTACTTCCGGTACGCTGTCGGCCAGGCGCAGCACGACACCATTTCCCTTTTGTCCATAAGCCGGCAAGGCCGCCATACTGCCGAGCAGAAGCAGTACGGGCAGCAGCAACAGCTGGTAAGTACGGGATACAAACATGGACTAGAGGAATGCAGGCAGTTAAAGCGGGTTCATGATAAAGGTGATCTGTGTCTCGTAGCTACCGGCCTCCACATTGAGAAAAGCGTCCTGGTTGGCATTGGCCTTGGTGCTGTAATTGAGGTTATAATTGTTGACCACTCCGGCCGATCCCGATCCATTGTTAAGGATGAGGGTACGGGCGGTAGTTGACAGGCTTACCGGCGTATAGCTGCTGACCACAGCGCTGCTGTAGGGAGAAGCAGTCAGCCGTATCTTGGATACAGGGATACCCGATGCCGTACCCGAGCGGGTAAAATAATTGGATAGCGTTTGTACGGTTACCTGGTATTTGCCGTCGCTTGATGATACCTGCAGACTGTTGTTCAGATTACTTTCAACGCCGGCGGCATAGCTCTGTGCATCCTGGCCGAAGCTAAGTGTAACATTGCTGCCGCCATTCTGGAGCAGGATGCCATTGGTGATCTGTGGCATACCCGATTGCGGCAGATGCATCCAACCCGGCCATAGGCCGATCTGGTGGTTATAATCCATCTGGCTTACGAGGTTGCCCGAAGCATTATAAAGCCGGAAGCGCATGACCACGATATAATCGTCGCGATGCAGCGTCAGCAACTGGCGGCTGCCATTCAGGATAAGATCGTAAGACAGCGCAAAATAGTCGCTGGCAACCATTTTATAATTCGACTTTTCCACCAGGGTGATCTCCGAAGCCGAAAGGGGGATAGTAGAAGATACCGCACCGATCTCGTTTATGGAATTGGCATTGCTCCAGGAGTTTTGAGAGGCGCCGGGATTCAACTTGATGGAGAAATATTGTATCGGCCAGTTGGGACCGGGACCGAACTGTGCTACATCGCCGGCGCTGGTCTGCTGCGCTGCAAAGTAAGCTGTAAGCGGCTGCACGGTAAGCTTCCAGTTGGGCGTTACAGCATTGCCGCCGTTAAACTGCACCCGCATATTGTTGGCAAAGGATATGCCGCGTACTAGCAATGCCGTATCGCTGATCGTAAGATAGCTTTGCCCGCCACCTTGTATGGTTTGCGCCTGGATACTTAAAGCAAATCCGGTCGCAAGCAGCAGGCAGCACAGCAGCCGTGTTGGAAAAGAAAGGAAGGCATTCATGAAAGAAAAGATCAATAGTTAAAGTCAAGCTCCGCCAGCTTCAGCTCCTCGTTGGCCCCAAAATTGACAATAGCCGTTGCCGTGTATCTACCTTTATCTATTTCCTGCGGCAGCGCATTTTCAAATAGTCTCTTGTCGCCAGGGAGAGAATAGAACTCCTGGGCCGGTATCTGGTATTTTTTACCGGTCTCTTTATTCAGCAGATCATAATGGATGGTACCATTCAGCCAGGCAGTACCCGTGTTGTCGACATAAAGCTTAAGGGCTTCGATCTTGTCACCATTCTTACGTGTGGTAAAATTGGTAATTTCCATATCAGCCTTTGCGTCGGCCAGTTCGGTATAATAGATCTTGATACCCATGCGTACCGTTACTTTAATAGCAGCACCGTTCTGAGCCGTGCCATCGCCGGGATTGAGCTGCGTAAGGTATAGCATAGCCGTACGCACCGGGATGCTTTTACCGGCGACGATCCCGCCTACCGAGATGCTCAGCTCTTTGCTTTCACCGGGAGCCAGGGTGAAGTAAGAGCCCGGTAGCACCTTTACGTTACCGGCACAGGAAATAGACAAGGTGCCGGCATCATAAGACATATTGTTGCCGAGCGAATCATAGTTCCAGTCGTTGAGCGACACACCTATCTCAAGCGCTTTGTCTTTGTTGGGGTTGGTCACCATGACCTTTTGTTCCTGCCTGGAGCCGGGTTTAAAGTAAAGTCTGGTGGGAGAAGCAGTAATGCCCGCCTGGGCATACGTATCAACGGCAGCGAACCATAGCAGCAGCACCGCAGGGATTATTTTGAATAAAAGATTACGCATAGTCTGGTACGGTAGTAAGGAACAGTCCTTGCCACGTTGTATTTGATGGATGGATGAATGGTAGTGTCAGTGTTGGGCAGGCGCACCAGGTTATTCCGCCTCTATCGTATAGACCACAGTGGCGCTGTAAGTACCGTTATCCAGCAAGGCATAGCCTTCGCCCGAAGCATGGTACAGCACATCAAAGGAGGTTGCTATGGTGCCATGGGTAGGCGATTTGATGATCGGACGCGCCACTTGCGGAGAAAGGCTTACCCTGTTTTCAGTGATCATGCCCGGTACCCCGGTCACACCGCCGGTCGCAATGGGGGTAACCGCTATGGTTGAGGCAGGTATTGGCCGGCCGCCAGGTCGTACCAGATCGCTTTGAGCGCTCACCTTCACTACAAAACGGCCTGAGCTGAATACGTTGAGATGGTTCTGTTCATTGATATTGACCCCGTTCCTGAAATCCTCTTTGCTTGAAAAATGGAGATCTACCTGGCTTTGCGCCTCATTGACGGTAAGGCTTTGTACTTGCGACAGGATCACATTCAATCGTACGGAGCCATTCTGAACCTGAGCAAACATCAAATGGGGCAGTGCAAAGAATACAAAGCTTACCATAAATAGTAAACATCTTTTCATCTTTTAAGCAGGAATTGGTTCGTTTGGTACTGTTGGAGCCTTTTCAGACCCTAACCTACCTTAAAACTAACCATTAAAACGCAAAAAAAGATGTGAATGACCGATTATTTTTCTGTTTAATCCGTTGTATCCGCGTGAATAAAAACCAGGGATAGTATCGAGGGCTCACGCTCATTTACAAACAAATGAAGATAAAGCATACTATTGGAAAGGGGTGATTCTTACAGGATAATAGCCCCCTGTAAGAATCCGGATTCCTATGTTGCGTCATCAGGAATTATGAGCCCGCATGATTTATTAAAGATCGGTAATGGTATACACTACAGTGGCAGTGAAAGTACCGGTGGCCAGGCTGGCTACATCGGCAAAGTTGGCCAGGGAGTAGGTTACGTCGTATTTGGTGCCGGAAGTACCTGCGTTACCATTGGAAGCAGTAGCCGGGGTAGCGATCAGGGTATTGGCAGTGTTGATCAGATTTTGCCCTGCAGAGCTGAAACCAGCATTGGGAGCAGTAGAACCAGCGGTAATCTGACGGGGGTTGGATACAGCCAGGTAAATATTACCTACAGGAATAGAAGTGATACCGGTAGCATTGTTGTTGGTGTTCCTCAGGGAAACAGCATTGCCGGCCAGGGATACTTTTACTTTATAGGCGCCACTGGAGATCACGTCGATAGTGCTTTTTACGTCGCCGGCTACACCGGTAGTACCTGCAGCGGCAGTAAATTTCTGAGCGTCGTCGAGATTGATATTAACAGTAGAACCGGCGGAAACAGAGATTGATTTTACATTGCTTACCAGTACATTCAAAGTAGCGTTGGCAGAAGAAGAGGGTCCTTGAGCGAAAGTAGTAGCAGTAGTTCCTAAAACGATAACAGTAGTAGCCAGGATGATTTTTTTCATTTTTTTTTAATTTTTAATAGTTTGATTTAAATTGGTTTGGTAGAATATTTTGTTTTTCTGTTGTTGTTTGATAATGCAAAGATGCATCCGTTTTCTACCCTTGCTGTAATCATTTTACCTTCAAAAAAGGTAAAAAAAAGGAAAGTTTATCACCAAATTGGCTAGTTACCCGTTTTATTGATATTTAGGGTTTTCAGGTGACATAAAAAAGTTAAAAAGCGCCACAGTCTGTTATCATTTTAATAAAAGAAAGAAATCAAAATGTCAATTCCGGAAACAAAAAGCAGGGCCACCCCGGGAAGGGGCGGCCCTGCTGACAGCAATATATAAGTTTGAAATCAAGCCACGCTATCCTGGCGGTTCAATCCACCGATGCAATTTTCGATCCGGAAATTTTTGGGAGAGATGCCCGTATGCTGCTGAAAAAACTTGACAAAATTAGTAGGCTCCGTAAACCCAAGCGCAAAGCTGATCTCCTTTACCGATATCGGCTCAAAAAGGAGCGCGCGCTTCGCTTCACGCAGCAGCTTTTCCTGCATGATCGCTTTGGGCGACCAACCTACGCCTTTTTTACAGATCAGTCCCAGCTGATCCTGCGTAATGTTCAATTTATCGGCATAGAACTGCAATGAGCTTTCTTCTCTGAAATGCTGGTTCAGCAACTGTATGAATTGTACAACCTGGTTCTTGGCCAGTGGCTCTTTGATATCCAGTGTCGCGTTTTCCTGTTCCAGCTGCAGCTTGTGCATATACAGGATCACACCCAGCAGTATGTTGTGCAGGAAATCGAACTTGAGCAGGGGATCGGCGCCCAATCGGTATTCCCATCCGAACATCGACAGCTGCGACTGGATATAATTACCGCCGATCTCGTTGCCGGCCAATTGGAAGCAGGTCCTGCGGTTGGGACCAAAGATCGTTTTGTACAACAGCTGCTCATAAAGATGAGTACGGCAAAGGAATTCTTCGGTAAAATGGATCACCACGCCCTGCACATAGACCGTATTTTCAAGGTGCAGATAAGCAAAAGGATTAATCAGCAATAAAGTCCCTGCCTGCAACGATACAAATTCATTGTCGACGAAGCAATGTCCTTTACCTTGCTTAATACTGATAAGCGTATAAATCCAACGGGACTCGGTAAGCCTTCGGGCATCGCTCCCAAACGATGAAGCATACCGTTCTAGAGTCTGGAACCGGACGAGCTGATCTGGTTCCAGCACCGGTGCTGGTTTTTGCATAGTGGTATTTTGGAATATGGTTATTACAGAATTGGTTCATTAAGCGCCAGAGCCCCACCCTGGCGCAGCATTCAAAATTATAGATAAATGCGATACCAAGGTCAGGCGTCGTTTTTTTTCTTCATGAAATTTAAGTTATTATCAGCCATTTGGCAATCAGTTGTTAACTTACAACTTTTTTTGCGTCATGCCTGTTCTTTATGTCCAGGAGCAATATTTTGACAGCAACATGATACTTCTTAAAGTTAATTTTACCCATACCAAGGCGTACGCCCGGTTACAAGAACATTTTTCACAGGTCAACCACTTGGAGATGAAGCATCTTTTTGCAGAAGATCCTGGTCGTGCTAAACAATTCAGCCTGCAGCTCGGCGAGCTATATTTTGATTATTCCAAAAATAGGATCACCACCGAAACGCTGCAACTATTGCTGGAGCTGGCTGAGGAATGTGGCCTGGAAAGGGCCAGGGAAGCGATGTTTGCAGCCGAGCATATTAATGAAACGGAGGACAGGGCTGTCCTGCACTTTGCCTTGCGCCAGCCGGCCGGGGACACGGTGCTGCTGGACGGCCACGATGTGATGCCGGAAGTAGAAACGGTACGGCAGCAAATGAAACGTTTCAGCGAAGCGATCATCAGCGGCCGTCATAAAGGATATACAGGCAAGGCCATCACCGATGTGGTCAATATAGGTATCGGAGGCTCCGACCTGGGCCCGGTAATGGTTACAGAAGCGTTACGGTATTATCGCAATCACCTCAATCTTCATTTCGTATCCAATGTCGACAGTACTCATATCGTAGAGACACTGAAACCGCTGGACCCGGAAACGACCTTATTCCTGGTTGCCTCCAAGACTTTTACCACGCAGGAGACCATGACCAATGCCCATAGCGCAAGAGATTGGTTCCTGGCCGCAGGCGCAGCAGAAAAGGATATCGCGCTTCATTTCGTAGCGCTTTCGACCAATGAAGAAGGTGTACGGGACTTTGGCATCGATACCAATAATATGTTCGTCTTCTGGGACTGGGTAGGTGGCCGGTATTCTTTATGGAGCGCTATAGGACTTTCTATTTGCCTGGCCATCGGCTTTGAACGCTACGAGCAGCTGCTGGCCGGCGCCCATGCGGCAGACCAGCATTTCCGGCATACACCGCTCAAAGAAAATATTCCCGTGATACAGGCCTTGCTGGGTATATGGTACTGCAATTTCTTCGGTGCGCAAACCCATGCCTTGCTACCTTACGACCAATATATGCACCGCTTCCCGGCCTATTTTCAGCAGGCCGATATGGAAAGCAACGGCAAATACATTTCCCGCCTGGGAGAGCGGGTAAGCTATACTACCGGTCCCGTGCTTTGGGGAGAACCCGGTACCAACGGCCAGCATGCCTTCTACCAGCTGATCCACCAGGGCACCCGCCTTATTCCCTGCGACTTTATCGCATCGGCGCGTACGCACAACCCATTGGGCAAGCATCATGAAATGCTGCTATCCAACTTTTTTGCGCAAACGGAAGCGTTGATGAAAGGCAAGACAGCGGAGGAGGCCCGTAGAGAGCTGGAACACGCCGGTATGACGGAGCCCGCTTTATCCCGGTTGTTGCCGCATAAAGTGTTTGAAGGCAACCGGCCCACCAATTCGTTCCTTCTTAAAGAAATCGATCCCTTTAACCTAGGCTTGCTTGTGGCCTGCTACGAACACAAGATCTTTGTGCAGGGCGTGATCTGGAATATTTTCAGCTTCGACCAGTGGGGTGTTGAGCTGGGCAAGCAAATGGCCAATTCTATTTTACCAGAGCTTGAAGGCGATGCGCATACGGAGGCGCATGACAGCTCTACCAACACGCTGATCCGCAAATACAAGGAGTGGAAATAGCCGGCATCGGTGAAAGCTGAGGCATTTCCCACGGTCACAGGATATTTTTCTCGCCACGACTCTGTGGCGCTGCGAGAAAAAGTAATCTCAGTGCTTTCACGTCTTTTGTGAGAAATAGTCTCGCTGCGACGCTGCGCCGCCGCGAGAAAAAACATATCTGCCGATCGTACAGACCGGCTATTGCCGACCAGCGACACGGCACAACCATCCGTTCGGAACGTGATAGCGTTCTGAACGGTAAAGGTGGCATAACTCATAGGGATAAAGGCCTCGCGCTGCGCCGCCGCGAGAAAAACAATCTTAGTGCCTTTGCGCTTTTTGTGAGAAATAATCTCGCTGCAACACTGCGCCGCCGCGAGAAAAAACATATCTGCCGATCGTACAGACCGGCTATTGCCGACCAGCGACACGGCACAACCATCCGGTCGGAACGCGATAGCGGTCTGAACGGTAAAGGTGGCTTTTAACCCTCGTTATCTTGCCTGGGTATTGCCCGGGCAAGCATACCTTTAGGCGCCTGCCGGCTATAATGATAATGTTCCGTATCAAAGCTATCGCGCCCATGTCCCATCGCCTGGTAGCCATTGAGGATCTCCAGCATCAGGTCCAGACGGGCATATTCATAAGTCCCGGCAGCGCCGCCCGGATCTGCATAACGGTCTTCATCTGAAAGCGGGATGATATAAAACTCCTTTTCGGGAGCAGCAGTTGGTGTAATAACGCTATAGTCAAACATATGCAGGCGGTTTTTGATCACGCTTTATCCCAATGGATACCATTTGATTTGCATCTACATAACCCTAAATATCCTAAATTGTTGACGGAATTCATTTATGCTATGACATCACAGCTACTACCCCACCGGGATCCGGAAGTTCAGGCATTCCTGGCCGGCAAACCGGCATACAGCCTGGCATTGCTGGATCATTTTCTGGAAGCCTTTCCGGGCCTGGGACCGGTTACGCTACATGCCACGAAGACAATGATCGGCATCAGCAACGGAATACACCCTATCGCTTGGATCACCCAGCTGGGAAAGCAATTCCTGCATGTCGTGCTTCCTTTTCCAGAACCACACACCGATAACCTTTGCTTTCAGAAGATCGCCCAGGTTCCCGGCCAACAACAATACAATCACCATCTGCGGCTGCTGCACCCGGATGACATCAATGAAGAAGTCATTCGCTTTTTGCGGCTGGCCTATGAATCCAGGGGCTAGCCGGGATTTTTCGTGGGTTACAACTCAATAAATATCCCGCGCTACGCGATAGGTCTGTACGTGCGCCTCCACGATGGTCCGTATGTCGGGCGAATAGCCCCCGCCCATGCTGCATTGCAGTGGAATGCCATGCTTATGCGCGGCCGACAGCACCAGCTCATCCCTGTGGCGACAACCGTCTTTGGTGCAGGCCATTCTCCCCATTTTATCGCTGGCCAGGATGTCGACACCTGCCTGGTAAAAGATAAAGCCCGGATTAACCCGGCGGATTAACGCCGGCAATGCCTCCTCCAGCAAAGACAAGTAAGGTACATCGCCCGTGCCATCGTCCAGACCGATATCCAGGTCGCTCTTTTCTTTATGAAAAGGATAATTGTGCTGCCCGTGCATAGAAAAAGTGAACACCCTGGATTCTTCCCTGAAAATATGGGCGGTACCATTGCCCTGATGCACATCAAGGTCTATGATCAATACCTGTGCCACATAGCCCTTATCGATCAGGAACTGTGCGGCTACGGCCTGGTCGTTGAGCATACAAAAGCCTTCACCAAAGTCGTATCCGGCATGATGAGTACCGCCGGCAATGTTGAAGGCAATACCGCTGTCCAGCGCACGCAATGCACCTTCCAACGTACCCTGTACCAGGCGCAGCTCCCGTTCTACCAGCAAGGGCGATTGTTCAAATCCGATGCGTCGGGCTTCCCCGGGGTCAAGAAGGCCATTCACAAAACGGTCGACATATTCTTTTTGATGGGCAGCATATATGGTTTCCAGCGCTGCCGGCTCCGGTGCGAATATATCGTCCGGGGTGATGATCCCCTCCCACAACAGCTGCTGCGGCAGCAATTCGTATTTCTCCATCGGGAAACGATGTCCCGGCGGCACGGGATGCACATATACGGGATGGCAAGCTACGGGGAACATGGAAAGCAGATGGATCTTTTGAGGGCACAATATTAGCAATAAATGGTGAAGCCGTTTGCACTGCATGCTATAAAGCGCTTGTGTCCGGGAAAGCCTTACAAAAGCCGTACTTTTGCCGCCTATGTCATTATTCAACATAACGGCTCCGGTTACCGTTACCTGCCACAAGCGGCTCGCCGTATACCTTGAGCAGGAGATCACCGCGCTCGGCTTCTCCATCGAAGAGCGCTTTGTGACCGGTGTACGGCTGCAAGGCACCTTGAACGACTGTATCCGGCTCAACCTGAACCTCCGCTGCGCGAGCCAGGTCCTGTTCCGTTTAGACCAGTTCGAAGCCCGGCATCCCGACGACATTTATGAAAATGTACTGGAGATCGGATGGGAAGACCTGCTACCTGATGGTGGCTATTTTTCCGTTACCAGCAATGTATTGCACGATACGATCAACAATAACTTATACGCCAACCTGCGCGTGAAGGACGCGATCGTCGACCGCCTGCGGTCGATAAGGGGCGTACGGCCCGAGACCGGCGCCGAGCTTAGGGGCGCCGTGATCCACCTGTTCTGGAAAGAAGATGAGGCGGAAGTTTTTCTCGATACCTCGGGCGATTCCCTGGGCCGTCACGGCTACCGGAAGATACCGGGCAGAGCACCCATGCTGGAGGCCCTGGCAGCGGCTACGGTAATGGCTACAGCCTGGGATGGTGTGGGCCCTTTTGTCAATCCTATGTGTGGCTCCGGAACATTGGCCATTGAAGCGGCGCTCATCGCAACAGATGCCCGGCCAGGGCTATTCCGGCAAAACTACGCTTTCATGCATCTTTCGGGCTATGACGAGAATCGCTACCTGGACGAACGCGGTACGCTGGAAAAGCAGATCAAAGAGGTGCCCGGCTTGCGCATCGTAGCCACCGACTATAGCGAAGCAGCCATTGGCAATGCACGGAAAAATGCCCGCGCCGCCGGTGTAGAAGACCTGATCACCTTTGCAATATGTGATTTTGCGGACACGGAAATACCCGAAGGCAGAGGCGCGATGATGATGAACCCGGAATACGGGGAGCGACTGGGTACACAGCAGGAGCTGGAAATGACCTATGCCCGTATCGGCGACTTCATGAAACAACGTTGCAAGGGCTATCACGGCTATGTCTTTACCGGGAATATGGAGCTCGCTAAGAAAATAGGTCTGAAAGCCAAAAGAAGAATAGAATTCTACAATGCCACTATCGATTGCCGCCTGCTGGAATATGAATTGTATGCCGGCAGCCGCGACTAAGCCGCCTGCGCCGGATGAATATGGTATCTTTGCACCGCTATATAAGGAATTGCCTCATGACTTTTGCCGATCTGAACCTGACTGCCCCTTTGCTGAAAGCGCTCGATGAAATGGGCCTTACAACGCCAACAACCATACAGGAGCGCGCCTTTCCCGTCGTTATGTCGGGCAGGGATGTTTGCGGTATTGCCCAAACCGGTACGGGTAAGACCCTTGCCTACCTGCTACCCTGCCTGCGTATACTACAGTTTTCCAAAGACCGCTTTCCACAAATGCTGGTGCTGGTCCCTACCCGTGAGCTGGTGGTACAGGTTGTCGAAGTGGCACGCAAGCTGAGTGCCTACCGCAGCCTCGTGGTCGCCGGCGTATATGGCGGTGTGAACATGAAGCCGCAGGCCGAAGCCATTATGAACGGCCTCGATATATTGGTGGCCACTCCCGGCCGGCTCTACGACCTTATACTCAACGGCGCGCTGAATACGAAAAGCATTAAAAAGCTGGTGATCGATGAAGTGGATGAAATGCTTAACCTGGGCTTCAGGCCACAGCTGCGCAATATTATGGAAACCCTGCCGGAACGAAGGCAAAACCTGATGTTCTCTGCTACGCTTACAGAAGACGTAGAACAGTTGCTGGATACCTACTTTAACCAACCTGAACGCATCGAAGCCGCTCCAGCCGGTACACCGCTGGCCAACATTGAGCAATCGGCCTATGAAGTGCCTAACTTCTATACCAAGGTAAACCTGCTCGATCTGCTGCTGCAGGAGCAGGAAAGCATGTCGAAAGTATTGGTATTTACAGCAACTAAAAAGATGGCAGACCAGTTATACGAAGCGCTGGCGGCCAAATACGAAGGCGGGATCGGTGTGATCCACTCCAACAAAGAGCAGAACTACCGCTTCAATACTGTTAATGCATTTAAAGAAGGCGTATTCCGGTTGATCATTGCTACCGATATCGTTGCCCGCGGTATTGATATTGCTGAGGTGAGTCATGTGATCAATTTTGATCTTCCCGAAACGCCCGAAAACTATATCCATCGCATCGGGCGTACAGGACGCGCCGACCGTAAGGGCATCGCCATCTCTTTTATTACGGAAAAGGAAAAACCTTACCGGGAAAGCATTGAACAGCTGATGCGGTATACCATACCGGAACATCCGTTACCACCTCAGCTTACGATCTCCACCGAGCTCACAGAAGATGAGCAGCCGCAGGTCTTCCACAAAGAGATACAGATCAAGATCCCCAAAAAGGAAGATGTAGGCCCCGCTTTCCACGAAAAGTCTGCGAAGAACCAAAAGAGCAATAAGAAAGTAAGCCACAAAGACAAAATGATGGCCAAGTATGGCAAGCCCAAGACCCGTGGCGCCAAAAAGAAGCGTTGACAACGCTTACCCTTCCGGCGGCAGAACAAGCTTTAGTTTCCCGAAAAATGTTGCCTGATCCAGCTCACGCACCTGCCCCGGCAGCAGCTCGCCCAGCTCCAGGTCCTCTATCGATACACGGATCAGTCTTTTGCAGGGATGACCGATCGCGGCGACCATCTTCCGCACCTGGTGGAACTTTCCTTCTGTAAGCGTGAGTAACAACCAGGAATGCGGCACCTCGCGGTAATGCGGCTGCAATTCCGGCAAATATTCAGGCTTGGCGGCGAGGGTAACCGCTTTTGGCTTTGCCGTATAATAATCCGCTTCGCCAATACGTATGGACACACCGTTACGGAGCTGTTCCAGCTTTTCGGGGGTCACTACCCTGCGCACCTGTACCAGGTAGCTGCGCCGGTGTGGCTGCTCGCTTTCAAATAACAGCCTGGTGATCCGCTTATCGGTGGTCAGCAGCAACAAGCCCTCGGAATGACCGTCCAGCCGGCCTATCGCATGCGTCCCTTCGGGAAAATCAAAATCCAGCGCCCCCAGCAGCCGCACCTTATCGGGACTCACAAATTGGGAAACCATGTTATAAGGCTTATGGATCATAAAATAGCGCAAACCGGTATCAGGCATAGCAGAATAATAAAGCCTGCAATTTCCGTCAATTTGGATTAAGATGCGATCACTTCAGCTATATTTGTAACATAACATTCCGCTCAACCTTATCCTATGAGACAACTACTGACCGGCATCATACTCCTGCTCGTTCCGCTCCTTGACCTGCAGGCCCAGGATAATACGCTCAAGGCGGCGGCTTCTATAGTACCGGAGAGTACTCATCACTTCCTGTCAAAGTATGAGGGCACCTGGACTGTGGAAGTAAACGAATGGAGCGCCCCGGACGCAGAACCGGAAAAATATACCCTTACGGCAGTCTTCAATATGACGCTGAGCAACCACTTCCTGCAATGGTCCCAAACCGGCGTGGCGCCCGGAGGACCTCTCGAAGAATGGGCCAGCCTGGGATACGACGATAGAAGCGGGCAATTCGCTCTGGTCTGGCTCAGCTCTGCCGGGCCGCAAACAGAGACCGTAGAGGGTCCCTGGATCGAAGCCGGAAGATCGATCCTGCTAACGCCGGCCTGTAGTCAGGCCACCGGCCATCAGCGTGCGCTCACCTTTACCGATAAGGACAACCTTTTGCTGGAGCAATACACCCAGGGAAAGGAAGGTCCTTATAAGAGCAGGGAATATCACTATAGCCGGCAATAAAAAATGCCGGCTGGGAGCCCGGCATTTTTTTGTTGACTATTTGCGTATCAGGATACAGACGCTATGTTAAGCATAGACGGAAGATATGCGGCTTCCGTTTGCTGCGGATATGCTAATTTTTCAAAAGATCGATAGATCATTGCTCCATGCGACCGCCGAGATGACGTGCAAGAAATGTCTCCATGGTACGATAGAAATCGAAGCGGTTCTCTTCATTATTGAAACCATGTCCTTCGTTGTCTTTTACCATGTAGTCCACGGCGATGCCCCTGCCTTTTAATGCAGCTACCATCTGGTCGCTTTCATCTTTGTTGACACGCGGGTCGTTGGCGCCCTGTGCAATAAAGAGCGGGCATTTGATGTTGGCGGCATGGAATACCGGGCTGTTATCGTGCAGCATCACTTTGTCGGCAGCATCATCGGGGTCGCCCACCATCTCATACATCATTTTCTTATACGGCTCCCAATAAGGCGGGATCGTATTCATAAATGTAAAGAGGTTGGATACGCCCACATAGTCGATGGCACAGGCATAGAGGTCAGGTGTTTTGGTAATACCGGCCAGCGTGGCATAACCGCCGTAAGAACCGCCGTAGATCGCTACCCGTGCGGGATCTGCGATACCTTCCTTGATTAGCCACTGCACGCCGTCGGTAATATCATCCTGCATGGCTTGTCCCCATTGCTTGAATGCCTTTTCCATAAAGGCGCGGCCATAGCCGGTGGAACCGCGAAAGTTCATTTGCAGCACGGCATAGCCACGGTTAGCGAGGAACTGCACTTCGGGACTAAATCCCCACTCGTCGCGGGCCCAGGGACCGCCATGCGGGTTGACGACTACAGGCAGGCCCTTGGGCGCCTCGCCTTTTGGTAGCGTGAGATAGCCATAAATGGTCACGCCATCACGGGCGGTATAGCGTACCGGCTTCATATCGGCCATAGCTGTACGATCAAGCCAGGGACTGATGTCCGCAATTTTGCTCAGTTTTTGAGCACTCCGGTCGTAATAGTAATATGAGCCATTCGTCTTATCATCATAAGTAACCACCAGGAACTTGTCTTCATCCTTGTTCATGGAAACGATACCGAATTCCAGGTCGGGATCGATCAACCGGCGCAGCTCCGCCCGCCGCGTTTCGGCCTCTTTATCCAGGAAATGATATTCTGTTTTGTCACCGGTATAAAATATGGAAGTGGCTACTTTGCGTTTGCGGGAATAACCGATACCATCCACATCCACCTCAGGATGCTCAAACAGCACTTCAATTTCCTTTTTATTGACGATATCGTAACGTACAGCGGCCAACCGGTCCCTCCCCAGGTTGCTGGTTGCGTAAACGATATTATGATCTTGAGCATCGAAAAACTGCGGCGATAAGGTTTCCTTGAAATTGGTAGTCAGCACTTCCTGGAATGCCTCATTTTCATCAGGCCGGTACAGTAAAGTAGTATTAACACCATCGGAAGTCGATGCGATCAGCAGTTTACCATCGTGATCCGTTTCCCAGTCGGTAATATTACCCGGGTTTTCGTACAACAACTCCAGCGCCCCGGTATTGATATCGAGCCGGTAGGGATCGCTCACTTCCGGATTGCGCTTATTAAGGCCGATGATCAGATAGTCATCTTGTTCGGGCAGATCGTCGATCAGGTCGGCCCTTACCTCGTCGAAGGGCGTGAGCGCTTTATGATTGCTGCCGTCGATACCAACGGCGAAGAGCTGGTAGTTCTCGTCTCCATCGTTGTCTTTTACATAGACGATACGGCTATCGTTGGCCCAGATATAACCGGCGATATCGCGCTCTTCCTGGCTGGTAATCCTGTGCGCAATAGCGTCGGGCTTACCCATTTCCTGGACGAAGATATTCATACGGCTTTTGTAAGGCGCCATAAAGGCGATATGCCTGCCATCGGGCGAGAGTTGGTAACTTCTTTTTTCCGGGTTGCGGAAGAAGTCTTTCATGGGGATCAGTGGTGCGTCCTGGTTCTGATGCATAGGTATTTCTGGTTTCTGCTGCGCAAAGCTGCTAAAGCGATTATTTCGTTGAACGGCATTAAAGTTAGCAGATTATGGGAAAAACCACATGACCCGGTAAATATTAGCATCGCTGCTATACCCCAACCGGCCAGGTATCAGCAAGAACAGGGCTTTTCAACACTCAGGATAACAATAGCGCTTTCCCATTCCGGAAGATATCAAACCCGATCCGCAAGGGCCATTTGTATTCAATCAGGATGCGGTAGCATGCCTCAGCCTCATTTTCAACTACCATAAACTCGTGCATACTGCCAAATAAGCTGCTATGCCTGGAAACCAGCTGTCCATCATAATAGATCTTCTCTTCACCCAGCCAGGAATTGGTAATATCCAGCCGGTGTCTGTCTTCTGTAAAATAGGTCAGGTACCGCATACATTTCGATTTAGATAGGCCCGGGCTAACGGATCACAAATTCCTGCAAAATATGATTCCCGATCTGTAACCGGTATTGACCGTTCCCCAACCTGCCTGTCGGGATCCGGAACATTTTTCCCGATCGTATGGTGCCGGTAAGGACAGTCCGCCCATTGCCGTCGATAATACTATAGCTGCTGCCAACCACACCCTGGTCGGCAGTAACGCCGATGGTAGGATTGAGCGAACGCTCGTATACCAGTATGGGTGCTGTAGCCGTTGCCGGCTTAACCGACGAGGCTGCATGAGCCTTGCTGCAATTGGTCATAACAAAGGCGGTCAGCAGCAGGAAAGCGAAAAAGAATGTGTTGCGAAAGTTTTTCATTGTCTTTTGTACTTATGGGTTAATTGTGGTGATAGAGGGTTATAGGGGCGTTGGCGGTACAGGTAGGGTAAATGGGGCTGTGTTGTATCGTTTTGATGATGCAAACATACCCCCGGTATTTCGCTCTCTTTGCCACTATTAGACGTGCGCCGTCAAATATTCGACAAAGCGGGCTTACAAAAGGAATTCTGCTTTTGTCGAAAGAAAGACGATGTTTGTCGAAAATTAACCCGTAAGGAGCGAATATCCGGGGTAAAAACCCGCCCGCATATTAGCTTTGACATTGATATTCGTTCTGAATTTATTTTTTCAATTTGGCATCATTTAAGATCAATAAAGCATTAAAGACAGAACTGACCCTGCAGCGGAAAACCATTTTCGGCAACAGGCGGTACCTGTTTCATATCGCAGCCTGGCTTGTTTCGCTCTGGTACCTCTGCTTTAACGTGTTTGAAGATTTCAGCTTGGGATTCCGGGCCGGTCAATCGATGGCCCATCCAAAAGTTACCATCAATAACGCCGCTGTGGAACCGCCCGGTCTGCTCATCTCTCTGATCGGTTCGGTGCTGGGCTCGATCATGGTTTATTTCTTTCTGCTGTATGTTATTCCCTATGCGCGGCATAAGAAGAAAAGGCGATACCTGTGGTTGGGGCTTATACTCAATATGTCCCTGTGGGTCTTCATCCTGGGCATTGCCGGTGTCTACGCCGGTTTTACTTATGGCATATCGCCCAACGGCAAGAGCAGACAGATAGAGGAAAGTAGTACAGTCATGACCGTGATCGGTTTTGCCAGCATTTGTGGCGTGACGGCGATGTTCTTTTTTTCTCTCTATTACTTTATGGACCTTTACGACCAGCAACGCGGTCTTAACAGGTATCGTGAAGTGCTGTCCGATAAGCTGAGAGCAGAAACCGATTTCCTGAAAACGCAAATCAACCCGCATTTCCTGTTCAATACGCTCAACAATATCTACTCGCTTACGATGAGCCACTCGGAGGACGCCGTGCTCATTACCCGGCAGCTGAAGGAGTTGATGATCTATATGCTGGAAGAGTGCAAAAAAGATACCGTACCCCTGAGCGGCGAGATCGCTTTCCTGAAGAACTATATCAACCTCGAAAAAGTACGTAACAAGCAAGAGCAGGTCGATATACAGTTTCAAGTGACCGGGGACCCGGGCGATAAAGAGATCGCACCGCTGCTGCTGGTCAACTTTGTCGAAAACGCGTTCAAGCACGGCGTCAAAGCCGGCATCAGCCATGCCTTTGTCCGTATCAACCTATTGCTTATGGACAATACCCTGTCGCTGGATATGATCAACAGTAAGCCCCCGGCCGGTCAGCAAGACCAAAGCCGCGCCATAAAGGAAAATAGCGGCATTGGCATCCGGAACGTACAGCGCCGGCTCGCCATCCTGTATCCCGGCCGCCACAAGCTGCGCCTGAGCGAATCGCCTAAAGATTATAGTGTTTACCTAACCCTAGTCCTGTAAATATGAGCATTCACAATTATATCGAGCAGGAGCTGATCCGTAAGAACAGGGGCATTTACTTCCGCAGGGGCAGATGGCTGATGCACGTGCTCTTTATCCTTATTTTCTGCTTTGCCAGTGTCGTTGAGATCGCGGAGTCGGTAAAGCATTTGCATCTTTTAAGCGCAACCCTTACCATAGGTGTGGGACTCGCCGCCCCTTTTCTTGTTTTTATTTATTTCTACTGCCTCTATCTTATTCCCTACTGCTTTAAACTGAACCGTTACCGTCGCTTTTGGACCATACTGCTGCTGATGATGGCCTTGTTTCCCCTTATCGATATAGGACTCAAGACATGGGCCAAACCTTACCTGCCCGGCATGGAGGCCGTACTGGATAAGGGGCATCCCTTCCAGTCGGTGGTCCGTCATTACTTTACGTTTATTTCAGGCTTCATCGGCTTTGCCTGCCTGCTTTACTTCATGGAGCTGCTGGAAGGTATTTCTACAGATAAGGAAACCGCGGAAAACCAGAGCCTGAAGCTGGCAACCGAGCTACACCTGCTCAAAACGAGGATGAACCCCGCTTTTATGGTACGTTCGCTCGATGGTATTATTGCGCTGGAAGAACAACAGGGAGAACATGCCCCCGACTCGGTGGTCGGCTTTTCAGATGTGTTGCGCTACCGGCTGTACCGGAGCAAAGAACGGCTGGTGCCGCTAGGCGAGGAGCTGGCCCAGCTGGGTAACCTGATGCGGCTGCACAATGTGCTACCCGGGCAGGAAGACACCTGCAGCCTGGAAACGGAAGGCGATATCGAAAATACCCGGATTGTGCCGTTGTCGCTTATCAATATTGCGGAACCCTTGCTGGCCACCTTCAAACCCGGAGGCACCTGGTCGCTGCTGATGTACTTGCTCATGGAAGAAAAGGAAATACAGGTGGCCGTAGAGCTCAGTGCCGAAGGAGAAGAGGCCATTACTGCTGAAACCCAAAGAATTCACCAGGATTTGCAGCGTTTGTTGTATTCAGGACTTAACTTTACGGTGGAAAAAGAACAAAATACCTTTAGTCTCCGTACATGCATACCGATCTTCCGAAACTTAACTGTCTCATCGTAGATGACGAACCGCTGGCACAGGAAGTGCTCGCCGCACATATAGCCAGGATCCCGTCGCTCAACCTGGTGCAGCAGAGCAGCAATGCCATGGAGGCATTCGAAGCGTTGCACAAAAATACGATCGACCTTATTTTTCTAGACATCAATATGCCCGTGGTGAGCGGACTCAGCTTCCTGCGTTCGCTCAAGGATCCGCCGGCAGTGATCCTTACCACCGCTTATACCGAATATGCCATGGAAGGCTATGAGCTCGATGTAGTAGATTACCTGCTAAAGCCCATTCCCTTCGACCGTTTCCTGAAAGCCGTGAAGAAAGCGGCTACACAGCTGAGCCATAGCGGTAAGAATATCCCACTTCTGCCGGAAGATACCAGCCTGCCCATGGCCCCCGCCCATAGCCCGGGCCCTGTCCAGGTGAACACACAGGAGAAAAACTACTTCTTCATCAAGGCCGATGGTAAGCTGATCAAGGTCAACTATGCCGATATTCGCTATATCGAAGGCATGAAAGACTACCTGAAGATCCATACGATCAACCAGACCATCGTAACGCACCATACCATGAAAGCCATGGAAGAGCAGTTACCTGCCAACCGGTTCATGCGCGTGCATAAGTCGTATATCATCGCGTTGAATGCTATCAGAGCAATCGAGGGTAATATCATACACCTGGATATGGACAAGGCCGAGATACCACTGGGCAATAGCTTCCGCGATGCCCTGCTGGCAGTAGTGTCGACGACCTAAACTTTTCTGATCTCCTTTTTACTGTGTGATTATAATTCTACTGATGTCAATGGAATTAAGATAATATAGTTTGCCGGCATTGAAAATAATGCTCATTCGCTTTATTGCAAATGAGCATTATTTGTTCAAAGCTATTGTATCTTTTATGAATTGACTTTGCTGTTTTTTAGTCAGCCTGTTTTTAAGCAAACCGAAATAATCTTAATTGACTATCCGGATAAAGGAAACGAATTTTTGCACGTCTATAAGTACCAGCTGGGACGCTTTGCTTTACCCGTCTTTTTGTTTGGTGTTACTATCTTTTCTTTTTTGCTCCGCCAAAAAAGAACCAAAAAAGGCGGCAAAAAAACAATGCTCCGCTGTTTTTTGTGGCCGGCGCACCCGGGCTTAAAAGCAGATAGCAACTTTAATACAGCATCGCCGGGCATAGGATCATAGATCAACATTTTAATCATTAACCCAAAGGATCATTTCTTTATTGCTCCTATTTTTAGCTGGTTTCCTATATCCGGATAGTCAGATAATCATATTGCTTCCGGAGCTACCTTTTATAAACAGGTCTGACTTGCTTGGATACAGGATCAGTATCCATACACTTTCTTCATACGGGCATCCCTGCCATAAACGTCGTCGAGGTAACGCAACTGGTTGCCGGTACTGTCGGAGGCAACGGTCATGTACACGATATAGACCGGCAGGTTACGCTTTAATTGCTCGAAGCGGGTACGCCTGGTTTGGATAATCGAATCGATCTTTCCGGAAGTAAACTGCCGGTCTTCTAGAATGGCTTCGGCCAATTGCTTGGGGTTTTGCACCCGCACACAGCCGGAGCTCAGCGCACGCATCCTGCTACTGAAATTTTCCCGGTGTGGGGTATCGTGCAGGTAGATATCCCATTTATTAGGCAGGTTGAATTTGACTTCACCCAGGGAGTTGTGCGCTCCCGGGGGCTGCCGGTAAGAATAGCGACGGTAGTTGGCACCGTTGACAGATGCGGTTACGTCGCGCCCCTGCGCATCGTAGGCCCGCAGACCTTTTCGCGCCAGGTAAGCCGAACCCGAGCGGCCGACGCCCGGACCTACGTCGTTGCGCAGGATGGTCGGGGGTACGCCCCATGGCGGATTAAACACCACATTGGCCATAGGCGCCCAGAGCGTAGGCGTTTGCCTTGCCCGCTTTCCTACGACTACCCTGCTGTGAAATTTCACGGCGTTGTCCCGGTAGTAATTTACTTCCATAAGGGGTATATTGACCCATACATGCTCGGCGCCCACTTGCCGTGGTAAGGAACGCAGGCGGTCCATATTAAGCTGCAGGTTATGGATATAATCGTCGGGGCTGCGTTTCAGGCTCGTAAGGGTAGCGCTGTCAAGCTTGCCCGTAATGCGCAGCTGACGATAATACTGGTATGCCGCCAGGCGACGACCTGTTTCATCGAGACTATCGCTGCTCCCTGTCGTTATGCCTTCCAGCTCTTTTCCCAGCACCAGGGCCAGATTGCTGTCGGCTGTACCCATGGCCAGGCTGCGCTTAGCCGACAGGTAAAGGCTGTCTTCCTTTAGCTTTTCCCATTGTACAAGGGCTTTTTTCATTTGCCCGTATTCCGCCATATCGGGACGGAAACTGTCGAAGGCCGGGAAATCGTCGCTGCTTTTCAGCGCTTTCGCCAGGTAGGCCGCACCGTTGAAAGCTGTATCGTTTCGCGCGTACCAGAGGGAATCGCCCTTGCGAATTGCTTTACTGCCCAGCAACAGGTCTCTGGCTGCCTGTAGCCAGGCAGCCGTAAACGCTTTGTCCCAGGCGACAATGCTATCCGTAGGAAAAGAACCTTCTTTTTTATTTTTCAGCAGGCTAAGCACCTGCTGGATATAGCCTACCTTATACGTTCCGGGCTCGAGCCCTTCGTCCCACAGTTGGTTCAGCTGTTCCGGCAGGGCTTCGGCGGCTTTCTTAACGCCCTTATCGTTGAACCACAGCGGCTCCTTGTCGCCCAGCTGGTAAGCATAGCTGACATTGAGCTCATTTTCATTCAGCAGTCGCGCATGGAAGGCCGAGTCTTCTGCCGGCAAAGGCATCAGGCTATTGCCCAGCTGTGCAGCAAAGGCTTTCTTGTCGACAAAATCGGAAGAAAACAGGTCGCTGATGCCACTGTGATCGCCGTTTTTGGAAGAAGTACAAGAAAACAAAAGGACAGAAAGGGATGCCAGGGGGAGTATCCGGCGCAGGGGTTTACAACTTCGAACTTTCATAGGAGTGGCGGCAATACAATTAATCCGGAGACAAATATCCAGCCAATTTCGAACATTAGATACATTTGTATAAAAAAGGGGGAATTTTCCCGGGAACTGACCGGTTTTCCCCTAAATACGATCTGTTGCGCTTAGCTTTACTATCTCTCTTCATGCTGATCTGTACCGGGATCAAATTTAACCGGCAGGCCAGCCACGGAGGGTATTCCGTTTACCTCAAACTACCGCAATAATAATGCCAAAATTTATAGCACCCCACCCGATGATCTTTAATGGAAAGCTGAGAGATGTGATCAACCTGGAAAAGCTGAGCTCTTTTACCTATATGAAGGCTGCAGGCAACAATTACGGCTATATCCGTTTTTGCTTCGACAAGGGTAACGATCACTTGTGGGCATACGCCGATGACGCCGCTCTGATGGCTGATGTCAGCGAGATCTATGGGATGCTTGGATTGGAAGCCGGGCCCGAATAAAAAGACGGGGAATATTATTCGGAAGGCGCCCTCGCACCTTCGTCCGGATGAAGCCGGCCTTTATGGCCTGCTTCGCCCGCGTTTTCCTGCCGGCGGCTATTGACAACATGCAGCAACTCGTTCAGCTTGTCGATGAGCATTTTTTTCTTCCGCAGCAGCTCCGTGATCTGCTTATTATAGATTTCCTCCTCCATGATGTGCATTTCAATGCATAGGGTATACGTAAGCAGAACAATTCCGGATTTACAGAGTTGTAGCATTTCCGTACTATTTTTACTACTAACGAAATGTTAGCAATACTACCGGCCAGCGGGAAAATACCACTAGGCTGTAAGATTACGCAATCCAAAACCGGCAGGCAAGCCCCATTTTACAGGAGGTACGTTTGTGGTTATAGCATAATAAATTAACCATCACCTTATTGGGATACGTTACTTCATCTTCTTCTTTTTTTGAATATACCCAAAAAAGTATATCCGGAAGCAATTTTCCGTCCTTACTAAGGGCTATATTATAGTAATAAAGATCAAACGAAAGGGCGAGGGAGTACAGCGGAAAATATTCCCGGGTCCTGCATATTAAACCTGAGCCCGTTGCAAAATCCGGCTACCGGTCCGCCGGGAGTAGCGGGAAGCTGGTATCAGAAGCTGAAATTGTAGGTGATGCTGAGGATGATCGGAAATATGGAGACCTGCTTCACTTTGACACTGGCGCCATTGATAAGGTTACCATCGGTCGATACGTAGAGGATATAAGGATTAAAGCGGTTGTAGACGTTGTAAACCGAAAAGGCCCAGCTACCCTTCCAACGCTTTGCAGGCTTGTCGCCCCGGGGCGTATAGATTACCGACAGATCGAGCCGGTGATAGGGAAAAATACGGTATTGGTTGATCTTGCTGTAATCCTGGATCAGCGATTGGCCAATAAAATAGTAGCCGGTAGGCAGGGTAATCGCATTGCCGCTTCCAAAGACGAAGACGCCCGATAAAGTCCATCGTTTATTAAACGTATAGCTGCCAACCAGCGACAGGTCGTGCCGGCGATCATATTTCGCAGGAAACCGTTCACCATCGTTCAGATCAGGAAAAAGGCGGTTCGTCCAGGATAAAGTGTAACCGATCCAGCCGGTAAACTTACCCTTAGTCTTGTTGATAAAAAACTCGGCGCCATAGGCCCTGCCTGAGCCAAATACAAAATCGAGCTCGGGATCGCGGAAAGAGGTAGGTGTGTACCCCGAGCGGTATTCGATCTGGTTGTGCATGTCCTTGTAGTATACCTCCACTGAGGTTTCCAGTGCATTGTCGAAAAAGTTGCGGAAGAAGCCCAGCGAATATTGCCATGATTTCTGGGGCTGTACAATAGCCGTGCTGGGCACCCAGATATCGGTAGGTAAGGTGGTACCATTATTCGATACCAGGTGAATATACTGGAAGCTGCGGCTCACACTGGCCTTGATCGAGGTGGCAGGACCAAGGGCAAAGCGCAGGTTGAGCCGGGGTTCCCATCCGCCATATCCCTTTACCAGCTTACCGGTGGCAAACCTAGTGCTGTCAAGGTGGTTGCCGTTGCCATCGAAGGTATATGCTGTATAAGGGCCCACCTGTCCGAAATAGGAATAGCGTATACCTGCGTTTACCTTAAGCCAGGGTGCCGGGTCAAATTCGTCGAGCAGGTAAATGCCGGCTTCGTGCGCATATTTTTTAAGGGCATTATCGGGTGAAAATTCGGTTTCGCCGCTGCGGCCCGATACCTGGTTCGGTGTGAACATATGATAGGTATAGTTCAATCCAAACTTGATGTGGTGGTTAAAAGCGGTATAGTAGTCAAAATCGATCTTACTGTTCCAGTCGCGGATACCGGAGTGGAAGCGTACATCAAAGTCGTTCTGGGAGCCGTTGAATTCAAACTGGTAATCGTTGTACACCAAAGTGGTATTGACAAACAGCTTATCGTTGAACTGGTGGTTCCAGCGTAAGGTGCCGGTGGCATTGCCCCAGGGAATATGGGCCTTAAAAGTTCCCTCGCTGCTATTGAAGCGGAATACGTCGCGCCCGAAATAACCGCTCAGGTAAAGGCGGTCGCGGGCGCCGAGGATATAGTTGGCTTTAAGGTTCAGATCGTAGAAGTAATAACCCGAACCTTTGGTATCGCCTTTCAGAAAGGGTTGCGCAATAAGGTCTACATAGGTACGGCGGCCCGAAAGCATAAAAGATCCTTTATCCTTGACGATGGGTCCTTCCAGCGTAAGCCTGGATGCGATCAGCCCTATCCCGCCTTCGGCATGGTATTCTTTCATATTGCCATCCTTCATCGATATATCCAGCACCGATGAGAGGCGGCCGCCGTAATTGGCCGGCATGCCCCCTTTGATCAAAGTTGTATTCTTAATGGCATCGGAATTGAATATCGAAAAAAAGCCAAAGAGGTGGCCGGTATTGTAGACCACCGCATCGTCAAGCAGCACCAGGTTCTGATCGGGTCCGCCCCCCCTGACATAAAAACCCGAATTGCCCTCCCCTGCTGATTGTACGCCGGGCAGTAGCTGGATCGCTTTCAGGATATCGGATTCGCCAAAAATGACGGGCAGCTTTTTGATCTGTTCCGTGCTGAGGCTGATAGTCCCCATCTCCGTGCTCCGTACATTCTCGTCCTTCCGTTCATCGCTCACCACCACTTCTTCCATTTCTTTTCCTTCAGGTTCCAGGTCTATGTTCAGGCTTTTGCTCTCGATCAGGTTCACCGTTTGTGTGAGCGTATTGTAACCCAGGTAGGTTACCGAAATGCTATAGCTGTCGGCAGGCAGGCTAATGGAATAAAAGCCATAAGCGTTGGAGGTAATGCCGGTCTGGGACTCTTTAACGTAAATGGCAGCACCGATCAGGTTCTCCCCCGACGAAGCGTCTTTGATATACCCGCTCAACGATACCTTTTTCTGTGCCGAAGCCCATACAATGCCTGTGAAGAGAAAAAGCGATGTGATCAATAGTGCGCGCATGCCGGTCGATATGGTTACAAATGTAGGGTGAAGCCATGATACCCGCCTTTTTTTAACAAGCTATCCTATCGATGAGGAAGACCGGGCATGATGGGCTTCTGCTGCACAAAGAACACATGATTATCGTAGGGAGGGGACCACCAGATATTTAACTTTATGATTAACTTTACTGCAATATGCGTTTGTTCACCTTTTTACTCGCGCTGGCCTGCTGCCTGGCCTGGATTATTTTGCTGGACCGGCCGGCCGGTTCCGTTCCGGCTGTCGGCAAGCTGATGGACCCGGTCAAAGGTTTTTGGGCCAATGCCGATCCGGTCGAACAGACGGGCCCTCCTTCCCTGCCCTGGAAGTCGTCGGGCTTGTTAAGCGTAAGCCTCGACGAACGACTGGTGCCGCATATCCGGGCGGCCAACGATGAAGATCTGTATAAGGCCCAAGGCTATCTGCATGCTTGCTATCGCTTGTGGCAGATGGACATGCAGACCCGCGCCGCTGCCGGCAGGATAAGCGAGGTGGCCGGGGAAAAAGCTTTTGCATTCGACCGCAAACAGCGGCGTAAGGGCATGGTATGGGCGGCAGAAAATTCGCTGAAAGCCATGGAAGCCGATCCTACTACAAAAAAAGTGCTGGATGCTTATACAAAGGGTGTAAACTTGTACATCAGCCGGCTGCGCTACCGCGACTACCCGCTGGAATACAAGTTGATGGGATTTGCACCGGAACCCTGGACCAACCTGAAATGTGCACTGCTGCTGAAATACATGGCCGACGACCTTACGGGCAGCGTAGACGATATTGCCATGAGCTATCTTCATGACGCACTGCCGGCCGCTGAGCTCGACGACCTTTTTCCCGAAAAGATAAAAGACAACCAACCGGTCATTCCGGCCGGCACTGCGTTTGCAGCTGCATCCTTGCCGGTACCGGCGGTACCACCGGGCAACCTTTTCAGTCATTTCGACACCAGCCGCAACCAGGCCGATACCGGTCGAAAAACGGCCGCAGCCTTCCGGAGCGCATCCGGTATCGGCTCCAACAACTGGGCGCTGAGCGGCAAGCGCACTTCCGACAGCGCGGCGATCCTCTGCAACGATCCGCATCTGGGGCTTAACCTGCCTTCCATATGGTACGAGCTGCAGCTCACGGGCCCCGATATCAGTTGCTATGGCGTTTCCATCCCCGGCGCACCCGGCATTATTATCGGCTTCAACGACAGCATCAGCTGGGGCGTTACCAATAACTACCGCGACGTTAAAGATTATTACGAGATCATCAGCAAGGATTCCCGCCTGTATCTATTCGATGGCAAGGAGGTTCCTTTCAATGAACGCCGTGAGGCGATCTATATCAAAGGGAAAGACCAACCTTTTATCGATACCATACGCTTTACCATCCATGGCCCGGTGCTCTACGACGAGCGCTTTCCCGAGCCCTCAGGCAGCGGCAAGATGCTGGCGGTGACCTGGATGGCGCACAGGGCTACCAACGAGCTGCTCTCCGTCTATCGTTACAACCGTGCGCGTAATTACGGTGAGTTTGTGAATGGCATCCGCTACTTTGAATGCCCGGCCCAGAATTTTATTTATGCCGACCGGGCCGGTAATATTGCCCTATGGGGGCAAGGCCGCTTTATCAACAAATGGAAAGACCAGGGCAAATACGTTATGCGCGGGGATATATCTGCTACCCTGTGGGGCGATACCATTCCCACGGCAGAAAATCCGCATGTGCTCAATCCACCACAAGGATACCTGGCCAGCGCCAACCAGGCCGTAACAGACAATAGCTATCCCTACTGGTACAACGGCGACTTTTCTGAATTCAGAAGCTGGGAGATTAACCATTTTCTGGGTAACGACAGCCTCAGGCAGGATGTATCGCAAATGATGGCATTGCAAAATAACAACTGGAGCTATTTGTCCTACAAGCTTTCGGAGCTGATGAAGCCGCCTGCCAGCCTGAGGGAGACCGGTCCCTCGCCCGGCTACCACAACGAGCTGAGCCCCGGAAGTGTCGAAGCCACCTTCTTCCAGGTATGGTACGCCTTGCTCTACCAGGACATATGGCAGGACGAATTCCGCAACTTTCCCGACAAACTGTATCCCTCATCGGAAAGGACCATGCAATTGCTGGTGAACGATTCCGTTTCGAAATATTACGACGATATTACCACACCTCAGAAGGAAGGCCTGAAGGACATGCTGCTGCTTAGCTATAAGCAAACAATGGATAGCATCAGGAAGCTGGAAAGCAGCGGCGGCGCAGCCTGGTACCTGGTCAAAAACACCTCCGTGACCCATCTTGCCAAGCTGGCGGCGTTCAGCTATGAGGCGCTTCAGACCGGCGGCTGGGGCAATACGATCAATGCGATGAAGCACGATCATGGCCCGAGCTGGCGCATGATCGTTAAGATGAAGCCCGGCAAGCTGGAGGCTTATGGGGTATATCCGGGCGGACAGTCGGGCAATCCGGGAAGCAAGTACTATGCCAGCTTTCTCGACTACTGGGTAGCGGGGAAGTATTACCCGATCACCTTTAAAGCAAGGTAATGTCGTTTTGGTCCCGGCAGATGACCGGCTGTGAGACTAAAAAATTTGATCCTGTACACCGGCCGGCGTAATTTGCCGGCAAAATTGCCGAACTATTTCATGCGCGAAGGACAATTTATCAAGCAAAATAAGGAACGCTGGGATAGCTACCAGCAGGAAACCGAAGACCCGGACGAACTGGCGAAACGCTTTACCTACCTGGTCGACGATCTTGGATATGCCAAAACGCATTATCCGTTCAGCAAAACCGTTAAATACATCAATAGCATCGCGGCTGGTATTTATCTTTCCATATATAAGAATAAGAAGGAGAAAAGCAACCGGCTGCTGCTTTTCTTCGGCAGGGAGCTTCCGCTTATTCTTTACCACAACCGTAAGGTGCTGCTCTTTGCGTTCCTCTTTTTTATGGCATTTGTAGCCATGGGCGCCTTTTCGTCCTGGCAGGAACCCAGTTTCGTTCGCAGCATACTGGGCGACAGCTACGTCAACATGACCGAGGAAAATATCGCAAAAGGTGATCCCTTCGGCGTATATAAGTCGCAGAACGAATTCATCATGTTCCTTACCATTGCCTGGAACAATATCAAGGTAGTGCTGATGAGCTTTACCCTGGGCATATTCTTTTCCATAGGCACGCTATACATTCTCTTCACCAATGGCCTGATGCTGGGTACCTTCGAGCAGATGTTCTTTGCCCACAACCTCGGCTTCCGGTCGATCCTGGTCATATTCATTCATGGCACCCTCGAGATATCCGCCATTATATTGGGTGGCGGCGCCGGTATGATCATGGGCAATTCCATCCTGTTCCCACGCACCTACTCCCGTATGGTGTCCTTCAAACGCGGTGCGAAAGACGGCATTAAGATATTAATATCCCTGATCCCGATATTATGTGTCGCCGCTTTCTTCGAAGGCTATGTTACCCGCCACACCGGGATGCCACTGATCCTGAGCATCCTTATCCTGCTGAGCTCGCTGGGCTTTATTGTGTGGTATTACATTCTTTATCCCCGGAAAGTGTACCGCCGCAACATGCCCGACGCCGCAACAGAAAAGAAATGAGCAATTCCTGGCACGTTTATTACATTTGCACCCGTTGCCCCTGAGGCATAATTGTTCACTAATTCACGATTCATGTCGGTAACCGTCAGCTACCCTTACCCGGTCCAACGCCAGAAGATACTTCACGATGCCATAGAGGTTGCTTATATAGATGAGGGCGAAGGAGACAGCATTATCCTTTTCGTTCATGGATTGGGTCATTCGCTGCTGGGATGGGTTCGCAATATTGAGTACCTGAAACAGTACCATCGCTGCATTGCCATAGACCTGCCCGGCAACGGCCTCTCTTCCACGGGGTCCTACCCTTACAGCATGCATTTTTTTGCAGAAGCTCTCTTTGATTTTATTCAGAAAAAAAAGCTGAAGCATATTTATCTCGCCGGTCATTCTATGGGCGGACAGATATGCCTCACCTTTGCGCACCTGCATCCGGAAATGATTAAAGGACTGATCCTTTGCGCACCTGCTGGCTTCGAGACCTTCAATGAATGGGAAAAAAGCCTGTATCGCAACACCATGTACTTCGTGGACCTGGTCAGCAACGAGGAAAACAGCCTCCGCAAGGCGATACAAAACAGCTTTTATATTATGCCCGATAATGCCCCGGCATTTACGCAACAGCTGGTGGACCTGATGAAGCTACAGGACCGCGACCATTACCGCTATATGATCGACCGCTGCATTAACGCGATGCTCGACGAGCCGGTATTTGACTATCTGAGTGCAATCGCCCGGCCCGTGCTGATCCTGTTTGGCGAAAGGGATAACCTGATCCCCAACCGGTTCATTCACCCCATCTCGACCAAAAAGCTGGCCGAGACAGCGGCGGAGCGCTTTCAACAGGCCGAGGTACATATTATTTCCCAATGCGGCCATTTCCTGCAATGGGAAAAAGCGCAGCTCGTCAATGGTCACATCCGGAATTTCATTCAATAATCTCATTTGCAGCTTATGATAAAGAAAACACTTTTATACCTTTCCTTTCCCCTGATTGCGCTCATGTCCTGCAACAGCGGTGGTACCGATAGCAAAAACAACAGGTCCGGCAGCGTTGCCGACGATGCGGTCAACACGGGTTTCAAAAACTATAGCGATCAATTTGTAACGGCGTTATGGGTACAGGAACCCGAATGGGCCACGCAAATGGGCTATCATAAATTTGACGCGCAGCTTACGATACCTGACGAAGCAACGAAACAGCGAACGCTGGCATTCGTCTCGGCTCAGCTCGACAGCCTTAAAGCCTTTGACCCGGCCCTGCTCACGCCATCGCATCAGACAGATTACCGCATGATCGAAAATTACCTGAAGTTCCGGCAATGGGGTCTTCAGTCCCTGAAGGAGGGCGAGTGGAACCCCGCTACCTATAACGTGACAGGCCTTATCGCTTTCATGCTTTCGGAGAATTATGCACCGCTGAAAAACCGGGTAACCGATTGTTACAAAAGGATATTGCAGATACCCGCCTATTACGAAGCGGCAAAGCAGCAGCTGAAAAATCCCGTCGAAGAGCTGAAGCAGCTGGGAATAGATCAGAATGAAGGCGGCCTCTACGTACTGGACAAAGACTTTATCGATTCCCTGGCGCACACAGACTTGTCCGCACAGGAGAAAGACAGCATGCGTATAGCTGCCCAGCGCGCGGCTGCAGCGGTAAAAGCCTACGTAGCCCACCTCAGGAGCTGGAAAGGCTATACCCCCCGCGATTTCCGGCTGGGCAAAGCCCTGTACGACGATAAATTCAAATACGAGATACAGTCGTCGCTTACGGCAGAGCAGACCTATACCGCCGCCCTGGCCCGCAAGCAATACCTGCATGGCGAAATGGCCGGCATTAGCCGCCAGCTATGGAAGAAGTACTTTGGCGACGCCGCACAGCCGGCCGATACCCTTGCGCTCATTGGCAAAATGATCGATACATTGTCTGCCAGCCATGTGAAGCCCGATGGGTTCCAGGCGGCTATTGAAAAGCAGCTTCCCGAGCTCATCCGTTTCATCAGGGAAAAGAACCTCCTGTATATCGATTCTACCAAACCCCTGGTGGTACGTAAGGAGCCGGCCTATATGGCGGGAGTAGCCGGCGCTTCCATCAGCGCGCCCGGCCCCTACGACAAAGGCGGCAATACCTATTACAACGTAGGCAGCCTCGCAGGCTGGCCGGCGGCTAAAGCGGAAAGCTACCTGAGAGAGTATAATCACTACATCCTGCAGATCCTGAATATCCACGAAGCAATACCTGGTCATTATACCCAACTGGTATATGCCAACCGTTCGCCCAGTATTATCAAATCGATCTTGGGCAATGGCGCTATGGTTGAGGGCTGGGCCGTATATACCGAACAGATGATGCTCGAAAACGGTTACGGTAACAATGAGCCGGAAATGTGGCTGATGTGGTATAAATGGCACCTGCGTACGGTGTGCAACACCATCCTGGATTATAGCGTGCATGCGGGCCAGATGAGCAAAGACGAGGCCTTACGATTGCTGACCAAAGAAGCTTTCCAGCAACAGGCCGAAGCCGAGGGTAAATGGAAGCGCGTCAGTGTAACCAGTGTACAGCTTACCAGCTACTACAGCGGCTACCAGGCGATCTACGACCTGCGGGAAACGTTGAAAAAACGTATGGGTAAAAAGTTTGACCTGCGCGCTTTCCACGAGCAATTCCTGAGCTATGGCAGCGCTCCTGTAAAATATATCAGCGAGCTGATGCTGCAACAATAGAATACCACATACTTAGTCATGAGATAAGGGACTGCCTGGTTTACGGGCGGTCCCTTATTTTTTGATCGCCTGCAATCTTCTGCCGGTGCACCCAAAAATTACAGGGCTGCGCTTCCCCTGCCCTCCTTTTTCATTACCAAAAAAACTATACTTCCGGCTCATAAACAATATTCTGCTGTTCCTCAAAAACACGTAAGAAAAGTGAAATGCAGCAAGCATCTTTACGAGAAGCTTTGTTATCAACGGGCTTTTATACAACCAAATGTCAAACTACCGCGGAAGGAGGCCGGGCACACCTTACAGCCATCACGAAGAAGCATTGGCTATGCTATCATGATTGCCGGGAGCAAAACAGGTGCTCTTTATTTCTCTTCATTTAAATCCATTTCTGATGCATCAACCTTTAAAAAAATTAATTTTAACGCTATCATTACCTTTCCTGGCCGCCCCCATGGCTACACTCCGGGCCCAGTCGCTCGTTCCATCCTCGGCGCCTGAGTTTGTCTACAACGGAGTCTATCCGTTCGAAACAGCTACCTCTACTACCAACTATTCCTTACCCAATATTCCGACCGGCTTCGGCGATATTGACCTGTACCTGTCAGACGGCGGCAGTCCCATTGCGAGACAGTTCGTTTACCAGTTCAGCCATCCCGGAGATCCTTCCGCTATTGTTTACCAGGGCTCGTTTCTCTACATGGATGTTGTGGACATGCAGGTGGGCGCTGTATGGAATTCGTATACCAACAATATGAATCTCCTGGTGGCCTATGCCTGGGGACATGATCATTATTTAGACATTTACGATCTTACTTCTTCCACCACCAACCCTGTGGTCCTGAAATCTTCGACGCAGCTGTCGCACAATACGGCCGACTACGGGCGCATCCGCATGGATTGCCATAAACAATATGGTGTAGCCATTGTGTGGGAGAACAAGGGAATAGGCCTGCAGACCATGATGGGAAACGGCGGAGCCTGGGGGCCGATCGTTACCTTAACCGGTACGGAATTGGCCACAGGACCAGACGTTGCCTTCAGCCACAGCGGCAACGACCTGAATGTTCATTATGCTTATTACGATCCAAAACTCAGTGCTATAGTTGAATCGGCGGCACATTGGACCTCCCTGATGACGGGACCAGCCAGCGCAACGCTTTCGCTTGAAGATATCAATGTTATCGGCGGAGCGCCAAAGTCAAGGATCATACTGGATTGCCCCGATCATCATCCTCAGGAAAACTGGGCATATACCTATAGCGATGGCAGCAATATATTTGTCCGGCTGAGAGAGTATAATACCTTGCCGGCGCCGGTAACCGTAAGCGTTAATTCCGGTGTACTGGGTAATGCTTCTACCCTTCCCCAGCACCAGGTATTTTCTCCTGCGCTGTATTATGGCGCAGGTACCGTCGATGGCCGTAGCGGACAAATTACGGTGGGCTGGTATGCTACAGACCTGAGCGGCTTTAACGGCTACATCGCCCTGGAAATGACGGAGGACGGAACGACCTTATTGAGTAAGCCCGACTACCTTGCGCTTCCAGATGCGTACACGCCCCAGGTGTATCCTTACTATAGCTATCCTTACCAGGCCGACATCCTGGCGATCAAGCCGGGCATTGCCTTCAGCCGGAACAGTGAGCATGCCAATTTCCTGTACACCACTTATTATGATGCCAATGCCCAAACGGCACAAGGCAGATTCCACCACGCCTTCCACAAATGGAACGATGTTGCATTCAAAGGCCAGGCGCCGGTAACCTTGCATCCCGAGTGCGGCAACCACCTGAAGGCACACAGCAGCGAAACCGGGATCAACACCTATCCCAATCCCTTCCGGGACAAGATCACAACCAATCTTTTCCTCAAGGAAGATGGCCAGCTGCTGCAAAGCCTGACAGACATTACCGGCCGCCAGCTGTGGCAATACCAGACCATTGGCAAAAAAGGCAGCTGCCAGATCAGCACAGACAACCTAGCTCAGCTGGCGCCGGGAACTTATATGCTGACGACTTCCCTAAACGGACAAAGGATCGGCACGCAGAAAGTAACCAAGCAATAGCAGGTGTTAATAACAGTAGCTTTTTTACAAAGAGTTTTTAAAAAGAAACCCCGGTGCACTAACGCGTCCGGGGTTTCTCTTTAAACAAATTTTTTTGTGGCTGTGTCAGGATCTGCGGCTGTAGTTCGGCGCCTCCTTGGTGATCACGATATCGTGCGGATGGCTCTCGGCCATGCTCGCAGCTGTAATACGGATGAACTGTGCATCTTCCTGCAACGACTTGATGTCCTTTGCACCACAGTAACCCATACCGGCACGCAGACCACCGACGAATTGCTGCACTACTTCTTTCAGACTGCCCTTGTACGGCACACGACCTACAATACCTTCGGGTACCAATTTCTTGATGTCGTCTTCCGCGTCCTGGAAGTAGCGGTCCTTCGATCCTTCCTGCATGGCATCGATAGAACCCATGCCGCGGTAAGATTTGAATTTGCGGCCTTCGTAGATAATGGTGTCGCCCGGACTTTCTTCCGTTCCGGCAAAAATGGAACCGGCCATGATCGTGCTGGCGCCGGCGACAAGCGCCTTTACCAGGTCGCCGGTATAGCGGATACCGCCATCGGCGATTACGGGAATACCTTTGGCTTTCAGTGCCTGGCTGGCTTCCATAATAGCGGTAAGCTGTGGTGCGCCGGCCCCTGTTACCACACGGGTCGTGCAAATGGAACCTGGTCCCACACCCACTTTTACGGCATCGGCGCCCGCGGCGGCCAATGCTTTGGCGCCTGCAGCGGTAGCCACATTACCGGCTATAATAGGTAAGGTCTTAAAATTCTTACGGACCAGTTTCACCGTTTCGATCACACCTTTGGAATGACCATGAGCGCTGTCCATGGTAATGACATCGACACCTGATTGCACCAGTGCTTCCACACGGTCCAGTATATCGGCGGTGATGCCCACTGCAGCGCCGGCCAGCAGGCGGCCATAGCCGTCTTTCCCGGCATTGGGATGGCTCTTAAACTGCAGTATATCGCGGAAGGTGATAAGGCCGATCAGCTTGCCGCTGCGGTCGACCACAGGCAGCTTTTCGATCTTGTGCTGCTGCAATATTTTTTCTGCCTTTAAGAGATCAGTACCCTGGGGAGCAGTGATCAGGTTAGCAGAAGTCATTACCTCCGACACTTTACGTTTCAGGTTCTTCTCAAAGCGCAGATCACGGTTGGTAAGGATACCGGCGATCTTATGCCCTTCGGCTACAATGGGAATGCCGCCGATCTTATTGTCCTTCATCAGCTTCAAAGCCTCGCCCACAGTGGCATCCGGCGACAAAGTGATGGGATCCAGGATCAGGCCGCTTTCGGAGCGCTTTACGCGGCGTACCTGCTCGGCCTGCTGCTGTATGGTCATGTTTTTATGCAACATGCCGATACCGCCCTCACGCGCCAGGGCGATGGCAAGCTCCATTTCCGTTACCGTGTCCATAGCGGCGGACAGCAGCGGAATGTTCAGTTTAATGTCTTTAGTTAGTTGGGTTGAAATGTTTACTTCGCGCGGAAGTACTTCGGAGTAAGCAGGGGCAAGAAGCACATCATCAAAAGTGAGTCCTTCGCCGTAGAACTTAGATTTTGCAGCCATGTGCAAAGGTATAGCAACAATTTCAAATTTTCAAAATGCTGAAAAATATTTTTTACACTAGTATCATTTTTAATGATCGGCGCTTCCGAAAAGCAGGCGGGAAGCGCATCTCCTGCCGGTATTACTGTCGCCTGTATACGATCTCCGTCGCCCGGGTCTCCTCGCCTGCCGGTGTAATGTTATAAGCCGTGATCAACAGTGTACGATCGTCTTCGAGCTCCATATCGGTACGCCAGCCCCATTCCTGCTGTTCGCCGGCCATCACCTGGTAAGTGCCGTAGACCGAAAAATGGCCTGCTTCGGTACGCTGTTGTGCATACATAATGCCGGTACCCATATGAAAGCTATCGATCCAGGCGCTCTGGAACCGGCCTGTATTGAGGTCGTAGCCATAAATAACGATGCCCTGCAAGGGCTTGCCCGCAAAGCTGCCTTCGTATTCATGCAGCAGGAAACGCCCGCCCAGAACAGGCCGTATCGTACCTTTCACCGGCGATTCATCGGCAACCACATCCGGTTCAAACCAGGTACGCGCTATACCCTGCCAGGCGCCGGCCATACGGCTCAGCTGATAATGGACCCCGTCTTCCAGCGAAGCTTCGAATTTAACGTTCATAACCGGTCTGTTTATTAAGGAAAGATAGGTATTTGATACCAGTTCTTTTTCGCGCCGGATGAATAATTTATTTTGGTTTCGGGCACGCAAAAGGTTGGCTATTCGGCTTTTTAAATTATTTTTACCCGATTTTTCTGTAACCCAATGGCCCGATTACAATTACAACGACCCATCGCTTTTTTTGATCTGGAAACGACAGGAGTAGACGCAGCAAAGGACCGGATCGTAGAAATAGCGGTGATCAAGCTTCTACCTGATGGCGGCCGTATGACGTGGATGAGGAGACTGAATCCCGAAATGCCGATCCCTCCCGACTCTTCTGCTATACATGGCATCTACGACGCCGACGTGAAGGATGCGCCCACCTTTAAGGAGGTCGCACACGAGTTGAAGCAATTCCTGCACCAATGCGATCTTGGTGGCTATAACTCCAACAAATTCGACATACCTGCTTTGGCAGAAGAGTTTCTTCGTGCCGGTATTCCCGTCGACTTCAAGTCGCGTAAGCTGGTCGATGTGCAGCAGATCTTTTTCAAGAAAGAAGCCCGTACCCTCAGCGCTGCCTATGCCTTCTATTGCAACCGCGAGCTTGCCAACGCGCACAGCGCAGAAGCCGACGTGCTGGCTACTATCGATGTACTTGAAGCGCAGCTGGATAAATACACCGACCTCACCAACGATGTGAATGAGTTGCACAACTTTACCGGGGGCGACGATTTTGTCGATTATGCACGAAGGATGGTGATGAAAAACGGCGTGCCCGTTTTCAATTTCGGTAAGCATAAAGGCATCCCCGTAGAAGACGTCTTCCGCAAAGAACCGCAATATTATGACTGGATGATGCAGGCCGATTTTGCTTTACACACAAAGCAGATGATTTCCGAGATCCTGAACAATATGCTTCTAAAAAAAATGAAATAGTATCTTGCGACCCGTCAGCAATCATCATTATTTAACACCAGACGTTTGGACAAGCTAGTCATCATACCCACATATAACGAAAAGGAAAACATAGAGAACATTTTACGCAAAGTGTTTTCTCTTGAAGGCCGTTTTCATGTGTTGGTAGTTGACGATGGCTCGCCCGACGGCACCGCCACTATTGTCAAGCAATTGCAGCAGGAGTTTGGCGAGCAGCTTCATATCGCCGAACGCGGCGGTAAACAAGGCCTGGGCACTGCTTATATTTTCGGCTTCAAATGGGCGCTGCAGAAAGGTTATCGCTACATTTTCGAAATGGACGCCGACTTTTCGCACAATCCCGACGACCTGCTTCGCCTGTATGATGCCTGCCATACTAAGGCCGATGTAGCCGTCGGTTCCCGTTATGTATCCGGTGGCAAGATAAGGAACTGGCCGTTTGACCGGGTCTTCATCTCTTATGGCGCTTCTGTTTACGTGCGGCTCATCACCTGGATGCCCGTCAAGGATTGCACAGCGGGCTTTGTCTGCTATAAAAGAGAAGTGCTGGAAAAGATTCCGCTCGATAAGGTACGCTTTATCGGCTATGCTTTCCAGATCGAAATGAAGTACAGGGCCTGGAAGCTCGGCTTTAAGATCAAAGAAGTACCCATCACCTTTGTCGACCGTAAGGAAGGCGTGTCCAAAATGTCGAAGGGCATTGTAAAGGAAGCCATCTTTGGTGTATGGAAAATGCGAAGGTTCATTAAGGGGAAAAGCGATTTATAAGTCAAAAATTGCCGGCTCCGGAAAGCGCTGTATCCCCATTTTTTCTTCTGCGACTATACCAGATCCTTCACTAATATAGGGTTATCTTTCTCACCAGCTGTTTATCCTGCGCGCTTATATGGATCAGGTATATTCCCGAAGCCAGATTGTCCACATAAAGTGTTGCCTCTTGCTGCGTCTTTAAAGACCGGCGACAGGGTACTTGCCGCCCGGCCATGTCGGTAAGGTAAACCGATTGGATTGCCTGATTACGATCTTTCATTTTTATATAGAGTAAGTCTCTTGCCGGAACAGGATATATCTCTACTATTGGCGTGCCGTTTTGCAAATAGGTTATACCATTGGTACCCTCGCAAATGCCGCCAGGTTCCCGGATATAATTGATAACATTATCCCTATAGCAACGTATAACAGGCCTCATGATGTTTGTTGTCGTCACACCGTTAGCATGCACTGCCAGACCTTCTTCCGCTCCAAGCAGCTGTGTATAGCTCCCCGAGCGGCTTCCGTAAAAGCCCCAGCCATCCAGTGCCGTGTTAAATACCCTTTTGAGTGGAACACCATTAACGGTTACAGTCCGGATGCTGTCTATCACTATACGGAATAAGGTATCCTGAGGCGCGCCGGGCAATGGTTCCGGAACCTGGTAGACCAGGGTGTCGCCCATAGCAACGTTAAAAATATACAAGGGTAGAAAACGGGAAAAGTACCCATTATAATAAAACACGGTATCGTTACTCATATTCAGATACACGCTTGTCTTACTGCTATCGACAAACAAAGAAGGATTGGAAAGGTCGTACCGGTACAGGGTACGGTTGACTTTCCGGCAAACTTTCCCGGCAATTGTGGTATCACCGGCCACCTTTTGCAGCGTATAACCCGTGTATTCATCGGTACCATAGCTATAATGCCATACGGCGTTTAAAGGCGCAAATACCTGCTGACCGCTAAGCACAGGCATTAAGACGACAAGCAGAAGCAGGAATAGGAAACCGGCCTTTTTCATAAGAATGATTTTTAAATTCAAAATGAAAATAGAACATGCAACACTTGCATATTGCATGCTTTTTATAAAGACACCCTTGCAATGCATTGCGGTTGGTTTTAATTTGTCCTTTCCGGTGCGGTAAACATATCCCGCTCTTCTTCTTTTTTATGAAACCCGAAGTTGTATCGCAGGTTGATGCCGAAACGCCGGGAGTCGGTTTCCCGGTAACCGCTGGCATCCACCGTTCCCTGTTCGATAGTGAAGTTGTTATTGTTGGTGAAGAAAATATCATTGGCGCTCAGCGTCACCGTCAGCTTCTGCTTAAAAAACTTGCGGTTAATGCTGATATTAAGCGCACCGAAAGTGCTGAGCTCATAGAACTGCAGCGGCCCTTTCAGGCGGAGAAAACCATTCATCGTGATCTGCGAGTTCTTATCCAACTTCAGTTGATGATAGGTAAAGAACAACCAGCTGGGCCTGCGGAACGATAAAGGCTTTCCTTCATAGAAACCTTCGTAGATATTGTAATTGTATTGCCCGCCTAGCACGAAGAAATAGATGCCGCCCGGCGGTATGGCGCCGAAGCCCCGCAGGTAAAATTCCCGGTTCCTGCCGATGTTGTCATAAGTGCGGAAAGCCTGTGCTTTGCTGCCATTATCACCCTGGTAATAAACGTTGGTGAACATGTCGCGCGTATCGTTGAAGCCTATCGCAAGAAGCGGATGCTCTGCTGCGCTGATGTTGAACTCGTAATTATTGGTGAACTGGGGCTTTAGCGTCGGGTTACCCGCTTCGGACAGGAACTGATCGACATACTGCGGAAAGGGATTCAACTGCTCATAGGTAGGCCGGCTTATCGTGCGCCGGTATACCAGGTAAGCCCTGATCTCAAAATGCGCGATGCTCATGAGCCGTTTGCTCAGGTAGACATAAGGGAAGAAATCGGTGCGACGAATGGTGAACGACGTATCGCCCGGTACGCGTTGCTGTCCGTCCATATTGGTATTTTCCATGCGAACGCCGGCTTTAAGTATAATATCGCTGAGCGCCTTCGATGCCTGCAGGTATGCTGCATTGATGTTTTCGCGGTAACGATACACGCTTGTACGCGTATTATCGGGTATACGGTCGCCATTATAAGTGAGAAAATAAGCGGCATCATTATCAAAGTTGAGATAGCTGCCTTTCAGACCCGCCTCCAGGCTGATCCGGTACCGAAGCTTATATACCAGGTCACTCTGGAAGGCCAGGAAATGCCGCTTACCGCTTACTGTACCATCGCCGTCATAGGCCAGCGGCGACTGGCTGCCGAATACCTGGTCGATGCTATTGGCCGAATAGAGATAAGACAGGTCATTGGTCCATTGCGATCCGGCGCTGTCTATTTTGTAAGTACTACTAACATCCTGGTTGATAAAAAAAGTGCCGTCATCGTTTTTCAGGTGGGCCACACTTTCTCCCAGCACCTGCGTTTCACGACTAAAAATATTGGTATTCTCTGTCTTGTTGAACGCATCAGTATAGCTCACCGTTCCATCGTAAGCTGTGCTCCATTTATTGTTCCATTCATGGCTGATGCCATATCCCAGGAAGTACACATTTCCCGGCGAGGTTGTACGCGATGCCTGGCCGAGCAGGGAGTCGCCGCCGATATGCCGCTGCGTATTGAGCACGTCGTAGCCATTGCGGCGGGTATAATTCAGGTTCAGATACGTCGAGGTAATGCCATTGCTGTTGGCTATGTTGACGCCGCCAAACTGGTTGCCGTAGGTACCCTGCTGGAAACCGGCATTGATGCTACCGGTGAGTCCTATCTTCACACCCTTTTTCAAAACGACATTCACAATGCCTCCGGCGCCGGAGGCATCATACTTTGCAGAAGGGGTACGTAGTATCTCGATCTTTTCGATGGCATTGGGTGGAAGGCTTTTCAGCATCGTGGCAATATCCGTCCGGCTCATTTTCATTTCCCGCCCGTTGATGTACACGGTAGCCGGGGTAATACTGCCCAGGTAGATATTCCCGTCCTGGTCGATAAAGATGCCCGGCGTTTTTTCCAGCACCTCATAGCCGCTGGTGCTGGCTTCGGCCAGGCTTGAAGGATCGACAATGGTCTTATCATCTTCCTGCCGTATCAATGGTGTCTTTACGGCCTTGATCGTCACCTCTCCGATGGCGCTTCCCGTAGCCTCCAGGAGCAGATTGAAATCCGTAGCCCCGGTCCTGGCATGGATCCCTTTGCTTAGCGATTTATAATTGAGGGCCGTTACCTGTACCAGGTACAAACCCGGCGTATCCAGGTCAAAGAGGGCCACACCACCAGTGTCGGCGATGGCGGAACGGCGGTACTGGGTATCGACTTGCCCAATCACCGTGATCGCAGCGAAGGACACCGGCTGTTTGCCATCGCTTAGCCGTATGGATACCGGCGCCTGTTGCGCGGAGAGCTTATAAGAGCAAAAACAAAGAAGCGAACACAACAGCAGGTAGATCTTGCTCATGAGCCGGGATAAAAAGCATAGCGGGCGATTCTATACAGGTCCGATAGACAGATCGCCACTAAAGAATAAATGATTCAGCGCGCAAATTAACGAAATAAACAAGCTGCATATTGTACCCTATACAAAAGAAGACGCCGGCATCCTGCGCCGGCGTCTTCAGTATTATCATTTGACAGGCTTAAAGCGTTGCCATATCGATCACGAAACGATACCGTACATCGCCTTTCAACATCCGTTCGTACGCGGTATTAATGTCTTTTATATCGATCACCTCTACATCGGACACGATATTGTGTTCGGCGCAGTAATCCAGCATTTCCTGTGTTTCGGGAATACCGCCTATCAGCGAGCCGGCCAGGCTTTTACGGCCACCGATGAGCTTAAAAGCGTGCACCTGGGCAGGTGTGGGCGGCGCACCCACACAGATATGAACACCGTTGGTTTTGAGCAGGGACAGGTACATGCCATAGTCATGCTCGGCCGAAACCGTATCGAGAATAAAATCGAAATAGCCGGTGATCTGTTTCAATTGCTCAGGGTCAGAGGTTACGGCAAATTTATGCGCACCCAGCTGGCGGGCATTCTCCTCTTTGGAAGGAGAAGTGCTTAATACCGTTACCTCGGCGCCTAAAGAAGCGGCAAATTTAACACCCATATGCCCCAGGCCACCCAGACCCAGAACAGCCACCTTATGTCCTTTGCTGATACCCCAATGGCGCAGCGGCGAATAAGTGGTGATACCGGCGCAAAGCAGGGGTGCTACAGCCTCCAGAGGAAGCTTTTCGGAAATATGCAGCACAAAATCTTCATGCGTTACAATCTGATCGGAATAACCGCCGTAGGTAGGCAACCCGTCACGACCATAGCTGTTATAGGTCCCGGTATTACCATTCAGACAATATTGTTCCAGTCCTTCCTTACAATTCTCGCAGGTACGGCAGGAATCCACCAGGCAACCAACACCGGCAAGATCACCCTCCCTGAACCGCGTCACTGCCGAACCCACCTGCCTTACCCTTCCCACGATCTCGTGGCCGGGTACCATGGGGAAAATAGAATTGCCCCATTCGTTGCGCACCTGGTGCAGATCAGAATGGCATACGCCGCAATAGAGGATATCAAATAGCACATCATGCTCGCCTACCTCACGACGCTCAAAATTCCAGGATCCCAGAGGAACCTCCGCTGCTTGGGCAGCATAACCTTTACTTGCTATCATTGTTTGTTGTTTATTATTGAAGATGACATCACAATATTAAATCCAAAACAGCATTCACAGATCAACTCCGCTTTCAGAACTATGATCTAAATCAACAGCTCGACATGGCTTAACACAAGGATAACGTGCTAAGGCACTATTTCGACACCATGCCAGAAGGCTATATAATCCTTGATCTCCGAAGCCGCCGGCTTTGGTTCGGGATAATACCAGGCCGCGTCTTTATTTTTTTCTCCGTTGACCTGCAAAGAGTAGTAAGAGGCCTCTCCTTTCCAGGGACAGGTAGTATGAGTAGCCGAATGTTCCAGCAGGTGCATATTGATCGATGAAGGTGGAAAATAATGATTATTCTCGATCACAATGGTATTGTCGCTTTCGGCCAGCACGGCGTCGTTCCATATCGCTTTCATAATTATTATGTTTTAAAAAGTAACAAAACGGAACCGGTATTGTTGCTTAGCGGATCAGTACAAAGCTTCCCTGCTCACGCAGGGAAAGATCGCCCGTGCAGCGGCCCTCTATGCGATAGTAATAGGTACCTGCATCGGCAGGACTGCCGTCAACAGTGCCGTCCCAGCCGGCTTCAATACGGGTGCCCGCAAAAACGATACGGCCCCAGCGGTTAAAGATGCGCAGGATATAGGGATCGGGATGTGCATTGGATACGGGTAAGAAATGATCGTTCAGGCCATCGCCGTTAGGACTGAAAGCGTTAGGCAGCTGCAGCCGGCAGCAATTAGCCGCATTCAGGCGCAGATCGTTTGTATTGCTGCAAGCCAGCAGGTCTTTACCCTTAACCCGGACCAGGTTGTCGCCGGCAGACAAAAGTATGCTCATCTCCTGCCCAGCGCCCAGGAAGCTCCCGTCGTCAAACCATTCATAGCTTGATCCGCCGGAAACCGACAAGTGAAGCGAATCCCCGGCACAAAGCTTTCCTGCGACATCGGGCCCCTGTATCCTGATATCCGGTAAGGCCTGTACGGACAGCAGGAGCACCTCTGTTGAATCACACCCTTGCGGCGTTTGGTAAAGCCGGCTGTAAATACCAGCGCCTTCAAACGGTTCACCGGCAAACCAATAAACCTCACCCTGACAAACAGTCGCCCGCAGGGTATCGTTCCGTGTCTTTTCAATCGTGATCTGCAGACTGTGGTATAGGCTATCACAGCCATAAGTCGTATATAAGGTATCCCGTACTACAGTATCTGCTATATAAAGCTTCCCGTTGACACCGACCGGGCCGCAGGAAACGAGCGTACTGAAACTAACCACGGGATTGGCCGGGACATGAAGCACCAGGGTAACCAGGCTATCGCAGCCTGCATGGGATACAAAGGACTGCATAAAAGTACCGCTACCGTTACAGGATTGCCCACCAAACGGGTAAGGCAACATACCGCTACAGATCGTCGTGTCAACAATGCGGCTGATCACGGGACTAAGAATGTCCAGGATCGTGGTGCTGTCGCAGCCGGAAAGCTGCGAAGCCATGGTATAGGTTGCCGCAGCCGGCCCCGAAGCCGTGACGGTGATCCAGTTCCAGGTATAAGGCAACTGACCGGGACAAAGAGATAAGGTATCGTGGGCAGTAACCGGCGCCAGGGTAAAAAGATCAAGTACGGTCGTGCTGTCGCAGCCGGTCACGACCGAAGGACAGGTAAAGGAGGCAACTGCGGTCCCGGCAACGCCGACACTGATCCCGTTCCAGGTATACGGCAGCTGTCCCATGCAAAGCGTAAGGGCCTGTGTATCGGATCGCAGGGGATTGACCGTCATGATGATGCTATTGCTGACTGCACTGCTACCCGTACAACCCGCTCCCGGTGTGATCACACAGCTGATCCCGTCGCCATTGGACAATACTGCCGTCGTATAGCTGCTGCTGTTACTACCGGTGTTGATGCCGTTCTTCTTCCATTGGAATAAGGGTGCGATGCCGGCATTCACCGCGCTGGCAGTAAAGCTGACCGGCGTACCGGCACAAACGGTATCGCCGGGAATTGCGGTGATACCCGCCATCACAGGCAGCGCCTGGCTGCCGATAGCAGTATCTGCAAGATGGACCAGGATATTCCGCATCAGGTCCTGCGACGCCGGATAAACATTGGCCGCCAACACCCAATCCTGATCGCTAGTAAACAGCAGGCGGCCCGTTCCCGGCGAATGGAACTGCCATCCGACGGGTTGCCCGCCCGCGAGCATAAAGGCAGCGCAATTGCAGGATGCCGAGGCCGTGCAGCCATACCAGAAGTAAGGCAAGGTACTTACGCTCTGGCTTACCGTAGCCAGCGACCCGTTGATCGAAGGATTCAGGTTGCCGTTTAAGACGCCTCCCCATACGAAACTTCCACCCAGGCTATTGATCAGCTGGGCAAAGGCTGCATTGCCAGGTTGGGTGGGCAGGTATTCTCCCTGCAGGTATACCGAACGGCCGCTTTGCAGGAAAGCACGCAGCGTATTGACATGCGTGGGGCTCAGTGCACCCATTGCATTGCTCACGACCAATATATCCACTGTATCCAGCAGGGAAAGATTATTTAGTGTAACGGCAGGTATAATAGCGGTAGTATAACCGGCTCCGGAAGCGACGCCTTGCCAGCGGATATCCATCTGGTAAGGTAAAGAGGCCACAATAGCGACATGAAGCGCCCTGGCAGCAATGCCGTTCAGTGCCAGGAGCAGGAAGAACAGAAGCCGTTTCATGATACAGAGCGATAGAGACCGGCTCCTTCGGCAAGGTGCCAGGCAGGGTTTATGGGATATGCCGGATGTATATGGATAAGGTTAAGCCCATCAGCCGGTAATACTGCAAACGCCGGGTGATCATCTACGGCGGCATCTTGCAACAAGATAAACATTAGCCCGGGTAAAAGGAAGCGGCAGGGTACAAAAAAGGGTAAACCTACCCTATTTATAACCATCAGCTACAGGAATAGCGTACTATAGTCGGGACGGGCAAGCCTTGCGGTCGTCTACGGGTTTATCCTATAAGGGTAAACCCTGAAATTTCCACAGGGGATTACCATGTTAATTTTTAAAGAAAATTTTGATCTACTTTAGCATTCCAAACAATGGAGGCCATGAGTTATCAAATCAAATATACTGATCAAACGGAGCTGAAGCAGATCAAAACCCTTCTTGACCATCCCGAGTTTTACCTGAAGAACCTGGAAGAATACCGGAAAATGCTGGAACTACTCTCACTCAACGAGCATCTTACCCGGCTCCTCATCCAGGAAGACGCGCAACCTATATAAGCACAAACATCAATACCATTGAACAGCCACAGCAAATCCCGCTGTGGCTGTTGTCATTCAGGCTTCCGGCAAGGCCTGCAGAATATCGGCAAGGATATCGTCCCTGTGCTCAAGACCCACCGAGATACGGATGAGCCCAGGGGTTATGTTTACAGCCAGGCGTTCCGCCTCGCTCAACTTGGCATGTGTGGTGCTGGCCGGATGCGAGGCTATGCTGCGTGTATCGCCGAGATTGGCGGTCAGCGACAGCATCTGCAGCCGGTCAAGGAACTGCCGCCCGGCTTCAAGGCCTCCTTTCAGCTCAAAGCAAACAATTCCGCCGCCATTCTTCATCTGCCTTTGTGCGATCGCATATTGCGGATGACTGGGTAGAAAAGGATATTTGAGTCCGCTTAAGGCGGGATGCCCTTCGAGCTGTTGTGCCAGGAACAAAGCATTGGCGGCGTGGCGCTCCATGCGTACATCCAGGGTCTCAAGGCTTTTGCTCAGGATCCAGGCATTGAAGGGGGACAAAGAAGGTCCCATGCTACGACAAAACAGGTAGATCTCCTGGATAAGCGCCTTTTTGCCTGCTACAACACCTGCCAATACCCTCCCCTGTCCATCCAGCCATTTGGTACCCGAATGGATCACCAGGTCGGCCCCATAGGTAATGGGCTGCTGCGCTACCGGTGTGGCAAAGCAATTGTCGACCACCAATAACAGCCGGTGCTTTTGCGCCAGCCGGCCCAGCCGTTCCAGATCAAGAATATCCAGACCCGGATTGGTCGGCGTTTCCACATAGATCATTTTTGTTTCGGGCCGTATGGTCTGCTCCCAGGTATCGGGCTGGTCGGCAGCGAAGTAGGAATAGCTGATCCCATATTTAGGCAGGTATTTGCTCAATACGGTATGAGTGCTGCCAAAGATAGCATTGCAGCTGAGCAGATGATCGCCCTGCTTGAGCAAAGCCAGGAATGTGGATGAGACCGCACTCATGCCGGAAGCCGTGGCGTAAGCGGCTTCCGCACCTTCCAGGGCAGCGATCTTGTCTGTAAATTCAGTAACGTTGGGATTAACGAAACGGCTGTAAATATTGGCCTCCCGCTCATCGGCGAAGGTAGCCCGCATGTCTTCGGCAGAGTCGAAGCAGAAGCTGCTGGTAAGATAAAGAGGTACGGAATGCTCCATTTGTGCGCTGCGCGCCGCCTGGATCCGTATAGCTTTCGAGATCGGGTGCATATGGATGTATTAAAAAGGGTTACCCGCCGCGCTATGCGGTCACGGCGGTATTAAGATGAACAGTATAAGTAATCGCACAGCCTGCACGTCGCAGGGTCTCAGCTACGGAACAATATTTTTCGATCGACAAAGCTGCCGCCCTTTGCGCTTTGTCCTGCTCCAGGGGACCACTCAGGATAAAATCGACATGGGCCTTGATCCAGAGGGCCGGTACCTTATCCTGTTCCCGCTCCCCGGTGATCTTCAGGCTGAAGCCATCGAACGGCTGACGCTGCTTCTCAAGAATAGCCACGATATCGATACCGCTGCAGGTACCCAGGGCCATCAGCAAGCCCTGCATGGGCCGTACCCCATGGCTCACAGAAGCCTGCCTGGGGCGCTCTTCACCATCGGGCACAGACTGGAAGCTCACCTCGTTCTGCTGTTCATCCGAGGCGATAAAAGTGCGGCTGTGGATATCGTAGCGGATCTGTATCTCGGGCATATCTAATTTTTGCTGTAAAAATAAGAAGCAGCCATTACATTTGCCGGGAAATTACAGGACCTGTATCTGTCTATGCAACAAAGCTATCATTACGACCACCCCTTTCTCCTGGAGTGCGGCGCCGAGCTGCCGGAGCTGCATATTGGCTATACGACTTACGGCCAGCTGAACGAAGCCGGAGACAATGTGATCTGGATCTGCCATGCACTTACGGCCAGCGACGATGCTGCCGGCTGGTGGGAAGGCATGATAGGCGAAGGTTGTGCTTTTGATCCCCGCTACCATTACATCGTTTGCGCCAATATTCTGGGTAGTTGCTACGGTAGCACAGGCCCGCTCAGCATTGATAAAACAACGGGAAAGCCTTATTACAGCAACTTCCCGCTGCTTAGTATCCGCGATATGGTACAGGCCCACGTACTGCTGCGGCAACACCTCGGCATCGGCAACATCAGCCTGCTGGCCGGCGGCAGCATGGGCGGCTATCAGGCACTGGAGTGGGCGCTGCTGGAACCGGAGCGCATAGACAGGCTGTTTGTCCTGGCTACCTCGGCAGCTGAAAGCGCCTGGGGTATAGCCGTGCATACAACTCAACGGATCGCGATTGAAGCCGACCCCAGCTTTGGCGAAGATGATCCCGGCGCCGGCGCCAAAGGTCTGAAAGCAGCCAGGGCCATAGGCATGCTTACTTACCGCAACTACGAGCTGATGGTACAGCAGCAAACCGATCCCGACACCGAAAAAACAGACCATTTCAAAGCCAGTGCGTATATGCATTATCAGGGCGATAAGCTGGTCAGGCGTTTCAATGCCTACAGCTACTATTTGCTCAGCAAAGCGATGGATAGCCACAACCTGTCGCGTGGCCGTGGCGGTTCTATACCCCCGGTACTTGCCACGATAAAGCAGCCCGTGCTGTTGATCGGCATTTCCAGCGATATCCTTTGCCCTCCCGAAGAACAGCGGCAGCTGGCTGCACATCTGCCTCATTGCCGTTACGAAGAGATCACCTCTCCTTATGGCCATGACGGTTTCCTGGTCGAATCAGCGCAGATCAGCTTGTTGCTGCAGCAATGGTGGTCAACAAGAAAGGATGGGTTATTATAGCAGGCGGGAAAAAGAAGCAAAAGCAAAGCCGGCAATAAAGAAGGTAAGCAGATTTTTCAGCTCATACCAGCAAAGGCCATGTCCGATTCCCGTGCTGAAGGCCACCACCATGCTGATAAGACCGCAGCAAAGAGCCGATAAGGGCAGCGGCAGACGATACAGGAATAAGCGGTGCAGGATAAGATAAAGGGCGAAGGATAAGGCAAGACCTATAGCGCTTAGCCGCAGCCACTGCCGGTAATCGATCTCCAGCACGGCATCGGAGAGATATCCCCGGTGTGCCGAATGGATCAGCATATCATTGCCCATTACGATCAACATAGAACATACCACAGCTGCGGTAACATAAGAGAGCCCATAGCGAAACCCTGATTTGATCCAGACCGAAGTGAGCATAACGGATATTGTACCCGCAAGGTATTATTTCCTGCCGAGAATCAAAGCAACGATCGACAATTTTGATAGAGACAAGCGTATCGTTATCTTATTTTTGCATTAGTTATTTTTGCAGCCAATGAAGATCTCCATTACGTTACTATACTTAACGTTGTTGCCTCTGGCCCTGAACGCCCAGGCCGATAGCCTGCCCATTGAGACAGACCATAAGGTTTACCAGATGCACCTCAAATACGAGGTGCCCGGTTCCCTGGTGTTTATTGTAGGTTCTTTTTTTGGCTTCAAGGCACTGGATAAAGCTTCGATCATGAGTGAAAGCGATGTCCTGAAGCTAAATCGTGCCAACATTAACGGCTTTGACCGGCCGGTGGTCGACTACAACCCGGCCGGATTTACGAAAGCGGAAGGCCGCTCAGACTTCTTCCTTAATTTCTCTATCGCCAGCCCGGTGCTGCTGGCCCTGGACAAAAGGGTACGGAAGGATTGGCTCGACCTGCTTACCTTGTACATGGTGAGCCATGCGGTCGACAACACCATTTACTTCGCCGCTGCATTTCCGGTACGCCGCGCCCGCCCGCTGACCTACAATCCGGACATACCCATGTCGTTCCGTACCGGAGAGGCCCGCAGCAATTCCTTTTTCAGCGGACACGTTTCGTTCAGCGCCACTTCGACTTTTTTCCTCGTAAAGGTACTCACGGACTACCATCATATCAAAGGCTGGCAACGGATCGCGCTGTACACCGCCGCAGCTATACCGCCGGCTATGGTGGGCTATTACCGCATGCATGCCGGCAAGCACTTCAAGACCGACATATTGCTCGGACTGGTTGTGGGCGGCGCTTCCGGCATACTGGTGCCCGAACTGCACCGCAAGCTAAAGCAACAGAAACACCTTTCCCTGCAACCCTATTTTAATCCCTACGGCGGCACCAGCGGACTAAACCTGAGCTATAGATTTTAGATGTTAGAGATTAGATGTTAGATGTTAGATATTAGATGCAGGAGTCAAAAGATATCAGCACCAGGTTCTTGATACCTGATACCTGATACCTGATACTTGATACCTGGCTCTTGGTTCCAAATCACCAGGCAACATACAAAGAAATATTCCCCAGACGTTCGTGGTTCAAACCATCGAGCAGGCGTGGCATAATACGCTGGGTAAAAGAGAAGCTGACAGGCCCATAGGCAAGCACTGCCGATAGATCCAGGCGCCGCGACACACTGCGATTGCTGCTGATCCGCTTATCGCTGTTTTGGTAATAGTCTGACCGGCCGGCAAAAACACCACCTTCGATCACGGCATTGTAGCCCACCCATTCCAGCGAAGGTCTGGCAGTAATATAAGCTTGTAGCCGGTGCTTCCTGCGGCTTACAAATTGCGGCAGCAGGCCATCGAAGTAAGCATTCATTTTACCGATACGAACCAGGCCGTACAAGGAAGCCCCATCCATCATCGTACCCACCATTGCCTGTCCGCCACCGGTCACATCAAGCCATCGGTTGTATTGCCAAAGCCGCTTTTCAAGGCTAAGGTTCAGGTTAAGTAGGATATCTGTCGGGTATTGCTTATCCCAACCCATAGGCTTTGCCGAATTGATCAATTTATGGACGCCTGTCTGTAGCTGCTCGGCCAGGGAAGCTGGCCCCATGACACCCGCTATCAATTCCGTTTGAACATTATACCCTTTATCCGCATTGGAAGAATGCTGGCTGTAGCTCAGGAACAAAGCACCTGTATAAGGCCAGTCCGACGCATCGGGTTCAGTGGCGTGCAGGTCTTCCGGGGTATACATGGTCTGCATTAAACCAATACCATAGGTATTTACCGCCTGCCTTCCTGCCTTAGGCATCAGCTTGTTGAGAAAGAAACGGGAGGAATCTTTTACAAAGTAATAGTCGAAACGGGTACCATTGGTATAGCCCTTATCCGATGCAGGACCGAAAAGCTTGATCAAGTCATTGTCTTCATAACCTTTAAGGGCATGGCGATACGATGCCTCCTGTTGCCCCGAAGCGCGCAGCGATCCGGCGAGCGAGAGAAATACAATGGACAATCGAGAAAAGAGAAGGAGTCGGTTCATGGTTTAATTGACCTGCCAAAAGTAAGGCTTTCTCCCCGGCCGCTCCCCTGTTCAGAGTTAAATGTTATTGATGTCCTGATTGATGTTATCGCTGTTTTCCCGAAAGCAGGTGACGATTAATGAAATGACGATAGTCTCGCTTGACTAAGATCAATAAATAATTACACCTGTTGGTGATCCGTTATCCTGGCGTAGATTTGCAACCTGAATGAATAGTCAATACCGCCATATCAATAGTAATGCATGCTGCAACAATTGTTGTATGTGTATGGCTATGCTATGGAAAGGCTGATAGACGCTTCATTATTGTTGTCTCCCAGGCTGCCTTTCCTTACCGGAAGGCTTTTTTTATGTACTTTATTTCTCAGAATATGCTGTTGCACACACATTGTTGTCCCTGTTGTATGTACCTGTTCCGGCGACGGAGCCAGCGATGTTGTGCCTGATCCATAAAATCACACAGCATACACAAGGCCTTCTGTCGTACCGGCAGAAGGCCTTTTTCATTTTCATCTCTTTGTCCAACGACTTAATACAAAACAAATGTTACCCGCTACAAAGACAAAGCTACTGACCTTACTGGCCTTTGCCAGTGTCTACCTGATCTGGGGATCCACTTTCCTGGCCATCAGCTATGGCCTCAGGGGTATCCCCCCTTTTTTACTTTCCGGCCTGCGCTTCCTCATAGCCGGCGTGCTGCTATTGCTTTGGCGTTTTTCCCGCGGAGAAAGCGCACAGTCGCGTACCAACTGGCTCAGGAACGGCATTACCGGCATCCTTATTCTTACCGGCGGCACTGGCCTGGTCGCCTGGGGCGAACAATACATCAGCGCCACAGAGGCCGCAATTGCCATAGCCACAGGTCCTTTCTGGTTCATCGCCCTGGATCGTAAAAACTGGCGCAGCTACTTCAGCAATCTTCCTACCATAGCCGGGCTGCTCGTCGGATTTGCCGGATTGCTCCTGTTCTTCAGCGATAGTATAGGCGGCACTGGCCGGCCGGCGGGCAATACAGTGCGCATTCTGGCCTTTGCCGTGTTGGCGCTCAGCTCCATCTCCTGGGTATTGGGGTCGCTATATGCCAAGCATCGCCGGGCCGACCATTCTACTTTTATGAATATCGCACAGCAATTGCTGGTCGCCGGGGTCGCCGCGATGGTGATCAGCGCTTTCCGTGGGGAATGGCAGGATTGGGTTCCGGCAAATGTCCCGCTGCAATCCTGGTTTGGCCTCGTCTTCCTGGTATTGTTCGGATCGATCGTCGCCTACTTATCCTATATCTGGCTGCTGTCCGTCAAATCGCCGGTGCTGGTTAGTACCCATACTTACATCAATCCTATCGTTGCTGTATTGGCCGGCTGGCTCTTCATTGATGAACATATGAGTGTATTCCAGCTGGCTGGTCTCGCCGTGATCCTGGCCGGCGTATTGCTCACCAACGCTTCCGGATACAAGCTTAGCAAAAGATTACGTGTCCGCATCAGGCGTTCCTTTAAAATATGGACGGGCGCACCACGTTCAGACAAATACCTCGTAGAGTTTTAATAGCTATGTTGAAAAAATCGATCGAAAAGCTGCAACAGGAGGCTTCCCTGCAAAACAGCGATACCCTGAAAAGAAGCCTGGGTCCGGTAAACCTTATTGCTATTGGTATCGGCGTGATCATTGGCGCCGGCCTGTTCTCGCTCACCGGCATTGCTGCGGCCAATAATGCGGGGCCTGCCGTTACGCTATCGTTTATTATCGCTGCCATAGGCTGTGCTTTCAGCGCCCTGTGCTATGCAGAATTTGCGGCAATGGTTCCCGTATCGGGCAGCGCTTATACCTATGCCTATGCAACGCTGGGTGAAGTATTTGCCTGGATCATCGGCTGGGACCTGGTGCTGGAATACGCTGTGGGTGCCGCAACCGTGGCGATCAGTTGGTCGCAGTACCTCGCCCGGTTCCTGGAAAAGATACACTTGCAGCTTCCCTACGAACTGATCCATTCTCCCTTCGAGACTGCAATAGCGAGCGATGGTACGGTACTACGTGGCTGGCTCAATTTTCCGGCGGCCCTCATCGTATTGCTCATTACTGCGCTGATCATACGCGGCGTCAGAAAATCGGCCCTGTTCAATATCATCGTTGTCGCGCTGAAAGTGGGCGTAGTGCTACTCTTCGTTGCCCTGGGCTGGCGCTATATCAACCCGGCGCACTATCATCCTTATATTCCGGCCAATACCGGTAGCTTCGGCGCTTTTGGCTGGAGCGGGGTACTGCGTGGCGCAGGCGTTGTCTTCTTTGTCTTTATCGGTTTCGATATTGTCGCCACCATGGCCCAGGAAACGAAAAACCCTCAAAGAAATATGCCTATTGGGATCATTGGCTCCCTGCTCATCTGTACCTTGCTGTTTGTGCTGTTCGGCTATGTAATGACGGGGCTGGCTTCCTACAAGGCTTTTAAAGACAGCGCCGCGCCGGTAGCTGTAGCAATACAACAAACACCCTATGAGTGGCTGAGTTTTGTCATTATTCTGGCCATACTGATCGGGTACACCTCCGTTATCCTTGTCGATCTGCTGGGGCAATCCCGGGTGTTCTATTCCATGAGCCGTGATGGACTGCTACCCAGGCTCTTTTCCCGGCTGCATCCAAGGTTCAGCACGCCTTCGCAGGCCAATACGGTGTTGGGATTGTTCATTGCATTATTTGCCGCCTTTGTTCCCATACAAGTCGTTGGCGAGATGACCAGTATCGGCACCCTGCTGGCTTTTGTCATGGTTTGCCTTGGTGTGCTTATTCTCCGCAGGAAACAACCGGAGATACCGAGGCCTTTCAGAACCCCATGGGTGCCGGTAGTGCCGGTACTGGGCATTATCACGTGCCTAGTCATGATGTACGCGCTACCCTGGGAAACCTGGTTGCGCCTCTTGCTGTGGCTGGCCGCCGGCATGCTCATCTATTGGCTGTATGGCAGGAAGCATAGCAAGCTGCGCCGGGAAAGCATAAGTGAGCAGCCGGAGACATAGTTTGCTGATCATCCTTTCCGGCCAATCAGCGAGGCAACACGACCATCTGGGCGGAACCTGATAGCGGCCTGAACAGGAAAGGGTCGCTTAACCAATAGGAATAAAGACTTCTCGCTGCGACGCCGCATCGCTGCGAGAAAAAAACATATGCCTTTGTGTCGTTGTGTCTTTGCGAGCAAAAAAGGTTTCCTTTAATCCACTGATCGTGCAGACCGGTTATGGCCGTTCCGGCCAATCAGCGAGACAACACAACCATCTGAGCGGAACGCGATAGCGGTCTGAACGATAAAAGGGTTGGCATATGCCTTCTTGTGCCGCTGTGTCTTCCCGGGCAAAAGAGGCCTACCTGCAACGATAAAGAAGAAGCCCCCTCCGTATACCGGACAGGGGCCTCTTTTTGCAAAAAACAACAGCACTCATTCCTCATTCTGTCAGTGTACAGGGCTGATCTTTTTATCGATGCCCAATAACTTTCCTACGAAGGCCAGCAGGGCATGTCCTATTGCCGGTATTCCGGAGCGATAGTACTCTCCCTTGATCTGGTTCAGGATGTATGATTCTTCAATAGCCGACATCAGCCTGGACCTTTTCCTGCTGGTCACCGCCTTTAGCTCGCGGGCCAGCCATTCCGTATGCAGCGCGGGTTTCAGGGTGCTCCTGAACACGACCGCTTTTTCATCTGCATTATAGAAGGCATGCTCCGTATTGCGCGGGATCTCGAAAGATTGTCCCGGCTTGATGATCAGCCTGCGGTCGGGCAACATAATACCCAGCTTGCCGTCGATGGCTTCCAGCTGTATCGTCTGTAACGGATGCCGGTGCAGCGCAGATTCCTCGGTGCAACGGGGCAGTACAGACAGTACTTCTGCATAAGCTCCTCCTGTTTCAGCGCCGCTGCGGGTAACCACAGCCGCGGCCTCCAATGCGTTTACTTTAAAAGGGCTTCCCATTTCATTCGTTTTAAAAAATTAGTAAAATTCAATGTCCTATTGCTTCGACGGGCTCAGCAACCGGGCCTTTCCCATCTGGTCCCTGAACCTGTCGAACTTTTCTCACCAAAGGTAAAGGACAACATTAGCCTTGGTTGCTTCGACAAGTTCAGCAACCGCCTCTTACTTCCAGCCGCCTCCCAGTGAACGGTACAGGTCAACAGCAGCGATCAGCTGATCTCTTTTAAGCGTAGCGACTTCCAGCTCGCTCTGCAACACATTGCTTTGCGCCGTGATCACTTCAAGATAGCTGGCCATACCGCTCTGGAACAACATCCCGGCATTGCCGGTAGCCTGCTGCAGGGCATCGACCCGCTGCACGGCAAAATCATACTGGCTTTGCAGTTTTTCCAATCGGGCCAGAGCGTCGGATACTTCGCCTACGGCAAACAATACCGTCTGCCGGAAACGGATGACGCTCTGCTCGCGTTCTATCTTCGCCACTTCAAACTGCGTCTTCAGCTGGCGTTTGTTAAGGAGGGGCTGCACCAGGTTGCCTGCCACCGTACCGAATAATGATGCCGGTATATTGAACCAATTGCTGGCCTTAAAGGAATTGACCCCACCGCTGGCCGTAATGCTGAGTGTAGGATACATATTGGCCTTACTGATCCCTACCTTGGCGTTAGCCACCGTCAGATCCAACTCAGAGCTACGTACATCGGGCCTGTGGCCCAGCATCGCCGAAGGAAAGCCAGTCGCGAGGCTCTTCGCTACTGGTGTGCTGTTCAGCGTAGATTGGCGCTCAGCAACTGTAGGCAGCACACCGCTCAATACGCTCAATGCATTTTCTTGCACCGTAATGTTCTGCTCCAGCAAAGGCACCAGCTGCGCCGCCACCAGGCGTTGTCCTGTGGCCTGCTGAACAGCCAGCGAAGTAACCTGGCCGGCATCAAACTGCAATTGTATCATGCGCAGGGTACTATCGTTCAGCACCAGGTTCTTGCGGGCCACTTCCAACTGTGCATCCATCATCAACAGGTTGTAATAACCCCGGGCCACATTAGCAACGATATTGGTCTGAATAGCCTTGCGGGCTTCTTCTGTTTGCAGGTAAGCCGCCAGGGCGCTACGTTTCTGATTCCTGATCTTGCCCCATATATCCGCTTCCCAGCTCAATCCTATGCTGGCATTGTAATCTTCAATATGATTGGTCTTCAGGAATTGGTTGGCGCTGATCCCGTTCAGGCTGTTGTCTGAAGGCCGGTTGGAAGCCGCGCCTACCTGTAGCCGTATGTCGGGCGCATAATTCCAGTTGACCTGTTTATACAGGAGCTGTGACGCTTCTATGTTTTTCAGTGCAAGCTGCATGTCGAAGTTCTTCTCAATGGCCTGTCCGATCAGCTTCTGCAGCGAAGGGTCGGCAAAGAAGCTTTTCCAGGGCAGATCGGCTATGGTTTGCGTATCGGTATGCGGGGCTCCTGTTACAGTGACCCCTCTGTAACTATCCGGCAGGCCGGTATCCGGCGTAGCTACGTCTTTCGACACCTTACAGGCGCTAAGGGTTGCCATTGCCGTTACGACCAGGAGATATTTACTGATATATGATTTCATGTCTGCTAAAAATTGGTTGTTAATACAAATCCTTAATAAGTGGTCGCAGCAGCGACTTCTGTTTCCGTTTCTTCTTCAGAAACCCTGGGGCCGGGCCTGCCGGTCACTTTCTCCTGCAGGTACTGGAAGATAACGAACAGCACCGGTATGATAAATACACCCAGGATAACGCCGGTAAGCATGCCGCCTACTGCGCTCCACCCGATAGAGTGGTTACCCATGGCCGATGCGCCTGAAGTCCATACCAGCGGCAACATACCCACCACGAAGGCGAAAGAAGTCATGAGGATGGGACGTAGCCTGAGCCTTGCTGCTTCCAGCGCCGCTTCCAGCAGGCGCATGCCGGCTCTTCGCCGTTGCACTGCAAACTCCACGATCAGGATCGCATTCTTGGCCAGCAGGCCTATCAGCATGATCAGACCTACCTGAACATAGATATTGTTATCGATGCCGGCCATACCAATAAACAGGAACACTCCCAGGATACCTGTGGGCACCGAAAGGATCACCGACAGCGGCAGGATATAGCTTTCGTATTGCGCTGCCAGCAGGAAGTATACAAAGATGATGCTCAGTATAAAGATGAACACGATCTGGTTACCTGTCTTGATCTCCTCACGGGTCATGCCGGTCCATTCGTAGGCATAACCGCGGGGAAGCGATTTCTTGGCGGTCTCTTCGATTGCTTTGATGGCATCGCCGGTGCTATATCCGGGCTTGGGTGCGCCGTTGATCGTTACTGCATTGTACAGGTTGTTACGTGTTACTGTCTCAGGACCGTATTCACGCTTCAGGGTCACCATCGTATTGGCCGGAACCATTTCGCCTTTGTTGTTCTTCACATAGATACCATTGAGCGATTGGATGTCGGAACGGTAAGCAATATCTGCCTGTGCCATTACCCTGTAGTACTTACCAAAGCGGTTGAAGTCTGAAACGAAACTACTACCATAATAGATCTGCAGGGTCTGCAGCAATTCACTGATCGGTACGCCCAGCTGCATCGCTTTCATATTGTCGATCTCTATCTTATACTGCGGGTTGCCTGCTGCGAAGGTGGTGAAGGCTGCTGCGATCTCTTTACGCTTCATCAGCTCGCCGATAAAAGCCCAGGCATTATTGCCCAGATCCTGCAGAGAGCCATTCGTACGGTCCTGGAGCATAAACTCAAAGCCGCTCACATTACCAAAACCCTGTACAGTCGGGAACGTAAAGAAGAAGGTATTGGCATCCTTTACGCTGCTCACCTTCTGGGCCAGCGTATTGGCGATCATATTAATGTCTTCTACCTTACCTCTTTCGCCATGCGGTTTCACACGGATAAAGCCGGCGCCATACGGCGATGCGTTGGCATTGGAAATGAAGTTCAGACCATCGATAACATAACGGTTCTGTGTCGCGGGCTCTGTCTTCACAATGCTGTCGATCGCTGCCATAGCCTTGTGCGTTCTTTCAAGTGAGCTACCCGGAGGGGTATTCACCGCATACAGGATAAAGCCCTGGTCTTCGGTAGGAATAAAGCCTGTAGGAGAGCTTTTCATCATGACAAAGGTTGCAATCACGATCACTGCCAGGCCGCCTATAGCAAGCCATTTGCGGCGTATAAGGAAGCGAAGGCTGTGACCATATTTAGTGGTCAACGTCTTAAAACCTGCGTTGAAAGCGGCAAAGAAGCGGGCCATAAAGCCTTTCTTCTCGTGGCCTTCGCCATGGTGCGTATCCTTGAGGAACAGCGCACACAACGCCGGGCTAAGGGTCAATGCATTCAACGCCGAGATCAGGATCGCGGTAGCCAGTGTAAAAGCAAACTGCCGGTAAAATACCCCTGCAGGGCCTTGCATAAAGCCTACCGGTACGAACACCGCGGCCATGACCAAAGTGATCGAAATGATGGCACCCGATATCTCGTTCATCGACTGTATGGTTGCCTTTCGTGGCGACAGCCGGGTGCGCTCCATCTTTGAGTGCACGGCCTCCACCACCACGATCGCATCATCCACCACGATACCAATAGCCAGTACCAGGGCAAACAGGGTAAGCAGGTTGATGGTAAAACCAAACAACTGCATGAAGAAGAAGGTACCGATAATCGCCACAGGCACTGCTATCGCGGGAATCAGCGTAGAGCGGAAATCCTGCAGGAAGATAAACACCACGATAAATACCAGGATAAAGGCGATAAGCAGTGTCTCCACTACCTGGTGTATGGAGGCGTCCAGGAACTCTTTGGAGTTGTACATAATCGTCGCCTTAACACCCTTGGGCAATTCGGACTGGAATTGCTTTATCTGGCGTTCTGCTTCGGTAAGGATATCGTTGGCATTGGAACCTGCAGTCTGGAATACAGCGAAACCCGATGTAGGGCCACCGTTCAAACGGCCCATAGACGAGTAGGTATAAGAACCGAACTCAACCCTGGCCACGTCTTTCAGGCGCAGCATGGAGCCATCAGAATTGGCCTTGATGATAATGTTCTCGTAGTCTTCGTTCTTGTTAAGCTTGCCTTTGTACTTCAATACGTATTCGAATACTTCTTTGCTGCCTTCACCGAAACGGCCCGGAGCCGCTTCCACGCTTTGATCGCGGATCGCGCGGGTTACATCGTTGGGCGAAAGGCTGTTGGCGGCCAGGCGATCGGGATTGAGCCAGATACGCATGGAATAATCCTTGGAACCGAAGATCTGCGCCTGGCCTACGCCGGGAATACGCTGTACCTGCGGGATCATATTGATCTTGATATAGTTTTGCAGGAAGGTCTCGTCATAAGTGCTGTCGGTACTGGACAAGGCCACGAACATAATGATGCTGTTCTGTTGCTTTTGGGTGGAAATGCCCGCCTGTACTACCTCCTGGGGGATCTGGCTGGTTGCCTTGGATACCCTGCTTTGCACGTTCACCGCAGCGATATCGGGATTGGTACCCTGCTTGAAGTAAACGGTAAGCGTCATGGTACCGTCGTTATTCGAGTTGGAGGTCATGTAGGTCATGTTCTCCACACCGTTGATCGCCTCTTCCAGTGGCGTAGCTACGGAACGCGCTACCACCTCGGCATTCGCACCGGGATAAGCAGCCGTTACCAGCACGCTTGGCGGCGCAATGTCGGGGAACAGCGTGATGGGCAGCGACATCAGTGAGAGGCCGCCCAGCAAAAGCAGGATAATAGAAACAACGGTAGAGAGTACCGGTCTTTCAATGAATTTTTTGAGCATGAACGTATGTTTTTTACAGCTGCAAGGCAGCTTGATTGGGGCAAAAAGAATTCAGGAACGTTGAACCGGTCAACGCTATTCACCAGGCCAACGGCCGGGGAACGCAGGCTGTAAATCGCTATGGCAGCGCATTACAGCTTCAATCGCTAGAAAAAAGAACGGTCGTGTTGATTACCTTACAGCGACTTCGTCTTGAGCACGCTATCGGCGGTTACCATCTGCGGCGCAATAACCACACCGTCCCTCAGGTTGCCGATGCCCGACAGAACGATCTTGTCGCCAGTGCGTACACCATTGTCCACGAAATAATAGCTGGCGGTCTTACCGAGGATACGGATTGGCTTGCTGACTACCTTATTGCTGTCGGCTACGGTATAGACAAACACCTTGTCCTGTATCTCGAAAGTCGCTTCCTGCGGCACGATCAGCGCCGACTGGAACAACTGGGGTATTCTTATTTTACCCGTGTTACCGCTTCTGAGAACACCGTTGTCGTTGGTGAACGTAGCGCGGAAGCTGATCGCACCCATCGTCTTGTCAAATTGGCCTTCGATAGTTTCAATCTTTCCTTTTTGTTCAAACACGCTATTATCGGCCATCACCAGCTCTACCTCGGGCACCTGTTTCAGTTTCTCTTCCAGGGTAGCGCCGGGGAATTTATTTTTAAATGCGATAAAGTCCTGCTCGCTCATGGAGAAATAAGCGTACATCTTCTTCACATCCGACAACATAGTCAGAGGCTGTGTTTCACCACGGCCTACCAGGCTACCGGTCTTGAAGGGTATTCTGCCGATATAGCCGCTTACCGGTGCTGAGATGAGCGTATAGCCTACATTGATCTGTGCGCTGCCCACCATGGCGCGGGCTTGCGCCACGGAAGCTTTCGCCGCTTCGTAGTTGGCCCTGGCGGTTTTCATTTGCACATCAGACACCACTTTGTTGGTTACCAGCGGCTGCAAGCGATCGATCTCCACCTGCTCCTTTTCCATATTGGCTTGTGCAGCCATTAAAGAGGAGCGGGCATTGTTCAGCTGCTCGCTGTACACCCTTTCATTAATCTTGAACAAAGGTTGACCTGCTTTGACAAAGGCACCTTCATCGACATAAATCTTTTCGAGGTAACCATCTACCTGCGGACGGATCTCTACGTTGACCGTACCTTCCAGCGAGGCATTGAACTCCTGGTAAGTCGTTGCGGGCGCCGACACTACCGACATTACCGGCAGTTGGGCTGGGGGCGCCGCGGTTTCAGCAGGTTTAGACGAGCAACTATACAACAGGACCAGGAGACTAAATAAAGGGACAAGTTTCATAACAGCAATAAATTATTTAACAATGTTAAGTATAAGAGTACGAAAAGACCGCAGATATACGTTCGCGCATGAACAATGACATACAGAACGGAATGCGGGTACTGTTGGTTAGGGTTTGGTTGGGGTAATTATGACAGTTGAGGAACGGGGGTAAGCGCGTGGTTTATCGGGGCTGAGGACTATGGATCTTCATAGGTCGTCAATGTGCGGTTGGTTGATGCATGCGATATATGTCTATTGGTTAATTGTTTTTGGCTTTTAATTCCCAGGGAATCCGGAGACCGGATTTCCTGTTATTTTATTTAACGGTGTTAATTGTATCAAACAAAAAAAAAGCTATTTCGAAATCACATTAATGATGCCCGTTATCGCGTCGGAAAGGACCCTCTGGTTGATCTCGTCCGAAACGCCCTGGCGTACGATATTGATCGAGATCAAACCATGCACTACCGACCAGAATGTGTAATACCATTTACAGATATAGTCGTCGCCGGGATCCTTGTCCTTCGTCAGTTCACGCATCACATCCCAGATCAGGTCCGAAGGTTTGGCCACATCGTCGCTCAGCGTTACCTGGTCCATACAACAGTTCATCTCCACACCAAACATCAGCTGGTAAAACTCTTTCTCGGCAAAAGCAAAATCCCAGTAAGCCATCCACATGGCCTCAAGCTGCCGGGCCGGCGTATCGTGCCGGGCCTTGGCCTTTTGCATCTCCATCGATAAGAGCGTAAAACCCTTCTTCGTCACCTCCGAAAGCAGGGCATCCTTATTCGAAAAATACTCGTAAATAATCGGGGCGGTGTACTCTATTTTATCTGCAATCTTACGCATACTCAGCGCCTGCCACCCTTCTTCTTTTCCTATTGTTAGCGCTGCGTCGAGAATATTACATCTGGTTTCTTCTTTTAAACGCAGGATACGGTCTTTGCTTCCCATCACTGTAATTTTACAATCCTAAAATATTTAACACCGTTAGGCAAAGGTAATATCGCCCGAAGCGATTCACCAAATTTTGCCTGCCGGAAAATGAAATTATAACCTGATAGTTCTATAGTATTTTCCAATACTTATTGTAAAACAATCATTTATGAAAATAGTTGACGACAGTATCAACTATTTTCAGTACTGCAAACATACGGTTATCGGCTGATAATGTAGCTACATAATAATGTGAAACTTATGGCAGGGCAGTACCGGCGACGCATGCAGATCTTTACCAGTAGGTATAGCGCTTAAAGCATGTTTCATTTGCTGTCTATGCCAGGAAAACCAACCACGATCAACCTTCTCTTAGTTAAGCGATGGGTCCGGAGGCATTTTCTGACTGAATATATTCTTCGAGAAGCCAATCAGCGAAAGAGTAATAGCCCCGATGATGATCAGCAAACAAACTTCGACGTAGGACAAAAACGTGGAACCACGTACTTTGCTTACCATATCTGCTTTTAAATAACGGCCTTCCCGGGATTGTATCCGAAGAAGATCGTTCAGATTCTCCAGGGTGTTCCCAAAGTGTTGCTCTTCTTTCGGAGCGTTAATAAAAAGTGTGATATTCGATTTCAACGACCGCAAATGAATACTTTCTTCCGGGGTCAGTACCGTGTGCTCATATTTGTCTATAAGCGCCGTAATGGCTTCGCTGCACTTCATCGCTATATTCGATCCTTCACTGTAGTCGGCTGTCTGTGTCAACTGTCTTCGTTTGTATACATATTCGCGCAGTTCAAAAATATAGGTAGAGGGCAATAACCGGTCTTCATAAATAGACGTTGCTGCCTTTTCGATATGTTCAAAGTTAGACTGGTTAATGATATTATTCAGTAATAAACAAATCAACAGGGCAGCCAGCAAGAGGCCAATTCTTGTTTTGTAACGAAGCTGTTGAAACAAATTCATGATAAAATTCTTTTAGAAGTGACGAAAGGCACGCGCTCTGTCTTTTTAAAATTAAGTGGCTGTCCGGATAAAGGAAATAAAGCGTTGCACGTCTATAAATACTAGCCAGCACGCTTTGCTTTATCCATTTTTATTTGATGTCATCATCTTCTTCTTTTTTATTCGCAATCTATGTTTATTGCTTGTTATGGTGCTCATGAGAAAAGTTGCTCCGCCAAAAAAGAAGCAAAAAAGGCGGCAAAAAAACAATGCTCCGCTGTTTTTTTATGGCCGGCGCACCCGGGCTTAAAAACAGGTATCAACTTTAATGCAGCATTGCCGGGCATAAGATCATAAATAACGTTTTAATCATTAACCAAAAGGATCTTTTTTCATTGCTCCTGTTTTGGCTGGTTTTCTATATGCGGATAGGCACTTAAAATTAAATCATTTCCCTGCATAAAAGCGTATTACCATTATTTCCGGATGCAAAAACAAAAGATCCCGATGTGCCAGGCGGATGGCAAATAAGCTGCTGCTTCCGGCCTATCCCACATATCCATGTCGCCGCCTCCCCTAAGGGCGACACTGCACCGTTTCTGCAGTGCGCCTGGTTAGCTTTGAGGAACTAAACATCATCTTATGAAAAAGAAGCAGATCAACTTCTCAAAGAAATTATTCCTGGGCAAAGAAACGGTTGCTAACCTGAGCGACAACCAACAAGCTGCTGTAAAAGGCGGAGCAACCCTGGAAAAAGGCTGCACTGCCGGCCCTTACACGGCACAGTGTCCCTCTGCCGTTTTTATTTGCTACGATACCGCGCATACGGCCTGCCTGCAGACCAACCAGTATTCTTACTGCGTATGCACGATACTCGGTGTTACCGGCTGCTAAGACCAGCTTTTGCCCATGTTACAAAACAGCATTGCTTTTCGGCAGTGCTGTTTTGTTTTTCTCGTGGCGCTGCGAATCCTTCTCTCCGTTCAGACCGCTATCGCGTTCCGACCGGCACTGCTGAAAAAAAGAATGACTATCCCGATAGAGGAAACAGGATACAATTTGCTTTTAAATAACGGTTGCTGAGCCTGTCGAAGCAACATCTTTGTCCTTTCGACAAGCTCAAGGACCGGCTTTGTTTCCTATATCGGGATAGTCAGTAAAAAGAAAACCGGCCCACAGTGTGGACCGGTTCCAGATTATCTTGTATTATTCATTCCTTACTTCCGGCTGAGGCTTACCGCATGTTCCTGCTCTTCGTCAAGCGTACGGCCATTGTCCGCCGCATTTTCTGGGATCACTACGCTTACCCTGATGGCTTTGAGCCCGTTCACGCCCTGCAGCTCTTCCAGCTCCAGGAATTCGATCTCGTCGGTAAGTATATGCTGGTCCTGCAGGTAATGGATATGCGAAATATATTCTTCCACATCCTTGGGCTGAAAATAGACCATAGCGATCTTTCCCGGCTGTGTGAGGCGTTCGTTGCTATCTTTGATCAGCACCTTATCAATCCGCTTCTTGATCATTTCGTAGCGGATGTTATAGGCGCCTTCCACATCGAAACGGTGCTCGTCGTTACGGAAGCTGATGTCGATAGTATTGGCATGTACAAAGATCAGCTGTGTGGTCTCCAGCTTGCGGGGTAGCTCGGCCTGCAGGTTGTGTGTGAGCCGGGCTATAATGGCCATTGAGTTCAGCTGCCACAGGCGCAGGTTCTTCAGGTACAAAGGGTGGAACTCCTTGTCGGGAGTAATGGATTGTCCGATATAGATATCATACTCGATACCATCGCTCCTGAATTTTTCGAAATAGCAGGGATAAGTGCCTTGTATTTCGACGTTCATCTGCTCGAGCAGGTTGCCGATAGTACGGTTCAGCATCTGCAGCGAGTCTTCAAGGGCCTTGCGGTTGTTATGCGCTACACCACCCGGGGCGATAGCGGTAAAATAATGGTCGATAATGGATGCCGTGCGGGGATGCGTCAGACGGAAATGTCCCAGGAAGGGCATGATCTCTTCCTCGAAGTAGAGGTTAAGCTGGAACTCATCGTCGGAAGAAATAAAATCCCTGATCTGCTCCAGCCATTTACGGCTCTTGAAGATCATTTCGCTGGTGAGCCCCATATCTCGGTGATCGCGCAGCTGATCCAGCGTGCTGATGAGTATCTCGAGCTGGCGCTGCATATCCAGGCGCAGCGCGTTGTTCCGCTCCAGGGTAGAGTTGCGGATATCGATAGCGCCGTACAGCGGGTTTACATCGGAGAAGTACACCTGCGCTACCTCGGCCCTGGGGTCCATCTTGCGCTGTTGCAGGTAGTCGAAGGCGACTTCGTTGAAACGCCATTCCACCGCGGGCTGCAGCGAGGTAAATTTCTCCTTCACGGTATTGTCCAGGGTAATATTGTAATCGTCGATCGAGGTTTGCAGCAATTGCTCCAGCAGCGGGATAGCGGGTTCCAGTGCCGACAGCATATTCTCGTTAAGCACATTCTTTTCCCGGCTGTACACCGTAAGCATACCCACCAATTGTTTTTGGAAAAAGATAGGCAGCACGGCGAGGCCTTCCACACCGATCTCACGCAGTACTGGATAAAAATCATCCTCTCCGTCGACAACCTCGCTTACATTTTTGCGGAAGATAATCTGCGGATCGGCCGAATAACGCTGTATGGTTTCCACGTAAGCGTTCATCGACATATTATAGCGGCTGCATACCTGCTGCATATTCTCATTCAGCCCGTCGAAACAATTGGTCACCAGCTTGCCGTTCAGCTTGATCACCGGCGTTAGCTCTATGTCCAGCAGGTTGTTGCCCATCAGCTCCTTGAGGGAAGAGGTGATATCGGCATAGATCATCTGACCCGGCGCCAGGTTCACGATAACATCTTTGATATGCTCCAGCACATATTGTGCGGTAATATCTTTGATACCGATAATAGCAAAACCGTCGAAGCGGAAGCGATCCAGGGGCAAAAAGCGCTGTAGTATCTCAAGCGCGCCAAACTTGCTGTCTTCCGAAAGCCTGATGTTCTCGAAATTGATCTCCGGCAATACATCTTCATAGCTTACGTCGAGAAAGCGTGTGTCCACTTCCAGGCGATAATATTTATTAAGTCCCGTATGCTCGTCCCTGATGTGATGGATCATTTCGTTCTGCACCGGCGCGAAAGAAAAGCCATAGAGCTTTTGCAGCGCCAGGCTATATATATTGGCCAGGCGCATTTTACGCTTTTCTTCGAGATCGACCGCCGGCATTACTCCTTTTTTAATGCCGCCCATTCCATTTTCCAGGAAAGCATAAAGCGCATTGGTACCAAAAAACAGCTGAGGGTTAAACGGTACCGAAAGCGCCCACAGGTCTTCATTTTCGTCGACAATAGGCGCTGCCAGGGTAATATAGATGAGCTCAAACAGCTCCCGATAGGCTTCCACCTGGTCCAGAGGTATCTCCTGGTCCCAGCCGGGGAATGCCATGATGCGATCGATCACGTACCGGAGCTGCTGTACGCGCACTCCGGAGCCACCGTTGTTTATTTTCTCCTTCAAAAAGCGGACAAAGGGCGCTACTGAAAGCACCGAATGTACCCGCTGGAAGGGAAATTCATTATCAATTAAATTTAATAGATTGGTCTTCATTGTTCTGTTTATTTTAAGCAGCTGCCCGCCGTTAAAAGCGGAAACCCATCGCAAAATTGGGATACCAGCCTTCTTCCGAATAGGCCATATTGACCCGGAATACAGCAAGATTAGCCGGGGAAAGGAATAAGCCTGCCCCGACCCCATTGTGCCACTTATCCGATTGCTCGCCGCTCACCCACACTCTTCCGATGTCATAAAAACCCGCAATCCCAAACTGGCCTTTGAATATATAATTGCCGAAGTCAGCTAAGGATATACGAAGTTCCAGATTATTATACAAAGAATGCTGCCCGGCGAAGCGATATTGTCGATACCCCAATAAATTTCCCTGACCGCCGAGGAACATGGATTGGTAAAACGCTGGATTTCCAATACTTATGCCACCCCCAAAACGGTCGGCCAGGACGATGGTCTGCCGGGCATTCAGGCTCTTGTACAAGGCAATCTCCGGCACAATGCGCATAAAGGACCGGGAATAGCTGTTCAAACCGGTATATCCCTGCAGTTCTATGTTGACATAAGTACCCCAGCGCGGCAATATTTTATCGTTGCGCTGGTCGAGGGTATAGGCGATAATAAGGCCCAGGTGCGTTTTATCCTTCTCTACGATGGCGCTGTCATAGCTGTTCAGTTTACTGGTCTGTTCAATAAAGCGACCGTCGTTCTCATGATCGTTAAGGTGATAATACTCCACGGAGGGTCCAATGCTTAAAGCGCTGCCCTTTTCGCCGCGCCAGCGGAGGGCGGTGGAAATATCGATCAGGTTGAACCGGGTACGGTAGTAGCGTTTGAAATTGCCTGTCTTGTCGAATTCCGTTTCGTTGCCACGGCCGAAGAAGTTCTGGGTATTATCGGGCGCCTTAATATTGGCGTCGATCACCACATCGGCATTGCCGATGGCTTTGATAAATTCCCCGTTGTAGCGGATATGGAATGCCTCGGTACTGAACGAGTGGGACAGCATGAACTGGTGCAGGGCGGCATAAGGCAATTGCCGGAACCCCTTTTGCCGGGTAAGCCGCATACCCAGGCCCAGAGATAGCCCATCGTCGGGGTTGATGGCCGCCGTGATGAGCGGCAAACTGGTGTGGTACAGGTTTACCGGCGTAAAGGCCGTATTGAGACTGTCGTCGCGCAGGTGTTTCGCGAGCTTGCCTGTGCGTCCATAGTAACGTTCCTCTTCGCGGTCGTACAACTTGATCCGTTTACGGCTGTCGATAATGTTGTAGGCTTTATCGCCCTTGCCGCCGATCACCCGCAGCTTAACGCCTGAATGCGGTGTATTCACCACCAGGCTGTCGTCGCCCTTACCAATGTACAGGCGCAGCTCGCGGGTAAGGCTGCGCGGATATACTTTATCGAGAAGCGTATCCTTTAGCTCGCCCGATTTATTGATCTTCCGTATCAGCAGGTGTGTTGCATTTTTACCAGGCACATCTTCGGCGAGCACGAATTCGTTCTTGTTGCTGGTATGGATATCGACGATATTGTTGCTGAAGCGGTAATAGCCTTCCATGGCCTCTGCCATACCGTCGCGCCGCTGCTTCAGGGCCGACAGAAGCCAGTCGTGCCGTAAAGGATAGATATCTTTGGGCAGTTGCTGCAAACCTTCTTCCAGCACAGCGTCGGTCACCTGTGTTTTAAATTCCTGCTCGGCGCGCAGCCATTCGTCGTGGCTCATCTGGCTCGCAGGGTGCGCGTTCAGGAAGGCCGATTTATAGAGATAGTGATTGGCGCCGGTTTTTACATTGCCCTTAAAGCCATAGACCCGTGGCATCACAAACAAACGTTTGATCGCCGTGGGCAATATGCCTTGCGTAATGTTGAGCACCATGTCCCGGTCACGGGGAATAGCAACAAAATATTTGTCTTCGTCCTTACCATTTTTATTAAAAAAACGCCATTGATCACCATGACGGTCCCAGTCGGCAAACAGGACATCGATCATACGGGCTTTCAGAAAATTGTAGGCGTCATAGCTGTTATCGTTATCTTTTTGCAGATCCTTCAGCATTTTGATATAGTTCTCCGATTTGCCCAGGGGCTCTCTTTCCTCCAGCAGGCTTACTTTGCCTTCAAACAGCTTGCGGTACATACCCAGACTGCTATCGGGGGCGGCCACACCGATTACCGGTACCGAATGCGGCACATCCAATGCTTTGGCTACCGGCGCAACAATTAACGCCGAATAGGGATGCTGTGCGCTGGTAGCATCGTCGAGCAGCTCCCGCACAAAGGTGCCCTGAAAAGGCACAGGCACTACCAGGTCGGGCTTTTTTTCCACGGTACGCAGCGCATACTCTTTGCCATTTGCATCTTGCAGGCGTAAAGATGTCGACTGGAAACCACCGCCCAGCTTTACCGGCTTAAGACCACCGGCAATCTCCGAGACACGGAGTACCGGCAGCATTGCGGGCTGGGTCCACTCTTTGCGGTAATTCTTTCCGAACACCAGCTGGTATAATTTTCCGTCATTGGCATAGGCAGCATGGGCTTGGGCCACGGTGCTGTCGCCTGTGATGGATTTGAACGCGGCGCCCTCTTTAGGCTTAAAAGGCTTGTAAGGACGGGTAAAACGGAATGCTTCGGTTACTTTACCATCCTGGTAGGTATAGAAAGTAAAACGGACGTCGTTGTTGTACAGCTGGTCGGCCAGAACGTAACCCTGGGTAGCGGTGCCAAATAAGGAATGCTTTCCCTTAATGGTATAATTCTCTTTGGCGCCGCCGCCGCTCACGATCTGGAACTGGTTATCCTTTTTGTTGTCGATCAGCTGCAAACCGTGCTCATGGCCTGAAACGTGAATGAGATTGGGAAAGTCCCGGAATACATTATCTACACTTTTGATCATGTATTGGTACAGGGGATGCCGCACATCTTCCGGATTGGTAAAGTATTTGCGGAACAAAGGATAAATGCTCCCGATACCCGGCAAGGGCACATACAGGTTCTTGCTCACCACCGTAAGCGGGAAAATATGGTCCTTCCAGGAGAAATAGCCGCCATGCGTGCCGTAACTCTGAAAGGGATGGTGCGTGGCCAGCAGGATGGTCTTGTAACGATTTTGATAAAAAAGCTCCTGCAGGGCATTTACCACATCGGTGGTCGAGCGGCAATCGCAATCGGCATCCTTGTTCTCTTTATCGAAGGGATATAGCCACCATTCGCTGTCGAGTGCGATCACGACCAGGCTGTCGGATATGGGAATGGCCACGGGATCGGGGCAGCCGTCGGGCGGCACCAGCTGCAGCAGCGAATCGCCCTGGCTTTGCAGGTATTGCCATTGCTGCTTGATCTTGGCCAGGCCCTGCGGTCCCATACGGTCCCAGTCGTGGTTGCCCGGCACGAAATACACCGGCGCGCCCTGCTCCCGCATTGGCTGATATTGCGATTTCAGTATCTCCTGCGTTAGTTTTTCTTCCGGGCTACCGGGCAGTCCCATACCATGCGGATAAATGTTATCGCCGAGATAGAGCACCGTGGTCTTGCCTGGCAGTACCTGTGCGGCAGCGTGAGGGATCACCAGCTTTTGCTGATCATCCATTTCACCGGCGTCGCCGATCAGGATCACCCGCGAGCGGACCGAGTCCTGGGCCTGTAGCGCGGTAACATTGCAAAAGAATAAGAACAGGACAGTAAAACATTGCTTCATAGGCAAGCGGCAATTGCAGGTTTGGTTTGGTTGTCAACAAAAAACCGGGTCGAAAGATGGACCCGGTTTTTTTTATTTGAATATTTTTTTGGTCAGCCAGTGACTAAGGTAGCCACTGCCAATCCCAACGAGCGCCCCGGCGGCGACATCGGTGGGATAGTGCCGGCCCAGCCGCATCCTGGAATAGCCAACAGAGGCAGCCCAGGCAAAGGCAGGTACCGTAACATACCATTTTTTGTATTGCAAAGATAAGGTGGTGGCCGTCGCAAAAGCAAGGGTCGTGTGTCCGGAAGGAAAAGATTTTCCATAAGACTCCGTGCTGGAATTGATCAGATCGGGATACCGCTGGGCCGGCCGCTCGCGGTTGACCAGGCTTTTGACGCCTCCGGAAACGGCCAGGCAGATACCGATGCTTAATGCCGACTCAAAGCTGTTCTTTATGGCTTGCTTGTCTTTGTAGATAAGGCCATAGGCCAGCGAACCTGCCGTAATCGTCGGCGCGGCATAATACACCGAATTGCTCGTTTGGAGCCAATAGGTTTGTCCGGTGGGATTGCGCGCATTGAATTTACGCAGCAAATCGATGTCCATGTTCTGGGATTGGGCCTGGTGGCAGACAACAGTGCACAGGCTAAAGCACACGATCACACGCTTCATACTAATACTGAATGGATTAGAGATACTAAAATTAACGGCCCGGCTGCTGGAACATGAATTTCAGCACTGTCCCTTTTGCGGTATTGCCGGCCTCGTTTGAAATGTATAGGTTGTTGTCGATATCAAAAGTTATGCCTTCGGGTTGCGGAAACAAGCCTGGGTCCAGTGCGACCACCTGTTTGGGATGCCAGTTCTTATCTGTAACCACCAGGGATTTGTTCACGGAGGAAAGGATGTACCATTCCTGGTTCCGCTTATTAAAAGTCAACGCAGAAGGCCTGAAACCGTTTTTCTTTTTCGGTTTTATCGTTTGTATGGCGTCCGTATTGATCTTGAAATTGCCGGTCATTGCCGGTCTTCCCTGTTCATCCAAATGCAGTATATAACCGCTCACTGAACCCGTCTTCCTATCCGCTCCACAATTCTTACACAAAACATACAGGTTATCGGTAGCATCATCGGCGTACAAACCCTCGTATTCGCCCTCGGGAACCAGGTTTTTCCATTCCTGCACCGAACTGATGGCTGCTCCTTTTGTTTCCTGAAGTGGAAAGTTAAACAAAATTCCGTCACTACGCAAAATTGTGATATATTTTTTTGTAATGCCCAGGTCTTCGTAATCCCCGTGCTTGCCAAAATCCATAGCGGTAACCGGTTTGGGATGGCCGTTTTTCCAGTAAAACAGCTGCCCGTCCTCATCCTGTATGGCATACATGAGCTCCTGGCTGCCGGGGGCGAAGGCAATACCGGAGATCTCGGCCAGCTCTTCGGGCATCACATATTTTACCGGTTTGCTGAAATCGTAGCCGGCAGGGCTCTCAATCGTCTTTTCTCCTTTGCTGCAGGCCGAAAAGGCCAGCAACAGCAACGCCAAGGTCAGTATCCTGTTCATAAGCTGCTTTGTTTGATCATTTGGTAAATCGTTTGCTGGGCATGTGTGGCATCGGGTCCGTCGGAAGGCCCGCCGGTATTGTTGCCGGCAGCATCCACCGTTACCGCGCTGCCGGTATCCGCCAGTTGGATCCGCATCATTTCCTGCAAGGCTGCCTTTAGCTGCGTGTCGTATACCGGGAAGCATACCTCGATCCTGCGGTAGATATTACGATTCATCCAGTCGGCCGAGCCCAGGTACACCTTCGGATCGCCATTATTATGAAAGATAAAGATACGACCATGTTCCAGATAACGGTCCACAATCCTTTTTACTGTAATGCCTTCGCTGAGACCAGGCACGCCGGGCTTCAGCCGGCAAATGCCACGGATGAGCAGCGTTATCTTTACGCCGGCCTGTGCTGCTTCGTACAGCTTATTGATCATTACTTCCTCTTCGAGGTTATTGAGCTTGATACAGATGCTGGCCGGCTTTCCCTGCCGTGCCGCCGTCGTCTCCTCCCCTATCAGGCGCAGAAATTCGTTCTGGAGGTTGAATTGTGCGACCAGCAAGTGTTCGGGCGTAAAGCGATCGCCCGTCCCGGGTTCCCTTCTTTTGGCCAGGAAAATAAAGAGCAGCTCCAGCTCGCGCAACATGCCTTTATGCGTGGTCATCAGGATGTGGTCGGTATAGAACCGCGCAGTGCCCTCGTTGAAATTGCCGGTAGCAAGCAATCCGTAATACACGCTACGGCCTTCTACCTTTCTTTTTACCAGTGCCACCTTGGCATGTACTTTGAGCCCGGGTATGCTATAGATGATCTTCACTCCGGCGGCTTTGAGGCGTTTGGACCAGCGGATATTGTTGGCTTCGTCAAAGCGGGCTTTCAGCTCTACGAAGACGGTTACATTCTTCCCGTTGCGTGCAGCGCTCATAAGCGCATTGCCGATAAGGGAATCGCCGGCCATCCGGTACAGCGTAATAGAGATATCGGTAACCAACGGATCAAGCGCCGCTTCGTTGAAAAACTGCAGCACCGTATCGTAGCTATGGTAGGGTACATGCAACAGCATATCCTGCTCTTGTATGCTATCGAAGATACGTTCACGGGGCAGGCGATACGGAACAGAGGGCCAGCGCTCATAGCTGAGGCTGTCCCGTTTGACAGGAAAATCGGCCAGGTCGCGCAGATTGTGATAAGCGCCACCCTCTACCTGCGTCGCATTTTCCAGGTGGAAAGTCTGCACCAGTTGCTGCAATTCGGCGGCCGGCATTCCGGCATCATACAGCAGCCTTGTGGCCAGTCCCAGATCTCTTATATTGATCTGCTGCTCTATCTTCTCGGCAATATCGCCTTTAAATTCATCGGCCAGGTCCAGCTCGGCATCCCGGGTGATCTTGAAGCTGTAGCAGCTGCGTACCTCCGCCCCGGGCACGAGAAAGGCCAGGTTATCTTTAATGATATCGTCGATCGTCAGCACATACTGTATCCCTTCGATCGTATCGGTATAAAAGCGGCCACATTCCGGCGCAGGGATATTAACGATCACCACGTCTTCCTTGCCGCCTTCGGTAATGCCGATCGCGAAATAGATCTTATTGTTCTCGGGAAAAAAATCGCCGGCCGCCGAAAGACGCACCAGCTGCAGGAAAGCCGCAATGCGGCTCAGGAAGTACGCTTTGGTTGCTGCCTTCAGCAGCTCCGGTACCGGCTGGCGGTATACGAAGCGTATACCCTGCGCCTCAAGCGAAGGCAGGAGTGCCTCCCTGAGCACGCGGCCAAAGGTCTGCTGCTGCCCGGCGATCACGCGGCTTACTTCATCCAGGGTATCTTCTTCCGCCTTTTCGCGGCCGTCGTCGATGCGGCTTAACGCTATAAGGGCAGGAATACGCACCCGGTAAAATTCGTCCAGGTTGGAAGAATAGATCGACAGGAACTTTAGTCGCTCCAGCAGGGGAACTCCCTGGCGCGTTGCTTCCAGCAGTACCCTGCCATTGAAAGAAAGCCAGCTGATATCGCGGTTGGTCAAGTGCGGGTTCAAAACGATGCAATGTTTTTAGATGACTTCGGCATGTATCGCCGAAGCTATAATGAAGGCGATCACTGCTAAGATGAGACCAAACATGAAGATGCTGTAGGAAATGCGCAGCAGGCGATACTTACGGCCCAGTACAACACCCTGGGAGTAGACATCCTTGATCAGCGAGCCGTAAAGAAATTCCCGGTCGGCCATTACCTTCCACATGCCCGACGCGTATTCGTCGAGATCCATTTTATAGAAGTTCCCGAAGAACAGCAGGTTCACTTTTTTCTCTTCTACATCCTGAGGGGTAAACTGGCCGCTGGGTAAAGAGGGGCGCGTGGCCAGGATAGCAAAAATGATGGCCGATACGCTCACAGCCAGGATCAGGTAAGTGGGGATCGCCAGGTATTCCTGCTTGGGTATTTTGCCCAGCAACAGGCTGATAACGGCAGACAGGATAATGGAGTTGACCGTGATCATGATATGTGCCTTGTTATCGGCCATATCGCTCAGCCGCTGGTTATTGCCCGAAGTGGTCCGGAACATGGTCTCAATACCCCGGTCGGGCCGGTTCTTGTCTTTCTTTCCCGTGGGCGCGGATGCGGCGGCCATTTCTGCTGCAATGGCAGGCTCTCCTGACAGAGCAGGGCCAGGCGTAGCGGCTGCCGTTGCCTGTTCTTCTGCTTTGCGTTTCAGTTGTTCCAGGTTTTTGGCCTTTTTATCGTCCAATAGCATGCGGCAATAGTCGGTATGATACCGGTGGCCTTCCAGCAGCCGGATCGTATTCTCGCGCCATTTGTCTTTGCTGATCTTGATACCTTTCAGCAGCTCCGCTTCCTTCCGCAGCAGTTTATTATTGTCCTGGAAATCATCCGTACCGAAATGAAACAGGTCGGCGTCGCATACGATCTGCTCCAGCAGGTTGCTGGGGGCTTGCGGCATCCGCGTCGCCATAATACAATTACCCACGGCTTCGGTTACCGCTGCCGGCACCTGGTTTTCCTCCAGGAATTGCTTTGCCTTCTCTTTGCCAATGGCCTCGTGCCGCATCGGATCTTCAAAGTAGCCGATGTCGTGAAACCAGGCAGCCGTCAGGACTGTAAAATAATCCTGGTCGTTGAGCTGGTAATGGTCGGCGATCTGCCGTACAGCGGCCACCACGCGATCGGTATGCTGCTGGTTATGATAGATGAGCCTTTCGTCATGTACAGACGCGTAGTAGCTCCTGACAAAGGTTTCGGCTTTAATATTCAGCTCTTTATAGTCCATAAAAAGGAACGGTCCGCGTTTTGGATGAATAAGAACGCGGTATTTTTCCTGACAAATATATTCTAAACCTTGTAAAAAAACCGGGAAGTGGGATAAGTCCGGGTATTTCAGGATCTGTACGGCTATGATTTACGTTGCGGGAGACAATAAAAAAAGAAACCGGCCATTTCGCTGCAGGCCCCGTCCCGACATCGTTACAAGCGGAAGAGCCTGTAAAATTTACTGGTTTTTACCTGTAGTTAATTCCAAAGACGGCCATTACCTTTGTCCTATAAGAAAGGCATCTCAATAAGCAACGGAAGAGGTGACCCTAACATCAGGTTAACGACACGACAGCCCCCGTAACTTTTACCTGGAACAAGAGCCTCTTCCGGATACCTTCTTAACCCCTCCGCAAACAAAAAAAGATTGGAGCACCTGAGCCCCGCTCCGATCTTTTTTTATGCCTTTCCGATAACAATCCTAAACATCCTATATTCTATTTCTTTCAGCAGCCGTTCCGACCGCTGGCGCGTTCCGACCGTCGTTTGGCCCGGGATTTACAGCCATCCGTACTGGCTGATCAGATTTTCCTTCTGGTTGCGGGATACAGGCAGCACCTCGTTATTGACCATTGTCAACAGGCTATCGTTGCGATTAAAGTGCTTTACCTGGTTAAGATTGATGATATACTGGCGGTGGATACGCAGGAACTGCTGCTCTTCCAATACCTCCTGGATGTCTTTGAGCGTTTTCGAGATAAGCAGCTTCCGGTTATCGGGGAGCACCAGGCAGGCATAATTGCCGCTGGCTTCTACATAGAGAATGTCTTTCAGATCCACGAAGATAACGCCGGTCTGGCCGGGCACCGCGATCTTGGTGATCTGCCCCTTCTTCAACTGTTGCCGCAATAGCTGCAGCTGGTCGGTCTTCAGCGCTTGCCGTTGGGCAGCTTTTTCCACTACCGGCCTCAGGTCGTCGAGCGCCACCGGCTTCACGAGATAATCCAGGGCATTGAACCGGAAAGCTTTGATCGCAAATTCGTTGTAAGCCGTTACAAATACAACGGAACAATTCAACTGCGGCAGGGCCTCCAACAGCTCAAAGCCGTTCATTACCGGCATTTCGATATCCAGGAACACCAGGTCTGGCTGCAATGTGTTCCAGTGTTCCAAAGCCTTCGCGCTGCTGGTAAACGTGCCGGCGATCTCAACTTCCGGGAAATGTACTTCCAGCATCAGCCGCATTAGCCGGATGCTGTCAGGTTCATCATCGATCAATAAGGCGCGTATGGTGCTCATAGGTTTCATATGCCGGCCGGCAGCGCCAGCAGCTCTGTAAAGTTAAGACGCAATGCGCGATACCGCATCATTGCCCGGGATACCAAATCTATGTTCCCGGAAGACAACGCTATCGCTATACTGTGTGAATGGTAGGCCTGGCGGGAAGAACTACGGGAAATATTGTGTAAGTGGCTGCTTCGCTACCCGACGACTGGTATACGCAAGCGTACCTTGGTCCCGGCCGGCTCGCCATTTACGGTATAGAGATCCGTTACGGTTACGGAAGCATTTGCCCTATAGCGATCGTTAATGAGAGCAATGCGATCGTTGGTAATGTCCATCCCCATCGATTTGTGCGCCACTGATTTGCTTTTCAGCTGCATGGCTTTTTCTCGGCCTATTCCATTGTCTTTGACCACCACAACAAGCATGTTATCCGGCGCTTCGAAGGTGATGGTAATGGTTACGATACCGCCCTCTTCTTTGTGCATGAGGCCATGCCAGATCGCATTTTCCACATAGGGCTGGATCAGCATAGGCGGCACTTCCAGGTATTCAAGGTCTACGTTATTGTCTATATGAACCTCGTAGCGCAGCTTTTCCTTGAAACGGATGCATTCCATTTCCAGGTAGAGGCGAAGCGCCTCCAGCTCCTCCTGCAAGCCTACACGATCGCTCTTGGAATTTTCCAGCACCAGACGCATCAGCCGTGAAAATTTATCCAGGTATACCGTTGCTGCAGGAGCGTTGTTTTCAGCCGCATACAGCTTGATCGAATTGAGACAATTGAAAATAAAATGGGGGTTCATACGGGAACGCATCAGCTGCATCTCGGTCTCCGCCAGTTTCTGACGATACACGGCTTCCTTGCGAATATTGGCAATACGCGTCCGTAACAGCAGGAAGATGAGCAGGCCGGCCACCAGCAATACAGCGATACGAAAGAGCAGGGTCTCGTACCAGTAGGGCAATACTTTGAGATAAAGCTGCGCTTCCTTGCTGAATACCCCATCGTTGTTGCTGCCGCGCAGATGAAGCACATAATCGCCCCTGGCCAGGCTACCAAGATCAATATCCCCGTTGCTTACCTGCTGCCACTCCCCATCTTTAACACCCAAGCGGTAATAGTATTTATTTTCCCGTGGCGATGTGTAATTGGTCAGCGCAAAGTGTATGTGTATCAGTCGCGTGCCCGGCGCCAGCTGTACCTCAGCTGTAGCCGGGGCGGGCAGCGCAACCGGCCTGCCATCGGCTTCGATATCCAGGAGCACTACCTGCGGCACAATGTCGTTGGTCTTTATGCTATAGGGGTTGAAGCGGGTAACGATGCCCTGGAAGCCTAACAAGAAATTGCCCTGAGGATCGGCCTCAAAAAAGCCATAATCTTCATATTGATAGGGAAGACCATCGTTAAGGTCAAAATAGTTGAACTTATTGCGGCCATCAAAGCGGATAATACCATGCTGGGAAGGGATCCAGAGGCAACCCGTTGTATCGGCCAGTATTCTTTTCAGATTTTGCTCAGGCAAGCCGGAACTTGTGCCGATCAGCACCCCTTTCCGACCGGTTGCATCAACCTTGATCAAGCCTGAAGCAGACGCTGCCCATACCCTACCCTCTTTGTCCCTGGTAATGTCTGTGACCCATCGGGCTACGGCCGGCTGACCGTTTTCCCGGAACAGGCTCACCTTCCGGAACCGGTCGATCAGGGAATCATAAATACTAAGCCCGCCTACGCTACCGACCCATAACAGGCCGTTCTGCTCCAGCAGACAGGAATAGACGGGCCCGTCTATCCCGTCGCCATCGGGCTTATAATGCCGGATAAACTGCTCCCTGAAGGGATCAAACAGGTAAAGACCGTTGCTACGTGCACGGATCCAGAATAAGCCGTCGCTCCGGCGGTAGATCTTAGACACAACGCTTTCTTCCGGCTTTGTGCTGTCGATACCCGGTGGCATCATCTGGCGGTACCTGCCCGCCCGTTCCCTTACCAGTCCGGCATCGGTGCTGTACCAGAGGTCGCCGGAACTGTCTTTAAAAATGCTATTGACCGAATGGGCTTCGACTTTATCGCTGCCCGGAGGAATTGCCGTAATATGTTGTCGCAAACGCCAGTCCTTGTCCAGCCGGTAGATCCCTTTGCCCGGTGCGCTGGTGAGATAGATCTCGTCATTTGTCTGGAGAATATTGTTGGGCAAACCAAAATCCCTGGGATTGCTGTTGCCGGCCTGCAGGTACAGCCGCAGGTTGTCGAAATATTGCAGATGGGGATCAACAATAGCAATACCGTTGTCGGTGGCGAGCCACAGCCGGTTGTGCCGGTCGCGCAGCAATCCGTAAACGGCAAATGCCGGGAATGAAGCGGGATCGTCGCGATCGGACAAATAGGTTTTTGTCAGGGCGCTTCCGGGATCTTTCAGTATAAGGCCGCGATTGGTACCGATACACAGCCAGGACAAGCCGTTATTATCTTCCCAGAGCGAAAGGGCGTATACCAAGGTACCGGCATCGCCTGCAAAGCCAGCTGATGAAAGATATTGTTGCAGCTCCGGATCAAAGACAGTCACTCCCTGGCCGAAGCGGCCGATACACAAGCGGTTTGCCGCAATTTCACAAAAAGTATTGGCGTTGCCGGCAGCTGCCGGGCCACAAGGCCGGAGCTGCCGGGCTGCTTCATCGAGCCGGTACAATCCTGAATAGCCCAGGGCCCAGAGCCGGTGCTGGCTGTCTTCCTTCACGAGGTTGAAGAGATGGCGCAACCCGGGTGGTATTGCTTGTGCTACTGCCGGCGCCTGGTAAGTGGTAAATTGGTTACGCTTGTAATCAAATAGCTGTACACCGCCGCCCGTAGCCAGCCAAAGCCGGCCCCGGCTGTCAATAAAGGGCGTGCAACGCTCGTTCTCAGCCAGGCTATTGGGATTGGCCGCATCGTGCCTGAAGCTGCTCCGCTTGCCGCTGCCGGGATCGAAGCGGTAGAGGCCGGCCGGTGTGCTCAGCCAGAGCTGGTGTTCGCGGTCTTCCACGATGCAGCGGACCACCTGGCTTCCCGGCCGTTGCTCTTCCTCGTCATAATAGCGGTATTGCTTAAAGCCGGTCCCGTCGTAACGGTTCAGCCCCTGGTTGGTCCCTACCCAAATGATTCCCCGGCTATCTTCAAAAATGCAGTTTACGGCATTGGTGCTCAACCCGTCCTTAACGGTAAGATGACTGAACTGCAGACCGGGAAAAGACCGTGTTGCCGCTGCCGGGGCGGCGGTGGGCCACAGGCAAAACAACAGCAGTAAAAAGACACCGGTTATTTTCATCTTGTACGATAGTAGCCATGAAGTTAGGGAATATGCATCGTGTCGTTGGCCGCCAATGTGTAAACAGCCGGAACCAGGCGGCGGACGGCGGGATCGGCGCTGTGAGCTGCACGGTCCATACACGCTTCACTCAATATATCTGCTGTTCAGCCGTACATAGCGGCATTTCACACAACTGCGACGGAAGACATGGACTGCCACAGGTACATTTGACTACGGAGAACAGGTAAATCGCCCACTCAAATAAGGTAATGTATGATAAAGCTACCGGATTTCTTACCCACGATCGGCCCCGAAAAAGCCTGGAGCAGCCTGACGGCCCGCGAAAAAGAAGTATTGAGACTGATTATCGACGGCTATACCAATTGTGAGATTGCGGCTTTGCTGTTTGTGAGCACCCGTACCATAGATAAGCACAGGCAGAACCTGATGCTGAAGCTCGACGCCCGCAACACGGCTGTGCTGGTACACTATACCATCAAAAAACTATTCCGCCTCTTACCCGCATCCTGAAAACAAAAACCGGTCCTATCACCATGATTTTCGTTTCTGGCCTATGAGCGTAGTGTCGTTTACTAAGTATTTTCCCCAAATAAAAGGCTATACAGCTAACCGTGGAGATCGCTAAGCTGAACGCAATGGGCACAAAGATTGGGTATGAAATGCTAGATTGAGAAAACAATTTCCGTGAAGAAAATATACCGGCAGATCTGATCAGCTGCGCTCTCCCGCGCAATCCCATTAAGTGGTAATGCGGTCAAAGGTGTAGATGATTCATGGCGCCCGCAGATGTGAACACGACAATGCGTCTCCCGCTCAGGATAATGCCTCCGCTTCCCTGATGATCCGTTGCAGGATGTGCTGAACAGGCAGCGCTTCTGCTCCCCCGGCCGATTGACCGGCCCATAAGTTGAACCAGCGGGGATCGTCCTGCCGCTGCGCTGCCGCCCTGAATGCAGTCGTCAGGCTGTTTTGATAAGGATATTCCGGTATCCCCAGTCCGGCATCATCAAACTGCTCCATCAAAGTATTAAAAAGCCCGCGGGCCCAGCGTCCCGAAAAGGCGCGGGTAAGACGGCTGTCTGTATCTTTTGCAGCCTGCAGCGCGCGCCGGTAAGATGGCGCGGCCAGGCTTTCGTCGCTGGCGATCAGGGCCGATCCAACCTGCACACCGGCAGCCCCCAACATCATCGCAGCCCTGGTCGTCCGGCCGTCGTTAATACCCCCGGCCGCGATCACCGGGCATTGCACGCTATCGGCCACCTGCGGGATCAGCGAGAAGCTCCCTACTTCAGGCAGACGCTCAGGCTGCAGAAAAGAGCCCCGGTGCCCCCCTGCCTCGATGCCCTGCGCGATAATGGCGTCAATACCCTTCTCCCCAAGCGCAAGGGCTTCCGCTACCGAAGTGGCGGTGCCCGTGAGCACCATTCCTTTTTGGCGGCAGAATGCCAAGGCCTCATCGTCCATCATCCCGAAAGTGAAGCTGACCTGGGTGATCCCTTCATCGGCCAATACCTGCAGCTGGTCTTTATAGCTGTAATGCGTGAATGCGGTAATCGCTTTGTCTTCATAAACCAGTCCGCTTTCTTCGGCAATGCCACGCAACCATTGCTGCATGCGGGATGCAACGCCTTCATCCGTAGCAGGTGGTATCTCGTATACAAAAAGATTAACGGCAAAGGACCGGCCGGTCAATGCCCGGGTGCTCCGGATCAATGCTGCTGTTCGCTCCGGGGATAAGCCACCTACAGGCAGCGCGCCCAGACAGCCGTTATTAGCTGCTGCGGCCACCATTTGCGGCGATGTTACACCCAGCATGGGCGCCTGTATTAAAGGGTACTCTATCTGAAAAAGGCGGGTAAGATCATTAGTCCATTCCATAGCGAAGCAAATCGACAATAAAGATACGACAGGATTGAGATTTAATAAGGTCCGGGCACGGCTCCACTACTATTTAAAGTACTGCAGGAGTTGTTCTTTTCTTCTTACAGAAACGGGTAGCTCCTTTCCATTTTCCAGCACCAGCATACCGCCGCTACCACGCTGGTAGGAACAGATATATTTGAGGTTAACAATGTAACGATCGTGAATGCGTAAAAAGGACTGCTGCGGCAATAGTTGTTCAAAAGTGCCGATCTGCCGGCTCACCAGTATCTGGCGACCTTCATTTAAAAAAAAGGTGGTATAGTTGCCGCTGCTTTCACAGTACAAAATGGCTTCCTGCGCAACGAACACCCATCCCTTCTGTGTCGCCAACGCCAGCTTCTTTTCTCCTGATGCGAAGACCTTCCCGGCCTCCTGGCGTACCAGGGCCTGTCTTTGCTGAATGCGTTCCAATATTTTGCTCACGGTAAGCACCAGCCTCGCCGCATCTACCGGTTTGGTAAGGTAACCGCTGGCCTGGTGCTCAAAGGCCTTGAGCGCGTACTCGCTGTATGCCGTTACGAAAACGAGCTCCGGGGGCACGTGTTCTTCCAGGCGATGCAACAGCTCAAATGCGTCGATCCCCGGCATATAAATATCCAGAAACAGCAGATCGGGTCGCTGCGCAACGATCTGCGGAATAGCATCGGCAGAATCGGTTGCCGTACCGCAAAGGCTTACCTGTGGGAAATAACGGGTCAGCTGGCTCTTCAACACGCTGATGTTGGTGTCCTGGTCGTCAAGGAGAAATGCTTTGATCATAATGTTTGGTTTATTTCCTGATGTCTTAAAGGGATGCTCAGCTCAACGATCGTTCCGGAGGGATCATTATCGCCGATAGTGATACATGCCTGGTAGAGCCGGGCCCTTCGGCGGGTGATCGACAGGCCCCTTCCTTCCTGCATTTGCCCAGCGGCCACGGGTACCCGGCCGTTGCCATTGTCGATGATCGTGCAAACTAAACGGTCATTCTCTTCCCGGAACAGGACCTGTATCCTGCCCTTTTGTTCGCGCACGCGGGCAACGCCATGCTTCACGGCGTTTTCGATACAAGGCTGCAGCAGCATGGGAGGCAACAGCACCTGGTCGGATTGTAACAGAGGTGCTACGGCAATGGAAAAAGAAAAACGGTTGTTTACATTTACCTGTTCCAGCGAAAGGTACATATCGATATACTGTATCTCCCGGGAAAGGCTATGAAAGGAATGGACCGATCCCTCAAGCGTCATGCGGAACAAGCTGGCAAAACGGTCCATGTATTGATCGGCCTCTTCCAGCCGGTGCTCATAGATGAGGCCCTTGATCGAGTTGAGACAATTAAACACAAAGTGCGGATTGATCTGTGCTTTAAGCGCGGCCAGCTCCAGCTCACGCAGCCGACCTTCCTGTTCCAGCGTGTCCCTGGCCTTATTGTACCGGAACCGGTACCAAAGCCTGGTGAGCAGCAGTGCTGCCACGAGTACCGAAACCGAGAGAATAATGATGAAGGAAGCTTTTTGATAAAAGGGATAAGCCACTTGTATATGCAGCAAACGGGTATCGGAAGGCCGGGCATAATTGTTCAATACTTGTACCGAGAGCAGGTAGTCGCCCGGTCCCAGGTTATGAAAATCGAAGAAGGGCTCCGACGCATAGGTCCAGGCCCCATCATTAATGCGATAACGATAGCGTAAGGGGAATTGCTCGTAATTTACAGTGGAAAAGGCGACGGAAAAATCGTGTATCCCCGGCGTTAGCTCATAACTGTCCTTTAGTTCTGTGGGCACACCATCGATAAGAATACGGTCGGGCTGCAGCCTGAAATTCCGTACCGGCTCAATCGTTCCATCGGGAAGAATGAGCAGCCCCCGGCTTCCCATCCCGTATATTTTCCCGCCGGCATAGTGCAGGTATTTGATCCCCTCCTGCTGTGCCGTATGCAACGTGAGCAGTTCCGTCATCCGGATCCGGCCATGCATTACCTTGCAGGTCATGCGCTGTACACCATTGGCATAGCCCAGCACCAGCTGCTGCCGGCCGTCGATGGCCAGGGTTTCGATCACGTTACCGGTAAGGCCATTATTTTCGCCCGCAATTTTTTGCATCCGGTTGCCATACAGGGCCCAAAGCCCCTTGCCTCCGGTGGCGATCCAGAGGATACTGTCATGATAAGCCAGATCCATTATCCTGATATCGGAAAGATCAGCGGTATTCCGGTTTACTACCCGGCCATCAGGCAGCCACTGCTGCAGTCCACGATAATTGCCGATATAGACTGTTGCTCCAGGTCCTTCACTGATGCTGGTACAGCGTTCGTTCGACAGCTTTGTCAAGGCCCCGCTGTTACCATTCAGCACGAAAGCGCCTGCGCCGGTGGCCAGGTAACGGATCGAATCGTTATAACGGTAAACATCTTTGACCTGGCCGACCGAGCCGAGCTTCCGGGTCATTCCCTCTTTTCCGGTTGTACGCACATCGCCACCGTATATCCAGGTCTGCGGTCCTATGATCTCTGCAAATTTCTGGTTCACCTGCCGTTCGTAGTCCGGCAGCAACAACCCTTTTAAATGTTCTGGATATAGCCGGCGGTTCCGTGCATCCAGCACCTGTACCTCTGTTCCGTTTTGCAGCAGGTAAGCAGGAGCGGCCGGAAGCTGGTGATACCGGCCGGTATCTGTACTTACCGACACATAAATGCCTTCATCATGGGTAAAGGCCACCCTGACCCGATGGTCGGCGCTTTCTGTGGCGGTAGAAAGAAACGAGCGCTTTCCCAGGACATTTACCAGACCCGACGAACGATGGACCGTCATCAGCGTCCGGTCATCTTTTCCCAGCAAAAGACTGTCTCCCCAAAAGCCGAAACGGGATACAGCAGCCGGCAGCCGTATATTTCTCATCGCCACGCCTGCTACCCCTATACGCGTATCGATACAGGTGAGAAAAGACGTTTTTCCCCCTAGCCAAAGCAAGGGACCTTCCCATTCATAACGCAGGTAGGAAAAAGGCTGGGGAAGGGAATCTATCGCTCCCGACCGGTGCAGCAACAATATTTTACGCAAGCTAAAGAGCACCAGGTCGCCGGCATTATTTTGAAAGAGCGTCGACAGCGGACCGAAAGCGCCCCGGGGTAATGGATAGCTTTTGATCCAGCGCCGGTTTCGCACCAGGCGGATGGTTCTTGCCGCCACCAGAGCTACGGTACTGTCTTTTATCGGGAATACCTGGTAGCTGCCGTCTTGCCGCACCGTATCGGGATCGATAATGGTATTGACATTGATAAAAAGCGTTTTTCCCGGTTCCAGGAAAGCCGCTTCCCGTTGAAAGGCTGCGGCCCATATCACACCGGCTTCATCTTCTTTCAAATAAATGATGTCGTTGGCGGGTAGGCCGTCCCTCACCGTATAATGGATAAAAGAAACGCCGTTAAAGCGGGAAAGCCCCCTTCCGGTACAGATCCACAGATAATTATTGCGATCAAACAGACCGTTGTAGGCGAGATCGGATAGCAAACCGTTCTGCTCGTGGTAATGCGCTATGCGCTCCTGCCCTATGACCGGCCCGGGCAACAGCCCATGAAGCAGCAGGCAGCACAGCGCCCATTTGCGGGCCAATCCGGTCATAGCAAGTTTGGTGTTTGGTGTAATGGGAGAAAACCATCCTAATATACGGCAATGTGGAAACCATTCCAAACATTTCTGCTATTTAACCAAGTGGAAATGTGCGCTATTTATTAACCTTCTTTAACCTGTTTGCGGCTATACAACGATATCGCTCTTTTAACCGGGAAAAGCGACACTTATACAATAGGAATGTTTCCGGAAGAGCGGGCAACCTATTTTCGGGCCTATAAACAACAATTTATAAACCAAAGCGACAAATGAAAAAGACCATCCTCAGCACCCTTTTGTTATCTGCTGTCTTTGCCGGCTGCAACAAGTCGGCCACGGAAATCTCCTCTGACCCTTTCTCTACGAAAGAAGGAGAACAATATGGTTTGACCATCCGGAATGGCATGCTATATTTTAAAAAAGCACAGCTTTATGCTGATCTTGTCGGCAAACCGGAAGCAACAATCCTTGCGATCCTCAAGCCTTATGAGCATGCCACGCAATTTACCTCTCTTGCCGAGCAAAAGTCAGATTTCCGGGAGAAAGATGAAGTGTATGGAAATGTCATTGCCACGCTGCTTAACAAAGATCAGCTGATTGCTATCGAAAATAAGATCTTCCGCATCAATGCAGCTACGGGTAAAGTATATACGATCCCATTCGACAACGCCACTCCGGAAGTGCTAAATGCATTGATTGCAGAAAATACCAGCAGTCCTTCCGTTAAAGCAAGAACAGTTGATGAGGATCTTTTTGAATTACTCGACTACCAGGATACCCGAAGCGGACCCGGCAGCGGATGCCCGCAAACAGGAGAAAACATAACGGATCATAGATCTACAGCATCTACTTTTTGCGTTCCGGGCGATGGAAGCGGAAACCCGGCGTTCGATATCGAAGCCAAGTATATAAGATATGGTGTCTACTTCGAATTATTTGCCGTAAGCAGGGGTGTGTCGTTCATCGGTAATGCAGAAGTCTCCTGTTACGCCAATTATCTTCAATGTGCTCCGGCAACATACAGGAGAAACGGAAATGCTTCGCAATTTGTGGAAAATGCTACTTATACCTATCCGGGCTACGGTAAGAAGAACTGGTACAATGGCGCTTACCGGCTTTGTAATTTCTATGTAAGGGCAACGACGATCTATAACGGCATGAGCAACCCCTGGACCGATTGCCGCTTCAATTACACACCTTGATCGACAATCACACTTATGAATATGAAAAAGCCGGCATCCTCATCAGGCGCCGGCTTTTTAGTATGTCTCTAAACTTACTCTGCCGTTTTTTCCACTTCTTTCTTTTCCGGTATTACCAATGAAGCAACCACCGAAAGGATCAGCACACCGCCAACGATCGACAGCGAAAGCGGCGAAGAAATATGAAAGAAAGGCGCGATTACCATTTTGACGCCGATGAACGTAAGGATCACAGCCAGGCCGTACTTCAACAGCCGGAACATGTGAATAAAGTTGGCCAGCAGGAAATACAAGGCCCTTAGACCCAGGATGGCAAAGATGTTGGAGGTATATAAAATAAAAGGATCGTCGGGCGCAATGGCAAAAATGGCCGGAATAGAGTCCACAGCAAACAACAGATCGGTAAACTCGATCACGCCGACCACGACCAACAGTGGTGTCGCCAGCTTGATCCCGTTTTCTATTGTAAAAAATTTATCCCCATCAAAATTCTTGCTCACTTTAAATAGCTTGTATACCAGCTTGGCCCCAGGGCTTTTGGTAAAATCCTTTTCTTCATCATCATCCTCTCCAGCAAAGGCCGATTTAATACCGGCGTAGATGAGGAATAGGCCGAAAATGGCGAGGACGATATTGATACGGGCCGGCATGCCGAAGATATTCATTACCGGTAAATAGGTTACATTGATCAACCCGACGCCGGTAAAGATAAAAATGGCGCGGAAAACCAGGGCGCCGATAATACCCCAGAAGAGCACCTTATGGTGTACCTCTTTCGGTACATTAAAAAAGCCGAATACCAGGATAAAAACAAAGAGGTTATCGACGGAAAGCGCTTTCTCGATCCAGTAAGCGGACTGGAACTGGGTGAATTTTTCAAAGGCGACTTCAGGGGAATCGGCGCGGAACACCAGGTAGACCACACCGCTGAAGATCATCGAAAGGGATATCCATACCAGGGACCAGATCAATGCCTCCCGGTTGCTTACAGCATGGCTTTTCTTATTAAAAACCCCAAGATCCAGCAACAGCATGACGAGGACGATTACGGCAAAACCGATCAGGATGCCGGGATGGCTTAACATAGAGACACTTAACAAAAGCTTACTGATCATTATTCATTTTTAAGGGATGAGAGAACGCAATTTAATCTATTTATTGGCAATGGTGACCACGACAATGCGGCCGCCTTCCTCGCGGGAGAGCAGTAGTTTTTTTCCGTCGGTGAGGACAACCATTTCGCCGGGAGGGATTTCCTTGTCTTCCGTAACGTCTTTCAGGGAATCCAGCTTTTGGTTTACCAACACCCAATTGCCCTGGTGAAAGGTAAAATAGCCCACCGGAACTTTTTGCTCCGGCGTCAGTTTTTCGTTCCGGATCACATCCCGGTTGGCATGCCAGGCAAAGAGATACTGGTTGTTATATACCATCAACCTATGGTTTTCAGGGCGCCATACCCCTTCTTTAAACTGGTAGTACAGGTCCAGGACGGGCAACGTGCCCTGATGCGGCGTACCACAAAAAGGGCATCTTGGCCGTGTACTGTTGTCGAACACATACCATTTTTGCTGACAGCCGGGATTACTGCAGGGCTGTATCAGATCGGTCGTTTTGAGCAGCGCTTCTTCCCACTCATTGGCTATGGGTCGTAGCATGGGCTGATGCAGCCCCTCGATAAAAGCTTTATCGAATAAGGCCTTCAGGTAAGGCCCCGTGACCGTATACGGCATTTTGGTTACATCAGTCCAGGGCAGTTCCTTGGGATTGAGCTGGTTCTGCTTGGGGCGATTGGACGTATCGGTGGGGTGCTCGATAAACAAAGCCTTCTCTCCCATAGCCAGCAGATCGTCCTTCTCCGTATCCAGATCATGGATCTTACCGCCCTTGAGCGGATGCCGGTAGAGCAGGTACATATAGATCATAACAGCCAGGGCATGAAGATCGGTGAGCCGGCTGGGAAGCTTCCGGTTAGGATCCTTGATATCCAGGTGCTTGGTTGCCAGCACTTCAGGTGCAATAAAGTCGGCGGTGCCAATTACGTCGGGCGGGAACAGGCCAGGCACTACCAGGCCGTCAATATCGATAATGGCGGCCGATTTGGTAACCGGGTCGACCAATACATTTTTGTAAGAAAGATCGGAATGGGCCAGGCCGGCGGCATGGAGGCGCTTGACTCCTCTTGAGATATTAACACATATCTGAAAGTAGCTCAGCCAGTTACCTAGTTCGGAATCATCCAGGCGCAATGGGAATTGCTTGTTGCGGAATTTGGGCGATGCAAACCATCTCCCTTCCTTCTCTCTTCCACGGATGAGGTCGTTGGCAGCATAGCCTTTCTGAAAGAAGAAATTGCGGTTATAAGTAGGCACCACAATACCCAGCTTCCGGTTTTGCTCCACCACGTCGGTAGGCCAGGAATACAGGTCCTTATAGTATTCCCCTCCTTCTCTTTTAAAGAAGCTATCGTAGTACTGCGTTACGATCTTGACCAGCCGCTCACGTGCATTATGATCCTGCACCTCGCGATAAAAAGCAACCACGTAAGAACGGTCGGGGCTGAAATAAACATCCTTCATACCACCACGCATGGGCTCGCCATTATCCACATATTGATAAGTACGACCATTCGAAATGACTGAAAAAACAGTTTTGGTAACCATTGTTATATTTTGTTTACCATATAGTTACTAAAATAAGATTGCAAGCGTACGGTCATCGTGATTGCCCGGGCTCCAGAAATCCATCCAGGCCGATAGCTGCGCCGGCAGCTCAGGATTGGCGGCATCCAGCACGACGGCAGCCGCTTCGGGATTGTTTCCCTGCAGATCGGCCAGGAAGGCCTGCCAGCGTTCAGGTTTCTCCAGGTTGGCTTCCACTTCAAACTTCGGATCGTAAATACCATCCGTCATCATGACCAGGTAGTTAAAATCGGCGACCCATTTGAATCCGAAACGCCCGGCAAAGGTATCGTTTTGAAAAATCTCAGGCAGAGTGATAAAACGGGTTCCCCCGCCAAACTCGCCGACATCCATTTTATTCATCAGGTTTATTGACTGCAAATCGTTGTACCACAATATAATGGGACAATCTCCGACACCAAATGATAAGATGGCATATCCTTGCTCATACTTTTTGACCAAGGTAAAGATCAGGGTAGCGTGAAAGTCGCTTGTGGCGGCGCCGGTTTCCGCCGCCAGGGCCTCCAACTGCCTGAAGGCGTAACGGGCCGCTCCGCCCAACTGATGATAGACGATGTGACTGATCTTTTTCTGCGTTTCTTGTTCCAGCACAGCACCGGCGCCATGGAGCAGGTCATCGAGGTCGTTGAAAGCGCCGGCCGGTAGCCTGTCGGCAAAGAAATCCGAGACCGCCTTACAGGCCACCCGCGCACCTTCGCGGGCATAACGGGCACTTCCTGCGCCGTCGGACACTGCTATAAGGCTCCAGCCGCTTTCGGGAAAATAGCGGAAGGCAAAGTCGTCATCCCGGAAAGTGCCGTTGTTGGCATGAGATCTCCCACGCTTGGATGAAACCACTAAATATTTGTTTCCCAATGGTTCGAAAACAGTTATTTCATCTTCTTTCCAATATAAGGCGTCCTTTTCCGACGGCTGGTTTTTCCATAGTGAACGCGGATCGGGGTTAACGATCAGCATCAGGGGACGTTCCTGCCATTCCCCGGTTGCCACATCATCGGCAAACTGGTATTGAAGCTGCAGCTTATGATCGCCCGCTTCTTCAGGGATCCCGGAAAGCTGCCCGGTAGCCGCGTCATATGCAAGCCCGGACCGATCCAATCCTTCCAGCCTGAAGGCGACCATATCCTGCCAGCCATACTGTTCAGGCAGCAGGCGTGCTTCATAAGGCTTGCCCACTGTTCCATTGGGTATGAGCACTTGTTGCCTCCGGATATCTTCGATGCGGTTCTTTTTAGCAAAGTCTTTCATAAGCATTTCCTGTAAAGCCAATATGCGGCTTGCGGCGTCGAGGTATTGCTCCTGGCTGCAAAATGCCTCCAGCAGAGATCGCCTGTCTTCGGCAGTGGGCTGCCGGGTAGCGAGGAACAGTTCCAGGTATTGTTTGGGTTCCATTAATACTTAGTTCTCCTGTATTGTAGCAAGACAATGACGGTATGCAATATAATGTATTCCTCATGATAATTGGCCATTGCCCTGCTCCGGGTCTCTTTTTGGCGTAACTTGCTCTTCTATGCATCGATCCATATTACTCATCATGCTGCTGGGTGTGTGCCTCAAGAGTGCCATCGCACAAAAACATAAGCCCGGCGCAAGTACTCCGGGTAACCAGGCGCGTGCCACTACAGGAAGCCGGATACTATTCGGAGACCTGGTATCGATCTGTAACAGACCGGGAGAAAGAACCCGGATACTCCGGCAAAGACATTTCGCCCCTCCAAAAGGCCATACACTAGGGCAGGGTTATCCTGTCAATGATACTTTCCACAACAATTCCGGCGAAGAACTCATCTGTATGTATGATCCTTACGAAAGCGCCAGGGCTATCGTTATTTTCCATACATCATCGGCGCAGCTGGCCCGCCAGCTGGTTTCCGATGCATTGAAAAGCGACTACAGAGCAGTCGACAGCGTCGAAATGGTGACAGGCAATAACGAGGAAAGCTATTTGACCAATGAGGTGACCTACCTTGAGCAACCGGCATTCGAAAAACCGCCGCCCTACCCCGGAGCATATGCAGTATCCTTCGCTACTTCGGAAACTTATTCCGGCAACAAAAAAATATACGTTTTTACCTTTACAATAACCTCACCATATGGGATCGTGGACCCGGGTCCGGTTGATCCCGGTCCGGGACCGGTGATGCCGGCAAGCCGGCTTTCGCCAGATGGCGCCATCGACACCCTCTCTGTTGAAACCGGGAAGCCGGTGTTGCTTTTTGTCGAGATCAATGACCGGATGATCCGGAATGGCTCCAGGCCCGATCAGGATTCCCTGGATTTTTTCAAAAAGCGAAATTTCTTTTACAACTCCTTCAAAAGGTTGACAAAGGCTTATCCGCAGGATCAGTACCGCTATATAGATGTCTTCCGCCCCACCCTTGTACGCTATGGCAACCGCAGAAAAGAAACCCTGTATTGCCTTCCCGGCGGGCATACTTCAGGCTTCGCTTTCTGGAGCGGTCATATCACAGACGCCATCGTCTGGCAAGGGCAATGGCAGGACGCCTACTTTACCGTGAGCAATGCCACCGGTGACAACCGGCAGCGGCCGGGCTACGCCAGATACAGGAGCGATTCGCTTGAGGTGGCCCGCCTGTCGGGCAGGCCCTCATTCAATCCTTCTCCGCGCCTGCTGCAATACCTGGATCATTTTATTGTATCTGCTGTATGGGAAGAAGGGCTGCTGCCCTTGCCCCTGCTCAACCTGGCGGGGGTACGGAGCATCGTGGCTTCAGACAAAGCGATAACCATGCGGTACTTTTTTAACCGCAAGGGACAGCTCGATTCCCTAACCAGGACAACAGCACCTAGCTTCACTGAGACCAAAAGCATCATACGCCGGGAGGGCGTTCCGGTGCTCGCCCGGATGAATAAGGACAGCTCACATTTTTCGTATTCCGGCGATACGCTAGTTGTATTGCATAAGGGGTCTGTATTACGATATGTGCTCCAGGATGACCTACTGCTGCTTACGGATCATTTTGAAACCGGCTACGACAATTATCTGAGAAACAATATACGGGAATTCGTCAACGGGCCGGAGCATATCCTGCTAAAACCAGCTCACGAAAAAGACGCCGAAGGCAGCCTGACGCTTGCCGAAAGCTATTTATATATCAGAACCGGTGAAGGCCAATTCAGACCCAAGCAAAGCAGGTATATTTTTCGCAAAGGCATATTGCAACACATCGAATTGAACAGCGCTAAGCAAAACCCCAACGACCAATATTTCGTTTTTATCAAAAATTATGACTAACGCCTAGCCTTGCGTACGGTTGACATCAAATCCGCCTTCGCCGATACCGTAGGTACCCTGCCGGCCACACCAGGGACAGGTGCTTACCTGCTCGTCGCCGATACAATGCAGCTGTCCGCAGGAGCACATGGCAAAGCCGATCTGGTTACCACAGCAGGGACAGGTAGGGCTCCCGATCAGCTCGTCGCTGCTGATGCGCGAGGGTCCTGCCGTTTCATCCGATAGCTCAAAGTAATGCTGATCGACCTGGAAGGCGCCCACCAGGCGGTATTCCAGTGTGCTGAACCCCATTTCGGAAAAAGCGGAAGGTTGGAGATTGCGCCGGTATTTCATCAAATAAGGCCGCTGGGTATTCTGGCATTTTGCCGCCAACACCACATAATTGCTATCCGTATAGCTTACCGGCGCCGGCGCTTTGGTCACATCAATCTTTGAAAGCGTATCCCCATCGATAGTGGCCAGGTCGAAGCCGGTACCATTGCTTTCCACTTTTTCGCTGCTGGTTTTGATCGAATCGGTAACCCACTTGAAGAATTGCTTATAAGCGGAGGGATCGGTATTCTTAAAATGCAGCACATTGTCGGTCAGCTGGCGCAGGACCTGTGTATCCGCCTCATCGCCGAAGGAGATCGCTACCATATTGGCTGTCCGTTGCCAGTTGGTTTTCCATTCCGCGATCACAGCTGCAGTATCGTCGGTCGGCACGCCGTCGGTAAAGAGAAATACGATCGGTTTCCAATCACCTTTTTGCTCCATGGTCGTTTTCACCAGGTTGCGGCGCAGCTCATACATCAGGTGTCCCATCCCCTTGCTCAACGAAGTACCTGAGCCAATAGGAAAACGGGGTGGGTAGAAATTGATGATCTCCTGCAATGGTACCAGGGTCTTGGCCTGCCCGGCAAAAACAATAATGGATACCCATACCGTTTCGATGGCATAAGGATCGGTCTTCAGTGCCTGGACAATCTGCGACAGGCCTTCTTCTACCTGCTGTACGGGCTCGCCAACCATGGACTCGGAAACATCGATCAGGAAATAGATAGGAAGTCTTCTCATAAAGTGAAAGATTTTAGGTGGCTATCCGGATAAAGGAAACAAAGTTTTGTACGTCTATAATGCCAGCTAGCACGCTTTGGTTTACCCGTATTTTTATTTGGTGTCATTTATCTTCCTCTTTTTTGCTCCGCCAAAAAAGAGGCAAAAAAGGCGGCAAAAAAACAATGCTCCGCTGTTTTTTTGTGGCCTGCGCACCCAAGCTTAAAAACAGATAGTAACTTTAATGCAGCATTGCCGGGCATTGGGTCATGGATCAACGTTTTAATCATTGACCCAAAGGATCATTTCTTTATTGTTCCTATTTTTAGCTGGGTTTCTATATCCGGATAGTCAGAAAAATTTATTTAACCGCAAAGAACGCTAAGGAATAATTTTTCATTTTTAACCGCAAAGGACGCGAAGTGAATATAAGCAAGGAAATACTTTGTGCTCTTTGCGCATCCTTTGCCTCTTTGCGGTTGATCATTCTTTGTCTTAAATCGCAAAGGACTTTTTCCTTTTAAAGTGGTATGCTACTTACATTAACTTACCTCACACACCCTATATCTAAAGTCTAATATCCAAAGTCTAATATCTACATCTAAAAAAATCAGATCACCAGGTGCACTTCTGCCGGCGGCGGCGGCAAGGGCAGGCTTTCTACCGTGCCTACACTTTTATTGCCTTGCTCGATGGTGTCGGAAACCCATTTGAAGAATTGCTTCAGGGTGGCGGTATCGGCAGTATCGAGGTGCACCACATTATCCGTAAGTTCCTTCAGCATGCTGTCGTCGGCCAGGTGACCGGCAGCACAGCCTACAATAGCGGCAAAGTGAAGCGACTTTATTTTAGGCAGCATTTCGCGATACAGCTGTATATCGGAAGGTTTGCCGTCGGTAAACAGGAAAAACAAGGGCTTCCAGTCGCCTTTCTGGCTATCGCTACCCTTGCGCACTTCGCTGATCACCTTCTGATGGATCAGTTCCAGCCCTTTACCGGTATTGGTAGGGCCACTTTGCGGGCAGGTAATTTCGGGCAGCTGAAAATGAACCAGCTCGGTAAGCGGTACCAGCTCCCGCACCTCACGATCAAAAGTAACAATGCTGATCCAGAGCGAATCGAGGGCCTGGGCATCGCTGCGCAGGGTATTGATCATACCGCTTAGGGCGTTGTTCAGGGCCTGGATGGGCTCACCGAACATAGATCCGGATGTATCGAGTAAAAAATAAACGGGTAGTCTTCTCATCGTGTGTTAGGGCTTAAACGACAATATTCAATTCGGCAGGCGGTGGCGGCAGCTCTTCCCAGCCGGTCACCTCCTTGCCGCTGCTTTCAATTTTGGTGGAAGTAGCGCTTATCGAAGCAGATACCCAGGAAAAAAAACGCGAAATGGTGGCGGCATCGGTGGTATCCAGTTGCACCACAGTATCGGTGATCTTCTTCAGCGATGCGGTATCGGCTTTAGCGCCGGCGGCACAGGCCACGGTAATGGCCGTTTTGCGCTGGCGGTATTCGGCCAGGCCGCTTTGCCAGTCATCGGTGGGGATACCGTCAGTCATGATAAAGACCATAGGCTTCCAGTCGCCTTTTTGCTCCGTAGTCGTTTTCGCAACCTCGGTATCGATACAGCGGCTCAGTACCTTAAGCGCATCGCCCAGGGCGGTGGTACCGCTGGCTTTGATCTCGGTCATCTGGAAGGCTGCCAGCTCGGTAAGCGGAATGATCTGCCGCGCCATGCTATCAAAAGTAATGATACTGATAAAAGCCGTTTCGATGGCTTGCGGATTTTGCCGCAGCGAGCTGATCATCAACTGTACGCCGTTCTTTACCGCCTCAATGGGCTCGCCATTCATCGAACCCGAAGTATCGAGCACCAGGTATACGGGCAGTCTTCTCATAGTTAATCGATTTACAGGGTCTATAAAAATTCCGGATGGCTACCTGTGAAGGCATCCCGGAATACGATGGTTTGGGCTACGGCGCGAAAGCTATAGGAGACCGTATTATTATCCATCAATAAAAACACTTCAGGGTACTGCATGATCTCCGGCCGCTTCAACTGCAACGAAACATCCATGTTATAGCTGCTGCCCGGCGGTTCCCTGATCTCGATAAAACGCCAACACGTACCATCGTCCATGCGATCAATAAACGCGGCCAGTCCATGAAGCTGCAATACCTTCCCCTCATTGTTCCGCTCCTTATGCTTAAAAAACAACTGCAGCCTGTCTCCCAAAAGATTTTTTTTCACAAGCAAATAGTCGCCGATATCTGTTCTCATCATGCTTACATCCTTTCGGTATTCAGCATCGTTTTCAGGATATTGGCCTGCACATCGAAGTCGTCCATAAAATCCATGAAATCCATGCTGTTCACTTTTTCATAATACTCTGTCAGCAGCTTTTTGATATCCGCCGGGATCTGCGTTTTGATCTTTACCGCCTGCTGCTCCAGGAGCAGGTTTTTTTCCGTCAGCTCCTGCACTACTTTGGCCCGTTTGGATAGCGCTTCCGTTGGGTCAATGCCCGCAATCTTTTCAAAGGGGAAAGAGAGAAACATATTCCGGGACGAATAATAGGCAAAAAAAACGTCGTCGTCCGGCAACCGGTACACTTCCAACAGCAAAGCACCGGCCTTGAGCCCGCAATAGAATGTATTGTTGAATAGGTACCGGCATTCGAGACCTAGCAACTTTTTCTCGATCATTCCGTAGCCGTTGTGGTAGACCTCCTCCGGATCATAAGCCGTAAGCTCATAAAAAAGATCCTCGCTGATCTCGTGGAAGAAGTCTTTGGCATAACGCCCGCCAAACTGCTGCATGTTCTTCGCAAAGGGGTAATCTCTGGACAGATCCGAAAGATTGTTGTATAGCCGCTCCAGCGATTCGTTGATCTTCTGGGTTTGCTTTTGCTTGCCAAACTCATAGCTCTCTTCCGTCCGCATGGCGTCCGATATCTTAGTGATGAGTTGGTTATTCAGCTCGATCTCATCGAAAGTCAGGCTTACGCTTTTTTCGTTGGCTTTTTTGATCCGGCGCAGCAATTCCAGCACGCTTTCGGTAAACTGTAAATGAAAGAGCTGCAGTTTATTGATATCCAGTTCGGGATTGGCCTCAAACAGCTTTTCGATAACCTGGCTGCGCACATAGATCTTGTAAATTACATCATCTTCGAAAAAGGCTGACAGGATCTGTAATTTACTGATGATCTTTTTTGATTCGCTTAATATCTGTTTCTGGTTATCGTCCATTGGTTAACGGTATTCGCCAGGCAGAGACGTTGCCATGCCTGTCCCCGTAAAAAACGTATCCGTGTAGAGACGCATGCAATCATATTGTGAGACGCATACAATGCGTCTTTATATTATGAGACGCATGCCATGCGTCTCTACACGCGATATATACAATGCATCTCTACACGCGGGTTAATGGGTACGGGTCAGGTTCTTTTTCAACTCGGATTCCAGCGTTTGCAGCTCCGTATCCAGCTTGCGCCGGTTCTCTGCACCCTCTTCATGAATGCGTTTCACCTCGTTGAGGGTCTCGATTAACGATGCGGTGGTCTTCTTCAGCGTATCGATCGATACCACTGTCTTTTCATTCTCACGGGCCACATCGATACTGTTTTGCTTCAGCAGCTCCGCATTCTTCTCCAGTATGGTATTGGTGGTTTCCGATATCTTTTTCTGCATTTCCACGTTGGCCTTCTGGCGTTGCAGCGCTACGGCAATCGTAAGCTGGTTTTTCCATACCGGTATCGTGGTCGATACAATAGACTGGGCCTTTTCGGCGATCGAGGTATTGTTGTTCTGCACCACCCTGATCTGCGCCAGGGATTGCAGCATAATGAAGCGGACCACTTTCATATCGGCCAGGCGCTTATCGAGACGGTTTACAAAATCGCGCATGTCGGCAATCTCGTAGTCCTGGTAAGCAGCCGGATTGGCATCCATCTCAGCCAGCTTCTGCGACAGCTCCTGGTACCTGAGATGACCGGCGACGATCAACTCTTCCATTTGCGCGATATAGGTCCTGTTGCTATCAAACATGGTCTGCAGCGAGCTGTTGTCCTTGATCGAGTTTAACCGGCCTGCTTTAACCTTATTGGTGATTTTGTCAATATTGCCCACTACGGTATCGTACTTCTGGAACAGCTTCTTCACATCAAAAGTCAGCTTTTTCAACAAAGGGATACGGGACAGGAAACGCTGGAAACCGCTCTGGTTCAGCTCATCCACATCGATGTAATTCAGCTCTGTCAGCAGATCGTTGATCAGACCGCCTACCTCGCCGGAATTATAGGTCCGTACCGAGGTCAGGAACTCGTTACTGTATTTCTCCATCGAATTCTGCGCCTCGACACCATAGTTCAGGATTGAATTGGCATCGCCGGGCTTCAGGGCTTTGCTGATCTCGTCGAAACGTTGGGTCTCCGCAGGGGTAAGGCTATTGGTATCCACATTACCTTCCTTGTCGATGCGGGTGATCGCTGTGGAGGGGTTTGTGGCATTTGTGTTTGTTTCCATATCTGTCAATGATGAGGAATAAAGTTATCAATTATTGCTTAGCCAGAAAAATAGTGGCCTGTTTATTCGGTGAATGGGGCTAGACCATCGGTCTGCCCCATTAAAAGTCTGTTATATCATCTTATCACGTTTTCCTATAGAGACGTTGCATGCAACGTCTCTATAGGAAAACGCAGGAGTTTATATATAGCTGCCCTGGATGGTTTTTACGGTCTGCTCCACATCCCGGTCCTTGGTAGGCTCACCGATGGCGTTGAATTTCCATTCGCCATTGCGTTTATAGAAGGTGCCCATTACCATGGATACATGCCCTGCAAACTGGGTTTCGCCGGCAATATTATAGGTTGCAAATACCTCATTGACTTTGGAAGGCGAACCTTCGTAGATGCGGATGGAAGCAAAAGGAACGATCGCAAAATCATGTCCCTGGAAGCTGTTCAGAAAAAAGGCTACCGAGGTAACCGAAGGATCCAGGCGGGAGAGATCTACCGAGATCACCTCGTTGTCCAGGCCGTCATCGCCGTTCAGATCGCCGGTAAGATCATCGCCGCTATGCACTACTGCCCTGTCGCGCGAACGAAGGTTGCGAAAATATACTACATCTACCACTTGCTTGTTCTCGTTGAACAGGGCGCAACTGCCGTCGAGATCAACGGCTTCCTTCTTGGTACCAAACAATCCTTTTTTCTGGATCGCGCCCCAGTTAATACCGACACATACCTGCTGCAGCTTGCTGCCATTGGACTTTTCCAGGTTGATCTTTTGTCCTTTCTGAAGATTGATAACCATAGAGATTAGTTGTATTTATTAAGATAATCCTGCAGGCCACCTTTCATACCCATGCCTACAGCTTCAAATTTCCACTGGCCGCTGCGGTTGTAAATGCGGCCGAATTCTACTGCCGTCTCGATGGAGAAATCCTCGTCCAACTCATACTTCACCAGCTCATTGTTCTGCTCATCTACGATACGGATAAAGGAGTTGCGTACCTGGCCAAAATTCTGGCGGCGGGCTTCTGCGTCGTGGATCGTTACCACGATGCATATCTCTTTGGCCGCAGCATTGATCTTGGTGAGGTCGACCTTGATCTGCTCATCATCGCCGGCGCCTTCGCCGGTCAGGTTGTCGCCGGTATGCACTACCGCTTCATCCGGTGATTTCTTGTTGTTATAGAACACAAAGTAATCGTCGGCCACCAGCTTGCCATGCTCACCGAGAATAAAGATGGAGGCATCGAGGTCGAAACCTTCGCCGGTGGCGCTGCTATTGGTATCCCATCCCAGGCCTACCGTAAATTTGGGCGCATCGATATTTTCGCGCTGGCCCTTTTGAAGATTAATTGCCATAATTGATATGATTTGTGATTAGCATTAAATTGTGCTGATAGTCTTCCATTAGGTGGTAATTGTTACCGATGGCATAGTTGACCATTTCAGGCAGACGTTCTTCCCGCAGTGCATGGATGAACGCCATGAGGTCCACGGGATCCGATTTGAGAATATATTTGATGATACGGGTATTCATGATGAAATTATCCTCGTTAATGATCGTCACAAGGTCGCTGCGATCCTTCACGGCAAAGTAGTTGAGATAATTCTCAAAGTTAGGCGGTATCGCCTTATTCATCAGTTGTGCATAATAGACAAACACGAACCGGCCCTTGATCTCTTCCCGTTCCAGCTGCTGTCTGATGATCTGCTCATGGCTACCGGTGATCTTGATATCATCGATGAAAAGGACCATCCGGCCTTCCAGGAAATGCTTATCCAGGTGATAGGTATCGGAAGAAATGAGTCGCATCCTTTCTTCAAAATCGAGGTTACCATAATCGACTGTATAGGTCTTGTAGCGATGGATCTTGGATTGCAGCAACGATTTGCGCTGATGACGGAACAGGAACCGGTTCACTTCATCCCTGAAGAATAAGGACAGGGCATTGGACGCTGTAGGTATTGCATGATAAGGACTGGGAACAAAAACGATATTCTCTTCGGCCAGCAGGGCATCGCCGTGCAATTCTACAAAATGGCGCCCCAGCTCCTGCCCGAAAGCACGGGCGATATCCCCGTCGCCAAACTTGAATTTGCTGTAAGCGGCGGCGTCGAAGGGAATCTGTCCGGGATCGTCGATATGATGTCTTGAAAAGTCGGAATACATTAATTCAAAAATAAGTTACGCAAAGTGGCGTCCTGCTCCAGCAGCGCAGAGCGGAAACCGAAGCGCCGGGCGCCCTCAAGGTCGGCTATGGGGTTGTCGCCCACATGAAGAAGCTCTTCTTTTTCCAGCGGCCTCAGCCTTGCCGACGCTTCCATAAGCTGCCCGTAGGCCTTAAACGAAGGTTTGGAGCTGCCTATCTCATCGGAATATAGCTGAAAGTCGAAATACACCGCAATGCCCAACCGCTCCAGTACGGGCCTTAGGGTACGCCCCAGTATGAAGCCCGTATTGCTGAGGATGCTCAGGGTATGACCCTTTGCCCGCAACGCTTCCAGTATGCCGGCAGTACCTGTATCCAACAGACGGGGCATATGTTCAAAGAACAGGAGCTCCGCTTTTTGGTAGTATGCCGTCATGGCTTCTTCCTCGATGGCATCGGGCGGCACGCCCAGCCGGTCGAGGATCACATACAGCATTTCGCTGTACTGGACATTACCGCCCGCCCTTTCGTTGATCCGGTTGAACAGGCGATCGTGGTAAGTAAATACCTCCTGCACTTCGGCATCGCTCCGGCGTACCCCGAAATGCTGCGCCATCAGCACAGCACGACGGGATTTATATTCCGGATTGGAGCAGATGAGCGTGAGCCAGAGGTCAAAGGAAATATGCCTGATCCCCTCAAGTAGCGCCATGTGATTAACGGGTATATTGTCTCAGTATCTCTACGAAATTGTCGGAAGATTCGGGATTACCCAGTGCGCGGAATTTCCAGCCGCCATCTTTACGATAAACTTCTGCAAAGACCATGCCACACATATTGTTGAAGGTGGCATCGCCCGACATGCTGTATTTCGCGATCTCGCGGCCGCGGGCATCCACCGCGCGGATAAAGGCATTCTCGACCATACCGAAATGCTGCCCGTTCTGGCGACCCTGGTAAATGGTTACGAGAAAAACAATGCGATCGTATTTGGGATCGAGCGCATTGAGCCTGACGATGATCTGCTCATCGTCGCCCTCGCCGGCCCCGGTACGGTTGTCGCCCGTAAGCCATATATTGCCCGATGGATGTTTCTGGGAATTGAAGAAGATGATATCGCCCTGGTAAAGACCGATCTGGCGGCCATCGTTGGATTGCACTGTGCGACCGAGATCGGCCACCTTCCCCTGGGCATCGAGCAGGAAGGCAATGGCATCAAGGTCATAATCGGCCTCTTTATTACCACCCAGCAGCTTGCCCAGGAAGCCGCCGCTCTTTTGCTGGCGTACGTCCCAGCCCAGCCCGATAGTTACTTGTGAAAGGTCGAACTCTTCGCCTTTATCGTTTTTACGCAGGTCGATGGTCTGACCCTTTACCAGATTAATTGCCATAAATAATAGGGGTTTAAAGCTTATTTGATCACCTGGCCGGTGAAATATTTGGATACAAAAAAGGCAAGATCTTCCTTATAGCCGATGCCCGATGCTTCGAATTTCCACGTTCCATTACGTTTATACAGGCGGCCGAATTCTACGGCAGTTTCAATAGAGAAGTCTTCGCCCAGTTCATATTTAGCGACTTCACTACCGTTGGCATCGTCCACGATACGAATATAGGAATTGCGTACCTGGCCAAAGTTCTGATGACGCTGCGCGGCTTCATGTATCGTCACCACAAACAGGATCTCTTCGATAGCAGCATCGACTTTGATCAGGTCTACCTGGATGGTTTCATCGTCGCCGTCGGCGCTGTTGCCACCCGTAGGATCGTCGCCCGTATGGTGCAGGCCGCCATCGGGAGAGTCGGTATTGCCATAAAAAACAAAATATTCTTCAGCCGGGATCAGGCGGTTGTTGTTGATCATGAAAGCTGAAGCATCGAGGTCGAAAGCCGCGCCGGTACCCTCGTTGGGGTTCCAGCCCAGCCCTACACTCAGTTTGGAAAGGCCAATATCGATTTTCTGGCCCTTCTGGAGATTTATCGCCATAGTACAGGATTTAATCGCCGTAAAAATAGGGATAAATTTGAGAGAAAGGCCGAACTGGATTTGCGGAAATCTCCTATTGCGCTGTTTATTAAACAAATTATAACAGCTTAATGGTTTCCTTGCAGTGCAAATAGGGAGTTTTTCGCATCATGGTGCAGGGCTATGACGAAGGTAAATAAATGGCTGCTATGGTTAGGAATTGTACAGGCCTTAGCAGCACAGCGTCACCCGGCTACGTAGAGACGTTGCATGCCTATGTAGTAGTGCCGGCTGTGTAGAGACGTTGCATGCAACGTCTCTACACAGCCGGGGAAAAACAAAAAAACCGTTCCTCTTTCGGGGAAACGGTTTTTGATAACTTGAACAGTTGGCCGGATAATCGCTTATCGCTTGGCGCCTGCACCAGCTGCGGGCCTGCGGCCACCGGGACCGGAAGTACCGCCACCACCGGGGCCACGACGGCCACGGCCTGCGCCACCAGCAGCACCACCGGGCTTACCGCCGCTGCGCTTGGCTTCCTCGTCGTCCAGATCAAGACCACGGGTGCGCTCTGTAAATTCTTCTTCACCTTCTTCCTGCTCCTGCTCTTTATTCTGGGCGCGTTCTTCTACGCCTTCGATAATAGCCGCCACCAGGTAGTTGGTTACGATAGCGATCGATTTGGTCGCATCATCGTTGGAGGGTATGGAGAAGTCAACTTTTGTAGGATCGCTGTTGGTATCTACCATCGCAAAGGTAGTGATACCCAAGCGCTTGGCTTCTGCCAGGGCGATGTGCTCGTGGCTGATGTCCACGATGAACAGCGCTGCAGGCGTACGGCCCATCTGGGAGATACCACCCAGTACTTTTTCCATTTTCTGCTTGCTGCGGTCCAGGGTCAGGCGTTCCTTTTTGGTTACGCTATCCAGGGTACCGTCGTTCAGCATTTTTTCGATGCTCTGCATCTTCTTCACACTCTTACGAATGGTTTGGAAGTTGGTAAGCATACCACCCAGCCAGCGCTCGGTAACGAAAGGCATGTTGGCTTTTGCAGCAGCTTCGGCAACGATCTCTTTCGCTTGCTTTTTGGTCGCAACGAACATGATCTTCTTACCGCTTTTGGCGATAGACTTCAGGGCAGCAGCAGATTCCTGCAGGCCTTCGATAGTCTTGTTCAGATCGATGATGTGAATGCCGTTCTTTTCGGTAAAGATGAAAGGCAGCATTTTCGGATTCCATTTTTTCTTCTGGTGACCGAAGTGTACGCCCGCTTCCAGCAACTGCTGATGTAATGATTTATTTTCTTCCATTGTTGGAAAATTGAATGAGTTGATAATGATTTAAAAATAAGCTTATCCTCATTACCGCCCTTTGCAGGACAATAATAACCGGATTAACGTTTAGAGAACTGGAAGCTACGACGTGCTTTAGCTTTACCGAATTTCTTACGTTCAACCACACGGGGATCGCGACGCAATAAGCCTTGTTTTTTCAACGCAGGACGAAAATCTCCGTTCACTTCGCAGAGCGCGCGGGCAATTCCTAATTTAATGGCTTCGGCCTGGCCTTTAGGACCACCGCCTTGTACATTTACCGTAATATCGTACTGATCCACGGCTTCTATCGTTTTCAGCGGAAGCTCTACCTGGTTCTGCAGGTAGATCAGTGTGAAGTAGGATTTATATTCTTTGTCGTTTACCTTGATCTCGCCGGTACCCTTGCTCAGGTATACGCGGGCTACCGCTTCTTTACGACGACCTACTGCATTTTTTTGTTTTTCCATTATCGTTAGAAAGTTAATATGCCCCTAAAGGGCCTAGGGGTTAATATTTGAATTCTTTGGGTTGTTGCGCCTGATGTCCATGTTCTGCGCCTTCGTAAACAAACAGCTTTTTGTACATTGCACGACCCAGACGATTCTTGGGCAGCATGCCTTTTACAGCGCGCTCGATCACAGCGTTGGGACGACGGTTGATCAGGTTTTTGGCAGATTCATGTTTCTGGCCGCCAGGATAACCGGTTACGTGCTGGTAATCTTTATCTTCCAGCTTATTGCCGGTCAGTACGATCTTTCCGGAATTGATCACGATCACATAATCTCCGCAATCGAAGTGAGGCGTATAGTAAGCCTTGTTTTTGCCACGCAGTACGGCAGCAATTTTAGAACTGAAGCGACCTAAAGTCTGGTTGGTAGCGTCGGCAACCCACCATTCACGCTTCACGATGTTTTCGTTAGCAGACTGGGTCCTGTAGCTCAATTGTTTAAGAGACATTGTAAATTTGCTTTTTGCTTGAACGATAATTCTTTTTCGCCGTTGCCTTATGTTTTACAACATAAAAATACTTGCAATCGGAGCGCAAAGGTAAAACCAGTGTGGAAAACTACCAAAATTTTCATTACTTTTTTTTCACACGCCTTTGCAAGATATTGATTTTCAATAAATATTTTGGATTTATTTTTGAATACCATACCCAAAACCCCTATTTTCCAGGCTTTTTAACCGTAACACTACGACCATAGGCAGTACAGCACTCCATCCTGGCGCCTGACCCTGATCTGCACAGGCATCAATCATAAATTTCTTGTTTGTCCCGGATGATCTACCCGGCAAGGGGACAGCCACGCCCATAAAAGCTATTGACAGCAACGCCCCCGATTGGCGTAGCCCCAAGGTAATTTAGCGCTATCATTCATCCGGTTTACCAGATACCGGGATTTTTATCTTTTAAACACAATTTTATGCCTACACCTTCAAATCACAGTTTTTCTGTGGACACTTTAACTGATCCTTCAAACGGCCTGATCACGCTTGACGGCGCCTTCGACGGGCAAACCGTAAATGTATCGGGTTATTACACAACCAACGATGGCGGCGGCGGCACCTTTTACTGGGATGCCGGCAACCTGGACAGCGCCAACGACGGCACCATCTTTACCGGCGCGACACCGGCCGCCGGTCGCTGGAAGCGCATTTTCAGCAATACCGTAGACGTTAAATGGTTTGGCGCCAAAGGCGACAATGTCACCGATGATACCGTTGCGCTTCAGAAAGCGCTGGATTTCGTAGCCATACATGCCTACGATCTGCACCTTTCTATGGGAACATACCGGGTCACGACTCCGGCCAGCGGTACACACGTATTGCTGCTGGATCTGTACCAACGCAATACCCTCAATATCTTCGGCGATGGTACAGCACAGTCGGTCATACATTACGATGCCGATCTCTCCAATCCCAATGCCAATTGCGATGTGTTCAAAATACTGGGCACTATCGGCAATACTTTCGAGATCAGCAATTTTTCTGTTTTGGGCAACAACAACGCCAATGTTCGTGGCCGGGGCTTGTCACTGGAATACATGACCACCGTCACTGCCAGGAACTTGAAACTGCAGCTACTGGATACCGGCATTTATCTGAAAGATGTGCTCAGCAGCAATTTTCTGAATGTGAGCTGCAACTATTGTCGCGTAGGTGTGGAGGGAAAAGGAGAAGGAGGCCGGCCTGGTCCGAATGACTTCGGTGTGCTGCCGCCCAACCTGATCAATTTTACCTCCGGTTATCTCAGCAGCAATTTCAGCTATGGCGCCATTCTTTCCCGCTTGCATAGCGTTACCTTCCTGGCCAGCTCGTTTGAAGGCAATGGTGCACAGGGCGACTCTGGCACAGGCGGCCTGTACTGCTATTTTGATGCCGCCAACGGCGCCAACGGGATCAACATCAATAACTGCTACTTTGAAGGGAATGCAGGAGGCGCCGATATTACGGTAGATAATGCCGGTAGCGGAACACATACCTTCTCAGGCAATACTTTTAACCGGCTGAATGCCACGGCATATACCATCAACAACATTCTCATCAACGGCAACGGCTCCAACCCGGCGACCTTTGGTCTTAGCAGAACCAAGCTCGTCTTCCTGGGCAACGGCTTCCTGGTAGCCAATAGCTATGTAGCCGATGCCGGCCGTAAAACCATTCAATTGCAGGATGGCGGCAGCTACGGTCAGTTTGATGTAGTGGAAGAAAGCAATGTGTACACGGGGATCGTCGATGCTCCTGCCTTCAGCAGCAAGACCCCTCAACTTTCGGAAACCACCAGGGTAAAAGCCTTTGGCCGCTTTAACAGCGATGGTAGCCCGCTTTCATCTTATAATGTTGCTTCCTGTCAGCAGGTGGCAACGGGTGTGTACAATGTCTACTATGCCAATCCTATGTCCCTCACAGTGGCGGGCACCCCTGCCCTCGTGGGCAGCGTCGGACATATTTATATCAGCTACGAAGATCCCACTTATATTCAGGTGGCGATAACAGATACGAGCGCGGCGCCAATGGACAGCCGGTTTACGCTGGCTGTATATTAAGATACATGACTATCCCGGTATGGAAAACAAAACACCCGAATTCTTTGAGCATATCCTTCAGACGGCGATAGAATGGCGTTTCTGCGGGCACAACAAGTGTGGTCGGGCTGCTTAAGCTAAAGTTTCTTGTATCGGGATAGTCAATTCATGTATCTATCAGCAACCTGCAGAGCTATCCGCGGTTGGGAAGCCTTCATTCGAAGGCTTCCTTTTTATCCGGTCATGTCCTGTTCAGCCTATCCAGTTTGCTCACCATAAATGGTGTCTTCATCCTTTGCATCCCCTTTTTGATACCGGTCAAAAGCGCTTTGGTGTATTAATTCTCTAACGGTCTGTTCCGCTACCCTATTTTAGTTCTGTAGATAAGTGATCCGAAGGCTGGCCTTTTATCACCTATCTGTCCTGGCCAGGAAAGGGACATCCGAAAACCTTTAAAAGAGTAGGAATTACCATTCATTTAAAATCAAAATCTATGAAACGCACAAAGCAAAACGGCAAATTGAAACTCGGAAAAGACGTAGTGAGCAGCCTGACAAAGGCCGAACAGAACAACCTCCTGGGTGGCGAACCGCAATGGACGACTTCCTTTGGAAATTGCAGCGGCTTTTTGTGCTGCAACCCAACAGGGTTAACCAAAACCTATTCACAAGTATTCAAATGCCTGCCCCAGGAACCGCAAGAGCCCCAAGGTGGTCTTGACTAAATTGACAGGCGTTAAGAACCCTTAAAGAAAAATCAAGCGTTATTTTTTCAGACTATCCGGGTATAGGAAACGAAGCCGGTCCTTGCGCTGGTTGAAAGGACAAAGATGATGCTTCGAACAAGCGCAGCAACCATTAATTGGAAGCAAATTGTATCCTATTTCTTATATCCGGATAGTTACTTATTTTTTTGTAAAATCAAGATTCATGAAACGCGCAAAGCAAAACAATAAGCTGAAGCTGGGGAAAGACGTAGTCGGCAGCCTGACCAGGAACGAACAAAATATTCTTTTGGCCGGCAAGGCCGCACTGTTAACTACGTCCTTTATGCAGTGCAGCGGTTTGACCTGTTGCCAGCCAACAAGGTATTGCTCCATAGGGGGCAGATGCCTTGAAGAAGGCGTTGAAAACCCGGAATAAGCTTACCTATCTAAAGATCCCGGCGATCTCCGGTTGCCGGGACTCTTCTACAAGCCGGGATAGCTTCATCTATTGCGACATCCCCGGAACGAATGTACCTGCATACCGCCACTGTAAAACAGGATAAAATGATCGATACTCTTAACAACACGAAACTAGCGCGTATCAACGAAGTGCTGGCTGCGACACAACCCCTGCATCATGGTTTTCTCGGAGGCACCCTGGGACTATTGTATTACTACTATTATGCTGCAGAAGCGTTGCAGGACGAATCGCTTTATGATAAAGCCGATGTGCTGATCGAACAGGTATTTGAAAACCTGAACAACGACAGTAGCCTGCTGTCGGGCTATGCCTTTAGCGACGGCGCCGCAGGCCTGGGTTATGTGCTCAACAACCTGCAGCAGAACGGCCTGCTGGAGTTTGATGTTGAGACCGAGCTGGCCGGTATTGACCGGTATATCTTTGATTCGGCGTTGGATCATATCGCCCAAACAGAGGTGGATTACCTGCACGGCGCTATGGGCGCGCTCCACTATTTTTCTTCCAGGCTGCAAACACCGGTGATCAACCAATATGTCAATGATCTCACAGCAGCATTCTGTGCTGCTGCCATCTCTCATGGCGATGGCATTTACTTTTTGAATTTCAGCCTGGAACGCCTTAACGACAAAAAGATCGACCTGGGCCTGGCGCATGGTCTTCCCGGCCTTTTGCTGCTGCTGATTAATGCCTGGCCGCATCTAAAGGATAAAGAACAGGTAGCAACGATCATAAAACGGGGCATTTCCTTTATCCTGGAGCAGGAGCAACCCGCTTCCTTATCGACAGAGGAATATTCTGCCTTTCCCTGTTACCTGGAGCTGGATCCATACCAATCCGTCCGCATAGACCGGCTGGCTTGGTGTTATGGCGATCTCAATACGGTACTACTTTTATACCGTGCCGGCAAGCTGCTGGGAACAGATGCCTATACCAATATTGCCGACCAGATAGGATTGGCATCAGCCAACCGGAAAAGTGAAGAAGCCACCTTAAGTAAGGATACTCATTTTTGTCATGGCAGCGCCGGGCTGGCACAGTTTTACAAATGTTTATACCAGGAAAGCGGCAACCCGGCCTATCTTGATGCTTACCATTTTTGGATTGGTGTTACTATGGATCTTATTGATCAGGAAATAGAAAAGAAGCAATATGCGACTAATCCCGTAAGCATACTGGAAGGTTGGCCGGGAGTAGCGCTTGTGCTTACGGAGTATATTACCGACCGGCCTATGAATTGGCCCAAAGCCTTTCTCTTATAGTCAACAATACACCCCATAACCGCCAGCTTACAGGATCATGAGGGAACATGAGTATTCCTTCACTCCATCTTTTTTCCCGTCGCACGGCACAACATTGTGTGTAACCTTATGATCCGGAATTTTCCCCCAGCCCCGCCTGCATAGGCCGGGGCATTTGCATTAAGCTACTCCCTGAAAAGAAAAACAAAGTGTTTTTATATTATTGACCGTCCGCTTGTAGGAAACCAATTAATTCCGGTCCTTGAGCCAGTCGAAAGGGCAACGATGCAATGGTGCTTCGACAGGCTCAGCAACCGTTACCAAGACGAATTTGACTCATGTTTCCCTATCGGGATAGTTAGTTTTACATTTAACAACAAGCACCAGACAGGGGCGGTTCTCCGGAAACGGTATCGTCGATATAAATGGGAATGGCACGGGCTATATCCCGATAAGCTTTTATCTTCACGTGGCAAACGGCAGGCAGTCGTTTCAAAGGAAATACCCTTCCCTATCTCGTTCATTAACCCTATAAGGTATGATCCATTGCCTGATAATAGATGATGAGCCGGCGGCAATCGATGTGATCGCCGCGTATATAAACGAAGTCCCTTACTTTGACCTGGCGGGCGCAACCCGGAATCCCCTGGAAGGGTTGCAGCTCATCCACGAGCGGCAGGTAGATCTGCTGTTTCTCGATATCGAGATGTCGGAGCTGACAGGATTGGAACTGATGCAAGCCATAAACGGCAAATGCAAAGTGATCTTCACCACGGCACATGATCGCTATGCCCTGGATGGCTTTGAGCTCGATGCGATCGACTATCTCCTGAAGCCCGTACACTTTCCCAGGTTCCTGAAAGCAGCGCAAAAGGCCAGGGATATCCTGGATCCTTTAAAAAAAGAGCAAGCCGAGCCGGACTTTATCATCGTCCAGGGCGATAGCAAGGGAAAGTTGATCAAGATCGACATGGCAGACATCGATTATATCGAAGGTATGCGCAACTATGTCGCTATTGTTTGCGGGGCTACCAAGGTCCTATCGCTGATGAACATGAAGGACCTGGAAGAGAAGCTCTTTAAAAAGAATTTCATCAGGGTACATAAATCCTATATTGTACCTGTTGCCAATATTGCCTCGGTGGAAATGAATATTATCCGTTTGAAACGGAACAGCAAGATAGAAATTGTAGTCGGCAATGCTTATAAAGCGGGATTTCTCGAAATGATGCGGGCAAATATGATCTCTTAGCGCCTATAGCCATCAGGCATTTTATAAATTGATTTTCATTCTTTTAAAATAAGAAACAACCAGTCATGTATCTGAATATATTCCTTATTAGTTACCAGTTAGTCTATACCCTGAAACCGGTATTTCCATAAATTTCAGAAATATCACCTGGTACAATTGCCAAATCCCGCCGTCTGTCAATCTAGAACAATTCATAAAACATGAAAACAACTATTTTACTGACGGCTCTATTGGCCGTCGGTTTTGGACAGGCAACCGCGCAGCACAGCACAGAAATTGAAAAACGGATCGGGAAGCATCAGGCTTTTATTGATCGTCTGCTACAGGCACAAAGTAACAATGCCTCCTCACAAAAACCGACCGGCATCGCGCATCGTGTGGTTGCAACAACGACATACACCGAAGCCGGACTTTTTGACGATTCAACAGCATACCGCTATTCCGGGTCGCGGGGATCGAAGTTTAACTATAATGACGCTTACGGATACCGGCGCTCCTTCCAGGACGACCAGGGACCGACTTTGTCTGCACCGGCGGCACCGACAAGCCTGCCCGACAGTATTAAGTACATTTCAGAAGGCTTTACGCGATTTGAAGTGGCCAGCTATCGCCCGGATAACAAAATGAGCCAAACCACCTCACATGCCGATATTCAGGCCTCCCGCCAGGTCAATGCCTATAATGCCCAGGGATACCGGGTACTGTCGTATTCCCTTGAAAGCAACGATAACGGCAGCCACTACGATACGTTGCAGAAAAGAACATTTACCTATAACAACACTTTTACCCGGGTGATGACCGACAGCATGTTTAACAAAATGGGTAGCACTTACAGGCTATATGGCACTTACAGGTATTACTACAACAGTGGCGATAAACTGGACTCCATGGTCTCCTATGGAAACCCGCTCAGCCCTGCGCTAAAGGTCGGGAAGATGACGTTCTATTACTACCCTGGCGGGGAGCTGATGAAGACGACCATGGAAGACTTTTCTCTTCCCGATGTAAGGATTATTTCCGTAGATTCCATGGGCTACACTACTGGCATTCCTTATACCACTTTCCACTCAGGCCTGATCAAGCTGATGCAGACCGGAATGCCGGATGACATATTCGGTTCTACCTGGATCAATTACCCCGGAACAAACGGTTTACCAGATTCTGCTCAATTGTACGACTACAATCCAACGACAAGCAGCATGCAGCTCAAAGATGTGGGTGTATATCGGTATACAAGCTTCGGCGAACCGGATAGCCTGCTGGTTTATGGAGCCGGTGAACATGCACCCAGACGCAGCATCAAATACTATTACGAATCCTACGAAACTACCGTCTCGATAAAACCCATTGCCGCCAGCAAGGATTTCAGCCTCTATCCCAATCCCTTTGACAAAAGCATTACTATCGACTGGAAAGGGAAACAGGGAGAGCAAGTTGCGATATCCCTTACCGATATGATTGGACGGGAGGTGTTGCGCACAGGCCTGAAATTGAACACAGGGCCTAACGGCCTTAACCTGCCCCACTTAAATCCGGGCGCTTACATCCTGCTAATCAGGGATGCCGCGGGCAAAACATGGAGCAGTAAAGTGATCAGGCAATAGACCCGCACTATCTTTTGCAACGCGCGACCCTAGCCGGTCGCGCGTTGCTTTTTTACTGAGCATTAAATTGTTATTTTTTGACTAAAACATGCAACAAGGTTCACAAAACAGCTTAACTTCAAGCATGGTCCGGCAATGGAACAAATACAGACGGCATGCCGGTAATGCTTACCAGGTTTACCGCAGCAGGAAATTGCTGCTACCCATGCTGCGCGATGTATTTAAAGGACGATACCGCCTTTCCTTTCTGACGATGCTGGCGGCACTGCTGTGTATCGCCTATATCTTTTCTCCCTTCGACCTGCTGCCGGATTTCATACCCTTTATCGGATGGATCGACGATGGCGCCTGCTTTTGGTTATTGCTACAACAATTAAAAAAGGAAACGGCGCGTTATTATCTTTACAGGGAAGCCTCGGCGACAGTACAGCAATAGTAGCCGTGACCTCTGCAATCCGATAACCATGATCCTCTGTTTGCGTGCGCTCATCATTTTCGTATGCTGTTTCTTTGCCCCGGCCTTGTCCTATAGCAAGGCCTTACCCCGGCTGATCCCTTACCGCGAAGGCGACAGATGGGGCTATGCCGATACTACAGGCTTTATTCGAATCCGGCCGCAATGGCACAGCGCCGGGCTCTTCCACAACAATCGCGCTATTGTAACGGTACCAGGCAAGGAAAGAAATATCACCTTTTGCCTGATCGATACCAACGGGAATTACCTAATTCCGCCGGTCCGGCACTGGAACGGCACTTATGACGCGCTCAACAGCTACGATGCTAGGAAACATTGGGGTATGATCGACAGCACAGGTGTGCTGTTATTACCCTATGAATACGATGCGCCGCCAGCACCTATACGGCTTTATGGAGATGGCCAATCGCTGATCACGCTATCCCGGAAAGGAGTCCTGGGTATCGCCAGCCCACATGGAACGGTATTGCTGCCGCCTCTTTACCAGACCATCCTACCCGTTTATAACACCTCACAGCACCTCGCGATGTTGCTGGCGCAAAAAGGCAAGCAATGGTTGCTGATCAACGACAGTTTTGGGGAGGTGGCCGCACAGGTGTGCGACAGTATGTGGGTTATTGATGGTGCCAATGGCTGGATGGGCTTTGCACAAAATGACCGCAGAGGTATTATCAGCAGGGATGGCCGCATCGTGGTGCCTGCAGCATATGAAGAAGCTGCGCCTATGAATAACAGCGCGGGCGGCGCTTATTTTCTGGTCAGAACCGCCGATGGGTATGGCGTGGTCGACGACAAAGGAAAGCGCATCATCGATACCCGCTACAAAGAGCGGCCTTCCCGGTATACCGACGGCAATTTCCGTGTGGTGGAACCTGTAGGAAAAGACTACCGGGTATCCGTAGTCAGCCCCCAGGGCAAGGTATTGTTGCCGCCGGTACAAGGCGAAGTGCTCGTGTATCCCGATTCCGTTGTATTGGTTCGCTCGCTGGGCCTCGTCGATTCCGGCAGGCGCCATTACCTGCGTCAATCCATACAGCAACTGGATCCACTCACCTATAAGCCCAGGGGACAAGCGCATTTCACTACAAAAAAAACGGACTGGGAATTCCCTTTTCTCCAGCCCCAGATGTGTGGTACGGGTGCTTATGAGAGCCGCGTACTGGAGCAATTGCGCCCCAAGTATTTTAAAAAAAACCAGTTTGCCGAATTTAAAGGATTTGATCACGGCGGCAGGTATTGGGCGGCTACCGGCTATGTATTGCTCAACGATTCTCTTCGCTGCTATGCCGTGACCAGCAACAATGACGGCCGACCTTATACCGCAGTGGTCGACGAGAACAACCGTTTTGTCTTAGGCCCTTTCGAAGGAGGAAGCATCTATAGCGGCAACATCGCGCAAAACGAGCTGCTGGTACGCTATTCGGCTAATAATTCCTACATGTTGACCGACACGGGGTTCAGGCCGCTATCACCAAAGATACCGTATAAGATCAAGGTCGCGCTGCGCCGGATTGGTTCGCTACGTTACCTGGCCGAAGTACCGGAGCATGCTTACCGGCCCGCGCCGGAAGTCCGGACAGCATTGCAGAAAGCACAGCGAAGGCAGGATAAGTCTCTGGCGATGGCCTATACCTCATACGTTATCGAGCGCATCATCGACGATACAGGCGCCTGTGTACGGGCGCTGGAACCTTATTGGATACAAGGTGTTTGCGATAGTGCCGGAGCCTGGAAGCAAATGGGCGGGAACGATCGCCTGCTGCTGGTTACCGATAGCAATCTTACGCAGGGTATTCTGGACCCGGATGGTGCCATCATGTATCCTCAGTTGAGCTTTCATTATGCAAGCTTAGCTACAGGAAGCCACTTGAACATAACCGCAGGTAATCAGACGCCACTATTCCTGGCCACTGATAGCGCAGGCTATTGCGGCCTGGTCAATACAAAGAATCAGATCGTCTATCCACAAGTCAGCTTTCATCACCGCAAAAAGGTAAAGCTATGGGACTGGAACCTCGTGTTTTTTCCGGATGAGCAGGCACTGGTTGATAGCCTTAACCAGGCCCTGATACCCGGTGCATCGGAGCTTCGCATTGCCAATGCAACATCGGACAAGATACTTGTGCAAAGTACCCAAAACATTGCCGGGCTCTATACCTGTTCTTACAAAGATTCGTCCGGACAATACTTCCAGGTCTATATTGATCGTAACGGGCGTGTCTACGGAAAAGACTAAGGGGAAAGTACAGAATAGGATCAGGCCATTTCGACCAACGGCCGCTTCTGTATTGCCACCGGGTTTTCGGGACGCTTACCTAGCTCCCTGAGGAAACGGAAGTGAGAATTGATAGCGCTCATCATGTTGGGCATACTATGGTATGCAATATCAAACTCCCTGCACTTCGCTTCTACGATCTTGCTCAGCGCGGGATAATGCACATGGCTGATCTTGGGAAACAGGTGATGCTCGATCTGGAAGTTGAGTCCGCCAACAAACCAGGAAATGATTTTGCTTTTGCGGGAGAAGTTGGCCGTAGTCTTGATCTGGTGGATCGCCCATTCGTTTTCGATATGCTTGAAATCGGAAGCATCTACAAATTCAAATTCGGTTTCTTCCACCACATGCGCCAACTGGAACACGATCGTGAGGGTAAAGCCCATGGCTGCATGCATACACAGGAACCCTACAAGCCAGGGCAACCAGCCTACCAGTACGATAGGTATGGCCATATAGAATACGACATACAGTAGCTTACTTACCCAGAAGATGATATGCTCTTTGCGATCCATCTTGGGCATGGGTGTGGTGTATACCTTTTGCGTGGCATATTTTACCGGATCGGAAACAAATACCCAAAAAATGGAGGCCAGCATATAAAGAAAAGGCAGGTAAATGTGCTGGAAACGATGCGCAGGCACCCAGCGTTGCGTGTTGCACATGCGGATGAAAGGACTGCGTGCAATATCATCGTCCACACCATCCACATTGGTATAAGTATGGTGAATAATATTGTGCTTCTGCTTCCAGAAGAAGGCATTGCCCCCGAGCGCGTTGAGCGTAAGCCCCATTAGCTCATTTACCCATTTTTTGCTGGAATAGCTGCCATGGCAGCCGTCATGCATTACGTCGAAGCCGATTCCTGCAATCACCAGGCCCAAGGCCAGGCAGCACAGGATACTTACCAGCGCAGGTAGTGTGGCCAGCAGCAAGGTAAGATACAGGGATATGGCCGAACCGATAAGCACAAGCGTCTTCAGATGTAATTTCCAGTTACCGGTCTTCTTCAATTGCTGAGTGACGAAATAGTCCTCAACAGCCTTCTTTAACGACGGAAAGAACACTGCGTTCTTGTTGTTATAAGTTACTTTCGGCATTGACTTGAGATTAAAAAAAATATTAAAAATATACAGCTACGCCTGCCGGCGCATGTCTCCAAATGAAACGGCCAAAGTTACGAAAAAAAGGGGAAACAGGAACAGGGAAAGCAACCCATACATTTGTTTAAAATTGAATAAAATAAATCACCAGGATTAACGTTAATTTGCAAAAACCACCGAATTTTGCTCCGTCTTCTTACCCTTTTGCTGCTCTGCAGCCTCCTTACCTTGAGCGCTTTATCGGCCAGCGCCAAAAAACAAATTTTCTGGACCATAACCCCTACCGACACGCTTAGTGGCAACATAAGCTTCGGCTCGGTGCGGGTAATTGATCAGCGGGAAGACAAAAGCAATCTCGGCACTGTGCTGGGTTGGGGCAAAAAAGGTGTCCTCACTGCGGATAGTCTCCCGGTTGCTTTGAAGCACATGATCACAACCATGTTACGAACGGCGCAGCCCAAAGCGGAGCAGGAGCTGCTCGTTGTGGTTAAAGCGATAACATTGACCGACTTTATCAAGACAGTCCGTACCGTGGGCTCTGTCTACCTGAGAATCGATTGGTACCTGGGACAACAGGACCGCTATGCGCTGGCCCTGCAGACGGATTCGCTGTACGAATTCCCGGCGCCGTCTCCTATAGATCTGCTGGCCGATTTTTTCTTAACCGAATCGGTGAAGGAAGCCGCAGCGCTGGCGCCGCCGGCGGCTTACACCCTTAGGCTGCCGGAGCTGCTGGCAACCGAAGAGCAGGTAAGGGCGCAGCAACCCATATACAAAGCTGCACCGGGTAAAGGCATTTATTATACACAGGAGCAATTCCGGAGCAACAGCCCGCAATCGGCCGATTTCATATACAAGCATTATACCGGGAGTCTTTATCTGGATGAATTTTACCTGAAGAACGAAAAAGGTAAACGGGGCCGCAACCTGGCCGATACAGCTTATGCCATATACAATGGTGAAAAGTGGTTCCGCCCTTATACCGAAACGGACTTCAAAGAGATGAAGCGTGCTGGGAACGATTTCTATTACTACGCCATTCAGAAAGGTATCCACATAGAAGACTACAGCGCTGTAGCCGGTGCTGGCGCTTCCGGCGGTATATTGGGTACATTGATCAGTACAGCAGCGGCAAAGGCAATGCAAGACCGGCAATACCGCAAGCCTATCCCTATGGCAGATGCCTTGTACCGCATGCGTATCGATCCCGTAACCGGCAAGGGAAAAAGAGTAGAGCGCCTGCAATAGGATCAATACCTTTACCCGCACGTATCGCGGCGGATCAGTATAAATTCGTTTGCAAGGGATACGAACAGAAATCCTTCCATAAAGTATTTCGCCTCCGGATAAAAGAAACGTATAAATACTACCTGTAGAAATCGGGTAGTTTTACGCGTGTATGATCTGTACAATCGTTCTAATTTTGAAATGAGGGTAAACGAATAATCAATTTTACCATCACTAAAAAACCAAACGATGACAAACTACATCTACGATGGATCTCTTGCGGAAAACATATCCTTCAGCACTATGATCTCAGCGGCACAATCGAAGCATGGCGGACCGCAGCCAATTTGCAAGCAGAAAATCACAAAGATGATCCCACAGGAAGAGGGTATCGCGATCAAGCTGGATGGCAGCGATACCAGGTATGTTGCCGTGCCGCTCATATCCTGTGCGGCAGTTATATTTGCAAGCGCCCAATCGGACACGGCTTACCTGTATCATGCATTGAGCGGGACTGTGCCTCAGCAAATATTCAATACAGCTATGGCAGCACTGGGAAAGGTCGCGTTGCAAAGTGTTTTTGTTATCTATACATTTACCAACCCTTCGGATAAAAATTATATAGCAGATGCAGGCGCGCTAGCGCTATACGGTATCCCCGACAAAAACATCATTTTCGCACCCAGCCTTTTAGGTTCGACCTTTGGCATTAACGCGCAAACGATAGTTGGCTGACCGGTACATTGACAACATCAGATGAGGCCGCAGTTCAGCCTGAGTTTACGTGAAAACGATTTGATTCCCCCAAAAGAAAGAGCTGCCCATAAGGACAGCTCTTTGCTATAAGGTTCTCGCTAAGAAAATTAGGCAACTTCAACTTCAGCGCCAGCTTCTTTAAGCTTACCGGCGATATCGTCGGCTTCAGCTTTAGAGATTTTTTCTTTAACTGCTTTGGGAGCACCATCAACCAGTTCTTTAGCCTCTTTCAGACCCAGACCGGTCAGGTCTTTCACGATTTTCACTACGTTCAGCTTAGAAGCGCCGGGGCTCTTCAGGATAACGTCGAATTCAGTTTTTTCAGCTGCAGCTGCTGCGCCACCACCGTCGCCGGCAGCTACTACTACTGCTGCTGCAGCGGGTTCAATACCGTAATCGGCTTTCAGCACGTCAGCCAGTTCCTGAACTTCTTTAACGGTTAAGTTTACTAATGATTCGGCTAATGCTTTTACGTCTGCCATTTTTATAAATTTTTTGAATGTTTTGAAATATTGTTACTGTAACTATATGTGGACTTGGAAGCCGTTATTAAGGGCAGCTTAAAGCTGCCGGGTACTTACTCTGCAGCAGGCGCCTCGGGAGCTGAAGCTTCCGGTGCATCTGTTGCAGGAGCATCGGGAGCAGCTTCAGGCGCAGCGCCACCTTCTTGTTCCGCTTTGTTCTGCAGGGCAGAGATAACGCGGCTGATGGGCGATTGCAGCAAGCCGATAACTTCGCCGATAAGCTCGTTCTTGGTCTTGATGTTTTTCAGGTTAGTCAGCTGGTTGTCGCCGATGAACAGGTCTTCGCCGATGAAGGCTGCCTTCAGGGCGGGTTTTTCACCTTTGGCCTCGTTGCGGAAAGCGCTGATGATAACAGCCGGCTCCTTGGGAGAATCGGAGAACATCAGGGCGGTTACGCCATGCAGGGCATCATAGATACCAGCATACTTTTCGCTGTTCAGGCTTTCGAGGGCTTTGCGGATCAGTGTGTTCTTAGCCACTTTCATCTCCACATTCTTCTCAAAGCAAGTCCTGCGCAGCTTGTTGATCTGGGCTACAGTCAACGACTCCGTATTGGTAACATAAAAGTTACTGTATTGTGAGAATTTATCTTTTAAAAGCTCAATCGCTTCTGATTTTTGAGCAGTGTTCATTTTTTAAATGATTTTGACCCTGTCGGGACGGTTATACAATTTCGATTCTGCTGCCACGTTCAACCCTGTAACGGGGGTCTAAAGGGGCCTTTAGTTCGCTACAGATTTAGTGTCGATTGCTAAACCAGGGCTCATAGAAGAAGCCATGCTCACACCTTTTACATAAATACCCTTAGCTGTGCTGGGTTTCATACGGATAAGCGTGTTGATCAGCTCCTGAGCATTCTCAGCGATTTTATTCGGTTCGAAAGAGACGCGGCCGATGGAAGCGTGAATAATACCGGCTTTATCTACTTTGAACGCAATTTTACCACCTTTTACGTCGTTTACGGCAGCAGCTACATCGTTGGTAACCGTACCGGTCTTGGGGTTCGGCATCAGGTTACGGGGACCCAGCACTTTACCCAGCTTACCGATCTTAGGCATTACGGAAGGTGTAGCCACGATCACGTCTACATCGGTCCAGCCGCCTTCGATCTTCTGGATAAATTCGTCCAGGCCTACGAAGTCTGCACCGGCAGCTTTAGCTTCAGCCTCTTTATCGGGAGGGCAAAGTACCAGCACCGATTTGGTTTTACCGGTTCCGTGAGGGAGGGTTACTGTACCGCGCAGCGCCTGGTCGGCTTTCTTGGGATCGATGCCCAAGCGGATGTGTACGTCCACAGAGCTATCAAACTTGGTACAGTTAATTTCTTTTACCATCTGGGCCGCTTCGGCCAGAGTATACACTTTATTTTTATCAAGCTTAGCTTCTACAGCTTTTCTTTTTTTATTTAAAGATGCCATTGCAACAAATGTTTAAATAAGGTGAACCAATAGGGATTAATTCTGCCAGGGTGCAGTACCTTCAACTGTGAGTCCCATGCTGCGGGCAGTACCAGCTACCATTTTCATGGCGCTTTCCACGGTGAAGCAGTTCAGATCGGCCATTTTATCTTTGGCGATCTCTTCCACCTGTGCCCAGGTCACTTTACCTACTTTGTTACGGTTAGGCTCTTTGGATCCGCTCTTGATCTTGGCCTGCTCCATCAGCTGAATCGCTGCGGGAGGAGTTTTGATCACGAATTCAAAAGACTTATCGCTGAAAACAGTAATGAGTACGGGTAATATTTTACCTTGTTTGTCCTGTGTACGTGCGTTGAATTGTTTGCAGAATTCCATGATGTTCACACCTTTGGAACCCAACGCTGGACCGATTGGCGGAGCCGGGTTGGCCTGGCCGCCTTTACATTGGAGCTTTACGTAGCCCGAAATTTCTTTAGCCATTGCTTAATTTTTTGGTATTAACGAGTTAAATTAAACCTCTCCCAAATCCGTAAAATGATAAGAGCAGTATTCAATCAAGGGCGCAAAGGTAAGCACTTTTTAAATACAAAAAATATTTTTTTGTGCCCCGGACAAATTTCCTTGAAAGCAGGCAAAAGTAAGCCTTTTGAAGTACGCTCCCGTCAAATAGGTACCGGATCCTTTTATCGCCGGGAACGCAACGCTAAAACAGGTGCAGAACACAACCGGGGTCATGAATTAAAAACCTACCTTTATAGGTAATTTATTGCTTTCCAATTATTAGTATCTACGATCAACTACTTTCCGCTTGTGTTGTTGCTTTATAAAAACCAAATACCATGTCTGTAGTCCTCATTACCGGTGGTACCGGCACTGTAGGCCGGCGATTGACGAGTCTGCTTGTCAGCAAAGGATACCAGGTCATTGTCCTGAGCCGGGGCGACGGGGAAAACCGGGTACCGGGTATCCGCTATGCGCGCTGGGATATAGAGCGGGGCGAGATAGACCAGGATGCCATCGCCGACAGCGATTATGTGATCCACCTGGCCGGGGCAGGCGTAGCCGAAAAACGATGGACACAGGCCCGGAAGCAGGTAATCCTGGACAGCAGGACGCATAGCAGCCGGCTCCTGGCCGATGCCCTTAAAGCCATTCCGAATCGTGTCAAAGCCGTTATTTCGGCGTCGGCATCGGGTTATTACGGCGCCGATACTTTACTTTCCCTCAACGATGGCTTTACCTGGGACGATCCGCCGGCCGACGATTTCCTGGCGCAGGTATGCCGGCAATGGGAAGAAAGTATTGCTCCCGTAAAGGACCTGGGCAAAAGGCTGGTGATCCTGCGCACGGGTATTGTGCTCAGCCGCGATGGGGGCGCCCTTAAGGAGTTCGTACGTCCGCTCCGCTTTCGCGTCGCCGCAATATTGGGCAGTGGCAGGCAAATCGTGAGCTGGATCCATGAAGACGATCTGTGCCGCATGTACCTCCACGCCCTGGAAAACGAGGCTGCAGAAGATGCTTACAATGCAGTAGCGCCCCACCCCGTTACCAACAGGCAGTTGGTAACGGCCCTCGCAAAAGCAAAAGGCGGCTTCTATATTCCGCTACAGGTACCCGCCTTCGCCCTGCGGCTGGCCCTCGGCGAAATGGCCACAGAAGTACTGAAAAGCGCCCGTCTCAGCAGCGACAGGATCGAAGAAGAAGGCTTTACCTTTGCCTATCCCGACATCGCCGCTGCAGCAGCCGAACTGTTGGGCAGGCGTTGACACCAATCCCCTTTGCCATGATCTATTTCCCTGGCCTGGACGTTGAAAAAAGCCGGCAGCGGCGTTGGCTTGAAAGAAAAGCCTCTCTGATCCGATCATAACAGCCGCCAGAAGTATCATAAATTCACTATCATTTATGAAAAAAATATTGCTACTATTTGTTTCATTGCTGTTTATTGTACCAGGAGACGCGCAAACCTACAGCTCAATAATATCAGATAAAGAGATTTACGAATTCCTCAATTGGCTTAGCAGGTCTGAGGAAAAACACGCAGAAGAACCTTTTCTTAAACGGAAGCAAATTCATAATAGGATGCTACAGTGGGATACGTCCAATTTTATAAATAGGATTAATAAGAATACAGGAGCATCGAGCCATCTATACTTATTCGGTAAGGCCAGGCTTCTGATACCATATTCAAGGCCGATGACCAGGCATATTTATTCCTTCAATATACAGCTATTAGGGATAGTGTTTGGCACAAGGCATTTAAAAATACCAATCTATTAAAGGATAAAAAGCAAAAACAAATCAATAGATATTTTTACGCTGTTCCACTTTTCTCTAAAGATAAAATGCATGTCATTGTTTACAAAATGTACTATTGTGGTAGTCTGTGTGCCTATTTCGGTTATTACATTTACCAAAAAGTAACTAATAAGACCTGGAAATCGATAGCCTGTATTCACTGTGGAATAAGCTAAAGCAAAAACATCGCCGCTGCAGCAGCCGAACTGTTGGGCAGGCATTGACACCAATCCCCTTTGCCATGATCTATTTCCCCGGCCTGGACGTTCAAAAAAGCCGGCAGCGGCGTTGGCTCACCTACAAAGAATCCATAGGTAGCCGCCTGGAACGCTATGCTGTCTATTTGATATTCACCTTCCAGCTCCTTTGCTTGACGCTTATCTTCAACGGTCTGGATGCCGGCAATTCCAATGACCTCTTCCTGATGTGGTTCCTTATGCCACTCTTGATGCTGCTGGCCCTGTACATCCTCGTGTTAAAAGCGCTTGAAAAATTCCTGAAAAAGCGGACAACAGTTTGCAGCAAAAAGGAAAACAAAACGCTGCTGCAACAATTGGCAACCAGGAGGAGATGGCAGACCCGGCGGCTATCGGGCGACTGCCTCATCTATACCACCTCCGAGCACAACTTTTCCTATAATGTCTCGACCATTATGGTCTTCCTGGTAGAAGATGGCCGTATTCTGTATTCTCTTTTTCGGAAACGTCCCAGGTTGGATATTCCCTCACTCTTCGAGATATGGCTGCTCCGTTACGATATGAGAATGCTTTCCCGTGAAGCAATGAAAGCAAACCTGCAGGCGTTATAAAATACACTAAGACTGCCCTGCCTGAGCCAGATAAGCGCCGGCTTTAAGTTTGGCTTCGATACTATAAACGCCAGCAGCTTTGCCTACTGGGATCATAAGATCTCCACCGGACCAATACCCGGCCGGACAAACTATTTAACCGCAACCTGAAATCACAATACAATGCGCCGATACCTTATTGCAGCAGCAGCCTTTATCTTTTCCCTTCCTACCTTTGCGCAGAAGGCCTATGAAGCCGTTTACTACCGGGGAAAGACCCAGAATATAGGTGTTCGGTTTACCTTAGGCGCCGGCTACCTGCCCGCCTGTGAAATCGAAACGACCGATCTCAAAACCCATAAAACCTCCACCTTCCTGCCGGAAATCGGGGTGCCTGATGAGAAAAAGCAAATGAAGTTTTACCATTTCAGCGCTTCACAAAAAGCCTTCAGCGACTACTTCATCATTGACGGCATAGAAGAGGGCTATGATGAAGTGCCGGCTAAGCTCTACGGGAGGTATTACTTTAACGGCAAGGCTTATCCACTTACGCTAAAGCGGAAATAAATTCTTTAAAGATGCTTATTAAAAAAGTGATCCCCTTACTACCGCTATTCCTGCTCTGGATGGGTAGTATAGCGCTGCAGGCACAAACGGGCAAAGCAAAGCTGCTGCCCGAAACAGCCAACCAGGAAGACCTGCCGGCCAATGAGTACCTGCAGCAAAAGCTGCAGCCTATTCGCGACAACTTTAAGCGGATCAACAGCACGACCCGCTGGAGCCGCATCAAAAAGATAGACCTTCCCCAGACGGGCGAAGGCGGCATAGCCACCTTTTATTACCAGAAGGGTAAGCTGGAAAAGATCGTGAGCCGGCAGTTTGGCGAGACCTTCCAGCAACTTAACGAATACTATCTGCTGAACGGACAATTATCCTTTGTGCTGGAACGTTATTACCGTTATAACAGGCCTATTTATTATGATTCTACAGCCATGAAGGCAGCAAACGATACAGAAGCCTTTGCCATCGACAGCTCGGAGATCGAAGAAGATCGCAGCTATTTCGAGCGAGGCACACTCCTCCACCTGGTCAACAACCAGGATTGCGGCGCACCCTTTGCCGCCGACTATTTAAAGGAAGAGCAGCAGCGGATCCTGGCCGACTATAAACGCCTTCGTCAATTGAAATAAATATGACCGGGACAGCGACTGCCAAGCTTGGTCTTGCGCTCATGGCCGGCTTTATGCTGGCCACCGTTGCCGGCACCTTAAGCCACGAAGGCGGTCATTACCTGGTGACCCGTAGCCTGGGCTACCGGGCATCGATCAATTACCAAGCTACAATGTGGTACCCGGGACAAAAATTTCGGGACAAAGATCTGCTACCCATTGTATGGGGCGGCCCCTTACAAACCATGTTCACAGGTACCCTGGGCTTTCTGCTTCTGTGGCGCTACCGGCGATCCTTTCATCCCGGGAAGCCGCTGAATTTCGGGCAATGGCTCCTGATCTTTATCAGCCTTTTCTGGCTCAGGCAGCCTGCCAACCTGGCCATGGGCATAGGCATATGGCTGCTCACAGGCCGTATGCCTCATAGCGGCGACGAAACCCGTCTGGCAGTCTATCATCACTGGCCTCCTGGCGCTGTTGCCTGGCCTTCCGCGCTCATTGGTATCGCAGTATTGTTTGTGGTTATCTTCCGGTTCGTTCCGCGCGGTCAGCGTATCCTGTTTATGATTGCAGGGCTGTTGGGCGGTTGCGCCGGCTATATCCTGTGGTTTCACTATCTTGGTCCTATCCTGATGCCCTAGTATGGAAACAAATAGTAGCGAAAATGTCGACCTGTTGCTGCGCATCGATCCGCATGGCTGGAGCAGCTGTACTTTTTTACAGAAAGGCCATATCGTAACGCTCAGCGCTTCTTTTCTCTTCGGAGATCCTTTCGAAATACTTATTACGGCATTGTCACAGTTGGATAGCGGCAGCCCCGAGGCAAGCTTCGACTGGTACGATGAGCCGGGTGGCTACAGGTTTACCTTCCGCAAGCTAACATCCAATGAACGTATCAGCCTGCAGATCGATCGCTTCGATGAAAGCTATGGCTACAACCCTCAACCCAGGGATCGCATACTGGAGGCTACGCTGCCTTTGTCCTATTGGATCGTATTATATTATCTGCAGCTGAAGAAGCTGGCCTGCCTGTTGCAGGACCGGACATACGCACAGAACAGGCAGGTGTTTCCCTTTAAGCTTTTCCGGTCCTTTGAAGCTTTGGTGCTGCATCGCTATTTCCGGTAATTATCTGCAGCACCGGCGATACCCCGGACAAGTTGTCCCCCACTTTTATTCCCCGTTCAAAATAGGGTTGTGTGAATGATTATTTTCTCTAATTTGTGTAGCAAATCCAAACCACAACCCTATGCTACCACTAAGATTACAGCAGATTAAACAGCTGCTGGAAGAAAAACAAGAACCATTGGCCCCATCCGGCGGCAACGAAGCCCTGGCGCAGCAAGCGCTATCTGAGGAAGAAAGGGAGCTGCTTGCGGAGCTGGCTTTCCTCGATGCCAGCGAAAGCATTCAGCTTACGCTAAGAGATGATTACAATGAGGCGCTTTACGGGAAACCCTTATCCAGAAGCGCTCTGGCAGGGATCATCCTGGCGCCCACCCCGGGACAGTGCCCTGCCTGCGGCCGTAAGTTTAACGTTCAAAGCACTTAAACTATGGCAAAAGGAAACTACATCGTCAGCGCGACAGAAGAACGGAATGATATTGTATTCTCCCCGGCCCCCGATGCCGAAGATCCCATCCCCTCAGACCAGCAGGACCTGATGTTCCAGGTAGGCAGCGTACTGGAGGTGGTAAAACAGCTCTATCAACAAAATGACCAGGCCTCTTTCTCCAATTATTTTAACCAATTGCTCAGCCTGGCGCAGGTAGGCCTCGTAGGCGCCAACAGCCAACCGGCCCTGGCCCTGAGGGCTCTGGAGCAGATCAAGGCAGAGATCGTTAACCGGGAGAGCGGCAAAAAGAAGAACGGCTACCTGCGGAAGCTGGGCAAGCTGGCGCTGCTGGCAGGCCTGCCGCCCTTATTGATCGGCTGCTGCTTTAACTATTTCATCTGCAGGGACGACAATTCGTTGCCTGGCTGCCTCAATTTCAGCTACGCAGCAGCATTGCTGGTATTATGGTCGGGTTGTATGATGGGCGTATGGCTTTCGTTTGCTATTACCCGTACCGTACTCAGCTTCGACGAATTGGTGATCATTGAAAAGGATCGCCTGGAGCCGGGCCTTAGACTTATCTTTACCGGGCTTCTTTCCCTGGTTTTTGGCCTGCTGTTCATCCGTAAGGCGATCGTTGTCAGCCTGGGCGATATCAGCTCGGTCAATATGGCAAAAGATTGCCTTACCGCATTTATCATGGGCGTCCTGCTTGGCCTCAACGAAAAGATCATTGGCAATTCACTGACCAGGAAGACTTCAGGCATCTTTGATAAATAGCCCTTAACTGCGCTCTTTTGATGAGCCTCGGACAATCAAGCCAGGTGTTTTTGGGGGGAGAAAATAAATGCCATGAATGCAAATATCCTGTTATCAGTTCATGCAAGGATTTCACTGAAAAAAATTTTCAGTAGCATTCGGGACATTTGGGTTTCAATAAACTTGGAACCATATGAAAAAGAAAAAATTGGATTTAGGCAAAAAGCTGATGCTCAACAAGGAGAAGATCACCGCAATTTCCAATCCCGGAGGAATTGCCGGCGGATCTACAGACAAGTTTCACGCCTGTAATTTCACCATGCAACAGTCCTGCCAGGTTTGTATTACGGTAGGCGGCGGAGACACCTGCCGTGACAATATGTGCGGCCTTGGCCCATCGGGTGTAAGCTGTGTATACGGGCCCGGCTGCGCATCGGGCACACCCGACTGCACCGTTGGCTATCCCTGCCGCGAAGTGATAACAGACGTTATCCGGTGCCATTAAAGACATATTGTACAGCGTCACAGAGTCACCTGTTATCCGGGTGGCTCTTTCTATTTCAAAGGCAGCAGGAGATAAAGACGTTGCCGGCAGGGACTGCCTGGCCTTCCGCAGATATCGGTATTGCAGAATTATTTGTGGTTCTCTTCCGGTTCATTCCGCGTGGTCAGCGTATCTTGTTTATGATTGCAGGGCGGCTGGGCGGTTGCGCGGGCCAAATCCTGTGGTTTCACTATCTTGGCCTTATCCTGATGCCCTAAGGCGTGGCTCCCTTAATTTCCCTGGCTATCTATAATCATTCTTAAAGCGGTTCGGTTACCCGTGCTTGCAGACTTTCTATGACGGCTATAAGCCAACATCACAGTTAATCCGGGAGGCGTCTCCGTTTCCCTCTTACAATAGCCTTACCACAAGCTTTACGCATTCAATAAGCCTATCCATTTATCCCGCAGCCATACCGCCGGTTTCTCGATCATATACCGGAACAGTACACCTGCCGCCAGGCAGCACAGCAGGCAAAGGAGCAGTGAAAAATTACTTCCGGGGTCCATGCCCACCTGGTCCAGGAAATTCTGGACCAGGTGAATAACACCTTTGTGCGTCAGGTATACCGAGTAAGATAAGCTTGCCAGCTGAGCCGTAATCCATGAACGATAGCGGAACAGAAAAGTAGAAGGCGATACTGCGGCCAGTACCAGGCAACCGAAGCCCAGGGCAACCGCGCTGAAACCAGCTATGGAGGCAGTAAATGTATAAGGATCCAGGCATAGCCGGAAGGCTGCAGCCAATACCACTATTCCCGCAAGCAGGAAGAAGTTCCCGTAGCGGCTAAGCCTGCTCAACAGAGGCTCTTTGTACACGTACAAGAAAGCCAGCATTACTCCCAGCACAATCCCATCCAGCCTGGTATAGGTCGGGTAATAAATCCAACGGTACCAGGTTAGCCAGAAACGGTCACTGTCCAGATCAGGCCTAACAAACACATTCCAGGACAAGTACCGTAGCAGCATGACGAGGAGCAATAAAAAAAAGGCAATGCCCGGGACGAAACGGATAGCTTTTACCTTATTCAAGAACAGCAGGCAAAAGGGCAGCGTGAGGTAAAACTGCTCTTCGATACACAACGACCAGGCGTGGGAAAAGGTACCTTTATGTATCACATCCAAACCGAAGTTTTGCGTAAAGGATAGGAACTTCCACAAAGGCGCCAGGGCTTCCCGCTCGCGGAAAGCCGGTACAAGAAAGTACAGTCCCACCACAACGAGGTAAGGCGGAAGGATCCGGAAAAGGCGTTTCAGAAAGAAATCTTTCTTTGCGATCGTGCCGCTGTACTTCAACTGCCGGAAAAGCTGCCCCGCTATCAGCCAGCCGCTAAGCACGAAGAAGAGGTCGACGCCCATCCAACCCCATTGCCCAACGGTATCGACCCATGCCGGATGGCTAAAGGCCCTGTAATGGAACAGCAGGACCATAACGATGGCCAGGGCCCTTAAATGATCGAGGCCATAAAAGCGTTGCGGCAAGCGACTTTCCATAAGATCGGGTAATCCAGTGCGGCAAATGTGCGGTATTCCGGGTAAATAGGCAAACCGTAAATAAAGAAAAACGCGCCTTTTCAAAAAATACCGGGAAACAGGGTGGATGGCTCAGGAAATACGAGGCATTCGTATCTTTATCGCTATGAAAACGCAGGAGCATTCGGTGCTAAAAGGCCTCAAAACATGGCTGCGAAAAGGATTTGGCGTGGAAACCTTTGTTTACTACACCCAACAGCCCATGGCAGCATTAAAGGCGGCTATCCAAGACGTACTTGATGCCTCTGGAAGCTTTAGCCTTTCCCTGAAGCTTTCGGGCACATTCCTCTCCGATCATGAATTTGAACTGTCGGCCACCCGTAACATCTTTTTTGTCCTGACAAAGCCCGACATGCACGAACGGCAATTAGCTTATGTATATGGCAAGCTTTTCACAGATGACCAAAACAGGACTGCCGTGTGGCTGGCCGTGCGTCCCAATGCCCCTATCCCACCCGCACTGGCATTGCTTTTTCCGTTCGTCTGGCTGGCTGGCATGCTTCTTTTATTCCATACAGCCTGGAAGGCGCCCTTTAGTATCGTCCTCTGCCTGGCGCTTGCGGGTTTTCCCCTGCTTCTTTTGCACATAGCAATAACAAGCTATGCCAAGCGTCGATTGAGGGAAAGGGTTGTCCGCACCTTCAATCTTCAGCCGGTGGATCAGCCCAATGAACAATAGTGTAGCTTCACAAATCTCATTACAAGCAAATAAAATTTACTGGCTATCCGGATAAAGGAAATGAAGTTCTGTAGTCTATAAATATCAGTTAGCACGGTTTGCTTACTCGTCTCTTTTATTTGGTGTCAATATCTTCTTCTTTTTTGCTCCGCCAAAAAAGAAGCAAAAAAGGCGGCAAAAAAACAATGCTCCGCTGTTTTTTTGTGGCCGGCGCACCCGGGCTTAAAAACAGGTATCAACTTTAATGCAGCATTGCCGGGCATATGACCATAGATCAACCTTCTAATGATTAACCAAAATGATCATTTTTTCATCGTTCCTATTTTGGGACTGGTTTCCCCATACTTTAATTTTACGCTTGCATCTCAATGCAAATACTGTATTGCAATTCGAAGCGACAAAGGATTTTGCCTTTTTGATTTTTGCCTTTTGATTTTTGAATTTTGATTTTCAACCATTGAATTCCCATAAAAAGAATAAGCCCGGCACCGCCGGGCTTATTCTTTTTATGGGAGACGATTCTTACTCTTTCGTCTCTGTTTTTTCTTTCTTGTCTTTGCCTTTGGATACGCTGAAGACGATCTTCTCCTGGGCCTTATCGTAGTCGGCGATCGCTTTATCCCCTTCCTTGATGTTGTGGTTCAGGATTTCTTCGGCCAGCGGGTCTTCCAGGTATTTCTGTATGGCCCTGTGTAGCGGACGGGCGCCAAACTGCTGATCATAGCCTTTCTCGGCAATGAACTTACGCGCTTCAGCCGTCAGCTCCAGGGTAAAGCCCAAAGTATTCATCCGTTTCAGCACATCCTTCATAATGATGTCGATAATCTCGTTGATATGCTCTTCGTTCAGTTGGTTGAAGATAACCACATCATCGATACGGTTGAGGAACTCGGGGCTGAAGGTACGTTTCAGGGCCCTTTCGATTACCGCACGGTTATTCTCTTCGGAAGAGGATATCTTGGTTGCGGTAGCGAAGCCTACACCGTCGCCGAAGTCTTTCAACTGGCGGGCGCCGATATTGGAGGTCATGATAATGATGGAGTTTTTGAAATCCACCTTACGACCCAGGCCATCGGTCAGCTGGCCATCGTCAAGTACCTGCAGCAGGATATTGAAGATATCGGGATGCGCTTTTTCAATCTCGTCGAGCAGCACTACGGAGTAGGGTTTGCGGCGTACTTTTTCGGTAAGCTGTCCGCCTTCTTCGTAACCTACATAGCCCGGAGGCGCGCCAATGAGGCGGCTCAGCGAGAATTTCTCCATGTATTCGCTCATATCCACGCGGATAAGGGCATCTTCACTGTCGAACAGGTAGCGGGCCAGCGATTTGGCCAGCTCAGTCTTACCCACCCCGGTAGGTCCGAGGAAGATGAAGGAGCCGATCGGCTTTTTAGGATCTTTCAGGCCCACACGGTTACGCTGGATGGCTTTTACGGTTTTGGCAATGGCATCGTCCTGGCCTACCACCATACCCCGCAGATCGTCGCCCATGCGGCGCAGCTTCTCGCTCTCGGCTTCCACCATACGCATTACCGGTATGCCGGTCATCATGCTCACTACCTCGGCGATATCTTCTTCGTGAATAGGATAGCGTTTATGCTTCACCTCTTCTTCCCACTCGTTCTTGGCTTTTTCCAACTCTTCGCCCAGGCGCTTTTCTTTATCGCGCAGGGAAGCGGCTTCTTCAAAGCGTTGGCTCTTCACCACTTTATTTTTCTCCAGTTTAATATCCTCGATCTTTTTTTCCAGGTCCAGGATATTTTTGGGGACATTAATGTTTTTGAGGTGCACGCGGGCGCCCACTTCGTCCATTACGTCGATGGCCTTATCGGGCAGCAGGCGGTCGGTCATATAGCGGTCGCTCAACTTCACGCAGGCTTCCACGGCTTCCTTATCATAGGTCACATTGTGGAACTCTTCGTACTTGGGACGGATGTTGTTGAGAATGGTAATGGCTTCGTCCACGCTGGGCGGCTCTACCAGCACTTTCTGGAAGCGGCGGTCAAGCGCGCCATCCTTTTCGATGTACATACGGTACTCGTCCAGGGTAGAGGCGCCGATACATTGCAATTCGCCACGGCTCAATGCCGGCTTGAAGATGTTGGAAGCGTCGAGCGAACCAGAAGCGCCACCGGCACCTACAATAGTGTGGATCTCATCGATGAACAGAATCACATCGCGGTTCTTTTCCAGCTCATTCATGATGGCTTTCATCCTTTCTTCAAACTGGCCCCGGTACTTGGTGCCGGCTACCAGCGCAGCCAGGTCGAGGCTGATCACGCGTTTGTCGAACAGGATACGTGATACTTTACGCTGCACGATGCGCAAGGCCAGGCCTTCCACGATGGCCGTCTTACCCACACCGGGTTCGCCGATGAGGATAGGATTGTTCTTTTTACGGCGCGACAGGATCTGCGATACACGCTCTATTTCCTGTTCGCGGCCTACGATGGGATCCAGGTTGCCCAGCTCGGCCATGCGGGTAATATCGCGACCGAAATTGTCCAGCACAGGCGTTTTGGATTTTACGTTACCGGCAGCTGCACCACCCTGGCGCTGGCGCTGCTGGTATTGACGGCGTTCTTCGTCGTCAAACTCTTCGGAGCCGGGATCATTGGTATATTCGGCTCCCGGGGTTTCGCCCTGGAGTATGCTCAGTTCGCTTTTGAAGCGATCGTAATCCACCTCATAATGATTCAGGATCTGAGCGGCGGGATTTTCTTTATTTTTCAAAATAGAAAGCATTAAATGTTCAGACTCCACAGTACGGCTCTTGAGCGTTTTGGCTTCCAATACCGTAATGCGTATAACTTTTTCGGCCTGGCGGGTCAGGGGCAGGCTGTTGAGGTTGGCGATGGTGCGGCTTCCTTTGTCCTTGATCACCACTTCCACTTCTTTGCGCAGATCGAACAGGTCGATCTTCATCGACTGCAGGATGCGCATAGCGAGGCTTTCTCCTTCCCTGATAAGACCCAGCAATAAATGTTCCGTTCCTATGAAGTCATTCCCCAGGCGCAAAGCCTCTTCGCGGCTGTAAGAAATGATCTCCTTAACTTTCGGTGAGAAATTAGAATCCATGAGGATAATCGAGATTAAATTGTTTGCTTTCAAAGATAACTGCTGCGTACCAACATAAAAATGACTGATTTGTTGCCAACTACGCAGCGGTTATTTTCCGTCATTGGTAATAACCCAAAGATATTTTCTTTTTAAACGGCAAACGGTTGTTATTATTGAATGCTAAGTTAGATAAAATTGATCATTATTGAACGTCGAAACTTCGTCTGAAGGAAGAGGGGCTGCGGTTTCCCGATTTCCGCATTTTTAGATTACATTTGAACCTTTTATCATCGGAAAAGTCAAAATACCAATAACAATCAACAGTAAAATGGAATTCAAAATTGATACCAAACCAACTTACACTGTAATTACGCCGGATTCGGGTGATTTAAGTGTAAATTTGGCAGAGGTAATACGACAAAAGGTAGGAGAAGCGACAGAAGCGGGCAGTCATAATTTCGTGATCGACTTACAGCACATCGGCAATATGGACATGGCGGCAGGCGATGTACTGCTGGAATTGCACAATACCGTCTACAACCGGGGCGGCTCTCTGGTATTCACCTCACCCGAAGATGTGGTAATGCAGACCCTTAAAAAAGGCCAGTACCACCTGAGTCTCAATATTACGCCTACGCTGGTGGAGGCGATCGACATTATCAGTATGGAAGTACTGGAGCGCGACCTGCTGGGTGAATCCTGAGGTTGCTGCCAATTGAATGCGCATGAATATTAAAGTAACCATTCTCGGTAATAACTCTGCATTGCCGGCTTACGACCGGCATCCTACGGCCCAGGTGGTCGATATACGGGAACAGCAGTTCCTGGTCGATTGCGGCGAGGGCACCCAGAGCCAGATGCAGCGGTTTAACATCAGGCGCCGGCGAATCAACTATATTTTCATCAGCCATTTGCATGGCGATCACTATTTCGGCCTTATGGGCCTGCTCACGAGTATGGGCCTTGTGGGGCGTACCAATGAGCTGCATTTGTTCGGACCGCCTCCGCTGAAAGAGATCGTTGATCTGCAGCTGGCAGTTGCCGGTACAGTGCTGCCCTACCCCATCGTGTTTACCCCGGTAACGGAAGGCATGGCGCGGGTGCTGGTCGATACACAGCATTATGCGGTACATTGCTTCCCGGTTGAGCATCGCATAGCCTGTCACGGCTTTGTATTTACGGCCAAAAGCGGTGGCCGCCGATTGCTGCCCGAAAAATGCCGCGAGCAGGAAATCCCTGCGGCTTTTTACCCTTACCTGAAGCAGGGCGACGATTACCTGCGCCGCGACGGCCTGCTGATCCGCAATGATGAGGTAACGGAACCCGGTCCGCCCGACAAACACTATGCTTATTGCGCCGATACGCTCTATACGCACTCTTTCCTTCATCATATTGCCGGTGCCGATGCGGTATACCACGAAAGTACCTACCTCGACGACCAGCGCGAACGGGCCCGGGAGCGCTTCCACAGTACAGCTGCGCAAGCGGCTGAGCTGGCTAAGGCCGCCGGGGCCAGGCGCCTGCTGCTGGGCCATTTTTCATCGAAATACCAGGACCTTACCGCCTTTTATACGGAAGCCAGCGCTATTTTTCCCGATGTGGAGGTTACCATAGAAGGTACGACCTATGAGATTTGATGTGGGTATTGGGTAGTGAGTATTGAGATTTGCGTATTGAGATTTGTTAGTTGGCAATTGGCAGTTGGCAATGAGCAGCCAGGAGTGAATTTTGAATTTTGAATTTTATCCCATCCTCTTTATTGCCTGTCACGGCATCATAAGGTCTTCCAATCCTAAATATTTCTACTTGTTATCGCACACATATCAAGTGTTTGATCTCATTTATCAAAAAGTGCTGGAGCAAAGGAGAATCAGCCCTTAATTTAGGCCCTATTAAAGAAATAGCCAAAGCGTCCTAAACTAATCTGAACTTTTAACACTCACAAAACGGCACAATGATAAAGCCGATTGGCGTTTCGCTTATTCTTCTTGGCCTGCCCTTTATCCGCCTTCGGCATTTGCGCAGCAATATTTTTATCCTCTACTTACACTTACCGGCCTTAGATCTGCTTCATAGGACTTACCGATTGTACTTGCTTAATCCGGCAGCTATTTTGCCGGCATCCGGTTAGTACGCACGGCAATTCAGAACCGGTTTTCTATCTACAGATAATAATCATTCTATCCTGATTCAGGATCCAGCTCGTTATTTATTTTTTTAGCCATCCAAAGACTAACCTTTTAAACAAACCGTATGACACTACTCCGAAGTAAAGAAGACGTATTCCGTTTTCTCAAAGCAAAAGGCAGGCAGGGTATTTTGCTGATACCATTGCTGTTTGCCCTCACTAAAGCAGGAGCCCAGCCTCCCGTAAGCGTCAATCAGACGCTCACATTCAGCCAGAGCGACCTGGGAATAACGACCATTACCGGCGCCGATGCCAATGTCTATTCCGTGGTCAACTACAAAGGACTTGGCAATACAGATCAGGTGGGCAGCCCTTCTCTTCCGGTACAGTATATACAGCTCATCGTTCCGAGAGATGTTACTTTCTCTACGATATCGGTCCAGACAAGCACCCCTCAGAATATTGCACTAAGCCGCCCGGTATACCCGGCCCAGCACCCGATACCAACAGGGGAAACCGATCCGCCACCACCTTTTGCGCCACCCGACCCAAGCATCTATGGTGGTTCCTCTCCCTATCCTTCCCAATTAGTGAAGTATATAGGCGACGGTTATTTTGACGGGGATAAGCATATCGTAACGGTAGCGGTTTACCCGGTACAATATGCCCCGGCAGCGGCCAACCTGGTCTTCTATTCCTCCATAACCTTTTCCGTCAGCCAGAATTTTGCCTTAGATCCGGCAATCCATAGCATTGCCAAAGATGCGGTTCCCAACCAGGATATGTATGACCGTGCCCTGCGGGGCATAATTGCCAATCCCCAGGATATCGCGCTCTTCGGCCCGAACACTACCCAGCCTAAACCCACAAGCTGGCAAGTCCCCTTTTACCAATATGTGATCATCACTTCAAAGGAATTGACACCCGCATTTGAAGAACTGATCGGATGGAAAAGAAGAAAGGGGCTCAATGCCGGCATTGTCGATATCAAGGATATCCTTACCGATCCTGCTTCGGCCGGGGGAGACCTGGTTTCCAACATCAACGACGATGCCGGAAAATTGCGTAAGTACTTATCGGAAGCCTATCAGCATGGTACGGTTTATGCTTTGCTCGGCGGTGATGCCACCATTATCCCGGTGCGGTATTGTGCGGGCGATAACAATATCTACATATCACCGGACCTGAATGGTCATATCCCTTCCGATCTGTATTATACCGATTTCAATGGCAACTGGAATGCAGATGGAGATATTTATTATGGTGAAGATGTTGGAGATCTTGTAGATTATCAGCCGGAGATCTTCGTTGGCAGGACCTTATTTCATACACAACTGCAGGCCAGGAACCACATCCACAAGATCATTCGTTACGAGCGCAATCCCGGAAGAGGAGACAATGATTATCTTACCCGGGCCTTTATGAACCAGGATGATGAATTGCTCGATGGCCATGAGGCCAATATTATTGCCAATGAGCTGGCATTTATCCCTTCCGGCAGCACCAATATCTGGAATGAGGCTCCACCTCCGGGCTCCAACCTTAACCCTACCGGCCCCAATGGTACTGATGTGGTAACGGAAATAGAAAAACACTATGGCCTGGTGAGCCTGTTCGGACATGGCGGTCCCTGGAGTATTACGGTATCGGCATCAGACTTTAATAAATGCCCCAAACAGTATGTAACCTCTACGGATGCCATTACAGGCATATGCACTACGGCGGCACAATATGGCAACGGATTCGACAACCTGGATGATTTCAACCACCTTAACCATCCTTACCAGAATTATCCTTACCTCTTCTATACCATCGCCTGCGAAACCATTCCCTATGATGATGAGCTGGGCAATATTGATAACCTGCCCCATATGGGCGAGGCTGCTACCAGCTACAATAAAGCCGGCGCCTTTGCTTATATGGCCAATACCAGGGATGGCTGGGTGGGTACCTCAACAGAGCTTTATCAACGCTTTGTTCAAAAGATAGCACAAGGCTATCCTCAATTAGGTGTGGCCGAAGGTCTTTCCAAAGCCGTATTCCCCAACAGCTTATTTTACAGAGCCAGCTGGTGCAAAAAAGCACACAGCCTTATCGGTTGTCCCGAAACGGAATTCTGGACAGGAAAACCGGAAATATTTGGGAAAGCCTCAGTTCAGGGCAGCGCTTCCAGCGTTACAGTGAACACCGGCGGTCCCGATGCCACGATCTGTGTCATCAGCGCACTGGACAACGGGCAGACCTATCAGCAGGTGGTTTCGGGTGCGACAACGCATACGTTCAATGGGGTGCCCAGCCCTTATGCGGTCTGCATCACCAGGCACAATTTCCTTCCTTATCTCTGGCAAAGCGATGTTGCGGTACAGAATCACGACTTTACCGGCACCGCTTATGTGGCTGCAGAGAATATCTCGTCGGGACAAGCAGTTGATCCTAATAATACTACAGGAGCAACAACAGTAAAAAGTACAGGGAACGTCTTTTTTCACGCCGAAGGCACTATCCTGCTGGACAAAGGGTTTGAAGTAGAACCCGGCGGCGCATTTGAAGCTAAATAATTACTCAATAAAAAATTCAAATAAAATGAAAACAAACATCTTATCCATAGTGCTTGCCTCAACATTAATCGCAGGCACTGCAAGCGCCCAGATTAAAGTAACCTCTGCTACCGGCAAGGTAAAAGTAGGGCTCGAAACACCCGCAAACATTGCCCAGGACCCGTTGGATGCCCTGCGGATGCACGTTTTCGGACCCAATGGCGATTTGCGTACGGGAGTTAAAGTAGCCCTGGGCGATTTTGGCTCTTATCCCAGCGGCGGCTGGAATGTATTCCTCGGAGAATATGGCGACGATGATTCCGATCAACTCTGGCTACATGGCAAAAGAGGCACTTACCTTACTTATGGCGGCCAGGCCGATCACATTATCGGCTATTACGATATTACACAAGGCAATGTTTTCCACTTCAATTGCGACGTATATTCTTATGGCGTAGCGCTGGCTTCCGACGCCCGGTTCAAAACCAATGTCGAAAATATAAGCAGTGCGCTGGAACAATTGAAAAAATTACGCGGCGTAAGCTACAACCTGTTGCCTCATGTTTTGAATATAGCCAATAAATCGGGCGGCAGCCAGACAGGCAATACAGAGGCAAAGGCAGGCGGTATGGGAACCGAAAAAGAACGTAAGGATAAGGCGCTTCTGGCGCAAATGCAAAAAGACCAGGATCAAACCGGGCCCAAAAGGCTGGGCCTGATTGCCCAGGAAGTGGAAAAAGTATTTCCGGAACTGGTCAAAAAAGATTCTTCCAATTATTTGTATGTAGATTATATAGGACTGATCCCCGTTATGATCGAAGGCATCAAAGAACAGGAGGAGTTGATCGAGGTTCAAAATGCAAAAATAAAAGAGCTGGAAAGCCGGCTGAACAGCGTCGAAGGCAAAATGATCGGCTGGTTCAACGAAAATAACGGTACAGATATGACCGATCCCAAAGCAGCAAATTCTTATTTATTCCAGAACAACCCCAATCCTTTCAATTCCACCACTGAGATCACTTACTATGTAGCGAGCAACATAAAGACGGCCACTATTCATATTTTTGACATGCAGGGTAACATGATTAAATCTTACCCTGTTAAAGGCAATGGTAAAGGCCAGGTATCGATCAATGGATCGGAGCTCAAAGCAGGGATGTATATTTATAACCTTGTGGTAGATGGCCAGGAAGCGGATGTTAAACGGATGACCTTGATTAAATAAAGGTGTTTTCTATTCCATTATTCAAAAGCAGGCAGCGTCGTTAGCGGCGTTGCCTGCTTTTTAGTATTGAGTAGTGAGTAGTGAGTAGTGAGTAGTGAGTAGTGAGTAGTGAGTAGTGAGTAGTGAGTAGTGAGTAGTGAGTAGTGAGTAGTGAGTAGTGAGTAGTGAGTAGTGAGTAGTGAGATTTGGAAATTGCCAACTGCCAACTGCCCACCTGGTAAATAACCGCAAAGATCGCTAAGCAGTACGCAAAGGGCGCAAAAGATAAGTGTGCGTATTGGAGCTTGAAATTGGCAATGGGTAGTTGGCAATGGGCAGTGAGTAGCCTGGATCCGGGGACTGTATTGGAATTTGAATTTTGGAATTTGGAATTTGGAATTTATTTTTTGAATTTTATGGTATGAAACAACATTTCGGAAAATACTTTTTCCTGATCCCGCTGGGATTATTCATCAGCGCCGCGAGCCTGATCCTTTTCAGATATGTAAGTGCTCCGGATATGGTGAGGGGTTTAAGTTTGGGTACAGGCATAGGACTCATGCTCCTGGCCTTTATCAAACAGCCTAAACAAGCCAGGCCTACCCGTTAAAGGATGACTTTGCTATGCGCCTGCAAAGTAAACTGTAAGCATTTGTAAGCCACTGTAAGCAGCAAAAAAAGCGGTATCGAATAAGATTCGATACCGCTTTCATACTTACGTTTATTCCATTGTTCAATATCCAAGTTCCAAGTTCCAAATTCCAAGAAGCAAATTCCAAGATTCAAGAACCATCTAATATCTAATATCTAACGTCTAACGTCTAATATCCAAAGCCTATTTGATCCGCTTTCCTTCGCTTTCCGATGCGGTCTTGCGCTGGCGGGCACCTTTGATCTCGCTGCTGCCAAAGCGATAGCTGAAGTTGAGGCGCACCATACGGTTTTCGTTACGCTGGTTGATGTCCAGGTTTACGCCGCCGTAGCGGTTATAACCCCTGAACCGGTTGGTGTACAATACGTCGGACATGCTCAGCTTTACACTCGCACGTTCGTTGAGAAAGCGCTTCTGCACACCAATATCAAGCGAGCCCATGGGCTTGTATTGCCAGGTGCCTTCGATACCCTCTCCGCTGAACCAGCCGCCCACTTCGGCGCTGAAACCCTTGCCCAGCGTAAAAGTATTCTGCATATAGAGGCCATAGGTACTACCTTTCAGGTCGATGCTGGTATGGTTGAAATCGCCTTTAATGGTCTGGTAGTTGTACCAGAAGTTGACATAACCGTTCCACCATTTCGCAATAGGAATAGGCGTGCCTATGCCGAAGGTATACATGTTCTGGCTGGCAATGTTCTGTACCTGTATAAAGGTGGCGTTACCGTTGATAGTATCGGTGATCTGCGTGGCATAATCCTTGGCATGGCTGTAGCCCAGGGTAAAGTTCAGCATGGACTTGTAGGTATAGCTGAGCTCGATATTGTTGGAATACTGCGGCCTCAGGAAAGCGTTGCCTTTTTCATAGGTCATCTGGTCGATCTTATTTTCAAAGGGATTCAGATCCTGGTAGCTGGGGCGGTCGATCCTGCGGGTATAGCTAAGACCAAGGGCGTGCGATTCGTTGATGGTGTACCCGATCACGGCATTGGGGAAAAAGTCCAGATAGTTCCGTTTCACCGTATTATCATCCTGCAAGGTACCGTCGGCGCGGGTCAGCTCGCCCTTGCTGTTGGTCTGTTCCATACGCAAGCCCGCCTGCAGGCTCCATTGCTTGCCCAGCGAGAGGCTATAATTCACATAAGCGGCGTTCACATTTTCGCTGTAGGCGAAGCTGTTGCTCTGGCTCAGGTCTTTAACCGGCGTGTTGTCGGTGTACTTAAAGAAATCAAAGGTATTGCTGGTCTTTACCCAGGCCGTTTTGACGCCATAACCCAGGGTACCTTTACCCAGCTTGTGCTCCAGGTCCAGCTTGGCAGTATAGATATCGATATCGGTAGGTGTTTTGTTGCCATTGATAATGGTATACAGCAGGTTGTTGTTGGCGTCAAAATAATTGTTGGGCTGGTAGCTGGTACCTGTGCTGTGAAACTTGCCGTAGTCGGCATCGAAGCTGATGGTGGTTCCGCTGCTATCGTTGGCGTAACGGTAGTTGAGGTTCACATTGCCGTTGTTGCGGGTAATGGGCACACGGTTGCTGGATACCAGTTTTTTCTGGAAGGCACCGGAGGCCTCATCAGAAATATCGGTGGTTCCATCGGTATCGAAGGATCCGCCGCCCAGACCACCGGTAAACATGAGGCCTACGGTATTCTTATTATCGATAAAATAGTCGGCCCCGGCCTTGAGATTCAGATTTTTCCGTCCCTGGGTCAACACAGTCTTCTGGTCGTAGATGCTGCCGCCCTGTGGCCGGTGAATGTCGAGCTTGCTTTCCCACAGGCCGGTAGCGCCGCTGATATTGCTGAAGATATTCACCTTTTTGTCGCGGTAGTTAAGGCTTACGGCGCCGTTGCCCTTGGGCGTAATGCCCTGCATATAGCCTAGTTCCACGCTACCGTTGGTCCCAAACTTCCGGTTCTTTTTCAGGCGGATATTGATGATACCGGCATTGCCGCTGGCATCGAATTTGGCGCCGGGATTGCTGATGAGCTCGATCGCTTCCACGTCGCTGCTGTTGATGCTCTTCAGGTAATCGGCCAGGCCTTTGCTGTCGAGCTGTGTCATTTTGCCGTCGATATATACTTTTATACCCGACCGGCCCTTCATGCTGATGTTGTCATTATTGTCTACCATAACGCCGGGACTTTTTTGCAGCAATTCCAGGGCATTGCTGCCGGTAGCATTAATGCTGCCCTCAACATTGAATACGACCTTGCCGGGCTTTACCTCTACCATAGGCTTGCGGGAGGTGATGACCACACCCTCCATCGCCCGGGTTTCCGGCGCCAATTTTACTTCGGGCGCCTGGTAGCCCTGCGTGGCATCGGGAGTAAAGGGAGCCAGGTATTGTTTCTGGTATCCCATGCTGGAAAAGCTAAGCAGGTAGCTCCCGCTTGTTTCGCCTTCAAGCTCGTAGACACCGGAGGTATCGGTAATGGCAGCCTTGACCAGGCTGCTGTCGCTGGCCTTCAGCAGCGATACGGTTACGGCTTCCAGCGGTTGGTTATGTTCCTCTCTGACCTTCCCTGAAATGGTTCCTAAGGATTGCGCATTTGCCTTAATAGCTGATAATAAGCAAATTGCAATAGTGATGTGGGTTAGTGGTTTCATGTCGTAAAGTATTATTTTTTACCTATTACAATGCAAAAGTAGGTACCTTTTATAACATAGTACTTGCTTTAACAATTATTTATAACTTAAACCTGCGAAAATAATAGGGGGTAGAAAAACGAGGGAGATAAGGTAGATCGGTTAGCAGAGCAAAAGGTTACAAGCAGAAAAAAATTCTGCCTGCTGTCGTTCTACTGAAAAAAGATTGCAGTGATTGAGTATAATATTGCATGTAAATAAAATAAAAATGAAAAAGACAAAATTATTACTGGGTAAAAAGCTCAACCTCGTCAAGGAAACGATTACAACACTGGACCAACGCAGTGCAGAACAAATTGCCGGTGGCGCTACCATTCAGCCGGCTTCCTGCACGCCTACACTTTGTGTCTCCATCTGTCCAACAGCCTGTTTTACTTCAAATGCCCCGGTATGCTGTGTCGGTCCAAGCAATACCTGCGATACTTTGCAACAAAGCTGCGGTGGTGCTTGCCCTGTTCCAACCTTAGGGTGTCCTTAATCAATCGGGTAATGGCAGTAGGAAGATCCGAAGTGGAGATCTTTTTACTGCCATTTTTCCGGACGCAGGATTCCTGTGGAGAAACCTCGCGACGAAGAAAATAGTATTGAAGAAAGTTTTGTAATAAAGGCAACGATATTATTAACAAATAAAAAATACAAAATGTGAAAAAGACAAAATTAACGTTGCGTAAAAAGCTCAACCTCGTTAAGGAAATAGTTACACCTCTGGATCAGCGTCGGTCAAGTCAAATTAGGGGTGGCTCTTTTATACTAACTGGCTGTGCAGAAACGCTGGAGCCACTTTTTTGTGAGACCAGGGATATCCATTTTTGTCAGACCAAGGATGTCAATTCTGTTACACCGGTATGCTGTGTTGCCGCGTCCAAAACCTGCGACACCTTGCAGCAAAGCTGCGGTGGTGCCTGCCCTGTTCCAACCTTAGGTTGTCCTTAATCCCAATCGGATATTCATAAAAAAGCCCTCCGCGGAGGGCTTTTTTTATTTTTGTTCCTCGCATCAGCTCCTGAACGGGACGTTGCGGAAGAGGTCACCGGCGAACGGTTCCAATTGTTGCTATTACTATCAGATCATCATTGCCCTGACCGTATTAGTATTACTGTAATGACGTTTCGTGAAGTATTGCTATAGGCGGATGCTTCAATAGTGTGATCGAGACCGCAATTATAAATTGCAGCAATAGCAGGATTGTATTTACCCTGATGTCCACACGTAACCATTTCATAATTCTGCGCTTTTGTTCTAATTTTGCGCATTCTTTTCCTAATCTATTTATTCTCTATGAATCTCTTTGCTCAATTGCAGCACGAATTTCTCCAACGCCATATGGGGCCCGACGAACAGGAAACCCGCGAAATGCTTGATACCATCGGCATCGACAGCCTGGATGAACTGATCCAAAAGACGGTTCCGCAGGCGATACGCCTGCCGAAGGCCCTGGATCTTCCTGCTGCAGTGAGTGAGGCGGAGTACCTGCGCCAGCTGAAGCTCATTTCCTTAGGAAATAAAGTAGCGAAAACCTATATCGGCCAAGGCTACTACGATACGCATACACCCAGCGTTATTCTCCGTAATATTTTTGAAAATCCGGGTTGGTACACCCAGTACACGCCTTACCAGGCCGAGATCGCCCAGGGGCGCCTGGAAAGTCTGCTGAACTTCCAGACCGTAGTGAGCGACCTTACAGCACTGCCTATTGCGAATGCATCATTGCTGGATGAAGCCACTGCCGCGGCCGAGGCCATGGCCATGTTCTTCCACATGCTGAATAAGAACAGCGACAACCCGGAGCGCCCGAAATTGTTCGTGGACAATGAGCTGTTCCCACAGACCAAAGATGTGGTCGTAACCCGCGCCACACCACTCAGTATTGAAGTCGTATTTGGCGATTATAAAACAGCGGCGATCGACAACAGCTATTTCGGCGCGCTGGTGCAATATCCCAATGATAAGGGATCGGTAGAAGATTACCGTAGCTTTATCGACCAGGTACATGCCGCCGGTGCATATGTAGGTATGGCTACCGACCTGCTGGCCCTTACTTTGCTCACGCCTCCGGGTGAGCTGGGTGCCGATGCCGCTTTCGGCGTAGCGCAACGTTTCGGCGTGCCGCTGGGCTTCGGTGGTCCGCATGCGGCTTTCTTTTCCTGCAAGGACGAGTTCAAGCGCGCCATCCCGGGCCGTATCATCGGCATCAGCATAGATGCGCAGGGCAACCGTGCGCTGCGTATGGCGTTGCAAACCCGCGAACAGCATATCAAGCGTGAAAAAGCCACCTCCAATATCTGTACCGCACAGGCTTTGCTGGCCAATATGGCGGCTATGTACGCCGTATTCCATGGACCAGACGGCCTGAAAAACATAGCCTTGCGGGTAAATGTACTGACGCAGGCGCTGGCCGACGCGCTCCGGGGCGAAGGTCATGAGCTGGTTTCCAATTCCTTCTTCGATACGGTAGTGATCAGGACAGATAAAGTTGCTGCTATTAAAGAAAAGGCACTGGCCACCGATATCAACTTCCGCTATTTCCCCGGCGGCGATATGATTGGCATCTCGCTGGACGAGACCACCAATTTCCAGGACCTTGCCGACATCATTAATGCCCTGAACCTGGTAGAAGGCGCCGTAGGCTATGATGCCGACGAAGACAATATACTGGACGGTGTACCCGAGGCGCTGGTGCGTACCTCACCCTTCCTTACCCAACAGGTGTTCAATGTGCATCACAGCGAAACACAGATGATGCGCTATATTAAATTCCTGGAGAACAAGGACCTGAGCCTGAATACGAGCATGATATCCCTGGGCAGCTGCACCATGAAGCTGAATGCTGCTACGGAAATGATACCGTTGAGCTGGAGCCACTGGAGCAAGATCCATCCTTTTACACCCGCCGACCAGGCCAAAGGTTATCTGCAGATCGTACGCGAACTGGAGGCTTACCTGAGCGAAATCACCGGCTTTGCTGCCTGCAGCCTGCAGCCCAACAGCGGTGCTTCGGGTGAGTATGCGGGCCTGCTGGCGATCAAGGGCTACCATGAAAGCCGTGGCGATCATCACCGCAATGTGATCCTGATCCCTATTTCGGCGCACGGCACCAATCCTGCGTCTGCGGTAATGGTAGGCTATAAGGTGGTGGTAGTGAAAGCCCTGGAGAATGGCAATATCGATGTGGAAGACCTGAAGGCCAAGGCCGAGCAGCACGCCGCCAACCTGGCCGGTATTATGATCACCTACCCTTCTACCTATGGTATTTACGAGGAAAGCGTGAAAGATATTATTGCCATTATCCACGACAACGGCGGACAGGTATATATGGACGGCGCCAACATGAACGCCCAGGTAGGCCTTACTGCACCGGGCTATATCGGCGCCGATGTGTGCCACCTGAACCTGCACAAGACTTTCGCTATCCCACATGGCGGCGGTGGTCCGGGCATGGGTCCCATCTGTGTAGCAGAGCATCTGAAGCCTTTCCTGCCCGGTCACGTGTTCGGCAAGGATACCGATAATAATGATAACTGGCAGCATGGCGTATCGGCTGCGCCTTACGGCTCGGCTTCCATTTTGCTCATCAGCTATGCCTATATCCGCATGCTGGGTCCGGTGGGTGTACGCCAGGCCACAGAATATGCGATCCTGAATGCCAACTATATGAAGGCCCGCCTGCAGAACGACTACCCGATCCTGTATTCCGGTGTAAACGGTACTTGCGCGCATGAGTTTATCGTGGACCTGCGTCCGTTTAAGAAGAGCGCCGAGATCGAAGCCGAAGATGTGGCCAAGCGCCTGATGGACTATGGCTTCCATGCGCCTACCATGAGTTTTCCCGTGGCCGGTACCATAATGATCGAGCCTACGGAAAGTGAAGATAAGGCCGAGCTTGACCGTTTCTGCGACGCTTTGCTGGCGATACGTGAAGAGATCAGGGCTGTCGAAGAAGGCCGCGCCGATGCGAAAGATAATCCGCTCAAGCATGCGCCCCATACCCAACAGGTTGTGATCAGCTCGGAATGGAACCATGCTTATAGCCGCGAAACAGCCGCGTTCCCGCTGCATTATGTACAAAGCAGCAAGTTCTGGCCTTCCGTTGCCCGCGTAAACAACACAGCCGGCGACCGTAACCTGATCTGTACCTGCGAGCCTACAGAAGCGTACATGGAAGCTTAACTTTTCATTTGTAGTTTTTTTATAATTTTATGAGCTGATCCTTCACCGGGATCAGCTTTTTTTATACCAACCAATAAAACCTGCTCTTTGTATGCATCGAAAATTTACCCTGCTTTTTGCAGCCTTTACCGTTTTGTCCCAGGCGTTGTTTGCTGGCATATCGGAATACTGGCAGCCGGTACACCCCGATCTCGTAAAGCCGGCCGGCATGCGCCGACTGTCGCCGGATCACTATCAAACCTATACCTTGCGCTTCACTGATCTTCGTGAACAGCTGCTATTGCTGTCTACCGACCCTGCGAGAGGTGCAACCATTGTGTTACCCACACCTGACGGCGGCAGCAGGACTTTTCGCATATGGCAAAGCCCGATGATGGAGCCTGCCCTGGCTGCAAAATACCCCGAACTAAAGACCTTTACCGCGGAAGCTACAGATGACCGCCGGGTAACGGCCAAGCTTAACCTGGGTCCCGATGGCTTTCATGCTTATGTGTACAATGGTGCACAAACCTATCTCATAGATCCCTACAGCGATGTTGAGGATGGCAATTACCTGTGCTACTTCCGCAAGGATTATACACAAAACCAGGGTATGCCTTGCGGTGTAACCGGCGGCGATACCGGAACGGCGGTGGACCCGCAGGAAGGTACTGCCCTGCAGCGAACCTACGGCACGCAACGCCGGAATTACCGGCTGGCCCTGGCCTGTACCGGCGAGTATGCGACAGCCGTAGGCGGAACCACACCTACCAAAGCCAGCGTGCTGGCCCAGATGGTGCTTATCATGAACCGGGTAAATGGTGTGTATGAACGTGAGCTCGCTGCAACCATGACTTTAGTGGGTAATACCGATACACTGATCTTTCTTAATGGTGCTACAGACCCTTACACGAACAATGATCCCAATGCACTGCTCACGCAGAATCAGGCGACCGTCGATAGCCGCATCGGCAGCGCGGGCTACGACATCGGGCATGTGTTCACCACGGGTGGTGGTGGCCTCGCCGGTCTGGGCGTTCTGTGCAACAATAGCGCCAAAGCTGAGGGAGAAACAGGTTTGCCGTCTCCTTTCGGCGACCCTTTTGCCATCGACTTCGTGGCGCATGAGATGGGGCACCAGTTTGGCTCCAACCATACCTACAACTCATCTCAGGGCAACTGCGGCGGTAATGGCGAAAGCACGATGGCTTTCGAAGTGGGCAGCGGCTCGACCATTATGGCCTACGCCGGCATCTGCAACGGCGATGATCTGCAGCCCCATAGCGATGCTTATTTTCATGCCGTGAGCCTGAGGAATATTACTAATTACATCGGCAATGCCGCTACAGGCGGCTCTTGCCCTACGGTTACCGCATCGGTCAATATACCCAATACATATCCCGATTTTACCGCAAGCTATAGCATACCGGTGTGGACACCTTTTGAGCTCACCGCACCGGCGGTGACAGATGCTACCATGGATACCCTCAATTATTGCTGGGAAGAATGGGACCTGGGCGGCTTTGGCCAGACCTGGAATGCAGTCGACAATACTATGCCCTATTTCCGTTCTTTTAACCCTTCCGCTTCGCCCGTCAGGGTTCTTCCCAGCATGAACAATGTGCTGGCCGGGAACTATTTTTATAAAGGAGAGCGCCTGCCTACCGCTGCCCGTACGCTGAAGTTCATCCTCACCACCCGCGATATCTATCAGGGCTGGGGCTGCTTCAATGCCTCCTTCGATACCGATACCATTACACTGAATGTGGTATCGCTGGGACCGGATACCTTCAAGGTAAGCTCACAAGCTACTGCTGCTACCTGGAATACCGGCTCCACACAGACGATAACCTGGAATGTAGCCAATACAACGGCCGCACCTATCAATGCCGCCAATGTCGATATCTTTTTGTCGGTAGATAGTGGCAGAACCTTTCCTTATACGCTAGCCACTGCCGTGCCCAATACGGGCGGCGCCGCCATTACAGTTCCCACTGCTGCTACCGCATCGACAAAGGCCAGGGTAAAAGTAAAAGGCAGCGGCAATGTCTTCTTCCAGGTAAACCGGGCCAATATTACGATCAATGTGGTGCCGCTGCCGGTTACCCTGCAATCGTTTACAGCATCACCAAAGGGTTGTGGTATCGCGTTGCAATGGACCACAAGCAATGAGCGTCACTTCGATCATTTCGAGCTGGAACGTAGCAACGATGGTATTCAGTTTGACATGATAGCACGCATTTCCTCTGGTAACGGTAACATTTATGGTTACGAGGACAAGGCACTTAAGGATGGCGATTATTATTACAGGCTACGGATGGTGGATGCCGACGCATCGTTTGCTTACAGCCCTGTGGCGAGCACACGGCTGTCTTGCCATGGACAGAACAGTGTGGCTGTTTTTCCCAACCCGGCAAAGGATAAAGTGACGATAAGAACAAGTAATGCAGTAGTACAGCTAAACCTGTCGACGGTTAGCGGACAGCTATTGCTGCATGATACAGGCCTGCAAGTGACAGAAAAAACACTTGACCTGAAGGGACTGGCTACGGGCATCTATCTCCTGCAGCTGCGTTATGCCGACGGCTCCGGGAATACAGTCAAGCTCGTGAGAGAATAACGGTCAAAGCTATAATGAAAAGCGCAAGAGCTTCCGGCTCTTGCGCTTTTTTACTCCGGTGCTTACCGGATCATTAAGATTTTTTAGGAGCGCTTGTTGTTTTCGCTTCTTTCACCGGCGCTTTAGACGCGTCGTTGATCGTAGCTGTTTTCTCTCCCTTTTTATTGCTTCCTTTTTCTTTGGCAGCCTTTTCTCCGGTGCAATGCCCGCTCTTTCCCTTGCAGCAACCTTCTTTATGACCATCGTGCGCAAATGCGGTAGCGCCCATGATAAAGGTAGCTCCCAGCAATAAGGTTAGTTTTTTCATCTCGTAATTTTTTATACCCAAAAATACAGATAATTCGTTCAACAAGCACCATCACATCAGCTAGATATAATTTATATAGGTTTTGTTCCGTTATCTTGGTAAAACCACACCATGAATTACAAATCGACATTGCTATTGTTATGTCCTCTTCTTTTTGCGTGGATCGGTCGTGCCGGAGGACAGGAAGCGCAGCCCGCTTCTGATTACGGTGACAATATTGTTTGCCTGATGCCGGCATTGGCCAACAATACCGGTCCCGGCCTGGGTTTCAGCTACGAGCGTTTTCTGGACGACATGGACAGGATCAGCTTTTACGTACCGGTATACTATACCCGTCGCAAGTCCCGGTGGTCCTACTCCGAACATTATAAAACGAATTGTTTCGGAGCGGTATTCGGCTTTAAGCTTTATCCTGGTTCAAGCAAGGGGCCGGTACGTTATGCTTTCGGCTTCGGCATACCGCTGGACCTGCTGACCCGTAAGACAGACGAGGTGCAAACGCATGTCGCTATTTATGATTCGCAACGGACGGACCATTTTGTAAGAACAGGCTTCTTGTTCCACAATTCGCTTAACTGCACGATTAAGCGCCATTGGGTGCTGGCCGCCGATCTTCAGATGGGTTTTACCGCTACGGATGAAAAAGATTACGATACCACGGTCCCTTTCGTCCTGCTGATGTTTAAAGCAGGTTACCGGTTCTGAAAATATATCAGCTCATTATCATGTAGCAAAGTCCCGGCTGCTTTCCCTTTTGGCGACAAATCGCTACCTTTGCATCCATTATTTTCAACATGGAACTGAGCAAGAACTACGAACCGCAGGCCATTGAGCAGAAATGGTATACCTACTGGAACGACAAAGGATATTTTCATAGCGAGCCCGATGAACGGCCTGCTTATACTATAGTCATGCCGCCGCCCAATGTAACGGGCGTGTTGCATATGGGCCATGCCCTCAACAATACTGTGCAGGACATCTTGCTGCGACGCGCCAGGATGCAGGGATTCAACACCTGCTGGGTACCCGGCACCGACCATGCCTCGATCGCTACCGAAGCCAAAGTGGTGGGTATGTTGCGGGAAAAAGGGATTGATAAGAATACCCTGAGCCGCGACGAGTTCCTGAAATATGCCTGGGAATGGAAAGAGAAGTACGGCGGCATTATCCTGCAGCAGCTCAAAAAGCTGGGCTGTTCCCTGGATTGGGAGCGCACGCACTTCACTATGGATGATGCTTATTATAAAGCGGTGATGCGGGTGTTTGTGGAATTGCATCGTAAAGGCAATATCTATCGCGGCGTCAAAATGATCAACTGGGATCCCCAGGCGCTCACCGCCCTGAGCGACGAGGAAGTACTGCACAAAGAAACGCAGTCTAAGCTCACTTATGTGCAGTACCGTATCGATAGCGACATCGAAGAATACATCACTATCGCTACGGTGCGTCCGGAGACGATACTAGGTGATACGGCTGTGTGTGTACACCCCGATGACGAGCGCTATGCCCACCTGAAGGGCAAATTCTGCTTTGTACCACTGATCAACCGCAGGATACCGATCATATTTGACGAATACATCGATAAAGAATTCGGTACCGGCGCGCTGAAAGTAACACCTGCGCATGATATCAACGACTATAACCTGGGCCAGAAGCACCAGCTGGAGATCGTGGATACCCTCAACCCTAATGGTACTTTAAGCGAGGCAGCACAGCTATACATTGGTGAAGACCGCTTTGCGGTACGTAAGAAGATCGTGGAAGACCTGAAAGCTTCCGGCAATTTTGTAAAGCAGGAAGATTATACCAACCAGGTGGGCGTATCGGAACGGAGCGGTGCGGTGATCGAGCCCCGTCTGTCGATGCAGTGGTGGTGTAGCATGGAAGAAATGGCGAAACCGGCCCTGGAAGCGGTAATGAACGATGATATCCGGTTTTTCCCTTCGAAGTTCAAGAACCTGTACCGCCACTGGATGGGCAATATTAAAGACTGGTGCATTAGCCGCCAGCTCTGGTGGGGACAGCGTATCCCGGCCTGGTACGATAAAGCGGGCAATATTTATGTGGGCGAAAATGCAGCAGAAGCATTGGCACAATTCCAGCAGCAGCAACCCGGCGGCAGCATGGAAGACCTGCGCCAAGAAGCGGATGTGCTCGACACCTGGTTTTCTGCCTGGCTGTGGCCAATGGAGGTATTCGGCTGGAATGAAGATGGTAACAATAAAGAGCTTGCTTACTACTACCCTACCAATACACTGGTTACTGCTCCCGACATTATTTTCTTTTGGGTTGCGCGTATGGTAATGGCAGGCTTTGAATTCAAAGGCAAGAAGCCGTTTAACCAGGTATATTTCACCGGGCTGATCCGCGATAAGCAGGGCCGCAAGATGAGCAAGCAGTTGGGCAATTCGCCCGACCTGTTGCAGCTGATCGACGATCATGGCGCCGATATTGTGCGTTTTAGTGTAATGATCTCCTCTCCCGCGGGTAATGATATCTTGTACGACGAGGCTTTCCTGGAGCAAGGGCGCAACTTCTCCAATAAGATATGGAACGCGCTCAAGCTGGTAAAAATGTGGGAAAGCCGGACAGATGAAGCAGCTACGCTGAATCATTTCGCTACAGGCTGGATGCAGGCCAGGATCGACGAAGCGCGGCAACAGATCGAGACTTTGTTTGTCGATTTCAAGCTGAGCGAAGCACTGAAGCTGACCTACTCGCTGATCTGGGACGATTTCTGCTCCTGGTACCTGGAATGGGTGAAGCCCGGCATGAACGAGCCAATGCATCCTACAGTATACCAGCAAACACTATCGCTATTTGAAGACTTGTTACAGCTGCTGCATCCCTTTATGCCCTTCCTTACCGAAGAGGTATTTCACCTGCTGCGCGAGCAGCCGGCCGATCTTATCGTAAGGCAGTTGCCTGCCGCGGCAGCGCGCAACGAGCAGGTATTGCTGCAAGGTCGTCTGCTACAGGAACTGATCACAGCGATAAGGGATACCCGCAACAAGAACCAGCTGAAGCCAAAGGATACGATTTCCCTCTTTGTCGATTCGGCCAATACCATGTTTTATACTGCTGCCGGTAACATATTGCAACGCCAGGTGAATGCCGATACACTAGAAGCGACCAATGCGCCGGTGAATGGGGCTATGACCCTGGTGGTACAGACAGAAAAGCTGTACCTGCAAAGTCATGCTGCAGTGGATACCGGCGTTCAAAAGACCAAAATGGAGGAGGAGCTGCAATACCTGAAAGGCTTCCTCGTAAGCGTAGATAAAAAACTGAGCAACGAAAAATTTGTGCAGAACGCCAAGCCCGACGTGATCGCCAATGAGCGAAAAAAACAGGCAGATGCCGAAGCGAAGATCAAAACCCTGGAAGAAAGCCTGAGCTTGCTGTAAAGGGGGTAAGCGCGACTGTAAATTTTATTTATCTTTATGACCTTATGAAGAAGTACATAGCTGCATTGGGTATTATCGGTATCAGCCTGGGCGTGGTTGCCAGCACGGCGCAAAAGCCACAACCAGGTAAAAAAACGTATAAAGGCAAGGCTTTTTTGGCCGGTGGAAAGATCGCTACCGGCAAGATATCCAAAAAGCAGTTTGACTCGCTGATCGCTTATCCGCTTGCGGGTAGGGATACAGCCAACAATGAGCGTCCTGTGGTTAGCTTTATGTTCACCTATGCCGAGCGTGCCGTCTATGAAGATAGTACCGGCAGGCCCCGTATCATGGCTGACTATTATGGCACCGAAAGTACCCGTGGTAAGCTCACTGACGATTGGGTCGCCCAGATCAGGAGCCGCAGCAAACAAGGCGATACGGCCTTTTTCTTCGATATCAAAGGTTCCTATACCGACTCATCGCATACGCGGTTTCCCATCGAGCCTATCACGCTGATCATTACAGAATAAGCTGATCGTTACAAAATAAATATAAATGGAGGTCGTTTGACCTCCATTTATATTTTCCTCCCACGCTTCTTCATCTGTTCGCCTGTTCTTCCTACAAACCGGCCCAGCTATTTTCTTCCACTCTTGCCAGCATTTTACCGAACTATCGCTTCTGGTTTTTGTTCTTGATACAATATTTTCTTTCAAACTAAAATACTACGCTTATATGGATTGGCTCAGAGGATTACTTGCTGGCGCAGCTGCCTGGAAATGGGGCGGCGGTTGTCTTGGTACGATACTTGTTTTTGTAATCGTCTATTGGCTGCTTGGCCAGGCAGGCTGTTGATTATATTGTTTGTGTAGAGACGTTGCCTGTGTAGAGACGTTGCATGCAACGTCTCTACAACGTATGTGGCCGGAGGCATTTTGCAAACAATAATACCATTAGAAACATTACATAGCAATGTCACTAATGGTATAAAATGGGTAAGGTATTAAAAACGTTCGTCCTCTTCGTCGATATCGGGGTTATTGACATCATTGGGCATATCAAGGTCCTCACCCAGATCGAAAGCATTGTCCTCGTCCGGACCTTCGTTCAATTCGTCACCATCTTCATCCGTATCGTCGAGCAGATCTGAAGCTCTGGATTCGTCGCTCGAGGTATCCCGCTCCGATTCTTCCAGCAGCGCAATCTCATCAGGGGAAATATCGGTGTCATCGTCAATCAATTCTCCATCCTCATCTTCTTCTTGTATTTCCGGCAGGCCTTCACGGTATGACTCCGGCTCTTCTACCGGTTCGGGCAGGTCCCTCGGCAGGCGGTAGTCGTCGCCGCTGTCGGGCATACGTTCAATCTCTTCGTTATCCAAATGCGTCGTGCGCCTATCGACCTTATCCTTGTGTAGCTGGTTGTCTTCGTTCTTTTGCTGGTCCTTTGTCATTTCAGGTTTGCTTTTTGGTTATACTCTGAAAACAAACAGGCAGCCATAAAGTTGAGCCTACCGCTGTTTGATGTTAATCGACGGTCCACCGCTGCCGGCTTTATTAAGCTTGTAGGTAAAGGAAAGCATGCCATATCGGCCAATGGTATTGCTGCGTTGTTCTAGCAGATAATTGAGCTGGCTGGTCCGCAGCACCGACTTGTTGCGGTCAAGCAGATCAAAGCCTGTAAGGCTGATGGTGCCACGTTGGCTTTTAAAAACATAGCGGCTGATCTCCGCCTTGATCAGGGGAATGGTTACCGGCTTATCAAAACTTTGCGCTGCATAATGGTCAATATCTCCCGACAAGGTAAAGCTCCAGTTTACCGTAGGCCGGTAGCTGATCTCTGCATAACCGTTGAAGTTATAGTAAATGTTGTTGAGCTCGGTGTTCAGGGAAAAGAACGACTGGTTCAAGGCTATACTACCACCCCAGCTGACGTCCCATACATCGCTCTTCAGGTTATTGAAGCCAAGCTTCAATTTGTGGGTCAGGGTATTGTTAATATTTTCAATGCCATTTACCGGCCCCAAGGTCCTGTTCCAGGTTTCTTCCAGGCCGGCAGTGATATTGAGCCCTATCTTTTTCACCGGCCGGCCATACTGCGTTCTCAACGCTGCCTGTATGGCATAACTGGTATTGATAGCGGTGATGTCCTGGCTCAGATCGGGCTGTACCAGGCGACTCCACCCGATCTTATTCCGGGTATAGCGACCGTCGAGCACGGCGAAAAAATTAGTCATATTGAACTGATCGAAATGGTTGTAGTTGATACTGACATGATGCTCGTATTCCGGCGCCAGGCCGGCGCTTCCCCGTACACGCAATAGCGGGTTGCTGTAGTCGGTAACCGGCATCAGCTGCAGCACTGCGGGCGCTGTAACACTGGTGTTGTATTGCAACGAAAGGCGCTGGCCCATAGAAAAATCCCTCTGCCACCAGGCCGATGGGAGCCAATAGGCGTAATGGCTTTGGCTTAGCTGCTGTCCGTTCATATACGGGCTAAGTCCGAGCGCCTGCCATTGCAGTTCCGCCGACCAACGTATCTTTTTGGTGGTCTTCTTGAGCGTCAGGCCCGGCGTTAGCTGCCATACATTGCGGTAAAACCAGGGGCTGAGCGAGTCGATGAAGCCTTCATTGCTACCAGGTGTTCCCTGTTCTCTCTTCAGCGATTCTTTTTGGAAGCTCACTTCTGCCGACGGCTCGAGGTAATAACTCTTCCCCAGAGACCGCGTAGGCGCAAAAGAAAAAGCGCCGTTCCACTTTTTGCCATGGTTATCGCGATATTGGCTACTGTTCAGCTGCTGCCCGTCAAGATAAGTAGTATTGGTCCAGCTATTCCGGTCATGGCTACCCGAGTAGCCGGCATTCAGGTTGGTTTTCAGCACCGGCCATTTTCCCTTCAGCTTTGTTGTGAGCTCAAGGGTGCCACCCACCTCGCCACCGTTGCCGGTCCTGTCGCTGCGACTGTCGAGGCTGTTCTGCAACAGGGCAGCCTGATAGGTTTCCGACAAGGACTTGCCATCACCATTGTTTGTTTCCAGCTTACCATAGGCCGTTACCCTGAGCTGGTGTATAGAATCGATCTCTGTACGCCAGCTTGCATTCAGGCGATGGGTAAGGTTTTGCTCATTGGCGGTATTACTATTGTTCTGCTCAAAGTTTTCGCCCGGTGCGAAGTTGCGCCGGTAAACGTATTGGTCGAGAAATTTGTCCACACCGTTGCCCATATAATTAAAGTTTAAACGGCTGTTGGTCCAGGGCTCCAGGGTGTAATTGAGGCCGGCCGCACCAGACTTCATTTTCCCGGGCACCGGCTGGCCAAAGTCTACCGGCGCTTCATTGCTGTTGAGGTTAATGTTGCCGCCGCCTTGCAGCAGAGAGCCAAGGCCGCCATTAAAATCAAGATAATCCTGGAAGGTAAAGCCAAATTTATTGATGTTGTTGAGCATACCCATAGCGGCTACCTGGCTTTTGGGTCTGAACTTAAATGCTTTTAGCGCCGCATCATATTTTTCGGGCGTGCCCAGCCCACCCTTGGCCTCTCCAAAATAGCCCGTCTTCTTCCCCTCCTTGAGGGTAAGGTTAAGGGTTTGGTCTCTTTGGCCATCATCAACGCCAGAGAAGAGACTGGCATCAGATTTTTTTTCAAAGCTCTGCACTTTATCAACCGCATCAGCCGGCAGGTTACGTGTCGCCATTTTGGGATCATCGCCAAAAAATTCTTTGCCATCCACCAGCACTTTTTTCACGTCTTTACCCATCGATTTAATGTTCCCCTCTTTATCCACCTGCACGCCGGGCAGCTTACGCAACAGGTCTTCCACAACCGCATTCGGCTTTACTTTATAAGATCCGGCGTTGTATTCCAGCGTATCTCCTTTTATCCTGACCGGCACTTTTTCGCCAGAGATCACGACCTCACCCAGCGTATGCGCGCCATCGTTCACTTTCAAGGCTACCGTACCCAGGTCTTCCCCCTCTAAGGGGACACTCAGGCTCCGGTATTCGGTATAATAACCCATTACAGCTACTTGCAGCAAATAATTCCCTGACTTGACTTCGGATATCAGGAATCGGCCTTCGCGATTGCTGATTGCGAAAGCCACCATTGTAGAGTCCTGGGGATTCAGCAGCGAAACGGAAGCGCCGGGCAGCGGTTGTGTCGCTGTATCGCTTACTTTACCGGTAATCCGGTAATTGGCATAGCTCGCCAGGCTGCCTACCAGAAGCAGCAGGCAGATCATTATGAATCTGTGCATGGTTAATGGTTTACAGCGGTTATTTAATAATGATCACCTGTCCTTTGCCTCCTCCGTACTGTTTTTTCATTTCCTCCTCTTTTTCTTTGGCGAGCCGCGCAAACTCTTCTCCTGTTATCTTTTTGCCTTTGGTAGGCTCTTTAATGCTTTTTCCACCGCCAGGATCGGCTTCAATACCGGTGGCCAGGAGATGAATATGCTTGCCTATACTGGCTTCCAGTATCATGCCTGGTAGGCCGGAGAGGCCTGCAGGTCCGGCGCTTACCGGAATGTCGGGCGTATACCATACCGTTATAGAATCTTCTGTGCCTTTACCGGCGACAGCTTCCATACAAGCCCGGTCCAATATCTTCTTTTGCCTGCCCGTCGTTTTCCATTGATGATTGTTGGACGTACCCGTTACCAGGAATTTACGGCCCATGAGGTCTTTCTCTTCGATCAGGGCTTTGGTTTCTAAATTGAGATAGGTTTTCTCCTCCGGCATCGTTCTCGATATGCTGATCTTCATATCGCCCTCGCTCAGTTCTTCTTTATCTTCATCTCCTTTTTCCTTATTTTCATACAATGCGGCACCAGTATTAAAATGCAGGAGCTTTTCTGTCTTTTGCGGTTTTCCCAGCATCTCGGCAAGCGCGTCGGGTATGCCTTCTGACTTACCTACATCAATGGAGATGGTCTGCTCATAGGCGATTAACCCAGATGTTTGCTGGGCGGCGGCAGAGAGACACAAACAAGCCAATGGCAGGGCGAATAGTCTTTTCATATTGTTGTCGTTTATGGGACAAAGCTATCTGCGCCCCGCAGCAAAGCGGGTTAACTGCCACCCAAATAAGGTTAAATTAGGTTAACGAAACCGGCTGAAGCGCCCGGCTTTTGTTTTCTTTGCAGTATAAAATAAACGATCATGCCACAGGGAAGACAAGGGAGGCGATTAAAGGCGATCGGCTGGCTAATGCTGGCAGGCGAACTACTGCTGCTGCTTTTTCTCGGACAGTGGCTACGCGCACAATATAAAGGACAGCAAGGAAGGCTGGACCAGGAAGTGAAGATGACCTTTGCCCTTACAGAAGCGCACCTCAACGACAGCTTATTCAGGAATACACTTTCCTTTATCCTGGCATCTAACGACAGCGCTAAGAACCTCCCCGGCGGACAGGTTGCTTTCGGCCATGTGATACCCAGACGCGGCAAGGATACTTCCGCGTTTTATACGATAAGCATTACTAACGACCAAAAGACACGGCCCCACCTCGACCCGGCCCGGCCGATGAACATACAAATGAAGAGTAACGGCGCCACCATTATACGGTTACCCAATGCGCCGGCCAAGGCAAGCATCAGCCTGCCACTGCTTTCAGCGGAAACGCCCGAACAGGAGGTACTGGGGCAAATGATCCGCCTGGCGCTGAGCCAGAGAAAGCATGTCGATGAGATCCGCACCGCAGCGGACAGCGTGCTTTGGCTAAAAACCTTCCAGGCAGCGCTGAGCGAAAAGCAAAAGGGGCTATCGGTCCATTGGGATACAACCATCACAACATCAAACAAATTGTTCCACTACGGCGCCGACGATAGCCTTAATGTGCCCTTTATGGTAACAGGTTACAATACTATCCTGGCTAAAGGCATCGCGCCGCAGGTCGCCTTCTGCCTGCTGCTGGCATTGCTCATCGGCGGCGCCTTCCTGCTGGCCTACCGTACCATGCGGCAGCAAGCACGGTTTAATACTCAAAAGGATAGCTTTATCAGCAACATCTCTCACGAGCTTAAAACACCGGTTGCCACGACCAGGGTAGCGCTGGAAGCATTGACTACCTATGAGGGTATCGAAGATCCGGAAAGGGCAAAAAAATACCTGAATGTGGCCCATTGGGAAATGAACCGTCTCAGTATCCTTATCGATCGCATCATGAACGTGATCCAGGTGCAGAATGGTAAAATACAACTGGACACAGAATCGTTGCAACCTGCAGCCCTTGTGGAAGAGCTGGTCCAAACGCTTCAGCCCGTTTTCACAGAAAAGAAAGTAAAGGTAATATGGACGCCGGGCAATCCCGAAGCGACGATTACAGGCGATAAGGTCCATTTGCTGGGCGCCGTCTACAACCTGCTCGATAATGCCTTGAAATACGGTGGCAACGAGGTGAGGATAAGCCAGGCGATCGACGGCAACCGGCTACGGCTGACCGTTGCCGATAACGGGCCGGGCATCGCCGACGAGTACCGGCACAAAGTGTTCGAAAGCTTTTTCCGTATCCCATCCGGCAACCGGCATGATGTCAAAGGGCACGGACTGGGGCTAAGTTACGCCTACGATATCATCAGGGCGCATGGCGGCCAGCTTAACCTGGACAGATATGCCGGCAATGGCGCCACTTTTGTGATCACCCTACCCATCAATCCAACCCCATGAGCTATCGCGTATTGTATATCGAAGATGAAGACCACCTGGCCAACATTGTCAAAGAGACGATGGAACTGAAGGGCTATATGGTGCTGCACCAGCGCGAAGGCCTGAAAATACTGGAAACGATACCGGCATTCAGGCCCGACATCTGCGTGCTGGATGTAATGCTTCCTTATATCGATGGCTTCACATTGGGCAATACGATCAGGAAGCACTATCCTTCGCTTCCTATTATTTTCCTTACGGCTAAAGGACAAACCAAGGATGTGCTGGAAGGCTTCTCCTCAGGCGGTACCGACTACCTTAGGAAGCCTTTCAGTATGGAAGAGCTAATGATCAGGATCAATAACCAGATCGCTATTCGCCGGCAGACGCCGTCGCCCAGGATCGAACATAAACAAAAAGAATTCCACCTGGGCTCCTTTACTTACAGCCCCGACCGGCTGGAATTGCGCAGCGCTTCCGGCATCGTTAAGCTATCCAACAGAGAAGCCGAGATCATGAATATTTTCTGCATGCAGCCTAATGCGACGATAGACCGGCGGGAGCTGATGCAGATCGTATGGGGCGACGATTCTTACTTTATCAGCCGCAACCTTGATGTGTACATCCGCCGCCTCCGCGACTATTTTGCTATGGGTCAGGGGGTCGAGATCATTACCCTGAAGGGTAAGGGCTATCACTTCAGCGTGAGCTAGCGGCCGGCAACAATGCAGAGCGCGTCCTGCCGGCAATCCTGGTTAACATTTCCATTGAAGAACCCGGGCAAATCAAAGGATAAAGTGGTCGCCCGACTGTTCCATAAATGTCCTGTAGCCAATTGACATGGGTACAATGTCGCCATTAAAAAATTCAAGGTCCTGGCTGCTTTTCCGGTATGCTTTAACGTGTCTTTTGTTAACGATAAAAGATTTGTGTACCCGTGCAAACTGTTTATATGGCTGCAAGGCATCTTCAAAATATTTCAGGTTCCGGGATTTTGTATAGCGCTGTTTGTCCTGGAGGTGAAAAATAGTATAGCTACCCTTACTTTCCAGGTAGGTAATATCATCCAGCGGTACAAAGCGGGTTGTATTGCTATCCGAAAGCGCAATCTTGGGCGGCGGCGCCATTAAAGAATGATTGAGGGTATGGCTAAGATGCTGCAGGCCTGCAGTAGCCGCTGTTTCCTTCTTCTGTCTGATACGGTCCATCGTTTGCATCAGCAACCGGTAGTCGACGGGCTTCAGCAGGTAATGGACGGCCGCATATTCAAAAGCCTTTAAAGCGTGCTCTGCATGCCCCGTAACGAAAACAACATCGAAATCGGGGCGTTGTACCTTGTCCAGCAGGTCGAAGCCGGTATCGTTGCTGCCCAGGTTAATGTCAAGGAAAACGACATCGATCTTTTGTGTGTAGATAAGGACCAGGGCTTCATCGATATTGGACGCCACGCCTTTTACGACGGCATAGGGGCAAAACTGCTGCAACAGTTCCAGAAACGTATTTCTGACATGTTGCTCATCATCGACGATCAATACGGATAATTGCATAGTCATGTTTGGAGATTGTATTTGGTTATGATATAGCCGGGGCCTTATGTTCTTTCGCCAGGATAAAGGTCGCCGTAGTTCCCGGTTTCAGGCCGGTGTTCGCAGCAATGGTGAACCGGCCCGTGCCTTGCATTTTTTCCAGTAAGGACATTCGTTCTGTAATGATCTTCAAGGCATGGTTCTCTTTCAGAGCAAAATCCGGCGGCAGGCCACGACCATTGTCTGTGACGGTGATTACCAGTGTCGTATCCGTTTCACTGACATCAATATCGATCTGTCCGCTTGTCCCGTTTTTATCGATACCATGCTCTATCGCATTCTCCACTACCGGCTGTAGCAGCAAAGTAGGAATGACGTACAGGCCTGCTGTGATAGAAGGTGCGATGTTTATGTTATAACGAAAACAATAGCCAAATCTTTCCTGCTGTATCGACAAATATTGCGCAATGAAGTCGATCTCGTGTTGCAGCGTGCTGTATTTGTCCCTGATGCCATTGAGAATACCTCGCATCAGGCTGGAAAAATTATTCAGGTAGTTAAGGCCATTGATTTTGTCTTCCCGGATAAAATAGCCTTGCAGTGGTGTCAGGATATTAAAGATAAAATGCGGCTTCAGTTGCCCGAAAAGGCTTTGGGATTCCAATTCCTGAAGGTACAATTTTTGCTCCAGCTTGCGTTGTTCTTTCTTGGAGTGATAGGTATACCACCAACGTATGCTCCAGGCGAAGGCCAGCAGCGATAACAACAGCAGTAAAGGCAGACACCACCACTGCTGGTACCAGAGCGGAGCCAGCTCCAGGTTGTACGCGACAAGACGTTGCCTTCCTCCGGGCCATCGTACTTTAAATTCTACGCGATAGCTGCCTGGTCCCGATGGCTGAAAATTGACCTGGCCGCCGTCTTGCAATCCTTTCTGGCGGTATATTTCGGCACCGTTCTTCAACAGCCTGTAGCTGATCTCTCTTTCCTGGTTACTGTAGTCTAGTATATCGATCTCAAGCAATGCCGAAAAATCGCTCCGGTACTGTCCCTCGTAAATAGAATCAGAAGGAGAATAGCCTGAAAGAGAGCATCGCAGATGTACCTGGGGCGTCACGCCCATAAACCCGATCCTTGACCTGGGAATATAGAAAAGCCCCCGGTTGCCTGCGAGGATCAGGTATAGGCTATCGCTGTAAAAATCATTCAACCGGAAAGGGATTGCATAATTTTTAAAAGGAAAGCGAGCCGTAGTGGAAAAGTCACCATTCCTGAGAATGATCATCTCATCGGTACCCTGCAAATAAGTGAGCGCATGATCGTGCTTAATGGTGTAGCAAGGGCTTGGGGTCAACATCCTCAGACCTTTTCCATTGTCTGCAGATGATAAAGGCAGGGCATAAGCGCCGGCGCTGGTGGCCATCAGCAGCATCTGGCTCACGGTGTCGAGGCTATTGATCTGGGCATCCTGTAAGTAAGGAAGCTGCGAATTGTTGTAGTACATGCCACGCACCGTGCCAATGTAAAAACCGCTTTCGGATACGGGTAGCAGCGCTCTCTTCTTTACGTGGGTCGTATTGGTATTGGGATAAGCGCTCAGAAGACCATGTGTATCTACCGAAATAATGCCGTTGTTGCTGGAAGCGTAATAAAACATATTATTCAGCATTCTTCCGCTTTTATAACCCGGCACCACAAAGTTTCTTTTCCGTACGGGACTCGCCCGGAACATGTCAGGAAATACACCATCTTTTTCCAGGTCCGAACAAAAGGCTTCGGTCTGAGAAAACAGCAGCCAATGGTTCGCCATACGTTCCAGATGCACTACGCTACGCTTAAACTGTTTTGCCGGTATTGTATAGCGCCTGTTTTTTCCCGAGTCAGTAAACATATCTAATCGGGCATTATTATAGCCGACGGCCGTGATACCGCCGGGAAATTCCCGTATCAACTTTATATCGTCTTCATACAGACCACTGTTGAGCTTATTGTAGTGTAACGTAGCAGCTTCAGCACGTGGAAATAAAAACAGACCATTGCCATAAGTGCTTACCCAGATATTATGCTGGTAATCCTGCATCACTGTGGTAACTGTCTCACCCGGAAGCAGGGATACCAATTGCTGCTTGCTTCTGGGCATCGTAAAAAAGCCGGCGATCTTACAAAAACCGATACCACCAAGTGCTCCCAGATAAAGATCACCATCCCAGCGGGTGAAAGACATAATGCCGTCGCGGATCCCGTAATCATATCCGTCGAAACATAAGGTTGCAGGCCCATTGGGTTGTGTCCTGAAGATCATGTTATCGATGATCACAAAGCTATCCTGTACCGATAACCCATTGCTGTTACGCCGGATCAATACGGAATCGAGAGTGGCGCCCACATCCACCCCATGCACCTTCGACGGGATATGATACCGCTGTAGCAGCCACCGGGAAAAGGTAAACGGCGTTGTCTTCTCCACCTGACCTTTTCTTTTACGGGGATCAATTATCACCATATGCTTAAAGGCCTGCTTAGCCAGGAAAATGGTATCATTATCCTCAAAGCCTGTCAGGTAGGGCTTTACCGGCACATCAAGATGAGCAAGTCCATACGCACTATCGGTACAGAAGGCCCGTTGCGTATTCAGATCGATGCCGACCGTCCGCCCCGATTGCGCAAACAACCAGAGCATATTTTTGCTTGTCTGGAATACCGACACGAAATCTTCGGCGCCTTTCGTTGTAAAAGGCTTGAATACTTTGCCATTATAAAGCATCAAGCCCCTGTCTGTAGCCAGCCATATATAACCCTTCTTATCAGCGATCATTCTAAAAATGAGATCGGTAGGCAGGCCGCTATTGTAGGAATTGTAATGTATGTAAACAGGTTGCGGCGGCAAAGGCAACTGGGCCCGTAACAACTTTACGCAAACGACGAGAAACAGTATAAGCAGGCAACGTAGCAGGTTTGTCTTCATCATACCGGGGCACAAGAGTGCCTAATAAAAATACAAATAAAATATGCAAAACGAAAAAGGGATGGAGACAGGTACTGCAATGATACGGGAATAAAAAACTATCCGCATACAATTGCATTGTCTTTCCTGCTTTTATTCCGGAATTCAGGTATAGACCGGTCCGGCATACTGTAGTAAAGATGAAGTTTGCTTCGAAAACCCTTAGCAGGTACTTAAGAAATCTGGATCCGTTCAGATCGCTGTGCGCTCAGTTATCCCTGGCGATATCTTTCTCATAAACCGGTTGCGGCTCCTCCTGCAGCTTGCAGCAAGCGCGTTCCGACCGGCGGTCTTTGTCAACCGTTTTGCACGGCAAGCCAGTCGGGACGCGAAGCGGCCTGAACGGCGGCTGAAGCCGGATCCGTTCAGATCGCTGCGCGCTCAGCTATCCCTGGGGATACCCTTCTCACAGACGCGTTGCGGCTCCTGCTGCAGCTTGCAGCAAGCACGTTCCGGCCGCGGCGGTTATGGCCATAAAA
>NZ_QVNU01000005.1 GCF_003545715.1 Taibaiella koreensis
AGGTTACGGCAAAGTAGGTCTCTACGCTGATCTTAAGGTTGTCCTGGTTGGCCAGCACCAGCGTGAGCCGCCGTAGCTCGGGCAGGTTCAGTGGCGGCGGGGTAAACCGGGGATGGAAGCCGCCCACCGACAGCAGGAAGGCCGGCTTGTCGCCCCAGTACAGCCGTAGCGCCATATCCCCGAACAGGCCGAAGGTCAGGATCTGGGAGTCGTACAACGAGGCGTCGAACGACAGGTATTTGTTGGTAAAGTCGATAATGCCCAGGAAGTTCACCTGGATCTTCACGATGGCATTGTCCTTGCTCGGCAGCAGGGCTTTAATTACGCCCAGGATTGCCAGCCGGATGGGTTCTGGGAATTCCACAATAATCCCCAGCTCGATGGTGAGCAAAGTAGGCGTACCCCAGCCGATCTTGGCCATGGGGCCCATCAGGAACTGTCCCTTTTGTACCGGGAAGGCCTGGCCTATGTTACTGATAATGGTTTTGGCATTGCTGATAATGTCCTGCGGGAACAGGATATAATCCAGGGTATTATCGCGGATGCCGGTACGCAGCACATCGGGGTTCATCGTGCGGTGTAATCCCAGGATACCGCCCAGCCCATTGAGCGTAAAGCCCATGCCCAACGGAATAGGACCAAAATCGACGGTAAGGATCACCAGCAGTGAATAACCGCTCTGCCCGGCCGGAAGCTTGGTCGTGAGGATACCGATGGCATTGATACCGATCTTTTCCTTGAACGAGAGACTTAAGGCGCCCAGGTATTCGCCATCGCCGATATACAGGTAGCCGCCGCCGCTGATCACATTGCTCTTGATCTGCACACCCACGCCTTGCGGCCCAATGAAATCAAGATCTACTTTGAAGGGACCGATATTGCCGCCGGTGGGGGCGCTCTTTACCTGGATGCTCGCCCCAAACCCATCGACGCTGCCCAACAAGGGACCTACAGAAAAGCTGACGCCCTGCAGCAGCGCGTCGAAGTTCATGCCGGTATTACCAGGCTCTGTGGTCACCACCAATTTCAGGTTGTCTACTTTGAACAACCCGCTCCCGATGTCGACATGCAACGGAAAAATAGCGGTGATACCACTATTGTTATCGCCTTCGATTACCGCACCGCTGGCCCATTCGATGTGGAAATCATATTCCAGCGTGGCGCCATCGGAGGTGAACAGGAAATGATCGATATCGAATTGCTTGGGGAAGATCTTGGTGAGCAGGGGCAGCTCGCGCTTCATAGTGAAATGCGCAGCAAATCCGATACGCCATACCGTATCTATACGGCCCAACTCGAGGCCGTTCAGCGTGATCAGCAGGTTATCGTTGTTGATCACCGGCAGCCCGCTGGTAGAAGGTACCATCACTTTGATCAAAAAGCCATCTTCGATCGTGATCTCGATATTGAGCGGATTGTATTGGAAGGAAGGAATGGTAAGGGTGCCGTGAACACTGCTGCCGGTAACACTGCCTTCGAAGAAGGTGATGTCGAAAGAGACCAGCTCAATGGTAAGACCATTGACAAAGGTATATTGCAGGTTACCATTGCCTTCGATCCCTATAATGCCGGAAAAACCGGTCTCACTATCGATCACGATATTCCGCCCTGTAATAGCCGGATTGCCGCTGTTGCCCTCGAAGATGGAAGGCAGACCTATCTCCACCTCATCAATGGAAATCACATTATGGTACGCCGACGTTGCGCCTTCCCCTTCCCTGCGGACCATACGATAACGGGCATTTTCAAAATGGATGGTCAACGGTGTATTGCCGATCTGAGCTTTGTCATGAGGTGGCCTGAAGTTGAGCTGGATATTGTCGTCAAAGCCTATCCGGCCCTCTCTTGAGTCGAAATAGACCTGGCCGGCATCGAAGATCAGCATGGTCTTTATGTTCTCATCTTCTTCCACCTCATAGCCGCCGCTGCCATCGGGCTTCATGGGCAGCAATACGGAGCGGGGTATCTCCAACCCCAGGCTGAGCGCCACGGAAGCATAGAGGTAGGGAACAATCAGCTTCTTTACCTCTGATTCCAGGTCGGCATGCAGAAAAGAGTCGAAAAGGCCGGTGATGGAACCCCAGAAAGCCTCCAGGTCGGCGGTAAGGCCCAGTAGATAATCTTCGAAAATGATCTGGCGCAGCGACAGGCCGTTGGTTTCTAATGCTGTAATGATGGCGACCATTGCCGTTTCAGGATCGGGATCCAGCGGTAGCGGGATGCCTGCGCCCTGTGTATTGGCCTGGGTGGCAAAGGTTGTCAGAGGATCGGCGCCCCCGATCAGATTGGTTGCCAGCGTGCCCAGCAATTCCGTACCGTTGATGTTGAATATCTTCAGCACCAGGTTAAAGATGTTTTGCGGCGTAAAGCTGAACGAACCGGGATCGAACAGGTTGACATACTTTAATATCCCCAGGGAAAAATAAAACTGCAGGGGCAATATGGAAAGCGGCGAGCCCGGCGCCGGATCGGGATTGAACACCAGACGAAAGCCGCCGGTGCCCGGTATGTCCACGCCGGCGCTCTGTCCCAGCAGCAGCTCGATCTCCAGGCTGAAGGAGGCGCCGTCGGCGCTCCTGATGAGAATGAGGTTCTGGTAGTAAATGTTTGCCAAAACAGACGACAAGCCGTCGCCAAGAAAACGCAGGCTTTCGGGAAAATCATTTGCGGTGATAAGGTCGCCCAGGCTGGCATAAGTCTGGTATTGTGCCATAATCCATAGTTTTATTCGGTTCTTGTTATTGGTACTTCTGCCTGCGGCCCCTTCTTCCGGTGATTACGGCCTGCCTTTTTCTTCGGTCAGCAATATTCCCTTGTTATCGTAAACCCTCCAGGCGATAAGTTTATTTTGCTGCAGCAATATTTCAAATGTCCCGGCAGTAAAGCGATAGATGATCCATCCGGCCTTCTTCCCCACGCCCTGCTCTTCCCCGAAGGTCCCTGGTGTACGATACGTTACCTGTGCTTTCGATCGTTTACCCCGGCTGTATTCCTCTTCTCTCACCATTACCCCTTCCAGCCAGTAGCTGCGCCGGGTAACCGCTCCGCTTTTATCAAAATTTTCGCCCAGCAACATCTGGTCATCTTTGTAATAAGCCCGCCCTTTCATCTTCTTATCAGGGGCAAACACTTTAAGCACGCCGTTCCTGCGCCCGTTTTTATAAGTCGTCGTCTCAACATCAATCCCATAAAACCGGGTCCACAGGCCCGTTTTTTTCCCTTTGCTGATCGTTCCTTTCAGCTCCAGGGTATCGTTCCTGTATATCTCGTATCGCCCGTCCGGTATGGTTTCCCTCAACTCGTAGCTGAACCCGTATTTAGCGCCCATATCTTCCCGGTGCGTCATGCGGACATATTGACTATCAGACGGTCGTACCAGTGTCAGCGGCTCGTTTCCGGCCTTGCTCCTGTCAAATGCCAGCCGGATAATCGTTTGGGCCTGGGTACAATAACCCTGCACTGCCAGCAGCAGCGTAAGCAGCACCGTGAGGCGCCTTCTACTGCTATTGTGGCACACCGGTAACGCCATTATTGATGGTATTTTTGACAATGGTCAGCATCGTAAAGGTCTTGGCCCCGCTAAAATCTTCATTGCTTACTTCCTGCAGCATGGCGATATGAAAATGCCCTGTAGGCAAGGTATTCCGCTTCTCTTTACGCAGCCTGGCCACTCGGTAGAATATCTCGTTGGACAAATAGTTGCTCCCGGAACCGGCTTCCATCTTCCGGCCTGCTTCCGGCGCCTGGCCCGGAACGGATCCGTCCCGCTCCTCGCCGAATGTATACGCATACTTCCAGTAATAGGCTGCCGGCGGCAGCTCAAAGGCGGGCGGCAATGTAGTAATGATCCATTCCAGGTTCGGATCGGAGATGGGGATCGCACGGCTGTACTGCAGCCTGGTGAAGCCCTGGTTATCCGACGAGCCGCCACGGGTTACGGTGGCATACTTATCGATGTTGTATTCGTTCGGCAACGACTGGCTCACGGTAATGATCGCCTGCACCTTATCGATCCAGGGTCCTATATACCGTTCAACAATACCCAGTCCCGAACCTTCCCGGGGATCGGAGCTGCCGTCGAAATCTTCGTAGCGTACCGGTGCGATAACGGTCTGTATATATGCCTGCCCGTTCGCCGTGGTGGTACCATGCAGGTTCAGCGCTACACAGCCCGAAGGATTGCTCTGCCTCCGGTTGTTGTCCAGCTGGAACGGATCGAAGCCGGTCACCAATATCTTCTTTTTACCGGCGGCCGCTGTAAAGTCAACACCAAGATAGTTACGGCTGGACTCTTCAAACTGCAGCAGCAGGCGCTTCACCAGCTTATCTTCCGGCAGGTAGCCGAAGCCCTGCATCTTCTCCTTGAACTTAACGCTCATTTTGATCCGTGCCCAGTAGAAAGGGCGATCGTCCAGGTCTTCGTGACCGGAGCCCGCATCAGCTTTTGACTTGGCCACTGCCGTATCAAACAAAGCCTTGCCCTGCGTTTTTACCAGGTTCAATGCATTGGTATACAGATTGGCGTCGTCGGCCAGAGGAGTCAGACCATTTTCAAAAGCCGTCACGACCGTTTTCATCGCTACGCTCATGGCTTTGGGCAGATCAAGGAAATACTCCTCCAGGCTCTTGCCACCGGTCTTACGGCTTACGCTCATATTTTCCTCGTAGTTGCGCTGGTAAGGTCCCACCACGATGTCGTTCAGCGTCTTGAATTCTTTGCTGCTCCAACATAGCTTGTCGGTGCTGTACACATAGATCGCAGTGGCCGGGGCGACGGTTTCCTCATGCCCGTTCTTCCCTTTGCCGGTGATCACCAGGCGGCATTTGTAGTAGGTGGTAAAATTCTTGTCTACATCTGTTCCCCCGCCATAATCCCTTTCAGGGACCAGGCTGATATAGCGACGGGTGCCGGGGGCAAAATTGGCGTGGGTGAGGGCCGCGAGTGTTGTATACTGGTCATTTTTAAGGCAAAGCAGGAAGGTGCGGTAACCGTAAGCGGTCCTGATATCCGGCGCGTTGATATAGCCTACCCTGAAGGTTGCCGGCTGCGTAACGCCCACGCCTGCCAACCTGCTGCTGCCGATATTCAGGCCTTTGGCCTTAAACGGCATATTGCTGAACAGCCCCAGGTTTTTCAGGCCGCTGCTGAGCGGGTAGGCAACCTTACCGCTATCCATGGTCTCAATATCCTTACCTTCTGCATACAGGATAATATCGTCGGTGTTCTGCACATAGCTCACCGTAACCGTATACCCGAAGGGCGTCTCCGTGCCCGGTACGGTACCCGATACATATCCGTTCTGCGACAGGTTCCCGGGCTTCTGATCATTGTTGGTCTTCGCCGGAAGCGGGCCAAAGCAATCTTTCAAAGTAAATGCCATAATGTTTTCAATGGTTTAGTCGCATACTGTTGCCGGTAGCTTAAAAAGGAAATACCGGATATATCCGAAGCGGTTAACGATACACCATACGCGTTCTTCATCGGAAACCTGGCGTATGGTCTTATCATAAAAATTATCTACCACGCAGCCCTCAGCAGTAACCGGGTAAGGCAGCTTTAGTTTACTATCCAGGAAGGCCCGGAACCGCGATAGAAAAGCCACCGTGCGGTCGTTGCTATCGCAGCCTGCATAGGAGATCCGGCTAATGACCGGCTGCTGCAGCGGCGCTACGGCATAGCTGATGCCACGCACACAGCGCAGCTGCCCGCAATCTTCCGGATATTGCTCCCCGAAACGCGCCACATACAGCTTCAGGGTATCGTTCCAGACATCTGTATTGGCCGGTGTAAGGCGGATCAGCGGTGGTTGTTTTGCCGCTATACCGTCAAAGGAAGTACGCTCATTTATCCGTATGCTCGTCCTGCCCTCCCTGCAAAGCGCCGGCGCCACGGCCTGCTCCAGGAAATGCTTCAGCACAGCAGCAACGGTATCCGAGAGGTGCTTGTCTTTTCCCTGTCGCTGTACGGTTACCGTCATTGCTCCGTTGCGCCCGCCATAAGCGATCACAAAGCCGAAGCTCCGCCGCTGCATCAGCGCCAGTTGTTCCTTTCCGAAAAAACGGACAATACCTTCCTTTAACGCCTCCCGGTTTTGTTGCGCACACTGCTCTGCCGCCCGGCTTACGACAGCCGGCGATGCCATGCACCACAGCAGCAGGCTATTCTTTGTAAGCCTGCTCAATACCGTAAGGATTCTGCTCATTTTTCACTTTATAGGTCGTATGCTCTGTATTCTGAAATGCTATACTGAAGGCATCGGCTTCCTGCCGGTACTTGATCCTGAAATTATCCGATTGAATATCGGACAACTCGGGTATAGGTGAGTAAGTAAGGTTCATAAAATCATACATATCATGAACAGCCGTCGGCACACCGCCGATGCCCTGCCCCACCTGCAGCAGCACGATGCAATTGAATACCTTGGCTTCGAACTCCAGGTTGACCAGTTTATCTTTTTCATACACCGTTTCCAATACCAGGTTCTGGTAGGCATGGAAGAACTCCTCGATCACGGCATAGTCGTCTATGCTTTCGTCCCTGTATTCGATGTCGCCGCCATTAAGCCCCGGGCGGAACAAGCCTTCTGAGTTGATCGCGGGATTTACGCTGACGGGGAACTGCTGCATACGGTCCAGCTTGCTCATTACCGCATCGAACAGCGGACTGCCGCTGCGCAAAGCTTGTATCCGGCTGATGAGACCGGCGGGCAGCGCCGTCAGATCGATACCCACCTGTTGCTTGTAATAATAATTGAGCCGGATATAGCAGGGCACATTGGCCTTGCTGCCGCCGGTGGCAACATTTGGAAAGCTCAGGCGCAGCTCGCGCATCCAATTGGCATCGGCCGGATCCTTTAATTCGGCGGCATGCAGAAAAGCGCTTTCTTTCGCCCCATCCAGCAGCGACGGGACCGGGATATGCAGCAAAGGCTGCTTGTCCGACGCCATGGTGCGCAAGCGCAGCCGCAACGTATTGGAAGCACCTGCGGCACTTTGTGCAGCCGTATACCAGGTCAGCGGCCAGGATTGGGTATCATAAGATGCTTCGGTCAAAGGATCGGTAGTTCCTTGTGCTACTTTGATCACGCCTGCCGGCGGGTTGGCGAAGTTGCCATCGTAATTGTAGCTGTTGCCATTATCGTCCCTCAGGTCAAGGTATACCCTGTTCAGGTTAAGGTTGAAGCGGCTCAGGATATTGTTGTACAGGTTGGCCCCCGTCTCTTTTACGGGCCCGCCACCCTGCCGCCGGGAAACGCCCTGGTCGTAGAAAAGTCCGTAGAAAGCTGCCGGGTCTATAAAATAGTGTATGTCTTCCCTGGCAGGTTTCTTATCGCCGGCTGGCAGGCTGCCCACATCAATCACCGTATCGCCCTGTCTCAGGAAAGCCAGGTCGTTAAAAGCATGGGCCTGGCTCAGCACGATCTCGAAGCCGCCACCATTGGCAAAGTTCCCTATCCACTCTCCTTCAAGCAGCTGATAGACCTTCAGTGTTTCCCGGTTGTCGAAAATATCGTTCAGCAGGGTGTTGCCCGCCAGGTTGCCGAAACCGATCGCTTCGGGTGTAGGCATTGGTTTTGCCGGTGGGTTGGCGCTGTTGCCGGCATTGAAGCGGGTAACGAAGCGGGTTAGCAGCTCTGTACCAGCTCCTGCATTAATGGTCTCGCTCCCAGGGCTACCACTGAGAAAGCTGCCTTTGTTCAGCCCCCGGTATATAAAATACTGCACTTTCAGCGACCCGAAGAAGACGTCAAAATTGGGCTTCAGGGCCAGGTTGACCCTGGTGGCATCTGTCGCCTGCTGCTGGACAATAAAATTACCCCGGAGCACGCCATAGGCCTTATTGGCGCTGCCAAACTGGAACTTTGACGTGATCCGGAACTGGTCGGTAGTCAGGGGACCAAAGCCATCGGTTTGGATAACGGTAGTATCCGTATCGGTAAAGAAATGCATAGTGATTGGTGGTAAGATTAAAAACGCCTGCCTGCCTCCGGGATCATCGGGATATTTCCTTTATACGGCGCTACCGGATTCAGCTGCCTGGTAAAGTTCTCGAATACTCCTGTTACCACATTCAGGAAAAAGCCAGCAATCTTCCAGGCTTTTACCTGTTAAATCTCCCGTAAGGCTTACTGTCCACCAGCCTTCTCTTAAAGACCATTTGCGGCAGAGAATCCATAAAAAGGGTAAAAGGGACGACGGGCAAAAACGCTCGCAATAAAATCCCAGTCTTCGGGAACATATTTCAAGCATTTTTTCGTTACCAAATAATAACACCAGGATACCCATGCCCCAAACCCGGAAATAAAGCCGCACCTGCGGGAAACAAATATTGGCCCAATACGAAACACAGAAAAACATCATAAATTATAGAAAACAACCAATAGTTTATTCCGTTTGTAATTTTTTAAATAAAGTCTTATTTTCATAGAACCCAAACCCTAAAACACCATGAAGATCAATAATGAGAATAGCCCTGTCCTTGTGGCTTATGCCGAGGATCATGTGGCTGTGCGCAAAGGCATTACCTCCTACCTGCATTACCTGGGCGATGTAAACATCATTATCGAAGCCAGCAACGGTAAAGAGCTGATCACCAAGCTTGAAAAAAGCGATCGGTGGCCCGATATCTGCCTGCTGGATATCAAGATGCCCGAAATGAACGGCTTTGAAACAGTATCGGTGATCAAAAAGAAGTGGCCCGATATGAAAATGCTGATCCTGAGCACTTTCAGTGAAGAATTATATGTCGTGAGGATGATACGCGCCGGTGTTAACGGCTATCTTTCCAAATCCTGCGAACCCACGGAGATCAAGAAAGCGCTGATCGCCATCAGGGACAAAGGCATTTATTATTCCGATCTTTTCCTTCAAAAAATGACGATCGCAGCACAGGAGCACAAGCTGAAGACTGCGCAGCTTACCGAAAAGGAGCTGTGCTTTTTAAAGCATTGCTGCAGCGACCTTACTTATATCGGTATTGCAAAGCTGATGAAATGTACGCCAAAAAGTGTGGAAGGCTACCGGGACAGCTTGTTCAGGAAGCTGCGGGTAAGCAGCAGGGTAAGCCTGGCTTTGTTTGCCGTACAGCTGGGCATTATATTGATCGACAACGGACCGGCCAGGTAGGCGTTTCCGGTATAGCCACAACATCCAATCAGGCCAATCCTAGTAGGTAACAAAGCCAACAGTAAAGCGGACCATCTACCGGCCCGCTTTACTTCATCCTGCTGTAAAGTCTGCCATCAATTACCTGCGATCCTTTTCATAGGGAAAGTCTCTTTACGCGCATTGCCCTTAGCCTTGCCCGATATCTCCGCGATAAGTGCATCCTTACCTGTCTTCCGGTAAGTAATGACCTGCGGAAAATCGTGCTCCGGGTTTTCGAACACCAGTGCTTCACCCTCCGTGTTGATCATCCGAAACTTTACCGGCTTCCCTTCATTCTGGTCCTTTACGACCGGAATATAATACCATTCCCGGTCTTCGCGACATAGCCTTATAGTCTCCAGGACCATCGTATCTTTTCCATGGAGCACATAGCTTCTCCCGGCCAGGGTGCTGTCGTTGAGCCGCAGCCATTCCTCAAAAAGACTTCCCCTGCTGGTCTTGCTTTCCCAGGTACCGGTTAGCCAGGATACTTTTGCCATCGGGTCGGGTTTACCGGGCAGCCAGCTGCTGCAGAGTAGCAGCGCGGCGATACCGGAACAAAGGGTGAGTTGTCGCTTCATATGCATATAGGTGATTTTACAGCACAAATGTATCGTACGCACTGACTGCAGAATTGTACAAATGCGACGGACGCTATTGCTGCCCCTGGAATAACCGGGACAATTCCAGGCGACCATTATAGAACTGTTTCGGCGTATAGCCGGTAAACGCCTTAAAATCGCGGATAAAATGCGCCTGGTCGTAATAATCCCGGTCATAAGCCAGGTGGGTGAGGTTGCTACCCTGTCCTCTAAGCAATAATTGTAGCGCGGCCTGCAGCCTTATGATCCTGGATAGCTGCTTGGGGCTAAGGCCGACAGCAGCGGCAAACCTGCGCTCAAGGCTGCGCCTGCTGATGTCCAGGTTCCGGGCCAGCGCGCCAACAGGCATGCTGCCATCCAGCTCCAGGATCGTGCTTGCTGTGGCCCTAACGATCCGGTCAATAGTGGCCGGGTCGGCAATATGCTGTCTCAGGAATTGCTCCACCAGTCCTATCCTTGCTGCTGCGGTGCCTGCCGCCAGCACAGAACCGGCCAGTAATGATCCCTCCTTTCCGAAAAGTGCGTCCAATGCTACGGCCTTATCTTCGAGCGCCTGCACCGGCTGTGTGCAAAAGGGCATGAACCCGTCGGGCTGAAAACGGACAGCGAAGATTCCCGTCTTACCGCTTGGTTCAATGGTCAAAGGCGCTGTGAGCTGTCCAAAGACAAAGCAGCGCGGCTGCAGGAAGCTATCGCCTGCGGCCGTGTACTGACGATACAGGTCGCCGTAATGAAAGATCATCTCCATGCAGCCATCGGGCACGATAACCTGCTGCTGCGGTTGTTCCTGCTGTTCTGCTTCCAGGGTCCAGCAACATTTGATAAAGCCGGCAAGATCGCCGGAGGGTAAATAGGTTGTATAATGCATAGCCGATGCCACTAATAAAGGCAAGTTAAAACATCCGGGCCATACCGTTGCGGCACTACCATTTTTAACCTAAACCCTATATTTGAATGAAATAAACCTGCTATCGCTTCTGCCATGCGCCGACGTATCTATTTTATCCTGCTTTTCATCCTGCTTGCCGGCATTATTGCCACCGGTATTGTCCTGCACCTTGACGGCCGTTACTGGATATGGAGCATCGCGGGTCTGGTGCTGTATATCTGGTGCAAAGATGTGTTTACCGGCAGCTCCTGGTTTCCGCGCAAGACGCCGGCGCCGGTCCGGAATCCCGGCATAACGGAAGAAGCTTACCAGCTACAGATGAGCAACTATCCTGTGGTTCCCGGCGCCGAAAAGGAGGGCTACCAGGCGCTCACCCGGCTTTGCGTTGCGGAGGCACGGCAAGCGGAGCTGCTGACTTTCTTTGAACAACTGAAGGATTTTTCCCGGGACGAAGATTATGGCGCCACCCTGAACTATGTACAGGAATACCTCGACGATCATCAGATCCATTTTATCATGGGGCTCGACTGGCGGGCAGCCGTCGAAGACCTGGAATGGCGTGTCAGCGCGGCCCTCAACGACAACTTCGGGATACAGCTTTCCCTTCCCCGGCCTGAAGATTATCCGCCACGGACCTCCGTTTCTTACGATGGTGTTTTCAGCGACTACGATGCGCCGCTACGTGCGGCCGGCTTCCAGATCGGGCTCATCAATACCGGCTCCGATGAATACATAGTGCTGATCCATCGCATAGGAGATAAGGAAGCTGTGGCCAGGGCTGTAGGACAGACCGGCTATCCCTATATGGAAATAATACCGCTGCGCTGAGCAGGATAGCGCGTCTCCCCTTATCGAGCTGCCTGAGTCCAATTCCCGCCCCGGTTTCATAAAATGAAAAGCGCTTAATCAATATTTCAGCAGGGAATATCGCTTGGTGAAATATTTCGCGCCAAATCTTTGCGCTCTTTGCGTACAGCTTTGCGACCTTTGCGGTTAACCACCTGCGGCCAGATTTTTTTGTTCGAGCTTAATACTTACCTTTTACTAAAGGTGATCTGTACTTCGCCTTGGTACTTGTTTCATTTATTACCGTTTGCCTCGATGAACATTTGTCTCTTTCTCTAAACCTAGATTTCATATGATTACAAAGGCGGGAGTCTGAACAATATTTTCAACAATATTAAAGTCCGCTGTATCGATTATCATTGCCAATCTCATACTCAACCGGCGATATTTACTTACAGCAATTTGCACAAATGCAAAAAGGTACCCAGCCAATAGCGGATACCTTTTTTTATTACTGGCAGTGGGTGCCAGCCGTGTACTATCGCAACAGGGTTACATTGCCGCTATATTGCTCGGTACGGCCGTTGGCCAGCACCACATTGATCTGGTAAATATAAACGCCTGTAGGCTGCTCCTTATCGTTGAACCGACCATCCCATCCGCGCCCGTTGCGGTTGGATGTCTCGAACACTGACTGTCCCCAACGGTTGAAGACCTTCATCGTAAAGCCGTTCACGCTCTTGCTCAGCAGCTGCCTGGGGAAGAAGTAATCGTTATTGCCGTCGTTGTTGGGTGTAAAGGAATTGGGCACATCGATATAGCAATCCTTGTTTATCACCACGGCGTCGGTTGCGTTACAGTCATAAGGATTGGTCACCGTGAGGCTGTAGGTACCATGGTGGGCGATACGCAGCACACGGGCGGTATCACCGGTGCTCCAGCGATATTGATCGCCGGGAGCCAGGGGCGCCAGGTTAGAAAGGAAGAACGGCGCATTGTCGAGACAGATCGTCGTATCGGGCCCCAGGTTGACCAGTGGCAGCGGATGCACATTGACCGAGTCGCGCGCGCTTTGCTCTTCGCATACGCGGTATTTGGCCTTAAGGGTAATAAAATAGGTTCCCGGCAATTCATAGGCATGCCCGGCAGGATTGATATCGGTGGCAGGGCTGTTGTCGCCAAAATCCCAATCGAGCCCTGTATTACCCGAATGGGTATAGTGGGCCGTTACCTGCACCGATTGCCCGGTACAGATATCATACTGGTCCGGGACAATATCCAGCTGCGGCGTGCTATCGACTACTATGGTGCTATAAAGCGTGTCGCGGCAAGGCAAGGTGTCGTTGGCAATCAGTCTTACCCGGTAGGTACCGGCAACCATATACTGGTGCGCGGGATTCTGTAGCGTGGAGCTGCCGCCATCGCCAAAATCCCAGGAATAACCGGCGGGCTGCAGCGTTACAATAGAGCTATTGCTGAAGCTCACCGTTCCCGCCTGGCATATGGTATCGCGGCTGGACGTAAAGGCCGCCTGCAGCGGATGCCTTGTGTCGACGATCTTAATAGCGCTGTCTTTGCACAGGTAATTGCTGGCGATCAGCTTGACCTGGTAGCTACCCTGGTCGGGATAGAAGTGACGGGGCGATGTTACGGTGTCGGTAACGCCATCGCCAAAGTTCCAGGAGCTGTGTGTGCTGCGTACCGAAGTGTTGACAAAAGATACGGTGTCGCCGTTGCAACCGGGATGAAGCGTGAACCGGTAATCGGGCAATATTGACTCATCTTTTATTTTGATCCGTACAGAATCGGTAAAGGTGCAGCCGCCATGCGCCGCATCTGTGGTCACAGTGATCTTAAAAGTCGTATCCGCTGTTGGATTCACAACAGGATGTACTGTGGTGCCTCCGGAAGAGATGATGCCCGCCGGGGTCCAGCTGACGGCATAATCGACCCAGGAGCTCGTACCGGTAAGGCTTCCGTCCAAGGTACCGGTGTATTTGCCACAGCCAAATAAAGTGTCGTCGGGGCCGGCGCTCACAATCGGCGGCGGTGTGAGCCAGAACGTATCGATCGCATTGCCACCCGATCCGCAGGCCGGCGTGGAAGAGTACAGCACCACGGTGGTAAAGCCATTGGGTACTACAGAAAACTCGGGACCAATGCCGCTGATACTGGCGCTGCCGTTGAGGACAACATGCGAATAAGGTTCACCGCCGCTTGCTCTTATTTTAAGCGTATCGGTGGCCTTACACTGATACAGGGTATCGGCTACGATAGGCGCACCGGTAAAAGGACAGCCACCGAAGTCGATAGCAGAAGGAATATTACCCAGGGAGGTAAGATTGACAGTTGTAGAAGTTGGATCCACTGTACCGGCATATACGGGACTGCTGCCTACAAGCAATTGGTTGCCCGACAGGGAAAAACAGATCGCGGAAGGCGGCCCGCCCAGCACAGTCCATTCGTACAGCAGCGTACCTGAGGAATTATATTTCCGCAGGAAAGCGGAGCCACCCAGGTCAAGCACATAAAAATTCCCTTCACAATCGGCAGCGATATCAAAAACGTTTACTGCCGCAGGTATGGTAGTGATCATAATTGCGTTGCCGGTACCATCGTAACGGAAGATCTGGTTGCCGGTTTTTCCATAAATATAGCCACCGCCGCCGCCTATATCGACCGAACCCGAAGTATGGCCGGTATTGACCCAGGCTGTGCCATCATAATAAACATAATTGGCGCCTACTACAGCATAGAACGTGGGAGAAGGGCCTGTTGCCGAGTTCAGGTTGGGACTTACCGCAAGTGAAATGCCACCGGGAGGAGGAAAGGTATTGAGAATGGGGTTGGTGGCAGATATGGGCAAATAGGTATTCAGGTTGTAGATGGCGCCGTTGTAGATGAAATAAACCATACTGTCACAAACCGGGAATTGCGCCTGACTGTTCTTATGAGCGGCTGTAAGCAGACAACAACATAAGACAGTCCGCCATAGGTATTGAAGCATGTACTTTTTTTTCATAGGCCTTTTCGCTTTTTTCATGATCCTTATCGCTTTCTTGATTATAATATTTACGCCGCAACCGCACCCTTTCCAGGGGCAGGTGTACCATCAACAGGGTCAGCAAAGGGAATTGTATCCAGGTAGCAGCTGGAGTTGATTGCCCGGGTAAATAGACAAGACCACAAAATAATCGGTTTGGTTTGGAAATCCAAGTGATTTGTTCCATGTAGTGAGCAACCGACCTGCTTTCCTTTGTCGCAAGGCATAAACAGCCGTTTGAATTGCCTACTTTTAGTTCATGAATATTATTTTCCACGAAAGGAATGGCTTCAGCATTGCGGAGATCAATGCAGATGGGATCCTGATCGATAATGTAGACGAGGCCCTGCAACTGTTTATGGACCTGAGTTATCAGGGCACTGACCGGCTTGTCATCTATGAACGGAACATCACACCGGCGTTCTTCGAGCTCAGGTCGGGCTTTGCCGGCGCCCTGCTGCAAAAATGCGTCAATTACAAGATCAGGCTGGCAATTGTCGGAGACTTTGATCATTACCCCGGCCAAAGCCTGCGCGATTTTATTTTCGAAAGCAACCAGGGCAACCAGGCTGGCTTCCTGCCTACTGTTGCAGTGGCCATAGAAAAGCTTTCCCGGTAAACATCATCCTGCGGTTACAGCAAAACCGGATATACAAAAGCTGCCTGCTCAACAGCAGGCAGCCTCTTTTTTTATTGCGATCAAACACAAAAGATCACGGTACAGGCGATGCCCAGGGAATGGGTGGTGCAGCCGTACTGGTCGGTATTACCCTGGCAAAGCGTTTTGTCCTTGGTCAGCTGACAAGCGCTGTCGGTAGCGCCACCGGCGGCGCGCAGCTGTTGGCCGGGATGAAGTGGTGCGATCATTTTCTTGTTCAGGGACAGTTTCCGCTGCGAAAGATGTTGCTTTTTCATAAAAATTGCTGTTTGGGTGGTAAAATGTAAAAGTACCCGCAGCCACTGCATTTTTGATGCAGTAACGATCGTTTTAAGATTTTCTTTAGTCGCTATATTGTTCCGGGCACGACGGGTATTGACACCGGTCTGGCGAATATCGAATAGCCTGTATCGCCAACCGTGGACGTCGTAATATTGAAAACCCCGGGGGATGTCTGAAAGTCCTGAGAATACATCCCGGGAGGCTAAAGATGAAGAAGAACCCTGTAAGCTGGATGGTGCACCTGGCGGTAAGGCTTATTGCCGCGCCCTTACTTTTTGCGATTATTTACCTGCTCATCCTGAACGGCCGCTCCGATCCTATGGGGATTGGCATCGCCTACGCTCTTATCGTGCTCCTGATCGCCGGCATCCTGTACTTGGGTATAGAAGCCATAGTGCTTTACCGGAACAAGCAATGGGACAAGCTCTGCTGCAATATACTGTTGCTGGCTATTCCACTGTATAGCATACCCGGCTTCCTGAACGCGAGATAAAGCGCTATTACAAACCCTTGCTGCTGAAACAAGGCTACGGATATCGGCGCAGTGCCCGTGAATATTAACTGGCGACCGGAAAAACCGCCCATCCGGCCTAATATTGTTCTTTAGCTATCCCCTATAGGAACACCTTAGCTTTTAAAAAAACAGACTATGACCAAACCCAGATTCCTTGTCCCGCTACTACCGGTTATAACACTTGTTCTCCTTGTATCCTGCGGAAGCGGCGCTTCCGGCACCCATAACTATTTTGCCGAAACGGAGATCGGGGCGCCCCATTTTGGTAGCGTCACCGTCAATAAGCATCTTAAAGAATTCGGCATTTACTATAACGAGCTGGCCACTGCCGTAACGGTAAAGAATAAAGAAGCGCTTCCTGAGCTTAGCCGGTTATTTTCCGATTGGATCATTAAGGCGGTATCGTTGCGGGAAACACTTCCCCCGGGCGAGCAAAACGCTTTCGACAGCTACCTGGCCCAAACCAATAAGGTCTGGGACGAACAGAAAAACCAATTGCTATGATCGCTTGCTTATAATGGCCGGAACCTGGCAAAGCTTATTTTTACAGCGACAAAACCAAGATACTGTGCCCTTTCTTAACCGCTTCACAATCGTCATTTTCCTCTGGCTGGGCCTATTGCTCTGCTGCGCCTGCAACAACCGCAGTCCGGAACACCCTGCTGACAGAGGGAAGCTACCGGATACCTTAGTCCGCTACTACAATGAGCTGATCATCGCGATAGATACTTTAAATCAGTCGAAGCAAAAGGCCCTTGTGGAAAGCGTTCTTTCCTTACCCAGGGAGCAGGTTGGCCCTTACTATGCTTATTTCAAAGGCCTGCGCTACAAGCTGGCCGGGATTAAGGACAGCGCGCTGTATTGTTACCGGCTGATGCAGGCCGATACCGCTATACCCGGCCTGTACAGCCTGCAGCAGTATGCTCTTTTCAGCGCCGGTATCAGCGGAGAAAGCATTGTTCCTTCGGACAAGGTAGCCGCCATGCTCAAGGTAATACGGCAGGCGGAGCAAGAAAAGAGCATTTTCGTTTACCTGCTTTACGACCTGCTGGCCCAGACTTACTATATCAACGGCAATATAGACAAGGCCGTCGCTTATACCGACCGCTACTTTCAATACCATCCGTTGCATGGAAGCCCCGTGATACAGCAGCGGTATCATGATATATCCTTTATGCTTGCGGCAAAAAGAGAACATGCGCAAGCGATGAAGCAGCACCTGGAGCAGGCCAGGGAACTGGCCCTGCGCCTGGGGGACAGTATGGCGCTGGCACGCACTTACGACTATGAAGGCCAGCTCCACTCCGTCAAAAAGGAACATGCGCAGGCCGTGGCAAGCACCCGGATTTTTTTCAACTACCTGAAACAGCATAACCTCTTAAAAAAATACGCCTTCAATAACCTGGCTACCTCCTTTGTACGGAACCAACAGCCCGATTCGGCCATCTACTACTATGAAGAGGCCATACAATGGGCCAGGCAACATCCCGGCGCCAGCCTCTTCGGCGAATACCAGGGGCTGGCCGAGGTCTACCGGAAGCAGGGCGATTACAAAAAGCAAGCCATTGCGCTCGACTCGGCTATTAATATCTTCGGCCGAAATGTCGCCACTATTGAAGCTGGGAAAATAGCGGAGCTGCAAACACGCTATGAGACCGAAAAGAAGGACCAGGCGATCGCGTCGCTGCAAACCTCCAACAGGCTCAGCCGGAGGCTGATCACGCAGCAGCGCTGGATCTTCCTGGCCACCAGCCTGTTGCTGGGCACCCTGGCGCTCATTATCTACAATAGTTACCGCAGAAAGCTGCTACTGGCCAGAAATGAAAAGTTATCCCTGGAAAACAGGAAGCTGCTGCTGGAACAGAAAGCCTTGCAGCTGCAGCTGGATCCGCATTTTATTTACAATGCCGTGGCCAATATGCAGGGGCTTATCAGCAGCGACAAAAAGAAGGAAGCCAACGCTTACCTGGTCACCTTTTCCAGCCTCATGCGCAATATGCTGGAGCTGAACCGGCAGGACCTTATCTCTGTAGACGAAGAGATCAACGCGCTGGAGCACTATATACGGCTACAACAGATGCGCTTTGAGAACGTGTTTGACTATAACATCGATACCGGAGACCTCGACACCTCAGAAATACAGATACCACCCATGCTGGTGCAGCCCTTTGTCGAAAATGCGGTCGAGCATGGTTTCAAGAATATAGAGTACAAAGGAATGCTGCAAATTACCTTTACGGAAGAAGAGGGCTCGCTGCATATCAGCGTACGCGACAACGGCGTCGGCGCGATGGAGCAAGGTCGGCCGGAAAAAAAATCTTTATCGGGAGCCATTATCAGGGAAAGGCTGGATGTGCTGTTCAATCAGGAAAAAACGGTGGCCTATTTCAAAACGTATTCTTATACCCCGGAGCAAGGGAAAGGCTATCTCGTAGACTTATACATACCTTTGCTTACTGCCTAAAATGATCTGAAATGACTGTATACCTGCTGGAAGATGAGACCAATATTCTGAAACATATCCTGTCGCTGGTGCAGGACATTCCTTACCTGCAGCTGGTGGGCTATAGCGATACCGTAGCAAAGGCACGCCAGGAGCTACCCCGGCTGAAACCGGAGCTTATCCTGGCAGACATACAGCTCAAAGACGGCAACAGCTTTGAGCTATTCAAAGACAGCGATACAGATGCTCATACCATTTTTATCACTGCTTATAACCAGTATGCCATCGATGCGCTTAACCTTGGCGCCTTTGCCTATTTGCTGAAACCTGTGGACACCGCTGTTTTTACCGATACGGTGCACCGGTGCTTTATCAAATCGGAGGCATACCGTTTCAGCAGGCAACAGCTGGAGCTCTCCGCCAGCCACTATGGCGGCAAGGGATCGCTGCAGCGGCTGGCCCTGAAAAGCCTGAGCTATACCCAGATCGTCGATATCGAAGACATCCTGTACTGCCAAAGCGACAAAGGATACACGACTTTCCATCTCAAGAACGACAAGCCGGTGTTGGTATGTAAGGTCATCAAGGAATATGAAGCCCTGCTGCCGAAGGATATCTTTCTCAGGTGCCATCAATCTTACCTGGTCAATACCCGCCATATCAGCAAATATTACAAGGCGGGCTATATCGAAATGGTAAACGGCATTGAAATTCCGATCTCTGAGCGAAAGAAAAGCTATGTACAGGAATTTATTGAAAGAGCCTTTTAAAAAAATAACGACAGGTACTCCCGGTGTTATTGCTTCTCAGGCAGGTATTTCCAATAACGTTTGGGCACGTGCTGCAGGTGCAGCTTCAGGTTTTTGCGGGCCTCGATATTCGTACTCTTGAAATACTGTTGCCATAACCGCTGAAAAAAGGCATCCCGTTCGTCTAACAGGATCGTAATCGATACCTGCGGCAATGCAATCTCCTCCTCCTTCGTCATCTGTACCTCCGACACGGAACGGGTATCGTAAGCGATACCATAATGGCGGCTTACATCGTAGATCAGCCAGGCCTGGTCGGCATAGCGCTTCCGGAAAAAACCGGTCACCAACGGCAGCACGTTGTAATCCGGCTCAATGACCGCGAAATACAGGCCGTCGTTACTTTTGCTGAAACGGGTAAAGGCTTTCCAGCGATGGCGTTCACGATCCACTTTTTTCAGCGTTTGCGCGAAGTACAGCACATCGGTATCCCCATAATTGCCGAGGATGCCAGTGTCGCCCCTGAATAACTGCAGCATAATCTTATAGGCCGACAACCAGGCTTGCGGATCTTCAGACAGGAACACACGAAAAAAATCGCGGGCGCGCTCCTCCCCCAGTCTTCGGGCCAGGCCCTGCTGCACACGCTTCGCCTTCATCGCATCGGTTAGGACTTCCCGATGCTCCCGGAAAAAATCGCTTTGGAAAACACTTGCCGTTATGGGGATAGTGTCGAACGCTTTCCTTTCAAAGCTTTCGAATACCACACAAAGGAAACCGGCATAGCTGCCGTCAAACACATAATACATCTCTCAAAAAAGGCTTAGCTGCGCCGGCGTTTTATTTTGGTATTTACTATGCGCCTGCTCCAGGATCAGGCTTTTCACTTTGGCCATACAAAGATGACCTAAGGTGATGGGCGTATCGGCGCAACGCATAAAATGCCGGGCCCGGTTAAAGGCGATACCCATTTTGCGCAACTGGTACTCGTGAAGCCGGCCGAATTGACGGGCCTGCACGATCTTCGTCGCCGACTGCCGGCCGATACCAGGGATCCTTATAATAGACTTATATGCCGCTACATTGATATCTACCGGAAAAAATTCAGGATGGCGCAGCGCCCAGCTCAGCTTGGGATCAATATCCAGATCAAGCTGTGTATGACCAGCATCCAGTATCTCTTCCAGCCTGAAATCGTAAAAGCGCAGGAGCCAGTCGGTTTGGTAAAGGCGGTTTTCCCGCAGCAGGGGTGGCGCTGTTCCTACAGATGGTAATAAGGTGTTGTTGTTGTTAATGGGTATATAGCCACTGTAATATACCCGCTTCAGCTGGTAATCCTTATAGAATGTCTGCGCCACATTCATGATCTCGTAATCCGTCTCGGGTGTAGCGCCCACGACCAGTTGCGTGCTTTGGCCTGCCGGAACAAAGTGAGGCACATATCGCGACAAGGCCCCTTCTTCCCGGTACGCCTTTATCTGGTCGTTGACCAGCGCCAGGGGCTTTTTGACGGATTCATGATCCTTTTCCGGTGCCAGCATCTTCAGACCCGCTTCTGTAGGCAATTCCAGGTTGATGCTCATGCGATCGGCATATAAACCCGCCTCCTTTACCAGTTCTGCGCTGGCTCCGGGAATCGTTTTGAGATGAATATAGCCGTTGTATCGCTCTTCGGTACGCAGCTTTTTTACGATGCGTAATAAACGCTCCATAGTAAAGTCGGCGTTCTTAAAAATACCCGAGCTAAGGAATAAGCCTTCGATAAAATTCCTCCGGTAAAAATTCATGGTGAGGTCCACTACCTCCTCTACGGTAAAAGCGGCCCGCTTTATGTCGTTGCTTTTGCGGCTAACACAAAAAGCACAATCAAAAATGCAATGGTTCGTCAGCAGTATCTTGAGCAGGGAAACGCAACGACCATCTTCTGTATACGTATGGCAGATACCTGAAACGGAGGCATCGCCTACACCACCGGTATTTTTTCGTGTACTGCCACCTGAGCTGCAGCTAACATCATATTTAGCAGCATCCGCCAAGATCTTCAACTTCTCTTCTATTCTGTCCACACCTGTTTCTTTAAGGTAAGCAACATCTGCTTATTGATCCAAATATACCATCGCCAGAGGTAAATTCCCGAAGATTTTTCCCCCATACGCAGCCATTGATACCCGCCGAAAAGCCTTCACCAGAAAGGATTTCATCTGGCGAAGGTATTTTATAAAAGCGTAAAATATCCCATGTATTTCTTACAGATTCAGATCTCCCTCCCGGCCAATATCCAGCTTCGCTCCCGAAACGGCGCTAACGGCTACTTTTAAAATGGTGACCAGCTTATTGGTTTTATTGTCCCAATAATGCGCTTCCTTCGGAACCACCTTCAATACCCTGATGCGCTGGTCTGCCCTGCCTTGCTCAAACCATGCCGCGATCATTTTGTTCCAGTACTTGTCTATCCGGGCCTCATCGCGCGATACTTCCGCCACGCCATTAACAGATAAAAAATTGTAGTCCCTGGTATCCGAGAACAGCAGGCTTACTTTATCGTTTTTCTGAAGGTTTTGAAAACTATCGCTATCCGAAGAGAACAGGAACCAGATATTGCCTTCGTCGTCCACCTCCTGCCGGCTCATGGGGATTGCGTAGACATAGTCGTCATCTGTCAACCGGGAGCAAAGCATACCAATATCGATCTTATCGATCATTGCTTTTAGCTTATCAATCGCCTCGCGATGGTGCAAATTTTCTGTGCTCATAATTTTTTTAGCTATAAATCGTGAAATGAAAGTGCTTATAAAAAGAACAAGCTATGCGGCAAAATGTTTCGGTCTCCAGGACTGCCGCGCTATATAATGATCAAAACTTACCGATTGTTCCAACCAAATGAGAACACTTTATGTTATCCAAAGGAATTTGTTAAAGTACCCGGCAAAAAGCGTTTGGTCTTCACAATCAGTCGTTAAAGCACGTTTTATTATTTTCCTTTATTCCCTGTCGGTTAGTAAGTTTGCGTACAGACTGCGCTATCCAGAGCCAATGGCAGACAACATGAAAAAAACCGATCCAAGATTGAATTTCCTTAAAGGCGGCGGGGAAACAGGAGCACTTTTGCGAACGCTGGATTGGGAGCAAACTTCCCTGGGAGATCCGGCATATTGGCCGCAAAGCCTTAAAACCTGTGTCCGGATCATCCTTACCTCACGGCAACCCATGTTTGTATGGTGGGGCAAAGAACTGATCAATATCTACAATGAGGCTTACCGGTCGATCGTGGGTGGCAAACATCCCTGGGCTATGGGGAAGCCGGCCAGGGAAGTGTGGCGGGAGATATGGGACCAGGCAGGGCCCAGGGCCGAAACCGCCCTGACCACCAACGAAGGCACTTACGACGAATCGCTACTGCTGATCATGGAACGTAACGGTTATCCGGAAGAAACCTATTATACGTTTTCCTATAGCCCCGTACCCGGCGACGATGGTATGCCGCAAGGTATTATCTGCGCCAATACCGACGATACCGAACGCATACTCAACGACCGGGAGCTCCGTACCCTGAAAGACCTGAGCAAAGGCTTTATCGACAGCAAAACAGATGAAGATATCTACAACAGCACTATAAAAGTAATACAGGATAATCCCTGGGACTTCCCCTTCGCCTTACTCTACCGTGTGGCCGAGGAGCAGATTCTGTGCACCATGCATACCGGCAATCTTGCTGAAGGTACTTTTCCAATGGCCCTTTCGCCGGGCGAAGCGTCATCCTTTCAGATCGGCGAAGTGGTCGCCGATCTGAAAGCCAGAACAATTCCGGTACAGGATGCTTCATTGCCCGGTGGCGCCTGGAGCATCCCGCCCCATCAGGTGCTTGTGCTGCCTATAGCACAAAGCAGCAAAAAACAGGCCTATGGCGTATTGGTAGTCGGTATGAACCCTTACCGGCTGCTCAATGAGCGGTATACCAGCTTTTTTGAGCTGCTCACCGATCAGATAGCTACCGGCATCAGCAATGTAAGAGCTATTGAAGAAGAGCGCAGGCATATTGAATCGCTGATGGAGATCGACCGGGCGAAAACAGCATTTTTTAATAACGTCAGCCACGAGTTCAGAACGCCGCTGACCCTCATGCTAGGGCCGGTAGAAGAGCTGATCAAGCTACAACATGAAGCGCTGCCGCCGTTTTTCGGAGCATATGCCGACGCGATTTACCGCAATGCGCAACGCTTGCTGAGGCTGGTCAACAGCTTGTTGGAATTTAGCCGTATCGAAGCCGGACGGATACAAGCACGGTTCTGCCCGGAAGATATCGCGACCATCACACGGGACCTGGCCAGCGGCTTCCGTTCCGTGATGGAGAAGGCCGGCCTTGCCTTCCGGGTACAATGCGATACAGTAAGCCTCCCGGTGTATATCGACTATGAAATGTGGGAGAAGATTGTGCTTAACCTGCTCTCCAACGCATTCAAGTACACGATGGAAGGCAGTGTGACGCTTAGCTTGCAGGAGAAAGAGAGCATGATTGTCCTGCGGGTGCAGGATACCGGCATCGGCATACCTGAAACGGAGCTTCCCCGTATGTTTGAGCGTTTTCATCGTGTTGAGGGCAGTGCCGGACGCACCCATGAGGGCACAGGCATTGGCTTGTCCCTCATTCATGAACTCGTTAAGATACATAAAGGAAATATACGGATCAGCAGTACCGAGGGCAAGGGCAGCACGTTCACCGTTACGATACCGTCGGGCAAAGAGCACCTCCCACCAGAGCATGTAAGAGAAGAAACAGCGGTAGGCTACCAGGGGCGGAATTCACTCCTGGCAGGGACATTCATCAACGAAGCGGCTTCGCTCCTGGGTGGCGACAAGGCCATGACCAGCACCCCAGCAGACAAAGAGCCATCGGATAAAAATACGCGGATACTAGTGGTTGACGATAATGCCGACATGCAGGCTTATCTGAGACGGCTGCTGGAAGATCATTATACTGTGTTTACCGCAGGTAATGGTCTCGAAGCCATAGACCAGTTGGATGATATACGGCCCGACCTGGTGATCAGCGACATCATGATGCCTCATATCGACGGGCACCAACTGGTCAAAAAAATACGTTCGGACGTGAACAAGCTGCGGCTACCAGTCATCCTGTTGTCGGCAAAAGCGGGTGAGGAAGCAAAAATGGAAGGCCTGGAAACCGGCGCTGACGACTATCTGGTAAAACCCTTCTCTGCCAAAGAATTGCTGATTAAAGTACGCTCGCAGATCAGCATCGCCAGAGCGCGCAATCATACCGGGGAGTTACTACGACAGCTTTTCATCAACGCCCCTATGGCTATTACTATCTTACGGGGCCCGCAATTCATTATCGAGCTGGCCAACGAGCTTGTGCTCCGGATCTGGGACCGGCAGCTGGAGGAGGTGCTTTTTAAACCCCTTATGGAGGCTATGCCCGAACTGGAGGGCCAGGGCTTCGATCTTTTGCTGCAAAGGGTTTATTATACGGGAGAGCGTTATGTAACCAACGAAAAAGAGATCGCCATAAAGCGCAAAGGGAAATTGGATAAGCTTTTTGTCAAGTTCATCTATGAGCCTTTGCATGAGCCCGACGGATCTATATCGGGCGTTATTGTACTGGCGCATGAGATTACAGACCTGGTCAATGCGCGCAGCAGGGCGCAAAAGAGTGCTGCAGAAATGCGCGAGCTGGTCAGGCAAAAGGATGAGTTCCTGAGCATTGCCAGCCACGAGCTCAAAACGCCGCTCACCAGCATGAAGGTCATTATCCAGATATTGGAAAGATCAGAATTTCTTGATGATACGCTAAAAGGCTTTGTGGGTAAGGCTGCCAGACAAATGGACCGGTTGGTCCTCCTGGTCTCCGATCTGCTCGATGTGTCCAGCATCCAGGCCGGTAAAATAAAGTTTTACCCCGAACAATTCTCCCTGGGGGATATGCTCGACGATATTATAGAGCAGCACCACCGTGCTCAGAACAGCCACAAAATACTGCTTCAGGGCGACACTTCGATTAACATGATTGCCGACAGAAGCAGGCTCGAGCAGGTGTTGAACAATCTTATCTCCAATGCGATCAAGTACTCGCCGGATGCTGACACTGTTTATCTCAGGGCCGAGACCAGGCAAAACAATTTACATATCTCCATTAAAGACGAAGGGATCGGTATCCCTGCCGATAAATTACCTATGGTATTTGAACGGTTTTTCCGCGTGGATGAATCCGGTAAAAATTTCTCGGGATTGGGCCTCGGTCTTTATATTTCCAAGGAGATCATCAAAAGACATCGTGGCGAGATTGGCGTGGAAAACAACAAAGATAAAGGCTCACGCTTCTGGTTCACCCTGCCTCTTGCGGGCAAGGAGTCCTGAACCCGGATTAATTGTCGCCATTTCCCCTTTTGCCGGCATACAACAAAAATCCCTGGCTATTATGCCAGGGATCTTCAACATAGCCACCAACACACCCCGTGCCCGGTGATTTCCGGAATGCACTTATGAAAACGATACGGATCACGCTATTGCTTCAGGAACTTCAGCACCTGCTGCGCGCCTTCTGCCGGAACGACCCGGATAAAATACATACCTCCTGCAAGCTCTCCGGTTGCTATGGCGCCACGGTCTTCGAAGCTACCCGATGCCACTTTGGTTCCGGTTACGGTACTGATGCTATAGGTATATCTTCCTTTCTTTTCTACCATTACATGCAACATGTTCGTAACCGGATTGGGATAGATGCTGATGACTTCATCTGAAGCCGGGATCTTTGCCGATCCGGACTTGGCCTCGGATGCCTCCCCGGTGGTAATGTCTTTGCAGGTAAGGTAGCTGGATTCTATTCTCACAGTGGGTCTGTTTCCCCCAATGTCGAACTTAATGTTATTGATCGCAAACTTGAATGCAGAAGGCGTCAGATCCACCTGGCTGCTAAGCGATACCTGCTGGTAAGGGTTACACTCTGCTTTATCGGTAACAAAACGGAAACCGGAAACGGTAGCGTGATAGCGCGGGAATATTGCGGGCACGGTATCCAGCAGGGCGCCGGTAACAGCCGCATCATCATACTCCGGGTGCCGGTTGAGGAAGCCTATATTAGGTGTCGACGCTATGGGCAGGCTGCCGTTCTCAAAAGGCCTGAAGTAGTCTACCGTACCTGCGGGCGCATAATCGGAATAGCCGGCGCTATAGATCTTTTCCAGGTTGAAATTGCTCAACAGGGTACCGGAATGGCTCACTTTAATGGTATAAGGATGGACGTAGTCGCCTCCCATCGATTTATCGTCGCCTACCCTATAGCCCATGATCACCAGCTCATCGGGCGCATTCTGGCTTTGGTACATACTAAAAGCCGGCAGTGGCGGAGTGTTGTTGGTATAATATACATTCTGGAAACCAATGGCGCCCGATGCCGGTTTCATCTGCATCAGCGTAAAGGCCTTTTTGGGATGATAGTAGCCCAGCATGTACAGGTAACCGTCGCTACCCAGCACACTTCGTACATTGGCTTCCCTCTCGTCGAATGAATAGACATAAGAAAAAACAGTGGGGCTTACCACTGAGCTGCCGCCGCCGTTGTAGTGCATCAGGGCATAGTAGGCATGACGGGTCAGCGGCGGATTAAGATCGATCGAGCGTCGTGGCGGACCTCCTTTATGTCCCAGCAACAGCAGTCCCAGGCCCGGTATCTCTTCCACATCGGAGGTAAGATCGAAGGTATTGGGCTCGTCGCTATTGGTATTGGTGCCGTGGAATACCTTCAGGTATTTGGTCTTGATGGGAGAGCGCGCTGCGGGATTCCTGTCGAAAGCAAAGCGCCACACAAAGCTCCGTTTACCCGTCCCATACTCTGTAACGGAAGGTTTGTCACTGAGAAAGCCGGTCACTACGAAGTCGCCATTCTGCGTACTATCGGGATCGGCCTTTACCTGGAGTATATCCAGGCCGTAAAAACTGGGGAACCGGAACGAAGTGCATAAAGAGCCCAGGCCAATCTCTCCAGGCCCCGGGAAGTAGCTGCAGGGTATACTATCGGCCGATAGATTAAAGTCTTGTATCACGTTACCCAGCGCATCGACTTCCATCAGCCAGAGGTCGTCCCTGTTGGTCCTTAAGTTGGCCTGGTATCCGGTGAGCACATAGCTATTGAACTGTGCATTGTAGCTTATGGCAAAACAACGCCGCTGCTGGCCCACAACCTCGCTTTTATACACCTTGCTCCATATGAGCGTTCCGTCGTGACGCAGAGCGGTTAGTTTCACAGCGAGTTTATTCTCGGTTACATTGCTTGCCATAAGATAATCCAGCGAACGGCTGGTGCCGATAGTCGAGCTATAATAGCGGGTAATGATCATATTGCTATTATTGTTTGCCGTCCTGGAAAGGGGCAGGCGGGAAGGATAAGCGTCGGTAAATGACAGGTCCTGCGCGACAGCAGGCATAGCCCCGGCAAAAGCAAACAACAGTCCTAGCCGCATGGTGCGAAGATTGAATTTGATGTTCATAATTTTTGGTTTGGTTGAAAAATAGTGATAAATGGTAAGTGTGTCTTTGCTGTGCTGATTATTGTTTTACTCAAAAAATAACATGGCAAAAGACAGGAAAGGGCAATAGAAGCAGTAAGCAGATCGGTCCTGGGTATTGGGGTCGTCGGTGGGCGTCGTGTTGGGTATTGGGTATTGGGTATTGGGCAATGAGTAGTGGGTAATGGGCAGTGGACAGTTGGCAATGGGCAATGAGTAGTGGGTAGTGGGCAATGAGTAATTGGCAGTGGGCAATTGGAATTTGAACCTTTGGAATTAGAATTTCCCAAAATGCTAAATTAAAGCAGTACGCTGCAGATTTCATACAGTGGCCGCCGCTGTATGTCCCGGTCTGCGATGGGAGCAATCATCATTTCCGGAGCCTTAGTAGACTTCCCTGTTGGTCTTGTATTTGCGCAGCCTTTTCTCTGCCCGGTTCAACTTGGCATGAATAGTATTTTTTTCTTTGGCGGTCAGGTAGCTATCCCCCTCTGCTCTTTCAATCGCATAGCCGATCTCTTCCTGCTCCCTGGAAAGCTTCTGGTATTCTGTTTCCGTGATCTTTTTCTTTTGGTAGGCTTGCTTTATCGCCACAGACAAAGCCTGCTGCCTTTGTTTGAACTGCTGGGCATACATCGCCGCCGGCGCGGCAAACAGGAGGACCACAGCAAAGAGGAAAGTTCTGGCTAGCATATTCGGTTTAGCGGGTTTAGGTACGATATTTATGCTCATCAGCGGTAAAGAACGAACCACTAATGTCGGACAAAAACAAGATGCCGGCAATAAAGGGAAACCGCTATTTTAAGCACTCCATAGAAACCATGAGTGTTGCCGGCATAAGCCCCTCTCTTTCCTTTAAAAAATAGTGTGGTGCAAAAAAAATTTGGATGGTACGAAATTTATCGTACGTTTGCTACGAATTAATTCGTACATTTTAAACCCTAACAATACCAGGTATTTAAACTTCAAAAAAACCAATCGCCAATTTTTTAAAAACCGACCATTTATTTACAGTAATTCAGTGTCACAACAAGGCCGCTTACCAGCGAAGGACATCAACCATCAGGCTGCGAACCGGCAACCATTTCTGAAAGGGATTGCATCAGGTATGCTCATGACAGCTTCCCTTAGGTATCGGTTTATGACAAGGTCAATTGCTGTAGGTAGATAGTCATATCCTGAAATTCAAATCAAAAAACAGATGACAAATACCCCGTTCCTATTGCTTTTACTCCTCCTTCTTTCCACGATCTGCTCCGGCCGGCAGGAAAAGCAAGCGAAACAGCTTGACAGCATTTTTTCCCTACTCCACACCCAGAACCAGTTCAACGGCAGTGTACTCATAGCCGAAAAAGGGAAGGTTATTTTTGAAAAAGGCTATGGCTTCAATAATGAAACCGGCAGCCATCACGACAATGATCCGCAAACTATATTTGAGCTGGCTTCCTGCTCCAAACCCTTTACAGCAATGGCGATCATATTGCTCAAAAGAGAGGGCAAGCTTCGTTATGAAGACCCGGTTTCGAAATACCTGCCCGAGCTGGCCTTCTGGGATAAGGTAACCATCGCCGACCTGCTGCGGCATACCAGCGGTATTCCCAACGACTACACTGCAGACCTCGTCAAAAACCGGCAGGAAGCCCACATTGCCACTAACGAAGATGTGATCCGCTATTGTGCGGCTAGGAAAGACACTCTCTTGTTTGCCCCTAAAAGCAGGCACCAATACAACAACAATAACTACGTCTTCCTCGCAAGCATCATAGCGCGGGTATCCGGCATGAGCTATAGCGATTTCCTTTCTAGGAACATCTTTACACCACTGGGCATGCGGCATACCTTCGTCTACAACCGGCGGCAGCAGCCGCAGAGCATTAAGAATTATGCCACAGGTTACATCTGGGACAAGTATTCTCTTACCAAAGTGATATCAGAAAACGCTGCATTCCCTGACAGTACGGCTTATTTTGCCGATGGTATCGTAGGTGCTGCAAAAGTAAATGCCAATGTCGAAGACCTTTACCGCTGGGTTACTGCATTAAAGAACCATACGTTGCTTACTCCGGCCGAGTTTGCCGAGATGACAGCCATAACCCAAACTACTGGTGGCGAAGCTATCGCCTATGGCTTCGGACTTAACCTCTCCAAAGGCGAAAAGAAATTTTCCTTTGGACATACCGGAAATTGGGATGGCTATGTATCACTTATTTCCCATAATATGATCAAAGACAGGACGATCATTATTCTTGAAAACCTGCAAACAGGCGTCTTTCCCTTTGAAAATATTACCCAGATACTGGACGGGAAACCGGTAACAGGCAAGTACCGGAGAAAGATTGCGCTGCCGGAAGCCGCCATCCAAAAGTTTACCGGCGTCTACGCAGACGAACAAGACAAAGCAGACGCCCACATCATCACCTGTCATGACGGTCACTTATTCTATAATGCCAAAAGCGGTGAATGGGATATGCGCTTTTTCCCCGTTGCCGATAACGAATTTAGTGCGCTCAGACCCAACGGGGCAGACGGGACCATGCGGTTTACCATGATGGCAAATGGCGGCATGAAGCTTGAAATGCTGCAGGGCGGTACCGTGGTGGGTAGCGGTATAAGGAAGGTTGGGGAATAATAATAACTGAATGTACGTAAGGCCGGTCCTGGTCAACAACCGTGGACCGGCCTCGTATCTTTATATTATTCAAAAATAGTCCCGTAACTTTAGGAGGCCTAAACCAAGACCAATGACCGTTGCGCTCAAAAGCCGCGAAGGCGCCTGGATCATGACCGCCGCCATTATGGCTTCTGCCATGGCCTTTATCGATGGTACCGCGCTCAACGTGGTGCTTCCCTCCCTGCAAAGCGGTCTCCACGCTACCGGTACCGATATTTTCTGGATACTGAACGCCTACCTGCTTATGCTCGCATCGCTTATCCTGGTGGGCGGATCGCTGGGCGATAAGCTGGGCCGCAAGAAGGTTTTTATGTATGGCATAGCCATATTTGTTGCCGGTTCGGCCCTCTGCGGCTTTGCCGGCAGCGTATTCCAGCTCATCCTGTTCCGGTTGCTGCAGGGGCTGGGCGGCGCCTTCATGATCCCGGGCAGCCTGTCGCTGATCTCCTCATCGATACATGAACAGGAAAGAGGAAAGGCCATCGGTACCTGGTCTTCGGTAACCACGGCAGTTACCCTGGGCGGACCTATTTTAGGCGGAGCCCTGGGCGATGCGGGGCTCTGGCGCTATATCTTTTTCATCAACCTGCCTATCGGCGCCGCGGCACTGCTGATCTTATGGAAAAATGTAACAGAGGTCAGGTCAACAGATGAGGACAAGGCTATCGACATAGCCGGCGCCATAGCGATAGCGTCGGGCATGGCATTCCTCACCTTCGGGTTTCTGCGTATGCCCGCTTTGGGGCTAGCGCACCCACAGGTATACCTGAGCCTGGTTGCGGGTATCCTCCTTTTTATTACGTTTATCTTTATCGAGAAAAAAAGCCGGCATGCGATGATGCCGCTAAAGCTTTTTGCAAACCGGGTCTTTAGCGGCGTCAACCTCCTTACCTTCTTCCTTTATGCAGGCCTGGGCGCCGGTATGCTGTTCCTGGGACTTAACCTGGTGCAGGTGCAGGGCTACAGTCAACTGCAATCGGGGCTTACCTTTTTACCTTTTACCTTGCTGATGATCCTGCTGGCACGGTTTTCCGGCAATCTTGCCGACAAATACGGCTCCCGCCCCTTCCTGATCGCCGGTCCCGCCATTGCAGGCACCGGCTTGTTGCTGCTTTCCTTTGTGGGGCAAACCGCAGGTGTAAAGGATTATTGGACCAGCTTTTTCCCGGGTATATTCGTGTTCGGCTTGGGTATGGCGCTTACAGTGGCGCCGCTTACGGCCACCGTCATGGGATCGGTAAGCGATGCCTATTCCGGTGTGGCGTCCGGTGTCAACAACGCCCTCACGCGCATCTCCAATGTCTTTGCCAATGCGGTCTTCGGGGCCATGGCCGTCCTCCTCTTCAACCATGCGCTGGCCCGTCAGCTGCCGCCCGACGCCTTCAGTAAGGCCGAGCGGGTGGCAATCCTGGCACAAGCAGCCAACCTTGGCGATGCCCGGGCCCCTGCTATCCTTTCCGTGCAACAGCAAGCCATCGTACGACAATATTATCACCAATCCTTCATTGCAGTCTATTCCCGCATCCTGCTCATCTCGGCGCTGGTATGCTATGCCGGCGTATTGTGCGTCATACTGCTTATACGGAAAGTGCCCGTAAAAGATAATAAAAGCACCTTACCCTGATGATGGGCTGCGGCCGGAAAAATTTTATCTGCGCTTAACAATCGGTTGGGTTGGCTTCCACCAGGTTCGTATTACTTTTGTGGCGTTCTTCATTGGCTGCCATGACCTTCAACTACAGATTTCAAGCTTGTATCCTGCACCTGAAACAGGTTTCAGCGCTGCTGGCATACCTTTCTGTATTTGTGATACAGCTGTCCGGCATCTTGTTTTCGGGAACAGACAACAATAGCCAGGCTTCTTTTGCCTGCTGGCAAAAAAGCGAAGCCAGCAAAATGGGAAAAGCTTTGGTCCTTAGCCGGCACGATGGCGGAGCAAGTCCACACAAATGTGTTTTCCGACCGAACAAACGTTTTCAGCCAGAATGCATGACGCTTCCCGGACGGCAATACACGATTTCCCCTGAAGCAATTGTATATACTGAGCCTGCCAGGATAGGCCATCCTACGACCTACCTGCTCTTCAATGTGGTGCTGGCACATACGATGCGTGGTCCACCGGTTGTTGCCTGATCCGGACAATAATCATTTTCATTTCTTTTTCCTAAAAACCCCTTATGCACGCTTCCCCTGCATGGAAGTGCTGTATGGTAGCCGGCATCGGATTGCTGCTGTGGAGCAGGGCCTCCGCACAAAGCATCTCAAGCCTGCAGGATCTTGTGCGGGCCGCCCGGAGCAACCGGCCTGCCCTGCTGCAAAAGCAAGCGGTCATAAACCGCATGCAGGCTGCCGTTACCGATGCCCGGCATACAGCACTCCCTTCGATAAAAATACAGGACCAGGTTTCGCTGGCTACGGCCAATAGCGAACCCGGGACCTATTTCCCTACCGGCGCGATCTCGACCTCGGGCGCCATACGCGCCGGCAACAATTACGAGGCCGCTTCCGGCAATATCGCTATGCTTTACGGCGAGTACGAGCTCGCCAATTTCGGGCTCAATAAGGCCAGGACCAGTAATGCGCAGGCCGGGGTACAACTTGCCGGCGCCGACCTGCTGCGCGAACGCTACCTCCTGACCCTGCAAACGGCACGCACTTATTTTAGCCTGCTTAAAGCCTATCAGCAACAGACCATAGAGCAGGACAATGTCGCACGCTATGATACCTTGCTAACGATCATCAGGGCGCAGGCCAGGGCCGGCCTCCGGGCAGGATCGGACACGGCCCAGATGCGGACGGAGCTTTCCAAAGCAAGAATAACCCGCAACGACCGTAGCGGCGATATTGCGCAGCTCAGACAAGAACTGTCGTACCTGACCGGGATACAGCCCGAAAGCCTCTATATCGATACCAGCCTTGAGCGATACGGCACGCAGCAAAATGCCGGGACCATATACGGAACACCCGACGTTGAAACGCATCCGCTGCTTGACTACTTCCGGAAAGAACAGGCTTCCCTGCTGAGCCGGGAGCGCCTGATCCGGAGGAGTTATGTACCCCGACTCCTGCTGGTCGGCGGACTATGGGGGCGAGGCAGCAGCATTGATGCACACGATACCTACGGTACGCTTACTTCGGGACTTGTGTACAACCGCCTTAATTATGGTGTGGGCCTGGCCCTGACTTATAACCTGACCGATATCATTCACCGCCGCGATAAGCTGGCGATCAACCATTATCAATGGCTGGAGGGAGATTACGCGCTCCAGGAACAACAATTGCAACTCCAGACCACGCAGGCCAAAGCAGAAGCAGCTATATCGGTGATCGACCGGAATATAGCGGAAATACCGGTACAGCTGGAATCGGCCGGCGCATTGTACCAGCAGAAACTCGCACAGTACCGTGCCGGCATCAGCAACCTGGTGGACCTTACCAACGCAGCCTATTTGTTGCGGCAGGTGCAAACCGACAAGATACAGATACTCACCGACTGGTTCCTCGCCCGGCTGGACCGGGCGGCCGCAGCCGGCAATCTCGATCCCTTTATCCAATCCTTAAAATAAGAACATGGTACGTACCGCATTAAAAAGACCGGTTACTGTACTGGTGCTTTTCTCAGGCTTGCTGCTTTTTGCGTTGATGGCCTTAAAGACAATCCCTATAGACATTTTCCCTAAGCTGAACCTGCCAACGATCTATGTGATCGAATCGTATGGCGGCATGTCGCCGCAACAGATGGAAGGATTCTTTGCCACAAGGCTGCAGGACCAGTTCCTGTATGTAAACGGCATAAAGAATATAGAAAGCAAAAATGTGCAGGGGCTTACGCTCATCAAGCTCTCCTTTTACGAAAGCACCAATATGGCGGAAGCCTCGGCCCAGGTAGCGTTGCAGGTAAACAGGGCTTCCAAATTCTTCCCACCCGGCGCGCTGCCGCCGCAGGTGATCCGCTTCGATGCTTCTTCCCTGCCCGTAGGCCAGCTGGTATTCAGCAGCAAAACCAGATCGCTGAAAGAGATCTATGATCTGGCGGCGACACGCATCAGGCCTTTGTTTGCTACGGTACAGGGCTTATCGGCCCCACCGCCCTTTGGCGCCAATTCACGCTCTGTAGTCGTGAGCGTGGACCCGGCAAAGCTGCGCCAGTTCAATGTTTCGCCCGACCAGGTGGTTGAAGCTATATCAAAGAACAACACCATGACCCCTTCCGGTAATCTCCGGTCAGGTAACCTGATGTATGTGACCATCGTCAATTCCCTGGAAGAAAGGGTGAAGGACTTTGAGGACATACCTATAGCTACCAATGGCCAGGCGACAGTCTTCGTACGTGATGTAGCCGTGGTAGCCGATGGCGCCGACGTTACCGTAGACTATGCACTAGTGAACGGTAAACGCTCGGTATATATCCCTGTGGTCAAAACTGCCGATGCTTCCACCTGGGGCGTGGTACAGGCGCTCAAGGCCAAACTGCCGGAGATGAGCAGCCTGCTTCCCGACGATGTACAAGTCAGCTATGCCTTTGACCAGTCGGTATTCGTGATCAATGCCGTAAAGAGCCTAGCGACGGAAGGTCTGCTGGGCGCTGTGCTCACCGGGCTTATGGTGCTGCTCTTCCTGAAAGACTGGCGCAGCAGCCTTATCGTGATCATTACGATCCCGGTATCGGTGCTCAGCGCTTTGCTGTTCCTGAACCTCTTCGGACAAACGATCAATATCATGACACTCAGCGGCCTGGCACTGGCTATAGGCGTATTGGTCGACCAGGCTACGGTAACGATCGAAAATATTCATCAGCACCTTGAAATGGGCAAACCCAAACGGCAGGCCATACTGGATGCCTGCTCCGAAATATCTTTCCCCCTGCTGTTGATCCTGCTATGCATCCTTGCCGTATTTGCACCTTCTTTCGTCATGAACGGAGTGCCGGGCGCCATGTTCCTGCCTTTGTCGCTGTCCATCGGCTTTGCTATGATCCTGTCGTTTGTCGCCGCGCAAACCCTTGTTCCCGTGATCGCCAACTGGCTGCTGAAGGAAGAATTGTTCCGGAGCCATGCCCACGCCGGACTGGCGCTGGATAAAGAAGAGTATGCAGAGATCGACCGGCACAGGGAAAAGGACCAGGAAAAGCAACCGGACAAAAAGCTGTTTCCACGCCTGAAAGAAGGGCTTATTGAAGGGCTTAGCCGCCGGATGCGCCGGCGCAGACCGATCGTGATGCTGTACCTGCTGGGCATGACAGCAATAGCAGCTCTTTGCTTCATCTTTATCGGGAAAGATCTGCTGCCGAAGACCAACGACGGACAGCTGCAGCTGCGCATCCGCGAGCCTGATGGCACCCGGCTGGAGCAAACGGAACGGACGACCAAAGGAATCTTGTCGCTCATCGACAGCATCAGTGGAGGACGGGTCGCCATCAGTTCGGCTTATGTGGGTATCATTCCCAGCAGCTACGGTACCAGCAATCTCTACATCTTCAACAGCGGCACCCACGAGGCCCTCGTGCAGGTAAACCTTGACGAAGGGTATAAGCCGGACCCAGATGCTTTCAAAGACCGCTTGCGCCGGAGCATACGGGAACATTATCCCGGGGTCGGCATTTCCTTCGAGCCCGTAGCGCTTACCGAAAAGATCATGGCGCAGGGCGCTGCTACGCCCATTGAGATCAGGGTCGCCGGTAAACAGTTTGAAGCGCTGAAAGACTATGCAGAAAGGCTTGCCGGCAGCTTAAAAAAGGTTCCTTTCCTGCGTGATGTCCAGATCGCCCAGCCCCTTCATTTTCCGACGCTAAAGATACAGGTAGACCGTTTCCGGCTGGCCCAGATGGGTTTAAGCCTGAACGAGGTGGCCCGCAGCATTACCGATGCTACCTCTTCCAGCCGCTTTACTGAGAAAGTCCAGTGGCTCGATAGTAAGGTCGCCTATACCTACCAGGTGCAGGTGCAGGTACCCGAATACCTGATGAGCTCGGTGCAGCAATTGCAGTCCATTCCCCTCGTCAAAGGACAGGACCGGCCGGTATTGTCGGATGTAGCACAGATCATGACAGACACTTTGCCCGGTGAATATGATCGTTCAGGTCCAAGGCGCTTTCTTACAGTAAGCGCCAATATTTACAAGAAAGATCTTGGAGCGGCGACCGAAGCCGTACAAAAGGCGATCGACAAGATGGGGGCCCCATCCAAAGGGCTGGTTACCGAGATAAAGGGCATGTCTTCCTTGCTGAACGAGACCCTGGAGGCACTACAAAAAGGACTGTTGGTCGCCATTGTTGTAATACTATTACTGCTGGCAGCCAATTATCAATCCTTCGCTGTAGCCTTTTCCGTATTGGCTACCGTACCCGCGGTGCTGGCGGGAGCAATGCTCCTGCTATTGCTTACAGGAGCTACGCTCAATCTCCAATCCTATATGGGCATTATCATGGCAGTGGGGGTATCGGTAGCCAATGCGATCCTGATCGTGACCAATGCGGAGTCGCTTCGCCTCGAATATAAAGATCCCTTCAAAGCGGCTGCCGTTGCAGCGGGAATACGTCTTCGTCCCATATTGATGACGAGCCTGGCTATGACAGCCGGTATGATACCCATGGCCAGCGGCATGGGTGAGTCGGGCGATCAGAGCGCGCCTCTTGGCCGCGCCGTGATCGGAGGATTGGTAGCATCTACTTTCGCCGCATTGCTTATTGTACCGCTGGTTTATGGATGGGTAAGGCAAAAAGCTTCCTTCCAACCGGTATCGCTGTTACCCGAAAATGATAATTTAAAATGACACTGAAAATGAAATCATATTTCACCGGCGCATTGGCCCCAGGCCTGTTGCTGTTTGCAGCCTGCTCGGGCCCGCAACAAAAGCCTGTATCCCATAAAGCAAAACAGGAGCATTATTCCCTGGCTACGGTGCACAAAGGTGGTCTGGCGGCCAGCCTCAGGCTCCCGGCACAGTTGGCCGCCTACCAGGAAGTCAATATTTTCCCGAAAGTGAACGGCTATGTAAAGAAAGTGTATGTCGATATCGGCAGCCATGTGCGCACCGGAGACCTGCTGATGACGCTGGAAGCCCCGGAGCTGGCTCAGTCCGCAGCCCAGGCCCGTGAAAAATATGCAAAGGCTGCGGCCGAGCTGGCTATAGACAAAGAACATTACCAGCGCCTGCTCGAGGCTTCGGGCACGCCCGGCGCCATATCACCGCTGGATCTTTCGACGCTCAAAGCCAAAATGGATGCGGATAATGCTGTGTGTCACGCGGAGCAAGCCAGTTGGCAGATGCAGCAGACTATGCAAGGCTATCTTGAAGTGAGGGCTCCCTTCAATGGTGTAATTACCGACCGGAACATTCATCCCGGCGTGCTGGTGAGCGCTGCTGAAAAAGGGGTACCCATGCTGGAGCTAAAGCAGACCGATGTGCTGCGCCTGCAGGTAGAAGTGCCGGAAACACAAGCGGCTACCCTGAAACAAAACGATACCGTATCCTTTTCGCTCGGCTCTTTTCCCGGCAAAACCATGACCGGCATCATCAGCCGCAGATCGGATAATGTCGATACCCGGTACCGGAATGAGCGGATAGAGATCGATGTGCCCAATAAAGAAGGTAGGATGAGCCCCGGCATGTATGCCGATGTAACCCTCAATACAGCCGGCGATACCGACGGGCTGATCGTTCCCCGGACAGCCGTAGTAAGCACAACGGAGGGAAAGTATGTGCTCAGATCGGTGGCTAACCACATCAGCAGGATAAATGTGATCGCCGGCAGCGTTTCGGGCAACCTGGTGCAGGTATACGGTGCACTGCAGGAAGGCGACCAGGTGATCGCCCCGGCCAATGAAGATATTGTACCGTCGGCGCCTTAGCCGGTCAACGGAACAAACACAAGGAGCACTACGGAAAGTGCTCACAGCAGAAAGGGAATCCGGCAGATCCGGATTCCCTTTTTTTATGCTACCCGGTATCTTCAGTGTTCTTTCCAGAAGATCTTAAGCTCACTTTGCTTCGTGCCTAGACCGAGCCGGGATTCTTCACCTTGCAAACATTGACAGATACTTCCGGGTTACAGGGGAAAAGGCTGTCGACGGGCTTTACAACACAGTTCGCAGGAATAGGAAAGGTGGGCATATGCACTTTACAAAGCGTGTCTACCAAGCTGCAACCATTGGAACCGCAGCCCAATCCCGTGTCCGCTCCTCCCCTTACCTGCATCCTTTCAATGCCGCTCAGGCTCATAATTTCATTTTTACCAAGAGACAATCTTTTCTTCAATACGATCTTCGTTTTTTTCATGATCTGACAATTTATTTTTTTGATTTCTCCCCTGTCTTTCATCCGCCTTGGGGCGATTGTTCGGCGTGCTTGCCCTGAGCTGCTATTGTTTTATAGCGAAGGCATCATTTACGGTGCAAGTATCCACTCTTTTTAGTCATCGGCATAGTACCAATAAGCCGGTAAGCATTTTCAGCTAATAAGTGCACAGGATTGACGGATCGGATTACATCACCGGTAAGCATAGGTAAAAACACATTGCATTTTATATGCATTTTCTCTATTATTGCCTTATAAAGTCGATTTCCATGGCGCTGCAGCGGCTTCTTTTAGCGATTATCTTATTTACCGGCAACCCGCTATCGGCGCGCCAGCCGCTCCTGCGCCACTATACTCTTGCAGACGGTCTTCCCAGCAATGTGATCTATGACGTGTACCAGGACAGCAAGGGCTTTATATGGTTCTGCACCGACCAGGGGATCAGCCGGTTTGACGGCAATACCTTTCGCAATTATTCCATCAGGGACGGGCTCCCCGATACGGAAATATTCAGGATAAGGGAAGATGATCAACATCGTTATTGGCTCATCTGCTTTAACAACAAAGCCTGCTACCTTAGGAACGGTAAAGTCTACAACGGGACCAATGACACTCTTTGCCGGAGAATAGAGGAAGCCGATATCCGGTACGACGACTTGTTTGCCATGCCCTCCGGCTATGCCCTGGCAGGTAAGCGAATGGCGCTGCTCCATCCACCCGGGATAACTGTCCGTAGCTTAACCGGCGATGAACGCCCCTGTCGCGTATACTATTTTCGTGAAGGATATAATGAGTATTTGGTAAAATACACCTATTTATACCATCTCAATTCCGGCCGCAGGTTTCAGATATCAAGATCCCTCCTGGAAGAGTGCTTCTATGATGGTTCTTACCTTTTTCTTTATACAAATCGGGCGGAGCACTTCTTCCTGGAGCAGTGGCAGGTAAGTGATAGCGGCGCCAGGTTATTGAAAAAAACGGCGGCGCCATCGCGGATACACCAGATCAGTCCATTCCGGCCCGGCCAACTGTTGTGCTGTACAGACAAAGGCGTATTTCTTTATTCGATATCATCCGGACGTTTCGCCAGGGATGAGGCATTCTCGGATGATGCTCATTTCAACCGGGCCCTGAAAGACAGGGAAGGCAATTTATGGGTGACTACACTGGACAATGGCGTTTACTTTAAACCCAAAACGGATGCGACGCTTATCGATCAACGCTCCGGCCTGCACAGGAAAAATATTCTTACCTTAACGCAGGCCAGTTCCGGAGGACTTATCGCAGGCGACGATCGTGGCAATGTTACCCGGATCGACCGGCAGGGCATACATCGATTGTTCGTCGAAGAAAAAGATTTTACCAATCGTATTCTCTTCCTTAATGACCAGGGCCGGAACAGGCTGGTGATAGGCTGCGATGCGGGACTGTTTAGCCTTGACCGGCACAGCAGCAGGCGCCGGTGCCTTTACCGCAATACGTTCAAGGCCGGCTTGCTTAACGGAGACCAATTTTTTGCCGGTTTTTCAGGAGGATTGCTGGCCTGCAATATCGAAACGGGCACTGCAGCCCTGCTAACGCAACAAAGGGTCACGGCAATGGCGATGGACAATACAGGTGTGTTATGCCTGGGAGGAACCAGCGGGCTTTCGCTTTATAAAGAAGGGATGCTGCAGCCATACCGTTTTAACCACTTGCTCCGGCAAAGCCGTATCACCTGTATGACACGAAATGAGCAGGGGCATTTATTTGCAGGTACCAGTAATAACGGCTTGTTCCTTATACGGAATCCGGAAGGACCTCCTGTGCAATTGCATCGAGCCGGTAAAGGAGATAATGTTTTCTGCAAAAAATTATTCACGGCAAAGGACAACCAGGTATGGTTATGTACCGAAGAAGGCCTGTACCGCCTGCTGCCCGGTCTGAAGGGAGATTATACAGCCCGGCCTGTTTCTTTACCAGGTGCGATCACAGGCAACAAGATCAATGATTTTATAGAAGTGGGCGGAAAACTTTACCTGGCTACAGCCGAAGGCATTGTTGTATATAATAGCCTGGATACTACCGGAGAAAAGCCCCCGGCGCTGTACATCGAGACCGTCAACGACAGCGTGCTTTCAGATAGCCGCCCAACAGTCATGACCTTTCCCTATAAGAAACAAAACACACAAATATCCTATACCGCTATTCATTTCGCAGGCAAGCCCGTTATATTGTACAAATACCTGTTACTGGGAGGAGCGGAGGACACTGTATATACCACCGCAAGAACGATCAATTTTAATACATTAAGTCCGGGTACCTATACCCTGTTGCTTTGGGCACGTAGCACCAATAGCGCCTGGTCGTTTAAACCCGCATCGCTTACTCTGCACATACAGCCGCCCTGGTGGCGGCATCCCTTATTCCTGCTGACAACAGGATTATTGATCGCCGGAGGAATCGCATGGGCTTATCGTGCCCATCTCCGAAGCACAAGCAAAAAGGCCGTTGCGGCAGCGCATAACCGGCAACAGCTGGCTGAGCTCGAGATGAAAGCGATAAAGGCCCAGATCAATCCCCATTTCATTTTTAATGCCCTTAATGCGATCCAATCTTACTACAGCCAGCACAGCGAACGGGAAGCCAACCATTACATGACCGCATTTGCACGGTTCATACGGCTTACCCTGGAGAATTCCCAGTCGCACTGGCTGCCGCTCAGTGAAGAGCTCGCGATGCTGCGTATCTATATCGAGCTGGAGCAAATGCGGTTTAAGCATATGTTTACTTACAGGATTGAAATGGAGCCGGGCATTCAGCCCGAAGGCATACAAATTCCGGCCATGCTGTTGCAGCCTTACGTTGAAAATGCGATCAATCATGGTTTACGGCTATTGCAAACGTGTAAGGGCTTATTATCGATCCGGTTTATGTTACAGGAAGAGGCATTGGTTTGCAGTATAGAAGACAACGGCGTGGGTATAAGCTATGCTTCGGGTACCAGGACCCGTGGGCATAATTCTTTTGGAATGCGCATGAACAGCCAGCGCATCGATGCTATGAACCGGATGTATGATCTATCCATAAAAGTGACCGTCAATGAGCCACAGCCTTCCGCCCATCCGGAAGGTACACTGGTTGCTCTTTACATACCCCTTTTTAATCATAAAAACAATGCTGACAACCTTAATTATCGATGACGAAGAAAACAGCAGGATCACCCTTAGGAATTTCGTGGCACGCTACTGTCCCGGGGTAACGATCGTTGCCGATGTTCCTTCTGTTGCCGCGGCGCTGCCTGCTATTGAGCAACATGTGCCCCAACTGGTATTGCTGGATATCGATATGCCCATCGAAAACGGTTTTACCCTTTTTGAGCGGATACCAAAGCCCGGTTTTCATACCGTATTCGTAACCGCTTACGATACTTATGCGCTGCAGGCGATTAAACAGCATGCTTTCGATTACCTGCTGAAGCCGGTTAATATTGATGAGCTGATCCATACGGTGAACAGGGTCCGGCTACTTTGTGAACAACAGGTGAAAGCCCAACGTTACGACAAATTGCTGTCATCGCTGCAGCCCCCGGCAACCAGGTCCAGGATCGGATTACCTACCGCGCAGGGATATGAGTACGTTCCCGTTGCCGATATTATCCGGTGCGAAGCCGAAGGCTGCTATACGATCTTTTACTTTGTGACGGGTAAAAAGATGATCGTATGCCGCACGCTGGGCTTTTTTGAAGGTATTTTAAACGAATACAACTTCCAGAGGATACATCACAGACATTTGATCAATATCGAACACGTGCAACAGTACGAGCGTGGACGCGGCGGTACTGTAACTATGAGCGATAAACAACAGATCCCGGTATCGCAACGTAAGCGGGACGATTTTTTGAATGCGCTCAAATCTATGTAGTTTGTAGGCCCACTCTCCGGCGGTGGCCATTCCGGAACGCGTAGCAAACCAGCCGGGGACGACAGCGCTCCGGGTATGACACAGGGTAAGGTCATCCTCCTTCCGTTGCCATGCGGTAATGGGTTACTATTTCCCCTGGTACCATCATTTCATCTGCCGGATTCAGCGTCAGCAATCCTTTCGTTAAGCCATACCAACACTATCAGTGAATGTGAATAAGGAGCAATAATACCAGGTATTTCCAGGTTGAAAGGGAGGAAGGAATAGGAAAAGGATCTGAAAAAGCGGTGATACAAAAAAGGCTCAGGCCACGTAGATGTACGCAGCCAAATACAGGATTTCCCCTCTTGTTTCCAGCCTCTTCCATTGCTATTTTTATCATCAGATTTGAAAGTCATTATCAGCTCTGGAGATGCCGCACTAATGCGTCCATGGCTTATGTAAACGTTTCCCCTAAATTGGTATACCATCATGACAGAAGAACAAAAAGATGCCATCAAGGATAAGTATAAAACATCCCTGCAAAAGACATCCAGCCTCAACACCTGGCTTTTGGTCATCAACCTGACCCTTGTCGTCACTTTTTTCCAGCAAGAACTGCAGTTAGGAAAAAGTAAAAAAGAAGTCGATATCAATACAGCCATCCTTCATCAACCCTGGGACAGCCTGAAAGTGCTTTATGATCTGACAAATGGACCGCTGGAAACCTACCTCGAAAAGAAAGCGGTACCCCGGTACCAGCAATGTCTTGCAACCAGCCTGGAGAGTATGCGCCTTAAAGCTTCCCTGCCCGGTAGCGCTGCTAATAAAACGCTCGATGCGACAATAGGGCTCATTTCCTATAGCGTCAGGGTATTGGCAAGCTATAATGCAGATCTGCGTAACGTAGCCTATGCACAAAAAGCGGGAAAAAGTTTCGAATCGCTCGACCGCCGGTCCTTAAAAGCCCTTGTGCACACCTTTTCATTCGGGAAAGGGATCAACCTGGATAGCTTCGACAGAGGGATAGGAAAAGCCGATTCTGCAGCCCTGTTGCTGCTTTTCCTGGACAAGCAACGCCAGGCTGAAGGGAAAGGCACTTATTCGGCAGAATTCCGCCAGACGCTTTCCTTTTCCGACAGTGCTGCTTCTTTCCGGGACTTTAGTAGTGAAATGCTATTACGCGATATGCGGACATTCGGGGACGACCGAATCGGCGAATCAGGCCTGAATGCCCTGAGCCATTACCTGGACAGCGCAACCTTTGAAAACCTGGGGTCAGTACAAAGCAGGCTCAATACGGCAAAGGAAAAATTGGCCGAGATAGAAGCCGGCCAGTTTTTTGAGCTTCCGCTGGTGAAAATTCAGATCTCGCTGCTACAGTTCATCATCTTCGGCGGCATGATCAATCTGGTTATCCTTTTAAACCTTTTCGCCATGCTAAAACAATGTCGTCATTTCTGGCAGCAATACCAATCAGGGGTAGACCCGGCGGAAATTGAGCCGTTGCGTTCGGTTTACTTCTATGGCTGGACATTCGGCATAAAGCATGCGACGCTATTTTCGGTATTGTATGCCTTGTTCCTTTCTTTTGTCTCTATTGCCAGCCTGATTTTCGCATTGGCAATGCTGAACATCACCAGGCTGAACTGGCCGGTCGCACTACTGTTTGCGATAATCAACTTGCTGCTCGCTTTTTACTGTGCACGAAGATACCGGCAAATTCCGCTTAACAAAGGGAATGTCCCTCTACGGCCTTCTGCCAGCTGATGCACTCTGCTAATGTCGATGCTTTATGATGGCCAAATCAAAAAAGAGGTTGTCTCAAAAGGCCTCAAGCCTGTCACATTGAGCGCAGTCAAAATGTAAACAGGCTTGAGAAATAATTTTTGTCGTATTTCGACTGCGTTCAATAGGACAAAAATTATCCCTTTTGTGACAGCCTCCAAAAAACACATTATATATGATTATTGCCTGATCACCTTAAGCCTCCGGCTTATGCTGCCCTCCCGGTATATCAGCAGGTACAGGCCGGGTGACAAGCCTTTCATAGAAAAGAGGGTGCGGCCATCGCCGCTGACGTTCCGGCGATCGATAAGCCTGCTGCTGGCATCCATCAGTAGGAGCATGCCTCCATTCCGGCTGCCGGTCAGCGTTACGGCCAGCTCATCGCTTACCGGATTGGGAGCCGTTGTAATCAGGAGCTGCCCGTTGCTCATACGTACCTGCACCACTTTGCTGTAAAAGCTACGGCCATCATTATTCCTGACCTTTATCCGGTAATAGTTGAGTCCGGCTATGGGTTCCTCATCTGTAAAATGATAGCTGCTGCCGGCCGCACCCTGCGCAGCGATACTACCTATAGCAGAGAACTGTCTGCCATCGGCGCTGCGTTCTATCGTAAACATATCTCCCCGCGCCTCCATAGTGGTATGCCAGTCAATACGGTTGACGACCCCAAGATTGATCGCTGTCACGTCGCCCAGCCGCACCGGCAGCGGGCTACCGTTCAGGTTGGTATGCGCAAAAAAGCCGGAAAAGCTATTGGTATGGAAGGTCACTTCCCAATAATTGCCGGTAGTATGGTGCACGATAGCCGAAGGAACAATCACCTCAGCACCTGTAGTATTGTATCCCTGGGGACCAGTACCGGCACCTGGGGTATGGTAAGCAGTGATCTGGAGATTTTCACCTGCCGGACCTATTGCAGGGAACAAGCTGTTTCCTATTGCCGCAACCGTGGTATTATAATGGTCGAATTCGGCATCTTTAAAATAAAGTGTTACCATACCACCGGCATTGTTGCCTGCCGTGATATCATAATAACGCCCCACATAAGGCTGACCACCTTGTATCATCGTCGAATCCAACACGCCTACCTTTACCGTAACAGCACCAAGACTATCATTGGTCGTCTGAATACCGGCAATGAGCTCGCAGCTATTGCTGATATAGGCCACCGATACGCCAGGGCCCTGGATATCGGCCTTCGTTATGCTGCCCGTAGCGATGCTTGCAGGTGAGGCAGCGCCGGAGAGTGTAAGCGGGCCCCAATAGTTGGAAGCACAACTGCCTGCAATCTGTATACTATCGTAAACAGCCGGCGTCAGCCCCGATAGGGTAAGCCCGCCTGCATCCGGAACAGCAACAGCCGTGGACCATATACCATTCCGCCGGAAATTAATCTGAGCTGTGCCGGGGTTAAATGTTCCCATCAGCCGGACGGAGCCACCCGAACCTGCACAACCTGGTGTTGTCAGCACGTTTAGTCCTGTAATAACTGCCGGAGGCAATACACCCGGCATCGTTATCGTCGTTATCGTATCGGAAGGGCAAAGCTGCGGGCTTACGACATAAATCTGATCATAATTCCCCGTGGGTAAGCCGGTGATCCTGATCTGCTGGTTGCCATCGGGCAGGCGGCTGCCCTGCAATGTTCCATTATACCATATCTCATAAGAAGCACCGTTGACAAAGCCTGTAGACGAGACCGAGATAGCGCCATTAGGCGTGGCACAACCGCTATTGGTATCGCTGACAACTACATTGATCAGCGGCCTTTCGATCTCCGGTATAATAACCGGACCGGCGGCCATACCGGTGCAACTGTCGAGCGAAACGGCTATCCCGCTGTAGAAACCGGGAGAAAGGTTGTTGAGGACAATATGCCCCAGGGTATCGGCAGGCATCGCCACGGAAACATTTTGCAGGTTGTCTTTTGTATATGCAACATTATAGGCAAGACCGGAGATCAGGCCTTCGAGGGTTATGGTGCCATCGTTGACGCCGCAGGCAGATGGACCTGTATGACTGACATTTGATATAGCGACCGGATAATGGAACCCGTAAGTGCCCAGGAGCTTGTTACAGCTTGCCGGAGCGTCCGTTGCTCCGATCCAGACATCAAATGAATCGGGAGCGGTCAGGTTGGTAAAGCTACCGGCCGTCTGCCAGCTTGCGGGCAGTTGCCCGGAACCGCCGGGGCTAAGACCAAAGACGAAGTCCTGGCGTGTATACCGGATGCTGAGCTCGTCAATGGCAAACCGTAAAGCGTCGCCGCCGGTAAAGGCCGAGAACAGGTGCTTCCATTGAGATTTGTTGGCTGCGGCAAATGCCGGCGGCAGCTGGATGTGGTTAAAAATAATATTGCCGTTATAGCTTAGCGTCAGCTTGCTGTCCTCATCAATGATGATGCTGACGGGCTTATCGGTCTGTACCTTCCAAGACATATCGGAGCTATAGGCCAGCACGCCGGTGGAAGCAGGCCCCATCTGTGTATTGGCCGTGTACCCATAGGTAAGATAGATACCGGCAGTGTTCCCGTTTTCTGTACCATTGTTGGCCGCGTCGAATACCAGCCGCAGTCTGGAGCCGGCGCCATTGGTAATAGAAGAAGTAAAGCCCGCATCATCTCCGAAACTCCAGGCGATACCATCGGCGCCACCGGTACCGAAGTTATTGATGGGCTGGTCGGCCGTGAGCAGGAAGCTCAGCGCAATCGTTTTCGGATTAGCAGTACCAAAGCCGGCGATGGTCATACCCCCCTTTTGCGAAGTTGCCGAAGGGGTGATCACGGCACGGCCGTCCGCTACCAGGGCCCCGCCCTGCAAGGTAGTACCTACAGGTAATGCAGTTGTACCGAAGCTTTGCTGCCAGGTATCGACCTGCACGCTGGCGCCCTGTGGGTCGCCGACAACGAGCATATTTCCCGTACCTGAGCAATTGGTCACTACACCTACATTTGCGGAAAAACCATAGAACACGTTTACGGTGGCGGTATCTGCATCCTGACTGCAAGCCGAAGCACGGGCCAGCAACAGGTATTTCAGGTTGCCCGCGGTTGCAGGTGTGAACACAAATGTCGCAGCGCTTTGCCAGGGGACAATCACATTACCCGCGGTATCATTCAATTGATAGAGCATAGCGCCTGCAGAAGGTGCATTACCGACCGTCACAGTTACCGGCGTGCCGGTGCTGCAGCTTATGGCGGGGCTGACCATTGCGGTGGGCCTGAAGGAAGCGACAGGAGCAACCTGTACCGATGCCGTATCCTGGCAACCGTTGGCGTCTGTTCCGGTAACGATATATACCGATGGCATTGCCGGGGTGGCCAGTATGGTAGCACCGGTGTCGGTATTCAATCCTGTAGCCGGGGCCCAACTATAGCCGCTTGCGCCGGATGCCGTAATCGTTGCAGCAGCGCCTGTGCAATAAATCATGCTGGCGCCATTCACAGTAACATTGGGTCTCGGATTTACGGTCATTATAACGGGGGTCGAGCTACCCGTATTGCTTCCGCAGGACAATAGCGCCCGGTACCAGGTAGTCGTACCCGGCATGGCCTGATAGTAAGGATTGGTTGCGTTATTGATATTCTGCCAGCCGTTAGTTCCGTTTGCAGAAGACTGCCACTGGTAGCTCATTCCGGAAAAGGCGGTATAGTTATTTTGCAGGCTAAGCTGGCTGGCATTGCCTTCGCATATTGTACCGCTTGCCGCCAGGGTAGCTCCGGGTGCAGGCGTGCCGGAGCAGGGCTGCTGTACAAAATCGAACTGTATGTTATTGGCGCTGCTCAGCAAGCCCGAGGCTGCGGGTGGCGATGCAGGGCTGGGATCGATGCCATCGCTCCGGAAGTATATAGCACGGTTCTGCAGCGTGCTTGTTGTACGCCAGAAGTTGTTGTTGCTGGTGAAGTTGGGCGTATTTTCATCTACTGCTACAATGAGATTGCCGGTACCGTTCCAGGAAAAAGGCGCCGTCAGCGCTATTTCCATCCAATTACCATTTGCCGGGAAGCTAACCGTTCCGCTGAAGACCTGAGTCAGGTTACCTACAGCCTCCCAATCCGTATTGCTTACAAACTGTGTCTTTGACGAATGACCTATATAAACGGTCCAATCCGAGCTATTGGTAACTGCTGGTCCGCTTTCCAGGTAGAAACGGACCTTTTGGATATTAGCGCCGGCGATAGCTCCTGCGGCATTGAGATCCGGTACCGTATAGATCTGTTGAGAATAAGAATAGCCGTAACGCGTGGTCAACGGAATATTGGCGCTTGAGGTAGTGCCATTGCCCACTTGTGCCGTGACCGTTTGTGCGTGACCAGCCAGGGTATTTGTCAGAAAAGCAAAAGTGATTCCCAGCTTCAGCAAAGAAAATTGCCGCAGCCTGAAGTAGCGTAGATTCATGGAGATATATTTTAAGCATGGTGGCGAGGCACCTCCAGGCAGGCCAACAGGTCTGCCGGTTTTATTGGTCGGCCGCAAAAATGGGAATTTTATCCCGGCAATGCAATAAGTCTACCTGCCTGATTTATGCATAGCCTCTTATAGGATAAAAGCAATTTGTCCTTTGATCGCATTTCTGCTTTTAACGATGGGCCATAAAAGGTGCTGATACCCTTATCAATGTTAACCGTATGATCATCAGGATGATTCCCGTTAACTTCGCTTTCCAAAAATGCGCCGTTATACTATTTTCCTGTTTATCCTGCTGCTTTGCTCCGGCTTGAAGGCGTCGGCCCAATCCGAATGGCGGTTCCTTACAGAAAAGGAAGGCATAAAGGTCTATTCGAAAGCGGTACCCGGATCCAAAATAAAGGCGCTCAAGGTCGAATGTGTCCTCTATGCAACGGCTTCTGCTTTGGTTACTTTATTGCTCGACATACCCGCTACGGTACAATGGGTATCGCATACAAAGTCCTGTGTATTGCTGCGGCAGGTCTCCCCTGCCGAGCTCTACTATTATTCGGAGGTAAATCTGCCCTGGCCGCTTGAGAACAGGGACTTTGTGGCTCATGTAAAAGTATCGCAGGACAAGATCAGCAAGGAGGTTTCGGTAAACGCGCCCGCAATACCCGGCTGGGTCGGTCCTAAAAAGGGGATCGTCAGGGTGAGCCAATCCATTGGACTCTGGACCATTTCGCCCCTGGATAAAAACCGGATAAAGGTCTCGTATAGTCTGCAGGTCGATCCTGGCGGCGTTATCCCGGCATGGGCGGTTAATGCACTTTCTTCCCAGGGCCCTATCGATAGTTTTATCAAGATGAAGCAAAAACTTCAGCTACCGGTCTATAAAAACGCCGCGCTTGATTTCATCCAGAATTAAAAGCAAGATGAGGCGCTGCTGTATTTGTGGGGCGTGCAGACTATTTGAATTTTTTCTTTACGTTTTCCGGTAGTTTAGCCCACCACTGATTCAGCCTGCTTTGAGCAGTCTTTATCGTACAGAAGTATAGCTTATTGCCTTCTAAATAGTACTGAACTCTGCATCCGATCTGATTATAATTAAAAGGACTTCCGGGTTCTATATTCAAGCTACTCAATAGTTCCCGGATGCTTAATGCGCTTGATAATTGGATTGTATAATGTGGGGCCAAATCTTCATCATACAACTTTTCTTCTACCCCGATGATCTCAGGATAGCGGTTATGAAACACCCTTAAAGCCTCCTTTATTTGTGCGTTGAAATCAAAACCGGGTTCAAGCGTATGCTCATCTTCGATAGTAAGCTTTATCTCAAGATGATTTAAAATATCTGGTAGTAGGCTGTTAACAGGATTTCCTTGGATATGGTACCGGTTCAAAGCATTAACAATAGGCCAAATGACCTTATCGTCCTTTTCCTCTTTTAATATTTCAAAAAAACGGGGAATATCGGAAGGCCAGGGATTCCTCATTAATAATCCTACAATAGTATAGACATAATCTTTCTCGTTCAGTAATCCGAGCAAGGCCGATCTGGCTTTAGTATCGACAAATCGTTCTACAAATCTTCCGGCAATTTTCCGTTGAATACCTATCAGGTGCAGTGTGTAAAGAGCACCTACCTTTCCTTGTCTTTTGGTTGTTGTCTTGAAAAAATGTACCAGGGCCGAAATTGCGCCATCGCCCCTGCAGGCAATTGAAAACATATCGTTGGTATAACCGATCCAATATCCCTTACCTGTTTCAATAAATTTCCAATCGTCATTTAACCGGCCTATTAATTCATTCAAAGGGGTAATGCTGTCAATTTTCATTTCAATACCACCTCCCTCAACCGGTAAAATGTTCGTTGTCCCCGTCGGAGCGCGATCAACGATCTGAGCATCCGGGCGCAGACTTACCATCAGTATTACGAACAAGCAAGCAAGGCGTTTTTGCATAAGCGGTATTCATAAAAAAAGGTTTTCTTAGCTTCTTTCAGGCAGACGCTTTATAAGCAAGTATTCCATAATGTCCAATAGGATAAACGGGCAATTCATGGTCATAATATTAAATAAAGTGAGCCCGTACATCCAGGAGAGGACCTTCCCAGAACTCACATGGTCAATGGGCTCCACTTAGGTGCATGGTACCATTTATACTTTACATTATCGATCTTCCAGACGCCGGCTTCTTTCAACAGCACGAAAAGATATTCGGCATGAAAGGCATTGGCGGTTTCAAAATGAACTTCTGCCCTGTTTGGCGATTTTAAAGTCGTCTTCCCGTTCGTCTCTTCATTGATCCCGTCATAACGGGTGGGCCGGCCGTAGCTATTGGCCTGACCGCCATAAACCCTCTTTTTGCCGGTAGCATATTCCAGGAAGACCGGTTGATACAGTTTCCGGTATTCTTCGAAATAATCTTTGAGCCCTCTGCTGTCCGCTTGGGCCAGCTCAAAGATCCGGTTCTCAATTTCGTTCATCGCAATCGCATAGGCCCTGGCGATAGCAACCAAATGGTGCTCCAGGCTTATCCTTTCTTCCATAAATTTAATTTTAAGTAACCATCCAGATATGAGGAAACAAAGCTTTGTATTTCTACAAATACTACCTATCACGCTTCACTTTACCTGTCTTTTTATTTGGTCTCAATATCTTTTTCTTTTTTGCTCCGCCAAAAAAGAAAGAAAAAAGGCGGCAAAAAAACAATGCTCCGCTGTTTTTTTGTGGCCAACGCACCCGGGCTTAAAAACAGATAGCAACTTTAATGCAGCATTACCAGGCATATTACTATAGATCAACATTTTAATAACTAACAATTTAATCTTATTGGTTAGCGTGCACTTATTCTTTCCTTACTTAAAGGTAATGCAAAGCCCGCAGCACCAGACAGAGATAAAGGAAAAGAATATACCCGGGAAGACTCTTTCCCCGGTGCTTTCTTAAATTTCATGTCCATTTTAACTTAAGTTAAAAATTGGCGCCGTAGTCATTCCGAATTTTGGCCCTTTTCCCCTTGGAAAGCCGCTACGATATATAATTTTGCCTCTAAAACCAACCGGCATGGATAATAAAAATGAAATACTGACGCAATACCTGCAACGTTTTGCCGCCTTATCGGATAAGGATATTGCCGAAAGCCTGAGCTTCTGGAAACCGCGAAAGATTGCAAAAGGCGATTTCTTCAATATGCAAAGTATGGTGTGCACCGATCTGGGGCTGGTTGTAAAAGGCATCTTCCGCATCTTTTACAGCGACCCTGCGACCCAGGAGGAAAAAAATCTATTCTTCTTTTCAGAGAACCAGTTCGTCGTTTCCTTCAGAAGTTTCATCTCGCAAAATCCCTGCTGGTACTATATTGAAGCCCTGGAAGATTCGGAAATCATCCAGATCGCTCACCGGGATCTTAATAGTCTGTATGAGCGGAATCCGAATTGGGGAAAGTTTGGCAGAGTGCTGGCAGAAACATTTTTTGCCTATGCACAATCACGGGCAGAAGCATTTCTGTTTTTCTCTCATGAGAAAAGATTTCTCAAGCTAATGGAAGAACATCCCAATATAATAGAACGTATTCCGGCGTATCATATTTCTTCCTTCCTCGGTATTACCAATCCCTCTCTGAGCCGCATCAGGAAACGATTAAAGAATAACCAGGCCTGAACATCACGGTATATCGCGCCCCGCGTTTACCGGACGCTTTAAGCCCCGACTACGTTGACGGTCTTAGACAATCTGAAAGCGGACAGCAAAAAGTAAAACGCTCCGAAAGCAGCGTATCCTGCAAGCGTTGTAATACCTTGATCCGGCGCGTGCGCCATTGCGATAAAGGCGCCACCTGCCAGCATGGACTGTCCTCCGCTAATGATCATGGGCCATTGACCGCCCAGCTGCCTGCGTCGGCGCAAGCCTAAGATGAGTTGTATAAGCCCGGTTACTATGGCCCAGGCGCCGAAGACGATCAGGGTCTGCGGGATACCTTTTTGCAGGGCCAGTATAATACCAGCAGTAGTAAAGACACTGATGGCCGCATTGACATACTGCGGCGTCCTGCTGATCGTGGTGGGGTTGGACCGGATATCAAAATAGGTTGCAAGGGCGTCCCATGCCGGGTAAATAATAAACAGCGCCGTTGCTATAGCGGCATTGGTTTTGGCGAAAGCCGCTACCAGTATGATCCAAACGATGGAAAAACCGGCACGCAAAAAATACAATCTCCGTAATGATCTGGCTGTGGCAACAACCTGGCTGGATACGCTGAAAGCGGATGAATTCATTGAAGTCATGATACGATGTTTTAATTCCGGATCAAAGGTCGCTGCTGTGCCGCTGCTATTTTTTCACTTAAGTTAATCTGGCTATCTTTTTATGAGCGTCGAAGCGGGGCAAAAATTTCCGGCATCTTAGCCAGCCCCTTCATGGTTCGACGCCGCTCACCATGACACAGCCGGCAGCAACCATAATTGTTTACAATAATATAATAAAAGGGCGCCACACCAAATTCTACTTTTGCCCGGAATTCAGGGGACCGATATGGGGGCAATCTTTAATGAGCAAGCAGCGGCTACACTTTTGTCTGAAGGCAATATTGACGCTTTCGACTTCTATTATCATAATTACCATCAGTCCGTTTATGCCAATATCATAAAGATTGTGCAGGTACCGCAATCGGCCGAAGACATTCTACAGGATGTCTTTCTCGCATTCTGGGAGAACAGGAACAAATTTACAGGACAGGCATCTGTTGCGGGCTGGCTCTTTGTGGTAAGCTATAATAAGTCGCTCTCCTTTCTGAAAAAAAAGCTGAAAGAATCCACCATTCTGCTGGAAGATGCTTCCGTAGTCGACAGGCTTATGGAAGCACCTGTTGTTGATGAAGACTTTTACCAGAAACAGCTGGAAATACTGGAACGCGCTGTGAGCACACTCCCCGAACGGAAACAGAAAGTATTCCGTCTTTGCCGTTTTGAGGGAAAATCAGTAGAGGAAGCAGCAAACATTTTAGGAATATCCTCCAGCTCTGTAAGAGACTATTTAAAACAATCATCCCGGCTTTTAAGGCAGTATGTGCAAAAGGAACATGCCTCAGAACTGGCGCTGCTAGGCCTTTTGGTTGTCTCATTATCCCTATAGCACATCCGGAAATTCATATAAGGCCCGGCGGAATTCCTTTCAGCCAGACCTTTAGTAATAATTTGGTAACACCCAAAACCATCCCCATTTTATCCCCCCGGAGTATTTAGTCTATACCAGCTATGGACAACTACAAATTACTATTAGAGAAATTCTGGCGTGGCGACGCATCAGAGACGGAAAAATTGCAGCTCTATAAAACGATCCTTAAAGATGAAGAAGCGATAAGAGCCGCTTTGCAGCAGGAATTGATATCGGAAAAGAAGGAGCTGTTGTCGCCGGAAATATCGCTAAGCATTCTGGAATCACTACACCGGGAAATTGGCGCGCGGGCATCCCACTCAATAGAGCGGCCGCGGAAGTCACTGAGCTTGTTTAAATGGGCTGCAGCCTTGCTGGTAATGGGCCTGGCTTCGTTTATAGGATGGACGTTGTATACCACAAAGAATGACGGCAAGCAAAATGCCGGCAGCACCACCACATATGCTATCATGGACAATAACGGGAAGGATATTAAGCTTGTTGTACTGGACGATGGCACCGCGGTCGAGCTCTATCCGGAAAGTGCCATCCGCCTGAAGCAACCATTCAACCGGCAAAGCACGAGAAGCATACGATTGACGGGAAAAGCGAGTTTTAAGGTGAAGCATGACGCTACCCGGCCTTTCGAAGTAATTGCAAACAATATAAAGACCACAGATATAGGGACCGAATTCTATATCGATGCTCCCGATCTGAACACGTTTAAAGTCGCGCTGAAAGAAGGAAGCATCCGCGTAGCGGCCATGCCCAACAGCAGCATCAGGATGGAAGAGACGACACTGGAGCCGGGAGATGAAATGCATTGGGACCTGACCAGTAAAAAAATGATCCTGACACAGACGGCCCGGCAGAAAAAAGCGGAAACGCCAGATCACAATGTCGCTACACCTCCTGCTATGAGGGAGAGGCTGGTATTTGACAAAACGCCACTGGATAAAGTTTTTGCAAAGCTTGCATCCCAGGCATCGGCGCCTATCAGGTACAATGCAGCAGAGATCAAAGAATTGACTTTTACGGGAACAATAGAACCATCCGATGATATAGGGACGGCACTCGATATTATCTGTAACCTGAACGGGCTCCACTACCAAAAAAAGAAACAGGCTTTCATCGTAGCTAAAGATAAATAACCACGAATATCTAATCCATTTTTATAATCGCTTGCAAAAGCGAACAGGGCATCTTTTGCCCCAAACAAAGCAGGTACATTTATGAAAAAACAATTTTACGAGACCGGCAGGCAAAGCGTCAGGTGGCTATTCCCGCTATTGCTTTTGAGTGGCCCGGCTTTTGCCCAGACCAAAGTAAAGGGAACCATCCTCGACGAAAAAGGATCAGGCATGCCTAGCGTGACTATTTCCATTACCAGTAATGCCGACAATAAGCAATTAAATGCCATGTCGGAGGGAGACGGGACCTTTACTTTAGACAATATTGAAGCCGGCGGCTCTTATAATTTTATATTCACGACAATAGGCTATGAGAATGATACCGTCAGAAATTTTAAGGTAAATGCCGGGGACAACAATTCTTTGCTGGTAAGAATGAAGATTTCGAACAAAGCGCTCGGCGATGTAATGGTAGTAGGCTATGGTACGCAAAGCAAGTCGAGGGTAACCAGCGCCATTTCACAGATCAAATCGGCGGAGCTGAATAAATATCCCGGGAGTAGCTTTGCTTCGCAGCTGGCCGGCAAAGTAGCCGGTGTCACCATCAACGAGGCCTCGGCTATGCCTGGTACCGACCCACAGATCATCATCAGGGGTGTAAGTACCTTGACTGCGGGCACCAATCCGCTAATCGTGGTCGATGGCTTTCCGCTGAGCGAAGGCAGCTCTCTCAACGCCATTAACCCACAGGATATTGAAACGCTGGACATCCTTAAAGATCCTTCTTCCGCGGCCATCTATGGTTCCAGGGCGGCCAACGGCGTTATATTGATCACCACGAAAAGCGCACAGAAAGACAAAACCACCATTAGCTTTGATGCCTACTCCGGCTTTCAGCAAAGGGCAGATAAAGTGAAGCTGATTGACGGTTATCAATATGCGCAGTATTCTACCGAAGCGCGGAATTGGGGATATGTTTCCAAAGATCCTAAAAAAAGAAACCTGGATGATGACGTGGCTACCCGTAAGGCCAATGGGGCTACAGCGAGGGATTACAGGCTTAACTATATGGACCCCTACCTGGCCAATCAGCCGGGCTTAACCAATACCGATTGGCTGGATGCGATCACGCAAACGGCGCCTATCAATAGCTATACCCTGGGCATATCGGGCAGTACCGGCACTAAAAGCAATTATTACCTTTCCGCCAATTACTTTAATCAGCAAGGCATCGTATTGAATACCGGCCTGAAACGGTATAGTGCCGATATAAAAGTAAATACGCATCCGTTTAGCTGGTTGAAAGCCGGCCTGAGTATGGTCCCATCCTACAATCAGCAAAAGTATTTCAACAACAACGCCGACCGGAGTACCGATCCCATTAGCTCTGCGTTGGTCATGTATCCGATGTTCAGTCCTTATAACGACGACGGGAGCCTGGCGATCAGCAAGCAAATCAAGGCCAACACGCCGGAAGACGGCGCCCTGATGGAAAACCCCGTGGCCATTTTAAAGATGAATACCTATAACCGGAATTTCTTCAGGAATTTCGGCAATACCTTCCTTGAATTCAGGATCATCGATGGGCTAACGTTTAAAACCTTGCTGGGCGGCGATTTCCAATCCAGCTACATCAACTACTTCTCCCCCTCAACAGTAGGCGCGTATCGCACTACAGCGCCTAAACCCGCCGTAGCTTCGGAAACGGATGGTTATGTATGGAACTATATTTCGGAAAATACCCTGACCTACGCCAGAACATTTGGCCATCACGATATCAATATCCTTGCGGGCTACTCCTTCCAGAAGGAAAACGGGAACAGCACCCTGATCAACGGTTCCAGTATCCCCGACGATAACCTGGAGAATATCGCCGGCGCTGCCAATTATTCGGTGGTAAAAACGGGTTATACCTGGGCACAGCTATCTTATTTTTCCCGGTTCCAGTACGCCTATAAAGGTAAGTACCTGCTGACAGCGGCGATCAGGCGCGACGGCTCTTCCCGTTTCGGCTCCCAAAGCAAGTATGGGAATTTCCCTTCGATCACCGGTGGCTGGATCATCAGCAACGAAGACTTTCTGCAAAAATGTACCTGGCTGGATCAGCTGAAGCTACGGGCATCCTGGGGCAAGGCCGGCAATAACCAGATCGGCTCTTATGGCGCCCTGGCTTTGGTCAACCCGGATAACTATGTTTATGGCGGCAACCTAGCGCCCGGATATGCGGCCTCGGCAGCGCCCAATGCCAACCTGGGCTGGGAAAGCAAACAATCGCTCAACCTGGGTTTCGACCTGGCTACTTTTCATATGTTTACCTTATCGGCCAATTTCTACAACACAGTCACCTCCGACTTGTTGCTGAATGTTCCGGTACCGGCTCAATCGGGCTATACCAGCTCTTTGCAAAACCTGGGCAAGGTGCGTAATACCGGGTTTGAATTTGAATTTTCGGGCAGCAATATTCACCTGGGAAAAGTGAATTGGTCCTTTAGCGCCAACCTTACCACCAACAAGAATACAGTGCTTGCTTTGGCGCCGGGCCAGACACAAATCATCACAGGTTCCAACAGTGCTTTCCTGACCAAGGTGGGCGGCCCCATTGCTGAGATGTATGGCTACGATGTGATCGGGATCTATAAATCCCAGGCAGAGATCGATCGCTCACCGCATACAGATGGTACGGTAGTGGGAGATTATATCATGAAGGACCTGGATGGCGACGGGAAGATCACGACGGCAGACAGAACAGGTTTCGGTACTTATGCGCCTAAGCTGGTGTATGGCTTCCAAAGTACCTTCAGCTATGGCAACTTTGAGCTGAGCATCGGGCTGAACGGAATTGCAGGAAGGAAAATTTATGATGCCGGTTTATGGTCTATGGAATCGGGCGAATCCTTTGGGTTGGCCGATGAGTACTACTTCAATAACCGCTGGGACCCCAACGATAATCCCAACGGCACGCTGGCGAGACCTACTACCAATCTCTCTGCGAACCGCCTGAATGCAAAGGCGAGCAATCAGTTTATATACAATGGTGATTATTTGCGTATCAGAAATATACAGCTGGCCTACCAGTTTGCTATCAGATCGGGTGTGATCAGGAGCCTGCGCGTGTATGCTTCGGCAAACAACCCATTTACATTTACCGGTTATCGTGGATTTAACCCCGATGGCACTACCACCGATAATGTACTGACTTCAGGCTTTGCTTACAGCAATTACCCCATTGCCAAGTCCTATATCCTGGGCTTTAATCTTACGTTTTAATCATTAGCATCCTCAAATAAAAAGATACAAAATGAAAAACCGGAACCTACTGCTTTTTCTGATCGCCGTTGTGCTTGTGGCCACGGCTTGTACCAAAGAACTGACACAGATCCCCAACACCTCAAAGGTGCTGAACAACTTCTTCACTACCGAAAGTGAGTCGGAAGAATATGTCAATTCCGTATACGCAGGCCTGCAGGCACAGGGCCTTTACGGGCAGTACCTGCCCTGTCTTGGCGAGCTGCCATCGGATAATACCTGGGACCAGGTACCTGCAAACGATAACGGATGGGCAGGCCAGCTCGATCTTTTCTCCACCATTCCATCCAATGGTATTTTGTCGCAAAACTGGAAAGATGCCTATGTTGCTATTCAGCGCGCCAACGTAGTGCTCAACAGGATCGGTACTATCGCCTATCAGAGTGATAGTACCAAAACAGCAAGAATGGGAGCGATGAAATTTATCAGGGCCTTGCTCTATTTCAACCTGGTAAATGTTTATGGCGATGTGCCGCTGGTAACACAGGAAACCACCGATCCCAATACCTATTTCGGCCAGGGCAGAACGCCAAAGGATTCCGTATACGCGCAAATCATCAATGACCTCAGAGACGCTATAACACAATTGCCGCTTAAAGCAGACAAGACAGGCGGCGCCAGGAGATCGGCCGCACAATCTTTACTGGGAAAGGTCTATTTGACCCGGGGCCAATACCAAGATGCTGTCAATGTGCTCCAGGATGTGGTATCCTCCGGACAGCACAGTCTTATGACATCGCCGGATAAGGTCTTTGCCCTGAACAATGAAAATAATGCAGAGATCATTTTCGCGGTCCAGTTCGCTTCCGGTGTTAATGGTGGTACCGAAGGAAGCGCCATGCAGCAACAATTCAGTCCTTCCGGTTTTGAAAGCGGGGCAAAAGGGCACAACCTGCCCAACCTTTCTCTCTATAAACTATACGGGGCAGGCGATACCAGGAAAGGTGTTTATGTAGACACGACGAAGCAAGGGGTACCCTACTGCAAAAAATATTTTCCGAACACGGCCAACCTGATCGATGGCGGGAGTGATTTTGTCGTATTGCGCTATCCCGATGTATTGCTGATGCTCGCGGAGGCTTATCATGAGCTGGGTAACGCTGGTAGTGCCCTGGCGGCCCTGAACCAGGTGAGAAGCAGGGCCGGTCTGTCAGATTATGAGTCGACCGACCCTACCCTGCTGGGCGCTGAGATCGCATTGGAACGTCAGTTGGAGCTGGTAGGCGAAGGGCATCGCTGGTTTGATCTGCTACGCAAGGGCAATGCTGTTTCTGTCATGAATGCATGGTTCACCAGTCAGGCCATTAATATACGGATAGACAACCATAATCTCCTGATGCCTGTGCCGCAGGATCAGGTCAATACCGATCCCGCCATCAGGCAAAATGAGGGTTACTAATTACACTTTACGACAACGATGCTAAAACAAAACAGCTCAATGAAAAAAATCGCTTTACTTATTGCCTTTCTGCAGGCTGGTGCACTTTTCGCACAGGGAACAAAAACACCGCAGAATATCTTAAACCGGTTCCTGCATCCCGGCAATAACTACGTTTTGGTAGCGGCGCATCGCGGCGACTGGCGAAACGCGCCCGAAAATTCGATACATGCCCTCAACTTGTGTCTTGAAATGGGTGTGGACATTATGGAGACCGATGTGGTCAAAACAAAAGACGGTGTATTGATCCTGATGCACGATCAGAAGATTGACCGTACTACTTCAGGAAAAGGATTGGTGAGCGAGCTCACCTGGGATTATTTAATGGAGCTTACGCTGAGGCAGGGCCATGGCGGCCCGACGGAAGAGCATATCCCCACCTTTGAAGCTTTCATGCTTGCTGTCAAAGGCAAACCGATCTTAATCAACCTGGACAAATGCTGGGATATTATTCCGGATGTATACGCCGTGCTCAAAAAGACCGGAACAGTAGAACAAGGCCTATTTAAAGGCAATCTTCCGTTGCCCGAATTACGCAAGAAGTTTGGCCCCGTAATGGATAGTATCCATTATATCGCGATGATCAGCCCGGGTTCCTTTGAAGGCAATCCTAAAGGCGATCAGGCGCCATTAAATCTGATCGATGGCTTTTTCAATCACTATCGTCCTGCCGGCTTTGAGCTGGGCTTTGATAAAGAGCACTCACCAGTAGTAACGCAATGTATTCCAGGTGTCAGGGCTAAAGGGGTTACCGTATGGCTCAATGCTTTGTGGGCGTCCCAAAACGCCGGCCACGATGATGAAAATGCGATGTCGGATCCTGATGCAAACTGGGGCTATCTTTTACAGCTGGGAGCCAATGCGATCCAAACCGACCGGCCGCACGAGCTGCTGGAATACCTGCGCCGGAAACGATTGCACGATTGATCACCGGACCAATAACCATGAAGCAGGAATAGACCATAAAAATGAATCTGATTATCCTGATATAGGAAACACGGGGTAAATTTGTTCCGACGATGGTTGTTGAGCTCGTCGAAGCACCATTTCCTCTCTGACAGGCTCAAAGGATCGGAGCGCACTTTATTTCTTGTACCAATATAGTCACGAAAACAAGCTCCTGATAAGAGCTTGTTTTTTATAAGTGGCCGGTTCACCAAGCTACGGTAGTTGTTGCATCCGCGACGTGACCGTTTTTCTGAAGAGCGGGGATTAACCACTGGCCAATAAAATGTTAAAACCTCCGGTACTTATTGTTTGCACGCAGGAACTCTTATCAAACTTATACCTTCGGGCTAAATAAACCAATACATGAAGCGCTTCCTGGTCGCAGATGACCATTCTATTGTGCGTTTTGGGCTAAAAATGATGCTGGAAACATCGTTTCCCGGCTGCACCGTCGATGAGGCCTCCCATGGTGAAGATGTTATGGCCCGGATGCGGGAGAACAGCTATGAGCTGATCCTTCTCGACCTCATCATGCCCAATACAGATACCAATAACCTGCTGCACTTTATCAGGAGCTTTCACAGTGAGACCAAAGTGCTTGTGGTTTCGATGAATGAAGAGGCCCTGTATGGCCTGCGTACCATCCAGCTCGGGGCGCAAGGGTACCTGAAGAAGGACGCTCCCAAGGAAGAGCTGGAACAGGCTGTAAGCATGGTACTGTCGGGTAAAAGATATATCAGTAGTGAACTGGCTGATCTGCTGATCGAATCGTCGCTCGAAAAAAAGCCTTTGAATCCCTTTGAACGCCTTACCCCAAGGGAGTTCCAGGTGGCGACGCTGATGCTGCAGGATCTGTCACCCAAGCAGATCGGAGAAGCGCTGCAAATACAATACGGTACCGTCAGCACGCTGAAGCACCGCATCTTTGAAAAGCTGCACATTACGAGCCGCAAACAGTTGGTTACACTTGCTTCAACTTATCCTGTTCCGGGACAATAGGCGATCCGGATATAACCTTCTCCGATATTTGCAGGTTCTTTATAGCTATGGTTGTGCCCTCCCCTTTACGGCTTTGGATTTCCAGCCTGCCCCCGATGCGGGAGGTAAAATCGGCGATGAACTGGAATCCCAGGCTGGCATCGGGCTCCGCCGAGTTGTCCCCCGGTGAGGCGGCTATAAGCCGCTCGATCCTTTGCAGCTCAGCAGCAGGTATACCGTTGCCTGTGTCTGTGATCACGATGCTCCCCAGATGCTCCTCCGAAAGGATACAGGAGATCGTTATGGTTCCGTTACGGGTATTTTTATTGGCATTGTCCAGGATATTGCGCAGAATGGCTTTCAGCAAAGACCGGTTTGTTTGTACTTCTATACGTTCATCTACCTGGAGCAGCATATCGTTGCCGTTCAATGCACAGAGCTCTTTAAAAAAGGCCAGCAATTCCTCCAGTAACCTATGCAAGGCTATGGCTTCCGACCTTAGCTTGTAGGCTTCGTCCTGTACCCGTGCCCAGAGCTTGAATTCCTCGACGAACGAAAATATCTTGCCGGAAGTATTTTTAATTTCAAGGCTTATCTCAGAGGCTTTGTCGTGTTGCTGCCCCTGCAGCACATCATAGTTGAGCTGCGACAGGTAACCGAGGAAATGCAAAGGCGATTGCAGGTCGTGACTCACCATCAGCAGCATTTTCTCTTTGAGCCGGTTGGCATTGCGCAGGCTGACCGTACGGGCATTGACCTCTTCTCCCAGCTGCCTGTTTTTCGCAGTAAGATAAGCATAGCGGGCTTTGATGAAGCCCCAAACCCCCAAACATAAAGCTAGAATAAGCCCTATACGGAATAGCCAGGTCTGGTAAAAAAAAGGCGTTACGGTAAAGGTCAGGGATTTTATAATTACCCGGTCGTCACCTTTTTCAAAACCGCTTTTTTTTCTGAGCTGCAATACATAATGGCCGTAGGCCAGCGTATTCAAAGAGATCACACGATCGTTCTTGACCGGGTACCAGTTATTGTCGAAACCCAGTAAATTGTATTCCAGTATCTGGTTGTCGGGATGACCATAAAACGGGGCGCTCAAGGCTATCTCCAGGCGTTTGAAAGAGGGTTCCAAAATAAGCGGCCGGCTCAGCGCTTGCTCTTTTCCATCAACAGAGAGCTGGTCTATAAATACACCATATACAGGGCTTTCCTTCTTTATACTGTCCGGATAAAACTGCACCAGCCCGTCCAGAGATGGCAATGAAAACCGGCCATCTCCTAATATAATACCGGAAGGGATACAGTTACCATTGAATTCGTTGGTATTGAACCCCGATTCTTTACTGAAATACTGATAGTATACATTCCTGCTCTTTTTACCGAGGTAGTCCAGCAGGTCTTGCTTCCGGCACCGGAACAAGCCGTTGTTGGAGCTCATCCACATAAAGCCGCTTTTATCCTCCAGGAAAGTATGGGTATTTTTCAGATAGCCCTTCTGGTCGAGGGGAAAGGGATAAACCTTATTGTCTTTCAAAGCAAAAAAACCATTGCCTGTCGTACCGATCCACAATATCTTTTGGGGATCCAGGTACAAGGTCTCTATCATGTAGGATTCCAGGGCTTTGAAATGGACCTCTTTGCCCGTGCGGACATTGAGCTTCAGCAATGTCTTATCGCCGGCAATCCAGATCATATCGTTATTCTCATGGAGGAAATAGGCAATAGCCTTATCACGCAGGCGCGTACTCAGCCATTGTATGGTATCTCCCTTTAGCGTACCGATCCTGTCGCCCTGCGCGGAGGATATCCAGATGCTTTTGTCGGGTGCTTCCCTGAAACAGCCTGCACACTCGTCCTTTATCGGTATTTTCTTGAGCAAACGGAGCGCCGTATCCAGCTCGATGATATGGTGCTCATAAGCGTATACGGCATTCATCCAGTAGTGACCGCGGCTATCCCGCAGCAGGCTTCTGAAGCCCCCATCATGCCGGAGCAACGGATGATCATAAGATCTGGAAGAAAATGCAATCCCCATCTGCGTAATGACTCCGGAATCCCGGTACAAGGCTTGTGGATAAAAGCTCTGGGATTCGGTCCCGATCGTTAGTACCCGGAATTGTTTTTCCCGGAACAGGTACAGGCCATGTGTTAAGGAACCTACTACTTTAAGGTTCAGTTCGGGATAATCGCGGTAGGTCCTTATTCCGGGAATGTCTCCTACTGTCAGCTCCAGGCGACAGTGTAACTCATCCTCACCCGATACTTCAGCCCGGTATATATCGGGTCCCAGCAAAATATATAGCTTGTCACCTTGCTGTATCAGTTTATGCGGTATCGGATCAGCTGCCGAAACCGTTACCTGTCCTATCGCCCCTGTCAGTTTTACCTTTCTTATTTTCTGCTGGCTGTCTACAGAACCTATACCCCCGCCGGTACTCCAGTAATATAGCTTCCCGCCCCAATTGCCATACCCGCCTTTTTGATCAGGGTCTATATCGGGAACCGGCAAACGCCACAACAGGCGCTCGTCCCGGGCACGTACGAACCTGACTTCTTTAACGCCCATTTTGAAGTAACGAAGCCCCGGTGGATTGACGCTTTCTTCAAGCTTCCTATCTGAAACGGCAACAGGTTGGCCATAGGTATCAAAAGTGTAGATATACCGGTGCTCGTCTCTGAAATAGATAGAGCCATCCTTCGCCCGGCAGACAAGCGGAATACGGTTAGAGGTCAATATGGGGTAATGCTCGCGGTCATACAGCTTGAATTTTTGTCCGTCGAAACGGACCAAACCGCCTTCGGTCGCTATCCACAAAAAGCCGTTTTTGTCCAGCTCTACATCATCGGCGCTATTCTGTGGCAAACCATTCTCATTGGTATAATGCGTAACGCTGAATGCCGGCTGCTGCTGAGCACACAGGTAAAAGGCATTCAGGAGAAAGACCAATAGGAACGCTACGGTTTTTTGCATTTGGTTATGGCTGTGGTAACGCAAAGGTAAGCAGGCCTTGCTGATTTACTACCCATTTGTAGCAATAATGGATACAAGGTTGTATAAGGCTTATTGCTGCCGAAATCTCAGGAATGCCATTGACATTGGTATGCTATTGATACAAATCGTTTTAAGAGGAGGCGACAACTTTGCTGTGCCAATATCGGCCTGAACCAAACAAATTAAGAATGAAAAAAACTTACATCCTGATGGCCGGGGCACTAGCGCTGGCCTGCATTGAAGCAAAGGCCCAGACCAAGATCGGCGGAGCAGGAGCGCCCGATAACAGTGCTATGCTCGAGGTAACCGGCGGCGCCGGCAACAATAAAGGCGTGCTGTTTCCGCGACTGACCACAACACAACGCGATGCCATTGTAAGTCCGGCTACGGGTTTAATGATCTACAACACGACGAGCAACCAATTGCAGGTGAATACCGGAACACCCGCGGCGCCTATCTGGAGCATTTCCAGTGGCAGCAATGCCTGGACCACCAGCGGCAACGCCGGAACCGATTCCACAACCAACTTCCTGGGCACTACAGATACACAGCCCCTGATCATGCGCACCAACAATACGGAGAAATTGCGCATCACAACCGATGGCAATGTGGGTATCGGTGTGGCGGCGCCTACAGCGCAATTGCAATTCAACAATAGCATACAGCCACGTAAAGTGGTGCTTTGGGATGGCGGCGCCAATAATCCCAACCGTTACTTTGGATTTGGTGTGCTGAATCACGAGTTTGCTTACCAGGTGAATCAGCCCGGCGATGATCATGTGTTTTATACTGGTGGGCTAACAGATAGCACTTCTATTGAGTTGATGCGCATAAAGGGTAATGGTAATGTAGGGATCGGAACATCGACACCTGCTGCGAACCTTGATGTTAATGGTACAGCCCGTATCAGCAGCAGTACAGGTACCCCGACTGCAATCACCGGCCGTGATACTGCCGGGAATATAGGCAATGTAACGCTGGGCGCCGGCCTGACACTCAGCGGCGGTACACTCGCTGCCGCTGCGACCCAACCCGGATGGGGACTGACCGGAAATGCAGGTACCGATTCCACTATTGATTTCCTGGGTACCACCGATGCACAGCCGCTAATCATGCGCACCAACAATACGGAGAAATTGCGCATCACAACCGATGGCAATATAGGTATTGGCGTGGCGGCGCCTACAGCGCAATTGCAGCTTAATAATGCGCTGCAGCCCCGCAAAGTGGTGCTGTGGGACGGAGATCCCGGTACTGCTAATCCTAACCGCTTCTTCGGATTTGGCGTGGAAAATCACCTGATGCGCCACCAGGTAAACAGCACTGCTGATGACCAGGCATTCTTTGCCGGCGCTACCGATACCAGCACCCTGGAACTGATGCGCATCACAGGTAATGGTAATGTGGGTATCGGTACCAGTACACCTGCTGCGAAACTTGATGTGAATGGTACAGTCCGTGTTGGGGGAAGCGCTCCCGGCAATACCATGACCAGCCTTACCGGTCGGGATGCTACAGGTAATATAGGCAATATAACACTCGGCTCAGGCCTTTCTTTGAACAGCGGCACGGTTTCCGTGTTAACTCCTGCTGTGCAGCTTATAAAGGGAATACTTGTACCTAATGGCGTAGATGTAACGGCAGCCGTTGGAGCCAGTTGGCTCAATACCGGCGCCACGATCACACTACCTGCCAACAGCACCTATGTAGTTACTGCCGACATGATCCTTTCCACTGTTGCTATCAGTGCACCCTCTTCGGGTTTCGTACCCGCTGATCAGAGCCTATGGGTACGGACGAGCTTTGCAGATACTCCTACCGGAGGATCAAGTGCAGATCTGGTAGGAAACAATGTCCTTATCAGCGGTACAATCAGCTCCGGTATGCGCTATAGCATGCTGCATGGCGCCGTAACCATTACGAATGCAACCAATGCACCTAAGACCTATTACTACATCGTAGGTCAGGTGGAGAGCAATGGCTTTACACCGACGCTGTACGGAATTGGCGCCAACCAATGGTCCGAAAACCAGATCTATGCCATTCCGATAAATTAAGGATGTGTCCGCATTCCTACCGGAGCACGGGCGGCAAAAATTACTGATCCATATAGCTCATGGCTTCGTGTGTTCCATACATCCGGGGCTTCTTAAAAAATCTATCATGCAAAAACATTTATTCATAGCTATAGCACTGGCTCTTGGGGCCGATGGACTACAAGCGCAAACCACAACTTATGGTGGCGGCAATGCGCCCTATAGCGTCGTTGGCGGTTACAACAGCGACTATTCGCCCGACGGCACCATCGTGCTGTCAGATGGTGCTGTGAGCCTTTCGGGCAACGCCACCTATGAGCACGGCAACAACCTGCTGCAAAACGACGGCAGCTGGACATCTGCCGGCAGCCTGGATCTGTTTGCCGGTACCGGCAGCAATACTATAGGCGGCAGTTCAGCGCCTTCTTTTTACGATGCACAATTCAATATCGGGGCGGGTAATATTATGGCCATTACCAATGCCCAGGGCATACAGGTGAGCAACGAGCTCCAGTTTAACAATGGGATCACCACCACAGTGCGCAGCAATACCAGCGCCGGCGCGGTTCATTTTGCCGCCGGCGCCACCTATACCGGTGCGGGTACCGATGCCCAGCATGTAGACGGCTATGTGAGCAAGGCCGGCACTACCGCGTTTATCTTCCCGGTAGGCAGTGGCACCGATCTGCGCACAGTTTCTATTACAGCTCCTGCAGCGCCCACCGAGCTCAGCACCGCCTGGTTTGCCGGTAGTCCCGGTACCATTGCCGACCCCTCCGACGGCAGCACACACAGCATTACTGCAGTAGCAGCGCCACTACAATCCATCAGCGAAGCCGGTTTCTGGGACTGGATACCTGTGAGCGGCAGCGATGATGGTATTACCGTAACGGTATCCATACCCGATATCGGTGGCTTCGGCAATAGCACCGATCTGAGGCTGGCCGGCTGGGATGGTACCCAATGGATCGATCTGAGCGGATCGGCTACAGCTACAGGCAACCTGGAAAACAACAGCCTGAGCGGTACCATACCGGCTGGCGTCAATATTACAGCACTTGCGATAGGTAGCCTCAGCACACCTTTGCCGGTTACATTCAGCGCTTTTAATGTCGCTGCGCAAGGCTGCAGGGTGCTTATAGGCTGGCAAACTGCGCAGGAAATCAATAACGACTATTTCCTGGTAGAACGTAGTCGTGACGGTCGCACCTTCGACGCGATCGCGAAGATGCAGGGGGCCGGCAACAGTGCAGAACCCAATAGCTACAGCGCTTCGGATGAGCAGCCCTTCAACGGCAGGAATTACTACCGTATACAACAGGTAGATAAAGATGGGAAAAGGAGCTACTCCGGTATAAAAACAGCCGAGGTATCTTGTTCTGGCAGGGATGACATTCAGATATTCCCTACCGTCAGCAGCGACGATATACAGGTGCGTCTGCCCCAACGGTATGAGGGAGCCGCAATTGACTTGCTGACCGCGCTGGGACAAAAAATAGTTGTGCCGGTAGACAAGGAACACCTGCAATACCGGCTACATGTAGACCGGTTAACAGCGGGCATGTATATTATCCGCATCGTAAAAGGAAATGAGATCCATAGTTATAAGATCGTGAAAAGGTAAAGTGCGGCACTATTGGTTATAAAACGGCAAAACCCTTTCCTGTAAAGGGTTTTGCCGTTTTATGATATAGGTCCGATTTCTCATTGGTTGGTAGCCTGCTGTACAGTAACGCTACCCCGGCATTCCTCATTTATTTTTTCCGGAATAAAAACAGTTACCGTCGAGGTTAAAGTATGGAAGAAATACCGGATACATCATATTTCGCTTTACATTTGCGGGGACAACCAATTAACCAATTTTCCGCGCAGGGCCTCCTGCCTATTTTTCAGCTCATGACCAACCCCTTTACACTTTTACAGAGAGTTCGTTTGTCCATCGCATTCTTTTTCCCGGTTTGGGTACTGGGCCCAATGGCCTTTGGACAATTGACCTACAGCAGCCAGACGCCCTTTTACGACTTTACCGGCGCCGGATTTGCGCTGGTGCAAGTTGCCGATTTCAACAAGGACGGCTATGTGGATATTGTTGTTGGCACGGGAGTAGGCAGCGGCATTACCTACCTGCAGAACAGTGGTACCGGCACTTTCAGCACACCGGCGACCAATCCTTTTGCTGCCTTTACAGCCAGCACACCTGCTGGATTTACCCTGAACAATGCCAGCACCACTGTTGCTGATTACGATGGCGACGGCGACCTCGATATATGGTGCCGGGTCAATGGCGCCGGCGGCGATGTTTACCTCAGGAACGACAATGGCGTCTACAGCAGCCAGACACCCTTTTATGACTTTACCGGCGCCGGATTTGCGCTGGTACAAGTTGCCGATTTTAACAAGGATGGCTATGTGGATATTGCTGTTGGCACAGGCGTAGGCAGCGGCATTACCTACCTGCAGAACAGTGGTACCGGCACTTTCAGTACACCGGCTACCAATCCTTTTGCTGCCTTTACAGCCAGCACACCGGCGGGATTTACTTTAAACAATGCCAGCACGAGTGTTGCCGATTACGATGGCGACGGCGACCCCGATATATGGTGCCGGGTCAATGGCGCCGGCGGCGATGTTTACCTTAGGAACGACAATGGCGCTTACAGCAGCCAAACGCCCTTTTATGACTTTGCCGGCGCAGGATTTGCACTGGTGCAAGTCGCCGACTTCAATGGGGACGGCTATGTGGATATTGCCGTTGGCTCGGGTGTAGCGGGTAGTATTACCTATCTGCAGAACAGTGGTACAGGTGCTTTCAGCACACCGGCTACTAATCCTTTTGCTGCTTTTACGGCCAGCACACCGGCAGGCTTTACATTATACAATGCCGAAACTACCGCTGCCGACTTTGACGGCGACGGCGACTTGGATATATGGTGCCGGGTTAATGGCGCCGGCGGCGATGTTTATCTACGAGGATCCGGCGAGGCCCCACGGCTGATTACCAGCATACCCGCCAATAATGCAACGAATTTTGCCACCAACGGTAATATGACGTTAACCTTTAGCGAGGCCGTTGCGGCAGGGACCGGTAATATTTACATCCGTCGGCTTTCAGACGCCGTCGCGGTGCAGACAATAGCGGCCAATAGCGCTGCCGTAACAGGAACGGGAACAGCTATCCTCACCATTAATCCGCCAGCCGACCTTGCCGCCAATACAACCTATTATATCACCTTTGACCGCAATGCCATTGCAGACGTGGATGAAGGTCTGATCTTTGGCTACATTGATCCCCAAAAGAACATAAGGGTTCCTTACACCCAAAATAATTTCCTCCGTTTTACGACAACAGCTCCCTTACCCGTAACGCTGATTGATTTTACGGTAAGCCTTTCCGGCGAAAAAGCCCTGTTGGAATGGCAAACCGCTACGGAAAGGAACAGCCGTGATTTTACCATACAATACGGCAATGACGGCATCAGCTGGTCTGCTATCGGGAAGGTTAAAGCGGCCGGCAATAGTACCGGTATCGTCAACTATCATTTTTCGGACCCACAGGTCCTCCAGGAAAAAAATTATTACCGGCTGATACAAACGGACATCGACGGCAAACAAACAGTTAGCCCCGTACGATCGCTGCTCATCAACGGGCCGGCCGCTATGCTCGTCTACCCCAATCCTGCCAGCAATGAAGTAACAGTAAGGCTTCCGGGGAACGGCACGGCGACTATAATCGTTTATAACAATATAGGACAAGAAGTATACCGGAAGCAAGCTTCTGCTGCTTCTGCTCAACTGTCGCTGGCAACATTGCCCTCAGGTAGCTATTACCTGGTAATGCTTCAAAACGGCAAACAGTATACCGCACGCTTGCAGCACCTGTAAAATAACGGCAATGAGGACTAAAAAGCCAATGTCGTTTAGTTGAGGAACAAGGTATCTATAATTTTGCCCAGCAAGGCAATCCCTTAAATTAAGGGAATAGTGTTCTTTCAACGTATGTAAATACTTTTGAACAACTTAAGATATTGCCTTAAAGGGTACAGATGATTGAGGCCCGTTGTTAGCTACCAGGATATCCCTATAGCGAGAAAATGTTCCTGGTGAAGCATTCGCATCAGTACTTTGTGTCCTTTGCGTATAGCTTAGCGTCCTTCGCGGTTAACTATCCTGGCTTTTCCTCTTAAAGATACTTAAAAACGACATTGAATTAAAAAAGCTACAATCAGCTATGGGTGCTGATTGTAGCTTTTTTTTGAGTATATGCCTTGCGATCATAAAACAAGCGCTATTTTTTCGACAAAGAAAAACGAGGTTGTCTCAAAAGGGATAATTTTTGTCATATTGAGCGCAGTCGAAATACGGCAAAAATTATGTTTCAAGCCTGTTTACATTTCGAATCGCTCAATGTGACAGGCTTGAGGTCTTTTGGAGACAGCCTCATTTTTCTTTGTCCGGCAGATCGAATGTTGCCATCACGGTTGCACTATCTAACCTTTTATTTTCCCTGGTGGCATTTCTTTCCATTTCATCCCGGATAGCCTTTCTTACAGATTAAGTAGCGAACGATTATTGCTTGCTGATCTTAAACGTTTGACTGCGCAGATCGTCCTGATACTGGATGATGTAATAGCCTGCGGCTAATTCACTTACCGGAATGTCTATTTCAGAGCCTGTCATCGCCGTCTTATACAGTTGTTTACCGGAAACATCCATGATCCGGATGCTAGCCGCGCCGCTTACAGGCTGGGAAGTATGCAGGGTTAGCCTGGCTTTTGCAGGGTTGGGATAAACCTCAACAACGAAGAAGCCTTCCTTCACAACGGCATACGCAATATTGCTGTACTTACCACTGCCATCTTTATCCATCATTCTTAAACGATAGTAATTAACACCCGTTGCCGGTTGCTCGTCGATGAACTGATAACCGCCACCGTCAGGATATTTAGCCGGAACCGTGCCGATGCGGCTAAAGTGCTTCGCATCAAAGCCGCGCTCTACCTCAAAATGATCCACATTGTATTCCCTAGCGGTAGACCAGGTTACTTCGTTGCGGCTTCCGATATTCTTAGCGCTGATCTCTTTCAGGCTAACCGGCAAGGGTGTATTAGTACCGGAAGTAATAAAAAAGCCGCTGAAGCCGGAAACAGGGAAAGCAAGGGTCCAGTAATTGCCATTCCATGTAGTCGTGATCTGGCTATTGGCAACAAGCTCCTGCTGCGCTGCATCATACTGCCCGCCAGGACCATCGATACCGGAAGAAGGCAGACCGTGGAATTGCAGCACACTGATATTGGCCTTGCCGGCAGTATCTGCCGGTCCTGTAGGCAGTAGAGGCCAGCCTGAAGAATGGCTGGCGATATAGGTATTGTACGCATCAAACTCCGATTGCAAGGCGTATATTTTCACCATTGCCGTACCATTGCTGGCGGGTTGCAGATCGTAGTGGCGCTGTACATAGGGGCGGGCGTTGAATGCCTGTACAGTACCATCAATGGCCAGACCCGCATTGACCTGTCCCAGCACATTGCCTCCGTTTGTATCCACGATAGCAGCAATGGGCTGACAGCTCGCGTTGGCATAATTGTAGTCCATACCGTCTATGTGCATATTGCTGGCTGTAGCATTGGCCGTGGGCAGGCTATTGCTCATCGTCGTTACAGCGACTACACTATTTGCCGAAGTATCGTTACAGCCATTACTACCTGTAGCAATAAGGCTATAGGCGCCGGCATCGGCACTTGTGCTACCAGGCTTATTGAACAGGGCCGACGTAGCCAATGGAATATCGGCGCCATCCTTTTGCCATTGATAACCGGTAGCATTGGTTGCCGTTGCATTTAATACGATCGGGTTAGAAGAACATACTGTTGTGCCAGCCAAAGGCTCTGTTGTGATTTTGGCAGTAAGACTCACCATTTTGGGGCTTGAAGTTGTTGCGCAACCGGCGAAGCTGGTAACGATGGCGGTATAGCTGCCTGCAGTGGTCGGTATATAGCTGGTATCTGTAGCCGGCAGATATTTTTGAATACGGTTGTTACCATTATCCGTTACGAACATATTACCTCCAGCATCCAGCATTACGCCGGCCGGGGTTGCTAATTGTGTTGCACCGTTGCCTGATATTCCTGTTCCGGCAATGGTAGTACCCGACGATGCCCCTGGTGTCCATCGCTGGATCCGGTGATTGTTCAGGTCGGAGATATACAAGTTGCCGGTGCCATCGATATAAACATCAGCGGGTGTATTCAATTGTGCAGGACTGTTGCCTGCGCTGCCATTACCGGCAATTACCGTACCAGCACTGGCGCCCGGCGCCCATTTCACTACCCGGTTATTGGCATTGTCGGCTACATAGATATTACCCGCTGCGTCGAGACGGGAAGCGTAGGGAAAGTTAAGCGAAGTATTGGCCGTACCCGAGGTACCGGCGCTGTTGCCAGCCACGGTAACCCCCGAAGTCGCACCCGGCAGCCATTTTGAAACACGGTGGTTGTAACATTCGGTCACATATAGATTACCGCCGGCATCCATCGTCACGCCTATAGGTTCGCGCAACAAATGAGGGGCGGCACCTGCGCTTCCGGTAACACCGGCAACGGTAGTACCTGTGATGGCGCCCGGCGTCCATTTCTGTACACGCTGGTTATTAAGATCGGCAACATATACGTTTTGCGCTGCATCTACATAAATACCTTGCGGCCCATTGAGCTGATTGGCGCCGCTGCCCGGACCGTTACCGCCGGCTACAACAACACCTGAAGATGCGCCCAGCGCCCATTTGACCACCCGGTTGTTGCCCGCATCGGCGATGTAGATATTGCCCGCTGCATCAATAAAGCTGCGATTAGGGCTATTCAGTTGCGTAGGCCCGCTTCCCATAGAGCCTCCTGCGACGGTGGCGCCACCGGTTTGCCATGCCGCATTAGTTTGCGCAACGGTGCTTCCCGACTGCCATTGTATTTGTGCCGGTACCGGTGTTGCGATAGCCATCAGCTGGCCATCAGTACAATTTGTGCCGGCAAGGGTAACCACGGGATAAGGGTTTACTTTCAGCTTGATATAGGCCTTAGCTGTCGAAGCGGCACAAACCCCTGTAGTATTGGTCACGATTACGGAAACAGAATCTCCATTGACAAATGCATTGTTAGAAAAACCGGCCGCATTGCTCATTGCAGTTGCGTTTTTATACCATTGATAAGATGGTGTAACCCCATTGGTAACCGTGGTGCTTAATGTTAGCGTAGTACCGGCACATATTTCGCTGCCCGGATTGGCGCCGATCGCTACGGAAGGCAGGCCATTTACGTTGATCGTAGTATTGCCGCTTGCGGTAGCAACACAGCCTGCGTTACTTTTTACACTGACAAGATTGTATTGATAGCTACCTGAGGTTGCTGTGGGTGCAGCAACCTTTATGATAGAAGGCGGCGTCACCGGCCATGATGTCGTATAGCCGTTGTTCTGGTTTTGATAGGCGTTGATCGGAGCAGAAGAATACTGCACATTGCTGGCATCGCTAAGGATCAGCTGAAGATTGGCTTCACGCTCCCAGCAACAATCCTGGCGGTTTACCAGCTCTATGTGATCGAGAAGATAAGCAGCGCCGAGATCGATCTGCACATATTCGTTAGCGCCGGTGTTCTGAGAGTGCCAGTAATTGGCCGTATTGTTATCGGTAAGGTTAGTGATCGGGTACGGGCTATTGGTACTGTTGGCTGTTCCGCCTTTACCAAGAGCTACGTTATTGCCCGTTACGGCTTCAATGGCGCGTAATTCAGCCAGGTGCAGGTAGGCATCTGCCGCTGTGCTGTTTTGTTTTACACGGACGTAACGGATAGGGGTGTTTGCAGGTGTAGTGATCGTTTGATTGGTACCACCATTAATGTTATAAGTAAAGGTATAAGGTGGTGTACTACCCGATCCCGTAAAAGTAACGAAAGGAGCTGTCGCATTCATGCAGACAGTAGCCGCGCCCGTAATGGTTCCGGCAGGACTGGCATCAGTTATAGCAGAAACGGTATCGCTGGCAAGGCCCGAACAGCCCGCGCGGCTTACCTTAACACTGTAAATGGTGGTACCGGCGGCGGCAGTAGTCGTTTGTTTTTCCAGATTGGAAGCGATAGGCATCGCGCCCGTACCCGACCAGGTGTACATGTAATAGTCCTGTTGCTGTGTATTGCTGATGGTGCTCCAGTTAGCTTGCGCCGGCGTTCCCTTATCGTCGGCCAGGGAACCGCCGTTGAAGGAATAACGGGCAACAAGCGTTTTACCTGGAATAACTACATCTGACTTATTCTTAGCAACCATGATCTCCGCTGCTGTAAGCGGCGCATTCCAGATACGGACATTATCCAGCTGACCTGTAAAAGCGCCGAAACCGCCAATGCCGCCCGAACCGATGCTCGGGTACACATTAGGCATGGCACTGGTCAACCCCGTACCTACGAGCGTGCCGTTCACGTACAAGCTGGGTTGTTTGTTGGTATAAACGACAGCTATATGGGTAAAATCATTGGAAGGAAGCGTTCCGTTATAAGCGAGCAGGGAGGGCAGGTAAGAATTGCCGTGCTCACAAACGTTGATACCATTGGTGCCTACAGAGACACCGGCGCCGCCGTTGGTACCACTCTGGAAAGGCATAATCGCAAAGCACTGTCCGCTGGTTCCCGATGTACCGCCTGTCGCTGGCGCAATCGCCGTTATCGTATTGCTGGGTTTCACCCAGAATTCCATAGTGAAATTATTGGCCACGGAAGTGATATTGGCAGTACTGCTGGCCCCGCTTTGCGTACCGGAAAAAGTCGCTACTTCTTTTGACGGCGCCAGGCCCGAAGCATACAGGTCTATGGCGCTGCCCGCACAAGCGTTTGCCAGCGTATCGGAAGCAACAGCTATATAAGTAGGATTGACGGTAACAGTTACCGGCACGCGTGTAGTAGCGCCGCAGGCAATACCATAGCTGATGAACACTACACCCAGCGTATCCCAGGCCCCTTGTGTATGGATCACATTATTGCAATAGATCGGATTGGTATAGCTGCTGCCGCCACCGCCATCGCCGCTGGCAGTACCGCCGCCGCCACCATACCAGCCACCGCCGCCGCCACCGCCATTGTACTGGCTGGAGTAGGCTCCTGAACGTCCGCCCTGTCCGAAAGTGCCTTTAAGTCCCAGGTTAGTCCCGGTCGTTACGCCATTCAAAATGCCGGGGCTTCCACCTGTATTTTGTGTGGCGCCGCCGCCCACCTGCGCTACACCGGTACCGAGAGCCTGGTATCCGCCATCCTGCCCGGTAAGGCCGCCGCCGTTTCCGGTATTACTATTCAGGTTGCCGCCGTTGGTAGAATTATTACCGGTACCGCCGCCGCCGCCGGCTACCAGCACACGGTTCAGCAGGCCTGTTCCGCCAATACGGATATCAGTGGCATCGCCACCCCTGCTACCATTGGCTATTATACGGGCGCCGCCGCCATTAAAATTGCTTTGTCCGCCTACGTAGATATTCAATACCTGTCCCGGTGTTACATTCATCACGGTTTGTACGCGGCCACCTTTGGCTCGGTAACTTTTGGCGGCAGATGTCCGTTCCCCGGCAGAACCATAAGCGTCTATGTTTATACTGGTAACGCCCGGCGGTACTGTCCATGTTTGTACGCCGCCGGTATAGTCAAAGCTCCGGCTGAACTGCAAGGGAACGCCTTCGGCATAATAAGTTGTGGTTACAGCAGGTGTCACAGGCAATGAAGTATCAGAAGTCGTAGTCCCGACCAGGTTGCCTCCTGTGGGCGCATCGTACCATCTGGTAAGTCCCAGGTAGACAGCCGACAAACGGCTGATAGCCCCACCGCAGATCAAGGAAGGTGTTGCGATCACATTGGCAGCCTGGGTGCTGGCAACACTTACTTTTACTTCCTTACGCGCACCGCCGTTGGCCGATACCCAATAAGATTTATCTGTGCTTAAATTACCGGTATTGTAAGTAGCATTGGAAGAAAGTAAAGTTCCGCCATTGGCGGCATCGTACCAGGTAAACGGCCCGGTACCCGAAGCGGTCAATGAAGTAGCGGTACCACTGCAAATCGTCGTATTACCAGTAACGGCCGCCAGCTTGCTGACCGTAATTACGGAGGTGGCCTGCGCCGTACAGTTATTGCCGTCTGTTGCGGTAACAGTATAGGTGGTCGTTTGGGTAGGTACTACGGAAAGGGCGCTGCCGGCAGGGGCATCGATATTTCCCGGGTTAGCCGACCATGAATAGGTAGCGGTAGCAATGGAAGAACAGGTAAGATTAAAGATATCGCCTTCAGTCACGGTAGCATCGCCACCCGTGGTAAGGCCTAAGCTGGGGCGTACGGTCACGATCACCGTATCTGTTGTAGTGCAGCCAGAGCCGGTACCCGACACAATATAAGTCGTGGTGCCAACAGGGGACACATTTACGGAAGCGCCGCTGAGGTTGCCAGGATTCCAGACATAAGTACTGGCCCCTGAGGCGGTCAATGTGGTGGTAGCACCATAGCATATCGTTACATCTGAAGATGCGGTTGTCTTATTTACATTTACAGTAGTAGTCCCGGAAGCGGAACAGCCGTTGGCACTACCTGTAGCCGTATATAAAGTATTGGTAGCAGGGCTTACCACAATAGATGCGCCTGTAGCATTGCCCGGCGTCCAGGTATACGTGGTAGCGCCCGATGCGGTCAACGTCGTATTGCTGCCGAGGCAGGCAGTAGGGTTAACCGGTGTTACAGTTACCGTAGGCGTTTGGTTCACCGTTACAGCAACATCCGTCCGGGAGCTGGTTAAGCCGCCAACGGTCTGCTCTACATACCAGTGAAAAGTGCCTACTGTATTCTGAACGGGAATGGTGTAACCTGCGACAGAACTTTTGAGGCTGCCCCCTGCAGGAGCATCCCACCATCTGAACGTAGCGCCGGACGCACCGGTTGCGGTCAACGAGGTGCTATTGCCGGTACAGATGGTAGTGGTACCTGTAAATCCCGGAGCAGCTGGCTGAGCATAAAGATCTATCCCTGGCATACAACATGCCAGCAGAAGCAAAGTGGTTATTTTATTCATCGCGATTGGTTTCTTGACAATGCGAAGATACAATAGCAATTTTAAAATTTTATTAACACTCTATTTGCTTTTCAAAGATTCTTAATGAATAAAATAACCTTAAAAAAAATATCTCGTTATTTGATCATTATTAACAAATAAAACAATCAATTTATAAATATATTTCAAAGAACATTTTGAAATCCTGAGAAGATAATGTCATACAGGATATTACAAATGTTGTTGACAATAATTCTATAGATAAGAAACCTACCCCATCGACAGGAAATTTGCTTTCCGGATCTTTGAAAATTACAGGATGATACAAGTCCTGCCATGTCATAAGTCCTTGCTCCAAAGTCATAAGTATTGGGATCAAATGCTTTTCCAATTTCCCTCGTAATTAATGATACTATTGCTCCTTCCGCAGCTGACTTTCGTCAACTTCGACCGTCAATCTACAGGAAGAATAAAAGGCACAGGAATGGCAAAACCCTGGAAAGTATGTCACAGTAATAAGAGCCTTGGATATCATTGATCAATATGACTTGAAGATTATGGGTTAAGCAAAGCTTGCTAGCGGCTTGTATTCCTGATCATATCGTAAAGAACAACATCCAGATCATCCCCGGAGAAACATAATGCATGAGCACTAAGCCCCTCTTTACCAGAGTGTTTTTTGCCGCTTATCAACTTAATGATACCGGTAGTAAAGCGATGGTGATAACTGAAATAAAGTTGCAGCGGCTAATAAGACCTTTAAGGTTCACCAAATCTATTTTATGAAAAAGAAACAAGTAAATCTGAAGCGTCTTGCTATCAAAAAGAGCGTAATTTCTCACCTCGATGCAAGTGTCATCCTGGGCGGTGCTGCCACAATTACACCCATATCTTTTTGCGGGGAAATATGCCCAACGAGGCAGGCAAACTGTACAATGGCTGTAACTTGTAATGACAGCAACACGCCTGATGGGTGTGGTACAGTAGAGCGAACTATCTGCGTTGCTTGCTAATCACTAGCATCGTCTATCAGGGCCACCCATTTAAAGGGTGGCCTTCTCATTACCCGTCCAGCTCCGGCACATCATCTATGATATCCTGTTGTGGTGGCTACGTTCCTCTTCATTTTTGCTGGCGGAGGGAGAGGGATTATTTCATGATCCCTTAGTGGTGGGGACTACAGCAAAAATGAAACCATTCGCTGCACGCATTATTTTCTTATATTGACTATCCGGATAAAGGAAACAAAGTTTTGCACGTCTATATATATCAGCTGGGACGCTTTGCTTTACCCCTCTTTTTATTTGGTGTTACTATCTTTTCTTTTTTGCTCCGCCAAAAAAGAAAGAAAAAAGGCGGCAAAAAAACAATGCTCCGCTGTTTTTTTGGCCGGCGCACCCGGGCTTAAAAACAGATAGCAACTTTAATGCAGCATTGCCGGGCATAGGGTCATAAATCAACGTTTTAATAATTGACATAAAGGATCATTTCTTTATTGCTACTATTTTAGCTGGTTTCCTATATCCGGATAGTCAGATTTCTTATTTATGGATGTTTGGGCAAGCTCACATACTTTCATCATGAGACAAGATGTATCCTCAGAAAGAATAAGAAATGGTAAGATTATGAAAAGGATAGTTTGTCATAAGTTTTAAGTCATTCATTCCCTTTTGGAAAAGATATAAAAAGAGCCGGGTTAAAAAACCCGGCTTTGCTCATACTTATACCCAGCCAGTATTAGGGCTGATATAAGATCTTGAACGTTTCCAATCTGTTATCATGCTCTATTTTTAATAAATAGGTTCCTGCAGCCAGAGAGGAAAGTCGCACTACTCGAACTAAACCATCTTTGGGTATATCTGCCCGTACCTGGCGGCCATTGATATCGATCACCATGATCCTGGCTTGCTCATACCCGGAGGGCATAGCCACATATACAGTCCCCTCTGTTACCGTTGGGTATACACGGACTGCATGATTACCGCAATCGAAACCAAGGGCTTTTACAACAGTGGTGCTATGCTTTCCGTCAGCATCTATCTGCGCAACACGGTAGTAGTTCATACCGGAAACAGGGTGTTCATCAATAAAGCTATAGTCCTGCACTTCGGTGCTGTTGCCTGCAGCCTGTACTTTACCAATTACGTTGAAGCTGCGGCCATCGGCACTCCGTTCGATCTCGAAATGATCGTTGTTGTGCTCCATTGCTGTGCTCCAGTTCAATAAGGCCCTACAGCCGTCTTTGGCTACATCGAACTTGCTGAACAATACAGGAAGCGGGGTACCGATGCTGCCGATCCCGATAGCCGTAATACCGGCAATCATAGTACCGCTAAGCGTAGCGTCTTCATTTGTGCCGGTAGCTGTGGCGATGGTACTAAGGTTTATCCAGGAGGTACCATTCCAACCCACAAGACGAAGTTCCGTCGCTGATACGCCTGTTGCACTCAGGTCAGGTATGGAAACAGTAATGGTAAGCCCTGCCCCGGTACCGGATACCGGTATCCAGTCCCATTGACCGGTTGAGCTTACCGAGGTTATCGGCGCTGTAACAGCGGTAACAGGGTGCATTGCATTAGCATTGGAAGGATCGCCAGTCATACCAGGATTTCCGGGTATCCAGGCCACACTGTACTGGTCGGTGACAACTGCTGGTGCAGAAATGGAAAGCGTACGGATATTCGCTCCCCAACCTATCGGGAAGGTAAAGGCATCGTTACCGGTTTTGCTTACATAACCGTTTACATGCTGAGCATCAGTAACACCACCGGTATAGGTAGCATTGTCTGCAAAATGCAGGGAACCTGTGTTGGTATTACTTCTTACCGTAGTCGTAACACCATTGCTGAACTGTATAGCATTTTTCACTACAATGCCTTGTGCATTGGTAATGGCCATAATATTACCTGCACCATTGTTGAAATGAACATTGAAAAAAGAAGGAGCTGTACTGCCACTTATCGTATTGCTGTCTGCACTCAGGAACAAGTCCATGCTACCTGTAGCAGCAGTCCATGATCCGTTATTTTGCAACAGGTTATTACCATGCTCATAAGTAGCATTGTTCGATAGGGTAACGATGCCATCGGCCAGCACGATGGTACCGCCGGGCGAGTAGTCGCTGTTGTAGCCGCCGTCGAGCACATAGGGCGCATTGCCACCACCGTAGGTAGTATTCTGCGCCTGTGCTGAAACGGTAACTGCAGTGACCGCAGCTAAAATTAAAAGTCGTTTCATTTGGAAGAATGATTTAAGGATGAAGAGACCGGACGTACTGACCGCGATAAAGCCTTCTGTTTACCATAGCATAAAGAAGGACTTTATCATACGTCAGCAACATTCGTTTTGATAAATGGACGGCAAAACTTATTTACCGGCTACTTTTGAAGTACCTTCAATCTCATTGATACCCATCATTTGTTCCATTTGCTTTACGCGCTCCATAAGTTGTGCCGTTGCCACTTTGGTTTCTTTCAACGATTTGTTTTCGGCTTGTAATGCCTCAATCTCTACCTGTTGCTCCTGTATAGCTTTGGTCAGTACAGGGATCAATTCTGTATAAGAAACGGCCAGTGTTTTATCGGCATCTTTACCTTCTGTTACCAGGCCTGGCAATACTTTGGCTACTTCCTGCGCAATGAACCCGATCTCGTGGCGGTTATACTCCTTCTCCTGGATGGTGTTTTTCTTTTCGTATTCTACCGGACGAAGTGTCATAATTGTGGAAAGACCATGTTGTGTATTGCTGATATTACGTTTCAGACGTGCATCGGAAGTCAATACTACGCCACCGGCCCTTACGGTATTAGAAGCATTGATATCGCCTATTACATGTAGTTTGTAAGTGGGCGTGATTGTTCCGATTCCTACAAAACCACTGCTGTCGACAGACACAACCGGATTGTTCGGACCATTTACGTTGAGGGTAAGCCTTGATTTTAATGTTGTTCCGTCGCCGAGGTATACCGATTTAATACGGCTGATCTCAGCAAATGAACCATTGACCAGTGTGTTGAAACGCAGAGCACCTGCATTATCGCCGGTCTGAGCATTTTGCGGCGCCGCTGCTGTTCCGCGTGCTGTCCACATACCAAAGGCAGGAATGGTGGCGGTACCATAAGAAAAGATGTCGACATCATCGACCTGGCCCGAACCACCGCCGTCATTGATAAATGAAGCGGCAGACCTTGTTGTAGGCGCATTGTTTGATACGACTAAGCTACCGCCCTCCACCTGAAGCTTAGAAGCGGGTGCGTTTGTACCGATACCTACATAACCACTGCTGTCGATGGTCATGGCCACCGCGGCGCTTGTATAAAACGTCATACTGGATTTGTTGTTGGTGCCATTTCCCAAATAGGTATTGGAAATCAGGTTTAACGAAGCCTGAGCACCATTGACCTGTGCACCGCTGTATAAATTACCCATATTGTCGCCTGCCTGATTATTGGCCGGTGTGGCGAATGTACCACGGGAGGAGAATGTTCCGAATGAAGGGCCTGTAGGCACACCGTAGGATTGAATGACCACGTTGTCGCTGTTGCCACTGCCGCCGCCATCATTGATCACCTGGATAGCGGGGGTGGCGGTGTTGGCGGTGTTCGATACCTGTAATGCGCCGTTGTTTACATGCAGCTTGGTTGCAGGGTCTTTGATCCCGATACCTACGTTACCGGTGTTTTTCAAGGTGAACTGATCCAGTAATACCGTGTCGTTAACTGAAGGACGGGCCGACAGGTAAAGATTGCCCGCAAGCGCAGCACCGGGGCCGGAGTTGGTAAACAGGGCCACATCGTTGGCCAGGCCGCCCGCGTTGGTAAGGTTACGAACGATGCCATGGAGGTGATTGCCCAGGGTGACACGCATCCTGCCGGTTGTTGCCGTAGTCGATGTCACGCGGATATCAACATCTCCTGTATCGGCAACCTGCAGTTTTGTTTCCGGTGAGGCAGTTCCGACACCTACAAAACCACTGCTGTCGATCGTCATGCTGTTCATACCACTTACAGTAAAGTTCAGACTTCCTTTATTGTTTGTTCCATCTCCCAGGTAGGTTCCGAAAACCCGCACCGTGTTGGCGAGACTGCCATTCACCCGCGCGCCGAAATAAAGATTACCGATAACGTCTCCTGCCTGGCTGTTTTCTGGCGCGGCTATCGTACCACGGATAGTTTGTGTGGAAAAAGAGGGCAGTGTATTGACGCCGTAAGAAGTGATGGTGATATTGTCATTATTACCCTGGCCACCACCCTCTTTGATCACCTGGATAGCAGGGCTCCCCAATGCAATCGAATCGGAGGATATTCTTAATGAGCCGTTATTGACATGCAGCTTTGTCGCCGGTGCAGTGGTGCCGACACCTACATTGCCTGCAGGGGCTATCCTTACCTTTTCCGTGTTATTGGTACGGATCGTAAGCGGTTGGTTGTCGGTAGTACCGATAAAGTTGGTGGCCGGAGTAGTGCCGGTGTTGCCGGTAACATCCCAGCCGGAGTTGGTTGCGGTGGCAACAACCCATACCGGTGCGGCGGGCGTTCCCGTATTCACCTGCACCTGATTGGTCGTTGTATTATAGATCATAAGGCCGGTAGCCGGACTTGTGATGGCATTGCGCTGTGTAGTAGTCATTCTGGGCAGCAGCAAGCCTTTGTTGTTGCCGGTGCCGCTGGTCACTTCCAGCATGGCGCTTCCGTCAGGAGCACCAGGGGTGCCGATCTTGGTTTGCGCAAACGCAGGGCTTGCGGCGAGCAGTACAAGGCCCCCGAAAAGGTAATACTTTTTCATAAAAATAATGTTTTGGTTTAGCCGATATTGGCGGAACAAAGGTGAATGTTCCGGGAGAAGCCAATTGTATGAGAAGGTCAAAACTTCACCTGCTAATGTATCCGTATTTTTTTCGCTTTTCGCAATATGACTTTGTATGATTAATCACTACAAAGGCGTATTACACAGGTCAAGCATTATGTATTATTCTGCCTTACGGCTATCTTTGCCGGGTATGTGTTATCTCATTTGTAAAAAGACCGCACTGTTATTCATTACACTTCTTATAGCGCTGAACGTAACTGGTATAACATCAGATTACAGTGTAACACATTATACCAATGAGAATGGCCTGCCGCAAAACAGCATAAAGGGAATTGAGCTGGATAAAAACGGCTTTCTTTGGCTGGCAACAGAATCCGGGCTATTGCGTTTTGATGGCCGGCAATTTAAATTATATGACCGGAAGCACTTCCCGGTTATGGTATCGAACCGCATCATTGGATTTATGGGATTGACCGAAGATAATATGGTCTATTTCTATGATGAGCATCTAAACTACTATTCCTTTAATCAACAACAGGAATTAACCCGTATAGATGCAAAAGCAATTCGGAGAACACCGGACGGTTATGACCCACGGCAATTGGATCTGGATAAGATAAATGGTAAAGACGAAGGCTTTTTAGGTATCAGGGATACCGTTTTCTATATATCCGGTAACAAAAATTTATGGATACGTCGTTTACCGGATGTCAACCAGGAGGTATATACGGTCGTCGGACATTTGAACGAAAAGCTTTATTACCTGAATAAGCAGTTAAAAATTAAAAGTATTGATAAGAAAGGGAACATAAAGGACGTATTGCTAAAAGGCGTTCATCCCGATCTTATGGTAACTGGTCCTTACAATTATTGTTTTTTCCAACAAGCCCGGGACTTGTATTTATTAATAGGTAAAGGCATTTATCAACTCCAGGAGACGGGTGAACAGGAACTGACGGCGGACTTGATGCTGCAAACCGATGTTCCGGGTATCTATGCTTATCGCAACTACCCATCCCTTAATCTCCAGGCAATAGGTTCCTTAACACACGGACTTTACCTTTATCGAAAAAAACAATTTAAGACTTTGCGCTACCCCAATGGGTATGGTAATTTCTATTCACAGGCTGTTTACCGGGACACCGGCGTGCTGACCAACTGGGGCTTAATCTATCCTTCTTCTTCCAGGTTCGGTTATCCTTTAGGTATCAGGGATATGGGGAGAAGCTTACTGCGGGATGCCAGGGGACATTATTGGATAAACTCATGGCTGCTCCGGGATGGAAAGTTCTATAACGTTATTGAACTGGATGAACAGCTGAAAATGGTGAAAAGATACAGCGGGAAAAGTGCGCTCTGTTATCAGCAAACACCAGACGGTACGATATGGGTATTGACGCATGATGGGTACCAGTATCGCATGGGCCGGATCAGCGGAGATTCTGTAAAATTGATACCTGGTCTCCGGTCAAAAACGCCTGTTATCACTTTTCTGCCTGAGAACAATGAAGCATTTTGGATAGGGGGCGTTAACAGCTTCGTAAAGCTGAATGTACGTACGGGTAAGGAACAACACTACAAGAGTCTTGAACAATTTACTATCGAAACCTTATACCTGGATGCTGATAAAGTATTGTGGATCGGTACAACGGGTAATGGTTTCTTTGCCTTGAAGGAAAATAAGGTCTACCAGCTTCCGTTGGATAGCAAGAACAACCTGAGTAATGTTCACGCTTTCATTGAGGATAAAAGTGGTTTCCTGTGGATGAGCACCAATAACGGTTTGTTCCGCTGCAGGAAAGAAGAGCTTACCCCTTTTATAGATCATAGAACAGCTACTGTTTATTACCAATATTTCAGCAAGGAATCGGGTTTCAATACGAACGAATTCAATGGAAGTTGCACGCCATTTGCGGTAGTCCTGGGCAACGGAAAATTTTCATTTCCATCCCTGGATGGGCTTGTACAATTTTACCCGGACAGCATCAACGAAGTACTTCCTGTAAGCAAAATATTTGTCGACAAATTATTAATTGACGGGAAACCACAACTGTTGACGGGCAATAGGATCAGCATCGATCCTTCTTTCAAATACCTTGAAGTGCAAGTGGCTTCGCCTTACTTTGGACATCCGGCCAATCAAATGCTGGAATACAGGCTTACTGGCCTGGATAGCGCATGGCAACCTTTAAAAGAAGACAATACCGTAGTGTTCAATAATCTCGCCTACGGCAAGTATAACTTACAATTCAGGAAACGTGCCGGCTTTGGTAACAGCAACTTTGTTACAACAAGCGTACTATTGTCTGTTAAGCCGTTCTTCTACCAGACTATTTACTTTAAAGCCGCGCTATTGATCGCTATGTCCCTGCTGGTGTTCTTAATTGTAAAATTGCGGTACGCCTACCTGGTAAAACGTAATAAAGCGCTGGAACAGGAAGTGGAGCAACGTACACTTCATTTGCGTAGTGCCAATCACTTAAAAGAAAAGATACTGATGATGGTAGGACACGACCTTCAATCGCCGTTACATTTCCTTGGCTATCTTTCCGAATCCAATTACGATGCTTTGATGTCTAAAGAACACGAAAAAGCGGGCTTAATAAGCAGGGAGATGAAGAACACGACGAAGAAGATCTACGCCTTTGTTGACGAATTTAACCTTTGGGCAAGAGCACACGATGAGCGGTTCAATTTAAAGAAGATGGTATTTTCTTTAGATACGCTCCTTAATGAACTTCACGTTTTTTATAAAGAGATATTGGAGATTCGTGGCAACAGGCTTACGTTTACGATGAGCAGGGCGTATGAGTTGTATACCAACAGGGAGCTGCTCAAGGCAGTATTGCGCAACCTGGTGGATAATGCGAATAAGCATACCCGCGACGGTGTGATTGACATTTATTGTACAGAATACGAGCATGAAACGTGCCTTATCCGGGTATCCGATACCGGTAACGGTATGTCACCTGAAGTCCTGAGCAAGCTGAGAACATTGATCTCCGAAAGAGATAAAACCTTCGCTATAGAACCGGGCAGCAAGTTAGGCTACCAATTCATTATCGATTTTGCCGTCAGGTTAGGCGCAAGTATAGCCATAGACAGCGAAAAGAATAAAGGTACAAACGTTTCCATCTATGGTATAAGGTCCGGTGTTTCCACCTTCGGGACGTTGCATCATCATTGAAGACCGTAAATGGAAGCCAATTCATTCAGCTCCTTTCTTTCCCCGATTTCCAGCTTATCGTAAACACGTTGTTTCAATGTATTTACCGTACCATATTGCACCTGAAGTATTTCGCTGATCTGTTTTTGCGTAAAGTCTTTAATAAGATACATAGCCACCTGAAACTCCCTGGGACTAAGCCTTTCAAAAGGACTAATGGATGTACCCTCTAATGAATGTTGCAATAAGCTATCTGCCAATTCCTGACTTACATATTTTTTACCTGCAAGAACGGTTGCGATTGCTTTTGCAATTTCCTTTTTAGGTGTATCCTTTTTCAGATAGCCATGTGCCCCCAAATGGATGGAACGTAACCCATAAAGGGTTTCGTCATTCATGGACAAGATTAAGATTTTTACTATTGGATGAATGTTTTTTATGTAGGGCAGTAAAATGCTGGCGTCGGTGTTAGGCATTACCAGGTCGAGTAAGATCAGCTGATATTCCTTTTTCCTCATCTGTTCTATTACACTTTCCGCATCCCAGGCTTCATCAACGATATAATCCGGAAAAAATTCCTTAAGCATCATAGTTAATCCGAAGCGGACAATGTCGTGATCATCAGCGATTAAGATTGATTGCATGTTGGTTCGTTTGGCACCACGAAGGTAATTATTCAATTCGGTTTTGCACAGGCCGGCAAACGAGAAAACAACTTTAACGCTTTCTTTGGCTTTGCGTTATGTGAAAAGATACACAATGCTGAAAATACACAGCCTGCCCTACCCAAAAAACAAGGTGAAGCCGAAGGGCGGCATTTATTTAAGATATCCTGACTTGCTTAAGTGAACAGAATTCGAACTTCGATCGGCTTATAATGAGTGAATTGCGAGATGCACATCAAATTAATAAAACAACAAAACCTGCTACCAGAGCGGGTTTTGTTCATTTCGAAGGAGGGAGAAAGGGATTATTTCATGATCCCTTAGTGGGGGGACTACAGCAAAAATGAAACCATTCGCTGCGTTCATTATTTTCTTATTTATGAATGTTTGTTTGAGCAAGCTCACAAACATTCATAAAAACAAAAACCCGACTATCGTCGGGCTTCATTTTTGCTGCGGAGGGAGAGGGATTATCTGCGATGATCCCTTTAGAGGAGGCAGCAGCAAAAATGAAGCCGGTCGCTGCGCTCCTTGTTTTTTTGTTTTTTCAATTTGCTGAAATTGCATTTCGCAAATCATAAAAACAAAAAACCCGACTATCGTCGGGCTTCATTTTTGCTGCGGAGGGAGAGGGATTCGAACCCCCGGACCTGTTACAGTCAACAGTTTTCAAGACTGCCGCAATCGACCGCTCTGCCATCCCTCCGGGCGCAAAATAAAGACAAGCACCCCAATTTTCAAAAAAAAAGTGAAAGTATTTTTCAAAGCCTTTGCCACAGCGGCTTCCATAACAATCCGTTCACAGACCGATGCCGTATCTTTATGTAAAACCAACAAGATCATGTTTAAGAATTTCGTGAGAAATGCCTTGCTGTTGCTCCCTCTTGGCTTTAGCGCCTGCGCGCAGCAACCGGATATCAGCCATTCCCCTACTTTTGCAGAAATGAATCAAAAACAAACCGATCATAAAATGTCAGAACACAAAACGGAGATTGCCACTTTCGCCGCGGGCTGCTTCTGGTGCGTAGAAGCCCAGTTCCAACAGCTGGAAGGCGTACAGAAGGTAGAATCGGGCTATACCGGCGGCCATGTGGCCAACCCTACTTATAAAGAGGTATGCACCGGTACTACCGGACATGCCGAGGCCTGCAACATTACCTACGATCCTGCTGTGATCTCCTATGATGAGCTACTGGCGGCCTTCTTTATGGCCCACGACCCTACCCAGCTCAACCGTCAGGGTAACGATATCGGCACGCAATACCGCTCCGGTATTTATTACCACAATGAGGAGCAAAAGGAAAAGGCGGCGTATTATATCAAAAAGCTGAACGAGGAAAAGGCCTATGACGGTACCGTGGTGACAGAAGTAAAGCCCTACGGCGCTTTCTATAAGGCTGAAGATTACCATCAGAACTATTACAACCAAAATGGCGAGGAAGGCTATTGCCGCATGGTGATCCGGCCCAAGCTCGATAAGTTCAAAAAGGTATTTGCAGGTAAGCTTAAGCAATAAATAACCTTTACTCTTCAAACCAAAAAGCGATCCGGCCTCTTCCTGGCCGGATCGCTTTTTACTATCGTTCTATTTCAGAAAACTATTTCTTAAACCACCGGAACACATCCATGCCATTGGCATAGAGCATCAGGCACCTATGGTCTATCCCTGGCACCTATTACAAGCACTACCTTCTGTACACAGGAGACTATTGCCAGGTCCATCTACGGTTACTCCGCAGCGTGGCCTCGTTATCAATGTAGTCCAGGTAGGTAATGGCCAGGAATGAGTTTCAACTCGAGTTCCTATTATGTCCCCCCCTTTCACTACAGCTGAATGCGTAGGAGCCAATTCAAAAATAGACATTTTCTTCAGATGAAGTTTTTTACCCAAATGTTTCTTTTTCATAAGAATTAGTATTTATCGTTAAAAATAAAAACGAATATACCAAATAATACTATTAAGAAATTTATTTCTTGAAAATTCTAAATATATCCATACCGTTTGCATAAAGCATTAAGCCCAGAAGCAGAACAAGCCCTATAGTTGTGGCTACTTCAAGCACTTTTTCATTTACCTTACGCCCGGTGATCATTTCAATAAGAGTAAAAAGCACATAACCGCCATCTAACCCGGGGATAGGCAAGAGATTCATAAAAGCCAGTACAATTGACAGGAAAGCCGTAATGGTCCAAAACGCTTCCCAATTCCATTGCTGCGGAAAGATATTGGCCATTGAAGCAAAGCCACCTAACCCCTTGTAGGCTTTGGTTTTGAAATCAAGAATCAACCTAAACTGTCTGATATACTTGTTCAACTGTTCCCCGGCCATACGAATACCGGCGGGGAAGCACTCCAGGAAGCCATAACGATGGGTATCAAGCTTCACCATTCCCAGCTTTTCCATATCAAGTATTGACAGGCCACCTCTCTGTATACCCAAAGTACCCGAATCGCTTAGCTGGATCTGCGTTTGATAGGATTTACCTTCACGCACATAAACCAAGGACACAAGTTTGCTTTTGTTGGCCAGTCGAATAGAGTCAAATATTACGTTGTTAGCAATCGCTACACCGTCTAGTACAGTAATATAATCTTTTGCTTTAAGACCGGCCTTATCCGCACTGCTCCCCTTGGTCACCTCGACTATTGTAGGTGCATACGCCACACCAAAAAAGGCTTTACGTTTATCGATCATCTGCGAAATATAATCCTTGGGCAGGGTGATCACTTCATGCTTCCCATTCCTTTGTACTGTAATCGTTTTGGCATAGATTAATTCATCTATAATATCATCGTAATAATACACCTGTCTGTCATTTACAGAGAGGATATGATCGCCGTCCTTCAATCCGATCTTGTAGCCTAAAGAGTCCCGTATCTCTATTCCACCCTTCATCTGCGATACAGGCATCCGCTTTTCGCCCCACACAAACAAGATCATAGCATAAATAAGAATGGCCAGCAACACATTGACAATAATGCCGCCCAGCATAATGAGCAGGCGCTGCCAGGCTTTCTTGGAACGGAACTCCCAGGGCTCCGGCGGCTTGGCCAGCGCCTCTTTGTCCATGCTTTCATCTACCATGCCGGCGATCTTAACATAGCCGCCCAGCGGGAACCAGCCAATACCCCATACGGTATCACCGATCTTCTTTTTGAGTAGTGAAAAGGGAAGAATATTGCTGAAGGGAAAAAGGAAGTCGAAGAACAAATAGAATTTTTCAACCCTGGTCTTGAACAGGCGGGCAAAGAAAAAATGCCCTCCTTCATGTAAAACGATCAATAAAGACAGGGCCATTAAAAACTGGACTACCTGCACCCAAACTCCTGACATATATTTCTAAATAAGGTTGTTGATGTTGTTAGGGATAATAGCGAATGTACGGTATCGCTGTCAACTATACAATTGACTGTTCTTTACAAGACGTTCCGTAAGCTTGCGGGTCTCCGCATCTGTCTGCTCCAATGCTTCCAGGCTGGGATGCTCAATAAAGGCTATATCGCCCAGGGCCTGTTCGATAATATCATTCATTTCGAGAAAACCCACTTTGTTCTGCAGGAAGGCGTGCACCACGATCTCGTTTGCCGCATTGAGGATGCAGGTGGCATTGCCCCCTTTATACATAGCCTCTTTGGCCAGGGCCAGGTTGCGGAAGGTTTTATAGTCGGGCTGCTCAAAAGTAAACTTGCCGAAATCGCGGAAGTCGAAACGCTTGAAATCATTAGTCAGGCGCTGCGGAAAAGTAAGGGCGTACTGTATCGGCAACTTCATATCGGGGAGGCCCAGCTGCGCTTTCAGCGATCCGTCCTTAAACTGTACCAATGAGTGAATGATAGATTGCGGATGGATCACCACATCGATCTGGTCGTTCTCCAGTTCGAAGAGCCACTTCGCTTCGATCATCTCCAGGCCTTTGTTCATCAGGGTTGCGGAGTCAATGGTGATTTTGGCGCCCATCGACCAGTTGGGATGCTGCAGGGCATGATCTTTCTTTACATTGACGAGAAAGTTAGGCTTTTTGCCCAGGAAGGGTCCGCCCGATGCCGTAAGGATCACTTTATCCACGCTGTCAGCACGTTCGCCTACCAGACATTGGAACAAGGCCGAATGCTCGCTGTCGACCGGCAGGGGAAGAATATTCTTTTCCCTTGCCTTCTGCATCACGATCTCTCCGGCTACTACCAGCGTTTCCTTATTGGCAATAGCAACCTGCTTGCCGGCATCTATGGCGGCCAGGGTCGAATGCAGCCCGGCAAAGCCTACGATAGCGGCCAGCACCATATCCACGCTTTCCCATTGCACTACATCGCATAGCGCTTTGGCGCCGCCAAACACTTTTACGTCGGTAGCGCTGAGCGCCTGCTTCACTTGTTCGTATTGCTGCTCATTGGTTACCACTACGGCATTGGGCTTATATTTTATCGCCTGTTCCGTAAGCAGGGCAGCGTTGTTGTGCGCGCTCAGTATCTCGACCGAAAACAGGTCGGGATGCGCGTCCACAACGCCAAGGGCCTGCGTACCTACAGATCCGGTAGAACCCAATATAGCTAATCGCTTCTTCATAGATTGGTCGCAAAGGTAAAGAATTGAGGGGAACAAAGTTCAGCGCTACCATTTAAAGCAACAGGGCCAGGGAATGGCCTTTTGCACCAAAAAAATACCCCGGAAATGATACCGGGGCATTGTACAAAACGATGTTAAATTATCTAGAAGCTAAATTGCGCCCTGCAGGTAAAGATACCATCCTTCAGATCTTTGTCGTAGCCTGTGAGCGCCGTCTTTTCGTTGATCGGATGCTCGTACCAGAACACAAGCTTGAGGTACGCATTGATGTAATAAAGATAGCCGCCGCCTATCGTGTTGTAGCGGATATCGGCCGGCGACAGCCCCTTCTCCTTACTGATCTGTTTACCGCTGACGCGGGTATTGGGATCGTACCAATCGAACTTCAGCACCACCTGGTGCTGCCAGCTGCCCAGGTGCTGCAGGAAATAAACATAAGCGCCATCGAAAGGACGGGTTGCCAACGGCAAAGCCGCTCCTGCCCCATCGACAGGATAAGTGCCTGGCGTGGTACTGTTGGTCAGGCTTGCCGTTTGCAATCCTCTTATGTACTCGGCACGGAATTCAGTTTGCCCGTTACGGTTGGGAATTACCAGCTGAACATCGGCGCCAAAGTAGCGCCGGCTTCCATTACGGCCGATATTGGAAGCAAGGGAATCGGATTGCATTCTCCATATGCCATCCTGCTGCTGCATGGTATAGAGGCGTGCATTCTGATTGGTGATGCCGCCGAAATAACCGCTAAGTCCCCCCGATATCTTGGCGCCCATCGACTTGATCAATGTTTGCCGTCTAGAGCTTATCCTGAAGACAATGTCCTTATGGCTGTCGTACTCCATGGGGCCGGTAAGTCCCTGGCCGTTGTAGACGCCGAGGTCTATAGCAAACCATCTCATTTTGGAAGTGGCTTTCCGGGGATTGAGGCTGATCATAAAGCCCAGGTCGCGTTCCGTGTTCATGATCGTTTGCGACATGCGGCCACGCTCCGGCGCCTCCCGGAAGATGGAAGACAGCAGCACCTCATGGCCGAAAGGCCGCGCCATCATACCAGCCGAGAAATGGAAGAGCTCCCATTTGTTTTCGTAATAACGCCCCCAGAAGTCGCGGATATTCACACCCCGTTCTGTACCGTCAAACTGGAACAGAAAGTAAACTGAGGGCTTACCGTCTTCGGTATAATGCGCAAAGTCGGTACGCAAACGGCCGCGACGCAAGCGGAAACGGTTGTCGGAGTTGGCGCCCCAGTCCCCACCCTGGAATATATTGGGACTACCCTTGGATTCGGCATACTGAAACTGCGGCTGAAGATAGCCGCTGAAGCCGATCTGGCCGAACTTATTGTACAGCGACAGCATATTCTTACCCATGCGGGTAGAAGTATCGATCATGTCTGTCAATAGCTTGCCGTTGTACAACGACGATTGTATGTCCGTTTTCAGGTTTTGGGAGAAGGCAGTTGAGCCGCTAAGCACACATAAAATAAGCGAGTAAAAAAGTAAAGTTTTCTTCAAACGTCAGATTTTTGGCCGCTAAAGTATCCGAATATTGTTAATCGGTTGTTTATGTCGTCAAAAGAAACAATTACTTAACCTTAAAGATACATTGAATTAATGTAATGATAATAATTTGGTAACATTTCATTCATCGGCCAACGATGCCGGGTCCCAGAACAGCCTATCAAAATCCACCACCTTATCATTTTTTACCCGTATCCCTTCCTGCTCGAGCAGCTCCTGCATTCTTGTAAGCGTAGCAAAATGGTGCTTGCCGGTCAACAGCCCCTTGCTGTTAAGTACCCGGTGCGCCGGCACATCGGGATAAGGGCCGGCAGCATGCATGGCCCAGCCTACGATACGTGCCGAACCGCCCGTTCCGATACACCTTGCGATCGCACCGAACGAGGTTACCCGCCCTTCCGGAATATGCCTTACGATATCAAATATGAGGTCGAATAATGCATCCTTCATAAGTAAGGACTATATAATTGGTGATAGAATTTAAAGGAAAGGTCCGGTATCCGGGCAAAGCCTTTTCTATGCCTACCGTTCCGTTTTCTCCTTCAGCAGTTGGGTCCGCCGCGGCTCCGGTACATTTTGATAATCATAGGGGCAATGCCTGCAGCCATTGCCGCAGCAATAGCCGCGGTGCAGCAGGTAATGTGCCGTCAGCACCATTTTCCCTTCCTCGTTGAAATAATAATCGATCCCTTCTTCGATCTTCATCTGTACCCTGGAGTTAAAACAAAAAAGGTTGTCCACTGCACGCAGCCGACAACCCCTTGTATCTGACGACGGAGCGCCGGCTATCCCGGTATCCGGGACATATACTTTTTCATTTCATTCAATTGCTCCACGATCTGCTCATTCTTGGGCTTGGCTGCTTTTGCTTTACCATAGTAGAATTTAGAGCCTTTAAAATCGCGACGCTGCAGGCAGATAGAGGCTAGCTGCAGGTAAGCGGTGGCATTGCTATCCGCATCGGGCAAGCCACTTTTTACGGCTTTACGCAAATGCTCGTAAGCTTCTTTCATATTGCCTTTACGATAGGAGATGGAGCCCAATTGCAGCAAAGCGGTGCCCTGGAAGTCCTTGTCGGCTACGCCGGCTTCCAACCCTTTGCGTAGTTCTGCCTCGGCGGCATCCAGATCGTCGCCCATAGTCGAAAAATTGGCTTTCAACATATAATAAGCAGACCGGATGGGCTTGTACAGCAGGTTGGGGTATTTTACCCTCTTCAATATCTTTTGTGCACCCTCCACATCACCGGCTTCGATATAACGCTGCATAATGGTAACCGGTCCTACCATAAAATGGGCCACCACCATCAGCACCGCGATCAGCATGGGCAGCCAGCCCAACCACCAGGTTACTTTAAAGCCCAGCAAAAATCCCAGGGCAAGCATGACTACTGCAAGGCCTAAACGGTTGAATACAATAAAACGACGTAACGCGAACATAAAAGGGTTTCAATTGGAGCGCAAAGGTAGTACAATTAATGCCGCCCGGCAAGAGGCGGCAACAAAGGCCCTATCCTATTTTAGCCATGGCCTATAATTGCCTGCGAAAGCATATTGCACATTTATTAACAATTCAAAAGAGCGTCCCGATAAGGATAAGCGCTTCCAGATCGCTTTATTTCTTTACATAAAGCATGAACAAACATATAAATATTCGTTTGACTTACTGCTGCTTACAGTAAAATAACCGTTCGTAAACAATTTAATACCGTTTGTAAAATTCCATTACATTTTTAATTATTCATTTTGCTATTTCGCAACATTGTACAAATATTAACAAAACAAACAAATTGTATTTCATGAAAAAATTTGCCCTCATTGCAATGATCGCCTTCGTTGGCGCATCCTCTATCACCTTCACCTCCTGCAGCAAGAAGAAAGATTGGAGCTGTGACTGTACGATTTCCGGTTTAGCAGGCGGTACGCCCATCCTGGACAAGAAAAAGGGTGATGCAGAAAAAATGTGCGACGACATTGAAAGCCAGGGAAACACTTTGATCCCCGGAAGCACTACCTGCTCTCTGACAGAAAAGAAATAAGTTTTATCATCTTATTCGATAAAAAGAAAGGTCGGGAAATTCCCGGCCTTTCATTTGAATAATAACAATGTAGAAGAGTTTATTTACTTGCTTTTTTCAGCTCGGCTCCGGCAGTACCGGGAGCGGACGCCGCTTTGGTTTCCCGTACAGGCGGATGTTGCTCAAACTTGCCTTCTGCAACCTGGTGTTGCCTGGGCAGGGTAACGGCATCTATGCTCTTGCTTTCAGGCTGTCCCCACTCTGCGGCATGCAGGTAGTGTCCTTTCATTTCCGGCTCTTTCTCCACTTCGGCCACTACACGGTGTGCATTGGCATATTTATCGTGACGGATACCGGTGATCTGCCAGCTTACTTTTACTTGCGGTGCATTGGTCTTGATCAGGAATTGACCATTGTGCATTTCCTCCGCGATGATGGCCTGGGCAAATGTCCCGATCACGGTCAGCTGGTAGCGGAATTCTTCGTTCAACGCTTCAAAATAAGCAGGCATTTTCACCACAGCGACACCTTGCGCATCGGTAGTTACATTACCGTTGTAGATATTCATCATATCGGGGCTTTCTACGAAGCTATGGTACAGGTATTTGTTCTCCGGGTCCAGCGGATGGTCGATCTTAAAGGTACCGCTGCCCTTGGCTATGGAGCCGGTGATCTGGACATTGCCGGAAAAATAACCGGCATAATTGGTCGTTGCGCCGGAAGCAAAGCCATATACCCCATAACGTACAGTGGGTACGGTAGCGCCACCCACGGTTTGCGCATTACCATAGACGCCATAAGTATTACCGATACCAGTAGTCGCGGCAAAGGAGGCATTTTTATTATAGCCTACAACACCTATGCCGCCTACCGAACCGCCCATAACGCCGGCCGTATTGGCCGATCCGTAAACGCCGAGGTCCTGGTTACCCACGCCAAATATAGTATTGGCATCCTGGTTGTTCACACCGTTGTAGCCGGTACCTTGTACGCCCACGCCATAGTTGCTGCCGTTGTAGCTGCCAAACACACCCGCTTTAAGACAGCCCTGAGCGGTATAGGAGTAACCGGATATGGTCGCAAAAGTATCGATGGCCGGTACCGGAGTAGCCGGCTGGGTCACCATTAGTCTGCCTGTAGGTGTGCTGGTACCGAAGCCGGAAGAACCGGTGGAAACCACAATACCACGACCGGTAACACCACCGTCAAAGAAGCCGGCTACACCGGCGCCGGTAGCCACACCCCAGATACCGTTACCGGTACCGCTGCTTACCCCTACGGTACCGCCGAGGGTACCGGTCGATAAGCCGTACACGCCATTCTGTGTGCCACTCACACCTATCACACCAATGCCGGTAGTAGATTCTCCATAAATAGCACCAGCTGTAGCAATGCTGGTTGCGGGGGTACCTGTAAGGGTAGCCCGGGCTGCATTGCCAATACTGCCTGCAGTGATCTGGAACTTGATATTGGGGCTCAGCGTGGGTGTATTGAGGCCTACGCTGGTACCGTCATCGGTGAGCTGGGAATTTACGCCTGTCGTGGCCGTACCGAATTTGATGAGTGTATTGGCTGTACCGTTGATATTGGCCGAGCCGGCTGGACCAACAGGACCCACGGGGCCAGCAACACCGGCTGGACCTACCGGGCCTACGGGGCCAATGGGACCAATAGGGCCTACAGCACCCACAGGACCAGCTGCGCCGGCAGGACCGGTAGCACCCACGGGACCTACAGGGCCTACGGGACCAAGGGGACCAGCGGGGCCCACAGGACCGGCAATACCCATAGCCCCGGCGGGACCTGCAGGGCCTACAGGACCAAGCGGACCATCGGCGCCGGTAGCACCTATAGGACCAATGGGGCCTACGGGACCCACAGCTCCGGTAGCACCCACGGGTCCATCGGCGCCGGTGGGGCCGGCAGGGCCGGTAGCGCCTGCCGGTCCGGGCGTACCGCTGGCGGCATACATAGCATAGGGCACGCTAAGCAGCTGGCTGGCGCCCAGGTCGGTATAATTGGTACCGCCGGCCGGGTCCAGTTCCACTTTGATATATTTATCACCAGTCGACCAGTCTACGTCGCCCAAGGTGCCGGTAACAGGTGTACCGGCGCCGATGGCAACGGAATACAGGCCATAGGCATTGGTAACGGCCGATTGGGTTTCGACATAAACAGGCGTACCGGTCGCACTGTCGCTCAGGATGCTGATACGCATCCCTAAGCTTTGGCTGACCAGCGGCGCGCCGGAGCCATTGCGCGCAATACCCTGGTAGTTGAATTTGGCGGGGATCTGTGCCTGCGCCAGAAGGAAGGAAGAGACCAATAAGGCGCTGAGTAGTATTTTTTTCATTGTAAGGGTTTTTCAGGAATGGGAAAAAAGGTGATGGGGATTAATGGTTATTGTATTTTCTGGATCTTAAATGTGCCGTTACGCGACGCTCCCTGCTGTTTCCAGGTAATGCTCAGGTGGTATTGCCCCTGCGCATATGCCGCCATAGAGATCTCCTGTCTTTCATTACCGGCTTGCAGTGCAAACTCACGGCTGAAGAGTTGCCGGCCCAGGGCGTCGTAGAGTACGCAGCTAAGCTTGCCGGCTTTATTAAAACGGGGCTGGAGCAGCAGGATCGTTGTGGCCGGATTAGGGAATACGAGCAGGTCGTTGGCGTCGAGGCCCTGCCCATGCACCCCTACACCATCGTCGTGAAAGGGTTGCAATACGCCGGGAGTAACGACAAGCGTGGGTGAGACGAAGCTATTGCTGCCGATGCCGCCGATAGCATATTCATAGCTGTTTCCGGTGATCTGCCTGCCGCCACCGGAGGCATTCAGCTCAGCCGGGCCTATGCTTTGTGCCCTGGCCTGAAGCGCCAGGCAGCACAAGCCGGTACATATCATGTAAATTGGTTTCATACGATAAGGTCGATAGGTTAAAAAAAATGAATGTTGAAAGGAAAGGCCGGTCTACACTTCAGTTACATATTCCGCTTGGAGAACGTTGATCAAAGGACGGGCGCGCACCGCCGGTTGACAGGTACAAAATTAAATTTATCATGCTATATAACAAATTGCCAACAAAAGCGCTGCAATCTAAAACAAGACTAATTGGTCCCGTATTTAACTTATTATCAAATAGTTAAGAAGCAATTCGCCACACCATACATATTTGAAAAATACGTATTAAAGCGGAGGCTTTTGGCCATTAAAAGAGGGCTAAGAGGAGACATTTGAATTGTTTTTTTATGCAAAAAAGCATCTCACCTGTAGCTTTGTTTTAGCTCGAATACCAACAATTTAAGATTTGAAATTGCCCACCAGGAAGGTATAACCGCAAAGGGCGCTAAGAGGAGTGTGAGTATTGCGTATTGAGATTTGAGTATTGAGATTTGAAATTTGGAACCTAAGACTTGAAAATCGCCAACTACCAATTGCCCACCAGGAAGGTAACCGCAGAGGGCGCTAAGATGAGTGTGAGTATTGCGTATTGAGATTTGAGTATTGAGATTTGGAACCTGGAATTTAAGACTTGAAAATTGCCAACTGCCAACCGCCAATTGCCCACCAAGAGATAACCGCAAAGGGCGCTAAGATGAGCCTGAGTATTGAAATTTGGAACCTGGAATTTAAGACCTGAAAATTGCCAACTGCCAATTGCCCACCAGGAAAGTATAACCGCAAAGGGCGCTGAGCTTTATGCAAAGGGCGCAAAAGATGAGTGTGAGCCTGAGTATTGAGATTTGGAACCTGGAATTTAAGACTTGAAAATTGCCAACTGCCAATTGCCCACCAGGAAGGTATAACCGCGAAGGGCGCAAAAGATGAGCGCGAGTATTGCGTATTGAGATTTGAGTATTGAGATTTGGACCTTGGAATTTGAAAATTGGAACCTGGAACTTAAGACTTGAAAATTGCCCACTGCCAATTGCCCACCAAGAGATAACCGCAAAGGGCGCAAAAGATGAGCGCGAGTATTGCGTATTGAGATTTGAGTATTGAGATTGGGACCTTGGAATTTGAAAATTGGAATTTGGAATTTAAGATTTGAAAATTGCCAACTATCACTGGAAATTGCCAACTGCCAACTATGCTTTGGAATTTGGAACTTAGTATTTTGACCTTGGATTTCCCAGCTTACAGGCTGTTCTTCATCTTGATCATCTTCAGCGCGGCGATCATTGCCTCTTCGCCTTTGTGTCCATGGCTGCCGCCAAGGCGTTCCCAGGCCTGCGCTTCCGTATCCAGGGTCAATACGCCAAAGATCACCGGTATAGGCAAGCTCAGGTTCAGTTGCAAAATACCTTCGGTTACCGCTTTGCACACATATTCGAAATGCGGCGTCCCCCCACGGATCACCGCGCCGAAAGCGATAATCGCCTCGGGCGCTTCCGTAAGACTTTCTCGGCTTTCCCATACCGCCTTGCAGGCAAAAGGGAGCTCGAAGCTACCCGGTACATATATCTCGTGCGAGATCACCGCGCCGGTTTCTCCGGCAACGCGCCTTGCGCCCGCGATCTGCGCAGCAACGATCTTATCGTTCCATTCGGTAGCCACGATCGCCACCCTGGGATTGTCCATATCATCCAGACCGGTGATATCAAGCAAAGTGCTGCTTTCAGAAGATTGAGCCATGTGAAATGTGAGACGTTAGATGTTAGACGTTAGATATTAGACTTTAGATATTAGATGCAAGAGACAGGAATCAATGTAAGCGATTGTAGGTATTAGGTATTACGTATTAGGTATTAGGTACTTGATACTTGATACGTAATACGTAATACTTGATACCTGATACTTGATACCTGATACTTGATACGTAATACGTAATACGTAATACTTGATACGTAATACTTGATACCTGATACTTGACTCTTGATACCTGAAATTTACCCCCGCAGCAACTTGTCCAGCGCCAGCACCTGTTCAATAACAGACAGGGTACCGTCGTTGCGGATAATATGATCGCAGCGGCTCATTTTCTCCTCCTCATTCATCTGCTTATCCATACGCGCTTTGATCGCCTCTTCGCCGGCATTATCCCGCTGCATAGCCCGCTGCAGCCGCAGGGAGTAAGGCGCATAGACACCGATCATTTTGTCCATTTCCTTATCGCTGCCGCTTTCAAAAAAGATAGCAGCTTCCTTCAGTACATAAGGCGCCTGCTGCTTTTGGGCCCAGGCATTGCTGTAAGCAATGGTGGCAGGATGCACCAGGCCGTTCAATTGGCGAAGCTTTTCTTCATTGCCAAAAACCATGGATGCCAAAAACGGCCGGTTGAGCCGGCCGTTCTGATAAGCTTCTTCACCAAATACGCGGCTGATCTCCTGCCTGAGCCGGGCATCATGCTCCATCAAGTATTTTGCCGTATCGTCGGCATGCAGCACCGGAACACCCAGCAGGCTGAACAGCTCAGCTACCAGGCTTTTGCCCGATCCGATACCGCCGGTCAATCCTACTTTCAGCATAGGGATAAGCTCGTAATCAAATTATTTTACTGCTGCTACAGAAGAAGCGGCGGTAGTTTGACCGGTACGCTTCAAGTAAGCCTGGGTCATTTCCATGGAAATAGCCTGGCGTTCGATAGTAATATTGGTGTTGCGGTCGATCTCGATCACGATCGTGCCGTCTTCATTGGTCCGTATAATACGGCCATGAATACCGGAAGTGGTAATGATCTTATCGCCGGTACCCGTGCTTTCGGCAAATTTCTTCTGCTCTTTTGCACGCTTCTGCTGCGGACGGATCATAAAGAAGTACATCACCACGATCATACCCACCAGCATGATCGGCATCATTGCCCCACCGCCCGGTTGTGCCTGAAGCATAACACTTGCAAAGGTTGTTGTCATTTTAAACTTAATTTTTAGAATTGAGGTGCAAAGGTACGGAGAAAAATGCAGGCGACCATAGGCGCCCTCTTGTTAATGTTGCCTTGTATCAATTATGTAGACCAGGAGCGCATCCTCGCCGGCAAAGAGCCGGATGTGCTGCCGCCCCTGCCCTTTAACCTTATAAACCAGACGAATACGATCGTTATGCGTATCAGCCGGTTATTTTGTACGTTCTATTTTACGGATCTTGTTCTCGCTCAGCAACTCTTTCAGCAGGTTGTCCAGTACCCCGTTCACAAACTGTCCGCTTTGCGGTGTGCTGTAGTTCTTGGCGATCTCGATATACTCGTTGATCGTTACCTTGGTAGGAATAGTGGGGAAATAGAGTAGTTCCGACACGCCCATTTTCAGCAGGATCATATCGATCTGCGCTACCCGCTCGGCATCCCAGTTTTTCAGCTTGGGACGGATAAGCTCCATGAGGTGCGCATCTTTTTGCAATACGGTCTTGAGCAGGCTATAAGCGTATTCCCGCTTTTCGGCGGAAATGAATTGCAGGAAGTTAACATTTTTAGGGCTGCGGAAGTAATTGTCGATCAGCATCACCACCATCTCCTTATCATCTTCCCAGCCGCTCCACTCGTCGCCTGTATGTTCCTGGAAATCCTCGTTGCCGAGCATTGCTGTACGCCATATGTATTGCATGATCTGCTTTTCACCGGCAGCATTGCGGCTTTGCTCGGCCGTATACTCCTTATAAGGCTCCGAGCTGACCAGCGACTGGTAGATCTTTTTTACCCATTCCTCATCGATAAAACGCTCCAGCTTGTCTTCCTTTACTTTTTCCAGGAAGGTGGCGTTACCCAGCAGTTCCCACAGAAAAGTATTGCCGGCGATCTTGGTATTCACCTCCAGGTCTTCCTGTGTAGGCAGGTACTTGGAAGCCCGCTGCCGGGCACTGGTCTCGGAAAACTGCGCCACTTTGCTCACATAGAGCAGCATCAGCGCAAACAGGTCGGAGGAACGTTGTATTTTTTCCACCAGCACCTTGATCCCGTTCTTTTCGAGGGCGGGCAGGTCGGTAGAAAGTTCCTTTTCTACACCGGAAGGATTTTCGGCGTAAGCCTCCAGGGCATACAGCGATTGCATTACTTTGACCCTGATATTTCTGCGACTGATCATATTTGAAGAAAAGGAGGCGAAGGTACGCATTCCGGCGGGCATAGACAAAAAACGGGATCTCATGCTCAAATTTTCCCCCTCCAATCCCTTAGCGCCGGCCGGTTTTCACCCAATAGTATTTCGACGCGAAAGGCCTGCATCATGATTATTCTGGTAAAAAACCTATTTTTGTCAGAACACACACTACCACATCACAATCTATGAGCGTCACTGTCGCCCTCATCCTTTTTTGCCTGCTGCTTATCGTCATCTTTACCGGCGTTGAATACGCGTATCTCGCTTCCAACAAGCTTACCATTGAGCTTAAACGGAAGCAGGGCCGTGCTTCGGGCAGAATACTAGGCTCCTTCTTCGATTATCCCGAACGTTTCTGGAGCGCCACCGTGATCGGCTTTTATATCGTACTGGTCTGCTTTTGCTTTTTCTTTTCCAAGCTGACCACCATGCTGGAAGAAAAATATCTGTCGCGCACAGGTCTCAACCTCCGCTTTGAAAATTACCAGAACCCTGCCTTTTACCTGCACCTGGCCATTGATTTTGTCTTGGTGACCTTTATCATACTGGGCACTATCGGCATCATTGCCAAAAGAAGCTTCGAATTCCACCCGGAGGCCAAGCTCAATACCTGGAGCAAGTTCATCAATATCATTTGCGACATTACGGCGCCCTTTGCTACCGTTTTTATCGGCGTATCGGAATTTATTTTGAAATACCTGTTCAATGTGCGCATCAACAAGAAGGAAAGCATTTTTGAGCGTACCAATACTGTGCAGTTCCTGAGGCATGCTACACACGGCCATGCTGTAGACCTCGACGAGGCCAACAAAGAGCTTTTTGAACGTGCACTCGACCTTACCAAAGTGAAGGTGCGCAAATGCATGACGCCCCGTAACGAAACGACCGCCGCCGATATCAATACTTCGGTGAAGGACCTGCGCGACAAATTTGTCGATACCAAGTTGTCCAAGATCGTGATCTACGAAGAAACACTGGACACTGTGCTGGGCTATACCCATCACCTGGACCTCAACCGCCGCCCACAAACGATCCAGGAGATACTCCACCCCATTCCTACCGTACCGGAAACCATGAGCGCGATCGACCTGATGCACAAGTTCACCAAGGAACGGAAGAGCATCGCCTGGGTAGTGGACGAATTTGGCGGCACCGCCGGCTTCGTCACCATGGAAGATGTGCTGGAAGAGGTCTTTGGCGACATCAAGGATGAATACGATACCGAAGAGTTTACCGAGAAGCAGATCAGTGACAACGAATACCTCTTCTCCGGGAGATTGGAAGTAGATTATCTCAATGAAAAATACGACCTGGATATTCCTTCCGACGAAGCGGACACCCTATCGGGCTTCATCATCACCAATCATGAAATGATACCGAAGCAGAAGGAACGCATCATTATCGACAACTATGAGTTTGAGATCCTGATGGTGACCGATACCCGCATCGAGACCGTAAAGCTGAAAATACTGAACCATTAAGCTCCCATGATCCGCAAATACATACTGCCGCTGCTTTGGGTTTGCCTGTTCATCAGCATCGATGTGACCGCACAGCAGAAGACGGCGCCCGACATGCATTTCAAAGACACGGAGGAAGCTGCTGTAAGCAATAAAGATATTCCCAAAGGCAAAGCGCTGATGCTGCTCTATTTCCGCTCCGACTGCGACCATTGCGAGCATACAGCGCAGCAGCTGAAAACCACAGCCCGTCAATATCCCGCTACTATTTGGATGGTGAGTGCGGAGCCTATCCCCACCCTGCGCACCTTCGAGGACATGATGGGACTCTACGATATCGGCAACCTGCGCGTGATGCAGGATCATACGCAATCTATGCACCGCTGGTTCGAATTCACGAAGCTACCGTTCATTGTGCTGTACGATAAGAACGGCATACAGAAGGCCGTGTTCGACGAGCTGCCCACGGCGGCTACTGTAAAGAAAATGCTGGCGGTACGCTGAGGCATTTTCAGTTGGCGGTACAACGCTTTAAGTATCTCTATCTTCGTTACTTTTTTGCTTCTCCAAAAAAGTAACCCAAAAAGGAGCCCCAAAAATAATGCTCCGCTATTTTTGGGTAGCCCCGCACCCGGGCCATGAATGGTCATGGGACTTAGGGAAGTGTACTTGGGACAAAGGATTCACGTATCAGCTTCATGTTGATCTATGAAGTACAAGCTTGCCGAGCTCAGGTTTTCGCAATACCAAGAGCATATCATTCTTGCTGCAGACAAGGGTTTCCTGCAGGATGGATAGCAATTAAAAAGATTTTGAGCGGTAAGTGATTTCTCCCCTATCTTTGCACCCGGATATCAGGTCTTTTTCTACACAGACAAGCCAAACCATCTACCCCTTTGAGAGTTCCGGTAATCATAGTGCTCATTGCTGCCCTGCTCACTCAATCGATGAGCAAGGGTATCATTGTGCTCAGCTATTTTACCAACAAACAGGCTTACGAACGCTATTGCGTAAATAAAGCCCGCCCCCAGCTGCATTGTGACGGTAAGTGCCAGATGGCCAAAAAGATCAAGGCCGAAGAAGAGCGCGATCAGAAAGATCCGCTGAAAAGCACCACTTACGAAACCGTCCTTATCCTGCAGGATCATTTTTTCCGCATTCAACCCGAGTACTTTCCCTTAGCGCTTAAGGAGCACGTTTATCCCCTGGCTATCGGGCATACCCGCGATATGTCCCGCAGCTGCTTTCATCCGCCCAATGCGGCCTAATCTCCTTCTCTTTCTTTTCCTTTGAATGGCTTTGGCTATAAAGCCAGGTATTGCTATGCTTTCGTAACAGGTATTCCTGTATCGTATTGCCGCGCCCATGTTTCATCGTAAGGTAACTTGATGCGGTAACGAAGCTTTGTCCCGGCCGCCTGCCAGCTGCGGTCCAGGCTGGGCGCTGCTGCTATCATCGATGCCGTTCCGCGGCCGTCGGCGGGGTATGTTATTCCCTGTGGCTACCCCGCATGCCATCTTGCCAAGCGTATGCCATGGTATAAAGAAAAATCGAGGAGGACACGATCTGAGCGATACGCTCTTTTATTTTCATCTCCTTTAATGCTTCAACAAACAAGATCCAAATGAAATCTGCTTATAAAATTATTACCCTTGCTTTCGCGGCGCTGCTCGTACTCGCTTCCTGTAAAAAAGAAAAGAACGAACCTGGATTCGACGACCAGAACCTGGCGCCGCTTTCCATCGAGTTTGACAATATCGTGGGCGGGCAAAACCTCTACCTCAATACCGGCTCTTATACCGATGCGGCCGGCGAGTCTTTCTCCGTCAGCCTGCTTCAGTACTTCATCAGCAATATCAAGGTGCGTAAAGCCGATGGCACCGAATATGTGGTACCCCAGGACAGCAGCTATTTTCTCATTAAAGAAGGCGACGAAGATCTTTCGCATGCCGTAGTGAACGTACCCGAAGGCGATTACACTACGCTTACATTCACGGTAGGTGTCGACAGTCTGCGCAGCACCATGGATGTGAGCAAACGCACCGGTGTGCTCGATCCTTCAGGCAGTATGGCCGATGGTATGTACTGGGGCTGGAACAGCGGCTATATCTTCTTTAAGATGGAAGGCTTGTCGGATGCTGCGCCGGTTGATCCCAGCGGGCAGCATAAGTTCCGCTACCATATCGGCGGCTTCGGCGGATACAATGCGCCCACGATCAATAATATCAAGACCATTACACTGGATCTGAGCGAAAGAGGTGTGGCGAAGCCCCGGAAAGACCGGAAGGCCAATATACACCTGATGGTAGACATCAGCAAAGTATTGAGCGGCAGCACTACGGTAAGCATTGCCGCTAACCCCGAGGTTATGTTCAGCGACTACAGCGTCAACATTGCCAACAACTATGCCCAGATGTTCCGCCATGATCACACCGAAAATTAAAGGATCATGGACAGGAGAAAAATAGGTATTGGCCTGTCGCTGCTGCTGCTCATGGGGCTGGCTGCCTGCCGCAAGGAAGTGCTGGAGCAGCTGGAAATTGCCTTTCCCGGTTTTGTAAAGCCGGCCAATTTTCCCGAACCGGCCTATCATTTCAATACCAATGCGGTGACCCGGGAAGGTTTTGAGCTGGGTCGCAGGCTGTTTTACGAACCCAGACTAAGCCGCAACAATACCGTCAGCTGCGGCAGCTGTCATATACAGTCGGCGGGCTTTACACATCATGGGCACGACATCAGTCATGGTATCGACGACCGTCTGGGCAAGCGTAATTCGCCGCCCATCATGAACCTGGCCTGGAACACTTCGTTCATGTGGGATGGAGGCATATTCGACCTCGACCTGCAGCCTGTAGCGCCCATTACAGCGCATGAGGAAATGGATGAAAAGGTGGACAATGTGCTGGCCAAGCTGCAGGCGCATCCCGATTATCCCGGCTTGTTTGAAAAGGCTTTTGGCAGTAAAGAGATCACTTCGGCCAATTTCCTGAAAGCGCTGTCGCAATTCATGTTACTCTGTGTGAGCAGCAATGCCAAATATGACAGCGTGATGCGGCAAGAGGGGCCGGCCTTTACCAATGACGAAGCGGCGGGCTATGCTTTATTCAGGCAGAAGTGCGCCGCCTGTCATACCGAACCGCTATTCACCGATCATTCCTTCAGGGACAATGGTATCGGTATCGGTTACAACCGCGACAGCGGCCGCTATCTTGTAACCCTCAACGAGGCTGATCTGTACCGGTTTAAGGTGCCCAGCCTGCGCAACCTGGCGTATACAGCGCCCTATATGCACGATGGACGCTTCTATACGCTGGAAGCCGTGCTGGACCAGTATTCGGAACAAGTGAAGCATACGCCCAACCTTGATCCGCTGTTGCAGCAGAACGGCGTAACAGGCATCCCGCTTACGGCGACGGAAAAGAAGCAATTGCTGGCTTTCCTCAACACCCTTAACGATAAACAATTCGTGACGGACCGCTTACTTTCTGAACAATAAACATCAAACAGATGAAAAAAGGATTGCTCTTACTTTGTCTTTTGCTGGCCGGCATCCCCTATGTACAGGCCTGCGATATATGCGGCTGCGGCGCAGGCAGCAGCTACCTCGGTATCCTGCCCGACTTCACCACCAGGATCATAGGCATACGGTATCGCTACAACAGTGTGCTGACACATGTGGCGCCTGAGGGTATTGCCTCCTATCTTACCGCCAGCGAGCGTTATCACACGGCCGAGCTGTGGGGCGGCTGGACCTTTGGTAATAAGGTGCGCCTGATGGCCTCCGTACCCTTGGGCTACGATACCCGCAGGAGCCAGGAGGAAAATGATTCCAAGACCGGCCTGGGCGATATCAACATCCAGGGTTTTTACCATTTACTGAGCCGGAGAAGTACGCTGGGTGGCAGTAAGCTATTGGTCCAGGACCTTTGGATCGGCGGCGGCGTCAAGCTGCCGACAGGCAAGTACGAGCCGCTGGACATGGACGAATCGGGCAAAAGCGCCAACTTGTTCCAGCTGGGTACCGGTAGCTTCGACTTCCTGCTCACCGGCATGTACGACATCCGGCTGCAGGATGCGGGCCTCAACCTGAGCGCCAGCTATAAGTACAATACAGCCAACCACTACGACTATGACTATGGTAATAAATGGAACGGCAATGCCCAGCTGTATTACAAATTCCGGATCAAACAACAGGCCACAGTTGCTCCCAACCTGGGTATGAGCTACGAGCGGTCGGCGCAGGATCTTAACGAAGGTTACAGCGTGTATACCTCCGGTGGCTATGCCCTGTACGGCACTCTGGGCGCAGAATTACAGTACCGGAAGATCGCCCTGGGCGGCAACTGGCAGCCGGTGCTGGATCAAAACCTGGCGGCCGGTGTGGTCAAGGCGCAGAACCGCATGATGCTGCACCTGTCGTTGATGTTCTGATCCCTATGTTCAATGGTAGAGACGTTGCATGCAACGTCTCTACCATTGAACATATATGCAACGTATCTACCATGGGGTTGCATGCAACCTCTCTACTACCATGAGGCATCGTCAGCGGTACAGCCACAGCAGTACCGGGCGTTTGCTGCCGCGCAGCAGGGAATCGAGCGTAGTCATATAGGCATTGGATACAGCAGGGCAGCCCCAGCCTTCGGGCGTGCCGTCGGGATACACTTCCTGGTCCGGGATGGCATCCCAGCCATGCAGCACGACCTGCCGGGCGAGCGCATTGCTGTTGGTGGGTTCCAGACCGTGCAGCAGGTAATTGACGTGGATTCCCCATTCGCCATAGCCCCGCTTACCCACTTTATATTTGCCCAGCGAAGAGCAATGGCTGTCGGGACGGTTGCTGAATACCGGCCGTTCCCGGCTCCGGTCTTTGCCCCAGGGACCGGCGCCGCAGCCATGACTTACCAGGCCGGCCACGACAAAGGTATCCTTACTAAAATCCCAAACGACCAAGCGTGCCTTACCGGAATGAATATTCATATCGGCCAGCAGGCAGATACGGGTATTCATGCCTTCCCGGGCACAAAAAGGCTTTGCCAGGCGGGCCTGCTGCCGGAAATGCTGCACATCGATGTGCCTGAAAGGCGTCTCAAGCCCGGTAGAATATGTCGACTCACCGGCTGCGCCGGCGCCGCAACCGATATAAAAGGGCAAAAACAGCAGTATCAGGCTATTGAAGATACGGGTAAACACAGGGGTCAAGAATAAAAAATGAAGTCTTCTTTTCCGAAGTTAGGTAATATCCGAATTGCAAAACCTATCTAAAAATGAGTGTAGATTCAAAACCTTACTGCATTTTTGCCGGACAATTTGCATCATAAAACAAAAAACATGAAGAAATCTATCTTTACCCTGATGGTACTTTCCATCGCTACGGGCGTGACACATGCCCAATTCAAGCTAAACACAAAATCCATAGGCGCCGCCGAAAAAGGTGTAAAAGCCGCCACTTTCAGTGATGCCGATGCCGCCAAACTGGCTAAGGAATCTGTTGACTGGATGGATAAGAATAACCCGGTAGCAGCAGACAACGATCCTTATACCGTACGCCTGAACAAGATCTTTGGCAAGCACAAGAACGAAGATGGTCTTACCCTCAATTACAAAGTGTACAAGGTTGTGGACATCAACGCCTTTGCCTGCGCCGACGGCAGCATCCGCGTTTTCTCTTCGCTGATGGATATGATGAGCGACGAAGAGCTGCTCGCGGTGATCGGCCACGAGATCGGCCATGTGAAGAACCACGATACCCGCGATGCGATCCGCGACGCCTATAAACGCGCTGCCGTTGCCGACGCCGCCGGCTCGCAATCAGGTGTGGTATCCAACCTGACCGACAGCCAGCTGGGCGCGATGGCTAACGCCATGCTGGAATCCAAGTACAGCCGCAAGCAGGAGTCACAAGCCGATGATTATGGCTATGATTTCATGAAAAAACACCAGTACAATGTAATGGCTATGGCCAGCGCTTTCAAAAAGCTGCAGTCCCTGAGCTCTGGCGCCAAGCAGAGCAATATGGAAAAAATGATGAGCTCTCACCCCGACAGTGGCGCCCGCGCCAAAGCAGTGGAAGAAAAAGCTAAGAAAGACGGACTGTACAAATAAGCGTGTCTGTCATTCCTTTTCAATACCAGGACTGCCTCTGCCAGGGCAGTCCTTTTTTGTCTTTATTATCCTTGAGCATACCGAACTTTTTCCACCGAAGGTAAAGGACAGCTATAAATGGTGCTTCGACGGGCTCAGCAGTCGTTATCAGGACGAATTTGACTCATGTTTCCTATATTGGAGTAGTCAATCTATTTTATTTGCGGCGTCGCTGCTTCGCCATAAGGGAAAACCGTTACGGTCACAACGGAGAAGAAACCTTTTTTCAGCAGAAGAGTTGATTTTGTTATGATCCCTCCATTGCGTTATTTTGCTACCTGAATTACCTATCCGGCAAAACAGACGCTTTACTTTGTACCTACAGCACTACATACAATGGCGGCAGCAACGGGTGCTGCGTGATGGTCATCTTCTTTACGAAACGGCGGAGCAGGACATCCACGCCATTGCCCTGGCACTATACCAGCAGTCCGGCATCGGCTATCCCAAATTTTTCAAGATGGATATCCTGAGCCGTGTGGCTTTCCTCGCAGCGGAATGGGCATTGCCTATTGCGCTAACGGTTGATCGCGACAAGACCGCTACCGTGCTTAGCAGCGCCTCGGGCTGCCTGGAGGTAGACCATAGGTTTGATGAAAGCCGGCAAACACTGGCCAGCCCCTCTTTGTTTGTCTACACCCTGCCCAATATCATGCTGGGCGAGATCGATATCCGCCATGGTTTTAAAGGCGAGCAGATGTGTACGATCTCTGAAAGCGCCGATCCCGCCTGGCTGGACTTTTATGTGAGCGATCTGTTGCAGCACAGGGGAACGGAAGCTTGTCTTTGCGGACATATCGAAGCGGCAGCAGATAAGCTTTCTGCTACCATGCTGTGGGTAAGCAAGGACCGGCCGGCAGATGGCAACGCCCTGCCCTTTCACCTTCCCGTGTTGGAACAAATTTTCAATTATGCCTAATCATGCTTATATAGCCGGCAGCGGCATCGTTACGAGTATTGGTCATACTGTAGCTGAGAACCTGGCTTCGCTAAAAGCAGGCCTCGCCGGCATAGGCCTCCCCGAACTGCTGCTGACGCAACATAGGTTGCCGGTAGGCGAAATAAAGCTAAGCAATGATGACCTTGGCCGCCGCACCGGCGCTGACACCCGGCTGCCGCGCACCGCACTCCTCAGCATTATGGCGGCACAAGAGGCTTGGCAGCCGCTGGCGGATAAGGCAGCAGGACTGCGCATCGCCTTCATTTCGGCCAATACTGTGGGCGGCATGGACCTTACCGAATCGTTTTACGCAGCTTTCAGAAAGGATAAACAGGCCGGCGATCTGGAGGCAGTGCGTCATCATGAATGTGGCGCGATCACTGAGCTTACGGTGCAGGCGCTGGGCCTGTCCTGCTGGAGCACCACCATCAGCACGGCCTGCTCCTCCTCGGCCAACAGCATTATGATGGGCGCTAAGCTTATTGAAAACGATCGTTATGATATTGTGATCGCAGGCGGCGCCGACAGCCTGTCCCGCTTTACCCTGAACGGCTTCAACTCGCTGATGATCCTGGATAAGGAATTGTGCCGTCCATTCGACGAGCATCGCCGGGGGCTCAACCTGGGCGAAGGCGCGGCCTACCTCGTGCTGGCAGGCGAGAAGGCTATGCAGCAGCTGGGCGTGCAGCCCCGGGCTATTGTTTCCGGCTATGCCAATGCCAATGATGCGCATCACCAAACAGCCTCGTCGCCCGAAGGCAAGGGCAACCAGCTGGCCATGAAGCAAGCGATCGCACAGGCCGGCATTGCCCCGGACCAGGTAAGCTATATTAACCTGCACGGTACCGGTACCGAGAACAACGACGCCTCCGAAGGCGCTGCTGTGCAGGCCGTGTTTGACCAGGTACCGCCTGCCAGCTCCACCAAGGCCTTCACGGGGCATACCCTTGGCGCGGCTGGAGCCGTTGAAGCGGTTTTCTCCCTGCTGAGCCTGCAGGAGCAGATATGCCTGCCGCACCTGCGCATGACCACACCCATCAGCAGCCTGCGCTGGCAACCGGTAACGGCCCTGCAGTCCCTGCTGGTAAAGCATGTGCTGTCCAATTCCTTTGGCTTCGGCGGCAATTGCTCTTCCCTGGTATTGTCGGCTGTTTAATCTTTAGCGATCTTATTTTTCCTTTATACTGCAACAAAAACCCTGAGCTCTTCGAGAGCAGCCTGGATGAAACAGCCAAAGCTCATTTGCTGGAAACCATACGCTGGACACGGTTCCTGGCCATTTGTCTCATCATCGTTATAATACTGTCGGGTGTTTATATTGCCCTTACGTCCTACACGCTTTTTGCCATGATGTTTCATCTCGCAGCGTCGCAGCGCCGCAGCGGGAAAATGATTTGCTGAAACAAATTACCTGAAAAAGCAAAAAGCCGGAACGTGTTGCAGTCCCGGCTTCTCTTTTATGGTTATTCTTTATGGCTACTGACCACCCATGCTTTGCTGACCATTACCGCCGCTCTTCAGGTCATTGTTGTCTACTTTCTTCTGCTGCATAAAATGCATTTTCCCGAAGTTGAGCTGGAAAGACAAGCGCACACCGCGGCCATAATAGGTGGAATGCATTTCGTAATCGGCATTCTGGTATTGGTACTTGGTGGTCATGTGCACTTCAGGCGTAAAGAAGTTCTCACCGGCCAGGTTGAGCGTTCCTTTGCCTTTAAGCACGGTCACCTGTAGGCCCAGGAAGTAGTAATACCAGGTGGTCTGGTAACCCTGCAGCTGGATCTGGTTGCCGTTGTACATAGCATATCCGGCAATGGAGAAGCGCTCCGAAAGCTTGAAGCTGGTGTACATGCTGGCGGTATACTGCCATCCTGAATTTTCAATATTCAGCGAGGGGCTCTTCAGCATTTTGTAATAGAGGCTGCCATTGAGATTGACCATCCAGCGGCCGAAGAAGGTTCCCGACCCAAAAAAATCAAGGCCTGCAGTATTGTTCTTCGCCACATTTTGGTAAGTCGTATGGCTTACGTTATCCGCATCTACGGCGGTCACGTTCTCGATCCCATTGCCGGTGTAGCGGTAAAATGAGGAGAAGTTGAGGCTGGTATTGCCGAAAAAAGTGCTGTAGCCCAACTCGATATTATGTGTCTTTTCCGGCACCAGCAGCGGGTTGCCCTGCGTCAGGTTGTACCGGTCGCTGTAATTGATATAAGGATTCACATAGTCGATGGACGGCCGTTCGATCCTCATATTGTAAGACAATTTCAGCTTGCTGTAATCGCTAAGGCCATAAGCAAAGCTAAGATTGGGCAGCAGGTTGTTGAATTGCGTTTTGAATGCGCTACCTGCTTCCTCTTGGTGGCCTTTGATATCGGTAAACTCATAACGTGCGCCCGCAATCATGCTCAGCTTTTTGCTGAGCGGCGTCGAGAATTGCGCATAAGCGGCGCCCACCTGCTGCACATAACCCAGCCGGTTGGTCCTGAGCGGATCTACCGCAAAATCGGTAGCATTAGGCGTCCAGAACTCCAGCTCGTAATCGCTTGAGATATTCCGGTTGATGTATTTGAGCCCCGTCTCGATCTTCTGCTTCGGATTCTTCAGCGGATGTACATAATCGGCCTGTATGGTAAACTCGTTGTTATGGTTCTTGTTCGTATTACGCTCTTTATAGTTGACAGCATCGTCCGTCATCCCCTTCCCTTCCAGTTCGTATTTTGAAGTAGTCGAATTAATGGAATATTGCGCGAGGATATCCAGCGTTCGTTTGGGATTGTTGCGGAACTTAAGCGAGTAGGCCGCATCGAATCCTATATTGTCGCGGGGTGACTCGGAATAGGTATTCCGGCGTGAATCGGCCGTATCGACGGGCGCAAAGTGGTTGAACAGGCGTGTGTTCTGTGTCCAGTTGCCGGGGTTATAATTGATGCCGGCCTGTATGGATTGCAGCGAGTCGATCTGGTAATCGGCATTAAGGCGGCTCCAGTAGAAATTGCCGCCACCGTTGAATATAGTCTTCTGGATCAGGGTTGCCTGGGAGTCGGTGCGGGGAAAATCGGTTCGCTCCGACATCATGTCGATCACCATTTCCCAGCGGCTGGCGCCTGCATTCAGGCCCAGGCCAAAATTCTTATTGCGGTAATTGAGGTTGAATCCGCCATGACCGGTCAACAGTTGCTGCGGCGCATTATAGCTAAGCGCGCCGAATACCGAACCGCTAAGCCCTTTCATTACATTCTTCTTCGTAATGATATTGATCACGCCTGCAGCGCCCTCGGCATCATAGCGCGCGCCGGGACTCGTAATGACCTCCACCGATTTGATATTGTCCGACGGGATCTGGCGCAAAGCATCCTTAACGCTCGAAGCAATGAGCGTCGAAGGCTTGCCATCGATCAATACCCTGATGTTGCGGCTGCCACGCAGCTGTACATTGCCTTCCAGGTCTACAGTTACCATAGGCACCTTGCGCAGCAGCTGATCGGCGGTAGTGCCTTTGTTGGTAATATCTTTGTCGGCATTATAAACCATACCATCGGGACGCTGCTCTACCAGCTGACGGTAATCGACGATCTGCACTTCCTTCAGGGCCGTATTGCCGGCATTCATATTGACAATGCCCAGCGCAAGGTCTTTTCCGGAAGGTTCCACAACGACGGTGCGTTCCAGTTTGGGATAACCGACATAATAAACGCTTAATGTGTATTCGCCCGGCTGTACATTCCGGAAAGCGAAGTAGCCCGCACTGTCTGAATTGATGCCATCGGAAGCCTGTTCACCTTTTTTGATCAGCATCACAGAACTGAATTCCAATACCTGGTTGGCAGCCGAATCTTTAATGGTCCCCGATACGGTAACCCCACCCTGTTGCTGCGTCGTAGCATTCCCGGTCGGGTTCCCAGTTTGAGCCATAGCGCCGGAGAGGTAGCAGGTCAGCGCTATGGCGAGTAATAGTCTCGTCATATTTAGGGTTTATTCCCGGCAAAGTTACCAATGTCCCGGCTATAGCCGCTACCGCCAAAAGGGGGAGAAGTATATTCTGAAAAGGCGTTTTGTCCCTAACATCAGCAGTACAAATGCCGTTGCCAGCCGGTATTCAGGGTAAACCCGCAGTATTCAAAATACAGATTTGCGTCTATTGCCGTACGGCGGTAACGGCACTACCTTAGCGCACAAAGAAGACACATGAAAAAGAAAAACACAGGCAACAGGCTATCCCTGATCAAAAAGAAAATCATTTCTCTTTCAGCTGGTGCAAATCAGGTGCACGGCGGTATACAGCAGGATACACTATTGGGTTGCCCCCAACCCACCGGCTCGCCCACCTCACCCCGGGAATGCCATAACACCCGGGACAAAAACTGTGTCGGCGCAAACACTGCCCGCTGTAATGCCACGACCGTGCCGCCGTTTACACAAGGGCAGTGCGGCATCGATGCCTGAACCCTGTTCCGGCAAATCCTTTATGTATCATTTCACCCTTTAAAATTGTTCTGATGAAAAAGAAAACTGGTTCCGGAAAAAATCTGTCGCTTACCAAGATCCACATTACGGCATTGGATAAGATCACCGGTAAAGGCGGCGTTACCGCCAGTAACAACGGCTGCGGAAGCGCCCGCACTATTGACGGCGCCTCAGGCGGATGCGGCTATTGCCAAAATTAGGAAACAGATCGCCCCATATAACGGCTATCGCGTAACGGCATACTGCTGTTACGCGATAGCCGTTTGTATCTTAAAGCTGCGTGGCCAACAGGTCATCCAGTGTTTCCCTGCGCCGGATGAGTTTATCCGTGTCGCCATCGACCAGCACCTCTGCGGGCCTTAGCCGGGAATTGTAATTTGAGGCCATCATAAAGCCGTAAGCGCCGGCATTGTGAAAGCACAACAGGTCGCCTTCCCGCACTTCCTTGAGCGGACGGTCCCAGGCAAACGTATCCGTCTCACAGATATAGCCCACAACAGTATACACCCTTTGCCGGCCGTGCGGATGCGAAAGGTTGGTGATGTGGTGGTAGGCATCGTACAGCGTGGGCCGCATCAGGTGGTTAAAGCCGGTATCCAGCCCGGCAAATACGGTAGCAGTGGTCTGCTTGATCACATTCACCTTTGCCAGGAAATAACCAGCTTCGCTTACCAGGAACTTGCCCGGCTCAAAGTGGATCTGGATCTCCCGCCCGTACTCCTTACAGAAACGCTGGTAGCGCTCCGTTAGCCTTTTTCCCAACAGGGCCACATCGGTGGTCACATCGTCGGGCTTATAACCCACCTTAAAGCCGCTGCCGAAATCGATATAAGCAATATCGGGAAAAGACAAGGCCAGGTCAAACAGCAGCTCCGCGCCGTTCAGGAACACATCGACATCCAGGATATCGCTGCCTGTATGCATATGGATGCCTTCCACCTTAATACCCAGGGAGCTTATCAACCTTTCTACATGCCGCATCTGGTGTATCGATATCCCGAATTTACTGTCGATATGACCAGTCGATATTTTATAATGACCGCCCGCCATAATGTGCGGGTTCACCCGGATGCACACAGGCACCGAAGCACCATATCTGTGTCCGAATTGCTCCAGGATGGAAATATTATCGATGTTCAGCTTTACACCTAAAGCAACACATTCCTCGATCTCGGCAAAAGATACGCAATTGGGCGTGTAGAGGATATCTTCGGGCGGATAGCCGGCCAGCAGGCCTATGCGCACCTCTTCCAGCGATACGGCATCAAGTCCCGCGCCCAGCTCCCGGAACAGCTGCAATACATGGATATTGCTCAATGCCTTCATGGCATAATGGATCTTTACCTGGCATTCCTTAAAGGCATCTTCGAGCTTGCGGTACTGCCGGCGCATGGTCTGCGCATCGTAAACATAAAGGGGGGCGCCATATTCGGCGGCCAGGCGAATCAGCTCCTGCTGGGCAATCGATGTGCTCATGGTCGTTTTTCTCGTTAGTATTAAGACATAAAAAAAGCTTACCGGTTCCGGTAAGCTGTATCATTATTGTTTCGTTCAGGACAATAAGATCTCCGCTCACCCATACAGGTAAGGTTTCTTGGTCTTTATTGTCTTTATGCTTGTTATCAGGGACATGTTGTTGTCGGTGGACGCAAAGATAAATATAAATCTGAATTCCGCTCTTCTTTAATCGATCAGGCTTTTGCGTTTGCCTGCCGGCGGCCTGGCATATCCTTTCTTATTGTGCGGCAGGTTGTCGTTCCGTTTCCTGATCGCCAGGCTATCCGATCGTGTGTAATGGCTGAATTCCTGCTCCCGGATCAGGTTGTCCACCTGGTATTCCTCTTCCCGGGTCAGCTGACCGGTAAGGGCGTCATAATAGCGCCATACGCCATGCTTGGTATAGCCCAGCTCTGTAGGCACCATCACCAGGGAGTCCTCCAGGGTTTCGGGGCTCGTTACCCAAATGGAGTCATATTTGCCATCGGCATAGAGACCGCGGTAATTGCCTACGCATACAAGCCGGCCTTGTTCGTAGTACTGGGAAGTGCCGTTGAGCTGGCCACGCAGGTAATTCTCGGTGGAAAGAAGCCGCTGATCCTCATCCAGCTTGGTCCATACGCCGGCTTTCTTGTCGTCGATGTAGCTTCCGTATTCGTAGTAATGTGGCTCCCCCATGTGGGCCGCATATTCGTAGAACCAAAGTCCCTGCTTGTGGTTGCGGATATCGGTCCGGTTCAGGTTATCCTTTTTGGCTATCGCCGGCTGATGTTCCGGCTTATTTTCCTTTTTGCTCTGGGCAAAAACGACAACATCGCCCGAAAGCGCTATTATCACCATCACTATTAAAAACCCGGTCTTTCGTTTCAATTACTTTCCTCCGTTTTTTATGCGTCCAAAGCGGGCGTCGCAGGCTTATACTGCGAACGAAGTGCCGCAACCGCAAGAGCTGCTGGCATTGGGATTATTAAATACAAAACCACGGGCGTTAAGGCCAGCAGCAAAGTCGATCTCCATACCCAACAGGTAAATGCCGTGCGCTTTTTTCATCACGACAGGAATACCCGCTACCTCGCTCACAATATCGTCTTCCTCCCGGTGGTCAAAACCCAATACATAACTAAGGCCGGAACAACCGCCGCCTTTCACCCCTACACGCAGCATCATGCCCTCCGCCTCGGGTTGGGCCTGCAGCTGCCTCAGTTCTCTCAGGGCGCCTTCCGTAAAGGAAACCGGTGCCGTCTCTGTTGTCGTCATCTTTCCAGATTTTATTTTATTGATCGTTATGCTTTGCCAACGGCCTTTTGCTCCCCTTCGCCTTCTTCTTTTTCACCCCCTTCCTTTCCATCGGCCGGCTCGATGATGAACTGCGGGAACATCATTTGCGGCCCCTGCTGCTGCTTGTCCTTCTCTTCCAGGAAAGCGCTGTAGCTTCCAAACTGGCTCATGAGCTGGTAGCCTTCATTGGTGAGCGAAAGCTTGCCCGCATTACCAAAGCCGATAATGGAATGTACCAGCCCGGTATTGATCATGATATCCCATATCCGTCCTGCATCTTTCTCCGATATCCGGATCTGGTTAGGTATCAGGATATCGTCCTGTAGAGAACGGGTTACCTTATCTCCTTCATTATACAGGGAGCTCAACGCAGTATCGATGATGTAGACATCCTGCTGTTTACGATCCTTCATCGAAGGCAGGGGCACCCTATTCTTAAAGCGCTCAACGATCTTCTTTTTCCGTTGGCGTTGCTCGTTATCTTCTATTTTCTTAAAAGCCATAAATAGCGTGACGTGATTTTTGGGACAGGGATGAAACCTGCCGGTTATATTTTAGCCAGTATAGTCTGACCGCCTTTTACGGCCTCGCCTATCTTCACCTCGATCTTGGTGCCTACGGGAAAAAAGACATCGACCCTTGATCCGAAACGGATAAACCCGAACTCAGCATTCTGCTGAATCGTCTCTCCTCCCTTTACGTAATATTTAATACGACGGGCCATAGCTCCGGCGATCTGGCGCATAAGTAAAGTTACATGATTATTGCTTACCACCACTGTAGTACGTTCATTCTCTGTGGATGATTTGGGATGCCAGGCGACCAGGTACTTTCCGGGATGATATTTTACATAATCCACTTTACCGGTGATGGGGCTGCGGTTGACATGCACATTGAGCGGCGACATAAAAATGGATACCTGCAGCCGCTTATCCTTGAAATACTCGCCTTCCTGGGTTTCTTCGATCACAACCACCTTTCCGTCGGCAGGCGCGACAACCACATTTTCCCCTTCGGTGAATTTACGTACAGGGATGCGGAAGAACCAAAGTACCCAAAACCAGAGCAGAAAAAAGACTATCTGTATCGGCCAATACAATACCGGTATAGAATAAAGGAAATGAAAATTGAGCCAGGAAATTCCAATCCAGAGGATGGTGGCAATGAGGATGTGGATATAGCCTTCGCGATGAATGTACATGTGCCGTGTTTAGATGTTAGACTTTAGATATTAGATGTTAGACTTTAGATGTTAGACTTTAGATGTTAGATATTAGACTTTAGATATTAGATTCAGGATTATCGGAATCAGAATTTCTTGATTTTTATCTTTTGATTCCTGTTTCTTGATCCTTGGTTCCTGTTTCCTGGTTCTTAATTCTTGGTTCCTGATTCCCACAAAGATACGCCGTCTTTAATTGATCATAAACAGCACAGCGTAGCAAAAAGCAAAGGGTAGCGTTACCAGCAACGAATCGAAACGATCGAGTGCACCGCCGTGTCCCGGCATAATATTGCCGGAATCCTTGATACCCGCCAGCCGTTTGAGTTTGGACTCGAGCAGGTCACCTGCTGTGCCCGCTACAGCCGCGCACAAGGCCAGCACCATCCAATCGGTCATATCGTATTGTTTGAAGGGCGCATAATAGCCCCATACTGCTGCACCGGCAATGGTAAGCAGGGCGCCGCCAGCCGTTCCTTCCCAGGTCTTTTTGGGTGAAATAGGGCTGAAAGGTGTTTTCCCGATAAAAGAACCTACTATATAAGCCATGGTATCGTTCATCCAGATCATGAGGATAAGCGCCAGGGGTATTACCCAGTTGATCCCTCTCAAGGTCACCAGGAACGCCATAGGCAAGGCAATATACAGGAGGCCGGTAATGGCGGCAAAGCCTGCTACTAGCGCAGTCTTCTTATCCAATATCGTACAGAGCAGGATCAGTATGGGGCACAACATCAATATAAAGGCGTAGCCGGGTGTAGTTATCAGCATGGGTACACTCAGCACCACCAGCACGCCCGCCACCTGGGTAAACCACATGAGCCAGCCCGGGAAATGCTGGTCGGGGAATATTTTGCCTACAAGACCAAAGAACTCACGGATACAGAGGAACTGGATGAGCAGGGCCAGTATAAAGATCGCCATCGGATGCGAATACAGCAGGCCCAGCATCATAATGATGGCAAATATAATGGCAGAACCCAGTCGGGTGAAGAATACAGGCCAGTTCATTCCGGTAGGATACGGTTTCTAGGATTAAATGATAAAGGATCAGGCATCTTTTTCGGGCAGCCAGCTACCCTTATTACTGCCGGGCGCTACGTTCCAGCCCGCTGGTAAGGGAGTCCGTTTGCGGTACAGCACAAACACACAGCCGGCAATGAGCACAGCGCCGATAACGAAGGCAATGACCGTGGGACCAGCGCCTTCCAGCGATTTTTCCATACCAGGAGTAGCGTAAATACCGATCAGCGCCTGTATCCCGTTGAACAGCAGGTGCAGCAAGATGCTCATCCACAGGCTGCCGGTAATATAGTACACCCAGCCCAGCACAACCCCTGCGATGAAGATGGGCAGAAACTCGGATATGCTGGCATGAAACAACGTGAACAATATAGACGATACGCCAATGGATAGCCACCAGCGCCGGAATATGGACTGGGCAAATTTGAATATGACTCCTCTGAAGAACAGCTCCTCGCAGATGGCTGGCACCAGGGCAATCAAGGCTACGTTGCGCAACACCGACCAGACACTGCCTGAGCTCAGATAAGCATTAATAAAGCCCTCCCGCTGGCGGTCCAGCTCTTGCGAAGCCTTACCCAGGTCCAACTGCGCCATCCATTCGGCAAGGGCACCTGTAAAGCACAACAGGCCCAGGGCCAGTACCAGCATGCCGGCAATACGGATCTTACGGACAGGATTGACGAGACCCAGGTAGCTGCGTGGCGAGGGATCGGCCAGGTAAGCATAGATGAGCGCGGGTACCAGGAAAGAAAAAACCTGGAAAAGTGTATTCGAAACAAAGATCAGGTTGGGATACCGGTAAATATCCTGCTCCAGGAAATGATCCATTTGATCGGCGCCGATACCGGTGACGGCTTTAATATACAGCGGTTGTATAAACAGACCCAGCAGCATGAGCGCGCACCAGAAAGACAGGAAAACGAGCAATTGTACCGATACAGGCTGAATTCTCAGATAACTTTTGAACATATTCGGAATGGGAAGCTGCCATAAGCGGGCCGCTACAATATAAAGGCAGCAAAAATACGGCTTTTTACGGAAGCAACAGGCTCATTGCCCGGCCAGCGAAAAAGCATCGGGCGACGATACCACCGAAGTCTGTTACAGATGGGCGCAAAACGCCCCGATGCTTTATAACTCCTTTTTAAAGCGCTGGTTAAACATAAATTATTGCTAAAGCGTCTTTGGGGCGCGGCGCAATAGCTTAATTTTAGCGATCACAATCAAAACCACGCTTGCCCTGCAAGCCAACCTCATTTGTTGTACCTTATGAATAGAAAATTTGTACTGCTATTCCTTTTTGTTGCTTCCCTGACCGTGTTGGCTGCTCCCGACGCTTTTGCCCAAAAGAAAAAGAAAAAGAAGGATAAGAAAAAGGAGAAGATCGAAAAGCTGGAACCCTGGGAAATAGATACCCTTATTGCGCCCATTCCTATCAACCGGCAAATGTTTACCGGCAATATCGAGAAGCAGGTAAAGAAAGCCGATCTGAAGGACGGTGAAGCAGATGGCGTCATCGAGCTGGAGGATACTGCCGTGTCCCATATGGTAACCCAGGCCCTGCTCAAAGACGCGCCCCTGATCATGATCCATATCGAAAACCTGCCCAATACCACACCGCAGAAAAAGATACAATACCACCGCTCACTGGAGAACCTGATGCGCCGGCTCAATAGCCGGCCGCTTACGCCCGACAATGCCACTTATATCAAACGTTCCGTAGCCAATTTTGAAGAGCTGGTGCTGGCCCGTGAGCAGAATCGCGTCATGGACTTCGTAAAGCAGAATGACAATATCTACACCCTCGACAACAGCGAACTGCTGAATGAATACCCCGAAGCCAAGGCCTATGTGTTTGAAGCAGTAGGTAAGGCCAAGCCCGAGATCATGATCAAGAGGCTACCGGAGTTTGCCAAAGAGTCTTATGCCGATCCCGTGATCGCCGCAGCGGCTAAGATAGTTCCCGGCACCATTCTCACCTACGCCACCTCTACCAGCGCGCTGAGCGCTGCCGTGCGGCGCAACAAGGATCCTCTGGTGCAGACCATAGTACAGATCGGCACCGAATCCCGCACGCCGCTAAAGGCCCTGCCCTTCCTTACAGAGATATACAATAAGAAAAGGACCATCCGCGAGGTCGATGCCATTACTGCCAACCCCAAGGCTTACTACAAGGCCCTGGTAGGCCTTAAGATAGAAGGCAACAATATATCGGAAAAAGCAGTGGACCAGGAGCTCAACCTTCGCGGCCTGGAGCTGGTACGCGAAGTGAACCGCCTGCACGACTCCCCCGCCCCGGTACGCTTTAAGTCGCTTATGGATTTTGATGCCGAGGATCTTTATTTTATGATGATCGGCAGCCAGGATGAGATCTATACCAGCAGCTTTACCTGGATGTTTGACCGTATGCTGGAAAAAATGAAGCCGATGAGTGGCGACCAGCTATTGGATAAGGTACACAAGAGCCACTTCCGCACCTTTATCCGTATGGCCGCCGGCTACAATGAGCTGTCTCCGTTCCTGTCTTCCATGGAAGAGGATAAGAAAAGTGCGCTGATGAAGGAGTTCGTGGCCAACCTGGAACAAGGCGCCGAAGATGACCTGGAAGATGCGGTGGATGTGGCCGACGCTTTCGGCAGCATCACCGATCCCAAGCTGATCGACTTCCTGAAAAGCGAGATCAAGAGCAATTACGAAAGGACCTATAATACCAACAATAAAGAAAGCGAAAAAGGTGTGATCGTTTACGGGTTGCTGAGCACGATCTTCAACAGCGCCGATAACTCGAGTGAGCTGAGCGGACAACTGAGCGTGATCCCACCCATTACCTATGTGCCCTACGAATCGCTGAAGAATGCTAAAGGAGAAGTGATTGTCCAGGCATTCTTCTATGGCGACGAGGACGGCCGTTCCTCTTTTGCCAGCTTCAAATCCAATTTTCCCGCCGCCAAATGGAAGGTAACCAGTAATAAGGACTGGGTAACCTTCTCTTCGCTGGGCGACCATCCGGTGATCGTTTATGCCAATCTGCCACTGGAAGAACCCAAGGACGAGGAAGCCCAGCGGGCCTTGCAGAAATATCTTTCCGAAAAGGAGATCGTTCCCAGCATGGTGATCCATCGCGGGCACAGCTATCACCTGGGCGGATCGCTCGAAAACCTCACACCTGATGTAAAGGTAGTAATGCTGGGTTCCTGTGGCGGTTACCACAACCTGGCACAGGTGCTCGATAAAGCGCCCGATGCCAATATCATTTCATCCAAGCAGGTAGGTTCCAAGAGCGTGAACGAGCCCATTATCCGAACCATGTTTGCGCAATTGCTGCAAGGGCAGGATATCGACTGGATCAATTCCTGGTCGGAGCTGACCAAATATTTCAACGGGCGTGGCGCGCAGGAAAGGGACCTCTTCAGCGACTACGTGCCACCCAACAAGAACCTGGGCGCGATCTTTATTAAGGCTTACCGCAAAATGGCCCTGAAGAACAATACAGAAAGCTGATCCCGGTTCTTCATATGATTGTAACGCTGCCCGTGAGTTGCCCGACTTCCGGGCAGCCTTTTATTATAGAAACGGCCCTTTTGCGATGCAGCCAGGAAAGACCGACTGGCCAAAAGTTAATACCTTTATACCGGATTTACATTTTGGCCTGAAATTTGCCGTCATTGGTTTAAACGCAAGATCTTTTTTGCCCTTGCACGCTACTATTTGTTCTCCTTACCGCATTTGTATATGAAACGCACTACCCCTATTGTTCTCGCTTCCGGCCTTTTGCTGTTGCTGGGCGCCGATGCCCTGGCCCAACAAAAAGGCAAAACCAACATCGCTGCACCCGCCCCCTGGCAGATCGACACGCTTATTCATCCTATTCCTACCAACAGGGCCATGTTTACCGATAAGGTATTGCAGCAGGTAAAGAAAGCTGACCTGCGCGACGGGGAATCGGACCATAAGATCGAGCTGGAAGATGCCACCGTATCGGGTATGCTCAGCCAGGCGCTGCTGGTGAAGGCGCCGCGGATCATGATCCATATCGAGAACATGGACATCCCCCACCAGACCAAGATCCAGTACCACAAGGCGCTGGCCAATATGCTGCGGCGTCTCAATGCCCGCAGCTCCGGTCCCGACGATGCTACCTATATCAAGCGGTCGGTAGATAACTTCGAAGAATTAATGCTGGCACGCGAACAGAACCGACTGGCCGACTATGTAAAAGCCAACGACAATATCTATACCCTCGACAACAGTGAGCTGCTCGATGACCATCCCGAGCTGAAAAGCCTGGTCTTCGCCTCGGTAGGTAAGGCAAAACCGGAAATGATGATCCGCCGGCTGCCCGACTTTGCCAAGGAAAGTTATGCTGATCCTGTGATCGCCGCTGCCGCACAAGTAATGCCCGGCACCATACTTACCTATGCCAGCTCGACCAGCGTACTGAGCGCCGCCGTGCGCCGCAACCAGGATCCTTTTGTCAAAGTGATCGTTGCCATTGCCGACAAGGCTAAAAATCCGCAAAAGGTATTGCCCTTCGTTGCCCAGATCTATGCCGGCAAAACGACCATTGCCGAGATCGACGGCATTGCCAACGATCCCAAGGCTTATTTCCAGGCCCTGGTCAACCTGAGGATGCAGGGACAATCGGTAGCCGACAAGGCCATTGACGAAGAGATCAATTTCCGCGGGCTGCAGTTTGTACGCGTGGTCAACGAGCTGCACGACTCGCCTGCCCCTGTACGCTTCAAATCCCTGATGGACTTCAATGCCGAAGACCTTTATTTTATGATGATCGGCAGCCAGGACGAGATCTATACCAGCAGCTTCACCTGGATGTTTGACCGGATGATGGAAAAAATGAAGCCGGTGAGCGGCGACGCGTTCCTGGCCAAGGTGCAGAAAAGCCATTTCCGTACCTTCCTCCGCATGGCCGCCGGCTACAATAAGCTTTCGCCTTTCCTGGCCTCCATGGAAGAGAACGCCAAGAATGAGCTGATGAAAGAATTTGTGGCCAACCTGGAACAGGGACCTATGGACGACCTGGAAGATGCTGTGGATGTGGCCGACGCCTTTGGCAGTATCAACGATCCCAAGCTCATTGCCTTTCTGAAAGAGGAGATCAGGACCAATTATGAGAAAAAGGCGAATGAAAAAGGCGTTATCGTTTATGCCCTGCTTTATACCATCTTCAATAGTGCGGAAAATGCAGAACAGCTGAATGCCAAAGTGAGCGACTTGCTTCCCCCTATCACTTATGTACCTTATGCCTCGCTCAAAGATGAGCAGGGCGACATTGTGCAGCAAGTCTTTTTCTACGGCGACAAAGACGGCATGGGCGCCTATAAAGGCTACCTGAACCTGTTCCGCAGCGCCAAATGGAAGATCGAGCAAAACCAATATTGGGCTGCCATCACTTCGACAGGGGCCAACCCCATAAAAATATTCGTGAACGTTCCCCTGCCGGAAGAAGCGGAAGAGAATGATGTCTTTGCCCAAACCAAGTTACAGCAGTACCTCGACGACAACGGCATCCATCCTTCGATCGTGATCCACCGCGGACACAGCTATTACCTGCCCACAACACTGGAGCACCTGCAGTCTTCGGTAAAAATCGTAATACTGGGCTCCTGCGGCGGCTACCACAACCTGAGCAAGGTGCTGAACAGTTCGCCCGATGCGCATATCATTTCCTCTAAGCAAGTGGGCGCCTATGCCGTAAACGTACCGATCATCAGCGCGCTCAACGATGTGCTGGTCGCCGGTAAAGACGTGAACTGGATCAGCATGTGGCAGAATCTTTCCAAATACTTTGCCGGCCGGGGCGCCGGGATCAACGACCTGTTCAGCGATTATGTACCACCCAACAAGAACCTCGGCGCTATCTTTATTAAAGCCTACCGTAAGCAGGCAATGCTGATGGGCAAACAGGATTAAGTGAAGAAAGAATAGCTCGCCGGATACCTGGAATACCGGCGGAAAGCCATTTTTAATAAGCATAACCCAAGATACCAATCGTAACCTATGGCAAAAGCAAAAGCAGCCTACCGGCTGGATAAGATCAGCACACGGGCCCCGAAAGGCCTTGATAAAGACGCGACCAAGGGCAAAACCCTGGCACTCCTCCAGGAGCTCGATGAGCTGCAAAACCTGCTCTACGCCGAAAGCAGGCACTCCCTGCTGGTGGTCGTACAAGGTATGGACGCCTCCGGTAAGGACGGTCTTGTGCGGGATGTGTTCAGCAGCATGAACCCGCAGGGTGTACGTGTGGCCTCTTTTAAGGTGCCCACGGCCGAGGAGGCTTCGCACGATTTCCTCTGGCGTATTCACCGGCAAACACCGGAAAAAGGTATGATCCAGCTTTTCAACCGCTCACACTACGAAGATGTACTGGTGACCCGTGTACATGGCTGGTGCGACGACAAGACCGCAGCAAAACGCATGCGTGCGATCAACGATTTTGAGCGCCTGCTCGAAGAAAACAATACCCATATCCTTAAGGTATACCTGCACGTATCCCACGAGGAGCAGCGCGCACGGCTGGAAGAGCGGCTGTCTATTCCGCGGAAAATGTGGAAATACAATAAGAGCGACCTGATCGAGTCCAATAACTGGGATCGATACCGCAAATACTACGAGGAAGTGTTCAGCGCCTGCAACGAAGTACCCTGGCACATTATCCCTGCCGACCAGAACTGGTACAAATCGCACCTGGTGGCTCAATTGCTTAAGGACACTTTAAGCGGGCTGAAGATGAAATATCCGGGACTGAAGAAATAAACATGATATCTTTTTTACTCCTATCAAACGGCTATGCTCCCCGGAAGCATAACCGTTTGCTCATGGTGGTCTGCCGGCTACCCTGCCCTTACCGGACAAGCAGCTTAAAGCGCCCGGCTCCCTCAGGACCCTCAAGGCGCAGCAGGTACATACCCGAAGCCAGCTGCGGAACCGCAATCCACTCATTCCCTTTAAGCTCCCGTCGCAATACAACGCTGCCCTGCCCGGTAACCAGCATCAGGCGATAAGCCGTGGCCGGGTTCAGACCGGAGAACCCAAACGCTTGTTCTTCCCGGATCAGTCGCACACCTTCCAAATTGTTTCTCAGGGAAATACCAGTGGTATTTGAAGTTTGTCCTGCCTTGATCGGTTGGTTCAACGTTTCATTACAAGCCCAGTCTTTTACGGTACAGGTAAGGGCGCTACCATTTGTCACCGTCAACCGTATCCATCCATAACGAGCGCCGCCGGCCGCCGGGATACGGAAGCCGAGGTATTTATCGTTGGCATCCGAAAGCCAATTACCCGTACCGTCCTGGCTCAGCGGCTTCAGCGCATTTTCGTACCAGCAGCTTAAGGCGCTGCTGATGTCGGCGCCGCTGTTGAGCTTATCCGGCAAGCCGCCGGCGCCGCAAAGCACCTCAATACCAGGATGTCCCAGCACGCCTATGCCAGGCATATCGCTCCAAAGCAATTGCAGGCTACCGGCGATGGCGCCGTGAAAGGTAAAGGAAGATACCATGCCTGCTGTTGCGCCAAGTGTGGTGTCGGGTGTAATGTCGTAGTACCGGATCTGAGCGCCGGCACTCAATGGGAACAGGGCCGCCAGGGCCGCGATGGAAAATAGCTGTCTGATCATTGCTTTAAAGGTTTGTGTTAAGGATCGCGCACGGGACGGCATCATTTGCGATGACGGCCGCATGCATTACCAGGATTTGTCCGGGGAAGACCCTTCCTTTTGCAAAGAAGCACACAACAGGTAATGCGCAAAAATAAAGCGCTGCGCTGTCAATACGTTTACCGGGAAGCCGGTATTTTACTTTTTGAGCAATAAAACACGAAACAGAAAGGGGCGTACACATCCGGCAAGACGTGCCCCTATTACCGCAGCACCGTTACCGTTCCTCTTGTGCGGGCAGGACCATCGCCGGGATTCAGATAGGCGGCATCAATCACATAAAAGTAATCGCCCTGCTCCACCGGCTGCCCGTTAAAGGTGCCGTCCCAGGTCTTGTCCAGGCTAAGGCTTGTGAACAGCCGCTGCCCGTAACGATTGAATACTTGCAAGTTGATCGTCCGGAAGGGGCATCCGGCTTTGACCACGAAACGGTCGTTCCTGCCATCACCATTGGGTGTAAAGGCATTGGGTACGAACAGGCAATATTTGCAATCGATATAGCCGATATGGATCTTGTCGGCAGCAGTGCCACAGTGGTTGGTAGCCCGAAGCTCGTAATCACCCGGCCGGGTAACCACCATATAATTGGTCGTATCGCCCTCGCTCCAGCGATAAGTCGCATCGGCCTGCAGCGGTGTTTCGATCCGCAGCGGCATACCGGTACACAATGTGGTATCGGCGGGTAGCTGCACTTCGGGCCTTGGCCTGATGTCGATGGTATAAGCCGTGGTCTGCGTCGCCATCAGAGGGCAGCCATCGTCGCTGTAGGTGAGATTGATGAGGTACCGGCCGGGCCGGGCCTGTGCCGCCGCCCAGCGGAAATGTGCCTTCGGCGTGGGTGTACCTTCGCCCTCGACGGTAAGACTGGCTTCCTCCGGCAGCACGCCATGGGTGATCGTGATATTATCCAGGTTGCTATCGCTTCCCTTAATATCGATCTTCAGCTCCTTATCCCAGCCTTCGCATTGACTGAAAACGAGTGCGCCGCTATCATCGCGGCTCGTGTCCAGTTCTTCAACATCGCCGATTATGCCTTGCGGTGCGTCGTTGTTACAATTATCTATCGTGACAAAGGTGACCGCTTTTTGCGTGCTGCCCATTTTCACACCTTTACGGTACTCGTTGACCTGGTACACCACCAGATTATTGCTTACCTGGTTGGGCAAGAAGCGGATCTCTCCGTTCCGGCTGTTAAGCTTGAAGCTGCCCGGTGCGGCCGCCAGGGGTGTATCTGGTGTATAAGGCGAAATGTAACGCAGATTATAAGCTTCCTGCGGCGACTGTATGGTTGGGGAGCTGAACATCTTGCCGGATATCAATTTGAATTCCAGCTGGTCGTTATCGGGATCCCGGGCGCCGGGACTATATAGGGCAGGCTTATTCTCGCAGAAGAAAGGAGCATAACCATCGTCGTAGTCAACAGAATTATTGGGGCCCATCGTATTATTCAGGGTAGCATCCAGGTATAGGGGGAATAGTTTTTCCGGATCGGGGGCAAGCGGGGAAGGCATGGCATCTATATTCTGGATAAAGGCGCCGGCCACGCCGGCATAGGTAAGCGGATCCGGCGATTGGGTAATGCCCGAGGTAAAGGCAATATGCCAATTGTCGTTCTTGCCCTTGATGGTCACATTACCGCTATATGTAATTTGGCGCACACCCGGATAAACCTCTAATGGCCCGCTGCAGGTGGTGTGATCTGCTTCATCGGGACAAATGGGCGTAATATTGAGCTCGCTCCGGCTCGAGTCGTAAGGCAGGAAAGCCATGTCCAGGGACGACTGCATACCTTTATATATCTTGATTTTTGCACGACGGCCGATCATGTAGAATATTTTATTAGGCGTACCGCAATAAGCATAAAGCTTCACGGTGACCTCATAAGTCTCTTCCTCACCCCTGGCACCCACAAAACGATAGCTGATCGCGCCGCCCAAAATATGCTCCGCCTTTGCCGGCAAGCCGGCCAGCAGCAACAATACAATAATACACCACTGCTTCATTCTTGAATCAATATTATCCTATACAGACAATAACACAACAAGGCGAATACTATACTACCGGCGGAAAAGTTGAGATATACGCAACAATTACAGGTTTTCCTTTAGTCACAGACCGTCATTATTTTACCTGAAGATAGACAGTAGCCATCCGCGACTACCGCAGCACCGTTACCGTCCCTCTTGTGCGGGCAGGACCATCGCCGGGATTCAGATAGGCGGCATCAATCACATAAAAGTAATCGCCCTGCTCCACCGGCTGCCCGTTAAAGGTGCCGTCCCAGGTCTTGTCCAGGCTAAGGCTCGTGAACAGCCGCTGTCCGTAACGATTGAACACCTGCAGGTTGATCGTCCGGAAAGGGCAGGCCGCTTTGACCACGAAACGGTCGTTCCTGCCATCACCATTGGGCGTAAAGGCGTTGGGTACGAACAGGCAATATTTGCAATCGATGTAGTCTATATGGATCTTGTCGGCAGCAGTGCCGCAGTGGTTGGTAGCCCGAAGCTCGTAGTCGCCCGGCCGGGTAACCACCATATAATTGGTCGTATCGCCCTCGCTCCAGCGATAAGTCGCATCGGACTGAAGCGGCGTTTCGATCCGCAGCGGCATACCGGTACACAATGTGGTATCGGCGGGCAGCTGCACTTCGGGCCTCGGCCTGATGTCGATGGTATAAGCCGTGGTCTGCGTCGCCATAAGAGGGCAGCCATCGTCGCTGTAGGTGAGGTTAATGAGGTAACGGCCGGGCCGGGCCTGCGCCGCCGCCCAGCGGAAATGTGCCTTCGGTGTGGGCGTTCCTTCGTCTTCGACGGTAAGGCTGGCTCCCTCCGGCAGCGCGCCATGGGTGATCGTGATATTATCCAGGTTGCTATCGCTTCCCTTAATATCGATCTTCAGCTCCTTGTCCCAGCCCTCGCATTGACTGAAGATGAGTGTTCTGTTGTCGTCGCGGCTCGTGTCCAGTTCTTCGACATCGCCTGTTATGCCTTGCGGTGCGTCGTTGTTACAATTATCTATCGTGACAAACGTGACCGCCTTTTGCGTACTGCCCATTTTCACACCCTTGCGGTACTCATTGACCTGGTACACCAATATGTTGTTGCTCACCTGGTTGGGCAGAAAGCGGATTTCCCCGGTGCCGCCGTTGAGCTTGAAGCTGCCCGGTGCGGCCGCCAGGGGTTGTTCGGGTGTAAAAGGCGAAATGTAGCGCATATCATAAGCCTCCCGTGGCGATTGTATTGCCGGGGACCCCAGCTTTCTGCAGGGTATCAATTTGAATTCCAGCCGGTCATTATCGGGATCCCGGGCGCCGGGACTATACAGCGCGGGCTTGTTGATGCAGAAAAAAGGAGCATAGCCATCGTCGTAGTCAACAGAATTATTGGGTCCCATCGTATTGTTCAGGGTAGCGTCGAGGTAGAGGGGAAATGGCTTTTCCTGATCTTCGGGAAAAGGCGGAAGCACGGCATCTAAGTTCTTGATAACGCCGGCAGCCAAACCGGCGCGGGTTAGCGGATCAGGCGTTTGCGTGATATCCGAATTAAAGGCAAAATGCCAGCTCGGGTCCTTTCCCTTAATCGTAACATTACCGCTATAGGCAAATTGAAGTACACCAGGATAAACGCCCATAGGATCGGCGCAGGTATTCTGATCCATTTCATCGGGACACACGGGCGAAATATTGATCCGGCTATGGCCGGCATCGTAGTCCAGGAACACCATATTCAGAGACGACTGGCTGCCCTTATAGATCTTGATCTTTGCACGCTGATTGATGATATCACCGCTTCTGTTGGGTGCGCCACAGTAGGCATAAAGCCGCAGCGTTACCTGGTAGGTCTCCTCCTCACCCCTGGCCTCGACAAAATGATAGCTGATAGCGACGCCGAAAATATGCGATGCCTTAGCCGGCAAACCGGCCGCTATCAGCAGCAGCAAAAATATTATCTTCACAAGCCGTATCTAATTAGTAAAAATATTATTTTTTTTACTTAAATAAAATGAACCTAAAACAAGACACAACAAATGAGGTGTCGTACCAGTTTTCTATTTCATGACAGCGAAAGTTTTCGACAGCACAAACAAGAGGTTCAACGCGACGGCAGGAACGCCAGCTCGGCATATACGGGCAGATGGTCGGAGATTTTACGGGCAATGGTCATATTCCACTGATAAGTACTTGGAAAGGAAACAATGCCGGCTTTTACTAATGCAAACATCGCAGTAGAATAAAATATATTATCATATTCCGAGGCCAGGCAATTGCCGTTGCGGCACGCCTGCTTTAAAGTGGTGGGCTGACCACTAAGCGCAGGCAGAAAATGTTGCTTCCGGAGCGGGTTGAAAACGGTATGGGATTGCGGGCAGTTAAAATCGCCCAGAAATACAGGCATTGGCAGCCGCAGGGAGTCGGGAAAGTATTTCAGGTATTTGATCTCCCGTTCGGGCTGCTTCTTTTTGGGCAACGCATGAAAGTTAACCAGGCTAAATACCTTCCCTTCTGCGCGGAAAATAGCAATAAATGGCTCCCGGCTCATCTCCGTAGCAAAAGTAGCCGCCAGGAATGGCCGTCCCATGCAAGCGACCCGGGCAGACTTCCAGATAAAGGCATACCGCTCCGATTCGCCCGGCTGCAGCGCGGTGGTCGGCTGACTGATGCGGTAATCCCATTGCTGCCCGGTCTGGTTGAGGAAAGCAACGAGCCGGGAAAGCGCATTGGCGCCGTCGCCGGTATTGATCTCCTGCAGGGCCACCAGGTCGAAATCTTTCAAATAGCCCGCCATAAGCCGTAATGTACTATCAGACTTATGCCTTCCCAGGTGCTGCAGGTTCCAGCTGGCAATCCTGATCGCGGCATTTGCCGGTAACAGGCCCCACAATAGGAGCAAGAGGACCCCAAAATATATTTTTACCTCAAAAAACCTTCTTATAAACAACACAAAAATTTCAAAATCAAATAATTAATCAACAATAAACTCGGCATGAAGCTTTTCTTCATCCAATTCCTTTTCCCAGCGGGCTACCACACAGCTAGCCAGGCAATTGCCCATAACATTAACTGAAGTACGGGCCATATCCATGAGCTCGTCGATACCGAAAATGGCCATAATGGGCCATAAAGGTAAATGAAAGGTGGCTGCAGCGCCAATGAGGATCACCAGCGAAGCCCGGGGCACCCCTGCTACACCCTTGCTGGTCAACATGAGCGTAAGCCCGATGAGCAGCTGCGAACCTATACTAAGCTCTATACCTGCCGCCTGGGCTACAAATATAGATGCAAGGGAAAGATAAAGTGTAGTGCCATCAAGATTAAAAGTGTATCCGGTCGGTATCACAAAAGAAACGATCTTCCGGGGCACGCCTATCTTTTCCATATTCTCCATGGCCTTGGGCAGGGCGCTCTCGGAACTGGTGGTGGCAAAGGCGATCGATACGGGCTCCTTGACCGCACGGTAGAAGGTACGGACCGGGATGCGACAGATCAGCAATACGGAGCCGAAGACCAGGACAACAAAAATAGCCAAAGCACAATAGAGCGTAAGCAGGAGCTTGGCGAGGGCAAAAAGGATATCGGTACCCAACTCGGCGGTCGCATGCGCTATAGCTGCTCCCACGCCAAAGGGGGCAAAATACATAATGATATTTGTGAATTTGAACATGGTTTCGGCCAGGCTTTCGGCAAAGGCCAGCATGGGCTTTTTACGCTCTTCCGGGATCATTGCCAGGGCGATACCAAATAATATACTGAAAATTACTATGGGTAATACTTGTCCCTCCGCTACGGCTTTTGCTATATTCTCCGGGAAAATGTCCAGGATATGATCTTTCCAGCTCTTGCCCGGTGCGTCGGGTAGCCGGTTGATCAGGCCCGGAGGGACACTCACATCGGCACTGTCCAGGATGGCAATCACCTTCTCCTGCATTTGTCTTTCCGACGACCTGGGCAGTTCGTGAATAATGCTGTGCGGAATATCGATATGCTTCCCCGCCTGCGATATATTGATCGCCAGCAAACCGATCACGAGCGCCAATGTCGTTACGATCTCAAAATACAATAGCGACTTCCAGCCCATCCGCCCCAATTGCTTCAGGTTGGCATGGCCCGCAATTCCGACCACCAGGGTAGCGAATAAAATAGGTCCTATTACTGTCTTAATTAATTTCAAAAAAATCTTACTTAATACCTGGAGGTCAAGGGCAAACTCTCTGAAAGTAAATCCCACCAGCACCCCGATCATCATAGCAACCAGGATCCAGGTAGTGAGCGATTTCCGGTAAATGGCATAGCCCGATACGGCAACGGCAAAAAGCCACCAGGAACCTTTAACTAATGCCAAATTGACATCAATCCATTTATTAAGATACAACAGGGAAAAAACGGCTGCTATACTCAGCGTTAGAATGGAAATTAAAGTAAATATTTTTTTCATTCAAAAATAGTATAAATCGATTAGGTGCCTACCATGGCAAGACTGTAAAAATATAAAAAATAAGCACATTTTAGCCTAAATTTTGACACTTTTCATTACACATAATTATAGATATTAATGTAATTACAGTTTTTTCAAATTGATGACTCTTTAATAGATATTTTAGTACTGGTAACCGATATAATAAATTTTATTTGAGTTTTTTAATTGAAAATTTCCGTTCAAAAATTTGTCATTGTGCCACAATGTCAGCATTCCATGTAATAATATTTGATAATAATCTGGTTATTAATTATTTAATAGATATTTTCTAAACTAAAAAATAGAAACAATAATCACAAACTACTTTTGGAAATGTATTTTTATTTTTGAACTTATAGTATAATATTAAATACAATTTTATGGCAGGTGTTTTTCGTGCGAAAAAATGAGGCGTGAATAGCAGTTCTACCCTACCCTGGTTTCTGGTTATGTTTTCCTATAGATAGTATTACAATTTTACATTTTAATAAATTATACTCTTAAATAACGGAAATCAAAACTGAATTTCTTATGAAATCAAGAATTAAGCCAAAAAGGCACACATTAAAACAATAAATAACTTAAAAATTAAAATAACATGATATATTTTTATATACTAAAAATCGCTAATAAAAATCGTACCCTCCCCTACCCGCACTAACTCTTCTATGAAGGGCTAACCGGGAGACGTAAGCCGGCAACCAGGAGGTAACAAAAACACATCATAAAATAATATAAGTTTATTTATTTAATTTGAAAAAAATTTCGTCTTTCGTGCCAGGCAATGCAAAAGAAGCGTATCAGGTAATTAGCCTCCGACTTTCAGAATAATGATATCGATTTAAAATATAAATCTGCCATTATGTATCGATCCTGATTCGAATAACCCAGGCATTAAAAAGTTATTTTTTAGCATATATTTCATCTGGTATATTTCGTAGAACGAAGAAGCGGTTCTCTATCCCGGAGTGCAAAAGATATACCCGCTTATTAAAATGTAAAATCATTCTATACTAAAGAGGGGCAAGATTATTTTTCCCGTAAAATGGCTGCATGAATACATCCAGCATTTTACGCCACTATACATAGGAAATAGATCACTTTATTATTTTGCTTGCTATCATGCTCTGGAGATAACCGGCATGTTCCGGCCGATAAATTTGTAAGAAAACCTTTTTCCCCTGGTTAGGCCGATGACATGCCCCGACCGGGCATATTTGTGGAAAACCTGCTTCTCCATTCAGGACGCTGACGTGTTCCGACCAGGCATGTTTGTGGGGAAACCAGCCTCGCCGTTCAGGTCGCTGGCGCGTCCCGACCGGTATCTCCGGCGTGCCTCTGCGGGAGAGCCTACTTTTCCGTTCAGGTCGCTGACGTGTTCCGAGCGGGCGTGTTTGTGGGAAAACCAGCCTCTTCGTTCAGGCCGCTGGCGCGTCCCGACCGGCACGTCGAAGTCGCTGACGCGTACCTACCAGTATACAAAAAAACCTCCTTCGGGTGGGAAGGAGGTTTGTCGTCTGAATCAGGATATGGCTTAACCCCAATGCGGATGCATCAGTTGATCCAGGAAGTATCGTCCATGAGAAGGGTCGATCACCAGCATACACAGCAGGCCATACAGGGAACCCCAAAGGTGCGCGTCGTGGTTGACTACTCCCGATCCCCGGCGCGCCAGGTAAGCCGTATAGGCCAGGTAAAGGACTGCAAAAATGATGCTGGGCAGCTGGATAATAAAGAAGATACCGATCTGTTGCCAGGGATTGAGATAAATTGTGGCAAAGAGTATGGCTGCTACGCCGCCGGAAGCTCCTAGTGAAGCGTAGCCGGGTATATGACGTTTTTTGAAATAGGAAGGAATGCCGGCAACGATAATTCCCGTTAGATAAACTATTGTAAATCTTTCTGGACCAATATTTTGCTCCAATAATTCACCAAAAAAATAAAAAGTGATCATATTAAAGGCCAGGTGCATATAGTCGACATGCACAAAACCCGATGTGAGGAAGCGGTAATACTGTTCGGGGCTATGCATCCGTGCGGGCCACAAGAGCAGGTTGTTCAACAGCCTTTCATTGTTAAAGGCCAGTACCGATACCACTACAGTAACGATAATGAAGATAAGGGTGACTGTCATGCTGCGAAGATAATGATTGCAGGGACAGGGCAAATGCGGGCATGCGAGATTTTGGCAGGATAACTTTACATTTGCTGCTGATTGAGCAAACTATATCCTGTTTGAACCTCCCTTTTTTTATCGCCCGCCGTATTGCGGCCAACCGGAAGGCCTCGTTTTCCCGGTTCATTATACGACTGGCCACGGTGGCCACAACCCTTAGCGTGGCGGTCATGATCGTGGCCGTAGCGGTAGTGTTTGGCTTCAAGGAAACGATAAAGGATAAGATGTTTGTGTTTTGGGGGCATATCCAGATCGCGCCATTCAACCCCAACCCAAGCTCTATCCTGTCGCCCTCCCCCTTTGACGGCAATCCGGTACTGCTGCAACATATAAGGCAGGAGCCGGGTGTACGTTCGGTCCATCCTTTTGCCGTAAAGGCCGGTATCCTCAATGCCGGACCCGTTATGGAAGGGATCAGGCTCAAGGGCGTAGACCGGGATTACGATTGGAACAGCAACGCCGAGATCCGTTTTTCGGGCAAGCCTCCCGATTTCGCAACCTCCGGCTATGCACAGCAGATCGTGTTGTCGCAATCTACCCTGGACAAGATTAACCGGAAGACAGGTGATACGGTGCTCGTGTATTTTATCGATCCGGAACAAAGCACGCCCCGCTACCGCAAGCTGGAGATATGTGGCGCCTTCCATACAGGAATGGAGGAAGTGGATAATAATTTCTGTTTTTGCGACATCAGGCTGCTGCGCCGCATCAGCAACTGGGATAGCAATGCGATCAACGGCTACCAGGTTAGTCTCAACGATTACCGCCTTTCCGATACCATTGCCAACCGTATCTATCACAAGTACCTGGAGCCGCCCATGACCCGCACCACCATGAAGGAATTGTATCCCAATATCTTTAACTGGCTGGAGCTGATGAATACCAATGCGTATATCATCCTGGTCATTATGGCCGTGGTAGCCGTGATCAATATGGCCACCGCCTTGCTGATCTTCATTATGGAACGTACCAATATGATTGGCACACTGAAAGCGCTGGGCATGCAACCGGGCAGGATGCAACTGATCTTCCTGTACCATGCCGCCAATGTAGCCGTAAAGGGTATCCTGGCCGGCACCTTGCTGGGCGTTGCTTTTTGCCTGCTGCAGTATTACACCCATTTTATCAAAATGGATGAAAGCGCCTATTATATGACTTATGCACCGGTGAAGCTGGTGGCCTGGCAGGTACTGCTGATCGATGCCGGCACTTTTCTCTTTTGCCTGCTGGTGATGCTGCTACCGGTATTGATGGTACGAAGCATCAATATTGTAAAGGCTTTGCGGTTCAAATAGGTTAATTAAGGTTAAACTTCAGGAGGCCTTGCGTGTTTCCCGTTTATTTTGCTGCATCGATGGAAATAATTGTCCTGCTTTTGAATCAAATTTTTATTTTTGCTAGCCTTTGAAACAAAAGAAAGGTTTGCCGGGAATGGGTTTGTTGACCGATGCCAGAGCGAAGCGGCCGGGCCAAGGGCACTTAAAAGATACAAGATGAAAAAAGCACCTTCTTATATATATTCGATCATAGGCATTTCACTCGTCCTGTTCCTGCTGGGCACTATAGGCTGGATGGCCATTAACGGCAGGGCATTATCCCGTTATTTTAAAGAGCAGGTAGAATTACAGGTGATCCTGCACGACAATACCAGGGAGGAAAAGACAAAAGCGCTGGAGACGATGCTGCAGCAACAGCCGTTTGTAAGCAAAGCAACGGTGGTGACCAAGGAGGAAGCTGCGCAGCAAATGACGAAGGAAATGGGTGAAGACTTTATGCAGCTGCTTGATGCCAATCCACTATATACTTCGGTTAAGATAAATCTTCATTCGGAATATGTGAATACAGACAGCATAGACAAGATCAAGCAATTCCTGCTACAGAGCAATATTGTAAGGGAAGTATCGTATGAGCGCACCGTGGTAGACAAAATGAATGCCAACCTGCGCAAAGTCGGTATCGTGCTGGGAGTGATCGCGCTGATCCTGTTCATTGCCGTGATCATTATTATCGACAATACGGTACGCCTGGCTATGTTCAGCAACCGGCTATTGATCAAGACCATGCAGATGGTGGGCGCCACACGCTGGTTTATTGCCCGTCCCTTTGACAAGCGGGCCATTATTACCGGCCTGCTGAGCGGCCTGATCGCTGTGGCCGGCCTGTTACTCCTCATGTATTTTGCCGGTTCGGTGCTGAGCGAGCTCAATGCGATCCGCGACTACACCTCGCTTGCGGTGCTCATGGCCGCTATATTGATGCTGGGTGTGCTCATCTCGCTGCTGAGCACGCATCGTTCGGTGGTTAAATACCTGAAGCTAAAGCTTGATGATCTTTACTAAACGATCCGTTTATCATTTTAATACCCTATTTTTGGCCACATAAATTTTTGAAACCATGGCAGTAACCACTTCCACAAAAGATAAAGGAAAAAAAGACAGCCGCTTATTCCTGTTTGACAAGACCAATTATTATATCATGTTTGCTGGTCTCGCCCTTATCCTGCTGGGCTTTGTGCTGATGGCGGGGGGAAAAAGCAATGATCCGCACGTTTTCAACAAAGAGGAGATCTATAGCTTCAGGCGGATCACGCTGGCGCCGTTCCTTATTATTGCCGGCTTTGTTGTGGAAGTGATCGCGATCATGCGCAAGCCCAAATCCGTCGAATAACGCTTTAGTAAAGATATTTTTAAATCATTGTAAGCCTTGAAACCCGGTTTCAGGGCTTTTTCTATGTCTCCTCTCCGCTAATCACCCACCCTATATCTTCCGTTCCATTGAGCATTTCCCCAATTACGAACAGTTGAGGAAGCTAAGCCCTATGCAAAGGAAACTTAAGAACGGTATGAAATTTATCATTAGGAATATTTTCCGCCAGGAAATATACTTGCAGCTACCAGCAGATCCGGCCCTTCTCATTTGCCAGGGACAAAATCAAAGTGTTACAAATATTGTTTTGAGCTGCATTTGTCTTCCTATCCGGAACTGCTTCTTCATAATAAGATTATCTGACTATCCGGATATAGGAAACAGGATACAATTTGCTTCCCATTAAACGGTTGCTGAGCTTGTCGAAGCATCATCTTTGTCCTTTCGACAAGCTCAAGGACCGGCTTTGTTTCCTATATCCGTATAGTCACTTAAGATTATAGTACCGGACAACATTTCACAGTTACATATACTTTAGCTGCTGATTACAATCCGGTTTTCCATATACAATAGTTCATCTGTTTTTCTAACCCACTTATTTCCTCCTCTTATCTACCCGATTCGGGTACCTACATTTATGTGCAGGATGCACATTACAAATCATCTAGATATTTATCTATAATAATTATGTCTATAAGTTTCCTTTTACAGAAATTTTATACAAACTTGACATTTGCTTAACACAACATTAAGTTTAACATACTTAAAGAGCGCGTCAGGGGGCAATGCCGAAAACCCCTGACCTAAAAACACCAAGCTAAAACAGAGTAGGCATTACCCAAAAACACCATCCTGATGATGAGAACAATTACACGGCTGTTCCCGGCATGGCGACAGCACACCAAAACCCTGCTGCTAACGACACTATTAAGCGCTGCCGGCACCAGCGCCATAGCGCAATTCCCCGCGCCTTACTGCAGCGTTACCTTCGCCAACGGCGTGGAACCGATCACGCTGGTCCAGTTTGCCGGCATTAACAACACGACACCAGCACCCATAGGCGGCACGGCCCATGAAGACTTTACGGCCATTCAGGGAACGGTATACCAGGGCTTCAGCATGCCTATCAAGCTGAAAGGCAATACCGATGGGAGCTTTACCAGTTATTTCAGGGTATATATCGACTGGAACCAAAACGGCTCTTTTACCGATGCCGGCGAATCGTATGATATAGGAACCATTGCCAGTTCAAACGGCACAGACGCCAAGGAATTGAACGGCAATATTGCTACGCCGGCAGGCGCCACATTGGGCGCTACCCGCATGCGGGTGATCAAAAAGTTCAATGCTTATCCTACCGATGCCTGTACCATAGGGGGCGGCACCACACAGTACGGACAAGCGGAGGATTATACGCTCAATGTGATGGCGGCGCCCTGCACCGCGCCGGTGGCCACATATGCCATCGTACCCGACTGCAGCAACGGCCAGTTTTCTATCAGCGTCAACATCAGCAATATGGGCAGCGCAACGAGCATTGCCATCAACGATGGCGCCACAACCCTGGGCACGGCTTCCGCGACAGGTAGTACTGTGGTAGGTCCTTTTGCCTCGGGTAGCTCCAAGACACTGACATTGGTACATAATGTCAATACGCTGTGCAACGTTACATCGGCAGCGCAAGCCTATATATGCCCGGCTCCAAATGACGATGTGGCCAATGCTATTACAGTCCCGGTAAACGCAGATTTTAATTGCACTTCCGTTATAGCCGGAAGCACGGCAGGCGCCAGCGCCAGTTTACCGGCTCCCTCCTGCCGCCCCACCGGCGCCAATGATGACGTATGGTTTAAGTTCCAGGCTACCGGGGCAATACACCGGGTATCGTTGATTAATACAGCGGGTGAGTCTGATATGAATATGGTCGTGTACAGCGACCTGGGCATAACGGAAGTTCCCGGCGGCGGAACCTGTGCCAATGTAAGCGCTCAATATCTGACAGGGCTTACCGCAGGACAGACCTACTACGTAAGAGTATTTACCTTCGTAGCAACTGCTGCAACCTCAAACTTTAATATCTGTGTCGGCACACCGCCTCCACCACCAGCCAACGACGAATGTGCCAATGCCATTAATGTGCCTGTCAATACCGGTACAACCTGTACATCGGTTATTTCAGGGACGCTGGCCGGTGCTACGGCATCGGCGGGTCCTGCTTCCTCCTGCGGCACTTACGACGACGATGTATGGTTTTCCTTTACAGCATTGGCCAACGCTCATACGATCACGTTGCAAAATCTTGCCGGCAGCACGAGTGACCTTACGTTCCAGGTACTGAGCGCCTGCGGCGCATCCACGGCAATGGTATGTAGCGATCCGCAAACAGCGCTGGTAAGCGGTCTCGTTCCGGGCAACACTTATTACCTGCGCGTAGCCAGCTATACGAGCGCCGGCGGGCAAACCAGCACCTTTGATGTCTGTATCACCACTCAAGTGATGAATTTTGTGTCTACCACTACCATACAGGCTTCTTCTTCATCGTTAACCGCCGGTACCGTTGACCAGCAGATCCTGCGTGTAGCGGTAGTAGTAAGCGGCACCGCCAATCCCCTGTCTGTAACCCAGTTGGATTTTAATACCACGGGATCTACCAATGCAGCAAATATCGCAGCGGCTAAAGTATATTATACCGGCACAAGCAACACCTTTGCCGCTACTACTCCCTTCGGAACGCCGGTAAACAGCCCGAGTGGTTCCTTCAGCGTGACCGGTAACCAGGCACTGACCGGAGGGGCCAGCAACACGACCAATTATTTCTGGCTGGTATACGATGTCAATTGCGCGGCAACCAGCCCCAATGTACTCGATGCCCAATACACATCGGCAACTATAGGCACGCCACGTACGCCCACTGCTACCAATCCCAGCGGCACCCGGGCGATTACCAACGCATCTTTTACGGCCAGCACCAACCAGCCCATGACCTCGACGGTGTTTACAGGCAGCACCGATCAACAGGTGCTTAGGGTGGCGCTGACCGGCTGCGCCAATACCGCGGTCACATCCATAGCCTTTTCCACTACGGGCAGCACAGCCCCTGCAGACATTACTGCAGCCAGGGTTTACTATACAACGACGACGACCTTTGCTACAGCAACACCGTTTGGCAGCACAATACCCAATCCCAACGGCGCCTTTACCGTAAACGGCTCGCAAACGCTTGCGACCGGTACCGGCTACTTCTGGCTGGTGTATGATATCTCGGCTACCGCTACGGCGGGAAATGTTGTCGACGCGTCCTGCTCTTCGGCAATGATCAATGGCAATACAGCAACACCTACAACTCCCAATCCTACCGGCACCCGCACTATCTTGCAGGCACTGGTTAATGACAACGCTTCCGGTGCGATGACGCTTACCCTGGGCTCTGGCTGTACCGGTGCGCCTTATACCAATGTCAATGCATCGCAATCGGCAGGCGAGCCTGTAAGCAATTGCAGCAGTTCCTCCGGTTTTCATACGGTATGGTTCAAGTTCACTGCTCCTGCCAGCGGCGCTGTAAGGGTAAGCACAGATATGGGTTCGGGAGGAACGATGACCGATACACGGTTAGGGCTGTTTACCGCGGCCGATCCCTCAGTATATTCCGGGTTTAGCATTATTGCTTGTGATGATGACGGCGGCAGCTTTATTCTGGATCCCGATGATGAAGAAGGGTATATGTCGGTGGTGTACGCTACTGGCCTTGTGCCCAACCAAACCTATTATGTAGAGGTTGATGGCTTTTCCAGTTCAACCACAGGCACCTTCTGTATTGCGGTTGATGAGCTTTCAAGCAGCATGCTGGCCACCAGCGCAGACTGCAATTCCGATGTTCAGATCCCGGAGCCCAGCACCTTACCGCCCATGTATACCGGTTGGGTTCCGTTGATGGATGCCAGCAGCAGGCTGATCGCATTGGTGAGAAATAATGCAGGAGGATCGGTAGGCAATTTTACGCCGGCTCAGAATATCAATACCGGCGCCATTCGCCAGGATGCAGGCGGGCGGCCTTATCTCGACCGCAATTTCAGGATCAGCAACAGCACTACGGGCAGCTACGAAGTACAGCTGTTCCTGCTCAACAGCGAACAGGCTGCGCTACAGGCAGCCGATCCCTCGGCGTCGCTCGGCAATCTGAATGTTACCAGGGTTACGGGCGAATCTTCCTGCAATAATAATGGCAGCGGCACTTATTCACTGCTGACACAGACAGAAAGTAACACGGCCAACGGCGTCAGCTGGATAAAGTTTGCAACGCCCGGCTTCTCGAATTTCTTTATCAGCAGCGGCACAACGCCCCTTCCTGTGAAGCTCCTCAGCTTTACCGGCAAAAAGGTTGGAGCAAGCCATATCCTGACCTGGGAAACCGCCGAGGAACGCAACTTCAGCCACTTCGAGCTGCAGCGCTCGGCCGACGGGCGCCAGTTCAGTAAGCTGGCAACCCTGCCCGGTAACAAAAAGGGTAACTATAGCTTTATCGACGAGCGGCCGCTGAACGGTATGAACCTGTACCGCCTGAACATGGCCGATGCCGATGGTAAGGTGGTGCTTTCTGACGTGGTAACACTGATTAGAACCCAAGCCGGCCAAATGGCCGTAGTGGTGTCGCCCAACCCGGTACAGCAACAGCTACAGGTACTGCTCGATGGCCATGCCGACGGCAAGCCTGAGCTGCAGCTGATGGACATTACCGGCAGGGTGCTGCAGACTGTAACCGTTACCGGTGCGCAGGCAACGATCGATATGAGCCGTTTGGCAACGGGCAGCTATTTGCTCCGTTATGCCGATAACAGCCAGCAATCCGTGATCAGGATCAGCAAGCAATAAATAAGCCCGGCACCATTTTAAGCAAAAGCCTCCGTATACGTGATTACGGGGGCTTTTGTTGTCAACAAACGTTAAAAGCAGGAAATCTAAACAGCTCATTTTCAAGGTTAAAACCGTTTCGCATTACCGGCAAATATCTGTTTACCATACTCATAACCAGGATATAATCCAGTAAAAGCGGGCAATATGGTCGTTTTTTAAAATGAGTTACAAAAAGTTTGCAAAGTGTTAAAAAAAAGTTTACATTTGACTCAACTTAGCACTTCAGACTGACCGGCTGCGGCCCGGTCCTGTTTATACAAAGGGCCTTGCCCTTAACCAAGAACCACACATAACCAAATATGGATGACCAAGCAGCCCTTCGGGCTTGCCTTGAATTCTTTTGCAGTGACCAAAGGCCGGAAAATCCTGTGTTAAACCTGTCCAGGAGGGCCGCAATTTAAACTTATGTCTATGAGAAAAATCGACACTTTCTTCAAAAGTATCTCGAAAGGAAAAATGGCAACGCTCTTTGGCGCGCTGGCCATGGCAGCTTCGGTATCGCTGCAGGCGCAGACAAATATTGCCAATTACACCTTTACACAAAGTACAAGTACCTACACCCCGATCACCGGGGGGACCGTAGTGGTAGCGGCCAATACCAATTATGACGATCTGAACTCTTCAGCCATTACAATTCCTGCTTTTCCTTTTGGAGGCGCTTCGATTACGACAGTGTATGTAAACAGCAATGGCTACATTACCATGGGCGGCTCACACAATGTCGGCGAATATACGCCACTATCAACGACCGGAACCGGAGTGAGCGGCGTGGTCTCGGGCTTAGGCTGCGACAACGGTTACAGTTCTGGAAACGGTACTACGGGGGCGACTTCAGAGATCAGATGCCAACAAATAGGCGACGAATTCGTCGCCCAATTCCAGGATGTAAAAAGGTGGAATTCGACCAACGAGCGGATCACCTTTCAAATCCGGCTGAATTCAACCACCGGAACGATTAAAATTATTTACGGTGGTACTATTGTGATAGGCAACAGTACTACAGCGCCGCAGGTGGGCATCAGAGGTAACAGTACCACATGGAGCAGCAACGTCAATAACCTCCGCTTACTGGATATACCAGCAGGTACGACCTGCAACTGGAGCAATATGGTTACGGGCAATAATAACAGCGCTACCATGACATTATCCAGTAGCAATACGGCACAAGCCCCCAGCAATGGTCTTACTTATACGTGGACATCAGCTACAGCGCCTGCCCCTGTGCGGACGTTCAGTGCGGTGACCAATATTACAGGCAATTCCGCTACCGTCGCCTGGACTGCTCCTACAGGTGCTACCCAGTATAATATCCAGTACCGCATACCGGGCACCTGTGCCTGGACCAACTTTACAGGCAACCCTGTAAGCACGGCAACCGCCAACATAACAGGCCTCGCACCTTTGACCTCCTACCAGGTAAGGGTTCAAAGCGTTTCCGGTACCAATACCTCTATCTGGTCGCATATTCCTAGTTCGAGCGGCACCGGAGATGGTTACAGCGCCACAGGCACTTTTACTACATTACCAACTTGCGGACAGCCAACAGCGGTTACCGTACCCGCTGCATCGATTAATTCCACACAGGCTGTAGTCAACTGGACCGCCCCCACCATAGGTCCGCCTACGGGCTATAAATGGGAAGTAAGAACCTCGGGCGCCGCCGGCAGTGGCCCCACTGGTCTTGCAGCCACTGGTAACAGTACAACTGCAACCGCGACACCGAATACACTCACCAGTGCAACAACTTATTCGGTGTATGTAAGAACCCTCTGTGGTGCATCAGACAGCAGCATCTGGACCTCGGCTGTAAACTTTACAACGTTGTGCACTACGCCCGCCCCCGGTGCAACGATTGCTTCAATATCGACCGGTCTTTGTGCCGGCACTACAGTTGCGTTTTCGCTTACTACCGCCACGCCCGGGCCTGGCGTTACCTATCAATGGCAGTCTTCTGTGGATAATCTGACTTTTACAAATATATCGGGAGCGACTTCAGCGACATATACCGGCCCTGCAGTTGCCAAATATTACCGCTGCATGGTCAAATGTGCCGCGGGACCCGATAGCACGGCGTCAGGACCCGTGCAATTGACTTATAACAATAACATTGCTTCCACTACCAATGTCCAGCGCTGTGGTGTGGGTACGGTCGACCTGATGGCATCCGGCCCCGCAAGTGCTACCTTAAAGTGGTTTGCTGCCGCAACCGGTGGCACGGCTATCGGAACCGGCAGTCCGTTCACTACGCCTTCGATCAATACCACGACCACCTATTATGTAGCGGCCGAAACAGGCGCTCCGTCAACTGCTACTATAGGTACCGCTACTACGCTTACCGGTGCTACCAACCAACCAACAGCATTTTGCAACCGCTGGAAACAATACTGGTGTCAAATGGTGTTTACAGCTGCAGAACTGACCAGCGCCGGACTCACCGCCGGCAATATCAGCGGTATCACCTTTAACATTAATACCCTTGGCGACGGAACCAATGTTACCAATTTCAGGATAGCGCTTGGCACGGCCCCTTCCACATTGACCGGCTTTACGACAAACGGGCTAACAAACGTCTATGGCCCCGCCACCTATACCCATGCCATTGGTGTCAATACAATTGATTTTGACGGCTATTACAATTGGGATGGCACATCCAACATATTGGTTGATATCCGGCAAACAGGAAATGATCAAACCAATAACGCGCAGACCTATTTTACAGCTACAACCAATAACACCTGCGCCTCTGCTACCACCAGCTCTACCTCGCCTGACCTGTCAACTACCAGTCCAACTGCGAGCCTGAGTATGCAAAGGCTGAATATCGTGTTTAAGCAACCGGCCTGTAGCAGTCCCCGTATACCGGTTACTGCCACAGTCAATGCCCCGCCCACCTTTACAGTCACTGCTAATAAAACCGTTTGTAACAATGCGATAACCCAACTCACAGTAACCTCTAATCAAAGCAGCTTTAATACCTACATCTGGAGTCCGGCAACCAACCTTTATACCGACGCAGGCGCAACTGTAGCCTATGTTGCAGGAGCCAGTGCGGCTACGGTGTATCACAAATCTGCAACAGCAGCCGCTACTACTTATACTGCTACCGCCAACAACAGCACCACCCAGTGTGCTGCTACTGCTACAGTGGCCGTTACCGTACTTCCCGCGTCTGCAGTAGCCATAGCCACACCGGCATCAATCTGTGTTTCCGGCACTACCTCCCTGGCATTAACACCCGCTACCGGTTATGGCGCAGCGACCTTACAATGGCAGTCTTCAATGAATAACAGCACTTTTGTAGACACTAACGGTACCGGCGTCACCTATACCACGCCGGTGTTGAATAGTACCCGGTATTACAGGGCTGTGATCAAAAACAGCGATGGTACTGTTTGCTTCAATTCGGTATCTGATACTGCCAAAGTGTATAATCCTTTGATCTCCGGCACAACGCCTGCTACTCGTTGCGGCCCGGGTACAGTAGTACTGGGTGCTACGACCACGGAAGGTACTCCTAAATGGTATGCTGCTTCTACCGGCGGTGCTCCTTTATTTACCGGCTCATCCTTTACCACACCTACTATAGCCGCGAGCACTACTTTTTATGTCTCCGGTGCGGCTGGCGGTGCGGCTGGCGTCGCCACTATTGGCGCCGGCGCGTCAACCAGCCTTTCCGGCAGTCCGGATTTTAGCGGCATCAGTCCCTATGCTTATCACTACGGCAATTATAAACACCAAATGCTACTTACTGTAGCCGAACTCAACAGTGCGGGTATCGCGGCCGGACAAATAACCTCTCTTGCTTTTGATGTTGCTACCGCAGGATCACCGGTTGCTGCTTTTAATAATTTCAAGATTACCCTCATACCCACTTCACAAAATGCGATGACGGCGACCTTTGTAACGGGTGGTACTCCAGTATACTCCGCGGCCAGCGTAACACCGACTGTAGGTATCAATACTTATACATTTAGTACACCTTTCATCTGGGATGGCGTTACCAATATCGTCGTACAGACTTGCTATAATAATGATAATAGCGGTGTTGTAGCCAGTAGCGCAGAGGTTAAATACGACAACACCAGCTTCGTTTCCCAGGCCATTTACAGGGTGGACGGTATACAAACCGGCGGTGTATGTGACTTTGCGACTGCTAATACCAGTAACGATGGCCCCATCATATCTAAAAGGCCTAAGATGCTGCTTGGATATAATGGGTCCTGCGAAAGCCCCAGAATACCTGTGATCGCTACCGTCAATCCCCTGCCCACCATCGCCGTGACCCCTAACGGTACGGTTCAGGTATGCACAGGCAGCACCACTACGCTCACGGCTACCGGCGGCGGTACTTACCAATGGAAAAATGCTTCCGGCAATATCGGCGGCCAGACCAACGCTGCCTTCACTACCGGTAATGCCGGCACTTACAAGGTAGTCGTGACTACACCAGCCACCGGCTGCTTCGACAGCTCTGCAGCCATCACCGTAAATGTAAACCCCATACCCGTAGTAAACCTCGGCAACGATACCACGTTCTGCTCAGGCAATACGCTGACGCTGAATGCCGCCAACGCCGGCGCTACTTACCTGTGGAACGACAACAGCACCAACCAGACCAGGGCGGTGACCAGCACCGGTACTTATTCGGTGAAAGTGACCAACAGCAGCAACTGTTCCAAGTCAGACACCATTAATGTGACCGTTAATCCCTCGCCCGTTCTCGACCTGGGCAACGATACCAATATCTGCCTCGGCGTGAACTATGTGCTGAATGCCGGCAACCCGGGCGCCACTTACCTGTGGGATAACGCGACTACGGCGCAAACCCGCGCGGTAACCAATACCGGCACTTATTATGTACGGGTACGCAACAGCTTCAACTGTATCGCACGCGATACCGTAACAGCAACCTTCCTACCCACCCCGATCGTGAACCTTGGCGCTAACCGCGACATCTGCGCCGGCGCCAGCGTGACCCTTGATGCCGGCAACCCCGGTGAGAGCTACCTCTGGGACGATAACTCCACCAGCCAGACCCGCACGGTGAATACCACCGGCACTTATCATGTAACGGTGAGCAATATCGCCAATTGCCGCGGACGGGATACGGTAAATGTAACCGTGCATCCGCTGCCGGTAGTCAACCTTGGTAATGACACTGTGTTCTGCCATGGCAATACCCTTACCCTGAATGCCCGTAACCCGGGCGCCAGCTACCACTGGAACGACAACTCTACCAACCAAACCCTGATTGCCGGCAGCACCGGTAATTACAATGTGGTGGTAACCGACGGCTATGGCTGTGTGGGCACCGACGATATCAATATCCTGGTTAAAGATCCGCCCAGCGGCAATATCAATGCGGTGTACAGCAACGATGCGATTTATGTGTTCAATGTGCTGAACGCGCGTTATGTATCGGGCTATACCTGGGACTTCGGCGATGGCAGCCCCAGGGTAACCGGAGCCGTGGTACAACACCAATATGCTAAGAACGGCATCTATAATGTTACCGTAATGCTGGCAGGCGAGTGTAGCGATAGCCTGGGCCGAAGCCGTACCGTCGACGTATTCGACGCCACCGGCGGCACTGGTATCCCGCAGGTGAATGATAGCAAAGACCTTCTGCTGTACCCCAATCCTGCCAGGGACATCGTTACACTGGAGAACAAGCTTAACCTGAAGATGAAGCATATCACGGTGTACAATGTAGTAGGACAGGTGATCATCGACAGCAAAGCTGACAGTGGCGACAAGCATATCCTGCATACCGGCACCTATGCTCCCGGTGTATATACCATCCGCATCGAAACGGAAAGAGGCATGGTGACCCGCAAGTTTGAGATCATGAAATAAACGGGTCAAAAAATGAATCAAAAAGGGCTGCTCCGACCAGGGCAGCCTTTTTCTGTAATGCAAAGCCCGAACGGGCGATTTGCAAATCTTTTACTTAATAAAAATCAAATAATCCGGCGGCGGTGGCTCTTTATCCTGGCCCAGACCCGATCATCCTGCTAATTCCGTTAACTTTAAGGTATAAAAGCATTGAGCGTATGCCCTTTTTCAATCAGGAAGCGGAGACCATGAACCTGGACCAGCTGCGGCGCCTCCAGGACGAACGCTTGCGCGATAAAGTCCATCTTCTTTACAACCGGGTGGCCTTCTACAGGGAGCTGCTGACGGCGCAAGGTATTACTCCCGATGATATTCGCACCGTTGCCGACCTGCACAAGCTGCCTTTTACCAAAAAGGATGCCTTGCGGCAGCAATACCCTTTCGGCCTGTTCACGCTATCACGTAGCGAAGTAGCCCGCTTGCATTGCAGCAGCGGGACCACCGGCAAACCCATCGTAGTAGGCTATACCCGCAACGATATCGATCTTTTTGCCGAGGTGGTCGCCCGTTCTTTATCGGCAGCGGGCTGCCAGCCAGGAATGCTGCTACAGAATGCTTACGGCTATGGGCTCTTTACCGGCGGGCTGGGCCTTCATTACGGCGCTGAAAAACTGGGGATGACCGTGCTGCCGATATCGGGCGGCGGTACGGAGAAACAGCTGATGCTGATGCAGGACTTCCAGAGCGAAGTGATCTGCTGCACCCCATCCTATGCGCTGACACTGGCCGAAGAGATCAAAAAAAGGAATATCGATCGCCGCCGCATTAACTTGAAATATGCTGTTCTGGGCGCCGAGCCATGGACCGAAAGCATACGGTCGGCCGTGGAAGAGGGCCTGGGCGTTACCGCTACCAATATCTACGGGCTCAGCGAGATCATGGGGCCTGGCGTGTCGCAGGAGGACTATGAGGAAAAAGGCAGCGGCAGCTATATCTGGGAAGATCATTTTTATCCCGAGGTCGTTGACAAAGACACCGGAGAGCCCCTGCCCTACGGTCAGCAAGGCGTGCTGGTATTCACCACCCTGACCAAGGAAGCCATGCCCCTGCTCCGCTACTGGACCAATGATATCACGAGCATTTATTACGATAAAAGCGTGAAGCGCACACATATTAAAATGGCGCCCATTGCCGGCCGGGCCGACGATATGCTGATCATAAGAGGCGTCAACCTCTTTCATACCCAGGTAGAAGCCATACTGGAGCATATTCCCACGCTGAGCGCCAATTACCAGCTGGTGGTAACGCACAATGGCACAATGGATGAAGTAGAGGTAAGGGTGGAGGCTGAGGCCGCGTTGTTTGAAGCGCTGTCGCGCGAGCACAGCACGCCGCTGGAATGCGACAGGCTTAGCTATGCCGCCGACCACCTGCGTAAAAAGATAAAAGACGATATAGGGCTTTCTATGAAGGTAAGCCTCACCGAACCCGGAGCGATTCCCCGTAGCGAAGGTGGTAAGCTCAACCGCATCGCCGATCTTAGAAAAGGATAGCATATGGACTTCGACAAACAGGACATTTTACGACCTCTGGCGGCCGACACCAGGCCTTTCGGGCTTATTCTTGCTACCGCCGTCGCGGAGAAGCAGCGTTCCGGCGCTTCCCTGGGCTATAGCCATCGCGACTATTGCGGTATGGGCATGGAATACAATGAAGGTGTGTACTGTTACGGCGAGCTTTGGGATGGCGGATTGGACCGTCCTATGACCTTTGACAAAGTAGAGGCCTTCATAGCATGGCTTACCGCACAATCGACCGCATCCCTGGCCCGGCTGGAAGATGACGCATTTTACCAGGGCAACCAGGTCATCACCAGGGAAAGACTGGAAGATTTCCTGTTACAACAATCTTTTTAGCATTACAAAATGGAATCACATCTCACACCACAGGAAGTACTGGATATTATGATCGCCCGCGACCGGTTTACGGCATGGCTGGGCCTGAATATAGACGAGGTGGGCGAAGGTTATTGCCGCCTGCATTACCAGGTAAAGGAAGACATGCTCAACGGATTCGAACGTATCCATGGCGGCGTCTTGTTCTCCGCATCCGATTCCGCATTCGCCTTCGCCTGCAATTCCCACGGCCTCATTACGGTAGCCCTGGACGTATCCATTACCTTTACGCGTCCGGCGGTAGCAGGAGATAAGCTGTTTGTCGAAGCCCGCGAAGTGCACCTGGGCAATAAGACCGGCCTCTACGATATTCGCACCACCAATGAAAAGGGCGAGCTCGTATGCCTGTTCAAAGGTACCGCCTACCGCACTTCCGTGAAAGTAACACCCGGGCCAATAAACAGATGAATTAATGAAGCACCTGCTGCCATTACTTATATTACCTTCCCTGCAGTTACACGCGCAGCAGGCCTACGATCATTTGCGTAAAACAGGCACACTGTTTTCGGTAATGATCGATGATAGCGCGCGTCTTATTGTTACCCGGAATGCCGACGGAAAGCGGATCCTGGACGAATCGCTTTCGGAGTATGATGCCGGCGTGCATCTCGACGACACCAGCTATGGCTTGCCCTACCGCATATGGGATATCAATTTCGATGGTTACGACGATCTTTCCTTTTCCTCTTCCAGCGGCAATGTACAGCGCTTTGAGGCCGTATATCTGTACGATCCCAGCCGGAAAACATTGGCATACCAACAGGAACTGAGCGAGATCGCCTGTCTCGATGTCGACAGGAAGCGGCGCCTGATCACCGGCAACTGCTTTCATTCAAGCGCTGCAGAGAACTGGACCGAGACCTACCGCTGGCAGAAGGGGAAACTAATCCTGGTAGAAAAAGAAGGCACAATGCCCTGCCCCGCCGATCAGGATTGCTATTATACCTACAAACAAAAAAGGATCAAGGGCAAAATGGTATACGTGTACAAAGACAAAAACAAATTATAAGCTTCTGGCGTATTCATGGATACAGCATACGAAAACAGGAAAGTGGGTCTTCGCGGCTTTGATGTCAATGTGACTTACAGGCCTGCGGATAACAGCCGCGGCACGATCGTGTTCCTGCACGATTCGCTGGGTAGTGCAGGTCTCTGGCGCAACTTTCCCTACCAGATGGGAATGGCTACAGAATGCGCTGTATTGCTCTATGACCGGCGGGGTTACGGGTTGGCCGATCCCTTTGCTACCGGCTACCGGCGGCAAACAGACTATATGGAAACGGAAGCGGAACTGTTGGTTGAGTTGCTGGAAGCCTGTGCGATAAAGCAACCCATACTCTTCGGTCACAGCGATGGCGGAACCATTGCGCTTCTGGCGGCAGCAAAGTATCCGCAGGTATTTAAAGCTGTCATTACCGAAGGCGCACACATTTTCGTCGAAGACCTGACGCTCGACGGTATCGAAAGAGCCCGGGAACAGTTTGACACGACATCGCTGAAAGAAAGGTTGGAAAAGTACCATGGCGATAAGACGGCTACGCTTTTTGAGGCCTGGGCCGGAACCTGGCTGAGCCCCGAATACCGCGACTGGAACATTGAGCCATGCTTACCTCAGGTCAGCTGTCCGGTATTGGTGATACAAGGCGCCGAAGACGAGTATGGCACACTGGCACAGGTGGAGGGAATTGTACAACAGGTATCCGGGCCTGCGGAACGCTGCGTTGTGGTCAATGCAGGACATTCGCCACACAAGCAAAGCGAGCCATGGCTGATCGAACGTTGCTATACCTTCCTGGAGCAGCACGGCTGCCTTGATGTTTTATCAGAATCATAAAATCACTGTATGCATGGAAGCCTTATTCAGGGAAATACGCCGGCTGATCGCCGCAAAAGATTTTGAAGCCCTTGCCCGGCTGGATATAAAGGCCCCCGCTCGGTTCAACTGGGTACAGGAAGTCTTTGAGCAGATCCACGTGAACGATACACCCGATGCCACAGCACTGCTGTGGACCGACGGCAGGCAAACGCACCGCTATTCTTTCCGCGACATCAGCGAGCGCAGTAACCAATTGCTGAATTTTCTAAGGAACAAAGGCGTCGGGCAACACGATGTCTTGCTAACCCAGATGGGGCTTCAGCAAAGCAATTGGCTGGCCATACTGGCGGCCATCAAGGGTGGTCTGCGTATGGTACCTGCAGCCACAATACTGGGCGTACAGGACATTGTATACCGTTTCGGCAAGCTGATGCCGCGGATCGTGATCGCCGATGCCGGCAATGCTCCCAAGATCGATGAGGCCGAAGCCTTGTCGGGACGGCAGGTAGCAGTTAAGCTAATAGCCGAAGGCACACGTCCCGGTTGGTATTCGCTGGACGATGTGGCTGCGGAAAGCATGGTAGCAACAGCAGCACCCACACTGGCCGACGATCCCCTGTTCCTGTTCTTCACCTCGGGTACTACCGGTATGCCCAAAGTGGTGACGCACACACACCTCAGCTATCCCTTCGGCCACCTTACCACTGCTGCCTGGATAGGGCTACGGCAGGAAGACATCCACTACAATATTTCACAGCCGGGTTGGGCCAAGTTTGCCTGGAGCAGCGTGTTTGCTCCCTGGAGCATCGGCGCAACGATATTTGCGTACCACCAGGAAGGCCGCTTTAATGCCAAGGATACGCTTGCCATGATCGAAGCGCATGGCATTACCACCTTTTGCGCACCGCCCACGGTATTGCGCATGCTGATATTGGAAGACCTCAAGGGTTACCGTTTCCGGTTCAGGGAATGTGTCGCTGCCGGGGAGCCATTGAATCCCGAAGTGATCGAAATATGGAAGGCACGGGCATGCTGATCCGCGACGGCTTCGGCCAGACAGAAAGCACCTGCATGGTCGCCAATCTTCCGGATAGTCATGTTAAGTTCGGCTCCATGGGCAAGCCTGCTTTCCTGTACGACGTAGTGGTCGCCGACGACGAAGGCAATATACTGCCCGATGGGGAAGAAGGCAATATATGCGTGCGTACCGGTACCGGCAAACCCAATGGTATTTTCAAAGAATATTTCGATGATGCGGAAAAGGGAAAAGAAGTATTCCGGCACGGCCTGTACTACACCGGCGACAAGGCCTACCGCGATGAAGAGGGTTATATCTGGTTTGTAGGCCGCGACGATGATGTGATCAAATCGTCCGATTATCGCATCGGGCCTTTTGAGGTGGAAAGCATACTGCTGGAGCATGAGGCAGTGCAGGAATCGGCCGTGGTGGGTAGTCCGCACGCGGTAAAAGGATACGAGGTAAAAGCATTTGTTGTGCTCAACGCCGGCTACAATGCCGGTGAAGACCTGGCCAAAGACCTGTTTGCGTATGCCAAAGATAGCCTGGCCCCTTATAAAATGCCGCGGCTGCTGGAGTTTGTAGCGGAGTTGCCCAAGACTATCAGCGGTAAGATCCGGCGCGTAGAGCTAAGGGCCCGCGAGGCCGAAGCTAAAGCAAAGGGATCGCAGCCGGAGCAGGAGTACAACTATAGGAAAATCTAAGCGGCAATTTGCCTTTTTTTAACAATGGTATTTATGAAAATAAGGCGTGCATTAAAAATGCATGTCCTATTTTTGATCTACCTATGGCAGAATTATATCATAATCGCTACAGGATACCGTCGTCGCGACTGGCCACGTGGGATTATACCAGCGAAGGCATGTATTTTGTCACAATTTGTACCCATCGCCGGGCACATTATTTTGGTGAAATCGTAGAGACGCCATGCATGGCGTCTGATCAGGTTGTTGTTCCGGAGACGCCAGGCATGGCGTCTGATCAGGTCGTTGTTCCGGAGACGCCAGGCATGGCGTCTCTACGACCGACGGCAATGGGCCTAATTGCCGAACAGGAATGGTACCGTACCATGGCATTACGCACCGATATGCGCCTGCAATCCGGCGAATTTGTGGTGATGCCCAATCATATCCATGGCATCCTGATCATCGGCGCCAATCCTTTTAATCAAGGCATTCCCGCCAATCAAAACAGGTTTGGCCCTCAATCACATAATTTGGCCTCCGTTATCAGAGGTTATAAATCAGCAGTAACGATTTACGCCAGGCAGAATGGTATCTGCTTCAACTGGCAAAGCCGTTTTCACGACCACATTATCAGGTCTTACGAAGAATATGAACGGATCGCCCGCTACATCAGGAACAACCCGCAAAAATGGGCTTCCGATAAATGGTACACACCGCACGAAGCTAATGCCGGTTAATCCTAATTATTTATGGCTGTTCATAACAACCCTGGCCCACAGGATCACCAAAACGGTCCACAGCAATATACCCAGGCAATAATAGAGCCAAAAGCTATGCCAGTTTTTCTTTTGGTTTTTCGCGCGGTAATGGCTGAGCAATAGCCAATGCGGCGCCAGCACGAACAGCAGTCTATCACGAAATCCCGGCCGCAGCGAGCCGTATTCCGTGCCTATTACCACAGACCATCCCTCAATCCATAACCACGCAGGGAACAAGAAGGGAAGTGTTACCAGCAACAGCCGATAGCGCAGCGGAAATTTCTGAAGTTCCGGCGCGCGTGTGGTATTGGGTGCTTCTCTTTTCTCCAATTCCTGTATGACTGCATTTCTTACCATTTTGTTCAGACAATTATTGTGCTTCAGGATCTGTAATTGCTTTGTGGAAAGAAGATCGGTTTTCATGAGGATAGGAGAAAGCGTAAAGATACATTGCCTGCTTGTTCTTTTCCAGGAGCAATTTTACATCGGGATATTTGCTAGCTTAGCATTTCGAAAAGCAATGACTACTTTTACCACTACCATACACCAGTTTGAAGAGAACGGCGACAAGACCGGCTGGACCTATATCGCGATACCTGCCGATATCGCACAGGAAGTTTTCCCGGGTAATAAAAAGGCATTTCGTGTCAAGGGGAAGCTGGATCATTTTGCGATCAGTAGTGTAGCGGTAATGCCTATGGGCGATGGTAGCTTTATCATGGCCATTAACGCGGCTATGCGCAAAGGGATCGGTAAACGCAAAGGCGCCATGCTCAAAGTAAACCTTGCAAAGGACGATACGCCACAGGAGATTGTGCCGGAACTGCTCGAATGCCTCGCCGACGATCCCGAGGCGCTGGCGCACTTCCGCAGCCTGGCGCCGTCGCACCAACGCTACTTCAGCAAATGGGTGGATGAAGCCAAGACCGAACCTACCAAGGTCAAACGCCTGACCTTATGCCTTTCGGCGCTTGCGCGGAAGATGGATTACGGCGCGATGATCCGCGAGCAGCAAGGGAAGAAGGGTTAGTATTGAGTAGTGAGTAATGAGTATTAGGTATTAAGTATTAAGTATTGAAACCTGGAGCTTGGAATTTAAGATTTGCCAATTACCAACTGCCAATTGTCCACCTGGTAGGTAAAAGCAAAGGGCGCAAAAGATGAGTGAGACTATTGGGATTTGGAACGTGGAATTTAAGATTTGAAAATTGCCAACTGCCAATTGTCCACCTGGTCAGTAACCGCAAAGATCGCTAAGCTGTACGCAAAGGGCGCAAAAGATGAATGTGAATATTGAGTATTGCCAACTGCAAATTGCTAACTCTGAATTTGCCCATTACCAGCTTATAGCGATTCAGACCCTGATACTTTGCGGATAATGAAACAGGTCGTCCTTATCATACTTCCGCTTCACTTCCTGTAAACGGCCGTAGTTGTCGCCATAATAAGCCTTCTCCCAGTCTTTAAAATTAATATCGGGATAATTGCGGTAATGCGCCTCAATGCCTCCGTTGCGGAATAAAGTCTGTATGTCTTCGAAAGCCTTGACCAGTCCCGCTTCCTTGCTTTCCAGCTCCCAGTAAGCCTGAAGTTCACCCAGGTAAGCCAACTGGCGATGAGGATAGCAGGACGTGCCTTCAAAAGTGCCGTCGGCGATTTTCCCGCCCAGGGTATTTACCTGGAACACGATACCGGGATTGCCCGCTACGAGGCCAAACAGGGCTTCCTTCACCTGCAAAATATCTGCTTTGCCCCGGTACAGGCCGGCCGAAGCATTCTTAAAATAGAGGGGGCCTTTTCGTCCGTAATAACGCTTCATCGCTTTAGGCAGATCGGCGTTAAGCGTAGGGCTGGTGCTATCGGCCAACACCGTCAATGGAGCGATCAGCTGGTCGAATCCCGGAATACTTTTATAGGTTGTGATCAATATGGTCAGTGTTTTTCCATTCAGCACATACGCCGCAAAGGCCTCCTCGGGTATTTTTTCGCTCACGTCAAACCAGGTGCTTAGTGAGCTTTCGAAACGTTCCACGTTCATGTTGCGGAACTTGAGCACATAGCTGTCGAAGGTAGGCGGCATGTCGTATGTTTTGAACCGGAAAGAAGTAACCACGCCGAAATTACCGTTGCCGCCTCCTTTGCAGGCCCAGAGCAGCTCCTTGTCATCCTTAGTCGTGTAAACCCTCCCATCGGCGCCTACCATCGTGAGCTCCAGCAGGCTATCGCAGGTGAGGCCATACTTGCGGCTGAAAAAACCATAACCGCCGCCCAGGGTCAGTCCTGCAATACCCACGGTACCGCAGGAGCCGGAAGGCAGCAGACGCTTCCGGGGAAAGAGCCCGGCCTGGACCTCCTGAAGCAGGCAGCCAGGCCCCATCAGCACCTCATCGTTTTCCAGCCAGCTGATCTTTTTCATCAGGGAAACATTGATCACCATGCCGCCATCGTTGGAGGAGAAGCCTTCAAAGCTGTGACCACCGCTTTTTACAGCGACCTTAAGCTTCTCTGCCTTTGCCTTTTGTATGGCATATTGCACGCCCTTTTCGGTACGGCATACGGCGATGTATTTGGGCAAATGCTTTATTCTTTTATTGAAAGCCATATTAAAGTCGGCATAGCGCTGGTCGTCGCGGGTCAGCAGCAGTATATCCTCGTCGCTTACTTTCAACTCATCTCCGCTGTTGTCTTCCGCCCGTTGATCCTTTTTCTGCTGACCGCCATCAGCCTCCTGCTCTGTGTTGCTGCTGCTATGATTGAAGCAGCTCATAAACGGCAGGAAAGCCAGGCCCAGGCCCATCATCTTCAGGAATTCTCTTTTGGTATAGGTTTTGGACATATCGGTTTTGTTTTCGTCAGGGAATGATCAGGTAAACGAAAATAAGGTTTTCAGGTAAGCAATCACCGGAGCAAAGCAAGCGATCTTATCCGGACCGGTATTCCACCAGTACTCATGTTGCTTATCATTGTTATGAATGAACAGAACACTATCGATCCCGTCAATGACCATTGCATTTTGCAAGACGTCGGGCAATGCTATAGCCACAATCAGCTTATCCAGTGACAACCGCTGCACAGGAGAAAGGTGTAGGTTATCTTCATGGATAGCAATACGGTCCAGGTTGAAGATACCCATCAGCGATCGTTGCCTGTCATACTCCCGGTCCCATCGCCGGTGGATTATCCGGTACAGCCCCTTTTCATCAGCCAGTACGACAAAAGACACCCAGTCGCCCCTGATCCAGGGCATCTCCAGGTAGCGCAGCACCACCCGGACACCATCGTCCGGTGAAAAGGCCGACAGCTCCCGCTTTACTTCGTTTACCAACCGGCTGTATTCGTTGGTGAAGCGCTCCATAGCACAGATGTTTATTGCACATTGTTCCGGTTGAGCCATTCCCGGTATTGCTCCGCGTTCTTCTCCTGCTCTTTCAGCGTAGCAGCATAAATATGGTAGCCCGGACGTTGCGGATCGGCCACAAAGTACAGGAAGTGATGCACTGCCGGATGCAGCACAGCTTCCAGCGCCGAACGGTTGGGCATGCAGATCGGGCTGGGTGGCAACCCCTTGTATTTATAGGTATTGTAGGGCGACTCAATCGCCAGGTTCTTATAGTAAACACGATGGATCTTCCGCTGAAAGCCGTCGGCCTTCTTCATGGCAAAGATCACAGTAGGATCGGCGTCCAGCTTCATGCCTATCTTCAGGCGATTGAGGTAGAGGCCTGCCACCCGCGGTTGTTCATCGACCTTGGCCGATTCCAGTTGCACGATAGATGCCAGCGTGGTTACTTCCAGCGGTGTCATGCTATGCTCACGGGCCTCTTGTTTGCGCCCTTCTGTCCAGTACTGGTCAAATTGCTGCTTCATACGGTCCACGAAGGCCTGCCCGGAGGTGTTCCAGTGAAAATGATACGTATCGGGAAAATAAAAGAAGATAAGCGCCGCTGTATCGTAGCCTTTGGCAAAAGCGGCTTCTGTCATCGCCCTGACCAGGCCCGCCGAGTCCGTTTCAAGAAAGGGACCTACTTTGCCGGCCAACTCGAAAATACTGGCATAGTTGCCGATGCGGATGCTGATCTCATCCTGCGCGCCTATGCGCAGCCGGTTGATCACCGAGCTGTTGCTCTCGCCAAGGCCAAGCGTATAGCGGCCGGGTTTCACGCGGGCGCCATACTTCTTTTGCCGGGCCAGCCATTCGAAACTTTCCCGGTTCTTCAGAAAAGGTTTCAGCGAATCCAGCACCTGGTTATAGGTAGCGCCGGTAGGGATATACAGCTTGCCGGCGCGACTGATATTGGGCGCCAGCCATCTGCTGTAATAAAAATAGCCGCCATAGCCTGCTGCCAGCAGCAAAAGGATGAGCAAAACGGACCAGTACTTTTTCTTTGGGTTATTTTTTTTCCTGCGGGGCATGCCAAAATGCTTTTACGGCTATATTTACGATACTGCGGCCACCCTACAAGGCATAGCAGCGTTGCAAAACAGCTAACGACAAATATAAAGCCTTGACCGGAAATTTGGCTTTGAACAGACGTATATAATAAAGATCGGGATATCTTATTGAGGTATAAACCTGCTATTTTGACAGTTCAATTTCGTAACTTTGCAACCTTAAATATTGACCATGCTTGACTTGCAGGAAAAAGTGATCCATGAAGCGCGCCAGGGAGAGGCTTATGCCCCTTTTGAAGGCGACCCGAACCCATACCGGAAAAAATTCTATATCGAGAGCTATGGCTGTGCCATGAACTTTAATGACAGCGAGATCGTGGCCTCTATTCTGAATGCAGAAGGATTTGGTGCGACCCGCAATATGGAAGAAGCCAACCTGATTCTGGTCAATACCTGCTCCATCAGGGAAAAAGCGGAACAAACGGTCCGCAACCGCCTGAATATATTCCGGTCGCTGAAGAAGGACCGCCCCGATATGCTGGTCGGTGTGCTGGGCTGCATGGCCGAACGCCTGAAAGCCAAGCTGCTGGATGAAGAGAAGCTGGTCGATATGGTGGTAGGTCCCGATGCTTACCGGAGCCTGCCCGGCCTCATCAGCGAGGCAGAAGGCGGCCAGAAGGCCGTGAATGTGCTGCTGAGCCGTGAAGAGACCTATGCTGATATTGCCCCGGTACGTCTCGATACCAACGGCGTCAGCGCTTTTATCAGCATCATGAGAGGCTGCAACAATATGTGTACCTTCTGTGTAGTGCCCTTCACCCGCGGACGGGAGCGCAGCCGCGACCCCCACTCTATCCTGGCCGAAGCACAGGACCTGTTTGCCAGGGGATACAAAGAGGTGACGCTGCTGGGACAAAATGTTGACAGCTATTATTATACCACACCGGGCAATGAAGATGAAGTCACCTTTGCCCAGCTGCTGGAATTGGTAGCTAAGGTAAGCCCGCAGCTACGCGTACGGTTCAGCACCTCGCATCCTAAGGACATTACCGACGAGGTGCTCCATACCATGGCGCAATATGAGAACATATGCAAATGCATCCACCTGCCGCTGCAAAGTGGCTCTACACGCGTTTTGCAGCTCATGAACCGTACTTATACCAAGGAGTGGTACCTCAGGAAGGTAGACCGCATCCGGGAGATTATGCCCGATTGCGCCATTACCTGCGACGTTATCAGCGGCTTTTGCACCGAAACGGAAGAAGATCATAAAGAAACTCTTTCGGTAATGGCCTATGGCAAATTTGACCTTTCTTATATGTATGCCTATAGCGAACGGCCGGGAACGCTTGCCCAGCGCCGCTATGCCGATGATGTTCCGGAAGAGGTAAAAAAGCGCCGCCTGATCGAGGTAGTAGACCTGCAGCGGCAGCTGTCGCAAAAGAACTTTGAGCAGGAAATCGGCAAGACCTTTACCGTGCTGATCGAAGCCGAAAGCCGCCGTAGCGACCAGGACTGGAGCGGCAGGAACAGCCAGGGCAAGGTGGTCGTTTTTCCCAAGGAAAACTATGGCCTGAAGAAAGGCGATTATGTGATGGTAGCAGTGCACAGCGCTACCTCGGGCACCCTGATGGGCAAGATCGAACGCATCGTAACCTGGTAATACCGTTTTCCCTGCAAGCATAAAAAAATGGCGGTGCTCCTGCGGCACGCCGTTATTGCTAACCTTATAATCATTCAATGGATATTCAAAGCATCAAGAACAGGTTTGGTATTATAGGCAACGATCCGCAGCTCAACTATGCCTTACAGGTAGCCGAGCAGGTAGCCAATACCGACCTGAGCGTATTGATATTCGGAGAAAGCGGTGTGGGTAAGGAAGTCTTTTCCCAGATCATTCACAACCTTTCTTCGAGAAGACATAATCCTTTTATAGCCGTTAACTGCGGCGCTATACCCGAAGGCACTATCGATTCTGAACTCTTCGGCCATGAAAAAGGCTCCTTTACCAGCGCCAGCGATCAGCGCAAAGGCTATTTTGAAACGGTGAGCGGCGGCACCATTTTCCTGGACGAGATAGGCGAAATGCCTATCGGCACCCAGGCCCGTTTGCTACGTGTGCTGGAGACCGGCGAGTTCATCCGCGTAGGCTCATCCAAGGTATTAAAGACCAATGTGCGCGTGATCGCTGCTACCAATAAGGACCTGCTCACACTCACGCAGCAGGGCAAGTTTAGAGAAGATCTGTATTACCGCCTGAACACAGTGCCCATAAGGGTCCCGGCACTACGCGAGCGCCGCGACGACATTCCTATGCTGTTCCGCAAATTTGTCGGCGACTTCGCCGAGCGCTACAAGACCCAGCCGGTACAGCTGGACGAGGGCGGCCGGCAGCTGCTGATGAGCTACGGATGGCCGGGCAATGTACGTGAGCTGAAAAATATAGCAGAGCAAATATCGGTTTTGTCAAAAGATAAAACGGTAACCGCCGAACAGCTTAGCGCTTTCCTGCCCAACCGGGAGAATGGCACGCGTATGCCGGCGCTGACGCCGCATACCAACAGTCTGCCGGTGCAGAGCTTCAGCAGCAGCCAGGAGCAGAGCAATGGCAGCAGCACCACCGAGCGCGAGATCCTGTACAAGCTCTTTTTCGACCTGAAAAAGGACATGAACGACCTGAAGAAAATGATATTTGAGCTGGCACACCAGCAGGGCTATAATCCGGGGCCGGTAAGCATGCCATCGGAACACCTGGTGCCGGCTTATGAAGGCGGTATGCCCGACAACACGTTCAGCACCCCGGCGATCACCAATTACCAGGGCGGCGAGAAGAAAAGCAATCCTTCCTTTGTGATCCATCATCCCGGAGAGGAAGTGAATCATCACGAAGAAGTGGAAGAATCGCTATCGCTCATCGACCGGGAAAAAGAGTTTATCATCAAAGCGCTCCAGAAGCATAAAGGCAAACGCAAAGACGCCGCACACGAACTAGGCATCTCCGAAAGGACCTTGTACCGCAAGATCAAGGAATACGATATCGAAGAATAACAAGAAAAAAGCGCGACCCATCCGGATCGCGCTTTTTCGATTATTTTTTCGCTGTAATAAGCTTGCCTTATTGCTTTACAAATTTGAAGGTCTCTTTACCATTGGCGCCGGCAACCTGAAGCAGGTAGAAGCCGGGAGCCAGTGAAGCGATGTCCAACTGAACAGAAGCCACACCATTTACAGACTGGTGTTGCAATACCGTACCGGCCAGGTTAACCACTTGCAGCTGGTAAGCGCCTTGTTCGCCTTTGAAGGTAACCGGCAGCACATTGCGTACCAGGTTGGCCGTTAAGGCTACATTTCCTTTTACGCCTTTTCCTTCTACTACCACAACCTTGCTGTATTCGGCGCTACCATCGCGGTCTACATTCTTCAGGCGATAATATACGGTAGCTGCGCCGGCAGTATTGTCGGTATAGCTATAGCTGGCGCCTGTAGCAATATTGCGGGCAGCTACTTTACCTACAGCAGCAAACTGGCTGCCATCCTGGCTGCGCTCGATCTCGAAGTGGCTGGCATTTTTCTCTGTAGCCGTAGCCCAGCTCAGCTGTACACTATTCTCTTTACGGGCAGCGGTGAAGTCCGTCAGGCTTACCGGCAATGGTGTCGAAGAAGTTATCAAAATATCATCTATACGGAAAGTGGCACTGCCACCGGCCTTAGTAAACGTAAGCGTGAGCGAATTACCGGTAGGGATGGTAGCCGTCGGCGTTGTAAGCACCCAGTTAGAAGTACCCGTACCAGTGCTCAGCACTACAGGCAAGTCTACAGGCGCACCTCCGTCAACGATCGCCTGTACTGACACGCCCGAGCCGTTTTCGGCATTTGTCGACTTCGCTATACCAAAGGAAACAGCGATATTTGTAGCGCCGGTAATTGGAATATTGCTGATCGAAAAATTGGTACCCGCAGCTGTCGTAAGGAAAACATTATTGCCGGCTGACGCGCTCGCATATCTTGAAGTAGAAGAAGGCGTCGTTATACGGACATCAGCAGAACCGGAGTAAACTATACTTCCTCCAGAATTCTGAAACCCGTTGTAGGCGATCACGGGCGTATTGTTTGAAACGGGCACTCCGCCCATATTTTCGGAAAAAATAGTAATCTGCGCTTGAGCGCTCATCCCCAACGCAACAGCTAAAACGGTAGCAACAAAACCTTTGCGGGTCGCTGTGTACAATAACTTCATATTTATTATATTTTTGAACCACAAAAGTACCCCCCTGGTATTACCTAATTGTTTCCCATTTTTTATGTAATTGTGTCCCATCTTTCATGTGATGCTTTTTTATGAACGCGAGGTGTTAATTTCGCAGCAAATTCCATTTTATGAAACGCATCTTTATCACGATACTGACCAGCGGCTGCCTGGTGTTCAGCACTTATGCACAAGACCTTAAACTGCCTGCGCCCAGTCCTACGGCTACTATAAAGCAGGACTTCTCCACCTCTTCTATTGAGATCAATTACAGCCGTCCGGCTATGCGTGGCCGTAAAATATTCGGCGATCTGGTACCTTATGGCCAGGTATGGCGCACCGGTGCCAATACAGCTACGAAGGTGACGTTTAACGAAGATGTGATGCTGGAGGGTGTGCCCGCGCAAAAAGGCGCCGAAATGCCTGATTTTGCTCCCGGCAAACAATATGAAGTCAACCGTTTCGCCATCCCCAAAGGCACTTATGCCCTGTACACCGTACCCGGACGCAATGCCTGGAAGATCATCCTCAACAAAGGTATCGGCAACTGGGGCGTGAGTGGCTTCGATCCCAAAGACGATGTTGCAGAGTTCGTGGTACATACCGATAAACTGGCCGATGCGGTACAATCTTTTACCATTTCGCTGGATAACCTCACCGGCAATCAATGCGCCCTGGTACTGAGCTGGGAAAATACCAAGGTAACCATCCCCGTTGTTGCCGAAAACGACCAACGCATTACCGAGTACCTGGAAAAATCCATCAATGAACCCAAACGTCCTTACCAGCAGGCAGCCAACTATTACCTCGAAACCGGTAAGAACCTGGATAAGGCTTTGACTTACGCCAACAAAGCCATCGAAGAGAATAAAGAAGCGTTCTGGCTGTACTGGCTCAAAGCCCGCATCTACCAAAAGATGGGCAACAAGAAGGAAGCCGTAACTGCTGCACAGAAATCAGCTACGCTGGCTGCCGCAACGCCTTACGCTGCTGAGTACAAACGTAACGCCGATACAATTGAAAAAGAGATGAAGTAAGGGCAACACCTCCGGGAACAAGAGGTTGAAGCGCTTAGTAAAAATGTCCCGGTCAGGCGACCGGGACATTTTACGTAAAGTATATTCATTCGTTGTTCCTGACCAGCTCTTCCAGGCCATAATAGCGGATGGCCTCCTGCCTGAGCGGGTGCACGCTCCACTCTGCCCATTCATTGGTATAAGGATCGTAGCCGCATTTCAAAGGCTTGGAAGTATCCAGGCCACCGGTGTCGATATGTGTACGGCCGGTATAGGCACGGCAATCGGTACAAATGTAGCGGTACTCACAGTCCCTGCAAACAGCGATATCATCCTTGGTAAGCCCCCAGTATTGCTTAAAGCCCGGATGTTCCAAAGCCTCTGCCAGCTTGGTTTCCCTTATGTTGCCAAAGGATGTCTCCATTGCCGGACAGTTTTTGATATTGCCATGTATGTCTATTCCTATTTTCTTATGAAGACAAGAGTTATGGTTCATGGCTTCAAGCACTTTAGGGAAATTCGTATCGAAGTAGGCTGCACTCACGATGCCACAATGCTTAAACGAATGGATATTGCTTCTGGAAAACCGGACGTCGAAATAAATATTGCGGTCCCAGGGATCGGTCCGGTCGAAGGGAGCATTGTAAAAAAGGATGCTTGTCAGAGGAGTGAGCCTGGCATTTAAGTTTTTCAGAAAATCGGCTCCAACCGCCTCATGATATGCGGTGACGATCTCCACAGAGCTTATTTCTGTGCCGTCGAAGCGCTCCAGAACGCTTTGCAGCCCATCGATGTCCATCGGCCTGTAAAACATCAGGACAAGGGAAGTGCACCGCAGCCCGTTCAGCTGTTCCAGGATCGTCCCCAGGTTCCTTTCCATATCTTCCGACACTTCGATAACCGCATTGGTTATTTTCCCCGATCCGGAAAACGCTGTGCTCATTGGCGGAAAACGGTTGAACTCTTCCAGGGATTCACAGTAAAAGCCGTATTCGTTTTCGGTAAGGTACGCCAGGTATTCGCTGATCGTTTCGCGGTTCTCTGCGCCATACTGACGGAAAAGATCTTCCACACTCGTTGCACTATCCAATTCCGTAATAATAGCGACGAGATCGTTGGGTATAAGGGTGCTGCTTTGTCTTTGCAGGTCACAGATCAGCGAACGGGCAATGCCCTTGCTGACGATGCAATTGGTGAATAGCTTGAAATAAGTCACAGTATCCGGATTAGTGCTTTACAGGGTTTCTTTACCTGGATATGAAATGGGTGCCGGGCGCTGAGCAGTGATTTGCCGGTATACGTCAATTTCTTTCGCTCGGCTTCCAGTTCGATGATCTCCATGAACTGGAAATTTAAAGGCAACTGGTCTTTATGGAGCCGGGCCAGCTCCCGTATCTGCTCTGCTTTATTCATAGTTTAGCTTTTTAAAAAATCAGCGATCTCTTTTTCCAGGTTATAGTTGCAGGGAAGCGACACCATCCCGAACTGCCCTACAGGATTGACTTCCAGGAACACATGCTCCAATGAGGGGGTGACGATCATATCGATGGAACCGGTGTTTAAGGACAATGATTCCATCAGGCAGGTCAGCTTTGCTTCTATGGCTGTGGGTAGCGTATAAGGTATATTCCGGTTGGGTCGTTCCTTGTTATACTTCCTGAAATCTGTAGTGGTCTGCGGATCGTTCTGGGAAAAGATGGCCATGCTCCAAAACCTGCCATGCAGGTAAAATATCCGCAACTCATATTTCTTCTCTGTGTACCGCTGAAAAAAAGACAAGCCGGATGAATGGCTGTCATTGAGCTTTACAACGGGCAGGATTATCCTCAGCTGATCGCTGTTAAAATGAGTATTGCCATTCACCCCTTTTACGATGTAGGTCGCATCCTGCTGCTGAAAGTCATGCTCCAGGCAATAGTCGGGCACAGTGAGCCCGCATGCCTTTGCTTTTTCAAGCACAATAAGTTTATTGACATGCAAGCCGGCCGCACTACCGATCGACTTTACCTGTTCCAGTTTGTAATTGACATAATCTTCGATGATCACATTATTCTCGTACAGGTACAGGTCCAGTTCCCTGTCCTTAAATGCATTACTCCGAATGAAGAACTTACCGCGGCGGAACCAGACAGCATGAATGTCTTTCAGGCAAATCTTGTTCTCACCTATATAAAGGGTCCCCTTATCCGCATCGGTATAACGCAGGGTATCGGTTTTAAGAACGACTGTATACGGCACGCCGTAATCGTCCAGGTAGCCGGCAACTGCCAGGGTGCTCAGGTCATTTACTTCTGAAAAGATCAATATCATTTTGGAAATATGAAGGGCCGCTCCTGCGATAGCTGCGAGCGGCCCTTATTCAATGGTGATGTACGGCGGTTAGGGGCATTGAACCTGGCCGGATCCAAGGCCACCCCATATATCGCCATCCCTTAAATCGACACAGTCGCAGGTGCCGTCGAGCGGGTAAGGACCAGTGGGGTTGCCCAGGCTGTAGTCGTCGGTCATCATAGACAATCCGATAGTAATTGGTTTGCCTCCGACTGTTACATTGATCAGCTGATCATCGGCTAAATGTGCGCCTTTGAAGGCTTTAATAGATTGTAGCTTTTTCATGTTTTTAAAAATTAATTGAATCCGTAATAGCGACAGCAAATCGCTTGCAGCCAAAGATGCCAACATTCGGCCAGCCCGATCGCAGGTAATTCACAAGAGCGGCCTTTTTCTTTATGTGCCGGGTTGTATATTTTTTTATGCACTGCTTCCTTTACGCTACCGGTTGGTGTTCAGGATACGTTACGGACGGCCAGGATACGCGATCAGCCACGATCATACCGCTTCGCGCCCCGACCGGGCTGCCCTATACAAAAGCGGCCGTCCCAGATCAGGGACGGCCGCTTACGCTTTAACAACGGTTCAGCAGAAGATCATTTTCATCAGAACTTCAGGCTCACGTTCACAAAATAGTTGGCGCCGAAACCGTAGAAGTATTTGCTCGGGAAACGGTCCGGGTTGGTGTTATCAAAACGCAGCTGCTCAAAGCCGCCGGTCTGAATGCTCTTGTTATTCAGGATATTGTTTACACCGGCATTGATGTACAGGTAGGTGCCGCGGGGCAACCAACGCATCGCTTTGCTCAGCAGGAAGGATTTGCCGGCAAATACGTCGACCGTAAAGGCTGAAGGCAGCTTTTCCTGGTCCAGCACTGTATGCCAGGGATCGCTTCCGGGTGTCAGCAGATCGACGTTCTCAACCGTACGGCGGCTGGGATTAATGTCGACGTAGTTACGATCAAGCAGGTTAAAATTCACATTGGCATACCAGTAGTGGGGCGAACGGTAATTCAGGCCCAATGTATACGCCGATTGAGGACCAGCAGCCACGTAGTGGTTCTTCAGATAAGCCGTGCTTTTGCCAACGACTTTGCTGGTATCATTATCCAGGAAAATGCTGATATTGGGATTGTCTTTATAGAACACCTGAGCCCAGGTCGCTACGGCGCTGGCGGTAAAGCTCGGCGATATTTTGGCTTGCAGCGCCAGCTCACCACCGATATGACGGACATTCACATTCTGCATAACATAGTTCACGAACGTGCGGTAATCTTCATGATAGAAACGCATGATCTCGGTGCTGTTGTCGATATCGGTAGCAAAGGCTGTAAGCCGGCCATTGAACCTTGGCGAACGCAGCAGGTAACCACCCTCGACACTCCTGATCTGCTCCACCTTGGGATTGTCGATCATGGAATTCCTTGTCCTGGGTGAGAAGAAGGTATTGTCGAAAGTAGGCGCGTTGGTCATCAATGCGCCATTCACGAACAGGTAGTTACGGCCGTTGATCTTATAGGTAACACCACCTTTAACCTGGTAGTTGAAAAAGTTTTGGGTCTCAGACTTACCGTAAGAATTTTCGGGGAACAGACCATTTTTGTACAGACCTTCCCTGCTGAAACCATCGGAGCCAAGCCGGCCTGCCACGAAGAAGTCGACCTTGTTAAAGGTAAACATGGCCTGAGCCCAGGCAAAGCCTTTCGTAAAACGGCTGTAATAGTCGTAATTATATTTATCGCCTACATGCACGATTGCGTTAGGATTATTCAGATCGACCTGGTTAAAAGTACTGTTGCCGATATAGGTACGTTCGGCAAACTGGTTCAGGTTGACATAGTAATCGCCGCCCAGAAGGTCAAGCAGCTTGCGGTAGCTTTCTGTTTGCTGATAGATGAAGCTTACACCGGCATAAATGCTGATATGCTCGTTCACGGCTTTCTGCAGGTTGGCAGCAAAGCTGTACTTATTGATATCGTCGCGGTCTTCGCCCACCACATACACAGAGCGGTGTCCGCTAACGCCGGGCATTCCGTCGGTATTCATACGGTTGGCAGCGTACAGCCGGTTCCAATCGATCTGGCGGGTATTTTCATCATTCAGCCATTTATCGCGGGTCTCATCGGCCAGGGTGTAGTTGGCGCCTTTGGGCGAATTGATATAGGCGCTGGGCAGGTAGCCATAATAATCGGGACGCGGATCGCGCGCGTTGTACCAGTCAAGGGCCGAGTTGCCGTTATAACCGTTCTGGTAAGCAGCTACGATATTCAGGTGTGTGGTGCTGTTGGGGTTATACTCGTAGTTCAGCATGTATATGGGCTGAAACGAATTGCTGACCCTGGCATTACGCTTTTCGCCATCCTGGTAACCCCAGTTGGGGTTGTAGAAATTGGTGCCGGCCAGGTCCATAGCTTCCTGAGTAGAAGGCATGGCCTTACCCCGCTTGGTAGGCGCACCGAAAGTGGTAAAATGCAGCAGGCTTTTCTTGCCCAGCTTGCGGCTGATGCCTAAGTAGTAAGAATAGCCATCGTAAAAAGTACCAGGGATATAGCCTTCGTTGGCCCAGCGCTTGGAAGCCGAAACGGAGATCGCCCAACCGTTCTGCATCATACCGGTGCTGTGGGTCAGCATCACACGATGACGGTACGTACGATTGGAATTTGAATAGGAAATGCGGGTCTGCTTACGTTGTGCGGCAGCAGTGGCGTTGATCGAGGAAGAGCCTGTAAGACCGCCGAAGCCATCTTCACCGGGCTGCAGGCCGAACACTACAGATTGGTTGCGGAACACGTCGTTGAGACCGCCCCACTGCCCGAAGAAAGCAGAGCCCATTTCAACATCGTTCATCTGCAGACCATTCATGTATACTTCCAGCTGATCGCGGTTATAGCCCCTGAGCTGGTAGCGCAGCGGGCCGAAGGTAAAGGCGGCAGCGCTCATGAACGGATCGCGGGAGGCCGTCAATACGCCCGAAATGCTCTGGTCGGCGATCCCGTCATCGTCGGCGCTGGAAGAGCTTTCCTCCAGGGCAATGGTGGGCAGCTGACCGGCCACGGGATTAGCAGCGGCATCGTCAACCTGGGCTGTAAGCTCGCCGAGCTCAACCAGGTCTTTATCCACCGCTATCTTAAAAGTATCATTAATACTGTAACCATTGCTGACCACCATCATATAGTTCCCCAAAGCCACCTGGCTAAAGATAAACTCGCCATTACCATCGGTCGTGGTAAGCAATTTAAGGTCGGGGATCAGGACTTCCAGCTCACCAATAGCATTTTTGGTATTGGCCGAAAGCACCTTGCCTTTAACAATTGCTGTAGCTTTTGCGGCATCCTGTGCAAACAACTGCGCATGGAACAACAACGCGAAGACACTGAGTAAAACAACTCTCATAATATAATTTATATTGGGGTGCAAAAGTAAAAATTATCCATCCGGGACACGAGTATCGCAAATTATCTTTCCATTAAGATATGAACAAAATACGAATACAATTAATAAGTTCGCCCGAAATCACCCGCTCGGGTGTTTCGGCGGTAAATCGTATTTTTGGCCCCTTATCATTGTAAATGACTCATGGAGACGACTAATATTCAACTGAAACCCTTGTTTGAAGAAGACAATGTACGTGCGCTGGAGGCCATCGACCGGGCCCAGATGATCGCTTTTGCTCCCTATGTATGGGAGGCCTCCCGCCTGCTGCGGGACAAAGGTATCCTGCATGCCGTGGAAGCTGCCCGCAGCGAAGGCATCACCATAGCCGAAGTCGCCCGTCAGGTAGATATGCAGATTTATGGTGTACGGATATTGCTGGAAGCGGGCCTGGGCATGTCGCTGGTCTTCCGCAAAGAAGACCGCTATTTCCTGGCCAAAACAGGACATATCCTGCTCAATCATGAAATGACGCGGGTCAATTTCGACTTCATGCGCGATGTTTGCTACAAAGGTTCCCCTACGTTGGAGGCCTCTATCGATCACAATAGCCCGGAGGGGCTCAAGACCCTGGGCAACTGGAATACCCTGTATGAGGGCCTTTCGACTTTCCCCTCCCCTGCCAAGGAAAGCTGGCTGGCCTTTGACCATTATTATTCCGATAATGCCTTTCCCGAAGCCCTGCCCATCGTTTTCAATACCCCCCCCAACCGTATGCTCGATATTGGCGGCAATACCGGCAAATGGACACTAGCCTGTCTGGAATACAACAGCCAGGTGCATATGGGCATCGTGGACCTGCCGGGACAACTGAAAATGGCAGAGCAGAACATTGATGCCGCGGGCTTTACCGGAAGGGTATCTTACCACGAGCACAACGTGCTTGATGCCGCGCTGGAACTGCCGGCCGGATACGATACCATATGGATGAGCCAGTTCCTCGATTGCTTTGCCGATGAAGAGATCGTAGCCATCCTGCAAAAATGTTACCGGGTAGCCGATGAGCACACGCGCATCTTTATCAATGAAACCTTCTGGGACCGGCAGCGTTTCGCCACTTCGGCCTTTGCGCTCCAAATGACCTCCCTGTATTTTACCAATATAGCCAATGGCAACAGCCAGATGTATGACAGCAAGGTATTTTACCAGCTCATCGACAAGGCAGGCTTCGATATTGTGCAGCAGCACGATCTCATAGGGCTCAGCCATACGATACTTGAATTGAAAAAAAGACCCTGATCGTAGCATCGACATGCGGCGGAGGTTGCCAACTCCGGCTGTTACCACTGAGGAATGCTACTATTTCACACCCATTAAAATTATCCTTTCGGTTTTTGGTATGATAACAACAGACGTATTGGTGATCGGGGCAGGCCCTTCGGGCACCGTAGCCGCAGCAATGATCAAGAACGCCGGCTTCGATGTAAGAATCGTGGAAAAACAACAGTTTCCCCGTTTCGTGATCGGTGAAAGCCTCTTGCCACGCTGTCTCGACGCCTTGAATGAAGCGGGCTTCATGGATGCGCTGAATGCGCAGCATTTCCAGATCAAGGCGGGCGCCAAATTTGTACGCAACGGTGAGATCTGCGATTTTACTTTTGAAAAACAGCATACTGACGGCTGGCGTTATGCCTGGCAAATGCCCAGGGCCGACTTTGACTTGACGCTAGCCAACGAGTGTGAGCGCAAAGGCATACCGGTCGCTTACAAACATGAAGTAACTGCAATCGAGATAGCAGAAGACGGGAGCAGCGTTACCACCATTCTGCCGGAGGGAGGCGAGCCTTACCAGATCAAGGCCCGTTTTATCGTAGATGGCAGCGGCTATGGCCGGGTGATCCCCAGGCTGTTCAATCTGGAAAAGCCTTCCAGCCAGCCAGCCCGCAAAACCATGTTTGCCCATATGACCGATCCCCGGCGCCTGGAACAGGAAGAACCCAACCGTATTGTAGTGTACGTGCATCGCGACGATTGCTGGATATGGACCATTCCCTTCGCCAACGGCAATACTTCGGTAGGTTATGTATCCAAGCCCGAGTTTTTTGACAAATATACCGGTACACCCGAAGAGCAGTTCCGTGCCATGATCGCCGATGAGCCGGCATTGAAAGAGCGCTTTGCCCATGCAGAGCTGATCTTCGAGCCCCGCGTGCTGCAGGGATGGAGCGCCACCACCGATACCTTCTGGGGCAATGGCTTTGTGCTCACCGGCAATGTAACCGAGTTCCTCGATCCCATCTTCTCTTCCGGGGTAACCTTGGCTACCGTGTCGGCGCAAACAGCCTCCAAGCTGGTGATCCGTCACCTGAACGGTGAAGCGGTAGACTGGCAAAAGGAGTATACGGAACCGACGATGCAGGGCGTGAATGTATTCCGTACCTATGTCAATGGTTGGTACGACGGGACCCTGTTCAAGATCTTCTTCGCCAGGAATAAGAGCGAGCAGTTCAAAGAGCAGATATGTAGCGTGCTCGCCGGCTATGTGTGGGATATGAGCAATCCATTTGTAAAGACACATGAGAAGGCCGTACGGAACCTGGCCAACTACCTGGACAATGTGCCGGAACACTCATGATAACCGACATTTAGCTACCTTTGCATCATCAATTATAACCGGAACAATATGAAGAAATATAGCATAGTGATTGCTGCGGCCCTTTTCCTGGCAGCCTGTGGCAATGCCAATAAAACCGAGGAATCTGCAACGGCTACCGGCAGCAGCAGCACCACGACAACAGAAACCACGACGACGCCCTCCGCTTCTGCCCCGATCGCAAAAGTGGCCGACCCGGTATGTGGCATGGAACGCGGCGAAGAGCAGTGGACTGAGTTTGTAGCCAATGGCGCCGATACCGCCTGGTTCTGCAGCCCTCATTGCAAAGAGACCTTTGAGAAGAATCCTGAGAAGTACAAGCACAAAAGCGAAGAAAAGAAAGGCTAAGCCGGGATGTCCTGCGGACAACGATAGCCTGAAAAAGGCTTCGCCGGATACCTGGATACAAAGGAGCTGCCTGTTCTCCGGGGCAGCTCCTTTTATACAAATTGCCATGCCGACACACGAAGAATACATGCAACGCTGCCTTAAGCTGGCCGCCCTGGGCGCCGGCCGGGTATCGCCCAACCCTATGGTGGGCGCGGTACTGGTATACGGCGACCGCATCATAGGCGAAGGCTGGCATCAGGAATACGGTCATGCCCATGCTGAGGTGAATTGCATCGCATCGGTGCTGGCGTCCGACCGCGACCTGATTCCGCTCAGCACGATGTACGTGAGCCTGGAGCCCTGTGCCCATTTTGGCCGCACCCCGCCCTGCGCCGACCTCATCGTGCAGCACCGTATACCCCGTGTGGTGATCGGCTGTACCGATACCTTTAGCCAGGTGAGCGGCAGGGGCATTGCCAAGCTGGAAGTCGCGGGCATCGAGGTAATACAAGGCGTACTGGAAGCGGCCTGCCGCCGGCTCAACCGCAGGTTCTTCACCCGCCAGGAACAGCAAAGGCCTTATGTGATCCTGAAATGGGCGCAAAGCGAGGATGGCTTCATCGCACCGCCCGAAGGCAGGCGGGTCATGCTATCCAATCCTTTTTCGCAAAAGATAGTACAACGCATGCGCAGCGAGGAAGACGCGATACTGGTAGGCTACCGTACAGCTTTGCTGGACGATCCGCAGCTCAGCAACCGCTATGGACCGGGCAAGCAACCCTTACGTGTGGTAATCGATCCGCAGTTGAGCCTGCCTCCTTCGCTGAAGCTGATGGACGGCAGCCAACCCACTATAGTCCTGAACGAGTTGAAAACAGTTGAACAGCATAGCCTGCAATGGAAGCAGGTGGCCACGAATACGCCAGCTGCCTGGCTACAGCAGCTGGATACGATCAATTCTATTATTATCGAAGGCGGCGCCCGCACCTTGGAGCAATTCATCGGGACGGATATGTGGGACGAAGCCTTTATTATCAAAACACCACATCTGCTGGGCGAGGGAGTACCTGCACCGGTGCTGCGCCATGCTATCCGGCAGGAGGTACTGAGCCTGCAGGCAGATGTTATTTATCATTACGATCATGAACATACCGCAAGATTATTCCCAAACCAATAAAGATGCCTGGAACAAGAGGACGATGGTACATATCGGTTCCGAGTTCTATGATATGAAACAATTCCTGGAAGGCCAATCGTCGCTGAATGAGACCGAGCTGGCGTTGCTGGGCGACATCAGGGGCAAAAGCATTCTGCACCTGCAATGCCATTTCGGACAGGACAGCCTGTCGCTGGCACGTATGGGCGCGAAGGTAACTGGCGTCGACCTGTCAGACAAAGCCATAGCCAAGGCACAGGAGCTGAACGATACCCTTGGGCTCGACGCACACTTTATCTGCTGCGATGTATACGACCTGGAACAGCACATCGACGAGTCATTCGATATGATCTTTACCTCTTACGGCGTCATTGGCTGGCTGCCCGACCTGCAGCGCTGGGGCAAGTTGCTCCATACTTTCCTCAAGCCCGGCGGACAGTTTATCATGGTTGAATTTCACCCGGTCGTGTGGATGTTCAACAGGGATTTCAGCAAAATAGAATACGACTATTTCAATACCGAGACCATTGTCGAGCAAAGCACAGGTACCTATACCGACCGCAATGCACCCATCGCATATGAAGAAGTAAGCTGGAACCATAGCCTGGACGAAGTGTTTGCAGGCCTGCTGCAAAACGGGCTTGCACTTACCGGTTTCAGGGAATACGATTTTTCACATTACAATGCTTTTGCCGGTATGATACAGACCGGCGACCGCAAATTCGTTATCGGACACCTGGAACACAAGATCCCGATGATGTACTCGGTAACAGCAATAAAAAAATAAGCGATATCCCGGTATAAGAGACAAAGGTTGCTTTCATTGTTGCGCTTATCGAAAGGAGGCTATAGAACCCTGCTTTTGACAAGCTTAGCAACTGTGATGGAAACAAATAATGACCCATGCCTCTTATACCGGGCCAATCAGAAAAAGTAAATGCAGTTGACTTATAAAACGATTACCGGAAAAGCTTCTGCCGAATTCAAAGACCGCGGCAGTAAATTTCATGGCTATGCTTTCCCGGCCCGGAGTGCGGAGGAGATCAGGCAGCACTTGCAGGAACTGAAGAAGGAGCATCCTAAAGCCGGGCATCATTGCTATGCCTACCGACTGGGCACCGACGGGCTGCAGTTTAGGGCCAACGACGACGGAGAGCCCTCGGGCAGCGCAGGACGACCGATATTGGGGCAGATTGACAGTTCAGGACTTACCGACCTGCTGGTGGTCGTAGTGCGCTATTTCGGCGGTACCCTGCTGGGTGTGCCCGGTCTGATCAATGCTTATAAGACAACAGCAGCCGATAGCCTCGCGCTGGCAACAGTCGTTGAAAAGAATATAGAACATAAGGTCGTGCTGGAATACGACTATTCGCTGATGAACGAAGTGATGATGGTACTGAAGCAAAACGACGCCACGATATACCGGCAGGACATGCAGCTGTTCTGCATCCTTGAAGCCGGCATTCCTTTAAGCCATAAGGAAAGTTGCCTGCAGAAGCTGGCCGATATCAGGGGACTGGAGATCAGGTAAACAAAGTATCGACTTCGCCTATTGTGCTATTAACGGACCGCTAACCCCTGTTTGCCCATTTCCTGCTACATTTGCTGCCTGCTTTTTATCCAAAAATATAATTACGTGGAAACAGTCTGTATACCGCACCAGGCCACTACCTTCTTCTCCCGGCTGAACACCGATTACCTGTCGGGGCACGAAGCGCTGGCGTCGTTTTACCAGTTCAGCCCCGATGATGCCGGCCTCGATCAGGCAATCGCAGCCCGTAAACAGTTTCCCGTAAACAGACAGGTTCTCGTAGATACGCTACGCAGGCAATACCGGAACCACACTTTATATGAGGCGGTGAGCAGCAATATAGACGCGCTGGCCGACCACAATACCTTTACTATATGTACGGCGCATCAGCCCAACCTGATGACCGGCTACCTGTACTTTATTTATAAGATCATCCATGCGGCACGGCTGGCCCGTCACTTGCAGGAAAGGCGCCCGGAGCACCGGTTTGTACCGGTTTTCTATATCGGTTCCGAAGATGCGGATATTGACGAGCTCAGCGTATTCCGGTTCAACGGCATCCGCTTCCGCTGGCAAACAGAGCAGGCCGGGGCCGTGGGCCGCATGTCGACCAACGATCTGCAACCTTTGCTGGGACAGCTCACAGCACTTATAGGTCCTCCCGGCGACAATGCCGAACGCCTGAAAGACATCATTCACAATGCCTACCGGCAGCACAGCACTATAGCCGAAGCGACCCGTTATATCGTCAACGAACTGCTCGGCCAATACGGTGTTGTAGTGATCGACCCCGACGATGCCGCGCTGAAACAGCTTTTCCTTCCCATCCTGCACCAGGAACTTTTTGCCCCTCGCGCTCATGAGCTGGTACAGCAGACATCGCAGGCCCTGGAACAGGAATACGGCGCACAAGCCTACTCCCGTCCCATCAACCTGTTTTACCTTAAAGATGATATCCGGGAGCGTATAGAACAGCACGGTGATGAGTGGCGTGTACTGCGGAGCGATATCCGCTGGAACCGTACAGGACTGGAACAGGAGCTGGCCGCACATCCTGAACGTTTCAGCCCTAATGTGATCCTGCGCGGGCTGTTCCAGGAGAGCATTTTACCCAACGTTGCCTTTATCGGTGGTGGCAGCGAGGTTGCCTACTGGCTGCAATTAAAACCGGTATTCGATCACTACAAGGTTTTCTTCCCGGCGCTGGTGCTGCGCCAATCGGTACTCTGGATCGATGCTGCCGCCAGCCGGCTGCAACGTAAGACCGGCCTCAGCGATGAAGAGTTGTTCCAGTCTTCTGAGAAGCTGGTCCGCGCCTTTGTACATAAGCATACCCATAAAGATCTGGCCCTCGAAGATACCCGGCAGCAGCTGAACCAGCTCTTCGACCAGATTAAGACAAAAGCAGTTAATGTTGACATTACGCTCAGGGCAAGCGCCGAAGCAGCACTGACCAAAATGCGTCATCAGCTCGATACCATGGAGAAGAAAATGATGCGCGCGGAGAAGCGGAATATGGCCGAGCAATTGTCGCAGATCTATAAGCTGAAAAACCGGCTGTTCCCCAACGAGTCGCTGCAAGAACGTTACGATACGTTCATGCCTTATTTCCTGGAGCAAGGCCCTGCTTTCTTCGACATCCTCATGGAGGCTACGCTGCCCTATGGCAATCAGTTCCTGGTGATCAGGGAGACACAGCCGGAAACCCTTACCGCGTAACAACAAACCTTCTTCCTTAACAAAATCTTGCCCCGGCGCTGCCTCTTGGCGGGCTATGCATTTGCCTCCGCATAAGCCCGCACTTTTGGGCTGTTCCCCGACGGATTTCTATTACTCTGGCCTGAATATACATTGCCGCCGTTACGGGCGACCGGGATATCGTTAGTTTGTACTGCCAATAAAACATTCACCCATTATTCAGTACAAGCCTTATGACTACCACTATTATCATTGTTGCGGTCATGGTAAGCCTTTCGGTTGCTTACATCATTTTTATGAATGCCCGCAGGAAAAAACTGTTGGGCGATTACAATGCCGATAACCAATATCATCGCGCCGCCGAGCTGCTCCCCTCTATAATGAGCGATCGCCTGGACCAGATCAGGCACCAGATGAACGGCAATGCTGTCGATGCAATAACCGAATGCGCTCATATTACCAATATCGGTCAGCAAGCCGCTTCAGCGGCCATCACCGCAGCCAAAACGGTAGCCTGGGCCGCTGTTGGCGTTAAAGCGAAATACCGCACAGCCGATCATGCCAGCTACCTGGTGCTCAGCGGCGACGACCTGCACTATATACTGTTCCAGGAAGGCGAGCTGAGCGATCACCAAGTATTTGACCGTTACGAGCTCAGCACCGCAAAGCTCGATCGTACTTCGGCTTCAGACAAAGTGACCCGTATGGGCTCGGCCATGGGCCGCAAAACGCAGAAGCTCACTCTGGATAAGGAAGGTAAAAAAATGGAGATCCTGTTCTATGACCGCATTACCCGTCTGCCGGGAGGACCTCTTTCTCCTTTTTCCGGAGATGTATTTAAGACCATGGTCGATTTCGAGATCATGGGTAAATACTTTAAAGAGCGGCTGGGTAACAAATACCACCAGCTACAGGCATCCTGATCCCTATATAACGATACAATATCTATTACACTTTTCCCGTAGCGGGTATCACCAAAGGAATGGCGACAACACGCGATGTGTCGCCATTCTCTTTTTACCAGAGGCCTATTGCGTATCTTTGGCTATGGCGACTTTCAAAGACTATTTCTCCCGGCAGGCGGCTATTTATGCGCAGCACCGGCCGGCTTATCCCGAAGCGCTTTTTACCTACCTGGCCTCGTTAAGCCCCGCGCAGGACCTGGCCTGGGATTGCGGCTGCGGCAACGGTCAATCTGCGCTGGGACTGGCAGCGCATTTTAGCTCGGTCTATGCCAGCGACCCCAGCGCCGAACAGATAAACCATGCTACGGCACATAGCCGCATCACCTATCGCATAGAGCCTGCAGAGCATTGCAGCTTGCCCGATAGATCGGCCGACCTGGTCACGGTAGCGCAAGCTTTGCATTGGTTCCGTTTTGAAGACTTCTTCGCAGAAGTGAGGCGGGTGCTTAAGCCCGGAGGCGTGCTGGCCGTATGGATCTATGGCTTACCGCAGCTATCCCCCGAGCTCGACCGGCTCATCCGCCACTTTCACGACGATGTGGTAGGCGCTTACTGGCAATATGAGAACCGGCTTATCGAAAACGGCTACGCAGATATTGCCTTTCCCTTCGAGCCCTTGCCCACACCGGCATTCAGCGCCAGCCGCAACCTTACGCGCGAGGCGCTTTCGGGGCTGCTGTATAGCTGGTCTGCCGTGCAGCGGTTCCGGGAGCACGAAGGCTATGATCCGGTCGCCGGTATACAGGAGGAGCTCACCGCCTTATGGCCTCAGGCCGAAGCACAGCGACAAGCTGTATGGCCGCTGACTTTGATTGCAGGCATACCAGGTTCCCGGCGATAAGGATAGCCGCTGCACAAGCAGGACGTCTTCCCATTCCTGTATGCTGCTGCACATAAGAGATCCAATAGGCAGCGCAATATTTTTTTGAAAATCAAGGCAAAAAAAGTTGGAAAATTAAGAACGGGCATTTACCTTTGCACTCCCTTCAGCAAACGAGTTGAAGCAGTTCTTAAAAATAATGGAAGCATAGCTCAGCTGGTTCAGAGCGTCTGCCTTACAAGCAGAGGGTCCGCGGTTCGAATCCGTGTGCTTCCACTACCCCGATTTTCAGGAGGCATAGCTCAGCTGGTTCAGAGCATCTGCCTTACAAGCAGAGGGTCCGCGGTTCGAACCCGTGTGCCTCCACCACCATCCCCCGTCATAACGGGGGATTTTTTTTGCCCCATGACAGAGCTGCCGTTCAGACCGCTGGCGCGTTCAGACCGGCAGCCGGGCAGGACGGCGTGTGCTAAACATTACTGCTTTTTCCTCTTAATTTAAATACACTTATTTGCTACAGAACTCCTTTGCCTGAATGGTTTTTATGCAAACGTGCTCCAGGAATGGCTGAATATTATTGGCCTGACGCATGAGGGGACTTACTTTACGGCAGATTACGCTACACATCAAAACGTTACTTACAAACGCAATAAAAATAATTAAGGAGAAAGTCTATTTTTGTTTAGATATCCATTCTGTTCTATAAAACCTTAAGATGCCAGCATAATGAATAGGTTCGTTAACGGATGCCCGCTTTCCCTGCTATTATTATTACTGGCATGCAATACTCCCAAAAGCAAGACACCAGCCAATGTCATTGAGCTTTTGAAAATAGATAATGAAGGTGTAAATATCAGCTATACAGACACTAAAAACGGAGACACCACCCTACTCTTTCTCCATGGCTGGGGTATTAATCAGACTTATTGGCGTGATCAGTTAACTGCCTTTTGTCCCAGGTACCGCGTGATAACGCTCGATTTGCCGGGCTTTGGACAGTCTGGGAAGAATAGGAGTAATTGGACAGTGCAGGAATATGGCAAAGACGTCTCAGCCCTTCTAGCCGAATTGGACCTGCGGAACGTTATCCTCATCGGGCATTCCATGAGTGGCGCCATAGCGGTAGAAGCGGCATTGACTAATCCGGCACGTGTAATAGGTGTTATAGGCGTAGATAACTTCAAGAACATCTCCTATGTTGAAACAGCAGCGAACAAGGCCGAAGCTGCTACATTCTACAATACTATCAGGGCGCATTACAGAGAAGTGGTTTCGGAATACAGCAACCAGGCCTTGTTTGTACCATCGACCGACAGCCTTGTACGGCGAAGGGTGATACGAGATATTTGCAATTCCGACTCCCTTATCGCTGTGGATGTTCTTGAGCATAGCGATAACTACCCGCTTGATGAAAAATTAAAAGCCCTGAAAAAGACCATCTATCTGATCAATAGCGATGCTACGCCAACGGATACAGCAGCATTCAGGAAAGACACGATCAGCTATTATCTACTGAATATAGGAGCAACAGGCCATTATCCGATGATAGAAAAGCCGAAGGAGTTTAACACATTACTGCAGGAGTCTATAAATAGGATAGGCCATTAGTAGTGTTCGTCCGGGCAACCTGCGCAGGATAGCCTGCACACATCCTTAACGTTTACATCATATTAAAATCCGTTCTTCGCTGGCTTAGGCCGGTGTGCTTACCGCCGGCAGTATTTGCCGTGGTATGAACAGAACCTGCATCTTCCTTTTTTATTTCCTGCTTTCCCTGATCCCCCTTTGCCGCCTGCATGCCCAGGAAGAACACGAGCTCCCTGTAGACCGGCTGGAAAACCTGCCTTATAGCGCACCCGACAATGACTTCCTGAAGCTGAAAGATGCTTACCGCAATGCGCTCGGCAACAGGCAGCCGGTGGCAGCAGCCGACATCCTGCGCCAGATGGGCAATATATGCTATCACCTCGGCCACTTTGCCCAGGCTCTCGAATATTACCTGCAGGCCGAGAGACTGCTGGAACAAGAACATGAATATGCACGGCTGGCAGCCAACGCCAACGACATGGGTATCCTTTACTATTATAATAAAGACATGAAGGCCGCCCGCAACGCTTACGACAAGGCTATGAGCCTCTTCCGCAGGCTAAACGATCAGAGAGGCATCGGAGATACTTATGGTCATCTTGGTCATTTGTTTGAAAAACAACAGCAGTACGACAGCGCCCTACAGTGCCAGCACAGCGCTCTGGCTGCTTATGCCAGGATAAGCGACGGCAAAGGCATGGCAAAGATCTATGAGAACCTGGGTAGCATTTACGAAGATCTGGAGCGCTACGATTCGGCCAGTATCTACTTTAACCGCGCCCTGGGGCTGTATGAACGGGAGGGCGTGCAACTCGAAAAAATCGAAGTGCTCAACAACCTGGGCGATATCAATCGCAAGACAGGCCGGCTAAAAGAAGGCCTGCATTATTCAGTTGAGGCCTTGCAGCTTGCCCTGCAACAAAAGGAACGCTATCAGGTGAGCTCGGCATACCGCGATATAGGTAAGGCTTACCACCTGCTGCACCAGGACGACAGCGCCTTTTACTATCTTGAGCTCAGCCGCAGGCACCTGCTCGAGATCTATTCTGAAGAAAGCAACAAGCAAATGGCCTTTTTACAGGTGCAATACGATATTAATAAGAAGAACCAGGAAATCGAAAGACTACAGGCTGATAAACGGGCCAACCGGATCCTGGCTGTTGCTGTGACCATCGTCATCCTGCTCCTGGTTGTACTGGGATTGGCCATTATCAGCCGGCAACGGATCAAGATCAGGAGCGAGCAGGACCTTGGGGAAAAGAACAAGCAATTTTTCGAAACACAGCATAAGCTTTCCGAAGCCGAGCTCAAAAGCCGTCTGCTGGAGGAGGATAAGCTGAAGACGGAGATCAGGAACCGGCAGCTCGAAAAAGAGAAAATGGATGCCGAGCTAAGGGGAAAGGCGCTGGAGGAGTCGCAACTGCGGGGCCAGATAGAGACCAAGACAAAAGAGCTGAGTACCCATACACTCCATATTATACAAAAGAACCAATTGCTGGAAGAATTGAAGGCCAGGCTGGAGCTGATGGCCAAAGACGACAAGAGAGACCAGAAGAAACCGATCCGGGAGCTGATCCAGCAGATCAACCAAAATTTCAACAACGATAAATACTGGGAAGAATTCAGGGCTACTTTCGAGCAGATCCACCAATCCTTTTTCGAAAAGCTAAAGCCTTATTCCGATGAGCTCACACCTTCTGAGATCCGGCTGATCTCCCTATTGAAAATGAACCTGAGCTCAGCAGACATTGCCACCATTCTGGGTATTTCCCAGGATAGTCTGAGGGTTTCCCGTTACCGCTTACGCAAAAAGCTGAACCTTGATCAGGGGGAGAACCTCGGGGCTTTCCTTCAGTCCCTGTAGTGGGTAACATTGTGGTAATGTTACGGAAATGATTTGATAATGACGGTTTTGTTACGCAGATAAATGCTGATAATCAAACAAATAGAAATCATTTGTTGCCTTTGTTCACGCCTCGCTTACGGTTTTGCTAACGCTGTTTCCTTTTTGCTTACCCTCAAAATTTGCATTTCCTTTGACCACAACCGCATCTTTGCCCTGTTCAAAAAACAGATTGCGATGACGCGTTCTTTATCTTTTTTCTTCTTCCTGCTTACCCTTCCTACACTGGCTATCGCCGGCGCCATCAAAGGCCGGGTTACTGAGCCAGGCGGTGCCGAAGCGGCCATTGGCGCCGCCGTATCGCTGCTTGAAGCACAGGACCACAACGCTGTTACCGGCCTCGATGGTAGCTTTCGCATAGGCAAGGTATCCGCTGGTACCTATACGCTCTCCATTACTTATATAGGTGCTTCTGCCTATACCCAAACCATAGCGCTTGCCGACGACCAGGAATTGTCGCTGGACATCAACCTGCGATCGCCACAAGACAAACAGCTGCAGGAAGTGGTGATCGGCGGTAAAAGGGACGGTGGCAGCGAAAACACGGCCCGCACTATGGAGCAAAAAGCCGACCAGGTGATGAACATCATCTCGGCAAAGGCCATCCAGGTATCGCCCGACCTTACCGTAGCCAACGTGATCCAACGGGTATCGGGTGTATCGATCGAGCGCAACAGCAACGGCGACGGACAATTTGCCATTCTCCGCGGCATGGACAAACGTTATAATTATACCCTGGTGAATGGCGTGAAAATACCGAGCCCGGACAATAAATACCGCTATGTTCCCCTGGATATGTTCCCTTCCGAATTACTGGACCGCCTTGAAGTCTATAAGGCTTTAACGCCCGACATGGAAGGAGATGCCATCGGCGGCGCTATCAATATGGTAATGAAAGATGCTCCCGATCGCCTTACCTTGTCGGCAAACCTGGCTACCGGCTATAGTGAATTGTTTGCCGGAAGGGATTTTATGAGCTATAATTCCGGTGGCATCAATAAGCAGTCGCCTTACGAGATCCAGGGAAAAAACTACAGCGCCGTCACAAGCGATTTCCCCTCAGCACCCCTGGATTACCAGCAAAAGAGGCCCCTCCCCAACCTGCTTGGCGGCCTTTCGTTGGGCAACCGCTTTTTCGGTGGCAAATTGGGCGTCCTCGTTGCCGGCAGCTATCAGAATACACATCGCGGCGCCAACAGTACTTTCTTCGACCAGGAAACGGTCGACACCTTTAAAGGCGTGACCCTGACCAATCGTCATGTACGCCGTTTCTCCGAGCAGCAGATCCGCTCGGGTCTCCATGCTATCGTCGATTACCGCATCAGTAAGAAGCACAAGCTGCGCTGGTACAATGCATACATGAGCCTGACCAATATACAGGTACGCGACGAAGTGATCCAGTCGCTGGGCAAGGGTACGTTTGATCCCGTAAACGGCAATGCCGAGCTACAGTACAGTACCCGCTCACGCCTTACCCAGCAGCGCATCTACAACAGCACGCTCCAGGGCGATCACCAGCTCGGCGATGCGTTGAAGCTACAATGGTCGGCGGTATATTCCAGGGCGACCAGCGAGCAGCCCGACAATACCAGGATAACGCTCAACGGCGTGGAGAACGGATTTGTACAGCAGATCACCAGCCCCGATGGTATGAGCCGCCGCTGGGAGCACAACAGCGACCGCGACCTGAGCGGCTACCTCAATCTGAGTTATGATCACAGGATTGCCGGTATTCCCATAGAATGGAAGCTGGGCGGGCTGTACCGCGATAAGCAAAGAACCAATTTCTATAACCAATACCAGTTTACCCCACTCAATACCAAAGCGCAATATGGCGTCGACTTTACCGACTACAGCGATATCGATTGGTACCTGGGCACGCCGAAAGGCAGCGTGGGCTCAGCGCTTAATTACGATGCTTATGAGAAGATAACTGCCGGCTTCTTGCGCTTTAAGCTACAGGCAGCGATGTTGGAGGTCACCGGCGGTGTAAGGATCGAGCATACCGATCAGGGCTATGCAATGCTGTCGCAGGCCGGCGAAGACCATCCTACGGGCAACCAGGTATACACCGATGTATTGCCCAGCCTGCATTTCCGCTATATGCCGTCGCCCGCGACCAATATACGGGCCTCTTATTACCGGGCCATCAACCGGCCGGGCTTCTTCGAGATCGTTCCCTATAAGATCGTAGAAGAAGACTACCAGGAACGCGGCAACTATAATCTGCAGCATGCTATTGCCGACAATATCGACCTGCGCTATGAGCTGTTTCCCAGGGCCGGCGAAATGCTGATGGCCGGTGTATTCTACAAGCATATTCAGAATCCCATCGAATATACTTTGCAGCTCGATCCTGTACGCCAGCAGGACGTATACTATGCGCCGGGCAACTATGGCAATGCCAACAACTATGGCCTGGAGCTCGATTTTATCAAGTATTTTCAAAAATTCGGCGTCAAAGGCAATTATACCTACACCCATTCCCGCATTACCACCAATAAATTTGAACGCATCAGGAATGCCCAGGGCGATCTCGCGCCGTCAACGGTCATGCAGAGCCGTCCGCTGTACGGACAAGCCGCACACATTGCCAACCTTTCACTATTATACAAGGATGCGCAACATGGCTGGGATGCGCAGCTGGCGGCCAATTACACCGGCGACCGTATCGTCACTATATCCCAGTTCCTCGATCGCGACATCTGGCAAAAAGGCTTTGTGCAACTCGATTGCTCTGTCGAAAAGACCTTCAAAAACCACATCGGGATCTTTGCCAAGGTGAATAATATCCTGAATACGCCCATGCAAACCTATATCAAAGGGCAAACCGCAGTAAATGCAGGCGTTCCCGATCAGGACATGGACGGCAATACCATGATCCAGAAAGATCTTTATCAGCGCTCCTACCTGTTGGGACTACGTTACAAGCTATAACTCATTTACATTTTTCAATCCATTTTATTTAAACATTACGACAAAATGAAAACGCGTAACCTCCTTTGCTGCACTGCCGCAGCGGTATTACTGATGGCCAGCTGCTCCAAGAAAAGCGATCCCACACCTGATCCGGAGCCTACTCCTACCGATTCTACGCTTTCCGGAGAAGTATTCGGTACCTGGACCAAAAACAGCACCTATCATATAACCGGCGATATTATTATTCCGGAAAACAAAAGCCTGACCATCGAAGAAGGCACCAAGGTGATCTTTGACGCCGGCGCCAAGCCCGAGATGCTGGTAAAGGGTAACCTGTACTGCCTCGGCACCGAGGCGGCACCAGTGATCTTTACCGTACCCGACGATAAGAAACAACAATGGGGCGAGCAATGGGGCGGTATCCTGTGCGGACCTACCTGCGCCGAGCTGCTGCTCGACCATGTGATCCTGGAACAAGGCGGTAATGTGACCACCGAAGCTTCCGCATCTGTAAAAGCACAATTTTACAAAGCTGAGGCCGGCGAGCATGTGCCTGCCTTATGGTATGGCGGTTCGGGCAAAGTAGTTGTAACCAACAGCACGATCCGCAACTTCAACGAAGATGCATTCTATATCGAAGGTGGCGACGTGCTGATCGATCACAATACTTTTTATACCACAGGTATTGCCAATGGCGAAGCCGTAAACATCAAGTCCGGCGTTTATGCCGACGTCGCGTTCAACCTGATCTACAGCCCCAATACCAATGGCATGAAGCTGTCTAACTCAGGCGACCGTCCGCGCCAGGCTTATGTAAAAGGCTACAACAATACCATGATCAATTGCGGCTGGAGAAGACCTACCACCAAAGGCGGTTCCATCTGGCTGGAAAAAGGTATCCGTGCTGACCTGTTCAACAACCTGCTGGCCAATGATCGCTACGGCATCAAGAGGGACGCCAGCAATCCGGAAGACAATCGCTCTGTAATCGCCAATACATTGTACTATGGTCATACCGCCGAAGCGGTGGCCCAGTTCCAGCCTTCTACCGACATCATAGCCGGTACCAACGATATTGTCTCTGCCACTACAGGAGCCAATGATCCCAAGTTTGTGAGCTATCCGCTGGACAATGATATGGCCAACGGCGCTTTCAATACCAGCTGGGACTTCCATCTGCAAAGCGGTTCACCGGCGCTGAATCATGGTAAAACAGATTTTACCCCACATTTTGCCACCGGTATCAGCTTTACCATTGGCAAGAGCTACAGCTCACCTGCCCCTGCGACCTATATCGGCGCGCTGGGTAGCAAATAGTGATCCCATTTTTCTGTAAGATCCGGCTTTCCGGCAGGTTGTTCAGCCTTTCAGTGTATACCGGGAAATTGAGTGCAACCCGCCTGAACGACCAGACGACCTCCCGGAGCGCCGGTTTAAAAGACAAGACACATGAACCAGAAAATAGTGCTGCTGGCCGGCGCCTGCCTGGTGCTGTACAGCGCCTGCACACAAGCCAAAGGCAATAATGAAAAAAGTAAAGCACCGGTAGCTTCTCAGGCGATCAAACCAAGTATTGTGACCGATCCTGTTGGATACGACACCGACGATCCTGCCATATGGATCAATGCCGCCGATACGGCCCGCAGCCTGATCATAGGCACAGACAAGGATACCGATGGCGGCTTGTATGTATTTGACCTGCGCGGCAAGATCGTAAATAAGGTGACTGGTCTCAAGCGCCCCAATAATGTAGACATCGCTTATGGCCTGCCATTGAACGGCAAACCCACGGATATCGCCGTAGCGACGGAAAGAGAAACCAATAGGCTCCGTATCTTCAGCCTGCCCGATATGAAACCTGTAGATGACGGCGGCATAGAAGTCTTTAGCGGTGAAGCGGCGCGCGGCCCTATGGGCATCGCCTTATATACCCGTCCTTCCGACAAAGCGATCTTCGCTATTGTCGGCCGTAAATCGGGGCCCGCCGACGGTTACCTGTGGCAGTACCGGCTGGAAGATGATGGCAGCGGTGCTGTAAAAGCCACACGGGTAAGGCAGTTTGGTAAATACAGCGGTAAAAAAGAGATCGAATCCATAGCCGTGGACAATGCCCTTGGCTATGTCTATTATTCCGACGAGCAATGCGGCGTACATAAGTACGAGGCCGACCCCGGCAAAGGAAATACAGAGCTTGCCTTATTTGCTACGGCCGGCTTCGTTTCCGATCATGAGGGCATTTCGATCTATCCTGCATCCGGCGCCACCGGTTATATCCTGGTGTCCAACCAGCAGAAGAACAGCTTTATGGTCTATCCCCGGGAAGGTAGCAAGGGCAATGCCCATGCGCATCCCCTCCTGGCCGAGATCCCGGTATCGACCATTGAAAGCGATGGATCCGATGTAACCGCAGTGAACCTGGGCAGGGCATTTCCGAAAGGACTTTTCGTGGCCATGAGCAACGGTAAGGTATTCCATTATTACGATTGGCGCGACGTGCAAAGGGTTATCGACGCACAGAAAAAATAAGCTTTTTCGTTTCTTGTTTTATATTGAGCAGGAGCTGCCCCTTTGAGGCAGCTTCTTTCTATTTATAGAGAGCCTTCAGCGATGGCATAACCCGCACATCCAGTAAGCCATTCTCCCCGGTACCGGATGCTTTTCAAAGGAAAGCATCAGACTATATGCACATTTATCAATCCATGACCAGAGGATATAAACGGAAAATACACAGTAGTCAAATACATAGCGTCAATTTTATTCCTGCGCATATCTTTGTGCATTATTTATCCAATCCATCCTTTTTCCATGAGATCATTTTTACCTCTGGCCGGGCTCTTGCTGCTCCCGGCCTTCGCACAGGCGGCAACCTTAAGCGGCAGCGTACGCAACGACAACGATGGCATGATCAATGGCGTAGACGGAGCACCGCTTACCGGCATTACGGTCAACCTGCTCAATGCTGCCGGCAATACCCAGATCAGTAGTACTGTTACCGATGCTTCGGGAAGCTACAGCTTCACGGTAAGCGATAATAACAGCTATGTTGTGTCCATCGTACCTCCCTCCGGTTTCTTTTCCGTAAGCGCTACCGACGCAACGCCAACCGATACCCGTACGCAGGTAGCCGTGGCCGGTACAGATGTTACCAACATAGACTTTGGCCTGAATCAACCGCCGACAGCTTATAATGACTATTTCAATATCGCTCCGGGTTCCTCTTTTACGATACCCAATATACTGGCCAATGATATTGACCCCAACGGCGGCACGCTTTCTCCGGACAGCGTTACGCTCATCTATCCGCTATCAACCGATATCACCAATATTATCTTCGACGCGCAGAACGACGCTATCGGCTATACGAAGGAGAACGTAGGCAGCTGGTTGCTGAATACCAGCACCGGCGAGCTTACCTTCACCCCTGTGCCGGGCTATACAGGGGTTCCCGGAACCATCTATTCTGTGACAGATAAAGCAGGGCTGACCAGCAACTGGGCCGGCCCAAACATCAACTATGTGAGGGGCTCGGTATATGACGATAATGATGCCGGCGTTCCCGATGGCACAGGCCTGTCTGGTACTACGGTCAGGCTGTATACACCCGATGGGGCCACCTTGATCTCTGCGACGCTTACCGACGCTGCCGGCCATTACCAGTTTCCCACGCTGACACCAGGCGACTACCTGATCAAGGTAGTGCTGCCCGCGGGGTATCAAAATGTAGGCGCTACCGATGCCACGCCTACCGATGGTAGCGCTGCGGTAACGATTGGAGATATGGGTGCTAGCGGGATCGACTTCGGCATCAACCGACCCCCTACCGCCAATACCACAACAGCACCTACAGTCGACCCACCGACCACCGACTCCTATATGCCTGTCGATGCAACCGGCTTTGGTGGCACCGATCCCAACAACGGCAATATCGATTCTATACGCATTACCGGCTTCCCCACCAATACCAACCGCTTTACTGTTGGCAATACAACTTATTATCCCAGCCTGGCAAACCTGCCTGCAGGCTGCTCTGATTGCGCCGTATTTCCCGCAGAGGGCATTGCCGTGGCGACCAATACCGCCGGCCAGCCGGCAGCTGCCCTTTCAGTAGACCCTTCGGGCAACACAGCAACCACCGTCGTTATCCCTTACGTTACGATCGACAACGCCCATCTGACCTCAGATGCCCCGGGTTCGCTTACCCTGCCCTTCGGTACGCCATTGCCACTTACCTGGCACTATTTTTCAGCTGAAGCTTCGGGCAATGACGTGCTGTTGCATTGGGCCACTGTAACGGAAAGGAACACCGACCGGTTCGAAGTGGAATACGCCGTCGACGGCAGTCATTTCAGCAAGCTGGGCAGCATAAAAGCGGCAGGCGACAGCTATAAGGAAACGACTTACAGCCTGAAACATGAGCATGCCTCAGCTCTGGGCGCACAGGAACTGCATTACCGCATTAAACAGATAGACCGGGACGGCCGGTATACCTATAGTGAAGTGCGCATCGCCACGCTGAAAGCAGGCGCAGCCGCTGCAAGACTTTATCCCAACCCCATAGCTTCCGGTGGCAGCATTACGCTTACCAGCGATGCTATACAGAATATCGAAATATACAGCAGCACCGGCAGGCTGGTATTTAAGGGTCAATATAAAGGTGAAAAGCATGTGCAGATACTGACCGGACAGTGGTCTTCCGGTATGTACCAGGCACATATCAATGGCAGCCAGATCCTGAAATTTGTTGTACGGTAAACCGCCCTGTCCCCTAGGATGCTCAGGCTAACAATATTTTCACAGCTAAAAGACAAGGACCGTCCTAAAATAGGGGCGGTCCTTCCTTCATTAACGAAAATCAATTTACCTTCACGGCCTGCGACAATTTGTACTACGCTAAACATTCCTTTATGCTGAGAAAACTGCTGTTCTGCTCCCTGATGCTTGCTGCCTGTAAAGGAAATGCCGGCGCACCCGATGCGACGGATAAAGAAGCTTCAACCGGAAGCCCTGATGCCGGGAAAACACTGGCTGGTCAATTTTTCCATCCCGATGCCCGGCTCAATGCGATCGTTGATTCTATATTCCGTTCTTTGAGCCCCCGCGAGAAGGCGGCGCAACTGATCATGACAGCAAGCAGCACCTCGGAGAAGCTCGGTTACCCCTACAGCGCTGCCAAGGCGATGGTATTGCAGGATGTCGCCGCCAATATCGTTTTTCTTAAAGGACAATCGACCGAGTTCAGGCAAGAGACACGGGAACTTAACCAGTTAAAGGCGGCCAAAGGAAAGCTGAAGCCGCTGTTTGCCTGCGATTGCGAGCCCACCCTGCTTCCCGGCAAATGGACCGATATTACCGGTATCAAGCCGGCCTCCGAACAAAAGGATGCAGCAACCGTGACGGAAAACACGGAGAAGATTAATGAGATAGTGAAAAAAGCCGGTGTGCAGCTCAATTTTGCACCGGTAGTGGATATCGCACTCAATAAATCTGTGATCAATAAGCGATCCTTCGGCAGCGATCCGGAAGAGATCAGCACTTTATCGCAGCAATTCGTAGCCACATCGCAAGAGGCGGGTATCGGGGCTACTTTAAAGCATTTTCCCGGTCACGGCGCCGTCAAAGGCGACTCACATAAGCAGTCTGTGTTCATCGATGGCGAGCTTACCGAACTGCCGACCTTTAAGAGCATTATCCAGTCGGCCACCCCACCGGTTGCCGTCATGGTAGGCCATATTATTGTGAAGAACAACAAGCACTATAACACCGATGGTCTTCCGGCTACCCTGTCCCGTGTGATTGTGACCGACCTGTTGCGCAACCAGCTTCGGTTTGAAGGCATTATCACTACCGATGCCCTGAACATGGAGGCGGCAGCCAAGGTACCCGACGCAGACTGGAAAGCCGTACAGGCAGGCATCGACCTGGTATTGATGCCTAAGGATGCTGCTGCATTGAACAAAAAGATCGTAGCGGCGCTTTCGGGCAATGACGCGCTTAGCCGGCAGCTGGAGACCTCTATCAAAAGGATCATCCGTTATAAAGTAGTCAGCGCTCAGTAATACTTTAATCCATATGAAAGATTATAAGAAATATTTTATTATCCCTGCCACGCCGGAAGCGGTATACCTGGCGCTCACCACACCGCATACGATACGCCTGTGGACTGGCGAAGCGGCTGAAATGAGCACAGAACCCGGATCTGAATTCTCGTTGTTTGACGGCAGCATAGAAGGCCGCAACCTCGAATTTGAAGCAAGCAGCAAGATCGTGCAGGAATGGTATTTCGGCGACGAAGAAGAAACGCCGTCAATTGTTACCATCAAGTTGCATGAACATAAGGATGGTACATCGGTGGAGCTTCGCCACAGTAATATACCAGACGAAGCATACGACGATATGGTGGAAGGCTGGAATGAGGTCTATTTCGAAGCGTTGCGTGAATTTTTTGAAGAAGAATAATTGGCAGATTAAACCAGATGCAGAAAAGCCGGTCTATTGGGCCGGCTTTTGTATTGTATAGACAGACGCGATACAGTTTATCAATAAATTCAATAACCGCTATAAATAACTGAAAATTAACAGAGATTAAGTCCGTTATTTATAACCACACACTGATTTAAGTCAATAAATTTGGGTTATCATACAAGAATAGCGCAAAAAGGCCCGTTAACATTTAAACAAACGTTTAATTAATTTTTGATAGTTCGTATCTTTGCGCCCGGCCGGTACTTCTATTATACTATCTGAAGTATCTAAAAGTTCAAATAATCCAATATCCTGATGAAGTTATATTCCATCCCAGCCCTGCTTCTGCTCATGACTTACACCACACCAGGTAAGGCACAGCAACAGCAAAGCGCTACACCGGCTACCTTCAGCCTGGAACAATGTCTTCAGTATGCTTATGAGCACAGTCCTGCGCTGCAGCAATCCTTGCTGGATCAGCGTATCGCTGAGCATGGCATCAAAAGCAAGCTGGCCGACTGGTACCCGCAGATCCGTTTTGACTACAACGTACAGCATGCTTTCCAGCTGCAGGTATCCAATTTCAACGGGCAGATTATTCCCCTGGGCCTGCGGAATACCTCGGCCGGCCAGTTTAGCCTTACGCAGAATATCTTCAGCAGCGACGCCTTGCTGGCCAGCAACAGCGCCAAAGAAGTGCGCAAGCAGGCCTCCCAGAACGTGGTCCTCACCAAGATCGACCTGAGCGTTAATGTAGGCAAGGCTTTTTACGATGTGTTGCTTACCCGCGATCAGTTGCGTTTGCTGGACGAGGATATCGTACGCCTCGACCGTAGCCTCACCGACTCTTATAACCAATATGAAGGCGGCATTGTAGATAAGGTGGATTATAAGAGAGCGACCATTGCCCTGAACAATACCAAGGCCCAGAAAAAAAGTGCTACGGAAGCCCTGAAAGCCAAGTACTCTTTTCTCAAGCTGCAGATGGGCCTGCCCGACAGCATTCCGCTTCAGCTGAGCTATGATTCGTCCAGGCTGGAAACATTAGCTATTATGGACACCTCGGCTGCAGCCCTGGCCCGTAACCGCGTGGAGTACCAACAACTGGAAACCCAGAAGCGCCTGCAGGACATCAACTACAATTATTACAAATGGCAGTTCATTCCTACCGTGCAGGCTTATGGCAACTACAACCTGAACTACCTGAACAATGACTTAGACAAGTTGTACCGCGATAACTACCCCAACTCCTTTGCGGGCCTGAGGGTAGGCATTCCGCTGTTCCAGGGATTCAAGCGAGTACAGAACATGAAGCAGGCCAAGCTGCAATCGGATCGTGTTAACTACGACCTGGAGCAGATGCGTAACAGCATCAGTACAGAGGTGAGCCAGGCGATGGCTGCCTATAAGGGTTACCTCAACGATTTTTACACGCTCCGGCAGAATGTGGCGATCGCCCAGGAAGTATTCAATACCATCGAGCTGCAATACCGTTCCGGCATTAAGGCTTACCTGGAAGTGATCACGGCCCAAACTGATTTGCGGACGGCCGAACTGAACTACAGCAACGCCCTCTACCAGCTGCTGGGCAGCAAGCTCGACCTGGAGCGCGCGCTGGGTGTAGTACAGGTACATTAATCTCCTTTTCTCTGAACTGAAAACAAAACAACATATTATGAAACGTTCCGCTTATATATCCCTGCCCGTGTTCCTGGGCGCCGCATTGGTTCTGGCTTCCTGCGGTGGCAAAAACAATACACCGCCACCGCCGCCACCCGCTTCTGTAGAGGTGGATACGGTAAGGGAAGGCGCCGCTGCTTACCACGAAGAGTACCCGGCAACGGTCACTGCTTTAAATGAGGTAGAATTACGGCCGCAGGTATCCGGTTACATTACCGGTATACATTTTAAAGATGGACAGCATGTAAGCCAGGGGCAACTGCTCTATACCATTGACCAGCAGGCATACCAGGCGGGTGTAAACCAAGCCCAGGCTAACCTGGCCGTATCCAAAGCCAACCTGAGCAAAGCCCAGCAGGATGCAGACCGCTATACTGCCCTGGACAAGAAGGACGCGATCGCAAAGCAGGTACTCGACCACGCGCTGGCCGACCTGGAAAGCGCCAAAATGCAGGTACGTGCGGCTGAAGCCGGCGTAAGAAGCGTGCAGACCAACCTGAAATATTCCAGCATAGTTGCACCGTTCAGCGGTACGATCGGTATTTCCCAGGTAAAGCTGGGCGCTTCGGTATCGCCCGGATCGACCCTGCTGAATACGATATCAACAGACGATCCGGTCGCTGTTGATTTTTTCCTGGATCAGAAAGACCTCCCGGCTTTTACTGCTTTGCAGAATGGCAAAGATGGGGCGAAAGATTCCCTGTTTACGATATTGCTGGCCGATCAGACAGAATACGCAGCGACAGGCACAGTAGCTTCTATAGATCGTGCGGTTGATGCGCAGACAGGAACGATAAGGGTGCGCCTGGCTTTTCCCAATGCGGCCAAACAGCTGCGGCCGGGTATGAGTGCCACGGTAAGAGTATACCATAACGGCGGAGAGCAGGCAATGCTGATCCCGAACAAAGCGGTAATAGAGCAAATGGGCGAATATTTTGTATACGCCGTCACGGACAGCAATACGGTTACCCAGCTTAAAGTAAAGCTCGGCCAGGCGATCGGGAATCAGGTGATCGTGAAAGAAGGATTACAGCCCGGCGAGAAGATCGTGAAGGAAGGCTTGCAACGGGTAAAAGAAGGGGCCAAAATACAGGCTTCCGACAGTGCCACTATGGCAAAACAGGCTAAAGCTGCGGCTGCCGGAAAAAAGGGCTAAGTATCGGATAATCTATTAAGGCAAACACAATACAAGAAACCAACAGATGATCCTGACTGCAGCAGATTTCGATTGCTGCAACAAAATAATAAAAAGATGATCGCAGAAACTTTTATTAAACGCCCGGTCACAGCCATCGTGATCTCCCTGGTAATCGCTTTGGTGGGTATTATTGCTATTATCAACCTGCCTATAGGACAGTATCCGGAGATTACACCGCCTACAGTGCAGGTTACGGGCTCCTTTACCGGCGCCGACGCCCTTACGGTGGAACAGACCACCACCACGCCTATTGAAACGCAGATCAATGGTACGCCGGGCATGACCTATATGGCCAGCACCAGTACCAGTGACGGTCGCAGTACCATTACCGTGAACTTTGACCTGGGTACCGATATTAATGTGGCAACGCTGGACGTGCAGAACCGGGTGAGCATTGCGCAGCCTACCCTGCCCGACCAGGTAAAGCGCCTCGGGCTTACCACCAGAAAGCGTAACCCCAGCATCCTGATGCTGGTGGCCATGTACTCGCCCAAGGGCACCCACGATGTTACGTTTACCGACAACTATACCAATATCTTTATTAAAGACGCCTTGCTGCGTGTTAAAGGTGTGGGCGATATCTTTACCCGTGCCGATGACTTCAGTATGCGTGTATGGCTTGATCCCGTAAAGATGGCCCAGCTGGGTATGAGCGCGTCTGATGTGACCAATGCCTTACAGGAACAGAACCTGCAGCTGGCAGCCGGCTCTGTAGGCGCCCCGCCTCAGCAGACTGCCCAGACCTTTGAATTTTCCGTATTTACCAATAGCCGCCTGAGCACCGTAAAGCAGTTTGAAGATGTGATCGTACGCAACGATCCTTCCAAAGGAAATATCGTATACCTCAGAGATATAGCCCGCGTGCAGCTGGGCAAGTTCTCCTATGCCAGCAACTCCTTTGTGGATGGCAAAAGGGCCTCTTATCTGCTGGTATACCAGGCGCCCGGAAGCAATGCGCTGGAAACGGCCAAAGGCATTACCGAAAAGATGGAAGAGCTGAAAAAATCTTTTCCGAAGGACATCGAATACGTAGTTCCGTTTGAATCTGTTTCTGTTGTGCGCGTATCTATTTCAGAAGTGGTGCATACCCTGGTGGAAGCCTTGCTGCTCGTAACGCTGGTGGTGTTCCTGTTCCTGCAAAACTGGAGAGCAACGCTTATTCCTGTACTGGCGATTCCCGTATCTATCCTGGGTACTTTTATCTTCTTTATTCCCTTAGGCTTTACCATCAATACCCTTACCATGTTTGGCTTCGTGCTGGCCATCGGTATTGTGGTGGATGATGCCATCGTGGTGGTGGAAGCGGTGCAGCACTATATCGATCACGAACGGATATCGGCCAAAGAAGCCACCCGCAAGGCCATGAAAGACATTTCGGCCCCGGTTATTGCTATTGCGCTTATCCTGGCCGCGGTGTTTGTGCCGGTTGGCTTTATACCCGGCCTGGTAGGTAGGCTGTACCAGCAGTTTGCCATTACCATTGCCGTATCGGTGCTGATCTCGGCTTTCGTAGCCCTTACGCTTACGCCGGCACTCTGTTCCCTGTTGCTGAAGCCCAGTGAGGTGCGTAAAGAGTCCAGGGGACTGAACAAGTTCTTCTACTTGTTTAATGAGTGGTTCCGTAGAGTGAGCCTTAAGTATACGATTGGCGTTCGCCGCACGATCAAAGGCGCCCGTTATGCGTTGATTGTGCTGCTGTGCATTATAGTCGGCACCGTATTTCTGTTCAAATCCAAGCCGACGGGCTTTATCCCTACAGAAGACGAAGGTCGCGTTTACATTACCTACGAACTGCCGGAGTCGTCTTCTACCACAAGAAGCATTGCGGTGCTGGATACGATCATGAATATTCTGAAGGAGACAAAAGGGGTAAAACACTACGCCGGTCTCGGTGGCCTCAACGTTATTACCTTTTCCACCAAGCCCAATGCGGGCACCGTCTTTGCACAGCTGGATCCCTGGGATGAACGCGAAGACAAATCCCTCCAGCTGCAAAGCCTGATGGAAACGTTGAATAAGAAATTCCAGTCGATCAAAGCCGCCAGGGTATTGGTGATCTCGCCGCCGGCTATCCCGGGCCTGGGCCAGACAGGTGGCTTTACTTTCGAACTGCAGCAAAGGTCAAGCACAGACGATGTAAAGCAGTTTGAAAACGTAGTGAACAATTTTGTAATGGAGGCCAATAAGCGTCCGGAATTGAAAGGCGTATTTTCCTTCTTTACGGCCAAGACGCCCGCTTACCAGGTGGATGTAGACCGTGAGCTGGCCAAAAAGCTTGGCGTGAACATTGCCGACGTATACCAGACTTTGCAAACCTTCCTGGGTAGTTCTTATATCAACGACTTCACCACCTACGGCCGTAACTTCCGCGTAGTGGCTCAGGCAGACGAAGCATACAGGGGAGACATTAAGGACCTGGGTAAATACTACGTAAAAAACAGCAGTGGCACTATGGTCCCGCTGAGCGCTTTGACCTCTTACAGGATTATTGAAAATGCTCCTGTATTATCGCACTTCAATATCTTCCGTAATGCGGAGATCAATGGTAATGCGGCGCCCGGTTATAGTAGCGGACAGGCTATCGAAGCATTGAAGGAAGTGGCCAAAACACTTCCTGAAGGATATGGCTATGAATTTGCCGGTATGTCCAGGGAAGAAATATTGTCGGGCAGCAGCACGGTGATCATCTTCTCCTTGTCTATTGTTTTTGTATTCCTGTTCCTGGCGGCTTTATACGAAAGCTGGTCCATACCTTTCTCGGTATTGCTGGCTGTGCCTATCGGGGCCTTCGGTGCGATACTGACGCTGTTCTTCCTGCCCAAGCTGACCAATAACGTGTACGCCCAGATCGGGTTGATCACGCTCATCGGTCTGGCAGCAAAGAATGCGATCCTGATCGTGGAATTTGCCAAAGAGCGCGTGGATCATGGTATTGCGGTGGTACCGGCGACGCTGGATGCGGTAAAACTGCGTCTGCGCCCGATCATCATGACTTCCATGGCCTTTATCCTCGGTATTCTGCCGCTGGTGTTCTCTTCCGGTGCGGGCGCCATATCCAGGCAAACGATCGGCTGGACGGTGCTGGGCGGTATGCTCGCAGCCACCTTGCTGGCGATCTTTATTGTCCCTGTGCTCTTTGTCGTGATCACCCGTATCGCCTACGGCAAAAAGATAGCAAAAGCCAAAGCAGACCAGCTGTTTTATGACAGCGACGATGAATAACCGAAGCGAAACGTTAAGGCCTGATTCATCAGACAGGCCGCTCCAGACATAACTAAAAGTAAATAATACTCATCCTTTGCAGATGAGTATTATTTTTATCCGACTATCCCGGATTTATAGCAATGGCTGGCTTCGACAGAAACGCTGCACCAAATCATCCGCTTTATACTACGCAACCCTATAACTAAAGGCTTACTTTTCTATCTGTATCTTGCTCACTATATTCCCCTTACTCGTCTGTATTTTGAGCAGATACAGACCTGCCGGATACGGCGCCAACGGTAATCTTATTTGTGTTCCGTTTATCTTTTGCTGTAGCAAGATTGTGCCGGATAAGTTATATAAAGAGACGCCGGCCAGCGAACGTTGGTTGCCGGTGACTGTTATTTCCATAAAATCTTTAGCAGGATTAGGATAAACAACTATTCCGCCACCAGCGCTTCCCGTAGACAGGACCACAGTAGTGTGCGTCACATAGATAGACTGTTTCACAGTATAGTCCGAACAGTTATTGCTAACCTTGAGCTGCACTTCATAGGATCCCGGCAGGGCAAATTGATGAACGGGCTCCTGCAGGAACGAAGAAGGTGTGTTATCGCCGAAGTCCCATTGGTACGTCAATACATCGGAAGGTACAAGCGGGTAGAATTTTACTTTTCCCAATGCTTCATAGAACAAGGGGACAAAGTTAAAGCCTTCTACATACGGCGCCGGCTGGAAAGCAATGTGGGTGCTGTCCCTGTCCCTGATGTGGCAATTGAATGGAGAAACAATAGTCACGATATAGGAACCGGAGTCTGCAGCATTGATGGTACGCGCAGTGCTACCCGTATTCCAGTTGTAGCTATAGCCCGGATTGCCTGCGTCCAGCACAATCGTATCCCCTTCACAGATGCTGGTATCTGCCCTTAGGGCCGGTAAGGGCAGCGGCCTTAAAACGACATGGGTAACGCCGTTGATCGTACAACCATCCGGGCTTTTGATGCTTACCGAATAGCTGCCTCCGGCACTTACGGTTATCGCTTGTGTTGTGCTGCTACCGGGTGTCCATAGGAAGGTGCAACCCGCATTTCCTGCATTGAGAACGGTCGTACTGCCGGCACACAGGTCAACAGCACCTGGTAAGACATTCACTGGAACTTGTCCCGCGTTTATCTGGATGGCATCGGAAGCAGTGCAACCATTAGCGGCAGTAACCAGCACAGAGTAGTTGCCCGGCACATTGACAGGAATGCCCGGAGTGCCGGCGCCCGTATTCCAGGCGTAGGTATTTCCCATTGGGCCGGCAAGCAGTGTTTGCGTTACGCCCGGGCATATCGTTGTATCATTACCAAGATTCACCTGTGGCAGTTGCAAAATAGTTACCGGAACGGCAGTCCTGGTACTGATACAAGCGGCATTGATCGCTGCGGCAGCATAGTAAGTCGTGCTCGCCGCAACCAATGGTACGGTATAGCTGTTGCCTGTAGCCAAAGGGGTTCCGCCCGTTGCCGTGCTATACCAGTTGATCGTAGTGCCCGCAGCGGCCGTAGCGGTCAGGGTTATGCTGCCCGGCCCACATCTGCTGACAGCAGTAGCAACAGGCGCCGCCGGAGCCGCGCAAGGCGGCACTACAGCCAGGGTATAGTCATGAAAATTACCGCCGCCCGCAAGGGAAAAGGAATTACAGGCCATTCCGGCAAGTAACGTGGGGCCTGTCCATACACCAAGCACCCTTAACCGGTAACTCCCCGGCGCCACCGTGGCTGGTATAGTCAATAGATTCCCGCTGACAGAGACCATGCCGCCTGCATTCCAGGGCGGAGCTCCTCCGGAGGCAAACAAGAGTTCATTCGCTCCGTTGAAATTGCCGTTATTATCAAAATCAGCATAAATGGCATAGTTCATCCATAGCCCCATTTGCAAAGAGTACGGTGTTGGGACGCCGGCTGTTACTGTGGCTACTTGCGACAGGTAGTTCGATACCCCACAGTTGGCCGTAGTGGGCGAGTTGTTGATGCCTGCATAGGTAAAATTATAGATGCGGTAGCCGGAGCATCCGACAGAAAAGGTAGGATTACAGGCTGCGGCTATTTGTGCAAACAGGTCATCATTGCGCCACAACAATCCCAACAAGGCAAAGGCAATTGAATAAAGTTGCTTCATGATATAGGTATGTTTAGCATTTATTTTCGTAATAAAAGGGCGCCCCTTCCGCATCCGGCCTGCAACTGGCACTTTAGCCGCTGGGAACATTTTTAAATGTCAAGGCTTGATTAGCATTACAAAAATAAACTTCAGAATTCATAAAATAATACATAAAAATGTAGCTACGCATTATATATTCTCAATTTACAACAATGAAAACAGAGAACTGGGATTGCGGCGACCAGCTTTATTATTTTAAATATCAAAGCAAAATCAATTATTCATATTGAGATGAAGCAATGATCCGTGTCAGTAAATGGCGGCACATACATGATACATGTAAGCAGATTATTTGTGATAATTTTTCCTTCCGGGGCGAGATTGCGGGCAATGTGCGGGCCGATGCAATACAACAGAAGAGATGGCCAGAATGCCAATCCTGACATACTTGTGGGTTGCTATAGCAGGAGGGTATGGGAAGATGATTCGCGCTGTGCAGGAATAATGCTTGGGGCGCAAGGAGGAAAGCCTGTACCTATAAGACTTTGAAGATGATCTAACAGGCCCGCTTTTGGCTAATCTTGGTTATGTCTACCGTACACAGGACTCGGGTTGCCGCTTTATACGCTGGTCCCATACGGCATAAAAACGCAAAAAAGCCGGAATGTTCCGGCTTTCAATATCGCTAATCGGCAGAATGAATGGATTGTGCTAAGGGAGTTTAACGTATTTCTCTGTATAACGGGAAGTCTTGGTCGTATCGATCGGGTTGGTCTTCAGATAGGTGATCACGAAGGTATCTATCGAAGGATAGGTCATATCTCCGGCAAGGACGGTATTGTGCGTCTCATCGTCGGGATTGCCGTACAGCTCCAGATGCTTGTCATCGTTGGTCAGCGCATAACCCAATGCAACACTGTCAGGATCGGCTACGTTACATTTTGTATCCCCTTCGAAAAAGGTCGCCCGGTTGATTGAGGTAAAAATGTAAAAATCATCCTTCTTGCAGCCTGGCAGCGGGGTATATTGGTCTACAGGTACTCCCATGGTATCGCCGATATCGGGCAACCAGGTCAGGTATTTCAGCTGCCACTTGCCGCTTTTCAGATAAGTCGTTTTGGAAACATCTATCGGATCTGTATCTTCTTTTTTCTGACAGGCAGCAAAAACCAGAGCACAGGCAATACCAGCAAGGAGTAATTTTTTCATTTCAATAATACGTTTTTCAGAATGGGAGTAAATGTAATGATAATTTTTATTTTCTCTAATTTTTTTAAAGTAAAAATTACCCTTTCACTTACAAGATAAACCACAGGATCAAAAACCCTTATTTCCCATTTACTTTTTTTTACTATTTCTTGTTTTTGGTGCTGCTGTTGCCTTGGGCGCAGCCGGCGTCTTCTTTTGCCTGCTGCTTTTGGCCTTGTTTTCCTTTACGGGCTTGTCGGGTACATAGCCAAAATCGATCTGCCGTTTTTCGAGGCTTGCCGCTGTTACTTGTATCTGCACCTTATCGCCGATACGGAACCGCCGGCCGGTATGAAGCCCCACCAGGGCGTAATCCGACTCCAGGAAGGTGAATTCATCCAGGTCGGCAAGGTCGGCGACAGAGACCAGGCCTTCGCATTTATGCGCCACCGTTTCGGCCCAGAAGCCGAAGGTAGATACGCCACTGATGACCGCATCGAAAACATCGCCGATAAACTGCTGCATATATTCCACCTGCTTGTACTTGTTGGCCGAACGCTCGGCTTCCATAGCCTTACGCTCCTGGTCGCTGCAATGACGGCATTTGGTTTCCATCTTTTTGTCCACCTTTACTTTTTCCTCGATGCATTGCTGTACGATGCGATGCACCATCACATCGGGATAGCGGCGTATAGGCGATGTAAAGTGGCAATAGCTGTCAAAGCCCAGGCCGTAGTGGCCTATATTATCGGTCGTATAAATAGCTTTGGCCATGGTACGGATGCCCAATTGCTCCAGCACATGCTGCTCCGGCTTTCCCTGCACATTGGCCAGCATTTCGTTGAAGGAGCGGGCAATCTTATCGGGGTCATTGAGGTTGAACTTATAGCCGAAGCGGGAAGCAAAGGCGGCAAACACCGCGAGCTTGTCCTCGTTGGGCACATCATGCACACGATAAGGGAACGGTATGGGACTATTGTTTACCGTTCTTTTTTCCACAAAGCCTGCCACCGTCTTATTGGCCAGCAGCATCAGCTCTTCGATCAGTTGGTTGGCCTCCTTGCTCTCCTTGATCTCGAGACCAATAGGAACACCATTTTCATCGAGCTTAAACCGGACCTCCTGCGAGGAGAAATTGATCGCGCCCTTCTTAAAGCGCTCCGTACGCAGCTTCTGCGAGATCTCATGCAGCAGCAATACTGCTTCGGCATGGTCTCCCTGCCCTGTTTCGATCACCTGTTGGGCTTCCTCGTAGGTAAAGCGGCGGTCGGAGTGGATCACCGTACGCCCGATCCAGTATTGCTTGATCTTGGCTTCTTTATTGATCTGGAAAATAGCAGAAAAAGTAAACTTATCCTCATGTGGCCTCAGCGAGCACAAAACGTTGGATATATGCTCGGGCAGCATCGGCAGCACCCTGTCGGGCAGGTATACCGAAGTCGCCCTTTCGTATGCTTCCTTATCCAGCTCTGTATCGGGAGGCACATAGTAGCTCACATCGGCGATATGCACGCCTACTTCGTAATACCCGCCTTTAAGCGGCCGTATAGAGATGGCATCGTCAAAATCCTTGGCGTCTACAGGATCTATGGTGAAGGTGAGCACATCGCGGCAATCTTTCCGCTTTTTGATCTCGGCGCTATCCAGCACATCGGGAATGCGGGCGGCTTCTTCCAGGGCATCATCCGAAAAGCGGAGCGGGAAACCGGCCTCGGTGAGGATACTTTTCATAGCGATCTCGTTCTCCCGTTCGTTGGTCAGCACCTCTACTACCTCTCCAACGGGGTTCTTGGAGCCCGAGGGCCATTCCACCACCCGGGCAATGGCCCGTTCGCCGTTGCGGCCGCCATTGAGTGCCTGCAGCGGGATAAAGATGTCGGTGCGCACTTTCTGGTTATCGGGCAGCAGGAACGCAAATTTGTCGCTCACATCCAGCTTGCCTGTAAACTCGGTTTGTATTCTTTTCACCACCTCGGTGATCACGCCTTCGGGCCGTCCTTTGCCCGATACATAGGTGATCCGCACTTTTACCTCATCCCCGTTAAAGGCGTTGAGCATATCGTCGGGTCGTACGAGCACGTCCTGCTCCTCTCCGGGCACAGCTACAAATCCCAATCCTGCCCGGGATATATCCAGCTTACCCACTACGATCTTGCCGCCCGCTTTTGCTTTTGCCTTCTGCTTCTTTGGTATATGTTGTTTATGATTCTTCTTATTTGACATAGCTTTATATATTGAAAATGGCTCCCCGCTTGTATTCCGGGCACCTTAAAGTATAAAGGTACGCATTGACCGGTCAAAACAGGCGTAAACAACGGAATTAAATTGTGATGCATCCCCGGCGGCGCCATTGCTCCCCAGTGGATATGGCCCTCTATTTATGGCCATATCTCCTTACATTTGGCTATACTTTTATACACAGCCTATGAACATAGAAACCGTTTTCCGGAACAACGAGCAATGGATCAGGGAAAAGCTGGAGGCCGACCCTGCCTATTTCGAGCACCTGGCACAGGGACAAACGCCCGAGCTGCTGTACATCGGCTGTTCCGACAGCCGGGTGACGGCAGAGGACATTATGGGCCTTCAGCCCGGCGAGGCCTTTGTGCACCGCAATATCGCCAACCTGGTCAACAATGTGGACCTGAGCGTGATGTCGGTATTGAACTATGCCGTACGCCATCTTAAGGTGAACCATGTGGTCGTATGCGGACACTATAACTGCGGCGGTGTGAAGGCAGCGATGCAGCCCGCCGATATGGGTATTCTTAACCCCTGGCTGCGCAGTATACGGGATGTGTACCGCCTCCATAAGGATGAACTGAATGCCATTACCGATGAAGGCAAACGCTACGACCGGCTGGTCGAGCTCAATGTGCAGGAGCAGTGCGTAAACCTGATCAAGACTGCCGCCGTGCAGGAAGCCTATAAAGAAAGAGGGCTACGGGTGCATGGCTGGGTATTCGACATCCGTACCGGCAAGTTGATCGACCTGAAGATCGATTTCGATAAGATACTGAAGGATATTATGGAGATATACAGCCTGTATTAAGGCGCCTGAGAAGATAAAGCAAAAATGAAGAGGAGCGGTGATCGCTCCTCTTTTCATTGCCGCTTCATTGATCAGCAATTAGGCGGGCTGGTCATGCACCCGGGCGCCAGGGTGGGCATAGGGCACTGGAAGTTAACGCTAACGGCCGGGCACCCGTTGCAGCTTGGCTTCAAGGTGGGCATGGGACATGTAAAATTAACGGTAACACCGGGACAAGCTTCACAGGAATCGCTGGCGCCGCCGCCTAGCATTTGTCCCTGCATGGGTAAGGCAAGGATGCGGGTCTTGTTCAGGTCAAGTTTTTTCAAGGCAATCTTTTGCTTTTTCATAAACTGGTTTTAAGAGATGAACATAAAAAAGGGTATTATCTATCCCCTATATTGCTGTAAAGGAAATACGGATAAAGCGCGTAGCGGGTAAAGAGTAGGGAACGGCCGCCTCTCTGTAAGCAACGGTCGTATTCAATAACCAACGGTTGCTATCGCAACACAATGATGCAGGAATGATGATATTCTCCCTGTAAGTATTTATATTAGGTTGATCAAACGCCGGACAGGCATTGTTGTGAATACCTATACCCTTATCCTGCTGCTCCTGCCGGGGCTACTACAGGCGCAGACCTGGTCGTTCCGGCAGTATACTGCCGAGCAAGGCTTGCCCAGCACCGAGGTTTACGATATACTCCAGGACCGGAAAGGCTATATATGGGTTGCTACCGATCGTGGCGTAGCCCGATTCGACGGCTATTCTTTCGAGTCGTTCACTACCGCCGAAGGGCTTTCGAACAATGTTGTCTTCAGAATATGCGAGGGCCCCGATGGCAAGATATGGTTTGGCGAAATGCCCGGTACCCTATCCTATTTTGAGAACGGTAAGATATACCAGGCTCCGGAAAACAAGGCGATACTGAAACATATCCGGCATGCCAGCTTTCCCCTTTCTATATCAGCAGGGAAAGATTATGTGGATGTCGGCTATACAGGGAGCAGTGTGCTGCGGCTGCAGCAGGGAAAGATAAGGGAATTATACCCTGGCGATAGCCTTCAGGATGTGGTTGCCGTAAAGGATAACATAGTGTGCTTCGGAACTAAAAAGACCAGCGGACTTACACTGGTTGATTATAATCGCAGGTACGTTTTTTACCAAAAAGGCTGGTCTCACGGAGCCTACAGGATAGATGCGCTGAAGCGACGCAACGGCGACCTGATCGTAACGCTATCGGGCGTGGTGCGGATCTTCAATAAAAAAGGTCTGATACAGCAATATGTAACCAACGATATCGTCTCCTTCTCCGAAACCGCCGATTCCAGCTTGTACGCTATATCTCTTAAGGGCTTCTACCGGTACGCTCCCAACGAGCCTTTCCGTCCCGACAACCGTTATTGTCATTTAAGAGGCTATCGCGTCAACAAAGTCATCAGGGACAGGGAAGGTGGTATCTGGGTCTCTACACTCGACAAGGGGGTGCTTTATTGCGCGAACCCCGACTTCAGCGTTTACGATCTCAGGGATGATCCACCCGGGGAAAGCACACTGGTATATGCGCTCTGCGGGGACTACAGGGGCAAGGTATTTGCCGGTCTCGAGAATGGATCGATCTATTGCATCACCGGAGGTAAACAACCGGTCCGCATCTTTTCTCCGGCACGCTCGTCGATTTACGGACACCTCTATTACGACACCGTACATCGTTATCTACTAACCGGCCGGACCGATCTTATCGATCCTGCCTACCGGCGAGAGGTCCGCTACCTGCCGGTCGCCACGGGCAATGGCGTCGTTGCCTACAGGAAGGGATACCTCTGCGGGTACTATGGTGCGCTATCCTATTGTTACCCGGAAGGCGGGCAAGGAAAGTGGCATGATACGAAGCTGAGCCAAAAGGAGCCTCAGATACAATGTATGCTTCGCTTAACCGGGGATAGCATTTTTATCGGAACATTGAAAGGCTTGTGCTATTACAGTCAGGGCGTATTAAAGCCTGCACTTAACGGAACTACCTACGCAACAGAAAGGATCAATGATATCGAGTGTACCGGCGGACGTACATTAATCTTATCGACTATAGGGAAGGGTCTGCTGCTCTACGACCTTATTAGTGGAAGGCTGGAACGGATTGGCAAAAGCCGGGGACTTCCTTCCGATGTGATCAACGATGCCGCCCTCGCCCCTGACGGTGCGATATGGCTCGCAGGCAACAAAGGACTTTCCAGATTGAAGCGAAACGCGGCAGGAAAATACGACATCCTTAACTATACCACCGACGATGGCATACCGGCAGCAGATATCAAGCAGGTGCACGTTGACGGGAATACGGTCTACATGACCTCTCATTTGGGACTTACCAGGCTCGACAGGCGTAGCACAGTGATCGGCCATGATGCTGAAATGCTGCTTCGGGCGGTATATATCAACGACCGGGCAGTACCGCCACAGGCCTTGACCCGGCTTGGCGCCAGGGACAATAACCTCCGTATCTCTTACCTGTCCATTATTCCCAAAATGCAGGGCAAGGTATTGTACCGGTACCGCCTGAAAAATACCGATGGCAGTGGGAATTGGGTGTATGTGCGGGAGCCCCAGTTATCCCTTTCTTCCCTGAAACCGGGCAATTATCAGCTGATCATACAGGCATGCAACAGCTCTGGACAGTGGAGCAAGACACCCTTGCTATTGCCGGTACGCATTGCTGCGCCGTTCTGGAAAACAGGGTGGTTCATCGCCGGCTGCGTTGCCGTTGTGGCGCTCGCCATCATATTGCTCCAACAGGCCAGGATGAAGGGACTCCGGCGCAGGACCGCCAACGAAAAGCTCATGCTGGATTACCAGCAAAAGGCGCTCATGAACCAGATCAATCCGCACTTCCTGTTCAACTCCATGAACAGCATTCAGAAGTACATACTCAGGGAAGATAAAGAACGGGCCGTATCATTCGTATCCAAGTTTGCCAAGCTTATGCGCCTGGGCCTGGAATACAGCCGGGAAACATTTATTTCCCTGCATCAGGAAATTGAATTGCTCCACATTTATATGCTGTTGGAGCAGGAACGCTTTGGGAAGAAAGTACAATACACAACAATAATACAACCCGGCCTGGAAACCCGCCATATGCTTGTCCCTCCCCTACTGATACAACCTTTCCTGGAGAATGCGATACGGCACGGTATACTGCATAAGGAAGGCGGTGGTACGATCACACTCCGGCTGTACCGGAAAGAGCAGCTGTTGTTTTGTGAAGTAGAAGACGATGGCATTGGCCGGCAAAGAGCCGCTACACTTAGCCGGGAGCCGGCGCACCGCTCACTCGCCACGAACATTAATACGACACGCCTGCAATTGTTGGCACGATCGCTTGGCAGTCCCTATTATTTTGAGATAATGGACAAGTCGGATGAGCAAGGCAATGCCGCCGGCACTTTGGTAAGACTCATAATACCCTTCAAAAATGACGATTGATTGTATTCTTATCGACGACGAGCCTTCGGCCACCGAAGTGCTGGAGCGATTGCTGAAGCTGTATTGTCCCCGTTTCAGGGTGCTATGCAGCTGTTATACCTTGCTGGAAGGCCTCAGAGCGGTCAGGCGGCACAGGCCGGCCATAGCGTTCCTGGACATTGCCATGCCGGGCGGAAGCGGCATCGAACTGGCAAGCGAAATTGATCCGATGCAGACGAAAGTTATTTTTATCACGGCTTACCCCGACTATAGCCTCAACGCCTTTAAGGTAAACGCATTTGACTACTTGCTGAAACCCGTAGACCCCGAAGACCTGCAGCATGCTATGGCCCGTTATCTGCAGCTGTATGACAATGAGCAGGCCGCTACTCCGCTCCGCCGCCGGCTGATAAAATTGAGTGACAAGGACAATACCTTGTTTGTAGAACCGGAAAAAATCATGTACGTAAAAGCGCAGGGCCGCTATTCACATATTGTGCTCGCCGATCAGCGATCCTTTACCTTAACCCGTAACATAGGCGAACTGGAAGGTGATCTACCCGCCCGCACATTCCTGAGGCCTCATAAAAGCTACCTGGTGAATGTAAGCTGTATCGATAAAATATCGCATAAGGACGGCGGGTTTCTTGTGCTCGCAAACGGTGTAGAAATCGAGATCGCCCGGCGCAAGCGGGTAGAGATCATCAGGCGCCTGAGCCAACCATATTCTTAAAGGCAGGCGCAAATAAAAAGAGCAGCTGGAAGGACTTTATTCCCGCTGCTCCATTCATTACCGGCAATATCCTAATGCTTCACGATCTTCTTCAGGATACCGCCTGAGGCTTCCCTGATGGTATGGGTAAAGACGAAAGCTTTGGGATCGATATCCGCTACCAGGTTCTTCAGGCGGCGCACTTCCAGGCGGGTAATAATGGTGAAAACAATATCAACATCATTACTGAATTCAAAATTTTCTTTCATAAAGCCACGCTCACCTTTGTAGATCGTAATTCCCCGGCCCATCGACATTACCAGCGCCTTCTTGATCTCCTCGCTCTCGGCCGATATAATGGTTACACCGGTATACGCTTCTATCCCTTCGATCACATACTTGGTGGTCTGGCTGGCAACATAATAGGTCAGCATAGCATATAAGGCTACTTCAAAGCGCATATAGATACCTGCTATCAGGAAAATGATGATATTCATCCCCAGTATAATTTCCGTAATACTGAAACTGCTTCGTCTCAGCGTGAACAGCGCCAGCACCTCGATACCATCTATCGCACCTCCCCCACGCATAGACAGGCCAATACCCAGGCCCAGGAAGAAACCGCCAAAAATAGCCACCAGCAGCTTGTCGTGCGTGATCTCGGGAAAGTGTACAAATTGAAGGCACAGCGCAATACCGATCACCGCCAGCGAGGTACGGATCGCAAAATGCTTGCCCACCTGCAATGCGCCCATAATAATAAAAGGAATATTGATCAGGATGAGCACAATACCTAAGGGCCAGTGAAACACTTCATGCAGGAGCAGCGAAGTACCGGTAAGACCGCCGTCGAGGAAGTGATTGGGCACCAGGAAGCTCTTAAGGCCCAAGCTGGCCGAAAGAATGCCGAGTATGAGATAGACCGTATCCTGTATGATGGAAGCCGGAGAAGAATGATGTACCTTATTCATTATTGAGCTGCGCTTTAATATACTGCAGGTGTTCGTCCTTTTTGGCTTTCCGGTTGCGGATCGCCGTCTGGGTAAAGTAGTGATGATTTTCCAGGAACCGGATCTGCAGCCGGTTCCAGTCGTTCCTGTCATTGACAATACCATACATCGCCAGCTCGTCGTAGAGGCGGTTGCCGATCGTAAAGAAATCGTCGCGACCCAGGTAATCCAGGTCGGCATCGGCCAGTATCTCCTCCAGCAGGTTATGCGGCGTTTGCGGGATACGGGTGGCCATGATCATACCTTCGATTTTGGTGATCTGGTCCTGCGTATAGCCAAAATCCGGGAGGTGCTGGCGTGCGATCTCACAGGATTTTTTCTCGTGTTCGGCAGCGCCAAACAGGAAGCCCGAATCATGGAACAGGGCTGCTGTCATCAGCAGTGTAAGGTCTTCACCTGTAATACCCTCCTGCCCGGCAATGGCTTCCGTGGCCTGGCACACGTCTTTCACATGCCCTACGCTATGGTAGGAAAGATGCTGCGGCAGCTCATGCGCCAGCTTGTCCAGGATAAATGTTTTTACTTTTTCGTATTGCATAGTTTTAGCCTTCAATTAATACGGTGCGTAAAATTAATTATTACTGTGTATTATACCCTCTACAAAGTACATATCCATATCACCTTTGTTTTTCGCGTCTATCTTTCCGCGGTAGGTACAGGTGAAATCCTTTCTCACCAGCTCATAAGTGCTTTCAGAAATATTCACCCTGCCCGGTTCACCGCTTTGCTCCATGCGTGCTGCCGTATTTACGGTGTCGCCCCAGATATCGTAAGCAAATTTCTTCACGCCGATAATACCGGCGATAAGACTTCCGGAGTTGATCCCGATCCGGATGTCCAATCCATGCGCTACGGCTTGCTTCCGTTGCTTTACAAATGCAATGATATCCAGCGCTGCCTTGACCGCATTCTCAGCATGGGCTTCTTTTTCCACCGGCAAGCCGCTCACCGCCAGGTAGGCATCCCCGATCGTCTTGATCTTTTCAAGCCCATATTTTTCCATGATACGGTCAAAGGCCGTGAAGTAAATATTCAGCTCATTGACCAGGTCCTGCACCCCAAGCCGCTCCGATACCTGGGTGAAGCTGACGAAATCCGTAAATAAAACCGTTGCATTGTTATATTGCTGCGCTACCGAATGGCCGTTGGCCTTCAGTTCCTCGGCAACTTCGGCAGGTAGTATATTGAGCAGCAGGTCATCGCTTCGTTTCTTTTCATCGGCTATTTTGCGGTTATCCCTTCGCTTCTGGCTATAGCCATACCCCGCAATTCCCGCCAGCACAAGGAGCACGCCTGCACCCAGCAGCGACATATTGCGGGTATTGCGCGACTTCCTGAGCCTTGCGAGCGAAAGCGCTCTTTCCTTTTCCTCGTTAGCCTTGGCCAGCGCTATGCCTTGTTCATATTTTGTTTGGGCAACTTCCCGGCTACGGGTATATTCCGCTTCAATGGCTTTCCGCTTCAGCTCTTCTTCAAACAACAATTCCTTGCGCTCCACTTCTGTCTTAGCCAGGGCACGTTTCTTTTCGTATTCAAACCGGAGCGCATTCAGTTCCATTTCTTTTTCCAATTCGATACGCCTTTGCTCTTCTTTCAGGCGAAGGGAATCTCTCGATTTTTCAAAGGCGTACTTCGCTTCGACGGCAACAAATTGCTTCAGATTATCTGCGCTGGCAAAGCTATCTTTATAATCGATATAAGCCCTGTAATCGTTCAAGGCGCCCTCGTAGTCGCCCATAGCCTGCCGTACATACGACATGGTCTGAAGCATACGCGACAGCTCAACATAGTTGACCGTGGCCTTCCGGTAATCCTGTGCGTAGGTTTCCATTTTCCCTATCGCGTCCACAAGTATTTTTCGTTGTTCTGTATTCAGCACGGGTTTATCATCCACAAGCGATACCGACCGGAATAATTCGGCACATCGGATGCGCTCTACGGAAAAACCATAGAAAGCCATCAGCTCCGTATCATTCAGCTCCCGGGCGAGCGATAATGATTTACTGCTAAGCGCCAGAATATTTTTCGTATCGTCGCCGGCCGCGTACAGATTGCCCAGGCGCATGTAAAGCGCAGCAAGCTTCGCTTTATCATTAAGCCGGGTATACGTTTGCAAGGAACGGTTATAATAAACCTTAGCACTGTCCGGTTGCCCTGAAGTGGAATAATATTCTCCTATATTGATCTGCAGGCTGGCGATCATCGAGGTATCGCGGGCAGCCTCATATTGGCGCAATGCCGCGTCGTATTGCTGCATAGCCATACCCATATTGCCATTCAGATGATAAAAATAGCCGGTATAGTAATAAGCAGTGCCTATCATCTTCGGATCATTTTCTTTTTGCCCCAGACGCAGCAGCTTTTGGGCATTGTCCAGGCCCTTCGCTGTAAGACCGGCCCTGTTGTAGGTTGTGATCAGATTGGCAAACCCCATCGATAATAGCTGTTTATCGCCACTTTTCTCTGCCGCCGCCACCGCCTCTTCCAGGTAGACCAAAGCGTTTTTTGTGTCCAGCTTCATATTGTAACCCTGTGCAATATTGGTTTTCACCTTCGCTATCGCCTTAATATCTTTTACGCGCTCCTGGTACGCCAGCGACTGCCTCAACAAAGCGATCGCCTCGTCATAGGCCTTTCTGGCCAATAGTTTCCGGCCCAGGTCCAGTTGCCAATAAGCCTTTGCACTGTCGTTGCCCGCTGTTGCAAGCTTATTCCTGATCTCCGCGATCTGCTGCGCGGCCGTATCCACCGGCTGACCATAGGTAAAACCGACGCATCCTGCCTGTAATAAAATCCCGGCTAAAAAGGCAATCCAATACTTCATTAATGCAATATTACTGTTTACTCTGTACGAAATACATATCCACTTCACCCTTATTCTTGGCATTGACCTTGCCGCGGTAAGTAAAGATAAAGTCGTCATCTTTTACCAGCTCATGTGTGCTTTCGGAGATGTTCACCCGACCCGCTTCACTGTTGCTTTCCATGCGGGAAGCCATATTTACAGTATCGCCCCATATATCGTAAGCAAATTTCTTTACCCCTACAATGCCCGCCACCAGCGGGCCGGAATGAATGCCGGCCCTTAAACAGAATGGCGCCGGCCCCTGTCTGCCGTCGATAAAAGCCACAATTTCCAGTGCTGCCTGCACTGCGTGACGGGCATGCGCTTCATCGGCTACAGGCATACCACTCACTGCCAGGTACGCATCGCCAATGGTCTTGATCTTCTCCATGCCATGCTTTTCGATGATCTCGTCAAAAGTACGGAAGCAATCGTGCAGCTCCCGTACCAGCTCTTCGGGCGTGAGCTGTTCTGCTATATGGGTAAAGTTGACAAAATCGGTAAACAGCACCGACACCTGGTCGAAATGCCGGGCTTTGGTAGTGCCATACTCCTTTAGCTCATCAGCCACTTCGGCAGGCAATATATTCAGCAGCAGATCGTCCGACTTTTTCTTTTCCTGCTCTACCCTTTGCTTTTGCTGCAATACTTCGCGGGTACGTATTACTACTTCCTGCTCCAGCTCTTCCTGCCGGTTTTCCAGCAGGCGCTGTTTTTCCTGTTCCTGTTCCAATGTCTTTTCCGACAGCTCCTTTACTCTGACCAGTTGTATCTTAAGATCACGGTTCACTCTTGCAAAGCTCCAGGACAGATAGGCAGACATGCTGAAGGGCAGACAGAAAACCACCAACATAGAAAGCACCAGCGCGATAATACCTGCAGTACCGTTCAGGCTTAACCATCCGGTGGTATTGCTTATGGTAATGAAGGCAAACAACAGGGCCGAGCAAAGAATGCCAAAGCCCAGGATACCCGCACCAGCAACCTTTCGCCGTAAAGCGCTTATCACCAGGATCGATGCCTCCACGATACAATAAGTGAGCTGCAGCAACAGGAACACCAGACCAAAATGATAATTGGTAAGGAATGTGATGCAAAACACAACAGCAAGGAACAGGATGCTGACCCCGATCCGTACCTTCGACCAGGAGAACAGCCGGTTGACCAAAAGGCTGAGCATAAAGAAGGAACAGGCCGGGGCCACTATGTAAACAGGCACCAGCACCAGCTGCGCCCTTTCGCTGCCCAGGGGGCCGGAAAGATAGACTGCTATAAAGAAGAGACCAAGCCCGAGATTGAACAGGGAAAAAATAAGATTGGCATTGTAATCCTTATGAAACAGATACATGACCAGGTGGCTCAGGAATAGCGCAAAGAATACCCCGCCGGAGATCAGCAAAAAGAGCGAATAGAAAAGAATGTTGATCTTCTGCGACAGGAAATAGGTATAGTACTCTGTGAAACGAAGTGAAAAGCCGCCGATATTGTTTTTCCATCCCTTCAGCATTTCTTTGTAATAGAGATTTTCGTAGCGGAGCGCCAGCACATGTCTGCCGGTATCGGAAAATACAAGTACGGCGGGAAGATAAGGCCGTTCGTACTCCGACCCCTCGCCACCGGCAATCTTACCATAAGCATACAATTTGCGTCCGTCAAGATAGATATCCACAGCGCCATTGGTAAATACCTGCAGCAACACCGGTTTGTGTACCATGCTGCTGTCTACCTGGAACGACAAACGGAACCAGCCGCTTCCTGTAAAGCCCGCCTGGCGGGCCTCTTTTTCGGACCGGATCAACGGCGAAGTTTTGCGCCGGGCTGAATCGTTCCAATCCCGAGCAGCCCAGGCCTTGTCGTCGCCGGCATGAAATCGCCACAAAGGCGTATCCAGGTCCAGTTGCTGGTAATTGCTGTCAGTAACGATAAGGCCGCTATGCTGCGCATGAAGAAAGGTAACACAGAGGCATACCGTAAGGGTAAGCAGCAGATATCTTAAGTTCATAAAGCAGCAGGGGAATTAGGGGTGTCGACAAAATACATATCCACTTCGCCCTTATTCTTGGCATTGATCTTGCCGCGGTAAGTAAAGATAAAGTCGTCATCTTTTATCAGCTCATGTGTACTCTCCGAGATGTTCACCCGCCCGGCTTCACTATTGCTTTCCATACGGGACGCCATATTTACAGTATCGCCCCATATATCGTAAGCAAACTTCTTTACCCCTACAATGCCCGCCACCAGGGAGCCGGAATTGATTCCTACCCTTACTTCGAAGGCAGCCTTTCCGCCACTTCGCGAACGGACAAAATCTAAGATCTCCAGCCCGGCCTTTACTGCGTGATAAGCATGCCGCTCATCATTAGAGGGCATGCCGCTTACCGCCAGATAGGCATCGCCGATGGTCTTGATCTTTTCCATACGGTTACGCTCAATAATCTCATCGAAGCCCCTGAAGCATTCATGCAGCTCCTGTACCAGCTCTTCGGGCGACAGGAGCTCGGCAATATGGGTAAAATTGACAAAGTCGGTGAACAGCACCGATACATGATCGAAATAACGCGCCCTGGTGGCGCCGTTCTCCTTCAACTCTTCAGCAACTTCAGCCGGAAGAATGTTGAGCAGCAGGTCGTCCGACTTCTTTTTTTCCTGTTCGATCTGTTTCTTCTGCTGCAGTACTTCCTGCGTGCGGGCTGTCACTTCCAATTCCAATGCTTCTTTCTGATTTTCAAGGATAACCTGTTTCTCTCCCGAAAGTCGCTCCACGGCAGCTACCTGGTCTTTCAGATTCTTGTTGGTATTGGAAAATTTCCAGGCGAGATAGCCGGATATAGACAATGGTATGCTGAAAACGAACAGCGCCAGGAAAACGGCCATGAGTGCCAGCGCCCAGGTATTGTCGCCTTTAACGCTGAAGCCACCTGTAGTAGCAGCCACAACCACAATGAAGATGATAGAGCCAAAAAAGAAGAGAATACCCAGGCCAAGGATCCGGGCCCCGGGCCTTTTCTTTACGATAGCGATAATGATCAGCACGATCGCCTCCAGGGCCACCAGCAAAAATAAAGCCAGCGGTATGTAGGAAATGATATCGTTGTCGAGAAAAAAGATGAAAGAAAAAAGACTAAGGATACAGAACAGGGTTATGATCCGGTAACGCCAGCCGAAGCTGCCGAACAGATGATTGATAAAGGTGCTGAGCCCGAATACAGCCAGCAGCACGCTGAATACCCATACCGGGCTAAGCCGCTCCTGCAGGCGCACGTCCACCGTATCGGTGAGCAAAAACAGCAGTATCAGCATCAGGCCTACTCCAAGATTGAACAAGGCAAAGTAAAGATTGGAACGATCTTCCCTGTAAAAGAGGAACAGCAACAGGTGTATTGCAAAAAGGGCAAGAAACACCGAACCCGTGGGAAGCAACATTACCGAAATAGCATACATGGTCTTCCGGGCACTCCACATTGCTATTTCAGCCGAAGCTATGCCTACCTGGAAGCCGCTGTTGATGAATATCAGCTGATCCTTATAGATATCCTTATTCTCATAACGTATGGCCAGCACATAAGTTCCCGGTGATTTTATATTGATCAGCAACGGTTGTTCCTGGTTTTCGTACACCGATTTACCATCCCGTTCAAAACTGCCATAAGTATCCAGCAGCACACCATCCAGGTAGATGCTCATTGCTCCGCTGTTGGTGATCTTTATCCCGAGCGGCTTTTGGATGGCTGCCGAATCGAAATGGACCGTCGTACGGAACCAGCCCGACTGCTTAAAGCCCGATTGCTTTAATACCTTTATTCCCTTTTCTTCAAAGCCGGTATTGATAAGTGCCCAATGGCTATCGTCGTAGCCTGCACCGGCCCACTGCGCACTATCGCTCGCATGGAACCGCCAGGGCTTATCAAGCGCCACACTCTGCGCTTTGCCACGGAACACATCTCCTGTAACATAATAATCGGCGCTATCCGAAGGCAGCCGGGCCATAGCATTACTGTTACACCATAGCAGCAGGAAAAAAAACAGAACAGGTTTCATAGGACTTCTTTTCAAATTACGGCGCCGGCACCCGACTGTTTATACTTTTTTCTACAAAATACATGTCCATCTCCCCTTTATGCTTGGCGTCAATCTTGCCCCTGTGCGTACATACGAATTCCCCTTTGATGAGCTGGTAAGTATTTTCTGAAATATTGATCCTGCCTGCCGCACTGCTTTGCTCCATACGCGCAGCAGTATTGACTGTGTCACCCCATATATCGTAAGCAAATTTCTTTACGCCGATAATACCTGCGATGAGGGCGCCGGAATTGATCCCGATGCGGATGTCCAGGCCATAAGGTACTTGTTTCTGACGGGCCGCAACAAAATCGAGAATGTCCAGCGCGGCGAACACGGCCTGCTGCGCATGTCGCGGATGCGCAACAGGCAAACCACTCACGGCAAGGTAAGCATCGCCGATCGTCTTTATCTTTTCAAGCCCGTATTTTTCCATAATACGGTCAAATGCCGTGAAATTAATATTTAATTCCTCCAGCAGCTCTTCGACACCGAGTTGCTCCGATATACGGGTAAAGTTGACAAAATCGGTAAACAGTACCGTGGCTTCATCATAGAGCTGCGCCTTCGATTCGCCCTTACGTTTCAGCTCTTCTGCGATCTCTGCAGGGAGAATGTTCAACAGCAGCTCATCCGACTTTTTCTTTTCCAGCTCGATCTCTTTCTTTTGCCGTACAACTTCGTGGGTACGGGCAACGACTTCTTTTTCCAGCTCCTCTTTCTGGTTTTCCAGGATGCTTTGCTTTTCCCGAGACAGGTGCTCGACCGTTACCAGCTGCTGCGTCAAATCTTTGCTGGTGGAAGAGAACCGCCAGGCCAGGTAAGACGAAATGGACAGAGGGATAGCAAATATGGACAGTATTACCAACAACAGGACATAGCCGGACAAATGGATGCCTCCGCCAAAGATGCTCCAAACAAAAACAAAAAGGAAAACACAGAGAAAGAACAGCACGCCGGCGCCGAGGATGAGCGCCCCAGGCATCCTGGTGAAAATTGCTATGAGGATCCGGATAATCGTATAACCCAGCGACAGCAATACCAGCACCGTCATGCCGAGCGAGGAGAAGTTCGTATTGCAATAGATATCGATCACCGAAATAACGGCTACCACGATGCTTACTGCCAATATGATCCGTAGGAACAATTTCCCTTTGCTGAACAGTTGCACGGTAAAGGCACTCAGGGAAAAACAGCCTGCAATGCAGCAGAGCACCATTATGGCCGCGTTACCGTAGCTGTGAAGGAAAACGCGCTCCGATACATACCCATAATACAGGAGGAACAGGAGCAGGGATACGCTGATATTGAATAGGGCAAAATACAGGTTCGATATTTCTTTCCGGTAAAAGAGGAACAGGAGCAGATGAACCAGGAACAGGGTAAAAAAAAGCGTCCCGATACCAACCAGGCCCACAGAAGCAACAAGCAAATTGTGCTTTAAGGTCAGCAATAGAAAATCAGGATGAAAGGGCTCCAGGGAAAATCCCCAGGCAATGTCCTCATACTGTCGCGCAGCCGTGTTCTCATAACGGATGGCCAGCACATGGATGCCGCTGACCGGTACACTGATCAATACCGGCGCCGAAGCCAGGCTTACATACCGGGGCTGTCCTTCGTTTTTGAAAGTGCCGATCTTGCCTACCTGCCTGCCGTCAAGATAGATGATCATGGCGCCGCTGCCTTTGAACGAAAACGCCACCGGCTGATTAACGACAGCGCTATCGGCCTGTATCCGGAACCGGAACCAGCCGACGCCACCGCTAAGGCTGTCCCGCAGCGCCTCTGAAGAAAAAAGGGGCGCACATCGTACCCACAGGCTGTCATTGTATGCAGGAAGAGCAAACTGCGGATTATCTTCCGGACTAAAACGGCATAAATAATTTAAGGAATGGGCAAGACTGAAATTGAATGTAAAGTGTTTGGCGGTCTCCGTATCAAATCCATGCAGGTATATAGTATCCGTTTTTGCCGGTTCTTTGGCCCCCAGGGTTAACGGAAGTAAAGCGACAAGCAGCAGTAGTATTCTCTTCATATTGTCTATTTGAGCAATGACAACAGATCGCTCCGGATCGTACCCGGTGGCAATGCGGCTTGTAATGCGGGGGATAAAAGGATTTTTGTCCTGGCACAAAAATATTCATTTGCATATAAAAGTCAAACAATACAGCAGTAAAATAAAAACGCCGGAACCTTAGTCCCGGCATTAATATCAGCTTGCAGCAATTTATGGCACTATTGTTATCTTTTTTACACCATGGCCTTTGTCCGTATCGATATTCAGCAGATACATACCTGCAAACGTTGCAACAGGCGGGATCGTATATTCCTGCAAACCACTATTGCCTGAGAAAAGCCTCCTATAAACAATACGACCGGTCATATCGGTGAGCTCCAGTCGCGTTATGGTGCATTTTTTTACACTCACCTTGAAGCCGGCCCCATTTGCCGGGTTGGGATAAGTAGTTATCAGTTCGTTTGCGAGCAACTGTTCGCCAATGCCGGTAACAGTAGCTGGCGGATTGTCTCCATAGACAATCGAGATCTGTGTTGGCTGGGGTACGGGGGCCAGCAGTGTGCTCTCCAGATAATACAGGACCAGCCCAGGCTGACCGGCCCTTAGCCAGGTATATATTACCGACTCAGATACAACAGTGGCACCGCCTGAAGAAGTTGTATCCCTTTGTACCATTTTCTTGCGCAATACATTGTTGAAAACGCCCAAAGGTGTGCTCACGGTGCCATAGGCATCAATGGTATAATCCAGCTTACCCGAGCTGGCGCCGCCACTTCCCGACCAGGCATAAGTATCGCTGAAGGTCTGCCCGTAGCTTAACGGAAATTCATACTCTGTTTTAGGGTTGGCGTAAGTAATGGGCGGCTGCCCTTCACTCTGTGCGCCTATCGTTTCCAATTTTAACGGCGTTTTTTTCGCCATAGCATAAGTATAACCGCCAGTAGTACTCAGAAAGGTGTGCTTGCTGTAGGTGTTGGCGCCCGGAAAATCGCTGCATACCGCCACTCCGGGGCAGTCGCCTGCTACCACGGCGCTTTTGACGCTGGAAGTCGATAGACCAGAGAAGTCCCAAGTGACATTAGGACCGGCGGGGCCGGGACCGGACATACCTGTCGACAGAAAGCTTAGCGTATCCGTAAAAGTGGTCATTAGCTGCGCACTTGTAATTACCGGTTGAGCATTGGCAGAGAAAGCTATAGGAAGCGCTATGATTAGTAAAATTCTTTTTTTCATTGAAATGAATTTTTGATGATCTGCAGAATAAATAATGATCAAAATTACCGTTAGCAGTTACGCCCACCTATACCAGGAAACCGGGATACACATAAAAAAAACCGCAACATTTCTGTTGCGGTTTTCGGGAAATTTGTCAGTTAAGCCTATTCTTCTTCGTCAAATTCAAGCACATCCTTATTGGCCAGCAACAGCTCGTACTCTTCCTTCGAACCTACGACCATATCGTGATAATCGCGGATACCGGTACCGGCCGGGATAAGGCCACCGGTAATTACGTTCTCTTTCAGGCCAAGCAGGTTATCGGATTTACCGGTTATGGCTGCAGTAGACAATACCTTAGTGGTTTCCTGGAACGAAGCTGCAGATATCCAGCTTTGCGTACCCAGCGAAGCCTTGGTAATACCCAGCAGTAGCGGCGCTGATGTAGCAGGGTTGGCATCGCGGTATTCCACCACTTTCTTATCGTTACGACGCAGGGCGCTGTTCTCTTCACGGATCTCACGCAGGGTAACGATCTGGCCCGGATGCAGCTTTTCAGAGTCGCCGGCTTCGATCACTACCTTCTTATCATAGATCCAATCGTTCTCGTCCATGAAGTCGTTCTTATCCACGGTATCGTCTTCGAGGAAGCGGGTATCGCCCTGGTCGATAATGCGCACTTTACGCATCATTTGGCGCACGATCACCTCGATGTGCTTATCGTTGATCTTCACACCCTGAAGACGGTATACTTCCTGTATCTCGTTCACCAGGTACTCCTGTACGGCATGCGGTCCTTTAATGGCCAGGATATCGCTGGGGGTGGTAGAACCATCCGAAAGCGAGTTACCAGCCTTGATAAAGTCACCATCCTGCACCGTGATCTGGCGGGACAGCGGTACCAGGTATTTTTTCACCATGCCTTCCTTGGATTCTACCAGGATCTCACGGTTACCACGCTTGATGTTACCGAAGCTTACCACACCGTCGATCTCGGCTACTACAGCAGGATTTGACGGGTTACGTGCTTCAAACAGCTCGGTAACGCGCGGCAGACCACCGGTGATATCTCGTGAACGGCCCATCACACGCGGGATCTTCACCAGCACCTGGCCGCTTCTTACTTTTTCACCTATGTTCACCACGATGTGGGAGCCAACGGGCAGGTTATAAGTTTTATTCTCCTTGCCTTCGATGAGGATAGAAGGTATCTTGGTCTTATCTTTTGTTTCGATAACCACTTTCTCGCGGTGACCGGTTTGCTCATCGGCTTCTTCACGGTAGGTAATACCTTCGATAACACTTTCGAAGTTGACAGCACCTTCAATCTCAGAAATGATAACGGCGTTGAACGGATCCCATGAACAGATCGGATCACCTTTCTTCACTTTCTGTCCGTTCTTCACTTTCAGGGTAGAGCCGTAAGGGATGTTGTTGGTGATCAGCAGACGATCGTTTTCGATATCCATGATCCTCATTTCACCGGTACGGCCGATAACCACATTCACTTCTTCGCCTTCATCGTTTACAGATTTGGTCGTACGCAGACCATCGAACTGTACGGTGCCGTCAAATTTGGCCAGCAACTGCGATTCGATAGCGGTAGAGCTCGCCGTACCACCCACGTGGAAGGTACGGAGGGTAAGCTGTGTACCAGGCTCACCGATGGACTGGGCAGCAATGATACCAACGGCATCACCTTTCTGGGCCATATAGCCGGTTGCCAGGTTCTTACCGTAACACTTGGCACAGCAGCCGCGTTGCGATTCGCAGGTCAGCACCGAACGGATCTCAACGGTTTCAATACCGGCATCCTCAATAGCATTGGCAATATCTTCGTCGATCTCAACGCCGGCCGATACGAGCAATTGCTCGGTATGCGGATGATAAACATCGTGCAGTGAAGTACGGCCAAGGATACGGTCGAACAAAGGTTCTACGATCTCCTCATTGTCTTTCAGCGCAGAAGTAGCCAGGCCACGGAGTGTGCCGCAATCCTCTTCGTTGATCACCACGTCCTGGGCCACGTCCACCAGACGACGGGTCAGGTAACCCGCATCCGCCGTTTTAAGGGCCGTATCCGCCAGACCCTTACGGGCACCGTGGGTAGAGATAAAGTATTCCAATACGCTCAGGCCGTCCTTGAAGTTGGCCAGGATCGGGTTCTCGATGATCTCGGAACCGGTCGATCCGCTACGACGGGGTTTTGCCATCAGGCCTCTCAGGCCGGCCAACTGCTTTACCTGCTGCTTGCTACCACGCGCTCCGGAATCCAGCATCATGTATACAGAGTTGAAGCCCTGCTTGTCTGTTGCCATTTCCTGGATCAGCGTTTCGGTCACACGGGTATCCACGCGGGACCAGATATCGATGATCTGGTTGTAACGTTCGTTATTGGTGATCAGACCCATGTTGTAATTGTCCCATACCTCGTCCACTTCTTCCTGAGCGCCTGCTACCAGTTGCTCTTTCACTTCAGGAATGGTAAGGTCATTGATGTTAAAGGACAGACCACCACGGAATGCCGTACGGAAACCAAGGGTCTTGATATCGTCAAGGAATCTAACCGTTTGCGGGATATTGGTGTTCTTCAGGATAGCACCGATGATCTCACGCAGTGATTTTTTGGTCAACAGCGCATTCACATAGCCATTGTCTTTGGGTACTACCTGGTTGAAGATCACACGGCCTACGGTCGTTTCGATCAGCTTGTTCTCCAGTTGTCCGTCTTTATTACGAACGATAGCCTTTACTTTGATCCAGGCATGTAGGTCCACGCGGCCTTCGTTGTGCGCGATGATCACTTCTTCAGCAGAGTAGAAGGCTTTGCCTTCACCTTTGATCACTTCGCCGGCCATGGTTTTCTTACCCTTGGTCAGGTAGTAGAGACCAAGCACCATGTCCTGTGAAGGCAGGGTGATCGGCGTACCGTTCTGCGGGTTAAGGATATTGTGCGAAGCCAGCATCAGCAGCTGGGCTTCCATAATAGCAGCGTTGCTCAGGGGCACGTGTACCGCCATCTGGTCACCATCGAAATCCGCGTTGAATGCAGAACATACGAGCGGGTGCAACTGAATGGCCTTACCCTCGATCATACGGGGCTGGAAAGCCTGGATAGACAACCTGTGGAGCGTAGGGGCACGGTTAAGGAGTACCGGGTGGCCTTTCAGCACATTCTCCAGGATATCCCAAACTACGGCTTCCTTACGTTCTACCAATTTCTTGGCGCTCTTCACGGTTTTTACAATACCCCTTTCAATCAGCTTACGGATGATAAAAGGTTTGAACAGCTCGGCAGCCATATCCTTGGGGATACCGCATTCGTGCAGCTGCATTTCGGGACCTACCACGATCACCGAACGACCGGAGTAGTCCACACGTTTACCCAACAGGTTTTGACGGAAACGGCCCTGCTTACCTTTCAGCACATCGGAAAGGGATTTCAGCGCGCGGCCGCCTTCAGCCTTAACGGCATTGGACTTACGGCTGTTATCAAACAGGGAATCCACCGCCTCCTGGAGCATACGTTTTTCGTTACGTAAGATTACTTCAGGTGCTTTGATCTCCAACAGTCTTTTCAAACGGTTGTTGCGGATGATCACACGACGGTAAAGGTCGTTAAGATCGGAGGAGGCAAAACGGCCGCCATCCAGGGGAACCAAAGGACGAAGCTCAGGCGGAATAACAGGGATGTACTGCATCACCATCCACTCGGGCTTGTTCTCCACACGGGTATTGGCGTCGCGGAACGCTTCTACTACACCCAGGCGTTTCAGGGCTTCCTGCTTACGCTGCTGCGATGTTTCGTTGGCAGCGGCATTACGCAGATCGTAAGACAGCTGGTCCAGGTTCAGGCGGCTCAGCAGGTCCTGTACGGCCTCGGCCCCCATCCTGGCGATGAACTTATTGGGATCATCATCAGACAGGAATTGGTTTTCCTTGGGCAGGGCATCGATGATGTCCAGGTATTCGTCTTCCGACAGCAAAGCCATATAGGTATCTTCGCTGTCCTTCATATTCAGTTTCTGGCGGATCAGCTCTTCTGCTTCACCGGCCTGTACGATCACATAGCGCTCGTAGTAAACGATGCTTTCCAGCTTTTTGGAGCTGGAGCCCAGCAGGTAGCCGATCTTGTTGGGCAGGCTTTTAAAATACCAGATATGCACTACGGGTACCACCAGCTTAAGGTGGCCCATGCGCTCACGGCGTACTTTCTTCTCCGTTACTTCCACACCACAACGGTCGCAAACGATACCCTTGTAACGGATACGCTTGTACTTTCCACAATAACATTCGTAGTCCTTTACCGGTCCGAATATCTTTTCACAGAAAAGACCATCGCGTTCGGGTTTGTAGGTACGATAGTTGATGGTTTCAGGCTTCAATACCTCACCGTAAGAACGGTCCAGGATACCATCGGGAGAAGCCAGGCTGATCGTAATCTTATCGAAACCTGAACGGGGACGGTTGTCTTTTTTAATGGCCATTTTATCGATATTGAGATTTGAGTATTGCGGTTGCAGACCAGGGTCGCAACCCGCTCAAAAATGAATTAAAAAAATATTTTTTGAATTGGGCGGCGGGCGTACGCCCGCCGCTTATTCTATAATTTATGCTTTTTCGGCGTCGAAGGTCAGTTCCAGACCCAGGCCGCGCAGTTCATGCACCAGTACGTTGAACGATTCCGGGATACCGGCTTTCGGAATATTATCGCCTTTCACGATAGATTCGTAAGCCTTGGCACGGCCGACAATATCGTCCGACTTGATCGTGAGCAGCTCCTGCAGGATGTTGGATGCACCGTAAGCCTCGAGTGCCCACACCTCCATCTCACCGAAACGCTGACCACCGAACTGGGCTTTACCACCCAGGGGCTGCTGCGTGATGAGCGAGTATGGTCCGATCGAACGGGCGTGCATCTTATCATCTACCATGTGGTGAAGCTTAATGATATAGATGATACCAACAGTGGCTTTCTGGTGGAAGCGGTCGCCGGTCTCACCGTCGTACAGGTAAGTATGACCGAAGCTGGGCAAACCGGCTTCTTCTATGTAATGCTTGATCTCGTCGGAAGAAGCACCATCGAAGATGGGTGTAGCAAAGCGCAGACCCAGCTTTTCGCCGGCCCATCCCAGGATGGTTTCGTAGATCTGGCCCAGGTTCATCCTCGAAGGTACACCCAGCGGGTTCAGCACGATATCTACAGGTGTGCCATCTTCCAGGAACGGCATGTCTTCTGCACGCACGATCTTGGCTACGATACCCTTGTTACCATGGCGGCCCGCCATCTTATCCCCTACTTTCAGTTTACGTTTCACTGCCAGGTACACCTTGGCCAGCTTCAGCACGCCCGTGGGCAGCTCATCACCGATAGACAGGTTGAACTTCTCACGCTTGTAGCGGCCGAGTTCTTCGTTGTACTTAATGTTGTAGTTGTGCAGCAGCTGGTTCACCAGGCCGTCTGTTTCTTCCTCGCCGGTCCATCCCAGGGGATTCACGCTCTGGAAGTCGACAGAGTTCAGCACTTTAGTAGAGAACTTGCCGCCTTTGCTGATCACCGGTTCGCCATAGGTGTTGGTCACACCTGCCGAAGCCTTGTCGGCCAGCAGCACAGACAGTTTTTCCAGCAGTAGCTTTTTGATCTCTTCAGTATTCTGGTTGTGTACTTTTTCGATCTTCTCCAGCTCGCCCTTCTCCTTCACCTTGGCATTCTTGTCTTTCTTGGCGCGTTGGAACAATTGCTTGTCGATGATGACACCTTCAACAGAAGGGGAAGCCTTGAGGGAAGCATCTTTCGCGTCGCCGGCTTTGTCGCCGAAGATCGCACGGAGCAGCTTCTCTTCAGGGGTAGGATCGCTTTCGCCTTTTGGCGTGATCTTACCGATAAGGATGTCGCCTTCTTTTACATGCGCGCCGATGCGGATGATACCGTTCTCGTCGAGGTCTTTGGTCGCCTCTTCGGAGATATTGGGGATATCGGCAGTCAGCTCTTCTTCACCCAGCTTGGTATCGCGCACTTCGAGTTCGTATTCGTCGATGTGTACGGAGGTAAAGAGGTCTTCGCGCACCACTTTTTCATTAATAACGATCGCATCCTCAAAGTTGTAACCTTTCCAGGGCATGAACGCCACTTTCAGGTTGCGGCCCAGGGCCAGCTCACCGTTCTGGGTAGCATAACCCTGTGTAAGGAAGTCGCCTTCCACCACTTTCTGACCTTTCCTTACGGCAGGGCTCAGGTTGATGCTGGTGCTCTGGTTGGTCTTCTTATACTTGGTGAGCCGGTATACCTTCAGGTCATCTTCAAATGACACCAGGCGTTGTTTTTCGCTGCGGTCGTAGCGCACATGAATTTCATTGGCATCTACGTATTCCACTACACCTTTTCCTTCGGCATGGATCTGGATACGGGCATCACGTGCCGCTTTAGCTTCCAGACCGGTACCTACGATAGGCGCTTGCGGGCGGATCAAAGGAACAGCCTGACGTTGCATGTTTGACCCCATCAGGGCACGGTTGGCATCGTCATGCTCCAGGAAGGGGATCAGGGAAGCGGACAAACCTACAATCTGGTTGGGCGCCACATCCATGTACTCCACTTCTTCACGCTCCAGGATCGGGAAGTCACCTGTTTCTCGGGATTTGATCTTATCTTCTATGAAAACGCCTTTATCGTCCAAAGGAACGTTAGCCTGTGCAATCTTCTTATCGTCTTCTTCTTCGGCACTCAGGTAGAATTCGTGCTTCAGGTCCACTTTACCATCTTTTACTTTACGGTAAGGCGTTTCGATGAAGCCCATATCGTTGATCTTGGCGTGCACGCACAGCGTAGAGATCAGACCGATGTTCGGTCCTTCCGGCGTTTCAATAGTACACAGACGGCCATAGTGGGAGTAGTGTACGTCACGCACCTCAAAGCCTGCGCGCTCACGGCTCAGACCACCGGGTCCGAGGGCGGAGATACGACGCTTGTGCGTGATCTCAGAGAGCGGGTTGGTCTGATCGAGGAACTGGCTCAGCTGTGAAGTACCGAAAAAGGAGTTGATCACAGAGCTCAGTGTACGCGCATTGATCAGGTCGATGGGCGTGAACACCTCGTTGTCACGCACATTCATACGTTCGCGGATCGTACGGGCCATACGGCTCAAACCCACACCGAACTGGGCGTACAGTTGTTCGCCCACAGTACGTACACGACGGTTGCTCAGGTGATCGATATCGTCGATCTCAGCCTTACCGTTCGACAGTCGTACCAGGTATTTGATGATAGCGATGATATCTTCTTTGGACAATACTTTTTTATCGTTGTCCATACCCAGCTCGAGCTTGCGGTTAATCTTGTAGCGGCCTACTTCGCCAAGGTCATAGCGCTTGTCGGAGAAGAACAGCTTTTCGATAATACCACGGGCGGTCTCATCATCCGGCGCGTCGCTGCCGCGCAGCTGACGGTAGATGTGCTGTACCGCTTCCAGCTCAGAGTTGGAAGTATCTTTATTTAAGGTATTGTAGATAATGGAGTAATCACCGCTCAGCTCTTCTTTCTGGATATAGATAGAATCGGCGCCCATTTCGATAATGGTGTCGACATGATCTTCGCTCAGCACGCTGTCACGCTCCAGGATCACTTCGTTACGCTCGATCGATACTACCTCTCCGGTATCTTCATCTACGAAATCTTCGGTCCAGCTACGCAGCACGCGTTCCGCAAGGCGGCGGCCGATATTGGCCTCAAGCGATTTACGGTCGGCCTTTACCTCGTCGGCCATGCCAAACAGGTTCAGGATGTCCTTATCATTTTCGTAGCCGATAGAACGCAGCAGGGTCGTTACCGGGAATTTCTTCTTACGGTCGATGTAGGCGTACATCACGTTGTTAATATCGGTAGCGAACTCCATCCAGGCGCCCTTGAAGGGGATCACGCGGGCAGAGTAGATCTTCGTACCATTGGGGTGCGTACTTTGCCCGAAGAATACACCGGGCGAACGGTGCAACTGAGACACCACTACACGTTCGGCACCATTGATCACGAAAGTACCGCGGGGGGTCATGTATGGGATGTTACCCAGGAACACATCCTGAACGATCGTTTCGAAGTCAACGTGCTCCTCATCATTACAGCTCAGACGCAGTTTGGCTTTCAGCGGTACAGAGTAGGTCAGGCCACGCTCCATACACTCTTCGATAGTGTAACGGGGCGGGTCGATAAAGTAATCGAGAAACTCCAGCACAAAGATGTTGCGGGTGTCCGTAATGGGGAAGTTTTCCTTGAACACGCGGAACAGCCCCTCTACATCACGCTTATCGGGCGTGGTTTCGAGCTGGAAGAAATCCTGGAAAGACTGAAGCTGAATAGCCAACAGATCAGGTGTGTCTGCCACATCATGGATTTTGGCAAAGTTCACACGACCTGATTGTGTGCGTTTTGTTACGTTAGACATAGTATTTTACACCGATTTTGTAAAAGACAAAATAATCCCACCTCAAAAAGCGCTTATGCTTTTTGAAATAGGTTTAGCAATAAATTTTAAAATTTCCGGACCAAAAGAGATTTTGCACGTACGATTTCCCCTATTAAGGGACAGCAAAATTAAGGAACATATTTTTAATGAGCAAATTTTTCGAACTTGAGCAAGCAGAAAATCAAATTTAACATTTTTTTGTACAAAATTTAGGTTAACATTTGGTTATTTGCATCAAAATATAGCCAACTAAATGTTAAATATTCGAATTATGGTCTCTATTTCACTTTGTTCCTTTTGCTCGACAGGTTTATTTGTGACGCCCGGCAGACAAATATCGTCATTTTTTACGGTTTTCAAGAACGACCTACCCTTTCCGGGGGATATTTGGTGTTTTTCAGCAGATTACAAGGCTATATTGTAGGACGCAAACCGGAATTCCGCTTTCTTTGCGCATTCGAAGCTACTACCACATGCTTTGATTATTTCACCTTAAACACTGGCGTTAATGTCGATCAGATCTTTGTTTACCCTAAGCCTTACCGGGCTTTGCAGCGCGTCGCTGATGGCGCAGCGCCCCGCTAATTTTTTTCCTGCCAAACTGGACAACGGACTTGAAATTCTCGTGGTAGAAGACCATTCCGTTCCCCTGGTCACCGTAGAGATCACCACCAGGAACGGCTCTTATACCGAATCCCCGGAATACAACGGATTGAGCCACCTGTACGAGCACATGTTCTTTAAAGCCAATAAAGACTACCCCAGCCAGGAACAATATATGGCAAGGGTACGCGAGCTGGGTATCTCCTTCAACGGCACCACTTCCGACGAACGGGTAAACTATTTTTTCACCCTGCCCAAAACGAATCTCGACGCCGGCCTGTCCTTTATGAACTCGGCCATCCGTTACCCCTTGTTCCTGGCTGAAGAAATAAAGAAGGAAAACGTAGTGGTAGACGGTGAGTTCCAGCGCAACGAATCCAATCCTTTCTTCCCATTGATCGATGCCATGGCCCATTCGCTGTGGGGCGACCTCTATAGCCGTAAGAACACCATTGGCGATCATGCGATCATTAATTCGGCCACACCCGAAAAAATGAAAACGATCAAAGACAAGTATTACTGGCCCAACAATTCTATGTTGATCGTATCCGGCGATGTACAGCAGGAGGAAGTTATTGCCAAGGCAAAGGCTACCTTTTCCGATTGGAAGGCCTCGGGCTTTGATCCCTTCGAACGCTGGCCTATACCGGAATTCAAGCCGCTCGCCAAAAAAGACTATTTCATTACCGAATCGCCTATAGCGCCGGTTCCGATGATGATCTTCTCCTGGCACGGTCCCGATACCCGCACCGCCCGTTACGATACCCATGTAGCCGACGTTTTTTCCTATGTCCTGTCGCAAAATGCTTCTCAGTTCCAAAAGTCGCTGATCGATAATGGCCTGGCACTACAGGCCAATGTAGGCTACTCTACCCTCAAATATACCGGCCCTATTACCGTACAGGTAGTCCCTACGCCGGGGAAAGAAGCCGAATGCCTCGCCGAGGTGAAAAAGCAGATCGGCCTCTGGGATACCGACGGCTATATCACCGACGAGCAGCTGGAAACGGCCAAACGCAAACTGGAGATATCCACGCTGCAGGAACGGGATATCACCACCAACCTGTCGCATACCATTGCTTATTGGTGGTGCAGCGCCGACCTGGACTATATGTACAATTATGTGCCCACCCTCAAGAAGGTATCGAAAGACGATATTAAGGCCTATGTGCGCAAGTACATTAAAGACAAGAACTACAGCGCCGGCCTGCTGATCAATCCCAAAGACAAGGACCGGATACAGCCTGCTGGCTTCTGGAAATCTTAATCCTTTCAAAACAAAAAAATTTTAGCATGAAACGCAAAATAGGCATCGCGCTCATAGGTCTTACCTGCCTGGGCTATACAGGAAGGGCGCAAACCACCGAATTCGATATCAACGGACTTAAAGTAATCTTCAGGCACGCCGATAAATATACGGTGAGCGCCACCATGTTCTACAAAGGCGGCACAGCCAACTATACAGCCGACCAGCAGGGCATCGAAAGCCTCGCGCTTACAGCAGCCACATCCTGCGGTACCAAAGAAATGAACAAGGATGCTTTCCGCGACCTGGCCGATAAATATAATATAGAAGTGGGCGGCACTACCGGCTACGACTATGGCAGCATTAGCCTGTCCTGCGCCAAGCCTTATTTCAAGGAAGGCTGGCGCTTGTTCAGCCAGGCTATAATAAGCCCTGTGTTCGAGGAAAAAGAGCTTGCCATTACCCGCCAGCAGCTGATCTCCGGTATCCGGCAGGAAGAAGGCGATCCTGATACAAAAGTGGGCCATATGGCCAATGAAAATGTGTTTGCCGGCACCCGTTATGCCTACCGGCCCGCCGGTACTGCCGAAAGCCTGGCGGGACTTAACAAGGAAGCCGTTAGCAAATACTATTACAATACCTTACTCAACAAGAACCGCATGTTTCTGGTGATCGTAGGCGACTTAGACCCCAACACGCTGAAGCAGCAGTTGACGAACACCTTTAGCCAGCTGCCGGCTACGCCTGTACAACTACCGGCGCCAGAGGCCACCGTACTCAAAGGCAATAATCTCAAGGTGGAAAACCGCCCCCTGGCTACCAATTATATCATTGGCATATTGGGCGCTCCGCCCGCCAGCGATATTAAAGCTACCTATGCCAATGACCTGGCCTACCAGATACTGGCCGAAAAGCTTTTCGAAGAGATCAGGACCAAGCGGAACCTCTCCTATGCGCCAAGTGCCGCTGCCCGTAGCCGCTTTAAACCTTCGTCGATTGTCTATGTTACGACCACAAAACCACGCGAAGCCGTAGAGGTTATGGTGAATGAGGTGAACAAGCTACGGAACAACGGTTTTAATGAAGTTGACCTGCGCGATGCCAAAGCAGGATTTACCACGGAGTATTATATGGGCAACCAATCAACGGCAGCCATTGCAGCCATGGTGGGCGATGCGGAAATGAAAGGCAACTGGAAGAACGCAGAGACTATGCTGACCGATCTTGATGCCATACCGCTGGAAACCGTGCAGCGGGTATTCAACAGATACGCTACCGGTATACGCTGGAATTACCTGGGCGACGAAAAGCTGGCCGACAAGGAAATGTTCGACAAGGCAGTATCTGTCCCCTTACAAGCCAATCCCAATAGGCCGCAACCTGCACCAAAAATGGAGGTCTATAAGCTTGAAAAACAGTAACCCTCAAAATCGAAAGAACAATAAGAAAGGCGGCCGATGGCCGCCTTTCTTATTGCAGGAATATATAGTCAATTTTTTCCGGAGGTAAGACGCTATTGTCCTTCTTCCATATTCTGCTTGATACGGATATCGACATTGTCGCCTTCCTGTATCTTATTGGGCTCGTTGAATTCGTTGAAGGCTTCAGGCTGCTGGAGGTAGATCACCGCAGTAGTGGTATCGCTGATGGTACCGTCGAATACAGCGGAATACGTGAGATTGGAGCCACTCAGGATGGCTACAGCTTCGGGATAGGTCATGCCGTTCAGATCGGGAACATTGATCTGCTTGTTCCCAAGCCCGTCGCCGATCACCAGCGATATTTTACTTCCCTGCGGGATCTGTGTGCCCGGTGCGATCTCCTTACCGTTCAGCAGCTGGCTCAACACCGCGCCCTGGGCCATATCGGGTTTCATAATCGTGTCGCCCAGCAGCAGCTTATTGCTTTTCAGCAGCATTTCGGCGCTGCGATACGACATATTGACCAGATTGGGCATCGCAGTATTGCGCGGATTGACCCGGTTTATGATGAGAAAGATCGTTCGCCCTTGCTTCACGGTTGTGCCGCCCTCGGGTTGCTGTTCCAGCACGACCAAAGGCTTTTGATCGGGACTATAAGTGGAATCAAGATCTACCTCAAAACCGGCTGCTTCCAACGCTTTCAGCGCTTCATCACGATTCTTGCCTTTGAGCACGGGCACTGTCAACTCCTTTCCGTGCCCTGTAATCCATCCCAGCGAGGCAAAAAAGAGCCAGTAGATACCGATACAGATCAGCACAATGATAACAAGGGTTCCTACAAGGCTTTTATGAAACGGTTTCGACATGTTCGGTACTTATAATTTTCTCCGGCATACAGCCGGCATAGGGCGTTATCGTGTAAGCATCGTGAGGCTAGCCGGTGGCCCTCAGGCCAGCACCTCCTGCAGCAGGTTGCCGTAAAAGGTCATCAGGTTCAACCCTGCGGCCCGTACCTGCTGCGGTACGATGCTGTTCTCACTTTGTCCGGGCATTGTGTTGACCTCCAGGAAAAACAGATCGTTGGTTTTCTTGTGCAGGATAAAATCCATACGCACAATGCCTTTACAATTCAGGTGCTGGTAAATGCCTTCGGCCTTCCGGTTCAACTGCATCAGCACATCATGATCGATCACTGCCGGCGTGATCTCGTTGGTAACACCCGGCGTATATTTGGCTTCGTAATCAAAGAAATCATTTTTGCTGACGATCTCCGTGGGCGGCAAGGTATGGATCTTTCCTTTCAAGGCATACACGCCTATGGTCAGCTCACGGCCTTCGATAAACTCTTCGATCAGTACCTGGTTGTCTTCGGCAAAGGCTTTATCGATGGCCCCCATCAACTGTCCCGGGCTGACCACCTTGCTTACGCCCAGGCTGGACCCGCTCTCGTTGGGTTTCACAAATACCGGAAGCTTCAGACTTTCCATAATGGCACCCAGGGAGTAAGGCTGACTCTTGTACAGCACTACCGAATTGGCAATATGAACGATATGGTAATCCTTAAGCACTTTGTTGCAGAAGCTTTTGTTGAAGGTAAGCGCCGACACGATAGCATTGCAGGTCGTATAGGGCAGTCCGATCATGTCGAAATAGCCCTGGAGGCGGCCATCTTCTCCCGGTGAGCCATGTACCGCAATAAAGGCGGCATCAAAAGTCACCTTTCCTTCATCCAGCAATAGCGAAAAATCGTTCTTATCTACAACGATCTTGCCGCCGGTGGCCATTTCGTAGTACCATTCATTTCGATCGATAATGATCTTGTAAACTTCAAATTGTTCCGGATCCAGGTTTTGCTCTATCGTTTTTGCGGTGCCCAGGGAAATAACATATTCTCCGGAATAGCCGCCGGCAACGAGCGCAATTTTTTTCTTCATAATGAATGTAGTACAACTAAAAGAGTGCCAAAGGTAAATAATGCGTCAGGGATTATGAATTCCTTTTTACCGCAGGCATAAAAATTAACAAAAATGGCCTCTCACACCTCTGAGGGGCATAAATTGCCCCCTCAAGGGTAAAGAAAAGCCGGCTTTCGCTTAAGGCGTGGCCGGCTTTCCTTACGGAACTAATTTTACGATAAGTGATATTACCAGTCGAGGGTTTCGTTTTCTTTTTTCTTCTTCTCCTTCAGAATGCGTGCGCTGACCACGATACCGGCCTCGTATAACAATACCAGGGGAATCGCTACAAGGAAGATGCTGAACCAATCGGGAGGCGTGATCACGGCGGCCAGCACCATGATGACCACGATGGCGATACGGCGTTGGTCCCGCATGATCTTGGGCGTAAGGATGCCTATCCGGGAGAGGAAATAGACAATGATCGGCAGTTCAAATACAATACCCAGACCTAGGATGAGATCACTCATGGTATCGTAATAGTTGTCGATCGTGATAATATTCTCAAATTGCGGGCTCAGCTGGTAGCCGGCAAAAAAGTTGATGGTAAAGGGGGCGATAAGGAAATAAGCAAAGGCGACACCCAGAAAAAATAAAGTGGAGGACCAAAAAACGATACCCCGCGCATACTTAAGCTCTGATGCCTTCAGGGCTGGTTTTACAAATTTCCAGAATTCCCAGAAGACGTACGGGAAAGCCACAATAAAGCCCAGCATGAAGGAAATCGAAAAGCTCATCATAAACTGGCCCGACAGCTGGTTGTTCTGAAACCTCAGCTTGACATCAGAAAGACACAATGCATCGACATGGATCGCTTTTCCCAGGTCGCAAAGGAGCCTGTAGGAAATAAAATTGCTGCTGGTAGGGCCCATGATGATGTGCTCAAAGATCCATTCCACATTAAAGAAAACGACAACGGCGCCAATAATGATGGCCACCAGCGATCGTACCAGATGCCAGCGCAGCGCTTCAATGTGGTCGGTAAAACCCATCTCTCCTGTGGGGTTGCCACCGTTTCGCTTGGCGAGGAATTTATTGAGAATACTCAAAGGAATATGCCGTTTAACAATTGGAATAAAAGCCGGTTATGGCTCAGGCGCCCTGGATCTTCTCTACACGGCGTTCATGCCGTCCGCCTTCGAAGGGTGTCGCTAGGAAAAGCTCAGTCATTTTCTGTGCTACAGCATATTCCACGAAGCGTTCCGGCATACAGAGCACGTTGGCATTGTTGTGCTGGCGTGCCAGCATGGCCAGCTCTTCGTTCCAGCAAAGCGCCGCCCTGATGCCCTGGTGCTTGTTGGCGGTCATACATACCCCATTGCCGCTGCCACAGATAAGGATACCAGCCGCTGCCCTGCCCTCCTCCACCATAAGCGCCACCGGGTGCGCATAATCGGGATAGTCGGTGGAATCGGTAGAATAAGTGCCTTTATCTTCAACAGTCCAGCCGAGGCCGGTAAGCCAGGCTTTCAGCTGCTCTTTGTATTGAAACCCGGCATGGTCGCTGCCGATAGCCAGGGGAAGAGAAGTGTCAAATGTTGTTTGCATAGGGGCGCAAAGTTAAGTCAATAGGTCTATTGGTTGGTAAGTTATTGGTTAAAGCTACCGGTAAAATAATCACTCTTTGAAATCAACCGAATTTAAAAAACGCTTGCAAATCTCGTTCTGAGACCGGTTATTGTAATATACGGACAGAATACACATTTTGGTTTTGACCGGAATAAATATAGCGCTTAGCGAAATATCAAAATCATAAAATTTTATCTCGAATTCCAGAACTTCTCTATTTTTCAGAAGCCGTTTTTTGACGGGCTGAATGGTATAACGATCAGTTTCCGGGCTAGGGATAAAGGTATTTTGCTCCGATGTGTTTGAAAACAATTTTGTGTAGCTGGATTTATCTTTGAGTAAGTTGTTTACCATTTGGTCCACCTCTTCCTGCTTCTCTTTTTCAATTACGATAAGTGAATAGAATTCAATGTCACCCTTTTCTTTCCAGGGAAACATTGTCCAGTAACAGGAATAGGAATCAGAGGCTGCCGAATCAAAAATATGACCTGGAAAATCGAACGTAATAGGGATTTGCGGTAAATCTATTTTTCTCCAGCTATATTTATTTCTGGAAAAATGATACTTGACAATTTCCCCGTTTTTATAGTAAACAGAGTAGATATATTTTCCGTCAATGTCATTATAATATTTCCACTTACCATCCTCTTTTCCATCTTTTAACTGGCCCTTATAATCAATAACGCCATTTTCAAACCACTCAGTCGTTTTACCGATCTGTATATCGTTTTTCCAATTATTCTCTTTTCTCTTTTTCCCGCTCTCATAATAAGCATAAGAAACGCCTTCCTTTTTCCCATCCTTGGTCGTACCCTTAAGCTTTACTTGTCCATCAGGGTAATAAAATACAACATTTTCGATTTGAGGCGTTTGCTGTCCTTGGGACTGCAGCGTCATCATCATCAGCAGCCAAACGGACATACAGGCTTTCATTTTGACTGGTTTTAAGGAATGATAGAATGTCATTGTTGGCTTATCTGGTCTTTACGATCTCATAAAAATATTGCTCCAGCGATGCGGCCACTACGTCCCAATCAAACTGGCGCCGGATTACTTCACGGCCGGCTTCGCCCACCTCGCGGCGGTGTTCCGGCGACTGCAATAAGGCGATGCATGCTGCGGCAAATGCCTCCGTATCGGTGGCCAGCACCACACCCTCGCCCGAAGCGATGTTCAGACCGCTGAAACCGATATTGCGGCTCACCACAGGCACGCCCATTGCCATGGCTTCCAATACTTTGTTCTGGGTGCCGGCGCCAAAGCGCAGCGGTGCGACCACAATAGCCGCCCGGGCATAACAGGCTGCGAGGTCCTGCACAAATCCGGTTACGGTTACATCGTCCGAGGCCAGCGCCAACACTTTTTTTACCGGTCGCTGACCGGCGATCATAAACCTGATACCGGGTACCCGGGCTTTGATCAGTGGGAAGATCTCCTGCACAAAGTAAACAACCGCATCCACATTGGGCGCATAATCCATATTACCGGTAAACAGGATGGTTTTGTCGGGACCGTAGTCGTGCCCGCCGGCAGAGAAAGTGCCCAGATCGACCCCATTGGGCAGCAGCCGTATATTGTCTATACCCTGATCGTCCCGGAGGTAGCGAAGATCCTCGCCAGAGCATACCAGCGAGAGCTCATAGGCCTTCAGCACCTGTTCATAGGCCGATACCCTGCGCTGCTCTATCCGGTTAAATACTTTCAGCAACCCTTTTGCGCTGTCGATGCGCCGTTTCCAGTAAAGGGAATAGGCATCGGGCAGATCGAGGATGCGCGGTATGTCTTTATAGTCTGCCCAGTATTGCGCCATGCGCAGATGCTGTACATGCACGGCATCGTAGTGGTGCCGTTGCCGGAGCTCCGCTATTTTCGCTGTCATTGCCGGCGAATGGAAGTAACGCACCTGGAATGGTTCCTGCCGGAAAAAGGCAAGTAGGCTGTTGGCATAAGACTGGAAGCGGCTAAGAGGAACCAGGTGGATCTCCGTGAAGATCTGCTGCAATTCCGGCAGGTATTGCAAGTCCTTTTCATCCTGCAGAAAGGTGACCAGGTGTAGCTCATGCCTTGCCGCCAGCCTTTTGGCCAGGTGGTAGATCTTCAGCTTATCGCCCCGGTAAGGCGGGTATGGAAATCGATTGGCAGTAAACAGCAATTTCATGTTCGAACAGCAAATATCCTTTCTTTTTGCGAAAGGGAAAGTAAGGCTTTAAATGACTGTTATTAATCATTGCTTAAGAACCTTGCTGACTACATTTGTTCCATCCTAAACTGCATCCCATGAAACCACCTACCCTCCTGGGGCTCATCGACAGACGCATCCTGGTCAATTTCACAGTCGATCCTGGTATCGTAGCCGGGATGTTGCCTGGTCCTTTCCGGCCCAAAACATATAAAAACAAAGCCATCATCGGCATATGCCTCATACGGCTTAAGCATATCCGCCCCAAAGGATTTCCGGCTTTTACAGGTATTGCTTCCGAAAACGGGGCACATCGCATTGCTGTAGAATGGGATGAAGGTAATGTGGTCAGGGAAGGCGTATATATACCCCGCCGGGATACGGCTTCGCGGCTTAATGCCTGGCTGGGCGGGCGCCTGTTCCCCGGCAGGCATCATCTGGCGCAATTCAGGGTTGAAGAGGGCGGAGACCGTTACCAGGTAGCCTTTACCAGCGCCGACGGCGCCCACATGGCTATCGACGCACAGGAAACGACAAGCTTGTCCCCCTCCTCTGTTTTTGAAACACTGCCTTGCTGCTCTTCTTTTTTCGAACAAGGCGCCTGTGGCTACTCTCCCAATGGCACAACATTTGAGGGGATGAAGCTGACGATCCCTGCCTGGCAGGTACGGCCGCTTAGGGTCAGCTCGGTGTACGTAAGCCTGTTCGAGGATGAATCTCTTTTTCCAAAAGGTTCGGTCGTATTTGACAATGCACTGATCATGACCGGCATGGCATCCGAATGGCGCGCGCTCGAAGATAAATGAATTGTCTCCCGGTGAAGCAGCGTGAAAGATCACCTCATCAGTTGCAAATCAGGTTACGCCTTTCCCACTTAATGACTTCGATATCATCTTAAAAAGCGAGGCTGCTCCAAAGAACAGCCTCGCTTTTTAAGATGAGCACACACCCAACTACTATTTCCTGATCAACTTCAAGGTTTGTATTTGGTCAGGCGTGGCGATCCTGATCCAATAGGCGCCGCTGGCAAGGCCATCAAGCGCAATATCGGGCTTACTGGCTTTGAGATCGCCGGTTGCGGCCAGCTTGCCTTCCAGGGTATAAATGGAATAGCCTGCATCACCGGAAATCCCCGTTACACGTACTTTTTCTCCGGCAGGATTGGGATACAGCAGGAATGTATTGCCGGCACCGTTACGCTGTAACATGACGATCGTAGACAGGCTCGCGCTGCCATCGAGATCTACCATACTCAAGCGGTACAATACCCTGCCCTTAATGTTGCTGATATCGTCTTCCTGCTGGTAACGCGACGCCTCGCTTAGCTTCTGGCTGGCTACCTTGACAAAACCGGCGCCACCGGCGCTACGCTCCAGCTCGAAATGAGAAAACTTATCCGGGTTGCCGATCTCCCAGTGGAGCAGCGCCATATGTTCTCCGGCCAGCTTTCCGGTAAAGGAGATCAGCTTAATGGGGAAGGCACCCGCAGGTACTACCTGTATAGGCCCAAAGGCGTTATCGTCGCTGCTTTGGGCATTGCCGGCAATCAGCGGTTCCGGAAGCGCATTGCTCGTTTGTTGCAGCGGTACCGTACCGGCTACGGCACCCACGATATCGACCGTCATTGTAAAATGGGTTTGTGGCCCACCGAGTACCATAGCGGGGATACCTGCACCAGTAACATCCAGCTGCAAAAAGGTTCCTGTACCCGCAATGACGGTCCAGGTGGGCGTGAAAATAGCATCGCCCCCGTCGAAGTCAAGCGACGATTGGTTCACCGAAACATTTGGCGGGAAGGAGATATTAAAGCTTGCGCCACCCGCAGGTATGGGATCATCACCATCGTTGCCCACATCAAATGTGGTTGTTGTCGTCTGACCTACCTCGATCGGACTTTCAGCGGCTGTAATGCCATGTACCTGTGGATTGGCAAGCGGGTTTGGACCTTGTCCCACCGCAACCAGTGCGCCTGCTATTGCGGCAATAGTGAGTAACGTTTTTTTCATTTTTTTTATTTGTGAAACAAAACTAAAAAATTATGCTTATTAAATCATAAAAAATGATCTAAATTTTCAATTTATGTATGTTTTGTGCTTTATAACTGCGAAAAAGCAAATTGAAATACATATTAAATGAGCAAAAATCAATTAGCGGTAATGATCCGGCTATAGAAATTGTTAGCCGGTACAGAGTCGTAAGTACGGTTGGGATCGGCATAGATCTTGACCGTGATATTGCCTTGCGAACCGGTGAGCACTGTAGTTCGCGTTAACTTGAAGCTTATGGCCGTCTGTCCGCCGGCAGTAACAGCAAAGCTATTCGCCGATTGCAGGTTAATGCTTGTTGTCGAAACGGGAAAAGCATTCCACTGGCTGTTGCTCACGGTATATTGTCCGCCTGCCAGAAGCGCTACCTGCGTCGTACTGCCGGTGAAGCTGATCGAATAGCCCGATGGCACTACGATATTGATCCCAATAGGGCTTGCAGTGGCTACCTGCCGCAGCTCCGTCAACCGTACAATGAAATCCCTGGTGGCGCCTGCGCCTAACTGGTTTATCGGTAATATAACAACCGGGGTAAGATCGGGAGTAGCGCGAAAATCGATAAACGCAATGGCGGGCGCGCTGCTTAAGCCGGCGGCATCGGTTACGCTGTATACAACCGGCGTGGGATCGCCCGTAAAGCCACTTTGTGGTGTAAAGGTAAGTGCCCCTGTGCTGCTGTTCAACGACCAGATACCCTGACCCGGCACCGCGAAGCCCGTTATATCGCCCTGCGGATCGGTAGCAATACTGGTAGCATTGCCTGGCGCCACGAGGCTGATGCTATCGGGAGATAAGGTTCCGCCGTCGGGATCGGTATCATTGGCCAGCAAATTGGCAATAGTAGCCGCCATACCCTCTGTTTGATTGACGATCGTATCACTTACAGCTACCGGCGGCTGGTTGATCCCGAAGTTAATGCCTGCCACTGCAGTGCTGCCCACGGTTATCGGGCTACGGCCATCGGCAGGCGTAGTATTATCGGTTGCGCTTACATTTTGATAGCCTCCTGGTGGCGTCACACCGATGATGTAATTGCCCGGCACCTGGTTGGGGAAACTATAATTCCCATTAGCATCGGTAGCCGTTGTCGCCAGTACGGTAGTGCCGTCGATAGCAAACAGAGAGACGGTAACACCTGAGACGGGGGGGCCGTCAGGGCCTCCGGTCATACCATTATTGTCGTTATAAACCGTTCCGCCAACCGTTACCGGCGAATTGAAGTCGATAGTGATCGTCGCGGTATTGCTTACCGCCCCCGCTGCATCTTTTACTTTGTACCTGATGGGTGTGGGATCGCCTGTAAAGCCGGCTTGCGGGGTAAAGGTGACCGCACCGGTGCTACTGTTCAGCGACCAGGTGCCTTCGCCGGGCACCGTAAAGCCCGTCACATCGCCCTGGCCATCGGTGGTGACGCCGGTAGCGCCTGCCGGTGCGACAAAGCTGATATTGCCTGGTGATAATGGGCCTTCGAGATCTGTATCATTGATCAGCAGGTTAGCAATTGTAGCCGGGCTTCCCGGAACCTGGCCTGTCAGCATATCATTTACGGCAACGGGAACACTATTTATCGGCTCCAGCTTAAAGCCGTCCCAGCTGATATAGCCGGCAATGGTGCTTGTGTTCAATGCGCTTATATAAACCGGTCGCATATTGAATGTCGCGGTAGTAGCAGTCGCGGTCAGTACCTGGTCTACCGTTTGCCAGGTCCAGAACGGTGCGCCGCTATTGGTCGGATTTGCATAGCCTGTCATACCGGTTACGACGGCATTTGGACGGGCGTTTGCGTTGTAGTGGTCACTTCCTTGCCGCACACAAGGCGTCCGGGCCCAGTAATAGCGAAAGCGATATTGTTTGCCCACGATAAGCCCGCTTATGGTTTGTTGAAAACCTTCGTTAATTCCCCCGTCTTCGCAAACGGTGCTTTCAAAAGTGCCGCCGTCGGGAGAAGCAGTTGGAGAGACCGTTGCTGAACTCGTCCAGGGATAAACACCACCGGCATTGGGAATATGCGCGTCGGATGCGGCATTGTTGATATCCGGGGTGGAGGAATTGATCGACCAGCTGGTAGGCACCCGGCTAGTGCCTACAGGCCCGTTCATGCTGCCGTTTACAAAAAGATTTTGCCCAAAGGCATCAGATCCTTGGAAGATCAGCAGGCCTAATGCAAATCCTATAGACCGTACAATTTTCCATTTGATAAAAATGAACATATTATTTGCTTTTATTTATTTTAAAAATTCTGCCATCGCAATAATTCGGTTGTTAATATGCCCCCGCCTTGCCTGTTGATGATTCCCGCTGGAATAACCCAAATATGCCTTTCAAAAATGCACCGGTCTACACCAGCCGCGGATTGAAAGGGATGATCTTCCTGTTTAAACCTACTTATTGTCTTACAAATCTTATTCCTCGTTTTAGTGGCCCATAGACATCCTCTATGAATGCACTACATAGCGTTTAAAGTAAACAGAAAACGGATAACAATTTGTTTCATATTTTAAAACAACAAAACTTAATCTACTAATAGACAGCAATAAATACATTTAACAACAGCATATAAAAACAAAAAAAGCGACCATTCCTTGACAGGAATGGCCGCTTTCAGGGAGAACGGAAGGGCTGCTTGTCAACCACCGTTCACACCGGTATTTATGAAGAGAAAACTTATTTCAGGATCTCGTGTCCCAACTTATCTCTCTTGGTTTTCAGGTAAAATTCATTGTAGGTATTGGGCACTATTTCTATGGGAACCGTCTCCACGATCTCGATACCGTAGCCCAGCAGCCCTGCCCGCTTACGGGGATTATTGCTCATCAGGCGCAGCTTGGTAATACCCAGGTGGCGCAATATCTGTGCGCCTACGCCATAGTCCCGTTCGTCCATTTTGAAACCCAGCGCCAGGTTGGCCTCCACGGTATCCTTACCTTCTTCCTGCAGCTTATAGGCTTTCAGCTTATTGAACAATCCTATGCCTCTGCCTTCCTGGTTCATGTACAGCACGCAGCCCTTGCCTTCGCGTTCTACCATCTCCATAGCAGCTTGCAGTTGCTCGCCACAATCGCAGCGCAGCGAATGCAGAATATCGCCCGTAAAGCACGAGCTATGCACACGGGTAAGCACAGGCTCGTCCTCGGCCCAGCTTCCTTTGATCAGCGCTAAATGCTGCTCGCCGGTATTTTTTTGGCGGAAGGCAACCAGCTCAAACAAGCCGTGTTTTGTAGGCATCTGCACCCGCACTTCTTCCTCGATAAGGCTTTCTTTTTCCAGCCGGTACGTAATTAGGTCCTTAATGGTGATGATCTTGAGATCAAACTGCTTAGCGATCTCGACCAGCTCTGGCAGCCGGGCCATGGTGCCGTCGTCGTTCATGATCTCAACCAGCACGCCGGCAGGTTCCATACCGGCCAGGCGAGCCAGGTCGACCGTGGCTTCCGTGTGACCGATGCGGCGCAGCACGCCACCGGGTTTGGCCCGCAGCGGAAAGATGTGCCCGGGGCGTCCCAGGTCCTCGGGCTGCGTATTGGGATCAATAAGCGCTTGTACGGTCTTGGCCCGATCGTGGGCCGAAATACCCGTGGTACAGCCCTGCCCTATCAGGTCGACCGAAACGGTAAAGGGGGTTTGGTGCAGCACTGTGTTGTTCTCCACCATTAAATTGAGGTTGAGCGCGGCAGCCCGTTCTTCGGTAATGGGCGCGCAAATAAGCCCGCGGCCGTGCTTCGACATGAAATTGATGATCTCGGGGGTCACATTCCGGGCCGCGGTAACAAAGTCACCCTCGTTTTCCCGGTCTTCATCGTCAACAACGATCACGAGCTTCCCTTTTCTGATGTCTTCTAATGCTTCTTCAATTGTGTTCAGCATGAAATAAATTAAGATTTAATGAAACTTAATCGTGGATTTCAAACTTCCATTTTCGATTTCAAATATAGAAAACGCAAAGTTACGGCAGTATTTGTCATTCCCCTAATCTCTATGGGGCCGTATTATCAGCGCATTGTCATAAGTAATGGGACAGGATGAGAAGCGGGAAAATCCAATAGCCACTCAGTGACTCAGCTCGATATTGAAGTAGACTTTTGCGAGGAGAATAAAACCGAACACGAGGATGCAGATCGCCGATATGCGGTTGAGATACATGATGCGGCGCAAGGTGAGCTGCCTGCGTATCTTATCGGCCAGAAATACTTTAATAATGTCGAATCCCAGCACGATAGCCAGACACACACCGAAGAAAACAGCCCTGGGCGCCAGGGTAGCGCCGGCTACCGAGATCGCCGCACCCACCCACAACAGGATAACAGCAGGATTGAGCGCGTTCATCAAAAAACCCGTACCCCATATTTTGAAATAAGCACTGGCGCTGATATCCAAGGCTTTACCCTGCTTGGGCCGCTTGGGTTTATACTTACGCAAAAGGCTGGCCAACCCCATAACAATGAAGAGACCGGAACCGATATAGCCTACCGTCCGCTGATGGTCTTCAAGGAACTGCAGCCAATTGGTGGCTATATTGGCCAGCACCACGTAAATGATATCACTCACAGACACGCCCAGGATGAAAGCAATACCAGCTTTGTAGCTATGGTGCATGCTGTAACGGATAACGGCGAAGAGTGTAGGCCCCACCGAGATGGCCATGAACAGCCCCAGCAATACTCCTTTTACGACAGCTTCTGAAAAATTCATGCTTGTGTCCCTGGCAAAACTGCCATTTTTATCGCTCCGGACTTTCGTCCTTATTTAGTTTTTCTTCCTGGTAAGCTGTTTCTTCGCACAAACAGAGACGCTTTCGAAACGCCTGGACCAGCAGGTATACGACCACCGAGTAAGCAAAGGGCGCCAACATATAGCGCTCATCATGCCAGGTCCTTCGTACAAAATCAAAGGCGTCTGCTCCCTGGTCAAACACAAGCCATGCCAATTGCAGTATAATAAATACAGGAAAACGCCAAAATCGTTGACCATCCCTCAAGAAGACAAACAATACCAGCGAGTATACCAGGCAGGCGGCCCAATGAGGTATTAATATCAGCGCATTCCAGCCGCTTAGAACCGGCACTGAACTATTGCGTTCACCACGTGCCACACCAATATTCCAGCAGACAAGGACACTAAATACCAGCAACCATACCAAAAATAGCTTGACCACATCCTTTTTACGGTACCTTATCTGCCGGGCCATCTTTAGAATTCGCTGGTAAAGTGGAATTCGATATCCGGGTTATTCTGCCGCTCGGTATTCAGGAACCATTCACTCTGCGCCAGGTATACCAGGTGTCCATCTTTATCTTCCATGATATTGGCCTGCTTGAAACGGACAAAATCTTCAACTTTCTTTTTCTCACCGGTGATCCAGCAGGCTTTATAAAAGGCCATCGGTACAAAATTGACGGAAGCCCCATATTCCTGCAACAAGCGGTACTGGATCACTTCAAACTGCAGGTCGCCTACGCAACCGATGATCTTGCGGTTGCCGCCATGCTGCGTGAAGAGCTGCGCCACACCTTCGTCGGTCAGCTGCCGTAAGCCTTTTTCCAGCTGCTTGGTCTTCATCGGATCTTTATTGATCACCTCTTTGAATATCTCGGGCGAGAAGCTGGGCATACCGGTGAAGTAAAATTGCTCACCTTCGGTCAATGTATCCCCGATCTTGAAATTGCCGGTATCGAACAGGCCAACCACATCGCCGGGATAAGCATCGTCGATCACCTCCTTCTGCCGGGCCATAAAGCTATACGGCGCGCTGAACCGCACATCTTTGTCCAGCCGCACATGGCGATAGTTCTTATTGCGCTCAAACTTGCCACTGCAGACCCTTAAAAAGGCAATACGGTCGCGATGCCTGGGATCGAGATTGGCATGTATTTTAAATATGAAACCGCTGAAACGATCCTCTGTAGGCGCTATCACCCCTTTATCCGTTTTACGGGGTTCGGGTGTGGGTGCGATGCGGATAAAGGTATCCAGCATTTCTTTCACGCCAAAATTATTTACCGCAGAACCGAAAAATACCGGGGCTACTTTCCCTTTCAGGTAATCGTCGGTCTCCAGCTCGCCGTAGACCCCTTCCAGCAGCTCCACATCTTCACGCAACTGGGTCGCATCCCGCACACCTACCTTCTCGTCCAGCAATTGATCTGAAAGATTGGCGATAGGCACGCTGTTCTCATCGGTTCCTTTCTGCCCCGGTGTGAACAGGTTCAGGCTCTTATCGTACAGGTTGTATACGCCCTTAAATTCCTTACCCATATTGATGGGCCAGGTGAGCGGATGAAGGGATATGTTCAGCTCTTTCTCGATCTCGTCCAGCAGGTCAAAAGGAAATTTGCCGTCGCGGTCCATTTTGTTGACAAATACGATTACGGGCGTATCGCGCATACGGCATACTTCCATCAATCGCCGTGTCTGCTCCTCTACACCGTTCACACTGTCGATTACCAGGATAACGCTGTCTACGGCCGTGAGGGTGCGGTAGGTGTCTTCGGCGAAGTCTTTGTGGCCCGGCGTATCCAGCAGGTTGATCAGCATGTCCCTGTATTCAAAGGTCATTACAGAAGTAGCTACAGAGATACCACGTTGACGCTCGATCTCCATAAAGTCGGAGGTAGCGCCTTTTTTGATCTTATTGCTTTTTACGGCGCCCGCCGTCTGGATAGCGCCGCCGAAAAGCAGGAATTTTTCCGTCAGCGTAGTTTTACCCGCATCGGGGTGGGATATGATAGCAAAGGTCTTGCGACGCTCGATTTCGTTAAGGTATTTCATCGTGTTTTTTCCAAACAGATTGACACCCTGCTTTGTGTGGCAAGGTCTCAAAAAGGTGGCAAAGGTCGGAATCTTTTTACATTTTTACGCTGCCGTCACATTAAATGGCCTTTCGGAACCTTCCGAAGCCCTGCTGCACTTGTGGAAAAGAATTGTGTTACCGGTTGAGCACCCACTCCGCTTCTTTCAGGAAATCTGCTATTGGCACGGTCTTTTTAAAGGTTTCCAGGGTAAGCTCCTGTTCCTTATTGTTGCCGGCCTTCCTGAATTTCAGTCGTACATCGGTGCCATTGTACAGTCCGTTGTAGGTTTTCCGCACAATGTTGAAGCCTGTAAAGTCGCCTCTGTTATAGTGCGCAGTAATGATCCCGAACCGGTATACAACGATCTGCCGCTTTGAAGGATCAAAGTAAATGCGCTTGCTGAAGGTGGCCAGCAGCAGCAGGAGCGGAAAAATGAGGATTATGGAAAACCGGTGTTCTGTATCGGAGGGCATGGCCTGGGTAAACACCCTGAACCAGAAATAAAGCAGCGCCAGCAGCAGGATAATGAGCCCGGGTAAGTATTGCCTGCGGCTGTGTCCCGGCCGTAGCCGGTAACCATCTTTAAACGCTTCAAACCACTGCAGCATCCCTGCGTCCTGCAGCGCATAGTCAACTGCTGGCGTAGCCGGCTGCGCCTTTAGCATGGCCCGGATAGCGGGTAGCAATTCCTCGTCAAACACCGTCTTTCCCTTGTCCTGGCCATTGAAGTAGGGGGAAATACGATAGCCTTTACCGTAACGGTCACGCTTGCTCTTGAGACGGTAATACAATCCGACCGAGGTCATGAGCACAATCTCCCCTGCCTCATCGAACCGCATCAGGCTACGGCCGCGGCCTAAAGTACGCTGGGATATCGTCTGGTTGATGAGGTCGAAGGTAATGGTCCTGCGGCTCAGCAGCAGGAGGGGAATGCAGGCCAGGAGCAGCGGCAGCATCAGGATTCCCGGAGCAAGGTTTTTATAAGTGATCTGGCTAAGATCGGCCCGGAAGGCGAACAAAATAATGACGAGGGGCATTAGCAGCAGCAGCAGTACCATAAGCACAATGCCTACGGGCATCAGGAAGGCCAGCGGCTTGATACTGATCTTGTCCGGCCCCGTCTTAAAATAAGCAGCCATCAGGAAACAGCTTTTTTAGCGTTCGCCTTTCGCTTGATCCAACCTATCACGAACATTATAATAAAGAACGGGATCAGGAGGAGAAATGGCTGGTCTGTCAGGCGCCCCAGGAGGCTTATACGCGCTACGTCCCAATCGTGGATGTCGCGATCCAGCAGCGTTTCGCCATGCGCCTTCAGCCCGAAAAGCGTGACCTCCCGCTTATCGCCCATGAAAAAACGGTCGATCGCTTTAAAGAAACCGCCCTTCCTCGCCTCAGCCAGCTGAGCCTTCATTACTTTGACGGTTATCGTGTCGCCTTCTTTCAGTTGCCCGGCAATAGCATCGCGGTCATCGCCTCCCTGCCAGGGCAGGCGCAGGTTGATGGGCTCCTGCCGTACTTTGATAAACAAATAAGAGGCCAGGACCCTGTCCTGTTTTTTTTGCTGCATTTGCCACAGCTCAGTGATCACGAATTGCTGCGTGGTAAAATCGGCTTCTGTGCGGGTGGCCTGCTCCTTGCCTATGTCATCGGCTCCCTTCATGATCCAGAAGCAGAGCAAGGTGCCGATCACGAAAAAGGCGATGATCCCGTAGATGATTTTCTTTGTCATAGTACCGGTTGCGCTTTTGATCCAAAAGTATCGGTTAGCGGCAGCCCGCGGCGGTCATTTATTTATTCGCTTCCTTTTTCTCCAAAATTGCCGGGATACAATTATTATTTATGGCTTTCGGTTTATTTAATACAGGAATTTTCTCATTAATATTTACTTTGCAACCATTTTCTAAAAATTTTTCTCCTGGATGGAACGTTTCACGGGATTGATCGGCATAGCGCTGATCCTCGGTATTGCTTTTTTGTGCTCCAACAATAAAAGGAGGATCAATGTGCGGTTGGTGGTCAGCGGCCTTCTTTTACAGGTGGTGATTGCCCTGCTGATACTGAAGATCCAGAAAGTACAGCAATTCTTTGGTTTGCTGGGCAGGGGCATGCAAAAGATCGAGGGCTTTGCCAAGGAAGGCGCCGCCTTTGTTTATGGCGGCATCGTTACCCAAACGGGCTCCCATGGCAATGTCCCCTACCGTACGGTGATCGAGGGCGACAACCCTTTTGTATTCGGCTTCAGCGTTACGGCAGCGATCATATTGGTTTGCGTGCTGGTCGCTATTTTTTATCATATCGGGCTCATGCAACGTATTGTTTCGGTGATTGCAAAAGGCATGAACTTTGTGATGCGGGTAAGCGGCGCCGAAGCCCTCAGCAACGTTGCCAGCGCCTTTGTAGGACAAGTGGAAGCCCAGGTGATGATACGCCCATACCTCAAAGGCATGACCAAGAGTGAGCTGCTGGCATCCATGAGCGGCAGCCTCGCCTGTATCGCCGGCGGCATCCTGATCGTATACGCCAATATGGGCGCCCAGGCAGGTTTCAACCTGGCGCCTAAGCTCATCATGGCCAGCCTGATGGCCGCTCCCGGCGCGCTGGTCATCTCCAAGATCGTTTTTCCCGAAACGGAGGTATCCCAGACCATGGGCAAAGTGAAGCTGGAGGTCAAAAGCGAGTACACCAACCTGATCGATGCCATTTCGCATGCTGCAGCCGACGGCTTTAAGATCGCCATGAACGTGATCGCCATGTTGATCGGCTTCATCGCGCTCATCGCGCTTATCGATTGGTCGCTGCTAAAAATAGGCCACCTCTTCAACCCCGGTCTGAACCTTTCCCTTAACTGGATCTTCGGGAAGTTGTTCTATCCCTTTGCCTGGTCGATGGGCATTCCCAGGGAAGACGTGAACAATGCGGCAACATTGCTGGGTCAGAAGCTGACGGTGAACGAATTCCTGGCTTTTAAGAGCCTGACTTCCAAAGAAGTACCTATTGTAACGGAAAAGGGCCTGCTTATCGTGACGACAGCGATATGCGGTTTCGCCAATTTTAGCAGCGTGGGTATGCAAATAGGCGGCATTGGCGCACTGGCGCCCGAGCGCAGGGAAGACCTGGCCAGGCTTGGCCTTAAAGCCTTGCTTTGCGGTACCCTGGCCTCTTACCTCAGTGCCAGCATTGCGGGTATCCTCATGTAAAACAAAAAACGCCTGCAGACCGTTATATAAAAAACAAATGCCGATGAAAAGATTGCTTTTCCTGCTGCTCCTTTCACCGGTCCTGCAAGTTTATAGCCAGCAGGCAACACGCCTCTTTTACTTTACACGCCCGACCGATTCTTTTACCCTTGTCGGCGTAAAAAACAGCCGTGGCAAGATCATTATCCCGGCCCGTTACCGCGATTTTCCCGATCATGATACACATCAACCCATCAAAGATTCAATCATCTTCATGGCCGATGGGCGCCGCAGCACCGACGAAACGCCTGCTGCCAGCTACGGCGATGCCTTCGACCGTGAAGGCAAGCTGCTGTATCATCCGATGGTTTTTGACAATGGCCCCGATTACTTTGAAGAAGGGCTGACCCGATGTGTGGAAAAAGATAAAGTGGGATTTGCCGACCGCCGCGGTCTGGTGGTCATCCAGCCACAGTGGGACTGGGCCAGTCCGTTTAGCTATGGCTATGCCTGGGCCTGCAGGGATTGCTATCTCGATCGCAGCCGGGATCCGGAGCATCCCGATATCCTGTTCCGGCCAGGCTCCCGCCGGATCGTGATCAACAAGGAAGGCAAAGAAGTGCAGCCCATGGAAGCGCCGGCCTCGCCGCTGGACCTGAAGACCGACGAGGGCTACCTGCCTTACCCTTTCCGTTATACCGTTGCCGAGCAACAGTTGGTAGATAGCTTTGACCGTACAGAGGTGCTGCACAAGCTGGCTTTTATGAATTACAGCCCCAGGGTGACCGGGAAGGAAGCAAGACTCCGCTTCGAGCTGATCGAAAAGCCGCCTGCAAACCCCGGCTATGTGGTGCAGGCCTATCGCTATAAGGACGGCGTATACCGCGCAGCAGACGACATGCAGTTCTTTGTCGACGCCAGAGGGGCCTGGTTCTATAATCCTTTTTTTGATGCGCCCCGGCCTTTCGGCCAATGGCTGCAGCAGGAGTTGAAAGCCTCCGACGACTATTTCAGGACCTACCCCGATGCGCCTAACCGCTTTGACACCCAACTGTTCAGGAAAACCCGTTAACGTTACCCTGTAGAGACGTTGCATGCAACGTCTCTACAGGGTAACCCATGCAACGTCTCTACAGGTAACCCATGCAATGTCTCTAAAGGGCACAACCGACATTTCCCGTGCCGGATAGCCAATTTATCTTAATTTTGCGCTCCCTTAAAGGGATATTAGCGTGTTTTTTCATGGGACAAAAGAAACTGATCCGCTTCGAAGCGATCAAAGGATTTGAGAATGTGCTGGAATACCCCAAAGAGATGAAGGGTAAATGGCATACTTTTTTTAAGAACGATCATCCGATCACGCTGGAACTGGCCTGCGGCAAAGGCGAATATTCGGTAGGCCTCGGCCGCCTGTATCCGGAAAGAAATTTTATCGGCATCGATCTGAAAGGCAACCGCATCTGGCGCGGCGCCAAAACAGCGTTGGAGGAAGGTCTGGGCAATGTGGCTTTTGTGCGTTCCCATATCGACAAGCTGACCGACTATTTTATGCCGGGCGAGGTTGCCGAGATCTGGATCACCTTTCCCGATCCGCAGCTGCGTGGTTCACGCATGAAGAAAAGACTGACTTTCCCCCGTTTCCTGCGGCTATACCAGCAGGTACTGCAGCCCGGCGGTCCTATCAACCTTAAGACCGATAGCCCCGACCTGTACCAATTTACCAAAACAGTGATCGGGCTGTACGACCTGGAGATGTTGGCCGACGACGACAATATTTATGCCAATGGCGAAGTGAGCCCCGAGTTGGCTATCAAAACACATTACGAAGGCCTGGATATCGCCGGCAGCAACCGCGTGCATTATCTCCGGTTCCGGATAACGGGTGACCTTCCTCTTGAAACAGACCAGGAGCTGAAAGAAATGTTCCGGATGCAGGAAGATGAAGCCGATGATGATGAAACGGGGGATTAAATATCCCTATTCCGGAAAAATGAATAAAACCTGCACAACACTATGCAGGTTTTTTTGTTGCTTTTTACGACTTGAATCACTCGTAAAAAAAGTCCCGGATCTATGTTAATTTAGGGTAAAGAAACCGGCTGAAACCATTGATCATTAAGGTCTATACCCCTATGCGGGGTATTTTGCCGCTTCACCTTTTCTTAACTCAAAAATACTTTACATTTGCTTTTGACGTTAAACTAACAATCAATTATTTAATACAGATATGCTGCGATTCATGCGAAACAAGATCCTGATACCTGCCCTTATCGTGACTGCCCTGGCTGTGTTCTTTTCGTTCCGGTACCTTGGCGGTGATGGCGGCGGCACCAGCAACGATACAGAGCATAAGACGATCCTGAATACGGTAATGATGGTGCTATCGCAAGGACACTATGCACCCAGGCCCATCGACGATGCTTTTTCCCAATCGGTATACGACAAAACATTGGAAAGCCTGGATTATGAAAAGCGTTTTTTCCTGCAATCCGACGTAGACAACCTGGGCACGTACCGCAATAAGATTGACGACGAGATCAAGGATAATTCACTGGAATTCTTTGACAAGATCAACAACCTTTTCCTGCAAAGAGTAACTGTAGCTGAGGGCTATTATAAAGCGATCCTGAGCAAGCCCTTTACCTTCAGCAGCAACGAGGAGATAGAGCTGGACGGTAAAAAAATGGGCTTCGCCAAAAACGAAGAAGACCTGAAAGGCCGCTGGGAAAAGTATCTCAAGTACAGGGTACTGGCCAAATATATCGACCTCAAAAATGCAGAAGACAAAAAAGCAAAGGATTCGGCACGGTACAAAGTGCGTGACTTTGCTTCAATGGAAAAGGAAGCCCGCGAAACAATCGGAAAAGTACAGGATCGCTTTTTCAAGAGGCTGAAGAAGATGAACGATAATGATCGCTTCGCCATATTCATGAACAGTATTACCGGTTCGGAAGATCCGCATACAGACTTCCTGCCTCCTGAAGATAAAAAGCGCTTTGATGAAATGATGTCGGGCAGCTTTATCGGCATTGGCGCTTCCCTGCAACAACAGGAGGATGGTAAAATCAAAGTGGCATCCATCATTACCGGCAGTCCGGCCTGGAAACAGGGACATCTGAAATCTGAAGATGTGATCGAAAAAGTAGCGCAGGGCGAGCAAACACCGGTAGATGTGGAAGGTATGGAAACCGACGAAGTAGTAAAGCTTATCCGTGGTCCCAAGGATACCGAAGTACGACTGAGCGTAAAGCATAACGATGGCACCAAAGAAGTGGTTCCTATTATAAGGGGCACCGTTGATTACGAAGATGCCTTTGCCAAATCGGCTGTTATCGAGAACCAGGGCAAGAAGATCGGCTATATCTATCTTCCCGAATTCTACGCTGATTTCAGCGGCAATGGCAGTGGCCACTACAGCGGTAAGGATGTTGCTGCAGAAGTAACCAAGCTGAAGGCAGAAAACGTGGACGGTATTGTGCTCGATCTCCGCAACAATGGCGGCGGTTCGCTTACCGATGTAGTTGACATGGCAGGTATCTTTGTGGGTAAAGGCCCTGTGGTACAGGTACGCGCCAGCGGCAATCAAAGCGTAACCCTGAAAAGCCAGAATCCCACACCGTTGTACACCGGCCCGCTGGCCATTATGGTGAACAACGGCAGCGCATCTGCTTCCGAGATCATGGCTGCTGCTATGCAGGATTATGGCAGGGCTGTGGTGATCGGTACCAATACTTTTGGCAAAGGCACCGTGCAAAAATTGGTGGCGCTGGATCAGTTTGTGAACTCTTCGATGAGGGACCAGATCATTTCCGCTTTCAACCGTGCCAAAGGCGGCGATGCGACCTACGACGGCATCGGTTCATTGAAACTGACCATCCAGAAATTTTATCGTGTCAATGGCGGTTCCACTCAATTGAAGGGTGTTACGCCCGATATCATTTTGCCCGATGCTTACGAGCAGCTGGACAATATAGGCGAGCGTAGGGATAAAGCAGCGCTGCCCTGGGATAAGATCAATCCTTCCAATTATAAGATATGGGACTACCCGCCGGCGCTGGCAGGCCTGCGCGCCAACAGCAAGAAGAGGGTAGAAGGTAATGAGACCTTCAAGATCATCAAGCAAACGGGCGATCGCCTGAAACAGCAACAGGACAACAATATCATGCCACTGAACGAGACCAAGTTCATTGCCCGGCAAAAAGAAGCGGAAGCATTGAGCAAAAAGCTGGAAGAGCTGGATAAGATCGCCAGCCCCATCACGGTGCAAAACCTGAAAGCAGATATGGGCCGCATCAATATCGACTCCAGCTCCCGCACCAAGAACAACGAATGGTTAAAAGCGCTGAAAAAAGACGTTTATATCGCCGAGACGACCAATGTGCTTAACGACTGGATCACCAGCACCGCCAAAGTAGTGAAGCTGAGCCCGGCGCATGCCGACTAGTAAGTAAAAAATTAAAAGTGAAAAGTAAAAAATAGAAAGTATAAAGGACTGCCCTATGGTGGTCCTTTTTTGTTGCTGCGATAGGAGCCACGTATCTGGCTTCTCTTTCTTTTGTATCATTGCACATGATTTTCCGGCTATCCGATGAAGACCTCTGGTTTCCCGATCCCGCCCTGGCCGAAGAGGACGGGTTGCTGGCGGTTGGCGGTGACCTGAGCGGGGCACGCCTGCGACTGGCCTATGCGCAGGGTATATTTCCCTGGTTCAGCAAAGGTGATCCGGTATTGTGGTACGCTCCTCACGAACGCTGTGTGCTGTTTCCCGGTAGTATCCATATGAGTAAGAGCATGCAGCAGGTATTGCGGCAAGGTCGCTTCCATATTACCCGGGATACTGCTTTCGGGCAGGTTATCCGCAGTTGTGCGACGATACTACGCAAGGGTCTGGAGGGCACCTGGATCACCGGGGCCATGCAACAGGCTTACCTCAACCTTCACCTTGAAGGTATAGCGCACAGCGTGGAAGTATGGAACGGCCCGGAGCTCGTGGGTGGGCTGTATGGTGTTGCCGTAAATAAGGTCTTTTGTGGGGAAAGCATGTTCAGCAGGACCAGCAACGCCTCTAAGGCAGCATTGATATGGCTTTGTCGCCATGGCGGGTATCAATTAATCGACTGCCAGCTGCCCAATCCCCATCTTATGAGCCTGGGTGCAGAGATGATCCCGCGGGAAAAATATTTATCGATATTGCAGGGCTGACAGAACAAAAGAAGATAAATCGTGTTTTGTTACCTTTTGGAACGGAAGCTACCGGAAAGCGTTCATTGGGCCGGGATTAAAAATAAAATAGCCAATCGCTCACTTTCCAGATTTCGCATACTATATTTGAACCGCCGAAAATAAATAATATTTGCCCCCTTATAGTCATCATACCGAAGCAGAGTTGGTCGCATTGCTGAAGAGCAAAGACCAGCAAGCGTTTAGTTATCTTTACGATAACTATGGCGCAGCGTTGTATGGTGTGGCCATGAAAATGCTGAACAAGGAAGAGGCAGCGAAGGATTTGCTCCAGGAGGTCTTCATCAAAATATGGCGTAATATTGCCAGCTACGATCCCTCACGCGGAAGGCTCTACACCTGGATGCTGAATATTGCGCGCAACGCCGCCATCGATGTGCTGCGTTCGTCCGGATTTAATCAGGACAAAAAAATCTCTGGGATTGAACAAAACGTATATAACGATAATAGTGCTCTGTCCACTTCGCAGAAGACAGATCACGTTGGCTTGAAACAGATCGTGGAAGGACTAAAAGAGGAATATAGGCTGATCATTGATCTGGCGTACTTTAAAGGATTCACCCAGGAAGAAATCGCCAGGGAGCTGAATATACCTGTGGGTACGGTAAAAACCAGGTCAAGAAATGCCCTGTTACAGCTAAAAAGTATAATGAAATAAGCGTGGATATCCAGCAATACATATCATCCGGGGTCATTGAGGCATATGTGCTAGGCATTGCCGCTGACGAAGATGTGCGGGAACTGGAACAGCTTTCCCATCAATATCCCGAGATCGCTGCCGCCGTCGAAGAGTACCGGCGGTCGCTGGAGGCTTATGCCGATGCCCTGGCTATAACGCCGCCGGCAGGACTGAAGGACCAGATATGGTCGGCCATCCAAGCCGATGAGCAGCAGTTGCCTGTGGTACATCCGTCGCAGGAGCACACCGGCAGCACCTTTGATTTTGCTACCAATGAAGGCAAAGGAGGCCGCAGGGTACGCTTGTACCGTTCGCTGGCAGCAGCTGTAGCGTTGCTCCTGGGCAGCATCACACTCAATATTGTGCTGTGGAACCAGTCGCAGCAGACCGGCAAAAAAATGTCGGAGATGAAGCAGGAACAGCAAAGAATGCTGGCCGACAACCAGGATTTCCGCAGCAGGCTGGAACAATCGGCCCACCAGCTGGATCTCTTGCTGGATCCTTTCGTAAAATCCATTGTATTGGCCGGTGTGGGTGCTCATACCAATAATAATGCTATGTTGCTTTGGGACGGCCGCAGCAAGGATGTCTACCTCTCGCTTAAAAATATGCCGCTACCCCCCGCGGGCAAGCAATACCAGCTTTGGGCCATTGTCAATGGTAAACCGGTAAGCGCCGGTGTTTATACAATGGATGGCAAGCAAGCTATGCAGAAAATGAAAACGATACCCCAGGCAGAGATGTTTGCGATCACACTGGAGCAGGAGGGTGGCAGCGAAACACCCACACTCGACGAAATGTATGTAGCCGGCAAAGTACAGGGATAACCGATCGCCGGCATCTGAACCTGAGCGCTGTTCCTTACCGGAACGGCGCTTTCTTTTTGCATATGCCTCTTTAGGAAAACATTTAAAAAACCGCCCGGTACCTGCTATCGTATATGCTGACAAACAGCTTTGAAAAAACATTTATGAAAACAACAGCAGTAAAACAGCTCGCCATCGCAGCTATGGCCTTGCTCACCCTCGGTATCCAGCCTGCCTTTGCGCAAAAAGAAAAGACGGTAACCGTCGGCGGCGCACCCATGTATCCTTCAAAGAACATTGTGGAGAATGCGGTAAATTCAAAAGATCACACCACGCTTGTGGCTGCGGTAAAGGCAGCCGGACTGGTAGAAACCTTATCGGGAACAGGTCCGTTTACGGTATTTGCGCCCACCAATGAAGCATTCGATAAACTACCGCCAGGCACTGTAGCCGACCTGGTGAAGCCTGAAAACAAGGAAAAGCTTACCACCATACTCACCTACCATGTAGTACCCGGAAAAATGGATGCAAAGGAGCTTATGATGAAGATCAAAGCGGGAAAAGGTAAAGCTATGCTTACAACAGTACAAGGTGGTACACTCACGCTGATGCAGCAGGGAAAGGACCTGTGGGTTATGGATGCGCAAGGGAATAAAGCGAAAGTAACGATCAAAGACGTGTATCAGAGCAACGGCGTGATCCATGTGATCAATGCTGTACTGATGCCTTAAGGAACGGACGAATGTGTGTGTGTGCGATTGCTTGGTCTAACGGGAGCCGGTTGGTTCCCGTTCTTTGTTTCAACAAAAAAGCTACACCAAACAGCGTAGCTTTTTTATTGAAATAAGTATAGTAGGGCCTTACTGATTCAGGATATCTCTTGAGATTACCAGTTTCTGGATCTCGGAAGTGCCTTCGCCGATGGTGCACAGCTTGGAATCACGGTAGTATTTTTCCACAGGGAAATCTTTGGTATAGCCGTAGCCGCCGAAGATTTGCACCGCATCGGTAGATATCTCTACGGATATTTCCGAAGCGTAATATTTGGCCATCGCCGACTCCTTGGTCATTTTCACACCACGGTTCTTCATATCGGCAGCCTGGTAGATCAGCAATTCGGCGCCTTCGATCTTGGTGGCCATATCGGCAAGCTTGAAGGCGATTGCCTGGAAGCTGGCAATAGGCTGATCAAACTGATGACGCTCTTTAGCATACTTTAGGGAAGCCTCATAGGCGCCTTTAGCGATACCCAGGGACAACGCGGCAATAGAGATACGGCCGCCGTCCAGCACTTTCATGGCTTGCTTAAAGCCATCGCCTATTTTGCCCATGCGCTGCGCGTCGGAGATACGGCAATTGTCGAATACCAGCTCTGTGGTTTCTGAGGCACGCATACCCAGCTTATTTTCTTTTTTACCCGCACTGAAGCCGGGTGTACCCCGCTCAACGATAAAGGCGGTCACATTGTTCTTGGTTCGCGGCTCGCCGGTACGGGCCAGTACCACGGCTACATTACCGGTCTTACCATGTGTGATCCAGTTCTTGGTACCATTCAATATCCAATCGTCGCCATCGCGGATAGCGGTGCAACGCATATTGCCGGCATCGCTGCCGGTATTGGCTTCGGTAAGGCCCCAGGCGCCAATCCATTCACCACTGGCCAGCTTCGGAAGGTATTTTTTCTTTTGCTCCTCGTTGCCGAAATATAAGATGTGACCGGTGCAGAGAGAGTTGTGCGCCGCTACAGATAGCCCGATAGAGCCGCATACCTTGGCGATTTCGCTTACCACAGTGACATATTCAAAATAGCTTAGCCCCGAACCGCCGTATTCGGCAGGCACCAGCACGCCCATCAGGCCCAGCTCGCCCATTTTATGAAACAGCTCCACGGGGAAGGTTTGGCTTTCATCCCACTCCATCATGCTCGGGCGGATATGTTTATTGGCAAAATCACGGATCATCTCCGTAATCTGCATCTGGGTCTCTGTGAGATTAAAATCCATAGTAGTCGTTATTAAATATTTACTGTATCAGCGGACCGCCAAATAAGGCGCAATTTTACGATATTTTTCTTCATTTATCAAGGGAACCTGCCGCAATTGTTCGATTTCGGCAAAGCTCCCGAGATCGCTACGCAGCTTTATGATACCCGAGGCCAGCTTTTTCCCTATATAAGGATGGCGGGCCAGCTCTTCCTCAGTAGCCAGGTTAACGTTGATCTTTTTCACCAGGCCGGGATCAACAGTCAGCTGATCCTTAAGTTGCTGGTAAGTGCTGTCGGGAAATCCATATACTTCCTTTAGCTGCACTACCTGGATAAAACCGCCCAGGGACTCCCTGAAACTTAGTATCCGCCGGGAATATCCCGGTCCTATACCGCGCAATGCGATCAGGGCTCCGGCATCTGCCGTATTCAGCTCCAGTGGCCCGGAAGGGACCTCAGCGGGTTCCGTCTTCCACTCCGGACGATCCTGTACGCCACCGGCAACTTCACGCTCTCCCGCGATACGTACGTAGGGAGCTATCCGTTCATAATCTTCCGGCCGCAAGGTGTACAGCTTCTGCAGGTCGTCCTTCTTCCGGAAACGACCGCCTTTGCTGCGGTATTTGATCAGCGTACGCGCCGTGCGTAACGGCAGTCCCAAGCCTGTGAGCACCTCTTCACTTGCCGTATTGGGGTCAAAGAACTGCATGTTGACGCTCCGCTGCCCATCATCTGTGTCATCGTACCGGGTATAAGATCCAGTTGGCTTGTCCGCCCTTTGCTCCTCAATGATATGTTCCTTACGGAACTGCGTCCAGGCCTGCTGCAGCGCTTTTTCCCGGGCATCCTGTCGTGGTGGCTGCAGTGCCGGTAGCAAGCGCCACACCAGGGTCGCCGCCAGCAATAAGCCTAATAAGATCAATGCGCCCGCCCTCGAACGGCGGGATAACCGGAAATCGTTTGTTGTTTGCGCCATAGGAATAAAATTTCCGGCGCAATCTTAGTGGTGTTGGCACTCAAATATACATATTAAATGCACCTTGAAATCTTTTTTTGTATAAAAAGAAGAGCCGCCCCGGCAAAATACGGGGCAGCTCTTCGGCAAAGGCAATCAAGATGGTTACTACCGGACAACGCTAAGCTTAGCACGCTGCAGCACCTGTACTGCATCACGCAATATCACCTGGTACAAGCCGGGCGCATAGTGTTCCAGCCCCAGTTGCCAGCTACCCTGCCGTTTCAGCAAAAGCTTGCTGTCTACGCTGCGTCCTGCCGCATCGTAGATCTCCAGGTAATGCGGCTTCCCATTATCCTCAAAGCGATAATCGATATGGGCATTATCCCTGGCAGGGTTAGGCGCCAGCGTTAGCATAGCGGCATCCTGCGCGTGGAGCTCGTTAAGACTCGTAGGGCGGCCATCGCAGCCAATGAGGCTCAGATCCATATCATCGCTCATTGCCGAGCAATAGCCATTATTCAACTCAAGGTTGTAGGTTCCTGCCGACGTAAAGGTGACTGCGGTGGGCACCACACCAGGACCCGTCATATAAATGCCCGGGAAGTTCTTGTAATAGGTCCAGCGGGAGAAACGGACAATAGGGCCGGTCACCGAATAGGTACCTGTATTGCACAGGTTATAACAGCCCGAGGGAAATATCCACAGGTATACGTGCGGATCTTTGGGCGTTGCGATCGCGGTGCGGCTCTGGCAGCCGAAGGGATCGGTATAGGTTACCTGGAAAGGCCCGCCTGTCGGTACGATCACAGGATTGCCGCTGGCCCCATTGCTCCAGTTATAAGCACCCGGCAGGGATGGACTGGCCGTAAGCCGCACCTCGTAAGGATTGCAGCCTACTACGTTGAATGACAGACCGGGATTGGCAGGATTACCATGAACCGTTACGGTAAAGGGCGCACTGGTCTTCACACAAGCGCCACCACCCGGCTTGGGTATCGTCACTTCCACAGTATAGGTATACGAGCCCGGGCTGGCCTGGTTGCGGGTAAGCGAAGCCGCAGTACCTACCGTAGTAGCGCCTTCAAACCAGCGGTAGGTTGCCTGCGCACCGGCATAGCCGCTCAGCGTATAATCCGTATTGATACAGGCATCTTTGTCGCCGAAGATGTCTACCGGCGGCATCTGGATAATGTTCACCGTATCGGCCTTGGCATTATCGGTACAGCCATATTGATCGCTTACATACACCCAGTAATAGCCCGAATTGAATACTGTGGTCGGGCTGCTGGTCGTAACGGCGATCGTATCTTTTTGTTTCAGCCAGTTGTAGCGGTTGCCCTGGAATTTACCGGCATTAGGCGTATAGCTGAGCGTAACCGGTGTGCCTTCGCAGGGATTTTTAGGATTGGACACAGTAGCGCCTTCCAGGCGGTCGGCGATCACCTGAACACTTTTCGTTATGGAGGAAGAGCAGCCTGCGGCATCCTGTACGGTAAGCATAACCGGGTAGGTACTGCCCGATACCGGCATGGTATCGTAAACCCGTACGGCGTTATAGCCGGCAAGATCGGCATTGTCGCCGAAATTCCAGAAGCCGCTTGTCGCAACCGCATTGGTGCTGGTATTGGTAAATACCACCGCAGCATCACGGATACAGGTAATGGGTCTTGCAAAGGTGAAATTGGCTACAGGCAGCGCCGGGACTGTTATCGTATTGGTGATGGTGCAGCTATCGGTGCTGCGAACCACCCTTATGCCCATGGTATAGCTACCCGGGGCGAGACTCATGGTATAGCTGCCACTGGCGGAAAGGCTGCTCCAATGGTCGCCGGGAAGATTGGGATCGTAATAACGAAGGCCCAGCAATGCCGCACCGGTGCTGGTCCCTGTCCACGACACCGTGGTACCCCGTTTACCACCGGTAAGCGTACAATTAAAGGATACACTGAAGCTGGGGTCACAGATCGAAGAGCCCCCGCCCGAGGGTGGCGGTATAAATTGGCAGCTATCGGCCACTTGCACAGTATCGCTCTTTGCCTTGCAGCCATTAGCGGCCACCGCTTCAATAAAATAGAATCCCTCACTGGCTGGGTTAAGGATGCGGCTCGTCGCCATCGGCGCTGCTGAAGGAAGCACCGGGTTAGTTGAACCGCCGGCTGTATAATAATAGAGATCGTAAGTGGTAGCCGGCGGATTGCCCCAGGCGCTGCCCGTATTGGTTAGCATCAGGGTATCCTTTGTTTGTCCCGGCGCCAGGCAGGACAAGTTATCTGACAAGTCGATGATCGGCGCGCTCTTCACCCAGACTTGCTTCTTTGCTGAAAATCCGTCGGGACAGCCGGATGGATTGGGCACAAAAATCGCAACCTCCATCGCTTTGTCCGGCCCACGGAAGGGCTTGAAGATGTGATTGACAGAAGTGGCGCTCGTCGTTGTGGGGAAAGGATCGTCGGAAAAGCTATAGACGATGGTTCCGGCAGGAGCACCGGTCACATTTACCGTTACCGGCTGGTTGACACATTGCGTATCGGGCAGCACGGTTAAAACAGGTGTGGTAGGAAAGGCCGGTGAAACCTGCACATTAAGCGTGTCGATATAGAAGATGAAGCATTTCCTGATCTTACAGATCACCTTTGCTGCACCGTTGGTATCGTTCCACTGGATCGTAGCATTGGGTGTATTTTGCCCGCCGCTCACGCTGCCTTTTACAGCGGGATATACACTCCACTCATAGCTTTCTGCACCAGGATAGCTATTGTTATAGGCCATGGACTGGTTGCGGCAGGGAGTAGTGTTTCCCGTAATCACAGGATTGACCACCGGCGGATACACCGTCTTCGTGCTCACATTGGAGCGACAATAGGGAAATTCCTTCATCTCCCGGTAGACCATTATGGTGAAAGGACCCGAGGAAGCAGGATTAAGCGTAACATAGCTTTTATCACCGGCAGCACTGTTCACCGTACCGGTATTGGTACCGCTCATGCTCCAGGCAAACAGCGTGCCGTATAGGGCATTGCCTGCGGCATACTCTACGGGAACGCCCTTACAAATGGTATCGGGGCCGGTGATCTGGTTCACGTTGGGCGGTGGGGGAAAAGCCCTGATGAATAAGGGATCGGGCGGGCAGAAACCGGTTCCTGCAGCGTTGAGCACGTAGATGCCAGGCGTTGTAAAGCTGCGCACAATACTGTTGCCTGTACCGGTGCCTACTGTAGCACCGTTGAGCGTCAGGGTCCAGGTGCCGCTGTGACCATTAGCCAGAGTATAAGTGTAATTGGTATTGAGACATATTTTGTCCTGGCCGTTGATCTTTTCCTGCGGCTGTATATTGATCACCAGCGAAGCAGTGCCCAGGCAGTTGAGCAGTGTATTCTGGTAATTGCAACGCAACGTTACCGTACCCGCAGTACCATTCGTCTTCAGGATGATCTCGTTGGGCTGATCACTGGGAACAAGCGTCCCCAGGCCACTTGGTGTCATACTCCAGTTGAAACGGGTAGAAGGCCATTGCGGCAGGCGGTAAAGGTATTCTCCGTTAGGGCATATTGTCACTTCGCCTTCGATTGTGCCCGTGCTCATAATAATGGGTACCTTTACTACCGTCGTATTAGGACACATGCCGGCACAGGAAGGTGTGTATTTCAGGTAGCCGAACCCTGAAGGGGAACCGCTCCACTTTACCGAAGTCGTTCCGGGAGCCGGGCTTATAAGCGAGCCGTTGGATACCGACCAGGAAGAGGCGCTGCAAGGCGTGTTCACGCTATAGTTGCTGATCGCACCCTGGCATACCACACCGGGGCAGGTAATGACCGCGCCGGCCTTAGGCTGTACCTGGACCCGCATGGTATAGCTGGTGCTGCAGCCGCAGGCATTGGTCACGGTAAGGGTTACGGTATAGCTCCCGGTTCGGAACAAATGGGTAACGGGCATGGTAAGGCTACCCTGCGCATTGCTGTACTGGCCATCACCGAAGTCCCAGCGCCAGGCTACAATAGGTGAAGACGAAGGGCTAAAAGATTTATCCAGAAAGATCACCTCGGCGCTGTCGCAGACAACAAGGCTGGTCCTGGTGGTATCGGGCAAGGCAACGAAGCGTGCCTTAGGACTTTCAATAATTTCAATACACATAGTACGGCTGCCTTTGCAACCGCTGGTGGTGGTCTCCGTTACGGTAATACTACCCTGCCCTGGTCCGTTCCAATGGATGGTAACAGGATTGGCATTGGCAGACCCAACAATAGAACCGCCATTGACGCTCCAGCTATAAGTACTGCCGGTATTGCCGGTAGCCCTGTAGACCACATTGTTGTCGGAACAGGCCTTAACACATCCGGAGTCTTCAAAAGGCGGCATCGGCTGCTGCTCATTAGGCGGCACCAGTGATTGGCAGGCGACCCGGAAATCGGTGGTGATCAGGGGCTGAGGTAAAGGCAATATGGTAACGTTAAGCGTACCCCTTTGCAAGGTATCGCCATTACTGTTCACGCCATAGACCAGTACCTGCCCGGAGCCGTCAAGCCCCCAGAGGAAAGTAGCATTGCCGGCTGTTGCCGATACCAGGCTGCCATTGGTATTGCCGCTGCGCCAGATATAGATAAAACCAGGGGCCGGCGCAATGGTATAGATCTGCGAAATGCCTTTACATACGGTCGCCGGGCCGGTAATAGGGATGGTCGTTTGCCCGCGGGCAATACTGCCTGTCACCAGCAGAAACAGCAGACAACAGAAACGTTGTAGAAAATTGAGGTGCATAAGCGAATGGTTTTTAAAATAAAACAGTAAGAAAAGCGAAGTGCTGTCCTAAAGTAATATGCCGACCAGAAGAAGGCAAGGACAAATGAGTAAGTGTTGGCGACTTTGCAGTAAGTGTAGGAAAAGGAAAACAGAGCGCTAAAGAACAGCCTGGCTAATACGCAAGTATCGCGGTGGCTTAAAAATGGGGAAGGGTACGGGCCATAAGCAAAGGGCAGGCCCAGACTAACCAATACGGATTCAATTGGTGTATTGGGATCAAAAGGTTGCAGGCTCGCAGTAACAGGCGAGGCTTTGGGAAGCCTTCCATTGTCCAATTAACACACTCGCCGATATTCAACTGAAGCCCTTTGGAAGCTTACAGATCTACTCATAAGGAAGACACTGTCACATAAAGCAAAACGTCTTCCATACACGCAAAGCGAATATGGAAGACGTTTTGTTCAATGTACAGAACAACTGAATGTCCTGTAGGTATATATCGTCTGACTATCTTAATGTTGCACGATCAGCTTTTTCGTAATCTTGCCCTGAGTAGCCGATACGTTGACCAGATATACGCCGCTGGCAAGATGTGCTGTACTAAAAGAAAGGATATGCACACCGGCGTTCCGTACAGCGTTGTCCAGCTCTGCGACTACCTGACCACTAATACTGGTAAGCGTTATGTGTACAGCGGTTTTTCCAGCCAGGGTGAGCTTCATATGAGCTTGTCCGGAAGCAGGGTTGGGGAACAGTTCCAGGTTGCCAAAGGCATCGGGCATTGTTATGGGCTTGAGGCCTGTAGGATCTACCGTCAGGAATTCCGCCATAATATGAGTCAGGTAAGTGTTATCCAGCTGGCCATGTCCGGCAATCTGACCGGCATATGTGCCTCCAGCGTTATCTTCCGCACCAACCCAAACATCCATGGGTGTATGGTTGCCCGGCGTACCGCCCGCTTTTGCACCATTGCCATTCGTAATCGGATTGGAAGCATAAGATACCACAATACGTCGACCAGCTGTATCCACGCGGGGCCATAATTCAGGACGTCCCTGAAAGGTGTAAGTAGTATAATTGGGGTACCATCCGTTCGGGCTGGTGGTACCGAAGTCGATATCTCCACGCTGTGTTCCTGCCGGATTAGCCACTGTTGTAGTGGTAGCGGCGCCACTTGAGGATGCACCGTTGCCGTTTTGACGTGGACCCATAGCATAAGTACGGATCATAGTGCCGTTATTCTGAGCATCATTCTGATCGTGTAATCCTACGATAGCCGTACCGCCACATTCATGATCGGAGCTGGAGAAAATAAGGGTTTTGGAGTTCGTTTCTCCCAGCAGCTTGCGGCCCTGTGCAACAGAGTAATCAAAAGCGAGCACTTCCTTGATCAGGTAATCGGAACCATAGATCGAGTCATGACGCGGTGTGGTGGGGGTTGCACCATAAATCACCTCGCCACCGCCTTTATAGGAGCGTTTGTCGGCATCAACCACATACAGGTTGTTGGGACTGCTGGGTACTACAGTAATACCGCCGCTATTGGCATGTTCCAGATGATCGATCCTTCCACCTTCAACCAGCAGGAAGAATCCTTTGCTGCCCCCTTTTGCTTTCAGTATTTTAATTGCCATTTCGGTCATTTCCGGCAATGATGGTTCCCAGGGAGCATCCATTTGACGATCTTGTTCGTAATTGACATGCGAAGCATTAAAGAGGCCGATTACTTTTTTATTGTTCGTGGGTGTGAATTGAGTTGTGTCGAGGTTCAGCAATGCATCCCGGCTGTTCACGTAAACATAGCCGCGTTGCTGCGCCAATGCGACCAGGTTTACACTGTCTGCCCTTTTACCAGTTTGTCTGACTACAATACCGGCAGCGTCCAGCACGGGATTACCGGCCGCATCCTTAATGGTATCATTGAAAGATTTAGGCAGAAAATGCCGGGCTCCACCACCCAGGATGACATCGATTTCCACACTATCTTTAGGTGCGGGCAGTTGCCAGTCGCGGGAAGGATTATAAGGCTTGATCAACGATGCAGGATCATTGAAGATCGCCTCGTATTGTGTCTGCGACGAAGAGATATACTGGGCAGCGATATAATCTTCCAAGTCACGGAACCAGATATGTGAGCCAAAAGTAGCAGGTGTAGCATGCGTCACACGGGTAGTGGTTACCAGGCCAACAGCATAACCTTGCTTTTTGGCCTTCTCCAGAATGCTTTCTACAGACTCTCCGGTACCAACATTAAAAGAAATAGCTTCATTGTCAAGCTTACCGGGCTTTCCACAAGCATAAGCCGAAGCGCCGGGGCCAGAGTCGGTAATCCAGGAGTTCAAACTATGGGTTGTGAGTGTTCCATTATACTGTAACTTGTCCAGAGCCAGGATGTGAAAATTGGCATCGTCTGTAAAACGTTTGCCTGGAGTGCCTTGTCCAAGCGACATACGTGCCGCGGTCTTTGCAGAAATACCGAACCCATCACCGATATACATGATCAGGTTGCGGGGCTGTTGATTTTGTGCCAGGGCCAGTGAGCTCAGGGCTGCCAGAGCTGTAGTGGATAAAAGTTTTTTCATTAGAGCGTATTTTTTTTGAATAAGTGCTGGCGTATGGCCGTTTTAAATGTCCCGCCTGAATGGCAGAAACCGTATCCAATGCCATACATTTGGAAGCCGGATAACGCCGGCAAAGGTCAAAGCGTGGCATTAACGCAGCATTACCGGTTTATTACGCTTGGGTTATGTGAGCGAAAGTGTTCCATTATCTTAAAATTAAATCTGCATCAAGAGTGAGCTTCTTGTATGGTTCATGCTCTTTTACTTCGTTTTTTTGCATCCCCGTTATCAGTGCCGCAATCTGGCTCGTTAACAATTTGGCTACAAAAAAATGACTGCAATGAAATTCATGATAACACTGCTCGTCTGCATTACCCTGCAGGCCTCTGCCCAGGCAGGCGAAAAAGTATTTCCCTTGTTGAAAGGTAAGCCGGTGAAGCTGTTATCGACGGATAATGAGGTTTTGTTCGTCCAGGAAAATAGTATATCTGTGCTGGAAGGGGCCACATTACATACGCTCATCAGCGATGCCGGCCCCATCAATGACGTAGTAGTAAAGGGCAATGAACTATGGATCGCCACACAGGAAGGATTAAAAGTAGTGGATAGAAATAGCCGGCAGATAAAACGAACCGAGTTTGCCCACAAGCGGATCAGTGCTCTGGATAAAGATGTATATGATCGCATCTGGGTGGCTACTGCCTTGGAGGGGGTGTACATGCAATCGGGCGATAGCTTCACGCTAAAACTGAATACGAATGGTGCCAACACTTTGATTTGTACTGGAGACAGTGCCATTTGGGTTGGCACCTCCGTAGGCCTATATCGCCTGGCAGCCGGAAATTTCGCAGTTACCCGGTATGCGGAAGAGGGCTACAGTGGCTATGAGCTGCCCGACAATATCGTAGAGCGGCTGTATCAAGATGAACAATCAAATATATGGGTGCTGATGCCCGAGAACATCTCCTTCAAAAGCAGCACGCATTACAATGGAGAGATCCCCTCCTATACCTATGTAGGAGACAAATACAATGACATCTATACTATTGTAGCGTTAGCACAGAGTTCATATTTTTTCGTAACGGGGAAAGGACTTTTTTTCCTGCCTTCCAATGCCCTCAAAGAAGACCACCATCAGGAGTCCCAGACGGAAGAAATACATAGTACGACAAGCACACAGGCTTATGCCTTAACAAGCGGGCAGTTATATACACCTGCAGCACTGAAGGACGAACCGGTATTATTTGCAGGTAAAGCAAACGAAAATATCTATTTCCTTACGGCCAAAGGAGGATGGAAGGTGCCGGAAAAAAAATTGCTGAAGGGCATACTAAAAAAATAGAGGGTGTCCGCGTAAAGATGACTGTGCCGGTCAGCATTGAAAAGGCGCTATCCTCTTAAGGCAGGCCTGTACTACAGAGCAGCTGAGTTGTAGCTACGATCAAGTCAGGGAGCAATAAGTAAATGCAGCCTTTGGTTCTGCAAGTGTGGGCGATACTGAGGCCTGCCCAGCACATGGAATAACCGGAAATAAGAATACAGAATCCGGTCTCAGCGAACTATTTGTTTTTGGGCGGCTTTGTCAATTGGCGGTACAACTGATAGAGGCTGACGAATAGCGCCACCACCGGCAGTATCACAAGGAAAGCCGGGGAACTGTGCAGCTTTTCATCGAGCTTCAAACCACCCCATACACCCAGCCCAAGCAGCACCATCATTTGCGTGCCAACGGCAGCATATTTCATCGCGTTGCCATATTTGTTCTCTTCGGGTGTCGTCTCTTTCATGTTGAAATAAATATAAGGCGATTATCCGTTCTTTCAAAATTTTCTACCTTTAGGGGCAAATATAAAACCATGTCCGTAATACGCCCCTTTAACATAAAGAACTGGATCGACGAACACCGCCATTTGCTGAAACCCCCTGTAGGCAACCAACAGGTCTACAAAGATGTTCAGGACTTCATCGTGATGGTAGTCGGCGGCCCCAATAGCCGTAAGGACTTCCACTATAATGAGACTGAAGAGCTCTTTTACCAACTGGAAGGCGACATCGTCGTACGCATTATTGAAGACGGTAAGATCGTGCCTGTCGAGATCAAGGCAGGCGATATGTTCCTGTTGCCGGCAAAAGTACCCCACTCTCCCCAGCGCGGTCCCAATACTGTAGGCCTGGTGATCGAGAAAGTACGCCCCGGCGATATGAAGGACTCTTTTGCCTGGTATTGTGAAAACTGCTCCAATAAGCTATACGAGGAATTCCTGCCGGTAAACGATATCGTGAACCAATTGCCGCCCGTAATGAATGCCTTTTATGCCGACCTGGATAAACGCACCTGTAAAAAATGCGGTACTGTTATGGAGCCACCCGTACCCGTGAAATAATATAAGCACACGACATAAAACAGCCCGCTCAACGGGCTGTTTTTTTGTAGAAGCTGATCTCAAGCAGCGTAATCAAAAAATAAAGCATGGCAAGGGAAATGGCAGAGCACCGCAGCATGACCATTGCCCGGATCAGTATACGGTTGCCCATGCAGGCGCCCAAAAAGCTGAGCGCCATGACCAGCATCAACAAGCGTAATGCCAGCCCGCCTTTCACGATATTGGGCTCCTTCCATAACGCCAGCAACCAGAACAAGGCACTCAACAGCAAATAGACTGCCATTAGTACAACACTTGCTCTGATGGCCTCGGGCGCTGCAAGCAAGGCGCCACAAAAGAAAAGTAAGCACAGAAACTGGAAACAGGCATCCACTCTTTTGAATTCCCCGATCAAACGGTAACGGCTTTTCATGATCACGGATTTAGTATGTTCCTTTATAGATGTATTACCGGAGCCGAAGGTTGTAAACCCGCTCCTGCAAACAATATATCCGGCAGTGTTATTTCCCGGTTATGGATGCTCTTCGCGCTGCATCCTCTTCCCGGTTACCAAGCCTGCGATAAAAAGAGACTTCAGCCACAGTAATAAAGAAGTAAGAGAAACCCAGTACCGGTCCTACGATGATCATAGCGTAAGCGGCAATCAAAATGGCAACACTATAGGTGCTTACGATGAGCGCCAGCAATAGGGGTACCAGAATAAACAGGACACGAATAAACCGCCCGCCCCGTGTTTTGGCCGGCTCTGTAATCAATACAAACAGCCAGAATACAGCACTGAATACCTGGAAGCCGGCCATGATCAACACGGCATTGCGATGCATGGCAAACTCGGATGACAAGAAAAAGCAGCCGATCATGAACAGGAAGCAAAGCGCCTGGATAACAGCGTCTCCGTTCTTTAGCCCTGCGATAAAGCGATATTTACGATTCATAACGATGGGACATTTATTTTGCGGGACCATTTCCATGCCTGGTACGGCCCCGCTGCTGCAACCATTTGCTATAAAAGTCAATTGTCGCAAGCGTAAATAAGAAATAGTAGCCGATGAGGCCCACGCTCAGCAACACCGCAGCATAGAAAATAACAGGGATCAGGAGGTAAGGTGCGGGATGGTCCAGGATAAGCGCCAGCAGTACCATGCCCGATAGCACCAGGTACAATATCCGTGTCGAACAACCACCCGGTAGCTGCACCGGTTCCCGCCACAGGCCCAGCAGCCAGGCAAGAGCGCTGAACATCTCATATATAACCAACAGCGTTAAAGCAATACCAGCGTCGCCATAGCCGCCAATACAATACCAGCAATAGAGGAATAAGCATGCCTGTATGCCGGCGTCGACCAGCATGGATAACGCGATGATACGATACTTAACCTTGAGCTTTGGTTTCATACGACAGGCTTTTGGTCCAAACGATATTTTTCTGCGCTATACCAGGGACGGCTTTATCGATACGACGGATCATGGCTTGCTTCCCTCATACTCTGATATCCGGTGATCATGGTTAGGGCTTTATAAGAGATAATAAGGCTTGCGTGCTTTACTGTAGTAACGGATCTCCAGGATGGTAATCATGAAATAGGTAGTTCCCAGCACCGGTCCTATCACCAGCATGCAGCAGCTCATAAGCAACAGGGCATCTGTGCCTGCCAATACCATCAATGCCAGGAAAGGAGCCAGGATGAGAAAAGCGCCCCGGATCCAGGCCCCGCTTACGTAGGCCGGAGCACTGTTTCGGAAATAAAGCGTCCATAGCAGCGCACTACCTGTTTGCACAGCGCCTATAATATAAAGGGCAAAGGGCCCCAGACTACTGCTTTTGCAAAGCCACAGCACTACCGGGAAGGTTAATACCTGCAAGGACAGGTCTATCTTTTTACCCAAAACTAGATTTCTGAAAGTATTTTTCATATATACCTATTTATACCGTAATAATTATATTTTCAGAAAAATTTGAAATTTTAGATCAAAATAAAAACCGGTTACCCGGTTAAACGCTTTCTGCTATTTAAATAGCTTGAGCAAGGTGCCGGTAAACCAGTTCTCATCGGCCTTGATGAGTCCGGCCAGTGCGTTATCGGCCTGCCTGGCAAATTTCTGGATCTGGCTCACCGTATCGATGAAAGCCTTTGTTTCCGCATCTTTCTTGTTGCCTTCTACTTCGCGTATTTGCTCCATAGTAGTCAGAATGGGATCCAGCTCACGTTTTTTACGTTCTTTCATAATACGCATGGCTACCTTCCAGATGTCCTTTTCCGCCGTAAAATATTCCTTGCGATCGCCCGGCTTCAGCACCTTCTCTACGATACCCCAGTTGATTAGCTCCCTGATGTTCATATTGGCATTGCCACGACTGATCTGCAGCTCCTCCATGATCTCATCGGCATTCATGGCTTCCGGCGCGATCAGCAGCAAGGCATGTATTTGCGCCATCGTACGATTAATGCCCCAGGAAGATCCGAATACACCCCAGCTCTGGATAAATTGTTGTTTTGCCTCTGCAAGATTCATAACCCAAAGTTACATGATGTTTTTGTATTTTCAAAATTTTCTGAAAGAAATTTATCGATATTGAGTGGTGAGTATTGAGTATTGAGTATTGAGTATTGAGTATTGAGTATTGGGTATTGAGTATTGAGTATTGGGTATTGTAATTTGGAACTTGGAACTTTGAATTTGGAGTTTAAGAATATAGCAATTGCCAATTATTCCATTGGAACTTGGAATTTCGATATTGCCTGAGTTGTTAACCGCAAAGGGCGCAAAGTGATACGCAAAGGACGCAAAGGACTGCCAACGCCCATCTATTCAGTGCTCGCCAGCTCTTCGTTCAGACCGCTGCGCGTTCCGACCGTAGTTTTGCCAAGCTTTTCGTTCAGACCGCTTCGTGTTCCGACTATAGTTTTGCCAACTGCCAACTGCCAACTGCCAATTTTACCCTACAGCTCTGACCAGCTCTTCGTTCAGATCGCTGCGCGTTCCGACCGTAGTTTTGCCAAGCCTTTCGTTCAGACCGCTTCGTGTTCCGACCATAGTTTTGCCAACTGCCATTTGCCAATGCTACCTTTCGTTCAGACCGCTTTACGTTCCGGCCGCAAGTCCCGATACAAACTGCCGGATCAGCTCGCTTAAGCCGCTTACCTTCTTCAGGCTCACCTGGTCGGCCTTATCCCATATATCGTGATAGTAGCCCTTTCCACCGTTGGTATAAAAGAAAAATGCCGGCACGCCCTTCTCGCTGAAAGGGTAATGATCGCTATTATGCGCCGTGCCCCTGGCTTTGATCTCCGGCAGGTATTTTCCCTCCGCATTCAATTGGGTCAGCAGGTCAAATGCCGTTTTATGCTCGGTACCATTCACCACAGTAATACCATTAGTGGCATCGCCCATGATATCCATATTCAGGAGGAAACGGATCTGCGACAATGGAAATGCAGGATGCTCTACGTAATAGGAAGCGCCCAGCAGGCCGGCCTCTTCTCCGCTAAAAGCCATGAAGGCTATAGAATAAGGCTGCGGATGTGCTGCGTAGTAGCGGGCCTGCGTCAATAGCATCGCCACACCGCTGGCATTGTCGCTGGCGCCGGGAAACATTACCCTGCTACCCATTTTTCCCAAGTGGTCGTAGTGTGCCGTAAGCACGATAAAACTGTCGGGCTGCGCCGTACCGGGCACGTAACCCATAATGTTGATTGCGGCAAACTTATCTACCTGCTTGCTTTGAACGATGGCCGATACCTTCCTGTTCTTTTGGAAAATCAGGCTGCTGTCATACAGCTCAATCACGGTTGCAGCAATAGCCTGCCTTGCCACCGACCAGGTAGGCTTGCCGCTCTGTGGCAGCAGGAATACGCCCGCGGGCAGGTGGGCCAGCAATTCGGCGCGATCGTTCCATCCCATCAGCTTTCCTACAGTATCCATATGCCTGAGCAGATAGGCGTTTTTCGTCTTGCCAAGCGTTTTATACCATTTCTGCCAGGCTTTCTCTTTTGCACCGGGCTTCTCTGTCTTGCCTTGCAGCTTGCGGGCAAAATCGTAGCCATCGACGGTTACCAGCTTCAGCTCTTCTACATAGCAGCTACCGCTGGTAGGGTATACCAGGTATTCTTCCCCACCCTTCAGAGTACGATCGCTTATCTTGACGTCTACAATGCCCGGGAAGGTATTGACGCTGTAACTATAGGGCTGGCTGTAGCTGGTTCCGAAAAAACGAAGACCGGTTTCGCCAAACTGGGCGGTAAGGTACTGGGCTGTCTTGTACATACCCCGGTTTACATAGCCCCTTCCGGCAAGTCCCCTCGCGCATAGCGCATTGATATAACCCCGCAGCAGCAGGGAATCCTGGCCGGGTTGGTAAGCGCTGGATACTACGCCCGGCATTTCGGTAGTGTCGTCGGTCAATGCCGTGGTATCCTGCGCATGGGTGTACAGGGAAAGGCTGCTTAATAAGAGAAGAAAAAGAATACGCATGGTTCTGCTGGTTTAATCTGTGCTTTCAAGCATGAAGAAAGCTTCTACCGGCTTACCAAACAAACGGGCCAGCTTTAGCGCCAGCACAGTGGAAGGCACGTATTTGCCCGCTTCGATAGCATGGATCGTCTGGCGTGATACGCCGATCTTGTCGGCCAGCTCGCCCTGTGTGAGGTCCAGGATAGCGCGCTCGACTTTCAGGCTATTCTTCATGTGCTGCAAATTTAGGGACCAGATACCATCTGCTGTAAAAAATAAGTATAAATGTGACCAGGAAGATAAAAGGCAGCAGAAAAAGCGCCTGCAAAAAGTGAAAGCCCTGAGTCAGCAGCACAATTGCGGCCAGGAATAAGTAATTGCTGTAATGGCTCAGCTGCAGCGATTGCAGCCGGATCAACGTGGAACGTTCATCCTCGTAGCGCACACGGGCAAATGCGATAAAAAGCAGGCTGACGAGCAAGCCGAGTATTGCCACTTCGTTGGTAAGATTATAATCGCTCAGTATGTCAGCATGACTCAATTCTTTAACGGAAGGCTCGGCCGTACCCGCCGGCAATTCCTTTTGATCGAGGTAAAGCCTCCAGGGGGCATCATGTTCCGGCAGATCCAGAAAGCGGAATTCGAAGCCCCTGGTCCAGGCTACGAAGAGGATCATGCTGGGCACCAGCAGTACAAGACCGGCCATCCGGAACGGAGCGGGTAAAAGCAGTTTGTTTTTCATAGGTTGTAAAGTTTTTTCAAAAGTAAAACAAACATTTCAAAAAGTAAAGTAAACTTTACAAAAAGTAAAAAATAAAAAGACAGCAGATGGAAAATCTCTTTGCTGTCTTCCGAAAACCTACCTATAAAACCTTTTCTATTTTTTCAGTCATCTGCTTTACCAACTCCTTTTGTACAGGGTTCAGCTCATTGCTTTCGGTTACCTGGTCGGTAGCATACATCAGCAGGCACATAGCTATGAAATCCTGGTCGTCTTTGCCGGCGAAGCTCGTACGCAGCTCGGTGATACGCTCATCAGCAATCTTGGCGGCAAGGCGTACCGCTGCTTCATCCTGGCTTTTGATCCGTATCCGGTAGCCACGGCCGGCGATCCACAAGGTGACCGGTATATATTCTTCCATTTGTTTTTCTTTAAGCGCAGATCAAAAGTAACGAATAAGAAAAAGTTTTCCTTACCCCTGTAAAAAAGTATTTTTGCAGCCTCCCCGGCCAGATTAAGCCGGTGGCAATACAATCACATGGGATTTTTTGATAAGCTTTTCAAACGGAACAAAGAACAGCAGGAACAGAAGGTAGCGCTCGATGAAGGCCTTCAAAAAACCAAGCAGAGTTTTTTTTCCAAGATCACCAAAGCCATAGCCGGCAAGAACTCGGTAGACGAAGAGGTGCTGGACAGCGTGGAAGAGGCACTGATTACGGCCGATGTGGGCCTGGATACTACGGTGGCGATCATCAACCGTATCGAGGAAAGGGTAGCCAAGGACAAATATCTTGGCACTGCTGAGCTGAACCGGATACTGCAGGAAGAAATAGCCGGCATCCTGACCAATGCCCCTACCAACGAATTTGAGACCTTCGAAATACCCGCCGGGAAAAAGCCCTACATTATTCTGGTGGTAGGTGTGAATGGCGTGGGCAAAACAACGACTATAGGCAAGCTGGCTTACAACTTTAAAAAGAACGGCAAAAGCGTATTGCTGGGTGCAGCCGATACCTTCCGTGCCGCAGCAGTAGACCAGCTGACCATATGGAGCGAACGTGTGGACGTGCCTATTGTGAAGAAAGAGATGGGCAGCGATCCCAGCTCGGTGGCTTACGATACGGTGGTGAGCGGTATCGCGCGCGACGTAGATGTGGTCATTATCGATACGGCCGGGCGCCTGCACAATAAGGCCCACCTGATGGACGAGCTGTCAAAGATCAAGCGTGTGGTGAGTAAGAACATTCCCGACGCACCACATGAGGTGCTGCTGGTGCTGGACGGCAGTACCGGGCAAAATGCGCTGGAGCAGGCCAGGCACTTTACCGCAGCCACTGAGGTAACCTCCCTTGCGATTACCAAGCTGGATGGTACCGCCAAAGGCGGTGTGGTACTGGCCATCGCCAACCAGTTCAAGATCCCCGTTAAGTACATAGGCGTAGGTGAAAGGATGCAGGACCTGCAGATCTTCAACAAATATGAATTTGTCGACAGCCTCTTCTCGTTGGAAGAGAAGGACTGATCTTTTTCCGGTTTCTATACCGGTATATAAAAAGCGGCATAGCTGAACATGACGATCAACTATGCCGCTTTTGTTTTGAAGGCTTCGGCCGGTCAGGCCTTTACCTAAAGACGCTATGCGTCCCGGCCGGTTTTAGCAGATATCGGGTGCACAGGAAGCCAGAGAACAGCAAGTCGTTTGCTTGTGTCCGCCGCCTGGCAGTGTGGTGCAGCAGGTGGTTTGGGCAGTTAGCCCTCCTGTTACCGCTTCCTGGTTGCTGAGCCGGGTAATTCTTATTTTCTGCAAAGACAGCCTGATGCTTCGGTTTTTCTTTTTCATATACTGTAGATTGAGGTTAAGGAATAAGGATCGCCGTCATGTCATTTAGATGCCGGAGCGACAGATCAACCGATACAAGGGATGAGGACCGAACAAGGTTCTACCCATGTATGACAACATTGCGTTTGCTGATGGGCAATGGTTTTCCGGCAAGCCGCCGGGTTATTTATACTGGGACATCCGTTGCTGCAACCTTCAGGCTCTGTTGGCGGAATACAGGCGACACAGGAAGGCGTAGCTGAATTCCCGCCTTTCATATGATCGGCATAAGTTGCCGTTAGCTGTGTGATGTTTTTTTTCTTTAAGGATAGTTTTGCCGTCAGGTTTTTCTTTTTCATATTGCTGGTGTTTTTGAAAACAAAATTTACTGCTTAAAGACATCCTTCCAAAGGATGCCTTTTGAAGGTGAGCCTGCTTATCCGATACAATAGGTATTGGGATAGCAGGAACCAGGTGCCCAGGTAGGGCAAAGACAGGTTTTATACTCATAGGTCGGACGAATGCATACATCGCCGGTCAAACAGGATACTACCAATGAGCCTCCTCCCGCCCATATATTAGCCTGGCTATCGGAACTCAGTTGCGCCAGCTTTTCTTTATTCAAGACCAGCTTTTTCTTCAGGTCCAAAGATTTCATTTTCATAAAAAACGTGTTTGGTGTTTGATAAAATGTAACAAGAAATGGATTTATCAGGCAGTAACCCCGCAGTTCACAAACCAGGTTGGCGGTTCAGTGATGCATTGCCCGCAATGTGATGTCTTATCGGCAATAATGGTAGGGCAGCCATTACTGCATCCTTCCGGCTCTGTCGGCGGAATACAGGCAATACAGGAAGGCGCTGCAGAGTTCCCGCCTTTTATCCCGCCGGCGTCAGCTACCGTTAAGGACGTGATCATCTTTTTCTTTAAAAATAGTTTTGTGGTCAGGTTTTTCCTTTTCATATATTATTGATTTTATCATGCAATCTACAAATTATCTCCGCTCCAAAACCAAGGGTAAACCATGATTTTTGACAGATTAAACCCTGCAGCCTTTGCAAAACGGTTGCTGATATCAGTATCTTTAATGCTCACCAACCAAACTGAGATAAGATGAAAAAGAAAAACCTGAACTTGTCAAGGCTCATGCTGAAAAAGGCGACCATTACCCGCCTGCACCCCGAAGGAATGGAAAACGTACAAGGAGGATCAGCCACCTGCGCGCCGGTCTCCACAGATGCCGTATCATTATGCGGCACGGGTTGTCCGTCCATCGACAACAATTGTCCTAATACGATTGCCAACAAGAAATCCCAATGTTGTGCCAACTGGTCGGCAGCACATGCTGCTGTCTCTGTTTGTAATCCCTGTATCCCTGAGCACACCCAGCCCCTGCTCTGCGCCTGATCCGGACGATGATACTGGTGCAAACTGATGATGCAACAAGCATCCGGCCGGCTTCGGCAGCTTATTAATTTCATTAACTGACTATCCCGACATAGGAAACATTAGCCAAATTCCTCTTGATAATGGTTGCTGAGCCCGTCGAAGCACCATTTTATAGCTGTCCTTTCGACATGCTCAAGGACCGGAGATTATTTTGTTTCCTATGTCGGGATGGTCATTTTTTATTATTCCAAAAAAAGTCGATCACAAAAAAATCCCCCGGTTCTGTCCGGGGGATTCTTTGGTATGAAATCGTTTAGCTTATTCGCCTTTGATCCTGAAGTTGTCTAACTCCCAGCTCTTAGCGGCGCTGGTAGTAGAAGTATATTTGAAGGCAACGTATACTGTCTTGTTCTTGTAAGACAACAGGTCGATATTGCCAGAGTTGGTAAAGGTAAAGCTACCGCTCTGGTCGTATACTGCCGTCAGGGGTACCCAGGTAGCCGAACCGGGAGCGCCGCTACCGGAGTAATCGGTGGAGATATAAAGCTCCAGGGGATTACCGGCATACTTGGCTGCCGATTCAAAGGTCATGGTAATGGTATTGTAGTTGCCGGTCAGGTTGATCCCTTTGGAGATCAGCCAGTCTTCGTTGGCAAAATTGCTACCGGAGAAGCCCGACATTGCCGCGCAGGGCTTGGGGTTGCCGTATTGAGCGATAGCCCATTTCTGATCGCCGGTCACGCTTACAACGTTCCAGTTGTTCAGGCTTTCGAAGCCGTCGTTGATGATATAGGCAGAAGGTTCGCTGCCATCGCAACGTTTGCCGGAGAATTGTACGTCGCTGGTATCGCGTATATACAGCTGAGGTATGTCGCGGTAGCGGGTATAGATCGCCAGCAGAGTACCCTTTCCGGAAGGCAGCAGGAAGGGCTGGAACTTGGCATAACCGCTGTTCCGCATCACCATGCTTTTGCCGTCGCAATCCTCAATCTTACGCTCGGTAACAGAAGCTAGGGTGGCCAGCTGGGCGTAGGGAAGACCGACCTGCGAAGTGATGAACTCTACATTTTTGATCGCCACCAGCTTATTGAGGTATTGCTTGGCTGCGTTGGGGCTCGCCAGATCCGTCAGCGTCAGCGTATCGGGAACGATAGTGTTGGGATAGTTGGCTTTCACCAGGTAATCGCTGGACAGCACCGTGGGAATGCCGGTAAGGTTGCCGGTAGCATCGGGCGCATAACCCAGCTGGGGATTGTTGTTGTAAGCGCCTACAAACAGGCCTTTACACTTCACATAGATCTTACGGCCTACAGGATAGTCGTTGTACAGGCTGTATTGATCTACCAGTATCTCGATACCACCGGTAGCATCCTGGATCACGATCTTTTTGTAGTAGTTGCCGCTTTTGTCGTCCATAACGACAATACCGGCGATCACCACATCGGTATCGATAAGGCCCGGCGTCATGGCTTGCAGCTGTGCTATGGTATGGGTAACCGGCAGCTGCGGATCGTAACCGCTATTGTCCGGTGGTGCGTCAAAATCCTTTTTAACGCAGGAACTTACACTGAATAAAGCGCCAATAGTTAAAATACCCAGTGCCGCAGTAAGAATTCTCTTCATATTTTTTGATTAAAACAGGCTGCAAAATAACAACAAAAAAATCACCACATGTAACGGGTGATAATAAGTTTAGGTTACCAAATCCCCAACATGTGTTACCAAATCTTTAAATAACAGCGATTAGGTTTAATTATAAGCCTTTGTTAAAACACTAAATTACAACTTATTTAACAAGTTGAATTTCTACTGTTTACAACTTTACATTTATTCTATTGACCTTGCTTTCTCAAAATGGAGGATACCTGAGAAGCCACTTGACAAAAGAAATCCCCGGTGTTCTTAACCGGGGATTCATTCAGTTTTATCAGCTATTTTATCAGGCGTTATATCCCAGCTTTACTTTCAGGTTGGCATCCAGCATATCGAGGAATTCTTCGGTATAGAGATAGTGCTCACCATGGTTCACTTTGTTACCATGGATACATACCGCCAGGTCCTTGGTCATATTGCCGCTGGCCACAGTCTCGATACACACGGCCTCCAGGGCATGGGCAAAGTCGATGAGCGGCTGGTTATTGTCCAGCTTGCCACGGAACTCGAGGCCGCGTGTCCAGGCAAAGATCGAAGCGATAGGATTGGTAGAGGTGGGATTACCTTTCTGATGCTCGCGGTAGTGGCGGGTTACGGTACCGTGTGCCGCTTCTGCTTCCATGGTCTTGCCATCGGGTGTTACCAGGGTAGAAGTCATTAGTCCCAATGAACCAAAGCCCTGGGCTACGGTATCGCTCTGCACATCGCCGTCGTAGTTTTTACAGGCCCAGACGAAATTACCATGCCATTTCAACGCCGAAGCCACCATGTCGTCGATCAGGCGATGCTCATAAGTAATGCCTGCAGCTTCAAATTTCGCTTTGAACTCATTTTCATATATCTCTTCAAAGATATCCTTGAAGCGGCCATCATATTTTTTCAGGATGGTGTTCTTGGTAGAGAGGTACAACGGCCATTGCTTGATCAGCGCCTGGTTGAAGCAGGCACGGGCAAATCCGGCGATGCTCTCATCGGTATTGTACATAGTAAGAGCCACGCCGTCGCCTTTGAAGTTGAACACTTCAAACTCCTGCACGGTTCCGTCTTCTCCTTCAAATTTAACAGTCAGCTTGCCTTTACCTTTGGTGAGGAAATCGGTAGCGCGGTATTGGTCGCCGAAAGCGTGACGGCCGATGCATATAGGCGCCGTCCAGTTGGGTACCAGGCGGGGAATATTATCGATCACAATAGGCTCGCGGAATACCGTGCCATCCAGGATATTGCGGATGGTACCGTTGGGCGACTTCCACATCTGCTTCAGGTTAAATTCTTTTACACGCGCCTCATCGGGGGTAATGGTGGCGCATTTGATGCCCACGCCGTATTGCTTGATGGCATTGGCGGCATCTACAGTTACCTGATCGTCGGTAGCATCGCGGTGCTCTACGCCAAGGTCGAAGTATTTGATATCTACATCCAGGTAGGGCAGGATCAGCTTGTCTTTGATGAATTTCCAGATGATGCGCGTCATTTCGTCGCCATCCAATTCTACAACAGGATTCGCTACTTTGATTTTTTCAGCCATTGTGCTAAACAGGTATTAAATTGTTTGTTGAAAAAAAGAATCGGGCAAAAGTAACAAAAAGGAATCTTTTAAATAAAATGTCTGTGATAAATTGACATTGGCGCCCGATGCGGGAAAGATGGCGGCTGCCGGAAGCGGTTCCGGACGGGGCTTTCTCAAATGATGAGGTTCCGCCGCGATTTCAGGGATGCGATCTCCAGCTCGCTGGTCCAGGCAACCCCGTTCACCTTAACCAGGTCGAAAGAAAAATCCTGTTCCGGCTCTATGTAGGAGGCAAATTGTATCAGCAGCAGATAATCGGCATGCTTCAGCTCCGGGACCAGCTTTTTTACAGAGCAGCGGTTGGCATACAGGTAAAAGGCCGCATCAAAATAAGGCAGGGCGTGCCGGTATACCGGGAAATGGTATTTGCGCTTGACCTCTTCCTCTGGCAATTCATCGAACAGGGTACCGCTGCCGCTCGATACCCTTCCTTCGTGGATACAAATATCCATTTCGGGTTCCCTGACGAATTTAAGACCAAATAGCTCGTTGATCCACCAGCAAAGGCTGTGCCCCTTCAGCGCAGAACCGACTGCGATCAGGCGGCTGTCTGAAAAGAAGTCTTCTTCAACAAATGCGGTGTTCAGTAAAAATTTTGCCATGCCGGTATTCCTTTTGCAAAGGTTGGAATAATTTACGTCCCGGCAAAGCCTTGCGACGACTTGCACAGCGCCGATGCAAATACCAGCCGGCGACCACCCGAGTCATTCTTTTTCTGTAACTTCCCGCCCGAAAACAAATCTATAGCCACATGTCTCCCATCTACATTGTTCTTATCGTCGTGGTGGCCTTACTGTTCGTGTGCTTCGTCACCGTACAGCAAGGTACCGTCGCTGTGATCACCATCTTCGGCAAATTCCAGCGCATCCTGCGACCCGGCCTTAATTTCAGAATTCCCTTTATCGAACGGATATTCCGCCGTATTTCTATCCAGAACCGCTCCATTGAGCTCAAGTTCCAGGCCATTACGCAGGACCAGGCCAATGTTAACTTCTCGGCTATGCTGCTCTATGCTGTGTTCAACCAGGAAGCGGAAACGATCAAGAACGTGGCGTTCAAGTTCATGGATGAGCGTAGCCTGATGCAAGCCCTGGTACGCTCCGTAGAAGGATCGGTACGCGCCTTCGTAGCCACCAAGAAGCAGGCAGAGATCCTCAGCCTTCGCGGCGAGATCATCCTGCATGTCAAGGACCAGTTGGATAAAGTGCTGGAAGAATGGGGCTATCACCTGATCGATTTGCAGATCAACGATATTACCTTCGATGAGGTGATCATGCGCTCCATGGCACAGGTCGTTTCATCCAATAACCTGAAGGCCGCGGCCGAAAATGAGGGCCAGGCATTGTTGATCACTAAGACCAAGGCAGCAGAAGCCGACGGTAATGCAATCAAGATCCAGGCAGAGGCAGAAAGACAAGCAGCGCAGCTGCGTGGACAGGGCGTGGCGTTATTCCGCGAAGAAGTGGCACACGGTATGGCCCGTGCCGCTAAAGAAATGGAGCAGGCCAACCTCGATGCCTCCTTCATTCTGTTCTCTATGTGGACCGATGCCATCAAGCATTTTGCCGAGAACGGCAAAGGCAATACCATCTTCCTCGATGGCAGCAACGACGGTATGCAGCGCACCATGAAAGAGCTGATGTCCATCGCGCAGACCTCCAAGATCGTAACCCCGCAGCAAGGCAGATAATCAAAAAAAGCGTTCTTTTACGTTATAGACAGTCCCGGCGGTACTTCCTTCCGGGACTATTTTTTTCCCTCACCTCCCATGAAAAAAATCATTTCCGGCTGCTGCCTGGTCCTGGCCGGCCTATCGGCACAAGCGCAGAGCGATGCACAGATCGAAAGCCTGATGACGCGCGGGGCGCCCGATTGCTTCGATATCTCCTATAACAGCAGCTACCTGATACCTCAGCTTTATCGCGCCGGCAAGCGAGATACCCTTGAGGCCCTGGTGCAATATGCCATCCGTGAATGCGGCGACCGGATGCTCTTTCATTTTCAACTGCTGGACGCCATCGGTACCGGGCGCTTTACCAGTCAGGCCTTTGTGAGCGAGCAGACATTCCAGCATCTTGAAAACTATAAATGGCACCTGAGAAAGGCAACTGTGCCCGACGATACCTCCAACAGGTCGCCATACGTGGCTTACCACAAAACAGACAGAAGACGCGCCACCGACAGCTTTTATCTTTTCCTACAGCAAATGGCCAGCTCGCTGAAAGAAAAAGCGGGATTAAGCAGCACAGAGAAGTTCCTGGCCGATTACTACGCTGCTCCATCAGACACTTTGCTGACCCGGGCGGGCGATAGCGTGATGAACGGCACGGCACTTTACGAGGGCTACAAGGCCATGCGCCGGATGCGCGATATAGCAGAACGGAGGGGTACTACCTTCAGCATCGCTTCGGGCATATGGATCCCCAACGGCAAGCTGAATGTGCTGGGTCCCCACCCTTACATCAATGCGCACATCGGCATGCGGTCGCCCGAGCTGCAGCTGGGCCTCACAGCCGGCATCCGTTTTATGAGTACGCCCGGAACTTATAAAGTAATCAAGGACGACTCCCTGTACACCACCCGGAGCTTTATCGCTTACTACCTGGGCCTGGACTTTAATTATGCTTTGTACGGCCACAAACGGCATAGCCTGGAGCTGGTGGGCGGTATGGGGCTTGATGGTATGAACCCGCGCCTGGCGGATAAAGGGTCGGGAACCGATCAAAGCAAGGCTGTATACCAGGACCTGCATAGCTTCAACATCAATGCAGGTCCTGGGTATAAATTCTGGACACGGTCCTGGTACCTGGGCGTCGAGCTCAAATACCATGCGCTCTTTTACAATAACCGCGGCGGCACCGATCTTTCGGGCCATGCCATAACCCTTGGGCTGGTGCTCGGCGGTGTGCTTACACCTTATTGCAGAACGGGAGAGCCTTACTGGTACTAACCCTTTGGACACAGCGCCGGGTACCGGTCATCAATTTTTTCTGGTGTTACCATCCGGACCGCTTATTTTTACCAATAAAATCCAACGATAAAACAATGACGGAAACGACCCAAAATATATACCCGCATGTACCCTACGGAAAGACCGTACACGGGCAGGAAGAAATCGACGCGGTAGTACAAGTGCTGCAGACCTCCACGCAAATGGGCAAGCATGTAAGAGCCCTGGAAGCGGCGGTAGCCGGCTTGTATGCCAAAAAATACGGCATCGGCGTCAACTCGGGCTCCTCGGCCCTATACCTGGCTGCCGACCTGCTCGATTACGAAGCCGGCGCCGAGATCATTACGCCGGCGCTTACCTTTTCCACTACCGTAGCACCCCAGGTGAAACGCAACTGGATCCCGGCTTTTGTGGACGTGGAAGAAGGTACTTACAATATTGATGTGAATAAGGTGGAAGCGATGATCACGCCTAAGACCAAAGCGATGATCATCCCTAACCTGATCGGCAACCTGCCCGACTGGAAGGTGCTGCGAGCGCTGGCCGACAAGCACGGCCTCTTCCTGCTGGAAGACTCGGCCGATACACTGGGCGCCGAGATAGACGGCGCCTCCTCTGGCCGCTTTACCGATATGAGCACCACGAGCTTTTATGGTTCTCACATTGTGAATTGCGCTGGTAACGGCGGCATGCTGTGTGTCAACAGCGAGGCCTTTTACGACCGCGGGCGACTGCTGCGCAGTTGGGGGCGCAGCTCCTCTCTTTTTGTTGAGTCGGAAAAGATAGAGAATCGCTTCAACGTCAATGTGGACGGTATTCCCTATGATGCCAAATTTGTATTTGAAGAACCGGGCCACAACATAGAGCCTTCCGAATTGGGCGCGGCTTTCGGCATGGTACAGATCGGAAAGCTGGCTGATAATATCGATAAACGGACGGCCAACTATACCCAGCTGCGTGCCTTCTTCGAACAATACGAAGAGCATTTTATCCTGCCGCAACAGCTGCCCGGCTCCCGTACCGGCTGGCTGGCTTTTGCCGTTACGGTAAGGGAGAACGCACCTTTTATCCGCCGCGATCTGCAGATCTTCCTGGAACAGCGGAATATACAGACCCGTACGGTTTTCACCGGTAATATCCTGCGGCAGCCGGGCTTTAAGAACGTAGCCCACAAAGCCGCTACAGCAGGCTATCCCGAAGCCGACAAGGTAATGCGCGGCGGCATGCTGATCGCCTGCCACCACGGCCTTGACCAGGTCCAGATCGACCATATGAAAGAGAGCATTAATGCTTTTATGAGCGGACTATAATCATATTTTTCGAACTGCTTAAAGCCATCCCCTATAGGATGGCTTTCTTTTCGTGCAGACATTTGAATATTCCCCTATTTAATACCTAATTTTGCAGTCTACTTATATGTGATATGCCTGCCGATTCACCGAAGCGTTTTAATATCTGGACACCCCTTACCTTCTCTGTAATCCTCATCCTGGGCATACTGATTGGTTTTCAGCTGAATAAATACTTAAGTAACAAAAGACCTATCTCCAATGCTATCGAACGTAACGACCGGCTGGAAGAGATTATCGATATTGTGAATGCCAAATATGTAGATTCAGTTAATGCCGATTCCCTGTACGAAGACGCGGTGACCGGAATTTTGAAACACCTGGACCCGCACACCGTCTATATTCCCGCCCGCGATATGGCATCGGTAACGGAAGATCTTGAAGGTAATTTTAAAGGCATCGGCGTCGAATTCTATATTCTTAAAGATACCCTGATGATCACCTCTGTGCTCAAGAACGGTCCTTCGGCCGATGCGGGTATCCAAACGGGCGATAAGATACTTAAGGTCAACGATAGCTCGGTGATCGGCATTACCAGCGAAAGCATCATCAGCAAGCTGCGCGGCCTCGAAGGCAGCGCTGTAAAGCTGAGCCTGCTGCGGCCATCGGAGAATCGTGTGCTGGAAACACAGGTCAAAAGAGGCGTGATTCCCATCTTTAGTGTTGATGCCAGCTATATGATCGATATGGTAACCGGCTATATCCGCATCAACCGCTTCAGCGCCACCACCTACCGGGAATTTATGAAAGCGCTGAATGCCCTGCTGGGACAGGGTATGAAGCAGCTGGTACTCGACTTGCGACAAAACCCGGGCGGCTACCTGGATGCCGCTACGGCGATCGCCGACGAGCTGATAGGCGACAATAAGCTGCTGGTGTATACGCAGGGCCGCGCTTCGGATAAAGAAAAATATATGGCCGGCCAAAAGGGCAAGTTTGAAAAGGGCCGCCTTGCTGTGCTGGTCGACGAGGGCTCCGCATCAGCGAGCGAGATCCTCGCCGGCGCCGTTCAGGATTGGGACCGCGGTGTGGTGATCGGCCGGCGTACTTATGGTAAAGGGCTGGTGCAGGAACAGTTTGAGCTGGGCGATGGCTCTGCCCTGCGGCTGACGGTTGCCCGGTACTATACGCCCTCCGGACGCAGCATACAACGTCCTTACAACAAAGGCAGGGAGCTGTACGAAGAAGATTTCGAGAACCGCTTCCGCGATGGTTCGCTTACGGGTATGGATACGCTCGGCCCGGCCGATACCATCCGTTACTTTACAGAAGAAAAGCACCGTATCGTTTATGGCGGCGGCGGCATCAAGCCGGATATTGTCACGCCTTACGAGACCAGTGCTTACGCCTCCGAGCTCTATGAGCTCCTGTCGTCCTCAACGCTGAGTAATACCGTATATGAATACTACTCGCTGCACAGCAAGGAAATGAGCGTATACACCTCGTTCCGTCAATTCGATGCCTCCTTTACCATAACACCGCAAATGATGGTAACCCTGAAAAGTAGCCTCAGCAAAGATTACGCAGTACAGGTGTCGAAGGTATGGAGCGATGCCAAATCGCTTGGCTTTATCCAGCAGCGGGTAAGGGCCATCCTGGCCAGGATGCTGTTCCGCAGCAATGGCTATTACCAGCAGGTCAACAAGACGGATAATGTAGTGCTAAGAGCCCTGGGTATTCTCCGCGGGAAGGAATACGCCGCCATCGTGGGCGGGTAGCTGGTCCAGCCAGCTTACTTTATGATCCTGTACCGCAGCGCAGAAATGCTGCGTGCCATTGGACAGCATCCAGTAAGGGCATTGAAGGCTGCTGTGATACCGGAGCAGCTGCGCCAGCGTACGTTCGTCGACAGCTACCGCCGGCTCCTTGCACTCGATCAGCATCCAGGGCCGGTGATCATAATCGTAAACGACAATATCGTAACGCTTTTTCAATTGGTTGACCCTTATCTCTTTTTCAACGGAAATGAGTCCCCTAGGATAAGCCATTACCTCGCAAAAATATACCAGTAAGTGCTGGCGCACCCACTCTTCGGGGGTCAGCAATACATATTTTTTCCGGATAGGATCAAAAATGTAGCGTTTCCCGTCCTGCTGCCGGAGGCGGAAATCATGTGCAGGGAAAACCAGGGAGATCATAAGCAAGGATACGAAGATCAGGTCAAAGAAGCGCTCAATATACTACAACGGGCTAGGCCAGGGACTGCATCCGCAGCATATATTTGCCCAAAATATCAAATTCAAGATTGATATCGTCGCCTGCCTGCAGCGCCGCAAACGTAGTATGCGCCAGTGTATAGGGAATGATCGTTACAGAGAACGTATCGCGCCCTACCCCGAAAGCAGTGAGGCTGACACCATTAATGCAGATGGACCCCTTCTCGATCACGAGCGCGGTGAAGGCATCGGGAAAAGCAAACCGGAACAGATGGCTACCTTCCAATGCCTCCCTGCTGAGACAGGTTCCTTTGGTATCCACATGTCCCTGAACGATATGGCCGTCCAGCCGGTCGCCCAGCTTCATTGCCCTTTCCAGGTTGACGGTACGTCCTTCCTGCCATGAGGCGAGGTTGGTTTTTTTCAGCGTTTCTTCGACTGCCGTCACCGTATGTTCCTTATCATCACAGGCTACTACCGTGAGGCATACCCCATCGTGTGCCAAAGACTGGTCTATTTTCAGCTCTTTGCTGATATCGCTTGCTACGGTGAAATGAATATTGGTCCCCTCACGGCTTACCCGGGTTATGGTACCGAGCGTTTCTATTATTCCTGTGAACATCAGGATCGGTTATACTTAAACAGTGAACAATAAAGATCAGGGCCGCACTGCGACTCCCTTGTGATATAGTGTGCTTCCGGCATTGGTGATGGTAAAATCGATCAGTAACGTATCGTTACCCTGGCGCAGGCCTCCGCTCAGCGTATCGGTGTTGTTGCAGATATATTGGCCCGGCGAACCTACCAACAGTGTGTCGACAACAGCCTTCTTATACTTGTCGGCAGTGACCAGGAAGGGCATGGTATTGCCGCACCAGCCGGAAACCGACAGATGCCTCTTGACGGTATCTTCCGTGGATGTGAACACCAGGTTGCGGGTCTGTGATCCCTGAACCGTACCGTCAGGAAAGAATGCTGTATCGGTAAGCACCCAGGCGCCCAGGAAAGAATCTACCGGGTAAGTACAGATGGTACTATCGGGTGTACCCGGAAAGCCCCAGTTGTAATTGACGGCAAGCGGATCGTTGCAATAATGTCGCTTTTTCAGCTCATCGTTGGGCACTCCCGGAGGCGGGTCCTTATACTTGGAGCAGGCATAAAAGAAGGCGGCCATTCCCATAGCCAGCAGCAACAGCGTTCCTTTTACTTTTGTAGACATCATAATGATAACGCAAAGATCAATGTAAAATTTTGTTTGGCCATATAGTTTTTGTGATGCCCGCCCCTTAAGCTTATAGACAGATTTTATGGATGTAATAAAATGAGAATTAAAAAATATTTTTTAAGTGTTGTTGTCAACTTGGAGAATTTAAAAGTATAGTTAAATTTGCATTCTGTTAAGATAGTCTTAGAAATCCTGCTGTCTTTGCTTTAAAATCCACCTTATCCCATGAGAAAAACCTTTACGGTTATGTGTTCCCTATGCCTGGGAACTATGGCTGCGCGGGCACAAAGTATTGGCCCTAGCACAATAAATGCCACCGGAGGTAGCACTGCGATTGCCGGCAACACCTACGAATATGCTATAGGCGAATTGCTGCCCGCTACCCTGAGCGGCCCCGGTATCGTCATCACACCGGGCGTATTGCAACCCAATAAGAAGACAGTCGGCATCGACGATAAACAATTCTTTGCCGGCGCCCTCGACATTTATCCCAACCCTGCCGAAGAAACGATTTTCCTTCAGCCCCGTTTCACAACAGGCGGAACGCTTTCTTATGTCTTGTATGATGTGCTGGGCCGTATGATGCAGCGTAAGGATTGCCCCCTTTCATCCGGCAAGGAAAAACAGTCCATAAGCCTGAGGAGCCTTGCCTCCGGCACCTATTCGCTTGAGGTCAGCTTCAATCAGAAAGGAAAGCTGTATCGCAACGCTTATAAGGTCCAAAAAATCAATTAGTGGCGAACAACCGGTTCTCTAATGCTTTTGCCCTTGGCAGAAGGCGCATTTGTTTGTCTCAATCCCACATTATTTCAATTACTTATCCATTCTATCAAAATGAAAAAACTCCATATTCTCATCCCGCTGCTGGCCCTTTCGCTGCTTTCTACGCGAGGCGCTATGGCACAGGCTCCGGGCAAATTCAACTATCAGGGTATCGCCCGTAACGCCAGTGGCGAGCCACTTTCCGGCCAGGCTATCGCGCTGCGTATTTCAATTCTGGATGGTTCTGCCTCCGGTACCGTCGAATATAGTGAAACCCATTCGGTGAACACCAATACTTATGGCCTGTATAATGTAGCCATCGGTGGCGGCACCGCAGTTTCCGGCGCTATGACCGATGTCGATTGGAGCCTCGGTAATAAATATGTGAAAGTAGAGATCGACCCTGCCGGCGGCAGCAACTATACCGACCTGGGCGCTGCTCAGCTGCTCAGCGTTCCTTATGCCTTATATGCACAAACAGGGGCAACGGGTCCCCAGGGGCCTGCCGGCGCTACCGGTCCTGCTGGCGTCGATGGTGCCAATGGCGTTGATGGCGCTACGGGTCCTGCCGGACCTGCCGGTATAGCAGGTCCTGTTGGTCCCACCGGCCCCGCTGGTCCTGCGGGTACCGCAGGTACCATTGGTCTTACAGGTCCTGCCGGACCCATTGGCCCGGTGGGTGCAACAGGTGCTATTGGTCCCGTAGGTCCTGCGGGCGCTACCGGTGCTGCTGGTCCTGCCGGTGCTACCGGTGCCGCCGGCCCCATTGGCCCTGTGGGCCCAGCCGGTGTGCAAGGTGTAACCGGTCCAGCCGGTCCCGTTGGTCCCGCCGGTCCTCAGGGGCCTATAGGTCCTTCCGGCGGTCCTGTTGGTCCCCAAGGCCCTGCCGGTCCTGTAGGTCCTGCTGGTGTTGCGGGTCCGCAAGGCCCTGCAGGAGCTGTGGGTGCTGCGGGTACTACCGGCGCTATCGGTCCTATAGGCCCTGCCGGAGCACAAGGTCCAGCCGGACCTGTTGGTCCCGCCGGCGCTACGGGCGCCACTGGTTCTATTGGTTTGACAGGGGCTGCAGGTGCAGCCGGTCCCCAGGGTCCCGTTGGTCCCACTGGTGCTACCGGCCCGGCCGGGCCTACAGGTTTGACCGGAGCTTCTGGAGCTGCCGGACCTCAAGGGCCTGTTGGCCCCGCCGGTGCTACAGGTGGCCCAGGAGCTGCCGGACCGCAGGGTCCTGCCGGTCCTGTTGGTCCGCAAGGCCCCGTCGGTCCCGATGCACAGACGCTCAGCATCAGCGGCAATACCCTCACCATTTCCAATGGTAACAGCGTACCGCTACCCTCCGGTGGTGGTGGTAGCGTGAACGGTACTGCAAATTATATTCCGAAATTTACCAGCGCTACTGCTGTAGGAAACTCCAGCATGTATAACGTTAACAACAGTATAGGCATAGGCACTACTACCCCTGGCGCCAAACTGGATATCGTCGCCACCGACACCATCCCTGTTATGACAACATTTAACAGCAGTCTGTACTTTCCAAATGGTGTGATCAGGGCGTTTGACAATACCAATGGCGGTGTGGGGCTCTGGGCCCAGTCGGCTCCGGCGGCAACCAATACCACTACAGGTACCGGCATCATGGGTGTAGGCGGCAATATAGGCGTGCGTGCCTATGGCGAATCCAGCGCCACAGGTACCGTATTCGGTCTCTTTGGCAACTCCTTTTCCGCCGATACCGGCATTGCTGTTTGCGGTCTGGCTACTGTTTACGATCCTAGTTTCCCCGTGCTGGGTGGTGTCAAATATGGCGTCTATGGTCTTGCTGAAGGCGGCGATATCAACTATGGCGTTTATGGTGTGAGCGGTGCAACCAGTACCTTTGGAGTTGGTTATGCCGGTTACTTTGACGGCGATGTGCAGGTAAACGGCAGTCTGGCCAAATCGGCGGGTACCTTTAAGATCGACCACCCGCTCGATCCCGCCAACAAATACCTGTACCACTCCTTCGTGGAAAGCCCCGATATGATGAACGTATACAACGGCAATGTGACTACCGATGCCAGCGGTTATGTTACCGTAACCCTGCCCGACTATTTCGAAGCGTTGAATAAGGATTTCCGTTATCAGCTGACCGTAATCGGCGGCACCTTCGCACAAGCTATCATCAGCAAAAAAGTATCCGGCAATAAATTCCAGATCCGTACCAGCGAGCCCAATACCGAAGTAAGCTGGCAGGTAACTGGTATCCGCCACGATGCTTATGCCGATGCGCATCGCGTAAAGCCTGAAGTGGAAAAAGAAGCGAACAACAAAGGCAAGTACCTGAATCCGGTTGAACTGAAGAAAGACCCGGCGCTGAAGATCAACAAGGCGCCTGTGAATGTAAGAAAGGAAAACCTGTCGAAGACACCTGCGATGATGCGTCGATAAGCTATAGACAATACAAAAAGAGAAGTCAAGTTTTGAAAACTTGACTTCTCTTTTTGTATCAGGTTAATGCTTCTTGGGACATTTCTTACATCGCCTGCCCTCCTTGTACTTTTTACAGCATTTCTTGAATTCGCAAAGCCGGGCACACATCAGGAAAGGTTGCTGCTCCATCTCCCCTGTTTCCATCGCCGGCAGCTCCTTTTTGCTTTCTGCACGCATCGCTATTTATGTTTAAATGATCAATCCAAAACCGGCAACACCCTATGGCTTTTCCCGCTCACGGTTGCCGGATCTGTTCGGAATAATATGTTATTGTTGTCTTTCGACAAGCTCAGAGACCGGTTTAATGCGCATCCAGCCAGTTGCGCCCGGTACCCGATTCGGCCACTACCGGCACATCGTTGGGCAAGGCCAAAGCCGATTGCATATTTTCCAGCACGATGGTCTTCACCTGTTCGATCTCCTGCAAAGGTACGTCGAATACCAGCTCATCGTGCACCTGGAGGATCATACGGGATTTCACACCCGCATCTTTGAGCGCGCGGCCTATTTTGATCATCGCCAGCTTGATCATATCAGCGGCTGAACCCTGGATAGGGGCATTGATCGCTACCCTTTCGGCAAAGCCCCGCACCGTTTGATTGGAGGAATTGATATCGGCCAGCCGTATCCTGCGTCCCATAAGGGTTTTCACATAACCATGCTGCTTGGCGAAGGCTATGGAATTATCCATATACTGCTTAATGGAAGGGTACTCTTTGAAATAATTCTCGATGATCTCTTTCGCTTCAGAACGGCTGATGCCCAGGTTATCGGCCAGGCCGAAGGCAGATTGCCCGTAAATGATGCCGAAGTTGACCGCCTTCGCGTTGCGCCGCTGCTCAAAGGTCACTTCTTCTTCTGTTACGCCATAAACCTTAGCTGCTGTAGCCCGGTGAATATCTTTATTGTCACGGAAGGCTTGTATCATGCCTGTATCGCCGCTGATGGCAGCCACCACGCGCAGCTCGATCTGCGAATAGTCGGCCGAAAGCAATACATGGTCCTCATCACAGGAAATAAAAGCCTTGCGTATCTCACGGCCCCTGTCGGTACGGATGGGAATGTTCTGCAGGTTCGGATTGTTACTGCTCAGACGGCCCGTCACCACTACGGACTGGTTGAAAGAAGTATGGATGCGCCCCGTCTTCGGGTTGACCATCAGCGGCAGGGAATCGGCATAAGTCGACTTCAGCTTGCTGTATTCGCGGAATACCAGGATGCTGTCGACGATCTCGTGCCGGGCACGCAGCTTCTGCAGCACATCTTCGCCTGTTGCATATTGACCGGTCTTGGTCTTTTTCGCTTTCTCGTCGAGCTTCATTTTCTCAAACAGTACTTCGCCCAATTGCTTGGGCGAGGCCAGGTTGAATTCCACACCGGCCAACTGGTATACTTTCCTTTCCGCTTCCCCGATTTCCCGTCCCAGCTCTTTGGAATATTCTTCCAGGAAGCCGACGTCGATCCCCACACCTTCAAATTCCATATCGGCCAATACCGGCACCAGGGGATTTTCTACTTTTTCAAACAACTCCGTCGCACCTGATTGCTCCAGCAATGGTGCGAAAACACCCTTGAGCTGCCAGGTAATATCGGCATCCTCGGCGGCGTATTCCTTGATCAGTGGTAAGTCCACATCACGCATATTACCCTGCCCTTTTCCTTTTTTACCAATAAGCGTTTCGATGCTTACGGGTTGGTACTGCAGGTATTTCATACTGAGCAGATCCATACCCCGCTTACCTTCCGGCTCCAGGCTATAGTGTGCCAGCATGGTATCGAAATGCCGGCCTCTGAGGCCGAGGCCGTAATTTTTCAGCATCAGCAGATCGTATTTTACATTCTGGCCAATCCACAACACATCTTCCCGTTCCAGCAAAGGCCGCAGCTGCTCCAGCAAGTCCTTTAGCTGTTGCTCGTCGGCGCTGCAGGGGATATAATATCCTTCGCCCTTCTTCCAGCTGAAGCTAAAGCCTACCAGTTCGGCGCGCATAGCATCGGTACCGGTAGTCTCCGTATCAAAGCATATTTCATTTTGTTGCTGCGCCGCTGTCAGGAACTGTTGCAGCGCCTCCGGCGTATTGACCAGGTGGTATTCGTGCTCGGTATTCTCTATGGTATTAAAGCCCTCGAGGGAAGCAAACAGATCGCCCTGGCCGGGATCGGGCTGCGTGGCCGGCAATGTAGTCACATCATTACCAAAGAGATCTTTTTGCCCGCTGGCAATAGCCGGGTCGCCCATAGGACGGGCCTCTCCGAAGATACGCTTGCCAAGGGTACGGAATTCCAGCTCGTTGAATACCTCGGTCAACTCCGGTTCGTTCCATTCTTTCAGCCGGAAGTCTTCCTCATGGAATTCGATCGGCACATTAGTAATGATCGTAGCGAGTTTTTTGGACATGATAGCGCTTTCGCGGCCATTGCGGATCTTTTCGCCAAGGGCGCCTTTGATCTTATCGGCATTGTCAAGCACATTTTCCAGGGTATCGTACTCGGCCAGGAGCTTGGCAGCGGTCTTTTCACCAATACCGGCAATACCGGGAATATTATCCACCGCATCGCCCATCAGGCCCAGGATATCGATTACCTGCGCTACCCGGGAAATACCCCATTTCTCGCATACCTCTTTTTCACCTAGTATCTCGAAAGTGCCGCCTTTGTATCCCGGCTTATATATAAATACGTTTTCCCGCACCACCTGGCCATAATCCTTATCGGGTGTGACCATATAGACTGTGTAGTCCTTTTCTGCAGCTTCCAGCGCCAGCGTGCCTACGATATCGTCGGCCTCATAACCATCGAGCTCGAGGCAGGGAATATTAAACCCTTTGACGATACGTTTGATATCGGGAAGCGCGTCCAACAGGTCTTCCGGCGCTTCCTGGCGGTTGGCTTTATAATCGGTAAAATCGGTATGCCGCTCGGTAGGCGCATGCGTGTCCCATACCACAGCCATATGTGTGGGTCTTTCTTTCTGGATAAGATCGAACAGGGTATTGGTAAACCCGAACTGGGCATTGGTATTGCGGCCTTTGCTGGTGAGCCGCGGACTGCGGATCAGGGCATAGTAGGCCCGGTACACCAGGGCCATGGCATCCAGGAGAAAAAGTTTTTTAGGGTTATCCGGCATATGTAGTTGTCTTTTTTGAAGGCTTGCAAAAATACGAAGAAAAGGAACGCGCGGCCGGTTGCCGCTGCCATCATTCATGGTAATTAAGTTTAGCTTTGCGATCACACCAAAACAACCAGAATGATGAAAAGGCACCCTATGAAAACCTGGCTGATCCTGAGCTATATCGGCCTCGCTTCCTGCGCCAGCTACCAGCGCAGCGACCTCTACTTCGGCCGGGATATTCCCGGTGGCGGACAGGTGAGCGAGCAGGAATGGAAAGCATTCAGCGACAGTGTTATCAGCCATTACTTCCCTGAAGGCTATACCGAATGGGAGGCCAAAGGTCGCTGGAAAGACACGAAAACCGGCGAGACCATCACCGAACCAACCAAGGTAGTCACCTTTTTTGGCAAAGCCGGCAAGCAAAGGAGTAACGCCATCGACAGTATTGCGCAGCAATACCTGCGCCGTTTCCGGCAACAGAGCGTGTTGCGTTCAGACATGCGTTCAGGCGTACATTTCCTGAACCAGACACCTTAACACGATTAAAAACGAACAAGCATACGGAACCATACCGTATGCTTGTGTCTATTGAATAAATACCGGAAAGCGCAGGCGGAAGCAACGCTCCGCCGTGGCTACAGATCCAGTGTTGGCCTTATTTTTTCATTGTAATCATTCACTGCGTGCTGGAAGATCTTTTTGGCCAGCTTGGCGCCCTGGAATTCTTCGATCTTCACTACTTTTTTCTCGAGCACTTTATATTCTTCAAAGAACTGGCGTACTTCAGCCAGGAAGTGGGCGGGCAGTTCGTCGATGTCGTTAATGTGTGCTACGCTCATGTCGTTGGCGCACACGGCGATCAACTTATCGTCGGCCTCACCCTGGTCGAGCATCCGCATTACGCCGATGATCTTGGCCGGTACCATGCACAGTGGTTGTATCTCTATCTGCGACAGGATAAGGATATCCAGCGGATCGCCATCATCGCAATAAGTCTGAGGAATAAAGCCATAATTCGCCGGGTAGTATACAGAGGAGTACAGCACACGGTCGAGCATCAACATGCCCGTTTCCTTATTCAGCTCATATTTTGCGCGGGAGCCTTTGGGTATTTCGATGATACCATTGACAAGGTCGCCGGAGATATCACCATAACTAACTGTATGCCAAGGATTAAACTGCATATGAAGGGTATTCTGGGTCAAAGAATCTAGCATAGATGCGTAGAGGTATTTTTTTGAGGCTGCAAAGATAAGGTATGCGGGCAAAGGAAATGATAAAAAAGGCAAAAAATAACCGTTATCTCATTTTCAAAAGGTAAAAAGCCCCTAAACCTGAAGGCCAGAGGCTGTTGATTGTATTTACAGAAGCAAGCGGTATCACGGCTTCAGGGCAACAGGAGAATGGGCGTACCTACGGCGACATAGCGGTACAGCTCTTCCACCTCTTCGTTAGAAACGGCAATACAACCCCAGGTCCAGTCGTGGTAGAGATAGTCCTCAGTGCTGTAGCGTGGCTGATTGGGTAAGCCATGGATCTTGATATCGCCGCCGGTGTCGAGCCCGTGTGTGCGGGCATAGCGGCGGTCGGCAGCATTGGGATAGGAAATGCCCAGGTTGCGATGATAGCTGCTGGCACCGTTTTTGCCATCGATATAATAGAGCCCTTCGGGTGTTTTGTTATCGTTGCGCATACGCTTTGCCCCTTCCGGCGCCGATCCGAGCGATACGATATAGGTCTTTACTTTCTGTCCCCTGCGAAACGCAATCATTTCCCTGTTGCCTTTATAGACCACAAGGCTGTCGACCGGGCCGCGCAATGCCGGTTGGCTGCCTTTAAGCGCTTGCCGCTTCCGTTGCTGAAGCGTTGGTTTTTCATCGGCGCCGGAGGCCTGACAGGAATACAGGAAGCAGGCAGAAGCGAGGCTGCTGAAGAAAATTATTCTTTTGAATGCCTGGGAAAAAGTGGATTTTTGTACCATATCGCTGCTTGTTCTTTAAAGATTATGTACTCCCGTTCACGTATGCCCTTCAAAAAAACAGAGACGCCCGACCTGGATTTTTTCCATAAACTTTTATCGCCTGCACGTGTGCTGACGGACAAAGAGCATATCGACCGGTGTGCCTCCGACGAAACAGAAGACCTGTATTTTCCGCCCGAGATCGTACTGCAGCCCGAAACTACTGAGGAGGTCAGCCGTATTATGGCCTATTGCCACGAGCATCACATTGCCGTTACCCCCAGGGGCGCCGGAACCGGTCTCAGCGGCGGTGCCCTGCCCGTGCATGGCGGCGTGTGCCTGGATATGGGCCGGATGAACCGCATCACCCATATCGATACCGAAAATTTCCTGGTGACCACCGAACCCGGCGTCATTACAGAGGTGCTGCAAAATGCTGTGATGGAAAAAGGCCTGTTCTATCCGGTAGATCCTGCCAGCCGCGGCTCCTGCTTTATCGGCGGCAACGTAGCCGAGAACAGCGGCGGCCCCAGGGCCGTAAAATACGGCACCGTGAAAGATTATGTGCTTAACCTGGAGATCGTGCTGCCCAATGGCGAGATCTTATGGACAGGAGCCAATACGCTGAAAAATGCCACCGGCTACAACCTGACGCAGCTGATCGTGGGCAGCGAAGGCACGCTGGCCGTAGTAACCCGTATCGTGCTGAAGCTGCTGCCCTACCCTGCAGAGAACCTGCTGATGCTCATCCCTTTTCATAATGCAGGCGATGCAGCCAAAGCCGTAAATCAGATCATGCTGGCCGGCTACACACCCTCGGCGCTGGAGTTTATGGAGCGGGATGCGCTCACCTGCGCGCAGCGCTACCTGGACGACAGCAGCATTGTCATTCCCGAGGCCGTGCAGGCACACCTGCTGGTCGAGGTAGATGGCAAAGACAAAGCGGTATTGTTCCGGGAAATGGAGGGCATAGCGGCGCTTATGGAAGGGTTTGATACCGGCGAACTGCTGCTGGCTGAGGATAACAGTCAGAAGGCCGCGCTATGGCGCTTACGCCGGGTCGTAGGTGAGGCGGTGAAGAGCGGCTCGATCTATAAGGAGGAAGATACCGTAGTACCCCGGGCCTGCCTGCCAGAGTTGCTGAAGGTGGTGAAGGATACAGGCAATAAATATGGGTTTTCCTCCGTTTGCTATGGACATGCCGGGGACGGCAACCTGCATGTGAATATCGTAAAAGGAACGCTTTCCGATGATTTCTGGCACAATGGATTGCCGGCCGCCATCCGCGAGATCTTTACTTACGTACATTCAGTAAAGGGAACACTCTCGGGCGAGCACGGCATAGGCCTGGTACAGCGCCCGTATATGGATATCGTGTTCAACGAAGTACAAATGGCTCTGATGCGACAGATCAAGACGTTGTTTGACCCTACGGGCATCATGAACCCGGGAAAAGTAATCTAGGCGAATCCCGAATTCCTGTACCTTTGTACTGTATAACAGACCAAAATACGTTTATGAAAAAGATCGTTTTACTGGCGCTGCTGTTTACCGGCTGGATGACGGCACAAGCCCAGGAAATATACAACAGCACCGGTAAGTCCGGGCAGGCTAAGTACAAGGAAAACCAGCAGAAAAAAGGCTTCGACTTCAACCGTATGGTATTTGGCGGTGGGCTGGGATTGACCTTCGGTACCATTACCAATATTTATGTGGCGCCTTCAATAGGTTACCGCATTACGGATAAATTTGCCGCCGGCGTCACGCTCGGGTACAACTATTACCGCCAGAAAGATGCGTTCCTGACCCAGAACCTGTATACCAGCGAGACCAAATACCTGCCCCTGTCGCAGTCTATCTACAGCGGAAGCATATGGGGCAAATACATTATTATACCCAATATTATGGTGCAGGCCGAATTTGAGCTGAACAACCTCAGCTATTATGATCCGACCATGGGCTACCCGGCCGACAAGGACGGATGGCCTATGCCCGTGAAAAAAAGAGTGACCGTTCCCAGCCTGCTGCTGGGCGCCGGCTACCGCCAGCCGATCGGCGAATACTCCTCTATATTCATTATGGCATTCTATGATGTGTTGCAGGACCTGCCCGGTAATACCCGCACCGATCAGAATGGGGAAAAATACTCGATCAGCCCTTATGCCGATCGCGTCGATTTCAGGGTAGGCTTCACCATAGGTTTTTAAAAGACAATCTATTTTGTTTGGGTCCGCAGCTAACGGTTGCGGACTTTTTTATTAACGGTGCACAAAGCAGCACCGGGACCGGCAAAACCCAGTTGCCGTTCAAACACTTTACACGCCATCAGGCTTATCACACCTATGGTCCGAGTCTTCCGTTTAAAACTTAACCATTACATTTGCTGCTGTCAAGCATTAATTTTAATACGGAATGAACCATCAGCAGATCCTGCTCACGATTATTCTCGCCTATTTCCTGTTGTTGCTGGGCGTGGCCTTTTATACGGCCCGGGGCAGCAACAACGAATCCTTCTTTGTCGGCAACCGCAACAGCAAGTGGTGGCTGGTCGCCTTCGGTATGATCGGCACCTCGCTTTCCGGCATGACCTTTATCAGCGTACCAGGTACCGTGGGCGCGGGCGCCTTCGGCTACTTCCAGGTGGTGATCGGCTATTGGCTGGGCTATTTTATTGTCGCCTATGTGCTGCTGCCGGTATACTACAAAATGCAGCTGACTTCTATTTATACCTACCTGGAGAAACGGTTAGGCGTAAATGCGCATAAGACAGGGGCCTTCTTTTTTATCCTTTCACGCACATTGGGCGCTACCTTGCGGCTATACCTCGTGATCAAGGTGCTGGAACTCTTTGTACTCAAAGACCTGGGGATCTCTTTCGAAGTGACGGCTGTGGTGATCCTGGGACTGATCCTTCTGTATACCTTTAAAGGAGGCGTTAAAACCATTGTATGGACCGATACCCTGCAGACAACCTTTATGCTGCTGGCGCTTATCGTAAGCCTGTTTTACCTGGCCGGAAAGCTCGACTTTTCCCTGGGACAGGCCTGGGCTGCCGTATCGGCAAAAGGAATGACGAAGATTTTTGCCTCGGATCCCCTGCCCGGCAATTTCTTCCTGAAGCAGATCCTGGGCGGCGCTTTCATTACCATTGCCATGACCGGGCTTGACCAGGAAATGATGCAAAAGAATATTAGTGTCAGCAACCTGAAGGATTCGCAAAAGAATATAGTAGTGATGGGTACGTTACAGATGCTGGTCGTCTTTATTTTCCTCTTCCTGGGCGGCGTGCTGGTACTGTATGCATCGGCCAACGGCATCGCGGACAAGGGGGACAATCTTTTCCCTGCCATTGCCTTGCAAAGCCAGCTTCCCTTCTTCATTACAGTTTGCTTCGTGATCGGGCTCATCTCCGCCTTATTTCCCAGTGCCGACGGTGCACTCACGGCCCTAACCTCGTCGTTTTGCATCGATATATTGGGCATGCAGAAAAAGGGACAGGCCGGCAGTAAAGAGAGCCTGGAAAAGAGACAGACCCGGACCCGCCTGATCGTACATAATGTCTTTGCGTTGATTTTCCTCGTGTGCGTGTTTTTCTTCAGGGAAGTTGACAATGGGTCGCTCATAGACATCCTGCTGAAGCTGGCAGGCTTTACTTATGGTCCCCTGCTGGGCTTATTCGCCTTTGGAATCCTTACCCGCCGGACCGTAGCACCCAAATCGCCGCTGATCGTTTGCCTGCTGGCCCTGTGCCTGACCCTGGTGATCGATGTGGTGAATAATTACCAATGGTATGCTCCTAAAATAGGTTTGTCTGAAGAAAGCAAACTGGGCCTGCAGCACTTTTCCGAAAGCATTTTTGGCCAGTATAAGATTGGTGTGGAGCTGCTGATCGTCAATGCGGCCATCACCTTTTTGTTGCTGTTGGCGGCCTCACGTCGTACACAAGAGAAAGGAATTCATTCTCAGGCGGTGGTTGCCTGAGCGATGGAAAGAAAAGGATACGAATAAAAAAGACGCGGTCTGGTTCCGCGTCTTTTCAATTATCTATAGTGGAGTTGATCCCTCTGTCGATCATAGCCTCACACATTGGCCTCAGCGTATCAAAGTCGCCTCGTTTTACTGCGTATTTTCCCTGGTAATGGATCAGCAATGCGCATTGCTCGGCCTGCTCCTGCGTATGGGAACAGATGTCTATCAAGGACTCGATCACCCAGTCAAACGTATTCACCTCATCGTTCCATACGATAAGATGATGCAGCTGCGCATCCAGCACATCGGTATCGAACTCTTCCTGTTTCCAGGGGTTGAATTCCGACATGGTTTTTTGATACGGTTCCATAGTAACGGTCTTTTGCGTTAACGTAAATTGGTTTTTTACGATTTCCGGTACAAAATTAGCAAACAATATGTTTCCCCCGCAACATTTCTTTTCTTTGCAGGCTATGGATTTACCCGCTTTTGTTAAAAAGAGCATGACCGAGCTCAACCGGGCACAACCGGGCGACCCGGCAGCCGCTTCACGGTTCCCGGTACAGGTGGTGCTCGACGATGTGCGCAGCATGCATAATGTAGGCTCAACCTTCCGCAGCGGCGATGCCTTTCACGTACAAGGCATTACACTTTGCGGCTATACACCGCGACCGCCTCATCGTGATATTCATAAAACGGCGCTTGGCGCAACAGAAACAGTTCCCTGGATCTATGAGGAGCAAATAACCACAGCCCTTGAACGGCTGAAAGCCGATGGGTACCGGATATGGGCAGTAGAGCAGCTTCATAACAGTACCTCTCTGCAGGATATTGCTTTTGCAACAGATGAGAAAGTGGCACTGGTATTCGGCAATGAAGTCAGTGGTGTAAGCGAGGCAGCCCTTTCGCTTTGCGACGGCGGTATCGAGATCCCGCAATGGGGCGCCAAGCATTCCCTGAATATTTCGGTTACGGTAGGTATTGTACTATGGGAAATAGCGAGAAGGCGACTGGTGTAAGCTTAAATGTTGAGTTGGCAATTGGCAAAGAACAAGTTGGTATTTGCCTACTGCAAACTGCCAACTTTAAAACTCCTTGGAGCAATAGTTGGCAATGGGCAAAGAACAAGTCGATCATCGCCTACTGCAAACTGCCAACTTTCAACTCGTAGGGAGCAATAGTTGGCAATGGGTAAGTTGGCAATGGGCAGGGAACGGGCTGATCATGCCTACTGCAAACTGCAAACTTTCAACTCGTAGGGAGCAATAGTTGGCAATGATTAAAATTGGCAATGGGAAGGGAACGGGCCGATCATGCCTACTGTCAACTGCCAACTTTAAAATTCCAAAATCTCAATACCCAATACTCATATCTCACACCCCAAAATCACATCAATTCACCGGTACGACAAAATTCTCTATTGCCGGTGGCAGGCACATTTTATCGTTGCAGGTTTGGTATTGTACAGCGCCTTTGATCTTATCACCATGCTTCCCTTTGAAATCGCGGAAAAAGGTAATATTCTTTTCATGCCAGCGAATCGCGCCTTCGATAAACTCCAGCTTTTGGGTCTTCGGCTGCGCATTTTCTTTCCAGTCGCCTACCCATCCGCCCTGTACAGCTTCGGCTGTAAAGCTGGTGGGGATCAGCGAGCCATCTCCGCCCGGGTCTTGGGCCCAGATGTGGTAGCCCGCATCCAAGGTTGCTTTGGCTTCGAAACGATACAGGTCATTGTCCATTTTCTTTACGGAAAATTGCCAGTGAACAGGATTAGGGGTCGATTGCGCTTTCCCGGCAAATGGCATAAAAATCAGGGCAGCCAGCACCGATAAGATCAGTTTCATATCATTTTTTTTAGTCAAAAGATGTTTTTGATTTCTGCTATACCTATAGACGAAATTAGACGCCAATACCCCGGGGTCCGTTTAACACCGGCATAGAAAAAACCCGCCTGGAACAAGCGGGTTCGTCCTATAGCATATTTTGTTTGCAGTCTATTTGGCCGGAGCTTGCTGGCCTTCGCCCTGTTGCTGCTGCCCACCCTGCTGTTGCTGTTGGGTCTTTTGCTGCTCCTTGGCCGCTTTGGCAGGACTGATGATATCGAGTGAGAACACGGTAGCGATGCACAGCACAGCAATGATCGTCATGGTGTACCAGGTGCCTTTTTCCATCACATCGCCCGATTGCTTTACACCCATTACCTGTGTACCCAGGCTGCCGAAAGTGCCGGAGAGGCCACCGCCTTTGGGTTTCTGAACCAGTACGAAAAAGCCGAGCACCACACAGGCCAGGATGATCACAATAATTAATAAACTCGTCATTGTTTATATATCTTTTTGTAAATTTTCAATTTTGGCAGCAAAATAAGCATTTTTTTCAGGATTCTGCAAACTTAATTTTTGGTATATTTCAATGGCTTTCCCTTTCTTGCCCTGCTTTACATAAACTTCTGCCATCGATTCGCTTATCCATTCTTCTTTCCTGGAAATAGAATTTACAGCCATCTCAAATACCTGTTCCGGTATTTCTTCGCTTTCTTCCTCGATAGCCGCAGCCAGCTTTTGCTGCTGCCACATGGCTTTTAATGCCTTTTGCTCGGCTTCTTCTTCTTTTGCCTTTTGATTTTTGGAGCTGATGTGTTTCAACCACTCAGCAAAACTCATGACTACCATTAGCGATTTTTCTTTTTCGTCTTCATTTTCAGGGGTATCTGCGTGAGGTGTACGTACTTCGCTCAGTTCCGGCAAGTCGCCGGATATATGGATACCCTGCTGTAAAAAATAATCTTCGGCCGATACGGGCTGTACCAGCAATGTTTCGTCCGTTATCGACCCGCTGTCTACCCTGGGAAGGTTGTCGCCGGGCGCAGGAAGCGGCAGGGGTTCTGCTTGCGGCTCCGGCTGTGCGGCGGCGGCCAACAGGTTGCCCAGCAACACCGGATTTACAGGGTGCATTTGCTGCAAAATCCATAATTCCTCCGGCCCCTGCTGTGCGCCTATCCATTTCAGATAATGAGCCGGCGCAAAATAGGGATACTCTTTCGCCAGCTGCACCAGCGCCTTAGGCGCTACTTCCTGCAGCTGATGCGGCTCCTGAAGCCATGCCGATATTCTCTCTGTAGTGATCAATTTTTTTATTGTTTTTACTGTCGCAGCAACACTACCAGTTCACAAACGCTTTATTGAATATATCGTCGGCGATCTGGTTGCCGATATCCTCTATTGCCGCGGCTTCGATCGCCTGCAGCTGCTGCTGCGCGTTGAAATCGTAAAAGCGGCTGAAAGATTGCTTAAAGCTGGCCTTTTCGTCCAACCGGTTCTTAAAATCGACCTCAACTGTTATCGTCAACCGGTTTTGCGTCGCCTGAGGCACACCATTACCTACGGTTTGCACGCCGGTAAGGCTTACCGCATAGCCGGTTATCGTTCCTTTAAGATCGTAGTCCGCATTTTCCGCATTGACTGCAGCCAGGCCGGTTTGCGAAAGGATGCGGTTCCGGAGCTTGTCGGTAAGCGTTGTACTCAGCGTTGGCGCTACATTGAGCGCCCGGTTCTCCAGCGTTCTGACGTTGATGGTCTTGCCGCTGATGCTGGCGCCGGTCAGGCTGTAACAACCGCTCAGCAGCGGCAAGAGGCAAATGCTTATTCCCAACAGCCACAAACGGAAATATTTCATAAGGAGGCAAAATTAAGGCTTATTCTTCAATTAAGCCGGGGCATAGCGCAGGGCACTTGCAGAACACGGCATCAGCATATCATCAGGCCACAGGACGAAGCGAACGGTTGATGAGCAGCAGATCGGCCAGCACCAACGCTGTCATCGCCTCCACGATCACCGGTGCACGCAGGGCAACGCAGAGATCATGGCGGCCCTTAACAGAGAAATCTTCCTGCTGCCCTGTTTCCCAGTTCAGCGACCGCTGCGCCTTTGGTGTGGAGGCTGTAGGCTTTACTGCGATCCGGAACAGCAGCTCGTTACCGTTGGTGATCCCACCCACGATACCACCGGCATGATTGGTGCTGGTTTTGCCGCTGCTATCTTCCAGGGCATCGTTATGCTCGCTGCCCATCATGCGCGCCGCGCCAAATCCCGCACCAAATTCAACGCCTTTAACTGCCGGTATGGCAAACATCGCATGCGCAATGAGCGATTCCACGCTATCCCAGAAAGGTTCTCCCAGTCCTGCCGGTAATCCTGCTACACGGCAGCTGATGATCCCGCCAACGCTATCCTTTGCATCGATTGCCTTCTGAAGACCTTTATCGCTATCTTCTTCGCCACCGACCTCGGTCAGGGTCGCTTCAATTGTAATTCCCTGCAGTATCTTTTTGGCTACTACCCCCGCAGCCACTATGCCCACAGTAAGCCTGGCGCTGAAATGCCCGCTGCCCCGGTAATCTTCAAAGCCGCCGTATTTCTGGTGCGCGACCCAGTCGGCATGTCCCGGCCTGGGTATCGCCCGTTGCTTCTCGTAATCGGCGCTACGGACATTATTATTTTCAAATAGAACGGTCAATGGCGCTCCTGTGGTATGTCCATTGAACAGGCCGCTTTTCACCAGGGGGTAATCGTCTTCTTTACGGGGTGTCGTACCTTTTTGCAAGCCCCCTTTGCGCCGTTCCAGGTCGGGCAAAAAATCTTCTTCACGCAGTGCTATCCCGGGCAACACCCCATCAATGCTCACACCGGCACAGGGCCCGTGGGATTCGCCGAATATGCTGACCCTGAAAAGCCTTCCGAATGTATTCATATGGTCACATCATTTTTATAAGGCAAATAAACAATGGCTTGTTGTGTGAGCAGGGACAAGTGTTCCCAGAAGCCGGGATAGGACTTTTTCACGGCTTCGGCATGAATGATTGTTACCGGTCCACCGGCGCCTAAAGCCATTATAGCACAGGCCATCGCGATCCGGTGATCGTGATGTGATTGTACCATAGCGCCGGCAAGCGGGTTGCCACCTTTAATGATCATTTTATCGTCTTGCACGGTAATAGCAACGCCCAGCTTCTGTCCTTCCTGCTGCAGGCTATGTGCACGATTGCTCTCCTTGTGCTCCAGGCGGTGCACGCCTTCTATAACCGAAGTGCCTTTGCAATAAGCGGCCAGCGCCACCAACGGAGGGAAAAGATCGGGACATTCCGTAGCATCGAAATGAAAAGCATTCAGGCCATGCTGCGTTACCTCGATCTGATCGGCCTGTATGGACAGCCTGCAGCCGCAGTCCTGCAGGGCTTCCAATATCTTTTTATCGGCCTGCTCCGAGAACACATCCAGTCCTTCGACTACAACATTGCCAGCCAGCGCACCGGCGACGAACAAGAAGGCGGCGTTGCTCCAGTCGCCCTCCACCGTATAGGACAAAGGGGGTGGCTCGGGCAGCACATCCGTTTCCGGGAAATGAAAGGACGCATAATCTTCCTGTACCGGCAGGCGCATACCGAATTCAGCCATCACCTTCAGGCTGAGATCGATGTAGGGCCTGCTTTTCAGTTGTTCTACCCTTATCGTTGCACCCTGATGCGCTATCGCAGAAAAGGCAAACAGCAGGCCGGTAAGGAACTGCGAGGTAAGGGATCCATCCACGGTAATGTCCTGCGGCTGCATGGGTCCTGTAATATGTATGGGCAATGTATCCCCGGTGAGCTGTACGGTAGCGCCCAGCGCCTCCAGCACTTCCTTTAAAAAGGCCAGGGGTCGCGTCAGCAGACTACCACTACCAGTAAGGGTAATGGTACCGGGATATAGAGCAGCAATAGCGCTGAACATACGCATCGAAAGCCCACTTTCGCCACAGTCCAGCAATATACCGGCCGGCACCGCTACCCTCCCCGGCGATTCGATGCGCAGCCTTTGCTCATCGAGGTGGGTGACGGTGGCACCCAAGGCCTGTATGATGCGCAAAGCGGCCTTATCGTCGTCAGACCGGCCATAGTTGTGTATCTCGGTTTGCCCGCCACGGAGCAACGCAGCAGCACAAGCGCGTTGCATCACGCTCTTGGAAGCCGGTGCGGTCAATGTTCCCTTCACCGCTGAGGGATGAATGCGTACCTGCATTTATGAATTTAAGTAAGTTCTGATCTCGTCTATAGATAAAGGATGTACGACGGCCGAGCCAATGGTTTCAAGTAGCACATAGCCTATCTTCTCTCCTATCTTTTTCTTATCGGCCATCATATAATGTAATGCCTGCCTGCTGTCGAAAGGAAATTGGACCGGCAGCTCATATTTTTCCAGCAATGCGATCAACCTGCCGGTTTCTTTAAAGCCAATGCAGGATTCGGATACCCGGGCAGCAAAGACCATGCCGATACTGATCGCCTGTCCATGTGAGAGCTCATAGCTGTTCTCGATCGCATGCCCAAGCGTATGTCCGAAGTTCAGGAGCTTCCGGTCGCCGTTCTCCCATTCATCTTCCCGCACTACAGTAGCTTTCAATAATACGTTTTTATAGATCAGGTCGGCCAGCAGGGCCTTATCGTTCCGAAAATCGGCCAAAGTGTGCTGTTCCAGCAAAGCAAACATTTCTTTGTCTTTAATGGCCGCATGCTTGATCACCTCTGCAAAGCCGCAGATCCATTCTTCTTCGGGTAAAGTGTCCAGCAGGGCATAATCATAAAGAATAAATTCCGGCTGCCGCACCAGTCCCATCATATTCTTATACTCACCGATATCCAACCCGTTCTTTCCGCCAATGGCGGCATCGATCATACCCAGCACTGAGGAGGGCACAAAACCGCAGCGGATGCCACGCTTGTAGATACCTGCTGCAAAGCCGGCGATATCGGTCACCACGCCACCCCCGATACCGATGAGCGTCGCGTCGCGGCCGGCGTCCAACGCGATCAGCTGACGGATCACATCGTCCAGGGTATCCAGCGTCTTGGCGCTTTCGCCGGCTGGCACCGTAATCACCTGCCAGGGCTTGAAGGCCTGCTGGTAATGCATCATGAGGTTCTCATCGGTGAGTATGAAGCTGTTTGCCGTGGGCGCCAGCTCCTTAAGTTTTTCCAGCGATGCATCAAAGTAAAGGGCGGTGCTGGCGGAAGTATACGCAATGGTTTCTTGTATCATTGTTTTGTTTGGAAGGGTCTTACAAATATCCGGATAAAAAAATAAGCTGCGACAGTATCATCAAGGCTTTGCACAAAATTCACTCCGGCTTACAAATGATTGACCAGATAATGACCACCAAGAATAATGCCATAAATCCAGCAGTTGTACAGCACCGTATAATATAGTCCGTAAAGAAGGCTGCGCGGGAGATTACCCCTGCATAAGGGCCCCTTACGGAATACCAGCCGCAGGGCCCTGAAAAATATCCAGTACAGCATAGCCGCAAACACCAGGATCAGCAGCCAAAGTACACTACCCAGTATCCAGATCAATACAATGGCGGCTATCGCTGCTCCTATCCAGGCCAATATGCCCTCACCGTCGAAGCTACAGCCATCGCCCAGGTTGAGGCCGGAAGATAAGTCAACCGGCCGGTACCGGTCTAAGACCTTACCCATATCATCCTTTAGCTTAACCCCGCGATAAAGCCCCGATACCAGGAAAAGCAGGAAAAAGAAAGACAACAGGGAAACGGACAGGAGTGAATTCACAAACAAAGTACGATGGCTACCCAGCCCCAGCAGCCACACTGCCAGCGTAGTGACAACAGCGACAAAAATCGTGTTCAGGAACAAAGGCTTGGTGTACAGCCATCTCCTTCTTATGTGTTTCTGCTCCCGGTCAGCCATGTGCATTCATGATAGCATCCTGATGCTTGATGCTTTCCATATGGATCGCATCATAGTATTGTGTGATAAATTCCTTACTCAGTCCGGCCTTTTCACCATTGCGGCAAACCCGCTCCAGGATCTGGTTCCAGCGTTCTGTTTGCAGAATGGTGATGTTATGCGCCTTCTTATATTCTCCTATTTGTTCCGATATTTTCATGCGGTCGTGCAGCAGGCGCAGCAGCTCATCGTCGAGACGGTCGATCTGGTGCCGCAACTTTTCCAGGTGCATATGCATCTCTTCCGACAATACTTCTTCTTTCCGCCATACGATATCGCCAAGCATTGTAAGAAGTCTTTCGGGTGTGATCTGCTGGCTGGCATCGCTCCAGGCCTGATCCGGGTCCCGGTGGCTTTCGATAATGAGACCGTCGTAGTCGAGGTCCATGGCGTTCTGCGTTACTTCCTGGAGTAAGTGCCGGTTGCCACAGATGTGCGAAGGGTCGATAAGAAAAGGCAGACCGGGAAAACGGCGCTTCATCTCGATCGCCAGCTGCCACATGGGCGCATTCCTGAAATCGGTATGTCCATAAGCCGAAAAACCCCTGTGGATGAGGGCGACGGCTTCTATCCCGGCCTTCATCACTCTTTCCAGCGCGCCGGTCCACAGCTCCATATCCGGGTTCACCGGGTTTTTGATCATTACCGGCAGTTGCACGCCCTGCAGGGCATCTGCTACTTCCTGCACGCTAAAAGGATTGGCCGTGGTACGGGCGCCGATCCATACAAAATCTGCATCATGACGTAAGGCCTCCTCCAGCTGCTTTGCCGTAGCCACCTCAACGCCATAAGGCAGGCCGGTGAGCTCTTTGGCTTTTTGCAGCCAGGGAAGGCCCTGTGCGCCTACGCCTTCAAAATTGCCCGGCCGCGTACGGGGTTTCCATATTCCGGCCCGCAATGCGTGTACCTTACCGGTTGCCTTAAGGCGCAATGCCGTCTCCACTACCTGCTCCTCTGTTTCTGCGCTGCAGGGCCCTGCTATGATCAGCGGGCTCCGCTGCAATAAGGTTGCTGTTTCTCGTTGTTCTCCGGAAAACGTTTCCATGTCTATAGATAATTCATATGGACGTTGCATGCAACGCCAGGACATTCAAAGATAAAGCCTTTTGCGGAGCTTGCATGAGCGCTGCGCTTTGTCTTGACCTGGATCAAGCAACGCTCTGTTTTAGAAAAAAGAATGGACGAAGTCCCTGATCACGATTTCTCCTTTATCGGGATACTGCTGCAGTACCCTGATCAGCCCGCTGCCCACGATGGCGCCGTTAACATAGGCACAAGCCTGGTCAAAACCCGGCTTGTCGCGAATACCGAAGCCCGCCATAACGGGACGATTCAACCGCTGTTCTTTGATAAATGAAAAATACCGCTTTGTTGCTTCATCAGGGCCAATACTACCGCCGGTAGTTCCTGCGGTCGTCACCATGTAGAGAAATCCGCTGCTACATTCATCGATCTCCCGCAGACGCTCCTGCGGTGTAAATGGGGTTACAAGAAAGATCATATTCAGCCCGTAGGCCTCCATAGCATGCTGCCATTCCCGGCGGTACTCTTCCAGGGGCAGGTCCGGAATGATCAAGCCATCGATGCCACAGGCCGCTGCATCCCGGCAAAAGCGGGATACGCCGTATTGCAGCAAAGGGTTCAGGTAACCCATCAGGATAAGCGGGACGCTAACTTGCTCACGGACATCCTTCAACTGGCGAAACAGCTCCTGCAGGTTCATACCATTAGCCAGCGCAACCGCACTGCTCTCCTGTATCACAGGCCCGTCGGCCAGCGGATCGGAGAAGGGTATCCCTATCTCTATCATATCGGCGCCGGCAGCCTGTAAAGCTGTCAATACCGGCAAGGTATCCTGCAGGCGGGGATAGCCCGCGGTGCAGTAGAAGGAAAGCACCTTGTTTTCCTTTTGTTCAAATAGCGATTGGATACGGTTCATAGCTGATGATTTTTAAAAGAAGCCGGCGCCGCCCTGATATAGGCATCCATATCCTTGTCGCCGCGGCCCGAAAGGCAAACCACGACCGGACCGGTATTACTAAATGAAAGCTTTTCCAGCGCCGCCAGGGCGTGCGCCGATTCGATAGCAGGGATGATACCCTCCATGCGCATGAGCAGGAAAGCAGCCTGCAAGGCCTCTTCATCCGTGGCCTGCAGGAAGGAGGCCCGGCCGGTCTCATGCAGATGGGCATGCAGCGGACCAATACCCGGGTAATCCAGTCCGGCCGAAATGCTGTAGGGCTCTTTGATCTGCCCATCGCTATCCTGCATCAGCAAGGTCTTGCTGCCGTGGATCACGCCGGCGCTGCCTGTCGCGATCGTAGCTGCTGTATGACCGCTATCCACACCTTTCCCTGCTGCTTCCACGCCGATCAGCTGCACCTGCTCCTCTTCCAGGAAATGATAAAAAGCGCCGGCAGCATTGCTGCCACCGCCTACGCAGGCGATCACGGCATGTGGGCATGCGACGCCCTCCTCCGACAGTAGCTGCTGCCTGATCTCGCTGCTGATCACGCTTTGGAAATGTGCCACCATATCAGGATAGGGATCGGGACCGATAACAGACCCGATTACATAATGGGTATCGGCCGGATAATGGATCCAATACCGGATCGCCTCGTTAGCCGCGTCTTTCAAGGTCTTGCTACCACTGGTCACCGGTACTACAGTAGCGCCCAGCAGCCGCATTTTTTCAACATTGGGCTGCTGCCTGGCTATATCTGTTTCACCCATGAATACTGTGCATTGCATCTCCATTAAGGCTGCAACCGTGGCCGTAGCTACGCCATGCTGCCCTGCCCCCGTCTCGGCCAGTATATGTCGTTTACCCATGTGCCGTGCCAGCAATACCTGCCCTATCGTATTGTTGATCTTATGAGACCCTGTATGATTCAGGTCTTCCCGTTTCAGGTAGATCGTTGCCCCGTACCGTTCTGATAGCCGTGGGGCATAGTAAAGAGGAGAGGGTCTTCCTACATAGTCCCTGAGCAGGCGATCGTATGCAGCATTAAAATCGGGATCGTCGCGCAAAGCCAGGAACTGTTGTTTTAATGCAACGATGTTCGTGCGGAGTATCTCCGGAATGTAAGCGCCTCCGTAATGTCCGTAGTAACCATTTTCATCGATAGTGAAGTTCATATATTATCTGCGTAATTGGGTGATAAATGTGTTGAGTAATGCAATATCCTTGACACCGGGTGCGCTTTCAAAACGGCTGTTCAGATCGATACCTGCCCAGGCCGGATGTTTGAAAGCCTTTACTTTGGCGGTATCGCCGGGTCCTATACCACCTGCAAGCCAGAACGGAAGCGGGATATCCTTGTCCTGCAGCAAGCGCCAGTCGAAAGCACGGCCACTGCCGCCAAAGCCTGCATCGGGTGTATCGAAGAGAAAAGCGTTGCAGCAATGCCGGTATCTTTCCAACCGATCAAAGTCAAACTGCCCGTGTACAGCAAACGCTTTCACTACAGGTCTTAAAGCTCCTATGCGCTCACAAAATGCGGGTGGTTCGGCGCCATGCAGCTGGATATAGCTTAGCTTGAATGCCACCGTGATCTCCCGGATATATGCTTCATCCTGATCAACAAAAATGCCGGTAAGTCCGGGCAATGCCGCTGCTGCGCAACGGCGTTGCAGGTCGGTATTGTTACCGGCATAGCGCTGCGAGCCGGGATAAAAGATAAGACCGAGCCGATCTGTCCCCAACCCGGCTACGGCTTCCAGGTTGTACTTTTGGGTCAGTCCGCAAACTTTGATCTTCATGATTCCAGTGTTTTGACAAAATGAGCAAAAGCCTGCTCCGGCGCCGGTTCTTTCATGAATAAGCTGCCGATCAGGAAGCCATGATAGCCTACCTGGCGCAATAGCCTGACGTCGGCTGCGCTGCGGATACCGCTTTCAGATATCTTCAGGGCTTCCGGAGGCAGTTGAGGATATAAGGCGACCGAATGCTGCATATCGATTGTAAAGGCCTTCAGGTCCCGGTTGTTAACGCCCACTGCGGCAACATCGGGGCAATAGTGGCCCAGCTCTCCGGCGGCATGCACTTCCAGCAACACTTGCAGTCCCAGGGATACGGCCAGCCGGCTGAGGCCTTGCACCTGCCTGGGAGTTAGTATAGCGGCTATCAGCAAGAGCACGTCGGCCCCCATCGCCCTGGTCTCTACCACCTGGTACTCGTCAATAATAAAGTCTTTACGCAGGAGTGGAATGTGCTCATTGCGCCGCGCCCGGCTGAAATCATAGCTACCACCGCTGAAAAAATCTTCATCGGTAAGCACGGAAAGGGCGCTGGCGCCGTGCCGGGCATAGCCCGAAGTCACCTCGCTAACGTCGGCGGTGTCGTTGATCATTCCCTTTACCGGCGAGCGCCGCTTGAACTCGGCGATGATACCTGTCTTCTGCTCATCCCCGATAAAAGCATCAAAAGGGAGCGCCGGACGCTGCTGCAGGGCCATATGCTCCAGCCGGGAGACGGGGAACGCCCGCTTTTTGTACGCCACCTCCAGCTTCTTGTGCGCTGCTATCGTTTCCAGTATATTGTCCATAATTCAGTTGGTATTTATGATGTGGTTAAATGTCTCCAATGCCTTCCCCGAACGAAGCGCTTCGGCCGCCACGGCAAGGCAGTCAGAAAAAGGCTTTGCGGCATCAATTGTATGAATGGCCATGGCTGCATTGGCGATCACTACCTGTTGCTGTGCCGGCGTGGCCTCTTGCTGCAGCACCGCGCTGAAGATTGCGGCAGCGGTCTTTACATCTTTACCCGCATATAGTTCCTCCGCAGTAAGCTGCGGCAAACCCAAGGCAGCCGGCGTGATCACCTGTTGCGTCTCCGGCGTATAGAGGCGGGCCGGGCCGGTAAGGGAAAGCTCATCGTAGCCGTCGAGGCTATGCACGATCCGGTACTGCAGGGGGCTATCCTGCAACAGGTAATGAAACAGCCGCGCCGCCTCCAGCGTATTGACACCCAGCAGGAGGTAAGCGGGCTGGACCGGATTGGTCAGTGGACCCAGCAGGTTAAAGAAAGTGCGCAGGCCCAGGTTCTTTCTTATACCGGCCACACGCCGCATGGCAGGATGGAACAGTGGCGCATGCAAAAAACATATTCCCGCACGGTCCAGTTGCCGCATCAGTATATCGCGATCAGCGGTAAACCGGTAGCCCAGGTATTCCAGCACATTGGAAGAGCCGCTGACTGAAGTGGCCCCGTAATTGCCATGCTTGATAACGCGGTAGCCGCAGGCCGCGACCACAACAGCTGATAGCGTGGAAATATTGAAGGTATGCTTGCCATCGCCACCAGTACCTACAATATCGATAGCATCTGTAGCGGGCAGACCAGGCTTGACCGCCTGTTCCAGCAATGCATCCCTGAAGCCGGCCAGCTCGGGTAGTGTGACCGGCCGCATCATGAAGGCTGAGATAAATGCGGTCATCTGGCTTTCGTTGACCATGCCGCCGGTGATTCCCAGCAATACCTCTTTAGCCTCGGTATAAGAAAGCGTTTCGTAGCCATTCAGACGGTCAAGTACCTTTTTCATCATATAGGGTAAAGCGCCGTCGGGCAGAGATAATGTGTTCATAAGCTTAAATGGTTTGTTGAAGTGAGACTTGAAGCAATAGCACCGGGAGGCGCCAGCCAACGCTGCATCATGCGCCTGCCTTCCCGTGTAAGGATGCTTTCGGGATGAAACTGTAAGCCCTTTACATCGTAGTGCCTGTGCCGTAAGGCCATGATATCCCTCTGCTCATCTTCTGCAAGTACTTCAAGGCAGTCGGGTAACCTGTCCTTTGCTACGACCCAGGAATGGTAGCGGCCTACTTCGAATGGCTGTGGCAGGCCTTCAAGCATAACATCCTCCTTCAACCGGCGCACCGGTGTGGCAATGCCATGACAGACGGTCCCGAGCTGCCGCAGATCGGCGCCAAATACCTGTCCTATGGCTTGATGTCCCAAACATATGCCCAATATGCTTTTCGACGGAGCGTAACGGGCAATGAGATCGCATAGTATGCCCGCTTCACCGGGAAGGCCCGGGCCCGGCGACAGCAGTATCTTATCGTACCGGCCGGCTTCTGCAAGTGTAATGGCATCATTCCTCCTGACATCAGGTCGCTGGCCGCTAAGCTGGTATATCATCAGCGCCAGGTTGTATGTAAAGCTGTCGTAATTGTCCAGGATCAATATTTGCATATAGTTTATTTTAGATCATTATCAGGATTGTATACTCTTATTCCAAACCGATAGATTCCGCTGCATCGATGGCAGCGCGCAATCCCTTCAGCTTATGCGCCACCTCCTGCAGCTCCGTTTCCGGAACAGAGGCATTCACGATACCGGCGCCGGCGCGGTAATGCAGCCGGTTGCCCCGGCTCATAAAAGTGCGTATCATGATGGCCTGGTTCAGCTGCCCGTCAGGGCATAAAAACCCGATGGATCCGCCGTAGTAGCCACGACGGCTATGCTCATAGCGGTCAATCAGCTGCATAGCCCTATGTTTGGGTGCACCCGATAAGGTACCGGCAGGGAAAGTATCGGCGATCATCCCGATGGCGTTGCGATGTAAGGGGCGGCTACCCCTCACCTCGCTGACAATATGGGTCACATGAGCAAAACGCTGTGCCTTTTTGTAAAAGGCGACAGTAACCTCATCGTGGCTCTTGCCCAGGTCGTTGCGTGCGAGATCGACCAGCATAGTGTGCTCGGCCTGCTCTTTGGGATCGGCCATCAGGGCTGCGATCAGCTGCTCATCTTCTGCTTCGATGCCTGTACGGCGACAGGTGCCTGCAATGGGATGCATGATCGCCACTTCATCTTTCACTTTCAGTTGCGTTTCGGGAGAAGATCCAAATAGCCTGTAATCGCCATAGTCGAAATAAAAGAGGTACGGCGATGGATTGACCATACGCAAAGCCCGGTATACATTGAAATCGTCGCCCCGGAACGGACGTGAGAACGACCGCGACAGCACGACCTGAAATACATCGCCACGCAGGCAATGCTCCCTGGCCCGGTCAACCTTTTCCATAAACGATGCTTCGGTCTCCTCTGCTTCTTCGGGCCCGGCTACATGGAAACCAAAGCCTGCTATATACGGCCGCCGCAATGCCGCTTCCAGCGCTGTAAAGCAGGGCTCAGCCTCATTATCGGTAAAATGAGCGGTCAGGTAAACGGTATGGTTGAAGTGATCGAATACGATCATATAGCGGTATACATGAAGCCTTGCAAGCAGTTCCGGCGCATCTTCGCTACGCTCCCGGAAAGTAATTTGCTCAAAGAGGCTTACCGCATCATAATTGATATGACCAAACAGGCGCCCCCGGCAATATTCCTTTGCCACCGGCTCAAACGAGAACTGTTGCGGGAAGGCGGAAAGCGTTGCGCTTAAATCTGCACTCTGTTCTATCGTCCCGTCAGGGAAATGGCTTTCCGCCACGCCGGGGCTGATCTTAAGCCCGGCCACCGGCGTACAGCAGATGTAGGAATAGCTGTTTTCGTGCCCATTATAATCGACACTTTCAAGCAGCACAGTATCGGGAAAAAGGTCGCGCAACCTCAGGTAAGCGCTCACGGGCGTTAAGGTGTCTGCGGGCAGGGCACGCAGCCGCACACGAAAATGATACGACATGATCCAGTAATTTTTTTGAAAAAAGGGAATAAAAAAAACCGGCCTGCGAACAGCAGACCGGTCAGGGAGTATTCTGATACAACTTAGCGCATATCAGTGCTGTTCACGTGTTGCCATCGTGAAAGCCACCAATATTGATTTGTAGTTGTAAGAAAAGAAGTCATCATTTGAATAACAGGCATAACAGCCCGTAATGGGGGCAAAGGTAGCGATCGTTTTCATTTGTCCAAATTTTTTTTCAAAATTGTGCTATATTGCCATCCGGTTTTTTTGATTCATTAAAAAGTAAAAGCAGCTTCTGACGACCTGATAATGACGAATTTCATTCCCATAGTACCCCTGGATATTATAGTATACCCCGATGAGATATTAACACTACGGCTTACGGATCCGAAACATACGCAACTGATCCGGGATTGCTACGAAGAGCAAAAGCAATTTGGCATTCCCCTTTTTCACGAAGAACAAATACGGGAGTATGGCACGCTGGCCGGGATCCTTACCATAGGAAAAGAGCAGGCTGACGGTACCCTGGAAGTGCGCATCAAGGGACAGCAGGTATTCCGTATGCTGGAGGAGGTGAAAAATCTGCCGGAAAAACCTTACTCGGGCGCTATTGTAAGCTATCCCGAAAATGACAAGATGAAGGTACACCCCAACCTGTCGAAGCTGATCCACGATGAGGTCAAACGCCTGTATACCCTGCTGAACATAGAGAACCGCATGCCCGACGAAAAGCAGGAATGGTCGTCGTACGATATTGCTCATAAGCTGGGACTTACCCGTGAGCAGGAGTACGATCTGCTCAGTATTTTCAACGAGGTGCAGCGAATGGAATACCTGCGACGCTACTTTAATTCTATTATGCCCGAAGTGGATGACCTGGATATCCTGAAATCCAGGATCAACCTGAATTAAACCGTGTACTTTACCAAGGAGAACCAATTTTTCAATACCGTCTATTATTCATCCAAATCACTCGCTTTATGCAACTATGTATCGACTGGGGTAATACCCGCGTCAAAGCTGCGCTTTTCCAGGAAAACAAGCTGGTAAAGGATTATAACTTTTCAGAAGAAGAAGCGCTGACCGGCCTTATAGAAGCTATCGACACCGAGCAGCCGCAAGCGGCGATACTGGCCTCGGTAGCCAATCATCCTCCCGAACTGAAAGTGCTGCTGCAGGAAAGAACCCGGCTCCTGGTGCTCACGGCACAAACAGTCCTGCCAATCATGAATGCTTACCATAGTCCCGAAACGCTGGGCGTCGATCGTCTTGCTCTGGCTACAGGCGCCAATAGCGAATATCCCGACACCAACAATCTTGTAATCGGGATCGGCACCGCGATCACTTATAATTTTGTGCATAAAAACAGGGCGTTCAGGGGTGGCAACATTACTCCCGGACTGGCCATGCGCTTCAAGGCGCTGCACGAATACACGGATAAGCTACCCCTGGTGGACGAGCATGGCGACCTGGTCCTGCTGGGCTACGATACCGAAACCAGCATCCGCAGCGGGGTGATCATGGGCATTGCAGCCGAGCTGGATGGTATGATAAATTTATACCGGGAACAATATCCCGACCTGAATGTCGTTTTAACGGGTGGTAACGCCCCGGTTTTTGCAGGCAAGCTAAAAAATCGGATATTTGCAGATTCTCTGCTTCTATTGAAGGGACTTAACACAATTTTACGACATAATGTGCGCTAAACTAAAGACGCAATTTCTATTACTGACCGCTCTTTTAGCAACCGGTTCCGGGGTCAATGCCCAGTTGAATGACGCCACAGGACCTAAGTCCACCAAAGAGAACTCCCCTTATTCCCGTTATGGCATCGGTGATCTTGGCAATCCCCGCAATGCACTGCTCCGGGGCATGGGTGGAACAGCCACGGCTTATAACGATCTCTACTCCGTCAATTCCTTTAACCCGGCCACGTACAGCTTCCTGAAGGTGACCACGCTGGAATTTGCCCTGGAGGGACGTTCCCGCAGCATTTTCATGAACGATGTCAGCACCTCGTCTGGCACGGCCACTATATCTTATGTCACCCTGGGCATTCCCCTGGGCAAATACGCCGGTATGGCCGCAGGTATTGCGCCTATGGCCAATACCTATTATAAGGCTTCCGATACCACCACTATCGATGGCATCGGCAGAACCGCCCGCCAATATGTGGGCTCAGGCGGCCTTCAGTATGCTTACCTGGGTCTTGCCGGACAATATAAAGGATTCAGCATCGGCTTTAATGCCGGCTATGTCTTCGGCAATACCTCCTACACCAGCTCCCTGGAAAATCTGGATACGACATCGGTGCGCAATTCCTCCTTTTCCCGCTACAACAGCGTGGGCGGCTTGTATTGGAAAGGCGGCCTGTTCTACAAAGCCAAACTCAAAAAAGAGCAATACATCAATATCGGTGCTGCGATCACTCTGTCGCAAAAGCTGAACGGGTCGCAGGATGCCTATGACCTGGGCTACCGCTATACTTCCGATGGTACTGTAGTGGATACCCTATCGCAGTCCAAGCGTACCGGCATAAAAGGTAAGATCGAGCTCCCCGCCGAATATGCCTTCGGTGTACATTATGGCAAAAGCTTCAACTGGGACATAGGCGCCGATTTTGTCTACACCGACTGGAGCAGCTTCAGCAATTTTGGCGACCGTACCGGTGTAGGCAGCAATGCCTGGCGCGCAGCGGTCGGCGGCGAAATTACACCCGATCCGACCTCCCATAAACTCTTTGCACAAACCACCTACCGGCTTGGCGCCTATTATGGCAAAGACTATATCGAGCTCAACGGGACCAATGTTGACTATGTAGGCGGTACTGTGGGTGCTTCTTTTCCGCTGAAACGTAGCTTCAGCCAGTTTGGCCGTATCAATATGGCGCTGGATATCGGTAAACGTGGTACGATACAGAATGGTCTTGCCCGAGAATTCTATGTGCGCTTTACCCTGGGCATTTCGTTGAACGACATCTGGTTCCAGAAACCCAAGTACGATTAACCGGGCACATTAGCCGCTGATACATGAAGCCATCCCGTTCCGGATATTTATCTTTTTCCCATAATGGAGCGCTCCGCAGACCCGGAGCAGCTCCATTTCTTTTGTGCTGCATCATGGTGGTCGCCCTGCTATCATTGGCTTCCTGCGAAAATGACCTGAGTAAGCTACCCGGTAAGAATAACCTGAAAGACCTGGACAATGACCGCGCTTCAGATGTCACCTTCGTTTACAGCGAAGAAGGAAAAGTAAAAGCAAAGCTTTACACCAAGGAATTCATCGGTAACGAAAACGCCAGGCCGCCCTACATCGACTTTCTCAAAGGGGTAAAGATGGACATGTTCGACGATAAGCTGCAGGTTGAAAGTACCATTACGGCAAGGACAGCACGCTATTATACCCGCGACGAAAACGTGATCGCGCGCGATAGCGTTGTGGTCATCAACCGGAAGGGGGAAAAGCTGCAAACGGAGGAGCTGATCTGGAACAAAAAGCTTGAGCGCTTTTATACCGACAAGTTTGTGCGTATCACCAAGGACGACCAGATCTCCTACGGATCGGGCCTGGAAGCTACCCAGGATCTTACTTATGTAAAAATCAAGAATCAGCGCGGTACCATACCGGTGGCCAACAGCGATTTCCCGTCAGAATAGCCACATTCCCGGGCGCTACTTCTTATTCGCTATGCCAGTTGTCGAACAGTAACTGGAGATAGTGATTTTCCTCTACGGTGATTACCCCGTCGGCTTTGGTCAGATCCAGGGCAAATTGCAGCAGGTTGTTCCTTTCTTCGGGTGTGGCGTCGTCGTAAAAATCATCCATGTACTTCAGAAAATGCCGTTCCCACTCCTCAGGAGTAAGGCTGCTGATCTTTTCCATTTCCCGGTCCAGGTTGACATGAAATGGAAATTCCTGCTCCAGATAATCGCGTATCACCATATCTTCCGATGCCTTGAAGCGAAAATCGGCAGCGGCGAGGATCATCAGTAAATGGTAACCGGCAATGGTCTTGTTCGTTCTGTTATTCGGCATTTGGTTGGTTTTCTTTGATAGAGCTTATGATTCAGGTTCGGGATTCCCGGCAGGTATATAAACGGAACTGTAATGTTATATGGGATTGGCCATCAAGAGATTCAGGTCGGTGTACTTGATGTCGAAGCGTCGTGCGATAGGCGCATTGGTCACACAGCCGCGGTACAGGTAAACACCGTTGCGGATACCAGGCTTGGCTTGCAGCAGGTGCTCGACACCGCCCATATCGGCGCATTCCAGCACAATGGGCATCAACACATTGCTAATGGCTCTGGAGGCGGTACGGGATACTCCAGATGCGATATTGGGAACGCAATAGTGGATCACATCATATTTTTTGAAGGTAGGATGCTCATGAGACGTGGCCCTGGAGGTCTCAAAGCAGCCACCACGATCGATGCTTACATCGACCACGATAGAACCCGATTTCATGTGGCTTACCATTTCTTCGGTTACCACTACCGGTGTAACGCCGTTCACAGGCTTTAAGGCCCCCACCGCTACATCGGCATTTTTCAACTCGTTGCCCAGCTCTCTCGGATCGATAACGGAAGTGAACAACCGGCGGCCGATATTATTCTGCAGGCGCATCAGGCGGTAAATCGAATTGTCAAATACTTTGACGGAAGCGCCAAGCCCCAGGGCTGTACGGGAGGCAAATTCGCCTACTACACCGGCGCCGATGATGACTACCCTGGCCGGCGGCACACCCGATATACCGCCCAGCAGGATGCCTTTGCCATTATGCACATTGCCCAGGTATTTGGCTGCGGTCAAAATGGCGGAGCTGCCCGCGATCTCGCTCATCGAGCGTACGATGGGATAAATACCGGAATCGTCTTTGATAGAATCGAAGGCAATGCCGATGATCCTCTTTTTCATTAGGACCTCCACCATGCTCGCTTTCAGAAAAGGCAGGTGTATGGGGGAAATTACCACATGATTGGGCTGCAGCAGGGCGATCTCATCTTCCGATATCGGCGCCGACTTAATGATCATTTGCGCTTTGTACACTTCGGCCTTATCATAAACGATGCGCGCGCCTACTTCGCTGAAATCCGTATCGAAATAAAAAGAATGCTCCCCGGCATTGTGCTCCACTACGACTTCATGACCATTCTGCACCAAAATCGAAACGGCTTCCGGCGTCAGCGGCACCCTGTTCTCCTGGAAGGAAGTCTCTTTGGGGATACCAATAAACAAACGTTGCCTGCGCGGGACGATTTCCAGCGTCTCTTCCAGGGGTATATAGGAAAAAGAGGGCGAAATATGAGGTTTCGTAACCATATGAGAAAGGAGGAGTAAGGTAGTGCCTTTTTTTAGATAATAAAAGCAAGTTTCTTTAAAAAATTTCAAAATGTTGCAGCAAAAATTATTCCAAAGTATAAGCAGGAACATCACAAGCTGCAAAATATAACAGCCTTAGCCAAAATGAGCCGTCTCCCCAGGTGCAGTAAAGGATCGCCCACCAGCAAAACGCCTGCTTCCAGCTGTTAAAAACCTTGTGCTTTCTTAGCCAGGTAACGATCTACGGGCTGCTTTTTTTATGCTTCTCCACGACTACTTTTCCGCACTGCACATTTTCTGCAGTGGCAAACTGGATCTTTAGTCTTCATTTAAAAAACCAAAACCGAATGAAAAAGAAAGTATTAGGTGTAAAATTGTCTCTTAAAAAAATTACGATTGTTGCATTAGACAGTGAAAAAGGCGGCCGGGTTATCGGCGGTACCGGCGTTAATCTTTGTATCGAAACCTTAGACTGCCCTACAGCCAGGTTGTGCCCAACGAACGGTTGCCCTGTGGAAACAGCAGATGGCTGTGCTTTTACCCAAACATGCCAACCCACCTGGCAACGGTATTGCTCCGTTCAGCTGTGCCCTACCCCGACTACAATTAAGAACTGCCCCTCTTTTACGCAGATCTGTCCGCTATAAAAGCGTGAAAAGGCCACCTCCGGGTGGCTTTTTCCATATATACACATCTCTCCCGGATAGGGATTAGTCTCTTTCCCACCCACATCCGGAACGCCCTAAGTACAATTTTCCTAACTTGCTGCCCTGTACCATGCTTTAATCACCCGGCGGCAATGACCTTAAGCTATTTTATCCGTAAGATCCTGTATGGGCTTGCTGTCCTCTGGGGAGTGATCAGCCTCGTCTTCCTGCTGTTCAATGTACTGCCCGACGATCCGGCGCGACTTACGTTGGGACAGCGCAGCGATCTTGCCTCCGTAGCCCACGTGCGTAAGGAACTGAATCTCGACAAACCGGTATGGAAACGGTATGTGCTCTATCTCAACGATCTTTCACCTATAGGCTGGTATCATAAGAGTGAGGACATGGGCGACAAGTACAAGCCCTATACCATACTGTCGCTGGGTAAGCGGCAGGCGCTCCTGGTGAAAAAGCCGTACCTGGGCCGCTCTTATCAGAGCAAGCGGCTGGTATGGGAGGTATTGGCCGATGCGCTCCCCGGTACGGTGATCCTGGCCTTCAGCGCCGTGCTCTTCGCTACTGTGGCCGGTATTGCCCTGGGTGTGCTGGCTGCGCTCAGGAAAGGCACCTGGCTCGACACATCGGCAATTGTAGCCAGCGTGGCGGGCATATCGGCGCCCTCTTTTTTTGCGGGGCTTATTATGGCCTACGTTTTCGGGTACCTGCTCAGCGGCATTACCGGCCTCAGCATGGTCGGCAGCTTATGGGATTACGACACTTTTGGCGGCCGGTTCCTTTCGCTCAGGAACCTGGTACTGCCTGCCCTTACCCTGGGCATACGGCCACTGGCCATCATTGCCCAACTTACCCGCAGCTCGCTCCTTGATGTATTGTCACAGGACTATATCCGCACGGCTTATGCCAAGGGGCTGAAAAAACGCCAGGTCGTATGGCGGCATGCCTTACCCAATGCGCTCAACCCCGTAGTAACGGCCATTTCGGGCTGGCTCGCTGAGCTGCTGGCAGGCTCTTTCTTTGTAGAGTTTATTTTCAGTTGGAAGGGCATTGGCAAGCTCACCGTGGACTCGCTCGATAAGTTCGACTTCCCGGTGGTGATGGGGGCTATCCTGGTCACAGCGGCTATTTTTATTATCGTCAACCTGCTTACCGACCTGCTGTACACCCGCATCGACCCAAGGGTCAAGCTGCGCTGACCACTTATACAGTCTCATTACCGGCCGTAGCATCAGCGTTATGGTACTTCGGGACCATTCAGGACATACTACGCTCGACGTTGCTTCCCTGAAAGCAGGCATATACCTGCTCAGGCTTATTGCAGGGGAAGAGCAGGCTATCTTTAAGTTTGTGAAGCAATAAAGCTTTCCGGAATACTATGTAAAAACAATAGCCCGTCGCGACGAACGATGGGCTATTGTTTTTAAAGACATATTTACGATACCCTGTAAGGTTATATGGATAAAAACGAAAGTATTCTTATCGGGTTACCGTAAACTTGGCAACGGCCACCTGGTCGTCGGTATCGAATTGTAACATATACATGCCATTGCTCAAACCGGAAACATCCAGGCTGTATTCCCCGAGGCCGGTGGGTATGCTACCGAAGTTCCTGCTGGCAACGATCTTGCCGGTAATGTCCCGCACTACAGCCATAGCATGCGATGCCTTGGGAGCATCAAAGTTGAAGCTGATCTTACTGCCGGCAGGATTAGGATATACCGAGATAGCTGCCTTTTCTTTTTTGGCCAGCATTTCGCCGATGCTGTTGGCATTGGGGTTCCATATCACTTTTACGGCAGCCCGGTTGTTCCCGTTCCGCACATCGGCGCCCTGAACAGGGTCCTCGCGATACTCGTTCACGCCTGCGCCTTCAGGCTGAACACCCAATACCTTAAAGAAGAATCCATAAGCCTGACCGGCTACAAGATCGGCGCGGTTCACTGTAGTGAAAGCGTTCGTTTCCCAGTCGCTCCATTTACAAAGTGCTTTAATCGAATCGGCCGAAAGAGTAAAAGGTGAGATGTGCCCGGCTCCGAGTTTATTAGTATTGGGGAAAACAAATATCACACTGGATGCGGCTATCGACTGGTCGTCTACAAAACTGAAGCCGCTGGCATTTACCGCGTCAGGAGTAGGAAAATTGTTGAAAGAGGAATAGAAAATAACGGTCTGTGTATTCGGAATGATCGCATCCGTATTGCAGCGGATACCGCAGCGAATAGCATTGGTATCCAGGTTGCCCGTAGCAGCGAGATTACTATTTTCAGCGGGCAAAGCAATGATCGCTTCCAGATCGATAGGGTCGTTGGCGGTTTGCGCCTGGCTGGCAGTGCAAAAAATACCCAGGGATGCAAGTGTAAGTAAGATTTTATTCATAGTCTTATTATTTACAGAAAATTACAAAATAAATATTATTCCAAAAATAATTTTCCTCTGACACAAATGCTCATCCGGCATTATTTTTCCTCGTTTATTTTTTTGCTTTATCGCACATAACCGCACTTCCCGGTGATGATCGCCGGGAAGTGCGGTTATGTGCGATCAGAGTACCGGTCTTGCAAAGGCGATGCTTCATTCAACCTATCTGCCTGCCCGGGACAAGCCGGTGACCTTACTTTCTCACAAACTTGCTGATGTAGATAGCATTGTCGGTAATTACCTGTAATGTATAATTGCCTACGGGTAGCTGCTCCACATTGCAGAAATATTGCCGAGTACCGCTGCTGGCACCACCCAGGGCTTTTGCATGTAAAACGCGCCCGTTCACATCTATCACCCTGGCTACTGTCGACCGGTTTGCCTTGCTGAATGTAAGCGCGAAATTGAGCTTGTCTGTAGTGGGATTGGGATAGACTTCCAGGGGGGTGTAACGCGTGCGGGACAATAGCTCTCCGATACTGGTACCAGCCTGCCAGATAACAGGCGTGTAGGACCAGTTATTGGTTTGATCGGGGTCGGTAAAGGTGCCCTCATTCCAATTGGGATAAGGCCTCATATGTGCGTACCATCCATAGGTTTGGCCGGAAACCAGCTCAGAACGGCGGTACAACATATCCTCGAACGGATTACCAATCCCGTGCTCTTCGAAATACGGAATGTTCAATAAGCTCTCGATCGAATCGGTCGTAGGTACCCAACTGTTATCTAAATAAAAGATAGTCTTACCATTGGCCCCGGCATCGATATCGGAACCATCTAATGAAAATCCTCTATTGAAACTCATTTGCCCTTGTGCGTTCATCGTGCTCCAGGGTCCGAAAAAGGCAAAAGTATCTGCTGCCGTCAAAATGCCACCGGAAGAATCGATGGTAAAAATGATAGCGCCCTGTATACTGTCGGCAGGCGCAGGGAGATTATTGATAACGCCGGTCCCTGAAATCGGTTTGCCGGGTGTCAGCGCCTGGTTTTCCTGCATAATCGCAAAAGGCTTGAGATCGATCTCCTGTGCATAAACGCTTGTTCCTGCCATTCCTAAAAGAGTTAAACTCACTAAAAATTTCTTCATAGTTTCTTTGTTTACAACAAATTAAAAAATAATATCATCCAAATCTAATCATTTTTGGATTGCTACCATTTTTTTTCGAATTTTTTTAAGGTACTTTTTATCAATTATTTTCACATTTTAAAACACCGTATCTGAAGGTAATTTCATTGCCGCCTTAGCACAGCATAGTCGCCTTTATATTAATAACGCACTCTTACTTTCTACCTACCAGGCCAATGCTTAATTTTACCCTTAAAAGCCTCATCGATGAACTACCGTATATTATTGTTGCTGGCTGGTCTCGGTCCGCTGACCCTGCAGGCGCAGGAGGACGAATGGAAAGAGGCCAGTAAGGAAAGCCAGGCTTATCATGAATACCGCATGAAGATCACGAAGCCGCCATATGGCCTGGACAAAGTGCAAAGGATGATCGGCGCCATGCCTGAAGGCGCGGAAGACGATCCCAGGCGCCCGGCTGCAAAGACTTATCAGTCCCTTTCCTTAAGGGAAAAGTTCACCTATCACATGATCCTGGGAGAAAGCTATGCCCAGAATTGTGATGTGATGCCGCCTATACAGGAAGAGCAGAAAAAAATATTTGCCCAGCTTCCCGATCCTTTTGACGAGTATAGCTGGAGCGAGGGACAGGAGGCTTTTTTGCGAAAAAACCGCGACTCCGTCCTGGCATTCATCCGCGAATCGGTGATCCGCAGCAAGCATATGGGACTCAATTATAAAAAAGCAGTGCTGCTGGTCAATGGCTGGGAAATGATCCCTTTCCTGGTCAATACCTATAAAGCCGATCCAAAGGATCATGATATCCTGAGCCTGATGCTGTTGCTGATGAAAGATGGTCAATACCAACCCTTACTGGCATCGGCTTCCTGGAAAAAGCTCTACGGCCCTGACGCCAGCTACCAAAGCTGGATCGAATACAATAAAGCCAATGAAGCGCTGATCCTGAAAAGGGTAATGGAATACTACCAAACCCGCAAATAAAGAAAATGCGGCTGATCATTTTTGCATGGCTCCTGCTCACGGCATGGTATGCTCCGGCACAGACCGATACTACCTGGATCGCTGTCCCGCCGGGAAACTATACTATTGGCGGAAAAGGCCACTTGCTCAATCCACTGCGGCAGGTAACGACCAAAGGCTTCGCTATTGCGGCTACCGAACTCACCAATGCTGCTTTTGCCCGGTTTGTTGCCGCTACCGGCTATATTACCGACGCTGAGCGAAAAAAGGATGCGCTCGTGTTTGCGCCCGGCCTGGCAGAATTCAGGTGGCTGGCCGATAGTACGGCCTGCTGGCGCTACCCCAATGGTAAAAGCCGTGGCGGGATCGAACAAAAAATGGATCATCCCGTAACCACCATCAGCTACAGCGATGCTGTAGCCTATTGCCGCTGGGCCGGTCTGCGCCTGCCTACGCTGGAAGAATGGGAAATCGCCTGCCGGGCAGGTACCCTGACTACCTACTTTTGGGGAAACGCACAAAGGGCTATAGATCAATACGCCAACATATGGCACGGCCGCGATCACCTGCAGCCTGACAGCAGCGATGGCTACCAGTACACGGCGCCGGTGGCCCGTTTCAAGCCCAATCCCTGGGGTATATATGACCTGTATGGCAATGTGTTCGAATTCTGCACCGGCGCCCTGCCCACCGACAAGCCCGGCAGTAAAGTGGTCCATGCCCGCGGCGGCTCCTGGTGGTGCAGCAGGAATGCCTGCAATTTCTTCAACTCGGTCGATATCGGTACGGTCCATCTGCACGCCTCATTCAGCAACCAGGGATTCCGTACCGTTAAAGATGCCGCTTCTCTCCGCTAGCGATCACAGGAACGCCCAAGATAGCCAGCCAGCGCATTGTAGCAAGGGTTTTATTGAAATTGCTTACCTTTGTGGCCCTTTTCTATGCCTATATGGCAGGTGGGGCTTTTTTTGCACGGATTTTGCTTAAAATACAGAGTCAACTTTTTCTAAACCCATGATTGTCCGGAGGATCTCTTATTTCACGTTTATTGTTGCCATGACCACCATGGCGACCGTGAGCTCCTGTAACCGGGCCAGGGAAAAGGCCAAACAATCGGTCAATTATGCCGGAGCGGTGGTAGGCAAAGGCTCTTCCGAGTTTTTGGACGGTGTGGCCGATGGCGTGAGCCAGAGCTTTGACTGCACCCTTGAGCTGGCCAAAGTGCTGCAGAGCAAAGGGGTCAAGGGCGGCAAATTCAGGATCACAACCAGTAACAATGGCCATGAGAATGTGGTCAGTGTTTACCTGATCTTTGACAAAGACTATAAGGGGCCTGTTTCCGCAAGGATTTTTGACAGTAAAGACCAGGAATATGGCAGGGCTACTGCCAGCCTGGATGTGCGTGCCGGCAGCGCCGGCTTTACCGACCTGGTATTCGACGAGCGCACCAATATTGAGCGCAAAAGCCGTATCCTGCTGGAATAGAGATGGAATAAAGAGGCGCATCCCTGTGCCCGGTTTCCGGTTCCATATCTATTTTCCATTCTTTTTAAAATCCAAACAATGTTAGGTTTCATATCTAAAATATTCGGGGGTAGCAAGTCTGAAAAAGACGTCAAGAAGATCCTGCCCCTGGTTAAAGAGATCAATAGTCATTTCGAAAGCTATGCTTCGCTTTCCAATGACGCGCTTCGTCACAAAACGGTGGAATTCCGTGAACGTATTGCCCAGCATCTTTCCGATATCGACGCGCAGATCGCTGCCAAGAAAGCCGAAGCCGACGATAACGTCGAAGTAGACCTGCACCAGCGTGAAGCCATTTATGACGAAGTGGACAAGCTGGACAAAAAACGCAATGAGCACCTGGAAGAAGTGCTTGAGAACCTGCTTCCCGAAGCCTTTGCCGTGGTGAAGGAAACGGCCCGTCGCTTCAAGGAAAATAAAGAGGTTGTCTCTACGGCTACGCCCCGGGATCGCGACCTGGCGTCGATGCGTGATTACCTGCGTATCGAAGGCGATCAATCCATTTACAACAACTCCTGGTCTGCGGCCGGCGTAGAGGTAAGCTGGAATATGCTTCACTACGATGTACAGTTGATAGGCGGTTCGGTGCTGCACCAGGGTAAGATATCCGAAATGGCGACCGGTGAAGGTAAGACGCTGGTGTCTACCCTTCCCGCTTACCTCAATGCCCTTGCCGGACGTGGCGTACACGTAGTTACGGTGAACGACTACCTGGCCCGTCGTGACCAGGAATGGAATGGGCCCGTATTTGAGTGGCTGGGCCTTACAGTAGATTGTATCGATAAGCACCAGCCCAATTCGGAGCAACGCCGCAATGCTTACCTGGCCGATATTACCTATGGCACCAATAATGAATTTGGCTTCGACTACTTGCGCGACAACATGGTGCACAACCCCGAAGAAATGGTGCAACGTAAGCATCACTTTGCTATGGTCGATGAGGTCGACAGTGTATTGATCGACGATGCCCGTACGCCGCTGATCATTTCAGGTCCTGTGCCCAAAGGCGATGAACAGCAGTTCCATATCCTGAAGCCCCGGATCGAAAAGCTGCTGGAAGCCCAGCGCAGGATCGTGAACCAATCGCTGACCGAAGCGAAAAAAATGATCTCAGAAGGTAAGACCGACAAAGACAATGGCGGTCTGCACCTGTACCGCGCTTATCGCGGCCTGCCCAAAAACTCGGCGATCATTAAATACCTGAGCGAAGAAGGCAATAAGCAGATTCTGCAAAAAGCGGAGAATCACTTCATAGGCGAGCAGCAACGCAATATGCCCAAGGTCAACGAAGAGCTGTACTTCTACATTGACGAGAAGCAGAACAGCGTAGACCTTACGGAAAAAGGTATCGCGCTGATTACCGGCGCCGGCGAAGATGCCAGCTTCTTTATCCTTCCCGACATTGGTTCGGAGCTGGCAGACATCGAAAAACAAGGCCTCCCTGCCGAAGAAAAAGCGGCGAGAAAGGATACCGTATTGCAGGAATACGCGGCTAAGGCCGATCGTATCCACTCGGTGCAGCAATTGCTGAAAGCCTATACACTCTTTGAGAAAGATGTGGAGTATGTAGTGATGGACGAGAAAGTCAAGATCGTGGATGAGCAAACCGGCCGTATTATGGAAGGCCGCCGTTATAGCGATGGCCTGCACCAGGCCATTGAAGCGAAAGAGAATGTGACCGTGGAAGCGGCTACACAGACTTTTGCCACCGTTACCCTGCAGAACTACTTCCGTATGTACCATAAGCTGTGCGGTATGACCGGTACGGCCGAAACGGAAGCCGGTGAGTTCTGGCAGATCTATAAGCTGGATGTGGTATCGATACCCACCAACCTTACTATTTCGCGTAACGACCGCCAGGACCTTGTATACAAGACCAAAAGGGAAAAATACAAGGCTGTAATTGACGAGATCGAAGCCCTGCGCGGCGTAGGCCGCCCCGTGCTGGTAGGTACTACCTCGGTGGAAGTATCGGAGCTGCTGAGCCGTATGCTGCAGCAGAAAAAGATCCCTCACAATGTACTGAATGCAAAACAACACTCCCGCGAAGCCCAGGTAGTGGCGGAGGCCGGCCTTAGCGGCGCGGTGACTATTGCCACCAATATGGCGGGCCGTGGTACGGATATCAAGCTGGGCGCCGGCGTGAAAGAAGCAGGCGGCCTGGCCATTATTGGTACCGAGCGCCACGAAAGCCGCCGTGTGGACCGCCAGCTGCGTGGCCGTTCAGGCCGCCAGGGCGACCCCGGTACTTCCCAGTTCTTTGTATCGCTGGAAGACGATCTCATGCGCTTGTTCGGCTCCGAGCGTATTGCCGCCATGATGGACCGTATGGGCCATAAGGAAGGAGAAGTACTGCAGCACAGCATGATCACCCGTTCTATCGAAAGAGCGCAGAAGAAAGTAGAAGAAAATAACTTCGGCATCCGCAAGAACCTGCTTGAGTATGACGACGTCATGAACACCCAGCGTGATGCAATCTATAAGCGTCGCCGTCATGCCTTGTTTGGAGAGCGCCTGGCCATCGATCTCGACAATGCCCTGATCGATGTTTGCGCCAACCTGGCCGCAGAATTCGGCAACGATCCCGAAAACCTAAAGATCGAAGTGGTGCGCCAGCTGGCCATCGAGCCCGAATTTGCCGATGGAGACTTTAAGAATACCGATCTGCTGGGCGATAAGCTATACCATCAAGCCAAGGATTTCTATCAGCGTAAAATGGATGGCCTCTGCGAGCATATCCATCCCCAGTTTGCCCAGATACTGGAGCAGCAGGGCGATCGCGTGGAAAATATCGTAATCCCCTTCACCGACGGCGTACGTGGCATGCAGCTGTACATCAACCTGCGTGAAGCGGTAGACAAGAAAGCCCGCCCTGTAGTCGATACCCTGGAAAGGAACATTACCCTGGCCATGATCGACGAAACCTGGAAAGACCACCTGAGAGCGATGGACGATCTGCGCCAGTCGGTGCGCATGGCCTCTTACGAGCAGAAAGATCCGCTGCTGATCTATAAGTTTGAAGCCTTTGAGCTGTTCAAGAAGGCGCTACTTGAGATTAACCAGCACATCATTTCGTTCCTCTACCGCGCCGGTATCCCTATCCAGGAAGCGCCGCCCCAGGCTGCGCAAATGCCGCCGCAACGTACCGATATGAGCCAGCTGCATGATAACAAGGCACAGATCGAAGCCGCAGGCGAAGACTATGCCGCCGATGAGAACGACTACTACCAGGAACCCGGCGCGCCGCCTGCAGTGAAGCGCCAGCCCGTAAGTGTTGAGCCTAAGATCGGCCGCAACGATCCTTGTCCCTGTGGTAGCGGTAAGAAGTATAAGGCCTGCCACGGCAAGCATTTGTAAGACAAAAAGGTTTAAGCTATAGCAGGCAGCATCTTGAAGATGCTGCCTGCGCTTTTTATGGAAAAATCTGTGATGGCCATCTTATGCTAAACCAGGTCTTATGCGCCTCCTCTCCCTTTTCCTATTGTGCTGCAGCCTTGCTTATACCGCCGGAGCGCAGCAACCATCCGTAATACCGGCCGTTACCCTGTTTGGCGGTACCCGGCCAGAAACCTTACCAGCATTCCCCGGAGGTACGGCAGCGTTGCTCCGCTTCATTACTCAAAATTTGTACATCCCGGATGCATTGGAGGCATTTGCCGGCAGGATCATTATACGCTTCGATATCGACGAGCAGGGCCGTCCCGATGCGATAAGGATAATACGCTCGCCCGACCCGGCAATAGACAGCGCTGCTATAGCCATGGTCAAAAAAATGCCCCGCTGGGAGCCCGCTTTGCGGGACGGGAAACCAACAAGATACACTTATCATCTTCCGCTGGTCATCCATACCCTATAGCCCGGCTGATTGACAAGTACAGATGAGACTCTTTCCTTTTTCTGACTATCCGGATATCTATTCCTTTGTGTTTTCCGGCGCAATGAGCTTGTTCCATATTTACCACTAAGGTTTCTACTAGTAGTTTCTTAGTTTTGCAGAAATCAGTATAGAACCATGCAGATGACTCCCGAACATTTTTTCGAGCTTTTTCTTAAAGAACTGGAACAGCGCGAAGAGATGCATCGTTATTACAAATTTCTCGGCAAAGCTTCGTCTTTTCATTTCCGTAAAAACTACTTCCTGGAACGGCTGCGGTACATTGCCGCACGCATCAACGATCCATCCAAAAAGGTCTGGGACTGCGGCTCGGGCTATGGTACTACGGCTTTATTCCTGGCCATGAACGGCATCAGCACACATGGTACCACATTGGAATTTTATTTTGAAACAGTGGCAAAGCGCTACACTTACTGGAACCAATTTGGCAATGCCAACCTCTTTACCTGCTCTTATGAAAACCTCTTCGATAACCCACCGGCAGCTGTCAGCTACGATATGGTGATCGTACAGGATACATTGCATCACCTGGAGCCTATAGGCGATGCCCTCGCTATCTTTCATAAGGCGTTAAAGCCCGGCGGACAGCTGCTGGCCATTGAAGAAAATGGCAGCAATGTGATTCAGAACATCAAGCTATACAAATACAGGGGCAATAAGCGTATTATAAAGCAGTGGGATGAGAAGCTCCAGAAAGATATCCTGATCGGGAACGAGAATATCCGTAGCCTGGCTGCCTGGACAGCGCTGATGGATCGGGCGCATTTCCATATCGATCCGGCATCGGTACAATATGTGCGGTATTACCTGCCCTACCGCTACCGCAATACCGATCCCGAAGAACTATTGCGTAAAGAGGCGGAAATGCAGCGCAGGAGCCGGTTTCGCCGCGAATACTTTTTCTTCGGGCTCAACTTTGTAGCCGAACGTAAATAAAAGAGAAGTCAAGTTTTTAAAACTTGACTTCTCTTTTATCGGGCTTCCCTTGTTATTTAGGATTAATGATCTGCCGGAATTTTTCTTTCAGGAAAGAGGTCTTGAACAGGCTCTCGAGCCTGGGATAATTGCTCTGGTCGCTGGTTTGGGCATACAGCATCTTGACCACATCAAACCTTCCCGATTGCGTATCCAGGTTGTTGGCAATAATGCGTACCTGTTCTGTAGTGAAACAAAGACGGCCCTTGCTTTTGGATAGTACTTTGATGCGGGCATCGTCGTCTGATTTATCCAGGATCTTGAGCGCAAAATTTTCAAAATCGTCGCTGCTCATGGCTGTCTTACAATCGCTGTTGGGCACGCCGGGATCATTGGCTTCTGCTTTCGATGCTTTGCTATGTTCCGGAAAATCCGTTTCGTCGGTGATCGCTGCCAGATCACCCTCATCGGTCTTTACTTCTTTCTTCGGCGCCTTCTTTTTGGTCTTTGCCGGTTTGGGCACCGGAGGCAAAGGGTCGGATACAGCAACCGCCGGTGCGCTGCCAACGGCGGTCCCATCGCTGTTCAGCTCGACATTATCCAGAAAGCGATTGTCCTTTTTGGGTTCCTGCGCAACATCCGCTTCTTCCGTCTTTGCCGGCTTTGCTTTTGTCTTTTTCTTTTCGGGGCGGAAAGCCGGTATTTCGCCGTCGCCGGAAGCGGCTACCGGTGCGGTAGCAGCTATAGGAACTTCAGCTGCGGGCGCTGTATTGCTGGCCACAGGCGGCGCCTGCTGTTGTTCTGGTTCGGGTATATGATCTTCTTCCGGTTTGTTGCCCGATACGATATAGTTTTTTTGCTGGATATCGTAGAGCGCAAACTGCCGGTCATTTACCTTTTGCAGCACAAAGCCCCTGCTTCCCGATTCCGGAACATTGATCGCAAATTTCTGCGGCGGATAAGCATTCTGCTGGAACAATATCTCGATATAGCTTACGCCGGCCGCAAGGTTGGGAATAATACAGTAGTTCTTTCCCAGCCGGGGCTGCATCTGTCCTTCCAGCTTTACATAGAAGGGTGTTTGCTTATCGCCTTCGATATACACATAAGAATAATTACCGGCATAGACACTTTGTGCCAGCAGGCACATACCACATATAAGGCTGAGGATATACTTCATTTGCAATCGTGTTAAATCGTTCTTCTTAATCCTATCAGGCCAGCTCGATCAGGACCTCGCCTTTTTCCACGGCTTTGCGTTCGGTCACCTTGATCGCCTTTACCGTAGCATCGGCCGGCGCTTTGAATACATTCTCCATTTTCATGGCCTCCAGGATCAGTACGGGGTCGCCCTTTTTCAGCTGCTGTCCTTCTGTTACCATTACCTTCAGCACCAGGCCGGGCATAGGTGCTTTAATCGCCTCTACTTTACGGGCATTGCCTATGTTCAGGCCCATTTTCTGCAACAGCTGATCGATAGGCTCTCTGATGGCCATCTCATAGTTGTTACCGTTTACCTTTATCTTAAGCTGCTTGGCTGCACGGTCCACATGATCGACCACGGCAAGATAGCTTTTACCATTGGCCAGAATGCTGAAGGTACCGTTGGGCAGCTGTTTCATATCCCAGCCGATCTGCGTTTCATTTACGGTTACAACATCGTCAGATGCCGCTACTTCCAGCTCTGCGCGGTCGTTGATCTTGATTTTATTCATACCAGATGTAACAAATTACCTGCAAATGTAAGGTTTAAAAAGGGACCTTGATCCAGGCGGCTTTCATTATAACAAAACTGTTTGAACGCGGTAAATTTTGAGTAATTTCGCACCCAGTTTCAAATCAATTCCTTCCAAATTTTATGGGACGTATATTCGAAGTTCGTAAGTCCAAAATGTTTGCCCGCTACGATCGTATGGCAAAAGGCTTCACCAGGGTAGGCAAAGAGATCGCTATCGCAGTAAAGAAAGGTGGCGCCGACCCGGCAACCAACCCTGCCCTGCGTCGCTGCATGCAGAACGCCAAGAGCATTAACATGCCCAAAGACCGCGTGGAAGCGGCTATCAAGAATGCCCTGGGCAAAGATACCAGCAACTATGACGAAGTTTTATATGAGGGTTATGCGCCGCATGGCGTAGCCATACTGGTCGAAACAGCTACCGACAATACTACCCGTACTGTGGCCAATGTACGCTCCCACTTTAACAAGGGTGGCGGCACACTGGGCAATAGCGGTTCCGTAGCCTTCACCTTCCGCCACCTGGGTGTATTCAAGCTCAATCCTGAAGGATTGAATCCCGACGAGCTCGAGCTTGAGCTTATCGATGCCGGCCTCGACGAGCTGGGTGAGGACAGCGAAGGAAATATCATTGTCCATTGCGACTTTGCCGACTTCGGCAATATGCAGAAGGCGCTCGAAGAAAAAGGGATCACACCGGTTTCTTCGGAGTTGGAATGGCTCCCGCTCAATACTGTGGAAGTAACCGAAGAGCAGGCCGATGATGTGTTCAAGCTGATCGAGCGCGTAGAGCAGGATGACGATGTGCAACGCGTTTTCCATAACATGGCATAAAAGGATACCAGATCAGGATACAGGTTTCGAACAATGTATACTTCTACTACCCACATAAGAGTCCGCTACGGGGAAACCGACCAGATGGGCTACCTCTATTACGGGTTCTACGCGTTGTACTACGAGCAGGGTCGCGCCGAGGCCATAAGGCAGCTGGGCTTTACCTACCGCCAGCTGGAGGAAGCAGGTGTGATGATGCCGGTAATCGAAATGAATGCCAAATACTTTCGTCCGGCATTGTACGATGATCTGGTGACTGTGAAGACCAGCCTGAAACAGCTTGACAGGGAAAGTCCGCAGATACAGTTTCATTCGGAATTGTATAATGAAGCGGGGAAGCTGCTCAATGAAGGTGTGGTCACACTGGTCTTCTTTGACCCGAAAACCAGGAGAAAGATCCCGATGCCGGAAATACTCTATGAAAAACTGGCGTCTTATTTTTGATTGCTAATTCTAATCAATTCATATCAATGCAAAGAGATACGGAGATATTTGGCCTCATCGGGGAAGAGCTGGATCGCCAGCGCCGTGGCCTGGAGCTGATCGCTTCCGAAAACCTGACCAGCCTGCAGGTAATGCAGGCGATGGGCAACGTGATGACCAATAAGTATGCCGAGGGCTACCCCGGCAAACGGTATTATGGCGGTTGCGAGGTGGTAGATAAAAGTGAACAGCTGGCCATCGATCGTGCCAAGCAGATATTCAATGTGGACTATGTGAATGTGCAGCCGCATAGTGGCGCACAGGCCAATACCGCGGTGCAGTTTGCGGTGCTGAAGCATGGCGATGCCTTGCTCGGCCTTGACCTGAGCATGGGCGGGCACCTGACGCATGGCTCTCCCGTTACTTTTTCGGGCAAAATGTACCAGGCACATCATTACGGTGTGCGTAAGGAAGATGGCCTCGTCGACTACGATGCGCTGGAAGCCAAAGCAATGGAAGTAAAACCTAAGCTCATCATCTGTGGCGCATCGGCCTATAGCCGCGATTGGGACTATGCCCGCATCCGGGCCGTAGCCGATAAGATCGGTGCGCTGGTGCTGGCCGATATCGCCCACCCTGCCGGTCTTATCGCCGCAGGATTGCTGAACGATCCATTCGATCATTGCCATTTTGTAACCTCTACGACGCATAAAACCCTGCGTGGACCCCGCGGCGGCATCATTATGATGCGCAAGGACTTTGAAAATCCCTGGGGCATTACCGGCCCTAAGGGTGAGATCAGGATGATGAGCCAGCTGCTGGATCTTTCCGTATTTCCTGGCCTGCAAGGCGGTCCTTTGGAGCACGTGATCGCTGCCAAAGCCGTATCCTTTTTCGAGATACTGCAGGATGAATATAAGGCCTATGCCCGCCAGATGCAAAACAATGCGCAGGCAATGGCCAATGCCTTCCTGTCCAAAGGTTATGATATTATCTCGGGCGGCACCGACAACCACTTGCTGCTGATTGACCTGCGCAACAAGGGTATCTCGGGTAAGAAAGCAGAAAATACGTTGGTTAAGGCCGACATTACACTGAACAAGAATATGGTGCCTTTCGACGATAAGTCGCCCTTCGTTACTTCCGGTATCCGGGTAGGTGTGCCAGCCATTACTACCCGTGGCCTCAAAGAGCAGGATATGGTACAAGTGGTTACCTGGCTGGACAAGGTATTGATGTCGCCCGATGACGAGCAGGTAATCGCTGCTGTAAAAGGTGAAGTGAATGAATATATGAACGGGTTTGCCCTTTACCCTGAAATGGGATAAGGCACTTTTTCTGAAGATAAAGGAAGAGGTCCCAAAATGACGCCATTTTCGGACCTCTTTTCTTTTATAGTATCTGCTTTTGATCTAGCAGGAGAATGCTACATTTCTAAACAAAGAAAATTCTTCACAAAAAATATAATATATAAACAAAAATTACGTTTAGCAAATCTGTAGCAATAATTTTGACGATAATTAGTAATAATCTGCATTCTCATATGAAGAAAATAAGCTTCCCTTTGCTACTGACGCTATTCCTTGCTTCCGGCTATTGCAGCCATGCTCAAAATGGTCAGTATGACAAGGAAATGGTCTATGGTCAGGAACTGACGCTCGGTACCAATTCAACGATAAAGCCCGGCAAACTGAATAACCCCGGCGCCGACATGACGTACACCGTTGATACCAATGTAAATCATGTTGATTTTGGCCGGAAACAAAACAACCGGGGGCCTTTTAAAGTTCTTTTCCATTTCCTCCCCATCGCAGCCGACAATAAGTCTGCTTTTACCTTTAGAAAAAGGCAAATAACAGGGACCCATATTACCAAAAAAAGCAAAATTTCGGGCATTGAGCTCACTTCTAATGGTTTTGAGATTACCTACAAACCCAAGAAAGGCAAAACAGGGCTGGTAGATGATTATGTGATTGTACATACTACCAATGGAGACCTGATCCTGTGGCTTACCGGCGAGATCATCGATCCCAAAAAGAAAGAAGGGCAATAACCGATATATCATTTGAAATAAGAAACCCAAAATGCTCCTTCGCAGGGGCATTTTTTGTGTGCAGCGACCACCGGGCCATCCCGTCTGCCATTAAGCCGAGGAAATGGTTTCGTCAGGCCAAGGCCTGCAGGCGGGTATAGGTAAAGATCCCCGTTACTGTACCGAACCCTTTAAACGGCCCTTCAGGTATTCATAGATATCTTTTTCGCCAGGCCCATCGTTTTTGTACAGTTGCAGAAAGCGTTTATAATACTTCGTAGCCACAGCTGTATTGTCCAGGTTGGCTTCATAGATGCGCCCCATACTATACAGGCGCAGTATCCGGTGCGAAAGATAATAGGAGCTGTCGAGACAGGCCAATGCAGGTTTGTATTGCCTGAGGGATTCGTAATTGAGCGAGGCGCAGTGATAGTAGGTTTCCAGCATATCCGATTTTGCCATTGCAATACAGTCCTGCAGCAAGGCATTGCTTTTCTTAAACTCCTTTAACTCTGTGCAGGCCAGGGCTGCGTAGTAGGTTATATTTTCGGTCCCGACCTGGTTCTGCTTCAGGTAATCATAGATGGCAATGCAGTCCCTATAACGCTTCAGCTGGTAGCAGGCAGCGGTAATATAGCTGAATGAGGCCGGCGACACAACCTGCTGCTGCCGAAGCTGCGCTCCAATATCGACGGCACGTGCATAGCGTTTCAACGAATAGGCTGTCTTAGCAGCAAGCTCCAGTATTGCGGTATTCAGCGAGTCTGTTTGCAGGTAAGCATATATAATGGCATCCGCTATTTCATAATCCTTCTTTGCGATCCATTGTTCTGCAAGCGCTTCAGCTACCCACCCGTCTGTGGGATCCAGCTGATAGGCTCTGCTGAGCCAGGCAAATCCCGAATCGGCCTGACCCAGCGCATAAGCGGCCGTGCTCAGCTGCTTCCATAAAGACGCGTTACGGGGTCGCAACGGCAGCAGATGCTGATAGTGCAGCAAAGCCTGGCGGTATTGTTTTTGCTGCATCCGTATGCCCGCCAGGCTTTGCCGCGCCGGAACGGCATTGCTGTCCAGCAGCAAGATATGTTCATAGATTCCGGCGGCATCGTTGAGCTTGCCCGACTGTTGATACGCATAGGCCAGCAGGGAAAGGTCTTTCGGTTCGCTACCATCGGCAAGCGGTTGCAGATAGGCGATCATTTGATCATATTGCTGCTCCTGCAGGTATTCCATTACCTTGCTACGGTCTATTGGCGGCTGGGCTTTTGCTGCGAGGCCTGCCAACAGTATGCCCATGCTGTACATTAAATATCTCATTCCTGTTCTTTTCCTAAAACTATAAAATTAGTTTTAAAACTAAAAATTTAGTTTTTCCTTGAGAAAACTTGCTCTTCCCGTCTGCCGGTACCGGGAGAAAGGTAAAAATTTTCTTTTTAACCACTGATTAAACCTTTGGGTACGCAGGAAGTCCTATATTTGATATATCACAAACCACATATTCTAAAATATCATCACTATGAAAAAGATAATTTTTCTCTTTGCAATAGGCGGTTGTATGCTGACAGGCTTTCAATCAATGGCCCGGGTGGTAGCACTGAAGAACTACCCTGTCGCAGAAAAAAGCAGCGGGTCTTCCTACTTCAGCAAGGACAGATCGGCAGATTGGGGCAATAGCATGACCTATTCTTACCAGGTGGACCTGGGTTACCTGGCAGAAGGCCAGGTCTACGACTTCAAAATGCCGCTCAAGTCCGGCGCGACATATCCTAATCCGGGACCTAATTACTGGCTGAATGCCGGGGATGTGCTAGGCTACCTTATTCCCGAAGAAAGCGGCATTCAAACGCCCAATATGTTCAGGAATGTATTCTCCGCTTCGGTCGATACCAAAGACCAGAAAGGCAGCTTTGAACAGGTAGTTAAAGTATCGACCAAATACGGTATGTTTTACTTTACAATAAAGGCCTTTGTTGTGGACGGCGCTGTACTACAGGCCCTGGCACATACCTCTCAGCCTGCATTACCCAAAGATAAATAGGACCGGATCATTTGGTCTTGTGTATAGGAACGCCCGCTACGGAACGCCGCAGCGGGTGTTTTTTGGTTATGAGAGGCAACCATCTGCACAGGCAGCCGGGAACCGGAAACAATCGGCTGGTAATCTTTGAAACCTGGCTTGGGGAATCTGGATTTCAATTTCGTTTGGCAGGCATTTCTCAAGGGGAAAAAGCCGGACGCAGAGATTTATATCGGGGGAACACTATCCCGTTGAGAAATAGCTGGTAGCTGACAATGATTGAATCACGCTAAGTACGCGCCCTATCAATAGGTCTTGTTCCAGCCCCAGGCTTCGGTCTTTTTGCCGATATTGAAGAATTTATTCAGCTGGAAGCTTAAGCCCAGCTCGTTGTAAGCGCCGGCAGAAGCAAAATAGGACCGGGCGTAGTGCACCTGCAGCTTGTTGAGATTGACGCCGGCGCCGAAGGAAAAGCCGGCCAGTCCTTTGGCATCCTGCGCGGCCAGCTCGCCGCGGCGGATATGGTTATAAGCGGCAGATACCGTGATACGCTTACCGAGGATAAGCTCTACGCCGAAGTTGAGGTGCCTGAATATCTTATCGGCAATATACTTTTTATTGCTTGTGGTATCTTCGGCTGTCGGCAGCAGGCTGTTGCTTACTTTGTCGGCCGGGTTGTTGTACCGCACATCCCATTCGTAAAGGTTGTGCCCTACGATGAAAATACGTAGGGGCAGGTTGCGTAGCTGCTTGCTGATGCCTACCTGGAGGTCGAAGGGCATAGGCTCCGACTGGGTTTCGGGATTGTATTTTTTCACCATTACCCCCATGTTCTTGGCAACAACGCCGAAGGTCCACAAGTTGGCGGTATCTTCATAAACGATGCCCACGTCGGCCAGCACGCCTATCGCCGAGCGGTCGCCCAGAATGGATTGTGCCCATTTGATCGTAGCGCCGTAGCGCCAGCGTTCCAGGTATTTACGGGAAGCGGAGAGATTGATTGAATAATCGGCGGCACGGATGTCGCCCAGGTTATTGCCCTGTATATCGGTATTCTGGAAAGAACCGTAGTTGTAGTATTGCACGCCGAAGCCGAAATCGGTATTCAACGGCTCTACATGGTAAGCGTACTGAAGATTGGCAATACCGATGCCGGCGTAGTAAAGATTATAGTTCAACGCCAGCTGGTTGTGGTTGGCAGGGTTGAGCAGTGCCGGGTTTTGCAAGGTAAAGGTAACGTCGTTATCCGGGCTGGCAGGTACATAGCCGCCCAGGGCCGATACATGCGGGCTATTGCTCATGCGCAGGTATTCGAAAGCATGCTGCCCGCCTGTGATCTGGGCATAGCCCTGGAAGCCGGGTGATATGGTAAAAGCAAGAGCCGTAGCCAGCCGTATAAATTTACTCATAAACCTTAGAACGGAATTACAGTACTTATATTGTATAAAAAAGAAGCCCCTGCGGAACAGGGCTTCCCTTGTCACCTCAATGTATCAGCTAAGCCGGCCATGGGCTTAGCTATTTGCTTTTTCCATATCGTCCATGATCTGGTGGCTCACGCCGGTGAAGGAAAAGCCTCCATCGTGGAACAGGTTTTGCATGGTCACCATCCGGGTCAGGTCGCTGAACAGGGTTACGCAGTAGTTGGCGCAATCTTCCGCGCTGGCATTACCCAGGGGCGACATTTTTTCGGCATAATGATAAAAGCCATCAAAGCCGGTAACACCGGAACCGGCCGTGGTCGGTACGGGCGATTGCGAAACGGTATTGACCCTTACTTTCTTTTCCCTGCCGTAATAGTAACCGAAGCTGCGGGCAATGCTTTCCAGCAGCGCTTTGGCATCGGCCATATCGTTGTAGCCGGGGAAGGTACGCTGGGCGGCGATATAGCTGAGCGCTACCACCGATGCCCATTCATTGAGCGCATCCAGCTTCTTCGCGGTTTGCATAACCTTGTGAAAAGACAGGGCGGAGATATCAAGGGTCTTCAGAAAGTTGTCGTAATTGGTAGCGTCGTAGGTAAAGCCTTTACGCATATTGGGCGACATGCCGATGGAATGCAGTACAAAATCGATCTTACCGCCAAAATGATCGGTAGCCTGGTTGAACAGGCTCTCCAGGTCGGCGACAGACGTCGCATCGGCGCCAATGACAGGGGCATTATTACACAGGGCAGAAAGCTCTTTAATGCTACCCATACGCAACGCTACGGGAGCATTGGAAAGCACGATCTCCGCACCCTCTTCTACCGCACGCAATGCCACCTTCCAGGCAATAGAGCGCTCATCCAGCGCGCCGAAAACAATCCCTTTTTTACCAGATAATAATTGGTTAGCCATAACAGATCTAAAATAATTTGAGGGGGTAAAGGTAACGAAAAAAGAAAATGGTCAGCCAGTTTTATGAGGGTAAACTCCCGGGATATGGATCATTTCTCTTTGTAGTCAAAAACAGCCTGGCCATCTTCCGACAATTCAAACCTGCCGGATGCATCCTTTCTGAACGTTTCGAGGTAAAAGCAGCAGATGAGGATAAGAGCATTGATATTAAAAGCCCAGCCAATCCATAACCGATCTTCTCTATTATACAAGGCGCCTACACTCAGCAAGACCAATAATAAGATAACCCAGCTTAGCTTTAACCAGTCCAGGTATCGCTTCCTCCTTTTGCGCAGAAAATGGATGCCATAACCAACAAGAATGGTTATGCCTCCGATCAGCAGGATCAGCCTGCCGGCAGGCCAATGTTGTATAATGAACAGCTGGCCCAGCCAGAAAAAACCGATACCGCTGTAAACGAATGGCCGTAGAGGGCTCTCGCGGAGCGTGCCTTCGGTATAGAGCCATAAGCCTCCCAATAGATGAAAGGCGCCAAATGCCCACCGGTAGGCAATATAGGCTTCGTCGGCCCAAATGCCAAAGTAGTATAAAACGTGGCTCGCCACGCTAAGACAAAATAGTACCGGCAACAAAATACGCATGACTTTCCTTGTTCTGCTCATATTTCCTTTTTAGTGTCCATCCGGATACAACTCGTCGGCCAGAAACGGCTGCTGACCCGTCGAAGCATCATCTTTATCCTTTCAACAGGCTCAAGGAACGGCTTGGTTTCCTATATCGGGATAGTCAGATTCTTTTTTATTTCAGACTTGCTTTTGCGAAAGCTATAGTAAATAATCCATTCTGCCACCAGCAGGTTTCCTACCCAACCGAGCCAGGCCACCAGGCGGTACACTTCCATAGGCTTAGGCGCAAACAGCAGCACCAGTACCCATTTCCAGAGCCTGAGGCTGATCGCCGACAAGGTGAGTGCATAGCTGCGGTACATCCAACGACGATGCGCATCGAAATTGCCTTTGCGCGCTGCCCGGTAACCCAGGAAAGTGAACAACAGCCATAGTAAAGCCAGCAGGCAAAAAGCCGCCTGCGCCACCCAGCCGCCATTGCCGTAATAGCCCATCAGCAGTCCGGAAGGCCCGGCCAGCACCAGGATAAGCCCGACATATACGCGGCCGCTCCAGCGATGCAGCACGGGAAAACGTTTGCGGATCATGGGCGGGAATTGCAGTATACCCGTCAGCAATACGAAGATGCTGCTGTAGACATGGGTAAAAAAGGCCAGCTGGTAATAACCCCTGCCGGCTACGTCCTGCTTCACACGCAGGAAGGCTACATCGGGCCGTGCCGGTATATACTGCGAGGTGATGAGCAGCATGAGCCAGGTAAAAAAAAGCAGCGCCCCGTATACGGCAAGGCGTAGCAGGCCTGCGGTGCGGCGGGATGCGGTTAAGGGCAGGGCCATAGGTAAACGGATAAAGGATAGTCTTTTTTACGATAATTGAAATGCCACCATTCACCTTCATAAGGTTCAAAGCCGGCGCCGGTCATCAGCGCCCGCAGCATGGCCCGGTTGCTGTGCTGCAGCTTGCCCAGGGCAGCATAGTGGTAAGCAGCCCTTTCCGAAAAATCGTCGAAGTGTCCACCCATATCGAGCAGCTTCCCCGAACTATCGGCCAGACCTACGTCGACAGCCAGTCCACGATTGTGCATAGAGCCTTTGGCCGGGTCGGCCACGTAGCGTTTATCAGGCACCACATCATACATTTTCTGCTGGTAAGGCAAGGGCCTGTAGGCATCAAAGATCACTATCCTGAAGCCTGCGGCGCGCGCCTGCTTTCCCGCAGCCCTTAAAGCCATAGCCGCTTCGGGGCGTAGCAGGCAGCGGGCGCAATCGTATATCTTCCGGTGGGTAAAATTGGCCGTATCGGCATAGGGCATATCCAGCACAAAACCTTCGGCTGCGGCATCGATCGCTATCCATTCCTCCGGCAGCGTCACAACAAGGCTATCCTCCTCCAGCTGTATGCTGTTCTTCGCTGCGGAAGCCTTCACCATGGCGTCTTTAACATCCGGGTCTGTACAGGCAGCGCATAAGCTAGCCACGGCCAAAAACATCGTAATATTCGCGGGCATTCTTCTCATAGCGGAGCAGCAGTTCAATATTCTTTTTTTCAATTTCCGTAAATTCATGCTTCACATCGGTACTTACCGGCACATACCAGGACTGCCGGTCGAAATAGGCCCGCAGCTGCTGGTTCCTGAACGAATAGCCATGACGGGCATAAATGGTATTGCGCATCACGAAGAGGTCGGCCTTGGTCATATTGGCAACTTCCTTTGCCGTAAGCAGGTGGACAGAGGCATTGTAACGGCCTACCTCGTCGGTGGTGGTAAAGTAGCTATAGTCGTATTCCCTCGCATCTTCGTCCAGCTCGTATTCAATACGCTTGCCCTTCTTGTTCCAGTCTACATAACGGTTGTATTCGGGCATGAGCGCCGGGTCGTACCGGAACAAGCTTTTCGTCAGCCTGAATCTTCTGCGGGGTATTCGTACCTTTTTATAGGCCTCCCAGGTGCCTGACAGCACGGAATCGCCCTGCACAACGGAGCAATAAAATACACCGTCATATTTATCATCGCCAGGCTCTTTCAATACGAAATGGTACGTACTGCTATCTTTCCTCACTGTCCCTGCAAAAGGCCGGTCGTTACCGGCAACTACACTGTGGCCGGACACACTGTCTTTATTTACCTTTTCGATCACGATATTGATCTTATTGGTATAGTCCCAGTAAAATCCCTCACCGGCTGTAACCTCCCCGACACTGGTTTCGGGCTCGAACATACCCACCCAATAGCCGGGAACGTCGGCCTCGCTACCAACAGTTAAAAGGGTGTTCCCCGGCCGTTCCAGGGGTTTTGCCACCGGAGCGGCCGGCCCTGCTGCGGAAGGCAGTTCTGCAGGCGGATCTTTACTGTCGTTTTTTACTGCTGTGCTACAGGCAGCTATGCACAGCGAGAAGCATATCAAACAGGTTGTTTTTTTCGTCATATGCGTAGGGTTATCTTTCAAAAATACAGAATCCGGTCCGGCAGCAGAGCCCTTTTATTCCCTGATCATTAACAAAAAGAATACATGGAAAAAAGTTAGCAAAAAGATCATTCCCGAACGCATAAAATCAATTTCAAACATTAATATAAAAAACTTACCTTTGCACCCTCAAATTTAATCTTAAGTTTTTTAATCTAAACTGTCATGGCAGATTTACGCTTACAGCGCAATTTCGGTATCGCCGCGCACATCGATGCGGGTAAGACCACTACCACAGAACGTATTCTGTATTATACCGGCGTTAACCACAAGATCGGTGAGGTACACGAAGGTGCGGCTACAATGGACTGGATGGCTCAGGAGCAAGAGCGTGGTATCACTATTACTTCTGCAGCTACAACTTGTTTCTGGAATTTCCCTACTATACAAGGCAAACCTATTCCGGAGTCTAAAAAATATAAATTCAACATTATCGATACTCCGGGCCACGTGGATTTTACCATCGAGGTAGAACGTTCTATGCGTGTGCTGGATGGTCTGGTTGCATTGTTCTCTGCAGTTGACGGCGTGGAGCCCCAGTCTGAAACTGTTTGGCGCCAGGCTAACCGTTACAAAGTTCCCCGTGTTGGTTTCGTAAACAAAATGGACCGTATCGGCGCCGACTTCCTGATGGTGGTACAGCAGGTACGCGACATGCTGGGTGCAAAAGCAGTTCCCCTGCAATTGCCTATCGGTGCAGAAGACGACTTTAAAGGTGTGGTAGATCTCATCACCATGAAGTCTATCGTATGGGATGATTCTACCCAGGGTATGACTTACACCGAAGGCGAGATCCCTGCCGATATGCTGGAGGAAGCACAACAATACCGTGCTGAGCTGGTTGAAGCTGTAGCTGAGTATGATGATATGCTGATGGAGAAATTTTTCGAAGATCCCAATTCCATTTCTGAAGTGGAGATTCACGAAGCTGTTCGTAAAGCAACATTGGATCTGAGCATTATTCCCATGCTTTGCGGTTCTTCTTACAAAAACAAAGGTGTGCAGAAAATGCTGGATTGCGTGATCCGCTACCTGCCTTCTCCACTGGACGTTGAAGCGATCACTGGTACAGATCCTGATGATAACGAAAAAGTATTGGTACGTAAGCCTGATGCAAAAGAACCTTTCGCTGCACTGGCTTTCAAAATCATGACCGATCCTTTCGTAGGTCGTCTGGCGTTCTTCCGCGTGTATTCCGGTGGACTCGATGCCGGTTCTTATGTACTGAACGTACGTTCCGGTAAAAACGAGCGTATCTCCCGTATCATGCAGATGCACGCCAACAAGCAAAACCCTATCGACCGCATTGAAGCAGGTGATATTGGTGCCGCTGTTGGTTTTAAAGATATCAAAACCGGTGATACCCTTTGCGATGAAAAAAATCCCATCGTTCTGGAAAACATGTTCATCCCCGATTCCGTAATCTCTATCGCTGTTGAGCCCAAAACTCAGGCCGACGTTGAGAAAATGGGCATGGCCATTGCTAAACTGGTAGAAGAAGACCCTACGCTGCGTGTTAAAACCGATGAAGAAACCGGTCAAACGGTACTGAGCGGTATGGGCGAGCTTCACCTGGAAATCATCGTTGACCGTATGCGTCGCGAGTTTAAAGTGGAAGTAAACCAGGGCGCTCCCCAGGTAGCTTACAAGGAAGCCCTCACCATTAAGGTGGAACACCGTGAAGTGTACAAAAAGCAATCAGGTGGTCGTGGTAAGTTTGCCGATATTCAGTTTGAGATCGGACCTGCTGATGAAGAATTCCTGGCTCAGGACAAAGGCCGCTTCCAATTTATAAACGATATCTTCGGTGGATCTATCCCCAAAGAATTTGTACCTGCTATCCAGAAAGGTTTTGAAACCTCTATGTCCAGTGGTGTACTGGCTGGTTTCCCATTGGAAAACATGAGAGTGCGTGTATTTGATGGTTCTTTCCACCAGGTCGATTCCGACTCTATGTCTTTCGAGCTTTGCGCCAAACAAGCGTATCGTGAAGCAGGCCGTAAAGCCAAGCCGATCATCCTGGAGCCGATCATGAAAGTAGAAGTACTGACGCCCGATCAATACATGGGTGATGTAACTGGTGACCTTAACCGTCGTCGCGCTATGCTGGAAGGTATGGATACCCGTAACAACCTGCAGGTAATTAAGGCGAAAGTGCCCCTGAGCGAAATGTTCGGTTATGTAACCCAGCTGCGTTCCCTGTCTTCAGGCCGCGCTTCCTCTACCATGGAGTTCAGCCATTATGCACAGGCTCCTAAGAATGTTGAGGAAGAAGTAGTGACTAAAGCCAAAGGCAAGAAAGCTGCCGAAGCTTAATCCAATCCTTATTCTTACAAGCAGAATTCTACATTCTGCTTGATACAAAGCTCCCGGCTTCCTGCCGGGAGCTTTTCCTTTTTACCCGGACGGCGCTTACCCAAGGTCTCCTGCACAGCCTTCGTCTAACTATTTAAATCCCCCATCCCATGTCCCACAAATACGGTTTGCTGGTGGCCTTGCTATGCCTGTTTGCCTCCTGCGAGTGTGAGCGTTACCAATGTCCGGGCTATTCTGCCAACCCGGTACCCCCGGGTGGAATCTTCCGCTACCGGAATGCGCAAACGGGCACACCGCTGTCTATCGAAGTAAGCAGCAAAGATTTTTCGGAACCCTACGGCAAGAATGAGACCGTGCTGGCGTTTTCCTGTCAGAACGATTGTATGGCGACGGCCAGTGTGGAGGCTGCTACGGTAACGACTGCCGGTGCGCCGCCCATAAGCCTGAAGCTGAACATGGCCAGCTACTACGAAGGCAGGACCTATAGCAATACACAGTTGCACTACCTGCTCAACGATATGGAAAGCGCGTTTACCCTTCAGCCCGAGTTGCAAGCCGGCCATACCGGAGAAGACGGCAGCTGGTATGCCGATACGCTCAGAGAAGTGAACACCGGACTGAAAGTATATCCCAGGGTACTGATCCAGACCAGGAAAACAAGCGGCGGCGGCGACGCTATTGTAAAGACCTACTGGGATACCGATGGTCTTGTCGGCTTCGGCCTGGCCAACGGCGATACCTTTTGGCGCGAGTGATCATTTACCGGTAATTAAAATCCGATAGCCATGAAAAAGTATTTATTCCTTTTCCTCTTGCCTCTGCTTTTGGGCGCTTGTCGCAAGACCCTTCAATGCCCCGCTTTCGATGAAGCAGAACGAAGCCGATGGCTTTCCCAGGCAACTGGCAGTGCCATCATCTTTGAGCGGGAAACAGACCATTTCCTTATCCGATTTTCCGTAGCGGACAATAGCGCCAGCAGCGCTTACCAGGAGAAACCGAGAAACAGCGGTATCGGTTATTATAACAAGGATTGCAAGGCTAATAGTAGCCTCAGCACGACAACCGGCGACGCATCGGCGGGCATAACAGCATACACCCTCTCGATTACCTCCGAGTTCATGGAGGATAAAGAGCAGTTCCGTAGCTTAAAGTACGAGATCGGCGATTTCAACGGCGGGTTTGATCTTCTTCCTGCGCTCAGCATGCCGGTAGTGGAGGCCAATGCCCAAAGGGACAGGGATAGCATCGTCGACAATATGGTCCTGGGTACCAAGACCTACGAACGCGTACTGATCCAGACCCGAAGCAACGCCGATACGGCCGGGAAAATCATCAGGAAAGTGTACCTGGCGCCCGGCTATGGCATTGTGGGCTTTGTGAGCAAAGGCCAACGTTACATACGTCAATGATGACAGGCAACCTTTTTTCATAATAAAACGTTATTAGATAGTGATTACTTAAACTTTTGGCCCGGTATTTGTTCTTTATTCTGCAATTTTGCAGCCCCAAACGGGACCGGTGGCAGACACCGAATGTTTATTAATCTTATTGTCTTAAAACAACAAACAAATATGAAAAAGTTCCTTGCTTTAATGCTGACTGCGACCACTTTTCTTTCTTTTACGGCCGGTGCACAGGATGCCAAAGCCAAAGCCGTACTGGACAAAGTGAGCGCCAAATTCAAGGGCATGAGCAGCCTGAAAGCCAATTTTTCCCTTAATATGGATGATGCCAAAGGCAAGTCGAAAGGCTCTAAAAGCGGCACCTTCCTGATGAAAGGTAACAAATACCGCGTGAACATGACCGGTCAGCAGATCATCAGCGATGGCAAGACTGTGTGGACTTACCTGCAGGCCAACAAAGAGGTACAGGTCGCTTCCTACGATCCCAATGCCCAGAGCATTTCGCCAGCCAAACTGTTTTCCGGTTCTTATAACAGCGAATACAAAAGCGTTTATGGCGGAGAAAAGACAGTAGGCGGCAAGAAAGTAGACGTGATCGAAATGACACCGGTAAACGCCCGCGCTTTCAAGAAAGTAGTGCTGTACGTCGATAAATCCTCTTCAATGATCACCGGCGGCACCATGTTTGATAAAAATGGCGGCTCTTACGGTTATTCCATTTCCGGTGTGACCCCCAATGCCGCCGTATCGGATGCTGAATTTACCTGGGATGCCAAAAAGAATCCCGGCGTTGAAGTAGTGGATCTGCGCTAAATATCAAAAATTCACAATACAGAAAGACTCCGCATGGGGTCTTTTTTTATGCCTTTTAACATAAATAAGTAATCATAAAACAACATATAAAATGTTTACCAACTTTTAGCTATATTAGACCTGTCTTTATTGGCGTAACCGACCAGCAAACCACCTGAATCCATGAAATGTAGGTTGTTCTTTTCTGTCCTTTTGTTTTCAGTTATGATCGCAAAAGCACAGAACGAAAATAATATCTGGTGCTTTGGCAACAATACAGGATTGAACTTCAACAACACACCACCTACCCTCTTCCAGAATAACCTGGCGGTGCTGGAAGGTTGTGCATCGGTTGCGGATGCGGCAGGCAACCTGCTTTTCTATACCAGCGGGGCTATCGTCTACGACCGGCTGGGCAATGTGATGCCCAATGGAACCGGTCTGATGGGTAATGGCCCTTCCTCCGGTCCCATTAGTGTGTCCAGCAAAGAAGGTGTAGCCATTGTACCTCATCCTCAAAACCCTAACCAGTATTACCTGTTCTGCACCGCCGCCATTGAAGATGGAGCGCCTTATAATCTTTATTATTCTATTATCGACATGAGCCTGAACGGTGGCTTGGGAGACGTGGATGTTACCCACAAAAACTTTATCCTGACCAGTGCTTCCGACGAGGCGATCACCATTGTAAGGCATGCTAGCTGCCATAGCTTCTGGTTGCTGAATATGTCCAATAACACCAATAGTAAAACCCTACGGGCATTTGCCATCACACCTGCCGGTATTGCTCCTGCACCGGTCATTACTGCCCTTCCCTATGGCATTGCCAATAATGCTATCGTTGCTACCCGTAATGATTCCCTGCTGCTGTTTACAGGAACCCAGATCTTCACGGCGTCTTTCAATAAAGCCAACGGACAACTGAGCAATATACAATCTTTCTACACTCAGGCCTCTACTCCCGATGTGCTGGAATTTTCGGCAGACGGCAGTAAGCTATATGGCTGCGGTGTCAACACGGGTCTCATACAGTTTGATTTCGGTTTATGGCCCGGCCTGCCGGCAGTGGCGGCATCTGAGACAACGATCTACAGCAGCAATGTACCGCTGATGGGTATGCGTATAGGACCGGACCACAAGATCTATGTACGGCCGGTATATACCAACCTTATCGGTGTGGTCAATAATCCTAATGCAGCCGGCGCCGGCTGTAATTTTGTAGCCAGCGCCCTATCGTTGCCTGCGTATGCCAATCCCCCCGGTTACCCGATTCCCGCCTTTACCGAATTTCCCCATGCCTTTCTGCCACTGTTGCCACCCGATACTTTTCCGGGTCATATCAAGGATACGACGCTGTGCCTGGAGACACCGGCGCTGCTGCAATCAGACACCGGCTATACCCATTATCTCTGGAATACACTGGATACGACCCCTTCGATAACAACAGGCATGGCCGGCACCTACTGGGTAAAGCGAAGCAAGGACTGCTCGCTGTACATAGACTCGTTTTACCTGCACGCCGTTACCACCGATACGCTCCCTGTTTCGGCCAAGGACACCAGCCTTTGTGGCGCCGGTCCGCTGACCCTGTCGCCGGCAGGAAGCTATAGCAGCTACTTGTGGAATACAGGCGATACCAGTGCGACGCTTAACGTATCCTTGTCCGGTCATTACCGGCGTTATGCCATGGCACCCTGTAAAGTATACGTGGACTCTTTTACCGTGCAGTTCAACCCCAGCGATACCAGCTATCATTATACCGACAGCACACTGTGCTTTGCGGCATCTGTAACACTTCAGCCCGGCAACGATCTGAGTCATTTTTTATGGAATAACAGTAGCACGGGCCCGGCGCTTACGGCAAGCCAGGATGGCCTTTACTGGCGCCGCAGTTACGACGCCTGCCGGTTGCACGTGGATTCTTTCGACCTGCATTTCATCAGCTTCACCCTGGACCTTGGCAACGATACCCTGTTATGCCCGGGAGATACGCTGCTGCTGCAAGCGCCGGCCATTACCGGCGCGACCTACCGCTGGCAGGACGGCAGCAGCGATACCCGCTATACGGTAAGCCGGCAGGGATGGTATGCCGTAACCGCTTCGGTAAAACAATGTAGTCTGACCGATTCGATCCGGGTAACCTACAGGGAACGGCCCAGCCTGGCTATACGGCAACCAGACACCACTATTTGCAGAGGGAGCAGCCTGCTGCTGGAGACCATTGCTACCGGCGAGGGATCCTATTTATGGAACGATGGCAGTACGGAGGCGACGCTCCCGGTCAACGCACCAGGCACCTATACTGTTCAGTATATCAACCCTTGCATTTCGCTGTATGACTCAGTAACCATCGATGATGTTGACTGCCATTGCATCCCCTTTGTCCCCAATGCTTTTTCACCCAACGGCGACGGAAACAACGATCAGTTCCGTATCCGTTTAGCCTGCCCCTTGCTTCTGTTTCAACTGCATATTTTCAACCGCTTCGGACAGGAGCTCTTTGTCACAACGAGTCCTGACCAGGGATGGGACGGGACCCAAAACGGACACCCCGTCGATCTGGGCACCTATTTCTACTATCTGAAATATACCGCCCCCGATGGTACATCGCATAAACAAAAAGGAGACCTGACACTCCTGCGATAAAAAATACCGGCGTGCAATAAGATCGTACGCCGGCGGCACAAAAGGAAGTTGTTTCTATTTTGCTGACGGTGCTGCTATAGGAAGCAAACGTATCCGCCAAGCCCTATAGCCCGTCGAAAGGACAAGCTATAGCGTAGTGCTTCGACGAGCCCAGCAAGCGGGATGAGGGCAATGTTGCGCCATGTTTCCTATATCGAAGCAGCCAGATATATTTTCGGCGAAGGTAGCACTATACGAGCACGCGTTCGATCCAGTTCTCGCCGAAGCTGTAAGGCAGGTAGGCGACCGAAGGTGCCGGCCGGGTAAGGATCAGGCGGGCTTTCTTACCCACAGCAATGGTACCCATTTCCTGCTCCAGCTCCATAGCAGCCGCGCCGTTAATGGTTTGCGCATTGATCGCCTCCTCAGGTGTCATGCGCAATTGCGTGCAGGCCAGCGACAGCAGGAAATTCATATTGCCGGAGGGGCAAGAACCGGGATTGTAATCGGAAGCCAGCGCTACGGGCAAACCGGCATCGATGAGCATACGGGCCGGCTGGTAATGCATATTGAGAAAGAAAGCCGCACCAGGCAATAAAGTAGGAATGGTATCGCTTCCCTTCAACGCTTCGATCTCTTCTTCACCCATGCTTTCCAGGTGATCGACGCTGACGGCTTTGTGCTGCACGCCCACCTGAACACCACCCGAACGATGCAGCTGGTTGGCGTGGATCTTGGGCTTGAGGCCGTGCTTCCAGCCGGCTTCCAGCAAACGGGCGGTCTCGTCGACGGAGAAAAAGCCTTTTTCGCAAAAGACATCCATATAATCGGCGAGACCTTCACCGGCCACGCGGGGCAGCATTTGGTCTATGATGAGCCGGAGATAACCTTCATGGTCTTCCCGGTATTCTGGCGGAAAAGCATGTGCTGCCAGAAAGCTCGCCTTTACCGGTATGGCTGCCTGCTCTTTCAGCCGGCGGATCACCCGCAGCATTTTCATTTCACCTTCAAGGCAAAGGCCGTAGCCACTCTTGATCTCGATAGCGCCGGTACCTTGCGCGATCACGGCTTCAAGCCGCTGTACCGACTGCTCGTACAGGAGGCCTTCATCGGTTTCATTCAGCTTTTTTGCAGAATTTAAGATACCGCCGCCCCTGCGGGCAATCTCTTCATAGCTCAGTCCTTTGATACGGTCTACAAATTCCTGGTCGCGGGGCGCCGCAAATACGAGATGGGTATGCGAATCGCACCAGGCCGGCAACACGATCCTTCCTTCGCCATTGATCACCTCGTCGGCCTGTATGTCGCCGGGGATCTGTGCCATGCTGCCAAAGCTATGGATGATGCCGTTCTCGATCAACAGCCAGGCCTCTTTTATAGAAGGCAGGTCGGCCATAGCTTTACCGGCTACCCTGGCTTTACGGTCAGTACCAGGCTCTGTCTGTACCAGTTCTTTTATGTTTTCAATCAGTATGCGCATGAATATACTTTAAGCGTAGAAGGACTACAGGAAAAACAATTTTACAAATAAACGAAAGAAGCCGGAAACGGTAAAAATTATGGAGATCAATTGTATCCTGTGGAGCAACACCGTGGATTTCTACGGTCGTCTGCAAGCCTTCCCAACCGGATGGATACATACCGACCCAGAGTATTTAATGTAAAATTGAAATAGTTGAAAAAATTAATATTCTTATTATGAAAAAAGCTATAATTTCCGGATAATTGTTCACCAAACATTTAAAAACTATGAAAAAAACATTATTGCTTGCCGCTTCCTTTCTCTGTATAGGAAGCCTCATGGCGCAAACGGTCAATGTGGCCTTTCAGCCCGATGCCACAACAGGTGAAGATGCCTATATCTGGAGCCTGGATGGAGGTTGTGTTTTAACCGGCACGCCGCCGCCTTTCGGCACCAACACGCCGGCAGATGTCAACTTCGGCAATGCCATACAGCTGCCTTATATGGATTGGACCTGGAATGCAGCCAACTGTCCAAATGGTACCATAAGATCGGTGATCCGGTTTTCCCAATTGAACACGATACCGTCCAACTCCATTATCAACAATGCCACTTTGCGTTTATATGGTGTGCAGACATCGGAGTGGGGCCCCAATTCCTGGCCCAGCACCAATTCTGGCTTCTTTGCCAACCCCGGCTGGCTGAGCAGGATCACAGCACCCTGGAACGAGTCGACGATCACCTGGAACAACTTTAACGCCAATACCAATGGCAACATTACGACGGCCGGCCAGGTCGCCATTCCGCCATCCGCCTCTGAGTGGGGATGGAACCCGGCGATCAACGTGACGCCCCTTGTTCAAAATATTACCAATGGTACCTTTCCCAATTACGGCTGGCAGATGTCGCTACAGACGGAAGATATATACAGGGCTGTTGTATTTGCCTCCAGCGATCATACGGTTCCCGCATTGAGGCCCCGGCTGGAGATCAACTATACAAGATGTGCCGATTTCGAACATTGCTTCAGCTCCATGAATGTCGACATCCACAACTTTACCGCATTGAATCCGCTTCCAGGATATACCTACACCTGGGATGTCAACGGCAATTTGTATTCCGGCACTTCCATTACCGTCAATTTCGCTTCGCTGGTCCTTCCCGTGGGCGCTACCACTTTCGATGTGACCTTGACGGCAACGGGCAACGGCAATGTCTGCACAAAAACAAACACCATCTGTCGCTATAACAGCAATAGCTTCCAGGGCTCCTGCGCCGCTTATACCGTGTGCACCAAAACCACCGCGCCCAATACCTTTGTACTGCAGGCTATATTCCCATTATCTTCGCCAAGCACAACCCAATATGCCTGGGCCGGCAATTTTACAAACGCTGTTGTAACCTACCCCAATGGCATCAATGGCAATATGGCGGTTGTAACCTTCTCGGCACCACCACCGCCTAACTTCGGATGGGCAGCTGAGCTTGGCGTGGTCCCCATCAGCGGCCCTTTTAGTTATATCTGCCGCAGCCAGATAAAATTGTGCTACACCTACAACCCACCACGCCCTGCCAAAGAGACCAGCGATCCCAACGATGGCAGCATACCACAGTATACCGAAATGGTACCACCGGACGTTATACAAGGCGCCACTTCAAGGGTATTCCCCAATCCTACAACCACAGGATGGACGCTCGAGGCCGTGAAAGCTACCCGTAACGATAAGATGACTACTTCTGTTTTTGACATCACCGGAAAGCTGATCTATAGCCAGGAGCAAGCCTTAAATCCCGGTACGAATAAGATCAATATCCCGGGCAACAATATTCCTCCGGGCATTTATATTCTAGAAGCAAAACAAGGCAGCGTTTCTTTCAAGGAAAAGATCGTAAAAATACAATAGGCCGCCAGCCCATCGACAAAAGCAGCTTGCTATTGCAGGCTGCTTTTTTTTATTGAGAAACATCTTAAGGGCAAACCCGTTTCAGGCGCTGAGTTCGCCGGTAGCATGTGCATTATTTCTTCTTCTATATCCAACCGGGAGCATGCAGCAGACCGTCTTCCCGTTTAACAACCAAATTGCCACCATCTCTGGCCGGAGTTGCGCGTTTCCATCCCGTAAACCCGGGATATCCTGCCAAAGCCTGCTCCGCCTGCAATAAGTGTTATGATGTAACCAAGGTACACGTGATAGAAGGGCATTATTTAAAAAACAAAACGGGATCTTGACCGGCGCAAAAAAGGAATCCTTTTTGCCGTAAGCATAAGAACAGGTTAAGCATACATAAAAAGAGCAACATTTTCCAATATGATGTCATGTTAAAGCCTGATCTTTAACGTTTGCAAACACAGGGAAAGCCATTTTATCATGCTGTTCCTTTGTTAATTAATGTAAACAACATGTCAACATCCGGCATATTTCCTTATTTGCATACTAATTTATTAACACTATGTCTAAGTCATTTCTGAGCGCCTGGATAGGAGCAGCAATCCTCGTATTCTTCTTCGGGAAAAGCCAGGCGCAGCTGCTCCCGCCCAATCAGCCGGAACAGGATGCCTGCGGCGCCTTGCAGCTTTGCGGCAATTCTTTCTTTACGCCTTATAGCTACCAGGGCATCGGTATCGTAAGCGACCTGCCCAGCTCGCCTTGCGGCGGTGGTATTTTTAATCCCTGCGGTGAAGATAACGTTGTGTGGCTGAAGCTGGTGGTCAGTGCGCCGGGTAGCATTGTGTTCACCATAACGCCGGTAGTTACGGCAGACGATTATGATTTTGCGATCGCCAATATCACGAACGGCAATTGCAACAATATAACCCAGGCGCAAGTAATCCGCTGCAATTTCAATAATAATGCTCCCGTATTCAATAGCGGTGTGGTAGGCCTCAACAGCACCTCTACCCTGACCCAGGTAGCCGGCGGCACTACAGGAAGCTCGTTCCTGCAGCAGATCACTGCGGCGGCCGGCGATGTGTACCTGATCATGATCAATAACTTTGGCGCCGGCGGCGGGCCCAGCTCCGGCTTTACGATCGACTTCACCGGATCTACCGCCACTTTTTTCGACAATACCCCACCCCATTTCAGCAATCTGGCGCCGGCATCGCCCTGTACGTTCAAGAATAAAGTTACCGTGCACCTGAATACCCAGATCGCCTGCAGTTCTATTGCCGCCAATGGCTCCGATTTCCAGCTCAGTCCTTCCGGCACAATTGCTAGCGCTTCGGGCGTCAACTGCTCCGGCACCAATGGTTATACCCAGGACGTGGTGGTCAATTTTTCACCGGCATTGCCTCCCGGCAATTATACCCTGCGGGCTAAGACCGGAACAGACAATAACACCCTGCTCAACCTCTGCAATACCGCCCTGTCCCTGCCCGATTCCCTTACGTTTACCGTACCACCGGCAGCACAGTACAGCAGCGCGTCCCTGGCTTGTACCACATTGACGGTACAAACCAATATACCCATCAAATGCGCTTCTGTAAGCGCCAATGGCTCCGATTTCCGGATCACGGGGCCCGGACCAGCAGTCGTTACCGCAGCCACTGCTGTAGGCTGTGTGAATGGCTATAGCAATACCATTACCCTGAACCTTGCTAACCCCATCACGGCCTCGGGCGTCTATACACTGGCGGCGCAGAACGGCAGCGACGGCAATACCCTTGAAGACAGCTGTGGCACTTTCCAGGCAATAGGAAACAGCATTACCTTTAATGCGAAAGCCAGACCTGTGCTGCAATTGAGCGACACACTGGTAACCTGCAGCAATACCGGCGTGGTGTTGCCCCTGGTGATCGCCAATAATGACCCAACCTTAAATTACAACTATCAATGGACGCCTGCCGGCGGCCTCAGCGATGCCACCATCGCGCAGCCCCTGGCCAATCCTGCCGGCGATCTCCGCTATGTGGTTACGGTAGGCAGCAACGATCCGACCATGTGTACGGCCAGGGATTCGGTATGGGTACACAACCTGATGGGCTTCGACATTCTAAACAATGATACCACGATCTGCGAAGGCGCCTCTGTAACCATCAATACGGTGGGCAGCGACGAGTATGCTTATATATGGACGCCGGCCACCGGCGTTTCGGATCCGCATAGCAAGAACCCGGTGCTCACACCGGCAGCGTCTACCACGTATACCCTGGTGGCTTCGCATGCAGGCTGCAACGACAGTGCGGAAGTAATCGTGATCGATGTGCAGCCCAATCCTACCAATATCAAGCTGCAGGCCGACCGCACCGAAATGTGCCGTGGCGATCAGATCGCTATTCATGCCCTGGTAGAACCACTTAGCTTCACTTTTACTTATACCTGGTCGCCGGCCGACGCATTGCTGTACGCCAGCGGCCCCAACAATGTCTTTAGGGGCAGCACTTCTGCTTACGTATCGGTTACGGCTGCAACACCTATTGGCTGCTCGGCAAAGGACAGCATTAAGATCACCGTATTCCCCGGCGATTTTGCAGCGCTCAACACCACCGATACCGGCTATTGCCCGGGAGGTGAGGTACAGCTGCAGGCCGAAGGCGGCGTGTCTTATTCCTGGGATCCTGCCTATGGTCTTAGCGCTACGGATATTCTCAACCCTGTAGCTTCACCGCAGACCACAACCCAGTACCGCATGATCGCAACGGATATCCATGGTTGTACCGATACCCAATTCGTCCGGGTTGCTGTGTATCCTCAGGCGGTACTGGATATGCCGGACAGTGTAAACATCTATCCCGGCGAAAGCTATACCATTGACCCGGGAACCAATTGCCATTATTTTGCCTGGTTCCCACCCTCGGGACTTAGCGCTACCAATATAGCCAACCCGGTAGCACAACCAGAAGTAAGGACAAGGTATTTCGTCAACGCTACAACAGAACGGGGCTGCACCCTGCGTGATTCGATCGACGTGCTGGTAAAGGAAACGGTGATCGATATGCCCAATGCCTTCCACCCGGGCGGCAGCAACCCGCTGTTCAAACCCTCGAAGCGCGGCATCGCCAGGCTGAAGTCGTTCAATGTGTACAACCGCTGGGGGCAAAAGGTATTTGAAAGCACAGATATCAACAAAGGCTGGGATGGTACCTACAACGACAAGCCACAGCCAATGGGCGTTTATATCTACACCATCGACGCCGTTACCGATGCCGGTAAGCCTTTTACGCGGGAAGGGAATGTGACTTTGATACGGTAGTCTTGTAGTACTATACATCAAAGCCCGGTGTCAAAGAGACACCGGGCTTTGATCTTATGAAGATAACTTTCTTTCTTATACTTGCTTTTCTCCTTTGCTTGCCGGGTGGGCTTTCCAGAGCTATCGGCAACCAGGCGTTTTATGAGAAGCGGCTACAGGAAATCATACAAACAAAAGATACCTTCATCGCCTATTACCGAGATTGTTCCTGCTGCATTAGCGGGTTGGAAGCTTCGGGCTATTTCCTTTACAGGGAAGGTAATGATTACTATTTTGAATATTACCGCTGGAAAGAAGGGAAATTGATCTCCAGGTTCAAAACCAGGAAGAAGTCCAGAGAAGCCCATACTATCTTTAGGTACGCCGCCAACAATTATGATTCCCTGTCACAATACCAGGGGCGTATTGCGTTTACCATTCCTGTAAAAGTTACCGTCAAAACAGATTCAATACATACTGAAAGCTATGTTGAGCCGCAAGAACTCCTCCATGGCCCTTATGGCTATTATCTTATCGCATTTGGCGACAAAAGAATACTAACCACATTAAAGGGGCCTAACGATATCGGGTATTATTTCAGCAGAAGCGTGCCTGTAGGAACGTTCTTGCTTATTTTGAATATGCTGTACTACAAATACAGCTTTGACAAGTTTCTGGACAGCTAAACTACCATCAAGCTGCAGCCTCTCAGGGCCGAATGATCCAGCCGGCCCATCACCTCGAAGCTACCGTCTGTCGCTATTCTGGCAATATCATCGGTGGCGATGAACGCACAGGAGTGGACGTTGGCCAGATCGATCACGTTGAGGCAGCCGGCGCCCCGGGTGCTGATCTCGAAAGGATCGTTCTCGTCGCGCACCCTTACCTGCATGGTATCTGCTGCCCGGTAAATACCGTCGCCTTTCGAATAGGCCTGCGACAATAACTCGGTCATACCGTATTCGGAATGGATGTGCTCCAGCTGCCATTGCCGGCATAGAAACTGGTGGACCTGTTCCCGGGTCCATTCTTCCCGGCGGCCTTTCATACCGCCGGTCTCCATAACAATGACGCCCGACAGGTCCATGGGATAATGCTCGGCGAAATCAAGAAGCGCGAAGGTGACACCCAGCAGGATAATGCGTTGCCCCTTTGCTTTCAGCTGCCCGAGCAGGCTTGCCAGCTGTTCCCATTCATTAAGGTAGAAACCACTTTCAAACCGGCCGCTCCGGCGGATGAGCTCATCGGCCATGTACACAAGGGAGGAGTTGCCACGCTCCAGATACGAGGGCAACAGGCATAGGAATACATAATCTTCCGGTGCCCCGTAGTACTGTACAAAGCCCTGCAGGAAGCATTGCCGGTACAGTGAAGCATCCTTCACCAGGTGCCTGCTGTTTTGTGTGGTTGTGGTACCGCTGCTTTCAAAGATCACCTCCCGTGTAAAGCTGCCGGAAACGACGGTATGTGTTTTAAAAAAAGATATCGGGAGGAAAGGGATATCGTCACAGGCCTTTACACCTGCTGGTGTGCGTCCGATAGCGTCGGCAAATGCGCGGTACACGGTGCAATGCTCATATTGGTAGTGAAACAGGGCCAATGCATAGCTGTCGAAATGCTGCGGCGTGATCTGCTGCAACCAGTTATCCTCACGAATAATATGTTCAATATTGAGTGACATTTACTAAATTTGGAAAAGAATAGAATCGGTTACTGGTCGGCTGGTCGCCAGGTATGCTTCATGAGCGAAGCGATATCCGGCCGGAAGCCGTAATAAAGCAATTATCAAAGATGAAAAGGCAAATATTTCTGTTGTTGAGCCTGGCCCTTTTTTTAGCCTCCTGCACCAAGCAGCCCAAGGATTATCCACCGGAGCCGCAAATTTACTATCTATCTTTGAGACCGCAGCAGGTAAACCTTAACGATACTGCGGGCGTGCTCATAGAGCTAAAATTCACCGACGGCGACGGCGATATCGGTACCGACCGCAGCGGCGAAACCAAAAATATTTTCCTGAAGGATTCAAGAGATACCTCTTCTTCGCCCTTCACGCTCCGCCAGCCTTTTCCCTATATTGAAGATTATATGCGCCCGACCAAAGGTGGCCTGGAAGGATTCCTTTCGATCAACATGGGGCGGCAATTCTTTTCTGTAACCGACTCGCTGCACTTGGCCCTGCGCAAAGACACACTCTATTTCAACATTTATGTAGAGGACGATGCAGGGCATAAGAGCAACGTAGTGCAAACCGACCCGATATACCTGGAATTCTAGCTGCCCGCTGCAATAAAGGAGATTTTCCCCATGAACAATTACGATCTACTGATACAGCGGCTGGATGCTTTCACCAGGAAGTACTACCTCAATCAATTAATGCGCGGCAGCCTTATTTTCCTGTCTTGCCTGCTGATATACCTGCTGCTGGCAGGTGTAGGCGAATATTTTCTTTATTTCCCCTCCTGGCTTAAGCTCACCATCATAGGCCTGCTGCTGGTGGCCGGAAGCCTGAGCCTGGTCGCATGGATCGTAATACCCTTACTAAAGATACGCAAGCTCGGAAAGGTCATTTCCCATGAGCAAGCGGCCCGCATCATCGGCATTCATTTTCCCGAAGTAAGCGACAAGCTGCTCAATATCCTCCAATTGCGTCACAATCAGAATAACGCAGAAAGCAGGGAGCTGATCGAGGCGAGCATCGATCAGAAAGCCGGCCAGATCGCGGTTGTTCCTTTTACCCAGGCGGTCGACCTCAGCCGCAACCGGAAATACCTGCCCTACCTGCTGGTACCTGTATTGGCCGTGATCGCGATCCTCTGGCTTGCTCCCAATGTATTCCGGGACGCTTCGGATCGCCTGATGCAGCCTTCCAAAAATTTTGCGCCGCCGGCGCCGTTTGCATTTAAAGTGACGTCAGGCGATCTGAAGGTGCCACTTTACGGCGACTATACCCTGGAAGCCGAAGTAAAGGGCGATAAGCTGCCCGACCAGGTCTATGTACAGGTTGGCCGCGAGCAGCTTGAGATGCAGAAGATCAGCAAAACAAAATACAGCTATACGTTCAACCGCGTGGGCCAGCCTGTCGATTTCAAGCTTACGGCAGCGAGCGTATCGTCCGACGCCTATAAGCTGTCTGTGATCGAAAAGCCACAGCTATTGTCTTTCCAGGTACAGATCGAATACCCCGCTTATACCGGCAGGAAAAACGAAGTACTGCAAAGCCTGAGCGATATGACAGTACCTGCCGGTACCGTATTCCGCTGGACATTAAAGGCCCGTCATACCGATGCCATCAGCATGCGCATGGGAACGGCAGGGAACAGTATACCCTTAAACCGGGCGGCACAGGATACCTGGACCAGCAGTGCCCGCTTCTTAAGTGACACAGCCTACACGTTGCTCTTGTCCGGCAAACAAATGCCGAAAGCCGACTCCTTCCGCTACCTGGTACAGGTGATCCCCGACCTCAATCCCCAGGTACAGCTCCAGGAAATGAAGGACAGCGTCAGCGGACAGCAGCTATTGCTTACCGGCAATGCCAGCGATGATTATGGCGTATCCCGCCTGTATTTTCACTATACCATTTACGATGCGCGCAAACAAGTGGTTTCAGAAAAGAACATAGCCCTTAAGGCCGGCGGCGCGGTCATTCCGTTCCAGCAATATTTTGACCTGGGCACACTGAACCTGCTGCCCGGCCAGGAAGTCAATTATTATGTCGAAGCCTGGGACAATGATGCGGTTCACGGCAGTAAAAGCGGCCGCAGCGAGGTGCATACCTATCGCATGTACGACCTGAAACAGCTGGATTCGGCTATGGATCAGCATTCCAGGCAAATCAACCAGGGTCTGAGTTCCAGCGCCGACCAGGCGCGCAAGCTGCAGCAGGAGATGAAAGATATGCAAAGCCAGCTACTCCAGTCGGAGAGCATGAGCTGGGAAAAGCAGCAGAACCTTAAGTCGCTCGCCGACAAGCAGGAGCAACTGAAAGACCGGGTGGAGTCGATCAAGAAGCGATTTGACGAGCAAAAGAAGCAAAGTGAGCAAAAACAATATAGCGAAGAGGTTAAGGATAAGCAGGAGGCCGTACAAAAACAGCTGGACAACCTGCTGAATAAGGAGCTGGCAGAGCAGCTGCGCAAGCTGCAGGAGATGATGAAGCAGATGAACCGCGACAATGCCTTCCAGAACCTGCAGCAGATGGATCAGCAGAACAAGCTGTTCAATATGGACCTGGAACGTATCCAGGAACTGATGAAGAAGCTGGAGATGCAGATGAAGATGGAAGACCTGGCCAATAAGCTGGAAGGGCTGGCCAAACAGGAACAGCAATTGCAGCAGAACACCGACGCCAGCCGCAAAAGCGACGATGCCCTGTCGAAAGACCAGAAGGCGATCAGGAACGACCTGAAAGAAGCCATGCAGCAGGATATGAAGGCCATCGACAAGCTGAACAACGAGCAAAAGCGCCCCGAGAAGACGGATGATATGAAAGAGATGGGCAAGGAGGCCGACAACAATATGCAGCAGAGCGACCAGCAGCTGCAGCAGAGCCAGAAGCAAAAGGCCAGCCAGGCGCAGAACAAGGCGCAGCAGAACCTGCAGCAAATGGCCGCAGCCATGAAAAAAATGTCGGCCGGCATGGATGCCGAGCAGATCGATATCGACATTAAGGCCACGCGCCAGATACTGACCAACCTGATCCGTTTTTCCTTTGACCAGGAGCAGCTGATGAATAAGGTGAAGCAAACGCCCATGTCGAGTCCGGCTTATATAACCAACTCCCAGGAGCAAAATCGTCTGAAGGGAAACGCGCGTATGATCAGGGATAGCCTTTTTGAGCTGAGCAAACGCGTGTTCCAGATCGCGGCGGGCATCAATAAAGAGACCACCGACATGGAGCAAAATATCAACAGCACCATCGCCTCACTGGAAGCGAGACGGCTGGGTGAAGCGGTTACACGGCAGCAATATGCCATGACCAGTGCCAACAACCTGGCCCTGATGCTGAATGAGCTGCTGGAAAATCTACTGCAGCAGCAGGCACAGTCAATGTCGGCCGGCAATGGTAGCTGTTCCAAGCCCGGTGGCATGAATCCCAAGCCCGGCAAGGGCGGCAGCGCCGGCCAGATGATGAAAGACATCATTACCGGGCAACAGCAGATGGGACAAAGCATGAAACAAGGGAAAGGACAACAGCAAGGCAAGGGACAACAGCAGGGTGGACAGAAACCCGGAGGACAACCCGGAAGCGGACAAAGCGGCAGCGGGAATGGTGGCAACGGAGAGGGCGACGAAGGCAATCCTTCAGATGCCGAGCAAATAGCCCGGCTGGCACAGCAGCAGGCAGCCCTGCGCCGGCAGATACAGGAATTATCGAGCATGCTCAACAGCAAAGGGCTTAATGGCAATGCCCGTGAATTGCGCGCCATTCAGGAGGAGATGGACAAAAACGAGACTGACCTGGTTAACCGCAGAGTAGCCTCCCCGCTGTTCCGGCGGCAGCAGGAGATCATGACCCGGCTACTTGAAGCCGAAAAGTCGATCCGCGAACAGGAAGAAGACGATAAACGCAATGCCAATGCGGGCAAGGATGAGCAAAGACCCATGCCCCCCGAATTGCAACAATACCTGCAAAGCAGGCAATCCCTGCTCGACCTGTATAAGACCGTACCACCTGCACTACGGCCATATTACAAAAAAATGACTGACGACTATATGAAGCAGGTGAAGCAGCCTGCCAATTGAGGCCGTTACCTTTTTTAAAAGGCTTTATCTTATCTTTGCCGCCTTGGCGGGAAACCCTAACTCGTATCCCGGATTTATCCGGTTTAATTGAGAAATATTACTGAAAACCCCAGGAAACAATAAATGCAAGCAGTATATATTACCCGTATGGCAAAATACCTGCCATATGATCCGGTGAGCAATGAGGACATGGAATCGGTGTTGGGTATGGTCGACGGGAAGCCTTCGAAGGTAAGGGCGCTGATATTGAGAAATAACGGCATCAAAACAAGATATTATGCATTCAGGGAGGGGCAGAAGTCCTTTTCCAATGCGGAGCTCACAGCCGAAGCGATCAAAGCGCTGTTCAAAGAAGACAGCATGTTGGATGAGGTGCAGCTGCTGGCCTGTGGCACCACCTCTCCCGATCAAACCCTTCCTTCTCATGCTTCCATGGTGCATGGCCTGCTGGGCGTTCCTCCTCTTGAGCTGTTCTCTTTTTCAGGTGCGTGCAATACCGGTATGCAATCGTTCAAATATGCTTTTCTCTCCGTTGCTTCCGGTGATACGGATAATGCAGTATCTACCGGTTCGGAGCGTATGTCCAAATACCTTACTTCCGACAAGTTCCAGGCTGAGATCGACAAAGCACATGAAATAGAAGAGAACGGCTACATTGCTTTTGAAAAGGATTTTCTGCGATGGATGCTGAGCGATGGCGCCGGCGCCGCCTTTTTTCAGAACAAGCCAAACCCTGATGGGCTTTCGCTGCGGGTAGAATGGATCGATATGACCTCTTTTGCCGGCGAAATAGAAACCTGTATGTACAGCGGCAGTATCAAGGAAGGCGATCAGCTGATCGGCTATAATGAGCTGCCTACGGATGAATGGCTTACCCAAAGCGTGTTTTCTATGAAACAGGATACCCGGCTGCTGGGAGAACATATTGTTCCGCGCGGCGTGGATTTCCTGGAACAGGTGATGAAAAAACGGAGTTTCGATACCCGTGAGATCGACTGGTTCCTGCCTCATCTTTCCTCCGAATTTTTCCGCAGGAAGATATCCGAAGAGCTTGAGCGCCGCAATATACCGCTGCCGCTTCACCTGTGGTATACCAATCTTGACCGCCTGGGCAATGTAGGATCGGCTTCTCCTTACTTTATGCTGGAAGAGCTGATGAACCAGGATAAGCTGAAAAAAGGGCAAAAAGTATTCCTGATGGTACCGGAAAGTGCACGTTTCTCTTACACTTATGCGCTGCTAACGGTAGTCTGATCGTTATTAAAAAACATGGTTGTTGGCCATTAGCCGGCAATCTATACAAAGTAAGGGCCTGGCTCCAATCCAATTGGAACAGGCCCTTATTTTTACAGACAACAATCCCTAAATATTCTTTTCGACATATGCCTTCAGGGTCTTCTTTTTCTGCATGTCAGCATAAGCTTCTACCTGTTTGTTTTCCGCCAGCTTTTCCTTATTGTGCTCATAATAGCTGATAACGCTTTCGAGCCCTTTCAAATTACCATTTAGCTTGTCCTCCGGCTTTTTGCTTTCCAGCGTGTATTTGGTCCAGCCGCTCATAAAGATCATCAGCAAAGTGGGGGTCTCCCCTACAAAGTTGATGATACCTGGCGCCAACTGGAGCTTTACGTCGGGGCTGCCTGCGATCCATTGCATCAGGAAGGCGCCGGCAGCCTGTTGCTGCGGCGAGGCCGGATCGTAAGGTGTGGCCATCAGCCAGTCGATACACTGCAGCACATTCTTATTATACTGCGCATAGTCTTCGGCTTTGGCCGGCTTAAAAGATTGGGGAACGCCATTATCCTGGGCATTCCCAATGGAGGTTGCTGCCGCCAGCAGCAGAACGGTGAGGATCTTTTTCATTTTGGTGTTTGGTATTTTTATACAAATATGGAAAATACCGGCTATAAAGCAATGCCGCTGCAACTATTATTCACGTACACTTTTTCATTCTCAATGGAAAGGGTGCATATCAGCCCTTCGTACGGCAGGTAGAATCACCTGTTTAGGCCGGCAATTTCCCTGCGACAATACATTTATTGTAGATTTGTCTTTTAACCAAATCCACCTGAAATGCTGTCGATCCCATCGTCTATTATACATATAGCGAATTTGCTGCCGGAGCAGGACCTTCCCCAGATCGATTTTCTCCTTTCCCAGATCCCGTTTGAAGATGGCAAAAATACCGCCAGCGGCGCCGCGCGCGAAGTGAAGAACAATATGCAGGCCAGCCGCGAAGAGAATGCCCATAAACGCCACCTGCAGCAACTGGTGTTCCAGGCAGTGGCTGGTCATCCGTTGATCCAGTCGGCGGTAATGCCTAAAAATATCCTGCCGCCGATGATCAGCAAATACCACGACGGCATGGCATACGGCTGGCATACCGATAGCCCCGTAATGACCATTGACTACACGGTAAGAGCCGACCTCAGCATGACCTTATTCCTGACCGCTCCCGAAAGCTATGAAGGCGGCGAGCTGGTGATCCACACGCCAAGCGGATACGTCCCCTACAAGCTGCCCAAAGGCGATGCGATCATTTATCCGACCACCAGGCTGCACCGGGTTAATCCTGTGACTTCGGGCGAGCGCATCGCCTGCGTTACCTGGATGCAATCGCTGGTAAAAGAGACAGAAAAAAGAGAGCTGCTGTTCCAGCTGAAGCACGTCCAGGAGCAGATCGCGGCAAAAGACCTGCAATCGGAAGAGAACCTGTTGCTGATGCAGGTGTATAGCAACCTTATGCGCATGTGGACGGATCTTTAATGAAAGAAGCTATCTAAAAGCTGATTATCCCCTGGGGCAGCAATCAGATAGCTTCGGCGCTTACCGGCCTTGGGACCGGGTCACAATCCGTGTTTGTTTTATAAGCATCATTACACTCAGCTCCCGCAAAGGTTAGCATTCTGCTTTACATCAGCAACCCCCTTTTTCGTACCTCTTCTTTATACTACAAAAGCCTTGTCCCGCTCCGGGCAAGGCTTTTGCATCCATAAAACGTACAGCAATTATACCGCCACTACGTCTTTGTTGTATTTATTTTTGTATTCGATAGGAGACAGGCCTGTGATCTTTCTGAAGGTGGTACGGAAAGCTTTGACATCGGCATAGCCCACATCATACATCACTTCATTAATATTCTTGCGACCGGATTCAAGGTCCTTCTTGGCAGCCTCGATCTTTACCCGCTGAATATATTCGGTTACCGTATTGCTGGTAGCCTTCTTGAAGCGGCGCTCCAGGCTGCGACGACCAAGGGCAAACATGCCGGCCAGCTGATCCACGGTGATCTTGTCTTCGAAATTATGCTCGATATACTCCTGTGCTTTCTTGATCGGCTCGTCTTCATGGGCCTTCTGACCACTAAAGATGATAAACGGCGATTGGCTGTCGCGATCGATATCGATCATAAAAGCCTTTGAGATGAGGATCGCCATATCGCGGCCGGCATGCTTCTCTATCAAATACAATAACAGGTTCAGATAGGAATAGGCGCCGCCGCTGGTATAGATACCATCGGACTCTGTCATGATCTTGTCGTCGACCAGGTGGGCACTGGGGAACATAGTCCTGAATTCATTGGCAAAGCGCCAGTGCGTAGCGCACTGCTTGCCGTCGAGTAAGCCTGTCGCCGCCAGGAAAAAGGCGCCGATACAGAAGCTGGCCACTTCGGCGCCATTGCGGTACTGCTCTATGATCCAGGGCAGGAAGGCTTTGTTGTGCTCCCGCACCTCGTTGTGATCACCGAACAGCGCCGGGATAAAGATGATGTCTGTCTTTTCGACTTCAGACACCAGAACATCGGGCTTGATGGTAAAGAGCCCGTTGCGCTGGCTGGCTTCATAATCGAGGCCTACAAACCGGATATCAAACAATGGCTCCCGGTCCACGCTGCTCAGAAAGGAATTGACCTCCGAAAAGATCTGGTGCGTGCCTTCAATATTGGTAATGCTGCAAGTCCCGCTGGGGACGAGGATTGAAATGTGCTTCATAAGGGTTAAGATGGTATAAAGGCTGTCGCAATCACCGCCTTAGATTGCCGTGCAGACACCCTTTCATTATTGGTTATTGGTACTATTTTTGCATTGATAATAATCAACGAAATTAATTAAACAAAATGAGATTGTCATATGAATGTAACCGGCCACACGCACCATTGCTCATGCGACAAGCCAGGGATAAAGACCTGAAACACGCGCCAGAAGCGATAAACGGATAAGCAGTGGCGTATATTGTTTAGGCATTTTTTAACAGGAATATCTTTACACCAAATCAAACGACTTTATCACAAACAGCATTTTCAAACCTTTTTTTTCATCTAAAACAAAGCACATGAAACCCAAAACAGTCCGTACCCTTTACTGGATCTTTGCCATTCTTTTTTCGCTCCTGATGCTTATGGACGCCATAGGTGGTATTACCCTGCAGCAGGCCGGGATCGATGCGCTGCAGCAATTAGGCTATCCCATCTATTTGCTACGCTTCTTCGGTGTATTAAAGATACTCGGCCTTATCGCGATACTCGTGCCCGGCTTTCCCAGGCTGCGGGAATGGGCCTTCGCAGGCTTTGCCTTTAACTTCATCGGCGCCTTGTTTTCCTGGTCGTCGGTAGGTCAGGCGTCCAATGTCATTTTTCCTGTCATCGCCCTGGTATTGCTGGCGCTGATCTATTTCTTTAACCGGAAGGCGGCGATGCCAGCCATAGCCGCTTAGCCCTTATTCCATCCATACATTACTCACCTAATTTTCCTCTTTTATGAAAAAGATCAATATCGCCTACTGGATCTTCACGATACTACTGGCTGTCCTGATGGGCGCCGGCGCCATACCCGACGTGCTGAGCACACCGGATGCCGTAAAAATAGTTTGCGACCATTTGCATTATCCTGCTTATTTCCTACCCTTCATCGGCGTGGCCAAGATCCTGGGGGCTATAGCGATTCTCGTACCCGGCTTCCCACGACTGAAAGAATGGGCCTATGCGGGCCTTACCTTCGATATTACCGGCGCTATTTATTCCAGCATAGCAGTAGGCGATCCGCCTTCGGCCTGGGTATTTACGATCATCCTCGGCTATGGTCTTATCTTTGGCTCCTATATCTTTTATCACAAGCGCCGCAAAGCGATAGCATCGCGGTAGGACTATTACAACAAAAAATGGCCGGCAAATAATGCCGGCCATTTTTGTTGTCAGTTATTTGATATTAGCTGTCTGCTGTAGTATCTGCTGCTGCGTTGTTGTCCTTGGTATTTGCCGTAGCATTTTCCTTGTTCTTCAGCGCCTCGCTCACGGGCAGACTGTCGGCAGCCGGCAGCACATCGGTTGCCTGGTTGTCGTCGTAAGGACGTTTGCCGATGAGCCGTTCCAGGTCGTCTTTGAACAACACTTCCTTCTTCAACAGCTCCTGCGCCAGGTCGCTCAACGCCGTCATATGCATACGCAGCAACTCCTTTGCCCTTTCATATTGGGTTTCGATCATGATGCGTACTTCGCGGTCAATCATCTCGGCAGTCGCCTCGGAGTAAGGCTTGCTCATCGTATATTCCTGCTGCGAGTCGTGGAAAGAAACATTACCGACCTTACCATTCATACCATAGATGGATATCATGGAATAGGCCATTTTGGTGATGCGTTCCAGGTCATTTTGTGCGCCCGTAGATATCCTGCCGAAAATAAGCTCCTCAGCCGCACGGCCACCGAAGAGACCTACCAGCTGGTCGTTCATTTGCTCAGTAGTATACAGGAACTGCTCTTTGGGCAGGTACTGCGCATAGCCCAGGGCGGCTACGCCACGGGGCACGATCGATACCTTTACCAACGGATGCGCATGCTCCAGGAACCAGCCGCATACTGCGTGGCCGGCTTCATGGAAGGCAATAATCTTTTTCTCCTCGGGAGAAATGATCTTGTTCTTTTTCTCAAGACCACCGATCACACGGTCGATGGCATCGTTGAAATCCTGCATCCGTACCTCGCTCTGTCCTTTACGGGCAGCGATAAGCGCCGCTTCGTTGCAGATGTTGGCGATATCGGCGCCGGCAAAGCCAGGTGTCTGGGAAGCCAGCTTTTTGATGTCGAGATCGGCCGCTTTCTTGATGGGCTGCAGATGCACGTTAAATATTTTTTCCCTTCCATTCACATCGGGCACGTCGATCGAGATCTGGCGGTCGAAGCGGCCGGGACGCAGCAGGGCGCTGTCGAGTACATCGGGACGGTTGGTCGCCGCCAGGATGATGATGCCACTGTCGCCGCTGAAGCCGTCCATTTCCACGAGCAGCTGGTTCAGGGTATTTTCGCGCTCGTCGTTGCTCATGACGGCATTTTTGCCACGGGCACGGCCTATAGCGTCAATTTCATCAATGAATACGATACAGGGCGCTTTATCTCTGGCCTGCTTGAACAGGTCGCGCACACGGCTGGCGCCTACGCCTACAAACATCTCCACAAAATCGGAACCCGACATGGAGAAGAAGGGCACCTGAGCTTCACCGGCAACGGCTTTGGCCAGCAGGGTCTTACCGGTACCGGGAGGGCCTACCAGCAGCGCTCCTTTGGGTATCTTACCACCAAGGGAAGTATATTTTTTCGGATTTTTAAGGAAATCCACGATCTCCATTACCTCTACTTTGGCTTCATCCAAACCGGCAACATCGTTGAACGTGATATTGACCTTGGTCCCTTTTTCAAAAAGCTGCGCTTTGCTTTTACCAATGCTGAAGATACCGCCACCGGCACCGCCACCCGCTGGTCCCATTTTACGGAAAATGAGCACCCACATAGCGATCAGGATAATGAGCGGTAGCAGGGCCGTGCTGAGGAAATCGCGGAAAAAGCTACCCCTGTTTTCCACCTCAACGGGGACCTGGGGCTTGCCTTCGGCGGCATATGCCTTCATTACATCCTGAAAGTTGCGGTCAAACACATCGTAGGAGCCGATATTGAACTTAAAGTCGGGCTCATCGGCATTGCGGTTGTTGAACATGGGGTTACGCTGGTTGGCATTGGCCGGCGCATCATGACGATAGAGGTATACTTCGGCGATCTCCTTATTTACGATCACCACTTTCTTTACGTTGCCTTTATCCAGGTAGTTTTGCCTGAACTCCAGGAAAGAGGTCTTCTTTTCTGAAGACTGGATATTGCTGCCAAAAATATTGAGTCCCAGCAGGGCAACGACAATAAGGCCGTAAATCCAGTACATGTTGAATTTAGGGCCTTTCCGTTTCGGGTTGTTATCATAACCGGGCGGCAACCCACCGCCCTGTCTGTTTTTATTATCTTCCATAATCTCCAAGATTGTTTACTGCTCTTCCCGCATTATTTTATGGGAAGCAATAAACGGTAAACTGTACGCCTGCCCTACTGTGGTCCGATCCGGAACAGGAAGGGCGCTATCTAAATATAAAAAGCCGGTCTGGGGGAATGTTAAGCCGTAGCAGGATGTTCCATTTTTTCAGCGTCCAGCCACAACCCCTCCAGATCGTAAAATTTACGTTCGTCCCGCTGAAAAACGTGCACTACAATATTGACGTAGTCGACCAGGGTCCACAACTGCCCCGATTCCATATGATAAGGCTTTTCCTCGCAGGCCTTCCTTACTTCCTCCTCTACGTTAGCAGCGATCGCATTGATCTGTATATGCGACTGCGCCTCGCACAAAATAAAAAAATCTGCCACCGCTTCATCGATCTTCCTGAGATCCAATGAAACGATCTGCTCCCCTTTTTTATCCTGGATGGCTTTAATGATGGTTTTGAATAATCTGCTGTTGCGGTTAAGGCGTATATCAGACTTGATACGGTTTTTCAGTGAACTGATGATTTTCTCCAATGCTTAGTGCGAATATGCGTTATTGAATTATATTGCGTTCAAAATTAAGGAATCTTTTTGGCACAAAACGTAGAAAATACATTTCCCAAGTGGCTTCACTACTTTGATACTATAGATAGTACCAACAATTATGCCATGCAGCGTATCGACGACGGATTGGCACAGCAGGGTGAAGTGATATGGGCGGCGCACCAGTTGCAGGGTAAGGGGCAAAGGGGTAAAAAATGGGAAAATGACGAAGGAAATGTAATGATGAGCCTGATATTGAAGCCGGTAATCCCCACGGAGCGGCAGTTTATACTGAGCGCCGCCGTGGCCCTCACGATTGCTAAATATTTACAAACGCTTTCTGACCGGTGGCAGGTTGCCATAAAGTGGCCCAATGATATTTATCTGAATGACAAAAAGGCATGTGGCATCCTGATCGAAAATGTATTCCGGGGTATGCATTGGGCTTATTCGGTGGCAGGTATTGGCTTGAATGTCAACCAAACCGCCTTCCCGCCGGAGCTAACGCGGGCCACCTCGATGGCCATGGTTTCGGGCCGGCAGTTTGATCTTACCGAGATCATTACCGATATCCGATCGGGCGTGCTCAACCTGTTGCAGCCGCTTGGCCCCGACCGCTACCCTGCCCTGCTGGCGGATTATAATAAGCTCCTTTTTCGGCGGGACAAAGAAACACAGTTTGCCGAAAAGGCTACCGGCAGGGTATTCGAAGCCTTCGTACAGGAGGTAAATGTGGAAGGACAGCTCGTGCTGCTCACCCATAAAGGGATTGAAAAATACCAGTTCGGCGCGCTGGAGTGGCTATTATCACCTCAATAATCGCTGATCTGCTGCAATCCTTTATCTTTCAATTGCTGCAGCACATGCGCCGGCAGCTCTGGACTGCTCAGGGCCAGGTCCACCGATATTTTTTCAAACGCTTTGGCCGGCACACGGTCAAACAGCTCATTGAGGGCTACCGGGTCGCCATTGAAGCTGACGCAAGTGCTTACAAAGTTCATCTGGTCTATACTAAACCCATTTTGCTTCAGCTTGCTGGTGGCATCTTTTAGCCGGCCAATAAAATGCCGCTGCCGGATGAAGGTGGTGCTGTTCATGATGATAAAGATATAATCGGCGTAGGCGGTGATCTTTCCATAGTACAGGTGATTGTCCTTACCGGAGCGTTCGACCAGGTACTCATCGCCCGATTTATAGATCTCCATGGCCGAGCGCCGTACCCGCTCTTCCTTGTGACCCGGTCCGCTCAGCGGTAGATTACTGTTGTAGCAATACCAATAGCCCACCAGGTGATCCAGCAGGTTCCTGTTGACGGTGCCCAGCGGAATATTGATCTTCAATTCGTGAAAGCTGAAGCTGGCTGCGGCATTGCTCAGAAAATCCATATAGCTGTCGTAACCCAGCAAGGCAGCGATCGTATTCATTTTGCCAAAATTGGGGCTGCTGATACCCTGCAATGCCTTCCCTGTACCGGCAGCCTTGAGCCGCTTGATGACGAGATGCTCGTAAAAATAATTATCGCCCAGGAAGGCGACCTCCTGCTGCAGGTGCTGATGCTTTTGCTGCAGCTTGTTGAATTCCGACGAGATATACAGCCACTCTGCTTTGGATACTTCTTCCCAGGCATTCTTGCGGATAAAATGATGTGCGATATAATTCATTAGCCGTTCCAGGTGGGCCAGCTCCTCTTTGCTCATAATACGATTTTAATACGAAAATAAGGCTTCGGAGGATTATTACAAGACGTTCATCTTATGGCCTTACCGGAGCTTTGTTCCAACTAAAAAGATTAATTATGGAACAAACGACAATTTACAGCTGCAGCCGGGAACAGCTGGCACTATGGCAAAAGATAGCCGCCTTCCGGTTCGACGAGCCCGGCGCCTCTTTCCCCTTTTCCCGCAAGCTGGCCAGCGAAAACGGCTGGACTTACGCTTTCAGCCAGGAGGCCATTGAAGAATACCGGAAATTCATTTTCCTCTGCTGCATTTCGCCGCATGGCGCTTCTCCATCGAAAGTGATCGACGAAGTATGGCACCTGCATCTTCTCTATACGCAAAATTACTGGCAGGCCTTTTGCCGGGACACGCTGGGACAGGACATCCACCACCATCCCTCACGCGGCGGCCCCGAAGAAAAAGAAAAGCATGAGCACTGGCAAACGGATACGCTGACCCTTTACCTCCGCACCTTCGGCTACGATGCGCCGGAACGTTTCTGGGACGAAACGCATGAACCACTACCAGCACGGAACAACAAATGGCAACGAGCCTTACAACGCCTCTCTCTCCTGCTCCTGGTTATTTTCCCCATTTTATTCCTTACCGGCTGCAGTGATGGCGAGGTCGCCTTTACTCCCATCATCGCCATTTTCCTGTTGCTCATGGGCATATTCTCTTCCAAGGCACAAAACAGCTACGAACAGGAACAGAAGAAACACAACCGGGATAGTGGCGGCGGATGCAGCAGCGATGGTGGCAGCAGCTGTGGTAGTAGCTGCAGCAGCGGATGTGGCGGCTGTGGTGGTGGTGGCGATTGAGCCGGACAATAACCTTAAAATAAATTCATATGCTATATAAGACTTCTGATAAAACACCAGACCCCGGTTTGCTTTTCCTCTGTTGTGCGGGCTATTTGCTGTTGCCTTGCCTGGCGGCAGGACTACTTTTCGGACAAGTTTTTCCCTTCTTTTTGAAAGGTCCGCAATTCCTGGTGTTTTACCTTATCCACATGGCCATTGCCTGCGGTATCTTACTGCTCCTGAAGCAGCGCGCGCTACCGGTACGAACATGCGCCAACTGGTTCCTGGCGCTGACCTATATCGTAGCGCTGGCCCGCATAACACAAGGATGGTTGCATCACAGACCGGTAGGCTTCCTGGTGCTGCTGCTCCTGCTGCATTTGCTGCTCCTTGGAGGTCTTGCCCGCTTTACCGCTCGGTCCCGGTAAGCAAACCCTCCGAAGACCGGTATTCCGGATAATGACCATAATACCAATGAAAAAGCTGCCCGGGTACCCGGACAGCCTTACGTTCTTTATAGCAGCCTGCTTACTTTTTCAGGTCTTCTTTTACTTCTTTGGCTTTCTCTTCTACTTTCTTAGCCCCTTTCTGAGCCGCTTCCTTCACATCTTTTGCGGCCTCTTTTGTACCTTCTTTCACATCCTTGGCAGTCTCTTTAATCCCTTCCTTAACATCTTTAGCCGTTTCTTTGGCATCTTTCACAGCGGTATCGACTTTCTGTCCCACTGTATTATCCGGTGTGGTTGTCGTTTCCGTAGTTGTCGTTGTTGTGGTGGTACCTTCAGGAGTTGCGGTGGTATCGGTCTTCGTTTCGGAGGTAGTTGATTCCGAGTTGCAGGCTGTGAACGAAATAGCAGCCGCTACTGCAAATACAAGACTTAATTTTTTCATGAGCTTAATGTTTTAGAGCAGCAAAAATGCAATAATTTCTCTATACCAACACATCCTTTTGCAAAAAATTACTGATTACGGCCATCGTCTCTTCAATAGCATTTTCAAGATTGTCGTTGACAATGATACGATCGAAGCGATCGGCGAAGCTGAGCTCATAGGCAGCCTTGTCCAGGCGTTCCTGCAAGGTTTCGGGCGTTTCTGTTCCTCTTGCCGAAAGCCGCCGCCGCAATTCTTCTATCGATGGCGCCTGTATAAACAGGGATATTGCTTTTTCGCCGTACTGCGCTTTTATGTTCAGCGCACCCAGCACATCGATATCGACCAGGGGCGCCTTATCTTCCGACCATATACGGTCGACTTCGGAGCGCAAGGTGCCATAATATTTGCCGGTATACACCATTTCCCATTCTATGAAGGCGTCGGCCTCGATCTTCTGCTTAAAATCTGTTTCGCTGAGAAAATAGTAATCCTTGCCATGGACCTCTCCCGGGCGGGGCTGGCGTGTGCAGGCCGAGATGGAAAAGCCCAGGCTGCCGGCATGCCGCTGCAGCAATTGCCGCACAATAGTCGTTTTTCCCGAACCCGAAGGCGCAGTAATGATAATGATCTTATTCAATTGTCTTGGTTGAAAAGCCCTTATTTTTTGGAAGTCTTAGCGCTTTTGCCGGCTGCTTTGGTTGACTTTGCCGGTGCACTTTTACCATCGTCCAGGTATTTGCTGATATCGGCAGCAGCCAGCGAAGAGGTGGCATACTTTGCGAGTATGGTACCATCGGGCCCCAGCAGGAATGCCTGGGGAATGAACTGGATACCATAAATGCTTACGGCATCGCTGCTCCATTTCTTCAGGTCGCTGGTATGATAGGGCCAGGCCAGGCCGTCGGCAGCTATGGCCTGCATCCAGGATTCCTTACGATTATCAAGCGATACGCTGAAAACAGTGAAGCCGTTAGGTGCTTTTTTGAATTTCTGATCTTTAAAACGGTTGTAGGTTGCTACCAGCTCCGGATTGGACATACGGCAGGGGCCGCACCAGCTGGCCCAGAAGTCGAGCAGGATATAGCGGCCCTTATTCACCTCCTTAAGGGAGATGGTTTTGCCTTCAGGATTGCTGAAGGCAAGCTCAGGAGCCGGTTGGCCTACAGCCATTTTGGTGTTCTCGTATTGCGCTTTTGCCGTAAAGGAAAGGGCGGTGGCAAGGGCCAGCAGGCCAAAAATCTTTTTCATATCGTACCGGATGGCATCTACCGATGCTGTGGTGTGAACAATAAAGTAAACCTTGCAGGCATGCTGCAAGGCTCACAAAAGTAAAACTTTTTTGGTATCGCTACTCATAGCAGCCGGCAGAGGGCGGATTGCCCCTGGGCTTGCCATCAAAGTCTACAGTAAGGCCGGGAATGACCTGGCCGGCGCCCTTAGCGGGAGAGCCTTCCTGCAGGTGATAGTTGGCCTTGCTGTAATCGACAAAAAGCGGGTCCTGGTTCAGCTTGTTGTTGCTTACAGCTACAAAGCCGGGTATCGGTTCCGTCGATTTCAGCAGGCAATTGCCGAGCGTAACGGCAGCCGGGCTTTCCGGCTTTGCATCGATGAAAATCTCATCTGTAAGCGAACCATAAACAATGCAGTTACGGATATCGGCGGTAAGCGGATGGCTATCGTAAGTGGTTTGACCCGTAGGAATATAGTTCAGCACTGCCATACTCAGGTTCTCGGTATGGGAAAGATAAGAGCTGCCGTAGGTACCAATGGTACAGAAGCGCATTTTGTAGTTACCGCCGTCAAAGAACATGACGTTCTCTCCCCCGCATTCGGTGATCCGGCAGTTGTCAGCCTGTAGCGAGCTGTTGAAGGCCAGGATGCCATAGCCCTGCGAAGAATAAATGACCGAGTTGTTGATGGTGAGCTTGGGCGTACCATTCTTTACCGTGTCGGCATCGATCTGTATGGTAGCGCCCTGCGCCGCCTGGCCGTTCAGGGTGGTAATGGCTCCCCCGTTTTTGAATACGGCATGGTTGATCACATTGCCATAGCTTTGCTTAAAGAAGTAAAGACCGCCCCACTGCCCCGGTATATCGATATAGTCGCCTATCCATACCAGGGGATCCAGCCGGTCGCCCTGGAAAATGACGCTATCGGCAGCAGTGCCGTTGATCTTGAGCGTACCCAGCACGTACAAGCGGGAATCGCGGTGCACATATACCCTTGCGCCGGCCGGTATGGTAAGGGTCTGACCTTCGTCTACCACGGCATTATGCACGATCACATAAGGCTTATCTGTGCGCCAGGTCTGCGTTTGCAGCACACTGTCGCGGATATAGTAGGCATTTTGGCCGTAGGCCATCAGGGGTAAGGAAAAATCTTTTCCATTAAGGGTGACCACCAGGTCGTCGTCTACCACAAAAGGGTCGTTCTCGTTGGTAGGATCGATCGTGATCGCAGCAAATACCCATACGCTATCGTTGCCTGCTACTTCGACATCCCGGATCTCCTTCCCCGGCTGACCATTTACATTGAGCCGGTAAGGCGACTTTTCCCCTTTCCGCAACCGGATAGAGCTGAGCATTATTTTATCTTTCTGCTTGTTAAAGATACGGATGCTGCGCGTGGCGCTGCCCTGCTGCGTAAATACGGTGTCGAAAGTAAGCGTATCGAGAGAGAAGGCGATCTCACCACCCGAAGTGAGGAACTTTTCCTTACGGCAGGAAGTAGAAATGGCGATCACCAGCAGCAGTATAGCCAGGGGAAATAACCAATGTCGTAAACGTTTCAATTGCATACACGCAAAAATGAGATAAAAATAAATAACGGTAAAATATCGGCAATAGTATTTTTAAGCGACAGGCCAGGCGATATATTGGCCCGGATGCTTCAAAAGAAGAGGCTGTCCGGTTGGGGACAGCCTCTTTGCATTTGCTATTTTCAGGCGATGCTTTCCATCGCCATTGCTTCTGTAGCCTGCTGCCGTTCCAGGGCTTCGGCTTTCGCTTTCTCTTTTTCCTGCATAATCCTTACCGGGCTGCCGAAGAGGAAAAACAGCTTGCGCCGCAGGCCTTTGGCATGCCGCACATCTTTGATCATATCTTTTACTTCATGGAAATTGATGAAGATGGGATTGGCTTTGTTTTCGATATTGGTAGTGATGCCATAGATCACTTTTTCACCTTCCGGCTCATAGGTTTTCCAGATACGGTCCCAGAAAATGAAGGTAGCGCCGTAATTTTTGTCAATATATTGCTCCTGTGAGCCATGATGCACCCTGTGATTGGAAGGTGTAGCGAAAATATACTCCATCCAACGGGGACACTTACGGATGTATTCGGTGTGTACCCAGAACTGGAACAGCACGGCTACCTGATTGGTCACAAAGAAAATAATGGGATGGAAGCCCATAAAGGCAATAGGCAGGAAGAAAATGACCTTGATATGCTGGATCCAGCTGAGGCGGAAGGATACCGCCAGGTTATAATTTTCCCCGCTATGGTGTACCACATGCGTGGCCCACCAGAAACGCTGCTCGTGGGAAATGCGGTGTGCCCAGTAGCTGCATAGATCGTAGATCACATAACAAGGGATAAACATCCACCAGTAAGAATCCCAACGCCAGGGCGCCAATTTGTAATTGAGCTCCATACGCCAGGGTACCAGGTTGTAGATGCCGACCACCAGGTAAAGCAAGACCACTTTTACGCCGGCACTCACTACAAGATTGCCTGCGCCAACCAATATTGAGCCGATCGTTTCTTTCTTTTCGTAGAATTTGCGGTCCTGGAGATAAGAGATCAGCATTTCGAGGGCTGAAAACAAGACCATAGCAGGAACGGCCCAGATTATCAGATTAGGTGCATTTTTCTCCACACTGTGAATCACGTCCATCGGTATCTTGTCTGCACCAAAAAGAGATAAAAAAGTCATCGGCTATTTTTTAAAAGAGGCATAAAATGTTTACAAGAATAACGAAAACGGCCCACCTGGCCTAATGATCAGGCTATTTCTTATGTTATTTTTACAATGAGACAATTGACGGCGCTAAGACCCTAAGGGTAATAATTGCACTGTTTCATAGTAAGGATGAACGGTTTGCAGCAGATCGTCGGCCGAGGTATGCGTCATAAACACCTGCGACAGGGAACATTGCTGCAGCAGGGAAAATAATTGCAGCAAGCGCCGGCGATCCAGCTTTTCAAAGATATCGTCGAGCAGCAGGAAGGGCTTTTTGCCCAGGCCCTGCAGCCAGTTGATATGCGCCAGCTTGAGGCTCACGAGAAAGGATTTTTTTTGCCCCTGGGAGGCATATGATTTCAACGGGTTATCCTCTATCGTAAACAGCCAATCTTCGGTATGCGGGCCGGTAAGGGTACGTTTATATTCCACATCGCGCTGGCGGGAGCGCTGCAACAGGGTAAACAGCTGGCCGGGTTCGGCGCAACGCCGGTATTGCAGGCCTACCTGCTCGGCATCGCCGCTGAGTATGCCGTAATACTGCTGTATCAGGGCCGGAATACGAACCGAAAGCTTTTCCCGCTCCTGTACCAGATAAGCGCCATGCCGGGCCAGCTGCTCGTCGTATACGTCGAGCAGACTATGGATATGGTGCTGTCCGCCTTGCTGCCGCAGCAGGGCATTGCGCTGCATCAGGTACTTCTGGTAGGCCAGCAGCTGCTCGAGGTAGTAAGGATCGCTCTGCGACAGCAATCCGTCGATAAACTTACGGCGTAGCTCACTGCCTTCGTTGATCAGCTCTATGTCGTCGGGCGCGATCATTACGGCGGTGTATTTACCAATATGCTCCGTTACCTTTTCGTACAGGACATCATCATGCTCCACGGTTTTTTTGCCCTCCTTCCATTTACAGACGATCTGCTCGGGGCCAAAGTGGCCTTCGATGCGAAAGCCTGCAGTGCCCCGCTGTGCATTGTTGAGCTCACGGCTCTGAAAATAGCTTTTGGTGTAGCAGAGGTAATAAATGGCATCGAGCAAATTGGTTTTGCCCACGCCATTGAGTCCCGTGATGCCCACCACAGGCGATTGGAAGCTGAATGTCTCGGCTGTGAAATTCCGGAATTGGGTAATTGATATTTTCTCTAAAAAGGACAAGCTTAAGGGATTGGCTATGCAGCTGCTGTTAGGGCCGGAACACAGCTTACCGGCATGATATAAGTCAATAATTGCGCTGTGGCCTTGCAGGCCGCGAAAGGCGCCGGCATTTTTCGCCCTTGCCCCAAGCATTTCTGCAAAGTTTTTATATTTTCGCACAAAAATAGTTAAACTGTGCAAACACAATTCGGAAAAGAGATTTATCTGAAATGGTATGAAAGTATGCTGTTGCAGCGCCGTTTCGAAGAGAAGGCCGGCCAACTGTACGGCATGCAGAAGATCCGCGGATTTTGCCATTTATATATAGGACAGGAAGCTGTATCGGCGGGCATTATGTCGGCTATTCGGGAAGACGATAACCTGATCACCGCTTATCGTGATCACGGTTTAGCTATTGCCAAAGGCATTACTGCCAATGCCTGTATGGCTGAGCTCTATGCCAAAGCCACCGGCTGTACCGGTGGCAAGGGCGGCTCCATGCACTTTTTTTCCAAAGAAAAGCGCTTCTTCGGTGGGCACGGTATTGTAGGCGGACAGATAGGCCTGGGCGCCGGCATAGCCTTTGCCGACCAGTACAATAACAACGACCGGGTGACCATTTGCATGTTTGGCGATGGCGCTGCGCGTCAGGGTATGCTGCACGAGACCTTCAATATGGCTGTGCTGTGGCAGCTTCCCGTGATCTTCATTTGCGAGAACAACCATTATGCCATGGGTACTTCGGTTGAACGTACCTCCAAGGTGCTTGATATCTATCGCCTGGCCGATGCCTACGATATGCCCGGCGATTCGGTAGATGGGATGAGCCCCGAGGCCGTGCATACAGCTATCGAGCGCGCCGCCAAGCGCGCCCGTGAAAAAGGCGGACCTACCTTCCTGGAGATCAAGACCTATCGCTACCGCGGCCACTCGATGAGCGATCCGGCCAAATACCGCTCCAAGGAAGAGGTAGAAGAATACAAGGAGCAGGATCCAATCGAAAAGGCGCTGGTAAAGATAAAAGAGAACAACTGGGCTACCGACGAAGAGATCGAAGCCATCAACGAAAGGGTAAAGGAGGAAGTGGAAGAATCGGTGCGTTTTGCAGAAGAAAGTCCTTATCCCGAGGACAGCGCCCTGTATGAACACATCTACATGCAGCCCGATTATCCTTTTATCAAAGACTAAGACCATTCCGGACAAATGCCGCCCGGGAATTAAAGCCCCGGACGGCATTTGCTTTCAAGCATAATTTATTGCGGGTAAGGCGACTCTTTTTGCCAGGCGACACTTGACAAATTGAGAAAATATTTTACCTTTGCGCTCACTTTATATTACTTTATTACCCCAAATGGCAAATACTACCAGAACGAATCCAGGCGAAGCCCCGGTAATTACGGAGAACAAGGGAGGCGACTCCCTGAGAAAAATGCAGTCTTCTTTTGAAAAAAATCAAAAAATAATTGTCGGCGCTGTTGTGGTGGTGGTGTTGCTGGTAGGCGGTTATTTCGGTTATAAACAATTGGTGCAGAAGCCCAACGAAGAAAAGGCAGCCAATGCCTTATTCAGTGCCGAGCAATGGTTCGGTATGGATTCGCTTAACTACGCCCTCAATGGCGATGGCCAGCATGGCGGCGCTTTGAGCGTGATCAAGAAATACGGCGATACCAAAGCCGGTAACCTGGCCCGCTATTATGCCGGCCTCAGCTACCTGCGTACCGGCGATGCCAAGAATGCGATCGTACAGCTGGAAAAATTTGACGGTAAAGGTACACCGCTGGAATACCTGGCCTATGGCGCCCTTGGCGATGCCTATATGGAAACCAACAACAATGCCAAAGGCATTGAAATGTACAAGAAAGCTTCAGCCAACGAGAAAGATAACTTCATTTCTCCACTGTACCTGTTCCGTGCGGCCCTGGCCAGCGAGGTATCGGGCAAAGCAGATGACGCCAAAAAGCTCTATCTCGACCTAAAAGCCAAATATCCCTACAGCCAGCAGGCTCAGGAAGTGGATAAATACCTGGCCCGCCTGGGTGAGCTGACTAACGATTAATAATCCTATTCGATAAAAGAACCCTCCGGCCTTAATGACCGGAGGGTTCTTTGTTTATACGGCGAGATCAGCATTTACAAGTAAACAGGTGCTTGGAATCGCTGCACATGACCTGGCTGAGGCAGGTAAAGGGATCCACTTCGGAGCTTCCGCCGCGGAGCAGATACATTTTTTGCTCGCCCAGGGAAACGATGGTTTTTTTCTTCAAAGACAAACGGGTACTTGCGCTTTTCTTTTTCATCATTATTTGTTTTTGGGGGTGAAAAAAGAACTTGTTCCTTACCGGCAGGCCTACCAGTCGGGACAGTTGCAGGTAATGCAGGGCTGATACTTGGTGCAGCCTACAGAAGGCGGGCAGTTCGCATTGGTGTTAACACCACCCAGGATCTTCCGGCTTTCGCCGGTGCTGAGGCTGAGGATTTCTTTTTTAGCCAGGTTCAGCTTTGACGATTGCAGTTTCTTCTTCATAATCAAAATGGTTGTTTGGGGTGAACTTAAAATTACCAAAACCTGCTTTGTTATTGCCCTTTTTAATACACATCGTCGACAGCAGATGCATAAAAGACTGCCTGACAGCAGCTGAGCATATGTTAATTATAATACAAGGGAAATAACCTGGTGGAGCAAGCCGATACGGAACACAAGTGGAGGCTCCGGCGGTTTTAATACAAATCGTATATATTTGCCGCCTATATTCTATAGCATCGATGAAGATATACAACCCCAAAGACTGGTACGAAGTATTGTTCCATATCCAGAAGTCGGATACGCTCAGGCGGCTTTTTCCCTACATGGTTTTCGTAGCCCTTTTTTCGCTGGGCATCGCCTTCTGGGAGATAGAGTACCTGCACCTGGGCCAGAACAGCTGGGTGAAGAATGTGCCGGTGATGCATACGTTGCTGGGCTTTGCGATATCCATGCTGCTGGTATTCCGTACCAATACGGCATACGACCGCTGGTGGGAAGGCCGTAAGCTTTGGGGCGCCCTGGTCAACAACAGCCGCAACCTGGCGCTGAAGCTAAACGTGATGCTGGATACCGAAGATAAAAACGCCAGGAATTTCTTCCGGGAAACGATCCCTTTATATGCCTCTGTGCTCAAAGACCACCTGCAATCGGAAGTAACCCGCATGGCCCTGGACGAGACCGACCATCCCGAGCTAGACAGTATCGATACCCGTAAGCATGTGCCCAACCAGGTAGCAGGCCTCATGATGCAAAGGATCAATACCCTGTACAAGCAGGACAAGCTAAGCGGCGACCAGCTGATCACGCTCAATGGCGAGCTCTCCTCTTTTACCGATATCTGCGGAGCCTGCGAGCGTATCAAGAATACGCCTATCCCCTACTCCTACAGCTCCTTTATCAAGAAATTCATCTTCATTTATGTGATGACGCTGCCCTTTGGCTATGTGGTATTGCTGGGCTATTATGTGGCGCCTATCGTCACCTTTGTCTTTTATGTGCTGGCGAGCCTGGAGCTGGTGGCCGAGGAAATTGAAGATCCTTTCGGCTTCGATCCCAATGATCTGCCGATGGATAAGATGGCTTCCAATATCAAGAAGCATGTGGGGGAAATTATCTGATCTTCCAGTACTATTCCGTAGAGGCGTAGCAAATGCTGTACAGACGTAGCAATGCTACGTCTGTACAGGTATGAAAGATTCCCGGAGCGGCATGTAATGAAAATTATTTGATCTCTCAGCAGTATTCCGTAGAGATGTAGCATTGCTACATCTCTACGGAATACTGCTTGCTAACCCGATGTAGCATCTTCCTTTTTCTTCGTACCCCTTTCTTCGGCAAATGAGAATAGCCGTAATTGCGGCGCCCGCCAGAAGGTAAGGGCCACCACGGCCAGAGTAAGACAACCGCCGAGAACGATAGCGTGCACCGTACCCAGCCAGTTGGCCATTACGCCGCTTTCAAAATCGCCCAGTTCGTTGGAGGAGCTGATGAACATGGTATTGACAGAAGCCACACGGCCCCGCATATCGTCGGGTGTTACCAATTGCAATATGGTGCCGCGGATAACCACGCTCACAGCATCGAACATACCCGATAAGATGAGCACGCCGAAGGAAAGGAAGAAATTGCGGGAGATCCCGAAAATGATAATGCTCACGCCAAAACCGGCTACACAGGCAAACAGTTTTTTGCCGGGATGAGTACGCAGCGGTATAAAGGCCAGCAAACCCAGGGTGATCAAAGCGCCGATGCCCGGCGCCGCGCGCAGGAAACCGAATGCCGTGGCCCCGCTGAAGAAGCTGCCGTTGTCGGGGAAAAATTCCTGCTGTACGGCAGGGAGCAGCGCGACCGCGCCGCCAAACAATACCGAGAACATATCAAGGCATTGCGCCCCCAGCAGTGCGGGGGTTTTGAAAACAAATTTAAGACCCTCTCCTATGCTTTTGAATATAGGTTCGCGGGTCTGCTTCAGGATCGGTTTAGGCTTTATGCGCAATAGCGGGATGAGCAATAACAGCTCGATGAAGAATACCATGGCCGACGCGATAACGATGCCGCCGCTGTTGGCTTTCAGGGCACTCACTTGTTCCGCATTGTTGATCATACTTTCTGGTATAGCCGGGCTGAACATAGCGATCGTAGTACCGGCAATAAGCGGTCCCAGTACGGCGCCGATCTGCCAGGCCATGCTGGACCAGCTGGTCGCGTTGGGATATTCGGAGCGCGGCACCAGTTGCCCCAGTAAGGAAAAGGAAGCCGGTCCCAGGAAGGAGCGTAAAATACCGCCGATGAAAATGAGAAAAAAAATGCTGCCCAGCCGCAGGTCGTGGCCCAGGTGCTGCATCGCGAAAGGTGTGGCCAGGTAGAAGAGCCCCAGCCCCAGCATAATATAGCCTGTGAGCGCCTTGAGGAGCATACCCCTTTTTTCGTGCTGGTCGACAATGTGGCCCGAAAATAAAGAGCAGCTGATAACGGGGATCACTTCGGCCAGACCTACAAAACCCAGCGCAAGCTTGCTTTGTCCCGTGAGGTGGTATACCCAGTAACTAACAATCGAGAACTGCATGGCCAGCGCAAAAATGAGACCGAAGCGAATGGCGAGGTAGTTTCGGAATTCTTTAACCGCAAGCGCGGGATTCTTTTGCAGAAAGGTATCGGAAAAGGACAAGGAGCTAACTTTTTTTGCAAAAATACGATTCCCCGCAGGAAGGGGTTTTTATTTCTGATCAAAAGAACGTTAAGCGGCGGAGTGTGGCTACAATCCCGCCAATCCAACAGCCCATACCACAAAGTAATTCTGCTATACCACAAGTTAATCCTGTCCGGGTCCAGCCCCCCTGCTTACTTTTATTAAAAAACCAAACATGAACACACCAAAACTAGTTTTATTCGTCCTGCTGCTATCCCTTACCCAGGTGTGTAGCGCGCTGATAACCGGTACCACTTGCGTTAAAGTTGGGCAACCGGCATCCTTCACCTTGCAATATCCTGGCTCGCAAGGTATATATTGGATACTTTCCGGCAACGGTGACGTCACTTTAGGTCAATATTCGAATAAAGTAACTATTGTACCGACACAGGGCACATGCAATATGACGCTTGAAGTGCAATTTTATGATGCCGGTTGGAACTATCAAAGCGAAAGCATCACACTGACACTCGCCCCTTACATCGCTGCACCTACACAGGATGTTTATCCCGGCGAACTGTTTTCGGCCAATATGATCAACCCATGTGGCAGCGCTTGCAGCTACTCCTGGAGTATTCCCGGCTGTGTATGTATTACTGGTTCCAGCAGCCTGCCTTATATCCAGGCATACCCACCACCTTTGACCGGGGGAAATGGCTCTTTCGTGGTCAACTGTACCGCTAACTGTAACGGCAACTGCTCTTCGGGAATAACGGCTTCACTCACCTTCCAGACAAGACTACGGACACCAAGTAATCTTACGGCCTCGGGGCAGCCTTTCTGTTCTTCTTCAACACCGATCACGTTTTCTGTCAATACCGTTAACGGCGCCGCCGCCTACGACTGGAGCCTGCCCACCGGATGGATAATCACCTCTTCGCCCACCACCAGCAATACCATTACCGTAACTCCCGACGGCATTCATGGCGGTACAGTCTCCGTCAGAGCAGTGTCGGGTAGCCTTACTTCCAATTCTGTCAGCCTGAATATGCCACTGATCAACGACGACAGCCGTCACAATCTGATTACGATGCCTAATGGTCAACTGATGTATACAGGTACTGACCAGAAACTGCATCACCGTCGATGGGATGGCAGTCAATGGGCTTATACCGCCATTAACCCTATCAATGGCTGGGGAAATGTCAGGGTCTCCGGTTGGTTGGCAAGCGATGATCTCGGAACCTTGGTCTATTTTAAGTCGACGAACAATAAGCTCTACCGTATGCTTTATTCCACTGCAGCCAACTTTTGGGTATTGCAGGCGATTCCTACCATAGTGGATGTCAAAAGCAATATTGCCTGGCGGTCTGATGGTATTTTTTACATTGGTACCGACGACAAAATTTACAGGGTTTATCAATCGGGAGGCGGCTGGGTCGCCTCAGGTATTGACCCCGGCAACTGGCAGGGAATACAAGTAGCAGGTTCCCTCGCCCTCAGCCCCGCCGCGGGAGGCAATGTCTTTTTTAAAACTACCGATAACCGTATTTTCAATTTATGGAACGGATATGCTGCTCCCCAGCTAAATGAAATTCCTACTACCGGTTGTATCGGAGAAGTCGCATTTTACGGAAGCAGGCTTTACTTTAAAGGTACCGATAGCAAGATACATTATGTAACCTGGAATGGCAGTACCTGGGTTGAATCCACTTACGGTGCCAATATGCCTTATACCATGGATGGCTTTATGGCTTTCGACAATCTTACGGACAAGATATTCTACAAAGGAACAGACGGAAGGATACACAATGTTTATCCTGTAAGCCCGGGAAGTAGTACCTATACTGATGGCCCACTCGCTAACAACATAACGAATGTTGCCGGCGATCTTGCTTACCCGGGTGGTCAGCTATTCTACATTTCGAAGGATAATAAGATCCATGATTTTATGTGGAACGGAACAGCCTGGTGGGATGCCGATTTCCCCTTGGCTAATGCTAAGACTTGCTCCGACCAGTACAACGGTTTTATGTATAAGCCTGCAGGAACAGGAGGAACTAACGCGAGCTCACAGGAAAATACCGGCATGTCGACGGTGCATCAAGCTACAAGTTCCGGCAACCTATCACTCTATCCCAATCCCAGTGATGGCTTGTTTACGATTGAAGGCGATGGTATAGGCGATGCTGTAATTGATATGTATGATGCTAGGGGCAGGAAAATTGTGCCGGTATTCGGCTCAAGAAATGCTATTACCGTTACGGTAGATCTTCGCAGTTATCCCAATGGGCTTTACATGGTACATATCGTGACGCCGCAATACCGCATTTCGAAAAAAATATTGCTGCAACGGCAATAACGTCTGCAACAGTGCTTTATCAATACCGGTACCGGGATCGGTACCGGTTACTATTCTTTCTACAACCAATCTAAATACTATGTCACTATCCCGAATTATTTCTTTAATCGCTGCTCTGTTGCTTACGGTCAGTGGCAAGGCAGCTATACAAGGCGATACCTGTCTTACCAAGAATGCGCCTTCCATGTTTACCCTTGTATTCCCCGGTGCCCATAATATTCAATGGTCGATGTACGGAGGAGCTTACTTTCAGTCGGTCACCAATATGGCCAGCGTTTGGGTTTTCCCATACGATAATATTTGCGCTACCGTTCTTACTGTGAATTATGACGATGTAAACAATGTTCATCTAACAGAGCGTGTTGTGTTACACCTGAAACCATACCTGTTGACATATCCAAATCAATTGGTTGAGGCCGGCGTTCAATCTGTAGTATCTTGTTACAATCCCTGTCCGGGCAACTGCACCTATCAATGGAGCATACCAGGTTGTTCCAATTGTATTATTGGATCAAGTACTTCATCCACTGTCAATTTCTATCCGCCGCCCATAAGCGGCAATGGCAGTTTTACTATCCAGTGTTTCGTCGATTGTGGCACCGCCTGCGTACCGGGTAATACACTGAGCATGAATTTGAAAACGCAACTGGCCCGGCCACAGGTGACAGCCTCGGGACAAGGGTTTTGCGCTTCGGCAAATCCGATTACTTATACCACAACACCAGTTCCGGGTGCAACCAGTTACGAGTGGACGCTCCCGGCCGGCTGGACCGGTAACTCCACTACCAACACGATCGTAGCTACGCCCAACGGAACTTATGGAGGCAATGTTACTGTCGCGGCTAAGGCTGCTAATGTCAGCTCTGCCACAGCTGTAGTTACGGCTGCACAGCTTTCTGATACCAGCAGGCACAACCTGATCGCCATGTCGGATACCAGGATTGTTTATGTGGGTACAGATCAGAAACTGCATAGCCAGCATTGGGACGGCACACAATGGGTCTATACTGCTATTAATCCCTCAGGCGGCTGGGGCAATATCCAGGTAGAGGGCTGGTTGGCCGCAAACGATCTGGGCACCAGGGTCTTTTTCAAAACAACAACCGGCAAGCTTTACTTCCTTATCTTTTTGAATAACAGCTGGTTCATTAGCTCCGTTCCCACAACTACAGATGTCAGAAGCAATATTTTGTGGCGGTCCGACGGTATATTTTATATTGGCGTCGATAATAAAGTTTACAGAGGTTACCAGTCGGGCAGCTTCTGGAATGTAGCGGCAATCGTGCCTCCCGGATGGCCGGGTATACAAATCGCAGGCAACCTGGCACTGGATCCGGCAACGGAAGGCAATATTTTCTTCAGAACCAAGGATAACCGGCTGTTCAACATTTATGACCTTACAGGTGGCTATAGCTCGCCAAAGCTTGGTGAGATTATTACCTCCGGCTGCAGCGGAGAGGTCATTTTCCGTAACAACAGGGTATACTTCAGGGCGACGGACTACAAAATCCACTATATGCAATGGAACAATGGCTGGGTAGAATCAGTTTATGCACCGAATACAGCCTACGACGTTAATGGTTTCATCGCCTTTGACAATATGACCGACAAGATATTTTATAAGGGATCCGATGGCAAAGTGCGTAATGTTTACCCTGTGAGTCCCGGAAGCAGCACTTATGCGGACGGCCAGTTGGGCAACAATTTAAATGTTGCCGGCGACCTGCTATACATGGGTGGGAAGCTTTTTTATATCGCAACGGACAATAAAATTCACAATTTCCAATGGAACGGAACCAATTGGTGGGATTCTGATTTTCCATTGCCCAATGCAAAAACTTGCTCCCGACAATACTTCAGTTTCAGCGCCAAACCAGCCGCTGATCCGGACGATATATCCCCTACAAACAATGGCTCTGATCAACATATGGTCAAAGAAATGCGGGAGGCAACAGGCTTTTCCCTGTATCCCAATCCCAGCAAAGGATTATTCACTATCGAGATGCCGGACATAAAAACTGCCGGTATTACTTTATACGACGCACAGGGCAACAAACTGGTGCCGGTAATGAGCATAGGAAATGATACACGCTGTACCATAGATCTCAGCCGCTATCCCAAAGGCCTCTATATGATACATATCACCACCAACGGGCAACGGATTTCCCGAAAAGTATTATTTCAGTAACCCCGATCAGGAAATGTTTCTAAATACTTTTATCGAAGCCATGCCAACAACGCTGAAATATTCCTATGGCGGTCAAGACAAGGAAATTACTCAAACCAATTTTTATGAAAAAGAAACAGTTAGTACTCGGCCAAAAATTATTCATTAGGAAAGAACAGATCGGAGCGCTTACAGCAGGAGCGCAGCAAGCACTGGCAGGAGGAAGTACAATAGGTCCCGGCTGCTCTGTGACGCCTACTGTATGTAACTGCCCTGTCACAGGAACCTCTTGCCTTACCACAACGACGGGGGGAAGCATTCGTACAGTTTGTTAGTATGACTTGAATTAGGTGCCTTCTCCTTTACGCACAAAGCGGTGGTGGGGCAATAATCTTTGCCCACATTTACCCTGTGGTTACTTATAGAAGATGCCTTTGATCATCCCCTTTAACCCTTGTGCCCGACGCTGACAACTCCTTACGGCGATTAAGAGAAAGGAGCCACTCAAAAAAAATTATGAAAAAAACGAAACTGGCGCTTGGCCCGAAATTAGCGATCAGAAAACAACGTCTAACGCTCCTGGCTACAGAAACGCAACATGAAGTAGTAGGTGGCGCTACGCAGATCGTTACCTGCCAGCAGGCCTGTCTGATAACCCGCTCTTGTGCGCCCGCCATTTGCGAAACGACAGCCTGCCCGCCTACCAATTAAAAGAATGCGCAGAGGCTGGCTCCTGTGTTTGCGCAAGCAAGCGTAAGAGACAGCTTCTGTTGCTTTAGTGCGGCAGTTGCAGCGCCAGCAGGAACAGGGATCCCAGAAACAATACCACCGCCAGCAACAGCGTAAAGAAAGCGGCTGTGGCCTTTTGCTCAAAGGGATCGCCCAGCCGGCGACTGCGGCCCGCCTGCCGGTAAAAGAACAGCGAAAGGCATAAGGCTACCATTCCCAACAGGAATACCAGAACTATGCCAGGCGTGATCCGGTGCAACATATATAGGTTCAAAAAAAGCAAACAGACCGCCCTGCGGTCTGTTTGCATAATACATTATGTCGATCAGGCTGCGGCTTCTTCTGCCAGGTCCTTTTCCACGATCAGGTTTTCAATAATAAATTTCTGGCGCTCGGGGGTATTTTTACCCATAAATTCCTGGAGCAGCTTCTGGATGTGCGCATCCTTGGTCAGCAGCACCGGCTCCCGGCGCATGTCTTCGCCTATGAACTGGCCGAATTCATCGGGCGATATCTCACCCAATCCTTTAAACCGGGTAATTTCAGGACGGTTGCCCAGCTCGGCCACGGCCTTCTGCTTCTCTTCCTCGTTGTAGCAGTAAATGGTCTTTTGCTTGTTGCGTACCCGGAACAAAGGCGTTTCCAGGATATAAATATGCCCGTTGCGCACCAGGTCGGGAAAGAATTGCAGGAAGAAGGTCATAATGAGCAGGCGGATGTGCATACCATCCACATCGGCATCGGTCGCGATCACGATATTGTTGTACCGCAGACCTTCCAGGCCCTCCTCAATATTGAGCGCATGTTGTAGCAGGTTGAACTCTTCGTTCTCATACACCACCTTTTTGGTAAGGCCAAAGCAATTGAGTGGCTTACCCCTGAGGCTGAATACTCCTTGTGATTCTACATTGCGGGTCTTGGTGATGGAACCGCTGGCCGAGTCGCCTTCGGTGATAAAGATCGTCGATTCGAGCTGGCGCTGCTGGAACACTTCCTTGTTTCTGGCAGGAGGCTCATCGTTAAGGTGAATGCGGCAATCGCGCAGCTTCTTGTTGTGCAGGTTGGCTTTCTTGGCTCTTTCATTGGCCAGCTTACGAATACCAGACAGCTCTTTGCGTTCCCGCTCGCTTTGCTCGATGCGCTTTTTAAGCGCTTCAGCTACTGCGGCATTCTTATGCAGGTAATTGTCCAGTTCCTTGGACAGGAAATCCAGTACGAAGCTCTTCATCGAAGGCCCGTTCTCATAAGTGGTAAGCGAGCCCAACTTGGTCTTTGTCTGCGATTCAAATACGGGCTCCTGTACCCTTACCGAGATCGCGGCGCATATACTCTGCCGTATATCGGCGGCATCGTAATCTTTTTTATAAAAATCCCTGATCGTTTTCACGAAAGCCTCGCGGAAAGCCGCCTGGTGTGTACCGCCCTGGGTCGTGTGCTGCCCGTTTACAAAGGAATAGATCTCTTCGCCGTAATCGCCGGTATGGGTAAGCGCCAGCTCGATATCTTCTCCTTTCAGATGAATGATCGGATAGCGGATCTCTTCGGCATTGGTCTTATTAGTAAGCAGATCGAGCAAGCCATTCTTCGACAGGTATTTTTTACCATTGAAATAGATTGCCAGCCCTGCATTGAGGTAGCAATAATTCCATATCTGGTTGATGTTATAGTCCTGGATGAAGTGGTAATTCTTAAACACGGAATCATCGGGTGTAAAGCTCACCTCGGTACCGTTCGGCTCACTCGTCGCGACTTCTTTATGCTCCTTCTTCAGCTGTCCTTTTTCGAACTCGGCCGTCTTGGCCCTGCCATCGCGATAAGAGGTCACCCTGAAGCTGCTGCTGAGCGCATTCACGGCTTTTGTACCCACGCCGTTAAGACCCACCGACTTCTGGAAGGCCTTGCTGTCGTATTTGGCGCCGGTATTGATCTTGCTCACCACATCGACCACTTTTCCCAGCGGAATACCCCGGCCATAGTCCCTTATCAGCACCGAGCCTTCGGCTACCGTGATCTCGACCTGCTTGCCAAAACCCATGGTGTACTCATCGATACAGTTGTCCACCACTTCTTTCAGCAATACATAGATACCATCGTCCATGCTGCTGCCATCGCCCAGCTTGCCTATGTACATACCCGGGCGCAGGCGTATATGCTCGCGCCAGTCGAGCGACCGGATACTATCTTCATTATATTCCACCATTACTTTTTCTTCTGCCATAGTGCTTCTTGTTGCTTTTTAGCTGCGCAAAAATAAGGAAATGATCGCTGGATCGGAAAGCATGTTATAGTTAAGCAATAACGCATTATTACAAAAAATACATAACCATGTACATTAACTGTATATGAAATTTACCCGCATGCTTGTGTGGCTTTGGGGGAATCTCTAATTTTGCCCAACTTATTTTTATAATATAATCAAATTTACAAAAACGGTGTGTATGAGATCATCACTATTGAACAAGAGAACATTGGCTACAGGCCTGGCAGCGCTGACGCTGACAGCTGTATTGGGAACGGACGCGAATGCCCAGCTGAGCCTGACCGGAGCCAGCTATACACAGGATTTTAATAGTATTGCCAGCGGCCTGCCTGTAGGTTGGACCGTACGTACCGGCGCAACGGCTACCATACTGGGCACTGACGTTACCGCCACTAAATATACCGGCACTGTCGGCGCTGCGACAGAGTGGGCTAACTTTTCCGGCGGTTTCCGGAATGCTGCATCTGCTACCCCTTTTACCTATTACGCTTCTGGTACAACTGCTTTGCAGGCTTCTGAAACCAACCGTGCACTTTCTGTAAGGCAGGTTGGCGCTACCAGCGCCAGTTTCCCCAATTCTGATTCCGGCGCTGCTTTTGTATTGCAGATCGCGAATACTACTGGTCTGACCGCCTTCAATCTTTCTTTCAAATTGCAGTCCCTGGATTCTACTTCGGCCAGGGTAACTACCTGGAAAGTGGATTATGGCTTCGGCAGCAGCCCTACTACATTCACTCCGGCTACCACTACCGGTACAATGACTACAGGCGGCAACACCTATGCCAACCATGCCGTTACCGTGAATTTCGGCACTGCACTGGATAACCAATCCGGTCCGGTATATATCCGTATCGTAACGTTGAACAATAGTACTGGCGCGAGCAACAGGACCACTACAGGTATCGACGATTACACCCTTACCTGGACCGGCGCTGCTACTGCTACCAATATCCAGGTGGTATCCAAAACGCCTACAGGAACCGGCGTTCCCCTGAGCACCAATACCCTGCATATCAAATACGACAACCCTGTAGCGATCGGCACGGGTAACGTACGGCTGTACAAAGCATCTGCTCCCAGCGCACCAGTGGCCACCTTTAATGTGACTACTGCTGCTACGGCTAATACCGATTCGTCTGTTACCATCACCGGTATGGCGCTGGAAAACAATACCAACTATTTCGTGAATATGGATGCCGGTGCTGTCACCAAAACCGGTGGAACCCTGCCCAACGAAGCGATTACCGGCGCTACAGCATGGACCTTCTCTACTGTAGACACTACAGGACCTGCTGCGATGACCAGCCTGAACGAGACCTTTGCTTCTTGCAACTTCCCTGCCATGGGTGTATTTGTTCAATATAGCGTTGCCGGTACCAAAACCTGGAGATGCTCTACCCGCAACTACCATGGTACTGCCGATACCTTCTCGGTTTATATCAACGGCGGTTCTGCTACCGGTATATCTGAAGCAAACGATGACTGGCTGATCTCCAAAGCGCCTTTCGATTTTTCTGCGCTTACCTCACCCGAGCTGAGCCTGTGGCAATACCGTCATTTTGACGGCAATGTAACCCGTACCGTGAAGATCTCTACCAACTACGTGGCTGGCACCAACCCCAACAGCGCCATCTGGACTACATTGACCGTACCCGCTATGGGCACCACGCCTACTGCAGATACCTGGGAGCAGGTAGCCGGTATCGATCTTACGCCTTATAAGAGCAGCCCCTTCTACATTGCCTTTACGTACAACTGCGGTACAGACGGTGCTTATGAGCTGACTTATGACGATATCAAAGTACAGAACAAAACAGTGGGTATCTTCGGAACCAACCGCGGACAGCTGGCCCTGCAAGTGCTGGGTGATGCTACTGCCAACGCGATCCAGCTGGGCATCTCCCTGGAGAAAGCAGCTGACGTAACTGCCCAGGTTTTCGATATGACCGGCCGTAAAGTATACAGCCAGGCGCTGAAAGTAAACAGCGGTCGCGGTGTATACACCCTGTCTAACACTGGTCTGCAAGCCGGCATGTACGTGATCCGTATCACAAACGGCGCCGAGTTTGGCTCGATCAAAGCAATGGTAAAATAATATTGACCGGCAACGGTATCGATAATGAAGTTGCCGGGTTTGTCCCGGCAACTTTTTTTATGGCCGGAACCGGATCACCTGCTGTTTTTTGTGCCCGGATTCCGTGTACCTCCCCCGAAAAGCTTACTTTTGCAGCGCTAAAACAAATCATCCTTTAAACAATAAATACAACGATATGAGTAAAGGCCCGGTTTCACAATTCATACAACATCATTACCGTCATTTTAATGCGGCTGCCCTGATGGACGCCGCGAAAGGCTATGAAACGCACCTGGCGGAGGGCGGCAAAATGCTGGTCTCGCTGGCTGGCGCTATGAGCACCGCCGAGCTCGGTATCTCGCTTGCCGAAATGATACGCCAGGACAAGATCCACCTGATCTCCTGCACCGGCGCCAACCTGGAAGAGGATGTGATGAACCTGGTCGCTCACTCCCATTATAAAAGAGTGCCCAACTACCGCGATCTTACCCCCCAGGATGAGTGGGATCTGCTGGAAAACCATTATAACCGTGTAACCGATACCTGCATTCCTGAAGAGGAAGCTTTCCGCCGCCTGCAAAAGCACCTCGAGCAGGCCTGGAAAGATGCCGAGGCCAAAGGAGAGCGCTATTTCCCACACGAGTTCCTGTACCAGGTGGTCCGGAGCGGCGACCTGGAGCAATACTACGAGATCGATCCCAAGGACAGCTGGATCCTGGCTGCCGCAGAAAAAAATATTCCCATTGTAGTACCAGGCTGGGAAGACAGCACTACTGGCAACATCTTTGCCAGCTATGTGATCAAGGGCGAATTAAAAGCCAGCACCGTAAAAAGCGGCATCGAGTACATGGTATGGCTCACGGAGCTGTACCGCGAGATGAGCACCGGCAAGGGACTGGGCTTTTTCCAGATCGGCGGTGGTATCGCGGGCGACTTCCCCATTTGCGTGGTGCCTATGATGTACCAGGACCTGGAATGGCATGATGTGCCTTTCTGGTCTTACTTCTGCCAGATCTCCGACTCTACCACCTCTTACGGTTCTTATTCCGGAGCGGTGCCCAACGAGAAGATCACCTGGGGCAAGCTGGATATCCACACCCCTAAGTTTGTGGTCGAAAGTGATGCGACTATTGTAGCGCCGCTGATCTTTGCCTGGCTTCTGGGTTGGTAATACCGGTAAAGAATTATCGTTGAATTGCAAAGCAGCACCTTTATGTAGGTGCTGTTTTTGCTTTTACATCATTTAATTTTTTTAAATTCGATGGTTCACCATTTTTCTAAGGCCCATTAACGACGGACAAACAACCAACGATGAAGCAACTCAACTATTTCCTGCTGGCAGCCGGAATCTTTTTTCTGGCGCCATCTATGCAGGTAAAAGCCCAGGACACGACATGGGTACAGACCTATACCTTCGATTCCCTGTGGACACGCAGGGCAAAATTCTACTTTCCCACAGCCGATGAAAGCTACCGGAAGATCCTGATGTTTTTCAACATCAAATGTTATCCCGACAAGTCGGGCGACGGCAACTATGCCTGCGGCGAGTGGGACTATATCTACTTCAACAGCATTTACGACCATCGCGGGAAGCTGGACTCAACCCTGATGCAGCAACGTTATTTTACAGTAGACGGCCGTAGCAATGTAGACACGTTGCATTACCAGCCGCAGGCGCAGTACGACATTTACCGCTCTTTTCTTTACAATACGGTGATCGACAACCTCAGCAGCAGCAACAGCTATACGCTTGGCGGGTCGGGCGTGGCTATGCCCCATCCTTTTAACCTGGCAGCCGGCCACGAGCGTAGCCAGTTCATCTGGAAAGCCGGCGAGCTAAATACAGCCGGCCTCACAGCAGGTAATATTACCGGCATCCGCCTGAATTTTCAAAATAGCACTGCGGTCCTGAACAATGTGGTGATCCGCATGAAACAGCTCCCAGCCGACGGTTTTACCGTGCCGGCCATGGAAAACGACACCTTGCAAACGGTATACAACTATCACAGAACGATCACCACTGCGGGGATGAACAACTTCCAGTTCAGCAACGCTTTTGTGTGGAACGGTACTTCCAACATCCTGGTGGATATTTCTTTTGAAAATAACGCAGCGGCAGCCGCTAATCCTCTCCTTGGCGAAACAACCACCGCTTCTTCGGGACTGTTCAGCACGGTTACCGACTATGCTATGGGCTCTTATGGTACTACAGGTGGCAACATCCGTTTCCCCGCCTCGCTCAATATGTTTGCGGGCACGGCGCCCCGCACCTACGACCTGTGGATGAACGTGGATTCCTTTATAGCACCCGAGGGCACGCTCTTCAGCGCCGGTCTGCGCGGCACCAACAGTGCAGATTTTACCATGCGCACTACGAGCCCCGACAACAACTACAGGCTTAACCTATGGGGTACCAACGATGCAAGCTTCTCGGGTCCCAATACCAAGAAAGTATGGAAGCACCTTACGGTTACCTATGCCAACGACACCTTCAAATTTTATATGAACGGCAGCCAGGTGTACCTGAAGCGGCGCATCGGACTCAATACGGCAACTGCAGGCGATTTCTTCATGGGAGAGTCGCGGGAGGGCGGTTACTATTACCTGGGGCAGTTCTCGCACCTCCGTATATGGGATAAGGCGCTTTCGGCAGCCGACATACGCAATTGGGTAGGTCAGGATATTACAGCCGCCCACCCCGAGTACAGCCACCTGAAGGCAGATTACCGTATCAATACCGGTATTATTGACAGCGTGCATGACCAATCTTCGTCCCTGCAAGCTTCGGGTGCTGTGAACGGTAACCTGTGGTGGAAAAGGATCAAGGCAAAAGATAGCTATTATGGCGCCCAAAAGCTGAGCTGGCGGCCGCAGATCGTTTTCGAACGCAATACCTATACATCACACCGGGATTCTGTGCCGGTCAGCGATACCGTTTATAACCAGCCGACTTTCGTCCGTTTTTATGAAAACCCGGATGGGAGCTATGTTATCAATGACAATGATCCTGCCAATCCCGGCCTGATCACAAAAAAGCGTCATGTATGGACACATGCCTATACTTATGTTTACCAGAACGGCGCCCTTGTCGACTCCATCCCCAATGCGCTGGATTCGATGTTCGTGAATCGCACCAAGACCTGGTACAGCAATACGGTGAAGTATGAGATCGGCCGCAGCATATCGCCATACGGCAAGCAGCTGGACCTGGGCGGTGGCCGTACCCGTATTCACGATGTTACCGACTATTATTCCTTGTTACAGGATACGGTAGACCTTGAAGTAGGTGGTACACAGGAAATACAGGACGTAAAATTTGCCTTTATCAAGGGTGATCCCCCGGCAGTCGTTAACCGGATCGACCAACCTTGGGGCAAGGGCTGGAACCAGTACAGATATGCTGCGCTTGCGGCAGATACCGCGCTGCGCCCGCTTTCCATACCATTGGACGCCAGTACCGACCAGGTAAAGTTCAGGTCTTATATTACCGGTCATGGCGGCGCCGAGAACAGCGGCCCTGGCTTTCCCAATGGCTGTTGCGAATTCATGTACAACGACCATTTTTACAAAGCCAATGGCCAGGTCATTCATCCGTTCCGTATCCAGCGTGTTGATTGCGGGCTTAACCCCATTTATCCGCAAGGCGGTACCTGGGTATACGACCGCGAAGGCTGGTGTCCCGGCGATATCATTACCGGTCACGACTACAACGTGAGCGCCTATGCCTCCGGCGGATCGATCAACCTGGACTATGCGATTTCTCCCATCCCGGCCGGCAATGCCAACACAGGCAACGGCGTCTATGATGTGGGCCTGCAGGTAATCGAATACAAAACACCCGGCAGGAACAACGATGCCGAGCTATACGATATCCTGAAACCCAGCGATGCCTTTGCGCTGTCCCGCATCAATCCCATCTGTCACACACCGCAGGTAATTATCCGCAACGCCGGTAAAAATCCGCTGACTTCGGCTGTGATCAAATACAAGGTATCGGGCGGCACAGAAGAAACCCTTAACTGGACCGGTAATCTTAAGTTCCTGGATACGGCCAAAGTAGATTTGCCGGTGAGCGGGCTCCCCTTCTGGAGCGGCGACCAGAGCAACCGGTTCATTGCCCGCATAGCCGGGGCCAACGGTGGTACCGACGAATACGCCGGCAACGATGAAGCAACAGCTGCTTTTAACATACCGGATATATTGCCCAACGATAAGGTTGTGATCAAATTCGCCACCAACGCTTCGCCACAGGAAAACACCCTGCGTATCCGCAACAGCCAAGGCAATGTAGTACTGGAGCGCAGCGGGCTCGCGGCCAATACCACCTACCTCGATACCCTCACCCTACCCTGGGATTGCTATACACTGGTGCTCGACGATGCCGGCAACGATGGTCTCTCCTGGTGGGCCAACCCGGGACAGGGACAAGGCAGCCTATCGCTAGTCGACGGTCGCACAGGCACACAGCTCAAAAGCTTCAATGCCGATTTCGGCGTGCAGGTCTTCTATGCTTTCACTGTAGTATTTGGTCTTAGCGTGCCCGAGATCGACCTGAACAAAGATGTGCTGGTCTATCCCAATCCCAACAACGGCAGCTTTACAGTACAGATGCAGGGTTTCAACGGAAAAGTTGACCTGGAGCTATCCAATGCTGTGGGTCAAAAAGTATGGGGCCGGCAGGTAAGCTGCTTGGGCAGCATGACAAAAGTACCTTGCGAGACCAGACTGCCCGCCGGTATTTACCTGATGCGGATGAGCAGCGGCGGCGCTTCCGTGGTGAAAAAGATCGTGATCGAAAGATAAAGCGTATACAGGTCTCGCCTACCTGTCCAAAAGCCTGCGCATGTGCGCAGGCTTTTGTTTGCCGGAAAGATCCCTATTGATACAATATCTGCTCTACGACACCGGAAAAGCTGACCTGTGGCGCTGGCAACGCCTGCAATACCTTAGATGCCCGCAGGAATAGATCTGGCATCAATATATGCAAGCAATAAGCCCCGGTCTGGCGACCGGGGCTTATTGCTTTATGATGTTACTATAGGTATTTAATAATTCAGCAGCCACGCTATTTTCTCCTTCACCTTATCGGCATTGGGCAGCATAGCCGCTTCAAGGCCGGTATTCATAGGCACAGCAGGCAGGTTTAGCGCGCCTATTGTTTGTACCGGCGCATCCAGGTTACGGAAACAATGTTGCGCTATCTTGCCCGAAAGCGCTTCGCAGAAAGAGTTATTGAGCTGCTCTTCGGTGAGCACGATGCATTTACCGTGGCGGGTCACAGCCTCATATACCAGCGCTTCGTCGAGCGGGTACAGTGTACGCAGATCAACAATCTCTACACTTCCCGGGAAATGCCTGGCCGCCGCCTTGGCCCAATACACCCCCATGCCATAAGTAATGATGCAAAGCGAATTACCGTTAGCCATCTGTTCTTCATCGGCCGCCAGCACCACATTTCCTTTGCCGAAAGGCAACACATAATCTTCATCGGGCTCTACGGTGCGGGCCTCATCGGTACCGGGCACCTTGCTCCAGTAAAGTCCCTTATGCTCCAGCATCACTACGGGATTGGGATCGAGGAAGGCCGCTTTCATAAGGCCTTTCATATCGGCTGCATTGGAAGGATAGGCAATCTTAATCCCTTTGATGGTGGCCAGTGTGCTTTCCACGCTACCGCTGTGATAGGGTCCGCCACCGCCATAAGCACCTATCGGTACCCTTACGATCATGTTGACCGGGAACTTACCGCAGCTCAGGTAGCAGGATTTGCTGATCTCGGTCACCAACTGGTTCAGACCGGGATAGATATAATCGGCAAACTGCACTTCCACGATCGACTTCAGGCCCAGTGCGCTCAGGCCTACTGTAGAACCAATAATGTATGCTTCCTGGATTGCGGTATTGAACACACGCGCATCACCAAATTTATCGGCAAGGGTGGCTGCTTCACGGAACACCCCACCCAGCCTGCGTCCTACGTCCTGTCCGAAGAACAGGGCCTCGGGGTATTTCCGTAATATCTCTTCCACCGCATGCAGTGCAGCATCTACCATCACGGTCCGCTCCTTGCCTGCCGGGCTACGGTTTCCTTTTTCTTCAGTAACCGGCGTAGGCGCAAATACATGATCGGACACGGTAGCCGGATCAGGATCGGGCGCTGCCATGGCCATCTCAAATTCCCTTTGTATAAATGCCTTTTCCTCTTCTTCTATCTTATCCAGCTCGGCTTCACTTAAGCCGCGGCTCAGCAGCACCACTCTCAGCTTCGGTCCCGGATCATCTTTATAGTGCTTGGCCAGATCTTCTTCGGTACGGTACCATTCTTTACGTACGCCCGAAGTATGGTGACCCAGCAGGGGCACTTTGGCATGCACCAGTATGGGTTTCCGCTCCTTTCTTACCCAGTCGATGGCCTGCTGCATACCATTGTACGAGGCTTCGAAGTCGCTGCCATCGATCCTTACCCGCTCCAGGCCCTTGAAGCCGGCGGCATACTCGTAAGCATCCATAGTACGTGCCTCGTCGCTGCTCACCGAGATACCCCAGTCGTTATCCTGCACGAGATAGATTACCGGTAGCTCCTTCAGCACGGCAAACTGGAAGGCTTCGCTTACCTCGCCTTCGGTCACACTGCCATCGCCCAGCGAGCATACCACCACCGGCGGTTGCGGAAATTCCTTCAGCTGCTGCGATTCAATATAGGCGATACCCTGCGCCACGCCTGTGGTGGGGATCACCTGCATACCGGTAGCACTGCTCTGGTGAATGATCTGCGGTAGATTGTCCCTGCGGCTATTGGGGTGATTGTAGTAAGCGCGTCCCCCGGTAAAGGGGTCTTCTTCCTTAGCCAGCAGCTGCAGCATCATTTCATAAGGCCGCCAGCCCATACCCAGCATCAGGCTTTCGTCGCGATAGTAAGGGCTGACGTAATCGTATGGCTTCAGCAGAAAACCCGTGGCCAGCTGTATCGCTTCATGCCCCCTGGAAGTGGAGTGTACATATTTACAGACCGGCCGGTTATTTTCATAAATATCAGCCATCGCCCTTGCGGTCATCATGAGGCGGTAAGCTTTGAGCAAAATATCGTTGGAAAGCATGGTTCTTGTTTAATGCGCGCAAAGATAAGCGAAATGCTGCAAGAGGGCTACACGTCTATATTACAGGTTTTACCTATAGATGGCATTCCGTGCTGGTAACCTGGCACTACCGGCAAGCCAGAGGTTTTACATATAAAGACGCAGGCTTAATGTACTGCGTCTTGGGTATCAAGACAACACAAGCTCTATTCCGTCGCGCAGCGTTGCACTTGCATATTATCAATTTTTATTCTTTTCTAACCTTAATTGTTTTGGTCTGTAAGGTATCTATGTACTTAATCAGATAAAGCCCATTTGCAAAATGGCTCATGTTTATTGTCATTTCCTGAGCTACCGGTTGAAGTCTTACCAGTTGCCTCCCGGCTACATCATAAATGATAATCTCAGCACCATCTCCATGGTTCCCAGAGGTTTTCAGCGTAAAATACTGCCTGGTAGGATTCGGATAAACTGTTAAGGCAAATTCTCTGGCTGGACCTACTAATGCTGTCACCGTTTTTGAATAGCCAATGCTATGATCTGCACCCAACATCTTCAATCGATAATAACTAATCCCTTGCCATGGCAATTTGTCAACATATTGGTAATCTGAAGGCCTTTTTTTTGCGCTAACTGTGGTTAGGTAGGTAAATATTTTTCCGTCAGCGCTTCTCTCCAGCTCGAAATAATCGGCTGCCGATTCATTTGCCGTACGCCAGCTTATTTTGTTTACAGTCCCTTCATTATGCGCCGATATGTCAATCAATGTTACTCGCAACGGCACAGACCGTGCACTGTTGCTTGTAAAGTTAGTAGCAAAAAAACCCAGGTAATTATAAATAATATCCGCTTTATTAAGGATAACAGTACCAGGCGTTATAGCACCAGCAGGCATTAATGAAAAACGTATCATGCCCGAAACACCGGGAGCAATGACACCAGGAGAACCTGAAAAAGTAAATTTCAGAACATTTCCTGCCATCGGTACAATAGTATAATTATGAGAGGCACTTAATATCTGCAATGTATTTATATCAAGAAGCGGACTTATAGTATCGAACACAGTAACTACCTGCATCGGCGCGGTGCTTGTATTCTTAAATAAAATTGTATAAACCACAGGCTGCCCGGTTTGCAAGTATATACTATCAGTAACGCCTGTTTTTAGCTGTGGTGCCGCCATTCCGTATACACTATCACACAAAATGAACGTATTATTTACAGCATTCAAGTCGGGTTGCACAGGCATTATTACTGCAGTATTACAAAGGTAACTGCCTGTAGACGGATTGGAATTGAGCATCAAAGCAACTTTTATTGGCGCAGTTCCCAGCGCACTCAAATTAGCAACACTCCAAGTAAGCACCTGCCCGGTTTGCGTTTGTCCAGCTAAGGAAGAGGCCAAGAAGTTTAATGCGGGGTCGAGACTTAGCGATAAGGTGGCAGCGTCTGATGAGCACCCGCTATATTGAGGATAAATATAAACGGTATCAATACTTCCTGGCGTCCAGTAATTATGAGCTGCAATAATACTGTAGTCGCTTGCACCGACAGCACATTGGTAAGGAATATTGTACGTTATATATCCCGCGGCGTTATACATGTAAGTCAAAGTGCTCGCCGGCATACAAGTTGCACTTAAGGACTGGCCATTGGTCAGTTGCTGGGGAACCGTGATATTCACCTGGCTCCCTTCAGCTGCATTAAAATAAATATAGCCATTGATATCAGTTACGGCATTAAAGGTCTGCCCGTTTGCTGTTACCACTACTGTAATATTGGTCAGGGCCGTCTCATTGCCTTGCTTGGTACAGTTACCGTTAAGATCTGTAAACAGCCTGGCTTTTGGCACTTCACAAGAATGGGATACAATCAGGTTAGTAGTATAGGTATATTTATACACTGCCGAATCATTTTGACCTTTGATGAGCCAATAGCCTGGACAATAGGTTCCGTAGCTGTAAGTTGTTATCGGCCCCGCGGTATAATAGTAAGCAGAAATGGAGTTAAAGGGATCGGGGAACAAGAAACTAACCGTGTCCGGTTGACCACCCATACCATCGAAATAAGCAAAATAAAATTGATTCTGCTCGTTACGGTTGCCCCAGAGATGCCCTTTGAGCGTAGGGGTAAATACGCTGTCGCAAGGCCGGATATTACTCACTTCAGGAAAGACGTTGTAGCCGTTCGTCAGACCCGCACCGACTATAGTTACACTATCGATAAGCGGTATTTCGTAATAGCCGGTATCGCGTTGCAATATAGGCCAGGAACATCCTGGCGTAAAATAACGAGAATAATACCCTTTGCCCAATTGAGACGTAGCGCTAAGTACTATTTCGCGTAAGGTATCGTTACTGGCCGATATACTGAAACGCAAAGTCTCATTATCCAAGGCAACAGGGTATAGATTATAGCTACATGCAGCCATGAAATTCTGGATGAAAGCCTCTCCTGTATCTCTTACACAATTCCTATTCGCATCATAAAAAGCTTTTATTTTTGCTACACCACAATTGTTGATCTGGAAATTCTGTCGCAAAGTATCTGCGTAAGTATCATCCCACTTTTTGACAATGAAAGTCCCCTCCAGGTTATAGCCAGTAGTGTAGATTACCTTCTGGAAATAAAAGGTGAGTGTGTCATTTATAGGGGGAGCTATAGCAAAAGAATCCACCTGGCCGTCGCTGTAGGAAGCGATCAGAGAATAAACTGTGCCGGGGCCACCGCCAACCGTCTTAGTGTGTAATGCCAGTAACAATGTGTCGCCCTTGCATCTACTTCCATTCAGATTCTCATCGACGTCCAGGGATGCGATATCGATCCCGCCTTTATAAGCAAAATCCACACTATCCAAAGCGTCGGTAATGTAGGAGGGACTGCAATCCGCTGCTTCAGCAATATTATCAAAATAGTTGTAGTAGCCGGGACCGTATTGGGTAGTATAACCAAATTGCGGATCCCGATATACTGTGTCTCCGGGCCATACCAGAGTTGTAATGGTACCATCAGTGTTCTGCTGATAAGGGTTGCTGCCGTTACGGGCTACAGAATATAGCGTGTAGTTGTCGGCGTTATCTGCCAAATTGTAAAGGAACTCTCCTGGAGTCTTTAGACAATCATTGTTTTCATCACTAAATCCGGTGATTCTTACCGGATGACAATTCGCGAAACTTAATGTCTTTGGTAATGACATTAAAGGCCCATAGTAATTTTCGTTGTACAGGTAAATTCTTGCAGTCACCAATCCGTTAACGCCGTTATATAAATGGCTGAAATTCTGATAGCCGTTAGTTGTAAAAAAATTACTGGTTACCCCATCACCGAACGTAAAGTTGACCTGCCAGCTTCCGAAAGTGTTGGATTCGGAATTGACGTGGAAAGGAAAATCAACTAGGGAGCCGTTACAAATCATAGTATCCATATAATCACCAAACATCGTCAGTGCTACATTCTGCCCGCTATACAGACGAACGGGGATACTGTAATTGGAAACCGCGCCTGTAATAGGTGTAATTGTGTTGCACGCGGTTTCGACATAAGCATTGGCAAAATCAAAAGTTCCCGTTTGAGGTAATAAAGACTCGCCCGGATATACAGGCAGTTTAAACTTCCCCAAGCTATCGAGATACACCTTTCGGCTAGTGCTACCATTAAAAAAATTATGATACCGATTAGCACATCCTAGTTCCGCGTCATCTTGGACGCAATTCTGAATACAATCATAAAATACTGTACCTGATGCTTTAACACAGTTACCTATAGTCACGTTTAGCTGTACACTATCATGCAACACATTTCCAAGATCACGTACATAAGCTTTGACAAGATAGCTACCGTTGGCGGCATACTGATGCTGCCCCTGAAAAATATAGGAGCTATTATAGCTGCTTGTCTGAAAGGTATAAGTGCCTGTACTTCCGTCCCCGAAATCGAAATCGACATAATAATTCAAATTTTGATTGTTGAGCGCAAACAGCGCACAGGAAAAGGAGGCAGTATCTAGAACAGAGCAAATGCCGCCATCGGCAATCAACGGTCCGTTAATCGTATACTGCGGCGGTTGCGAAAAACTTCCGAAGCTGAACAAAATGCAAGCAAACAAAAAAGAGAAATACTTTAATAGCATGGCAATTTTTGGATTAAGATGTGCAAAAATATGACATAAATTAACAATTAATATTATTTCTCTTGGTAATCTTTGTGTCTAAATCATTTTAAAAAAGCCGCCCTGTCGGGCGGCTCAGATGTGTCCGGGTACCTTGGAGCAAGCGTTTCCCTTTGAGAACATCGGCATATTTCCCATGTGCAACATGCAAACGGGACTCATGATCGTCTATTTTATCTTTATACCCACTTTGGCGGCATAGGTCCGCTGTGCGGTCTGAGCATCGGATTCACCGGTATTAATCTTGTTTACGGCAGCATTAAAAGCTTCGATGGCTTTGTTGTATGCTTCTACATCTTGGCTGCCATTCAGATTGAGCAGCTTTTCGGCAGCGGGCACATAATCTGTCTTCACGATCTGGAACATCTTTAACACTTTTTCGTGAAAATCTTTGGCCGCTTCAGAAGGTTTTAGGCCATTCATGACACTGATACAACTGTCAGTGCTTTTGGTAATACTTTTCAATTCAGACATGGATTTTTCTTTATCTGTACCGCTGCTTGCCGCTGTTACTTTGGAAGCAAAATTGGTAGCATAGGCGGTATACATATTGGCTACCGTATCATTGTACTTCTTTTCGCTCATCTGGCTACAAGCGCTGAACAGCACGAGCGCGGCGGCAAGAATAAAAATGCATTTTTTCATAATTTATCAGTTTTTCGGTGTAAAAATACTTTTATACTCCCGGGGCCCCTGCCTTTCTTTCACATGCGTGCTTTTCAACTAAAAATTTGTCGGCAGAAAAAAGAAAAGCGTTTTTCTATCTGCCAGCTGCAGGCATCGCTGTGCAATTTTGGCTGTCAACCGTTACAAGTGGCTGTTATTCCTGAAAAAATGGCAAGATTTGCCGGTTGGCACATTTTTGGAGGGCCATTCTGTTGCAGGGTTGTAGGGTTTACAGCCGCAGCATACATTTCCAAACAATTAATATCTATAATCAATCTTTTTATGGCTAAGAAAGCTAGCATTACCCCGCTTCACGACCGAGTGATCGTAAAACCGGCTGCCGCTGAAACGAAAACCGCAGGTGGCATCATTATCCCCGATACTGCTAAAGAAAAACCCCAGCGCGGCGTTGTTGTGGCAGCAGGTCCCGGTAAAAAAGACGAGCCCGTAACCGTTAAAGCTGGCGACACTGTGCTTTATGGCAAATATGCCGGCACCGAGATCACTGTCGAAGGTGAAGACCTGATCATCATGCGCGAAAGCGATATCCTGGCAATTGTATAACGTAAAATGAAAATTAAAAATGCAAAAGGATACCCTTGCTGCATTTCAGATGCTCATTTTTTGAATTTTTACTTTTAAATTCTGAATAAAAATAAAATGGCTAAACAAATCCTTTTTAATATTGACGCCCGCAACCGGATGAAGAAAGGCGTTGACACCCTGGCAGATGCCGTCAAAGTAACCCTGGGCCCCAAAGGCCGTAACGTAGTGATCGAAAAGAAATTCGGCGCTCCTTCTGTAACCAAGGACGGTGTTACCGTTGCTAAAGAGATCGAACTCGAAGATCCCATTGAAAACATGGGTGCTCAAATGGTGAAAGAAGTGGCCAGCAAAACGGCCGATATCGCCGGTGACGGTACTACTACTGCTACTGTACTGGCACAGTCTATCATCTCCGAAGGGCTGAAGAACGTTGCCGCAGGCGCCAACCCTATGGACCTGAAGCGTGGTATCGACAAAGCTGTAACTGCTGTAGTAGCCAACCTGAAAAAACAAGCCCAGAAAGTAGGCAACGACAACCAGAAGATAGAGCAGGTAGGTACCATTTCTGCCAATAACGACAATGAGATCGGTAAGCTGATCGCTGAAGCGATGGCTAAAGTGGGCAACGAAGGCGTGATCACTGTAGAAGAATCCAAAACTACCGATACCAAAGTAGAAGTAGTAGAAGGTATGCAGTTTGACCGCGGTTACCTGAACCCCTACTTCATTACCAATACAGAAAAAATGCAGGTAGAAATGGAGAATCCTTTCATCCTGATCTTTGACAAAAAGATCAGCACCATGAAAGATATCATCTCTATCCTGGAAAAAGTGGTACAAAGCGGCCGCCCGCTGCTGATCATCGCCGAGGACGTAGAAGGCGAGGCCCTCTCTACCCTGGTACTGAACAAGCTGCGCGGTTCCCTGAAAGTAGCTGCCGTTAAGGCTCCCGGCTTTGGCGATCGCCGTAAGGAAATGCTGCAGGATATCGCGGTATTGACCGCCGGTACCGTAATCAGCGAAGACCTGGGCTACAAGCTGGAAAATGCCGACTTTACTTATCTCGGTCAGGCCGAAAGCATTACTATCGACAAAGACAACACCACTATCGTAGGTGGTAAAGGCAAAAAAGCCGACATCAATGCCCGCGTAACCCAGATCAAATCCCAGGTGGAAACCACTACTTCCGATTACGATCGCGAAAAGCTGCAGGAGCGCCTGGCTAAGCTGAGCGGTGGTGTAGCGGTACTGTATGTAGGTGCTTCCACTGAAATGGAAATGAAAGAAAAGAAAGATCGCGTTGACGATGCTCTGCACGCTACCCGCGCCGCAGTAGAAGAAGGTATCGTAGCCGGTGGTGGTACTGCCTTTATCCGTGCTATCGATGGCCTGGCCAAGCTTGAAGGCGCCAACAACGACGAGCAGACCGGTATCGCTATCGTACGCCGTGCGCTCGAAGCACCTCTCCGCACGATCGTGGAAAACGCCGGACTGGAAGGTTCTATCATCGTTCAGAAGATCAAGGAAGGCAAAGCCGACTTCGGCTTCAATGCCCGTACCGAGCAGTTTGAAAAGCTGTTTGCTGCCGGTGTGATCGACCCGACCAAAGTAAGCCGCGTAGCCCTGGAAAATGCTGCTTCTATTGCCTCTATGTTGCTGACCACCGAATGTGTGATCGCCGACAAGCCCGAGCCCAAAGGCGGCCCTGCTGCCCCGGCTATGCCAGGTGGTATGGATATGGGTTATTAATCGATCTTTCGATAAAAGCTTATATAAGACAAAGGCTCCGGATTATTCCCGGGGCCTTTGCTCTTTTAAGAATTCCTAAGGCCTGAATGTGCTACCTTAGCCGGGTACCAAAAACACCCGTTATGACCACAACAGTCCCTCATCGCGATCGCAGAAGCTTCCTGAAACATTCTGCGGCACTCACACTGGGCCTCACCTTCCTTGGCCGCCTGGGCCACGCCGCAGCCCCCGTTCCCGCTGATGATGAAGAAGGCCTGCTGACCATAGGACCACTAAAAGGATATACGCCGCAGATAGGCACCCTGGTTTCGATGCTTAACTACAACCGGGATACCATTGTGAGAGCCGTAAAATCGTTGACCATGGAACAGCTGGACTACCTGCATGACGGCCATGCCAATACCATAGGCGCTCTGGCAATGCACCTTGCCGCCGTAGAAAAATACTACCAGATCAATACCTTTGAAGGCCGGCAGGAATTCAGCGCCGAAGAAAGCAAACTATGGCATGCCCCCATGTCGCTGGGTAAGGACGGCCGGGCCAGCATCAAAGGCAAAGACGCCCCGTACTACCTGGATCTCCTGGGTTCGGTGCGGGCCCATACCCTCGAAGAGTTCAAGAAAAGAGACGATAAATGGCTGCTGGCCAAAGATCCTGTATGGTCTAAACCCGGAGAACCGGTCAATACTTATTGGAAATGGTTCCATGTATGCGAGCATGAATCCAACCACCGCGGACAGATCACCTTCCTGAAAAAAAGGCTCCCCGGCGCCAAGGTTGATGATGGAGAATAACCTTGGAAAAGCGTTCCTGCTGTTCTAGTCTCAAAAAAGAATACTTAAGTCTGCTGAACCAACAGCAGGCTTTTTTATGTCGTCTATAATTTTACCGGGCTGGCACGTTTACTTTTTATAACACTTAACATCCGGCCATCAATAAAGAACTATAGCACGAATACCCCCCACCATGAAATCACAACACATCACCGGCGCCCTGCTCCTACTTGCGGTTGCCTTCAGCGCCTGCACCAAGAACACCTGTCCGGCCTACTGGCAATACCCCGGCTGCCACTCACCGGAACGGGAAAGATTTTACGGCCTATATCGCGGCACTTCCCTGCTGGACGATAGCCAGCAGACGACAACCCAATGGCAAATGCAGGCCGGCCCCGAAATAGGCCAGCTCAGCATGGCGCCCGACCTGGTGCTGCAACTTGACGAAAAGGACCCGAGGGTGTTCACGATCAAAGACCGGTCCCTTATGGGCAATAACCGGTATATCCGCAGCAAAGGCTCCAAGGGATTTTTCAATGGCAGCGAGGTAACTATGGAGTTCTGGGCCGATGAGGGCTCATCGGTTGTGCCCGGCGAAAAGCTGATCCATTATACCTTTACCGGCACCAGGCAGTGAGCAGGGCACGGTATTAAAGCCGGAGCAGCTTCAACGTTTGCTTTACAGCCCCCTCATTATTTACCTTAAGCAAATAAAGTCCCCGCGAAAGGGTGCCGGCGCCAATCCGTATCGCGGTGCTGTTGCCATTGGTACCCTGCCATAGCCTTTTCCCGGCAATATCATATAAAACCAGGCGGCAACCGGTAGGTATTCCTTCCAGCAGCCAGGAATCGGCCGTGGGATTGGGATAGACCAGGTATAAGCTCGTATCGAAGCCTTGCAGGGACAAGAGCGAATGATCGCGGCGTATACTGTCGGTGCGCAGCAACACATGATGTTCGGGATCCAGGGCTATGCTGTCTACCGGCCGGTTCCAGGTAAAGGCAAAGGTCTCTGCCGGTTGCCTGTTATCGGCGCGCACTATGGTATCGCCACCGGAGCCATAGATTCTTATAGGCAGCGGCGTACGGAACAAAGCGACCGAAGCCGGGGCCGAGCCGGCTTGTTCCAGGTGCACCAGCACCTGGTCACCCACCTGGTTCCAGCGCGCCTGGTACACAGGGTAACCCTGCCCGTAGATCCATTGTGTGAAAAAGGTATCCAGGTTGCGCCCCAGGAAGCTTGCCGCCACCGCTTTGATTTGCTCGGTACCGGCAGTACCATAGGCATATTGCTCCTGGTAGCCTTTCAGCATAGCGAAGAACAAGGAATCGTTATCAAAAACATACCGCAGCGTATGGGCTATCACAGCGCCTTTGCAATAGCTGAGCTGGTAGCTGAATATCCTGCCCGTAGCGGTAGTGTCGGCACAGTATACCGAACCATCCGGAATGCTCCGGGCCTGGTCGTGCAGGGCACTCATGATCGCGGCGCCTGAAACCGCACCTTCGGCATGCGACCTGAAGAGATAATCGAGGTAAGTCGCCATCCCCTCATTAAGCCAGATATCGGCCCAGGAGGCGCAGGTCACATGATCGCCAAACCATTGGTGGCCCAGCTCATGCGCCACCAGGGAGGTGCCGAAATTGTTGAGCGTGGTCATGGTCTGGTGCTCCATTCCACCGCCCAGCGGCGTAGTGCAGTGGCCGTATTTTTCTTTCCAAAATGGATAACGGCCAAAGAGTCCGGAGAAATAGCGGACCATTTCCGCCGTAGCATCCATGCCGGGCTTATACGAGGTGAAAGCCCCCGTATCGCTGTAAATATAATTCTGGACCAGCATCGAATCGGTGCTGCCGTCGAAATGCATATAGTACGAGTAGTCGGTATAGGGACCTACCGCCACCGAGATCAGGTAGTAGTCGATGGGATAGCGGCTCTTCCACTCAAAACGGGAACGGCCGCCGGGCAAAACCGTGATCTGCTCCAGCTTGCCATTGCTCCCGGCTTTCAGACTTTCCGGTACGGTGATCCATACATCGGAGGAATCGATCTTGTCGGCCAGCGATTGCTTCACCGGCCACCAGTCGCGGGCAAAGTAAGGTTCGCTTAAGGTATAGGTGATCGACTGGTGCCATTCGGGAGATACTTCGGTACGGATACCTGCCGAAAAGAAACCTGCGCCGGCTGCTGGCTGTCCATGGTAATAAACAAGAACTTCCAGGAGCGCGCCCGGAGGCAAAGTCGAGGGAAGGCTCACCTCACGCAGGGACCCCGCCGTAGCTACCGGTAGCATAGCCCCGTTGAGCCGCAACGAATCGATGGTATAACCGTCCGACAGCTCAAATACATAATGTTCCAGCGGCGCATCGCGGACCACGGCCCTGGTATAGGCATTACCGGAGAGCTGCGGACTAAGATTGTCCAGCACAACATCCAACTTGACATAACGGACATCGTATGTTTCTTCCCGCGGGTCGGCGACATAAGGAACAGAAGAAGCCTGCTGCTTGTAGCGGCTGCAATGGCCATAAGAGGCGTCCTCCGTCTGGGCGCCGGCAGACAGCGCCATACCGCAGGCAACTGCAACGGAAAATATCTTCTTTCGTAAAAATGCCGGGATCATTGACAATAAAGGTATTTAAAAATACCTGATCGGGGTTGTGATAAAGCGTCATTTTCCCACCACCTGCCCTTATTAAGATCCGGTCGGCGTCGTCCGCAACAGCAAAGAAATTTCAGACCTGCAGAAAAGTTCCGATATTTACGAGAGGAAGACCAAAGGGCATTGTCGCCCCCCAGTCCGTTTTTCTCCCTTAAATAAAATTATGCTCCCGGTCTCCGGCATCCACCATATTGCACTTATCTGTTCGGATTACGAACGCTCGAAGCAATTCTATACAGAAATCCTGGGGCTCACAGTCATTAACGAAACATACCGTGCAGAACGACGTTCGTACAAGCTCGACTTGGCGCTCAACGGCGTCTATATACTCGAATTATTTTCCTTTCCCGATCCGCCGCCAAGGCCAAGCAGGCCCGAAGCCACCGGTTTAAGGCACCTGGCCTTTGCCGTTACTGACCTGGCGCTTACCATAAGTTTGCTGCAAGCAGCGGGCATCGCCACAGAGCCCGTACGCACCGATGTGCTTACCGGCAAGCGTTTCACCTTTATCGCTGATCCCGACGGGCTGCCTATCGAATATTACGAGCAATAGAGCTGCTGGCTTCGGCTACCATTTGAACGATAGGCCTACGTTCAGCGCGCTCATCTTATCGGGTCCGAACTCAAAATAAGCACCAAAGCCACTGACGATATAGTAACGGGCGCCCAGCCGCAAAGAGAACACACCGGTATTATCACTCACCTTGGACTCGGTGCCGGTACCATCGGTGGGCTGCGACTTAACACTTACCGTTTTAAAACCCAAACCGATACCGGCATAGCAATCCAGGTTTTCCACCTGGATCAGCTTGTTAAAGTGGTAAAAGCCGTTGACCCCAAAGCTCAAAGCATTGGTACGGTAGTCCTTCGGCGAGGCTTTATTCATCTGGTCTTTAGCGTAGGCATAGGCGCCATAAACGCCCAGCCCTATAGCATCGGCAAGGCCGTACTCGTACTTCAGGTATATGGGCCCTACATTGGTATGGCTGATCTTTTCTTCCAGGTTAACATTGAGATAACCCGTACCGGAGGTGTTTCCCAGCCCATAGCCAAATGTCAGGATCTGCGTACCCCGGTCGAAAGTACCATTATTCCTCTCCTTATAGGGTTGATCGTAGAAATCGACGGGTGTTTGTGCATGAAGCGCAGCATTACTTCCCAGTAACACCATGCACAGGGCGCCGGTTAGCTGTGCGGTAGTCATAAAGTTTCTTTTTGGTTAAAGAATGGTGTCTGGCGATAGGAAAACAGGAATCTGACAGCCGCGACCGGCCATCTTATCATATCTTAATTTCAAACAATTGATCTATTCGATTGTTGGAAGATAATATACACGAGAAAGAACATATTCTATGATAGAGCCATTGATGAATCTACCAGGCAATGTTGTGGGCTTCAGGGCAACGGGAAATGTGACCAGGGAAGATTTTGAACAGGTTGTATTGCCAGAGGTGGAACGCCTGGTTGCGAAGACGGGTAAGCTGAATTACCTGCTGATCCTGGATACCCCCTTAAAGGAATTTACTTTCGGCGCCTGGATGCAGGATGTGCTGCTGGGTATCAAACACCTGACGCAATGGAACCGTGCTGCGATCATTACCGACTCGGCAGGGCTGCAGCATTTTACCAGGATCTTCAGCGCGCTGATGCCCGGAGCATTCAGGGGTTTCGACAAGCTGGATATTGATGTTGCCGTCGATTGGGTGTCGGAAAAAAGCGATGACACGAAAGGGAAAATGGATTTTAACGGATAGCTTTGCCCTCAAAAAAAGGGAATGACAAAAGCATTACAACATGAGCACATTGCCCGGCAATGGTTTGCAGCGTTCAACGCGCATCAGTTGGAACAGTTGCTGTCGCTGTACGACGAACAGGCGCAGCATTACAGCCCGAAGCTAAAGCAGCGGCAACCCGAAACCGAGGGTCTGATCAAAGGAAAGGCTGCATTAAGGGCATGGTGGCAGGATGCCTTTGAGCGCCTGCCGGGCCTGCACTATGAAGTTACCTCCCTTACCGCTAACGACGACAGGGTCTTTATGGAATATATACGGCAAGTACCTGGTGAAGAAGATATGCGGGTAGCGGAAGTGCTGGAGATAGGAGACGGCAGCATACTGGCGTCGAGGGTATACCACGGCTAAAAGGATACCAATGGAACTACATACAAATAAAACAGGGCTGCCCCGGATAGGACAGCCCTGCTGCTTTTAATATTGTTCCTGCTCGTTTGGAAAATCTTTACTCTTTATATCGCTGATGTACTGTCCTGCAGCCTTTTTGATATCATCGTAAAGGTTCAGGTAGCGGCGGAGAAAGCGCGGCGAAAAATCTTTGGTAATGCCCAGCATATCGTGCATCACCAGCACCTGGCCGTCGACATGCATCCCGGCGCCAATGCCGATCACCGGTATCTTCAGCTCCTCGGCGACGCGCTTACCCAATGTAGCCGGTATTTTCTCCAGCACCAGCGCAAAAGCACCGGCGTCCTGCACAGCATGGGCATTGCGGATCAGCAGCTCTGCCTCCTCCTCTTCTTTTGCCCTCACGCTGTAGGTACCAAACTGGTAGATCGACTGCGGTGTAAGACCCAGGTGGCCCATTACGGGTATGCCGGCCGATACGATGCGGGCTATGGACTCGCACACCTCGGCGCCGCCTTCCAGCTTCACAGCATGCGCGCCGGACTCTTTCATGATGCGGATAGACGAGTTCAGGGCTTCTTTGCTATTGCCCTGGTAGGTGCCGAAGGGCAGATCACAGATCACAAAGCAGCGCTGGGCGCCTCTCACCACACTCGAGGCCAGGAAGATCATCTGGTCGAGGGTAATGGGCAAGGTGGTCTCATGCCCGGCAATCACATTGGATGCCGAGTCGCCGATGAGCAGGATATCGATACCGGCTTCATCAAATATTTTGGTGAAAGAATAGTCGTAGGCGGTCAACATAGAGATCTTCTCCCCGCGATCCTTCATTTTTTGTAACGTGTGGGTCGTTACGCGTTTTACTTCGCTGTGCACCGACATAATTATCGCATTTTTGAGGGTGTAAATGTACCTTTTTTCAGTAAAGCGGCAAGCTTTACAGGAAAAGGTCCTTTTGCAGGCTGCCGCCCGGATTTACCGCATAAGGACTGAAGTCGGTGACACCGGCTTCGCCCAAAATAACCTCGTCCAGCAATTGACGGCCGGTGAGCTTACCTGGTCCCTGCTGCAGTATATGAAACACCGCATCAGCCAGTATATCGGGCTTACGGCTCCGCTGCATCAGGTATTCACCGCCCAGCAGGTTGTTTACTGCAGCCGTTGCGATGGTGGTTACCGGCCACAACGAATTGGAAGAGATACCGTCTTGCTTAAACTCCTCGGCCCAGCCCATGGCCATCATGGTCATGTTGTATTTGCTCAGGGTATAGGCAATGTGTGCGCCCAGCCATTTGGGCTGCAGGTCTACCGGCGGCGACAAAGTGAGGATATGCGCATTCTTTGAACGCAGCAAGTGTGGCAGACAGTGCTTTGTCACCAGGAAGGTGCCACGCACATTGATGTCATGCATCAGGTCGAAACGCTTGCTCTCGGTATCTTCGGTATTGGTGAGCGAGATGGCCGAGGCATTGTTGATCACGCCGTCGATACCGCCAAATGCCGATACTGTCTGCGCTACAGCATCCTGTATCATCTCTTCCATACGGATATCGCAGTGTACGGGCAGTGCTTTGCCGCCGGCCTTTTCAATTTCTTCAGCCGCAGAAAATATAGTCCCTCCCAGCTTCGGATTTTCCTGTACCGATTTGGCAGCGATGGCAATATTGGCGCCTGCCGCAGCGAGCTTCAGCGCTATTGCCTTACCAATACCCCGGCTTGCGCCGGTAATGAGAAAGGTCTTATTTTGGAAAAGAGACATAAGATCTTGTTGTATGAAGATTACAGAAAAACTTACCAGATACCATACTTAGTGACTATCCAGATAAAGGAAACAAAGTTTTGTAGGTCTATAAATACTGGCTGACACGCTCTGCTTCATTCGACTTTTTATTTGGTGTCAATATCCCATTTTTCTTTCTTTTTTGCTTCGCCAAAAAACAGGTATCGACTTTAATGCAGTATTGCCGAACATAGGATCATAGATTAACGTTTTAATCATTAACCAAAAGTGTCCTTTCCATTGCTCCTGTTTTGGGGGCTGGTTTCCTATATACGGATAATCACTTTATACTTTATAGACAATCGCATTGATATTCATCCCTGCGCCTACCGAGGCCAGCAGGATCACGTCGCCGGCATGTAGCTCATGTTCCGGAAGCTTTCCCTTGCGTACGAGGTCGAGCAAGGTAGGCACTGTGGCTACAGAACTATTGCCCAGCTTGTGGATGGTCATCGGCATCATATGAGCCGGCACGGATTCTTTGCCATACAGGGCAAAAAAACGTTTACCAATCGCCTCATCCATCTTTTCATTGGCCTGGTGCAGGAACACTTTTTTCACCTCATCGATAGCAATACCCGATTGATCCAGGCAAGCCTTCATGGCCAGCGGTACCTGGTTGAGGGCGAATTCATAGATCTTGCGGCCCTGCATCCTGATGAACCGTGTACCGGGTGTCGCGCCTGGTTTCAACGATGTTTCGAAATTCAGGTAGTACACCTCGTCATAGGTAAAAGAACGGCTGGCTGTACTCAATATACCACTATCGGGAGCATCGTCCCATTCTGCTATTACCGCGCCCGCGCCGTCGGCATAGATCATGGAATCCCGGTCATGTACATCCAAAACCCGTGACAATGTCTCGGCACCAATGACAAGGTATCGCTTTGCGGCGCCCGTTTTAAGAAACTGGTTGGCGATAATCATTCCTTGTATCCATCCCGGGCAGCCGAAAAGAACGTCGAAAGCGACGCAGCCTGCATTTCGTATCCCGAGATTATGCTTCACTCTTGCCGCTAAAGAAGGCACCGTATCCGACTGGACCTGACCTGAGGGTATATTACCATAATTATGGGCGACGATAATGCCGTCCAGGGTTTCGGGATCGATCGCAGCATCTGCTACAGCCTCCCGGGCCGCCATCGTTGCCATATCGGAAGTCTGCTGATCCGGCCGGGCATAACGCCGCTCTTCAATACCGGTGATCCCTCTGAATTTCCGGATAATTTCGGCTGGATCGGCATCGATCGGCTGATGGGTAGTGTCGTAAAACTGGTGCTGAAGAAATTCCTTTTCGCCGATGATCTTTTCCGGTATATAGTTTCCTGTGCCGATTATCCGTGCTGCCATGAATATTATTGTTTACATGACCCGGACGTTGTGCCCAAGCCTGATTATTGGCGTCATTACTGCGCCAATTGGTTCACAAGGGCGATATATTGCTGCTTCGCAGCATCTTTTGCCACACCTTGCTGTCGCCTCCAGGCTTCATGCTTGGCTTTAGCTACAAAGTCAAAGGTACCATAATCTCCTTTATCAGGAGCATCTCCCTCCGTAGCCTGCTTATATAAGCTGTACAGTTGCAACAGGGTATCATTATCCGGCTTTTCCGGTAAAGTCTTGCTAGCCGCTACTGCAGCCTCAAATTCGGTTATAATTGCCATAATCGGTTATTATTTTAGCCCTCACCAAATATTTCCGGTGGGCATCAATTCGGACTCCGGGTCCAAGTGGTCGTGCGCCCCAGCATGGAAATGCCTACATATCCCCGTATCGATAGCTTGCTGTCGCTTTCGTAGGTAATCTTGCAGCTATAGGTCTTTCCGTTCTTGGGATCGTAAATGGTGCCATCTTCGTACATTTTGTCGCCATCCTTGTTGAAGCCCTTCAGGATGAGCAGGCCAATGATGGGCTGAGACTGCAGGTTTTCCTTGGGATTATTGACGTCAGTCTTAGGCTTACCGTCTTTATTCGGCTCTTTCAACCATACGATCTTTCCATAGAATTTCCCGTTCTTAGCTTTGTATATCTCGATCTTTGCTTCCTTCTCCTGGTTGAGCCAAAAACCTTCCACCTTATCTTTCTGAGCGTAAGTAACTTTGGCGCCCAGAACCATTACGCCTAGTAGTAACGTCGCCAACAGGGCTATTTTCTTCATCATAAGCTTTCGTTTTTTTTAGGGTAAAGAAAAAAATTCCGTTTAATCCGCTTTTGTTCTGACATGCTTCCAGGATTTGATCTGCCAATTGATCAGCCCGGTACAGATATGGTTCCCATCGGCATCGTAGACCTCTGCCGGGAACTCTTTGAAGATGGCCTCCATATGTTCCAGGGGCTGCAATACTTCCTTTGTAAAATCCGCGTCCGGCAACCGGAAGGTAACCGACACATCCTTTTTGGCCTGGTAATGATAGGTCATATGGATGTTCTTCAGAATAATGCGGTATGCCTTTGGGTCCAACCGCAGCAGCAGGCTCAATCCAGAAACGTACTCGCACAAGGTTGCCAGCAGACAGGCATGTATCCCTTTGATATGGTTCCGGTTGGGTCGTACATTCTTCGCCACGATAGTAATGCTGTCATCCCCTATTTGCGTTACCTTGAGTCCATGCGGCTTATTGAACGGCACGGTACGCAGCAAACCCATATTGAGCAGCCATAGCTGGAAAGAAGATCGCCTGGCTTTGGCTACTTGTTGCTGTAAACGGTTCATCCTTTTTGGATTGTTTTATCGGGTACAGGTTCCAGCACAAAATCATCGGTACGCGGCAGCTCTTTCAGAAAGCGCTCTCTGAAGGGCTCCGGCGGGGCTGTAAGCTTGCGCTTCACCATGTCGATCCAGGCGCCGTCCACCTGAATTCTTGCCGCCAACACACCATCGTCGCGGAATATTTCCTGCAGAAACGACCAGCGGGAGCCATCTTCACGGCATTTGCCGAGCAGGCAGGTTACCCTCACAGTATGTCCCAGCATCACTTCACGCAGGTACACGCTTTCTTCGCGGAACAGTATTGGTCCGATCTTCGCTTCCTGCATCACGGTGATATTCATACCCAGCCGTTCCAGCATCTCAAGCCTGGCCTGTGCCGCAAAATCGGCATAGGCACTGTGTCGCAAATGCATATTGGCATCTATCTGCGCCCACAATACTTTCGCTTCTAAAAAAAATTTGTCCATAATAATAAAGCCGGGAGCGCCGTCCGGCAACGCTCCCCAGGTTTCTTTTTTTAGGGGAACCGGACACCGCTGTACTTATTGACATCTACATCCGGAATAGACGAACGGTAAGTCTGATTGGCGACGCGAATAATTTCGTTGGCCACCAACGCATAACCCCTGGGTGTAAGGTGAATTCCATCGAGCGAAAAAGCGCCACCGGTTACAAATGCAGGTGTATAGGTTACGCCGTTCCAGGTAACACCCGATTGCAGGCTTTTCAGGTAAGTATTGGCATCCATGAGCGCCAGGCCATATTTGTTCGCATTATCCGCAATTACCTGGTTGAAGGCCGCGGTAGCGGTCTTTACATTGCTTACTTCCGAAGCATCCAGCACATATTGCTTAGGTATGGGCTTCATGCTGCCCCAGCCGCCACATTTCAGCGAATCGCCCGGGGTAGTGATCAGCAGGTATTCGCCGGCCTTGATCTGCCTGAGGTTACCGGGAGCCGCCTCATCTTCGATAATAAAGTAGTTGGCCCCTGCAGTAAAAGAGATACCCAATGGGGCATAGGCTGCGCTCAATTGTGCAGCCTGCGTCGCATCCAATACAAGACCTTTAGGATTGATGGTAGTGAAATAAGGAATAGTGGTCACATCGGGTATATTGATCAGGACGCCTTTAGGGCTTCTGCCGCTGGTCACGATTGCGCCTACCACCTTATTGTAAGTAGCCGTAAAAGCAGGTAGCGGAGAGATGTCGGTCAGGTTGATGCCGCCGTTGGCGCCTTCGCCCCCGGCTGTAGCATAGCCCAGCACATCGTTGGCGCCCAGCCAAAGGGTAAAGAAGGTGGGTACGGGTTGCAATGCGGCATCCAAAGGACGTTGCATAGGGCTGGAAAAGAAACGGCCGGCATAGGGATTGGCCAGGCCATAGCCTGCCACATCATAATCGATGCAACGGATACCCGGTATACCTACATTGTTGTAAGGGCCACCGGCGGCGATATTGGTAGCGCTGCCGGCCGTATCGGGCACACCGGAGTAGAGCTTCGGTCCCAGCGATGTAACCCCTTTGCAATCCGTTACCAGATCCAGCACGCGCTTGGGTAAGCGGCCGGCAGCCGGTGCAATGGGCCAGCCCGATTCGCCGGGCAGTAGCGGTTGCTTGAAATCTCCGCCGCCTACGAGTTTGAATTGCCCGGCAAGCATATTGGGGTACGAATTTTCCTGTCCGCTGCGATAGAGCGAGCCATCGGCAAAGCCGGCCGTAAGCGAATTGCCCATGGCAACATAGACAGAAAAGTCGGCCGAACCAGCCGAAGGTGTATCGGGATCGATCTTGGATTTACAGGAGAAGGTAAGCAATGCAGCAGAGGCCGCTATGAAGAGATATGATTTTTTCATTGTTGGTTGGATTAGCGGTTAAAAAGTATAAGAGATACCGATAGCAGGCAGCAGGCTCTTGATCTGGTAAGCACCCCTGAAATTGGCCGGATCGTAGGTTACATCTCTCCTCGGTGTGGTGGTATAATTCAGGGCCGCCATTATGCTAAGCCGAGGCAAGGGCTGATAGGTAGCGCCACAGGACAAGGTAAGCCTGTTGCCATCTACCGCATCGGGCGACAGCAGGTTGTCGCGTGTGGGCGTAGGATCATAGGCGCCTCCGGCCATAATCGCAAACTGGTCGGCGATCTGATAATGCGCTCCCAACCGGAAGGCAACCGTATTCTTATAAGAACGGGGATCGTGTGTATCCTGTACCGCTTTGTTTTCAGCAAAATCGAAGCTCAGAGAGTCGTAAGTCTTCCAGCCGGCAAACACGACGTCAGCCTGTACCATAAGGTCGCTGGTAAATTTATAACCCAATCCTACCGTCAGTATTTCGGGCAGCGGCAGTTTCGAATCAAAGGTGGTATTGGGAAAATTGCCGGCCAGCGATCCGGGTACGGTAAAGGTCGCGTCTCCTTCATTTACTTTCATATTTACCTTGGAGCGATAAGAGATGCCGAACTGCAGGTCATCGGTCGCTTTGATCTGTACGCCCACATTGAAGCCGTAGCCATTGGCGCCGCCTTTCAGCTTGGCCTGCCCGTCGTTGCCGTTGATATCCTGTACTGGTACAGCCTTCGTAATATCGACTGTTCCCCGGGCATATACAAAACCGGCGCCTACAGAGATCATATCGTTGACCGCATAGCTTACCGTTGGCTGGAAAAAGAAACTTTGCAGACTGATCGACTCCACTACATACCGTCCGGTCCAGCTATTGCCCCAATCCAGCTTATTACCAAAAGGAGTGTAGATGCCCAGGCCTATGCCTATCTTGCTTCCTTTCTTTATAGGCCCGCCAACGTACACAGCAAAGGGAGTGGTCGTATGCGTCTCGGAACTGGCAGAATAACCGCCGGTAGGCGTTTGCACATACTTCACATTGGGAGTAACAATATTGACACTACCATAGGCCTGTATGCCATTTAGCCGCGACAGCCCACCGGGGTTAAAAAAGATAGTAGAGGCATCCCATGGCCAGGCCACACCGGTTCCGCCCATTGCGGTTTGCCGTATACCCTGCAGATTTAGTTGAAAGCTGCCGCCGAAAGCCATAGAAGAGGCCACCAGCGCAGTAGCGGTAAGCGTACAGATCTTTTTCATTGTTGTTGTTTTGGGTTAGTAAAAATGGCTAAATGCATCATGCTTCTTGCCGGTAGCGGCGGCGCCTTGCCGGAAGAATAGCAGGCAGGAAAGCCGTGGCCTTCCTGCCTGCTACTTATTTAATAGCAATATTTATTGGCTTCGATCAGCTTCGCAGCAATACTCCTGCGTGCTTCGGTCGTATTCAATTCGTCGGTCTTGGTAAAACGTTTCAGTCCCATCATCATCATCCTGCGCTCATCTCCATCGGCAAATGCATTGAGCGCATTGCGACCCGCGGTATGGATGCGTTGCGCAGCATCGAAAATATAGACCTTTGCCATGGCTATCTTTTCTTTTGCCGCTTCTTCACCGGCGCTACCTGCAAGCTTTTCTACACGCAACAGTACCGACTCGCTTACATAGAGCTCGATCAGCATATCGGCCAGGTACAGGATCACTTCCTGCTCCTTGCTCAGGCTTTGCATAAGCTTCTGTACCGCGGCGCCTGCAGTCATCAGGATCGCCTTTTTAAATCCGGAAATATAGCTATGCTCTTTGGCAAAAAGGCCTTCTTCCTGCGCCCCGAAGTCGGGAATGCTCATCAGCTCGCCTGCCACTTTCTGTGCAGGGCCCATCAGGTCGAGCTCGCCTTTCATGGCACGTTTCAGCATCATATCCACACTGAGCATGCGGTTGATCTCGTTGGTTCCTTCGAAAATACGGTTGATGCGTGCATCGCGGTAGGCACGATCCATAGGCGCTTCGGCGCTATAGCCCATGCCACCATATATCTGCACGCCTTCATCGGTTACATAATCCAGCACCTCCGAGGCATGCACTTTGATGATGGCCGCTTCAATGGCAAATTGCTCGGTGCCCTTCAGCTTGGCCTGCGCGGCGTCCATACCACCGGCAATGTAAGCATTGGTCGCATCTTCGATATTCTGGCTGGCGCGATATACGGCAGCTTCCGAGGCATAGGTACGAATAGCTTGTTCGGCAAGCTTGTATTTGATCGCGCCATACTTGGCAATAGGACGTCCGAATTGCTCCCGCTCGCCGGCATAATTGACGGCTTTGCTGATCACCTCTTTGGAAGCGCCGAGCGCCGCGCCACCCAGTTTGATACGGCCCAGGTTCAGGATATTGACAGCGATCTTAAAACCGTTCTCCCGGGTCGACAACAGATTTTCGACCGGCACCTTGCAATCGTTGAAGAATACCTGGCGGGTAGAGCTGCCCTTAATACCCATTTTATGCTCTTCGGGGTTGAACGATATACCTTCAAAGCTTTTTTCGACGATGAAGGCGCTCAGATTCTTATCGTCGTCAATCTTGGCAAACACCGTAAAGATATCGGCAAAGCCGCCATTGGTGATCCACATTTTCTGTCCGTTGAGGATATAATGCTTGCCGTCGGCAGAAAGCGTGGCTTTGGTTTTGCCGGAATTGGCATCCGATCCGGCTCCGGGTTCGGTAAGACAATAGCAGCCCTTCCATTCGCCAGTAGCCAGCTTGCTCACATACTTCTTCTTCTGCTCTTCGTTGCCATAATAAAGGATAGGCAAGGTTCCGATACCCGTATGGGCCGAAAGCGCCACGGCAAAGGAATGTCCTGCGCCCAGCACCTCAGTAGTGAGCATGGACGTCACGAAGTCTTTTCCTACACCATTGTATTCTTCGGGTACACTCATGCCCAGCAAGCCCAGCTCACCGGCTTTGTCGAGGAGAGAAGGCATAAGGCCCTCTTCCTGCTCGTCGATGCGGTTAAGATTGGGATCGACATTTTGTTTCAGAAAATCGCGGCACATTTCCGCAATCATACGTTGTTCTTCGTTCCAGTCTTCGGGAATGAAGATATCTCCGGCTTTCGTGTCTTTGATCAGAAATTCGCCGCCTTTGATTGCTGCGTTCATATTAGTATTGAGATTTGGGTATTGGGTATTGAGATGTTACGTTGCCAATACCCAAAAGGTTTTAAAAATTATTTTAAGTCAATAAGCTTTGCTGAAGTCGGTAATTCATCTTCTGCAGATCATCCAGACGATCCAATAAAAGTGCTGACCGCTCTGTATCCAGTAGTTCCAGTCTTTGGGCAATAATAATCTGAGTTTGGAGTTCGTACGAAGAACCATTGGCGATAGCCAGAAAATGCTTAAAATCTCCATTTGTATTTCTACCCGCCCCTTCTGCAATATTTGAAGGAACAGAAACAGCTGATCTCCTGATTTGAGAAGTTAATCCGTAGGTTTCCTCTTTAGGAAAGTAAGCAGTGGCACCATACACTTGTGTCGCAAGATCAATGGCCTTGTGCCATATCTTCAAATCGCTGAGCTTATGCATATTCTTACAATTTTAATTGCGAAAATTCACCTGACGCTGGTACTTATTACTTACTGCCTCAATACTCATTACTCACTACCCAATACTCAAGCTACATCATCTCAAATATCCCGGCGGCGCCCTGCCCGGTACCTACACACATGGTTACCATGCCATATTTCTTTTCGCGGCGCTTCAGCTCGTTCAATACTTGTACGGTAAGCTTGGCGCCGGTACAACCCAAAGGATGTCCCAGGGCAATAGCACCGCCATTAACATTAACGATCTCCGGATTCAGGCCCAGCTCCCTGATCACCGCCAGCGATTGCGAGGCAAATGCTTCGTTCAACTCGATCAGGTCGATATCATCCTTCTTCATACCTGCTACCTTAAGGGCTTTAGGAATGGCTTCTATAGGACCGATACCCATGATGCGGGGCGGCACACCGGCGGAGGCATAGCTAACCATACGCGCTACCGGTGTGAGGTTATTTTCTTTCAGGAACTGCTCGCTGACCACCATCACAAAAGCCGCACCATCGCTGGTCTGCGAAGAATTGCCTGCGGTCACGCTGCCACCTGCGGCAAACACGGGCTTCAGCTTCGCCAGCGCTTCTGTTGAAGTATCGGCGCGCGGGCCTTCGTCGGTATCGACCACGTACTCCCGGGTCTTTTTCTTACCGCAATTGGCGCCCACATAGGTTTCCTGTATAGTCACCGGCACGATCTGGTCTTTGAACTTCCCTTCGGCCAATGCCTTCAGGGCCTTTTGATGAGAATGCAAGGCAAATTGATCCTGGTCTTCACGGCTTACTTTATATTCTTTGGCCACCTGTTCGGCAGTCAGGCCCATATTCCAGTAATAATCGGGATGTGCCAGGGCTGTATCGGCATCGGGTACCACCCGCCATCCCCCCATGGGAATAAGGCTCATGCTTTCGGAACCGCCGGCAATAATACAATGTGCCAACCCACTATGGATCTTGGCTGCAGCGATAGCGATCGTTTCGAGTCCCGAGGCGCAGTAGCGGTTCACAGTCACGGCCGATACTTTGTCGGTATCGAAGCTCATGAGGGATACAAAACGGGCGAAGTTGAGCCCTTGCTCCGCTTCCGGCATGGCATTGCCTACGATAAGGTCGTCGACCTGTTCGGCTCTCACCTGCGGTACCGAGGCCATCAGGTGTTTGATCACGTCAGCAGCCAGTACATCGGGGCGGGTGAAACGGAAGCCTCCGCGGGGCGCTTTGCCCACGGCTGTCCTGAAGCCGGTTACGATATATGCGTTCATTTGATTTTTTAGATGTTAGATGTTAGACATTAGATATTAGACATTGGGATCGTATTGTCCTGTCTCCTTCCGTCTTTTCTTTTTACGATGTTATAGCGTTCTGTTCTTGATATTTTCCTTGAAGGCATAAGTCATTTTTAGCAGTTCATTGATATTGTGTGTCAGATATTCAGATTGCTCGGCGTTGATCAGATGTAACTTCTCTGAAATAATAACCTGCGTTTGCAGCTCATAAGCCGATCCGGTCGCTATACCGAGAAAGTGTATGAATTCTTTATTTGAATTTCGACCGGCGCCTTCCGCGATATTAGAGGGAATAGAAGCAGATGACCGCCTTATCTGAGCAGTAAGCCCATAAGTCTCTGTTGGCGGGAAATGGGCCGTCGCCTTATACACATCTACGCATATGTCGATAGCCTTGTTCCAGATTTTCATATCCCCGAGTTTATGCATAACATTTTGTTTTAAAAAGATGAATACCGTTTATACAGGCACATCAAAAGGTTATGGTTTTATCTGGTATCTAATGTCTAGCATCTAATATCTAACGTCTGATAACTAATTTCTAAGTACTTTTCCGCCGTTCAGAATAGACTGTATCCTTTCCAGGGTTTTCTTTTCGGTCGTCAGGCTCAGGAAGGCTTCGCGCTCCAGGTCGAGCAGGTATTGCTCGCTCACCTCAGTGGGCTGGGAAAGGTCCCCGCCGGCCAGCACATAGCCCAGCTTCTGCGATATCTTTACATCGTGCTCGCTGATATAATTGCCGGTAAACATGGAGTTGGCGCCCAGGTAAGCCAGGCCCAGCGCCTGCTTGCCCAGCACTTTAATATCCTTGCGGTGTGCAGGCTGCACATAGCCGGCGTTAGCCATTTCCAGGCATTCGGCCTTGGCCTCGGCCAGCAACCGGTTGCGTGAGATCACTACCTTATCCAGGCCTCTACGCAGGTAGCCCAATTCAAAGGCTTCTTCTGCCGAGGTCGATACCTTGGCCTGACCTATGGTAAGGAAACGGTCGCGATAGGTATTGAGCGCTACATCGCCTTCATGCAGAGAATCGGAGAGCCGTACAGCAAACTCCTTGGAGCCACCCCCGCCCGGTATCAGTCCTACACCAAACTCCACCAGGCCGATATAGGCTTCGGCATGCGCCACTACCTTATCGGCATGCAGGCACATTTCACAGCCGCCGCCTAATGCCATATTGTGCGGAGCCACTACTACGGGTATAGCAGAATAGCGGACACGCATCATGGTATTCTGAAACTGGCGTATAGCAAAGTCCAGCTCATCGTATTCCTGCTCTACAGCCATCATGAAGATCATGCCCACATTGGCGCCGGCGCTGAAATTGCCGCCTTCGTTGGAGATCACCAGGCCTTTGTATTCTTTCTCAGCCAGGTCTATCGCCTTGTTGATACCTTCCAGCACCTCACCGCCGATACTGTTCATCTTGGTATGGAATTCCAGGTTCAGGATACCATCGCCGATGTCGGTGATTGTAGTGCCGCTGTTCTTCCATACCGTCTTGCTTTCGCGTATGTTCTCCAGCAATATAAATTCTTCGGTGCCCGGAATGACTTGGTATGATTTTGTAGGAATATCGTAATACAGGCGATGGCCATTCTCTATCTTGTAGAACGTAGTGTTTCCTGCCGACAGCATATCGTATACCCACTGTGCAGGCTTATTGCCGGCCTCTTCCATTGCTTTTATGGTAGCTTCAACGCCCAGTGCATCCCAGGTATCGAAGGGTCCGAGCTCCCAGCCGTAACCGGCCTTAATAGCATCGTCGATCTTGTACAGCTCGTCGGAGATCTCGGGTATACGGTGGCTGGAATAAGCAAAAAGCGGGAACAGTGTGGCGCGGTAAAAATCACCGGCCTTATCTTTTGCGGCGATGAGCATGCGCAACCGCTGCCGCAGGTCGTCGACAGGTTTGGTGGCTTCCAGCACGGCAAACTTCACTTTCTGGGAAGGTTTATATTCCAGGGTCTTCAGATCCAGTGCATGGATCTCGCTTTTGCCACCCTCCCCTCTTACTTTTTTAAAGAAACCTTGCTCGGTCTTGCTACCCAGCCATTTGTTCTCAATCATTTTGTTGACGAAGGCCGGTACTTTCAGCATCCCTTTTGCTTCGTCATCCGGTACATTTTCTACCAGGCTGTTGGCTACCAGGGCCAGCGTGTCGATTCCCACCACATCGGCGGTACGGAAGGTGGCCGATTTGGGACGGCCCACTACGGGCCCCGTTAGCTTGTCTACCTCTTCAACGGTCATCCCGGTCTTTTCCACATATTGCAACAGGCTCATCATGCTGAAGACCCCGATACGGTTGCCAATGAACGCTGGCGTATCCTTGGCCTGCACGGTCGTCTTACCGAGGAATTTTTCACCGTAATGCATCAGGAAACTGATCACTTCCTTATTCGTGTCGGTAGTGGGAATGATCTCGAGCAGCCTGAGATAACGCGGCGGATTAAAGAAGTGCGTTCCACAAAAGTGCTTCCTGAAATCTTCGCTGCGGCCTTCGGCCATCAGGTGTATCGGAATACCGGAAGTATTGGAAGTAATGAGCGAGCCCGGCTTGCGGTACTGCTCTACATTGGCAAACACCTTCTTTTTGATGTCGAGCCTTTCGATCACCACCTCGATCACCCAATCGCAGTCCTTAATGCGGGGCAGATCGTCGTCCAGGTTACCGGTGCTTATTCTTTTCGCAAAGGATTTGCTATAGATGGGCGAAGGGTTGGATTTAAGGGCGAAGGCCAGCGCATCGTTCACGATCTTGTTGCGGGCCTTGCCATCGCCTTCGGGCGCATCTTTGGGTACAATGTCCAGCAGCAATACCTCCAGTCCTATATTGGCGAAATGGCAGGCAATACGACTGCCCATTACCCCGGACCCCAGCACGGCTACTTTTTTAATGATCCGATTCATTTGAGATTTAAGTATTAAGAGTCAGGTATTAAGTATTAAGTATTAGGTATTAAGTATTGGGTATTGGGTATTGAGTATTGGGTATTGAGTATTAAGTATTGGGTATTGGAATTTAGAATTTGGATACATAGTACTTGAGACCTGATACATAGTACTTGATACCCGCTCCATCACACACTGATCGCCTGCCATACTGCTTCGTGGAACTTTTGCTTGGCGCCTTTCTTATTCAGATCGGTCTTGTGCGCCAGGTGCAGCTTAATGATCGTATTCATGGGTCCATGGATCAGAGCTAACAAAATGGCATCGGGAATGTTCCGGATCACACCTTGCTTTTTTCCCTCCCGCATCATCTTATAAATGGGCAGGAGCAGGGTAAAATTTTCATCCTGGTTTTCTTTGAATAAAAAAGGGGCATAGGTGTATTGCTCAATAAAACTGAAATTGTCCGGCTCAGCCAGATAGAAGTCTATCGCCAGATCGATCATATTGAAGAAATTGGCCTTTACCGGCTTGCCATCGTCGTAGCCCTCGAGCACATTCTGGTTAAACTCATTCACGATCATGCCATACAATGCATTGATCAGGTCTTCCTTTCCTTTAAAGTACAGGTAAATGGTTCCGGCTGCTACGCCGGCTTCCTGCGCAATCTTTTTCATGTTCAGGTGATAGAATCCTTCACGGTTGACCAGCTTCAATACACTTTTGAGAATGGCCTGCTTTTTGTCCATACAACAATATTAAGCAAAAAAATGAATGAACGTTCATTTTTGAAAAAAAAGAGTAAGCTGGTACTCACCGGCCCTTAACCGGTCGCTAACCAAGGCCGCGGCCCTGTTTTCAGCAACCGTTAATGTGCAAAACTTCTTAACGTTTCATTTGATTTTTATGGCGACTATAAATACTTTCGCCACTGTAACCCTTCATCTTTTATACGCATTGTCATGAAACCGCTCAATTTGCAGGAAGACCTGATCCGGGATTTCCAGGAACAGAAAAAGACCGTTAAGGAACAGGTGGCGCTCATTGATCCCATGGCCACATCGCTGCGCAAGCCGGCCGCCAAACGCCTGTTCCATACCGGCATCATCGTCTTCATGGAGATCCTTTGCTGGCTGCTCGTATTGGGCTGCATCGCCTTCGTGCTCTTTGCCGATAAGCTTTATCCTTTTTATTACCTCAGCCAGCTGCAACACGATACTGCATTGGGCGAACGCTATAAGCCGGAAGACCTGAAGGCGCTGCACTGGATGGTGAGGGGAGCCGGCCTGGTCCTCGCGCTGCTCCTGCTCATAGTCGCCCGCATGCTGGCGGCCATCCGCCTCAAGAACAGCATCCTGCACATTGCCGGGAAAAATATGAAGCAACTGGTGGAGCAGCTGCTGAAACGGAAGGCAGCCATGGAGAATATGGAGCAGAAGTATCCTTCCGAGTTACCTCAGAACGACGATGCCGTCGTGATCCAGGTACAGAAACCGCACAATGATATTCTCCTTTAAGCCGTCCAATAAGAGCAAAAGGTTAATATTCGCGGCAACGGTATTTCATATGGATTTAAAATTATCTTTGCAGCCATTTTTTAAAAAAACCGTATCCTTCAATGTCCTTTGAACAAATACAGGAAACCGCTGCATTCATACAAAGCAAGATCAAACAGACGCCCATTGCGGGTATTATCCTGGGCAGCGGCCTGGGCGACCTCGCCAGGGTGGTAGAAGCCGAGGTAGAGATCCCTTATTCCGATATCCCCAATTTTCCTCACAGCACGGTTGAGGGACATGCGGGCAAGCTTATCTTCGGTACATTGAAGGGTCGGCAGGTAATGCTGATGGCCGGCAGATTCCATTATTACGAAGGCTACAGCATGCAGGAGGTAACTTTTCCTGTAAGAGTAATGAGGGCGTTGGGTGTGGAAACCCTTATCGTGTCCAATGCCGCCGGTGGCATGGACCCCGGGTTCAAGGTGGGCGATATCATGTTCATCCGCGATCATATCAACCAGTTTCCCGAACACCCGCTGCGCGGTAAAAACGACGATCGCCTGGGCACCCGCTTCCCCGACATGAGCGAACCCTATAACCTGGGCTTGCTGGCCAAGGCCAGGGATATAGCCCGCAGGCTGGAAATACCGGTACACGAAGGTGTCTATGTGGGCCTGCAGGGGCCCACTTTTGAAACCCGTGCCGAATACCACTGGCTGCATGTGATCGGTGGCAATGCCGTAGGCATGAGCACCGTACCCGAAGTGATCGTGGCGATACACGGAGGCATGAAGGTATTTGCCGCCAGCATTATTACCGACCTCGGCATCCGCGACGAGCTCAATGTGATTACTCATGAAGAAGTGCTGCAGGCCGCCAATGCCGCAGCACCTAAGCTGGCTGCCATTGTATCGGAACTGATCAAGACGATCAATTAAGCGACAAACATATCCCGGAGCGCTGCCCATTGAGTTGGGCAGCGCTTTGTTGCAAGCAGGCGGGCATACCACCTGATGCTGTATTCCTGCAAGGCCGTTCCCATAAGGCTATTTTTATTTGATACAGCCTGCCCCGAAAGTTATTATCTTAGCCTCCGGCATGGGTTATTGTTTTACGAAAAGGATAAACAAGGCAGGATCAGGCATTCATGCGGCTGTAACTTTTGTTCTGGGCTTGTTGCTTTTATGCGCCGGCCCCGGAGGTGCTTTTGCCAAATCGGTACTGTACGACGGGCGGGACGGGCTTAACGGCAACGATATTAATGTAGTGGAAAAAGACAGCCGCGGCCTTATGTGGATAGGCACACACAATGGCCTGAATATTTATGACGGCTATACCTTCACCCGGGTTACCGGTCCTCTCGCCAACAGGCATATTTCCAGCCTGGCCTTGTATGAAGCCCGGCAACAGATGCTTGTGGGCACCGATGCCGGTCTCTTTGCCGTCGACCTCGCCACATTGACCACTTCGGCGGTGCTGGCCGCTGTGCCCGCCGACCGGGAATGGGCGATAAGCCGTGCCCACCATATTTTTGTCGATCCCGGCACCAGCACCGCTTACATATCTTTCGGGCAAGGCTATATAGCCCGGATCGATGCACAGAACCGGCTGCGGCTCCTGTGCCGGATGGCAGACACCGGCCGCGCCGTGGGGCAGATCATCGCCATGGATGGCCACCTGCTGGTCAACAACGGCTGGCTCTACCGGATCGACCCTGGCAACGGGAGCATGAAGATGCTGACCGAGGCGAATGCAGGAGGACCTTTTACCTACCTGGCCAGGTCCGGCAATACCCTGCTGCTAAACAACAGCTCAGGTAAGCTGTCGCTGCTGGATGGCCACAGCCTCAAAAGTGCTTTCCCGCCGGAGTTGAAAAAGAAGATCGATGCGCTGCCCTATGGCATTCTACAAGCCGTGCTGCGGGATAAAAGGCTCTACTTGCTTTGCAATAACTATACTTTTTTTGTGATCGACCTGCAGAGCGGTAAGGTCATTGAATTTTCCAAAAAATACCCCGACATTTTCGAAGGCAAAAATTACCATTCTCTTTTTGTAGACGAGCACGATATCATCTGGATCGCAACCAACAAGGGGTTGATCAAAGCAGAAGACAGGGCCGAACGCTTTAACAAAGGACTATACAGCTTCCCCGACCGTGTGAGCACCCGCAAGATCATTGAAGATGATAACGGCGACCTCTATGTATCGTCTTACAACGGCCTCTGGCACTACTCCAGCCAAACCAGGGACTGGCATGCCTATATGCGTAATAGCGACGCCGTAATCCAGAGCAATCCCAGGGCTTATGCCGGCCCGGTAACGCCCCATACCCTGCTGCCGGAAACGGAGAGCAATTATATTTACCTGGGCTTTGACGCAGAGCAGCTGCTGCGCTTCAACAAGCGGAAAAAGATATTTGAAACGCTCGACTACATGGTCAATCTTAAGAAGGACCCGATCGGCGGTATCTACGCTATTGTACAGGACAACAAGGGCCGGCTGTGGCTGGGCTGCGGCAATGGCCTGGCTACTTACGATCCGGTGGCCAATACAATGCTGCTGCATCGCAACGATGGCTTCGATGTGGGCAACAGGGTCCGCTACATTGCTGCCAGCGACAATGAAGACCTGTTTTACGTAGGCACCGTTGCCGGCTTGTTTATTGTAGACCCTTTACGCGGTATCCTGCACCAGCTGAATACCCGGACAAAACCGGCTCTGAGCAACAACGATCTTCTCTTTGTTCAGCGCGACAAGCAAGGCTATATCTGGCTGGGTACCAACGGTGGCGGCATCAATGTGGTATCGCCCGACCTGAAATCGGTACGGTTTATCCGCCGGCAGGACGGGCTCAGCAATGAGGTGGTATATGCCATAATACCGCAGCAAAAGGACAGCAATATTCTTTGGATCAGCACGTTTAACGGCCTCGACCGCTATCGTAAGGACCGGCGTTCCTTCTCCAACTATTTTGAAGAAGACGGGCTCAGCTCCAATGAGTTCAACCAGAATTCCTTTCTTACCACCGCCAGCGGCGAAATGTATTTCGGCAGCATCAATGGCATCACTTCTTTCGACCCGGCGGAGTTCAGTGAGCCCGAACCCTTTAAGGTATTTGTATCCGGCATTTCGGGCTGGAACGACAGGACACAGAGTATTCAGCTCATGCGCAACAAGGCAGCCACAGATAATACCATCGTAAAAAAACCTTCGGACCTGTTGCTGGAACTTCACTTTGGTTGCACCGATTACAGCGATCCGCTACGCAATACTTACAGCTACCGCATCAGGGAAGTTTCCGACAAGTGGGTCACGCTCGACGACCGCCATACCCTCAACCTGGGCGGCATTCCCTACGGCAGCTATACCATCGATGTGAAGGCGATCAACCCAAGAGGCGTCTCTTCGGCAAATGTGCTGACCTTCCTGGTAAAAGTTATCCAGCCTTTTTACAGGACCTGGTGGTTCTTTGCTCTGCTGCTGCTGGGCCTCGCGGTGATTTTCTATACGGCCTACCAGATCAAATACCAGGGCTTTAAGAATATCCTGCACCTTCGCATGAAGATCGCCAGCAACCTGCACGACGAGGTGGGCAGCCTGCTCACGCGGATCACCATGTTTTCCGACAACCTGCGTTATAGCCGCAATACCGAAGAGCAACGTAATGCCAAGCTGGAAAAGATCGCCGAGCTTAGCCGCAATGCCGTAGCTTCAATGAGCGATGTGCTGTGGACCATAGATTCGCGCAATGATTTTGCCGGCAACCTGCTCGATCGTATGCGCGAACATGCCGAAGAAATGCTCTTTCCTTTGGGAATAGATGTTAACTTTGTATTATCCGGGACCGATCTGAACCAGCCGATATCTTCGGATACCCGCGGCGAGATCTACCTTATCTTTAAGGAGGCGGTCAACAATATCGCCAAGCACAGCAAGGCTAGCCGTGTGGATATTGCTTACCAGATCACCGACCGGCACTTCAGGCTAAAGATCACCAATAACAAAGCCGGGGAGCTGAGCAACGAACAATCGACCGGCCAGGGGCTGAGCAATATGCGCATGCGTGCGACCAGGGTAGGCGCCCGGCTGACCGTACATTCGGGAGACGATCAATTTACCATCGAGGTGAGCAATTGACCAAGGCATAAATTAAAGAACCATGAACAGCAGCAAGAAACTGAATATCGCGATCATCGAAGATGTGGAAGACATCAGGCTTAACCTGAAAGAATACCTGGAAGGAATGGAGGATGTGGAAGCCGTGCTGGCAGTAGATAGCATGGAAGCCTTCTTTGCCCAGGGCAATATCAAGCAGCCACCCGATGTGGTATTAAACGATATAGGCCTGCCGGGCATGAACGGCATCGAAGGCATCAAAATGATACGCACCCTGTTTCCCGACACCGATATCATTATGCTTACGGTATTCAGCGACAGCGACAAGATATTCCAGTCGATATGTGCCGGCGCCACCGGCTATGCGCTCAAAGGCACGCCCATGCCCGAGATTTATAAAGCCATACTGGAAATCAAAGCAGGAGGCAGCTACATGTCGCCGTCTATCGCGCGCAAGGTGATGAACTACTTTATTCCCGAGAAGAAATATAAGACCGAAGGATTGACCCCTAAGGAAAAGCAGATCGTGGAAGCCCTCACCGAGGGGCTCAGCTATAAGCTGATTGCCGATAAGCTAAGCATGTCGATGGATACCGTCCGGTTCCATATCAAGAATATCTATCGTAAGCTGCATGTGAATAGCAAAGCCGAGGTCATCAGCAAGGCATACAGGGGGGAAATATAGCTACAGGTATACTTCCAGCAGGCCGTCGGGCAGGTCAACCTGCACGAGCTTACGGGCAACATCGATGCCTACTATCGTGGCATCGACCAGCGGTATCATTACTTCCCGCCCCTTATATTGTACCGTAGCCAGTACCTGTCCGGGCGTTTCAAACAGGTCGTCGATAATGCCCAGCTCCCCCACTTTGCGATCTGCGATGCGAAAGCCGATCATATTGGCAGATACTGCCTTGGGCTTTAATTTATTGAAAACACTGTCCTCCAGGTATACCTGCTTCCCGCTCAATGAACGGGCCAGCTCGACAGAGTCCACTTCATCCAGCTTCAGCAATACTTCATCGGGACCCGTCACTTTACGTTCCTCAATAAAATACGGAATGTAGCTTTCCCGGCGCAGCTCGATAAAAATATGTGGCAGCTTATTCCATATCTGCTTGTCGTCGAGCTGGTGGTGCAGCACTACCCTGCCGTCAAGGCCATGGGTACCTGTTATTTTTCCTATGGAACTGTAACTCATGAAGTCCGGTATTGTTTTCCACCGGCAAAGATACTCCGCGTTATTTGTTAAAACTTCAGCCCGGCTTTGTGCAGAAAGCCATTTTCCTTGTCATAATGGCTAAAAATTCCTTTTTTTACACCTGGAAAGCAGGCCTTTGCTGCAACGGCCGGTTTCTTTCCCGTTATTATTTATTATGTCGAGGTCTGTTAAAATTATCTGGCGAATCTTCTTTGCAGGATTGGCCGCATTCATTCTCCTGATCACCGCTATAAGCCTGGGCTGGCTGGGATATATGCCTTCCATGAAGGAGTTGGAAAATCCCGAAAGCGCGGTTGCTTCCGAAGTATATGCTGCCGATGGCAGCCTTCTGGGAAAATATTACATCAAGAACCGTTCCAACTCCAAGTATTCCGAGATATCGCCCAATGTATTCAACGCCCTCATTGCCACGGAAGATGAGCGCTTTGCCGATCACTCCGGCATCGACGGCGTAGCAGTAATGCGCGCCGTGGTATTTATGGGCAGCAAAGGTGGCGGCAGCACGATCACACAGCAGCTGGCGCTCAACTTGTTCAACGACAACCGGGCATCCAATAAGCTGGTACGCGTGGTGCAAAAGCTGAAAGAATGGGTGGTGGCGGTAAAGCTGGAAAAAAACCTGACCAAGAATGAGATCATCACTTTGTACCTGAATACGGTGCCCTTCGGCGACAATACTTATGGTATTAAGAATGCGGCGCTTACCTTCTTCAGCAAAACGCCGGACAAGCTCAGCATCGAAGAAGCGGCCGTACTGATAGGTATGCTCAAAGGCAACACCATTTACAATCCCCGCCGGAACCCAGAAAAGGCACTGGCCCGCAGGAATACGGTGATCGATCAGATGGAAAAATATGGTTACGTCAACTCCGCAACAGCGTCGGAAGCCAAGCAAACACCGCTGAAGCTTACTTACCAGCGCCTCGACAACCATGAAGGCCCGGCGCCTTACTTCCGCCAGGTAGTAGAACAGGAAGTAAAAAAATGGTGTAAGGTACATAAAAAGGATAATGGCGATAACTATGATGTGTATAAAGACGGGCTTCGTATTTATACTTCGATCGACCCGCGCATGCAACGCTACGCCGAAGAAGCCGTGGCCCAGCACATGAAAGATCTTCAAAGCGCCTTTGCCGCCCAACCGCAGATCAAGAACGGCACCATATGGCAAAAGGGCAAACCAAAAGAAGCCTTGAAGAGTCTGGTGCAGCGCTCCGACCGCTACCTGGCGCTCAAAGAAGATGGCATGAGCGAATCGGATATTATGAAAGAGTTCAATAAGCCGGTACACATGCGGGTGTTCACCTGGGAAACCAAGGATCACATGAAGGATACCACCCTTTCGCCCCTGGACTCGATCAAATATATGAGAGCCTTTCTTTCGGCCGGCTTTATGGCCATGGATCCCTATACCGGCGAAGTAAAGGCCTGGGTAGGCGGTATAGACCACGAGTATTTTCAGTACGACCACGTGAATATTGGCACCAAACGACAGGTAGGCTCTACGATCAAGCCGCTGCTCTATACCCTTGCCGTCGACAATGGCTACTCTCCCTGCAGCTCCGTAAGCACAGCGCCGCAGGTATTTGCCGGCCAGTCGAAACCCTATAATGCCGGTGGCGCCAAGTATGGCAATATGTCGATGAAATCGGCCTTGGCGCTTTCAGTCAACAACGCCTCATTGTACCTGCTCAACCAGGTAACCATCAACTCATTTATCGATTTTGCGCACAAATGCGGCATCAGCAGCAATATCGAACAGGTACCTTCCATTGCCCTGGGTGTTTCGGACATATCGCTGTACGAAATGCTGTGGTCCTATACCATGTTCCCCAACCGCGGTATCAATACCCAACCCATTTTTATTACCAAAATAGAGGATAAGAACGGTAACCCCCTGGAAAGCTTTATCCCGGTGCAAAGAGAGATCATTAATGCACAGACCGCTTACAAAATGGTGCTGATGATGAAAGGCGTTACCGAGATCGGTACAGCTAAAAGGCTTCGCTACCGCTACGGCCTCAGCGGCGAGATGGCTGGAAAGACTGGTACGACCAATAACCAGGCCGATGCCTGGTTTATCGGCTATACCCCGCAGTTGCTGGCCGGCGCCTGGGTAGGCTGCGACGACCGCTTCCTGCGTTTTAGCAGTACGGGGCAAGGCCAAGGCGCTGCCGCCGCGCTACCGATATGGGCCTACTTTTTCAAAAAGGTACTTGCCGATAATAAAACCGGCATCAACAGCAAAGAGAAGTTTGTGGAACCCGCCGACTTCAATAATTGCGGCGACCTGGGCGCAACGGGAGGACAGTATTACGACGGCGGACAGACAGGCGGCGTTGATAGCGCCGGTAACCCGATCAACCCTGGCGTCAACGATACATCGGAGCCGGTAGAGGAAATACCGGCCACCGAATGGGATAAATAAGCTTTATATCCTTACCGATAGCAGAGCGCTGTTGCCTTGTGGCAGCAGCGCTCTTTTTCTACAGCTGCATACCCGTAACGATCATTGGCCCTGATACAGGAAAGGCCCAAAAAGAAACGAGCCTTGATATACATTCCGATGCACATTAAGCACCCACAAAATCGCTGAAAATGTTATTCAGGGCCCGGTACAACAAATAATCTGTACCTTGCAACAACATAACGTATATAACAAATACGATGCCGCCACCGCCCGATTCTCCCGGTATTCCTGCCTGCCTGCATAACCGGTGCGTGATGGACGGCAATGATATGCGAATACAAACGGCCATGCGTTCCGGCGCCATTTAAACCTTCATTTGATATCATGTCTGCCAGATCAATTATCCTCGCGCTGCTGCTATGGAGCTACACGACTGCTCAGGCGCAGTACTACCTGTATGCGCCACATTACGCCGACAGCATGCAGCAATTGCTGGACCAGCCTGCCAGCGATAGCTTCAAGGCACGTATCGCGCTTCAGCTGGCCACCTTCTGGATACCCAAGGATACCTTAAAGACCAAAGCCTATATCGCGCAGGGGCGGAAACTGGGCATCGCCAGCCCTTTCCTGACCCAGGTAGCCAATGCAACGGAAGCCTATTACTTGTTTGCGACCGGCGCATCGGAACAAAGCGAGGCCTTATACGAAAAAGTAGAGAAAGGACTGGCCGGGTCGCCGTTTAAGGAAGCGTTCAGTGTTCGTTCCTTTGCCTGGAGCTGCAGGGCAGTGTTACGGCAAAAGGCCGACGATGACGAAGGCTATGTAAGACTAATGCTTACCAAAGCAATTCCACTGGCCGAGCAGGCCGGCGATTCGGCGTCGCTTGCCACCCACTATGTGGGCGTTGGCGTAGCCTTTATGAACCTTGACCAGAACGAAAAGGCAGAGACTTATTTTGACAAAGCCATACCCATGCTGCTCCGCCTGGGAGCGGAAAGCCGTTTGATCGCAGCCTATAAGCGCGTCGGCGAAAACTATGTGCTGCTCAAAAAATGGGATAAGGTAAAGGAAACGCTGAGTGCGATCAAAGCCATTCTGTTTAAATATCCTGATTCAGATCACTATTCGGGCTATTACATGCTGGAAGGGCTTTATCTTAAAGGGCAACAGCAGTATAAAGAGGCAATACGCAGCTTTGACAAGGCTATCGCGAAAGCCAGCGGACCGCAGAAGACCTATTTCATCGACGAGCTGAATTTTTATAAGCTCGATTGCCTGATGGAAACCCGGAATTATGGCAGGGCCCTGACCGTGTTGACAGCGCTTTCCTCCGATACGCGGAATATGGAGCTGGATCAGAACAGGTTGGAGGTCTATCAAAAATTTGCATTGATCTACGCCGGCCTCAAAGACTATGCTGCAGCCTACCACTACCAGATGCTGTATGGCGGCTTGAACGACAGCCTGAATGCCAGTAAATTCAAAGACAATATCAACCTAATAGAAGCCCGCTATAATGCCGCCAGATCGGAAAAACAGGTGGCCACTTTGAAAGCAGCCAACGCACAAGCCGCACTGAACGCCAGTAAGAATCGTCTGTTTAACATTGTTCTGGCCAGCGCCTGTCTCCTCCTGCTGGCGTTCGCCACCTTTTACTATTTCTACTATAAAAGCAACAAGAAACTGCTTGAGCAAGAGGCCGTCAACCATCATCAGCAATTAAAGGAAATGGCGCAGCAGCAGCAGCTTACGGTTACCTTATCGATGCTGGAAGGTGAAGAGCGCGAGCGCGAGCGGCTTGCAAGAGATTTGCATGATGGCGTAGGCGGCCTGCTTTCCGGGGTAAAGATCAATTTCTCTTCCTGGGCAAATAATAACCTGCCGCCAGCGACGAAAGAACCGTTCAACAGGATCATGGGGCAGCTGGACCACTCTGTAGTAGAACTTCGCAGGGTTGCCCGCAACCTGATGCCGCAGTCGCTGCTTGAGTTCGGGCTGGTTACCGGGCTCAAAGATCTTTGCAATTTTTACGCTAAGGACGGACTAGAGATCGATTTCCAGGCCTTGGATATTGATCCGGGTATCGATAGGTTGAAGCAGCTGCACATCTATCGTATCATCCAGGAATTGTTGTCCAATATCGTTAAGCATGCGCGGGCCAGCCATATTCTGCTTCAATGCAGTCAAAACGGGGAGCGGTTCCTGATCACCGTAGAGGACAACGGGATCGGCTTCGACCCGGAGCATCAGCCGGGCAAAGGCGCCGGGATAAAAAATATCCGGAACAGGGTAGATTACCTTGAAGGAAGGCTGGACATCCGGTCTGGCCCCGGCGACGGCACTACTGTAGACATTGAGCTGAAGGTAGCATGATGCATTGGTATCAGGTATCAGGTATCAGGTATCAGGTATCAGGTATCAGGTATCAGGTATCAGGTATCAGGTATCAGGTATCAGGTATCAGGTATCAGGTATCAGGTATCAGGTATCAGGTATCAGGTATTTGAACTTTGATTTTTGATTTTTGATTTTTGATTTTTGATTTTTTTTGCCAACTGCCCATTGCCAACTATTTACTTGCATACTGAAACTTGGTGGTTGAAAAGAATTTCCCCCATTGATTGTCGACTGCAGAGAGCAGGATTTCCTCCCTTCGAGAGCTGAATTCAAAAAATAACATCTCTTTTAGAGTGCAATAGCAGGACGAGCTCCGGGCAAAAACCTGGCTATCTAGGTTTCTCACGGCAAACAGTAATTACAAAAATTTACAATACAGCTAATAGAATATAATTCTATTTACTAACTCATAATTACCATACATACGATCTGGCAGGAGGACAGTATATACTCTTTTAAATTGCGTAACTTTAGTCGAAGGAATTCGTGCATCATGCCCCCGGGGCAAGAAGTCACGCAATCTTAAACCAAACCAACCTTTACCGTATTGAAGAGGACCAAACTTCAGGCTGTCTGCTTGCTGGCAGCAACAATATTTTTCTCTTTAAAAGCCCATAGCCAGACGACTCAGACCGGCATGCCGCTTCCCGGCAACAATGAGATCATCCTGGAACAATTCGAATGGCATAACATTCCGGGTAAGGACACGCCGAAAGTAGCCGTGCGCTTTACTTTGCGCAACCTTTCCGGCGACAAACCGATCCGGTCTGCCCGCTTTACTCTCATAGCCAAAGACAAGAACGGGGTTATGCTCATGGAAGGTGGCTCGGCGCTGCACCAGTTGTCCGGCCAGGAAACGATAACGCCCGGCACTTCAGGCACTTTCTCTTTCCCAGCCGCCTATACGATCCGCGGCGTAGATCAGGTCGTTCTGAAAGAAGTATATGTCACATTTTCCAATGGCTCGCTTTCTATATTGAAAGAGCTATGACCTCTTCCCACCTACATCCGGAGCCAACAAAGGCTGCCTATGGGGCAGCCTTTGTTGGGGAAAAACAGGGTGAACACGACTTATTGTGGCACCTTAAAATAGCTTTCGTCTTTAATGGTGTTCACTTCTACCTTGCTCAAGGTAAGCGAGCCCGACATACCGGCTTCTTCTTTCATCGGCACCACGATACCTTCCGGTAATTTGGTATGATTGCTGAAGTTTGAAACGACTTCCATAGTCTGGCCCATCGCATCTGCCTTTTCCACAGAACGCACGAGGTACCACGTAGCAGCATCGATAAAGTAAATATGCTCGCCCTTTTCGGCATCGGTCACTTTCAGCTTAAATGCCGGCTTACCGTCGATATCTTCTTTGCCGGCAAGCTCAATAGCGTATTTTTTTGCATCAGCCTCCATCAGCTTGTCCTGGAAATCAAGATGCTCAGCAGCTTCCTTTATCTGCTCCTGGGGCATTTGCTGTGGTTTCGTCTGTCCTTGTATAGGCATAAACGACCATCCTCCCGTAGGAGTAATGATGAAATAATTACTCACCCCTCCGATAACAAGGTCTTGCTTCAAGCCTTTACCTTTTAATACGGCAATGACCATATCGATCTCGGAGCCGTTCATATTGGCCTTACCCTCTTTTTTCATAGAGGTGATCTTGGACCAGTTGGCAGTTCCGCCTATGGCGTCATTATGTTTTTTTACGATCTCCTTGGCGTCCTGTGCGGTCGCCGTGGCAGCGGTAGCCAAAGAAAACAGGCCGGCCAGCAGGACTTTGGTTGTTTTTTTCATAGCATTTTATAAGTAGGGTGCTAATGTACAGGTTTCCCGGCGGAAATGGCCGCCCTGTCTGTTAATAATTACGAATACGTTGCGCTCCTGTAAAGGGATATCTTAAATGGCCGGCTTCACCCCAAGGAGAGTGCCCCCTACTCAATATAGCATTGGTAAGTTGTCCCCAGGGTAGATTGCTTTTGATTACAGTCGTCTTCGGCGCTATTCTTGGTTTTGGCCCTTACAGAATACCGGTATGTTTCTACCCCGTTCAATTTGCATACACAGTCGTAGTCTTTGTTGCAGGAAGTAAACAGGAAGCCGCCTATAGCCGTCACAGCCAGTGTTATGAGCATTTTCTTTTTCATACCGTGTTGTTTTTGGGTCAGCTATACCAACAGGAGCACATCTGCTTTTGTTCCGTCCAAACCCATAAAGTAATGCTAAGGCCTTTCCAAATTATCCCTTATCCTGCGGCAGGAGGCCAATAGCCCTGCCATGCTCGATGGCCTCCGAACTATGCTCAAAGAAGCAGGAATGGACATTTGCAGGTAAGCCCGAAAGTAAGGTCTCTGTCGCCACGGCCCGCGAAGCACGCACGTTGCGGATATAAATGGCATAGATCTGCCCGGGATGCTTTTCCGCTATTGCCCGGTACAACTGAGGATCCTGCTGCGAGTTATCGCCCAGCAATACGAATTGCTGGCGCGGAAAGGCCTGCAGCACACGTGATATGCGGATAAGCTTGCCCGAATGTCCGGTCTTGCCGCTCCGGAGCAATTCAAACCATCGCTTTACCTGGTTGAGCAGAAAAATGCCGGGCGGCAGGTTATTGTAGCTGAAGACACGGTCCAGATAATCATACAGGTTCCATTCGCTGCTCGACACGTAAAACATAGGATTGGGCGCCGCAGCATGGGTATGCGCCAGCGAAAGCAGTTTATAGTGATTGGCCGTTTCGAGGAAAATGCGCCGCCGCTCCGGGTTACGCGCCAACAGCTCGTATAGCCGCCGGAATACCGTCGCGGAATAAGACTTCATGATCGTGTCGTCGATGTCGGAAATAAAGGCGAACTGGGTTACATGCGGTACCCAAAGCTTCCCTTCGGCAGGCGCCGGGTTGTCGTTGCCTAGGCCTACCGTAAAAGGATGCCAGCCTGCGGCCAGCGTGTGTGCCGAAGCCCATTCAAAACGGAAAAAGCCATCATACTCGCTATGCCCCTCCAGCACCTGATCGTAAAATTGTAACCGTAGCGGGACATAAGGCGCCGGTTTGAGCACAAATAACCGTACCAGCTGCACCAGGTTGAGCAAAAAGCTGTTCCTGAAGCGCCGGAACCTGTAGGGCTTTCTATGGAAAACATGACCATACACCACCAGGCTGCCTGTATGTCCGAAACCCTGGTAAACTTTTATAAAGGCTTTTCGTTGTATGGAAGGTCCTGCCTCGCGTCGCAGCATAAATTCAACCGGTACCCGGCTCATCTGATGAACAGCATAACACCCGAATTAAAGCTATTGTTTGTGATCAATCCCGGTTCGGGTAATCATGCCGTCGATTTCGAAGCCCTCATTACCGAATTTTTCAACGCTTATCCTGCCATCCGCACCGAGCAGCACCTGCTCGGTGACCATACCGATTGCCATGTATTGAAACAAACCCTGCTGGCTGCCCGGCCCGACCGCATCGTCGCTGTGGGCGGCGACGGCACCATCAAGCTACTGGCCGAAATACTTACCGGGACCGATATTCCGCTGGGCATTGTGCCCGCAGGCTCGGCCAATGGCATGGCCAAAGAGCTGCGCATCCCCCTGGATGCACACGCCGCCCTCAAAGTGGTCCTGGAAGGCAGCCCGCACAGGATACACCTGGTACGCATCAACGGCGAGCTATGCATCCACCTCAGCGATATCGGCTTCAATGCCTATGTAGTCAAAACCTTCGATGCTCAGGGCCACAGGGGCATGCTGGGCTATATCAAAGCGGCCTGGAAGGTGCTGTGGCGGCACTCCCGCATGAAGGCAGTATTCAGCATCAACAACCGTACCGTAGAGCGTAAAGCCGTAATGATCGTGGTCGCCAACGCAACCAGCTATGGCACCGGTATCCGTATCAACCCCGAAGGCCGTCTCGACGACGACCTCTTCGAAGTAGTGATCGTACGCAAAATATCCCTGCTTGAAATATTCAAGATGGCCTTTACCCGCCGGCCTTTCAATCCGCGTAAAACGGAGCTTTTCCAAACCCGTTCGCTGCTGATCCGCTCCAGACACAAAGCACATTTCCAGGTCGACGGCGAATACCGAGGAAAAGTCAATGAGCTGCGGGCCGAGCTATTGCCGGCCGCCCTTTCCATCATCTACTAAAACAACTGTAGCTACAACAGTTAGGTCGAAAATATTCTATGCCCCCCTCACGTGGAATGTCTAAGGCTGTTTATCTTTGCACTCTGGCCACATCTGCCGGCAATAATATTGCCCGTTGATCGTTTTGGTCAGATAATCCCTTGCTTCCCTGAACCAGAAGCCCGTGGAGGACTTGTTCCAATTTGCATTGAACCGCATATGAACCCTGTAAGTAAATTTAAGTCCCTGTTGCAGGACAACAGGACCGTTATATTCCTATACCTGGCTATCACCATAGTCTCTTGCGTGCAATTGATACTGATCGACAAGAATAACAACTTCTATATCTTCCGGTCGTCCAGCTATCACTTGCTCCACGGCCTGCCATTGTACAAGGCTTATCCTAAAGAGTATTTTGACTTTTTTTACTACAATCCCGTATTTCCGGTATTGTTCCTGCCTTTTGCCTTGCTGCCGCTGTACACCGGGCTGGTCGTATGGCTCATCGCTATCTCCCTTTGCTGCTATTTCGTCTTTAAAAAAATACCGCTCGCCAGCCATAAGGTAAATGCCTTCATGCTGATGCTGCTTTTTGACCTCCACAATAACCTTGATCATACCCAGACCAATCCCTTCGTGCTTTCCTTCATGCTGCTCGTGTGGATATTGATGGAAAAAGAAAAACTTTTCTGGGCATCGTTCTTTATTGTCCTCTGCTTTTTGATCAAAGGATATGGGGGTATTATCTGTCTTCTTTGTCTATACTACCGCAACTGGTACAAAATGATATTTTATGGTCTTTTCTGGCTTATCGCCTTCCATATCCTGTTGCTGCTTTTTGTAACGCCTCATACGGCCCTGCAATATTACAGCGACTGGCTGCAGGTCATTTCCAGCGACGGCATTAAAGAAAGCTATTCGATCTACGGTGTGCTGAATAATCTCAACGAAATACTACCTGAGAAATTTATACTGGCCGGCGCCCTGCTCCTGCTGGCGGCCTTTATGGCCATGCAATTCTTCATCAGGCAAAGAGAGAAAAGCCATATTGTGGCCTTTCTGCTCATCTGGGTCATCGTATTCAACCGGGCATCCGAGTCAGCAACCTATATCATAGATATTGCCGGCTGCGCTATCTGGTACCTTAGCCGGCCCGCCAATAGGTTTTCGACTGCATTGTTCTGGATTACCCTGTTGGTAGCCACACTCATACCTACCGATATATCCGCGGCATTCGACGATTTCCGTTACCACTATTATCTTAAATGCGTGCTTAGCTTGTTCATCCTGGCCGATATCTTTATCTATACGGCAGGCTCGTTGCGGCGGCAAAACATCACCGTTAAACCAGCGAGCTTATGATATTGGACCTTGTCATTCCTTTCTACAATCCGAAACAGGGCTGGGAGCAGAAGCTGGCGCGCAGGTTCACCACACTGACCGACGAGCACTTTGGCGGCGATAAGCATCTCATCAACGTGATCATTGTTAACGACGGATCCCGCGACCGCTTCGGCGAAACGGAAATCGCCTATCTGCGCCAGCACATACCACACCTCAAGGTTGTCTCTTATGTCGAAAACAAAGGCAAGGGACATGCGCTGCGTTGCGGCGTGGCTGAAGCCCTGACCAGCTACTGCATTTACTCCGACAATGATTTTCCCTTCGGCCTGGGTGTTATCAGGGAAATGTACAACACGCTGCAGCAGGGCGCCGATATCGTAACCGGCCGCCGCACCAGGGGCAATTATTTCAGCCACCTTCCTTTCAAACGCAAAGTGATCTCCAAAGGGCTCGCCTTTGTTAACCGCTTTATACTACGCCTACCCGTAAGCGATACCCAGGCCGGCATCAAAGGCTTCAACCGGCTGGGCCGCAAGCTATTCCTGCAAACTACAACGGAACGGTTCCTTTTCGATATGGAATTTATACTGCTGGCCGGACGCGTTACTGGCATCCGCATACAGGAGATCGACGTAAATGTGGTGGCAGGTACCGAAATGACCGATTTCAGCCGCAAAGTCATGCAGCAGGAGTTCCGAAACCTTATCCGTATTCTCTTAAAAAAGAAAAATGGGAAACAATCCCGGAAAGATATTATTTAGCATCGACCTCGAAGAATTCGATATTCCCGGAGAATACGGGCTCGACCTGCCCCTGCAAACCAAGCTTGAGGTGAGCCTCCGTGGCATGCAGGCGTTGGAAGCGCTTATGGACCGGTACCAGGTGCGCGGCACACTGTTCACTACGGCATTCTGGGCGCAGCATTATCCCGATTATGTGCGCCGGCTTTCGGAACGGCACGAGATTGCCTCGCATACTTTTTACCACAACCGGTTTGAAGCAGCCGATCTGGCCAGGTCGCGGGAAGTCCTTACCGCCATCACCGGCAAAGAAGTTACCGGCCTGCGCATGCCCCTGATGCAGGAGATCGATACTACTGCCGTAGCTGCTGCCGGCTATACCTACGACTCGTCCCTGCACCCCACCTGGCTGCCCGGCCGCTACAATCACCTTAAGGCCAGCCGCACGCTCTATGCCCGGGAAGACCTGTGGATATTACCGGCCAGCGTAACGCCCCTGCTCCGCCTTCCGGTGTTCTGGCTTATGCTTAAAAATATGCCCATCAGCCTGTATAAACTTCTGTGCCGGCGCATCCTTATCAAAGACGGCTATATTGTGCTGTATGTGCATCCCTGGGAATTTACCGACCTTAGCACCTATCCGCTTCCAAGTCTTATCAAAAGGAAAGATGGCGGTAAGCTGCTCAGTAAGCTGGAGGCCTTATTTGCCTACTTCAGCAAAGTAGGCTGTACTTTCGAAACCCATGCCTCTTTCATCAAAAGCAGGACCGGCGTACCGCAGGCAATCCCCTCAGAAAGCCATTATTGATGCCCTGCCTTAAACCTAAGGCCTTTTGTCTTGTTTAATAAAGAAAAAGAACGCTATGCAAACAATATTGCGCTCCTTCGTCCTGCTTATATGCCTGAGCCTGTTAACAGTCTCCGATACCTTTGCCGGCTCGCTCATCGACGATATCCTGCGCTATACCAACGAATACCGTCAATCGAAAGGCAAACCGCCCCTCGAGCTGGATAACGAAGCAAGCGACCAGGCCGAGGCCCATAGCCGGGATATGGCAAAAGGCCGAAACGGATTTGGTCACGAAGGATTTAACGATCGCGTGAAAGCCGTATCGAACAGTGTGGGCAAGGTATCGGCAGCTGCTGAAAATGTAGCTTACGGCGATATGAATGCCCGCCAGGTCGTCGATGGTTGGATCAAAAGCAAGGGGCATCGAAAAAATATGCTGGGCGATTACAACCTGATCGGTATCGGTGTCGCCAAAGGTCGCGATGGCGCGCTGTATTTTACCCAGCTTTTCATCAGGCATTAACAAGCCGCATTTGATTATATTTGAAGCACGGATTGCAACCCATCCGTTTCTTCCGATGAAAAGAACATTCCTCTATCTCAGCGCCTGCGCTACACTACTGGCTGCCGCATGTGGCGGCGGCAACAGTAACGGCGGTGGCAATAATGCGCAAAAAGAAGCACAAGCCTTTATTGACAGCTATACCCAAAAGTATGTCGATTTGTATACCCGTGCTTCAGAAGCCCACTGGAAAGCCAATATCGAGATCAAAGCCGGCGACAGCACCAATTCAATAGCCGAACAAAAGGCCGATGAAGCCACCGCCGAATTCACGGGCAGTACCGCCAACATTGAGCAGGCAAAAAAATTCCTCGCCCTTAAAAACGAACTGACACCGATACAGGTGAAGCAGTTGGAACATATCCTGTACTTTGCCGCCAACAACCCGCAGACCATAGCCGATGTAGTGAAGCAGCGGATCAAAGCCGAAAGCGAGCAAACGCAGAAGCTGTATGGTTTCCAGTACTTGCTCGGTGGTAAAAAAGTGTCGACCAACCAGATCGACGATATCCTCAAGTCGGAAACGGATCTCAGCAAACGCCTGGCGGCATGGAACGCCAGCAAGGAAGTAGGCAAAACGCTGAAAAGCGGGCTGGTCAACCTGCGCGACCTGCGCAATAAGACAGTTCAGGCCCTGGGCTATAAGGATTTCTTTGCTTACCAGGTATCGGATTATGGTATGAGCGCCGATGAGATGACGCAGACCATGGACAAGCTGATGGCCGACCTGTGGCCGTTGTACCGTGAGCTGCACACCTATATGCGTTACGAGCTGGCGAAAAAATACAATGTCAAAGAAATACCCGACTATATCCCTGCACATTGGCTTAGCAACCGCTGGGGACAAGACTGGAGCGCGATCGTAAATGTAAAAGGCCTCAATCTCGATAGCGTATTGGGCAAGAAGACGCCGGAATGGATCGTGAAAGAAGGTGAAAAGCTCTATGTAAGCCTGGGCTTCCCCTCCCTGCCACAATCCTTCTGGGACAAGTCCAGCCTGTATCCCTACCCTGCCGACTCGGCCGTCAAGAAAAACAATCATGCCTCGGCCTGGCATATGAACCTGGACAAGGACGTACGCAGCCTGATGAGCGTGGAGCCCAATGCCGAATGGTTTGAGACCGCTAACCATGAGCTGGGCCATATCTACTACTACTTGTCGTACAGCAATCCCAAGGTACCGATGTTACTGCGTGAAGGTGCCAACAGGGCTTATCACGAAGCTGTGGGCAGTATGATGGGACTGGCTGCGATGCAAAAACCCTACCTCGTTGGCCGTGGCCTCATCGATGCCGGAGTACAGACCGACAGCGTGCAATCGTTGCTGAAAGAAGCCATGAACACGGTAGTGTTTATTTTCTTCTGCTCGGGTACCATGAGTAATTTTGAGAAAGAAATGTACAGCAACAACCTGCCACAGGATCAGTTTAACCAGCGCTGGTGGGCGCTGGCTAAAAAATACCAGGGTATCGTACCACCTGCCGAACGCGGCGAGGAATACTGCGATGCCGCTACCAAGACCCATATCAACGACGATCCGGCACAGTACTACGACTATGCCTTATCGTATGTTATCCTGTACCAGTTACACAATCATATTGCGAAAAACATCCTGAAACAGGACCCCAGGGCCACCAATTATTATGGCAATAAGGAAATCGGTAGCTTCCTGAAAACCATACTGGAAAACGGTTCTGCCAAAGACTGGCGCGAGGTGCTGAAAGCATCGACCGGCGACGATCTGAACGGCAAAGCGATGCTGGATTATTTTCAACCACTGGTATCCTGGCTGAAACAGCAAAATGCCGGCCGCAAATACAGCTTGCCGGAACAACTCTGACCTTTAACAAGGAAATTTTCCCGCAGCGCCGCTGTGGCGCTGCGGGAAAAAACTTTGTTCCTCCTCGCCTTTGTGGCCATTAATAACCATCTTCCGCAGCGCCACAAGAAAAACAGTAGCATACCAATTGCCATGCACAGACCGCTATCGTGTTCCGACCAGCAGCTTGCAACTGAGAGGAAACTAAGCGCCGCTTCTCTGCGGCGCTGCGGGAAAATTAGCCTCCTTAGTGAGAAAAACTATAGCAGTATGTAAAGAATATTTTGCGAATAATACCGATTGGTATAATTTTGTCCTGTCAATCAGCAATTGCCGCCATGACCAAAGCAGAAAAAACGAAACAGTATATCATTGCACAAACAGCGACCCTTTTCAATAAAAAGGGATATGCCGGTACTTCACTGCAGGATATCACTACTGCTACCGGCCTCACCAAAGGCAGTATTTACGGTAACTTCGGCGGTAAGGACGAAGTGGCCCTGGCCGTATTTGATTACAACATTAGTAAGGTAAAAGGTATCCTCCGCTCGGAAGTGGCGAAGCACCACACGATTAAAGGGAAACTGATGGCTTATGTAGATGTTTATACCCATTTTCCAAAATTCGCTTTTCCCGATGGTGGTTGCCCCATGCTCAATACAGCGGTAGAAGCCGACGATACCCATCCGCAGCTGAAACAGAAAGCGAGGGATGCTATTTTGCGCTGGAAGAAAAGTATCGAGACATTGATTGAAAAGGGGATGAAGAACGGCGAGATCGTCAAACCGGTAGATCCGGAGCAAATGGCGCTTACCATCATGGCCACCATCGAGGGCATGATCATGATCGCCGGCCTGACAGGTAAACCGCAATACCGGAAAACGATTATGCTGTCCGTGTCGAAAATGATAGAAGATCTTTTTTGATAAATGTCTGTCCACAGGCTATTTGAAAAGACAATAGATGAGCCACTATAACCGGCTTTTTTCAAGTAAAATAATATACCGATCGGTATAAAAACAAAATGAAAGCAGCATACATTACCGATTATCAACGTAGCCCGGTGGGCAAATACGGCGGCAAGCTGAGTGCTATCCGCCCCGATGACCTCGCGGCCTATACCATACAAGCCCTGTTGACGCGTAATCCCGGCCTCGATCCTGCTGCCATAGATGAAGTGATCCTGGGCTGCGCCAACCAGTCGGGAGAGGACAACCGTAATGTCGCCCGCTTTGCAGCGCTACGCGCAGGCCTTCCGGTCACCGTGCCAGCTTATACTGTCAACCGCCTCTGCGCTTCCGGCATGCAATCCGCGGTAAACGCCTTTATGCAGATCGGCGCGGGACTGGCCGATGTGGTGGTCGCAGGCGGCGTGGAAAGCATGAGCCGCGCCCCTTTCGTGATCTCCAAAGCAGGAAAGCCTTTTGACCGGGGCCAGGAAATGGCCGATACCACCCTTGGCGCACGCTTTTACAACCCGGAGATCGCAAAAACCTATACACCCCTCAGTATGGGTGAAACAGCAGAACAGGTAGCCGACCGCTGGCAGATCGAAAGGGAAGCACAGGACCGCTATGCCCTGCAATCGCATCAGCGTTACCTGGCAGCCCATAGGGAAGGAAAATTTGCAGCTGAACTGATGACTGTCCCTGGGATACCGGAGCTACCAGGTGCACCGGACGATGAGGCCGTACGTACTGATACCTCACTGGAAAAGCTGGCTGCGCTACGCACAGCATTCCGCCCTAAGGGTACGGTGACCGCAGGCAATGCCGGCGGGATCAATGATGGCGCCAGCGCTATGCTCATCGCCTCGGAAGATGCCGTGGCACGCTATGCCCTTCGGCCCTTAGTCCGTATTGTCTCGGCCAGCGCCGCAGGCGTACACCCCGATATTATGGGTACAGGCCCTATACCGGCCATCAGGAAGCTGCTGGCACAAACCGGCCTGACCGTTGACGATATCGATCTCTTCGAGATCAACGAGGCCTTTGCAGCGCAGGTACTATGCTGTGCGCAGGAGTTGGGCATTGCCATGGAAAAGCTGAACGTCAACGGCGGCGCCATCGCCATAGGACATCCGCTCGGGTGCTCGGGCAATCGCATTACCGGACACCTGGCATTGGAACTGCAACGCAGAAAAGCCCGTTACGGCATCGCCGCCATGTGCGTAGGCGTAGGTCAGGGCGCTGCGGTACTTATTGAAAACACATTCCTCTGATCTATATGAAAGAAGTATTCATCGTTTCCGCCAAACGTACGCCCATCGGGAGCCTCATGGGCAGCCTCTCCTCTTTTAAAGCGACCCAGCTGGGCGCCATCGCCATTGAAGCCGCTTACAATGCCGCCGGCATCGATCCCGCTCAGATCGACGAAAGCTATATGGGCAATGTGCTCTCCGCTGGCCTGGGACAGGCGCCTGCTCGCCAGGCTGCGATCTTTGCCGGCATACCGGCGGCCAAAGACGCTACCACGATCAACAAAGTATGTTCCTCCGGCCTCAAAGCAACCATGATCGCTGCCCAGCAGATACAGCTGGGTCTGTCGGAACTGGTGATCAGCGGCGGCATGGAAAGCATGAGCAATACACCGCATTATGTACCCTTGCGTAAGGGCCAGAAATACGGCGACGCCACACTTACCGACGGCATGATCAAAGACGGGCTCTGGGATGCCTACCACGACTATCATATGGGCAACGCCGCCGAGCTGGCCGTACGTCATTTCAAGCTCAGCCGGGCAGCCCAGGACGAATATGCGCTGGCCTCGTATGAGAAGGCGGCCAAGGCAACCCGCGACGGCAGGTTTACCCGGGAGATGATACCGGTGACCTATCATGGGAAGCACGGCGATATCCTTATCGACAAGGATGAGGACATTGATAAAGTGATCCCCGAAAAGGTGCCGAAGCTGACGCCTTCATTCGAGACCGGTGGTACCATCACCGCGGCCAATGCCAGTAATCTTAATGATGGCGCAGCCGCCTTATTGCTGGCTTCGGCTGAAGCATTGCAAACACATGGTCTGAAGCCGCTGGCCCGCATCCTCTCCTTTGCCGACGCCGCCCGGGAGCCCGAATGGTTCACCACCGCGCCTTCCCTGGCAATCCCCAAAGCTCTGGCCCGCGCCGGGATACAATTGAGTGATGTCGACTTCATGGAGCTCAACGAGGCTTATGCCGCCGTGATCCTTGCCAATCAGCAGCTATTGGGCCTGAACCTCGACAAGGTAAATGTGTATGGCGGGGCCGTAGCATTGGGTCACCCTATCGGCGCTTCGGGCGCCCGTATCCTGACCACACTGACCTCTGTTCTGCAGCAGGAAGGCGGACGTTATGGCGTTGCAGCCATCTGTAACGGCGGTGGTGGCGCCTCCGCTATGGTGATCGAAAACCTGCAGGATCGCTAAATAAACTTTTTCCGCATCGGCACAGCGTCGGTTATTGTGACTTTCGAAGAAGCATATATTTCGATGAATAAGCAGCACAGACAAGGCGGATAGAGATGTTACGGTGGCGCCCGCAGGCCTGCCAATGATAACTATTCAAGAGGCAGAAATTTTTTGCAGAAATTTTTGCCAGGCTTCGACTCCGCTCAGCCTGACAAAAATTCTGATCGCAAATCAGAGAAGCGATACCGCAGTGTAAATGCGTTATAACCATGGTCACCCTGAGCGCTTAGAAGGGTAAAGGGCCGGCTTAACATTAGTCTGTCAGCATATCATTTTCTAATGATGGCATGAAAAGCATCAGTCCTCGGCATGACAATGGGATATATACGGTTTAGCGCAGGCGAAGTGAAGGATTTCAAAAAACCAAGAGATCGGAAAGCCTTAATTACGGCATATTCATAATAAGATAGCGGCAAGCCGTCAGCTATCTACCCGACAACAATTATTATCTATTATTTTTCATCAATTAAAATCAAAATAAAATGAAAACAAGCGGCAATACCGTATTGATTACCGGCGGCAGCGCAGGCATAGGCCTGGAAATCGCCCGCGCCCTTATTGCGCAAGGAAATGAAGTGATCATCACCGGCAGGAGCGAAGAACGCCTGCAGCAGGCAGCAGCCCAGCTGGGCGAGGTAACCACAATCGTCAACGATATCGCTAAAGAAGAAGCGGTACAGACATTGGCACAACGGATGGAAAAGGATTTCCCGGCATTGAATATCGTCATCAACAATGCCGGCCACGCCTACGCTTACCAGCTGAACGACAAGGCAGGCGCGGCTACGAAAGCCAGGGCAGAGATGCAGACCAATTATTTTTCCGTACTGGACCTGAACGAGCAGCTGCTACCCTTGCTGTCCCGTCAGCCGGAAGCGGCCATTGTCAATGTTTCTTCCATCGTGGCTTTTGTTCCGGGAAGCAATATCCCCACTTATTCCGACACCAAAGCAGCCTTGCATTCTTATAGCCAGGCATTGCGCTTTACCCTGGCCAAAACCACCGGGATTAAAGTATTTGACCTGATGCCACCGTTGGTCAATACCGAATTTTCGAAGGAGATCGGCGGCGAGCATGGCATACCGCCGCAGGATGTGGCCACAGCTTTTGTAGAGGCACTGGCCAACGATGCGTATGAGATCCGTGTGGGTGGCACAGAGCAGCTGTACCAGCTTTTTCATTCCGATCCCCAGGCAGCTTTCGCGGCGATGAATGCCGATCGGATACCTGCCTGATCTTTTTATTACCAAAAAATATACCGATCGGTATAATTAATGAGAAAGAGAATCTTGTTGATCACTGTGATCATGGCGGCCATGATGGAGCTCATCGACACGTCGATCGTCAATGTAGCGCTGTCGCATATGAGCGGCAATCTCGGCGCCACGCTGGAAGACACTTCGTGGGTCATTACCTCTTATGCGATCGCCAATGTGATCATTATTCCCATCACCAGTTTCCTGGCAGCCAAGTTGGGCCGTCGTAATTATTATATTGGCTCGATCCTGGCCTTTACACTGTTCTCCTTCCTGTGCGGACAGGCCACCAGCATATGGATGCTGGTGGCCTGCCGCTTCCTTCAGGGACTGGGCGGCGGCGCGCTGCTGTCGGTATCACAGGCCATCGTATTTGAGCTATTTCCAAGGGAAAAGCAGAACGTGGCCAGCGCGCTGTTCGGTATCGGCGTATTTGTGGGGCCCACCATTGGTCCTACCTTGGGCGGTTATATTACCGAGTATTATTCCTGGCCCTGGATCTTTTACATTAATGTACCGCTCGGCCTGCTGGTCGCCGGCTCCTGTTTTATTTTGCTCCACGAGCCCTTACTAAAGCAAAAGGCCGGCAAAGTAGACTGGACCGGCATTTTACTGCTGGCCACGGGTGTGAGCGCATTACAGACCGTACTGGAACGTGGGGAAACGGAGGACTGGTTTGAAACCCCATATATTATCTGGCTCAGCGTCATCGCCGCCATCAGCCTGATCTTATTCATCTGGTGGGAGCTTCGTACCGAAAAGCCCGTGGTCAACCTGCGCGTGCTGAAGAGCAGGAACCTGGCTATTGCCGCCATACTGACTTTTATCTCCGGTGTAGGCATGTTTAGCTCGGTATTTCTTACGCCGGTGTTTGCGCAAAGGCTATTGGGTTTTACGCCTACCCAGACCGGCCTGCTGTTGTTGCCCGGCGCCTGTATTGCCATAGGCGGATTGATTGTGTCGGCGCGGCTGTTGCAACGGGGCGTGCCGCCCGCTTATATGATCGCCACAGGGATCTGCCTGTTCGGATTGTTCAGCTGGCAGATGTCGCGCATGAACGGCGATGCCGGCGCGCAGTTGATCAGCACGGCGCTGGTATGGCGCGGCCTGGGCCTGGCCATCGTTACCGTACCGCTAACTACGCTGGCGGTATCGACATTGCCCGCCACCGATATGCCGCAGGGTGCAGCGCTCAACAACATGATGCGACAGCTGGGTGGCTCCTTCGGCCTGGCCCTGGTCAATACCTACCTGGCCAATCGCAATGCCGTCCACCGCTCCGACCTCGTATCTCATCTCAATGCGGAGAATCCCCTGGTTACCGAACGACTACAACGGATGACAGGGTATTTCGCAGCAAAGGGTGCTGCCTGGAATGAAGCAAGGCAGGAGGCGCTTAAGGTCCTGGATTCCGGTATTGTGCGGCAATCGAGCCTGCTCAGCTTCAGCGATGCTTACCTCGTTATCGGCGGTGTATTCCTGATTGCCTTACCTTTATTGCTGCTTGCTGCAAAAAGGAAGCGCGCCCGGCCTGCGGTGGTCCTGTCGGATCACTAAAGAACGGCGCAATATTTAAATAATAACCTTATGAAAAGAGTAGTGATCACAGGCCTCGGCGCTGTTACCCCATTGGGCAATTCGGTGGAATCATTCTGGAACAATATCCTTGCCGGCAAAAGCGGTGCCGCTCCCCTGACCCGTTTCGATGCTTCGAAATTCAAGACCCGCTTTGGCTGCGAGGTTAAAGATTTCAACCCTGAGGCTTATCTGGAAAAGAAAGAGCTAAAGAAATACGATCTGTTCGCACAATATGCGATCGCTGCCAGTGATCAGGCTATAGCCGATGCCGGTCTTGATTTTAGTACGATGAGCTTCGAAGAGCGTAGCGCTACCGGTGTGATATGGGCATCGGGAAATGGCGGCATCGGCACCTTTGAACAACAGCTCAAGGAATACTACGAAGGCGATGGTACGCCACGCTTCAGTCCTTTTCTTATTCCCCGGATGATCATCGATATCGCCGCAGGCGCTATTTCCATCAGGCATGGGCTGCACGGCCCCAACTATGCAACCGTATCGGCCTGCGCCTCATCCAATACGGCTATCATCAATGCATTTGACACCATACGGCTGGGCAAGGCGGATATGATGATCGCCGGTGGATCCGAAGCAGGGATCACCCCTTCCTCCATGGGCGGTTTTAATGCTTCGCAGGCACTCTCGCGCCGTAACGACGATCCGGAAGGCGCCTCCCGGCCTTTCGACCGCGACCGCGATGGCTTCGTGATCGGCGAGGGCGGCGGCGCGCTCATTCTGGAGGAGCTGGAACACGCGCTGCAACGCGGCGCAAAGATCTACGCTGAGGTGGCTGGCGGCGGCATGGCTGCAGATGCCTATCACCTTACCGGCACACCTGCCGACGGTGTTGGCGCGATGCTGGGTATACAAAGGGCTTTGAAAGACGCCGGTATTACAGCGGCACAGATCGATTATGTCAATGCGCATGCGACCTCGACGGGGCAAGGCGATATCAGTGAACTGGTGGGGATCAAAAGGGTATTTGGTGATTATGCAGTGCCCATAAGCGCAACCAAGTCGATGACCGGCCACCTGTTGGGCGCTGCCGGCGCCGTGGAAAGTATTATTACTACGCTGGCGGTGCAGCAAGACATTATTCCGGCAACCATCAATACTGTCAATCCCGATGAGGCTCTACCGGAGGGCATGAACCTGGTATTGGGTCAGTCATTGCGGCAACCCCTGGAATACGCGCTGAACAATACTTTCGGATTTGGCGGACATACTGCGAGCACTGTTTTCCGCAAATACAGGCCGTAACCATATATTTTATCCTGTAGAGACGTTGCATGCAACGTCTCTACAGGATAAATCCATGCAAGGTCTCTACAAAAAATGCAACGTCTCTATAAAAAAACTACAGCAGCTCTTCTGCTCTCAGCTCGGTAAGTGAAACGGCCTCAATTTCTTTATCGGAGGCAAGGCACACAACATAGTCGTAGCGTAATGAAAGGATGCGGCTGTAATAGGTATCGTCCCGCAGCATTATGGCATTATCCTCCGTAGTGATCTCCGAAAGCTCCATTTGCTCCAGGCTAAGGCCCGAGGCTTTGATGGCTGCCTCGCGCATGGTCCAGTGCAGGTAAAATGCCAAAGTACTATCCGGAGCATTAACGATTTCCTGCCAGGCTGTGGGATCGAAGTAAAATTTCATTAGCTCCAGCTTCACCGGCTTCAGCCGTTCTACATCGACACCTACTTTTTCTCCTTCGCCTTCCACCAGTGCGCAAAGCACCAGGTTGCCGCTGTGGCTGATGCTGAACTGAATGCCCGAATTGAGCAGCACCGGCTGATGTGTAGCTGTATAGCCATAGTCGTCCAGCGACACAGCAGGAGAATAGCCGAGCTTGTTTAAAGCATAGCGTAGCAGGCCTTTGCCTGCGGCGCGTTGGCGGCGTTCCTTTTCACCTGTATATTTTTGAATTTTGATACTGATCTTTTCCGGGAACGTCTGCAACATTCGATTGTATAGCTCCGGTCCTGCCTCAGAAGACGTTTCTGTATAAAATACATGAACCTTCATAAATCCTCCCTGTATGATTATTGGTTTTTCGCAAGGCCGAATTTACAAACTAATGAAAATACAGCAAAATAGCAGGCGTTCCGCTGTATGAAAAAATAGTATAAATTTACCGGGTAACACCAAACTATGCTTTCTTTAAGCCTTTTGAAGGGCTCTGAACGTCCCGACCTGATCCAGAAAGAAACCCTTGCTGATATTTTCAGGGCCGCAGTTGCTCAATACGGTCCCAAGACCGCACTTATTTTCAATGAAAGTCATCTGACTTACGAGCAACTGGATCAATGGAGCGACGTTGTTGCCGCCTATATTGCTGCACAGGGCATCGGCCGCGGGCAGGCCATAGGCGTATGGCAAAACCGGGGACTGGCGCTGCATGCGCTCATACTGGGTATTGTTAAATCGGGCGCAGCCTATGTACCGCTGGACCGGGAGATGCCTGAGGAACGCCTGCAGATCGTAATGGAAGAAGTGGGCGCAGCGGCCTGCTTCAGCGACGGTGACCCGGCGTTGCCTTGCCCGGTTTTGCGGGTACCGGCATTTGACAACGCTTCGGCGACTACACATCTGCCAGAAGGGCCGCAGCCCGGCGACAGGGCTTATGTGCTCTACACTTCGGGAAGCACCGGCAAGCCAAAAGGCATTCCTATCCTGCAAAGGCATATCTGCCACCTGGTAAGATCGGAGCAAAGTGTGCTGCAGATACGCGCGGAGGATAAAGTGTACCAAGGGTTTTCCGTATCCTTCGATATGTGGTGCGAGGAGACCTGGATCAGCCTTTCGGCCGGTGCTACACTGTGGGTAGCCGACGCCACCACCGCCAAAGCGATCGACGAGCTAAGCGCCACGCTGCGGGCACAACAGATCACCGTGCTCCATGCCGTACCCAGCCTGCTGGCAGTGATCGACGACGATATTCCCAGCCTCAGGCTGATCAATGCTGGTGGCGAGGCTTGTACCACTGCGGTGCTCAACCGCTGGAGCAAACCAGGAAAAAATGTATTCTACAATAGCTATGGTCCTACGGAGACGACTGTGACGGCGACGATGATCGCCCTGCGTCCCGGCGATCCCATCACCATAGGCCATCCCCTGCCCAATTACAACCTGGCTGTGATCGACGATCAGTTCAACCTGCTACCCACAGGCAGCGAAGGGGAGTTGATCATCTCCGGACCGGGTGTATGTGAAGGTTATGTGAACCGTCCCGACCTGACCCGGGAAAAATTCAGAGAGAAACCCGCGGCATTAGCCATGTTACCCGGCGACCGTGTCTACCTGAGCGGCGATGCCGTGGTGATGCGTGAAGATGGCAGCATCGACTTTCACGGCCGCCTCGACGACCAGGTCAAGCTCAGGGGCTATCGCATCGAGCTGGGCGAGATCGAAACCCGGCTCCATGAGCTGGAAGCCGTGGCCGCCGCGGCAGTAGCCTTAAAAAAAGACGCCAATAAGCAAGACCAGCTCGTAGGCTATGTAACCATAAAAACGGGCAAGCCCTGGGAAGAACAGGAAGCCAGGACAGAGTTGGCGAAGGTATTGCCCCCCTATATGGTTCCCCTGGTAATCGTAACCCTGGACCAGATGCCACGCCTTTCCAGCGGAAAAATTGACCGTAAATCGCTGCCTGTGCCGGAAGCGCTACAGCAGGTACAAGCGCAGGAAACGATCACCGTAGATGCCGGCGACCCGCTGGCTGAAAGGGTAATGGCCGGACTACGTTATGTTTTCCCGGGCAGGGAGATCAGTCCCGAGTCAGACTTCTTCACCGACCTGGGCGGGCATTCCCTGCTGGCCGCAACCTTTTCCTCCTGGCTGCGCAAAGAGGCGCATGTGCCGCAGGCTTCATTAAAGGATATTTATACCAACCGGCCGGTGAGCAACCTGATCCGGGCCTGGGAGCAGGCTGAGCTACGGGCCGGACGGAAGCAGGAAAAAGAAGCGTTCCGTAAGGTGCCGCCGCTGCGCTATTTTCTTTGTGGACTGGCGCAAGCGATATCGCTGCTGGTGATCTATGGCCTATTTGCAATCCAGATCTTTGTACCTTACCTCGGCTATTATTATGTGGTGGCTAAAACCGAAAGCGGCCACGACAATCGCGGCTGGGCGCTGCTGACGGCCGTTTGTCTCTTTTGCCTTATCCCGCCATTTTTTTCATTGCTATCTATTGCCTGTAAATGGCTGCTGCTGGGGCGGGTAAAGGAAGGCGATCATCCGCTATGGGGATCTTATTATTTCCGTTACTGGCTGGCCAGCAATATACAGCGGCTGGTCCCATCTCAATTCCTGAACGGCACACCGATATATCCGGTATACCTGAGAATGTTGGGCACAAAAGTGGCGCCCGATGCCCAGCTGAGCTCGATCACGATAGGCGCGCACGACCTGCTGGAAATAGGCGCCGATGCCAGCCTCAGCTCCCAGGTGGTGCTCAACAACGTCACCGTGGAGCATGGCCTGATCCGCTTCCGGAAAATAAGGATCGGGGCGCATGCTTATATCGGCAGTAGCACAGTGCTATCAGGTGGTACGACGGTGGAAGACTGGGGCGAATTGCAGGACTTAAGTCACCTGCAAAGCGGGCAAACGATAAAAGCCTATGAAGTATGGAAAGGCAGCCCGGCCGAACGTATCGGTGTCCGTGCTCCCGAGGAGCTGCCACAGCCCCTGCCCGGCTCTTACCTGAAACGGAAAACCTACGGCCTGCTCTATACGCTCCTGCTGATCGTTTTTCCCATTATCATCCTGTTACCGCTGATCCCGGTGATCGAGATCCTTAATTACCTCGATCTGGGCACACCGGATTACGACTTCAGCTATTTTGTTTATGTACCCCTGCTAACCATTCTTTATATCATCTTGTATGCTATAGAAACGGTTTTGCTATCGCGGTTGCTGCTATGGGGCATCAAGCCCGGCGTCTACCCGGTGCTTAGCGCGGTATATGTACGCAAATGGCTGTCGGACCAGCTAATCTCCATATCTCTTATCGTATTGCATCCTATTTACGCCACGGTCTACGTCTCCTCATTCTTCAGGATGCTGGGCGCAAAGATCGGCCGCAATACAGAGATATCTACCGCCAGCAATGTAACGCATACGATGCTACATATAGGCGAAGGTTCCTTTATTGCCGATGCCGTAAGCCTGGGCGAAGAGGACATCAGGGCGCAAAGGCTGATCCTGGAACATACCTATGTCGGCAACAGCAGCTTTGTAGGTAACAGCGCGCTTATTCCTCAGGGCTACCAGTTGGGCGACCATATGCTGATCGGCGTGCTATCGGTACCGCCTACGGAGGAACAGCTCAAGGGCCGAGATGGCGGCGACTGGTTCGGTTCTCCGGCGATTGCCCTACCCAAGCGACAAGACAGCGGCAGCTATGATGCAGCATTGACCACCAATCCATCGTGGTTGCGACGACTGGCCCGCGGTACTATCGAAGGCATTCGCATTGTACTGCCCGAGACCGTAATTATTTGCTGCAGCGTGCTGTTTGTTGCTTACTGTCACGACCTGGTTAAGGATCGCAACCTGGCGCAGATCTTTTCGGAACTGCCCAAGCTGCCGTTTTATTACCTGGGCTATATGGGCCTGCCTGCCTTTCTGATTACAGTGGTATTGAAGTGGATCACCATAGGACGGCAACGTAAAGAACAACAACCGATGTGGACACACAAGGTATGGCGCAGCGAGGCCATTACCACCACTTATGAGGCGCTGGCGGTGCCCTTCTTCCTGGAATACCTTAAGGGGACACCTTTCCTGTCCTGGGCGTTACGCCTCCTGGGTATGAAGACAGGCCGGCGGGTATGGCTGAACACGACCGATGTAACCGAGCACGATATGGTAAGTATAGGCGATGATACCGCGTTGAATGAGGATTGCGGGCCGCAGACTCACTTGTTCGAAGATCGTGTGATGAAAGTGGGGCCGGTGAAGATCGGCGCGCGGTGCAGCATCGGGGCCCGAAGCATTATCCTGTACGATAGCGAGATCGGTGACGAGGTAAAGCTGGAGCCCTTATCGCTGGTGATGAAAGGTGAAAAGCTGGCCAGTGAGACCGAATGGACCGGCAGTCCTGTGAGAGGTCTATAGGGTAATGGTTAAATTCCAGGGTTCAAATTCCAAGGTCCAGGAAGCAAATTCCAAGAGGCAATGGAATAGTTGGCAATGGCAGTTGGCAATGGGCAATAGATGGTGGCAAATTCCAATTTCCAAGCAACAAGTTCAATAGGCAATGGAATAGTTGGCAGTGAGCAGTTGGCAAAAATCAAATGTTCAAATTCCAAGGGCCGAACTCCAATAGGCAATTGAATAGTTGGCAATGGGCAATAGATGGTGGCAAATCCCAAGGCTCAATTTCCAGGCAACAGGTTCCAATAGGCAATGGAATAGTTGGCAATGAGCAGTTGGCAAAAGTTCAAATTCACATACCTGATACTTAATACCTGATACCTAATACCTAATACCTAATACGCAATTACAAGGCTTTCCGGATCAAGCGAACAAGCTCGGTACGGTATTCGTCCCGGTTTGCAGCCAGGCTGCTTTCGGCCAGCGCCAACACATGTTCCTTGCTCTTATCAGGTATCAGTTCTGAACCCCTGAGCTGCAGCCCGAACCAGGCCACGGCGGCCGCCAGCTTATAATCGGCCGAGCTGGAAGCCAGCGGCAGTGGCTGGTACCCGATAGTTTTCACGATCTCGATGCTGTTGTCTTCCTGTGGATGCTTATAGCGGAAGCGAATGGTCGCCAGCTCATCGCGATGCGCTGTAGCTCCGGGCCGACTGGCATGGTAACGCAGCTCCGGCGAGGCAGCAGGCAGAAAGCGACTGCTGGCGCCTGCAGGAATAATCTCGTATAAAGCGGTTACCGTATGCCCGCTACCCAACTCTCCTGCATCGATAGCATCGTTACTAAAGTCTTCGGTACGCAGCTTACGGTTCTCGTAGCCGATAAGCCGGTAGGCTTGCACATAAGCCGGGTTGAACTCGATCTGAAGCTTTACATCTTTAGCGATGCTGTACATAGTGCCGCCGAATGCCTTTACCAGGAAACGGCTGGCCTCTTCTAGATTGTCGATATAGGCATAGTTGCCATTGCCTTTATCGGCCAGCGTCTCCATTTTGGAATCTTTATAATTGCCCATGCCATAGCCCAGGCAGGTAAGGAATACATTGCTTTTGCGTTGCTCTTCAATAAGCCCTTGCATATCGGCATCGGAGGAAGCGCCTACGTTGAAATCACCGTCAGTCGCCAGGATCACGCGGTTGTTGCCGTCTTTGATAAAATTTTCCCGGGCCACCTGGTAAGCCAACCGTATCCCATCGCCACCGGCCGTGCTGCCGCCTGCTTGCAGCATATCCAGCGCCGCTGCTATCTTTTCTTTCTGGTTGCCGGGCGTGGCGGGTAGCACCATCCCTGCAGCCCCGGCGTAGACCACGATCGCCACCCTATCCTGTGCACGGAGCCTGCTGAGCAACAGGCGCATCGAGGCCTTGAGCAATGGCAGCTTATTGGGTGCGTCCATGGAGCCGGAGACATCGATCAGGAACACCAGGTTAGCGGCAGGTAGCTGCTCTTCAGGAAGCGTCCTCCCCTGAAGCCCGATCTTCAGCAGCCTGTGCTGCGGGTTCCAGGGCGCTTCGCTGTATTCGGTATGGATGCCGAAAGGATGTGTACCCTCCGGTTGAGGATAATGATATTGGAAAAAATTAATCATTTCCTCTATTCGCACGGCATCTTTGGGCACTGCCTGGCCATTGTTGATAAAGCGACGGATATTGGTATAGGAGGCGTTGTCGACATCGATAGAAAAAGTGGACAGCGGTTCCATTGCGGGACTGTCAAAAGGGTTTTCAACGAATGGGTTATAGCTCTCATTTTCGGAAGTCCCCGCCACCACTGGCACTGCAGCCGGCATGACGCTACTGTAGCGGGATTTCTTCCCTTTAAACAGCTTTTTTACCTTTTGCCAGCCACGACCAAAGAAAGAAGATTTCTTTTCCTGCTGTACCTCCGGCTGGCTTGCATTTTTCTTTGTGGTGATAAGGATTACACCATCGGCGCCTCTGGCGCCGTAGAGCGCCGTGGCCTTACGTTCTTTCAATACCGACATCGAAGCGACATTCTTAGGATCAATACTCACCAGACTTCCTGAATAGATTTGCCCATCCACCACGATCAAGGGCGCCTGGGAGGCGGATAAAGAGCCCTGGCCGCGAATCTGGATATCAGGCCCGGCCCCCGGCTGTCCCCCACCGCTAGTGACTTCCAGGCCAGGCATTGCTCCATCCAGCGCTTTCGCTATATCGGCAACCGGTCTGCGACCGGTGCTGTTCACAGCAACATTGGGCAGCACGGGCTCCGGCAGCTTCATATGCCTGGGAGAGGCATCGTTTGCCTTAATGTCCGATCGGTATGCCTGTTGTTTTCTTCCTTCCCAGGCAGTGACGCCAGGCGCCGTGCCATCCAGCGCTTTGGCGATGTTGGTTACGGGGCGCTTAGCAATCTCTGCCGCGCTCATCGCGGCAACGCTGCCGGTATAGGATTTTTTATCGATCTTCTGCCCATATACCTGCACTTCCTGCAAGGCATTCTGATCTGCTGCTTCCAACCGGGCCACAACCGGTCCTTGTATCGTAGAGAGGTCTATCTCCTTATCCTTGCTTCCGAAGCCCTTAATTACCAGGCTGGTTGCGCCGGGTGGCACTTCCAGCTCATAGTTACCATCGGCATCCGTAACCGTGCCTATGGTCATTCCTTTAACCACGACTGTAGCGCCCGGCACAGCTTCACCCGATTCATCAAACACTTGCCCGGTAATGATCCTCGGCTGCTTCTCCCTTCGGATCGCGTCGTTGGTTGAAGCTGGCGTAGCGGTATTGGTTACAGGCTGCTCCACAGCTGCCTGAGCCATATGGGGTAATTGCTGCTCTTCAGGCTGCGGTTTTGGCCGTACTTCACGGCGGACTATAGCTTCGCGGCGCTGCTCCACAACAGGCACTATTGCCGGCGTATCTATGCGTCCGGGGTGTTCTATAGCGGGTACCATTGCTGGCGCAACTTCCTTTCCCTTCCGGGCATAGGCCGGTTGATCCGGTACGGCCTTTGAGGGGATGAGGAGGTAAACCAGTCCCAGACCCGCCAGTAGCAGGATGGCCGCGGCGATCCCTTTTTTCCAGAAGGGTATCAGCCGCCTGGTTTCTTTTTGTTGTTCCGCATCGAGCCGTGCTTCTACTTTATTCCATATGTTATCCATGGAAGGGAAGGCAGCGGAAGTATCTTCCTGCCTGCGGGCGGCCTTTTTGAATTGTTCGGTGAAGTTATCCCGGGCTTCCATTGTTAGTTCTCCTTTTGATAATAAAATTGTTGTACCAATTCTTTCAGCTTGGTCCTGGAAAAGTTGAGCTGCGATTTGGAGGTGCCCTCCGAGATCTGCAACATGGCTGCAATCTCTTTATGGCTATATCCTTCGATGGCGAAAAGGTTGAATACCGTACGACAGCCTTCAGGCAAATATTTCAGCAGGCGCAGGATATCTTCCTCTTCCAGCTGGGCCGGCCATACACCGGCCTCGGCCGGCTCGTGCTTCATACCATCCAGGGATAGATGAAGGTTTCCCTTGCGCCGCAATACCGACAGGCAGTAGTTGACAGCGATACGCCGGGCCCAGGCCTCAAAGGCAGCCGCCTCTCGTAGCTGATCGAGCTTGGTAAGTATGGTATAGAAAGCATCGGCCATGGCTTCTTCGATCTCGCCCTCCAGCGATAGGTAGCGCCGGCATACCGGGTAGAGTTTCGGCGCCATGTACTCGTACAGCTGACGCTGGGCGCTCCGCTGCATGGCCCTGCAATCGGTTAGTAGTTTTTCGCTGATCACAATCTGGTCTTTACCTGTATAGAGTAATAAAAGTGTTCCGGGGTTGGAATGGTCTAGTATTTTTTTGAAAATAAGAAAAATATACTCGTTTTACTGGTAAATGAGGGGATATTTCCCCTTTTTTGCCGGTGTGGCTATTCTGGTTGTTTTTTATTTTACTCTGTATCAGCTATATAAAAAATCCACTTTTATTCATGTCGACAATCCAGGCTTTTACCTGTAGGTGTGACCGTGGTTTGTTGCTTTTTTTTGCTTATTTTCGAAAAACGTTGTCAACTATCCAAACACCATTGTATCACAGATACGGCGTCGCCCAAACACCCGCTGTTATCTTAAAGTTGCCCGACATGAAAAAGTTTTTTGAGAAAGTAACCCTCCTGGACAGGATCAACAGCCTGATCAGGACCAAAAGCACCGGCACGCCTGTACAGCTGGCCAAGAAGCTGGGCTGCTGTGAACGCGCCTTGTATGACCGGATCGAAGAAATGCGTTCTTATGGCTTTCCTATCGAATACGACCATGAACGTAAGTGCTATTACTACACCAAGGAAGTGAAGATCAATTTCAGCATCATCGTAGGCAATCAAAAACTGATGGAAATTAAAGGGGGCCGTTCCGGACGGGCGCCCCTGCAACGCTACCTTCCTTTACCGGCTTCCTGACCCGGTCTGTTCCTTTTTTTACCATGACCAGTCTCACTGAAAATAATTTGCAGTGAGGGGCTACATCTTTGCTACCCTCAAACGTTTTACTGAGCATCCGGGCCTTGAGACCGCCCGGAATTTCCCTGAATACCAGGGGTTGTACCAAATTGTTTAATACCGTAACTTTCCACAAAAAAGTATCAATGATCTCTACCGCCGAAAAACACACGCTGATCTATAACGACATCCTGAAAATGAGCAAAAGCCAGCAAGGCACTGGCTTTCCTGCCGACAACCTGTTCAAAGGCGCCTGGGGCGCTTTGTTCTATATGTTCTACTACGAACAGTATATCGACGATTCGCTTGACCATGCTGTTCCCTTGCTTGAAGAGCTGTACAATAAGCTTGAGATCACGCAGTACAGCAATTTTACTTATTGCAACGGCTTATCGGGCCCTTTCTGGCTGCTCAACCACCTCAACAAGCATGAGTTCATCGAGCTGGACATCGCCGACCTGGCTTCCGACTTCATCACAGCAGCTATTGCGGAAAGCAATTTTCACCTGGCCTCCAAAAACTTTGATTTCCTGCATGGCAGCGCCGGCATCTGCACCCTGCTGGTCTCCTTTGCCCAGCGCCCCGATGTACGCGAGCACCTGGCGCATTTCGTCGCTTCGCTGGAAGCTTTCTCTGTAATGACGCCCAGGGGCCGTAGTGTACCCATGTTTTACTACCATACCGATCCACCTTCGGAGATCGGTACCGATGCGTTCAGCCTGGCACACGGCACCTGCTCGCTACAGATCCTGCTGGCCAGGATCTATAAAGCAGGGGTCGCGCAGGAACAATGCAAGCGGCTGATCTATGAGACCATGGACTTTGTGCTGAGCTACGAGGGTAAACCCGACGAAAATACACCGATCGCCCTGTACCCCAGCAGCCTTAACCTGGATGGCAATCCGCCGGCGCCCAGTCGTATCTCCTGGTGCTATGGCGATGTGAATGTCGCGATTGCCCTGTGGGAATGCGGTCACTTGCTCAAGGAAGAAAAATGGATCACGCGTGCGCTGGATATCCTGCGCTACAGCACCAGGAGAAATACCCTGGAAAGCGGCGCTGTGGTCGATACCTGCCTGTGCCACGGTACCGCCGGTAACGCGGCCATGTACCGCCGTTTCTGGCACGAGACCAACGATAAGATCTTTTATCAATGCTCGGAAGATTGGTATAACCTTACCGACAACCTGATCCAGTTCTCGGAGCAGAAGGGGGAGCACGGCATAAGGGTATGGCAGGGCAAAGATGAGCAATGGCAATACCGCTGGGACCTGCTGGACGGCAGCGCCGGCACCGGCCTGGCGCTCATATCGCGCTCGGTAAGCCAGCACCTGCCCTGGGATGAGTTCCTGCTGATATCCTGATAAGATGGTTTATATTATACCGGAGCGCTGCCTCAAGACGGGGCAGCGCTCCTTTTTTATGCCCCGGAGGAGCAAACAGCTATCATTTTCTGGTCAGCAGTCGAAGGTATGCTGCACCGTGGTCGTAGGATGCATGCAGCGCACGATCGTTCTAAGGGCCGAAGGCGGGGGGCAGTTGCCGGTCAATCCGCCCAGCACCTGGTTCATCTCGCGGTGTTCCATAGGTGTGATCATTACTTTTTTCAAGGATAATTTCGGCAGGGCCATTTTTTCCTTTTTCATAATTTTCAATTTTTGGTTAAATAAAACAGGAGCTTAAAGTTACCTGTTATCCAAGGGTGCCGGACCGTTTAACATATAATTACTTGTTATTTCCTCAGCGTTCCTCCTGTCCCATACAGGCCAGCACCACCAGCAGCACCGACAGCGTAGCACATACAGTCCTGATCGTATTGAGCCGGTTCCACGGGCCTTCGAAGGAAGCCCGCTTTTGCGCCAGTGCTTCGAGAGAAGCCGTTTCAACCGGGAACACATCGAGGCTGTTGTTCATAGGCACATTACCCATCATGGTAACGCCCATAACACCAATAAGGTAACAGAGTGTGGCGCCCGCCAGTAGCCAGAAACGGGGTCGCATCACTTCTTTATAATGCAGGATGGTCGCTGCCGGAAGCAATAACGCAGTGCCCATAAAGCAGGACAGGAATACCGGATTGAGGATAGCGCGATTCATTTCCTGGAATGCTTTCAGGTAAGCGGCGTCCTGCAATCTGCCAATACCGGGCGTTACCGATACCGACCAGGAATAGAAGAGGCCGGCCATAAGCGCTGTGGTAAGCGCGGCCAATAAGAGTAGTAGTCGGGAAAACGAGAGCATAAGTTTGTCTTTTAGCGTTAAAGAAAGAAGGGACTATTTTTTCACATTAGTGTGCACGCTCAGCCAGCGACGAAGCACCTGCTCTTCGTCCGCGCTCAGCGTTACGGCATTGTTTTTGGGCATCCTGCGCCATACAAAAACCTGGCGATAGATATTACCGGCATGATCATTCATATTTTCCAGCGTGAACACCTTTGATGGGTTTTTCGTGGCGTGGCAAAAATTACATTTGGCCTCCAGGATGTTCAGCGCTTTCTGCTTCAGCTCTTTGTCTTCGGTTGCTGCTTCGGGGCCTCCTTTTCGTTCGCGCGGCGGTGCAAAAGCACAGCAGACGAGGAAAAGAAACATTGCGGCGATACTATAGATCCGTTTCATAGCTTGCTTTTTTTTGACAAAATTGGGGCAAACTACAGGCGGTAAATAGAATAAAACCGACAGGAAGATTATTTTCTCAGCAAAGGAAAGTTCTCGGCCATGCCGTAAGACTGCCGCTGAAATTCGTAAGGTGCATAGCCGGCAAACTCCTTAAAGGTGCGGATGAAATGTGACTGATCGGCAAAGCCGTTGTCGTAGGCGATGTCGGACAGCTTCTCGTAGCGGTTGCTCTTGAGCTGCACTAGTGAGGACTGGAAGCGGCATACTTTGGCAAAGAGCTTGGGGCTGATGCCTACATATTGATTGAAACGGCGTTCAAAGGTGCGCTCCGACAGATTGGCCTGCCGTTGCAACTCCCGGAGGCTCACGGCGCCTCTCGATTGCAGGATGAGCAAGAGGGCCTGCTGCGTGAGCGCATCGCTCTGCCGTTTATTTTTCCCGATCTCTTCCTCCAGGTAAGCGGAGAGCACGCCCAGCTGCGAGGGTATATTGAGCGAGTACAGCATGCGCTCCGACAGGTGTATGCCCCGACGGGCGGCAATGGCGTCCAGGTCGGTACAGGTATCGGTAAGCTCGGCAGCATTGAGGCCAAACACGGAGCGTAGCGCATCCGGAGCCAGGCAAGCTCCTATCATGCGAAAGCGGCCCATCATACAGATGGCGGCCGGCCGTATGGTTTGTCCATAAAGGAATACAGGCGGCAGGGTTTTCCCTTCACGATCGAAATACACACCGGTGTCCGACTGCTGGTAAATGAGTCCCGGACAGCCGTCGGCCAGTGGGGCAAAGGCATGCGGCAGCCCGTCCCGGGCGGTGTATTCCAACACCCAGTAATAGCGGACATATGTCCTGAGACTTTCGGGAGGCAGCAATTGCTGGTAGTTCATTACCGGCCGGTCGATTGATTTGATCAAAGATAAGTAATCGATCGCTATACCGCTTATCAGCAGGAAGACGCCAGCGCTTGGGATCGTGAGTGCGTGCATTCACATTAATTAACGTTTTTTCGTGATTTTTAACCACAAAGCAAAGCAGGGATAAAGACATTTGCTTTATTATCTCACCCGATAATCAATTAAACAACGAGTACCATTAAACGGATTGGCACATCGTAGCAACAAAGATCGTCACACGTTAAAAAGCAATGTTCTTTATGAAAAAATGGTTTCCCCTCGCAATTGCCTGCCTGCCCCTGGCAGCCCAGGCGCAAAACACCCTGCCGGCCATCCCGCGTTGCGGCTTTGAACTGGTATGGAAACAAATGGAGCAGGCTGCTCCCGGCTTCCGTGAGCAATATGACGCCCGGATCAAAGCTCAGCTCGCCGATCCCAATACCAAGGCACGCCCAACCGGTACGGTATACGATATCCCCGTAGTCGTTCATGTGGTGTACTACCAGAACGGCGCCGTCACAAAAGGCAATCTGCCCGATTCGGTGATCCAGAACCAGATCAAGGTGCTGAACCAGGCTTATCGCAAGACGCATGCCGATACCGGTAACCTGCGGGCTATATTCAAGCCGCTGAGCGCCGACGCAGAAATACAATTCCACCTCGCGACCCAGGACTCCAACGGCAACGCCACCACCGGCATCGTCCACAAGGCGACCAATATAGAGTACTTCGGCGACATCTCCATAGCCATGGGCGATATCAGCAGTCTCGAACGGGTCAAGAAGACGGCCCTTGGCGGCGACGATGCCTGGAACACCAGCCGCTACCTCAATATCTGGATCGCCGATATGCGCATTGCCTTCAACGGCCAGGTAGTACCCGCCGTGATGGGTATCGCCCGGCCGCCAATAAATCCGCTGCCGCCCAACTGGCCGGCAGGCGAGGCCGGCGGCCTGGCCCAGATGGTAGATGGTGTGATCCTGCAATACCATGCCGTGGGCAACAACAATCCCTACATCGGCGAGCTATCGGCCGCCGGTCTGGGCAACCAGGGCCGCACGGCAGTACATGAAGTGGGCCACTACCTGGGGCTGCGGCATATATGGGGCGATCCCGAGCAGGGACAGGAGTGTACACCGCAGGGCGACGACGGCATCGGCGATACCCCGGCACAGGCAACTATGACCGATATGCAGGCCAATCCACCCTCTCCTACGCTCAATACCTGCGGCGCCGGTAGCGCCAACGACCTGCCCGACCTGTGGGAGAACTATATGGATTATTCCAAAGACAATTTCCAGAGTATGTTTACCAAAGAACAGGTAACACATATGCGCAGCATTTGTGCCAACCAACGCGATACCCTCTTTATGCAACCACCGGCGCCGGTAGGTGTAAATGAGGCGCTGGTACAGGACAAAGCGCTGAAAGTTTACCCCCAGCCGGCTGCACAATACCTGGATATTGACTTCGACGGAAAGTTTGACCGCCTGCGGGTCATCAATGTGCTGGGAACTGCTGTACTCACCGATGACAAACCGGGCACAGGCCTGCGCAGGCTGGACATCAGCCGCCTGGCCAGCGGCAACTATTACCTGCAGCTGAGCGGCAACGGCCGTCTGTACAACCGGCAGATCGTGATCAGGCGATAAGCCGACCGGACCGTTTTTCTATAAAAGCCCCTTGCCCCTGCAAGGGGCTTTTTGGCTAAGCCGGCATTGGTACATCAATAATGGTGAAAATGAGGATCATAGCGACAAAATGGGACCATTGCAATTAAATATTTTCATTACTATTGTTACGTAGATTTTTCGGGGTTTTATTACCAGTAAAGAGTCTTGAGCGCAAAGCTGGCTGACCTGTGGTCATCATGGAATATATATTTGCGGTCCATGTACTTCACAGGTATTGATCCGTTCCTAAACCTAACACCATGATATTGCCTACACCATTGAAATTACTCCTTATCGATGATGAAAAGGAAGCCTGTGATCACCTCCGGCACACGATCGAATCCCTGCATGATCCTGCTATGATCATCGCCGGCACGGCACACAATACCACGCAGGCGGAGGAGCTTATTGCCGCCATTCAGCCAGACGCCATACTGATCGATATCGAAATGCCCGGGGAAAATGCATTCCAGTTCCTGGAACGGATGGCCCCGTTGCGGTTTAAGGTTATTTTCGTTACTGCTTACGACGCTTATGCTGTACGGGCCTTTCGCCTGAATGCTATTGACTATATATTGAAGCCGGTAAGCATAGATGAGCTGCTGACGGCGCTCGAAAGACTGAAAGCAGGCAGCATACCTGGCGAAGCAGGGCTCTACCATTCGGTATCGGCACAGCTTTCAGAAAAAAGCGCTTTAAAAAGAATAAGGCTGCGCTCGGGCAATCACCTGGACATTGTGGATATTGCCGACCTGTATTGCCTCGAAGCGCAGAGGGCTTATTGCAAGATCTATTTCAAAGCAAATGGCAAGGACAAGACTATTATTATGAGCCGCGCGCTGACAGACTATGCCGAGATATTGCCCACGCAATCCTTTTACAGGATACATAAATCGTACCTGGTCAACTGCAGCCATATCCGGCATATCGTTACCAGTCCTGAGCCCGCGGCTGTCCTCAGCAACGGGATGCATATTCCTGTAAGCCGCCGCCGATACGCCTCCTTGCTCAGCTTTTTGAGCAACGGCCATTTCCAGGCAGGAAATGCACTATACCAATGAAAACAATTGCCTATATCTTATTGCTCCTGACGGGTTGCTTATCCGCCCCTGCCCGCGAGTACGCCATGCGTCATTACACCCAGGCCGACGGACTGCCCGGCAGCTCGGTATACGACATGTACCAGGATGGCACAGGATACCTGTGGCTGGCTACCAGTGCGGGCATCAGCAGGTACAATGGTATAGCGTTTGAGAACTTCACTACCCGTGACGGTCTGCCCGACAATGAATGCTTTTTCTTCCGGAAAGATCCCTACGGCCGCCTGTGGATAGCCACCTACAGTGGCGTCCTGGCCTACTTCAAAGACGGGATATTTCATACGGCAAAGAATACGCCGGCCCTTAAGCTGCCTTTCACCACACGATCCTTAATGGATATCCGTGTGGAGGCCGACAGCAGCGTTTCCTTTTTTTACCGTAACACACCATTTGTTTCGATAAAAGGTAATAAACTGCAGGTGTTCGACCTAGACGCTGCCATCGCCCGTTACGGGCTAGGAACGGATTTTTCGGGCCGCTATACCCAGAATATTGTTCATGAGCAAGGCAAGATACGGGTCACCTACCGGAAAGGACAACTGCTGCTGAACGAACAATTGCAGCTGCTGCAGACAAAGCGCTTCGGCGCCTTTGTTATGGACTGGGCATTCTCTACTCCGGAACATGAATACCTGCGGTCGGGCAATCTCATCTATAACAGGAACCTGGTCAGTGCAGGATTCCCTGTGCTACCGGAGCATAGCGCTGTTTTTAAGATCAGGAACTACGACGGCATTTGCTTTATCGCAACGGACAAAGGGCTCTGGATCGACCAGGAACGGATTATGCCGGAGGTAAGGTTCTCAGATGTTTTCAGGGACGGGAACGGCGACTACTGGCTATGTACTATAGGCGATGGCGTCTATAAGCTCAGACGGCACTTCCGCGACATTCGCTATTTTAAGCCGGCAGATGAAATAGCCTATGCCTGCCCGGGAACAGATACCATTATCTTATGCAGCCGAAACGGCGATCTTTACCGGATGATGCCGACCGGGCTCAGACAGCTGACCCGGTTCTGGCAAGCCACGGGCTTAACGCTAAAGGACCGCAAGCATGTATTTTATGCCGACAATCGCTATATCCTGCACTTCGTAAAGGGTATCATGGTGATCTACGACAAGACCCGGCTGCAGGAGGTTCTGGTAGATCGCAGCATCTACTATAACGGCTCGACCAAAATACTGCGGAACGGCGCAAACCTGTACCTGATCAATAGCGAGAACACCTGGACCCTGGATTATCAGAAGCTGCTTCACCGGGCGCCGGGGCTGGCACACGCGCTCCTCGACAGCGGCCAGACGGCCCGTGCCGGCGCGATGTACGACATGGCACAATCCTCCGACAGCGCTATATGGATCGCTACCAGGAACGGCTTGTATAAAGTTACGGATAACCATGCAAGGGAGCAGCAACAATTGGGCAGCATGGCGCTGAGAGCCATTGTCTTTACGCGTCACGCCCTGATCGGCTATACGCCCGACAACAGGCTGCTGGTCATTCACGGCTATGATAGCCCCGCCCCCAAGGTGAGCATTGCCGGGCACAGCGATGCCGTATGGGACAAATTCTATGTGCTGAACGACTCTTCACTGATCGTGAGCTCTAACAAGCTCTATAAAATGATTACGACCAGCGCCAGTTCTTACCGTGTACATACACTCGAACATCCGCTGCTGCCGCAAAGAGCCCGCTATATCTTCTCTGATGGCCGGTATGGTTATTTTTTCAAGGAAAAGTATGGTATCGGCATTCCTTTAGCCGAGCTGATGGCCGGCCCCCGTCCGCCACAGCTGCACCTCATCGACCTGGCGACACGCCGGTACACGCTTCCCATAAGCGCCAGCTTGTCGCTGGACTATGGCGCATCGCGCGACATCCGTGTGTCGTTCGAAGCCCTGTCTTTCGACGCCGGCGCTTTATCTTTTGAGTACAGCATCGCCGCACCGGGCGATACGGCAGCGCAATGGCTCCAGGCGCCGGGCGATCATATTAACTTCTATAAGATCAGCCCGGGTACTTACCAGATCAGGGTACGTGCTTTGACGGCAAGTGGTATCAGCAGCAATGTTCCCGGCTTCACGCTGGTGATCAGGCCTCCTTTCTGGCTTAATCCCTGGTTCCTTATGCTTGCCGGGCTCGTCCTGGCATCGCTGCTCTATCTGGGCTTCCGTTTGTTTGTCAGGAGAACGGAACAGAAGCGTAAGCGGGAGATGAAGTTCATGAAATCGGAGTTGATTGCCCTGAATGCCCTGATGAATCCTCATTTTGTCTTCAATTCCCTGAACAGCGTGCAAAGCCTTGTGAGCCGCAATGCCAGGGAAGAGGCCAGCAGGTATATCCGCATTTTTTCCGACCTGGTGCGGCTCAATATGCATAACCTCACGGCAGACAGGATAAGCCTGGAGAAAGAAATGATCCTGGTCACCAATTATCTTGAGCTGGAAAAGCTACGGTTCCGCGATGGATTCCATTATGAGATCATCATCCCGGAAGAGGTAGAAACAGATGTTATTATGGTACCGCCGCTGCTCCTGCAGCCCCTGGTGGAGAATGCCGTCAAACATGGTCTGCGGGCCAACGGCAACCCAAAAGGGATGATCTTCGTCGAGATCAGCGAAGAAGAGGAGGTCGTGCTCATCACCGTAAAAGACAACGGCCCCGGTCTGCGGGAAAACGCTCCGGGAAGCCGGGGACACCAGTCGCTGGCGCTGGATAATGTAAAGCAACGGCTGGAAAAGCTGCGGCAGATGCACGGGCAGCAGATCACGCTGGAGGTGAGCGAACTGAAGGACAATGAAGGACAAGTGCAGGGCGTATGCTCTGCGCTCCGGATCGGGCCGGGCTTCAGCAGCGACCGCCGGAAACGCCATTCTGCATTTGGGAAGGATTATTGACCGGTGGGAAGATATCTTTGTCTCCAGCTCCGTTGTCGCATTATTTTCGGTGTTCACACAAAACAAATCGTTTTTTTATGAACACTTCCAAACCCAACAAGCAGCGCCGCTACGGCCGGCCCGCTGCAGCCATGAGCCTGAAAACGGTAGCCTTATCCCTCAGCCTTTCCCTGCTTCCTTTTGCAGGCAGTTTCGCGCAGGTACTCAATCCCAGTTTTGAGTCGGATCCGATGAGCCCCATTCCGGCACCGACCGCGGCCTTTCGCCCTTATACCAATACTTCCAGTCCCATGCTTACCGACTGGACCGTTATCAGTGGCACCATCGACTTGCATCATTCCTCGCATTGGGCCATGGGCTGCCCTCCCGGCGGCGGCGATTACCATATCGACCTTAATCCCGATGGCGTGATCCGCCAAACGGTGAACGTAGTCGCCGGTACTACTTACAGCTTTTCCTTCTGGAGGAGCGTGCACGCCCAGGTAAACTGCGCCAGTGTTAATGCCAATGTGGATATATCCGGAGCCGGTGGTACCTTGTACAACGCCAACTTTGTGCTTTCCGATGCCGACAAGCCCTGGCAGCAGGAAGCAACGGTCTTTACAGCCACGGCAAGCGGCCCGGTTGACATCACCTTCAGCGGCACGGGTAGCTGCTACACTTACGGTGGCATGCTCGTCGACCTGGTATCGATGGAACCCATACAGGACCCCTGCTCTGACGATTGCTTCTGGAAGCTGACCGGCAACAACATCGCCGGCGGGAGGAACATCTTCGGTACCATTACCTCCGATGATGTAAGGATCAAGACCGCCAACCAGGACCGCGGCATCTTTACCAGCAAAGGATTACTGGGCTGGAACACGATGGCGCCTACTGCTTATCTTCATGTCTTCTGCGATGGCAACAATAAGGAAGACGGCCGCTTATCCGATGTGCGCTTCGAGCGGCTGGAAAGAGGCCAGGGCAATATCCTTGTTATTAACAGCGCGGGCTATGTACTCGATAGCAAGGTGCCTATTACCGCCATTACGCCCAAAGCGCTGGCAGAGCTGAAGCAGGATATTGAGCGCGAAAAGGAACGCAACGACCGCCTCGAGCAGGAGCTGCTGGAAGTGAAACGCCTGCTCAATAGCACCACACCGGTAATGAATGCAGCACAGAGCGGCAGCCACCTGTTCCAGAATACGCCCAACCCCTTCGGTGGTGAAACGGCCATCCCGTATTACATCGACCAGCTGCGATCAGGCGCCGCGATCATCGTTAGCGATGCTGCTGGAAAAGAAATAACCCGCTATGTGATAAGCCAGGCCGGCAAAGGAACCGTTACCTTTAAAGCGGCCAACCTGAGCCAGGGTATTTACTTCTATTCCTTGCTGGTTGACGGTCGCGAGATCGAGACCCGGCGGATGGTTGTAGGCAAACAATAAGTTTAGTTTCCCATGCAAAGCCCCCGGCAGATGGTCCGGGGGCTTTGTCATGACCATTGCTGTGACAGGAAAAAGCAAGCGGGCAGCGGCTCCCGCAATATTGTTGCCATACACCGGGAGCTTACTGCACATTAGCAGGAGAAGGACAGCTTTTCCCCTACCGCTTCAGCATCCGGCGGGCGCTGTCGGAAGCAATAAGCAGGCCCGCAGCCATCATGATCACATCTTTCAATACCAGGCGGCCGGCGCCCGATAAATAAGGGAAGCCATATTGTGGTGTAGGAAGATCGCCACCCAGGGCAGGAACATAAGCTTCGGGAGTTGTCACCAGGAAGGATAAAGTGACCAGGGACATGCCAAAGGTCAGCAGTCCTCCCCAAAGACCAGCCCCGGGCGACCAGATGCCCAGCAAGGTCAGCAGCCCGATCAGCAGGATCATCGTTCCCAATCCGTAGGAGAACACATAGGTACCGTTTTGCTCGTGCCAGTCGATATTTTGCTGCACCATTTTACCTTCGGGGTTTTTGTGCAGGGTGTATTGGGGCACAAGCTTTCCCTGGTCATTGACGCCTGTTTTACCCGTATTGTGATACAGGAAGCGCATCAATGGACTATTGATCACAAAGGGAACGATCCCTTCGGCCTCGTAAGGGAAAGCTTTCAAACCGCCGATCCAGGCCATAACGATAAAAACGCTCACCCTGAGCAAATGAATAAAAAAGGTTTGTCCGGCAGCAAGGCCCTGCAATATTTTCTCCGTTGTCTTTTGCATGTTCATCTTTTATCTTTTCCGGCAAAGCTAGCGCGTATCCACAGCTGCGGGAATGGACAAAACGGGAAAGGGCATAGACTATTTTGCCCTGGCCCGGATGGCTTCCGGAATGACTATAATGAAAATGCAATGGTAATTTATGTTCACAACGATAGCCCGGGATACAGTCGGGATGCGAACATATATCGCACTGCAGATTTTATGCAGCCCCGGAGCCTACCTTTGGTATTACCAATACATCGATTCTTATGAAAAAGAAACAGCATCCCCGCAAATTATCTCTGCAGAAAATAGCTATCGTATGCCTGGATCAGCAGCAGCAGACCGCTTTACTGGGCGGCGCTACCGCCAATACCACCTGCTGCGGTACTTTGCCCGGTCAGCGCCAGACTACCTGTTGCTCACTGGCATCCTGTCCGCCTTATATTTGCTAGCTTTGACGCTTTCAGAAGCGCATTTCAGACGATCTTCCCGGCGAAGCATCGTCTCTTTTCTTTATGCCGGTCTCAAAAGAGGTTCCGGGATCAATCCCGCTGCAGCTAATTCAGGTATTATAGTAAACTGAGTATCCGGATATAAAAAACAAGGCGGTCCTTGAGCTTGTCGAAAGGACAAGATGGTGCTTCGACGGGCTCAGCAACCGTTATCTAGAAGCAAATTGTTTCCTGTTTCCTATATCCGGATAGTCACTTATAGTAGATACCAGCAGTGCTCATCGATCTGCAAGCGTTCAGCAGTGATATAAAAGTCACTGCCAGTACTAATTTTTGTCAAAACGGATTGTGTAGCTCTGTTTTAATAAGAAGACCTGCAGTTTTATTTTTAGGGCGCCTTATCCGGCTATCCGCTACAAGTCCTCGCTGCATAACATGAGAGAGGAAATTTAACACCTAATTTACTTAGGTATTAATTGATGGTAAGAAATTCCTTCACAGCAGCTCCGGGCTTTTCGTTGCTATCCGGGGCGCAAAGACACACCGTGGTAACGTGCCGGTATAAATGGGCACGCGTCTGTTAATCCTGATAAAGTTGGTCGTAGCGAGACGCTACACAGCGGCTCCGGGTGAAAGCTTCCCTCAGTTAGTAACGTTTAAAACTAAGTCATTCCACTCAAATCTATGATCCTTGAGGAATGTCGGAAGGGCGTAGCCCTGAAGACGTTCCTCAAGGAATGCAACAGGCGGTAGGTACCCCAAGGCGCTGTGCGGACGCTGATTGTTGTAGACCCACATCCAGACATAGGCCATCGCTTGCGCATCCTTTATCCTGGTAAAAGAATAGGCGTCCAATACCTCTTCGCGGAAGCTTCGGTTAAAGCGCTCCATATATCCATTCTGATAGGGCTTACCAGGCTGAATGAATTTAATTT
>NZ_QVNU01000006.1 GCF_003545715.1 Taibaiella koreensis
GATATCGACGCTGCCGTCAAACAGGTTGGGGCTATAGAGGCTTGAAGCGCCATTGCCGCCGCCGCTGCGCGTGGCTTCCGTCTGCGCTTTGTTGCTGGCGGGCGTACCGTCAAGGTCCTGGCCCCACAGGGCCGCCGGTAGTAACAGCAGGGCCGGCAATAAGGCTGGCAGCTGCCGTAAGCAGTTGGGTATCATAGTTTGAAAAAAGGGTTTTAACTTGGCCGTAGCAACAGCCTACCCTTCCGCGCCGCAAAAATGATACCATTTTTGCAATTTTTTAAGAAAATGCTGCATTATTTTTTAAATAAGTAAAAATTATTACTCGTTGTTGAAAAACAGAAAAATGATGGTTCGACTGTGCTCATCATGACGATAGCAGTAAGGCCCTACGACAAAAAAAAGCAGCGACACTGCGCCGCGGCGGGAAAGAAATACAGCTACAGAATCATATTTCTTAGTGTCGTTGTATCTTTGCGGGCAAGATTTTTGTTCATACCAAGGCACTAAGCATTGATAAAAAACACAGGAACCCGGATCGCCCTTTCAGGGTTCGACTGCGCTCACCATGACAGTAGCCGCCACACTGAACGCTTCGAAACACGACAAAAAAATCCCGCGGCGACAGGACGCACCGCGGGAAAAGAAATGCCTGCTATATAAAAGATAGCCTAGCGCCAACGGCCGGGTATCCACAGATCGCCGCGACGGCTATGACGCCAATGCCCCCGCGCCCATACCAGCCCGGGGCGAGGCGGGGCCGCCCAATAACCACCATGCCAGCGATAAGCCCCGCCATCCACTACCCAGTCTTCTGTTACCCATACATGCCTTGGCGAAGGGGCGACAGGGCGGGCAGTGACAACCACCTGCGGACGGGGCGGCCGGATACGTACATAGATCTGCGCCTGGCTATCCATTGCCGGCAACAAAAATATAGCTGCTGCAATAATCCCTTTCTGTATCGTTTTCATATGCTGTGTTTTTAAACCACTCTGTTGATCAGAGACGACAAATGGTCCGGGGTTAAAATGGCACTCTGCCAATTAACAAAGCTTTTTAGCCGGCTGCTTTTCCCGGCAAAGATCATGATCACCAGATGAGCAACTGGTATTTTTATAACCTCTTGTCAGAAATATACCAGTAACACTCATCAGCTAAGGTGCGACATACTGCTTCTTAGCGACATACGATCTCCTCCTGGCAACGATATATTGCCATTCTGTTCATAGGAGAAGTGGGGAAAAAAGCGGATAAGATACCATTTACTCCAGGGAGCCCGCATGGTTGCGGAAAACGGCGATGAGCTCAGGCAGACTGGCCACCTGCACTTTTTCATAGATACGCTTCTTATAGGTGCTTACCGTGGCGATATGCAGCTTAAGGGCATTGGATATCTCCAGCAGCCCAAGTCCCCTGAGCAATAAACGGGCTACTTCCATCTCCCTTTGTGACAGGAGATCGAGCGGATTATCTGATGTTTGCTTGTGGGCGCCAAGGGCTTTATGCAGCAATTTTTCTTTAACGGCATCACTCATATACCGCCCATCCTGGAGTACGGTAAGCACCGCCTTCCGTATCTGGTCGTTGTCACCATCCTTGTGCAGGTAACCATTCGCGCCTGCCTGCAGGTAACGGGGTGCATACAGGTCTTCGCGATAGGCCGAGAAGATAAGGATCCTGACGTCCGGCTGTATGCTCCGGAGATCGTCGATCACATGAAAGCCGTCGCAGCCCGGCATGTTAATATCGCAGATCACCAGGTCCACAAACCCTTTCTTCAGGGCTGCTGTCAGTGTATCGTAATCATAGGCCTGGGAAAGCGTCGCTGCCGGTATCATTTCCCGGAGCAGCAGGGAAACACCGTGCCGCACCACCGCATGATCATCTGCTATAAGCAAGTTAAGGGGCATTGTGGCAAAGGTTAGGCAATTTTTCAAATATTGCTAACAGGCCCCTTGTAGCTTTTTTATTACAGCCCTACACTCCCGGGGTAACAGTACCACCTGATTTAGCGGTAATTTGCAGGCCTTTTCTTATTGTTATGAGCCAGCTTCACTTTTTTGAGGAACAGGAAGGCTTGTCTTTTCCCGGACAGCTGATCGACTATTATCCCCGCTTCCTGGAAGAAGACCGGGCAGCTGCCTTGCTCGGGGAGCTCCAAAGGGATACGCCATGGCAGCAGCAGGTTGTAAAAATGTATGGCAAGACCATACCATCGCCCCGGCTCACAGCCTGGTACGGCGACCCCGGCAGCCACTATACGTTTTCAGGTACCCGCTTTACGCCCCTGCCCTGGACAGCCACGCTGGCAAAGCTCCGGCAGATGATAGGGGCCTCTACCGGGCTACCTTTCAATAGTGTACTTCTCAATTACTACCGAGATGGTAATGATTCAGTGGCTTGGCACAGCGACAATGAGCGGGAGCTGGGCGACAAGCCCCATATCGCCTCAGTGAGCCTGGGACAAGAACGGCGCTTCGACTTTCGCAGCAGGCAGGATCACCACAACAAGCACTCCCTGCTGCTGGGCAATGGCTCGTTGCTGCTCATGAAAGGGGACCTCCAGCAACACTGGGAACACCGCATCGCCAAATCGGCCCGCCCCATGGCGGCCCGTATCAATTTAACATTCAGAATGATCCATTAGGGGCCGGTATTTGTTAGGTAGGTAGCTGCACTTTATGTACGGCAATTACCGGATATCCATGCATTTCCAGAGCTTGTATTTTACCGATGATGGTGTGATCCCCAACAGCAGGCTGCCGCTCCTGCTCTACAAGCATGCGCTAGGGGAATCCGGCGACCAAGCCGCGGCCATGGAGGCGCTCTTTGCCCGCAACGGGTGGACCAATTCCTGGCGCAACGGCATCTATCCTTTTCACCACTATCACAGCAATACCCACGAGGTGCTGGGCATTTATAAGGGATTTGCCCTGCTGCAGTTTGGCGGGGCAAGGGGGCGAAAGCTGATGGTGCAGCAGGGTGATATATTGGTAATACCCGCCGGTGTAGGCCACCGGCGGCTGGAAGATGAAGGCCTCGGCGTAGTAGGCGCATATCCCGGGGGCGTCGAACCCGATCTGCTCAGGGGCGCTCCCGGCGAACGGCCCGGGGCCGACCAGCGCATTGCCACTGTAGCCCTGCCGGAAAAGGATCCCTATCTCGGCGCAGCGGCAGGCTTACTGCTTATATGGCAGGCGCCGCCTGTGCAATAATGCCCATGCTGCTTAAGTGTGCCGCAGCGTAACCGGCTGATGTGGTCATGCCTTTACCCCCGATGCCGGTAGCGATATGAATACGATCGCCGATGCTGTGCTCAAAAATATCGAGCTCGTTGTGCTGGCAATAAAAACCGCACCAGTATTGTGCCATACGCCAATCGGGCAGGGCCACGATCTTTTGCGCCTCGGCGATCATCAGCTCGTTAATATGCATTTCATTGTAAAAAATACTCAGGTCGTCCTGGTCCAGTACCGGGGCGTATTCATGCGAGTCGCCGATAATAATGCTGCCGTCGATCCGTTGCTTGAACAGAAGATGAATACCCCATTGCTTCAGCTCGGGCGCTACATCAAGGGGATCCAGCGCCTCGTAGGCATCGCAGGACTGAAAGCTTTCATAGCGGCGGATGCTGAGGCCGGTGAGGATATTGCCGGGCAGCTTTACCTCCGGCTGCGGATAGGTGGCCATCATATTAAGCTTGGACACCACCAGGCCGCTGGCAGCAAATAGCGCCGGGAACAGCAACTTCACATCCCTGCCGTTGCAGACCAAAGCATGTTCCCCGGTATAGACTGTTCCGCCGGCAACGGTAATGCAGGCTTTATCCTGCAGGGTCTGTATATCGATCACCGGCGTATGGTAGCAAAACTGTACCTGTGCGCCATATTTATAACGCAGGTACTCGTGCAACCGGTGGATCATGCGCTCGGGCTCGACCGACACTTCCTGCGGGAAGAAGAGTCCGCCCGCGGCATAGCTTTGCTTTACCGCAGGGTACTTGTCCAGCACCTGTGCCGGCGTGAGCAGGTTGCTTTCATAATCATCGGCAGCAAAACGCTGCTGCATCTCTTCCAACACGGCCATTTCCCCGGCATCGGAGGCAATATAACAAGTACCATTGTTGCGGATGCTGATATCATATTCGGCCTGGATCTGCCGGTAGATCGCTGTGGCTTCACGGCCATACCGGTTCCACTCGCCCACCGGGAGCCCCGAAGTGACCACCTGCCCGAAATTCCGTACGGTAGCTTCCTGCGGCCGCTTATCCTTTTCCAGTATCAATACTTTTTTTCCCGCAGCCAACGCATGGTAAGCATGAAAAGTACCTAAAACGCCGGAGCCGGCAATAATAAGATCGAAATGTGTCATAAAATAAAGCCTGATTCTTTTGCAAAGAAACAAAACTTTTGTTTAATATTAATAAACATTAGTTTACTTAATTGTTAACAGCCTATAGCATCAAAAAAAAGGGAGGCAGAAGCCCCCCTTATATTTACAAAACGAAAACATAACTAGTGCTGTACCACGATGCGGCCGGTAACCCTTGTACCCTTATCTGTAAAGATCTCGAGGAAGTAGATGCCATTCGTCAGCTGGCGAACGGAGAGGCTCAGCTCTTCTTTACCCTGACCATCGGCAAGCATAGCCTGCTGACCGGTGCTGCTGAACAAAGACACTGTGGCCAGGTGCTCGCCTGTCACGGCAATGCGGAAGCTTTCCTGCGCAGGATTGGGGAATACCTTCAGGTTGTTGTTGCTGCTACGACCGCTGATCCCTGTGCCCTGTTGCGTGGTAAAGTGTAGTGGTCCTACCCAGGTGCTACTGCCCAAGGCTACCGAACAGCTGTCCTGTACATAGACATCATAGGCGGTATTGGGCTGCAGTGCGCTCAGCGTATAAGTTGTGGCCGCAACATTGGCCACCAGGGTACCGTTGCCGATGCTGAAGCCCGCTGTTCCATATTGCAGGTTGTGCTGTGCAGCGCCACCTGTGATCCAGGAGATACCGGCTGTATTGGCGGTAATATTCTGTGCCGACAAATTATAGGGCACATCGCAGGCCAGTGTGGTAAACGTAAAGGGCCCTACCCATCCGCTGTTCGGCTTATTTGAATTGCAATTGGCCCGGATGTAGAAATCATAACCGCTATTGGCGGTGATGCCGTCAAGATTAAATCGCTTCTCTCCAACATTGGAAATGATGCCGATAGCCGGATCGCCAAAGCCCTGCAGTCCCCAGCTTACCGTATAGTCCTGCGTCACCATGCCATTATCTTCCCATTTCAGAATGATGCGGGCGCTCGTAATGCTGTCGCCGGTCACCTGGTAAGGCTTGGGGCAGGGGTCTGCAGTGGTAAAGGCATAAGGCCCTGACCATGCGCTGCCACTAGTTGCCGAGCAGGAATCCTGCATATAGAATTCATAGTCATGATCGGGATCCAGACCGGCTATTTGTGCCGTATCATTGGTTACAGAAAGTATAGTACCTGATCCCGGCTGAAAGCCCGGTTCTCCATACTGTAATACGTGGGTGGCCGCAGTACTGTTGCTCCAGGTAACACCCGCATGGGCAGTATCGGTATAGAATACGGATACACCGGCAGGGGGATTACAACCCGATGGGACAAAATCGGCCAGGAGATACTGACGGGTGCCCAGGGCCTGCTTCTTCCGCAGCTGATTGCTGCTGGTGTTATTGGTCGCCGGTGTTTGTACCCATTGGTTCGTGCTGTTGTCTTTGCGATTGTACAGGTGCACATTGGCATTATTGGCCGCAGCGGCCGGATAGCTATTGTAATCGTAGGTAACGCGATAATCGGCGCTATTGTAATCACCGGCGGCAAACACGCCGAAATAACGGTTGGTACCACCAATGTTCTGTACACCGGCGGTATAATTGGGTACGCTGTTTACCCGGTAAGCATGCATGCCCTTTACATTGCCGGCAACACTGTCGGCAGTAAGCACTCCTTGTCCGTTGCTACCCAACGACAGCTGTACGCCAGTCCAATCCGAGGCATAGACATATACACTGGTATCGCCTATGGCAGCGCCGGATACGCGCCAACGCGCGGGCGTTATGCCATTAAGGGTAGCGTTCCCGGCCCTGTCGCCGGCCGCCTGACCATTGCCTTCGTCAAGACGGTAATAGTTGACCAGGTTGGGTTCGTTGCCCTGCAGCTTCTGGCACATAAAGGCCTTCAGCTCTTCTTCAGTACGGGCTACTTTCCATACACGTACCTCATCCAGCACACCCTGAAAGTATTCTGAAATATCTCCCGACCAGCCGAGACGCAACTTGCTATTGGCCATCGCATTGGGCATCACGTAGCGGTTAGGCGCGGCGATACCGTTTACATAAATGGTAATGGTATCCTGCGAACGCACCATGGCGACATGGCTCCATTTGTTCTTTTCGATAAACGTATTCGAATTTTTCCAGCCGCCCCAGTAAAAGCCCACCGAGCCATTACCACCCGAACCAGCTGTGGTCGCGTAAAGCGCCGGCACAAAGTTGCCGTTGGTCATGATACAGGTAGAGCCGGTGATCTTTTCAGGATTGATCCAGGCTTCCCAGGTAAAATCGTTGGTATCGATACTATGATTCACATTGGCGGCGGTCACAATGCTTTCGCTACCGTTGAAGTAAAGACCGGTACCGGCTCCCATAGACAGGTCCGGCGCGGTAGTAAAGCTGAAGGGCCCGGCCCAGGCGCTGCTGCCGATGCCGCCGCAGGTATCCTGCACATAAAAGCGATAAGCCGTATTACCGGTAAGCCCCGCAAGATCGTAGCTGGCAGCAGATAAGTTGTGCACCAGGGTTCCTGCTGCAGGCGCAAAGCTGCCGGTACCCCAGGAAAGGTTCCAGGCATTGGATCCGCCACTGGTCCAGCTTAGCGAAGCTGCCGTTGTGGTAACATTCTGCGCGTTCAATGCTGTGGGCATATTGCAGGTAGCTGCCAATACAAAATTGCCGATAAACAGCTCTTTCCTGCTGCTGTTCCCTGTAAGTTGAAGGGTATGTGTACTCATATTGTTGACCGCGCCCGTAACCGACCAGGCTACATCGGCGGAAAGCCTGTTGTACAGGCTGATCCCGGAAGCGTAGGTAAGGGCAGCCGGGAAATTGCTATAGTCGTATTGTGCATCGTAAGTGCTGCCGGGAGAGGTCATTGCCGTATCGGCGCTGAATACCCCGTAATAAACATTGTTGCCGCCTGCGCTGGGAATACCGGCAACCGTATTGGGCGCGGCATCGACGCGATAAAGATGCATGCCCTGCGATACGTCGCTGATATTGTTCAGCAGCATATTACCGTTGGCGGGTGAATGCAGCGACAGGGATTGTCCTGAGTAAGTAGTTGCATAAACCGATACGGAAGTATCGCCTACTGGCGCACCTGAGACCGTCCAGGAAGGTGCGGCTGCGGGCAAAGTGAAGGAAGGTGTACCGCTCACCTCGCTGGTTAAGGTATTGCCGCTACCCTCATCCATGCGGTAATAGAGCTTCAGACCGGCTTCGGTACCGGCCAGCTTTTTACACATATTATCACGAAGCTCGCCTGCAGAACGTGCTACACCCCATATCCTTACCTCGTCTATATTTCCCTGCATATATTCGGAGCCGTCGCCGCTGTATCCCAGCCGGAATATCGCATTGGACATCGAAGCGGTTGCATTGATGGCATAGGTATTGGGCGCCTGCACACCATTGACAAAAAAGCTGAGCGTAGTGCCATTGCGTACAATAGCTACGTGATACCATTTATCGGCAGCCAGCTTCACGCCTGAGTTTTTCCAGGAATTGCCGCCGATACCACTCCAGTAAATGCCCAGCGAGCCGAAGCCCGCCTGTGGTGCGGTGCCTCCCGTTGATACATATAAAGCTGGTGCGTAATTGCCATTGGCCATTATACCTTTACCCGTACCGGAAGTACCATTGGCGGCTACAGAAGGCTTTACCCAGGCTTCCCAGGTAAAGTCACCGGTGCCTATGTTGTGGTTGAAGGCCGCGCTGGTTTGCATCTGATTGTTGTTAAAGCTCAGCGCCGATCCTGCTCCCTGGGCAAAGCTGCTGTTGATTGCTGCAGGGCCCAGCAGCATCAGGGCAATCGATAAAAACTTTTTCATTGTCGGATTGATTTGTAAAAATTGTTTATTGGTTATCTTTTTTTTAGTGATTATCCGGATATAGGAAACAGGATACAATTTGCTTCTATATAACGGTTGCTGAGCTTGTCGAAGCACCATCTTTGTCCTTTCGACAAGCTCAAGGACCGGCTTTGTTTTCCTATATCCGGATACTCAGACTTTTTTAAAGGCACAGCGGCCCCATTCCGCCTGCCGAAGCAGGCAGCAGCTTATTACACTACATGTGCCGGAAAAAATAAAGGGGCTTCCGCTGCCCCTTTATTTATCGTTACTGATGGTGAAGAATTACCGGTTTGGTTGCTATTTTATCATCGGCATAGATGCGTACAAAATACTGGCCGGCCGGCAGTGGCGACAGATCCACATTCATGCGGTATTGGCTTACCATGGCAGATGGGCCTGCCTGCAGCACCAGCTTTCCGGTAACGTCGTAAACCTGGCAGCTCACTTCTTTATTGCCTTTACCACCGTCAAACCAAAGCGATGTCCAGCCACTTGAGGGATTGGGATATACTTTTATATCCATTGAGGGCAGATTTGTCTTACCGATCGCTGTAGGCGGATGCGAAGTATCTACGGGATCGCTGGTTGTCCTGAGCGAATCCAGCCAGGATTTGCCGTCGAGATCCCATTGTTGGCGCTTCTGGGCAAAGCCTGCGCTATCCAAGTCGTCAGACAACAGGTGGTGTATGGCTGTTACGGCGATATCGCTTTGTACCGGTGTTTTGGCCAGCAGTACCGGATTCACAGGATTGGCAGGCATCAGGTAGCTTCCGGGATCCTGGAGCGCTACCAACTGCTTGCGGCTTACATTGTTGCCGCTGCCGATCCACCAGATGTGGCGTTCGTTATCGGAGTTGCCGCCATGGGAAGTGCCTACACCGCCGTGATCGGTACAGATAAGCACCAGCCAGTCTTCATTGGCATAATTGGGACGGGCATGCAAGGCTGCCATTACGCGGCCGATGGCTGAGTCCACTTCGTGTATGGCCGCCATATAGATGGGGTTAGACGGGCTGAAACCACTGCCGTGGCCCATATTGTCCACCTTAGCAAAATAAACGGTGATCGCATCCAGGTTGGCGTTCTGCAGCTGTGTGATCGCTGCATTGGCTACAGCAGTTACATCATTCTCTGTCCTTACGATCTTCTGGTCAAAGCCCTCATTGGTCACCTGGGTGCTCATAGGCGCCCAGTCGACGATTTGAACGGCATACAGGTTGGGCTTCACCTCTTTTGCCCTGTGCGGGTAATAAGGATATTGACCAAAGTTGCTGCCGGCATAGCTATTATCAGTAACACCATTCTTCTGATGCCATACACCGGTGAACATAGCAGACCAGGAGGGACCGGATACGGTATAGCCGAGGTGCCAGGAATCGTAAGTGTAAAATCCGGTTGCGATCAGCTCATCAATATTGGGTGTGCTGGCAGCCTGCAGCGCATCGGAGCGCACACCATCCATACCGATGATCATTACTTTTTTCTTTTGTGAAGCAGAAGCGAACTGTGTGGTCAGGGCAACTACCGCAAGTGTGGCTAAAATCAGCTTTTTCATTGTTATTGATTTAATATGATTTAATTTTTGGTATCGTTTATAAATGAAATTTGATGCCGGCATAAAACCGCTGCCTGTAATACTCCGTCAGCTGCGGCCTGTCGGGCACACCGATGTAAGTACGATAGGGTGTATTCAGTATATTGTTGGCCAGGATATAGCAATCGAAATGATGAGACACAGCAAAAGAGAACTGGTAGTCGAGGGAATATTGCGCCGCCATAAATATGTCATAGTCTGTATTGTCATGCACTACTTCATGTGTGTTGGGATCAGAAAAGAGATTCAGCTCGGTGCTGAACGCACCTGTATAATTGAGCGCCACGCAGGTACTTACCCTACCCTTTTCATAAGAGATCGAAGCATTGGCCGTGAGCGGCGTCTGGTCGGTAAGCGGCTGGCTTTTGCTGCGGCCCGGCACCTGCATGCGGGAATAGGACCAGGAAGCGTTTGCCGAAATTCCAAAACCGTTCCAGAAACCAGGAAGGAAATCCAGCTTACGATCGACCAGCACTTCGACCCCGGACACATAAGAGCTGCGGGCGTTGGCATAGCCCTTCAGGGTGTAGCCTGCTACCGATTGTGATTCGTCGATCTGGTTGGTCTTGAAAATATGATCGGTAACGTGCTTATAGTAGACACCAGCCGAGAACATGCCCTTGGTTCCCCAGAAATGCTGGTAGTTCAGATCGAAGTTTAAAGAATAGGTTGGCTTCAGGTCGGGATTACCGAACACATAGAGGAACTGGTCCCTGACATACAAAGCGTAGCCCGGCTTGGTTTGCTCAAAATTTGGCCGGTGAAAGGTGCGGGATATAGCGAAACGGACATTCGACTTCAGGTCGGGCTGGTACAGTACGTTCAACGAAGGCAGCAAAGCAGTATAGGTGCGGTCAATATGTACCGGCGAGGCATTGACGCCCAGGGGCGCATTCTCATCGGTAACGATAGTATCGGAGGATTGCTGCAGCGAGGTATGCTCCACACGCAAGCCACCGGTAAGGGTGAGGTTGTAGCTAGGCTTCCACTCAGACATCAGGTAGCCTGCGGCAACATTTTCGGTATAAGCATAAGTAGATCCGAGCCATTGGTTGAACAGGTTGTTGTTGATATCCATAGGGAAGGCCACAAGATCGGCGCTATGCTGACCAATGAAATTGTTCATCTCGCTTTTTGTCAGTACCGGCTGAAAGGTACCTTTATAGGGTGACCCCCATTCTCTCAGGTAATTGTTACCGGGATCGAATGCCGTAGTTTGCTGATCGGACAGGTATATTTTGGGCGAGGTGACAGGATTGAGGCGGTATTCGTAAAAGCTGATATTCCTTTCTCCTTCCTTTCTCCTGTACTTGAACCCAGCTTTGAATTTAAGCTGGTTGCTTGTCGTATAGGTAATATCCATTTTTCCCACCACCGGGTCGCGTTCCTTTGTAACATTCATATCGGCAAACACACTGCTGAGGTAATAATCAGAAGCTGTGAGCGGCCCGGAGCCATCTATTTGCTGGTACACAGGCTGGATATTGTTGTAGTGATCGCCTCCGGTGCCGTAAGGGTTATCGATATCCAGCATTTTGTAGCCGTAGGCATTGGGATCTACACTATTGTTAGGATCGTAGGGACCGCCAAAGAAGTTGGTCTTGATCATATCATTGTATTGCAGCAAAGGGCTTACGTACTCAATAGTATAATTACCATTGGGTGCGCCATTGGCGGCCTGCGGTGTCTTCCCAAACTGGAAACGGTTGTAATAAGAAGCAACATGCCCTTCAATCTTCAGTTTCTCGGAAACATTCCAGGAGGCATTCAGGGCGCCGCCATAAAGCTCATGATCGTAAATACCCCTTGAATTTTGCAGGCGGATTCTCGCCCCTGAGCCATCGGACCAGTTGTAGCTGGTCCTGTTGCGGTATTCATCCTCGATCATGCGGCCGCCCAGGATCTTGGCATCCAGCTTGAAATTGTCTGTAAACTGGTAGCGGGCCGCCGCAGTGAGCCCGAAGGTTTGGCGCAGGCCTCTCACGCGATCCAGTTGCAGGCGGGCCAGGCTATGATTGTAATTGGTGCCGTAAGCGACAGAAGGCGCATCTTTTCCATAGTTCTCACCATTATAAGAACCAGATACGGTATAAGAGAACTTATTGTTATGCGAAACATTACCCCATAAAAAGCTACCGCTGTACAGCGGCTTATTGCTTAAGGCATCATACCCGCTGCTGATGTCAAGGTTAAACGTTTTTTCGGCAACGGGCTCCTTAGAAATAAAGTCGATCACGCCCCCGATGTTATCGCCTTCCATATCGGGGGTAACCGTACGATTAATGACTATATAATCGATAAGGCTTGAAGGAAAAACTTCGAAGTTAAACACCCTCGAGGCATCTTTCTCATCGGCAGTAGGCATCCAGTCACCATTCAAAAGGGATGTGGTCCATTCGGCAGGTGTACCACGAAGAGATATCTTGTTATCTCTTACGGTTACTCCAGGCGCCTGCCGTATTACCAGAGCCGTAGCCTTCGCCGGCGATTTACTGATGAGCTCAGACGAAAGGACGGTAAGGGTCTTGTCGGAAATATGAGTCATATTAATAGACTTGGCCTTCCCACCCTGCCGGTAATTGCCAACGATCTTTACCTCATCGATCTGGTGACCGTTTTCTTTCAGCTGTATATCAGCCGTATTGACCGTTTGATCCTGCAACACCATAACAGGATACTCAAGTGCGTTATAACCTATATAAGTTATTTTGAGCACATGCTTACCGGTATCGACGCCCACCAGCTGAAAGATGCCATCGATGTCGGTTGTGGTCCCTTCTTTACCATCAAGACTTACCGATACGCCGGGAAGCACTTCGGCCCCATCTCTGATGATACCTTTGACATTACCTTTTTGCGCCATCAGGGTAACCGAACCTCCGATCATTAAGGCTATTGTAAAACCATATTTCATCGCCTGAAATTTTAATTCCGAGGCAAAAGTAGTTTACAGAAGTTTACAAATGCTGAACGAATGTTTACCAAATTGTTAAGCCTTACTATTTTTAGTTTACAGATGTGAAACATTGCCGAATAAATGCCGGCAGGTAATATCTTTGTCGTTCATCAACACAAAACATGGAAGGAGCATTCTTATTGGAAGTAAGCCGGCGCATCAAGGAATACCGCCTGGAGAAAAGGTTAACAGTGCAGGAGCTGGCCGACCGGTCCGGTGTGAGCAAAGGCCTCATCTCACAAATCGAGAACGGGCGTAGCATACCCTCCCTGCCCGTCCTTTTCGGGATCATACAATCGCTAGAAATGGCTGTGAGCAGCTTTTTCGATGGATTGAACCTGCAAACGCCCAACGTGATCGTACAGCGAAAAAAAGAATACGAATCCTTTACGAAGGAAGATGCCAAAGGCTTTCTGTACAAAAGGATTTTCGTCAAAAACGTATCGGCCTCTACACTGGATTTTGTAATCCTGGAGCTTTCCAAAAATGCGAAACGGGAAGAAGTAAGCACCGATGCTTTCGAGTATAAGTATATTATACAAGGCGAATGCGAGTACCTGATCAACGGGGAGCGCTATGTGCTTAAAGAAGGTGACTCTCTTTTCTTCGACGGCCGCTTGCCGCACCTGCCAAGGAATACAGGCAGCGATAAATGCATCATGCTCATCGTTTATTTCTTCAACCAGAAGTAAACAAATACTAAACAAAATTTTACATTAAGGTAATATTGCGGTATTACTTTTGCGCAAGATTATAAATACTAAACAATAGTTTAATGTCTTTGCGCAAATATCTTTCGTTACATTCCCATTCGGTATTCTTCCTGGTGTATGCCACCGTTGCGGCATTCCTTACTTATACCTCTATGTATGCCGTGCGAAAGACCTTCACCGCCGGGACTTTTGAGGGTCAGCGCTTCCTGGGCGTAGACTACAAAGTATTGCTGGTGACGGCGCAAACGGTAGGTTATACCCTCTCCAAATGGATCGGGATCAGGATAGTGGCGGAGAATACCGCCCGCCAGCGGCCACGATATATTATAGGCCTGGTATTGATCGCCACGCTTGCCCTGAGCTTGTTTGCCGTGGTACCGGCGCCATTCAATATCCTTTGCCTTTTTCTCAATGGATTACCTATCGGTATGATCTTTGGCCTGGTATTTAATTACCTTGAAGGCCGGCGGGGTACCGAGATACTGGTTGTCGGACTTACGGTCACCCAGATCTTTTCGTCGGGCTTTGTAAAATCTATCGGACGTTTCCTGATCACCGGCTATGGCATTAGCGAAACACTTACCCCCTTCCTTGTGGCGCTGGCCTTTCTGCCCATCCTGCTCCTGTCGGTATGGATGCTGGAGCAACTGCCGCCGCAGTCTGCAGCCGATATTGTGCTGAAATCGGAACGCACGCCCTTGTCGGTTACCGAACGCAGCGCGCTGATACGCCGCTATTACGTAGGTATCATCATCTTTTTATTCAGCTATGTGCTCATGACCGCTTACCGCGATTTCAGGGATAATTTCGCCGCGGAAATATGGCAGGGGCTCGGCTATTCGGGCCACTCGGAACTATTCACACTTACGGAGATACCAGTATCGCTGCTGATCCTGGTAATGATGCTCTGGTTCCAGAAGATAAAAGATAACCTGAAAGCCTTTAAGGTATTGCATTACATGAGCATCGGAGGAGCTTTGATCATTCTTGCCGCTACCCTGCTTTTCTCTCTGAAGGTCATTGGCCCCATGTTATGGATCTGCAGCACGGGAGCAGGTCTCTATATTGCCTATGTACCGGCCAATTCGGTATTCTTTGAACGTATGATCGCTGTATTCCGGGAGCGTGGCAATGCCGGCTTCCTGGTGATCATGGCCGATTTCTATGGCTATTTCGGTAGCCTCTGCATTTTATTTTACAAGAATTTCGGAGAAGCAAAGCTAAGCTATAGCCGTTTCTTCGAGTACGGGTCGCTGGGTGCATCGATCCTCATTATCCTTTCCCAGGTGGGCTCACTGATATACTTCAACCGTAAGGCGAGAAATAGCCAAAGCCAGGAAAAGGAAAGTATTCTTTCTAAAAAAAGTTTAGTATTAGTAAAATAAAGTTTACTTTTGCTCATTCTCTCATAATCCATATTTATGCAATCGAACAGCATTCACCTGGCCTTATTCGACATGGCCGGCACTACTGTGCACGACGAACAATTTGTAGCGAAAACCTTATGTAAAGCACTGGGCGAACATGGATACGAAGCCGTAACCCTTGATGCCGCCAACGCCGTAATGGGCATAGCCAAACCGGTAGCGATAAAGTTGTTGCTGGAGCAGTTTTACCCCGAAGCCGCCGCAGCAGCCGATATCGTCCGTATTCATCAAAGCTTCCTCAACGCGATGATCGACTTTTATGAGCATGCGCCGGGGATCAGGGAAATGGAAGGTGCTACGGACACTTTTCTGCGCCTGAAGGAGATGGGCATCAAGGTAGGCCTTGACACCGGTTTCAGCCGTGACATTACCGACATCATCATCGAGCGGCTGGGCTGGCACAAGCCAGGCATACTCGACGTGAGTGTGGCGAGCGACGAAGTAGCGCAGGGCCGTCCGCATCCCGACATGGTGTATAAGGCCATGGCTCTTCTGGATATTACCGATGTAAAAAAAGTAGCCAAAATAGGCGATACGCCCGTTGACCTGCAGGAAGGTAGCAATGCGGCCTGCGGCCTGGTAATAGGCGTGCTGAGCGGCGCCGCCGACAGGAGCACGCTGGAGCAATATCCCCACACACACCTGGCAAGCTCTATCAACGAGGTACCGGATATGATCCGTGACTTTACTTTTGCAGAAGCCTGATAAAACATATAAAAAAGGGCCGGATCCCATATTGGATCCGGCCCTTTTTATATTCTTTTCGCCGGGAAAAGCCTTGCCGCTTCGTCAAGCTCCAGGGCCGGCAGTACAGCCCGGAGCCTGGCGAAACAGCGCTGACTATTTCGTAACAACGAATCGTATAGCCCAGACCTGGTCCTTACCTGCAATTCGTAACAGGTAAGCGCCCGAAGCTATCGCCGGCAGGTCGATCGTTTTCTTCAACCGGCCGTTAACGGTGTTCTCTTTCGATTTGTAAACCAGCTGCCCCGAATAACTCAGGACATCAAGGCTTACAGCAGGTTCGCCCACCGGACCTTCCACGGTAAAGACGCCTTTATTGGGATTGGGATAAAGCATAAAGCCTTCACCGCCGGTAATGGAAGGGATACCGGTAGTGCCATCGCTGATATGCACGATGATCCTGATCCAGGGAGAATATTGTCCCGATGTGCATTTGGTACGCACATGCAGGTAATAATCCCCGTTGATTAATCCCGTAGCGCGATACATAGTATCGTTGGTCTCTGTCCAGGAAGTGGGGTCCACAGCAGACTGATCAAATTTGTATTCGTAATGCAGGGCATCGGGTACCCTGCTCCATACAAACTTCACAGAGGTAAAGCTCACATCGGTGGTCACCAGTGCGGAGGGTACAGCGCAAGGGATCACCGGCACGGTCACATTCATTGTCACCGAGGCGATTGCCGTATCGGGCTGCGCGCAGGTCTCACTGCTATGCAGCGTACAGGTAACCAGGTCGCCGTTGTTGAGCGCGGCATCGTTGTATACCGGGCTATTGGTTCCTACGCCAATGCCATTCTTCCGCCAGGTGTATACAGGGCTTGCGCCGCCGTTCACCGGCGTGGCGGTAAACGTAACGAGGGTGCCGGCCGTGATCGCTGTTCCCGGCATTGCCGTAATGCTCACTGAAGGCGTGACAGAGGGATTAACGGTAAGATCCAATGTAACGATGCTGTCGCATCCGCTAACTGCCGTAAATGTCTTTGTTGCTGCTGAGGGTCCACCGGCAGTAACGATGATGCCGTTCCAGGTATAGGGAAGCTGGCCGTTGCATATTGTACGGCTATCGGTCGTATTGACTGCCGTGTTCACTGTCATGGTGATGGCATTACTGGTGACCGTAGCCGGGCTTGCGCAGCTGGCATTGCTGGTCAGCTCGAGTGTGATCACATCACCGTTAACCAGTCCGGTGCCGGTATAGCTTGTGCCGGTCCCTACTGGTGTCGTTCCCTTTTTCCATTGGTATCCCGGTGCGGCGCCACCATTAGTGATTGTGGCAGAGAAGGTAACCGGAGTGCCACTGCAGATCACATTGCCCGGGCTTGCCGTAATGGCCGCCGTGGGTGTTACCGAAGGATTTACCGTAAGGGTAAATACCGGTGTGGAATCCTTCAACGCACCGGCAGTACAGCTAACGATCACTTTATAATAACGGGTACCGGTAATGCTGCCGGTAGCATAAGTCGCCGCGCCGGTACCCACATTGGTCCAGTTCACGTTGTCGGTGGAGGAACGCCATTGATAACTAACGCCCGATGAGGAAGCGCCGCCGAGCGTCAATGTGCTGCTCGCGGGGCTGCAGGCGGGATTGGGACCTGTAGCCGTAATGGTACCTGGGATTATCGTACTGCAGCTGGCCGCTATCTTGCGGATACGGTTGTTCAGCTGGTCGGCGACATAGATATTACCGGCAGCATCGAGCGCCAGGTTGTAGGGTGTGCTGAACTGCGCGGTAGCTGCGGGACCGTTGAGAAAGCCGGCAACGCCTGTTCCTGCTACCGTAGTAATAATACCGGTTAACGCATCTATTCGGCGGATACGGTTGTCTGACTGTGTAAAGTAAATATTGTTGGCGGGATCGATCACAATACCCAAAGGGCTCATATTGGCGGCCGTGGCAGGTCCGCCATCACCGCTGGTACCCCCTATGCCGGTACCGGCAAATGTAGTGATGATACCGGTAAGCGCGTCTACACGGCGGATACGGTTGTTAAAAAAATCGGTGATGAACAGGTTGCCGGCATTATCCAACGCAATGTCCCAGGGATTGGCCATCTTCGCCGCAGTAGCCGGTCCGCCATCACCGCTGAAGCCCAGGCTGGATGCACCGGGAACGCCTGCTATCGTATTAATAATGCCGGTGGTCACGTCAATTTTCCGCACCGTTGCTTGAGAAGCATATTCGGTATAATAGATATTACCGGCATTATCTACCGCAATCCCCTGGGGATATCCCAGCTGAGAAGCAGTAGCAAGACCACCGTCACCCGTATATCCGGATGTTGTGCCTCCTGTGCCGGCTATAGTGCTGATGATGCCGGTACTAATGGTTATCTTACGGATACGCCCGCTACCATCGGTAAATAAGATGTTTCCGGCTGCATCGGTAGTGATGTCCCGCACGTCGGATATACTGGCTGCCGTTGCCGCGCCGCCATCGCCGCTAAAACCTGCGGTCCCGGTACCGGCAATCGTGGTAATGATATTGGTACCGACAGTTACTTTCTTGATCCTCGTGCTCAATACACCGAAATATAGATTGCCGGAAGCGTCTGATGCGACGCAAGGGGGGAATGCGATCTGCGCCGCAGTGGCCAGGCCACCGTCGCCGGTATTACCAAATGTGCCTGTTCCCGCAACGGTTGATACGGTCTGTGCTGTAGCGGCCATGCTTCCCATACAACACAAGGCAACGTTCAGCAATAATAGGTTTAATTTCCTCATGAGGTATTTGTTTTTCTTCGGTGATTGTTCATTTGGCATCCAGCCTAACGTACCAGTGTCAGATCGCCTTTAAGCTTTTCTATTTTGCCGGAAGGATCTTCGGCAGAGAAAGTATAGTAATAAGTTCCCGGGTCACAAAGCTTACCGCTCATACGGCCATCCCAGCCCTGGCCGATCTGGCTCAGGTAAGGCACATGATAGATCCGCTGGCCGTAACGATTGAAGATCGCGAAGTCAATTATCTTATATTCCCGGGTAAACTGTGGCCCGAAATAGTCGTTCAACCCGTCGCCGTTGGGCGAGAAGGCTGTAGGTATAAAGATCTGCGCTTTGGGAACCACTTCCATGTATACCTTTCCGGTATCCAGGCAACCATGTTCACTTTGCCCTACTACATAGAACCAACCCGGGTTACCGGCAGTGATGGTCTGTGTATAAGCACTCTGATCGGCAAACAGGTTTTCGGGGAACCAATGCAGTACGGTATAAGCAATATCGGCCGAAGCAGTCAGCGTGACGGGCGATCCCCTTTCTGCGGGCGCCGGGCTATAGCTTAGCTTCAGTCCGAGGTCTTCTACATGCACCATGGCCTGCGCCGTGCCGATACAATTCAGATCGTTCACGGCATAAGCCACATAAGCGGTGGCCTGCGTAGGCTGCACCGTGATGGTATTGCCATTGGGAAACCCGTTCCAGGACACAGTTGCCGAAGGGCTCGATGCCGTAAGCGTGATCGTGGCGCCCCGGCAAATGGTCGCATCGGCAGGATCAACAGTAATTACAGGCGTTTCCAGCACATCAAGCCATACTTTACGATAAATGCTGTCACAACCGGTGTTGGTCTTTATCGTATCGCTCACCTCCTGGCTTACGGTATAGGATATGCCCTTATAGGTTACGGTCTGGCAGCTGCTTACGGTATCGCGCAGGATAACCGGGTTGGCCGTATTGATCTGGATGAAGACGTTGCGGTATACGCTGTCGCAGCCCAGACTGGTGTGCAATGTATCCAGCAGTGTGGTAGATGAAGTATAAGTCACGCCATTAAACACCACGGCATTACAGCCGGCGATCGATTGGTTTTGTGTTACAGGTGTTACCACAGACAGATGCAATACTTCAATGCTGTCGCAACCCGATGCCGCAGAAAAAGTGTCGGCATAGGTTCCGCTTGCCGTCAGTAGTGTACCGTAAAAATTATAGCTGTTGCCTTGCAGGATACATGCTGCGGTGGTATTGGTCACATTGCCCGCGGGATTGGCCAGCATGCTGTTGATCCATGCGGTATTAGCGGCCCCGTTTGGTACACCGGGCGTTTCATCTGCGGGGGCATTACCTACGGTATAGTCTGCTGCGCTGGTATACAAGCCGTTTGTCAGAAAATAATTGCGGGCGCCGCCCGAGGCTGTTTTATATATAGTGGCACCTGCCGGGTTGCTTACACTACCGTAAGCGATGGCATGAACGGCAGTACCCGGGCTTGCCGGTGATACGACTACGACTGCATCGCCGGTATTGGCAAGGCCCACCGTACTCCAGTCGCCGCCCGCTATGTAGGCTGTAGTAGCCGGGTAAACATAGGTGAGCGATGAGGGTGAGGCAGGTGTCGTATTGGTATGCTCAAGCAACGTGGACGTAGAAGGAACGATGTACACGTGGTCGTTGTTGGCATCGGTCGGATCATCGGCTTGTACGATCTGTGGATTTTTGTCGCCACTGTTGTAGAGCAGAATAATCGAACCATATGGAACGCAGGACCAGTTGGGATCGTTGGTAAAACGCATATGCCCGATCGCTATCCCCTGCCCTGCCCCGGCGCCGCACCAGCCATTGTTGTCGTCTATGATCCATCCCCTGATATCCATGCAACTGTCGCCGGAGCAATTGCGGGTACCCGCTACCACAAGCTCTATATACTCCCTGCTGCCGCTATTTCCCTGTGAGAACTCGTTAATGATCAATTGCGCCGAAGTCCGGCTCACCAGGAACAAGCAACACAGGGTTAATAGAAAAAGGCGCATAAATATGGAGGAGGTATTTGCTTACAGATCGCTTATAAAAACAGTGCAAAGGTACCGGGAAGGAGCAGGGAACGCAATAAGCCAATTGTTATGTATCGTACAATTGCATACATAACAAGCTAAAAAAAAGAAGATTACAGAAATAAACTAACAATTTCTTAATACAAGAGCAATATTTCAAATGCCCTTATTGCTGCGCCGTGGAGCCCCGCTCCAACAGTTGGGCTCCAGGGCATTACTAAACGGTTAATTCTTCCGTAGCTATCCTTTATTCCCACTTCGTTACGAATTAAGAATATGCATACATAGCGATCGTATTAACGCGCGCCCCTACGTCTCGGGTAACTTTACCCCCTGTAGTATACTTAACCATCCTAAACTAACATTTATCCCTTCGACGGATACCAAACAAACTTTATGAAAACGCTCTACATGCAAACCAAAAACCTTAAAGGTATCAGGCAGATCGGGATAGCCGCGGCTTTGATGCTGCTTCCAGGCTTTGCGCAAGCCCAGCGGATCCTGGCCTGGCAATTCGCCAATCCTCTGCTGAACGGCGATGAAGCTACTGTGAATTCGACATCAACTGATCCACACCTGTCGACATCGGTATTGAGCAGGGTCAATGCTCCTGTGGTAACGACCCCGCAACAGCGTGCGTTTATGAGCACTAATTTCACCCAAACTACCAAAGGCGATCAAGGGTTCATCTTCAATATTACGCCTGCTGCCACCTACAAGGTATCCTTAAGCAACCTTAGCTATAAAGTAAGGAATTCGGGATCGATTCCTGCCGGCAGTTTTCGCTGGCAATACAGCCTGGACGGTGTCAACTTCATCGATATCGGTGCCGCAGACATCACTATGCCTGCATCAACCATAAACGGCACAGTGCAGACACCTATCGATCTGACGGGCATTGCTGCACTGCAAAACGTAACAAGCCCTATTACCATGCGCCTTGTAGCCTGGAACCTAAGCAGTAACACAGCTATGTTTGGTATTGGACGCTCTATCACCAACGATACAGCATCCGTACTAACGGTGGAAGGTAGTGTGGTGCCTTCGGGTCCGCTTCCGGTGCAACTGCAATCCTTTATGGCAGTAGCACAGCAAAATGACGCGGATCTGAGCTGGAAAACAGCAATGGAGAAAAACAGCAGCTACTTCACTATAGAGCGCAGCAGCAATGGAAAAGATTTTACCGGCATAGGCAAAATATCGTCAAAGAACGAAGCTAATGGAGCCCGCTATACCTACACAGATGCCGGCGCTTTGTTGAACAGCGATCATCAATACTATCGCCTGCAATCGGTAGATAAGGATGGTACTGCTACCTATAGCAATGTGGTAAGGGTTAATGCAGGCAATGCAATACAAAAGTCCTTGCTGGTGTATCCTAATCCGGCAACTAATTCTGTGACTATCGAGACCAACCTCGACGCAGACGGTTTACTTCAGGTATTCAATACTACAGGCCATGTAGTAGCGGAGTACAAGCTGGAGAAAGCTTTTCATAAGACTGATTTGAATACAACTTCTTTTGCTAAAGGAATATACCTCATTAAGCTGCAGGACGGCCAACAAATCAGCACACAGCAGCTTATCGTTCGCTAATATTCTTCCTTTCACCTGATCTTTTAATCGCCTCCCTTCGGAGGCGATTTTGTTTTGCATAATAATATATGTGCTATTGCAGGCATCGTATGGCGCTCTGTATTTTCCTCACGATGCAAAGAAAGCTGTATTGTATTTTACTTCCCATAGGCGCGAAGGCATCAGGATTTTTGCCCGAAACGGTGCAGGTATGCAGAGCTATGTCTATTTTCAGCAAAGGACCAATACGTTTTTCTGCAGAGCCACAGGAATGCGGCGCTATGCCTGTTTCCCACAAAGGCGCAAAGGCAGGAAGATTTTTGCTCGCTGCAACACAGGGACGCAGTGATATGCTTGTTTCCCAAAAAGGTAAAGGGGCTTTATTCCGCCGATAGTATGCCGGGCCTGCTCTACGTGATTAGCCGAAAAAGCCGGAAGAAGGAACGAATCTTCAAAGGGATTTCATATCCCGGCAAAAAAACGGTCTGCAGGGAACATCTATGTGAACATAGCGCTACCACACCAGAAATTGGTCATGTCAACATATGCTGGCGCCATAGAGGCATTTGAATGCCATTGGGCCACAACTACTGTTAAGTTATTGGCATTGCTTGCAGGGTAAAGGTTTGCAACCAAAAAGCAGCCTTGAAATTGTCCCGTAGGGACAAAAGGTCTGTAGCCAAAACCATATAAACCCATAATTGCTCCGTAGGAGCAAAACAAGGCAGGCATAAATATCCTATATACATTTGGCCTCGGTTCAGACCGTTGGCGCGTTCCGACCGGCAGTCGTACAGAATGGCCCATGACCGCTTTATGAGTAGTGGTAGCCCGGATTGTGATCGCCGATCCGTTTGACGCATTCTTACCAATCCCCAGGAATGCCATTCGATCCGTTTTACGCGCCAAGGCAATGGGCGGCGCTCCATTAATCATCAGATTGGCACATTTGTCGCAGGGTAAATGTGTTATCATTAAAGAACCCCGGCCAGGAATGGCCGGGGCGAATATCAAAACCTTAATAAGGCAGAAAGAGAACTTATTTACCTACAGTCACTTTACCAGACTGTACAGCGCCGTTGCTGATTACCTGGTAGAAATACAGACCAGGAGTGAAACCGGCAACATTGATGCTTACTTTGTTCTTACCGTTAGCGTTCTGATTGGCTACGATACGACCGTTCATGTCGAACAGTTTAACAGCAACTTCCTGAGCGGCGGGGAACTCAATGTTCAGCACAGCTTTAGCAGGGTTGGGGTAAACTTTAACGTCAGTAGCATTCAGGATAGCTTTAGCAGACTCTTGCTGAACTGCAGGACGAGCCTGGGCAGCACCGCAGCAAGGGAAGTCACCAGCACCGCTAGTCAGGTAAGCGAACAGGGCAGCGCTATAGTCACCTACAGTAGCAGGAGAAGTCAGAGCAGCAGCAGTGTCGAAGTTAGCGGGGTTAGCCAGTACAGAAGAAGAAGAGATAGAACCAGTAAACTTGAACAGGATCCTCTGGCCGGTAAGAGAAGAGAAAGTCTTAACGGGACCACCGATCAGGCCGGCAGCGCTGGCGAAAGCGTTAGCACCTACGTCAGTACCGTAACCGATACCATGATAGAAATCAGGACCAGCAGCATTCATAGTGTTACAACCAGGGCAACGAACCTGGAAACCATCACCTGTATTGCCCAGACCTACTGTAGCAGCATAAGAAGTAGCGGGGTTTACATAAGGAGTAGTCAGACCGTTAGGATTGCAATAGTTACCGTTAGCAGAAGTGGGGAAAGAACCATAACGCTCGATATCTGTGTTAGTGCCAGGATTGTTTACGTCGATATAGTAAACATTATGACCACCGAGAGTAGCGGTGCCGGTAGGCAGACCGATACAGTTGAAAGCACCATTGTATACCACGATGCTGGAACCTACGGGTACAGCAGCCCATTTGGCGCTGAAAGGCAGACGGAAATGGCCAGTAGTGATACCACGGCCAGTACCAGCACCTGCAGGGTTGAACGCACCATTGTTATCGTCGAGGATCCATCCACGAACGTCAACATTTTCAGCGTCGTTAGAAGAAGAGCAAGCAGCAACGGCCAGTACAACGTACTCGCACTCACCGCTAGGACCATTGCTGATCTCAGTTACAACCAGGGCGCCTTTAGGCTCGGTCATAGGATCGGGCTGAGCGCAAGCTGTATAACGGAAACCAGTACCTGTTCCAGCTACACTGGCGATGAAAGCACCGTTGGCAGCATTGTTCTGTGAACCAGGAGTCTGAGTAGCGATAGTGGCAGTATCAGCTGACCAGTTAGCGCTTACACCAGGAGCATTTGAAGCAGAACCGGCAGTCAGGGAAAATACTTTACCAGCGAAAGTAGTGTAAGCGGGGTTAGTAGTAACTTTAGCACCACCGATACCGCTACCAGTTACAGCGTTCATCAGAGAACCGTAAGCAGCGCCAGAATAGAAAGAAGGCTCAGACTGCAGGTTGTCCAGACAACCGGGGCAACGTGTCTGAACGCCGTCACCTGTCAGGTCAGTTGCCAGGTCAACAGTGCTAAACAGACCAGGAGCTACCAGAGCGCTGGTGCTACCGCAATAGCTACCATTGTAAGGGAAAACGCCAACGTTAGGAATGTTGTTGATATAAGCAACATAAGGGCTTTTACCTACAGCAACGTAGATAGTACCACCTGAAGTGAAAGTACCATCTGCAGCAGCTGAAGCAGCGTTGATGCTAGCCAGGTTAGGCAGACCGGCTGCGGCAGGCTTTTGACCAGTAGCATTGTTGAACATCAGGATCAGAGTTCCGGCGGGAACACTTGACCAGAAGCCGTCGTTCACCAGACGCAGGTGACCGGTAGTGATACCATTACCCGGAGCAGTAGTGCTGAATACGCCGTTGTTATCGTCAACGATCCAGTTACGAACGTCAACATTCTTAGTAGCTGAAGTAGAACCTACCAGCAGCTCAATATAAGGACCTACGTTACCGGTACCTTTTGAAAACTCGTTTACCAGCAGAACGCCGGGAGTTTGGGCGAAAGAGCCGGTAGAAGCGAACAGAGCCGCTGCAGCAGCTGCAGAGAGAATTAATTTTTTCATTTGTGTTTTTTTAGTTTGGTTTCTTTTGTTTGAAAAAATTCAGATAGGACAATGGGAACTTTTTTTCCAAAAAAATTGAGGATCGTTGGTGAAGTGGACGTGAAGAAACAAATAGTCGATAGTATCTGGTTTGGCCGGTGTATTTGCGCAAATACAGTGTAAAGTTGAACAATAAAACCCGTTGGAAAGGCATCCCGGCCTTTGTCAAATCATTAAGTAAACCTTACCCGGAAATTAATTCTGAACCCACCCTGCGAGAAATAATATTGCGATAATGCAGTGATAACATTGGTGTTCGTTCTTATGGGAGTAGCGCCAAACCAGGTTTTCGCCTGGCCCTGATAAAAAGGGCCATCCTCTGATGAGGACGGCCCTTACAGCTCTGGAGGTATGCTGGTTTAATTACGTACAATCCTGGTTTGGTAGCGTACACCGCTATCGTCAAGGATAACCAGGTGGTACATTCCCTGAGGTATCCCCTGCAGACGCAACGTGTTCTTATTATTCCCTTTTTGCAGCGATATAGTTTGCTGTAACACCTGACGGCCTGTAATATCTATTAAGCGCAGGGTTACAACTGCATCGCGCAGGGCATCATGCTCTATGGTCAACGTTTCTTTAGCCGGATTAGGATAGCAGCTAAAGCCACGGCTGTCGCCGAATTCGAGCGACCGCACTACGGAATAGGTTTGCTTGCCATCCCGGTCTTCCTGAAGCAGGCGGTAGTAGTTCTTGCCGGTCAACGGCGCCTGATCAGTATAAAGGTAATTGAGCGTTGCATTGCTATTACCATTCTCCGCCAGGGTACCTACATAGCCGATAGCATTATATTGCTTGCCATCGCTGCTACGCTCTATAACGAAGCGCCGGTTGTTGCGTTCAGAGGCAGTGGACCAGGTTAAAATGGCTTTATCCTGTGCTTTCTCCGCATCGAAGGAGGTCAGCTCTACCGGGAGCGGCGAACTGTTGGCATTGTTGGCATGGATGAAGAACTGACTGAAGGAGGGCGTTGCGAAGCTTACCTTCCAGTAATTCATGATAGCATCCCATGTCACGCTCGCGGGCCGGATGAGACTGGCTATACCACCGCCAAGGGTACCACCGTCGATCTTGGTGATCACCAGCGTATCGATACCAGCCTGGTCGTTGGGCGCCTGGGGCAGCAGAGGATAGCCATGTGTTCCGGCATAGGCATTATAGGCATCAAAATCACCCTGGCGGAAGTATAAAGTAACCTGCGCAGGACCATTGTTCTGAGGTATTACTTCATACCAGCGCGCTACATAAGGCCGGCCGCCAAATACGGGTACGCTGTTCATCACGGTTACCGTAGCCGTAACGGTACCCAGCGATGCTGTAGGCTGCAGCGAGGCAATGAGGCCACAACTGCCGTTGTAATAAGAAGTAACCGGGCCACTGGTCTGGCTTCCTGTATTGGAAGAGGCCCCGGGCGCAGAAGTACCGGCAAGATCGGTCTGGGCGGTATTGGGCGACACGACGAGCGCCACTGTATCCTTACCGGTACAACCGATGGCATCGGTAGCGGTAACTATATAGCTTGTCGTTACCATCGGACTCACCGTCTGAATGGGCCCGTTCAGGTTACCTGGTTGCCAGGTGTAGGTGAAGCCCGGCGTACCACCCGATGCAATCGCCAGCAGGGGGCTTGATGTACCGGCACATATAGAAGCGCCGGGTGCTGTATTGACCGTGATCTGTGCACTTTGACCTACCGTAGCGGTACCGGTAGTGCTGCAAGTATTCGCATCGCTGATAGCGCAGGTATAGGTACCGGCGGCAAGACCACTGGCCGTGGCACTAGTACCGCCGCTGGGCGACCAGCTATAGGTGTAAGGCGGTGTTGCGCCGCTCACCGTTACCGTGGCCGTACCATTGGTGCCGCCGAAGCAGGATACATCCGTTTTAGAAGTGCTCACGCTGAATGCAGGCGGTGCGTTTACAGTAGCCGAACGGGTGAAGAGGCAGTTATTGGCATCTCTGATGGAGCAGGTATAGGTATTGGCTGCAAGAACACTAGCGCTGGCAGCGGTACCGCCGCTGGGCGACCAGCTATAGGTATAGCCGCCTGTGCCGCCGCTTATGCTTACCGTTGCGCTGCCGTTAGTGCCGCCGTTACAGGAAACATCCGTCTTGGAGATAGTCCCCGTTATTGCTGTCGGCTCCGATACGGTAATGGTCCTAGTGGCCGGACAGTTATTGGCATCTTTGATGTTGCAGGTATAGGTACCAACTGTAAGCCCCGATGCCGTAGCGCCGGTGCCGCCGCTGGGCGACCAGAGATAAGTATAGCCCGGTGTTGCTCCGGCTACAGTTACGGTTGCCGTACCTGTGTTCCCACCGTTGCACAGCACATCTGTTTTTGAAGTGCTCACACTGAAGGCAGGGGGTTCTCCTACCGTAGCAGAACGGATGATAGAACAGTTATTCGCATCTTTAATAGTACAAGTGTAGGTACCTGCTGCAAGGCCGGTGATCGTAGCAGTAGTGCCGCTGCCGGGCGACCAGCTATAAGTATAAGGACTGGTACCGCCGCTTGGCGTAACCGTAGCTGTACCATTACCCCCGCCATTGCACGATAAGTCTGTCTTTGAAGTGATGCCTGTCAGTGCAGTAGGTTCCGATACTGTGACCATCCTGGTGGTTTGGCAATTGTGCGCATCCTTGATCGTGCAGGTATAAGTATTGGCAGTAAGGCCCGTAGCCGTTGCGCTGGTACCACCACTAGGGGCCCAGCTGTAGGTATAAGGATTGGTGCCGCCGCTTACCGTTACGCTGGCCGAGCCATTGGTACCGGCGTTGCAGAGCACGTCAACCTTGCCCGTAGTGATCGTATAAGCAGAGGGCTGGCCAACCGTAGCACTGGCCGACTGGGTACAGCCAATATTATCGGTTACAAGACAGGTATATGTATTTTGTGTTAACCCGGTCGCTGTAGCAGCCGAGCCGCCGCTGGGCGACCAGCTGTATGTATAAGGCACAACGCCACCGCTAACGGTTACTGTGGCCGTGCCGTCGTTACCGCCATTACAGGCAACATCTGTCTTTGAAGCGCCAACATTCATATTACTCACCGTTAGCGTTACGACATTAGAGTTAGCCGTGCCGCAGGTTCCGGTCACGATACACTGGTATTGGTAGCCGTTCATCGCACCGGTAGCGCCGGTTACAACAAGTGTGGCAGCGGTAGCACCGCTATAAGGTGGTGTATTGCTGACATTGTTAAAACCACCACCGGTATTCACTTTCCATTGATAAGTAATGCCGGTACCGGTTGCATTGACACCGAAAGTTGTGTTGGTGCCATTACAGATCGCCTGGTTCACGGGCTGTGAGGTAACCGCGGGTGCGGTACAAGTGGCACAGCTAAAAGTATACGGCAGCGGGAGTGTGAGCGGATTAGCATCGTCAGTGTTCCAGTTGGCGACATTGAAAATAGCGGTCCGGAGAATCGCCGGAGAATTCGACACAACAGTACCGTTATAAACAGCATTGTTTACCTCAGGAACCACAGCCAAAGAATTACTGGCATTCAGCGCAGCTGGTAAGGTGGATGCGCTTGAAGTCTGATCGCATTGCCCTAAGCTGGTTACCCAATTTCCATCCATATTAAGGCCGGTAATCAGGATCGGCGAGGCCAGTGTGCCCTGGAAAGCGAAGACCTGGTCGCCGGCAGGAGAAAGACTCATATATTGTCCCGGTGTGGAACCCTGTACCTGTACGCCGGTAACGCTGCCCACCGAAGCCGTGAGCGTAGGGCCCTGGCATTGTATCTTAACCTGCGTACCGCAGGGCAACGCGCTTGAAGTGCTCCATTTGATCACCCCGTCCGAGGCGGAACCGGTACCGACGCCACAGGGGTTGAAATTCTGAAAACCGGTATAGCTGCCTCCTGAGCACCAGCCAAAGTCAGTAAAGCTTATCTCTGTAGTGGCGCTGACATTGGTTAGCAGAATAAACGAAAATTCATCATTGGCCACTACGCTTGTGTTGTAGCCAACAATTGCGACGTCGCCGGCAGAAAGTGCGGTTTGTGCGGTTGCCCTGGCGCCCGTAAGCAACACAAGGAACAACGCAATCACGGAAAGGTAAAACTTGTTCATAAATTTGGTAATTGGAATTGGTCAATAGAATATTCAATATATTATCAAAAACGAGCACACCGCCGTTATCAGGCCATCGTACATCACATAAATGCCATACCACTGCGTATCCCAAAGCCGGCCAATGCGAACCCGGGCAAAAAGCCTTCTTCTGTAAACACGACGTCGGCCCTGATCACCGTATTATCTTTGCAGGCGATCCTTAGTCCTTTGACTTCATCAACAGTCAATAGGGTACCGGGAGTTGCCTTGCTACCGCCTTCATCTGCTACAATACTCACATAGCTCAGACCTATCGTCCAGCCATTCAACCGGGCCGGCGCTCCTTTATTCCATGGATTGCAAGCGTTGACCAGCCTCTGTACCGCAGCCGCATCCATACTGCTCCATTCGATCCATAGGTCCTGGGGGTTCGGCCGATCGTACCAGGAAGCCTGGGTATCATCCTGCGTCGCTTCTGTTATTGTGCCCGCTTGCATTTGCTGCAGCAGCTTTCCGCTCAGCTCCATGCCGCTAAAACCCAGCCCTGCAACGATCATTCCAAAAGTGGCCCCTGGCAGTATCGGCATTTTGCTGCTGAGCAGCATCGGTCCCTCGTCGATCCCGGCGGTCATCCGGTGGACTGTAACCCCGGTTTCTGCAACGCCGTTACGGATCATCCAGAAAAGCGGATTCGCCCCCCGGTATTCCGGAAGGGGCGCATAATGAAAATTAATAAAGCCTGACGGTGGTATGCTTAGCACTGATTCCGGTATTTTCCAGGGGAAGGTTTTTACCCATACTGCATCTGGTCCGGTCTCCCTAACCCATGCTTCAAGGTCGGGGGCAAAAGTTGCCTTTTTGAATAGCCGCAGGGGAACGCCATATTGGTTGCACATCATATGTACCACAGCCTGAACCTCGCTTTGCCGTGCCGTCATACCGACACCCGCTATGATCTTCATCTGTAGCAATTGATTCAGTGCCGGTAGTGCCAGGCGATCGTTACAAAGGATCAGCAGCTTCATGGTCAGGTGCATAAATAGTTATTGAACCATCCCGAGGTAATTCCCTGGGGGCGGTCTTGCAATACTTTCAGATGTTCATCCGGAGCGACAGCAACCTCATCGTGTATCTTAAGCGCCGCTTTTTTATTGCTATCGTTCAGCATTTCGGCAAAATACAAAGGGCCGTAGGCTGTTTGTGTCTGGGGATGGAAGGTTATAGCACCTCTGGGACTTTCGTAAGACCATCCTTCCTGCAGCATTTCCATAACGGCATCCTCTTGCTTACCGGCACCGGCCAGTAGCTGTGCGCAAATGATACCGGCCTCCCAGCCCAACAGATGGAAGACATTGGCGGTTTTACCCTTTTGCTCTGCGACAAAGTCGATGAATGCTTTATTACTGTCCCGTTCCAGTACCGATGCCCAGGGTATATAGGCATAAAAACGGGCATCCGGCAGCGTATAAGTAGCCATAGTTTGCTCTTCGGCCATGAAGGCCGAGCAATGAAAAGCCATATCGCCGGGTAATTGCTCGGCAGACAAGCCATTGAGAAACAGAGATGCCAGGTAAGTGCTGAAGCAAGCGAGCACCGGCGCATTCTGTTCTTCCCGTACAGCCTTTATAAAGGGCTGTACGGAAAATTCAGATTCTTTGTAGTGGCTTACGAAATTGTGCACAACAGCGCTACCGCCTTCTTCGGCACCACGAGCGTGCGCATTGGGCCCGCCATAACCACCGTCGTAAAATGAAGTGGCCAGAATAACGCCTTTCGCACTTTCCGCTGCCTTCCTTCCGGAAAGGTAGTTGGCATGCAAACCCTGGAGCGAAATATGCAAAGCGCGCTTGCCCGGTGCTGCATCGGGATAATTCATGCCCGGATCCAGCACGATCAGCGTTTTACCCGCTGCATCAAACAGCGGGTATAAAGAGGCTGCATTGGCCGGAGTAAGGTAGGCAATCACGCAATCGGCTTCATCCTGCAGCAACAGTTTTTCCGCCTTGGCGTAGATTACCTTCCTGTCTTCTCCAAAGCCGATGTTTTCGGGAATTGTCTTTATCGCTTCAAGATTATCGTATTTCAGTCTGCAGCGCAATCCGTCCAGTAAATCGAAACCCATTGCCGGATAATCGGTCGAACGTGGCAATAATATTCCGATCTTCTTTTCCATAATACTTTATTTTTTCAATTGAAACATTAGCCCCTTGCAGGAAACACACCATACATGCAAATAACATAGTTAAGCCCCAGGTATGGCGGTACGATGCTATAGGCCTGGTTGTTTCCAATGTTAGACATTTGTACGGCAACGCTATAGGGTTTCATCTGCACGCCACCCGATCCGGAATAACCACTGCCATTGGCCGCATAGATGCTGCCCCCCGGAGAGGACGTATTGCCCGTGTCGTCATAGCTTGAAGAATGCGCTACGATCTGTAACGGGTGAATGTGCGCCGGCATCTGGTTTAAACTAAGGGTAACATTTTCGGAGCCGCCCATTTGACCCAGGCTGTACGGAGACAGACCCGGCCCTTGCCCTGCACCCACGACCCTTCTTCCTGAAAGATTGGGCAGTCCGAACGTGGTGGTACCATTACCACCGTAAACAGTACCGAGTATAGAAAACAGAGCAGTGTTCTGTGCAATAGGAATAATTTGTCCCTGACAGTAAGCCCAGTTTTTGGGGGCGAAATTGCCCGCGAATAAAGTTGTAAATCCGATTACGCCTTCCATTGTTAGTTAATTTTTTAGGGTTAATTTCTGCTGGGGAATATTCCCTCTGTGCAAATAATGTAATTCATCGCCAGGTAAGGAGACAGATTGCTTACGGGTGTGCTACCGCCGGCTATAGGCGTGTTGCTTAGCGCGGAAGTGGGCGCCAGCTGACCATCGCCGGTCACAGTGGTATACCTGCTGCTAAAATCGGCTGGCACATTACCTGCAGGATTGCTTTGGTTGCCGGAATCATTAAATGCACCGGGAGCACCGGTAACAGAGAGTACTACGTGGTTATGCATCGGCAGGTTGGAGGACAGCAAGGTCGTTTGCTCCGTTCCTGCAGCCTGACCCAGGATATAATTGGGTTGACCCGGGCCCTGACCGGTGCCTACAGCCGACCTTCCCCTCAGATCGGGAAGAGCAAAGGTAGTAACGCCGTCGCCCCCGTAGGTTGTGCCCAGCAACGCGTATAAGGCAGTATTGGCAGCGATGCTCTGCAGGGAACCATTACAGAAAGCCCAGCTAAGTGGTGCAAAGTTGCCGGCGAATATAGTGACTGTAGCTAAATAAGGATCTACAAACATTTTCCTGATTGATTAATAGTTAGTAAATGGGAATAAGGATCCATCCAGTATTAGTTTCTGGAAGGGAATATGCCATACATACAGATAATGTAATTGAGCGCCAGGTAAGGCGATTGGTTGTTATAAGGAATGCTGGCCCCTGATACACCTATGGTAGTGTTATAGGTAGGCGCAGTCATCGTCGCATCGGGCACGCTGTTGCTATAACCGTTGTTAAGCATACCCGGAAAGTTGCCGCCTGGCTCACCGGTAGCACCATTGGTCGCATTGGCTTGCAGAGCAATGTTAGCGCTTCCGTTGTGGTTGTGCGCAGGAAGGTTGGCAATCATCAGGGTTGTGTTGGCATTACCCGACACCTCTCCCAAGACATAATTTTCGCCGCCGGCTAATTGACCTGTGCCCAAAGGCATTCTGCCACGAAGATCGGGCAGTCCAAACGTTACCCGGCCATCGCCTCCGTAAGTTGTTCCCAGCAAGGAGAAGAGGGCTGTGTTCTGGGCGATGGAGAGGAGCTGTCCATAACAATATGCCCAGTTTTTCGGAGAGAAATCGGCAGCCCATGTAGTGACTACTGCCATAGTACCTTCCATATAATGAATCGTTTTGTGGTTAAAAAAAGATGGTTAAATTCAGTTTGGCCGGTGTGCAGTATAAAGTACCAGCTGTTGCTAATAGAATTACTACAACGACACCCCAAAAATAATCTGCGTTTGCATCAACCATGAGCGCATAATTACCTGATTCCAAAAACAGGTGTTTTCACCTGGTTATCTAAAACAAGCAATCCGTAATAAGAGTACCCGTACCAGGCTCTTCATCTACGCCCGGCAAGGCTTTGCGGAGAAAAACCATACTTTGCAAAAGATAATTGCTGAAAAAACAGGTGTTTTCACGTGTTGTCATACGCCGGAATAAAGCCAATCTTTGCATGCAGAAAGAATAACTTAAGCATAAGATGAAGAATGGCCGGGGTTGTTTCCGATTAGCCGTTACTTTGCGCCTCTATTCATTTAACCTTAAAAAATAAATTCTCATGAGCGAATTCTCACATCCGCCGGTTCCCGAGGATCAGGCAATTGCATGGACCACTAACTGGAGAAACTACTATGGCTCCATCACCGGTACCGATCCCAATGATGCCCTGAGGGCTTTCAAGATTCCCCTGGAAGATCTGCAGGCACTGGTAGATATGGCCAAGGACGATAACAATATTGATTCGGTAAGGGCTTATCTCGCGCTCACCGAAGATCGCGTGGGCGATGTGATCAATGCCAGTGAGGTGCATATTGTGCTTGTTCCGGTAGCCAAAAACCCAAACATCATGCCACCTGTACCCGATCCCGGTATTGATATACTGCAGGCATCGAAGGCTGGTAAAACTGTTTCTACCATCATGGACTTCACTACACCCTGCCCGGCCATGTGCGATTTTCAGAGCCCACTGTACGGCATTAAAGAATAATCACCTATCCTATGCCTGGAATTTATGCTAGTATCGTTGTGCCGGGAACCATCCTGCTGCCGGTTACTATTGCTATTATCAGGCAAGGTTATCGCGAAGGCCCGGGCAAAATGATCTTTATCTACCTGCTCCTGGCCGGCTTTTTCAATATCCTGGCGGCCGTTCTGGCTGCCAGGAGTATTAATAACCTACCTTTCCTGCACCTGTACACCGTATTGGAGTTTGGCATCATCACCGCTTTCTTTTACACCGCATCTTCTACCCTCCAGGAAAAAAAACTGATCCGCTGGCTCTGGATTCTATTCCCTGTACTTGCCCTCCTGAACATCCTTCACTTGAACTCGATCTACCTCTATAACCTTATCCCACGCTCGGTTGAGGCCCTGATCGTTCTTATTTTATGTATTCACTTCCTGATGAAAAGCCTGAGCTTTTCGGCAGCTCCCGTTCCTTTCTTTAATTTTGCTATAGTAGTGGCGCTGCTCCTGTACTTCTCCGGTTCCCTGGCTTTGTTTGCCTTATCCGATTTTATTATCGCCAATAAAACGATCAACCGGCTAATCTGGACTACACATGCTACCTTTGTATTAATCATGTACCTTATTATTGCCGTAGCCTATTACAAAAACGGGAAAGAACAATGATCTACGTTTACGTTATCGTGGGAATGTGCAGTTCATTTTTATTGGCCCTGGCTCTTTTACTTTTTTATCTCCGTTATAAGAAGAATATTCTGCAACAGCAATTCCAGATCCAGCAGAAAGAGCTGGACTATCAGAAAAAGCTGACGCAGGTAATCATCACTTCACAGGAACAGGAGCGGAAGCGGATAGGAAAGGAGCTGCACGACGATGTGGGCAACGCCCTGGCCTCGCTTCGTCTTTACCTGGACAAGTACTTGTACCTGCCCAACCAGGATAACGTTGCGATCAAGGAAGAATACAAGAAACGGATAGGTTCCATTTTCAATAAGCTACGTACCATCAGCCACCAGTTATCGGTTGCGGAGATCGAGCTGTTCGGCCTCCGGGAAGCCTTATTCATGCTGAGTGAGCATATCGAGCAATCGGGCGCATTTACCATTAACATCGATGAATCGAAAATCAGGATACCGGAATCGCTGGAATACGATACCGCGGTGATCATCTACCGGGTATTCCAGGAGCTGCTGACCAATACGATCAAGCATGCCGGCGCCAATAAGGTAGACATAGGCTTTGAACAGCATGTGGTATCGGGAGAGCTTATTATCCGCTATGCAGACAACGGCAAAGGTTTGTCATCGAACACACTGCTCCACGGGCTTGGATTTAAGAACATTGAAAGTCGTTTACAGGCTGTAAACGGCTACTATAATATAGACAGGGAAACCAAAAAGGGATTCGTAATGAATATCTTTATCCCCGAATTAGAGCTAGTACGGCCTAGCTATGCGCCGGTGACCGAACCAATCTAAATAGTGCCTTTTTATGAACCAGATCAGCTTAGCCATAGTCGACGACCAGGAGCTATTCCGGCAGGGTATCATCGCCTTGATGAGTAAGATCCCGCAAGTGAAATTGGTCGCCGATGCCGCTTCCGGAACAGCGTTGCTCCAATACCTGGCCGGGAGCCCGCTTTTACCTGATATTGTTTTAATGGATATGGAAATGCCGGGCATGAACGGCATAGAGCTTAACCGCGCCCTCCACCAGCAATACCCCGATATCAAAGTGATTATGCTTACCCTCTACGACCAGGGACGCTATGTATTCAAAATGGTGGAGGAAGGCGTATGTGGCTACTTGTCCAAGAGTTGTAGTATGGAGGAATTGCAGGAAGCGATCGTCAAAGTGCATACTTCCGGCTTCTTCTTCACAGACCTGATCAAAAATGCACTGCAGCAATCTTCAGATTTCAGGAAAAAGCAGCCGCTGCATTTCAACAGCAATGTGGCCGACCTTACCGTAAGGGAAAAAGAGATCATGAACCTGATCTGCAAAGAATACACCAATACCGAAATTGCTGAGAAACTATTCATCAGCCCCCGTACCGTCGAAGGGCACCGGAACAACCTATTGATGAAGACCGGCAGCAAAAACACCGCCGGCCTCGTTGTATTCGCTATTAAGCATGGCATTTATGATGTGGTGATCCACTAGACCAAAATGCCGCGGCGCCTTGTTGCTTATGGCAGCTTTATTTGTCCGGGATCGGACACCACAATCTCGGCCTTACCCTTAAATAGCTTCACCTTTCCCGTGACACAGATGTCCTTGCCGTCGAGAAATGTTTCGGGAGTATAGGAGAACCGGCTACGGTCTTCGCCGAAGATAACCATAGTAAAAGGGCTTGCAGGATAAGCCGCACCCATATTGATCAGCGTGGGTGTACCTTTGGCCTGTGCCAGGAACTTGCCGCCATACACTTTCCCACATATGGTAACATCCTTGCCTATATATTGCTGCGCGTCTTCCGGCCGTATTGTTTTCTGCTGATCGCTTGCCGGTGTTTTTGCGTTCGCTACCGGAGAAGCTCCATTGAAAAGACTTTCGAGCAAGGCCCCCAATCTGAGCCCTGCATACAGCAATTGCGTCCGGATAAGATCGCTGTGTGCCGCGCTATATGCGGCGTCTATCGTATTACCTTTAAAGCTGTAGACTTCCGGAAGATGCGCTCTTGATTCGGTCATCCACCGTACAAAATCGACCTGTGTCAGCGTCCGGATGGCCCCTTCGCTCAGACCACCTTTTAGCTTCAGGCAGTCTTCAAGGGAGATATGCTGTTGCTGTATGATCTGGTCGTCCCATATCCAATGCAGGTTGGAAGGCACGCCTTCAAAATCGAGCTTAATGTCGTTGCCCCCCTTATCCGAAGCATAACCGTCGTGAAGTGGTTGGTGCAGATCGCCCACTAGGTGGAACAGGATCATCAGGTCTTTACGTGCCTGGTCGGCGCATAGCGTATTCCGGTGCCGCAGCTCGCGGCTGGCCTGAGTAAGCATGCTGACAATATTTTCTTCACCGGAAACCTGGTATGCCTGCCCTTCGGGAATGTTGATATAATGCCAGGGCTTCATAAAATCATAGTCGTGATCGCTACGCATCTCGTCCATCCATACAGAAGCTTTTTCGGGCGTAACATTCTCCAAACATTGCTTCACTTGCTGGCGGGCCGGTTCGCTCAGGGTACGCATGGCTATCTCGGCTACGATCTCATGGCCGGTCTTGCCCCAGGCCAGGGCCTTGTCGGCAGAGCATAAAAGCCCTGCTAAGAGCGCAAAAAAGCAGGCAACTAAAGGACTGAGGCAGTCCCTGGTTATTGGCTTCATCTAATTGGTTATTGGTATTACTGGATTGAGCCTAAAGGTAGGCATTGCGCCGGTAGCGCTGCACTACAACAGTTGCGCTGTTGCATATTTTTCATTTTCGTAACACGGAAGTCGCAATTCCATAACATTAGCCGGTAATCTTTGCCGCTTAAATATTTTCTATGATGAAATCCTTTACCCGGCCGGCCCTGGTATTGCTCACCATGTGGATGAGCCAGGCCCTGCACGCCCAGAGTGTCATTACGCAATGGAACTTCAATTCCGCCACGCCGGACAACGATCTTAGCACCGGTACTACCAATCCTTCCACCGGCGCCGGTACCTTAACGGTTATCGGTGGCCTGACACCCAACTTTGCCTCCGCCAACGCCAGCGGTGGTTCCAGTGATCCCATCACTGCCGATAATTCAGGACTGGGATTGACCAGCTTTCCAACCCAGGGCACTGCGAATAAAACAGCAGGCATCCAGTTTGCCGCAGCTACCACAGGCTATCAGGACATCCGGATCACCTTCGACCTGCGCCATAGCAATACCGGCCCGGCCAACCTGCAATTACAATACACCACCAATATCACTGCCACCACACCGGCATGGACCGATTTCCAGGGTGCAGCTGCTACCGGCGGAGACGCGTGGTTTCCCCGCAACTTTGACCTGAGCACGGTCCCGGCACTGAACAACAATCCCAATGCCGGTTTCCGGATCGTATCGGCCTTTGCTTCCGGCACCAGCTACGCAGCCTCCAATAGTGGCAGCAACTATGCTCCTGCCGGCACCTGGCGTTTTGATATGGTCAGCGTTAAAGGCACATCGACAGCAGGCGACAATACACCACCTGTAGCCAACAGCGCGGCGGCCATCAACAGCACGACTTCCTATATCAAGTTCAACGAGCCGCTTTCAGCCGCCAGCGCCGGCACGCTGTCGCACTATACTTTTACACCTTCGCTGACGATCAGCACCGCTACCCTCAGCCCAACAGGAGATACGGTTTGGCTCAGCCATGCAGCCTTGTCCGACGGTCAGCCCTATACCCTGGACGTTAACGGTGTCCAGGACCTTGCCGGCAATACCATGAGCGCCGCCAGCTTCAACCTGCTGTTCAACGCAGCGCTGCCGCCGCTGGTGATCACCGAGATCATCCACTCTCCTAACGATATCGAGATGATCGAGATCTACAACCCTGGCCCTACAGCCATTCCCCTGGGTGGTCTGAAATGGACGGACGGTACAACCGGCGCCTTTCCGGTGATGACATTGCAACCCGACAGCGCCATTATTTTTGCCACAGCACCCACAACCGCCTCAGCAAGCCTTCATGTCAATACCGTTTATACTATCAACAATGGTCTTGGCTCTACCGACGACATCCTCGTAATTCGTAATGGTCTCAATCAGGTGATCGATTCCGTTGCTTATTATGTAGGCATCAACGGATGGCCCTCCGCCCCCACCGGTACCTATGGTTACTCCTTTGAACTGAATAATGCCACGAACGACAATAACCTCGGCAGCAACTGGGCCGTACCCCTCAATACGGTAAGCCCGCAACCTGCCGGCGGTGTGGTACGGGCCACTCCAGGCAAATATCCTGCCCCTGCCATCGCACCCACCGCGACGGTAAGCTTTGTCGGCACCAAAACCAATGTTTCGGAGAATAGTACAGAAGTGGCCATCGTAGCCAATCTTACCGGTGGTGGCGCCAGCCCCGCTTCTATCGACCTGGAGCTGTTACCTATCGGTACCGCCACCAGCGGAAGCGATTTTACCCTGCCTGCCGATATGCAGTTCAACTGGCCGGCTAATGCGAATAATGTAAATGACACCATCCGCATCACGATCAATAATGATGTCCTCGCCGAGCCTTCCGAATACTTTATCCTGCGCCTCAGCAATCCTGTGAACACTATAGCTCCCGGCGCTGCGGCCAACAATTTTACCGTATTCATCCAGGATGACGATTTTACTGCTCCTGCGCCCAGCAATAACCTTGTACTGAACCACCTCAATTCCTTCAGCAATGGCCCTGCCGGTCCCAATTCGGCCGAGATCGTGGTGCATGACCCCGCCTCACAACGCCTGTTCATCGCCAATTCGCTTGGCGCCAAACTGGATATTGTAGATTTTGACAATCCGGCAGCCCCGGTATTGCTTCAGTCTGTTTCGATAACGCCCTACGGCAATATCAACTCTGTAGTGGTAAAGAACGGCATCGTAGCGGCAGCCGTAGAAAGCGCCGATCCGCAAACTGCCGGTAAGGTTGTCTTTTTCGATACCAACGGCGTCTTCATCAACCAGGTAACGGTAGGGGCCATGCCCGACATGATCGTATTCAACCATGCCGGGACCAGAGTGCTTACGGCCAATGAAGGCGAACCCAATACTGCTTACACTTCCGATCCCGAAGGATCGGTCTCTATCATTGATATTTCCGGCGGCATTCCAGGTCTTACGCAAGCCAATGTAAGCACGGCAGCATTTACCGCTTACAACAGCCAGGTAGCTACGCTGAAAGCATCCGGGGTCCGTATCTTCGGCCCGGGGGCCACTGTAGCGCAGGATATAGAACCCGAATACATTACGATCTCGGCTGATGATCAGACGGCATGGGTAACCTGCCAGGAAAACAATGCCCTGGCCACCCTTGATCTGCAGACGGCGACGATCACGGCGCTCCGTCCTTTGGGCACCAAAGATCATATGCAGACCCGGAATGCGCTCGACGCCAGCGACCAGGGCGGCGTAGTTCAGATCGCCAACTGGCCGGTTAAAGGTTTGTATATGCCCGACGCTATCACTTCCTTTAGTACAGGTGGTCAGACTTACCTGCTCACCGCCAATGAAGGCGACTCCCGCGAATACAACGGCTATTCGGAGATCAAGCGCCTCAGCGATGCTTCCTATGTACTGGATCCCGTGGCTTTCCCATATCCTGAAGCCATTAAGGCCAATATCGGGCGGCTCAACATTACCACAGCTTCGGGCGATACCGATAATGACGGCGACTTTGATGAGATCCACGCTTACGGCGGCCGCTCCTTTTCCATATGGAATGCTACGACCGGTGCCCTGGTATGGGACAGCGGCGACGATATGGAGCAGATCATCGCACACCATCCGGTATTCGGTCCCTTGTTCAATGCCAGCAATGCCAACAATACCTTCAAGAACCGCAGCGACGATAAAGGCCCCGAGCCGGAAGGGATTACTGTAGCCACGATCAACAATAAAGTATATGCTTTTGTCGCCCTGGAAAGGATCGGAGGCTGCATGGTGTACGACATTACCAATCCGGCGGCTCCCGTATTCAGCGACTATAAGAATACCCGTACCATCGCCTCTTATGGCGGCGACCAGGGTGCGGAAGGTATCATGTACATCAAGCCCGAAGATTCACCCAACGGTTCCGGAATATTGATCCTGGCCAACGAAGTCTCCTCCACGCTGGCGATCTTCCAGGTACAGGACAATACGCCGCTGGCGATCAAGCTCACCGGTATCCAGGCAACGAATGTGAACAGCCGCAACCGCATTGACTGGAACAGCGCCAGCGAAGACATCGGTGATAGGTATGAGCTGGAAAAAAGCACCGATGGACAGCACTTCAACACCCTGGCCGGGATTACAGCAAAAGGTAATGCCGCCGCTTATACTTACTGGGACGAGCAACCAGCCACTGGCTGGACCTATTACAGGCTGAAGCTGAGCAATACCGGCAACGACTATAGCTATAGCCAGATCGTAAAGGCCTACCAGGAAAAGGACAATGCCTTCCGCCTGAACGCCTATCCCAATCCGGCCAGCGATGCCCTGGTTGTATCCGTAAACCAGTTTGATCATGAAGCTACAGTGACATTACGCGATGTCAGCGGCAAAATAGTGCTGCAGGAACAAATGACAGCACCTTCTGTCCGGTTGGATATGAAGCGCATGCCCGCAGGCATTTATATGCTGCACTACAAAGACGGTGCGCATGCCGTGCATATGAAGCTAAGCAAACAATAAGATTGTAAGTACCTGCTATCGAAAGGAGCTGCCGGCTGGCAGCTCCTTTCTTTTTTAAGACTTGTATAATCGTTAAGCAACAGAAAGCGGTACGGCACATCGGTAACCCCTTTCACCGTGCGGACCGCTATTGTGTTCCGACCGGCAGGTTGCGGCGCTGCAGGAAGCGGGAAACCACTGTCATGGTGAGCGCAGTCGAACCATGAAAAAGGCAATCCGGACGCCATAGATTTTTGCCGTGCTCCAGCGCAGCTTAGCAAGACAAAAATTCAGCGCTCCGACCGGCAGATTGCCATCTGTCCAAGGACAAAAAAATAGCCGCCTCCTGGGAGGCAGCTATGCACACATTTATCTTTCCTTTCTATTTTTTGTAGACTTTAAGGGTTTGGCTATGGTGGCTATCCTGGTATTGCACCAGGTAAAATCCTTGCGCCAGGTGCTTCATGGAAAGCATAGTGCTGCCGTTCCCTGGTTGGGTCGCAAGCAGCTGCCGGCCCATGGCATCCATCAGCAGGAGCTTGCCATCCTGTCCGCCGCGGATCGAGATATTAAGATAATCGCCGGCCGGATTAGGATAGGCATTCATAGCGAATGCTTCGCCCTTCATGGTTGCCGCAACAATACGCGAGTAAGTTCCTGTACCTTTTTCAGCATTGTCGAGGTACAGGCGATAATAGCTGACGCCGGTATAGGGCTGCTCATCGATAAAGCTATATTGCGAAGGCGCCTTCCCTTTCGCATCGAGCGAGCCGATGGTTTCAAAATGGCTGCCGTCGGTGCTCCGTTCTATACGGAACTCATCTCCCGCCGCTTCACTCAATGTACTCCATTCAATACGGTTACGATTACCGGCGTTCTGAGCAGTGATATCGCCCAGGACGATCAGCAAAGGCGTGCTGTTTAAGGTGTGGGCAAAAAAACCGGAAAATCCGGGCGTGGTAAAGGTCACTTCGTAAAAGCCGGCGCCATTATGTACAATGCTGCCGGGCGTCAATACTTCTTTGACGGCATCGTTATACTGACCGTTCGGACCTGTGGTACCGTCTGAGGGCAGACCATGAAATACTGTGATCCTAAGATTGGGATTGGTAGCAACATCGATCGGCGGATAATCGCTGTTGCCGAGCGTTGCTGCCAAGGTATTGTAAGCATCGAAATCGGCCTGGCTGAAATACAGGGTAACGGTGGCGCTCTGCTGGGCGTTCTGGCTGGGATGCAATTCGTAGTAGCGTCCTACAAGGGGCTGCCCGTTGAACAGGAAGGCAGCGTTATTTACCGTAACCGAAGCCGTTACATTGCCCAGGTTGGCAGCCGAGCTGATAGTGCCTATCATCTCGCAATTGTGGTTGGTCGTGTACTGCGTGGTACTGCCCGGGCCCTGCGGCTGCGGCGCGGCCACATAGCTGGCGGAAGGTATGCTTGCAGGCGTTACGACGATTGTTCCGCTGGCGATCTGCGCATACAGGCTATTGCCCAGGAAAAGTCCGGTCAGCGCCGCTGTTATTGTATTTCGTTTCAAACACATCGTAGGTAATGATTTAATAGTGTAAAGAGCATAAGCCCACCGGGCGGTTATAATACGCGCCGTTCCCGGCGGGCTTATGCAAGCGTCAGGCAACGGATGCCTTATTGGTTGATGCAGCCATTGGCATCGGTAATCTTGGTCAGGTCATAAGTAATGGTAGCAGAAGGCATGCCTAAAGAAATAGCCGCGCCATTGGCAATACTGTTGTAAGTATTCGGTGTGGTGCCGTCGCTGATCACAACATCGAAGGGTCCGGTACCGGCAGTGCTGTTGTAAGTAACCTGTGCTGTAACGCCGGAACAGATAGGTGTAACGCCTGTGATGGTGGCGTTGGGCTTGGGATAAGCGGTAATGGTAAAGTCACCGCCGTTGCCTGTGCTGGCGCAAGTCCTCCCGGCATCGGTATAGCTGGCCGATACGGCTATAGCAGCCACTTTATTGGCAGCGGTGGTATTATCAAGGGTAAAGCCCGCAATGCTGGCTGTACCGGAAGTTGTAGCAAGACCTACCGCATCGCCGGTAGCGGTCCAGCTATATACAGTGCCTGCAGGATTATTGGTCCCGGTAAAGCTTATGGCCGTAACAGGGGTGCCGTTACAAGCCAGTACCGGAGCGGTTGCTGCAATAGTAGGTACCGGCACTACAGACAGTGTAAAGGATACAGGCGTACCCTCGCAGGTACCGTTGGTAGGTGTTATGGTTATGGTTTGGGCAATGGTGGCGTTGGTGGCATTGGTTACCAGGAAGGCAGGGATGGACGTCACGCCGGTAAGGTTGTTAAGGCCGATGCCAGTACCGCCGCTTACATTAAAAGTGGCGCTATTGCTACCGGTAAGGGTAATCGCAGTGGTGGTGGCGCCGGCGCAATACGCTACGTTGGTGGGAGCGGTTGCAGAAGGAGCCGAAACAGTGATCGTTGCAGAGGATATCTGTGCTTTAGCCTCATTGACGTTCAGGAAAGCGATTGCTGATAAAGCGCCGATTGCGGTAAAGCGTTTAACGATCGAAGAAGTGTTCATGTTACGTTGCATTTTTGATTTGGGTAGATTATGTTTTATTGGATTGGTAAAAAAACTTAGGGATTGACGCAACCTTCGCTGCTGGTGATCTGTACCAGCTCGTATTGATTGGCGCCGGCGGCCGGTAGCTGACTGGCATCGGGTGAAAATGAAGCGCCTGAGGCGATATTGGTATAGCTGAAGGTATTGTTGGCCTGTACCTGTTTGATCAGAAGGCTGAAGGGACCGGCTGCGGCACCGCTACTATTGAAACGAAGCGCCGCCGTACTTTCCTGCCCCGGACAGAGCACGGCCTGCAACGCCAGCAAGTCGCCTGTAGGCGCTGCTTTTACAGTAAAGGCCGCCGTGCTATCACTGATCACAGCGCCGTTGATCACCCTGATGCGATAACCGCTGCCCGCTGCAGTACCTGCCGGCACACTTACCGATATGGGGCTGGCACTGCCGGAGCCTATTACTGCGGGACTGCTAAAGGAGCCGGAAGCGTTGCTTAGCTGAACGGTATAGACGCCTGCGCTTAGTGTAGTCGCAAAGCCTATGCTGGTGGTCGCAGCTGTACCGTTGCAGAAGGCGGCGATGGCGTTGCCCGCCACACCGGTGATGACGCCGGTAACTGCTGCTGTAGTGACACAGGCTGCTGCGCCTAATGCTGTTTCTTTATTGTCGTTGTTTCTCGCTTTTACCTGGAAGCAATATTGGGTAGCCGGCTCCAGACCGTTTGCGGTAGCCGTCCAGCTGTTATAGGGTTGCCACACCGCTGTCGTCCCCAGGCTTCCATTGGCCTGTACCCATTTGCCGGTCGTACTTTCCCATACCGCATACTGGGTTGTATTGGTACCGGCGCTACCGTTAGGGTTGCTGTTCTCATCAATAATGAAATCGATCTTATGTTCCTGGTCAGTGCTGCTCTGATCGGCGAATATGCCGGGCACCGCAGCCAGCGTAGTCGTATCGTACAAGGTACCGAAGCTGGTGCCTATCCCATTGGTGGCATAAGCTTTGAAGTAGTAATGTGTGTTAGGCGAGAGCGTAGTCAGGTTTGTGGTATAAGGGCCTGTACCCGTCCCGTTATTGGTCTGGTTGCCCAAGGCTGTGGTCTCGCCCCAGGCAAGGCCCTTTGCGGTAACCGTGCTGCCACCATCACTGGAAACATTGCCACCGGAGGTAAAGGAAGCGGCTGTCACACCGCTGCCCCTGGTGGTGCTCACCGCAGGTGCGGTAGCCGCAGCGGCAAAGGTAGCTATCGCGCTTAGGTCATCGACCGCCAGGCCATGATCATTGCCTGAATCGTCTTTATCATACCATCGCAGCATGATAGTACCATTGGGCGCGATACTCAAACCGGTAATGGTTGCGGTGATACCAGCTACCTGGTTGGCGGCGGTGTTGCCGTTCAATGCAGCCGCAGAGGATGTGTGGATGGGACTCTTGAAATCCAGAGTGCTAACCGCGGTATAACTGCCGGAATTGATCGTGGTTGACGCGGTTGAGTAAGCAAAGGCAAGACTTTGGACAGCAGCGTTACCGCCATTGCGCCATTGTTCGCCGGTATAGGTGATCGTGATGCTGGTGATATTGCTTGTTCCTGTGTTTTTCAGCAGCACACCATAATAAAGATCGTCTGTTGTTCCCGAGGCGACTGAACCCAAAGCTCTTTCATTTGAGCCGCTGGCGCCGAAGCTATACAAGGAACCGCCATTAGAAGATCCCGTTCCGGCGTTAAGCCCGGTGGTACTCGATGCGTAATACCAGCCGGCAAGTGTGCTGTTGTTAGCCCAGGTAGTATTTGAAGTCGGCAGGCCGTCAAAGTTCTGTGTATAGGTAGGGTTCGCATTGGTCAAATTTTGCGCCCTTCCCTGAATACCCAAAAGCATTGTTAAAGAAAATAGAAGACCAAGCTTCGAAATACCAAAATTGCAATTCATAATTACATGTTTTTCATTAAACATGGCGTAAAAGTAGCGTCACGGTATGATGGAATTGTTAAATAAATGTTGTTGTTTTGTTATTGATTTCACAAATAGAAAATTGCCGATCAGCCTTGATATTGAGTGTGCCGAAAGGATAGTTGTAGAATGATGTCAGAAAAACGCGGCGGCCGTCAGTGGACCAATTCGCGCCATGCCCTTGTACCAGGTTGGTCAATTAGAAAAATTTGCATAAGGAGTTAGTCATTGAAATTCCCTTGGCCATCATGCGATCCGGACTTATCTTTAGCCTCATGGAAGAACAATTGCCTACCCTGCCCCAGCTTGATGACCAGGAGCTGCGGGTGCTCGGTTCCCTGATCGAAAAATCCAGGATCACGCCGGAGTATTACCCTATGACCATCAACGGGCTTACTGCCGCCTGCAACCAGAAAACCTCCCGCAGGCCGGTGGTGCAGTACGATGAACAAACTGTAGTATTGACGCTGGACCGGCTAAAACGGAAAAGCCTTGTGGCTACTGTAACCGGCGGCGGTAGCCGTGTAGTTAAATACAAACATAATATAGGACTGAATTACCAGTTGTTGCCCGAGGAGCTGGCCGTACTGTGCATGCTGCTGCTGAGGGGCCCGCAAACCCCGGGAGAGCTTAATAGTAATTCGGGACGATTATACGAATTCGATTCGCTGGAAGAAGTCCAGGCTGTACTGGAGAAACTCGCCGGCGCACCGGCGCCTTTCGTAGAACAGCTGCCCAGGCAAACCGGTCAGAAAGAAATGCGCTACAGGCACCTGATGGGTGGCACCGCAGAATGGGAGGATATCGAGAGCGGCCCTACCGGTACCACAAAAGAAAGTGCAGTAGAGCAACGGCTTTCGGTTGTAGAGCAGGAGTTGGCCGACCTCAAGGAACAATTCAACCGGTTGATGAAAGAGCTGATGGGCTGATACACGAAATGAAACAGGCCGCTAAAGACAACTTTAAGGCGCAGGGGATTGAACGGTGTTGGCACAAACCGGTCACCCGGTTCCCTGCGCTTTTAATACGATCATATATCGTAGCCCTTTCTCTCTTACCCCTGCAGTGACCAATGATCCTGTTGCGCCTGCATGATCGGATCCATTACGCGTCATTGCTCTCCCGAACCTTTCCTGGAACACCAACGAAACGGATCAATAGGAGATAGAAATATAATAGCCATCGGGATCTCTCAGCGAAAACTCCTCCAGTCCCGAATTACTATTGAGATGCGGCTCCTCCTCGATTACGGCGTCGAGCATCTGCGCCCTGCGCCATATGTCGCTCAGGTTTTCCACCTTAAAATAGAGGATCATGCCGTTTCCGGCTGCGATACCAGGGTCGGTAAGCGTAGGATGGCCATGATCGCCCCAGTGATGCAGGCAAAGCATAATCTCTTCCTGCCCGTTACGCAGGATCTCAAAGACAGATCCGCCATGGCTGCTACGACAGCCCAGCAGCTGCTCGTACCATGCTGCGCTACGCCTCACGTCTTTTACAGCAAGAATAACTTCGGTGTGCATGCTTTTATTTTTTGCCTTGTACGAAGGTAGCTTAAAAAGGTAGCTTACATACCCTAAAAGGTACCTTATCATTATAGGAAGAAGATGTTCTATGCATTTCATTTATCAATATATTTAAATTATAAACAGCGCGGTTAAAGAATAGAGTCATCTTGTTAAGCCTATCAGCGCAACTGATCAACCTATCATACTTTAGCCACAAAGACAACTATTTAAATACTCTTAGTAATAATACTAGCAATGGCCTATGCATCTTTCTCCGGAAAAAATCCTCATTCATTATTTAACAATTAATTAAACAGTTACGGTAAAATAAAGTAAAATATAAATTTATAAACTAAACAAAAATAATTATGTAAAATAGACAATAAAATACAATATATAATGCGAAGATGTTTCACAATTAGAGATACTCCCTTGTAATTCTTCAATATAGCTGTCGTATAAATGCTACAAAATAAAAGAAAGGCTGATTAAAATGCATAATAAACACTGTACGCCTGCTATTTTATCTCACACTTCGAATATTAAATGTTAGAAAAACATTAACACACCATCTACTTTTGCATCGTCATTTCTTACAGGTTTTTACCTGGCTTTAGGGGGTGAGAGAAGAAGCACGCTCCCACAAACGAATAACTTATTCAGCGCCCGGTACTGGTAAGATTTGAACGAGAGAAAAAGGATTTTCCCGGATTAGCCTTTCATTCAAATTGAATAAAAAATCATGTGAAAACATGATGGGGATCGCTTTGTGTTTTTAAAAATGAATTAATAAATTTTATATACAACCAACCCACCTTTGTTATTATTATCCTTTATGAAACCATTCCTTTTCCACAACACACTTAAGATAAGCCGGGTATTGATACCTCTGGCGGCCTTAGGTCTTGGCAGCCAGGCTATGGCCCAGGCGCCATCATCGCTGAGCTATCCTACGCCCAGTGTATTTATTGCCAATGTAAGCAATGTCTTCCTTTCTCCTAACCTGGCGGGCAATGCCACAAGCTATAGCATTGCGCCAACGCTACCTGCCGGCCTGAGCTTCAATCCGAATACCGGCGTCATCGCCGGCGTTCCCACTGTAGCCAGCGCTGCAACCGACTATACGATCACCGCCCATGGCGCCGGATCTCAGTCGGCCAGCTTCCTGGCCGGCATTCAGGTAACCAACAATTTTTTCAACAACAACTACTCCTCGATCAAATTCGGAGGTCCTGGTGTTATAGTGCTTAACGGCGCCGACAGCAGCACCATCAGCAATACCTCCAACACCAGCGTGGGCCGGGCCGTGGGCGATGTGGTCGTTTACCGCAACGTCGCTACGCTCAGTGGCCAGGCGATCGATTGTATTGTGAAGACAGTAGCCATGAACGGCGTTGTGAGCTGGACAGCTTACGACCAGGCCAGCCCCAACGGTGGCGGCTACAGCGACAACGATCCCGCCTTTTTCTCACCCCAGCTTAAGTTTGCCAACGGTACTTCCAGCGGCCCCGGCGGCACCATCCAGTTCAACTTCCAGTTCATCCTGGGCGGCACTTATCGCGTAGCCACCCGCAGCGGCCTGCCTGTGGTACTGCAGAACGTGAAGATCAATACTTACGATATCGACGGCAACGGGGACAACAATTCCAACCAGATCAATGAATTCGGCGGCTTCTCTACCAGTGAGGTGGGCAATCCTACCACCTTGCAGACACCTGTCTATAACGCCAACACGGGTCTGACGACTTACCGCTCCAGCACCGACGACAATAGCATGAGTGCTACTGCAGATGCTACCCGTGTACGCATCACCTATAACAACATCAGCGACTTCAGCATCCGCCTGGGCGGCGGCGGCACTGCCTATTTCTTCCTGGACTTCAGCTCTGGCCCGGGCTTTACTACCGCCGTAACCACGACGGCACCCAGCATCGACCTTGATACCACAGTGCTTGGCGTCAACAATACTGGTTCGGGTTGCGGCACCAACTTGTCTTTTACGCCTCCCGGCCAAAACAATATCAGGGCTACGGGCAACCTTAACCGCCTTACGGTAAGTTTCCCCACTGCGGATATATTGGACGGCGCCAGTGAAAAACTTATTGTTAAAGGAGCCACCAACGGTAGCATTGCGCTCAACAGCAATCCCAATATTACCAATCTGGGCCTTAATAGCGTTAACTACACGGTAGCCGGCACCCTGGCCAACGGTGTGCGCACCCTGACCTTTACCCGAAACAGCGGTGCCTTTACCGTCGATAATGCCGAGGCCCTGCTGGATTCGCTGCAGTACAGCAATACGGATGCCACGCCTACGCCCGGTAGTCGCAATTTTACCGTAAACGTAAGGAACACTGCTTTTGAAAGTCCCAATGCCGTTTTTACAGCTACGCTAAACTGTGTCTCCATCAAAGGCCATGTATACCACGACATCAACGGCATGGCCGATACCCTGGTCAATGCCACCGGAACCAGCCAGTTTGCAGCCGGCGATCTTTATGTGGTGCGTGTCGATCCGGCCAATAACCATGTGATCGATGTACAACCCATACAGGCCGGGGGCGGCTTCAGCTTCGGTACCGTAACGCCAGGCGCTTATGCCCTCTACGTAAGCACCACCGCTCCCGCAGTGGGCAATACCTTTACAGCAGCTACCTTCCCCGCAACTTACAAGCCTACAGGCGAGCACCTGGGCGCCGGTACCGGCGACGACCGCCTTACCGATGGCAAGCTGCTTATCACCGTAGGCTCTGCCAGCGTAACCGATGCCAATTTCGGTCTTCAGATCCCGCCCGTTTCATCCAATAATACCATTGCCAATATCGCTAACCCTGGCGGCTTTAACGACTACAGCCTGCCCGGCAATGCCTTCCCGGCAAGCGATGCCGACGGCAAGGTAGACAGCATACGCATTACTGCTTTCCCTACCGGCGCCAATTATATCAAGATAGGCAATACGGTGTATACCAATGGCGGTACTTGTCCGCCCCAGGTAACCAGCTGTACCGCCTGGCCCGGCAGTGTGGCCGTAGCTATGAACAACGGTCAGCCCGTACCCGTCATTTCCGTTGACCCCATACAGGAAGGTGGCGCTACTGTGACCATTCCTTTCAAAGCCCTGGACGATGCCCGCGATAGCAGCAGCGCCAACACGCTCACGCTTCAGTTTGTAGGCAGCAGCTATTACAATATCAGCGGTAAGGTATGGAACGACGCTAACGGCAACGGCATCCAGGATGCAGGGGAGAATACCATTAATACAGCTGACAATGGCCAGACGCTTTACGCCGTGCTGATCCAGAATACCCATACTTATTCCGGCGCGCCGACCATACTGATGTCTGCACCGGTAAATGCCAATACCGGCTATAGCTTCAGCAATGTGCCTGCAGGCAACGACTATGCCGTTCATATCGCATCGCTGACTGCGGCCCCTGAAAACGGTGCAGCCCAAAGTAAAGTGGTACCGCACCTGCACCCTGCATGGACCAGCGTGAGCACCAATGCCGACGGCAACATCAGCAGCTACCTGAACACGAACGATCCCGCAGTCGCCATCCCGAACCTGACCGGCTCCAAAACCAATCACAATATCGGTCTTGACCGCCTGCCCGAAGCTGCCGACGCGTCTGCTAACGTACACTATCCTTCACTGGGCACCCTGTATACACTTGACGGTAACGGCACCAATGCTCCCGCTCCCGCCGCTACCGATCCCGAAGACGGACCGCTGGGTGCAGGCAATACGATCGTGATCACCACCTTGCCCTCGTTTACGACATTGCTGTACGATGGCCAGCCGGTAACCCTGAACCAACAGATCAGCAACTTCGAACCATCCAAGCTGCAGATCAAAATAACAACGGCAACTATAGGCCAATCCGGTACATCGTTCCAGTTTAGCTACGCCGATGCCGCTCGTGTAACCGATCCTACTCCTGCCACTTATGCTATCAGCTGGGGTGCTCCCCTACCTGTGACTATGGGTAGCTTTAAGGCCATAGCCGAAGGCAGCGCCGTACGACTGGACTGGATCACGTATTCTGAAAAGAACAACCTGGGCTTTGCTATCGAACGCAGCAACGACAGCCGTCACTGGATTGAGATCGGCTTTACCGGTACAGCGGCTGATGGCGGCAACAGCAACGAGCGCCTGGATTATAGCGCCTATGATAACAGCCCGGTTTCCGGTCTTAACTTCTATCGCCTGAAACAAACCGACAGGGATGGCCACTATACTTATACAGAAGTGCGCCAGGTATCCTTCGGTAAAGAGAACGCTATCAATATCTATCCCAACCCGGCTACCGATATCCTGAACATCACCGTCGGCGACTGGAAGGACATTACAGATGTACGTATTCTCGACATCAACGGCAAGCAGGTATTCCAGGCCAGAGAAGCCAGCAATGGCATTAGCCTGGGCAAGCTTTCCCGCGGAACCTATATGCTCCAGGTAGAGCAAACCAATGGCAACATTACCCAATTCAAGATCGTGAAGCTATAAGCGCACACTCATACTGCTGAGGGCCGCCCGGTTGTTCCGGGCGGCCCTTTGTGCTATACTGAGCCCCGTATATAAGGATCACTTTAGAAGCAGGTATTCTTTTGAAGCCGTAGCTCCTACAATACCGAAGCCGTTTTGAACATTGCCGAAAACATTGACCTTCTCCGCTGTGGGATCGTCCAGGGTCTGCAGCGCTTTGTCGTAGGTAGACAGGTATTGCCAGGCTGCATCTGATAGCACATTTACTTCCAGCACCAGGGAATCGGCCTTGATGCGCGGCGAGGAGCGTAGCACGTACAGCTGCCGGAAGCCGGGGGGAATGCTTTGACCCGAGAGCAGTCCCATGAACATATGGGATGCTTTATCGAAAATAATGTCCGGGGGCGCGTTCTTATCTCCCAGCCATAGCTGCTGCCGTTCGTACCGGATAACTGTCTGCCCCTGCTCTGTTGTGGTATAGTTGTACAGCATATAGGCCTTGAACACATAATGCGCCGGGCGATTACCTGTATTGTGCAGTATAAAGCTGAAGTTAAGCTCGCTGTCGCCATCAGCAGGCATTTCATACACCTTTTGTTCCGAAACCGTGAAAGTGTTCCGGTCCGGTACCGTATCGATACCTTCTGCTATAGGATAACCCGGCACCTCGAGACTAAGGCGATATTGTCTTCCTTTTTGTACCTTATGCGTACTCCTGAAGAAAGCGGTGGTATAAAAAGAGAACGGCTGCAAGGTTTCCTGGTAAACCCCATCCTCATATAGCTTTACGATCGCGCCTTCCGGCGCGCTGAAACTATCGGGCTGAAAAATGGCCATCTGCCTTGTCCAGCGTCCCGACAGCGAAGCGCGGGCATAGATAACACTGTCTTCCGAAAAGAGCGCATTCAAAACGGGTTTCTTTTCAGCATCCGGTATAGGTATGCTCAGCTCTTTGTGGCAGGCTGTAAGCGCCAGGCAGGACAATAGTATGATGCATTTTTTCATAAGCGATCTATTCAGAAACGGAAACTCCAGGATACCGAGGGCAATACCGGCAGCAGGCTATAGCCGGAAATATAAACCCTGTTGTCGCTATAGCCATCTACACTGTAATTAAAGAGGTTCTTCCGGTTATAGACATTGTACACGCTCAAAGTCCAGGTCCGGACGCGGCCATTTGCCTTTTCCTTGATAAAATGAATGGCCAGGTCCAACCGGTGGTTAGCCTGGATACGGATGTTATTCCTACCCGGCAGGTACTGGATCATGTCTGGCGCCAATACCGTACCAAACTTCGATAAGCTTTCGTATTGCTGTGTCGGAATCGTGTATGGCGAAGCGCTCTGGTAAATAAAGGCGGCAGACAATTCAATTCCCGGCCGCCAGCGAAAAACACCTACCAGGTTAAGGGTGTGGCGGCGATCGTACTTATAGGGAAAAGTTTGTCCGCCGTTGACACCTGGTATCTGCCGGCTGGACCAGGCCAGGGTATAACTCATCCAGCCGGTAACACGACCGGTAGTCTTTTGCAGGAAAAGCTCGGCGCCATAAGCACGGCCCTTGCCCGCAGCTACCTTCTGCTCCCAATTGTCGTCGGGGTCGGTGGCCAGGTAGCTCGCTCCGTCTTTGTATTCCAGCACCTGGTCCATGGCTTTATAATACACCTCGGCGGTCAACGCAAGCTGATGCTGCCAGAGGCTTCCGCTTAAACCCAGGGCTACCTGCCGGGCCTGTTGCGGAGCAATGTTCCGGGTTGCAGGAACCCATAGATCCGTTGGCAACGCGATAGAATTGGCGGAAAGCAAATGCAGGTATTGTGTCATGTCAGCGTATGAAGCCTTGATACTCCAGTCGCTTGTCAACAAGTAGCGCAGGCTTAGCCTCGGCTGCAAAGACGCATAGTGCTTTCCCTGGACAAAAAAGGCGCTGGCATGTAAGCCCAGATTAGCCTTCAGATGCTCACCCAGAGACAGCTCATCTTCTGCGTACAGATCCGCTTCCGAAGCCGGGATATCCGAGTCGATATCAACGGCCCGTACAGGGCCGCTTTCCGTGGTTTCCCGCATATAGCTGGTACCCGGCCGGAACAGATGCTGCGTGTACATGAGCCCCAGCCGCAATTCTTGCCGGGCAGAAAGCTGGTAGTGCACATCGGTCCGGGCGGTATAGTCCCGGATACCGGAACGCAGATCGAGATCGTACCCCGACAATTTATCTTTAAAGATGTCTTCCTGGCTGCTGCCCAGTTGCAGCTGGTACTGTACGGCAGACAAAGCGACCGACCAATGCAGGTTTTGTGAGAAGGTGTGTTGCCAACGTAGTACGGCAAAGGCATTGCGCCACTGCAGGCTATTGTCGGCAGCCGAGCTGCCATCGCCGGAAGAGCGCTCGTCGAGCGTCTTTAAGCGGAAATGATCGCCGCCATAATAAGCGCTCAGGCTCAGCTGGTCTTTTGCAGAAAGGTGATGTTCCAGCTTCAGATTGAAATCGTAAAAATACAGGGACACTTTTTTTACAGAGGGTTCGATGATGCGGATGACCGGCGCCCCATACAGATCGTGATAGGTACGGCGCCCGCTGAACAGGAAAGTCGTCTTATTCTTTTTGAGTGGGCCTTCAAGGGTCAATGAGGACGACAGCAGGCCCAGGGAAATGTTCCCCCCGATACGCCCGGTATCACCGGTCTTTAAGCTTATATCGACCACTGAGGAGATACGGCCGCCAAAACGCGCCGGGAAAGCGCCTTTGTACAAGGTAACACCATCGATGGCCGCCGCATTGAATGAAGAGAAGATGCCCAGCAGGTGGGAAGGATTGTACAAAGGCGCCCCGTCAAGCAGAATAAGGTTCTGATCGGGCGTGCCACCCCTCACCAGCAAGGCGCTGGTACCTTCGGCGCCCTGCTGCACGCCCGGCAGGGTTTGTAAGGCTTTCAGCACATCGGGCTCACCGAAAAACCGGGGCAAGGCGGCAATTTGCGCGGCGCTCAGTGTGATCCGGCTCATGGGTGCTGTTACAGGATCTTCCCGGTTGCCGGTGATCTGCACCCCATGCAGCTCATGAATAGGTTGGTCATTTCCGCTGCTGTCTGCTATCTCTTCCGGCCGGTGAAGTGATACGGCAGCCGTGGCACTGTCCCGGGACTGTTGACCCGTACCGGCATTCCCGCTACGGACAGGCGCTTGCGCGTGGACAGGCGCCGCACAGCCCAGGCAAAACCATATCCAGCCGATAGTAAAAAACAAACCATAATATTGCATCATATGCCGACAGACCTTAAGGTCCATTCTGACGCGGCACTTAAGCGTTACCCTACCTTTCTTTGAAAAAATGCCGGAAATTACCGGGCAGGAGTGGTTGCAGGTTTGTGGCTCCAGGAGATGCCGTAAGCAAGGCAAGCGCCCAGGTGGATCTCCTGTACACCAAAAAAGTCGCAACGCATACTGAAGTCCAGCTTATCGCCAAGGTTGATGCCTATGGAGGGCGCCAGGTTTACCACCATTCGCTTCTGCTCGATGATTTGGCCTCCCGATAAAAAAGCGCCTCCTGCTTCGACAGCTACATACAGCAATCGTTCCTGGAATACTTTCAATCCTGCCGTAAGCGGTACGATCTTCATAGGGTATCCGTCGACCCAAACGTAGCCCGATGAAAGGGTAAAAGCGATGTCATCGAAGAGGTATTTTTCAGCCCTGACCAACAGCCGGTAGGAGCTATTCTGAAAGCCCATAAGAGCACTAAGCCCGACACCGCCTCCGAAAGCCAGCGTCCAGCCGGCACGATAACGCGACCGGGGATTGTCGTAACGATACCTGGGATCAAATGTAAGCCCCAGCTCCCAACCCGGCCAGGTCCTGGTCGCATTTTGATGGTCGCCGGGATGCAGATAAGGTAGGTTCAGCAGGTTCTTAAAGCCCTCCTGTGAAGGCCCGTACCGGTTCTTATACCAATTGAGCACAGGGCCTGCGCTAATGCTGAAATAGCGGGACAGCCGCCATTCGGGCAGCAGCTTCAGTTGCGCCAGCCGGTTCTCGAAGCCTACTCCGCCATCTACCAGATGATAGCTTACCTGAGTCGCCAGCCGTAGCCGCCGGCTTAGGATAAAGTCGTGACCCAGGCCAAGCCCTACTGTGATCAGCAAATTGTTGCCGGAAATATTATAGCCCAGCATCCAGATATTGTACAGGTTGGCATTCCCGGTTTTCAACGCAATATTGGCATTGTTGATATTGTTGCTGTAGAAAGAAAAACGGCGGTATCCATTGCTCCCCTTAACTACATTAAGCAAGCCCAGCGACCAACCCGTAGTGCTGTCGGCAATATTGATCACGCCCACCTGCAAGCCCCGGTTGATACGGGCGTAGTTGAAGCAACCGACCTGCCCTCCCATCATATGGCCTTCCGTCTTATTGATCACGCCTGCAAACTGCAGTCCCTTTAGGGTGTCCTTCACTTCATTGTGGATAGTAGTAAATTGAATGCCGCGATACGAGCGCGCGGCATAATTCAATACCAGCGATAGCTGCAAGGGCTGCACCTCGCCCGTATTGATATGCAGGAGCCCGCCCATCTTGACACCAGATGTATTGAGGTCGGTCATATGCCTCAAGGCGCCTTGCCTGCCGCGGCCAGCGGGATCATCTTCAATAGCCACCTCAGGCAGGTAAATGACTTCCTGCACCATGGCGATATCAGGCATAGCGGATTGACCGCCGGCGGGTATCTGTTGTGTTGTATAGCCGACTTTGGAAAAACTGATGCGATGATCGCTGCCTGTTGCCGGCAGACTGATCCGGTACCTGCCCCTTTCATCGGAAACAACCATTTCTACCGGTCCTTTGACCGTAACCGCGGCCAGTGGTGTACCATCGGCAGCATCCTTTATTCTTCCCGAAACAATGACCCGTGGCGAAGGCTTCAATACGATATAGCCCTGCTCCTCGCTATAAGTATACGCTTGATCAAGCAGGTCGTCCAGGATTGCCTGCACAGTCTTGTCCCGGTACCGGAGACTTACCATTTTATCCGGCAAAACACCGGTCTCAAACGCAAAATGACAACCACAGCTACGTCCCAATGCATCCAGGGCCGTGGATAGTTGTTGCTCGGGTAGCTGCAGGGACACGATCTTCCCGAGGCATTGCGCCTGCGTATCTACTGCACACAGCAACAGCAGTCCTATCCCTATTTTCAGAAGTATACGAGCCCGCATCAGGGGCACAAATGTAAGCGGATTTATTTGAGTATAATCCGCTTACCCTGCGTTTCCACTTGCAAGTCAAAGATATTGCACACCACCGCCAATATCTCGTCTAAAGAGCGATCCTCAAATGCAGCATCCAGCTTTAATGCCTGCTTTGCAGGGTCGGCGATAACGATCTCGCGATCAAAAGCCTTACCCAGCACCACAACCAGCTGGTTAAGCGGTGTACCTTTACAGATAAAACGATGCGTGCGGTAATAATTATACAACAGGTCTTCCTGCCGGGTTTTTACAGGAGGCGCCGTATCGCCCAGCGCCAGGCCCCTCTGCCCCGGACGCAGATCGACGGCATACTGGTCGCGTCGCATTTCTACCTTCCCGGTCTCTACAATAACTTCAGTACTGTCTTTGCCCTGAGCAACATTGAAGGAAGTACCCAGCACTTTTACCCGGACATTCCCGGCCTTCACCATGAAGGGATGTGCCGCATCGTGTTGCACCTTAAAGAAAGCTTCTCCCTCCAGTGTTACCTCCCGCTTGCGCGGGTAGCCGGCCTCATACTGGATCACGGAAAACCTGTTCAGCGTAATCACGGAGCCATCGGGTAAGGTATCGGTCACTACACGGTTACCGGCGCTCAGTATTACCGGTTTGTCGCCCTTTCGCCATAACAATAGCAGCGGCACGGCAAGAAGGATCGCTAAGACGGCAGCCACAGCGGCCAGCTTCAGCGGCCGCAGGCCCGACCGGCGCGGCAAGGGAAGCACATTGTCTTCTGCCAGCCGCTGCTGCAATGCTTGCCACTCTGCTTCAATATCGACAGAAGGCGCCCGGGACAGGCCCATGCTTTGCCGCTTCAGGAAAGCCAGCTGCGACAGGTAGTGCCTGTTGTCCCACGACGCTGCCAGCCATGCCTCTACCTGCGCCCGCTCTTCCGGCGTCGCTTCATCGTAGAGATAGCCGGTCAGCAACTCATCGCTTACCGGGTTATTAGGGTCCTGTTGCACAAAAAATAATTTTTAGTCCTGTATAAATGAAGATCAGCAAGGGTAAATAGTCACTCAGTGCTACCCGTAGCTGTTTCAGCGCATGGGTAATGTGCTTTTCCACTGTTTTCACGGTAACACCCATACGATCGGCAATCTCGCGGTAACGCAAGCCCTCCGTGCGGCTAAGGTTGAAGGCCTGACGGCATTGCGGCGGCAGCGCTGCGATACCTGCGGCAAGCCTTTGCTCCAGCTCCGATAATTCTCCTGGCACCCCGGCCATCGTATGCTCCTGCCGCAGCCGGCTATGTACTTCGTATTTTCTCCGGTTCTCTTTTTTTCGATACTGATCCATACACTCATTATGTACGGAACGATAGAGGTAGGCCGTAAGGGATTGACCAATCCGCAGCTCCTCCCGCTTTTTCCACAATTTATAGAATACTTGCTGGACCGCCTCCCTTCCCTCCTCAGGATCGGCTACCAGGCTGCAGGCATAGGCATGCAACGCCTCAAACTGTGTTTTGAAAGCCTGTTCAAATACTTCAGCCGATAAATGCGTGACCGCGTGGTTCAAATACTCCATGTACTGCCGGGAAGGCGCCGTCGGGGCTGTTTAAGGTAAAGACGTCTCACCGGATCCTTACCCTACCCCGGGGGCATGGCCGCTGCGAAACTAAGCATTCTGATCCTGCCGGGAGTAAATAACACTTGCACAGCAGGATACATCTTTATTTATTCAATCCCTTGCCCAGCAGGAACGTTCCGGTAGAAATCCCCATCAACGTATAGGTGGTAGTGTCAAATTCGGGATACTGCATATGCGGCAGGAAGGCACTGACGTAGATCACGACATAGACAAATGTGAAAATGAGCTGCTGTAGCCGAACGAGAGACAGCTGGTTGTTATCGTCTTTAAGCAGATCGGTCCAGAATCCGCTACTGTTCAGGTGTACGGCCTTCAGCGAAGGCGCAGTGCCCGTCTTCTGCGTGGCAACAATCACTTCTGCCGTCATGGCTGTGGCGCCTGAGATGCCCAGCAAAACGAGCGACGTATTGTTGATGCCGGGTATGTGATCGGGAGAAAAACCCCAGTAGAGAACGAAGGCCGGCAGGATGACCAGCGTCCATATCCAGAGCTGGAATTTATGGAAGCTGTAGGGCTTCCCGGGAGCGCTTCCTTCTTTCAGCAGATCGGAGCGCAGACCAATGAACAGCAAAACAAGGAAGCTGAGCGCGGCCAGGATAATAGCAATAATCTTTTCCATCGTCAGGTGTGTTTAAAATGGTTTGTTGGCGCCTACAAGTTACGGATTAAGGGAAGCAACCGCAACCCCCATTTTGGTGCCCCGCTATACTATCCTGTTGCCGGATTTATCGAAACCAAAGAGCGGCTGCCTATATACAGGCAACCGCTCTTTCTGATCGTTAACGTGTTATATTATTTTTACTAACTATCCCGACATAGGAAACATTGGTCAAATTCGTCTTGATAACGGCTGCTGAGCCCGTCGAAGCACCATTTATAGCTGTCCTTTCGACATGCTCAAGGACCGAAGATTACTTTGTTTCCTATATCGGGATAGTCACTTTATTTTTTTACAAACTCCAGCCGTTGGATACGACCTCCGTCTGCAAGCGTGATATAATAGATACCCGGCACCAGCGCCGCCACGTCCAGCGAAGCAGTACTTCCCGAAACACGGCCTTCGGCAACCAGGCTGCCGCTGATGTTAACGATCCGGTACGCCGCTTTATCCGCGCCTTCGAGGGTTAAGCCTCCCGCGGTTGGATTGGGATACAGCTTTAAAGCCGATTCGCCGGTAGCTTCGCCGATACCGGTAGCCCCTGGCTTATAGCCGGTAACGGTTGGCTTCAGCTTGTACCAAACACCGGTGCCGCCATCCCACCAGGCGGTAAACATGAAATTACCGGAATTGCTGCAGCTGCTGATGGCGATGGGTACTTTGGTTACCGCCATACCAATTGCGGTTGAATTGGCAATGTAATAGTTAGGAGCAGAAGTGCTGATCATACCGCTAAAGGCATCGATAGCCTGGGTCACATAGCCCAGTTGCGTATTGTACCACCCGATATTATAATTGCGGTTGCAGACCGCGCCGCCGGGGCGTCCTGCGCCGGCACACACGGCTACGGCATAATTATCTGAGCCTGGCACCATCGCCGCTGTACAATTAAAACCACCACCGATCGCAGGATTGATCTCGTAGATCTGGTGCGTGGTACCATCGAAGAAGATGCCACCGATTACCCAGGGAACCATTCCCGAACCGGTAGGATTATAAGCCATGGCCTCGATACGCGGCAATAGGGCGCCGGTGGTACCGGGAGGGTTAGGAACAGGATTGATAACGGTACCACCTATGGGCGGTGCAATGGGCGATGCCGCGGCATTCATACGCAACTCTGCCTGGAACAAACCAAGAAAAGCATCGCCATAAACCAGGTAAATATGTTGCAGGTTGGTCACAGGGTCGAAGGATACGGCCACATCTGCGCCGGAGCCACAATGCCCGCCGGAGGTAATAGGCGTTACCGGCGACAATGCGCCAGGGTTGGAGATATCGCCATGAACCTCGTAGATATTGATCACAAAGGGCGATACCGTAGGATCGTCAAGCTGTCCGTAGGTGATCACGAACTTGTGCATGGTAGGCAGGCCGGATATAGGGGCCGTAAAATCGGGCAACATATCTATGTGCGGGAAATAGCCTCTCTTAGAGGTTAGCACCACCGATTTGAAAGGCTGCAAAGTGATGGAACCGGTATTGGCCCCAAGGATAAAATACGTGTCGAAGGTAACGAACTGGCTGCTGTTGAGGTATACTACTGACAAAACATATCTGCCATTGGTAGGATCGTGTGCGATTACCACATCGGGAACACATTCAACAAAGGAAGGGATATGCAGAGAAGCACTGCCGCCGATATTATTGGTGACTTTGATATCGACACCGGAATTAGGTGGGTAGGGATCCCAGGCTACGGCTTTGATCTGGTTGCCGCCGGGCAATTCCAGCATGTCTGCATTCAAGGTGTAGATCTGCTGTGTAAAGGACGCATAGCTAAGATCCGTAGTAGTAGGAAATACAGGCACCTGAGCCTGGACTTGTGTGCCCATAAGCAAAGTGCCACAGGCCAGGAAGAGCGTTTTAAGCTTTCCTGAAAATTGTTTTGGTTGGTTGTGCATAGAAGTGGTTTTTCATGCGTGAAAAAATAAATTCAGTATAAACTTAAGGTATAAACCGGCACTTGCTCCCGCCTTACATACATTATTTGCCTCAAACATCCATCTTGATTATAGCTATGCTTACTGTCCGTGATCTACTGCTGTTATAAAAAAACAGAGCCGTTATGGCTCTGCTTCTTCATGAATATTGATCATTAAATTATTCCGGGATACTCCGCCCGGGCTGCCTGTCCTCACGACGGATCTCATAAACAAAGTTAAGCCGCGGAGGCTCGCCATAATAAGCTACCTCTTCTTCTGCAATCTTAACCGCACCGAGGCGGCCAATAGCCGTTTGAGAACGATAATTGGTAGCGCCGATATGGAAGCGTACCTTATCTGCAAACTGAAAAATATAATCCAGCATAAGGCGCTTGACCATGGGATTCAGGCCTGTGCCCCAGAAGCGACGGGCATAAAATGTATAGCCAATAAAAATGCTTCTGTCTTCTTCACGGTAATCGTAGAAGCGGGTACTGCCCGCGATCGCGCCCGAGCTTTTATCGACGATCTTAAACGCACCTTTGCTCTGTATGGCGCCGTCAAAGAAGGAACGAAAAACCGCTTTTTGCCAACGGTCCTTATTAGGATGCTGCTCCCATATTTTCTCATCAGCCGCCACCGCATATAGATCTTCAAAATCTGTTTCCCACAAGGGCACTAGCAATACGCTTTCATTTTCCAATACCGGTTGTATAGAGAAGTCCATTCGCATATAAATTTAAGAGCACAAAGGTAGGGTTCCAATTGCGTAACCCTTGAATGATAAGGATTGCGTAACCCTTAATTGCCATTCTTTAACATTATTCCTCTTGGCTGGCATGTACAAGTTTATCTACTTTTGCCTACTGTAATGAAGTGGCTCATCAGAGTGGTTCTCCCACTGTTTTTACTGCTGTTTAGCGGATACTATAGTCTGTATGCACAAGGGCATCAGGATGAGTTACACCTTTGCCCGCAGTTGATCACGACAGCTGATTTTTTTCTGCCTCCGATCGGGGTACAGCAAGCAGATGCTCAACTTACCATCTGGCAAACCTTTGCCGAAAGAGGGAAAGAAAAACTCGAAACCACAGACAATGAAGATGAGGAAGAAGAAGTAACGGCAGTAAAGAAATGCCTGTATAATGGCAATTACTTCGCTGCTTACTTTGCCAGGGCGCCAGGTGCCTATACCGCTACCGATATACAGCCCGTTTCTCACCATCTTTTTTCCTATTCTTCCCTTCAGAGATATATCCTGCTTCGTGTGATCAGGATATAATTCCTTGCTGCCGGCGCATTACGCCCGGCTTTTCGCTTTTCCTATATTCCTGCCTGATCAACCCTTGCAAGTACGCCGAAAAAGGGTTGCTGGGAATATTTTGCCTGTATCCAACCGTCCATAAATAAACATTCAGAAAATCCAAGATTGCTTCAAAGCTGAAATCTTATGAAGAGAACACTCATGCTGATGAGCTTGTGCGCCTTATTGTGCCACACAAGCTGTCGTTCGAAAAAGGAAGAGAAGGAGCCTGAAACCAAGCTCCTGGTAACGAGTCCGATCACGCTGGACACGACTATCGTTAACGAATATGTGTGCCAGATCCGTTCGATACGGCATATCGAGCTCAGGGCCCAGGAACGAGGGTATATAGAGAAGATATTCGTCGATGAAGGACAATTTGTAAAAAAAGGGCAGCTCCTGTTTCAGATCATGCCCAGGCTCTATGAGGCAGAGCTTTCAAAAGCGCAGGCCGAAGTACGCTTTGCCGAGATCGAATACCAGAACACCAAACGGCTTGCCGACAGCAGCGTAGTGGCGCCCAACGAACTGGCCATGACCAAAGCCAAGCTGGACAAGGCCAAGGCCGAGTCGGCCCTGAGCCAGGTCCATCTTCAATTCACCGAGATCAGAGCGCCTTTCGACGGCATGATCGACCGCTTTATGGTGCGGCCGGGTAGCCTGGTGAGCGAAGGCGACTTGCTGACTACACTTTCCGACAACAGCAAGATGTGGGTTTACTTCAACGTGCCCGAAGCGGAATACCTGGATTTCAAGAGTAAGATAAGCGCCGAACATCCTTCGGTAAGTCTCGAGATGGCCAACCATAAAGAGTTTGGTCATCCCGGAACAGTGGAGACCATCGAAGCCGACTTCGATAACGAAACGGGCAATATCCCTTTCAGGGCCACCTTCCCTAATCCCGAAGGCTTGCTGCGCCATGGCGAAACCGGCAATATCCATATGCTGGCGCCGATTAAGAATGCCACCATCATACCACAGAAAGCCACTTTCGAGATCCTTGATAAAAAATATGTTTATGTCGTAGGCTCCGACAATCGTGTAAAAGCACGTGAGATCACAGTAGGCGCCGAGATGGAAGACCTGTATGCCGTTACTGCCGGCCTGAAGGATAATGAGAAGATATTGCTGGAAGGTCTTCGGAAGGTGAAAGAAAATGATAAGATCACTTATGAATACGAAGCGCCACGCTCGGTGATCGCCCAGCTAAAGCTGCATGCAGAATAATTAAGCAACCTAAAAAGCAAGACGATGTTCAATAAATTCATAAAAAGGCCGGTCCTTGCGATCATCTTATCGGTGGTGATCATCTTCATGGGGGTGCTGGCCATCAATACGCTTCCGGTATCGCAGTTCCCTTCCATCGCGCCACCTATGGTTGTGGTAAACGTGGCGTACCCGGGCGCGAGCGCCGATGTATTGGTCAACTCGGTGCTTATTCCTATGGAAAAAGCCATCAACGGTGCACCCGGCATGAAGTACATGACCTCTGATGCCACCAGCGCCGGTGAAGCAACCATCCAGGTAGTATTTGACCTGGGCACCGATCCCAACCAGGCGGTAGTGAACGTGAAGAACCGTATCGAGCAGGTGACCAACCGCCTGCCCGAGTTGGTACAGCGCGAGGGCCTGGTGGTGAGCTATACCTCGCCCAACATGCTCATGTATGTGAACCTGTATAGTAAGGATCCCAAAGCGGACGAGAACTTCCTATATAACTTTGCCGGCGTAAACCTTATCCCGGAACTGAGCCGCCTCAACGGCGTGGGCAGTGCCAAGATCCTCGGTAGCCGGCAATATGCCATGCGTGTATGGCTGAAGCCGGACAGGATGCGTGCTTACAACGTAGCGACCGATGAAGTGATGGAAGCGCTGGCACAGCAAAGTATCATCGGATCGCCGGGCCGTATAGGCCAGGCAACAGGTAAACGCTCCCAATCGCTGGAATACGTACTCACCTACCAGGGTCGTTACAATACACCGGAACAATATCAGGATGTGATCATCCGCGCCAATGCCAACGGCGAGATCCTGCACCTGAAAGACATTGCCGATGTGGAGCTGGGTAGCGAGTTCTACGATATCTATTCCAATATGGATGGGCATCCTTCTGCGGCCATTACCCTGAAGCAAACCTATGGTAGTAATGCAAGCGATGTAATCAAGGAAGTAAAAGAAAAGCTGGAAGAGATCAAAGCCAGTTCCTTCCCCCCAGGTATGGACTACCAGATCAGCTACGACGTTTCCAGCTTCCTCGATGCTTCTATCGAAAAGGTGGTACATACGCTGGCAGAAGCCTTCATCCTGGTAGCGATCGTAGTATTCCTTTTCCTCGGCGACTGGCGCTCTACACTTATCCCCACGCTCGCTGTACCTGTATCGCTTATCGGTACCTTCATCTTCATGCAGTTGTTCGGGTTGACCATCAACCTGATCACCCTGTTTGCGCTGGTGCTGGCCATCGGTATTGTGGTGGATAATGCGATTGTAGTGGTTGAAGCTGTGCATACCAAGATGGCGGAAGAGCACCTGACGCCGTACAAGGCCGTCAAGAAAGTGCTGCAGGAGATTAGCGGCGCTATCATCGCGATCACCCTGTTGATGACAGCCGTGTTTATCCCGGTGGCTTTCATGAGCGGCCCCGTGGGCATCTTCTACCGCCAGTTCTCCATTACCATGGCTACTTCTATCGTGATCTCGGGCTTTGTAGCACTGACGCTGACTCCGGTACTGTGCGCCATGATCCTGAAAAATACACACGGAAAGCCCAAAAGCAAGAACCCTGTCAACTGGCTGCTCGATCGTTTCAACAACTGGTTCGAACGTCTTACCGGCCGCTATGCGAGCCTGCTGAAGCTCATCGTGAACCGGCGCGTGATTACCTTTGGCCTGCTGCTGGCCTTCTGCGGCGGCATCTGGCTTACCTCGGAAACATTGCCTACCGGCTTTATCCCCAACGAGGACCAGGGTATGATCTATGCGATCATCCAGACCCCTCCGGGCTCTACACTGGAAAGGACGAATGATATATCCCGCAAGCTGCAGAAGGTTGCCGAGCATGTCGAAGGCGTGCAATCGGTTTCGGCGCTGGCCGGCTACGAGGTACTTACCGAAGGTCGCGGCTCCAATGCCGGTACCTGTCTCATCAACCTTAAAGGTTGGTCGGAGCGAAAGCATACTGCCGTGGAGATCATTGAAGAGCTTGAAGAAAAGGCGAAAGTAATTCCTGGCGCTACCATCGAATTCTTTCAGCCCCCGGCCGTACCGGGCTATGGCGCCGCTGGTGGTTTCTCGCTACGACTCCTGGATAAGACCAACTCCGGCGATTATAAATCCTTCGGAAAGGTCAACGATGAATTCATGGCCGAGCTGCGCAAGCGCAAAGAGCTTTCGGGGCTGTTCACCTTCTTCGCCGCCAACTATCCGCAGTATGAGCTACAGATCGACAACAAAGCGGCAATGCAGAAGGGCGTCTCTATTGCTAAAGCGATGGACAACCTTTCCATCCTCATCGGTAGTACCTACGAGCAAGGCTTTATCCGTTTCGGTAACTTCTTTAAAGTGTATGTGCAGGCTTCTCCTGAATACCGCGCGCTGCCCGACGACCTGCTCAAGCTTTACGTAAAGAATAACCGTGACGAAATGGTGCCTTATTCCGCATTCATGAAGGTGGTGAAAACACAGGGCCTGAACGAGATCACCCGTTTCAATATGTACACGGCGTCGGCGATCAACGGTGCACCTGCTCCTGGATACAGTAGCGGCGAGGCGATCAAAGCCATCCAGGAAGTAGCAGCCAAGCTGCCCCGTGGTTATGGCATCGACTGGCTGGGGCTGTCCAAGGATGAGGTAGGGCGCGGCAACGAAGCGTTGTATATCTTCCTTATCGTGCTGGCCTTCGTATACATGGTGCTGGCCGCACAGTACGAAAGCTTCATCATTCCGCTGGCCGTTATCCTTTCCTTACCGGTCGGGGTCTTCGGCGCCTTTGCGCTGCTTAAAGTCATGGGCCTTTCCAACGATATCTATGCTCAGGTGGGCCTGGTCATGCTGGCCGGTCTGCTCGGTAAGAACGCGGTGCTGATCGTGGAATTTGCCGTACAGAAGCATCAGCAGGGAGCAACGATCGCCGAGGCCGCCATCGAGGGCGCCCGGGTACGTTTCCGGCCGATCCTGATGACTTCGTTTGCCTTCATCGCCGGTCTCATTCCGCTGTTGTTTGCTACCGGCCCGGGTGCACTGGGCAACCGTACGATCGGCGCATCTTCTGCCGGCGGTATGCTGCTGGGTACCATTTTTGGCGTGATCATTATCCCGGGATTGTATTATGTGTTTGGTAAAATGGCTGCCGGCCGCAAGCTCATCCGCGATGAGGATGAAGTGCCGTTGACCGAAGACCTCACACAATCCAAACGCAAGAAGAAGAAAAGAAAGCTGAAGATCTTCGGTTTCCGGTCCAATGTAGAAAACTAATTCATTGAAAAAACATCGGCATAATGATGCAAAAGAAATATAAGCTACTGGGGATCGCTTGCCTGTCGCTGGCCTATACGGCCTGCAAGCTGCCTTCCCTGGCAGGAAAAAAAGAAAGCCAGGCCATCCCGGAGCACTACGCCAACGGCGCCCAGGATTCTGTCAATACCGCCCGGCTCAGGTGGCGCGAATACTTTACCGATCCCAACCTCGCTGCACTTATTGATACGGCCCTGGCCAATAACCAGGAGCTGAACATTACACTGCAGGAGATCGAAATATCTAGGAACGAGGTAAGGGCCCGGAAAGGCGAATACCTTCCCTTCGTTGGGATACAGGCAGGCGGTGGCGTAGATAAGGTAGCACGCTATACCAATATCGGCGCTATGGAAGCTAATACTGAGATCAAGCCCGGAAAGGAGATGCCCGATCCGTTGCCTGATTACCAGATCAGGGCCGTTGCCACCTGGGAGATCGATATATGGCAAAAGCTGCATAATGCCAAGAAGGCAGCCGTGTCGCGCTATCTCTCGACCATGGAGGGCCGTAATTTCGTGATCACTAACCTGGTGGCTGAGATCGCCAATTCCTATTACGAACTGCTGGCGCTCGACAACCAGTTGGCCATCCTGCAGCAAAACATCGAGCTGCAGAACAGCGCCTTGCGGATTGTCAGGCTGCAGAAAGAAGCGACCAGGGTAACAGAGCTTCCCGTACGCAAGTTTGAAGCGGAAGTGCTGAAAACGCAGAGCCTGCAATACGATATCCAGCAACGGATAACCGAAACGGAAAACAAGATCAACTTCCTGCTGGGCCGCTATCCGCGGCACATCGCAAGAAGTCAGCAAGACCTGACCACCATCATCCCTGCTGTGGTCCATACGGGCTTACCGCCGCAGCTCCTGGCCAATCGCCCCGACATCAGGCAAGCTGAGCTGCAGCTTACTGCCGCCAAGCTGGATGTCAAAGTAGCCAAGGCTCAGTTCTATCCATCGCTGGGTATTTCCGCGTCTATCGGCTACCAGGCTTTCAATCCTTCTTACCTGCTTAAGACGCCCGAGTCGCTGCTGTACTCACTGGCAGGCGACCTGGTGGCGCCCCTGGTGAACCGTAATGGCATTAAGGCTACTTACTACAGCGCCAATGCCAAACAAATACAGGCATTATACCAGTATGAGCGCACGATCCTGAATGCTTATATAGAAGTGGCCAATCAACAGGCTAAAATCGGCAACCTGGAACAGAGTTACGACCTCAAGACCAAGCAGGTCGATGCACTTAGCCGTTCGGTCAATATCTCCAATGGCCTGTTCCAATCGGCCAGGGCCGACTATATGGAAGTGTTGCTGACACAGCGGGATATGCTGGAAGCACGGTTTGAACTGATCGAGACCCGTAAAGCGCAGATGAGCGCGGTGGTCAATATCTACCAGGCTTTGGGCGGCGGCTGGAATTAAAACTTCTGAATACTACAAAAAAGAATGAATACAAAAGGGGACCTTCGCAGTCCCCTTTTGCTTTATCTTACCGGCAGTGTTATTGTGTTTTTCCCCAATCTCCGATGGCATCCGTGATGGCCCGGATGTCGCTTTCAGTATTATGCATATGAATGCTGATCCGGATCAGTCCGTGACGGCAAGTGGTGATGATGTTACGTAGGGCCAGGAAATCGTGTAAGCCCGGCGCCGCATCGATGCAAACAATCGAGGCGCGGCTCAGCGTATCCCGATCGCCGGTCAGGCGTACGGGAAGCGCGATGAGCTGGTCCAGCAGCACCTGAGTAAGCTGCATATTGCGTTCCTCAATCTGCAGCAATCCCCGGGCCAGCTTCTCTTCGATCGCATGGCTCATAATGGTAAGGCTGAACATATCGGGGCTGCCCGGCTCATAGTCCGTCACGGAAGGTATGCTTTCCAGCGTATTGTTGTCCCAGTGGAAGCGGGTACCGGCATTGCCGCCGACCATTGGCGGGTACCGGTCCAGAAAGGCCGGATGCATATACATAAGGCCGGTACCGAAGCCCGCGTTCATCCATTTATAATTGCTGGCCATCAACACATCGACAGGCAACGTAGACAAGTCTATATCGATAGCGCCCAGGCTTTGTGTCGCATCGACGATCAACAAAGCATTGTTATCGTGGCATACCGCTCCCAACTGCGCCAGGTCGATCTTAAAACCGCTCTGCCATTGTACATGACTCAGAACGACCACATCGATCTTTTGCGCCTTAATGATCGCAGCAATTTTTTCGATATCGATCCGGAAGCCCTCTTCGCTGTCGATCCAGGTAATATCAAATTTGTTAGGGACAAAGGGAAGGTATAAAGAGGGAAAATCGTTCCGGTACAGCAATACCTTTTCGTTGCCCTTCAGGCTATGCACCAGGGCATTGATCCCGAAGGAAAAATTGGGCAGGAAGGCTACATTTCCGGCTTCCGTACGCATCAACCGGGCTGCATTGCGTTTAATTTCGGGATAACGGAGTGCCCGCCATTCCTCGCTCGCCGCAGAACTATCCTGCTCAAATCGTTCGTAGAAGGCTATACCGGCTTGTCGCAGGGATTCAGAAATAAGACCGCAGCCGGCGGTGTTGAGATAGACTTGACGAAAGGAGTCAGGCATAAGATCAGGTTTAGCGTTATGCAAATGTAACGGATCAAGCTCATAACAGACGACCACTATCGTTTAAGCACCAGAGCATCCACAGCGGGTAGTAAGTGCTCTTGACCTAGTCGTTATGAACCGCTTTTCACAATGCTGAGGTCAACTGTTCCAGCTCAACATTGCCCACCCACCCTTCGCACTCCTTCATAGCAATCAGCAAGTACTTTCCGGCCTCCTCCAGCGAACCCGCCTCTCCCCGGACATAGGCATTATGCCAGGGCCGCTTATCTTCAGGAAGTAGGTATTCGATATAAAAAGTATTTCCTGCGTTACCAATGATGATATACCATTCGCTTGCAAAATCATCTTTGTTCCGGAGCACCAACCTTGCAAGAGAAGTAAGCCCCCATATTTTTGTCTCCGTAAACATTCTGTTGATCATATTAATCAAGAGCAACATACCCCTACCTACGTCCTCATAGCCGGGCGGACTACTAGTAGACAGATCAGCATAGAAATCCTCCAGGGTCATGCTCTTTTGTTCTGAGCTACGGACTATAGGCATAAAGTATATTTGATCAGCAAAGATACATATACGAACAAGAGGCCGTTTACCGCTCAAGCCTGTTTACATTTCGACTGCGCTCAATATGACAGGCTTGAGCCCCTTTGGCAGGGCCAATCCATTGTATTAGCACCTGGTTTATTAGTCCGCCTTCACCAGCTTCTCTACTTTGAGCAAGCGGCCTTCTTTATCGCTCAGCCGAAGGAAGTAAATGCCGTTGTCCATACCTCTCAGGGATATGTCTTTTGCATCATCCTCTTTACTGATGATGCGACCATCTATGCCGGCAATCATCACCTTTATGGCAAAGGGTGCACGGATATGTACGATGTTTTTTGCAGGGTTGGGGAAAATGCTGACTAGCCGGGCTTTTGCGTTAAGGTCCTCGATACCGCTCCACGCTGCATCGAAGATGCCGGAAGTATCGTTGCAACGACCTTTGGCCACGGCTACCTGGTACTGTCCGCCTTGTGTAATGGTATAGGTGCTGTTGGTCGCTCCGGGTACTTCATTGGCATTACGATACCATTGGTAGGTATCGAAGGGCTGTGTGGTGCTCAGGGTATTGTCGGTCCGCATAATAACGGCTTCCGGGTTACCAATAACGACTGCGAAAGTATCGACGCGATAGTGACAATAGTTGCCGTTGCGCACATAATATGTCCCCGAAGCGCTTACGGTACGCTGATCGCCCGTGCTACCATCGTCCCAGAGGAAATGATATGCTCCAGCAGGCCCTTGCAGCACAAAGGCATCCCCGGCAGGCTTACATACCATCGTATCATGACGGGCATAAACAGTATCTGTTATGGCAGGCTTGACAAAAATACCTCCCATGGTCTCGGTGCCACTGGAATAAGCAGGAAGTGCCACCGCCTTGCGATTGAAGCTACAACCCGCACCGGCGATATTGGGATGCTGAATACAGCCCAGGTAAGCCTGGAACGGTGCACCGAAATAGCTGCCCGGGCCGCTTGCCGGTGGATAAAAGTAGCCATCAACACCGGAGGTATCACCACCATACGAAGCGGGCAGGTAGATTTTACCATCGGGTCCCAGGCGCATCACATTGTTGTACGAGGAAATGGAATCGGAAAGCAATACACGTGAGTTTTTAATGGCCATTCCGCTTCCGAGCGCCGTATTGTACTGGAACAAGGAAGATTCTACATGCTGGTTATTAGGATTGGCCGGGCTCATACCGCCGGGATTGAGCAGCGAGAGATACAGCTTCTGGTTATCGGGCGAAAAGCAAAGGCTCATGCCAAAGGCAAAGCTCAACGTATCGATAACGACGGGATTGGTGATGGCAGCTGTGCTCCGGTTAAAATCGAAAAGCTCTACGATCGGTACCAATTCTCCGCCATTTTGACCAAAAGCCAGCTTTGTGCCACTATGCGATATAGCCATATTCCCGCCAAAGCTAAGGGGCCCCATAAAGCCAACGGCGCCATTGCCAACAGTTGAAGAAACCGGAGTTGTGTTGACACCGGCATTATTGATCTCAAACACTTTAAATTCGGTATTGTAGAGGTCATGGGTGATCAGCCAAACGTTGCAATCTGTACCTGGCACGGCCTTCATCGCCCCCGAAAGATTATCTTCCAGGAGCAGGTTCTTTTGACCGGCAACCACATCGCCCAGACCATTGTTGAGGCTCATGTCCACAAGCGTGTACCGTAGCTCATAGGCATTGGTGGTTGCTCCGAGGAAGTCGATGCTGCCGCACATGTAGAAAATATAATATTGTTGCGGATTGGCGATCACAGGAACGATCAATGCAGCATCCATTGCATTGCCACCAGAAAGGCCGGTACCCGCCGGCATCAGGTGGTGTTCCTTATCCCATACGTTGTAGGCATCGGTATAGAACAGCAGGTTGCCGTCGGCATCAGCTACCGAAGCCGCGTTGATCGTCGACACGGGAGTCGCTCCGGAAGTGTACTGAAAACGCATAGCGGAAGTATCCGGCTCCGGATTGTTATTGTCGAAATGCAGACCGCCATACTGGTAAAATTTCCAGTGGCTGTTTTCTTTAAGCGTCCAGGCGGGTTGCTGGCCGCGGCTCTTTGTTACCAGGCAAAGCAATAGCAAGGCACATAGACATCTTTTCATCAATTGCATGTTAAACGGTTTTGGATATATAGAAAGCAGTTAAAAATCGGGTTAGCGGATCAGGGTTACATTACCTTCATAGACTTCCCGGTGCTCCTGATCGATCCAGGCAGTAATGCGGTAGAGGTATACGCCCCCGGGTTGCGCTTTACCATTGAAACGCCCGTCCCATCCCCGCCCATCCGTACGCGTGGTCTCAAACACCACCTGCCCCCAGCGATTGAGCACCTGCATGAAGAATCCGCTGAGCTTACGGGAAAGGATCTGCCGCGGGAAGAAATAATCGTTGCTACCATCTCCGTTGGGCGTAAAGGCATTGGGTATATCGATATAGCAATCTTTACCTACCACAATCGACTCCGATGCCGTACAACTATGTGTGTTGGTGATACTAAGACTGTACCTCCCTTCATGACGGACAACGATAGTGGCAATGGTTTCACCGGTGCTCCACCGGTAAACAACGCCGTCTGCGGGAGCAGTCCGCGCGGATAAGGACAAGGGTTGGCCATGCAGGCATAATATACTGTCTGGCCCCAGGTCGACCATGGGCAAAGGATATACGATTATCGTATCGTAAAATATACGTTGAGGGCATACGCGGAATACGGCTGCCATCGATAGGGGCATCGTACCGGGTATATCGTACGCATGCTGCAGCGGCTCCATTCCCGTAGCAAGCCCGTAGCCATCGCCCAATTGCCAATGCAACCGGGTTACCGTGCTGTCGTACCCCGGCTCCAGCATTAAGAATTCTCCGGTACAAAGGCTATCCCTGTCCCTGGTAAAACCAAGTCCTGCTGCCGGCGCATCTACGGTAATGCGACGGGCGATAGTATCCCGGCATAACGCCCCGCTACCACTAAGCCTGACCATAAAGCTTCCCGGTTGTGTATACAGGTGCACAGGTTCTCTTAGTATACTCGTATTGCCTTCGCCAAACTGCCAACGGAAGTCGGTATAGTAAGCATCCGATGTATTTTGAAAGACAATATCCGTTCCCAGGCAAACCAGGGTATCCGACACAAAGGAAACATGATGCTCTTCATCGGGTATATACACATGTAACAGTGTATCGCAATGGGGTGTGTGCACCTGAAGGGTATAATTCCCGGCCGGCACATGCGATAAGGTATCTGTACGCGATAAGGTATCACCGGATGCATTGCGCCAGGTATAATCGTACTGTACGGTATCACCGTTATACGTCAGTGCCAGGGCGCTGCCCGCCGCCATTCCCTTGCAGCTGTTGTTGACGATTAGCTGTGGGCGGGCTCCATAAGGAAAGCTAAGACGGAACGTGTCGGTATGGAACACGCAGGGCGGTGTATGATACCGCACCCAATATAAACCCGGTGCGGTTACTGTAAGTTTCCGGTCAGCGCTGCCGGTATTCCATTCATAGCTCCAGCCAGAGGTGTCCATGGCACTAAGTGTGTAGTCTGCCGCAAAGCAGCCCGCAGCAGCGCCGGCGGCTGTGTATAGGGTATCCCTCGTAAAAACGGGTGTCATATTATGCAGACCGAAGCTCATCGAGGTACCCTGTAGCAACGTCAGTCCATCTACAATTACCTCACAAGCCGCTCCGGACAGATCAGGTTGCCTGATAAAAGACACTTTATCGCCCGCCGTAGCCGAATGCTGAAAATAGATACGCCCATCCGGACCACATTGAAGGCTGGTATTCCGCCCGTTGCTGCTAACTTGTACCCTGGTAGTAGCCGGCGCCGGTGCTGTGATGTCAAACTGGTAGATATCCTGAAAGGAGCTGCCGTACAGCTTTTTGCTATCCGGTGAAAAACAAGCGCCGTAATAGCCCAGCTGCGGTTCGAGTTGAATGGCATCGTAAACCATGCCGGTAGCGGCATTGAACCGCGCCAGCTCCAATCCATTGTTGCCTCCGAAAAGTGCCTGCTCCGAAGCGGCGATATGTTTGCGGTCAGGCGAAACGGCAAGATAGCCGAAGGAAAGATTCTTAGCGGTAGCTGCATTGGAAATAACCGGCGTGGTGTTGAGTCCGGCCGACGTCAGCTCAAAAGCTTTATAACGCGCCATACCTTTTACACAAGTCAGTATCCAAATATTGCAGCGGTCGCCCACAATACCGATCATCTTTTCTGTAAGCCCCGAATCAACAAAGATGCTTTTGCTTCCGGCCACTACATCACCCATACCGCCATTCAATGTCATATCAACAATACTATAAAAGAGCTTTCCCCTTATGGCAACCGCCTGATCAACTGCTGTAAGCGAAAAAATATAGTATTTGTGACTACTGTCGGGCATAGGAACGATCAATGCACCTTGACTTGTGCTATTGGTGCTTCCCGGCCCCAGGCCCGTAAGATCCGCGCCATTACTCATTAGTACGCCGGTACGGTCCCACACCTGCGAGCCATCGGTGTACAGTTGCAGGATACCGGTGCTGCTGCACACCGAAGCGCTGGCTTCCAGGGTACCGGAGGGGTCTACCGCATCGATGCCTGTACGCATGGCCACCGGTACACCGGAACTGAAGTTCAAACCGGCATTATGCCCAAAGCACCAGATCCGGTTTGCTGCAGCATTGTATTGCGCATGAGTGGTCACGACGGCAAATAATGACAGCAGTGTAATCATTACAAAGCAAGCCAGGCTTTGCATACGGAAAGAGAAAGAGATCATGGTTCGTTTATGTTTACCGTACTGTGACGGGCGCCTCGCCACAGACAAGCGATATTGCGGGTATTGGTCCAACCTTTTTCCAGGCTGCTTTCAAAATTAGAAGGGTCGCTTCCGGCAAAAAAGAGTAAAAACACTCATTTGACGGAAAGCCGTTTTAAAAAGAAAAATTACTTTTGATCCAACTGCCTGACCAGAAAAGACCAACCATGTTCCTAAAAAGAAGATACCTGCTTTGCTTTGCACTGTTATGCGCACTACAGCTCCGATTGCCGCTTGCAGCCCAGGAGCAAGCCGCCGGATTGAGCACAGTAGCGGATACGCTTCGTGCCAGAAAATTGATGCAGGCAGCAGGAAAGGCAAGGGCTTTGCAGCCGGATAGCGCCATATCCTTGCTGCAGGAATCTTTGCAGATCAGCCGTATGCTTGGTCATGAGGACGGCATAGCCAGCGCGCTGTTGAGCATGGCTTTCTGCTACCAGGACAAAGGTGACTATGATAAAACGCAAAAGCTGTTGCAACTTGCGTATCCGCACTGCCTACGCATATCGGAGCACAATAAGCGGATACTCCCCGCCCTGTATAATGGTTGGGGCGGTACCTACAACCTGATGGGCAATAACGACAGCGCTATCCACTTCTTTTATAAAGCCCTCACCGAAATCACGCAAAACGGAAGCAAGGATAGCATAATCCTGGCACAGGTATATGACAACCTGGGTGTCGCCTGGATGCAGAAAGGTGCTCTGAGCAAGAGCATTGGCTATATGCAGCAGGCCGAAAACATTGCTGTACGCATACACGACGCTACGGTGCTGCCTGACATCTATATCAACAAAGGCCTTGCCTGGGCGGCATCGAAGGATAGTGCCAGGGCAATGCAATACCTGGGCAAGGCACGTTTGGTATTGCTGAAACAACCTCAAAACCGGAGCATTAAATTTGTATACTATGCTATGGGCAATGTGCAAAGCGATCTTAACAAAGCCATCCCTTATTACCGTTATGCGTTGGCTTACGACAGCACTTCAGGTTTTGCCGCAGGCATGTACCAGGCGATAGGAAGCGTGTATTACCGGCTGGGCGATCTACGCGCCGCAGCTCCCTACTATCTGAAGGCACAGCAGGTGTGCACCACTAAGGGGCTGGTCATGCATCGTATAGCCAATTATTCGGCACTTTCTGCTATATACGGACAATTGGGGCAGTACGAACAGGCCTATCGCTACCAAGTGGCCTATGCCGACCTTAACGACAGCCTGCAGGATGTGGCTAAAGCCAGGGAGATAGCCGGGTTGGAGCTTAAATACAGGACTGCGGAGAAAGATAAGGAGCTGGCGCAAAACAAAGCCCTGCTCTACCGGCTGCAACGGGGTATCATACTGGGCACCGCGACCGGATTGTTGCTGTTGGGTGTGGCAGCCGGCTTCTGGCGCAGCATACGGCTAAAGCAAAAGCTACAGGCCGCACAGATCCGTGATCTGCAGCAGCAGCAAAAAATAGAACAATTGCACGCCAAAATGCAGGGCGAGGAAGAAGAACGTAGTCGCATCGCCAGGGAGCTGCACGATGGCGTTAATGTCTTGCTCTCTGCCACTAAAATGAACTATGCTGCGCTAGGCAAAGAGCACAAAGGCCTGCCCGACACAAAAACCTATGGTGAGATCATGTCGCTGCTGAACCATATGGGCCTGGAACTGCGCACGATCACCTACAAGCTGGTACCGGAGCTGCTGATCCAGCAAAGCCTGCCCGATGCCATTGAGACTTTCTGCGAACTGATTCAGAAGAGCAATCGCTTACATATTGAGCTGCAAACTTTCGGCTCTTTTACCGCATTGAAGCCGGAATTTTGCTTTGCCGTATATCGCGTTGTACAAGAGCTGGTGCACAATATTGTCAAACATTCGGGGGCCACACAAGTGCTCATCGCCCTACTCTACCAGGACGATCTGCTGCAGCTTACGGTAGAGGATAATGGTAACGGCTTCGATACAAGTAAAACAATGAAGGGCCTTGGGCTCGAAAGTATCCGCAGCAGGGTAAAAGACCTTGGTGGCCACATTAGCTTCAATTCCCGCTCTGGTGAAGGAACCAGTGTAGAATTGGAAGTATCCACGCTTTCCTGTGCGCAGCCTGCCCGCTAAACCAAGCGATATGAGTATCAAGATCACTATAATAGACGACCATCCCCTGCTGATCAAAGGACTGCAAAGCATGCTTGGCCATCACCCCGACATCGAGATTATCGGCGCATACCAGGAGGCGAACAGCCTGCTGAAAGCATTGCAGTCGAAGCAACCCGATGTGTTGCTCCTGGATATACAAATGCAAGGGCAGATGGGCGATGAGCTGGCGCCGGTGCTGCACCGGCTATACCCCGAGGTGATGGTACTGGTGCTCACCAACCTCGAACACCGCTATTACATTAAATCGATGCTGCAGCACGGAATCAAGGGTTATGTGCTTAAGAGCAGCGATGAGCAGGTATTGCTGGAAGCCATACGTACCGTGGCCCGTGGTACAGAATACTTTGATCCTGCTATCCGCCGGCAGGTATTGCAGGAACGGCAAAGCCGCACTTTATCACCATCGCTAACCCGCCGGGAAAAAGAGATCCTGAAAATGCTGACGCACAATTGTAGCAGCCAGGAGATCGCAGATCATCTCTGCCTCAGCAAACGTACGGTAGAGAACCATCGGACCCACCTGCTGCAAAAGCTGGATGTCAAGAACTCGGCCAGCCTGATCCGAAAAGCGATGGAGCTGGGCCTGATCTGATATTGTTCAGCTGGTTCCCGGTGAAATAGTAAAATATATGGATAAGATACGCATTACATTTGTTCATTGGATTGCATGTAATAAAATCTATCTTCGTATAACTATCCCCGGACCAACCCATGAAAAGAATCCATCACCTGGCGCTCATCTTCTTGTGCCTTTGCCCTTCCCTAAGCCGGGCGGCGATCATTTATGTCGACAGCGCACATGCCGGCGGTACTCAGACAGGCGCCTCCTGGGCTACAGCCTTTCAGCACTTTCAAAGCGGTATCGATGCCGCGCAAAGCGGCGATAGCGTATGGGTGGCCCAGGGAACTTATCAGCCTCCCCCCGGGGCATCCTTTCAGATGAAAGAAGGTGTAAAGATCCTCGGAGGCTTTTTAAACACCGATACAGCTGCGACGCAACGCGACTTCCAGGGCAACCTTACTGTACTTAAGGGGAACGGGAACAGCGTTATCCGGAACGATGCGACAGGATTAACTGCCGCCGCATTACTGGATGGCTTTACCATCTCAGGAGGCAATGCCGGCCAAGGCGGCGGGATCTATAACAATTATGCGTCGCCACGTATCAGCAACTGTGTTATTAAAGACAATGCCGCTCTTAGCGGCGCCGGGTTATACAACCGGGGAAAACTGGATATCCGGCACACAACCATTATCGGAAATATCGCTATAAATAGTACCGGCTACAGCACCCAGGGCGGTGGCATTTACAATATCGGCAGCGCCGGCGACACCCTCCTGCACTGCATCATCAGGAACAATATCGCCAGCACCGGATGTGGTATCTATAACGACAGTAGCAGCTTATACATGGACTATTGCCTTGTCGACTCTAATCAAAGCAGTGACGCTAATTTGTATGCCAGTGGCTATGGCGGCGGAATATGCAACCAATTTGCAGTATCGTTGCTGATCAGGCATTCGCGTATTATCGCCAACCATATAGCCGCATACAACAACATTTATGCCTATGGCGGTGGCCTACTGCACTGGGGGCAGACACTCACGATCGACAGCTGTATCATCGGCGGCAATAAGGCTACCGCAAGCCAGCCCTACGGCGGCGGGATCGCCATAACCGGGTACGGCCCAGTCAACATTACCCATTCTACCTTTAGCGGTAATATGGCTGAGGGCGCCAATGCCTTCGGTGGCGGGATATATAACTGGAGCGCCGCTACTATCACCATTAGCGACTGTGATATTACGGACAACATGGGCTATACCGACGCTGTTTACCGTTGCTATGGCGGCGGCTTTTACAATGCCGGAATTGCTCCGGTCAGCCTCAACCGGTGCAGGATTGCCCGGAACACCGCATATTCCAGCTACCAGACGGAGTGTAAAGGCGGCGGCATATATAATGCCGGAGAAGCCTTGTTTGGGATCAACGATTGCAGCATTACCGATAATAAGATCAGCACCTATCACTTTAACAGTTACGGTGGCGGCATCTACAACGATGCTACCGCGCCGATGCAGATCAGCCATTCCCTTATCAGCCGTAATATCGCCGAATGCACCCCACTCATATTCTACCGTGCTCTTGGCGGCGGCATCTATCATTCCGGCGATAGCCTGGAGCTCGCCTATTGTACCATACGGGACAATAAAGCATTGAACGCCGGTGGTGGCATATACATTGAAGGAAGTACAACCGTTTCAACCATCAGCAACAGCATTTTTACCGCCGACTCTGCGAAGAATGGCGCGGCTATTTATTGCCAGGGTGCTGCTCCTATAATAGCCGGTGCACTCCTGTACCGCAATGTCGCCGACTCTTTTGGCGCCGCTTGCTACAATAGTTCCTCCTCGCCCAGGATCAGCAATAGCACTATAGTCTGCAACAGAGCCCCCGGGAGCGCCATCTATAATACAGCCAATTCAGCGCCCATGCTCGTCAACACGATCGTATGGGCCAATAGCGGCGGCATGCTGAGTAGCGGCGCTTCTACACCCCAGGTTACCTATAGCCTGGTACAAGGCATTAACGGGAGCATCCCCGAACACAATATAGACGGCAATACAGACCCTTTGTTTGCCGATACAACCGCTGCCGATTTCAGCCTGCGCTTCAATAGCCCTTGTATCGACAATGGGCATAACATAAATGTCCCGGTGACACTCACCAATGATCTGGCAGGAAACAACAGGATAGAAAACAGCATCGTCGACAGGGGAGCATACGAATACCGGTTTGCCATCAATCTCGGCAATGATACTACGATTTGCCCGGGCGACAGCTTCATGTTGGATGCCCGTAATCCCGGCGCCGCCTGCCTATGGAATACAGGCGATACAACACGATCGATCCGCATCAGCGATACCGGCTATTACAGCGTATCGGTAAGCAATAGCTTCGGCACGATCACGGACACCATACACATTGGCTTTAAGAACCCTCCCACTCCTGATCTGGGGAACGATACCATACGTTGCACCGGTGTGCTGCTCGATGCCGGGTATCCCGGATCGTCGTATCTGTGGAGCACCGGCGACACGACACAGCACATATCCGCTCTTACACCCGGTATCTATTCCGTAAAGGTCACCGGCATTAATTATTGCGTGGGTTACGATACCATCAATATCGGCTTATATCCTTTACCTCTTATCGACCTGGGCCCCGATACCGCTATTTGCAGGACAGATACATTGCTGCTGGAGGTACCTTATCCCGGCGCTACTTACCTGTGGAGCGATGGCTCCGTACAGCCCATGCTGAGGGTATACGCAAGCGGCATATACAGCGTGGCAGTTACCGATGGTAACCAATGTACCAGCTACGATACGCTTTCTGTAAGGGTAAAGGCCAGGCCGGTGGTTGATCTCGGCGACGACATTACCCTGGCTCAGGGCGCTAGCGCCGTCCTTAATGCCGGTAATCCAGGTTCAGGCTATTTATGGAATACGGCGGAGACAACCCAAACAATTACAGTAACGCAGGCGGGCACATACACGGTATGGGTTACCAATAGTGAAAACTGCCAGACTATGGATTCCGTTCATATCCTTTGGACCAACGCCATCAACAACAGGCAAGCGGGCGCAACGGCATGGCAGGTCTACCCTAACCCGGCGCTGGAAAGTGTTGTTATCAGTAACGCGAAAGGCGTACCGGTCCCATGCAGGATAAGGATCATGGATATGCCTGGTCACTTGCTCCTGGAAACATCAATCACCCGCAACGGGCAACGTATTTCGCTGGCCAACCTAAGGCCCGGCGCTTACCTGCTGCAGCTGCCCGACGGCACTGTGTTTAAGCTTGAGAAACGGTAAAGCAAACATTAAGCCTGTTCTGCCTTACGACGGAAAGGACCTTGCGGTGAAATGATCTCGAGATTCACGCCATCGGGATCGCGAAAATAAGCTACCGCCGTACCGAAACCGGATCGCAACCCGTCTTCTTCCCCGAAAACGATGGGCTCCCCTTCGGGCTGCACACCGATCTCTTTGAGGCGGGCCATGGCCGCGTCTATATCGTCGACCTCAAAGCAAAGATGCATGGCGCTGATCTGGTTGTTGCGGTAAGAAGTCTTTTCGGCCTGCGGCACGACGTATTCGAGAATATCGATATTCAGGTTATCGAGTTGCAGGTTGGCGTATTTGATCTGCGTATCTTCCAGACCCTGCACTCTGGCCATCCTGGCGCCGCCTATCTGGTCTACATTCGACACCTTTGTGCCGGTAAGTGCTTCATAGAAAGCAATGGAGGCTTCCAGGCTGCTCACTGTAATGCCGACATGATTGGCACGGGAAAATCCTTTATAGGTTTGGCTCATGTTCAGGTTTTTTACCAAATTTACATAATCTCAGGAGGGAAAAGATACCAACGAAACGTTAAGTACCCGGGACGGTCAATATAGAATAACCGGTGAAGAAGTCAACCAGCGCTTCGGTATTGGAAGGCCCCCGCGTTTCGGGATCCCCAGGAGAATAATGGCCTTCATAAAATCGACTTATTGGTTATCATTTCAGATGAAACAATAACGACCCGGGCGCCGGTTGGTTGATAATCTTGCCAAAGGCGAAGGAGGCTTTTTTTCACATGGAGAAAAAAACAGGCTACTCAATTCCTATTTCTGGTTTCTAAAACATGGCGTTTTACCTTTTCAAAAATGGCCCTGTTTTGATCATTGATCTTGCAATTATCGATCAGGGTTACTTCATCAAAACAAGGCCCGTTCCAGTCCATAGTGCAAACATAGGTTGCTTCAACAATACCAAATTCCCTGGTATAGTAGAAGAACCAGTTGCCAAAATCCTCATTCCATTCAGATTCAAAATTTGAGGAGAAGGCGTATATAACAATGGGATTACTCATTATAGTAAGAGTATCCATTGCATATAATGCATATCCGATACTATCCGAAGAAATGATCTGGAATTGAGAAGTTAACTCGTGCTCCAGATATCGTATTTCCAAAAGAACATCAGAATCTCCGGGCAACTGTTTAAGCGAATCTAACTCCCTTGGTATTGTAGTGCCTTCTATTCTCTTCTCAGCTATATGTCCATCAACCTTTTGAATAAAGGCATCAATTGTCTCCGATTGGCTTATCGGGTTTGGCTCCAGACGGCCATTTGCCCGCATAACGGTATCAACGGCTTCGCCCGAATGCCTGATCCAGGTATGCTTACACTGCCCGAAAGCGATATGAACGGTCAATAAAGCAACAACTGAAAACAGTATTTTCATGTGGCACTGATTGAAATGGATGTGCAGCCAGACATAAGGTCCCCTACCTAAATACTATAATATTGTTTAAACCAGACTTCAAAGGGTTGCTGGTACTTATCTTGCGCCGCTTTGATCGTTTGGTTAGGTTCCTGTACCGGATCAAGATTGCAATTCTCTTTCAGCCATTCGCGAAAGGCCGGCTGGTCATCGCTGGGTTCATGGTCCTCTTCATGCTTGTAAAAATAAGCGGTCTCAAAGTCGACGGAAATTTCGGTATCATAAGTGAGCAGCTGCAGCAACTGCCGAAAATCTTCGGCCACGATGTGAACACCACCCTCGTCTCCAAAAACAAGGATGGGCATCGCTTCCAATGGCTTTCCTGTTCCGTTATCCCAAAAGGTATAAAACGAACCGGAGCCATTTGCCTGGGCGAAAGGTATGAGGCGCTCCAAAAAGGCCTCGTTTTCACTCCAGGACCTAAGCCCCGATTTATTATCGACGAAGAGGCCAAAACCCTGCGCATAATATTCGAAACCGGAAATGTTATTTTGAAAATGGATGAGCTGTTCCATTGCGTCCGGGATGTCGTTCCGCCCCAGGTTTTCCTTAAATACTTTACTGTCCATATCTATACGATTTATTCGGGCCTTTTAAAAATGATTTTATTCTTCACGCGCCTGGTTGAATTATATGGCCGCCCTTTTCTTATCTGCTCTTCGCCGGTCCGATTGGTCTGCCAGGGTATACCTGCTTTTATTTCCCCGGAAATGCATGTTGTCTTCTGTGAGCCAGGGATTGCCAATATAATAAATTCTGAGTATCCGGATATAGGAAACAAAGCCGGTCCTTGAGCTTGTCGAAAGGACAAAGATGGTGCTTCGACAAGCTCAGCAATCGTTAGCCGGAAGCAAATTGTATCATGTTCCCTATATCCGGATAGTCACTTAATAAATAATGTCATCCCCCATACCCAATAGCAACCGCTTATGTTATAGGTTCCACTCATAGCTCAGCCAGTCCTTATTCTCCCGGGCGCCCAGTCGTTGGTAAAATTTCAGACCGGCCTCGTTCCAGGGCGCTACCGTCCATTTAATTTGCGCACAGTTGTTTTGCTCTGCTTCCTTCCTTAAAGCATGCATCAATTGCCCGCCGATCTTCTGTCCCCGGTACGGTTCTGCAATATAAAGCTCCTTGAGGTAAATAGCGGGCCTGTTCTGCGCCGTATAAGGCAGAAAATAATACACCAGCATTCCGGCAAGGGTATCGTGGTCATCGGCTACGATACAATAAAAGTCGGGTGGGTTTTTACGAAAACCGCTTTCGCGCACAATTTCTGGCGTAATGGCAAACGAATCGATATACTGTTCAAATATGGCCAGCTCCCTCATTAAAATCCAGAGCTGTTCGTAATCTTTCTCAATGGCTTTCCGTATCGTAACAGGCATACTTTATTTAAATTTTGCAATAAACGCTTCTTGTCAAAGCAATGTTGTACTTCGTTTCCAAAAGGATGACACATGTGATCCCTGTTCTCTTACCACCCCTTCCTGATCTTGTCACGATGTATCTGGCCCCAGTCCGACAAGGCATGTAGCACGTCCTTCAGTGTATCTGCGTAAGTGGTTACCTGGTATTCTACCACTACCGGCGATTGTGTGTGTACAACGCGCCTGACAAAGCCATTCAATTCAAGTTCCTTCAGCTCATTGGACAATACCCGGGCCGAGATGCCTTCGACAGCCCGCTGGATCTCGTTGAAGCGTGTGTTGCCTTCCCGCAGCGCAATGATGACGCGTAGCTTCCATTTGCCACCGATTACATACAAGGCGTCGCCTACATAAGAAAGTGATCTTACGCATTCCTGTGTCCCAAGCACAATTTCATCATTCATAAATATTTGATTTTCAAAAGCTATACAAAAGATTAGTACTAACCTTTTGTATATTGCTAACCTTTTACAAGCGAATGTAAATAGTTTTGCGCTCATAAAAATCAATTGATGAAAAAAATATTGCACATCATATCGAGCCCTAAACAGGAAGGGTCTATGAGCAGGAAGCTGGGTAACGCTATTATTGAAAAATTGCAGGCGGCCTATCCCGGCAGCACGGTTACCGAAAACAACCTGGTAGCCGACTATTGGCCGCACATCGAGAGCGCACAGGCGAACGCCTTTCATACGCCGGCAGAACAAAGGACCCCGGAGCATCTGGAAGCTTTGAAGCATTCCGACAAGGCCATACAGGAGCTAATGGAAGCCGACATTATTGTTATTGGTGCGCCGGTGTATAACTTCTCCATTCATTCATCGCTGAAAGCCTGGATCGATCATATCGTGCGCGGCGGCGATACCTTTAAATATAGCGAAAGCGGCCCCGAGGGTATGGTTAAAGGCAAAAAGGTATACCTGGCTATCAGCTCCGGCGGCGTTTACAGCGAGGGCCCGATGAAGCCAATGGACCATGGCGAACCCTATTTGCGGTTTATGCTGGGCTTCCTGGGCATGACCGACATTACTGTATTCCGGATTGAAGGACTTTCTATGCCCGGTGTGAAAGATACTGCGGTGGAAAAAGGGTTGGCGGGCATCAGCATCTGATCCGCCGACAGGCTGAAAATAAGAGGCTGTCTCCTTCGCCTGCCTGCGCAAACATAGAAGACAGCCTCTTTGATCGCTACTTATATCGTCAGCTTAATTTTCTCTTCGTATACATTGCCAAAACGGTCTTTGGCCCTTACCATAATTTCTTTGACGCCGGCCGCAGGCACCGCGCTGAACAAGTGGTCGGTAAGGATAGGCTCTACCCACTTGCGGGATGCCGGTAAGGCATCGCCTTTGTAGAGCGCTACTGCCGCGGGATCGTAGCCTGTATATTGTGCCATAGTGCCTCTCGGCTTGCCGTCTTCAAACCATGTTACAGTCCATTGCTTGTCGTGGTTCCATATATTGGCGATCACCGCTGAAGCCCGCTCCATGTCGGAGCCGGGCTTATACAGCCTCAGCTGGTGCTGCTTTTCATAGCCCGTCGATTTATAATACCACGAAATATCGTCGCCATCAACATCGAATACGCCAAAGCCGTTGGGGGTTCCATCGCCGCATACAGGCCCCGACCACCAGGCGCCACATACAGTACCCAGGTTATGTTCGGTAAGATTGTCTTCCTCCCAAACCTCGTTCCAGTGCGTATGCCCCGAAACAATCTTTACCTTATAAGGCTTCAAAAGGTCGTACAAGGCCTTACGGTTGATGACCACGCCGCCCGTTTCATCCTCTTTTTTCTTATAGCGCCGTTTATCACCGGTATTGGAAGGAATATGCAGCGCTACGACTACAGTGCTGCCCTCTGGCACATAGTTGAGGTCCTTTTCCAGCCATTTCAGCTGCGTTTCGGTAAGGTAACCGATATACCGTTGTCCTGCCCCGATGAAAAATACATCGTCCAATACCACATAGTGTATCCTGCCTTTATTGAAGGAATAATAAGAAGGCCCGAACTGCTCTCCGAAACTTCGTTGGGAGCCATCATCGGTGCGGGCTTCACAATCCATGTCGTGGTTACCGATCACCTGCCAGAACGGAACGCCGGCCATATGTACCGCTTTACGGTAATCTTTGAACAGGTTGAAATTGTCCCATACGAGATCGCCACAGCCGATACCGAAAACAGGCCGGTCTTTCAGGGTATGGATATGTGCCGATGCGTCGGGCGCCGAAATCGTCAGCAGCTTTTCCGCATCAACTTCATCCTTGATCTGGGTATCGGCCCAAACAACGAAGGTATGCCTGGTATCGTCCTGGGCAGAAAGGGTTAACGCGAAGTCTGCCTTTTGCTGCTTTACACCTTTTTGCAGCGGCGCATAAAACTTTGCGATTCCCTGATCATGGGGGATCTCGTAGCCCGCCGGCAGGGATAGAAAAACAAAACGGGCATCGTAATGCGCTTCCAATACATAATTTCCTTTGGTATCGGTACGGGTTACGGAAAAGCCGTCGCTTACCGTTACATTGGCGATGCCCTTCCCATCGGCGCTGATCCTCCCGCTTATTTTACGGAAGATATAGTCTTCCTGCTCTTCCCTTTCCCCCGCAAATACAGCCGGTGCAGAAAAACCGAGACCAGCAGAAAGCAGCCCTATATTTCTGATAAAACTTCTCCTTTTCATAATCAGGCATTGACTATTTAAGATGCTTTGCTTATTGTTTTACTCATGACCTTCATATCTCTGGCGGCTTGCTGCTTGAGTGCCGAAAGACGCTTGCGCAGCAGGATACGGGCTTCTTTGCGTGCCGCCTCGTACCGGATCACCAGCGACTGAAGGGCCCGCAGGTGTTGCACATACTCCCCATACAGCTGCTCCATATGCTGCAGCCGCTCTTCTATCTTCCGGTCTGTAAGGGTATTGAGGCCGCCCGGCTTGGAAAGCAGCTCCTTTACACCTTTGTGAAAAGCCTGGTGCTTGGCATTGCTGATCGAAGTCATAGCGTCTGGTGTTTGTTGTTGTTTAATGCTTTGCTTAAGGAAATTTGCTTGCAGTATGCGGCGAGATGCCCGGCAGGCGGCTTTCCGCTAAATACCAAAGTTCCCGGGAAAGCCCTCTACCCTAAGGGTGTTCCGGCCTAAAAGATGCTCCCGGTATAATTGGCGCCACAAGAAAAGGTCGCTTTACGCAGGGGCGGTGTACAGCTCCGGCCATCTGTTTTCATATCGATACTGTTTCGTCGGTTTGCAGCGACACTTCCTGACGGCCCTGGGCGTGATAATAATTCAGGATATTATAGCGTAGGGCTTGCAGGAGGCAAATTCGGTCACCTTGTTGGTGGTATCGTTTTTTACTTTTCCTAAACATTAAGAAAAACGTCCCATACCATATCATGCCTTTTATTCCAGCCGGTCGTCCGTACACAAGCTATACCATATAGCTTATGCCGCCAGGCGCCACTCAACACGTTATGCATTGATGTCTTGCCCCGCAGCCCCATGGTCAATTCAAAACCTGCTTATGGTAAACGCTGCAAAGAAAGCATTTACGTTTTACGTAAATGTTAAGAAATGAAATGGCGAGCCAATAACGGCTTATATGATGGCCCTGTGGGGATTGGTTTATTCACAGCGCAGTAACAATCCTGCTTGCGCACAAAGCTGGAATGACACCGGTTTTTCGATAATGTGCATCATCCGGGTCGGGATCCGGCAATGATAATAGCTATTCGAATGGTATACGCTGTTCGATATTGCCATAGATATGGATCATACTTCCTTTAGCGGCCTGTGCGCTCATTGTTCCATTGCGCTCCGCAACAAATGTAAACGACAGCGTGCTGATCTGCTTTTGAGTATTGCCGAAAGTCGATCGGGCAACCGTGTATTTTCCGTTTGAAGTGACTTTTACGGTATCTGGTGCTTCTTCTTCGGAATAAGTGATATTGGGCTCATCTTTCTTTTTAAAGTTAACACTCCTGCTTATGAAGAGATAAGCGATTCCGGGAAGATCTTTCCAGGTTACCACAACATCTTTATTCAGATCGCCGGTTTCAGGATAACTGATGTTTTGCGGATCCACCAGGTCCAATGCGGTAACCTTTGCCAGAAAGGCTTTTGGAGCGCCGGGCAAAGCTATTTCAAAAAGGAACTGGTTGCCTTGCGGTCTCGCATTCGCCTTTAGATAATAAGTCGTCTCGGTATAATACAATTCCTTCTTTATGGTAAAGGGCACTTCTGATCCGTTCACATAAATGCTGATTGAATCGCTTTTGATGGCTCTTCCCTCTTTATCCGTTAAATCGATATGGATCTCATTGTCTTCTTTGCGCTGCAGGCTTTGTACGATGCCGATCTCTGCCCGGATATCCGAAAGAAGATGCGGCTGCTTCCGTTCGCCACAGGAACAGATAACAAGCAGCAGCAATATCAGGCTTGGTTGGCTTTTCAAATATTAAGGTTTAAATGACACCGGGCAAATGTACCGGAAGAATAACCTTCAATCGGTTATCACACAAATACCGCTCATGTCAATACAAAACACTTCTGCTTTTGTTGCTTGAGCTACCCAATCGCTTTAGCGCACACCGTGGCTCGTGTCAATGCCCCCCTGTACAAACTTCAAATTTTATGCCGGGTTCGTCCCTCATCATTTCCTTTTTTATAATCTGTACTTACCTGCTTATATGCTTCATACCATGGCGGTTCCTATTCTACCACTATGGATATTGTTCCTTTCTCACCATTGGGTAACGTCAAGGTTACAAAATATATACCTGCAGAATACATTACCAGGGTTTCTTCAGGCTGTACGGAAGCGTGGGGCGCCTGCACCTGTCCGGTCACATCTGTCACCACCAGGTGTGCGCCGGCAAGTGCAGCCGGGCCGTAGTCGCAGCGCAGCGTTAATGCCTGTCCTCTACGAACCGGGTTAGGATAAGCCATCAAATGGCGCGCAACCGTATTTACCGGAGCGATCGCAGCGGGAGGATTGTCCTTATTTTTCTGTGATTCAAAAGCCCCCATATCTATAGCGTTTCCATACAGGCGTGGATTGCCGGCAAGGTCTGTATCAGCAGCCATATTACCCGCCGGGCTATAAGCGGCATTGCTGCCCGTATTTACTGCCGGGCTGTTCGTCTGCAATGTAAAGTCTTCGTTGGCCGCGTTGGTAAACATGGGGTCTGCATTACTGTTGCCCACGCCGGGGTAGCCCGTGCCACCTTGTACAATGCTGTAGGTTATGGTAGTACCGGTATCCGTTATATTGCCCTTATTGCCATACAGAATACAGTTGTGCAGGAATGTAGCGCAATTGTCGTTATTGGTTATGATGTTTGCGTTGGCAGTGGTCGTAGCATTGCCATACAAAGAACAGTTTATTAATAAAGGTTTGGATGCCTGGCTATATCCCACATTGCAGATAGCGCCACCTTCAGCAGCGGAATTACCTGTTATCAATGTATTTTTGATCAGAGGTGATAATGCAAAACAATGGATAGCGCCACCATATTGGTCTGCTGTGTTATTGCGGATAACGGAATTATTGATTTTGGGTACAACAGGGGTTACCAATAGCAATGGCGTATTATATGCTATACCGCCGCCCGACGGATTAAAATTACCTGCCGCCGAATTATCCTCAATAATACAATTATTGACAACACTGTTACAGCCGGTTACGATGCCGCCACCGGTACCGGGTATCAAAGAGCCATCATTCATAATGCCGGCGCCGGAACACCAGCCCAAAGAGTTGTTGAAAGGATTGACGGTGGCAGCTATATGATTGCCGCTGATGATGCTGTTATTGATCACAAGCGGACTGCCGTTCAAAATGCCGCCGCCGCCTGCATGATTATAGTTGATACCCGTTGCTGTAGCATTTGCGGTCGATACCGTAGCGCTATTGTTGCTAATCGTGCAGTTGTCGATTGTGGTAGCGGCTGTAACCAGGTAGATGCCACCTCCGGTAGCATTACCACCTTCGTTGCTGCTACCGGTAACAACAGCGCTGACCGTATTGTTGCTGATGGTGGTATTGCCAATGGTAGCCGTACAAGTATATCCTGTGATGCAGAGGCCGCCACCCCAAACCCCGATCCTGGTGGCACTTACCGTATTATTGCTGATGTCACAGTTTTTGATGGACACGGAAATACCATTTCTTACATAAATACCACCGCCAAAAGCCGACGCGTTGCCGTTTGTGACATTGCCGGATCCGCCAGTAGCGTGATTGTTACTTATTGTTGTATTGTCAACGGTCAGCGAGCTGTTATTGGCATAAATACCGCCACCCCATTCTGTATTGTTACCTGTAATGGTGCAGTTACGGATCACAGGACCACTGCTTTCGCTGTACAGCCCTCCGCCTCTGGCAGCATAAGTTATCATCGCGTTTACCGTGAGGTTTTGGGCCACTACTCCTGTGGCATTACTGATCGTAAAACCGTTGATCTCCGCCGTGCCTACACTACCTACACTCATCACTACATGATTGCAGCCCGCACCATTTAGGAGTGTATTGTTATTTATCGTGTCCCGTTGGCCAATATTGGTTTCAGTGGCGTTCTGGAAACCCCCATAAAGCTTCACATTATTTACCAGCAGGAAAGAATTAAAGGATCCGCCGGGAACGCCAAACTGAAGATATGGATTCATGCCATCGGAGCCGGCGCTATACAGTGGCGTGTAAGCACCCCTGGCCACCCATATCTGACGGATGGCTGTATTGTTGCGTGCCGCTGTCAACGCATCTGCCAGTTGGGGTACGGCATTAACCCAACTATTACCGCTGCTATTGCCGCCGTTCACATTAATGTTTACAAATAGTACGCCGCTGGCATTGGGCGTAATTTGTGCAAAGCCTGCCTGTGTAAAAAACAGCAGCAAAGCCATTGCTGCAAACGACTTTCGAAAACGGGGTAAAGGTCCTTTTTTCATGGAGGGGTGTTTCAGTTGTTTGGTCCGGGACGATAATCCATTAGTATATTACTAATATTTCATCAGTTTTCCATTTTTAATTCCAAAATATTAAAGACGCCGCTTCTGCCATGGTAGTTGGGAGGGCACAAAAAGTCTGATGAACGCTGAGTAACGATCCCGATACAGGAAATCATTTGTTTCCTGTATCGGGATCGTCAAATTATACTTTTAGTTCCTGATAAGCTGCCAGGTACAACCCGTCAACCAATACTCCGAAGAATAGCGGCTACGGTTGTTTCGGGCCCGGTATTAAAACAAATCCTGGAAGCGGGGGCCTTCTGATGGATAAGATTAATGATCTCCTCAAACAGTATCGTGTGCTGCGGCAATGCCCTTACCGCTCCGCCTATCATAATACTGTCAAACTTATCGTTCTCCAGAACCTCTTTTACTTGCGCAACTGCAGTTGCCCCGAGGTCTACAATACAATGATGTACCTCAAAGCCCAGCGCATCGAGCTCTTCCTGAATTTTATCTCTTGCTGCATTAATACTTTCCGGAGTCCGGCCTGAAGTTGAATTGCCGAAATCAATTAGTGAGGGATCGATACCGATCAATAAAATTTTCCTGGATGCTATTGTTGCCATTTTAATAGACCTGAAATTTTTTAAGACAAAAGTGTAATACAAATGATTGTTACTTCCCCGGGTGAAAAAGACTGCGAAAGACCAGATAATAGGCCCGGAATAATTGGACTGCTGCTTACACTGACACCGGGAAATCCTTCAAATCCTTGCTTATCCTTTTCGCGGTGATCTTGCTGTCTTCAACTACCCATTCGGCCAGGGCATATAACACGGGCCGCAAAGCCTTGCCGGAAGCGGTCAGGCTATAGGTTACATGCGGTGGCACAATGGGTTTAGCCTCCCGGATAATAAGCTGGTCATTCTCCAGTTGTTTAAGATGTTGTATCAGCATTTTCTCGGTTATTGTGGGAATGCATTTTCTGATCTCACTATAGCGCTTGCTACCGCCCAGCAAATGATACAGGATGATCGGTTTCCAATAGCCTCCTATACGGTCCATCGCATAAGCTATGGGGCATTCGTCAAAAACAAATCGCTTATTCTCCTGGATGGTCGAGCTTTCCTTTATTGCCGTCATATTTATATTCCTTAATGTCAGTACTAATACAAAAGTAAGTATCCTTTGGCTCTGATAAGCTCAGCACAGTACTTACTCTAGGGTTAGTACAATTAAAAAACGAGTCTCAGGCAGCACAAACAGGAACGCAGATCATTGCCATTATACCCACCATGGCGTGCGTACTTGTGCGCCAATAACAGCACATGTAGTTTTGGGCCATAAAAAAAAGCGCATGAATATCACACTTACGGGTTCTTTGGGCAATATCAATAAAGAACTCATTGGAAAATTAACATCGGCTGGCCACCAGGTAAAAGTGATCAGTCATAGCCCTGAGCGGGCTACGGCCATAGAAGCCTTGCAAGCCACGCCGCTTATCGGGTCGGTAACGGACGCTGCATTTGTATCCGCCGCGTTTGCAGGTGCAGACGCCGTGTACCTGATGACACCCCCGAATGTTTCAACGGCCGACGTGAAAGGCTATATCAAAGCAACCGGACAAATCTATGCCGATGCTATCGATGCCAACGGCGTCGGCAGGGTAATCAACTTAAGCAGCATCGGTGCGCATAAAGCGGATGGCCTGGGACCAACCGGCGCCAACTATGCGGTTGAGCACCTATTGAACAATCTGGAAGGCGTCGATGTGCTGCATCTTCGCCCTGGATTATTCTACAGTAATTTTTATGGCAGTATACCGGTGATCAAATACCAGGGGATAATGGGCAACAATTTTGACGCCGACGTTACTGTGGCCTTAACCGATCCGGCAGATATAGCGGCTGCTATCGCCAATACATTAAACGCCCCGGCATTTTCAGGAAAAAAGGTGGAGTATGTAGTAAGTGATCTAAAAACCGGCGGCGCAATAGCGGCAATATTGGGCGAGGCCATTGGCATCCCGCACCTGCCCTGGATCGCGTTTCCGGATGAGGTCTTGCTTCCCGAATTATTGAAAAGCGGTATGTCGGCAGAAATGGCCAATGTTTACATCATTGAAATCGGTATTGCCCTGCGCAACAACTCCCTCCTTGAAGACTATTACCGGCACCGGGAGGAAGCAGCAGGCGGAACAAAATTCGAGGAATTTGCCAAAACATTTGCTTACGCATACGCTACCACTAGCTGACAAATGCATATATTGGTAACAGGGCGCCTGTATATGCTGCAGGCGCCCTGTTGATCTGGTAAACTTGGATTTAATTAGTAAGAACCAGGCCCATATCGAAGTAAAGTTTTCTGACAATTTTTCCGCGGGAAGCATTGGCAGTCTTTTCGACCTTACGTTTAAGAAAGGAAAGATCTCTTTGTAAAGGCTGACCTCATACACTAAAACAATATGAAAAACGATTCATTTGAAACAATTATCGCCCGTTCCCTGGAATTAAGGGAAAAGTATCATTCGCTTGAGGTTACAAATCACGGTAGCGAATGGAGTGTAGAAGAAGATGCACTCGCATTTTTAACTGATGCTGCACTGGTAGGCAGAAATGTCATGTCGCAGCAAAATAGATGGCCAAAAAACAATTCTCAAAAGGAATTGGAACATAAACTTGGTGAAAATGTCTGGTGGTTGATTGTTATTGCGGAACGCTCAGGGATAGATATCAAGCAAGCAGTTGACAATTTTCTGGATAAAACAGAAGCAATAATGCCCGGGTAAAAACATTAAATTTGAGAATGCAGAAGATTAAACTGAGCATTTACTTTATTTAATGGCCCATACTCCCTTCATTTAACCAGATGCTTCGATAGTTGAAATAAGAGGTATTTGATTTTATCCAAAAAGATTGATCAGCAAATGCAAACGAAGATTTGAACAGTGGCTGCAAGGAGCTTTTAAAGAATAGACCAGTTATCCAAATTAAAAAGTTGTGTAATGGATAATTTTTGACGTAATCACCCCTAAAATTGTCGCTTTTGCACATCACCTGACGCTATATTAGTTCCGATCTTTGTATATAGATCAACTTCGTTAAGTGAATCCCAGAATAAAAAAAACAATAAAGGAGAATAACCATAAACATAACTACCAACTTATCTTCCTATGAAAAACAATATCAATCCGGAATTACAAGAGTTAGAGCAATTTATTGGCACATGGGAAATGGAAATATCAAATGCATCTTTCCTACCGGATGCCAAAGCAACAATTAAGGCAGGAGCATCCTTTGAATGGTTTGAAGAAGGTGAATTTTTAATTTTGCGGCAGGGCACAAAAAATAATGGAACGCCTTGGGCGATATGGTTTATTGGTCATGATAAAGATACACAAAACTACACCGTACTTTACATTGATGATCAACAATCTTCTCGGGTATATGAAATGAGTTTTGAAAACAGAATATGGAAGATGTGGCGCAATGGACCACAATTTATACAACGCTTTACAGCCGAGACTAACCAAGATAAAAACATCATCTCTGGACATTGGGAGAAGTCTGTAGATGGTGAAAACTGGGAGCATGACTTTAATCTCACTTATACAAAAATCTTATAGAATCAAAAAAATCCATTCTTACTCTAAATGCCTACAGTATGTTTGCTCTTAAATAACTTTTGAATCTGTTCAATATTCCGTACACAAGCGCCCTATCTTCCTTAAAAAGGGCGACACATTCATCCATAGAGCAGCAGTCACCAAGTCAGAAATAGAATAGCACGCCTCACGTGTAAGTTGCGAATGCGCTTCTGCTAATTCTAACTTTATAGGGGGGGAATAGGCTATATCAAAACAACCGGACAAATCTATGCCGGTTCTATTAAAGCCAACGGAGTCGGCAAGGTAATTAACTTAAGCAGCATTGGTGCGCACAAAGCGGATGGCCTGGGACCAACCGGCGCCAATTATGCGGTAGAGCACTTGTTGAACAATCTGAGCTATGATAAAGTGCCTGGGCCCTTCTCGCCGCATCTAAGCAAGCTTTGATCAGGACGGCAGCACTCCATGCTGCCGGATGTGCTTTTCTTTACCTGCAATGCCCTGTGTTCGCCTGGTAACCGTCATAGGTGTGCCTATGATCCCCGTTCATATGTATAGTATGGCATAGAGAAGATGTGAAAGGATGCCGGGACATCCATCTTGACAACAGCGCTGGTTTGTAGCGTTCTTTATTTGCAGTTTTTACCTGGTAAGGTGTACCTGGAAACCATTGGAAGAAAAATGGATGCTTACATCTATTTCTGATCCTTTCGTTGCTGAATACCTTCGTAAAAACAAAACATCAATTCTTATGAAAAGGAAAAAGGTCTCTTTACAGAAATTATCCCTTGGGAAAGAAACTATTTCAGCCTTGGATCGCAATCAACAAACCGGGATTATAGGAGCGGGAAGCGATACCGATTTTGCCAGCGTTTGCCATTATTCCTGCCAATCCGAATGTCTATGTCCTGAATCACAGGGTGGCTGTGCGCCACGATCACAATTCTGCTATTCTGCTTTCTGTGGTCCTTTTACAGGAGGTCCGGGTCCAGGAACTTTCAAGCTTCCTTGTACCGTTCCCTTGAACCCGCAATAATTTTTGAATTTTCATTTGTAAAAAATAGATATTTTCTACTATTTTCTGCCGTATATGTCGACTGTAACTTTGTTGTAACTAAACATCAATTTTATGAAATCGAAAAAGATCAGCTTATCTAAAAAGCTAATTTTAGAGAAAAGAGATATTTTCCCACTAAATGTATGGGAACAAGGTCAATACATAGGTGGCGCCACTGTTACTTACTGTAGGTGTCAAACGGTTAACTATTCTGCCTGTGTGACCTATTGTCCCCCACAGACCTGCGCCTGAAAATTCAATAAAAGCATTAACTTGTAAATTACATTACAGGATGCATAGTCGCTTCTCTTCAAGGAATCAAGTTTAAAGTTCGCCATTCGATTTGTAAGTTTTCGATGCAATTAACCGATGTGGATTAGACGATACATCATTATTTAGTCCACATCGGTTATCAATAAAAGGGACATTGTTGGAGCGAAGATTAATGTCCTCTAAAATACAGCACCAATAAATAGTATTGCGCCTCCCTTTGCGACAGATTTCCCCGGCAGGCTAAGCATTGTTAAGAATGTGAACGCAATTTCCCAATAGACCGGTCACTGGATTAATCGTACACGAATAAATACAATTTTTGTCATCGTTTGGTCTTACCAAAAATTTGAGGGTAACGGTCGCCTCGTCTACGCCATCATCTCCCACTTGTTCTGCCACACCGTCCAAAATAAGTTCAAAGATTGATTGCTCAAACTGACTTGATTCAATCATTGAATTGCGATGCGCGGCAACGTATTCTTTGGTTAGCTTTCCCATAATAATGAAGTTTGGTTAACGTGAATTTAAGAAGATTTATTGAGTCAAACCAAGGCCTAAAAAAAACCAAACAAGTCAATAAATAATATAGGACACCAATAATTCCCCCGCTTTCTTTATTTTTGATACCGATTTAGTAAGCCTTTTGCTGTATAGACAGGATCGGTCCCTGTTTGCTGAAGTAGCTTTATTTCCCGATACAAAACTTTATTATCTCTATAAACCAATAAGTTATAAAATTCAGGGGACAAACAGGGGACAAATAAAATCAAAAAATCGACAAACAAATCAAAACATCTGTATAAACATAAAAATTAACAAAACTGACAGGATACTTGGGGAAACGGATTAAAATTAAAAATTCGCGAAAAGGTTATTAGATTAAGTGGACTTCAATTCAGCGGAGCATACTTGGCTTTGGTTCGTACTTTTGCAACTCCGAATTAAACCCATAGATGGAACATTTTTTTGATTTACTAATTAGCTACAAACAGCAGGAATTGCTTTTGAAAGCACGATTAGTAACCTTTGCATACACCTACAAGTTTTTTGTCATAGTAGATGGTATTGAATTAGTTTTCGAACGCGATGATGAGCATAGCTTTAGAGTGTTGTCACCACAGGTAACCAGAAATGAAATGGCCGACAAGGAATTAGCAGAGAAAATTATTGACGCGCTAGAACTTGTTCAGTTTTAAAGTCCAATTAAAAGGCAACAAATAACACGGGGAGCTTTTGCTCCCCGTGTTCAATACTGACTACGTCTTCCCCTGCTCCCTAAATATTGACTATTTGCTTCTCCAATCCGTTCCTCTACAGTCTTCCTTCTACCTTCCAGAACCCATTTCTGCAGCTCTTCTTTTTCAAAATATAAACGTTTACCTTTTTTATTAACCGGTATTTCAGACCGACAAACCTTTCCATAAATAGTCGATTCTGCTAAATTCAAAAAACTAGCCGCTTCAGTGATATTCATAAAACCTTCTTCAAGATGCTCCTGAATTTCTTTTCCCGTCAACATACCTTCAATTCGATCCAATCTATTCTTTATTTCCCCAAGAATCAGGGGGATCTGTTCAAATGTTATCTCACTCATCATTTGTTTCTCTTTCACATTGACAAAAATAAATACCTCTATTATAGAGGCTTTTCTTACTCCCACGCCGTATCCAATAGGTTTCACCCGGATCAGTCTTAAACTAAATTATCCTGTGTTCATATAAATCTTACTCTTTCGCTTCCGACAGAAGGATGGCTCATATCTCAGATAGTGGTATTCATGCAACTCTTTCAAAATGCAGTAATATGTTTTTGCCGTGTGGAATTTTGCGTATCGCATAACCTCTACAACATTTATATCCAAACCTTCGGGACAGGCATACAATCGCCATAGCCGATGCAAAGCAGCAAACAAGGCAACGTGTGCCGGCCCCATTCGGCAATCTCCTGATGCCTTTATTAAAAAAGCATCCCAAACTTCTTCTCCTTTGTCCATCATTTTGATTTTCTTAAAGTCCTTTGTCGCTGCTGGGGCTGCATTTTCGGCTGCATGGCAACAACATTGTTTTTTATAGAATTAGCTTTCTTTTCTTCCTTTAATGCGCCATCATTTATGATCCGGACAATACCTCTCGAAGGCGAGGCTTCGAGTACTACCGGGATTTCCTTTTTACCGATTACATATATCGCATCGACCTGCTCGCCTTGTTTCAGCCTTTCCGCTATCTTTAACCGCTGCTCATCGGTAATCTTCAGAGGTATATCCTGTAATGCTTTTAGGACATCCAGGCCAAACTGTTCCGGGAACTGCCTGATCTTGTTATTGCCCATTGCGTCCTTGTCGTTGGGGTCCAGCTGGCACCATCCCCGGCTTTCACTAAACACCGCTCTTCCCTTCAGCAGGTTATAAGCCTGCGTCTGGTTTATATCGCCATATTCCCTAAAATCAGCCGAACGTACCTTTCCTTCGGCAGTTTTAATGCTCGCCTGGTAACCGTCATAGGCGTACCCAAGTTCCCTGTTTTTAAAATGCACCTGGAGATCCATAACTTCCTTGTCAGCTGTCGATAAGGCAACAGGCATGGAAAAATCGCTAACAGCTTGCCGCATCTTTTGCGCAGCCGACATATAATGTCTTTCCAGCCCTGCTTTTTTCATGTCGGTATAATTGCTCCGAAGATTGGTATCATCGGACCGCGAGTAACGATTGGCGCGGGCTTTAATATCCGATTCAACTATCATCCTGCGCAACAAACGGACGATCAGGTTCGGGTACAGCTTACGTTCCAACTTCCTTTGTTCCCCCTTTAAAGCCTTAAGGGCTATCCTGTCAAATCCATCAATTGTGTTGTAGTGTTTTGCGCGCAACACTTCATAATGTGCCAGCGTTTGCCGCATATGCTCTTTGCTGCCGATATGGCCGGGGACCAGCTTTTGCAATCGCTGTTCCCACTGTTGCCATTCGGCCATCGCCTTTTCCAATTTACTTTCAGCTTCCATAACCTGATTATGCGGCTAACTTTTTTGTCGATTTTCTCTTTTTGGCTGTCGTGCCTTCATCGCCGGATGCATCTTCCCCATCATTTTCTCGCTTTACAAATTGTTTCTGACGGTTGTTTTTGCTCTGTTCCTGCGATTGTTTTTCTGCCACCTGTTCCTTTTCAACTGGGATCGCTTTAGAAGGGCTGAGCTTAATATCCCCATCATAGATGTTCACCGTCTTATGAGTAGCGTTAACTTCAAAGGAACGTTTGTATTCATTGTTACCGGGTGTGATGATAGTTCCAATCTGCCTGTTTCCCTTTTGCAGCGATTCGACGAATTGCCGGCGCGATTCCGGCGTTTCCATCTCTTTAATCCTTACCGGCAGGGATTGCAATTTTTCTTCCAGCGGAAAATCCGGTCGCTTAACCAATGGATAGTTACCGTTTTCCTTTTGGGTCATATCCAGGCTCACATAAGCGCTGTACACATCCCCTTGTTTAGTGACATAGTTTTTGAGGACGGATCTTTGGCGTTCATCCTGCGGCGTCAACAAGTTAACCGCTTCTTTTAAAGTAATAGTGCTATTGATCGTCTTATCTACAACCTGTCCCTGGGCATCGATTGCCTTTCCTGTTTCCGGACCGCGAACGTAAAAACGCTGTGTCAAAGCTTCACCATGCTCTGGTTTAACCTCCAGGTCATAACTATTGAAGAAATAATTACCCTTGTCGCTTTTGCGAAAGTTTAGCGCAACCTCAGCCGGATGACGGCCCATTCCCGTTTTAAAATTTATGCTGAAGTCTGTATCTCCTTTAAGCATTTTTTCCCTGAGCTCAAACTGAAGCGTTTCAGGCATACCAGTAAACTTCAGTTGCTTTACCAGGTGTTCAAAATTCTTTTCAAACTGCTCATTTCTGTTCTCTTCCATCTTAATTTTGATTTGAGGTAAATAATTATTGTTGTTATTAAATTGACCTGGCTTTGACCAGGATATTGTTTTTGATATCCATAGAAAGATTACGGCCGCCGTTCTGCTCCATGAGCTGAATACCAAGGTGTTTTTTATCCGGTATCGTGAATTTGGGAAGGACGACAACGATCGTCTGCGCGGTATTGCCACGGATTAGGCGGGTATTACCCGCATATTGCACCGGTTGCAACTGCTGCTCCTGCACGGCAGTCCGTTTAGCCTGGTTATTATCCCGGATAAAGAATCTGAGCTGGCTGATGTCGTAATTGATCTGTGAATTATTTTCCAGCTGCAGCTGGAAGTAAAGCATATCTCCATGAATATAAATGCCGGTCAGCCCCAGCGACATGCCGCTGTTCTTATCCTTTTTGTTGAGAATGCCTTTTTTAACGGCGACCTGTTCGGCAAGATCTTGTATACGGGCATCGTTATCCGTCGAGACAGCAAACAGGGCATCCGGCTTTAGCGTACGGGCATGGTTGTCCAGGCGAATATTAAGGTCAGGATTGCTTAACGTGTAGCTTAAAAGGAAGCTATATAACTTACCGTCGGCCGTAACCACGGTCAGGTTTGTTTCTGTAAAACCCTGTTTCGCTGCCTTGACCTGAAGGATATTTTCGACGCCGCCGGCGATCTGCGCCAATACGTCTTTACTTCCCTTGTCAACGCTCTTTACTGCATAAGGGAAGATCAGGTTGGTCGTCTTCTCAAATGTGATGTTCAGGCGCATCGGTTTAATTTCAGGCTGGGATGCCTGGGCTTTTACCTGAAGGGTAAAGATTACAGATAGTAACCACAAAATCCCCGCTACACTTTTCTTTCTCATCATTATGGTGTTTTATGTTAATAGATAATTGTTGTTATTGATCCTGTTGGCGTTCATCATGAAGCAGTACTTGGTAGCCCGCCTTCACATAAACTTTGATCAGCTTTATCTTGCGGCTAAGCAGTTGCTTAGCTGCCTCAATGCCCGCGCTCGCTGCCTGCGCACCAAGTGAAGGGTCAAAGGAATTCAAGCCGATGCTTTGTATAGATTGATCAGCCGATTGCTTGGCAACATCACGAGTGATAGCGCCAGGGATATAGATACCATCAAGGCCATCGATATCGTAAACAGAAAGCTGCACCGGAAAAACAGATTTTTTATAGGCGATACTGGTGATCTTGATCGTAAGCCTTTCGCCAGCCAGCTGCGCCAATCCGAATACATAATTATCCTTCGGAATAGTTACGCCGTTGACCATGACTGGAGAGGTAAGCCTTAACTTGACGGTGGCGCCGTCAACGATGACCTGGCTTTGATGCACCACTGCCGAAATAGCGTTCTGCTCTTCCTTTGGCTTATCAATTTGATCCAATCCGTAAAAACCAGAGGTCACGCCGGCCCTGCCCGAATCTTTGGGTGCTTCCAATGTTGTTACACGGTTGGGTTTCTTAGGCTCGTCTATCGGATATACACCTCCCTTTCTTTTCTGCTCATTTGCCGCGATTTTATCCGTTACCCGTTCTGGGTGCTGGATCTCCAATATCTTTTCCAGCATACCATTCAGCTGTGCCGTCTCCGGGTCTGCTTCGGTATTACCCGCCTGCATGGCCTTCATCATTTTTTCTAACCGATCCACATCCGCGGGGTTAACGGTGCCCGGCGTTGGGCCTGAAACAGCAGGGGGATTGCTATATCTGCTTGGAGCCGATGGCTGGTTCATTGCTCTTTGTAATGCGGCCAACCGCTCGACAACTTTATCCCCGTTAGGATCATGATAGCCAATACCGATGTTCCCGCTGATACCGCCAGGGACCGGGATGTTACTATCGGTCGCTAGGTCGGAGCGCCCAGTGCCCTGAGCAGTACCTTTATAGTAAGGGTCCAGGTTTCCCTGTTCCTTACGTTTTATAGAATCGGCAGCAGCCTGTTCGTAGTAGCTTAATTTATCCATCGGCCGGTCGCCGTTATGAGCGCCCGGCAATTTTTTGTTTAAGCCGCTATCGGACACCATGCCATTCTGAGCCGTTCCTTTGCCCCCTCCCATTGCCCAAAAGCCAAACGTTGTAAAGGGCAGAATGAGTAATGGCAATATGAGCAGGAACCTGCGTTTTTGCTTTACTTGTGTTTTCATACTATCTTATTTGAAGTTTATTTGTCTATTTCTATATTCAATGGCACGCGCTATCCTTTCCCGACTGATTGCTACGAAATCTACCGGTTCACCCATGTGGAAAGCATTCTTATTTTTATCAATTCCGATGAAGTTCCTGCCCTCCAAAATAGCAGCAACCAAGAAGCTACCGCTGCCGCAGGCATTGTCCAGAACTATATCGCCCGGACGGCTGTAAGTCCTGACTAGCCAGCGCCCTAAAGCGACAGGCTTTTGGGTAGAATGAAATGAGCCCTCCCGTTCAGCTGTAGGGAAATAAATCCAGTCCGTTTCCATATCCTCGATAAAGAGCACATCAGATGGAAACCTTTGCCCATTCTTGTTGATAATCGGCATAGCCCCGAAGTAACCATAATTGCTAGACCGACTGTCCTTCCTTACACCTTTGTTATAAGGCAGGCCATCGATTTTCTGCGGATCATAATAACCTTGTCCTTCGCAGAAAACGCATATATCCTCATGCTTTCGGAGTGGTTGTTTATTGGCGTTCAAAAAGTTGGTGGCCTTAGATTTTATCCAAATGATCTTATACTTGAACCACTCCGGGTTGCTTAAGATCAGGCAGCCTGTAAACAAGCCCTGGCCGGTCAATACAATAATTCCCTTTGGCTTTATCACGCGCCGGTACTGCTTCCAGAGTAAAACAAGATCTATCCGGCAATCCCATTTATTTTGGGTAGTTCCATATGGAAGATCACAAAGAACCATATCTATACAGCCGTCTGGTAATAATGGCAGCAATTCAAGGCAATCTGCCTCCCAGACCTTACCCTTAAAATCTTCGTAATTCATCTTTCGCAGTATATTTTCTCTATCTGGTTAATACTATCTAAAAGTCCGGGATGCCCCCGGAGCAAACTGTCCCGCATCTTTTCTCCCGAATCTGTCCCGCTCAGGCTATCCAGGTACTTATGGTACCGGATCACCCGCAGCACGACCCTTGGCAATTGTGCCGGCATATTCGCGGCCCGGCCCCGGTCAAGATTTACAGGCATCCTGATATCAACCGGCCGGTTAAAGTTTTGCCCGTTCCTGCCGAATGTCCGTGCCACAACAAAAATGTTGTACCCGACCATCAGTATAAGTATTAAGGTCATTACAATAGCTCTTTTCCGAAGCGTAAGCCTGTTAATGAGCCGGTCCATACCTCTGGCCCATTTGGTCTGAATCCACCGGAATTTTCCGGCGATCCAGCCGGCTGCCTTTCCTGTGGAAGCAACCCGCGTGATTTGTTTGTTCTTTTTCATACTACCTGTTTTTTATGTCGAGGTCTTTGTTTTCAAGGATCTTCCAGCGCTCTATGAGGAATCCGTGGGGGTTATTGTCGCTTTGGTCTACCTGGCGCAGATAGCCTTCCGTGACAAGGCTGCGGCTAACGATGCTGGTGGAACGGGTGATCAGCTGCTTGCCGTAGTACCGAAAGTAAAAGGGCAGATGTTCCATGTTAACTACGATACTGTCGGTTTTTACCGTCTGGCTCACGTTGCCGGATACGACATTGGTGTAATAGCCGCTTTCCTTCAGGTCATCATAAACCCGTTTGGCAGAGCCGTCAGCCAAGTACAGTGCCTGGTTAATACCTGCCTGTATCTGTTTATCGTCCGGGGTCAGCGTAAAGAAGTTTTGATGGAAAGTTTTGATATGATCACGCGCCATTACGGGAAGTTTTTCTCCCCGTTCTGCGGCAATTGCCACCAGGGCTTTGCCGTCGTTGAGCACGTAGATCTTATTTTGTGCCTGACTTGCGATCTTAAACGCTGAATAGATTCCGTAACCTGCCAACACCACGACACAGGCCAGGGCTATAATAAAAAAGCTGCGGGTCTGGCGAAATGCCGTATCAATATTTTTTGCTTTGGTAAACATGGTTGCTTATTTAGGATTAGAAGAATTACCGGATAGCTTATCTTTTAAATAAGCTGCATTAGAACCGATGCTGGAGCCAATAGAACCGGCGATCCCGCTGCCACCGTCATTCCCGCTACGACCTTGGTTATAGTACTTTCCAAAATTGCCGATCGCATCCGCCGTTTTCCCTGCTCGGTTACTGACGTTACCTACGCTAAAGCTGGTTACCTTTTGGAGCATGGAGCCGACACCACCCGCCTGAACGATAGAGTTAGCCACCGAAGGCACGGTAAAATAGCCGACAATGCCAATGAGCATGAAAATGAGGTAACCCGTATCGGCTGTACTAAAGAAGGTATCCCCGGTCTGATTGACCTGGTTGATATCGATCCTAAGCATTTGCTGCTGGATGTTGCCGATAACGGCGCCAAAGATGTTAGCCACCGGCAGCCATAAGAAGACATTGATATAGCGAGCGATCCAGGCGGTGAGCGTGTGCTGAAACCCATCAAAGACGGCAATTCCGAAGACCAGTGGCCCGAGTATCGCCAGGATGATGAGCTGAAAAGTGCGCAGGGTATTGATGCATAATGCCGCTGCCTCAAAAAGTACTTGCAACACTTCCGACATCCACCGCTTTACCGAATTCTGGAAATTGTAGGCAAACTTATCAGCAGCAAACTTTACATCGTTACCGATACTGGTAAAAATATTTTCCTCGTCAGAGCTGGTTCCGTCATGGGTGTATTTATACCAGCGTTCCCTGTCACCCTCCTTGTCTTCGCCAACATACATCTTCCAGTTTTCGGTATTCTTTAGCGCTTCTTCCTTTTGGTGCAGCAATGTGGTTATGGCTTTGTCGGAATTGTCAACCATAGCCGCCGTCCCGGAGACAGTAGGTTTCATCACACCGTTTATGATTCCGATCGTCATACTAAAATTGATGACACAGAACCCTAAAACAAAGGGTCGGAATAATGGATAAAAGTCTATTGGCTCGGCATTAGCAAGATGCCTCCATACACGGGATGCGATATACCATATGGCGGCAAATCCAGCGATACAACTACCAACGCCGATCAGTTGTGAACACATCGGAAGCATTTGGTCGTACAATGTTTCCAGTACGCCTTGCAAACCTTTGATATCACCTGCCAGGCCGCCACCGTTGCTCTGCGCGTGGCTGAGTAAGGGGACAAAGAGCCCCAGGGCCGCGATAAACACGGCTTTAAAAATTCTGTTCATATAATCTGTTTACTTAGTTTATCCCGTATATTTTTTCGACCGTCTGATTTTCCAGTAAAGCTTTCTTCCGCTGCATGGCCATAATGGAAGTCGAATTATTAAATGAGCGCAGGAACTGCAGCTTGTCCTGCATATCGGTGTAGATCCGGTCGATGCTCGCTATCCTTTCGTCGTCGGACATACGTAACTTGTTTGCCGTAATGACATTGATAAGGTCATCGAGATTATCGAGTGACGAACTGACCAGCCTGCTATAAACATTACCGATATAACTGATCTCCTTCGGTTGAAAAATATTAGCAGACCGGAACCGGTCATAAGCCCGTCTGTATTCGCTGACCAAAAACACCTGGTCATTGATGATGTCTGTTACCCTGCCATATTTGCGCACCGAAGGATTTACCGCGTAAAGACCATCTAAAAAAAGTTCGTGCATACTGAAGTTGCCCTGAGAGATATTCTTAATGGTGCCATAGCCTTTATCCAAAATATCATAACCGGCTTTCATATCGCTGAGTATTTGTTTAAACTGGCTCAGCTTTTCTACATTCAACAACAGTTGCACGACTTCTGTAGCCTGTGCTGCAGCTCGGTTAGTGAAAGGCAAGCAAATGACAAGCAGCGCGAATACGATTTTCTTTTTCATAATGAGTTTATTTGATACCGTAATAATTGTTGAGTTGACTAAGGCTCCTTAAGCCGGAGCGTTTCTGCATGGTCATTCCGCTTAACGATGCCGAGTAGCTCTTGATGAAACCGTATTGGCTCTGGCTATCGGCAAAAAGCTTATCGATGCGCCTGATCCGCTCGTCATCCTTCATTTCCAGTTTGCCAGGTGTCGTTACCATTTCCAGGTCGGTAATGGTTTGATCACAGTCTTTTTGTAAACGCTCGTACACGCCTTTGATATAATCCTGCTCAAACGGAGTGTAAACCCCGGCATCGGCAACCGCATCCCTGCTTCTGTTCACTTCCCTGGAAATGGCCGATTGGAGGTCGATGATATCGCCGACGCGGGGATACTGTCTTACTGCCGGGTTAACTGCCTTAAGCGAATTGAAATACAGGCTATGAAGGCTAAAGTCACCGTTTTTAATGTCACTAATGGTGCTTAGTCCCTTGTCGGCGATCTTATAGCCTTTTTCGAGGTACCCTATATATACCTGCAAGGCCGCGATCTGGGCAAGAAGATATTTTTTCTGGGTCTTTTTTTGAAAGAACCATTCGGAGAATGTCTGCGCCTGGCTGGCGAAGGCCATCACCGATAAAAGAAGCAGCAATACTATTTTTTTCATTGTCTCTGATTTTTTGGTTACTGAATACCATACATCCGCTTGATCAGATCATATTCGGCGTCTGAGGAGGAACGGTGCAGGCTGAGCACAGCATTTTCGGTATTGAACCGCTGCAGGTCGGCAAAATTCCGGTCTACATGGTCCCCGGCCTTGTTGATGATCTCCAGCCGCTTTTCATCCGTCATTTGCGTTTTGAAAGAATTAATCACCAGGATCATTTCATCAATATTCTTTGTCGTTTCTGAAAGGATGCCCTGGTAGACTTTAGCCATATATTCTATTTCCTTTGGCGTAAAGTGTTTGTCACCGGATAGCAATCCCCAGGCCCGGTTGTACTCACGGACAAGCTGTACCTGCTTATCCGTGATATTATGGATGCGCTTATAGTAGCTGATGATAGCCTTGACCTGCTGCAACTCATCAAAATATTTCTGATACAGGTCTTTTTGCTTTTGTGTCCAGTTGGAAATTTCATCCAACTTTAGCTTCGACAAAGTATTCTCCAGCGTCTTCTGTGCGTTCTGTAGCCAGATGATCTTGTTTTGCTGGCGCTGGATAGCCAGGTCAACGGCTTTGATCACTTTTGTAATGGCGGCTTTTATAACCTGCGCGATCACGAGTTGGGCATTTGCCTTTTGTAACGGCACCAGTAGTAACGCCGGGACAAGCAGGAAGATCAATATTGTTTTTTTCATAACTATGCGGCTTGTTTTAAATCCTGAAGCAATGCGGCAATGCCTTTGCGGATATCGCCACCAAATCGCTCGGCATATTCGGCCACCAAAACTTTTTCTTTTTGCTCGGTGGTGTAAGCATAATATTCTTCCGGCGATACTTCTGTACGATACACTTTGCTTTGCATACCCCCCAGGGATATAAATACCTCTTTGTACTTGCGGGCGGAGTCATTTGCCTTGTTGACGGAAAGGACAAGCGCCTTTTCCTTATCGGTAAGCCCGAGGAGCTCCTGGATTTGGTCGAATTTATTCTGGTACTTGCTCTGATCGAGCAGTATCTTGCAATCGCTGTTATTGATAATGGCCTGCTTGACCACGGGCGAGGAAATGATATCCTCTACTTCCTGGGTAACCACGATGGCCTCACCAAAGAACTTGCGGACGGTCTTAAACAAGTACTTGATATACTCAGCAAACCCTTCTTTCATCAGTGCCTTCCAGGCTTCTTCGATGAGGATCATCTTGCGCACACCTTTGAGCTTTCGCATTTTATTGATGAATACTTCCATAATGATGATCGTTACCACCGGAAAGAGGATCGGATGGTCCTTAATATTATCAAGCTCAAATACAATAAGCCTTTGATGAAGCAGGTCAAGATTTTCATGGGCATTTAATAGGTAATCAAATTCGCCGCCTTTATAGTATGGGCGGAGGACATAAAGGAAATTGTTTACATCAAAATCCCGGTCCTTTACGTTATCGGTTTTTAGTACTGCTGTGAATTCATCACGTAGAAATTCATAGAAGGTATTAAAGCAGGGAAACAGCTCCGGGTCTTTATCCAGCTTTTCAAAATAGAGCTGGATCGCGTTGGACATTGCCACGTATTCGCTCCGGCGGAACTCTTCGTCATCCTTTTTCCAGAGCGCCAGCAGCAGTGTCTTGATACTTTCCTTCTTTTCGGTATCGAGGCTATCCCCATCGCTGATAAAGAAAGGATTGAACCTGATCGGGTTCTTTTCTTCATAGGTGAAATAATAGCCTTTCACCATTTTACAAAGACCGTGGTAGCTGTGACCGACGTCCACCAGTACGACATGTGTGTTCTGCTCATAATAGCTCCTCACCATGTGGTTTGTATAAAAAGACTTGCCGCTACCTGAAGGGCCAAGGATAAATTTGTTGCGATTGGTACAGATACCGCGTTCCATAGGCTCGTCGCTGATATCGACATGAACAGGCTTTCCGGTTTGCCGGTCACTCAACCGGATGCCTATAGGACTGATGGAAGTACGGTACCCCGTTTCCTGGTTGAAAAAACAAACCGCCTGTTCCGTAAACGTGTCGAAAGCGTCGTTGACTGGAAAGTCTGCGGCATTGCCCGGGATTCCAGCCCAAAATATCTGCGGCGCGCCTGCCGTTTCCAATTTGGCAACCGCGTCCATCTGCGCCATCGCTGAGCTTACCTGGTTTTTCAGGTCTTTTAACTGCTCAGGGTCATCAGTCCAGACCAGCACATTGAAGTGCGCCTTTATTGGCTGGCGCTGCTCTGAGATCGCCTCATTTAAAAAATCATTTGTGGCATCCCGTGCTATAGTGTTCTCCCGGCTATAGGCTGATAAAGACTGCAGGCGAAGTCGCTTACTTTCCAGTTTCTGTATCGTCTTCTGCGCATCCTCGATCAGGATATACTGGTTATAGATATGATTGCAGGGCAATAACTGGCCGAGTGTCGCGGCAAAAGCGATGCTGAACTTTGTTTTGTCAGTGCTGTATTTGTCGTAATTGATCCGGCTGCCGCAAAGGGATGGCAAATCGGCGGCATCACCGAGGGTATAGAGCTGGCAGTGTTGGCCGCCTACCTGCATTTTCTCTCCGCTGAATTGAATATCTTTTACGATAAAATTATCTTCGGTTTCTGCCAGGAAACAATACCGTTCTACCACACCCATTTTTCTTTGGCTGCTGTATAGCTCGTTTTCACGCAGGCGGTGCAGCTTGACAAAACCGCTGTCCTGCATGATCTGGCGGAACTGCCCGCAGCTGTCCAAAAAATCCTGGAGCATATTAGCGCTAAGCGATTGCTGGGGCGCGATGGTCCTTTTGAGCAGGCTCGAAAACATCGAACTGACCGGTTTCCTGCTTGCAGGTTTTTTGGTCAGGAACAGGTAGCAGCTATGATCCAGGAAGGGGCGTTCATTGAAAAAACGTTCACTTGCCCGGGACAGGAAACTATCTCCGGCCCTGTCGTAGTCCGGCTTGTACTTGCTATCCACAAACCAGTCCTGCTTATGCAGGATACTGTGTTTGGGTAGCACCTTGATCGCCTTTACCCAGGATTGATGCAACGCTTCATAGTCATTGTCCGACAGGGTAAAAATCTCAGGCAGCTCCATTTTAAAGGCTACCGTTATATCGCCTTGTTTACTGAGCAGGCAATCGTGCTCCACTCCCCATAAGGGGAGCATATCATCCATCCACTTTTCCATACTTCACAAATCTTTTTAGATGATCTTTATTTTATCCGCCGTCCGCGTTTGCGCAGCTTAGGGCTCTCTGTCTCTTGTGATTGTTTTTGCAATCGCTTTAAATTTTCGGCTATAACTTCTTTGATCGGCGTGTCAGACCATGGAATGATCTTTGCAGTATACAGTTCCTGTGGCGGGTGTTCCCGCGCAATTTGCTTATAGTCAAATCCATGGATGTCAGCCCACCTAATAGGATCAAGTGCATGCGGTGCAGGTATTTCCACGACGATCTCATCTTTAGGTATCTCCGTTAGATTATCCCAATCCAACATTACGATTTCAAAAGTTTTTGGATTATAAGCTATCCGGTAAGCATTGTCCTGGTTTACTGATTCACCAACACTATCAAGGACCTTTAGGGACATGCCGGGTCTTGAGAAATCATTTTCCGGCCGCAAATAACCCATACGTAAGTCTACAAATAAAAGTCTTCCTGCGATATCGATTTTAGGAAGCAACCCATTCATGCGCCGGGCGATCACTCGCTGATCAATGACGATCTCAAAATCAGAAAGATGCTCCAGGTCCCGGTACGTACAGCCATAGGCGATTTTCATACCTTCCGGATCAAGGTCTTTGAGCCTGGGGACGATAACGGTCGTAACGGATTCATCGTTAAAACTAGAAGGGAGATTTTTATCCTTGCGGCTATACTGCAGCGTGTAATGTGTTTCCAAATCACGCATTTCCAAAAAGGAGATTTCGTTTTCAGGATTTTCTTTCTCTGTCAGCACTTGCCTTGCCACGTCCACTTTGAACACAGTCCCTTCGATTTCATATTCCGGTCTTTTTTCCATTTTCATCCTCCTTTTCCTTTAATTGTATAAATATTTTCCTGCTGTTACACTTGATTACCTTCGGTACCCGTTTGCGGGCCATCATCTTCATCATGCCATGCTCGCCGTATTTATGGCTCATGCCATAAACCTTCCAGACCAGGCCGGAACCGGCAAGTAGTATGATACCGATACACAGAAACTGGTTGAGGCCGGCGATATACATTGCCGCGAATAGAACAAGCAATACGAGCACACCGCCGCCGAGATACCAGATGTACTGCGCCTTAAGGCCCTTAAACTCTATGCTTTTGTTGATGCCTTTGTTAATGGCATAAATGCTATTGGACATATGCGTTGTCTTATTGAATGAAGTAATCACGGATGCGGATACGGATGAGGGCTTCCAGGCACGCGTTTTCCTTGTTCTTTTCGCTAAAGCCCTGTTGATCGAATACATCTCCCGAGTGCGTCAGGATTTCCAGCGTCACGTAGGATAACATACCAATCTCAGACAACCGCTGATAGTGTGTTTCAAAACGCCCCTTTAATATTTCCAGGATATAGTTATACCGGGACGGCCGGAGATCGGCGGTCATTTGCTGCATGACTAATTCCTCTATCACATATCCCGGCTTATCTTCTGCCAGCAAATCGAGTATCAGCCGTATGCCAGCGCTAACCTTACGTTCCAGGTAACCGTTCAGGTCATTATCATTTTGCAGCTTGACCAACAGATCTGGGTTGTTGACCGTGATATAGGCTTTTAGTTTTTCTTTCAAATAATTGAGCATCTTAATATCGCTTTGGTTTATGCGTTTTCTTTCTGTTGCTCGCCAAAGCTGTTAACTGCACTGGCGGCCGCTCGATCTGCTTTGCTGCTTTATACCCCTGGCGCTGGGCCAGGCCATCAGGATCGATATGCCTGAGCGGCGGTACGATAATGATGCGTACATGATCCGGTATCGCGCTTGTCTTCTCAATATTGCCGAGGTATAAATTCTTTGTTTGGGTATCGTAGAGGAAATGGGAAAAGCCCATCTCCTCCTTGATACTGCCCATCGTCATGCGGTTGCCGGCATTGTCCACCTGGCGAAATTCATGACGCTGAATGTCCGCGAAAAACAATGTGCCGTCAATGTCCACCTGTGGCAGCGCCCGCGGCGCCTCCTGTTCCACATGCTGTAGCTGCGGAAAGCCTAAGTAATCGTCCATGCCCATCGTTATATCCCGAAAAAGCTTTTGATTACCGTCGCCACCACCACCAGGAAGATGCAACTGCCAAACCAGGCCGCCGCGACTTTTGAGGTATCCGGGTCCCCGGCATTCCATTTCTGATAAACCTTTACGGCGCCGATCAGGCCAAGGACGGCCCCTACTGCATACATCAGGTCGGTACCGTCATCGAAATAACCGCGGACCTTTGTGTTGGCCTCCCGTATGCCCGCGGAACCGTCCTGAGCATAGGTATAGATTGATAAACCAAGCATTACGGCCACGGCCAGGGCATGCTTCGCCCTACGGAGCAGTCTTTCAGCTCCCCACTTCACGTTTCCCATCTTCAAATAATTATTGTAATAAAAGAGCTTAAAAAAATACCGGGGAGCGCCAACCAACCACCACTATTCACCCACTTCCGGCGCTCCCGGCATTTATATTTTTCTTTCCGGCATCCCCGCCTGTCAGGGCGGGGAGCGGGAAAGTGGTCGCGGCGCTACTTCACCAACCAAACCGATCACCGGCCGCAACCGAAAGAACCAGGCAAGCCTTCCCAATCACCCCTGCCTAACGCACATCAGGCTTGCCCGGTCACTAATTAAAATTTCTTTATTGTCTTACCTCACGATCAACCACCTGGCCACGATAGGTAACCTTAAAGTGGAAGTTGAAGTGCTGCAGAATGATCTCGTTAAAAAATCCATTGGCGGTCCATTTCATCGTTTTCTCAAATTTGTTCTCCGCATAGCTATTGAAGGACGGCCACCCGGGACTGGTCTGATTGCTCCAACTGATCAATGGTATACCGGGGATCATAACCTTTCCTTTTGCGCAAGCCTCCATGACAATTTCATCCGCATAGGTATTGCTGAGCCAGCCAGCGAAACGGGTGTCTTTGAGCATCTGAACCCTTGCCCCGGTCGAGGCATAAAAGATATAGCCGACACGCCAGCGATGATAGTTCAGCTTGACCTCTCTCCCGTTATGCTCAGGGAAAGGGTTACCGTTGTCGTCCCGGTACATATCACCGCCTACTTTGCCCCACCATTGCGGCATAAGGCCTGACGGATACTCACAGATCGGTTTACCGCTTGGCCTGTCCGGGCCGTCACCGCTAACCCATTCAGGAACTGGTAATGGCAGACCGAAAGAGGTGTCATGAGGCAAGGCGCCTGGCAAGAATTTTGGGCTCTTACCGCCTGCAATAGCGGGCGACTGGGTAGCCGGTACAGAATACGACTCACCATTTTTGGTGCCGCCCCTGAAGCAATACACCGTATCGCCGATCTGTATGTTGCCGTCCTTACTAAGCATGGTAGCGAACCAGCTATCGGGGCAATCCAAGATCTTTCCTGATCTCATAAGAGAGTCCGTGGTTAGGTTCCTCCTGTTATCGGATGTATCCCTGTCGTTGTCCTCATAAAACTTCCGCAGGGAAGAGAAACCGGCCGCGTCGTACGGAGCTTCCCATTGGCTAAGCTTTGATGCGTCCTGGTATTTTTGCTGGAGCATCTCCATCTCTTTTTGAAAATGTTCGAGTGACTGAAATTGCAGCCAGCCATAGTTCAGCTTGATACTGCCCGGAACACTTCTGGCGAAATTGCTTGTTGCGCCTTTGCCGCTCACCCCAGACTGGGGCATACTTACTTCCTCCCGCTTACAGCTGTATATAAAGCCGGCAAGCAATAATCCCAGGCCGAGGCCGATTGCATAGTTTTTTTTCATGTGATTTGATTTTAAATAGATGAATTGTTTGGTGTACTCTTTTTGTTGCGGCAGGTTCGGATCATCTCCTGCCTTTGTGTTAGCCGGGTAACTCGTCCCAGGCGGTATTCAGTTCCGCCTCACTGAACGTGAGCCCGCAAATCTCTTCGCCATTTTTAATAATGAAATTGTTGATAGCAAGCCGGAAGGCAGGCAAATGTAACCCATCATAGTAGGCCAGGCGGGACTGAAGCTGCCGGAGCAACTTATCCTTGTTGGCGCTTTTGCCTGCAACTTCCAGTATGCTGTGGCGTATGTCTGTAACGATGTTTTCAAGTTCGGTGAAGGCCGCTTCGGGATCTTCTTCAAACTGATCTTCAGGGGATATTTCTTCTGCAGCTGCAGCTTTACGGCCAGGCAGCTTTGGGCCGTTTTTAATAAAGGCCTTGGCCTCTTTGCGGTAGTAAATAAATCCTACCACCAGGTACCAGATCGCGGTCAGGATAAGGACCGCCTCCAGGTACTGTTTCCATGAGATTGATTGTAGCATTGTCTTCAGTTTTGTTCGGGACCATTCCCTGATTGTCTGAAGCAAAAGTGCGGTGGAAAATGAGCGTGCTCTTACAACCCGTCTGAAGGTTCAGAAAATTTATTTCTGAAAGAAAAAAGAGATAAAAGGAGTAGAACCCGACAAAGCCTCCGTTTAAAGCTTATTTCAGGGGGAGATTTTTAAGTAGAACTGGAAGTAATCTGAAGGTTCAGATTTTTTATTTCTGTCAAAAAAATCTTAAAATAGGTTGATTGTTGGATCGTCGGTGAATTATTGGCACAAAAAAGGCTGCTTTGGTTGCGGTCTATACAAACAACCGTGAAGCAGTAAAGGCTTATGTACTCATGCTAAATACAAATGCGTAGAAATACGTGATTAGATCTCATCTCTGCGGAATTTTATTATTCTAACTTATCTTCGTTAAAACCCAAAACGCCATTGTTATGAAAACTAAAATTCTTTTATCCGCTGTTTTTTTTACTGCAACGTTATGCATAGGACACTCACGGGCTATGGCACAGGGAGGATCGACCGGAGGTGACGGTAGATCTAAACATGCAAAGCAAGCACCCAAAACCCAGAACAAATCAAACAATGCAAAAGGTGAAAAGAGCATTGCAAAATCTGTTGAAAGCAAAAGTGCAACAACTCCGAAAATGGGAAAGAGTGATAAGAACATTGCAGGCAATAAAGCTGAGGGCGGTCATACCGGTAATGGCAAGAAGAAATCCTCACAGTAAATGATAAGTAGCTTCAAGACTTTTTAAGAGAACTATCGAGGAATAAAAAAAGCCGCCAGTTAAATGGCGGCTTCATTCATTACATTGCTCTTCGATCATTCATTTTTTTGCTGTATTTTTCTTTCGACGGCAACCCTCATCCCGTTGATATATGGGGTGGTGTCTTTTTTACGGATGGCCATACCCAAAACCGCCCGGTAGATGTTGTCGAGTTTGATATTAAACATGCGCTCGAAATCCCCGGCCAATTCCTTAATGCCGCCATCACCATGATTTACCCAGCCCATTTCAGCAATACCGATAACCATTTCTTCGGCCGCAGCCTTTGGCCCGGTCCACGTACGGCGTCTTTTAGCGGCCGCGGGTTCCTGCCCCGCACCTGGCTCGACTTCCTGCTTTCTCCGGAGCAGGTTGTTAATATAATTCTTTAACTGATCGTAAGCTTGTAGCTTAGCCAGGTTATAACTATGAGGCGTGGAGAAATTGTGGTCCATTTCTGCTGTCGCCATTAGTAGCGGCGGTGATCCGGGATTCTCCTCATTCCTTACGAAGTAATGTGCATCGCTTTTGCTGGTCCCTAAAAGATGATACAAGCGAAGCGGCCGGTATTGCAGGAAGAATCCGTCGATTTTTTTTAATTCCTGCTTATAATACTTCCGCATCTCTGCTTCAGCCCCAACCGGTCTGTTCGCTTCAAAGTAATATAGTTTCTGAAAATAAATGAGCTCACTTTGAAACTGCGGTTTGATCTTTTTGAAAAAAAGGATTTCCTCTGCTTCATCCTTAAAGTCGTAATCTAATATATATTCCTTTAATCTTTTAATAAGCGAGGATATAAAGAAAAATGAACGTTCGGCTTGTTGGAGTTGATTTTCTGCGCCGAGTGAAATTTTTTGAAGCCCTTCTGTCATTTCACCAAGAAGGGTGTCCGTGAATTGTTTCATAATTCGCATTGGGTGTTTGGTTATAAAAAACGCTTACTCTTTACATGCATGTTTCAAAGCGACAAGACGAAAGTAACGGGCAGCAATACAATATCATGTTCGTTTTTGGGTGTAATTGAATCAAGCAGGTAAATTAAAATACTGAAGTACTTCATTTCACAACGAAGCGCTCTAAGCAATTTACATTATCATATTTATACGAATGTTTAACTATACCTATAAAAATGTTTAAATTTTTATCCGCTTAACAAATTTTTGATTTATGCTGAAGTGACTGAATAGATGCTAATGAAATTTACAATTGATTGTCGCTCACAGGATAATCATTGTTGTTGACGATTATTTTTTCAATACTTCCTTAAGCCTTTTACCTTAAGGCGTTATGAAAGTCCGTATTTATCCAAGGGTACTTTTTCGCGTACCAGCTTTTTCCCTTGAGGAAACCCTGTCCGATAAGTGGGAAGACCTTAAAGCGGCCATTGCCAAGTCCTCCGGCGATTTCTACGAGCTCATTGCGGATACAACACAAGATCAAATAAACACTTTACCGGAACCCGTTCAGCAGACGCTGTGGAAATACTTCAACCGTGCAAAGTACCGGGCAACTCCTTATGGTGCATTTGCCGGCGTCGGGATTTGCCCGATCGACCCGGCCCCGTTGCAGATATTCGCTTCACAGAGCCTATACGTGATGACTGGTTGGTCTGAGCCTATTGAAGACAGGCAATGCCAGGCTCAAACCATTTTCCGGGCCAATACAGCCTTGTACACTGTAAAAAATCGCATTCGTTACCTGCGTAACCGTAACGGTCAGTTTGAATTGACGGAACTTGAAGTTGACGATCAGATAAAAAAGATCCTTCGGGCAGCGGAGGATGGTATTTCGTTCGAGGACTTATCGCTAATAGTAAAGGCCGATTTTACCAAGAGGACGCTACAAGGATTGCTGGCTAATCTTCAGGAACGTCAGCTGATATATTCCAATAAGATGCCAAACCTGATCGGTGAAGATTTCTTTACCCGGCATTCAATACCTCCTGGAGCGCAGCCTCCCTATATCATTGCTACACGGGCATGGCAAGCCGGCGGCCTTGATCCGGTTACCATTCGCCATCTTCCGGAATTGATCGAAAAACTAAGACGAACAATACCGGTAAAAAAACAAACAGACCTCGAAGCCTTCAAAGTCGCTTTCAAAAAGAAATTTGACTTCCGGGAAGTGCCGCTCATGAGAGCGCTCGATCCCGAGCTAGGCATAAGCTATGGTAGCCTGGATTTAAATACACAAGAACCGGAACTGGTTTCGGAACTGGCGAACCGGCGCAGCCCATCCGGAGAGCGGGAAGATCAGAAGCTTTTAGACCACCTTGCAAAATTTTCCGGGTGGTCCGATGAGAATATGGCGTTTTCCTTAGAAAAGTTTCCAGATTTTACGGATAATCCGCAATTGTTGCCAAATACCTTTAATGTGATAGCCTCGCCCTTTGGTGAAGGGCTTTGTATTGAGACTGCCGGAGGGGCAACGGCAACAGCGCTGCTCGGCAGGTTCAGTCACGCGGGGCAGGATTTTCATGAACTGGCCCGGGAACTGGCCCAGGTCGAACAGGACGCCAACCCGGAGGTTCTATTTTTTGATATCGCCTATAGCGCCGAACCGCAGATCGACAATGTAAACCGGCGAAGGAATATCTACAATCACCAGGTCAATATCCTCAATTATGGCGAAGGCGCCGGGTGTATTCCCATCAGCGATATAAGGATAGCGATGGTTAAGGGTGAGCTGCAATTACGGTCATGTAGCATGAACAAACGGTTGATACCGCGCATGGCATCTGCATATAATTTCAGCCGGTCGCAACTTTCTTTGTTCCGTCTTTTGGCAGATCTACAATATCAGGGCTTACATAACCGCCTAACATTCGACCTGCAGGAGTATTTTCCGGGAAAGCAGTTTTACCCACGCGTAACCTTTAAAAATCTTATCGTTTCGCGGGCTAAATGGATATTAGAGAAGCAAAGCTTTGATGTAGATTCACTTAAACAGTACTTACTGACGCTGGGAGTGCCGGCTAATTTCCGAACAGTCAACGGCGACCAGCGCCTTCAGTTTGATGTTCACAATGATACTGATCTAAAAATCCTGGCGGGAATGCTGAAAAAATTATCACTGGTTATCGAAGAATCACCGCTTTCAGCAGAAACGCCCCGGGTAATAGATGTTCACAATAAGCCTTATGCGGTGGAGTTCGTTATTCCCTTGTATCATAACGAAAGTATATTCCGGCCGTTTATTCCTGATCTACCACAGCGGGAAAGCGATCAAAGCGATTTCATGCCTGGACAGGGCTGGCTTTACTATGAGATCTTCTGTCACCCCTGCCGTGCGAACGACCTGCTTCAAAACAAACTAGCCCGGTTTGTAAAGCGTCACCATAAAATGATCCGTAAATGGTTTTTCATCCGCTACTTTGAAGCTGGGCATCACATCCGGTTTAGAATGCTACTAAAGGAACAGTCGCATCAGGGTATCATTACCCTGGGGTTGAATGAACTGCTTCAAGAGGACTTACAGACAGGTATCATCTCTGATGTTACCCTGCGGACCTATCACCGGGAGATGGAGCGTTACGGTCATGATATAGACGGAACAGAAAGTCATTTCTGTGTTGACAGCCGTTTTGTCCTGGCAATGCTTCGTGATTCTTCTGATCCGTTCCGGTACATTTGCCTTTGCCATCGGCTCATGAACGACATCAGGCAATCCAGGGTGCTGCCGGATGGTATGGTTGATGATCTGAATCACTTTTCATGCAATGTATTCGCTGAAGAGCATCGGCTAAGCGGCAAAGAGTTCAGCGAGCTCAATGACAATTACAAATCATATCTGCAAATACATGGTGATGAACTTAATAGTTACCAGGAGAAGCTATATAGTCGCTTTTCACTTTCGTTCAAGAACGCTCTAACGACCTGCCCGCCGGAAAGACAAAAACAGCTCTATTTGAACCTGATACATATGCATTGTAACCGGCTCTTTACGGAACACCAGCGCACCTATGAACTGCTGGTTTATTACTTTTGGGAACGGGCAGCAAAGGCTGAGAAAAGTAAAGCAAAGCAGCCCGCTAACCAAATCCCAGCTTTCGCTTGAGCGCTTCCCTGTATTTGCGGCCGATGGGAATTCGGTCGCCATTGATCAGTTTGATGAAAAAGAAACTATAGGAGTTTAGCTTTTTCAGGTTAACCATATAAGACCGGTGTACCCTTAAGAAATGATCACTTTGCTGTAACGCTTCCTCCAGGTAATTCATGCTGTGATGCGCCACATGTATTCCTGCAACAGTCTTGATCTGTGTATACGTATCTGCGCTTTCTAAATACAATATGTCCTCCAGCTTTATCCTTACCTTATTTTTTCTTTGGTCGGCATAAACTACCAAGTATTGTTCTTCTGATTTCCGTTCCCGCAGCCTGGATAATACTTTATCAATACACTTATTGAACCGTTCGGCAGAAACCGGCTTAACCAGGTAATCGACCACATCCAGGTCATAAGCCTGGGCTGCAAAATCAGGATAGGCCGTTACAAAGACGATAGTGGTAAACTGAGAAAGTGGTTTCTGAACTTCAATGCCCGAGGTTTTCGGCATCTCGATATCCAGAAAGGTAATATCCGCCTGAATTTCTCCGTTGCGGAATCTATTCAAGGCACGCCCGGCTTGTGTATCAGAACCCAGGAAAGTCAGATCAGGATGGCCTTCGATCAATCGTTCCAGCGCGGTGATACTCCTTACTTCATCATCGATGACATAGCAAACGTACTTCATAGTTCGATACTCAGGGCAACTTCAAAATGTATAGCGTCTTCTTTGATCAGCAGCTGGTGCTTCAACGGGTAGAATTGGTCAAGGCGAAGCCGCAGGTTGGCTAATCCTATGCCGTACCTACTCTTAAAGCCCCCGGCAGCCTTTTTGTGGTTACGCGTAAATATCTTGAGCTGTTTTTCCGCTAATGTGATCCGTATATCGGCTATCTCTGACGGATCATCGGTAACACCGTATTTGAAGACATTCTCAACCAGCGTAATCAGGATGAGCGGAAGGATACGCAAGCGTTCCCCATCGGCAACGTCGATGAATACATTTAGCTGCAATTCTGATTCTTTACGGCTTTGCTGCAGGGCAAGGTAAGTGCGGAGGTATCGCACCTCGTCATCGAAGTTGACCTTCCCGTCGGGCTCCGGCTGCCGGTAAGCATAATGCATCAGCTCGGCAAGGTTGGTGATGGTCGTTGCTGCTCCTGGGTGCGTGGCGATAATGTCTTCCCTGAGGTTATTGAGTACGTTGAATATAAGATGGGGATTGGCCTGCGCCCTGTAGTAATCCAGCTCTAATCTGGCTATCGTCAATTGCTGGTTTAGCAAGGTCGTTCTTTGGGCAAGCATCCGCCGTCCGAGCCAATAAGTAATGCTCAGTCCAAGCAGGTAAATACTCCGGTAAATATTCTTTAAGAGCGTAACGTGGTCCTGTAAAATAGCGGCCAGCAATTGGTTAAATTTTGTACCACCTTGCCACTCTCCAATTACGGTAATGATAAGGAAGTACAGCAGTGTTTCCAGAACTACAAGAACAATAGTCAAAAGTTTGTAACCCTTTTCCCATAGTGGCATGACCAAGTACGCATTAGCATAAAACCATATAATAGCCAGGGCGTAATATGGGATGTAAATCGAATAATCGATGTTGTGTCCCATAAAGAATATAAATGTTACCTCGTAGCCAATAAACAGTATGATCGCTATAACATGGGCAAACCAACCAGGAAATACAGGGCGCATAATATAAAGTTTTGCATTTAACAGACGTTTTGATTGTCGCTCACCTGAAAATAAATTGTCGTTTACTCCAAGAACCATGTCGTCTACCCGATAATGCATGTCGTTGGCAATTATCCGGGAAATCGGATCAAAAACCGTCATAATTTTACTGTAGGAAATCAATTAAATCTTTACTAACTAAGCATTAAAAGCAATGAATTCAAAAAGAAAAACAACTGGCATTATTAAAGAGAAAAATCTGTTCACATTTAAGAAACGTAGTGGCCAGGGCACCACGATGGGCCCTTCCGATCCAACCGGCAATACTATTTTCACCATTCCTACCTTGACCAAATTTTGCTAAAAAATCAGTACGTTTTAATCACAATTCTATGAACACCAAAAGAAAAATTTCGAGAATCAAAGAGCAGAACTCGTTCACCTTCAAGGGACGTCAGGCCCAGACAAATGCAAAAGACGCCTCTGACCCTACGGGTTCTACTGTTTTTACAATACCAACAATCACTCGTTTCTGCTAAGAAAATTTACAATTCCGATCATTGGTGTACCAATCCACGGTGCACCAATATCTCCCCTTCATAAATTTACCTTACATTCTGTTTTACAGGAAGTATCTAAAAGCATAATACTTGCAATCAGCCACTTATAAGCCTTTATCAATTGTTAGCTATTCATTAACATTCGCACCTATCACCTTGAAAGTATAACATGGCCATAGTTATACAATACCTCAGAACAGTACACTGTTCATGATGATACCTGTTCTCACCGGTGCCGGGATGGCACATCACGGATTTACCTCAATCAAAATTTTCATTCCAAGCATTCTTAACTATTGAAAATGAAAAAAGTAATCTTTTCCGCTGCCCTGATGATGGGCCTTTCCGCTGCTGTTTTTGCCGGCGCTCCTAAAGGAGACGCGAAAGACGCATCTTCCGCAAAATCTGAAACAGAGGCCGGCGCCGTAGTGAAATGGTTTCACTTTACCGGTGACGCTACGGACGACGATCAATTAAGTGATCCATCAATGTACCAAGCCGAGGATGCTCCGACTTGCCCGGATAACAATCCTCAGGACTACCGTTGTGACATTAAAATTTTGTCCAATTCAACGGGTAATCAACCTGACCTGTCCCAGAGCATCCAGCAGACAAGAACAAGGGTTACTCCTTAAACGCTATAATAAAAGAGGCTTAAAGCCTCTTTTATTATTTATCACGAATGACTAATTGTTTGATCATTAATTCTTTTTCAGTAATTGCTAAGCCGTACCGCTTTAACTCTTCCCTGAGCATCTCGATATCTGAAAGCGAATGAATTTTTATTTGCAGATCTACCGGCCCTGTAACTCCCGATTGATCAATTACCGGATTGGCCAGCCGGTCGGATTGGTTAAGCTTTGATACAAATGGTAACAAGGAGGAATTTACAAGGGTAAAAGTTCCTTTTTGCATCAGTACTTTACTTTCCGAACTCAGGCTTGCACCTTTACGCTCTAAGCTATCTGCTGTCTTTATCAAGACATAGCATTTTGTCCGGCGAGATTCAATTACGCCTTTATAGGGTAGTACGGCCTCCAGATCTGATCGCATCTTACGGTATAAGTGACCAGACGAGTCTGGTCTTACCTTCACCTCATAGCTCCAGAGGTTCTTTCGTTTCCAGTCGTCCAACTGCCTGGTGTTACGAGGCTCTGACAGAGCTATTCGATCATTCACTTCAATAATTAGCCGCTTATTGACTTTACTTCCAAAAATCGGGTAATCGTAGCCGTATACTTCAGTATTATAGGCTGATTGTAAAAGATTAAGCGGATTGGCATTTACCGCCTTAAAAGCTCGTGGAAACCCGCTTACGGAATCTTTCTCTACAATAATCGGGCTATCAAAGGTATATTCAAATAGCCCACGCATTAAAATGGAATATGAATCTACCAGATTACTAAACGTGCCAGCTTGCTCAATGAGAGGTGCATCTTTATAAATATTGTCTTTCTTGTGGCTCATCTTCATAGATTTCCGGTCTAAAAAATCCTGCACATTTTGCCGTGTCGCGTTGTATTCAAACGTTGCCAAACGGTATATCCCTTGCTGGTCTATCCAAACATGGTGAGGTTCTCCATAATGAGGGAACAATTTGTTCAATAAAGTATCCTGCGTAATTACAGCCAAATTTGGAATACGTAGTTTGATCCGATCAAACAGCTTATTAACCTCTTTATCGGTATTTCTTGTTACAAGAATGATCTGAATTTTATTGCCAAATTCTTTTTGGAGACTATCCATCCTTGGCATGGCCGCAATACAACTGGTACACCAGATGCTAAAAAAATCAAACAGCAATACTTTTCCTTTGAGTTGCGCTGATTGCATTTTCTTTTCCGGCTGATTAAGAAAATGCCCGATACCGAAGTTTCCGATCGCTTCATCCTGCCGGATGGCCTTAACCTGAGCATGCACATCAGGAAGACCTGAAAGAAAAAATAATAAACATAAAGCCACAACATGTAGCCTGGAATAACTTAAATTAATATCCTTCATTTTGAATCAGTTTGGTATTGATTAAAATTTGCGCATAGGGAATCGGGTACCAGGCCGCATATGACTTCCAGGTAGGCTTTATTGCACCTATTACGTCATCGATTCGACCGGTTCGTTTTAAGTCCAGCCAGCGATGGCCCCATTCAAAACATAGTTCTATCCTGCGTTCATGCTCTATGGCTTTAGTAAGATCAGATTTTCCGATAGAAAGGCTTAAAGGGTCTAGTCCAGCGCGTTTCCGAATTACATTTAAATCTCTAACGGCGCTTTCCAAGTTGTTATTCATTGTCCTTGCCTCAGACCTTATAAGGTAGAGTTCAGCCAAGCGAATGGCCATGTTATATTCCGTTACGGCCGTTACGCCTTTACCGACTTTATATTTAAACGGGTAATAAATAGTCGCTCCATTGTAGACCCGCGATTTGATCCAGTTTCCAAGTCGTTTGTCACCCGGTTCAAAATCCGAAACAAGATTTTGTAACACTATATAGGTGGGCGCAGCTGAAGTAGAAGCGGGTAGAAAAAAACTGGCATCCCAGGTATTATAATTTGGCGTAACCGGAGCCAGTTGCCATATTGCTTCCCCGCTATTAGCCAAAAAAACGTTATTTAGATCCTCTACGATTTGATACTTTGAATTGTCGATAACCGATCCGGCCATCTGATCAGCAGCTGTATAGTCTTTTAAATAGAGATATACTCTGGCCAATAGTGCCTGTGCTGCAGCCTTGTTCGGCCTTACACGGCCTGCGGATGGATAATCATCTTTTAAAAGATTAATGGCACGCAATAAATCAGTCGTAATCTGTTTGTATACCTCGTTTGGCATGGATTGTCCCAAATCTTTAGTAATCCTGTAATCTGTTGTGGTTACCAAAGGCACTTTCCCGAAAATGTTAGCCAGGTAAAAATTAATAAATGCACGGACGAATAAGGCTTCTCCTATTACCATGTCTTTTGTTGCAGCGGAAATGGACACGGATTTTTCTGCCCCTTCGATACAACTGTTTGCCTGATAGGCAAGGGCATAAAAAGGGTTCCAGAAGTAACTTTCTATCGTGAGATTGTTGGCTCTTGTAATTTGATCTTGCATAAATTCATCCCGATTAGAGGTCGTGTAGTATGCAAGCTCGTCCGACGACATACCTGTGTAAAGTGTAATGGAACTCGCTGTGGGAAATGCGGAGCTACCCATCATTTTACTGTAGATGCCATTAAGCGTAGCAATGGCTGTAGCATCATCGGCAAATGCGGTCTGGCTCACAATCTGATCTTTAGGAGGTGGTATTTCTACAAATTTTTTACAGCCGCCACCGAGCACAGTCCATACCAGAACTAATGCCATTATAGTGATTTTTGATAATTTTCTTTTCATGCTCAATTAATTAAAGTCCTGCTTTGATACCAACTGTGATAGTACGCAAAGGAGGCAAAATGTAAGTGGACTGGACTTCGGGATCAGGGCCCGGATATTTGGAAATGGTCAACAGGTTTTGTCCTTCCAGATAAACGTTCAGAGACTTGATCCTTGCCGGCTTTATCCAATGGCCGGGGAACTGATAGCTTAACGATGCCGTTTTAAGCCGGATATAAGAAGCATCAGTTAACTGCGCACTGGAATTAGATACTCTGTCATAGGAATCCGCCAATTCCGTCCCGTAGGCTTGCGTAAATTTCGCATACCTGGCCTGGTCTCCCGCTTTGGTCCAATGGTTGTCTACCACGTATTTGGGGATATTGCCAATCCCACCAAGCAAGGAACTAGTGCTAAATATTGGCTCACGTCCCATTTGTTTGGTGAATTGAAATAGGACACTTAACGCGAAGCCACGGAAAGTGAAGGTGTTTTGAAAACCACCATAAAATCGTGGGTCGGTATTGCCAATAATTACGTAGTCTTTATCATTATAGACACCATCGTTATTCTGATCCTTGACTTTATAAACACCTGTTTGCAGGTCTACCCCAAGGTACTGATATCCGAATTGGACGCTTAACGGCTGGCCTATGGCAAAGCTGTTAGCGTAACTGGAATTTGCCAGGTCAGGGAAGCGTAAAAGCCTATTGCGGGGAACAGTAATATTAAAATTAGTTGTCCAGGAAAATTTACCGGATTTGATATTATCCGATCTTAATTCGATCTCCCAGCCTTTATTTTCTACCCTGCCTGGAAAATTCAATAAAATGGAAGCAAAGCCGGTTTGCCCGGGAAGAGAGTAATCGATCAACTGGTTATCACTTCGGTTACGGTAATAGTTTCCCGATATATAAAACCTGTCATTAAAAAAGCCCAATTCAACGGCCGCCTCTAATTTTGTAAATTGTTCCCAGCTGTAATCTTTGTTAAAGAGCCGTGTTGGCAGCAGACTGAGTGCCTGTTGATAGGTTAACGTACTTGGGGCATAACTATCCAAATAATTGTAATTTCCAATCTGGTCGTTGCCCGAGGTTCCAAAGCTCAACCGAAGCTTTCCAAAGCTTAAAAAGGTTTGCTTTTCCTTAAAGAAATCAAGCTGCGAGAAGATCCATCCCGCGCCTATCGAACCAAAATTGGCAAATTGGTTTCCGGGACCAAATCGCGAAGAACCATCCCTACGACCTGTAAAATTGAGTAGATAAGTATCCTCCCAGTTTAAGGTGAGTCTACCGAAAATGGCGTTGTAGTGATATAAATTATAAGCGTTTCGTGCCTTTATCGTAGCTGCGCCGCCAATCGTATTGATCAGCGCGTCGCTTACATAGCCAGAACCGGCCATATAGTCTTTGATGCTTTCGTTTTGTTGAAAGCTGGTACCAATAACAGCATCAAACCGGCCTTTACTTTTAAAGGAACCTGAGTATTGCAGCTGCGGCTCGACGCTCCAGTTGCGGGTAAGCGTATGTCCGAAGCTTGCACTCCCTTTTACGTTATTGACTGGATTTTGTGCAGCGATAGGATTATTTAGGTTCTCATTATAATCCAATAAGTTATATCCGCCGTTTGCCTTAAGAACCAGGCCAGGTAGTAGTCGGTAGCTAACCACCACACCGGTTGTAACCAAATCGGTAAAGCCATTGTAATGTTTTAAGGTGACATTTAAAGGATTGCCGTAATACTCCGCTGCCCCGGTCCATATCAATCTTCCACTGGGGTCCTTAAAGGTAAAGCCGTAAGGAGGTATGGGAAGCCTTTGTGTAAGATCATCTGGGATGAGTTTGCTTTGATTATAGGCATAACTTGAGGATAGCTGTAAATTGAATTTTTTATCCGTAGAAGAATGACTAACCGCGAAATTGATCGATTTCCGGTTACTGCCAAAGTCACCAGGAAAGACCGTCCCCTCCGTGAAAAAGTTAGCGCCTGCAGTAAACTGTGTATTTACATTACCACCGGAAACTCGTAATTGGGCATTGGTAGTCGATGCAGTCCTTCCGATCAGTGTTTTCGTAAAATCATTTACGATAGTAGTGTCAAATGCAACAAGATCATAAGCATTATTGATATCCGGCACAACGCCGTCATTAGCTAAGGCCTCGCGACGCATGGCACGATACTGCTGCCCGTTTAGCAAATCCAGCGACCGCGCTACCTTGCTCCAGCCAGTGCGAAGATCAAAATTAACGTTTAGATTTCCCGGGCGGGCCTTTTTAGTTGTAATAAGGATAACGCCATTTGCTCCCCTGGAACCATATATCGAAGTCGCATCTGCATCTTTGAGGACTTCTATACTTTCAATATCTCCAGGATTGATTGAGTTAAACGGATTGACAATATTCATTTGCCCGGTGGCAACTGCTTGAGTCGGGTTGGATGCGTCAAATGGTATGCCGTCTATAATGTAGAGTGGTGTGGTACCTTGGGAAATCGAATTTTTGCCCCTAATCAAAATATTGAACCCAGAGCCAGGGAGGCCGTTTGATTGTGTAATGAACAGACCCGGAACTCGCCCCTGCAGTGCCAGAATTGGATTAGACACGGGCTGCTTTTCTATTTCCGATCCGGTAATTTTGGTTACGGAACCAGTAGTTAATCTTTGGGTTGTAATACCGTAACCTATGATCTTTACTTCGTCAAGCTTTGAATAGCTTTTATGAAGTGCAATTTTAATAGGACTTGGATAATCGCCGGACACTTCCAGTGTTTCAAAGCCGATATAAGTAAATACTAAAACAGCTTTTTCCGGGACTACCAGGCTAAAAGCTCCATCGGCGGCAGTTACGGTACTGAGCATTGTACCTTTTACGCGTACACTGACACCTGAAATTGTAGTACCAGTGGTATCGGTAACAGTGCCGGTGACCTTTCTATCTTCTTTGGCATTATTTTTTTTCTGTGGTATAGCTGTTGGTATAATGCTTTTGACAACAATAGTTTTACCAACGATCTCGTAACTAAGAGGCTGATCTTTAAAACAGGCTTCCAGTGCAGTTTTCAGGCTGACGTTCTTTAGTGATAATGTTACCTTGTTCGCATTTTTCAACGCGTCGTCTCTGTACCAAAACGTATAGCCGGTTTGCTTTTTGATCTGTGTAAATACGCTTTCTATCGAAGCATCTTTTACGTTCAGGCTGATCTGCTGGCCTACCGATGCGGTCGTATGTAGCGAGAGGCAAAGGGTGAGGAAAACGATCAGCCGCATAACGAGTAATGGGGATGAAGTACCGCAGCGCTTTTGCCCCAAAGGGTGCGCCGGGCATAATTTTAAATTCATACTTTTGTTTTTGTTGGAATAGTGATTAAACTCTGTTAGGTGTTGTGAGCTACCCAACTTCGGCCGCCGGTGTTCGTTGCACCGGGCGGCCATTTTTATGTTGGGGAACTTATTAATTAACTAAACGAATCTTATTTCTGCATAGGCAAACTGTTTTGGTTTATGATGGGTTGATTATTTTCATGGCGTGATAATTAATGTCCGTCCGGCAAGCTTGTAATGCACGTCGCTACTCTTCAATAATTTTAGAATGGCATCCAGGTCTGCATTACGGGGCGTTTCACCGGAAATGGTATAGTCGGGTGCGGCACCTTCATACTGTATCCTGATGTCGTACCAGCGCGATATTTCTCGAAGCACCTGTTGTACAGGCGTATGGGAAAATGCGATCCGGCCATCCTTCCAGGCTACGGCAAGCTGCGTATCTGCATCTGAGATTTGAATGGCGGCATTGCTTACCCCAGCCTGCTGGCCTGGTTTTAGGATCTTGACCTGTTGTCCGACAGTAACCTTCACCGAACCTTCAAGGAGCGTCGTCGTAAATTTCTTTTCGTCAGCATAGGCGTTCACATTGAAATGGGTTCCGAGCACGGTAATGGTCTGGCCCGGCGTTGCTACAACAAAGGGATGGGCTTTGTCCCTGGCGACTTCAAAGTAAACTTCGCCGGTGATCTGTACTTCTCTTTGGCTACCGGTAAATGCTGTTGGGAACCGCAGGGATGATGCGGCGTTCAGCCAGGCGTGGCTACCGTCAGGTAAAGCGACCTGGTAAGTACCGCCGTTGGGTGTATTGATCGTATTATATAAAATTGGTGCGTTCCCTGCTTCCTTGGTGCTTTGATAAGCCACGATGCCGGAGCCGGTCTTGCTGATCTGCGTAGCGCCTTGCCCGGCGATGACACCAGCTTTTGCATCATCAAGCGTTATGGCTTTCCCATCGGCGAGGGTAAGGGTTGCCTTGTTACTGCCGGGGCGAATAGTACGTTGGCTGGCTTGTGGATCGATAACGGGTCGCTGCTGGATCTGTAAAATAGGATATAAGGTAACGGCACCGATCGCCAATGCTATAGCAGCTGCCAAAGCCACCCATTGCCATAGCTCCAGCCCTAAAGGCGGCCGCTTATTCTCATTACGGATACGCTCCAGGATCATCCGGTGGTTACGGTCGCGTATTTCCAGCGGGTTACTGGCATAGCCCTCCGGCAGTTCGATCTCGCCCGAGCGCCACCGATCGTACCATCGGTTAAAATACGCCCGTTCCTCTTCCGTAAGAGTTCCCCGCTGCCATTTATCTGCCAGCTCGTTAATGTACGCTTCGTTATAGGGTTCCGCCATAAAGGTGCTTTTCTTATATAGTCGGCATTTCTTTGGCTTACCCTACATCCATGTAAAGAAATTATGAAAATAATATTAACAGCATTACACAGATATCGGAAAGAATGGTTTAGAATGGGACGTGGATTACTTATTGCTTTCAATAAGGTACATGAGTAATACAGCACTGGCAGTAGTAATGTTACTGCGGATACCTTTCAACGCGCGGGAAATATGCGCCTCTACAGCTTTTTCAGAGATTTCGAGTTCAGCGCCGATCTGCTTATTGGTCCTGCCTTCTTCGCGGCTCATCTTAAAAACGATCCTGCATTTTTCGGGCAACTTGTCGATGGTTTGCTGGATGCTTTGCCATAACTCTTTTTCAAGCAGCAGGTCTTCTGTAGAAAGTACGCTTGCCTCAGTAGCTTCATCGAGTGAAGCAAAGGCAATTTTATTATTCAGCCGGTGAGCTTTTGCGCGGTAGTCGATGATCTTATACTTAACTGCAACGGCAAGGTAGGAAGAAAGGTTATGTGTGATCTCCAGCTCTGTTCTTCTTTCCCAAAGACGGATGAATATATCCTGCAGGATTTCTTCAGCATCTTCCGGTTTAACGGTATTCTGGGCGGCCTTAACAAATAGCTTATCCCAATACCGAAAGTAAAGCGCAGATAACGCCTGTTCATCACTCTTTTTGAGCAGTGCTATTAATTCCTTATCTGAAAGATCTTTATATCCCGCCATAGGGCCCTCCGCTGCTTGGAATTTTAAATATAGCAAGACGAAAGGCCCTTTGCAAATTTATTGCTAAGTAAAATTGAGTGTGCCTGCCCTTTAGATGGAGAGCTCCTTTGTTATTGTTGTTCCCATGTACGCCATTGCAAGCCTCTAAGGTGACACCTGTTGAAATTGCAACTATTGGAGCATGATAAAATATTCATTGATACTATTGTCTGACATGATTACATAAGCGGATTTAATTATTTATATAAATAATTAAGCTATGGTTAAAACTTATTCGGCCTGGACATGTTGTATTAGCACATCATAACTCTCCTCACCGGGATTTATTCTGGGAACTACCATCCATTTACCGCTAAATAACGATCATCATGTTTCATCATGTAAAAGACTTACAATTTAATGCCAGGGTATCCAGGCCAGACCCACGTTTTGCCAATTTATTATTGGAGCAATTCGGGGGTGAGAATGGAGAGCTAGCCGCAGCAATGCAATATTTCACTCAGGCGTTCGGCGCGAAAGCTGCGCACCCGGATAAATACGATATGCTCATGGATATCGCTACAGAAGAATTCAGTCATCTGGAGATCGTTGGGGCTACTATCCAAATGCTGCTCAAAGGAGTGAATGGTGATCTCAAAGATGCCGCCGAACAAAGCGAGATCATGGTCGCCATGAATGGCAAAGCCGAAAAGGAAAGTGTGATCCATGCGGCCTTATCTGCTAACCCACAGTTTGCCATTATTACCGGAGGTGGGGTAACCCCTCGCAATAGCCAGGGCATTCCATGGTGCGCATCCTATGTTAATTCGAATGGTGACTTAACAGTCGATCTACGCACCAATTTAGCGTCAGAATCCCGGGCCAAACTGGTTTACGAGCACCTGATGAAATTCACCGATGATACCTATATCCATGAAACCTTGTCATTTCTGATGACGCGCGAAGTAACCCACTATAAAATGTTCGAAGCTGCCTTAAACAGCATCTCGGATAATTTCCCGCCGGGCGTATTAGCTGCAGATCCGAGGTTTTTACAAAACGTCTATAACATGTCTGCGGGTACAGTAAAAGGCCCCTGGAACGAAGGCGAAATACCAGGCATGGATAAAAACTGGGTTTACGTTTCAGACCCGATTGCGCAAGCCAGGGAAACGGTTGGGCAAACCAAACTGCCAGATGATTTCGGCAAGGAAGTAAAAGACACAGAAAAGCTCGATAAGAAAATGAGCAAAATGAAAAGTATGGAAGAGAAAAAAGCAGAGCCCTCAGGCGTTGCGCAGTGGAGCGATTATCAAAACAACAAAAATAAAGTTTAACAAACAACGGAAATATTATGACAACAACAGCAAAAACCGGCAAAATGGGAAACGCCGAATTCCACAAATTCTTTGTAGATGAATTAAAGGATATCTATTGGGCGGAAAAGCACCTGGTTACGGCGCTACCTAAAATGAAGAAAGCAGCGACCAGCCCTGAACTTGCTGCGGCCTTTGATAAACATTTGGGTGAAACCAAAACACACGTGGAAACTTTGGAAAAAGTATTTGAACTACTGGGAGAAAAAGCTGCAGCAAAAAAATGTGATGCCATGGCCGGTATTTTAGCGGAAGCCAGCAGCATCATTGAGGATACTGAAAAAGATACCATGATCCGTGATTGCGGGCTGATTCTAGGCGCACAAAAGGTAGAGCATTATGAGATCGCAACTTATGGCGGGTTGCGTACTTTGGCGACCACGATGGGACACAAGGACGTCGCAGCATTATTACAGCAAACACTGGATAACGAAAAAGCAACCGACGAAGCATTAACAGGCATAGCCGAAAGCCTGGTAAATGCGGGTGCCGTAGCCGAATAAGGTAATCGAACAAGATATTTTTAATAAAGGCCGCCAAATGGCGGCCTTTTTTTGTAAGTTTTCAAAAATCAATTATGATTCGTTCTTACCTGTGCTGGCAGGTAGTGTTTACGCGATCAGGCTGTTTTGGAAGGGGTACTTAAATCGTATTAGAGAACCTTTTGGCCTCCCATTATTTTAACATACAAGGTAAAGCAGAATGGCAGTCCCTTCCCAAATTTATTGGTAACGAAAAACTATTGTAGCCTTTCCTGTAAAGGCATAGCCACCTTTGGTATCGTCACCTACTTGGGCGAAGCCGTCGGTTAATGTCAGCTTGCTGCTCCTCGGGTCGCTCGGGTCTGGGACGACAACGCCGACAGGTACATCTGAATTGATACCAACGTACAGCTGCGCGGCGGTATAGCGGACGAACCGTTCATCAAGTCCGGACAGATATTTGTTCTGCTGGTCCGAAAGCTTGAAATGCTGGGCCATCCAGCCCCTGAAATTGGAAGTTAAAGTGTCGGTCTGTCTTAATCGTTCTGGGCCGGGTAGTAAAGCTAGTTCTTTGAGTTTGGCGTTCACACCCGCCTGGGTAAAAGGTTGTTGTGTCATAGTAAAGGAATATGGTTTAACAATAAAGCAAATCTATCGTCGTTTGTTTTAAACAGATTAACCCAAGTTTCCTTTTTGACAAAAATATTATATTAGGAGAAATATCATGCAAACATCCGCGGTAATGAAAGCTCACCTAAAGCCGGTACAATACCACGATCTTATATTCAGACTTACCGCCTGTCTTATCGGCGCCCATATTGTCGTGGTCTATGGCGATCCACGATCCACTTTCGAAATATTGCTATTGAAGTCCTACTACCTGGCGCTGGCCGGCAGCTTCGTCATCGCTTTTGTCTTGTTCTCCCTGATGCGCTGGATTATTATACGGCTTGACCACAACTTTGACTGGAACCGGCATCCAGCTCAGCGTGCCGGTATGCAGTTGGTAGCTGGCCTGGGATTACCGGCTTTGCTGGCCTTCCTGCTGGCCTGGGCATATTTTCAGCTACGCGGCGGGGTTAACATCCTGCACACTTCTTATATCCGCTATGATTTCGAGTTCATCGTCTCACTGCTGGTCATGATCAACCTTTATTATGTCGCTTATTCCTTTTTCGCCCGCTGGAAGCAAGCCGAGCAACTAATCCGTTCTATACCGCATACTTCGATATCGGAACCAAAGCGTGCAACTTACCAGGTGAGCAAAGGCGCAACAAACTTTTTGCTACCGATGGACGCCATTGCGTGCTTTTACCGGGATCAGAACCTGAATAAGCTCCGCACTTTTGAGAACGAGGAATATTTCATTGAGGAGACGCTGGATGAAGTTACCGCGGTTCTGCCGGAAGATAATTTCTTTCGTGCGAACCGGCAACTGATCGTAAACCGCGAAGCCTGCAAGGGTTTTGACTTGCTGAGTTATGGTAAGCTTGATCTGCGCCTGCATCCTGATATGAGTACAAATACTGTCATCAGCCAGAAACGTGCCGTACAGTTCAAAAAATGGCTGGAACAAAATGCTGCGGCATAACCATATTCCAAACACAAGGTCGCCCGATCAAATCAATAAAAAACCTGTGGCATTTGAATATCCATGCAATTTGAAATTTCAGGTGAGCCGCTGTGCAATTTAAAGCCCCATAAACCTCATTATCTTTAATCCCTATAAATTAAAAGATCGTCGTTTATTGTATCAATTCTGCAAGAGCCCTCTTTTGTTATAATTATCGAATTTTAGGTTGACAGTTTATTTATAAACAGGCATGTCGCCACCAACACAATGATATGAGCAAAAAGAAACCTGATAAAAACACAAGCGAAATTGCAGAGGATATTCCAAAGCAACCTTCGGATCAAGATATCGCGAAGATAGCTGCGGCCTTTAAAGGTTTTCGAGTTGTTAATGCCCTTACGGAGAACGGTTATAGCATAAAATATAAAAAGCTTAACCCGACATTTTTTGATACAGGCACTCTTATTCCTGAAGATATTGACGACGTACCCAGAGTTATAGTTGGGCCAGCAGATTCAGTTTGCGATGATTGGAAAGATTGGAAGCTTCCTCATGGAATCTCCGAACAGCGGCCTTTTTTTTGGAACATCTCAACTGCTTTACCAATCGATAAAGTCGATGTTGATATTGATAGAGGGACAGCTTCCGATGAACAGATTGCGGATATCTTATCTGAATTGTCTTTGCTTAATCGTATGATGGGTGGATCAGGAATAAATTTTGAGTTAACCGGAATCTTCAACCTCGAAAACGATGAGCCATGCATGAAATAAAAGATCCCGTTATTCGAACTGAGATAGAGCGCTATACCGGTATACCTAATGGCTCATCCGTAAAGGTAAAGTCTGCATGGAAAAGGTTTATAGAGTTTATTACGCCATGGCTTAACGAGAAGCGCCTCCTTGCTGAAAGGCTTTTGGAAGCTGAAGTTCGGAAAAGAGAAGCCGAAGCGTTGAATACCACTGCAGATGCAGAACTTAAGTTTCAACAAGCAAAAAAAATAGCTACGGAAACAGCCATAATGGAGCAAGACAAACTCAACACAATCGATATAAACCATATTTCTGTTGAAGATATCGAGGCAACAATGCAATCTCTAAAAGATAAACTTGCCTATCTCAGCGCTGTACATGGAACACGTATAGACATTTATCCTTCGAAGGGAGAATCGAAATAGACTTTACAGTTGTTACACAGAAAAAGCCTCCAATTGGAGGCTTTTTCTACTGGTGTTTATCTGAGGTGAGTTTTCGGGCCAGTTTAAAACACCATTGTTATTTCCTTTAGCTCTGGTATTGGATGCAGGCATTAAATGATCTGAACACCAATGGACCATCCGGTTGTTATAAACTTCAATAACAGGTTTTATTATGAACAAGACCATATTAAAGGCTTTTGTCGGTTTATTATTCCTGATCGTCGTCATGGGTATTGTGCTTTTTAGTGCTGTAGGGACGCTGCATTACCGGGCGGGCTGGGTTTACCTATCGGTGTTCTTTCTCTGTTGCGCTGCGATCACAGGTTACCTGGTTAAAAAAGATATGGAACTACTGAAAAGGCGGTTAAGTGCCGGCCCGGCAGGAGAAAAGGAAAAAAGCCAGAAGATCATACAGTCTATTGCACAGCTTGCCTTTATCGCAATATATGTCGTAGCCGGCCTGGACAGGCGCTGCAGTTGGTCTTTGTTGCCGAAATATCTGTACATCATTGGCGATGCCGTGGTTCTTGTCGGTTTTTATATTGTTTTTAAAACTTTTGCGGTAAATACATTTACGGCAGCTAACATACAAGTAGCCAAGGCGCAAACGGTGATCACTACCGGGCCTTATGCTATTGTACGGCATCCCATGTATAGCGGTGCACTACTGTTGCTCCTCGGCACGCCTGTTGCATTGAATTCCTGGTGGGCATTACTTTCAGTGCTGCCGATGTTCGTGGTCATCATCGCCAGGTTAATGGACGAGGAACGGTTTCTTAAAAAAAACCTGTCCGGCTATACCGACTATTGTCTCAAGGTCAAATGGAGGCTACTTCCGGGAGTATTCTAAAAATCAGGAAATTTAAGCGGTTGTAAGGTCTGCCCTTTCGATCAAAGTATCAGCTGTTAAAAACATAAAGCCGGGCGACGCGTCGAAATACTATGTAATTCTTTTGATCCTTTATGTCAATGAAATCTGGAATATCAATGGGACACGAGTTCGTAGCGGTATTATTACAAACCGGCATAGTCAAATACCTGGTGAATGCAGAAGCAGTAGCGGAATAATTTATGCGAACGCAATATCTTTAAACAAGGCTGCTATTTAGCCGGGCAATGTGAAAATGATATCCGTTCCCGGAGTGCTTTTTTCCTGGATTGCAATGCTGCCACCATGCCGGGCAATGATTTCTGAACATAGAAAAAGACCGATACCCAGTCCTTCAACAGGTCCGGTATTTGCAGCGCGGTAAAATTTATCGAATACCTTCCTTCTGTCCTCGCTTGCGATACCGCGACCCTGGTCGCTCACAATGATAGATGTTTCATTTTCACTCCCATTTAAGTATACATCAACTTCCGGCGTTTCCTTGGTGTACTTTACGGAATTATTGATCAGGTTGGTGAGTACCTGTCCGATTCGGTATGGGTCGGCATTGACAAGGATGCCCGTTTGGGGGCCGTGAACGGTAATCCTTAATTCCGGATGGACCATGACCGCGTTCTGCGCGATCTCATGCGTTAATTTCTCGAGGTCAAATGGCGATTTATCCAGGAAAATTTCCTTTCCTTTCGCGAGTATCGGGGTCGCCATCTCATCCAAGAGCCTGGTGATCCTGTCTGTTGACTTCAGCGCCCTGGAAACAATTTTGGTTATCGGGTCTTCCGGTTGCCCGTCGAGATGGCGTTCCAGGATCTGTAGTGATCCCTTGACTGCGGAAAGCGGTGTCTTCAGTTCATGCATGGCTACGCTGAGCATTTCGTCACGTAGAATTTCAAGGTCTTTTTTTTCGGTAATGTCCTGGGTGGTACCCGATATCTTTTGAGGTATCCCATTCTCATAAGCTACCATGCCACGCGCTTCAATCCAATGGAGGCTGCCATCGGGATGCCTCACCCGGTATTGTGCTATGTAGGCTTCATTATTCATGATCGCCTGCATTACCCGTTCCTGCATACCGCCTCTGTCTTGCGGTAGTATACAGTCCAGCATATCGTCATAGCGGAATGTCTCTTTCGTATCCCACCCGAAATTTCTTTTGCACTGATCGGTACAAGCCATAAAATTCCCTTCCACCAGATTAACTTCCCAAAAGCCAAGCGAAACCTGGTTGAGCGCCAACGACAGTTGCTCCTGGGAAACATTAAAAGTGGAATCGGAATCCGGTAAGTTTTGCTTCATATTTCTAATAGCAAATTAAATAATACTTCCGTTAATTTTAAAATAAAGTCGACTACAAACCAATACTATAACCACTTTTTTACTTTAAAAAAAACGATTATTTCTTTTTCAGTTCCTGCAATACCTGGTCGATCATGACTTTTATTTCCTGCACTTCCGTCGGTTTTTCGGGTAATACGTTGGTTTGGTGCTTATAGTATTTCCATATTTCCAGTACTTCCGATATCTGTACCGTATAAGGAGCAAACAGGTCGTTAAGCGACTTGAGCAGTAATGTCCCATCATTTTGTACGGTAACTTGTTTGAATACAAACTCCTGGTCGCCTTTTAAGATCACGATACAGGGCGTGTCCGGCTTGATGGCTTTCCAGTCCTCGATGTACTGCGCGATAACTTCGCTGTTCTCCGGTATCGGCAGCATCGAATCGCCCGTAGTGGGGAACATCCTGAAAGTGCCTTTGCCCTGAAGATTGGGCATGCTGAATTTCGGTAACGTGGCGATAAATTCCGGGTCGTTGTACCCGGCCCGGTAACCGGCCTTTGCCCTGACCGGTACATACTCCAGGTTTTCTTTGTTGTCCTTGTCAACCGTGATCGCCAGCACCCTGATCTTGCTGCCGGTCATATAGACATCGTTGCCGGCCTCCAGTTCCCGCATTTTCAATCCTCCAAGTTTGCCCAGGTCAACTTTCAACAAACTATCGACACTGATCTTAAAAAATTCCGAGATCATGATCAGGTCCTCAGGTTGTGGCGCTTTGGTTGCACCGCTTTCAATGGCGGCCAGCTTAGAACGGGTGAATGCCAATTGGTTAGCCAAAGCTTCCTGGCTCAATTTTTTACGTTCCCGGAGGAATTTGATGTTAACGGAAAAAAAAACTTTTTGGTTATTCATTTTGTAATGTTATTATTGATAACAACAAATTGTCACCATTGGTGACAAAATTAAAAAATTATCCGGATTTACAAATAGCATCGTTATGAAAAGTGAAGTGATCGAAAGGCTGCGAAAAGATATCCTTGCTATGGAGGGGTTTAAGCTGACTGATGAAAGCAAGCGCCTGAAGCTTGACCTGGGGCCAATGACCGCAGCCTTCCCCGGAGAAACCTTTCCCTGTGGCGCTGTGCATGAATTCCTGAGCGCTACAAAAGAGGATGCCGCGGCAACCACCGGCTTTATCGCGGGTTTGCTTAGCGGGCTGATGCGGGATGGCGGTATTTGTCTTTGGATCAGCACGCGGCGCACGCTGTTCCCGCCTGCCTTGCGCCTTTTCGGGATCGACCCCGAAAAGGTCATTTTTATCGACCTCAGTAAAACATCTGATATCCTCTGGATGGTGGAAGAAGCGCTCAAATGCGAAGCGCTGGCCGCTGTCTTCGGCGATATTTCCGAAATAGATTTTGCCCAATCCCGCAGGTTCCAACTGGCAGTCGAACATAGCCGGGTGACCGGCCTTATCCATCGGTATCAGCCGCGGAACATGGGTACCAATACATTTGTCGCCCGCTGGAAGATATCTTCATTACCGGGTACCCTGCAGGACGGCCTGCCCGGTGTCGGCGACCCAAGCTGGCGGGTGGAATTAATAAAAATTCGCAACGGCAGGCCTGGCACCTGGGTCATGCAATGGGCAAATGGTGGCTTTCGTCATAGCCGCAGGCGGGCCGCGGCAACCGCGCACAAACCATTACAAAAAGTGGGATAGCAATGGCGGGGCGTTTTGTAGTCATATGGTTTCCTCACCTGACAACAGACAGGTTTATATCCCGTCAGCCGGAATTAAAGGATATGTCCTTTGTCCTGGCTGCACCGGAACGCGGCCGCATGGTCATCAGGGCCGCCAGTATCCCTGCGGAAGCATCGGGCATAACATCAGGTATGGTAGTGGCCGACGCCAAAGCGCTGCTTCCCTCCCTGGTGGTGATCGACGACCGGTCCGAGCTGGCGGGGAAGCTGCTGGCCTACCTGGCCGAATGGTGCCTGCGCTATACGCCTGTCGTGGCCGTAGCGCTGCCGGATAGCCTCATCCTGGACATAAGAGGCTGCGCGCACCTTTGGGGCGGTGAGCAGGTTTATTTAAAAGACATACTTTCCAAGCTCAATAATATGGGTTACGATGCGCGGGCTGCCATCGCCGATACCATTGGCGCGGCCTGGGCAGTTTGCCGTTATGGCAAGGTTTCGCCCTTTGTTGACGCAGGCGCGCAACTGGAAGCCCTGCTGCCCTTACCACCTGCCGCCCTGCGCCTGGAACCGGCTACTTTGCAACGGATGCAAAAGCTGGGCCTTTACAGGATCAGCAGCTTTATACAAATGCCGCGCAATGTTTTGCGCAGGCGTTTCGGCCCGCTGCTGCTTGAACGGCTGGACCAGGCCCTCGGGCAGCTAAAGGAACCTATAGAGCCGATCCGGCCTGTTGAACCTTACCAGGAGCGCCTGCCCAGCCAGGAGCCTATTCGGACGGCTACGGGTATCAAGATCGCTTTACAGCGCTTATTGGAAACGCTTTGCAAACGGCTGGTCATGGAAGGTAAGGGTTTGCGTAAGGCGGTATTCAAAGGCTATCGTATTGACGGCAAACTGCAGCAGATCGAAATCGGCACCAATGCTGCCTCTTGTAACGTCGATCACCTTTTCCGCCTTTTTGAACTAAAGGTCACGACCATTGCGCCCGCCCTGGGCATCGAGCTATTTATCCTGGAAGCGCCGGTAGTGGAAGATCTTTCCAAAGTGCAGCAAACCATGTGGCAAAGTGGCCGGGAGCAGGCCGATAAAAAGATAGCCGAATTGCTGGACCGCATGACGGCCAGGGGCGGTATGGATATCATTCACCGTTACCTGCCCGCGGAACATTACTGGCCGGAGCGGTCGGTCAAAGTTGCGGTCTCCCTTGACGAAAAGCCAGCTACTGCCTGGCGAACGGAGCTGCCTCGGCCGGTACACCTGCTGCCGGTTCCCGAACTCATAGAGGTAGCGGCGCCCATACCCGATTATCCGCCGATGCTTTTTATCTACAAAGGAACGGTACATAAGATCACCAGGGCGGACGGCCCCGAGCGTATAGAACAGGAATGGTGGATCGAAAACAGCCTGCACCGGGACTATTACCAGGTCGAGGATGATAAAGGGGCGCGGTACTGGCTGTTCCGCCTGGGCCATTATGATGAGGGCGATCCCCAATGGTTTATTCATGGCTTTTTTGCCTGATCAAATAACATTGTTATGAGTTATACAGAATTACAGGTAACCAGCAATTTTAGCTTCCTGCACGGCGGTTCTCACCCGGAAGAGCTAATCGAACAGGCTTTTGAACTGGGTCACAAACAGATTGCCATTACCGATCATAATACCCTGGCCGGTATCGTCCGCGCCCATGTCGCGGCAAAAGAAAAAGGTATGCGCCTGATCCCCGCCTGTAGGCTAGACCTGCTGGACGGGCCAAGCTTGTTGGCTTATCCTACAGACCGGGATGCTTATGCCCGGTTATCGGCATTGCTTACCCTGGGTAACCTCCGGACGGAGAAAGGCGATTGCCAGCTATACAAATCGGATGTCTACCAACACGCCGAGGGCATCAAGTTCATTGCTATCCCTCCTGCCGAATTAAATGCCGCCTTTGATTTCGAGCCAGCTTTTAAAGCACACCTCGAAGAGTACCGGCAAAAGCTTGGCCGGGACCTGTACCTCGGCACGATCCGCTCCTATACCGGTAACGATATGAAAAAGCTGTACCGGCTGTCGCAACTTTCGGAGCTGCTAAATATCCCGATGGTAGCCACCAACGATGTGTATTACCACTGCCGCAGTCGCAGGGAACTGCAGGATATCGTTACCTGCGTACGGGAGAAATGTACCATCTATAATGCCGGTTACTTGCTCTTTCAGAACGCTGAGCGTTACCTGAAGCCAAAGGAGGAAATGGAGCGCCTTTTCCGGGCATATCCCGAAGCGATAGAAAACACGCGGGTCCTTGCCGATGCCTGTACTTTTTCTTTGGACAGCCTGAAATATATCGAGCCGGAAGAAAAGATCGTTGATGGGTTGACACCGCAGGAGCGGCTGGTCAAATATACCCTGGAAGGTGCACACCTCCGTTATGGGAAAATCATACCGGAGAAGATCAGCAAACAGCTGGACTTTGAATTCGCCTTTATCGAAAAACGAAAGCTGGCTCCTTATTTTTTGCGGGTATATAAATATACCCAAAAGGCGCAGGAGCTGGGTATCCTCTACCAGGGCCGCGGCTCCGCCGCCAATTCGACGGTCTGCTATTGCCTGGCGATTACCGCCGTGGACCCGATGAAGTCCCGCCTGCTTTTTTCACGGTTCATGTCGGACGCGCGGGAAGAATGGCCCGATATCGATGTGGACTTTGAGCACGAGCGCCGCGAGGAGATCATGCAGTACATCTATGAGGACTATGGCCGGGAGCACGCCGCGATCGTGGCAACGGTTACCCAACTGCACTGGAAGGGTGCGGTACGCGATGTAGGCAAGGCAATGGGCTTGTCCGTGGATGCGGTGGACCGGCTTTCCAAATCGGGCTATGAGTTGACGGAAGACTGGCTGGCCGGCAAGACCGGTTCCAGCGAAGGTTTTGATCCAAAAGATGAGCACCTGCTGAAAGTATTAGAACTGACTCAGCAATACATAGGCTTTCCCCGGCAGTTGGGGCAGCATACCGGTGGCTTTGTTATTACGGAGAACCCGCTTTCCGATATCTGCCCCATCCTCAATGCCCGGATGGAGAACCGGACGCAGCTGGAATGGAATAAGGATGACCTCGAAGCCCTGGGCATCCTGAAGGTAGATGTCCTGGCGCTGGGTATGCTGACAATGATCCGTAAGGCTTTTGATTTGGTGGAGCAACGTTACGACCGTAAGCTAACGCTGGCCAATGTGCCGCAGGATGATCCAAAAGTTTACGAGATGGTGAGCCATGCCGATACCATTGGAGTCTTTCAGATCGAGAGCCGCGCGCAGATGTCCATGCTGCCGCGCCTGCGCCCGAAATGTTTTTATGACCTGGTGATCGAAGTGGCCATTGTACGGCCGGGACCTATCCAGGGCGATATGGTCCACCCCTACCTGCGGCGCCGGAACGGGGAAGAACCGGTGGTCTATCCATCAAAAGACTTGGAAGAAATACTGGGAAGAACATTGGGCGTCCCGCTGTTCCAGGAGCAGGCAATGGAAATAGCGATCGTTGCTGCCGGCTTTACACCAGCCGAAGCCGATCAGCTCAGGCGTAGTATGGCATCCTTTAAAGCCAATGGTAAGCTACATCTATATGAAACGAAGCTGGTCAACGGTATGGTGGCGCGTGGCTACGAGGAAGATTTTTCCAGGCGGGTATTTAAACAGTTGCAGGGCTTTGAAGGCTATGGCTTCCCCGAAAGCCATGCGGCTTCTTTTGCCTTATTGGTCTATATTTCCTCCTGGCTGAAATGTTATTACCCGGATGTATTCTGTGCGGCACTCCTCAACAGTCAACCGATGGGATTTTACCAGCCTGCGCAGATCGTCCGGGATGCAAAGGATCATGGCGTAACAATCCGGCCAGTCGATATCAACTATTCAGATTGGGATAGCGTACTCGAAGAGCTTGCTGGTAGCTTTCACGCCGTCAGGCTGGGCTTTCGTCAGGTAAAGGGACTGAAAGAGGAGGATATGCAACTTTTGGTTGCGGCCCGCTACGCGCCCTTTACCAATATCCACTCGCTGCTGGACATGGGTATATCGCAAAGCGCCCTGGAACTGCTGGCCGACGCCGATGCTTTCCGCTCTATCGGCCTGGACCGTCGGGCAGCGCTTTGGGAGGTATCTTCTTTAAAAGATCGTCCGCAGGGCATATTTGCCGGGCAGCCTTCGGAAAGCGCTTTTGAGCCGGATATAACCCTGCCGGCTATGCCGCTTTCCGAGCATGTATTGCAGGATTACAGCTCGATGGCCTTATCCTTAAAAGCCCACCCGGTCAGCTTTGTCCGGCGGCAGCTATACCAGCAACGTATCCTTTCTACAAAGGAACTGGACTTATGGCCGGACGGTACGTTGCTCCGGGTTGCCGGTCTTGTGCTCGTCAGGCAAAGGCCCGGTACCGCGAGCGGGATCTGCTTTATTACCATCGAGGATGAAACCGGCTCGGCCAACCTGGTCGTTTTCCAAAAGCTCTTTGACAGGTACCGCAGGGAGATCGTAAGCTCAAAGCTGCTGATGGTAGAAGGCCAGTTGCAGCGCGAAGGCGAAGTAACGCATGTGATGGTTCACCGTTGCTATAACCTTTCCGGGCTGTTGTCGCGACTAAGCGAAACGCATACAGAAGACCCATTGGTGCCAACCTTGGCCCGCGCTGATGAACGTGGCGAAGATAGGCCCGATCCGCGACAGAAAAAGCCGGTTCAAAAAGCGGTGCAGATGGATATGTTCCCGGGTGGAAGGAATTTTAAGTGATCATACCGATTTATGAAGTTACATTCTAAATAAAAGTGGCCAACACGATATACAGTACTGATTTTCATTCAATTAACAACAATCATGTACTACAATAGCAATTAATGCATAGTGTATTTGCATCGTGATATTTGCGTATAAATAAGTAACTACTATCTTTAATCCATTAAACCTAAACCAAATGGCAACAATTCATTTTTTAAATGTCCTAGAAGGAGATTGCAACATTATTCAACATGATTCCGGTAGGATATCTATGATTGACGTCAGTAATGCCTATAACGAAGATGATACACAGGAGGAGCTTATTGTGAAAAATTCAAATGCAAGACAGGAAATGCTTAATCGCACAAATGTTCCTCCTGGTAAAACTGATTACGGCCAGAAAAAGATTCCTGATAATCCAATTGACTATTTGAAGAAACTGGGCATCTCAAATATTTTTCGCTTTATAATAACGCATCCCGATATGGACCATATTGACGGGATTCGAGATTTGTATTCGGAATTTAATATTGCAAACACGTGGGATACAGATAATAACAAAGAAATCGAGAGCTTTAAATTTCCTTATAAATTCAATAGAGCAGATTGGAGTTTTTACGAAACTTTACGTGCCGGAAAATATTCTCAAACAAAGAGATTGACCTATTTTGATACTGACGACAGTTTGTACTGGAATCAGGATGACATCAAAATACTTGCACCGTCAAAGGAATTGCTACAATTGGCAAACAGTAACGAGGGAAATATCCATGACTTATCTTATGTACTCCTTTTTACTCCACCCAAAAAAAACGGCGGTAAGTGGAAAATTATCTTTGCAGGTGATAGTCATGATAACACATGGGATCATATCCTTAACACATACAAAGAAGAGATTACCAATGTAGATGTTTTATTTGCCCCTCATCATGGCCGGGATTCTGATCGCGATTATGAGTTTTTTAAAGTTCTAAATCCCCAGGTAACTCTTTTTGGCAATGCAAGTTCAAAGCATTTGGCTTATGGCAACTACAATTCGTCAAGAAATACAAGAATCACGAATAACCAAGCTGGTTATGTTATTCTGAACACAAACTTAGACAGGCTACTGGTTTGCGTTAAGAATCAAACGTTTGCAAACTACTATTGTAATAATCAAAAACGTAGCAGGGACTGGGGAGCGCCCAGTTATTTTAAGGAACTGGATGCTTATGGTTTATTTCAGATAACCGCAAAATAGATTCATATGAATTTCAAAGCTTACGATATACTTTCCTCGTTGGTCCCCGGTTTTTTAGCCTTGCTAGTATTACTTAATTTCTTTAACCTGCAATATGACAACGACTTTGTTATAGGGTATACCGCCATTGCATTCTTTTTGGGTTATCTATTGAACACTATTTCCAGCTGGCTTGAAGGATTCTATTTTATGACTTGGGGTGGGAAACCTTCTTCCAAAATGCTCGATGGAAAAAACATCTGGAAAGTCAATTTCTATCATGGCAGTAAAGCAAAAGCATTACTGCTGATTGATGCCGGAAACCCCAATGCGTCCAACAATGAATTATTTTTAATTGCTGTAAGACTTGTAAATGGCATCAAGGATACAAGAGTTGAGGATTTTAATACTTTGTACGCATTTTCCAGAGCGCTGTTAACTACAACCCTCTTAGGCACAATTTTTTTACTTATAGAAAATCATAATGACTGGAGATATTATATTGTCTTAATTCCCTCGCTGATAATTGTATGGTTAAGGTCCAAACAACGAGCCTATTACTATGTCAGAGAGGTATTGAACGTATACCTAAAGGCCAAAACTCCTTAGTTCGATTTCCTGAATTAAGAACTATGAATCGGCCTACATGGCTTGCGATGATGTCCCCGTCTGGTTTTGAATAGCCTTTTCCAACTGCTGCAGGCGCTTTAACGGCGGATTGAATGGATGGCTGGGGTTAAAGGTGGCGGCTGCATTCAATTCCAGCCTAATAAATTGTGGGATGTCTTTTACCACCATGCAGCCCTCGCGCCATTCGGAGATCAGGATCGGCGTTGTCTCAAAAAATACTCTTAGTCGTTCGACTTCGGCAAGGATCGCCGGGTCTTGGGATATTTTTCTTTGCATCCATGCAAAGGTAGGCCGGTTTTATTTGATCACGATTTATCACTTACTCCATCTGCAGAAATGCCTGAACGTATTTCCCGATTTTTATCTAAAATTTATGCAGAAATGGCTATATCATCTACTTTAATATAATAGTTAAAACCAGGAATAGGATCTGCAAGACCACTTGTATATCCACGATCTTTACCTTGTGCGTTTATCTCCAGCATTTTAAGTTTTAAAACGTCGATGTTATCAATTCCCAGGACTCCTTTTATTTTTTCAAAGTGCTTTTTAGACACCAGTCTTGAAAGGAAATCAAAAGCATCCCTCTCATCCCTTCGATATATGTAGGTGATCGGGAACCAAGTCCAGTCATTCAGTTGAGCAATATAATAACACAGCAGGTCAGCGTTTACGATGAGACTTGGTGAGACACCTTCAGGAACATTGATCGTAATATAGTCAGCATGCGGGCTATAATAGTTCCTGCCGAAATGTTTTTTGTAAAACTGGTCCATTGTTTCATAGTAATAGCGAAATTTTGTAAAATTGTTCGACTCCTGCGGCCTTGCATATTTATCCTTTATAAAATACCTGGAATGAAAAACATCTGCCAAAAGTTGAAAGCTGTTATATTTCAATGCCAGGCCGACCGTGTAAAGGAAAAGTTCATGAATAATGAGCTTAAAATGGTCATAACTATATGAAGGCAAATTTGAGCTATCATCCTCCCATGCCGATAATAACATGGGCAAACGCTCAAAGAAGTGCAGTAAGAGATCGTGATCGAAAAGGACCCCGCTTTTTATCAGCCTGCCTATATAGTCGATATAATCGGCCTTAAGCAGTTTGTATTGATTAAACTTATTATATACGGCTTCTCCAACATCAAGATAGGAATTACTTGCTACTCGGTCTAATTTGAACTGTTTCAAATTCTCAAAATATTCTTCAAGAAAATCGGTTAGATAACTGTTGGCTCTGAATGGATTTTTATCCAATAAGGCTTCAAGACCACGCGCCATAGCAGTTGTTTTGTACCTGATAGGAGAATCATCAAACAGGTACTTTGGTGGCTTTCCTAAACTTGGTTTGGTTAAGCTAGGCCTGCTGAAAATACTTCTTAGAAGCTTTTCATAGTTAGCTTCAAAATGATCTTTGTCCGAAAGGTCAATGTATATTCTTGCACTTAAAAAAACAGGGAGAAAGGCTTTCCCGTTTTCATCAACTTCTGTAACGACCGGAATGAATTTTTCTTGAACGACATCGTTATAAAGCTCCGGGCTTATTATCATAGTTTCCGTTCCTACGCCTCCTTTTCTATCATTCGCACGTTCGGAATACTTTTTATCGAGTATGATCAATACTTTAAAAATATCAGGTGATTTTACCATCGATTCCATAAAGTGATATTTGTCGTGCCCTTCTTTAAGGTCCCATTTATCTAAAGCCACATCAACACCATCCTGTACCAGGCGGTTTGCTAACTCTACCACCCAATCTTCATGCGCCGGCGTTGACCAGCTATAGGATATAAACACTTTTTTGTTTTCCATTCTGACGAACTCATTTTTTAACCTCTAAAGTTAAGAGAAAATCAGTAATAGCCATAAGTGCCGCATCATTATACACTGTCGTTGGTCTATAGTGACTTTATATTGGCCGTTCCCTTCGGGCCGGGCTATCCGCTGCAAGTCCTCGTCCCCACCGATGGCTGGGACTGTGGGCTTTCCACTACTATCCCTAACGGGAATGGGTGGCGGTATCGAATCAATCATATCACAAAATCAGGCAAGGCCTTTCTGAAGCGCCGTAAAGACTACGGCATAAACCGCTGCGCTATTTATTCCGTTTCCTTCACGGCTTGATCAGGCCTTACCTGGTGCTGTTCCATCATTCATTCTTTAACCTCAATTCAGAAATTATGGAACTTTTTCAAAGTAATTCAACGATGGTGGTCGCCGAGATCGAGCTTTCTTATAACCCAACGTTACTGCCATGCGAGATGCCGGAGATCGGTAAGTCCCTGCATGCCTATGAGCTTTTCCGGGATAACTGGAATGCCGGTAAAATGCACCTGCAGGAACAATTCAAGATCATGCTCCTGAATGCTGCCTCCCGTGTCCTGGGCATTTACGAATGCTCCAGCGGCGGCATCAGCGGCACGGTTGCCGATGTGAGGATCATATTTGCGGCAGCGCTAAAGGCCAGTGCGGCGAGGATCATTCTTTGTCACAATCATCCCAGCGGGAACCTTAAGCCCAGCGAATGTGACAAACGTATAACACATAAGCTCCAGGCTGCGGGCAAGATCCTGGAAATACAGGTCACAGATCATATCATTATCACCAGCGGAGGCTTTTTCTCCTTTAGTGATGAAGGGCTCTTGTAGCAATTTTTTATTCTCCCTTTTTTCTGCAATCATTATTCTGATTATCCATTGCTACGGGCGTGTCGTATAGCCTGACTTCCTTACTCTTTTCTCCCCTGCTTCCTGATCATCCTATTCCCAAGCCTGTAAGATTTTCTTTGGCGCCTCACCGCGCCATTTTCTTTTCTCGAACCGGCCAAAAGGCAGCTAAGATGGGGCTGCCCGCCGCCCGCTGCGAACACATAATGCCGGTCCTGCCGGCCCCGGCACCAAAGGACTTATTGTTCTCCACGGCCGGCCGGCACCCCCTGTATCTGCTTTCTTTTTACCGGTTCTCTCCCAAAAAACATAAACACGGGAAAGCCGGCCAAAAAGAAAAGAAATGAACAGATTTTTTAACCATTAACAACAAAGTTATGCAACAGGTAACGGGAAGGCTCACCGCAGATGCCACAGTAAAAATGCTCGAAAGCGGACAGGTGGTAGTAAACTTTTCTATCGCAGACAATCAGGACTACAAACCCAAAGGCGCTACAGAATGGGTGAAGAACCCGACATTCTTTTCCTGCGCCTATTGGGGCAGGACAGCCATAGCAAAGGTTTTGCGCAAAGGCACAGAAGTACTGCTACAGGGACAAATAAAGACACGTATCTATCGAACCAACACCGATGAAATTGGCGCCGCCTTGAATTTCAAAGTTAGAGATATACAGATTATCAAATACGCTGCGAAAGCTGCGGATAACGCAGGTGCTGGCGATTTGCAGGAGGTACAACCGCAGGGCAAAGACAAAGATGACCTGCCCTTTTAACCTCATCCCTCCTAATCAATTTTCAAATCTCAAATTTTCAAATCATGGCACATCAATTGAATTTCAACGAACAGACAGGACAATACAGCTATTTCAGCGTTAAGGAAATCGCCTGGCACGGCTTAGGCCAAATCGTACAGGAACACCCCACCTCCGCAGAGGCGATGCAATTAGCAGGGCTGGATTATGAGGTCATTAAAACACCCTTGTATACGAAGAATGACCGTATTGCTATATCGAGCAGTGGCGAAACCATATGGGGCGAGGAAATCGAAGTCCCTGCAGCATACGCTACCCTGCGCACGGATAATAATAACGTGCTCGGTGTAGTCGGCAAGGATTACGAGATAGTACAGAACCGTGACGCCTTTTCCTTTTTCGACAGCATCGTAGGCAGTGGCAAGGGTGTCCGGTACGAAACCGCCGGGGCATTGGGCAAGGGTGAACGTATTTTCATTACCGCCAAATTAGACGACGATATCAAGGTCGGCAGCAATGATTATATCGGCAAATACCTTTTCCTGACCACTTCCCATGACGGTAGCGGTAGTATTACCGCAGCCTTTACGCCTATCCGCATCGTTTGCGCCAACACCCTGAGCGCAGCATTGGGTAAAATGACCGGTGCTGTCCGCATCCGCCATACGGCGAACGCCAAAGAGCGTTTGGAAAATGCCCACAAAATTATGGGTATCGCCTGCGACATGGGCGAACAATTAGAGACGATATTCAATCAATGGGCAAAAGTGCGCATCACCGACAATGAGGTGAAAAAACTGATACAACTGGCGCTTGCCCCGAACAAGGAGGTTTACAACAGCCTTTCCATTGGCGAGGAAACAGAACTATCCACCAAGTTCAAGAATACCTGTGACGATGTATTCGAATACGCCATGACCAGCGACACTCAACTATTGGAAACCACGAAGGGCACGGTGTTCGGCGCATACAATGCGGTTACGGGTTACTTCCAAAACGTTTGCGAATACGATAACAGCGAAGCGAAAGTAAAATCTATCCTCTTAGGCGGTAACGCTCAGAAAAGGACACAGATAGCTTTTGACCTGTGCGACCAGTACACCCGCAAAGGCAACGGCATTTTTCAATTGAACTAATTCCTTAACGGCAGTCCCTACGGGGGCTGCCCTAAATACATTCTTTATGAAATCATTAAAAGAAATGAACAATACAGAAAAGGCAAAACTACTGGCATCCCTTTTCCCTGAACACATACAGCCGATGTCAGAAGCGATAAGCGATGGCTGCCATTATCTGCTCAACAACACGGACATCGTTAAAGAGGAATGGGATAACCCCATCTTGACTGCCAACTTTTGGCTACAGGTAGCAACGGACGTAGCAGGCACATTGAAAACCGCCCATAGGAATATCGGCAGGAGCGCGGCAGTATTCAGTGATAATCTCTTCTATAGCTTCCGGGCTTTAATAAGCATCGAATATGTGCTGCGTTATGCGATGGCACTGGAAGGCGAAAAGAAATTCAGGCTTGCCGTACAGATGCTCTTTGAGGAAGAAGGCCATAACAATTTCATCCAAAACAATTAGCCCAAATCAACAAATCAAAGATGATGAGCAGTAGAACATTTAGTCCGGAACGGCTTTTTAAAATTCGCAGGCTTCGTAAAGCACGAAGGCTATTTAAAAAAGAGCCGCTGTTTGCCTTTCATAACATGTGCATCGAATACCCGGATTATACGATAACGGAATTTCAGGACGACCTGCGCCGGAGGACAAAAAAGAAAAAGAAGTTCAGCAAAACCCCTTTGTCACGGTACGGAAGGTACTGGCGCATGTTGCAACTTAAAGACCGCTATCAATGTACCAAAGATGAAAAACTAATTATTAAGGCGATGAAGCTACAGGCTAATATGACTAAACCCTATCGGCTTAGGGTTAGGTTAAAGGATTTATGTTGGGAGTATCAATTTTCCCCACTAATTCCTATTGGAGAAATTGAAAGTCTGGTGCAGCAGTTTAATGCCTGCCAAACTGAACGGGAAGTTGAAACTATCTACAAAACGTTTGCAGAAAGCTCATCGATTCCCTATTGACCACATTGCTAAAAATTAAAGGAAATGGAAAATACATTAAATCACGCATCCTCACTTCACGTCGCATGGCTTATCGTCATCTTGCTTATTCTGACTGTGCGGGTAATAGGCTACAGCAACGGTATCCTATTGCAAGCTGGCTTGTGGATAATCAAGAAACTGTTTTGGCTTTTACTGTTCGCCACCCTGCTATTTGTCATCATTTCCCGCACAGGCCACAGCAAAAGCGGCCACGGGAAGCCCGCAGGAAAAAGCCACGCCGTAATTATTACACCACAAACTAAAATTTATGGAAAAGCTAATCATCTGTTATGAGTTTGCCCTGACCATGTCGGTACGCAAACGCAACGGCAAAGTTTATAAACGCCACATAGAACAGGCTTCGGGCATGAATTTCGAGAATGCCGTATGGACAGCCTTTTTTAAACTGAAAAGAAACAAAGCGGAAATACTGTCTATCAGCGAAGCAAGGGCATTCCGTATCACCTTCGCCTTTGAAAAAGGTACATTAAAACGGGCAGACATCAATCTCTCGGACTTCCCGCCGGACATCCCTCAAGACCTGAATGCGGTGCTGCAAAAGCTACCCAAAAAGAAAGACCTGTAGAGCAGGCGAACAACAGGCTTTGCCTGCAAAATCAATTATTCAATCAATACTTAAAATTATGGAAACAACATTCTTTAAACAGCTTGCCGCATTGGGTCTTAAAGCTGACCTGCATATCGCCATTGCCCAGCCCCGTGAAAACTATATGGTGGTTACTGTTCGCCTTAGTGATGACCAGTGCGGGGACGATGCCGCCAAGCTTATACCGCCCCTTAACCTAAAGGGTAGCCCCGAAGATTTTGACAGCAGCTTCTTTAGCAATATCGGGCAACCCCTCAAAGTTACCGACACCCTCTTTGCCAATATGGAGGTTTACCTGAAACAGCAGGAAGTCGCCTTGGCAGCATCAAAAATGGCAAAGGAAAAAGCAGCGCAGGAAGAAAAGAACAAAAGCGAAAAAGAAAAAAAATACGACGAGGGGCTTAAGAAAGCTGCCGAACTCGAAGCAGAAGGTAAGCACCGTGAGGCTTGGATGAAAGTCCCTGACCCATCGCTGTACCCCGAACATGCCGAAGAAATCCGGCAAAAAAGGGAAGCACTTTCCGCCCACTTCGCCCCAAGTCTTTTTTAACCGTTCACCAAAAATTTGAAATCATGTTAGTAGCAACAGCATTGAAACGTGTGTTCCTGATGACCGAAAAAGGAACGGAACTCACCCTGACCGACCCTGAACCCTCTTTTTCCAAAGAACGGGTAAGGGACTTTTACAGCCATACTTATCCTGTACTGACCACCGCAACCATTGAGGGGCCGGAAGTACAGGACGACCAGCTCAGGTACCGTTTTGTCAACACCATCGGCACAAAAGGATAGCCTTATGAAAAAGAAGAAGCAAGTATTTGTCAAACCCATAAACAACCAGCAATGCAAACTCCATCAAGACCTCAGCCATTTTCTACAGGCCATGCACAGCCCGAAGGATGCCGAACAGGCGTTACAGGACAGGCCGCAATGTGCCCCAGTGGAACTCCTGCCGATGGTTTTTTAAGGCAATCTTTCCTGCCCCTGTGTCAGACAGGGGGCAGGGACTTGCCCCCGCAAGAGCAGGCAGAAGCGGCATTCTTTCGCTCTTATGAAAAGATGTGCGGCTTGTATCACGTTGAGCCGTTTGTATCGGAATACAGTTACCCCGCCAATGTCCTGCTAAGCCTATGGGATGCCGAACGGCAGTTGGTCAAACAACGGCATTACCGCAGGCTTTGTATCTCCGACGAAGGAACAGCCCTTTGCGTATCGGAATATATCGATATCGGCCATAGCCTTTACTATATCCCCGTATTGCCTTTGTGCTGTCTCCTGAAACAAAACAGGAAAGCGGGTATGCTGTTGGTATCGGTTTTTTCCTACCTGTTCAGGGAGGCCGGGGTATGTTATTACCGGGATGAGGGAACTTATCTCTACAGCGAGTATGATTGTGTTGGCATGTGGCTCGAGGAGGAAACTTACGACGATGAGAACCTGTTGCAACTGGAGGAATTTCGCAAGGCGGAGGCTATCGGCGACCGCATGTTTAAAATCATCCTGAAAAAAAACAATCTGAGCCTTTTTGAAAGGCGGCTGAAAGCGTTTCAGCCACGGAATGATTGGGAAATCAGGTGTGGGAAATTGGCAAAGGATTTTTTACAGCTATATGCTGAATTTCCCGAGGCGAGCATTTACAGCCACGTTACCATTCCCTCTGAAGAGGAATACAACGGGGACTACAATGATGACCATGTGATGCTGCCCTGTCACTACCTCTCTTTTGTGGCGGACACCAAAGGCTGTCTTTGGGAAAGTGTTTTCAGCAATGTCAATAACTGCCTTGCGGAATATAGTTACATCAGGGAACCTGAATGTCATTTGCTGATGGATGATAGCAGGAAGGAAATCGATGACAATATTACCTATGAATACCGCCTGCTCCGACTTGTGGGCGAATTGATAACACTCTTAGAAGAATTACCATGAACAATATAACGGAACAATTTGGCAGACTCTATTTCCCGCAGGCTGCCATCATCCTCTACCAAAGCAAAAATGTAGGGGACAAGGTTTATGTAGAGGCTTACGGTATGGATGGCAATGGCTGCGCCGTCAACGGCCACCCGTTGACTATTGCGGAGGCAGGGCAACTGGCTACCGTACTGGACAGCGCAGGTGATTTGAACAGCAATTTCCTGAAATCAAAGGGGCTAATGCCGGATAATGTGCTGCACCTCTCCGCAGGGAGCAACGCCTACCTGTTATGGCATACACCCGCAGCTCACAGGCATTTGAGTTTTACGTCAAGCATGGGATTAACCGATACCGTTTACCCTGTTCCCCCGATGCTTTGGAAAGCGGGGAAAAATGCCTTGCAGGTTTTTGCCTTAAAACAAGACTGTAAACCAAAAATGAAAACGGTTATCTATCATGCCCCGTTTTTTAACATCTATGATGACGGAAAGGTCTGTATGGGAACGACAAAGACCCGTATCCCGCCGGAAGCAGGTATGGAGGAATTTATGCGGACATGGGAGCACTTTTTTTGGGCAAGCAGCTTTAGTCATCTGCTGCGAAATACCAGCCCCGTTAAAGGCAATATTATCGACTGTTTCCTAAACCTACAGGACAAGACAGAAGCATTCCCTGTTGATATCCTGCGCAAACATCCGTTCACCCTTCAAAATTTAATCCGATGAAAACTACTTCCTATATGCATTTTACACACCCATATTTTTTAGAACCGACCAACCCCGTAAAGGTGAACCTGATCGGGGCAGGCGGTACCGGCTCACAGATGCTCACCTGTCTTGCCCGTATGCACCATACACTGCGCCAGCTTGGCCACCCCGGTTTTCAGGTTACGACCTTTGACCCCGACAAGGTGAGCGATGCCAACCTCGGCAGGCAGCTTTTCGCCGAAAGCGAACTCGGCATGAATAAAGGCGTTGCGCTTACGAACCGCATCAACCGTTTTTTCGGTACGGATTGGCGGGCTACCGAAAATTTGTTTGCATGGACGCCGGACGACCGGCTGCCCGCCCACAGCGAGGCAAACCTTTTCATAAGCTGTGTTGATACCGCTCAGGCAAGGTTTGAGATTGCGGAGATTTTGCAGGCTTTGGCAAACCGCAACGCATTAAGCAGGGACAATGCGCTATACTGGATGGATTGTGGTAATTCCCGTAGCAGCGGACAGGTTATCCTGTCTACGGTAAAGCCCATCCGGCAGCCACGTTCGGAATTGTATATTACGGTGGACAGCCTGCCGCAAGTGACCACCGAGTTTAAAGAACTACTCCAAAGCCAGGACGAAAGCAGCGAACCCTCCTGCTCATTGGCCGAAGCACTGGAAAAACAAGACCTGTTTATTAATTCCACGATTGCCACGATGGGGGCATCCCTCCTGTTTAGCCTTTTTCGCCACGCTATGACCGCAAAACGGGGACTTTTTCACAACATGGACACTGGTGTCACCCAGCCACTGTCTGTGGCCGCATAAGCCCCTGAGCGCGGCGGCAGCCTGCACCTCCGTACCGGAGAAGCAGGCCGCCGCAAAATTGGCGCAGCCCCGGCATTAAATCCCTTGTCTGTTTTGTGATGGGGATTTAATGCCAGGGCTGCAGGTTTTATATTGGCTATTCCATTAGCTGTTTCTTTTAAGCACGGGCCATTTTTTCTTTCGCCGGCTACCTGAAACTATATTTACCCCGCCACACTCCTGGACCCGCATGCGGCGGCGAAAGCGGTGCAGCCCCGTCCTTGTTCATGGTATAGGGGCTGAACAAAGTCGGGGCTGCGGGTTGATCATTTGCTATACCGTTTGCTTTTTAACGGGGTGTCAACGGATTCTGCCTCATGCCATCAGCTTTGCGGAGCGCACCGTAACTTTTTTTACCGTTTACCAGGTAGTCGCCGTCAAAAAGGCGACAGTCACATTCACCCAGGTAGCCCATTGCCCCGTTGTACAGGTAAGGCCGGTAGCGGAAACCGGAAACCCAGAAATACCTGCGGTCTGCTCCCGAGGTTTGCACAACAACAGTGTCTGTTTTTTTGAATATTGCAAACGGTATGATCCCCGAATAGTAATTGTCCTTACCCTGAAAGGCTTCCCGGACAAGGGTATTTGCAATAATCCGATGACCCCGGACAAGAAAGTACTTCAGGTTTGTGATCTCGTTCCGCTGAAATCCCTCGAAACTGATATACACCTTCGAGGAAATGGTTTGGACCGTATCACAGATCTTTTCGTACCGGGCCTCATCAGCCGCTGCCTTTAGACGGTTCCTTTTGTGGCTCCACAGATACCACACCACGACAAGCGCCAGCAACAGGAGGACAACTAGCAATACCATACCGTTTCTCTTCTTCATTTCAATCTTCCGCTATGAGGATTTCGTGTGTCCTACAAACATACAAGTCTTCAGGAATTTCCTCTATACCCGCCTTGCTTTTTATAGCCATTAAATTCCATCTGCATTCATACAAGAATACATCTGGCCATCCTCCACCATTACCTCGCTTGACCGGCCTTGCTAAACGTTAGCAGCTTGCCGTTCAGCTCGGTCAGCTCCGCCTTCGCCAAGCAGTCCCCTACCAGCGCCTGCATTTCAGCAAGGCTTCCTTCCGGCATCGCAGATAACAGCCCGACGATATCCGGGTTCTCTTTTTTCAGGCCACTCTGCATGACCTGGGCCAGCAGTAGTACATGGTTACGGCTGATCCTAAGATCGATCTTTACTTTTTCATTCATGCCCGGTACGCTTAGCAGCATACTGTACAGCATCTCCATTTGATTGTTCATCATAATCTCTTTTTCGTCAACACTAAACAATGCCCCAAAGATAAAATGCTTCCTGTTCCTTTACTTAGGTAGAATTTACCTAACTCATTGCTCTGCCATATCCCGTGGATAGTTTTGCATCACTGTTTAGTTTGAGCAGTGGTAAAGATTTGTGATATGGAAAATGCAAACTGGATAGATTGCCGGCAGGCAAAACAAATGGACCTCGTGGCCTATCTCCGCTCCCTGGGATATGAGCCGCAGAAGATAAAGGGAGGAAACGCCTGGTACCATTCCCCGTTCCGGGAGGAAGGTGAACCCAGCTTCAAGATCAACCTTTCGATGAACCGCTGGTATGATTTCGGTGAAGGTAAAGGCGGCGACCTGGTGGAATTCGGCACCCGGTATTTCAAATGTAGTGTTGGTGACTTCCTGTTGCGGCTGAACAATGGACCCAGCCAAAGTACAAAGCCATTTGCGGGGGTAGCTGCGAAAAGCAGTGAACCGCAGATCACGATTGACCTGGTTAAATCGCTTACGCACGCCGGCCTGACCGATTACCTGACACAAAGGAAGATCCCTCTTTCTCTGGCCGGCCAGTACTGTAAGGAGGTTCATTATTTCAACGGCGGTAAAAAATACTTTGCCATCGGCTTTCCCAACGACTCCGGCGGTTACGAATTGCGCAACCGCTATTTTAAAGGGGCAAGTACACCAAAGGATATCTCCCGCATCGGTCTTGGATATAACAATGTCGCAGTTGTGGAGGGCTTTATGGATATGCTTTCCTACCTGCAGCTCAAAAGCAAGTGGGACCAACCTGGTCGGGATATACTCGTCCTCAACAGTCTCTCCTTCGTCGAGCGGGCGCTACCGGTACTGCAGAACTATAATGAGGTTGCCTTACTGCTGGATGGCAACGCGCCCGGGTTGAAGGCTACCGAGGCGATTACCCAGGCTATTCCGAAGGCGGTAAGCTATAGTCATCTTTTCAGCCCCTATGATGACATCAACGAGTATCACCAGCATACCGATCCCGTTAGCCAGAAGCTGCCACAGAAAAGCCGGAAGCTCCGGCGCTAATCAATAAGCCAACATTTTTGGCCGAAAGCATGCTACGATCATGTAGCTGATAGGAATTTCCTATTTCATGCGAAATCGGCAAGGTGTTCCCAAGTATCACTTGGGTTTTTAGGGCCCCCATGCTCGGAACTCGCGGGGCCATGCTTTTTAATCATTTTATGTAAACGTGAAAAAGATATTGTGATGAACGACAAGAAGATCATTAAGGACAAATGGCTGCACCTGCGCCTGTCCAACGAAGAGCTGTTACAGCTCCAGAAAGCCTTTTCAAAGACCACAGAAAAGAAGATCAGCAAGTATGCCAGGAACATTTTACTGGGCAAACCGATGATCGCAACGTACCGGAATTTATCGATGGACAGCCTGCTTACAGCGTTCGTTCAGCTCAACAAAACGCTCAATGGCATTGCCAATAATTACAATCAAAGCGTACATCGCCTGCATACTTTCGACCACGATCCGCAGGTCAGGGCATGGTTGCTTAGCCAGTCCGAAACTGGCCAAATGCTCCTGGAAAACATCGCAGAAATCAGGTTATTGATCCGAAAGATCACGGAAGATGATAGCCGTTATTAAGCCCGGCAGGTCCTTGCGCAAGAGCTTTTTTTATAATGAAAATAAGGTTAGCGAGGGTGCCGCGGTCCTGCTGGACGCGGTTAATTATCCATTGAATACCGACGAACTTTCTGAATTCTTAAGGCTCAATATGCTTGAGCGCACGAGCCAGCTGCACCCTGATGTGAAGGTTCCCGGCATCCATATTTCTTTGAATTTCTCGCAGGAAGAACGGCTTTCGGAAGACCAGCTGCGACAGATCAGCGGGGAATATATGGAGGCTATTGGTTTCGGCGACCAGCCTTATCTGCTCTACCAGCACTTCGACGCGGGCCATCCCCATGTACACATTGTGACCTTGCGCGTAAGGCCTGATGGGACCAACATAGACACCTTTAACATTGGCAAACGCTTGTCCGTGCCGGCCGTGCAGGCCCTTGAACAAAAGTATGATCTGGTTAGATGGGCTGACCATAAGAAGGAGTTTTTTAAGCTTAACCCGATCGATGCCACTGCAGTAAAATACGGAAAGACCGGCACCAAAAGGGCTATAGGCAACGTCCTTTCTAAGGTATTGGAACAGTATAAATACTGCTCCCTGCAGGAGCTTAATGCTGTGCTCAACCTTTATAATGTTCATGCTGATGGCGGCCAGGAAGAAAGCCGGTTACACAATTTTCGTGGGCTGATCTACAAGGTGATCGGGCCGGATGGTAAAGGTATTAGCGTGCCGATCAAAGCCAGCGCCTTTGCCTACAAAGCAAAGCTGGCGGATATCGAGAAACGCTTTTTACGGAGTGATGTGGAAAGGCAGCGCAGCAAACCTGCGCTGCGTCTTGCCATCGACAAAGCCATTCGGCAGCCTGGGGTAACTGATTTTACTGCCCTTAAGGAGGAACTGAAGAAGGCCGGCGTGGACCTCGTTCTGCGACAAAACAAAGACGGCTATATCTATGGCCTGACCTATGTCGACCACCGTAACAAGGTTGTATTCAACGGCAGCGACCTGGGCAACTACAGTGCAAAGGCCATTGCAGAAAGACTTGCCGAAACATTTATCCGGGAAAAACCACAGGCGGTACTGGCCATCGCAGAGCGACAAAGCACAAACAAAAACGCTGATGCCGGTCGGATTTACACTAATGTAAACGGCCCTTATCCCTTCTCCACAGCCCCCGGCGATCAACAAAAATCCATCATCGAAATGCTCCTGCAACCGGAATATACCAGCAATTACCTGCCCTACGAGCTGCGCAGGACACGCCGCAAGAAAAGAAAACGAATCAATAAATAAACAACACTTAAATCCAAATGTGATGCAGACAGGTGAAAACGAACAGGCTTTAAGGAAGATAGTGGACATGACCAGGCTGATCGCTATGGTCGTCCTTTTCCTTCATTTTTATTACCAGCTTTATGCTGCTTTTAGTTTATGGCATGTACAGTCGGCCTTCTCCGACCGCGTACTGTCCAATATTGTCAGGACCGGTTTATTTTCCAGCTTTCACAAGGCAAAGCTAATCGCCCTGGGCTTCCTGGCAGTCTCCCTGCTTGGGGCAAAGGGCCGAAAAGACGAGAAGATGGGTTACAAAACCTGCTTCGCGTATTTGATCACCGGGCTGACCTGCTACTTTATCAGCTACTTATTACTGCGGTTTTCGCTTTCCGTTGAGGCCGTTGCCATGCTCTACATGGCCCTGACCGGCTTCGGCTTTTTGCTGGTATTGTCGGGCGGCACGATGCTGACCAGGATCATCAAGAACAACCTGAAGCACGATATTTTCAATAGCGAAAACGAAACGTTCCCCCAGGAGGAGCGCTTGCTGGAAAATGAATACAGCATTAATCTGCCGGCAAAATACCGGCTGAAAAGCAAGGTTCGCAACAGCTGGATATCGATCATCAATCCCTTCAGGGGCATCCTGGTTTCCGGTACTCCCGGCTCCGGGAAATCTTATTTCGTGATCCGCCACATCATTACTCAGCACATCAAAAAGGGTTTTGCGATGTTCGTTTACGACTTCAAGATGCCCGACCTGTCGGTGATCGTCTATAATACCTGGCTAAAGCACAAGCATGTTTATAAAAGCAAAAGCGAGTGTTATTTTATCAACTTCGACGACCTGGAAAGAAGCCATCGTTGCAACCCGCTGGACCCGGCAGCCATGAGTGATATTACCGATGCAGCGGAATCGTCCAGGACCATTCTGTTAGGGCTAAACAAGCTCTGGATAACAAAACAAGGGGATTTTTTCATAGAGTCGAGTATCAATTTCCTGACCGCCATCATCTGGTTTCTGCGCAAATACAAGTTCGGGATCTACTGCACTTTACCGCATGTGATCGAGCTCATGCAGGCAGACTACGATAGCTTATTTAGCGTACTGCAGCTTGAAAAGGAGATTGCTGTTTACATCAATCCTTTTGTAAAGGCTTACCTGAACGATGCTGCCGAACAGTTGGAAGGCCAGATCGGTTCTACCAAGATCGCGATAGCCAGGTTGTCATCCCCGCAGCTTTACTACGTGCTTTCCGGGCGCGATTTTTCGCTGGATATCAATAACCCCGACGCACCAAAGATCCTTTGCATGGGCAACAACCCGCAAAAGATACAGATCTACGGCGCGGTACTATCCTTATATGTCAACCGGCTGATCAAGCTAGTCAATCAACCCGGGAAACTTAAGAGCAGCCTCGTTTTTGACGAGTTTCCCACCATATACTTAAACGGTATTGATAGCCTGATCGCCACCGCCAGGAGTAATAAAGTCTCTACTACACTGGGCCTGCAGGACCTCTCGCAACTTAGAAAAGATTACGGCAGGGAACAGTCGGATGTGATCATGGGTATTGTCGGCAATGTTATTTCCGGCCAGGTTACCGGTGACACGGCTAAGGCCTTGTCGGACAGGATCGGTAAGATCATGCAGGACAGGCAGAGCCTTTCGATCAATAGCCAGGACACCAGCGTGAGCAAATCTACGCAACTCGAAGCGGCTGTTCCACCCTCGAGGATCTCTTCTTTATCTTCGGGCGAATTTGTGGGCATGGTCGCCGATGATCCCGATAATAAAATTGAATTGAAGGCATTTCACGCAGCAATTATCAACGATCATGATGCGATTAATGCAGAGATAAAAGGCTATAAGTCCTTACCACTGGTAAGGCAGGTGGACGAGCAAATGGTGCAAAATAATTACATGAGCATCAAACGGGAGATCGAAGACCTGATAGATATTGAGCTGGACCGGATGTCCAATGATCCGGAGTTGAGGCATCTTGTTATCAGGAAGAAGGCTGCATAAATAGGTCGCGGCGATTTAAAATGGATGGCTGTAGGGCCATCCATTTTTTGATTTTATCTTACGACGGAGGTTTAATTTTGCTATAGTAAAAGGTTGTCTCTGTAAGAACGACTCACACTCAGGCTTATCCCACCAATTAATTCCACCTCGTCATACTTTGTCTTAACGATCTTTTTCTTGTTCACAATAAAGCCCCTGTGGACTCTTGCGAATATGGAGGATGGAAAAATTGATTCTATGTCTTTAAGTTTTAGAGTAAGTTTTGCTGAGCTGCTTTCGTCGTAGTAGACGGAAGTATAATAGCCCTTGGCTTCTATATAAATGATCCTGCTGAAGGCTATATTTTGTACTCCCGCATCCGTTAAAAACGGATAAGCAGCTTCATTTTCAAAACCGGTATTGTCTACTTTCTGAGGAAAGTTTGCTTCGATCTTTTTAACAGCGATGACAAAACGATCGAACTCTACTCTTTTGACCAGGTAGTCAATTGTGTTGGGATGGCTAAGCGCGTCATTGGTGAGGCCGTCACTTGCCGTTACAAATACGACACGATTGTCGATCATCTCGACCAGTTCAAGCCCCGAAACTTTTTGCATGCCAATATCAAGGAATACCACGTCAACTTTATTGGCCTTGAGAAACTTTAGTCCATCATGTGGCTCGGTCGTCGCCCCTACCAATTGGAGGCTTGGCGTTTTCTCTATAAGCCGCGTCAGGACTTTAATTGATGCGGGTTCGTCGTCAATTATAAAGCAGGTAATCGCCATGTGTCATTATATTTTGAATCGTAAGAGATAGGTTATACTGTCCTTCTTTATCCTCTGTTTTCAGGAAATATTGTTCAGGATAAAATTTATCCAGTTGACTTTTGATATATCGCATGCCTATTCCCCTTGACTCGTCCTTTTGCAATCCACCTTTCGTATTTGAGACCCTAAAGATTAAATCCTCTTCTGTTTGCTCAATGTGTATGGCCAATTTATTGTTGGAACCCGTGAAGCTGCCATGTTTAAAGGCGTTCTCAACCGGCGCGACCAGTACATGGGGGATTATCAGTATATCGTCGTAGACTTTGTTTGTATATTCAATATTCGCATTGGGATACCGTTGTCTGAAAATGGTGATTAGGCTGTCCATTGCCCTTAGCTCATTGAACAAGGATATCCTACCGCTTTCGTCGGTTGACACAATACTATTACCTACAAAGGTGGTCATCGCGGCGATACCCTCAGCAATTTCAGGGTGAGTGTCTTCAATTCCGACCCTGAAATATTCCATAGTATTTACAAAAAAATGCGGGTTGATCTGGGCTCGAAGTGCGGCATTTTCGAGTCTTAGTTTTTCATTCTCCGACCTCACCTGTTCCCTTACCCGGGCTTCTTTTTGTTGGCGAATTATCTTTTTGGCAAGCCAATAACCTGTCGAATACATAAAGAAAGGCAACAGTTGCCAGCTGTATACAAGCGCTAAATGGACGATAGGCAGTTCTGACACAGAAGAAGGTTTGCCTGTTATGAAAGGCAGTAAAAACTCGCCTCCCAGGTACTTAACAGTAAAATTAAAAAGGAAAAGGAGAATTGCCGAAGCACAATAAATGAATATCTTATTTCTTCCTAAAAACAGTGGTAGCAATACAAATGCATTAATGTAGAACTGACCGATCAGCACCAAATATGACCCAGTTGTTTCAAACACTATAGATTGCGTAGACCCTAGATATGATCTGTAAACAAAAATCGCAAAAGTGATATACAGTATCCACAGAGAAATATGAATGGTTATCTCTTTAGTTCTGGACATGATCTTTGGTGTTTGGGTTAGTTCAGCGCCACCGGAACGGTAGCGCTGAATTGAATAAATATGATCGCTTCATTATGGACATCCCCATGTCGCGGGACATCCAACGGTAAAATTGCAGTTAAGTGGAACACTTGCACCGCCGTTTATTGGGTTCGACCGGGACCGTAATTGAATAATCTTAATCTTTTTAATGTCGAGCTTTTTGGGTTGTTTCTTTTTCATAAAGGGTGCTTTTTTGGTTAGCTAATGAGTAAAATTACCTTGCTTTCGACCAAAAAAGCATTTCGGTTTGCTGAATGACGCGTCATTCAGCTTAAAAAAACGTTACTCAGCTCAAAAAACCGTTATCTGGCTCGATTTCCTGTTATCTAGCGCAATATTTTTTTTATGACAGGAAAGCCAAATTACTTTGTCCTCATCTTCTAAAAGAAGTTACCAAACTAAACAGAATTATATGGAAACTTATATCTCTACTTCTTTTCAATTAAGGGTCGATCCGGCCGCATCATTCCCAGGCTTTGGCTATCCCGCTACATCTCTGAAGCGCTTCCAGGAAACTGCCGGAGCCTATTCGATCCTTTTGCAAAACGGCAACATTGTGCATTTTGAACCTAAAGATCCGGTTGCATTTAAAAACTGGTTGCATTCATTCAAAGTTCCTGATGCTTCTTCTTTTTTCTTATAACAACTAGCATCTGGTAGTTTATATCACTTACCCTATTTGCAGTAGGCCATTCTTGTTACATGCTGCATTTGATTGTTGATTGTTTAGTTCGTGCACGCGGTGTTTGGTTAGACCTGGCTATTCTTAGCCGGGTAAATTTTAAATTCGGGGGTAAAAATAATGATAGGTTGGGCTTAAGCACCAGGTTTTTGACTGTAATTTTTTCAGGTTAAATATTTCAGATACTTAACTTTTATCCAGTGTTAATGGATTAGTACTGATTCCTTTACAAAGATTAACGCTTGCAAAACAGACGTTTTCAATGAACAAGTTGAAGCTAAAACAGGTATATCTACCTGCTGCTGTTTTGGGTTTATGAGTAATATTTGTGACGATTTGATAGATATTATTTTCTATACAAACTAATTCGCGTCGTGTAAATACAAGACATTCTATTGAACTTCTTTGCGTGTTCCGCAGGTAGATTCGATTCACAGCTGTTCAACACAACCGATTCACGAGGCAGTTTAATCCGGGAATGTCAGTTTGGCTTTGCCACATTTACCTTTAAATCTCAATAAAAAGGCATAACTCTGATTGACTATTAAATGTATTTCTAAAAAATTGAAAGCGGCCGCAACAATCAGGATGGCATCAATAACCTGCCTAAAACAGATGCACGCTGAACGAATGCTCCCATAGGCGGTAAAGAAATGGGACAAGCTAACATTTTAATATTCAGATGAAAAAAATCAAATTGGAAAGTATGAATTCTGCCCTTTTCACCAAGACGAAAGTAGGTGACGAGGTGTTAAGCATGATCCGCGGAGGCTCCTCCAGGACGAGCTCCGATATTGCAGATGGCAAAGTAGTGACAGACACTTATACCTATTCCTGCACAGGGGAAGGTCGTTTTGATTGCACAACTACATGGCCCGGTAGCAACATGACGATACGTCGCGAAAGCCTTAAGATGTTCGACAACACTTCCGCAGGCGATTACCAGTAATAATGTGTATTAAATAACACAACGCGCCTGCCAATATCGGGCAGGCGCGTTTAACACCAATTCGAAGTCATGCGTCTCAAAAACCTTTGCCTCATGGTTCTTTTACCGATATCGCAAGCTGCAGCTCAAGAGAACTTAAAAACGTTTATTACAATTGATAGCGTAAAACAATACAAATTAGATAGTGCAACTGCCAGGCGCGAGTTAGAGATCCGTAACCATGATAGCGTTACCGCTTCCTTTAGAGCGATCAATAACGCGCTTTTTAATCAGAAAAAATATGCTGACATAATAGAGACTTGTAAGCTATACGACCTGGATTATCTCAATTCGGATGTCAATTGCTATTTGGTAGGGGCGTATTATGCTATAGGCAGCCATTTTAAAAGCGACAGTATGCTAAAAGTTACGCTTAAATACGCCGATAGTACTTTCAGCACCTATAATGCTACCACGTGTATGAATGCTGTAGGCTACAACGTGGCCATGCAGGAATATCTGAGCAATTCTCAAAATTGGAAAAAAGTAGAACAGTTAGTATTCGAACATTATGAGCGATTGGAGAAGCCAAAAAACAGGCGGGCTTCAATGGAACTATGGCACTTGTTACTGAAAGACCAATATATAAGAGGGCAAAATATTAAAGCACCAGAAAGAAAAGAAGAGTTTGCAATCGCAAACGAAAATAATTTAGAAGAACAATTCAACGTGTATAAGAGATCGGGGCACATATTCAGTTCAGCTGAAATTGGTGCCGGCCTTCACAATGAGCAATTTTTTCTTTTCGCCCATGAGGGGAACCGCGAGCGACGGAAATGGTATCTCGAACTAATCAAGGCCGGTGCTAAGCAAGGCCTTTGTGAGTTGCGAAGAGTACCCGATTTTATCCTTCGTACGGAAAAGCAAGATAAAGGGCCACGTCAATTTTTGATTGATCTGGAGCAGAGGGAATCTGAAATAAGAAAAGAGTACAACCTCCCTGATTACTATTACCAATTCCCTTAAATCATGGTACTCATTTTATCAGAACATCAGGATGCTAGTACTGTAGAAGTCTTGAAGTGGCTAAACCATTTCGGAATAACGTGGATAAGGATTAACGAGGACGATGAAGTCCGGTTCGATTGCCTTGAATTTGCTGGCAATCAACTTGCAGGGTTAGTTATCACGATTAATGGGAAACCATTGAATTTGGTTGAAGTAAAATCTTATTGGTACCGACGTGGCTGGTTACATTATGGAGCTCAGTATATTTCTGGTAAGATTTCAAATCATAGTTTGGTGAATGAAAATATGCACCAATATTTACAAGAAGAGCTTGATAATGTGATGGAATTTGTCCATCGGTATTTGCAAAGTGAAAAGCAATGTATCAACTCTTATTTGAGCGCTAAAAATAATAAAACCTACTATCATTATGTTGCTTCGAAGGCTGGTTTCGACCTTCCTGACACGTTAATTGCCACACAAAAAAAAGATCTTGAAAGATTCAGTGACGAGAGCGGTAGAGGCAGCTTGATAACGAAAAGCATAAATGAAATGTTCTCTTTCACCCACGATGGAAAGTGCTACCGTAACCTGACAAATGAGGTACGGCAAAGCGACATCCAGGAAGGCAATAAAGTTTTTTATCCTACACTTTTTCAAACTTATGTTGAAAAATTCTTCGAGTTACGTGTGTTTTATATACTCGGAGAAATTTATTCAATGGCAATATTTTCACAACTCAACGCAAAAACTCAATTTGACTTTAGGAATTATGATCACGAATATTCAAATCGTAATGTCCCATTTATTTTACCTGCCTCAATCGCTCAAAAAGTAAAAGTTTTCATGGCAGAAATCGATCTCAATTGTGGCTCTTTGGATATGATCGTAACTGCCGACGGAAGATTTGTATTTCTGGAAGTTAATCCTGTGGGACAATTCGGCATGGTGTCTAACCCTTGTAATTATTACCTGGAAAAGAGAATTGCTGAGATATTAAGCCAATAACATAGGCCATGAATAATAAAATGCATCTAAAAGAAGGATTACTTATCAATACTGAGAGCCTTCCCTTCTCTGTACGCTTATGGACAGCAACGTCTGTTCAAATTCCGTTCAAAGGACCGCGGGAAGTTAAAAGCTTCGGAACCAGGGAATATAAATACAAAAAATATTACAAATACATCTCAAGAAGAGGTTGATATGTCTGACAAGATCGTGTTTCGGTTGTTTTCATCCTGCCTGCTTACCGCAGGCAGTACCCGCGCACTTATCTGCGACCCGCAAAGGGGCAATTATTATACCATACCCTTATCTCTATATTCGATAATCGCAGAGCAAAAAAAAGCAAGCATTGAAGAAACGCTAGCTATTTGCGAAGATCAGGAAGAAGCAGAAATTTTGAAATCTTATTTCAACTTCTTACTTGAACATGAGCTGATCTTTCTATGTAGAGAGGATTTAGCAGATAACTTTACTCCAATAAAATACGAATTCGATGTGCCGGCAATTATAGCCAATGCAATAGTCCAGATAGGGAAAAAGGCGGAATATCTTGTTGATACTCTCGCACAGTTAAAACTACTTGGCTGTCAAGCTTTCGAATTAGTAGTTATGACGGATTGCCCCCTCTCATTTTTGTCACACATTCTCGAACTCTGTAAAGGCCAAGAGCTGGACGAAGTTAATTTATACATTCCATTTAATCCGGAAACAGATTATGAAGCACTTATTGAAGAGTATTGCTTCCTCAGTTCTGTAACGATATGCAATGCGCCCACTAACGAGGAAATATTCCTTAATGGCGATAGCTGCACGCTTAGATTCTCTACAAAAGACCTTCGTGATCATCGCCACTGTGGTATAATTGCCGAAAAATATTTTATTCCGGATTTAGTGCACCATTCGGAATCCCTTCAGCATAATACTTGTCTGAATAGAAAAATAGCAATCGATGTAAATGGTAACATCAAGAATTGTCCCTCACTTAATGAAAGCTTTGGCAACATTAAGGATATCACTCTTGAAGAAGCAATATGTCAGCCGCATTTTAAAAAATATTGGAACATCAACAAAGATCAAATAGAGGTTTGTAAAGATTGCGAATTTCGGCACGTTTGTACTGACTGTCGCGCATATCTTGAAGATCCTTCAAATGTTTACAGCAAGCCACTAAAATGTGGTTATGACCCATACACCTGTACATGGGAGGACTGGAGTAAAAATCCATTGAAGGAGAATATCATTATCCAATACGGAATCCATTCTATCGAATGAATTTGTTATTCATAATGCTTTGATTTTGTCTCCTAACATTAAAAGTCCATGACAAGTAATGTTTACCTTTTAAGTTTTTGGAAATTGAATTACGTACCCTTTGCTTTGATATCAGAAATTCCACTTTGCGTCCGTTTCATTTAACCTCCTTGAATGAAACGGAGCATCACGAAGGCCATAGAAGTCCCCTCCTATTACGGTTTGTATGGGGCGGTTAGCTCCGCCAACTTATGGCGGTGCTGAATTAAAGCTTTGCAAATAATTAGAAATATAAATCAACAATTAAATATCACATCCCCTTTCCTATGAAGCAGCTATTCAAAGTTGGCCTCTTAGCGGTTTGTTGCGGGTTATTTGGTCTGGTGAAGGCTAATGCACAAGCACAAGATCCTTCCGCTAAAATCGAACGACAGATCAAGCCGGACCCTGAAGCCGGGAATCTTGGCAAGTACGGCAACTACAACCTCAACCTGTCGACCGGTCAGGTAGGTATAACCGTACCATTATTTACCCTTTCCGGCGCCACAATACAATATCCCATTTCCCTCAACTACGATCATAAGGGTATCCAGGTCGATGAAAGAGCCACCAGTGCCGGGCAGAATTGGGTCATTTCACTCATGGGAAACATTTCAAAAACGATGAATGGCTGGTCAGACGAAAAGCCAAGTATTGGTTTTAATGCGAATTATGCGGCTATAACAGGGAATAATTTGCCCGGCACCAACTATAATCCCGCCAGTTTTAATGATCTTTATTACAGGGCAACGGTTGGCTTTCTTGATCTGCAGGCGGATAATTTTACGTTTAGCTTCAACGGCCGGAGCGGAAAATTCTTTTTTAACCCGGAGGACGGCCAGTATTATACCATACCTTATTCGAAGCTGAAGATCGAGAAGATCCCCGTTCCGAACGATGGTGATTATTTTATTCTTACGGACGAAGAAGGCTACCGGTACACTTTTGACCGGAAGGTTAAAACCTCTTTTGAAAGTACATCGTCCGGGGATGCTTTTACAAATGATATCTATGATGGTCATTGGTATCTCACAAAGATTACCAACCCTGATGACATCACAGAGATTGAGTTGGAATACATCCAGGATAACCTCTTACTGGATGTCAATAAATATAGCTATACCGAGCGCTATTTGCAAGCTATTCAATCTATTGGTGGCCCTAATTGTTCTTCGTCAACCTCTCCTTATTTGGAACTTTCAGGCGGCAGCACCTCCAACACCACGATCCACTACGGCTCCCTACTGGTATCCAGGATCAAAACACCTTTTGAAGACTTACGGATGGCCTACGCTCCTCGTAACGACGAATCACTTCGGATCGATTCGATGGTGCTGGTACGTAAGGACAATACTCTGAAGCAGGGCTATAAATTCTATCACGGTTATTATGCTTCTGCCAATAAGCTGCGGCTCGATTCAATTGAGCTGTTTGACAATACCGGCAGCATCAATAAACATAAATTCTTTTACAACCCGGGCAATATTCTGCCCATCAACAGCAAGGGAAAGGATCACTGGGGCTATGCCTATACCTTAAACAATGTTTCTTCACTATTCCCGAAGATGTGGTATACCATGCAGTATATAGGCGATGTAGACAGGAGCGCAACCAATGTTACTTTGAACGGCGTATTAAATAAGATTGTTTACCCTACAGGTGGTGCGACCGAATTTGAGTATGAGCTCAACGATTACGGTAGGATCGGCAAAAACTCGCCAGCAGGGAATGTCTCCGTTGCGGTCCTCGGGACAGGTGGGACTCAATGCATGAGAAGGACTACTCAAGACGGTGCCGGAACCACTACCTGTACGTTTACCACAGCCATTTCTGGAGTAGTTCATTTTGCTACAAAAAGGGATAACTGTGATGGCAACCCTCCTAATGGCGGGCAGAATTGCACCATTGAGCCCTGCCAAACCCAAATGACACTAAACGGGCCGGGATTACCGGTGAATACAAGCCTTAATGGCGCGTCGACCGTATGGAAGGAAATAGATATGTTCCTCGCAGCGGGTACGTATACCATTACGATTACAACCTTTGAAACCCTGGATTATGGCAAGGTCATGGTAACTTATCCAGTGGTTCAGGGATATAGCTACAAACCCAACGCCGGGGGCCTGCGAATCAAATCCATTAAAAACTATGATCAGTTCTCCGGTTATACCGTCAGAAAGTTTAGTTATACAGATCCCATCGATCCCAGTCGTTCGTCAGGTATTGTTCCACGTGAGCCAGAGTATACTTATACGAGCCGTTCCGGCAGCGATTGCACGGGCAATGCAGCACCTGCCTGCAACACCACTAAGATTTATGTCAATCTAACCTCAGAATGCAATTCGAGCATTGTATTTAGCGATGGTAGCCCAGTGAGTTATACCCGTGTATTGGAAACAATAGGAAATAACGGCGAAGGTGGTTCTATCGATCATCGTTTTTCTTTCTTTAACGACGCCCAGGATGCTATTTTTCCTTACAATGCACCAACGGATTATAGCTGGCGGCGAGGACTGCCAATAAATACCGTCTACTTAAGTGCAAGCAATGTGCCGGTAAAAGAGGAAATTAATGAATACGTCAACTCAGCGACCAATTTTGCCGATGTTAAAAGCGCCAAATTCGGGTTTCTAATGAATTGTCCTTACCGTGCCTACCAGGTCGAATTGACCTATGCACTTACACACGCCATTTCCCAATGGAGCTATTTAAGTAAAAGCACAACGAAAACCTATCTTAACGGCGGCACCCAAAGCGAAGAGACCAGCTATTTTTACGATAATCCCGATCACATCCAATTGACCCGCACGCAAACCACCGCCAGCGATGGCAGTATCAAGGTGCAGCGGATCACTTATCCCCTGGATTATGCAACCAGCGCCTCGGGCGATGCCATGACCAGCGCCCTGGATCAACTGAAGCATCAAAACCGGTTGGGGGTACCGATATCGGAAACAGAATCGGTGATCAAAGGCGGCCAGGAATATATCCTGGGTTCCGCACTCACCACCTATAAAATATTTCCTTCCGGTAGGGTTTATCCCTGGAAAAGCTTTTCGCTGGAAACCACAGCAGCGATCCCTTACCTGAACCTGGCGACATCTACCGGAACGGCCTTCAGCCAGGATAGCCGGTACCATTTTAACGCCGAGTACAGAACCTATAACACTACCGGGCAGCTAAGCGAGCTGACCGATGAAACAGATCGTAGTTTCAGCATGCTCTACGCGCACAACGCCCTGCTGCCGGTCGCCTACGTAAAGAATGCGAAGCTGGGAGAAGTATATTATAATGGCTTCGAGGAAGCGCCTTCTGGCGCGATAGCTACGGCCAAATATGGCTCCTATGGCTATAGCGGTGTATTTACCATCGCCGGACTGGCACTCGCGCCGGGCACCTATCTGAAAACCTGGTGGCAGTTTGACGGTACAGATTGGACCTATCAGTCCGAAACGCTGTACCACAACGGTATTGCAAGCATCCAGGTCGGCAATGGCAGCATTATCGACGAGGTGGCTATTCGACCGATTGCTTCATCGCTTACTAGCTACTCCAATGAACCTGGCGTAGGAATAAAGGCCAAAGTGGGCGATAACGGCATCGGGACCAAATTTGAATTCGATGGCCTGGGCCGGCTCCGTTATGTCAAAGATCATTTTGATAACATCCTTAAAAAGAACGACTATCAATACCAGGTAGCTCAATAAATAGTTTATCCATGAAATCAGCTATAAATATTACGCGCCTTGTACTGCTTACTTTATTGACCGGGCCCTTAGCGGCAACGGCCCAGCAGCTAAGCGATCCTACGACCAATATACCGCAGACGCCCGTCAGCAACTCCGGACCGGTGACCTATCCTTACCTGCACGACGAACCGGCAGACCGGCTGTACAATGCGGTTACGACACAGGCACCTTATGTGCCGGTCAAGAGCTGGCCGCCGCCCGCAGAGGCCTACCAGCAAAGTAAGGAGCTGGTCGATGGCCTGGGCCGCCCGTTGCAGACCGTCTTACGGAAAGCCCATGCCACCGGTGCCGATATCGTACAGCCGCATGTTTACGATGAATTGGGCCGGGAGCAGTACCAATACCTGCCCTACACCAGGCAGCCTTTTCTGTCAGATGGTATAGCAGATCATGTAGCTTACTACAACCTGAGTAATTTTTACAATGGTGCAGGAGAGCCACCTTATAGCCGGGTAGAAACCGAAAGTTCTCCATTGAACAGGGTTTTGCGAAAGTCTGCGCCGGGCGCCGGCTGGGTAGGCGCCGGAAGAGGAATCCGCCACGAATACCGCTTTAACGAAGCCAATGAGATCAGGCTGTGGACTATCGGTAACGCAGCAACCGATCTGCCCGTCTCCAATGGCTTTTATAATGCCGGGGAGATCAGCATCGTAACAACTACCGACGAAGACGGGAAGTTCGGCATTGAATATAAAGACAAGGAAGGCCGGATCGTACTGAAGAAAGTGTACATGTACGACAACCATCAGCCGCAGACGGCCCATAATGGCTACGCCTGTACCTATTATGTCTATGATGACATGCAACGGCTGCGCTATATGATCCCGCCGATGGCTGTGGAACAACATACTGAATCGGGCAATACCTGGAGCATCTCTGCTGCTGTAGCGGACGGTCTTTGCTATAGCTATTTGTACGATGCCCGTGGCCGTAGGGTAGAGAAAAAGACACCGGGAAAAGAAGTGGAATACTATATCTATGATAAACGAGACCGATTGGTTCTCTACCAGGATGGTAATCTTAGGGCGAAGCAAAATTGGACCTTCCATACTTATGATGCCCTGGACCGGGAACTATCGAGTGGCTTGATGGTGGGCAGCCTAGGTCGTGGGCAGACCGCCGATTATATAGACAACAATACCACCTGGCCCAATACCGATCTGCTGTACTACCTTAAGACATATGACCTTTACCAAGTCTATCCACCAGAGAATCTTGCCGGCTGCATCCTGTTGCGTTATACCTATTATGATGAATATGGCAAGCTGTCTGGTTTCAACTTCGATGCAGGTCAATTCACGGGGCAAGTACCCGTGGGTGATCCGAAGATCGTATATCCTAAAATTGCTTCGACGACTAAGGGCTCGGTAACAGGCACCATGCAAAAAATAATAACATCTGATAATAGTGTAGGCGATTGGTTGACGACGGTCAATTATTACGATGACAAGGGCCGCCTGCTGCAATCACAAGCGCAAAACAGTAAAGGCGGCCTGGACATCAGCTCCAATATTTATTATTTCCAGGGTGCGCTCTGGCGCAATATCCTACGGCATGAGCAGCCCAATGCGAAGCCGGTAGCCGGCGCTACAGATGGCGCGCATACCCAGATCAAACTCATCACCACCTCCGACCGCAATATGGGCAGCAATGGCGGAACGCAGTTGATACAGATCACGCAGCAGATCGACGGCGGTATCGAATATACCCTGGCCGGCTATTCTTACGATCATATGGGCCGCCTGGTCACCAAGCAGACGCCTGCAGGTAATACCCTGCAGGAGTATAATGTACGTGGCTTCCTCAACCATATCGATGTGGCCAATGCCAATAACGATCCGGACAGCACGCACTTATTCGAAGAAAACTTATACTATGATCAGGGGTTTGGCAACCGGCTGTTTAACGGCAATATAGCAGGCATTACCTGGCGCAAGGCCGGCAATAATGCACCTGTAGAGGCTTACGGTTACAGCTACGATAACCTGAACCGGCTCAGCCATGCCGAATACCGGCAAAAAAACACCCTGAACCAATGGTCCCATGCTGCCTACGATTATACCGCCTCCGGCATCGATTACGATGCCAATGGCAATATCCTGCACATGAACCAGCGGGGCATCGATCCGCCGGGGATCAATACCCCGATCGACATGGACCAGCTGACCTATACCTATGCGCCGGCTAGCAATCGTCTGGTGAAAGTGCAGGATGCAGTGGCGCCATCTGCAACAATGTCGCTGCCCGATTTCAAAGACAATGCCAACTCGGCCCAGGAGTACAGCTACGACCCCAACGGCAATATGCTCACCGATGCCAATAAAGGTATCAACAACCCAATTACCTATAACTATCTGAACAAGCCGTCATTTATAGTACTTCCACAGGGTGAAATTGGCTATTACAGTGACGCTTCCGGAGTTCGCATCCAAAAAAGACTCAAGACCTATAGCACGGGTATGAAGGATATATATGATTATATTGGTAACTTCGTCTACAAGAATGACACCCTTCAATACATAACAAATAGTGAAGGAAGAGCTAGACCAGTTGTCAATAGCACGGGACAGACAAAGTTTGTTTACGATTATTTTGTAAAAGATCACCTGGGCAATGTGCGCAGCACGGTTAATGCAACACCCATCGATGAAATTTACCTGGCCCGGCACGAAATAGCCCTGGCCGGTATAGAACAAATGGTCTTTGACAATATACCCGCCGTGCGCGACAGCAAACCCGGAAGTAACGATCCCGAAGACCGTATGGCCGCCAAATTGAACGGCAGCGATAAAAAGGTAGGAACGGCTATTATGCTGAAGACCATGCCCGGTGACCGCTTTATCGTTAAATCGGATGCCTTTTATGAAGGTGGCTTCAAGCCCAACGGCGATAGCGGACCGGAGGCGATGGTGGAATCATTAATGAGCGCTTTATTAGGCGGCAATACCTACGCCGGTGTGCCCATCGCAGAACTGCCCGAAAATGTACGGATCGTTAAAAATGCTTTGTCAAATCCTTCGCTGATCGGTCAGCTCAATAAACTGTCTGCCAACGATGATCCGGAGCGTCCGAAGGCGCATTTAAATGTGCTGTTCTTTGATAAGAAGCTACAGCTGGTAGAGCGGGGAAGCAGCGTTACTCAGGTACCTTCCGGCGGAATTAACGGCTGGAATACTTTTGGACCAATACCTGAATTCAATGGCCCCCCAGATATTGGTGTAGTGAGCAATGGGGAGGGTTATGTATTGGTATATGTCGATAACCAGAGCATCGGCAAAGATGTATGGTTTGACAACATCATGATCGAGCACTATACTGGCAAAATATTAGAAGAAGACCATTATTATCCGCATGGACTTGCAGTGAATATAGACCGGGATTTAAATCACAAAGATCAGCCGTTTAAGTATAATGGTAAAGAACTGGAAAAACACTTTGGACTTGAAATGTATGATTACGGTGCAAGGATGCAAGACCCTCAATTGGGCGTTTGGCATGCTATTGATCCAATGGCTGAGAAATTTCCGTACGAATCACCATTTGTATATGCGGGTAATAATCCTGTAAGAAATATAGACCTTGGTGGTAATCTAAAACTAACGTATGATGCAGCGGAGCTTAGGCGGTTGGGTGTAGCTCAAAGTGACCTAAATACCTTTAGAACTATTGTAGCAAACGTTGGAAATATGCTCCACGACAATCCTCAGGCTTTAGACGTAATGTCAAAGACCACAGGTTTAAGTCCGGGTACCATCTTAAATGATCTAAAGCCTGGTAATGGTCCTGATGTAAATTTGACGGAGTATCTTCCAGGGGCTAGAGGGGGCAAGAGTGGTATCGTAATCGATTCAAAAATGGTAACGTACTTATCAAAAGTTCCAGTTGGTTCGGATGAATACAATAATCAGCTTTTAGGATTAGGGACAACCTTATTACATGAGTACGATCATTATGGTGATCAAACTACTAATGGAGGAAATACAGGTAACTTCAATGTATCAACCACTACTGATGCTAAAGGCAACACCAAAACAGAAAGAAAAGTAGCCAAGGATTCGAAGGAAGCAGGTACACAATACTATAAAACTTCACTAACTGGAGAACGTGGACATGACGTCGATGTTTATGGATTTGGCGTTAATGTTACATCTCGTCGAGAGAATGGGAAATTTGATATTACTCCTGCTGCGAACAACAAGTATCCAACACTGAATCAAACAAATGTTCCACAAATTCCTACTGAGATTCCGTCAAACGTAAAAAACAACAATATTTCACACACCTTAGGATTGGACTAATATGAGAAACCAAATTTTTAGCTTTTTAGCTATTGTATTCGCACTGACGCCGCAACTGTGCTTTTGTCAAGAGGAGACCAAGATATGGTCTGCGGCAGCGACTGCTATTTATAATAGACAATCGCATATTGTTTACTCAAAGGTAAATGAACCAATAGATCCGACTGTCTCCACAGAATCAATTGAAAAAATCAAGGCAAATGACCCATTTATAATGCGCATAAAACGAAAGCCCGAAAAGAACACGCAAGGCATGGCAAAGATAATAACCTCTGAAATGCTCAAAAAGAATAGAACGGAAACAAAGTTCTATTTACCTAACCAAGAAACAAGCATCATAAAAATAGACACGTCAAATATTGACTTCTGTTTTGAATATGATGATAGTGCAACTGAAACTGAATTAAATAAGAAAAGGTCCTGCGATAAATATCCAACAGCAGAGATATCAACGAAATTGCTTTCGATGTCCCAAATCATGTATTCCAAAGACAAGACAAAGGCCGTCTTATGGGGTGACTTCATATCGATTAATTATGATAAACAAGATGAAATTTGGGGCATGCTGCTTCGTAGAAATCGAGGTAAATGGACAGTTGTAGAATTAGTATTTGAGCCTTCACGCTAGTCCTAATGGTATAGTTAACAAAGTGGACTTATCACTTTTGAGCAAAAAATTTGTTCAATAGCTATCCTCAGTAATCATTTTACTTCCAAGGTCTACAATAGCACCTGATATAAACATGAAACGGTTTTTGTGTTCTGCCATTATCGTTCTGATGTGCATCTCAAATGTCAACTCTCAAAAATTTGAGCAGAGTTTGTTTAGACAGTTGTGTAATAAGCTAATTGAGGAGAATAAGGCTTTTATTCTAAGAAAGGAACTAGTAGGTACGGAGCTGCTGACAGATCCTATAAGCGGCGAACAAACAATTGCGTATGGTCCCGCATCAAAAGCCCTTGATAAATTTAAATGTTTATCAAAACAACAACAAGTTGATATATTGTCAGCTACTGATTTACCAATATTTCCGCTGAAAGATACATTCATCATTTTCGATCCAAACAACTTCTTTACGACTGGAATACATTATAAATCAGAGGAGGTGTTTTTCCTAACAGATGATCAAGCGAACAAAAAAAGTCAATCGAAAAGCTTCCAGCTATATCAAATTGGCACAAGGGACAACAGTCTTATTCTTTCTTTTCCATCTTCGCAAAGTGATGAATTCTATAATTTCCAATTTGGGTTAAAAGCCCAGGACATCTCTGTTAAATTAACTAGGGTCGACAAAGCGCGTCTCAAAGAATAACTAAAACAAGCCGGCGCAGTATTACTGTGCCGGCTTTTTAAAACACACCCTCAGATACTACAAAGGTTTGAAATGCAACCAGCGTTATTAGTTGCAAAAAAAATGCGGGAAGCATCTATCATTCCTACAATGGAAAAATCTTTCCTTATCTCCATTTGATTTTCCATTATTCGATAGTCTCGGTGTAACTAAGAATAAAAAGGAAATTCTATCTCCCATCATATCGTGCGATTTTAAATTTCTAAGATAACGCAGTTAGCCGAATGGCTCTTGGAACAGCCGTTGCATCTCTAAAGGAAATTTAAGTTGGCGGTAAATATGTAGAAATCAAAAGCGCATTTTGTTGAATGTTCGGTTTTAGATTTTTGCGAATTTATTTAAATGGTACTCTTTTTGTTCAAAAGTTATAGCAAAGATTATCCATTTAGTTAACTGTAAGGATGACCTATACCAAATAGGGCTATCACAAATTGCCAGAGAAAAAATGTATGAATTCAAATGACGAGAAAGACTTTTTAAAGAGATTACTGAAATCAATAGAAAAGAGTTTTAGCAGCCGACAATATGATCCGGATTATGTCCAATTTTTAGAAGCAAGTGAAACCTCTTTTATCAGAATGAATAAAGAAGAGTTCACCACGACTTTCGAAGAATTTGGTGAAACATTTACGACCACTTTTGATGTACTCGGAATACTGGAAAACGTAGGTAGCTTGCATATAGAAGCGGCCATACTTCATTTCCAGAAGCGACAAGACCAACATAGTTTTGACCAGCTGATCAACAGCTATTACTATTTCATTTTGCTTCAGCTTCGGGCACAACGTGAACAGCTGCTTGCCAGCGCCGTGTTCCTGCCGGATATAGTGTTATCGATGCTACTCTCTGCCCTTTACTTTCCCCAAGATTTTCCTACGCTTGCTGACTACTTTAGTTTGTACAAGCAACAGGAGAAGGAACTATCTCCAAATTTAGCCGGTCGCAGCGCGGTCTATACACATTTGTTTCCGCTATATTCTTTTGTCGTAGAAAAAACCAATATAAACGACATTAATACTATTGCATCAGTAAGCACCAGCCCAGCGGCTAATATCTATCAGGCCGCTATGGATCATGTATTTTCAAGTGATGAAGACACCGTTTGCAATTGGGTAAATGATATGGTTGCATTTCATATTGCAGGGAGCAAAGATGACTGGACTTTGCCCTTTAATAATCTGATCTGGCAATATTTCCCTGTCGAAATATTGTCGTTGTTGACATTAAGAGCAAAAAATGGTTTGTCAAACAATTTTATAAACAATCCCTTGATTAAAACCTTTATACCATTTATAGATCAGCAATTTGAGCTTTCCGAAAAGAGCCAGCTGCTAAGGTCCAGAGTTTAATAGAGAACCGTTATGATAAAACAGGCAGCAACCATCATATTGTCAATGGCATTTACGATGTGCAAAGGACAAACCAACAACGGGGAAAATCAATTGGCCTCATTGTATAAGCAGGTCAGGTTTCGGGATCGGGCAGTAGAATATCGCACAAATATCGAGGTGGGCGCCTGCAATTTCGAGCTCCTGATCAATGATGTGCCGGTAGAACAATATTTCGGGGATGCCGAAGGCACAGTAAATACCAGTGTTCCAATAAATGACGCCATTTTGCAGACAGGCGCTCAGCACTGGAAGCTGATCGTTTATCCTGGCGAGCGGAAGGGCAAGCAACTCGAAGAGCTCTCGCCAAATGTGCTGATCGATATCGAGATCGAGAAAATAACAAAGGGCGGCAGCCAACAGGAAGCAGGCGCGGTAAAAAAGCTGGTAACTACGTCGCTTGTTAAAAGGGATGGCAGGGAGGTGTTTGCGGATGCCGGCAAAAGGATAGTTGTCTATGAAGGTTCCTTTCCTGCGTCGGTGCCATATAACATACCGGGTTGGACAAAAGGGCAGGATCTGCAAAAGGAAGATTCCCTGGCCTTGCAGCGTGAGGTATTGGCCTACTATCAAAAGTATGCCGGCTTTTATAACGAGAAAAACGTCGAAGGTATCTATTCGGCAGTCTTAGCCAAAGAACGGGAACGTGCACAGTACTTTTTCCTGGACGCCGAAGGATGTAAGGAAACTATAAAGGATTATAAAGAATTTCTGAGTTTTCCTTCGCCAAATGTCCTGCCTGTTGAGCACTACCGGATGCGGTTTTATGGCAACGGAAAGATCGTGGCTCTTGAGCGTACTGATCCACCCAATAAAGGCGAACCCGTAACACGTATAGAATATAAAGACAAAAACGGCAAGACGGTTACCGAATTTATGTACTGCTACCTGATGCGCAATGCTTCAGGCCAACTTGAAATGATCCGATGAGTGTAGCAAGTAACAAAACACAATGGCAGAATTATGCAACATGTATTGGAACTTTTGCAATGCTAATAGCTTGCCTTACTTTTTTGCTTCCTTCGTGCGGTTCAGACCATACTAAGTTCATACCGACAACTGTCAGTAACTATTATCTGATTCAGAACCCACCTAAAGATAAAAGGGCTTTAATACAGAAAATTGCAGCCTTTATACAGGACAAGAGAAAAAAGGGAAACTACCGATCGGATAGTTATTTCTACCAATACTCACGAAATACGGCCTATTTTATCAGACACAAACCAGACCCAGGTGGACACTTCAGTGAAGATTTCGATTTTTATGAGCAGGATAAGGTCGCATCGTTTGGCTTAATGCCCTGCCCGAACGATTCTCTCAAGCAGATAGGATTGCTCCGCTTTTTTAATAATTGGGGTAATTATTATCAGCCTGACACTTTGTTTAATGGATGTGATACTAATTTTTAACGATGACTAGCTTTACCCCTCAAAAAAGAAATTTATGTTCATTATTAATAAGATGCCTCGTCAGATCTCGTAAACTGCATTTTTATGCTAAAACAAAAATTATGGCTTTTGGCGGACCAGTATAAGGAGGTACGAACATTACTTCAAAAACAATAGAATCGGAGAAAGATGTACGGACAAACAGGAACATTGAGTAAAGTGTATAATAGTCTATTTACACAAGCTTTGGGGACGAAACTACGGGTGATCGTATACTTGTTTTTTCTAAGCAGCAACACTTTTGCACAAACTGTCTTTTCGGTGCATCCCGCGCTTACTATACCACTGAAGGATGGTTATACGCTCGTATTTTTAGAAAAAGAGCAAAAGGCCAATTTATACCGACAGCCCAGGATAAATGCTGAGGGCCTTGTAAGAAAAATTAAGGGCTATGATGATAACAACTTTTCATCATCACGGGTAAAGATCTCACCTGACGGTGCTTACCTCGTTATGGAGAATATCATCAAAGGGTATGTTCATCCATCGCAAACGGATAGCTTACTTCATGAAAATTATGGTTGTGTTATTATCGATCTAAAGAAAGCCGAAGTTGTACATTATCTTCAATCTGATTGCGATGGTGCCTGGAACAAGAACAACGAATGGGTAAGTAACAGCGCAATTGTTTACAGGGGTAACGATACTATAAATGCAGATCGGCAGTTGCCAAGGCTCAGTAGTAACAATATGGCATCCTGGTTAAACAGCCTTAAGTTAACCCCATCAGGACACACGGGATCGAACCTGATATTAAGAGATTTTCCGGTCAACTGGTCTGTTTCCACTTACGATAAAAAGAAAGAAATAACTGCCTCCAATACCCGGTATATCGATAGTTTAAATTATTTGCTGCATAAGGCTGTCAATTCACCTAACCGAAAATATTTCCGTGCTGACAATGCGCTAAGGGCAAAGATCATTCCTACCGTTTTCAAAGAAAATTTTGTCCTGTCAGATTCGACTGTTTTCGGTGTGTTATTGTTGCGGCGCGGCGTTAATAGCCTCTACTCTATCACTACAGCCGGTAAGGTGCCTTGTAAAAGTTGTGAAAACGACCAATACAGGACTATGGAAATCTGGATTTCTGTTTCGCGCAACAAGATTGTCGGTCAAGTACTGGTGGCTTATGACGACGGCGATGATATATTGAGGCGGATGCGGTATTATTACTTTGATCAAAAACATGGTCTACTGCTAAAAGACTTCATCATACGTGAACTGTCTATCAGTTATAAAAATCAAGAGCAATGGCAGATAGATGCTGCAAACCGGGTGACAAAATTGAAGTGACATCCCTCGCGTAGCTGCATCCATTTTTGCATTCATTTTAATCTGCCGTGCAAGTTTTGTAAATTAGCGGGAAGAAAATTTGTGTATGAGAGAGTTTGTAATGGGCGATATTCATGGTGCTCATAAGGCTATGGTTCAATGTCTGGAAAGATCTGGATTTGATTTCGAAAATGACTTATTGATACAAGTTGGAGATATCGTAGACGGGTATCCTGAAGCATTCGAATGCGTAGAAGAATTACTTAAGGTAAAAAACTTGATAGCGATCAAAGGCAATCACGATGACTGGTTTTGCGAATTTAACCAGACTGATTTTCATCCTCGTTATTGGACTTACGGAGGTAAGGGAACGCTAATTTCCTACCTTAAAATTGCAGGAAAGGAAGGCATATACTTTGCGTCCGGCAGCGGCTTCAAAACCGCTCTCGTCGCAAGCGATATTCCGTACAGTCACAAGAAATTATTTAGCGAACAACAGCCATACCACATTGATAAGAAAAAGCGCTGCTTTGTGCATGGTGGCTTTAAGCGGCATATTCCATTTGCGCAGCAAGAGCCTACGGATTTTTATTGGGACCGAACACTTTGGACCGATGCTTTGAAAAGTAAAGAAAATGGCGTCAAAAGCGAGGCCTTTGAAATCGCAACCAAGTTTAAAGAAATTTACGTAGGGCACACCCCAACTACAAAACTTGGTAAGGACAAGCCACTCAAAAAATACAATATTATCAATATGGACACTGGTGCAGGTCATCAGGGTAGGCTGACAATTATGGATATCAACTCAAAAGAATTTTGGCAGTCCGATCCCGTGTCTACTCTATATCCTGAAAATTACCGGGATAGTGCATAATCCCTATCGACAGAAGCTCTGCCCCTGACCTTATCCCGCGTTTGTTCGTTTCTTTTCTCAGGCAATCAATGGGCCATTCAACCCCACTGAATCACATAGTCCCTACAGGACCTATTTGCTATTCGTGAGCGTTGCTTACTTTTTCCCGCAAGATCTGGCACTGCCCCCAACCCCTGGTGCGTGTTCAACCTGAACTGTCTTTTTTTCAAACTTCCCGCGAAACTACGATCTGGCGCCGAGCCGCCGAAAGTCTGAGTCGACCTGAAGGGGCCGCCTCGCCTTCGGTTTTAGAAAAAAAATCTCCACCGTTCTTATTCCGCCCCTAGTGAAAATTGGGCGGAGACCGGTCGTATTTTTTTTCAAAAAACTTTCTCTGGCCTCTGCCAGCTCGTTTCCTTTTCTCGGTTTGAAAAGGCAGTCCAGCTCATTTTCAAGCCCCACAATGACCGGGGGCATAGTAGTCGAGTTCCCGCAGTGGCAAAAACCGGGCAGATTGGCTCCCTGAACAGCAAATAGCTCAGTAAGCGCCCGACATCGGAGACAGCGGATTGGTTGACTTGTCCCAATTGTTCGCTACCCGAGTAAAAAGGGCGTCTGCCGGTATGCTTCCGGTACCGATGAGGCCAGGCAGGCCGAAACGCTAAACAATCAATGCTATGAACGAAATGGAAGAATTCTCGATGAAAGCAATGCAGGAGTATTGCGACAAACTTTCCGAAGACGGCAAAAAACTTTCCGTCTATTGGAAAGCTGAAGAAGAGGACGGCGATCTGTGGGTTTTAATCGATGACGAAGAGATAAATGATCCAAGCCCTATCGAATTGGATATTCTAAGAGTAGTAGAATTTGCACTTGGATATGGTAACAAGAGAGACAGCTACTTAACCGAAGGTACGGTCATCTATGACCCGGATAAAAAATGCTTTTTCGGCACCGACAATTATTGTTTACCAAAATGGAGTGAAGTTGAGTGTTCCGTAGACATCTGTTTTCCTAGAGGTCTTTGGTTCAATAGCATTACTATATCCGTGAGTGGAGAAAGAGATTGCAACATTGAGGTAAGTGTGTCAATGTTTATTACTCATGCAAAGATCCCTAAATCCTTTGAATTGGTACGGTCATTAAATGAAGAGCAACTTGCTAAGGTATTCTCTGAAAAGTTATCGATTACTGAGAATTATTATAGGATTTCGGAATCGATTGATATCCCCAAAACATCCTTTAAGGTTATCGATAGCCTGCAGTGCTACACAATCAAAAAATTGACGTACGAGTATAGGAAATTTGAGACAAGGGAGATGTACATTCCAATAACAGAGAATCCGAACTCATAAGAACAAAGAAGGGGAAGCTAAAGCTTCCCCTTCTTTGAAACTATTCATCATAGGTTACAAGTTAAATGTTGCCGTTAAAAGAATGATTCTGCCCGGGAGCTGGTAGGTGCTTGAGGTAAAACTATTGGAAGACAGCATAAGCACATTGTAGCTTTTGACATTGAAAATATTCGCCCCGCTTAATTCCAGATCTAATTTTGAACCACTGATCTGATACCGGATGCTGGCATCCACAAAGTTGTAGTTCACATTCGAACCGCCCCTTTGTGAAGCATGCCGGTAATCATCCGATAAGGCCAGGTAAATATTTGTTGCAGGGATATATTCTAAGGTCGCTGACTGCTGAAAAATATTGATCCTTGTTTTACTGGCATCCGTTTTAAGCTTGCTGTTTATATTATTGTAGGCGCCCTTATAGGTGAAGTTTAGCCGCTCGGAAATTTTAGTATCGGTATTGAACGAAACCGACGGGATCGTAGTGACATAAGGCAGTAAGTTATTATTTTGAAACAGGTTTGTCTGTAGGATCTGATAAGATAGTGTACTGGATACCGTTGACCGCAGGCCGTAAATGTATTTACTTATTCTCCCATTGAAGAAGTATTCGTTGGTCGCATTATTGTAGGGAAGCGTCACCGTCCTGCTGAACGTATTGGTTAAGATGCTGTTGAAGATAGAATTGGCATTTGTATGTTTGAAGTTGGCGGAAACCGTCACAAAAAGCAATTTGACGGCACGCCTGAAATTAAAGGCAACATTGGCATTGTGTATCTTTTGCTCGTTCAGATTGGCATTGTTGGCTTGCAGTGACCGGTAATCGGTCAGTACCAGGCCCCGGTAATTGTCTTCAACGGTCCCGAACTCATTCTTATAAGAATAGTTCAGCGTGAAGTTATTTTCATTACCCGACGCCACCTTCAGGTACAGATCGGGAGCCACAAACAGCCGATTGACGGTGTTACTAAAACTAAATCCTTTGTCGCTGTAGGCGACGCTCTGGTAATTGAGGGGAACTTTTAAGTTGACCTGAATGCGGTCGCCAATATAGTCATACATTCCCTCGAAGTACACTTTACTCTTGGTCCACATTAAATTATTGATACTGCTGTCTATGGCCGGTAGCTGCTGCCCATCAACCTGCGTTCCAAAGAGCGTAGACTTTAACCTTTGCGACTGCAGGTAGTAACCGGCCTTATAACTTTGCTTGATCGTCCCTTCCAGAAACCTGACCGATACATAGGCATTTTGGGAGAATGTCGGGATCTCGGTTTGTTGGGTGATGCTGGCATAGGGAATATTGCTGTTGAAAATCGCCGGCGCGATACCGGGTTCTATGATCCTTTTTTCCGGCTCTTTATAACTATTGATAAACGAATAAAACTCGATTACCTGTTTTGATTTTAAGGTCGTCATCAAATTGAACTCGTTTGAAAAGTCATACACATTATCGTAGTACTTTTGACTAAGACCTGCCCCATTGCTCAGCAAGTTCGAGTAGTTGCTATTGAGTGTCGTATTCAGTATCAGGTCATTTTTTATATAGGACTTGTCTCTATTATCCAGGAAGGTCACCTGCGCATGCATAATATCGGGACGCAGGCGATTACTTTGTTTCTCGGTATAATGAATGGTATCTCCCGGCAGATAAATTTCTTTGCTGCTGCTATACTCCTGCCTCTGAAAGTCCCTCAGATAATAAACGTTTGCCTTTATCTGCCTGGTCGGACTGAGATTTACCAGGTTGTTCAGGTTGATGATTGCCGATCGGTTAAACAAATACCTTTCTAGTGGTAGTTCCGGCTTTTGAATCGTTCCTAAAGAAAGTAGATTGTGGGGCTTCGAGTTGAATGTTTGGTTGAGGTAATCCAAATAGTTGTGCGAAATGATATCGCTTTGCAGATCATAGCTCGTATTGTTGGCCTTGAGGTTATCTATTGCCTTGAATTTCTTTTTTAATAGCAGCGCGTTGAGATCGGCATAGTAGTTCCCAGGCAAACCACCCCCTACGGTTTCCTGGCCGACAATATTTACTTTGGCGGAATCCTTTATCGTCAGGTTCAGGGCCGTGTTCCTGCTCACCACCTTATTGCGCAGCATCTTGATAGGCTGGTTATTTTGCAATACCTGAACCCTATCAACAACCCCGTTGGGAATTGACCTTGTGGCAATGTTGTACTTATCGTCCAGTACATCGTCGCCATCAATAAAGAGGTTGGAAATGGCCTTCCCATTATAAAATATTTTGCCCTCTTTGGACATCTCGATACCCGGCAGTTTTCTGATCACGTCTCCGATCACCCTGTCACCTTTGGCCGAAAAGTCCGCCACCTTATAACTTAGGGTATCACCGCGGACTTTTAGTTTAGGCCGGTCGTCCTTTATCGTTACGGTTTTAAGCGCCGTCGTGTTGGGACGCAAAATGAGCAGGTAGTCGTGTTTATCGGGGAGAAGGGGAATGCTCATTTTGGTATAACCAACCGAGCTGGCTTCGATACGGTATTGCCTACCTGCAATGTGGGGAATGTTTCTAAAGGTGAACGCACCCGATTCGTTGGACACCGTATAGCTCACCATCTGACTACCGTCCATGATATAAACCGAAATAGAAGCCAGTGCTGTATTTGTAGTGTCTTTTACGATGCCCTGAATGGTCTGTGCATAAACAGGACTTAAGAAGGCCACAAAAAGAACACAGGCGCAAATATGCCTGATATAGCTCATCACAATTACTTCACTAATTCCAGCGGGTTATTCGGGGCTGGTTTACGCACATATGGAGCGGGCAGTTTTATATTGGTAACACCAGGCATCGAAGCCTTTATATAGGCTGTAGGATTGCTTAAAAACAATTCCCTCATTTTCAGATATTCCGGCTTGGTCGTTACCACGAGTCCCGGGTCATGGTCAATAACAACGGGTGGGTTAACATTGCTTTCATAAGCGACCAATTGAAATTCCACCTGTTTTTTTGTGTCATAGGCCTGCAGGATAAGCCCAGGCAAACCGTTCAGTTTCCAGGGCCCGGCCCGGAAGGGAATGTCCTTACAAAACCAAACAATATAAGTTCTGCCTTTCCAATCGCCGGTAGCTTTTTGACACAGTTGACCTTTTATTGTGGCGGTGTCTGGCGCAATATGCCATTCTATTGTTGGATACTCAATAGGGTAGATATACTTGTTGACCAGGAAGTCCTGCTGAAAGGCTTTGTGGGTGTCATTCTCCAGATAAAGTACCGTATGGCTGCCGTTATTGGCAACAGGCGATCCGGCACCCGTAGCTTTTGATTTGAATTTTGCCAATATTGTTGAATCGCTTTTCATGCGGTCAATGCTCCGGTAGATGGTAGACGTTTTTCCCAGCAGCAGTACCATATTGTCGGTGACGGCATAGTTAAGGTTCAGCGTGTCTGGAATATGAGAGAAGCTATAGTATGCTTTGGCAAGAACGGGTTCTTTTTTTTGGGCATACAAATTCGGTATGCTGCATAAAAGGAATGCAGTAAAAATTGTAATGCGGAAAGTAGCGTGCAGTTTCATAACTATATAAATCAATTCTGGTATAGGTTTAATTGTTTTCTGGTATAGTACAAATGACGTAATCGAACGCGGTTGAAAAAATTAAAAACTGGGCATCTGACATCTTATAATTTGTAGTCATAAAGACGGTTTGGCCGCAGGTAGTCATAAACGCGTAGTAATAATTTTGCGGAAGCTGGAATTTTTTAAGTTTAGAAATTGTCGCAAGTTTAGCGTCAATTTTATGTGGGGTAGCAAAGGCCGAAGTTGCAAACGCAACTGTTACGACCAATAGTATTAGTAGTTTTTTCATGTTTTTTAATGTTAAGGTTTATTGACGTTTTTCTCCAGAATTGATTTATATAGCAATGATTTTTGCTTCAGCTCCTTAAAGGATAAGCAAATTGAAATAGCCAATCTTGCAACGTATCTTATTATTCAGCGTCAGGTATGTGGCATAATAACTCAAAAGTCGCCCACATAGCAACCCATTGTTGGGGGCTTAATTCGCCAGGCATTGTTAAAGAACCTAAGCCGCAGGAAGTAAGAAAAATATAAACGTGCGGATCTTGAAGTTTTTTAGGAGAAAGTGCATTTGTATTCGTTCCTATCTGAGTAGTCACGTATGTTGTAGGGATGGAGATCGCTGCTTGTTTATCAGCAGAACGCGCAATAGAGAAACTTACCACGCAGGTAAGTAAAACAAGTAAAGAAAATAGTTTTTTCATTTGGTCAGTGATTAAGGTGAATTGGAATTAAATTAATTAAAATGCAAAATTGGCTTTTGCAAGATACATACATATTAATATAATTTAATATACCGAAACAGGGATTATTTTATTAGTTCTACAGTTAATTTTTAAACGCATGTTACCAGCATAGCATTTACTTCTTTGTAAATTCAACGGTAAGCAGCCTATTCTTCGATAAAAAGCCTAACTTGCTACCATAGGTCCCCTCAGTCCATACACTCTGAAAATCTTTGGCAGGAATGGCTGACAATTGCGCTGCGTATTTGTGCAACCATGCTTTAGCCGGCAAACCGGACAAGCGCTCTGCAATACGCTCCACCAGGTCAAGGTGCCTTCCCTGGTTTTTGTTGTTATCGATGATGATGATGAATTTAACGGTCTTTACAGACTGTCCTGTGCCAATAAGGGCAACGGAAAACTTACCTTCCTGGTTTGCGAAATAGTGCGGCAATTGATTGATGTCTGTACCCTGTTTGAAGGATAGTGTCGGTTCAATGTCCTGGATCGCTTTAATTAATTCCGCCCGCGTAGAAGTCCCTTGAAAATGTACTTTATTATGCCTTTTAACAGAAGTTGTCGCGGTGGGTAAAATTGAGGCAGCAGAAAAGGAAATTAAAACCAATAGAGATACAAATAAGACTTTCATATAATGGTATTTAATGTGTAAACTAATGTAGTAAAAGTATTTGTATTTTCATGTAAATAGAATGCCCCTTGAAGAATATGTGATTTCAATTTCAGGAGTAGAGAACTAGGTTTTGTTATTTTTGATTTTCTTTAAACACAGGATTTGATTATCTATACTTCGTGTAAAAAAAGCTCTTTAAAACAAGCTAAAACAGGTCAAAAAAAAATGGGACCCTTGGGACCCATTTTTTTAATCATCAATTTTAATGCCTCCAAGGCTATTTTTCCATACCTTCCGTGATCCAGCAGAAGCATTTAAAGTAACACTATCAACGCAGCTTCGGGTTTGGGAAGTTGTCCCTCTCAACTTGCTTTAAGCATCAACCAACCTCCTTCTAAGTCTAGTTTAATTCTATGGGAGGCGTCTCGTTTCAGTTTATCCACAATCTTAACGTAGATCATTGTTGTCTTTATATCTTTATGCCCTAGCATCTTAGATAGTGTTACGATATCGGTTCCTAATAAAAGTTGTAGTGTCGCGAATGTATGTCTAAAACAATGGAAAGTGATATGTTTACCAATGCCTGCTTCCCTAAGCCATATAGGAAGAATTTTATTGACCCGGTGATATTTCAGTCCTTTAAATACAAGCCCCTCTTGTCGCTCACCCAAAAGCTCAAATGCCTGATCTGAAATCGGCATAAACTCCGCACTACCTGTCTTATCTATCGAAAACTGGATAAAATAATTCCCTTTAGAACCTCTCACTTCTGACCAATCGAGCGTATGGCAATCTGAGAACCTGAAACCAGTTAATGACGAATAAAGTGATGCTCTTTTGATCAGTTCCGATTCACAATGGGCATCTGCCAGTAGTTGCAGCTCATCCTGAAATAGAAACTCTCTGTGTGTATCCTGTGGGGTTAAGCTGTCAATGATTTCTCCAAGGTTCACTGGAAAAAATCCTTTTTTAAAAGCTTGTTTTAGCGTTGCTTTAAATTTGGCAAAGTAACTTACAGCGGTATTAATAGAAATGGGCTTTTTGCTTCTTCCCAAGGCGGGCGCACTTAGGAGATAATCGGCATACTCCTCGCAAAGCGTTTCATTTATCTGGGGAAATAAAATCTTCTCACCAGCAAAGTTTTTAAAATAGGCCACCGCCATTCTCCAGTTAAAACTGTTTGATTTATTTGGCCTTTTATCCCGTTCAAGTTCGAAGAACTCTACGAAATTTCCTCGCTTCATCCTTTGTGAAAGAAACGAAAACCGAAGATTCTGTACATCAATCTGCCTTATTGCTCTCTCCGTTTCAGCCAATTCAAGGGTCTCTCTGTTGTGAAATCGCTGCAGCTCTGTTTTAGGTTTAGCGTAAACAAAAACCTTTAGATAATGCTTCCTGGTTAGAATACCTGTGTCCGGGTGTGGCACCGGCGGATAAATATCTAAAAACAATGTTTCTCTGCCTTGGCTAATAGCTTTACTCCTTAATTTTACCTTGCTCACCTTTCTCCTCCTCTTTTAATGATTTTAAAACCTTGTGGACAGCTTTCTTTGAATGAAATACTTCCCGTCCTATCCTCAATTTGGGGACCTTCCTTCTGTTGAAAATCCCATATACCAATCCCCTAGCTCTTTTTAATAGCGCGGCACTTTCTTCAATAGTGTAACAGTCTTCCCTTTTAAGAGGCGTAGCGGCAAGCCTAATATTTGCTTCACGCTCTTTTTCATGACCAAGTTTTCTCGGCTTTTGTAAATCCCGATGCAGTTTATCTACCGCTGTTTTCTTAAAGAAGACTTCTTTGCCAAGCTTTAATTTGGGAACTGATTTTCTTTTCAATAGTATATAAAGATATTCCCTTGGTTTACTAAACAGAAGGATCAACTCTTCTATGGCGTAACAATCTTCGCGAACAAGATCAGTTCCATCTTTGATCTTTTTGGGGACCTTTACTATTTTATCTGGCGAATATAAGTCTGTAAAAAGTGCATAAACATCGGCGCGTAAAATCCTGGTTTTTCTAATGCCTAAATTTATCGCCCGAAGCTTGCCAGCCTCAATCATATCATAAATCGTTTGCGAACTGGTTTCAAATAATTGAGCAACATTTTTCACTTTGAGAATTTCCCGGCTACTAAGAATCTCATTTACTTTCCAATCGAAAGACTGTTTAGTTGTTGCATTATTTGAAGTTTGGATTTTACTTTCCCTTACCAATTGTTTATAGTTTCTGGAATTGCAACTGTGGCTGCAGAACCTTGTAATCGTCGTTCGTGCAACAAACGATTTTCCACAGTACTCACATTTTTTCGTTATTGAAATATTGCTGCTCATCTCTCCTCAATTTAGGTTCCCATAAGCATCTATAAGTATCAATAAGTATCGGTAAGTAAAGATGTATCACCATATCTAACACGCCTTCACTATGTTTTATTGACATTCTTCCGCTGGGGGACAAATAGGGGACAAATATATCTAAAACAGCGACAGATATCCAAATAAAAAGTGGCTGTAAATCTTATTATTTAACAGATTTACAACCACTTAAACAATTTTATTTATCGTTACTTGTCGATGTTTTGTTGCATTATTTCCCGATACAAAATTTCCCAAAAATAGTCCCTAATATATCGCGATCCACTTCCACCTGGCCGGTGATTTCGCCCAGGTAGTGGAGGCAGCGGCGCACGTCGAGGGCCATCAATTCGCCGCTGATACGGTTGTCCATACCGGCCTCTATATCTCTGAGGCTTTCGGCTACCTTGAGCAGGGCTGCATGGTGCCTGGCGTTGGTCACGATGGTGTTCTCGGTGTTGAGCTCACCTTCGCTTACCAGATTATAGAGTTGTTCTTTTAGCTGATCGACGGCTACGCGGCTTTTTGCGGAGATGAATAGAATTTCATTGGCAAGGGCTGCAAATTGCATGCGGGCTTCTTTCTCACCCTGCTCGTCGGTTTTGTTGGCGACCAGAAGATAACGCAGGCCTTCGCTGCGCAGGAGGTCACGCTGCAATATCAACTCTTCCGGCGTCGTATCCTGCACATCGAAGAGATAGATGACCACATCGGCGCTGCGCATCTTTTCCAGGCTACGCCCCACGCCTATCTGCTCAATCTCGTCGCTGATATGCTCGCGGATACCTGCTGTATCGATCAGGCGGAACAGCAGGCCTTTGATGTTGAGCACTTCTTCGATGGTATCGCGGGTAGTGCCGGCGATATTGCTTACAATAGCACGCTCCTCGTTGAGCAGGGCATTGAGCAGGGTAGACTTACCGGCGTTAGGCTTACCGATGATGGCAACGCTCACGCCATGCTTAATGGCATTGCCCAGGCCAAAGGAAAGAATAAGCTGTGTGGTGGCGGCTTCCAGCTGGTCGATGAGGTTTCGGAACTGGCTGCGGTCGGCAAACTCAACGTCTTCTTCAGCAAAGTCGAGCTCCAGCTCAATGAGCGCGGCAAAGTGGATGAGCTGCTCCCGCAGCTGTTTCAGATCGTTGGAAAAGCCACCTTTCAATTGTTTCAAGGCCGTTTGCTGTGCGGCGAAAGAGTCGGCAGCAATCAGGTCGGCTACGGCTTCGGCCTGAGCCAGATCCAGCTTGCCGTTGAGAAAGGCACGCTGGGTATATTCACCGGGCTGCGCCAGCCGGGCGCCTGCCTGTATACAGACTTCGAGAATGCGTTGCAAAATGTAGGGCGCACCATGACCGCTGATCTCTACTACATTTTCGCCGGTATAGCTGCGCGGCGCACGGTACAACGATACCACCACCTCATCAATCTCCGCGCCATCGGCAGGCGATACGATATGCCCGAAATGAAGGGTATGGCTCTGCTGCGCCGCCAGCTTCTTTCCCTTGAAGATAAGATCGGCGATCGTAATGGCGTCGCTGCCGCTAAGGCGAATAACGCCGATGGCGCCAATACCGGGCGCGGTAGCGATGGCCGCTATGGTTTGTTCGTTGGCTATCATAAAGTACAAAGGTACGCTGCCGGCGCGAAACGCCTCAGCTTACAAGCCACCTACCCTGTCACGCCTATGATGACACCAAAGTAGCCATCGGTCTGTAGCCAGCTCAGGGCAGGCAGGTAAGTGCGGGATACGAAGCCATCGAGGAAAAGCGCATTACGGCAGCCTTTGCGCCGGAAATATTCAGCAAAATCATAAAGATTCACTTCTTTTTTCGACATGGCAAACAGCATACGTCCACCAGGCAATATGCCTACACCATTGCGTACGTTCAGGTTTACAGAGCCTTTTTTAAAGGCACTGTGGATCTTACCATTGATCACGAGCATTGGGCCCGACTGCGTAGCATAGCGAATATCCTTGTCAGGCCTGAATTCGTTAGTAGTACAAACGAATCCTTTCCCGTTACTGGCAGTATAGAAGACGCCATTGGGCGCGAGGTAAAAATTACCATAACCCTTTTTGATGTTACGCGCTTTCAGGGTTTTACTATCCTGTATAAAGAGGCCCAGCGGGCTGCGATCCTCCGTATACATGCCGCCGTTCATGGCAAAGACCAACTTCTGCTTTTTTGCAGCCGTATAATCTTTCAACCGGCCCAAGCTGCCTATCACCCGGCCCTGGTCATCTTTCCAGTACAACCGTAGCTGTTGCCCCGCGGAAGGCGTAAAGCTAATCATTTCGCTATCGGCGATCTGGCCCCAGGCCAAAGAGTATTGCAGCAACAGCAGGAGCAGGATAAGGCTTCTGGACATGGGAAGTATTGTCTTCTAAAGATAAGTCAAAAGATTAACGAATTAATTTAAAGCAAACTTTTGCCCGATCAAGAAACATGCTTTACCTTTCGCTATTCAAATCATATCAACAATGTCATCCATATTAATTGCCGACAGTGGCTCCTCTAAGACTGACTGGAGCCTGATCGGGAGCAATAAACGGGTAAAACACTTCCAGACTTCCGGCCTGAACCCCTTCTTCAGAACAGAGGAAGATTGCCATCGCCTGCTGACGGAAGAGCTGAAGCTGGACCCGGCAAAAGTGTCTATCGATCGCATCGTCTTTTACGGGGCAGGCGTTAAAAACAGGAAGCAGGCGGCTTTCATCGAAAACATCCTGAAAAAACACTTCAAAGTAAAACAGGCCGAAGCACACTCAGATATGCTGGCCGCAGCGCGCGCTACCGGCGGTACGGAAAAGGGCGTATGCTGTATCCTGGGCACCGGCAGCAATTCCTGCTTCTACAACGGTAAGAAGATCATGGTCCAGAACCCTTCGCTGGGCTATATTATAGGCGACGAAGGCAGTGGCACCTACCTGGGCAAAAGGGTGCTGCAATATTTTTTTTACAATACTTTCGACGACGATCTGAGAGACGCGTTCCGTAACAAATACGGTGACGACCTGTCCGATATCCTGCACAAGGTGTATAAAGACCCGCTGGCCAATCGCTACCTGGCTTCCTTTACGCAATTCCTTATCGAGCAACGCGGGCATTACATGGTGGAGAATATCATCGAAGATGCCTTTATCGACTTTCACCAGCGCCATGTGCTGAAGTACCGTGAAAGCTGGAAATATCCCATTCACTTCATTGGCACAGTGGCTTACGAATTCCGCGATATTATCCGGTCACTGCACGAACAGTACGGACTGGAAACGGGTCATATTCTCAAAAGCCCGCAAGAGGGCCTGATCAAATACCATAAGGCGGAACTTTGATAGAATACGACCTGCACTGTAGAGACGTTGCGTTGCAACGACTCTACAGTGCAGGTAAAACAGCCCACATTCCAGGATCATTGTTTCAATAACGAAAAGGCCGCTCCCCTGAGGGAAGCGGCCTTTTCTGATATTATTCTTCTAACTTATTTGGTGATCACCAGCTTGGCTGTGTACAGCTTGCGCGAGTGGATCTTAATGATATAAGTACCGGCAGGAAGGTCCTGATGAAGCAGCGAAAAACGGGTGTTGTTGATATTCTTCGACTGGTAGATCATTTGCCCGCCAATATCCAGGATATCGATCTGGTCGATGGGATAGGGCGATTCGATGACGCTGCGGTTACTGGTCTTAACAGGATTGGGATACACGCTCACGGTATTCTCGCCCTGTTCATTCTGATGGATCTTCACCACTTTAGAGAAGGTTTCTTTGCCGTCAGCGGCGGTCATCTTCAGGCGGTAATAGTTCTCGCCTTTCGCTGTAGCGTCATTCATATAGCTATAGTGGCCGTTCAACGGAAGATTGACACGGGTATTGTAGATATCGGTAAATACTTTACCATCGGTGCCATGCTGCAGGGTATAGCGTTCCTGCGGATCTTCGCCGGCCACCTGCCAGCTCAGCAGATGCGACATACCTTCCACCTTGCCGCTGAAATCGAGCAAGTGCAGGGGCAGCGGATTGCCGATCATTTCAAAAGAAACACGGTTGGATACTTCGTTGTACGAGTCGTTGGTAAACAGCACCAGGAAGTAATTGCCTGCCTGCTGGGGCATGTTAGCCTGAGGAATGTCGCGGCTTCCGTTGGGCTGACCGTCGATATAGGTATAGCTCAGCAATGGATCGGAATTGGGATCATCACCTTCGTTGAAGACACCCAGCCAGTCTTTGGGATTGCCGGGACCGTCGACCCAGGTAGCCGAAATATATTCACCCAGATTATAAGTGCTTTTGTTGGTCGTAAGTGTTGTAATGGTATCGCCTACGGAGAAGTACGTACGCGGTCCGCCTTCGAAATACTGATCACCCAGGAGGTAAGCAGCAAAATAGTAGCCCTTGCCCAATCCGTTGACATTAAAAGTAGCGGCAGGTACGCTGGTACCGGCAGTGCCGGAAGGCGTAGCGGTCGTATATGCCCATTTAACGGATGGAGTTGTGCCGCTGGGCACCATGCCAATCTTATAGATGCCGATCCAGTCTTTGGCCAGCGCCGGCGCATTGCTGAAGCTGACCGGAACAGCATCTCCTACATTATAATTAGCGGCAGGCGTGCTCAGCTGCACCGTAGGACCATAGTAAAAAGGCTGACGGGATGCACCTTCTGTATACCCGCTATTGATGAAGTAGGCGACATAATATTCGCCAGGCTGGCTAAGGGTATAATCCTTGGTACCGCTGGCCGCATTGGTATAGCTCCAGGTAGTAGAATTCACAGAGCCGGGTGTTTGTCCTTTCTTATAGATACCGATCCAGGCGCCGGGATCCTGCGATCCGTTGGTGAAGGTGACATGGATCGTCTGGCCGGGCTGATAGCGATTGGTGTCCAGGACGATGGCCGGGTTGACCACCACACTGTTGTAGACCTTAAAGGAATCGGTTGCAGACCAGGCCGACCAGCTTTGGTTGCGGTCGCGATGGCGCAGCCGAACATAATGCCAGCCATTGGGTATGGCGCCGGTGGGCAGGGTAAATTCGTTGATGTTCACACCCAGGTTCTGATCTTTGGTCGTATCGGGTGTAGCGCCGGTTACGATACCGAAGAGGTCTTCGTAGTGACGGTAGCCACTTTTTTCCATGGCATTGAAACTGTGGTCGAGCGCCACCTGGAACTCGGTTGAGTTCAGCAGTTCGCCGGAAGGTGACTGGAAAGCCGATCCTGTAATCGTCAGGGGCAGCTGCAGCGAATCGGGGAAGGTATTGGTAATAGACGGCGTGGCCGGGATACCATTGCCGCGATACCGGTGGAAGGAATCGATCACTCTGTTGTCAAGGTGCTTGTAAATGCTGCCGATAGAATAAGTGGTCACATTGATCTTATCATTGGGCATATCGAGATCAACCAACTGGTACGCCCAGTTGGAAATGGTCTTCTGCACATCGTCGAAGTTCTGCTCCGTAGCCATACCCCAGTATTGGTCCCATGCGGTACCGCCCGAGATGATATTATAGGCGGGTACATCCTTCATTTGCCCACGGGCATACAGATGGTGGTGCGCGCCCACGTGCAGGAAGAACTTGGGCGATTGCATGGCATAAGGCACTACGGTATTACGGATCCATGGAGAAATGTCGCCTACATATTGCTCGGCCTGGTAGGGGCGGTGCGCGATGGTAATGATCCACTTCACTGTAGGATCGGCATTGGCCGTATCGATTACCTTTTTGATCCAGTTGAACTGGTTGCCGCCGGTGTTTTCCGTATTCATGTAAGCGATCACGAGATTGCCGGCCTGGAAAGCATAATAGTCTTCGGTACCGGAATAGATCCCTTTGTAATTCATACTGTCGATCACAAAGTGGTTGTAATAAGCCTGCATCTGCAGTGTACCGTAGGTCTCGTGGTTGCCTACTGCAGTCTGGATGGGCAGGTAGGGCGACAGGTAGCGGGACTTGCTCAGATGCACATTCTCATAATGGTCCAGGGTACCTACATCCACCTGGTCGCCCAGGTTGAGGATAAAGGAAACGGAGTCGTTGAAGTTGGGACCATACAGCTCGGTCATTTTCCGTTTGGCAGCCATCATCAGCGAGTCGTAGCGGGGCTGCGCCTTAATCTGGTTGTCGCCCAGGATAAGAAAACGCAGGTGTCCGCTGGCATTGGGCGCCATGCCTGGTACCGGGAGCGTACGGAAGGAGCAAACAATGCTGGAATCGTTGTTGCTTACGACACGGTAATAGTACTTGGTAGCAGGCTGCAGTCCCTGCAGCTTAACAGTGTGATAAAAGTAATCGTTGTTGTAACCTACATCGGTCATCGTTTGGGTGGTGCCTGTAATTGTTGTGCTTAGGGTCGCCGGATTGGTTCCATAGCGGACTACCGGGTTCACGGCAGTGTTGGTTTTCCAATTGACCGCGATGGAGCTTGATGTAATGGCCTGCAGGTAAGGATCGATGGTTTGTGCACCCGCTGCAAAAGGAAAGAAGAGCATACCGCAATAAAGCAGCAGCTTAAGTAAAGGTTGGTTCATAACGTATTGTTTACAATTCGGGCGCAAATTAGCCGGTCAATGTTGCCTTCCCGTTGTTTCATTGTTACGAATCCATTACTTCCGTGTTAACAAACGCTATGACATACGAAACGGAGGCTGCAATAGCAACCTCCGTTTGTTTTTATTCTATTATTAAATCGTTACGAACCGCGTCAGGCGTCGACCCTGATCGTTTTATGAAAAGGCTTTCCTTTTTCGTCGGTACCCGATATCTGCCACTGTACGTTGTCGAGCTCGATTTCGCAAGGCTCGTCATTGGCCGAACGGGTCCTGTGGATCTCTTTCATCCAGCTTTGTATCGTGCGGCTATTGGTACGCCGTTTGCGCAGTTCGCGGTCGGCCGCATTCTTTATCTTATTGTTGTTCACCTGGGAGAAGCCGGCATTGTTCAGCGTGCTTAGCGAAAAGCTCTGCGCATCGCCGTTATGCCCGGCAGATATATTGGTCCATGCGGAAGTGTACAGGCCCAGCTCCCGCAGGTCGACAGTACCGAGTTCGGACTTGAGGAGCAGGCGCGATTGGTAGCGTTGCTTTACCGTAATGTTCTTCCCGCCATAGACGATCAGCTTGGAAGCGCCCAGTTTACCCGATTGCAGGCTATAGGTAAGGCTGGTTTCCTGCACCGGATTTTGCCTGCGGGGCTCCTTCAGCTTCAAGCCGGCCAGCACCAGTCTGGCGCCACCCAGGTCGATCCCCTGCCCCGCTGCTTCGGGTTGTTGCCGGGTCACAGGTGTTGTGTCCTTTGCCGGTGTAGCAACCTTTTGGTGTTCCCCGGGAGCCGCCTTCGGAGCCTCCTGCTGCTGATGACGCGGCTCTATATCGAGCACATCGTCTTTCAGGTACTGGGAATCCGTCTCCGTAATGATGGTGCCGGAATCGCCCAGGACAATAGGTCCCCGGTTTCGGCTACCGCTGTTGCTGCCGCAGGAAGCCAGCAGCAACGCCAGGATGGTAATATAAATTGTATAGGTTTTCAATGTCGTTCAAAATTTGCGCTAAGGTACTATTTGTAGGGTTTTCCACAAATGGTGGATAGCTTTAACCCCTGCTTTACCCGCTTTTAGCTGTAAAAAGGATACCTTTGATATTATTTTTTCATGAACATATAGTATGGATATCAAAGGCATTCTGGTTTCAGTCGGCGGGGCGGAGGACAAGGGCACAGACCTGGAAGAAGGCGTCATCAAACGGAATAACCTTAATTTTTTTGAGATCGGCATCCTTAAAACCGTTACCGGTCTGCTGCAAGGTCCCGAAAGCCGCATCGAAGTGGTGACTACCGCCAGCTCCATTCCCGAAGAAGTAGGACAAAATTATTTAGATGCCTTTGTCAAACTGGGCTATCATAATGTGGGGCATCTTGATATTCGCGACCGCGAAGACGCGCACAAGGAAGAATTCATCCAGCGCGTCAGGGAGTGCTCCTGCCTTATGTTTTCCGGGGGCAATCAGCTAAGGCTTTCATCTATTTTCGGCGGTACTGAAATACTGGACATCATCCGGCAGCGCTACGAAGAAGAACATTTCGTGATCTCGGGCACCAGCGCCGGCGCTATGGCCATGAGCAATACCATGATCTACGAGGGCAATGCGGCCTTATCGCACCTTAAAGGAGAAGTAAAGATCACTACGGGCCTGGGTTTTGTTCAGAATGTGATCATCGATTCCCATTTCGACAAGCGGGGCCGCTTTATGCGACTGGCGCAGGCCGTAGCCGCTAATCCTGGCGCTATAGGTATCGGCCTTGGCGAAGATACCGGCATCATTATCCGCGAAGGGCACCAGCTGGAGGCGATTGGTTCGGGTGGTGTGATCATTATCGACGGCCGCAGCGTGGGTTACAACAATATCGGCGACGCCGAATTCAACCAGCCCATTTCCGTAGAGAATCTTAAAGTACACATTATGGAAAAAGGAAACGCCTACGATATCAAGACCCGTAGATTTGAACCTACGCTTGCCGAGCTCGAAGCGCCAGCAGTAACAAAGTAATACAAAATTGCATAAAATAAGAAAAGGCAGCCGGTATAAGGGCTGCCTTTCTTCTATACGGGGAATGATATCACCATTTTCATTTCAATGAATGGATGCTGGATATCTCATTATTTCTCGTCGAGAAACTGTTCCCATTCCTCCAGCTGCTTTCCTTTCATCACCCTGGGAAATTTATTCATGGCCCCGAACTTGCCCGTGTGCCGCAGGTAATCGATAAATACCGCGGTCGGTAACACCTCCACAAATACTTCTTTCAAAGCGGAAGTTCGCTCCACCGCGTAGTCGTCGTTGATCTTGCATAAAGTCTCGTCTACGATTGTGCGAACAGCGGCGGCATCTACGGGATCGTCGCAGCCAATGAACCATTTGTGGGCAAACAGATTTTGATAAGGAAAGCCGGCAACCGTAAATTCCTTGATCTGTACCTTGAGCTGCCGGTTCACTTCGTCGATCGCTTTATTCAGGTTATCAACCGAGGTATGCTCCCCGCACAGGCTGAGGAATTGTTTGGTACGCCCCACGATCACGATCTCATGCTCTTTTACATCGGTAAACCGCACTACGTCGCCAATAAGATAGCGCCATGCGCCCGCGCAGGTGCTCAGCAGTACGGCATACGATATATCGGGCTGTACCTCGTGTATAAAATAAGTTCTGGGATGCCCGATCAGCTCGCCTTTATCGTCAAAATGCGCCTCGTCGAAAGGCACAAATTCGAACAGGATACCTGCATTCAGCACCAGCTTGATGCCGGGTACGCCGGGCCGGGCCTGGAAGCCGAAAGAGCCTTCCGAGGCCATATAGGTCTCGATAAAATTTACCGGCTGGCCAAAAAGCTTTTTGAAATTTTCACGATAAGGCTCAAACGCGACGCCGCCATGTATGTAAATACGCAGGTTGGGCCACATGTCGTGTATCGTGTTCAGCTTATAGGTCTTTACGATCTCTTCCAGCACGATCTGTGCCCAGGCGGGCACACCGCATAAGATGCCCACATCCCACTTTGGCGCGTTTTCGATGATCAGCTTTATCCGCTCTTCCCATTGCGGGTTACGCGATATCTTTTGTCCCGGCTTATAAAAGAAATTAGAAAGAAAACGCGGCATGTTCTTGGCACTGATACCGCTCATATCACCTTCGTAGTAGTCGCCCTGCTTCATGAGCGAGGTGCTGCCGCCCAGCATCAGCACGCCTTTTTCAAAAGTGCCCGAAGGGATATTGAAATTGGTCATGCTGTAAAATTGCTTGAAGCCTACCTTCTTGGTCGAGCGGATCATATCCTGCGTAACCGGAATATGCTTGCTCGCCGATTCGGAAGTGCCGGAACTGAGCGCAAAGTATTTTACCCTACCCGGCCAGGTCACATTCTCCTGGCCTTCCAGGCATTTATGCCACCATTGGGCAAACATGCTGTTGTAGTTGTGAAAGGGTACTTTTTCCCGGAAAACCTTTTCCCAGTCGAGCGATTCGGAAAGCATAGTATCGAAGCCGTAATGCTTGCCAAAAGCAGTATACTGTCCGCGTTCCAGCAAATAACGCAAGGTACGCATCTGGTAAACCTGGGGCGAGGCAACTTTGATTCTGAATTGCCTGCGTATTCGTAGTGACCGAGAGATAAGATTCCCTAATAGAGCCATGAATGATGGGGTATAAATCCTGAGGGTTTAGGTATTTTTCAATAAGCGGACAAAAATAAGCTATTTGTCGGGCTACTGCTCAATAACACTTTCGGTCCGGCAATGTTCATCTATTTTTAACACAATATACCCACAACAATTTCATACTTTTCAATGTCTTATGTTTTAAAGTGCTTCGTTATAGCATAAGGATCGATATCCATTTTCAAATAATATGCTCCCTTTTAACATCGCATCCAGCCGTCATGAATAAGATTCTTTTAGCCACCGACTACTCTCCGGCAGCACAAAATGCCGCTGTATATGCCCTTGAGCTATCGAGGGTAATGAATGCTTCCCTGGAGTTGCTTCACGCCTACGTTATTCCCTTTGCCTATACCGACAGCCCGGTCCCCCTGCTGAATATCGATGAGATCCAGAAGATCGCAGAGGATAGCATGGGAACCGAACTAGCCCGGCTGAGACGCCTGGCCCCGGAACTATCGATCACTTCCAAAATACTACCCGGCGATATTACCGACTGCCTTACAGAGATCGTCGAGGAGCAGGCGCCCACGCTTATCGTTATGGGTACTTCCAGCGAAGAGCCGGACTCCATGCTCTGGGGCAGTATGGCTGTGAAAGCACTGCGTAACCTCAAAGCGCCGGTACTCGTAGTGCCCGACCAGGTGCACTGGGAACCTGTACATAAGATCTGCTTTGCCGCCGACTACGACCAGGTATCGGAACACACGCCGGCAGCAGAGATACGGAAATGGGTACAGCAAATGGATGCCAGCCTCGATGTGATCCACGTAGACAAACCCGAGCAGGCCGTAACACCGCCTATGGCGCTGGTGCAGATGCTCGAAAGCCTGCAGCCGCAGTACCATGCCATCATCAATGAAAATATTGAGGGCGGTGTATCTGAATTCCTGCAGGAGCATGCCATAGGCTGGCTGCTGGTGATCCCCCGCAAATACGGATTCTTCGAAAACCTCTTCCACAAGAGCCGTACCAAGCAGCTGACAAGAGTTAGCAATATACCCGTGCTGGCCCTGCACCAGGAGTAGCTTGGATAGAGGAGCCAGGATTTTTAGAAACAGGAACCAGGAAAAAGAAACAGGATTTTTGGAAACAGGAACCAGGATATTTAAAAGCGGGAACTACGAAAAAGAATCAGGATTTTTGGAAGCAGGAGTCAGGATTTTTGGAAGCAAGAATCAGGATATTTGGCAGTAAGAGCCAAGAGGGATTGATGGCCACACAATCGTGTGGCTTTTTTCTATACTGCAGCGTTCCTGCAGTCCGGTGGGCTAGCTTTGGGTACACCAAACATCTCAACGATGAAAAAGACAAATATCTCGCTTAAAAAGCTGCAGCTGGCCAAAGAAATGGTCGGCAGGCTTGATCAGCTGCATACTACAGGCGGCCTCAACGCTACCAGCGGCGGCTGCCATTCCGTTAACTGGGTTTGCGGTTCCTATGATGGCCATTGCTTTTCGGCCTGCCAGGGTGGCTGCGATCAGTCTTTTACCTGCGGCGATACCCGCGCTGTAGATTGTACCGGCTCTGTGATCCTTTCGGTCAATTGTACCTTTATCTGCTGATACCGCTATGCGTACAAATGGTTCCCGAAGCACAACCGGAAACCATTTGTATGCATGGAAATGATGGCTAATCCAGGTAACTGACCTTGATATAGTCACAAATTATGTGCCCACCCGGCCCCGTGCCCAGGCCCAGCTTATTGCCTTTCAGGGGCCGGAAAGGGAACGTTCCCTCCAAGCGCTCGTTGACAAAAAGATAGTACCGGTCCTGGTACCGGCGCAAGGTGATCTTTTTGAACTCCCGGGGATTAAAATCCCAGACTCGCCTGCTTTTACTGGAACATTTCCCACCGGGCTCCGTATCGCAGGACAACATCAGGAATTTCCCTTCGGTAGACATATAAAGATAGTTGCACCGTTCCATATTGCGCCGCCCCCAAACAAGGGTACCAGCTACTCTGTATTTTTTAAGCGCCTCCAGCTTTACCGACAATTCGATCTCGAAATCTTTCTGCTGATCAATAGCTACCGGGATGACACAGGAGTAAGGTCTTTTACCTTTAATGACCTGATAATCCAAATAACCACCGGCGATCACACGCCGGGAGACTATTGTATCCTTACTTGGCGGGTCCTCTTCATCTCTCCGGCTGGTATCCAGCCATCCATTCCGGTCATCATTAAACTGATCTTCGAAAAAAACGTGTCGCCGGCCGAAGCTATATTGCTTGGGGTAAAAAGGCTCCTGCGACCAGGCAAGGCAGCAGGCTCCTGAAAGGATCAGGAAGAGTAAAAAGGGTTTCATGGCTCAGGATTTGGCAGATCAAATATACAAAGCCAGCCCGTTTAAAAAGAAAATCCCTGCAGCATTGCTGCCGCAGGGATCTTTTATATTACTAACCCTTTTATCTTGTTATGCCTGCTGCTGGTGCTCAGCTTCATTGCGCACCACCACCACGCCGTCAAACACATCGATCAGCACAGGTCTGGTCTTATCCAACTCGCCGGAAATGATCTTCTTGCTCAGCAGGTTGATGATGTCTTTCTGGATCAGCCTTTTCAGCGGCCGGGCCCCGAATTGCGGATCAAATCCCTGCTCGGAGAAATAGTCCAGGGCATAGTCGGAAAATTCGAGTTGCAATCCTTGCTGGGCTACACGCTTCTTGAGGTCTTCCAATTGTATACGGATAATACCCCTGATCTCTTTTTTCATCAACGGATGGAACATGATCACCTCATCCACGCGGTTCAGGAACTCGGGGCGCAAGGTCTGGCGCAGCAGACCCATCACCGCATTTTTGGTCGATGCCACTACGGCATCGATATCATCTTCTTCCTTGATGTTGTCAAAGTTTTCCTGGATCAAATGACTGCCCAGATTGCTGGTCATGATGATGATCGTATTCTTGAAGTTTACTACCCTGCCTTTATTGTCTGTCAGCCGGCCATCGTCCAGCACTTGCAGCAAGATGTTGAAGACATCGGGATGCGCCTTTTCGATCTCATCGAGCAATACTACAGAATAAGGTTTACGTCTTACCGCCTCAGTCAGCTGTCCGCCTTCATCATAGCCCACATAGCCCGGAGGCGCGCCTACCAGGCGGCTTACGCTATGCTTTTCCTGGTATTCGCTCATGTCGATGCGGGTCATCATACCCTCATCATCGAAGAGGAATTCTGCCAAGGCCTTGGCCAGCTCCGTCTTACCCACACCGGTAGTCCCCAGGAAGATAAAGGACCCTATCGGCCTCCGTGCATCCTGCAGACCGGCGCGGCTACGGCGTATAGCATCGGCAACCGCTTCGATCGCCTCATCCTGCCCTACCACGCGCTTGTGCAGCTCTTCTTCCAGGTGCATCAGCTTTTCCCGTTCGCTGGTCATCATCCGTTGTACCGGGATGCCTGTTGCCCGGGCCACATTCTCTGCAATATCCTCTGCATCCACTTCTTCTTTCAGCAAGCGTTTTTCGGAGAAGGCGTCCATTTCCTGTGTCAGTCTGACGATCAGCTCTTCCTGCTCCTTCATTTTGCCGTAGCGTATTTCCGCTACTTTGCCGTAATCGCCGTCGCGCTCTGCTTTTTCCGCTTCCAGCTTCAGGTCTTCAATGCTCGCTTTGGCAGCCTGTATCTTTTCCGCATGTTCTTTTTCCTCCAACCATTTGGCCTTGAAGGTATCCCGCTCTACCGAAAGATTGGCGATCTCTGTGGACAGGAATTTTACTTTTTCGTCATCGTTCTCACGCTTGATCGCTTCCCGCTCGATCTCCAGCTGCCGTATGCGGCGATCCAGCTCGTCCAGCGGCTCCGGCATCGAGTTCATTTCCAGCTTCAGCTTGGCTGCGCTCTCGTCGATGAGGTCGATGGCTTTATCGGGCAAAAAGCGATCGGATATATAACGGCTGGACAGCTCCACTGCTGCAATAATTGCCTCGTCCTTGATGCGCACATGATGGTGCGTTTCATAACGTTCTTTCAGTCCGCGCAGGATCGATATCGCATCTTCTTCGCTAGGCTCGTTGACCATTACTTTCTGGAAGCGGCGTTCCAGCGCTTTGTCTTTTTCAAAATATTTCTGGTATTCGTTCAGCGTAGTGGCGCCTATGGCCCGCAGTTCGCCGCGGGCAAGAGCAGGTTTCAGTATATTGGCGGCATCCATGGCGCCTTCTCCGCCGCCACCTGCGCCCACAAGGGTATGGATCTCGTCGATGAACAGGATGATCGAGCCTTCACTTTCCGTCACTTCTTTGATCACGGACTTCAGGCGTTCTTCGAATTCACCTTTATACTTGGCCCCGGCAATGAGCAGCCCCATGTCGAGCGAAAAGATCAACTTTGATTTCAGGTTTTCGGGAACATCGCCGTTCACCACGCGATGGGCCAGCCCTTCTACGATGGCCGTTTTACCCACACCCGGCTCTCCCACCAGGATAGGATTGTTTTTGGTACGGCGGGAAAGGATATGCAGGGTACGGCGTATTTCTTCATCGCGGCCGATCACGGGATCCAGTTTGCCGTTCTGTGCCATTTCGTTCAGGTTCTTGGCGTAGCGCTGTAAGGCATTGAACGTTGCTTCTGCTGTTTGCGAATTTACCGTCCCGCCTTTGCGCAGGTCTTTGATCGCGGTGATAAGGGCTTTTTCGGTAAGGCCCGAATCCTTTAATATTTTCGAAGCATCGTCATTGCCCCGGAGAATAGCCAGCAGCATGTGCTCCACGCTTACGAATTCGTCGCCAAACTCCTTCAATGCCGCCCCCGAACGGAGCACGACGTTATTGGCATCACGGCCCAGCATCTGGCCGGCGTCGCCGCTGGTTTGCTTGGGCAGCTTATTCAGGTTTTCTTCAAGCCGGGTATGAATGATATTCAGGTTGGCATTGCTTTTTTTCAGCAAAAATTCTATAGGCCCGTCTTTATCTTCCAGCAAGGCTTTCAGTATGTGCCCCGACTCGATGGTGGGGTTACCCTTATTAAAAGCTTCCTGCTGTGCTTGCTGCAGGGTCTCCTGGGCTTTGATTGTGAAATTATTCAGATTCATTTGTCGTCTTTGTAGGTTTGATAATCGCTACCGGCACACCTTCAGCGATAACAATATTCGTTCCCGCTTTGTTGCTTGCCGGCCGGTACTCCATAGTGCTGCAAAAAGCTAACCAATCTGCTTTCCCGGAAAAAGAGACAGTTTTCAACAGGAAGCCGGTGACTAAAATACAGGCGTGCGCAACCGGTTCGCGTAATATTTGCAGTTTCCTGCCAATTGCTGCTGACAACCTTACATAAATCAGACGAAAATTCATACTTCATTGAAATATAAACATATAAAAATTAAAATCATAAATTAACAACATATTACAGGCACACTGGTACTTATCCGGGAATGCCTAGGATATCTTCGTAGCAGTACTTCATTTTTAAACCAACCAAATATCACAGATTATGCTTCTATCTCTATTCAAAAAACTGGCGCTTTCCGCTGTATTGGCCGCTGCCGGCACCCTCTCCGCTTCCGCTGCAATATTGGTAATTACCGTCGGCGGCGCTTCCAACACTTTTTCGCCCAGCAGCGCCACCATCTTTCTTGGCGATACGGTCCGCTGGCAATGGGCAGGCAATTTCCATACCAGCACGAGTACAACCATTCCCGGGGGTGCGGTTGCCTGGGACCAGCCGATGAGCTCTGCGGCGGGTAATTTTGATTACATTCCTGCAGTAACGGGTGTATACAACTATCTGTGCACGCCGCATGCCCCGGCAATGGCGGGCACCTTTACCGTATCCCAACCCTTACCCGTCAAGATGGAACCCCTGAGCGCCAAACTGACTACAGAAGGCCGGGTACAGCTGAGCTGGAAAACCCTTACGGAAACCAACAACAAGCAATTCGCCATTCAGCAGTCGCCCGACGGATTCAGCTTTAAGACCATAGGCGTACAGGCGACCAAGGCCGGGGGTGGTTTCAGCAAGGAGCCGATCAGCTACACCTATACCGACAAGGAGATATTGGCAACACGGGCCTTTTACCGGCTGCAGCAAACCGATAACGACGGGCAGCAGAGCTATTCCAATGTCTGCTTTATTGCACGCAAAGGTGCCGGGGACCTGGTGCTGCACCTGCATCCCAATCCCACCCGCGACCAGGTCATGATCCATATTGCCGGCCCTGTGGGTAACGAGGCGTCGCTGCAGTTGCTGGACCTTACGGGCAAACAGCTCGACCTGATCAAGCTGACCAAAGACAACAGCGATATGCCCGTCTTCAACCTGAGTAAGCGGGCGGCGGGCGTATACCTCATACGCTACACCGACGACAGCCAGACCCTTACCGAAAAAGTAACCCGCAGCGAATAGAGCATTCCCTGCGACGCCGGGCCGCCTGCCGGATATAATAAAAGCCTGCCTCATAAACGAGAGGCAGGCTTTTTATTGAAAACAAGGATTACGATTATCTAACCATGCGGATATAAGGAACAGGGTACAAATTGCCTCCAATTAATGGCTGCGGAGCTTTTCGAAGCATCATCTTTGTCCTTTACCTTCGGTGAGAAAAGTTCGACGCGTTCAGGGACCGGCTTTGTTTCCTATATCCGGATAGTCACTTACGATTAATGGCTCACCACAATCTTGCGGGAAGTTGTAGCCGTACCATTGCTGATAGCCACCAGGTAGGCGCCATTGGCATAGCTGCTCAGGTCAAAGGTATACTCACCATTATGCGCCGCCACGGTATACACCGCTTTGCGTGCGCCGGTAATGTCATATATCGTTACGCTCAGATCGGTTGCCTTATCCAGGTTGGCGCGCATACGCAGCGTACCGTTCACCACAGGATTGGGGAATATGTTTACCGCGTTGTCCAGCTCTGCGCTTTTGCTGATGCCCGTAGTAGGCGAGCTGCAGGTTGCTGCCGCTTCGATGGTATTGGTAGTCATGGCGCCGGTATTGGTCGGATCGAGCCAGGGCTTCAGTTGCGCATTCTGCACGCCGTTACCTTCGGGGTATTCCCAGTTGCGGCTAAGCTTGCTGTACACGGCATCCTGGCCCAGGATGGCCTGATCGCCCAATTTATTGGTATCGGCATCGCAGGATTGGTTATCGCTGCCGCCGCTGAGGTCGCCTACAAGGCGGCCGTTCACATCGAAGAGCCCGCTACCCGAAGAACCTTCTTCGTTACCGCCTGTATTGAACATAACCGCCCAGTGGGTACCGGGAACACTCCATTGGTTGAAAGTACCGTTGCCCGCAATCGTATTGGTTATCGCCAGCTTCTTCATATCTCCGGAGGGATGGTGGAAATTGATGTAAGTGCTGGGCGAAGGCAGAGAGCTGGCCCTGTTCCAACCGGCGAAATAAGCGCCGAAAGTTGCCGGCACCTTATTGTTTAGCTTCACCAGCAGGAAGTCGCCTAATATAGAAGCCGAATTGGGATTGTAATCGGCGCGGGCTACGAACTGTGCGCCGGTCAACGTTTGGTTGTTGGGGGCTACGGTGTTGCCGGCACAGTCGGGCGCTTCAAAGTTGAAATAGAATATCCATTGGGAGTAAGGCGTATTGGTCTTGCTGTTGTTGTCTTCACAGTGTGTAGCAGTGAGCACGTAAGGCGTACAATCGCCTTTGGTGGTATTGATCAGGGTGCCGGTACAGAAACCCACATATCCGCCGCCAAGAGGCATCACAATTCTCATCGTCGCTTTACGTTGCTGCGGATAGCTTTGACCTTCAGGACAGATCGCGTTGATCTCACATACAGACGATCGTCCGGCCAACGGATCATCGGTCGGCTTCGCTGCCGTACCAATATCCTCGTTGCCTGCATACCGCTGCAGGTCGACGCTGGGATAATACATAACGCCGGCCTGGTTGAGATGCCAGCTGATATCGTCGGTATTGACACCCTTATCGATATCCAATTCAAAGTTTACGATACCGCCCTGTACCTCCTGGTTGGCAAAAAGGCCATCTTCATTATTATTCTCTGCTGTATAAGCCCCAAGCAACTGCTTGCCATTACTATTGCTGACAAAGAACTTCACCCCTTGCGGCAGCTTGAAGTGATCGTAATAAAGGACCATGGAAGGTACATCGCCCATATTCATCTGGGCGCGCCAAACCTTGCGGCCGTCGGACAGCGTTACCATGGTGCCCGAGGCAGGGAAAGCCATGTCGACCGGAGCCAGTACACCAGCGTGATAGGCGCCGGGTTTGCTGCGCGATACTTTGTTATCTTCTTGCTTCAGCCTTTTCAGGTCAGGCGTCTTGGCATATACCGGCGTAAAGACCTGATTGCTTATAGCGGGCTCGGTCGAGATAAGACTGAGCGGTAATCCCCCCTTGCTGATCTGGGCCTGGGCAATGGTGCAACAGCCCGTGGCCAGGATCAGCGCATAAATTGTTTTCTTCATTAGAATGAAAGTTGAAAAAATTGGATTGAGCCGTAGATGTAAAAAATTATCTTTCAAAACTAGCTATAATACCGACAGAATTATTGTTGCTACAGTTGTTTCACATTTTTTTTGCTAAACGATTTGTGCCTCTTTTTTGTTAGTGCCTATATTTGAAGCGGTTAACCAACAATATTTCTTTATATTCATTATTTAGCCAGCTGTTCCTTATCTGGTTACAACTGGCGATTTCCTATAAAACGACCTATCGTATGCGTCTTTATCTTTTCCTGGTCCTGCTATTGCTGCCTGCCGTGCATTTGCATGGTCAAAGCCTGGAACGAAGTGTGGTCAAGATATCCGTTACCAAACAGGAATACGATTACAATCAGCCCTGGCAGAAATCGAAACAGTCCAAGTCGTCGGGATCGGGCTGTATCATTGAAGGGAACAGGATACTGACCTGTGCTCATGTGGTAGAATTCGGGTCGTTCATCGAAGTGAAGAAATCAAAAGACTCCCGGCGCTACACAGCGGCCATCGCCTATATAGCGCCTGAGTACGACCTGGCGGTACTCACTGTCGACGACGAAAGTTTTTTTAACAAAGCGAAGCCGCTACCGATAGGCGACCTTCCCGAAATCGGCAATAAGGTTACTGTTTACGGCTTTCCCACGGGCGGCAACGACATGAGCGTGACCTCCGGTATTGTATCGCGTATCGAGAACATTGATTTCAATTACGACAACTATAACGACCTGGGTATACAGATCGATGCCGCTATCAATCCCGGTAACAGCGGCGGTCCTGTAATCGGCGACACGGCCCTGGCCGGTGTGGCATTTCAAGGTAAGACCTCCAGCCAGAACATTGGCTATATGATACCTACTTCCGTAATAAAGGCCTTCCTGCGGGATATCGCCGACAGTATATACGACGGACCTGTTCCGGTATGGTTGCAATGGCAAAGCCTGGAAAACAGCGCTCTGCGTCATTGCTTTGGCATAGCCGACAGCGCTACCGGCGTGCTGATCAATAAGGTCCATTTCTGCTCGGCCCTGGCAGGCGCCATACAGCCCGACGACATCCTGATGACGATAGATAGCCTGGATATCCAGAACGACGGATCGGTATATGTGAGCAACGATGTCAAAACGACTTTTGAAACGATCATCAAGAATAAGAATGTAGGCGATACTGTAACCCTGCACCTGCTGCGGCAAGGGCTCGATACGGTAATCAGGCAGCCGCTGCAATACAGCCGGTCCAAGGAGTTGCTGGTGGGCAAGGTAGATCTGGCTCCCAAGTATTACATACAGGATGGCTTTGTTTTTATGACACCCTCTTACTATTACTTCCAGGATGAGTCGTACTGGCAGTATTACTACCCCGAGCTCAGCTACTATTATTATGCCAAGGTGCTCAACAATCCCGAAATGGAGGAGGTGGTTATTATCTCTTCGGTATTGCCCGATAAATCCAATGTCGGCTATCACGACGTAAACAATAAGATCGTAAGACAGATCAACGGATACGACATCCGTAATTTCAACGATCTTATACGGGCTTTCGACCGGCCATCGGATTATTACACCATCATCGATAGTGACGGGAATCGTTATGTGCTGGATGCCACGCATCTGCAGGAAAATAACGAGGAGATCTTTCGCAAATACGGCATCACACAACAGATGCGCAATTAAAAATTATGTTTAGAAAAGACCAAAGGAACGTTGCCACAATAAAAAGGCGCCGTTAAATCGTTAATCGCTGGTTAATGGTTTAACAGTTTTTTGGTAACCCTTCCAGGCAATTACCTGTTATTTTGATGTCGTTCGATAGCAACAAATATTGCTGGCCCGGACACTTAAAGTAACAATGGGATTCAAACCCTGAATTTTTTAAGTAAATCATTTTAAACTAAAAATCGTTTTCAGCAGCCGTATTTTCTGTTACTTTAATACAACCTGTGAGAACACAAATCTGGGTATTATGAAAAAAGTATTTTTGTCAATGGCCCTGCTGGGTCTGGTAGCCGTAGGAACTGTAAACGCTCAGGATCAGAATAAGGATAAGAAGAAAGACAATCCGAAGCAAGAGCAACCTGCAGACATGAAAAAAGACGAGCTGAAAAAAGAAGATCCGAACACCAAGGAACAACAGATGAGCAACGATGCACAGCAGAAAGCCAAGGAAGATCAGCAAAAGCAATATGATCCCAACCAGCAGCCCGCTCAGCCCACCGAACCTAAGAAAGACACCGTAACGCCCCAATAAGGGCCGGTAATACAGAACACAGAATGCCAGGACTATGGTATTCCTATATAACCTCCGCTACAATCCGTAGCGGAGGTTATATTTTGAGGCGATCTCACGCCTTTTGTGCTTTCAAAGTGTACAAATACCTTCTCCTATCCGCTTCCGGTTGTATGTGAAATTAAGGCGTTATCCTGTAGGCAAGGGCCCGCAGGGCCTCTGCGATGGCATGGCAGGCCGGCGTATGCTGCAGTTCCCGGTCCTGAAAAACGGCTTTTCGCACCATAAAAATCCTTAACATTCAGATTAACACCCATACCCCTATCAAAAAAAATACTTTTCTATCTTTACGCCCATTAAAAAGCCAACCACATAAAAAATATCTTATACAATGCGTGTCCTTTTTTCTATCGCTGTCGGTGTAAGTTCCGTACTCACGGTCCTTTCCGTTAATGCGCAAACCTTGTTTACTTATGGTCCCAATGCAGTGAGCAAAGAGGAATTCCTGAGAGTGTACCAAAAGAACAACGTACAAAAGAAGCCTGATTTCAGCGCTAAATCCGTTAATGAGTATGTAGATCTCTATTCCTTGTTCCGGATGAAGGTAAAGGAAGCCGAGCAGATACACCTCGACACTACCGCTGCCGTACGCGGCGAGCTAAGCAACTACAAAGGCCAGCTGGCCCGCACCTATCTCTCCGACAAGGAAGTAACGAAAGGCCTGGTAAAGCAGGCCTACGACCGCATGAAGGAGGAGGTGAAAGTGGCGCATATATTGGTCGCCGTGCGACCTACCGATGATTCCACCCGTGCCTACCACGAGATTGACAGCATATACAATGCTATCGTGTCCAAGAAAGCCGATTTCGCGGAAATGGCCAAACAATATTCTGAAGATAAAGGTTCCGGCGCCAAGGGCGGCGACATAGGCTTCATTACTGCCCTACAGGTCGTTTATCCTTTTGAAAATGCAGCCTATAATACACCTGTAGGCCAGGTATCCAAACCTTTCCGTACCCAATTCGGCTTTCATATCCTTAAGGTTGAGGAGCGCCGGAAGAACAGCGGCCAGGTGCAGGTAGCGCAGATCATGGTGGCTACACCCAAATCCAAGGGCGCAGAGGGCGTTATCGACGCCCGCAAGAAGATTGCCGAAGTGCAGGGCCTGCTGAAAAGCGGGAAGGCATTTGATCAGCTGGCAAAAGAATACTCCGAAGATAAATTTTCCAAAGACAACGGTGGTCTTATGGAGCCCTTTGGCGTGGGTAAGCTAATGCCCGAATTTGAATCTGCCGCTTTTGCCCTGAAGAAGCCGGGTGATCTGTCGGAGCCGATCCAGACCGAATATGGTATCCACCTGGTCAAGCTGGTGAAAAAGATCCCTTTGCAACCCTTCGACAGCCTGCAGGACTATATTACCCGCCGTGTCGACAACGATAGCCGGGCTGCTGTAGCCAAGGAAGCCTACCAGGTCAGGATCAAAAAACAATTCGGATTCAAAGAGTACCCCGAGCACCTTGACAAGCTGGTAAACGACATTGTGGCCGGTACCGAAGGCACCAAGGAATTCAAACCTGAGGATTATAAATCAAGTACGGAAACCTTATTTGAGCTGGGCGGAAAGAAATATACTCAATATAATTTCGCCACCTATGCCGGCGGCTATATACGCGGCAATATCGTAGGCAATAAGAAAGCAACCCTTGGCGATCTGTACAAGATGTACCAGAATTCCGTTCTGAACGATCTGCAGCAGGAAGACCTGGAAAAATCGAATGTAGAATACCGCAACCTGGTTACCGAATACCGCGACGGCATCCTGCTGTTTGATCTGATGGATAAAAATGTATGGAGCAAGGCGTCGAAAGATACTGTGGGTCTCGCCGGCTTCTACAAAGAACACCAGGATAAATACCAATGGCAACCCGGCTTTGAAGGGACTATATACCAGGCAGCAAATGAGGCCGACCTGTTAAAGCTCCAGGCAGCGATCAATAAAGGCACCGCCGCGTCGGATGCTGTAGAGCAGATCAATACGGCCGATAACCCTTCCAGGATCAGTCAGCAAACCGGTAGGTTTGAGTTTAGCCGCTTCCATGCCGACGCCGATGCCTTCCCCCAGGAAAAGCCGAGCAAGATCTTCAAAAACGAAGATGGCACCTATACCATGGCCATGACTTTCAAACGCTATCCCAAAGCAGAATCCAAGTCTCTTGACGAAGCCAGGGGTTTTGTTGTAGCCGATTACCAGGATTACCTGGAAAAAAGCTGGAACCAGGAGCTGAGAAGCCGCTACCCGGTAAAAGTGGATGAAAAGACCATGAAGACGATCGTTAAGTAATTCCGAAGGGAATTCAAATGACATAGGAAACAGAAAGAGGCCGCCCCGGATTTTCCGGGGCGGCATTTTTACTATAGGAATGCGAGGCTATCGCAATACTTCTACTTTCACAATCCTGAAACCGTTGCCTCGTGGCCCGCAGCCGGGGTTGACGACCAGGGATAAGCATGCCATAAGGAGAATGATTTTTCTCATGTTCCGGATGTAGCATCTATCAATACCGGAAAATAAAAGGACAATAAATAATTCATATTTCCCGCCTCCATATACCTGGTTAATATTAAAATTCTTACCTATTCTCAAGTAAGCAGATAAATAGCCAGGGCAAATTATTTTCTTGTCCAGAGACGTTATCCTACATAAGGCCTCTCCAGATCACACCTTTCGTTACTGTGAACTTTATATAAAGAAATTATGAACACGACCTTCTGCCGGGGAATTCTGAATATTTTCGTAGCTTATATCGTAAGCCATGCAGGTACAACCAATCGACCGCGTGAAGGAGATCAGTCCTGCCGATTTCCGCGAGCGTTACCTTATCCCGGCCAGGCCGGTCATTATCGAAACGCTTTCCCACCAATGGGCGGCATACGAAAAGTGGACATGGGATTATTTTAAGTCCCTGGCAGGTGCCGTGGACGTACCGGTGTACAATAACAGCAGGGCCGGCGCTAAGGTGCTGGTCAATGGCGGCGACGATACCATGGCCTTTGGCGACTATATCGATATGATCAGGCAGGGACCGTCGGAGTGGCGCATTTTCCTGTTTAACTTATTCAAGCACGCGCCACAGCTAAAAGAAGACTTCCGGTTTCCCGGCCATTTGCTTAAAGGGTTCCTGCGCTCCTTTCCTATGCTCTTCGTGGGCGGTGCTGGCTCTATTGCCCATATGCACTACGATATTGACCTGGCACACATTTTCCATACCCAGTTTATCGGAAGAAAACGCATACTGCTGCTCGACAATGAGCAGTCCAGCCTTATCTACCGCATGCCCGGTACGGTGGAAAGCGCTGCCAGCTTTGTCAACTGGCAGGAGGGGCTGGATACCGAACAGTTTCCGGCGCTGGCACTGGCCAGGGGCTACACTGCTGTACTGGAACACGGCGATACGCTCTTTATGCCAAGCGGCTACTGGCATCATATGGAATACCTCGAAAGCGGCTGTGCCATGAGCCTGAGGGCAATGCCCGAAACGATTGCGGGCAAGCTTAACGGCCTCTATCACCTGGTAGGCCTCCGCAATTTCAACAACATGATGATAAGACTACGTCCCCAATGGTGGTACCAATACAAACGCCGCTCGGCGAAGGTAACGGCCGAAAGGACCGTGGAACGGCTGAAGCGTCGGAACTGACCGTCTGCAACAGGTTGTAAGATTACTACTTCTTCTTCACACCTTATCTTTGCGGACATGTTGACCATAGACATTCCCACTATCGCCGAATATCCGCAACTGGTGCTCCTCTGGGAGTCGTCTGTGCGGGCGACCCATCATTTTCTTAAAGAAGAAGATATTCTTTTTTACAAGGAACAACTGGCTGCCCATTACCTGCACCTGGTACAGCTCAGCTGTGCGCGCGATGAGCATGGCGCTATCCTCGGATTTTCCGGCGTTGCAGAAGGGAACCTCGAGATGCTGTTCGTCTCTGCCGAAGCCCGTGGTAAAGGCGTTGGCAAATTGCTCCTGGCATACGCGACAAATAAACAAGGCGTGACCAAAGTAGATGTGAACGAAGAGAATGAGCAGGCTTTCGGTTTTTACCAGCATGCAGGTTTTACCGTAACAGGCCGCTCAGAATACGATGGGCAAGGCAAGCCCTACCCTATATTGCACATGGAACGATTGCCGGCTGCGGAATAAAGTATCTGAAATTGGCTATCCGTATAAAGGAAACGTAGAATCATTCTGACCTCCTATACGGTTGCTCTAGAAGCATCATTCTACATGCCCTTTCGACGAGTTCAAGGGCACAGCTACAGGAGAGAAAGAAGAAGAATCTTCTCAGGTCCATGATCAGGTATAGCCTACATTTGCTCTATGGGAAATGCATTGATCGCCCTACTGCAGACCGGCAGAACCCTCACTGCTGCGGAAGAGCAGCTCATCTTATCTGCTTTTACAGAAAGGGAAGCCCGGCGCGACGAGGTCTTGTTTCCCGGCGACAAGGTCTGCCGCACGCTTTTCTTTATCGATAGCGGCGTGTTGCGCCTGGGACGCACCGACGACAAGGGCAACGATATCACTTATTTTTTCCTGAAAGAAGGGCAGTTCTGCACGATACTGAAAAGCTTCCAGGACGGCATTATCGCAGAAGAACAGATCATTGCCGCATCTGAGGTTCGCCTGCGTTCGGTTACACGCATCGCACTGGATACGCTGTACGAGCAGCTTCCCTGGCTGCGGCACACGCTGGAACAGCTATTGCAGCGGCAGCTTATGGAAAAGATCGATCTGCGCAACCGTTTTCTGGAGCGCGATGCGCCGGGCAATTACCAGGCCCTGCTGGAACAGGTGCCCGGCATTCTCCTGCACGTTTCCTTAAAAGATATTGCCTCCTATCTCGGCATTACGCCACAATCGCTAAGCCGGTTGCGCAAAAACCTGCTTTGATCATTTTTTACCCTAGGATAAGTCCCCATCCGGCGCGTCAATATAGCTTTGCCCTCTAAAAAAGACAAAATGGAAAGCATTAATCATCGAAGCGGGTCTATGGAAGGCAAAAGGGTAATGATCCTCGGCGGCAGTACAGGCATAGGGTTGGCCACCGCCAAAGCCGCAGCTGCAGCAGGCGCAGCCGTTTGTATTGTCTCAGGTAACCCGCAACGGATGGCAGCCGCCTTACAACAGCTCCCCGAAGACACGGAAGGGCATGTAGTGAATCTCTCGGAAACCGCTCAGATCAGGGACTTCTTTGCGTCATCGGGCCGCTTCGACCACATGGTCTATTCAGCCGGGGAACCGCTCAGTCTCAGTTCTATCGCCGAAACGGATATCGAACAGGCCCGCAATTTTTTCAATATACGTTACTGGGGCGCCTTTGCGGCCGTCAAATATGCTGCGCCACAGATCAGGACCGGCGGCTCCGTCAATTTGACCGGCGGCACTGCTGCACAGCGGCCGGGCAGCGGCTGGAGCATTGCAGCCAGCATCTGCGGCGCTATGGAAGGGCTTACCCGCGCGCTCGCCGCCGAGCTGGCGCCTATAAGGGTTAATAGCGTGGTGCCGGCTGTGATCCAGACCGGCTTATGGCGTGATATGCCTGAGGCCGATCGTGAAGCGTTGTATCAATCGGTAGCGGAAAGCTACCTGGTAAGGCGTGCCGGCCAGGCCGAAGATGTAGCCCAGGCGCATCTTTACCTGATGCAGCAGTCCTTCACCACCGGGCAAAACCTGGTGGTCGACGGCGGTGCTTTGCTTGTATAGCCGCCCAAAAAAGAAGAGACTACCTCTTTTGGGGAGATAGTCTCTTCTTTTAAGATCAGATGCTTTTCTTTATGAGAACAGGATACCTGCTTCCGGAGCAATCTTCGTCTATGCGTAAAATGCTTTCTTGGGGTTGGCGATAGCATAGGCTGCTGCCGCCGACGAGGCTTTGGCATTGTCAACAGCTTTCTTGTATACCCTTCCGGTCACTGCATCCTTAAAACGGGAAAGCTTCGGCTTTTTCTTGTTACCTTTTGACATATTATATATATTTCGGTGAAGGTAGTCTTTTGAAATGTAGCAATGATATTTATATATTCCTGCACTGTAACCCTCCCCGGACAAAACGGCATGACACGCAATTCTTGATCTGCCTTGATTTCCCAATAACCAATAGCCTTTCTACTGATCAGCAGAAAGGCTATTGGTACCGTAAAAATAGGTTCAAAAGAACATCAGTGCATTGGCGTGCCACCTGCATCTCCTCCGCCTTCGATCACTTCAAGCAATTCAGGCCGCTCTTTCTTTTCCCGGTTCAGCACCCTATTGGTAATGACGACACTAAGGAGCATACATACGGCGCCGATCAGGAAGTGAATGCCAGGGAAGTAGAACGGTGCTTTATTGCTGGTAAAATAAGAAAAGGTACTATTCATGATCAGCGGCCCTATAACCGTGGTAAGGCTCATAAGACTGGTAAGCGCACCTTGCAGCTCACCTTGCTGATTGGCCGGGACATGCCCCGAGATCACCGACTGGAGCGAAGGGCCGCAGATCCCGCCCAGGCAGTAGGGAATAAGGAAAGCAAACATCATCCAGCTTTGGGTGGCAAAGGCAAAGAGCACGAGTCCCAGTGTATACAACAAAAGTCCGAGGTAAATGCTCTTTTCATTACCGAGACGGGGATTGACCACACGTGTAAGTCCTGCCTGCACAGCGCCAATGAGCACACCTACCACCGCAAGCGAAATGCCGACCATACCTTCGGTCCAGTGGAAACGATAAATGGTAAAGAAATTCCAGTTGCCTTGTACCGCCTGTGCTCCAAGGTAAATGAGGAAAAAGCTGAATGCCAGTCCGCCGATCTCAGGATGCCTGGTCAGGAACTTCAGGGAACCGAAGGGATTGGCCCTTTTCCATTCAAAGGGGCGGCGATGGGCTTTATCCAGCGATTCCGGCATAAAGAAATAACCATACAGGCAATTGACCAGGCACAGTACAGCTGCTGCATAAAAGGGCGCACGAATGCCCCATGTCGCCAGCAAAGCGCCCAGCGCAGGACCCAGCACGAAGCCCAGACCAAAGGCAGCGCCGATCATACCGAAATTCTTTGCCCGGGAAGTTTCGTCAGTGCTCACATCGGCGATATAGGCCGTGGCGGTCGTAAAGCTGGCTCCGGTAATGCCCGCAATCACACGGCCCAGGAATAGCCAGCCATAAGCAGGGGCAAGGGCAAGGATCACATAATCGATACCAAAGCCCAGCAGGGAAAGGAGCAGCACGGGCCGGCGTCCAAACCTGTCGCTCAGGTTGCCTATGACCGGCGCAAACAGAAATTGAGTAATAGCGAATACTGATAGCAGCAGCGCACCATAGGTACTGGCCTGGTTGACGGGGATGCGCTTCAGCTGTGCGATCAGGTCGGCCATTACCGGAATAATGAGGCCCCAACCCATAACGTCGATCAGGAGCGTGATGAAAATAAAGCCAATAGCAGCTTTTTTCGGAGTGTTCATAAAGCAGGTAAGTTGTAGAGGTTTATCGGAAGGGCCGGAATAAGCGCCGCAACCGGGTGCAAATTGCAACATTAATCCCGATTGTGAAGGGTGCGGTTGCGACAAATTGCAGGCTAGATACGACTTCAGGGAAATGAATGTTGTATGACTACTTAAAATCGATCTTCGCTATCAGCCGGCCTTGAATGAAGTAATAGGCTTCATAAGAACGGCCTTCCAGGGATCTCACCTCTTCTACTACGACCTGGTCGGCCCGGCCCTTTGCCGCCAGCACATGTTTTTGCCGGTCGGGCGTCAATGCGTTCAACGGCAGGGTGTGCTCGTATTCCAGACCGTCGTTCCAGGAAAATTCGAAGGCGATCTTTGACCCTTGCCATTGGAGTGTGGCCTCCGTCCCTTTGTTTACGGGGTGAAAAGAGAAGTAAGCATTTTTCGAACGCATTAATTGCCCTCCGGATTGGTATAACATCAGCAAACCGGAAGCAACCATAGCCAGGTAGCCCATGCGCCGGAACAGGGACTCACTCACGCGGGCCAGCCCCCGCTTCAATACCACAGCCGAGACAATACCGGCCAGGGCTACCGCCAGGCCGATGACGAACGCCTGTGCCGGTAACAGGCCAAAAGCGAGGTACAGGGCCAGCTTCACCAGGTGTAGCAACAGCTCGTTTGCTGCCCGCGTAGCCACAATCTCTTCCTTACTGAGACCATAGCGAAAATAAAAACGGTTAAAGATGAGACCTACCGCACCCGTCAGCCCGGAAAGGAACCCCGCAACGAGGCCTATGGCCAGGAGCGCCAGGCTATGTGGCCGGCTTCGCTGGACTATTCCCGCTTTTTTCCGGAAAAGAAAAGGTAAATTGCTTACCAGGAACAGGCCCATCAGCAGGCTCAGGTATACCGGATTGAGGTACCGTAACAGCCAAGCGCCCAGCACTGCTGCGGGAATAGCGGCCGGCACAAAACGCCGTACGATGTAACCATCGACCGACCGGTAAAAAACCTTGAGCCGCGTTGCAGACGAAGAAAAGGTTCCCAATGAAAGCGCGGCCGGCACCTGGCCTGCCGGTAGCCATATCCCCAATACCGGCAAGAGCAGGAGCCCTGCGCCGCCACCGCAGACTGCGCTAAGCATAAAAGCAAGCGTCGCTGTCAAAAAAACGAGCACGAAAACAGTAAACATAATGCAAGACTACCACCAGATTCTGTATACATTCGGGAGTATTGCTTCTTCAGACAAAATCCAGAATTGATCACTTATTTTGCAGCTGATGAAGGTCCTGATCATAGAAGACGAAAAAGAGCTGGCAGACAGCATCATACAATACCTCGATTCGGAGCAGTTCAGCTGCGATCTTGCCGGCGATTTCGATTCGGCTATGGAAAAGGTATACCTGAACGAATACTCCTGCATCGTCCTGGATATTACCCTGCCGCGCGGAAATGGCCTTGACATCTTAAAAGCGCTGAAGCGGGAACAGAAAGAGGATGGCGTATTGATCATCAGCGCCAGAGACTCGCTGGAAGACAAGATCACCGGGCTGAAGCTGGGCGCCGACGACTATCTTGCCAAACCATTCCACCTCGCCGAGCTGGGTGCAAGGGTTGCGGCGATCATTAGACGTAAATCTTTTGGTGGCAAAAGCCAGGTAGTCATCGACCACCTGATACTTGACCTCAACGACAGGACATTAAAGCATGATGGCGTCCCCATAAGCCTGACCCGCAAGGAGTATGATCTGCTCTTGTATTTCGTCAGCAACAAGAACAAGGTGGTGACCAAAGAAGCCATAGTGGAGCACCTTTGGGGCGAAGAAGCAGAAATGGCCGGCAGCTATGACTTTATTTATTCCCATATCAAGAACCTAAGGAAAAAGCTGATGCAGGCCGGCTGTCCCGATTATATCAAAGCGGTATATGGCATGGGCTATAAATTTGCCATACCCCATTAATCCAGGCGTCTATGAAATTATTCAGCAGGTACCATCGCTACCACCTCATCCTGATGGCGCTTCTTTTCATCTGTTCGGGTGTACTGTATTATGTGCTGGTACGACAGATCGTGATCCACGAACTGGACGAAGCGCTGGATGACTGCAAGAAACGCATCATTGTGTATACGGAAGCCCATGAACAATTTCCTGCAGAAAGCCCCATCGGCGAAACCTATGTTCGGTATACCCCCGCAGCAGCGACACAAGCCGATCAGTATGCCCTCACCAATCTGCCGGTACCGGGTAAGCGAAAGCTGCACCGTTACCGGCAGCTGACCTTTACCGTAGACCGCGAGGGCAGGCATTTCCAGGTCCTTGTAGCCAGACCTCTTGAAGGCACCAAGCTGATGATACAGGCCATACTGGCCACTACCCTGGGGTTACTGCTGCTCGTGATCCTCATCTCCGTATTGCTGAACCGCCTGCTGCTGGCCAATACCTGGAAACCCTTCTATCAAACGCTGGACCGGCTCAGCGGCTTCCAGCTGGGTAAGAATGCCCCTTTGGAGCTGCCCGACACCACTATTGATGAATTCCGTTTTCTTCATCGCAGCCTGCAACAAATGGTGGGCCTGGCCGAGCAGGAATACCGGATATTAAAAGAATTCACAGAAAATGCGGCGCATGAAATGCAAACACCGCTGGCCATCGTCCGGTCCAAGCTGGACCTTGTGATCCAGCAGGAAGGTCTTTCGGAACAGCAAGCCCAGGCCATCCACAGCGCCTATGCCGGCATTAAGCGCCTCGACAAGCTCAACCGTTCGCTGCTGCTGCTGGCCCGTATTGAAAACCGCCAATACGGTGAACAATCGCTCATCGACCTGGAAAGCAAAACAGCTGAGAAGCTGGAGCAAATGCAGGAGCTGGCGCGGGGTGCAGGGGTTACAATACACAGTAACCTGGAAGCGGCAATGATCCGTTTCAATGAGACCTTACTGGACATCCTGCTCAACAACCTGCTCGGCAACGCCATACGGCACAATCTACCGGGTGGTAGTGTTACCGTCCGTCTTGGTCCCGGCGCCCTGCGTATTGCCAATACGGGACAAGAGCAGCCATTGGACACCACTCATGTTTTCCGCCGTTTCCGTAAAGAGCAACAGCATAGCAGCGGGCATGGGCTGGGCCTGTCCATAGCCCATCAGATATGCCTGCAAAGCAGTACTGGCCTGCACTATACACACGAAGGGGCACAGCACATCTTTACGTTAACCTGGTAAACAGGCTACAGAAAGTCTCCAGAATCGGGCTATAGCTTTGCCGTACAAACCAGCATATGAGGTATTTCTGGATGATCGTCCTACTGGTCAGCACCATACAAAGCAAAGCACAACATACACTTTCGGGAACCCTTTATGACGGCAGCAGTTCTACGGGCCTGGGCTATGCCACCGTATCGCTGCTCGACCTGTCACAGGGAAAAATCCGCGACGGCGCCCTGACCGATAGTTCCGGACATTTTATACTCAACGATGTCCCTCAGGGGAGGTATTTGGTCAAAGCCGATTTCCTGGGATACAAACAGGCGGTATCGGACACTATCAGGATATCGGGAACACAAGGCAATACAACCTTGCCCGCTATGACGCTGATGGCCGATGGCCACAACCTGGATATGGTTACGGTAAGCGCCAGGGCCGCAGTAATTGAGAACAAGGTAGACAGGCTCATATACAACGCCGCCGCCGATGTCACCGCCCAGGGCGGCGTAGCGCTTGATGTGCTTAAAAAAGTGCCCCAGGTATCGGTAGATGCCGATGGCAATGTAGAGCTGCAGGGCAATCCCAATATCCGTTTCCTGATCAATGGCAAGCCATCGGGTATGTTTGGCAGCAGCCTTACCGATGCGCTGGCCTCCATACCCGCAAGCGGGATACAGAGTATTGAAGTCATTACCAATCCGGGTGCGCAATATGATGCCCAGGGCACCGGAGGGATCATCAACATCAAGCTTAAGGAGAATCGCCGGGCCGGGAGCAATGGTAGCATCGATCTTTCTGCCGGCACCAGGCTGGAAAATGGATCGGCCAATCTTAACTACCGGAAAAACAACATCGGCTTCAACGCCTTCATTAGCGGCAATGCGCAAATCAACTCCCGCTCACCTGCCAGCCAGGACAGGACGGGCTATGATGCCAGCGCGCAACAATATACCCGGCTGCAACAGGAGGGCTATACCGACATGATCCGCAAAGGGCTGCAGACCGGCTTAGGTATGGATTGGACCTTATCACGCGACAATGTGCTTACAGCCACACTGCAATATAGTGATTTCAGCATGCGCAAAACAGGAGAGACCCAACAACTGGAAACGACTCTGAACGATGCAGGGCAAGCTCTTTCGGATCAGCCTGCCACCCGGAGCACGCTGAGCAGCTTCCGTAGCCGTGCCGTCGACTGGAGCCTGGGCTATAAAAGTAAATTAGGCGGCAAAGACGATGAGTTAAACCTGCTGTACACGGCCAGCCTGGGCAATCCCGAGATGCATTCCCGGCAGAGCCTTAGTATGCCCGGCGCTACACAGCCCTATGCCGGCAACGACGTGATCAACCCCGGGAAGGATCAGCAGCATTACCTCTCGATCGATTACAGCCATCCTTTTTCAGATGGTCTCAAGCTGGAGGCAGGGCTCAAGGGCAGCCTGCAGCATATCGAAAGCGATAACCGTCAAAGCCTGCTGTCAGCCGGACCGGAACAGTATGTTTTTTCGCCCGGGCTCTCCTACCTGCTTCGTTATGACCTTTCGGTGTACGCAGGCTATGTATCGGCTTCGGCGAAGCTCTGGCATTGGCTCGATCTGAAAGCAGGACTACGATTGGAATACACTCATATCCGTCTCAATGGCGACAAAAACCTCATCCCCTCCTATACCACCCCTGTACCTACCCTGCTGTTATCGCATGAGTTCGCGGGCCGGCAACTCATCAGGCTTAGCTTTAGCCGTCGCCTGGAACGCCCGGAGTACGAGGAGCTCAATCCTTTCCTCAACCTCAGCGACCCTTATAACATTGTTACCGGCAATCCCTACCTCCGGCCTGAGATCGCCAACAACTTCGAGCTCGGATACAGCCGCTCTTTCGATAATGGTGTGAATATATTTGCAGCACTTACCGAACGCATCAATACCAGCGATGTAAAGTCCTTTACCACTTTCTATCCTGTATATACCGTCGGCGATTCGGCCTATTATAATGTGTCGGTAACCGACAAGCGGAATATAGGAAAAGAATATAACTCGGGCCTTACGCTTTCCGGAAGCGTTCCGATAGGCGCACTCAACCTACGTACCAATGCGATGTTCATCCACAAACACATCGTAAACGAGCTTCCCGGAGCCAGTGCGGTAACCAATGCTTTTACCACGCGGATAAATCTTAATGCCAGCTATACCCTTCCGGCCGGGTTTCTGGCCGAAGCATCCGGCAATTATCGTTCCGGATTTGTGAGCATACAAGGCAGGCAACCACAATTGCTGACCTATACCTTCGCAGTCAGGAAACAATTCCGGAATAGCCGCGCCAGCGTAGGCCTTACGGCTACAAATATTTTCAGCCGGTATGTGCGCCAGACGACCACGGTACAGACAGACAATTATACCTCTTATGCTGTAAGGGACTTGCCGTTCCGGTCTATCGGCATCACATTCGGATACAAATTCGGCAAAACGGAAACAGGCAAAAAAGAGAAGCTCCCCGTAACGACGGAACATTTGCCTTCCGAGAATTAAAATGTACGACTCATGGATAGACATAGTCTCTTAACAATGATCCTGCTAACCTGCTCCGTCTGCGTAAGGGCGCAGCCGGCTGACAGTATGGTTGCTCCGCCGGCAACGCGCTTCAGCATGCAGCAGCTCACTGTTCCCGCAGCGCTGATCACTACAGGTGTGCTCAGTGTAACGGTATTGGAAAATGCAACCAGCAACAAGATCGCATCCTGGCGCAGCCGGCAGTGGGATGGCTTTCATACGCGTGTGGACGATTACCTGCAATATGCACCGATACCCCTGGCCTACGGGCTTGACCTTATCGGTATTCCCTCGCGAAATGATGTATGGAACAGAAGCCTGATTCTGGTCAAAGGGGAATTGCTGATGCTGGCCTCGGTCAACCTGATCAAATATACCACGAGAGAACAACGCCCCGACGGTAGCAACAACCACTCCTTTCCCTCGGGCCATACCGCGCAGGCCTTTGCCGCAGCCACTTTCCTTAGTGAAGAGTATAAAGCGCGGCTACCCTGGATCCCCTATGCGGCTTACGGTATGGCAGCAGCCACAGGGGTGCTGCGTATCGCCAACAATAAACACTATCTTGGCGATGTGCTTACCGGCGCCGGGCTGGGCATATTGTCTATGAAAGTCTCGTACTGGACCCATCGCTACCTGTGGGGAAAGCATAAAAGACGACGGCCTGTTCGTAACTTGCAGCCATAGCCCAAAACACCATCTTATGTGGAAATATTACGCATTTCTATCCGCTTTCTTTGCCGCGCTCACGGCGATATTGGCCAAAATAGGGATCAAGGGCATTCATGGCAATGTGGCCACAGCCATCCGTACCGTAGTGATCCTCTTTATCGCCTGGGGCATTGTCCTGTTCAGCGGCGAGCTACGGGAAGTACGGACGATCAGCAAAAACAACCTGTTGTTCCTGGCGCTTTCAGGCGTGGCTACCGGGCTGTCCTGGATCTTTTATTTCAAAGCGCTGGAAACGGGCAAAGTATCTCAGGTCGCACCGTTAGACAAGCTCAGTGTTGCCATCGCTATGGGACTGGCTTTCCTGCTGCTGAGGGAGCAGCCTGATCTAAAAACGATCCTGGGTGGATTACTTATCGTTGCCGGCGCTATCATCATTATTCTTTAGGCCTGCTGCCAGCAAATTTCGTATCTTTGCTGCTCTTCACACGAGATACAACATGTAGAAAAATTGCTTTCAACCGGATATTGAACCCCTGCCTGTACCAGGCGGTGTTTCTATTATTTCATCTTCAGAAAGTAATTTTCTATGCTTACGTTACAACAGATCACGTATGCGCATCCCAATAAGGATGTGCTTTTCGATCAGCTTAACCTTACCATTAATAAAAACGAAAAGATCGCGCTGATAGGCAATAACGGCGCCGGGAAATCCACGCTATTAAAGATCATGGCCGGATTGCTGCTACCCCTTAACGGCGAGCTGCAGACGGAAACACTGCCTTACTATATTCCGCAACACTTTGGTCAGTTCAACCAGCAGTCTGTTGCCGAAGCGCTCCACATCGGCAAAAAGCTAGAAGCATTGCATGCCATCCTTGCCGGCGAGGTCACTGAAGCGCATTTCAATACGCTCGACGATGATTGGGATATCGAGGAGCGTTGCCGCGAAGCCCTTGCCCATTGGGACCTTGAAGCGCTCGACTTGTCGCAGCCGATGAGCACGTTAAGCGGCGGGCAGAAGACGAAGGTATTTCTGGCCGGTATCCGGATACATCGCCCGCAGTTGGTGCTTATGGATGAGCCCAGCAACCACCTGGACACACAAAGCAGGATGCTTCTTTATGATTACATACAATCTACCAACGACACGCTGATCGTTGTGAGCCACGACAGAACACTGCTCGATATCCTTCCTGTAGTCTATGAGCTCGGCAAGCAGGGCATTACCATATACGGGGGCAATTACACATTCTATACGATGCAAAAAACGATAGAAGTACAGGCCTTGCAGGAAGGACTGAAAGACAGAGAAAAAGCCCTGCGGAAGGCCAGGGAGGTAGAGCGGGAAACTATTGAACGGCAGCAAAAACTGGATGCCCGCGGCAAACGCAAGCAGGAAAAAGCCGGCATTCCGACCATTGCTATGAATACGCTCAGGAACAACGCAGAGAAAAGCACTGCCAAAACGAAGGAAGTGCATGCGGAAAAAGTGGAGGCCTTGCATAAGGAAGTAGGCGATCTGCGCCGGGAGCTACCCGACAAGGACAAAATGAAGCTCGGCTTTGGAGACACGGCTTTGCACAACGGCAAAATACTGGTAACGGCAAAAGAAATCAATTGCAGTTATGGCACACACTTCTTGTGGAAAACGCCTTTAAGCCTCCAGATCACGAGCGGCCAGCGCCTGGCGATCAAGGGCCATAACGGGTCGGGCAAAACAAGCCTGATACGGATCATCCTGGGTCAACTGGAACCGTCTTCAGGCACGATACAACGGACTGCAACCGATGCGATCTATATCGACCAGGACTATTCGCTTATTGACAACCGGCTCAGCGTATACGAGCAGGCAGAGCGGTATAATACAGGACGGTTGCAGGAACATGAGGTCAAAAGCCGGCTGACACACTTCCTGTTCCAGGCTACGCAATGGCATAAGTCCTGCGCCGCCTTAAGCGGCGGTGAAAAGATGCGGCTGATCCTCTGCTGTCTTACGATAGGTGCGCAGGCCCCCGATATGATCGTGCTCGACGAGCCGACCAATAACCTGGATATCCAGAATATCGAGATCCTTACCGAAGCCATCAATAGCTACCGGGGTACCCTGATCGTGGTGAGCCATGACGCCCTCTTCCTGGAACAGGCAGGCGTCAACGAAGCGATAGTATTGGTATAAGCAGGGAACGGGCAGCCGCAATGGACCGGGAACGGTTTGTTGCGGCAATATTTTACCTGGCGCCGGCCTGCTCCAGAAACTGCGCCATTTCCTTTTGTCCTTTTTGTATCGCATGCTGCAAAGCGCTTACGCCATCTTTATCGGGCAGGTTGACATCGGCGCCCGCGGCGATCAGCATCGCCATGATACGCAGGTGCGCCGCGCCCCCATCGCCGAGGATCACCGTCTCCAGCAAGCCGGTCCAGCCCAGGCGGTTAACATGGTTGATGGGAAATGATTGATCTTCCAATATAGCAGCAACGGTCGCCACATGTCCTCTTTCGCAAGCGGGGATAAGTGCTGAGCCGCCATAGCGGTTATAGACCCTATAGTCAGCTCCGGCTTGCATACAGCGTCGCACGATATCCGTCAGTCCTTCTGCACCAGCATATAGAAAAGGCGAATCGGAAATATCGTCCTGCGCATTCACATCGGCGCCGGCATCGATCAATACGACAGCGGCATCCAGGCTTCTCAGCGACAAGGCAAACAGCAAGGGTGTCTTTCCATGGGCATCCCTCGCCTCTTTGTTTGTGCCCGCCGCCAGCGCCGCTTTTACATGGGCGGGATCATTTTGCCTGATGGCGTCTCTTAGCTGCTCGTTATTATCCATCATGTAGTAGATCGACTTTATTGTTCCGGCCACAAAGGTAGCAGTTCCATTTCATCGCTTTGCCCGGAGACAATAACACCAGACGACAAGGAGTTATCTGGCACAGACAGCTCCTTGTTTGAATATGTTTTGATCGACCGGGAAGGTTTTGAAAAAAACTGCACCGTTAAACCGTATCCGGCAAGCCTTCAGCCGACTGCACGATCTTTTTGATCAGGACAATCTGCCCCAGATGGTAATGCGTGTGTTCGACAATACCCTGAAGGTTGCGGTAGTAGTTGCCATAGGGTTCCTTAACAAAAAGGACATCCAGTTGCTCGTCTGGTAAACGCCCGGCGAGTATAGCGAAAGCTTCTGCATCGGCCCAGGTCTTTTCCTGCAGCTGCTCCCATTCTTCAGGACCGGTAATGGGCGGCAGAGCGAAGCTCAGCGCATCCTTTGCTTCCAAGGGGCCACCTTCCAGCACCTTGCGTACGGCACTGATGTAATAGTTGATATGAAAAACGAGCACCGCGATCGTATTGAACGAATGTACCTTCATCACCGCCTCTTGCCAGGTAACGTCCGTCAGGGTATCCTTAAGGTTGACCGAAGTCCAGTTGCCCCCGAAATGTACGTCGCGCAAGTGTTTCGCGATCTGTGCTGCTGTATTCATAGCTGTGTGTTGAACACAGCTAAAATAATCAAAATTCAGAAAAGACCGGAATCCAGCATGCGGGCAGGCCCGGCATGTTCCAGGAGGCCGGCTATTCTGCTATCTTCCATTTTTCCAATAGCGAAGCATTAAAGCCACCCTCCTTAGGATTAGGCTGTCCCTTACCCTTTGTAATCAGCTCATACAGGCTCTTGCGGATATAATTGGTCCAGGCATCATTGCATATCTCGAAGCATTCATATGCCGGGGTCAACCCCTGGTGGGTAAAGCGAAGCGTCGTTTTCCCCTCATTGTGGCTGATCTCGAAAATGACCTTTGTATCCTTCCACTCAGCCTGATCGTCGATAAAATTAAAACGGTTATCTAAAATGTGCCAGACGACCTTCTCTTCCGGGACCACCTGTTCCAGCTTTATCTTACTCAGGTGAACGTCCCTGTAATGATAGAGAAACACATCGCCCTGTTCCGTGGTAGGGCCTTCAATATCTTCCGACCACCATCCGCGTACATTATTAATGGCATCGAAAACTTCTTTTGCAGTCTGATCTACTATGATGGTAGTGCTGAAATCCTGGTTGTTCATATTTTTTTGTTTGTAGCGATTAATAAAGCGCCGGCCTGATCTTTGTTTACCGGCTTGATTTCCTATGTCAAAGGTACTGTCCTGCGTGGCCACCCCGAGGGGGAGAAATAGACTTTAGCATGGGTTGATTTGGCCAGGATCATTGGCTAACTTTGTAAAAACAGCCTGGCATGAAAAAGGTCATCATAGTCGTTCCGGAGGGTCCCATCAATGCCAATACGATCGGTGGCACCTTAGACATCCTGAGCAGGGCAAACGCTTACTGGGAAAGCCAGGGCAATCCTGCCCGGCTGGAGGTAAGTGTCGCCGGATTTGTAAAGGAACAACGGTCGCACAACGGCTATCTTTCTGTACATCCCATGGATATCAAAGGTATCCGTCGCGCCGACATGGTAATGATCCCGGCGCTGCTGGGCGACTATGAACAAACCATCGCGAAGAACAAGGCACTTATCGATTGGATACATAAACGCTATAAGGCCGGTGCAGAGATTGCCAGCATGTGTTCTGGCGCTTTCCTGCTCGCTGCGACAGGGCTACTGGACGGACAAGCCTGTTCGGTGCATTGGAATAAGCTGGCACTATTCCGGGAGCTCTTTCCCGAAGTAAAAGCCGAGGCGGGAAAGATCATTACTGCAGCCAATGGCATCTACACCAACGGCGGCGCATACTCCTTTTTGCACCTGCTCCTTTACCTGGTAGAGCAACTATTCGACCGGACGACCGCTATCTTTTGTTCCAAAATTTTCCAGATCGATCTCGAACGCAGCTCGCAATCGCCCTTCAGTATTTTTGAGACGCAGAAGGAACATGATGATGAGCTGATCGGCCGGGCCCAGGCTTACATTGAAGAAAATATCGAAGAGCGGATATCCTTCGAAAAGCTGGCGACCAAGCTGGCAATCAGCAGGCGTAACTTTGACCGGCGATTTACCAAGGCCACGGGCAATACACCAGTCGAATACCTGCAACGCGTGAAAGTGGAAGCGGCTAAGAAGGAGCTGGAAAAGGGGCGCAAAACCATACTGGAGATCATGCTCGATGTGGGCTACAACGACAACAAGGCTTTCCGGGAAGTATTTAAACGGATCACCGGCCTGTCGCCGCTGGAATACAAAAACAAGTATAGTAAAGAAAACGCTGCAGCATAATAAGGCGGTATTCATCCCGGCGTTCTTGAGCTTTTACATTCCTGCAAATGGCCGGGAAAATATACAAGCGCAGCAGAGATGCCTGCGCCGGCCGAAGGTCGCCGGAAGGGGTACGAAAATGGGGGTTGAGCGGTTGGACAACATTAGTACCTTAGCATACTTTATTCTGAGTACGTGACCATCATCATTCCATAACCATTCTCCAAAAACCGTAACTAATGAGCCTTCGCGAACGCCTCGGCAATCCTTCCGGCAAACCGGACATCATCCTCATCATTTCCGATCAGGAAAGGGCCACCCAACATTTTCCCGACAACTGGGAGCAGGATAATCTTAAGACCCTGACCTTCCTGAAACAAAACGGCTTCAGCTTCGACCGCGCCTTTTGTAACACCTGTATGTGCTCGCCAAGCCGTTCCACATTGCTCACCGGCCTCTATCCCGCACAGCATCATGTAACGCAAACCCTCACTGAGGGCGGCAGGTACTCGCCCGGCGAAGTAACGCTGGACAATACATTGCCCAACATCGCCCGTGTGCTCTTCGACGCGGGCTACGATGTGCAGTACCGTGGCAAATGGCATGTGAGCAAAGGTGCAGACGGCGGTGGTCCCGAGCCCTCCGATATTGCCATGTATGGCTTCAAAAGCTGGGTAGCGCCCGATGCCGGTGAAAACACCGCACCGGAGAATTTCGGCGGCGGCTTTGCCAATCACGACAAAGCTTATGTACAGCAAGCCATCGCTTACCTGCAATCGGTAAGGGAAAGAAGAGCAAAGGGCGATATGCAGCCTTATTGCATGGTGCTCTCTCTTGTCAATCCGCACGATGTGCTCTGCTATCCTAAGGACTTTCAGTATGGCTACAACGCCGACTTCCTGAATGGGCCTATAGGCTTGCCCAAAACGGCAAACGAAGACCTGATCACCCAACAGAAGCCTTCGGCCCAGGTGCAGGTAAAGGCTACAGCAGCCTTAAGCCTGGGTGCATTGAACACGCAGGAGAAGCAAACTAATTACATCAACTTCTATGGCAACCTGCTGCGCGTGATCGATACAGAGGTTGGCTTCTTTATCGATGAGCTGTATAAAGAAGCAGAAGGCAGCAGGCTGGCCGACCAGGCGCTGGTGATACGTATTGCCGACCATGGCGAAATGGGCATGGCACATGGCGGCATGCGCCAGAAGGCTTTTGTTACCTATGAAGAAGCCCTGCGCATACCCATGGTGTTTTCCAATCCCATTCTGTTCCCGGAAAATACGCCTTACAAGGCTACCCAAAACCTGGCCTCGCTCATCGATATTCTGCCAACGATTGCCGACCTTATTGGTGTTGCGCCGCCAGAGGGCCTGAGAGGCACCAGCCTCGCACCGTTGCTGGAGCAGGATAAGCCGGTACAGGATGCGATCTTGTTTACCTTCGACGATACCAAAGCCAGTGCTGCCGATAAGGCCAGCGTGGTGAAGGCGGCCAACCGGATCCGCAGTGTGCGGACCACCGAATGGAAATACAGCCATTATTTCGATGCGCTCGGCGGCTACCCAGACGAGTATGAGTTGTACGATCTGCGCCAGCCGGACGCGCTGGAGTACGAGAACCTGGCCTATGACCCGGCATTCGGGGAAATAAGGGAAAAGATGGCGCAACTGCTGGAAGACCAGATCAAACAAAAGCTCGCCATTCGTCCCGAATCCTTTGAACAGGATGCCTTTGTCGATTGGTATCAACGGCAGGATTAGCTTTAGACAAGATAAAATGAATACAGCAGCCTTTCGAATACGGCTGCTGTATTCATTTTGCGCCGGCTGGCCTTAACCATTCCTTTTGAATAACGAGATACTCATCTGCTATTTTTTGCATATTTTTGCTTTGAATTAAAATTTTACACCATGAAAATAATACGTCTTGCCTTGTGCTGGACAAGCGTCTTGCTGGGTGGCACCCTGCTTCATGCCCAGTCGTGGACGCCGGCTGGTCCCGATGCTATGGACCAGCCAAGTAAGGCTACTACCATTGCCAATATTGTCTCAGATCATGCCGGCGGCATGATCTATGCCTACAAAGAACTACTGGACAACAAAGCTTCTGTACGTAAATGGGATGGCAGCCATTGGCAACCCGTAGGCGCGCCCTCATTTTCGGGTGGCGTAGTCGATTACCTGGCGCTGGCTGCAGCCCCTTCCGGAACACCCTATGTCGTTTACAAAGACTACAGCGCGACCGGGAAAGCCACAGTGATGACCTTCAATGGCAGCAGTTGGGTAAATGTGGGTGGCCCGGTATCCGGCGGTGGCGCCAGCCATACCTTCATTACGATTGATAACGCCGGCGTTCCTTATGTTGCCTATGCCGATAGTCTGCTCAGCGGACGTATTACGGTAAAAAAATGGGATGGCACAACATGGCAGCCTGTAGGCACCTCCGGGTTCACACCACCTGCTATAGGCGATCTGAAAATACGGCTGAACAGCAGCGGGCAGCCATATGTACTGGCCCAATATGCTTCCGGCAGCAGTGGTCAGAGCGAAGTCTATACCTATAACGGTACGGCCTGGAACTCCCTGGGGGTTGCCGGTCAAACCTCAGTCAGCTTTTCCGACAAGACAGCAGACCTCGCTATATCACCCCTCGATATACCAATGGTAGCCTTCGCCGATAACAGCCTCGGTAAGAAGGTTACGGTAAAAGAATTCAACGGCACTGCCTGGATCAACGTTGGAGCAGCCGGCTTTTCTCCCAATCCTGCAGCTGAGATACAGCTCAGGGTCGATCCTTTGAACGGCCCTTATCTCTTTTGTCTTTCCAACTATTATCCGGGATCCAGCGAAGCGATATATCCGATGATCCGGCATTTCAATGGCACCAGCTGGGAAGTTGCGGGACCAGACAGCTTTATTGTAAGCAATGCCACGCCTACACCTGCATTCGATCTGGACACAGCGCATGCGCCTTGTGTACTTTCCGGAGACAATGATGGCTACTACAAAATGGTGATGCGCAGGCTTGAGGGAAGTCAATGGAAGATAAAGGGCGCCAGTGAAGGCCTTGCCAAAGTGCCTGCCAGCTTAACCGTATCTGCCGCATCTCCCGACGGCGCCAAAGCCTACTGTGTTGCCACGAATCAATTTACGGCAAATTTTACGCCCTCGCGGGTATGCCGGTTCGACGACACAGCCTGGACCGTGATCGGCACGTCAAACCCTGCCTCCTGGCGGGGAAGAGTAATGGACATTGCCGTGCATCCCAACGGGCATCCCTGGATCGTTGTTGCCGATACGGTACCCTTCTCTACCGAATACACAGTATGGCGCCATACCGATACCGGATGGGTCAATACAGAGATCAACCTGACCACTCTGGGTGGCGCGGAGTCGCTCTGCTTCGATGGCGCCGGCAATGCCTATTTTGCCAACATGCCTTATGTAGGCCCTCTCTTTGTCAAGAAGTATACCCAGGGATCGGGCTGGAGTACCCTCAACGGCTCGCCTATACCCAGTAATACCTCCGTCGATTATGTCCGCATAAAAGTGAACCATGATGGCGTGCCGCACTTGCTCGTAGGCGTGCATTACAGTACAACCGGTCTCGCATATAGCTTTTGGATTTATAATTATACCGGTACCGCCTGGGCTTCGGCAGCGCCCCAGGTCACTTCGAATAACGGCGCACCTGCCGGCAGCACACCCGACTTTGCATTCGATACAGCAGATGTGATACATGTCGCTTTCCTCAACAATGGTATGCCTGCTATAGCCGTACGTAAGCTCAATACAGCGACCAATACCTTTACAGATGTGGTACCGGCAGGGAGCGCGCCCAATGGCCAGAATCCCCAGATCCAGTTTGCACCGGACGGCAGCCTGTATCTCAGCTATGCTCAAAAGGCCGACCAGTACTACGCTTCAGCAACCGTAAAACGACTAGCCGGCAATGCCTGGCAAAACGTAGGGTCGCCTTTGTTCAGTGTGACGACATCCTATGCCCCGCAATTGCTGTTCTACAATAATAAATTGCTTACCACCATTTCCGATGGCGCTGCCTTTGCCTACCAATACAGCTGCGCCACTCCCGTTGTAATCACACAGGCGCCCGCCGACACGGTAGTGTGCGATGGCGCCAATGCTGCGTTCTTGACAGCAGCCAATGGCGCTTCGGGCTATCGCTGGCAAATGAACAGCGGCCAGGGCTGGAACAATGTACCTGCCAATGCGACCTATAGCGGCGTGAACAGCGCTACCCTTGTGGTGACCGCGGCAACAGCAGCCATGAACGGGAACCAGTTCCGCTGTGTTTATACCGGCGCCTGTGACGTTCCGGCGATGAGCACGCCGGCAACATTATTGATCGATGTGCCCGGATTACCGGCGCCCGGCGTACACATCGCCTCAGACAAGCCGGCCACCTGCCAGGGTAACGAGGTCACCTTTACCGCTACGGCAACACAACCCGGGGTATGGTATACTTATGAGTGGCTGATCAATGGCACAGCAGTAATCGGCGCTACGGATTCCGTATTCACGACCGCTTCCCTCAGCGCCAGCGATGCGGTTACCTGCAGGTTCACGCGCCTGTCTGCTTGCGGTAGCGCTCCGGCAGTAGCCATGAGCAATGCCTTGTCTGTTGCAGTATCTCCTTCTGCAGCGCCATCGGTAAATATTACCGCGGCACCGGGCACAACCGTTCCTTCCGGACAGCCGGTTACCTTTACCGCTTCGGTTACTAATGGCGGCGCCGCACCGCAATACCAATGGCTGGTGAATGACAATCCTGTTACCGGGGCAACAGCATCAAGCTTTACCACCAGCACGCTGAACAATGGCGATGCCGTAAAGGTAAAAGTAACACGGAGCGATACCTGCGCTGCGGTGAATACCGCACTTTCGCCGGCGCTCACCATCCAGGTTACTACGGGCATTCGCGAGACCAGCAAGCAATATGGCTTCCGGGTGTACCCGCAACCTGCGCGGGACCAGGTTACCCTTTCCGGTAGCGCAGGCATGCCTGCGGGCGCCTACCAGCTAAGCCTTTACTCCGTAACCGGACAACTGCTCATCAGCGAGCAGGTAAAGGTAGCGGCCCAGGCATGGACCTACAGGCTGCCCCTTCCGGCTTCATTACCTGCAGGCCTGTACCGGATGACCTTTCAACATCCCGGTCTTACTTTAGGCACAACACTTACTATCGTACGTTGATCATTATCGGCAAAACAATACCAAAACGCGCCATGGACGAATCCATGGCGCGTTTCCATTTACTGATGCGATCAACAGCGCCAGGATACTACGGCCACCAGATGGTGCCGCTCTGGCTGTTACTGATCCAGGGCTTGCCATCGCAGCTGGTACCGGGATGTGCAGCCAGGCAGGCTTTCACCCAGCCGTTACCTTCTGCATGGCTCTTCACTTTATTTTTGCTGCAATAAGTGGTACCGGTATTGTCTTCATACAGTTGGTAGCCAGGATAGCCGCCACCGGCTTTGGATGTGATGTCATTTTCGTGCTGTGTCATAATGTTGTTGTTTAGTCGTGACCAAAAGGTATATTCTTTCGCTGCTTAAAAAAAGCGAATACACAAACTTACGAACCGTGTAGGCGGGGATGTAAGCGTAAAAACACCCGTTTCTATATTCAGGGGAAAATGCGCACCGGCCTTCTATCTGGCATAGGCTGCTGGTGTGGCTGAGCGTTGCAAAAGAACATCGCCGTCTTTGGCGTTCCCGATGCATCGGGATACCTTCGCCTTGTCACCAGGTATGTCTTATTCTTAATTTAATCAACAAATCATCCTTTAACCCATGCATTTCAGAAAAGCAACCCGGGACGATATACCCCAGATCGTCGCCATGCTGGCCGACGATCCGTTGGGCAGCACAAGAGAAGCGCTCCGGGAACCACTGCCCGATGCCTATTATAAGTCATTTGAACAAATTAACAGGGACCTTAACCAGGAGCTTATCGTTGTGGAAAATAACGAAGGCTTTCTCATGGGAACACTGCAGCTGAGCTACCTGCACTACCTTACCTACCGTGGTGGTATGAGAGCACAGATCGAAGCCGTAAGAATAAGAAGGGCAGACAGAGGCAAAGGGTATGGTACCGCTTTTTTTGAATGGGCCATAGCACGGGCAAAAGAAAAAGGCGCCCATATGATACAGCTGACAACCGACAAGCAGCGGCCGGAAGCCAAACAGTTTTATGAACAGCTTGGCTTCATCGCTTCCCATGAGGGGATGAAGCTACACTTTTAATGCGCTATCTTTATAGCAGGCAACTCAACAATAAAAAGCGCTACGCAACCTTAACCGGTCACAATAATATGAAACAACTCTTTTTACTATTCCCAATGGTAGCCTGCTGCTATACTACCCATGCGCAGCAGCACTCATACCTAGGTAGCAAAGTCAATGGCAATTTCAACGGCGATGGCAAAATAGCACAGGCAACCGTCGTAAAGACGAAAGAGGGACAAGGCAATCCTGTAGAAGATGGTACACCGGATGAATACGAGATCCGTTTTCCCGGCACTGGCCTTAGCCCGATCGCGGCGGGCTGCTGTACGGTCCGCCTGGTTAACGAAGGCGACCTCGATGGCGACGGCGCCGATGAACTATCCCTGTTCCAGGCGCCCATGAATGGCTGTACCTATTCCATGAAGACTTATACGCTGAAGCAAGGGAAATGGCAGCTGCTCGTGCCCACTTTCCTGATTCCAACGGCTTGTGAGCCACTCAGTGACACAAAGCTCCGGCAACGGATCTTTGCGGAGCAGGGTAATATCTATTACCTGGAGACGGATATAAACGACAAGCATGGCAAGCTGACAAAACGAAAAGTAGCAACACGGCAAATAAAAAAATAAATGACGATACAGTATTGCTCGGATTTGCACCTGGAATTTCCGGAAAATGAGAACTGGCTGAAAGAGCACCCGATAATACCGGCCGGCGAGGTACTCGTGTTGGCAGGGGATATCGTGCCTTTTGTCCAAATGGAGCAGTATGGCTGGTTCTTCGACAAATTGTCGCAGCAATACGAAGCGGTATACTGGCTGCCCGGCAACCACGAATATTACGGCAGCTATATCGACGAACGGAGCGGCAGCTTTAAAGAAGCCATACGAGCCAACGTCTGGCTGTTGAATAACGAAGCCGTGCAACATGGCAACATGACCCTGATCTGTTCGACGCTCTGGAGCTTTATCAGCCCTGCTACGGAATGGGATATCGCCAAAGGCATGGTTGATTATCGTTGTATCCGTAAGCATGGCGAGCGGTTTCGCCCCATACATACTTTCAGGTTGCACAAGACCTGCAGGCAATTCATTACGCAGGCAGTAACAGCTGCCAAAGGCCCGATATGCGTTGCTACACATCATGTACCGACTTTCATGCATTACCCCGCCGCTTACAGGCATTCGCTCCTTAACGAGGCCTTTGCTACGGAACTGTTCCCATTCATCGAGCAATCGCACATCGCAGCCTGGCTATACGGCCACCATCACCATAACACGCCGGCCTTTACAATTGGTGAAACCACTATGCTGACCAACCAGCTGGGTTATGTGCGGGCAGGAGAGCAAAATGGCTTTGATCCGCATGCCGCCCTTGCCATAGACAGCCGATAATAAAAAGCTATCTGTCATTAAGATCTGCCTGGCAATACAAAACCGTAAAACACCTACTTTTATAAGGCGGAAGGCATCGGTCCGGATTAAATTTACAGCATAGAATGCGCGGTTGTTGCAGGGGTAAGCACTTTTTACTACATCATAAAACCATCAAACCGGTACAAAATAATAAGTAATATGCAAACAGATTTCGATATCGTCGTTGTCGGCTCCGGCCCCGGCGGCTATGTAGCGGCGATCCGCGCGGCCCAACTTGGCTTTAAAACCGCGATCGTAGAAAAATACAATGTGCTGGGCGGCACCTGCACCAATGTAGGCTGTATTCCATCCAAAGCCCTCCTGGACACATCGGAACACTACCATACTTTTACGCATAAGGCAGAGAAGCAGGGCATTCATGCCGATAATATCTCGCTTGATTTCACACAGTTCATTGCACGCAAGACCGATGTGGTAAAACAAAATACCGACGGCCTGAACTTCCTGATGAAGAAGAATAAAATACAGGTATTCTTTGGTACGGGTGCTTTCGTCAGCAATACACAGCTCAAGATAACAGCTGCTGACAACAGCGAACAGACTATAACCGCCGCTTATTTCATTATTGCTACAGGTTCCAAACCGGCCACCATTCCGGGCGTTGCCATCGATAAAGACCGTATCATCTCTTCGACCGAGGCGTTGTCGCTGAAGAACAAGCCGGAAGATATGGTCATCATCGGCGGCGGCGTAATAGGCGTAGAGATGGCATCGATATACAGCCGCATCGGCACCAGGGTCACGATTGTGGAATACGCCGACAATCTGATCCCGACCATGGATCGCGAGCTAGGTAAGGAGTTGCACAAAATATTGTCAAAATCGGGCATTGAGATTATACTCAACAGCAGGGTACAGTCGGCAAAGAACAATGGCAACAAGGCTACTGTTTCTTACCTCGACGCCGCCGGCGAACAGAAAGAGATCACTGCAGATTATTGCCTTGTAGCGGTAGGCCGTAAACCTTATACTGCCGGTTTGGGCATTGAAAACACCAAAGTACAGCTGGACGAGCGTGGCCGGGTGCAAACCAATGATCTGCAGACGGCGGAACCCAACATTTATGCCATCGGAGATGTGGTTGCCGGCGCCATGCTGGCCCATAAGGCTGAGGATGAAGGCGTTTTTGTCGCCGAAACGATTAAGGGTCTTACCCCGCACATCAATTACAACCTTATTCCCTCGGTGGTCTATACCTGGCCCGAAGTAGCCGGCGTGGGCTATACGGAAGAGCAGCTCAAGGAAAAGGGCGTCAGCTATCGTAAAGGTAAATTTCCCTTCCTGGCCAGTGGCCGTGCCCGCGCCGCCGGCGATCTTGACGGCTTCGTAAAAGTGCTTTCGGACGATAAGTATGGCGAAGTGCTGGGCGTGCAGATCATAGGCGCCCGTGCTGCAGACCTGATTGCGCAGGCGGTAACCGCTATGGAATTTGAGATCACCGATATTGAGATGGGTAAAATATGTTATGCCCACCCCACCTACGCCGAAACACTGAAAGACGCTTTCCTGGCGGCTTCCGGCCGTGGCGCCATCAATATGTAAGCGGTAAAGTTCACAATTTTTTCAAACAGGAAAGAGGCCGTCCCTAAAAACTGAGGGGATGGCCTCCTTTCCTGTTTGTTGGGATACAAAGGCACTTTCTAAACAGTTTTATAGCGCCCCCTCTGCCTCAGTCATTAAGCAAAAATGCCCTTGCATTATCTCGATGCAAGGGTATTATCTATTTTTATTAAGGTGCTTTGGGAGACGGCGGTTGCTGCGCTTTTTACAGACGGAGCCTGCTACTCCTGCGATGGGCTTCCGCGATCTGGTTTAGCATACGATTCAATCAAAGATAACAGGAGGTAAACAAACACGCCTCCCAAAACCGATGCCAGGACATCGAACCAATCAAATGTTCGCCCTTGAATAAAGAGTTGTGCCCCTTCGTAAAAAACCATTGCCAATACAGCCATTAAGCTCATTTTAAGAGGGCTATTGCCGGGCTTGTCTCCTTTAATGACCTTACTGGCCAGGGCGATCAGTATCACAGCGACAAAATTGGGGAGCGAGCCCGCTATAATGGAGTGTTTTCCCCAGGTCCTGAAAAGAAAAGCCCTGAAGCCAAGTTCCATTGCCACACTCATCATTAATACGATCAACAGCGACAATCGTATTGCAGTGCTTTGCTTCATATTTGCCAAAGGTAACCTATTCAATGCTCAGGCGGAATGCCTGGCACCTATCTTAAAAACCCGGATAACAAATACAATGTCGCTTTTTAAGAAACAAGATATCTATAGCCTTTCAAAATTTCGTCCCGCGAGGGCAATCTCTTAATTAGGGGAACAGCTTTCTTTAACGTATGCCAATATCCTTTTTCAACAGGAAGAGATCCTTCATTCGCAAGCTGCGCAAGCGATTCAGGATGACAATGGGGCATTTACGAAATCGGATACTACGCAAAAACATCACGCTGTCTTGCTGAGGTCTGCGCAGCAACCGAAGCATCTCAAAACCTTCAAACAATTGAAGACAATGCCCTAAAAGGCGCAGATGGTCAAGGCCTATTGTTAGCCACCGGCATATCCATTTAGCAGTGAAATGCTTTTAATGATGCATTTCACGCCCATCCTTTGTGTCTTTCGTACAACTCAGCGCTCTCGGCGGTTAAAGACATGACTTTTCCATAAGTGCTTAACTAAATGACATTGGATAACAAATAAGATAATCCTTCAAAGTGCAACCACTGCTCCCAACCTCGTTCCTTATAATATCTGTATTTTTGTGCGCTACCAATGCTTACAAGAAACGATAATGACAAAGAGATTTTTTGCCGCTGCAGGCCTGTTGATACTTTTATTATTCGCATCAAAAATGAATGCGCAAATTCCTTTTGAGCTCAATGAAAACGGGCATATTATCATCAAGGCCAAAATAAACGGCGTAGAAGGGAAGTTTATTTTTGATACAGGAGCGGGTGTCAATGCGGTGTTTACAAAGTTTTCCCATAAAATAGAAAATAAGAAAACCAACAATTTTTTTGTAGCGCATAGAGCAACCGGAGAGGAATTAAGTGTTGATTTATATGACGCCAACAGCCTCGAAGTCAATAACAAAAAATTCGACCATCAGCAATACGCCATCATTGACCTGGAATTCGGCGATATAGATGGGCTCATTTCGTTGCAGCCCTTCAGAAGCACGCCTGTTACTATTGATTATCAAAATCAGAAAATCCTCTTTGATAAGCCTACCAAAAACGAAAAAAGTATTGATATACAGATTGGCGATTATGCCGGCCGTGCTATTGATATCTTCACCTATGTTCAATTGAATGATACCTTGAACATTCAAACCTTATTGGATAGCGGCTCTGGTAAAAAATCGTTTTGGTTTAGTTCCAAACTAATGGAGCCGCTTCACCTGAATAAGGCAGACTTCAAAATCGTTCCCATTACCAGCGACTTTAAAAAGCAAAACAACTATTACATGGGCAAGTTGGCAAAGCTGAATGCACCCAATGGCCTGCATCAAATTGAAGGCCTGGATGTCGCCTTTGTAGACGGATTGATATACGAAGGCAAAACCGGTATCGATTGGTTGGGAAAGGTGCTTACTATTGATATCGCTAAAAGGAAAATATTCATTAAAGAATAAATTGGTGAAGCCGCACGTGCCCTATACGTAGAAAGACAAGCCTTTCAGCAAAAACGCTGAAAGGCTTGTCTTTCTTGGAGGTGAGCGGGAAATCGTCGAACTTTTGTCAATTATTTACTCAAAATCAATGAGCTTATTGATTGTTGAAATATAGGCTTGACACCCTACCATAGCTTCTGATTTGTATCTTGAGAAAGGTAGCTATTAGTGTTACGTAGCCAGAATGAATAAACCACTGGTCCGCCGCCCATATCCGGGACTTAACCAGGATAAAGCCCAAGACCGCTCCGAATAATAAACAGAACTTATAGATTACTCAATCATACCTTGCGGCATACAGGGAACCAGTAATTTCGTATCTTCCGTAAACGGTGCGTATTTGATGATACTTCTTAAAAAGATAACCAAGTGCATCCTGGTGCTATTACTTTGCGTAGCGGCTCCTATTGTTGTTGCCCAGTCATCCAAAGCAATACAGATATTCACGGTTACCGAATACGTAAGCATGCATCTGCATCCCGGCGAACTCAATGCAGACCTGGAAGGAGTGCTTTGGTGGGGCAGCGACGACAAGCTCATTTCGTTTGACGGTTACAATTACACTTCTTATCGTTTACCAGATCACCTGAACCCGTATAAAGACCATTCGCTTGTCCCTTTTGTCTATCAGGATAAGCAAGGCACTTATTGGGCTTTTATTGCCAACAACGGGCTCTATACCTTCAATCCCATTAGCGGACAATTTACGCCTTTCAAGCTACCTGACGAGGTACTCAGGCAGATCAATATAAGGCAAATTACTGCTAGAATCCTGTTGGAAGATAGCAAGGGAAGGATATGGTTTTCCCTAAACGGATATGGCTTACTCTGTATTGAGGAACTGTCGCGGAAAGCTATATTCTATCCTGTAAAGGATACTGCGCAATACTCAGATTATATGTCTGCGAAATGGTTAAACAAGGGCTTGGAAATGGCAAATGGCGACCTGTACTTCACTACCAATCATGGCATTTTACTATTGACAAGGGAAGGGGAAATAAAAATATTTAAGGCCCAAATGCCCCGGTACCGTAACATATGTGCTTTACACGGGATTCAAAAAGGTAAAGACAGTACTGAGCTTATATTGAGCTGTTGGGGTGGCGGAATTGACATTTTTAATAGCATCACTAAAACATTTCATTATTACCTGCCAGAACGGGACGCCTATAGTGTGATGATAGATGTCCTTTCGCTGACGGACACCACTTTTTTCTTCCTAAAAAGAGACAATTTCGCAGAGGCGGGGTTTGGCATCTTTAACAGCAACACCAAAACGTTCCGGTTTTTAAAAGATATTGAATCACCCTTCGTGACCCGTGAATACAACAATATGATCCGGTCGGGCAATTATATCTGGGCCATTAACATCAACCAGCTTTACCGGTTTTATGTGCCTGCATTGTGCACCGGCGACAGCTTGAGTGCCCAGGCCGGGGCCTTTGAACCGGTAAAGCAGTCATTGGACTTGCGTCTCAATAAATTGTGGGTAAACGACGCCGAACGGAGTTTGCCCGTCGGCCGGCTTTCTTTGAAGAATGAAGAAGGTAATGTACACTTCCGGTTTTCCTGCAAAGACGCCACCCGGCTTGACAGTGTATTGTTTGCCTACAGGTTAAAAGGATTCGAAGAACAGTGGCACTATACCTATGATACCCACATTCAATACAATAACCTGTCGCATGGCAACTATACCCTCGAAATAAAAATCGCCAGGAGTCCTTTGGCTACTACTATAGAAACATGTACACTGCCTCTGTCGATAGCGGCAAAATGGTGGCAAACCCTTTATTTTAAACTATTCCTGCTGATTGCTGCTACTTTTATCCTGAGCCTGATATACTATCTGCAAGTACGTAGGATAAGAGAAAAGGCAAAGCTGAAAGCGGTTTATGAAAAAAAGATAGCCGAGGTAGAGATGAAAGCGCTCAGGGCACAGATGAATCCCCATTTCATTTTCAATTGCCTCAACTCCATTAACCGTTATATCGTCGTTAGCGATCATATTGCCGCCTCCCGCTATTTGACGAAATTTGCCAAGCTGATCCGCTTGATCCTCGATAATTCAGCCTCGGGTATTATCTCTTTACAAAAGGAAATGGAGGCGCTAGACCTGTACATCCAGATGGAGGCCATGCGTTTCCAGAATAAATTCAGTTATACCATCATGATAGATGACGGATTGGTGCCGGAAATGATACAAATACCGTCTATGTTGATACAACCTTATGTGGAAAATGCGATCTGGCACGGCTTACTACATAAGAAAAATGATGATTGCCTGCTGCAAATTACCTTCCGGAAAACGGATAACCATTTGCTGGAAATAATAGTCGCCGATAATGGTGTTGGCAGGGAAATGTCGGCCAGGCTGAAAAACAAGGACGTTGCGAAAAACAGACCCAAAGGTTTGCAAATCACCAAGGACCGGCTGGAGCTTATCAAAGAACTGTATGACATTACCGCAACCGTAACCATAACAGATATGGACCCTAAAGAACCTTCGGATGTAACAACGCGTGTATTGATTACGATACCTTTTATGGCAAACAGGACTTCAACAGAAAATATATGATCAAAGCCATTCTGATAGATGATGAACCACATGCCCTGGAACTACTGGCATGGCAGTTGAAACAATATTGTCCCGGTGTAACGGTTGCAGCACTCTGCTATTCGGCAGATGAAGGTATCGCTGCAATAAAGGCTCATCAGCCGCAGCTTATTTTCCTGGATATCGAAATGCCCCACAAGAACGGGTTTGACGTGATCCGGGCATTTCCCGATCCTGTATTCGATATTATATTCATTACAGCCTACAATGAATTTGCCTTGCAGGCATTCCGCGCGGCGGCGCTGGATTACTTATTAAAACCTATAGACTCCGATGACCTTATGAGGTCTATAGCGCGCCATGAAAAAAAACAACTGCACCAACAACTGAAGGATCAATTGCAACAATTGCTGCTGGAATACAAACCGGCAAAACCACCCATAGAGCGGGTTTCCCTGTCTACAGCCGACGGTATTATATTTGTCAGTCCACACGAAATTACCAGGGCAGAGGCATCCGGCAACTATTGCATCATTTTCTTTACCGACAAACATAAACTGCTTATGGCAAAAACACTCAAAGGTGTAGAAGAGTTGCTGGCAGATTATGGCTTTATCCGCATACACCAGTCGCACCTGGTCAATATCGCATGCATTGCCAAGTACAGCAAAAATGATGGCGGCATCATTTTTATGAAAGACGGCACCCAACTCCCCGTAAGCCGCCAGCGAAAAGACGAACTTACCCGGCTCTTCGGACCCATCTACTAAATAGCAGACTACCGATACTCAATCATTGATGCAGTACAGTCAATAGCCCATTCCCGGTACGGAACAGCTGTTTATGTTTGTGGGAAATAATGGCTATGAACAAATGGACACTTCCCCTATTACTGTCTTCCAAAACGCTGTTCTTCGTTGTCGTAATGCTGGTTGGCTGTAATACCGGGTCATCGACCAACGTCACTGCAGAAACGACAACCAGTCCCGCCGGCGTACCACAGGAAACGGTTGCCTCTTCAGCTGATCCCGGAAATGTATCTTTTAAAATTAACGGGGTCGCAGCCCTGACGGCTATTGAAAAAGATGATGTAGCCGGCGGGCGCATCAATGCTATGAACGATCAGTTTTCGCTAACGCTTTTCGGCGATAATGTAAAGGATACTAAAAGAGGTATGCTCAGCTTTACCTGCCCTGCATTTACCAAAGCTGCAGGTGTGGTAAAGAATGCAAGAGCAAGCTATACCCGTTACCTGGATGCACACGGGGGTAAGATCGTTGTGTATAGCAGCAAAGAAGGAACCTTTAGCCTCGAATTGACCAAAATGGAACAGCTTCCCGATGGGCCTGTTGGCGAAGAGTGGCTGGTATCCGGCACCTTTAGCGGAACGTTGCCCGTTGTATCTTATTATGTAAACGAAGCAAAAGACAAGACGCTTCAATTTACCGAGGGCCGTTTTGACAACCTGAAGGTGACAGTGCTGGGTAGAAAGAAAAATGAATAGGCTGTTGTATTATCCGTTTTAACCCCTAAATATAAAACCATGAAAAAGACATTATCTATACTTGCCTTATTCGCTTTGCTTATCGCCCAACAGGCATATGCACAAACAACAATGACACGCCTGATTGCCCGGGCGTCCGATACATATCGCAGTCTTGGATTCGAGTATCTGGATAGCTCCAGCCTATCCTATACAGGTACACGAGGTGGCAAAATTGATGTTTTTGCCGGAATTCCGGCGTTGCCAGTTCCTAAGATTAGTTTTGATATTAAAACAGATTTCCTTTACGATGCAAGTGCCGGCATATGGAATAACCGCAATAAGTATCTCCATACTTTTGATGCCAACGATAATATACTTACCGAAGTACATCAGAATTGGAATACGGCAGCAGGCACATGGGAAAATTACAGCAAAAGATCCTTCACGTACACGACGGAAAATCGCTTGGCAACATATGTCAATCAATTGTGGAATACAACATCCGGCAATTGGGATAATGTCGCAAAAAGCGTATACACTTATGATATTAACGGTAATATGACTTCGGAAATAAGGTCTGTTTGGAATACGAGCGGCGGCGTCTGGAATCTGCTGTCAAATTCTATTTATACCTACAACAGCAATAACCTTCGTGATGATTTTCTAAGTCAAACATGGAATACAGGCAGCAATACCTGGGTCAACTCTTTACACTGGATATATAGCTATACCGGTACTAATCTTGACTTCTCCATATTACAATTATGGAATACCGGCGCCGGCATATGGGATAACTATGAGAAGGACATTTATACTTATACAGTTACCCATAAAATAAGTATAGACGACCGTCAGAAATGGATTGCCGGAAGCTGGACCAATGACCGGCGCTATCTCTACATCTATACCCCGGGTGATGACCTGGACAACGTGACGGGCGAAGACTGGGATGCCGGGTTTAGTACCTGGATAAGTAAATCAAGAGACCTGAGTACCTGGGATGCCAATCACAACAAAATAGCTAATGTGAACCAGCAGCTAAACACCAGTACACTTCTTATGGAAAATAGATACCAGACGCTTTATACCTATACAGCAGGTAACGATGTTGTTTTTATGGAAACAAAAGGATGGGATGCAGCTACAGCTACCTGGCAATATAATACCAGCTCATCGGGCCGGTCCCGTTTCTATTACGAAACCTATAGCACTACGGGCATTGCACCGGTCGCCAATACTGTAAACTGTGTACTCTATCCTGTGCCCGCAAGCGATGTACTTCATATTAGCGTTCAATGGGAAGTTGCCAAACCAGTAGAAGTTGCCATTTGCGATATGTATGGTCACATTATCCAGCGCTGGACCGACAAATCCGTCACTGCCGCCTACAACCGTACCCTGCCGGTACAGCACCTTGCAGCCGGCAACTATATGATAAAGCTAAGCAGCGGAAACCAGACAGCAAACAAGGTATTTACGGTAACCAGATAACCGGGCCATTACCTTTTGACAACATAATCAGGTGCCTTCAGTTCAGCCACCGGTCAGGATAGCCTGCGACCGCTTTATGAATAGTGGTATCCCGGAACCCGATACCGGTCCCGCTTAACGCATTTTACCAGTCCCCCGGAATACCGCTTGATCGATTTTCCGCTTGATCCGGGATAAATATAATTTATCAAACCCAAGTCGACCCAAATGAAAAAAGCCTTTCAGCTAAAACGCTGAAAGGCTTGTCTTTCTTGTGGTGTGGGCCGGGATCGAACCGGCGACACATGGATTTTCAGTCCATTGCTCTACCGACTGAGCTACCGCACCTCGTTGTTGAAAGGAGTGCAAAGGTAAGGTTTAATTCCGTTCCGCCAAATTTTTTTTCCGCTTTCCGAAAACAGCCCGGTGTAAAATCTACATTAATGTACCGTCAAAAAGGCTATCTTTGTGCCGCAAAATTTCAAATTCCTTAATCAACTATAGATCTGTCTATGCACTTTATTGTTTCCTCAACTTCTCTGCTGAAAAATTTGCAGCTTGTGGGCGGTATCATCAGCGCCAATGTAGTGCTACCCATCCTGGAAGATTTCCTGTTTGAACTGGATGGTAATATGCTGACGCTTACCGGCGGCGACATGGAAACAATGATCAAAGTGCAGATGGAGATCCAGCGCGAGCTCACCGATACCGACGACAGCAACCGGACCGGTCGCATCTGTATCCCTTCCAAGATCCTGCTCGAGTACCTGAAAAACCTGCCCGAGCAGCCGGTACATTTTACCATCAACAAAGACGATAGCTCGATCGAGATTTCCAGCAATACCGGCAAATACAAGATCGGCGGCGAAAAAGCCGACGAATACCCCAAGGAGCCGCAACCCAACGATGCGACCTCCTTTACCCTACCCTCCCTGCGCCTGGGCGAGGCCATCAACAAGAGCCTCTTCGCTACCAGCACCGACACGCTGCGCCCGGCCATGACCGGTGTGTACTTCGAGCTGGCACAGGATGGCATTACCTTTGTAGCTACCGATGCACACCGCCTCGTAAAGCTGACACGCAACGATATCAGTTGTCCCGAAGAAGGCGGCATCATCGTTCCGCGCAAACCGCTGCAGCAGCTGAAGAACATTATTCCTTCGGATGACAGCCCGCTGGAAGTGTCTTACAACAGTAGCCACCTCTTTATCCAGAACAATAAGATACGCCTGAGCTGCCGCCTGATCGAGGGTAAATTCCCGCCCTATAAGGCGGTGATCCCGGCCGACAATCCGTTCAACCTCACCATCAACCGCACCGATCTCATCAGCTCGCTGCGCCGTGTAAGCATCTTCGCCAACAAAAGCACCAGCCAGGTGGTTTTCGATATCGTAGGCAATACGGTCAGCATCAGCGCCCAGGACATCGACTTCTCTTACGAGGGTAAAGAACAGTTGAGCTGCCAGTACACCGGCGACGATATGAAGATCGCTTTCAACGCCAAGCTGCTGATCGAAATGCTGAACAATATGGAAGGCGAAGAGATCAGGCTGGAACTGAGCATGCCATCTCGCGCCGGCATCTTCCGCCCGGTAGAAAAGACGGAGAACGAGGACCTGCTGATGCTGCTGATGCCCCTGATGGTGGGTGTATAAATCGTAGCGCCGGTATATTTTGCGGGGTGGCGCCTGCGCATGACATTGAATTCTTAAATCGAAATGTTACATAACGAATCCATTCCTTCTCAAAAGAAAAAAATCATTGTACTGGGAAGCGGCCCTAACCGCATAGGCCAGGGTATCGAATTTGACTATTGCTGCACCCACGGCCTTATCGCCATTAAAGAGCTCGGCTACGAGGCGATCATGATCAACTGCAACCCCGAAACGGTCTCGACCGACTTCGACATCGCCGATAAGCTCTACTTTGAACCGGTATACTGGGAACACCTCTGGGAGATCATTGAGCACGAGCAGCCCGAAGGTGTGGTGGTGCAACTGGGTGGCCAAACAGCCCTGAAGCTGGCCAAACGCCTCCACGAAAAAGGCATCAGGATCATCGGCACTTCCTTTGACGATATGGATATCGCAGAAGACCGCGGCCGCTTCAGCGATCTGCTGAAAGAACTCAGCATTCCTTATCCTAAATACGGCACCGCCTACTCTACCGACGATGCCATTGAAGTGGCCAACGAAGTGGGCTATCCCGTGCTGGTTCGCCCCTCCTACGTATTGGGTGGCCAGCGTATGCGCATCGTGATCAATGACGACGAGCTTGAAAAAAGCGTGCTGAGCCTGCTCAAGCACTTGCCCGGCAACAAGATACTGATCGACCATTTCCTCGATCGTTGCCAGGAAGCCGAGATTGATGCTATCTGCGATGGTGAAGAGGTGCATATCATGGGCATCATGGAGCATATCGAACCGGCCGGTATCCACAGCGGCGACAGCCATTCGGTGCTGCCGGTATTCAACCTGGGTAAGCTTGAAGTGGAAGAAATGGTAGATATTGCAAAAAAGATTGCCCTGAAGCTCAATATCCGCGGGCTCATCAATATCCAGTACGCCATCAAGGACGGCAAAGTGTTCGTAATTGAGGCCAATCCACGGGCCAGCCGTACCACACCGTTCATTGCCAAAGCATACGGCGTGCCTTATCTCAATATCGCTACCAAGGTTATGCTGGGCGACAGGAAGCTGAAGGACTTTACCATCGACAAAAAGCTGGAAGGCTATGCGGTTAAAGAACCGGTGTTCAGTTTCAATAAATTCCCCAATGTGAATAAGGAGCTGGGCCCCGAGATGAAGAGCACAGGCGAGGCCATTCGCTTCATCAAAGACCTGCGCGATCCCTGGTTCCGTACTTTGTACAAAGAGCGAAGCATGCACCTGAGCAAATAGCTATCCCTTTTCCATGAACGGAGAACGATCATATTATTTCCTGCAAAAAGCCCGGATAGTCCTTATTCCGGGCTTTTTGCTACTCCTGCTTGTCACCGGTTGCACCACTCCTAAAAACAGGCATATCAGGCCGGCCTTTTATTTCTGGAAAACGAATTTCCGTACCGGCGCCTACGAGCGGCAGCTGATGCAAGGCATAGGCGCACACACGCTGTACCTGCGGCTGTTTGATGTAAGCTGGGACGAAAGGCAGCAGCAGGCCGCCCCCCTGGGTGTGCTGCAGTCGGACAGTATTAAGGATACCAGCCTGCAGTACATCCCGGTGATCTATGTTACCCAATCTTGTCTCACGCGCCTGAAGGAAGAAGATTTGCCCTTGCTGACCGCCCGCGTCGATACCCTTGCCGGGCAACTTTGCCGTCGTTACGGTATCGTACCCACCGAGCTCCAGTTGGATTGCGACTGGACCCGAAGCAGCGCCAACCTCTATTTTTCGCTATTGCAGCAACTGAGGCGACGGCCATTTTTCAAAGACAAACTGCTCTCCTGTACCATACGGCTCCACCAGGTCAAATATGTGTCGGCCAGCGGCCTGCCACCTGTAGACAAGGGCCTACTTATGGTCTATAATATGGGCAACCTGACCCGCTACGGCAAGCACAATTCGATACTGGATCCCGGAGAAGCCCGCCAGTACCTCAAGCGGCTCGCACTATACCCCTTGCCTCTTGATGTGGCCCTGCCGACCTATCACTGGGCCGTACTCTTTGAACGGGAACAATTTAAAGGTATCCTGTACAACCTGTCGCGGGAACAATTCGGGCATGACGATCTTAGATCCGTAGGCGGTAACCTGTACCGATTGGAAAAAACAGGAACATGGGGCGGCTACCGGCTGGTCGCAGGCCAGGAGATCCGCTTTGAACAGCCTTCCCGCGATGACCTGGAGGAAATGGCCGGCTATATCGGTAGCCGTATCCGTGACAGCAGCTACCGGGTAGCCTTTTTTCACCTGGACAGCACAGCCATACAGCCCTACCAGCCAGCTGATCTGAAGACTATCCTGCAGGCTTTTTAAAAATGAAAGAAAATAGAAATTCATGGCTACCATAGCTTATTTCTATGTCTATCCTGCAAACACCTAAATAACATTTTCAACGCAATATCTTTCGTAACTTAGTGTACTAATCACATCTGTCATGAGACGCTTATTGTTGATTGTCTTGCTCAGTCTTCCCTTCTTTACCTATGCCCAGAAGAATGCAGAAAAGAAGGACGCTGGAAAGAACAACAAATCCGGTAAGCTGGCCCCTAAGGTCAATTGGGGCGATATCCTGAGCCGGGATTACGTTTGTATCCTGGATTCCAGGCCAAACGTTATGTTCAAGGTAAACTCCCTTTCGCCGGAATGGGTGGTCCGGGTCCGCTTTTACGGCAAGGGCATGTCGTCCCTGATCAACATCCCCAGGGATGCCGGGCAATCGCTCCCCTTTTCTACTACGGGAAAAGACAGCAGGATAGTCGATGTGGTAGCGCAAAGCGACGGCGGTATCGGCGTTATACTAGCAACATCAGATCGTCTTGGCCCCTTTATTGAAACAGTGATGATCGGCGGGTTCTATAGTTATACCTTCAGTATACAGGGACTGGTACAAACGAACGACACCACGACTGTAAAAAAATAACGTCAGGCCTGTCTTCCCAAACCGTGGCAGGCTGTTTTTTCCCACCTTTACGCCTTATTGAATACACTGCGGGCGCTCCCGCCTGCTTTTCTTATGACCTCATTCAGACAAGAAGTATACGAGCATGTTCAGCACCTGCTTGAACAAAAGATAGCCGCCATACAGCAGCACCTGGACGATCTCCGCGAAGGCCTGAAACAGGAAACAAAAAGCACTGCCGGCGATAAATATGAGACCGGGCGCGCCATGATCCATATAGAACAAGAAAATACCGGGCGCCAGCTGAATACCCTGCTGGAACAGAGGACTGCGCTGGAACAATTAAGAGAGCAGCCTGCGCCCGGTACAGCAGGACCAGGCAGCCTTGTCCACACTTCTAAAGGTTATTTCTTCCTGAGCATAGCGCTGGGCAAGCTGGAAGTAGCAGGGCATACCGTGTACGCGCTATCGCCGCAGTCTCCGCTGGGCAGCAAGCTGACCGGGACGGCAGCAGGCACTGAAGTGGTGCTCAACGGCAATCGCTATGCCATTCTCAGCACCGGGAGCTGAAACCCCAACCCTTAACGGATCAGCGTCAGATCGCCCTTAAATAACAGTTCCTTCTTGCGTACATTGCCGCAGAGAATACGGATGTAGTAGTAATAAGTACCGTTGTCCAGAGGTTGGCCATTGAAGGTGCCGTCCCAGGTCTTACCCACATAGGAGCTGGAGAATACGCGTTGTCCGTAGCGGTTATAGATGTACATTTCCTTTAGGTCCATGTCTCCTTTATACTCCACCTTATACTGGTCGTTGCGTCCATCGCCGTTGGGTGTAAAGGCATTGGGAATATAGGGCGTGCAGCAGTTGTTGTACAGGATATTGATGGTAGCCGAGTCGGTGCAGCCATGCGCATCCGTAACCTGCACATGATAGCGGCCGTTGACCAGCCCTGTGATCTTAGCCTCATGCAGCGCTGCGTCGTGCAGCCAGGCATACTGGTAAGGCGGCGTGCCACCGCCAACCGTTACTTCGATCACCCCGCCGTCGTCGACGCCATTACAATCGTTGCCGATGAAAGAAGTGTCGGCAACCAGCTTACCGGGCTGCTCAAGCGTTACGGTTGTGTCTTTGATACACTGGTTGCCATCCTTGACCTTGATCACATATTCGCCGGCGCCCTTATTGCTGAAGTTCGTCGCTGTTTGCCAGGTTGCATCTCCCCCCAGCTGATAGGAGAAAGGAGGCCGGCCGCCACTGGCCGATACGGTAAGGCTGCCATCCGTTTTTCCAAAACAGGAGGGCTGGATAAAGCTTACTTCATCGATCAGTATATGCGGAAAGCCCTTCAGATTGATCACCGTATCCTCTGTACAGCCGTTGTTATCTTTCAGGTGGAGCACATAGCTGCCTTCAGCCAGCCCGTTGAAGCTGCCTGAAGTGGTAAAAGGATTGCCATTGAGGGCAAAGCGGTAAGGCGCCGTACCGCCGGTGGCCCCGAAACTCACAGCGCCATCGGTAAAGCCTTCGCAGGTAGGATCGGTCAGGCTCACCGCAGCAAAGCCCAGCGCCGAAGCCGGTTGTGTCAGCACCACGGTAGTATCTTTAAGACACCCGTTATTATCTTTCAGATGGATCGCATGGCTACCTGCCGTAAGGTTGGCCACCAGGGCGCCGGGCTGGAAAGCACTGGCATCGGCGGCGTACTGGTAGGCCGGTGTACCGCCTGCAGCCGTTACCATAACCGATCCTCCGTTGGTACCAAAGCAGGGCACATGATTCAATGCCAGGTCGAAGGTAAGCGGCAAAGGCTGGCTTAGCACAACCGTCGTATCCTTCAGACAGCCGTTCTGATCCCGGATATGAAATACATAGGTACCGGCGCCAAGGGATGCATACGTATTGGATGCCGCAAAGGGCGCCGTACCCAGGGCAAAGCTATAAGGCGCCGTAGTTCCGGAAGGGTTGAGCACGATGGTGCCGTTGGTATTGCCGAAGCAAAGCGGCGGCGTAAGCGTCAACGACAAAGCCATATGCATAGAATCGGTAAGCGTGATGCTGGTGTCCTTGATACAATTGTTCAGGTCTTTAATATGCAGTACATGCGTGCCTGTCGCGAGACTGCCGAAGGTATTGGTAGCCGAGTAAGCGCCTGTGTTGATCGCATACTGATAAGGCGCCGTACCATTGGTAGCCGATACGGTGATTTGCCCGTTACTGACAGGACTGCATACCGGCTTCTTAATATTCAGGCTCAGGCTCATTCCTGGAGGGTTGGTAATGGTAATGGACGTATCCTTGATACAGCCTGCCGCATCGCGCACGTGCACCACATGACTGCCGGCAGCAAAGCCACTCAGCGTAGTAGCTGTGCCATAAGGCAATGCGTTGACCGCATACATGAACGGCGGATTGCTGCCGGTAGCCGTTACCGTAATGGTACCCGTATTGCCACCGGGACAAAAGGGCTGGGTCCAGCTCACCTGCGGGAAGATGCTTGATACTTGCGCAAAAGTGATCGAGGTATCGCGGAAGCAGCCGCCGACGCCGGTAACCCGGAAAGTATAGGTGCCGGCCGCAACGCTATCGGTAATGAGACTTGTAATGTTGTTGCGCGTAAGTATGGTAGCCGTGCCCTGCTTTACGTTAAGCGTATAAGGCGCATCAGTGCCCAAGGGCGTTACATTAAATACCGCCTTTTTGGTGCAGGTTGCCGGCGACACCAGGGCAAACTGGATACCCGGCACCGGCATGACCTGGATAGTATAGGCGACTACCTGCTTGCTCACGAGCGGACAGCCGTCATCGTTGAAGGTAACAAAGAAGTTGTAGGTACCCGGCGCTACACCGTTGAGGTTCCAGCTAAAAGAAAAGCCGGGCGTGGGCGTTGCATTGTTGGTGATATTGGTCACTGCGCCTGCCGGGACACCCTGTACAGAAAGGGTCACGTTGTCGCCATCGGGATCGGAGCTATTGATATTGAAGCTCAATGTACCGGTATTGGCGCAGGCTTTAACGGTCGTTCCATTCACCAGCGTACCGTTCACAGGATTGGTAATGCTGCCGTCGGGTGGGTTGTTATTGCAGTTGTTCAGCACCACAAAGGTCATTTCGCGCACGCTGGTACCAACGACTACCCCGCCCCTGTATTCGGTTACTTTACCCACCACCAGCGCTTTCTGCACCGCGTTGGCATTAAAGCTCAGCTGGCCGCTGGTATTATTAAAAACAAAGGTGCCCGGTGCGCACAGCAGCGGCGCCGTGGCAGAGGTTGGTGCGATATAGCTCACCGGCAGCCCATTCATAGCGTCCATGCCCGGGATCAGCGAAAAGGACAGGCTGTCGCCATTGCCGTCTACAGCGCCCTGGTTGAATTCCTGCGGCTTGTTGATACAAAAGAACGGCGTAGGGATCGTGGTATAGGTAGGCGAAGAATTGGGCCCGGGAAGATTGTTGAGCGTGGCTTCCAGCGATATGATCGTGCCGCCCACATTGACCACGTTGGTAATACCGGAGCTGCGGCCCATCTGGTTGCTCATGCCCAGGTTGCCATTGGCTACGAACCGCCAGCCGGCCGAAGCGCCACTAAGGGTAACATTGGTCGCATAGATGAATTTCTTCACGCCCGGCAAGGGGTTGAAGGGATTGATACAGGCCGTATTTGCCGCTTCATCGGGACATACCGGAGACACCTCTACACTGCTGCCGGCCTGGAGGGTGAGGGTAAGCGTCTGGATAAAGCTGGTGCCATTGTAGACTTCTACCTCGGGCGTGTTCAGGGGCAAATTGGCAAATGGCCCGGAGCCGTTGGCGCAATCCCCATACAGGACCATGGTCACCTTATAGATGTTGCCGCTGACATAGGTGTAAAACAGCTCACCGCCGAAGATATGATTGGCCTGCGCCGGCAATGTGAAGCAAAGCAACAGTACAACAACAGCCGCTGCTGCAATCTTTTCCTTCATTTTCCCCGACCAGCGCTTAGCGTTATGGTAGATATTTCCCGATTTCATAGGTTATTATCAAGTAAAATGTGAATATAACGTTATTTCACCTATATCTTTTTTTCACTTCACATTAATTAACCATGAAGACCGGTATTTCCAGGCCATGTCTTGTATTTCGGGGCAAAAAAGCAAAATAGCTAAACCCGGTATTCCCGCACATAAAAAGAGGCTGTCTCCTACATTTGACAACGCAAACATAGGAAACAGCCTGTTGCTGGTTATAAATATACATTACCACAAGACCTGAAAAGATCACTTCCGTGCTTTTCCCAGATTGATTTTGGCGCCGAGGTTAAAATTGAGATTATAATAATTCTTGGCATCACGGTTGCCGGTACCGGCCAGTCTGTATTGTACCGATGGACCGCCCGTCAGGGAGATCCTGTTGTTGAGCTTATACTCCAGCTGCAAGCCCGCCTGCCCCCACAAGGTAAAGCGTCCGTAATCATTGACCGCTATACCTTCAAGCCCGCCACCCGTTGTTCCGGCGCCATTGCTGAGCCTTGCATTGCCGGCAAAGGCAAAAGCAGTTGTTATACCGGCATAAGGCACCAGGGTAAGCCTTGGGCTCAACGCTATAGCGTACCCTACCTGTAACGGAATACCAACCTGGTGTACAACAAAACGGTATTCATCCTTCAGGGACACAGGCATTGCCGGATTATCGGTCGCAGGTCTGAAGATCGGGTCATCGGTTTTATAGCCACCCTGGAAATACTGGATACCGCTTTGAAAACGCCAGTGTTTATATTGATAACCGATGCCTAACTGAGCCGTTTGACTAAAGACAGGACCTTTTGCATTGCCCATAGTCATTTCTCCGCTACCCGTAAGAACAGATCTATTGGCGTTGCTGAGGCCGGCACCAATAGACGGGGCAAGATAAAGGCCATTTTGGGCATGAAGCGTAGTGGCAAAGGGGCATGCCAAAAGAAGAACAAGGACGTATTTCATGAAGATGTTTTTTCTAAAACGCCAGCCCTGAAAAATTTATTATTGATCAGGCAGATTTCAACAGGAATAAAAAAAAGCCACTCTATTCGAGTGGCCATTGGAAAATCAAGTGCAGCAAGTTTCCGGTCTGGATAAACATAAGCCGGAGCGTCATCAGAACTGCTCGTACAATGCCCGCAACCTTTCTTTGGGCATTTGCTCCTTCCAGTTCTTGCCCAGGGCATTTTCCCATAGCGGCGGCAAGCCATAGGATACGTCGATCATCTTGTCAAAATCGGCATCGCTAAGGCCTTTGGTGATCCCCTGAGGGATGTCGATGTTGTGCATCGCCACCATCTTCCTGAACTTAGCCACGCCTTCGGGGTAGAATTCTTCCAGCTTGTCAAACACGATGCAGTTACCGATACCATGCTTGGTGCCCAGCAGGTAAGAAAGACCGTAGCTTACGGCATGCGCCACCCCAACCTGTGAATAGGCGATGCTCATCCCCCCCGCATAAGAAGCCATCATCAGCTTTTCATCAGAAGTCTCGTCCCAGTCGGAACGGTGCAGGAAGATCTCTTCGCAAAGGTCCTGGGCCTTTTCGCCATAGGCCTTGCTGAAAGCATTGAGATAAGTGCCGGTCAGCGACTCTACGCAATGGATAAAGCAATCCATAGCCGTATAGAACCGTTGGTTCACCGGCACAGTCTTCAGCAGGTCGGGATCCAGCACGATCTGGTCGAAGGGTGTATAATCGGAATTCATGCCCAGCTTCCGCACAGGGCCGGTGAGCACCGTAGTACGGCTCACCTCTGCACCGGTACCCGATATAGTGGGAATACCGGCTTTATATACACCAGGCAGCTTCACAAGGTCCCAGCCCTGGTAGTCGGCCGATGAGCCGGGATTGGTCATCATCAGGGCAACAGCCTTAGTCATATCCATTACACTACCACCGCCGATACCGATAATACCGCTCACGGTCCCGAATTCGGCTTTCAGCTCGTCTTTCAGAGCATCAACATAAGTCGTTTTGGGTTCGTGCGTAACATCGATAATTACCACCTTGTCCTTTCCCCTCAGGGGCAGGCGGCTCAGGAAGGCTTGGTTGCCGGTAAAGAACTCATCTACAAAAAAGATCATGGGCGCATCGCCCTTGCGCCTGGGCGCCAGTATTTCATCCAGTTGGTTGAGCGCACCGCGGCCATAGACCACATAATCGACCATTTTGAAATTTCTGAAAGACATATTAGATGTGAGATATTAGATGTTAGAAATTGTAAGTATTAGGTATTAGGTATTACGTATTACGTATTAGGTATTACGTATCATACTTGGTTCTTGATACTTGGTACCTGATACTTGGTACTCGATACCTAACTTGATACTTGGTTCTTGGTTCTTGATACTTAATACTTAGCACTCTTCCCCGCCAGATATTGCTCCGCCTTCAACAGGTCTTCCGGCGTGTCGATCTCAACGCCCATATATTCTGTGACCACCATTTTCATGCGGATGCCATTTTCCAGATAGCGCAGGCACTCGATCTTCTCAGCCGCCTCGAGGGGACTTACCGGCAACTGTGTAAAATCGATCAAAGTTTGCCGGCGAAAAGCATAGATGCCGATATGCTCGTAATAAACCGGTTTGGCCTGCTGATCGCGATGATAAGGTATGGGTGAACGGGAAAAGAACAGGGCATTGTCCCGCAGATCGACGGCCACCTTTACATAATTGGGATCGGCAATGGCGACAGGATCGCTAAGTACCTGCATGAGCGAAGCCACCTGCACCGCCGCGCCATCGGCGCCTTCAAATACCCGGAGCAGCTTTTCCATGGGCGCCTTGCTGGTAAAGGGCTCATCGCCCTGCACATTAACGATGATCTCCGCATCGGGAAAGGCGTCCAGCGCCTCGGCTATGCGGTCGGTGCCGCACTCATGCTCCCGGCGGCTCATCACCGCCTTGCCGCCGTTGCCGGTAATTTCGTTATAAATGATCTCACTATCACAAACCACGGCTACATCGTCAAATAAGCCGGTTTGTACGGTAGAGCGGTAAGTAGATAGGATCACGGTCTGGTCGCCCAGCTTTTGCATCAGTTTTCCCGGGAAACGGGTAGCCGCGTAGCGCGCGGGGATTAAAGCTATTTTCTTCAAGAGATTTCTTTTGAAACGGATATCCGGGTACTGGTAACAAACCGGGCCGCATGGAAGCGGCCCGGTCCCGACGCAAAGGTCGTAAAACTTTACATTGAATTAATGCCGGTTACTTGGTAAGCTTCATTTCTTTCAGCAACCAGCCGGCATTGCCGTACTTTTCGATGATGAACAGCACATAACGCATATCCACGGCTACATTGCGACAAACAGCCGGATCGTAGTACAGATCGCTCATGGTACCTTGCCATATGCGGTCAAAATTGATGCCGATCAGCTCGCCTTTCGCATTCAGCACCGGGCTGCCGGAGTTGCCGCCGCTGGTGTGGTTGCTGGCGATAAAGTCGACAGGAACCGTGCCATTCACAGTCCACTTACCATAATTTTTTGATTGGTAGAGATTGCGCAGCCCCTGGGGAATATCAAATTCGGCCACAGACGCATTATGCCTGGGGATCAGGTCTTCCAAGGTAGTCTGGTAAATATTGCTGCCGGGAATATCGGCCCGCTCCACCTTCCCGTAAGTAAGCCTTAAGGTTTGGTTGGCATCGGGCCAAAAGGCTCTGCCACTGTTCAGGTATTCCATCTGGCGCTTCATGTACAGGCGATTGAGCGGCGCGATCCGCTCGTTGTACTGGCGCATCACCGGGTCGATCTTTTCCTTCTGAAAGCTGGCCACAGCATCGTAGACCTGGAAAGCGGGGTCTTGCTTGATCAGGGCCGTATCGCCGCGCTGGGCTCTGTCGAGCAACTCATTCATACGGTCCTGGCTGATAACGATACTGTTGCTGAATATATTTTTACCCCAGGATACGGGGTTATTGCCCGAATTGTACATCAATGTCTTCATCCGCGGCGCTACTACCTGGTCGCCCTGCATCAGGTACAGGGGCATCAGGGCATCGAATACTTTATGGTCGGTGGCAGCATCGTAATCCTTATAAAACTCATCCATTTTTTTCCGGATCGCCAGAAGGCTATCACTCAGGATATCGGCAGGAAGGGCAGTACGATAGAAGGTCAGCACCTTGGCCAGGTTGGCAGCCTGCTGTATCGCTTCTACACCCAGCACGGTTTCCTTGGTGTATTCCGATGCAATAAGCGCATTGTCGCTGCCGCTCACCGTTACCTGGATCAGGGGAAGCAGCATTTTATCGCCGGGATTATCGGTATTGCCTGCTGCGGCCTCGTCGAACAGTCGTTCGTAGCGAAGCTTTTTGCCCAGCACGTCGTTATTGGTCAGTCCCAGCACCTCGCCTTTCCATTTTTTATACCCGTTGCTGAGCAAGGATTGCTTGGCAGCATATTTGAGAAAGATATCCGGGTTGCCGCGCATCGCCTCATCGAGCACACCCAACCGCTTTTCCCGGGCTTCTATACGTATGGGATCGATAATATACTGGATCTGGTTCAGCTGATAAGAGCTCAAGTATTCCTGTGTCAGGAAAGGGAATCCGTAAACCATCGTAAAATCACCTTCCTTGTAGCCCGAGGTATTGATAGGGAAAAAAGCCTTGGGCTTATAGGGTACATTACCCGGGCTGTAAGGCGCCGGCTTGTTGTCTTTTCCCGCATAGACACGGAACACGGCAAAGTCGCCGGTGTGGCGGGGCCACATCCAGTTATCGGTATCGGCGCCAAACTTGCCGATGCCGTTAGGCGGGAAAGCGACCAGGCGCACATCCGTAAAAACCTCGCTCAGCACCGCCTGATACTGATTTCCGTTATAAAAGGATTTGACCTCTGCTTTAAGTCCGTTAAGGTTATGGTAAGCCTTTTCCAGCTCCGCGATCCGGCTCTTGATCCGGGCATTACGGATATTTTCCGGCATGGTATCGGCAAGCCCTTTCAGCACATATTCCGTCACATCCTCCATTTTCCTTACAATGGCAACGGTAAGGCCCTTGCAGGGAAGCTCTGCTTCGCGGCTCATGGCCCAGAAACCATTGACGAGATAATTATGTTCACTTGTACTCAGCTCCTGAGCCGCACCATAGGCGCAATGATGATTGGTGAAAAGCAGTCCGTTGGCAGATACCAGCTCACCGGTACAGCCTTTGCCAAAAAGCACGACCGCATTGTTGAGTCCGGTGCCGCTATCGTTGTACAATCGCTCTACCGGTATCTTCAATCCCAACTTCTGCATATCCGATTCCTGTCTTTTCAATTGTGCGGGCTGCCACATGCCATCTTTGGCCAGGACTGTGGCTGCCGGCAACCCTGCTAATGCCAACATCAAAACAACCTTTTGGTGTTTTCGTTTCATCATGATTCCTAATATTTTGGAAATAAAATTAATAATTGTTTGCAAAAATCTCCAAATAACTTATTACATTAGCCAAACTTTTCGTGAAGGGTGCCTGGTGCTTGAAAACCATATTTAATTCGTGTACTTTATTTCGATTTCATAAACTCCGGTATGAGCAAAAGATTACTGTTACTTGCTTCGGCATTATTCTTTTTATTGATTTCCCTGGGGAGAGTGCAGGCACAGACCGACCCCAATCTTTTCAAGTTACCGGATACGGTTTGTAACGGACATGAAATAGTACCTTTCAATATTATTCAGACTGCGAGCAATTATTTCTGGACTTTCTGTCCGCCTAATCTCGGCATTGCCCCCACAGGCAACAACATAGGCCCGGTGCAGTCCTTTAACAATGCCAAAGGTATTATCGTAGCCGAAGACGATAGCTTTAACTATACCTTTCACATCAATGCAGGCGCGGATGTCATACGCATGAAGTATGCTGATGGTCTTGGCGGAATGCCTTCCATGATCACCGGTATGAGCAACCTGGCCAATCCCGGCGGTCTGTACCTGGCCAATAACGGCCGGTGGCACCTCTTCGTAGTAGCCGGTACCGACAGCAGCAATTCCAGGCTGGTACGTTATGATTTTAATGAGAACGGCCTCAAATCCATGCCTACAGAAGTGAACCTGGGCGGACTGGGCGGCGGCCTGAATGGCCCCAAGCATTTGTTCATGGCCAAACAGGGCGACAACTGGTTTGCCTTCACCTTTACCAAAAAAGATGAGCTGATACGCCTCTCCTTCGGCAACGACCTGGCTAATACCCCCACCCTGGAGAACCTGGGCAATATCGACGGCCATTTTGCCAATGTAACTGCCGTTACCGGTCTCGTAGAACTGGACAACTGGCACCTGCTGATCACCAACCGCAATACCAACAGCGTAAACCGTATTTCTTTCGGTAACTCGCTCACCAATACCCCCTTTGTAGTCGATCTCGGCAACCTGGGCAACCGCATCAATGCGCCGGTGGGCATTGCTGTAACCCGCGACTGTAACGCTTATTATGCTTTTGTGCTCAATTACGGTACCGCCAGCCTGGTAACGCTCAAGTGGGACGACGTTTCCATCGCCAATCCCCCCTCGGCGCAAAACCATGGCAATGTGGCCGGCTTTGCGCAACCGCTCTGCATGACAGGTGTTGCCCGCGACAATGGCGCGCTTTATCTGCTGTCGACCAATGCGGACAACTCCGTAAGCAAAGTGATCTTCAACTCCTGCACCAATGCTACGCCCGCCTATTCCGATCTTCGCCTGCCGCCCTCCTTCAAAATAGATGAGCCGGGCTTATATACTGTATTCCTGACCATCGACGAAGGTTTGCCTACGGTACGTACCGACTGCGAGCAGGTATATGTCTATGCACACCCGCCATTGACCGTAAGCCGCGATACGCTTATTTGCCAGGGAGATACCCTGCAGCTTTCTGCGCTCTCCTTCGGGGCCGACAGCTTCAAATGGGCGCCGGACTACCGTATCGATACCCTGTCGGGCCAGTTTGTAAAAGTGAACCCTGTACTGTCTACCGAATATACAGTAACAACCTATTACGACTACAACTGTATTGTGAAGAACCCGATTATGGTCACCGTGAGCAAGATCGTAGCCGATGCCGGCCCCGACCGTACGATAGGAGATGGCTCCGGCACTATACTGGGTGGACCGGGCACTACTTTGGGTACGCAATATACTTATGAATGGACGCCCGATATCGGGTTTACCGGTTCGCGGTTCAACCCGGTAACGACGGCACGACCGCCTTACGACATCACATATTACCTGAACATCAGCAATACCGACGGTTGTAAAACCATCGACTCGGTAGAAGTAACGGTACCCTGCGACGATATCCATTTGCCCAATGCCTTTAAACCCGCCAGCGCTTATGGCACCGGAAGGTTTGGACTGCTCAACCAGCAATTTGTAAAGATCAACTATTTTAAGATCTACGATCGTTGGGGCAAAGAAGTGTTCACCACTACCGATTCGCAAGGAAAATGGGACGGCAAGGTAGATGGCAAAGATGCCCCCCTGGGTGTATACGTTTGGGAGGTAGATGCTGTATGCGCCAATACCCAGCAACGCTACCGGAGATCGGGGACCGTAACCCTGATAAGATAAAACGATATCTTACTGATTGATATGCAAAGAAGCCCGGTCGACGACCGGGCTTCTTTGCATATAGCACACAATGCGCTATCCGCAGAGATAGCAGCGGTATGCCTTTGATCTGCTATCCTGTTCAGTATCAATGCAGTCTGGCCATAGCATCGAATTCTGTAAAGGAATATTCATACTTGCAAAGAAGAGAATCACCCTAAAGAACACCCTGGACAGCGAAGGACTTCCAGATAAGCGCTGTGTCTTACCAAAATGTGCAATGCTTGCCCAGCATTGCGTTCTCAATATTAAAGATCAATCTAAAAATGACTGTATGAAAAAGATATGGATAGCCATCTCAATGCTCGCCCCTGTTTATGCTGTACAGGCACAGATCAGCCAGGGTGGGCTTCCCCTGCAATGGAGCGTCAATGAGGCGAGGACTATAATAAAACCGGCAATACCGGTTTATTACCAGGCGCCGGATATAAAGACGTTCCTGGCCGAAGAACAGGAACAATCGCAAAAGGGTCCCGGCCCCTACCTTTGCGGTAAGCGCATCCCTGTCGACCTGTCCTTTCCCCGTTCAGGTACGATGACCCAGCTCCCTGACGGCAGAAAGATATGGACAGCACAGGTAGATATGGGACAAGTGCCTGGCCTGCTGTTTTACTATGACCACTTCGCCCTTCCGGAAGGGGTGCGCTATTATATCACCAATGCCAACAACAGGCAGGTGCTGGGCGCCTATACCGCTGCAAACAACTCCCGGGATGGCCTCTTTGCTACACAGGAAGTACAGGGCGGCATCGTGAACTTTGAGATCGATATGGACAGGGATGTCGATCCGGAAACCATAAAGTGGCATATCAACGAAGCGGCGGTCATGTTCCGTGGAGCAGAACACCTGAAGCAATATAGCGGAAATGACGTATTGCTAAGTGATCAGTTACTGGGTTCATCGTCCGTTTGCGAGATCAACGCCATTTGTCCGCAAGGCGCCAATTATCCCAGTCAGCGGAAAGCAACGGCCCGCATTGTTGCACCCACCGGCAATGGCTTTTTAGGCCTTTGCAGCGGCACTTTGCTCAACAATACCAAAGCCGATTGCAAGCCCTACTTTTTGACCGCTTCCCATTGCGAAGAAACAAGCAGTATGTCCAGCAGCACCTTTTCGCAATGGCTGTTCTATTTCAACTTTGAAACGCCTGATTGTTCCGGAACCGGCAACGCACCCGATAACCAGACCATGACCGGCGCCAGCTTCGCCGCCCGCTCAATTCATAACACGATCGCGATTGGCGACTTTCTGCTGCTGAAACTGAACCAGGACATACCGGCTGCTTACGGGGTTTATCTTGCCGGCTGGGACCGTTCACAGGTATTGCCTACCCAGAATACCACCTATATTGGCTTCCACCACCCTGCCGGCGATGTAAAGAAATTGTCCAAGGCGAACAATATCCTGAGCGATGTGTACAACCAGATTGCAACGCCGGATACCCACTGGCTGACTACTTTTACCGAAGGAGGCGCGGAAGGGGGCTCGTCCGGTAGCGGCCTGTTCGATGTCAACGGACGGCTGGTTGGCGACCTGACAGGGGGACTGAGTATTCAAGCTTGCCCGCAAGGTGTCAACGCCTTAGGACAGCCGACGAGAATGGGCAATGTAGCTATGTACAGCAAGTTTGATCGCAACTGGGCCTATCCCGAAAGCAATGACGCAACGAACCAGCAACTGCAACCCTGGCTCGACCCCAATAATACAGGCGCCGTGACTACCAATGCCATAGCGTCTTCAAGCTGCAATGGCGCTCCCGACCCAACAGGTATCAACAGTGCGCAAACCGCATTGGAACAGGCAGTGGCGCTGTATCCTAACCCCGTCGTGAACGGCGTGCTGCGTATTAAGATCAACATGAGGCACAGCGCCGACCTGCAAGTATCTGTTTATGATATTACCGGATCCGTGAAGGGCGCCTACCGGCTGCGAAACACCACAGCCGGCGATTATTCCCTGAATATGAACGGCTATGCCAATGGCGCTTACCTGGTAAGGATCAACAATGGCCACGCGACCATCTCCAGGAAGGTTATGATACAGCATCAATAATAAAAATCTGACCATGCCGATATAGGAAACATTGCGCAACATTGTCGCAATCCCGGTTACCTGAAGCCTGTCGAAGTATCGGCGCCTTTTCGGCATAGTCAGCATAAAAAATTATAGCAGATCCCCTGAAATGGGAAGATCAGCGTCCTCCGGACCCGTACATGCGGTTCCGGAGGACGCTTCTACTATTTTTGCCCATTTTGCTCATTTTATCTCATATCTCATTGCTATCGGTATTGCCAAAAAATAATCACCGGCAGGAGCCAGCACATGATTCATTATTTTGTTATCATAAAAAATGCCCAACCTACGAAAGCGCTATTGCTGGCGGGAATGACCGTATTATGCCTGGCCTCTTTATATTCCTGTAAAAAGAAGTAACCCGGCATATGCTATTGCCACTACCTGAGTGGCGACAAAAGAGAATACGATCTGCAATCGCTTACCCGTAGCCGGCAGATCGATTCCTGCTACATACCGGACCGGAATGCAGAAGCTTTTGCGGGCGATTGTGATTTGAAATAAGAAGGGCTACCCCAGCCCGTTTAAACAGCACAGGAAGGACGCTTGCCCTTCCTGTGCTGTTTTTCTTTCAGGCTTCGGTCCGGATCTCCAGTCTGCCGGCGGCTACGCTATTCTTCTTAACTTCGTTATCTATGTTTCAGATCGAACGACCATACCAACCTGCCGGTGACCAGCCGGATGCCATAAAAGCCCTCAGCGAGGGCATCACAGAAGGAGAACAATACCAGACCCTATTGGGCGTAACCGGGTCGGGCAAGACCTTCACTATGGCCAATATCATTCAGGAAGTACAAAAGCCCACGCTGGTGCTCACGCATAACAAGACTCTTGTGGCCCAGCTCTATGGTGAATTCAGACAGTTTTTTCCCAACAATGCTGTCGAATATTTCGTATCTTATTACGATTATTACCAGCCTGAGGCTTACATGCCGGTCAGCGATACTTATATTGAAAAAGACCTGGCCATCAACGAAGAGCTGGAAAAGCTGCGGCTCCGGACTACAACCAACCTGCTGAGTGGACGCAGGGATATACTGGTAGTCGCTTCTGTAAGCTGTATCTATGGTATGGGTAATCCTACTGAATACGAGAACGGGATCATACGCATTGCCACCGGAGACAAAGTGCCGCGCAACACTTTCCTGCACAGTATGGTCAATTCTCTGTACAACCGTAGCCAGGGGGACTTCACCAGGGGCACCTTCAGGGTGAAAGGCGATACGGTCGATATCAATTTGCCTTATGTGGATTACGGCTACCGGATCACCTTTTTCGGCGATGAGATTGAAGAGATTGAAAGCTTCGAGCTCGAAAGTGGTAAACGGATCAGCAAGATGCAGCACGCGGCCATATTCCCCGCCAATATGTATATGGCGCCCAAGGACCAGATGGCGCAGATCATCCATGAGATCCAGGATGAGATGAATGCGCAGGTTGAATATTTCAAGAGTATAGGTAAGCATATCGAAGCACAGCGCATTAAAGAACGCGTGAACTACGATATCGAAATGATACAGGAGCTCGGCTATTGCAACGGGATAGAGAACTACTCCCGCTTCCTGGACCGCCGGCGCCCCGGCGCCCGCCCGTTCTGCCTTATCGATTATTTTCCCAAGGACTTCCTGCTCTTTATCGACGAAAGCCATGTGACCATTCCGCAGATCAGCGGTATGTATGGCGGCGACCGCTCCCGTAAGCTTAACCTTGTGGATTTCGGTTTCCGCCTGCCTTCTGCGCTGGACAACCGCCCGCTGAATTTTTACGAATTTGAAAGCCTGGTAAACCAGGTCGTATTTGTCAGCGCCACACCGGCTGCTTACGAGCTCGACCATTCCGAAGGTATTGTGGTGGAGCAGGTCGTACGTCCCACGGGCCTTTTGGATCCGCCGATCGAGATAAGACCTTCTATAAACCAGATCGACGATCTGCTGGAAGAGATCGATAAGCGGGTGAAAAAGGGCGACAGGGTGCTGGTGACCACGCTCACCAAACGGATGGCGGAAGAGCTCGACAAATACCTGCAGCGCATCAACGTCAACTCGCGCTATATCCATTCGGAAGTAGATACCCTGGAACGCGTTGAGATCCTGCGTAATCTGCGCCTGGGCAATATCGATGTGCTGGTAGGCGTAAACCTGCTGCGCGAAGGGCTTGACCTCCCCGAAGTATCGCTGATGGCGATCCTGGATGCCGACAAGGAAGGCTTCCTGCGCGACGAACGCTCGCTGACGCAGATGGCCGGGCGTGCGGCACGTAACGCCGAAGGCCTCGTGATCTTCTATGCCGACAAGATCACGGAAAGCATGCAGCGTACAATAGATGAGACGGGCCGGAGAAGAAGTAAGCAGATGATCTATAATGAAGAGCATGGCATCACGCCAACCACGGTACGCAAATCGGTAGAACAGATCATGAAGCAGACCTCGGTGCTGGACATCAAAGGGTACGACCAGGAAAACCCTTATGCTATCGCGGAAGATATGCCTTTGTCGGCAGTAGCAGAGGACGAAGTGCCTTACCAGAGCAAGCCGGAGCTGGAAAAGCTTATCGTCAAAACGAAGAAGGCAATGGAGAAAGCGGCGAAGGACATGGACTTTATGGAAGCAGCCCGTTTGCGCGACCAGATGTTCGGCTACCAGAAAATACTGGATGACCTGAAATAATGATCAGGACGTACCATATGAAAGACGCCGGCTATAGAACCGGCGTCTTTTTTGTTTTAGAGATTAAAGCGTCTATACAAGGTTTACTTAACAACAACCAGCTTTTGGGTATGCTTCCGTCCTGCGATGTCCAGTTGGACGAAATACACACCTGCGCTCAGCGACGCAGTATTCATCCCGATCATCTGTTTGCCAGACTGCAGGCGCATCGATTTGGCCAATAGCACTCTGCCGCTTGCATCGGTAATGTTGAGGCGGGTATCGGCATTAGCTGTATTATTCTCTACGATCACCGTAAAGGCCGTATTGGCAGGATTGGGATACAACACAAAGGAGAGTTGCTTTTTCTCATTTTCTTCTTCTATACCAGTTGGCTTGTATAAAGTATTGACCACTTCATTGGTGATCACCGGCTCGTTATAGTCGAAATAGATGCCGGCCTTGTTCTTTATTTTTGTGCCTAAGGGCAGATTGGGCTTCTGCTTAATGGTGAAGGTAAACATACCGTTGCTGCCCACTTCATCATACATCTTCGCTGGAAGATTGATATTGTCAAAGGTGTACCGGAGCTCGCCCTGCTCGTTAATGGTCACATTGCCTTTATGCGAACTATACACCGGGCGTAGCGAAGAAAAGTTGAGATTGGGATCGAGCATAGCGACCACTACTACCTTCTGGGCTTTATAAGTACCCAGGTTCTGGAAATGGACCATGTACTCCAGCACAGAATCGGCCCGGGTAATATTGCCTTCGGGGCCTACGCCTTTAGGATTTACTTCCATGAAATTAGGATCGTAAGAGCTGACTACTGTGGTATTGAGTACACCTACATTATTCCAGGGACTATAATCGTTAAGCCAGTTGCTGAGTGGTCCGGAGGCCACCGCAGTATCGCTGAACAGGAGACTGGTGCCCATCGGGATGTTGGTAGGCACACTATAGCCGATATGGAATGGTTGCGCGCTACCGGGAGCCAGTGCGGGGAAAGTGTTACCGGCTGTACTGTAGTACCGGCCGCTAAGCGGTGCAAAGATGCCGGCAGGTGAAAACGATGCTGCGTTCAGCTGGCCATCGTTGAGGTAAGTAGAAAGGATACTGCTCTCGGGCACTGTTCCATCGTTGCTGATAATGCAAAGCTGCTGGTAGTTATTTCCCGGCACCGCGAAATTGCTGTTCCAGGTGCTGATATGGATATCGTGTATCGGATTGACAGTGTTTGCGAAATCGAAGGTCTGCGTACAACCCGCAGCAGCAGTAACGGTAACCGGGATCGTATTGTTCTGGCAAGCGGCAAGAGGATACATGCCCTGTACCGATTCCGACAGTGTATAGGTGCCTGTGGGCAGCTGGAAAGTATACTGACCATTAGCATCGGTATAAGTGTATCCGAAGCCGGCGCAATGGATCTGGATGTTGGCGATACCGGCTTCTCCGGGATCTTTGACACAGTTGTTGTTCAGGTCGTGAAAAACAGTACCGGTAACGGTGCAATAGCAGGCATTACCGTTGCTATAACCTACGTGGGAAAATTTATTCGCAATACAGCCGTTGGCATCGGTTACGTGCAGCCAGTAGTCGCCCTGCAGCAAGCCCGTGGCTGTCGCGCCGGTCTGGCCATTGCTCCAGCTGTAAGTATAGGGGGCCGTACCGCCCCAAACAGATGTTCCGATACTGCCGTCGGCCGTATACCGGCACGAGGCCGGCACGGAAGCAAGGCCGGCATTAACCGGAGATGATGCTTCCACATTCCAGTTTTTGGTTACTTTACAGCCCGCTGCATCGGTAATGGTTACAGAATAATTTCCGGCGGGCAGACTAGTCAGGTTCTGAGTAGTGGCGCCATTGCTCCAGAGATAAGTATAAGGACTGGTACCACCGGAAGGAACCGTGCTCGCTGTGCCATTGGCAGCCAGGCAGCTGGCACTCGTGCCGGTCAGGTTTGCTATAATGGTATTAACAGGCGGGATCTCCACTGTACCTGTACGGACACAACCATTGGCATCCGTTACCGTAAACCCGTAACTGCCGGGCGCCAGATTGCTGGCGGTAAGTCCCGTTTGTGCGGGGAAAGTATTCCAGGATACAGTATAGGGAGCCTGTCCTCCTGACGCAACCAATGTGGCGGAGCCGTTGGGTGTGGTACAGGAGCTGGGTACCGTGCTATAGGTTACATTTACCGGTGTAGTGGCAGAAAGGTAAGGGAAAGCCTGGCCGGTACAGCCGTTAGCATCTGTTATGGTTACAACATAGGCTCCGGGAGCCAGTCCGTTTTGGCCTTGGGTAGTACCCCCATTGCTGTACAGGTAAGTATAGGGCGGTGTGCCGCCTGCGCCGAATGTCATCAATGCGCCATTGTTTTGGGTACAAGTGGGATTGGTAGGCGTAACATTGGCCGTAATGAAGGGCGATTGGGTTACCTGCCGGAATCGTTGCCTGGCGCAGCCATTGGCATCGGTTACGATTACGTTATAGGAGCCTTGGCTCAGGCCGGTGATCCCCGGAGTAGTCGCCCCGTTAGACCAAAGGTAGCTATAGGGCGGTGTGCCGCTCCCGGTGATCCCTGTTACAGTGGCCGTACCGTTGGTGCAGCTGGCCACGGTACCGTTGACAGTGTAGTTAAAAGGCGCTTCTGGGTGTACCGCCAGAGAGTCGTTCAAAGTGAACGTGCAGCCGTTAGCATCCGTAACCTTAAGATTATAATTACCTTCGGGTAGACTAGCCGGATTAACGGTGCTCACCACCGTTGTGCTGCCCTGCGGTGTCCATTCATAGGCAAAAGGCGCCGTACCGCCGCTAATAGTTGCCGTAGCCGATCCTGGCGCAGGACAAATACCATCGACAATATTTACGGAAATGAGGAAAGGCGGCGCTCCCGGAAAATAGGCATCAGCAATCGCACCATTGGCATCCTGCACCAATAGGGTGAATGGCTCGCCGGCATAACTGTTCAGGACGTCGGAAGGTCCGCTCACATTGCTGTGCGTAATAGATGGTCCCCCGATAATGTGCCAGGATACAAGCAGTGGCGACACAAGGCCGGAGAAATTGGCCGTAACAATACCATTGGCATTACAAGGGGCCTGTGTTAGCACAAGGCTGACAGACTGTGCCTGGGCGAACCGGCCTAAAGCCAGCAGGCACAAGAGGAAAAATAGTAGTTTCTTGTTCATGAGATCGGAATTTTAATGGTTTTGGTCTAAACCTGAACTGAAAGACGGGTGATAATTCAAATAAGATAGTGTTAATAAGAATATTTTTTTTACTAATTATTATATTAATTTTATTCTATCAATTGTTAATGCATTAAGAGCGTCCGTGCACCCGGACGCTCTTCACTTTTCTTCTCCGCTCTTCATCCGGCCTGTCTGAACATCTCCAACCTTGTTTTTTTCATGGCAAGCTCTTACAAAAGTGGCAGGCAGACCTACCATACCGCTTTCGCGCATTGTTTACATTTAATACATCAACTAAGGCTCAACTATAATTAAGATAGACCAGGCTTTCCCAAACCCTTACCGGCGGGATATTTATTTTTTACAACACGACGACATATCAAGCAACATTAACGCAATTTTGTATCTTTCAACCGATGATACAGATGAAAATATCGTCATACACGTATACATTTGTGTGTATCAATCACATTTGCCCCTACCGCTGACCACAAACCATAAATACATGAAGTATCTTCTTCAATTACTTTGCCTTTTACTATTGACAGGTGCAGGCGCCGCCAATGCCCAGCGGTTCCAGTTCAAGGGTCGCTGGATCGATAGTGTATACCAATCCATGAGCGAAACCGAACGCATCGGGCAGCTGTTTATGGTCGCTGCCTATAGCGGCGGCGACAAGGCCAATCAGGACAAAATAGTGCAATTGGTAAAGAACAGGCAGATAGGCGGCGTTATCTTCATGCAGGGCAACGGCGAGGCTCAGGCCAAAATGACCAATCACCTGCAAAAAATAAGCCGGGTACCGTTGCTAATAGGCATGGATGCGGAATGGGGCCTGGGCATGCGGCTTACCGGTGTAAAGAACCTGCCGAAGCAGATGATGATCGGCGCCACACGGGATACAGCGCTGATGTATGCCATGGGCAGCGCCATTGCAGACCAATGCCGGCGCCTGGGCGTGCACATTGACTTCGCCCCTGTAGTAGACATCAACAATAATCCCAGGAACCCGGTGATCAATTTCCGCTCCTTTGGCGACGATAAGGAATGGGTAGCCCGCCTGGGCATCGCCTATATGAAGGGCTTACAGGATAAAGGCATTATGGCCTGCGCCAAACACTTTCCCGGTCATGGCGACGTAGCCGTGGATTCGCACCAGGACTTGCCGGTGATCAAAAAAAGCAGGGAGCAACTGGAGGAAACCGAGTTTTTCCCGTTCCGGCAAATGATCGCCGCCGGCGTGCAAAGTGTGATGATCGCCCACCTGAGCGTCCCCGCATTGGACGACAGCAAAAACCTGCCCACCACGCTTTCGTCTAAGGTAATCGAAGGTGTGCTGCGTAAGGATATGCACTTCGGTGGACTCATCTTTACCGATGCGCTGGACATGAAGGGATTGACTAAGTACTATCCCGACGGCGAAACGGACCTTAAGGCCTTCCTGGCCGGCAATGATGTGCTCTTATTCTCACAGAATGTTCCATTGGCCATTAGTAAGATACAATGGGCGCTGCGTACAGGCAAAATAGCTGATACCGGACTGGAAACCCGTGTAAAACGGATATTGGAAGCCAAGTACGAGGCCGGGCTCTATCAATACCGGCCGGTAAAAGAGCATAATGTAACGGCCGATCTGAACAAAAGCACCGATGAGCTGAAGGAGAAGATCGCACGGGCCGCTATTACCCTCGTTCGCGACCAGGGCGGCTTGCTGAGCAAGATAAAAGCCGGCGCAAAGGTAAGCTACATCAATATCAACGGCAGCAGCAGCACGTACCTGTACCATGCGCTGAAAAAAAATTACCCGGCGCTTGAGTCACAGAACCTGCCTAAAAAAAGTAATGCCGCGCAGGTGAAAGCCATGATCGCTAAGCTCAAGGATACAGATGTGATCGTGGTCGGTATTCACGAACTGGCGCTATATCCGGGCAAGGACGGCTATTATGGTCTCGACGCTACACAAATTTCTGCGCTGCAGCAACTTTCTCAAAAGAAAAACGTGATCTTCGCAATACTGGGCAATGCGTATATGATGAAGAACATCTGTAATGCCAAAAGTGTGCTGGTAGGCTATGAGGATGACACCTATACGGAAGAAGCCGCGTATGAGGTGCTCACCGGAAAGCTTAAAGCCAAAGGTAGGCTTCCGGTGAAGCCTTGCGCAGCACAGGCAAAGACAGCAGCGCGCCCGAATGCGAATCCTGAAAACCCGAAACCTTAAATGCAACGTATCCTTTTTTACTTGTTGGCCTGTTGCCTGCTCCTGGCCACACCCGAAGCGCAGGCCCAAAAGAGAAAAAGCAAGTCCACCACACATAGCAAACAAGCCAAAGCTGCCGCGAAAAAGAAAAAAGGGAAATCTGCCGGCAGGAAAAAAGGCAGGGCAGTCGCCGTGGCGGCGCCGCTACCCCCGCTGAAGAGCACGGGCGACTTTAATACAGTGTACAGTCTGCATGGCGGTAGTGGCGCTTCCGCTTTCGTCACCAACCCTGCTGCGCTCCAAGGCCTGGACGCCTTCATCAACAACTGCATCAGCAGGGGCGCTTTCCCCGGCTGCCAGATCATGGCGGTGAAAGACGGGGAGGTCGTTTACCAAAAGAATTTCGGCTATTTCACTTACGACCGCAGCCAACCGGTAACGGATACAACACTCTACGATATTGCCTCGGTGACCAAGGTAGCGGCGACTACGCTGGCCATTATGAAGTTGTATGAAGAGGGTAAGATCAACCTGAGCACTTATCTCAAAAACTATCTTCCCTTTACCAATGGTACCGACAAAGCCTACCTTACCATAAAAGACCTGCTCCTGCACCAGGCGGGGCTAAAGGCCTTTATCCCCTTCTACAAGACGACTGTCGATAAGCTGACCGGCAGCCCCCGGAGCGATCTTTATAGTAGAGTAGCGGAAAAACAGTTCACGATCCCCGTGGCGGCCAATTTTTACCTGCTCAACAGCTACCGGGATACGATCTGGAACGAGATACTGAACAGCAACCTGGACAACAGGGGACGTTATGTGTACAGCGATCTCGATTTCTACTTCCTGGAGAAAGTAGCGGAGGCCGTAAGCGGACAGCCGATCGACCAGTATGTCTACGAGCAGTTTTACCGTCCCCTGGGATTGAAATATACCATGTATAATCCCTGGAAGAAAGGATTGAAAAGACAATGCGCGCCTACGGAGAACGATCAGTACTTCCGGTTCCAGCTGGTGCAAGGCTATGTGCACGACCCCGGCACGGCTATGCTGGGCGGCATAGCGGGTCATGCCGGCATTTTTTCCAATACACGCGAGCTCGCGGTGATCCTCCAGATGCTCATCAACGGCGGTGAATACAAAGGCCGGCGCTATCTCAAAAAGGAAACCCTCCAGACCTTTACCGGTTTCCGCAGCAGCATCAGCCGGAGGGCCTATGGCTTCGACAAGCCCGAAAAAGCACGGGGCGACGGTGGCCCGGCCTCCGACCTTTGCAGCAAAACCACCTTTGGCCACCAGGGCTTTACCGGCACTTGTGCCTGGGCCGATCCGGAGAACGGCATCACATTCATATTCTTGTCTAACCGCGTATACCCTTCGGCCGACAACGGGCTGATCAATAGCTTGAAGGTGAGATTCAAAGCGCAATCCTATATCTACGAAGCGCTGGGTTATGACAAATAATACCGTCAGAACCCTGGTCGTGATCGGCGGTGGTGCAGCAGGCTTCTTTTGCGCGATCAATGCTGCTGCGCAGAACCGGCAACTGAAGGTGATTCTGCTGGAGAAGTCGGACAAATTGCTGAGCAAAGTAAAGATCAGCGGCGGCGGACGCTGCAACGTCACCCATGCCTGCTTCAGCATCAGCGACATGGCTAAGAAGTATCCCCGCGGCGAAAAATTCGTCAAAAAAACCTTTCATACCTTCTTCACACAGGATACAATCGATTGGTTCGCTTCGCGGGGCGTAACCCTGAAGGCTGAAGCCGATGGCCGTATGTTCCCGGTAACAGATTCCTCGCAAACCATTATCGACTGCCTCCTACAGCAAGCATCGCGCTATGGCGTCGACATCCGGTTACGGGCGGGGGTAAATGCGATCCAACCAGCATCCGAAGGCTTTAGCCTGCAACTGGCCGATGGGCGCAGCATAGCAGCCGACTATGTAACGGTCGCCTGCGGCGGCTATCCCAAAGCGGCCATGTTTGGCTGGCTGGAAGCGCTCGGGCACAGCATTGTCGCACCGGTGCCATCCTTATTTACCTTCAATATTCCGCAGCACCCGATCGTGTCGCTGATGGGCATCAGCCTGCCCGAAGCCCAGGTAAAGATCAACGGCAGCAAGCTGAAGGAACAAGGCCCACTGCTCATCACGCATTGGGGGCTCAGTGGCCCGGCCATACTGCGACTGAGCGCCTGGGGCGCCCGCGAATTGCAGGAAAAAAACTGGCATTTCGACATACAGGTCAACTGGCTGCCTGCGTTTAATGAGGAAAGCCTGAGGGCCGATATCAGCCGGCGCAGGCAATCGCTGGGGGCACAGCAGGTACGGCACCGCAACCCATTCGGGCTTCCATCCCGGCTATGGGAGTTCCTGCTGGTACAATCGGAAGTGCCAGCCGACTGCCGGTGGGCCGAGCTACCGGCCAGGGCTCAAAACCTGCTGATCCGGAACCTTTGCGCCTACCCCCTTGCCGTTAAGGGTAAGACCACTTATAAGGAAGAGTTCGTCACGGCAGGCGGTATCCAGCTGAACGAAGTCGATGCCGGCACCATGATGAGCAAAAAAGTTCCGAACCTGTTCTTTGCCGGCGAAATACTGGATATCGATGGGATCACAGGGGGCTTCAATTTCCAGAATGCATGGACCACCAGCTATATCGCTGCACAAAGTATTGCCCGTTCCTGATTTTTTTTGCCTCCCGGGCAACCTCCCTTTATAAAACCGCATTTATATTAGCAGCATCGCAGATGAAACAAACGATAACCCCCAAAATATATCGCCGCAACATCCTGTCATGACCGAAGTACAATTGATTGAGGGCTGCAAAAGAGAGGAGTCTTTTGCCCAACGACTTTTGTATGACCGGTATGTAGACAGCATGTACCTCCTCTGCCTGCGCTATATTCCGGGAACCGCCGATGCGGAAGAGGTGTTGTCGGACGCTTTTTTAAAATGCTTTAAAAACATGCACCAGTTCCAATATGCCGGGGAAGGTAGCATGAGAGCCTGGCTCAGCAGGATACTGATCAATGAATGCCTCATGTTTCTGCGCCGTAAAAAACAATTGGTGATCTCGATAGAGGAACGACCGGAGCTGCCGGTGGCCGATACATCCGACACGGCATTGGACAAGATGCATGCAAGCGATATATTGGATTACATACGGAAGTTGCCCACCGGCTACCGTACCGTACTGAACCTGTTCGTGTTTGAAGAGCTGGGTCATAAAGAGATAGCAGCCCTGCTGCAGATCTCGGAGAATACTTCCAAATCGCAATTGTTCAAAGCCCGCGCCCTGCTGAAACAAAAAATGAATGGCGGCTGACCAAAGAAGAAGATCATTCTTTACCGCGAAAACGTATGACAATGGACAATTCATTTGACCGTTTACTGAAGCAAAAGCTGGCCGGGCAAAGCCCCGAGTCTCTAGGCTTCCGGCCCGACAGGGAAAAGCTATGGCAACAGGTAGAAGCCAAAAGGAAAAAGAAGACCAGGCTGATCCCTCTTTGGCTGAGTCATACGGCTGCGGTAGCAGCTGGTCTGGCAGTAGGTTTTTTCTTCCTGTCACGGGAAGAAAAAACGCGACCAGAGCAACAGCCGGTTGCCGTTCATCAACCAGCTGCAACCAGGCCGCAAACGGTATCGCCGCCACAGGCAGGACCTGAAGAGGATCATCGCGCCGGCACGACCGTTGCACAGCACAACAAGCACCACCCGACATCTTCGTTACCTGACGTCCGGCCAACGACGACGGAGACGCCCCCATTGCCTGCAGTACCCGAAATGCCGGAAAGCCAGCCTGAAATGGTCAGAGAAGAGCCGGTAATCGCAACGACAGCACGGCAGGCGCCACAGGTACTGCACCTGGCCGATATGGATAATGAAAATGCCTTGCCTAAAGGCAGGAATAAAACGGCATTTGGCGAATTTGTGCCAGCCAACCTGAGGCAGCCGGAAGGTAATGCGAAAGCCTTATCTGCCGCCGCAGCCGGATTATTTACCCAAAACTGAAATTAGAAGCTACCCCAATGAAGAAAATACTAATGTGCCTCTGCTTGTTCATGGCAGGGAGCAGGCATAGCCAGGCGCAAATAGCAGAAGATTTCAACGCGGCGCTGAGCAAAGAGCGCACCACACAGCTGTTTCAGCTTAACACGGATCAATATAACAACCACTTCGACTTCAAGCTGCCCAACGACGGCAAGCTTTATATCGACTTCCTGCGACTAAGCGACTGGGGCGAAAAGAACCAGCTAAAGCAGATCACCGATATAGCGGCCGATCAGGTAAAATTCCTGAAAGACTCCTTCAGCAGCAGTTATTCGACCAAGCTTATAGAGATCAATGTGCCCATAGACAACAAGATCATAGCGTTCAATTATAATGAAGCGCTGACGGGTAAAAAGCAGATGGCTTATAAGGATGGCAGTTACTTCCAGCTGAAGATCGCTTTCGATACGATAAGGGTGATCAAAAATGTCAGGATACGGGAAAAGCCACGCGCAGACTCCGGGCTCGTTCAGGTTCAATATACGTTCGTATTAAAGGACATCAGCGATATGATCGCCCTTTCCGAAGATCCCAATGTGTTGAGCCGTATCGGCGACCTTGCCGATGAGACCATCGACAAACAAAGGCGGCACTGGCCGCGCCAGGATGCCAGCCATCATACGCTTACAATGACCTATGATCCCGAGGCCAAAGAACAGATGACCATTAATGAAAACGAAGGCTTTTTCGGAAAACGTATCCGTATTTTCATGGGCATCGGGGCTATTATCTATAGCAACAATGCCATATCGCCCTTCTTCGACGAATCCATCGCGTTCATGCTGCACACGCGCAGCAGGATGCAACGTTATGTGGGTTTCAACCTGACAGGCTTCGGGTATATCAACAACAGCACTTTGCGGAAGAGCTATGTGAGCTATAACCTGGAATATGGTCTGTGCAAACCGCAGCCCTACGGCTTTATCCAGCAACGGACATCCGTGGCATTAGGATTAATGACCATCCTTTACCAGGACTCGACCAGGTATCTGTTTCATATGGGCTTCAACTTTGGCTTTAATAGTTTCCTTTCCTCCGGCTTCGGCTTCGCGGCAGATTTCAAAAAAGACAGTAAGGAAGGTTTGCTCTATGTCAATTTCAAGTTCAACCTGTAATCAACCTAGGAGCAATAGCAGAAGATGCTATCTAAAAAGGTTTCAAGCCTGTCACATTGAGCGATTCTAAATGTAAACAGGCTTGAAACGTGATTTTTAAAGCATTATTTGATCGATAGTCCTCCTTGCCATTGCCGGCGTTTTATCTTACCAGCAGCTTTTGGTTTGCCCTTATTCCTTTTTCATTGTTCAATTGCATCAGGTACAGGCCAGGGACGCAGGTAGCCGGCAACCGGATCTGTTGCTCATCCCTGTCCTCTTTCAATGTACCGGCCGCCAGTACACGGCCGTTCATATCCAATAGGCTGTACCCGCTGGCGCCCCACCCGTTCCGTAGTATAACCGCCGATCCGGTGACCGGGTTGGGGGTTACCGAGAAAGTATGGAATTCAGGAGAAGGAGATATGCCGGTGCCTAACAGCGCCCGGCGGCCTATACTACCTACCGGTCCTGTAAAACCGTTGCGAAAGGCGCCGCCTACGATCATCTCGCCCTTAAACCATATCATTTTGTTTACGGCATCATCCAGCCAGAAGAAGCGCTTGCTTTGCTCGCCAGGCGCAGGACTGACATCGGCATTGTTCCTGACCAAGGTACCCACCAGCTCGTTGCCGGTAAACAGCCCTCCGGCAAGCAGATAATCGCCGTCGGCTAGTAGCGTGCGCATACTCAGCTGACCATCGACCGGCTGAAAAGGGAATCCGATGGGATCATACTGCGAACGCCACTCGTTGCCTTCCAATCGCAGCAACAGGCGGGTATTGCCTGTCGTAACCTGCTCACACACGGCATACAAGACACCTTTGAATAGCTCAAAGTCCAGTATGGTATTGTCCACAGGATGATCAAAAGGCTGGAAGCCGTTGTTCTGATCCCAGGCTATGGCATTGGCTGCAGCTCCCAAGTGTTGAAAGCTGCCCCCCAGGATAAGCCGCCCACCTGCAGTCTCCATTGTTTTAACCGTGCCGCTAAGACCCGGCACAGCAACCCAGCCCATGCCATTCCACCAGGCAAGGTTAACCTCGTCTGATGCGGCACAAAGGTTGAATGTCCCCGCAGCGTACAGGCGACCATTGTACACGGCCAGATCTTCCACTGTTCCGTCGAGACAGCCCGCCAGCTGCCAGCTACCGTTTTCCCAACAGGCTACATTGCGTGCCATCACCGTTCCGGCCATGGTAAACCGTCCGCCGGCAAAGATCTTTCCTTCGTGAGCCGTAATTGCGTGCACCTCACCATTGACGCCTCCTGCCATATCATGCCAGGTATAGTGGTCCGGATCTGCCTGTGTTACATAGGCAATATTACGGCTGCCGATGTTGCCGTCGACCTGGTCGAAGGCGCCGCCGACATAAAGCTTATCACCGCCGGGATCCACGCATAGTTCCTTAACGGTTCCGCTCACACCATTACCCAATGTCACTACCTGGTTCCTGGGCGGATAAGTCGGCTGTATCCAGGCCAGCTCTTCTTTGGTAAAACCATGCGCATGCGCCCAGCTATCCAGCTGGGGATAATGCATTTGCGCCACATAGGCCAGGTTGGTATGGCCAGCAATCTTTCGGGAAACGGCCTCGGATCCGGATGCTTTCAGCAAATAGCCCACCGCACAGAAATTATCGTCCTGGTCGATGAAGATCGGCGTACGATAAGCATAGTGCATATTAACGGGGAAACGCCCTTCCTGCCAATAAGCATGCAGATGGTCCAGAGCACGGAGGCGTTGCGCCCGCTGACCGGCACTGAGGGCGCTTACGCTGCGCGCGCGCAGCACTTGTTCCACCAGCGACAGGTGCCGGCGTATCCATTCTCCTTCGGATAGTTCCCGGTAAGCCGGCAAAGGCATTGTAGCAGCTTCCGGCTGTTTCGCCCAGCAGGCATTCACTTCATTCAGTTTGTCGAAGGTGCGGTTGCGGCCGCTGCTGCAAAAGAACAGGCAGCAGATCAGCACAGTCAATATTGATTTCATAGCAATAACGTTTATATAAAGTAGACGTAGCAGGACCAACCTTTTCTTAGAAAGGAAGCGTTATTCTCCGCCAGATGAAGATGCATCGGGTCAACCGCACTAAAAATATGACTAAAGCAAGAAGGCGACCTTACAGGACGCCTTCTACAATAACCCCGGGATAGGATTAAGACAATAAGGTATGGCTGCTCATGCGCTCCTGGTATAGTACTTTGATCAGGCCATCGGCCAGGCCTATCTTAGGTACGAATATCTCCTCGGCCCCAGCCCATCGCATCACCGAAGTGTAGATCTGCAGGGCCGGCACGATCACATCGGCCCGGTCGCGGCGCAGGTTATAGATGTGCATCCGTTCCTCCAGTGTGCAGCTGCTCAGCTCCTTGAAATAATCTTTCAGCAACTCCAGGTTCAGCGGGCGGCCTTCCTTTCGCTTGGAGATCGAAAATACTTTGTTGATATTACCTCCCGATCCGATGGCGATAACCGGCTGAAGATTGCGGGTATGCGTTTTCACAAACCACTTCATATGCTCCCATTGCGCTTCGGTCACTTTTTCACTCAGCAGGCGGATGGTGCCTATATTGAAGGATTCTTTGAATACGATATGATTGTCGGAGAACATCGTCAGCTCGGTACTGCCACCGCCTACATCAATATACAGGTAGCTTTGCCCGGAACTGAGATTCTCGGCGATATGCGTTTCGTAAATAACATTTGCCTCTTCACTACCGCTGATGATATTGATTTCAATGCCGGTCAGCTCCCGTACCTGCTCTACGATCTGAGGGCTGTTACGGGCATCGCGCATAGCCGATGTGGCACAAGCTTTCACAGCTTCCACCTTGTATATCTTCATCAGCAGCTGGTATGTCTTCATCGTATCGATCAGCTGCGTGACCTTTTCTTCGGGAATCACACCGCTTTCAAATACGCTGAAACCCAGGCGCAGCGGTATACGGAGCAGGTTCAGCTTGGTATAGTCAACAGTCCCGTCTTTATAAGGCGTCACCTCGGTAATGAGCAGTCGGGCGGCATTGGATCCAATATCGATAGCAGCTAAGATCAATCCTGAACAATTTAAGCGTGGGAATACATTCGTTTCGGGTCGATAAAGTTCAGATAAAATAGCGAGTTGTCAAAGCCCGGCAATTGACCGGGTCATGCTAGATCGCTATTGTCTTCTTGAACAGGTAATCGTATATTTCGATCTGCGACCTTACATCCTCTTCGCCTTCTTTTGCTTCCACGTATTCGTTCCGCTGCTGGTTGTCCAGTATACGGCCCTTTACATTTTCGGCCAGCTGTATGTTGAGGATATCGATCAGCTCCTGGCTTATCTCCTTATCAAAAATGGGACAGGCCGCTTCGACGCGGTGATCCAGGTTGCGTACCATCCAGTCGGCAGAGGATATATATACTTTGGGCTTGCCCTCATTGTGGAATACAAATACGCGCGCGTGTTCCAGGTATTCATCGATGATGCTGAGGGCAAAGATCGGCTGCACAAAGGCCTTTTGCTTCGTCAGCACGCAGCAGATGCCCCTTACGATCAGGTTGACCTTAACACCTGCTGTGGCAGCCTCATACAGCTTATCGATGAGCTGTGCGTCGACCAGGCTATTCAGCTTGATGATGATCGAGGCCTCTTTCCCGGCCTTTGCCGTCCTGATTTCCTTATCTATGAGCGGGAACCAGAAAGTACGCATATTGATAGGCGCCACAGCCAGCGTTTTGATCGCTTTTAGCTGTGAGATCTTATGCAGGGGATCTTCGAGATAGTTGAAGATACGATTAACGTCGAGCAGTATTTTACGGTCGGCGGTCAGCAGGCAATGATCCCCGTAGTACTGGGCCGATCCTTCGTTGAAATTGCCGGTACTGATGAAGCCGTATTCTTTGGTATGTTCAAATTCACGTTTCTTGATCACACATAGCTTGGCATGCACTTTCTGATCGGGCAAGCCCAGGATCACTTTCACCCCTTCGTCTTCCAGGCGGGCCTTCCACTTAAGATTGGCCTCCTCGTCGAACCGGGCCCTCAGCTCCACTACCGCCGTTACATCCTTTCCGTTGCGCACGGCATTCACCAATGCATTCACGATTTTGGAATCCTTGGCCAGGCGGTAGCAGGTGATCTTGATGCTTTGTACAAAGGGATCAATCGCGGCTTCCCGTAACAGGTCAATGATGGAATCGAAAGAATGATAAGGAAAATTCAGCATGACATCCTTATGATTGAGCACATCCATAATGCGGCAGGGCTGAATGAGCAGCGGATGCACAAAAGGTTTCTGGCGCGGATCGAAGTCCCGGAACACGGATGCCGGGAAATTCATAAAATCTTTGAAGTTATGGATACGGCTGCCGGGTATCAGGTTATCTTTCTTGGCCAGGCTCAACCTTTTGGTGAGGTAAGCCAGCAGACCCGGATCGATATTCCGGTCATAAACGAAACGCGTGGCGCGACCTTTTTTCCGGTCCTTGATCCCCTTTTCCAGTTCCTGTATTAGGTTCTTGTTGACGTCGTAATCGAGCTCAAACTCGGCGTCGCGGGTTACCTTAATGATATTGCTGAGAAAACGGTTGAAACCGAAGGCAGCAAAGAGGTTGGGCAGGTTCCACCGGATGATGTCTTCCAGCAGAATGATATCCTTGGTATCTTTTTCTGAAGGCAGCAGCACAAAACGCGGCAGGTTGGACAAGGGTATTTCGATGAGCGCATAGCGCTGCATCATCGGGTTTTCATTGCTCCCCAGCACGCAGGCCAGATAGATCGCATTGTCCTGCAGAAAGGGCGCCTGCGGCATACTTTCGATCATCAGCGGCACGATCTGCGTACGCACCTTTTCATCAAAATAAGATTTTATATAGTGCTCCTGCTTGCTGCTAAGCTGTTTTTCATTTTTAATAAAAATATTGTTCTTGGCCATCTCCCTGATGATGCCCGCGTAAGTACGGTCAAAATCGGCGCTTTGCTGCAGTACTTTCTCTTGTATTGCCTGCAATATCTTGTCCGGGTTCTGCTCCAGATGCATTTTAGCCGTTTTTCCCATGCGAACCATACGGTTGAGTGCCGCCACCCTAACCCTGAAAAACTCATCCTGGTTGTTGGAGAAAATACCCAGGAAGCGTAAACGGTCGTAAATATGGACGGAAGGATCTTTGGCCTCCTGCATGACCCTGTCGTTGAAGGCCAGCCAGCTCAGGTCCCTGATAATGGGTGCATCTTTTTTCTTTTTCATGCAATTCGTTTTGGTGCGGGCCGGCCGCATATTTTATCGCCGGCGCGATTGCGGCAAATATATTTTATTGTGCGCCAGCGAAATATTAAGTTTTCGTAACCAGAACAATTTTAAGAAATAAACCGTTATCTTTTTTCTTTTTAGTAAAACTTAAGCGAAAGCAATGTATTTCCTGAATTTGCCGTAGCCCTATCTCAATTCTTTTCAACAAGCCGGTGGCCAAAAGCAAAACCGGCATCCCAGGAGGGATAACCGGTTCGCTCTAACAAATCACAGAAACATTATTTCAATTGAAAACAGTCCGCTCGAATCCGGCTGCCATGTCCCTTCAACATAGAGGGAACAACCCAAAGATCCAACAATTACCAGAGCGCAAAAAATAAGCTATTACGATAGGAATATTCGCTTTCCCTATGCCGGTTTACCAGGGAAAACGCAGGCACGACCAGCCCACGCATCAGCAACAGGCCTTTTGATGGGAAACAGCAGACCTGGCTCACGGTACCTGCAGAGCCGGCATTCCTTAATTGCATGCTGCCATAACCTTTAATGGCTATTCCTGCTACCATGATCAAATAATTACGGGTTGTGGCGCAGGATTTTAGGTCCTGCAAATTCGCCGTATATTTGCCCGCGATTCGAATTTTATGGCAAACGAAAATAAATTACAGGCAATTATTGCCCACGCTAAGGAATACGGCTTTGTATTCCCTTCCAGCGAAATATACGATGGTCTTGGCGCCGTTTACGACTATGGTCAATGGGGTGTGGAGCTCAAGCGCAATGTGCGTGACTATTGGTGGCGCTGGATGACCCAAATGAACGAACAGAACATTGTGGGTATCGATGCTGCGATCTTTATGCATCCGACCACCTGGAAAGCCAGCGGGCATGTCGATAATTTCAGCGATCCGATGATCGACAACAAGGACAGCAAGAAGCGCTATCGCGTGGATCACCTGATCGAAGGCTTTGCCGAAACGCTTCCAAAAGATCAAGGCGACGCATTGCTGGCCGACATGGACCGCCTGATCGCCGGCGACGACTTTGCCGGCCTCAAGACACTTATTGAAAACAATAAGATCAAGTGCGCGGTAAGCGGTACCTGCAACTGGACCGATGTGCGCCAGTTCAACCTTATGTTCTCCACCGAGGTGGGTTCGGTTGCCGATGAGTCCAACACCATTTACCTGCGTCCGGAGACCGCGCAAGGCATCTTTGTCAACTTCCTTAACGTACAGAAGAGCGGCCGTATGAAGATACCCTTCGGCATTGCGCAGGTAGGAAAGGCCTTCCGTAACGAGATCGTGGCCCGCGGCTTCATTTTCCGGATGCGCGAATTTGAGCAGATGGAAATGCAGTTCTTCGTGCGTCCCGGTACACAGCAGCAATGGTACGAATACTGGAAAGAAAAGCGCATGGCGTGGCATATGACCCTGGGTATACCTGCAGAGCGCTACCGCTTCCACGACCATGTGAAGCTGGCGCACTATGCCGATGCCGCCTGCGATATCGAATATGATTTTCCCATGGGCTTCAAGGAGCTGGAAGGCATCCATAGCCGCACCGACTTTGACCTGCAGAGCCACCAGGAATACAGCAAAAAGAAAATGCAGTATTTCGACGCTGATCTCGATGAGAACGGTAAGGCCTACGGCAACTATATTCCTTATGTAATCGAGACCTCCATTGGCCTCGACCGTACCCTACTCATGCTCATGAGCGAGGCTTATGAAGAGCAGGACCTGAGCACCGCGGAGAAACAGGATAGCCGTGTGGTCATGAAGTTCATTCCTAAGCTGGCGCCGATAAAGCTAGCGGTATTACCTCTGACCAAGAAAGATGGTCTTCCCGAAATTGCCAGTGAGTTGATGCAGGAATGCAAACAGCATTTCAAATGCTTCTATGAGGAAAAGGACACCATTGGTAAGCGGTACCGCCGCATGGATGCGATCGGCACGCCTTTCTGCGTAACTATCGATCATCAGACCAAGGAAGACCAGACAGTTACCATCCGCTACCGCGATAGCATGGAGCAGGAAAGAGTGCCCATGAGCGCCGTGCGGAACATCGTGCAGCAAGCGATCAACGAATAATTCCAGCAATAAATATTACACAAACACCCGGTCATACAACCGGGTGTTTGTGTAATAGATGTATCTGAATTCTTGCTACCTTTAACTTGTCGTTATGGTTACTTTGTTTCTCACGTTCAAAGCTTTTGTAATTGCTCTGGTATGTCTCCTGCTTTTAAGCGGCTGTATTGGCGTTGAACCCGGCTTTGATCGTGCCAGCTTATGCCGCTATCAGGATAACGGTTATATAGTTTGCCTGAACGATGAGCCCATAGACATGCATCGCACTTTTTTCAATGAAGATCATATTACAGCAGGCACCGTCGACAGGAAGCGGAAACAGGTGACGCTAAAGCACCAGGATAGCCTTATTCCTTTCCTTTCGTTTGATTATCTCGCTGCCCGGGATATAACCAAAGAAACAGGTGTAGTAGTCCTGATGGATGGCGCCATGGTAGCGGAAGATTCGCTCTCCCGTCTCCGCATTGAAAGGTCTTATATGGCACAGGTCAGCACTTCAGGGCCTTTCGATTTAGGCTGCAGGCACTATGATTTCCTTATGATTGTAAAAACGGCAGATTAGTAATGTCTACGACCGAGCAGGAATTATTGCATACATTGTCCAGCGATTTCGGCCTGGAAGTAAACGACCTGGTATCGCGGGAAAAGATCATCGCGGCGCTCACCTGGCGGGTAGACCAGCTGATCGCCGGCAATCCCGACCAGCTATTTTCCATGCTGTACCGGCTCGATATTTCGGAACGTAAGATCAAGGAAGCTATGGCCACCGAAACGGAAGTGACCAAAAAAATTGCCGTTCTGATCTACGAACGGCAATTGGAGAAAATTATATCGCGGAAACATTTCCGGAGCGAAACGCCCGAGGACGACCTCGCCTGGTAAGCTTATCTGTCGATGTTCTTCTTGATATCCTGGATAGAGACCAGGTCATAAACTACGCTACCGAACTTGCAAGTGTCCTGGACACCGGTGTGGGTGTATTTCACTTTGACCTTTAAACCGCCGTGCTGGTAGGCAGAGGGAAGGTATTCGGGCTGTAGCAGCGCGTTATCCTGAAGTTGCAGCACATAGCCGCAACCTTCGTTTGTAATATCGCCGGTATCGACCACAGTGGCCTCCACCATATCTTTATCCTTGTTACAAGCCAAGAACCCAAGGGATCCCACCAAAAGCACCAAAGCGTATTTTTTCATCATCGGATTGGAATTGATCGGATAAAAATATAAAATCCTGGCGGAATAGCAAACTTATTCCGTGAATTTATAGCCTACGCCGCGTACCGAGTGGAAGTGCCGGGGATTGCGGGTATCCTTCTCGAAATATTTGCGGAAATTGAGTATAAAGTTGTCGATGGTACGTGTAGTCGGGTATACGTTGTAGCCCCATACCACCTGCAGGATGTGTTCCCGCGAGACTACCTCATTCTTGTGCTCTACGAGCAGCTTCAGCAGGGCAATCTCTTTCTTGCTCAGCTCCAGGCTCTTACCGTCCTTGTCCTTTCCCGACTGTGCGGTGAAGTCGATCCTGCACTTTCCGAAGGTGTAAACGTCCGGAGCGGCATTCCTTTCTTTCAGCTTTTTGTTCTTAACCACCAGCTTCTCTACCCGCAGCAGCAACTCTTCCAGGTTAAAGGGCTTGGTCATATAGTCGTCCCCACCCTTTTTCAGTCCTTCGATACGGTCGGCCCCACTGTTGCGGGCCGAAAGGAAAAGGATCGGCACCTCGTTGTTTTGCATACGGATGTTCTCACACACGGTAATGCCGTCCATTTCGGGCAGCATGATATCCAGGATGATGAGGTCGAAATACTCATTCTTTACCGCTTTGAGCACGGCAGCGCCATTATCAACGGTGGTCACTTCGTAACCTTCCAGCTCCAGATTCAGCTTGATCGCCTCCCTGAGACTTTCCTCATCTTCCACCACCAGCAAAGAGGCTTTGGGATCGCTTTTGAACATAAGATCGGTAGGGGATTTAAAATTGCTGCAAAGGTAGCAAGTTAGCCAGGGAAACAAGAAATAGCGCTATCAGCTATTGTAATAGTTCTGTCATTTTTGGGACCGGACTGCAGACGCCAATGTGTATTGCCGTTGGCTGTGTAGAGACGTTGCATGCAACGTCTCTACACAGCCAACACGCCAAAAATGCCATTAAAACAGGCCATTGATCTGGGCATCGATCTTGCCGATAATACGTGCAAAACCGTCTTCCGTCTCATCAAAATTGATATCGTCGCTTTCGATCACCAGCAGGGGACCATCGTTGTATTTGTCGATCCAGTTGTTGTAGTGCTCGTTCAAGCGTTTCAGGTAATCGAGGCGTATATTTTCCTCATATTCACGGCCCCGCTTCTGGATACGGTCGACCAGCGTAGGGATCGAGGCTTTAAGATAGATAAGCAGATCGGGCGGGCTCACCATCTTTTTCAGGGTCTGGAAGAATTGGGCATAGTTTTCGAAGTCGCGGCGCGACATCAATCCCATCTCATGCAGATTGGGTGCAAAAATATGCGCGTCTTCGTAAATGGTCCGGTCCTGGATCACCGTATGCTTGCCATTCTGTATCTCCAGCAGCTGGCGCAGCCGGCTGTTGAGGAAATATACCTGGAGGTTGAACGACCAACGATGCATGTCGTTGTAGAAGTCGTTAAGATAAGGATTGTCTTCAGTCGATTCAAACTGTGGTATCCATTTGTAGTGCTTGGCCAGCATCTGGGTCAGTGTCGTTTTTCCCGCTCCTATATTTCCGGCGATCGCGACATGCTTAATTTTTTTTTGAGGCATCGGTACTGGCGTAAGTGCGTTTAGAATAGACAAGCGAACCTTATTTTCAGGGGCGCCGGATGATCAGGGGCCAAAATTAAACGTTTTTTTCTCTGCTACATAAAAAAGAAAGCCATCTGCCTATTGATAGCATCATTTGCACTTAACCCATAGGATTATCCGGCAGGATACCCGGAAACTTGGTAATTTAGCAGCACATCGAACCAACACTTTATGAAACCAATCTTACTCCTGCTGGCAGGCACTTTATTGCTATCTGCCGGCTGCGCCACATTTAAAGGAAGCCGCCCCTCCAAAGAAACGAGCACTCCCCTGGCCGTACTGGACGGCAGCTGGACCCTCGACCTGCTGGCTACGCCCGTCGCTGCACTGGACAGCCTGTATCCCGGCAGAAAGCCCGAGCTGACGTTCGACACCCGCAACAAACGCTTCAGCGGCTATACCGGCTGTAACAGCCTCAATGGGCCGCTGGTGAGCTCAGACCACACCATCAGCTTCCGGGGCGATATTGCCCTCACCCTTATGGCCTGCCGGGGAGAAGGCGAGGCCACCTTTCTGCAACAGCTTAAGCGGATCAACAAATACGATGTGAGCAGCGACAACCGTACGCTTACGCTGATCCAGGGCGATATTGCGCTGATGCGCTTTCACCGTAAACAGGGCGAAAAGGGGCGATGAAACCGTATCTGCTGGAACGCGAAACGCTGATCAAAGCGCCGCTCGCCGAAGTCTGGTCTTTCTTTTCCGATCCACATAACCTGTCGCGACTCACGCCAGACTATATGCGCTTCCGGGTGATCCGCTGCCCCGACACGAACGAACTCTACGAGGGTATGCTTATCGAATACCGGGTACGCCCGCTCGCCGGCATTCCACTGCAATGGATCACCCTGATCCGAAAGGTGCAGGCGGGTATTTGTTTTACAGACAAGCAGCTGAAAGGGCCTTACCGGCTATGGGAACATACCCACACTTTTGCGGCGCAAGGCAACCATACTTTAATGAAAGATTCGGTGCGCTATGTAATGCCTTTGGGAATCCTGGGCCGCCTGGCGCATGCGCTCGGGGTAAAGAGGCAACTGGCCGGTATTTTCGATTATCGTGAGCAAGCAATACGGAAGCAATTTCCCGGCTAATGCTCAGCGGTGGTATACTTTATCGAGTATTGCATAGAGCTCCGGATGATGCTCTTTGAGGAATTGCGGTTTCTGAAAGAAATATTCTGAAAGCACGGCAAAGAATTCGGCTTCATTGGTGCCGGCATAGGGGTTGATATCGGACTCACCTTCGCGGATCTGCTGTATCGTCCGGTGCATTTGCCTCATCCAGGGCGCCACCAGGTCTTTAGGTATCATGTACTCGGGTACGCCATCTGTAGCGCCATCAGCTTTATCGAGCAGGTGTACAAATTCATGGATGCCTGTGTTTCCTGCGCCGGATTGCTCAAAGCCGGACCGGAGCGCGGGTTGCGAGAGGATCATCATGCGGTGCATGGCGCCGTCGCCTACCATGCCCAGCACATTGCGCTCTGCTGCTTCATGGTCGAGATCCTGGCTGAAGGTGCCAGGGTACAGCAATACCTCGTCGAGATTGTTATAGGCCCAGTCGTCGAAATGAAAAATAGGAATGATCGCGCTGGAGGCCACATACAAGCGATCCAGCTCCGTTACCGTCACGCCGTCTACCGGGGAGATGCGGGTAGTGTCCAGGAAATGCTGCACCCTGCTGCGGAAACGCCCCTGACTTTCCTGGTCCAGCTTACGATAAAACGCGACATGGGCTTCCAGCATAGTGTGCATGTGATCCGGTGCTATGACCGGTTGCAGCACGGCAGGCTTTTTTTTCCGGCTACGCAGATAAAACAGGATCAACATCGTAACGAGAACAATGAACATTACACGCATGGCTTGGCATTTTCAGGAAAGAGAAACAGGACCCATCGACGGATGCTCCTGCAGGGAAAAACTTTCCGAAGGCAATGTTGTTTTATATTCGCCTTCTTAAATATCAAAACTATGTGGCTGGAACAGAATAACCAACTTTATCGCGCCTTTTCTTTCAGGGATTTCAAAGAAGCCTTTGCCTTCATGACCCGCGTGGCCGGGCTGGCCGAAGACATGGACCATCATCCCACCTGGACCAATACGTACAACAAGGTAGAAATATGGCTCAGCACGCATGATGCCGGTAATGTGGTTACCCAAAAAGACCAAGATATGGCCGATGCGATCGATAAATTGCTACCGGCTGTGCCATAGACCTGACGGCTCGCTCCTAGGTACAGAGACGGCTATGAAAAGCGGTTTATCCCTGCCGGAACTGCAGCATAGTCTTGCGCCTCGGTCCCGGGTAGCGTAATGCTGTTAGATCAGGAGCCGATACTGTCTTTCATTACTTGCTTTTTTTAAAAAGCAGCTGGTACCAACGCCGCTTGCGGTTGTCATATAAAAACTACAAAACACTTATAAAAGGCGCCCGGAAGGAATAGCCGTATTTATTCATATGACAACCCCTTATTGGTCCTGAGGGGAATCGCATTTTAACAGTAAATTTACCGTCGGGCCAACTGCTCATTATTTTCCCGAAAATGGCACAGTTCTTGTTCTGTATTATGGTGTCGAATAACATTTTTTTTTAAAGATGCTCGGTTATTCTTAACAGAAACCAGCGACCAGCTTTAATAATTTTAAGCCATGAATGCTCAAGATAGAAATTACCTGGAAAATATGCCGGAATACCAGCTTTATCAAAAGCTCCTGCGCACGGAGAAAAAGCTTATAGAGCTAATTCTGACAGTAAGTCCTGAGGATGAAGCCTCTGTTGCCTAGATGCAGGGCCATATAGCCCATAACGATACCGGTCAATGCCTTTCCAGGCAAAGGCTATCGGTCTTTTATGCTCCGATATTTAAAAAAATCATAAATCTTCGCAGGAATTGTCCCGTATAGCTACGCCTTGTCGTAATTTTATGGCACCAAACCATTGACTATGCGCTATAACAGGACAATTGTAACCCGGAGGCTACCCTCCGAGGGTAAAATGGCCAGCTTACTTGGTCTTACCTACGACGAGTTCGCGCATTTGAATTGCAGTGAACTACGTACGCTAACAGACGATAGGGGAGAATTGTTGCAATACTATATCCACATCAGCCCCTTCAACCCGGAAGTCATCCTCGCGAAGCTAAAAATGAACAATAGGCGAATGATCTATTTTTCACCGGATGCCTTTGAGTCCACCATCTGAATTCCCATGCTGCGATTGTTTCATCTGCCCTGCTCCAGCGGGGCTTTTTCATGGGCGCAAAATAAGTTGGCTCTTCCTCCGTTAAAATAGCATACACAAGGAACAGCGCCGTGTGAACCATCATGCTTGCTGTTCGTTGTAGCATTGATAATCGATACCTAAAAACGAGCGGTCCAATTATGGAATGGAATAACAGCAACAACAACACAGCAAACAAGATCCATATCGATGCTACCGTAAAGATCGGCAACTACGATATGCGGTTCAAAGCCACAGGCTACCGCACGCCACAGAATAGCTTATTTTCTGTGATCCTTTACGACAAGCTTTATGAGCTTCAGGGGAGCAGGCAACAGGAGGAAGGCTATTGCTGGCATTTTATCAACGATAATATGTTGCCGGAAGATCTGGCGACGATTATCGGGCGGGAGATCGAAAAAGTGCCCGCAGAGGCCTAACCGGAAGACCGATACGTTAAAATTTTCAAAATGTCCCCCAGCGGGACTTTTTTTTATTGCTGTACCTGGTTTAAACACAGTCAAAAAGCAGCTTAGTATCCAATATTTATCTTACGATAAAAAAGATAAATACCTGTTGTCTGTATATTTTGACTCATACTGTAGTAACTTTATGAGGATACATAAACGGGGTTTATAAATTATAGATATTAGGGCTAATTTATATAAACAAAACCCGTGACCTTTGCATTTCTAATTTATTAAAATCATGCACAATCAACAGCTACCGACTATCGAGGTTTATCAGAATGAGGAACAGAAAGACTGGCATTGGAGCATCAGGCACCCGCAAACCGGCGCCCTTTTGGGTAGCTCGGCCGGTTCATTTTACGATCGAGAGGAATGCATAGAGAACCTTAAATTTTTTGGCAGGCTGGTCACAGCCTATGCCGTAGCACAGGAAAAGGTTTTTCGGTCAGCATACCAGTTAAGCTGACAGGAGGGCGAACTTAATTTGAATAATTATGTTATATCAACCGTAGCTAGTTCTACGAGTAAAAGGTGAGTATGCGCCGGGTTATTTTTAGCCTGGCTTTTTTTATGCCATTCCCTTTCCTTCCATTCCGGGCAAAATTCGTAACTACCGCCCTCTTTCATAGTTCTGGCCTTTTGCGTCGCTTTCAAATGGGACGAGACTGAGCAAAACAGGCGCTGCGTTTTCTTAGTTTTACAGCGGCAAAAGAATGCCGGCTTCCATGATACAGCACATTTCATTCTCCGAAAGATTAGGATTAAACAAAGAAATGCTGCAGGCATTTCTCTCGACCGCTGAAACAAGATGCTATAAAAAAGGCAGTATCCTGTTTGAACGGGATACGGTATACAATCAATTGGGTTATATCAAGAGTGGTGCGGTAAGGACTTATTGCATCAACGACCAGGGCATAGATATCAGCTTTTTGCTGCAGGTCAATGGCGATTTTTTCGGGGATTATGAAAGCTATATCACCGGGAAACGGTCGGCTTTCATTATTGAAGCGGCGGTGGATACGGAGGTGCTGCTGTTTGATAAGAAGCGTCTCGACGAGCTGATCGCAAGCGATATTTCCTGGCTCCGGTTCAGCAGGACCATATCGGATATATGCTTCCTGGAAGCAAAACGCAGGATAGAGGAGCTGCTGTTTTTCAGCCCCGAAGAACGTTATTTCAATCTTTTGCAAAAATCGCCGGAGATCATTTGCAAGATACCGTTGAAATACATTTCGACTTACCTGGGTATTACACCGCAATCGCTGAGCCGCATACGCAAGCGGCTTATTAATTAACTTAGGTGAACGTCTTTGTGGCCGCCGCCGCCGCAATTTTGCAGTTATAACCTAACAAGCATAGCTTATGACAAAAGTAACTGTTATCGGGGCCGGGATAGGCGGGCTGAGCACCGCCCTGGCATTAAAGCAAGCAGGTATTCCGTTCACCGTTTATGAAAGCGCGGCTGCGATAAGACCGGTTGGCGCCGGCATTATCATTGCCAGTAATGCTATGCAGGTGTTCTGCCATTGGGGTATCGCGGAAGCCGTTGCACAGCAAGGCAATCGCATTTCGGTGCTGAACCTTACCCGGCCCGGGCTGGAAAAGCTATCGTCCAGCAACCTGGCCTGCTTTGAGCAGAAATATGGCCTGTCCAATATTGCCATTCACCGGGCAGACCTGCACCGTGTGCTCATGGAAGCCGTGGGTCGGGAGCATATCGTAACAGGCAAGCAGCTGAAACAGATAAGCCTTGAAAAAGATAGCTGCCTCCTCTCTTTCGCGGACGGATCGCAGGTCACAGCGGCATATGCGATCGCCGCCGATGGTATACGGTCCATGGTGAGAAAAACCTTGTTTCCAGAAAACGAGCTTAGGGACGCCGGGCAGACCTGCTGGAGAGGCGTGGCCGGACTTACCTTACCCGGCGCCTATCGTCATGAGCTCAACGAAGCCTGGGGCAAAGGCAAACGCTTCGGCTTCGTGCAATTGAACGAACATCAGACATACTGGTATTTGCTGATCGACAGCCCGCCTGCCGATGCTGCTACCGATATTTTCCCTTTCCTGGAAGACTTTCATCCCTTAGCGGCGCAAATGGTACGGGCAACGCCAAAAGAACAATGGATCGTAGCACCGCTACTGGATCTGAAACCCGCACACCAATGGACACGCGACAGGGTATGCCTGGTGGGTGATGCAGCGCATGCTACCACGCCCAACCTGGGACAAGGCGCCTGCCAGGCGATCGAAGACGCCTACGTATTAGGCAAGCTGCTGCGACAATATTCTATAGCGGAGGCCTTACTGCGGTATCCCGATATCAGGAAGCAAAAGGCACATTACGTTGTCAATACCAGCTGGCGCATAGGCAAGCTGGCGCAGCTCAAAAACCCCTGGGGCATTGCCTTGCGCAATATGATCATGAAGGCCACACCGGCACGGATCAATTCAAAACAACTCGAAAAAATATTTGCGCTGGATGAGGTATGACAGGGAAGAAGGAAGGGGCCGGATAGCCGGGGAGTAGAAAGAGCGCGTTTCCTGGTCGCCCCTTCTCATTGATCCTGTTTCCATAGTTTCGCCATTTATTAGAAACGGCCGTATCAAATGGTTTCATGATCAAATATATTTGCCTGTACCTGATGCTCCTGATAGCCTTCCGGGCCCTGCGCAACCCTTCTTTTTTACTGCGTGGTAATTAGGCGTTGTGGGGGACAAAATGTTCTATAGACCGGGCATAAAGCGGTGCGTCGAATATCGATTGGCTTTAGCTTGTATTCAAAGATGCAGTACCTGGCTATATTAATTATGGCGGATTGTTCGTAAGATGGCATCGGGGCTTCCCAAAAGGTTCTCGAGTTTGCCCATTATTTCATCATGCGATTTTAAGCTACGCTGATACCGTTTGATGAATTCTGCCATCACCAGACCAAGCATAAATTGTGGGGCAGAGAGGAATTCGTACGGGGCACCAAGGGAACCTCGAAACAACTTCGCGCGTATCAGGAGTCTGAACGATTCCCTTAATTGGTGTCTCATACATTAAAGGTACGCATAATGCAATTGACATGCGGCGCTATTTCAATAGAGGAAACCCATCCCTGGCTTTGGGGACCGGACCGGCGGATGTTTTGTTACAATCAAGGGCCTACATTTTTGTCCATCAGATGACTGGGTGCAAATCCAAATTGCTTCTTAAACGCGAACGAAAAATGAGACAGGTTTTCAAAACCCACTTCGTAACAGACATCTAATGGCTTTTTCTTCTTTTCGGCAAGCTGATAGTGAGCCAGCTCCAAACGTTTTTGCGTAAGCCAGCGTTGCGGTGTCATGCCGAAGGCCTTTTTAAAATCCCGTTTGAAAGTAGTGAGGCTTCTGCCCGTGAGATAACCAAATTTTTCCAACGGCAAATTGAACATGAAGTTCCTTTCCATGTAATCGACCAGGTTGATCTTACCAGGTTCTTCAAAATTGCCGAGTATATGATCAATCTCTTTGTCGAGTGTCCTCAGAATACTGATGGCTTCCGTTATCTTAATAGAAGCAATTTCTTCCGGTATATCCTTCATATCAAAATACGGGATGAGCGATGCCAGACAGCTTTCCAGTAAAGGATGCTTGCTGAAGCTGTAGATCTTTTGCGCCTTTAAAGGTTTGGATCTGATGTTCCGGCTTGCATAAAAGTCCCTGAGCCGCTCCACCGACAAATGCATCACCACGGTTTTGTGCGGCTGCCCGTCTTTGGGATAGTTGATAATGGTGGCCAGCTGATTTCTGGGTATCAGGAAAATATCGCCTTTCCCGAAAAAATAAGTCGCATCGGCCTGAACTATCTTGGTCTCTCCCGAAAGGAACCACACCAGCATGTGCTGGTCAAACATAATGTCAGACTTGAAGAACTTGTCCTCATAACTGGAAAGCTTTATGTCTTCGGTGATATACCGGGCTTTGTATTCCACGATCTTTTTGTTTAAGAACGAAACCAGTACTGCAAAAATAGAAATAGTATGCGCTTCGTTTTGTTCAAAAAAGCATTTTAATCAAGGAAGAAAAATATTACCACCGGTTGCGATTGCCGTTGTCCCGGTAAGGTCAATTCCTTTGATCACATCGTTTGCAGTTGACTTCACATTGAAGCCGGAGCCAATTGGCTGTTGTAAAGCTCCCTGATAATTGTTCTGTTCCATTTTTTCAATGTTTTTACCAAAACAAAAGTAGAGGGCCTGCTCATCAGTGACTTTGTTTAAAAGACCTAATTTGCTTTGTTTAAAGGATCACGTAAATTCCTTACGTTATAAAGCGCTAAGTGGTCTGTGCTATCCGGAGGCTTATGTTTGACGTATGCCGGTGCGCATACCATTTATTCTTGCTGATCTTGAAGTAGGTGCCTCCTTTATTTCCCAGGCACTCATCACCGGTATTCAGCCCATGTTTTCACTCCAATTATAGTTTCGGCTCCTCTTTTTCATCCTGAGCCTGGAACCCATACCGTATAGCTGCTTCAAGCACGTCAATGTTGATGTCCTTTAACGCTTTGAACTTGATACAATACCCGGTCACACTCGCTTTGCCCAATTTTTCACCAAACGTTCTGGCCAGGTAGGTCTTATCGCTGATACCAAGGATATAGATCGATATCCCGGTTGTATTGGCGCTCATGCCAATTTGGTAAAATGCTTTGGTGGTTCCATCGGCGTATTTTATGGTATAACCGCCATATCCTATATTGGGATTGGAAACCGTTTTGTTATCACTGTTTTTACCATCCAGGAACCATAGTTTGCATGCCGGCATTATTTCCAGAACCATGTGGTGCAGCGTTTGCATATCTGTGCGTTTGGGTTCGGGCTGGCCGGCGATATAGGCCTGGATTTGTTCTTGTATGTTCATAGAAAATATCAAATTATGGGTTGCTTGTATAGTCCCTCTCAAATTTCGTCTTTTTTTGTGCGCGGCGACAGAGCGGCCGTGATAAATTCGAAAAATATTCTTTTGTTATTGTCTAGCTTCCTGAAATTTTCTTTACTTCGTATCGAAATTTAACCTTACCTGTTCTCTTCCTGATCGTGCTGGTAACAGCGATTCCTTCCCGGTAGCTTGTGGAAGAATAAGGACTGGTGCGCTTTGATCAAACTTATCCATTTATTTTAAAATGCTGTTTTGGTATGATACCATTATACAAGACGTCTGCTGTAGCTACACCAAGGTTACAGGGCCTAAGGCTTTTGCTGCTGTTCACAATATTTTACACCGGTAAGCAGCTGGTCCTTGCGCAGCCCACGATCACTTCCTTTACACCATCTGCCGGTGCAACAGGTATCCCGGTAACGATAACGGGCACAAATTTCAATACCACGATGGCCAATAACATCGTGTTTTTTGGCGCAACAAAGGCTACGGTTACGGCGGCATCTGCGACGAGCCTTACCGTAACAGCGCCCCAGGGTGCAACCTACCAGCCCGTTACCGTATTGAATACGGCGACGCACCTGGCAGGCATGTCGAATACACCATTCGGTTACCTCAACAGCTTTTCGCCGCCCAAGCCTACGATCACGACTGCAGATCTGAATGCCCAGCAAACATTCAATGTGACTACCGGACCAGCGGGCCTCCTGTCCTGCGACCTGGACGGAGACGGAAAGGCAGACATTATAACGGCTTCCGGTTATACCACCAATTTCATTTCGATCTTAAGGAATACTTCTACTGCCGGAAACATATCCTTTGCCAACAAGGTGGACCTGGCAGGTTCTACCACGGTTAGCATTTCCAACGTAACGGCCGGCGACCTGGATGGCGATGGCAAGCCCGATCTTGTCATCACCAATTATGTAATCATTACCGGACTAGCATCGACGGTGACCGTTTATCGCAATACCTCCACGCCCGGAACACTCTCCTTTGTGAATGCCGGCGATTTTGCGGCTTTTTATTCTCCTTATGCAGCTGCTATCGGCGATCTTGATGGCGATGGCAAGCCGGATCTGGCAGTAGTCAATAATTATTATACCGGAGCGGGCCCTGCTATCACAGGGGTATCTGTACTACGGAATACTTCGGTACCAGGGACCATCAGCTTTGCAGCGAAAACCGATTACACGACCAACAGGAACCCGGCCGATGTAAAAATTGGCGACATCGACGGCGATGGTAAGAACGAGGTAATCGTTGCCAATGCAGGTGAATTTGCGACACAGGGCAATACGGTGTCTGTTCTCCGCAACCTGTCTGCTCCCGGAACGATCAGCCTCGCGCCCAAAGTTGACCTTACCGTTGGTAACCAGCCCTATTCCATTATTCTGGGCGATATCGATAAAGATGGCAAGACCGATATCGTCACCTCCAATTATAATGACAATACAATCTCCGTGCTCAGGAATACCTCTGTACCCGGCACCATTGCTGCGGCGCAGCAAACCTTCACCACAGGCATCGGCCCATCCCTGCTGGGTATCGGGGATATGAATGGCGATGGTAAGGCCGATATAGCCATCCCAGATTGGGGACGCACACCAGCAGGCAATACCGTTTCCATATTGCGCAATACTTCTACTCCCGGCACGGTCTCTTTTGCGGCTAAGGTGGATTTTGCTACCGGCACGGCACCTTACAGCGCCGTGATCGGAGATATGGATAACGACGGCAAAGCAGACCTCGTGGTATCCAACTCGGGCTATGATCCTAATACAAACTTATACTCGGGCACAACTGTATCGGTATTGGCCAACAACAATAATGGTACGCTGCCACTGAAACTGCTCGCTTTTACCGGCAAATTGATCAATGGCGACCGGCAGGTACAGCTCTCCTGGCAAACAACAGCGGAACAGAATGTAAGCAGGTTCGAAGTAGAATGGTCCCCTGATGGTAAAAGCTGGGAAAGGATAGCGACGGTGCCCGCCACGAATGGCAGCGGCTTAACCAACAATTATTCCTGCATCCATGCTAACTTATCTCCTGCTAATTATTACCGGCTGAGCATGATCGACCGGGATGAAACCTTTACCTATAGCCAGGTACTCAGGATCAATCTGGCAATAGAAGCCCTGCCCGCGATTGCTCCCAATCCCGCAGGCAATACGATTGTCATCACAGGCCTTGACAATACGCCGGCCCTGATCGACCTGGTAAACATGGGCGGCAAGGTCGTATGGGAAAAGAACGTGAATGCCATGGCGACCACTATGGATATCAGCACGCTCCTGCCGGGCATGTATATCGTCCGGATAAAGCAAGGGGGAAAAACCACCGCGCTCAAACTGGAAAAGAAGTAATTACTCTGGTTCGCATGTTTCTCTGGCGCCCATATTGTCCATCTACTTAGAGACCAGACCAGAACAAGGGATAATGACTGGCTGCATAGGCGCAGGGCAAGCCGATCGCAACAATCAGGATCAAAATATTGATGAGGGCCACCGGAGCCGAAAACGGCCTTGGTGCTGCCTTCGAAAGCGGGAGCACCACAAGATTCATGATCACCCATACGAAGAGCCCGTATACGATCGCATTGACAAGCACTCCCGTGCCACAGGTAAATATCCGTTGAAAAACGACAAAATAGACAGCAGCCCAGAAGAAGGCGATGAGGTAATGAAAGCCTAGTCCCAGCAATGCCATGCCTGAGCCGCCGCTGAATGCCCGGGAACCAAAAGCCGCGCTGGCAATATACCGTAGCAATACCGAAGGCCTTTGCTTGCTGCGGGAAACAAAAAGCAGTACTGCCGCCATGAAATCCAGGCTGCCTGCGATGAGTCCTGTAATCAGAATGACCATAATTTTTTTGATCAAAAGTACTGGCCACCTGGTATCCCTGTTTTGTAAAAATGCGACAATTCTGATGGCAGAATGCCTGCATACTTTTTGAACTCGTTGGTGAGGTGCGCGTGGTCGTAATAGCCTAGTTCGAAGGCGATCCGTAACAGGCTTTCCTTTGTCGCCGATGCTGATGCGGGGCTCCCCGCTATTTCCCGCAGGCGCCGCAATACTTCCTGGAAACGGACAATGCGCAGGAATTCCTTAGGCGGAATACCGACATTTTTTTTGAAGATGCGTTCCAGTGTCCGGTTGCTCACATGCATCTCCTGCGCCAGTGCTTCAACCGATACCTGGCCTCCCGAAGCGTACATCCGCTCCCGGAGCCATGTGAAATCGTAGCCGCCGGCACTATGCAGTACTCCTGCCGCAGATTGCTGTTCCCACCATTGGTCCAGATTTGTACTCAGATTTTCAACATCACGCATCAGCGTGCGCAGGCCTTCATCGGGAAATGCAACGAGCGTATCGACAGCAGGCTGCATTGTTTGTGAGAACAGGGCATAAAAGCCACCTGGCCAAAAGCGGATGCCCGTTAGCAAGCAGCACGCCTCGCTTCCGAGCACGCCATAGGCGGTCATCGTTCCACCAAGATATAATTGTCCCGGATATAGAGGGATTGCGTGCTGTCCCTGTGCCATCGGGTGAAAATAAGCTATGCTGTCGCCAGCATTACAAATGAGGTCGGCGCAGCCATCGGCATAGACCCTTCTGCCGGAAGGCCCTGTATCCGGTTCCGTTTGCCTTACCCAATAGGCTGCGATATGCGCACGCCAATGCGCGCCTGGTAAAACTTCGACAACACTCATTCCGGAAAATTACGGATTATCGGCATCACTGCATGCTGTTGCAGTGATGCAGCCGCGAATATGCCTGGTAAACAGGCAATGCCCCTACCCGATGGCTTTTCTTACATTTTTACGTTATGAGGCTGTCTTCAAAAGGCCTCAGGCCCGTCACACCGGGTGGAACCAGATGCAACAGGCTTGAGACTTCTTTTGCGAGCCGGATCGCTCCAGGTAAACCCGACGGCTACCTTTAGACGGCCCAGCCACACTTGTTTTGACTGAACGCTATCAGGCATTGGATTTAATGATCCACGCTGCAGGCAGATTAATGCCTTTGTCGCTCCTCCCCGCCAGGCCCGAAGCGAGCGCCGATTGGTTGCCGAAGATATAGGTAAGGAAATGCGGCGTGGTATTGGCATAGCTGGTTTGCACTACCAACGAGGATGAATCGCCCGATATCGTGGTGTTGTTAACCGATACATGCAGCATCGACGCGCCGTAGTAGTCGAGACCAACCAGCGCCTTGCCAGGATCAAGGCTTACCGTACAGCTTTCGAAAGTCAGGCTGTTGCTGCCTTCTGTTGTCCAGATACACATATTGTTCCAGCTGCCTGGGGCACTATTTACGATGTTAAGGTTCCGCAATACCAGGGTAGCATCGTACAGGTATATCCAACTGCCGCCAAAAGTAAGGGTTGCCTGCCCACCAACGATGACCACCTTTGCGCTCTCTAAGGAAACGGTAGTATCCAGCGAATAATTGGCGGTATCGAGGATCACGATCTTTTTTGCGGCCGCTGTTTGCTCCGCAGGGTTTGTGCTGTTGTAGTAAGGCGTCTGTCCGGCCATGGCACGTTTTAACGCCGTGGCCAGGGTCTTGACCGGGCACGTTTCGAGGAAGCCGTGGTTGTCGTCGCTACCGGTGCTTTGCAAGTAAATAACATCCCGTTCTACACGCGGAATAATATTCCTGTCGGGATAAAAGGCGGCGATGGTAGCCGGTACGGAGATCTGACTCTGGTAGCGGGAAATGCTGTCATGCGTAGTAAAAGGTGTGTCGAGCTGATCGACCACACCGAAAAACAGATCGCTCAGGGTTCCGGCCCGCAACGTTTTCCCATTGCTGGCCCCGGTCACTTCGTTAAAGACGGCATGAGCGGTAAAGGTCATGATAGCTTCATCATGGCAGGCTTCGGCATACAGCGCGCTGCAGGAATAAGTACCATTGCATACCGCCACGCCTACGTCCCAATGCTCCGTAATGAGCGAGGTAGAAGAAGACCCGTAGCTATAGTTGTTCAGGAAGCCGAAGGTCTTGGCGGCATATCCTGCAGGAATATCGGCATCAATGGGGAAGACTTCTTGTAAGAAGGTCGTTGTCTCGGGAAGCGGCGTCACATCAACGCGATCGTAATAGCCGTTGACCGTACAATTATTATTGGAGTTCATCGCAATCACACCGGCCTTATACGTCAGTGTTTGAGCCTGAACCTCAGTAGCGCCCCAGCAGGCCGACAGCAGGATGCCAATATCGGCGCCAAACACAAAGCAATTCCTGATCTTGGCGCCACCGCCGTTCAGGATACGGATGCCGCCAAACAAGCGCTTGCCGCTGGGCACAACAATGCTGACATACTCGACCCTGACGCCGCTGCAGGCACTGATCCAGCCATTACCTACCGCTCCTGTGACGGCAATGCCGTCGTAGGGTATGGCTGTTATAGGCCCGGTACCTGCTGCGCTCATATAGGTATCGGTTTCTATTGCCCAATGGTAAGGCGAGGCGAAATCTGCGATCAGCGCCGATTGTTGCTGGATACCCAGGAAATCATAGCCGCCGCCCACTTCACCGGTTAAAGCACAGTAGCCGGGAAGCCTTACCGGAGCAGTGATCCTGTAGCCTTCTTTTGTAGCAGGCAGCAGAACAGTATAGCCGGCACCGCGGGCAGAGATTTCGCCGATAGTGCTTCCCGGTGTCAGCACACCACGGTAATTGATGGTAGCCTGGATGGCTGCGAAATCGTCGGTAACGCCATCGCCTTTGGCGCCGAACCATTTGACGTTAAGCGGTGGTTCGTAAAGGCGCTTCCAGCGACCTGGTGCCGAAGAGCCATTTAACAGGAAGATCGTGCCCTGATCGGCATCTTCGGTGGAAAGAGCGTCCCAATAAAATGTACCGCCGCCACCGTCGCCGGCCTGGTAGTAGCCCAATACGGTAGCCGTATCTGTTCCCGAAGGAGTCGTGCTGGTTAAAGCAGCAATGTTTGTAATCGTCATCATAAAAGGGTTTAGGATTTTAGAATAACGCAAATCTATTATCGCCGGCCGCCAGGATGCGGCGTATAGGATGAGGCCGGTAAAAAATATTGCGCGTTCCTGGTGCATCAGATGGCGGTGCCTACTCTTTCAGGAATAGCATAGAAAAAGGATGGCGGTCGTCACGACCAGGACTTTATGATGGCCTCTCTTAATCCAGACAGCAAGTAACTCCGGCTATTACTACAATACAGGAGAAAAAGCCCTGAGATCACGATCCCAAACGCCGTGTCATGGCGTAAGCGTTGCTTTACTTTGCCTCATAAATCTATTATTCACCAATCAAAATTGATTTTATGACTTTGAACAACATTACTGCCTTAAGGGCAGCTACTACAGGAACGGATGTAGTTACCGTACTGGGATATTATAATCCCGGCGACGGCGGCGGCGGTACATTTTACTGGGATGCTTCCAACACGGCAACAGACAACGGCGGTACGATTATTGCGTCTTCTACCACTACCACCGGACGATGGAAAAGGATATTCAACGAGAGTGTAAGTGTGAAATGGTTTGGCGCACAAACCGGCGTTCCTACAGACCAGGCACAGGCAATGAATAAGGCTATAGAAGCGTTAGCCGCAGAAGGCGGGGAATTGTTGATACCACCAGGCACTTACACGATAACAGGTGGCATTGCCGTCAAGGATGGCATAACAATAAATGGGCGGGGTGCTATTTTGGACGGCTCGCTAAACAGTACCCTTTCGGGAACTAACGTACGCAATGTCACTATCCTGCCCGGATTAACCGTGAAGAATACCGGAGGTCACTGTGTTTATTTTACCGGTTCGGCTACTTCCTCTATTCGTATAAGTGGTATTACCTGTATCGGTGATACCAATACGGCCTTTTCTGCCGATGGTATTTTATTTTACAAATGTGGTAAAGGATTTCGGGTAGAGAACTGTTTTATTTCCACCATAAGCAGGGCAGGTATTACCGTGGATATCTGTGAGGGAGAAGCCTTCATCCAAAACAATCACATTGTCAAATGTCGTAGTGGTATTCATGTGGAAGCCACTGCGAATATCGTCTGTCGCGACAATATCCTGGACGATTGCGGTAATGCGAATTATGGGGAAGCGAAGGATTATTCTTATGCGGCGCCGATAGTAATCAATGTTTCCGAAAATCTGCTCTTTGCCGAAAATACATTTGAGAACAACACCAATCTTGTAGACGTTATCGGCTGCCCCTGCAAGCAGGTTACTTTCACAGGCAATACAGACCTCCCTGTAGTTACCGTGCGTAAATTTCCGCTTGACCCGGCATCGCTTTATGTTTCTGACTTTAGCTTTTATAACAACAAAGGTGGTGGTCTTATTCCCTCCGGAGATGGAATAACCTTTAAAGGACGGTACAATTTCTGCAACAACAGTGATTTCGGTGGTCTGAATATCGGTGGGTTTAGCTATGTGCTCGTCAGCAACAATACCAACACCGTTTCCAATTTTGACATCAGGGCGGTATCTTATGAGACCAATAGTTACCTTGAGGTTCGTGGCAATGTACATACCTGTCAGTTCTACAGCGCCTTTGCAGCCAGTCTGGTGCTGTGTGAGCACAATAGTTTTACCCCAACCTACAACGCCGGGTACCCTAACTTTGTAGGCTATCTTTTTTACGGACAAGGAAAAATGGTTGCACAAAACAATAAGAGCGCGGGTATAACCGGGAATCATTTCTGGTTCGATGATTCTTCGGCCGAGATAGAAGTCAGCAATAATACGCTGAATGGCTTGATCGTCACCAATTCGGGCAACCCTGCATTCCCCAACATAAACAACCTGCACATTGTACGGCGTCCCGATTTTTATCAGATGTCTTCGGTACCGGTGAGCGGCACGTTCAAAGCAAGCGATGTGATCTTCAACGATGCACCTGCCTCGGGAAGCCCCTCCGGTTGGGTATGCACTGTAGCCGGAACGCCGGGAACCTGGGAGCCGCTGAGCATTCTATAACCCCTCCAAATCGATTACCGGGTAACGATGGTATCGTCAATACAAAACGCCACCAGAATATCCCATAAGTAATGGCCGCCTTCTCTATTTGCGCAAGCAAATGCAGGGGCGGTCATTTTTTTATGTTATCTAACCTCGTTATCGCCTAAATGCCCTGAGCAATTTTTATAACACGGATATACTACTTCCGATCCTCTTGGATGGGTTTGCCAAACTGCAGGAAGCCCCGGCAGTTGGGCGCCGTTCAGCACTATTTGATCTCATACGTTCAACAAAAAAAATGGCCCTGGGGTCACTTTTTTCTTATGGATACCAGGCTTCGCCACCGCCGGAAGATAGTTTACATCAAACGCCCCACAGCAGCGTGAGGCGCTTGTACATTTTATAGCGGTTTTATCAAAAGAAATGTTGCTTAGCGGATCACCAGCTTCTTAATACCTGTAGCACGTGCCGAATGAAGCCTCAGCCAGTAGAGTCCTTTAGCATAGCTGCTCAGGTCGATCGTGGTGATACCTGCCTTGTTCAGATCTTTGTGATAGAGCAGCTGGCCTTGTGTATTCAGCAGATCCAATGCCAGGGTTTCGGCGGGCGGCAGCAGCGACAGGTCGACCCGGACCTGGTTCGTAGCGGGATTGGGATAGAGCCGTATCTTACCCGATACATCTACCGAAGCGATAGATACCGGCGTCGTGGTGCAAGCCGAGGCGTCGCCCCAGATGCAGTCGGCAAAGTCGGGGTTATCGATAAAGGGATTACGGTTATGCTGCAGAACATAGATAGCATTGTTGCGGTCGATCTCTTTCTGGCTTACCGGGTCCATATGATGCCATTCCAGCAGCATGGCGATGGCCCAGGGTTTCAGGTCGGCTTTGTCGGCTATGGCCCAGTCCTTCCAGCCGTTATCTTCGGTATAGTAACGGGTGCTCATGTAAAAATAAGTACGGGCGAGATCTCCCTTGAAAGAATCGATAGGCTCAAAGGCCGTGCCCGAGTAGCCCGGATAGTTATTGGGGCCTGAGCGGCTACCGTTCTGGCTTTGCCAGGACGGGGCGTCTACTTCGCCATAGGGATCGTTGTCCCGCTTGCCGTTCACTGCGCCATCGGTGGGATAGATGTGAAACAGGTCCGAATTCATGGGCGGCACATCGTTGAAATAGGTCTTGGGCCAGGAGTGCTCCCGGTTGTAACACTGGCCTTCACCGGTATAATTGCCACATTGGTCGCTGACAAAGCTATATTCATAAGGCGGTGTACCTCCCGGCCGGTCGGAATAGATATCCCATACTTTGCCGTTTGCTTTCTTATCTGTAGTCTGATAGGCTGTCCACAAATCATTATAAGAAATTACGTTGTGGTTTTTAATAATGTTGTGCAACGCGGCTTTTAGCGGAACGCCATGAAGCGAGGCGGCAGCATCGTAGTAACCGGTGGGGGCCTGGCCATAGCTGAGCTGGCAGCAGACCAGGCTCAACAGCAATAGATATTTATGCATGCAATGGAAGAAATTGACTGGCAAAGGTAGACCTAAATGTATTTTTCGGTCGCCGCATCCCACATTCTTAATATTAAGGTAACCTGCTTTGTCTTTAAAAAAATTGGGATAATTAACGGGCCGGCCGGGGTTAAATGCCGCAATGCTGTGATAAATCTATTATTTTTACCGCCTTAAAATGAGCATTGATGAATCTGGAATTCAATAAAAACGATGATGCTATGCGCCTGGCCCTCAGCCAGCTCAGGCAGCGGTTCGCCAAAATAGAGGAAGGCGGCGGCAAAAAGGCTATGGATAAGGCCAGGGCCAAAAATAAAATGGCGCCCCGCGAGCGGATCCAATACCTCATTGATAAAGACAGCACGTTCATCGAGATCGGCGCCTTCGCCGGCTACGATATGTACAAGGAAGAAGGCGGCTGTCCTGCCGGTGGTACCATTGGCGGCCTGGGCTATATCCAGGGGCGGCAGTGTGTGATTGTAGCCAATGACAATACCGTAAAAGCAGGAGCCTGGTTTCCCATTACTGGTAAAAAGAACCTGCGCCTGCAGGAAATTGCCATGGAAAACCGCCTGCCGGTCGTCTATATTGTCGACAGCGCGGGCGTATACCTGCCCATGCAGGACGAGATATTCCCCGATAAGGAACATTTTGGCCGCATCTTCCGCAACAACGCGCAAATGAGCGCCATGGGCATTACGCAGATCGCTGCTGTAATGGGCAGTTGTGTCGCCGGCGGCGCTTACCTGCCCATCATGAGCGATGAAACGCTTATGGTCGAAGGCAACGGCTCTATTTTCCTGGCAGGTCCCTACCTGGTCAAAGCCGCCATAGGCGAGGATGCCGATGCAGAATCCCTGGGCGGCGCCAAAATGCATACCGAGATCAGCGGCATAGCCGATTATAAATTTGACACAGAACAGGATTGCCTTGACCAGGTACGGCGTATTATCGATAAGCTGGGCGAGCAGCCCCGGGCCGGCTTCGACAGAGCAAAGCCCGCATTGCCTGCAAAGGAGACCAAAGAGATCTATGGCATCGTTTCCTCCGATAATACCAAACCTTACGATGTAGTGGAAGTGATCGAGCGGCTGGTCGACAACTCAGAATTTGATCAGTTCAAGGAGGATTACGGCAAGACCATCGTTTGCGGCTATGGTCGTGTGGATGGCTGGGCGGTTGGTATCGTAGCCAATCAGCGCACGATCGTCAAAAGCGGCAAGAAGGAAATGCAGTTGGGCGGTGTAATCTATAACGATAGTGCCGATAAGGCCGCTCGGTTTATCCAGAACTGCAACCAGAAAAAGATCCCGCTGGTATTCCTCCAGGATGTGACCGGCTTTATGGTAGGCACCCGCAGCGAGCAATCAGGCATTATCAAGGATGGCGCCAAGCTGGTGAATGCCGTAGCCAATTCCGTGGTGCCCAAGATCACGATCGTGATCGGCAATAGCTATGGCGCCGGTAATTATGCCATGTGCGGAAAGGCTTACGATCCCCGCTTTATTTATGCCTGGCCCAACGCCAAGATCGCGGTAATGGGCGGCGAGCAGGCGGCAAAGACCTTGCTCCAGATACAGGTGGCCGCGCTTAAATCGAAAGGTGAAGAGATCGATCCGGAAAAGGAAAAGGAATTGTTACAGAAGATCACTGATCGTTACAACAACCAGACATCGGCTTACTATGCAGCGGCAAGGCTTTGGGTAGACGAGATCATCGATCCGGCCGATACCCGCAAGGTTATTTCCGAAGGTATCGCCGCGGCCAATCATGCCCCTATAGAAAGGGAATGGAAAGCCGGTGTATTCCAGGTCTGATTTTTCTCAGATTAAGAAAAAGCGAAGCCCGCGATCCTTTACGGTCGCGGGCTTCTGCATTTTAAAAGGTAGTCGTAATGCCTATTGCTTCACAAAGCGTGTGTTGCTGATGGTAGTGCCATTGGCATCGATACGAAGGAAGTAGCTGCCTGCGGGCAGGGCTTTTACAGAAATGCCGATCAGCTGTCCGTTGCCCTGTACGCCGGTCCTTTGCTCCGAGCGCACGACCTTGCCGGCTACGTCGGTAATGATGAGCGCAAGGCCCGAAGTGATCTTGTCATTAAGCTGGATGTTCAGCACGCCGTCTTTAACCGGGTTGGGATAGAGGACGACAGCATCGGTACCGGCGGCGGCAATGCGCACAACGGTAGAATACTTGCTCGCGCCATCTATATCGATCATCTTAAGACGGTAATACAAAGCGCTGGCGGGTGCATTCCTGTCGGTATAGCTATAGCTGTTCTTTGCATCACGATTAGCAGCAGCTACTGTACCTACGGCGGCAAATTGCTCGCCATCGGCCGAGCGCTCTATGTCAAAGGATCTTACGGCCTTTTCATTGGCGGTCTCCCAGCTCAGGGCAATATCGCTGCTCACCCTTTTACCGGAAAAGGTAAGCAGGTCAAGCAGTAGCGGGCTGTTTGTGCTGCCTACGCCAAAGGGAGAGAAGCTGGTAATACCGGAGCGGGACATCGAATAAGGATCGGCGCCGCCGGCAAAGCCCAGGGGAGCAGGATTCCAGGCGCCGCCGGTATAGTGCGACACGCAACAAGCCGCACGGACAAAGGTGGCCGCTTCATCGATCTCGTTCCAGGTGAGCTGCACGGTAGCATTGGAGCCACCGACCGTACCTTCCGATACAAACCAGGTTTTGTTCACCACATTGGCAGTGATCGCGCCGGTGCCGGTTGTGCCGCTATAGCTGGAGTAAACACCATTCTTTACCTGTACGCTGAAGTTATCGGCAGTGCCGGTAGCATTGTTCAGGATGAGTGGCGTATAAGAGGTGGCGGTAGCGCCTACCGGGAAGTTGTAGCTGCCTGTTTTGCCGCCTGCGCCAATATTCTGGTTCACCAACATACCGGTGCCATTGGTTACCGCGAAAGAGTTGGGGCCTGCGCCGGAAGCAATGGAACCGGTAGCGCTGATGGTAAGGTTATTACTTCCAAGTGTAAGGGTACCGCTGGTGAAAGTCATGATACCATTTACTGTAGCATTACCGCCGAGGGTCTTGCTACCCGCGCCGTTCATCTGCAGATCCTTGTAAGTGCCTCCGGGAATGGTTTGTGCGCCAGTACCGGAAAAGATCACCTTGCCGCCCGTGCCGTTCAGTGTGCCGGCGCCGCTTGCTGTGCCTTTAATGTCCAGTTGGTTGGTCGTTCCGGTAAAGCTGAGCGTAGCGCCGCTGTTGATGGTAAGGTTGTTGCAGGTAGCGGTGCCTACATTAATAATGGGCTGCGTACCGCCGCTGTTGATGGTTACATTGGTTGTAGCGGTCGGTACTTGTCCGCAATTCCAGTTGGAGGGATTGTCCCAGTTGGCGTTCATCGATCCGTTCCATGTACCGTAGGCATTCACGGTCATGGTTGCATTGTTGCTGGTGGCGTTGGGTGTGGTACCACCGGTTACAACGCAACGGAACTGATAGCCGCTCATGGCAGTGGTTACATTGTTCACTGTCAATGTTGCTGTAGTTTCATTATCATAGATGGTATTGCTGGGGCAATTGGCAAAAGTGCCGGAAGAAGATGACCGGAACTGCCATTGATACGAAATGGCGTTGTTGGCTGTTACGGTAAAGGTAGCGTCGGCGCCTTCACATATTGTGCTGTTGGAAGGCTGGCTGGTAATAGAAGGGGCAGTCATAGCCAGGCCTTTTACTTCCACATCGTCCCAATAATCGCCGCCTCCGTTTGAGGCCGATGTGGCCGTGATGCGGATATACACGTTGGCCTGGTTATTACAGGCTGTCGGCAGATTATAGGTGTAAGTACCCTCGCCGCCGGGTGAAGGGAAGGTAATCGTGTTGCCGAAGTCCTGGAAATTAGTCGCGGTTCCGGTAGCATACTGAAGCTTGAAATTCTTCGCACCGAATTCAAAAGCGCCAAGGAGAAAGGTAATGGTGTTGGACGAATAGTTTACAGTAGAAAAGTTGGCTTGGAAGTAATTGCCTACGCTCCAGTTGTTGGCGATATACTGGCCACCCGAGACGAAGGCCGATCCCTGTCCACCATTGGTCAATTGCTTGCCGGAATTCATCGCCAAGTATGATGTGGCATCAACCGGAGGACCGGAAAAAAAATTCGTCCACTGTACCAGCTGGATCTGCGATAGTGCAGTATAGGACATTAAGGAAAAAAAGAGGGTATAGCATATAGCCATACCAGGCATGCGCCTGCGCAGGGTAAATGTACTGTTCATGATTGTGTTGGAAATTTATTGGTTTGAATACAAATGTACTCTAATATCTAATCTTGCGCATTTTTAAAGCGTAAAACTTATAAATAAAGTATCCCTTTAATGCATTACGTTAATTATCAGCCTGTTCCTCCTGCTTAAGGATTACCTCCGTTTTCTTGTTGCTCTTGATCTCAGACAAGGGAATACCCTTTTGGTTGTCCATGGCCAATACCGTAAGCTCATGGCCCATATTGAGGTCTATAAATACCCGGCCGTCGATAAGCCAGCCGGTGGCCTTGAAGCCATAGCCTTTTTTGGAAAGGCCGGAAGAAGTATAGATATCTTCATCGAAAACGATCTTGACCAGGTCGCCATCGCTGAATTTGCGGGCATTTTCTATGTGAGCGCTGTAATAAGATAGCTTGACTTTGGGCGTCTTCGCCGTTTTGCTCATGACCTTCACCGACATCGTTTTGAACTCCTCGTCATTGTCGCTGCCGCCGCGGGCATTTACCGGCCGGGCATCGGCATTGAATACGTTATAGCCGAAATCTTTCATATACAGCTCAGGATATTCAAACAGCTCTTTTACTGCAATGATCTTGTAAACGTAAACGGCAGTTTCGGGATTGAGCTGCATGGAAAAATAATTGCTGCCTTGCTGCTTGATCGCTTTCGAAATATTGCCGATGCCGAAATTGTAGCCCGCCAGCGTTAGCGCCCATACGCCTATTGAGGTATAATAGCTTTTGAGCAGGCGGCAGGCGGCATCGGTAGATTTGGCAATGTCGTTGCGTTCGTCCACGATATCATCGACCTTAAGACCCAGCCCACGGGCCGTTTCAGGCATCAGCTGCCAGTAGCCGGCAGCGCCTGCATGCGATGTCGCATTGGCGAAGCCGCTTTCTACTACAGGAATATACTTTAGGTCCATAGGCAGCCCGTGCCGGGCAAGATAGCGCTCAAATACGGGGAACCAGGCATTGGCCTGTTGCCGCAGTCTGGGCAGGTTCACCACCGGAACCTGCTTGCGGATCACATTCATGAGCCGGCTCGCTACGAAGTTATTGTCAACGGGTATCCGCTCCCCGCAGAAGATTACTTCGTGCGGACCTGCCTGCGCCCCGGTTACCGAGAGCAGGCTTATCAGTAGCAATAATGCTGTTTTGCGTAAGGTTTGCATAGGCCGGAATTTATTTGGTGTCTTTCTTTCTTTTATCCTTTTTAGAGCGCTCTTTGCGTTCTTTCTTTTGCTCTTTTTTGCCATCGTCGCCCGCTGCCGATACACCAATGGGCTTTTCTATCCGCGCCAGCTCCTTACGATATACCGACCCGTCGAAAAAGAGCTCGAATCCGGACGCTTCGTGCCGTCGCTCTTTAAGCGTGAAGACCAGCTTGTCGTCGTCGTTGATATTGGCAGCCCGGGTAACGTAAATATAGTCCCGTGTCTCGCCTGGCCTCACCAGGGGGAAGAAACCGATATAGGTCAGGTAGCTACATTTCAGGAAGACCTTGGGCGAACGGTCAGGGTTGTACCAGGCCAGGTTGTTGGCGCCCACCAGGTAATCGTCGGTACCCTGGTTCTGTATCTCGATGCGGTAATAAGCCATAGCATCGCTGAAGGAGATACTTTTAAGCGCTACCCGCACACCATTGATGGGTTCCGCTGCAATATCCAGTCGGGCCGGCTCCTTCATAAAGCGTTCACTTTGCACCGAAAGACGCAGGGTATCGCCGGCGATATAGAAATCGGTATTGTTAAACTGGTTTTGCTCGGGTGGAATATCGTACAGGTTGATCCCTTTTTTTCCATAGCGTTCCCAGAGTCCGGCCAGGGTATATCGTGCATTCTTCTTTGCTTCCTCTTTCTCTTTTTGCAGGATTGCCAGGCGGGCTTCTGCCTCCTCTTTTGCTTTTTGCCTGACTTCTGCTTCCTGGCAGGCCGTTTCCGCTTTTTGCAGGCGCGCTGCTTCTGCTTTCGTAGCCTGTTCCTGTGCTTTACGTTCTTGCTCTTCGCGGGCAGCGATCCGCTTCCGCTCCGTTTCTTCCCGGGCTACCCTGTCGCGCTCGGCTTTGGCTCTATCCTGCTCCTGCCGCTCCAGCTCCCGCTGTTTTGCCATTTCGGCCGCAATACGCCGGTCCTCCTCTTCCTTCAGCTGATTTTGCCGCAAGGTTTCTGCCGTCTTTTTCTTTTCTGCTGCGGCGTTTTCCCTGGCTATAGTTTCCGCTTTCGCTTTAGCCTTCTCCTGTTCAGCCGCTACCCGTCCTGCTTCTGCTTTGGCCCTGGCGATCTCCTGCTCCCTGGCTTTTACTTTTTGTTTTTCCTGGTCTGTCTCCGCCTTTTGCTGCGCCTCGATATCCTTCTTCTTTTGCTGCTGAGCCAAGGTTCTTTCCTTTCTCTGTTGCGCCTCCTCCTGTTCCCGTGCCGCTTTTGCTTTGGCCAGGTCGGCGTCTCCGGCTGAAGCTATGGCTGTGGCTTCATTTTCGCCCTGCTGCCGGCCGGCAGATTGGCTGCGGGATTGCTCTGCTGCGGCTTTCAGCCTTGCTTTGTCGGAAAAGTCGTAATACAGTACCGGATCCTTGTTGATGTCGTAGTCTTTCTTAAAGATTAATGTAAAGATGTGCGTGTTTTTACCCTGGATCACGGAAAAGCCGGTACCGGTTGCCGGTGGGTTTTCCTTCCCGTTGTAGGAGATCTGCATCGTATTCTCGTTGCGGGTGCTGAACTTGAAATAATCGCTCATTTCATTGTTGTCCCAACGGGCATTGTCTACCTCCGAAGGAAAGGCGATGAAGGCTGGCGCATCGGCGCCGATCAGGATCTTATAGCCCACGATATTCTGAGCTGAGACCGGGCGGCTCATGCACAAAAGCAGGAGAAAAAAAAGCCGGCATGCAGGGTAGTTTGTCATCAGGCGGGGCGTATAGTGCCCTACAAATTTAGCCTATCTGCTCATGAGCACCCTTGCCCAGAGGCAAAAATCAGTCTTTTTACGTAGTGGTTACAGCAATACGCCGAAGCAGGAAAAAGGCCGCCAGGCCTATTATTCCGCCGATGCTGTCGGCCAGCATATCATAAAGGTCGTATGACCGTCCACGGGTGATGCCGCTGCCCTGGAGCCATTCCACTGCATACCCAAAAGCGGCAGTAAGCAGGGCCATAAAGACACCTTTCCGGGCATTGGGCTTCCGGTACACGCACATCCAGAGGAAGGCAAAGCCGCCGAAGATCACGAAATGGACCCACTTATCTGCCAGGGGAACTTTGACATCGGGGATCTCGTTGCCCGGTATCAGGCAGGCGACCAGGATCATTATGGTCCACAAAACGGCGATGACAACCGTTCTTTTTTTATGTGCAGCGAAAAAACGGAAGAATGCTTTCATGGCAGGAGCTTGACAGCGGCAAAGATAAGAAGCGGTCTCTGCCTCTTGGGCAAGGCCGTGGCTTTTTTTCGGCTATCTTTGCGGCCATTATGCATCGAACGTTTCGTCCGGTTGTCCTTAGCCTGGTGCTCATCCTGCTGCCGGTCGCCGGTGCTTTCGCCGGGGGCAAATATGTTTACGACTTCAACGACCGTTGTCAGCAGGCCTACCAGGCATTGGTATCCTTGCGCATAGCGGAAGGCAATGCCCTGTTGAAAGAGGAACTGAAAGAGCATCCCGACAACCTGATCCCCGTATTCCTGGCCAATTACGACGACTGCCTCACGCTCCTGTTCAATGGCGACGCCGGCGAGTATAGCCGGCGCAAAGGTAACCTGGATAAAAGGCTGGAGCTGCTGGAGCAGGGCGACGAGCAATCGCCCTGGTACCAATATTGTATCGGCGCCCTGCACTTTCAGTGGGCCGCCGTGCGCATCCGCTACAATGAGTACTGGAGCGCCGGCATGGCGTTCCGCAAATCTTTTATTGAGCTAAAGGATAACCGGAAGCAATTCCCCTCTTTTCGCAACAACCAGGTATTGCTGGGCCTGGAGGAGGCCATCGTAGGCACTATCCCGGATAGCTATAAATGGATATCAAGCATGCTGGGCATGAAGGGAGATGTGCGCAAAGGCACTGCGCAGATCGTGGATTTTCTGAACCACCGCGACGGCAGTGCGGCTTTAATGCGGGAGGAGGCCATCTTCTTTTTTTGCTACCTCAAATTTTCCCTGCTTTCCGACCATAAGAGCGTATGGAAATACCTGGACGAAAGCACGCTGGACTTCCGCAACAACCATCTTTATGTCTTCATGAAAGCCAACTTCGCACTGAACGACAATAAGGCGCAGCTGGCCGAACAGGTGCTCAAGGGCCGGAACCCGGGCAGTGAATACCTCGAGGCGCCCATATTCAACTACCAACTGGGTACGGCTTTGCTGCAAAAGATGGACGATGACTGCATCGGTTATTTCCAGAAATTCCTGAACCGCTACACGGGAAAGCTTTTTGTTAAAGATGCTTACCAGAAAATGAGCTTTTACTACCTGGCCCTGGGCGATCTCCCCCAGGCAATGGGGTACAAGAACAAAATACAGAAGGCCGGCAATGCCCAGGTCGATGCCGACAAGCAGGCGCAGCGCTATGCAGGCAATCTCCAGCTGCCCAATCCTTTCCTGCTGAAAGCAAGGCTGCTGAGCGACGGCGGCTATTACAGCAGGGCGCTCGATGAGCTGAAAGGCTCCAAGGTATCCGACTTTCCCAATACGGCCGACCAATTGGAGTACAACTACCGCTATGCCCGGATCTATACATTGATGGAGCAGCCCGCCAAAGCCATCCCGTTCTACGAAGCGACCATCAGGATGGGCGCCAACCGACAGGAGCACTTTGCCGCGCGCTCGGCGTTGGAAATGGGTCAGATTTACGAACAGCAGGGCCTCAACGATAAGGCGATCGCCTGTTACCGTCAATGCATCGGCATGAAGAACCACGATTACAAATCTTCGCTCGACCAGAAGGCCAAGGCGGGTATAGACCGACTGGGCGGGAATAAGTAGCTTAACAGCAAAGCATGCTTCGATCGGTGCAATCCCATAAAGCCCATGTCAATGGAAGGCTGCGTTATGAATTGGCCCGGGCTTGGTTTGTAAATTATTTCGACGCCGGCGACAGCGTCCTGATCAGCGGGACATTCAACAAGCCTTAGCGCTTGAGCAGCGTTTATTCCTCCTCCTCTTCGGGGTACTGCCTTCTCTTTTTCTCCGGCTGCTTCCCTTCGATCACGATCACGATCTCGCCCTTGGGCGGATGCTGTGTATAATGCTGCGCAAGACCCTGAAGGCTATCTCTGCGGGTTTCCTCAAACATCTTGGTCAGCTCGCGGGATACAGCAGCCTGCCGTTCGGCGCCGAAGGAAACGGCCATTTCTGCCAACGATTTCGCCAGCCGGTGCGGCGATTCGTAAAGAATGACCGTGCGCTCTTCCAATGCCAGCTGCTCCAGCTTCGTTTTGCGTCCTTTTTTCAGCGGGAGGAATCCTTCAAACACGAAACTGTTAGCGGGCAGGCCGCTTTGCACCAGGGCCGGCACAAAAGCCGTAGCGCCCGGCAGACATTCCACGGCGATACCCTGGCGTATGCATTCCCGCAACAACAGGAAGCCGGGGTCCGAAATACCAGGGGTGCCGGCATCGGTAAGCAGCGCCAGTGTTTTGCCGCTACGGATCTGCTCTATCATTTGCTCCAGCACCCTGTGCTCATTATGCTGATGATAGGCATATAGTGGCTTCTGTATCTGGTAATGCTTCAGCAGCACGCCGCTGGTGCGGGTGTCTTCACACAGGATGGCATCGACCTGCTTCAACGTATCCAGCGCGCGCAGCGTAATGTCGGCCAGGTTGCCGATAGGCGTGGGAACAAGGTAGAGCTTCATAGTAGTGTAAAGAAGCTGGCTCAAAAAAGCGCAAGCCTGTCACATTGAGCGGTTCAAAATGTAAACAGGCTTGAGACGTAATTTATTGTATTTCGAGTTCGCTCAATAGTACAAAAATGGCCATCTTTGGGGATAGCTTTTTCTGTTTGATAAAAAAACGTTCCAAAAAAGCTTATCCTTCGGTAATCTCGAAAGTATAGGATTCCATTACCTGGTTGGCCAGGAGCTTTTTGCAGGCTTCTTCCGTTTTATTGCGGGCTTCGTCCTGGCTGGCAGCTTCCAGCGACAGGGTAATGTGCTTGCCTACCCTTACCTGGTTTATGCTGGCGAGGCCCAGATTGTGCAGGCTTTCGGTTACAGCTTTGCCCTGGGGGTCCAGCAGCTCTTTCAATGGCATAACGTCGATGTGTGCAGTGAATTTCATTGGATGCGTATTGTATAAATAATGATAATATATGACTGAGCGCTTTTGTCTGGTTATTTCCGGGCCTCGGTAAGTGGACTGGCTTCGGGATAGCGGTAGATCACAGAGAACAGGATATACAGCACAAAGACCAACGGGATGACAGCAAATTTCAGGAACGGTATGCCGGCCACCAGCACCAGCAGCATAATGATCTGGGGCCACCAGGCCGAAGCACCCTTACCTGGCGCTTTCCATTTAAGGAATTTGATCTTGCTCACCATAAAGAAGCAAAGAACGGCAATAAGCAGGTACAGGAACCACTTGTTCTGCAGCAGGGCATCAAAGTTGAAAACGGGATTGTGGTACCAGCTCAGCAATGGCAGGGAAGCGACTATAATACCAGCGGCCGGTATAGGCATGCCTGAAAAATGATCGCGTTGCTGCGTGCTGGTCTGGTTGAAACGCGCCAGCCGCAACGCGCCGAAGCAAGCGAGCAGGAAGGCGGGCGTGGTAGCCAGTAGTGGTGCATCCATAGCACCCGGTTCGGCCATATAGGCAAGCCAAAGGAGCTTGAACACGATCATGGAAGGCGCTACACCAAAAGATACCAGATCGGCCAGGGAGTCGAGATCGCGGCCAATAAGCGAATTGGCGCCCAACGACCGGGCAGCGAGGCCATCGAACACATCCATGAGCGCGGCCAGCGCTATAAAAAAGCTACCCCAGTACATCTGCTCCAGTCCCAGCACCGGCCGGTACTCCTCCTCATTAATAGTGGTAAGGAAGGCGGGGGCGTTGAGAATAAAGGCAATGGCGATGCAACCAAAGAAAAGATTGGCCAGCGTACATATATTGGGTAAATGTTTCATTGATATTGAGCTGTATTCGGTGCCTGCCGTTAATACCTGCGGGCGGGCAAAGATAAATTATTTAAAAAGGCCCACGAAAATAGTTTTTTATTTACAGACCTGTAGCACGGCCGGGAAACCTGCACGGACCGGGACGTTTGCAAGATAAATTACCCTGCTCTTTTTTTTCCTATAGACTTGTTATTTGGCCCGATGGCTTTGCCGGCGATATATGTAAAGTCGCCGGAATAGCGTAACTTTGAGAGCAACAAATTTTTTTAAGACAATATGGATCCTAATCAGTTTTCAGGGAGCGCTTACGACAATATTCAACATAAGCAACATAATCCCGCTTCCATCAACGAACGTTATATCGCCAGCTATATGTCCAAAGTATACGGCTGGATGTTCCTTGGCCTCAGCCTCACGGCCGTGGTCGCTATGCTGGTAGCTTCATCGGAAGCCGCCATTAACCTGTTTTACGGCACGCCGTTGTTTATCGTGCTTATCCTGGCCCAGCTTTTCCTTGTCGGCTTCCTGGCCATCAGGGTGCAGCATATGTCCTCTTCGACAGCGACAGCGATCTTCATCGGCTACGCCATCCTTACCGGCATTACTTTTTCAGCCCTGCTGTTGCGGTATACCACGGGCTCGCTTGTAACGGTATTTGGTATCACGGCCGGTACTTTCGGTATCATGTCGGCAGTCGGCTATTTTACCAAGCAGGACCTTACCAGCTTCGGCCGCATCATGCTTATGGGGCTTATCGGTATTGTGCTGGCTTCCCTGGTCAATTTCTTCCTACGCAGCGAGTCGCTTTACTGGATCATTTCCTATGTAGGTGTGGCGGTGTTTGTAGGATTGATCGCCTACGATACGCAAAAGATTAAAGCGTATGCGCTGCTGGCTAATGAGGAAGACCGTAAAAAAGGCGCCATTCTCGGTGCCTTAGCCCTGTACCTCGACTTTGTCAACCTGTTCATCTTTCTGCTGCGCCTCTTCGGTGGCCGGAGAAATTGATCTGATTATCAGAAAAATGGAGTAAAGGTGTACTTATGGTACACCTTTGCTATTCCTGTTTTGATAGGAAATTTTTATCTTCGTTCGATTCCCCTGTTTAAAAATAGTAGTGCCCCAATGAAATTGCTCCGTTTTCCTGCTGTAGTATTCGCCCTGTTTTTATTGCCTGCTTTTCCTGCTCCTGCCCAGGTATTGCAACAAGGACCCGCCAAAGCAGGCGCATCGCCGGCTGCTAAGCCGGCGCCCGAAAAAGAGGTCAAGGATATAAAAGTGCTGAGCGAGAAAAAGGATAAGTACGGTAACATCCAGCGCACGATCCAGTATTACGATGGTAGTCTGAAAGTGACGGAAACGGTGATCATCCCCCCCTTTCCGGGGCTTGGGGAGCGCAAAAAGATCAATATAGATACCCTGATACATGACTCCATGATGGTTTATGTGGATAAGACCAATTACCTGGTCGCGCTCATCTATCGCAGGAAGCGGATACGCCAGTACCGGGCGGTATTCGGCCCCGACCGTCTTAAGGATAAAATGCGCGAAGGCGACCGTTGTACACCCGAAGGCTGGTTCCGGATCGTGAGCAAAAAAGAGCATAGCAACTGGCAGAAGTTTATCCTGATCGATTATCCCAACGACACCTCTTATGCTCGGTTCAACCGGCGCCGGCAGCAAGGCCTTATCCCTTCGGGATCCCAGATCGGCGGCTCGGTAGGTATCCATGGCGTATTTAAGAGCGGTGTGAAGATGATCGACTGGGGTATGGGCTGGACCGACGGCTGCATCGCGATGAAGCCGGAAGATATAGAAGACTTTTATCAATTTGTTTGGCCCGGCACGCGCGTTTATGTCAAGCGGTAATCCTACTCCTACCCCAGCCTGGTCGCTTTGCCTTGACCTTTGTCAGGAAATGGGCTTATAGCCAATATCAAAGGGCCGGAAATTTTTTTGAATTATCTTTGTGCGCGATGAAGCAAAGTAAGTGCATGACGACAGAAGGTATTATCCGCCCCAAGGCGGAGTTCCTGCAACGTTTCCTGGGCGATGAGACGGTGACGGCCGATGTGAGCAGTGTCACCATCAGCGCAGGTATCCAGTTGCACTATGCCGATGTGCTGCTTTGTCCCGCGCAGGATGAGCCCGAAGAAATGGCTTATATGCATTTTTATCCCGTAGCAGACGGCAATTACTACCTTCAGCTTTCTTTTCTGCCCGAGTGTAATGGTAAGGCCAATGAGTCGTACCGTGTGGCACAGTTGGTCTTTCAGCCGGCTTTTTTTGAGCAATGGCCCGAAGGACTTGTTTGCGGTAAGCAACCGTTCCGTTTTGACCGTTGTACCGAGCAGGCCTTTACGCTCAACAGCCAGGGCCGTGATGCCCTGGAGGCTTTGATCAGGGATAAGGATAACCTGGATTTCATTCAGTCCCTGCGTCGCCAGGAAATGGCCATCGGCCTGCTCCGCTTTGCGCTGGAAGCATTCCTGGTGCCCGATGAAGCCAATAAGCTACCCGCCTGCAGCTTCCTGTCCAACAACAGCGAACGGGACAAGGTGCTGGAAACGCAGCGTCTCATCATGGAGCATCTCGATCACCCGATGACGATCCGCGAGCTGTCGCGTGAAGTGGCTATGAACGAATGTTACCTGAAAAAGGGCTTTAAAGCCATGTTTGGAAAAACAATCCACGAGTACCAACAATTCCAGCGCATCGAGCGCGCCAAGGAATTGCTGCTGGAAGGTAACTGTTCCATCAACGAAGTGGCCTTTAAAATGGGCTTTGGCAGCGCCTCCCATTTCAGCACCTCCTTCAAAAAGATCGCGGGCATGAAGCCCTGCGAGCTGCTGCGCTAATCTATTTTTTCATTGTTATTTTTACTTAAGCGGATATCACAAATGCGCTATTTGTTCGCCATAAAGGCGCAAAGTCGCAATAGTGCTACCTGAAATGACGCAACCTTGTGTTTTACTTAGCCCGTCGCGCCTTGGAGCAGTCGTGTAGCCTGTTGCGCAGCATGCGCAACGATCCGGATTGGTAAGCGCATTCGCTGAGGCAAATGATAATGGCGGGGATCATCTCCCCGCCATTATCATTAATTGCCGTTAAGCTTAATTTTTAACAAGTTTCTGTCTCATATTTAAGTTAGCGCCTTTAAGCTCCATAAAGTAGATACCTGCGGGCAGTTCCTTGGCCGGCGTAACGAATTGGTTGGTTCCGCTTACAAATGGCTTCGATTCACCAAATACTTTCCGGCCTGCTATATCATACAGGGATACCTCGGCAGTGACGGCCTGGGATACATGCAGGCTTATGTTCCAGTCTGACTTGGTCGGATTGGGGCTAGCCGTAAATGTTCCGGCATTTTCCAAAGCCTGAAGCGGCTTATCGGGATTGTTGATGTCATACTCCGGAGTAGCGCCGGGACCGGGTTTTTCCGGTGTCTGCGTCCAGCTGCCATCGGCATTCATATTAATGGTGATCAATCCTGACCGGGAGCATTCTACACCCGGTGAGCTATACCTTTTCAGCCAGGCGGTATGGGTGCCGGGGGTAAAGGTGTGGAAATGATACCAGGTAGTAGCATCGGGCGGCGCTGTGGTAGTGAGCGGCTTGTCGATATACCATTCATACAGGCCGGCAGGCACCAGGATCATGGGCCCGGCAAGCGGCGCAAACTGGACGGTATAGGGATCGGCCGGGTTATTGTGCCAGTAGGCGAAGCCGGCATCGCAGGAGAATTCATTGTTCTGGTAAGTAATGGTCAGGCGGGGTGTATTGTAGGTGGCCGCGCCATCGCTTGATCCGTAGAATTGCGACCGGTAGTAGGTTTCATCCTGTAGCTGCAGCAGGAAGCCATTATTGGCCAAAGGGTCTGCAGGCAGCAATGCAACGGTACCCATACTGGTATTGATATTGGTGGTGCCTACCAACTCGTCAATGATTCTTTGCACCATTGCCGTAACGTCGACGGCAAAGTTACCATCGTACCTGCTGGAGGTCACCGGTATGGTAGCCCAGTTCGGTGCGGTTTCGAAAGTCATTGCCTGTGCGCTGTTCCAGGTCACCACATCTTCTCTCCAGTTGTTCGCGGCATTTCCCTTACCCGAGCGTACCCTTTTGATATAGCAGGGATTGGGATTGGGCAATGGTGTGCCGGGGAAATAGTTGCTGCCCCAATTGGTGCTGCCGCTGTTAAAGGCGTTCATGGACAGGGTTGCCGATAAAATTTTAATAGGCTGGAAGGTGAGCACCGAGTTTACGATCTGGCGGCGTGAGTGGCCCGATGCCAGTATGGCCAGCGCCGGGAAGCGGATGAGGGATCTCAGTGTGCCGGGCACGCCGTTGTAGGTCCAGGCCGACATCGCAATGTCTGTGTAGTTGCCGTAATTGGTGTTGGGATTCAGGCTAAAGATAGCGGCATCCTGTCCGTCCAGTGGTGATTGCGCGTTTAGCCCTGTTTCGTAGGTAGTTTGGGCAAATGTGGTGCCGGCGAGCACCATGCTACTTAGTAGAAATATTTTTTTCATAAGAAAAAAAATGGTTTGGTTTCATGCAATATAGGTATTTGCCAGGTCGTTTCCAAACCCCTTACATAAGTGAAGCAGCACCCGGAGCCAAAAGCATAAAAGAAAATGACGGCCTGCGTGCCTGGCACGAAACCGTCAAAATATCTGAGAGGGGTGCTATTATTTAATAAACTTCCCGATAAAAGGCATGGCCTTCAGCTCCGCTTTTTCCACTTTTAATACCAATAAAAGAAATAGAAGCATGCCTGCCGTTGCGGCTATGAACCTGATACAGAGCTGCGGCAGCTCGCTCAGACCGGCAGTGATGGCATTTACACCTGTCTTGAAGAAGAATAGCAGCAGCATTACGGTCAGATAGGCGAGGAGCTTTTTAACCGGATAAGGCACGGGAAAGTATTTTTGCCCTATGAAATAAGTAACTACGACCATCGTAGCATAGCAAACCAAGGTAGTCCATGCTGCGGCATACATGCCCCAGCGCGGTATAAACCAATAGTTGCCCAGCAAAGTGATTACAGCGCCCATCACGGTAATATATAAGCCCATCCGCATCCGGTCGGTAAGCTTGTACCACACAGAAAGGTTGTAGTAGATACCCAGGCAAATATTGGCAAATAGCAATACAGGCACCACACCCAAACCGCTACGATAGGCGGTACCGATGAAGTATTTCCATATATCCAGGTACAGCGCCGAGAAAAGAAATGCCAGGCAAAGCGTGATAATAAACCATTTCATCACACGGGCATATAGTACGGGAGCTGTCTTTTCTTTTGCCTGATTAAAGAAGAACGGCTCAGCTGCCATCTTAAAGGCCTGGATGAACAAGGTAATAAAGATTGCCAGCTTATAGTTGGCCGAGTAAATGCCTACAATGCTTTTGGCGGCCGCTGGTGGCAAGGGCAGGAAACGGGCCAACATTTGCCGGTCCATTACTTCGTTGATCATACCGGCCAGGCCGATTACGATCATGGGCGCACTATAAGCAAATACCTGCTTCCAAAGCCGGGTGTTGATCCTGAAACGAAATGCCTTCCATTCTGGAAACAGGATAAGAAAGACAAACAAATTCTGCAGGATATTAGCCATCAACAGGAACCCCACTCTGTTATTTCCGGTATACCACTGGGTCAATCCGCTTCCGGGATGACTGGCTGTATAGCGAGGGAGATATACGAGGAACAGTACCGTAAGCAATATGTTGATCACAATACCCGCCAACTTAACGAATGCATATTTGCGCGGACGATTCTCCTGCCGCAGCCGGGCAAAGGGAATGGCAGATAATGTATCGAGGCCCACCAATAGCAGGCACCAGATCACATATTTGGAAGGCCCACCGGGGTTGATGAACTGATTGATCGGTACGCTAAAAAATGAAAAAAGAAAAACAAGACCTATTGTTGATATAAGCAGCGAGCCGAACGAGGTTTGAAATAGTGCACTCCGGTCAATACCTTCTTTATTGGAAAAGCGAAAATAGCCGGTCTCAAATCCATAAGTAAATAGAATATTGGCTACGGCGATCCAGGAATAAAACAAGCTATAGGCTCCGTAATCCTGTACCCCAGCCGCATCGTGCATGAGATAGGTCAGTAACGGGGTAAGAAGGTAGTTCAGAAATTTGGCGCCGATACTGCTGATCCCGTACCAAAGCGTCTGTCCGGCCAATTGTTTTATAGCAGCCAATACGTCAGAAATTTGGACGCAAAATTAATGATTTAATGATAGCCCGGGTGTTTATTTGTCTTCGGTAACGTTAAAGCCCGCAGCCTGTAAAATGAAGAGGATACACTCAGGAGCAATAGGTTTTAAGAGTATCTTTGATGCCGGGGGCTTGTAAACCGGCCTTCTTCACGGTATGGCCGCTATCCTTTCCATTAAAGAGCTATCTAAATCCTACGGGCCGGTAAAGGCCCTTAAGCGCGTTTCTTTCGACGTACCCGAAGGCAGCGTATTCGGCGTGCTGGGACCCAACGGTAGCGGCAAAACGACCTTGCTCGGCATTCTCCTGGATGTGTTGCATGCAGATGAAGGTACTTTTTCCTGGTTTGGCGGTATGCCGCCGGCAATTGCCCGCCGCCAGATTGGCTCCCTGCTCGAAACACCCAATTTTTATCATTACCTCAGCGCCGTGCGCAACCTGGAGATCACTGCACGCATCAAGGGGCGCGGCGCCGGCGATATCGACCGGGTGCTGGAAGTGGTGCGGTTAAACCACCGTAAAGATTCCCGGTTCAGCACCTATTCGTTGGGTATGAAGCAGCGCCTGGCTATTGCCAACGCCTTGCTGGGTGGGCCCCGCGTATTGTTGCTCGATGAGCCCGCCAACGGCCTGGATCCCGAAGGTATCGCGGAGATCAGGGAATTGATCGGGACGCTCAACCGGGAAGGCATTACTGTGATCATGGCCAGTCATCTGCTCGACGAGGTAGAAAAGGTATGCACGCATGTAGCCGTGCTGCAAAGAGGCGAGTTGCTGGTATCGGGCAATGTAGGCGATGCCTTCCGGGCCGAAAGCCTGCTGGAGATTGGCGCGGGCGATATGAACCGGCTGCAGGAGGCGCTACAGCATTTGCCGGGATTGAAGAGTATGGCCGCTAATGGCAAGACCCTATCGCTGTCGCTCACAGAAGACATAAGCCCCGGAGAGGTCAATCGCTTCTGCTTTGAGCAGGGTATTGTGCTGGAACACCTGCAATTAAAGAAGAAGAGTCTTGAGTCGCAATTCAGAGAGCTGACCAAGGGAGGAGAAGTACGCTAGACGGCCAGCCAACGTATTGCCATACAGGCGCTGTCTTAGGCTGGGATGAGGGTGTAGACAAGGTTCTGTAATTTTTCCGCTAAAGTTTGCTTTTTCAAATTCTTTGTCTATTTTTAAGCCTCGAAATATAACCAAAACGGTGTAGCCGCCGGTTAATTCTGTTTTAAGTTAAATTAAAAATATACGCAACCTGATGAAGACTTTTTTACTTACAGCAATGGGCGTTTTCGCCATTTTCTCTACGATGACGCTTACTTCCTGTAAAGAGGATAAATGTAAAGCTACGGTTTGTGCTTACGGTGGCGTGTGTCAGGACGACGGATCTTGCCAGTGCCCGGTAGGTTATGAGGGAGAGCGTTGCGAGACCATTACCCGCGACAAGTTTAAAGGTGCATGGCGCGTTACCGAAGATGGTACCGCCAGCAACCCTGCTCAATATGCTACTTCTATCGAAAATGGTACTGCTATTGAGCGCGTGATCATCCGCAACTTCTACAACCTGTTCAATCCTGTAGTGGATGCTACCGTGAAAGGCGATACTATTTATATCGCCCGCCAAACCGTTAAGGTAGGTGAGGACGAAAAAGTGATCGAAGGCAAAGGCTATGCCGTTCCCGAAGCTTTTTACGGCCTGCACGGAAAGCTGGTGCTTTCTTACCGCGTAACCTCGTCTGATGGCAGCATCAACGAATTCGGTATGGGTGGCGCTACCAATGCCTCCATATGGACCAAATAATCCGGCATAAAATACTTATGTTTGTAAAGCCCTTTTAGCAAGGGCTTTATTTTTTGCCCCAATGCGCCGTTCATGAAGAAGAACTATATCGCCGACCTGTTTGTCCATAACCGTTGGTACCTGTTGCTGATCATAGGCATATTCCTGTTTCTCTCTGCTTTCTTTATAACTATTCTCTGGTATGCCGCCCTCGTGTATTTGCTGGTGCTGACAGCGCTTACGGTAATGGACTATGTGCTCCTGTTTGCCGGCAAACGCGGGCTTCAGGCGCAACGTATCGTGAATGAGCGGCTGAACCTTGGCGAGGAAAACCCTGTGAGCATAGGCCTGGTGAGCAGCTTTCCCTTTGCCGTAGCGATAAGGCTGATCGATGAAGTGCCTGTGCAATTCCAGAAGCGGGACTTTAATCTGAAGCTGCGTGCGGCGGCAGGCAAAAAGCAAACGGCGGGCTATAGCCTCAGGCCGGTGGCGCGGGGAGAGTATATTTTCGGTCGCATACTGGGCTATGTAAGCAGTCCGCTGGGCTTGCTGGAGCGCCGGTGCATTATTCCGGCTACACAAGCCATCAAGGTGTACCCCTCCACCCGTTACCTGCGGCAATACCAGCTATTGGCCCTGAGCGACAGCAATCAGTATATCGGCGTTAAAAAGACCCGGAAGCTGGGACATAGCATGGAGTTTGAGCAGATCAAGGAATATGTTCAGGGCGACGATATACGCACCATCAACTGGAAAGCCACAGCAAGGCGGGGCAACCTGATGGTCAATAATTTTATAGATGCCCGCAGCCAGCAGATCTATTGCATTATCGATAAAGGCCGCACGATGAAGATGCCCTTCGATGGCATGAGCCTGCTCGACTACTCGATCAACGCAGCGCTTATTTTTATGAATATCGCCTTGCTGAAGCAGGATCGCGCGGGGCTCATCACTTTTGGCGCAAAAGTGAACGATATCATCGCTTCGGAGCGCGGACATATGCAGATCAGCAAGCTCAACGAAGCCTTGTACCGGCAGCAGACCGACTTTAAGGACAGCAGCCTGGAGGCCTTGGGCACAGCGATCTACCACAAACTGTCGCAGCGCAGCTTCCTGTTGCTGTTTACCAATTTTGAGACCATGTCGTCGCTGGAGCGGCAGCTACCCTACCTGCGTAAGCTGGCATCGCGCCATTTGCTTTGTGTCGTCTTCTTTGAAAATACCCTGCTGAAAGAAATACACGATGCCCATCCCGATTCGCTGGAAGGCATCTATATCAAAACCATCGCCGACCGCTTCAGCTTTGAAAAGAAGCAGATCGTCAAAGAGCTGCGCCGTCATGGCATTCTCTCGGTGCTCACTACGCCTCAGGAGCTTACCGTCGATGTAATCAACAAGTACCTGGAGCTGAAAGCCCGGCAAATGGTATGATCCTTATCTATTCGTGGTGATAGGGAGAATTGTTGAGGATGCTGAAGGCCCGGTATACCTGTTCGGCCACGATAAGCCGCACCATCTGGTGGGGAAACACAAGAGCAGACAAGGACCATGTTTGCCTGGCGGCTGCTCTTACCGCATCGGTAACCCCAAAGGCGCCTCCAATGAGTAGTACCAATGTTTTGACACCCTGGTTCATACATTGCTGAAATTGCTTCGCCCACTGCGGCGAGTCCAGGGCTTTGCCCCGCTCGTCGAGTAATACCAGGTAGTGCCCGGGCTGCAGCCGTTTCAATATCATTTCTTCCTCGATCAGCTTGACACGTGCTACGTCTGTAGAAGCGGCCTTGCGTGGCGGCTGAAGAATAACCAGGGATACCGGGTTCCAGGGCTTTGTCTTCTGAAAATAATATTGCAGCCCTTTTTCAATAAAATCTTCGTTACCTTTACCTAAAGACCAGATCTCGATATTCATGGTTTTTTTGAAAAAAAAGAGAAAAAAATTTGCTGCGAAGTTAAAAAATTATTTACCTTTGCACTCCCATCAACGGAATGGCTGCGTAGCTCAACTGAATAGAGCATCTGACTACGGATCAGAAGGTTTCAGGTTTGAATCCTGACGCGGTCACTAGAAACAACAAAAAGGAGATCAATCGATCTCCTTTTTTATTTCAAAACAATCTTGCAAGGCCGGCCGGGGCGCATAGACGGCTGTACCGGAAACACTCCTTAATACCATCGGCTCTACATACAGTAAAGGCAAGTATACGTGTTTAAACATATCTGGCTTAAAGGCTGGCAGTCGTTTGTTTCGGGCGACTGGCATATTTGCCCGGGATGATACGTAAATGGCTTGGTACCGCAATTAGCCATTACAAGCGAGTCCTGCAGCGTAGGACAGTTGGCAGCACACGATTCTCCGGGTGGATTCGTGGCACAATTTATGGCTGCAGAGTCTCCACCTCCCAGCACATGTGCCCTTTTGCTCAGATCGACTATTTGGTCTTTAACGAGCATCAGCTTCTTTCCCAGGGCAATTTTTTTTCGTTTCATATGGCTCTTTTTTTGTGAGCCGTAAAGGTCGCACCGGCTACTGAAAGTTTTTTTCAGTGGGATTAACCTCGCCTCCCAACGGTGTTGCCTATTTCACCAAAAGCAAAAACCAACTATACGCAATATCATCTCAGGAAATGTCTGGCTTATTGAGCGTACGCATACCTGTGAGGCCTTTGCGGACTGGATGGAAACGAACCTGTCCCGACATCATTGGGACCATTACAAGGCGGCATGCTAACCAACTATAAACTGAGTAGCGTTGTTTTTAGGGCTGGCAGTAAAGCCAGAATCTGCGCATGGCTATATATTTTCCCATTCCACCGCGCCGCTGCGTGCGCCGCGAGAAACAAAACTTACCATAAACAAAAAAGCCCCACATTTCTGTGAGGCTTCTGCGGAATGGACGGGGCTACAATCGAACCCCTTGTGCCGCTTTTGACCTTTATAAATAGCATCGACTTAAATAAATTAATTGATAATAAGCCAGATATAAAATTAGACCAAACATGTCAAAATAATCCTTTAGACAGTCACGCTATTAGAAAAAGAAAAAAGGGAGGGCCCAAGGTATAATTTTCTGAAGGAGTAAGATAGTGGACGGGAGAGTTATCGAACATTTTAAGAAGTGCTAACAAAGTGCCTGTATTAATTTAAGCGATCAATTGACCAGTCATAAGCTATTCCATTTCGTCATTTCTCTCTCTTTTACACTATCTACAATTTTAGCGTAAACCTGAGTCGTCTTTAAATTAGTATGACCAAGCAATTTGCTGACCACTTCAATGGGAATACCTAAGGTTATAGATACGGTAGCAAAAGTATGTCTTGCTACGTGACAAGTCAGTTTTTTAGGGATGTTGTATCGCTGTCCGAATGCTTTTAAAATACGATTGGTGACTTTATTGCAATACACGCGGAATACTGTTTGAGACTTGGAAGGCTCAGGAAGTAGCTGCAAGGCTTTATTTGTTAATGGGATACCTACCATATACCCAGTTTTATGCATTTTTATCTGTAGACTGTTTCCTTCAATTGACGATGTTTTAAGTCCCTTTAGGTCTGAGTACCGCAAACCAGTATAACAGGAAAACAGGAAATATTGTAGTATCTCTTTTTCCTTGACATCCACAATTTCACCTGTAAGGTAGGCTTGTGCCAGTTTATTCAATTCTTCAGAGGTAAGAAAGTCTCTCTTCCCGTCTACTTTTTTAATTGTTATATATTTGAAGGGATTGTTTTTAATGTGCCCATACCGCATGGAGATATTAACGAAGGTTCGAAGGGAACGAAGACTTTTACTTGCGGTATTTTCATTATTATGTAGCACATGTAGCATATAGTGATGATAATCGTTAATAAATTTCTCGTTGATGTCTGCAAAAGCAACTTCCTTTTTGAACTTCAACATTTTTGTTATCTGCGACTTATAGCTCCACCAAGATTCCAACTTTAGACGGGCTTTGTTTTCATTCAGGTAATGAAGAATGTAATTGGTAAAGCTCTCTTCTGATTGTCCTGCAGAGTGCATATAATCTTTAAACTGGCCTAAGGTCAAAGGCGTATTTTCGTGCACAAAGTTGTTCAAGATAACTTTCAGCGCTTTTTTCTCAAAGGCTTCCAAAATAGCATTATATTTTTCATGGGCAAGATTCCGCCTCTTTACTCGCTGTTTCTTTTCAGACCAGTCTTCTTTTGATAATGCTACCGAGGTAGCCATTTCTATTTTCTTTCCGTATTGAAATGCTCTTAAGTATATAGGATTAAGGCCATTTTTATTTACCTCTGGTTTGAGCACGAAATTGTAGGTTATACGAGTTGTCATATTTTCTTATGAAGTATTTCTGAAGTCTAAATAACCAATATAATTTCAATGAGGAATTATTTTAACTGATTTTATGAGCTTTTAGTGGACTTTGAAGATTTTCCCTGGTGATAGGAAATCCATTTCCTCTGAAGCAGAATTATGGTAAAAGCTTTATGGGAAGTGTTGTGTTAGGCAAAGGGTTTATTGTTTCCTTAAAAGACGCGGAAGTATTGATTTCGAAAGACCCTCGTAATAAAGAGGTGTTGTTTCCATATTTAAATGGAGAAGATCTTAATAATAATCCTGAACAGAAGGCTTCTCGCTGGATAATAAACTTTTTTGATTGGTCGGAGGAGAAAGCAAGTACCTATCAAGATTGCTTTGAGATTGTAAAACGTCTTGTGAAACCAGAGAGGCAAAGACCCAATAATAATATGGGTAGAAACAAATGGTGGCAATTTTACAGAAGAGGTGTCGAGTTATACGAGACCATATCTCAGTTAGACCAGGTCATGGTAATAAATCGATATTCCAAACATTTAACTCCGGATTTTCAACCGATAAATATTGTCTTCTCAGATTCAATAGTGGTTATTGCATTGAGTTCCTATAGTCAATTTACGATCCTCTCTTCTGTAATCCATGACGCATGGGCTTGGAAGAACAGCTCGACAATGGGTGCTTCAACATTACGATATTCTGCTAGTAAAGCATTTGAATCTTTCCCCTTTCCAAAAACAGAATCGAACAACCTAGAAGAAATAGGAAACTCTTTAATTAATTTTCGCAAGAGCTTAATGGTTAAAGCTAATATGGGTTTAACAGAATTATATAACCTATTTCATAATCCTAAACTCGAAACTACACATGAATTGTATTCTGATATTTTACAATTACGTAAACTTCATTTTGACATAAATAAATTTATTCTAAAAGCGTACAATTGGGATGATATTCAATTGAAACACGATTTTTATGACATAGAGTATTTGCCTGAAAATGATCGTGTTCGACTCTCTATACATCCCGATGCACGACGAGAAATACTTAAACGTCTTTTAATATTAAATCAAGAACGACATATTACTGAAGCCCCTGCAAAAACAACTACTGGCAACAATAGGTTACAAAAATTGTCTGATTCACTTAATTTATTTACTAATCCAATTGATGGCTAGAAGAGCGTGGAAATATTCTCCTGTTGCAAATCCGCTTTATTAATAATTGGTTTACACTGTTCAAATGCTCGCAGTTGATGATTTAACATGAGCAATCGTTTTAAAATTTCTTTGCGTGCCAAGGGATGTATAGTAAACCGCACTTTGTCGCCATCTGGAAGAAATTCTAATTCATAAAAATCATGTTTCAATTGAATATCATTCCAACCGTAAGCATTTAAAACTACTATGTCCATTTTAACATGTAATAATCTTAAGAACTCTATTTGCTCGACTACTCCATCATGAGTAATACCTTCAATAAATTCCAAGTGCTTTTTAAGAAATATAGATTCTTTACCAAATTCTTTTAAGAAAGAATTGTCCGTGAAACTTTTTTCTTCTCCGTTTATTTTTTGAAGTTTTTTCGCATGAAACAGGTTGTAAACTTTGGTTAAACCTATTTGGGCTTCTTTCATTAATGTCTTTCGAGCCCCATAATAGTTATTCCCAATAAATTTCATTTGTTCTATATATTTATCAGAAACCTTTAACGGGAACGGAAATGTTTCGAAACAAACTGAAGGAGTATACCTCAGGTCGCTCTTCATAGATGAGCCATATAACCAAGCCCATATATTGTGAATTGTAGACTGTATAACGCAAAAGGAAGCAAAATCATTATAAGCAAAAAGGCCTAATGAATGAGAGAATACTTGATTAGAGGGTAGTAAAGTAATTGCAACGGTTTTACTTGTCAGGGCAACCGCCATGACCTGGTCTAACTGAGATATAGTCTCGTATAATGCGGGGCGCTTCTCTCCATAAATCCACCATTTCTGTGGTAGGGGCTTGCGCAATGCATAAGTACCTATGATTTCGTTTCCTTCCTCGTCTGTTTTCCATCTTTGCCTCTCTGGCATTACACGCTCTTCAAGAATCTCAAAGCAATCCGGGTAGGTCCGTGCTTTTTCCTCGCTCCAATCGAAAAAATTAATCACCCAGCGAGAAGGCCTCTGTTCCGGGTCGTTGTTCAGGTCATCTCCATTCAAATATGGAAATAGCACGTCCTTATTACGTGGATCTTTGGCAATAAGTTCTTTGGCCTCTTCTGGGCTAAGCACAAACCCCTTACCCAATACAATACTGCCCTGAAAACTCTTCTTGGCGTTAGCCTTCAGAGGAAATGGATTTCCTATCACCAGGGAATCATCTAAATAAGGGGTAATAGTTTGTACCAGTTTATTATCCAAAAAGTACTTTTTGTCCCAACTGCCTTTGATGATAGTTACTAAAGAGACTTCTACTGCGGCTACACCAGGCCAACGCATGCTTCGTATGGCATGGTTGATGGTTCCACCATTGTTTACAATAAAGTCCAAACCACCTTCTCTGGCTTTGCCTTGCGCAATGGTATTTGTAGATATCAGTGATTGAAAACCGCCATTTTTTATAATGGAAAATATTCTTCTGAAGAAATAGGTAACGAGATCGACTGCGCCTATCGGTGCAAACTGGTGTTTGATAAATTCCAAAAAAGGATCTCCAAAATTTCCACTTAATTTCTGCCCGCCTAAAAATGGTGGATTGCCCAATATGCAATCGAAGCCGCCTTCGTTGAACACTTCAGGAAACTCAATAAACCAATGAAAAAAACGCTCTTCAAGTGCCACAGCGGCCGCTTTTGCCGTTGAAGGGATCTGCCAGCCTTTATACCCACTTAATATCAGACGGTAATCGGCATCGGTTATCAATGCTTGCTTGTTGCTTTCGGTTTTAGGAATAAAAAACTGGGCTACCTGCAGGTCGGCCATCGTTTTTAAAAAGGTAAAACCCTTGCTGTCCACAAATCTTTTATAGGCTTTGATTTTTCTGTTAATCTCTTCCGGCGTGGTTTCAGGCAGGTGACTAAATGTTTTATACACAGCCATTGTTTCCTGCAAAGTCGTATCCACTTGCGCATCGGTAGTTAATTGCTGTGCAGCCTGGGCCGATTCCATGCGCTTACGCTCTTGTTTGTTCCTTTTAAGCAAGCCGGCAGCAATTTCTTTATCATCGGCTGATAATGTCTTAAAAGCCTCGTTAGCAATTCCGTTTTCCAGTTCTTCCCTAATACCCAGTCCAACTATGGCATCGCCGCATTTAATATGGTGATCCAGAAAATTAAGCGGTTGACCCGGTTCGTGTGCTTCCAGCCACATGGCCACCTTACAGAGTTCAACTGCTAATGGGTTTTTATCCACTCCATAGATACAATTTCGTATGGCATCACCGATAGCATGGCGCTGTACTGTTGGCGATGGCTGGTCTTCTCCGCTGCGTAAACGGGCCAGTTCAAAGCCTATTCTCCGAGCGGCAGACAACAGGATGTGCCCGCTGCCACAAGCCACATCGCATACTCTTAAAGATAGCAAAGCGGCTTCCGGGTCGGGCATTTTCAGCTTGTCTTGTATCTGGTGTTCCAGAGAGTGTTGTATCAATGGCTTAACCAGCTCTTCGGGCGTGTAGTGACTTCCACTCTTGCTGCGATCGGTACCTTGTTTGAAGATAAACATCCCGCCACTAAATTCGGGTTCGTATTCCAGCAAGCCTTCATACACGGAACCAAATTCTTCTACGTCCAGATCGGCATAATTTACACGAACCAGTTGACCTGATTCATTGATGAAGTTGGTGAGGTGCCGGAGTATGCTCAATAAATGTTGATTACTGAGCATTTGTCCCGTCAGAATACCTAGTGCATCGGGCGCAAAAAGACCTGAGCCCAGGGGGGCTATACCCAATGCCCGGCCATAGCTATCCTGCTCATACAGGGAGAAACAAGTTTGAAGAGAAAGCCAGAGATCGCATTTTTCGGGCTCTACAAATACCCGTTTACCGGCAAGGCTACAGATGCGCCTGACGCTGTAATAATCATAATAGATTTTACGTTTGGCTTCCAATTCAGCATTTCTTGTCTCTGGGAAAACCAATTTTCGTTCTTCAATCACCATCAGGAAAAGGAGACGGTATATAACCCTGAGATTATAGATATAATAGTCTTTTGCACTTATGGAATTGGTAGCAACTGCTTCCTGTAGGTTTTCGTTTGTTTTGTGGTGTAAAAAACTGTTCGCTATTTCTTTAATGGATGTTTCTACGGCAAGGCTAAGCTTTTCGCGTATGCGGCCGCCATGTGCCAGGGCTTCCAGGTGATAATATTCCAGGTAACTGTCCGGACCGGCATCCATCTGCTGAGGCATGCGACTGGCATGCAGTAAGCGGAACAGTAACGCAAACTCCGTATAAAGCTGCTCTTCCATGATCTGCTCCAGGTTGAACTCCAGGTAGCTGAGTCGGCTTAAACGAGTGGCATCACGCAACAGGCGTAAAAACTTGCCGTTACTCACCAGTGCATATAAATGCTCCTGATTGTTCAAGTACTCCTGCGCCAAGGCATGTGGCGACAATCTTGGGCCACCTGTATCGGCCCGTTTGTCAAGTGATTGCTGAACGCCAATAATGTGAACGGGGAAATTATCAAGATTGGTTGCTCTATGGCTGATGGCATAGCTTTTCTCATTGATCAGTTCGGCTGTTGCGCTACCCAATTCATAACCCAACAGACTCATCAAGGGTAGCATCCAGTATTTACGTGTTTCGGATGTGCCGCTTTCCGTCTCCCCCAGTTGCTCCCTTTTCTTTTTAAACACTTCCCAGTGCGATGTTGCCAGAGACCAGGCAATGCTGATCTCATCCCTTACTGTGGTATTGGGAGCAAGGCGAAAGTCTTTGGATGTTTGGAAACGGATGTCCTCCGTGCGGATTTTGTCCAGCACTTCGGTACTTAATATATTACCTTGTATCAGGATGGAAGTAAATGTCATAATCTTATAGGTCTTTAGGCTTAGGCATTAACAGGTATACACCCATTACATCTGGGGGTAGTACAGGAGTAGCTTTCTCATAACGGCGGCCGCCTACCAGTTCTTTAAACCGTGCATGAGCAGCTACGAGCTGGTCTGCCCGCAGGTTAGCTAAGTCCATAAAATGTGGTTTCATAGCAGCAAAGCGTTGCAACTCTTCGGCTATATTGTTTTGTTGGCGATCTATGGATAGGTTGCTTAAGCTTTTTGATTGGATTAAAAGGTTCTTTGCAGTAGCAAAATCCAGGACTTCTATATTGTCGGCTATGCTTTGGTAACCCCACAGATACATTTCTTCAGCAATGCTTTCCCGCGAAGCGTTCACTTCTTTAATTACATTTCTTACGCGGAACATTACCAGTACCGTTTTGGTAACCACGCTATCCGTCTGTATTTCACATACCCGGGCTATTTTACCATAGTTAGGCTTTGGTTCAAAAGAGAGGGCAATGAGAAACTGGCATAGCATTTCGGTAAATTTATGGTTTCGCCCGATGTAGGTATATCCTTTAGGGGTTGGTGATGCAAAGCTTATTTTTATCGGGCCTTGCTGTTTAAAGCAAGCCCTGATGTGGGCCGGTAGGTTATCTGGTTGCAGCGTATAGCCATTTTGTCCGTCCGGCTGGCAAACACCGCCTAATTGTTGTACGGTACTGCTTACAAAATGGGCCAGGCTCTGCAAATCCCCGATGGCTTCGTCTACCTGTTCCAGGTCTGCTTTGATCGTATTGGGATCAACGGTTTCGTGTGCAAAAATACTGCGTATGTTTTCACCACGTTTACGGGCCAGTTCCAGCTCATTGGTGATGACCTCTTCGGTATCCTGAAATAGCTGCTGCTGCTTTCCTCCTTGTTTCCGGTCGCTGCGCAACAGGCGTTGTGCGGCCTCGCTCATAATAGACTTACTGTTTTCGCCGATAATAATGGACACTCCGGTAGATCGCTGAATGTCGCGTACTTTCCGGATCAATACTTCCAGTATGAACAGATCCATTTCATTGTTTTCGCCATATAAAACATAGGTTTTTACGGTAGGGGCAGCTTGTCCGAAACGATCCACCCGGCCTTCCCGCTGTTCAATCCGATTGGGATTCCAGGGCAGGTCGTAGTGCAGTACCGCGGTAAAATGCTCCTGGAGGTTAATACCTTCGCTCAGGCAATCTGTTGCCACCAGTACCCGCCGGGTAGCAGTGCTCATGATATCTATCCGCTCGCGCCGTTGCTCATCAGCCAGCTCGGAAGTGATGGCCTCAACGTGTACATTCTTGGGAAGGGCTGCTTTCAATTGCTCGGCCACATAGTTGGCTGTAGGTATATAGTGGCAAAATACGATTGGGTCGTATCCTTCTTTTATCCATTGCTTTATTAGTTTGATGGTTACTTCTATCTTTTGATCGGAGTGATTCCGGTATAAGACATCAGCCTGCTGATACAATACTTCCAGCGTTGTCTTTTCGCTTTGGGAAAAAGCGATCGCTTCTACAATATCCTGTCTCGGCATATCTTCTATCTGTTCGAGGTTTTCAAACAGGCTGAGTTCGATCGGTTCTTCACCGGTTAATTCAGCCATACCCTCGTCCAGTTTTTCCCTGCGGCGTTGCAACATCTCCCTGGCCATAGCCGGACTGCTCATGGCGCCCTTTATCAACGATATGGCAGCCCAGGAACGCAATAGCTTGGTTTGCTCATTGGTGGCCCCATCTGCCGAAATGCCCCTTGCAAATTGCAACAGGCTGTTGTAGAAAAGCTGATAATCTTCATTTAAGAAGAAGCCTATTTCTTTGGAATCTCTTTCGGGAAAATCTGTTTTTTCATTTAGCCAGCGCCGGATGTTTTCCCTCTTTCGCTGTACAAAATGACGGGCTATTTTTTCGCGTTCTTTTCGCTCTAGGTTATCAAAGTGAAGCTTGCCAAATTCCGGTTTTAACAATCCCAGCAAAGCGGCAAATTCGCTGTCTTTACCACTATGGGGTGTTGCAGTCAATAGTATAATCTGCCGTTTCTGATCGGCAGCTAAATCATATAGTAAAGCATAACGCTGTTGCTGCGATTTACTTTTGGAACCCGATGGCAGGGTGCAGGTATGGGCTTCATCTACAATAATAAATTCCGGGCAATCATTCAGGAAAATGCCACGCCGTTTATCTGCCTTGATATAGTCGATGGATATGACTTGATAGGGCATATGGTGAAATACGCTCCGGTCGTCGGGCAATTGACGATCGAGTTTGGCTGCTGTGCTGGAGCGGATGATCTCAGCATCGATATCCAGTTTGTCCTTTAGTTCCTGCTGCCATTGCTCACAGAGGTGTGGTGGGCAGATCACCGCAAATCGTTTTACTTCGCCCCGCTCCATCAATTCTTTGAGAATAATCAGGGCTTCAATGGTTTTGCCAATACCAACATCATCGGCAATCAATAATCTTGGTGTATCGAGCTTTAAAGCCATTACCAATGGGATCAGCTGGTAAGCCCTGGGCCTGAAAGATAACTTACCCATACACCTGAAAGGCCCGGAGGCATTGCGAAACGATAACCTGAAGGCATCGTATAAAAGCCGTGCGGTATCAAAAGAGCCAATTTCTGTGGCCTGGGGTGCCGGAAATTGTGCTGTTGCTATCTTTTCGGCCGGAAGCTGAAGGAGTAAATATACCGCCGTGGTTTCTTCTTCCGAACCACCCAGGGGGCGGATGCAAAGCAGGTCAGCATTATCGGAAGGTAATACCATCCAATCTCGTTGGCGATAATGTACCAGGGTGCCGGGTTTATGTTCAGTGGTTAGAGGCATATTATCCTTGTTTTCTGAAAATGTCTTTTCGTGTATTAATAAATTCTTCTATCGGGGTCCGGTAATGCCATACCAATACATCGTAGCCGGCATCTTTTAATAGGTTTCGTTTATGTTCGTCCTGTGTCTGTAAAATTGATTCGTCATGGATTGATCCATCGCAGAACACCAATACAGGGCCGTTAGTGGTATTGTACACAAAGTCCACACTGATGTAGTAGTCATCCATATTTACCTGGGCTTTATGGGGCAGGGCCAGCTTATTTTGGTACAGGTATTTCAATAAAGGCAATTCTGAATGGCTGTTCTTATCATAAGCTTGCAACAATGCCTGGTATTGTTGCTCATAATCGTTGCCCTCATTTAGTGGCGATACGTCACAATCCATCAGGTGTTGCAGCGGTTCCTTTATGCAATGCCGGTCCAGAATGTCGTGATGGCGTTGGTTATAATAACTTAACAGATCTTCATAAGAAGCACGTGGCAGTGTTTGGCCATAGGCTGTTTCTGTACGTGTTTCAGGATCAAAGTGCATTGCCTGGTAGGCCGTTGCAAATAGATCTTTCAACTGTGCGGGGTCTGCCACCAGTTGGGAAAGGATACCCAGGCTGCCTTGTGCGGCTTCGAAGATCAACAGGTTGGGCGTATCGGGATTACCCATGATGCTAATGCCGATCTCGCTGCTTTCCACCTGATATTTGATCTCTATTGCTCTTTTGAGCGCATAGCTCAGGCTGATGGTCTGTGCCGGGCTCAATTGAAGGTTAGCCAAAGGTTGCAGGTACAGCGTATCGGCTGTTTCTTTTACAAAAAGTAATACCTCTCTTTTTGCTGCAAGCGTATCTGGGTTTTCTAGTTCTTTCTGTGTAAGCCACTTGCCGTTTCTAGTGTCCAGCGCAAATCCTTCACTGGTTGCCCGCCTTGCCTGCCGGTTGAGTGAAATAAGATCGGTGGATTGGCCGTAAATCAGTTTCAATAATTCGGCTCCCGATTTTTTGATCACAGACTGTTTGCAATTCTCTATACCGGAAGTGTAGTGAAAATACTCTTCGATTTTATAGCCCTTGGAAGAGCGTTCTTCTTCAATACAGGAGATCCGTTCTCTGGGTCTGGCTTCCGATTCACTTAGCTCGATGAGGTTTCGCTTATACTCCATATTGCCTCCCTTTAATTCGGCATGTGTAATGGGATCATTATTGGCCCATTCGGCCTCATCGTCAAGAAAGGCATAGCCAGTACTATGAGAGATTTTTATTTTTCGTTGCAGCTCTTCGGGATTGAGCAGGTTCATCCGGTTTACTTCGTATTTGCTGCCATTGTGGTAAAGGATATTCTGCGGGGCAAATTCTCTTAAAGCCACACCTTTGGCACGAGAAATATATTCACCCTGGCTGGCATGTTTATAGCCCACAAAGGTTCGAACCGGTAGACGGGTGAAGTTATAACTGGGTAGAAAACCCTCGGCAGCCAGGTAACGGAAAACATAAAACTCGGATTCACTTCCTGACTCTCTATTACTGTCGTTCAGCAATAATTCAACTTGCTTTAATCCGGCATTATGCCTTCGCTTAGCATCTTTATTCAAATCGCTGTCCTGCTTTATCGTCACATCGTCAAGGATGGCCCGAGCTTCGTTGATCATTTTTCGAGCAGCTTTATACAAATGGATCCACCTGTCAAAGGCTTTGATAAAATCCTTTTTAAAAGATCTCGTTTTATGCTCGAGCCAATTATCCGTATACCAGGAAGTTTTATCTAAATCAGTCGCAATTGTCTTTACTATTTGTTTAAACTCGGTTATCCAGCGTCCTTTTTGTGTTTGTATCCCATGATCAATGCTGGCTAAAAGGGCTGCTTTTACCGCAATAACCTGATCGTTGCTGATATCCAGCAATGCTGATACGGAAACCTTTACTTCTTTTAGGGACAGCTCCATTAATATAAAAGCATTGAAGTGGCTGCTCAACAGTTCTTCATTCGCCAGATCGATCCGGGGAGGCACTACAGCACCTGCCACCATCTTACCTGCTTCTTTAAAATAGTGTCGATCGTGAGGCGACCAGGCAGAACAATAAGTAATGACTACAGCTGTTTGCCCGCTACGTCCGGCACGGCCACTACGTTGTGCATAGTTGGCCGGGTTGGGTGGCACATTACGCATATGCACAATGTTGAGGTTGGCAATATCAATGCCCAGTTCCATAGTAGGGGAACAGTACAGGCTGGCCAGCTTGCCGGACCTGAATTGCTCTTCCCGCTGAATGCGGGTTTCTGCATTGAGCTGACCAGTATGTTCACGCCCCATCAATTCCCTGCCGAATTGCTGGAAATTGGTTTGGTACAATTCCTTGAAAAAAGGATTGGGAGCTATCTGTAGGGGGCGATAGGTGTTCATTCGGGTATTGTCAGTGGGTACTGTACTACCATCTCCCGCTTGCCAACGCAAACAGTCAGACCGCAAAAGGTAGCCATTGATCATGCCTCGTTCGCCTCGCAAGTTTTCTTGTTTGATCAGGAAAGTAGTGCTTACCAGTAGGTCGCAAAGCTGTTCGATGTACTTCCTGAACTGATCCTGGTTGAGCCAGGTAATATCGGCTTCTCTGAATTCCCGTTTAAAAAACTTACCTATACCTGATCTTGAACCCATAGAAGCAAAGTACACGCCTCTTTGAGTGCTACGTCCGGGTACTGCCGAAACCAAATAAGTAGGGCGGTCTATCTTTTCATTATGATCCAGGGCCCAGAGTTTATTTTCATCCAGGCGGTTGCGCAACAGGTTTTCCACTTCTGTTATTTCCTCCGACAAGTAGCGGTGATAAATAGAAAAATTGGTTCGGAAATAATTGAGCAATTGGATAAGGATATGCTTCCTTTTTTCGGGGGCAGCCTGATCCAGCAATTGCAGTCCGCGGAATTTTTCGTCCAGGCTAATCAATTTGTCCAGACGGCTATAATCTACCTGCAATAAAGCTGTTTGCTCCAGGTTGGGTAAGGTATAGCGCCAGCCTTTTTTCAGATCCTGGAAAATGCGGATAAGGATATAAATGCGTATAGCCTTTTCATTTTCCAGCTCCGGAAAATCAGGATCTTTGCTCACAAAATTAGGATGTGCATAGTCCGTTTCTTTTAATTTCAGCTCTTCCAGTACTTTTTCGGCAATATTGTTAATGTCCAGGCCATCCGAGATTTTTTGTGCTGCCTGGTACAAGCCGGCACGAAGACGTACTGTGGCAATAAAATCGTTGAAATGCCCTGCCTGTAAAGCAGCGTCCTGGCGATTGTCGGTAAAACTGAGCAGCTTTTGATCCGCTGTTTTTTCCCCTTGTTGGAGCAGCGATTTTATAATGCTGTAAGACATGATGGTGGTGGCGGTGCTCCGGCCCTCGTGTCCCAAGCTCATCAGTTTGGTGTTTTCGTTGGTTTTTGAATCTTCGTAAAAAATACCTGCTGTAGGGTCTACCCTTAATTTCACAGGAAGGTAATAGCCTTTAAGTGGATAAATAGGCTGATGAGAATATTGACCTGCAGCATTAAAATAGATCTGACGGGGCATATGCCATTCATAGTAGGGGCGAAATACATTATTGGCGTTATTCAGCCAGGCTTCGGGCGCCAAGTCCAGTAGATCATCTCTCCAGAATTCTTCTCCTTCATCCAGTATCAGGTAGCCGAAGCGAAGATTGTGTTCATTCAATTGATTTCCGGTTAATTCTTTTTGTGTAAGAACCGTTACCGCGGCTTCCGGATTACGAGGAAGTAATGTCTGGCTCTTGGTATCTTTTTCTACACAGATAAAATCGATACCTGAATAGCGGCTAAAAAGGAGCGGATACAATAGTTTTTCACCCTCTTCATCTTTCACATAACGGCCTGATTGAATGGTGATCGTTCGTTGTGCACGGGATTCGAGTGTAACGGCTACGGTACTTGTTTGCGCGATAAACTGGTGAAACCGAAAAGGAAGGTAGGATTTGCGCTGATGGCGGTTTCTTTCGTTGAGTTTTTCTGCCCATTGCAATAAATCCGTAATGGTAATCTGTGCTTTGGAAGTATCAATTTCAGCAGCTTTTTTTAATGCTTCTGCTATTTCAGGAACAGATCTGGGCTTTCCGCGTTCCAGTTTATCCTGGTTATCACTCAGGGCTATTTCTAGCTCCAGCCAATTGCTGAGCGGATGCTGTATAAACGCTGCTTCGTCTGCGTCTTTATCGATACCATCCATTACTGCATTATGCAGCGTCATAGCATCGGGTAGATTTCCTTCGGTACAGGTTCTTAGCTTTTCATCAATAATCTGATCCTGGGTAAAAGTGGTGCCAAAGATCTGAGTGGCTACCTTAGCTACAGCCTGTCTTTTTTCTTCGGGTGTACCTTGCGAAGCCATGGTTGCGGAGGTGCCAATACAGATAAGGGACTGATCACAATGGTTATGTATTCTTCTAATGAGCATACTCACATCTGCACCCTGCCTACCTTTATAAGTGTGGAGCTCGTCAAATACCAGGTATTTCAGGTTTTTTTTCAACAATGTGCGCAGCCATGATTCTGATGCCCGGGTCATTATCAATTCGAGCATCATGTAATTGGTCAGGATAATGTCCGGTTCTTCCAGTTCTACTTTTTGCCGCTCCTCTGCTTTTTCCTGTCCGGTATATTTGGCAAATGAAATGGGAAATTCAGCTCCGGATGCTTTTTTATAATTTTCTGAATACTTCTTGATCTCTTCTTCCTGGGAGTTGATCAGTGCATTCATCGGATAAACCAGTATGGCTTTTACACCCTTCGTTTTGCCGGACCCCGCATTAAAAATATCATTGAATATAGTGGATAGATAAGTGAGCGATTTACCAGATCCTGTTCCGGAAGTAACAACAAACCCTTTGCCTTCCAGCCCCATCCGCAGTGCTTCTATTTGATGGTGAAACAGCCGGTAATCTCCTAAAGCCTGGGGCAATTGATTATTAATCTTGTTATCGCTTTCAATTGCCAGATCAGAAAGTGATTTGCCTTCAACATAGGCCGGGTTGAACTGGATTAAGGGCTCCGGAATAAAGCCTGAGCCTTCAAATGACTGGCTTACTTCTTCCAAAATCCTGCCATCGGCGATCGCCAAAAAGGATTTAAGGTAACTGCGATAGTCAGATATAATGCTATTGTGCGTCAAGAAAGCATCCATAGTGGTTTGTTTATATTAAATTCCTCAATTGTAACATCAAGTGCATCGGCTTAATGCATTTTCACCTTAGCAGTAAAAGCATAAACTGCCTGGGTAAGCTCTTTTTACAAAGGAAGGCGGTTACAATTATGATATTATATTTAAAAAAACATACAATTTAGCATTTTAATTAAGTAATCCTGCTTTTGTAATTTACGAAACTAAAGCATCCTTATGTATTAGCTCCTAAGTGTTATGTAATTCTTTTGCTAACTCGCTGAAATAATTATACCCTTTCCATAAGCTTATATTTCCAATGACATAAAACCGTCTTTTTGCTCTTGTCAGCGCCACGTTAAGCATGTTCGGTTTTTTTGATGCCCATGCCCTGGCACCAGGTTTTGCCGGATCGCTTCCCAAAACAAGAAATACAATATCGGCCTCCTTGCCTTGAAAGGTATGTATGGTGCCGCAACGTACCAATTTGTTGCTTCTGAAAATCTCAGCGCATTTGTCTGCTACCGATTTAAACGGGGAGATGACGAATATTTCTGATCCTGTATTTTTCAACCGTGTAATCTTTTCCAACAAGAGCTTCATTTCTTCACCAATTATGTGTTTGTTCTCTACTGTTGTTCCTTTAACATCAAACCATGTAGAGGCGCCCAATTCACAATCAAAAGGAACATCTGGCATTACCTTTACCATTTGCCCGTCGTAGGCGATCTTGTTCGCTATATCGAACATCGGGTTGTTACATCTCCGGTGAGCACGCAACGGAAAGCTTATCCAGGTAGCTCCCTCGTCCTGCTCACCAAGCCAGGCTCCAAGAGGAGAGGTACGATCGGCCAGGGTCTGAACAGAATTCTGGAGGGGTGACCATAGGAGATCAGTATGGTAGGTGTCGCTCAGCATTTTTACCAGTTTGGAATTTACACTTACTACGGGCTCTATCTGTAAGGGATCGCCAATGATAATGTTCTTTTGACAACGGTTAATGATTCCCGCTGCCGACTGCGGGGTGGCCTGTCCAGCCTCATCTATCAGTAGCCAACCAATACTCTCTTTTCCCATCGATTGAAATAACCTGGATACGGATGCCAATGTGGTAGAAACTACGGGGACACAAAAAAAGAAAGTTTTCCATAGGTTTTCCGCTATATCAGCACTCACAATAACCTTTCCATCGAGGTATTCCATGAACAAATTCAAGTTATTCCAAAACGGTTTGGCATGACTCAGTATAGCATATTCATGCAGTTTAAGACTAAGAAGAAATATATTGGAACGTAGTGTATTAATTTTTATGCTGGACCAGGGGCTCACTCTGTGGAAGGCATCTTTATCATGGAAATAGTTTTTTATCTGATTATCATCAGGAATATTCTCCAACGGAATCTCATACCATTCATGCAACTCTTTCTTCAGATTTTGGTACTTGATAAGGCGGTTTTTGATCGTTTCTACAAGCCTTGTTTTTTCGGCAATCTGACTAACTATCGATTTTATGTTTTGCACAAGACTATCCAGTTCCCGTTGTATACTGATTAGTTTTTGGGTGTTTTCGGCAAGGCTCGATAAATACATTGTTTCTGTTTCTTTCCATCGTTTGTAAGCCGGCGTCTTAAGTATCTTTTGAATAAAAAACCAGCTGGGTTTGGCCTTTTGATGCAGCGAAACGCTTCGCTGTAGCGACAAAATGCGAGCGCTTATTGCCTGAAGATCATTGTTTAAGATTTGATCGGTTTCCTCCAGCTTTGTCTTGTTCTTTATAAGGTTCTTAAGTGCGTTCTGTTCGATAGGCTGCGATTGAAGATCGTCAAGGTACTGGCCTAACAAGACATGAAAGGTCGTCGCCTCCTTTCTGAATTTTTCAAATTGACCCAACAGTGCTGTTAGTTCGTTTGCTGTCTTATCAAAGAGATCACTGTTTTCAACAGTTTTATCATTTTCCTTGTTATATTGAAAAGACAGAAACTTCATGAATCCCATCCTGTCTTCACCTGGATACCAAAAGTTTTTCTTAAAGGTTTGTTTGTTCTCTGCATTGCCAAGGGCTGCAGCGAGTAGGCCCCAACTGTCGCCTTCAATGAGATCTTTTGACTGATCTACAAAATAATTGGCCTGTGGAAAATGATGCCTATCTATCTTACTTGCGGAAGGCAGTTCCTTTGATATATTCTCTACGGCAGCATTATTATTGCTCGCAACCACAATCCCTGCATCGGAAAAGATATCTGCATTAGGCTCGTAATGGTGGAATGTAAAATCGGGTCTTTCTATTTTCTGCCAGGTTCCGAAAAGTTTTTTATCGCCTTTTTTAAGCAGTTTTTGCGCTCGCATTACAATTACTTCCGCAACAATATCCGACAGTAGCGTAGTTTTTCCCGTGCCTGGAGGTCCATTAACGCCTAACATGCCGTTGTTATTTTTTAGCGTCGACAAGCAAGCGGCTATCGCTCCAAACTGTGCACTATACAGGCCATGGTTAGGATCGGAGGGCCATCGCCCTGCTGGCATATTTTTAGGATCTAATTTGCTCCAAAACGCATTTATATCTGTTAACAAATCGGTCCTTTTAAAATCAGATATTTCTTTAATCAGCATTTGCTGCAATCCTTTGCCATGTTTTCTTTGACCAGCGATAAGTTCATTAAGATCCTTAAGGTAAAAGCTGTTTAAAAAGGCAGTATCTGGTTTGGCATGCTTAGACAATCTAAATGATTTGATAAATACGAATTGCTCCCAATCCAGGTCTTTAATCTCCACCCCTTCTAACACCTTTAGTTCTCTGTCCAAATGCCTCCAATCAATTGTTGTGGTTCGCAGGTCTTCAAGGCGTTCGGCTGCCGGATTTATACCAAACCTGTCTCGAAAGGCTCCTTGTACTTTTTCGAGTTCAGCATCAATCACGGATAGCGGTTTATTGTTCTGAAGACATAACAGACCATGAATATAAGATGCCTGGATATAGCCATTATCTGGACTGCAGCGTCCCTCTTCGTCAACTACCAAGGCCGCTAGGCATGTATCACCGCTTATCGTTTCTTCCCATTTCTCTTCTTCTGAGCGGACATAGGAGATCGCCTTTTCAATTTTAGTGGTTATGTCCTGCTTGGGGATCCTGCCTAAAAAGATTATATGATGCCATCTGAGGTCTTTTTCATTTTCACGCGGGAGCTCCCAAGGCAATGGTGCCCCGGATTGGAAAGGTCTCGCTTCTGTAGGCAGATCTGGAAGATTGAATACTTCGATAGCTCTCCAGAAACTTAATATCGCTTTTTGGTCTGCTGGCATGGCAAAGGACTCTGTTTTTTATAAATTAGGTTTGGTTCGGACTTCGATATAGGCAATATAAGACTATTTTATTTTATGGAAACAACCATCAGATTTCATCCTTTGATTGAAAGGATGTTGTATGAAGACCGCATACCTCTATATACGGGTGAGCACAGATGAACAGGCAATTAAAGGCTATTCGCAGCGAAGTCAATTGGATCGCCTGACACGATATTGTATTGTTCGAGATGTTAGCATTTGGGATACTATTTTCGAGGATTATTCGGCAAAAACATTCAACCGGCCTGGCTGGTTGGCTATGATGGCCAGAATCAGACGGAACAAACGATCACGCCCGAACCTGATCCTTTTCACAAAATGGGATCGTTTCAGCAGGAACGCCGGTGATGCGTATTATATGATTACCCAATTACGGAACCTTGATATTCAGCCCCAGGCCATTGACCAGGAACTTGACTTTGCCGTTCCGGAAAACAAGATAATCCTTGGGGTGTATCTTGCTACATCCGAAGCAGAAAACGACAGGCGATCTCTCAATGTAAAGCAAGGCATTCACAAGGCTAAAAAAGAGGGCCGATGAACAGCTCACGTGCCATTAGGGTATAAATGCCATTTGGCTTCGGATGGAAAGCGTGACATTATCCCGAAGGAGCCGGAAGCAACATTTATCAGAAGAGCATACCAACTGGTTGCCGAAAATCTTTGCACGGTTCAGGCGGTATATCGGCGGATAAGAGCAAGTGGATTAAAATGCAGCATTTCCAATTTCAGGAGGATGCTCAGAAATCCGGTTTACCGGGGGATGATAGTTGTCCCGGCCTTTGAAAACGATACCGCTTTCCTGGCAAAAGGTTTGCATGAACCACTTGTCAGCGACTCTCTATTCGCAGATGTGCAGAAGGTCTTAGGCCGAGTTCGACTTAAAAATATTCACCTAGATAATAGCCCCAATGATATGCTATTGTTTCGTGGATTTCTCAATTGTCCGCAGTGTGGCAGGCGGCTTACAGGTAGTGCATCAAAAGGCAAGAAAGGTAAGTACTACTACTATTATCACTGCAATGGTCGCTGCAGATTTCGTACGAGAGCCGACGCAATCAATGCCCACTTTATGCTGGAAATCGGGAAGCTTAATGTAGTATCGGAGTATATTGAAATCTACAGGGATATACTTAGGCATATCCGTAGGGATATTTATGATAGCAGCACTTCTTCCGAAAAAAGTATTTCGGCTGCCATCGACAAACTAATTGAAAGAATCGTCAGAGCAAAGGTGTTATTGATAAAGGGTGATATAGACGATGAAGACTACAAACTTCTAAAAAAGGACAGCGAAGCTAAGATCCATCTTCTGGGGACTGATCTTCAGCGATCCGAAATAGCGTCAAGAACAAAATCAGATTCTTTGAAGAAAGCAACATTTCAACTCTCGCAGTTTGGTAAGACATTCACAGCGCTATCCACATCAGAAAGGAGAACGCTTATGGAGATTTTATTATCTCCTTCGATTACTCTCAATGAAGGGTTAAGCATAAATGATATGATCAATGCGGATATGGGCTTGCTATTTGATCTGGATAGCTTAAGCCAAAGCCGCTTGCCGGAACGTTGTATCACTTATACAGAATCTATGGATCAGGCATTCTATGAACAGACACAGTCAAGGATACAAGAGACACTACTGACCCGGAAAGGCCAAGCGGAAAGTCGGCAAACAGCCTTAGTTTTGGATTTTCTTATCATTTTCGCCAAAATGTTTAGCAAAAATCACTCTTAAAGATATCATCTAACCTTAAAAAGTGGGACCAAACCATTTCTAGGCGGTTTCGAGTCCCGCTCACTACTAAAAGCATTTTTGTGAATAGTAATATTTAAGAAAACATGAACTTATTATAAGTAATTGATATACAGTTAAATGACAAAACATAATTTTGTATTATGTATTTCAATATTTATATTTTGTATGATCACAGAATATTTATCGAACACTTTACGTCGCTCTTAATACGCTGTATTACAATCAAATGGAAAATAAAAAAGCGAGAATCTGTCCGTATTGAACAAATTCTCGCTTGAGGCGGGGAAGGGGGGATTGGGTTTGAACCCAAACGGCAATCAGGTTTAAAAATTTCCAGTCGAGAACTTAAGGCACAGCACGGTAGGCTGAATCTAACTTGAAAAGTAACTGTGAATTTGTAATTACCATTGTATTTAAAAATTGAATTCAAATGAAACCTTATCCCGCCTAAATTTTGTGCTAATGACTGTAAATACTAGCATAAGCAATATCCAATCAGAAGGTTAATGTGAATATTTCCTGAGAGGCTTAAAAGAAATAGATGTTTCTTTGGAATAAATTCATTAAAATACATTGTAATTATTATGCGCTAGAATGAATTTGCATATTTCCAGGTCTAGGTATTACCACTACACCTATAACATTTGGTAGCCGCAGAACTCCCTTTTTAAATTCATGATGTTCCTGAGTACGTGAGGAATTATCCCATAACAATACGAGCATTTGTGAATACTTCTTTGAGTGGACTGAATTCTTTAAGAAGTATAAACTTGCATCTGAAGCGACTTGCTCAATCATATCAGCAAATGAACCATTAGAACGTAGAAATTTAACTTCAATGACAAGCTGTAAAGAAGGTAACCCAAGATCAGCACGTGAGTTCCTTTGTCCTGCTGGCTCAAAGTAAAACTCGGATTCAATATCAGGAAAAATAGGTGCCAATAAAAAATAGGCAAGGCTTTGGATATGATATTCGTTTTGTAAGTCCCATTGTTGAGGTGTGCCCGTTTTTGTTTTGGCCTTATCTTCCCAAGGCCAACGTTTGAGGCCGACCGAAATATTGCTTAATATCGTTTCTACTTGGCCTACTGTTGGCTTGCTAAGTGAAATTGCTGGCAACTGCTTTGCAAGGTAGCGGATTGCCGCTGCGCGGCACGCCATTACTGCTGGTTCGGCATCTTCCGTTAAGGCCATGCCGACAGCCGTTCGATATGCTGAATCTAGGTCAATTTCTTCCCAAAACGCTGCGCCTTTGGCTAACAGGGCCAACTTTAAGTCATCAAGGTCCTGTAAATTTGCAACATCTCGCTCGTTAGGCTTTGCTCCAATAAAACTCAACGCTGCGAATAGCAATAGACGTTTCCACGGTAGCACATCACTATCTGGTCTAACAAAACCTTCTAGCCAACGCCGAATATTTGTTTCAATTGTCCCACCGACCCTCTTAGCACCAAGAGCAAGTCCTAGTATTGCAATGGCATCATTACAAAATGGGGCAGGCTGATCGTCAGGTAGCTTACTGGATCTACCTGACATTCTGTTCAATCCATCTTCAAGTTCTGTGCGGTAAGTTTCACAGCCTACAGGATCTACTTCATTTAAATATGAAAGTTCAGCAACATGGTGGTAATCTGTTACATTGTAGCCATTGGGAAAATATGATTTAGCAGGTCCCACATCTCCTTCGAATATCCATGCTATAAATACTTTTTCTACTTCGCCAAGAGTAACCAACCTTAGCTTTTCAGTTAAGGCGTGATATAAATCCGGCAAAAGATTGCCAGCAAATTTTTTTGTTAAAGGAACCATCTTGTTGTGCCAATTTTATTGTACAATGCGTCAGAGCTCCATTGGCTTACTCCGTTTAATTGGCTTAGCATTTGGGCCATCAATTGAGAATAATATACGGATACCGGCATTGATGCCGGCGTAAAGCTCCGCCAGGAGTGTGCGCCGAATTTCAAGACTTGCTTGGAAAGATAAGTAAGATCCTTAAAAGTCGAATCCTTATGTAATATCAACTGAAGAGGAGCCGGTAATCCATCGCTACTTTTTTTGAGCTCTTGCGGACCTGTAAGAGATACGAGGCTAGTATGCTCTGATAATTGTAAATATTTGCCTCTGTCCGGAGCAAAAATTCCTTTCTTGCTACTACCCAAACCATATTGTCCGACATCAAATATTAAATATGGATGCGATTCAGCTACATGCACAAAAGCAAACTCAACATTATAATCCCCCAACTCGCTAACAACTTGTTTTACGACATCAGCTTCAGCATTTTTAAAGGTTTTAAAAGCATGAAAAATTAGGCGTACGGTGTCGTGTGGCTGCCAGTTATACGCACTCTGAACTCGAACCATAGTAGCACGAAGGTTCACAAGAAGCGTTTGAAAATATTGGTCTGCTGGAACAGCAGCAGAAATATTATTAATGAAATAGTTTCCATCGCCTGTAAAAACCGTTGTTATGCCAACCATACGTTCTTTTCCTCCAAGACGGCTATCTTGAGCTACTGAGCTACCTATACCAAAAACAAGTTCATGTGCGATTGGTCTATCTGCCGCCAATAGCCAAGGTACACCACCAAGTTTGGCATACGTGGCAAGCGACATATTGTTAATAGACCATACAACTTTTTGATCTGAAAGACCTAATGCCTCTAGGGTAAATTCTTGAACGGGAATACCCTGTCCCACAAATCGAGCCTTACTGGTCAAATAAGGATTATGGTCCCTTGTGCGAAGTCGAAAGCTCCCATCTATCTGAACCAATGCCAAGTTCCAGTTTTGCCCCATAGAACCCGCCTGCATGGCTGCGGTTATAGCTCTATTGTAACCATCAACCGTATCATCACTGGAGCCGAAAAACTCTAGAATGCAATCTTGTAAATAGTATTTGGTCTTTAAACCAGTATACTCAAATGTTCTGTCTCCTTTTCCATATGAGACCGGAGGCATGCCATTAAGAAATTTCTGCAATACTAACTCTACCTGCCCCTTCTTGCGATCTTGACATATAACGCATATTCGTGGCTTTGCAGGAGAAAAAGATTCCTTTGAATAAGGTCCATACCTCATAAGTCCAATATCATTATACTGACTGTGCTGACTACCTCCGTAAGAATACACAAAGGTCGGTTTCTCTGCTATACCTATTTGTAATGATCGGGCTTGCTGTGGATTGTCAGTTAAAAAATCACCAATCTTGAATGGGATAACCCCCGCAAGGGTAAGGTTGGATTGTTGCAATACTCTCAGTCCTTCATTGAGCTTTCTTAGTTTTTGGTCTCCCCTGTGAAACGAACCTGCGACGAATTCAAGATTGCGTAAAATTTGCTCTGCATCAGCCTTGTAGAAATGGCGAATGCAATTTTCCAATATATCCTCTCGGGGCTCGAGGAATACGTCAATTGGATCTACGCAGGAGGAATGGCCTTCGCGAACATCATCCAATTCTAGCATACCATTGTCAAGGATGCGAGTAACTTTACCTATTGTGTAGAAATGTGGCTTTAATTCTTTATTTCTTTTGACTCTACTAATACCAACGTAATATCCGGTAAATGGAAATCCTGATGAAATCAATGATTGGCAGCTTAAGTTAATTCGTGGTGCCGTAGATATATTTAGGCTAATACTCACAAAAGGTGATTGACCATTCGGTGCAATAACCCGGAAGTCAATTTCCCATCTTGCGAAAACACACAGGCCGTTAATAGGTTTCACATTTGGGGGAAGACAGCCATCCAGAATGTTCTTACCACTTCCAACGACCATATATTTAATCGGATTCAGTTCTGAGATATGAACATTTCTAGACATCAACATCCTAAAGATGGAGTCCCTAGCTAATGAAGACACAATGCTAAGATCCTCCTTCAGATTAACCAGTTGCCTTTCTCCTCCATAACTTGGGCTCTTGGTGGTTAATGGAACAAGTAAGATGGAATTATCCCTTCGCTTAACCAAGTGTGTAGTAAGGGACTGACGAAGTTGATCAAACAATTCATCGCTGTAGGGGATCTTTTCAATTATTATTGATGCCTCGTCATATATAATTGGAGCAACGTTTAAAATTTGGGACATATACCTTTCTTAAATCAAATTGTAATATAACAACAATATACTGATTTTTAGCTAATTGGCTTCTGAAATTTGCTTAACCTAACCATCATCTGCATTATTTATTTAGCTCGTTAGTGCCATAAAATTATGCATCCCCTAAACCTACATGATTGATGTTAGTTGCGAATAATAGTATATACGACGAAATTAAAAAAAACCTGTAAAATAGGGTCTTAATTAGTTTGTGAAGACTGAAATCCAATTCCGGTTCGTGAACACATAATAGCTCAAAATTAAAGCGTTGTAAAATTCACCGAGGATACATTAACTACCTTGCTGTTTACAAACTGACGCAGTTGCTGTTCAGGCCAACCCTCCAAAAGTAAACATAGGGCTGTTACTAAAACGGTAGGCGTTTTGGTCGGATTGTTGAGTCACGTCCATTTTTACGCAAGGCCAGACACCTTTAAAGAAAGAAGCCAGGTAGAGATAGCCCTTTCGTTGAGCCATAGTATCGATCTTTGAGGTATAAAGAGCGGCGTTGCTCCCAATCAGTATCGTTTTGATAAAGGCTTGGGGCTTCTCCGGCTGTATGTCGAAGACCAATTCGGCAAAGAGACCCGATATATACTTTATTTCTCCCAGGCCCCTGATCCATTTGCTTCCGCCCTGGATAAAGCCCGGTTGCAGGAAATATCCAGCGTTGGCAACTGAGTATCGTTCCGTCTGAACTGGGTTATGAGATCACGAGTATAATCGACCTAGATAAGGTCGAGATAATAGAGCGTCAGTAGCACCAGCGCTGAGCCACCGCTATAGCGTAAGCTCACGGACAGGTTACCGTCTCGCAAAGCAAAGGGAGAGCATTTGCTCACCACCATAGCCTAATTGTATTGCATAAACGATGCCAGGCTATTCACTAAACGTCACATTTTTTTATTGGCATGAATTCGCTGAATTGCTTTATAAAATCCATATTTCCCCAAAGCCTAGCATTACCAATAATAAAGATTCTTCTTTGGGCGCGTGTCACGGCGACATTCAATATGTTGGAACTTTGTGTAACCCAGTCTCTGGCGCCATTTTTTTTAGGATCGCTCCCCAATACTAAAAAGACAATTTCTGCTTCTTTGCCTTGAAATGTGTGAATAGTGCCACATTCAATTTTGCCTTGGTTCATGGAGCTCATTGCGCTGAGGGGCGCCACCGCTTCTTCACACGCATTTTTGACGGCAACAAACGGGGTGATAATAAAGATATTCTTAGTATAACCGGACGAGACAAGATCAACAATTCGCTCTTTCAAAAATTCAATTTCTTCCCTTATCACATGCTTGTCCTCCACCTGTATACCGTTAATGTCAAACCAGCAAGACTTTCCCAGTATACATTTAAAAGGCGCATCTTTTCTGGCTTTAACCATTTGCCCACCGTAAGCGATACTGTTTGCAATATTAAACATAGGATTATCGCACCGCCGATGTGTAAGTAATGGAAACCCGGACCAAATCACATCCTCGCCTTCCCGTTTATGTGCCCCCATTGCAGATATACGATCTGCCAATGATTGGGCTGAGGATGCTAAAGGAGACCATAAGACATCTTTCACATTATTTTTCGCCCTGAGCATTTTGATCAAATGCTCAGGCTGGATAACAACAGGTTTGATCTGAAGTGGATCTCCGACCACTATACAACGCTTAGCTCTCCATAAAATCCCTGCTACCGATTGTGGCGTAGCTTGGCCCGCCTCGTCAAGAAGCAACCATCCGATCGTTTCTTTTTTAAAGTTTTTGAAGAGCCTGGAGGCAGAGGCAAGCGTAGTGGAGACTACCGGTACACAAAAAAAGAAAGTGTTCCATAATGTAAGCGTATCGTTATTTGAAATTTTCGCTCTGCCATTAATGACATCAAAAAATAGCTGCAGGTTGTTCTTGATTTGCTTTGCATTGGACAATATAGCGTATCTGTGAAGCTTTAAGCTTTTAAGCAGGATACGCCCCCTAAGGGTATTTATATATTCTGAAGTATAGGGCGCACTTAGATGTATTTGCTCATGTGTTTTATTGAAGAAGTTGACATCCACAATGTTTTCGTCGGCAATATCATACTCGTTGCCCAATTTAAATCTCATTGTGTCATACTGCTTTCTTGTTAACCCAACTTTGTGATGGCTACCCCGGACGGCCGACATTGTCGTTTTATGAAAGTTATATGCGTCCGTCCGGAACTTATCAAATTCCCGGAAAAGATCCGACAATTCAACTTTTGTTTGTTCAAATGCCTCTTCAAAAGTACTTTGGTCTTCCTCAGCTTGTGCATTCTTTAAGATTTGCTGAAACCCCGGAAGTAAACCTTCGGACTCCCAAAAATTTTTCTTAAACGCCCTTCGGTTCTCTTTGTTGCCTAATGGTGCGCCTAAAATGCCCCAAGCATCTGTATGTTGCAAAAGCCTTCCCGCACATTCTGAAAAATAATCAGCTTCGTCACCAAATACATCCTCATCTATTTTTCCCAGGGAGGGTAATTCCTTAGTTATATTCTCTACTGCTACATTGTTATTACTGCTTATCACTATACTATGATCGCTCAAAGCGGTTGGGTCCTCAAAACTATAGTAGTAGTTGGTAAAACCGTTTTCTCTTTCTACTTTCAGGGCTTTGCGGCTGAAGATCTCTGAAGTATTCAGTTTGCTTAGCTGTTCAGCTCTCGAAACAATTGCATTGGCAATAAGGTCCAACAGTAAAGTGGTTTTTCCGGTGCCGGGTGGTCCATTAATGCTCATTATACCCGCTTTGCCTTGAAGTTCAGCGACCATAGTATTAATAGCAGCCTGTTGCGCCGTATAAAGGCCGTTAGTAACCGAGGAAGGCCATTTGCCTGGTGGAAGGACGTTCGGGTTCAAAGTCCTTAATAACAATTCCCTGTTAGCAATTAAATCCTGCCGGTTTCCGGTATCCTCTTTTAATGAGAGATACTTGTTGAGCGCAACACTATGCAATTGGGGATTATCAATAAGGAAATTCAGATCCTCCAGATAAAAGCTATTTAAAAAAGGAGGTTCTACCTCGCTTTCCCTTGAAATCTCTTTGGAAAGAATATATACTTCTTCCTCAAATTCGAAGGAAGAGCCAACAATGTTTTTTAATTCTTTGATCTCTCTAAGCAGGGTTTTCTCCGAAACAACATCCCCTTTCCTCAACGATCCCGATCCAGTAGTTTCGTGGCTAAATTTTTCGATATTTAACCTTGTCTCAAAGTTGACCTGAACCTCCCCAAGTAAGGTGCTTATAGAGGAAAATGGTTTACGTTGCTTCAAACAATATATCCCATGTATAAAGGAGGTTTGAACATAGCTGTTCCAGTCGGGACGCCCGTCTTCATCAACAACCAAAGCTGCCAGGCAGGTTTCTCCTATTATCGGTTCCTGATAGTCCTCATTGCTGACCGGAACTTTCAATATCGCGTTAAGTTGCTCTATCACTCTTTGCTTCTGGAGCACACCTATAAACAATGTATGCCGTTGTACTTTCTTATCGTTTTTGCGCTCATTGATATTTTCCCAAGGTAGACAGGGTAAGGATGACAAGGGAACCGCTTTCTTGTCCCGGTCGGGTAAATTAAAAATCTCCACATCTCTCCAAAGCCTGAGAACGTTTATTGAAGTAGTTTTTTCTCCAGACAAATTGGAGGTTGTTACATCTTTCCGTGATTGGAAAACGTTTAGAAACTTTTTTGTCATTGGTTAAACACTGATTATGGTGAATATTGGGTTGGTATTTCCAAATTAAAGAAAATAGTACTATTCCTTGGGACTTTATGAAAAATTAAGGGCTTAATATATTATGAAAATACTTGGTTACTGACGAAAGTTCTATAAGCTGGTATATAAGCCCAGTTCAAGTAAGCACGCTGAACAAAGACTATAGTTTAAATTACCGGTTTAAAAGACAGAATTATTCATCACTCTAGTATGACTACATGAAGAGATATGGCTTGCCGAAAAATTCAAGTTATTAGCATCGAATTCTAACCTCCGGAGAGAAGAAATTCGGTTTGAATTTCAAATGCAATTTTGTTCATCAACTTGCGCAGTTGTACCTATAGGTTCTTTTGAATTAAATGCCGAAAATTGGCATAAAGACACTGCTAGGAATTGTCCATATAGCGATACAATATAGTCCTAGCTATGCAACGCAACCTGTTGGAAGTTTACTACTGTTGCCGGAGCAACAAAGTAAATGCTATTTGGATATCATCGGGTAAGGTAGAAAGCTAGATGTATATATACTTAAAGCACACATAAAGAAATAATTTGTCCTGTGCCCCATTCCTTAAAGTCTTTTTGGGTTCTTCCTTATCTGATTAAATGGATATATTTGACTACTTGTTGAAATTCAAACAGAATGCCGCTCATCAATTTTTTCAAACCCGAAATAGCTGAAGATACAAATAAACCATTTGCTATTGATAATCAGTCTTTTCCATACAATTTCATTGCTGATCCGCGACGATTTGAGGAATTGCTCTATAGTATATTTAAATTAAAAATCGAAAAACAAGAGCTCAGTGACTACGACGACGTAAGCTTGATGGGTGGTGTCGCAGAACAGGGCCGAGACTGCGTCTTATTTCGAACAGGGAAAGCCCATGGAGTTATTCAGTGCAAAAAATATGCAAGTAATCTTGGCAAAGACGAATTTGGATGCGAAATCACAAAATTTGTTCTATACAGTCTTTTGGATGAAAGGTTGATCTCCGATCCGAAAGATTTCACCTATTATATCGCTGTTTCAAAGGATTTTACGGCTGACTGCCGCTCGTTTATCGATGGTTTTACGAACCATATACTGATTGAACCGAATCTAGATGCATGGTTGTCCAGTAATCTGCAGATGCCAACGCTTCGAACATTGGCAATCGGGAACTATAAAGAAGAAGTACTAGATATTCTTTCAAAAATTAAGGTTAAGAAAATCGTCCCGCAAGATCTGGATATTGAGCTGAAGAATAAACCGGATTTGCAATCCCTCTTTTTTTCTGTAAGGTCCGTAACCGATAACACAGTCACCGAAAAAATCCTTGATATCCTAAATGGAAGTCTTTCAGCGGAAGAAATTTCAAGACAACTCCACAACGGATCAATTAGCCTACTGTCTGAAAGAAACTCATTTGAAGACATTCATGATTCCCATATCGTACGTACAGAAACAACAAAGTTGGTAAACTGGGTGCAAATACCCCTGCAAAAGGATGAAAATGGGAGAATTCAGAATGTATGTCTGCTAGCAGCGCCAGCAGGTTACGGAAAGACTGTGATTCTCAAGGATTTTTTCATGGAATGCCAAACATTGCGAATTCCCGTGCTAGGATTGAAGGCAGATAAGCTCTATTCATACACAATAACTGAACTTCAACACAGTATCGGGCTAACCTTACCAGTTTTCGACTTTATAGAAAGGTGCATAGCATTATATTCGCTTACGATAATAGTGATAGATCAAATCGACGCTCTTTCACAATCAATGTCATCCGATCGGAGATTTTTAGATGTCTTTAAGGGACTCATAGACCGCTTCGAGAACGATCTAAATATCAAGATAATCATTTCGGTCCGAAATCAGGATCTGAACTATGATCCAACCTTGCGACAACTGAGGAGAAAGAACACCATCCAAGTAGGGCTTCTCCATACGGAAGACGTCTTGGGGCAACTTGGGAAATTAGGAATTACAAAAGACCGTGTTTCATCCAAGCTCCTTGAGCTATTAAGAATTCCGAATAATCTAAATATATTTTCGCGAATTTATTCAGGAGGTAACAGTTTAAGGATTACATCAATTGAAGAACTTTATAGCGAACTCTGGAATCAAAAAGTTTTGCGTATTTCCAACCGTGTCAATACTGACAAATTCAAAGTACGGAACGCTCTTTACGCAATAGCTGGCAAAATGTTTCAGACACAACGGATAACTGTTTTTGTCAACCAGTTTGAGGATTTTTCAGATGAAATAAAATATCTGGAAAGCGAACAACTGATAAAGAGGGAAGATAAACATCTACAATTCTTTCACCAGTCCTTTTATGATTTCGTGTTCGCAAAACAGTTCGTTGAAACCGGGCAGGACCTCTTGAGCTACATTAAGAATTCTGAGCAGTCGATTCACATTCGTTCTGCCGTGAAGATGATTATTAGCTATTTGCGGGATTACGATCCGCCTGCTTACCAAAACTATGCAAAGCATATCTTTGACAGACATGAAGTTCTTTTTCACATTAAGCACATCATTTTTCTTAATATTATCACGCAACCTAATCCTGATAGAGATGAAGAAACCTTGGTAAAACTATGTCTTAAAAAAGGAATGATCTATACTGTTCTATTTCTAGAAAATGCCTTCGGAGGCCAGTGGCTTAGGTTTGCTATTTCCAATCGACTTCTCGAATTAATAAAAGGAGAGCGTAGTGAGTTCCAAACACTAGTCTCTGAACTAGGAGAAGAACCTAGACAGATAATATGCAATCTTAAAACCCAGTATTTGCAAAGGCATATTACAGTTAATGAAAAAGAAGCCTGGGCCTATTTTAAAAAAATTGATGATGCAACGATAATACAAAAAATACTATATTTTGTAGCTGATTGGAGCCATAGTGACCCTTATGAAATGTTGGCAAAATGTCCAGATTTTATAATTTCGGAGCCATGGAACTTTTATCGTGTCCTAGAACATATTTCTGCACATAATATGGATTTTGTGCTTAATGCCCTAAGTGATATACTGCCGCTACATTACCAAAAAGGGGATCGACAAGAAGCATATAGTGAACGGGAACTTTTAAAATCGATAGCCAAAGCCGCTCCGGAGAAACTATTTCCTATACTCTACCAAAGTATGTTGAATGATCTTTGCCGTAACACCGATATTTGTGATGGTGTAATCAGGGATTGGACCTACAGCTATACAGATTTAAGAGATGATGAGCACTATGGTGGCACGGAGTTTTTTTACCAATTACTTGCATCATGTCTAAAAGCAACGGCAAGATACCATACAGAGGTCTTTTTAAAATTCTTTCACGAAAATAAATCTTCCCATCACTACTCGGTACTGAGGCTTATTCTTTTTTCGTTGGCTGGAAATGAAAAATGGTATGCCGGTGAAATCTTTGAGATATTTGACCTCTTTAAATATCTTGGTCTATTGAAAGATGGTGATGATTTAGAGTATGATTTACGGTCAATAGTGGAGGCTGGTTTTATATACATGAGCATAGCCCAGCAAGATTCAATCCTGAATGAGATCCGCAACTATCAGGACAAAACAGAGTTAAGAATTTGGATAGATGACAAGGGCAAAAAGTCAATTTATTCTCGCTGGGGTGCAGCTAAATATTTTTGGTTATTACGTATCCCTGCACATCGTATTCATGCGGATCCAGAGTTATGCAAAGTACTAATGGAATTAAGGAGGAAATTCCCGGGCCAGAAGGATAAGCCTATGCGACGAGGTGGTCTAGCTGGCGTTATCCATAGTCCTATTCCAGCGAATGCCCATGAGTTTATGAGGAAAAAACATTGGCTCAGATCGTTTAATAAGTACAATAGCGAGCGCGATAGATGGGTGTCGGGTCTTAAAGGAGGAATAACGGAGCTTTCTTCTGCATTTAGAGCAGAAGTAGAAAAGAACCCATCGGGAGAGAAACTAGAAATCATCAATGCAATTATTGACTCTGACGAAATTCCTATAGAGTATGCCATCAGCGGGCTTTTTGGTTGGACGCAATCTTCAGCAGAGTTAGGAATTATTTCAGCGGCGTGTATCAGAGTTCTTAGAAAGGGTGGATATAATCATGATACATATACCATACCTTTAATTGGAAGAGTTGCTAGTCTTGAAGAAGTCGCTCCTGAATTGATCAATTTCCTTATAGAGCAAAGCTTGCAGTTTGAAAAGGGAATTGAATATTCTATTGAATCGGACGATGAAAAGACCAGTATTGACAGGCTTGTAACTAAAGCAATCAATACGCCATATGGTTCGGCCGCATATTATTTGACTTCTGTTGGGGATGTAAGTTTTAAAGATTTCATCTTTCGAACCATTAACGTCATCTTAAGAAATGGCCCAGTGGAATCTCGTGCCGCAATTTACTTTCATTTTCATTATCTAACTAGGCTAGATAGAGAAACGGCCCATGACCTTTTTATTGAGTCGCTAAATGTCGAAACCGATATCCATGTCATTGCCTCTTCAATTCAAGCCATGCAGTATTTTAGAACCAGAGGCTTGAAAGTGCTAGATGCACCACTTCGGCTATTAATCGAATCCGGTTTAATGGGCAACGATGACAGTGATTACCTGTTTACTATTTTATTAGGGTCTTACCTACATAATCAAGAAGGGGCAAAAGAGTTACTTGAAACATTAATCGACAAAGGACAAGGCACCAGGTCCAGAATGATAGATGATATAATGGAGCACTATTATGCTGTTACAAACACAAAAAGTAAAAATGACCAGCTATTAGATTATATAATGTCCGGCGCTGAGAGGGGAGATTTTGATGATATATCTTGGAATTTTTATGAAACCGGGCATGTTGCCCTAAATGACGTTTACGGATTTGCCAAAAGATTTATTAATTCTGACTTTTTCAAGCTTACAGAAAACTTCATAGACTATCTTCATGGCCAATGTGCAAGATTTCCTTTTTTAGCTATTGAATTATTTGAGCATGCTATGGTATACTTAAAATCGAAGATTGATCCTCTACAGAATTTTCAGTTTGAGGAGAAGACAATCAAGTTTATTCTTTCTGCCTTAGAAGCTGTAACTGGGTCTGATGATGTTAGTAAAGCAATCAGAGGCAAGCTTCTTTTGTCATTTGACAAATTGATAGCTGATTTAGGGATGAGAAGAAATCAAGCGGAAATTCTCGGTGAATTAACCTAATCGAAGGTCCCCAGCACTCATTCCATTGTTCCATGGTGCTTTTTACAGTAGCAGAATGGGATAGCTTAAGGGTGGTTGTACGTAATTCGCCAGATGACATTGCTTACATCATCGGTAAGTAATAGGGACCCGTCAGGCAATAGGGTAAGACCAACCGGGCGGCCACGCACTTCTCTTTTATCAAGGTCAGCAATGAACCCGGTAAGAAAATCTTCAGGCGCACCCTTTGGCTTGCCTTTCTTAAAAGGCTGAAATAATACTTTGTATCCCGACAGAACCGACCTATTATAAGAGCCGTGCTGTGCCAGGAAAGCACCGTTCTTGTATTGCTGCGGGAATGCCTTAGCAGTATAAAAGACTAATCCCAATGTAGCAGTGTGAGCGATCAACGGTACGTCGGGCGCCAAAGCCCTGGCGGCGAGCTCCGGCTTATGATCCTTTACTCTTGGATCGGCATATTTACCCATATAGATATAAGGCCAGCCATAAAATCCGCCCTCTTTCACCCCGGTCAGATAATCCGGGACCAAGTCGTCACCCAATCCATCCCTTTCATTCACTACGGTCCATAGCATATTGGTTTCTGGGTTCCAATCCATCCCCACCGGGTTTCTGAGTCCGGAGGCATAGGTACGCAACCCCGTTCCATCAGGATTGATTTCCAGTATGGCGGCTCTCAGCATTTCGTATTCAAGTCCATGTTCCCCGATGTTGCTAGACGAGCCCACAGCAATATATATTTTGGTGCCTTTTGGATTAGCCAGCAAATTGCGGGTCCAATGTTGGTTGTACTTTCCTGAAGGAAGATCGATTATCTTTTTACCCTTTCCGGTAATGCGCATGCTGTCTTTGCTATATGGATACCGCCACAGCGCGTCGGTATTGGCCACATAAAACCAGTTGCCCAGGAACAGCATGCCGAACGGCTGATTCAAATTGTTGAGAAATGTATCCCGTTGCTCAGGGATGCCGTCCCGGTTCTTATCTCTAAGAAGCATAATGCGGTCGGCACTTTTACTGAGGTTGTCAGACCGGCCTGCGCCGATAAGGGTAGCACCTACTTTTTTCGGCAAGCTGTAATTGGTATTCGATTCCACTACCAAGACATCTCCTAATGGCGTTACACATGTCGACCTGGGATTGTCAAAGCCATTCGCATATTTGGTCACAGTAAAGCCCGGCGGAGCCGTGGGTGCGGCCCCATCTTCCCAACCGATAACTTTGCTGAAGTCCCTGACGGACTTAGTGGCAAAGGGCTGAGATAAACTATCCGGATTATTTTGAACAGATTGCTGTGCCTCTGAAACTTCCGTGAAAAGCGAAAGCAGGAGAAGTAAAAGAAAGGTCGTTTTCATATTCTGATGTTTAGTGGCATGTATCAATCCCAGCGGAAAGAGGAAACAAAATGCCAGTATGACATTTAACATGTTTGGAGAAGCTTTAGTTGGGTATCGGTGGCCGGTTAATTCCAACAATTGAAGGATGTAAAGAGAGCATTTCAGCTTGACTTGTTGCTAAGTAAGGCAAAAGTCCTTTAACTTAAGAATGGTAGTAATCGACGGGTCTACCTTCTGTATCTTTTGAAGAAGTAGTTCCATGTCTGAATCTGTGAATTCGAATAACGTGAAATTTTCTTACCTAATCCTTGTCGCGTGAAAGATTAGAATTAAGATCTTAAAATGAAACTAATCCGACCATTGGTCTCAAGAACAGCCTTCTCCACCTTCTCAAAATCTTCCTGCCGGGTTTCCAGGCGTAAGCTTTCTTAAGATCGGACTCGCTTAAATTGGCCTTTTTCATTGCTTCCCATTTAATTTCTCCGGCTTCGATTAAATTTATAGGATAACCTTTGATCAGCTTATTCACCATTTCGCTTTTGCAAGATAGCCAGGCAAGTATCCTATTGGTGAGAATCATAATGGTTGCGGCAATAAAGGTTGCCTGTAGCGTTGAGGCACCAACAACACCGCGAGCCATTACCGCACCTAACATAATAACAATGACGTTATCCAGCGCCGACTTCTGGCCGAATATCCTAATACCGCCGATCCGCAGGAGGATCAAGGCAACAAGAAACATAACCAGCGCGCGGACCGCCATAGGCAGCGGTCCCAACTGTTCATCGGTTTCCCAAAGCGCTTCGATACCGTTCATGCTGTTTGCCGGTTAATGATATTTAGCGCCTGATCTACGCCCAGGTAACCTTTGGCCTTAAATAGCTTGCCTTCTTCTTTATTGTAGTTGATAAAGAAGTCTTCCAGTTCCCGCACGATTGACACCGGTACTTCTTCCCAATCGGTAAGCTGCTTGAAAATGGTTGAGGCTACGGGCACTGCAATGAAACGGTTGTTTTCTTCCATCTTACCTTTTGACTTACCTTGTTTAGCCTTGAACCCACCCACCAACCGGCACTCCATCTGCACCCCGGAAAGCTGTGGAACTCAGAAATGACTATCACATCCAAGGGATCGCCATCTTCACCGAGAGTATCAGGTATAAACCCAAAATCATAGGGGAAAACCATGCCCGCAGGTAAGATCTTTTTAAGCAGGAAAAAAGCCGGTTTCCTTTTGGTAGGCATATTTCTGCACACTGCCTTTAGGCGTTTCTATAATGACATTAATTTTGGAATTGTTTTTCATCTGTTCAGGGATTAAACCGTATTTGCTGCATATCAATCATCTTTCGTCCCTTCTCTGAGCTGCAGAGTAGTACAGCAGATAGTAAATGATCAGTTTGGTGGATTGAAAACATGCTGCCCCAGAATGCCATACGGAAGCTCAAATTGCAACCTTGCCACCCGTCACGGCAATCGTTGCACCGGCAATATAGCTGCTTTCATCAGAGGCTAGGAACACAAAAGCAGGGGCTATTTCGGCCGGTTGAGCTGGCCTCTTCATAGGTGATTCTTTACCGAAGTTTTCCGGATCGGGCATGGTAGACGGTATAAGTGGAGTCCAGACTGGCCCAGGAGCAACTGCATTTACCCGGATACCTTTATCCTGCTCCAATAGCATTTGGGCAAGGTTCGCTGTAAAATTCTGTATCGCACCTTTCGATGCGGCATAGGCCAGTAGCACGGCATTAGGATGATAAGAGTTTACGGATGCCGTATTAATAATAGAGCTACCGGGCTTCATCCAAGGCTCCGCTGCTTTACATAAATAAAATATGCTGCGGATATTAGTCGAAAAGGTACGATCCCATTCTTCAGAAGAAACGTCTGACAGCTTTTCGTGGGCCATTTGAAAGGCGGCGTTATTGACCAAGATATCGATCTGGCCAAATTCGTCGATAATGGTATCAATGATCTTTTGGCAATCTTCTTCCTTACGGATGTCTGCCTGGATCAGGAGCGATTGTTGCCCTGCCTCATTTACCCAGTGCGCTGTTTCAAGCGCGTCGGCCTCTTCAGATGGATAGCCATAACAAATGGCAACGTCGGCGCCTTCTCTTGCAAAAGCAATAGCAATAGCCTTTCCAATTCCGGAATCAGCACCTGTAATAATTGCTTTTGCACCCTTAAGCTTACCTGTTCCTTTGTAAGACTCCTCTCCATGGTCTGCACTGGGTTTCATCCGTGACTCCTGGCCAGGTATTTCCTGTCGCTGTTTGGGAAAAGGAGGAATAGCATATTTGGTATGAGGATTAGAAAAGGTAGCCATCGTAATTTGGTTTGAAGGTTGTTGGATTTTGGTTAATAAACCGTGTGAGCAAGTAATAGTTTTTAAAAAAAAGTAAAAAGTTGAGCGGCGTATCAAGTCGTAAATTCCAGGCAGATAAGAAGGCTTAGAATGCCTATTCTGCACGGTGAACCATAATTTGCAACACATTCAGCAGAAAGGTATATGATTGATAATGTAGGCTAAAAAGAGAAAAGGCTTGGTGGTGTCACCCGAGCTATTAAAGAAAATGGTCTTATTCTTTGGGACTTTATGGAAATTTAAAGGCTTACTACATTATGAAAAGATTAATTACTGAAAATTCTCTAATCTGGAATGTAACTCGGTTCAAGTAAGCACTTGAACATCGTCTATATGTTTGCCATTCTAATATACTTCCTCTTCAGCATGCAGTGCAAGAATTTACCCTTATCGGTATTAACGTTCCCCATTCATTTAGTAATATGTTAGACGATGAAGCTAACTTTTCAGACACATTGACCTGAGAAGGAGAGGACTGTCTTCTGCTTATGGTGAGATATGCAACGCGGTATATTTCTTGCTTTACTTTTTTTACGGACCTGTCTTTGTCCGTGTAAGGAAAGCTTTTGTGTATGGCCATTATTCTTTCCGGGATCGCCGGTACTTTTATCATGACGATGTTTGTATGGATGGTCGGCGCTGCAACAGGATATCAGCTAGCTGTACCACGTATATTGGGTACGTTGTTTACGTTTACCACCACACCCTCCGGTAAAGTGTCCAACAGGCTTGTTGCCCTTATTTGGGGTAACCTATTACATTATGCTATAGGCATTTTCTTTTCAATGGTCTATGCACTTTGTCTTGCAAGACATTCATTAACCAACGGAATTTTAGGAGGAATAGCCTTTGGTGCGATTGCCGGAATTGTGGCGGTAGCGACCTGGTTGCTGCTACTGAAACTACATCCTCTGACGCCGAGAATACGGATCGGTATTTTCCTTTGCGCAATCTACTTAGGCCATATCGTGTTCGGCATAGTACTGGCACTGATTCACTATTTATACTCCGGCTATTTTTAATCCTGATCATATGATAAACAGAGATGGCTTTTCTAAAAGCTTATGGCAAAATGAAGCACAGGCGGAACTTGCACAACGTTCTATGCCTGGCTATACCTTCGACGTGGTCGTTATAGGAGCGGGCATTACCGGGGTAACCACGGCTTTGCTGTTGCAGCAATCAGGTAAGCAGTGCCTGCTGCTGGAAGCCCATAATGCAGGCTTCGGAACCTCATCAGGCACTTCTGCGCATTTGAATACCCTGCTTGATACACCTTATCCCGACGTTATCAGTAAATTTGGAAAGCAGAAGGCCATGCTCGCCGCCCAGGGGGCGGCAGAGGCCATTGCCATTATAAAAGGGCATGTGGACAAATATGCTATCGACTGTGATTTTGCCTACAAAACGGGCTATCTTTTTTCACAGAACGAGCGGGAAAGCCAGCAGTTGACTGAAATATCCAAAGCACTTGAAGTTGTCGGTATTTCGGCAGAATGGTCGGATGGGATTCCGGTACCGCTTCCATTCGATAATGCTATCAAGGTTGAACGACAGGCCCAATTTCATCCCACAAAGTACCTTTCCGCATTGCTGAGGCAATATATAGCAGACGGCGGCAACTATTTGGATCAAACAGCTGTAGACCATGTTGATTCGGATGGTGCTGTTCAAAGGGTGTCTGCGGGCAAGGCTATTTATCAGGCAACCGACATCGTTTATGCCACACACATTCCGCCGGGTCTCAATCTTCTACACCTCCGCTGTGCGCCTTATCGGTCTTATGTGCTTGCGCTTAAACTAGCCAGGGATAAATATCCCGATGGTCTGGCTTACGACCTCAAAGAACCGTATCATTATTTCCGGACTGCTATCCATGATGGCCGGCCGCTCCTGCTTGTCGGCGGGAACGATCATAAAACAGGACACGAGGCCAAGGCTGAACATGTCTTCAGCGAACTGGAAGCATACGCCCGTAAATACTACGAAGTGCAAGCTGTCGCTTACCGCTGGTCGTCCCAGTACTACATACCGGCAGATGGCCTGCCTTACATCGGCCATCTGCCCGGCGGTGGCAATCATCAATTTGTTGCCACCGGTTACAGCGGCAACGGAATGATCTTCGGCACACTGGCAGGCCGCATCCTGTGCGACCTCATCGTTTCAGGAGAGAGTCCGTATACCACCTTGCTATCTCCATCAAGGATTAAGCCCGTGGCCGGTTTTAGCCGATTCATCAGAGAAAATGCTGATGTGCTGAAACATTTTGTTTCAGATCGCATCTCACAACAATCCCTGACCGAACTGTCGGAGCTGGCAAAGGGAGAAGGTCGTGTTGTTAAATACCAGGAAAAGCAGGTAGCGCTATATAAAGACGAGTATGGTAAGGTCTATGCCCTACACCCGGTATGCCCGCACGCCGGATGTATTGTGCAATGGAACAGTGCCGAGCAGAGCTGGGACTGTCCCTGCCATGGTGCAAGATATGCAGCGACCGGAGAGCTGCTCAATGGGCCGGCTTCAAGGGGATTACGCCACATAGGGCTCGACGATTAAGGACCAGGACACCGGCAAACGAAAGCTAAAAATTTATTTTTCACCACATAAAAACCGATAGTATTATGACACAAACCAAAACAGCGCCGGCGAAAGGCACTACACGCAAAAAGCGTACGACGCAGGAAGAGGGAGCCCTCATGGAGTTGTTCGTCAATTCTCTCAAAGATATTAACTGGGCAGAAAAACAATTGGTCAAAGCGCTAAAGAAGATGGCCAAAGCTGCGACATCGGAAGAGCTGGGCAAAGCCTTCGAAGACCATATGACACAAACAGAGGGCCATGTAGAGCGTTTGGCACAGGTATTTGAACACCTCGGCAAAAGACCGGCCTCTAAGAAATGCGAGGCCATGGAAGGCCTGATCAAAGAGGCGGAAGAGCTCATCGAAGAAACAGAAGAAGGTTCGGAAGTAAGAGATGTCGCGCTTATCGCCGCCGCCCAGAAAGTAGAGCACTATGAAATGGCGACCTATGGCACTTTACGTACGCTGTCGGCTACACTGGGTTTGAAAGGTGCAGAAAAGTTGTTGCAACAGACGCTCGACGAGGAAAAGCAAACGGACCAGCTGCTTACCCAGATCGCGGAAGGCTCTGTCAACGAAGCAGCGGCAAGTGAATAATGGAAAACGAAGGTTTATGAACCATCCATCCGATGTCGCGGACCTTGCTGTTGCGCCGCCAAACAAAATTATGTTGAAAGGATTCCTGCTGCTTGCTGGGCTCCTTTTGCTGCTGGCTTCGTGCCGTACCGGAAACCGGCCGCCAAAGGGAACAGCTCTCTTCAAAGGTTTTTGTAATCACCGGCGCTTCCAGCGGCCTGGGCAGGGGTATTGCGCTGGAAGCCGGCCGCTGTAAGGCTATTGTGGTGCTGGCCTCCAGGAATCGTTTGGAGCTGAATAAGGTCGCGGCTGAGATCGAAGCTGCAGGCGGGCGGGCCCTCGTGCTTCTTACCGACGTTTCTTCGGATGAGCAAATGGCAAGCCTGGCAGACACTGTGAGCAAACGCTTTGGCCGCATCGACATCTGGATCAACAATGCCGGCGTAGCGATGAAGCAGTTTATCCTCCAGGGTTCCGGCGTGCTGATCAATATCGCATCGGTAGAAAGCAATATATCAACCGCTTACCAGGCCGCCTACTCGGCATCGAAAGCCGGCGTGCAGAATATTGGCAATACCAGACGGCAGGAGCTGCGCCTGAATGGTTATAAAAAGATCAGGGTGGTGACCATATTGCCTTACGCGCTGGATACTCCGCTATGGGATCATGCGGCAACATATATCGGGCATGCTCCCCGCATGATGGCACTAGATCCCGCCTGTAAGGCCGTGAATGTACCGTGCACGCCTGTATACGCGGACGCCGGTCAATTGCTGTGGGCTGGAAGGCGAAAACCGCTTTGGCCGCGTGGAGCGGATAGGATCGGATATGACACACAAATACCAGACGACTAAAACACCAGAAAAGCCACCAGGCCCCGGCAATCTCTACCACACCTTACCAACGCAAGGTGTTGAAGGTGGCCTGAAAGAAAGGATGAAGAAAGAAAAAGACGCTCGAAAAAAGTAACCGGACAACCCTAACGCCTCTTACTTTCCGGTCTCCATATGCGGCGCGTCGACAGGCTTGGACTCCGGTGATCCTTTTTGTCTCAGGAAGATGGAAAGGATAACGATAGAGGCTACTGACAGGAATTCGCTCTGCCAGTTCTGGAAGGTCTCAAACCAGAACTGAGGCTCTTGTAGAAAATCAACAATACTTTTCGGCGGCTTGTGCTTTAAGCCTTCCTGTTCATTGAACTCCCTGTAGCTTCCATACAAATGGCCGGCCCAGCTGATCAGGAATAGCAAAAGAAAAGCAATGGACAGAGAATGCTGATAAAGCCGCAGCCGCCATCCGCCTTTTTTTACAGGACCAGGTGCATCGGGGCGCGTCGGATCAGGAACACGGTCTACCTCCTCCGGCTTACCGATATCTTTCGATTCTGCAGAACCGATCTGTCTCAACGAAATCGTGAGCACAACATATAAAGCCATTTGTAGAAACTCGCTCTGGAAATTTTCAAAAGTTGCCGCGTAAAAATGACCGCTGCCCAAATAGCTTAAAAAGCCGGTTTCCGCTACACCAGAATCGGACAGGATTTCATTATGTTCGCGCCATCCAAAAAAGGCTTGTGCTGCCAGGGCCAGCAGGAACAAGGATATAAAAACAACTGAAAGGCTGTTCCGGTACAAAAAGCTTTTTTGCTTATACTTCGCCATCATGTTAATTTTCCAATAAGTGAATAATCGTTTTCGCGATCTGTTCAATGGTCAGATCAATGATTTCTGCTGGCTCACCTGTGAAGATCTTCTTTCGCTCGAGGATCTCACGACCATACAACACACAGTAGAACATGGTCCCAACCGGCTTTCCCGGTTGTTCGCTTCCACCTGTTGTCGTCAGACCAGTAACAGCCACAGCCAGATCTGCGCTCATCAATTGCTGTATACGAACAGCCATTTCCCGAGTTACCTCTGCAGATTCAGGCGTAAATTGTTTGATCATTGCGACAGTTATACCCAGTACTTCTTCTTTGATATACGCATTGTAGCATACCAATGCCCCCTTCAGAACCTCACCCGAAAAAGGCGTCTGGGAAAATGCATAGGCCAGCTTTCCGGCCGTAGCACTTTCGGCAAATGCAATGGTCAGTTTCCGTTCGGCTATTAGCTCGCTACATGTCTCGATTATCTGTTGGTACGCTGCCATCTTTTCTTCTGGCTTTTGTTTTTTCTTCCTGTAGGTCGTCCGCCGCATCAATAGAGTGCGACTTGTGAATATCATCATCCTCCTCTGCCTTGTCCGACAAGCGCTGGTAGTAGCTATGTAGTGTATCCAGTTCAGATTCCTGCAAGTCTTCGATATCCACCATGCGATTGCTCGCTTTTTGACTGGCTGCGATCAATTCGTTAAGCTTTAGCTGGATTGCTTTGCTATCCTTATTTTGGGTCTTCTGAATAAGAAATACCATAAGGAATGTGATAATGGTGGTACCTGTATTGATTACCAGCTGCCAGGTATCGGAAAATTTAAAAACCGGACCAGTGATAATCCAAACTAATACCGCACCTGCAGCAAAACCAAAGGCCATTGAAGATCCCGTCCAGCAAGTAATTTTATTGGCAAGCTTTTCAAACCCGCTTTCTTTTTTCTTAGTACTCATATGATGGATTTAAAAGGGAGAAACGAAAGTCTCTCCCCTGTGGTTATCTTTTATTGAGTGCTATTGAAGCATATTTGGTGAATTAATCATTTTTTCTCATTAAAGCTATGCAGGCACTTTTCGCGCTGTTTCCCGCTCCCAGAAACGATGTAATTTTATAGCCGCAATAAAATTATCCTCAAGCACCGTCAAATCATCGCTCACTATTAAACCGTCATTCTTCCCGGCTGTACCCTTTGTCACACTTTTTGCAAAATAAGTTTGTTCCAACACCTGCATCGCCTGCTTGTCGGCGGCTATTGCCTTGCAATGCCTGTAGGCTTCATTAAGAAAATGGATGGCATCGGAATCTGCGGCCAGCGTCGCCACGCAGTTTGTACCTCCCGGAATATAAACAGCATCATAGAATACGGAAGCAGCAGTGAGGAAACTGTGATTGATCGGCACCATTGTATCGTCTTCGGCTATAACCACACCTTGCCGCGGAGCAATGATCTCTGTAACGGCGCCCTGATCACTCAGCGCATCCTGCATCTTTATCAGGGTAGCGCTGTCGACCCCATCTGCCACGAGTATCGCTATTTTACGGGTTTGGATCGTATCCTTAGCGGTATGCTCCATGCTGAGAGCCTCCGAGCGTTCCAGCGAAGGCGCTGTAATTACTGGCTCAAAGTCTTCGGGGTTGCCATCAGCGGGTATACTTTTGTTGATCGGCTGTTCCGGCTCTGGTACCTCAAGGCCCAGCTTAAGCGCAACGCTTGCCGCCAGTGTGCCATCTACCAGGGACAAAATGCCCAGCATGCGCTTTCGTATTGCCAAGGTTTCTACCTTTCCCAGCTCAAAGGAAAGCGCATCGATCATATGTTGTTTTTCCGGCTCAGACTGACTATTAAAGAACAGCTTTGCCTGACTGAAATGGTCGAAGAAGCTGCGGCTCCTGCTCCTTACTTTTTGTGCATCGATTTTTTCAGCAAAAGAAGTAAAGCCACCATCGGCCATGCCTGCCTGGAAAGGACAACCGCTTCCCAATGAGTTGGGATGATAGGCCACCCTGCCTTTATTGATCTGTTGCCGCATAAAGCCGTCGCGTTGGTTGTTATGCACCGGCACTATCGGTCTATTGATGGGGATCTCATGAAAGTTAGGCCCACCCAGACGTATGAGCTGCGTATCGGTGTAGGAAAAGAGCCGGCCCTGCATCAACGGATCGTTGGTGAAATCGATACCGGAAACGACATTGCCCACATGAAAGGCTACTTGCTCTGTTTCAGAAAAGAAATTGTCGGGGTTGCGGTTAAGGGTCATTTTACCAATGCGCCGCAACGGTACCAATTCTTCGGGAATGATCTTCGTAGGATCGAGCAGGTCAAAATCGAACTTATGTTCATCGGCTTCGGCGACGACCTGTATACCCAGCTCCCATTCGGGAAAAGCGCCATGCTCGATAGCGTCCCAAAGGTCGCGCCTGTGAAAGTCGGGATCTTTACCGGATAGTTTTTGCGCCTCGTCCCAGGCGACGGAGTGAACGCCCAACAGAGGCTTCCAGTGAAATTTAACGAAATGGGATTCGCCCGATTCGTTAATCAGGCGAAAGGTATGTACCCCGAAACCTTCCATCATGCGATAACTTCGCGGGATAGCCCTGTCGCTCATCAGCCACATGATCATATGCGTCGACTCAGGCATCAGGGAAATAAAATCCCAAAAGGTATCGTGCGCCGACGCTGCTTGCGGCATCTCGTTATGAGGTTCCGGCTTAACCGCGTGGATAAGGTCCGGGAATTTGATTGCATCCTGGATAAAGAACACAGGCATGTTGTTACCTACCAGGTCGAAGTTGCCTTCCTGCGTGTAGAATTTTACGGCAAAGCCACGTACGTCGCGCGCAAGATCCGTAGAACCTCTTGAGCCGGCAACGGTAGAAAAGCGAACGAATACGGGCGTTTCGACTGTTGTATCATTTAGAAAACCAGCCCTGGTCAACTGGGGTATCGGCTCATACAATTTAAAAACGCCATGCGCTGCCGAACCACGGGCATGCACAACCCGTTCCGGGATACGTTCATGATCGAAATGGGTCATTTTTTCTCGGAAGAGAAAATCCTCCATTAATGTTGGACCCCTATCGCCTGCTTTAAGCGAATTCTGATCGTCATTGATTTTCAAACCTTGGTTGCTGGTCATTTCTTGACCCGAACCCTGTTCGGTATCCGGCGTAAGATCTGCTGCTTTTTTATTCGGTTCGGCGGAATTAGGTGCGGAGGTGTCTGACATAATTTTTCTTTTAGCAGATGGAGGAAAATTGTTTTATTCAGCCCAGGGATCAAGCACAACCTTAACGCAGTTATCCTCTTTGTTTTTAAACATGGCGTAGCCGTCTGCTATCCTGGTCAGCGGCAGCCTGTGTGTGATGATATCATTAAGTTTCACTTTTCCTTCCTGTACATAGCCCAACAGTTTATCGATATGCTTGTGCGCCGGAGCCTGCCCGCCTTTCATGATGATCCCTTTATCAAAGAACTGGCCCAGCGGAAAATTGTCATAGGTAGTAGGATAGACACCCAGCACCGAAACAATACCACCTCGCCGGACCGCACTCATACAGGCTTCTATTACCTTAGGCGATCCCTTCTCCATATGAATCACTGCTTTTGCGCGATCGAGGAACGAACGATCGGGTTCAAAACCTACGGCTTCGATGCACACATCTGCGCCGCGGCCGCCGGTAAGGCTCCGTATTTGTTCTACTACGTCCTTTGCCGTGTTGCCTTCCCAAAGGATGGTGTCACATTCAGCGGCGTTCCTTGCCATATCAAGCCGATAGGCCAGCGTATCGACGACAATGACGCGACCTGCATTCCGAAGCCGCGCGCTCTTTGCGGCCATGATCCCTACCGGCCCCGCTCCGAAAATAGCTACCGTTTCCCCACCTTTTATTTCTCCCCAGTCGACCCCGGTATATCCTGTGGGAAAGATGTCGGTAAGGAACAGCACTTGCTCATCAGTCAATCCATCCGGCACTTTGCGCGGGCCTACATCTGCGTAAGGGACCCGCACATACTGCGCCTGACCGCCATCGTAGCCACCGTACAAATCGGTATAACCGAAAAGTGCGCCGCCTTTCTCGGTCAGTAATCCACCTTCTGGGCCGTAATGTTCCGGATTGCTCTCTTCACATTGACCTGGCAGATGATGAGTACAAAAGAAGCAGTGGCCACAGGCAATAGGAAAGGGTACGACAACGCGATCGCCCTTCTTAAGATGAGTTACCGCTTTACCGGTCTCTTCTACGATGCCCATAAATTCGTGACCGAGCACCATGGGGCGTGGCTGAGGAATACTGCCCGAGTAAATGTGCAGGTCGGAGCCACAGATCGCGGTCGCAGTCACTTTAAGAATAATATCCGTTTCATTTTTTATCCCCGGGTCAGCTACCGTATCACAGGTTACTTTTCCGGGGCCGTGTATCACAGCTGCTTTCATATCATTTGTTTTTAGGGTTAACCGGTTCCTGTTGTTTGTGCATCTGACCGGCCTTTACACTATCGGGAAGTAGGGCGCTAAGTGCTATGGTTAGCTTATTCATAAAGCCAGATACTACCATGTCATCGCCATTCATCAATGCTTCATAACCATCTTTGGCCACTTGGGCGGGATCAGCCAGCTTTCCTTCCTGTACTACCTTTGATTCCAGCATGTCCGCTTTAGCAAAAAAATCGGTATCGGTGGCGCCGGGCAGTAGAGCGGTAATCGTAACGCCAGAATCCTTGTTTTCGTCCCGGATCGCTTCTGTAAAGGATTGTACAAACGCTTTGGTGCCATGGTATACCGACTGAAAAGGCCCAGGCGCTTTGCCGGCAATTGAAGACAGATTTAAAATGCGTCCCGCCTTGCGGGTAAGCATATCCTTAAGGAACAGCTTGGTGAGCACAACCAGAGAAGCAATATTGAGCTGAATGATATCCAGCTCGCGCTGTATATCTGTGTCTGCAAATTCTCCGTATTGCCCCTGGCCGGCATTATTGACCAATATATCGACGACAACATTTTTCTGTATTAGTTCATCATACAAATCAAAAGCAGCCGTAGGATCAAACAAGTCTTTCGAAATGGCAAGTATAGTCACCCCGTGAATTTGCAGCGAGCTCTTTGCTTGTTCTAGTTCGCCAGTGTCCCGAGCTACGATGACGAGATTGTGGCCATTACTGGCGAAGATCTTAGCTAATTCGTAACCGATACCCGAAGTGCCACCGGTAATTAGCGTGTAGTTTGAATGCTTATCCATTGCTTATTCGTTTTGGTTAATTGGTCATCAGCTAAAGCCGCTCTAAATGGGATAGAAACATGGGGTTCGGATTAATGCCGCAATTGAATTCAACTTTAGTATCGAACTTGCAGTATGTATGTAGAAACAATCTTTATGCCGGGAAATAATTAATCAGGATTTTTAGTTAAATCCTTAGAAGTCAATTCTCGGAAGCTCCAGCTATTTTCAATAGGGCCATGTAGAAACGAAATTAAATTCCCGTGTCGGGGAATATCTGTAACGCTTATTAGGCTGACATGTCCTGAAAAAAGTTCAGCCTATCTCGTACTTGTAGCAGAAGCTTCAGCACTGTATAACCGGAGTTTCCCTAAAGGGCAAAATGCTTCTTGCATTAACCCGAACATTAACTTACCATTGCTGTTGCAGATTGTATCAATCTATCAAATAACCCTTATAGATATGGATCGACAGCAATTGTACCTGGGAACCAGTGGACTGGTCCTGCCTTATAAAAACCGCCAGGCTTATCCCCTTTCGCTTGAAGGAAAGAGCAGATTGAACATCTACGGTACGCTATTCAATTCTATTGAAATTAACTCCATATTTTATAAGCTTCCCAAAGCCTCGACCATAGGGCAGTGGGTCCTTTCCGTAGGTGGGGACTTTCGATTTACATTTAAGCTCTGGAAAGAAATTACGCATAGCCCGAACCTGGAATTTGATCAAGCTGCATTAGAACAATACTTTGAAGTGATCACCGGCGCCGGGAACAACCCAGGTTGCATTCTTATACAATTCCCGGCATCGGTCCGGTATCCAATGCTAAAAAAGGTAGCATCACTCTTGTCCGAATTGCAGCTGATCAACCACGATCGGTGGTCAGTCGCGGTTGAATTCAGGAGCCCTTCCTGGTATTGTGAGCCAACTTATGATATGCTAAATACATACAATACTGCTATGGTGTTTCACGACAAATCGGGCAGCGCCTCCCCTCATCCGGAGCTGTACGCACCACATACTTACCTGCGGTTTCACGGACCGGAGGGAAATTATAAAGGGAGCTATGACCAGGGATTCCTGTTTGAATATGCTGGATATATTGTGGAGTGGTTGCGTGCCGGAAAGGTCGTATACGTTTACTTTAATAACACTATGGGCGGGGCATTGGATAATCTGCGAACCTTAAAAAAAATTCTTCACGATGATTTTCAGATTGTTTGAATGCATGCCATTCGTTGTTTTCTTTAAGCTTAAGGAGAGTGATAAATTATGCTAATTGGTTATCAAAGCAAATCCTGATAAAACAAGATTTAAAGATCGCAAGTGTTGGCATTTTTTGTAGTCATAAGAACGTCTAAACATCAATACAATGTTCTCACAAATGCTACGCCTTACTAGATTTAATAAGTAGCTTACAATATGTATACCACACCACCAGATGTGCCAGAGTATAGGGTACGTCTTACAGATTTTGCGATAGCAAAATTGCTAGGCCTTAGCCTGGAGGAATATGGACAATTAAACCACAGACCAATTGAGGCTTTCACGGATTCACAAGGGAACATAACAGAGTTCTACATCCGTGTCAGTTCCAATAATTCTCCCCGATTACTGAATAAATTGAATCTTGACGATAGCAATTTCGTAAGATTTGATCCAAAGCGAGTTTTTAAAATGTATGTTTAAAATATAAGCCTCCCAATTGGGAGGCTTATATTTTAAACATAGTTATACTTAGCCTATTATCAGAATAATGTGTACCAGCTAACATCCTTCTGAGCATCTAAATGATCTCATCAAGACAACTCTCCTAAGGCTTTATGTAATGAAGCCTTAGGGGGCGAAGCCTGGACAAATATTGCCCATCAACTCATACGCTGCTTAATCATGACCTTCCGTCTTTACAATTTTATTGTAAATCCCCAATAACAAAAAGGGAGATGCCCACTGTCCGACAAATAATGCGGTATGCTTACATCCTGCAATTTTTAGTGCGAGTGAAACACCCATTGATGCAATCGCAGCGCCGAGAAATACTGTAGATGGAATCTTAGCGGTCTGACTTTCTATTGCTTCCGTTGTTTTACCTTCGTGTGCCATAATTATTTTTTTAAGTTTAATAAAGAAATTTGCCAAAAGATTCTATAGTTTCAGCGGTGGTTTCGCTTATATTTATAGTAATCAATGCTCCTCGCCTGCTTCAAAATTAATATCGCCTTCGGCAATATCTGTAAGCAGGTTATCGGTGTCTTCTTCTTCCTGAAGGGTTCTCTCCAATATTTCGGCAACATCTTCGTGATCGAGCGTCAAGGCCAATTGTATCAGGCCTCCATAAGAAGCGATCTCATAATGCTCTACCTTTTGCGCCGCAATAATCAAGGCAGCATCCCGGGTCATTGATCCTTCTGGCGTAGATTCGATCACGTGCTCTCCTTCCTTAATCAGGCCTGTCATAGCATCACACTTCTTCGCTTCAGCTTTTTGCCCCAGTAAAGAGAATATTTTCTCCAGTCTTGAAATGTGTTTTCGCGTCTGTAATTCATGATCTTCGAATGCATCTTTTAGCGCCTCTGTAGTGGCAGCTGTTCTCATTTTTGGCAAAGCTTCGGTAAGCGCCTTTTCTGCCCAGAGGATGTCTTTGAGCGCGTTCAGGAAAAATAGATTTAGCGGATCTCTGTCATTCGACTTGGCAATTGTTTTCGAAGTTTTGGGTGAGCTACTTGCTGTATCTTCAGTTGCTGTTGAGACAGCAGTTGTGGTTTCTGATTTCATTGTGGCAAAATTTTAAAAAGGGATAAAAAGTATCAAGGGAGAATCGATCATTCCCCCTTGAATATTAAACTTAACGGTTGCGGCCGCCAAATCCGGAGCGTCCGTTATTGGCGCTTCTACCGCCGCCATGGGATGCTTTTCCTCCCATAGAGGATATACGGGTACGTTCAGCCTTACTCATACTGGCAAATCCTCTTTTGCTTGATCCACCTGAACCAGATGATTTTCTGCTCGACGCCCCATTACGGCCGGAAAAATTGTTGTCCGACCCGGATCCCCGGCCGGAGGAACTTCTACCCGAAGACGAGGAAGACCGTGATGACCGGCTATTAGACGATCGACCAGATGAACTGTTGGTACGGGTCCTGCCGGATGTACCCGACGAACGACCGGAAGCTCTTCTTCTACCTGACCTGCTGCTGCGGCCATCATCTTCATCTTCATCATCGTAATCTTCATCATCATCGTAATCTTCATCATAGTCATCATCATCTTCGTCTTCATAGCTTTCTTCGTATTCATCATCATAGTCATCACCGTTCTCACCATCTTCATAGCCTTGTTCATAGCCCGCTCTGTAGCCTTCTTCGAAAGAGTCATCCTCCTCTTCATAATCATTACTACGGCTGTTTCTGCCGGAACTGTTACTGTTACTGCGTGAGGTGTTTCCACCACGATTGGAAGATGTACCCTGACCGCCTGACCGGCCGCTGCGTCGATTGTTTGTCGTTGCCATTGTGTCGATTTTAAAATAGTATAGAGATACCAGGATAAGTCCAAAAACAGTACCTAAATATAAATAGCTATCTATCAGTAGCAACTTTTTTTCAGCAGGGAAAGGGAGGCCTCAATAAGTCCCGATCGGGGAAACATATGGTACAATAGAATAGCGCAGAAGAATTGAATTGGTAGATGTCTGGGTGAGGCCTTAAGTGTTTGTACTGATATTAACCTTTTATAGACTAAAGGTACCGGACACGACTAACAGACAGTGCTATTGCGCATTTGATAGGGCTAACGTTGGCAGAATATCACGAATTAAACCATAACTTTTAGAAGCTTTTCGTAATGGTGCAGGAGAAATTACGGAGTTTTTATTCATGTAAGCTCGAATAACAACAAGAAGATTTTGGACAAATTGAAACTTGATAAGAGCAATTTCATAAGATTTACTCCTAAGGAAGTTTGCAGTTTTTACATTTAATTATATGAATAGATACTTGAGGACTAGGTTCGAAAGTTAAAGTGCCATAAAGCAAACGATCATATTAACAATGGCTTAGTATTTCCCTTGGTTCGACATCTAACGCATTAGCCAATAGTGATAAATAAGAAACGGAGAAGTTGACCTTCCCAAGTTCTATCTATTGATTTGAGAATAGTCTTTATCGCCACAAGCAAAGGCGAGCTCCATTTGGGTTAAGCCCTTTTTCAAACGCAAAGCCCTGATGTTTTCTCCTAACTTCTGGAGAAAGACATCATCTCTATAATAGGGCTTCCTGATCTTCCTTTGCACTGCACAAAAGAAGATTTTAAGGATAATTCGACATAGGGATAATTATCCTTATTTTTGCAATAGCTATGTGCCGCAGCTTAATTTACTGCCCCGAAATGTCTTTGGCACATGTCATCTGCATTCCTATATGTTAGAGTAAGTACTGATGAGCAGGCGCTCAGGGGGTACTCACTTCCATTTCAGGAAAAGAAACTACAAGAGTATTGCTCGCTTTATAAGATACAAGTCATTGATATCATTAGAGAAGATCATTCTGCTAAGACGTTTAATAGACCGGCTTGGAACAGATTAATGCGTAGCTTGAAAGAGCGGCATGCGGCGTGTCCAGATCTCCTTTTGTTTACTAAGTGGGATAGGTTTAGCAGGAACGCATCTGAGGCTTTTGCTACAATTGCAATGCTTAAAAGAATGGGAGTAATGACGCAAGCAATCGATCAACCGCTTGACCTGTCAATTCCAGAGAATAAGATTCTTCTTGCTGTATACATAGCTACCTCTGAAGTAGAAAACGAAAGGCGCTCCTTAAATGTCAAACAAGGAATACATGAGGCAAGAGAACAAGGAAGATGGACTTCTCATCCACCCTTAGGCTATACTTATACTTACACTTGCCTGGGAGAAAAATGTCTGAGCATTAAGGAGTATGAAGCATCATTTATCGAAACCGCTTTTATACTTATCGCGGCCAACCCAAAACGTAGTATTCAATCCATATATGAACAATTACTTGCCGAGGGAATGCAATGCAGCAGAAGTAACTTCTGGAGAATTCTCCAAAATCCGGCGTATTGCGGCAAAGTCTATGTGCCAGCTTTTGATGATAAACCTTCGCACTTTGTCAACGGCAAGCATACGGGGATAGTTTCAGAACTCCTATTTAAGCAGGTACAGCAGACTTTGAGGAGTAAGCGGGGACAGTCAGGTATTTCCGAGTCAACAAACCAAAAGCTCATTTTAAGAGGATTCGTCTCCTGCCCCCAATGCGGTAAGAGGTTAACAGGAAGCCGTTCAAAAGGACGATATGCACACTATTCCTATTATCACTGCTATCGTTGTAAAAGTTTCAGAATCCGTGCAGACAAGGTAAACCAGCAGTTCCAAAATCAAATAGGAACGATAGTCGCTGGTGAAGGATATACCAATATCTTTCATCGTATCCTGAACAGTTTTCTGCAGCAGCAACAGCAAGATGTAGCCAGAACAAAAGTCGTGCTTTCAAATAGTATTCATAAGCTAATTGATCGTATTGTTAAGGCCAATATGCTTCAGTCAACGAATGAAATAACGGTTGAGGACTTCCTGCTAATAAAGGCTGATTGCGAAAGCCACATTAAGCGACTTGCAATGGATTTTCAAGAATCCAAAAGGCAAGAGAAGCTGGCGAAAGTAGCTTTAAAATCAACCCTAAAGAAATTAACGAATCCAGGCTATTTTTGGGCCACCGCAGACATTCTCAATAAAAGGCAATTTCTATACCTTTTAATTGACCAGGAAATTATACTATCAGAACACTTCAAAATGGCCAACAGTTTAATTTGGCAAGCACAAATGGTATATGGTGTAGCTTGCCAGGAAGTGTTCAGGGACGCCCAAAGATTCAATTGGGTTAATGAGCTAGACTCAATTAATCAAGAAATGATATCGGAGATCATACTTTGCGAACAATCGAAGAATAGAACCATTGATGCTCAAAAGGCACAGTATATTCTTGATTTTATGGCTAACATGGTTTTGTTGATATTGAGAATAACTTGGCCTTTTTTTCGGAAAGAATAAAACAAGTGTGATGGATTATTATTCAAGTTTTTACTTGCGTCTATTGGCTTCTAAGCTTCGGCTATAACGTATGTTCACTATTTTTTTGAGAGAGGATATTCATCACCTTCATCCATTCTTTTTAAGAGGCATTTAATTAGCCAATTTAGGAAAGGAGTCCTGTCCTTTTTACGGATTCTCATAGCTTGATAATATCCATAGTAATTTCCAGGTTTTACATCTAGACAATGTCCAAGTACAGTCATTACCTGTTTAATGTTTCCGGTGACAGCTTGTGCATCTACTAAAGCAAAGACCAGTTCATAAAAATGGGCTAGAGAACCTTTCCAAAACACTCGATTAGACTTTGATTCTTTGGATGTCTCACTATCACCGTTTTTATCTTTGCTCTGGTTAACTATTTCAAGATCTAAGTATGAGATTAAATCTTCAATTGCCTGCATCTCCCCAAATTTTGCGCTGTAAACATTGGAAGTATGATTATCAAAGTCGAGATCATTCAGAATTACATGTGCGCATCCTTCTGGATTTCTAACAAAAAATAGTGAATCGTCACAATCTTCGTTAAATGTATAATATTGATAAAGGAAGGCATTCCCCTTAAGTCTAACGCTTAACAAATCAATTTGGCTTTTGTAATAATCTAAAATTGCTTTATTATCTCCAATTGGACACCGAGACTCAATTTCCAAAAGCATTGCATAGTAATCCATTTCGCGTGAAAACATAGGCCGCACTCGTTTGAAATAACATATTTCTTCTTCCTTGTCCTCAAAATTGTGGCTATTTATGAAATTCTTTAGCTCATTTAGATACCTTTTAGATATTAGCGCTGAATCCTTTGCCCTTTGAATATTTGAAAGCGACTTTGCTTTCAAGTTGTAAAGCTCGGATTGCATTTCTGAATAGAGGTGATCGCTGGTAGCCTTAAAATTCATTTAAGTTGGATCTATGTAGTTCGTTGAAGAAAAATGATAATCATAAAAGAATTTACAAGCTATCGGAACAATTATGGTTCAAACGTTCCCTTGTTTTTAGCTGAATGTATGCTCTTCGGCCAAAATCCAATATATACACTGTGTTTATGGCGTTGAAATTTGTTGATTATAAATTAGTTGATAGCGGTTCAAATCCCGTACTCTACTCTTATTAATAACGTTAAGATGTAATATGTAATAGCGATAGTTGCCCGTTATATTATGCTTAAATGAGCATTTGAAATTCAATTATTTAAATGGATTCAGCGAGAGATTATGGAAAACAAATTAAAAATTGAAACAATATGCTCGAAATTAAGAATATCCTATTTTATAGAACTACAAATAGTTGAACTTAAGTGAAATAGAAAAGAGCAAAAAACGTTACTGTTTTTTGCTCTTTTGCGGACTGGACGGGACTCGAACCCGCGACCTCCGCCGTGACAGGGCGGCATTCTAACCAACTGAACTACCAATCCAACACTTTCAATATTACCTTTCTCTGTCGAAAGGAGTGCAAAGATAAGGGCTGGTTTTTAAATCGCAAAATTCTTTTCTAAAAAAACATCTATTACAAAGGCCTGCACGTTTCGGTGCAGGCCCTGGCATATTCTTAGTCTGTAAAAATCCTTAGTAAGCTGCTTTGTATGAAGCGTCAAAAGCACCAAAGGTCATCTTGTCCCAGCTACGGCCACTGTTTTCGCTGCGGTAAATCCCTTTATTGGTGGCAATGAATACATAGGTCCTCGTGGCATCGTTCTTGTAAATATTTTTCTTCAGGGCCATACGGTATACGCTGGTATTTTTTTCAAGGCCCACGGTTGCCGATACGAAAGCACCATTTTCAACACGATATACACCCACTGTATCCGTTCCTACCAGCAGGCTGTTGCCGCCATCGGGAGAAAGCGCACAGTTCCAGTGATGAGAGGTAGGCAGCGCTCCCTGCCCTATGCGGGTCCAGTTAAGCGCTTCATTGGTGCTGTACCATACACCGCCACGTCCCATATAGTCGGTTAAGAAAAGTGTATTGGCATTAGAGGTCAGAAAATAATCGGTGCCATCGGCCCGCAGAAAATCACCTTCCATCAGCGCAGGTTTCCAATTGGCATCAGAACCATCTTTGCGGAACATCAGGTTGTTCAGGCTGGAATAGGCAAACACGACATTGTTGCCCAGTCCCGAAAAGCTGGAGATATTGAAAGCCGGTGGCAGGTTATCGTCCCAAGCGAGGTCTTCCTGCCAGGTTTTACCATTGTCTTTACTTACCGAAATCCCTTTCTCCGTATTGCTACAGATATAAATGCTCTTGTGTCCCGGGAAATCATAAGCCATGGTCTGCCAGGGGAAATGCTTTACATTGGTAAATACCGGGTTGAAATTCTTCCCGTTGTTGGCGCTAAGGTGAAGGTTTTGCTTCAGCATCAGCAGGTTGGTACCAGAGGTCAGGATAAGGTTGGGCGCATAGCCGTCAGGGGGAAATATTCCGGAGAAGGTTGTACCGTCCGTGCTGTTCACGAGCCAGCCCTTATCGTCGGCGACATAGAGGCTGTAAGGCGTTTTGACTACCTTGTCGTTATCCACGCCTATACCATTGTCTTTTTTACATCCCTGCAATGTAACCAAAGCAATGGCCGAGGCTATTAAAACGGAAGGTAGAAATCCTTTCTGCATGTACTTGTAATTTTTTCTCAAGATTATAAAAAAAAGTCTAAAGTACAAAGGAAGACGACAAAAAATGTAGTCCCCGTTGGGTCCCCGGCCGATAAGTGCTATGTTTAACAAGAGAAGCCGGCCCTTATCCGGGACCGGCTCCTGTAAAGTATCCTTTAGGGCATAGCCCATCAACCAGACTATTTATTTACCGCTGAATACAGCTGCTCTTTTTTCGAGGAAGGCAGCCGTACCTTCTTTCTTGTCTTCGGTGCCAAAGCACTCGCCAAAAGCCTTGATCTCATTGCTGAGGCCGGTATCGCTGGCTGTAGCTGCTTCATTTACCAGGGCAATGATCTTGCTCACGGCCAGGGGTGCTTTAGCCTGTATCTTCAGCAGCAGCTCGCGGGTTTTGGGCAGCAGTTCCTCCGCTCCGAATACATAGTTAACCAATCCCAGCGCTTTGGCTTCATCAGCCTTGATCATATCAGCAGTCATCAGCAGCTCCATGGCCTTCCCTTTACCGATCAGCTGTACCAGGCGCTGTGTGCCGCCATAGCCCGGAATGAGGCCCAGGTTCACTTCCGGCTGGCCAAACCGTGCCGTCTCGCTGGCAGTACGGAAGTGGCAGGCCATGGCCAACTCGCAGCCACCACCCAGAGCAAAGCCGTTTACCGCCGCAATAATGGGCTTGGGCGCCTGCTCGATCTTGCTAAATACTTTATCCTGTCCTGCCTGCGCCAATGCGGCGCCGCCCTGCGCATCCAGATCGGTAAACTCGGTAATATCGGCGCCCGCTACAAAAGCCTTGGCGCCTTCGCCGGTAATGATGGCCGAACGGATTTCGGCATTGTTGTATACTTCATCCAGCGCCTGTCCCAGCTCGTTGATCACGTCTTTATTGAGGGCGTTCAGCTTATCGGGACGATTGACGGTAATGGTGTAAATACCTTCGGACAGTTCTGTTTTAAGGGTCTGATACATTTTGCTGTAAGAAAAATTTTGAAAAAAGAAAGAAACGGCAAGCCGCTTTTTTAACGCTGTCAAATATAAGGCTATTGGCTTAAAAGAGAAAACCCTACAGTCACATAGGACTGCAGGGCGGTTCTCATGGCTTATTACAATGCTTTACCGGATCAGGGTCACATCGCCCTTAAAGGTTTCGACATAGTCGTCGGCATACCCGAGCCGGATAATATAGTAGTACACATCCTGGTTGGCCGGCTTGTTGTTGATCGTACCGTCCCAGCCTTTGGCGGGATTGTTGGTTTCAAATATCTGCTTGCCCCAACGGTCAAATACGCGGAACTCAAGCAATTTCTGGAACTTGAAGTTCTGCACGCCGAACACGTCATTCAGGCCATCTCCATTGGGAGAGAATGCATTGGGGATCAGTACAGGGCTTCTGAAATCGACCCGAATCAATGAAGTATCCATAGCAATACAGCCAAACTCATTGGCTCCGGTCACTACATAAGCGGTCGTCTCCTTAGGTGTTGCCATGGGACTGCCCGAGAAGCCGTCGCTGAGTGTACTGGTAGGCGACCAGGTATAGAAGGTGCCACCAAAAGCGTGTAAGGCAATACTGCTGCCATATTTGATCGTTGTATCAACAGGGAACGACTCAATTGTCGGTTTGGGATTCACCGTAATCTCCGACTTCAGTGTATCGGTGCAGCCCGCGCTATTGGTAATCACTACGTAGTAATTATTAACCCCCAGTGGTGGCAAAGCTTCGGGGCCGGCGCAGTCGCTGCAATTGAGCGTAGGCGGCGTGCCGGTAAGTCCCGGATTGTCGTACCAGGCATACTGCGCGCCACCTGAGGCGTGAATAACAAAGGGATCGTCGAGGCAAATGGCTGTTTTTGACGGGTTGATCTGACCAACAAAAGGCGTCACGATCAGGTGTGCCGAGTCGCGGAGGTAGCAGCCATTGGCATCTATCGTTTCCAGCACATAGTAATTGCGCATATAGGGTACCGTCAGCTGTGTTGCAGGAGCCGTCGGGTCGGAAAGTCCCGTGGCCGGCGTCCAGTGGTAGCTGAAGCCCCCGGCAGGCGGTGGCCCATTATTGACAGAATACAAGTTGACCACATCGCCGATAGCACAGGTCGTACTGTCGGGATAAGCCTGTATGACCCCGTTAAATGAATTGACGATAAACGGCAGGTCCTGCTGTGGCGGCAAAATACGGCCGCAGGTATCGTTAAGCGAGTTACCGTCTGTACCTATCTTTGACCGGATCCTGTACAGGCCGTCGACCGCAATGGGGGCCGAGAGATTAAGCACCACCGAAGAAGCGAAGCCGCCGGGAACACAACCTGGTCCGGTAGCAGACGCGATCGTTACCCCTGAAGGCCCGAGGATGGTGAAGTCGGAACCATCGGCCGCAATGGAGTTGCAGGCCACAGGCGTATTGAAGTTGATCTTCAAGTGCTGGCAGGCCGGCGAATCGAGAGAGAGATAGGCAATAGGATCGATACCCACATGAAAGCTAAGGGAATCGGGTAGCTGGAGCGCTGCGTTGCAGAGCCCCAGCAGGGTATTGCCGTCGGTCCCGGTTTTCGCATGGATGGAGTAGTCTCCGTTGGGTAAGGGGCTATTGAAGGTGATCTTGATCTTGTCGGTATAGCCGGCCGTACCGGAGCAGTTGATGCCGGTTACGGACTGAATGGTACCTGAGGGTGTAAGGAAGAAATCGCTGCCGTCGGTAGCAATGGAGCTACACAAGGCATTAGTGCTTAAGTGCACTGTTATTTCATGCGACATATCGCAAACAGGGGCGATTTCCAGTAATTTAGGAGGCGGCGGCTGGTTGAACTGGGCAGTGCTACCGGCAAAGTCAAGCAGGAAACCCGATCCGGGACAGTTACCGGAGCAATCGTCGTGACCGTAGTTATTCAGCATGATCAGGTATACATCGCCTGCATTGGCATTGATCTGCTGCAGGAAAGGCTGACCATAAGCCCCACCGAAAACGGACGTAAGGGTGGAGGTCGTATTGAGCCCCACAACGCCGCCGTAATAATAAGTATTGGGCTGGATATTGTTGTTGAAGTTACAGCGGATCACCTGCGCTTGCTGGATATTGGCACAATCGCCGCCGGTAATATCGATCACCGCAAAGTCATAATCGTCGGCGGTATCTACCGGAACGATCTTGAATACCAGAATACCCGGGCTGGTGATCTCGAGACGGAACCATACAGAGTTGGCCTCCCCATTGCCACAAGGGGTAAAAGGCAGGTCGTTTACGGTGCCTACGGTCTGATAGCTATAGGGCGAAAAGAAATTGCCGCAGAGCTGCAGCGCATCGCAGGCATTCTGTTCCGGTAAATTGGGGGGAAGCAACTGTGCCCGCACCGTACCGGTAAAGAGCAAAAGGGCACAACATGTCAACAAAAAAGAAAATCGTAAACCTCTATTCATGTGAATGCTGGTTTTTGGGGTTAAAACAAAAACAATCGATGAATCTCTGGCCGACCTAAGGAGAACGATGGTGCAATAATTCTATCAGGCTTGGTCTGTCCTTACAGATAAGACTTCAAGAAATTCTCATCCGTTGGGTTAAAGTTAATTTAAAAATTATTTTTTGAAATACCTCCGGCCGCCACGGAACAGGAGCAACCGCATAGCCTGCTTTAAGTTCCTCATACAGAGGAAAAACATTAACTGGCTGGCGCAAAATACCTGTTGCAACAATGAATGGCGCAGCTGCCCCTCCGAAGGCTGAATATACTGCGCCCCCTGGCGGGATGCGCCCTCAGGGAAGAACTGCCAGCTCCTCAGCGCGATAGCGCCGGCTCTTCTTTTTGCCATCAACCATGATAAAGAATTTGCAGGCGGCATCCTTATAATGCCACAGCATACCGGAGATAAGTCCCTGTACGCCGGGGCGGGCGATCTCCTGTACCCGGTCGCCCATTCGGAACCGGGGCGAAGGCAATACACAGTGGATACCTGCCGCTTTCGCCCGGATCGTGACCCCATCCAATCTTTTCAGAATAAGATACTCCCCTTCTTCACCAATACACTCCAGTATGCCTGGTTCTTTTTGTGCTGCCTTGAGGAGATCGTCCGGATGTATCAGCCCATCGTGGCTGTTAGCATTGCCTATGCTCCGGGAGTACAGCAGCCATTTGTCCAGGTAAGAAGAGCCCATAGATATGTTGCCGCTTTCCTGATGTTTGAATCACGATGTAATCAGCGGTGGGTAAAAGTACAAAGGGTTGATGAAAATGATCGGGGTCTTTATCTGTGGCAAAAAATGGACCGACGCACTGACCGACACTGCCTACAGTAAATGCATGATGAGGTGCTCGAGAGAAAGTATGGCTTTGTCAGGACAATGCCGGCAGCAGGGGAAGCAGTTCCTGCCAGCCCCTTATCGTACCGTGAATGCCCAACTGGTTACCGATCAGGGTAAAGATATCGGCCGCTGTTTTTCCTTCCTGCCGCAGGTAACGTACAGAAGTCGCGCCGGCCGACTTGGAAAGCTTGTCCCCGTTGGGCTGTACAAGCAGGACATGGTGGTAAAAGAGGTTGCCGGAAAATACCTGATCGCCCAGGACCCTCGCCAGGTAGAGCTGTGCCAGCGTAGAGCCATATAGGTCTGCCCCCCGTACAATAAGACTGATGCCGAAATGCAGGTCGTCCACCAGGGAAGTCAGCTGGTAAGCGGGATAGCCGTCTTTCTTCCTGATCACAAAGTACTGTTGATCGTAAGGCAATCTGGCCGTAGTATTGCCTTGTAGCGTGTTTAAGGACAGCGGTACAGGCCTGCTGGTATCGAGACGCCAGGAAAGGCCCGGCGCATCATCCAGGGCAAGAGCACGTTCGCGGCAGGCGCCGGTATAGGAACCAGAAGCGTCCCTTCTCAATATATCGCTGCGGGAACAATCGCAGGCAAATACGTTCCCACCTGCTTTCAGTTGCGCCATAGCCTGACGGTAAAGCGGCATGCGGTGCTGTTGGGAATACGCCCTGCTAAAGTCCTGAGCGTCTCGGGGGCCCTCATCCCAGGGTAGTTCCAGAAAGTGAAGCGTATCGAAAATATCCTGTACGTATTCAGGCCGCGCCCGTTGCTGATCCATATCATCGATCCGCAGCACAATAGCAGCATCATAGAGCTTTGCCAGCAAGGCGGTCAGTGCAAAGGACAAGACATTGCCCAGGTGCAGGTACCCGCTGGGAGTAGGTGCGATCCTCGTTTTAAGGCGTTGGAGTGGTCCTTTGTCTGCCCTACCTGTTTCCTTGTTTTCGCCGCTATTCATAGGCCGGTAAAGATCGGGGAAAAATAGCATCGCCGCGCCGGCCGGGAAGGTCTGCAGCGCTATGCTCCGTACCGGTCGCAGGATAATCCATTTCAAGCATCCGGACGGGGAAAACATTAAAATTGCCCGATAATTTGCAATTTCAAGAAAAGCATTTACCTTTGCGCTCCCGAAAGGGGAATGGATTGGTAGTTCAGTTGGTTAGAATGCCGCCCTGTCACGGCGGAGGTCGCGGGTTCGAGTCCCGTCCAGTCCGCAAAAGCCTCACAGAAATGTGGGGCTTTTTTGTTTATGGTAAGTTTTGTTTCTCGCGGCGCACGCAGCGGCGCGGTGGAATGGGAAAATATATAGCCATGCGCATTCCGGCTTTACTGCCAGCCCTAAAATACAGCTACTCAGTTTATAGTTGGTTAGCATGCCGCCTTGTAATGGTCCCAACGATAGTCGGAACGGGTTCGTTCCCGGCCCGCCAAAAAAAGAGTAAAAACCGCGATAGTAACGGGTTTTGTCGTTTTATTCCTCAATAGCTCATTTTGCATGTCATCATTATTAATCACTTAAGGCTAAAATCTCTTTTGGCTAAAAAAGGTATGACTAGTTGAGAGACTAATTATTGAGTAGCACTAATTCAAGCATTGCATTATATTTGATCGCTAATGAAGAAAAGGCCTGTTGAGATTGTGAAGAACTTATCAAGGTGTTGCTGTAGATTTTATTATGAAACCTTCGGAGTTGATAAAGAAAAAGGTGGACAAGTTGAGATAAGGCTATCATGTTGTTGATTCAAACAACAGCAACAGCATAGGCAACAAACAAAATGGACTATTGAATCGAAAAGTATCATGAGCATAAAAACAATATTTGTAATAATTCTGTCTTTCCTATGTGGAACGCTTCTGGCACAGGAAAAGAAATCACCTACTGAGAGTTACATTACTATGGAAACGGAGCCACGATTTTCAGGAGAGCCGGGAGCTTTAAGTGAATTCGTTGCTAACAATCTCGTTTATCCGCCCAAAGCTAAAAAAAGAGGGATAGAAGGAAAGGTTGTAGCAAAGTTTGTAATAACGGAAGATGGTACAACCGACGAAGTGGAAATCATTAAAGGTATTGCTCCTGATTGCGATAAAGAAGTAATTAGGATGATAAAATCTATGCCAAAGTGGGAGCCGGGAAAATCTACAAAAATGGAGGAGGGCAAGATGATTACCAGAGCGAAAAGATCATTTTATACCCTGCCTGTAAATTTTAGATTACGGGATAAAGAGAGCGACAAAGCAGCATATTCCGCCTCTCAATCTTCGAACACTTATAATAATAAAGAAGAAACAACTGTCACCTATTCCGATGCGAAATTGTTATACAAAAAAATGGAAGATGAGAATGCGGACTCAGCGCGAAATGCTTTTATAATGCTAACGGAAATTGATCCAAAAGTAGTTTCAGAAGTAGCAATCAAAGCAAAGCAGGACAATTACAACTTCTTCAAACATTTTTTAACAGATCGCTTCCTGGTACCAATAGCAGAGCTGACTCAATATTGCAGATCTAATAATATTGACTACAAAGGCAGCGCTAGGCTACAAGGATCATTGGATTCCTTATGTACAGGAAAAATAGACTACGCAACTGTCTATGAGATAGAAAATAAGTTAATTAATACTCTTACACCTGAAGAGATTACCGCAGTCGAATATTGGGCCTTGATCAATGAAATGCAATGGCGAGCCGGCCAATCAGCGGGGCGTATATTAAATAAGTTTTACAGCCTGAAATGGCAGTTAATCGTCTCCGATAAGCGGCAATTAAATTCATTTCTTAAAAAAGCTCGCATCTATAGCCGTATAAGTATAGCTGGAAGCCTCAATCTTTACCTTACGAAATTCAATGGCTGTAATGAGGCTACGCGCGCTCTGCTTCGAAATTTAGAAAAAGAAGCAGAAGATAATGATATTAAAAAGAATATACGGGCGGTTCTCTCCGGAAGCTACATAGATGAGATTGAAGTAAGAAAATGGCAAAAGGAAGAACGCGTTAAAAAGTTCCAAGCCGGACGCCCCAACAAATGGCCTGAAAATCTGGATGTACTTCCTGTTGTTATTAACCTTGCGGATAGTATGGAAAAAGTGTCGCACCTTACTATTCCCGAAAAGGATATAGAAACCAAGATACACGATCTTGCAGAATTTGCAGATTATAATCAATTAGGCACCACACTCCTCTATCTTAGAAAACTAAAAAGAACATTTAATTGGAACAACACGGAGTTCATTCAAAAGTTTTTCGGAGTGCCTGTGGATTATAACGGAATTGATTCCGATATAACTGATAGTTTCTTGTCTATGTACAACAAGATGGACGAGATAGGTCTGTATCAATACTATCTTAATAAAACCGGTCTTCAAATAAAGGACGAACAGGGCAGCCTTGATTATAAAAAGGTGTACGAGATTTTAAAGTTTGACCTTAGCATACCCTTTACAGGCCAGAGTAAACGTGATTTTGGGGTATTTGCAGTCATCAAGATATTAGAATCGACATTTGACACGAGATTAGGTATGCCAGCCAGAAATGAGCACCGATGGGGGCCTGTCTTTAAAACCTTCCTATCCGAACGTAGGAACTTATGGATAACCTATTTACGTGATCATAACCTTATTGCCGCTACAGATACGGAGCCACCTTCTTTTACAGATTATGATGTTTACTAGGCTCAAAAGTGTATCCCATCCTGAAATAAGTTGATGCTCAAGGATCAAGCGGCATTTCCGAGCATTGAAAGCTATTTTACAGCCCTGCCTGTCCATTAGCATACTGCCCTATCATCCCCCAACAGAGGTGGGGACGGGTTTGTTCCCGGCCCGTCCGCTGAGCGGGAAAATTGAAAAAATTCTCCTGCTTTTTCCTGTAAAAGGAATCCCCTACCGCTCATTATCGCGTCCTTTTACTTTTCAATGGAAAACCCTTACCCCGTATCTAGATTCGAATATAAAAGACTGTCTGCAACACTCCATCGCATAAGCCGCTGAGGGTACGATTATCTGCCAGATATACCTGGTCTCCTTCTTAATTTAATTTTTTCAGTGCTGCCTTCTTTGTCCAGGGTCACAATAATCTCCAGCCGATGACTATAATTATTGGTGTAAGCTTCTTCATGATAAAAGCGTGTTATTTCGGGGCCATTCCGCACAGAGCCATCATCAACAACATTTATCCCCTTTTCTGCAAAGTCGAAATAAGCCAGGAGGTAGTATTTTCCGGGCTTAAGTCCCCGAAACCGGAAAAAGCCGTTTTCATCACAGGTAACTGAAAGGGCTGTTTTATAAGCTACGTCAGACATATAGACAGCTGTTTTTCCACCGGCTTTTTTCTTGTGCAGTTCCAGGAATTCTTCCAGGTAAGGCGTTACAGGATACAGTCTTATTTCAATACCATTTGCATACCAGGTCTGGGCATTTCTTGTTGCCTGAGCCGTGCCTTCTATAGTACATGTGCCACGGCCCAGCATGGTTTCGGCGGCCGAGGAATCAAATGGCGATTGCGGGCATAATTCCGTTTTGCCCTGGGCAAAAATAGCAGTGTTACCTATCGTAAATAGGAATGCAAATGTTATCAATAGTGATTTTGCCATATTATTATTCTAATTTTTACCGGTGAAGTCGTTGATGAACTTATGCAAGTCTGCAGGAGATTTCTCAATATAGGGAGATAGACATTCCAGGCGCGCTTGATAAAATTCTGAGTAGTCATGAACTAAAAAAAGTTGATTTGCCAAATGCCGCGTCCTGTGTTGCTCCATAATTTTGGATAGCCAAAAGAGATGTTCATTTAATGGCATTTAGTTATGTCGGACGCTTCAATTAAGCCAAGGCTCATTTGATCTTACCTCCATATCGATACCTTCTTTTTCCAATTATCAGCTGGGAATAGCTACATTCTCCTAGCGGAGCAGCGTAATATCTCCTTTTTTCTGTCGCTGCTGCCCATCGATATTATACCTCAAGGAATAGTAATAAGTACCTTCATCGGCGTATTTTTCGTTTTGTAACCCATCCCATCCCTTATCCGGACTCCAGCTTTCGAAAACCTGCTGACCATAGCGGTTATATACAGCAAAATAAAAACCGGATAATCCCGGGCAAATAAGCCTTACCATTAACTGGTCGTTCCTGTTATCACCATTAGGCGAAAAGGCATTGGGCACAAACGGTATGCAATTGCATTCCAGTTCGGTTATCGTCACCTCTTCTCTTAATGTACCACAAAGGCTGGTGGCTATTACAGAATAAATGCCCGTCCCTTTGGTCTCTGTCTGGTTTCCGGTGCTTCCATTGCTCCAAAGGAACTGGCTCGCAGGTGTTGCTATGGCATGTAGCATAACTGGCTTCCCCTTGCAAAGAACCGTATCGGGTTCCAGGATGCGCAAGGAAGGTTGAAATACATCCAGGTTGAGTGTATCCTGCGCAGTACAATTATCTTTGCTGACCCTGACACGGTAGGTACCCGCACTGCTTGCTGTATAGGTTGCATTGGTGCTACCGTCCTGCCACAGATAAGCAGCGCCGGGAACGGTGGCATCGATAAGCTTTGTCTGACCGGCGCATATTCCCGTATCCGGTCCGAGGTCGAGGGTAAAATTGGCAAAATGCACATGGAAGGTATCCGTATAGATCTTACAATCCCGGGTGCCTTTCAACCAGTAGACACCATCCTCAGCGGCGATGGTCGTGGGGCCGGTAGTCCCGGTGCTCCATTGATACGATTGATAGGTAGAATTGCCATGCAGGGTAAGCTGCTGGAGAAAGCAGACCAAAGTATCGCTGGTAACGCCAGGCAGCGTATCTGGCTGCATGACTATCACGGGGTTTCCGAGTTCAAGGAAGTCAATGTTACCCAGGCCTGACGACAGTGCATAAGGAGGTGGCGTAAGTGCAGTAGGGTCTAAGCTACAGCCCATACCCAGGACATTGGGGTTGTTCACGCGGCCGATGTAATGGGAATTAAAATTGACCGCGTATATTTTATTGTCAGGCCCTCTGCGCATACCGGAATATAAGCCCAGCCCCAAGGGCAGGATGGAGCCTTCCACGGCAGCAATACTTGGTAGCAAAGAAATGTTCATCTGGCAAAGATTGGGATAACCGGAAAAATAGACCAGGTTGTCATCAGGCGAAAAACAGGCATACCAGGCGATATTGGGAACAGTGTTAAGCATGACAAAGCCGGAAAAGATGCCGGTATTGCGATCGAATGCTGCCGTCTCCGTCTTGGAGCCGCCTGTACGTATAATCCGGTTAAAGGCATTATTGAACTGGATATTACCAAAATTACCATAGCCGCTGAGTCCGCCAAGAAAGCCCGCTGACCCTGCCGAAACGACTGGCACAGTGCTCACTCCGGAGGCGTCCACCTTGAAGGCCCGGTATTCGTTGGCACTAAAGCGATGCAGGATAATCCAGTAGCTTACACAATCGCCGGCAGGTGCGATGCAGACGCCTTCGGTAACACCTGTGCTGAGCACCACGCTGCTTTGCGCCGGTATCGCATCGCCCAGGCCACCATTCAGGCTCATGTCCACTACGGTATAATAGGCATTGTGCATCCCACTTTCTATCTCGTCAGTGGTGACTATATAATATTGATTGGGATTGGCCGGAGACTTCATTATGGCGACACTATTGTAGCCTGACTGTATATTGCCGGACAAGCCTGAGCCATTAGGCATAAGGTTATGGTTACGGTCCCATATTTTGGAACCGGAAGTATAGAATAAGAGGTTGCCTGCAGCATCGGATACACTGGCCGCACCTTCACGTACCTGCATGCTGTCTTGAAAAAAAACCGGGCCTCCGCTGCCGAAACTGATACCGACATGATACCCGAAGCACCAGTTTGTGTTCTCTCCTTGCGACCATGAGGATAGGCTACAGGCCAGGAATAGCAAACAGCCGGATAGAGATAGGAAATTTTTCTTCATGAGTGCAGATGTTTGGTTAATTACGCCAACTGAAGTATGATATGTGCAATAAGTCAGGCTGTTGATTATGGTATTGCGCCGCTGCATTTGAAGTTCGGGACGCAGCTGTGGACAGCAACAAGTGCCCGGGAATTGCTACATTGAACAGGGAACACCTATTGATATGGTTCATGCCGTCCTCCGGACGCCGTGCCATGCAAAAGATATTCGTTCCGGAATCGAATCCCTCTCCGATTTCGATGCGACAACCCAATGGACAACATGAGTTTGCCTGCCAGCGCCATTGTTATGCCCGAACAGCCGAAATACAAGGCAGACTTGTTATATGCCGTCAATAGTTTTTGCCCATTTCTGTGCATTTAATTTCGTCACATGATTTATGGCATAATACCAGGTTAGACCATAGCTATGGCGAAACGGTTGGACATTTTTCATATATACCTATTCTCAGGTACTAATGTCTACCGGCAAATAGGTAACTGGCTCTTTTCTCTGCTCGGAGATTAATCTAAACTACCGGGATTTTGAATAAGGTGGGAAGCCCAATAGCAATAACGAATCCGCTCAAGATCGGGATCCGGACACGCGTATTTACCGGCAAGCAGGTCAGGATCGCAGGGAAATGTGCAGGATAAACGGCTTCTACTTTTGCTTTTGAAGGTAATTAGTAATGTAACTTTTCAGGTCATTCATCAAATCATTGTAGTACAATTCAAGCGCTTCTTTAGCAGGCTGATTCAGTATATTACCCTTCGAGTCAAAAATACTGTCGGGATAGGCGTCGCCATCGCTGCTATTTTTGAATTTACCGACTTTAACTTTTGACTCAGGGCGTACAAGCATAAGTACATTAAAGGGCAGGTCGTCGTCAGAAGCCACTTTACCTTCTGGGGTAATGCGCAACTTTGCCTTGAATATTGTTGCGTATATTTCCGTATCCATTTGAAGATTTACGTTTACGGTATCGCCTGCAAAATAAATATGGATATAGGCTAAAGCCACTATGTCCGCCTTACAGGTTTTCTCCGGACAAACAAGTCTGAAGTCCCTGTAGCTAATATGCGGTATACCAGCGAAGGCTGATGCGCCGGTTGAGTCCGCATCATGAAGTACATAGGCTGGCCGGTCTCTTATATATTTAAGCACCGCGGCAACCAGCTGTTGCCTGGTCTTACCTTTAAATTTGATATTAATGTATTGTTTGCCGGGTCTAACAACCGACTCCATTTGTGCATAGATAAAAGAACGGTCCTCTCCATGGAATTTTAGCTCAAAAAACTTCTCTTGCCCAAAACAAGTTGCAGATAAGCAAATCATCACCGCTATCGCGTAAAACCGCATCTTCTTATTCATATCCGAGACTATCTATTTAAATTATCCTTGGTATCAATAACAAAGTCAATTTTAGTAATAATATCATTCTTGTCCGCATGAACCCGGGTTGCATTGTAATCTGTATAGGACTGCCTGGTATCAATAGCATCATGCTCTTCGATAACCTGATTGGGGTTTGCGGCATTCACCACTTTATATCCGGGTACATAGCTGCCCGAATTATAAACACTGGTCCGTTCATACAGTATTACCCTCCCTCCCCCTTCGTCAGTATAAGCGCTTGTCGGTTTCCCCCAGGAAGCAATCAAATCCGATAATTTTGCACCAATCCAAGTGGATTGATTAAAACTGATCCTCTTACCCTCGGCGAAACCCTTGTCTCTCTGGTACCGTCGCTCCATAGCAGAATTTTGAAATTCAGTTTCTTGCCCGTAGCTCTGAGTGGTAATGGCAATACCTGTTATCATGTACAAAAGAACTTGCCTCATACCTTAAAATTTATCTGTAGATTTCTAATATTATCCGATTCAATGCGGACATTCATGTTTTCACAAATTTTATTATATGAAGTTACTATTTTGTATTGCACAATTAATACCGGGAATCAGGTAATTTGCTCCTTGCTCCGACCAAATAAGATCCCATAACCATCACCGTAGCCATACTGCTAAAGAGGCTGGAGCAAAAAGAGCACCATTTTGCCATCAACTGATAGCACCGGATGGTTAACGGCAATGTGGAGAGAAAAGACAAAAAGTAAAGGGCATTTATGATGTTCACTACCTATTCCATTTTGATTACTTGACGCGCTTTAAAAAGAATGAAAAATTGCATCAAATTGATATTGTTTAACATTTTTCAGAATGGTCTACGAAAATCCAACACCTGAAGGGATCAAGAAGGTATTTGATAATTTTTTTGTGGCAGATATTGAAGTATGGAGCGAGTTTGCAAAATATATCAACGTCCGTACTTTCGCAAAACATGAGGTCATCAAAGATTATCATGCCACGGAGAAGTATATAAACATTCTCATAAAAGGTTCTGCTGCTCACTTTGTATGGAATGGAGACAGGGACATTTGTATCAGCCTATATTACGAAAATAATATTTTCAGCGATTATCTATCCTTTCTTAGTCAAAAACCAACTGTCCTTAAATCTGAAGCGTTGGAAGATACCATAACCTGGTCTGTTAACCACAGGGATTTGAACCTGTTGTTTTCGAAATCAGTAAGAGGCATCATGATAGGTAAAGCCATCTCCGATGCCTTGTTTATCAAAAAACAAATGGAACAGACCGACCTTCTAACCCTTACACCAACGGAACGGTATTTAAAGATGATAAAGGAACGTCCGGAAATTGTTCAAAGAACGCCTCTAAAAGTAATTGCTTCCTATCTCGGATTAACAGCGGAAAGTTTAAGCAGGATTCGCAAGCGCATTGTATAATACGACTTCTTACCTAAAGTCAATTTTATACAATATTAGAGGCAGTAGCTTTGGGTCATAATTAACCATAAAAAGATGAAGCCCAAAATCAATTTCCCCGCTGTAATTATATTCTACGCTATTGCGATTACCTTTCGCTACTTAACCACCCGAACTGATTTACTTAACGGTATAGATAACGGCCTGATAAAAACCGCCCTTGACGGGATAGGTCCCGCGATTGGCGCCATTGTTGTTTTTAAGCTGTTTAATATTAAACCTTGGCTATCCTTTAAAGGCAACTTTAGAAATATTATTATACCCCTTGCCGTCTTCGCAGTAGTGCCTGTCGTGTTTATATCGACTGTAGCTTATATTACGAAAGGTACCATTCCCTTTGGCGCAGTTTTAACTGTATTGCTCTATGGGCTTTTAGAAGAACTGGGGTGGAGAGGATTTTTGCAAAATGAATTGAAGTCATTACCCAAAATAGTGAATATTATCACCGTTGCAGCGTTATGGTTTATATGGCATTTGAATTTTGAATTAACTACCGCCAACGTAATGTTCTTTGTAATTCTAATTGCAGGAACATGGGGTATCGGTAAAGTAGCAGATAAAACCCATTCGTTACTGGCCGTTTCCGCCTTTCATTCGTTAAATAACTTTTTCTTCGATTTTGATACAACTAAATTATTCATCCTGCTTACATTGGTAATCATATGGGTAGGTACCGTTATGATCATGAACTTTCGGGGGAAAAGATTTACTCTGCAGTAAGCTTACCATTTCCACCCGCCAATCAGTTAAACATGCCTGTTGTTTATCCTCGCACGGGCAATTCCAATGTCCTTTCTGTCTGTTGCTACCCCAACCCTTATTGTACATCTGTGCAACAGAGCAGATGACCCTGTGCAGATGCCGGATAAACCGGCCGGATACAGATATAGACGTTGAAAATCCCGATCGCTAATTCTTTTCCTGGATAAATTCCAATATCCTATTCTTTGCATTCGCATGAGCGATAACCCCATCGCCTCCAGGTCCGGTGATGCGGATCAAAAAGCAAATCACTGGTTTTTGCCTGATGTGCCCAGCCAAAAGATGTTCTATCTTCGATTGACATTTATGACACGCCCGGCATTTTCCGGCCCTGATTGTCTTCAACATACTTGTGTGCAAGCTATTGTTTTTTTAACCTGGCTCCTGTAAATCTGCTTTCATTACAGGCTTGCCAATGTATCGCTGTGCCGGGCTATCGTGTATCGTTTCTTTAAGTTTGTTTCATTTCGGAAAGTGGGGGGGACTCCTTGTGTTTAGGTATTCATGGTGATGTACCCGGTAAGGAGCTTGGGTACTTCGGTATCAGATCGCAAGGTGTCGCTATCCTGTTGCCCATAAGTTATTGGTTCGCTGCCGGCATTCTATGTTAACCGGCGCCGGATATATTGTTACTTGTAAATCTGCCTGTGCGTTAATAATAGTTATCAAGGACTCATTTTCTAACCCAAACACGATTTCTTATGAAACATTTATCCAATTCCTCAAAAGCATTGTTGCGGTTCTTCTCCACGAGTTCACTCCTCGCATTTGCAATCTTCCTTACTTTCACTCCCGCACATTCCCAGGACCGGTATGTTTTTGGCTGGGGCTATAACGGCTACTACCAGATCGGAGACGGCAGCGATACTAATCATCAGCAGCCCTACCGGGTTGGAACCGAGGGTACCTATAAAGAGATCTCCAGCCGGTATTACAGTACTGCTGCCATCAAAGACGATGGGAGCCTTTGGGTATGGGGTTATAACAATTATGGAAACCTGGGATTAAATAACACAACTTACTATATCGAAACCCCGACCCAGGTTAGCAGCGGCTCCTGGCTTAAAGTCGCCACCGGCTATTACCATACGCTGGCCATCCAGACAGATAGTACCTTATGGGCGAGCGGGTATAACGGGTATGGAGAATTGGGTGATAATACCTCTTCCGATAAATTGTCTTTTATCCAGATCGGTACCGATAAGTGGAAAGCCATTGATGCAGGCGACTATCATAGCGCCGGCATCAAGGCCGATGGCACGCTGTGGACCTGGGGCTGGAACAATTGGGGACAGCTGGGGACGGGTAGTACCAGCAATATATATTTACCGACTCAGGTGGGTACCGATACATGGATTGCAATAGCCGTAGGTCGTTATAATACCGTTGCCATCCGCTCCGATAGCACCTTATGGAGCTGTGGCAATAATTCCTATGGACAGCTAGGCAACGGCACCCCCGGCACTACAGGCGCCTATGAGCCTCTTTTTGCACAGATCGGCTCTTTGACCCAGAAGTGGGTCGCCGTATCTGTTGGCGAATACCATTGCCTGGGTCTGCAGGCTGATGGCAGCCTATGGGCTTGGGGCGAAGGTAGTAACGGGAAGTTGGGAACGGGCGCCAACAGCAATGTAACCATACCCACGCGAATCGGTACCGAAACCAACTGGACCGCCATCTCTGCTTCCTGGTTTGGTTCCGGCGCCCTTAAGGCCGATCATACGCTGTGGAAATGGGGGTACAATGGCTACAACGAAGGCAGCGGCACTTCTACCGATGATATTCTTATACCCACCAAGATCAGTGAGGATACACATTGGGCTGCCATTTCTTCCGGCTCATATCATACCATGGCTATTAATGGTCTACCCTTAAATCAAAATCTGATTTTGACCATAACGCCCGCTACGCCGCTGGGCGTGAAGCTCGTATTGTTTACCGCCCAGGCGACAGAAAGGGGCACGCAACTGCTCTGGGAAACCGCCGAAGAAACCAATAATGGTTATTTTGATATTGAAAGAGGTACAGACGGCCAGCATTTTCAAAAAATCGGCAATGTGAAAGGGCATGGCAATAGCGCGGTACGGCAACAATATGATTATCTTGATAAGACCGTAAGTCAACTGGCCAGTCCCTATGCTTATTACCGGTTGCGCCAGGTCGACATTGACGGCAAAAGCGAATATAGTATAGTCCGTGCGGTAAGGTTGAAAACAGGTTTATTGCCTGCAGCAATGCAGGTAAGCCCTTCGCCCTTCTGCACATCACTGAGTATCGCAACTTATTCTGAGGACGGCGGCCGTTGCACTTGCAGGTTGTATGATATAACCGGAAAAATGGTTGCGGAAACATCACGCACAATAGCCAAAGGTGCCGATCTGATGACTATAGCAGATCTCCAACGACTCAGCAGCGGTGTTTATATACTTACCCTGGAGCATGAACAGAAAATCGAACGACAAAAAGTAGTGAAAGAATAACATCCGTGTGAAGGCGTAGTACCCTTTTGCTGGTTTTAAAAAGGTCCCTTCGCGTTTTTACTGTGAACGTCAAATGGTCTCCTTCTTTCCGGGGAGGCCATTTGCAATTACCATAAGTGGTTCCCTCAATCTCTGGTGAATTGCTGTGTTACCTTCATTGCCGGCCATTTTCCACATCGGTTCTGTGCTTACAACGCTGGTACGACGATGATAAACAAAACAATCTTGCATTACTATCTTTGCGATGCTACTTGTTACGAAAAACAATTTTTACAAAGAACTAAAAATAGGAACGACAAAATTTAAACCACTAACGACAACTTAATATGCAGTAAATTCAAATAATAAAACACCATTGAATGGAAGCAATCAATATTAAAGAAAAATTGTCGCTGTTCAACGATTATTGGAATCCAAGAATCGTTGGGGAGCTGAATGGACAACACGTTAAATTAGTTAAATTTCGAGGAACGTTCGTTTGGCATAAGCACGATAACGAAGATGAAATGTTTCTTGTAGTCAGCGGTCGGTTTAGGATGGAATTCCGTGACAGACAGGTTGAACTTAGTGAAAACGATTTTATTATTGTCCCTAGGGGAATGGAGCATAGACCCGTTGCAGAAGAAGAAGTTTCTGTAATGCTGTTTGAACCAATGACGACTTTAAATACAGGTAACACACAAAGTGACCTGACAAGACATGACTTGCAGTCAATTTGAAAAAACATTTACTAATGCAGATATGGTATGAAAATTTCAGTGGCACAATTGAGACCAATTAAAGGCGATATTTCAGCCAATATTGAAAAGCATAAAATTTTGGTTAAGCGCGCTGTCTCGTTAAGCGCGAATTCGATATTCTTTCCTGAGCTTTCAATAACAGGTTATGAGCCGGAGCTAGCAATAAATCTGGCAACAAGTCAAGACGACAAAATTTTTGACAGTTTTCAAGAAATCAGTAATACAAATCAAATAACAATTGGGCTTGGTATGCCCATAAAGACAGATGTTGGCATTCGAATAGGTATGATCGCTTTCCAACCAAACGCACCAAGACAAACTTATGCTAAACAACAATTGCACGCTGATGAATTTCCCTATTTTGTAAATGGAGAAAAGCAAATCATTTTGAACGTTGAAAACAATAGCATTGCACCTGCTATCTGTTATGAAAGTTTACAAAATGATCATGCAGAAAATGCAAACAAACTTGGTGCAGAAATTTATGTGGCAAGCGTTGCGAAATCGCAAAATGGAATTGGTAAAGCATATACTCATTACCCGAAAATAGCCACGCAATATTCAATACCTGTCTTAATGACGAATTCTGTTGGCTACTGCGATAATTTCTTGAGTGTTGGACAAAGCGCTGTTTGGTCAAAAAACGGGCAATTGCTCGCACAATTAAATGATATTGACGAAGGGATAATTGTATTTGACACAGAAACGGAACAAGTTTCAATACTTGTAGAAGGTAATATTCCGGGAACCAAATGAAGCATGTCTTTTGAAATGGATTGAACATTGCAATAATGCTCTCCGCAAAAAGCCTCACTGATGTGGGGTTTTCCTTTTGATAGTCTCCTGCTTACCGCTGCGCCGTGACTGCGCAATGTGGACCGGACCAAACGGAATCTTCACTTTACGCTACGATGGTACTATAATCCTAAAAAAACAAGTCCGCCCCAAAAGGCAGACTTGTACATAACCAATAAACCCATAGGGATATAAACCGGACGCAAGATACGCCGTACAGGCATGATAGAGCTGTAGAACTAACACTACAACGTATATTCTCATTCCCTTGATATCCTCTGTTTAGAGCCCGGTCCTGTTGGCTTTAAATAAGAATAGGTTCCTTCTTATTTTTTTAAGGTTAGCGACTTCCCATTCCTGCTTTAATGTATTTTGCATTATCCTTAAAAGACTTCGCCCATTATAAATCCCGGCGCATTATGGAAAACATTATTGTTATTGACGAGATGAAGGATGCCGCTTTTTATGAAGTTGCCCGCCTCGACTGTGAAGACGAAATGCTTCGCTTCAGTGCCCCGGTTATGGGTAAAGGGCTTACCGCCTTCATTCCGCTGGCACCGGAAGCCATATTTGTTTATAACGAAGGTGCTCCCGAACATGCATTTAAGCTACGTTACAGCCAGTACTTCCAGGATAAGATCATGATCAGCCTTATGATCTCCGGGACGGCTACGCACTCATTGGGAACACATATTACCCAACCCGTCGCACAGGGACAGTCCTTTATTTATGCCACTCTTAAAGACATCTCCTATGTCGCTTATCCTGCCACAAAACGTTTCGAAATGGCAGCATTGGTTTTCGATCATGCCTTTTTTGACCAATGTCTCGACCGCTTTTTCTCTCCCGATGAGTCGTTGAAAAAAGAAGCATTGAAGGCGGGAATATTTTCGGGCAACCTACAGGGAAATACCCACGAGATTGTGCAGGATGTAAAAATCATTGTCCGGCAAATACTGAGCTGCAGGCTACGCGCCAACTTCAGGCGTGTGTTCCTCGAATGCAAATTATTTGAGCTGCTGGCCTATTATTTCCAATCCATAACCGAAGGCGCAGCAAAAGAAATCACGTTTTCCGGCGCCGACATCGCCAAGCTCCAGGAGATAAAGAAGGCCTTATCCGCTGCGAGCCTGAGCAATGTTTCTATTGCGCAACTTTGCAAGGCTTATGGCATTAACCGGTTTAAGCTAAACATGGGATTTCAAAGTCTGTTCAATACCACGGTGATCCGGTACTACAGGCAGCAATTACTGTACAAAGCGCACGATCAGCTCACCCATGCCGGCTACAATGTAACACAGGCTGCCATCGACTATGGCTACAATAATGCGGCCGCTTTTTCACGTGCATTTTTTAAAGAGTTTGGGTATAGGCCGGGCAAGGTAAAGAAAATGCTTTTCGGGTAAATAATAATGCGTTCCGGGTACCGCCCCCGGGTACCCGCCATACTAATTTTACGGCTTTCAAACCCCTCAAAAATTTAGATTATGGGACAAGGCGTAAAAATTATCCTGGTGAACAAAACCCCGTACCGCTGGAAAAGAGGAGATGTTTCTTCTTACCAATTGGATGCCTGGGATCACTCTTTTCCGGAATATATCGAACCGGGATCAGGCATCTCTGCCTATGTAGAATTTCACGAAGGGCCATTCACGGTTGAAAGCGACGACCAGGCCTGGGTTACCTTCACGATGCTGGGCACCAAACGACCCCTTAAATTCAAGCTCCATGGCGTATACAGCGACGAAGCAGCGCTTTATACGGAACTGGAAGGCTTTGCTCCCGTTGGCAATGGCTTTGCGCCGTTGCTGGGCAAAAAGCGAAAAAAGTACTTCATCAAACAGGAGGAGTTACGGGTGAGTCTCGGATTGGCCGGTAACGAAACGGATGGCTTTTTGTTTTTTGACCGGGAGCAGGAAAATCCGAACTGGATGAAATTTGCCGATGGTGAAAAGCTTATTTCCGAGCTAACGATCCCGGGCACGCACGACACACTTACATACGGCTTGAATGAGGGACTGATCAAAGGCTTGCCCGGCGATGTGCTGTCGGGGCTTGCCGCCGCTATCAGCGCCACGATGAACGGCTTTCTGACAATCGCTGCCGGTATAACCCCCGAAATTATCCTGCATGCCACACAATGCCAGCGGCTCAGCCTGGTACAGCAGCTGCATAAAGGTATCCGTTTTCTGGATATCCGGCTGAAACGCGATGGTAGTAAACTGGAAGCCTATCATGGCGGCATACGGCTGCACATCAATTTTGACGAAGTATTGCGATGCTGCTACGACTTCCTCGCCAAAAACAAGAGCGAAACCATTATTATGTCCATCAAGGACGAAAGCAGGACAAACGATAAAGCCTTTTACCAGGCAATCTTTGACACCATAAGCAAAGCCGCTTCGTGGCATACTGCCGACCAGTTGCCAAGGCTCAAAGAGGTGCGGGGTAAAATAGTGCTCTTCCGGCGATTTGCCAATCATGGCGCTACTGACTTTGGTATTAATGCATATGACGGATGGCCCGACAACAGCAGCGAGTGGCTGAACAATAAGGTAAAGATCAGGGTACAGGACGAATACAACAACTATGTGCTTGGCCAGTTGGATCACAAGTTCAACAACTATGCGAAAAAGCGATTGGAAGAAGCGGTCGCCGATCGGGACCCTCAGCATTTGTATGTGAATTTCATGAGCGGCACCGGTGGCATATACCCCGAAACGCTGGCCAATGGCTATATGTCCCAATTCGTGGGAACAAATGGCTTGCTGTTTGATTACGTAGCATTGACCACACAACGGAAATACGGCATATTGCCCATGGACTTTCCGGAGACGCCTTACCAGGGTCTGCTGATTCCCCAGCTCATCATGCAAAACGAGCTTTCGCTGAAAGCGGCTTTCAACCAGGTGGTGAGCACCAAAGACCGGTACGAAATCCGGCCTTTGTATAACCTGCAAAAGACCCTGGATGTACAGGGTGGTAAAACCAAAGCGGGCACACCCGTTATTATTTATGATGCCCATAACGGCGCCAACCAGCAATGGACATTTGAAGATGCAGGAGAAGGCTATTACTACATACATCCCTGCCATGCGCCCGCTGCCGTGCTGGATGTAAGCGGCGGAGCCAAAACCGACCAGACAGCCGTTATTATCCATTCCCTGCATCGCGGAGACAACCAAAAATGGCGCCTTACTAACCTGGGGAACGGGCGTTTCCGCATCAGCCCGAAACATGCCCCCGATAAAGCGCTCAATCTTTACGGTTATGATAGCAGCAATGGCAAGCCCCTGGTGATTTATACCTTTCATGAAGGGGACCTGGCTTCCCAATGGGAACTCGTAAAGCTATAGGTCCTGAAACACCCAGGACACAAGCGTTACAGGTAAAGAGGCTGTCTCCTATGTTTGCCTTGTCAAATGTAGGAGACAGCCTCCTTTAGGATCGCAAATTACGGACACAGGGCTTACCTGCGAATTGTTTTCAAAAGACTATTCTACCACCACCTTCAGGCTGGTAGTTGCCGCTTGTGTACGGTTGATGATCCTCAGGAAATAAATGCCCGGGCGAATGCCCTGCAAAGAAAGACTGGCGCCCGCAGCCACCGGGACATAGCTGCGGATAAGGCGGCCCGACAAATCGTACAGCGCAGCATGGTAGGCCGCAGCATGATCCAGGTGAAGCAGCTGAAAATCACCGGTAGCCGGATTGGGATAAACGACGGGCGTCCCGCTCACACCGGCAATAAAAGCCCCATTCATCGGTGAGCTGTTTTGGGAGCAATGTGCCAGCGCGGGCCCTCCGGGCTGATCAAAATCAGTAGCATGGCTTTTATCGATCAGCTGGGAATACGGATTGTTTGGATTACAGGTACCGCACATCAGCTGCTTGAAAAAGCAGGCGGCTCTGCCCACGCGGAACAGCAGTCCTGCCTGGGTGCCGTTCCAGGCGCCATGTCCGGTGCCGCCCAGGATGCTGATGTCTACACAAATGTGGTGTGCACTTAAGGAGTCGAACAATCCTACGGTTCCCATAATAGAGTCGTTCATGCCGCACGCCGGCACCTTATCGCCATACTTGATATCGACACCTACCGGTACCACCTTATCATTGGCGCCATGAAAGCCCACCATGGGCACGGCCTGGCCGGCATCGAAATAATCGAGATTGATACCGCCCCAGTTGTTGAAAATGCCCTTGATCTTATACTTGTTGCCGGTTCCCCTGATCGGTCCCAGCTGCGCTTCGATATTGGGCGATAAGGGGATCAGGGTATTGGCCTCCGATTGCTCCACATACACCAGGCCATTGCATATGCCGGCGCCGGCACTGTAGCCACCGGCAAACAGCCAGGCCGTATCGATCTTAAAGTCGGCGGCATGCGCTACGATATAGCGCATCGCGGCATCGCCATCCTGTATGGCCCTGTATTGCGCCTTTTCGTCCGAATAAGGATCGGGATCCCCTGTGATGGGGTCGGTGCAATCTTTGGTGTTTTTACCCAGGCGATAGTCGATCGTAGCTGCCACGAAGCCACGTTTGGCAAACTCATAGCAGTAGTTGTTCATCATAGTACGGTCACCGTCGGTAAAGCCGCCGCCGAAGACCAGGAGAATAAAAGGCCTCTTCCGGAGCGGATCCAGGGTTGTATCGGGGTAATACACATCCATATAAAGCGATTGCAACGTGGTCGCATTCCAGGGCTGTGCCTGGCGGTACAGCAGGTTATAAGCCACTTTGATCGAATCGGGATCCGTATCGCTGATGACCGGCATTTCGGTAAAGCGGTTGAAGCCTGGGCCGGGATTGCAATAGTAGGCCAGCTTCTGCGGGCCTGGCGCCTGGGCTGTTGCAGCGGGAGACATGCCCACCAGTGCTGCCAGGGAAAGCAGCGCAGGGAAGAAGAGCTTCTTCATAATCGTTTGGGGGTTTGGTTTAAAGTATTACTACCCTAAAAATAACCCGCATCCGTATCGGCTGTATGTTAAATTATGGCGGTAAGGTAGAACGGCCGGCAGGGGCTTACGGCCTGTTTTCGTGCAGGTACTGCGGTATGGTTCATGGCCGGGAATAAACGAGACTGCCTCAAAAGGTATCAAGCCTGTCACATCGAGCGATTCGAAATGTAAACAGGCTTGAACCGTCATTTTTGTCGTGCTTCGACTCCGTTGCCAATGACAATTATTTAAGAGGTAGTAATCTTTTGCAGAAATTTTTGTCTTGCTCAGGCTCGGCGCCGTTAAACCAACCGCGCCCCTTAAAACCAATCATTTTATTTTTCCCACTTTTTCAGGCTATCCAGGCATCTCCCGTCATTCGCTCTGATACAATCGAGTTTTCGCTTTTTTATCTCACTTTGAATGGCTTGCTCATAGAACTCATTGATCAGCTTCAGGCTATCGTTTATTGCCTGTTGTTGTTTTTGAACCGCAACCGCCTGATCACGCAATTCCTTCTTAAGCTTCGCTTGCTGAATCGCCAATTTGATTTCTTTGTTCGCGTCAAACAGATTGTATCCAACCAAGGCGAAGCACAGGCTGAATATAGATATCCAGGTAAGGACTACCGCAAACCGGAGCTTCTCTTTCTTCCTGGAAACGATTATGATAAAGCTTTCAATGATCTCCGGCACCACATTAGGATCGGCGCTCTCATTATCTGAGGTGGCAGGCATCAGGACCATTTTGCAAGCAAACCTCGCCAGCATAATCACGAGGATAGGCTGGCTTACCGCAACCAATTGGCTAACGTCGTTACCTATATAGCCCAGCAGGCTTGCCAGTGCAAATATCGAAGTATAGATCCCCCATAGCCAGGCCAGGAAATCGTCCAGTTTGATCGCAGCATCTTCCCTGCTTTGAATACTTTTCGCAACACTTTCCTTGGCAAAATCCAGCCAATAATCCCTGTCTATTCCTGGCATATGCTATATTTTTTGAAAATCTTCGGGGAATGAATAATCTATCGTATGCTTCACACCGCCTTCTTTTCCGGTGCAATTGCAGGAAACGATCCTGGAGCTGCTCCTCTGCTCCGTATCCCTTTCCCTTGCAGCCTTCGTCCTTTCCAGGAGCAGCTTTGCCGGATAATAATACGCAGGGCTGCCGCAAACAGGGCATTTTGCCTTCCATGTTTCCATATGCTTTAAGTTTAGCCTGACCAATGAATGCTCTACAAAAGTAACACGGCGCTCATGTCTCATCCTCCGTAAAACCGCCTCTTTTTCGTGCGTGGAAATACGCAATATTCAGATGGTGCAAATGCCCGGTCCTGCATGCATTACCACACAAAAAAGCCCCACATAGCTGTGAGGAATTTGCTGCTTTTGTACTGATGAATATACACCGGCTATATTGCCGTCCCGGCAGCATTTATCCGGGATGGAAAAGTTCGCCTTTCGATGCAGGTCATACCGACGCAAAGTGACAGCGTTGATGGCATAGTGGCATCAGAGAAAGTCGAAGGTACATTGCGCCTTAAGCGCCACAGGTCTGAAATTTAAGGAAGCCCCCTCGGGATATACGAGATCGAGATCTTCATTCAATCGCTTCAGCAGATAATAAGTAGCATGCAATCCCACGTTAAAGCCATTGCCAAGAGGATACATAAAACCGGCCTCCAGCCCGGCATTGAGCTTACGGATGCTTTGCCGCACCTCGGCTTCGAGCTGCCCCGAACGTTGTCCCCAGTACTTAAACACACTACCCTCAGAGCGCAGCGCCACAGTATTGATCACATTAACAGACAAGTTAAGTCCTACATAGACAGACAATGCATCATTCAGCCGCTGGTGCACCTGCAAGGAACCGACAAGGTCGCGGAAGGAAAAATCCTGCTTGATATTGCCCCATACGGTATAGGTCTCGAAGTCGTTTTCGAAGGTTAGCCGGCCATTAAAATACGCCTTACGGGGGTTGTCGGGATCGGCAATGGTAAGGTGAGCCCCCACGGCAGCGTTCCACACCGGTGTTTTATAGGAAGCGGCGTCGAGGGTATTGTAATGAAGACCGAGAATGCCATCGAGGCCTACATGCATCCATTGGGCATGAAGCGGCATTGCCGGTAACAGCAGAGCAAAGCTGAAGAACAGGGAGATCAGGCGCATAACCCATTAACGCATTGCCGGCCGGTTTATTGCTGCCGCCCGGGTCCAATTTTCACAACGCTGTTGCTCTGTAAAACAGACTGGAAAATCAAAGACTGAAACCCTATTAAACCCCAAACTATTGTAACTTGCTTACCTATAAAACCGCATACGATGACAGCCAATAGCAAACCCGATAACGAAGAAATCTACAAAGGGATCTTCGAGATCGTACGCAGCATCCCCAAAGGCAGGGTCACCACCTACGGCGCCATAGCCAAAGCCATGGGCCTTACATCGGGCGCCCGCATGGTAGCCCGGGCCATGGGCTATACCATGGGCCAAAAACCGGTGGTTCCCGTACAGCGCGTCGTGAGCGCCTCAGGCCTGCTCAACGGTGACGAGGGCGGCGGCCGGAAAAAGAAGCTGGAAGCGGAAGGCGTCATGGTTAAAGGCAACAAGATCGTCGACTTTTCCAAACGGTTCTGGGATCCGCTTGAAGAGTTGGGCTTTTGAGGCGCAACAGGTCCGAACGACCAGAACCTACTTTTTATCCAGGCTGGAAAGAATAAGATCGGTAAGATCGAAGCGGGGAAAATCGCCTGTATTGTTCAACAGGATAACGAGGTCTCCCTTACCTTCCACTTGCGCCAGCATCGTATAACAGCCGAAGTCTGTACCGGGATGATAACGCACTTTATCCTTCGACGATATGGCAAACAGGCCCTTGTCCGTCATCCAGCCATAGCCGTAGCCCGCATTCCAGTCGATATAGCTTGCCTTCGGCTCATACATCAAGGCCCGTTCCTGCGCTGTCAGCAGCTTGCCGCTTTGCAGGCCTTTATACCAGAGCCATAGGTCCCAGGCGGTACTGGTAATGCCGCCGGCGCCGGCAAGATTGGTCACCGGGTAATCTTTTTCCGGCTCGCCATACAGGTAGCCCCGTACCGTATTGTCTTGCTGCGGCGCCCAACCCAGATAGGTTTCGTGCATACCCAACGGTGTAAAAATGCGTTCACTTAAGATCGTGGCAAAGTCTTTCTGCTCCAGGGTTTCTGCCAGGAAGGCCAATAGCATATAACCCGAATTGGAATAGTGCAGCGTAGCCACACTATCGGCTTCAAGCGGATCGCTGCAAAAACGGCCGATGATATCCTGCCGGGGCAATGGCCGGTCCATCAGCGCTGTAATATAAGCCGGGTTGCCGGTACAGTTAGGCAGACCGGAAGTATGTGTCAGCAGCTGCGATACCGTAATACCGGGATGCTTGTACCCCGGCAAATAGCGACCGACCGGTGCGTCCAGGGCAAGCTTACCTTCCCTTGCGAGCTGCAGGATCACGATCGCCGTAAAGGCTTTGGAAAGCGAGCCGATACGGTAACGGGTATGCTTATCTGCAATCCTTTTCGCTGTACGATCGGCATAGCCGTAGCTTTTGTCCAGCACCAGCTGGTCGTTATGTACGACAAATGCCGTTCCGTTGAATTGGCCCCGCCCGGCATAAAACGACAACAGCGAGTCGATCTCTCCCGGCTGTTTCTGCCACTGCTTCATCGACCGGGCTGCGCTTTGCTTCAGGTTATTGCTTTCATTGGCCGCATTGATCCTCCTAATCACCGTATCTACCGGGAAGTCGGGCAACACGATGGTATAGTTTTTCCAGAATTGTGTGTCCGGCGCTATCTCCTGGTGCTCGATAAACTTACCATTACCCAGTATTGTGGTTGCGGGGAAAGGGTTGCTGTGCATAGTATCGATCCCGGTAGTAACATAATCGACGGTTGCGTCGGCGGTAAAATCGTACTGCCGGCGCTTGCTTCGGAACCGGAGCACTGTATTGTTGCGCACGTTGGACAATACCCATTTGTCGCCCATGGCCCGGTATTCAATATGATTTTCCTCTTTTTTCAGCTGGATGGACAAGCCCATCAATTGTAGCAGGCCCCGGTAAGCCAGGCTGCCATATTGCGCATAAGCCAGCCCCCTGGGGCTAAGTCCGTAGTCCATGGCCACAATGATATCGTCCTGCGTCAGTATATAGATCGTACCCCGGTAAAGCGATTCGTGTAGCCCTTCGATCTGGTCAAAATCAATCTTGTAAGCCTGCTGCCCCTTGTAGTTGACCACGCCGTCCAGCGTGAAACGATGTTTGCGTAGCCCCTTCTTATCCAGTAGCGGGTGGTCGGCCACCCGTTGCAACGCATCGTATTCAAAAAGCGATTCCGGCCGTAATCCCAGATCAATACCATGCGATTGTTGCTCATCTTTGAGCGCCCGCATTTTTTCAAGGCGCAGCTGGCTGGTCTTCGGACTGCCGTAGCCATAATGATAAATATCGAATACGGCCTCAGACAGCTGAATATAAGCTGCATCCCTTTTTGTGGCTACCCGGTAAAAGCCGTGCTGCACATGTCCCCGCGCCAGGTAATGCGCCGGTATAGCCTTAATGGCTCTTTGTACGATGGACAAGGCGCTCACATCCCGGATTACGACTTCGGTAAGCATCGTAGGATCAGTAGCCATATTAATATGCAGGTTGCCCCAACCGGCCGCCCCGGTTAAGGCCGTCTTTTGCAATGCATAACCGAGCATGCTGCAATACAGGAAATCGGCCGGCGCCGGCAGGTAAAGCACAAAACGGCCTTCTCTATTGGTTATGGTCCCGTTGCCCTTCTGGTCGCCAACACTGACGCCTTCCAGCGGGGCTCCGCTGACACTGTCGGTCACAATACCGCTCACTGGTGTTGTTGCCGGCTGGCCGGAGACAGTCCCGGCGGTAAGGCCAAGTAAAAATAGCAACAAGCAATGGTATCGGATCATGGTTTAATTTTAGCCTATATCGTTGCTGATCGCCAAAGGTTACAGGAATGCCGGTATCTTGTCCCTAACGCAAAACGGGGGATTTTGCGGGCAGATTAAACTTTTCTCAACCTGGTTGATCAAAAAAACAAAACCGATATAATCCCTGATTTATGAAAAGCTTTACCTATATCCTTTTCCCGCTGTTTTTCCTGGCGCTTGCAGCCAATGCCCAGGATGAGACCAACACGCCCGACGGCGACGAATATGTTAATTACCGGCAACACAACACCTTCCGGCTGCTTGAGCATCCCAGGACGCAAACGGGCATCCACGGCGTTACCACCCCCTTTATGAAACAACAATCCTTTGGCGCCAGCGTTGATATGCAGACCTGGTATACAGAAGACTTGTCGGTCGGTCTCAGTTTCACCATAACCGGGCGTAAGGTAACGCCCTCTTTCGGCTATGCTATCGGGCAGCCGCTGCTTACTTATTACGACATCAGCCTGTTCAACGAATTCAAGGTACAGCAATGGGGCCGGTTGCAGGCTGCGGTACGACTCTACACCGGCTTTGCCGCTTTTCACCTGGCCGACAATTCGATCCAGGTTCCCTACACCTGGTACGACGAGAATGGTTTTGCTTACGAAGGCGAAAGGGCGCTGTCGATCGACAACAATTACTTTATGCGCGTGGCGCCGGCTTTTGTGCTGCGCTATAGCATAACACCCGGTATACAGATCGAAGGCAGCGCAGCGTACAACTTCTTTATCGGCAATGCCCATTTTGGCAGCAGCAAGGATTTTAACAACTATATGGCCCAGCTTGGGGTAAGGGTAGATATAAATTAAGCCTTACGAGGCTGTCTCAAGGCCTCAAGCAAACAAAAGCGCTTTTTTTGTTATTTTTGCCCTGCTTTTTCATCATAAACACGCAATCGTCCTTGAGAGCTGTCTTCTATTACCTTTCCCTGCCCTTCCTGTACCTGCTTTCGCTATTGCCTTTTCCCTTATTTTACGCGCTTTCCGACTTGTTTTACCTGATCCTCTTTTACATGGTTGGCTATCGCAAAGGATTGGTATTGCAAAACCTGCAGCGTTCTTTCCCGGAAAAGACAGAAGTAGAGCTGAAGAAGATCCGCCGGAAGTTTTACCGTCATCTCTGCGATCTTTTCCTGGAAACGTTCAAGACCCTGACCATAAGCCGTGCGGCCATGCTGCGCCATTGCAGCTTTGAACCCGCCTCGAAGCAATTACTCAACGACTATGCTGCGCAGGGACAAAGCGTGATCCTGGTGATGGGACACCAGGGCAACTGGGAATGGGCGGGCAATACCTGCAGCCTCGAAGTGCCCGGCTCCCAGCTATACGTGATCTACCACCCCCTGGCCAATCCGTACATGAACGGCCTGATCACCAAAATGCGCCGCCGTTTCGGCACCGACCTGATCGCCATGAAAGATACCTTCAAGGAAATGGTGGCACACCGGTCGCAGGTGACCACTACGGCCTTTATCGCCGATCAGACGCCCCAACCCGACAATGCGCACTGGATGACCTTTCTCCACCAGGATACGCCTGTATTTCTGGGTACCGAGCGGATTGCCCGTAAGCTCAAATATCCCGTAGTGTATGCTTTTGTAAGAAAAGTTAAGCGGGGTTACTATCAAATTCATGTAGAAAATCTATTTGAAAACCCGGCCACTACAGGCGATGGCGAGATTACTGAGGCTCATACGCACCGCCTAGAGCAAGACATCATGATGCAGCCCGAAACCTGGCTATGGTCGCATCGCCGCTGGAAACATAAACGGCCGTAAAATTTCATGTAGGGTAATTAAGCGGTGAATTGTCTAATAAAAACAGGATCTTTACCGTTATGTTAGTATCTTAGTCAGACCAATATTACAATAAGTATCATGTTAGTAACTGAAGCGTCGGAACCGAAGCCCCTCAGGAAGGGAAAAGAGTTGATCCTGGCTACCAAGGCTTTTGCCAAAGAAGACCGGCAGAAGAGCTGGTGGTACATGCTATCGACCTTTGTCCTGATGCTGGGAGCCATGTCTGTAGCGCTTTTTGCGCCCTGGCTGTGGCTTCAGCTGGTGGCAGGTATTGCCCAGGGACTCATTATTGTCCGTTTCTTCGTCATTTATCACGACTACCTTCATCATACCATTCTTCAAAAATCGCCGCTGGCCAATGCCATCATGACGGCCTTCGGCATCTATATCCTGGCGCCAAAAAGCATCTGGAAACGGTCGCACGATTACCACCACAGCCACAATTCCAAGCTCTTCAGCGCAAGCATCGGCTCGTATCCGGTTGCTACACGTCGCAAATTTGAGACCATGAGCACCAAAGAACGCCGGGAATACCTGATGATCCGGCACCCGCTCACGATCCTGCTGGGCTATTTTTCCATGTTCATGTTCGGCATGTGCATCAATTCGCTGCTCAGCAGCCCGCGCCGTCACCTGGACTCCCTACTGTCACTTATCCTGCATGCCGCATTCATCACCGTAACCATCCTGTTCCTAGGTGCAACATCCTGGCTGGCCGGCATTATGATCCCGTTTTTCATTTCCACGGCCATCGGCGCTTATCTTTTTTATGCCCAACACAACTTTCCCGGTGTGATCTTCAAATCCAACCAGGACTGGGCCTACGAGACCGCGGCCCTGCAGTCGTCGAGCTATATGAAGACCAACGGCTTCTGGCGCTGGGTTACGGCCAACATCGGCTACCACCATATTCACCACCTCAATTCCCGCATTCCCTTTTATCGCCTGCCCGAGGTAATGCAGGCCCTGCCCGAATTGCAGCAGCCTAAGATAACCACCCTTTCCATCAAGGATATCGCCGCCTGCCTGCGTCTTAAAGTATGGGATCCTGAGCTGCAGCAAATGGTAGGTCTCGCAGCAGGCCAGCCGGTATGCCTGACGGCCAAAAAAGCTGGCGCCGCCATTTAGGCACATTACCAATTTCAATAAGCCGGTTTGCCCCGCTATCCGTATTTTTGAAAAAATAAAAACGCGGCATGAAAGGCATTCTATTTTGCATCCTTTGCCTGCCGGGCTTCGGCGCCCTGGCACAAAAAAATTATAAAGATTCCCTGCAGGAGCACCGCCGGCAATATACCGCCGACCTCTATCCTATTATTAAAGACGATACGGCATTCCTGTCCTTTTTTCCGGCCAATCGACAAATGGTCGTTACCGCCACCGTGGAGCAGCTGACCAATGAGAAGCCCTTTAAGCTGACCACCTCATCGGGAAAAACCAAAGAGGCGCAGAAATACGCTTTGCTGCGCTTCTCGCTCAACGGCAAGCCTTACCAGCTATATGCATACCAGCTCCTGGCGCTCAAAGAAAAGGCGGAGACCGCCAATGAGCTGTTCCTGCCCTTTATCGATCCCACTTGTGGCAAAGAAAGCTATGGCGGTGGGCGATACATCGACCTGCAGCTGACAGATATACACGAAGGCAGGATCGTAATCGACTTCAACAAAGCGTATAATCCTTACTGTGCCTTTACAACCGGATACAATTGCCCCATACCGCCCAGGGAGAATAGCCTGCCTGTTGCCATTAAAGCCGGGGAGCGCTACCGTCCGGCACATTTCAAACATTGATTGTATTAGGTACCAAGTACCAAGTACCAAGTATCAGTACCTAATACTCAATACCTAATACCTAATACCCAATACCCAATACCTAATACCTAATACCTAATACTCAATACCTAATATCCAATACCTAATACCTAATACTAATACCTAATACCTAATACCACTTACATCTCATATCTAACGTCTAACATCTAACGTCTAATATCTAACATGAACATACTACTGCAACCTTTCCAGACCCCTTTTGAGAGTGTACCTTTTGACCAGATCAAAGAAGAAGATTACCAACCGGCTATACTGCAGCTGATTGAAGCGGCGAAAGAGGAGATCCAGATGATCGTCGGCAACGAAGCAACGCCTGATTTTGACAATACCATCGCTGTGCTCGAAGGCGCTGGCAAGCAGCTCAACCGTGTAACCGAGGCTTTTTTCAACCTTACATCAGCCGAAACCAGCGACTACCTGGAAAAAGTACAGGAAGAGGTGTCGCCATTGCTGGCGGAATACGGCAATGACATCACCTTAAACGAGGGCCTCTTCCGGAAAGTAAAATACGTGGTCGAACATACGGATCAAACCCGCCTGAGCGGAGAAGAACGGCGCCTGCTCGACAAGACCTATAAAAGCTTTACCCGTAACGGCGCGCTGCTGGACGAGGCTGCCAAGGAAAGACTACGCAGCATAGATAAAGAGCTGGCCCAGCTGAAGGTAAAATTTTCGCAGAATGTGCTGCAGGAGACCAATGCCTATAGCCTGCACCTCACCAGCGAAGCGGATATTGCCGGCCTGCCGGATTCGATCAGGGCACAGGCCCGCCAGGAGGCCGAAAAGCGCAAGCTCGAAGGCTGGGTCGTTACCCTGCAATACCCGAGCCTTGTTCCCTTCCTTACCTTCGCGGCCAACAGGGAACGGCGCAAAGAGCTGCACCTCGCCAATGGCCAAAAAGCCTTTAAAAACAATGAATACAACAATGAGGAAAACATAAGGCGCATCGTGCAATTGCGCGACGAAAGGGCGAGGCTCCTGGGCTTCGGTTCTCATGCTGCCTTCGTGCTGGAAGAGCGCATGGCTTCCCAACCGGATGCCGTATTCGATTTTCTAAACGACTTGCTGCATAAGGCCAAAGCGCACGCAGGTAAAGATGTGGCGGCGTTACAGCCGCTGGCTATAAAAGATGGCGTCGATACCATGATGCCCTACGACCATGCTTACTACGCCGAACGCCTGCGGGAACAGCAATATGACTATTCCGAAGAGGAGCTGAAACCTTACTTCCCGCTGCAGCAGGTGCTTCAAGCTGCTTTTGACGCAGCAGGTAAGCTGTATGGCCTTAGCTTTAAGGAGCGCAACGACATTGCGACCTACCACGAAGAGGTGACCGTATACGAGGTAATGGAAAACGGGCAGCACAAGGCGCTGCTGTATACCGATTGGCATCCCCGCGAAGGCAAGCGCGCCGGCGCCTGGATGACCTCATTCAAAGGACAAAGCAAAAGCAAGGGTGCCGATCACCGACCGCATATTTCTATCGTGTGCAATTTTTCCCGGCCTGCAGGTGAGACACCTTCCTTACTTACCTTCAACGAAGTCACTACGCTGTTCCATGAATTTGGTCATGCACTCCACGGCATGCTGGCCGATACCGTTTACGAAACATTGAGCGGCACAAATGTCTACTGGGACTTTGTGGAGCTGCCCTCGCAGTTCATGGAGAACTATTGCTACCAGAAAGAATTCCTGTCCACGTTTGCCCGCCACTATGAGACAGGCGCGATATTGCCTGAAGAAAAGATTGATAAGATCGTGGCCTCAGCCAATTTCATGGAAGGCTACCAGACCATGCGTCAGCTTTCGTTTGGCTTGCTCGACATGGCTTACCATACCGGTAAGCTGCAGGCTAATGAAAGCATAGAAGCCTTTGAAAAACTGACAACACAAGAAACCCAACTGTATCCCACGATCTCCGGAACGGCACAGAGCCCCTCTTTTTCACACATCTTCCCGGGCGGCTATTCTTCGGGGTACTATAGCTACAAATGGTCGGAAGTACTGGATGCCGATGCTTTTGCCTATTTCAAAGAGACAGGCATCTTTAGTCCCGAAACGGCGGCTAAATTCAAAACCCTGCTGAGCAAGGGCGGCACCGAAGATCCAATGGACTTGTATGTAGCTTTCCGTGGCCGGAAACCGACGGTAGACGCGCTGCTGGAACGAGCGGGATTAAAATAGCTGTAAGCAATTTAAGATTAAGGCCCGGTTTAAATGATAAACCGGGCCTTAATGTTTCACGCAACAAATGGCCATCGGTGCTGCCATCCTTCCCCACCCGCTCAGCTGCTTTTATTCTTTGGTAAACCGTATGTTCTGGCTGTATGATCCGCTTTGATAACGGAGCAGGTAAACGCCACCCGCAAGTCCCTGAACATCCAGCGTGGTCTGATTGCCGTCGACCGGTGTGCTGTAAATCGTTCGGCCGGATATATCCGACAGCGTTATGGTCGCTTCACTATCCGTCTTTCCATTGGTCCGGACGTTGATAACGCCCTTTGCGGGATTGGGAAACACTTCTATCACAAAACCGGCGCCATTAACATTGGCCGTAACCACTTTGCTGTAATTGCTGCCGCCCGATGCATCCATCATCTTTAACCGGTAATAATTGATACCTGATCCGGGATGCTCATCAATAAGCTGGTAGCTCCCTCCTGTCCTATACCGTGCTGCAACCACACCGATCCTGGAGAACAGCTTAGCGTCCAGGCTGCGTTCTACTTCAAAATAATCGCCGGCATCTTCTGCAGCGGTTTGCCAGTCAACAATGTTGCGACTGCCGGCGTTTCTGGCTGAGATATCCTTTAAACGAATGACCAAGGGTGTACCGATATCGGCGGTACTGATAAAGAAGCCGCTGAAACCATTGACAGGGAAAGCAAGCGTCCAGTAGCTGCCGTTCCAGCTCGTAGTGATCATATTGTTGGGGATCTGTTCTGACTGGCCTGCATTATATTGTCCACCCGGACCGCTAGTGCCGGAAGCGGGTGTTCCATGGTATTGTGCGACGATTATATTCGCTTTGCCGGCCGAATCAGAAGGTCCTGTAGGAAGTAGCGGCAGGCCCAGCGTATGCGCAGCAACGTAGGTATTGTAAGCATCGAATTCCGATTGCAAGGCATACAACTCTACCGTAGCGGCACCATCGCTGGATGGCTGCAGGTTAAAATGACGCTGCACATAAGGCGTACCATTAAACACCTGTACTGTGCTATCGAATACAAGCGAAGCATCAACACTACCCAGTACATTGCCTCCCGCTGCATCTGTAATACCCGCAACCGGGCGGCAGGAGCTATCGGTGTAGTTATACGCCAATCCATCGATGTGCATATTACTGGCCATTGTATTGATTAAAGGCAGGCTATTGCTCATAATGTTTACCGACACGATGCTGATCGTAGAGGTATCGTTACAGCCGGCAGCGCCGGTTGCAATCACTCTATAGGTACCCGCATCAGCGATCACGCTATTGGCCTTATTCAGCACAGCGGTTGTTGCCGCAGGAATATCTGTTCCGTTTTGCTGCCATTGATAAGCGCTGGTATTGGTGGCTGCAGAGGTTAAAACGATGGGGTTGGTGGTACATACCATTTTACTTGCTTCCGGCTCTGTACCGAATGTTGCACTTTGGTTGATCGCCTGAACAGGCGTAGTAGCCGCACATCCGGTAAGGGTGGTGACTGTAGCCGTATAATTGCCTGCAGTAGTAGGGGGAGAAAGTGTATTCATATGTATCGGGTATTCCGCCACCTGGTAATTGCCCCTGTCCGATACAAAAAGATTACCATTTGCATCCAACGCCACACCCACAGGGTCATTCAACTGCTGGTTAGAACCATACCCCGCGGTGCCGGGACCAGCTATGGTAGTACCGGAAGCCGCGCCTGGCGCCCAGCGCTGTATACGATTGTTGTTCTCATCAGCAATATAAATATTACCCATTGCATCAACGTCCAGGGCCATAGGTGAATTAAGCTGAGCAGGGCCCGATCCGCTACCGCCCATACCGGCAACAACTACACCTGTGCCGCCCGTGTATTTAACCACACGGTTGTTGCCGTTATCGGCTACGTATATATTACCAGCGGCATCCACTTTTGCCGCACGCGGATGGTTCAGCTCGTTATTACCAGAGCCGGCAGCACCATTGCTGCTACCCGCTACAGTTACCCCTTGTGTGGCACCCGGCGCCCATTTGGTCACGCGGTTATTGTAGTACTCGGTTACATACAGGTTGCCTGCAGTATCCATGGTGACGTGTACCGGACCATTCAACTGATCGGCTCCCGTACCGGGGTAGCTACTGATACCCGCTACTGTTGCACCATACGGAGCATTGGGCGCCCATTTCTGGATACGATGATTGCCGAAATCCGCCACATAAACATTCTCTGCAGCATCTACATAAACGCCATTAGGCTGACTGAGCTGGTTGGAAGAGGGACCTGAGCCAAAATAGCCTCCAGCTACTGCTATACCTGCCCCCATTCCATACAAGCCCCCCGGAGGCCATTTAATCACCAAGCCATTATTATCGTCAGCCACGTACAAATTCTGTGCATGATCCACGTAAATATTACGGGCGCCTGCTAATCCTGTCAGGCCCTGGTTGGTATAAACGTCGCCATACGCGGTAAAGCTGATACCACCATTATAGAAACCCGTATCGGTACGCATTACCGTACTGCCCGACTTCCATTGCAGCAGCCCCGGGGCAAATGAAGTGTTGAGATTGATGGTATCGCCACTGCAGAGCGATCCGCTCAACGATATGACAGGCGTGGGATTTACAGTCAGTGTAACCTTAGCAGAAGTAGCGTTACAGCCGCCCGATCCGATCGCCATCACCTGGTAGATAGCATTATCACTGTCTGCAGTACTGACTATGTTCAAAGCAGCAGCGGTTGCAGCAGGAATATTCGTTCCGTTCTTCGTCCACTGGTAGCCACCGATAGCACCGGTAATAACCGGCGTGAACGCAAAAGCGCTACCGGAGCAAACTGTACCACCAACAGGATTGGTGCTGATAATGGCCTTTTGACCGATCGTCTTGACAGCTGTTGTGGCTGCACATCCGGCAAAGCTGGTTACTGTAGCCGTATAGCTACCTGCTGACGTGGTTGAAGAATACAGGAAAGTATTATTGATGGCAAACATCTGCACACGGTTGTTCACCCGATCTGATACATATAAGTTGCCGTTCTGATCCAGTGCAATACCTGAGGGGCTGTTCAACTGATTAGCAACAGTGCCGGCTGTACCGGTTCCGGCTATGGTAACAAGGGAAGCTGTGGCCGGTGTCCAGCGTTGCACACGGTTATTGGTTTCATCGGTGATATAGATATTGCCCTTCCTGTCGATCTCCAGGTCAGAAGCCCAACCTGCAAAGCCGGTAACAACGGGAGTACCATTGCCGGCCGTCCATTTAACCACACGGTTATTACCACCGTCGGCTACATAAATATTGCCGGCACTGTCTACTCTTGCTGCATTGGGCGCGTTGAGCGCATTGTTGCCCGATCCGTTGGCACCATTGCCAATACCGGCTACTGTAGTACCTTGTGTGGCGCCCGGCGCCCATTTGGTAACACGGTGATTGTTGTATTCAGTTACATAGAGATTGCCGGAAGCATCCATGGTAACATAATCCGGGCCATTGAGCTGAGCGGGTGTTGTACCGGCAGTTCCGGTACCTGCTACGGTAGTCCCGGTAATGGCGTTCTTATCCCATTTTTGTACACGGTGATTGCCAAAGTCTGCTATATACATATTCTCCGCTGCATCTACATACACACTATAGGGTTGATTGAGCTGATTGGCATTGGCGCCCTGGCCGTTGCCACCCGCTACTACCGTGCCGGAAGATCCGCCGGCGGCCCATTTCACTACTCTGTTATTACCTGCATCGACCACGTATAGGTTACCTGTAGCCGTAACAAAGGCGTGACGGGGACCGAATAGCTGCGCCGGTGCGGGACTGATGCTGCCGCTGATCACAGTTGTTCCATTACTATTCCAGGTAGCGGTATCGGTGCGTAGCAGATTACTGCCCGACTGCCATTGTATTTGTGCCGGCACAAATGAAGCGGTAAGATTCAGCGTATCGCCGCTACAGGACGGTCCTGCCAGGGATACGACAGGTACCGTATTTACGATTACGGCAGCGTTGGCAGAAGTATCGTTACAACCGTTGCCACCTTTTGCAATTACCTTGTACAGACCAATGTCATTGGCCGTAGTGCTGTTGGTCAAGTTGTAAGTAGCTCCTGTCGCAGCGGGTATGTTGGTTCCGTTCTTCTGCCATTGGTAACCGGTAGCGCCCGTGGCTGTTGTACTAAGCGCGATAGCACTGCCGCTGCATACTGTTTTACCCGCAGGCTCTGTGCCGATCACTGCTTGTTGGTCTATTGCTTTGGTAGCTATAGTAGAGCATCCTGCAAAGTTGGTTACCTTAACGGTATAGTTACCTGCTACCGTGGGGGCGAAGGATGAAGAGTCAGTGTTATACTGCAGCATAAATTTCTTTACGCGGCCGCCAAATTCCGTCACATATATATTGCCTGCTTTATCCAGCGCAACACCTAAGGGATCGGAGAGCTGGTTAGGCCCGGTGCCCGAAGCGCCACCTACCACAGTAGTACCCGACGCGGCATTGGGCGCCCAGCGTTGGATACGGTAATTATTCTTGTCGTTGATATACAGATTGCCCGCGCCGTCTATATCTAGGTCTGAAGGACCGTTAAGCCCGCTGGCCACAATAGTGCCGCTGTTGTTGTTACCTGGCGTCCATTTGGTTACCCGTCCGTTGTTTTCTTCTGATACATAGATATTGTTTGCAGCATCCAGCTTAACCGCAGTAGGGCCACTAAGCGTACCATTGATCATGCCTGCAACGGTAACGCCCTGTGTGGCGCCCGGCGTCCACTTCTGGACACGATTGTTGCCGTAATCGGCCACATATAGAGTACCGCTGGTATCTATTGTAAGATTAACCGGGTGGTAGAACTGATCGGCGCCGGGACCTGTGCCGTTACCACCCGCTACTGTAACGCCGGAAGTAGCGCCCGGAGCCCATTTCTGAATGCGGCCGTTGTTATAATCTGCGACATATACATTTTGCGACGCATCTACACAAACACCATAAGGCCAGTAAAGCTGGCCGGGGGATGAGCCCGGACCATTACCACCTGCTACCGTGACGCCGGAGGTAGCCCCCGGCGCCCATTTAACTATTCGGTTATTGTTCTGGTCGGCGACAAAAACATTACCCGCGCCATCTACGAAAGCATGACGGGGCCAATAAAGCTGGTTCGGGTCCGGGCCAAGGGTACCATTGCCCGCAGCAAGAGCCACATTGGCACTGGCGTTCCAGGTAGCCGGGGCATCGTTAAGCACTACGGTGTTGCCCGATTTCCATTGTATCTGCGCCGGCATAAATGGCGCTGTAAGCATTATCGTATCGCCACTACAATGAGGGCCGCTTAAGGATACAGAAGCCGGAACGGGATTCACCGTTATCGTAACCGGTGTACGGGCTGTAGTACCGGCACAGGAAATACCATAGCTGATCAACAGCACGCCTGTAGTATCCCAGGCGCCTTGTGTATGGATCACATTGTGACATAGCGCCGGGTTGGCGTAGCTGCTGCCACCACCACCGTCACCAATATCAGTGCCACCACCACCACCATACCAGCCACCACCACCACCGCCACCACCGACGCCTACACTTCCGCCTGCCTGCCCGCCTTGCCCGAAGGCGCCCGGCAACCCTGCAGTGGGGAAAACATCGCTTGCATAAATCTTCCCGGGGTTACCACCGATACTTTGCGTAGCGCCGGTGCCGGCCCTGATGGATGAAGTATTATAGTAGCCGCCATCCTGGCCAACAAGTCCGCCGCCATTGCCCCTGAGGGGGACTGCAACTCCGGTAGCGCTGTAGGCGCCAATACCGCCGCCGCCGCCGGCAACAAGTACCCTGTTGGTAAGGGCGGTACCACCGATACGGATATCAGTGGCATCTCCTCCCTTCGAACCACTGAAAGCATAGCCCTGTGGCCCGTTTGCCCCCCCGTTAAACATATTTTTTCCACCCACATAAATGTTCAGTACCTGTCCAGGTGTTACATTCATGGTGGCTTGTACCCGGCCACCCTTACCTATATAGTTTTTGGACGTTGCAGTGGGAGGCCGCGCACCGGCCGAACCATAAGCGTCAATAGTAATGCTGGTCACCCCGGCCGGTACGGTCCAGGTTTGTACAGTGCCGGTATAATTAAAGGTCAGGTTGTATTGCGAAGACGCACCCGCCTGGGCATAATAAGTAGTCGTGGCGGTGGGCGTTACGGATAACGACGATGTATCTGATGCCGTAGTGCCAATAAGGTTACCACCAGTAGGCGCATCATACCAGTTGACAGGTCCCAGAGCATAAGTTGATCTCAGCTTGCTGGTACCGCTACCGCAGAGGCTGGAAGGCGTAGCCGATATAGAGGATACTAAGCCGGCGACGGTAACCTTTACTTCCTTGCGCGTACTGCTGTTGTCCGATAGCCAGTACGATTTGTTTGCGCTCAGGTTGCCGGTATTAAAGGTAGCACCGGTACCCAAAAGGTTACCGACTCCGGGATCATCGTACCAGGCAAAGGGGCCTGTACCGGAAGCCGTCAGTGTGGTAGCCGTACCACTGCATACCGTAGCCGTGCCGCTTACAACCGGCAGCCGGTTTATGGTAACGGTTTGGGTCGCCGTGGCTTTACATCCCAGGCCATCGGTGGCGGTAACCGTATAGGTTGTTGTTTGTGTAGGTACTACCATTACTGAATTGCCGGATAAGGTACCGGCGTTCCCGTCATTGGGTGTCCAGACATAAGTAGCGGGCAAAGCTGAGGAACAAGTCAGGTTTGCGATGGTACCTTCGGCCATAAAGATATTATAACCTGTTGTAGGAACAGCCGCAGGCGCATGTACGGTAACCACTACGGTATCGGTTGAGGTACAACCGGGGCTGGTGCCGGATACAATATAGGTGGTCGTATTTGTTGGTGACACCTGTAAGGAATTGCCACTCTGACCACCCGGGCTCCATACATAGGAGGATGCGCCGGTAGCCGATAAGATGGCCGTATCTCCCCGGCAAATCGCTACATTGGCAGATGCGGTCGTAATGCCATTTACCGTAATGTTTTTTGTAACAGATGCAGCGCAACCGTTCGCTGTGCCGGTAACGGTATAGCTTGTATTTACCACCGGATTGACGGATAAGGCACTTCCTGTAGCACCGCCGGGCGACCAGCTATAGGTAGTAGCGCCGGATGCAGTAAGCACAATATTATTGCCCGGACAGGAAACGGATGGACTTGCCGGCAAAACGCTGACTGCAGGCGTCTGGTTAACGGTTACCGTTACATTCGTGCGGGCACTGGTAAGGTTGTTGACCGTCTGTTGTACATACCAGTGATAAGTACCTGCTGTAGTTTGTGAACCGGGACTGTAACTGGCATTGGTGCCGAGCAGCGCCCCACCGGTAGGTGCATCCCACCATTGAAAACTCGCGCCGGCCTGCCCGCTTGCGGTCAGCATAATAGTAGTACCGGTACAGGCGACTGTAGTACCGGTAACGGCAGGCGCCGGCGGCTGAGCATACAGCTGCACACCCGCAAGACAGCAGATCAGCGCCAATAACAGCGCCGGCCGGACTGAGAAAGCCCTGCGTGCATTTTTTCCTGAGGTAGATTTTGTTTTCATTTCGTTTCGTTTATTGGTCTCTTATTGTGGTTATTCCCGATATCCGACGAGCATTCCGGTCAACAACGGGCCTATCACGCTCATCGCAAAGATTGCTAGCGGGAAATGGCTCCTTAAATGCTGACGCCGTACAGGAAACACATCACCCCGGCATGGCATCACCGAACCTTTATCACCGGGCATCACGCCCCACTGTAGCGTGTCGCCTCAATAAGCGCAGCAACCGCAGATGTCGTAGCCTGACCCAATGTTTCCTATACGCTTATAGCCGATTTGAGTTGTTCCGGGAATGTGCCCAACCAGAAGTCTAAGCATAAGGATATCGTATCTATTTCCAAGGCAAAATTAGGCAAGAGGCTCTTTAATTTATTAGAAATAATATTCATAAATAACAAAATATCAATTCTATTAAACGAAATGGGCATTCCGTTCGACGAAATGCCCATTGTAAAATCAGCTATTGGACCATAACGGGAATGGTCTTGTTATTATGAAGAGGTAGACAATAAATACACTTCGAAACCTTAGGCAAGCGGTATTTTTATAACGACTGTGTACACATCGGTACCAGTATAGCCCGCAGTAAATACAGGTTTGTGTTTTGACCTGGCGAATACCAGCTCCAGCTTGTTACGGGTCAGCTGCATTCCTTTCGAGATATGGCCGGCCTCTTTTGCCGCACCCTGCTCCCGGCTGCCGGTATTGCTTATCGTGCATACGGTATAAGGCAGCTCCCGGGTAACCTGCAGCGTTATCGTACAAGCATCCTTGTGCATGGCGCCATACTTAACCGCATTCTCCACGAGTGGTTGAAAGAGCATGGAGGGCACCTGGATACCTAAGGTATCCACATCGTCGGCTATATCCACAGCATAAACAAACCGGTCATGAAGCAGCATTTGCTGCAGACGCAGGTATTCTTCGGTAAATTCCAGCTCCTCTTCCAGCGTCACCACACTGCTGTCTGAGCCACGTAATACGCCTCTCAGATAGGCCGACACTTTTTTTATGGCGTTTACGGTTGATTCCTTCGTTTCGTACAGTACATGCTGCGCCAGGAAGGCAAATGTGTTCTGCAGGAAATGAGGATTGATCTGCGCACGCAGTGCAATCAGCTTTTGTTCGGTGATCATCTGCTCTGCCTGGTATTTGCGCACAATAGCACGCTGGCGCAGGTAAAAAGCAACAAGCAACAGACCGCAGGATAATACTATCCAGAGCGTAATGGCCCACCAGCTTTTGTACCAGGGCGGCGCGATCGTAAAGGAGTAACTCAACGGCGCGCTCATAAAACCATTCTCATTGGCAGCACGTACCTGGAAGGTATAATGCCCAGGCGGAAGATTGTTGTACGTTACTTTGCGGGCAACATCTGCTTCCTGCCAGTTGTTTCCCATGCCCTCCAGCCGGTACTCGTAGTGACAATAGCTTGCATTGTGAAAGACTATACTACTAAAACGGAAAGTAAGGGTGTTCTGGTCGTAAGGCAGTCGCAGGTCGTCCGGCAGCCCGTCTGCCCGCAGGCGAAAACCGTCCGCAGCCCAATTTTGGTCATGGCCAAAGAGCTGCAGGCCGGTAAAGTATACCTGAGGCGCCTCGCGGCGGTACCGTTCCAATATCTCATCTACGCGCAGCACCGGCATAGGGGGCTCTATAAGCAGCATATTACCCTCGACGGTCCGTTGCATATTGATCAGGTTTCCTTCAAATAGCTTACCGATGCCATCTTCTTCCGTTAGGCATAGATAGTGCTCCTTGTCATAGCTTCCTTTACCGTCTGCAAAGAATACATAGAGATAATCGGGAAATGCGGCCCAGAGATTGCCCCGGCTGTCGAACTGGATGCTCTGCACGTCAACGGTTTTATTGCGCTGATCCAGTACAACGCTATCTGTACACAGGTATCGGTCCTTGCCGGCGGTAGTTAGTTTATAGATCGTATAGTTGGAGCCACTGATCCATACATCTCCGTTCCGGTCGTTGGCAAGGCTGGTAATGCTTTTTAGCCTGACAGGCATTTTAGCAGTCACATCATGTATCGTATCCTCATCGCATACATACAGGTGGAACGTCCCGGCTGTCCATAGGTGATCATTTTTGTCGAGACATAATTTAAAGTGACTGGCTTCCGTCTCATATACTTTACGACTGTTACCAGACAAGCGCACGATACGGGTCTCGCCTTTGGCCCAGAGGTTGCCTTCCCGGTCTTCCATCACGATACCGATAGCCTGATCTCCCACAACACTACTCTGGCTGCTATCGCCCCTGTACAGGTAGCTACAAGTCTTTTCCCCTTTTTTCTGGATGGCCAGGCCATCGAGCAGGCAATACAGGGTATTGCCCTGCCGGTCGTCGTAGGCACTGATTATCCTATTACCGATAGCAGGCATTATATACTGCTGCATATACGGGTGGCGGCGAAGGCTGGTATCATAGCTGAATACCCTGCCGTTATGCCCGTCGGAGCTGGCAAACCAGAGTGTGGTTTGCGGGGTAGCATAATTAAGCTTGGTCAGCTGCGCCAATCCAAATTTATCCTCAATCTTGTAAACGACACCCCTCCCATTTGTATACAGCCCGCGGGACATAGACGATGCGACGGCGAGCGCAGAATCGGTGACACTGAGCTGCCCGGGCACCATGTTCATGGTGCTACCGTTATAATAATACAGCCAGTTGCGCGCCATGGCATAAAAGCAACGGTCCTTGCTGTCGAATGCGACACGGTAGTATTCTGTTGCGGCATTTTCCGGCATGGGGAGACTGTCGGTGATGCCGGAAGGACTAAGCCGGTAGAGCTTGGGGCCTATGAACCAGCTGTAGCCTTTTTTATCGGTCACGAAAGGCGGCAGTGCAAGGCTAATGCTTAGCTGGCCTATAGGAACAGGGTACTTAGCGATCTGCCGCCCGTTGCGGATGACAAAAACATTCCCTTCTTCGGAAATGCCATAGACCACATTGCCATTGTGGGTAAGGCGGATGATCTGTTCCGTGATACCGGCCACGGGTGCGTCTTTTTTGTGGAACACATGGCCGATGGTTTTGTAATCATCGCCTGTATAATAAAAATCATTGCTGTCAACAACCGTAATATCACCGAGAATACTGGCGCGCGGCAGCCGGTAAAAGGTACGGAACTGCGGCTTCCGGCCTGGCATCCAGGCACAGATGGTATGATCGTCGCTGATATACAGCACACCATTTATATCTTCTGAAAAGAATGAGGGATTTTCGTTGTTCAGCCCGTCTTTAATAGTATAGTTAGTAAATTCTGTACCATCAAAGCTGCTTACACCCAGGTTATTTACAAACCAGAAGCGTCCCGTATGATCAAAGTACGTATTAACACATCTAGCACCCGTATAGCCCTCGGCATATCCGAATTTTTTCTGGTGATAGCCGCCTTCTACAAATTGCGCCCGCCCGGCAGTAGTGGTTAAGCATATAATGAGCAATAGCATTATTATACGGTACATACGCAGACATTGCCGCCGAAGCCGATGGAATAGGATATGCATAAGTGAAATGATGTAGGTATATCTTTTTAACGAAGGTTACGGGGCAACCTCAGCGCTTGAGCTCTTCCAATATCTCTTTTTTCTTCAGAGCCGACATCTCAAGTTTCTGGTTATTGGCCATCACTACATAATACTGGTTCAGCTTACTGTCCCGTATTACAGACCGCACATAATTTTTATTTACGATGGAAGATCTGTGGATACGTACAAAGTCCGTATTGCCGGAAAGCGATTCAATGTAGACCTTAAGGTGCTTGCTGGATAAGTGTTTGGCGCCATCGGCCATTTGGATATTGGTATAGCGGTTCACCGAGGTAAAGTAAAGTACATCGCTGAGCTGCACCACGATCATTTCGCCCACCATGCTCAGGAAGATGCGTTTGGGAACAGCCTGATCAGCCATATAGTTGTAATGCAGCTCTTCTATCTGTTCGCTAAAAAGTGGAACAGCATGCTTTATACGTATCCGCTCCATCATGCCGGCAATGTCTCCGGCCGAAACCGGCTTGACCAGGTAATCTATGGCGCAGGCTTCAAAAGCCTGTATGGCGTAGTTGGTATGAGAAGTGAGGAATACAACTGCCAGCGGCATATCCCGGATCTGCTCTGCCAGCCACAATCCGTTTTGTGCACCGCCCAGCTCTATATCTATAAATGCAAGATCAATTTCATTGTGTTGCAGATAGGCTAGGCCTTCTTCTGCCGTCCTAAAATCGCCCAGGAACGCAAACTGTTCGGTGGCGGCAAGTGCCTCCTGCAGCATTTTGCTGTATGCGGGATCGTCTTCCACATATATGGTCTTCAGTTTTGCAGATGCGGGACTCATGAAAATTGGTAATTGTTTATTGGTAATGCTCTGCCTGAATAATATCAAGATCCATGCCCTTTCTCCAGGTGGATACCAGAAGCGATAGATAGCTGCGCTCAAAAATATCATTTTAACAGCAAATACAATAACAAAAGCGTCAATGATTTGCAAGTGATCAAGGGCTATTACAAACGAAGATCACTACCTGTTCCCGGTGAAATACAGGCTTGAATCAGAATGCACATTTCGTCGAACAGAATCTGCATTTCGCTTAACGAATTTGGTATTTTGTAGTTTATATATATCACTTATTTTAATTTCATTGATACAGATTCTAATTTTGCATTGTAAACAGGAAACGAAAGCGTCTTGTAAAAATGCATCTACCTGCCGGCGGACAAGTCCCATGCCTCCTGAAATCATTAAAAATCATTTTCCGGTAACACAGCCGCAGTGCGAAGGGTAAGGTGCATTCACCCAATGATCGTGATCTGTGCCGGCAATACGGCGTCGCCAGGAGTAATTACTATAGCAATAAAAAAATAACGAGAGCAATGAAAACAAAATTTACCCCAAAGAAAAATGTACGCATCACGCTACCTGCCTGGCTGGTATGCCTGTGCCTGTTCTTTAACACCTCCGTGCAGGCCCAGAATTGTACCGTCAATGCAGGTGTCGCGCAAAGCATCTGTACCAGCAGTACCAGTCTTACCGGCAACGCGAACGGCAACTATAGCGCCAGCCCGGAATGGACATTTGTATCAGGGCCGGTAACGCCTACCATCGTATCTCCTGCCAGCCTCAATAGCCAGGTAACCGGTATGACTGCTTCGGGTGTTTATACATTCAAACTGAGCCTGGCGTGCCAGTCGGGAGATACCGTATCCCAAAACGTTAATGTTACTGCCAATGCGATGCCAACATTTACGGCCGGCACGCCCTTTGCCTTCTGTGGTACTTCGGGCGTCCAGACGATGAATGCAACCTTGCCGGCAGGCTGGACAGGTACCTGGAGCGTGGGTGACGCCACGAACCCCGGTTCCGATCAGACATTCCGTTTTACGTTCTCCGATATTCATTCACCTACCAGCACTGTAACGTATAGCAACCCGGGCTGCCCGCTTAATAGCTATACCTTTAAATGGGAAGTGACCAGCCCCAATGGCCTGTGCCAATATACCCAATCGGTTCACGGTATATGGAATCCCGATCCGGCTACCCTCCAATGGAATACGCCCCCCGTGACGGTTTGTATGGGTGCGCCCATCCTGTTCTTTAAAAACGGTGGTTGCGGCTTTTGGGGTGGCTATAATCCCGACTACGTCTTTACGACCACTGTAACCAGCGCGCCTGCAGGGTTTACCGGTACCGTAACACTCAGTACTACTGTAGGCGGAGACATTGGTGTAAATGGCCTTACGATGGCAGGGCACTACACGTTCAATGCGTCGCTGGCCTCGCCCTGTGGTAATACTACCGTAGGCCCTTTCGATATTACGGTGCTACCACCGCCACCTACGGTAACCGGCAGCACCTCCGTAGCCTATTGTATCAAAGCCATACCCTCCACGGTGTCGTTCCCTTTTACGCTCGCCGATTCCACTACTGTGCTTACCCTGGTCAGCAGCGCTGTTCCTACTGGCGCCGACCCGATCAATGTTACCCAGTCGGGCACAGGTTACAACAGGACTTTTTCGGTAACGCCTAATACGGGCTGGGCGCCCAGCGATTACTACCTGAACTTTAAAGCAGTGAGTGCCCAGGACACCGGCGGGTATTGTCCCAAAATGTTTACAGCACTCATCGTTGTCTACGATAGTCTGCCTATCAGTATGTCTGTTGCAGATATGAATGTCTGCATCCCTACGGGTAATACGACTGTTGATGCTATGGTGACGCTGCCCGGCTACGCACCTTATCTTACGGCCGATTACGGCCCCAGGTACAGGCTTACCAAGCTATCTGGCCCCGTAGCTGGCCCGGGCACTTTAGTAGGCGCTTATTATGCGACAACCGCAGTGCTTGGCGGTCTTACTGCAGGACAGTATACGTATAAGATCCAACCCTTGAGCAACAGTCCTTTTGCCGATGAAGTGGCCTGCAGTCCCGGGCCGGATGCAGATACCTTTTCTATTAACGTGTACAACGCTACCGGCGCCAATGCCGGTACGGACCAGAACGTAGCCTGCATCCAGAATTATTCGCTGGTGGGCAATGTGATCCCTTCTCCTTCATACGGTACCTGGACCCAGATAAGCGGACCTACAGTGTTGCAATTCGCTAATGCCCACAACCCGAGTACTACCGTCGGTACTACTGCTACCGCACTGTCGGGAACCTATATGTTCAGCTGGACTACCAGCGACTCCAATAATTCCTGCCCTATATATGCAGACACCGTAATTGTTGTAGCATCTACCGGTTGCAGCAACCCCTTGCCGTTGCAGATGACCGCCTTTACGGTGAGGAAAGTAAACGATAAAGCACAGCTCAATTGGGCTACCGCAACTGAAGAGAACATCAGATCGTTTACCGCAGAATGGAGCATTACCGGCGGGCGCAATAATGACTGGCAGGCTATTGGTACCTTGCCGGCAAAAGGTAAGGGTGCTACCGGCGCCAGCTATTCCCTGACGCATAGCCCCGCGCCCGGCAGGGTCAATTATTACCGCATCCGCATCACAGAAGAAAACAGTGTCTATGAGTATTCTCCCGTGGCTACCCTGGTCCTGGACGGCAGTGAAACAATACCCCAGGTATATCCTATACCGGTGACCGATATACTGCAGGTGTACCACCTCGACGCCGGCAGCAAGCTATCTTTATATAGCCTGGAAGGACTACTGCTATGGAAAGGCGTTTCGGATAACGGCAAGGCAGCTATAGATATGGGCGCCTGGCAACCGGGTATGTACCTGCTGGATATACGGTCGCAGAGCGGCAGCAGAAAAATGAATTATAAGATCATTAAAAAATAGTACCAGGCTAAATGAGGCGGCTACAATACGCCTCGCAGCACAAAGACTGTTTCGTTTTCATTGGAGGTTCGGGCCGGCTATATTTATAGCCGGTCTTTTGTTTATTGTCCCGATGCATTTATCGTATCAGTGTTACATCTCCCCTGCGATAATATTGGGTCTGCTTCACGCCCCGGAGCAATCTTATTTCATACATATACGTTCCCACATCAGCTTGCTGGCCTCCGGCATAGCCGTTCCAGCCCTTGCTGGCATCATGTCCCGAATAGATACGGGTGCCATACCGGTTGTAAATGTCCAGTACAAAGCCACCCACCGGGCATTCGCCCCGGATGACCGGGCCAAATATGTCGTTCAAGCCATCTCCATTGGGAGAGAAAGCGCTTGGCATAAGTACATCGCAGCAATCGATGGGATCGACAGCAAGAGAGTCGGTACTGATACATCCCTTATCGCTCGTCACAGTTAAGACGATCTGCCCGGCGTTTACCAGGTGCGCTACAACCGTTGCACTGCTTGTGCTGGATTGCGGGAAATAAGTAGCCGGCGACCATAAGTAAGTATAACCGTTTGTAAAAACAGTGGATAGTTGAAGTGTATCGAAATAGCATCTGTCCCCTTCCGGCACAGGATTGATCTCAGCAAGGGGTACGGGCGCCAGCAGGATAGTATCCGACAGGCTCCAGGGAGGGCATAGGGAGCTTGGGGACGAAGCGTAAGCGATGATATAGGTACCTGATACGCTTTGCCCAAGGTCTATCTCTCCCGTGGTCGTATTAAGCGACAGACCGGCTGGCGCAGCGGAAAACACACCACCGGCCGGGGTAAAGACCGGGGTATAGCTACCGCTACCCTTCAGGCAGAACTTTTTGGTATCGAAGGAAAGCTGAGGGGTAGCGGGAGTCTCTACCTGCATCGTGATGACATTGCTCATGACCGTGACACACCAGGTGCTACTGGCCAGCTGGCAGCGCACCTGGTCGCCCTGGCCGGGAACATAATCGAAGGTGCTGAGTGTAGCGCCGGCAACTGCTGCTCCGTTGACAAACCATTGGTACTGCGGATCGGTCCCTGCCGTTACAGTGCTGGTAAAGGACACCGGGCTTCCGCTACAAACCGCTGTTGCGGACGCTGCGATTGTGATGACTGAAGGAAGCATGGCCCTGCCACGTGTGCCAATATCGGCAACTAAACCGTTATTGATTTGTGCTGTAATAGAGGTGGTGGCATTCAAATCAATGGGTAAGGCGCCCATTATGGTACCAGAGGCAATGCTTGTCGTATCATAATCGGTGTCAAAATGATCAAAATACAGGGTATTACCCACTATGCCCAGGCCGAAAGGAGAAGTATAATTATTAGGATTATTGACCGTCCATGTTTGTAATATTGCTCCGGTAGGACCGTATTTTTCCAGATAGGATGTAGAAGTTCCGCCTGAACCTGAAGCTGCAAGCTGCAACACGTAAAAATTACCTTCGCAGTCTCCGACAATATCCCCCAGGTTATCTTGGGTTAGAGCCACCAATACATCATTCCCCGTACCATCATATCTATAAATGGCAGATGAAAATGGTTCTAAATTGTATATCACTTCCGTAGTACCCGCTGCGCTGAGCCCTGAGGAGCCAAGGTTGAGCCCGCTCGCAGAATGACCGGTATTCACCCAGGACAGGGTAACAGGATTATAATACCAGTAGGTGTTACCCGCCACGGTATAAAAGGTCAAAGTAGGATCTCCCGATCCTAAAACCGGGCTCACAGTAAGTGCCAGCGCCGGTAGCCCCAAAGAATTAAGGGCAGTCGGCAGCGTAATACTGTTTAAAGAAGGATTGCCTGCAGATATGGGCTGGGCCGGATCGTAAGTATAGATCCGGGGTACGAATAGTGTCATATCAAAAACCAGGAGGTAAACCTTATCGGCCTGGGGCAATTGTGCATAGGAGAACTGAGCGCTGCAGAGCAGGAAAAAAAAGAGCCAATACTTCTTGCTTAGGGAGAGATAATTCATACGCATGCTTTTATTGTCTTTATTGGTTTTTCGGACGGCTTAAGGCTTTACAACAGGATAGTCAAGAGCAGCACCTGGTCTTCATCTCCGTTCATGCGACTACATTACAGGCATCGGCATTTACCCTAAGGCGCTCAGCCAAAGTTAGTAGCCCCCATATTTTCCCACTACCGTATAACTACAGTTTTTGCCTTGTTTTTCGTTATATTTACAAGGAACCAAACAGCAAAATGAAAGTCCCTGCTTAAACAAGGCATTTACCCGTCTATATATCTGTCATTCCTTTAACCCATGTTTCCGATAACGATGCGCCCTGCAAGCCCATTAAGATGCCTGCTGTTCTGCCGGCATCTTTGGGTATTGTTCCTGGTTCAATGGGGCACTGCCTGTTGTCTGCCTTATGCCGTAACAGCACAAAATGGTTTCAGGGAAAGCACCATATTCAGTAACCTGCCGCCGCAGACCGATACTGCCACCATTAACCAGCTGTTGAAACGCACGAAGCGTTTATTGCATAGCCAACCAGATCGTGCGCTGCTATTGGCCACCGAAGCATTAACGGCCAGCAGGGGTATTTTGTACCAGAGGGGCATTGCGCTGTCTTTACTCAACATGACGGCTTATTATTTTAATAAGGAAGAATACGCCAGGGCATCCCGTTGTCTTAAGGAGGCAACGCCTTATTGCCTTACCGCCTCGTCTGAAGATAAGCTGCTTATCCCCAAATTGTACTTGCTCCAGGCTAGTATCTTTAAAGTACGGGGCCAGTTCGACTCCGCTATTTATCTCTTTCAGAAGTCGCTGGCCAGGCTGGACCAGGATAAGTGTGAAGACACGGCAATGGTATCGCAGGTCTATTCCAGCACTGCTGCCACCTTAAGTAATGTGGAGCAACATGAAAAGGCTGTCTTCTATTACAAAAAAAGTACCGACCTCGCGCTTCAATTAAAGGATAGTGTCCTCCTTGCCCAAAACTATATGAACCTGGGTACTAATTACATCTTCCTAAAGCAACCGGATTCTGCCCGGCATTACCTCAGCTACGCTATAAGATTGTATCGCCGGCAGAACAATAAAAAGCGGGTACAGGCGGCGTATATCAATATGGGCATCAGCTGGAAGGGGCAGGACAACCTGAAATGGAGTAAGATATACCTGGACTCAGCAACCAGGGAAGACCCGGGAGGAGCCCGGAGTAATGAATTCCTGCAGCAAGGCTATGGTTCTGTATACGCTTCCGCGGGAAATTATAATAAGGCTATACTTTATTATAAAAAGGCGCTGGCTATTATCCTGCAAAAAGGAACCAATAGTAATGACATGGCTATATACCAGCAACTTGCCGGGAGCTATCATCATGTAGGCGACAATGCACAGGCTTACCAATACCAGAATATATACCTGGAGCTGAAAGATAGTCTGCTCAATGCAGATAAGACCAGGATCGTCAATACCCTTGAAGTGCAATACCGCAGCTCAGAAAAGGATAAGGAACTGGTTCAAAAACAGCTATTGCTTGCCCGCAGGGAGATCGAGCTAAAGGATAAAAATATGGTGGTCATCGTCATGACCGGCGCAGCCATACTGTGCCTTGCTGTATTTTTCAGTTTCTACCGTTCTTACCGGCACAAATTAAAATTGCAAACGGAAAAGATGCACAGCCTGCAACATGAACAACAGGTAAATATATTAAGCGCCCAAATGGAAGGCATAGAAAAGGAACGTACCCGCCTGGCCCAGGAGCTGCACGACGGCATAGGAGGCATGCTGGCCGCAGTAAAAATGAATTTTAGCATCTTACAGCACCATCATATCCCGCTCAGGGATTCGGCCGATTACCTGGACACGCTTCATCTGCTTAATAGTACAGCTGACGAAGTACGCAAAACCGCTCACAACCTCATGCCAGGCCTGTTGCAACAACAGGGACTAAAAACCGCACTGCAACAATATTGTGATAAAATCAATGCGGGCCAGAAATTGCTCGTCGTGGAATTCCAGGCGTACATGGCAGAAGACCTGCTGACCGAAGGACTAAAAAGAGCGGTTTTTCTGATTGTACAGGAATTGATACAGAACATTGTGAAACATGCTCATGCCACGCATGCACTGGTGCAGTTGAACGCGCACCATGGCCAGCTGCAGGTAATGGTAGAGGATAACGGGACGGGACTACCCGTGCAATGGGAAGAAAAAAATAATGATGGAATGGGATTAAGTAACTTAAAAACGCGTGTGCAATTGCTGCAAGGCACTTGCTTTATCGACTCTGTACCAGGCGAAGGAACGACGATTAACCTGGAATTTTATTTGACAAAAAAAGAAAGCAATGTGTTCCTGTAATTCCTTCATCTGATGAAATATCAAGTGAGGCCAAATAAAAAACAACATGCAAATAGCCATAGCTGACGATCATCCCATGGTGATCAAAGGTATTCAAAACATGCTACGCGACTATCCTCACATTAGCATAGGACAGGTATATGAAAACGGGAAACAACTCATGGATGGTTTGAAGCAACAACAACCCGACGTATTGCTATTGGACATACACATGCCTTATGCTAACGGCAATACGCTAATGCCACAAATCATCGGCCTCTATCCTGCCCTGTCGGTATTGGTGCTCACCAACGTGGAACAACCCTACCAGGTGAAACAAATGATGGAACAAGGCGCTCTGGGTTATCTGCTGAAGAGTACCGACCAGGAAACGCTGGTAGCGGCGCTGACCAAAGTATACGCCGGCAAGCAGTATATAGATGCTTTGCTGAAAGCCCCTTTGCAGGCTCATATTATTGCAGAGCGGAAAAAAGCATTAACACTGCCTTCCCTGAGCAGACGGGAAAAAGAGGTGTTACAGTTAATTGTAGCGGGTTCAACCAATCAGGAAATTGCAGCCACCTTATTCCTGGGTCAGCGTACGGTAGAAACCTACCGCTTAAACTTAATGGCAAAGCTCGCCGTAAAAAACACGGCTTCATTAGTCCGCAAAGCCATAGAAGATCAATTACTGGGATAGGGAATCTTACCCGGGGCCAGCGGATGAAAAATTCAGCGTTCAGTTTTTAACGAAGGGTAGTGCCCTGTAGTTTACGGCCTGGACTTTACCCTTCAGAGAGAGCACATAGCCGCTGTTACGCTGGTCGATGGTCACTACCAGTGGCATGTTTTTAAGCTTGTCTCTTTGCACCGAAGGCAGATCTATAGATTGTCCGTCGACCAAATTAAGCTTATGATAAGGTTGCCGTGCATCGGCAGCCACATGCAGGTATTGCAGGTCCTTTGTAGCAGGTACAATGACCTTGCTGACATCGGCCTGGTGAAAAGTAAGCATCATATCTATGCTCCGGCTCTGATACGCCCGTATCGCCAGTATATCGTGCTCGCCCACGGCGACATTGGACACATTGCCGGCGCTGATGACATCGACTTTGATGCGTTCTCCGGTATTGTTGACCAGGGCCATAGGATACAGGCTATCCAGGGGTCCCGCTTCAACGAGGAGATAGATAGGCCGGTCTGAAAAAATAGCTTTATTCACATCGAAATCTACAGGAAGCTTTGACGATTTGCTGTCACGGTATTGCTGCTGGTAAAAAAGGCGAATGCCTTCGTAGCTAAGGTCGGCCATTGCCGACTGATAGTCTTCCACCTTAAAAGTACTGGTACTCCTATTGGCCTTATCACCCGAAAAATCTATGCTCGACAATACACGGACCAGGATAATGAGACCGACCACGACCGGATACAGCGAAGGCATATTGAAAACGCCACGATTATTCTTTTTCCGGTACACTTCATGATTGCTGTTGATCAATCGTCTTAAAGAAGGGTCTACACGCTGCAATCCCATTAACCCCGCGCTGATCTCAAAGCCCAATTTTGGATTGGCTTTCTGTATCCTGACGGTAAAGTTAATGATAGCATTGGCCAGCTCGTCGGTATAAGGCATCAGGGAGGAGGGCAGCTTATTGATAAGCAGGCTCCAGGAGCTATCGCGCCAGGGGGCCAGCTCCGGCAAACGGTCGCGATAGGACTTGTCGTTCAGGTTGCGGAACAGCCGCAACGCTTCCTCGAGAAACACCCGTACGCTGCGTATCGCCTGCTCTTCATCTTCCGGCCTTACAAATACTAGGAAATCCATCCAGGACGCAGCGCTATAAAGATCCTGGTTGTGCAGCAAGGTATTCATGGCGCTATGGAATGCCGTCGCGAAATAAGGCGACACAAAATCGCGGAACCCTTCATCCCGGTGCAAAGCATACCACTGCCCCATGTTATCCATATGCAGGTGATCCTTTTCCAGCAGTTCCAGCAATTCTTTGTGTTCCCACAGCAACAGGTGGTAGTGCAATCGTTGCTGCGCATCGGCCTGGTCGAGCTCTTGCAGCACATCGTTCCCGGTAAAGCTGATCCCGTCGAGCGTGATCACGCCATCGGGTTGCAGCGCAAACTCGGCCTGTGCCAGCTTCTTCATACGGGACAGGCTTGCCGCCGCTATGGTTTCCGGCGCCATGCCAGCGTATTCAAAAAAACGGATCAACGATCGATACTGCATACTACCCTATCCCGGTGCCTTTAAAATCAGTAATACCCTTCATGGGCTGTGCCTGGCGCAGCAGGTGCGAAAGGTTATATACGTGCTGCCTGAATTCGAAAAAGCGCTCCTGCTCAAGTGCTTTATCTGCCATTCGGATTATGGTCTGCGCCCCGCCGGAGTTAGTAAAGGCATCGTCGGGTGCTGCCTTGATGCGATGAAAATATACGATCAGGTAGCTGGTCGTATTGGTCAGTATCTCCCATATCAGCTCATTCAGCTGTTCGATCGCCTTTTGCAATATAGAAGGATTGCGGGTACGCAATACCAGGCTTTCGTTCTGAACCAATTGCCGGAACTTGGCCTTCAGCCGGTCCTGTTCAAAATCACAAGCCGGCAGCTGCTGTTCTGCATAGTCGCGGGCATGCAGGTATTCCGACTGCAATTGCTGCAGCCGTTCGTTGCCACCGATCTTATCGTATTCTTGTGAGATACGGCCGATCGCCTCCGCGATCACATATTTTTTGTCGGAACGCTCTTTGTCTTTAAGCTTTGACAACGCCGGCTTATGACTTAGCAACTCGTCCAGCAGACCATTGGCTTGTATTGCCCATATCTCGTTGTCTTCATAATTGAAGGCTTTCACGGTTTTCCTTACTTCTGTTTCCAGGTCGTTGAACTGTTCCCTCAGGCGGGCAATGCTGATACGCTTTTCAGCTATCGAAAATACATTTTTGAAATCCTGTCCGGTCATCACCAGGAATACCTCGGTGCTCAATTCACGATTGTCCGACAGGAACAGTCCGATCTCGATATCGGAGCCTTTGATCAGGTCCGACTTCAGGTCTTTTCCCTGTATCTCGATACAACCGATGGTAAGATTGGACAAGGGCCGTGCATAGCGGTCGCCTTCCAGTATATTGATGATGATCTTATCGTCGCTACCCTTCTTGATTGTTTTGGATACCTCGCGGTACAAGGTCTTCTTCAGAGGCAGCACGCTGTTCTTTTCAAAGATCAGTTCCAGCCGCGTCGTATGGTTTTCGCGGTCATCCACCTCGATGCATATATCCTTCGGCAAGGGCTGGCCGGCAATATTATATTGCCCCTGCGTGATCACCAGCTCCTGCGCAAGGGTGCTAAGCTCCCGGTTCTGGCTATCATATACTGCCAGGCGGAAGGGGTTGGCGACATTGGGCAACAGGGGAAGGAACTCGGTAAATTTGGCTTTCAGCGGCACGAAGCCCGTGTCGAAACCACCGTCGCCCCTTACGATGCGATAGCTATGGTCAAAATAATTGCCGTTCACCTTCACCAGCAACACCTCCTCCGGCTCCTTGCTCATCTTGCTGAACGAAAGCAGCAGCTGTATATCCGGCAACTCCGTTTCGGTTCCGCCGGCAATGCCCTCCAGCAAAGCATCTATATCAGCATGCTCCGTGGGCTTATCCACTGCCGACGGCGTATAATATTTATTGGCTGCATAGTAGGCGGCACCCACCGCAACAGCTGTAGTCGGATCGACGCTTTTATTCACCACAATGCCTGTACTTTGCTCCAATGTTTCCTGCACATAAGGGATAAAGGTGCTGCCGCCCACAAGGATCAGCTGCCTTATTTGTTCCACCTTAAGGTGATTGCGATCCAGCACCTGCTGCAGCATATTAAGGGTTTCCTTTACCCGCTTTTCCAGCAATTGATTAAAGGCCTCCCTCCTGATCGTTATTTCAAAATCATGTCTGCGGTCATCGATCACCGCACTAAACTCGACTATAGCCGAAGCATAGGTCGAAAGCTCCTTCTTGGCCTCTTCCGTTTTATACAGCAGCTCGTAATACAGCTTTTCATATGGCCCGTAAGGTGTACTCCATTCCGCTTCAAAGCCGGAAGCGCCCGTTTGCCGCACGATCTCCGGAACAATTAATTGCTCCAGTATCATCAGGTCAAAGTCCAGGCCACCCAGGAAATTGTTGCCTTCGTGATCAACCACTTTCATTTCGCCTTCTTTGATCTGCACGAGCGCCACGTCGAAGGTACCGCCGCCAAGATCATACACCAGCCAATAACCTTCGTGGTCTTCTCCCTGTTGCTGGTTGAAATAGGCCAGGCTGGCGGCGATGGGTTCCTGCAGCAGAAATACTTCTTTCAATCCGGCTTCATTACCCGCTATACGCGTAGCATTGCTCTGCATGGTATCAAAAGAAGCAGGTATCGTGATAACAGCTGCCTCCGGCTTTTCGCCGCTGTGTACAAACTGCTGCAACTCCTGGAGCACATAGGCCGACAGCTGTACAGGCGTTACATTTTCGTCCAGGTTCACCACGTAATACCGCTCCTCTGTACCCATACGGCGCTTAAAGCCGCCGAATACATTTACGGCATCCTTGAGCATATACTCCCTGGCCTTGTCGCCCACAAGTATACGATCGTTGCGAAAGGCGACTACAGAAGCAAGCGTTTCCTTATGGCCAATAGGATTTTTATATACGGTTATATTCCCGTTGTCGAACCGGCTGATGAGGGAATTGGTGGTACCCAGATCGATGCCGAAATTGACAGGCTTCATCATAACTTATTTTTTTCTTTCTACGATCACGATACCTTTCTGCACCAGGCTAAGCGTACCTTCTTTTTTTTGATAGATCACCGGCTTGATCACTTGCGTAATGACCATGTCCCTTCCCTCATCGCCCGCAATACTGGCCGTGCAATCGGTACGGGCATCGGTATATTTTTCACCCAGGGGATTATTCCAGGTATAGCCTTCCTCCTCAAAGATATGCGCGAGCCGGTTCAGGTTACGTTCAAAACGGGACGATAGGCTATCCTGATCCAGCTTCTGACTGATCTCGAATACCTGGTTCATCACCGCGATCATAGCATCCATAGTGTAGAATTTTGGTAAAGATATTGCGTGTCCCCGAAATATGGCGCAACAAACAATTACCATACCTCCCGGCCCAGTAACGGAGCCCGCCGAAGCTCGTTTGCTGAGCCTGTCGAAGCAACAAAAATGAACTGAAAGACCGTATCGTATTTGTTCCCCGGCAAAACAGATAACGATAATTACGTTTTAAAACGTATTGCTACGCCTTTGCACGGCCGTACCTTTGTTCCGGAGCTTATGGTTCCTTCTTCATCACCAGGAGAAAAAAACGGCCCTATCTGATCCCGACCTGTAGAACCCTGAAACGAATTACGCTACTCCCGATCCCTTTTCTGTACGCTATCCGGCCGTTTGCCATCATCTGTTGATGACACTCAGGCTGCTGTCCCCTCCGGCAAGTCCCCTGTACCGATCGTGCCGGGACCACCTGATCATGCCGGTCATTATCCATCAAGGAGGAAGCCCAAAATCCTTTAAAGAGAGTAAGCGCCCGGAAGCCGAAAAGGGTATAGAGTAGGCATGCTTCTTCAAATTTACCCTTCCTATGAAACACCAATTCAGAGGCAATCTTAAAGCGTACTACTGCGGCGATTGCGCCGACTGGCTTTATCATGCAAAAGTGCGCCTATACCAGGCCGATCCCCGCGCCGAGGTTACCGTGCTGGCCGTTGCCAGCGAGAAAGACACCTTTCACCTGCGCAGCAAAGAAGAACTAAAGGCACTGGACAAGCGGCTTATCGCCGAAGCAGAGACCGATGCGCAGGGCAATTTTACTTTTGTATTCGACGACGAAAAGACCGGTTACAAAGGCGGGCCAGTGGAAATCGACTTTGCCTGCGATACGCTACCGCTCGACATCAGGCAACGCGATACGCTGAAGCCTAAAGCAGAGGGCCCTTTACAGTTTCACATCACCACCCTGCAACCCACCTGGAAAGGCGGCATCCGTGAGCAGCAGGATGTAGTTACCGCCTATTGGGAGTATGCCATTCCTCACCGGTTCTGGTGCAATATCCTGCGTCTCTTCGGCCTGTATGTCATCTGTGGACAGGTAAACGATTGTAAAGGCAAACAACCTGTGGGTGGCGTTAAAGTATCGGCCTTCGATGTGGACCTCATCCAGGACGATCCTTTGGGCTATGGCATTACTGCCAACGACGGGCATTTTAAGATCTACTATACCATAGCCGATTACAGCCATACCATTTTCAGCTGGCTTAACGTGGAATGGCCCGCCGGTCCCGATGTGTATTTCCGCATCGAGGCTGCCGACGGCACCGTGCTGCTCAACGAGAACCGCCAGCGCGGACACGATCGCGATCGCGCCAACCTGTCCAACTGCTTCTGCATCGACTTCTGCGTAGAATGTCCCAAAGGTTCTCTGGTAGCAGGCCTTACCGCCCCTTCCGGTTGCTACGACGGCAGTTTCCAATTGCTCAATGGCAAGTATATTCCCATTACCGGCACTGCGAGCGGCTGTGGCATGGAACGCTACGAGCTGGCCCTGCTGTGGGATGGTACCGATACCATCGCCAATAGCATCGTATACGCCGACACCGCCGGCAATCCCGACACCAGCCTGTCACAGGGCAATCACAGCGTCTTCAACGGGCCCTTAGGCTTTATCGATCTGCAGAAGGCAATCGAGAATGCCGGCGCACGTGTGGCCACCTCCACCAGCTTTACCGTGCAGCTCGACGCCTATAGCGGCAACGGCAGCACCGCCCATGCCACCATAAGCTTCCAACTGGACACTGCCGAAGTATATATCAAAAACATTGGCGGACGTACAGCGCCCGATGTGCTCAACCCCGCCGAGCAGCTCCATGTAGGCGACAATCCCGCGGCCGACCTCGGTACCGTAGGTGGCAGCGTAGGCGTCTATGGCGCCGCAAGGGTATACGGTTGCAGCAACGAGCAAATAAAAGAATACGCGCTATACTATAAGAAAGACGACTTCGGCAGCGCACAGCCCCCAACCGGTCCGCAGTACAATGCCTCGGCCAATGGCTGGACGCAGATATGCCATGTGGACTACAGCAGCTATTCTACCTTTACACCGGCCGAGCTCATAGGCAACAACGAGCTGCCAGGACCTTTATCCCGCCTCACCAACAGCGGCTTCTATACCTACCAGATGCCGGTCTACTTCCCGCTGCTGCATACCTGGATACACATACCCACACCCAAGCTTAACCCTTCTTCCTGGGGCACTGGCGCCAGCGGTCGGTACAGCGTATTGCTCGAAGTGGCCGACACCGGAGGTAGCTACTATTACGATATCCAACGGGTATGGGTCGACAACGAGACCATTACCGGCATCATTACCAAGATCGGCGACCAGCCCCCCTGCACCGACCTGTATATGCGCGACCGCAATGGCAATTTCAAGACCATCGATATCAAAGGCATCGCCTTCGATCCGCTCATCATCGCCACCGACTTCTCGGCCCCTACCAGCGACAATTTCGATTTCTACCGCATGGTGATCCAGAAGCAAAGCTCGGTGTCGGCGCCGCCACAGCTCGTACACAGCACCAGCCCCGTACCGGCCAGGCCGGCCTTGGCGCCCGTCGAAGGCAGCCTCACCAGCTTCAACCTGGCCAATCTCGATATGGCGACCAATCCTGCAGGCTGGCCCATGGATCAGCTACTGGCCGAGGGCACCAGCTGTAACTACAACTTCATCCTGTATGTGCAGGACAAGACTATCGTGAGTGAGTACACCAACCACAACAACGGCAACTATTACTTCCCCGTGAAGATCATTAATGGCAATGAGCCTTAGGTGGAGACGTTAGATGTGAGACGTTAGAGATTAGATGTTAGATGGCTTCAGGATTCAAGAATCAGGAATCAGAATTCAAGAGCCAGGATCCAGGACATGAATAACGCAAAAAGCCGGAACAGGTGGATACCTGCTCCGGCTTTTGTTATGTTCTAAATTGAAGCTCCTTGCAGCGTCCCATCTTTGCGACCTTTGCGCGAACCTTCGCGATCTTTGCGGTTACCCATTTCACGCCCTTTGCCGTTTTAGACACATCACCATCTGGTGTTAATTCTCATACCCTTTGCACCTGGCCTGCTTTGCGACCTTTGCGTGAACCTTTTCGATCTTTGCGGTTACCCATTTCACGCCCTTTGCCGTTTTAGACACATCACCATCTGGTGTTAATTCTCATACCCTTTGCACCTGGCCTGCTTTGCGACCTTTGCGATCTTTGCGGTTAGCCTACTTTGCAATCTTTGCACCCTCTGCGTTTGTTGCCCATGCCCCTATCCGATGTTTCAACTTAATACTTCGATCTACGTTATATCTTCATGGGACAAAAATGCCGTAAATACCGGAAGGCCAGGAAGAACAGGGTGATCCCCAATCCGAAGGGCCTGCAACAGAATAACACGTTACGGGAGAAATGCCGCAACGTAAAAAAACAGGCAAACAATAAAGACTAAAAAAACTGCCGGCGACGGAAATCCGTGCCGGCAGGTGTATAGGGATCGACTGCTATCCGAATAGCAGCATTATTGTTTCAGTATCCTGATCACACGATCGCCCGATGCTCCTTTCAGCTGTAGCAAGTACACGCCCGCCGCTCTATTGCTCAGGTCCAATTCCAGGTGATGCGCTTCCGCAGCGATAGCCATATGGTACCATACCTTTCCGCTGATATCGGATAATTGTACCTGCTGGTAATTTCCTGCGACCACATCAACCGACAATCTTCCGGAAACAGGATTAGGATGCACCTGCACCAGGCCCTCTTGTTCAAAAAACAATTGCTGTACCGGCGAATACATAGCCTGCCCGTCGAGATCCACTTGCTTCAGGCGATAGTAAGCCTTGCCGGCCCCGGGCTTTGCATGCACATAATGGTAAGATGCCGTCAAACCCTCGCCGCCCTTGCAGGCCACCTGATCCAGGGAAGTATAGTTCTTTCCATCGGTGCTATACTGCACCTCGAAATAAGCCGCATGTAGCTCAGATGCCGTTTCCCAATCCAATACCGCTGCCGTCCCTTGCTTTTGTGCGGTAAAGGAAAGCAAAGTTACCGGCAGTGCAGTACCGGTGGTAAAAGCGATAAAGTTGTTGCGCCTGATCGGCGCCACCGCAAAGTCGCCCGGCGGTATCTCACCAAAGAGATGTCCTTCGTTATCCCTGAATGCCGTAGCATCGAAAGTAAGATAGTAGCCCGTAGAGCCGCTTAAGTTGCCTACCGGGTTCACCGTAATAGTCGTGGTATTCAATCCGCTTACGGCAGCGCCGCCTATGGCTATGGTTTCAAAAATTGAATTGTCCGCAGTACGGCGAATGTACATATTCCCGCCGGCGGATACTACCGGCTCCGAGAAGGTGAGTACCAGGTTGGCCGTAGTGCTTACATTCACAGCGCCGTTAGCCGGATTGCTCGATACCAGCCGGGGGGGACTGCCCGCCACCGTCCACATACCAGTACCGCCTGTGGTGTCCTGGTCTACGATATCAACATCACCATCGTTGTCGTAGTCATATACAAACATAGACGCGGATGCCAATTGCTGGTTGGCAAAATTAAACGAGGTAAAAGGCGTACCTGCGACATTGGCATTGGGGTAATCGGTATAAGTGCCGTTGCCACCATTTTTCATATAACCAAAACCAGCGCCTGCTGTATTGCTGGCCTGGTACAATAGATCAACATCGCCATCGCTGTCAAAATCGCCATAAAGCAAACGGCCCGAAAAGGCCATCGTCATCGTAAAAGGGTTGGAAGCAGCATACTGGAATACTCCGCTATTGTTTACCCATACGCCCAATGCGCCATTGCCAGCGCTATCCCGGTCCACAATATCATCATCCCCGTCGTGGTCATAATCAAACACAAACATAGTCGCCGTGGCAATTTGCTGGTGCGTCAGATCAAGCGTTGCAAAAGGAGTGCCCGCGGTATTGGCATTGGTATACGAAGTAAAAGTACCATTGCCATTGCTTTTCATATAACCGAAACCGGCGCCCATAACGTTACTCGACTGGTATAGCACATCGATATCGCCGTCATTATCAAAATCGCCATAGAGCAAGCGACCGCCAAAAGCCATGGTCATCGGGAGCGGATTGCCCGCAGCATACTGGAACACGCCGTTATTGTTAACCCATACATCCTGTTCGCCGCCACCAACACTATCCCGGTCTACAATATCGACATCCCCGTCATGATCGTAATCAAACACGAACATACTCGCGGTAGAAATTTGCTGGTGGGTAAGATTGAGCGTGGCAAAAGGTGTGCCGGCAACATTCGCATTGGGATAATTGGTAAACGTACCGCTGCCGTTGTTTTTCATATAACCGAAACCCTGACCCATATTATTGGCCGATTGGTATAGCACGTCCACGTCGCCATCCTTATCAAAATCGCCGAAGAGCTGGCGACCGCGAAAAGCCATAGTCATGTTGAGCGTACTGGGAACAATGCTGAATTGTGTTTGGGCAAAGCCACTAACAGATAGCAGCAGGAGCAATACCGGCAGGCAGTATCGCATGGTGTAGAGGAAGCGCATATTGGTTATGTGATTATTGGCAAGGCACAAAAGTATCATACATAATGGATGCGTTATGTTTATTTATTGTTATTGAAATAAGATGGTTGGTTTACCATCAGTATATGGGGTAATAGGCACACGCGATGGCGCGTGCACCAGCATACAAAGAGACACTGCGCCGCCACGAGAAAATAATACGCCCCATTGTCATCCCGCACCTGGCAGAGCGGAGTGAAGAATCCAGGATGAATAAAGGAGAAGAAATGCTTCGGTAGCTCCCGCAGACCTCGGCACGACATCAACACCAACTATAAACGCCCCATTGTCATCCTGATCGTAGCTTGCGCAGCATGCGGAGTGAAGGATCTCAATTGTGTAGCAGAAGCAAGTACATCACAAAAGCAACGATAATCATTCTCGATTCCCACCGCGCTAGCGAATATAATGATCAAGATGCTTCGGTTGCTGCGCAGACCTCAGCATGACAATGTGATGTTTACAGTTTGGGGCTAACGTAACTGTAAACGCCCCATTGTCGCCCTGATCGCAGCTTGCGGAGTGAAGGATCTCAAATATGCATTCATACAAAAGCAACCAAAAACAGCGATAAACAACCCTGCCTCCACAGCCCATATAATGACAGAGATGCTTCGGTGGCGCCCGCAGACCTCAGCATAACAATACGATGTCTATGCTTGGGGCTTGCGTAACTGTAAACCCCATTGTCATCCTGATCGTAGCTTGCGCAGCATGCGAAGTGAAGGATCTTGATTTACCTTTTAGCCAATATTCAAGAACTGCATTTCAGGATTGGCCAATTTTATCAACGTTACTTTTTTTGCCCTTGTCCATCCTTTTATTTCTTTCTCTCGTGAAATTGCCTCACGAATATCTCTGTACTCCTCATAATAGAGCAAATGAATACAATTATACTTCCCCGAAAAGGACTGTTTATTTCCCAACGCATCCTGCATGTGCTCATCAATCCTTCTCGAAAGGTCGTTTGTAACACCAGTATATAAAACCGTCTTTGTCTTGTTTGTAAGGATATATACAAAATAGCTTCGCATATCCAGCGTTGTATTTCTTCGAAGATAGTAAATGCATTTATGTTTGATTGAGATGACAATAGGAAGTTTATGGTGGGGCTAACGTAACTGTAAACGCCCCATTGTCATCCTGATCGTAGCTTGCGCAGCATGCGGAGTGAAGGATCTCAAATATGCATTCGTACAAAAGCAACCAAAAAACAGCGATGAACAACCTTGCCTCCACAGCCCATATAATAACAGAGATGCTTCGGTGGCGCCCGCAGACCTCAGTAATAACGTCTTTATGATTTAACGCCAATCCCAACTATAAACACCCCATTGTCATCCTGATCGCAGCTTGCGCAGCATGCGGAGTGAAGGATCTCAATGATGCAGCAGAAGCAAGTACATCACAAATGCAACGATAATCATTCTCAACTCCTACTGCGCTAGCGAATATAATGATCAAGATGCCTCGGTAGCTGCGCAGACCTCAGCATGACAATGCGATGTTTATGGTTGGGGCTAACGTAACTGTAAACTCCCCATTGTCGCCCTGATCGTAGCTTGCGCAGCATGTGGAGTGAAGGATCTCAAATATGCATTCGTACAAAAGCAACCAAAAAACAGCGATGAACAACCTTGCCTCCACAGCCCATATAATAACAGAGATGCTTCGGTGGCGCCCGCAGACCTCAGTAATAACGTCTTTATGATTTAACGCCAATCCCAACTATAAACGCCCCATTGTCATCCTGAACGTAGCTTGCGCAGCATGCGAAGTGAAGGATCTCAATAATGCAGTTGCATCAAGTGCAACCCAAAAAGCAACGACAAACATTCTTGGCTCCTACTGTGCCAGTGAATATAACGATCAAGATGCTTCGGTGGCGCCCGCAAACCTCAGTAATAGCGTCTTTATGATTTAACGCCAATCCCAACTATAAACACCCCATTGTCATCCTGATCGTAGCTTGCGCAGCTTGCGAAGTGAAGGATCTCAACTGTGAAGCAGTACTTTTAGCTACTACCTTGGGGAAGAAGCTAAAATTACCCCTCCCTTAGCGCCAGTAAATAATCGGCCTCCAGCAGTACCGATAGATCTTTGTAAAAACGCATGAGCTCCAGCGCCGTCGCATCCTCAGTGCGCAGCAGCTTGCCCGTGGCCCAGCTGTTAAACAACACTTCCAGTAAAGCATGGCAACGCTCGTGCGAATACTGTTGAAGAAAGTGGGAATGTGTGGCTCGCAGCTGCAGGCGGTTGCTGCGCCGCAGCGCAGTCAGTTCTTTTTTAATCAGCCGGTTCATAAAAACAAGATTGTGTTTATGTTTGGCGGCGGTATTGGTAAGTACAAAGCAAGGTAACCTCCATTAACTACCCAAGCCCATGCCCGGATACCGCAGCAAAAAAGTGGCATATTTCAGCAAGCCGCCCGCTGGGATAGCATTAAATCTTTATATTTGTGGCATGACAAGCCATTCCGAAAAACACATCCACCAGGGCCGCAACATCAAGCGCTTTCGCGAAATGCTGGGCATCAAGCAGGAAGCCATAGCCATAGAGCTGGGCGACGACTGGACGCAGAAAAAGGTATCGCACCTGGAGACCAAGGAGACCATAGAGCCAGCCCTGCTGCAACAGGTGGCCGCTATACTCAAGGTACCCGTAGCAGCCCTCGAAAATATGGATGATGAAGGTGCAATCAATATTATTGCAAATACATTTACTGATAATGACGAAGCTATTGCTGTAGGTAATATTGATAACTACAAATGCAATTTCAACCCGCTCGATAAAATGGTGGAACTCTACGAGCGCATGATAGCCCAGCAGGCCGAGATGATTGAGAAGCTCGAACGGTTGATAAAGGAGAAGTGAGATGACACCAAAGGTCTGTTTCTTCTATTCGTTAAGTGCCTATGAAAGCCATGAAGTTTTTGTTATTGGTTCCTCTACTGGCTGCCTGTAATCCGGTGCAGCAAAAGAAACGAACACTGAGCACAATAATAGCTAAGCCAATCCCTCCCTTTGTTAAACCAGTGCTTGCTCAGCCCTTAGTTAAAGATACAGTTGTTTGTTACCAACTTAAAAGCCTGGAAGATTGCGCCAATATATTTGCAGGCAAATCTGCCTTTACCGATACGCTATTGATCCCTTGCAAAGAAACAGACTTAAAAACCACCTATACCAGCGATGTGATAAGAGAATGGGAATTTGAAGCCGATCCGAAAACCTTTAGTTTCGACAGCCTAAAAGTAGTTCCCGACTACAATACCACCGTACTAAAGAATGAATATGTTCCTGATATTGCCGTTACGTTTTACCCCGTATATCTTGTCAACTCTACGGGAACAATCAGGGCCTTTGCAGGAAAAGACAGCTACACCTTCGCCATACAAGAAGCTATGGACAAAAAAGGCAATTGGTGGCCTATAGAAGCGCGGGTGTACGACTTTTGCGGCAATGGTACCTGGTTGCTCAAAATAAGACCTGGTGAGTTTGCTACTATTCTATTTCATAAGTACACCGGCAGCTTTAAAACGAAACTCAGGGTAAGAATAAAATAATGAAACCCTATATCTCTCTGCTCCTTATGAAGGAACCATAAACGAGGAACAATTCCGCTTAAGAAAAAGTAATTATTTATACAGGAGAATGCGAAAAGAGAAAGCTGCGATTATCCATTCCCGCTTTTTCGATGCCCCACCGTTAGGTTGGCGATGATGACTGCTGCAGCTTTAAGAACGTTGTTCCAACGGGCTAAGATGATAGAAAAGTTGGAAAGTTTGATCAAGGAGAAGCATAATGCAAGTCCAAATAACGAACTTTCATCATTATCTATTTCTAAAAAAAGGCACAACTTCATCACTAACAAACTTTAGAATAGGCTCAAATCCAAGACTGTCAGGTTGAGTTGTAATCATAAATTTTGAGAGTTTATCCTTATTCCCATCCGGTACTTTCATTTTTATATATAGAAGTTCCTCTTCTGAAAATTTAAATGCCCCTAATTTCTCATCAATTGTTTGATCGATTCTATCTAGTTTAACAAATGAATTTAATTCTTCAATACTTCTTTCTTCAAGCCATCCTTTCTTTGCTGCCATATTCCATACAACAGGAGGGTACATTTCTTCCAATTCAATAGGAAAAATTGAAACTTTCTGTTTAATCCTTATCAAATGCCCCGGAACTTTATATTTCAGGCCCTTCACTCTCTTATTGCTCTCAGCATTTTTATAGGCGTCTTCACTCCTTAGTTTTAATAATTCCCTATTTCCAGATTCATCATTATCAAAAATCCCCAAAGCTTTAAATTCAGTAGCTCCCGATATCCAAGCCCATGCCATAACTTGATTCTTTACACCAGAACATCCAAGTCCATCATCTTTAACTTTCAGATTAAGGTGTGGAAATTTCTGATCCAATAGCCATTGAAATATCCTCACCTCGTCCCGTCCTTCTACGAATAGAACATCGCTATGTATTTGCTGCAGTTTTTTCTTGTATTGCTGTAAATCTGCTTTCAAGGTTTCAATCTCCTCGCTCTTTTTCGCAACATAAGGAGCCACAACTGGCATTAGTCCCATCTCGGTATCCATTTCATTAGTTTCTTGCATCATCTGCAAACTTGATTCAATTCCCGGGCTTTTTAAAACTTTGTATAAGTAAACCTTCCCTACATGTTTTGTAAATAGTGAATAAAAGCCAGGAGAATGTGTAGTGATTAATATTTGAATACCTTTCGAGTACTCCTGAAAGTTTTCTGCCAATTTGAAACTGGTAAACATTTCTAAATTGTTCTCAGGTTCTTCGTATCCCCAAATCATGTTTATGTTTGGAGAACCCTTAGTTTTATTTCTATTAAGTTGATCGGAAACAAATTTAAGTATAACTGGAATGTGTCTTGTCTTGATGCCATCACCTCTATTATCAAGTGAAATTTCCGATTTTCCATCCACAGTTGAAAAATCTAATGTTTTAAATAGAGCTTGCAAATTTGGAGGTAACCGAATTTGACTTTTTAGAGAGAGTCTATCATCAATTTCAGAAATCATTGACGAGGTAGTCAATTTAATTTTTTTTATAAAATCATCACCGGCGTTTCTTAAATCATCTTCAACTGTCTCAGCTAAAGAATCATGCAATTGTGCAAGTAAAATCTGGAAATAAGTATTTCCTCTAATCGCAGGAACATAAGCATATCTTATGTTGCTTAGCCAAGAGAACAATTTCGATTTACGAGGGAAACGTGTTCCATTTGCGAAGGTCACATTATCAGGTTGTAAACCATTCTTCCTCCATGATTTTGACCATTTAATGTCTTTACTTCCCTTATAAGTTTTGGGTGGAGTAATTATTAGATCAATAAAAATCTCCGGGGCCTTCTTGTTTCTTTGTGGAGCATAAATACAATAATCCTGATCAAAGTCGAATGGCTTACCGTAGTCAGTTTCATTATTAAAGAATAAATTAAGAGCTTTAAGAACATTAGATTTTCCAGCATCATTTTTGCCAACAAATAGAGAAAGGTCATTCAAGTCGATAGTGATGTTTCCAATCGACCGGAAATATTTAATAGTTATTTGCTTAATGATCATAATAGTGAGAAGGTTAGATTTAAATTCTTTTTTTACTGTGGACTAGCCTTAACAGTTTTATCCATTATAGCAGGCAATTTCTTAGCTGTGGATAAATCAGGCTTGTCATTCATAAGATTGGTTTTATTTAAGAAATCAAAGATTATCATTTCCGCCCATTCCCACAACCCCCACATTCGTCCCTCCCATCACCCTAACAGGTGATTTTCCGCTCTTTTGGCACGCATTTCCTCCTTTTGGCACAGCGCTTGATGCGTTTTGGGTATTGTTCACGCTTTAAAAACAAGCATCATGGCAAAACAATCAGAAAGCACCAATGCCAAAAACCTCACCCACTTCGCAGCCTTGATCGATGTGCTGCTAACCTTTGGCGCCACTTACCGGCCGGTCAATCCGCTGCTGGCACTGCCGGCTATGGAAGTACAACTGCTGAAAGCCCAGGAGGCACAAGAACTGTGCAACCAGCGCAAGTCGGCCTATAGCCTGGCGGTGGATAAGCAACAGCTTAACTTTACCGATCTCTCGCGCCTGGCTACCCATATAGGTAATGCTTTTAAGGCTGCCGGTACCACTGCCCAGGACCAGGCTACACTCGAGTCGGTGCTGCGCCGGCTTAAGGGCGTACGCGCTACCAAGCCTAAAGCACCGGTTGCTCCCGAGGCTGGTATGCCTGTCAATGCCAAAAGCACGATATCGACTGCACAAATGAGCTATGCCAACCGTATCGACAACTTTGCCCTGCTGATCGAAACCCTGAGATCGGGCGGTCTATACCAGCCCAACGAACAACACCTGTCGGTAGCCGGTCTCGAAATACGGCTCAACGATATGCGCCAAAGCCATCGCGAGGTGTCGGTAGCGCTGGCGGGCCTGCAGGAAGCGCGCGACAAGCGCGATGCGCTGCTCTATACGCCGGGTACTGGCGTAGCCGATGTAGCCAGGGCCGCCAAGACGTATATTAAGAGTGTGTACGGCGCCACATCGGCCCAGTACAAGCATGTTACAGGTCTGCACTTTACCTCGGCCGGTTAGTGCGTTGTTGCATCCCGGTATGGGATATCGATTTACAAGGGGCGCCAAGTTGTATATCCCTGCCCTTGGGTTGCAATAGCTTTCCGTATTAACCAAACAAGCTTCCTGAATTTCAGAATAACCTCCCGTGACTTCAAAATAACCTTCCATGATTTCAGAATAAGCTCCCCAAATTTTAGAATAGCCTTCCTTGAAATCCGAAAAGGTGCCAACAATTCCGGAATAGCTACCCGGGAAATCCGAAAAGGCTTCTGAAATTTCAGAATAGCTTCCCATCATTTCAGAACAGGTCGCCACAATTTCAAAATAAGGTTCCGGGATATTTCAGTCCCGTATTCCGGATACGCACCTCACTTACATACCCCACAGGTACCGCCCCGCTTGCTGCAATGCTTGCAGTATTTACAATTTTTACAGGCCTGGCAATGCTTATCGCCGCTGCAGCCCCAGCTACGGCTATGGGCCGGTTCGTTATGCTCTTCTACCACTGTTACAGATACATTATTGCCATTGCAGGCGCAAAAACAGCTCAGCAGCAACAGCCGGCAGATAAGCAGCATACGGTTCATAGGTTATAGATAGGTGTTGGCCGTGTAAAGTTTGGCTTTTCTTACCGGCGCTGCTATACCTATGCCTCGGTATTTTGAGGTTAAGGAACAAGATATACGTTGCCTTCATGGTGCGGCTGTTTACCCCCGTCAAATACCAGCTATTTTTCCGGGTGATTGCCAGAACTTCTTTTCGGGTACAACTGCTTAGCTGCTGATCTATAAAAACTTAACAGGCTATAAAGAAGGCCTGTGGCGGCTTCCATAACGCAGGCAAAACCGGAAGGCTCTGTTAAAACCAGCAATGATGGGGTGTAAAGGGCTTTAAGCGATATTATCTTTAAGGTAACTAAACAACACCCCAACTATGTTACAACGATCCCCCCGCTGGAAGGCCTTGCTGCTGGGTCTGGGCCTGGCGCTGCCGCTGTATGCCGCTGCCCAGTCGCCCACACTGCCCCTGAGCCCTATGCAGGCCCGCGACATTGCCGTGCACGACCTCAACAGGGTACTGGAATGGCTTCCGCCCGATCACCTGGAAGTATACGGTTTCTCCGACCAGGACGATTTTTCTGCGATCAGCATCGGTACGCCGCTATATGTTACGGCCTTCTCCGATGAGTCGGTGATTGCCGGCAGTAATCCCATGGTGCAAACGCATATGGTTATGCTGCCACTGGTATTGAAAGGCACTGCGCGTTGCTTTATCTACCTGAGCCCTAATGAAGAGGGTCGGTGGAGTACCAATGGTCTGGGCGGCCACAACGAGGCTATCAGCTGGGACGCTATGATGAAGGGTAAAGAAGCCACAACTGCGGGCTACCTTACCTTGCTGCATATACCGCAAAATAATGCCGATTACCTGTGGCAAACAGAAAGCCGGAACTGGCAAGACATTAGCGTAGGCCCCGGTCACAACAATGGCCAGGTACTACAGGCCGACCAGGCTTTCCGCGTAGCGGTACGTATTGCGGCAGAAGCCAGGGCTACGGTAAAAGAAGATGCCGGTAGCTGATTTCATTCATCAAAATCATTCCAAACATGAAAAGGATCTATACTTATATCTTAGGGGTGGTATTGCTGCCCTTGAGCGGCGCGGTGAACGCGCAAACTACCGGATCGTATGTGCCGGTATATGTACAGGAACAAACACAATGGTGCTGGGCCGCCTGTAGCGCGATGCTGTACTGGGCCTATGGCTCGGGCACACAAAGCCAGTGTACGCTGGTGGGCGTAGCGCGCGACAAGGAGAACGGCAATATATTTGGCGGCTGCAATAGCCTGAGCAATAGCACGGCCAGTCCCTGCACCAGTCCGGCTACCTTTAACTCGCCACAGAGCATCTACGGCTGCGATGGCTCCATCGAAAGTATCCTGGATAATTACGGCATTTCTTCCACCGGCTACGGCTACGCATTTTCTGCTACCGATGTGGCCAACGCTACGGCTGCCCGCAAGCATATGGTGGCCCGCTGGGGCTGGAACAGCGGTGGCGGTCACTTTGTGGTGATCAACCGCTACAAAGACGGCAATGTTTATTTCAACAACCCCTTGTCGAGCAGCGCCTATATATGGAGCTATGCCAATTTCAGCACTTCGTATGGCAGCGCCACCTGGACACATACGCTGCGCATGGACAATAGCGCTCCCTATGGTACTATTTACAATAAAGGCCAGGCGCCTATCGACATCAGCGCCTTTGCACCCGGCGCCGAGCCCAGTCTCAACTGCTATCCCAACCCGGCAAGCAACCGCTTGAATGCCGTGATCAATCTTCCTGAAGGACAGGAAGGTGCGCTGAGCCTCTGCGATGCTACCGGCCGCCAGGTGTACAGCACATCATTGGGCCAGGGTAAACATACGCTGAGCATCGATGTATCGTCCTGGGCGCGCGGAATCTATTTCCTGCAGCTGAACGGCACACCGCTGCGCCAGCGTGTGAGCATCCAATAACCGAGACCTTCCCCGGAATGCGCATCAATAAAAAACACCTCCTGTTCTTGCAACAGAAGGTGTTTTGCTTTTAGGGGTAAAGTGTATCCGGTGAGCCAGGTTGTCTGTTCTTTGCCGATCCAACAAGCGTTATAATCAATATTGCGATAGCGCCTAAAGCGTAGGATAATATATCGAGCCAATGAAAGGAGTTGCCAATAACGATATTCCAGAAGCGGCTCTTTTGCAGGCCCAGGTGTGCTACCAGGTTAAAGTATTGTGCCATCTCTACCGCGCAGGCAAAAAGAAAAACTGCGATTACAGTTGGTACAGGTTTGCTATCGATAAAGCTCCTGATAAAATAATAGATCAGCACCACCACAAGCAGATCACCACCATAAGGCCTGATGATTCTATCGTGGACATACAGGGCAATAAAGATCTCTACGAGCAGCAGGATGAGGAAAACAATAAAAGCGGGAAGATGAAAACGGAGCTTCATGGGTCCAAAGATAAGCAAGCCGGTCGGGACGCATAGCGGCCTGAACGGCGGCGGCACCTGGAGCATGATTGTGGGGGAAGATCATCCAGATCCGTTCAGATCGCTGCGCGCTCAGCTATCCCTGGGGATACCCTTCTCACAGACGCGTTGCGGCTCCTGCTGCAGCTTGCAGCAAGCACGTTCCGGCCGCGGCGGTTATGGCCATAAAA
>NZ_QVNU01000007.1 GCF_003545715.1 Taibaiella koreensis
CCTAATACCTAATACCTAATACCTAATACCTAATACCTAATACCTAATACCTAATACCTAATACCTAATACCTAATACCTAATACCTAATACCTAATACCTAATACCTAATACCTAATACCCAATACCTAATACCTAATACCTAATACCTAATATCTAATACCTAATACTTAATACCTAATACTTACAATCGCTAACATCTCATATCTAACGTCTAACGTCTAACATCTAACATCTAACGTCTAATATCTAACATCTCATAATGCGCATCGATATCATTACTGTTGTACCTCATTTGCTCGAAAGTCCTTTTGCCCACTCCATCATGAAACGGGCGCAGCAAAAGGGGCTGCTGGAAATACAGGTTCACAACCTGCGCGATTATACGCCCTATGCCCATGCCCAGGTCGATGACTACCAGTTTGGGGGTGGGGCAGGTATGGTAATGATGCCAGAACCCCTGGTGAGGGCTATCGAAAGCCTGCAGTCGGAGCGTAGCTACGACGATATCATCTTTATGACGCCCGACGGGCAAAGGTTTGAGCAAAAAACCGCCAACCGCCTGTCGATGAAGGAGAACCTGATGATCCTTTGCGGGCATTATAAGGGAATAGATGAACGGATAAGAGAACACTTCGTAACCCTGGAGCTGTCGATAGGTGATTATGTGCTGAGTGGCGGCGAGCTGGCGGCAGCAGTGGTCGTGGACGCCGTGGGCCGGCTGATACCGGGTGTGCTCGGCGACGAGACTTCTGCTTTGTTCGATTCTTTCCAGGACGATCTGCTGGCGCCCCCTGTTTATACGCGACCGGCCGATTTCAGGGGCTGGAAAGTGCCGCAGGAGCTCTTGAGCGGCGATCCCAAGATCATCGATGCCTGGCGTTACGAGAAAGCTTTGGAACGGACACAGCAGAGGCGGCCCGATCTGCTGGAGGACTGATCGCCTTTTCCTTTTAGCTTGTCCGTATTACCTTCCTGCAAATAGTCTGAATTACCTGATATTTTTGCATCTTTACGCCCGATAGAACCCTTATCATTGCCGAAATATGAAGACCAGGAATTACCTACCGGCCCTTATCTGCTGCGCCGGATTGTGGTTGCTAGCGGCCTGCAGCAACCCGGAAGACAAAGATCGCAAAAAGATGCAGGAGGAGCTCGAAGCCCAGCGAAAAGAGCTGAGCGAGCTGCGCCAGAGCAGCAGCAAGGCTAACGAGACGCTCGCCGATAAGTTTGACCATGTGCACAAATCCGTAGTAATGATCATGGCCGAAGGCGAGGAGGAGCAAAGCCAGGGCTCCGGCATCATCATTAACGAGGAAGGCGATGCTATCAGCAATTTCCATGTGTTCCAGAACAGCAAGCGGGCCTACGCTATCGATGCCGATGGCCGCAAATACCCGATCACCAAGATCTATCGCTTCAGCGAAGACGACGACTATATCTTTTTCAAAATAGGCAGCGGAACGCAAAAATTCCAACCGGCAACCATTGCCACGGCCTTGCCTAAAATAGGGGCCGGATGCTTTACCGTCTCCAATCCACGGGGCCTGGAGCAAACCCTTTCCAACGGGATCATATCTGCATTCAGAGACGATAACCGCGTCATCCAGAATACGGCCAATATAACCCATGGCAGCAGTGGCGGCGCCTTATTCAACGATCAGGGCGAGGTAATCGGCATTACGACCAAAGGTGTGATCGAAGACAACCTGTTCTTCGCGATCAATATTGAAAAGCTGCCCCTGGCCAATTACAAGAACGATTTCGAGCTGACGACGGAGGCTTCCACTGCCAGCGTGGATCAAGGCGATGGTGTGGCGGCCATCAAAACCTTCCTGCTGGCCGAAGAACACCGCAATCTCGGGGAAATACTATCCTGCTTCTCTTCCAATATGTACCGTTACTGGGACCTGCAGCCACCCAGTCAGGCCCAGCTGGCCAACCGCTATCGTCATTCCTGGTCGATAACGGAAAATGCCGTGAACGACCTGAAAGATATCCGTAAGATCGATGAGCATACTTACGTTTATACAGTCGATTTTACCTATTTCAGCATAAAAGACCAGGCCTATAAAACCGTAAATAACGCCAGGGTGCAAGTGGTATTTGATGACAGCTATAAGATCGTGGCGATCTTTGGCGCGTGATTATGCGGTATATCAGTGAAGCGACTGTGTAAGAGAAAGGCTGTCTCTTGTGTTTGCATTACGCAAATGTAAGAGACAGCCTTTCCGGCTTTTTATTACATCTTAGGGGCACCACTGCGGGCAGGTCGTATGATTGCAGGTCTGCCAGCAGGAATCGCAATAGCTGGGACAGGTGCCCACGGTTGCCGACAAGCAATTGTTGGGACCGCAGGTACAAAGTGTCTGGTTGGATGGACCGGGACCACCTCCGCCGGTGGTCAGCCTTTGCTGGAGCACACTTATGGTTTCTTTTCCCAGCGCCAGCTTATGGATACACAACTTTGCCTTTTTCATAAAAAAATGGTGTTTGTTTCCTGCAAGTTACAAGCATCTTGTAGCCGGAAACAATAGACCCAAACCTTGATTTTCGGACTCAGGGTTTTCCTCGCGAAGTGCGCCGGCCGTCTTACAAAAGTCCTTCCCAGGGTCCTGCGCCTTCTCTTATCAGCTCTGGTTCCGGACCTGTGCAATCGATCACCGTAGAGGCCATCATACTGCCTATGCCGCTGTCGATCACCATGTCCACCTGCTTTTCAAAGATATCGTGTATGATCTCCGGATCCGTGTAATATTCGACATCGCTGTCCATGGGCAGCGATGCGCTCATGATCGGGTGATCCAGCTCCTGTACGATCGTCTGGCAAATAATATGGTCGGGCACTCTGATGCCTACGGTATCTCTTTTGGTCTTCAATAGTTTCGGCACCTCTCTCGTGGCCTCAAGGATAAAGGTATAAGGGCCGGGCAGCGCTTTCTTCAGCAGCCGGAAAACAGGGGTGTCGATATTGCGGGCATAATCGCTGAGGTGGCTCAGGTCGCGGCAGATAAAAGAGAAGTGTGCATCCTTGGGTTGAATATTCTTGATCCGGCAAATACGTTCGATGGCCTGCGGGTTATAGATATCGCAGCCAATGCCGTAAATGGTATCGGTAGGGTAGATAATCACCCCACCGGCGCGCAGGCAATCTACTACCGCTTTGATGTTGCGGGGCTGAGGGTTTTCGGGATGCAGGTGAATGAGCATAGATCTGATTTTTGTTTGGTTGTGCCGGGCTATACCAGTGCACAGAAAATCGTAAGCCGGTTGCAGAACAGGGTTGCCTTCTCTCCGCCGCAGAGGTTACTGCCCGCGCTTTCTGTTTCAGGCTGTTCCTACGTATGTTCGGCTTCGTCGGTTTCCATCACCATTTCCACCTGCTTTTTCGTTGGCAGCAGGATCAGGCGCAGCGTAGTGTCGTTGGTGAAATAGCTGATGGCCCAATTGATGAAGATAAACAATTTATTGCGGACGCTGAGGATCAGCATCAGGTGCAGGAACATCCAGGTAAACCAGGCCAACCGACCCTGGAAGCTGAAGCGGGGTAGATCGACTACTGCCTTGCGCTTACCGACAGTAGCCATGGAACCCGGGTCTTTGTACTCAAACTCCTTCCGGCTTTTTCCGGCGAGCGATGCTTTGAAATTTTTGCCCAGAAGCTTGGCCTGGTTGATCGCCACATTGGCTACCTGCGGATGACCTTTGGGATATTTGGGGGTTTCCATATACGCGATATCACCTAGCGCATAAATATTGTCAAAGCCATCAACCTGGTTGTACCGGTCAACCTTAAGGCGGTTGCCCCGTTGTACCAGTTCCCGCGGCAGGCCGTCGGGAACATTCCCGGTAACGCCGGCTGCCCATACCAGGTTATGTGTTTTAACGCTGCGGCCATCTTTAAGATAAACGGTAGTGCCGTCGTAGCGTTCTACTACGGAATTGGTCCATACCTGTACGCCCAACTGCTCCAGGTATTGCTGCGATTTTTGTTGCGATGCCTTCGACATGGGCCCCAGGGTTGCAGGGCTGCCTTCAAGCAGGTATACCTGCAGCCGGCTGAAATCCATATCGGGGTAGTCTTTTGGCAGCACATTGCGTTTCATTTCGGCAAAGGCGCCGGAAAGCTCTACGCCGGTGGGGCCGCCGCCCACTACTACAATGTTCAGGATCGCTTCCAGCTCTTCGCCGTCTGCGCGTAAGGCCTCCTCAAAGTTCATGAGGATACGGTTGCGCAGGGCCATGGCTTCCGTGGTGCTTTTCATAGGAAAAGCTTTTGCCGCGATCTCCTGGTTGCCAAAAAAGTTGGTGGTACAACCGGTGGCGATCACCAGCCGGTCGTAGGGAAAGTCGCCGATATCGGTTACCACCTTGTTTTCCCCGGTACGGATCTCTTTCACATCGGCAACACGAACGTGAATATTCCGTTTACCCTGGAATATCTTTCTTAAAGGAAATGAGATACTGCTGGGTTCGATACGTGCTGTAGCGACCTGGTAGAACAAGGGTTGGAATTGGTGGTAATTGTAACGATCGATGAGGGTAATATCGAAAGAAGTATTGCCTAGCTGACGTGCCAGCTGCAATCCTGCAAAGCCCGCTCCAAGGATAACGATCCTTTTATTTTGTTGGGACATAGCAATTTATTTACAAAATTAGGTGGCTAAATCGGTTCTCCGAAATAATTACATGTATATAACTATATTGTTTTGTTATGCCTGTTAATTTGTGACCGGTAGGATTGCAAGGCTTTCATAAGCAGCGGTTAATTATATTTTTTGTTGCCTGAATTTATGTCTAACTTGTTGTATGGAACGTAACTTTGCTATAAGATGAGAAACATAATTTTCAGCATGGTATTGCTGCTGGGGTTTTCCTTCGGACCGGCCAGCGCACAGGATATTTTTTATTCCCGGGAACAAAAATTCACCTTCCAGAACAGCGATTTCAACGTTGTGGGCTGGTCGGGCGACCGTTTGTACACCTATCGCGCATCGAAGGAGGGTTATTATCTCGATGCCTACAATGATTCTATGCGCCTGCTGGCGACTATAGCGCTGGATTTTTTCCCGCAGAAAATATATGCGACCCGCTTTTATACCACCGACGACCAGATCATCGTGCTGTACCAGGCGGTACAAAGCAGCCAGGTGGTGCAGTATGCGGCGAAGCTGGACAGCAGAGCGCGCATGCTGCAAAAGCCGATAGCCCTGGATTCGGTGAAAATGGGCTGGCTGTCTGCCGACAGGCAGTACTATTCCTCAGCAATGAGTGGCGATAAGAGCAAGCTCGTCGTGTTCAGATTGGGTAAAAGAAAGAACGGCCGCCAGGAATTCAGCACCATACTCCTCGACAATGCTCTTAATGTGTTGGCTAAGGGGCATCCTTTTATCACTTCCCAGGACGATTTCAGCCTGGGGCAGTCCTTACTGGCCAATGACGGTAGCTTGTATCTCTCCGGCTTCAACGGTTCGGACGAACGTAGCCTCAGCGGCGACGCCTGGCTCTTCCGCCTGGCGCCCGACGGCGCACAATTCAGGGATATAGCATTGCCCCTCGGCACCGATTACTTGTCAGGATTGTTTATGCGTGCCGACGACAACAAGGATCAGATTTATATAGGCGCTTTCTTTGCCGGAAGAAAATCGGGCAATCTTGATGGAATCGTTTATGCTATGTTTGACAGGGCCAGCGATACCTTCAGCGTGTTTAAGAAGATCCCTTTCGACGATCAGCTGCGCAATGCCACGGATGACCGCAATAAGAAAAAAGCATTTAACGACTTCGTGGTGCGCGACCTTATCGTTAAGAACGACGGCGGATTTATCCTGGTAGGCGAGAGCTACTATATTACCACACGTACTTCTATTTACGGACCGGGCTACGGCGGCTATTACTCCTGGTACAACAACGGCTATCCCACTTCGTCGACAAGGGAGTATCATTATGGCGACATTATGGTGCTGGACTATGATATAAACGGTGAGCGCAAATGGCAGAACTTCATTCGCAAGGAGCAATACTCGCAGGAAGACGACGGACTGTTTTCTTCCTATGCTATGCTCAATTCGGGCGCCAGCCTGGTATTCCTCTACAACGATTTTTCGACCAGCAAATCCACGCTTAACCTGGCCGCCGTTGATATATCGGGTAGTCTTCAGCTGAAAAAAATGAATCCGGGCCGGTCGGCCGGCGCCGACTGGCTGCCCCGTTCGGGTAAGCAAACAGACACCAGGGAGCTATTGATCCCTGTGCTACGCCGCAACAGTATTGGCTTTGCCCGCGTGGTGTTCTAACCCCCCGGGGATGACCAGAATATATTTTATGGTAAAACGGGCCGCTCTTTACAGGGTGGCCGGTTTTGATCCCTTCTGCACAGCGGGCCGTCATCGCGATAATATAGGTAAAGACACTGAAATTTTTTTTCAGTGTGGGGCAGGAACTTTGATTACCTAAAACGTCGATGTATGAAAAAGAAAAAAATCACATTGCAGAAGCTGAACCTGAATAAGGACACGATCTCGCTCCTGACCGAAGATCACCAGGCACGCATCAACGGTGGCGGACCGATCTCCGTAGGACAGGAATGGTGTCCTGGCGGTCCCACCCGCAACCAAACCGAAAACTCTGCCGCGCCGGGCTGCGCCTGCTGTGTACGCTACTCCTACGTGCCGGTTTGCAATACACTGGTAGGACCGGGAGGTAACTGTAACTAATACACAGCGGGGCCCGGTGACAACACCGGGCTGGTTCAGGCCCGGACTTAGTACCTTGGCTTTACTGTGTAACAGAGGCCGCCTGAAAATTACGTTTCAAGCCTGTTTACAATTCGAACTGCTCGATGTGACAGGCTTGAAACCATTTTAGGCAGCCGCTGTTTTTGCCCGTTAAGATCTGTTACAGAAAACCACTGAAAATAATTTTCAGTAGAACCCGGCAATTTTGGTGGCGCATTCATTTACCAAACAACACACCAAAACGATGAAAAAGAAAAAGATCGACTTTCAGCGGAAGCTGATGCTGAACAAGCAAGTAGTATCGGCCCTTAATGGTAACCAGGCCGGGCTTGTGATTGGCGGGGCGCCTACGCTGACCAATGCCTGCGGCGGCGCGACCTGTGTACCGGCAACCAATATCAACTGTCCCATTACCGGCGCCGGCAGCTGCTGGTGTACCGAGCCTGGCGGCACTGTGGCTTGCGGCATTACCCAAACACCCAATTGCCAGACGCAGCAATTGCCCAACGGGACCATTTGCGCCACGCGCCAGAATCCGGCGCAAACGGAATGTGTTTGTATCTGATAACGTTTATATGAGGCTGTTGTGATCGTGAAAAAGGCCCCGTGGAAGCTGGTCCCCGGGGCCTTGTGTTGCATGGAATATTTTTATCCTACCAGCTCACGGGCGTTTTCTATGGCCGCTTCGGATGGCTGCTCACCACCGATCATTTGCGCGATGGCCCTGATGCGCTCATCGTTGTTGAGCAGGCGGATGCGTGTTTTGACCTGTCCCTGTTCGGTCGTGGTCTTGTATACATAATAATGCTGTGTGCCTTTGCCGGCTACTTGTGGCTGGTGCGTAATGCAGAGTACCTGGTGGTAATCGCTGAGCGAGCGCAGCAGCAAGCCTACCTGCTTAGCGGCTTCACCGGAAATGCCGGCATCGACCTCATCAAAAATAAGTGTAGGCAATGCAAGCGCTTTGGCGGTAAACGCTTTGATGCAAAGCATGATACGGCTCATTTCCCCGCCGGATGCCGCTTTCTGTACAGGACTGAATTTGCCGCTTTTGTTGGCATCGAAAAGAAAACTCACCTGATCGCTGCCATACTCCTGCAAGGATTCCGAAGGTTGCACTTCTATTTTTAGCAGGGCGTTGGGCATACCCACCAATGCCAGCAGCTCGTTTACTTTCCCGGCGAAGCCCGGCGCCGTTGCCTGTCGTTTTTTATGAAGCTGTGCCGCCAGGCGGGTCAATGTTGCGGTCGCCTGTGCTATTTGTTCCTGCAGGTCCTGCAGCGCCTGGCCGGCATTGTTCTGTTCCTGCAATTCGGAAGAGAGCTGCTGATGAATGGCGATCAGTTCCGCAGTTGTTTGTACCCCATGCTTCTTCTGCAGGCGATAGCCCAGGTCCAGTCGCTCCTGCAAGGTCTGCAATTGTCCGGGATCAAGATCTATGCCGCGTTGCATGTTGTCCAGCTCTTCCGCGATGTCTTTCAATTCCAGGATGGCGCTTTCCATGCGTTGAGCAAGGCCTTCTGCGCCTATCTGCACGGCGGTGATCGATTGAAGCTGCTGCCTCAGGCGTTTCAGCTCATTGTTCAGCGGCTGTTCACCTTCTTCCAGTGCACCATAAACCGCCTGCAATACCGAACTGATCTGCTCGGCATGGCTCAATTGCTTTAGCTGCTGCTCGGCAGCTTCGATCTCTTCCTCTTTGAAAGAAGCCTGCTCCAGCTCATCAAACAGGAATTGCTTGTAATCCGCTTCCTTCTGCCATTGGGCCAGGCTGTCCGATAGCCGGCGGTATTCGCCCTGCAGTTGCTTGTAGCGGCTGTATTGCGACCGGTAATCGGCGAGCAGGGTTTGGTTCTCCGCAACGGCGTCGATCACTTCGTACAGGAAGGTATGCTCTTCGAGAGCCCTGTTATCAAATTGTCGGTGAAGGTCTACCAGGGCCGATGTTAGTTCGTTGAGCTGGGTCAGTGTTACCGGTGTGTCGTTAATAAAGGCGCGGCTTTTGCCCGTAGCGCTGATCTCTCTCCTGATGAGGGTGAGCGGTTCTATATCCAGTTCCTCCCGCTGTAGCAGGCCGTTGAAATAAGTATTGTGCTCCGTATGAAAGGTGGCTTCTACAACGCTCTTTTCTTCCCTGTTGATGAGCACCGAAGTGTCGGCACGGTCGCCCAGGATCAGGGATAGCGCACCCAGGATAATCGATTTCCCGGCGCCGGTCTCTCCCGTGATCACATTCAGGTGCTGATCGAACCGGATCTCCAGCTCATCTATGATCACATAGTTACGGATGTATAATTTTTGTAGCATAGCTAATCGCAATGTGCAAATTTAATCGAATGCACCGTGTTTTGGGAAGACGACTGGTTAATTTTTGAATTCATAGCAATACAGCCCGAATTCGAGTATCTTAGCAGCAAAAAATAATACGGATGAAAAAGATCGGTTTGCTGCTTTTATGCAGCTTTGTCGTCCTTTGTGCGCAGGCTCAGGGTATCCGCTTCGAGACCGGCTCCTGGAAAGAGGTGCTTGCCAAAGCGAAAAAAGAGAAGAAGCTCATCTACATGGATATCTATACCACCTGGTGTGGTCCTTGTAAGATCATGGCCAAGAATATTTTTCCGGCCGAAGCTGCCGGTAATAAGTACAATGCCACTTTTGTCAATTATAAAATCGATGCAGAGAAGGGAGAAGGCATCGATCTGGCAAAGCAATATAAAGTAGAAGGTTACCCGACCAATTTGTATATCGATCCCAATACACAAAACGTGGTATACCGGGTAATGGGGGCCTGCGAGATGGACGAGTTCCTTGGTCGCGCCGAAACGGCTTTGCTGGAACAAAAGGACCCGATGAAATGGGCCGATTATGAGGCGCAGCTGGCTAAAGGCAAAAAGGACAAAGCATTCCTGGTAGCATACCTGGCCAAAGCCAAGCGCCTCGATCATAACGGAGATAAGGGCCTCGACATTTACGTAGCGCAGTTTGTGCCGGCTCAACCGGATGATGAGACCCTGAAATTTCTGACTGAATATACCCAGACGCTCGACAACAAAGCGGTACCGGTGATCTATGCCAATAAAGAAAAGGTGAGCGCCTTGTATCCCGATATGACAGATTATTTTTATTACTTCGGTCCACGACTGGCCTACAATACGTTGAGCCGTGCTATTGAAACCAAAGACGAAAATCTGTTGAAGCTGATTGACGAAGGTATGCGGCGCTATGACATAAGCGCAGGGGGGCTTTCGGGCATGCATTATTTTTACAAAGAATATTTTGGGAAGACGGGCAATGGACAACGGGCCTGGGAAGCTGCCATCGATGAAGCCAATTACTTGCTGGAGCTGCCTTCGGGTACCTATGCTGAGTATGACAAAGCAGAGCTGAAGCGTACCATTGACGGTCTGATCTACCAGTTGAAGGCGATGAAAGTGCCCGATGAAAAATATGATGCTTCCATCGAAGCTACCCTGGCACAACACCCGGACATGCGCCGCTCGGCAACCCTTGGTGCTGCAGAAGCCCTGAATGAATCGGCCTGGAAGGTAGTAGAAAGGAAAAAAGATGATCCTGCTGCCGTGGCCATGGCCGCGAAATGGTCGGATAAAGCCATGGCCCTGGCGGGTAAAGACAGCGAGAGCTGGCCCATGCTTGCCGATACGCATGCCAACCTCTTGTACCTGAGCGGCGATAAGGAAAAGGCAATCACGCTTGAGGCGGAGGCTGTTGCCAGCATGAAAGACATGCCGGAAGATGCGGTTGCGTCCATGAAAGAGACGCTTGAAAAAATGAAAGCCGGTACACTGTGAGCCTTGAAACCGAAGCCGCTTTCCGGCAATTAACGCAGCAATTGACAACCATATACGATGAATCCGAATCAGCAAACATCGCCGGATGGGTGATCGAGGCAGTTACCGGTTATCGGCGCAGTGCCTGGCTGGCGCAGCCGGGAGCAATGCTAAACCCGGAGCAGCAGCAACAGCTGGAGGCATACAGCCGGTCGCTAATGACGCAGCGTCCCGTACAATATGTGCTGGGTGAATGCTATTTCCTCGACATGAAGCTCTTTGTCGATGAGCGCGTGCTGATCCCCAGGCCCGAGACCGAGGAGCTGGCCGACTGGATCATAAAAGAATGGAACGAAAAACCGGGCGTCACCGCAGTCGATATCGGGGCCGGAAGCGGCTGCCTGGCCCTGGCGTTGAAAAAACACCTCGATAGTGCAACAGTATATGCCGCCGATCTGTCGGAAGGAGCGCTTGCCGTCGCCGGGCACAATGCCGGCGCCCTGGGGCTATCCCTGGAATGGCTGCAGGCCGATATTCTGCAGCGGGAAAGCTGGGATCAATGGCCGGGTACAGATATTATCGTCAGCAACCCGCCGTATATTACATTGCCCGAGCAGGAAAGTATGGCTGCTCATGTGCTGGATTATGAGCCGCACCTGGCTTTATTTGTTACCGACCACGATCCCCTGCAATTTTACAAAGCCATAGCTGCCTTTGCTGCACTGAAGCTGCGCCCGGGAGGTTCCGTATTCCTGGAGCTGCATATGGACCATGCAGAGGCGACCAGACAGTATTATGAAGCACTGGGCTGGCATACGGTATTGCGGAAAGATATGCAGGGCAGGGAGCGTATGCTGCATGCCCGGTGGAGGTCTGGCGAAGGCAATCCGGAAGCATTTACATCATAAAATTTGGCATTTGCCATCGGGTTTGCTACTTTTGCTACCCTTGAAAAATTGATCTACATATGTCAGAACAAGCAGATAATATCATACAGAATACAAGTAATCTGATGAAGAAGGCGATCAGCCACCTGGAAAATGAGCTGATCAGGATCAGGGCGGGTAAGGCCAATCCGCAAATGGTCGACGGCATTATGGTCGACTATTATGGTAACCCCACGCCGCTGAACCAGGTCGCCAATATTACCGTGACCGATGCCCGTACCTTGTCCCTGCAACCTTGGGAAAAGCCGATGATCGCACCTATAGAGCGCGCGATCATGCAGGCCAATCTGGGCGTAACGCCTCAAAACGATGGACAGGTGATTCGCCTGTTCCTGCCGCCCCTCACAGAGGAGCGTCGTAAAGAGCTGGTAAAAAAGGTGAATGCAGAAGGAGAGCAGGGTAAAATATCGGTGCGCAGCATCCGCCGCGATATGATTGAGCAGATCAAAAAGCTGCAGAAGGATGGCCTGAGCGAAGACGAGGGTAAGCAAGCCGAAGCCAGCATCCAGGGCATTACCGATAAACACATTGCCCTGGTTGACCAACATTGTAAAGACAAGGAAAAAGAGATCATGACCATCTGATCGGAAAGATTGTGCATATATAACAAGACAGGCTGCCCTACGGCAGCCTGTCTTGTTATATATGTTATCCTTGAGGCAGCGTCCCTGGAATGATCGTTAAACCCTTGTTTTCCCTGTCAAACAGCGGTTATTCTTCCTTTTCTCCTGCTTATCTTTGCATCCCCATGCGTATCCTGAAAAAGATTCTCAAAAGTTTAGCCTGGTTCCTGGGCATTTTCGTCGTGCTGTTGCTCCTTTTCGGTATCTACGTCTGGAAGGTGTCGGAATTCAAGCCACCAGCCGTTGCTGACAGGCAAGTGGAACAGTTACAGCGGCAGCCGCTGGACAGCACGGCCTATACACTCGGCGATAACTGGTTGCGGAAAAGTCGCTATGGTTTGTTCGAAATGTATACTTCCGGAAAGCCTTACGAGCGCGGCGTGATCAATGGCAAGCTCTCGCGCGAATTGATCGTGTCACAGGAAATGGCCTTTACCCACCAGATCCGCAAAATGATCCCTTCGCCTTCGTACCTGAAGTTCCTGAAATACATTATAGGGTTTATGAACCGGGATCTTCCGGCGCATGTAACCGATGAGTATAAAGAAGAGATCTACGGTATTTCCCGGGCTGCATCCGACAGCTTTCAGTGGATCGGCAGCAACTACTCCAGGCAATTAAATTATCATGCTGCCCACGATATCGGTCATGCCCTGCAAAACCTGATGCTGGTGGGTTGTACCTCGTTCGGCGCCTGGGATACCAAAACGGAGAGCGGCGCCATGATCCTGGGCCGGAATTTCGATTTCTGGGTTGGCGACGAATTTGCCAAAAACAAGATCGTCTCTTTTGTGGCGCCCGATAAAGGGCACAAGTTCGCGTTCGTTACCTGGGGCGGCTTTATCGGTGTCGTATCCGGGATGAATGATAAAGGCCTTACGGTAACGATCAATGCGGCCAGGTCGTCGATTCCACATGGGGCTGCAACACCGGTATCGCTGGTGGCAAGGGAAGTGTTGCAATATGCCGGCAATATACAGGAAGCGATAGCGATCGCCCGCCGCCGTAAAATGTTTGTGAGTGAAAGCTTCCTGATCGGTTCCGCAGCCGATCACCGGTCGGTCGTGATCGAAAAGACGCCGGATACGCTAGGCGTTTATGATCCGCATACCGACAATATCGAATGCGCCAATCATTATCAGAGTGACGTGCTGAAAGGACAGGAGCTCAACCGGGAGCAAATGGCCGGCAGCGCCTCTGTATACCGTTATCAGCGGCTGCAGGAGCTGCTGCAAAAGAGCTATCCGCTTAACCCTGCCAAAGTCGCTGCCATTCTGCGCGACTATAAGGGGCTCAACGATGCCGACATCGGTGTGGGTAATGAAAAGGCCGTTAACCAGTTCGTCGCGCATCATTCCGTGATCTTTATGCCCGATAGCCTGCGTATGTGGGTAAGCACTTCGCCCTGGCAGATGGGCGCCTATGTATGTTATGACCTGCGGAAAGTATTTGCGATGAAAGGCCTCGCCGGGGATGAGGAAATTGCCGATACCGGCCTGAACATTGCCCCGGACCCCTTCCTGGCTACCCCTACCTACGCGCATTTCCTTCAATTTAGACAGGCAAAGATGAGTTGGCTGGATCACCTGAAGACCGATGTAGGGCAACTGGCGCCAAACAATCCCGAATATTACGATGCATACCGGCTTACCGGCGACATTTACCTGGGGCAAAAGAGCTATCAGCAGGCAATAGCCGCCTATCGGATGGCCCTGACCAAGGTGATTGCAACGGAAGCCGAACGAAAGTCGATATTGGATAAAATAAGCAAATGCGAGCAGGCTATGAGCAAAGCTAAATCATAGAAACCGGGGTGAAAAACGAATGTCCTCCAGGAATAGAGGACATTCTTTAAACCAATAACCGCGTACTATGAAAAGATAATCTATGTACATCAAATATTGTGCCAGATTTTCATACGTCTTTTTCTTTTAGTTCTTTAAGACAGGTAAGGGCCTCATTCCCTGCTTTTAATGTGGTAGTACCATTGCAGACTTTTTTTCATCAGCACATAGGTCATACAAAAAATACCAGGCTTACCCATAAGCCTGGTATTTTTTATGCTATAAAGTTATTTGGCCGCGCCGATATAAGAAACAAATCCTCTCCGGTCCTCGAGTTTGTCCCAAAGACAGCTATAGCGAGGTGTTTTATACGATGCGTTCCTGCTCCCGGAACCAGCGCTCGGGGATTTCGTTATTGCCTGCAGTAAGATAATCGTTATAGCTACAGGGCGTGAAAGTGCCTTCAGGTAGCTGCATCCACCAGCGATTGGTCTTTTTACTCTTCAGGAAGAGCGCATCATTACCGGAGAACGCCACATGATACTCAATAAATTCTTCCCGGTTGTTGAGCACGGCTTCATTCCTGCGTACCAGGTAGCCGTCCACAAAATACCATAGCATCTGTGCGATTAGTTTAGCACCTTGTTTGCTCCTGTCCCATTCCGCCTGGTAGCCGTATATCCCGAGAGAGGACAGACGGCCACTCATACCTGCATATCGCGCCAGCTGGCACATCTCATCGCCGAAAAAGCCGTTGGGAGAGCCGTTCTTCAGAAAAGGCGCATCGCAGAGTCGTACGGCATTCATATCAATGCTTAGCAAATTGCAGTCCCGCAATACCGGTTCCATCTCTTCCATGTCTTCCCTTACCCGGCCCAGGCGAAAGCAGTCGAAGCGTAACTTATCCAGCGTTTCCAGCATATTGGGGTTGACGTAATAGCTCTGAAAACCCATATGGCTGAAGTGGCGCACAAAATTGGGCTGTTCGGTGAGCATATTCATCAGGAAACCTTCATCACTGATGCCTTCCGTCTCCTCAAGGTCGATCAGCATGTCGATCACCGCAGCGTTGATGGTCTTACCCAGCTTTTTGAACACATCATATTGCTGGAGCGTAAGGTCGTGTGAGCCGCCGATCACTACTGCTATCTTACCCGCTTCTTCTATTTCCTGGAGCACGGTGCGCAAGGCCGCACGGGTATCGCCGGGCGTAGCGCCTTCCCTGATATTGCCCATGTCGGCCACCTTTACCGAAGTATGCCAATCATACATACGGTACAATTCTTCCCGTATGGCGTCGGGACTGTGGCTCCAGGGGGCATCAAGGCCTGTGCCCCTTTGTTCGCCGCAACCGACCAGCACAATATCGGCTTCGCTCCAGTCACTATTGTATTCGGTAATGGGTAAAATGCGTTTCCCGATCTGTAAAGCGTGCCGGGCATCATTCTGAGGGAGTTCAGCAAAGTGTTTTGCTGCAAAAAACGAGTGTAGATCGCTCATGTACGTCCTGTAAATTTAATACGGCCGTAAAGATACCATACCCCTCTCAATGAGTAGAAAAATTTATTCCACTATGCGTCGCCCTTACCGGATCTTAGTCGCAGTTTATTCCCTGCCGGACTTCGTGCTGCGTTGCTGCAACACTTCTTCAATGCGCTCAAGTTTTTGCCCTTTGGCCTGCAGCAGCAGCAGGAAGTGAAAGAGCAGGTCTGCCGCCTCGTTGCAGAACCGCTCCCCGTTATCATCTTTAGCTTCGATTACTAATTCTACTGCTTCTTCACCCACTTTTTGCGCCATTTTATTGATCCCTTGCCGGTACAGGTTACCGGTGTAGGAGGCGGGATCATCGCCGGCAATGCGGCTGCTGATCGTGGCTTCAAGCTGGTAGAGAAATCCCCTGGCGCTTTCCGTGCCAAAGCAGGAGCGGGCGCCCGTATGGCAGGCCGGGCCCAGGGGTTCAACGCGGATGAGTAACGCATCGTTGTCGCAGTCTTTACAGATATCCACCACCCTCATTTCATTACCGGAGGTCGCGCCTTTGGTCCATAATTCCTGACGGCTGCGGCTATAGAAGGTTATCTTGCCTTCCCTGCGGGTTTGTTCGAGCGCGCTGGCGTTCATATAGCCGAGCATCAATACTTCCAGGGTATAATAGTGCTGTATGATTGCCGGCACCAGCCCTCCGGCCTTGTCAAAGTCGATTGTCATCTTATGGGAATTTGAGCGGTTTTTAAATAAGCTTTAAGCTCCGGCAGGCGAAGTTTGCCAAAATGGAATACGCCGGCGGCAAGAGCAGCCGTTGCTTCGGTTGTCTCGAAAAGGGTTTTGAAATCGTCCGGACATCCTGCACCGCCGGAAGCAATCACCGGCAGGGACACGGCCTGGCATACTTCCTGTATGGTAGTCAGGTCGAAGCCGCTGCCGGTGCCGTCTTTACCCATAGCCGTAAGCAGTATTTCGCCGGCGCCATAAGCTGCAGCCTGCCTGGCCCACGCCGTCGTGAATAGGGATGTCGCCTGGCGTCCGCCGTGTGTAAAGACACATTGCTGCCCTGCGTTTATACGGGTATCGATGGCCACTACTACACATTGGCTGCCCAGCCTTGCGGCCAGCTCTCCGATGAGTCCTGGCCGCTGTACAGCAGCGGTATTGACACTGATCTTATCGGCCCCCGATTGTATCAGCTGTATGGCATCGGCCACAGAGTTGATGCCGCCGCCTACGGTAAACGGAATATGAATTGCTTTGGCAACACGGCTTACCAGCGCGCATAAAGTCTTCCTTTTTTCTACCGTAGCGGTAATATCGAGAAAGACCAGCTCGTCGGCGCCTTCTGCTGCATATTGGCGGGCCAGGGCAACCGGATCGCCGGCATCGCGCAGCTGTTCAAAATGTATTCCTTTCACCGTCCTGCCATCGCGGATATCGAGGCAGGGAATGATCCTTTTTTTCAGCATAGCGATTCCAGTTCTTTTAAAGTAATGTTCCCTTCATACAGGGCTTTGCCAATGATCGCTCCGGCACAGCCTGCTGCCTTTAGCACCGCCAGGTCGGCAAGACTTGCGATGCCGCCGCTGGCGATGAGCGCCAGGCCGGCCTGATTGATGATCTCTTCATAAAGGCCGGTGGACGGACCTTCCAGCATACCATCCTTACCGATGTCGGTGCAGATGGCTGTTTGAACACCTTGCTTGCTGTAAGCAGAAAGGAAGTCAACCACATCGGTATCGGTCGTTGTAAGCCAGCCTTGCGTGGCTATCTTGCGTTGGCGACAGTCGGCACTGAGCCACACGCGTTCCGGGCCATAAGTCGACAGCCATTCCAAAAAGCGCTCCGGGGCTTCCGCGGCCATGCTGCCGATCACTACATACGCGGCGCCGCAATCGAACGCCATACGCAGCGCTTCAGCGGTTTTGAGACCACCGCTGAAATCAACTGCCAGGTGAGTATGCCGCGTGATCTGTTCCAGCACTTTGTAGTTGACCGCATGTCGGGAACGGGCGCCATCCAGGTCGACGAGATGGAGTCGTGTAAGGCCATGCGCCTCGAAGGACTTTGCCACCTCAAGCGGATCGGCAGAATAGATTTTTTGCAGGGCATAGTCGCCCTGGGAAAGACGTACACAACGCCCATCCATGATATCAAGTGCAGGAATGAGGATCATAAGCTCAGGAAATTTTTAAGGATTGCTGCACCGGCGCCGGCCGATTTTTCGGGATGGAACTGGGCCGCATAAAAATTATTTTTTTGCAAGGCGGCACTGAAAGACAATTGGTAATCGCAGACCGCTATTGTATCGGCACAGCAGGCCGCGTAATAGCTGTGCACAAAGTAAACGTCGGCTTCAGCATCGACACCGGCAAACAATGGACCTTCCTGCTGCTGCAGGTTGTTCCAGCCCATATGAGGCACCCTGGCACCGGGTGGAAAACGCCTGACTACCGTATCGAAAATGCTCATGCCTGTTGTCGTGCCCTCTTCCGAAAAGCGGCACATCAATTGCAGGCCGAGGCAGATACCGAGCACAGGCTGTTCCAGCGTGGGGAGCAGCCGGTCCAGTCCTTTCTCCCGGAGATATTGCATAGCGGAGGCCGCTTCACCCACACCAGGCAGAATCACCTTCTCCGCCTGCCTGATCAGCGCCTCATCGTCGGTTGCTATAGCTTCGCGGCCAAGCCGTTCCAGCGCATTGATCACCGAGCGGATATTGCCGGCATTGTATTCTACGATAGCGATCATAAGCTGCCTTTTGTGCTGGGGATAAGATAACTGTCGTTCCTGTGTATCGCTGCTTGCAACACGCGAGCAAACGCTTTGAATATGGACTCAATTTTGTGATGTTCATTGTCGCCTTCAGCTTTGATGTTAAGGTTACAGGCGGCATGATCGCAGAAGGACCGGAAGAAATGGGAGAACATCTCGGTCGGTACATCACCTATTTTTTCCCTACGGAAATGGGCATCCCATACCAGCCAGGACCGGCCACCCAGGTCGAGGGCCACCTGTGCCAGGCAATCGTCCATAGGGAGCAGGAAAGCGTAACGTTCGATGCCTTTCTTACTGCCAAGGGCTTCACGGAAGGCGCTGCCCAGCACGATCGCCACATCTTCCATCGTATGGTGCTCATCTACCTGCAGGTCTCCTTTGGCCTGAACCTCCAGGTCGAAGCCGCCATGGCGTGCGATTTGCGCCAGCATATGATCCAGGAAACCCAGGCCGGTACCGATCGCGCTTTTGCCGGATCCGTCGAGGTTAAGCCGTACCAGGATATCGGTTTCGCTGGTCCGGCGTTTCACCTTGGCACAGCGCGGCTGTTGCTTCAGGTAAGCGTAGATGTCGGCCCAGGACGGGGTTGATAGTGCGGCTGTCTCCTGCTGCTTTTCCCCCAGGTAAATAGCTTTACAGCCCAGGTTCTGCGCCAGCTGGATATCGGTCAGCCGGTCGCCGATCACATAAGACTCAGCTATGTTGTAAGGACCTTTGAGATAGTGGGTCAGCATAGCGGTCCCGGGTTTGCGGCCCGGCGATCCGTCTTCTGGAAAGGAGCGGTCGATAAGAATCTCATTGAAGATGATACCCTCGTTTTCCAATGTGGTCAGTATTTTGCGTTGTACCGGCCAGAAGGTTTCTTCTGGGAAAGATGGCGTGCCCAGACCATCCTGGTTGCTTACCATCACCAGCTCGTAGTCGAGCTCGGCGGCAATGCGGGAAAGGAACCGGAAAACGCCGGGATAAAAGACCAGCTTCTCCAGGCTGTCGACCTGGAAATCGGGCGGCTCTATGACTAAGGTGCCGTCGCGATCGATAAACAGTACTTTTTTCATGTCAATCATTTTTTAATAGAATAAAACCATTTGCTGCAGGGCGCCGACAAGCTGTGCGTTCTCCGAGGGGCTTCCCACAGTGATCCGGAGGCAACCGGGCGCCTGGCTATGGCGGTTACGTACGATCAGGCCCTGTGCGGCAAGGTGGGCGTACACCTGCTCCGCCTCCGTCATTTCCACCAGCAGGAAATTGGCATCGGAAGGGTAGACCTTTTTCACCATAGGAAGTCGTCGCAGCGCTGCTTCCAGCCATCGCCGCTGATCAAGGATCATCGCTTTACGCTGCTCGAAAGTTGCCGTATCGGACAGGGCTTCCAAAGCTGCTTCCTGGTTCAGGGTACTCACGTTGTAAGGGGGCTTTACCCTATGGAAAAGGTTGATGATCGCTGCAGAAGCATAGCCGGCCCCGATCCGGGCGCCTGCCAGCCCCCATGCCTTGCTTAAGGTCTGCAGTACGATGAGGTGGGGGTACCGGTCCAGCTGTTCCAGCAGGGAATCCCTGCCTGCGAAGTCGATATAGGCCTCGTCGACGATAACAATGCCATCGAAGGTGTCCAGCACCAACGTCAGCGCATCGAGACAGTTGCCGGTAGGATTGTTGGGCGAACAGAGGAAAGCCAGCTTCAGATCTTTATCTGCCAGGGCTTCCCGGTAGGCTTCCGCATCGATCTGGAAGTCTTTGGTTAAGGGCAATCTTACCACTGCTACATCATTCAAGCGGGCGCTGACCTCATACATACCATAGGTAGGCGTAAAGATCAGGGCCTTGTCCTGCCCGGGACGACAAAAGATGCGAAAGGCCAGGTCGATCATCTCATCGCTGCCATTGCCGATGAAAATATTGGCGAGGTCCACCTGCTTGTGTCGCGCCAGCGCCTGTTTCAGTTGCAGCTGTTCCGGGTCGGGATAACGGTTAAAGGTACCCCAGGGATTTTCATTAGCATCGAGCCGGATGTTGCTCCCGCCTTTATATTCAGAGCGTGCGCTCGTATAAGGCTGGAAGTCCAGCACATTGCTCCGTATCAGTTGTTGTAGGGAACGCATCGTTATAAAGATTTTAATCTAATGGTTACAGCTTGTTTGTGTGCATATAATTGTTCTGCTTCGGCCATCAGCTCGATAGCCGGACCCAGCCGGCGTAATCCTTCTGCGCTGATTTCCTGGAAGCTGATCTTCCTGAGAAAAGCATCCAGCGATACGCCGCTATAGCTCCGGGCATATCCGTTGGTCGGTAAGGTATGATTGGTGCCGCTCGCGTAATCGCCTGCACTTTCGCAACTGTAGGGTCCCAGAAATACAGAGCCGGCATGCTGCACCTGATCGGTATAAGCCGGGGCATTGTCCATGGCAAGTATCAGGTGCTCGGGGGCATAATGATTGCTGAAGTCCAGGCAGGCTTTAAGGCTTTCCAGCAATATCGCTTTGCTGTGCTGCAAAGCCTGCCGCGCAATATCCGCTCTGGGCAAGGCTTGCAGCTGCTGCTCTAATGCCGCCAATACATTGTCGATCGTATCTTCGTCGTCAGATAGCAGCAGCACCTGGCTGTCGGGACCATGCTCGGCTTGTGACAGCAGGTCGGCGGTAATGAAAGCAGGATTACAGCCGTTGCCGGCGATCACCAGCACTTCGCTTGGACCGGCCGGCATATCGATGGCCGTCCCGTTGAGCTGCGCTACTTGTTTGGCTGCTGTTACATAAGCATTTCCCGGTCCGAAAAGCTTGTCCACCTTAGGTACGGCATCTGTACCGATAGACATAGCGCCGATAGCCTGTATACCGCCGATACCAAAGATGGTGCGAATGCCCACCAGGTCTGCGGCATAAAGGATGGCCAGATCAATAGCGCCGTTGTTATCCGAAGGTGTGCATAGCACTACTTCCCGGCAGCCGGCCAGGCGCGCCGGAATACCCAGCATTAGCACCGTAGAGAAGAGTGGCGCCGAACCGCCCGGTATATACAAGCCCACTGTGTCGATGGGCCGGCTTTCCAGGCGGCAGCTGACACCGGGCATGGTAACCACGGACAAGGGTTCCTGCCGCTGTGCTGCGTGGAACTGCGTGATATTGCCGGCAGCCAGCTGTATCGCCAGTTTCAATGGTTCTTCTAGCTTGTCTGCCGCCGCAGCGATTGCCTGATGGCTTAGACGTTGCACCGGCCGGTCGTTCCCGTCGTATTGCCTACAGTATCGTACCAAGGCTTCATCACCATCGCGCCGTATATCGTCAAAGATACGGTTGACCAGGGGAAGGATATCGGTTACAGGTGCTGCGGGACGCTGTGCCAATGTTGGCCATGCCGATAGGAGCGGGTAGCGTATTTTCTGCATAAAGAGATGATGTTAGCAGGTTAAAGGATCATTTTTTCTATAGGGATCACCAGGATGCCCTCGGCGCCGGCTTTTTTTAGTTGGCCCGTCACTTCCCAGAATATATCTTCCCGTACAACAGAGTGGATGCTGCTCCAGCCTTCGCGTGCCAAAGGCAATATGGTTGGGCTTTTCATGCCGGGAATAAGCGTGCTGATCTCCGCCAGCGCTGCATCGGGTGCATTGAGCAATATGTATTTGTGCGTTGCCGCATTGTGTACGGCCCGAATGCGGAAACGGAGCTGCTCCAGTATGGCTGCCGGTCCGGGACCGATGCCAGGCGTAGCGATCAGCACGGCTTCGCTTCGTAGTATGGTTTCCACTTCTTTGAGGCCGTTCATCAGCAGCGTGCTGCCGGTGCTCACAATGTCGCAGATACCATCGGCAAGGCCTATGCCCGGTGCTATTTCCACACTGCCACCGATCTCTTCTATCTCGGCAACGATTTGCTGTTCTTTTAAAAAAGCGCCCAGGATACGGGGATAGCTGGTCGCGATCCTTTTATTGTTGAAATAACGCAGACCGGTATAGCTTTCCTCGCGGGGAATGGCCAGCGAAAGCCTGCAGGCCGCGAAGCTCAGCCGGTCCAGCGTTGCCACGTTCCGCGCCTTTTCCAGTACCTCATTCTCTCCCAGGATACCGATATCGGCTACGCCTTGCTCTACGTATTGCGGAATATCATCGTCGCGGAGGAAGAGTACTTCCAATGGAAAATTGGTTGCGGTTGCTCTTAGCTTACGGTCGCCATTGGCAAGCCGGATACCGCAGGTCTTGAGCAATTCGAGGGATTGCTCGCTCAGTCGGCCGTTCTTTTGTATGGCCAGCTTTAATGTGCACATGAAAGATAAAAATGTGCCTGGGCAAATCGGGTGGGAGAGGGCAAAAGAAAAACCCGCCTGATGTGCTCAGACGGGTTTCAGAAATATGGTTGGGATTACACCAAATCATTTCCACCTGGCTGAGTGCCGGTATGAAAATGATGATGATGCAATTGTGTAAAGGACATGTTTTCTTTTTTTACCGTGGCGAAAGTAGGGAACTATTTTGAAATACCTATTAAAAAAATCCCGTAACAACAATAATTAACACAAGCGATACGCCTGCCGGCCTTATCAAGGCATTGAAAAAAAGCCATGGCTAGCGGGAAACACCCGTTGCCATGGCTGCTAACAAAAAACAAAAACAAAAACCAGGATAAAATACCATCAACATAATATCGTCTTAGATGGCTACTCTAAATTACGGCATTCGTCCCGGATCGTGATTTTTTTTCGGTAAATATGGGCTGTGGTCAGGTAAATGGGATTTTAGATTTTAGATTTTAGATTTTAGATTTTGAATTTTAGATTTTGAATTTTGGGAATTTGAGATTTGGGTTTTGGAATTTCGATATTGCCCGCTATAAGCCTTTGCTGATCCCCCATATCCAATTGGCCAGGACGAGCACGATGGCAATCAGCGCAAAGGGAGGTCTCTGCAGCATCGCTTCAACCCGGCGATAGGCCATATAAAAGCTCTGTTGCCGCCATATCAGGTCGCGCAGCATCCATACCGGCGCCACCAGCAGGAACAGGAATACAGGAAAACCCAGAGGGTTATAATAAAAGGCTGCCGAAGGCTTGCCATCGAGTATAGCCACCAGGGCCCGGGTAACCCCGCAGGCAGGGCAGGGTAAGCCGGTCAGGAAATGCCAGGGGCAAAGCCTGAAGGTGTTGTGCTCATGGAGCATATTGCCCGAAAAAGCCAGCCAGCCATAGCCAGCCCCACATGCCAGGAGCAAAAAGACATATAGCTGGTTGCGGCGCATATATAGCCCGTTTTAGTACAGCACCTGCTGCAGCTTGGCCAGGTTCTTTTCCCGCGTAGCGCCCATGATGAGGAACCAGTCTACGATAGCCCATATACCCATGCCGCCACAGGTGAGTAGCTTACCGATACCCATGCCGGTGTCGCCGATGAGAAAACGGTCAATGCCCAGGCTGCCGGCCAGCAGGGACACGATCAGTATAGTGGTGGGATCGTTGAACTCCAGTGTCTGGAGCGCCATCCAGCGCGAATCGTCGGCCTGTAGCAAGCGGTCGCGGATAGCGGTGAGGTGATAGCTTTCAAAGTACTTACCGTTCGTCATCAGGAACAGGTCTACTTTCTGGTTGTCCATGGGGTTTATATTTATTGGTGCAGCAAAACTACGCGTTTGCAAATAAAAAATATTGACTATCCGGATAAAGGAAACAAAGTTTTGCATGTCCATAGATACCAGTTGGCACGCTTTGATTTGTCCATCTTTTATTGGGTGTCAATATCTTTTTCTTTTTTGGCGGAGCAAAAAAAGAAAACAAAAAAGGCGGAAAAAAAACAATGCTCGCTGTTTTTTTGGCTGGCGCACCCGGGCTTAAAAATAGATAGCAACTTCAATTCAGCATTGCCGGACATAGGGTCAGAGATCAACGTTTTAATCATTAACCCAAAGGATCATTTCTTCATGGCCCTATTTTTAGCTGGTTTCCTGTATCGGGATAGTCAAAAAAATAATCAGGTATTCCCGGGGCGTACTACTGTGGCCTCCCATAGCGTCCGCAGGTCATCGATAGACCGCCGGCTTTCAAACTTAAATGCGCCCATAACCAATACATACAGGAACAGCAACATTGCGGCAGGAATGAATGCGGCCGGTCCGCCGGCAGACAATGCGGCGATTGCAGCGAACCCAACCCCCAAAGCCCAAATGCAGATAAAGGCAAGGACAAGCGGATGGAGTCTCATCCGCACCTCGATCGTAGCGCCGTCCACATCGGTATAAATTTTGCCGCTGATGCGGGGAAGAAAAGAGTTGCGATAACGGATTTCCCTGCTTATGGCAAAGCCGTCCATTGCTATTTTTCCCTTATAGGCAGCGCCGGAAAACCCGCCCCAGAAGCTCCGCGAGGAATGGGGAGGCGGCGTTAACATTGTGGTTAGCCTTTGGAGCACTTCCTCTTTTCCCAGACTCGTTTTGAAGCTTATATGTTCGGCTGGCAGTAATATCATGGCATTGGGTATTACCACAAAGACCTATAAGGATGGATACCTTATAGGTCTTTACAGTACAGGTCTTGAAGATACAGGTCTTAACGATGAAAGAAATTTATCGTTAAGATCTTTTTTGTTAAGTGACTATCCGGATATAGGAAACAGGATACAATTTCCTTCTACATAACGGTTGTTGAGCTTGTCGAAACACCATCTTTGTCCTTTCGACAAGCTCAAGGACCGGCTTTGTTTCCTATATCCGGATACCCGGACTTTGTTATTTAAGTTCGAATGTTTCAATGAATTTGGTCGTAAAGTTACCTTCCCGGAACTGTTCGTTGCGCATCAGCTGAATATGGAAGGGGATCGTAGTCTTTACGCCTTCGATCACATATTCGCTCAGGGCGCGTTCCATAGTTGAGATGGCTTCTTCACGGGTTTGCGCAATAGCAATCACCTTGGCGATCATAGAATCGTAATAAGGCGGAATGGTATAGCCGGCATAAATATGGGAATCGACGCGAATACCATGTCCTCCCGGCGTATGCAGCACCGTGATGGTGCCGGGGCTCGGGCGGAAATCGTTGTATGGATCTTCGGCATTGATACGGCATTCGATGGCATGCATCTTAGGCTCGTAGTTCTTACCGCTGATGGGTACGCCTGCTGCGATCTTGATCTGCTCTTTGATCAGGTCAAAGCTGATCACTTCTTCCGTTACGCCGTGCTCCACCTGGATACGGGTATTCATTTCCATGAAATAGAAGTTGCGGTGCTTGTCGACCAGGAATTCGATCGTGCCTACGCTTTCATAATTAATGGCCGATGCCGCTTTAATAGCCGCTTCTCCCATTTTCTGGCGCAGCTCGGGTGTAATGAACGGAGAGGGTGATTCTTCCACCAGCTTCTGGTGCCTGCGCTGAATGGAGCAATCCCTTTCGCTCATATGGCATACGGTACCGTATTGGTCGCCTGCCACCTGTATCTCGATATGCCGGGGTTCTTCCACAAATTTTTCCATGTAGATGCCGTCGTTCTTGAACGAAGCGGCGGCTTCGGCCTTGGCGGTATCATAGGCCTTCTCGATCTCTTCTTCGTGCCATACCACACGCATACCCTTTCCACCGCCACCGGCAGTGGCTTTCAGGATAATGGGGTATCCCATATCCTTGGCCAGTTGTTTGGCTTCTGCCACGCTTTGCAGCAGGTTCTCAGAACCGGGGATTACCGGCACACCGGCCCTGATCATGGTTTCCTTGGCGGTCATTTTGTCACCCATGGAACGGATCATATCGGGTGTGGGTCCTATAAATTTGATATTGTACTGGGCGCAGATCTCAGCAAAGCCTGCGTTCTCGGCCAGGAAGCCGTAGCCGGGGTGGATGGCGTCGGCATTGGTGATCTCGGCAGCCGCCATAATATGCGGGATGTTGAGGTACGAATCGGCGCTTTGCGCTTTGCCGATACATACTGCTTCATCAGCAAAACGTACGTGCAGGCTGTCCTTGTCGGCTGTGGAATAGATCGCAACAGTCTGGATGCCCATTTCCCGGCAGGTGCGGATAATACGCAGGGCGATCTCACCCCGGTTGGCAATCAGTATTTTTTTGAACATGTATTTCTAATGTGAAAATGTGAAAATGCGCCGATATGCAAATCGCTTGTCATGCAAAAAGTTCAAGTTGTACGATCGTTTTTCCTTTTTGATGTCGACAGTATTTTCCCCAATATCTGATGAAGTACCTCCAGCTTTGTGAGCAATGTAGTACAATCGGGATACTTTGGGGCATAAGAGCAAAGGCTCAGCCAATACTGCGTTTCCTCCGCTTCCTTTGCCGCTATTTTGATTTTATGAATAAAATCTGCTTTGCTTTCTGCATTCTGCGCCTCCATTGCATTGGCTCCGATCGCTGTGCCGGACTTCAGAAGCTGATTCGCGATCACGAATTTTCTGCTGCTTTCCAGTATTTCGCAATATTCAATAACTAATAGCGAAAACGCGAATGAAAGCTTCAACAATGGGTTATTGTCAATTTTTTCTTTTTGCATCTTCAAAAAATAAAAAAATGATATAATCAGCAAAATAGCTTTTTTCCCGTTTATCTCCATTGGGCTAACGTGGCTATTGTACCTGTGATTAATATTCAAATTTTCTCATTTTCAAATTTGCTTATCAACACCTCAGGCTAGGGCTCTACCAGGAACAGCGGCTGGTCGTATTCTACCGGTGTCGCGTCGTCGACCAGTACTTTCACGATACGGCCGCTTACTTCGCTCTCGATCTCGTTAAAAAGCTTCATGGCCTCAATGATGCAGATCACCTGGCCCGGCCTGATCTCATCGCCTACATTCACGAAAGCGGGCTTATCGGGACCGGAGCTACGATAGAAAGTGCCGATCATGGGCGATTTGATGGTAACGGTATTGCTGGTTTCGGCAGGCGTGGCTGCTGCCGATGCCTGGGGCGCAATAGCCATGGGCGCAGCCTGGGGCAACGCGGCAGGCATAGCCATAGGTTGGGGCAGCGCCGTAGTCGTTTGCACCGCTACAAATTGGGTCTCGGAAGCCGCCTGTTTGATCGTGATCTCAAAATCACCGTCTTTGATCGATACTTCGCTGATATTGGATTTGTTTACCGCCTTAAGCAGTTCCTGGATCTGTTTGAATTCCATAATTGCTGATTTAATACACTCCGGTTACAAGGAGCGGCCGGAGCTTGCTCTGAATTTGCTTTTAAAAAAATCAGAAGCTGCTCCCGGGAACAGCTTCTGAATGGTATCCTATTTAGCCCTTTACGCGTTCGACATATTCGCCGGTCACGGTATTGATCTTGATCAGTTCGTCGTTATCTACAAACAGCGGCACGTTCACGGAAGCACCTGTTTCCAGCGTTGCCGGTTTCAGGGTGCGGGTAGCGGTATCGCCCTTCAGGCCGGGTTCGGTATAGGTAACACGCAGTACGATGGAGGCCGGAAGCTCCACGCCCATAGGCATTTCCGTTTCGGTATTGATCATCACCGTGCATTCCTGGCCGTCTTTAAACAAGTCGGGCCGGCTCACCATTGTTTCTGCAACGACGATTTGCTCAAAAGTATCGTTGTCCATCAGGTTGAAACCACTGTCGTCTTTATACAGGAATTGGTAGTTGCGGCGCTCTACACGTACGGGGTAAACGGTATCGCCGGAGTTCCAGGTATGCTCGATGCTTCTGTTGTTGTCAACGCCTTTCAGTTTGGCCCATACTTTAGCGGCAGCCCGGGCCGTTTTGTTCTGGCCAAATTCTACTACGCTGTACAATGCTCCGTCCAATTTCAGAATAAGACCGTTGCGGATATCTGCTGTGTTTGCCATGAAAATGTTTTTACCTTCCCTTTAGCCATTTTTTATACTGAAGAAGGATTTGTGATTAATTACTTTAATAAGAACAGGCTGCAAAAGTAAATATTTAGTTCTTTCCCCGAAATTAATAGTAAACTATTTCTGCTTTTTGTGGAAAAAAGATTGGATTTTAATCAAAATAAGGCTTGAAATGGTGCAAAAATTAAAAATCCTGCCATTTTGAGCAGGATTTTTGAGAAAAATGAGAAAGGCAGCCTACTTCTTTTTTTTGCCGCCAAAAATATTGAGGATCTTGCTTACGAAGGCATCATTAATACCCAGCGCCCGCTTGACCCGGGTGTAGCCTGCGACCAGCTTTTTGTCGAGATAAATCAGGATCGATTTGGCGCCATCCTGCGGCCGCGACTTGTAATTGGTCGACCGGAGGGTAGGTTTTACCTCTTCTTCTGTAAAATAATAGAGTGCGATCGATTTCCGGGTCATATCCTCCGGGCAAAGGATAGTGTCGGGTACGCCGTGGTAAGAATCCTCGTCCGTGTTGAAGATCACACACCTGTTGAACAGGGGGGCGATCTTTTGCTGAACGCCCTTCATATTACGGTCCCACAGCTCCAGGTCGCCATTGTATTCCGGCTTCCAGTCCTTATTGAGGTAAATAAGGATATTAACGCGCCTGCGCCAGTTCCGTTTGTGTGGATGCACGGTAAAGTCGGCATGCACATTGAGGAAGCCGTTGCGTTGCGACTGATGCAGCCCGCCGCCTTCCAGCATATCGTCGGGAAGCAGGTTGGGAATACCGGTCAGCTTGCTTAGGTAGGTGACGAATTCCGGTGAGTTCATCTCTTTGATTACTTCCTGGATGAAAGGTGGCAACAGGTCCAGCTTATTGAGGCCGTGTTTCTTTTCGTTGATATGAACATAGTGGATCCAGCCCTCATCTTTTACGGAAGGGAACTCGGCCAATGCGTTTTCTGCCGCCCAGGGTTCCAGGAAGTTTTCCAGCTGGATATGGGGGTAAGGCCCCGCCTGCTGATAGCTGCGGGCGATGCCGGCCAGCTGCTTTTCCCAATGCTCGTAGTCAAAGATTACCTTTTTGTCTTTCTCCGTACCAATCGTCGATGCGCTCATCAGATAAAATGAAATATGGTTAAAGTTGGTGATTTGGCTTGGGGTGAGGCAAAGGTAAATGAAACCCGGGATTTATGGCGCGAGCGAAAATACTTTTAACCCCGGTATCCGGTCCTGGCTCAGGTCGGGTTGTATGCGGCCATCGGCTGTCCGTAGCTGATAGTCGTCGCCATTACCCTCGTAAAAATAAAAATAATAATGAACGCCATAGCGCCGGGCATCGTCCAGCAGCTCCCGGGTACTGGTTGTATTGAGCGGCTGGCAGTACCAGGCATTTTGCGAAAACCAGGAGAGCTGCGACAGGGAAATAGAAGCATCGGCATAGCTGCGGTTACTTACAAAGGCCCCTTGGATCCCCAGGCTTTTCAACTCCTGCGCCATGTGATGTTCGGCGGCGCCTTTTCCCCACATGGTCTTCAGTTCCAGCACGGGATTAACCAGGAAAGACAGGAAAAAAACGGCTGTAAATGCTTTCCCGATCCGGGGAGAAAGTAGCGGAACGAGTTTCTCGCCGGCATAGACGAAGAAGAGGATCGCTGCCGCGGGCATAATGAACCACACGTACCGTCCGCCTTCGAAGGTAAAGGGCCAGAAAGGTAAGGGGTACACGAGGTACACCAGGAGCAGGATTTTCATCGGTGGCCCCAGCTTGCGGAACCAACCCCTGGTGGCCAGCAAGGCCAGGGTGATGAGCCAGGTGAGGAAAAAGAAAGGCGAAATGCGGTTGCTGACGCTTACCCAGCCCAGGGCGTTGTAGCCTATACGGGCCAGTTGCCGCAGCATGGTGCCAGGAGAGTCGTAAAAGCGGACCAGGCGCCCCTGTACCCTATAAGGATCTTCGAAATAAAACAGAGAACCGTCATAGGGTGGGGGAACAACCGTTTTGATCCCCTGTCTGAATTCCTGGGTGCCTACAATGCGCCAGGAGGCGTTGAGCTTTCCGGCGGTAGAGGTGGTCCATATCCCGTATTTTTCATGCAGGAGATAGATCCAGGGTGCGTCGAACGCCAGCATAACACCACCGGCGACGAGGCATATCGCGACCAGCCGTTTCCAGCGGAATGAACCCGGAACCCGGAGCCGTACCGACGCTGCCATAAAGATCATGAGCGGGAAAAAAAAGAAGGAATAGGCCTTGCTGAAATAGGCCAGGGCTCCCAGCACGCCCAGCAGCAGCCATATCCATACTTTTTCGGTAAAATCGTCCCGCAGCAGGAGCAGCAAACCCAGCATCTGGAACAGGAACTGCCAGAAATCGGTGAAGGACTGGAAATAAAGGGCATATAGCCAAAAGCCCGCCGACATGAGCCCAAAGCACCAACGTTCGAAAGGCCGGTCGCGAAAGCGGTTGAACAAACATTGGCTGCTGACCATAAGACCGGCCACCGATACGGTATTGACAATAATGGCACTGGTAAATAGCTCCCAGCCGGTAAGCTTTGCCAATATCGCGGTAAGCCAGCAGCCCATAGGGCTCCAGTAAGCATTGATGGCATGATCGTAGTGACCGGCCACATACTGCTTTGCAATATTGAGATAGCATAGCGCGTCGCTGTCTACGTAATAGCGCATATGTGGCCAGGTGAGCCACACCAGCAGGACAAGCAGCAGCGGGGGTACTACATAAACCGGCCATTGCGGGCCTGGCCGGGATGGCGCCCCGGGTACCTGATAATCGTTCATAGCTTTCTGGCTTCGCTGGTTAAGGATTGGCCGGCCGGGGTTGCGAAGGCTATATTCCGGCCGCCGTAAAATTAAGGGAATAGGCGATAGCACCGCTGCGAACCGGCATGAAAAAGATACTGTGTGGAAATTTCTTAAATTGGCATCTTTGTCTGAGGAAGGAGGCGTATATGCCGTGCAGAAGGCGAATAGAAAAAGAATTCATTGTCCAGGGATAACCAACATATCACCGATGAAGAACTGCTCGCCCGGTTCAGGGCCGATGGCAACAGCGACTGGCTGGGTATTTTGCTGGAGCGCTATACCGTGCTGCTCTTCGGCGTATGTATGAAATACCTGAGACAGCAGGATGCCTCCCGCGATGCCGTTCAGCAGGTTTTTCTGAAAGCCCTGTCGGAAATACCCAAGTATCCGATCGATAATATAGGCGGCTGGTTGTATCAGGTAGCCCGCAATCTGTGTCTTAGCCAATTGCGCGGGCGCAAGGACTATGCCGATGAGGCGCCCCTGCAATTTATAGCGCAGCCGGAAGAAGTGCCCTTATCTTTGCTGATAGAAAAAGAAAAAGATATCGATCGCCTGAAGGCAGAGCTGGCCACCCTCAAAGAGGAGCAAAGGATATGTGTGTCGGCTTTTTATCTTGAAAAGAAAAGCTACCAGCAGATCGCGGGGGAGACCGGATATGATATCAAGCAGGTAAAAAGTCATATTCAGAACGGGAAGAGGAACCTGAGACTGAAAATGGAATCCCGGTGACCCGGAAGCGGGACCAACAATAAATCAATTGTATCGTGCTGAAAAGAAACAGAACAGAAGGATCGCACCACGACAATATAGACGAAGCGCAGTTGCTCGCCTATGTTGAAGGCAGCCTGTCGCCGGAAGAGCAGTTCCGGATTGAAACATTGCTGGAACAGGATCCTTTTCTGAACGATGCAGTAGAAGGACTGGCGGAAATAAAAGATAAAGCGCAGCTGAAAGCCATAGCCGGTCAGATCAATGCGCAGCTACGCAAACAGATACAAAGCCGCAGGAAGCAGCGCCGGCGCCGGCCGAAGCTGGAACACCACTGGGGCTGGCTCTTTGCGCTTATCCTGCTTTTGCTGGTGCTGCTGAGCTGGTGGGTGATAAAGCAGATGCCCGCCCACTAACTTCAGGCGCCAAAAGCCTGTAGCAGCGCAGCCTTCCTGCGGGCCGATACTTCCAGCATTTCTCTTCCCCGGAGTATGACATAGCCACCGCCGCTTTTTCCCTTCTGGTATTCGACTACCTGGTTGGGATTGATCAGGTGCTTGTGGTGGATACGCAGGAAGCCATAGGCCTTCAGCTCCGATTCGTAATCGCCCAGCGGACGGGAAGCCACAATACTACTATGATCGGTAAAGGATAGAATGGTGTAATTGCCAGAGGCCTCGCAACGGACAATATCGTCTACATTCACTACCGAAAAGCCACTTAGGGTCGGTATCCTGACCTTGCGGATATTGAGCTGCCGCTGAAATTGCGTCAGCAAACCGAACATGGCCTCCCGGCTATCTCCCTGGCCGCGGCCGATGGTTTTGCGCACCGCCGCAACGAACTCGTCCCGGTTGACAGGCTTAAGGAGGTAATCCAGCACAGATATTTTAATGGCCTGCAAAGCATAGTGGTCGTATGCGGTAACGAGGATCACATGCGGCGACAGGTCTTTACAGGAGGCCAGCAGGTCGAATGCTGTTCCGTCGGGCATTTCTACATCCAGGAATATCAGGTCGGGCTGTACCGAGCGAATGAGCGCGGTTCCCTGTGCTACATTTTCGGCCACTCCGCAGAGCCTGAGATCGGGAAAATGCTGTTCCAGCAGCAGGCAGATGATATTTCTTCCATCCGCTTCATCGTCGATGACGGCAACTTTATGCAATTGTTCCATAATAATGGTGTTGGGCTATGTATTCAAAACAACAACTTGTAACCGGATGGTGCAAATCTTTTGGGCGAATGGCATATTTTCTTCCACCAAGTTTACGATATGTCCCTTAAAGACTCCTGAAAATACTTCATCCCTACCTTCACTACAGCGCCGGTGCTGCCAGGCTCGCTGTCTTGCCGGTTATAGGCGTGTATGCTTATGTTGAAATTGAACAATTCGTTATAGGAGAGCGCCCGCGTTCCCGAAAGCCTTAAGCCCTGGGCGCCGGGCCTGTTCTGTCCCGAAAAGCCGGCGCCATTGTCCTGTATCGTTACCTGGAGCTGGTTGGCTTTCCTGCAGAAATGTATATCCAGGCTTCCCTTATCACGGCCGGCGATGCCATGCTTCAACGCATTTTCAACATAAGGCTGGACCAGCATGGCCGGCAGCAGCACGGAGCGGTCCACAGCCGGATCTACTGCAATATGGTAGGTCAGCTTGTCTTTGAAACGCAGCTGTTCCAGCTGCAGGTAAAGCGACAAGTAGCTAACTTCTTCATCAAGCCGTATAAAGGTTTGGCGGGAGTATTGCATGGTCATGCGGATGAGGCGGGCAAACAGGTCCAGGTATTGTTGTGCCTGCTCATGTTCCAATTTGTAATTCAGGTACTGGATAGAATTAAGGCAGTTGTAAATGAAGTGGGGGTTGATCTGTGCTTTAATGGCCTCCAGCTCCAGCTCGGCCAGCCGTTTCTTCTCCTGCACTTTTTCCAGCCGGTTGCGTTCCCGGCGAAGTACCCAGTAACGGAATACTAAAAATAAGATCGTTCCAATAACAGCAAAGACTGCGGCAGTAAAGTAGAAGGTCTGCCAGAAGGCCGGCTGTATGTTGATCATAATATCGATCGTCTTCCTGCTCCTGTCGCCCTTGGCATTGAGTGCGTAGGCCTGGAACCGGTATTGGCCGGGCGGCAAATGGGTAAAGCGGACATCCGGGTCGGTGGCGGGCGTCCATTCTTGCTGAAAAGGATACAGGCGGTAGTAATAACGCAGGTTACCCAGGCTTTCATAGGATATCACGCTCAGGTTAAATAACAGGTCCCGCTGCAGGTGATCCAGGACGATCCTGTCTGTGGGTTTCCGGAAGCTTAGCTTATTTGTTTGTAAGGTGTTGAGATAGATCTCCGGCGCAGCCATGGTGTACCGCAGGCTATCCCTGAGCGGCACCACGCCCATGCCGTCGGCAGTAGCGATATAAGCGGTATCCCTGCTGACAAATACGGCATTCACATTGTTGGAGGGCAGGCCGTCGTAGAAGGTATAATTCTGGGATGATAGCAGGTTGCCCTTCTTCCCGAAAATAAAACGCCATACGCCATTGTCTGAGGCCACCCAGTAAATACTATCGTTTTGCCGGTAGATATCCCGGATCTGTTCGGGCTGTCCACCGGCTGTTTGTACCGGTAATACTTGCCCCCCGGATGTATAGCGGTACAAACCACGGGCATTGGTGCCTACCAGCAGGCTTCCGTCGGCCATTACCTGCAAATCAGAAATAGAGCTCTCCTTCAGCACAGGATGGTCTGCCCTTCCGATGGGGCCGCCGAGGCCCTGCATGATATATAGTCCGCCGGATGTGCCCACCATGATACTGTCTCCGCCAAGTAAAGCTACAGCCGTACACCGGCGCCGGAGAAGGCTCCTTGCTTTGTTGCCATTGGAAAGCGAGGGGCAGTATTGCAGGTTGTAAGAGGTGGCTATGAGCAGGCCTTTGTTCTTGTAAAGGCAAATGTCTTTGACATGGCCGTAGATCCCCAGGTAACTAAGCGCCACCTTTGCCGGGTCAAAAAGAGCCACATTGGCGGCACACAACAGGTATCGTCCATCCCCGGTGGGCAGTATCTTGCGTAGACCCTGGTCGAAAGAATGAATCAGCCGGATGCGGTGCTTTTCTCCTGCATTGATGTAGTCCAGTTCCGGGCTATTGATATAGCCGATCAGCAGCCGGCCCTGCTGATCGCCCGAAACAGCCCTTGGCGTTTCCTGACGGCGTGGGAAAGCCTTTGTCAGCAGGGCATTCTGAAAGTGTTTTTGCGATAAAAAATACAAGGTATTGTTACGGGAGGTCATCCACAGATTATTGTTCCGGTCGATAAAAAGTGTATTCAGCGCCATGGGCTGCATGAACTGGAAGAAATCCCGTGAAGTGCCCCGCTCTATATCGCCGTAATAGGCGATCCCGCCTTTCCCATAGAATTTTATCCAGAGCCGTCCCTGGTTGTCGGTCAAGACGCGAAACTCGGGAGAGGTTCCCGGGGACAGCTGCAGGATGCGAACCGGATTTACCGTGCTATCGCCTTCAACATAGCGGTATGCCACTACTTCCCGGCTGCGTATTCTATGGATAAAGATATAGGTGGCGCTGCAATCTGCGTCGATCAACTGGGTTTGGTTATCGTGCAGCAACTTTCTTTTTGTAGCACCGTCATAAAGGCATTGGATGGAGCGGGAGGCCAGGGTATAGCAAACTATTTCTTTTCCTCTGAGACCGATGATCCGGTTGTTGAAAATATAATGGAGGCTGAAGTTGGGCTCAGAAAGATGAAATACACTGACGCTGTCACCGCAAAAGCGATGCAGCACTTCTATGCTTGAATTATTGGATAGCCACCTGCTGCCTGTTACGGGGTCACGCGTGAAGGAATTGAGCTCGCGCAGGGCCGTGTCCATCAGGCGAGGGTCTTCCCGGGCCGTAATCAACTTACCTTTTTCCAGCAAGCGGGTAGCATGGTTGGCCGGAACAAGGAGAATACGGTCTTTACCAATAGGGCTGCAGGAAATGATATCGACATCGGGAGAATGCCTGAGCTCCTGCAATACGCCGAATTTTTTTCCATCAAAGCGCATGCCGCCATTGTCGGTACCGATCCACAAAAAACCCTCGGCATCCTGGTCCAGCAGATAGCCTGTAGAGGCAGTATAGCCATCAAATTGTGTATACCGCCGCATACCAGGCAACTGGGCATGGGCTTTAAGGCAGCTGCCATAAAGCAGCAATAAAAAGCATAGCTTAAAGCTAATGCGCATAGCCAGACTGTTTTGAAATCCGTAAGGTGTTGGTGATCCTAAAGATAAATCTTTTCGGTTTGTGCACGGCCCCCGGAATGGCTAACAGGCTATTGCCGGAGCGGTACACTTATTGCTATAAGACGACACTTAATCATTAATGGTTGGCTAGGTGGCGCATTGTATATTACCTTGATGGTCAACATCATTCCTTTAACCTAACTTCAAAATTTTGGCCACATTTAGACAGGCATAAACGTGGCTCCTGTTCATGAGAAAGTGTAGCGTAATCCTATTCGTCCTCCTCTTGTCCGTTATGTCAGGTAATGCCCAGAACCTCATGCGGCATTTTTACAACAGTACCTCGGTTATCCGGTACGAGCCGGCGATCAATCAGTATATTCTTTCGGGGAACATCGCTCCTCCCTTGCTTTCGGGTATGGATAACAGCGGACCGGGTGGCCCCTTGTCCCGTATCCAGCTACAGCTGCTCGACGATCAGCTGAATACTTTGTGGCTGAAAACCTACGCTACACAAACGGAAGTGAGCCACGCCATGAGCGTACAGGGAAGCTGCCGTAAGCTGACCAATGCTTTCTATACCGCCGGCGCAATAAGGACGGCAGATGGGGGCTACCTGATCTGCGGTACCAGTGTGCAGAGTAGTGAGATCAGCGGCTGCACGGGAATACCGTATTATAGTCAGCCCTTTTTGCTGAAAACGAATAGCACGGGAGCTGTTATATGGTATAAGCGTTACGATGTGGAGGGCGGCTTTAGCGCCATGGTAGAAGACAGGGCCACCGGACGGTTGATCGCGTGCGGCAGTATGAACGGTTTTTATTCCGATGGATTGATCGTGTGTACGGATGCGGGAGGTAATGTGCTCTGGAGCCGGGGCGACAAGGTAACAGATCCTTATCCCGGCGCTAACCTTAGTACCAGCTATGCCCGAATCATTCCCTTTACTACCGCAAGCGGCCAGTTTTGCTATGCCCTGGCTGGCAATGCCGACCAAAAAGGCATGGGCATTGACGGTGGCATCCTCATTACCCTGGTCGATGCCAATGGGGCTTTCTATCATGATGCCATGTTGCACCAGGGCGCTTTTCATATGTTTCCAAACTGCTTTGATGTCGCCGATGCCGGCGGCGGAAAGCTGGTATTGACCGGCTCATCCATCGATGCTTCCGGTGGTTTCCCATGCGGTAGCGATCTCAATTCCGCGTTGATTATGGTCAAGCTGGATCCCATGACATTCGTGGTCGATTTTTTCAAACAGTATAATAAGATAGCCGGTACCTATTCCTATGGCCAGGGGCTCAATGTATGGCGTCGCGGGCCGCTTACCCGTTATTGCATATCGGGTTCTAATAGCGGTACTGCCATTTACCTGGAAACCGATGACAACGGCAACTTGTTGCGTTATACGCCGCACAACCCCTCCGATGCTTCCAAAGGCGGTCTTATGACGATCAATACTTTGGGTAATTATCCGGTGTATTCCGGCTCTTACCCCGGAGGTACCTATGTTGTTCGTAATAATTATGGCTTTGATTGTGCCGGGGATGTTATGGTATCTGTAGCCAATCTGCCTTCTGTAAATGCGCCATCGGATCATTATATCATTTCCGTACCTGCCATTGAAGAAGTAATGCTCAGCTATTCTTTCCCCTATAGCGAATCCAATGCCTGCGGTGTTCTTAAGCCTGCCCCCACAGATATAGCTATGTTACCGGGAGAACAGGCCGTTTCGCTTTTCCCTAACCCGGCGCAAAGCGCGTTGCATATACAAACCGGCAACGATTATATGCCGGCCGAAGCTGCTGTCTACGATCTTACCGGCCGTGAAGTGCTGCGGCAAGCGGTCTCCGGAACATCGTTCAGCCTGCCGGTTGCTTCTCTGTTGCCCGGCGTATACGGTATACGGATAACCGACCGGAACGGCAAGGTGCAGCTTGCCCGTTTTGTAAAAGAATAATGGCCGCTAACCGGTAGCCGGAATATAAAAAAAATCGCCGAACAACCACCCCAAGGCGCGACAGGGGAGGATCTTCAATCAAAATGCCTTTTATGAAAAAGAAAGTAGTGAGCCTGAGCAAGCTTAGCCTGAACAAGGAAACGATCGGATCATTATCTGCCGATAAAGTTATCGGTGGCATTTCGGAGCTTGCCAGCTGTATCTGCACCGCAATACAAGAGCAGGCCAGCTGCGGGATTCCGTGTAGCAGAATTACCTGTGGCCGGGAGGCTACTCAATGTACACCCTGTCAGAGCGGCGGCTGTCCTTCGCTGGATACACACTGTGCCGGCTGCGGTATCGGCGGGTGATGATTTATCCTGGTTCGGAAAAAATTTCGGGACCGGAACCATCTCCATCGCATCTCATAATAAACATATCAACAGCTCCGTTTCCAGGAGCTGTTGATGTTATAGGGATTTGCTCAAAACGGCAATCCGTCATCTTCAGGCCCGGCCGTTTCGGCTACCAGGCTTGTCTGTTCCTGTTGTTTTTTATCCAGGAGTACCATGCTTACGGCCCTCACTTCGGTAATGTATTTTTTGGCTCCGGTGCTATCGGTATAAGAGCGGTTGACCAGCTTGCCTTCCAGCATCACATAGCTGCCTTTATGGAATTGCTGCTCGGCACGTTCGGCCAGCTTCTCCCATGCGTTGACGCTATGCCACATGGTTTCCTCTTTCCACTCGCCGGCTGCGGTACGGTAGCTTTCGTTGGTGGCCATACGCAGGCGGGCTACTTTAGCGCCGTTTTCCAGTGTTTTCATTTCGGGGGCTGCGCCCAGGTGTCCAATCAGTTGAACTCGGTTTCTTAAAGTGCTCATAACATGAAAATTTAAAAAATGAAAAATGGATTTTGCTATTTTGTAACGGCGCTATCTTCTTCCGATCGACGCCAAGGCAAAGATGGGGGCGACCAGAAGCCGTAGCCGGTTTTTAACCATTTATGAGCGGATGTAACTGCTTGTTGTCGTTTGAAAACGGAAATTTTTTCCTAACTTCAGACAATGGAAACGATGCCCCGCTTGTGTCTCACCTGTGGCAAGCCGCTGCGTGGACGCCTCGACAAAAAATTTTGCGACGATGCCTGCCGGAATACGTACAACAACCAGCAGAATAGCGATCAGAACAATTATGTGCGTAATGTGAACCATATTCTGCGCAAGAACCGCCGTTTGCTGGAGGAACAAATACCCGAAGGGGAGGAGATGAAAAAGGTATTGTGGGAAAAGCTGGCCCAGGCCGGGTTCAATTTTAAATACCATACCCACCAATACCAGAACCAGAAAGGGCAAACCTACCATTTCAGCTACGAGTACGGCTACCTGCCGCTGGATGGCGGGGAATGGCTGCTGGTGGTCAAGCGGAAAACAGAAGGCGTTTAGAGATATAACAATGAAAGGTGAGCCGGACGGTTTGGCCATTGGCTTACAGAAGATGCCGTTTAAAGAAAGCCATTGACGTTAAAATGTTATCTTTATTTCTAACTATAAAAGAATATCCGGCTATTGACTTTTCCTGTATATATCCATTTGGGCGGGGAGCAGGTGTTGCTGCATGCTGTTACTGAAGTGTTGAGCTTTTTTATCGCGTTCCGGTATTATTTGTACCTGAAGCGGCGGCAGGGAGATGAGATAGGCAAGGAAAACCGCTTGTGGATTATATTGGGTGCAGCATCCGGCGCGCTGATCGGTTCACGGCTGTTAGGCGGTCTGGAAAATCCCCCCGGGCTCATGCACAGCGGACATCCCTGGCGCTACTTTTACGAGAACAAGACGGTGGTGGGTGGATTCCTGGGAGGACTTTGGGGCGTGGAACTTGTAAAGCGGTGCATAGGCGAACGGCGCAGCAGTGGGGATCTGTTCACCTATCCTATGTTGCTGGGCCTTATCCTGGGACGTATCGGCTGCTTCAGTATGGGTATTTATGAAGAAACCTATGGTCTGCCCACGTCCTGGATTACCGGTATGTATCTCGGTGACGGCTTGCTCCGGCATCCGGTGAGCCTTTACGAGATAGGTTTTCTGGTGCTGCTATGGATAAGCCTGGCACTGCTGGAAAAAAAATATGGTCTGGCCACCGGCGCACGATTCAAGCTTTTTATGATCAGCTATCTTTTGTTCCGGTTCCTGCTGGATTTTGTAAAGCCGCATTATACTTTCTTTTTTGGCCTTTCAAGCATTCAGCTGGCTTGCCTGGTTGGCTTGCTTTATTATTACCGTTATCTTTATCAGCCGAAGCGCCTGTTGAAAATTTATGCCTGAACGCCCTTATACCTATTACGACTTTACACTGAGCATCTGCAGCACTTGCCTCCGCCGGGTGGATGCCAAAATTGTATTTGAAGACGGGCGGGTAATGATGCTGAAGCATTGTCCGCAGCACGGATTCGAAAAGGTGCTGATCGCTACAGATATTGCTTATTATAAAAATATCCGGAATTACAATAAGCCTTCGGAAACCCCTTTAAAATTCAATACCGAAACGCGGTATGGCTGTCCCTATGATTGTGGCCTGTGCCAGGATCATGAGCAACATAGTTGCCTCACCCTGGTCGAGATCACAGACCGCTGCAATCTGACCTGTCCTACCTGTTACGCCATGAGCAGCCCGCACTACGGAAGACACCGTACCCTGGCCGAAGTGGAAAGTATGCTCGACCGCATCGTAGAAAATGAAGGTGAGCCCGACGTAGTGCAGATCAGCGGGGGCGAGCCTACATTGCATCCCGATTTTTTTGAAATATTGGATAAGGCAAAAGCCCGGCCGATCAAGCATCTCATGGTTAATACCAATGGCATCCGGATTGCCCGTGACTTTGCGTTTGCACAGCGGCTGGCAAGCTATATGCCCGACTTTGAGCTCTATCTTCAGTTCGATTCTTTCCGGCCGGATGCGCTCGAGAAACTGCGGGGTAAAGATCTTACCGATGTACGGAAAAAGGCGCTGGAGCATCTGAATGCACTTAACCTGTCGACGACGCTGGTGGTTACCGTACAAATGGGTGTTAATGATGATGAACTCGGCGCGATCATCGACTTTGCGCTGCAGCAGCGATGTGTGCGTGGGGTAACGTTCCAGCCGGTGCAGGTAGCAGGTCGCAACGAGAACTTTGATCCTGCACTGCATCGCATTACCCTTACGGATGTACGGAGGAAGATACTGGAGCAGACTTCCGTGTTCCAACCCAATGACCTGATTCCTGTGCCTTGCAACCCGGACGCGCTGGCTATGGGCTATGCGCTCAAACTATCGGATCAGGTTTTCCCGTTGACGCGGTACATTGACCCGGCGCTGTTGCTGGACAACAGCCGCAATACGATCGTATACGAGCAGGACGAAGTCCTGAAAGAAAGGATGCTGGATATTTTCAGTACCGGCATTTCGGTCGACAGGGTAGAAGAAAACATGAAGCAGTTGCTTTGCTGCCTGCCGCAGGTTCAGGCCCCGGGCCTTACTTACGACAACCTGTTCCGTATCATAATCATGCGATTCATAGATGCCTATGATTTCGATGTGAGGGCGATCAAGAAAAGTTGTGTGCACATCGTACACAAAGATGGCCGTATTATACCTTTTGAGACGATGAATCTGTTTTACCGGGACGATAAAGAGTATTATCTCAAGACCCTGCAGCAGGAGCGGCTCAGCCCTGTTCTGTAAATCCTTATTTTAGCTATGATCCTGCTCTCTTTGCTGCTCATATTGCTTTTTGCACCTTTTGTGCTGCTGCTGACGGGGTTCATCCTGGCGCTCATTCCGGAGTCAAGGAAGCGTGGTAAAATAATGCTGCTCACCGGCGGCATATGGCTGGTGGTTGAGCTGCTTATCGGATTCTCGATTTGCTCCAACATGCATTTCGGTGGCGGTCATTGATGGCGCCGGCCTGGTCTGCTACAGCAGCATCCCCATAACAAGATTAATGAGGCTATGAATGCAATAATAACCGTAGAGGATCTATTGAACCTTATACTGGACTACAATTACTTATGGTGTTTGCCGGATAGAAGACATTCCCGGCCGGCGATGGCGAGGCAGGCACGGATCGGGGCCCTACAGGCAGCTTTCGGATTGACCAAAAAGCAGATCAATCCGGCGGTTCAGATCGTCTATTCCTTTGGAGGGGGTAAACAGGACAGGGCTGGTCGCCTGAGTCAGCTTTCTGATCTCCAGTATCTGCTGCACGGGGAATTCCTGCACGATCGTGAGGAAAGCGCCAATGCGGCGCTCCATGCAAAAATCAAGGAAAAAATAACGGAACTGGAACCGGAGCTAATGGCCGATATCCGCGAAAAGCCGGCTGACATCGCCTGGCTGTTCAATCACTTGCTTCGCTTCAGGCAGGAGGTATTTAAATTAACCTATCCCAACGCGGGTATGCTGGAAGGTTTTTCGGCAGGCCTGCATTACAGCTATTACCTGCAACGCCAATTGAAAGAAGTTATCGCCGGCAACCTTTCTGAAATAGATGAAACACTCTGTCTCATTCTCGATCCCGCCAAACGGACATTCAGCCGGGAGGAGATCGGCTATCCTGATACCGACCTGGATCGGATCGACCTGGAATGGCGCATAGAAAGCGATTAGCTTACCGGAAATAAGCCCGGCCCTAACGGGTGGGCCAGACAAATACAAACCGATGACCCTAAAACTGATGATCTGCCGGATAGCCGGCCTGCTGCTGTTGCCGGCCTGCTTCCAGGCCTGTACCGCTTGCCGCCCGGTAGCAAAGGCCTATAAGCCGGTATCGGAAACCCTGTACCGCGAGATCGCCCGCGAGGATAGCCTTATGTTCGCTGCTTTTAACCGGCACGACCTGGCCGGGCTTATGTCCTTCTTTACAGAAGACCTAGAGTTTTACCACGACAAGGGTGGTCTATCGGGCTATGAGCAGACAAAGCAAGGCTTTGAACGCCTGTTTCAGCAAAATGCCACTACCGGTCTGAGGAGAGAATTGATCCCGGGCAGCCTGGAAGTGTACCCGGTCAAAGATTATGGGGCGATTGCAGAAAGCCGGCATCGCTTTTGCCACCTTGAACAAGGAAAGCAGGACTGCGGTACCTTTAAGAATACAATGGTATGGCGCAGGACCGGTCAAGGCTGGAAAGTGAGCCGTGTGCTCAGCTACGACCATTGATGCCCGTCCTTATGAAGCTATGAAGGTCGCTCCCATGCAAGCTTTGCGGTAATATATCCCGGTTGCGCTTCTGTAAAGCTGAGCCGGATACCGATACGCCCGGCCAGGTCGTGGGCGATCTGTAATCCCAGGCCATAATTGCTGCTGCTGACCGACTCCCGCTGCAACAGCTCGTTCAGTGCCGCCGCGCTCATGCCAGAAGTAGAAGGATTGGAGATCCATACCTCGTTATCCTGTACATTCAGGGTAATGGTTCCGGCCTCGCGGCTGTACCGCACGGCATTTTGCAGCAGGTTACGCAGGATAATGCTCACAAAATTCTCATCGGTTACCGAAAAGAACGATTCCGGTATCTGGTTATCGATGTGCAATGATTTTTCTTCCGCCTGCCCGCGTAGCAGGCCCAGCTCTCTTTCTGCCAGCTCCTTTATGGCCACCGCGTGGTATTCGGGTGTAAAATTCTCCATCTGGCTTTTGCTCCATAAGAGCAAGTCTTCCATGGTATTGAGGAGGTTGGCAGTAGTTTGCGTGAACTTTTCATGGTATTCCGAACGCGCGTTATCGTTGAACAGGTCGGGATTTTCTTTTTGCAGGCGCAGGAACTGGGCGATCTTGCTTACCGGCGAGCGCAGGTCATGGCTGAAGATACCAAACAGCCTGGCCTTGCTTTCATTGGCCAGGGCCAGCCGCACATTGAGCTGGTCCAGCTCCCTGTTCCGCTCGTTCAGTATCTTGTTCAGCTTTTCTTTATTACGGTAAATGCGGAACAGCAGCAGCGAAATGATGCCGAGTGCCACCAGCCCGGCGATCAGCAACAGCCGCAGCCGGCTTGCGTTAGCCAGCTCCAGTGCCCTCAACTGGTTTTCACTGCTGAGCGAGCTGATCTGCTTTTCCTTTTCCCTGGAGCGGTATTGTACATCCAGGTCGGCAAAGTACCGGTTCATATTGGCTTTGGTAAAAGTATCTTTCTCCCGGTCGTACAGGTCGTAATAGTCCATGGCTTTGCGCAGGTTGCCTTTGGCTTTGTAAGACTGGGCAATCAGGTAAAGGTCTTCGAGGTAATTGCCTTTGTGCACATTTTTATTAATGGCCATGGCTTGTTCCAGCAAGACAATGGCTTCGTCGTAAGCGCCGGTATGGTATTTATAGATACCCTTAATATTCTGTACCTGGTGGATGAGAAAGGGCGCCTTACTGGCATCGGCCAGCGCTGTGGCTTTATCGATATAGACCTGGGCCTGTGTAAAATCGCCCTTTTTGGTATAAAACTGGCCCAACGCTATATTGGAGATCACATATTCGGAGTTGATACCCTTACCGGGTCGCGGCAGCTCCTCAAGCAGGTGATAATAATGCAATGCGGAGTCGATATTGGCGATGGGTGTGGTGGTATAGACATCCACATAAGCTGAATAATAACGCAGTGTAAGCGAAGCAGCGCTATGCAGGTAGTTGCCGCCCTCTTTCAGCGCCTGCAGCGCTTTGTCGTACAGCTCTGTATTGGCATACACCTTATACAACATGTAGTTCTGGACGGCATAATCCATGCGATGCCGGTTATCTGCCGAGGTATCCATGAGGCGGCGGATGATCTCCAGGCTGCGCAGATAATAGCTTTGAGCAGTCGCGTAGTAGGACTTCAGGTAATAATAAGTGGCCAGCCCATAATAGCATTTGGCCAGCGCTGTCTGTTCCCTTGAAGTATCTGCGAACACCTTCAGCTCATCTGCTATGGAGTCGGCTGCCGCCGCTTGCTGGCTTTGCATATACAAGGGGATAAGATTGCTCCTGCTCCAGGCGATGAGCAAGCTGTTACGGGCGGGGACGCTTTCTTTAACCGATAGCTTCATGAAAATAAGCGCGCTGTCGAAGCTCGCAAGTGAATAATAACCTATGCCGGCTACCAGAGCAAAATGAGCGCGGCGCAGGTAATCGTCTTTCCGGGCCATAGCGATGCCTTTCCGGCTACAGGCGATCGCCTGTGGAAAATCAACGCCTTTGGCTGCATCGCTACCTATTTGAATATTGCAATAAGCCTTGAGGCTATCCATACGGACGGTATAATCCTTTATGCGATCGAAATCGGGGATAGCGGACTGTTGGGCGAAAAGTGGCTGAAGTTGGCAAAGCAGCAGCAGGATAAAGATATATCTCATCAGAAGAGGGATTGCATATGCGGGAAGCAAAACGTATTCACTGATGTTTGGTCTGGTCTAATGTAGTACTAAGGTAATATTTAAATTATGGATATGCTAATGTCAAAAGGCCTGCATGCAGATGCAGGCCTTTTGAATACAGGTCATAGTTTACCTGATATTAAATGACCTGCTGTCTCTTTCTGTTCCATTCTCATAAATGGCACAGGTATAGGTGCCTGGCATTAAGCCGCTTGATGGGAAGGTGAGCACACCTTGTTCCGCAGGAGCGATATGCTCAAAGGTTTTTACGGTTTTCCCGCTGCTGTAGCTCACTTTTACCGATACTTCGTTGCGGGAGTCGGAGCTGTACACAATGGTCACTTCCTTGTCGTCGGCGGTAACGCCCACCAGGATGATAATGTATTCTTCTGTTTTCATATGAGGGGGTTTAAAGGATAATTGCAGAGCGCAAAAATAATCGTTAGGTATATTGGTAGGGAATAATGTTTGTTAAATATTCTTAATGTTATCGGGCTTAACTTATTCTTGTTCCTACGGCCGACTTGAACGATTTGCCCACAGGCAGCTCTACGCCCTGCACCATTACCTTGCCGGTACCTATCGACTCCACTTTGCGCTGGTTGACGGCATAGCTACGATGGATGCGCATGAATTGATCTCCGGGCAATTGCAGCAACAGGCTGCTGAGGGTTTCCAGCACCAGCAGGCTTTGGCCCGAAATGGTCCTGATCTTGGTATAGTCCTTCATGGACTCCAGGTAAAGAATATCGCTATGGTGCAGGCGGTGCTTCTCGTAGCCCTGTTTGACCAGGATGTAACCGTTTTCTTCGGGTTGCGCCACAGCCATAGCCCGCTGCCGCAGGCGGAAAAATTCCTGTATGCGGCTGATACATTTTTCAAACCGCTCGGCCGATAAGGGTTTCAGGATATAATCGAATACCTCCAGGTCATAGCTCTCAAGAGCAAATTCGGGATGAGAGGTGATAAAGACAGGTATGGGCACCGTTCCGTAGAGGGTGCGCATCATCTCCATACCGTCCATGTCGGGCATCTCGATGTCGGAAAAAACAATATCGGGCTTGAGATGGCGAATGTATTCGAGCGCTTCCCGGCCATTCCTGCAGGTGCCTACCCGTTGCAGGCAGGCATACTTGGTAGCCTCGCTGATGAGGGTCAGGCGGTCCAGCTCGTCGTCGTCGACAACCAGATAAGTGAACGCATCAGGCATAGGCAGGGTTATTGTATTATTGGCGATATGAATATAAGCATTTTCCGGCAGAATATGTGTTAAATAAAAATGCAGCGCCTGGGAAGCACTGCATCGTATTCATTCTGCTTCGATTTTTTATTTGATATCAAAATCTACTACTACCTTTTCGGTACGGGGATGCGATTGGCAGGTGAGGATAAAGTTGGCAGCCAGTTCGTCCGGCTCCAGCGCATAATTGACTTCCATATCCACCTCGCCCGAAACCAGCTTGGCCTTGCAGGTGCTGCATACGCCGCCTTTGCAGGCATAAGGCAGGTCGGCGCCCTGGCGTAAGGCCTCGTCGAGTATATTATTGCCGCCATAAGCCAGGTCCATTTCGAAGGCCGCACCATCGAGCCGTACGGTTACCCGGCTCATCTTGCTGTGATCGATCTGTTGCTGCTTCTCTTCCCAGTCCTTGTGTACAGCCCTGGGCTGGTCGGGGGAGGAGAAAAGCTCGAAATGCACCTTCTGCGCCGGCATCTTTCTTTCCTCGATAAAATAATCGCGCAATCCCAGGATCATATCTTCAGGTCCGCAAATGAAGATCTCGTCGATCTGCTCCAGGTCGATCAGCCGTTCGCAGAACATTTTTGCTTTCTCCGTATTGATGCGGCCATTGAACAAAGGCGTGTCCATGGTTTCACGGGTAAACACATGGTATATCCGCAACCGCTCCATATACTTGTTCTTCAGGGCTTCGATGCCTTCTTTGAAAATAATGGAACCCCTGTTCTTATTGCCATAAACAAGCGTGAACTCGCTTTCCGGTTCCTGCTGCAATACGGTTTTCATGATCCCGATCACCGGCGTAATGCCACTGCCCGCCGCAAAAGCCAGGTATTTCTTTGCCGTTTTTTCATTGCTCCTCGGCGTGAATTTACCGAGTGGGGGCATCACCTCCAGCGTATCGCCGGCTTTCAGCCCTTCATTTACGAAACCGCTGAACTTGCCCTGGTCCACTTTTTTGACCGCCACCCGCAGCTCGTCGCCGGGTGCAGAACAGATGGAGTAGGAGCGACGTACTTCCACGCCGTCGATATTGGTGCGGAGCGTAAGGTACTGGCCGGGTAAAAAATGAAAGGTTTCTTTCAGGCTTTCCGGAATATCAAAGGACACGGATACACATTCGGCCGTTTCCGGGCGCACTTCTTTGATCCTGAGCAAATGAAAATGGGGCGTAGACATATTGGGCGCAAAAGTAAAGAATGCAGGGCTAATTTTCGCCTATTGGCCTTAAGGAATGCGAAAGGAAACGATGACAGGCGACCGCTGAGGCTCATAGAATCAGATTTTGCATAATTGATGCATGTTGTTATATTTGAAATCTTAATCCAGCGATATGCTTGTAAAAGTATTTGCCAGCGCCGTGCTGGGCGTAGAGGCGATGACGATCACCGTGGAAGCCGATGTAGCCGCCGGCTTGCTGGGCTACGCCATCGTGGGCCTGCCCGACAATGCTGTGAAGGAAAGCATCGACCGTATTCTCTCTTCTTTTAAGAACAACGGGTTTGAACGGCCGCGGAGCCGTGTGGTGATCAATATGGCGCCGGCCGATCTCAAAAAAGCAGGTTCGGCTTACGACCTGCCTATTGCTATCAGCATACTCGGCGCTACCGGGCAGCTGCCGTCCGACCTGTTTAAAACCCATATCCTGATGGGCGAGCTCTCCCTCGACGGAGCGCTGCAGCCGGTAAAGGGCGTGTTGCCTATGGCCATCCAGGCCCGGAAGGAAGGATTTACCGGCATGATCCTGCCGGAGCAAAATGCAAGGGAAGCAGCGTTGGTATCGGGATTAAATGTATTTGCGGTTGCGAACCTTCAGGAGGTGGTGCAGCTGTTAAAAGGGGAGGGGAGGCCACCCCTTGCCAAGGTCGACACCAGGGCCGAGTTTTTTACAGCCCAGGATCATTTCGACATCGATTTCAGTGAGGTCAAAGGGCAGGAGCATATCAAGCGGGCGTTGGAGATCACAGCGGCCGGTGGGCACAACGCCATACTTATTGGTCCGCCCGGGGCCGGCAAGACTATGCTGGCCAAGAGACTGCCTACCATACTGCCGCCGCTCACCCTGCACGAGGCACTGGAGACCACCAAAATACATTCTGTAGCCGGTAAACTGTCGGCCAATGCCGGGCTGGTGGCCCGGCGCCCCTTCCGCAGTCCGCACCATACCATCAGCGATGTAGCGCTGGTAGGCGGTGGCGGCTTTCCGCAACCGGGCGAGATATCGCTGGCGCACCATGGTGTGCTGTTCCTCGACGAGCTACCAGAATTCAAGCGTACGGTGCTGGAAGTGATGCGACAGCCTATGGAAGAGCGGCGGGTAACCATTTCCCGGGCCAAACTGAGCATCGATTTTCCGGCCAGCTTTATGCTTATCGCTTCCATGAATCCATGTCCCTGCGGCTATTACACCCATCCCGAAAAGGATTGCAGCTGCTCCCCGCAAATGGTACAGCGCTATCTTAACAAGATCTCCGGACCCCTGCTGGATCGTATCGATCTGCATGTTGAAGTAACGCCGGTAGCCTTTACCGAGCTATCGTCGCAACGGGTGGCCGAGAGTAGTGCCACCATCCGGGAGCGGGTGGTGAAGGCCCGCAACCGGCAGACAGAGCGGTTTAAGGCGCATCCGGGTATCTATTGCAATGCCGTTATGGGCAGTAAGCTGCTCAAGGAGATCTGTGTGCTGGACTATGCCGGCAACAACCTGCTCAAGACAGCTATGGAGCGGCTCAACCTCAGCGCCAGGGCCTACGACCGCATTCTTAAGGTAGCACGCACTATTGCCGACCTGGAAGAAAGATCGTCGATACGCCCCGAGCATGTGGCAGAGGCGATCCAATACCGCAGCCTGGACCGGGAAGGCTGGGCGGGGTAGGACTTTTTAGATTAAATAAGATGAAAGGCTTTTTGAGAGGAGAACTGAGCCCTGAGAAAAAGTATTGTTAGTGTTTGGTCAAAATTTATTCTTTCCACAGGGAGAGAAGCTTTCCAAGGCCAACCGTAACTGATAGTGTATAGCTTATTATTGTTAAATACAGAATATGATCCTGATGCATTACGTAATTTTACAGGCGCATGTTTGAAAATCTGAAATATGCTATTGGTAATGCTTATCCTTGGTATTGCGGAAAAGGTATTGAAGTACCCAAAATAACCGGAAGCAGAAGCATCGGTAGGAATGCTCTTTTCGTAGAAACAGCTGTCAATTCTGTATTTATCGAAAAAGATACAACTATCAAAGTATATTGGCTGAGCATCCTCACACCACCAACCTGCTGGAAGAAAACAAAAAAGCCGAAGCGGAAAGCGATAAAGAAGAGTAAAAATGGAAAAAGAAAAAATCAAAAATAGCGCGCGTATCCTGCTAGGTGTGGCCATGGTCTTCGCCGGTACCAGTCACCTGAGCTTTGCCCGCAAAGCATTCCGTGCGCAAGTGCCCGATTGGGTACCACTCAAAAAGGATGATACCGTGGTTTATTCCGGTTTTGCCGAGATCGCTTTGGGAACGGCGCTGATTGCCGCGCCGAAAAAACACCGTGATTTCGTAGGTAAGATAGCTGCCGGTTTTTTCGCCGCTGTGTTCCCCGGTAATATTGCACAGTACACGCATCACCGTAACGCCTTCGGGCTTAACACGGATAACAAGCGACTGGTGAGGCTGGCCTTTCAGCCGCTGCTTATCCTTTGGGCGTTGTCAAGCACAAAAAGGACCAAATCTTAAAGAGACAGGTTTCGGTATGAAAAGCGAATATTTTTGCTGTTGACCGTCTTCGGCTTATTGCTGCCGGACGCCTGCTAATCTTTTAATGCGGCTCCTAAATAATCACCGCAAACATTGTTTTTTTATCAGAGAAACTTCGATAGTCCCGCTATGGGCCTTTACGATTTCAGAGGAGATGAATAAGCCAAGCCCCAAACCTTTTTCTCCGGCCTTGATGTCGCCGCGGGAAAACGGATGGAATAAGGATTTTATAACCGCGTCAGAAATGGGTTTGCCGGAATTACTGACCCGGAGTATCAATTTTTCGCCTTCAAAAACGCCTCTGCCAGAACCGGTTGTTAACGCATTACTGAGCAGATTACTGAACAATTGCACGATACGATTGCTGTCAATCAGCACACCAATAGTTGATGGCCATAGGCTATTGGACGTCAACTCGTTTTACGGCGTTATCTTCCATTTCAGTGAGCAGCTTTTAAATCCGAAAGCCGGCGAAGGCTGTGTCAATTGGAATGATAGGTCTGATCTCATCAAAGTCTGGAACACATACTCTGCAATGTGACTCACATACTCAGAAATCTTCACGCCCAATCATTTGCTGTTTTTGGTTTGAATATAAGCCTCCAAATTGCAGGTAATAGATAAAGCAAAACAAAGGACAGTCAGAAGGAAAAGATCGTCGTCCAATTTATAATTGCATCATGACTTTTGAAAAGAGCTGACCATGTTTTAAAGAATAACTTCAAAACAGATGCATATTCTTATTCCAGGATAAACCCACATGACTTACATGTTACAACCAACCTCCGGCCGAGGAACATTTAAAATACTTTATTAAAACACCACTAAAAACCAAAAAATGAAAAAACAAAAGATTCAAATCAGCAGAAAGCTTGTTTTAGCCAAAGAGACGATTTCAAACCTTGGCGCAGATGACCAACACAAGGTCGTAGGCGGCATGATTTCAACCCCTCAGGTTTGTCACACTTTTGAAAATAGCTGTTTTGGCACCTGCGAATCCGTTTGCGACGCTTGCCCGACGAGCACTCCGCCATGTACCGGGACAATTACTACACCAGTGATTTGTTAAGCTACTTTGCTAAATAAAGTCCGGCGATGATGATTAAAAATAGCCACCCTACATCTTAGGGTGGTTTATTTTATTGGCTTTGTAAATGGTGGTAAAGACGACGTTCAATTTGGCTAAAATTGATGTCTCACCTACACAAAAAACATGTGGTTTAGCAAGCATTTACAACTATTTCGCCGGGAAACTCATCAAGTCCAATTGGATCAGATAATATGAGAAATTATGGTGGAAAAAAAAGGCAAATGATTCAGCGCGTTTGTTTTTGAGCAGGTATGTTTTATCGATGAGTAACTGTGCAATCCCTTGCTGCATGACTTGTCTGTTCTTTCAATTGCCGGTAATTTCTTCCTACTTTAGACCGGTAATCAATGTCATGGTTCGTTACGCTTACCTCCTCATCCTTCTAATCTGCAGTGCAACATATAGTCGTGCACAACGACAACTCATGAGGCATTATACCATAAACGAAGGGCTACCCAGTAATACTGTGTACAGCGCTTTCCAGGACAGTCGCGGATTTATCTGGTTCTGCACGAACTGGGGCGTGAGTCGTTTTGATGGGCATTATTTTGAAAACATTACCAGCAAACAGGGACTGCCAGACAATGAAATTTTCGACATGATGGAAGACCCCTGGCATCGTTGCTGGCTATTGTGCTACAATGGAAAGCCGGCGTACATCCTCGATGGCAAAGTATACTCGACACATAACGACGCTTTATGCCGAAGCGTCGAAAGAGCCGGAATAAAATATCATTTCTTTTCCTATAATGTGCAAAATGAATTTTGCCTGATAGGTAAACGTACCTATATCGTACACAAGGACCGGATAACCGTTTCCGACCCTGGCAGGACTTTTGAGGGCACGCCCCTGCCGTTCCATTACGCAGGCGTCGACTATGTGATAGATCCGGACCGGATACTGAAGAAGACTAGCCATGGCTGGGATACATTGCTGGAAGGTAGCTATATCTGTACCGCTTTTTATGGGGGGCATTTGTATGGCGTTCTTTCCAGAGATGCTTTATACCGGTCTGGGACGAAGTTCTTCTGCGACATCAATTTTTCGGGGACAAAGCCTTTGGTAAAATTGGTAAGAACGCCTTATAAAATACTCAAGTTTGTACCAGGTAAAAATAAGGAGATATGGTGCTGCACAGAAGCGGGTGTTTTTGCCTACGATCCGGCAAAGCAGGAAATAGATTCCCGGCAGGCAGTGGCGCTAAAGGGAACGGCAGTCAATCATTTTTTTACCGATCACCAAGGTAATTCCTGGTATCTTACTGCCAGCGATGGCATATATATGGATGCTCCCAATGCCATCGAAATCTATGATCGTAAAACGGGCTTGTCCAGAGACAATGTGCTCTCCGTTTGCTACACACCGGAAGGCATACTGGCAGGCTATGATAACGGCCTTATAGACCAGATCGGAGATGGGAGTATAATATCATTTAACATAAATAGCGGTAATTTCTGGAACCGGGTTCGCTATATGCTGCCCATCAATCAAGCAGCTTTTCTAGCCGGTACAGATGCCGGGTTGTACAAAATCAGCAGGGCAAGTGGTAAAAATGAAATGATGCTAAATGCTCCGCAGAAGTCCGGATGCCTTGCTGGCAATAGCTGCCTTGTTGGTTTTAACAACTGGCGGCATGGTGGCACCGCGCTATACAATATAGCCCGTGATGTATGGAACTATTTGCCTTTTGCAGCGGCTACCACGCTGGTAACGGCAACAGCTATAGATGATCAGCAAACTTTGTGGATGGGCACCATCAATGGGTTATATTACTGTAGAGAGAATGTGATACAGCAGTGGGTTGGCAATGGCGCTTTGCCCGACAGGCATATTACGTCGCTTGCGGTAACAAAAAAAGGGCAAGTAGTGGTCAGCACGCCCAATGACGGGCTTTATATCCTGGATAAGCAGAAAATGACCCTTCATCTTGATGAAAGAAAAGGATTGATCAGTAATCTCTGCAGTAAGGCCGCCGTTGATGAGCAGGGGCGAATATGGGTCTGTACAGATAAAGGGATCGATCGTGTTACATTGCTTGACGACTCGACCTGCACCATTTATCATTTATCGACTGCCGAAGGTTTACCCATGCATATCATCAACGATATCGCTTTTGCAGCAGGGAAAGCCTATTTAGCGACGTCCAGGGGAATTGTGGTCATCAGGCAAGATCAAACCGACCTTACTGTACCATCGCAGGTTTATGTACTCAGTCTATCCCATAAAAATAAGGTTATCAATTATCCAAGGAATGTCAGTCTGAAATATAATGAAAACAATGTCGTCATTAGTTACACCTGCATTTCTTATGTCGGTGGTAATGATATTACCTATCGGTACCTGCTGCGGGGTAGCAGCGGTAACGATACGATACAAACGACCCAAAGTACTTTGAACCTGGGTGCGCTCAAGCCAGGCCAATATGAACTTATGATTTGGGCGGCCGGTAAGAACAACAATTGGAGTAAGAGCGCTGCAGTACTATATCTCACTATACTGCCGCCATTCTGGGGAGAGATATGGTTTATTGTGCTGGTCATATTGGCCATGCTGCTCCTGCTTGCGCTGATCTATAAACGAAGAGTAGCCGTCCTGAAACGCAGGGAAACGGAAATCGCGAGTCGAAGGCGCAGAATGGCTGAACTTGAGATGCAGGCGTTACGTGCTCAGATTAATCCTCATTTTATGTTCAATTCTTTGAACGCGATCCAGAATTATTATAGTGAGAATGATGAGCGGAGTGCCAATTACTATATGTCGGCATTTGCGAGGCTTATACGGCAAACCCTCAATCACTCAAAAGAACACTGGATTTCCTTGGCCGACGAAGTGTCGCTACTTAAAACCTATATAGAACTGGAGCAAATGCGTTCCAGGCATGCTTTTGCTTACCGTATTGAATTAGGCCCTGAAATGGAACAGGAGAAAATACCAACAATGTTGCTGCAGGTCTATACGGAAAACGCCATCATTCACGGGCTGCGCCACCTGGACGGCATACGGGGAAAGCTGACGATATCTTTTCATCGCGATGGTAGTAATATAGTCTGTACAATAGAAGACAACGGCGTCGGCTTCGTAAAAGCGAAAGCACTGGATAGCAGGCCTGGCAACTACGAGTCTATGGGCATGAAAATTACGGACGGTCGTATCGCTACAATCAACGAGCTGTATAATACCTATATCGCTGTAAACATTCTGGATAAAAACACGCTGCAGGGCTATGGGCAAGGAACCATAGTAATCATAATAATACCCATTAAATAGCGATATGAATAAGATTAGTACAGTTATCATCGATGATGAATACGAAAGCCGCAAAATATTACAACGGTTTCTTGTTAAATATTGCCCCGATATCAAGGTCGTCGCAGAGGCATCCTGTATTGATGAGGCAATCGTCTCGATCAGGGACACCGCGCCCGAACTGGTGTTCCTGGATATCAATATGCCCAGGGAGAACGGCTTTCAATTATTCAATAAATTATCGGGGATCGATTTTTATACCGTATTTGTTACGGCCTATGACAGCTATGCCCTTCAGGCCTTCAGGCACCATGCCTTGGATTACCTGCTTAAACCGATCGATATCGATCAACTTATAGTAACGGTCAACCGTGTTAAGCAGCTGCGGGATGACAAGCAGCAAGCGCAGCAGCTCAAAGGATTTTTTGAAAGCTTCAGACGGCTACCAGAGCTGCCTAAAATCGCGTTGCCGGTTTTAGAAGGCTTTATTTACGTGCATACCGCAGATATCGTTCGATGTGAAGCCAACAGCAACTATACCTATGTCTATTTAACCGGAGGGAAAAAAGTAGTTGTATCAAAAACGCTTGCAGTCTATGAAGAGTTGCTGAAAGATCATGGATTTGCCAGGGTGCATCATCAGCACCTGATCAATTTGAAGTACGTTGAAAAATATGTTCGTGGCAGGGGGGGGCTGGTTATCATGAGCGATAAAAAAGAGATACAGGTATCCTCAAGGAAAAAAGAAGAATTCCTGAGACTTATTGGTGGTATGGGCTGATGTAAATGTCAGAAATGCCCGATCAGCAATGATCGGGCATTTCTGATGCAGTTCGGTTCCCGGTGCTTAGTCTGTGATGAAACATATACGACCATTACAGGGCAATGTTTCGCCAACAGTTATGGGCGCACAAACCGGTGGTTTCGTTTGAGCGCAAATACAAACGGAATTTAAAGAACAGTTATCAATTGTAGCTCCACCGACAACCATAGCGACATTGGTACTGGTAAGAGGTGCAATAGTGCCCTTGTTTAAGGATAATTTACCGAGGGCTACTTTTTTCTTTTTCATTTTTATCGGTTTTAAGTGTTAAGAAAAACTGCGCTGAAGTGCTCTGGCTCCGGGGCAATCAACATGTCTTCGCTAAGGAATGAGAACCTATTTTCGTGTTGCTTACTACCTGCAATTTGGAAACTTATATCTGGACAAAAAAGAACGAATGATTAACGGTGAACAATTTTATACAGGTGTGTTCCGTTTTTGAGCAAGCGTGATACTATAACGGAAACATTTAATAGCTTGAACCTTATGATTAGCCATTGTGATTTCAAAAATATTCCCACCTTATTTGTCATAAGGGATTAGCCGCTGTAAGTAGTTCAGGCTCAAGGCCGGCTCCCAAAACATGTCCCGCTCAAACTATAACTTAGTCTTTAAATCTGGAGATCAAAAGTGCTTCTTTGCCTATTCTTTTATAAAACGCCAGGATACCTGTTGTTTAGTGCCTGTATATATTAATAAATAGGCGCCGGGAGACAAGCTACTTATATCGATGTTTTCTCTCGGCTTTGTGATAGTGATGTTACGAAGTTTTTTCCCGCTAACGTCATAGATATGCAGCACAGAAGAAGGCATCATGTTTTCTATAACAAGTACCCTGGCCGTGGGGTTGGGATAAACCAGGACACGGGAAAAATCGGCGGGATCAATGATTCCTACCCCTCCCTGCACCTGAATGGATTGGCAGTTACTGCTGTCGCCGCAGGAATTAGTGCCTGTTACGCATACCACATAGCTGCCGGCATCTGCGTAAGTATGGCTGGTTGTATGGCCTGTTCCGACCTCATTATCTCCGAAACTCCAGTGAACGGTGTTTGCGGGCTGTATGCCGTTATATTGAAATTGCAATGCCTTTTCGGATGCTGTATAGCTGAAGCCTGCATCAGGCAAGGGACAAGCAAGGGTGACTTGTTCGCAGGCCGTATCTGTGCCGCAGCCCTTATAGCTGATGGCACAAATAGTGTAGGTAGCTGATGAGGGGTAGGTATGGTTGGCCGTAAAGCCTGTTGTATAAGCGCCGGTGCCAAAGTCCCAGCGTATGCTGTCTACCGGAGCGCTACCGGTATAGGTTGTGGTCACCATGTTGCCTGTTGTGGTATAGTTGAATGCCGCTGATGGCTGTGGACAATCAATGGTTATCGTCTGGCAGCTTTGCGAATTACCACAAGCGTTATAGACGGTAACACAAGCAGTATAGCTGCCCGGTAGAAAAGTATGGGATGGATTGAGCAGGGTGCTGGTACTGCCATCGCCGAAACGCCAGCGTACGCTGTCTATCCCTATAGAGGTAGCGGTAAAAGTGACGAGACCTGTTGCATCAGGCGCCGTATGGGTAAATACAGCAAAAGGCGGTGAACAATTGCAACTGTATCCATATTTGGCGATAAAAAAATCGCTGGGACCACCATGGCTTCGGTAGCCAGAATTACCTGCCCAGATGGAATCCGTTACCGTTCCCCCTATATAAATATTGTTCTTGCGAAAGGTCGCTGTCGTGCCGGATTCAATGCCTCCGGTGGAGTTGTCGTTGTTCCAGAAATCCATCTTCACCACATTACCAGAACTGTCCATGACAACCACGGGGATCTTGCCGGTAATGCCGGGCAAGATCAATGTATCGGAGCCGATCACAACGCTTTTCGCAAATCCGGTCAGGGCTATTTTACTATCAGACAAGTCGCCGTTCCACGCAGTAAGCCCGACGTCTGTGCTGGCCACTGAATTAAGCTGGCGTTTCCAAATCAGATTGCCATTCAAGTCTGTTTTCATTACAAAGCCGAACCTTCCGTTGCCAAACGGATTGTTGAAGGTTTGGCCCTTAAAGGTACAGTTGGCTCCGAAATAGGTGCCGAGTGTGTATTGGGCATTACCACTCCTGAAGCCGGATGCTGTGCCTCCGTAGCTCACGCCTGTAGTCGTAAAGGTATCATGGCCGACAAGGTTCCGGGAAGCGTCGAAGACAGCCATGCCCGAACCTTGGTAACTGTCTTGGGTTACGACACTCAGATACAACGTATTTGTGGGGCTATGGATGCTGCTTTTCATGTCTATATTTACAATAAGCATGGAATCGGCGAGCGGAAGTCTTACAACGTTTAAGAGATCTCCCTGCGGTGTATAAGTATAATCATAAATGCCTCTGTGGCTTATAACGGAAGGTGAAAGATGAGCGCCGCTCCCGAATATGGATCTGATACAGTGGATCAACGTATCCTGCATCAGTACTTTGCAAAACCAGTTTCCCGTTGGTGCATAAGAGGCTACAGAATTATCAGCCTGGGAGCGCATCCATAGCAACGAACCGGAAGTATCATATTTGATCAGCCAGGAGCTATAATAATTACCGCTCATAGTCGAATCGGTGCCGAAGTACCTTTCATTAGCACCTATGCCATCTGCGACGCCCGCTATATAAACATTGCCGCCATTGTATACGATGGTAGAGAAACGGAAATCCTGTGTGCCTTCGATTATCTTACCCCAGCGTATATGCCCGTTACAACTATAGCTCAGTAATGCTGCTTTGCTCCGATACATGCTGTTGATGCCTGTCTGTATCGGAAATGTCATGGTATCAAAAGTAACGCTGCCTGTAGCGATAAACTCAGTAATTACATAAACATTTCCGTTGTCATCGGTGGCTATTTCCCTTGTCAGGTCTTTGGCGTTATAGCCAGGTGGTGCTGCATAGGGTCCTCCTCCTCCGCTTAGCCATTGATGTGATTGTCCGTAAGATGTGCTGTAAGCACAAATAAGAAAAAGGAGTATGAGGATCAGATTATTCTGATGGAACATCGGGATTTGTTTTATAGAATGTTTAATCACCAGTCATAATAAGAATGGGTTAGCAGACCGGCCGCCAATTCTTGTATAACTCTTCTGGCGGGAAGCATTCAAGTTTTGGGTATTTCCCTCATTAAACGCGCTGCGAGTCGCTCAATATTGAAATTTATTTAAACTCCCGTGCCGGTCGCCGCCATAATCAATATTTGTCCTGAAATTCTTAGCCTCTATTAATATTTCTTTATACCCGCAAATTGAGGGCTCACACCTAACCAAAAAAGCGCCGTTTATTAAGTGTAATGATGTTCTGTGTAAGTGTGTCGTATGTATGAGTAACCGCCTTATAAGCTTCAATTTACAAATTGCTGCCTTAAGGCATGTATTTTAATGATATCGCGAAGAGAAAATCTAATACTTTTGGGATCAGGTCGCCATATGGGCCCAGCGCAACCTAGCGGTAGGCATGTTGAAGTATGGAAATTATAAAATTGTAGAACGATAAATAATTATGACTCAGTTTTTTGATATCAATAACCGGACGAAGCTACGTGAATTGTTATTATCGCTTGATCCGCAAGCAACACCAGTATGGGGCAAAATGACACCCCAGCAAATGATTGAACACCTGGTTGACCAGGTAGAATGGACAAACGGCAAAAAAATACCTTTCTGCGAACGACCTGCCGATGAGGCTTATCAAAGTAAAATGAGAATGGTTTACTCCGATGCAGAGATCGGTCGGAACGTGGTTTTTAATTCGCTCCCGGAGCACTACCAATATCCCGACATACCAACTGCTGTTGACCAGTTAATGAATGAGCTGGAAGTCTTTGATCGCTATTTTGAACAACCCGGCATCACTGCCATCCACGGCGGCTTTGGTCCTATGGATCATCATGAATGGCTTATATGGCATGGTAAGCACTTTACCCATCATTTGAAACAGTTTGGGATAATAGAATAGCGAAAAGTATCAACTCAAATGGAGGTACTTCCGGAGACAATTTTTCAGCCAGTATCCGGATGGTGGTAACAGAGAAAAGGTATTATCATTTTATGTTTTTATAATAATACGCTATGGCTTCTCCAAGGGAAGAAATATGAAGCTTCTCATAGATATGCTTGGTATGGGTATTGATGGTACTATAGCTGACTCCCAGTCTTTCCGCAATCATTTTATAGCTCAGCCCTTCCGCTAAAAGGGCCAGGACTTCATCTTCTTTTGGACTAAGCAGCGATTTGGCCTGGCGAGGCCTGAAGTATTCCAGCACTTTCTGGGCAATAAAAGGATTCATTACCGCCCCGCCCCGGTACACTTCTTCAATAGCCTGTAAAATTCGCTGCGGGCTGTCACTTTTGAGAATATAACCACTCGCACCGCTTTTTATACTGGTAAATATCTTATTGCTATCGTCAAACGCCGTTTGCATCAGTACCTGGATCTCCGGGTGTTTTGTTTTGATCAAACGCAGTCCTTCCAGCCCGTCTACACCAGGCATATTAATGTCCATCAGGACCACATCAGGATAGAATTGTTCCATATCCTGTAATACTTTATCGCAATTGGCGGCATCGCCGGCAAATACCAGCTCATCGTTAAGACCGATTAATGCTTTGAGGCTGTCCCGCCTGTTGTGGTGATCATCATAGATAAAAACGCGTATGCCCATAGTGTCCTCATTCGTAATAATGGTTAGATTATATTCCTTCTTTCAGGGGTATTCGTATTGTTATTGTTGTGCCTAGTTCCAAACCCGTTTCCAATGCCCAGCTTCCTCCCATTTCTTCCGTTCTGCGTTCCATATTGATAATGCCATTTCCCTTGCAGCACTGCAGGTCAAAGCCGATCCCATTGTCACTAATGGTAAGCATTGCAAGGTCTGCTTCCAGCGTCAGCGTAACCGACAGGTTTTTCGCCTTGCTGTACTTTACGGCATTATTGATCGCCTCTTTGGTAATAAAAACTATATTTTTACGGATGGTCATATCCGTGATCCGCATACTTGCATCCTCGTCCATAGTGATCTGATATTGAATATCGCCATCTCCCATGATATCGTTGGCAAAATTTCTGATCCTGGTACTCATCGTCATAAATTCATCTTTCCCCGGCTTCATACTCCAGATAATATCCCCTATATTTTCAGAAAGCTGTTTGGATTGGGTCGCTATCTTTTCCAATACTTTCCGGGCACGATCAGGATGCTGCAAGAGCAATTCATTGGCCACTACGCTGTTTACCTGCAGGCTGCTGAGCGATGCACCAATATCATCGTGCAGATCGGCCGTTATCTTATTGCGTTGTTTTTCCAGGGCAAGTTGCTGGCGAAAAGCGACTTTCTGTTTACGCAATCTAACCCGGTTGTACCACCAGGCAATAATAGTCGTGATCATAACAGCCACGATAACCCAAAACCAGGGTTTCAAATAAAACGGAAATGCAATAAATATCCGGATCGTTTTTTGATGCAGATTACGGTGCCTGTATTTATCAAATACACCTAGTTCAAGCAGGTAAGTTCCCGGGGCAAGGCTATTAAAGGTAAGTAAGCTTTTGCCGGGCATATGCTTCCATTGCGTACCTGTTCCGCCAAGCTTATAGATCAATTCGTTGTTGTTGTCCAAATCCTTTACAATCGCTTTCACCACGATATTATTTTCCCTGTGCAGCAAATGAAGTTCTTTGATCTCATTTGCATTGCTGTCCGGCTGTACAATGAGGTCGTTGACCAGTATTTCATCCACATACACTTCCGGTTGATAAAAGGATACTGGCTTTAATGGCGGGTTGAAGTAATTGAACCCGCTAACACCTCCAAAATACAAGGTGCCATTGGTGGCTTTGTAAAAGGCTCTGTTGTTAAAGTCCCAATCCTGGATGCCATCGTCTTTGTCGTAATTTGTTATTTGAAAAGTGTGTGTTTCGATGCTACTCAAGCCATGTTGGTGACTGCACCAGACGTTCCCGTCCCGATCAAGCAAAAGACCATAAATATAAGTTCCTGCAAGTCCGTTATTGGCGTCAAAATGCCTGATCGGGTTAAAATATCTATCCAGGAGGTAAATGCCCTTATTGGTGCCCACCCAATACCGATGGCGCATGCTGTCTTCCTGCACATAAAAAGACTGAACGCTGGGCAATATTGTCTGAATCAATTTCAGGTTGTCGGTACTGTCGGCAGCGATCAGCCACATATCCTTATTCAGGTAACTGACGGCATACCGGTTATTGCTGAGTGGATTGATAGTAAAAAAGCTCTTGTACGGTATATTTTTTACAGGAACCAATGCTTTTTCTTTTAACCAGAAAAGCCCGTTGGAAAAGGAAAGTAATACTCTGCCATCCTGTAATATCTTTAAAGCATGGCAGGTACCAAGACCGCTTGAAGCATGAATTGTATACTTCAATACCGGCGCCTCTTTCATCCCGGCAAAATAGATATTCAACAGATGATGCCGGTCGTAGGCAGATTCATAGAGCCACATACCTCTACGTTTGAGGTCTGTTTCTGGTCTGAATGCTGCCCTTCGCCCGATGAGCGCAGCTATATGGTGCACCATTTTTAGCTGTTGAGTACCAGGTTCCAGTAAAAAATCGCCTTGAAAAAATATATCACCATTGGGCATTTCTGCAAACCCGGTTACAACTTTTTGCCTTAATCTTTCAAAGTCATTATCATTGCCGGGAACCTTGGACAGCAGGAATTCCGAAAAACGGAAAATGATCTGGCCCATACCGTCTTCACACATCCAGAGTCGCCCTGACTTATCAAAGCCCAAGTCGAAAATACCGCGTGCAAATTCGACGGGCACGTTACGCACCCGCCGGCAGTTCTTAAAATTGCGGTCCGTCAATAACGTTCCGGAACGGCACTGAACCGCTATGGCATGCTCATTACAGGTTACCGAGATCACCGAACGGAGGTCTACATTCCCTATACGCTGAAGAAACTGCTCCCGACCAGTGATCGTATTGTACAGCAGCACACCCTTATCCAGGCCAAGCAATAATTGGTTGCGGGACCGGTCAAAGTAGGTACATAATATCAATGCGTGGTTCTTTTTTATTATCCCGGGTTCAGCCGCGGACAGCGATCTGTCATTTATATTGTACCGGTACAGTTTATTCGTCCCCGGACACCAGATAGAACCATTGTTGTCCAAAAAAGGCAGACGATAATAGAAACTGGAACCGTCCAGGTCCAACATATCATAGATGTGAGCAGAGTTGATTTCGGGTAAGGGCGCCTGGAAAATATGGTCTATCTTACTATTTACAACATCGTAGGTAGCTATTTCGTATTTCCGGTTAAAGCACCACATTTTCCCATCTCTAAAAGCAAATGGTATCGCCAGGCCATCATTGCGCCGATCATATATTTCCCGTAGGGTAAATTTGTCTGTTGAACTATGGTAAATGTATAGCCCGTTTACACTACCTACATAAATATTGCCTGCGTCGTCTTCGGCAAATCCATACCCTTGCTGAAGGGGAGGACAGCCCTTAAAGTACCGGTCAAGATTATACACCTTTACCGTTGATCCATCGTACCGGTTAACCGCATCATTGCCCGTGATCCATATAAAACCCCTGCTGTCTTCATACCGGAAATAGTTGGCGCCCTGCGATAGCCCGTCGTCCTGGGAAAGCCTTTTCATAGAGTAGCTGAAATATTGTTGCTGCGTTCTGGCATACAAATGCCGATCGCTGATCAACAACAATAAAATCAGCAACAGCCGCAGGGAAGTTATATCCAGCTTGAACAAGGTGATCCCATTTTGCCGTAAAGATCATAAAATAATCCATAAGCAATGAATGGCTGGCAGTGGGGAATGCTGGAAGCAAGCACATAAGGGCGACCGGCCTCCCTTTATTTATGGATACTGCTGTTGCCCGGTCAATAGATCGCAGGCCTTTTTCTCCTTTGGCGTTTTGTAGGAAGTAGATTGGGCGCTATTATCAGTTGTTTACCTTGGTCCTCTTCCTTCAATTCACATGCACTGCTTGCCTCCCTAGAATAAGGGATTTTTTTTCTTTGCCGGAATTGGATTTTTGCTAAAACAAATCTCCTGTGTTCAGGAGCCTTTCCAAACCTAAAATCATCTTTATGAAAAAAATTTTCGGCGTAATGCTGTTGCTGGCAGCCTGCTGGTGCAGTCGTGCCCAAAGCGGCCCTTGTAACAATACCTTTGTAAAACAACTGGATCGCGTTGGGAAAATAGCACCCCGCATCTTCAGGGATTCTGCGGCGACGAACTATTTCCTGACGACGCGTAGTAATGACACTATTTTCATTTCGCGTATTGATGCTGTGGGTAATATTCTTTCGACGCGGACTATAAATTTTCCCGGAGATGCCGGCACGATCATTGATTTGGTTGTGGACAAAATTGACGGTACACTGGCATGTATCGTAACGGGCACCAACAACAATTTTATATTTAAATACGATTATGCTACGGCCACCTTTAACTGGATCAAGCGATATCCGGCCAATTATCTTTTTGAAAATATCCATCATTTAGGCGCCAATGCCTATGTGGTCACCGGAGAATTCATGAATGGCCCGATCGTTATTTTCCGTATGAACCGCGTTACGGGCGCCATGACTGCTGTTCAGGGAACCGGGTTTACAGGGGAGTTTTTATCCACCTATCAAGGCACAGATATTTATGGCGCCTGCCGGTATTATAGTTCAGGTACCTTGTTTAATCCCTCCTTATACGGGTTCAATAATACAGGCAATGTGTGGACCAATACTTATGTGCAGAATACTCCGGGATCCTCCGCGCTTATTTATCCGGTTGCCCCTATTGTAGATCATAATAACCTGGTACAGCTTAGTAGCGGAGACGACGCTGGCATAGGTACCTACCAGACGGGGCCTACAGGCGTATGGCTACTGAAAACAGATTTGCATGGAACATTGGCATGGACCAGGCAAATCCTCATTCCTGGCTACACACAATTAAATGCAAAAAAAATAATCAATACGGCCTCGGGCTATTATTTGTTGATAGATGCCTATAATGGTACGCTTACCAACTACTTTTTCCTGGTAAAAACAGACAAGAACGGGCACGTACAATGGGCTAACCGTTATGGCATCAGTGGTGAGAACACCGTTGTATCAGGTGTTGAAAGCAATAGCTATTTGTACCTTACCGCATTGTCGCAAAGTTATAATCCTAACAAGCCACTCCTTTTCCTAAAATTGAATCCCCTGGGTATGACCGACATTAGCTGTCCCTATATCCAACCGGTGAGCGCTTATGATTCGATTTATACCCATACGCAGGCGGCTAAGCCAACCGTATTCAACCCGACAAATTATTCCAATACACCCGGTACGATTTTCGCATCCAAGGTTACCGCTGTGGAAAGGGTATACTGCTCCACCCCCTGCATGCTTCCCTGCAGTACGCTCAGCGGAACACTTGCCAGCGGTGTACTTGCTTTTTACCCCTTTGGAAATGGTTCCCTCAACGATCTTTCCGGTAATGGCTACCATCTGATTAATCCAACTACAGCCTATCCGACAACAGACAGGGGTGGTAGTGCAAACTGCGCCTATCACTTCGATATGGTCAATCATGATTTCCTTACGATCCCTACCGGTGGCTCCGGTTTTTTGAACAATATCACCACAAGCCCATTCTCTATTTCGCTTTGGTACCAGGCTACCGGTACCAGGCCTGGCGGAAATTATGAATTGTTGATCGGAAGAGGGAATACACCCTTACATTGTCCGGATACCTGGGGAGAGTGGTCCATCGGTTTGCACGATTGCAGAAAAGCGGTTGCCGGGCTCGATCAGACCAGTCACTGGGAAACGAGCAGCATCATGGACTGTGACTCTCTGCTGAACTTAATATCGAATCGCTGGCACCATCTCGTTTTTATATACGATGGCGTAAACTACAGTTTATATAAAGACGGTATACTTTACGCTGCTCCAAGTGGCCTCTGTGGTAATATGTCGGCCAATATAGGAGAGATGATGCTGGGCGTAGACTATACCGGGGATCTGGACGATATTATTATATACAACCGGGCACTATCCTCTGCCGAAGTCAATGCTTTGATGAACCTTAATGGTTCCTGTTGCGATGGCCTGATGTCGACATTCCGTAGCAAGACCACTTTACCGGCATTATCTAATGCGGTAAAGATATACCCCAATCCGACAGAAGGGCAATTGTCTGTATCGGCCGGGAACGGCATTGTCCGCAGCATCCTGGTGTACGACAATACCGGCAGGCCATCGGGCAGCTACCAGTTCGACGCTGCTATCGTTAATCTTGATCTAAGTCATCTGTCTGCGGGTATTTATTTCCTTAAGATCACTACGGATTCGGGTACTAGCGTTGAAAAGGTAATCCTCAAGTAATTTGCCGCTGCATTGACCATGTAGAAGCATCAGAAGCAGCTATCCACCCTGGTAGCTGCTTCTGTATTTACTCATTTCCTGTCGATGGTTTATTGATGTCCGTTCCTTGGGCAGTCTCCGGAACTAACCCTACACAAAAGGTCATTGCCGACCTGGAAGAAAGATCATCGCATGTGGCTGAGGCCATCCAATACCGAAGCCTGGACCGGGAAGGCTGGGCGGGGTAGGGTATTGTGGGTTTTGCAGCTAACAGGCTGATACATTTTGAGCGGCTTTAATCAAAAGCTGTCTGCTTCCGAAGAAAACACTTACTTACAATCATCCTACACCCGCGACATGGTCTTAAATTCGGTAGGTCTCATGTTCGTCAATTGGTGAAAATTATTGCTGAATGCAGCTATATTGGAATAGCCAATCTCGTAGGCAATTTCAGTCATGTTCATATCGCTGTCTTTAATCAACTCCATAGCCCTGATGATCCGCAACATTTTTACATACTGGATAAAGGTGATGTGCAGTTTTGTTTGAAATAGTCTTGTCAGGCTTCTTACACTCATACCCCATTCCGAGGCTGTGCGTTCCAAGGTAAGGCTTTCATTCAGGCGGGCCCTAAGCTGACCCACAATAGCCTGGAGCCGCTGATCGTCGGTGGTAGGCAGTTGGATGGAAAATTTTCTAAGGTTTTCTTTGGACAGTACGTTTCTCAATGTGGTTAAAAACTCAAATTCCCACGATCCTTTGCAATAATCACCCTGCCATTTTTCGCTAAAAGACAACATTTCAAATAAGAGCTTACTTACGGGATAAATCCCCAATTCGTTGTAAAAACCATCTCGACGCTTCTCGGGAAAATAAATGTTGATGATATACAGGTCCTGCGTGTTGAACATCAGGTTGTGTGGATAATTTTTAGGTATCCAGATATAGTGATTGGACGGAATATAGAAATCCTTTTCGTCTGTCTGCAGGTAAGCAATCCCTCCAAAAACCAGTAGTAACTGCGCTTTATCGTGTTGGTGCGAAGGTAAACGTTGTTCCGTTTGCTGTCGCACCACCAGGATAGCATCAGGATTCCGGTCAACGCTCTTGATAAGTTGCTTCAATATATCCATGTGGCCAAATATAACAAATATTAGGCTAATTATATAAAATGATGGTCTGCCGGCATAGATAATTTTGCTATTGAAATAATACTAGCGTCGTTATGAAACAGAAAATCATAAGCCCCGATAAAGGCGTTGCACCTGCAGCGCAGGACAAACCGCGCGATCATGCAGCATCTCAATTAAAAGCAGAAATGGATGCACTTAATGTCTATTGGCTTGCTTATCCTTTCATGCCCATGATGGATATAATCATTGTCTTCGATGAATTGAGAAAGATGGTAAAAAGCTGGTTCCAAAATAAAAGAAAACGTACAACCATTTGTAAAAAGAAAACCCCATGAAACGATATCAATCAATTCCAATTTTGGGAGCTATGCTGCTACTATTGGCGCCATCGGTCCATGCCCGGGATGCAGCAACTACCCAGACATGGAGCCTGGAAGAGATATGGAAGGTTGCCGAAACGAATAACCACCAATTAAAGCTATCGGATTTAAATCTTCAGCAAAGTAATTTGGAAGTACTTGAAGCCAAAGACCGTTTGCTACCGGAACTTTCCATAGGTGGCGACGCAAAGCTCAATACCAGGTTTCTCCTTTACGATAATGGATTATTCTCCTCTCCACAGGATATACCCATAAAAGGCTATGGCTACGGAGCCGGATACAACTTAAATGTCAACCTCTTCAACGGCGGTAAAGACAGGCGAACCATCAGGATAAAGCAGGAAGAAAAGACACACAAGCAGTATGAAGCCGATCTGCAAATGCACAGCGTAAAATTCAATGTGGCTGTGGCTTATTTCGACTTGTATAAATACCTGCACTTCCGCGATTTCCTTGCTGCTGAAATGGCTACTGAGCAAAAACAGCTATCGCTCATCGAGAGCTTACATAAAAACGGCATTGTGCTGAAGAGTGATGTGCTGAGAACCTCGGTGAAATTGTCGCAGCTGGCATTAAGCCTTTCGGATATTGACAAGAAAATCGATATTGCCATACAACGGCTCAATATCCTGATGGGGCGTGATACAAATGAGGAATTAGAGATCGATGATGGAAGCGGCTTGACATTGGATGCCATTACAGATGCTGATTACGCCGGTTACCTGGCTATCGCGCTCCGCCAATCGCCCGCATATAAGATAGTCAATAGCGACATCCGGTTGAGTGAGATGAGCATCAGGCAAATTAAGGCTACACTTCTGCCTAAAGTTTCCTTCTACGCCAATTACAATTATACTTATCCGCAGATCTCATTTTATCCTTACTCTAATGATTTGTGGGGATTTGGGCAAACGGGAATCAAGGTGCAGTTTTCTGTTGACAATTTATATAAAAGCAAACATGCCATTGCACGTGCCCAGGTGGTCAATAACCAGGCTAAAGAAAAAGGCGACATAAAAAGGGATGAGATTTCCTTGCAGGTAAAAGAGGCTTATTTGCAGCGGCAACAAGCTTTGGAAAGTGTAGAAACGGCAGAAAAGAATATCGTTAAGACTGCCGAAGCCGTTCGGGTCATCAGAAGCAGCTATCTCAATCAGGAATCACTTTTGACCGATCTTTTGGACGCAGAAAATGCTTTGCTGGAAGCAAAATTTAACCTGACAACCGCACAAACAAATTTCAAACTCAGTCATATCCAGTTACTGGCAATCGTAGGAATGCTTTAATACAAAAATTATGAACAAGAATAGAACAGATAAAATAGTGGTAACCCTAACCAAGTGGTCGGGAATCTCCTTGTTTACTGCAGTCCTCATTTGGGGAACAGTATATTTCTTAAAAGGATACCGCTACGAACAGACCAATGATGCGCAGATAGACGCCTATTTATCGCCTGTAAATGCCAAAGTAGGCGGCTATATCAGCAAAATTTATTACAAAGAAAATCAGCAGGTCCATAAAGGAGATACGCTTGTGGTGATTGAACGCGACGAGTATGGGCTGAAAAGAAATGCCGCATCGGCAGAACTGATGAGTGCACAGGCCAAGCTGCCTATTCTGGCCGCTGGCGAAGAAACGCAAACCAAAAGCATCGAAGTTATAAAAGCACAGCTCTCCGGTACAAAAGCGAAACTGAACCAGCAGCAAAGGGAATTCGACCGGTATAAAAACCTGTTGGCGGATGAATCGATCACACAGCAAAAATTCGAAAATGTCAGTATGTCTCTGGCGATCAGCCAAGCTGATTATGATCAGACAAAAGCTTCCCTGCAGGTCGCCGTATCAAGACTAAACGACCTTAGCGCACAGCGTAATGCGATAGCCGCAGAAATAAAGATTAAGGAAGCGTTACTTGAACGGCAGGAACTGGACATTAAGTATACCATAATCACCGCACCTTTTGACGGACAGATCGGTAAAAAGACCATTCAGGAAGGGCAATTGATACAGCCGGGACAAACCCTGGCATTCCTGGTGAACAAGGCCGAAGAAAAATGGGTGATGGCCAACTTTAAAGAAACACAGATTGGCCATTTCAAGATAGGGCAACCCGTATCAATAGAAGTAGACGCCTGTCCAAACGATCAATTCAGCGGCGTGATCGAATCGCTTTCGCCCACCACCGGTTCCCGTTATTCCTTACTGCCACCGGATAACGCTACGGGCAATTTTGTAAAAATTATACAACGTATTCCCGTCCGGATCAAGCTTACCGATACGCCTGAAAAATTGGCCAGGCTCTCTGCAGGAATGAATGCCAATGTTTACGTTTTAAAAGATTGATCATGCAAGCACATAAAATTCCGGTTTTCAAACCATGGGTATCCGAATGGCTGGCAAGGTCTGTGATATTTGCGATCCTGATGACCTGCCTGTTTAGTTTTGCTTTTTTCAGTAGTCCGGTTACGGTAATGGGCTTTTATGGTGTACAGCCTACCGATGTTCAATATGCCATGATCGTTATTTATGGATCATGCGTTGCTTTCCTGGCTTTAGACTTTCGTATCGTAAAGTATTTTGCGCCGAGGAAATACCTGATGATGGCGCTTGCGGTCAATGCGGTGTGTTCCCTGCTCTGTTTTCATTCCAGAGACTGGACACTATTTGTCATTTGCCAGTTTGTGCAAGGGGTCACCTGTGCATTAATGTCGGGCATCGTCTTGCAACTCACTTTTCCAAGATTGGAATCTACACGTGCCCGGGTGATTGCCTATAGTCTCCTATATGGCAGTATACAAATCTCCGTTCCGTTTTATGCCATCTATTCCAGTGTGGTGCTTCATTTTTATGACTTCAATTGGCTATTTTATGGTTTCACGATCATGCTCACCGTCCTGGCATTCGTGGTATTGCTGACGATGAACAGCAAAGCAAGATTTACAAAAAAGATACCGCTTTACCAGGTGGATTGGGTGGGGTATCTGTTTTATGTATCTTTTATTTTGATATCAGGATACATCCTGATCTATGGACGGCAACTGGGCTGGTTTGACAGTCCGTTAATTATTCTGCTCGGTCTTAGCAATGTAACCATCCTTATGTTATTCGTTAGCAGGGCAACGAAGCTTAAACGGCCATTGATCGACTTGCACATTTTCAAGGTTAAGAATTTTGTCATTGGTCTGCTATTGCTTTTTTCATTTTACATATTCAAGGGAAGCACCGGACTTGCCTATGGCTATCTTGAAGTCATTTTAGGCAACGATCCGCTCAGTACTATTCCCATATGGATCGCAGTAATTGCAGGAACCGTTCTGAGTATGTTTGTTACCTCCCGGTTTGTCTTGATGGGCTTTAACCTGGTAAGGATGATTATAGCAGGTTTTGGCATTATGGCTTTGTATTATGCCTACATGATCCTTTTTGTTTCCGTACAGGGAGAGACAAGTGATTTTATCCTGCCTATGTTTATTTATGGTGTGGCAACAGGCGTTTTATTTGTTCCCATTGTTTCCTTTACCAGCTCCGCGGCACCGCCAAAGATTGCGTTGAACGCGTCACTTATCGGCATATTGGCACGGTTCACCGGTTTCACAACCAGTCTGGTGCTGAATAACGAAATTCAATTATTTTCCAAATCCGCGGTTAGAGAGAAGCTTCGGGAAACACTAACGGAAACGAACCCGCAATTGCCTGTTACCCTACTGGACATTCAAAACAAATATATCAATGCAGGCAGCGATATTTATACGGCAAAAGGCGCTTCAGGAGCGTTTTTTAATAAGCTTGTAGGGCAACAGATATTGGCTCGGGCCACACGGGATTATTACGATCTGATGCTTGTGGGTTTAATTTTCATTATAGCTGTTCTTCTTTTTTTACCACAGATCCGGAAGGTGGTTTTAAGGTTAAAGAAGGGAATTATTCCTTATTAGCCATTACCATAATGTGGGTCAACCATTATTTTCGGAAGCCTGATCTGTCTTATTGGTTGATCCATGCTTTTCTCAATGAAATTTGACCTGGGGAAGGATTGCTCATTTCGGTAACGGTTTTTTGTACGTCATCATAATCCAATCCTACCTTTTGCAAGCTCTCTTTCAGGGGAATGGGTTGCCCCTCTTCTACATAATCTTTAAAAAACCGGCGAATTTCAGGAAAGGTCAATGCTGTCATTACTTGAAACAGATCCGCATCTTTAAAGGCCTTTTCAGGACCATATTTTTTAATCAGCTTTTGCATCAATTCCTGCGTCCCCATCTTTCCATTGGATAGCTCCCGCAGGCGAATATCAAGGCATAAACCAATTAAGGCGCCTTTCTGGTAAAAATTCATGTACTGATCCTGCATCTTAATGGCATTGGTACTCATTTCAGTCATCGATAGTGTATTGTCGAATCCATCCATGCCTTTAATTTTCGCCTCAACCGTTTTGAGAAAGGCCTGAATACTGATCATTTTCTGCTTTACGGGCATGTGTATTGTCGCATACTCCGTCATCCCTTCGTAAAGCCAGAGATGTCGTGACAATACAGGATTGAGAAAATTAAAATGCTGTACCTCCTCAGCATGGATATTAAGTGGCGTGAGGATGTGAAAAAATTCATGCGAAGCAACACCTATCAAGGCTTCCGGGAGTTTATCGAGCGTTGCCGAACCATACAGGCATACGGTAGAATTGTTGTGTTCAAGGCCATCGGCTAATAATCCTTTCGGGATCTTTTCGTGATAAATCAGAAACGCATATCTATCGACGGGCAGCCTGCCGCCAAGATAGGCCTGTTGGTGAAATAAAATGGTTTTCAGTTTAGCCGCTAAAACTTTCGAATAAGATGAATGTTCCTTTGAATAAAAAGAAACCAGGACTTTCGTATTGCCTACCTGTGTCCAGGTCGTATCCGGTACGCAATACAGTACAGGAGCATCAACCAGGCGACGGTAATCTGCTGCCGAAACAATATCTGTCGTATCGTTCTGCTGCCTGTAGTTCAAAGCAGATGAAGCATAAAACCCCCGGTTCTTTTTTATCGTAACCTGGTAAGGCCTGGGGGGCATTTCTTCGAAATACCCTGCCACAGAACTATAATTAATGATGGAGACGCTGTCTTTTTTAAACATGCTTTCGGGCGATTTGGCACCCGGCGTATGTTCCAGCAAGTGGCGCCAGCCACCAGATACCTTATAGGTTATAGCAGCAATATGCTCCAGATCAGGTATTACCCAGGTATTGGTATCTGATCTGTTAACAGCTATGGGCGTTCCCTTTTTATTAAAGGCTTGAAATTCCGAAATATATTGACCAAGATTCAATGCATCGTAGTAGCCCGGAACCATTCTGGGTATAACAAATTTGCCCTCCCGCAAATGGTTTTTGGGCGGCAATAAGGTAACCTGAACTTTATCCTCGCGCACATTCAATAAATCAATGTTGTATTGATACATGTCGGTTTGCACCTGCGCCGATAACTTTATCGAGAATACCAGCATTGCAATTATAAACAGGAATCTATTCATCTCTTAAGTGCCTGAAAAGTAAAGCGAATAACACGCAGAAAGACTAATGAGCTTGCGTACTTCAATGGTTTTTGAACTTGCAAAAATAGCAAATAGACGCTGGTTTTACGTATGTCTTTTGCCCTGCCGGCCCGCAGTAGCTTACAGTATACTGCCAGGCTCCTTGAGCGGTCTTTTTTGGATAGGCTTTAAGACCGGCGATTCTTTTGTTCCCTATAGTGCGATAGGCACTTAAAATAAAAGTGTTCCTGAAATTTGGTTTGTATTGCAGACTGAATTAGTTTTGTACATCAAAAGCTGAATTTTTTATGGAAATGGAAGAAAAATCCCTTTCGCCACAAGAAGGTTTGCAATTGATTGCAGATGCAATTGCAATGACTAAAGGGAACATCAGGCAGAACAGCTTTTCTTTTTTACTTTGGGGCTGGCTGGTTGCAATAGCCAGTTTCCTTTTCTTCATTCTGCAGCACTATACATTAACGCAATTCTATTTTTTGCCGTTTCCCATTTTTGCATTTTGCGGAATCGTTATCACCATCATTTACTACAGGCAAAAGGTTTCCGTTGCTACAATTTCTTACTTAACAGATTTTCTGTACAAAATGTGGCTGGTGCTGGGCTTTTCATTTTTTGCGGTTGTATTCATTAATGTATCGCAACATCATGTGCCATTCACTTACACGTTAATCATTGCAGCGATCGGAACGGCAGCATCGGGACTTGTAATGAGGTTTAGTCCCCTGATCCTAGGTGGCTTTGTGTTGTTCATTGCTGCAATTATTACGGTATACCTGGCCGATGAGTATAAGGTATTGGTTCATGGCATTGCCTTCATTTTAGGCTATATCATTCCCGGTTATTTATTGAAATTTTCATCCAAATAACTTCGAAAATGTATAGCGAACTTGATCCGGTGCTCAATGTACCTGTACGTTTGGCAATTGTTTCAATTCTTATAAAAGTTAAGCAAGCCGATTTTAAGTATCTGATGGAAAACACCAGTACAACACAGGGTAATTTAAGTCACCAGATAAAAAAGTTGAATGAAGCCGGATATATTGAAGTCGAAAAGACCTCCAAAGGCAACTATCCGCAAACGATTTGCAGACTAACAATAAAAGGCAAAGAAGCCTTCGAAAGTTATATTGAAGCCATAAAAAAATACCTGCACTTATAACAAGATATTTTTTTTGACAATTTGGTTTGCATCGCAAACTAAATGGGAACCAAAACAGTTAAATAAATCATACAACAATAAATAATAGAACAATGGAAAATCTAATAACGGAAAGTCATTTTAAAGATAAAGTAGTATTGGTAACAGGCAGCTCGAGAGGAATAGGAGCAGCCACTGCAATAGCGTTTGCGAAACACGGCGCCAAAGTGGTTTTGCACGGAAGAGATGGGCTTGCGCTTAAAAAGGTACAAGATGTTATTGCTGCATTGGGTGGCGATGCCACTATAGCAATAGCCGACTTAAATAAGTTTGATGAAATAGAAGCCATGCGCGAACAGATTCAAAAGGACTTAGGCGAAGTAGATATTCTTGTAGCTAATGCAGGTGGAAGTTTTACGCCACCGGCGCCACTTGAAGAAATTCCCGAAGAGGGTTGGCGGGCTTCAGTAGATGGTAACTTAACGGTTACTTTTTTAACGCTTAAAAGCTTTTTGTCCGCCATGAAGAAACGCAAAAGCGGGCACATCATTACGATGTCGTCCTCAGCAGGACGCAGGCCACACGCTATGGCGCCCATACCTTACGGCGCCGCAAAAGCCGCCATTACAATGCTTACCCAGGATGTTGCGGCGCAGGTAGGGCCGTATGGGATTCATGTGAATTGCATTGCTCCCGGAACAATCCTGACAGAACGCAATATCAGTCGCATACCCGAAGGACAGCAAAAAGCAATGGTTGATTACCATCCCATCAAGCGCCTGGGCACGCCTGAAGATGTTGCAAACGCTGCTATTTTCCTGGCATCGGAAAACGCCTCGTGGATTACCGGTACGGTACTGGATATTGCTGGTGGCGCAGTAATGATTTAATCTGAGTATCCGGATATAGGAAACAGAGCCGGTCCTTGAGCTTGTCAAAAGGACAAGATGGTGCTTCGACGAGCTCAGCAACCGTTATGTAGAAGCAAATTGTATCCTGTTTCCTATATCCGGATAGTCACTTGATTTAAATAACGATAACCCATAAATTGAAATTATGAACATGATAGTATTATTGATCACGACGGTGGTTTTGTGGATAGTCGTTGCCGCCTCTTGGCTCCAGCGCCTTTATGCAATGCCCCGATGGTTTGAAAACCCGCCGGCTTCATTTGAACGCATACGCCGGCAAAGTAAAGCATCCCGGATATTTTGGCTGCCCATTATGGCATTATCGCTCATATCCTCCATTGCAAGCTTAATCATGAATTGGGGATATCCGGATATCAGAACTTATATGCTTATAGCATTGGCATGTTTTGTTCTTAATGGCGTATCCACCGGGCTGTACTTCGTTAAGGAGATATTGATTTTTGCCAGGATGCCGGCCGATGCGCCCCAAACACCAGCACTTTTAACGAGAACAAAAACCTGGCTTAAGTGGACTACACTGAGAAACGTTTTACAAGTCTTTTCTGCTGTTTTTGCAACAATGGCCTACCTGCATTTCATTAAGTAAAAAAACAAGAAGACATCGTCATCGCAGCTTTTAAAAAAACTTCCTTTAAAATCGAATTTTATGATAAGGAAACTCTCTCATTTTATCGCACTCGTGCTGCTAATGCTTATTACGGGTCTGTTTTGGGGAACATGGTTCTCGATGAGCAGAACAATGGAAACTTTTTCAGTGGCGGAATTCATTCACATAGGTAAAACAATAATCGGCAATGTGGCAAACCCAATGAAGGTGATCATGCCCGCATGCATTTTATCCATGACAATTTCCGCGTGGAAGTATGAGCAAAAAAAATCGCTTGGTTTTTATCTGCTTGTTTTTTCATTGGCGCTGCTTATTGTTGTGCTGATAATAACTGTCGGTATTGAAGTTCCTATTGACAACCAAATAAAACAATGGACAGCCGATACAGCGCCGGCCAATTGGGAAGCCATCCGAAATCGTTGGGAAGTCTATCACACCACCCGCGCATTTGTATCTATTATGAGTTTTGGACTTTTTTCATCAGCACTTCTAAAGACATTTCAAAAGCCTTTATCATGAAGCGTTTCACTTACAAACACCTTTTGGCGACAGCACTTTTTCTTTCGACTTTTCTTTTCGTTACCGCGTTTCAAACGGCAACGGTAACCCATCTTAAAATAACGGTTACCGGAATTAAAAATTCAAAGGGAGCAATTAATTTCAATCTATACAACAAGGCTGAAGGTTTCCCGAAAGAGCAGGCGAAGGCATTTAAACGATTAAGCGCCAGGATCACCAACGGTACAAGTACGGTCACTTTTGAAAATATTCCTTTTGGTGAATATGCCCAGGCTGCTTACCACGATGAAAACGGCAATACCAGGCTTGGATGAAAAACAGGGCAAAGGCAAGCTCTGCCCTGTCTGAATGGTAATGTTATTGCTTCAGTGGTTAATGCCATTCCATAGCGCCCGCCGCTACTCTGGTGCTTAGCTGGAGGGCTGTTTCAAATCCCAGGGTGGAATATTGGCTTTGATGGCCTTAGCGTTGCAGCAGTTTTATTCTTCCAAGGCATTAATAAGCGACAGTAAAGCGTTTGCGGCTATATTCCGGACTTTCTATTTCGTCTACAATGGCTACAGCGACGTCTTCCACAGAAATGATGCTTCTTTTTTCTTCATTATAGACGGGTGTGTCCAGCCCGGTACGGTAAGTCCCTTTTCTTTCGCCGGAAGTGCCCTGGTGCATTTCAAGGGCAGGGCTTAAAAAGGTCCAATCCAATTCCTTTTCCTCTTTCAGGATATTCAAATAATCCCTTGCTGCCAGGGCGCCGGGCTTCCATTCAGCCGGGAAGTCGGGGGTATCTACTTTTTGCAGGCCTTCCGCAACAAAAAGGCTTCCGGCGCCGCCAACCACCAGCAGGCGCTGCACGCCAGATCTTTTTACACCTTCCTGAATGGCAGCGGAGCCCCGCAGGAATTCATGATACAGATCCGGGTGGGTCCATCCAGGGTTGTAAGCGCTGATCACAATGTCATTGGCCTTTACGGCCTCGGCTACTGCTGCTGCATCCAATACATTTGTTGGTTTGCGAACGATGAGGCTATGCTGCGGTATTTGCTCTGGATGGCGTGCGATGGCCGTTACCTGGTGACCTCTTTCAATAAGCTCATTTAAAATGGCGGTTCCTACGAAGCCTGTGGCTCCAATCAAGGCTACTTTCATGTTTTGATTTTAAGTGGTTATTAATACTGTTATAGTTTTTGTTACAGTTTTAGATAAAAAAAATTTTGACTATCCGGATATAGGAAATAAAGCCGGTCTTTGAGCTTGCCGAACTTTTCTCACCGAAGGTAAAGGACAGTGATGCTTCGACAAGCCCGGCAGCTGTTATTTTAGAAGCAAATGGTATCCTGTTTGCTATATCAATTATTGAAACTTCTTTGCAAAATCTTTCACGGTTATCTTTCCGAGTTGTTTCAAAAACAGGTTATCTGCGGTGCGGAACAGGTCTTTCAGATGGCCGTTTATCTGTTTGCCTACGGGGCAGTCGGGATTGGGGTCGTTCGACCTGCCTAGTAGGGGTGTGTCGTTTACGGCTTTGTACACCTCAGACAGGGTAATTTTTGACGAAGCCTTACCCAGCATATAGCCGCCGCCTTTACCTTCCTTACTTTCGATAAAGCCCAATGCCCGCAGGTTGCCGATCTCTTTACGCACGATAGCAGGGTTCACATTAATGCTGCCGGCAATGAACTCGGAAGAAAGCAGCTCACCTTTATTAAATTCCAAAAGCGTAAGGATGTGTAAAGCCGTTGCGAATCGTCCGTTATTCATACTGTAATTATTATTATTACAGTACAAAGATACGCCGGTTATTTGATTTTCAAAATTTTTTTGAATCCCGATGTGCTATAAAGTGAATCCCTTGCCGGCGCACATTAGAATCGTCTCTCCCGCTAAAGGCATATGCCGGTAGCTGACAGCGGACCTTGATCGTCTGCATCTTTCGGATCAGTGTCTTCAATTGTTCAAAGGTATTGAGATGCTTCGGTGGCGCCCGCAGCTGTCAGCATAAATGGTATGTTTAGGTTTGGGCTAACATAACGGTAAACGCGCCGTTGTCATCCCGAATCGCTTGCGCAGCTTGCGAATGAAGGATTTCGTCCTGTTGAAAAAGGATATTTGTACAGGTTAAGAGAAAGCTGTTCCCTTAGCTCAAGATATTGCCCTCGCAGGAAGAAATTTTGAAATGCTATGGATACCTTATTTTTTAACGAAACGACATTGGGTTAATAAATCCAATAATACTTGGATTTACCAATAAAATTAGCCTTCAAATTTTCATATTCACTCTTCTTGGTTAAGTACAATTTGGCCGGAAAACTCATAACGCCATTTTCTCCTTCATCTTTGCCCAACGTCAAATTGATGATAAAGTCATCAGTAACCCATTCATAATATTCTCCGTGTTGAAGTGTTTCTTCTATTATTTGAGGTTTACCATAAACGTTTTCTAATTTGTGTTTTAACGCGTAGAAGTTTTTCTTGTCGTCTTTATAAGTTTCCGAAGTAGCTCTCAAAGATTGAAATTCATTTTTATCATTAGCTGCCATATCCAATTTTTGAAATCTTATACCTTCGAATGTTGCCAAAGTGTCTTTTGTGTTCATTCCCTTCATTTCGTAAAGCAGAAGATATATATTGTTATCAACAAATAAAGTATCTATGTTTTCAAGAAATTTATAGTCTTTCAGTAATTCTTCGGAGAATGCTTCTTTTGTTTTTCTTTGAGAATATAACGCTAATGATTTTTGGTGCGTTTCGATTTGATTTTTATAAAATTCATATACATTGAATTTTACGGAAAAAGTTTTTAAGTCTATTATTTTTTTTCCCAATTCGGGGTGTTGACCACAAACCGGTATGGCAAAAATGAATATAAACAAAAGCGATAGGGTAGCTAATTTTTGCATTTATTTTGACGTTATTTCATTTTTTAAAGGACGTTTATTCCCCGTGCTGGCGCACGCGCCTTCGTATGTGCCGCTAAAGAAACAGCTATCCTCAACCAGTCCTAGCGTCTCGCTACGACTGGTTGAGGATTCATGCGTCAGTAAGTGTTTGAACGTTGGTCATGGCAGTCCAGTCGCTAGAATTTTCGTTTCTGATAGGGTGTCCCTTCACCATCTTCGCAATAGCTTTTAAGGCTTAATAGAAACATTGCCCAGTTATAATTACACCATTGGTAAAATTCGGTAAGCTTGCGCCAGTCGAAATGTTTGAGAACCACGGCCGTTGTTCCGTCTTTCTCTGTCAGGTCAAAAGAAATGCCTGTTCCAACCCACTCAGGGTCAGATTCGATACATGCCCACACAATTCTTTTATTCGCAGACAATTCCGTTATTTTCATTTTTGTACCATAGTTATCTCCAAAATCAAATTCATTGACAAATTCCAATTCTGGCTTAACAATGAGTTCCGTTGTCCAGACAGCCGCGAGACCTTCTCGCGTAGTTAATGCTTCGTAGACTTTTGCAGCAGGCGATTTGATGTAGTTGATATGCTCTATTTTTTCCATCTTCCGTTATTGGTTTTTATAAAAAACGCTAAGATAACCAGTTCTGTCTTTATAGTTTATGAATATAGGCGACAACGTAAATAAAGGAGCGGATTATTGATGATAGTGCATAAAGGGTTTGTGCCCCTGCTGGTGTACAAACAAGCCTAAATACCATGTAGGGTTGGGCACACGATCCTCTCGCGTGTTGTTAAAGAAAAAAATGGGTGATAAATATTGTAAATTAAGCAGGGAATAATTATAGCAAATTCAGCCGCCTGCGTAGCGGGATAAAGTTATTTATTATAAACCTGTTATGCTATATTCGCATACCCGATCACCGTATTTAACGTAACATCAAAACCCATGACAGCAGAATCGCTCGAATTACTGAAAAAATACCACCAGAAAACGGTGGAGGCTCTGGCCGATTTCGACAACACCATGATCAACCTGATCAAAGCAGGCGTTAAGAATTTTGCCGACAACCCGGAGTATAAGTCCCGGAAAAAGAAATGGCGCAAAGCCGCCAAAGAATATATGGGTTTGGCCGAGCTGCTTTCGGAGCTGGATAAGAACTATAATTAATCCGCTCAATGCGGGACCGGTCGATTTTTAATGTAACCTTCCTCACCATGGATATACCTTACAACCTTTTCCCATCCGGGCTTGAAGCCCTTCTGGTCGCCCTGGTCATATTGGCCCTCCTGGTCGTCCCTTTCGTCTTCTACCTGATCACCTTACAAAACACCTTCAAGGCCCTACAGCCCGAAAACCGGCGTATGCCGCCCGGCCAGGTATGGCTGCTGTTCATTCCCTTTTTCAATATCGTATGGCAGTTCATCGTCGTCAACCGGCTGGCCGATTCGATCCAGCGGGAGTTGCGGGCACGGGGTATAGAGGCTGCCGAAACTACGCGGGGCCCGGGCAAGGCTTATTGCATCCTTAACTGCTGTTCTGTTATTCCCTTGGCAGGTACGGTAGCGCGGTTGGTAGCGCTCATCTGCTGGATCATTCATTGGGTAAAGACCAACGAATACCGCAAGCAATTCATAGCAGAGCCTTTTATAGTGCAGGCAGACGATAGCGAAATATTCGGCTATGGAAAATATTGATCGACTGGCTTAAAAGAGCGATCCGGAATACGGCAAAAATCAAGTTTCAAGCCTGCTTATATTGACTACGCGCAATGTTGCAGGCTTGAAACTTTTTTGGACAGCTCCTGCAATCCTGTTATTACTCAGCAATAGCTTGCTGGTCGCAGCAGCAGCGGGTTGCGTATTCCAGCGAATTAACGCCGCCTACGACCGACTGTGTTTTCTTGTCGTTCAATGCGATAATGGTCTTTTTGCCAAGCATCAGTTTTGACTTTACGGGCTTTTTCTTCATGTCTTATATTTTAACGGCTAAGCTAGGAACCATTTGCGATGGGAACTATACCTGTTTCATGGGAATTTCAGCGAAGGAAATGCTAAAAGACAGCGCACTTTTTCCGGTCCGTCTTTATGAAAACCATATCAACTTTTCCCCGTCGTGGTTGTACTTATAGCTGCCGCCGTAGCACAAGAATACGCTATGCCGGAAACAACGCGTTTCGTTCAACATTTAAACAAGAGCGATTATGAAAAATACCAAACCACAGGTACCGGAAAAGCAGATGAATCCCGACAACAGGAAGAGCCGGCCCGAGGTGCGCGATAACCTCGACAATAGAACGGGCGAAGAGCAGGAGGATAAAGGCAGTGATGTTACCCATAACAAGAAAGAGCATCATAGCCCACCGAAGAAAAAAGATTAGGCCCTGTTATTATGCCAGAGAAGAAGGCGTCGCAAACCGTGGCGCCTTTTTATTATATCCCGATATCCCGGGGTTGGCCGGTACGCCGGTGTGTTTTTTCCTAAAAAAGAGTTAACACCTGGGTGCCGTTTTGCAGGTCGCTGCAACGGGCTTATCCAAAGGGTGCCCCGCATTGATTACAATGGTTTTATAATGCTGTTGCATAGTCAAAACTCCTTACCTTCGTTCATCCGTTTTTTTAGGGGGAGGGGGATATTTTGAACATAAACAATCTTACATGCAACTAGCGAAACGACTTGACCGTATTTCCGAACCGCAAACGATACTTATGGCCAAGCTGGGCCGCGAATTAAAGGCAAAGGGCGTACAAGTCATCGATCTGAGCCTGGGCGAGCCCGATTTTAAAACACCACAGCATATTATAGACGCTGCAGACAGGGCCATGGAAGAGGGCTATACCAAATACCCGCCTATAGCCGGTTTCCCCGAGCTGAGGCAGGCCATCGTAACCAAGCTGCAGCGCGACAATCACCTGGAGTATACACCCGAGCAGATCATCGTAAGTACGGGAGCCAAGCAGGTGCTGGCCAATGCGATATTAAGCATCGTGAACCCCGGCGACGAAGCTATTATTCCCACGCCGTTCTGGGTTACCTATGCTTCGCTGGTAAGCCTGGCCGAAGGAAAGAATGTATTTGTTCCCTGCGGCATTGAAGATCATTTCAAGATCACGCCCGCGAAGCTGGAAGCCGCCATCACAAAGCGTACGCGGCTTTTCATCTTCTCCTCGCCCTGCAATCCCAGCGGCGCGGTCTATTCCAAAGAGGAGCTGAAAGCCCTGGCCGGAGTCTTCGAAAAATATCCCGATATCGTGATCATCAGCGACGAGATCTACGAGTACATCAATTACGTAGGTAAGCACGAAAGCATCGCACAATTTGAAGCGATAAAAGACCGTGTAGTCCTGGTCAATGGCTTCTCCAAAGGATTTGCGATGACAGGCTGGCGTCTCGGCTATATGGCCGGCCCCGTTGAGCTGGTGAAGGCCTGCGACAAGCTGCAGAGCCAGTTTACCTCCGGCGCCAACTCGATCGCGGAAAGAGCGGCGATTACCGCATTGCTGGCCGATCTTACGCCCTCCTTCGATATGGTGAAAGCCTTCAAGGAAAGAAAGGAATTTATTATACCGGCATTGCAGGCTATCGATGGCGTGCGCATCAGCGATCCCGAGGGGGCTTTTTATGCTTTTCCCGATATTTCTTCTTTTTACGGCAAATCCAATGGCGCAGCTGTGGTCAACAATGCCGACGATATGGCCATGTACCTGCTGAATACCGCACATGTCATCGGCGTCAGCGGCGCTGCCTTCGGCGACGAGCATTGTATCCGCTTCTCTTTTGCCGCCTCGATGGAAACCCTTCAGGAGGGTGTCCGTCGCCTCAAAGAGGCATTGGACGCATTACACTAAGCGCCACCTGGCCTGGCCATTGCTGCATAAAGCACCCCTGCCGGTAAACGATAAAAAAAGGTTTAAGTTTAACCGCTTAAACCTTTTTACTTGACCCTTGTCATAGCTTTGCACTAACAATCAGATGAACAATGAGAAAGATAGCTTCTTTATTGGCGATAACAGGCCTGGTTTTGTTTTTTTCCTCCTGTGAGCGGGGACGCCACGATCCTTATCCTTACCCCACGCAGCGTAGCTTTGTAGATGAGTTTACCGATAACCGCATGGGCTGGAATTTTGCCGATCCGGCCAATAACGCTTATGGCAGCATCAACAGCGGGATCTATATGTTTGACTACAACGATGATGCGACAGAGGCCTATTATGTGTCCAAGTTCATCGGGTTTAACCGCTACAACGATTTTACCATTTACACCCGTATACGCTCCAACAACAATATGGGCCTGCTGTTTGGCGACAACAGCAGCGTGGGCAGCTACGGCTACAGCTTTACCATCGACTACGACGGCTACTATGCCTTGTACGACGAAGGCGGCAATGGCTATGGTTCCGATGTGCAGACCCTGGTGGAACCGCAAACCAATCCCAATGTAGCCCGCAACGGCAACTGGAACGAGCTGCGTCTCGAGCAGCGGGGCAACCGCTGGATCGGCTTTGTCAACGATGTTCAGGTGTTCAACATTCCTGCCCAGGACCTGAAAGGTACCAATGCAGGCTTTGTGGACATCAAAAATACCGAGGGTGATGCCGACTACCTGCAGGTCGACTGGTTGGAGTAAATAGTTTTTTCTGACTAGACAAAGTTTTGTGTGTCTATAAATACTAGTTAGCACGCTTGCGTACCCGTTTTTTCATTTGGTGTCAATATCTTTTCTTTTTTATTCGCATCTATATTTATTGCTTGTTGTGGTGCTCATGAGAAAAGTTGCTCCGCCAAAAAAGAAAGAAAAAAGGCGGCAAAAAAACAATGCTCCACTGTTTTTTTGTGGCCAACGCACCCGGGCTTAAAACAAATATTCGACTTTAATGCAGCATTGCCGGGCATAATGCCATGGATCAACATTTTAATAATTAACCAGAAGTATCTTTTGATGAGAAATTAGGCGGGCTGCTCCTTTATAGGGACAGCCCGCTTTGCTTCATGTCCGATTTTTCGGGGTTTTGGCCTTTTGTGGCGCTAAGGCCCGCGATATTATTTACCTTTGTGCCTCTTTAAATTTACCTGTTTCAAAAATGAATATATTGCTTTTAGGCTCAGGCGGCCGGGAATGTGCCATTGCCTGGAAACTGGCGCAGAGCCCTGAATGTTCCCGCCTTTTCATAGCACCGGGAAATGCCGGTTCGCGCGCTTATGGTACCAATGTGAGTCTTCCGCTTACCGATTTCGGGGCGATCAAAGCATTTTGCCTTGCAGAAGAAATAGGGTTGTTGTTCCCGGGTGGTGAAGACACGCTGGTGGCTGGCATCTGGGATTTTTTCAAAAATGATCCTGAGTTACAGCACATTATTGTCGCCGGTCCTTCTAAAGACGGGGCGCAGCTGGAAGGCAGCAAGGCTTTTTCCAAAAAATTCATGCAGCGCCATGACATTCCTACGGCTGCCTACCACGAATTTGATGAAAGCAATTTTGAAGAGGGATTGGTGTACCTGGAGCAACATACCACACCTATCGTACTGAAAGCCGACGGCCTGGCCGCGGGCAAAGGCGTGGTGATCACCAGCGATATAGAAGAGGCCAAATCCGTATTTGCCGCTATGATCAAGGAATCGCGCTTTGGCGATGCCGGTAAAAAAGTGGTGGTGGAGCAATTCCTCACGGGTGTGGAAGTGTCCGTTTTTGCGCTCAGCGACGGCCGTAATTATGTATTGTTGCCCGAAGCCAAAGACTATAAGCGGGTAGGAGAGGGTGATACAGGGCCCAATACCGGCGGCATGGGCGCCGTGTCACCGGTACCTTTTGCTCAAGGTGCTTTTATGGAAAAAGTAGAAGAACGTATCGTAAAGCCAACCGTAGCGGGCCTGGCGGCCGAAGGGATCGTTTACCAGGGCTTTATTTTCTTTGGATTGATCAATGTAGACGGCGAACCCTTTGTGATCGAATACAACTGCCGTATGGGCGATCCGGAAACGGAGGTGGTGATGCCCCGGCTGGAAAACGACCTCGTAGCCCTTATCCGCGATATGGATGCCGGAAGGTTGCATGAGGTAACCGTGCAGCATAGCGATAAAGCGGCCTGTACCGTAATGCTGGTATCGCAGGGCTATCCCGACGATTATGCCAAAGGAAAGGTAATGAGCGGTCTGGAGACAACCGAAGGTAGCTTGCTGTTTCATGCCGGTACTACGCTGAAGGAAGAGGAAGTGCTTACCAGCGGCGGTCGCGTGCTGGCAATCACTTCGTACGGCGCCGGTCTGAAAGAAGCATTGGCCCAGTCGTATCTTAATGCCGAAAAGATTAACTTTGAAGGAAAGCAATACCGGAGAGATATCGGTTACGAGTTCTGAGTGCAAAGAACTTCGGTCCTTGAGTTTATCGAAAGGACCATAGGTAAGCAGGTGCTACGACACGCTCAGCAACAGGGTGTGGGCATAGCCAGATGAAATATTTTTTTGTTGATAAAAAAAGAAGACGTGATTGCGATAGATAATATATTGGTTAGCGACGAAGTGGTGGAAAAGCAATTCGTTTGTAACCTCGATAAATGCAAGGGCGGCTGCTGCGTCGATGGTGATACCGGTGCGCCCATTACGCAGGAAGAAGCCGGTATCATTGAAGATATCTACCCGCAGATCCGCCACCTGCTGAGCCCCAAGGCCATTGCGCATATTGAGGAAGAAGGCACCCATACCTTCGACGATGAGTATGGGTTGGTTACACCCACGCTTAATGGCGGAATTTGTGTGTATGGCTATTACGATGAAAAGGGGATCGTCAAGTGCGCCATCGAGCATGTGTATAAGGAAGGCAAGATAGGGTTTAAAAAGCCGATCAGCTGTCACCTGTTCCCGATACGCATTACCGAATATGATACCTTTGAAGCCCTCAATTACGAACCCAGGGAAACCCTCTGCAAGCCGGCCTGCAAGCTGGGCAAGTCGCTGAAGGTGCCGGTGTACCAATTCCTGAAGGAGCCGCTCATCCGTAAATATGGCGAGGAATTCTACGAGGCGCTGGATGCTACTGCCAAGGCGCATTTCGGCATTGAAGAATAACTGTAGCGCTGCCGGCAAATGTGCCGCCGGAGATAAAAAAGCAAACAGGCGCGGGAACGATCGTTCCCGCGCCTGTTATTTGTATGGGTAGCTTGTGTATTTAATTCACGTTGATCACGGATACTTTTGTCGGATCGAGGTTGGCATTACGCATGGCTATATTGCGGGCCACATTGGCTGCTATATCCAGGAATGCCTGCCTGCTTACGGGCTCATCGTTCAGCACCGCAGGGAAGCCTTTATCGCCGCCTTCTCTGATGCTTTGTACAATGGGTATCTCTCCCAGGAAAGGCACTTCAAACTGCTCGGCCAGGTGCCTGCCCCCATTTTTTCCAAAAATATAATACTTGTTCTCCGGTAGTTCGGCCGGGGTAAAGTAAGACATGTTCTCCACCACGCCCAGGATGGGTACATTGATCTGGCCCTGTTTGAACATCATCATCGCTTTCTTGGCATCGGCCATGGCCACAGCCTGTGGTGTGGTCACGATTACGGCGCCGGTAACCGGTATGGTCTGCACCATGGTCAGGTGTATATCGCCGGTGCCGGGCGGCAGGTCCAGGATAAGGTAATCCAGCTCGCCCCAGTACACATCGCTGATGAACTGGCGCAGGGCCGATGTAGCCATAGGGCCCCGCCAGATCACGGCCTGCTTTTCGTCGACCAGCAGGCCTATCGACATTACTTTGACGCCGAAGCGTTCCACCGGTTCGATCATACCCTTGCCGTCAACATCTCGCATCATAGGCCGTTCGCCCTGCAGGCCAAACATCATTGGCGTAGAGGGGCCATAAATATCGGCGTCCAGTATGCCCACCTTTGCCCCTTCCCGGGCCAGCGCCAGCGCCAGGTTGGTCGATACGGTAGATTTGCCTACACCGCCTTTACCCGAGGCTACAGCGATAATATTTTTCACTCCGGGCAATACGGTACCGCCATCCTTACGGTTGGAGTTTACCCGGGCGGTCATGTTTACGGTTACCTGGGCTTCTTTATCGACAAATATTTTTACGGCGTTCACACAGGCCGAGCGGATCATATCCTTCATAGGACAAGCCGGCGTGGTCAGTTCTACAGTAAAGGAAACCTGTTTGTCCTCTATTTTGATGTCCTTTATCATGTTGAGGGTCACGAGGTCCTTTCCCAGATCGGGGTCGTCTACATTGGTCAGCGCTTTCAGTACAGCTTCTTCAGTGATCATGTGTATAAATATTAGCCCGGAATAACAGTTGCGCCCGTCACAGGCCGCAACTCCGGTGCAGCGGGGCAAAGTTACGGTTTAACTTCCTGTTTAAAGAACCGCTACTGCTATAATTATATTGGAATTAGTGATACGGAAACGTTGCATTTGCAACCTTTATCTTACTTTTGTTTGCAGATGAGAAGCCATTATCGATTGTTTGCTGCGACCCTGCTGGTCTGCCTTTTTACCCTCCCGGCAAAAGCACAAAAGCCTTTTTGGGACAATGTGATCCAGATCTCCGGTGTGACTATGACGGCCGACAGCCTTCGTGCCGTGCCTGACGTGACTGTGGAGGTAAAGAACAAGGACAGGGGTGCTTATTCCAGCAAATATGGTGTTTTCTCCCTGGTTTGCTCCAAAGGCGATACCCTTAAGTTTTCGGCCGTCGGCTTCCGCTCTAAGGAATATGCGATTCCCCGCGACATTGACGGTCAGTATTTTAACATGGTGCAGCTGATGGTCCAGGATACTTTTTACCTGGCGGAGACCATCATCAGGCCCTTGCCTTACGGAGATGAATTCGACTATGCTTTCAAATACTGGGAAATACCAGACGATAAATATGCTGTAGCGCAGAAAAACACCAGCAAGCGAGCCATGGCTTACCTAAGACAATTCACACCCAAGGATGGCCGCGAAAACCAGGCTTATTACCAGGCCGAGCAGGCCCGGCAGGGATATTACTATGGCCAGCAAAGACCCATCGGTATCTTTAATCCCTTCAAATGGGGCGAATTTTTCAATGCCTGGAAACGCGGTGATTTCAAACGGAAAAACGACGACGACTAGGCCCAACGTTTGTGCCTGCCGTTATGTCTTATGGAAAGAAGCATTATGCCGGTGACGGCCCCAACTCAAAATCAAACATTATATGATGAAAAAAATCATACTCTGCTCTTTGCTTTCGGCGTCTTTCGGCGTGGTGCCGGCAATGGCGCAAACAGCAACAGCCGTTTCCCAGGCCAAAGTTTACGGTACAGTAGCGCCACCGGTAAAACCTTATTCTACGCACCGCCTGGCTACAATCATGCAGGGACAACAAAGCGCGACGCTGCAACTGGTAGGTATGGCTAAGGAAGTGTGCCAAAAGGAAGGTTGCTGGATGACGGTCGGTATGGACAAGCGTGATGGTTACGACGTGCTGGTGAAAGTGAAGGATCATGCCTTCGTTTTACCCAAAGATATTACGGGCAGACAGGTAGTAGTGAGCGGAGTGGTAACCCAAAAAACGCTGAGCGTAGCTGAGCAAAAACATTACCTGGAGGATGCAGGCGCTTCCCGCGAAGCCATTGCCAAAATAACAGAACCCAAGCAAGTCTACGAAATGGAGGCTGTGGGTGTAGCGGTAAACTAAATTAATTTAAGCCTTTTTTCAGAAAGCGCATCCACCGGATGCGCTTTTTTTGCAGTTATTTTGCCGCATGAGACATTTACGGCACTTAAGCCTGATACTGATACTTTGGCTTATTGCAGGGCAAGCCGGGGCGCAGCAACATCCCCGGCTGCAGATCGCGCCACTGGACCACAAGCATTTTTTCATTTACACTACTTACGGCACTCTTGACGACGGCAGCACTTATCCATCCAACAGCTTGTATGCCGTTACGACGCAGGGTATTGTTATGATCGATGTGCCCTGGGATACCACGCAGACCCTACCGCTGATCGACAGTATTGAAAGGTTGCATAAAACAAAGGTGATCGCCTGTATCGCCACCCATTTTCACAAAGACCGCACGGCCGGACTCAACAAGCTGAAGGCGCGGGGGATCCGCACTTATGCCACCCGGCAGACCGACAGCTTGTGTGCGCTGAAAGGAGAGGAGCGGGCAGCATTCATCATGGGTAAAGATACAACCTTCCGTTTCGGAGACCTGGAACTGAAGACCTTTTATCCCGGTCCCGGACATACTTCCGATAATATTGTAGTCTGGTTCCCACGGGAACGGGTGCTTTATGGCGGCTGCTTTATCAAGAGCATCGAGACGGAGAACCTGGGTAACCTGGAAGATGCCGATCCGGCATCTTGGCCGGCCTCCGTAAAGCGCGTGCAACGGGCATTTCCCCATCCTAAGTATATGATCCCCGGACATGGTAGCTTCAGAGACCTGGGCGCCTTGCAGCATACCGCTACGTTGGCGCAGCAATACGTAAAGCAGCAAAAATGACCGGAGCTACTTGATCTGTTTTATCCTCCCGGCTTTTTAAAGGCAATGATGAAGTAAACAAAAAACAGGAGGGCAGCAAGGATCAGCGTAATGATCGTTATGGCACAATAAATAAGGAACTGGCGTAGTACGGCTCCGGTGCGTCTTTCAGGGGCAAATATGGCTGCCGCTACAATATCGGCCAACAGAGAGAACCCGACGGCAAGCGTATCGATGTCCTGCCGGATAGCTATAAGGATTAGGGTCGCTGCTATGCTTATGATACCGCCTAAGACTTCTTTTCGCATGTCGCAAAGATAGTGTAGGAAGCTGCTCGCGTCATACCGGCTGTACACTGTCTTCGTCTGCAGGATAGGAAAGGCATTTAAACGATACAGAGGCTATCCCGGAAGGATAGCCTCTGTGTTTTTTAAGTGTGTGCTTTTTTCAGCTGTTATTTCAGGACCTCGAAATTGCGCGTGACTTCGCCCTTATCCGTTTTGATCCTTATCATATAGATGCCTGGCGCATAGGCAGCCGTAGATAACCGGGTCCGGTGTGCTTCCGTAACGGGCGCCTGGTATATTGTTTGCCCGAAGGTGTTGTAAATGATAATATGCTGCATCTGCTCCTCTTTACTTTCAATAACCAATAGCGTTCTGGCTGGATTGGGATACAGCACCAGGCCTTGCCCGGCGTTGTTTCCGAAGAAACCTATCGGGGCCATGGCATGCTGGGGAGATGATATGCTTTGGTTGGTAAAGGTCTCGAATGCATGGTCCCGGTCCCCGAGGGTAAGGCTGTCGGTCCGGTTGGCTATATGCGTAACGGCGCTGCCGGCGCCTTCGTGCAGGATGCTTTGCAGCATGTAATTGCCGGAAGGCGCGTCTTCCGTGATGGTGAACCGGCCGGGAGGCAGTTGGAAATAGTTGACGAAATTACCGGGTCCGCTACTGCTTACCTGCAACACCTTCCAGGTTCCGTTTACACTGGCCGGTCCCCCGGTCCAGGCGGCGATCCGGCCGTCGGTCATTACGATCCAGGGGCTGCCGCCGGGATCCGTAGTAATGGCGGATGCCGGGGCAGGGGGTGGGGGAAGGGCAGTCCAGGAAGCTGGGGCATCACCAATGCCGCTATAATACTGTACGCCGCCATCGGGGAAAGTAGTGATGTAAATAAGGCCCAGGCCAGGATTGGCCGGGCTTACTCCTGGTCCTATGACAATGTCATTGGCATTAGCCGTATTGGAAATAAATGTTTGTGTGCCGTCGTTGGCATTGCTCAAGCTGGTGTTTTGTGAAATGAAGACATCCCTGAAAAAATGGATGCCCGCCACCGTATGGTTGAAATAGTCAATGCGGGCGGCGTCGTAAGCCTTCGGGGAATAAGCGGCGCCATCGTAATAATACAGCATCCCCTGGTCTGAAAGGGCAAAGAACCGGGTGTCGTCGATATTCGCCGGGCTCAGAAAGGTATTCAATCCGCTTACGCCCATATAGCCGGCGCCACCGTTGCCGGTGATCTTGACTGGTCCTCCCGATGCCATCGATCCGATAAACCGGTCTGCGCCCGGGCCGCCATCAACAAAGACAAGCCGGCCGGGACCCGGGGCCGGCTCTGCCCAGCTATTGGCCCCGTTGGCCAGTGTGTATACAGCTCCGTTTCCGGTAGTGATCAGCAGCTTGCCATTTTCCGTAAAAGCAATATCCGAGGCGACAATACCGGAGAAGGTATCGATCAGGGACACAGGACCACCCGAAGTGCTGAAACCAAAAGGTATCCCGGTGTGCGGAGCCGCGTCTTTGATGAGTGTAACGGCGGCATTCTCCGACGGCACTGTGAAGCGGATACTTATGCTCGCCGGAGCACTTACGAGACCGGCGGCGTCTTTAACCCTGTAGCTGATGGGTGTGGGATTGCCTGTAAAGCTGTTTTGCGGTGTAAACGTAACGGCGCTTGAACTGCTGTTCAGCGACCAGGCGCCCTGGCCGGGTACGGTAAAGCCGGTAATGTCGCCCTGGGCGTCGGTAGTCACGCCTGTAGCGCCGGTGGGAACGATCAGACTGATGTTCTCCGGCGACAGCACGCCGCTATTGGGATCCATATCATTGGCCAGCAAGCCGGATATCGTAGCGGCGTTGCCCGGAGCCTGGTTGCTTAGGCTATCATGGGCAGCGACAGGTGGCTGGTTAATGGCAAAGTGTATATCGGGCACATTCCCGCTGCCCACAGTTACCGTTATCCGGCCATCGGCAGGCGTGGCATCAGACGAACCCACGTGCTGGTAGCCGGCGGGAAGGGTCAGGCCTACGACATAACTACCGGGCAACTGGTTGGAAAAGCTATAACTGCCATTGGCATTGGTGGTCGTTGTCGTAATTACGGTAATGCCATCCGCAGCATAAAGAACGATCGTAAGCCCGGGCATAAGGGGGCCGGTAAGGCCATCGCTCATGCCTGTATTGTCATTGTAGACCCGGCCGCTGATCATCACGCCGGCATTAAAATCTATGGTGATCGTAGCGGCATTGCTGAATGCGCCTGCTGCATCTTTTACCTTATAACTGATCGGCGTGGGATCGCCTGTAAAGCCACTTTGCGGCGTAAACGTAACGGCGCCGGAACTGCTGTTCAACGACCAGGCACCCTGGCCCGGTATAGTAAAGCCGGTAATGTCGCCCTGGGCGTCGGTAGTCAGGCCTGTAGCGCCGGCCGGGGCCATCAGACGGATATTGCCGGGCGATAAAGTGCCATCAGGGTCTGTATCATTAGTCAGCACATTGGGTACCGTCGCCGGGCTGCCGGGCGTTTGCCCGGTCACGATATCGTTGGCGGCAATGGGGACACCGTTTATGGCTTCCAGCTTAAAACCATCCCAGCTGATATAGCCGGCGTAGTGGTTGTCGCCGGTAGGCGCATTTACAGGGCTTGCACGCATATTGAAGGTTGCTGTGGTAGCGGTTGCTGTTAATACCTGGTCCACAGTTTGCCATTGCCAATGCGTGGTATTACTGTTACCGGGATTGCTATATCCCGTCATGCCGGTTACTACGGCATTGGGACGGCATGGCGCATTGTAAAGTTGTCCCCCCGTGCGAACACAAGCTGTCCTGGTCCAGTAGTAGCGAAAGCGATATTGCTTACCAATAATGAGCCCCGTTACCACCTGCTGAAATCCCTCGGAACCACCGTTCGTGGAACCTATTGCCAGACTGGAAACCGTGCTTTCAAAAGTACCACCATCGGGTGAGGCCGCTTCATTGCCAACCCATGGATAAGGCGCCGTTGAAGGTGAAATGGGGATATTGGCGCCGGATGCCGTACTGTTGATATCCGGAGAAAAAGCATTGATCGACCAGCCCGAAGGCGTTCTGTTGGGGCCGATAGTGCCGCTCATGCTGCCATTCACAAAAAGATTCTGCCCCAGGGTATCGTATCCCTGTAACAGCAACAGGCCAATCACAAGCCCCAATGGCTTTTTAGTAGTAGGTATGCGCATGTTATTTGTTATTTATTGTTGTTGATGTTTGTCTTTTAGAAATACTCATAGCTGGCATAGCCAGGAGAAACGATACCGGAATGCCGGAAGAATGAATGTTTTTCACAATGCGTATGTTTAGTAGCGGAAGTATTTTTGGTATAGTTTATGCGTTTAATCGGCACTTTTTGAATGAATGGAATCAGGAATGGCACGCAATATACATTTATTATGCATAAATTATTGCAATTACCGGAAAATCGTACGCGCTTTGCTCTGATAGAAACGCGCATAGCATGCGAGGAGAAGCATCTGGGCTTTTTATGATCGCTCAGGGAGGAACAAAGAGATTATGTTTAATGGTTCCTTCTTTGCGCTGTTGTCTTTATGAGAAAAATCAGTGAACTGCCGCTGTGGGACAGCTTAACAGGCACACACGGGGCGCGTGCGCTAGCGTACGAGAGACGCTGTTACGCTGCGCGCTAATTGAAGGCAGCCGCATGTTCACCCTGATACAGAGTGTTGTACTCAAAGAGAAGGTTTCCGCGCGTTTTATTATACTTAGAGAGGCTTAGGCATCATGTTTAATACGCCCTTCTTAGCGCCTTTGTGTCTTTGTGAGAAAATTGCTGTGCTTCCACTGTGGGGACAGTTTAAAGGGCATACGCAGCGCGTAGTATACACAAAAAGTCGCAGCGCCGCCGCGGCGTTGCAAGAAAACGGAGAAAGCCTATACACATGGGGGGCGCATGGACTGGCAATAAAGCAATACGGCGAGCAATTAAGCTATCTTTTGCCTGATCCTAATATAGAAATTGCCTCCTGTATGGATTTGACGTTACAAATCTACAGGAGGCATTCGTATATGTTTTGCGGTATGCTTAAGATTAACCTTGCAGGGCTGCTGCACCACTCACGATCTCGGTCAGCTCGGTGGTGATCGCTGCCTGGCGGGCGCGGTTGTAGGAGATCTTCAGACTGCGCAGGATATCGGCGGCATTTTCGGTTGCCTTATCCATAGCCGTCATACGGGCGCCATGCTCAGAAGCATGCGCATCCAGTATAGCTTTATATACTTGTGTATTCAGGATCTTGGGCATCAGCTCCTGGATGAGCACTTCTTTGGAAGGTTCAAAGATGAAGTCGGTCTGTTTTTTGCTTTCGGTAGCTTCTACCTTAGGGATCGGCAGGTAGGGTTCGCTCACGAAGACCTGGGTAGCCGCGTTCTTAAACTGGCTGTATACCAGCTCCACGCGGTCATATTCTTTCCGCAGGAAGGCTTCCTGGGCGTAGATCGCTGCACGGCGCACATTCTCAAAGCTAAGATCGGCGAAGAGGTTCCAGTAATCGTCTACCAGCTTGTAGCCGTGACGCTGAAAATATTCATAGCCCTTTTTGCCGACAGGCAATATGGTCACATTGCCTTTAGCATATTGGGCAGCGTATTTGCTTTCGATCGTCTGGCGGGCAGCCTTGATCACATTGGAGTTATAAGCCCCGCAGGTACCGCGGTCACTGGTAATGGGAATGATGAGCACACGCTCTGTTACTCTTTCGGCGGCCAGGGGCAGCTCCATATCACCGCTGAGGCTGCTTACGATATTGGTCAGCATTTCCTGCATCTTCTGGGTATAGGGACGCATTTGCAGAATGGCATCCTGTGCACGGCGCAACTTGGCGGCGCTCACCATTTTCATAGCCTTGGTGATCTGCTGGGTGGAGGTAACTGATACTATGCGTAAACGAACTTCTTTAAGTTGCCCGGACATATAATAAAATTATTTTTAATTTCTTTATTTGGCTGCAAAGGTACGATTCAAAAGCGTGATGTGCAAATTTTCACGAGCCTGTTTTCAGGAAAATTAGACGCATGGCCCGCTTGGATTACAGGTTCAGTTCTCTCAGTATCTCGTAAAAGCGGTACACATCTTCGAAGGAATTGTACAGCGGTACCGGTGCTATGCGAATCACATTGGGCTCGCGCCAGTCGGCGATCACACCCTGGCTAGTAAGTGTTTCAAATACCTTGCGGCCATCCTTGTTAAACAGCAGGGATAGCTGCGCTCCGCGGCGCTCAGGTTCCGGAGGCGTAATGATCTCGAATGAAAGATGGCTAAGCTGCTTCAGCAGGTATTCCAGGTAAGCGGTCAGCTTAAGGCTTTTTTCGCGCAGCACCTGCATGGTGATCTTGTCGAAAATATCGAGAGCGGCTTTATGTGCCACCATATTGAATACAGGGGCATTGCTCATTTGCCAGCTGGCAGCGCCCTTCGACGGCACAAAGCCCTTTTTCATCTGGAAGCGGGTGCTTTCCTCGTTGCCCCACCAGCCGGCCAGCCGGAAGGTATCGGGATTGTTGCCATGCTTTTCATGAACAAAAACACCGCCTACGCCGCCCGGACCCGAATTCAGGTATTTGTAAGAGCACCAGCAGGCAAAATCCACGTTCCAGTCGTGCAACTGCAGTGGTACATTGCCCATGGCATGAGCCAGGTCGAAGCCGGCATAAGCTCCGGTACGGTGTGTGGCTTCGGTAATGGCTTTAAGATCGTATAGCTGACCGGTATAGTAGTTAACGGCGCCGATCATGACACAAGCCAGCTGATCGCCGGTTGCAGCGATCGTTTCCAGGATATCTTCGTCGCGCAGTGTATGTTCTCCCGCTCTTGGCGTCAGCTCGATGATCGCCTCGGCAGGATCGTAGCCGTGCATGCGTACCTGCGTCTCGATGGCGTATTGATCCGAAGGAAAGGCGCCGGCTTCCATAATGATCTTGTACCGGCCGCCTTTGGGGCGGTAGAACGAGAGCAGCAGCAGGTGCAGATTGACGGTAAGGGTATTCATGGCCACCACTTCCTCGGGGCTAGCGCCTACGATGCGGGCCAGGGAGATGGAAAATGGTTTCTGGTAACTGAACCAGGGGTTTTCGGCCTGAAAATGACCTTCTACGCCCCATTTGGCCCAGTCGTTCAATTCTTTGTCGAAGAGATAGCGGGTGCTTTTGGGCTGCAAGCCCAGGGAGTTGCCGCAGAAATAGATGGCATCCGCATCATCATGCTGGGGAAAATGGAAGCGCTCTCTGAAAGAGAACAAAATATCGACATCGTCCAGGGAACGGGCGTATTCCAGAGTAGGTTCGAAGTTGGTCACGAAAAAGATTGTGAGGTTGAAACGTACGAATAAGGATTATTGATCGGTTTTATCCCCGGTGAGGGGCTGCGGCTGCTGTGATGGTCCGGTGGTGACTGTTTTCCGGCTTTGCGCCAGGAATTTCTTCTGGAACAGCAGCAAGGTAATAACGCCTACGGATATGGCCGCATCGGCAAGGTTAAAGATCGGCTCAAAGAAACGAAGCGGCCTGCCACCGAATACCGGTACCCATTTGGGCCAGAAGGTGTCGATAAGTGGGAAATAGAACATATCGACCACTTTCCCGTGCAGAAAGGAACCATAGCCTTTGCCTGGCGCTACCAGCCTGCCCATTTGCATAAAATCGCTTTCCGTGAAAATGAGGCCATAGAACATGCTGTCAATCAGGTTGCCCGCAGCACCCGCCAGTATAAGCGCGGCGCAAATGAGCAGGCCTTTGCTGTATCCTTTTTTAACCAGGTTTTTCACCCAGAAGAAGCCGAAACCTACGGCAATAAGACGGAATAGTGTGAGGATCACTTTACCCAGCGGCGAATCCATGATGGTCATACCGAAAGCCATGCCCTCGTTTTCGATAAAGCAGAGCTGGAACCATTTTCCGGCGACATGCACGGCACCGGGATCGCCGATAAGAAAGTGGGTCTTGACATATATTTTGATGATCTGGTCGAGCACCAGGATCAGGAATACGATCAACAGGAGGTGTTTATATTTCACGCAGAATAGTTTAGCCCGGAAATTTTGCCTGCAAAAATAGCTTATACCTGCCGAATTTATTCAATTTTTTCATTGCATTTATCCTATCGGTTTAAGGTGGAAGAAGAAATAGCAGGGCCGGGTGCATGGCGGTATAAAGAATGGGGGGAGATTAAAGCTTATGAAGAAGACTGATGTTAGCGTGCATTCCCGCGAGGTCGAGGTAATCGTATATTAGGCTGTTGTTTAAAACAATGAAACTTTAATTTTTTAATTTGTAAATAACTATTTATAGTATATTTGCATTGTTTTTCTATTGGCGCACCTTTTCCGATACCTTATTAAAATTTCCCGTTATGCAGCAAAAAATATACCCGGCGCTCATCAGCAGCATGGTATTTCTTTGTTTGATGTGCTCTTGCGGTAAAGCAGGAGCACAGTTTATTGGTGATACGCTCCTGAATATCACCTATGAAAGTGGTACGATGAGTTCAGGCATAACCGGTGTGAATCCTACCAATGCATCGGCCGCCGATGCGGCTTATATGGTCTCTCCCGGTGCTACGGGTAACTATGCCATCGCCCATAAGATCGTCCACGGCGATACGGCTTACATGTCCAACGGCGCCTACCGGAGTGAAAGCGATGCGGACTATGTTCCCCAGGGCCGCTTCCTTCCCGGCGACGAGCGTCGCTATGAATTCAGCGTATTGCTGAAGGACTGGACACTCTGGAACCCGGGAGATAATGCCGGCGAGACCAATATTTTCCAACTCAAGCTGGTAGGCCCTACTGGGGTACCGCTTCAAATACGCACGCAAAGAAATGCCATAGCGCTCCGGTACGCTATTGCTCCTTACAAAATCATAGTTCCTGATTTTACGTCGTATGTCAATCAATGGATCCATTTCAGGGTTGATGTGTTGTGGGCCAATACCGCTACCGGTTATATGAAAACCTATATGAAGCTGCCAGGGCAAAGCGATTTCGTGCTGGTAGACGATCAGTCAGACTACCTTACTTTTTCCGACCTGGGTAATACCAGCACGCACGGCTATGTCAAATGGGGCTTGTATGTCACTCCGCCCAACCTCACCCGTATTGCTTATCACGACGATATCAGGATCATTAATCTGAATGAGCCACCGGTAGCACCGGGACTGATCTGGGGTGATGGCATTCTTGATGCCAATCCCGGCTATCTTGACGGGCCTTATACCAAAGCCACTACTATAACCAATCCCGCTATTTTTGACAATGCAGGTTCTGTGTATATACATCCCTATGTCAAATACCGGGCATCACAAAATATTGTGTATTCCAACAGCACCAATCCGCCTCCCAATCCTGCCGATAATGTGGTGGGTACGCCCTGGGCCGATTTCTCAAGAGCAACGTTGATTCCCGGTGGCAGCGCCAACGGCGTTCCCGGCCCTGGTGGTCGTTATTATCTGACCGGCTGGATCAATGCGTCTACGCCAACCACGCCATCCGCTTTAGATACTACCGAATATTACGCCTTTCAACTGGAGCCGAAAGATGGTTACTACATCAATTTTAAGGACATAAATTTTACGGTGTACCGTGGCGCCAGCTCAGCTACTACATTTGCGCTACGTTCAAGCCTGGACAATTTTGCCACCGATATTGCCGCCCCGGTCACGATTACCGGTACCGCCAATACGCCTATAACCTTCGATGCTGCCGCGCTTACCTATGTCAATACGCCGGTTACCTTCCGCTTGTATCCTTATGGCGCTACCACAACCGGCGGCACCAAGCTTGTCGGCTTGACGGATTTCCGGTTTTTTGGCCAGGTACTATACCCCAGCGATTTTGGCGATGCGCCCGAAAGCTATGGTACCAGCGGCACGGGGCATCATACCGGAAGCGTTGTTTACTTAGGTGCGCTGCCGCCTGATATGGATACCAGCGGCTTGTATTCTATGAATGCGCTCAGGGATAATAATGTGGGGACCGATGATGAAGACGGTGTGGCAGCGTTCCCTGCACTGGCGGGTGGAACAGCTACCAGTGTTGCCGGCTATGCGGTGACGGTCGCCGTACATAATGCTTCCGGTCGCCCCGCCGGTCTCAGCGGCTGGATAGACTGGGATGGCAATGGTCAATTCGACACCAGTGAATTGGCTACCGCCATCGTGCCCGATGGCGCCACTTCGGTAACGCTCTCCTGGCCCAATGCCACCCTTGGTGGCGGCGATGGCCGAACGGGCACCTATGCCCGCTTCCGCATCAGCACCGATACTATAAAGAATAAATTGCCCACCGGTATGGTAAACGATGGGGAGATAGAGGACTATTTTATTGCTTTCACTACGCCGTTGCCGGTAACCCTTTCATCTTTCGAAGCTTTTAAAGAAAACAATGCTGCTTGGTTACACTGGGAAACATCCTTTGAGCGAAACAGTAACCATTTTGTTGTCGAAAGAAAAGCCGGGTCGGGGCAATGGCTTACGATAGGCACTGTAAAGGCTTCAGGTAACAGTTACGGAAAAGCGGCTTATCGTTTTAAAGACGTATCGCCGGTGACGGGCGTCAATTACTATCGCCTGCATATGGTGGACAGGGATGGCAGCACACAATTGAGCCCGGTAAGGATGCTCGAATTCGATGGCGGCGCCGGAAGTGTGCTCCTTGTTCCCAATCCTGCTACAAATGAAGCTTCGCTGATGTTTAATGATGAACAACACGGCAGGCTCACGGTGAAAATCCTGACCCTGGATGGAAAAATAGTCCTGTCGCGAGATATCAGCCATGCCGGCCGGGCTTGTAAGCTGGATCTGTCTTCGCTTACAACAGGCATATATGTAATACGGGTACAGGGCGAAGATTTGTGTGAGCAGCTGAAGCTGGTTATACGCTAAGCTCAGGCGCCGGAAGTAAGTAGTGATACGAGTATCCGGATATAGGAAACAAAGCCGGTCCTTGAGCTCGTCGAAAGGACAAAGATGATGCTTCGACAAGCTCAGCAACCGTTATTTAAAAGCAAATTGTATCCTGCTTCCTATATCCGGATAGTCACTAATCGTTATTCAAAAAGAGCAATGCTACGGCATTTGCTCTTTTCTTTAATAATGCAGCACAGGAAGGCAGCACAGACCCGAAATGGTTGCTAAGGAAAGTCAGTTGCGTAAAATAGCTTTGAAAATGGCTGCCATTAAATACCTTAAAAGGAAAGGATCGTACCGCAATAACAAATAATAAAAGAGGAAATTTGTTTTGTACTTTAAAATGAAGGGATATGAACAGGAAAGATTTTATGCTCCAAACGGGCGCCGCGATGCTGGCATTCGTGCTGCCGCTAAAGAATACCTATGCTTTTGGCCCCGATGATCAGACGGCGGGCGCCTGCATTCCGACCACTACCGATATCCTGGGGCCGTACTACCGTCCCGGAGCGCCGTTCCGCAGCGATCTTACGATTGCCGGCGATCCGGGTACAATACTGAATTATAAAGGGAAAATAACGGATGAAAATTGCCGGCCGCTGGCAGATGCCATCGTCGATGTATGGCAGGCCAATAGTGATGCGGCCTACGACGGAACTTCTGCCGATTATAAATATAGAGGTAAGTTTCAGACCGGAGCAGATGGGACCTATTCCTTCCGTTCCGTAAAGCCGGGCTGGTACCTCAACGGCGGGCAGTACCGCCCGGCGCATATCCATTTCAGGGTCACCAAGGAGGGATATACCGAATTGATCACCCAGCTGTATTTTGTCGGCGATCCTTACATTGCTAATGATCCCTGGGCCTCCGATCCTGCTGCCGAAAAGCGGATCGTGCCGATAGCTGTAGCCGGTGGGGAAGACACGGCCTTGTTTGACATTACCCTCCAGGGCAGCACAACAGGGATCGGGGAAAAACAGCAGGCATCGCCCGTAACGCTGGCCCCCAACCCGGTACGGGACCTGCTTTCATTCACTTCGCCGGTAACCCTGCAGAATATAGAGGTATGCAATGTTGCAGGTCAATTGGTGCTTTCGGCCTACGGGCTAAATGTAAAGGAATACCGGCTTCCAGTGCAGTCCTTGCGACGCGGGCTTTATTTTTGCCGGATTGAAACAGCGAAAGGGATCTATGTTCATCGTTTTGTCAAAGAGTAGCGTAGGGTATATGCTTTGAAAAAAAACGTCGCAACCTGACAGGAGCCATTTCTCTTCAGTTGGTTCAGCATTGACCAAGCAACAATAAAAAAGATACCGGAAGTGCTCCGGTATCTTTTTTATTGCGAAGTGCATGTTTTTATTTCAGATGCTGACCGAAGAAACCCATCATGGCTTTGTAGAAATCGATGGTGTTTTCTTCGTGGTGATAGCCGTGGCCTTCGTTATACTTCACCATATATGGTACATCAAAACCCTTGGCGCGCATGGCTTTTACGATCTGGTCCGATTCATTGATGTTTACACGGGGATCATTGGCGCCCTGCGCCACAAACAGCGGTTTGTTGATCTTGTCGAGCTGGTAGAAGGGGGAAACCTCTTTGGCGATCTTCGCTTCTGCGGGATTGTCCAGGTCATACCAGATCTCCTTAACCATTTCTTTGTAAGGCTTCCAGTATTCGGGGAAGGAAGCAAAGAACGTCTCGATATTGGACACGCCTACATAGTCGACGCCGCATATGTACAGCTCAGGTGTTTTCACCAGGCCCATCAGGGTAGCATAGCCGCCATGGCTACCACCGTAAATAGCAACCTTATCCTTGTCTACCCAGCCTTGTGCGATCACATATTTTACGCCGTCTTCCACATCATCCATCAGCTTACGGCCTATCTGCTTAAAGCCGGCGCGAAGAAACGCTTTACCATAGCCGCCGGAGATCCTGAAGTTCACCTGCAGCGTTGCATAGCCGCGGCTGGCAAACAGCTGCGTTTCGGGATTAAAGCCCCAGCTGTCGCGTATACCCTGCGGACCGCCATGCGGGTTAACGACCAGGGGTACTCTTTTGCCTTCCAGGGCCGCTTTAGGCAGCGTGATATAGCCATGTATGGTAAGTCCGTCGCGGCTTTTGAAGGTAATGGGCTTCATCACGGCCATATCTTCTTCCTTCAGCTGCGGCATCAGATCGTACAGCAGGGTGGCTTTTCCGGTTTTGGTATCGTACAGGTAATATTTCCCATAAAGCTTATCGCTCTGAATAATCACCAGGTACTTATCTTCGTTATCGGTTTGGCTGACGATATTGAACTCATAACCTTTGAATTGCTTTTCCAGGTTGCTGTAGATCGCTTTAAACGTTTTGCTTACCGGAACGATCTCCACTTTTTCTCCTTCGTAGCCCAGGTAATCGAGCTCCCAGTTCCGTTTTCTGGAAAGGCCTATGATAGAGGCGTCATAGTCTTTATTGGAAAACACTTCTTTCAATATCTTTTTGGCTTTGAAATCGTATAGCACGATGCGGGTCTTATCACCATCTATATTCGTAGTGACATATGCATCGTCAGGATTGGGAGAAGCATAGTTGAAAGCGACGATATTGAAGCCTTCGTCCCATTTGCTTTCCTGCGCCAGATGGAAATCCTTGTCACCGCTGTTCTTAAAATAAAGCTGTGTCATGGTACCATTTTTCATTTTGGAATAGGCCCTTAAGTTGCCATCCTTATCAAAGTCGTAACCGGCGATGGGATTGGCCGGGTCGTCGTTGCTGAACAGTTTCTCCATGGCGCCGGTAACCACGTTTACCTTATAAGGCTCGTGCACCTGCTTATTCTCCTTATTCATCGAAACGATGATGAAATCTTTCTGCTCTTTAAGGGTCTTGAGGATGCTGGCCTGAACGCCATCGAAGGGTGTGAGGTCCTTGGTGTTGCTGCCGTCCAGGTTGGTCGCGTATACATGGTAGTTCTCATCACCGCCTTTGTCCATCACATAAGCAAGCCGTCCGTCGTTGATCCATCCATAACCTCTTATCAGCTCTTCTTTCTCTTCGATGGCGCGGGTAACCTTGCCGGTAGCGGTTTCTTTTACATAAACATGGTTTTTTCCCTGGGCATCCTTTTCCTGGTACGAGAGGTATTTGCCGTTGGGCGATAGCTGGAAGCCGGAAGAGGCGGGCTTTTTGAAATAGTCTTCAACAGCATATTTATAATTGCCGTTGCCCAGGTCCATCAGCTTCTTCAGCTCGGCCTCCGAAGAGGGCAGGGCAGGATCGCCGGGCTTCTTGATCTCTGTTTTTACCAGGTTCAGCGGGAGTTGCTGGCCTCCTTGCTTCAAGGTTCCTTTGATCTCGTCGCCACTCAATACCCCTTCATAGGTCATGCCGGCCTGTGATACGCCCAGCGTAAGGTTGGGGGAGGTGAACTGAGCTTTGTCCACAGGAATACCCATGGCGCCCTGGTCGGGAATGTCGAGCGTTGCCGTAAGGCTGCCGTTTTCTTCCTTAAGGTGAAACACCAGGCCGATCTTTGCAGCGCCGGCGTCCAGCGTGCCTTTCCAGGCGCCACCGATTTGTGCGAATGACTGTACCATACCCAAAAGTACAAGCGGAGCCACTAATAATGATTTTTTCTGCATGCTATTTGTTTTTGATTGATTGCTGTGTCAGGCAAAAGTAGAACGACCTGTAGTGGCTATAGCCGGAATTAGACAAACATGCCCAATTCTTCGACGAAACCGGAATGTAGCCTTCCGGTTGTCATGTGCAATAGCACTTATCCGATGGGTGATCCCCCGTAAGGGGTTAGGGTATTACCATGCTGCTCCGGAAAATCATCGTGCAAAGACAGCAAAGCCGGCGGGACCTTGTGTTATCATTGGGTACATAGACCTAAGGACAGTACAACAGTAAAGAAAAAAATTTGGTGATTTGAAAAAGCCGTCGTTATCTTTGCACCCGAAGTTCTTTTTTACTATTGCTACTTATCCAGAAAGGTGGAGGGAAATGGCCCGACGATACCTTAGCAACCTATACCAGATATAAGGTGCTAATTCCAACTTGCGCAAGCAGGGCAGATAAGTCAGGTCATAGCTTTTGCAAGATCAATTCAACCTCTTGATACAAGCTCATCTGATTTATCAGGTGAGCTTTTTTATGCTCATCTGGTAAAGTCCTTTCCGGAAGGTATGCAAAACTGTTTAATCATTTTTGTCCACCTGTTTAATCAAAGAAAGCGATGAGCACAACCACGCAAATCCTGAGCAGCATCCCTGTAGATGCGCTCACCGGCGCGATCAGCGTCCCCATTTACCAAACCGCAACTTTTGTACAAGAGGCGCCCGGCGTCAACAAGGGCTACGACTATTCCCGCAGCGGCAATCCTACCCGTGCAGCCCTGGAGGAGGTGTTGGCCGGTCTGGAAGGCGGCGCCACCGGCCTTGCATTTGCCAGCGGCCTGGCGGCTATCGATACCGTATTGAAGCTGCTGAAAAGCGGTGATGAGATACTGGCCGTCGACGATATCTACGGTGGCGCCTATCGCCTGTTTACCCATGTTTATGAAAAATTCGGTATCCATATCCGCTATATCGACACCAGCGATGTGGTGCTGGTGCAGCGTTCCATAACACCGGCTACCCGTCTCATATGGCTGGAATCGCCTACCAACCCTACATTGAAGGTATCCGACATCAAGGCTATAGCCAGCCTTGCCAAAGCGCATGGCGCCTGGCTTTGCGTCGACAATACCTTTACCTCCCCGGTGCTGCAAAAGCCCCTGGCGCTGGGTGCCGACATCGTGGTGCATAGCGCTACCAAATACCTGGGCGGCCACAGCGATCTGATCGCCGGCGCCATAGTAGCCAAAGACCCCGAGCTGGGCGCCCGCCTGAAGTTCCTGCAGAATGCTGCAGGCAATGTGCTCGGACCTTTCGACAGCTGGTTGGTATTGCGCGGCCTGGAAACCCTGCCGCTGCGGGTACGCCAGCAATCGCAATCGGCATGGGCTATAGCGCAGTACTTGGAGACGCATGAAGCCGTAGCTGCTGTATATTATCCGGGGTTGACTTCACATCCTAATCATGAGCTGGCAAGCCGGCAACAGAAAGGCTTCGGCGGTGTAATCAGTTTCCGACTGAAACAGGACGACCAGCAATCGGCCACCGCTTTCCTGAAAACACTGCACTTGTTCCACCTGGCCGAAAGCCTGGGCGGCGTCAAAAGCCTGTGCTGTCTGCCCTGTGAAATGACCCATAAGTCTGTGCCTCGCGAAAAACGTTTGCTGACGGGCGTTACCGATGGTTTCATTCGTTTATCGGTAGGCATAGAGGAAACAGAAGACCTGATCGCCGACCTGGAACAGGCCTTTGAAAGGTTGGCCGGTAACGGCATTGAAGCAGGTATACCGGAACATTTGCTGGCAACCGCCTGATCAATACCCCGTCCCGGGCGCTGAAAATGGCCACCGGTAAGGGTTATAGAGATCGTCAATGGTAGCTTTAAATTTAATTTGGAAAATAAGAACGGAAAACTTTAGCTTTGTAAGAACACTTGCAAGCCTTTGCAAATACACAATGGATCGCACAATAAATTATACTACACGAATTCGAATGACGCAGCCCTGCGTCATGTGTAGCTGTTGTTATTGCTGCTGATATCCTGTATCCTTTTTTCTTTTCCCTTTTCTTTTGAATGTTCTGTTGCTTGCCTGTAAAGGGTTGTAGCTGCTAACCATTTATCATCTTTTTATTTTTCCGATCATGGCTACATTAAATTTTTCGTTTGCCGGAGAAAGCATTCATGCGGCAAAGCTGCAATCAAAGACCCGTAAATTCGAATTGGAATTCAGCAATCCCGTTTATACCGAAGTAAACGGCGCGCAGTTTACTGTAGAGTATCTTTTTACGATCAATCAATATGCAGAGAACCTGAGCGAAGCTTTCCACCTGGCTGCGGGCGAGGCGGGCGTAGCGGTTGAGCACCTCGCGCTCAACATTACAGGTTGTCTGGATAGCGACAGTAAGCCCACATACGACAACGGCGACCGCCGTTTCAACAGGATCGACGTATCCCTCGCCATTGCAGCCGATGCGCCGGAAGCCCTGCTGGAAGATATTTTCCGGTTGGCCATGGCCCTCAGCCCGGCAGAAGATGCCCTTTCTGATAAAGTGCAGTACCGCTTTTCCCTTAATACCATTATTCATCTGAATTAACTCAATAAAAGACATGTCTGATAAAAAGAAATTAGTGATCGGCCTCTTCGGCTTTGGCGTTGTCGGTGAAGGGCTGTATAGAGTCCTGCAGCAAACGACCTCGCTGAACGGTACCATTAAAAAAGTGTGCATCAAGCACCCGGAAAAAAAGCGCAATGCCCCCGACGCGCTTTTTACTACAGAAAAAGAAGCTTTGCTGAACGATGAGGACATCAATGTGATCGTGGAAGTGATCGACGATGCCGGCGCGGCATTCGATATTGTGCAGGCCGCTTTACGCAAGGGTAAGGCCGTGGTGAGCGCCAGCAAGAAAATGATCGCCGAGCACCTGCCGGAGATACTCGCCCTGCAACAGGAGACCGGTCTGCCTTTTCTCTATGAAAGCGCTGCCTGCGCTTCAATCCCCGTGATCCGCAACCTGGAAGAATATTACGACAACGACCTGCTGCATTCGATCAGGGCGATCGTGAACGGCTCTACCAACTTTATCCTTACCAAGATACTGGAAGATAAGCTGAGCTTTGCCGAAGCGCTGAAGCTGGCGCAGGAGCTGGGTTTTGCCGAAAGTGACCCCAGGCTCGATGTGGAAGGCTACGATGCCGCCAACAAATGGACCTTCCTGCTTACGCATGCTTACGGTATCGTAGCGCCTACGGCGAGTATCCTTTTCAACGGGATACAGAACATCCAGCTGAACGATGCCCGGGTGGCCCGCGAAAGAGAGTGCGAGATCAAGCTGGTGGCGCAGGCCAAAAAGCTGCAGGACGGTAAAGTAGCCGCGCTGGTGCTGCCCCAGTTTGTGCCGCAGCACGATGCCCTTGCTTTTGTGCGGCAGGAATACAATGGTGTCGTGATCGAAAGCGGCTTTGCCGACGAGCAGTTCTTCTATGGAAAAGGCGCGGGAAGCTTTCCCACAGCCTCAGCGGTGCTGAGCGATATTTCGGCATTACGATACGACTATAAATATGAATACAAGAAGCTGTATCATCACCAACCTTCAGAGCTTTCGACTGATTTTTACCTGAGGGTATATATCAGCGCTGCCGACTGGGCACAGCTGCCCAAGGAAGAGCTGGAATGGATCGACGAATGGCATAGCGGTCCGCAGCGCAGCTATCTCGGTGGCGTGATCCATTACCGCCGTCTTAAGGATAGCGACTGGTGGAAGCAGGATGGCGTGTCGCTGATCCTGGCGCCGGAGGCTATTATCGAACCTGCCGCACTGGAAGCGCTGCGTCCGGCCAGGAACCAGGAAACGCTCGAAACGCTCCTGGCATAAAAAGCAAATTTCTTATCAATCAAAATAAGCATTGTATGTCATTAAGACTAGGCGACGAAGCCCCCGATTTCAAGGCTAAATCAACGATAGGCGATATTCGCTTCCACGAATTCCTGGGCAATAGCTGGGGCGTGCTGTTCAGCCATCCGGCCGATTATACACCGGTATGTACTACCGAGCTGGGGCGTACGGCGCAGCTGAAGGACGAATTTGCCCGTCGCAACGTAAAGGTGCTGGCGCTAAGCGTAGACTCGCTGGAGCAGCACCAGGGCTGGATAGGAGATATCGACGAAACGCAGCATACCAAAGTGGAATTCCCGGTGATCGCCGACGAAGACCGTAAGGTATCGGAGCTGTACGATATGATTCATCCCAATGCCTCAGCTACCGCTACCGTGCGCTCACTTTTCGTGATAGGGCCGGATAAAAAGGTCAAGCTTACACTGACTTACCCGGCATCTACCGGCCGCAACTTCAACGAAGTGCTGCGCGTGATCGACTCGCTGCAACTGACAGCCGCGCACAGCGTGGCCACGCCGGCCGACTGGCAGCAGGGAGAAGATGTGATCGTGGTGCCGGCTGTAAGTACCGAGGAAGCCGAAAAGCGCTTCCCTGCCGGTTTGCGGATCGTTAAGCCCTACCTGCGTTATACGCCGCAGCCAGAGTAGGCAAGTGCCTGGATAAGATCAAGAATTGTTTCTACCCTTTATATATAAGAAGATGATAAAACCGATCCGTATCGGACTGTTTGGCTATGGCGTCGTGGGTGCCGGTTTTGCCCGCCTGGTGGCGCAAATTCCGGGAGCGGAGATCAGCAGGATCGTAGTCAAGCATCCCTTTCTGCACCAGGAGCTGGGACCCGAGCTGCTGGCCGGCCATCTGCACGAAGTGTTGTACGATAAAGATATCGACGTGATTGTAGAAGCGATCGACGATGCCGACGCCGCTTTTACGATCTTAAGGCTGGCACTGGAGCAGGGTAAGCCGGTGATCACCGCCAATAAGCGGATGGTCGCAAATCATTTGCCCGAGATCATCAGGCTGCAGCGGCGTTTCCGTACGCCGGTATTGTATGAGGCGGCCTGCTGTGCCGGTATTCCGGTCATACGCACCCTGGAGGATTATTTCAGGCCTGAGCTGGTGGGTGGCCTCACCGGGATCATCAACGGCTCTACTAATTATATATTGACCGCAATGGAGCGCTTTCGTTTCCGATTCGATCATGCGCTGCAGCTGGCTCAGGAAGCCGGTTTCGCAGAAAGCGATGCTGCGCTTGATGTTGAGGGAACAGATGCTGCCTGTAAGCTGAGCATTATTGTGCGTCATCTATGGGGACTATATGTGCCTCCGGAGCGGATACTGCATACGGGCATACAGCATGTACTGCCGCAGGATCTGCGCCTGGCTGAGCAGCTGGGTGGGGTGGTTAAGCTGGTGGCACAAACGCAAAAGCTGGATACAGGTAAGGTTACGGCTTTCATATTGCCCCGGCTGGTGCTCAAGGGAACGCCGCTGTACCAAGTGTTGCAAGAATATAACGGCATTGTGCTCGAAGATATCTATGGCGACGAGCAATTGCTGTACGGCAAAGGCTCGGGAGCCGCACCTACGGCTCAGGGACTATGGGCCGATCTGCAGGCCTGGCGCAGAGGCTACCGGTACCAGTACCCGGAAAAAGAGCTCCTGACCTTAAGCTATGACAAGGAGCTGACCCTGCATTTTTCTTTGCCCAATGGCGCTTATGTGCCGCCGCAGCTACAGCAGCAATTGGAATATTATGCCGCCGATAGCCGGTACCAGTACTTTACCGGCAGGCTATCGCTGCAGGCACTTGCATCAGGTTCCTGGTGGAGGGAGAAGGGCATTTCCATATTGGATATTTCGGCCATTGCGGGCGACGAAGAAGCGCTGAAAGAGCAGCTAAATACCTTAATGCTGTTACGAACCGATATTTTTCAACCGGTTTAAAGCAAATATGCGGGCCTAAGCAGCCCGCATATTTGTGTGGGATTTTGCCCCATATCATTCCCGTTCGCTGCTCTTGCTCTGCTTGAAAAAGCGCGGGGCATAGTGGCCCACTACACCGAAGGAAATAAACATCGGAGCAGTACCGCTGACCCGGTTGTCCTGGGTCATTTGCGTGCCGAAACCGGCCTGAATATTGAATTTGACATAAGGTGATCCAAACTCAAAATTCACGAAGGGCTCGACAAAGGGAAACAGGTTATTTTCTACGTTGGCGCCATCACCGGCGATGTAGTTAACGAGCTCAGGGTCGTTAAGGGGCTTAAAATCGTAGTATTTGTGCACGGAGAAGCGGAGGCCGGCCGTGAAGGATATTTTATCGCTGCCAAAGCCTATTGCCGGCTGGATAAAGTAGCGGTGGTAGCGGGTATTGTAGTCGTAGTTGAGCCGTCGGATACCCCTCCTTTCCAGTGTGCCATTGCCATAGCCAACATAAACCTCCGCCTTGCCGCGGCTGCCGAAGGTGTTGAAGTAGCCCACACCGAATTCGAAGCGGTGTCCGTTGAATTTACCACCTACATTCTTTTCTGTAAGGAACGTGCCGGATTCTTCCTTGATATACCGGTTCAGCGTGGAACGGTACGATGCAATAATGCCGAAATGATTGGCCGGCGCAAAGGCTATATCGAAGGCCGGGCTGATGATGCCGCCTTTGGAGTTGCCGCTGTCGATATCGTTGGTCTGCGGCTTGAACGATAGGGTAGCCTTGCCTTCCAGGGCTTCGGTAAGGCCCGGCGTATTGGCCCTTTCGGGGAAATACATCTTTTGCTGGCAGGAAATGAGGAGGAAAGGCAATGCTGCCAGGAGTAACAAGTAGTTTTTCGTCATGTAAATGTGTATTCGTGAGCAATGACAGATCATGGATCGGGACTGCAAAAATCTGTATTCAAATAGTAAAATACAAAATCTATGCCAAAATAACAATAATGGCAATTTCAGCTAAACTGCTACCTTTGCCCCCTAATTAAATTTCACCTCGTTGTGGGAACACATGTTAAGAAGGCGACTTTTGCCGGAATTATTATTGCACTGGGCATTGTTTTTGGTGATATTGGTACTTCCCCGCTTTATACAATGGGTGCGATCGTCAGGGGAAAAGTGATTTCTGAATTACTGGTCATCGGTGGGGTTTCCTGCATCATATGGACCCTCACGCTGCAAACAACCGTAAAATATGTAATGCTTACCCTCCGGGCCGATAATAAGGGAGAAGGGGGGATATTTTCGCTCTTTGCGCTGGTCAGGCGACATGCCAAGTGGATCGTTTTCTTTGCCATGATCGGCGGCGCCGCCTTACTGGCCGATGGCCTCATTACACCTCCCATCACCGTTACTTCTGCTATCGAGGGCCTCGAGCTTAGCCCCAAGCTTACTATTACCACCGTCCTGATCATTATTGGCGGCATTTTCTTTATGCAGCAGTTCGGCACCAATTCTATCGGTAAGCTGTTTGGGCCGATCATGGTTTTATGGTTCCTGCTCATGGCCTGTCTGGGTGTGTTGCACCTGGGAGATAACATGCGCATCTTTATGGCCTTCAATCCCTATTATGCCATCAAGCTTTTAATCGAGTATCCTCACGGTTTCTGGTTATTGGGCGCCGTATTCCTGTGTACCACCGGGGCCGAAGCCCTGTATTCCGACTTGGGACACGTGGGCCGCGCCAATATACGGGCATCCTGGACCTTTGTAAAGATTTGTCTGCTGCTGAACTATATCGGGCAGGGCTCTTACCTGCTGCAAAATTACCTGGGCCGTCAATATACCGGCGATACCAGCGTTTTCTTTGCCCTGGCGCCCGAAGGACCGGCCCGGGTAGCGGCCATTGTAGTCGCTACTCTGGCGGCGATTATTGCCTCACAGGCCCTTATTTCCGGTTCCTTCACGCTGGTGAACGAAGCCATTAAGCTCAACCTCTGGCCCAAGATGAAGGTCAATTTCCCTACAACGGAAAGAGGGCAATTATTTATCCCAGGTATTAATTTCGTGCTCTGGCTGGGCTGCTCTGTGGTCGTGCTGTTCTTCCAGACCTCGGCCAACATGGAAGGCGCTTATGGTTTATCGATCACCATCACCATGATCATGACCTCGCTGCTGCTGAGCTTTTACCTGTTTACGCGCAGGGTGCCGCGCGCCTGGATCGCGGTGTACCTGGCCGTCTATCTTACCATCGAGTTTTCTTTCCTGATCGCCAACCTGGAAAAATTCCCTTACCCGCATAACGGTTTCGTGACGGTATTCATTGCCGGTGGCATTTTCGGCGTCATGTTCATGTGGTACAAAGCCCGGCGTATTAAGAACCGTTATGTTGAGTTTGTGCGTCTGGAAGATTATGTGCCTATTATCCAGGAACTGAGCAACGACCGCAGCATTCCCAAATATGCGACGCACCTGGTATACATGACCAGCGCCAACTTTTCGAAAGAGATCGAGCATAAGATCATTTTCTCCATTCTTTATAAAAAGCCGAAGCGGGCCGACATCTATTGGTTTGTGCACGTTGATGTGATGGATGAGCCTTATACCATGGACTACGTAGTACAGACCGTGATCCCCAACGAGATCATCAGGATCGAGTTCCGGCTGGGCTTCCGGGTGGAGCACCGCATACAGATGATGTTTAAGAAAGTGGTAGAGGAAATGGTCGCCAATAAGGAAGTGAATGTGACCAGCCGCTACGAGTCGCTCAGTAAAAATAATGTGCGGGGCGATTTCCGCTTTATTGTTATGGAAAAATTCCTGTCGCGCGATAACGATCTGCCGTTCCTGGACAAGCTGATCATGCGCGGCTATTTCTTTCTCAAGAAGGTAAGTCTTTCGGAAGAACGAAGCTTCGGCCTGGACCAGAGCGATGTAACGGTGGAAAAATTCCCCCTGCTGGTTTCCAAGGCTTCCGACATTAAGCTGCGCCGGGTGGGCGATTGATCCCGCTGCGACGTATTGCGCCAATTATGATATCATGGCTGTATTTCATCAATTAGAACAGTTTCCCTCTTTTCGTAATCCCGTAGTCACCATCGGCTCTTTCGATGGTGTGCACCACGGGCATAAAGTGATCCTCTCCGAAGTGGTAAAGGCAGCTAAGGCCGTGAACGGCGAAAGCATCCTCATCACTTTCGAGCCGCATCCCCGCAAGATCATTCATCCCGAACAGCCGCTGGGTCTGCTTACGGCTCCCGAGCAAAAGATAGCGCTCATCAGGCAAGAAGGTATCGATCATGTGGTGGTGGTGCCTTTTACCCGTGATTTTTCGATGATGTCGGCCTCAGAATATGTGGCCGATTTCCTGCTAAAGAATTTTCAGCCGCATAGCATCATCATTGGTTACGATCACCGATTCGGACACAGCCGCGAAGGCAATATAGATCTCCTGAAACAGATGCTGCCTGGTACGGTGCGGGTGATCGAGATTCCGGCGCAGCTGATCGAGGACGCCGCTGTAAGCTCGACCAAGATCCGCAATGCCTTGCTGAAAGGCAATGTGACCGAAGCCGGGGAAATGCTGGAACGGCAACATTCCTTCGGCGCCATGGTTGTTCATGGCGACAAAATAGGCCGTACTATCGGCTATCCCACCGCCAACCTGCAACCGGTCTACCCCGATATACTGGTACCGGGCATAGGCATTTATGCCGTTACGGTGACATGGAAAGGAAACCGGTATAAGGGCATGATGAGCATTGGCTACCGGCCTACGGTAACCGAAGAAAAAAAGATTACCTGTGAGGTCAATATCCTGGACTTTAACGAAGATCTTTATGGCCAGGTGCTCACCATTTATTTCGAACATTACATTCGCGGAGAGGAGAAATTTGCCTCGCTGGACGAGCTCAAGCAGCAGATCGCTAAAGATGAGCTGCGCACCCGGGAGCTCCTGTCCTGATCAACGGGCTCCCATCTCCCATATATAAAGCGGCCGGATCCATTGGACCCGGCCGCTTTGTATGAATCGGTATATGTTTACTTACCGGATAAGGGTCAGATCGCCCTGGTAAGTGAATTCCCTGTTACCCATTTCGCAGGTATAGCGTATGCGGTAAAAATAGGTGCCGGCATCCAGCATATTGCCACCGTTATAATGGCTGCCGTCCCAGCCTTCGTCAAATTTGGTCGTATAGAATACCCTTTGGCCCCAGCGGTTAAAGATAGCCATCTCATACTTGGGAATAGGCCTGTTGCTTACCGCAACGAACTTATCATTGGTGCCATCGGCATTCGGACTGAAAGCATTCGGAATACCGATCTTGCAGCAAGACTCTTCGTCAATGCTTACGCTGGTCTCACCGGTACAGCCGTAGTAGTCGGTTACAATCACTTTATAGGTGCCTTTAGGAAGGTTGCTCATTACCGGGCCTTTACCATTGGGCAAATTATCCCAGAAGTAGCTGTAGGGAGAAGCACCGCCACCGGCTTCAATGCTTACCTTACCGCCAAGGCCGCCGGCATCGCACCAGGCATTTTCGCCTTCGCCTTCGGCTGTCAGTTTATAGCTAGTATTGGTCAGCGTAATGGTAGTATCGCTTTCGCAATTGTTTTGGTCTTTTATCGTAATAGTATGGGGGCCGGGTGCAAGGTTATTGAACCGCGGCGAACCACCAAAAGTGCCGCCGTCGATGCTGTACTGGTAGGTAGGCGTGCCGCCTACACCGTTTACCTCGATAAGACCATTGCTGCTGGTGCAAAGCGTATTCGCAGTATCCTTTACCTTTAAGAACACAGGGGAAGCATTGCCGGTAATGGTATAGTTTTCGGAGAAGGTACAGCCATTGCCCTGGGTAACGGTTACGGTATAGGTACCGGGCGCTACACCGTTCAGGTCCTGGCTTGTTTGCGGCGGCGTAGAGCTCCAGCTATAGCTTATGGGTGTGGTGCCGCCTGTAGGGCTTAGGGTTACACTGCCGTTGTTGCCCTGGCATACTACAGGGCCTACCACGCCGTTAAGCGCCATGGGCGTAGTACCGAAGGTAAAATAGTAAGGCTGGTTGTTGGTAAAGTTGGCCGAAGCATACAATTCTGTGCCGTTGTCCTGGATGGGCACAAACGTCAGCCCTGTCGTAAAGCCGGGATCGTTGGCAATGATCAGTTGGGTGATTTGCGGGGGAACATTGGCTTTCTTCAACGTAAGGGTTACCGGACCGGGTGTGTTGGTTGTTTGTACTTTCCAAACCCTGCGCATACGGGCATATTTGCCATCGGTGCTACAGAGCGTAACCAGGGTATCGGCATGGTTGTCGCCGAAGAGCAGAAAACTGCGGTTACCCGCAAAGGCATTGGTATTGGCAGTATTGATTGCCGGGAAAGTACCGGGTATATTGCCGTTGTACATAGTTACCATGGCGCCGGGATGTATCGACAGCGACTGGCGTTGATCGAGGGCCGAAGAATCGTCCCGGCCCACGCCGGTAATATTGTTCAGGTAAGGTGCATTGGCCACATGATCCCATATGACCGTAGCGTCTGTAGCGATATAGTCGTTGGCATCGGTGCCGGTTTGCGCCAGGGTGAAGCCATATTTTACCGCCAGGTAAGATTCTATCTTGTTTCTTTCAATAGCGGTAAGCGACCTTTTATAGAGAATGAATTCAGCGATGTCGATCGAAGTAGGGTAGGCGTCGAATCCGGCTTCATTCTCATTGCCCAGCGACAAGCGGGCTGTTCCACTTGGTGAAAAAGTACCGGATATGGTCATTGAATTATCGCCGCTGCCGTCCAGGCGCATGCTCAGGTTGGTGGCTGTCGCCGTACTCGTATATAACTTTTGAAGGTCGGTAACTACGGCATTGCTCACCAGCGGGTTGCCGCTGTTGCGGAAATCGAGCCTGATCTTGCCCAGACCGGTGCCGGTGTTGGTCTCGTCGCCCAGGCGGGCAGGGCTGGTATTGATGGTTTGCCATTTGCACCATACTGCTGCGGGCTTACCCGGCGGGATAGCGTGCAGGTTGATCACCTGGAACATCGTCATTTCCTGTGCACCGATGATCTGGGTACCGCTGATCAGGTTATTGCTGGAAATGCAATTAGGTGCGGTATACACAAACTTCAGGTTAGGATTAAAGTTGATGGCACCCTGGACCAGCAGCGGAGGGTTCTGTGTCGTTCCGCTGGCGCCGGGATTGTGCGTGGAGAAATCGCCGGTAATGGCTGCCCCGGATTGTTCGGCCCAGGTAGTCACATTATTGGTAGCATTCAGAGTAGTCCCGGCATTGGCTTTCAGCCAAACCGTGTTATCCGTGCGTACACCACCCGGCGCCTGGGCCTGGATATTCTCCGAAGTGGCAAAAAGAGAAAGTCCCAGTAAGACCAGAGAAGAGTAGCGGTTCTTGTTCATATCGATTCAATGGTTTGCAACAAAAATAATAGAATAGGTAAGATTCTCTAGCAGGGTGGTAGCAGGGTTCATTCTTCCGGGGTCTACTACAAAGCCCTCAAGGGATCTACTACAAAAAATGCCTGGCTAAATATCTGATTTACTTACTATTAAGAGGGGAAGCCCTTCGGTAAAGGTTGGGTAAAAAACGACTATAAATAAGGTTCCTACATCTATATGTGGTGAAAAGAGGCCTGAAAAAGGTCTTTTTCCAGTGGTATTCCGGTTACGAAAAAGAGCAAGGGATAGTCGCCGGACCTTGCTACCTTTGCCGCGCTATTCAAAAGAGAATGAACATTTTCAAAAGAATTGCCGGACACCTTTATTTCTTTGCCGGCATGATCCTGTTTGTAGCGACGATGTTGATCGCGATACTGCCGGCAGGTATCGCCCTGCTTTTTCCAGAACCCCGTAGAGCCCGTATTATTCATCCTACCTATAAAATATGGATGAGCCTGTTTCTACCGCTGGTCGGCTGTCCGGTACGGCGTAAAGGAAAGCACCATTTCAAAAAAGGAGAGAATTACGTGGTGGTGGTCAATCACAGTTCTCTGGTCGATATACCGGTATCCACCCCCTGGATCCCCGGGCCCAATAAAACGCTGGCCAAAGTGGAAATGGCCCGCATTCCTTTATTCGGCGTCATTTACCGCGCAGGCTCTATCCTGGTCGATCGTAAGGCCGAAGCCAGCCGTAAGCAAAGCTTTACCCGCATGCAGGAGACCTTGAAGCAGGGCATTCACCTTTGCCTGTATCCCGAAGGTACCCGCAACAAAACGGAGGCACCACTGCAGCCTTTTTACGACGGCGCCTTTATTGCCGCCATCCGGGCACAGAAGCCCATCGTGCCTGCTGTGATCTTCGGTACAAGGGAGATATTGCCCAACAAGCCGAAGCTATGGGCAAGGCCCAAAGCGATCCGCTATCACTTCCTGGAGCCGGTACCTACCCAGGGTCTCTCCATGAGCGACAGGCACGAGCTTAAAGAAAAGGTGTACCACATCATGGAAAGCTATATCATACAACATTCTTAAGCTTATTATTTCCCCATGCGTATCGTCTTTATCGGTTCCGGCAATGTTGCCCATTTCTTTGCCACCCGCTTGCAAAAAAAAGGGCACGACATTGTCCAGGTCTACAGCCGCAATGCAGATCATGCTGCGGCCCTGGCCCGGCTTTGCGCCATACCCTCTGTAACTACCGAGCTTTCCGGCATTGTTCCCGATGCCGACGTCTATATCCTGGCGATTAAAGACGATGCCTTGCCCGAAGTAGCACAGCAGCTTCGCTTCGACGGAAAAGTGGTGATCCACTGTGCAGGTGCGGTACCGCTCGATACCATCGCCGGCACCGCCGGTGATCTGGCTGTGATCTGGTCGTTGTATTCCATTAAAAAAAGCAACCTGCCGCAAAGCGACGACGTGCCTTTGATCGTTGAGGCCAATACCGGCAGGGCCCTGGAACTGGCCCTCAGCCTGGCCCGCGATATATCCGGCACGGTGCTGGAAACCGACTACGCCCAACGGCAAATGCTGCACCTGAGCGCCGTGTTCGTCAACAATTTTACCAACCACCTGATGGCCATTGCGCAGAAGATTGGCGAAGCGCATCAATTGCCCTTTGCCATCTTGCAGCCGATCATACGGCAAACCCTGGAGCAAACCGCTCATGTGCTCCCGGCCGAAAGCCAGACAGGGCCAGCCGTACGGCACGATAGCGCCACTATAGCCAAGCACCTTTCCCTGCTGGCTGAGCAGCCTGGGTGGCAGCAGGTATATGCCGGTATTACGGCCTCGATACAACAAATGAATCCCCTTCACACCTAACCAGAAGCTCTTTTTTATCCTATGAATGTGCTGGAATTATTTGAACCGATAAAAGTGTTTGTATTTGATATCGATGGCGTGCTTACCGATGGTATGCTGCATGTGCAGGAAGACGGGGAGCTGCTGCGTCGCATGAACATTAAGGATGGCTACGCGCTGCAGCTGGCCATTAAGAAGGGATATAAAGTATGGGTGATCTCGGGGGGAAAGACCCAGGCCGTACGGAACCGGCTCGACAAGTTGGGTGTGACCGAGGTGCATGTGGCCATAGACGATAAGACAAGCCTGCTGCGCCGGCTGATCGAAGCCGGCGGATACCAGGCGGCCGAGCTCCTGTATATGGGCGATGATATGCCCGACAAAGCTTCGATGCTGCTGTGCGGGCTGCGCACCTGCCCGGCCGACGCCGTGAGCGATATCAAGCAGATCGCACATTATATCTCACCCCTGAAAGGTGGCGCCGGCTGTGCGCGCGACGTCATCGAAAAAGTATTAAAGATCAACGGGCATTGGGAATAGAACGGTTGTTTGTGGGCCTCTGCCTGTAGAGACGTCGCATGCAACGGCTCTACAGACAACGGCTACGTAACGTTACAACCACAATTGTACACCGTTGCATGCAACGGAACGTTGTAACCCATACTTGTTAAGACGTTGCATGCAACTAAACGTTGTAATCCATAGTTATTAAGACGTTGCATGCAACGTCTCTACGGAGCAGGATTATTTTTTAACTCCTGTTACGGCTGAGGACACCCCTGATGTAGGAGGTAAAACGGTTGGTAGTAGGATAGCGGCGGTGTGGCGTCATATTGTTAAACACCAATGCCGTAAGCAGCAGAATGCAGGCCCCGCTGAGCACCGGCGATAGTACAAAGAGATAGCCCATAGCCTTTATTTTCGCACCGCTGGATACCGCGATCAGTGCCGTAGCGCCGCCGGGCGGATGTAGCGTCTTGGTCACCTGCATCAATACGATCGAAATAGCCACAGCAAGCGGCGCCGTCAGCCAGATGATATCCGGTAGCAACTGGGCCACGGTAACGCCGGCCAGTGCCGATACCAGATGGCCGCCAATGAGGTTGCGCGGCTGGGCCAGCGGGCTTTGTATGGCGCCGTAGACCAGTACGCTGGAGGCGCCGAAAGAGCCGATAAGAAAAATATTCTCGAGGCGGCTCAATTGCAGGCTTTGCAGGAAGGCGATAATGCCTATACCGGCAAAGGCCCCGACGAACGACCAGAAATGCTCGCGGTAGTCTACCAGCGTTTCCTTATAGATAACATAGCGGGATACCCGCAATCCTCTTTTGATTTTCTTGCCGACCATATGCCGCCTGGCATGGATTGATTTTGATAGAAAAAAAACTACAAACCCTGTAAGCCGGATTTTGTCCGCCGCAAGCGGCGGTGCTGCCATTTATCTGGGTGTTACCTTGCGGCAACACTCTATCTGCCTACCCGCAGGCATCGGACGAGCAGCCCTCAATCGCCTGCCTATTGGGCATTTCATCACGCAAGGCTTGCCCATAATTGCAGTTACCTGCAGCTATCGTGCGCTCTTACCGCACATTTTCACCCTTACCCTTCGTCTTGCGGCGCCGGGCGGTTATTTTCTGTGGCGCTGTCTGTATTTCCCTTGCCGGAAACCCCATCCGTTAGGTGGTGCGTCGCTCTGTGCTGTCCGGACTTTCCTCTACTCCTTGCGGAGCAGCGGCAGCACGGGTTTGTAGCGGCGCAAAGATAGCTTAATTTTTTCGCTGTATTGTTTAATTGCTGGCGCACGTGCCTCGCTATTAAGTTTTCTCGCAGCGGTGCGGCGGGGGAGCGTTTCTTTATAAGCTGGCGCACGCGCCTCGCGTGTGCCCGTTAAGCTCTGTCACAGTGGTGTACAGTGATTTTTTTCACTGAGGCGCAACGGCGCAAAGCAGCAACGAATATATTTGTGCCTCCGTGACCTACGATAAAACACCCAAGATCCTTCTCTTCGCAAGCTTCGATCGGGATGACGGTGTAATGTATTCATTTCTCGCGATGGTATAGCATTTGAGCGGCTCAGCGACAAATGCCTTATAACGCATTGTCACCTTGAGCGTTTCGAAGGCTAAAAGGCAAGCTGTGACTAAAATTTTTGTCCTGCTTCGACTCCACTCAGCAAGACAAGATTTTTAAACCACAGGCACACGCGAGGGCGCGTGCGCCAGCGTGGCTGTTTTTCTTTCTCGCTATTACGCCAACGCTGTAAGGGTGTTCAAAACCCTTACAGCGTTGTCACAAGGAAATTTGGTTATTGCTGCAGCGCGCCCACACCGCGGAACAGGCGCTCCCAGCGGATGCCCTTCTTCGTGGTGTAAGGGCTGGGACCATCTTCGCCATCGCCGCCGTAGCTGAGCCATACGAAGGAGGCTTTGCCCACGATATGATCTTCGGGTACAAAACCCCAGAATCGGGAGTCTTCCGAGTTGTGCCGGTTGTCGCCCATCATCCAGTAGTAATTCATCTTGAAGGTGTATTGCGTCGCCGGCTTCCCATTGAGGTAATAGCGACCGTCGCGCACTTCGAAGCGGTTCTTTTCGTAAGTGCGTATGGCGCGCTCATACAGGGCCAGGGTAGCGGCATTGAGGTCGATGGTCATGCCTTTAGCGGGAATGGTAAGCGGTCCGTAGTTGTCCTGGTTCCAGGGGTAACGATCGCTGTGCTGCGGGAAGGTGGCCCGTCCGCTCCCATCGATATAGCCGCGCGGCTCGGTGAAGACGCTAATGGCGGTCACCTTCGGCAGCTCGGCAATAGCCGCAGCCGTTTCCTGTTCCATTTCCAGCACCATATTGCCGGCGGCATCGGTGCCTTTATACAGGATATGGTTGTCTTCGGTATAGTCGGGCGACAGGTAAAAGCCGCTTTGCACTTGTATTTTATAGTCGATGCGCTGATGCGGAAAAGTATTTCCCTTGGTCCCGTTTACATACAGCGCGCCATCCCTGATCTCTACCCGGTCGCCGGGGAGGCCTACGCAGCGCTTGATAAAGTTTTCCTTCTTATCCACAGGCCGGGTGAGGATCTTTGTACGGGCCCAAACGGCTTCCCTGCCTTCGTTGCGGACGGCAGCATAGTAGTCGCGGCCAGGCGCATCGGCCATAGCAGTATCGTTGTGCGGTACGTTGAACACTACGATATCGTAACGTTTTACCTTACCCAGACCGGGCAGGCGATGATAGTCCCACTGCACCAGGTCGGTATACGACCGGCCACCGGTAATGGGCAGGGTATTGTGTACCAAGGGCACGGCTACCGGGGTCATGGGCAGACGGGCGCCGTAGGCCGACTTGCTCACAAAGAGGTAATCGTTGGTAAGTAAGGTGCCTTCCATAGAACCGGAAGGAATGGTATAGCCCTCGATGAAGAAGGTGCGGATAATGGTAGCCGCTACTACGGCAAAGGCAGCAGCATCGACCCATTCGCGGATGAGCTTACGTGGGCCCTGTACAGGGATCATGCGCGAGGGCGCCTTGTATTGGTCCTTGCGGTTAAAGCCGATATAGATGAAGTACACGAAGGGGGCTACTGCAGTAATGGCTTGCTGGTAGAATTTGGTCTTGCCGAAGCTACGGACAAACTCCAGGTAGATGCCTATAGTAAATATATAGCCCAGGAAAGGGATGAGCTGGGCGGCCATCCACCACTTGGGTCTACGGGTAAGCCGCAGGATATGCCAGGTGTTGAGCACCGGGATAAGGGCCAGCCAGGCCGGTATGCCGGCCTTTTGAAACATCTTGTACAGACCGATCACCGGCAGCACGAAGGCGATAAGGATAAAAACGATACCCAGGGAAAATTGACTCCATTCCATAGCAGGGAAAATTTTAGGTTGATAATGTATCGGGCCTAAAATTAACGTCCGCTGCCAGGGATTGGCCTGTGTTAACGGTGTTCTTCGGTAAAAAATAGGTGAATGGACGAGTGCAGAAGGTAAAGAGGTCGCCGGTACCCGGGATCAATGTCTTTGCCACACCGGCGATCAATCGGGTAATCGCAGCTGATCCAGGTGCGCTTGCACAAATGCATACAGCTTATCCATCAGCATTTCCCTGCTGGCCTGGAAAAAGCGGCGGGCAGCCTGGTAGTCCTTGTCTTTATTCAGCGCTTTGTAGAAAGCAGGCCCGTGATGGATCGCTTCATGTTCCCTGTAGATATCGCGGGCCATGCGCAGCGCGGCGGCCAGGTCGGGCATTTTGAGCAATTGTATCTGCGCCGCGGCCATATCCAGGTTATACAGCAGCGCCTGTTCCAATCCTTCGGAGTCTTCAAAGGTCAGCCATTCGGTGAGTGCCAGCACGCACTGTGATGGCCCATCCAACGACTGCAGAGCTTCCGTGGTGAGCCAGGGATGCTCATAAAGGCCTACGGATTTCCAGTCACGCTCCAGGTGTGCTGTTGTTTCGACAAGGCGGCCGATCTGCTCCAGGGCTTCTTTCTTATTGTTGCGGTACTTATGAAGAATATAGACGGGCTTTGGTTGCCGCACGCCGTCGACCAGCTGAAAATCGTCCAGCATCTGGTCTATGGCCCTGCCAGCATCGTATTTATATTCTTCCAGGTAGGGCAAAACCTTTTCAGACGGTAGCTTTACAAAATTAGTTGTGATGTGCAGCATGCGTTCCTTGAATACTGCGGCTGCCCGTTCCATATCGCCTTCTGTCTGGCTCAGCAGGTCCAGTCCTTCCTGGGTGCTCATGCACAGCTGTTCCCGCAGCCGTTTTACTTTCTGTAAATATTCCTTCTTCTTTCCTCGTTCCATAAACTCCTCTGTTTTTCTAGGGGAATTGGTCTATGTGCTGCTCAATATAGTGATATAAAGTGGTAATGATAACCGAACGGTGCTCTTCGAAATGTGATTCGGCATGCCGGAACCATTCGTCTGCCTCTTGTGCGCGGCTGCGTGCCATGTGAGCATCAATATTGTCGTCCGGATACTGCCTTGCCATTTCTTCTGCTATAGCTGTAGCCAGGAGCAGCGCTGCAGCGCTGGACGCCATCCCCAGCACACGCAGTGCCGCTGCAAACAATGTCGTGACGTGATGGATGGCGGATGCAAATGCTTCCGAATCGTAATACTCCAGCCAATCTGCCACGACCACCACAGAGCGCTGCACCGGCGGCAGGCTACCCACCTCGCTACCGGTAAGCCAATAATGTTGCGGCCTTATGATGCCTGCCTCCTTTTCCACCATACCGGCTATCCATTGTATCGCCTGCTCTTTGTGGTGTTGCAGGCGTTTCAGCTGGTATGCCGACCGGGAATGCCGTACTTTTCCGATCAGCAGGAAATCTTCTTCAAGAAATGGAATGGCTTTGCTGACATCGAACCGGAAACGCTGCAGATAGGGTAGCACTTCGGCTTCGGAAAGACCTGTTAGAGCAACGGCTTGTTCCACGTATTCTTCTTTCAGCAAAGCGGCTACCTGTTGCAGATCACCGCCGGTTTGCGCCAGCAGTTGCAGGCCCCGGGTAAGACCCACCGGCACTTCTGCTCTCAGTATACCCAGCTGTTCCAGATAATCTTTGTTCATGGTTTGCGTGGTGCTGCCGCGATTAATTATTTGCCCATCCGCTCCAGGAGCTCTTTTCCCAGGGGAGAGAGCTCATACCCGGTTTCGTGGCTGATGGTGAGGCCCAGGTTTTTCAGCTTGCGTATGTTCAACTTCAGCCATTCTTTAGTCTTACCGGTTTTTAATGCCAGGTCGCCGGCCCTAAGGCGGGGATTATCCCTGATGACTTCCAGTACTGTTTGGGTCCAGTCGCCTTCTTTACTATAGCGATCCAGACGCTCCAGGCGCTCCGCTATGTCGTCGTAGGCTGTAGTATCCAGGCCTGTCTGTTCCCGTAAGGCAATGCGGGGATCTTCACCCTGGTACCGGACGCCAATCCGGTACAGCTTGCCTTTGCCATATTGATCCAGCGTTGCTCTCAAGGCCTCGAGGTCATCAAAGCCTGCCTGGCGGGCATCTGCTTCGCTAAGCTGCTGTGACGCCATGGTTTCCACGCTGGTGATGGCTACCTGGCCTACCGCCGTGTGGACCAGGCTGCCGGCGTTGACTGCTGGCTTTACCCAATTGCGAAAAGCCAGCGTAATGGTTCCTGCTTTAATGCCTTCGAGGTGCTTTTGCTTGAATAACATAGGTTCGTTTTTCGCTGCACCTCAAAGTTATTCGTTTTATGCATAGACTGGAACGGGTATAGAAACGGGCCGTTGTTTGTCAACGGCCCGTCTTATACATCAAATGATATTCCTGCTTAAATAGAAAACGCCTCGTTCACCAGCATAGCCTGCTCCTGTACATGCTTGCGGGCAAAGCCGGTAGCGGTGGCGGCGCTGGCCTGACGGGTAAGGTAGCCGATATTGATATTTTCCAGGTTCATCTTCAGGAAAGAAGCGGCGCCCATATTGCGGGGCTCTTCCTGCACCCACAGCCATTGTGCTGTCTTGTATTTTTCATAGAGCGCATTCAATTGCTGCTGGGGCAGGGGGAACAGCTGTTCCAGCCTGATGATGGCAATATCTTCGCGGTTATCGTTCAACTGCTTTTCACTCAGATCAAAATAGATCTTACCACTACACAATAACACACGTTTCACTTTGGAAACATCTTTTACATTGGGATCGTCGATCACCTCGCGGAAGCCGCCTTGCGTAAACTCAGACACTTCGGAGTAGGAGCGTACATGGCGCAGGTTGGCTTTGGGCGCAAAGTTGATCATCGGTATACGGAACGGCAGCGTGAGCTGGCGGCGCAAGGCGTGGAAGAAATTGGCCGCAGTGGTGATGTTTGTAATGAACACATTGTTCTCCGCCGCCTGCTGCAGGAAGCGTTCCAGGCGGGCGCTGGAGTGATCGGGGCCGCCACCTTCGTAACCATGGGGCAGCAGCATTACCAGGCCGTTCTGTGTGGTCCATTTCTGCTCGGCGCTGGTCACGTATTGGTCGATCACGATCTGTGCGCCGTTCATGAAGTCGCCGTACTGGGCTTCCCACAGCACGAGGTTGTTGGGATTGGCCATGCCGTAGCCGTATTCGAAGCCAAGCACCGCATATTCGCTCAGCAGGGAATTGTAGATGTAGAACCGGCCCTGGTCTTCGGTAAAATGGTTCAGCCTGCTGTATTCCTTATTGGTATTTTCGTCCATGATGCAGGCGTGACGGTGGGAGAAGGTACCCCGTTTCACGTCTTCGCCGCTCAGGCGCACGTCATGTCCTTTCACCAGCAAGCTGGCGTAAGCAAGCAATTCGCCGGTAGCCCAGTCGATCTTGTTTTCCGTTTCCAGCAGCTTACCCTTATCGGTCAGTAGCTTTTCTACCTTACGCAACGGCTTGAAGTTCTCTGGGAAGGCCATCAGCTTGGCAAACAGCTCCCGTACTTCTGCTTCGGAAATACCGGTATCAGGCGATTTTACAAAATCCTCGTTTTTGGATTTGCGCAGCTCCTGCCATTTCTTTTCCGGCTCCTGGTAAGTATAAGGGATCGGTTTTTGCTTGATCTCGTCGAGGCGTGCCTGCAGCTCATTCCAAAACTTCTGCTCCATTTCCTTGGCCATTTCCTTGGCTTCGGGCTCGCCGTTGTCCAGCAGGTACTGGGTATATACTTCGCGCGGATTGGGATGCTTTTCGATTAATGCATACAAGCCTGGTTGGGTAAACTTAGGCTCATCGCCTTCGTTGTGGCCATACTTGCGGTAGCACACCATATCGATAAAAATATCTTCGTTGAATTCCTGGCGGTAGTTGATCGCAAAAATAGCCGCCTTAACCACGGCTTCAGGATCGTCGCCATTGACATGCAATACTGGCGCATGCACCATAGCAGCCAGGCTGGTACAGTAGTCGGCCGAGCGGGCATCGTCGAAGTCGGTAGTAAAGCCGATCTGGTTATTGATCACGAAGTGAACAGTGCCGCCTACTTCGTAGCCTTTCAGCTTGCTCATCTGCAGCAGCTCATAAATAACGCCCTGTCCGGCAACGGCTGCATCGCCATGGATCAGGATAGGCAATATCTTATCGTAGTCGCTGCCATACAAGGCATCGGCTTTGGCACGGGAGAAGCCGGCCACTATGGGATCGACTACTTCCAGATGTGAAGGATTGGGCAACAGTTGCACGTTCACCGTCTTGGCCGAAGGCGTTTGTATATTGCTGCGGAAACCCAGGTGATACTTCACATCACCACTGCCCATGGTCATATCCGTGGGCATATTGCCTTCAAATTCGGAGAAGATCTGGTCGTAGGTCTTCCGCATGATATTGGTGAGCACATTGAGGCGGCCACGATGCGCCATGCCGATCACCACTTCCTGTACGCCGCCATCGGCAGCAGTATTGATCATAGCGTCAAGCGCCGGTATCATGCTTTCGCCGCCTTCGAGGCCAAATCGCTTCTGGCCGATGAATTTGGTGTTGAGGAATTTTTCAAAAATGACGCCGTAGTTCAGCTTTTCCAGTATCCGTTTTTGCTCAGGCAGCGTGAATTTCTGCTGCATCAGCTCTTCGAAGCGGTTCTGCACCCATATATGTGCCTCCATACGGTTCATATAGGTGTACTGGATGCCGATATTGCCGGCATATATCTTCCTCAGCTTGGCATAAATATCTTTCAGCTTAGCCTTACCCAGTCCAATGAAATCACCGGCATAGAATTCGGTTTCCATATCAGCATCGCCAAGGCCAAACTCGTCAAGCTCGAGATGCGGCTGGCGGTCAACACGGGGACGAATAGGATTGGTAGTGGCAATCAGGTGGGCTCTTTTGCGATAAGCGCGGATCAGTTCAAACACCCCAAATTCCTTGCGCAGATCGGCTGGCGCGGCTATGGTCGATCCGAAGGCAACATTGGCAGCGGTAGCCTCGCTCCCGGCGCTGCTTACCGTGGCCTTGGCATGGCCGTTCCCATTCGCTTTGGTAATCGCAAAATCGAAACCTTCGAAGAACTTCTTCAGCTCGGGATCAACGGTCTGGGGATTTTGGAGATAGTCGTTGTAGATCGACTCGATATAAGCCGGATGGGAATTGGTAATGTACGAAAAGTCTTCCATTTCGTTTAAAAAGAGAACTTATTATGATTAATGAATGCAATGAATATCATTCTTTCCAGGCAAAAACGGTTATTCCTGCCATAAAAGCCACCAAAGTTACTACAATTGGTAGCATATACCCAACCAAAAATTAATTTTGGAGTTATAGCATCTTTTTCTGAATCTATTAAGAAATCGTCGTAGGGGTAAGCGAAAAATGGCTTGTCTTGCTAGCGAATAAGTTGCCGGGATGCTAATGTTGGCCTGCTTTTGCTGCTTTGGCATGGTTTTTGGTCTTCCAAGAGCAGGCAGAGCAACCAGTAACGTAAAATGTATTGTTAAACCTGCAAACAACTAAAACAACACGATTATGAAAAAAGGAATCATTCTCGCCGCTATGGCCGTAGCAGCCACACAATTTGCGCATGCGCAGTTAAGCATTAACCCCGAAGCGGGTATTAATATCGCCAATATGAGTCAGAAAGTGGCCGGCAATAAGATCACTAACGACTCCAGGATAGGCTTCAAAGTAGGCGCCATGGTAGATATAGGCGTGGTAAAAGGGTTTTATATTCAACCTGGTGTGCTTTATTCCGTAAAGGGATTCCAAAACTCGGAAACGGTATTGGGAACAACCATAAAGAGCAAAACCTCGCTCAACTACCTGGAAGTACCCCTGAATTTTGCTTACCGTTACGACTTTGATAAGGCCGGTGCCGTATTTGCTGCAGTAGGCCCTTATATCGGTATCGGTCTGAACGGGAAAGACAAGGTCGAAGGTGGTCCACTTGCCGGTGAAACCGATATCAAATTCGGAGGCGATGCCGACCAGCTGAAAAAGATCGATTATGGTGCCAATTTCAGTGTCGGCTATATTTCTCCCATCGGGATCTATGTACGGGCACAATACGGCATGGGCCTGGCCAACCTGTCCAATGTGGACAACGTCAAAATTAAAAACAAGGTATGGGGCTTCTCTCTTGGCTATACCTTCCAGCTGAACGAAAGATAATTTCCTTCCGTTATGTGTAACAACGAAGACCGCGTCGCAGCGGTCTTCGTTTTTTATTGCAGTCCGGTCCGTTGCCATTTTTTGACTTACTTTCGCGGCCATATACCACTAACCAATTTTGCCTATATGAAGAAACTGATGCTCACGCTTGCAGCGGCTGTAGCCTTGAGTCAGGCACATGCCCAAATCACCATTGCACCCGAAGCCGGCCTTAACCTGGCCAATGCTTCCATTTCCAGCCCGGTAGGTAGCCCCGGTACCAGCATGCGACCCGGTCTGAAGGCCGGCGCCGTAGTAGAAATACCCGTGATCAAGGGTTTTTTTATTCAACCGGGTATTTTTTATGCTATGAAAGGTCTCAAAAGCGAGGCCTCGGGTAGCGTGATCGGTTTTCCGGTAGCAATCAAGCAAAAAATAGCGCTGAATTATATCGAGGTGCCCCTAAACCTGGGTTATCGTTATTATGCGGGCAATGCCGGCAGCCTTTTTGTCACGGCAGGACCTTACCTGGGTTATGCGCTTTCGGGTAAAAGTAAAGTTGAAGGCAATGTAGCTGGTTCGGGTGTCGACAGAGAGGAGGACATTGATTTTGGCTCTAAAGACACCGAAATGAAGGCGCTGGACTTCGGTCTTAATTTCAGCGCCGGCTACCAGCTGCCTATCGGCTTGTATGCCCGCATCCAGTACGGCTTTGGCCTTACTAACCTGTATAATGCCTCCGGTACCAGCTATAAGAATAATGTTCTGTCCATTACTCTGGGCTACGCTTTTACGCTTGGGAAATAATCCCGGGTATACCGAAAACATGTTAAAGCGCTGTCCTTATCCCATGGGCAGCGCTTTTCCCTTGCCCTGTACCGAAATATTTTCCTACTTTTCGCGTTGTATTTGCGGCGCATTTGTACTTAAAGTCTATATATCGGATCCTGGCTGTGTTTCTCATCTTTTGCCTGCCCTGCACATTACGGGCCCAGGTGCGGGATACCATGGCGCTGCGTTCCAACTGGCGCAGTAAAACAGTAATACTCGTATCACGGGATACGCTGCATATCGACAGCTTTTCGATAGATCGCAGCAGCTTTCGCATTGAGGGCGTTCCCGATTCTGCATTTATACTCTATCCCGAACATGCTTTCTTGGTGTGGAAACATAAACCGGCGGGAAATTCGCTGAGGTTGCGCTACCGTACGCTGCCCTTCCTGTTTACCAGCAAAAGGACCCATAAAAATGCGGGCATCATTGAAACCAATGTTCCCTTCTCGCCCTTTAGCTATTCACTGAGCGATACGGCGATGAATGGCTTCGTCGACTTCAACAGCATCGAATATAATGGTACTTATGGACGTAGCCTCACTATAGGCAATAGTCAGGATGTGTCGCTCAATTCCAGCTTTAACCTGCAGCTCAACGGCTACATCCTCGATAGTGTCCGCATTGAAGCTGCAATAACGGATAATAACATACCAGTCCAGCCCGACGGCAATACCCAGCAACTACAGGAATTTGACAGGCTCTATATCACCTTTGAAAAAGGAAAACACAAGCTTACCGCCGGCGACTACAACCTGGAACGTCCCAATAGCTATTTTATCAATTTTACCAAAAGAGTGCAGGGACTTATGTACCAGGCAGAGCTGCCCTCCAACAGCAAGGTGAAAAATAAAGTGGGTATCAGCGGCTCTATTGCCAAAGGGCAATTTGCACGCAATATTTTTCAAGGTATCGAAGGTAACCAGGGACCTTACAAGCTTACGGGAAACAATGGCGAACAGTTCTTCATTGTGCTGGCCGGTACCGAAAAGGTCTATATCGACGGTATACTGATGGAGCGGGGAGAGGACCGTGACTATGTGATCAATTACAATACCGGCGAGATCACCTTCATGCCACGGCAGCTCATTACCAAAGACAAAAGGATACAGTTTGAATTTGAATACCAGGACCGGAATTATCTCAATACATTGATTTATGCCTATGATGAACTGCAGGTGGGGAAAAAATGGAACTTCCGATTAAATGCCTATTCCAACCAGGACGCCAAGAACCAGCCCTACACTCAGAACCTCACCGGGGAGCAGAAGCGATTTCTCGAAGGGATCGGCGACGATATAGACCAGGCTTTTTTCCGGGTGATCAATACCGATACATTTGCCGCTAATAAGATCCTTTATAAAATGGTGGATACCGTAGTGAATGGTATCACATTTGACAGTGTATTCGTATACTCTACCAATAAGGATAGCGCGCGGTATTCGCTGGGGTTTTCGTACGTGGGGGAAAACAAAGGCAATTATATTATTGCGGGGACCAACACCAATGGCCGTTCCTATAGCTGGATCGCACCGGCAAACGGACAGCCTCAGGGCAATTATGAGCCGGTGGTGCTGCTGATCACGCCCAAAAAACAGCAATTGTTTACGCTGGGTTCTACTTACCAGATCGATTCGTTCAAGCGGATCAGCGTGGAGCTGGGGGCCAGCAACTATGCGCCCAACCTGTTCTCCTCGCGTGATAAAGATGAGCATTGGGGATTTTCAGGACGGGGTATCTACGATGAGGTGCGGTTTATGGGTAAAAAAGACAGCCTGGGTCGTAAACCTGTGAGCTGGAAGAACCAGCTGAGCTACGAATTTGTCCAGAGCCGTTTCCGCGCTATCGCACCCTACCGGAATGTGGAATTCTCGAGGGACTGGAACATCCCGCTGGATGCCGAGCCTGAGGATGAGCATCTCATAGGATACAATACTGAATTGAAGAAGAATGCGCTGGGGGGTATCCTGTATAACCTAACCTGGTATCAGCGTGGGACCGATTACAAAGCTAATCGCAATGTTATTACCCTCAATTATGATCGCAAGCAGGTGAGGGGTAATATCACCATCAACCTGATGCAATCGAGCAGCCCACTGCAGAAGACGTTATACTTCAGACCGTCGGGTTACCTGGAGCGTACCTTTAATAGCCTCGGCGGCATTACCCTGGGGGCGCGCTACCAGAAGGAGCATGACGAGATACGCTATACGCCCACAGATACCTTAATGCCTTCTGCTTTTGCTTTTGATATATTCAATGTTTACCTGAGGAGTAAAGAAGAACGCAAAACCCGGCTGGAGCTCAATTATACCCTTCGAAAGGATAAAGCAGTAGTGAATAACGGATTTGCCGAGCAGAATGAGGGCCATACAGTGGATGCGAAGCTGGGGCTGTACCATTGGGCCAATCACCAGATCACCTTTACCGGCGCCTATCGTAAGCTGTTTATTCGTATCCCGTCGCCCACCGCCCAGGAGCAGGGCGAAAATGTGCTGGGCCGTGTCGAATACAATGGCAATATCGGCAAAGGCTTCCTGGTGCCTTCCCTTTTGTACGAAGTGGGTTCCGGCCAGGAGCAGAAACGTATCTATACTTATGTGGAAGTGCCGGCCGGACAGGGTGTCTATATGTGGAACGATTACAACAAAGATGGTGTACAGCAAACCAATGAATTTGAGCTGGCGCTTTATCCCGATCAGAAAAAATACATACGGCTAATCACGCCTACCAACGAATATGCCAAGGTGAACTATGTGCTGCTGAATCATTCGCTGCAGCTAAACCCCGAGAATATATGGGCGGGTAAGGATAAAAAGAAAGGCTGGCAACGCCTGATCAGCCGCTTTTCGGATCAGCTATCGGTGCAGATCAACAACCGGGTGCTGGCGTCGGCGGGTTTTTCCGCTTTCAATCCTTTTGCCGGAAACGTACAGGACACCAATATCATTGCCAACCTCACTTCCATCAGCAATACATTCTTCTACAACCGAAGCAGTGCCGTATGGGGAGGCGAATACACGACGACCTACAACGCCGGCAAAACCCTGCTGACCTATGGCTTGGAAGGCAACAACCTGTTACGGCACGCTGCAAAGCTGCGGTGGACTTTTTTACGATCGCTTACCGGTAACCTTGCCGCACAAACGGGTGAGAAGAGCTACCGGTCTTCACTGGACGATGGCCGCAGCTACCTGGTACCACAAAATAGTATTGAGCCTTCGCTTACCTGGATCATGAAGTCGAGCTTCAGGCTTACCGGGGGCTACAAGTACGACGAACGCCGCAACCGGCCGGTCTATGGCGGCGAACAGGCCCTGATACAATCGGCTAACCTCGACGCCCGCCTGACGAGCAAGACCCTGGGAACGTTACAGGCGAGGGGCACCTATGCCAATATCAGCTATACCGGCGCACCCAATACCTCTTTATCGTTTGTGATGCTCGATGCCCTGCAGAATGGCAGCAATTGGCTTTGGTATCTGAATTGGGAGCGCAGGTTAAGCAAGGGGATCGAGCTGTCGCTGGAATATGAAGGGCGTAAACCCGGAGACAACCCGGTAGTGCATACCGGGCGAATGAGCATAAGGGCAATCCTGTAAACAAGTAATTCCGTTATCCGGGTCAGGAACGGTTAAAAATCATGGTGATGGGTCTACAGTTGCGGTCAAAACAGTACACCTTCCCAACAGGGAGCGGTTATTGGTAGCATAAAAGACGGAACAGGGCCTGCAAAAGGTTGGCGCCCGCCGAAAAAAATAAATAGCGCTTTCTGGCGGCTGCTTTTTTTCTATTTTTGCGCTTCATATGTCTCTTTTAATTAGAAATGTTTATATATCCGACCCGCTCTCGGAGCATAACGGCCGGAAGACTGATATCCTGATCCGTAACGGATCTATTGTTTCCATAGGAGAAGGGCTTGAAGAAAAAGCAGATACGGTGCTGGAAGGCGCACAACTGCATGCCAGCCCGGGATGGGTAGATGTGCTGGCCGACTATTGCGATCCCGGCTATGAGCACAGGGAGTCGGTCGATAGCGGCTTGAGGGCTGCTGCTGCCGGCGGTTTTACCGATGTGATGGTAGTACCCAATACCCAGCCGGCGATCGCAACCAAATCCGTATTGGAATATGTGCAAGGCAAAGGCGCCGGTCACGCGACAAAGCTCCATGTTATAGGGGCAATATCGCGTAACCTGGAGGGTAAAGATCTGGCCGAAATGATGGATATGCATCATTCCGGGGCAGTGGCTTTCAGCGACGGCTGGCAGGCATTGCAGCATGCCGGCCTTATGCTTAAGGCGATGGAATATGTAAAGGCATTTGACGGGATACTGGTTCAGCTGCCGATTTATGCTTCTCTGGCCCAGGGCGGATTGATGAACGAGGGCGAGACCTCTTTGCGGCTGGGGATGAGTGGTATCCCCAACATTGCAGAGAGCCTGCTGGTGCAGCGGGATATTGAACTGTTGCGTTACACAGGCTCCCGTATCCATTTTTCCGGTATCAGCACGCCGGAATCCCTATCGCTCATCCGGGCCGCTAAGCAGGAGGGGCTGGATGTAACCTGCTCGGTAACGCCTTACCATCTTTATTTTACCGAAGAGGCCTTGCAGCAATATGACAGTGTATACAAGGTTGAGCCGCCGCTGAGGACGGAGGCAGACCGCCTGGCCCTGGTAGCGGCCTTGTCTGATGGTACTATAGATTGTATCGCCACACACCATCGCCCACAGGATTGGGATGGCAAGGTAAAGGAATTTGAATATGCGCAGCCGGGAATGATAGGCCAGGAAACCTGCTTTGCCATGTTGCGTGCTGCCGCCCCCGATCTGCCGGTGTCGCGCTGGGTGGAGTTGCTTTCTGTCAATCCCCGGAAAATATTCGGACTGCCCCAGGCTACTATCGCAGAAGGTGCGGCGGCTACGCTAACGCTTTTTGATCCTGAAGCGACCTGGGTTTATGAGGTTGCCGGTAAACATTCCCTGGGCATTAATTCGCCCTGGATCGGAAAGACATTAACCGGAAAAATTTACAGCATAGAAAAGGCATAAGCATGGACCAATCCTCAAAATCGAAAACAGGTCTGGTTTTCGGCCTGTTGACCGGCATTGTTTACATGCTGATCATTGCCGCAAGGTATCTTTTCTTTGGTCATACAACTACGGAGTTTACCATGAGCTCTGTAATAGGATACCTGATCATTGTGGTCTTGTTTGGCGCAGCAGGTATGTATCGCAGGAAGCAGTTGGGCGGTGTTGCCGAGCTGAGAGATATCTTCGGGACGTTATTTATTGTCATTCTGATCACCGAGCTTTGTTTTACGGTATTTAACTATATCTATCTGTGGTATATCGATCCGGGTTTCCTGGACCGGTTTGCGCAGTCTACCCTGAATCAGATGCGAGGCGCCCATGTTCCGGAAGCTAAGCTGAAGGAATTTGAATTGACCATGGCTGCGCAAAAAGACACCAATTTTGGCGCTATATTGTTCGGCTTTGCGCGGTCGGTTGTTTTCGACAGCCTTGTTGGACTTATCATTGCTTATGCGTTAAAAAGGAAAGACGGTACGCGTGCCGTTTGATTATAAAAAAAGTCCTGATGGACGAAAAGAGAATTGCCTTGAATCCTGAACATATGCCTGTAACCGATGCGCTGACGGCGCCCGCTGCCGGGAGCCACCGCCCCGACACGCCTTGCCTGTCGGTGGTTATTCCATTATTGAACGAAGAGGAGTCTTTGCCCGAGCTTACGGAATGGATCGTGAGGGTGACCCGGGAGCATCAGCTAAGCTATGAGGTCATCTTCGTCGACGATGGCAGTACCGACGGCAGCTGGAACGTGATTAGAGCGCTGGCCAGTACCAATCCCAATATTAAGGGCATTAAATTTCAACGTAACTATGGCAAGAGCGCTGCCTTAAATGAAGCTTTCAAAGCAGCAAAAGGAAGTGTAGTGATTACAATGGATGCGGATCTGCAGGATAGCCCTGACGAGATACCGGAGCTGTATCGTATGATTATCGAAGATGGATATGATCTGGTGAGCGGCTGGAAAAAGAAACGCTACGACAATACTTTTACTAAGAACTTGCCCTCTAAGCTTTACAACTCAGTGACCCGCCGCATGAGCGGCATTAAGCTGCACGATATGAACTGCGGCCTGAAGGCCTATCGGAAAAACGTGATCAAGAGTATAGAAGTGTATAGCGAGATGCACCGGTATATTCCTGTGCTGGCCAAGTGGGCCGGTTACCGGAAGATTGGTGAAAAGGTAGTAGAGCATCGCGCCCGCAAATTTGGCGTATCTAAATTTGGGATGATACGGTTCGTAAATGGCCCACTGGATTTGGCCAGCATCATGTTTGTAGGCCGTTATGGGAAGAAGCCCATGCAGTTTTTTGGTCTCATGGGCTTGCTGCTTTTTTTCATTGGCTTTACATCAGCTGGATACATGATCATTGCACGGCTGATCTTTGATAATTATTGGCTTACCAGTAGACCCCCTTTTTTCATCGCGTTGATCAGTATCGTGCTGGGAACGATGTTCTTTCTTGTTGGATTCCTTGGAGAGCTTATTGTAAGAAATGCCCCGGAACGCAACCACTACCTCATTGAAGAAAAGCTGAAGGTATAAGCGAACAGAAGGCGGCAAAATAGCTGTCTTCTGCTTTCTATGAATTACCTTCGTATGGAATTTAGCCACATGCTCAGACAGACCCAGCAACAAAAACTAGCGCAGAAACTTTCTCCTCAGCAGATCCAATTGATGAAGCTATTACAGGTTCCTACGGCTAACCTGGAAGAGCGTATCAAGGATGAGCTGGAGAGTAATCCTGCACTGGATGTGGGCTCCGACAATGAGCATGATCCCTACGGACTTAACGAGCAGGAAAATGGCCAGGAGACAAAAGGTGATGATGAGCATGACTCCGAAAGCAGCGAAGAATTTGAAAGCATTGATGTAAGCGATTATCTCCGCGATGAAAATGATGTGCAGGGCGACTATCACCTTAACGAGGGGCATGAAGACGACGACGAGCCCAAGTCTATGCCGATAAGAGTTGAAACAACGTTTACCGATTATCTCAATAACCAACTGGGCATGCTGGAGCTCGACGAGCGCCGGCAGGAGATCGCCGAACAGATCATAGGCAGCATCGACGACGACGGCTATTTGCGGCGTGATGCGATGTCTATTGCCGACGATCTTGCTTTCAACCGGAATATTGCCACCGATGAAGACGAGGTAAGCGGCCTTGTTAAGCTGATCCAGGATTTCGATCCGCCGGGTATTGCTGCCCAGGATCTTAGAGAATGTCTTCTGTTGCAGCTTCAACGATTGAAGGAACAGACCGCTGCCGTAAAAACGGCTACGGTAGTGCTTTCCGATTTCTTTGATGAATTTACGCGTAAGCATTATGAGAAGATCAAACAACGGCTTAAGATCAACGAGGAACAATTCAGAGATGCTATCAGTGTTGTCCTGAAGCTGACACCCAAGCCCGGAAGCGCTTTCTCGTCTTCTGATAAAGTGGGCGGCTATATCATTCCCGATTTTTTTGTCTTCAATAATAATGGAACGCTTGAGCTCACGCTGAATGCCCGGAATGCGCCAGAGCTGCGCATTTCAGAGGGTTACCGGGAAATGCTGAAGACCTACGACGCCGGGCAAAAAAAGAACAAAAGTCAAAGAGAGGCCTTGGTCTTCATCAAGCAAAAGATCGATGCGGCAAAATGGTTCATCGATGCCATCAAGCAAAGACAACACACCCTGCTGGTAACCATGAATGCGATCATGGAATATCAAAAGGAATTCTTCCTTTCGGGCGACGAAGGATCGTTACGGCCCATGATTCTTAAAGATATCGCCGATCAGATCAATATGGACATCTCGACGGTATCGCGTGTGGCGAACAGTAAATATGTCCAGACGGAATATGGGACTTTCGTGCTGAAGTTCTTTTTCTCTGAAGCGATCGTGAATGATAGCGGCGAAGAGGTATCGACCCGCGAGGTAAAACGCATACTGTCTGAACTGATCGAAGAAGAGGACAAGCAGAAACCTATTTCAGATGAACGCCTGATGGAGCTGCTGGCCGAAAAAGGCTACAACGTGGCCCGTCGTACGGTAGCCAAATACAGGGAGCAACTGGATATTCCTGTAGCCCGGCTGCGCAAACAAGCCTAGCGGCAAAGTGGAAAGCTACTTCTTTCGCATAACCTGTCTTCCTTTATGATGTCGGTGTAACCTTATTTAAGTAGGCTATAGTTGTTGTATGATCCTGTCGACAGCCGAATAAGGGCTTAGCCTGCCGTTGCGTATCTCCTGTTCCAGCAGCTGCACTTCCTCTTTAAGTCCTGGCTTTGAATACAATATTTGTTGCAGCTGCTCGCCCAGCAGCCGCCGGAAGGCAAACCGGTTCTGCTCACTTCGATTCTGTTCCAGGTAACCGTTGGCCTGCTGATGCGCCATATATCGTTCGATCATCGCCTGTACCTCCGCGATGCCGGTTTGGTCATATGCCGAACATACTTTTACTTCCGGTATCCAGCCGGAAGGGTGGGGTGGAAGAAAATGCAGGGCTCGGGCATACTCGCTGCGCGCTGCTTTGGCTTTTTCTTTATTCTCTCCATCGGCTTTGGTGATTACCAGGCCATCGGCCATCTCCATAATGCCTCTTTTGATCCCTTGCAGCTCGTCGCCGGCGCCAGCCAGCATCAGCAGCAGGAAGAAGTCGGTGATATGGCTTACTTCAGTCTCACTTTGTCCTACACCTACCGTTTCAATAATGATGGTATCAAAGCCGGCTGCTTCACATAGCAGGGTCGCCTCCCGGGTTTTGTAAGTAAGGCCGCCGAGACTGCCGCTGGCTGCCGAAGGTCGTATAAAAGCATGCGGATGCACCGAAAGCTGCCCCATGCGCGTCTTGTCGCCCAGGATGCTGCCCTTGCTGATACTGCTGGAAGGGTCGATGGCCAGCACGGCTACCTTTTTCCCGCTTTCGATCAGCTGCATGCCAAACGCTTCGATAAAGGTGCTTTTTCCTACTCCGGGCACACCGGTAATGCCTATCCGTACCGATTTGCCGGTATCGGGCAAAATGGCATCGATCAATCGTGCTGCTTGTCGCTGGTGATCGGGCCGGCGCGACTCAATGAGGGTAATGGCACGGCTGAGCAGAGCGATATTGCCCTGCTGCAGGCCTTCCCGGTATTGTTCTATGCTGATAGTAGAAGCCAAATGGAGCAATTGAAAAAGTAAAGGCCAATGATGGGCGTATATCAGTCTTCCCTTAGCCGTTCGTCGGTATAAGTAATCTCGGTCCTGCCGTGTGGTGTGGGTGCACCGTCTTCATCCACGCTTACAAAAACCATTTTATCAATAGTAAGGATCATCTTTTGCGTGATCTTGTTCCGTACCTGGCAGGTCAGCGTAAGCGAGGTGCGGCCAAACTGTATTGCCTTAATGCCCAGCTCTACGATATCGCCTTGCCGGGCAGAGCTGATAAAGTTGATCTCCGACATGAATTTGGTCACGCAACGGTTGGTGCCCAATTGTACGATGGTGTATATAGCCGCTTCCTCGTCGAGCCAGCGCAACAGGCTGCCACCGAACAAAGTATTATTCGCGTTCAGGTCTTCGGGCTTGATCAGCTTACGGGTATAGAAGTTCATAGCTATCTGTTTTAAGCTAAATTGGTACTTTTTTGTCAGCTCAATTCTGTTTGCTGTATATCGTGTCTTTATAAAATATTCTTGGTTCTTCTGAAACGTATGTTACTTCGTCATTTACCGGTATCAGCCGGTCAGGCCTGATGAGTAAGACCTCAAGTCCCCTTTGTGCAATGTCTTTATTTATATAGTCAAAGATCAAAGGTGGGATATGGAGGTGATAGGTAAGCTCAATGCCTGTTTTAAAATCAGATTGCAGGTCCGCTTCAATTCCCATAAGCTTTAAGCTCGTTATACTGATCTTTTGCACTTCAAGATTAGTTGCTGTCAAAGCGTTAAGCGTGCTGTCGTAGCTAAAACCGTAGCGCCTCCCCTTATCTCTGAAAAAATGCGCCTTAAAGCGCCGGCTTATATTTTGACCGTTCTGGTCTATAAATCTAAGTACAATCTGGTTACTACCAATTTTACGTAGAGAATCTATTGTTACTATACGCAACGAAGTGTCAATAAGGCCATGTTCCAGAAGAAGCGAGTCGGCCCTTATTTTATAACGTCCGTAATGTGTATGCCCCGGGCCCTCGCAGCCTTGATTGCTGCTGAACAAGCTATCGTTCATAAAGTGTAGTACCGTGGAGCACAGGCCTCCCATCTGGCAATAGGTGTAGAACGTGCCGGATAGCTTTCGCTGTCCGGATGTTTTGTTATAGCCGGCTATCCATAACAGCGTAAGAAGCAGAAAATATTTCACAGCTTAGCAGGATTAGTCATTAAACAAGGTCCTTGAAAATATACCGTTCATCATATTCGATCCCGAATTTCTCGAGTAAGCTCTTGTATTCGTCTTTGAAACTCACTTTCTGGTGATGTTCCTTTTGCTGGTCTATATAATCAATAACATTAACGATGTGCGATTGGGAATAGCTAAATGCACCGTAACCTTCCTGCCAGTTGAAGCCTGTTGCTGTAAATTGATTCGCATTGATCCATTCGGAAGAGTCGCTCTTGACAATGCGCATCAGATCGGAAATCGATTGGGATGGATTCAGACCTACAAACAAATGGAGATGGTCTGGCATATTATTTATAGCGAGCATTTTGTGTTTATGATTTTGTACAATACCAGTGATATAGCGGCGTAATTGTTCTTCCCATACGTTGTGGATCATCGCTCTCCTGTATTTCACCGCAAAAACAAATTGGACGTACAACTGGGTATAGGTATTGGACATTATCCTGATAATTTTGGATGATATAAACATTTTTGCTCCTACGGAGCAAGACCATAGCTGCTTTGTTTATTCTACAGACATTTTGCTCCTACGGAGCAAGACCATAGCTGCTTTGTTTATTCTACAGACATTTTGCTCCTACGGAGCAAGACCATGGTTGCTTTGTTTGTTCTACATACATTTTGCTCCTACGGAGCGAGATCATTGCTATTGTTTTTCTACAGCCGTTTTGCTCCTACGGAGCAAGATTGTTGTCATTGTTGTTGTTCCGGCCCCGTAGGGGCCTAAACGTCTGTAGATATATTTGAATGCATTCAACATGGCCCCGTAGGGGTCAAATGGCTGTACCCATTAACCTTTTATCGTCTCGATCAATTTCTTCAACACCTCGATGGCGCTCCTGGCTATGATCGTCCCAGGGCCAAAAACAAAGGACACGCCGGCTTTAAACAGGAAGTCATAATCCTGCTGCGGGATAACGCCGCCTGCTACGACCATAATATCATCGCGGCCATATTTTTTCAGCTCCCCGATCACCTGTGGCACCAATGTCTTGTGTCCGGCAGCCAGGCTTGACACACCCAGGATATGGACATCATTTTCCACGGCCTGTTTTGCCGCTTCCGCCGGTGTCTGGAACAAAGGCCCGATGTCTACGTCAAAACCAAGGTCGGCGAAGCTGGTGGCGATCACCTTAGCGCCGCGATCGTGCCCATCCTGGCCCATTTTCGCGATCATGATCCTCGGCCGGCGGCCTTCGAGCTCAGCAAAAGCATCAGCCAGCTTACGGGCTTCTTCAAAATGTTTGTCCATAGCAATCTCTTTGGAATATACCCCGGCGATGGACCGTATGCGGGCCTGGTAGCGGCCGAATACTTTTTCCAGCGCAAAAGAAATCTCTCCCAGGGTTGCCCTCAGCCTGGCCGCATCGATGGCTAGCGCCAGCAGATTTCCTTCCCCGCTCGTTGCAGCGGCGGTAAGCGCTTCGAGCGCCTGTTGTACGGCGCCGTTGTCCCGGCTTTCTTTCAACTGACGCAAACGGGCCAGCTGCTGTTCCCTTACCCTGGCATTATCGACATCCAATATCTCGATATTGCTGGGCTCATCGGTAAGATAATTGTTTACACCTACGATCACATCCTTACCGCTGTCGATCCTTGCCTGCTTCCGGGCCGCTGCTTCCTCGATGCGCATTTTGGGTACGCCCGTTTCGATCGCTTTTGCCATGCCGCCCAGGCGCTCCACTTCTTCGATCAAGGTCCATGCTTTCTCTGCAATGTCTTTGGTCAGGGATTCTACATAATAGGAGCCGCCCCAGGGATCGACGGTACGGCAGATATCTGTTTCTTGTTGCAAAATGATCTGTGTATTGCGGGCTATGCGTGCGCTGAAGTCCGTAGGCAGGGCAATTGCTTCGTCCAGGGCATTGGTGTGAAGGCTCTGCGTATGTCCCATAGCGGCAGCCAGGGCTTCTATTGCGGTGCGGGTCACGTTGTTGAAAGGATCTTGTTCTGTAAGGCTCCAGCCGCTGGTTTGGCAGTGTGTGCGTAGGGCCATGCTCTTCTCCTTTTGCGGGTTGAACTGCTTGACCAGCTTGGCCCAGAGCATGCGTGCCGCCCGCATTTTGGCAATCTCCATAAAGTGGTTCATGCCTATAGCCCAGAAGAACGACAGCCGGGGTGCAAAGTCGTCGATAAGCAGGCCGGCTTTGATCCCTGTTCTGATATATTCGAGGCCATCGGCCAAGGTATAAGCCAGCTCGATATCGGCCGTGGCGCCGGCCTCCTGCATATGGTAGCCGCTGATCGATATGGAATTAAACTTGGGCATATGCTTCGAGGTAAACTCGAAAATGTCGGCGATGATCTTCATCGAAGCTTCCGGTGGATAAACATAGGTATTGCGTACCATGAATTCCTTAAGAATATCGTTCTGTATGGTGCCGCTAAGCTTGTCCATGCTCACGCCCTGCTCTTCTGCTGCCACTATATAGAAGGCCAGCACCGGCAGCACTGCACCGTTCATGGTCATCGATACGCTCATTTCATCGAGAGGGATCTGGTCGAAGAGTATCTTCATGTCCAGGATCGAATCAATAGCGACACCGGCCTTGCCCACATCGCCTACCACCCGTTCGTGATCGCTGTCGTAGCCGCGGTGCGTAGCCAGGTCAAAGGCTACCGACAAGCCTTTCTGGCCGGCTGCCAGGTTGCGCCTGTAAAAGGCATTGCTTTCCTCGGCTGTGCTGAACCCAGCATACTGCCTTATGGTCCAGGGATTCTTAACATACATACTGCTATAGGGGCCACGCAGGAAGGGTGCAATGCCCGCAGCGAACCCCAGGTGTGCGGCGTCTTCAATGTCTTTGGCGTTATAGCGGGGCTTAACGGCAATGCCTTCGGCGGTATGCCAAACCTCCGGTTCCGCTTGCAAGCCCTGGTCCGGACTCTTGTCATTGACGGGAGCGCCATTTGTATAGGCTATCCCGGAAAAATCTTTACGCATGTATCTTTCTTCAAAAATTAAAGTACAAATTCTTCACGCAGCAAACCAAAGACCCGGGAGTCCTCGATCACGCCGTTTTTACGGTAATGTCCCCGCAAAAGCCCTTCCGGCTTAAATCCCAGGCTGGCCACCAGCTTTTGCGATGGCACGTTATCTGGTGCGATAAAGGCTTCGATCCGGTTGAGGTCCATAACCTCAAAGCCATAACGGACTACCGGTAATATCGCTTCTTTCATATAACCTTTGTTCTTGTCCTCTTCCCTGCGTATACCGTAGCCGATCTCAGCCCGGGCATGCAGTATATACCAGGTATGAAAACCGCAGTCGCCAATGATCAGACCACTGGCTTTTTCAATCAGATGAAAGTAAACAAAATCAGTACGGAAGGTGGTCAGGCCGCCGTTATATTTGGCTTTATCTTCCAGGTATTGCACCTCCGTGTCGAAGCCCAGATAGGTCATGGCCTCGGCAGGAGAGCGATGCTCATATAGCTCGCGGTAATCGGCTATTGTCGATTTTCTCAGCAGGAGTCTTGCGGTTTCTATCGTTTCCATGTTTGCCTTGCCCGGTTAAAGAATATGCTCCGAAAGGATCAGCGGCTTCAGACCCTTGCCGCCGGTAGCCGTCGGGGATACGGGCCGGGGCATATCATTTGGGTTGGGAAATTTGTTCACACCAATCAATACATTTGTACCTTCCCGGTAAGACCGGATCAGGGCTTCACACTGCTCTGCGATCTTTGTTCCCACCGATCCCGTTTCGAAAGCCGCGATCAGCCCGCCCTGCGCTTCAATCTCTTTGAATTGCTCCCAGGCCTGGGCCGCGATTTCATCAGTAAGCGTTTCCAGGTAATAGGAGCCGGCCGCAATGTCGGCAACCTTGTCAAGGTAGCTTTCCTCTTTAAAGATCAGCTGCTGGTTGCGGCTCATCCTAAGACCCAGCGTCCCGGCGCTGCCCTTTGTTTCATCGAAAGAATGGATGTATAAGCTATTGCAGCCGCCCAATACGGCAGCCATACCGGCAATGCTGTCCCGCAGCAGATTGCTGTGACTGTCAAATGGCGACCGGTATATGTTGCTGGTTTCGGCATGCAGGTGCACCTGCGGCGAGACATTATATTGGCCGAGAAGCAAGCCCAACAGCTTGCGGAAAGCCCGCAGCTTGGCGATCTGTTCAAAGAAAGCGGTATCTGTGGCCAGTACTATATGTATCCTATCTAAATTACCCAGGTCTTGCTGTGCATCCAGCCGGTCCAGGTATTCATTTACCTGGGCCAGGGCACAGGCCAGCTCGTAAGTCGTATTGGCGCCGGCGTTTTGATACAGCGTGGCATCCACGCACAGTGTTTGCTTATACGGTAAGGTTCGCCGCAATTGGTTAAAGGCCAGCATATCTTCTTCCCGGCCCTTGTACCAGGCGCCTTCCCGGAGATAATGATGCAATACATCAAATGAAATGAAGCAGTCGGGCGTATTGCCTGTCCAGCCTTGCCGGTCCAGGTAGGCTTGCAGCGCAGTGGCGAAAGGAAGGGACTCCTGGTTCAGGTAGAAGCAGGTATAGATATAGGGTAAGCCTATCTCGTGAAGCAGTACTGCCGCGTCCACATTCTTTTCCAGCACGAAGCAGATACCAGAGGCGCCTTTATTCAATTCATCAAGCGCTTGCCGGTTGGCCGTTACCGCATCGGTTACCATTACCCGCGCGCAAATGCTCCACCCCGGCAGGGTATTCAGCGCCTGCGGTACGGAGGTGAGGTCTTCCCCGGTATAAAAAGGGTGAATGGTAAGGCCGTTGCGATCGGTCCGTGACAATTGATCGAAAGTAATGCCTTTGAGATCCTTTTCCAGTCTGGTTTTCCATTCAGCTGCTGTAGCGGGATGGAATTCCTTGAATAATGTTTCCATTGAATACTTGTGTCGTTGACGGCCCTGGGCCGAATGTGCGCACAAATATACGATCTGGCAGTCTATTGACGCTCCGCGCGGCCAAAAGACCGGGCCCGGGTGGCGTTTTAAGAACATAAGGCTTACGCCGCAAAGCCTAACTGTGATCAGAAATTGTTGTAGGCATTATCGGGCTTGCGGGACGATTCGATCTTGTCGACCACATACTGGCCCCTTTCCTTATTGTCGTTATTGTAGTTATCGCCCCGCCAGGGTAAGGATTTCCGGTAGCGCTTATAGTGTACCTCGATCTGCATGCCGGAGAGCTTTTCCAGCGAATCGGCAAGGCCCTGATCGGAGACCGAAAAATGAAATTCGTTGGTGTTAAGCCCCCCGGTACGGGCCGGGCGCAGGCCAGGCTGCAGGATCACGCCTTCATGCGTCTTGAATACACTCCCTTTAATGGAAAAGCTGTACAGGATGCCTTCTTTGCGGCCTTCTTCATATACATTATAATAGTTCCAGTATACGTAGCCTGCAATGATCAGCAGCAGGAACAGTACAGCAAACAGGATGATCTTGCGCATAAGCCTATCGTTTTAAATAGTTACAGGATAATGAATGCTTCATGTCCGTTTCGCCGTTTTCGGGCCACCAGGTAGCTTTCCGGCCTTCCTTCTCTTGCGCCATAAAGCTAAGATTAAAAAATAAACCGGGCTATGGATGACATATGTTTTTTTATTGTTGCCGTCCTGCTGCTTTTCACAGAGGCGGGAATCAAGACTTGCCAGGACAGATAGACAAGCTTTACTGCTCATGGCATTGTGAATATAGGAAACAAATAAATCTGTACAAAAGCCGTTGTCGTTTAAGGGTATTGGATAAAAGCATGTGTCTTAGCAAAAGCCGGTTCAAAGGCAGGAACAGGTAATCGATCGCAGCAGCGATTGTTTTTGTTGTGGCTAAACATAACAGATTGTAAAGACAGGGATACTATGAATAAATATATCGGATCTTACCGGTGGAAGCAGGTACGGAGTGCTATTGGCTTTGCCGGCATCAGACTGTTCAACATGCCCTTCAAAGGTTGGGCCAAAGTAAGCGGGAGCACCTACCAGGTTGTGATACCCGCCAGCACTTATGCGCCCTGGCTCAAGGACAAGTCTTTTTCCCGTATGTTCCGGAAAGTGAAACCCAATTCACTGATCAATCAATACCAGGCATGGGAGCTGTGGCTACTGGCCGGAAACATGGAAATGATCCCCGGCGATATCCTGGAAGTAGGTGTATGGCGGGGCAGCACCAGCATTATTATGGGTACACGGCTTCGGATCATTGGTTCTTCGAAGAAGATCTATGCCTGCGATACTTTTGAAGGCGTTGTGAAAGCCTCTGGTCCCCAGGACAACTTTTACAAAGGCGGGGAGCACAAAGATACTTCTATGGGAATGGTATCCGGCCTTATCCGGGATGCCGGCCTGGACAATATCTGCCTGCTTCGCGGCATTTTCCCGGATGATACCGGCGACGAAATCGCCGGAAAGCAGTTTGCCCTATGTCATATCGATGTAGATGCTTATCAGTCTGCGCGGTCTGTGCTGGAGTGGGTTTGGCCCCGTTTGCAGGTAGGCGGAATGGTTGTCTTCAGCGATTACGGCTTTCCCATTACTCGGGGTATTACGCACCTCGTTAACGAATATTACCAGGCGCCTGACCGTACCATTGTCCATAACCTGAACGGGAATGGCATTATGATCAAGATCAAATAGCGGAATGCTATTGCTTACTTCACTCTTCTTCCTTTCCACTGGTAGCTGCCAAACTTGCCAAGAAAGCCTGCCAGTATAATATAAAGAATATGCAATGGCTGGAGCAGGGGAAACCATAACAGCTCTTTCCTTTTGCCGTAGAATGCCGCTACCGGCGCCAGGAACAGCAGCTCTACCACAGTTTTGACCAGCAGCAGGCCCAGCAGCCAAAGCCAATAACGCCAGTGAACAAAACCTGCGACGGCCAGCGCGATAAAGCTGCAATTAAAAAAGTAGACCAGCGCCAGGATCAGCGTCAGCTTTTTATCATCGTATTTGTCGGCCTTCGACGACCAGCGGATACGCTGGTTCAGAAAGCTGTGCCAGTCGGGCTGTGCCGGAGTGCTCATCACTGCTTCAGGTGCTTTGAGATAGCCGATCCCTTGAGGAAACTGCTGTTGGATCTTGTACATCAGCATCATGTCGTCGCCCGAGGCAATATGGTCTATCCCCCTGTAACCGTCTACTGCTATGTAGGCCGATTTACGGAAAGCGAGGTTGGCGCCGTTGCACATATTGCCCAGCCTCAGCACTGCAGATGCAGCCGTAATACCCTGCATGGTCATGAAGTCGAGCGACTGAAAGTAATAGAGCATAGTGCGCCGGTCTGCCGGCACAAAAGACACGGGCGCTACCACAAATTGCAGCTGCTCATTTTGCATAGCATTGCCAAGGGCTTTCAACCAGCCTTGCGGCGCCAGACAATCTGCATCGGTGGTTACGATCCATTCACCGCGGGCTTCATGGATAGCTATCTCAAGGGCCTTTTTCTTATAGGCGTTGAGGCGTTCGGTTTCAGACAAGTATTGTTTGAGCTGCAGTACGCGACCCTTTCCACCGGTAAGCAGCGATTCGGCGATCGACTCGGTACCATCGGTTGAGAAGTCGTCGATCACCAGCAGCTCCAGCATACCGGCAGGGTAGGGCTGCGCCAGTATGGATTGAAGACAAGAGCCTATATGGGCTGCTTCGTTGCGGGCAGGAATAATAATAGAAATCCGGGGCAATGTACCGGTAGCTACCGCGTCGTGAACAGACCGTACACGGCGCCAGCCACGGGCATATACCATCATCAGCAGGGCATAAGCGAGGAAGAGCGATAAGGATATGATGATTAATGTCATTAGAATTGCCGGAGGCCGTATGGTTGTCTGCCAGACAGGGGTTTTAGCGGCGAAAAAACTCAACTTTTTTTGAATTAAACACTATCTTCGCCAAAATTTTTTCAAAAATGAATCTTCACGAATATCAGGCAAAAGAACTTTTAAAGCAATATAATGTTCCCACGCAGGAAGGTATCGCTGTACACAACGTAGACGAAGCGATTAATGCTTATAAGCAGATCGCCGTGGATACCGGCAGCAAGTTTGCCGTAGTTAAGGCACAGATACATGCCGGCGGCCGTGGTAAAGGTACGATGAAGGAAGTGCCTTCCCAGCATGGTGTACAGGTTGTGAAAAGTGCTGATGATGTGGAAACCGTAGCCAAGAATATCCTGGGCAACACTCTGGTGACCATCCAAACCGGTGAAGCGGGCAAAAAGGTGAGCAAGATCCTGATCGCACAGGACATGTACTACGACGGGCCCAGCGAACGTAAAGAATTTTATTTATCCATCCTGCTCGATCGCGCCAAAAAGCAAAACGTGATCATGTACAGCACCGAGGGTGGTATGGACATTGAAGAAGTAGCACATAGCACTCCCGAGAAAATATACAAAGAATGGGTTAAGCCGGGCTATAGCCTGCAGGGCTTCCAGGCGCGTAACATCGCCTTTAACCTGGGACTGAGCGGAGAAGCGCACAAGAACATGGTGAAGTTTGTGACCAACCTGTACAACGCTTACATCGGTCTCGATTGCGCGATGCTGGAGATCAATCCCCTGTTTAAATCTGCCGACGACAAGATCATTGCCGTGGATTGTAAGATGGGCCTGGATGAAAATGCGCTGATCCGTCACAAGAACCTGGTTGACCTGCGCGATAAATCTGAAGAAGATCCTACAGAAGTAGAAGCCGGTGAGCACAACCTTAACTATGTGAAGCTTGATGGTAACGTAGGTTGTATGGTAAACGGCGCCGGCCTGGCCATGGCTACCATGGACATGATCAAGCTGGCCGGCGGTGAGCCTGCCAACTTCCTGGACGTAGGCGGTACAGCCAATGCGCAAACCGTAGAAGCTGGTTTCCGTATCATTATGAAGGACCCTAATGTGAAGGCGATCCTGATCAATATCTTTGGTGGTATTGTGCGTTGCGACCGTGTAGCGGCCGGCGTTATCGAAGCTTATAAGAACATGGGTACGATCACTATTCCTATCATTGTGCGGCTACAAGGCACCAATGCCGAAGAAGCCAAGAAGTTGATCGAAGAAAGCGGACTGCAGGTACAATCTGCCATCCTGCTGAGCGAGGCGGCCGACCTGGTACAAAAAGCAGTAAGCGCCAATTAGAAATAATTGAATTTTTATATGAAAAAGCAGTGCTATATGCGCTGCTTTTTTATGTAAAAATACCCCCTTTGGGGGGAGGAAAATGCTATAATGTGAAAGAAAAAACCAGGTTTTTACCTGCTGATTACCAAATGTTTGCCTTGTCTGAATTCTGACGAAACTTTTACAACAAATTAATTTGATTACATACTGAAGTTCATTATTTTTGCCACTCTAAAATTTACTAACTATTAAAAATTTGAACTGTGGCGTACGACAACAACAAATCATTTGATGACAAACGGAATACTGAAAGCATTTTCAGTAAGCGGATCAAAGCCGGCAAAAGAAGGACTTACTTCTTTGACGTTCGCGAGACCCGTGGTAGTGACTATTTCATCACCATTACTGAGAGTAAGAAGCGCTTTAATGATGATGGGTACGACCGGCACAAAATGTTCATTTACAAAGAAGACTTCAATAAATTCCTGGTGGCGCTCACAGAGACCGTCGACTATGTGAAAACCGAGCTGATGCCCGATTTTGATTTCGATGCCTTCAATCATGAAGATAGCGAAGAAGGTCGTGAGTATAGCAGCGAGGTGGCAACCATAGCCGTGGAAGCTGCTGCTCCTGTAGCCGATGTCGCGCCGGTAGAGAGCGATGATTCCGGTATGGATGCCTGGAAGATCTGATGACAACTTTACATAAAAGAATAAAGCGCTCTCTTCCCGTGAGCGCTTTTTTTATGGCTTAGCTTTTCTTTTACAAGTCAGTCAATTGTAAAAAAAATACGGATCGTAAAAATTTTTTATTTTTTATTTTGGATTATCCTTACCTTTGCGCCCTGAAAAGAAAACGATAGATTATTCAGCTTGATTTTGAAGGCGTTGTTACAGGTGTTTTTTCTTTAATGATTTAGTGATATAATGGTAACAGACCATTAAGGATTACAAATCTAATTTTGCCTTGTATTAAAGGCAAATCATCAAATCAGGTTTCTCAAAAACTTAAATACATTAACATGGCTACAAACGGCAAAAATTTTGTGGAATCCGTACTGGAAGCACAAAAGAATCTGGTAGACAACATGGTTGAAAACACCAAAAAAGTTACCAATGGCAACAACTTTATCAATGAGGCCATCGATAAAGGAACGGAGTCCTATAAAAAATGGATCGAGCAGCAGAAGAATGCCTTCAGCGGTGTAACTGAAAAAGCAGAAGAAGCAAAAGAAACAGCAAAGGAAAATATCAATAAGGCTAACGAATTCAACCAGAACTGGCTGAACAACCAGATCAACTGGGCTAAGCAGGCCTGGGAAATGAACCAGAACTTCATTAAGAACAACCTGCCCAACGCCGACACCTTCAAGGCCAATGCCAATCCCGCCGACATGTTCAACAACATGACCAACGGTTGGAACAATATGTCCAATAACTGGAACAATATGTTTAGCTGGATGAAGCAGGCCAATCAAGCCAGCCAGTTCCAGAACCAATGGAGCAATATGATGCAGCAATTTGCTCCCGGCAATGCCGCAGAAGCGTTTAAGAAGGCTACGGAGAGCTTCTCCAGCCTGTTCAACCAATATAATGAGGTGCTGAACAATTCTTTTGCCGATATGCAGAAGAACATGCAGAATGCTACTACTCAGGATGTATACAGCAATATGGTGAATGTTGCCGGCAGCTTCGGTAAATTTGCCGAGATCTGGGCGCCCTTCTGGAAATCCCTGCAGGAAAACAATTTCAACGGTGAGCAATTCAAAAAGGCATTCAATGCTGAAGCCTATAAAGAAATGCTGGACAAGTTCTTTGGCTTTATGCCCGACAACGGCCGCGAATATATGCAGCAGGCTACCGAATGGTGGAACAACGGCATGAAAGGTTTTGCCGAAATGGGCAAAGGTGGCTATAACAATGGCCGTGAGTTCATGAATAACATGAATCCTTTTGGCCAGGTAAACGTGTTTGAGCAAATGCTGAACGGTTACCAGACACTGCAGCAGAATTTCCAGCACGCTGTATCTCCTATCGCCAAGATGGTTACACCCAGCCAGTTCACCAAGAATACCGCAGAATGGGCCGAGATCGCCGACCGCATGGCTATCTTCAACATCAAGAATGCAGAAATGCAATATATGGTGTACCAGCAGGGCAATAAAGTAATGGACAAGCTGGTTGAGAACATGACCCATAAAGTTGAGAACGGTACCGAGATCAACAGCATGACTGCCCTGTACCAGGAGTGGCTCAACATTAGCGATAAGGTATATGTAGAGCTTTTTGAAAGCGACGATTACAGCAAACTGATGGCTGAAGTGAGCGCGCTCCAGCTGAAGCTGCGTAAAGAAGTAGACCTGCAGGCTGAGAAAATGCTGGGTGGTTATCCGGTAGCTACGCGTAGCGAAATGGACGAGCTGTACAAGGTGATCTACGATCTGAAAAAAGAAGTGCGTCAGCTGGAAAAGATGCTGGATATCGATTCGGAAGAGACTGTAGTCGCTGAAGAAGTAAAGGCTGCTCCCCGTAAATCTGCTGCTAAAAAAGCATAAATAAAAACATAAATTGTATCCAAAGTCCCCGGCCCATCCAGGCCGGGGCTTTTTTATTGTACCTGTTTTGGACAGGTTATCGCATTATGCGAGTTCTATGTGTGCCAGTATGCACCAGTTCTTTTACCTTCCTGAAACCCGGTAGGCGATCCTGAAAAAATAAAATGTAATAACTTGTTTTATATTTTTAATCAGCTCTTTAAACAAAGAGCTGATTTTTTTGTGATTTCCTTTAAGTTAAATAAATATACGTGCTGCCAATCATTTGTTAAGTTTAAGACAAGAATAAATGCATAAATCAGGAATACCGGTCAGGATAGCCGGCTTTTTGATAATAAGGGGTAAGCCGAAAACCTGTTCAGAGTAGGCAGCAGTAAAAAACGTATGCATGAAGAATAACTTTACAAAGTATGCCTGCTTGCTGGCATTAGGCCTGCTGGGTGCGGGCTCCGGTGCTTTTGCCCAGGCGCCGGCCAATGATGACTGTTCGGGAGCGCTTGGTCTCGCTATAGGCACTACCTGCACACCGGTAAACGCGACAACGACCGATGCTACGGGCTCGACAGGTATGCCGGATCCCGATTGCGGAGCCGCCGGCACAGGCTGGGACGATGATGTGTGGTTTACCTTTACCCCGCAGGCAGGACAAGCCTCAGTCAACATTGCCTTTACTTCTGTGAGTGGTAATGATGATATGGCGGCGCAGATCTATACCTCAGATGATAACAGCTGCGCAGGAATTTTCTCGCGCTTTGCCTGCAGCGATGATGACGGGCCAGGTCTCATGCCCGGATTCAGCTACCTGGCGGTGTCGCCGGGCACTACTTATTATATGAGGGTGTATACCTTCGATTCTTCCGAAGCCGGCGATTTTACTGTTTGTGTGGCCATACCACCTACTCCGCCCGCCAATGACGAATGCTCCTCTGCTATCGCGGTTACACCCAGCACTACTTATTTCTGCGCAGCACCCTTCGTTGGTACTGGCCTCAATGCGACCATGTCGACCGATGTCCCCTCGTGTGGTAGCACACCTACCAGCGACGTATGGTATAGTTTCATAGCTTCGGATACGAGCCAGAATATTTCCTTCACCGGTATCACACCATCCGATGCTGCCGCGACCACCTTTTCCTATGGCGCTGCTGTATACGGCGGGACCTGCGGCGCTCTGATACCGCTTGATTGCGGCACCGGTGATGGCGGAAGCGATATCCAGATGAACCTTACTGGCCTTACCAGCGGTGGGACGTATTACCTGCAGGTATTCGGAGACGATTCTTATGATGATAATTCAGATCCTGTGATCACCGGTATCGATTTCAGTCTTTGCATTGCCATACCGCCGCCGGCGACTGTAACCAACGACCTGCCTGCCGATGCCATTACCGTTGTGGTGGACCAGCCCTGCACGGCTCCTTATTTCAATAATGGCGCGACTGCCGCAACAGGAGAGCCCGGCGCGGCTTGTTCGGGGGTAGCAGAGAATTATGGAACGGTATGGTTCAAATTTGCCGCTCCGGCCGCCGGCGCTGTCCGGATCACTACCGACTTCAGCGGCTATACCCTTACCGATACCCGTGTTGCGCTTTTCTCGGTAGGCAGCGCCACTAATTTTGCAACGTTTGAGTCCCTCGCCTGTGACGAAGACAACGGCATAATAGGCAGCGGCTTTAATTCGATCCTATACGCTACCGGCCTTACCGCCAATACGGAATATTATATCGTAGTAGATCAATACGGTTCGGGTACTACTCAAGGTACTTTCTGCCTGGAAGTCAGTACACTTACCGATGCCATGTTGCCTGTAGCGGCCTCTTGCAATACAGGGCAGGATATTTCGGGCTACGACGGGTACGCCGGCTGGATGTCGCTGGTGGACGAAGAGGGCAAGCTGATCGCCAATGTAAGACCCGCGGCTACATCCGGGGTAGATCAATATAACCTGGAGCCCTCGCTTAGCATTCACCAGGGCGCGCCCCGGCAAGATGCCAATGGGCTTGTCTATCTCGATCGTAACAGTTTTTATGATGGATCTATGGAAGATGCCGGCGGCATCGATCTGCCCACTGCCGATATGGACCTGCAGCTGTTCTTTACGCAAACGGAGCTTGGCGCATTGGGTTCATCGCTTTCCAATCTGAATGTAACCCATATTCCCGGATCTTCCTGCTCGGAAGATGCTGCCGGCGATGGCAGCCAAACGGCTTTGCTGGCTTCGGGAAGCGGCACATCGGGAAATGTGAGCTGGATCGATATCACTACGCCGGGCTTCTCCAATTTCTTCCTCATGAACGGTACCACGCCTCTGCCCATAGACCTGAGGTCTATTGTCGCCGTCAATACCGGCAGCAGCAACCGTGTCGACTGGAGCACGGCAAAAGAAGATAAGGGTGAGTATTTCGAGCTGGAGCGTAGCACCGACAGCAAACGCTTCGCCTTCCTGGCAAGGATAAACGGCAAAGGCGCTGCTTCGGAATATAGCTATACCGACCGGTCACCGCTGGGCGGAACCAATTATTACCGGCTGAAGATGATTAATAATGATGGTAAGATCAGTTATTCCAAAGTGGTTCAGGCCATCATGAACGGTAAGGGTGCATTCCGCTTTGTGGCTTCGCCCAATCCCGTGCAGCATACCGTGACCGTGAGCCTGAAAGGTGACCGCGCCGGCAATGCAACACTTGTTTTAAGCGATGTTACGGGCAAGGCGCTCCGTACCTACACGGTAAGTGGCAAAGAGATCGGCATTGATATGAGCGGCTTGTCGCAAGGGATTTACCTGCTGCGTTATACCGACGACAGCCATAAAGAAACGATGAAGATCAGCAAGCAGTAAGCGAGGTCTCTGTCTTCTTTTTATCGGGGCTATTCCGGAAGGGATAGCCCTTCTTTTGCCCGGGGAAGCCAGTAAGCTCTAAAGACGCGCACCGGTTTAAGAGGCACAATTTACGCTGAAAGGGTAGGAGGGGCTAATGCAAAAGAGACGATGTCCTTGCAGGCATCGTCTCTTTTTATTGGTAATGTAGAAAAAATTATTCTTCTGTTTTACCTTCTTCCTGTTGCGGCGCTTCAGGGGTTTCTTTTGCAGGCGCTTCGATGGTCTCTTCAGCAACCGGCTTTACCTCTTCTGCTACTTCGGCAGTGGGAGCGGCAGATTCAGCAGGCTTAGTCGTCTTACCGCCACCGCGGCTACGACGGGTCTTCTTGGCTGTACCGGCTTTGGCTTCTTTCACGTATACTGTGTTGAAGTCAACCAGCTCGATCATTGCCATTTCGGAAGCATCGCCCATACGGGGAGCCAGCTTGATAATGCGGGTATAACCGCCGGGACGGCTGGCTACCTTGTCGCTTACAGCGCTGAACAGTTCCTTGATCGCTTCTTTATCCTGCAGCTTGGCAAAAACAAGACGACGGTTATTCACGTTGTCGGTCTTGGATTTGGTAATCATAGGCTCTACATAAGTACGCAACGCCTTGGCTTTGGCCAGGGTAGTGGTAATACGCTTGTGCTCGATCAGCTGGCAGGCCAGATTGGACATTAAGGCTCTCCTGTGTGCCGTAGTACGGCCGAGGTTGTTGATTTTGTCTCCGTGACGCATGACATTTGTTGTTTTAATACCGCTGTACCGTGTCAAGGGCTACACCGGCTGGCTTTAACGAAAAGCCTGTTAGTAATAAAAATAAAAAAACCTTCCTGCCTTAAAGGGGCAGGAAGGGGGATTGCAATTAGTCTTCGCTCATCTTAACACGGCTGATGTCCATACCGAAGTGCAGACCACGCTCTTGCAGCACCTGGTCGATCTCGGTAAGGGATTTCTGGCCGAAGTTGCGGAACTTCATCAGCTCGTCCTGGGTGTACTGTACCAGTTCGCTCAGGGAGTTGATCTTAGCCGCTTTAAGGCAGTTGAAGGCACGTACGGAAAGCTCGAGGTCTTCCAGCGGTGTGTTCAGCACCTTACGCAGCTGCAGCATACCTTCGTCTACGGTCTCTTCCTTTTCTTCGCGTTTTATATCCAGCGAGATGTTTTCATCGGTGATGATCATCAGGTGCTGGATCAGGATCCGGGAAGCTTCTTTTACGGCTTCTTCGGGATGAATGGTACCATCTGTCACCACTTCCATGATCAGCTTTTCGTAGTCGGTACGTTGCTCCACACGGGTATTCTCAATGGTATACCTTACATTCTTAATAGGCGTGTAGATAGAGTCGATCGCGATGAAGTTAACCGGCGCATCTTTAGGCTGGTTCTCTTCCGACGGCACATAGCCACGGCCTTTTCCGATATGCAATTCAATTTCCAGCGTAGCGGCTGAATCCAGGTTGCAGATCACAAGCTCCGGATTCATCACTTCAAAGTTGGGAGTAGCGTCGCCGATCATGCCGGCGGTGAACTGCTCTTTTCCTTTGATCACAAGTTCCACTCTGTCATGGTTGAGGTCACCATCGCCATTCTTCTTCAAACGAACTTGCTTTAAGTTCAGGATAATCTCGGTCACATCTTCGATCACGCCTTTGATAGTAGCAAATTCGTGGTCCGCGCCGGTAATCTTGATACCGGTGATCGCATAGCCCTCAAGGGAGCTCAGCAATACCCTGCGCAATGCGTTACCGATGGTAACACCATAGCCCGGTTCCAAGGGACGAAACTCGAATTGTGCTTCAAAGTCGGTTGCTTTTTGCAACACAATTTTATCCGGTTTTTGAAAATTCAATATTGCCATTTGGAAATTTTGAAGTTTAAATTAGTTTTTTTTGTAAATGTATCAACAAAACCCGAAAGGCCCAATGGGCCATAGGGTTGGATTACTTGGAGTACAACTCAACGATCAGTTGCTCTTTGATGTTCTCCGGAACGCTTTCCCTTTCAGGATAGGCCATGAAAACACCTTTCACTTCCTTTTCGTTGAAATCCAGCCAGTTGATAGCAGGGCTCTTACCGCGTACATTACCGGTTACAGCAGCGTTGGCTTTAGACTTGGGCTTCAGCTCAATCACGTCGCCGGGTTTCAGCGTGTAAGAAGGGATATTGACGGTATGACCGTTAACCAGGACGTGCTTATGCGATACCAGCTGGCGGGCGGCGTTGCGTGTAGGCGCAATACCCAGGCGGTATACAGTGTTGTCCAGGCGTGCTTCCAGCAATTTGATCAGGTTTTCGCCGGTAGCGCCTTTCTGACGGGCGGCTTCAACATAAGTATTGCTAAACTGGCGCTCAAGCACCAGGTAAGTATATTTCGCTTTTTGCTTTTCTTTCAGCTGAATAGCGTATTCGCTTGCTTGCTTGCGCTTACGGTTTGCGCCGTGCATACCGGGAGGATTGCTGTTCTTTCCCAGATTTTTACCAGAACCCAGAATAGGCTCGCCGAAGATGCGGCAGATTTTGTTTTTTGGACCAGTGTAACGTGCCATGTTGTACTTTGTAAAATTGATTCGATTTTTGATTTAGAATAACCCGTCCGTCTCATTAAAAATCGAAAACCGGATACGGAGGGCTTTGTGTCTTATATTTTTAATGCCGGCTATGCCTGGCATAAACCGGAAATGGGAAATTACCGAGGCAATTTCCGATTTCCAGCTTATATATGGAGCTTAAACTCTTCTCTTCTTGGGAGGACGGCAACCGTTGTGCGGCATAGGCGTGATATCTTTGATCGTCACAACCTCGATACCGCTGTTGGATACGGAACGGATGGCACCTTCACGGCCCGAACCGGGTCCTTTAACGTATACATCCGCTTTTTTCATACCAGCGTCCAGGGCTACTTTAGCAGCATCTGCTGCTGCCTGCTGGGCGGCATATGGGGTGTTCTTTTTGGAACCACGGAATCCCATTTTACCGGCAGAAGACCAGGAGATCACCTGTCCCTGCTTGTTGGTAAAGCTGATAATGATGTTGTTGAAGGTAGCGCTTATGTGTACATCACCATGGGTGTCCACTTTCGCTACACGTTTTTTGGCGGCTACTTTTGCTGAGCCTGCTTTTGCTTTTGCCATTTTTTCGTAAAAAAAGGTAGTCTGTTAATAAATGACTTAGTGATCCGGCATTCAGGCCCTGAGGGCTGCGCGCCATCGCGCTAAGCTGCGCTGTTCCCTAACCCGCAAAGAAGTAAAAAAGAGGCTCCGGCGAACAGGCAAGATAAATCCGGTTTACTTCTTTGGTGCTTTTTTCTTACCAGCAACAGTTTTGCGCTTGCCCTTACGGGTACGGCTGTTGGTACGGGTACGCTGACCGCGAAGGGGAAGACCCTTACGGTGACGGAGACCACGGTAGCATGCAATATCCATCAGGCGTTTGATGTTCATCTGCACTTCAGAGCGCAGCTGACCCTCAACTTTGAATTCGCCATTGATGATATTACGGATAGCAGCCTGGTCGTCGTCGTCCCACTCGCTTACTTTCTTGTCCAGGTCGATGTTCGACTTTTCCAAGATGTAGCGGGCGGTGCTACGTCCGATACCAAAGATGTACGTGAGACCAATTTCGCCACGCTTGTTTTTGGGAAGATCAATACCAGCTATACGAGCCATGTTGTGTATTTACTATTTACGATTTAGAAACGATTGGATTAACCCTGGCGTTGCTTGAAGCGGGGGTTCTTTTTGTTGATTACGAATAAAACGCCTTTGCGACGAACGATCTTACAATCGGCGCTACGCTTTTTAATGGCTGCACGAACTTTCATACTGTGTTATAATTTGATAGTTAAAATGGGTTGCTACTTGTATCTGTATATTATTCTGCCGCGGGAAAGGTCGTAAGGACTCATTTCCACGCCCACTTTATCGCCCGGTAGGATACGGATGTAGTGCATACGCATTTTTCCGGAGATGGTAGCCAATATTTCGTGGCCATTTTCCAAGCGGACACGAAACATAGCATTGGACAACGCTTCAACTATATTTCCGTCTTGTTTGATCAGGGACTGTTTCGCCATATTTTACAAAAGGACTGCAAAAGTAGGAAAAATTTTCCAATGCAAAAAAAGTTTTTCCTCAATGAGGAATACTCTGCGGGAAAATGCCTACATTGATTCGTATTGTATATTTAATGATTCGTTAAAATGCTTTTTGGCTTGCAAAGGTACGCAAAAGCACTCACTTTGATTTCATGCGTTTGCCTCAGTTATACTGTTTCGCTTGCAGGCTGCCGTATGTAGAAGGATGTTGTAAGTGGCTAACTATAAATTCTTAACAGTCATTTTTAAAGAAATACTGTATTTTTACGCCTTCATATAAAAGAATAGCTAACATGAGCAAAAAGATATTATTCCTTGCTACCGGAATAATGGCCGCGTCCCTCACTTATGCCCAGAAGGACAAGTTCAAAGAGGCCCAGAAGGAGCTGAAGACCGCGCTTGAAAAAAATAAGGAGAAGCCTGCCGAAGCGGCAGACGCTTTCCGCAAGGCGAAAGACGCTATCGATGCCGCTTCTGCCAACGAGGCTACCAAAGGCAATGCCCAGGTATGGATGACCCGCGCCGGTGTTTACATTGGTATGCAGGACAATGAGCAGCTGAGGGAAACCATGCCTTACCGCGAGGGAATAGAGTCGCTGAAAAAGGCTTTTGAGCTGGATAAAAAACTCGTCAACGAGCCAGATGCGATTAACCTGACGGCCAATGGCGGCTTTTTTGCTTATAATGATGGTATCAGCACTTACAACAATAATAAGTATAAAGAGGCCTACGATATTTTCCAGAAAGGCCTGGATATCCTCGGTCCCGACAAGGACAAGCGTTTTGTACTGGTGCCGGTAATGGATACCGTGCGTGCGCAATCCAAAATGTTCCAGGGTTATACAGCGTTTTATGATAAACACTACGATGTCGCCATTAACGATCTGCTGGCTATAAAAGGCAGTCCCTATCTCGAAAAAGAAGCCAATATTTACCTGGTGCTCGCACAGGCATATGAGCAAAAAGGGGAAAAGGACAAGCAACTGGCTACCTTGCAGGAAGGTAAAAAGAAATTCCCCGGCGATAAGAACCTGGAGAACTCCGAGCTGAACTATTACCTTACCTCGGGTAAGCAGGGCGAAATGGTCGGTAAGCTCGAAGAGTCTGCGGCCAAAGACCCCACCAATCCCGAGCTGCAGCTGAACCTGGGTATTGTGTATGCCGAAATGGCCAGACCGACCAATGGTGCTGCTCCGGCTGCCAATGCCGCCGACTACCGCGCCAAAGCCGAGGCTGCTTATAAAAAGGCAGTAGAGCTGGCTCCCGACAATGGCTCTTACAACTACCAGATGGGCGCCTTCTACTTCAATCAGGCTGCCGATATCAATACCGAGATGAACAACCTGGGCACCAGCAAGGAAGATCAGAAAAAGTACAACACGCTTCTGGCGCAGCGCGATGCTTTATTCAAGCAATCCCTGCCCAACCTGGAGAAAAGCAAGGATATCTTCAGCGCAAAAAAAGCGAAGCTTAAATCCGACGAGCAGCGTTTCTATCACAATGCGCTGGGTGCTTTGAAAGAAATTTACAACCGTAACGATCAGGCAGATAAAGTGGCCGAGATCAGGAAACTGCAAAGCGAAGCAGGCTTCTAGGAGCTATACGGCATTTGTTCAGGGGCAGACATTCAGGTCTGCCTCTTTTTTTTGCGCATGCTCACGAAAGTACACCCATCGGGTGACGTCGCTATAGGTATTGATACCTTCGGTCTGTCCATGGAACCGCAGGTACTCGTCGTAAAGCGAAGTGCTGATACGGCGGAACTTGCTGCGATAACGCCTGTTCATGGCGCGAAGGGTATCCATATCGTTCCGGCTCTGCTGGTTGAGGTGGGCAAAGATCTGGCGGGCGGCAATGGAATCCCTGACCTGCAGGTCGGAATACGCATACAGGAACAGGTTGAAATAGGCAGAATAACGGAAGGCAGGTATACTGCTTTCTGCACCCAGCACATAAGCCAGCAGGTTGGCGTCGTCTTCGGCGGCAATGCCCGCCTGATGGGCCATTTCGTGGCTCACCACAAAAGGATGCATAAACAGTGGGATAAACCGGTTGAACTGCCCTTCGCCTGAAAGGGGGTTGTAATAGCCCTGGATGCCCAGATAATTGAGCATGTACCCCAGCGAGGTGGGCTTCACTTTAAGGCGGGGCAGCCTGTCGCCGAAGCGTTGGTGGTAGAGGTTATTGGCCAATACATTGGTGCGCTCCAGGTTGCTGTAGACAATCGGTTGCTGCTGTTCTGCATTCATGCCCTTCACCAGCTGCTCGTTAAGGTCGATGAGCGCAGGGGTATCCCATTGCAGCATCTCCAGGTCCCAACTGGCAGAAAGCGGCTTGCGGGCGTAGTTGCCGCCCCAAAATAGCAGAAATATGAAATAGATGAAGAGCGGGAGCATGACCAGGCGTAGCGATTCGGTGAGCAGATCGCCCTTATTCTTCCGGAAGGTGAACAAAAAATAAAGCGTCCGTATCAGTACCAGTAGCAGCAACAATGCAAGCAGCAGGTACAGGATATCGCCCAGGCTCACCGAAATGCCGTTAAGCAGATTGCTGCGGCCTTTTTGCAAGGGCAGGAAAATATCCCGTATATAAAAGCCAAGAAAAGATTCGCTGTTGCTCAGCGTATATTGAAAGATAAGGATCAGTACAAGCAGGACCACTATAGCACCGATACGCAGGTAGTTTCTTCGTTTCATAGCAAACACCCTGTGGTAAGCAGGGGAGAAATGTTAGGCAGATGGTAAAGCCGCGCAGGATGATGATGCCAGCCTGTAAATTAGTTAACTTTACTTAATTATGACGAGCCGGGGTTTTAAAATCTTTGTTTCTTGTTTGTTATTAATTGGTACGGCGCCGGCGGCCCGGGCACAGTTTACACAAGTGAGCCTGGGTGTGAACGGGCTTACCTGCTCGCAGTGCAGCCGCAGCGTGGAAATGCAGTTGCGGAAGTTACCCTTTGTAGCCGATGTTACCATGGACCTGGGACGTACCGAGGGCCTTATCCGCTTTCGCGACAAGCAGCCGGTGCGCATCAATGCGATCGCCCGGGCCGTGAAAGATGCAGGCTTCTCTTTACGATACCTGGAGGCGGACCTCGATCCAGCTATGGTACAGTTGTCGGGCAAGGGCTGCTTCCAGCTCAATGGCGATGCCTACTACGTATCGGGGCCTGAGACCCTGGTTGCGGGCAAAGTATTACGATTGCAGTTTGTGGGAAAGGACTACGGCGGCAAAGGTGCGCAGAAAGGCCATCGATTGCCGGAGGCTGGCTCCTGCCGGGGAAAGCAGGTATATTATACCGTCGCCAATGCCCCTAAACCCCAATAGCAGCCGGTAGCTGTGGTGCAGCCGGCTTTTGCTACCTTTGTGCTGAAATCTTTGTTGCTGCCGTGAAATCCTTCCTGACCATATCGCTGGTGTTGTGTGCTCTTACCGGGCGGGCGCAGGAATTATTCCCGCTCAGCGAGCCGGCCAGCAATATCCCCAAAGGCGCCCTGGGCGTCCGTCTTTACTCCGAAGCGTACAACGAGGTCGGTCAGTTGCGCATGATGAGCTCTCTGCGGCTCATGTATGGCCTTACACCACGTTTATCGGTATACCTTACCGGCATTGCTTCCAATCACCACGGCAGAAAGATGCCCATCGAGTTTCCTTTCCACAATACACCGGAAAGAGGTGCGCATTATCCTTATAAATTCAACGGCGTGCATCTTTATGCCAAATACCGCTTTCTCTCGCTGGACGCAGAGCGCAGGCACTTCCGTATGGCTGCCTATGGCGAAGGCACCTATGTGAATACGACCCACCATGAAACCGAGCCGGATCTTGAAATGGGCGATAACAAAGGCCTGGGCGTCGGCCTCATCACCACTTATCTCAAGGGCCGGTTTGCCGTTTCGCTCACCGCCGGTGGCATTCTTCCTGCGGTATACGAAGGCGGTTCTCCCGATCCTATAGAGTCCCTGCCCGATGTGCCGGTAAGGGTACAATACGGCAAGGCGCTCACCTACAGCCTGTCCTTCGGCTACCTGCTGCTGCCCCGGAAATATGCCAATTACGACCAGGTGAATGTTAATCTTTACCTGGAGTTTCACGGCAAGGCATTCCAGACAGCCAAAGTAGATATATTCGCCGGCCAGGCCAATGAATATTTCCTCGATCCCTCGCGTTATCCTACCGCCTTACAGAAAGGCTATTACGTCGATGTAAGTCCCGGGGTGCAGGTCATTCTCAAATCCAATCTCCGTATCGACCTTTCCGCTACCTTCAGTTCCATGGGTATCTCTTACGCGCGCCTGTATCCGGTGTTCCAGGTGGGTATACAGCGCTATTTCTTCTGGTAGCTATTCCAGGATGATCTTTTGCTGTGTCGTGTTGCCGGCTCCTTGCAGGTGTACGATGTACATGCCGCGGGCCAATGCACCAAGGGAAAAGCGTTGTGGTCCCTGCAGGCCGGCCAGGTTTTGTTGCCATACGGTAACGCCGTTCATTGCTGTAAGGCGCATATGGCTCATGTCCTGTGGCAGCGAGAGGTACAGCCAGCCGTCCTTGATCAGCGTAGGATAGACAAGGGCTGCCGAGGTGCCTGAAGCGTTTAAGGTAAGGATATCGGAGTACCGGTAACGGCCGTCCTGGTCAATCATTTTCAGCCGGTAAAACAATTTGCCTTCGGCCGGTACAAAATGATCGAAACCATAAGTTGAGGGCATATTGTGGGCGGCTACTGTTGCTGTGAAGCGGTACTGCTGTCCGTCCTGGCTATATTCGATTTCAAATCGGTCCAGCGACTGCTCCATGGCGGTTTCCCAGCTAAGCCTGGCCGTATTGTTGCGGTAGGTGCCTGTAAAGGAGCGCAGGCTCAGCGGCAGCACGGCCGACAGAACGACTTTATAGATCGTATTGTTGTTGAGGGAGACGGCATACAGCGTCCCGTCCTCTGCCTCACCGAAGGCGACAATGCCGCCAGGGAAAGCAGAGGCGTCCTGTTGGTAGGTGCTCCAGCCGCCGCTGCCATTGGGCCTTATGGTCCATTGATTGCCCGATACATAGTCGGCGCAAATATAAGTGCCGGCCAGGGCGGGATATTCGGTGCCACGGTATACATGACCGCCGGTGATCGAGGAGCCGCCTGTAACGCTATTGTGCCCGTAGACAAAGATAGGTGCGGTATAGGCTGTCGCAGCCTGGCAGCCAGCCGTCTTGTAAGCGGTATTGCCTTCGTAGCAGCGCCAGCCCAGGTTGTGGCCGCCGGTCGATGCTGCCGGCAGAAAATCAACTTCCTCATAAGCATCCTGGCCTACATCGGCGATCCACATATCGCCGGTGCCGCGGTCAAAGCTCCACCGGAAAGGGTTACGCAGTCCCAGGTTCCATATTTCGTCGCTTATATTGGGATCACTCGTATACGGATTACCCGGCGGAATGGTGTAGAACGGAGCGGTAGCCGTGGTGGTAACATTCAACCGTAGCATTTTTCCCAATAGCACATTGCCGTTCTGAGCATTATTGGGCACATCGCCGCCACCGCCGCCATCGCCCGTACCCAGGTAAAGGTAGCCGTCGGTCCCGAAGAGCAGGCGGCCGCCATTGTGGTTGCTATTAGTAGGGTGGGGAATGGTCAACACGACTTGTTTGGAAGCGGCATCAACGCTGTCGGCATTGGCGCTCACCTGGTACCGGGCCAGCTGCAGGTCAAGATTGGGCAGGGTATAGTACACAAACAGGTAGCCGTTGGTCGCGTAAGAAGGGTGAAAGGCCAGGCTGAGCAGGCCGCCTTCTCCTGCGGTACCGATGCCGGTCACCGTAAGGAAATCGCGGACATAACCCAATGCAGCATTATGCACCCGTATCGTACCGCCGCGCTGGACCACGAACAGTCGGTTACTGCCATCGCCGGCATTTACGATGTCCATGGGCGTGGTCAGCCCGGTAATGGCGGAGGTATATTGCAGCACGGGCTGCTGGGCATGTGTGGTGGGCAATAAGCTGCAGAAAAGGAGGGATGCGGGCAGGCAATACTGTTGTAGATGTTTGGCTAACATAGAAAATAGTGTTTGGTTACAAAGAGAAAAGGTTCAGAAAGGGGGTCTCCGGAGCGGGCAGTTACAGGGCGATCTTAGCACAGTTCATAATTGCGAAAGCGTAATGCTTCTGTAAAGTAACAGGGTACCAGCCGCAGAAGATGATAAGGAAATATTAAAAGTGAATAGAATGGCATAAGTTGGCGAAAATGACGTTTTAACGGCCCGCCTCATCCGCAAAATGAATATTTATGTGTTAATTTCGCATAAACTCCTTGCTGCTTGCAGCTTTATCATCTATGCGTTTCACCTCTTTGTTTGTTCGTAGGATTTGTGCAGGGTTACTTTTTTGTTGTTCCGCTTTTACAGTGCCGGCGCAGTCTTATAAAAGCCTGCTTTGGGAAATTACCGGCAACGGGCTCAAAAAGCCATCTTACCTTTTCGGTACGATGCATATCAGCAATAAAATGGTGTTTCACCTGAGCGATAGCTTTTATGCTGCTATCCGCAGCGCCGATGTGGTAGCTATAGAGCTCAACCCCGAGCAATGGCAAAGCGAGATGCCCCGGATGAACAAGCAGGGAGAACTGTACAAATACTACAACGCTACTTACTATACCGATTACCTGAAGGAACAGTCCTTTACCGAAGACAATTTCCTGGAGCCCCTGTTGGCCTCCCTCAGGTTTGAACCGGCCATTAACGATGCACTGCTGTACCGTAATGAGAGCCGTATGGACAATTTCCAGGAAGATACCTACCTGGACCTCTACATTTATCAGACCGGGAAGAAGCTGGGAAAGCAAACTGCGGGCGTGGAGACCTTCATGGGCTCACAGCGTATGCTGATGGAGGCTATGATAGATGCCGCAGCCGAGACGAAACCACAGAGGAGCAATGAGGACGCCGACGCTTATGAACTGGGGCAAAGCCTGCAGGATGCCTATCGTAGGGGCGATCTCGATATGCTTGATTCACTGAACAAGGTTACCGAATACACGCAGAGTTTTACTGAGAAGTTCCTGTACCGTCGCAACGAGATGCAGGCCGCTTCCATGGACAGCATTATGAAGCAAAAAAGTCTTTTTGTAGGCGTGGGTGCAGCGCATCTGCCGGGTAGGAGAGGCGTAATTGAGCTCTTGCGGAAAAAAGGCTATACCCTGAGGCCGCTGCCTATGCTGGACAGAGACGCTTCACAAAAGCGTTATATCGATTCGCTTACGGTGCCGGTACAATTTGTACGGCAATATGCCGCCGACAGCATGTACAGCGTATCGGTACCGGGAAGGCTGAATGATATCGAAAGCAGGGGCAATATGTCGTTGAAGCATTACGCCGATATGGGCAACGGCTCCTATTACCTGGTGACACGCATCAAGACCAATATGCTTTTCAATAGCTATAGTCCGCAGCGTATGCTGAAAATGGTCGACAGCCTGCTGTATGAGAATGTACCGGGCACCATATTGTCGAGCAAGTCCATTACCAATAGTGGTTATCCCGGTATTGATATTATTAACCGTACCCGCAAAGGCGACCTGCAGCACTACCAGCTGATGATCACCCCTTCCGAACTTTTCGTTTTCAAAATGGGCGGCAAAGGCAATTATGTGGATGGCAAGGAAGCCGGGGAGTTCTTCGGTTCGATCAGCCTGAGAACGGCCGCCGGCGGATGGCAGACCTTTACGCCGGCCTCAGGCGGCTTTAGCGTCGATATGCCGGAAACGCCCCGCACCTTTTTCAACGCCGATGGCAGCGATCGTCTTCCCGAATGGAAATATGAAGCGACAGACCCCGCTACCGGGGAAAAATACGGCGTCATCCGGAAGAGCATTTATAGCTTCGATTTCATCGAGCCCGATACCTTCGATCTTATGCTGATGGCCGAGAGCTTCGGCAGCAGCGATCAATGGGAAGAAGGCCCGAAAGCGGGCCGGATGGCCAAGCATGGCGGACGCGCCGTGAGAGACCTGGCTTTCAGGGCCAAGGACGGCGATTATATAGAAGCCAGGGTGGTGCTGTTCGGACCACAATACTACTTGCTGGTGCACCGGAGTCAGCATAAGAGTAGTAAAGCCGGGGCTTTTTTCAATTCTTTCCGCTTTGTTCCCTTCCGTTATCCCGGGCCACAGGTTTTTAGCGATACCACTCTTCGCTTTTCTGTAAACAGTTGCGTAAGGCCTGTAATCGATCCCGATATTGCCGACATGATGTCCTACGTAAAGCAGAAGGAGCCTTTGCTCAGGAAAGAAGTGACCTATAACAATGAGCCTGAGAATCATTACGCCAATTTTGTTTCAGAGGAGACGGGAGAAGTGATCGTGGTCAATCATTATGAGTTCCCATCGTATTTCTATATTAAGGACAGCGCTGCTTTCTGGAACAACCAGTTTTCCCCCGACAGCAGCCTTATGTTACGCCATAAGCAGCAACTTAGCCGGGGCCAGGGTGTGCAGGCCTGGTTGCTCGAATGGGCCGATACCGGAAGTACCCGGCTCATCCGCAAGCTGATCCTCCAGAAGGATATGGATATGGTGACCGCAACGACTATGCGGGACAGCACGCTTCCCCTAAGCAGCTTTCTCGATAGCTTCTACGGTACGCTGGCCTTGGGCAGCAATGGTACGCCGGGTAGCCTGTATCATGGCAAACAGGAGCAGTATTTTCAAGACTATTACAGCAGCGATACCTTACGCAGTAAAAAGGCCAGGGCAGCGTTGTCTTCGGTATACTTCGGCAAGGAGGGCTATCCGCAGCTGCTGGCGGCTCTGGCAAAGCTCAATCACCGGGAAAAGGATTATTATGATATGAAGACCGGCATCATCGCAGAAATAGGTGCGATTGGCGACAGCACCATAAAGCCGGCAATTACCACCCAACTGAAGCAGATTTACCTGGCAGCGGGTGATACGACACTTTTCCAGAACAGCGTGCTGAAGGCCCTGGCCGCCCTGGCTACGCCGGCGGCAACCGATTCATTCAGGAACCTGATACTGCAGGATCCACCGGCCTTTGACGAATCTTATGAGTATGCGGGACTATTTGGCGTTTATAGTGATAGCCTGAAGCTGGCCGCGAGGCTTTTTCCCGGGATCATGAGTCTTACAGCAGTTGAGGATTTTAAGGCGCCGGTAAGAGAGCTGCTGGTGTCGTTGCTCGACAGCGGCTATGTACAGCCCTCCGACTATGACGACTTTGCCGGTAACATTTACTTCGATGCCAAGATCGCGCTGAAAAAACTGCAGTATTCCTCCGAGAGTATGCAGGGCAAGGGAGACGATGATGTAGCCGAGACTTATAGCCGGGAGCGGGTATATGGTACAGAAGGCCGGTCGGACGCCTATGGCGCTACGGATATGCTCACCTATGTGAAGCTGCTGGCGCCCTTTTATCGCAAAAATCCCAATCTGCCCAAATTCTTCGATAAGCTACTACAGCTGGGCAACCGGCAGATAAGGCTCAATACCGCCCTGGCCTTGCTCCGGCAGGGACAGCCTGTTGCCGATAGTATATGGACCGCCCTGGCAGAAGAAAAAGGCTATCGCAACTATCTGTGGTCACAGCTCAAAGCGGCCGGGCAGGAACAATTCTTCCCGCAAAAGTACCGTCGTCCCGAAGCCGTGGCAGCTGGCCTGCTATATGCTTCCTACGGCAGTATGCTGGACAGCCTGCAACCGCTGGATCACGCACCCATAGTACAAAAAGAGAAAGCGATCACCAGCTATTTTTATAAATATAAGCAAAAACGTTCCGACGACTGGAAGCTGGCGATCAGCAGTGTGCGACAGTCTAAGGGTAAGCCTGTTGAAGGTTATGCATACCTGATGCAACTGTCGGATAAGAAGCTGGCGGCGACGGCGCCGGCGATCGACCGGCAGATTGAAGCGCAGTTCAGAAAACTGACAATTAGCAGGAGCAACTCAGGCAATCATTTTTATAACAGCAGTCAGTATAATAGCAATTACGGAGCGTCGCCACCGGTTGCCGACTAAGCGCGTGGAAGTCGCCGCCAGCTGCCGTTTTTCCCACAATTAGTGATATACGATTTAAAAAAATAGTTAGTATTTCTTGTTTTTGGGTATTAACTTTGCACCCGAAAAAATGACAAAAAAATTACAATTCAATTTTTCTCCACTTACATTATGAATTGGAAACACGCTTTTACTTCGTCGATCGGTAAAAAACTTGTTATGGGCTTTACCGGTCTGTTCCTCATTTCCTTTTTGGTGGTGCATTGTTATGTCAATGCGTTGATCTTTTTCAACGATGGTGGTGTGAAATTTACCGAGGCCGCCCACTTTATGGGCACCAATCCGGTCATCCGCATTATGGAGATCGGCCTCACAGTGGGTATCTTTGCCCACATTATCCAGGGCTTGCTGCTGACCTTCGAGAACCGCGCCAAGCGCCCGGTCGGTTACGCTAAGACGCCTGGTAACAAGAGCAGCAAATGGTATAGCCGCTCTATGGGCCTACTGGGTACCCTCATCCTCCTGTTCTTTGTCCTGCACTGGTATCATTTCTGGATACCCAACCGCGCTTCGCAATTTATGGGCAACGGTGAGATCGATGCTTATGCCAAAATGAAGCTCGTATTCAGCCAAGCCTGGGTCGTGATCGTCTATATCCTGGGCTGTGTATCGCTGTCCTTCCACCTGATGCACGGCTTCTGGAGCGCTTTCCAGACCGTAGGCCTCAGCACCCGGAAATATAAAAGCATTATTAATGGTATGGGTATGGCGTTTGCTATTATTGTTCCGCTCATCTTTATCCTCATGCCGCTGTCCTTCTACCTGGGTTGGCTGGCTTAAGCCACAAATAGTCGACGGAGCAAGGGTTTCCGTCCCCGAATAGCATTATAGTTCTGAATTAAAAAATATACCGTAGCAACAATGCCACTTAATTCAAAAATACCTGCGGGCGAAATGGCCCAAAAATGGATCAACTATAAGAATACCTGCAAGCTCGTGAACCCTGCCAATAAGCGCAGCATCGAGGTGATCGTGATCGGTACCGGCCTGGCCGGCGCCTCAGCGGCTGCTTCGCTGGGGGAGATGGGCTACAAGGTGAAAGCATTCTGCTTCCAGGATTCGGCCCGCCGTGCGCACTCTATCGCGGCACAGGGTGGTATTAACGCAGCTAAAAACTACCAGAACGACGGCGACTCTACGTTCCGTCTTTTTTACGATACGATCAAAGGTGGCGACTATCGTGCCCGTGAGGCCAACGTCTACCGCCTGGCCGAAGTAAGCGCCAACATTATCGACCAATGCGTGGCGCAGGGTGTGCCTTTCGCCCGTGAGTACGGTGGCCTGCTCAGCAACCGCTCTTTCGGCGGTACGCAGGTACAACGTACCTTTTACGCCGCAGGCCAGACCGGCCAGCAATTGCTCATAGGCGCTTACCAGGCCCTGGAGCGCCAGATCGCCCTGGGCAATGTAACGATGTACGACCGTCACGAAATGCTTGATGTGGTTGTGATAGAGGGCAAGGCCCGCGGCGTTATCGCCCGCGACCTGGTATCCGGTAAGCTGGAGCGCCATTTCGGTCATGCCGTCCTGCTGTGCAGCGGTGGCTACGGCAACGTATTCTACCTGTCTACAAACGCTATGGGTAGCAATGTGACTGCCGCCTGGAAAGCGCATAAGAAAGGCGCTTATTTCGGAAATCCCTGCTTTACACAAATTCACCCCACCTGTATACCGGTATCGGGCGATCACCAGAGCAAGCTCACCCTGATGTCGGAATCGCTGCGTAATGATGGCCGTATCTGGGTGCCCAAGAAGCAGAACGATACCCGCAAGGCAACCGATATTCCCGAAGAAGAAAGAGACTATTACCTCGAGAGAAGGTATCCCGCATTCGGTAACCTGGTACCCCGCGACGTGGCCAGCCGTGCAGCCAAAGAGCGCTGCGATGCCGGCTATGGCGTAGGTTCCAGCCGTCAGGCCGTATACCTCGACTATGCAGCTGCGATCGAGCGCTATGGCAAGATCGAATGCAACAAACAAGGCAATCATAATCCGCCGATGGACCTGGTGATCAAGCTGGGTAAGGAAGTGGTCAAAGAAAAATACGGTAACCTTTTCGACATGTACGAAAAGATCACCGGTGAGAATCCCTATGAGACCCCGATGCGTATTTATCCTGCGGTACACTATACCATGGGCGGCATATGGGTCGACTACGAGTTGATGACCAGCGTTCCTGGCCTGTATGCCCTGGGCGAGGCCAATTTCAGCGATCACGGCGCCAACCGCCTCGGTGCTTCGGCCCTGATGCAGGGACTGGCCGATGGCTATTTCGTTATCCCTTACACCATAGGCAACTACCTGGCCGATGAGATCAGGACGAAGGCTATACCTACCGATCACCCCGAATTCGTGAAGGCTGAAAAAGAAGTCGCCGACCGTATCGAAAAGCTGATGAGCATTAAAGGTACCGAGTCGGTAGAGAGCATGCACAAGCGCTTGGGTAAGATCATGTGGGACAAATGTGGTATGGCCCGTAACGCAACGGGACTGAAAGAAGCCATTACCGAGATCAGGGCCCTGCGCGAAGAGTTCTGGAAGAATGTAAGGATACCGGGAAGCGCCGACAGCATGAATACCGAGCTGGATAAAGCCAATCGTGTGGCTGACTTCATGGAGCTGGGCGAGCTGATGTGTATGGATGCCCTCGAAAGGGAAGAAAGCTGCGGCGGTCACTTCCGTGAGGAGTCGCAGACCGAAGACGGCGAAGCCAAGCGTAACGATGAGCAATTCATGTATGTAGCTGCCTGGGAATTCAAAGGCAACAACCAATGGGAGCTGCATAAAGAAGCTTTGGACTACGAGATCATGCACCCGACACAACGTTCTTATAAATAGGATCAAACCGCCCAAATGATCAGATCCCGGATAGTGCTGCTTTTGACCCTGCTCTTGCTGCCCCTGAGCAACATGATGGCACAGCAGCTGGAGGGTCAGTTGCTGGATAGCGAGGATAAACAACCAGTGGCTTATGCCAATATTGGTCTGCCGGGAACGGAATTGGGCACCAATTCAGATGATCAGGGCTATTTCCGCATTGATGCTAGTGGTAATACCGACAAGGCGGTGTTGATTACATTAATCGGTTACGAAGATTATTCCGTAAAAGTCTCCGTCCTGGAAGCTGAATTAAAGAGCAACGGTAATAAGCTTTATCTTAAGAAGAAGGCGAATGAGCTCTCTGAAGTTGTGGTACGACCGGCAAAGCTGACCGTCGCCGAGTTGGGTAACGATGTGGCTTGTGCGGGAAAAGAAAAGGATGGTCTCCCTTTTCCGTTCATCTATGAAAAGAAGAAAAAGGGTGTTGTGGTGAAAGTAGATACCTTGACGGAGATCGGCACGCTGATGAAAGTGAAAAAGCGGAAGACCTTTATCGACAGCATACAGGTCAATGTGGGTAGCTGTACACATGCTGAGATCCTGTACCGGCTGAACATATATGAAGAGCTAAATGACGAGTTTAAGAATATACTGACGGAGCCGATCTACATCCGGTTGAAAAAAGAGCAGGTGGGTCATGTGATCCGGGTGAACCTCACTGATAAGAATATTGTGGTCAACCACAACTTTATTGTGAGTCTTGAAAAGGTGAAAGACCTGGGACCAGGTAAATTTACCGTGTGTGGAAAGATGTTTGGAGCGGCGATGTATATGCGTATCGCGTCGCTGCACGACCGGTTTATCAAGCTGCCGATTATCGGTATGGGGATCAAATCCTATGTCACGTTCAGCGAGGAGGAAAAATAAGCAAAAGGAAAACCTGCGGCTGTGGCCGTTGTTATAATAAGATCAATTTAATTTTCAGCGATGGAACATTACAATATGAACCTGACCCTTAAAGTATGGCGTCAGCAGAATGCACAGGCTCAAGGTGGTTTTGAAACGTACCAGGTGAAGGATATTTCCTCCGAAATGTCTTTCCTAGAGATGTTTGATGTGTTGAACGAGCAGCTGATCAACGAGGGCAAGGAGCCGATCACTTTCGATCACGATTGCCGCGAAGGTATCTGCGGCGCCTGCTCTATGCACATCAACGGCCAGCCGCACGGCCCCTGGCAACAGACTACGACCTGCCAGCTGCATATGCGCGCTTACAAGGATGGGGATACTATCGTAGTGGAACCCTGGCGCGCCAAGGCTTTCCCCGTGATCAAAGACCTGATGGTCGACCGTCGTGCATTCGATCGTATTATCCAATCCGGTGGTTATATCTCGGTTGATACCGGCAATGCCCAGGATGCCAATAACCTGCCCATCGACAAACATAAAGCAGATGAATCTTTTGCTGCTGCGGCCTGCATCGGCTGTGGCGCCTGTGTGGCTGCCTGTAAGAATTCTTCGGCTATGCTGTTCCTTTCCGCCAAAGTAGCGCACCTGGCCTTATTGCCGCAGGGTGAGGTAGAACGCAAGACCCGCGTGGTAAATATGGTGGACCAAATGGATAAAGAAGGCTTTGGTAGCTGTACCAATACGCAGGCTTGTGAGGCGGAATGTCCCAAGGGCATCTCTGTGCAGAACATCCGCCGCCTGAACGCCGAATACATCCGTTCTGTGTTCAGCGGAGATTAAAGCGCTCTTCGCTGTAATACCAGTTGTATAAAATATTTCTGTAAAAGGCCGTCCGGACAAACCCGGACGGTCTTTTTTGATGCCGTACCCTGCCATACGTCGCCGGATGGCCGTCTCTTATCCCGGAGATCTCCGGACTTTAAACTGTTGAACAGGTTCTTGCTTTCATTATTCAAGCCCGCTTTCTAAATAAAAATAGCAAAATTTCCCCTATATTTATGGGCCCTATCCTAAACCATAACCATGAAAAGAATACTACTCATCCTGGGCATTTGCTGCCTTTTACAACACGCCTTTGCTCAAAAACAGGGAAACATCTGGTATTTTGGCCAAAGGGCCGGGCTTGATTTTAATACAACACCGCCTACGCCGCTTACCGGTATGTTGACCACTGCTGAAGGTTGTGCCAGCATTGCCGATCCCGCTACCGGGCAGCCTTTGTTCTATACCGATGGGATCACGGTTTGGGACCGTACCAATACGCCTATGCCCGGCAGCCTCACTACGCCCTTGAACGGAGACCCCTCCAGCACGCAGAGTGGTGTGATCGTACCGGTACCCGGAAGTAGCTCTATTTACTATATCGTAACCACACCCGCCGAAGCCGGCTTTTACTCGCTCACCGCGGCCATGTGCTATAGTGTGGTTGACCTTAGCCTGAACGGAGGCAACGGTGATCTCGTTTCGGTCAACAATATCTTAATGGATTCTTCCACCGAGAAGATTGCTGTAACAGGCAATTGCGACGGTACAGGCTACTGGGTGCTTGGGCATCGCTGGAACTGCGATAGCTTCTATGCCTTTAAGCTGACCAGCGCAGGTTTTGATCCGCCTGTAAAAAGTAGATCAGGTTCGGTACCGGCCCTGGGCGCCTCCGCTCAGACCTCCGAGAGCATCGGCTACATGAAGTTCTCAGCCAATGGCAGGCGGCTTGGTATGGCTACCTATTCACCTCAAAACTCGGTAGAACTATTCGATTTTGATGGTACCACGGGTATCGTCAGCAACCCTGTTATCGATGTCTTTCCCGCGGGAGGAGGCTTCCTTTCCGATGGCGCTTATGGCTGCTCTTTTTCACCTGACAACAGCAAGTTCTATGTCAGCGTTTACTCGACACCGCAGAATAAGATCTATCAGTATGATGTAGAAGCGGGCAGTGGCGCCGCGATTATTGCCAGCAGGATACTTGTCGCAACCAGCGTTATACCCCTTTGGGCGCTTCAAAACGGACCGGATGGGAAAATGTATATAGCAGTTGGCGGCAGGGATGCCCTGGATGTGATTGAGCATCCGAACGCCGCGGGGCTGGCCTGCAGCTATACACAAGGAGCCATTACGCTGGCGGCTGGCACCGTGTCTTCACTTGGTCTGCCCTGCATGGTAGAAAGCTTTCTTTCACCCATAGAGAACCCCTCATTTACCTTGCCGTCCGACAGCGTGATCTGTCTGGGAGATACGCTTGATGCGCCGCAGCGGGAGCATAGCACGTTCAGCATAACGCCGGCAAGCAGCGTTATCGTCAGTGCCGACAGTAGCCTTGTACGGTTTGCGCCCAGGGTTACCACAACCTATACCATATTGAAACGCAATATTTGCAAAGGATACGACACGCTCCGGTTTACGGTGCATATCGCGCCAGGTCCTGTCGCCGATTTTGTCTTTGCACCGGCTGAACCTACGCTCTACGACAAGCAACTGCGGTTGGTGAACCGGAGCAGCGGAGCCGTAACTTATGCCTGGTACGACCAGGAATGGACCTGGCTTTCTGCCGAAACCGACTATGCTTATCCGATACACAAAGAGGAAGAGCCCTGCTTTACCCTGGTGGCTAAGGATCGCTTTCAGTGCGCCGATACGGCGACTAAGTGCGTTGGGATCAAAGATGTCCACTATGTCATCTTCACGCCCAATTCTTTCAGCCCCAATGGCGATGGCAGGAACGATGTTTTCAGGATCAGTGGCGTCAATATCCAGCTGGAAAGCCTGGCTATATTCAATCGTTACGGGGAAAGAGTGTTCCTGAGCAATGATATCGACAAGGGCTGGGATGGTAACTTCAACGGAAAGGGCTGCGATGCGGGTACGTATTTTTATCTCATCCGCTACAAGATCCCCACCGGAGAAACATTAAAGAAAAAGGGCGACGTCATCCTGATCCGTTAAAGCCCCCATCGATATGTCGCCTGTGTACGGGTAAAAGAAGCAACAAAAAAGGAAAAAATGACGTTTGACCGGCTGGAGGCGCCGGTTTGAGCCCCGCCACTGGTTTGGATTGGGTGCATTTTTGCATTCACAAAAAAATAGCAACGTTCCTTTTATCTAGTTTGTATCTTAGCCCCGTATGTTAGCCGCCCCCCGTTTCCTGCCGCTCCTGAGTATCCTTTTGGTCTGTTTCAGCAATACGGCGCTGGCCCTGGTCATGAAAGGAAAGGTCTACGATCTGAAGACCAATCAGCCCTTGCCCAATGTCAATATCGTCAATACATATACCGATGCAGGCATCACGACCGACAGCACCGGCAATTTTACATTGAATGTGGAAAAGGGACACCTGGTCGAGTTCCGGCGCATTGGCTATAAGATAGCCCGCATCAGGATCGAATCGGAGCAGCTGCCCTATTACAATGTAGCCATGCGGGAAGGCGCCTTCGACCTGGAAGAAGTGGAGATCAGGGGCAGCAACTTTCATACCGACAGCCTGGAGAAAAGAGAGACTTACAAATGGGCGATCGAGCATTACAAGCTGGAAGGGCTCGACGTGATCCAACATCCTTTCGATGCGCTGAGCAAACGGAACCGGCAGATCTGGGCTTTCCAAAAACGTTTTGACTATTTCGAGAAAGAGAAGTACATCGATTTTGTATTCAATGCCAAGTTGATCACCAAAGTGACGGGCATTGCCGATACTACCGATATGGAGCTATATCGCCGGATGTACCGCCCGGGGTACGATCAGCTGAAGGCCTGGACCGAATATGAATTCCTGGAATACATCAAGAGTACCGGAGCCATCTTTAAGAGAAGAAGACAATAAGTTGTTAACGCGGCGTAACCTGCCGCCGGTTTTGAATAGAATTAACAGGGATGATAGGGCGCACTGCAGATTTTCTACAGTGCGCCTGCCTATTTTTGGGAGCAAATAAAAAAACCGATGAAAAAGAAAAACTTGAGCACCAGGCTTACACTGAACAAAAAAAGAATTACTACTCTGGGCGAGAACAACCAGCTTGACGTAAAAGGCGGCGCGATCAGCGTGAATATTTGCCAGCTTTCCCGGAAAGCGGCCTGCGAGCCTTCATGGGATTCGCTTTGCAACGCCTGCATTTCCCATTTATCCGGTTGCGACCGTTGTCCTACCTGGACCACTTGTGAAATGTAACCACGGCACAGTTGCCGGAAGTGTGCTTGCCTGCACGCGCATAAAAAGAGGCTATCCGGTTGGATAGCCTCTTTTTCATCTTATTTTCAGCGCTACTGGTCTATTTGTTGGCGCTTGCCGCAGCCGCCTTTACCCAGCCCTTTAGCTCGGTGCAATCCTGGTATTCCGGCGCGATCTTGATATAGTAAGTATTGACCCTTTGCATGATCCATTCATTGATATAGGTCGATTGCTTCTTGGCCAGCGCAGCGTGCTGAATATCGGCATAGTCGTCCTTCATATTGAGAATATGCGGATCGGTACGGCTTTTGAGGAAAAGGATCCGGGTAGCACGTGAGCCATAGGGATCGGTAAATATCTGGGGCTGCGAATATTCGCCCACTTTAAGCTCGCCCACCACCTTGGCCATTTGTGGGTCCATGCCTTCTATCGCCAGCACGTTGCTGCCCGTATTCTGGTTGTAGATCATACCACCCGTCATTTTGGACTGATCGTCGGTGCTGAACCTTCCAACCGCTTCAGAAAAGGTGATCTTGCCGCTGACCAGGCCGGCGCGAACGCTGTCCAGCTTTTTAATGCCTTGCTGCAGATCTACATTGGTCACCTCGGGTATGATAATGATATGCTTTACCTTGGCTTCTTCACCCATACGGCGCACCATCTGGATAATATGGTAGCCAAACTTGGACTTGATCACCGGCGATATCTCCCCGGGTTGCAGGCGATAAGCCGCCGATGCAAATTGCGGATCGACTTCCTTACGCGTAATATCCATTTCGCCGCCGTTGTCTTTGGTGCCGTCCATACTATACAGGCCGGCCATGGTGCCGAAGTCTTTGCCATTTTCGACAATTTCCTTGCGGATACCTTCCAGCTTTTCCTTGGCCAGTGCATCGATCTCCGGAGCTACCTTAGGCTTGATCACGATCTGTCCCATCTCTACCGTAGCGGGGTAGGGCGGCAGGCTGTCGGGCGGCAGACCTTTGAAAAAAGCGTCGATCTCCTGGGGCGTTACCTTTACCTTATCCATGATCTGTCCCTGCATCTTATCGGCAACAGACTTATCTTTGAAAAAGGTCCGGAACTCTTCTTTCAGCTGGTAAATGGTACGGCCGCCATTGGCTTCCTCAAAGGCTTCTTTACTGCCGTATTGCTGCATCATAGCGCGTATACGGTTGTCCAGGATGTTGTCCACTTCCTCGTCGGTAACGACCACACTATCGCGGCCGGCCTGCTCAACGAGGACCTGCTGCGCCAGCAGGTTGTACAGCATGCCGCATTTGGCGCTTTCCTGCAGGGCGGCATTATTCTGCTTTTCCTGGTTGAACATTTCGTTGAGGTCAGACTGAAGGATGATCTTGTTGCCTACCTGGCCTACGATCTTATTGGCTACCTGGACCTGGGCCATTGCCGGTATGGCTGCCGCGGCCATCAGAAAAACTAATATTTTAATTCGGAACATAGCCTGCAAAGATAAGCGATTGCTTCGTTGATTTTTGGTTAAACAGGAATTTTACCCTCAATTAAACTCATTTTTGATGGAATTAGTATGAATGGTCTCGTTATTCTTCAATGCCTGCCAAATCTTCTTTTTAAAATAACAGGTATGTTTTACCTTTAAGCCCTAAAATTAAACATGATCTTATGGGATTCAATAAAGTGGTAGCCAACGCCGACGAGGCGATAAAAGACATCCGGGACGGCGCAGTCATTATGCTGGGCGGATTCGGACTGTGCGGCATACCCGAGAACAGCATTACCGCTTTGATCAAAAAAGGCGTAAAGGACCTGACCTGTATATCCAACAATGCCGGTGTCGACGATTTTGGTATCGGTCTCATGCTGCAAACCCGGCAGGTAAAAAAAATGATCGCTTCCTATGTGGGCGAAAATGCTGAATTTGAGCGGCAGCTGCTCAGTGGCGAGCTGGAAGTGGAGCTGGTGCCGCAGGGTACCCTGGTTACCCGTTGCATGGCGGCGGCATATGGCTTCCCCGCAATCTTCACGCCTGCCGGTGTGGGTACGGAAGTAGCCGAAGGGAAAGAAGTACGCCGCTTCAAGGACAAGGATTACCTGGTGGAGGAAGCCTTTGAAGCCGAATATTCTATCGTCAAAGCCTGGAAAGGGGATACTGCGGGTAATCTCATCTTTAACAAGACCGCCCGTAACTTCAACAGTGTAATGGCTATGGCCGGCAAGATCTCTATTGTTGAGGTAGAGGAGCTGGTGCCTGCAGGCCAGCTGGATCCCAACTTTATCCATGTGCCCGGTATCTATGTACACCGCATTTTCCAGGGCAACAATTACGAAAAGCGTATTGAGCAAAAAACAGTCAGGAAATAAGCATTCATTTTTCATAACGATAGCTGTCCGGGAAATGCGGGGAAGGTCGGATAAAAGGCAAAGGGATGTCAATATCCCTGCCGGAACCGTCGCTCCTGCCTTTGCGGACAGCTCTTTTTTACATACCATCAAAAGAGATTAACGACAATGGATTCCTATCAGCAATTGATCGGGGAAGCGTATGCCAACCGGAGCTTATTGAATGAAGCCGCCTACCAGGATGCCGTAAGGGCAGTGGTGGAAGAGGTGGACAAAGGCCGCTTGCGCGTGGCGCAGCCTGATGGCGATGGCTGGCAGGTACAGCAATGGGTAAAGCAGGCGATACTGCTGTATTTTGGTATTCAGAAAATGAAGACCTGGGAGCTGCCGCCTTTCGAGTTCTATGACAAAATGGAATTGAAGAAAAATTATGCCGAGCTGGGTGTGCGGGCTGTGCCCCATGCCGTAGCCCGCTATGGCGCCTATATCGCCCGCAACGTGGTGCTGATGCCTTCATACGTCAACATCGGCGCTTATGTGGACGAAGGCACCATGGTCGATACCTGGGCCACTGTAGGCAGCTGTGCGCAGATAGGAAAAGACGTGCACCTGAGCGGCGGCGTAGGTATAGGCGGTGTATTGGAACCCCTGCAGGCCGCGCCCGTCGTTATTGAGGACGGATGCTTTATCGGTTCCCGTTGTATCGTTGTGGAAGGGGTAAGGGTGGAAAAAGAAGCCGTGCTGGGCGCCAATGTTGTACTGACCCAATCGACCAGGATCATCGACGTGAGTGGTAATGAGCCGGTGGAATATAAAGGCATAGTACCCTCCCGCAGCGTGGTGATACCCGGAAGCTATACCAAAAAATTCCCGGCAGGCGAATACGGCGTGAGCTGTGCGCTCATTATTGGTCAACGCAAAGAAAGCACCGACCTGAAGACCAGCCTGAACGATGCCCTGAGGGATTTCAACGTATCGATATAAAATGATAGTAGTGTCCGCAAACATGGACGCTACCTGGAAAAAAAATGACGTTCCGGAAAAATGGAACGTCATTTTTTTGTATCTTAAAGTCAGAATTGATCCCATGAAGAAATATTGGTGTGCTGCCCTGCTCCTGCTTTTTACCTTGCCTGCCGAGGCACAGGTAGCGGTGAGCATGGACAAGGTGCATGTGGCTTACGAGCTGGTAGACAATCATATAATTGCAGCTGTAGAAGGCTGTCCCTGTAAAGACATTCAGGTAGTCACAGACTTTGGAACGATAAAGGAAGGCGAAGAGCCCTGCGCGTTTATCTTCAACGCTCCTGGGTCAGGTAGGGCTACTTTTACCGTAAGCAGAATAAAGGGTAAGGACTACCGGGAGCTCGGCAAGACTATCTACAGAGTGAAGCCGCTGCCCTTGCCTCTGGTTACAGTAGGCGGCGTGCAGCATGGCGATATGCAGGTGGCAAAGTTCCGGGCGCAGCATGGAATGATCGCCGCAATGCAAGATGGATGGGATTTCCGTTTGGAAGTTGTTTCCTTCAGAATGTCGGTAAGCCGCAATGGCGAGATTATTTTTAACGAGGAAAATGTGGGTCCCGCTTTTAACGATGTGCTCAAACCCTTTCTGATCAAGGTGCAGCCCGGTGATATAGTGCTCTTCTCCGGCATTCGTTGCCGCAAGTCCAGTGATCATACAATATCGATAGACCCTTTTGAGATCAGGTTAAAATGAAAATCATAAAGCTACTTTCCTTTGGTATAGCCTTGCTTTTGCCGGGTATAACGACAGCGCAGCAGTTTACCGTAGGGGCCCCGGTGATGAATTTGGCTTATATCGGTGTGCCCAATCCTATTACGGTGGTATCGGGTAGCTGTGGCTGCGATGCGCTGCAGGTCAGCGTTAGTGAGGGTACGCTGGAAAAGACAGGTAATTGCCAGTACGACTTCCGGCCATCGCGACAAGGAACTGTACAGCTTACGGTGGCCGAAAAGAAAGGCGGAAAAACAAAAGTGATCCATACAAGCCGTATCAGGGTCAAATCCATTCCTGAGCCCCATGCCAGTGTCGGTGGCCGGAAAGGCGGGGAATACCCCATTGATGAGTTTAAGGTGCAAAGCGGCGTGTCTGCTGTTGCAGAAGGTTTTGAAATGGATCTTCCTGTTGCCGTTGTCGCCTTCGATCTCAAAATAAACAGAAGTAAAGTCCAATTGGCCGAAGAACATGGACAGGGTGCGTATTTCAGTGCATCTTGCAAGGCTTCTATTAATAAGTTATTGCCGGGAGATACCCTAAAGATTGAAAATGTAAAAATCATTTCTGCCGATGGCCGGGTACAGCTGATACAAGGTGTTGTATATACTATGAAGTAACTAATGACGGCCCGCAACCTTTTTCAACCTACTTTTGTTCCTGTTCCTCAATAAACGAAAGCGCATTTGAATTTAGATTTTCTGCAACAAGTATACTGGGGCAATACGGTGGAGCTTTACCTCCGTTTTGCGGTCATACTCCTGCTGGCCTTGCTGCTGAAGCGGTACATCTCTTCAATTTTTACCCGCCTGTTCTACACCGTATTCCGGAAATTCTCTTCCGATTATTTCGGACAGCAGTTCCGGGAGCTCCTGCTGCGGCCTGTCGAAGGACTTATTGTTACCATATTCTTTTATATCGCTTTTTATCAGCTCAGCATATCGCTCGACAAGGTGATCCTGTTCCGGCGCATGAAGCCTATAAAAGAAGCCGGGAAAGAGGTGGCCACCACGCTGGTCACTATTATGGATATTATCGATCATCTGTTCTTCCTGTTCCTGCTGTTCTATTTCGTGCTGCTCATCTCCCGCCTGCTGGACTTTATCTTCATGGTGCTGGTAAGCAAAGCAAAGGACCGCGACGACAGGGAGCGACAGCAGGTACTGCCTTTGCTGAAAGATGTGCTGAAGGTGATCGTATGGGCTTTCGGCGTGCTTTCGGTGCTCGGCGCCGTATTTCATGTCAACGTAGCAGCCCTGGTTGCCGGTCTGGGCGTAGGCGGTATCGCTATCGCCTTTGCTGCGAAAGAAAGCCTGGAGAACCTGCTGGCCTCGTTCATGGTGATGATCGATAAGCCCTTTACCATAGGCGACTGGGTAAAGATCGACGGTGTGGAAGGCAATATCGAAAAGGTGGGCTTCCGCAGCACGCGTATCCGCACCTTTGATAAATCGGTGATCTCGATCCCCAACCGGCAGCTGATCGATAATAGCCTGGAAAATTTTTCGGAACGGGGTATGCGGCGGGTGGTATTCAGCGTGGGCGCCGTGTACGGCTTGTCGGTGACTACCCTCGAAACAACCATGCAGGAGATCCGCAACGTGGTACTGAAAACAGAAGGTACCACAGGGAATCCCTCGGTACAGCTCGAAAGCCTGGGTGCTTCATCGGTAAATCTGCAGGTCATTTATTTTGTCGCGGTAAACAGTACGGTCGACTTCGGAAAGGTGCGGGAGCGGGTATACCTGGGTGTGTACGAGACCATGTACCGGTATGCCAAAGGGTTCGCTTATCCCACACAATTTGAGATCAGCGGACCGGAGGTAAATGAAGTCTTTCCACAAACGCCACAACCGCCTGAAATGCAGTAGAATAGGGGCTTTCAGCCTTTGTGTTGGTTAACAATTTCGTAATGTTATTTTTCTTTTAACTTACTCTAATATTGCACTCGAATTTAAACGCACTATATGGAATCCAATTTCGGAAAAATTCTCGTAGTTGATGATGAGCAAGACATTGTAGAGTTTATCAACTACAACCTGAAACAGGCCGGCTATGAGACCGCGACGGCGTATAATGGAGACGAAGCGATACGGAAAGCCGATGTATTTAATCCCGACCTGATCCTGCTGGATATCATGATGCCCGAAAAAGATGGTCTGCAAACCATTCAGCAGCTGCGTCGCAACCCCAATCTCGACAGCACCATTATTATTTTCCTCACCGCGTTGAGCGATGAAAAGTCGGAGATCGAAGGATTAAAGCTGGGTGCGGATGACTATATCGCCAAGCCGATAAAGCCTGAGCTGCTGCTGACCCGCCTGCGTACCGCTATGCGCCGCCTTAAGAAGGACGAAGAACAGGGCAATAAGATCGTATTTGGCGATCTGGAGATTAACAAGTACAAATTTACCGTTAGCTATAAAGGAGAAGAGATCATCCTGGCCAAAAAAGAATTTGAGTTGCTGAACCTGCTGGCATCCAAGCCGGGCCGTGTGTTCCTGCGCAATGAAATACTGCAGAAAGTATGGGGAACAGAAGTGATCGTGGGCGACCGTACTATCGATGTGCATATTCGTAAGATCCGCCAGAAGCTGGGTATCGACGTCATCACTACCGTGAAGGGCGTAGGCTACAAATTTGAAATGGAATAACCTCGTTTGCCATCTGATCGCAAAGAGCCTCCTGCCGCTGCAGAAGGCTCTTTGTCTTTATATACTTTCCCATAGGCCCGGATTGCATTACCATCCGGATGCCGGGCAAAAAAAGAGTAACGATTGCCCTGCGGCTGCTTTTAAATCCTTAAATTGCATACACACATAACTGTGACAGCAGATGAATAAGCAAGTTGTAAAAGCTCTGGGATTGGGAATTATACTGGGCGCCACTTTTGTTGCCGGCCTCGCTTTCAACAAAGGAGATAAGGATAGCCCCGTAGAAGTAATGGAAGATGGCAGGCTTCAATATAAATGGTATTCCACTCCTTTACCCAAAAGCATGAGCTTTGCAGGCGAAAAAGTGCCGCTTGACCGTTGGGAAATAAGGGAGCGTCTCGATCGCGAACTGCTGATGAACTACTACATGCACGGCTCCACGCTTTATATTCTGAAACAAACCACCAGGGCCTTTCCATTGATCGAAAAGCGACTGAAGGAAAACGGCCTTTCCGACGATTTTAAATACCTCTGCGTGGCCGAAAGCTCGCTGCAGAACCCTACCTCTCCCGCCGGCGCCGTAGGTTACTGGCAGTTCATGCGGGAAACCGGCGCCCGCTATGGACTGGAGATCAACGATGAGATAGACGAGCGCTACAACCTCGAAAAGTCGACCGATGCCGCCTGTCGCTACCTTAAAGAAGCCTATGCCAAGTTTGGCAGCTGGACGGCTGCGGCTGCATCCTACAACTGCGGCATGGGAGGCTTTAGCAACCAAAGCTCCTTCCAGATGTCGGCCAACTATTACGATCTGTTGCTTCCCGAAGAGACCAACCGCTATGTCTTCAGGATACTGGCGTTGAAGCACCTGCTGGGCAATGCCAACCAGTTCGGCTATATTGTACCACCCGGGGAAGGCTATCAGCCGGTACCTACACGCAGCATGACCCTTACAGAGTCGGTTCCCAATCTGGCCCAGTTTGCCATAGACCAGGGTACCAATTATAAAATGCTGAAGCTGCTCAATCCCTGGCTGCGCGACCGCAAGCTCACAATCAAGGCAGGTAAGAGCTATACGATCCAGCTGCCGCAGGGCAACTAAGCAGATGATTTGCGGCGCTTTCGCACTAAAAGCAATACTTTTGCAGCCCGAGCGTTGTTGATCCTATGAGCAAAATCTTTTGTCTTTTTATCCCCTTGCTGTTTGTCTTTGCCGGAGCCCGGGCCTGGCAGGCGACCGATACGCTGAATCCTTTCAGGGGCGATACCGTAATAACGCCCGCACAGTTGCCACCGGTACCGGTAGCTGTAGCGGATACCATGCCTTTCGTAACACCAAAGAAAATTGCCCTTTTTTCGGCCATAGTTCCAGGCCTGGGGCAGTATTACAACAAGCAGTACTGGAAGATACCGGTTATTTATGCGCTTGTAGGCACGGCGATTTACTTTGTGAACGATAACCTGAAAAACTATAACGCTTTTCGCAGGGAGCTCGCCGGTCGCAGAAGCAATCCTAATTTTGTACGGCAATTCCCGCAGTACACCGACGAGGGGACACTCCAGTCGGCGCAGGATTATTACCGGCGCAATCTCGATCTTACCGTCCTCCTCACGGGTGTGGGCTATACGCTCCAGGTGATCGATGCGGTTGTCTTTGCGCACCTTAAAGGCTTTGACATTTCCGAGGATATCAGCATCCGTTACCGCCCTGTGGTCATGCCCAGCGGCGCGCTGGGCTTTGGTCTGGTAATGAACTTCTGATCTTTTCTTCTCTCTTATTTTCACTATAGATGGCGCGTATACTGGCAATCGATTATGGCAAAAAAAGGACCGGCCTCGCCGTTACCGACCCTCTCAAGATCATCGCTTCGGGTTTGGCTACGGTCGATACGGAGCAGCTGATCTGGCAGCTCAAGCAATATTTTGCAAAGGAAACAGTGGAGCTGATCCTGCTGGGCCATCCCAGGAAGCTGGACGGCAGCGACAACGAGATCACGCCCAAAGTAGAGAAGCTCTTCGGGCAACTGCAAAAGCTTTTCCCCGATATACCGGTAAAGCTGATAGACGAACGATTTACCTCCAAAATGGCCTTTCAGTCAATGATCGATAGCGGCCTGAAGAAACAGGATCGCCAAAATAAAGCCCTGATAGATGAGATCAGCGCCACGATATTGCTCCAGGGCTATCTCGACGGACAGCAATCCTGAGATGCTCAGGTCACGACACAAAAAGAAAGCGGCGCCCGTATTGCAGGCGCCGCTAAGCATATCTCCGGCTCGTATGTCCGAAGCCTTATATTTTATATTCCTGAGCTTTGAATGCTTCCACTTTTTCAGCGATCTTTTCGTCGCTGAGGGCAAACATACGGGCACACAATACTGCGGCGTTACGGGCGCCTGCCTTACCCACGGCCAGCGTACCTACGGGCAAGCCTGCAGGCATCTGCACGATAGAATACAGGGCATCGATGCCACCGGGAAGACCACCATCCAGGGGTACACCCAGCACGGGTAATGAAGTATAGGCAGCGCAAACACCGGGCAGGGCAGCAGCCATGCCGGCCGCGGCGATTACTGCGCCAAAGCCGTTACTACGGGCATTGACCATCAGATCACGCACCTTATCGGGGTTGCGGTGTGCAGAGGCCACGATCATTTCGTTTTCAATGCCAAACCAGTTGAGCCAGTTCTGGCTTTCCTGCATTACGCTTTCGTCCGACTTGGAGCCCATGATAATCATTACTTTCATAAACGTAGATTGATTTTTAGTATATAGAATGAAATTTCCCTGTTTGTCGCCGGTCTGCCCCGCAGGCCGGTTTTTTTGTGCAAAAATAATATCCATTTCCTGAAGCGTGAACTGTATTTTTGTATTTCATGGATCTATTTTTGAAAGACAAGGTAGTCGCCATCACCGGGGCATCCTCCGGCATCGGTAAAGCGCTTGCCGATATTGCCCTGGCTGGTGGGGCGAGCGTAGCCTTGTGCGCCCGTAACCTGTCGCGACTGGAATCTGCTTTTCCCGACCGCTTTTCCGGCCGGCTGCTGCTTGTCCAGGCCGACGTGGCCATCGAAGAGGATTGCGGCCGTTTTGTTGCCGCTATTGTCAGCGCCTGGGGCAGGATCGATATACTGATCAATAATGCCGGCATGAGCATGCGCGCGCTGTTTGCCGATCTTGAGCTTAAAGTGCTTAAGGAGCTGATGGATGTCAACTTCTGGGGCACGGTATATATGACCAAGCACGCATTACCTTATCTGAAGGCAGCCAGGGGAACCATAGCCGGGATCTCCTCCATCGCCGGCTATAGAGGACTACCCGGTCGTACGGGTTATTCCTCTTCAAAGTTTGCCATGCAAGGCTTCCTTGAGGCACTGCGTACAGAGCTACTGCATACCGGTGTGCATGTGATGTGGGCGGCGCCTGGATTTACGGCTTCCAATATCCGGAATGTAGCGTTGGGTGCGCAAGGCGATGCCCAAAAAGAAACGCCACTCGACGAGAAGCAGCTCATGAGTGCCGAGGCCTGCGCAAACCTTATCTGGAAAGGGGTGCAAAAACGAAAACGTACCATTGTTATGACAACGCAAGGCAAGGCTACGGTATGGTTGAATAAGCTTTTTCCCGGTATGATGGACAAAATGGTCTTCAATCATTTTGCCAAAGAGCCGGGCAGTCCGTTAAAGAAATAAACAGGCAATCACCTGCAGAAGACATTGGTGCAGTTTGTATCTCATCCGGTCTCTTGAGTTTGTCGAAAGGATAGCGATAGTGCAGTGCTTCGATAGGCTCGGCAGCCGTGGCCAGGATAAATGTGACCGATGTTTCCTGTATGAGGATAGTCAACGATAAACCTATGGGAGCAATAAAGTTTCCGCAGCCGGATGCCCCGGGAAAAATACCGCTTAATGCGGAACACATCTATTATGGATCTGAAGCAGTTTAAGCGCAAGGCCGCGCGCAAACAGGAGGAACTCACCGGGTTCCTGAAGAAGCTGGATACTACCGTACCCCGGGGATTTTCACGGATAGTGGCGGAAGAAGACGCAGAAGTGTGGAAAACCACGGATTGCACAACCTGTGCCAACTGCTGCAAAACCATGACCCCGGTATTCACCAAGACCGATATCAAACGTATTGCCACCCACATGCGCATGACGCCCAAGGCCTTTGCCGACAAATGGCTGATCAAAGAGGACGATACCGGTAGCATCGTGAATAAAGAGCAACCTTGTCAGTTCCTTATCGATGATAAATGCAGTATCTATGAGGTGCGCCCCAGGGACTGTGCAGAATTCCCGCACCACTACAAGCGCCCTTTCGACCTGTACAACGATACTTTTATTCAGAATGTTTCGCGTTGCCCTGCCACATTCAATCTCATTGAACGGCTGAAGAAACGAGTAGAGGCGGAATACGAATGGTAGGAGCGCTATATACGCTGTTTAGCCCAACTGTTCTTTATACTTTCGTCCCAGTGGAATAGGAATGTCATTGAGCAGGGTGAGGTGATAATAGGTTCGTTTGGCGATCTTCTTCTTATGCACGATATAGGAGCGGTGTACCCGCGCAAACAGCTCCCGTGGGAAGAGCGCTTCGATATCGTTCAGGGGCATGGATACAAAAGCTTTCTTCCCTTCGTAAAATATGGTCGAGTAAGATCCGTTGGCCTTGATGTAATCAACCTTATCATATTCGATCACGATCTGTCCCGTAGGCGTCTTGGCCTCAAATGAAGCAACAACCACTGTCGGTTCTGTGTCTTTAGCAGCAGCATTAAGAAATATCGCTTCTATCTTTTTAATCGCTATCATAAAGCGATTGAAGGTGATCGGCTTCAGCAGGTAATCCACTGTGTTTACATAAGACAGCGCCGACAGGGCATGATGTTCGTGCGCTGTAGTAAAAATCGCTTTGTTGGGCACCAGCTCAATGAACTCAAGGCCGGAGAGCTCATCCATGCTGATGTCAAGGAACAGGAAATCCACTTCGTGGCTGCGCAGGTAGTTCAGGGCTTCGAAAGGATCTGTAGCATAGCCTTTCAGCGTCAGTATCGGGGTCTTTTCAATAAACCGGATCAGGTCGTCTATCGCTCTTGGTTCGTCATCCAGTATATAGCAGCTTATTTTCATTACAACCGATGTTTTTTATCTTTAGGGAAACGGTATAGTCGCTATCCTTATCTTCGATCTTCAGCTCATAGCGGCCGGCAAAAGCATCTTCAAGCTGTCGCCGGATATAGTTAAGACCAATGCCTCTTGAGTCGTCTTTAATGCGGCGGCTTTTCCAGTTATGCACATGAAACAGCAGATCGTTGTCCTCTGTTCTTAGTTCTATGGTAAGTGGCTTTTCCCTGCGGGTAAAGCTACCGTGCTTGAAAGCATTCTCCACAAAGGCGGCAAAGATATGCGGTACAATGCGAAGGTCCTCTTCAATCTCCTTATGGTACCGGATATTGGCATTGGGAAACCGTCGCTGATAGATCGTGATCAGGCTTTCTATGGCAGCCACTTCTTCGTCCAGGGCTATGGTTCCGTTACCATCGGGTCGCATCATCGAAGAGCGCATGAACAATATCATCGCTTCGATGCCTTTTGCCGTTTCGGGTAGCATGGGCGCTACCTCGACCCGGAAGGCGTTCATTGTATTGACAAAGAAATGTGGATTGATCTGTGCCCTCAGCGCAGCATTCTCGAGCTGCAGCCGGGCGCGCTCTGCCTCGGTGAACTCCTTTCTCCGGGCCTCTTTTTCTACACGTACCAACCGGCGCGCCAGCCAATAGCCCAGCGAGAACAGGGCGAAGGTAAACCAGTACCAGCTAAAGACCAGTACCAGCTTCACTATCGAGTATCCCGCGATAGAAGAGGATCGGTTGAGCAGCACAGGATCGATGCAAAAGGCAAAGAGATACCGGATGCCGAAGTTATACAGCACCGTTACAAGCATACCAATAACATACAGCAGGTACTTCCGTTTTTCGGCCAGCACCGGCAGCAGATAATAGGCATGTAAATAAAATACGGAAGCGGAGATGCAAAAAGAAACTACCGTTTCATAGAGTACGTTCTGCAAACCGACATCGTATCCATAAACGAGTATGGCAAAGGCAATGTACAATAGCCATACGCAGATATGCACCAGGACAATCTTGAGCTTTCCCGCTATCACGCTGTAAATTTGGGGTAGTGATACAAGCCATGTTTATAAATTAAACGGCTTGCTGATAACCCAAATATACATTTATTATTATAAAAATAGCTTTTAGCGGTTAAAGTGTACAGCCATAGCTGCCTGGTTTGGCGCCAACACCGATCGGCAGCAGGGCCATGACGAGCTGGTCTCCACCGGCGATCTTTGCTTGCTCAGCGGCGTTTAAGGCCACTATGGCTGTTTTTACCAATTCCATTTTGCGCGATGCTGTTTTGCGTGTCGTTTTCATAATTTTTAATTTTAGGATAAAGAAATATAATCATGCAAAAATACCGAAATCGTAGTTTGTACTCTAAGATCGTAGTTCGTAATAAAAAGACCTGCTTCCGTTAAGTTAATTTACCGGAATCTTCAGGCGGATTTATTTTAGCTATAATAAAAAAAACTTCCGGTATTCGGAAGCTGCAAAACCTAAAACGACAAACTATGGCTACTATAAATGAGCTCGTTCCTGCCGGCCTGAGCAACGAGGGGAACGAATCCTGTCTTACTGAATTGGAACAACAACATCCTCAGAGGGTGTTGGCCGACTTTTTCGGCCTGTCAACCATAGACGAGGTGAGGGCGGGCTTGCGCAACTGGCTGTTTGCCTCACTTAAGGCCAACAACGGGGAGCAGTTTACCTATATTCATTTGTGGCAGCAGCTGGAACGCCTTGTAGAAGCCAATTGGCTGCTGAACCAAAAGGGAATAGCAGTGGCCTGTGGCGACGATGAGACCCTGTCTTAGCGCCAGCGCAGCGGATTTCTGCGATTAAGCCATATATAGTTCCTTATGTTCATCCAGAAGGCAAGGATCATATAGAGGATCAACGGAGAGCCCAGCGTAAGAAAGGAAATGTAAATAAACCAAAGCCTGATACGGGAAGTAGCAATGCCAAGCTTCTCACCTATAGCGCTGCATACGCCAAACGCCTGCCATTCGATATAATTCTTAAAACGATAAAGCGGATTTTTCATGTTGTAATAGCTTAAGCTGTCCTTCTGTTTCCGGTACAAAATTATCGTCTTTTCTGCTTTGGCGGCATCATTGGCCCTGGATTTAAGACAAAATTTTCCATAAATAAAAAACCTTCCGGTAGAGGAAGGTTTTTTATTAAGCTTTGGCCTTTTTGCCAGCAGCCTTGTCTTCGGCTTTGGGCGCGGTTGCCTTTTTAGCTTTAGCAGGACGGGAAACGCCGTAAGTGCCGCTGGAAATTTTACCTCTTTTGGTGCGAATATCACCTCTACCCATGGTAATCTGTTTTTTTGAAAAAATGAATAAAGCACAAAAATACAAAAACCCGTGAAATAGTTTCACGGGTTTTATAGAATAAGCTATTTTATCCGGTTACTTTTTGCCGCCTATTTTGGTAGAGAATTCTTTACCGGCTTTGAAGCGGGGCACTTTACGTGCTTTGATCTTGATCACTTCACCGGTTTGTGGATTGCGGCCGTTGCGGGCAGAGCGCTCTGAAACGGAGAACGTTCCGAAGCCTACCAGCGTCACACGATCGCCTTTTTTAAGCGCACTTACTACACTGTTGGTAAACGAATCTAAAGCATCGTTCGCCTGGGTTTTGGTGAGGCCTGCATCTTTAGCAAGTTTGTCCACTAATTCTGCTTTGTTCATAATTTGTGTTTTAATAAGTGAATTAATAGGTGAATGACAATGATGTATAGCAAATATACTCTTCTTTTCTACATATGCAAATTCCTAATAAAAAAAATCGGGGCCGAAACCCTTTCCTGTATTGCTTTTCCACAAATTATGCACAAATGATTGCTTTTGTAATACTTTAAAAGCCCCGGCAGCCGTATTCTTCAGAAAATTTCGTTACGAGCTGCTTCCGGTACAAACACCGAAAGGGCCGTCCCGGCTTCGTTGCAGCGGCCTCTGCCTGTTGCGGTATGCGAAGCGGTCATCTGTGTGCTGCTCTCACAAAGCTTTTTCAGATTGGCCAGTCCTTCGGAGAAATCTTTATCCATGCGGTCGTCCATATCAATAAAGAAATAAAAAACGGCGTTCATCGGGTAGGGCATTTTACAATCGAATCCCCAGGTGAGCTTTACGGCATCGCCCTGTGGCTGCAGGTGATAAAAGGCCTTGGCCTTGCTCTTAAAGGGCTCTTTGAATTCAAGATCGATGAGTATATGCTCGTACGGTTGAAGTCTTGTAAACGTTTGTGAGCCGCTGCCTGCAGCACTATTGCTCTTCCAGCTGTAAACCGCGCCCACGGTGCCGTCGGTGCCGCTGATGCTATACGTCATATGCGGATCTTTTGCTTTCCAGGGATGCCATTTTTCTATGTTCGCAAAGAGGCTGATGTTCTGCCATACCTCTTCTTTTGGGGCGTGGATCACGATGCTTCGCTCAAAGTGATACGATCGGGAAATAAAGATGCCCGATATCAGGATAAAGGTGATCACCAGCAGGACTACGATGCCCAGGAAGCGGAAAAAATTTTTCATTTGCTCTTCTGTTTTTAAAGGAGAGGCCAGGCGGTAATGGCTTCAATGGTTCATGGTTGCTATGTGCTGTGCCATATTTAATATAAAGCCGGCAGCAAAATGTAAAAATAGTCATAATCGCCGGCAAACGGAAGACAGGCATATCTCATCAACACAAAGAGGCTGCTCCGCAGAACAGCCTCTTTGCCTGATATGAGCTAAGGTACAGAAGACAGTATGCGCTTTTAGCGTTTCATCACCTTTTGCACACCTGCATCGCTGTCTTTATAGCGCAACCGTAGCAGGTACAGCCCCGGAGGATAGGGGCCGAGGTCTATGGTTGTCCGTGCTGTACTGAGCTTCTGCTGTTGCAATCGTCTTCCCATATAGTCGAAAAGCTGCACCGTAATCAGGCCGGGGCTTCCCGGCAGGTTTGCTACTTCCAGATATACGGTTCCCGCAGTGGGATTGGGGTAGAGTCTTATAGTGGGCTTATCGTCGTCAGGTACGAGTATCGCGGTGGTGGTATCGGCGGGATAGCGCACGGAGTCGGTAATGATGGGGAAGGTTACCGTATCGGTGGGGGTACGGCGGCCCAGGCTATCGGTAAGCACCAGCCAGGCAATTCCTCCGGCAGTGTCAAAACAAGGTGGTTGTGCGGTCTGTTGGCCTATCACTCCTCCCCTTGCAATGCCACCATGAGGGGTTAGCTTCATTGAATATAGGAACTGACCAAGTTCAAATGGGCAATTATAACGCTTTGTTTCTTTGAACCATTTTAATCTGCCAATACTATCTGTACAGAATAGTGAAGGGCCGCCGTGATTAGCCCCATTACTTTGTCCCATAAACACCAGGTCGCCATTAGACTTCTGCATCAGTGCGGTACACCGCTCTTCATGTAGTATGTCGCGCTGGTATGTTTTTGCCCATGCAACATCACCTTGCTCATTTAATTTTCCGCAATAATAAATGGTTTTATAGGTACCTGGCTCCCCAGGAAACGGTACAGCCATGGGAGCAACTCCCATGAAATAGTAGCCGCTGCCGTTGTTCGCTCGAACCACATCAAAAAAAATATCATTGCCATAAAAGTCGTCGCTAGCCCATTGTGGCGTCTTAGGAATACTCTTTCGCCACAATACATTACCTGCTGTATCTATTTTCCAAAGTGTATAGCATGACTTATGGATGGTATCTCGATCACCGGAAAGGCCAGCTACGATATAATCGTTATCGTTACCATTTATTATTTTATAACCTTGTACACGAGTCCTGTAAAATGGAGTATCTACAATCACCTTTCTCCAAAGGTAATTTCCACTGCTATCAAATTTGGCGAGCCATATACCGGCGGTATCCATCATTGGTTTATTCCAATAAGTTCCTGTTGTAATAACGTTGTATTGTTTATCAACCATTAAGGCACAAAACAGATGTGTATTTTGATTATTGCCGTTAGGAACTGGTACAAAACGTAAACTATCGCCCATTGAATTAAAAAAGTATAAAAATGGGCGAGGCATGCAGTAACCAGGTAGGCTGGCGCAGTCTGAACCACTACTGCCTACAACATATTTACCAGGTCTTACTTTGGCGATCAAATTGAAAAGATAAGGTTCGTTACCCCGATATGGCGTATTGGCCGGAAATGTTATATTTTTTTTCCATTGTACATTGCCCGAGTAATTGATTGAGCTGATAAACGTAGAAGTCCCTGTAGGACTAAAGTCTAAAGTATCACGTATTGTCATGCCTATAGCAAATATACTTTGTGTATCTGCATATAGGGAGTGTATTCTGCTTATGTAAATAGGGCTGGGCAAGGTCGGGCTGTAATTGATTAATTTATCAAAGCCTGATTGAGCAGCGGCTGTGCCCATACAACAGCATAGGTACAGCAAAAGACTCCAATTTATCAACTGATTGCGCATGGGATTATTGTTTTACGATCTTCTGTTGGTATACCAATTTGCCATTAACCGTGATCTGAGCCCAATATACACCCGGCGTCAATTGACCGATGGCTACGCTACTACCGGCATCTACCGGCTGCTGCAGCACCAGACGCCCCCATGCATCGATCAGCGCCAGGCTGGCCTTGTTGCCGATCCCGCGTATATACAGTCGGTCCGACGCCGGGTTAGGGTAGATCTTTTCCGTGCTCATTGCGAAGGCAAGGTGCTGGCTCATAGGCGACAGTTCTCCATCTGCAGTCACCGTATAATTGGTAAAAATGTCTGCAGGTATTAGCGCATAGGCTTTGGTCAGCAGCAACAGCAGGAAGCATGTCAGGGTGAACAGTTTTTTTAATGTTTTCATGAATAATGAATATTTTTTGTTAAAAAAATATTCACAAACATATAAAATGCATAAATTAAAAACTGCTTTTTAGCAAATAAAGTTTTTAGAGATATTCTAAATGCTTTGCTGTATAACGATTTGGGTGTTTCTGGTTGGATTCGTAGTTATTAAACGCGAAAATTATTTGCATAATTTACGCCTTTTAGAGCTAATTTTTGTCTTAATGCCGGCGCAGTTACCTTGCTCAAGGCATAATGGCTCTTGCGACCAGGTGGTCGATGAGCTGTTGTAACTGTGCGGTCATGGCGGGATCGGTGAGCGCGCCATCGGGTGAGAGAAGCTTATTCACACTGGGAATACATAGTGTGGAAGGTTCCGGCATGAGCGTACCCAATGCCTTGAGTGTGGGGAGGAGCGAGGCCATGGCCTTGTCGCCGCCGGTATACAGGGGAGAGGCCGTGATGGCTGCAACGGGCTTGTCGTTAAGGCTGCCGGAAGATACGGTCCAGTCCAGGGCGTTTTTTAAGGTGCCGGGTATGCCAAACGCATATTCTGGTGTGCAGATGAGCACCGCTGCGGCATCCGCGATCTGCCGGCGAAAGGTGGCGACCGCTTCCGGCGCCGGACTGTCCTGTTGGTCATGGTCTGGGTTGAAAGGCGGCAGCTGATCCACGCCGATGCTGTAGCTAAGCGTTGCGGTTGGCGGCAGCAGATGGACGATGGCCTTTAACAGGCTGTGATTGGAAGAAGCGGCGCGTACGCTGCCCGAGATCGCGAGTATATGGAGCGGTACCATGACAATGATTTGATGAAGATGAGGTTATTGGGCGATCCAGTGCTCGATTTCTTTTTGATTGAGCGCGGGTGCGTCTATCTTACGCACGACAGTTGTATCCTGCATCCACAGGATCACCGGTACGCCGTCGCTGCCCGCTGCGCGTACCATATCGATAAAATCTTCGGGGCTCAGAAAATGATAAGGTATGTCCTGTGCATGGGTCTCAGCCAGAAAATCGGCGAAGCGTTCCTTGCGTGTGCTGTCTGTTCCGCCCGATAAGGCAAAGTAAAACGGCAGGGAGGGGTTGTCCTTCTTCATCACGGCAATGGCCGCGGCCGCTTTCCGGCAATGCCGGCAGCTCAGGCTCATGAGGCAGAGTATATGCTTACCGCGACGCAGCTCGGTAACAGGATGCTCTGAGCGGGTGGTGGTATAGAGCCGGCTAAGCGGCAGCTGTAGCTGCTTTTGCATCGGGTAGACAAAGAATGGTACGGCGATAATGATCGCCGCTACGGGAAAAGAAGCCACATTCAGCACGGCGCCATCCTGCGGACGATGCCATTTCAGCAATGCGGATATCATAGCAATGAGACCGGCATTTTTCAGCAAAGACAGCATGGGCGACATGGGCGCGATATTGCCCATACAACCGCAGTTCACGTCATTGCCCTGCGTGAGCAAGAGATAAAACAGGTGAAGGCTGAAGAGTAGCAGCAGGTACAGGCAGCAGCGGAGCACCCAACGCCGCCAACCCAGTATGCTCAGCAGCAACAGTAGGCCCAGTGCGGCTTCCAGCCCAATGAAGAAACGTGCCAGTACGGCGGACAGTTTCATAGACAGGTGAAGCTGGCTGCTGATCGTATATTCAAAATATGCCACAGGTTCCGTCTTACTATATGCGGAAAAAAGGAAAACGGCGCCCACGATGGCCGATAAAAGGATCATCGTTATTTTCAGCCCGTTATGCTGTCTTCCCCGCGGCGGCATAGGTGTTTCTGGTATCATTATTCAAAAATAAAGCCGGCACTCTTAAAGGGTGCCGGTATATTGTTAAAGCTGCTGTTAATAATAGCAGGCAAAGTGGCTTTTAATAAAATGGCCGCTCATTTGAGGAGCGACCATTTTATTAATATCGTTCGTCGCTTATGCTTAGGCCGATAAAAGGATCATCGTTATTTTCAGCCCGTTGTACTGTCTTCCCTGCGGCGGCATGGGTGTTTCTGATATCATTATTCAAAAATAAAGCCGGCACTCTTAAAGGGTGCCGGTATATTGTTAAAGCTGCTGTTAATAATGGCAGGTAAAATGGCTTTTAATAATATGGCCGCTCATGTCGAGGAGCGGCCATATTCTCAATATCGTTCGTTGCGCTTATTTCGGTATGCTGAAGGTACCGCTGCTGATCGTATGGTTGTCGGCAGTGCCCATACCACCGGGAGCCACTACGAAGTTGAAGGTGCCTTCCACATCGCCCTGGTCCTTGGTAATGGTGACCACAAAAGTCTCATCTCCTGTTTTGGCCAGGAAGTTGGTATAGGTACCATCACTCTGTACGGCATACAGTCCCACTGTACCCATTTGAATGGGATAGGTACCAGGGCCCATATAATTGGTGATAGTCATCGATATCGCTTTGTTGTTTTTCGGATCTTTAGCCTTGCTGTCCATTACACCGGAAACCATCAGCGTACGAACACCATTAACAGTGGCATCGTTTACATATTTGGAATTGGCTACAAAAGTCTCTCCGTCAACTACCGCAGTGAAGGTGCCTCGCAACGGGTTCTTTATGGTATCCCTGCCAGGCACCTGAGGTGTAGCGTCATACTGCGAGGAGCAGGAGGAGGAAGATACTGCAAACAGCCCGATGCCGGCGCACAATACAGCCAATTGGAGAATTTTTTTCATGCTATGAAAAGATGTTGATCGTTTTGAAGATAATAATCCCCGTAAAGATATAATTTACAGAATAAATTCAAACAATTCAGTCAAAAAAATTGAAGGGCCCCGGTTTAGCGATCGAAAAGCAGGAATCCCGGCCCCAGTCCTGTAGTAAAAGACTGCAGCAGGCTGCCATCGGTTTGGTAAATGCTGATATTTCCCTGCTGGATAAAGCCTTTGGGATCGCCTACATAGATGCGATTAGTGGCAGGATCTACCAGCAACGCCCAGAAATACTGCAAGGGTTTGGCCGGGATGAACAGGTCGGTAGGCAAGGCCGGTGCGTCGATGCTCATGCGGTAAACGCCGTTGTAAGCCGTGCCGCCATTGTAATTGACGCCAAGGAAATAAAGGGTATCCCTGCCGGGATTCCAACAGGGCTTCAGCACATCGGCGCCGGCCGGAAAGGTGAAACTCTTCAGGGTAGCACCGCTGACCGGGTCGATGCAAGTAAGGGTGGCCACCTTTTGCTTGTATACATTGCCGGCCAGCACCCATAGTTTGCCGTTCTTATCGCTCAGCACCTGCTGTCCCGCCGCTCCCGCTATGGGAATGCGCCGGGTAATGGTATCGGCAACCGGGTCGATCTCGTAAAGATGACGGCTGGCAGTATCCCAGTTACATACATATACTTTGCCGTTGACAAGGGCCATGCCTTCGGAATTGGGATGGTCGATAGCAATGCTGCCGGTTACCTGAAGTGTTTTCGGGTTTACGATGCTGACCGTGGGTGCATACAGGCAGCTTACGTACATTTTGTCTTCGCTCACCTTAAGCATATAACGGGGCTTGGGTACCGTAATGGTACCCTGCAGCTTAAAATCGCTTAAGCTTACTACAGCTACCTTGTCGGAATTGTTGACGGCCAGAAAAAGCCGGTCGCCGTCGATCAACATGCTTTGCAGCACATCGCCCAGCGGCTGTCCGCCGTTGGCCTGGCTGTAGACATTGTTGAATACCGTCCCTGTGCCGGGCTCAAAGAAAGACAGTGATGCATTGCCGTTGCCAAAGCTACCCTCATCGGCAATCAATAGCCGCCGTGCACCGGTCGATGGCGGTGGAGGCGCCGGATCGGCCGGCTTATCCTTTACGCAGGCTGCCATTGGCAGCAGCGCCAGCAGGAGCAGGTACTTCCTCATCATAAGACTATTGTTTCCTTATTTTGGCTACGGCATGTTCCCGGCCATTGTCGAGCTGCATAAAATAGAGGCCCGCGCATAGCCCGGCCAGGCTGACCCTGGTTTGCCTCTCAAATGCGCCCTGTCGCAGCGGGCGGCCACTGACATCGGTCAGCTGATATTGCAGGCGCTCGTCCGAACGCGCTTCCAGCAGCAGCACATCGCTGGCAGGATTGGGATAGAGCTTAAGTTGCCAGCCGGCGGCCACAGGGTCGATACCGGATGACGGCTGGTCGCTGTTGATCACACCAACGCCCTGCAGATCGAAACCGCCCGACGCAAAAACGCTGGGATAAGGATCGTTGATGATACGGCCGTCCTTGTCACGTGAGGCGTATTGCGGATCGATGCTGCCCACTACGTCGACAATGCGGACATGGGTAATATGGTTCACATCCAGACCGGGCGTGCTCTTCAACTCTTCAAGATCAAATGGCGTGCCATACCCGGTTTTGTACTTGCCGGCAAGATTGTTGTAGTAGATGGCATTGCTGTAAGTAAAGTTGTCGATCTGTGTGGTGTTTTGCATCAGCGAGGTGGCCGGGAAACGGAAAAAGTTCTGGCCGTCGGAGCTTACTTCTACAAAGGCCAGCTCCAGGAAGGCCATAGAATCATTCTCCGGGTTGGCAAAGCCATTCTCAAATACGGCAAAGTCGGGACCTGGGCCGTTCATTATGGCATGAGGAAAAGTAACCACAGCTACGCCGCTGTCGCCCAGGCTAAGCACGAGGCCATGTGGCGCACCATATATATCACTTTCGGAGCCCATTGAAGGCTGCCCCTGGCTTTTGTCGGCAATATCCAGCCAGCCCCGGTACAAGGTGCATCCCGAGGCCCATTCTTTAAACAGTGTGCTGGTAGCGGCAATCCCCTCGTTGCCGGGCAAGGGTACCTGTGCGGCAAACTGGGCAAGGGCGGGGATGCTCCATAGTGCAAGAGCGGCGACCAGGATCGGTAATCGTTTTTTCATAAGGCAAAATTACACAGGAAAAAATTTCGCCCGCGATCTTATTCGCGGGCGAAGCAATCGCTAGTTCTGTTTGGTAAAGCGCAGGGTGGCTTGCCTGCCTGTTCCGGCGGCATCGGTTGCCTTCAGCAGGTAAAGACCGGCCGGCAGTGTGCTGATATCGATCTGCCTTGTACGGGTAGCGGTCAGCAGCACTTTCCCTTCGATGCTGTATACTGTAGCATCCAGGGCCATATCGCTGTTCAGGTTAATGACATGCGTGGCAGGGTTGGGGCTGAGGCTCAGCTGCAGCGTATTGGGCTGTGCATTGAAGATGCCGGTACCGGGCAGGGTTTTGAAAGACGCCGTATCCCAATTGGAAAAGGCCCCGCTTCCACAGGCGGCACGTACATGCACATAATAAAGCGTATTCGAGCTAAGACCGGTTTTGCTATAGGTCGGTGCGGTAACCGTTACCGTTGTTGCGGTAGGCGCCAGGGTGGCCGATTGATCCACTGCAATTTCATAATCGGGTGTCACGCCTGTAAGGCCGCTGATCCAGGTAATAGTAGCGCTATTCTCGTTAACACTGGTTGCTGCCAGGTTCTTGGGTTCCGGGCAAATACTGTCGACTGTAAAGTTGTCGAAAGCGAAGTAGAAAGGCGTAAATTCATCGGAAGACACGACCTGGAACGATAAACTATCCACATTACCCAAAGCAGTAAGGTCCATCCATTCCCAGGTTTTGCGCAGTACCGTATCGGTGGCGGTATAGCTGGCAAGGGTATAGGTAGCGCTATCGGTTACCTGCACATGATTGCGGTATCCTCTTACGATCAGCTTATACCAGTCGCCGTCACGATAATTATCCTGGATGTAGCGATAAGCGTAGGTGGTATTGGTTACATACATACCCACCGCCCTGCTGGCATTTGTATTTCCTTCGATCCTGGCGCCGATTAGTAAGCTTTGATCGGGATGGGTGGGCCAGTCGGCGGGTGCATAAGCCACACCGTAATTGGCCGAATTATTATAGCCGATGCCTGTCATCGCCGCTTTATCATTACCGAATCCCGATGTTATGGTATCGACCACATTACTATAGTTGAACTGGCCGTAGCCGCCCCAGCTTTCCAGCACGCCATGAAAGGTTACACGGCCGCTGGTGAAAACGTATTGCTGTGCCGAAGGTAACGAGGTGGCATAATCGGTATTGGCGCCGGGAAGCGTAAGGTCGTCCAGGGTAGAGACTGTTTGTGCGTTTACCCCGGCTGCACCCATCGTAAATAAGGCTGCTGCAAGAAGAGATTGTAATTTGTATGTCATAGATCAATTTTAGCACGGTGAGCACATCACGTTATCCGGGACATAGGAAATTACGGAAAAGACATACCAGGTATGAACTGGTTTGCAGGTTCGTATCTCCGGCCTTTATTCCCGAAAGCGGTTGATGCAGTATATTGACCCTGGGAGGTCTTCTGACTTATCCCTGCTGCCCGGGCCTTCCCGCCTTAACCAGGCAGTGGCATTGTGGAGAACAGCATTGAAATGGGCTTACAGCAGCGGGTACTGTTCCGGATTTACACCGGATTCCCTTGTCCAAGGCGGCACAAAGGTAATTAAAAATTAAAACCCCTGTCAATTAAAATTTTGTTCCGAAATTTGTATTGTTGTGTTGGCTTGTTGCCCGTACAGCCCTATAAAAGGAGATACAGATCATGAAATTCTCGATCGGCGATATTGTCTTGCTGAAGCGGACCGGTGAAGAAGGCCGGGTAGTGGACTTTGTGAATAAGGACATGATCGAGGTAGAAGTGGGCGGCACGCACTTCCCGGTTTTCCTCGACGAGGTCGACCATCCCTATCTGAAATGGTTCACCGATAAGAAAAAAGATCGCCCGGCGACGATACGGCACATCGATGAAGTGCCGGTAGAAGCCCAAGCCAAAGGTATCGGTCATGGTGTGGCCTCAGGTTTTCATCTTTCCTTCCTGCCCGTGTTCCGTTTTGACGAATATGAAGATGTGGTCGACAAGCTGAAAGCTTATTTCATCAACCAGACACCGCACCAGCTCACACTGCAATACGAATGCCTGGGTCAAAGCGGCGCTATCTTCAGGCATAAGGCCGAACTGCGACCCTTTTCCCACTTTTATCTCCACGATATTCCCTTTGCGGCGATGCAGGAGCAGCCGCGCTTCTTATGGATACTGGAGCAGCAGCTGTCGCGTCTTCATGCCGGTAGCCTGAGCAATACCTTGCGTATCAAACCTAAGAAACTTTTTGAATATATCCATCATATCCAGCAGGCCAATAAGCCTATGTTCCATATTCAGCTGGCCGAAGATTTTCCGTTGCCGGCAGCAACCCTACCACAGCCGGAGCTGAAGGAGTCGGTAGGAAGCATCGTTACGGCATTGAAAGCCGGTAAAAAAGAAAAGCCACGTACGGAGATTGATCTGCATATAGAGGCTTTGGTGGCCGATACCCGCGGCCTCAGCAATTTTGAAATGCTGACCATTCAGATGGAGGCCTTTGGCGATGCGCTGGATGAAGCTATGCGTAACCATCAGCAGTCCCTGGTCGTGATCCACGGCGTGGGCAAGGGCCGGCTTAAAGAGGAAATACACCAGGTACTACGCGAAACGGCGGCAGTTGATTTTTTTCAGCACGATTGGAACCCGCGCTACGGTTACGGCGCTACCGAAATATTTTTCCGGCATTAAAGATAAAGACCGGAACATAAGTGAAAGTAAAAGCGCAAGGCATAGCCCGGCGCTTTTTACTTTCAGGGAAAAGAATATTAATAGCTGAACTGCTTGATATAACCGTTAGAAGAAACGATATTCTCAGTAACGTCGTTTTGAACGGTTCCATTCACCTCGGCCTTGTACTTAAGGGTATAGCTGGTAGCGCCGAAATTCTGAGCGCTGATCGATAAGCTGGCGGCCATTAAAGGCTTCACCGATTCAATAACGAAAGTACCGCCGGCTTCCAATTCTTCTTCTGCAATAATAAAGCCTTGCTCGTTGCTGCGTACCTGGCCGTTTACCTTCCAGAGAGTATTGTCCCCGGAGCCGTCGGAGCCGGCAAGGTTAAAGCTGGCAGCATCGCCCTCGGCATCCTTGATACCGGGTGTCGAGAAGGTAAATTTAATGTTCTTAGTACCTGTGGGAACAAGTGGGTTATTATCTTTTGAGCAGGAGCCCAGGGTGAGCGCGCAGGCGGCCAGGATACCCAGGTGTAACATCGTCTTTTTCATAAAAAAATTTAGGGGGTGTAAATAATAACAGGGTTTATTCTGAAAATCAAAATTAATGCCAAGCTATAAAGTATGCTATACCTTATACTGATGGTTTTTATCTACCCATTTCCAGGTATTTTTGATTTATGAACGAATAAATATTTCCTTAATCATTGTAAGTAAATAAATTACAAATAATATATTGTTTACAGTAAATGAATAGCCTGCCAATCTAAAAAGAAGTGGCCTTTGTTAAAAAATACATAATAAATGCAAATAATTCCTGACAGATGATTACCCTTGGGGCTGTCTGCGGAAGCTGCCGGCAGAGTAGCCGGTATGTTTGCGGAAGAAACGATTGAAATAGGCCGGATCCTCAAAGCCCAGGTGGTAGCTGATCTCTTTCACAATGTATCCGGTGTGCAGCAGCAGGCGCTTGGCCTCGATAAGGAGTCGTTCCTTGATCAGCCCGTTCAGAGTGGTGCCGCTATGCTGGCGGCAAAGCTCATTAAGCTTTTTGGTGGTTACCAGCAAGCTGGCCGCATAGAAAGAAGGCAGGTGTTGTGTACGGTAGTGTTCTTCCAGTAACTGCTTCAGCCGGCCAAAAAGCAGCGACTCTGCTCTTAAGGTAGGGTAGGCCGCGGTTTCGGCAAACAGCCCGCATTTCAGCAGGAAAATGTGCAGGTAGCTGCGTACGACATCCATATGGATATCGGTGGCGCCTGCGCCCTCACGGCCCATGGCATACGATAGCTGTTGCAGTTCCGCAAATTGCTCCGGCGCCAATGTCATTACGGGCGATCCGCCGGCATACGCAGTCAGAAAGCGGTCGGGAAGGGCAGTACTGGTACTGTTGACCAGATAATAAAAGTCGGTTGAAAACAAAAGAATGGATCCATAGGAGCCGTGTTCACGGTTTACTTTATGTACCTGGCCCGGCAGTACAAAATGAATGCTATGGTCAGGAATATCGTAAGTGCCAAGATCGATCTGGTGGGTACCGCCCCCTTTATTGAAAAGAAAGATCTCATAATAGCTATGGCGATGAGCCAACGAAGGATCGTATTGGGAGCGCTGGTCCAGCGCGATATACTGGAACAATATTTCCTCTTCTTTCCGGATCGAAAGGTTGTGCGTGGGTATCAGTGCTGCTTCCATCTTTGTTGTATAGACAATAGACATAAAAAAAAGTACCGGGTGTAGGGTATGGCATTAAGATGTAGGAAGGTAGCGGAATCTGCGGTATCTATACAGGTATTATCAAAAATTTATAGGTCTTATTTTTGGCAACAAAGAAAACCGATGGGCAAAATAAGGATCAGGTGGCTTTTGGATAAAAGTAATTGTTCAATTGTTTAGCAGCCGGGTCGACGATAACTTTACCAAAGAGGAATAAAGCTGAATAATGTGGCAAAATAGATAACGGAAAAGAAACAGGGCTGTCCGCAACCGGACAGCCCTGCCAATAATAAGAAATAGTCTGATATAATTTAAGGGAAGATACCCAGCTCTTCGTAAGCCACGCCGATCTTATTGATAGAGCAAATGAAGGCCGCTGTACGCAGGTCTTCTACGCCGGAATGTGATTTGAAGGCTTCGCGGATCTCATGGTATGAAGTGATCATCGTGTCTTCCAGGCCGGAATAAACCAGGTCTACTTCATCGGGACCGTGCAGCAGCACTTTGCGCTCAACCTCGTTGGCGCGCTTGCCGGTCATGCTTTCCATGGTCTTCAGTATTTCGCCAAACTGGTTTTCGCTGAAGCGCTTTTCCAGGCGGCCGTAGCGTACGTGGCTCAGGTTTTTCAGCCATTCGAAATAAGAAACTGTTACACCACCGGCGTTGAGGTACATATCGGGTACCACAACCACGCCTTTCTGATTCAGGATCACGTCGGCATCGGGCGTCAGCGGACCGTTGGCAGCTTCGCCTACGATCTTGGCTTTAATGTTGGCCGCATTGCCGCCATGGATCACGCTTTCCAGCGCTGCAGGGATCAGGATATCGCACTCCAGCTCGAGGGCATGAGCGCTTACGGGAATGTTTTCGGCGCCGGGGAAATTGAGGATAGAACCGGTTTCTTTACGGTGTGCAACTACCTTTTCGAGGTCAAGACCATTAGGATTGGAGATAGCGCCTTCGTATTCGGCCAGGCCTACAAGAATAGCGCCGCTTTCCTGGAAATACTTGGCGGCGTAGTAACCTACATTACCCAGGCCCTGGATCACTACTTTTTTACCTGCCAGACCTGTGGTCAGGCCCAGGTTCTTCATGTCTTCTGAAACATTGCACAGCTCGCGGATACCGTAATAAACACCGAGGCCGGTAGCTTCGGTGCGGCCGCGTACACCACCTTGTGCTACGGGCTTACCGGTTACACAGGCCTGCGCGTTCAACTCGCCGGGATTGAGGGAAGCGTAAGTATCTACGATCCAGCTCATTTCGCGGGCGCTGGTACCATAATCGGGGGCGGGCACATCGATGCCGGGTCCGATAAAGTTCTTTTTGGCTAATTCGGAAGTATAACGACGGGTGATCTTTTCCAGCTCGAAGGGTGTGTATTTCTTCGGATCAATTTTAATACCGCCTTTACCGCCACCGAAGGGCACGTTCACCATAGCGCATTTGTAGGTCATGAGGGCAGCCAGGGCCATTACCTCATCCTGGTTTACGTCCATGCTGAAACGGATACCGCCTTTACAGGGCAGCTTGTGATGGGAGTGCTGTACGCGGTACGCTTCGATTACCTCTACACCATTGCCAATGCGTACGGGAAATTTGATCTGGAGGATAGAGTTACAGGCTTTGATTTGCTCGAGGATACCTTTTTCAAAACGGGTAAATTTCGCAGCTTTATCGAAGTTACGCTCGACACCCTGGAAAAAGCTGTATTCAGTGTGACCTGAAGTTGTGGTTACTGTTGCCGTAGAAGCCATAAAATTTAAAATGAGTGATGAATTACTTAGTCTCGTTCAATTATTGTTTGTGATTGTGTTGATTACGTTCCAGTTTTTTGATTTTTCGCTCCAAAAACACCAGAAATAAAATAATGCCGGCAAAAATAGTGCAAATAACCAATAGAACAACATAAATTTTGCCGCTGGAGCGGAAAGTATCGGCCATCTCGGGACGCTCATGAGCCTGGCAGAAAAGCGGTAGCAGCAGCAATAAGGTGAGTAGACGCTTACTGTTGATCCAGGTCGAAATATTACGAAATATCTTCATTGAGTATATCCTTTTTTTCTATAAGGTTGAGCCGTATCGTGAGCGAGGTGATCCATACACCCAGCAATATCCAGCCGATAACGGCCGGGTAAAATACCATACGCATATGGTTGTCGAGGTCGTAAGTGTTGAAGCCGGTATTGCCGCCGCTGCCGGGATGCAAGGAGTCGGCCAGGCTGGGCAGGATCCAGAGGAAGGGGATCATAAGCGCAAAGGCGAAAATATTATACACCGCGCTGATCTTGGCCCGCTTGTCGTAGTCGCTTATAGCGCCGCGCAGGGCCAGGTAGGCAAAATAGGAAAGCATGCTGAGCGCTGCGCCGAGCTGCTTGGGATCGTTGCTCCAGGGCTCGCCCCAGGTATAATTGGCCCACTCCATGCCGGTGATCAATCCCAGGGCTCCGAATAGCAGGCCTATATTGACAAACTGCACCGAGTAGATATCATCTTTCAGATTGCCGCTGCGCAGGTAGCGGATCGCATAGACCAGGCTCACGGTGAACAAGGTCATCATGCCAAACCACATGGGCACATGAAAATAAAGATTGCGGATACTTTCGTGGATGAGGGCCAGTGCCGGAACGGGGAAGAGAAGACCGCCTATAATCGTATAGACCAGCAGCGCTACGCAGAGAATTTTCCACCAGGACTTTCGCATGAAGCAAATCGGAATTGATAAGGCAGCCGGGGCTGCGAAATTTGCGCAAAGGTAGTGGGTTTATTGAAATAAAGCCAATTGAACCCGATCATTTTTGTATAGCGCCTGCTGTCGCAGCTTTGGGCCTTGCGCTGCCATGGCATTTGTTTTACCGGGCTAGGCTTTACCCTTGCCCGATACCTTTTCATCTTTCTGCACTGCCAGGCGATAGGCTTCTTCCAGGTAGGGCCATATCCGGTCAACAGTAGCTTCAGTGGGATTAAGCACACACACCCAGTACATATTGCCATAAATCGGGTGGGGCATCAACGTGTCTAATGCGGTAAAGTCGGGGCCGCTTTCCACGAAGCCGCCGATTCCGGGCCGGGAAGGCAGATTGCCGAACAAATCCTTAAAGCTTTCTTTACCGACACCGATGCTCAGCCGGAAAACACCTTCTCTGTTCAAGTGTGAAATAGCATCGAAATCATTGTCTGCAGTGACGATAGTTGCAAAAGGAAAGCGGTCGTCGGCGCCATATAAAAAGAAAAAGTCGCCGCCGGCTTCAGTAATATAGCTGTCCTTAAGATCCTTTGTGATCCTGTCTTTGAGCAGATCGATGTTCATTGGTTTGGTATAGGTTGAGGAGGAACAAATATAACAAATAACCAACGATAGGGCCGGGATAATTCTTACCGGCCCACGATATGGATACAGGCTAAAACCGCGTGTCGTTACTTTTCTTTTTTATCCTCCGCGGTTTCCTTCTTCGCTTTTTTTGCCTTGCGGGCATCCTGTTTGGCGGTGTGCTTTTCGTGCTCATTCTTCCAGAAGTCGCGCTGATCGGTACCTACCTTTTTCCAGAACTTTTTATGTCTTTCTTTGGCTTCTGCGCGGCTTTCCTTCTTTTCATTTTTGGTTTTCGGAGCGTCCTGCGCCAGGGCGGTTTGTTGTATCAGGCCCGCAGCCAGGATAAGGATCAGTATTTTTTTCATAGGGTTCTTTTTGCTTTACGCTTCAAAAATAATCAATACCGGCATCCGGCATATATGCTTATTACGTGGCAGGGCAGGCGTATATCTGATGTGGCGCCTTGTTTTTCTGAAACCCTTTGCCAGCATGGTGTATAGCCTGTTCTCCTGCTGTACAAAAGGTGTGTCAATGGGTGTTATACTTTTCACAATACCCCTTTTCCGGTAGGCTGCTGCTTGACGCTGCAAAGTATTTTTGCCGCGCAATTTGAACAATGAAAATTTTGACGATGAAAACAAAACTTACGATCAATCGCTGTTCCCTCAAACAATTATTATTTGCAGGCCTCTTGCCTGCTCTCATCATGATGATCGCTTCCTGCGGTAAGGATGACGGACCCGGACCCGATCCCGGCACCGGTGTTCCGCCCAATGACTCACCTGGTCATATCTCCGGGATGGGTGAGTTTGGTGGCGCACTGCAGGGAACCCCTTACGTATTCCCGGCTGGTGTAAGCCTGGTCAACGATACCCTTTTCGGCGACAATCCAACTGAAGATACCGTATTGGCTAGCCTGGGACATGGTTCGTATGTGGACGTGCACTGTTTGTTGTACAACAGCGGCCCCGAGGTGATATGGCATGTCCCCGGCGGGCTTACTTTCCAATGCTATGATCCCGAATATCAGAACGGTATCTGTGCCGAATCCAATAGTGTTACCTTACCGGCGCACGATACAGTGGTAGTGCTTATCAGGGCTTATTGCGTCAACGCGTCGAAGCATCCCAGCGGCGATTATTTCAAGCTGGGGCCAGTAACCAATTCCGCTTCTATGAGTGAGCTTGTCGAACTGCTGCGCAACAAAGCTGTACCCGATGGTGAAGGTAGTGCCGTGCAAAGCGGAGTATGGGCTATCTCAGACTATGATGGCCTCAGCACATCGAACCGGTCCGACATTGCCGGCATGCCTGATAAATAAATTTACTGATCTTTTAAGCCAAACGGCCGGTAGAATCCAAGCATTCGACCGGCCGTTTTTTATCCGTATCCTTTAAGAGGCTGTCTGAAAATTTGGAGTTAAAGTGCATGAATGAATTGGAACAGGACACTTTCTAAAGATTATGAATGTACCACCATTCCTTCCTAATCAATGATTTACCGCTCAAACATTCGTAGAATTATCTCTAAAATTTAGAAAGCCTCTGAGCAAAATTCTTCAGGCCATGCTCTTTTACTGTGGCCACTCTTTCTGTAATGTGATAAAAAGATAGTCGCCAAGCCCGTTGTTATAGCTATTTTTAATTGTTTCAAAGCTGCCGTTGTCTATGTCCGACTTTAGCTGAAGCAAGCCATGTTCCACTTCTTCGGCATTGGCCAGTGCGACAAATGATGATATGCCTTGTCGTACCGCTTCTTCGAAGTATAGTCCAGGCCTGTTCTTGCCGGAATAAAGAAAGAGGTCTTCCAGCTCATCAAGCACAAAGTAAGGCTCACAGCCTGTTATCTTCAATCCTGCCTCAGATGCGGCTTTAATTAAAATTTCCGGTGAAGGCATTTGAATCGCCGAAGCTTCAAGCATAGCAGGGAAATAATGGTTCAGCCAATAGCCTTTCATTTGTTCAGGCGTGGCGGTAAACAGTACCAGGCGCCCGGTATCTTTCATTACCCTTCTTATTTCGGTAAAGGCCGATTGGAGGTTATTCCAATGATGAATGGTAAGGGTAGCCATAACACCGTCAAACAAGCCATCCGAAATTGGAATGAGCTCCGCCATGCCCTGTATCCAGCTTACTTTCGTGCTTCTGGATCTTGCTTCCTGAAGCATCTTTTCTGAAGGGTCTGCACCATAAAATTTCATGCCCATACTGGCCAGCGCTATGGTGTAGTTACCTGTTCCGCAACCAATATCGAGATAAACCGCATCCGTTGCAGGCTTCAGGAGATGAGCAAGCCGGCTGGTAAGGTAGGGATCTGCGCAACGTGTTTTGTTATATCCCCTTCCTATAACATCGTATTTGTATTCAGGTGTCATGCCTTATGAATTTAGACAGCCTATAAGTGTTCAACGTTTGGCCAGCTTCACGGCAAACCCTTTGCCACTGAGCAGGTACATACCTGGCGCAAGACCGGCCAGGCTTAGGGTATACCCGTCGCGATCCACGTTAAGCTGCTTCAGTATCCTGCCGCTCATATCGGTGAGCACAGCCGCCAGTGGCAGCTGCCGTCCCTTTACCTGTATACTGACCTGGCTCGTGGCCGGGTTGGGAACGATGGTAAGACCGGGCAGGTTGCTGAAATGTACGACCGCAATATTGCTGTACCGGAAATCGCCATCGGTCTGGTTGGCTCTTACCCGATAGTAATTGCTGCCTTCAGCAGCGCCGGTATGCCAGTAGCTATAATGGCCTTCTTCCTGCTTCGCCTCATTTTTGCCCAGGGTCTTGAACGGGCTGAAATTGCGTCCGTCGCTGCTTTGTTCCAGCTGGAAGTTGCTAAGGGACGGAAGGCCTTCTGTTTGCCAGTAAAGCCGCGACGCTTGTTGCTCCTGTCGCGCCGTAAGCTTCAGGTATTCGTAGGGTAAAGGTGTTGGTGTAATGGTAACGGTCACGCTGTTGCTACTGACTGCAAGGCATTCTCCTGAGCCAAAGCCGGCGGTAAGTAAGCTGTTGAATGGCTGGTTGAGGTAGCTATTGATCGCAATGGAGGGGCTGTAGCTGAGCCCGTAAACCGTATAGCTCCCCGGGCCCTGGCTTTGCAGATTGGGCGGGCCGGCGCTGATCGCGATGATGGTACCGGTGCTGTTTACCACAAGGTAGGCATAACTACCGACGGGGGTTTGTGTCTCCGGATATACTTTCGCAGGGCCGCTGAAATCGATGCGATAAGTACCAAGGATCGTTGCATTCCTTCGCAGTATAGCAAGAGTGTACACGCTGTCACGAAGGGCATTAAAAGTAAAGCGTACGTCGGTGGTGGTAGTGGTACCGCCAGGTGTCTGGAAGGCGGTTGTGCTGCCATATTGGTAATTGGTGCAGGCATTGGCGGCATTAGCTGCTACCAGGCCGCCGGAACCGTAGATGGTCATGTAGGGATTGGCAGGGAGCGTATATAGCGTTCTGCCTACAGTATAAATACCTGGCTGGGCCACACGGAAGCGAAAGAGGTCGTACCGGCCGCTGTAGCCCGAGCCGGCACGGCAGGTCGAATCAGTGGGGCTGTTGCGAAAGCCTATAATACCCGTAGGATCTGTGGCCGTAATCTCGCCGGCAAGGGTATCGAATGGTTGTCCGAGCAAAGGCAGGAGATCAAGCTGTAAAGATGGATCTCCCTGCTGCGCCGTTACCGGATCCTGGGGCCAGATTCCCGAGGGCTGAGCCGAAGCGCAGGCGGGCTGGATGGTAAGATCGGCATTGTTGATATCGAAGAAAAGATTGCCCTGGGCAGCGACCATGATCCTGCCATTGGTAGTGGGCATGTTGGGAACAGTTACGGTAGCCGTGCCGTTATTGGGTGTAGCGCTTAGTAAGGGTATATTATAATTGAGGCCATCAACGGCAAACAGGATCTGTACCTGCTGTGTATTGACCGGCGCCTGGTCGGTGCCGGCGACATCCCAGGTAAGCGTAAGCGATGTGCCACCATTAAGTGTAGCAGGCGTATTTTGGCTGGTTACCTGGAAGGGGCTTGTCCCTGTGGTTTTGATCAGAAAAGTATCTGTGCCGGTGCAGCCGCATCCCGGATGATTATCGCGCACTGTGGTCCGGTAAGTGAGTTGCCTGGGAACGGAAGACAGCAGCTCGAAGGCCGGAACAGTATTGGTAAGAATGCTATCCATGCGCGGTACATAACGGAAAGACCGGGTAGAAGGCTGAAAGTTCCTTACAATAGGGCCGAAAGCGGTGGCTGGTGTAGGGCGGGTAGAGTCGCCCGTACCCAGGTCCATTTCTTCAAAATTATAGGTAAGGTTATTGTCTTCGGCATCTGTGGCATTGGCATAAAGCCGGTAGGGTGTGGAAACGGGTATGAAAAAAGTATCGTCAGATGGCGTATTGATCGCAGGGGTAGTGTTGACTGCTCCAGCGGTATAGCAGCTGCCATTTGCACTGTTAATAAAGGTTTTCATCTGGCCGATGTTGCCACCGTGAAAGTAGACAAAGGTGTTATAGGAATTATAGGAAGGCTGGCAGTCAGTATAAGCCATGATGGTGGATCCGCCGCCTACTTCCCAGGCCGAATTGGGAGAGAAGGAGCAGCCGGCGCCATTGGCATTGTGGCTATGGCCCGCGCCCAGCCGGTGGCCCAGCTCGTGCGCTGTAACAGTGCCCAGGTAAGTGGTGGGATCGAGCGAATTGTAGCCTGCAGTCGTCCTGCCTTTGGTGCTGCCGATGCAGGTGGTACCGCCGGCACAGCCGCCGAAATTGGTGTAGAAGATAATGATCCCCATATCGTAATCGGCATCGTTAAGGTTGTTGCTGAAGCTGTTTTCCGCATAAGTCGTTTGTGGACTGCAGGGACCGGCAGCAGGATTAAAAGGGTCGGTGGTCGGGTCGGTATAGATCAGGTTATTATTCGTGACTACGGTAAAGCGAACGCCCAGATCCCTTTCAAATACAGCGTTGACGGTATTGATCAGGGCGGTGAGGTGGGCTATAGCATCGGCCTGCGAGCCGCTGGCTGCCGTGAACTCACCGGTACAACCAACGGCCAGGCGATAGGTGCGCAGGAAGCAGCCTGTAGAAGGGGTTAAAGTAGGCTTCAGCGCTGTAATTTCTTGTGGAAGCTGTAGCATATTGTCGTCCATGCCGCACATGGCGAGTTTCGCGCCGGCATCGGGTCGCCCGGCATCGTCAAAAATATAGATCAGGCCTCGTGGCTGGTCGGCCGGCAACTGTGCCGAGGTGCTTATATACCATGTATAGCCGGCCCGCAGCACGATCCCGTAGATCTTGTCCTTATAGGTACTGAGGTGGATAAGCTCGCTTTTATCACGGCTGTAGCCGCTGTACGTGTGTACCGGTACGGCCGGGGTTCCGGAAGTGAGCTGCAATAATTGTGTTTCTTCCAAAACAAATTCTGTAAGGCGCCCTTCGGGAGAAGGAAGTATCAATGTCGTTACGTCGGACGGCCGTCGCAGCGCGTTTCCCGGCTGAGCGTTACTGAGCTGGTCGGCCAATGCTTTTCTGTCAGTCAGGTATGCTTTGAAATGGCCGCTTTCGGAAAGGTTTTTTGCCGTGGCATTGAGACGTTGCCAGGTCTGCGACTGGGCCCTGAGGCATAAAAGAAGCAGTAAGAGCATGGAGGCTGCCCTTAGGGTAGAAGAGTGGTTCATAGCGGTAACTGTTTTTTTGAGTATGAAGGTCGTGTTGGTCTATTGGTACAACAATACTCGGAATTAGCCGTGCTACGTGCCGCAAAACTAACTATTTTAAAGGAAAAGAATATGTTTCCTGGTGTGCACGATAAAGATTTGCTGAGAAAGCGGGTGCACGTACGATACCTTTATCGGCAATACATATTGTACAGGCCGGTCTTTGCTTGTACCTTTACCGTTCTTTATTTTTTTAGCGTCGATGATCACCATTATATCCGGGACCAACAGGAAAGACAGCCGCACCATGCAGGTAGCTGCTTATTATTTTCGTTTGCTGCAGGAGAAGGGGGCGACAGTGCATTTGCTCTCGCTCGAAGGTAGAAATGTATTTACCCGCAACGCGGAGGTAAAGCAGCTGGAAGAAACCCTGCTTATCCCTTCTGAAAAATTCGTCATGATTATGCCGGAATACAACGGCAGTTTCCCCGGGGTATTGAAAGCCTTGCTCGACAGTACCGACATAAAAAAATGCTGGTGGCATAAAAAAGTCCTGCTCACCGGCGTGGCCGACGGACGCGGCGGCAACCTGCGCGGTATTGAGCATATGACCAATATCCTGCATTACCTGAAAATGAATGTTTACTACGATAAGCTGCCCTTGTCCCGGATCAACGAGGAAATGGATGCCGCCGGGACCTTCCTGCACGAACGGACGATCCGGGCGATCGATGGACAGATCGATGGATTTGTGCAGTATTGATCTATAAAACCGGTAGCAATAATCCCCCCGCGTGGGGTAATCCCGGCTGGCCGATAAACCTCAAATTTGCGGTATGACCCCCACAAAAAACGGCTTTGCCGCACTCTTGCTCTGTTGTATCCTGGCTTCCTGCAGTACTTTGAAAAAGAGCACAACGGTACCGCCGACGCCCCGGGAAAGTACGGACGCTCTTTCCGACAGCCTGATAGGCATTTACCGGGCCAGCGCGACAAAGACCTGGGAATTGGTGCATACAGGCATCGATATCCGCTTGCACATCAAAGAGCAGACTGCCAGTGGTACCACCCGCTTAACGCTTCATCCCTATTATTATGCCACCGATAGCCTGGTACTGGATGCCAAGGCGATGACGATCGAAAGTGTGACCACCGCAGGACAACCACTGCACTACACCTACGATACGCTGCAGTTGAAGATAAAGCTGCCGCAACGCTACAGCCGGAAAGATACGCTTCAATTGGAGGTCCGCTATCAGGCAATGCCCTACGCTTTCGCAGCAGGCGGCAGTGACGCAATCAAGGAAGACCGGGGGCTGTATTTTGTGAATGCAGATGGAAAGGAGCCGTATCAGCCGGTGCAGGTATGGACGCAGGGCGAAACGGAAGCCAATAGCCATTGGTTCCCCACTTTCGATAAAACCAATTTTCGTTCGGCCTTCGATATTACCATTCATATTCCTGATAGCTTTAAGACCTTGAGCAATGGTCTCCTGGTACAATCGGTAAAGGAAGGCGATGGTTGGCGTGCCGATAGCTGGAAACAGGCCGTTCCCATTCCGCCTTACCTGGCCATGATGGCTGTAGGGAATTTTGCGGTGACAAAGGATAGCTGGAAGGGAAAAGAGGTGAGTTATTATGTACCGCAGCAATATGGCGCCTTTGCAAAAGATATTTTTGCCAGAACACCCGATATGATCGAATTCTACACTAACCTGTTGAAGGTCCCTTTTCCCTGGGATAAATATAGCCAGGTGGTGACCTATGACTATGTGTCGGGTGCGATGGAAAATGTTTCGGCCAGCCTTTTCGGCGCTTTCAACCTGAAGGATAAACGGCAGATTGCCGATGATAACAACGATTTTATTGTAGCCCACGAGCTGTTCCACCAATGGTTCGGCGACTACGTAACAGCCGAGTCCTGGAGCAATCTTACACTGAACGAATCTTTTGCCGACTATGGCGAATACCTGTGGGCCGAGCACCGCTATGGCAAACCGGCTTTACAGCTGGCCTGGATACAGGGTCAGATGAAATACCTGGGCCAGGCCCGGCGCAACGATCCGCCGCTGGTGCGGTATCATTATCTCTCGCATGAAGATATGTTTGACCGGGTCTCTTATTCCAAAGGAGGACTTATCCTGCATTACCTGCGGCAGCTGACGGGCGACGAGGCTTTCTTCGATGCGCTCCATCTTTACCTGGAACAAAATGCATTGCGCAGCGCCGAAGCCAGCCAGCTACGCCTGGCCATAGAGCAGGTTACCGGCAAGGACTGGAACTGGTTCTTTGATCAGTGGTATTACCGGGGAGGGCATCCAAAGCTATCTATACGCTACCGCTATGATGATGCCGGGCAAAGACTCGAAGTAAACGTGAGCCAGACACAGAGCGATTCAGCAGGTATCTATATCCTCCCCTTAAAAGCACAGCTGATCAGCGGGGGGCAGGTATCCGAAACGGATTGGTATATTGACAGGAAAGAGCAAACGTTCCGCTATCCTTACCGGAACGGGCAACGGCCTGTACTGGTGCCGGATGCAGGACACTGGCTTCCTGGTGAGCTCGAAGACAATAAAACGGTGATCCAATGGAAAAGTCAGTTTGAATACAGCAACGACCGGATCAGTAAACGCCAGGCGGTAATGGCCTGCGCCTTGCTCCGCAGCAACGATACGGCACAGCAGGTGCTGGAGAGTGCCCTGAGCGATACTGATCCTTATATCCGTAACCTGGCGATCAACCTCAAGACATACGAAGCCGGCAAAAAGCTGCCCGATACCTGGATCGCAAAGCTGGCGCATATCGCAACCTTTGACCAGGACAACAGGGCCCGTGCCAGCGCCCTGATCGCGCTGGGCCTTCTTAAAAATGAGGCATACGCAGCGGCTTATCAGCATGCCCTGGATGATAGCTCCTACCAGGTAGCGGCTGCCGGTCTGTATGCTTTGGACCAGGTCAACCATAAGCAGGCGCTGGAACAAGCCCGGGCGCTGAAGCCGGAGACAATGATGGGTAACAACCTGCTGTATACGGCGGCCGATGTGATTGCCAAAGAAGGGCTGCCGGCCGATTATGATTTTTTCGAACAAAAGCTATTGCACTTGTTTGAAGGCATGCGCAGCTATTTCCTGGATGCCTTCAAAAGCTACATGTTGCAGCTCAAAGACGAAGCTGCTTTTGGTAAAGGGGTAGCCTTGCTCAGCCGTCTGTCGGATAATAAAAAAGACAGTCCCGGTGGCCTGTTCACGGCATCGATCCTGTACCGTCTGCAGGTAAACGCAGATAAGCAGGTTAAGCTGGGCACAGACCGTGCTGCCGTGGATGAAGCCAAAAGCCGCCGTGAAGTGGCCGCCGCAGCCTGGCAGCGTTTTAAAGAAAGCCTTACCGACGAGGAGCTGAAAGAAGCGGCCGCCCGTTATGAGAAAGAATAAAAAATAATAACCAGCTCCGGAAAGCTGGTTATTATTATTGCAAGGCATGTTATCGTTTAACGACTACCAAGTACGCTCTTAAGCGAAGGGACAGTCCATAGGGTATCCAAAAAATTCCGTTCCCGGTCGTAAAAATGCTGTATGGGTGTAAAGCCCGACTTGCGTGCCATTTGCTCAATCTGGCCCATGTCGTACTTCTGCGATACTTCCATATAGATAGCTTCATCCTTTTCGAACGATATCCTTGTGTCGCCAAGTGTTACCACCTGGGCTTCTGTGCTGATCAGGTAACTTTTGCAAGCGCCTGTTCCCGGGTCGTACACAGGATAATGCCGGAATTTTTTCAGGTCGAAATTACCTTCAAGTTCCCGGTTGATGCGGGCCAGCAGGTTAAGATTAAAGTCGCGCGTAATGCCTGCCGCGTCATTGTAAGCAGCCAGGATGGTAGCAGGATCTTTTTTCAGGTCGAACCCGATGAGCAGCAGGTCGCCTTCATTCAGGTAAGTATGCAACTCTCTGCAGAAATGAAAAGCTTCTTCGGGCTGCATATTGCCAATGGTCGCGCCCAGGAAGAGCACGAGCTTGGGTCCCTTGCTGTAGCGATTCAGCTCTTCCAGCATATGAAAATATTCACCGGTAAATCCCCTGGTCGTCATGCCGGGAAGCTTTCCGGGCAGGGATGTTTCCAGGTAGCCGATCACATTTCCCGAAATATCGATAGGATAATAGTGATAGCTTATCCCGCGTTGCAGCGCCTGTTCGAGCAGGTATAGCGATTTGGAGGCATCGCCGGCGCCCAGCTCCACGATATCGAATTGGCGATGGAACTGCAGGCAGGAGCCCAGAATGGCATTGCTTTGTCTTTGCAGGATTTCCAGCTCTGCATTAGTAAGGTAGTATTCCGGGCTTTGCATGATCTGCTGAAACAAGCGATCGCCGGTAGCATCGTAAAAATATTTGGGCTCAAGATACTTTTGTCTTGCCGATAATCCCCTGATCACATCCCTGCGAAAATTGCTATCCGGTATCGTCATGTATGACTTGTCTTGTGCTATCGTCGATTTCATAATGTGTGCATATTAATGTTCGTTACCGGGCCAGGCGCAGGCCGGTAAATTGCCAGCGCAGACCGGGCTGAAAAAAGTTGCGGTACGTATTGCGGCTGTGCCCCGGCGTAGTCGCCTCCGAAGCACCGCGCAGCACCATTTGGTTCACCATAAATTTTCCATTGTATTCACCTATCGCGCCCTCGGCTTTCACAAAGCCGGGGTAAGGCAGGTAGGCGCTTTCGGTCCATTCCCAGCGCGCCCCCCAGGGGAAGCGATCGCTGGCAAGCTCCCATTCCGCCTCTGTAGGCAGGCGACAGCCGGCCCAGGCGGCAAAAGCCCAGGCTTCGTAATAGCTGATGTGGCACACGGGCTGCTTCAATGGCACCAATGTAAGTCCTTCGGGTGTATAGTGGTACCAGGCGCCCTCGATCTGCTGCCAGTACATCGGCGCTGCGACCTGGTGCTGCTGCACCCAGGCCCATCCATCCGAATGCCAGTGGCGGAAATCCTGGTAACCCCCGTCTTCGATAAAGGCTATGAATTGCTCGTTGGTCACCGGTCCGCTCTGGATGGCAAAGGCCTGTGCATAGACTTTGTGCCGGTTCAGCTCGTTGTCGAAGCAGAACTGGTCTCCTTTGGCGCCAATCTCGTATACGCCTTCCGGGATATCGAGCCAGGCTTGCTCTACAATGTCCGGCACTTCCGGTTTTTCATAGGTGCAGGCATATGCGGGTAGTAAAGGGTTATTGCCCAATATATATTTGATATCGGTGATCAGCAATTCCTGGTGCTGTTCTTCGTGGTTCAATCCCAGCTCGATAATGGCCCGCAGCGATGCATCAATCGCCGTTTCATCGCTGAGAAAAGCGATCATGGCGGCATCGACATAGGCGCGGTAGCGGAATACTTCTTCTACGGTAGGCCGGCTCAAGTTGCCTCTGTCGGTCCGCACCACGCGCGCCCCGACAGTTTCATAATAGCTGTTGAACACATAATTGTAATCGGGGTCAAACACTGCGTAGTCCTGCTGGTGCGGTGTGAGCACGAAAGTCTCAAAAAACCAGGTGGTGTGTCCGAGGTGCCATTTGGGCGGACTAACATCTACCACAGGTTGCACCACATAGTCTTCCGGGGCCAGCGAGGCGCAAATGGCAATGGTGCGTGCCCGTAGTCTCTGGTATTTTTCTTTAAAGCTCATGTATGCTTACTATCGTTCCAATGAAAAGAATAAATTGTTCAGCGATTCGGAAAGGGTAGGGTGCGCAAACATATGCTCTTTCACCTGTTCGTAGCTAAAACCGGCTACCATCGCCATTTGCAGTACGCTCATGATCTCTCCGCCGTTATGACACAGCAGTGATGCGCCCAGTATCTTACCCGTGCTTTTATCCACAATGGCTTTCAGCAGTCCCTGGGGCCTGTGATCGATAATGCCCCTCGACGCCTTGTCCATTTCCAACCGGGCTACATCGATATCAAAGCCCTTTTCCCGTGCTTCTTTTTCCGTCAATCCTACCCGTCCCAGCTCAGGCTCGGTAAACATGCAGTAAGGCACGATGCGGTCATTGGTAGAAACCGATGCGCCTTCTACCAGGTTGCGGTAGACGATCCGGTAATCGTTATACGAGATATGGGTAAAGGCTGGTCCGCCTTTCGCGTCTCCAAGAGCGAATATACGGTCGACATTTGTCTCGAGCCTATCATTTACTTTTATATAGCCATGATCATCCAGTATGATGCCGGCGTTCCCGGGTTGCAGGATATCGGAATTGGGCTGGCGCCCGGCCGCGACCAGCAGGTGGCTCCCCGTCACAATAGCGGGTACCCCGTTTTTTTCAATATGGAGTACCACGTCTTGCTTGCTGTTGCGGCTTACTTCGGCTACACGTGCACCTGTGAGTATTGTAATGCCTTCTTCCTCAAGGAACCGGGTTACGGTCTGCCGGATATCTTCATCCTCCTTGTCCAGGATATGGCTTTTACTTTCTATAAGGGTAACCTTGCTGCCGAAGCGGCGGAAAGCCTGCCCCATTTCAAGGCTGATGTATCCCGCGCCGAGAATAACAAGATGCTGGGGCAGGGCTTCCAATTCCATAACGGATGTGGAAGTAAGGAAGTCGCTGTCTTTCAGGCCGGGAATGTCGGGAATAGCCGGTCTGGCACCGGTATTTATAAAAATGTAATCGGCCTTGATCTGCTCGCGGCTGCCATCATTTCTGGTAACGGTTACCTCTTTCTCACCGCTGAATACGGCTGTTCCATAGATCAGCTCGAGGTTTTCCGTTTCCCGCAGCGAGCGTTCGCTACCGCCCCGGAAGCGATCCACGATCTGACGCTTGCGGTCGATGATCTCCTTAAAACGGACTTCGTAGGGTTGCGTGTTATGGATACCCAGCGCATCTGCATGCGCTGCATCGTAAGCGGCCCTGGCCGATGCGATGATGCTTTTGCTGGGTATGCAGCCGTCGTTGATGCAGGTGCCGCCGACGGCTCTTTTTTCGATTAGGGCTGTAGAATAACCGGCTTTAGCCATCCGGATGGCCAGGGGCGTTCCGGCCTGGCCCGAGCCGATGATCAGGGCATTGAAGTGCTTCATGAAAGGGCACGGCTTGATGTGCGGTAGTACAACAAGATTCCTTTCTTATTGTTCGAACCGTCAGCATAACAACGTTCTATGTTATGGATTGCTGGTGTAGCTTTGCCGGAAAAGGACAATTATGATCGATCTGATGGCATTGCGTCCCGGCAATTATATTCATGCCGGACAGGCTGGTAACCATGCCGAACCGGATAGCAGCCGTTACCTGCGCGTATTGTCGGTGCAGCTTATGGAAAAGCGGCTTACGGCGAAGGCTGATGAGGATGTGGAAATCTATACGCTCGGCGCGGGCGATATTTATCCCTGCCCGCTCGACCGGCTGATGCAGATGATCGGCGGACTTGCTTTCGGCGAACATTCCATCCTGATACAGGGGCCTGGCGCGGTGGCGATCGTGCATGAAAACGGCTCCCTCATTCCCCTGCCGCATATACGATACCTGCACGAGTTCCAGAACCTGTTTAGAAGCCTTACAGGGCAGGAATTTCCTTATAATGTAGGCTAATTTATGCTCGCCTGGTTTATTCAGCAAGGTGTTTTTATTATTTTCACAAGAGACATGGCGATGGTGCAATGTAAACTTCATTTATATTGGATCGCGCTTGCCATCAATGTCCTTAACCCTTTAACCTATGAAATTTGTAGTGTTGCCCCTGCTTATCGTACTCTGTAGTTATACGGCTTTTGCCGGGTTTGCCGGATGGTACATTTTGCCCTCCAGGGACAACAAAATAGGGGATGCCCATTTGATCCTGGAAGAATCGGGCCATTTCTATATGTTCTGCGACCATCTTTATCGCTGGGGTACCTGGCGGGAGACGGACCGGGGTACTGCAGCGCTGGTTTTTGGAAAAATAGATGCTGTAGCGGGTTATGTGTATGGCAATGAGCAGGAACAGGAACGCTTTGTTTTTGGCGGCTTTGGCGACAAGCAGGGCTTTGCAAGCATCGGGAAAAAGGGGAGCGGCGAAAAGGAATTTACACCTATTTTTAAGAAAGAACCGGCTTGCCCATACGATAATGCTCCTGCCATTGTCCTGCCACAAAAGGGCCTGGACGAAATAACGGTCGCTTTGCGTTCCGGATCCGGGGAAGGGAAGGACGGCCCTGCCGATTGTTACACTTTTGCCTTGCAGGGCCGGAACGGCAACGTATCCGTGATTGTCGATAATGATGCTTTCCTGGAACAGCCGGGCTTTAGTATTACTTTGAAAGACAAACAATATATGGTGGGTGATGCGACACTGGAAAAGCAGAATATTGACCTGAGTAAGTTGCCCGGACTGCTTGACGATCGCCGGGCGCTCTGGCGGAAAGCCCGGATTGACTGGTTCCGGAAGGAATACTATGTGCGGGAAGAAAAGGTAACATTATTGGAGCCTGTAGTATCCCGTAATATTATCCAGGTTGCGGGAGACCCCTTGTTTTCCGGCGATTGCCCGGAAGCAGACCCTTTCCCGCCCGTTGTTCCTGTAAAGAAGCCTGATTAGGTCATTGTTCCTTTACTGTACGGGATCATATTCATAAGCCACCTGGTAAGGAACGTCTTTCAGCTTGGGTGATAGCTCTCCCACGGAGAGGTCGACCAGCTGCGGCGTAGGTTCGCATACCGAGTATTCACCGTTCTTATAGCGGATTACGTGCCCTTTGGGCTTATCGAACCTTACGGCAATAGTAACATGATGCGGGTAAGCCAGCACGATCATGGGCAGGTTGTAGATCTCTTTGACCAGGCAGAAGAACAGGGCTGCACGATCGTCGCAGTCGCTGTATTGGGTCAGCAGGGTCTGCTCCGGTGAAAGCCTTTTTTCCTTGCCGAAATTATCCTGGTCGTTTTCATAGGAGAAGGCATTGCGCGTAAAGCGCATGAGGTAGTCAACGCCTTTGCGCTGATCCATCCCTTTCAGGGTATTGCGTAGCTCGGGGATAAGGGTATTGTAAGTCTTATTGCTCAAAGGGATATTGAAATAGGCCTCATAGTCGACTACAGGATAATTGGCAAACAGGGTCTGGACCTGGCTGTTCACCTTGATCTTAAATAGGTAGCTCTTATTCTTATAATCGAACTGGATGTCTTTTTCCTCGTAGTCGGCATCGGTAAATTCGGGCATACGGGTGATCCTGTAGGAGAAAGCCTTTGTACCTTCCGGTATCTTCACGGTTACCTCGTTAGGCTCCTGCTGCTTGAAGTCGATCTGGCCATAATCGTGGTAGTTAAGGCAAACATATTGTTTCCCTTCTTTCTGGTAGTAAGGAATATCATAAATATTTTCGTCGCTTTGAACGTAGAAGAGCAATACATCACCCCTTATGGCCAGGTGGGCATCGTAACCCGATTTATTCAGCAAAAACCATTTGTACAGGGTATAGCGGTGATAATTCTCCTTTTTGGGACTTAATTGCTGGGCCATTTTCCGGATCAGCTGATAATACAGCCAATCGTTCAGCTGGTTTTTTTCCTTACAGGCCAGTAAGGCATCGACCAGGGGCTGGCATGGGTTGGTATTAAGGCTGTCGTAAAATTCCCGGATGGCGCCATTGCTTAAAGGGCCCTGGAAATCGGTAAAATGCCATTGATCCAGCTGAACATCAAGTGTGTCTCCGTAAAATGAAAAGTGAATATGCCGCGCCTGTTCCTGCGCATGAGCTACCTTCTGCGTAACGCAGAGGAAGAAGCAGGTACACAACAGGATTAGCGTGTTTTTCATATTACATGTGCCAGTCAGGCTATCTAAAGTTACGAAAAATTAATAATTACTTAATATTGAAAATTTGCTTTTGTTCCATAGGCTTGTTCTATATAGTTGTATGGCGGTGAATTTTAATTCTTGTTTATCATTTCCTAACCTTAAGGAAATATTTTGGTAACCGTTATTTAGTGTTTTGTTCATGGCCAAAAGGGACCTTCGCGCGCTGATGCAGCCTGCTGCTGCCGGTATGTTTATGAAGCAGTTCCTCAGATGGGCCCTGGTGTGTTGCGCCGGTGTTTTCCTGGCATATACCTTGTCGGCCCTGAAGGTAAATAAGGCGCCTTCCGATCCCTGGGCGGCACATTGCTTGTCGCAGTTCCTAAGCGATGCGCGCAGCTTTTCCACTGCCACTTCCGATCTTAAAACCACAGTGAACGATCTTTCTGCCGGCGATACGGCGAGCCTGACCCATGCCCGGCAGGCCTTGCTTCGCTGTCGCCTTTCCTATAAAAAGATCGAGTATTTCATGGAGTACTTCTTTGCCTATCCCGTGAACCTGTACAACCGTGCGCCGGTACACGAGATCGAGGAACCCTATATGGAATACCAGTCGCCTGTTGGTCTGCAGTTGATCGAGGATCTATTGTATGGCGAGGATCCCTTTGCTCAGAAGCAAGCCCTGCAGGAACAGGCTGCCGTAGTGCAATCGACCGCCGCCGATATCCCGGCCTCGGTTTATGGTTTTGAGGCAACGGGTGTCCAGGTTGCCGAAAGCCTGAGCCAGGAGCTCATAAGGGTGATGGCCCTGGGCATTGCCGGCTACGATGCTCCGGTCTGTAAATCGGGCCTGCCCGAATCGGCGGTAGCCCTGCAATCGGTAAAGGCAGTCCTGGCCGCAAAAACTGCCGGGGAACAGAATCTGTATGCCGACAGCTGCATGCATTACCTGGATAAAGCCATAGTCCTGCTGCAGGCATCAACCGGTTTTGATACATTTGATCGTCTATCCTTACTGACAGATGCATTGTTGCCGGCGCAGGAGTACCTGAACCGTTATTGTTGCCAGCAATATCCCGGTATCGGCGGCGAAGGTGCTTATAACTATAATGCCCGGCATTTGTTTCGCCCCGATGCTTTGCGGCAGGCTGCTTTCGATCGCCTCGCACAGAGCGATACGGCCGCCGGCCTGGTGGCTTTGGGTAAATTGCTGTTTAGCGATAACCGGCTATCGGGTGATAATACACGTAGCTGCGCTACCTGCCATAAGCCGTCACTGTATTTTAGCGATGGTCTGAAAGGCAGTCCTACCATCGGAAACGGAGGCAGCACCCGTCGGAACGCGCCTTCCTTACTATACAGTAGCTACCAGTACGGGCAATTTCTCGACGCCCGGGATGCTTCATTGGAGAAGCAGATCTATACTGTACTGCAAAACCCCGACGAAATGCACAGCAGACTGGACGATGTGGTACGCAAGCTGGATAATAAAACTTACCGGCCCTTGTTGCGGAAGGCTTTTTCGCAGGCAGGGAAGCAGATCACGCCAGCTATGATCGCCAGGGCTATTGCTGCTTATGAGCGTAGCCTCAGTCCCTTCAATTCCGCTTTTGACCGGTATATCAATGGTGATCACAACGCAATGAACGTATCGCAGCGCCGGGGCTTCAACCTGTTTATGGGTAAGGCGCTTTGTGGTACCTGTCATTTTGCACCCTTATTCAACGGCACCTTGCCACCCTTATTTAACCGTACTGAGCTGGAGGTGCTGGGTACACCGGACGGTGGCAGCCTGGACAAGCCTGTGCCGGATACAGATAGCGGTAGGTTTGGTATTTTCCCCATCGAATTTTACCAATACGCTTTCAAAACACCAACGGTGCGTAATGCCGGAGAAACGGCACCCTATATGCACAATGGCAGCTTTACTACCCTGGAGGATCTGATCGAATTCTACAACCGTGGCGGGGGAGCGGGTATAGGTCTTGAGGTACCTACGCAAACATTATCGCCACGTAAGCTCAACCTGAGCCAAGCGGAGATAGCCGATCTTAAAAGCTTTATGCTTGCATTAAAAGATTCGTTATAGATGAATGTCTATTTATTCCGGTTAACCGTCAGGTAACCTTATGGTAAGAAGGGGGTTACAATGACGTAACAATAGCCTTTGAAATTTGCGCGCACAAATTGAACCAATGAAATATATTATTACATCACTCTTTTTGCTGGGGGTGCTGGGCTATGCCGGCACGGCCCGCGCGCAAACTATTACCCTGAACAGATCCGTCGCTACGGGATCGGATGACGCCGAAGAATGCGTACCGGGCGGTACCGGCGGCACAGTGGGCGCTGTTGATCTGGCCAGCACCGACCTGGAGATCATGTTGGACGGCCCTAAAAAACAAATGATCGGCCTGCGTTTTACCAATATCACGATCCCGCCCGGATCGGTGATACAGAACGCTTACATCCAGTTCTCGACCAAAGGCGATAAGAACCCGGTATTGGGCAATGCTTATCTTTCCATACAGGATGCCGATAATCCGGCCACCTTTGGCGGCAATTTTAATATTACATCACGTGCCCGTATCGCCGATTCGGTGCTGTGGCCCGGCAGCACCAGCAGCACCTGGGGAACCAGTAGTGCCGGCGTGGCCGGTCCCGATCAGAAGACACCCGAGCTGAAAACACTGGTGCAGGCAGTGATCAACCGTTCCGGCTGGGTAAGCGGCAATGCGCTGGTCTTTTTCATTACGGGTCCCGATGGCGTACGTAATGCCAATTCATACGATAATCCTCCTCTAGGTTCCGGCGCGGCCAAGCTTGTGATCCAGTATACTTCTTCGGTGGTACCACAAATACCCGTAACCGCCTTCCCGATCGCTAAGCTAAGCCAATGGAAGTACCTGGACAATGGCAGCAACCAGGATACAGCCTGGCGAATGCCTTCGTTCAACGACAGCAGCTGGAGCTTTGGTCCGGGTAAGCTGGGTTACAGCGACAATCCGGCAACGACCTTAAGCTATGGACCCAACTCCGGTAATAAATACATTACCTATTATTTCCGTAAGCCTTTTACCGTAAGTAACCTCGCAGGTCTTAGCGATAGCCTGGACCTGAATATTCTGCGCGACGACGGGGCTGTGGTCTTTATCAACGGGGTGGAAGTAGTGCGCAGTAATATGGATCCGGGTACGTACGATTACCTGACCCACTCTTCTACCATTGTAGACGGCGCCGATGAATCGACCTATTTTCATTATTCGGTACCCAAAAGCGTGTTGGTGAATGGTAACAACCTGATCGCGGTAGAAATACACCAGCGCGATGGTACCAGCTCCGACCTGGGCTTTGATATGGAGCTGATCGAGCATGTACCTCCTGCCGGTCCTTCCCTTTTGCGCGGTCCTTATCTGAATGCGGCTACTCCCAACAGCATCGTTATCCGTTGGCGCACCGATCTCCCGGCAAAGAGCCGTGTACGTTTTGGCGCTACTGCAGCTCAACTGGACCAGGTGGTGCAGGATACCAATGCTGTGACAGAGCACATCATCAAGCTTACCGGTCTTACACCTTATACCCGGTATTTTTACAGCATCGGTTCCCTGACCGATACCCTGCAGGGTGACGCGGCCAACTACTTCAGTACCTTGCCTGTGGCTGGTCTTACCGATAGCCTGATCCGTATCGGGGTGATCGGCGACTGCGGCAACAACTCGACCAACCAGCGTAATGTGCGGGACCAGCTGGTGAATTACCTTGGTCAAAACTATATGAACGCCTGGATCCTTCTCGGCGATAATGCTTATTCTTCCGGTTTCGACAACGAGTACCAGGCAGAGTTTTTCAATATCTACAAAGACAGGTTCCTGAAACAAAATCCCCTGTTCCCTGCGCCGGGTAATCATGATTATGGTAACAGCACAAGCTCACCTTCCGTAACCAACCATGCGCTGGCGCCGTATTACCAGAACTTCACCATGCCGGTAGCTGGCGAAGCGGGAGGCACGCCTTCCAACAATCCTGCTTTTTATTCCTACGACGTAGGCAACATGCATTTTCTCTCTCTCGATTCTTATGGCAAGGAGGCTGACGCTTCGCTGATGTACGATACCAACGGTGTGCAGGTGCAATGGATCAAGCAGGACCTCGCCAACAATACCAACAAAGGTTGGGTAGTCGCTTACTGGCACCACCCGCCCTATACTATGGGCTCGCATAACTCCGACAACGAAGGCGACCTCGTGCAGATCCGGCAGAAGTTCATCCAGATACTGGAGCGTATGGGCGTAGACCTTATTCTTTGCGGCCACAGTCACGATTACGAGCGGTCCAAGCTGATGAAAGGACACTACGGTAACGAAGCCAGCTTCGATGCCAATGTACACCACCTGAGCGCATCCAGCGGTATGTATGATGGTTCGGCCAACTCTTGTCCTTATGTCAAGGATTCTGCAACCAATTACCAGGGCACGGTTTATGTCGTGTCGGGATCGGCAGGCCAGCTGGGCGGCCAGCAGGGCAGCTTTCCGCACAATGCTATGTATTATTCCAATGCCAGTAATGGTGGCTCGATGATCCTTGAGGTAAAAGGCAACCGCCTGGATGCAAAATGGATCTGTGCCGATGGGGTGATCCGTGATCAGTTCACCATGATGAAGGATGCCAACCGGAAACGTACATACGAGATCGACGGCGGCAGCCCTGTTACCCTGAAGGCGGCATATAATGGCGTCTATAACTGGCAGGGTGTTGCGGCCAATACGCAATCGGTTACCGTGAGCCCTACCGATACGACCACTTATGTGGTAACAGATAATTTCAGCTGTATCAGCGATACCTTCGTGGTACAGGCAAGGGCAGTGCCGCTACCTGTAAGCTGGGGCTATATGCGGGCCAGCGTCAAGGATGCGCACAGCAACCTGGTAGTATGGCAGACACTGAGCGAGCACAATACGGCTTACTTTGAAGTGGAGCGCGCTATGGCCGCCGGCGCCTTTACCGCCGTAGGTAAAGTAAAGGCAGCGGGCAACAGCAGTCAGTCTGTAAACTATCAGTTGGCGGATGCCACGATCGATCCCACACAATCGCTTTACCTGTACCGGGTACGCCAGGTAGACCTGGATGGGAAAGTGACCTATTCCCAGGTTGTTCCGGTCAGTCGTAATGGCAACGAGGCATCGACACTTATCCTGGCGCCCAACCCGGCACACGATGGCGAAATGATCATTGCTTTGACCAAAGGTGGCGAAGTGGCTGCAGAACTACTGCTTTCCGACGTGGCGGGCCGCAAAGTATGGCGTCACCATATAATGCTCAGCGGCAAGCCGCAACCATTCCTGCCATCGCTTCAGCAGGGCATTTACTTCCTTACGGTTAAGTACGAGGGCGGGTCCTTTACCCGGAAGATTGTAATCAAATAATGGATCATAAACAATGCTTGAGTAAAGGCGGCGCAGGAAAGCGTCGCCTTTGTCTTTTTTATTTGAAAATATTATCTGGGTAAATTGTTTATTTGTAATTGTTAAATGGACAATGTTACCAATGTGATAATTTATCCGAAGATGTGTTTCAGCCCCCTGCTGTTTGATACTTTTGCAGGAAACTAATGAATTATGCTTCGCCAGATTAACGAACTTTACGAGGATGCCATCAAAGCCGGAAAAAAAGTGTCACAGATCCTGATCAGCTATATGGGGTATGACCATCTGAAAAGCGAGCTGAATAATCATAAAGACCGTCCCGAGTGGCTGGACAGGCTTAAGGTGGAGGAGAATATCAGAGGTGTTAAGATCGTGCCTCAGGAATAATTCCGGGGCTTAGTTTTTAAAGGCAAAGAATTTGAGGCCGGTAATACCGCCCATGATCATCAAGATAAAAAAGACTTCAGCCAGGCTGGTCTTTTGCTGAAAGAAGATCACTTCCGAAAGCTTGATCAGCACAAGGCTGGCGCCCGTCCATGCGGCAAACGCTGTTGCCAGCGGGATTTGCCTGGTGGCCATGGAAAAGAAGTACACATTGGCGATACCGAAGCAGATATAGCCTGCAAAAGGCGCCAATACCTTGAGGCCGCTCTGTGGCACATAAAAGTTGGACCAGGTAAGCTGCCTGAGGTTTTTGAATTGCATCACCTTTAGGGAGTAGGTCCAGAAGGCTTCCATTAATGCGGCCAGCAATAAATATCCCCAATATATCCAGTTAGTCAAGTCTTATTGTTTTATTTTCTGTGGCTGAGCTTGTCGAAGCCACATTATATTTTTTTATCCCTTCGACGGAGCTCAGGGACCGCTTACTTCCGGTGGCTGAGCTTGTCGAAGCCAGGTTGTATTTTTTTATCCCTTCGACGGGGCTCAGGGACCGCTTAGGTCCCGGTCTGTATCGCCTCCGTTTCTTTTTCTGCTATTATAGCTGCTGGAAGTATACCGGCATCCTGCAAAGGCTTTTTCCTCCTGACAAACAAACGTATGAAAGCCGGTCGCAGGTTGTAATACCAGCGGAACCACTTGTGACGCAATAGCTGCTTTTCATCAAAGCGCTTTACGGAAAAGGCATGTTGCAGAAAGTAGTCCTTTGGATAATCGTAATACAGCCCCCAGTTCTCTGGCTTGTTGCCGGGCTTTGTTCCCGGAAAATAGACGGTGCCGAACAAATAGTCCCAAAGGGAGAGCTTGGTCGCAAAATTGGCATGGAACACTTCCCTGTAATTGGCATGATGCCAGAGGTGCAGCTCGGGAGAATTGAAAATGTATTTCAGCTTGCCCATTTTCACTCGGATATTACCGTGGATGAACATGCCGTACATGGAATCGATCAACGCCTTGATGGGGATCACTTCGGGCGATGCACCCAGCAGGATGATGGGCCCAAATTCAATTGTCTGGTTAATGATGATCTCCACAATATGTGAGCGGGAGCCGGAAAGAAAATCAACTTCCTTGCCCGAATGATGCGCTTCATGGGTGCGCCAGAAAAACTTATTGCTGTGCTGAAAGCGATGGAACCAGTATATATAAAAGTCATGCATCACGAAGAACAGCAATACTTGCAGCGCCACAGGCCAATTGCTCACGCCCTGGAAGCGCGACCAATCAAAATGATGTTGCAGCGGCGCAATGATATAGTCAAAGATGACGATCTTGAGCACAAAGCTCTGGATGATCGTATACCATACCAGGTCTACCCAAAAGCCTTCCCGGAATAAGGGAAGGCCTTTGCGGTAGGGAAACAGCCGTTCCCAGGTTATAATGATAACGGCCCAGCAGGCTAGTATGATCGAGGTGATCGTGAGTATGCGTTCCTGGCTCATGCGATTACGCCATCCTTCTTACTTTCTGTTTGTCCGGGATTAATATTTACCCTCAGACGCTTCATAGGGCCCAGTTCCGACTCGTATACTTTTTTGATACCGTCGCCCATGGCCAGCTCTACATCGCGTATATCGCGTACCAGGCGCTGGAAGCCCTGGGGTTCTACAGAGGCAGCATGGTCTGATCCCCACATGGCACGGTCAAGGGTAAAGTGCCTTTCCACAAAAGTAGCGCCCAGGCTCACGGCAGTCACCGTGGTAGACAAGCCCGTCTCGTGTCCGGAATAGCCGATAGGTACGCCGGGGAATTTGCGGCTGAGCACAGGGATCATTCTCAGGTTCAGTTCTTCCAGCTTGCAGGGGTAGGCCGAGGTCGAATGTGCGATAAAGAAGGGATATTCTTCATCGTAGCTTCGGATGAGCGCTACGGCATCTTCTATTTCCTGCATGGTGCTCATGCCGGTCGACAACATCAGAGGCTTTCCGGTAAACAGGATACGCTTGATTAGCTCAAAGTCGGTGAGGCTGGCAGAAGCCAATTTGTAGATCACCGTGTCGAACTGTTCCATAAAGTCTACGGATGCGGTATCCCAGGGCGATACGAACCAGTCGATACCCTTTTCCTTACAATATTGATCGATCACACTGTATTCGTCAAAGCCAAATTCTGTCTTACGTTTATAATCGATATAGGTCATGCGGCCCCATGGGGTATCGCGCATCACTTCCCACTGGTCTTTGGGCACGCAGATCTCAGGTGTTCTTTTCTGGAATTTAACCGCGCAGGCCTTGGCGGCTACCGCTTCGTCAATCAGCTGCTTGGCGATATCAAGCGAACCGTTGTGGTTGATACCGATCTCGGCAATGATATAGCAAGGCTGGTCTTTATCGATGATACGGCCGTTGGATAGCGTAACGCCGCGGCTTACAGAAAAAGCCTGGCTATTATGCGCACGGGCTTCGATAATGATCTCGGCAAATTCGCGGAAGCAACCTTCACCGCCTTTGGCGCGGCAGATGAGGTCTACCTGCTGCTTTACGGCGGGGAGGGCATCGGCGGGACAAGCACTGAGGCCTACCAGCTGCATAATACCCAGGTCGTTGTGATCGTCGCCAATATAGGCTACGTTTTCGGGTAAAATATGGTAGCGTTCCAGTATGCTGCTCAGCAAGGCAGCTTTGTCTTTGATGCCGCCATGCAGCTCATTGATACGTAGCTTCTCGGCGCGTTGATGCAGGGACGCTGAGTTTTCACCGGAAATGATCCCGGTATCGGTGCCCGCAAAGCGACGGAGACGTTCTACGGCCATGCCGTCGCGCAGGTTGAATTTTTTCAGGGTTTCGCCCATTTCACCATAATAAACGCTCGCATTGGTCAATACGCCGTCGCAGTCGGTCAGCAGCAGTTGGATGCGGCTGGCTTTTTCTCTAAGCAGGTTCTTGTTCATGTTTTTGTTTTTTTATGGGTTAGATAGCTGTCCAGCCGCCATCCACAACGAGATTGGCGCCGGTCATATAGGCCGAGGCATCGCCGGCCAGGAATACCAGGGCTCCCTGGTAATCGTCCGGTTGCGCCATGCGGCCCAGCAAGGTTTTTGAAGAATAGTTCTGAATGAAAAAATCGTCTTGACCTTGTTCCACACCGCCAGGAGAAAGGGTATTTACCCTTACACCTTTATGACCCCAATAGGCCGCGAGGAAACGGGTGAAGTTGATCACCGCCCCTTTGGTCACCGGGTAGGCGGCCGACTTGTAAAAAGTCTGTACGCCATCCGGGTCGCGGTAGATCGACTGGTCGGGACCTACCATGCCGTAAGTAGAGGCCACATTGATGATGCTGCCTTTCCCCTGTTCCGCCATCACGGTTCCCAGCACCTGCGCGCAAAGGAACACGCCGGTAATGTTCACATCGATCGAGCGCTGAAAGGCATCGAGCGGATATTGCTCAAATGCAGAAAGTGTCGCCGCCATCGCCGGATTTTCAAACTTGTCGTTGATCGCAGCATTATTGACCAGGATATCAATACGGCCATAGCGCGCCAGCACCTGGTCCCGTAGTGCGGTCACCGATGTCTTATTTGTCACATCGACATCTGCCCCCATGTGTGTCGAACCGAGTGTTGCGGCAAAGGATTGCAGCGCCCCATGATTGACGTCAGCCGCTACTACCTGCGCGCCGGCTTCCGCCAGGGCTTCGCAGTGCCTGCGGCCCAGGAGGCCTAGCGCTCCGGTCACAACAGCCGTTTTGTCTTTTAGCGAGAAGCGTTCCATATTATCCGGCAACAGGTGTGGTTTTGGGTTTAATGTTATAGTTGTTCACCTTGCGGAAGACGGCTTCCAGCACCTCGCCTTTGAGGTATTGCTGTACATTACCGTTTTCAATTGCCGTTTTGATCAGAGGCAATACATCGGCATAGGCCGAAAGCGTGTATTCAATATCTTCTGGTGTATGGCTGAAGCACATGTTGTGAAAGCCGGCCCACAGGATACCCCGTTTGATCATTTCCTGCTGCATCAGGGTTTTTAGCTCAAGTCCGTTACCGGCAACAGGGGAGAAGGTGATCATGCTGCGGCAATTGTAGCCGATGCAATGCGTATAAGCTTCCATGCCCAGCTCCCGCACCAGGTTATTGTAGCCATCTTTTAGCAGGGCGCCTTTTTCATCAAGGTATTGTGGTACCTGTTTATCGCGCAACTCTTCGATAGTAGCGATACAAGCCGCGAGCGACAGGGCTTCGCCGCCAAAGGTGGTATAGCTGAATACTTCGCTGTTGAACAGTTCCATCACATCGGAGCGGCCCGTGAGGAGCGCTATGGGCATGCCATTGGCGCATGCTTTGGAGTAAACGGCCAGGTCGGGCGTTACGCCAAAGTATTCCTGTGCGCCGCCGAGGGCAATGCGGAACCCGGTCCACATCTCATCAAAAATAAGGAGGGTACCGTTGGCGCGGCAGAGCGACAACAGCTCCTGCAGGTAACCTTCTTTCGGTGCTTCAAAAATAAAAGGCTCCAGGATAACGGCGGCGACATCGCTGTCCAGCGCTGCCTTTATCGATTCGATATCATTGTATTCAAACGTAAAGGTCATGTCCTGGGTCGACGCAGGGATGCCGGCGTTGCGGCTGGTAATGCCGATGTACCAGTCGTGCCAGCCGTGATAACCACAGCAGAATACTTTGTCGCGGCCGGTAAAGGCGCGGGCCACCCTTATCGCTGCAGAGCAGGCGTCGGCGCCTGTTTTGGTGATCTTCACCGCTTCGGCATTGGGGATCACTTTCTGTAATAGCTCTGACAGCTCCACTTCGAGGGGATGCATCAGCGAGAAGGTAATACCATCTTCCAATTGACGCCGGATCGCTTCGTCCACTTTGGGATAGGCATACCCCAGGGATACGGGACCTATAGCACTATTGTAATCGATGTATTCGTTACCATCGACATCCCAAACGCGGGCGCCTTTGCCACGCTGGATGTATTTGGGTGCAACGCCCTTGCTGAACTGCCCGGGGCCTTTAGCCAGTGTTTGCGTTACCGGTTTTTGTACGCTCAGGGCTCTTTGGTAGTAGGCGTCGGAGATGCTGATCTCAGGGTATTGTTCGTTAAAAGAAACCGTATTCGGCATAAGAGATATGATTAAAGAATTACTCGGCAAATTCGGATGGGGTCATCTGCACGGCTTGCTGACCGGTGGGATAGCCCAGTATCTCCTCGGCGATCTGCTTACCGGTGAAGCCTTCATACTGCAGCACATCGGGCAGCAGTGCCGGTTTGAACCAGCGTTCCTTGAGCGCAAAGGGGATCACATTGGCGGTAATGCGATGCTTCAGCAAGGTCTCGGCGAGAATGCTGTACAGGCCCCCGGTGAGAAAATGATCTTCTACTGTGATCAGCAGTTTGCTATGCTGTGCCGCTTCTATGAGGGCTTTTTCGTCGACAGGCTTGAGCGATCGCATATTGATGAGGCCTACAGATTTTCCTTCGGCCTGTAGTATGGTGGCGGCCTGCAGGCACTGGTCAAACAGCAATCCATAGCACAGCAGGGTAATGTCTTCCCCCTGGCTTACGATCTCCGCTTTGCCTGGCTCGTAGGGCGCATGATGGTAATGGGTGGGGCGTGTATTGATGCGTACATAGGACGGAGCAGATGATGACCATATTGCAGGCAGCATCAGCAGCAGGTCTTCTTCGTCGGCAGGAGCAAATACCTCCATATTGGGGATCCCGCGCATCAGGGCAATGTCTTCGATGGCCTGGTGGGTCGGGCCATTGGCATCGGAAAGGAATCCGGGAATAAAGCCGCTCAGCTTTACGGGCAGGCCGGGGATGCCGACATCGGTACGTACAAATTCGAAGGCCCGCATGGTAAGGAAAGCGGTAAGCGCATGCACTACAGGTGTGCGGCCACGCAAGGCCAGACCCGCCGCAGCGCCGATCATGGTCTGTTCTGTAATACCGGTATCAATGAACCGCTGGCCGAGCGCAGCAGGTATATTGCGTACCAGGGCGCGGTTCTCGGCGGTCATTACGATATAGCGCTCATCTTCCAGCGCGGTTTGGGTCAGCAGTTGTTCGTAGTTCATTTTAACGTACGACTAAGGTTTGTGAGGTTAATTGGGCATGATGTTCGCCGTGCAGCTCCTGCAGCAGCTGTTCCGTTTCTTCGGTAGTAAAATTGCAGAACCAGCGGTCGGCGCGGCTTTCAATGCTGGGCAGGCCTTTGCCTCTGAGCGTGTCGGCGATCAGCACATTCAATTTGCCTTCGCAGAAGGGGTACTGGCTCAATGCCTCATCCAATGCGCTGAAGCTATGACCATCGATACGCTTCACCTCTGCTCCGAAGGCGCGGAACTTATCGGCGAGGGGCTCGAGGGGTATCAGGTCTTCTGTAGCCATATTGGCCTGGAACTGATTGCGGTCAACGATAAAGATCAGGTTGTCGAGCCGGTAAGCATTAGCCACCAATACGGCTTCCCAGCAGGTACCTTCGTTGAGCTCACCGTCGCCGAGAATGCAGACCACTTTATTGTTCCCGCCCCTTACCTTGATATCAATGGCAACACCCAGTGCCACGGAAGGTAAATGACCCAACGAACCGGAATGAAATTCTATGCCGGCCACTTTGGTATTGGGATGCCAGTAGATATGGTCGTCTATAGACAAATGGTTTTGCAGACGTTCGCGGCTGATGATACCGAGCTCTGCCAATGTACCATACAGAGCCGGAACGTCGTGACCTTTGGACAGGAACAAATAGTCCCTGTTGGGATCGTCAAGATTATTAATGTTGAGGTTCAGGAAGTCGGCGTAAAGAAATACGATAAGGTCTGTAGCCGACAGGGAGGCGCCGATAAAGCAGCCGCCATTGGCCGACATGCGAATGATATGCTCCCGCACCTTAAAGGCAATGTCTTTTAAATGTTGGTATTGGCTTTCCATATGATTTTCAGGTTTGGATAGGAATTACAACAGCACTTTGGTTTGCTCCGCGGAAATGGTTTTCAGATCGTCCAGATGATTGCGGTACCAGTTCACACCGGCGTAACCGGCATTGATCTCATATATTCTGGGGCGGTCTTCCAGCAGCTGGAGAATATCGTTGCAGCTGAAAGACGGTCTTAGCGGGTAAAGCTTTTTGTACACCTGCACGATAAAGTCATAATCTTCGGGGTAGTCGATCGTGAAGCGATGGGTCATCGACAGGTCCAGGCCGGTGCCCCATTCCAGGTTGCCGATACGGAAATGCTCCGGATGCTCCCATATATAAGGCGTGGTATGTTCCAGCTCCCAGGAGTGTGCCGCTTCTTTGTACGCCCTTTCAAGACAATCCATGGTCATTACTTCCACATCGTTGCCGTCAGGCCAGGTAGCCGGATGCAGGTTGCTCACATAGTCGTACCGGCGGGGAATTTCATAGAACAGGTCCAGCGTAGCATCGATAGCCGCCGGATCGATAAGCGGGCAATCTGATGGTATCTTCAGCACCACATGAGCGCCATGGTGCCGGGCCGCCAGGTAGTGCCTTTCAAGCAGGTTATCGAGGCTTCCGCGGTAGCAGGGAATGCCATGTGCATAGGCCTCGTTCTCGATCACATCATCTGAAGGGTCGACAGAGGTAGCGACTACGATGGTTACCGGATATTGCGTCCGCTGTACCCGCTCTATCATACGTATCAGCAGGCTTTTGCCCCATACGGGAAGCATTACCTTGCCGGGTAGCCGACTGGAAGACATACGGGCCTGTATCACGATCACGATCTTATCCTGCATACGATTGTTCCTTTTCGTTAATGAAATAAAGAAGGGCGGCGTCCTGTTGCTCTTTGTACTGGTGAAGAAAATCCTGCACCGGTCCGTCAAAGTCGATAAAACTGCGGCAAAGTGTGGCGATCTGCTCAGCGGAGGTGCCGCCATTTTGCAATGGTGACAAACGTTTCAGCTGTCGTACATCAAAGTAAGAATGCACTTTTTTGCCCAGGGCAATACCCGTATATACCACCGTGGAATATTGTGTGATGAGCTCGCTGCAATTGGCAATCATGTGTTGCGTGTTGCCTTCGGTAAAGATGGCTGTATCCTCTGGTGTATGCTGTCGTATTTCCCCTATAGCACGGTCAAAGTTCTCATTGGGGTGCAGCTTAAATAACAAGGGTCTTCCGGCTGCAATCGCCACGCACTTTTTGATAAAGCGGACACGGTTCTCAGGCCTGGCCGTTTCGCGCATGTCGGTGGTCGCTACCATGACGTAGTCATGGTAGGGAAAATCGTTGTCCAGGAATTGCGCTGCATGATCATAGTTGGGCGTGCCGGTTACCCATATCTTTCCGGGATCGGTACCCATGCCGGATATGTAGTCGCGATAACCATCCGAAGCGGCGCAATAGAGATCGCATTGGTTGGTAGAGCCATTCAGCGACGTATTGAAACACCAGGTAGGCGGTAGTCTCAGCGCTTTGATTATCCTGCTCAACAGGGTCATTTTGTCGATCATGCCCTCCTGTATCCACACGGTCCTGGTTTGCTTCAGCGGCGCCGGCACAATAAGGTCGCTGCAACATACGATAAGGTCGTAACGATGCCGGCTCCCGCCATAATCGATAGCGCAATCACGTTCCTTCAGGTAAGCTTCCGCCTTTTTGCGGTGTGGTTCGGAGATGATCGTTTTATCAAGCAGGCGTGTTTTGTTCTTCAGGAAATTGACCAGCGGATGATCGGTGAACAGTTGGCTGAACCAACAGTCGAACTCGCCGAGTGCGCTGGCAACCTGGTACATCTGGGATGTCTGGTTCAACGATCCGGTAAGAAATAGTATTTTTTTGCTCATTCCCATTAAAGCAATCCTCTTATGGCGGCAAACTTATATTCTGAACAGATAGCTTCACCCGCTTTCATTAAACATAACAGATACTTGATATTTTGCTAACCGATGGATAGTGTTTTGGTAAGACAAGGGTAACGATAGGATAATCTTCTGTTCATTTGCAAAGGGTATTTGTAGATACAAAACGGGAGCGGATCCCTGAATAGTGATCAGGCGCTTCAAGCCATAGCGTTATAGTAACGATACGCTCATGTTAAGGTTACATACAGGGGGTTTCTTTGCAAAACCAGATACAATGAAAGCCTCCGCATTGTTGCTCTGCCTGCTGCTCTCTTTAGGGGCTGCAGCTCAATTCCAAGACAGCCTTTCCGCTCCCAACCTTTTTATCATCACCATTGATGGCCTGCGCTGGCAGGAGATCTTTCATGGCGCCGATGAAGCAATCCTGAAGGAGGGCGGCTATGTAGCTGATACCACGCTGATACGGGAGATGTATTGGAGCAATGACCAGGAGGAACGCCGCCGCCGGCTGACGCCATTCCTATGGAATGTGATCGCGCATAAAGGCCAGATTTACGGCAATCGCGACTACGGCAATAAAATGAATGTGAGCAATCGCTATAAATTTTCCTACCCCGGATACAACGAGATATTCACAGGCTATGCAGATACCCGCTTTATACCCAATACGCCGGTGCTCAATGAGAATACCAATGTGCTGGAATACCTCAATAAGCAAAAAGGGTACCAGCATAAGGTTGCGGCTTTCTCTTCCTGGAATATCTTTCCATTCATACTGAATGAAAAGAGAAGCTGTATCCCGGTCAATAGCGGGTACGAATCGCTGGACGATACAGATCCCATGTCGCAAATGATCGACAGCGTGCAGGAGGCGATCGGCAACAAGGCGCATACCCGTTACGACGAGCTGACCTTTATCAGCGCGAGGGAATATATCCGGAAACGTCATCCTAAAGTGGCGTTAGTTGCTTTTGGGGAAGCCGATGAATTTGCACATCATGGCCAGTACGATCGCTACCTGCGCTCTATAGCCAATACCGACCGTATGATCGCAGAGCTGTGGTACGAAGTGCAGAGCGACCCCTTTTACCGCAACAATACAACCTTTCTCATCACCACCGATCATGGCCGTGGCCGCAGGACACGCACCTGGACCGATCACCTTTTCCTGATCGGCGGCAGCCGTGAAATATGGATGGCGGTAATGGGTCCCGGTATCAGCCCCCTGGGCGAGATGAAGACAGACCAGGTATTATACCAGAAGCAGATCGCGGCTACGATCGCCCGTCTGCTGGGACAACAATTTGAATGCGAGCATAAGGTAGGACAATGTATCGATCTGCCAGGCATTGCGCCTGAGATCAGCGGTGGCATTGCATTGGACCGTCAATAGAAAAGAAGGCAAATATGCCGGAAGACTACCTTGCCTGTATCAGGCCTATATTTCTTTTGCCGCGGCGTTGCCTGCTATCTTTCCCGAAAAAATACAGCCGCCCAGGAAGGTACCTTCCAGTGCACGGTAACCATGCATACCGCCACCGCCGAAGCCCGCCACCTCTCCCGCAGCATACAAGCCGCCGATGGGCTGTCCATCGCTGTTGAGCACACGTGCTGAAAGATCGGTATGTAATCCGCCAAGCGTTTTACGGGTCAGCAGGTGCAGGCGTACGGCGATCAATGGACCGGCCTTAGGGTCAAGGATAGGGTGGAGCGGCGCTGTACGGATGAGCCGGTCACCCAGGTATTTACGGGCGCCCCTGATGGCGGTCACTTGCAGGTCTTTGCTGAACTTATTCTGAAGCTCCCTGTCTCTGGCCTCCACTTCGTTCCTGATGTGCGCTGCATCCAGCAGAGATGTGCCGCTCAGCTCATTCATGGCCGCGACCAGCTCCTCAAGGCCGGACCGGACAATAAAGTCTTCCCCTTTTTCTTTGAAGGCTTCTACCGGCGGTGTAGCGCTTTTCCCTATGGCCCGCTTTAGTACCTGCTTCCAGCTTTTTCCAGTCAGGTCGGGGTTTTGTTCGGAGCCCGAGAGGGCAAATTCTTTTTTAATGATCTTCTGGTTCAGGATAAACCAGGTATATTCTTTTCCGGTAGTGAGGATATGCTGCAAAGTGCCCCTGGTATCAAAGCCGGGAAACAGCGGCACGGGCAGGCGACGGCCATAAGCGTCGAACCACATCGATGAGGGGCCGGGTAGGATGCGTATGCCATGACCGGTCCACAAAGGGTTCCAGTTGGCAATGCCCTCGGTATAATGCCACATGCGGTCGGGATTAATGATCTGTCCGCCGGCCGCTTCGGTGATGGCCAGCATACGGCCGTCCACGTGGTCGGGTACACCGCACAGCATATGTTCCGGCGCCTGCCCCAGGCTTATGGGCCAGTTGCGGCGCACCAGCTCGTGGTTGGCGCCGATACCGCCGGAGGTAACGATCACGGCACTTGCCTTGAAGGAGAAGGAACCGGTGGCGACACGGGCGGTTTTGATACCTCTTTCCGCTGTACTTTCTTCCAGTATATCGCCGGCAACGCCTGTTACCCGGCCATTAACAATAAGCAGCTCATTGACACGATGCCGGAACCGCAGCCGGATAAGGCCTTTCTGCTCTGCTTCCTTTACCTTTTGGATAAAAGGCGCCAGCACACCGGGGCCGGTGCCCCAGGTTACATGGAAACGAGGCACCGAATTACCATGGCCGATCGCGCCGTATCCGCCCCGCTCGGCCCAGCCCACGACAGGAAAGAATCGCATGCCCAAACGTCCGAGCCAGGCCCTTTTTTCGCCCGCGGCGAAGTCGAGGTAGGCCTCTGCCCAAAGTCGCGGCCAATGGTCTTCCGGCCGGTCAAATGCTGCTGTACCCATCCAATCCTGGTGGGCCAGGGCATAAGAATCCCGGATGCCCATGCGGCGCTGTTCTGGAGAGTTAACGAAGAAAAGACCGCCAAAAGACCAGAAGGCCTGGCCGCCTAGGCTTTGCTCCGGCTCCTGGTCGAGCAATAAAACGGATTTGCCCTTTTGGGCCAGTTCCGAAGCCGCAACAAGGCCGGCAAGCCCTGCGCCCACGATAATCACATCGGTTTCGGTTGTCGCCATAATTATGTAGCTTTAGCAATTACACCTGCTATCCCGAAGTTAAGTACAAACGGCCGGAAAAAAATTCTACCGAAAACCTGCCGAAATTTTTTGTAGAAATTAAACAGTTGTTTAATTTTGAAGAGCAAGATAGCTATAGGACCTTGCTATCGGCACTTGCCTGATTTCCGGTCACCTTATTTTTCAGATCTTTTTAAACGCTTCCAAGATGAACATAGAACGGAACAACTTTGTCATGAAAGGCTTACAGGGCCTCTATTGCATCAACCATCGCAAAAATCCCAATGTTTATATCAACGATGAAGGATTTATTACAGTATCGACTTGCTGTGATGAATTTCATGAAGCGCTGTATCATGCGCAGGACAGCCTGCGTGACCAATACGACCAGCTGAGTGTGCAAGCCAGGGAAGAGATGATGCGCTCGTGAAGCCAGGCATCGGGTAGTGTGTATTGTGTGGTGCGTATTGGGATTTCAAATTTGCATTTTGAAATTTAAAATTTGGAATTTGTATTTTGAATTAACCTCCTTCGACGGAGGTTTTTTTATGGCCCTTACTGTTTATTGCTTTATTATGTCCGGTTTTAATATTACATTGCTATAAGATGTTCTGGTTGTTATCTGCTTAAATAGGACCTTATGCAACGGATACTGATGATCGAGGCAGATGAGAAGATCGCAAAGCTGGTAGGCGCCCGGCTGGAAGCGGATGGCTGCAGCCTGGATTATGCGTCAGGGGCTGTTGCCGGGCTTGTACTGGCTCATGAAAGGCATTACGATCTCATTGTGCTGGATATGGAGCTGACAGATATGCCTGCTGCCGAAGCGCTGGTACAGCTCAAACGGGAAAAGACTGGTACGCCTATGCTGATCCTCGTTGTTCATCAGGAAGAGATCATCCCCGATCCCACAGGCTTATGCGATTATTTATTGAAGCCCTTTAGTATGAGCAGCTTCCTTATCCGTGTGAAAGCTTTGATGAAAAGCGCCGCCCTGCAACAGGAAGCACCGGGCCCGGTGCCGGATGTCATTGTAAGAGGAGCGTTGCGGCTGGATGGGCCCAACCGGCAGGTAACGCTGAACGGTGCATTGCTGGAGCTGGGTTATAAGGAATTTGACCTCTTGCAAGTGCTGATGGCCCATCCCGGAAGAACCTTCGCTGCGGAAAGCCTGCTGAAAGAGGTATGGGGATTGGGTTTTACCGGCTTTGAGCATACCCTGACATCCGCGCTCAGTCACCTTCGCGCCCGCATAGAGCCCGATCCGCTGCATCCAAGGTATATCCTTACCACCTGGGGCGTCGGTTACCGTTTTACGGAAGACTATTAGGCTTTCTTCTCCCGCTGCGTCGCCGCGGCACTGTGAGATGTAGATGTCTACCCGGTTTTGAGATCAAGAAAAGGGACACGGATCTTATCCATGCCCCTCTGAAACAGAAACACTACTTACTCATTGGCTATTTCCGGATCAGCAGCTTGCCCGAGCGGGTTTGCTGGTCTTGCGTCAGGCTGACCAGATATATGCCTTCTGTCAGCGCGCTGATGTCGATTGTCTTATTCTTTACTTTTTCAATATAGAGCAATGTCCTTCCGCTGAGGTCGCTGATCTTCAGCTCGGCTCCGAGGAAACGGGCATCCAGCTCAATTTTGTCTTTTGCCGGATTGGGGTAGAGTGTCGTGCTTTCCAGTAAAGTCTTTTCATCGATACCGGTGCTATTGGTGATGGTAATATAATTGGTCTTGGTTATATCGTCTTCGCCATCATCGTTCGTCACTTTCAGCTTAACGGTATAGGTACCTGCGGCTGTGAATTTCACGCTGGGATTGTTGGATGTGGCGCTTGTGCCAGACTGGTAGGCAACATTGTTGGGTGTTATGGTCCATTCCCATGCGGTAGGTGTATTGGTGCTGAGATCGGTAAAGTTGACTACTGTTACATTGGTATTACCGGCCACAGGCGTAGCAGAGAAATCGGCTACAGGTGGCGCCGGCGCCCGGTACAATGTGATGCTGTCGAGGGTGAGGTCGCTGAACACACCGTTGGTAGGCACTGTTGCCGCATTGGAGGAAGAAAAGATCGTAGTGATCGTATCGGGCGTTACGCCGGGCATCATATCGGGAAGCGCAATAGAGAATGCCGTATAAGTTGCCTGTGGGGAAAAGGTATGTGTGGCATCGCTTACCGTATCGCGTTTATTGTCGTCAACATTATATCGCGTCAGCAATATGCGTGCTGTGCCCTGATCGGCGGCTGAGCCTGTATTGTATTTGTAGAAGCCGCGTAGTTCAGTGGGCTTGATGGATATTCGTGTGCCCCCGCCGGAAACGTAACTGACATTGGCGCCGCCGCCCCCGCCGCCATAGTTAAATTCGGCGCCATTACCGTTGACCAGAATACCGATCGTGGTGTATTGTACAAAGCCAAAAGGTGCGGTGTTCACTTTTGCTGCATAGGAACCCTGGTAAGCCCCGCTTTCTTTGTATAGGGAGCGTACCGGATACATGACCACATTGTTGCTGGAGCTCCAGCCAACAAGGGAATCCGTACCGTTGTCGGCAGTCGTCCAGTCTTCAAAATTGCTGTTGGGGATCTGTGTTTGCGCCAGGGCCAGCTGTCCTGCTACCATCGCCGAGAAAAAAATAGCCGTCTTTTTCATATTGGGTTATTAAAGGAATTCAAAAATGTACTTTTCATGGAGGAAAAGCGTTGGATACAAAGAACAAAAATACTTTTGCTGCATACGGCAGCCTAGATACAAGTGTATCATAAAATAATTTTTCATACATTAGAGCAGATGATTTAACCCCTTTACAATTGCCATTGTTGTCCTATTTATCCGCCTGTTGCAGAAGGGCGGGCGCTTGCCTGTCTATACTATGCAAACCGTATGCAAAGCCTGTCTTTTGTATGCTGGCAGGGTTGCTGTGCCTGGTTGCCGATGTGGCTGCACAGGAAGGCAGGCCTGTGCTGTATGCGCTCACACCAGGGAAGCCTGAAGACACTGCCGCAATAGCAGCTCATATCGCCAGGGCGCAGCAAATAACAGGTACGCAGCCCGATAGTGCGATCGCATTGCTAAGGGTTGCGCTTTACAGGAGCGGGCAGGCGCTCTATCCTGCCGGGATACGCAAGGGGCTGCAGGCCATTTTGCCGCTGCTTAGCGGACCTGAAGGAGAAGCGCTACTGCAAAGGGAGCTCTGGCTGTGCCGGCATACTGTAGCCCTGGAGCCGGCATTGGATGTGATCTACTCAGGCCTGGGCAAGCTCATGCAGCTCCGGGAGCAATACGATAAGGCAGGCATCCATTATCTGAACGCCATTCCCGTTGCTGTTAAGTACCATCCCGACTATCTTGCTACGGTATATAATAACTACGGCGCCCTGTTGTCCCTGCTGCCCGACAGCGTGCTTAATGTGCAGCGGAGCATGTACTATCTGGATAAGGCGCAGGAGATTGCCGGAAGGGACAATAATTTCCGTATCCTTACCTGTGTCTACTGTAATAAAGCAAAGTTGCTGAGAAGTCTGAAGCGCTATCCCGAAAGCCTCGAGCTTGCCTACCGTGCCCTGGCGCTAGCCCAAAGAGAGCATTTCATTCAATGGGAAATGGTGGCGCTCAATAATATCGGCGATCTGTATTTCAATATGGGACAGCCCGATAAAGCGATCCCTTATCTGGAACGTTCCCTTAAAATAGAAGGAACGGGCATAGCACCATATTACCGCAATATGGCGGTCTTTACGCTGGGCGAAGTGTACTATACCCTGAACGATATGGAACGGGCCAAAAGGTACTTTTCCCTGTCGCTGGACTTTGCCCGGGAGTTCGGTATTTCCCGCGACCTCATCGAGAGCAACCGGAAACTAGCCCAGATCTATGCGGCGCTGGGTGATTACAACAAGGCCTTTCATCACCAGGTTACCTACTCGCATATGAGCGACAGTTTTCGTAACCACGAAGTGATACAAAATGTACAGCAGCTTGAAGTGAAATTCCGGACCTCGGAGAAAGACCGGGAATTGCTTCGGAATAAGCTGCAGATGGAGCATCAGGAGCAGGCGCTGCACCGGAAGAATACGATTGTTGCCCTGTCGGTAGCGTTTGCCTTACTGGCCGCGCTCGTTTGCCTGTTCCTGTACAACCGCTTCCGGCAAAAGCGAAAGCTGATGCTCCGGGATGAGCAGATCCGTGAGATGCGGGCCCTGATCCAGGGAGAAGAGCAGGAGCGGATAAGACTGGCCCAGGAGCTGCACGACGGCATAGGCGGTATGCTGGCAGCTGTGAATATGAACATGCAGGCGGCCCGCAAAGACGAGTTCAGTCATAAGCAGGAGCTGCTCGATGTGATGCAGATGATCGAAGATACTACCGACGAGCTGCGCAAGACGGCTCACAACCTGATGCCATCTGCTCTGCTGCGCAAAAACCTTGGCGAAGCTTTGCAGTATTACTGTGATACCATAAGCCACAGGAGCGGCTTTTGCATAGACCTGCACCGGCACGGCGACCTGGAAGCGATCAACCCGGTCTATGTCAATATGCTTTTCCGCATCGTGCAGGAGCTGATACAAAACGTGATCCGCCATGCGGGCGCCGATCACGTGATCGTTTCGCTGGAAAAGGAAAACGATAGGATATCCCTGATGGTCGAAGACAATGGCCGGGGCTTCGATACAGACAACCGCGGCTTTGGCTTCGGACTGGAAAACCTGGAATACCGGGTGCGGACCCTGGGGGGCAACCTGAATATACAATCGGAATCTGGTGTGGGCACCTGCATTATGGTAACCTTTGCGCGAAAGGATGTGACCCTATCGGCCACAGGCGCCTGAGCTTATAAAAAGAGAATGGACTATGGAGATCAAGATCATGATCGTGGACGACCACCCGATGATTATAGACGGCCTGAAGAATATGCTCAGGGGATACCGGCATATCCGCCTGATCGGCGCCTTCAATGATGGTGCATCCCTGATGGCGGACCTTCCCCTGCAACAGCCCGATGTATTGCTGTTGGATATACAGCTGCCGGGAACCCCCGGCGATGAGTTGGTGCCGCTTATCCTGCAGCAGTATCCCGGGATTGCCGTGCTGGCGCTGACCAATTTCAACAGCACCCTTTATGTCAATACGATGCTGCGCCAGGGTGCGAAAGGATACCTACTGAAGACAACGCGTCAGCCCACACTGATCCACGCAATAGAAACCGTATCGCAGGGTGGAACTTACATTGAGCCGGCATTGCAGGATAAGCTTCAGCAAGAGCAGCCGCAACGGCACAAGCATATCTATGCCCGTTTATCGCTGACGATAAGAGAAAAAGAGATACTGCGTCTGCTTGCTGCCGGAAAGTCTAACCAGGAGATCGCCGACAGCCTGTTCCTGGGCTACAATACGGTGCGCAATTACCGGGCACGTATCTTTACCAAGCTGGAAGTGGGCTCTATCGGCGAGCTCGTTAAGAAGGCGCTTACCCTGGGCCTGGGAGAGTAAAGCAGCTTTAAATAAACCCTTTTTCCTGCGCAACGCGGATCAGGCCTACGGTGTTCTTCGCATTGAGCTTTTGCATCAGGCTAAAGCGGTGGTTCTCGACAGTGCGGGTGCTAATGCTTAATGTAGCGGCGATCTCTGCGCTGGTAAGTGCTTTGGCGATTAGCTGCAATATCTCTTTTTCCCGGCGGGTAAGTGGGGATGCCGGCGCATGCTTCGTTTTCAGCATCTCCTGTAGCAATTGCTCCTTTAACGAAGACTCGAGGTATTCGCCACCCTGGTAAATTGTCTCTATGGCTTCCAGCAACGTTTCCCGGGGCGCGGTTTTCAGCAGGTAGCCTTTACTTCCTGCCTTCATCGCGTCCTTAATATGGAACATGCTTTCCATGCTGGTGATCACCAGTATGCTGATAGCGGGGTATTGGCTTACTATGAGACGGATGAGCTCGTTGCCGCTGATGTCGGGAAGCTGAAGGTCCAGCAGCAGGATATCCGGCTGGCTTGTTTTGAGACCTTCCATCAACGCAGCGCCGTTGGTGTAAGTATCCGCCACTTCAATATGCCGGTAATAGTGCAGCATATTCCTGATACCGCTAATGACCATCGGATGATCATCAGTTATGGTCAATCGTATGATAGGAAGATTATTGTTCATGTGTGCTCAGGTCAAATTCGAAATAAAGCGTTGTCCCTTCGTTGGGCGCGCTGCTGTAGTGAAACTGCCCGCCCAGGCTTTCTACCCTGGTACGGAAATTATACAACCCAGCGCCGGTAGACCTTTCTGCCGGCCGATCAAATCCTTTGCCGTTATCTTCAATGGTAATACCCAGTATGCCTTTGTCATAATTGAACTGTACGATCGCCTGATCGGCTTCCGAGTGTTTGATGATATTCTGGATCGCCTCCTGGATCATCCGGTAGAGGGGTAATTCAAACGCAGGCTCCAGTTTGGGAAGGTAGCCGTAGCTCCGGAAATCAATATAAAGGGCATGCGATTGATTGAGCCGGTCGCAATAAAGCTGGGTAGCCTCACTTAGCCCGGCGTTCAGGAGTATCTCGGGCATCAGATTATGTGCGGTTTTACGGAGCTCTTTGATCGTTTCGTCCAGCTGCGACAGGTTTTCTCCATATTGTTCCGGCGACGGATGGGTATGATCCATAGCAGCAAAATTCATGCGTATGGCCGATAGCTGACTTACGAAACCATCATGCAGCTCACGCGCAAACCGTGCTCTTTCCTGCTCTTCTCCTTTCATGATGGCTTTCAACTGCTGCACCTCCTGCTCTTTGCTCATCAGCTGCAGCTGCTTCTCCTGGCGTAGTCTTTTGTTCCGGGCATTACGGTACAACAGGAGCAGTAACAAGGCGAGCATCAGGCCTCCGGCTGATATCGCCGTAATCCACAGGTATTGTTGCTCCAGCCGGTGCTGCTGGCGGTTGATCCGTACCTGGTTCTGGCTAAGCTTCCTGTCTTTTCCGGCGCTCTGCAATGCGGCATCCATCATATTCATTACCTCGGTGGCTTTATGGGTCAGGGTATCTTCAAGCAGCTCCTTTGTGCTTAAAGCCTGGTAGGCGGCATTATGATCGCCCAATGCGGCATAAGCTGCAGCGACCACCTGGTAAGGCGTTGTGAGATTATAGCGCTGCTCTGCCTGCCGGGCCGCCCGGATAGCCGGTAGCAATATGGCAATGGCCTCATGGTATTGTCCCTGCCGGTAGTAAGCATCCCCCAGCACAAAGGCTGCGTCGATCGCTTCACCAGGATCGGCCTTTGCCGGAAGGTAATTCCGGAGCAGGGCGATGGCGCTGTCGTTCCGGTTTTGCTGCAGCAGGGCCGCGGCGATATTAATGTGCAGCATGTAATCGAAGCTGTGGTCCTTGTTCCGGTCTGCAAGTTGCAGGGCTTCGGTGGCCGCGGCAATGGCCTTTTCAGGTACCTGCAGGCGGCAGTAGGTGCTGCTTTTGTTGGTAAGGATGCTCAACAGCTGGTATTGATGCTTGTTTTGCCGGGACAGCTGTTCGGCTTTGCCGATATAGACCAGACTACGTTCCGGGTATCCGGTCTGCAGCCAGCAGATGCCCAGGTATTGCTGCGCGTCGATCAGCGGATCGACCAGGCTACCCCGCGGATTAATGCTGCCCGGCGCTGCATTTTCATATAGTGTGATCACCTTGTAGCAATTCAGTGCCGCACTGTCAAACATTCCCAGGTGAAAGAAAACGCCGAACATAGCATTATAGGTGGCTGCCAGGTAATATTCCCGGTCTTGCTCCTGCTGCGCGATCACCGTAAGCGCCTCGCGGTATAGTGCCAGGCTCCGTGCATGCGCTCCCTTGTTGCGATATGCTGTAGCCATATTGGCCAAAGACAATCCCGAGCCGAAGGCATAGTTTAGCGCCAGGCTTTTACTCAGGGCGATCCGGGCATAGAAGATAGTACTGTCGGGATCGCTTCCCTGGAAGGCGTTAGCCTTATTGATCAGGGAAGAGATATTTGCAGAATCCGTCGCCGTAATACGGGTATGCAGCCGGCCCCGTGTTTCCTGCGCCGGTACCTCCTGGCTCATGATCAGCAGACAGACCAACAGCAGACAGGTCCCGCGCCAGGCGCGCCATAAAGCAGCAGGAATATTACATCGGTCTATCCGGAACATGAAGCGAAGGCAATGACTGGTTTAACGGTTGTTGTTAAAAATACCATTTTCCCTGCTCATTTCACAGCCCCCCGGTTACCGGAGTAAGGTAATGTCTCCTTTCAATTGGTATACTTTGCCTTGTGTACCGGTTTCTGCGGTCACAGCATACATATAAGTACCTACATCGGCCGGCTTCCCGTTCCAGGTGCCATCCCAGGCTTTTCCCGGATCGTTGCTGGAATAAATACGCTGTCCGAAGCGATTATAGATCGAGCACCGGAAATGTTTAATGGGGCAGCCTTCGCTGAATATAATGCCGAAGACATCATTGAGCCCGTCGCGGTTAGGGGAGAATGCCGTCGGTATCATGGGTATGCAGCTGCATATTTCGTCGCCGATATGAATGGCATCGCTGAAGACGCAGGGCGCATCTGAAATGTCTACAACGTAATAGCCTGTATCGGTAACGGGCAATAGGCCGCCTGTTTGTCCTGTGTTCCACAGGAAGGTTGCATTGGGATCCTTTACACGGGCGTCGAGCGTGAGCGCAACCGGGACGCCCCGGCACAGCGTCGAATCGGAGCCAAGATCCATCCTCAGGTCTTTGAACGAAATATAGATGCTATCCGCTTTTTGGCAGCCTCTTTGCCGTACGTTCACCCAATACAGACCGGTCGTATCGGCTATAAAGCGCTGGCTTGTGCTGTTGTCCTGCCATTGGTAGGACGCAGCACTCGGGGGTGCCTTCAGTTCGAAAGCGCTTTGGTTACAGATCACCGTATCATTACCCAGGCTGAAGGTAAACGGTGGCGCCACTACAAAGGTGTCGATACGGTACTGGCAATAGGTCTGGGCGCTGCCGACCCAATAGGTGCCCGGGAGCTTTATCGTCAGGCCGGTATCCGTGCTACCGGTATTCCAGCTGTAGTATAGTGCCGGCGGCCCTTGCAGCCGTATGCTGTCGCCCGCGGTACAGATGATGGTATCCTTTCGTCCAAACAGCGTATCGGCAGGAATGGGCCGTACAAAGCCATTGCAACCGATACCGGAGGTGTTATCGTCGGGATAAAGACGGTGCGGCATCAGCACGGCATGCGGCTCATTGTCACAGGCGGTTCCTGCAAGGTTGGGCTGCTGTATGGCGCCCAGGTAGTCGGCGTCGCCAGGCACCGCGCTGTTGGACATAATATAGTAGATCTTGCCGTCTCTTGTGAGCCGGATGGGTGTGGTGACAGCATAGGGCGATTTGATCGTATCGGCGGTCACGCGGGAAGCAGCGATGGCGGCCGGTGTAGGCTGGCTGAGGTCGAACTGGTACAACAGGGTTTGAAAAGGATAAAGGCTGTTGACGTCATCCACAAAATTACAGGAGGTAAAATAGAGCTTGGAATTATCGGCAGAGAAAGCGAGGTCCCAGCTGTAAAAGCTGTCCAGCAGCAATTCGTTGGACACAACGCCGGTAGCGGTGTTGAAGTCGAACAACTCCTGCTTGCCGCCATTCGTTTCGGGAAAGAGTTGGTAGGGGCTGGTGTAAGCCAGCTTTTTGCGGTCGGGTGTTACGGCCATGGAGCCATATCCGTGGCTGTAATTGCCAAGGTCGGGAATTACTACAGGTGCAAAGCCGGTGTTGGAGATCACAGGGGTCATATTGATGCCGGCTGCTGTGATCTCAAAGGCCTTGAAGCGGGGCGCCCGCTTCTCATGGCACAGCAGCCATATGTTGCAGTTGTCGCCGGGAACAGCGGTCATGTGAGCGCTCATATTGGTATCGATAAGATGCGGACCGCTGATCACGGCGCCCAGGCCGCTGTTCTGCGTCATATCGACGATCGAATAATTGAGCCACATAAAGGAGGTGGGGCCGCCGATATCTTCCCCGAATACATAACCGGCGAGGGTGAACACATAATATTGCTTCGGATTGGCGATCACGGGCAGTATCAGCACACCCTGCGGCGCGCCATGAGAGGTCGCATCGAAAAACGGATCGTTCAACACCCAGCCGGGCGGTGGGATGATGGGGGAAGATAACAGGTAGCCGCCGGGCATTACATTGCCGTTACGGTCCCAGATATATTCCGAGTTGGTGTAAAATAACATGTGTCCGCCGGGATCCGATACCGATGCGATACAATTGTAGGAAGAAGGAACAGTAGCGCTGAAGGTATCGGGGCTGCCGCTATTGAAGTCGAGTCCCAGGGAATCGGCAAAATTCCATATGGCGTTCTCTCTCAAATGCCAGCCGTGCTGGGCGCCGGCCGGAAAAGCATACAGGATCAACAGCAGGGTAAATAGTTTTCTCATAGATCAATGGCTTTGCTACGTGGTGCCTTCTTTCCTCATTCCGGTGCCTGATGAGATGAATCAAAAAGATGAAAACAAAACTATTTAACCTGCTGCAAAACAACCAGAGTACAAGCGCTCAATTTTGAAATTGAGTAGAACTACTCAATTTTCCCTGCGATAGATAGCGATAGCTTCTAGAGCTGCCCGATCACTTGCATCACATCATTCCGTCCCCAGTGATCGACATATTGGCCGTCGCGAAGCCTTACAAAGTCCATCACGTTCATGATCACTTCTTTACCGGTAGGAGCATGGCCCATGATGTTGCCCAGGTGGGTGCCCCGGAGCACTTTGCGGCTGGCTACCAGGTCGCCTTCGCCTACCTGGTCCAGTATGTCTACTCTGAGATCGGGAAAGCCTGTACGGAGCATCCCTATGAACTGGATGAGTCCCGATACATCTTTCGGAACGCCCGGCACAGCGGTATGGTTGGTGAAATCAGGGGCAACGATCTCATCGAGGATGGCAGTATTGCCGCCTTCGATAAATTCCTTGTTGAAGCGAAGCACTACCTGCTTATTGTCAGTTATAGTCATAATGTAAAGGTAGCACCGTTTGCCGGATTAGTCTACCGCCGGGCTCTTCTCTGGGGCTGCCTCCCGTTGTTTCAGCCGTTTCACGATCCAGGGCAGGGTGATGCCCTGACCGATAATGGTGAAGAGAACAACGGCTACGGAGATAAAGATGATAGGGCTGCGTTGAGGGAAAGGGCTGCCATCTTTGAGGGTGAGGGGCAAGGCGATAGCAGTAGCGAGTGAGACAATACCCCGCATGCCCGACCAGGTGACGATAAGGCTGGTGGCAAAGTCGAGCAGGGCATGTTCGGAAATACGGCCGCGTTTGCTGTTGAAGGCCCTTTGCAGGTTGATCTGCTGCAGGAAGACCCTGGCCATACGCAGGAGCAGCGCTACGACGGTGATCGCGAAGGCATAGCCGATATAGGGAATGATCTGTGCCCGGTCAATAGTATGCAATACATAAGGGAACTGAAGCCCGATGAGGATAAAGATCAGACCGTTCAGGATAAAGATGATAATGTCCCAGAAAGATTTCGATTGCTGCTTCAGCGGCTCGGGAAATACCTTCCTGCTGAAGCGCGCAATGCTCAGCCCCAGGATTACCACCGCGATCACACCCGATACATGCAGCTCTTCGGCTATCTGGTAGGTAATAAAGGGCATCAGCAGCATAAAGCTGATGGTGACCAGTGTATTTTTTCTTACCCACCATAGAATGCGCCCCAGCAGCTTTCCCATAATAACACCGATAAGGAAACCGCCGGCCATCAGCAAAAGGAACTGCAGCGATGCCTTCCAGAATATGAAGGCGGAGCCGGTAACAGCAGCCACAGCAAAACGATAGGCGACAAGAGCAGAAGCATCATTGACCAGGCTTTCTCCTTCGAGGATCACGCTGGTCTTATGCGACAGCTTAAGTCCCTTGGTTACGCTGAGCGCCGCAACGGCATCGGTGGCCGACAGGATTGCGCCCAATACAAAGGATAAGGGCCAGCTCATGCCGGGTATCATATACCGGGCGACTACGGCAATGCCGCCGGCGGTCAGGAATACCAGTGATACCGCCAGGGTGCCGATCGTATTGATATGCGTCCTGAACTCCTGGAAGGGGATATTGAACGCTGCATCGTACAGCAATGGCGGCAGGAAAATGAGGAAGATCACCTCGGGATCAATGTTGACGCCGGGAAGGGAAGGAACGAAGCCGATGGCGATGCCGGCCACGATCAGCAGCACGGGATAGGGCAACCTGATCTTCTCCGCTACAGCCGAAAGGCCCAGCATCACGGCCAGTATGATCAGCACGACGCTGTAGTTTTCCATAGGTTGATACTATTTAGTTGGCTGCAATGGCATTGACGCAGGTGATCGGGAAAAAATTTTATGCAGAGACACCGGGATCCGCTTCATGGGATACGGCTGTTATGCCTTGGTAGCCTTTTTATGTGCCGCTTTCTCTCTCGCCGCTTGCATCCGGAATGTTGCTATCCGGGCGATGAGCGGGTAGGGTACCGGCTGGTCCAGCGGGAACTGTACGGTTCCCTTTCCCCCTTTATAGCCTGCCAGCGCCGCTTTGAAAGCCTCGTGCTCCCTAGGCGCCGGATAGATACTAACGTGGTGTTTATAGCCGGCAAAATAAATAAAGCCATGCTCCAGCTTAAAGGCGGGTATGGCATAGCTGATCGTCTCTTCGGCTTCTGGCAAGGCTCTCATGATGGTGGCGCGTATCTTTTGCAGGATTGCCTGCACAGCCTCCGGGAAGCCGGCAATATATTCGTCGATCGTTTCGGGTTTTGTGGCCATGGGTTGCTTCAATTCAGGTAAATTTAATATTGACTATCCGGATAAAGGAAACAAAGTTTTGCACGTCTATATATATCAGCTGGGACGCTTTGCTTTACCCCTCTTTTTGTTTGGTGTTACTATCTTTTCTTTTTTATTCGCATCTATGTTCATTGCTTGTTATGGCGCTCATGAGAAAAGTTGCTCCGCCAAAAAAGAAAGAAAAAAGGCGGCAAAAAAACAATGCTCCGCTGTTTTTTTGTGGCTGGCGCACCCGGGCTTAAAAACAGATAGCAACTTTAATACAGCATTGCCTGGCATAGGGTCATAAATCAACGTTTTAATAATTGACCTAAAGGATCATTTCTTTATTGCTACTATTTTAGCTGGTTTCCTATATCCGGATAGTCAGAAATTTAACTTAAAGTGCCAGCACGATATGGATATCATCCGGCTCCATGCGCAATAATTCCGGATCGGGTGTGTCGAGTATCCTACCGCCCTGACGCAGGTAAAAGTCAACGGTACCGCGCGTCGGTGTTGCGGAAATATACAGCCCCCCGGCGCCATAGCTCCCGGCCAGCTCTTTGCAGGCCAGCAACAACCGTACACCCAGCTGTTGTTTCCGGTAGGCGCGACTGACATAGAGGATATCCATTTTGCACCATGCCGGTGCTATGATCTTCCGTTCGACCGAAGCCACGCCGGCTAAGGTAGCTCCGTCAAAAGCGCCCAGCACCGAACCGCCACGGTGTAAAAGCTCTTTTTGCCTTTTGATGATCCCTTCCAATTCTTCCTGCTCAAATCCGGAAACGGACTCAGGCGTGGCCATTAGCTGCAGGCTTCCGTTCAGCAGACGGTAGCTTTCTGTGATCTCTTCTGAGCGGTCGATCTCCTGTATCCGGTCGATCTCCTGCAGGCCTAAGGCCCGGATGATGATCTTATCCTGGTTGTTGGCTGTCATGCCAACAAATATCGGGATATTTTGCGATCCCTTACCGGTGGCCATTTCGTTTGCAGCGATCGGCTGCACGGAAACAGGGTTGGCTAAGTTGTGAACCGGTGTGACTGCGCTTTGGTAAGATGGTTACCTTTGCCGGTATGAATATAAGAGCGTACCAGGATACAGACGGGGAAGCAGTGCTGGCGCTGTTGCGGAGCAATACACCCGATTATTTTGCCCCCGAAGAAGAACAGGACCTTGTACTTTACCTGCAACGGGATGCGGAGCATTATTTTGTATTGGAAGATGGCGGGCGCCTTGTAGCTTGCGGTGGTTTTAATCTTTGGGAAGAAGGCGCTATCGCCAGGATCTCCTGGGATATGGTTCAGCCTGAAGGACAGGGAAAAGGCTGGGGCAGCGCACTCGTCCGTTTCCGGTTACAGGAAATAAAAAAGATCCCAACCGTAACGACGATCGTTGTGAGAACCTCGCAACTGGCATTTCGTTTTTACGAGCGCTTCGGTTTCCGGACACAGGAAATAGTAACCGATTATTGGGCGCCGGGTTACAATCTCTATCACATGGTTATGGCGGCTGAATAGCCATTTTTTGATGAATAAACAAGCGGGCTCTGTGATGAACTGGGCCCGCTTGTTTATTCGTATAGGATAGTTGTTTTAACGCTTGACAAACTTTATGGTCTGTCCCGTTTCTTCAAGCCGCAGGAAATAGATGCCCGATGCCATCCCGGCAAGGTTGATCTCTGTGTCCTCCTTTTTTACCTGGTATTTGCCGAGCTGCTGCCCCACCACGTTGAGCAGGGAAAGGGCTCCCCTGTAGTCCGTCTTCACCTGTAAGGTATAGGCAGCCGGGTTGGGGAAGACTACAAGATTGTGTTCTTTGCTCACATTACGAATACTGAGAAATGGAGACGTGCGCCAATAGTAGATACCCTTGTTCGCAGCGCCTACCGGCCAGGGAAGAATAAAAGGAATGCTGTCGAAAGCGATCTGGAGGGAAAATGTGCTCAGGTGATCGTCCATTGCGATGTCGGGCTTGCCCAGGTCCTGCCAGCTGAGGCCGTTGTCGGAAGTGCGGAAAAGCCCATCGTTAAAGAGATACATCGTTCCGGTCCGGCTTACGGTGAAATTGCGGAGCTCTCTGCCCGAAGTGCCCGTTGGCCAGGGAAGAGCAATGGGTGTATTGGGTGTTGCATTAGCCGGGTTGATCTCAAACAGCTCCCAATCGGAATAAAGGAAAGTACGGTTGCCATAGGAGACCAGCGTACGGTTGCTAAAGGGCAATACGTCTTCCATCACAAGGCTCCAGCTATGACCAGTATCGGCAGAAGTGTACAAATTGGCGTTAAGTGTCGTATCGATGATCACCATTGCAAACAGGCGTCCCGTTGCATCCTGGGAAGCGGCAACGACACCGGCCGAACTGAAAAAGCCGGTCTCATTCCAGGTATTGCCTTTGTCAAAAGAAGCGAAGAGTTTGCTGCCGAGATCCGGGTCGGAACCGAATCCCCCGGAAAGGAATAAGCCACCCTGCTGGCCCGAAAACAAGAAGGTAACCATTGTACCGGGCGCATCTATGCCGGGAGGAAGCGTCGCCTGGGTAAAGCTGGCGCCGTCATCTTCGGAGCGATACAGCTTCTTCTGGCTCGTAAAGCCATACAGGACACCTGGGTGCTGTTTATCGTCGCAAACAAATTGAATATTGGAACCTACTGGTCCCACCGGTCCCAGGCGCCAGTTGCCGAGCGCCGGTGGCGTACCGGCAGGCGGTGCGAGCGATCCCAGTGTTTCGGAATACAGGTATTTGTAGGAAAACAGCTTATTGCCGGCACTGAAAAACATATTATCAATATCACCTGTTAGTCCTTCAACGATCGGAACCCATGCCGTAGCGGCATTGTTCCGCTTTTGTGCTATATACTGATTACTGAAGTCGTAGATGCCATTTTTGTCGCCGGTCACTTCAACTACATTATGGACGCCGTTGTTCAAATTGGCGCTCTGCCAGGATATAGTGCTCAGGCTGGTCTGGTATAGGCCTGATGCGCCGCCCAGCCATAAGCTGGCTGTTGCACTGTCACAATACAGGCTTGTATAATCTTCCGTGCTATTGGGAACATTGATCACATTCCAATCCATATAGGCGTCGGAGTAAAGGATCTGGGTGCTGTTATTAACCAGGTCGCGGCATAAGGCGTAAACCCTTCCGTTCGGATCTTCCGTAAAGCAATATACCTGTTTGGTGCCGAAGTTGGTGTGGATGATGCTTGCCGCATCATCGGCCGATAGCCATATGCCTTCGTTAAAGCTGCCGATCAGTAGTTTATGGTTACGGGTATAGTGGATTGCTTCAGGTGTAGCGGTAAAGGGACTACTGAAAGTACTGATATGCCCGGAAGTGCCCCTGTGTGTGAGTTTGATGACACCACCTACCGTGCCGGCAAAAAACAGATCGGGATTATCGATGCCGGTAAAGCACCGGTAGTTCTCATGTAAGCCGGTGGTGGAGCCTGTTTCAATAAAGAAGTTGCTCCAGGTCCGGCCCAGGTCCGATGTAGCATACAGACCGCCGGGATAGACATCGGTACCCACGTAAAGCCGGTCAGAAGCTTTCTCCACGGCAATGGCGGGTGTGCCCCAGTAAGAGCTGTCGGGCAGTGGGCCGGGTATTTCTTTCCAATCGCCGTTAAGCGGTTTATAGAACACCTTATTGCTTTTTGTCAGCAGGAACAAGGTGCCGGCATTATTGATCGTCACATCTTTGGGTACGATATTGACCGGGAATTTGGTGTAACGGAACCATTGCTGAGCTTGTAATCCGGGGAGGCTGCATCCAAGCAGGAGCAGCGCAAGTAAAATTCTTGTTTTCATCATGTCCTGTCTTAATTTGGGGATTTGCAAATATTGATTATTGGTTACGCCAAAGTTACTCTGCTGCTATGGCCTATAAAATACCGGCTTACAGGTATTTTGTGGCTTGTTATTTTTTGCTATAAAAATGAGCCGGCTGGAAAGTAAGGAATATAAGATCGTTGCGGTACGGCTTAAACAAAATCATTCTGGCAGCCCCCCTCGATAAGGGACTGCCGGATGTTTATATGAGTATTCTTCTTTTTAGAAGCAAATAGGCTGATCCGCTCACAGCATGCCGTACTCAATGGCCTTCTTGATAAGCGAAGGAGAGTTGCTGACCTCAAATTTTTGCATCAGGTTGTGCCGGTGGGTCTCCACGGTCTGAGGGCTGATGAAAAGCTGCCGGGCAATAGCTGCAGTAGTGGCGCCTTCTCCCACCAGCTGTAGTATCTCCTGCTCCCGCCGGGTAAGACGAGGCGCCTTTTTGGGCTTCTTTCCCGGGGAAAAGAGGATCTGCTGTAGCTCCGGATTCATCAGGAACTGATCGTTCAGCACCTGGTAGATTGCTGTTACCAGGTCGTTTCTGGACGTATTCTTCAACAGGTAACCATCGGCGCCACTCTGCAGCATATCGATGATCACGCTTTTCTCCGTATGGTTGGTAAGGGCGATCACCTTGATCTCCTTGTTCAGGGCCTTAATGGCTTTGCAGACGTCGATCCCCGACATCTCGGGCAGGCTGATATCCAGGAATACGATGGCTGCAGGTTGCTGTTGTAAAAATTCAAGCGCTGCTCTGCCTTCGGTAAAAGTGCCTGCGACAACAATATCTTCTACCTGTTTCAGGATGCTGCAAAGACCTTCAACGAAGATGGCATGATCTTCAACAATGATGACCGGTATACTGGTAGTGGCTGGTGTCATGATTATGGTTTTTCTTCTATAGGTGCTGGTATTCATCTGGTCGCTACCACAAAGTTGCCGATATTTCTTTTTCATTGAATGGGGGTATTCCCTGAATTTTTCTCAGGGTTTACATGGAGGTATAAAAATCAGGAATTCTGCCGATTGTTTGGTGTATCCCGGTCACAGAACTTTGGTAAAAATCAGACCTATGAGAACAAGTGTATTCGCAAAGACAGGCAGTTTCCTTATTCTGTTGGCCGGCTTGATGGGAGCGACCAGCTGTAGTAAAAAAAATGATACGGCCCCGGGAGAAAAAATAATCTACCAAACGGATTTCGACCAGCCAGACGGGTTCTTCTACGTGGGCGAAGATGCTACAGGGGCCGGGGCCATGCAAAACGGTATCTATACTATGACGAACAAGCAGACACAGTTTGTCAGTTTTTTCTACACTTCATCTTTATTCGCCGGCATCAATGGCAATACAGCTATAGAAGCAAAAGTAAAGCCTGGAGCAGGCACCTATGGCGGCCTCCGCTGGAATGACAATGCTTCGGCTAACGGTGTTAATGCGCGAACATTCGAGGTGAAAGATAACGGTGTCTTTATCGTAGGAAAATACGGCGCTGATGGCGCATATGTCGGTATCTCAGGCAGCACCTTAAGCGCTGCCATCGTCAAAGGCGATTTCAATGTGTTACGGGTGGAGGAGCGCGACGGCACCATGCATTTTCTTATCAATGGTACGGAAGTCTATTCTATGCCTGCTAATGGCGACAAGTTGGATGTCTGCGGCTTCCTGGTAAGTGCCAGCACCACCTTGCAGGCCGATTATTTCAGGGCCATTCAGCTACCCTGATTTTTGTAAAATCTTGAGATAAACAATACATGATGAAAACATTTTTCTCTGTTTTGCTCCTGTTGGCGGGCTTGTGTGGTATGTCATCCTGCAGTAAAAAGGACAACGCCAATACGCCCGACGGCAACAGCACAGCTGCATTGGGCTCCGGCAGCATTTATTACGACTGGTCGGAGCTGAATAGCCTGGCGGTTACTTACCAGCTTGACCTGGCGGGTAGTGTGCGGTCAAAAGCGCTGCAATACGATCCCGATCGCCATGCCTGGGATATCAGCCGGGACGGCAGCATTATGCTGCAGTCGGTGCAGGACCCCAACGATTATGACGGTGAGCTATACCGCATTATCGACCGGAATACAGGCCAGACACTCTCGCAATTCAAGAAGCAGGGCACCACACTGAGCAGCTTTACGGAGCCATTGCTATCGCCGGGAAAAGACCTGATCGCCGTACCGCCTACTTTTGATCGTGGCCTGCTCATCCTGAACCGGCAAGGGCAGCTGTTGCACGAGGTGGTTACCATCGGTGGCCAGAAGATCAAAGGCCATATCTGCTGGATGCCGGACAATAGTATTCTGTGTACAGTAGGTAATATTATCTACAGGCTTAACAACACCTACACTTATGGCGATGTGGTGAGGACGCTTGACTTTAACGATTGGAATCATGTTACGGCCAGCAACGACGGCACGCTTATTGCCTTTGCCGGTGGCAAGCATATCTGGCTCATGCAGGCAGATGGCAGCAATCTGAAGCAGGTGACCACGAGCACCGATGTGGAAGGCTATCCCGTTTTTTCGCCGGATGGCCGCTACCTGCTTATCGGCACCGACTATGTAGGTGAGGAAAACGCCATTAACCGCTGGAAGCTGGCCATTATTCCTGCCGACGGACAGCTTTATAATGTAGATGATGGCGCCGATAACCATGTCATTCCTATAAGGCTAAAGAACAGTGAAAGTACACAGGAACTATGCGATTACCTGATGGAATGGCGTTGAATACGGTGGGGCGCCTAATGTCTACCGGCCATAGGTGTGTTGAAAAAGCCCCTTAGGTAATACGTTTCCTCGTGCCCGGCAATCTGGAATTCGTACGAGATATAGCCGCCGGCACCATAGCCATTGACGCTTAAAGTCAAAGCCTGATCCAGCACTTTTCCCGGCGTCGCTTTTTCCTGCGAAGGATAGACCAGGTGAGGAATCACTTCAAAATTTTTCTTGTACACTTTTACTTCAAAAGAGCTGGCATAAGCCGGCAGACCGTCTTCAAACAAGAGCTTCAGGGTATCGCGGTCCATCGAAGCATAGCAATAACGGAAGTTATAAACCCCTTGTATATTGGTTTCGCAGCTGGCCGTAAAGTAAAGGTGTGCGGTGTCATCAGCCTTAATGGGTTCTCCCATGGCGTGTTCAAAATGGCCGTTGTCATCTTTGCTGATATACCAGGGATAAGCCCATTCCTTGCTGAAAGGAAAGCCATCTTTGGGTATCAGGGAGGCCCGGATCACTTCTGCTTTCCGGTTCTGGCCCCATACTATAACGGGCAGTACTGCTGCCAGCAAAATAATGGCGGATATAAAGCGGTGCTTGTTCTTCATGCTGGATACAAATATCCGGAAGCTTCCTTTGCTACGGCTTTATTATTCAAATATATTAACAAATAATTTTTTGCTTAAGGGAGGCCCGGGAAGGAACATGCATATAGAAAGCCAGTATATTTGTTCAGGCTACTGATAACGGCTCCTTCTGCTATGCTCCATTTATCAGATAAACGATTATTCTGCGCCATCGCGCCGTTGCTGCTTTTATCCTGCCATAGCAACAAAGAAAAAGGAGGAAAAGATAATGCGCCGCAGGGCTATGCTGTATTGACTTTACAGCCACGTCCGGCCACTACCTACAGGGATTTTCCCGCCACGGTACAGGGCCAGCAGGTGGTCGAGATAAGGCCCATGGTCGACGGTTACCTGGAGGAGATCCATGTGCCCGAGGGCGCCACGGTAACCAAAGGACAATTGCTGTTCAAGATCAGTAATCCGCAGTATGAGCAGGCAGCGATCACAGCCAGGGCGGCAATCAAGATCGCCGAGGCCGACGTGAATGCGGCAAAGATGGATGTGGAAAAGGTACGTCCTCTGGTGCAGAAGGACATCGTGAGCAAGTACGAGCTCCAATCGGCGCAATATACTTTACAATCCAAAGAAGCAGCCCTTGCCCAGGCCCAGGCGACGCTGGCCAATGCGCAGACCAATATCGGTTATACCTTTATCCGGAGCCCGCAAAGCGGCGTCATTGGCCTCATCCCGTATAAGATAGGCGCCCTGGTCAACAGCACGACCACCAATCCGCTCACCACCTTATCCAATACGGGCAATGTGTTTGCCTACTTTTCCCTGAACGAAAAACAGCTCCTGGGCTTGTCGGCCCATATACCAGGCAATACCATTGATGAAAAGCTGCAGCGCCTTCCGCCTGTTGAATTGCTGCTGGCCGACGGTAGTCCCTATGGCGAAAAGGGACGGCTGGAATCGGCCAGCGGATTGATCACTACCACTACCGGTACGGCGACTTTTAAAGCTACCTTTCCCAATCCCCAGGGACTGATCCGCAGTGGGGCCAGCGCCACTGTACGTATTCCAAGGCAGGACGATACCGCGCTGCTGATCCCGCAAAGCGCTACCTATGAGCTGCAAAACAAGGTTTTTGTATATAAACTGACCACTGAGGGCAAAGTACTGAGCACAGCAGTCGAATCGGCGCCTACCGGGGACGGCCAGTTCCTCATCGTCCGCAGCGGGCTTGTGAGGGGAGACCGTATTGTGCTCAACGGCTTTAATCTTAAGGACGGTACGGCGGTAAAGCCACTGCCGGTGAATACAGACAGTCTCTACCAGGTGCACGATACGGCATCTCAATAGATAATCTATGCTGAAGCGATTCATAGAACGGCCGGTGCTCAGCACCGTGATCTCGGTGCTGATCGTGCTGCTGGGCATACTGGGCCTCGTCAAGTTGCCCATAGAACAGTATCCCAATATTTCGCCGCCTACGGTGCAGGTATCGGCCACCTATGCGGGAGCCAATGCCAATACCGTGCTGCAAAGCGTGATCGTGCCCCTGGAGCAGCAGATCAATGGGGTAGAAGGCATGACCTACATGACGTCCAGTGCTACCAATACCGGCTCGGCCAGCATCAGCGTATTCTTCGATGTGGGCCGCGACCCCGACCAGGCTGCCGTCGATGTGCAGAACCGCATTTCGGCCGCGCAAAGCAAATTGCCAGGTGTGGTGGTCAAGACCGGCGTAACGGTGCGCAAGCAGCAAAGCAGTAACCTGCTCATCATTTCCATGTACAGCGATAAGCCCGACTATGACCAAACCTTCCTGCAGAACTATGCGGCCATCAACGTAATCCCCCAGCTGCAACGTGTTAACGGTGTAGGTGCGGCCAATGTATTCGGGTCGGCCATGACCTATGCGATGCGTATATGGCTGAAGCCTGATGTGATGGCCATTTACAGCGTTACACCGACCGATATTTCCAACGCGCTCAACGAGCAGAACGTTCAGGCTGCGCCGGGCAAATTCGGAGAAAACGACAACCAGACCTTTCAATATGTAATTACCTATACCGGTACGCTCATGACACCGGCACAGTTCGGTAATATCATTATCAAAGCTACCGGCAACGGGCAATACCTGCGGCTAAAGGATGTGGCCCGCATCGAGTTGGGCGCGCAAACCTATACCGGCTCTACGGCTACCGACGGCAAGCAGTCGGTAGGCATTTCGATCAGCCAGACACCGGGCTCCAATGCCCGCGATGTAATCGTCAATGCCAAGAAGGTGATGGAGCAGGCGGCTAAATCTTTTCCCGACGGGGTCAAATTCACCTACCTTGTCGACATCAACCAGTTCCTGGATGCTTCTATCAGCAAGGTCGTGCACACCCTTATCGAGTGCTTTATTCTCGTGTTCCTGGTAATCCTGATCTTCCTGCAGGATCTCCGTTCGACTATCATCCATGGCATATCTGTTCCGGTGGCCATTACCGGCACCTTTTTCTTTCTCTATCTCTTCGGCTTCAGCATTAACCTGCTCACGCTCTTTGCGCTGGTGCTGGCCATCGGCATCGTGGTAGATGACGCCATCGTGGTGGTCGAAGCGGTGCATGCCAAGCTGGAAAGCGGCTATACCTCGCCCCGCAAGGCAGCCGTCGATGCCATGGGAGAGATCTCCGGCGCCATTGTGTCGATTACGCTTGTCATGGCCTCGGTGTTCCTTCCCGTAACCTTTATCTCCGGCTCTGCCGGGGTATTTTACAAGCAATTCGGCATCACGCTGGCCATTGCGATCATGCTGTCGGCCGTCAATGCGCTTACGCTCAGTCCCGCGCTGGCGGCTATGTTCCTCAAACCGCCCGATCATGGTGAAGGCCGCGAACGAAAAACCTTAATGCAACGTTTCGGTATAGCGTTCAATACTGCTTACGATGCGCTGGTCAAAAAATATGTGCGTGCGATACAGGCCTTGTCACGGCGCTGGTGGACCGGCCTGGGCATCATCGCACTGTTCGGGACGCTCTTCTATTTCCTCATGCGGGTAACGCCCTCCAGCTTTGTGCCCAGCGAAGACATGGGCACCATATTTGTCAATGTAAGCCTGCCAGCGGCATCGACCATGGAGCGGGTGCAGGTAGTGGACCGGCAGATCGACAGCATTGCCCGCGGCCTGCCGCAGGTACAGAACACCATGCGTACCCTCGGGCAGAACTTTATCGCAGGTAGCGGCAGCGCCTATGGCATGGTCATCGTACGGCTGAAGCCCTGGGACCAGCGGCCGGGCGTAAGCGACCAGGATATTATCAAACAGCTGAAGCAAAAGACGGCACATATCCGTGGCGCACAGATCACTTTCATGTCGCAGCCGACCATCAGTGGCTTTGGTACCAGTGGTGGCTTTACTTTCCAGATACAAGACCGTGGCGGACATAGTATCAACGATTTTTACCGCACGGGGCAGGGCTTCCTTGATGCCCTGGGCAAAAGGCCGGAGATCCAGTATGCAGCGACTTCGTTCAATCCCAATTTTCCCCAATACGAGCTTAGCGTCAATGTAGCGAAATGTAAGGATGCCGGCGTTTCGGTAACCGACATCCTCAACACGATGCAGGTATTCTATGGCAGCTCTTATGTATCCGACTTCAACGAATTTGGCCAGCAATACCAGGTGATCATGCAGGCCGATACCAATTACCGCGCCAGTACGGTGCAGCTTAATAATGTGATGGTAAAGGCCGGCGACGGTACCATGGCGCCGGTTACAGAATTTATTACCCTGAAACGGGTCTATGGACCGGAAACGGTAACGCGGTTCAACCTCTACAGCTCGATGTCGGTGAACGGTTCGCCCAACCAGGGTTACAGTACCGGCCAGGCGCTCAAAGCGATTTCCGAAACGGCTGAAGCTTCCCTGCCTGCAGGCTACAGCTTTGAATATTCAGGCATCAGCCGCGAGGAACAGAACAGCGGCTCTCAGACCATTTATATCTTTATCCTGTCGCTGGCATTTGTATACCTGTTGCTGAGCGCTCTTTACGAAAGCTATATCCTACCTTTTGCCGTGCTGCTTTCCCTTCCGGTAGGGCTCTCGGGTGTTTTCGTCTTTGCTAAGCTTTTTGGCATGGATAATAATATCTATGTACAGATCTCGATCATCATGCTCATTGGCCTGCTGGCCAAAAACGCGATCCTGATCGTGGAGTTTGCCATCGAACGGCGCAGGGCAGGCATGCCCCTGGTACAGTCAGGTATAGAAGGCGCCAAAGCCAGGCTACGTCCGATCCTCATGACTTCGCTGGCATTTGTTTTTGGCCTCATGCCGCTCATCTTCGCTTCGGGCGTGGGTGCGCATGGCGACCAATCCATAGGCACAGGTGCAATAGGGGGTATGCTGTTCGGGACCTTGCTCGGTGTGTTTGTGATCCCTGCCTTGTATATTTTGTTCCAGGGATTGCAGGAAAGAATAAAGACCAACCAGTACGATGAGAACGGGGAGCTGATCAAGCCTCTGGATGCGAATAAAAAGGACAAGCAGTAGGCCTTGTACGGATCGCTGCTGTAAAAGAAAGATATGTTTACAGGAACTACATACCGGTATTTGTATATGGTGGCATTGCTGGTCCTGCTGCTGCAGGCCTGCAGGATAGCCCGGCCCTACCAAAGACCGGCTGAGATCGTGTCGGACTCGCTGTACCGCGATACCCGTACCGGCGACACCGTTTCGATAGGGGCCGTACCCTGGCGTCAACTGTTCAGCGGTAAGCTGCGCTTGCTCGTCGATGAAGGATTGCAACACAACCTCGACCTGCAGGTAGCTGTCGCCCGGATGAAACAGGCCGATGCCGTACTGGCGCAGAGCAGACAGGCTTTTTTCCCTTCCCTGAGCGCCAATGCCAGCACAACGCAGCAACATCTTTCCGATGCGCAGGCAGGTAGGACGGAGGTGTACCAGCTGTATGCGGCTTCGGCCTGGGAGCTGGATATCTGGGGCAAATTACGCAGCACGAAAAGAGCGGCACTGGCGGCATTCCTGCAAAGCGATGCTTACAGGCGTGCCGTGCAAACCCAGCTGATCGCCGATATCGCCAGCGATTATTATGCACTCATGGCTTATGATGCCCAGCTGTCGCTTACCTTGAAAACAGTAGAGAACCGGAAACAGGATGTGGAAACGATGAAGACGCTTAAGGAAAGCGATGTAGTGACCGGAGCGGCTGTAGTACAAAGCGAAGCCAACCGTTATTCGGTCGAGGTAACGTTGCCAGATATCCGGCAAAACATCCGGCAGACCGAAAACGCACTATGCCTGCTGCTGGGTCGCAGCCCGGGCAGCATCAGCCGTGATAGCCTGTCCGGCGAGGTGGTTGCTACCGACCTGCGTACCGGCGTGCCTGCGCAGCTGCTGGCCAACCGCCCCGATGTCCAGGAGGCCGAATACCAATTGCGGAACAGCGCCGAGCTGGTCAATGTTGCGAGGACCTATTTTTACCCGACCCTTTCGATCACTGCGCAGGCCGGCCTGTACAACAATAGTCTTTCCGGCTTCTTCGATCCGGGCTCTTTTTTCGCCAATATTATTGGCGGACTGGCGCAGCCGATATTCAATAACGGGCTCAACAAGCAGCGCCTGCATATAGCGCAGGCCCAACAGGAAGAATACCTGGCCGATTTCAAAAAGGCCGTGCTGAATGCCGGTCAGGAAGTATCGAATGCCTTATACCAATACCAGGCGGCTGCAGATAAAATGAGCATCAGGGCCCACCAGATCGAGAACTTGCGGAAATCGGTGGAATACACCAAGGAATTGCTGAAATATACCAGTAATACCAATTATACCGATGTACTTACTTCGGAGCAAAGCCTGCTCGCTGCCGAGCTCAACAGTATCAACGACAGGCTGCAGCAATTGCAGGCCGTTGTGGCGTTGTACCGGAGCCTGGGCGGAGGCTGGCGTTGATGTTTCTTATGGCTGCATCTCCTTAAGCAGCCGGTTAAGACTGCGTAAGGTAATGCCCAGGTATGCAGCCATATCCTCTTTGCTCAAATCGACATGCTGCCTGTCGCGGAAAGCCAGCAACTTTTTCAGGCCATGTTCCATAGTATACAGTTGCTGGAAAGAAGCTCTGCTGGCTGTATTCACCAGGCGGTCGGCAAGTTCTTCCAGCAATATCCGGTTCAGTACGGGATCTTTGTCGAGCAGGGTGCGAAAATAGGGACTGCGGATAGCATAGGCTTCTACGCTTGTAAGGGCCTCTATCGTGCACAGACAAGTTGTATTCCGGATCAGTTCAAGCTCACCGGCGATCTCTCCCGCACCCAGGAACGCTACAACATAATCTTTCCCATTGTCCTCGCTGAAGTAGCATTTCGTAACGCCCTGCCTGATGATGTAAATACCGGGCGGACGGCTTCCCTGGCGCAACAGCATATCGCCCCGTGTAAAGGTTTTCAGCACGATGTCGGGTGGGTCCTCTTGTTGCCGGTAAAGGGTCTCGATATAGGATAGAAAAGTAGGGTTAGTATGCAGCATATAATGGTCTGGGACAAATGTCCTTTTAAATTGCCCTTTTATTACAGAGCTTTGCCCCGTAAAAAAACAAAAATACGGTGAAGGACAAAATTAATGTGATCGCTTTCGATGCTGATGATACGCTTTGGGTCAATGAACCTTATTTTCAGGAAACGGAAAAACAATTCTGTGCGCTTTTGGAAAACTATGCGCCGCACCATACCTTATCACAGGAGCTCTTCCGCATCGAAATGAAGAACCTGCCCCTTTACGGATACGGCATCAAGAGTTTTATGCTGAGCATGATCGAGGCGGTCTACGATATATCCGGCGGAACGGCAGATATGAAGCTGATCCCGGAGATCATCCGGCTGGGGCAGGAAATGCTGCAGCATCCCATTGAGTTGCTTGATGGGGTGAGGGAAGTCCTGGAGGCCTTAAAAGGCCGCTACCGGCTGGTAGTTGCTACCAAGGGCGATCTGCTCGATCAGGAACGCAAGCTTAAGAAATCGGGTCTGCTGGACTATTTTCATCATATCGAGATCATGAGCGATAAGAAGGCCGACGACTACCGCAAGCTGCTGAAGCGCCTTGATTGCACACCGGATGAATTCCTGATGATGGGTAATTCGCTCAAGGCCGATGTAATTCCGGTGCTGGAGCTGAATGGTTATGCTGCGCATATCCCTTATCATACGATGTGGGCCCATGAGCATTATGAAGGCAACCTGGATCATCCCCGTTTTTTACAGTTGAACACGATAACAGACATTTTGAATCATGTTGACCACGAAACAAGAAATTGACCTGGAGACCTGGGTACGAAAGGATCACTACCAATTCTTCTCCCGCTTTGAGGAGCCGTTCTTTGGCGTTACCGTTACAGTAGATTGTACAGCGGCTTATCGCCTGGCGAAGGCGCAGGGGCGCTCTTTTTTCCTGCATTATCTCTACCGTGCGCTTAAAGCAGCCAATCGTATCGAGCCCTTCCGTTACCGTATTGCCGGTGATAAAGTCTTTCATTACGACCAGGTGCATGCCTCGCCTACGATCAACCGGCCCGACGGCACCTTCGGTTTTGCATACATGGACTTTAATGAAGATGAGGTGCGCTTTTATGAAGCGGCGCTGAGAGAGGCAGAGGCTGTGAAAAGCAGTACGGGTCTGGTACCCTCCGTGTCGGGGCAGAATGTGATCCATTTTTCGGCGATCCCCTGGCTTTCGTTTACAAGCCTTTCTCATGCCCGTTGCTATAGCTTTCCCGATAGCTGCCCCAAAATATCCTTTGGCAAATTGTCGGAGGAGAACGGCAGGAAGACCATGCCCGTTTCGGTACATGGGCACCACGGACTGATGGATGGTTATCATGTAGGGCAGTTTGTAACACTTTTCCAGCAATTGCTCGACGAAGCAGGATGATATTGCTTGCTATAATGTGCCGCTGCGCCTGGTATATTGAAAAAGCCTGCTTATATTTAGCGATATAAAACGGATACCTATGGCCGCTATCAATATCACAGAGATCGTTTACCCCAAAACGCGCAAAGCCTGGAGACAATGGCTGCAGCAGCATTACAAAGAAAAAAAGGAAGTATGGTTCGCGATCCCCAAAAAGGAGAAGGGGCCCGATATGAATGATATCATCGAAGAGGCTTTATGCTTTAACTGGATCGACAGTACGATGAAGGTGCTCAATGACGATCATACGGTGCTTCGGATGACGCCCCGTAAGAAAAAGGGTGGGTTTTCCCAGCTTAATATCGAGCGGATCAGCCTGCTTTTGGCTCAGGACCAGGTTCATCCCGATTTCCGGGAAGCGCTGGAAGCGGCAGCAGCTGCGCCTTTTCATTTCCCCCAAGATATTCTGACGGCCATTAAAAAGAATAAAGAAGCCTGGCGTTATTTCCAGGAGCTTCCCGAAGCCTATAAGCGTATCCGTATCGCCTCGATAGTGCTGGCGCGGGAAGACGTTGCGCTTTTTGAGAAGCGTCTGCAGAAATTCATAGACTATACCAGCGCCAACAAACTGTTGCCCGGAAGCACCGGGAATGAAAAGTACTATTAGCCGTACATGCTACCTGAAAAGGATGCAAGTCTGTTACATTTCGACTCCGCTCAATGTAACAGGCTTGCACTTTTTGGGGATATCCCTTTTCTCCATAGTAAAAGTGGAATATGATCAATGAGCCGGTTGGACCAGGAAGGCCAGTTCCGGGTTGACGGCCAGCACCAGCTTGCGTAGCTTCCTTTGTGAAAAGAAGGCCAGCTCTGTTTCCCGCCTGACGGCCATCAGCATCTCCTCGTACTGTTCATAATATAAAAGACGGTCATAAACGCTTGCGCCGGCAGTAGCGCTCGTACGGGTGGCGGACAAGTGCCGGAGATTAGTGGTGATCCCCGCCTGAAGATGGGAGCGTTTTTCATCGGTTGCAATATAGACAAAATAAGAAGACCTGAATTCAATTTCCATCTGGATTAATTCAATGCGCCTGGGCTCAGCTTACCGGATCAGGGTAAGGTCGCCTTTGAACGTACGGGTGACGCCATTGGGATAATTGACTACCACCAGGTAATAGTAAGTGCCGGTAGTGCAGGGTACGCCTTGCTGCGTGCCGTCCCATCCCTTCAGAGGATCGCCGGTCTCGAACAGCTGCTGGCCCCAGCGGTTGAAGATCCTGAAAGCAGCCAGCTTCTGGTAGCTGATGTTGTCCAGCCGGAAAATATCGTTGACCCCGTCGCCATTGGGACTAAAGGCATTGGGTATAAAAACCGGCATCTGGTAATCGATGTCGATCTTTACTGTTGCGGAATCGCGACAGCCATAGGCATTCAAACCCATGACCGTATATACCGTAGGCTGTAAGGGCCTTACAAAAGGACCGGAAAGCGTATCGTTACTTACTGTTCCCGAAGGCCACCAGGAATAGAGCAGGGCTCCGGAGGCCTGCAGCTGAATGCTGTCGCCATAAGTGATCGTTGCCGTTTGCGGTACTACGGACAATTGCACACCGGGATAGGGAGCGATGGCGAAGAGGATCGTGGTATCGCAACCCGAGGCGGTGATCATACGCAAAGCGTATGGTCCCGGCGCCAATCCTCTGATGGTATCGCCGGTCTGGCTCTGCCGCGTGCGGATGATATCTGTTCCCTTTTGCCAGATAAAACTTACCGAAGTGCTGTCGCGGGGTCGGGCATAGGCGCCGGCCGTCGCAGGATCGTTGCAGCCAGCGCTATCCCAGCTGACTGTGGGCATTTGCTGGAACCTGACCTCGAAAGTATCGAAATGATCGGTACAGCCCAATTGGTACTCCAGGGTATAGACGCCGGGTTGGGTTACGGGCTTTCGGAAAGCGCTGGTATTGTCCCACCATTTAATGTTGGTCGATAAGGTATCGACCTGCAGCCATAAGGTATCCTTGCCGCAGACGATCAGAGGATGGGAGGTTGTCGCAGTGTCCCTGGGCAATATGGCGATATCGTTGGGCAAAGCACCGGTACGGTCATCGAATGATTCGAACTGCAGATCGTTGCTGATGAATTGGCAGGCGACACCCGGCAACTCCGGTTGACGGATGTAGAACAAGCCTTCACGTGCCGGTGCATAGGGTGGACTGTACCCATAGCTTTTGGCGATGTATATACGTCCGTCGGGGGCATTCTTGATGCTGATGCCTACCGGAACGCCTGCGGAGATATAGGTCTCCGATGCCAGGATGGCTGCGGGTGTTGCCAGGCTAAGGTCAAACTGGGACACGCTGCCGCAGCTGAGGCAGGGAAAATGCCAGGCGTAGTATAGCTTGGAGCTGTTGTTGGAGAAGCAGGCATCATGCACCGCCTTAGTATTCAGCGGTACGTTAACCAGCGTCAGTGGGTTCAACACCTGTCCGGTAGCTGCATTGAAGTCGAACAGCTGGAGAAAAGAGCGGCCGGCATTGCCATAGGCATCGTAACCCTGGTTGCTGCAATGCACGAGCTTCCTGCGGTCGGGCGATATCTTGATCGCTGTACGGGTAGGTGTAAAGAGGTAAGGGTTGTTGTCGAAATAATAAGGCGCAGGGCTGGGCAGACCGGCAGACGACAGCACCGGCGTCCTGTTGAGGCCGTTTACCGACAGCTCGAAAGCCTTGAACGTATTGCCCGCAATATCGTGTGCGATCACCCATGCATTGCAGTCTTCGCCCCTTACTACGGTTAGTGCTCCGGTGGTTGCGCGATCGATCAGCACTTTTTTTTGCGCTGCAACCACGGCGCCTCTTCCGCTGTTCAGGCTCATATCGACCACGGAGTAGAGCAGGGAGCAGGTGTCGGAAAAAGACTGGCCGTCAGGCTGGGCATTGCGCCAGGTGTGGAACACATAGTAACGGTTCCTGTTGGCCGGGTCGGCTGCAATGGCTGCAGATTGTTGCACCAGCCATATTCCGTTCTCCATAGAAATAGGGCCCATAGGATAACCGGAAAGCAGGATGCCGCCGGGCATGGTACCACCGTCCCTGTCCCATACTTTCGCGCCGTTGGTATAGAACAACAGCCGCCCGTCTTTGTCGCAGATGCTGGCTGCTCCGGCTCCGGAATAATGGTGATAGTTCTCCACCGCACTGGGACGGAAGGCTGCCGGCACAGCATTGAAGTCAACGCCCTCGGCATTGCCGTAAGCCCATACATAGTGCTCCTTCTGGGCCGCTGCTTTTACGACGACTAAAAACAATAATACTGCTAACAATCGTTTCATAAAGAAGAGATATTCCCCGGCGACGGCGCCGCCGGGGATGGAAAAAGAAGATTACCTGGAACGGGTTAGCTTTACGGTCTTCAGCAGGTTGCCTTTAGTGTCGGAAAGCTGTAGCAGGTAAAGCCCTTCGGGATAAGCACCGATATCGATGGTAGCCGCCTCCTCGATTTCCAGGAGCTTCCTGCCGTCGATGCTGCTTAGCCTTACCTGTAGCTTTACCGGGCTGCTGATGTGTACAATCTTGCTGGCCGGGTTAGGATATACCTGTATGGCTTCGGCCAGCGACCGGGGATCATGCAGGCCAAGGGTGGTCACCTGGAGCGCTGCTGACAAGCCATTGCAACCATAGCTATCGCTCACTTTGACCGTATAGGACCCCGTAGCCGTCAGAGTGTACTGCGGGCCGGTAGCGCCGGCTATAGGCTGTCCGTCATGATACCATTGGTAGCTACTGAAAGTCCCGGTGCTCAGCACATTGCCGTTGCGGACGATCACCGGCGCCGGAGCAGTTCTTACGATTACATTTTGCCAAACCGTATCGGTACCGCCGCAAGCCGCGACAGCTACCACGCCTATTTGTCCGCCGCTGCCATTAGTGATCACGGCGATGGTGTCGGCTGTACTGGTTCCTGTCCAGCCGGAGGGAAGGAGCCAGGTATAGGATACCGCTCCCGGAGCAGGCGTAGTGTAAAAGCGACCGTTGGCGGCGCCGGCACATAAAGCTGTATCGCCGGTGATGCGACCGGGCAAAGCAATGCTGCAATCCCTGAACTTGGATAAGAAAACGTCGTGCATGCCGGCATTGGTATTGCCTGCGCTCCATAGTGGCTGGTAACCGTTAGGCGTGGTAACTACTGCATTAGGACCTGCGGAATTGGCGATATAGATATTGCCGAAAGCATCGCAGCTGATATCGCCGCCTGCGCTGTTGGGGCCATAAAAGCTGATGTAACCGCCGATCTGTCCGCCGCCTGCGCCGCCGAAATAGGTACCCCAAAGCCTTTTGCCCAAGGTGTTCAGCTTAGCCATAAAGACGGTGTAGCCGCCGGTCATAATGCTTTCCTGGTAAGCTCCCGGTGTGCTGATGCCATCGGGGCTGCTGGTAAAGCCATAGAGCACCACATTTCCGCTTACGTCACGTCCAAGTATACCGCCCCTGTAGTTGTACCATTCTTCACTTTCACCGCCGTAATAAGTGGCCCATTGGCGTGTTCCGCTGCTGTTGAATTTAACTATGAAAAAATCGTTGCCGCCGCCGAGCGTATCCTGGAAGCTGTTGGGGCTGTTGATGCCCGTGGTGCTGTTGGTGATAGCCGCCAGGAATACATTGTTGTCGGCATCAGTCACTACGCTGCCGCCCATTTCCGTCCCGCTACCGCCGTAATAAGTGGACCATAGCAGCTGCCCCTGGCCGTCGAACTTGGCCAGGAAGGCATCCTGTGTACCGCCGAGGGTAGTCTGGAAGCTACCCGGTGTAGCAATGCCGGTAAGGCTTCCGGTCCGTCCCGACAAATAGACATTACCCGCGGCATCGCAAGCCAACGGATCAAAGCCGACATAGTTCTGTTCGCTACCTTCGCCGCCGAAGAAAGTACCCCAGAGGCGATTGCCGGCGCTGTCGTATTTCATAAGGAAAACATCCATGTCACCGGTCACGGTATCTTTATAGGTACCGGCTGTGCCAAAGACCGCATTCTGGCCGGAGTAGGCGTTGCCGGTAAGGTAGAGATTGCCCGAAGGATCGCACTGGATCGAAGCGGTACGATACACATACTCGATATAGCCCGGCAGACCCTTGGTCCAGCTGAGCTGGCCGGCCCCGTTGAATTTGGCGATCATGGTATCGGCCAGGATGAAGACATTGCCATAGGGATCGCAGCTGAGATTGGGTACTTCGCGTGGGTAAAGGGTATAGGAGGAATGACCGAAATGCGTACCCCATTGCCGTTGGCCCGTGCTGTCAAACTTGACCAGGAAAGGGCTATTGTCGCCTTCTGCTACCTGGCGTGTCGTCTGATAAGCGCCGGTAGTCACGATATTGATCGCTGAGCTACCATGCATGGTCGCGAAGGACATATAGACATTGCCTTCGGGATCGGTAGCCAGGTTGGGATTGAAGTCGTCGCCGGTGCCACCGTAGAAGGTGCCCCAGGCCAGTGTAGGATCAATAGTTAGCGTGCCGGTATACGACGCAGTACGGAAGCCGAGCGTTTGTCCTTCCAGCACAAAGGAGGAGGGAATAGCAATGCCTTTGTCTGTATAGCTGCGGGGGGCCGTTTCCGATACCTGGCCCATTGGCGTGGTAGCGGTAAGGCTGCCATCTTGGTTGCATGCTAAAGCGGTAGCGCCACCGTATTGCAGGCGGATATCTGATACCTTACCACCCGGATGAACGACGAAATCGTGCTCCAGCCGGCCATCGGCATTAAAATAGAATACCCAGTCGATATGCGGGTAAACGTTTTTATAAATCACCTTTTGATAAGCATGTGCTGGTTGCAGGCCTGTGCTGTTGAGATATTGCTCGAAATAAGGCAGCTGCTGTTCCCTGAGCACAACGGCCCGGGTATTAGCGTTTACCAGCGTTACGTCCATGCGGTACATATCGATGAAGCGGGGCGCCGTTCCTGCGGCCTTCTTCTCTTTCCGGGGCGTCGCCCATTGGTAATGGATCGCTCCGTTGCCAATGAATATATTTATCCCTTTGCCTTTTACCTGGAAGTCAATGTCGGCCCTGACCCCGCCCGCCTGATCGGTGACCTGTCCGGCATTTTCCAGGAAGCCTTCATAGCTATGGATGTCATATTCCGGTGAAACCGGATGTGTCTGCTGCGACAGGGTAGGGGTTAACCGGCAGCTGCGGTTGGTGCCGGTCCTGGCTTGTCCCTGGGCGGCAACCAACATAATACCGGCTAATAGTGTAACTACTTTTTTGTTCATAATTTGCTACTTTTATGCCTGCTGTGAAAAATGTTTTATTCGTTCTGATACGACACAACAAAGAACGAATGTTTAACCACCAGGAAAAGAGAGTGAATGATCCATAGTTATTTTAATGATTTGTTTTTCCGGCAGCTTTTATTCATCCTAAGGTCTTTTCTTCACTTACCGCTTTACGGGAAAGGGGCATGTCTGCTCTGCCTGATGAGTTGTATTACCGGCGGCGCTGCGGCGCAGGACACCAAGGCCATCAGTGCACTGGTCGATTCGGGAGCAGGCCTGGCCAATTCCAGGCCCGAAGCGGCGCTGATCCTTTACCGGAAGGCATTTGACCTGTCGGTGCACGAGCGGCGCGCTACAGAGGCCATGGATGCCTTCAGTCATATCATCACCTTATACAACAATGCCGGCCGCTACGATGAGGCGCTGACCGAAGCCCGTCGCGTACAGCATCTTGCCGCTTCCCTGCGCTTGTACGAGCTGTCTATGGCGGTATATAACAGTCTCGCCAACCGTTTCCAGCGCAAAGGCATGTACGATTCCGCTATGCATTATTACTATGCTGCGGTGACGCTTGCCGAACGGCACAAAGTGAGCAATGAGGCGATCCTGCCTACTTTGTATGCCAACCTGAGCGGTGTGCTGGATATTACCGGCGATGACGGGAAAAGCATCTTTTACCTGCGCAAGGCCGAAGCCATCGCGAGGAACATCAACCACGAACACCTGCTGGCACTGATCCTCATCAACAAGGGCAATAGCTTTGCCAATCTGGGACAGATCGACTCAAGCACACGTGATCTGAAGGAAGCCCTGGCGATTGCCCGGCGAAAGCATTATCTTCAATGGCAGCACCTGGCGCTCAGCAACCTCGCCGGCAATTGCAATGAACAGGGACAATACCGGGAAGCGATCGTGTACCTGGAAGAGGCACTAGCTCTTAAGGGAGCGGTAGATCCCAATTATAAAGTCACGAATCTTTCGCTAATGGGCAGGGCCTGGATGGCCCTGGGCAAGGATAGGCTTGCGGAGCATTACCTGCTGCAATCCCTGGAGATGGCCGAGGCGATGAATGTGGTCAGGGGCATCACGCAGGGGCATGAGCTGCTGGCCAGCCTCTATGCGCGGCAGGGTCGCTTTAAAGAAGCCTATCATCATCAGGGACGCTACCAGCTGATGAAGGATAGTACGGAAGGCAAGGAAACCCGGTACAATGTGAACCAGCTGGAAGTACGTTACCGTACGGCGCAAAAGGACAAAGAGATCGTGCAGAAAGCGCTCCAGATCAGCCGGCAGAAGACGCAGATCAAGCAACGCAATCTATGGATACTCGGCATTTCGGCTGGCTCGGTGCTGCTGGCCGTGGTGGCTGCATTGCTCTACAGCCTTTACCGCAGCAACTGGCACCAGAAGCGCTTCCAGGAAGAGAAGCTGCGCAGTCTCGAACAGGAGCAGGAAATAGGCCAGCTAAAGGCTATGATGCAGGGTGAGGAGAAGGAGCGGATCCGTATTGCCCAGGACCTGCACGATGGTATCGGCGGTATGCTGGCATCCATTAAAATGAACCTGAATGCGATACAGGAGGAGCAGCCTGAGATGCGTACCCTAGCCGGTTTTGACAAAGTATCGGGTATGCTGGCCGATACTGCCGGCGAAGTACGGAAAACAGCCCATAACCTGATGCCCGATGCGCTTACCCGCCAGAGCCTGAGGGAAGCATTGCTGCTGTATTGCGAGAACAACAGCAGCAGCCAGCTGCAGGTCGACCTGCAATACGATGTAGCCGAAGCCTGCAACAAGGCAGCAGAGCTGTTCCTGTACCGCATTGTCCAGGAACTGGTGCAGAATATTGTAAAGCATGCCCGGGCCAGCTATGCCGTGATCCAACTCATGCTGCACGGTGGCCGTCTTAGCATAACGGTTGAGGATAATGGCCGTGGCTTTGACAGCGATGCGCCCGGGAGAGGCGCCGGACTGCCGAACCTGAAGGGCAGGGTAGAAACCCTGCAGGGATATATATCTATCGCCTCCCGTTCAGGAAAGGGAACGACCGCCCATATTGAATTTGACTTCAGCAAGCTTAAAAACCTTTGAACCGTATCCATGAGCATCCATATAGCTATAGCCGACGATCACCCGATGATCATTGACGGGCTGCAGAACATATTGCCGGGCTATCCCGATATTATCTTAAAGGGCAGCTACAAGAACGGTAATGCGCTTCTTGAAGGTATGGAGACGGCAAGGCCCGATGTGCTGCTGCTCGATATCCAGATGCCCGATCTTACCGGCGACGAGCTCGCGCCTGTGCTGCTGAAACGCTATCCCGGCCTTAAGATCCTGGTGCTGACCAATTTTGACAGCGCTTTATATGCCAACAATATGTTTAAGCGCGGCGCCCATGGCTATCTGCTCAAGACCGCGGAGAACAGCACACTGGTAGAGGCCATCAGAACCGTATACGAAGGCGGCCGGTACCTGCAGGACAGCATGAAGGAGAAAATCAGGCAGATGAGCATCCGTGACCAGAAAGCTTCCTTTTCTAAATCTACCCTTACACCAAGGGAACTAGAGATACTGCAACTGATCGTGAACGGTTACAGCGCACCGCAGATCGCAGAACAATGTTTCCTTAGTTTGCGTACTGTTGTGAACTACCGCACCAGCATCATGCTCAAGCTGGATGTCAACAATACCGCGATGCTGGTGAAAAAGGCTTTGACTACCGGGCTGGCCGAGTAGCGGGCATTACGCTATTCTGCTTGCTTAAAAGCGCCGTTGAGGGAGACTTTCTTTTTTTAGATTTAATTTATCATTTGTCTGCATGAATTATTCCTGAAGTTTTGTTTGTTTGTAGCCCGCTCCTGCAACTGGTCGATTACCGGTACCGGCAGGTAAAGGCGGCGATAACCTTTATCAGTTATGACGCAGCAAACACTAACCGAGCTTTTCAGGCAAAGCAAGCTGGAAGAAGCTTCAGCGCGATTACAGCAGGGCGAACGCTTACCGGGCAACATCGCTTCCTTTGACCGCAGACAGATCTATACCGTGCTGGCGCAGGCCAGGGCTTTTGGGCTGGTACAGGCTTTGGTGGACCAGGGCTTTATCGAAACTGACCTTTATGAATACGAATCGCTGGATGATTCTCCTTTTCCTGCACTGTTCCGGAAGCTGGAGGATAATCCGGATGACCTGACTTTCCTGCAAACGCTACTGGGACAACTGGATAATATTAACGATGCTGTTCAGGACAAAACCCTAATGGAATTGGCCTTGCTGAGCGCGGCTCCGGTCGCGGTGATCCGTACACTGATCGATGCCGGCTGTATGGTACGGTACAAAGACAATTACGAGATCAATTACCTGCATAAGGTAGTCCGGGAGTTTGGCATTAAAGAAGAGCTGGGCAGCGCTTACCTGGAGCTGTTGATCGGCGAAGGTATTGATCCCAATGAAAGCGACATCGTGGGCGAAACGCCGCTTCACCTGGCCATCAGCAAAATGAAAAAGGGCTATATCGATGTTCTGCTGGCGCAGGGCGCCGATCCCAACCAGCAGGATAAGAAAGGAGAGAGCGCTTATTACCAGGCTTTGGTGCACCAGGTAGCCGGTACGGAGCTGTATGAAAAGATGAAGGCCTATGCCATGCCCGATTTCGACAGCCGGAACAAGGAAGAAGAAACCTTGTTGTCTGGTGCTGTAAGGATGCGCTACGGCGCCAGTGAAAGGGATATCGCGCTGGTTAAGGCATTAATCGAAGATGGCGCCGATGTCTACCAGGTCTCTCCTTATTACAGCCGGGACAAAAGTGCGGTGGCCTGGATCGCCGAAAAACCTTCGGAATGGCTGCAGGCCTTGCTGGATATGGGCGTGGTCGACATAGAACGAAAAGATGACCGGGGCAATACCCTGCTGCACCAGGTATGCGCCATCGATGTGAATTACGACCAGGAGGCAGCAAAGCAGGTGTACCGTAAAGTGAAGCTATTGCTGGCGCATGGCGCCGATGCACAGGCGACCAACGATGCGGAACAGACGCCGGCCCTGCTGGCCGGACAGGATAATCTCAAGGCCAAGACTGTAGAACTATTACTGAAAAAATAAAACGATCCGGAACATGTCGATGTCTTTTATCATAGCCTGCGAAGGCGGCAAACGGAAAATAGCGGAGCTGCTGCTGGCCAATAATGAGGTGGATGTAAGCTATACCGATGAGCAGGGACGCACAGGGCTGCATTACGCCGCACACCATGGCTATCTCGACCTGGTAAAGCTCCTGCTGGAGGCGGGCGCGGCGCTGGATTATGAAGACCATAACGGGGAAACGCCCTTTTATTTTGCCTGTCTGCAGAAACAAAAGCAGACAGCCTTGTACCTGCTGGAGCAAGGCGCCAGAACAGATATCAACGACCTGCAGGGCAATAGTCTGCTGCACCTGGTGGCGCGCACAGGGCAAAAGGAGATCGCCGAAAAGCTGCTGGCGCAGGGCGTGACAGCGGATGTGGAAAATAACCAGGCCGAGACACCTTTGCTGATCGCCTGCGCCTATCGCAATAAGGATATGGCAGAGCTGCTGGTGGCCCAAGGCGCCGATGTCAATACAACCAATAAAGCCGGTGACAGTCCGCTCATTGTAGCCGTACGCACTAAAAACGTGCCTCTGGCCGGCTACCTGATCGGGCAGGGCGCAACCATCGATCATGCCAACCATGCGGGAGAATCGGCTCTTCTTATCGCTTGCTATGAAGCCAATCGCGCACTCATTACCTTGCTGGTACAGCAGGGCGCGAATGTGCAGGTGACGAATAAAAATGGCTTGTCGCCGGTATGGTATGCCTGCGCGCACAACCAGAAGGAGATTGTGAGCCTCTTCCTTGACCAGGGTGTCGAGGTTAATTTCAGTCAGCCCCTTTCGGATGATACGGTGAGCATGAACAGCTACCTGGAATGGGTGGAGACGGCCAATAGCTTGTCGCTGAGCAGCAGCTTCAGCTTTAATCATACGTATAACTATGGCGGGGAAAGCCTGCTGCATGTGGCTGCCAAGAATGGCCAGCTGAGCATGGTAAACCTGCTGCTCGACCGGGATGCGCGCATCGATATACAGGATGAGTCGGGCAATACGGCGCTGCACTATGCAGCTGCATCCGGCAAAAAGGATATGGTGAAAGCCCTGCTGGAACTCGGCGCTGCTCCAGGCATTGTGAATACCCGCGAGCAAAAGGCGATAGATTACGCTTCTATTAAGGGATTCAACGAGATCGTCGCTCTGTTGCTGCAATATGGTGCGCCTTCGGTGACAGCGGTTCCGGCTAAGCCGCGTACGGAACCGCCGGTGCAAGGGCCGCTGCCGGACAAGAAAAAAGCGTTAATGGATCTTAAAGAACTGCTGGACGCCGGCGTTCTTACCCAGGCCGAATTTGACCAGGAGAAGGCAAAGGTGCTGGCGGGGTAGGCGTGTCCGCTTGCTTCCGCCTGTCGATGCATTGATCTTAAAGTTGTACTTTACCTTGGGTGGGAAATTTCGACAGGCCCGGGGACAGGTGCGGAGGCTGAGCCTCTTGAAAGGCTGTTCGGCAACTGCCGCTCATCATTAATTTATAACGGTTGCCATCGGACACCGGTCAAATGAAAAAATATGAAACTGCTTTCCTTTATTTTTTGTTGTTGTATATCGCTTTGCAGTATAAATGTACAGGCGCAACCAGGCTCCTTAACAGGCACCTACGTTCATGAGATCAGCTATCCCAATGGGCAAACGGAGCAGATCTCTTTTATCCTGCAGCCGCATCATAAGGCGGTCTACAAAAAGGAAAACGCTGCGTTGGAGCAGGAGCTGGTAAAGGACAACGGTGCCTGGCAATGTGACGGATCGAAACAGACGATAACGGTAACAATGCCGGCATTCAAAGATGAAGCGGGGGAGTCGTATCCAGGGGTGAAGGTGATCTTTAAAGTAGAAGGCGCCAACCTGAAGGTGCTCAGTGCATCGCCGCCTGCAACCGGCCGCAAGGGGGATATATTTAAGAAAGCGCAGGAGGAGGGAAAATAGCTATCGGTCTTTGTGCTGATCTCTCAGATGGGCAGCATTAAAGTAGCGGCTTCAGGAATGCTTCCTCATACCGTTCACGGGCTTTTTTTGTTTTTATAGCCCTTATCCTTTGCCGGGACGCATTTTCGAGATCGAGATCCTCGCCATAGAACCCGGTATCGTATTTGTTGGAGCCCGGCTGGTAATGGCCGTTCCTGATGCCGTCGATCAATGTTTGACAAAAAGCAGTTCTGTAGTCGTTGTCCGTTTCGTTGTAAAATTCCCTTTTCAGCGATTCCGGGTTGTCGTAGAAGATCCGCGCTTCATCAAATTCCCAGAACAGCATCAGGGCTAAGCCAAGATCGCATTGCGCATGCCTGACCGTTTCCAGGGGAATGGCAAAGCCATCGTCCCAATTGTAATGGCTCATAAGCGCCCACAGCAATTGGGGATCGTCAAGGCTACGCACCAGTTCCAGGCGGATGGGAAGGGCTTCTTCCTGGTAGATAATTCGTTCGATTATCGCATTCATCATAGATCATTTTTCGTTTACAGACGGTCTTCTTAATCGCAAAATTGACATTTTTCAGCTGTGATGTAAAATCGACTTTCAAAGAAAAAGCTTTGTAGTTAACCGCAAAGGTCGCTAAACTGTACACTAAGGTTGCAAAGAATCAGCGTGAAATGGTTCATTAGGCGGCATTTTCCTCATCTGATCATCTGTGCTCTCTCAGAATAAAGTTGACAGCTGAAGCTACCTTGTTGTTTAGCGCGTAACATTTACTATTGATAACAGATAATAACGTACATATGGACAGTTTGCAAGAAGCTCAGCGTGACATGAGCGATAGCTATGGTCACGGCGCGATCGGTGTTTTGGTTTCGGGGATCGTTTGGCTGTGTTCCGGCCTGGTGGTAAGCTACCAGTCGCATCAAAAAGGGATATGGGTTTTAATTATTGGTGGAATGCTCATCTTCCCCCTAGCAACATGGATCGGAAAGCTGGTGGGGATCAAAGGGAAGCATACCAGGCGCAATCCATTGGGAAAGCTTGCCATGGAAGGAACGGTATGGATGATCATGTGTATTCCCTTAGCCTATGGACTCTCATTGATCCATGTGTCCTGGTTCTTCCAGGGAATGTTGGTCATCATAGCCGGGCGATACCTGACCTTTGCGAGCGTTTATGGCATACGTCTTTACTGGGTTTTGGGCGCTGCGCTTGGAGTGGCCGCGTACTTGCTGTACACATTAAAAGCAGGTCCTGCGCCTTCGGCATTGGCAGGAGGGATAACGGAAGTCATATTTGGCATCGTTATTTATAGCTATTACAAACATGGGAAACGGAAAAAGGTAGGAGCGGAGACGGACGGGAGTGTCGGGCCTTGATCAATTTTCAACGTACGCTTAGCAGTTTAGCTCAGGGACGGTTAAGATTTGAACTTAAAGGTAGTTAGCCTTTTCCTGTGTGCTAGTTAAACCTTATGGAGCATACCCGTAAAAAGGCATCGTCGCACCAAAGAGAATACCGGGGTTGCCGGTCTGGTACAGACTTTAAGATATGTAAGCCAAAACGGAAGCTGTCATCATCCCGGGCAACGTTCAGCTCATTATGTGATACAATTTCTTCGACTAAATAGGGCGGTGAAAGCGGTTTGCCCCAAAGCGATATGGCGCCATTGTATAAGGCCGAGGGTGACTTTAAATCGGTGTCTATATTTTGCAATAATTGGATCTCCAGCTCATAAACAATATTCCCTTTCATCCAGGCCCGGATACCGATCTGATCAAAGACAAGAATCGTCACACCAAAATCTAAGCTAATAGATCTGTAGCCGGTATCCAGTGCTTCCAGGTAAAAGCTGACGGCTGTTTCCTTTAGCGTCAACGGAACGCTATTGATGTATAGGGAGCTATCTTTTAGTTCTATTTTCATGTTATGGTTTTTCGTAAGTGTTTGTTGCCGGATTATATTTATAGCCGTACCTGTCTGCTAAACCTGGAACTTTATTGCCGGCATCGTCAATATATCCGTCTATTTCTTTCAATTCACGCTGATAAAAGCCAGTTTGATTTGCTGCTGCCTTGGGATCGGATAGCACCCTAATGTTATCTCCTCTTTTAAAAGCATCTTCCAGGAAAGGCTGGTTATATTTCTGCCAAAAAATTTCTTTACCCATTTCTTCTCCGTAGTCCCTCAAAAGCTTTTGATATTCTGCATCGGGCAAATCAAGTATATTAAGTCCCCCTTTGTTCTTAAGACCTCGAGAAAAGGTTCCTTCTGGAAGTTCCAATATTCTGCTTGTTCCAGCCCCATCTACATTGTCTATGAATTTTCCGATTACTGTAGTCGTTTTCTCCGAATTTAGGATTATTCGTCCTCCAAAACCCACATATGGGATAGAAGAATTTCTGGTCCCCACCTTAAAAATCCCCACAACCCGCTCGGCTAAATTACTGAATCTTAGTTTGGAGAGGGCCGCCAATACCTGGGCCATACGCTCGGAACCCAGGATCAGTTTACCCGCAGTGGTTGTCGCTTTTATAGCGGCGCCGGCGCCCTTGGTCCCTACTATTGCTTCTGCTATCATTTCAACCGTTTGGCCGGCAAGCTCTTCTCTTTCCGTCTCGGTGCCGTTCTCCACTTTCTGGTCCCAGGTCTCGCCTATGGCATTGGCCATGGCCGTATGTGTTTGATTCAATCCTGTCCCGAACAGATCGTCGAATTGTTGCAGCCTTACCGGCGGCGGCAACCCCGGACCGCCGGCATAGCCCACAACTCCAACGCCGGCCAGCTTTACCAGCCCTTTCCCGGTTTCGATAGGATGGCATACCATATTCCTGAGCCCGTTCCAGGTACCCTTTAGTCCTTTTCTGAAGCCGCGCCCTACATTTTCCGTAGTACTGGTCTGCCTTTCGTCCTGGAACGCAGATACGACCGCAAGGGTAGGGCCGCCTACAACAAAACCGATGGCTTTATCCAGCCAGGAAATGCCATCCACCCGGTCTTCCTTATCCTGCTTCAGGGCCGCTTCGGCCTCGGCCTTGTCAAAAAATATCTTGATGGTGCCCCCGGTCTGGCATTTGCAATACGACGTGTGCAGCAGCGGAGCTTTTCCCATGACTTTCAGTGCGCCTTCATGCACTTTCAGCCATTGCGGCGCAGAGGCGATGCAGGTACTCCCCGTAATAGAGCATACGCCAAAGGTGGGTATATTGACCAAGGGTATATTATCGCTCTCGGTAGCAATAGGTGTACCATATACATGGAATTGATGAGGCACCACTATAAGCTGTGCCGGAGCGGCGCCTTTGTCGCATTTAAGCCATACGCCATTGGGTATATACAGATCGTCTACCGCCATAGGACTGAAAGGTTAACCGGTAAATGGATGTGCTGTTTCTGTTATTGTGGTCCACTCGCTTTTGTACCAGGCGCCGGGCACGGCGGTTTCCAGGAAAGATTCCGCCTTCCTGATCTCCAGAAAATCGTATTCAAGAAAAGGTCTGTAGACATCATAAAGTTGGCTGTATTCCAGCTGCAACGTGGTATCCGATATACTGTTCCCGCTCAGGGCACGAAGCGCCTGCTGGTATTCTTTTTGTTTGAAGGCCGTCTCATCCAGCCCGCCCGTATTGATCCATAAATAATCCCGGTGCTGCCTGACCGGCTTTTGCAGCCAGCATGCCTTTATGGGAAGCGGCAGGTCCTTTCCGAAATAATCCACTTTCTGTAATCGGAACGGGAATGATGGGCTGTCTGCATCTGTACGAATGAATTGCTCCAGCGATCCGATCCGCCGGAACAGGTCGAAGAGGATATGGTGTTCCAGTACGGAGGCCATCAGCCGGTCGTTGGTAATGTGATCCCGTATAGCGGTGTAGAAGGCCATGGCTCTTTCAACAGGTTGGATGGCAGATCGTATTTCCGGCTTCAGCGCTTCCCATTTCTTTACCGGATCTCCGTCCTCCTTCGGTATCTCCCAGGCTATGATCCTGCCTTCTTTATCTATTTTAAAATCGATACGGCGATACAGATCAAATAAGAAATACACTTCGGGAATACAACCCTCGTCCCGGTTAAACTGAACATCCTGCAGACCAAAGCTCCACTTTTGGGTCCCTTCTTCTTCGTTGCGCAATACCAGGCCACGATCGAGTGTACCGGAAATACTACAAACAGCCATATTGCCCGAAATCCAATGGCGGTTTTCGTATTGAAAAGAGAAGCGTTTTTTATAATGGCCGTTTACCCTATAGGTCTCCTGGTGTGCTGTATGACTATCACAAGGGCTTTCCATGATGATGCGTTTTTTATTTCAATATCGTTTCGTTAAGCATTTAAGGAAAAAGGCATGTCGTTAACCGCTGAGGTCACCAAGCTGCACGCAAAGAGCGCAAAGATTTGGCGCCATTACTTCATTAAAAGCATGTCTCCGGTTGAAGACATATGCCGGTAGCTAACAACGGACCTTGATGATCTATACCTACGAGGGCAATGTCTTAAGTTGTTCAAAGGCATTTAGATGCTTCCATGGCGCCCGCAGATGTCAGCATGATAATGGTAAGCTTATGGTTGGGGCCAATGTAACGGTAAACGCCCCATTGTCATCCTGATCTGAAGCTTGCGAAGGGAAGGATCTCTTCCGGTTGAAAAAAGATATTTGTATAGGTTAGCAAAAAGCTATCTCAAGGTATTGCCCTCACGGGACGAAATTTTGAAATGCTATAGATACCTTGTTTCTTAATTAAACGACATCATTTTTTAATTGGCATTAATTACAGGAGCGCTGATATTGACTTCGGTGCTGCCGTTTACATTTACCGTTGCTGCGCCGAGGTTCAGGGTCCCTTCCGGCTTTCCGTAGTCGATCAGAGGCGAGGTATGCGTGATATTGGTTTCGGCATCCTGCGTTATATTCTGGGCCTTTACATCGATCTGTGTGGTGGGATGTTCGCCGCCATAGCTCCCCATGGTGATCTGTGGCGCCTGCAGGTCGATCGATTCGCTGGCCTGAATGCTTATTTTTCCTCCGATCATCGATATGGTGGCGCTGCCATTGGTCAGGGTTACATTGGCGCCTGCCGTTACCGTTATTTTATTGTTGCCGTCTATTTTGATATGGTTCAGCTTGGATTTGTCGATAAGGCTTATGCCGCCGCCATCGTGCATCGTGAGCGTATGGCCGCTTTTGGTGGTCAGGCTTTTACCATCGTTACCGCTGCCGCCACCCACACCTACCTTCCCGTGAAACACGCTCCCTGTCACAAAGGGGCGATCGGTGTTGCCGCCTTCCCAGTCGACGTAGACCTGGTCGCCGATCTCGGGTATGGTAACCAGGCCGCGGTTGGTGGCCACCTTATCGCCAGCGCCGCCGGCATCGGGCGTCAGCACGCGGATAAAATCGGTTTCGGGAATACCGCTCTCCTGCTGCCAGCCCATGAACTGCACGCGTACCCGGCCCTGGACATCATGGTTATCGATCACTTTAGCCAGCATGGGATAGGTCACCGGTTTTATATAGACCAGCTCCGGCGGCACCTCGGCTGCTGCCGGAATAGCGGTAAAGCGGTTGTAGTATTGCCCCGTAATCTCCCAATGATGTTCTATAGCAATAATGCGCACCGGTGTGTGCTGGGCAGTCTGGTCTTTTCTTTTCAATGCTACATTGACATTAAGGCCCACGCTCAGATCGAATACCGTGGTTTCTCCGGTAACATAGTACATGCCGGCCGCGCTGCGGGCGCTTATACTCTTGCCCATCGCTTCCAGCGTGGCCTGCCTGGCCGGTAGCAAGCCCTGGTTGCTTACCGACAATATGGTGCCGAACAGCTCTTTCGATTTCCCGAAGGCGATGTTAGTATAGGTTCCGGCATTGCCGTTGTAGCTGTCGGCCGCTGCGCTGATGGCTTGGTGGTTGTCGGCTTCATAGTCAAACAAGCCCTGCTGTACCGGCTGTACCTTCATGCTCATGTTGATGCGGGAGCAATTTTGCCCATATACAATATCAGGGCCATTCCGGGCTTCAGGTTTGCCAAAGAGGAGCTCCCTGCCATTAAAATAGAGCCATTGTCCTGTCCCGGCCGAAAGCCGCTTGAGGAAGTTCCACACGCTTTCGTGGTAACGGCATACAAAGGGCAGCGTATCGCTCAGAGTGGCATCCGCTTTCAACGATGCCTTTACCTGGGCCAGTGAGCGGCTGGTACTTTCTTTTACTATGGTATTTAAATTCTTCTTGTAAAACGTTTCAAAATGCGGCTGTCCGTCGAGCAGCCAGGTAGGCGCATAGCCGGTAATATGCAGCACGCCTTCGTTTAACGTATCCTGCTCCAGCTGTACATCAGCCACTACAAACAGATTTTGTAGCTTACCCGGGTCGATGCCGTTGCTATCGTATAGTTCCACCTCGGCTACCTGGCCCAGCAACTTTTCGGCGCCGTCGATAAGCAGGCTTCCCTGTGCCTGGACCTCGTCGTGGAAAAAGCGCAGTTCAAGCCGGTTGTGAGCACCGGCTTCCTGGTGGATCTGTAACGACAATACTTCGCTGATCGCCTGACCATTTATAGACACCCGGGTAGCTATGCGCGGTACGGTAAAGGCTTCAATAGCTTCCGGAATTGCCCCGGCTTGCTGACCCGCTATAGCAGCCATGGCTATCTGTGTTGCCTCAGCGGTGCTTAGCTGTTCAAAAGGCACCTGCCCGTTGATGCCATTGATCCCGGGACCAGGTGAAGCCTTATTGATGGGAGGAGCGAAGTTGAGTGCCTGTTGCGCCTGGTCAAGGATGGCGGCCGCTTCACCGGGCAGCTTGCTTTTTCCTGCATTTATGGCTGCAGCAGCCATAGCTTGCTGAATTGCATTTTTTATGTTTGCTCCGGACGCAACAGGATCACCGGATGCTTCGGTGGGTAGTGTGGACATAGGGCAGGTGTTTAGTGATATAAAAAAACAAAATTATTTATATACGCTGGTGTTAAATATTTGTTCTTATTTTAAAAAATTTATAATCAATTGATTATATTTTTTCCTCTTTAAAAGAACGAATCAACTCTGATGGTATAGAGCATAATGTAGCCGCAACAATATCCTATTGCATCGGCTTGAAACAGAAGTACTAAATTATGTTCATATAGATTATTTTTATGCGGCAGGACTCAGGCAACAGACAGCCTATAACGCTTTGGCTTCTATAAAAGATAATCCTGCTTCTTTTTCTTCGATAATATTATTTTTAAAGAATGAAATATATTTACCTGTTATGATGTTTTATTTCAAAGCAACCATTAAACAATAGCCTCGTTATAAAATGGAACAAAAGCGCCATTGTCGCTGTAGATCCGAAACCAACACAACAGGCTTGTGTAACAGCAATGCCGGCAGTATCCGGAGGGGGTATTCAAGGCAACAGGGTATGATGTTCTTTAACTATAAAACAGCCAAACATTAAAGCCATATTTAAAACCATAAGCATCATGAAAAAGATCTGTATTCTTTACCTGGCACTGGGTATCGCCTGCCACGCCGCTGCCCAAACTTTACCTGCTACGAGTAAGGAGCAAAGACGGCAAACCCGCGATTATATCCTGAACCTTCTGCTGAACAGGGTGGGGACAGCAACGGCAAATAAACCTACCGCAATAGAACAAAGGCTCATTGCGATCAAACTGGACGACAACATCGGCGAGTTATCCTACTATTGGGATACAACTCGCCTTTACTATTCCGGCAACCGGGGCTCCCGTTTCAACCGGGCGACCTGCCAGTTCAACACCGGGGTCTCGGCGCTGAACGCTCCGGTAGCGGAAGGTCTGGGCGCATTGCCGGCGACAATGGATGAAGTAAAGCCGGATAGCCTGGTCTATAAGCATATGAACGGATTGTGGGAACGCCAGGTTGTCTCGTATCAGCAACAGAACCTGGTACAGAAATATACCTATACCTTCAGTGGTGGTTCCCTCCCTTTTTCCTATGCTGTGGGGTATGACAATGGCAATCATATACAAAATGTAATGTATTACCAGGGTAGCAATGATACGACCACGAAGCGGAAACTGCATTATAATACTGGCTTTACGCGTGTGGTATCCGACTCTTCTTACTACGTGGGAAGTAATACGCTTTTGCCACCGCTATCGATTTGGACCTATACGTATGACGCCGGTGACCGCATTACTGAGCTGGAACGTGTTGGTATCCGAAGCGATGGACAGCAAGTATCTTACAACCTGTATTATTTTACCTATTACCCCGACGGGCGACTGCAGACCATCAAGTCGTATGCGGCCATCGGGGCTGGGTACCTGCCAGAACAAGCTGATTCTTTTACCTACGATGGGACCCACACTGTTTACCAGGGTCGCTATATCCAGGACTACGAGCCATCGGGTCAACCGGCAACACTCAGTTGGGAGACAAAGCATTTTAACGCTGCCGGATTAACCGACACTATCTATTATTATGTGGGCGGAATCAATCCGAACCCTGACGCTGCTGTTTCTTATAACGTGATCGAATACAATGCATTTGATAACCCGGTAACGCAGAAGACGATTCAGCGGGGTGCTCCGGCTGCGTTCCGTGTATACCGGTATTACTACGAAAATTACGAAACAGAAATGGCGATCGGCGGCGCTATGGCGCAGTACGGGAGTATCAGCGTTTATCCCAATCCTTTTACTGATCAGGTTCATGTCGGCTGGAAGGGGACGCAGCCTCTGAAAAAAGCCCAACTGTATCTCACCGATTACCAGGGCCGGATCGGGTACCGCTGGGAGCAGGACTTGACGACCGGCGATAATGTGCTCCGGTGGGGCAAGCGACCTGTTCCCGGCAATTACCTGCTGGTGATCCGTGGCGCCGGTGGCGAGCAGATCGTAAAGAAGCTGGTATGCCGCTGAGCAGCTTTTTAGCTTGTAAGCCGGGTGGGCATCGGTTCGCCCGGCTTTTCATCAACTTTTCTTTCAGGGCAGTGCCATGCAATTGGTCAGCGCCAGAGCAGACCGCCGTCGCAGGCTTCAGGAAGGGTTTCGCCCTGCCTGATGAGAGGGATCACGTTAGGATCGGCGCCTTCGTCTACATTGTATTGGTTACCATTGGCCGGGATAATCACCAGCCGCCATATATGACCGAAGGGGCCCGTCGTATGATAATCGGTGCCCAGCAGCAGCCATTTGCCATCCGGTGAGAATTCCGGCGTTACTTCCACCTGGCTGCTTGAAGTTACCTGTCTCAGATCGCTTCCGTCGGCATTCATGGTCCATATATGGTTGCTTGCTGCAAAGGCCATCCTGGAACCGTCCCGGCTTACAGTCAGGTCGTTCCAGGCAGCGAAGTTCAATGTTTTGATCACCGATGCCTGGGTGAAGGCCTGGTTGGAGCGGCATATTTTGTTGCCGGTGCTGAAGATCACAGTATTGTCCGGCATCCAATTGACATTGCCTTTGTCGATCTCAATGCCCTGGAAGCTGGTTAGGTTATGCAGTATCTGTCCCTGCAGATTCAGGATCATGAGCCCGTCGTCGTAGGTAGGTGGCACCGCGATAAGCTGTGCATCCTGCGATAATTTGGGAAAAGTATGGTTGGCATAGCCCGATTGCTTTTCAAACTGGCTAATGATGGTACCGTTGCTAAGGTTGGTAAGCGTATAGATCTCGGTATCATAACCGCCGCCACTCTTATCTTCCGCTTGCAGATACCTGGTACCATCGATGCTGATATCCCAGCCGTTGCGGCTTAGATCATCCTGCTGTGCTGTCGAAACAGTTGCCGTAGCCAGGCTGAATTTCAAAATACCGTCGGTCGCCCAGTCATAGTAGATCGTGCCATTACCCAATGATGCGTAGCCCCCTTCGGCGCCAGGCGCCGGGTTGTCCTGCTGCTTGCTGCAGGACAATAGTGTTGCGCCTCCAAGGACAATGAATAAGCATAGTCGTATATAGTGGTTCATGGGTTGTGTTGATCCTTGTCTTTAATCGGTTGCACCATAATAAACCCCGGTTGTGATGTGGCAAGGACCGATAACACAAAGCAAAGCAATACCGGTGGCCCCTGCAATCGGGATAAGCATTGTTTTTCATACTAAATGTTTTCAGGGAGCCGGCTCCTGATGCAGTAACCGGGCATGGACGATACAGTATGAAAGGTGCGCCGCAGTACGGCTATAACAGCTGCAAACTGCCAGCTATAGAATTGCCAGCCCTTAGCCAAATACTACCAACCCATCCTCATATCTGATCATAAATTACTACGATTAATTATTGCGTATTGGTATTTTATATTAGGAAAACAATTAAGTTTGTTCCCGTTTAGTATAACCACCGAAACCGAATCAAACCATAACCAAACAATTCTCAGGCACCTCAATCTACAAAACACATCCCGGCTGCCACTCATCCGCCCCCTAACCGGTTAGCGGCCCGTTGTTGCTGCAAATGAGCTACAGGTCTCTGTTACCGGTAGCAGTTGTCTTATATGTGAAGCATACAGATGACCGGGGTGTCGTGCGCCATTTGAGGAACGATGTGCTGATGTGAATAAAAGATATAGACGATACCATGCCTTTTATTTTACACCAAATCAATCCCAGACTATGACCAGACATCTACGCAGCTTTGCTTTAAGCATGCTGTTGTCGTGGGCGGCCCTGCTTCCGGTACAGGAAGCCCGCGCACAATGTACAGCACCGACCTCCACCGTGGTCAACAATACCAATTGTGCTGCGGCAACAGGCAAGATCACCTTTACAGGCCCTGTTCCCACGGCCAATTATCAATTCAGCATTGATGGCGGCGTCACCTTCGGAACGCCAGGCCAGACGGTCTTCACAGGGCTTTTCGGTGGCAGTTATGCAACCGTTTCCAAGCTGATTGCTACGGGCTGTGTTTCTGCCGCGACCGCTAAGACGATCACCAATCCGGCCGTTCCGGCTAACCCTGCCTCAGGCGTGGTGAACAATACGAATTGTAGCACGCCTAACGGCAGCATTACCTTTACCGCCCCTACGCCTTTGGCCAACTATGCCTTTAGTGTCAATGGCGGCGCTACGTTCGGCGCGCCGGGTGTCGTGTCTTTCCCCGGCCTGCAAGGCGGAACTTATCCGACTGTTGTGCGCAACGTTGCGACAAGCTGCGTTTCTGCTACAACCTCCAAAACCATCACCAATCCGGCTATAGCAGCGCCGGTCTCAACGGTGACGGCAGCCACAAACTGTATTACACCCAACGGTGCGATCAATTTTACCGCGCAGGCTGGTGTGGTATTCGGCATCGACGGCGGCGCCACTTTCGGTACTGCCGGACAAACAGCATTTCCCAATCTGAGCCCGGGTACTTATGTCACCCGCGCCAAAGTAACGGCTACCGGGTGTCTTTCGGCTGCCGCCAATAAGACGGTTGCTGCACCGGTAGTAACGAGTCCTGCATCTACTGTGGTGAATGTAACGAACTGTATTGCGCCTAATGGCAGCATTACGTTCACCGCACCTACACCATTGGCCAATTACCAGTTCAGCACCGATGGCGGCACTACTTTCGGCAATGCCGGCCAGGCTGCTTTTACAGGGCTTACCGCCGGTGCTTATCAGACCGTGGCTAAGCTTGTTTCTTCAGGCTGTGTGTCAGCAACAGTCAATAAGACCGTAGCCAGCCAGGCTGTGGCCACACCTGCCTCAACTGTAACCAATGTCACCAACTGTACTACCCCCAATGGCAGGATCACGTTTACAGGACCTACCCCTCTCGCCAATTACCGCTTTAGTGTCGATGGCGGTACCACTTTTGGTACACCGGGACAAACGGCCTTTCCCAATCTTGCGGCAGGCAACTATTCTACGGTGGCGCAGCTGGTTTCTTCCGGCTGTATCTCACCCACACCTGCGGCCAAGGTAATCGCCAACCCTGCTGTTACAGCGCCCACTTCTACAGTAGCCCCCAGCAGCTGTAGCACTGCAACAGGCTCTATTACGTTTACAGGACCAACACCTCTGGCCAGTTTTTCATTTAGTGTAGATGGCGGTACTACCTTCGGAACGCCTGGACAAACGGTCTTCAACAACCTGCCGGCGGGCACTTATGTAACCAAAAGCCGCTCTGCAGCAGGATGCGTATCGGCCGCTTCTACCAATAAGGTGATCACCAATACGGTGACTACCGCGCCGACGACTGCCGCGGGTACCAATCCTACTAATTGTAATACCCCCAACGGCGCCATTAATTTCACAGGTCCTACCGCCCTGGCCAATTATGAATTCAGCATCGATGGCGGCGCCAATTTCGGCGCTGCAGGCGTGGTAAACTTTCCCAATCTTGCTGCCGGCACTTATGCCACCAAGGCCCGGTCGGTGCTTACCGGATGCGTATCGGCAACTGTGAACAAAACGCTCAGCAACCCCGTCGTTACTGTTCCTACGGCGAGCAAAACGGACGTAACCGATTGCGCCAGTCCTGACGGTTCGATCACCTTTACCGGACCGACGCCCATTGGCAACTATCAGTATAGCATCGATGGTGGTACGACCTATGGTTTTACCGGCCAGGTATTTTTCGGTACGTTGCCTTCGGGCACATATAGCCCGGTATGCCGGCTCGTATCGAGCGGCTGTGAATCCAACCCGGCTGCGAATCTCAATATTCTCCGTCCGGCCCGCGCTGGCGGCGATAAGGAGATATGCCAGTATCAGCCGGCTATTATGACGGCCGCGGCCCTGGGTGGCGCTACCTGGGACGTGCTCCCCGGCAACCCTGCTGTGACGACTTTCGTCAATGCCGCTGCCGCGGGTACGCGTATCAATGGCTTTACTGTAGTAGGCACCTACCAGTTTGCATGGGGTACAGCAGCCTGTAAGGATACGGTAACAGTAGTTGTCGACGACTGTCTGAGCCCGCTCGTCAACAATACCAGTGCATACCTCTACCAGTCGGTAGCCGGTTCGGCAACCGATATTATTTCCGTTAACCTGGGTACCGGAGCACAAAGTACGCTGTACACCGATGTCAACATTTCTGCCGGTAATATCAATGCCGTGGGTTACAACGTTACCGATGGTGAAATATGGGGTAGTGTCGTGAATGGCACGGGCCAGGCACTCACCGGCGACAGCATTGCCCGCATCGGTGAAGACGGTATCCCGCATTATTACGTAGTGCCCGGCCTGTATAGCGGTGGCTATAATGTAGGCACAGTAGATAACGATGGCGTGTTATACCTTTATTCTTCCAACCAGACCCAGATCTTCCGGGTGGATGTTAACCCAACCTCGCCTACCTTCCTCACACTCCTGGCGCCGGTACTTAATACCACAGCCATGAATATAGCCGATTGGGCCTTTAACCCGATGGATGGGCTGCTCTATGGTGTAGGCAACGGTAACCCGCATCCTTTATACCGGGTTAACCCAACCACCGGCACGGTAACTACTGTGGGTAATGTAACCGGCAATGCCGCTTTTACAGCAGGCTCTTTCGGTGCGGCCTATATGGATGCATCAGGTAATCTTTACGTTGGCGATAATACTGCAGGCGGCGTATTTAAGATCAATACGGTGCACAATGTAGTGGGCAATACCACAGCAGCGTTGCGCTCGCAGGGGCAGCCTTCTGCAGGCAACGATGGTACCCTGAATCATAATTCCTGCGTGAAGCCCGATGCCGGCAGGGATACCATGATCTGTATCTCCACTTATGTTACCATGACGGCGAGCCAGGTATCCGGTGTGCAATGGTCGGCCCAGGGAGACAACCCCGGAACGGCTACCATTACCAACCCAGCCAATGCCAATACGACCATCACTGATTTCAGCCAGAGCGGCCTGTACCACTTCATCTGGACCAATGGACCAGACTGTACCGATACCGTGGCCGTACGGGTGATCAATTGTATCTCCGATACGCTGGTTGTACCGCCCTGCGATACCTGTCCGGTAACCATATGCAATACGCCCAATCCCGAGCTTCCTGTAACCGACACCACTACACACAGCACTTGCGGCATTACACCGGCAGGTTCCAACTATGGTACCCTGGTGCTGGATGCCAGCGGTTGCGCTACCTGGACGCCCAACGGTACCCAGCCGGCTACAGATACGGTAACCACCTGTATCACCAGCTGTAACGGACCCGTATGCGATACCACCTATGTGCTTATTCTGCCGCCGCCGACGCCCTTACCGCTGGAGCTGATATACTTCAAAGGGGCTATGGCCGATTGCAGGGCTTACCTCACCTGGCAAACGGCAAAAGAAGATCTGAAAGATATGACTATAGAAAGAAGTGCTGCGGGAAGCAAATGGACTATATTGGCAACGGTGCCTGCGCTGGGCAGGGGACTGGATCACAAGGATTACCAGTATGTCGATCTTGCCGCGCCGCAAGGACGCAATCTGTACCGGCTTAAGATGACCGATGCGGATGGTGCTTTCCGCTACAGCCCCGTTGTATCGCTGCATAACAGCTGTATGGATGCGGTTATTGCCATTTTCCCCAATCCGGCCAGAGAGCAGGAAGGCATTACCATCAAGGTAAATAACCTGGATGAGGTGGTGTACCAGCTATTTGACCAGACCGGGAAAATGTTGCGTGAAGGCCGCTTTGCCGGTCAAACAGAGATCAAAGGATTAAAAGCAGGCGTTTACTTTGTAAAAGCCAGCAATGCTTCCGTCAACATCAGCCGGAAAGTCATTATCCGCTGATAGCAGTAAAGGTTTACATTTTTCATTATAGGGGCTGTCCGCGAAGGGCAGCCCCTATTTTTAAAGGCCATATCCTGTTATGTCAGCATGCGACGCAGGTAATTGACCTGCCCGAGATGATAATTGAGGTGCAGGGCCAGCTGCAGCAACACATAGCCATTGGTCCTTACCGCATCGTCAAAAGGGATGGGATAATCGGAAGCCATGTCCAGGGTGCTCAGCGATCTTTGGATCATGGGAATGAGGGCTTCCAGTCCGGCAATGAGCTGTTCCCTGGGTACGGGCGGACTGCTGAATTCCAGGTCCCGGTTGCGGACATAGCCGGTGTGTCCCAGCAAAGTCCCGACCAGGTAATTGAGGCCTCCGGTGATATGCAGCGCGAGATGACCGCTTGCATTTTTTATAGAACCACGGACCTTCCACAGGTCCTCTTCCCGCTCAAACAGGCTGAGCTCTTCCATCAATTGTCGGATATCTCTTTCGTAGAAAGGGATCAATATCGCTTGCAGCATAACAAAGAATTTACGTCATAAATATACACCCGGCGGGAACAACCAGCCTTGGATAAGCCGCCGGTACTGGAATAGCTGGCTTAAACATACCTGAGCGAAGGTATGTTTAAGCTTACGGCCACAAGGCCGTTTACTTGCCAACAAGGCCAACACAATCCCGGCTGAAGGGGAGCGTATCTTATCCCATTTGCATCAGTTCGCTGCGGCTTAACGGGGCTGCTGCTGCGTAACGCAATGGACCATACCGCCGTTGGCAAAGAGGTTGCGGCAGTCGATCCCGATCACCTTTCTTCCCGGATAAAGCGTCCCGATCAGCTGATTGGCAATGGCGTCGTTAGGGTCGTTATAATTAGGCACCAGCACCGCCTTATTGGCGATATAATAATTGATATAGGAGCCCCTGCCTACGTTCTTACCATAAGTGGTGACGACATCGTTTTGCGTCAGCGGTATGGTTGCCAGCTTATAGGCTACGTCGTTCTTGTTCACAGCCTGGTATAAAGTACGGATGTCGTGCTGCGGCACCTGCCAGTAATCAAGATCTTCTTCCGACATGGTAATCAGGGTAGTGCTATCGGCGAACCTGGCGAAGCCGTCTATATGCATATCTGTAATGTCCAGGCCGGCCTTCCCTTCAAGCCAGATAAACCTGGTGGCGCCCAGGTATTTGGTAAACAATGCTTCGGCCTGGCTTTGGGTCATTCCCGGGTTGCGGTTATCATTCAAAACGGAGCTTTTGCAAGCCATCAGAACGCCGTTACCATCCTGCTCAACGCTCCCGCCTTCGTTGATCATTACCTCATTTAGCGCCACCTGTACCACGCCGCGGGCGTCCGCTATTACCGCGGGTATCTTGTTGCAATGGCTGTAGGATGCTTTGCTGCCCCAGCCATTAAAGCCCCAGTCTTCGATCACCAGCCGGCCATTAGGATCCTTTGCAAATATTGGTCCATTGTCCCGTACCCATACATCGTCCGTAGGACTAATAACAAAATCCACATTTGCCATAGGTATTCCGGAAGCCTGCAACAGGGCAGTAACCCTATCCTGCTCCGCCTGATCGTAGACGATAAGGTGTACCTTTTCGCCGGGTACCAGCGCTTGCGTCATCGCTACCCATGTGGCATCCAGCCGGTCGCGGTACATTTTGCCATATTGGTATTGGTGCGGCCACTGAAGCCAGGTACCTTCATGCGGGCCCGCCTCTTCGGGCATGATGTATCCAACGGAATTTCCGGCAGGACGATCAGGATTGCCCGGCTCCTCTTTGGTGCAGGATATAAAAGCGGCGGATAACATTATGAGCAGTGTCGTCATTGTGCGTGTCATTATAAGGTGAATTTTGATAGGGCAAAGCTACCGGCGCCGCCGCGCTTTTAGTTGTCCGGAATTGACAATCTTACCTCAGTGGCAACCATATGCTTGTTTGCAGATCCTGCACGGCGGCCGTGTTGCCGGGATGTTTCGCATAATGCTCTATGACCGGTGTTGTCGCAAACGTAAGGTTGGTTTCGAGTATCCATCCCGCATAGATCTTCCTGTAGGTTTCTTCTATCGTTTCGTAGCTGCCCTGGTGCAGAAAGCAGGCATACCTGCCGCCCGGGATAGTCTTGACGGCCAGCTTCCTGTTCTCCGGCCGGCAGGAAGCACAGGCATCGTACCGGCACCTCAGGTTTTCCCGTACCAACGGCTCATCGGCCACGATGCCGTAGAAGTGGGTCTCACCGGCAGGAAAGGAATTGAGCATAAACCTGGTCCAGAGCAATTCGATGTCTTCGTAATTGTAATCAATAAAGGCGCTTTGATAGTGGACCGTCACAGGCGGCATATACACAATGTCCGGCTTCAAATGCTGTTCTGCTGTGAGCGGAACGATGGCTGCGCGCGCCAGCAGCGAATGCTTCCCCTGCTTTGCCGTCCGGGGAGGCATGCCAAAGTGCTGTTTGAAGGCTTTGGAGAAGGAGGCCAGGTTGGCAAATCCTGTTTCAAGGGCTATAGAGGAAAGTGTTTCCCGGGTATACAGCATCATCTTGTAGGCATGCTCCACCTTAAGCCGTTTCTGGTAAGCGCCTATGGTCTCTCCGCAGGTATATTTAAAGATACGCTGGATATTCCTGTAGGAGTAATGAGATACCTGCTCCAGCTCTTTAATGGAAATGAGCCGGTCGTAGTGCTCTGTCACAAAACTGAGTGTATCGTATACGCGGGTGAGGTCTGCCGTAGTGCCGGTATCCATATAGGCTGCTTTAATACCAGACAAATTACGAAAAAAGCAGACATGGGCTTTGTAAACGGCTATTTCCCTGCTGGCTGGGGAAGAAATGGTCTTCGGACCTGATAATTAAAAGTGGCTGCCTCCAAAGCTTGTTTGCGCAAGCATAGGGGACAGCCACTTATTCTTTTTGAAATTAAAAAATCAATGTCGTTTAGTTGAGAAAATCAGGTATCTATAGCATTTCAAAATTTCGCCCCGCGAGGGCAATCTCTTGAACTAAGGGAATAGCTTTCTTTTAACCTATAAAAATATCCTTTTTCAACAGCAAGAGATCCTTCCCTTCGCAAGCTGCGCAAGCGTCGGATCAGGATGACAATGGCGAGTTTATTGTTACGTTAGCCCAAGCCATAAACATACCATGCTCATGCTCACATCTGCGGGCGTCATAGAAGCATCTCAATACCTTTGAACAACTTAAGACACTGCACCTAAAAAGTGCAGCTGATCAAGGTCGGTTGTTGGCTACCGGCATATCCCTTTAATGGTAAAATACTTCTAAGCGACGCATTTCACACTAATTCTTTGTGTCCTCTGCGTACAACTTAGCGTCCTTCGCGGTTAACTACATGCCTTTTTCCTTAAATGCTTAACTAAACGACATTGAGTTAAAAAATAGGCTTACTTCCTCACGATCTTCTGCGTGAACCTGACCCCGGTACCACTGATCCCAATCATATATATCCCGGGTTGAAGCGTTTCCAGCGAAACCGTGTGACCGTTTTCGAGATCATTGGCTTTCACCTTCTGGCTACTCAGCACCCGTCCGTTGATATCTTTAACTTCGATTAATAGTGCCGGATGATCCTGGCCGTAACGTATGATCACTTTGTCCGTAGCCGGATTGGGATATACCTGGAACAGGGCGTCGCTTTGCGTCACAGGCGCAACGCCTTTTTCGCCAGAGACCTGATCGGCGGCGGATTTGTACATATACCGCGCTACATAAAATTTCCCGGTACTATCTGTAAAATTGCCGACGGCAAAGACAGCGCTGCCAGCGCAGGTGACACTGGTAATCCAGCTGTTTGGATTCAATGCCCGGGCACCGGCACCGAGCTCTATCCAGGCTGTGCCGCTCCAACGGGCTACATAGGGTTTCCCGTTACTATTTTCAAAAGTTCCGGCTGCATAAACATTATTGTGACCATCAACAGCGAGCCCCAGGATAACACCATGATCGTTTACATACATTCTGTCTGCGCCATTTCTGGCTTCCGCCCAGGAAACGCCGTCCCATTTGGCAACATAGACCTTTCCCAATTCATTTTCGAACTGTCCGCCGGTATACAGATTGCCCGATGCATCCTGGCATAACTTATGAGATTGTGCGTCGGCGTTGAGCCCATTAGCGCCCGTTCCTACCGCCGACCATGTGGTGCCATTCCATTTCGCGACATATTTTTTTCCTGCGCTGTTCTGAAAATTGCCGACCGTATATATATTACCCGCAGCATCGCTCATGAGATCGTGTATATAGCCGTTTGCGTTCAGCCGGTTGGGGCCTGTTCCCAGCTCTGCCCAGGTCGTTCCGTCCCATTTCGCTACATAGGGTCTTCCTGAGCTGTTGAAAAAGAAGCCCGCTGCGTAGACATTCCCGCTGGCATCGGTGGTGAGCGCCTGAATTTCATCGGTCGCATTGAGGGCGGTGGCGCCGGAGCCGAGTTCCTTCCAGGTGGTACCATCCCATTTAGCCACGTAATATTTTCCGGAACTATTGGTAAAGCCACCCGCCGCATAAATATTGCCCTGCTGATCCCTGGCCAGCTCACCAATAAAATAGTTGGCATTAAGGGTATTGACGCCCGTTCCCAGCTCCGACCATTGAATGCCGTTCCAGTGTGCTACATAACGCTTTCCGGCGCTATTTTTAAAGTCGCCGGCAACATACACATCGTTCTCGGCAATGGCGAGAATATCGGTGATACTGCCATTTGCATTCAAGGCATTAGCGCCTGTGCCCAGTGGCCCCCAGGGTTGTGCACTTAAAGTCATTTTACCCATCGCCAGACAAAGCCATAGAAGAATAACTTTACTACCCATCAGAAAAGAAGCACGCTTAATTTTTTTAAAAGAGAAGGTGTTGGTTTTTTTCATTTTGCAGCTATTTACGGGTTAGAAGATGGCATGAATATCCTGTAAATGTAATAGCGTACAAGACGGTAAAACAATCGGGAAAAGCCATGATTTTTCACTTCATGGTTTTCCCGATCATTGTTTAAGAGGAGTTAGGTCCTTTCTGCTGAAGCGTGCAGCATACCGGTACACTATTCTTAAGCCCGGTTGCAGCACCGACGTACCAGAGTCTGGCGTGTGTTTATAGCGCCTGCTGCAAGAAGATACGATAGACTTACTCGTGCAGCACCAGTATCGCTTTAACGGATTTGTTCAATATCTCATTGACCGTGCTGCTGGCAAACAGGCGATATATAATGTTGTGATTGCGTTTTACCAGGCACAGGATATCGGTTTCATTGCTTTCGATAAAATCGATAATGCCATGCGATGTCTTAATATCATCGTCATCGACGTAATTAAAATTGATCTCTACGGTAGGGAGCATATCCTTTAATTTCTGCTCACCGTTTTTTATTTCTTTCTCATCCATATCCTTTTCGGAAATATGGAGCACTTCCAGCTTCTTCGGTTTGGAGACCTTAAGTATCTGTTTCAGCGCTTTCACATCCCTCACAGAGAATTTGGTCGTTTTATAGTCCGTAGCCAGCGTGACAACCGGGACGGCAGGCAATGCGCTTTCCAAAGGCACGATCAGCGTCGGTATCCTCAGTTTGGTAACCGCCATACTGGCATTGCTGCCCACGATGCCTTTGATGCCCGTGGCGCCGGTGATGCCCATTACCAGGAAGGAAACGTCGTTATATTCCGTATACTTGGTAAGCACGTTGCGCAACGAGCCCACGTCGCAGATGGTTTTAATGTTAACGTCTGTATGGTCTTTTTCGCGGCCGATGGCTTCTGCCCATTCTTTTAAGGCCGATCTTTTTTTGGCATAATAATCTTCGATGAAAATCGCATTGTACATGTTATTATTGATGCCTTCAGTAGGATGCACCGCATGAATGACGGCAATCTCCATCTGCAGAACCTTGGCAAGAGAGAAGGCCGCTGCCAATGCATTGCCTGCGCTGCTTGAAAAATCTGAGGCGACGAGTATTTGTTTCATTTTTTTGGAATTAAATGTCAGTGAATCAAAAGTACATACTCTGCTAAACAAACAGGTGGAAAAGCATAAACAGCAACAGGGATAGCAATATGGAAACCGGCAAGGTGAGCACCCATGCCAAGCCGATATTTTTTAACGTGGCCCCGTTCAGGTTGCTTTTACCACCCGATGCCACCATGGAGCCGGCGATACCGCTCGACAGCACATGGGTGGTGCTTACCGGCAGCCCGAAAAGGGTGCTGAGACCTATGGTCGAAGCGGCGACAATCTCGCTTGAGGCGCCCTGGGCATAATTTAAATGCTCGTTCCCTATTTTTTCGCCAATCGTTACTACAATTCTCTTCCAGCCTATCATCGTGCCCAGGCCCAAGGCAATGGAGATGGTGATGATGACCCATATGGGTGCAAACTCCGTCAGCTTTTTAAGCTCCGATGCCTGATGACTAAGGGCGGCGCTGCTTTTCCCATCTATAACAATCGCTTTATTCTCGTGCAGCTTTTTAATGGATGCCACCAGAGCTTCCACCTGCTTTCTGAATTTGTAGGTGGCTTCCTTATCCGTTTCGCTTTTGTGCGCCAGATGTATTTTTACCGCTTCAATGTCGGCATTCAGCTTTGTAAATTCAATGCTGTTTGCAGTATTGGCGGCTGCAATGGTCTGTACAATACGCTCGGTCTGATTTAATGTTGCAATAATTTTATCGTTAGGGACATTATGATCTATGGCAAATTTAGCGGGTAGAAATGCGATCAGGATCAGCATAAAAAGACCGACACCTTTTTGCCCGTCATTGCTGCCATGGAAAAAGCTGACCAGGGTACAGGTGGTAATTAAGATTCCCCTTATCAGCAGCGGCGGCCTGTCGTTCTCACCCTCCGGGATATGAAAAAGGGCCTTGTACCTGATTACGTATCTTAAAAGCCACATCAGCAGGATAGCCAGGCCAAAGCCGATTACCGGTGACAGAATAAGCGACAGCCCTATTTCCTCTGCTTTATGCCAGTTGACGCCACTGCCGCCGTAATACCAGGTAAAGCCTAAACCGGCGCCTATCAAGGCCCCGATAAGGGTGTGGGAGCTGGAACAAGGTATCCCCAGGTACCAGGTGCCCAGATTCCATATAATGGAAGCCAGCAACACCGCAAGCACCAGGCAGGCCCCGACAGCTACAGGAAGCGTCATTAAGGTGTCCATCGGTACCAGCTTTAGTATGCCCATCGCCACGGCGATCCCGCCTGTAAATACACCCAGGAAATTCCAGAATCCCGACCAGGGTATCGCGACCACGGCCTTAAGTGCTTTGGTATAAATTACGGTGGCCACGGCATTTGCCGTATCATGAAAACCGTTTACAAATTCAAATGCGACTACTGCGAGCAGGCACAGTCCGAAGACAATTGCCAGACCTATGGTCAAACCGGATTCGCCTATAAAAGGTATGTCTAAAAACATAATTGCTTAAGTTCAGTGTTTAAAATGGGATTGATTGTAAATGCATTGATGTATTACCAGCGATATTGGACCCTCGCCGTAAATACATCGTCCTTAATATCCTGGGTATAGTTTTTAAGGCTGGTGGCTTCATTCGTAACGTGCTCCTCATAAAGAGTCAATTTCACCCGCTCGGTCAGCTGATAAGTAAGGCCGTAGGCCAGCGTGCTGAATTTCACATCGCCGTCGTTGGTAAAATTGCCGGCCACGCCTATGGCCTTGCCCGAAGCGTCGGTATTGGGATCATATACGTCGTACGCCAGTAAGGCAGTAAGTTTTGTTCTCGCAATCTGTTGGGTGAACCATAAATAATAGCCATTAAAGCTGCGTTCAAACAGATCGCCCAATGGTTGTGTGCCGAAGCTTTGGCTGGCATAAGGCCCCAGTAGTTTATCGGGGCCGCCGGCGGCTACGCCCGGCTGTTTGCCGGCAACATACTCTGCCTTAAGGGTAGTACTTCCGAAGGTGTTGTCGTATTGCAACTGCACGTTGGCGCCATAATAATTCCTGTCCAGGTTCTTGCCGGCAAAGTCTTCGCTTGTGTGCGCCACATAACCATCCTTGACCGGCGTATAGTATGTTTTGGTATTGCTCCGTACCGTACCCTTATAAGCGGAGGCGCCAAAGCCGATATGGAATTTCTTATTAAGAAGGCTGTCAAATTTAAACGCAACATTGCCGATAACATCCTTCTTGCCATCGTAGTCCTTGGCATTTTTTCCGCTGCCATTTACTATGGCAAACTCCAGTGTCAGGAATTTGGCAACTTTTTGCGGATGATAGCCGATTAAGGCGCCGATATCCCGCTCCCGGGGCATTAAGGTTTGGAAAACGCGGGCACGCTCCGGGAAATCACGATATCCCGAAGAGTAGACGATAGAATATCCGAAAGGCCTGTTGAATAAACCAGCTGTAGCACTGAAAGCTTTGTAGTGCGGATGGCGCAGCTGAATAAAAGCATCCATCAGCTGAACGCCATCCTGTGTGGCATCAAGCTGGAAAACGATGCTTGAATACTTGTCTACCCGGTCAATTTTTAAGCGTCCTCTCCGGATCATAAAGCGGCTATCGGAATTAGCGGAAAAATCGCCTCCCGAAAAAGAGGTTACTCCCGGGGACTGCACCTTTTGAAATTCCGCTTGCAGGTAGCCGGTAATTTTAATGTCGTGCGGGTCATAGCTTGATGGTGCATTGTTGTTTTGTCCCAAAGAAATAAGTGGCACAAAGGTGAGTAGTAGTAAAATATTCTTTTTCATCGTCCGCAAAACTAGAGAATAATATATTATTTTTAATGTTAATAAATTATTATCCCTGACTTAAAAAAACTTAACTGTATTGCGGAAAATCCCTGCGGTAAGAGAAGATATAAGCCCGTTTGTTTCCTTTATGAGCGCTCAAGCGCAAAACGAACATTAGATCAGCAAACATATAGCAGATAGCAATAGCTAACTAATGTTGTTGTATTACTTGAGTGTTACAATTGAGGTTAACTAATGCTGCTCCCGTATTGTTCCGGCCACTCCGGTAGTCCATAACTTGCTTTTCCGGATCCTGTTTTCCGCTTTATTTCCTACTTTCATATAATAAGCAGATAGAAGCTTACCAAAAACGATTATGTATGAAAGCACTTACGATTATCCTTTTTATGATTGGTGTTGCCGCTGGCCATGCACAAACAAACCTGTTGCCGGACGGGAGAATATTTGATGCAAAACGGCTGAAAAACGAAAAATACCAGATGGATTGCTATCTGGTTGCCGGTGATCAGAGAACCAAATTTGGCGTTTTCGATGTAGAAGTAAAAGTCAATGCCAGTACCTTGTCTGTTTTTACCCATATCTATGTGCCGGATTCCAGGGCGACCTATGTAGATACCTGTATCGCCGATGTGGTCAATCTTAGTCCAAAGTACCGTTCATCTTATAGCTACAGGAGAAATTATGCGTTAAATTTTGGCAATGAGATCAGCGGCTATTACTTAGACAAAGCAACAGGAAAAAGAACAACCGTTAAAGAGCCTGTGAACAAAAATGCATTTGATAGTTACATTTATTCTTATGTGCTCGGCACGCTTCCGCTGGCCCCGGCCTTTAAGGCAACCCTGTCGGCTTATGAATATACCCCCGAGAACAAAAAACGGGTTAATAGTGTAAACATTAATAGCGTTGAGGATGCGGTATTCCAGAGCAATGTTTTGGGAGCGCGCAATGTATGGAAAGTAGATGTAGTAGAAGAAGCAACCAACGACAAGTCCAGTTACTATATCGATAAGGAATCGCATAAGCTATGGATGGTATCCTTTACCGCCAATGGCAATCGGATGGAGTATGTAGATAATGAGCTGAAGCTCGGGAACGGGAGTATATCGGGACAGGTATTTGCAAGGGACAACCAAAATGAAGGTCTTGGAAAGGGTATAGCGATACTTAATATCAACAAGAAGCAATATGCGCCTGTAGGGACGGCGGTCTACCTGATACCTGGCACACCTTATTTTGAAAAATTCAGGGAAGACTTAAAACAACAAAAAAAATCAAAGTCCGCCGCCAGGGTAGAGCCCCTTTCCGACGAATTCCTGATGACCATCAGAAGTACAACGGTAGTGGACGATAAGGGTAACTATGAAATCAAAAATGTACCCGAAGGTACTTACTACCTGGTGGTTTCGTTTGGCTATGAACATACCCATATTGGTACGGAAACAGTAGGGCAGACCGACCATTACATTAACGGAAACTATCAGGGTTCGAGTCCGATTAACAGAATCTATGCGGCAGGCCAGAATGCATCTGCTAATATTGAAAAGAAAATCAAGGTTGCGCCCGGCCAAAAACTGGAACAGGATTTGAAAAAAACGCTTTAGGCCTACCACCGAAAAGTAAATTGACTCCCGCATATAGGCAACCAATTAAATCCGGTCCTTGAGCCCAGTCGAAAGGGCAACGATGCAATGGTGGTGCTTCTACAGGCTCAACAGCCGTGAGGGCAGCAGGGTGTATACTGGATACGCTTTGCCGATGCCACGAACAGGCGCTGGCAAGCTATGCTGACGAAGCAATAGCTTTATCGTAGCCGCCGGCAGCGATCTTTAGCCTTGTGCTGACTGGTTCGTATTATTCAGAATGAATTCGTGCATCAGCGCTGCACATTCCTGATAGTGCGTCTCCAGCAGAAGATGTGCCCCGTCGTAAATGTGCATGTCGAGCCGGTCAAGCTCACGGGCATAGGCGAGTACCTCTTCAATCTCAAAATAAGGATCGTGCCGTCCCCAGAGCAGTAGTGCAGGCGGCTGGTGCTTGCGATGATAGGCCGAAATATCAGGGAAAAGAGCAACATAGCGGCCATAGTCTTCGAATATCCGGAATTGGATATCTACGCGTCCGGAACGGCTCATCCGTTCCCAGTCCAGGTGCCATCCTTCAGGTGCAAACAGCGGCTTGAGGCGGTCGGGAATATCGCCGACGTAGGTATGGCGCACCCCTTCGAAATTCAGCCATTCCGGGAGCATTCTCTTGTTTTCGGGAGTTGGGTCCGACCAGTAAATCTTGTTGGCATCCCAGTCGGGACCGAGACCTTCCTCGTGGGCGTTGCCGTTCTGGATAATGAGTCCCAGCACACGGTCGGGATGCGCCAGCGCCAGGTAATAAGCTACCGGCGCCCCGAAATCGTGAACATAAAGGAAAAAGCGCTCCATCCCGATCTCTCGTGTTAAAGCGTCGATGGTACGTGCCATGGCCTCGAAAGTATAGGCATAATCATCGGGCGCCTCTGTGAAGCCGAAACCGGGCAGGTCGGGCGCAACGACCCATGCCACCTCCGCCAGGGGGCTCATGATATGACGAAAGCTATACGATGAGCAGGGTTGGCCGTGAAGCAGTAGTACACCAGGGTTATTATGTCGCCCTGCTTCGCGATAGAACAGGTTTACCCCATCCACTTTCATCAGATGATGCCTGGTTTTCTCAATGTGCAGCATATTGCCCTCCTGTTTGTTAAGTTATAGGTTTCGATTTTTAGATGCGACAAGTGGCGCCACCGGTTAGTCAATCTGTGCGATCGTCTCCGCTGCATTACAAAAGCAATCCGGCGATAAAAGTTCAGAAAAATAAGGTTAAACTTCCGGAGGGCTTTTCGCTTTTCTGCGCTTTTCCGTTTTACCCCAATGGATATCATCGTTCAGAAAGAATACGGGCAGTGGGGTAGGGGCACGGCCTGAAGAGCGGAAGCCGCCGGAAGAAATGATGCCATAGAAGAGGTTTTCAAAAAGCTGACTATGCTGATACAAAAAGCATAGCGCAACATTACCCCCTGTTCCCGTGCTTGCCGAAGCACCGCGCTATGGCTAGTCCTTTCGGCAGGCTCAAGGCCGGCCGATGTACGCATACGTCATGGCCGTACTTTAATGCGCCAACATTCCACTTATTGTTTAGATGATTGGAGGTAACCCATAGCGCGGTTAGACGGATGAAACCTGATGACGGGCGGATGGGATCTGCCCTTCGTCGGATGGTATAGCTGTTCTGATCCCGATACACGCTAATTTACTATTTCACTAAAAAATATGTTGAAATGACCAGAAAACTATTAAGCACCCCAAAAGCGGTCACTGTACCTAACGCTTCTGCGACAGGCAAAAGCCCCAAGTGGACGAAATTACCTGCCCTTGCTGCGCTGTGCCTCCTGTTGCTGCCTGCCACAGTGCCTGCCCAAAACATGGTACGGCATTATACCGATGTTGATAATGTAAGTATTGATTACATACAGGGCATGCCATGGGGTAATGGCTATGTGCTGGGAGGCAGCCTGAAGCGGCCCACCATCGGAGGATTCAATAACACCAGCCCGGTAGGCATGATTTCGCGTATACGCCTGCAAGCAACAAACGTTGCGCTGAACACGCAGCTGCTTACGACCTATGTAGATTCGGCCGAAATCCAGTTAATGCAGTCATCGGGTTGCGGCAGGCTGAATCTATGGTTTACGACTACCGATACCAAACAAACGCAGGATGGCGGATTTATCATCTGCGGTCGCGTGCGCAAGAATGTCGAGGATGGTGGCTGTGGCGGCCCCGCGGTAGATGAGCCCTTTTTGTTGAAGACCGACAGGGCTGGCGTTCCGAGATGGTATATGCGCTACAACAACAAGGCAAATTTTACGAGTGTGGTAGAAGATCCGGTAACCGATAATTTTATTGTTTGCGGTACCTATGGCCAGGAAGCGATGGTAGCAGGAATGGATAAGAACGGAAACAGCCTTTGGACAACAACTATTCCTTTGACATCAGCCTATTCAGAAGTAGCGCCCTTTACCTCCGGTGGCAAAACCTATTATGCGGTTGTCGGAAATTCGAACAAAAATGTCTCAGCAAGCGACATGCTGCTTACCGTGGTGGATGCCAATGGTGTGCATTATCAGGATGCCATCCTGAAACGCGGCAACCCTTCGATTCAAGGCTGGGGCGTCCACGATGCCAACGATGGCAGCGTGGTAATCACAGGCGAGACCAGCGAGTATTATTCCGATCCCGGCAATACCTTTTTTATCAACCCTGTTATTATAAAGATACAGCCGTTAACGCTTTCCTTAAGCTTTGTGAAGGCATATTTTTATTTCGTGAGCGCTGCCGATTCGTTTACAAGGGGCAGCGGACGCAGCATTGTACATGCTCCCGGTATCCAGGGCAATATTTCCGTGACCGGATGGGGGGGCTTTGTCGACTGGGCCTATAGCAATGTATGGCTTGCCGGGCTATATCTTGAGGTGAAATATGACGGCAGTCTTGTACGCTACACTCATTTGGCTCCCGATATCGCCTATTCCGGCAAGGGCATCGTGAATAATGGCGCAACAGGTTATCCGGCCTTTTCCGGTTTTACCTACAATAACGAATCCTTTGCCATCCGTAATAATTATGGATTTGATTGCGGCAATGATATCCCTGTAAGCGATCGTGATCTGGAGCTGAATATTACCCGCATTACCTATAAGAGCATTGGTAAAATTCCGGGTAAGAAATATAGCATCGTCAGATATCCTGTGAACGTTAACGAATACCTGGCTTGTGGTGTACCCAAACCAGGACCGACCTCGGTTGCCAATGTCAGCGCAACGAATGACATTGTCGTATTTCCCAATCCTGCCAACGACAAGCTGGAAGTAAGCGCCGGTAATGTGCAGCTCAGGAAAATATCGGTATACGAGATTTCGGGTCGTATCGTATCTACGCAGCAAGCAGCCGGTGCTACAACAACGATTGATGTGTCCCGGCTCGCTGCCGGTACCTACATATTGGTGGCGGAAGATGCAAAAGGCAAAACGGAAAGGCAGAAGTTCGTAAAAGAATAAAGCTTACGATGCTAAGCCTGTCGGGGCTTGTAGCCTGGGATAAAGAATCAGGGGCTGTTCCAAAAGCAGGGGCGGCCCCTGTTGTATTGGGATACCTGATGGAGGCCATCAGGCAATTAGTCGCCGCTTTGGTTAAAACAAAGGGCATTACGGTTTCATGTAACGCCATTCGGTTGCGGACCTTTGTAAAAAAGAAATGATGAAAGCAATCAGAATTTATGAATTCGGCGAACCGGAAGTGATGAAAATTGTCGCGGTTGAACGACCTGTTTCCGCAGCAGACGAGATCCTGGTAAAAGTGTACGCTGCGAGCGTAAACCCGGCGGATTACATCATACGCCGGGGAGGAAACGATGGCTTAAAGCCACTGTTGAAGTTACCCATGGGATTAGGCATTGATGCCGCAGGCATTGTAGAAGAGGTTGGAAGCGATGTAACCGGATTCAAACACGGTGACCGCGTATATGGTGTCCCCAATTATTTAGATGGCAGCTACACAGAATATCTCGCAGCGAAAGCCAATCAATTTGCCCTTATGCCGCGCACGATCAGCTTTAACGACGCCGCCTCGTTGCCGGCCTGTGCACGCATGGCCTGGAGCGGTATGGTGGAGAAGGCGAAGGTCCGGCCAGGTCAGCGTGTATTGATCCATGGAGCGGCAGGTGGTATCGGAAACCTGGCGTTGCAGTTTGCCAAGGCATGTGGCGCCTATGTTATTGGTACTGCATCGGCACATAATGCTGATTTTTTAAGACAGCTGGGCGCCGACGAAGTGATTGATTATAACACCCAAAAATTTGAGGATGTTGCAAGTGATATCGATGTGGTATTCAATGCTACGCCTACTACTACTGTTGATGAAGCATTGCGGCTCAGGTCCGTTCCGGTTTTGAAAGAAGGCGGTATCTTTGTCTGTACGCATGGCGTTTGGCCCAACGAAGAGTTTAAGGCATTACTGGCCCGTAAAAATGCAACCGTTTCCATGGCCGGTGTTGGTATTGATCACCGGCATTGCCTGACCGAAGTAGCTAAACTTATTGACGCGGGCAGCGTGAAACCTATAGTCAGTAAGGTTTATCCGTGGGAGCAGGCAGCGGAGGCCCATCGCAGTATCGAAACGAAGCATGTCCGCGGAAAAATTGTGCTTGAAATTCGTAAAGAAGATTAAAACATATGGTACATTATAAAACCATCAGCGAATGGTTCGAGGCCTTTCAACTGCCAAAGCCCGAACATCCGCTGATCAGCGTAGTGAAGACAGATGTTGCGAGCATGATGCGCAGTGGCGACACATTGACCTGTTTTTGCGACTTCTATTGCATAGCAATAAAGCGGGTTACAGGCGCCGGAGATATCAAATTAAAATATGGGCAACAATCCTATGATTTTAATGAAGGGATCATGTCTTTTGTATCGCCGGGGCAAGTGACAAGCCTTTCCGTTGAAAAGGACATTGAAGTAAAGCAATCGGGATGGCATTTGATCATCCATCCCGATTTCCTTTGGAACACGTCCCTGGCCAGTACTATTAAGAGATACGAGTTTTGGGATTATGCTGCAAACGAATCCTTATTCCTTTCCGGAACAGAAGAGGAGATCATCATCAACATCATCCAGAATATTCATCGCGAGACGCACGCTAATATTGACAAATTCAGCAAGCAGATCATTATATCACAGTTAGAAAGCTTACTCAACTATGCCGAGCGGTTCTATAACCGCCAGTTCATTACACGCGAAAAGACTAACCATAAAATACTTGACCGCCTTGAAAAAGCATTGAATAGTTATTTAAGCAGCGGACAACCGGCTATTAAAGGTTTGCCGGCCGTAAACGATATTGCTGCTATGCTCCATATCACGCCAAAATACTTAAGCAGCCTGTTACGGATACATACGGGACAGAATACCCAGCACTATATCCACGAAAAACTGATTGAAAGGGCTAAAGAAAGAATAGCCACAACGGATCTTTCCATGAGCGAGATCGCTTACGAACTGGGATTTGAGCATTTGCAATCTTTTAGCCGGTTGTTTAAAGCCAAAACCCTGCTTTCGCCCATGGCGTTCAGGCAGTCGTTCAAAAATTAGCCATTGGTATAAAGCACTTCTTTAGCGGTTATCTCAATAAGCCTGGATACAAAATGGGGCTGGCCCCCAGGCCAGCCCCATCAGTTTTATTTAATCTGACTTGTCAGCATAGTCAGCTTATTTAACTATAACTATTTTTCCGGTAAACAACTCGCCGCTTGCTGTCTTTGCCGTATAGAATAAAGTACCGGACGGCCAGGAAGATAAATTTATTGTTTTCTTCGACTCATTGGCTTCCAGCGTCAGCTCTTTCACCCTGTGGTGATAGGCATCAAAAAATTCGATGTCCAGCTTTACGCCTCCGCTGTATTCCATGTGAAGTGTCGTGCTGGCCGGATTGGGGAATAAGACAAAGGCCTTTCCTGGTAGTACTTCAGCAAGGGGAGCTGCAATATCCTGGATCGCTTTTTCTTCTGTTCCATCGGGAAGCTTGATTTTTCTTTCATAGTCCTTTCCGGTTGCCAGGCGGATCCAGTTGCCGGCCCTTACTTGTGCCCACATAGATGTGCCATCGAACACATCCTGGATTTGCTTTAATTCTTCACCGGTTACACTTTTCAGATTCCTGTTTTTTGCCTTAAAGCCGGCCAGTAGCTGCATCATGGGCCTGGCATTCGTAAACTCTCCGAATTCCTGCGGGGTCATGCTTACATATTTTCTCAATATCTGGTCGTATAGTTGTATCGCATCAGTCGCCCTTCCCTGTTGGGTATAGAGGTCAACACGCAGGAGATCGGTATAGGGATCGGAAAACTGGGTCAGGAAGGTTTCCAGGTTTTTATCCCGGTCGGCAGAGGTACTGGCGATGAGCTGAGGCAACAGCAAGCTCTTATAATCTGTCAGCGTCATAGTAGCGGGCAGGTTATAAGGAGGCATTGCAGACAGTTTTTCGCCAGAAGGCAAGCTACAGGAAGCACCAATGGCAGCATTGATTGGTGTTGTTTCGGTAGTGTTGATGAGCACCGGTTGCTGATTGGCCCCCGTTCCATAATAATAAATGAGGTTGAGCACCTGGTTCGTTGGCGCAGTAATATGCCGGTGCAGTCCGCCACCATTGCCCAATGCAGAGAAAGCATTCCCGGCAGGAGTGGCGGCGCTGCCCTGAAGGCGGCACATGCCATGTTGCATAGGATCAGACCCCAATACACTTTCATCAAATCCCATTTGCTTGTAGGTGTTACAGAGAAACTGTAAGCCTGTGGCCGAGCTCTCCTTTCGCCCGTTGGTATTTAAACCCAGGGACTCATTGGCCACATACAATTTGGAATAGCTGTTATTGGTCACTTTGGTATTGGCAGAACCACCATCTTTAACCACAACGCCTACCTTTTGTATACCGGTACCGGCGCTGGCTGTAAAGTCATTGCTATTAAAGCTATAACCGGTACTGCCATTGAGTAAGGCACCGTAGGCATTGGGCGTATTGGATACAGTGTAACCCACCCGGAAGCTATTCTGGGTGATCGCAAATGCCTGCGCTGCCGAGACATCGATTCCCGTTTTGTTGTCGATGAAGTCGGAGTTTTTAATGCTGAAGCTTTGAACGCCGGTTATATGACCTACGGTTACGCCTTCGTCCAATCCGCGGAAAGTATTATTTAACTGATTCGAGCAGGGTACGGTATTGGTCAGGCAGTAGGCGCCTGCGTTAAAGCCACCATCATAAGAGACGATACCTGTGGTAGGTACATAGTCGGAGCGGGTGGCCAGCTCGCTTATAAAGGTGCAACCCTCGATTTTTACACCTTCTACTTCCCAAAGGGAAATACCCAAAGACGCGCCGGGATGGTTGGGCGCATGCGTCCATTCAAAGGTAGATTGGGTAATGATGGTACGGTTGCCTATTGGTATTCCTGTTCCCACCGCTGTGTTGTGAAACGGAGCAAATTCAACGCCTTTAAAACAATTGCTGAAAGTAGTATTACTGATCGTTGCAAATCCGCCCGTCTGGGAATAATCGCCATTGGGTTCCCAAAGCATTACTCCTCTAGAGGCATTTTCGATAAGGCCGTTGCTGATCGTCGCATTACCTTGCCAGTTGTTGTAAGGCGCCCCTGCTGCCGGATCGTCCATCTGGCTCTTATAGCTACGCCCGAGCACCACGATACCATCCCACATGGAATGATCGTTGTAGGAGGTAATGATACCGCCGTCAATCACCAGTCTGGCGCCTTGTTCTACAATAATCTGCCCGTTTTCCGGCATCGACACACGGCATTTGATAGTGAGTGTATGTCCGGCCGATACCCTTATATTACTGAAGACACGGATGTCAAAATCCCAGGTTTCATCCTTGGAGAGTATCCAGGGATCAAACTCAGGTGAATTTACATTGTAGACAAAATTCCTTCCGGCGAGAAAATGTGCATTGCGGTGTATGCGGCCCACCTGCAAGGGAGAGAGGTAAACGCCGTTGGAGCTGCCCATCAGGTTATTGGTATAAGGTCCGGTAGGATCTGTATCATCCTCGCCCCAGATAAAATTGTCGGGCCATAAACAATGTTTCAGCTGACCGGTATTAAAAATGTCCTTCAGATAATCAAGATTTGTTTCATCACAAGATTCCGGTGTGGATGAATTGGTTCCCGGTGAGGTACGATACAGGTGCATCAACCCCACAGCATGCCCTATTTCATGTAAAAGATTGGTGGCTGCCACCCAGGGTTGTGTGTCGTAATGGTTGACAAAATAATTATGAACGGCGATATACTCCCCGCTTGGTGCAAAGGTATTGGTACCATTCACGATATCCTGCCAGGGCAGCGTGCTGCAAACGGTATAGCCGCCGGCGCTGGTGCCGAATGAGGGGTTCCGGTAAAAGAAGACATTGAGTTCCTCATCATTATTATGAAGATAAGGCACCAGGTTCATGTTGTTGTCCGTTACAAAGTCGATGCCCGCGCATTCTATCTGGAGTTTTGCATCGGTGAGCCGGCAGGTGCCGCAGATATTGCTCTGTGGAAAGTTTGGCGCCTGCGGATTAGCTAAGTAATCGTTCATGTAAAAGAAGATATCCTTTATCTTATTCGTATCCACGATACTGTAGTTGTCTCCTGGTTGACTGGTCTGAACAACGATGATCCTTACTTTTATTTTTTTTTGTGTTGTAGCGGCGGTAGGGGTATTGATATTCGGTACATAGTTCTCTTTGTTCCGGTAGAAATTGACAAAGTCCGGCGATTGCGGCACACAAGGAGTCGTTACAATGCGTTTGGTTAGACCAGCGCCATGCTGGATACCATAGCAACGGGGTTCGACCTGTTGCTGCGCATAAGAAACGCCTGCTCCCCATAGGGAAAGCGCTAAAAAGATCTTTTTCATTGATGGAATGATGTTAGTTTAGATTGTGTACTTAGTTGGTTAGAAGTTTGGATTAGAGGCATGAAAATAGGTGCACGCCAAAGCAATTAAAGCGCAGGTTAAGCATGTGTAGGTGCGGAGCTGATGGTTAATTTGATTCCTGAATAATGACCTCCTTTTTTAATATTTGCTGCAAGTTCTTTTTTTTAAAACCCGGAGAAAGAGGCAATTGGTGATTACGCACGATCACTTTGTAATCATGCAGGAATAAACAATGGAAGTGACAAGGGCATATGCTTACGGGAAGATGCCTGATAATAATCGCAGGTCCCGATGAATAAGGGTTTCCAAAATGCCCGTACCATTTGAAGTGTCTAATGATATGGGTAAAGCACCGGTTAACAGCTGACAAGGAACTCTCTTACACATGATTGTCAGGTCGGCGCTACCTATACTATTTTGAAGACATCCTAGCCGATAATATACCTGCAAATGCGTACATATCATTTGCAACGTTTATCGCATGAACACGGCAAATCAATTACCGGTTTTCGATTGCAATCATTACTTTGCAGCGTCGTAAAATGTACTTGAATACCATATTTGTTAGCCTGAAATAGAAGCCTGGATTAGGATCAAGCATTCTTCCTGATGGAAAGGGTCGCCGGTTTTTAATTGAACAGGTAGGTGGGAAAGATGTATTGCAAAAAAGATGGCATGGAAATTTCAGTCATCGTTCTTTTTCATTTTATGCTAAACCTTCTGAAAGAATAATATTAACCCTCTGCTGATAAAACAACGGTTTGTTGGACGAAAAAGATAATCAGTATGTAATTGAGCCTTTAATTTATCGGACGATCTGCCTTTTCCCCAATATGAATAATAGAAAAGTGAGCTGCAGATTGCTTGCAGCATACCGCAGCTTTGAAATGCCCTTCAAGCTGTTTTTTCTTTCGCTACTGTACCTATTGTCTGTAGTTGCTCCAGTTTATGCCCAGCGATACAGTTATACTAACTATGATATAAAAGATGGCCTGGCCGGCAGTACTGTGAACGGTATGACCCAGGATAAATCAGGTTTTATATGGTTCAGTACAGAAACGGGACTTAGCCGTTTTGACGGAACAAAATTCAAAAATTTCAGAAGGGAAGACGGGCTTCCCAGTAACGAGACTTTTGCCGTATATGCCGATACCAAAAGCAGGATCTGGATCATCCCTTATAAAAACACGATATGCTATTACTGGAATGGGAAAATATACAACGACCAGAATGATACTACGTTAAGGAAATTGAGGTTTACCTACGAAGTCAATGGCATTGCTGAAGATGCAGCTGGTAATCTTTTAGTGGAAACGCAAAGAGAAGCTTTTGTCATTTATGCCGGCCGGCATACGGTAAAATTCTACGCTAAAGTTCCGGAAAAGTATGAGATCGGTGGGTTGGATTTCAAGCCCGTGGCCGGTGTAGGAGGGCGGTTTCCGGCGACGATGATATCGGCCAGGATGGGGCAAAATTTCAATTATCTGGCGCATCCGGATAACCGGAATTTTTCGAAATCGAGTGCCGCTGTTTTTTTTTCCTACCTGGACAGTAGCCTTGCGATCCTATACAATAGCACCGCACCTGCCTATTATTTAAAATTGCCGCGGGAGGCAAGGGTGAAGATAGTTGATGATAGTATCGTTGCGATTATGAATACTCCGGGGAATGGCGCCCGTTTTTTTAATATTTATAGAAAACAATTTACAGCGCAATTCCTTCGGGGTTATACTATTCACGATGTATTCCGGGATATAGAAGGCAACATCTGGTTTTCTACAAAAGAATCCGGAGTATTTAAACTAAGCCCTGCAGTATTCAGGTCTTTCTTTTTCACCACAAATCCCATACCGGTTGCTGTCTTAAGTATATTTAAATGCGGAAAGGAACTGCTGGTGGGTACCAACAAAGCCCAATGCTGGAAACTTTACCCCACCGAAGGATTGAATTTTAGCAGGATAAATTTAAAGGACAACGAACGTTCCCCATTACTGAAAAGCAGCTGGGAAGAACCGCTGTTTATCAATTATGCGAGCTCCGATTACCTGCATTTTGCAAAGCGACGTGCTACTGATATAAAGACTTTAATGTTTTTTCATGACACCGTGTTGATCAGTAATTGCGACGGCGTCTTTCTTTCCAATCTCCGGGATGGCACACTCCTAAAGTGTTTACATAAGGGCCGTGCTACCTGTGCTTACAGGCATGAGGGCCTCTATTATATTGGTACATTGAACGGACTATATACGACAACAAACGAAGGGGAGGAAGTTTATCTGGGCAATAGCAATAGCCTTTTCAGGAACCGCATCAGTTCTTTTGCGGCGGATAAGGAAGGTACTCTTTGGATTGCTACCTATGAAAATGGAATCGTAGGATACAGGAACGGAAGTGTTACCGTAAATATTACACAAACGAATGGCGGGCTCAACAGTAATATCTGCAGATGTCTTTATCGTTCGGGAAATACTTTATGGGTAGGCACGGAGAAAGGGCTGAACAAAGTGGATATGACTGGTATTGAAAAATATAAAGTAACCGGAAGGTTCAGTATGGCCGATGGGTTAACTTCGGATATTGTCAATGCAATTTATGTGAATGGCCCTGAAGTATATGTAGGGACAGCAAACGGACTGGTACGTTTTAACGAAACCAAAGTACCGCAGCATTCCATTTGTTATCTCCGGATGACGGACATCCGGGTGTCTGAAAAAAGTTATGATCCCGAAGCGCCTTCCTTTGAGCTACCGCACGCTGATAATAATATAAGCTTTGAATTCGTTGGTATATCCTTTTTGTCGGAAGGAAATATCCGTTACCAATACCGGCTCAGGGGCATGAATGACCAGTGGAAAGTAACTTCGGTACCAATCCTTACTTATCCGTCATTACCCTCGGGAAAATATACACTTGAAATTATCGCCGTAAATAAATTCAATGACAAGAGCGAGTTGATGGTGAGGGAATTTGAGATCAGGAAAAGCTTGCCGGAGGAAATCTGGTTCAGGGTCCTGATCCTTGTCCTGATAACCGGTATTATCTGGTTGCTGGTATTGGCCCGTTTTAGCATGGCGAAAAAAAAGGAAGCAGAGCGAAGCCGGGTACAGCAGCAACTATTGGAATTGGAGCACATGGCCTTAAGGGCGCAGATGAATCCCCATTTTATATTTAATTGTCTCAATTCTATTCAGCATCATATTATGCAGCAAGATACCATGGGAGCCAATATTTATCTGTCCCAATTTGCAGACTTGGTAAGACAGACGTTAAATAACGCGCCCAGGACCCATATTATGCTCAGCGAAGAAATAGCGTATCTTACCAGCTACATGGAACTGGAAAAGCTGCAAATAGGCGATGAGCTCAGTTATAGCATAACCGTCGACCCGGCTTTAAACAGAAGTAAGATCAAAGTGCCCAATATGGTTATCCAGCCTTATGTGGAGAACGCCATTAAACATGGCATCGGCCGTTTAGCTGCAGGAGGAACGATCCTGGTTCAATTTCGATTGCAGCGCAGTACGAATGTTTTGGAATGCATTATCGAAGATAACGGCCCGGGGATGGCGCAAACCCTTGCTATGGACAGGGAAAGCAAAAGGCTTCATGCCTCTAAGGGGCTTTCCATTACACAAAACAGGATACAGACTTTGAACCAGCTTTCCGGTTCGCAAAATAAGATCAATGTCAGGCTGGAAGAAGTAAGCCCGGATGCGATCAATAAGGGAACGCGCGTCATCCTTCATTTTCCTTTGTAATACAGATATACGCTGAAATAATTTTACACCAATGATAAACGCTGTAATAATTGAGGATAAAGCCATAAATGCAAAAACATTACAGGCCATGGTCCGGAACTACTGCCCCTCAGTAAATATTGTTGGTATAGCCGGAGATATTGACAGCGCATTTGCCATGCTCCGCCAACATATGCCCGACCTGGCTTTCCTGGACATTGAAATGCTCGGAGGAAGCGGATTCGACCTGCTTCGCAAGTTTGATCCCGTCCCCTTCGAAGTCATTTTTACTACAGCCTACAACCAATATGCCATTGAAGCTTTCCAGGAGAACGTGCTGGATTATTTATTGAAACCGATCAATATTTCCAATCTTCAGCGTGCTGTAGCTAAAGTCGAAAAGCAAGTTGCACTGAAAAAATCGAACGAGGAGGTTGCAAAACATTTGAGATCCCTTCAGAAGCTGGCGCCAGGCAAGATCAGCCTCCCGACTATTGACGGTTATCTTTTTATCGCCCCCCAGGAAATCATACGTTGCGAAGCTTCCGGCAGCTACAGCAATTTTTATATGAGTTCAGGCAAAAAGATAGTGGTCAGCATGCTTTTGAAAAAGTGTGAAGATTTGTTGCCCTCAGCATTATTCCTCAGGATACATAACTCCCATATCATCAACCTTCAGTTTGTACAGCAATATATACGTGGCAGGGGAGGGTATATAGTGATGCAGGATGGATCACGGGTGGACGTGGCTGCCAGCAGGAAACAGGACTTTCTGGATGCGATGAGCCCTGCACATTCCATAAGGATCAGCAAGTAAAATGTCGCTTTTGCAGGGTTAATATTTTAGTTAGCTGTGCTAAGAAGAAATACGCGATAGAAGACTCAATAAAACGCTGGTTTTTTGAAGCAATTGCCTTTATGGCCTATCCGGAGCGCAAAGGGCACATTTGATAACGTACTGGCAGAAATGGCTGCGCGCCCGGTAATCTTAATAAAGTAGGTCGTAGCGCGACGCTACGAACAGGTGGGTACAACCCAACTCAGTTGTCACACAACCGAAGAAATAAATCTTCGATTATTGAGATCCAAAGGAACATCGATGGAAAGACCTGGAAACTAACAAGCGGCGTATCCTCGTATAGTATAAGGGCCGGTTTACGATAATATACATTTCCTGGCAATTCTTTTCATAAAGAAGAATGGAAACAAAAAGCCAACAGGTTGAGTGTTGGCTTTTGTTTTTTTTATCTACACATACAATTCGATAAATGAATGATGAACGTAGGCGCACCTAATGTTGTACAATCATTTTGCTATAGTAGTTGCCTGAATCGGCATTGAATCTGAGAAAATACAACCCATCAGGTAGTGGGCGTGTATCATAACCCATCTTTTGCTGGCCTTTGCTTAAAACCTTTTCTGCAATCCGTTTGCCGGTAATATCATAAATCTGTATCGTCAAGTCAGTATTGAGTGTTTTTGTGCAGGCTATGGTGATTTCCTCGTTTGCCGGATTGGGGGAGACGGACAAAAATGAGGGTAATTTTTCCAGATCGTTTACGCTCAGTTTTCCCGGACTGAATAAGGTATCGCAGGGAAGGGGAGAGATCAGTGAAATCGAGTGAGCGGAATCGGTGTAACATCTCAGCTTACCATAAAACGGCCCATTGTTGATGATCTGTCTGCCGTCTGTTGCATGTGTGGTGACCGTTGGGTACAGCCCGCTTACGTTGGCTAAAGTGCCCCCCAGCTTTTCGGTATACCGGCCTTTGTTAAGCCATCCACCGGGGCCACTGCCACTATTGGGAAAGGATATGCCCCAGTTAACAGCATAACTGAAATTGTCGATAATTGTATGCGTATAATAAGTTTTTAAATGACTCGTGTCGTACAACTCTGTTCTTATGGAATCTACAATATAACGAAATGTAGTATCTCCAAAGAAATTGAACAGTCCCGAAAGGCGTACTGTGTCGCCCTCTGATACGTTGTAAACATAAAGCGGAATAAACTTTCCGGAGGTATTGGCATAAACGAATGCCGTATCAGTATTGTCGTAGACGAAAGTAGTCTTGACGCTGGTATGGACTACATCCGGGTTGTCGGCACTTCTGGACCTTACAGTGGTGACCAGCTGCCTGCATGGAATACCATTAACCACGGTGTCTCCAACCGACTTTACGTGATCTACCCAGGTGGAATTGACAAAAGGAGATTGCGGGTCGGCATAATCTCCATAGTTCCCGCCGTACCACCATTCTGCCCCTACAGGCGCAAATGTGGTTTGGGCATAATTCATAATCGGAATACAAAGCAGGATAAACAGTAATAATTTTTTCATAGTGTAAATTTTTAAAATGAAGGATTTTATTCTACGACACCGGCGAAGGGGAAAAGTACTATTATTGTAAATAAGATCATTGATTCTTTAAAATTACTTAAACCAGATAGCGCTATAACAAGTGAATTGGACTACAGGATAGATATGCTAAATTCCGTATTCCAGGATTACGAAATCGATAGCGTAGGGTATGCGCTATATGACACCTTAATGGTTAAGGAAGGCAAGCAAGAGTTTGTTGTTTATAAGATATCGAGCGATTTATCATCTTCTTTTTGGAATGAAGATTTTAACAACTGGATGTTTCTTTATTGCAAGGAATTTGGCGTGATTCAATACGAATATTGGGGTGGACTTGGAGACTATTCCTTTCCTGATACCTCTATACCTCTACCTGTAGGCTTGTCGATAAATGCCGCTTATCCGATTTGGAAAAACTCCAACTAAACCGGCTTCAAGCGAGAGTTAAATTAAGACCATAGAATGATTGTCGTGAATACCCTTTTAAAAAATAGAGTTACTCAATATCAAATCTATGAAAAACAGCCATCGTGATTATTATCGGGCTTTATTCCTCTACAACTTCTGTTTATGGACAAAGTAATACTTGCAAAATTGTATTGCGACTGAACTTTTTTGAAGGTCTCCTTTAACAAGGAAGCATTAATGGTCAATAGCATTTATAGTCAGCTTATCACAGAATCTTACGGCCAGGTCTTTCGGAATTTCCACTTTTGTTTTAATATCACCGAATCATACTAGGCAACCTATGTCTTTTCCCATTATTGCACGGAAAACAGGCTGTTATGAGAATGATAATTTCGTTGGAACCGTCATTTGCAACAGGGTCAATAACGCCCAGATCCGCCGTTAAGTCGAAACGTTTATAGATGTTCTAAAAATCATTCCTTGATTTGCTTACAAGCTTCAGGGGTTTGCATACATGCGCACGATTTGACTTACCGACCTTTGGATCATGGAAATAAAACAAATAGTATTGGGCAGCCAGGGTTTGGTTGTGCCGGTGGTCGGCCTGGGCTGTATGGGCATGACTGGGTTTGAAGAGGCGCATATGTATGGTCCTGCGGATGAGCAGGAAGCCATCGCGACAATCCAACGTTCGCTTGAGTTAGGCGGTAATTTTTTAGATACTGCCGATCTGTACGGACCGTTGAAGAATGAGCAGCTGATCGCTAAAGCGATCAGTGGCAAACGAGATCAGTATATTTTGGCGAGCAAGTTTGGCTGGGAGATCGATGATCACAATAAGATAACCTGGGCCATCAATGGTAAGAAAGATTATGTAAAGAAATCTTTGGAGCGTTCGCTCATAAATCTGAATACGGATTACATCGATCTGTATTACTTGCACCGCCTGGATAAAAATACGCCGATTGAGGAAACGGTCGAGGCGATGGCACGGCTCGTTCAAGAGGGTAAAGTGGGTTATATCGGTTTATCGGAAGTTTCGTCTGAAACGGTTAAGCGGGCGCATGCCGTGCACCCAATCACTGCCGTACAAAGCGAGTACTCTTTGTTCGAGCGCACGGTGGAGGAACGTGGGGTTTTGACAACCTTAAAGGAACTGGGTATTGGTTTTGTAGCCTACTCACCGCTGGGCCGTGGATTCTTATCTGGACAGATCAAAAGCATCGATGACCTGCCTGAGCATGATTTCCGCAGGGCAATCCCTCGTTTCCAGGGCATACAGTTCGACAAGAATATTGAATTGGTGAAGGCTATCGAAGTAATGGCTGAAGCCAGGCATGTCACTTCTTCGCAGCTGGCCTTGGCCTGGATTATGAGCAAAGGCATTCTGCCAATCCCAGGAACGAAACGCCGGAAGTACCTGGAGCAAAACATTGAGGCAACAACTATTGTATTAACTCAAGCGGATCTATCACAACTGGAAAGCATTGTGCCCTTAGGTACGGATACCGGTGCGCCTTATGATGAGTTCAGTATGGGTTTAATTGATTAGTTTTGACTATGAACGCCATTAACTCCATATCGGAATTTCACCGTTTGCTATCCTTAACCGAACCTCGCCACCCGCTGGTGAGCGTGATCAATCTGGCAGAAAGTGTTTTTTTGGAAGACGAGATATGGAAAAGTTTCGTTAACCGCTTTTATTGCGTGGCGCTCAAGCGCGAAGCCAAAGGCAAGATTAGGTACGGACAGCAGCATTATGATTACGATAAAGGAGTATTGAGTTTTACCGCACCTAATCAGGTTCAACAACTGGACCTGCAAAATACAGAATGCGGTTCCGGCTATCTTTTGATTTTTCATCCGGACTTCTTGCTGCAGCATACGTTGGCGAACAATATTCATCACTACGGTTTTTTCGATTATGCGGTAAACGAAGCGCTGCATCTATCAGCCGAGGAGGAAGATGACCTGATTGCTATCCTACATAAAATTGATAAGGAGTGCCAGCATATCGATAAGCATACGCAGGAGATCATTCTCACCCAGATCGAGGGTCTGCTAAAATACTCCAACCGTTTTTATGAGCGGCAGTTTTTGACTCGTAAGAATAATAATTCAGCGCTGCTGACCAGGTTCGAGCAGCTGATCGATGACTACTATAACAGCGACGTACAGGGTTTGCTCACCGTACAACATATTGCTGCGCAGATGAATTTGTCGCCGAATTACCTGAGTGACCTGCTTCGGGTCCATACCGGGCAAAACACACAGCAGCATATTCACGAAAAACTGATCGTCAAAGCAAAAGAAAAACTTTCCACGACTAGCCTTTCAGTCAGTGAGATCGCCTATGCCCTGGGCTTTGAGCATCCGCAGTCCTTTAGCGTGCTTTTCAAAAAGAAGACGAATTTATCGCCGCTAGCATTTCGTCAGGCCTTTAACTGATTGTTTCGATTATTTAAGCAAGATCAAAAGTTTGGAAAAAAGTGATCTCGAATATTTGAAGAAATTAGTCAAAAATCGAAACTTAAGTCTCCTGGACGTTTAGCCTTTGGGATAATGAAATGGAAAAAATGCAAGAATGTCAGCTAGACTAAACGGGACAGTTGAAAGGTTAAACGATATAAACTATGTAATATTGAAATAACATGAATTATACATTTTTTTTTGACGATGACTTGGATGATTTGTTATCAGAAGCAAAAACAGCAAAGAAGATTGCGAATTTTGAATCATGGAATCAACCATCGTTGAAAGTTGAAATAGAAAATTTAAGTAAGTTAGATTTTGTTCATCAAGGAATCAAGGAATACTACGAAAAAAGAAGTGACGGCTTTAAATTAGAATGGTGGGCAAATAGAGAAAAAGGAATAGGAGGGAAAATAGCATTAGCTCAAACTAAATATTTATTTGCAGAAGATAATGGAATATACGATGAAGGAGATGAAACAGATCTCAAATATTTTCGTCCCCTTGATTATCCATCGCCGGAGACTTATGTAGGTTTCGTAATGAAGCCAGATATCGTATATAAGTCGCTTTACTATATGAGTACAAGTAATTATGAATTAGATAATTTGGATTTGGACTATAACGGTTACACCCAAATGGCAGTTGAAGCGCGTGTATTTAATCATTGGCAACTTGTTTTATTACATTATATGGATGGTAGCGGTATTGGTTCAGTAGAAATGGAAAATTTTAAAACTGAAATGCCTGAGATATTTCCAGATTGGACATGGGAAAATTTTATTGCGAAGTTTGAGAATTTACGTCTTTCTAATAAAAAATAAAATTTCAAAAAAGACAAAAGTGGAACCTTTAAGTAAGGTTTCTCTTTTTTATAGTGGTATTGCTTTTAGGAAAAGGATCTATTCTACTCTCCAGCAGATACAGGAAGATCTGGACGCATGGATCAATGAGTATAATACTAATCGAACACACACGGGAAAGTATAGCTTTGGCATAAGATTTACACCTGTAGCCAGGTCATTGATGGCCTGGTTGATCGCCCTCAGGTCATCTTCTTTTGCCTCCTCCCGCAGCAGGTAAAATGCCTTGCTTAACGGTTTTTTTTCTTCGTTCTCTTCCATTTTTATCAGATTTATTGTCTTATTTTTCTTCGTTTTTTCTTCTTCCTTGCTGCTATTTCAGTAGGTTCAGTGGGAGTGTATACGGCCGTACGGCCCATTAATGCTTCCAGCACAGAACCCATCCGGCTATTACTATTTTGCTGCTGCCCACTATGACCTGCGTATGGCCCAGGCTGTATGTTATCCCTTTGAAAAGCGTCGTTTTGACAATGAACAGGGCGGTCAACCGGCAGCCTTCTGCTTAAAGAGTCTTGGGAGGGCCAAAATCTTCACGCATCCGATGACCGGAAAGAAACCATAAGGCAAATATCGGAGCTAAAGGATAAGTTATCTTACATTAGGGAGCTACTTTCTTCCCGGCAGATCGAACCTGATGATTTCAGAGAAATGAAATCTGATTATGGCTTGAAGCTGGATCGTCTCGAAGCAAAGCTGAATGGGTTGAACCACGAAAATATCAATATCAAAGACTTGCTGGAAACCGGTATGGATAACCTCTTAAAGCTGGATTCTATATATGAAGGGGCCGATATGGAAAAGAAGCGGGCAGTCATTGGTTCGATGTTCCCGGAAAAATTGCATTTTGAAAACAACAGGCTTCGAACCGGAAGGGTTAATGAGTTTGTGCAATATATCTACCAGATAGAGAGCAAAATAGGCGGAAATAAAAAAGGACAAAATGGAATCGCTTCCATTTTGTCCTCTCAAGTCGGGAAGACAGGATTATTTACATGATCCTAAAGGTGGAAGTCCAAAAGAAATAAAGCTTGCTACGCTGCTTTTTTCTTTTGTCCCTTCTGTTCGAAAACAAGTTTTCTGCCATTCGTGTCAAAAGAAAAAGCCCTCCGCATTGCGGAGAGCTTTATTTCTTTTGTCGGGAAGACAGGATTCGAACCTGCGACCCCCTGGTCCCAAACCAGGTGCGCTACCGGCCTGCGCTACTTCCCGTAACCGGTTCATAAACCGAAAACCTATAAAAAGATCTTCAGCGGTGAGGGGGGGATTCGAACCCCCGGTACAGTTTAACCCGTACGGCAGTTTAGCAAACTACTGATTTCAGCCACTCATCCACCTCACCATTAAGTTTAAGAACTGGTTTCCTTCGTTAAAGGAGTGCAAAGGTAATGTCTGGAGTTCGAATGGCGAAATTATTTTTTGAAATTTTCATAATTATTTTTTCGCCATCGCTGTGCTCCTACATGGCCGCCAGCTGCACTTTCTGCTGGATTTCAAGCAACTTCTCGCGGTAGGATTGATCGGTCTCCATCAGGTTTTCTACAGTCTGGCAGGAGTGAATAACCGTAGTGTGATCTTTGCCGGTAAAGTGCTCCCCAATCGTCTTCAACGAGCTACGGGTAAACTTCTTGGCAAAGTACATCGTGATCTGGCGCGCCTGCACGATCTCCCTTTTACGGGTCTTCGTCAACAGGTCGTTGTAAGGCACGTTATAGAAGTTGCAGACCATCTTCTGGATATCGTCGATGCTCAGTTCTTTGAAAGAGGCCTTCACAAAGTTCTTGAGCACGCGCTTGGCCAGCTCCAGGTCAATTTCTTTCTTATTCAGAGTAGCCTGTGCAAACAAGGAGATGACGGTACCTTCAAGGTCACGCACGTTGTTCTGCACATTGTAGGCTACATACTGCACTACTTCTTCGGGTATCTCCAGGCCTTCGTTGCGCATCTTCATCTCCAGTATTGCCTTGCGGGTATCGTAGTCGGGCGCCTGTATCTCGGCGTGCAATCCCCAGCGGAAGCGGCTCAGCAGGCGTTCCGGCATGCCTTCCAGGTCTTTGGGCGGCGTATCGCTGCTCAGCACGATCTGTTTACCGTTTTGATGCAGGTGGTTGAAGATATTGAAGAATACATCCTGTGTCTTGGTCGCACTTACCAGCAGGTGAATATCGTCGAGCAGCAGCACATCGATCAGCTGATAGAAGTGTATGAAATCGTTCACCTCCTGGTTCTTCGAGTGATCGATGAACTGGTTGATGAACTTCTCGGTGCTCACATACAATACCGATTTGTTGGGATGCTGGCGGCGGATCTCGTTACCGATAGCCTGCATCAGGTGCGTCTTGCCGCAGCCGGTGCTGCCGAAGATCATCAGCGGGTTAAAGGCCGTTGCGCCGGGCTTTTGGGCAATGTGCACACCGGCAGTGCGTGCGAGGCGGTTGCATTCGCCTTCTATATAATTTTCAAAGGTAAGGTTGGGATTCAGCTGCGGATCGATCTGCACCCGCTTCATACCCGGTATTACGAACGGATTCTTGATCTTCTGCGGATCATCCATTACATAATCCAGGTTCACAAAGTTATTCTCTTTGGCGTTTTTGGGATGCGCGCTGCCCGGTAGCTGCATGGTTGCAGGCTGCTGGCGTTGCTGCGCCGAAGCTTCCATCTGGATCCGGTATTCCAGTCTCCCTTCTCTGCCCAGTATACGTTTGATCGTTTTGCCCAACAGTTCTACATAATGCTCTTCCAGCCACTCGTAAAAGAACTGGCTGGGCACCTGTATGGTCAGAATGTTGTTGGTAAGGGCAGCAGCTTTGATGGGTTCAAACCAGGTTTGAAAGGCACGCCAGTTGACGTTATCTTTGATAATGCCAAGACATTTGTCCCATGCCGCTACTGCGTCAAGATTAGAAGTAGAGTTGTTGGATTGGGATGGAGTCATTTAGTTAGCCAAATATATTTTTCCTGTTTTCAAATGTAATTTTTTTTCTACAGTCGACAAGGCGCTCTTTCGATTATTTTCAATAATCAAAAATCAGTCCGTTTTTTTAATCTTTTTTCTTAATGAATTCTCAAAAAATCAGTAATAACAGGAGCGTCTTTTTGTGCGTTCGTAGCGTGTGCTGCGGTCCGAAAAACCAGGTCCCTTTTTTCTTTAGCGGGACGACGAAATTCTCAACATTTTGTTGAAAAAAAAAATCCTCAACCTATTGTTTGTTTCCTTAGAATTACAGTTTGGGCATTGGTGAGTTTGGTATTTTTTTTGCTGTCAAATGTGAAGTCTAATTTTCCCAGGCGAATACCTGCCCATCCCACCTGGTTAACGATAACATCGCGGCCAGCCTTGTTTTTGATAAGGGTCGGTTCGTCAAGAAAAGTATGTGTATGCCCCCCTATAATGAGGTCTATATGCTCCGTTTCCCGTGCAAGGATACAGTCGCTTACCTTGTTTCCGGTATATTGGTAGCCGAGGTGCGACAGGCATACGACCATATCGCAGCCTTTTTTCTTTTTTAGCTTTTCGCTTAGCTCCTGTGCAATGGGCAAAGGATCGTGGTACCAGGTCCTGCCATAGGCTTCTTTGGGTACCAATCCCCATAGCTGTATACCCAGTCCGAATACCCCTATTTTCAGGTCTCCTTTCCTGAATATCTGGTACGGTTTTGTTTTGCCTTCCAGCTCGGTATGATTGAAGTTGTAATTAGCTATCAGCACAGGAAAATTAGCATGCGGCAGCTGCTGCGCGAAGCCCGCTACACCAGCGTCGAAATCGTGATTACCCATGGTACAGGCATCATAACCCATCATCGACATGGCCTTGATCTCCGGTTCTCCCTTGTACAAATTGAAATAAGGCGTGCCCTGGAAAATATCGCCGGCGTCGAACAGCAATACGTGCTGTTCCTCCTTCCTGACCTGCTCGATAAGCGCAGCCCTGGCGGCGATACCACCCAATCCCTGGAACTTTGAACCGTCCATAGGAAAAGGGTCGAGCCGGCTGTGCACATCGTTGGTGTGCAAGATCGTAAGCCTGGTGGTTTCCGCTGCGGCCAAAGCCCCGAAAGGGAATCCCCCGGCGAGCAATAAGCCGCTGCCCAGGGCTGTTTGCTTCAGGAATGCTCTTCTATTCTGCATAGCTGATTCTTTTTTCCAGAACAATATTCAGTTTGGCGCCTTTGCTGTTCAGCTCCGAAAGGTAGTCGATCAGCATATCTCTGATGAATATGTTATAATAGGTTTTTTTACAATCGACTAGGAAGTCGCAGTTGTCGCCGCCATTGGCCAGGTAATCCGATAGTGCGGTATGATAGACCAGTTGCTCATTAAGCGGCTCGCCCTGTATACGTATATCGACGGCTTTCTTAGCCTTGATGCGGAAGCTGATACCCGCTACAGGCCAGCCGCCCCAGGCCGCGATATGATCACAAAAGATACGCATGACCTTGCCCGGTATCTCTACGATCGTCAGCTTATTGTCAAAAGGCATCATCTCGTAAAGTTTGCCTTTGGTTACCGATCCCGGGCTGAGATAGGGTATACGGATACCGCCATAGTTAAGAATAGAGACCTGGACGCTGCGATCGGAACGCAAAGCCAGCGCCATCTGCGCATCGGCCATAAAGTTGCCCATGGTACACTCCGGTTGTGCCTTTGATAAGGGTACCTCGCTGTAGCCCACAAGCACATTCATAGCCGTGTCCATGCTTTTCTTGTAGGGAAGCAGCATTTGCGCCATGCGGTCATCTTTGCGCAGGGTAGTGTCGATCACGGTATACGAGGTATGGTACTGGCTTACCTGTTTCCGCGAAACGGCGCAGGAAGCCAGAAGCAGCAGGGAAAGTTGCGGAATAAAACGACGCAGGGAAAGTATCATGTGGCAGCCGGGTCTGAAGGCAAAATTAAGTTACTCGTTCCTGAAAGTGGTTAATAGAACATTAAATTCGAAAGCCTTGATACAAGCGCGCTCCGGGCCCCTTGCCAGCAGGCATCTATAGGGAAAAATCCTGTATAAAAAATAGATGATACACCCTTCGTCAGTCAGGTAATACACTGGTTGTGCTTCAGGGAAATCCGGATAAAGAGCCGTACTAGCGGAAATGCTTCAGGTAATAAACAATACCACTTTCATCTTCGATCACGAGCTCGCTATCGCTAAGCCGCCACACCTTGATCTTATGTTCCTTTTGCGCAGCATCGGCAACTACCAGGTCGGAAGCTTCTGCCTTTATTATCGTATACAAAGGTCCGGTCCCTTGCCCGCCGGAAACGGTACCAATGGCCTTTTCCCCGGTAGCTTCGCCTGTCTTCAATCCCTTGATCAGGGTGCTGTAATCGATCTTAGGCAGCGGGCCGTTTTTGCCTTTGCGTTTGTACACCTCCCAGCTTCCCCGGAGTAGGGTCATATCGATCGCACTTACCGGCTGCGCCGGCAGATCGATGGCTGCTTTGCCGGCGGCAGCGTCTGCTGCCGACAAGTCCCGGGCTTCCCTGCTGAACACGTGGATGAATTCCTCATCCCGCAGACGGATCTCATTGTTGGTTTGCTTATCGATGCCATAGGTGAGTGCGCCCATATCCAGGAGGTCGTTCTGTATGGTTCCTTTGTAAAGAAAAGATCCCCGGCGCATGTTCAGGCTTTCTTTGGTGATATCGGAAAGACGCAGGGTATCGGTATAGGCTACCGCTTTCTGCTTCAGGTTTAGTCTCTGGGTCTCTTTCCAGCGATCGGAAAGGCTTTCCTGGGCATGCAATAAAGGCTGGGTGACGAGGGATAACAGACAAAAAGTAAGTAAGGGCTTCATAGGATGCAATGTTTGTAGACAAAACAGGGTAATGCAAAAATTGTTCCAAAAAACCTCACTTCATCCGGGGGAGGAAATGGTTGGGCAGGAAATTTTATCTTTGGCGGGCATAATCTTATCGTTTCAAACGTAAAACCAGATAATTAAATGATCAAGCAAGTTCTGTCTGTTGCCTGTGGTTCGGCCCTATTGTTTGCTGCCGCTTGCAACAGTCACCACGACGAAGCCGATGTCAACAAAAAGACCGGCGATATACTTAAAGCCAATCTCGATACGACGGTTAACCCCGTTAACGATTTCTTTGACTATGCCAATGGCGGTTGGATCAAGACCCATCCGATCCCCGATGAACAAAAAAGCTGGGGTATTGCCTACCTGGTGCAGGAGGATCTTTACAACCGGTTGAAGACGATCAATGAGCAGGCAGTGGCAAAGGCGGATAATGCCACGGCAAAAAAGATCGCAGCTTTTTGGAAAAGCGGTATGGATTCAGCCTGTATCAACAAGCAGGGCATGACTGCCATTCAGCCTGAGCTGCAGCTGATCGACCAGATCAAAAGCAAGGAAGATGTGCTGGCAGTAGCGGCTAAGCTTAACGTCATGGGCATAGGCGTCATGTTTGGTAACTATGTAGGACAAGACGACATGAACAGCGAAAAAATGGCCATGATGCTGGTACAGGGTGGTCTGGGACTGCCCAACAGGGATTATTATTTCAACATGGACGATCGTACCAAAAAGATAAGAGACGCCTATCCCGGCCATATCGAACGTATGTTCAACCTGGCCGCCCTGGCGCCCATCACCGAAACCAAAACGAAAAGCCAGGGCATTGTGCGGCTGGAAACCCGTCTGGCCAAAGCCAGCCGCAAGCTGGAAGACCTCCGTGATCCGTATAAGAACTACAACAAGGTTGCCGTATCGGCGCTAGGCAAGCTGACACCGGATATCGACTGGCAAAAGTGGCTCCCGATGATGGGCGTCAACAAACTGGATACCGTGATCGTGGGACAGCCCGAGTTCTTTAAAGAGCTGAATGCTGCCTTGCTGTCAGAAAGTATCGATGTATGGAAGGACTACCTGAAATGGAATGTGATCAACGATCTGGCGCCTTACCTGAGCGCTGAGGTGGAGCAGGCCAATTTCTCTTTCTATGGCCAGATGCTTAGCGGCGCCAAAAAGCAGAAGCCCCGTTGGAAAAGAGTACTGGATGAAGAAGAAAAAGCAATGGGCGAAGCACTGGGTCAGCTTTTCGTAAAAGAATACTTCAACGAAAAAGCTAAGAAGCGTTACAGCGATATGGTAGAAGACATTCGCGAAGCGTTGAAGGACCGCATTAAAAAGCTGGACTGGATGAGCGAGGGTACCAAGGAGAAAGCGCTCGTAAAGCTGGCGAAGATGAAGAAAAAGGTAGGCTACCCCGATAAGTGGAAAGACTTCTCCGCTATGGAGATTAAAGACCAGGCCTATGTACGCAATGTGATCGCCGCCCGCGAATGGTGGCATCGCTATGAGATCAATAAGCTGGGTAAACCTGTCGATCGCGAGGAATGGGATATGACGCCGCAAACCTACAACGCTTACTACAATCCCTCCAACAATGAGATCGTATTGCCTGCGGGCATCTTTACCGTACCGGGCAAGCGCGATGAAGAGCTGGACGATGCCCTGGTATACGGCTATGCGGCCGCCTCTACCATCGGGCACGAGATCACACATGGCTTCGACGACCAGGGACGCCAGTATGATGAGAATGGCAACCTGAAGAACTGGTGGACCAAAGAAGACGAAACGAAGTTTAATACCAGAGCAGCGGTAATGATCAAACAGTTCAACGCCTATATTCCGGTAGACAGCCAGCATATTAACGGTAGCGCTACCCTGGGCGAGAATATCGCCGACCTTGGCGGCGTGCTGCTGGGCTGGGATGCATTTATCAAAAAAGAGCAGTATAAAAAGGGAGAAAAAATTGCCGGCCTGGATCCGGGACAACGGTTCTTCCTGGGCTATTCGTTGGGTTGGCTGTACAGTTTCCGTAAAGAATCGCTGGCGCAGCAATTGCTTACCGATGTGCATTCACCTGCCAAATACAGGGTAAATGGTCCGTTCTCCGATGTAGATGCTTTCTACAAAGTGTTCAGCGTAAAACCAGGCGACGGCATGTACATTGCCGATAGTCTGAGGGTGCGGATATGGTAATCTAAAAAATGCCTTAAAATAGGTGGAATGGCTCTGGCCGCTCCGGACAACAGCGGGAAGCACATGTGCTTCCCGCTGTTTTTTTGCTGACAATTAGTTGACAATTGACACATATGCTGCATTTTGATTAAATAAAGGGGGCTGTATGTTAGTCGGCTGGAACGCTGTTAACGAAATGATTAACATTTACATAATCCAGGCTTAGCATTAAGAAAATACTACACATCTAGTTTCGCCGCACAAAATGACATACATGAAGACCAATTTGACAAGCATGTTGTCCGGCCTCGGTTGCCTGGGTCTTGCCCTTATGATGCCTACGCGCAGCCAGGGACAGATCAACCTGTTGCAGGACTACAAAAATTACACCTCTGCGCCTATCGGCACTTTCCAGGGGATCAATTTCCGGGAAGGCGGCTTTTCCACGCTGTATCCTATTCCGGGTACCGATGGAAAGGAATTCTGGACCTGCTCCGATCGTGGTGTAAACATCGATTGTGCCAGCGCTAACCCTACCGGCTGCACACCCACTTACGACAAGATGTTTAGCTTTCCCGGCTATGCGCCCAAGATCCATCGCATCCGTATCGAAGGTGATTCGGTGCGTATCCTGCGCTCTATTACCATGAAGCGTCCCGGCGGCGCCAATGCTACCGGCGTGATGAACCCTACGGGCTTCGGTAGCACCGCGACTGAGCTGGCTTCTACCGACACCGTAATGAATTGTGCGAACTTCAGTTCAAAAGTAGCTGCAAAAGATATATGGGCTATCGATCCCGAAGCATTGGTGGTCGATAAGGACGGTAATTTTTACGTATCGGAAGAAAATGGTCCCACCATCTGGAAGCTAAACCCTAATGGCGTTGTGATCAAGCGTTACAGCCCTTATGCCAACCTGCCCGGCGCACAGCCACAGGATGTGCAGATCGATAGCATATACAAATACCGCAAAAACAATCGTGGCTTTGAAGCGATGGCGATTGCACCCAATGGCAAACTATATGTGCTTATCCAGAGCCCGCTGCTGAACCCTACTACGGCTGTTGGTGAAAACACCCGTATACACCGTCTGCTGGAGATCGACCCGGCTACCAATGCACAGCGTATGCTGGTGTACCTGAACGATGGCATCATTGGTACCGGCGCCAACCAGATTCGCCTGCGCGACTGGAAGGTCGGCGATATGGCCGCGATCAACGACAGCACCTTGCTGGTGATCGAAGCTGCACTGAGAGGCACCACCGATATCAAACGCATTTATAAGATCAATATCAACAATGCTACGCCGGTGAACTCGGGCCTTTACGGCGGCCAGACACTGGAAGCGCTGGTAGATTCTGCCGGCCTGGCTTTCCAGGGTATCAACGCGGTGAAGAAGACGCTGTTCCTGGACCTGAATGCCAACGGCTGGCCTTCAAGCCTGGAAAAATCAGAAGGCCTGGCCATCATCAATGATAGCACCATCGTTGTATGTAACGATAACGACTTCGGCCAGGTATCGCCTGCGGCCAACGGTATCGCTACTGCTACGGGCTACCTGTCGCATGTACTTAAATACGGTCTGCAGGGCAACAACAAGCTGCAGAACTTCAACTTCCTCACACCTACGCTCAGCCAGGGCCGCACTGCTACTGCCAGCAGCCAGGCGCCTTACCTGGTACCCACAATGCCTGGCATGCAGTTTACTTCGCTTATCTCTGCAGGTGATGTGGTAAATGGTTATAAAATGGTAGGTGTACCCGATGGTCTGGGCGCTTTCGACAACAACGACGGCACCTTTACGCTGCTCATGAACCACGAGCTGGGCAACACTTCCGGCGTAGTACGGGCGCACGGTTCTACAGGCGCATTCGTATCCAAATGGGTGATCAACAAATCGGACCTCACCGTACTAAGCGGTTCCGACCTCATCCAGACGATCAAGCTATGGAACCCGCTTACATCAAGCTATATCACTTACAACGGTTCTTTCCCTACTTCCGCCGCAGCGCTCGGTCGCTTCTGTTCTGCTGACCTGGCGCCGGTTTCGGCTTATTTCAACAGTGCCAGCGGTAAGGGTACACAGGCCCGCATCTTTATGAATGGTGAAGAGAGCGGTAACGAAGGACGCGGTTTTGCACACATCGCCACCGGTCCCGAAGCCGGCACTTCCTATGAGTTGCCTTCGCTGGGTAAGTTCTCCTGGGAAAACTCTGTAGCCAATCCCCAGGCCAGCGACAAAACCATCGTGGCCGGCATGGATGATGCTACTCCCGGACAGGTATATTTCTACATCGGCAACAAAAGCACTACCGGCAACGAGATCGAGAAAGCCGGTCTGAGCAATGGTAAGCTGTACAGCGTGGCGGTAAGCAATATGCTGGTAGAAACCAATGCCAGTGTACCTACGCCCAATACTGCTTTCAACATGGTCGACCTGGGCGATGTGAAGAATATGACCGGTTCTACACTCAATACCAACAGTAACAACGCCGGCGTAACCAATTTCCTGCGTCCCGAAGATGGCGCCTGGGATCCCAACAACCATAACGACTTTTACTTTGCGACCACCAATGCTTTCAACAACAACAGCCGTCTGTGGAAGCTTCACTTCAATAACCTCGACAGTCTTGAGAATGGCGGTACCATTACCGCGGTGCTCGAAGGAAATGAAGGACAACAGATGCTGGACAATATCACCATCGACAACTCCGGCCACGTACTGCTGGTTGAAGACGTAGGCGGTAACGCGCACCTCGGCAAAATATGGCAGTATACCATCGCTACCGATGAATTTGTACAGATCGGTGCACACGATAGCACACGCTTCCTCAATGGCAGCGCTAACTTCCTGACCCAGGACGAAGAAGCTTCCGGTATCCTGGATGCACAGGCTATTCTCGGCCCCGGTAAGTTCCTGGTAGTAGATCAGGCGCATTACAGTATCCCGGGCGAGGTAGTAGAAGGTGGTCAGCTGCTGGTGTTCAACAACCTGGCTTCCGCTGCTGCCGTATCGGAAATGAACGTGACCGGAAATGGTATCGACATCGCTGCCGGCGACAATACGCCTGCTGTGGCCGATAATACCGACTATGGTAATATTAACGCAACGCAATCGCTCACCAGGACCTTCCGTATACACAATGCGGGTCCGGGCAACCTGATGGTAAACGGCGTTAGCTTCAGCGGCGCTCAGGCGGCCGACTTCAGCCTTGCCGGTGGTACTTTCCCCATGACCATTGCAGCAAATGGTTCCGACAGCATTCGTGTAACCTTCACGCCTGCTGCCGACGGTCTGCGCAGCGCGATCCTGAACATCGCCAATAACGATTACGATGAAAGCAATTATAGCTTTGCGCTGAAAGGTAACGGCGTATCGCCCGATATCGTGGTGAAAGGCAATAACCTGGCGATCATGAACGGTGATCCTACGCCCGGAACCGCAAACAATACCGATTTTGGCGCGATTGTGAAGAATACGACCACCACGAAAACCTTTGTGATCCAGAATACCGGTACCGGTAAGCTTACCGTGTCGGGTATTGCCTTCAGCGGTAGCAATGCAGCCGAGTTTAGTCTTGTATCTGCACCCGGCTTCCCGCTGGTGATCCCGGCCAACGATACACAGACCATAACCGTGAAATTTGCTCCCGTAGCCGCGGGTATCCGTATGGCTACGCTGGCGGTAGCCAACGACGATGCCAATGATGGCGCCTATAGCTTTGCCCTGCAGGGTATCGCTTCAGAGCCGGTAGGCGTTAACGGGGTGTCTGGCATCAGTGGTATGGTGAAGCTGTATCCCAATCCGGCCCGCAACGAAGCTACCCTTGCACTGAACCTGGTGAAAGAGCAACGCATGATCATCAGCATGTTCGATATCCAGGGTAAGCAAGTAATGCCTGCGATCGACCGCAAGTTTGGAGCCGGTGAGCAAAGCCTGCGTCTGGATATTGCCGGTATCGAAGACGGTGTCTATTTTGTACAGCTGGCCTCCGAGCAGGATGCCGTGAAGCTGAAGCTTGTGGTAAAACACTAAGCCGGTAATCAATAAAATGGCTTTAAATGCAGCCGTAATAATACTCAAACAGGGTGTGCCGGAACCACCGGTACACCCGTTTGAATTAACAAAAGAACAGGACCCACCGGGTGCTGCTGTGCCAAAGCCTTGTGCGATATGAATCGGAAAATTACATTGTTTGCCTTAATTGCCCTTTCCGCTGTTTTCCTGTTCTCCTTCAACAACAGCAGCCCCACCAATGCATACACATTGACTTACTACAGGTATGTCAATGCGCTTACAGCAGGAGAAGAGGCGCTGCAGGAATTGATCCGGCACAGCGACCTGGACAAGGAGGCGGATGTGCGGCAGATCGGCGCGGCAATACAATTGTGTCGCAGCCGTATGAAAGCGGCTGATTTCTGGCTGCGCTACCTGGAGCCCATCAGCTATAAGAAGATCAACGGCCCTTTGCCGGTAGAGTGGGAGACGGAAGTTTTTGAAAAATTTGAGAAGCCCTACAAGCGCGATGGTGCGGGGCTTACCTTGGCGGCCCAGTACCTCGAAGAGACGGATAAAAACAAGGATATCCTGGCGCGGCTGGTGGCAGAAGCAATAGCCATAATGCCGGTATACGGAGCCGATTCCATTACGCGGAACCTGAGGGATCACCACCATTTTTTCTTATGCAACCGCCTGTTCCTGCTGAATCTTGCTGCCCTGTATACCACAGGCTTTGAATGTCCCGATACGGCAGCGATCATTCCCGAGCTCGGCACAATGCTGGAAGCGACTGACAGCATTTACCTGGCTTTCAATGAGAGCTACCCGGCAACACCTTTAACAGATGAATACCTCCGGCTGTACCGGGACCTGAAAGCCTTCGTACACCGGCAGCCCAGGAGCTATAGCGTCTTCGATCATTTTACCTTTATCCGGGATTATGTCAATCCGCTGTATCGCCTCAGCCAGCAGATGATCCTTCGCTATCGCGTAGCATCCCGGAGTATGGTCGATTATTCGCTCAATAAGGCGGCCGCTTCCATTTTTGATAAGGCCGTTTACAATGGCTCCAATGCCAAGGGTCTTTTTCTACGGGTAAAAGATACGGCGGTACTAAACGAGATCGACAGGGTAGGGAAGCTGCTCTTTTACGATCCTATTCTTTCGGGCAATAACCTGCGCAGTTGCGCTTCCTGCCATAAGCCCACCGAATATTTTGCCGATGGACAGGGCCAGGCCAATCTGCAGTTCAATCGCAAAGAATTGCTGCCCCGCAATACACCCTCGCTCATCAATGCACCATTCAATCACCTGCTGATGCTGGATGGCAGCCATATTACCCTGCAGAACCAGACACTGGCCGTGATGACCAATCCCCTGGAGATGGGTAGCGACGAGCAGAAAATACTGGAGAAAGTACTGAGCTGCGCCGACTACAAAAAAGCCTTTACCCGCCTGCTGGCCTATACACCCCAGGAGCCCGAGATCACACTGGAGCATATTTCTTCGGCAATCACCATGTACTATAGCAAGTTCAGCCGTTATTACGCACCTTTTGATGAGGCGATGGACGGAGGAAAAGCCTTGCCCGCCGATGCGATCGCAGGCTTTAATTTATTTATGAGCAAGGCGCAGTGTGCTACCTGCCATTTTGTGCCCCAGTTCAATGGTGTAAAGCCACCTTTTGTAAGCTCGGAGTTTGAAGTGCTGGGCGTACCGGCCGATACGGCTTATCGCCAGTTGTCTCCCGACCCTGGCCGGTACAAAGTGAACCCGGCAAAGGAGACCCTGAATGCCTTTCGTACAGGTTCTATACGCAATGCAACGCATACAGCGCCTTATATGCACAATGGTATTTTTCGTACTATGAAGGAAGTCGTTGACTTCTACGACGCCGGTGGCGGCGCCGGTAAGGGGCTGCAGGTTGGCAACCAGACCCTGTCGTCCGATCAGCTGCATCTCAGCCCCCAAGAAAAGGAAAACCTGATCGCCTTTATAAAATCTCTGGACGAGCAGGTCGTCTTTGAAGCGCCGCCTGCAAAGTTGCCCCGTTCAAGGAACCCTGCCTTAAATCGTCGAAAAGTGGGTGGTGAATATTAAAAACAAAAATGAAGAACAGATCATGAAGAAGCCGATTATTGTATCTATAATGGCTATTGGCGCGGCCTTAGCAAGCACAAGCTCAATAGCTCAAAAGAAAAGCCCTAAGATCGATTATGTATTTCCCGATGCTATGGCGCAGCCGGTCAGGGACCAGTACCTGAAGCTTGCAGAGAAGGGGCGTGTGCTATATGAGCTCAGCTGTGCCAAATGCCACAACAGCCTGGTCAAGGGTAAGCTGCTTATCCCCGATTTTACGGAAGACCAGCTGGGAGCCTATTCTATCAGGGTAGCCAATCCCCGGCATGAAGAGCAGGTATCGGAAAGTAATGTATCGGCCGAAGAGCTGGCGCTCATCAGCACCTTCCTTACCTATAAGAAAAAGAATGAGCCCCTGCTGCTGATCAATAATGGTATTGCGCATCAGTAGTGTGTGGGGATTGGACGCTAGATGTTAGACGCTAGATGCAAAGAGTCAGGATGCAGGATGTAAGTGAATGAAAGTATTGGGTATTAAGTATTGGGTATTAGGTATTGGGTATTGGGTATTGGGTATTAGGTATTAGGTATTAGGTATTGGGTATTAGGTATTGGGTATTGGGTATTGGGTATTGGGTATTGGGTATTGGGTATTGGGTATTGGGTATTGATCACAGGGCACATTATGACGCCTCTTTGCGCCCTTTGCGTATCGCTCAGCGCCCTTCGCGGTTAATAAAGTTCGGCATTGTAAATTGCCAATTGCCCACCGAGTAGTTAACCGCAAAGAGGCAAAGGTTGCGCAAAGAACACAAAGTCCTTCTGTTTATATTTTCTTCGCGCGATAGAATTTCTGATTTTCAATTTCCCGCCAGTAGCCACCATCTGATGTCTAACGTCTAATCTCTCACGTCTAATCTCTCACGTCTGGCGCTCCCAAACGCAAAATGCAGCAGCAGGGCCAGGCCGGTGCACAAAAGCCCGAAACCGCATACCCCCGACCATTTCCAGTGGTCCCAGGCATAGCTGCCGATAAGCGTGCCCAATGACCCGCCAATGAAATAGGTTACCATATAGACCGTGTTCAGCCGGTTCCGTGCTTCCGGATAAATAGCAAAGATGATCGTTTGGTTGGTAATATGCGTCGCCTGCAGACCCATATCCAGCACCACCACGCCAATAATAAGCCCCGTCATACTACTCGCCGACAGACCGAATATAATCCAGGAAAGTACCATCAACGTAATGGTAACGATGTGGAGCGTATAGGGCTTGATACGGCTGCTTGCCCTGCCGGCAAGAGACGCCGCCAGCGCGCCTCCGGCGCCGATAAGGCCAAATGCGCCCGCAACATCGCTGCCTTTGAAGAACGGTGGTCCTTCCATAAGAAATACCAGTGTAGTCCAGAAAGCGCTGAAGCTGGCAAAGCCCAAGGCGCCCTTTACGGCCGAAAGGCGTAGCTCGGGCACCGTACGGGCATAATGAAGCAGCGATTTCATCAATCCGCCGTAAGTGCCTTTATAATGGGAGGGTATTTCCGGCAGGAACCGCCACAAGGCAGTGGCATTGATCAGCATGGCTATCGCTGCGATCTTGAACATCATACGCCAGCCATAGTGCTCGCCTACATAGCCGCTGATGCTCCTGCTGCAGAGAATGCCGATAAGCAAGCCCCCCATAACGGTGCCTATGGCCCGGCCCCTGTCTTTGTCGCTGGCCATGTGTGCGGCCATGGGTATGAGTAGCTGCGGCACAACGGAGGTAAATCCTATAATAAAGGAGATACCTGCAAGCAGATAGATATTGCGCGCCCAGGCCATGCAGCATAGTGCCAGTATGATAAAAATGAAATCGACCAGGATCAGCTTTTTGCGCTGCAGCATATCGCCCAGCGGAATGATAAACAGCAGGCCGGCCGCATAGCCTACCTGCGTCAGCGTAGCGATGCTACTCACGCTGGTCTCGCTCAGGCGCAGCTCTGCCGCAATTTTACCCAGCACCGGCTGACAATAATAGATGTTGGCCACTACCAATCCGGCGCTAATAGTCATCAGCATAAGAGAGAAGCGGCTTAAGGTTGCCTGAGGCACCGGATCGGCCTTTTGATCCATTGTGATCATTCTTAATGTGAAAAATTAATATAGAGGTAACAGATGATTATATTCCAGGCTGCTAAGTTACTTCTTTGGCGGTTCAGCTATCAGTGATCTATATCAATTTATGAGGGAGGTGTGCACACTTTTGCATCCACCAATTTAAACCAATAGATCAAGATGAAAAACAGATTGCCGGCCTTTGTCACTGCCGTTATTTTTGGAACGATTTTTACGGGAACCACTACTGATGCTCTGGCCCAGGACTGCACAGCTACCGCTTCGGGAAACAACATTGATGTCAACGCCGGACAGGTAGTCTGCGTTACTTCAGATATCTATAATGCCAATGTGAATGTCGCCAGCGGCGGTACACTAAAGGTGGCAAGCGGTTATACCCTCAGCATTCAGAACTTCAATAATTTCAACGGTACGCTGATTAATAATGGTACCCTGATCACAGGAAATGTCAATTTCGGTAACGGTGGCACACTGATCAACAACAATAGCCTGACTTTTAACGGGACCTCTAATTTCAACGGCTCGGGTACGATCACCAACAACAAGAATGCTGTGATTACTTATAACGTCACCTTTTCGCTGAACAATAACGCCACGTTCAACAACAGTGGTACGGTGATTGCGGCCTCGGGCGACGCTACCGTGAATTCCGGCTGCTCGTTCAACAACTACGGCAGGTTTGAAGTACGAAGCGGTAACTTCAACAGCGGCGGTACCCTTACCAATAATGGATTTATCAAAGTAAACGATTTTATTAATTTCAATGGTGGCAATGTATACAATAACTGCCGCTTCGTAGTCGGTAATGGTTTCAACAATGCCGCTGTATTCGTGAACGATGGCCTGATGTGGGTGACCAATACCAGCACCGGAAAGATACAGAACAATGCCGGCAGCTGGACCAATACTTATCGCGGCAAAGTGAGGGGAACCGATTTCCACAACAATGCCCCTCTTTCCGGTAGTGGTGAATTTTATTTTACCGGCGATACCCGCCAGCAGAGCTCTTTTTCCGGCTCATACAACAGTCCCGATAGCGCGATTAAATTTTACGATGCCAGTCTTACATCGCCTCAGCAAAGTGGTAGTTATTTTGACTTCGGCATGCAGGGTAACCATGTCGTACGCCCTGCAAGCATGGTGCCCGGCGATACCGCCAGCTTCTACGGCTACTGCGGCCAGCAAACATTCCAGCCATCCGGGATTACGCCGCTGCCCTTAAAGCTGATCCGTTTCGATGCGGCTTTAATGAACAAAGAGGTATTGCTGAGCTGGGAAACAGCACAGGAGATAGATGTAAAAGGCTTTACCATTGAATACAGCAAAGACGGTAGCAGCTGGGCCACAGTAGGTTCAATAGCTGCGACCGGCAATGGCAGCAAACAGGAGAATAGCTACCGCTTTACCCATTATAATCCTGCTGCTACGGTAAACCTGTACCGCCTGAGAATGGAAGATGTCGATGGACTGTATACCTACAGCCCTGTGCGGTCTGTGGCCATAGCTGCCGGTGACAATGCGATCAGCGTTTATCCCAATCCTTTCTCAGGTAAGCTGAGCCTGGCTTTTGATAATAATAATCCGGCTATGCAGATCCAGCTGCAGGTATTCGACCTGAGCGGAAAGCTGATGCAGCAGGCAACGTTGAACGCCACCAATCAGCAATGGGACCTCAGCCACCTTGCTCCCGGTATCTATTTCCTGCAGGGAAGGGACCTGAATGGCGGCGCCACTATTCTTCAGAAAAAGATCATTAAGAAATAAGCATAGCTAGTATAGCAATAGAACAATCAAGAAGGTGCCATAGTTTTGGTGTTTGGTTTAAGCAGCCCTTTGTCTAAGGGGCTGCATTTTTTTGCAGAAGTTTTTCACAAAAAAAAGAGATTCAAGTTTCAAAAACTTGAATCTCTTTTTTTGAAAGCATGTCTAAGATAAAGCATCCGCTATTTTACGATCATTGCTGAGTCTCGGCGTTTTATTTTGTCCCCCCAGCTTGCCTACCGATTTCATATAGTCAATAAAAGCATTCTTACGCAGGGGCCTTATCTTAAGCGGCTGCAGGATCGATCCCCTGATCAGGTCGTCGTAATATATATTTTTCTCCCGCAGCTGATTGTTCACCTCCAGGGAAAAGGCCTGTAAGTCGTCGGGCGCCTGTTCAAACTCAACCAGCCACTCATGAAAAGGAAGCTCGTCCTCGGTTTGGATCATAGGCGCCACTGTAAATTCAACGATACGGGCAGGATATTTTTGTGTGGCTTGCAGCAGTGCATGTTCTACCTCTTCGGCGATCACGTGTTCGCCAAAGGCTGAAATGAAATGTTTGGTACGGCCGGTTACCACGATGCGGTAAGGGTCCAGGCTTACAAATTTTACCGTGTCCCCGATATTGTATCCCCATAAGCCGGCATTGCTGTTGACGATAAGCGCATAGTTCTCGTTCAGCGTCACCTCTTCTAGAGAAAGGCGTGTGGGATTGTCGTGGAAGATCTCCTGGGCAGGAACAAACTCGAAGAAGATACCCGAGTTTGTGTTCAACAATAAGCCTTCCTTATCGAGCGTATCCTGGAAGGCAAAGAAGCCTTCGGAAGCCGGAAAGGTCTCTATCGCATCTACGGATTGCCCCAGGCTATCCATCAGCTTTTGACGATAAGGCTCAAAGTTGACGCCGCCATGCACCAGCACCTGCAGGTTGGGAAACAGCTCTTTTACCTTTTTACCATCCGACCGTTCGATCAGCCAGTCAAAATACATCTGCATCCATGGCGGAATACCGCTGATCAAGGTCATATCCTGATCAATGGTCTGATCAACGATCCGCGCCAGCTTGGTTTCCCAGTCCTCGATGCAATTGGTTTCGTAGTCGGGCATCTGGTTCTTACGCAGGTAGCCCGGTACGTGATGGTTTACGATACCGCTGAGGCGGCCGGTAGGAATGCCGGCAATGCGCTCCAGGGTGGGAGAGCCGGAAAGAAAGATCATTTTACCATCGGCAAAAGCAGTATTGCCGCTTTCGGCCATATAGCAGAGCAGGGCGTTGCGCGCCGTATTGATATGATTGGAGATGGAATCTTTGCTGATAGGGATATACTTAACGCCGCTGGTCGTGCCCGATGTTTTGGCAAAATAAAGCGGCTTGCCTTTCCACAATACATTATGCTTGCCTTCCTTGATCTGCTCAATATAGGGGCTGATGGCCTCATAGTCCCTTATTGGAACCGCTGCATTGTATTCTGTATAGTTCTTTACGTCTTTCAGCTTATGGTCTGCGCCAAAAATGGTCTTTACCCCTTGCTTCAACAGTTGCTGCAGAATATGTTGCTGATCGGCAACGGCTGTCTGCATGGATTTCTGTATCCTTTTGTGTACGACGGAAGCATAAGGTTTGGCCAGGAAAGATTTGATCTTCATTAATTACGGTTAAGGTAAACGTAAAACAAAGATACAGTAAACATGTTCAATCCTGTGACCCTCCGGCCGGTCAGATGAAGCTGAGACGGGGCATTTCTTTACCCAGTATGGCAACATCGTCGGCCGCCAGCCATTGTTTCAGCACCGTGGCATACACACTTTTGAAATCTACCTCATATTTGAGATCACCATCCTGCAATTCCTCCAGGTTGGGTAAGGCATTCAGCAGACCCTGCTGTTTAAGGCCACCGCCGATGAAGAACATATTGTTGGCCGTACCGTGATCGGTACCGTTGCTTGCATTTTGCGCTACCCGCCGGCCAAACTCGCTGAAGGTGAACAGCAGCACATCCTCAAACCGGCGATTGTCCTTCATGTCCTGTGTAAAAGCAGTAACAGCCTCGTTGATCTGTTTGAATAGTCTTGCCTGCTGGCCTTCCTGGCCCACATGGGTATCAAAGCTGCCTACGCTCACGTAATAGACACGCGTATTGGCCTCCGAAAGGATAAGGGAGGCTATTGTTTTCAGGTTTTTGCCGAGTTCCGTTTTGGGATAGACGGTCGTCGTCTCTTTTGCCTTGCTTTTTTCAAATATATAGTCGGCGCTGTTTAAGGTGCCCGCCATGGTTTGGTACAGGTAGTCTACGGGTCGTTCATGCTCCAACTGGTGATGGCCTGCCCGGTAGGCTTCGGAAAGTCGTTTCAGGTACTCCTGGTGGCTGTTGTTGTATAGCTGCCGCGGATCCTTCAGCGCGATGGCTTTCTGCAGCTCTCCTTTCAGAGCGAGGCTCAGGGTATCATCTATTTCCAGCGCCTGGGTGGGCAGGTCGCAGGCTTTGCATTGCTGGTCCAGGTAGCGGCCCAGCCAGCCTGTTTGCCATACTTCGCTGCTGGCACTGGCGCTTTGCCATATATCCATACTGCGGAAGTGGCTTCTGTCGGGATCGGGATAGCCCACGCTGTTGAGTATACCCAGGTGTCCCTCGTCGTACAACGATTTGAAGCAAGTGAGCTCAGGATGTAACCCCGCTTCATCGGTAAGGCTGAGCGTTTTCTCACGGGCCAGACCCAGTGCGGGCCTGGAGCGGTAATATATATCGTTGCGCACGGGTATCACCGTATTGAGGCCGTCGTTGCCACCGCTCAGCTGCAGGATGACCAGTACCTTGTTGCCGGCAGGGAGCGTTTCATCCCCTTTGCGAATGATCGCCTGTAGCATTTTGGGAACAAACAGTGAGGCCGTAGCCAGCGATCCCATTTTAAGAAATGTTCTGCGTTGAAGCAACATAAACAAAGATGATTTATGATGAATGATCAAATTCAAAGGATCAAGTTCCAATGAATAAATTCCAAACTCCAATAGTTAAATTCCAAATTGCCAACTCTCTATTATCCGCTGCCCATTGCCAACTCCCCATTGCCACCTGCTCATTGCCAACTGCCCATTGCCAACTAACACAACTGCCAATTAACACAACTGATATTCCGGTGTGCTCATGAGCGCGATCACCAGGGTTTGCAGGTAGGTTTCATCTGTTGTCTGATCTACCAGCTTCATGACCGCGTCTTTGTCGGCCGATCCGGGAGGCGTTTGCAGCAACAAGGCCTCCAGCTTATTGTAGAGCACTTCCCGGTTGGTCTCGTCCAGTGCTTTATCAAGCACAGTCCAGTCGATGTGCGCCAGCATCTGGTAGCTACCGCCCGCTTTCTTCGTTTTGCCGCCGCCGGCTGGCAGCAGCTCTTTACCACCCATTTGCACATCATCGTTGCCTTTGGGCTTGATGCTGATGGTCTCATCGCCGCGGATGAGACCTGGAATGCGCAGGCGCAGCATCAGACTGGAGCTGTCGATCCAGGCTGTGCCGCCCGGCCATCCGGCTACATTGGGCGGGTTGAAGAGCCATTGGCCCAGCAGACGTTGCAGCAATACCTGTACTTCTTCATTTCGCAGGGTCATCGGCAGGAAACGCCTTATCCCGGCCAGATATTCAACCGGAGACTTGATGTGGGTGCCAATATTGCGCTCTTCGTAAAACCAATCGCTCGTAAAAATATCATGCATGAGCTTGCCGATGTCATATTGGCTGCTGTAGAACCGGTCGGCCAGCCAGCCGACCTGCTGTGTATCGACCACCTCATTTACGAAGTAGCGGTATATTTTGGTGCAAAGAAAAAGTGCAGTCTGCTTTTGCTGCAGGATAAGGTCCAGCACAGCATCGCCATCGAAGTTGCCGCCGCTGCCCAATATGGTCTTCATCCCTTCGTCATGCACCTTTTCACGGAACACGAAAGTACCGTCGCGCTCAAACCCCCATCCTGTAAAGGCACGTGCCGCCTCCTTAATATCTTTTTCGCTGTAATGTCCTCTGCCCAGGGTAAACAGCTCCATTACCTCCCGGGCAAAATTCTCATTGGGTTTCTTCTTCCGGTTTTGCTGGTTGTTAAGAAAAGCCAGCATGGACGCGCTTTTACTGACGCCACGCAGGAGATCGCCGAAAGATCCCAGCGCATTTTCCCGGATCACCCGGAGCAGCTGCTGCTGGTAAAGACTGTTGTTCACCCTGCTGGCGAAATGGCCATGCCAGAACAAAGCCATTTTTTCCCGCAACTGTGCCTCACTGCTTACCATCTCGTTCATCCATGCTATGCTCAGCTGCCTGATATCGGCATTGCTTTGCTTGTTGATCTGCTTTCTTTGTTCGGCGCGCGCCGCTTTACGGGCATCGGTATCCATCATGGCATTATTGGAATCGTCCATTTCCTTGCCTGCCATAGCCTCTTTTACAAAGGGACTCACCGTATCCAGCGCTTTGGTGGGTGTGGCGGAAGCCTTTTCCAATCTTTTATACAATTTATGCGGTGTTATATCATCCAATCGCTGAAGCGTGCTGGCGGCAATGCCGAAGCCTGCGCGTCCCAATAAATGCTGGTTCCTGGTCTGGTTGTTCACTGCCATGTGATGTGATTAAGTTTGTGGAGCAGCATTGAGAGTTATAAATACCATCGAGGTTAAACCGGCGAAAAGTTAAAATGCCTACAAATGAGGGTGAGGTGCCGCTAAAGGAAAGAGCAGAAAGCATTTAATCTGTAATGAATAATTTGTGATGCCCTCATTTTCCGTTAAACTTGCATACTAAAATCCTGGAATCCGGAACGTTTAATGAATTTAATATATTGGCTGCTTTGTCTGCTCATTGGTCTTATTCCTGCAGTATTGCTTTACCGCAGCGACCGGCGAAAGAATATACCGGTAAAGTGGCTGCCCGCTTTGCTGCGTTTTCTTACTTGCTTTTTTACAGCTGCCTTGCTGCTGGCGCCCGCTTTTCCCACTACACATACGGAAGAGGAAAAACCGCTGCTCCTTTGGCTGCAGGACAATTCTTCGTCTATGCGTGCGGCGCTGGGCAAAGATTCGGTGGCCTATAGGGAAAAAATGCAGCGGCTTGAGGCCGGATGGCGGAAAGACTATACTGTGGTGCGGTTTGCTTTCGGCGCCGATCTTTCCCGTGACAGCCAGCTCCATTACGACCAGCGGAGCACCAATATAGCGAGGGCTTTGCAGGCGGCGGCAGAACAATACCAGGATCAGAATATAGGTGCGATCATTATTGCCTCCGATGGGATTTACAACGAAGGACTGGATCCGCTATATGCGCCCGCCAGCGCCCCGGTACCTATATATACCATCGGATTGGGCGATAGTACACAGCCCCGCGACATCAGCATCGGCAGGGTATATGCCAATAAGACGGTGGCGCTGAACAGCAAGTTTGAGATCATGGTCGACCTCCGTGCCGATAAGCTGAATGGCGGCAATACCACGCTCTCAGTGCTCCACAATGGCAGCACAATAGGACAACAGCCGGTAAAGATCGACAAGGACCGTTATACCGCCTCTTTCCACTTTGAAGCCGAGGCAAAAGAGAAAGGGTTTCAACGCTATTCCATAGCAATACCGGTGCAGGAAGGCGAGCAGAATACGCTCAACAACCGTATGGACTTTTTTGTCGAAGTGATCGACGATGAGACCAAAGTGCTCTTGCTGGCCGCAGCACCACATCCCGATATTGCCGCCATAAAAGAGGCGCTGGAAAGCGTTCCGCAATACAAAGTGGATGTACGCTTCGGCAGCGATGTACCCCCTGTAACGCCGTATCATCTGATTATCGCGCACCAGGTGCCTTCTTCAGCGGGTGTGCAGCTTCAGGCGGCCGGCAAACCCGTATGGTATATCCTGGGCCGGCAAAGTAACCTGAATGTTCTTAGCCAGCAGCAGGACCTGGTGAAGATCGCCGGCGGCGGTAATCCCAACGATGTGCTACCCAATATCAATACCGCTTTCAGCTATTTCACCCTGCCGGTCAGTATAAAGGAAGTGATGGGCAAAATGCCGCCCTTGCAGGCGCCCTACGGCAACTATTCTGTAGCGCCGGATGCGCAGGTGTTGATGCGGCAGCAGATCGGCAATATCAGCACCAATTATCCACTATGGGTGTTCCGGAACAGCGGTACGCCGCAGGCTATGTTATGCGGTGAAGGACTGTGGCGCTGGCGGCTGTATGAGTATAAGAACTCGGGTAAGCACGAGGTTGTGGACGAACTGATCCGCCAGACCGTAAGCTTGCTGAGCGTCAAAAAGGACAACAGGCCTTTCCGCTTGTTCATGGATAAATATGTGCTGAGCGATAATGAGCCGGTAAACCTATATGCCGAGCTGCGCAACGATAACGGGGAGCTCGTCAACGGCCCTGCCGTAAAATTATCGCTCACCGACAGCGCCGGCAAGGCGCTTGCCTACGAAATGGAAAAAAACGGTAATAGCTACCGCCTGAATGTGGGGCTGCTGGCGCCGGGAAGCTATCACTTTAAAGGAACGGTGAGCAATAACGGAAAAAGTGCGGTTTCCGAAGGTTCATTTCTCGTGGAATCGGTACCCCTGGAGCGTCTGCGTACCAACGCCGATTTCGATCTGTTGGGCCGGATGGCAGCCCAGACCGGTGGCGGTTTCTTTACCTACCGCAGTATGGATGCCCTCGCCGATAGCCTGAGGAACAACAGCCAGGTAAAGCCCCTGATCCATACCGACAAGACCTATACCGCGCTGATCGATCTCCGTTGGTTCTTCGGGATCATCCTGCTCACGGCCATTGCGGAATGGTTGCTGCGGAAATACTGGAATGCATAATTTTACCGGCTATAGCCGTCATAACTGCCTGGGTGATATCTTTGCCCGGTGAGGCCGGACCTGGCCAAAGCACATTTTTTTATTATTACATTTGCGCTATGCTAAAAAAGACCCTTTTTGCTGCAGCCATGCTCACCGCCGTAGCCGCAAGTGCCCAGGACTCCCTCTGGACGCTGCAGCGAAGCATACGCTATGCTGTCGACAATAACCTTGATGTCAAACAAAGCGTGCTGAACGAGCGACTGGCGCAACTGCAGCAGCTGCAAAGCCAGTTGTCGATGCTGCCCAGTGCGCAGGTCTCGACCAACGTCGGACGTAGCTACGGCCGTTCTATCGACCCTACTTCCAACCAGTTCCTCAATGCAGGCTACACCTTTGCCGGCGCATCCGGAAATGTGGATGTGCTGCTGTTCGGCTGGTTCCAGAAGCAGAATACGATCAAGCAAAATAAGCTGCTGAGCCAGTCGGCGTCGGCCGATCTGTCGCAGCTGAAGGACGATATATCGCTGAATGTGGCCACGGCCTTCCTGCGGATCCTGATGGCGCAGGAGCAGATCCATGTGGCCGAAAGCCAGCTGAAATACAGCCTCAAGCAGCGGGAGCAGACCGACTATTTCGTTAAGGCGGGCCGCTCACCGGAACTGGACCTTGCCCAGATGGAGGCGCAGGTGGCTACCGATAGCTCGGGCTACTTTACAGCATTGGCTACCTTCCAGCAATCGGTACTGGACATGAAAGCCTTGATGAACTTTGAGATCAGCGCACCTTTTACGCCTGTGGCCCCGGAGGTGAACAATATACCGATTGGCGAGCTGGCCGGGCTGACACCCGAGCAGGTGTTTGCCTCGGCCCAGAAACATTTTGGCTCGATCCGCAGCAACCAGTTGAAGATAGAAGCTTCCCGTAGCGCACTGGCCGCCGCAAAAGGCGCTCTTTACCCCCAATTATCGCTTAGCGGACAATTTGGTACCAACTATGCCTCTTCCTATAGGGAGACGGTTGGAGGTTATACCTATATCAGCGACGAGCCTTCTGGCGCTTATATCAATTTAAACGGGCAGCGAGTTGATGTTTATGCACCTAACTTTGCGCCACCTTCAAGCAGGGATGTGGGTTTCTTTAAGCAGTATAGCGACAACTTCAGGCAAACCTACCTCCTGAACTTGTCTATACCACTGTTCAACGGCTGGGCCTCAAGGACCAATGTTAACCGGAGTAAGGTCGATGTGCAAAGCAAGCAGCTGGGACTCGACCAGGCAAAGCTGAAGCTGAAGCAGGATGTATATAAAGCTTATTACGATGCTATGGCCGCCGTGCAGAAACACTATGCGACGATGCGTGCCGACGAAGCCTCTGAGCGGGCGTACACATTTGCACAGAAGCGCTACGAGCTGGGCCTTATGAATGCCCTGGAGCTGCTTACGACGCAGAACACGGCTTTTAAAGCAAAGGCAGATGCGCTTTCTGCTAAATATGATCTGCTGTTTAAATTGAAAGTGATCGACTATTACCTGGGTAAAGAAATCAAGCTGTAATACATCATCTTCATATACTATATGGCGGGGGCAGGCTGCTCCCGCTTTTTATTTGACAAAGTGCCGTTACAGGCGCAGGCAAATATGTTTTGCTCAAATAGCAGCGGAATTTTACTTTCGTGGTACAATTAGTATGAATGAAAGAAACGCTGCTCAATGCCATAAAAGAGGCGGGAACGCTGATCCTCAAGCATTTTAACGGCACTTTTGCCGTTTCTCACAAAGAAGGTATCAACAACCTGGTAACCGAAGTGGACCAGGCCTCTGAGCGGCTTATCACCTCGATCATCAGGGAACGCTATCCTGATCATGGTATCATAGGCGAAGAATATGGCGCGCACGATGCCTCATCCCGGTACAAATGGATTATCGACCCTATCGACGGCACCGTTAATTATGCCCATGGTATACCTTTATGCTGCGTGAGCATAGGCCTTATGGAAGACGAGACCATGATCCTGGGCGCGGTATACAATCCCATGATGAACGAGCTGTTCTTTGCCGAGAAGGGCAAGGGCGCCTGGTTGAATGATCGCCCGATCAGCGTATCGGAAAAGAGCGATTTTGCCAAAGCATTCCTCGTTACAGGCTTCCCTTATCACTTTCCTGAAGGCAAGAATCCTTTTTCGATTTTTGAGCGTATGGTCACCAGCGGTATACCGGTGAGGCGTCTGGGTTCGGCGGCGCTGGATCTTTGCTGGGTGGCCTGCGGCCGTTTCGATGGCTTCTGGGAGTACAATCTCAATGCCTGGGATATTGCCGCCGGGTACCTGATCGTGGAAGAAGCGGGGGGTAAAGTCACCGATTTTCGCGACAACCCCTATACGGTATGGGACAAGGAAACATTAGCCACCAATGGTAAGATACATGAAGAATTGCGGCAGGCGATTATAGCGTAAATTCCAAAAGGCAAAATTCAAAATTAGAAAGGGAAAAATGTACATGTCTTGCCAACTACCATTGCCAACTGCTCATTGCCAACTCCCCAATACCCAACACTTACAATCACTTACATCTTGCATCTAATATCTAAAGTCTAACATCTAAAGTCTAACATCTAAAAAATGCTCTCCATCAATATCATCAACCAATCGCATCACGATCTTCCAAAGTACCAGACCGAAGGTTCGGCCGGTATGGACCTTTGCGCTTTTATTCCGGAAGCCATTACCCTAAAGCCCCTGGAACGTGTACTGGTACCTACAGGTCTATTCATTGAGTTGCCGATGGGCTACGAAGCGCAGATCCGTCCGCGTAGCGGCATGTCCATTAAAAAAGGCATCACCGTGATCAATGCGCCAGGTACCATTGACAGCGACTATCGTGGTGAGATCAAGATACCTATTGTGAACCTGTCCAACGAAACGCAGACGATAGAGGACGGCGAAAGGGTGGCCCAGATGGTGATCGCGCAGCATGAGATGGCTGTATGGACAGCGGTAGAAGCCCTGAACGAAACGGTAAGGGGCGCCGGCGGCTTCGGGCATACCGGCGTTCACTAAACCAGACGGGTCGATCCCGTTTTTTAAATAGCTATGAAAAAACTTGCTTTGCTTACCTCGGGCGGCGATGCGCCGGGCATGAACGCAGCCATCAGGGCTGTGGCACGGACGGCGTTGTACAACGGCCTGGAAATATTCGGTATCCGCAGGGGATACCAGGGGATGATCGATGGCGACATCTTCAAAATGGAAACCACCTCGGTATCCAATATCATACAAAGAGGCGGCACCATACTGAAAACGGCACGCAGTAAGGAATTCCTGACGCTGGAAGGCAGGGAAAAAGCTTACCGGCAGTTGAAACAGCACGATATAGATGGCCTGGTCCTCATCGGCGGCGATGGTACCTTCAAAGGTGCCAATGTCTTTTTTAAGGAATATTCGTTACCGGCAGTTGGTATTCCCGGTACTATCGATAATGATATTGCCGGCACCGACTATACGCTGGGTTTTGATACCGCGGTGAATACCGCTGTGGAAGCGATTGATAAGATAAGGGATACGGCCGAGGCACATGACCGTATTTTCATCGTAGAAGTCATGGGCCGCGATGCAGGCTATATTGCCCTCAACAGTGGTATTGCCTGCGGCGCCGAAGACATACTGGTCCCTGAGCAGGCTTCGGACATTAATGTTATCCTGGAGCGTATAGGCAACGATAAGCGCCGGAAAAAGCTGGTGAATATTATCGTGGTGGCCGAAGGCGACGATTTCGGCGGGGCCGACGCTCTGCGCATAAAGATCATGGAGCACCTGCCCGAGCTCGATGTACGGTCTACCATACTGGGCCATATTCAGCGGGGCGGCTCACCCAGTTATTTTGACCGTGTACAGGCCAGCCGTATGGGTTATGCCGCCGTGAACGCCCTTGTTTCGGGCCAGACGCAGGTCATGGTCGGGCTCGAAAACCAGGAGATCATTTACACATCCTTCGATCATGCCATCAAGCAGCATGCACCCCTGGATATGAAAATGCTGGAAATGGCGAAGATACTGGCGTCTTAATATTCTGATCTCGCAGCGTCGCTGCGACGCCGCGAGACATGTCCTTTCCCTTTCCATTCGCCATAGAGAGAATCGGGAGCAAGCAGACCCGGGATTATGTTTCAGCTACCACTTCTTTGGAGCGGACACAGATCGTCCTGTCCGGCTTCCGGTCTGAACGCGCCAGCGGTCGGAACGGAAGCTGAATCTTTAGATTTTTTTATCCCCCGGCTTTCCGCTTGAGCCAGATCCACTAAGAACATCCTCCTACCGGCGCCGGCAGGAGGATGTTCTTGGTAAATAACGTCTTTTAAAGACTTGTCAACGTTTTGATCCTGGAGTGCTTTACATCCAACAACAGCGTCACCATATGCGCATACAAGCCGTCGCTGCGCTTATACCAGGCATAACGCAATGCGGCTTCGTCGAAGAAGCAATGCCCGCCCATTCTTGCCTGCGGGGCATAACGCAGGGTAAGGCCCATCTTGATATCATTAAACGCAGAAAGATCATAATCGGAAGTGTAAAAAACTTCTGAAGAACTATGTTCTTTATAAGGCTTGAAGTAACGCGAAGCGGTTTGGGTATACCAGCGCAGGTGTGGCGCTATCGCCAGCTGCGGCGACAGTTTCACCGGCACCTCCAGCTGAAAGGTATGCGCCGTGATCCCGAAGTTGTCCCAATAGAAGCGGTAGTAGGCGCGGAAGATCAGGTTGCGGAAAGCGAATATGTTGGCCTGAAGACCGATCGGTATTTTCCAGCGTTCCATAGGCAGGTTCTCGACCCGTGCCGAAATTTCATTATCGAAATACACCCGGTGAAAGGGCGTAGACAACAAGCCTTTCTGGTAGACCAGCTCAGGCATCAAAGCAACGCGTACACGTCTGTTAACGATCTGGTACAATGCAAAGCTCAGGTTATAAGAGTTGCGGGTATAAGTATCGAACCATTGCTTATAGCGCAGCTCGATGGGATATACCAGGGTTACGGGCCGCCAGTACCGCTTGTTGATACGCCCCCAGCGCAGATCGTCGAAATAGGTTTGCAGGCCCAGTTGCAGCTCGGTGGAGCCATCTGCATTGGTATAAGAGAGCGATAGCCCTACAGGAAGAGAAGTATAGTCCGATTCCACCGAAAGTCCGGTACGGAGCCCTGCGGTAATACCACTTCGTCCCAGCTTGCGGCTATAGCCGATACCGAGGTGGCTGCGTATATCGGAGCGGGAGGCTGAGCTGATCACATAATCGATGTTATCGGTTGAGGCGGAGGTGATCACGTCGGCGCCGATATTGATGCTCATCGTTTGTACAGAGTCGGGCCGGTGGGTAATCGTCGCTTCCGCGGCAAAGACGGTAAGCTGCTCGGTTCCCTTGCCGCCGGTGACTGCCGAATGATTGCCGTCCTGGCTATAATAGGATAGCAACGCCTGTACTTCGGTTTCTTTCAACTGTTGTTTTTGATATACGGATTCCTGTTGCTGCGCTCTTCCGGTAAAAGAAGATGCTAATAATCCAAATAGCAGGTATCTTTTCTTCATAGGGTTTACCGGTATTAATTGCAGCCGCAGCCGCCGCTGCTTTTACCTGTGCCGCCGCCCGAAGCGCCTTCGCGGTACGACTGTGCATTCTCGTCAAAGCGTTCTACATCCAGCTTGCCGGCCTGCATATAGCTATCGTTCAGGTAGGCTCTCTGGTAAGGCTTTACCGTAGTGCAGGCGCCGAGCCCCAGGAGCCCGGCTAACAACAGCATAAGCCCGCGGGATCTAAGCTTGTGCATGGGTAGCAATATGTTGAGAGGTGTGCATACGGTTGTTTTGATCAATAATGAGGGCATGGACGCCGGGGAGCTGCTCCACCAGGTCGAGCCCTACTTCGATACCCATAATGGTAACGGCTGTTGCCAGGGCATCGGACAGTTCTGCGCTGGGACTAATGATGGTGACGCTCCTGATCCAGCGGGCCGGAAGCCCCGTGCGCGGATCGATATTATGAGAATAGCGCGTGCCATCGAGATCGAAATATTGTTCGTAATTGCCCGAGGTCGCTACAGAGGCCTGGTCTACTGGCAGCCACAGTAATATATGCTCGGGCCGTTCCGGATCGGCGATGCCGACCTTCCAGGGCTGGCCATCGGGACGCAGCCCCCAGGCGGTAAGATCGCCGCTGGCATTTACCACGCCCGAGGTAACGCCTTCGCGTTGCCACAGCCGCCGCACACAGTCGGCAGCATAACCTTTGCCAATGGCCCCAAACCCTATCCGGGCGCCCTTCCGGCGCAGGAATACTTCATTGGTACGACTGGTATCGATATGCCGGTAGCCGGTGCTGTGCAAGGCCTGCTTTAATTGTTCCGTAGAAGGTAGCGCAACGCTATGGCCTTTGAAATTGTACAATGCTTTTAACGCGCCGGACGATATGTCGAAAGCGCCCTGGGTAAGGTCCGATAGCTGTAGGCAGCGTTTCGCCAGCGCATATACTTCCGGATCTACCGGTACAGGCGCCACGCCTGCCTGGCTGTTGATCCTGCCGGTGTCGGAGCCCTTGTCAAACTCGGTAAGCAATCGTTCCAGTCTTCTGATCTCATCTACACCGGCCTGAAGCAGGCGCTGCATCTGCGATACGGATTCACCGGTCACGATCAGCTCAAAATCAGAGCCCATCAGCCTTGCCTGTAGTTTACATTGCTGCATCGATCTCTTTTAAAGCCTTTTCTATTTCGGCGATCAGGATGGCTGGAGTGGGGTAGTCCTGTTGAAAGGCATGAAGCAATTGCCTGTCCTTTCCCAGCAGGAGTATTTTTGGGAAACGGCCCTCGGCATTGAAGGCCTCGGCCAATGAATCATATTGCTGCTGCAGTGCAGGCGGTATTTTCTTTTTTTGCGGGAAGTCGGCTTTCAGGATAAAGAACCGGTCGCGGGCAAAGTCGGTGAACCGCGGGGCAGAAAGCACCTGTTGCTCGAGCCTGATGCAGGGAATACACCAATCGGAGCCCTGGAAAACGAGCAGAACGGGTTTTTGATGCTGCGAAGCCATCGCAAACGCCGCTGCCGGATCGGTGAAAACCTGCGCCCCGGCTCCATAAGCAAAAAGCAGCAACAAAAGCGTCATCCCGTACTTGTACATAAATCTTGCTTCCTTTGAGCAGGCAAAAATAGACAGCAATCGGTTGTCCGTCAAATTACTTTTTCACTTCCGGGCAATCCTGCACATTTATGAAGCGATAAAGCACACCTGTCAAATACTTAAAGAGCGGATTTCGGATTGTTAATATTTTTGAAAAAATATCATCTCTTGAAATTATCTTTTACTATCATGAAAAATGCTTTGCTTTATTGCCTGCTATTCTCCATTGCATCTATCACGGCGCAGGCCCAGACTTATGTGCCGTTTCCCACGACGAATACTGTATGGCGGGAACGATTCCGTATAGACGACGAATCACCTTATACTATTCATTATTACGGTCTGAAAAACGGGGATACGATCCTCGACGGCATGAGTTATCACAAACTCTATAAGTCAACGGATACGCTTTTTGATGCATCTGAGCTAATTGGAGGGATAAGGGAAGACGATGAGAAAAAAGTTTATTTCCGGACGCTCTACCCTAGCATCCCGAGCGGCCTTCTCTATGATTTTTCGCTGCAGGTAGGCGATTCTGTTCAGTACGACGACAACATGGGGCAGAATAACTGGAGGACTACTATGCACGTTATTGCTACCGATTCTGTCAATATTGGTGGCGTGTACCACAGGCGTATTAAATTTGATTTTTTGTGGACGAACTGGATAGAGGGCGTGGGTAATGGCCTGAGAGGCTTACTGTGGTACTCTGGTACCTGGCCCAATAACGGTACCTGGAACGACCTCATCTGTTTTGGCCGCGACGGGAACTGGGTATATCATAATCCCGCCAGCGCTACTAATCCCGATATGCCGTTGCCGGGTTGCGACGAAGCGCTCGTAGGTATTGCAGGCCATATTATCGATTCTAAAGAAATTCTTTTTTATCCTCAGCCGGTCGTTACTACCAGTCAGGTATCCCTTAAAGGGAATGCTCACCTGCAAACGATGATGGTATACGATGTTACCGGCAGAAAGGTTAAAGCGTATGAGGCCGGCAAGACTAACCAGATAACCATCAGCCGGAGCGGTTACCTTCCCGGCATCTATTATTACCGGTTGTATACGGAAGAGGGAAAAGTAGCGATGGGCAAATTTGTAGTCAGGTAACCGGTAAAGTACCACTTTAATACCATCGTAATCTGCAGCTTTGACCAATTGTTATTATCTTGCAAGATACAAATGGATTTAGCTGCTTCTTACCAATCTGTCAACAAACGTTTGCAGTCGCAATACCGTGAACCCGCCTGGGGATGGGGGCTCAGGGTAGCCATGTCGGTAACGATACCACTGCTCTGGGGCGCTTTTTTTGAAAAGGAAAGCGGCGCCGAATGGATGGCGATCGCAGCCGAAAGTGTTTCTTTTATTGAGCTCAAAGGCAACATCGGTCAGCGTGTGCGGCTGTTGCTCAGTGCCTCGCTGTTGTCGGTGCTGTTCTGTGTTGTAGGCAGTCTGGCCGGCAACCTCATATGGATCAGCCTGCCGGGCATGTTTGCCGTAGGCTTTCTCAGCGGCCTGTTCAAGAACCTGGGCGATCGTGGCATGGGTCTTGCGCTCAGCGTCTATATCTTTTACATCATCACCAGCGCTTACCCGGTGCCAACCAGCGAAGCCTTGTGGACCCGTTGCGGCTGGGTATCCCTGGGGGCCCTGTGGACTACAGTGGTGGGGCTTTGCAGCTTTCTCTTCATCCGTATCGGCACGCCATATCGCCGTACCATCGCCGTGATATGGAAGTCGGTGGCTGCCCTCGCGCAGGCCACAGGTAAGGGCTGGGACGGTACCACTACCCGGAGCTCGGTAAGGGATGTCTATCTTAAAGAAAAAGATGTACGTACCGCCATCGACAGCTCGCTGTTCCTCTTTGAAGAAACGGCCGACCAGGTAAGCAAAAGCCAGAAGACCAAGTATGCCCTGGCCCAGTCGCGCCGCTGCGCCTCGCTGGTGAGCATGCACATCATACAGATCAGCGAGGCTGCCGAGCAGCTATACCGGCAAACCGGCGACCGGCAGCTCATGGTGCAGTTTCACAGCCTGTTCAGGGCCCTGGAGCAGATAGGAGAGCGTATGGAAATATACCTGCTTACGCTAAAGGAAGAAGAACGTATCCTGGTCACTTCCCGTGTTGAACGCCTGCGCAAGCTTTCGCTGCAGATATCCGAGTTGCCGGAAGCGACGCAACCCGGCATTTCGGATACGATGAAGAAGATACTCGTACTTACCGAGCGTGTGGCAAAGCTGGTTGAAAAGTCGTTGGAGCTGCTGGCGCAGCCGGGGGAGCGAAGGGTGTACCGCGCCTATTCTTTTACCCAAACCCTCAATATCCTTCACCCCAGGTACGTTAAGAACAACCTGCGGCAATTGTTCAACCTCGACAGCATTACCACCCGCTACGCCATCAGGATCGGCATTGCAGCCTTCCTGGGCACGCTTATCGGTTATTTGCTGGGCGAGGGCAGCGCCTTCGCGCTATTCCTGCACAATACACTCGATCTGCCCCTGGTACAATTGCGGCATCATGGTTATTGGATCGCTTTTACCGCGATCATCGTCTCCCAGCCCTATTTCGGAGCTACCTTAAAGAAGGGGATCGAACGCAGCGCCGGGACCGTGGCCGGCATCATAGTAGGCTCCGGCTTCCTGCTGCTGCCTTTCCCGCTGTTGTCACGTTTTATCCTGGTATTCTTCAGCTCGGTATTCCTCATCTATTTCCTGCGGCGGCAGTATTCCGTAGCGGCCTTCTTTATTACCCTTATGCTGGTGGGGCTGCTGGCCATCGACCCCGGCTTCGATGCCGGGCTCATGAAGACACGTATCCTGTGCACCCTTATCGGATCGGCACTGGCCATCGGCGCCGGCTTTTTGCTGTTGCCTTCCTGGGACAAAGATCATTTGCCCCGATACCTGGCACAGGCCTTTACCGCCAATTTCAGCTACTTCCAGGGCACTTTTTACCGTAGTGAGGAGCGTACACCCTGGACCAGGCTGAAGCGCATAGCAGAATCCCGTAGCAGCAATGCCTTCGACTCTTTTACCCGCTTTATGCAGGAACCCGGCATGCGGCGCAAAAAGGGCTATGCCAACTATTACTATCTGCTTACGCATAACGTGCGCATCACCCGCGAGCTCAATAACTTCCACGGAGAAACTGAGCTGGAAACGGAAAAGATACCAGTACGGGAGAAGGAAAAATTCTACCAGATGCTGAACCAATGCGACGATCTGTTCCGGGACAACATACAACTGCTGAGGCAATCGGGTAACGATTTTGTGGAGGATAAATACCTGAAGACCTTTCCTGAAGAAGGCTTTAATACCATGAACCCCGTGGAAAGCCAGATGGTCTACATCGAAAAAATGCTGATCGAGCTCAAGGCCATTTATAATGGCCTGCATGGCGCGCCGTCGGAGCCGGAACCGAAGGCGATCGAAGAAGTATAATGTATGCTGCCGGCTGTGATCGCTATAAAAATTACAAAAATCACAAACCGATAACAAAACGATATTCCCTACATGTGTATTACATGTTTAATTTTAGGGTAACTAAAAAAACACAACAATGAAAAAGATCAGCGCATTACTCCTGGCCCTTATGCTTATGGTTTCGGGAGTGACCTTTGCCCAGGACAAAACAGCGCCCAAGACGAAACCGGCTGCGACGCAAACCAGCAAGCCTGCCGATAAAGCTGCTCCCGGCGATCATACCAAGAAGGACGGCACGCCCGACAAGCGCTACAAGGAGAACAAAAAGATGAAAAAAGACGGTACGCCCGATATGCGCTACAAAGAAAATAAAGACAAGAAAGCTGCAGCACCTGCAGCAAAATAAAACAGCAATACAGGCGGGTTGCCGCATATTGTACACAAAAAAGGACTGGTTATTCGACCAGTCCTTTTTTAATCGCTATATAAATTGTTCCCTCGCGGTAGAGGACACATTTGAGATATTCTATTACAGCATAGTGGAGAAGGTGTACCATACGTTGCAATACAGACATGGTTTAAGCCCATTCAGAATCATTTCCCCCGCTTGCGGCACAGCGTCGCTGCGAGGAAGCATACTCGTGTTTTACCATACAGATAAAGCTTGGGGCATATTCAGCATTGTTCCCTCGCTGCGGGCACAGCGTCGCTGCGAGGAGGTATACTCGTGTTTTACCATACGGATAAAGCTTGGGCATATTCAGAATCATCCCCCGCTGCGAGGAAGTATACGCATGTTTTTCAATGTAGGCAAAAGCATGGCAACCGCAAATGATCCTTTTTTTTTGTTGATTAAGATCAATGACTGCAGGCCATAATGCTATAGGATAGTGAAATCAGAAAAAACAATTGTCATAATCCTGTCTTTTTTTTCTTTTCTCTTTTTTATGAAGTAAATTTGCGTGCCGGTTTAGGAGAAGGGACGAATTAAATCTTGACTGGTCTAAAAATACCCCTCCTGATCCCTACAATATTCAATGTTTTTCAAATCTTCTTTTTAAAAATGGCTTTCGACTTAGATCTCATCCAAAAAGTTTACGCTGAAATGCCGGGCAAAGTGCAAATTGCCCGCCAATTGCTCGGACGTCCGTTGACCCTGACGGAAAAAATCCTTTACGCGCACCTGGACAAGCCTGCGACTGCCGCTTACGAGCGGGGCAAGGCTTATGTGGACTTCCGTCCTGACAGGGTAGCGATGCAGGATGCGACGGCGCAGATGGCATTGCTTCAGTTCATGACTTGCGGACGCGACAAAGTAGCGGTGCCTTCCACTGTTCACTGCGACCACCTGATCCAGGCCAAAGTAGAGGCTGACAAAGATCTGCAGGTAGCCGTGGACTCCAATAAAGAAGTATACGATTTTCTTTCCTCCGTTTCCGATCGTTACGGTCTCGGCTTCTGGAAAGCGGGTGCGGGCATTATTCACCAGGTGGTATTGGAAAACTATGCTTTTCCCGGTGGTATGATGATAGGGACCGACTCCCATACGCCCAATGCCGGCGGTCTTGGTATGATCGCCATCGGCGTAGGCGGTGCCGATGCCTGCGATGTAATGGCAGGCCTGCCCTGGGAGCTGAAGATGCCCAAGCTGATCGGCGTACACCTCAAAGGCAAGCTCAATGGCTGGGCAACCCCTAAAGATATCATTCTCTGGGTAGCAGGTAAGCTCACCGTTAAAGGTGGTACCGGCGCCATCGTAGAGTATTTTGGCGAAGGCGCTACCAATATCAGCTGTACCGGTAAAGGCACCATAGGCAATATGGGCGCCGAAATAGGAGCGACCACTTCGACTTTCGGATACGACGAAAGCATGGAGCGCTACCTTCGTGCTACAGGCCGCGCTGCAATAGCCGACCTGGCCAATGGCATTAAGGAACACCTTACCGGCGATCCGGAAGTATATGCCAACCCCGCACAATATTTCGACCAGGTGATCGAGCTCGATCTTTCTACCCTGGAACCTTATATCAACGGACCCTTCTCTCCCGATCTGGCTACGCCCATTTCAAAAATGAAGGATGCAGCAGCAGCCAACGGATGGCCCACCAGACTTGAAGTAGGCCTTATCGGTTCCTGCACCAACTCTTCCTATGAAGACATCAGCCGTGCAGCCAACCTGGCCCAGCAGGCAGTAGATAAGAACCTGAAGGCAAAAGCCGCTTATACCATCACCCCTGGCTCGGAGCAGGTACGTTTTACCATCGAGCGCGACGGTTTCATTGATACCTTTGGTAAGATCGGCGGTACGGTATTTGCCAACGCCTGCGGTCCCTGTATCGGTATGTGGGCCCGCGAAGGCGCCGATAAAAAGGAAAAAAATACAATCATCCACTCTTTCAACCGCAACTTTGCCGCCCGCCAGGATGGCAACCCCAATACTTACGCTTTCGTAGGCTCCCCCGAAGTAGTGACTGCCCTGGCTATTGCCGGCGATCTTACCTTCAACCCGCTTACCGATAGCCTGACCAACGAGGCCGGCGAGCAGGTAAAATTAGATGCACCTACGGGCTACGAACTGCCTCCCAAAGGCTTTGCAGTGGACGATCCTGGTTTCCAGGCGCCCGCCGAAGACGGCAGTAGTATCCAGGTGATCGTATCGCCCGAGTCGCAAAGGCTTCAGCTGCTGGTGCCCTTCCCGGTCTGGGAAGGTACCGACCTGAAAGGATTGAAGCTCCTGATCAAGGCAAAAGGTAAGTGTACTACGGATCATATTTCCATGGCCGGCCCCTGGTTGAAATTCCGCGGCCACCTGGACAATATCTCCAACAACATGCTCATTGGCGCCACCAACTACTTTAACGATAAGACCAATAGCGTAAAGAACGAACTGACGGGAGATTACGCACCGGTACCGGAAGTGCAGCGTGCCTATAAAGCCGCAGGCATCGGCTCTATCGTGGTAGGCGACGAGAACTATGGTGAAGGATCCAGCCGTGAGCATGCGGCTATGGAGCCCCGTCACCTGGGTGTGCGTGTGGTGCTGGTAAAATCCTTTGCCCGTATCCATGAGACCAACCTGAAGAAGCAGGGCATGCTGGGCGTGACCTTCAACAACAACGACGATTACAATAAGATCCAGGAAGACGATACGATCGATGTGCTGGGCCTCACTACCTTTGCCCCGGGTGTGCCGCTTACCGTGGTGGCTAACCATAAGGACGGTACCAAAGATGAGATTGTGGTAAACCATACCTACAACCAGCAGCAGATCGAATGGTTTAAGGCCGGTAGTGCCCTGAATATCATCCGCAAAGAATTCGGCGTAGCCTGATCATTTCCATAAGGATTTTTTGTCAAAAACAGCAGGGATTTCCTGCTGTTTTTTTATTGTTTTTATTAAGACATGGATATGTCTTCTACAGTAATATAATTTGCAATACTTTCGCAGGGAATTTTATTCTATCTGGTAAAAAATGAAATCGATACAGATGAAAACCTGGTCATCAGGTATCCTGGCTGCGGCGATGCTGACGGTCATGAGCGCACAGGCGCAGCAAAAGCCTAACCGGCTGGCTACCGCGATCAAGAACGAGCTGGAGATGCGGGATGCCGTGGCTTATGGGCTGTTTACACCACTGGCTGAACGCGATCCGCTTGTCGACAAAGAGATCAATAATGTGGTTTACCTGAAGCTGGACAAGACAGCGCTGAAGACACTGGTTGCGGCAAAGGCCCCCCTGGTTCGCCTGACGCTGCCCCTCGACAACGGTAAGACCCTGCCTTTTACCCTGAACAGCTATAGCATCCTGGACAATGGGTTCAAGACTTATGAAAGAGGTGCCGATGGGCAGAAAAGGGAAGTTTCGATAGCTACCGGTACCTTTTACCGGGGTATCGTCGATGATCAAAACCGTTCCCTGGCTGCCTTCACCTTTACCGGCGACGATGTTGCCGCGGTAGTCAGCACACCAGACGGAGGTAACTACAACCTGGTGTTGGATTATGTAAATCCTGGTCCGCAAAGAGATCATTACCTGCTGTTCCGCGAGGCTGATATCAAAACCCGCAAAGCTTTCCCTTGTGGTGTGACAGAGGCTATGGAAAGTATGCAAAAACACAAGCAAACGGCAGCAAGAGGCAGCTTTGCCAATTGTGCCAAGCTGCGGGTATCGATGAATGCCGATTACCTTACTTATCAAAAGAGGGGCAATAGCGTAGCCGGTGCTACCAGCTATCTGTTGGCGCTTTTCAATGTGATTTCTACGCTATACAGCAATGAAGATATCAATGCGGTAGTATCTGAAACAGTAGTGAACAGTGCGCCGGACGGTTATACCTTCGGTAGCTCCAGGGAAGTGCTGATGCATTTCGGAGCGCAGGTGCACAGCAGCTTTAACGGCGATATCGCGCACCTGGTTACTGCCTACGAGCAGAGCGGCTTCCCGCCCCTGGGCGGCGTGGCCTGGCTGGGAACCATTTGTATGCCGCCCGCGCAGTTTAATCAGCCGGGTATGGGCAATGTATGGGTAGGACCTTTCGGTATCTCTGACAACTATATCCTGGACCCCATTCCACAATTGCCTATATTCTCCTGGGATGTAGAAGCATCGGCTCATGAGATGGGACACAATATAGGCTCGCCGCATACTCACAGCTGCTCATGGCCCGGTGGTCCCATAGACGACTGCTACCCTGTAGAAGATGGAACCTGTGCTCCCGGTCCCGATCCCGATCCTTCGGGCGGAACGGTAATGAGCTATTGTCACCTCACCAGCTTCGGTATCAACCTGGCCCTGGGCTTTGGCCCCCTGCCCGGCGATCTGCTACGCGAGAGCATGAGCTCCAGTCCCTGTATTTCCACGGCAGTGCCCGATACAACGATTGCCTCCGCCAGCAAAGTGAGCATCGCCAACCGCCAGTGTACCGACGGTCAATGGACATACTACTACAACGATAACAATACCGCAATCGATACCGATGACGAAATGGTGTTGATGATCCAGACCAACGGACAGAATATCGGTAATGTGGACCAGGCCGGATTCCAGGTCAAAGTGACCACAGAGGCTGCTTATGGCACCAATACCGGCCGTACCGTAACCGCACCCTATGCCACCGGCGGCTGGAAAGAAGCCAACCGTAGCTGGAACGTGACCCTGAGCAGCCAGCCTACGGCAGCCGTATTGATCCGCTTCCCTTTTTTGGACCAGGATGTGCTCGATATTAAAGGTTCTATTCCTGAGCTCGCACAGGCCAGCGAATTGTCCGCTGTGGCCTTCAAAAGCCAGGCAGCAGCAGCCAGTCCCGCAACGGCTTCGGCCAGCGCCGTAAGCATCTATACCAATGGCAATACAGCCGATGCGACACACTGGCGCCTGGGCACCCAGGGCAGCTATAAATATGCCGAATTCTCCAGCAATTATGGCGTATTCGGTGGTAGCCTGGGCTTTAAGAAACTGGAAGTAGGTATCAACGATCCTCTGGCAAAAGAACAGGAGCTTATGATCTATCCCAATCCCACCAACAGCGAGCTGAATATTGCGCTGCCGGCGATAGTGAAGTCTTCCCGCAACGCCGTGACGGTTTACGATCACCTGGGAAGGGTAGTGCTGAGCAGGGACAATGCTGTCGCGACGCAAGGTACTATTCAGCTGAATGTATCCCGGCTGGCCAGCGGTGTGTATACCGTTCGCTATACCAACGACGGCGCCTCCTTCAACGGCCGTTTCGTTAAGCAATAAAGACCGATAGTTGTTGTTTATTTTCAAGGCTGCCCCGAAATGGGCAGCTTTTTTTGTGCCGCCCTGTTCCGGCAGTCTTTCTTTGGTCTTCTTTCTGTCGTTTACGCTTATTGCCGGCTGGATACATTTATTGTCTACCGGCAGCACCTGCTCAATGGTACTTGGTATCTGGTATAGTACATTGGTATTTTTACCTTATACCCACTTGTAAAACATTCTTTTATGAAAAAACGGAACTTTGTGCTGCTACTGGCCCTGGCCTGCAGTAATTTATTGCCGGCGCCGGTATCGGCCCAATATGTGCGTACCTACCAGTCGTTCAATCCCGCCGCCATGCCGGTTGGCGCCGTCGACCTTATCGCGGCAAATCCCGGCACTTCGGTACTGCTGGCAACGGACATCACTTATGACCCGGTCATGGGAGCCTCGCCTAACGATAATATCCTGCTCCGGGAGTTGGATATTAACGGGAATATTCTCTTCGAGACCCTCTACCGGCGACCTGACCTTTATGTGATCCCGCAGCAGGTGATCCGTGCAGCGAGCGGCGGCTATATTGTGGTAGGTGTATGTGCACCCCGGAGCGGACTATTTGTCCAGCAGCCCTTCGCTGCCCGGTTCGACAATACAGGCAATTTCCTGTGGATAAGGGAGTATCCCTGCAATACCGCACGTTATGGCACCTCACAGCTTGGGAAAGGTGTCTGTATCGAACAGGTGCAGGATGCGCCCGGAGAATCTTATATCATAGCGGCATCAAGCCAGCAAACCATCTTACCGCCTTACGATCAGGACTGTATCCTGAATGTATTGCGTATCGATGGTACGGGAAACGTTATGTGGGACAAAAAGTATTCTGTAAATATGGCTACCCGCGCAGCTATAGGCTCACCGGCCATGACGGGCCTGCTCATCAGTCCTTCGGTGATCCGCTATGGCTTAGGTAAATACCTGATCGTGGGGGCCAGAGAGCGGTTCCCCGGTGGTTCAGCATCCTTTTTGATGACTATCGACAACAGCGGAGGCATTGTTGATAATTACCGGGAGCTGATCGTGCCCACCTATAGCTTCAACCATGATGTTATCTTTGACCCGGTGAACAATAACTTTGTTCTGGCTTACACCATGGGCGACAATAATGTTGTCGGCGTTCCTACGGCTTCGCAAATCGCTCTCAGCCGCTTTGACGCGGTTACCATGAATCATTTGCGGACGAACTACTATTGGGTGGATCAGACAACCGAAAATTATGCTACGGGCATCATGCAGGACAAAGGCTATAAAGGTTATTTCATTTCCTGCAGCATCATGCCATCTCCCCCGAACCCAAGTATCCCGGAAAAAAATGCCTGCTTGCTACGCGTGGATAAGTCTACCGGGAGTGCCACGTTTTTCAAGCGCTTTAATATCTATACCAGCACCCTGGCCGCTACCCAACCGGTAAGCATCAGCGACCCGCTTACCGGTAAGGAACAGCTTGTTTTTGCCGCAGCCAAAAGCGCAACGAAAGAGATCAGGATGATTGCTACCGATATCAACGGGAGTACCTGCGGCGCTGAAGAATACCCGGTAAAACAGGGTACCATAATCCCGGTTTTCTCTTCCAACCCACATGGAGATTATGACATTGTTTGTATGCCCACACTCGATTTTCTCGATCTTTCGCCTGTATCTACCACCTACAACCAGTGTTCCGGCACCGGTAGCCAATATAAAGGTGTAGGAGAAATGACCATGGAGAGCGATTTTAAAGTGTATCCTACGCTATTGGACAAAGGGAATAATCTCCTGAAGCTAGACATAACCACTCCTGGCGCCACGCAGCTGGATCTGGTATTGACAGGTATGGACGGCCGCCAGGTAGGCGCTCATTCCTTTGTACTTAATGGAGGAGCGCAAACATTGTCTTGGGCATTACCCGAACTGGCATCCGGCATATATGCTCTTTCAGCCCATTCGGCCGATGGGACGATACGGGAAACCCGTCGCCTGGTCAGGCAATAACCTGCGGGCATGCGCCGGTCGGAACGCGATAGCGGTCTGAACGGCGGCTGGGGATTGATTTTGAAGGTATCACAGCAAGTACATAAAAACAGGCTGACCCTGAAGGTCAGCCTGTTTTTGTATAGGCATATGATCATTACCCGGTAAAATGATAAGTCTGATTACTGTGCGCCTACGGCCAGCTGTACGCCCTGGTAAGAAGGTAGCTGCGACGCCGGGGGAGCAACATCCAGGTTGGAGTCGGCCTGGGCCAGCGTCCTGGTCACCATGGCGGGATTATTGCTTTGTTTGTTCAGCTTCTGGAATTCGCCTTTGATCAGCTCATCCTCCGAAACCTGGGGCATACGGTTGAGCCAGACAGACTGTGCCAGGTAAGCGCGGCTGGGATAATAAATGTACAGGCAGGTACCCTCCTTGATCGTATTAATGATCGCCTTGCTTTGTGTTACAGGTATGGCCGGGCATCCCCAGCTGCGGCCCAGGCGCTTGTTGTCGCGGATATAAGATTCGCATACATAGTCGGCGCCATGCATCACGATAGCGCGGCTGTAAGCGGCGTCGTTATAGCCATTATCCATGCCGTTCAGCTTCAGGGAGTAACCATTATCACCATCGTAGGTTTCTTCGGTAACATAAAATCCCAGGCTGCTTTGATGAGAATTTTCACGATTGGAAAAGTTAACGGCGAATTCTTCACCGGTACCTTGTCCATGAGCCACCAATGTATGGAACATCACCCTGGCGCGCTCCAGGTCGATTACCCAAAGTCGCTTTACATTGGCCGAAAGACTGAAATCGCAGATGCTGAGCATGGCATGCGCCTGGTCCAACTTACCTGCTTCTTTTAAATTGAGGTAGCCGGTGTAGGCTTTACGGAACACTTCCCTGGAGAGCGGCTCGTTTTTTCCAAAATCTATCTGGTTATAAACCTGGTCGGCTTTCTGGTTAACACCTGTTCGGGGATTATTAAATCTTGAATTTTCTTCCCCTTTCACTACTTGTACAAAAAATGAAGATGCACACATCACAATCATCAACAAACCCACTCTGATTTTTTGCATAAGCCCCTTTTATTTTATTTTTTAATGAATAAATAATAGCCCAATTGTTCAAAAGTATCTAATTGTGATAAAATAAACAACCCCTTGATGCTATTTAAACATAGATAAATCCGATTTATATGTCATGAACTTATGACAAAACTATTTTAAGTGACTGGGTATGAATTATGCGGGCATTTTCGGTATATGGTACATAAAAGGCGGAAGAGGCTTTACTTTTATGGTTTCTTTAGTATAGAACGCATGTTCCTGTCCGGCAGGCTTTTTGTGCCTGGGCTAGAAAGCGCCTCTAAGCTGCCCGTTTCTTCTTAGCTTTGCGCACCAAGAAATGGATCGTATGCGCAGCTTCCAGGAGATTTCCTTACTCTTCGAACAATATCTAAAGGCATCCCTGCCTTTCCCCGGCCACCAGGAGCAATTGTATGAGCCTTGCCGCTACCTGCTTGAAGCAGGTGGCAAAAGGGTGCGCCCCGCCTTATGCCTGATGGCGGGAGAACTGTTTGGCGGCGTTAACGACGATGCTTACCATGCCGCCATGGCTGTGGAGCTATTCCACAATTTCACCCTTATCCACGACGATATTATGGATAAGGCGCCTTTGCGCAGGGGCAAGCCTACGGTACATGCCAAATACGGTCTGACCACCGGTATCCTGTCGGGCGACGTGATGGGGATATTTGCCTATCACTGCCTGGGAATGGTAAAACCGGAGTATCTGCAAAAGGTATTCCAGGTCTTTAATAAAACCGCGATCGAAGTATGCGAAGGGCAGCAATGGGATATGGATTTCGAGGCACAGGAAGAAGTCTCTATTGACGAATACCTGAAAATGATCGAGTTGAAGACCTCTGTATTGCTGGCGGCCAGCCTGCAGATCGGCGCCATTGTTACAGGTGCACCGGATGAAGATGCCCGGCACCTCTATGAATTCGGAAAAAATATGGGCATTGCCTTCCAGCTACAGGATGATTATCTTGATACCTTCGGTGCAGAGGAAAAGATTGGCAAAAAGCCAGGGGGCGATATCAGGGCCAATAAAAAGACCTTCCTGGCGCTGAAGACAAGGGAAGTTGCCGAAGCGCATCCTGTGATGACCGAGCTGATGCAGAAAGAAGAGGATGAAAGAGTGGATGGTATGCGGCGATTGTACCTCGATCTTAATATAGATGAGCATAGCCGGAATATTATCAACCAATATTCGGAATATTCATTTGCACACCTGGATAAGATCAATTTGCCCGATGACCGGAAGCAGCCCTTGCGCCAGCTTGCCGCCTGGCTGCTGAACCGGCAATACTAAGGAACAGAGGGCTTTAAATAATGTCAAATTGACAAAAAAGAAGATTTGGCAAGTAAATTGAACACTCAAACTATAAAATGAACCGGTTTAACCCTTTCAATAAAAAAAAGCGTATGAGTAACAAAGACCAAGAGCTTCAGAATGAGGCCCAAAGCAAGGACGAAACGAATCAACAAAATATAGACGAAGCAGCCATGAGCTTTAATGCGGATGATAGTTTGGCAGGTACGACACATTTAAATGACGAAATGGCCAATGAAGAGGACGGGCCAGTGCAGCAACTGGAAGGCCAGCTCAGGGAGTCCAATGATAAATATTTGCGCCTGGTAGCGGATTTTGACAACTTCCGTAAGCGTAATGCTAAAGAGCGTATAGAGCTGATCAAGAATGCAGGAGAAGACGTAATTAAATCTTTGCTTGATGTAGTTGACGATTCGGAACGTGCCATGAAGCAAATGGAAACCAGCGACGATCTGAATTTAATTAAAGAAGGCGTTCAATTGGTTTTTAATAAATTAAAGAATATACTGCAACAAAGAGGGCTGAAAGCGATGGAAAGTAAAGAGCAGGAATTCGATACAGAGTTGCATGAAGCCATTACCGAGATCCCCGCACCCACTGAAGCGCTAAAAGGCAAAGTGCTGGATGAGGTACAAAAAGGCTACTACCTGAACGACAAGATTATCCGCCACGCCAAAGTGGTGGTTGGCAAATAATGCTTTCGTCCCTATGAAAGCAGCGATTCCTGCCGAAGAAAGGCAACTGATCCTGGACTGCCTGAAGCAAAGAGGCGATGTGCCGGATGCCGATCTTCAGGCGTACCTGAGGGGGAGAAAGGTGAGTGAGCAAAGGATACCTGCTATCGTAGACAAAACGCTTAAGGTAGCCGAAGCCAGGCGCTTGGCAAAGACAAGAATGCAGGAAGGTGGCGTGGTAACGACCATAGGATTGGGTGGTGTCGCTTATGCGGCCACAACAGGAAGGGACGGAACGGCCTGGTTGCTGTGGAGCATGGTAGGCCTGGGCATACTGGCCAGCGGATGGTGGAAAAGAAAGAGATCGAAACAGTACAATTAAAATTTTAAAGCGCTGTTCTGCCGGAACAGGTACGTATATGAGCAAGAGAGATTATTACGAAGTGCTGGGTGTCCAGAAGGGAGCATCGGCCGATGAGATCAAGAAGGCATACCGTAAAGTGGCTATGCAGTATCACCCCGACCGGAATGCCGGTGACAGCGCCGCTGAAGAGAAATTCAAAGAGGCGGCTGAAGCATACGAAATATTGAGCGATAGCAATAAGCGGGCTCAGTACGACCGTTTCGGCCATGCCGGTATGAGTGGAGCTGCCGGTGGCGGCTTTGGCGGCGGCATGCGTATGGAAGATATCTTCTCCAACTTTGGCGATATTTTCGGCGACGATATGTTTGGTAGCTTTTTCGGTGGCGGCCGCCAAGGGGGTGGGCGTAGGGGCTCAAGGGGTTCCAATCTCCGGGTAAAGCTCAAAATGTCTTATGCCGAGATCGCCCATGGTGCTACCAAAAAGATCAAAGTGAAGAAACATGTGCATTGCAGCACCTGTAACGGCAGCGGCGCCAAGGACAAGAACGCTGTGCAAACCTGTACGACCTGTAATGGCAGCGGCCAGGTGCGCAGGGTACAAAGCACATTCCTGGGGCAGATGCAGACGGTAACTGCTTGCCCTACCTGTAATGGCGAAGGCTCGGTAGTTACCGCCAAATGTACTGTTTGTAAGGGCGAAGGTCGTGTTTTCGGAGAAGAGACGATTACGATCGATGTGCCGGCCGGCGTACAGGATGGTATGCAGCTCAGCATGAGCGGCAGAGGTAATGTGGGCGAGCGCGGCGGTATGCCAGGCGACCTGCTGATCCTGATCGAAGAGGAAAAGCATGCCGAACTGGCTCGCGACGGCAACGACGTGCAGTATGTGCTGCCCTTGTCCTTCTACGATGTGATATTCGGCACACAGGTAGAGGTGCCGACTATTGATGGTAAAGCCAAGATCAAGATTCCTGCCGGAACACAAAGCGGCAAAATTTTCAGGCTGAAAGGCAAAGGTTTTCCCGAGATCAACAGTTACGGAAGGGGCGATCAACTGGTACAGGTAAAGGTATGGACGCCGCAGCAGATGACTGACGACGAACGCCGCGCAATCGAGAAGCTGAAAGACTCAGTCAATTTCGAGCCTGGTGAAGAAGCCCGTAAAGAGCGTAGCTTTTTTGAAAAAATAAAAGATGCCTTCAGCTAAACAGCGGGGTGGAAAATTTTAAGGGCGCGTAGGGCGCCCTTTTTTATGCTACCCTTTTCCCCGTATCAAACCCGCCGGTCGGGGCGCGCAGCGACCTAAACGGCAAGGGCTGCGGCACGCCGGTCGGGGCGCACAGCGACCTGAACGGAAAGCCGGCTCCGCTTGAAAGCACGCTAGCGACCTGAACGACAAGGGTGATGTATAGCTCAGAGATGTGGGAAAACCTCTTCCCGCTGCGCTGTATCCCGACCGTTTTCCCATATCGAACCTGCCGGTCGGTACACGCAGCGACCAGAACGGAAAGCCGGCTCCGCTTGAAAGCACGCTAGCAACCTGAACGGCACGCCTTAGCTATACGGCAACCTATGCAAGGTGCTCGTCTGTTCTTACGTAACAAAAAAATAATCCGGCTACACCAGAATCCTGATTTTATTCCTACCTTTGCGCCCTCATTCCATTTTCTCAATGCAACCTTCGGTTAAAATCTTTTCCGGTACCAATTCCGAATACTTAGCCAGCAAGATCGCTAATGCCTACGGGGATAAGCTGGGCGATATCAACGTCCAGAAATTCAGCGATGGCGAGTTCCAGCCTGTATTCCAGGAGTCGATCCGCGGCGATTATGTTTTCCTGGTACAATCGACTTTCTCGCCTTCCGATAACCTGATGGAATTGCTGATGATGATCGATGCTGCGAAGCGTGCTTCCGCCGGCTACATCACTGCGGTGATCCCTTACTTCGGCTTTGCCCGCCAGGACCGGAAAGATAAGCCCCGCGTTTCCATCGCTTCCAAGCTGGTAGCCAACCTGCTGACGACAGCCGGTGCAGACCGGGTAATGACCATGGACCTGCATGCGCCCCAGATCCAGGGATTTTTCGACATCCCTGTGGACCACCTGGACAGCTCCGCTATTTTTATCCCATATATTGAAAGATTAAATCTGGAAAACCTTACCTTTGCGTCCCCCGACGTAGGTAGCACCAACAGGGTGCGTGAGGTGGCCAGCTATTTCAATGCGGAAATGGTGATCTGCGACAAGCATCGTAAGCGTGCTAACGAGATCGCTTCCATGACGGTGATCGGTGATGTGGCCAACCGGAATGTGGTGCTGATCGACGATATCTGCGATACTGCAGGTACCTTGTCCAAGTCTGCGGCCATACTGAAAGAAAGGGGAGCCCTGAGCGTGCGCGCTTTCTGTACCCACCCCGTATTGAGTGGCAAGGCGTATGAGAATATTGAAAATTCTGAGTTGGAAAGCATGGTGGTATGCGATACCATCCCGCTGAAGCAGCAATGCAGCAAGATCGAAGTACTGAGCACAGCCGAATTGTTTGCTATTGCGATCAGGAATACGTTCGAGAATAAATCGATCCATTCCCTGTTCATCCACAGCCAGAGAAAAAATAAATAAGCGCCTGTACTGTAACAGGATAGTATAAAATGACTGTTTAAGCAAGAAAACCCGGCCGGCTATGCCGCCACACCTTTATTTTTTTTAAAAGCAGCTTAGAGTACAGATGTTCGCCGGGACCACATTTGACTTTGGGTAGTAAAAAATCACACAAAAATGAAATCTGTTGTTATTGAAGGACAACCGAGGACCGACATGGGTAAAAAAGCAGCCCGTGATCTGCGTTCACAAGGACAAGTATTAGGCGTAATTTATGGTGGTAAGGAAGAGATTCATTTCTCTGCACCCGTTATGGCTTTCCGTGGCCTGGTGTATACCCCCGAGTTCCTGATCGCCGAGATCAAAGTTGACGGTAAGTCCTATCGCACTGTCCTTAAGGACAAGCAATTTGACGTGGTAACCGACGCGCTGAACCACATCGACTTCCTGGAGCTGGTAGAAGGCCGCAAAGTGGTTGCCAACCTGCCGCTGAACTTCCACGGACAGTCTGAAGGTGTAAAAGCCGGTGGCCGTCTGGTAATCAAAATGAAATCTCTGAAGGTACGTACGCTGCCTGAAAATCTGGTGGCCTCCATTGATGTTGATATTACCAACCTGGAGCTGAATGGTAACATTCGTGTAGAGGACGTAAAGATAGACAATGTGGAGCTGATGAATCCAGCCCGTCAGCCTATCGCTTCGGTAGTAATGACCCGTGCGCTGCGTCAGGCCGAAACCGAAGAAAAGAAAGGTAAATAAGCTATTGCATTTTGCTTACGAATGCCGTACCGTCTGGTGCGGCATTTTTTTGTGCAAACCGGAACATGTTAATTGTGTCCTCCTGCATATACCTTCATGGGGAAGATGCGTTAAAGCATATTGCATTAGAACCGCTGATCTGAATGCGCTACCCTAATCTATGAAACGGTCTGTTTGTTGCCTGTTAGTATTATTGCGTTGTACTATCAACGCTTTTGCCCAGGAAAGCGATATTCATTCGCAGGAAATACCTTTGGTTACGATCGAGGCTCATGCAGGCAAGAAGCAGGAGATGTCTTCCTTTAACCTGTTGCGCTATGGCTCACGTATGGGCAGCATGTTGCTTTGTACCGAGCAACTCGGTATCCTGGTCCCGCAGCGCGTCGATTCGGTGCTGTACCTGCATTCGGCTGTGATCCCTTTCGAATACGTGAAAGAAGCGCTAGCGCTTACCGGAACCAGCAGGCCGGAATACGACTTTTTTCTCCTGCTGCCTTTCCCTTCAGGCGATAGTTTTATCCGGCTGGATCCGGAGTATATTGTGGAAAAGGGGAGGGCTACCTGGTATGGAACCGTGCGGCGCCGCCTGATACTGGATATCGGTGAGCGCCTGTTGTTGAAAGAGGCTATTCCCTATTTCTATTTTTTCATGAAACCCAGATGCGCCGGCGAGGCGAGCAGCAGAGAGATCTTCCGTTTTGTGCATCGCTTCCGTTCTAAGCTTACCTACCAGAAGATAAATGATAAGGTCCTGTTGTGGGACCTTCGCCAGCGGGATGTGGCATTTCTTCGAAGCGCCTTCTTTTTAAACTGGCAGCTGAAGCTGGATTATCGCTGTGATCTTTAGTGTACCCGGGAATCTGAGGCGATAATAAAGAAAGGCCGCCTCTGAACAGAAGCGGCCGTTTCCAACAAAAAATAAGAACAAGGCCGGATTGGAAAAAGCGGCCATTATCTGTTATTGGCCTACAGCGCCAATCTTTTTGAGCAGCTTACGGTTCTCCCTTTTATGAATAAGGTTGTAAGCTTTGTAATACAATATAGGAAGGATGAGCAGTGTCAATATGGTGGAGGTAACCAGGCCGCCGATCACCACAATGGCCAGGGGCTTTTGGGTCTCGGAACCAATGCCTGTGCTGATCGCCGCCGGCAGCAGGCCTATGGCTGCCATCAGGGCTGTCATGACCACGGGCCGGGTACGGGCGATCACACCCTGTTCCAATGCTTCTTTGATCGGTATCTTGGCCTCCAGGTTTTTCTTAAATACACTGATGAGGATAACGCCGTTCTGGATACACACTCCGAAGAGGGCAATAAAGCCGATACCGGCGCTGATGCTGAAATTCATACCGGTGATGTGCAGGGCCAGGATACCGCCTATAAGCGCGAAAGGCACGTTCATCAATGTCAATACTGAGTCCTTTACATTACCGAACAGTACGAACAGGATCATGAAGATGCCCAGCAGGCACAACGGTACCACGTTGGACAGTGTTTTGGATGCCCTTTGTGCATTTTCAAATTCACCGTTCCAGGTAAGGTCATAGCCCTTGGGCAGCTTTACATGGGCTTTTACTTTTTCCTGTGCCTCTTTAATAGTGCTGCCCAGGTCGCGGCCACGTACGGAGAATTTTACCGGGATATAACGCGAGTTGTTGTCACGGTATACAAACGAAGGACCGGTCAGCACCTTGATCTCGCTGATCTCCTTAATGGGGATCTTGGAGCCGTCCTGGGTAGGTACCATCAGCTGCTCGATCTTTTCTTCCGTATTCCGGAATTCCTTATCGTAGCGGATACGGATGTCAAACTTGCGTTCGCCTTCGTAAAGCTGAGTGGCTGCTTTACCACCGATCGCCATTTCGATCACGGAGTTGGCATCGGTAATGCTGACGCCATACAAAGCCATTTTCTGCTGGTTGAGCTCGATACGGAATTCGGGCTGGCCCAGATTACGCAATACGCCCAGGTCCTCTACGCCCTGGACAGTACGCAACTGATCCATCACCTGGTTGGCCAGGCCATTGAGCGTATTGAAATCCTGACCGAAGATCTTGACCGCAAGCGATGCCGGCACACCAGCCACGGCCTCTTCTACGTTGTCGCGTATAGGCTGCGAGTAGTTGAACAGGATGCCGGGAAACTGGCTCAGCTTCTTGTTCATATCCTCAACCAGGCTTTCTGTAGTCACGCCTTTGGGCCAGTCTTTTTTCTGTTTCAGGTCGACCGCGATCTCTACATTGAAAAAACCTTTAGGATCGGTACCGTCGACCGTACGGCCCACCTGTGCCAGCGTATGATTGACCTCGGGATACTTTTCAATGATGCTCATCATCTTGCGGGCCATATCGTTGGACTGTTCCAGCGAAGCGCTCATAGGCAGCTGCGCTTTTACCCACAGTGCGCCTTCGTCCAGCTCGGGCAGGAATTCGGAGCCCAGGAATTTGGAGGAAAAGAAGGTGAGCACCATAAAGGAAACTGCTGCGATGAGGCTGAGACGCTGATGTCTGAATACCCAGCGAAAAGCGTTCCCGATGTTCTTTTCGAAGAAAGAGACGAGGATGTTATGCTTTTCCTTAACGTTCTTACGCAGCAGCACACTGGCAAAGGCAGGCACGAAGGTAAGTGTATAGATAAGCGCACCCAGCAAGGCAAAGCCAAGGGTAAAGGCTAGCGGAGAAAACATTTTACCTTCAACTTTCTGGAATGCAAAGATGGGAATAAGACAGGTAATGATGATGAGCTTGGAGAAGAAGATCGCCTTGCCCATTTCGGTGCCCACCTGCTTGAACAGTCCCAGCTTGGCCAGCTTGTTGAAGCGTTCCATGCCTACCTCTTTTGCTTTATGGTCGAGCGCTACAAAGATGCCCTCGACCATGACGACCGCACCATCGATAATGATACCGAAATCGACAGCACCCATCGATAAGAGGTTGGCGGTCATGCCGCGCATACGCATCAGCATAAAGGCGAAAAGCAGCGCCAGCGGCACGATCAGGCTCACGATAAGCGTGGTGCGCCAGTCGGCCATAAAGAGGAGCACGATCACGGTTACCAATACGATACCTTCAAACAGGTTGTGCAGCACGGTCTCTGTGGCGAAGTCCATCAGTGTGGTACGGTCGTAGAAGGGAACGATCTTGACATCCTTGGGCAGGATATTCTCATTCAGATCTTTCACTTTATCATGGATGCGTCCCAATACCTCTGCTGCATTCTCACCCTTGCGCATCACTACGATCCCTTCTACCACATCGTCCTTGTTGTCGCGGTGTACCTGTCCCAGCCTGGGTTTTTCGGTTTCTACTACATCGGCCAGGTTTTTGACCAGGATGGGCACGCCGTTGATCTTCGTCACGATCACATTCTTGATCTCATCCACGTTGTTGAGCAGGCCTATGCCCCTTACAATAAAAGCTTGTCCGTTGCGTTCGATCACATCGCCGCCCACATTGATATTGCTTTTGTTGACGGCCTCGTATACATCGAGTGCCGTCAGGCCGTAGTGGTTGATGCTATTGGGATTTACCCGTATTTCGTATATCTTTTCACCACCGCTGAAGGTGTTTACATCGGCTACGCCGGGAATCGATTTAAAGCGGCGGTCGAGTACCCATTCCTGTATAGTATTAAGCTCTCTTATATCGCGGCTCTTGCTTTCGAGGGTATAGCGGTATACCTCACCCGTAGGGCCATAGGGCGGCTGCACATCGGGCTTGATGCCGTCGGGAAGGTCGGCGTCGTTGAGCCGGCTGAATACCTGCTGGCGGGCAAAGGCGTCGTCTACATCGTCGTCGAAGATCAGCCGTACGTAGGAAAGGCCAAAGGAAGAAGTCGAGCGGAGGTTAATCTTTTTTTGCACCGAGTTCATGGCGGTTTCCAGCGGAACGGTGACGAAGCGTTCCACCTCTTCGGCGCTGCGTCCCGGCCATTGCGTAATGATGATGATCTGGGTATTGGTCACATCTGGAAAGGTCTCGATAGGCGTGTTGCGGTAGCTAATGAAGCCGATCACTGCCAGCACCGCGGTCAGGAAGAAGACCAGGTACCTGTGCCTTAGCGAGAAATGAATGATTTGCTTTATGACTTTATTCATTGATTATCGTTTGTGGGAAAAATATGGCGAAAGCTACTCTGGAAGCGGCCTTGCACCTATTCATTCATCAGCTGGTTGAAGATAAGGTTCTGATAACTGGTGATGAGCTTTGTTCCCGGCTGTACACCTTCGGAAATGTAAGTGCGATCGTTCACCGTCTTCAATACAGTGACCTGGGCTATCTTGATATCGCTTTTGCCATTGTATACCACCACGTAGGTCTTGCCGTCCTGCGACACCAGGGCTGCAGTAGGGATACAGATCGCTTTTTGTCCTTCGTTGTTGCTTACGATCACTTTGGTAAACATGTCGGGTTTCAGCAGCATATCTGTATTCTCGAGCACCACCCTTATCCGCATGGTCTTACTTTGCGGATCAAGCACCTGGCCGGTTTTGTCGATCTTACCGGTATAGGCCTTATCGGGGTAGGCGGCAGGCACTACTTTTACTTCGAAACCTTCCCGCACTTTGGCGATATCGGTCTCGTATACATTGGCGTAGATCCATACATTTTTCAGATCGGAAATGGTGAACAGGTTGTCGCCCATGTCGGGACGGATAAATGCACCTGTAGCCGTCTTTTTTTCCACCACATAGCCGTCGATAGGAGAGGTGAGCACGTATTCGCCGTTAGCATTGGTGCGGCCGCCGCCATTGATGCTGATCGTGGCCTGTACCTTTTCCCTGCCTGCCAGGGCTTTTTCATAGGTTTGTTTCGCCTCGGTATATTCCCTTTCGCTGCTGATGCCATTTTTATAAAGTGCTTCCGCATTGTCCAGCTGCCTTTTGGCGATCGAAACATCTGCCTTGGCGCTGCTCAGGTCACTGTAATTGCCGGCCACGTCGGCGCTGCGGATCACCGCCAGCACCTGGCCTTTGCTTACTTTATCACCCACCGATACACGGGTATCGGTTACCTGGCCGCTGCTGCGCGGAAATATACGTACCAGGTTATTTTCATTAAAGCTTACCTCGCCGCTCAGCGACAGCTCATCGCTGATATTGCAGTAAGATACCGTATCGATCCGTATCAGCCGCTGCATGGAATCGCTTAGTGTAAAAGGCTGCGGCGCTTCTTTCTGCTCCTGCTTTTCTTTGCAGGAAGCCAGCGTGATCAGGGTGATAAGGATGATGGCTATTGAAGATTTCATATGCTTAAATTGATTTTTTTCGGGAACGGCAGGTTCAGGGCCGTTGTATTAAAAGATATCGGCACCCAATTGAAGGTTCAGCTCTTCTTTGGCCAGCTGGGTATCCAGCTGTAGTTGCAGCTGTTTGGTGCGCACCTCCTCGTAATCGTTGAAGTAGTCGATAAACTCCAGCAGGCTGATCTGCCGTTGTCTGAAGCTTTCTGCAATGTTTTCCTGCAACTTCTTATAATCGGCATAGAAGTCCTGGTGGGCGCCCGTTTGTAGCTGCAGGGTATACTGGTATTTTTTGTAGGCGCTGGCCACATCGTTTTGCAGGCGCACGTCGGCTTGCGACAAATTAGTTTCCTCCTGCTTCACTTGCCAGCGTGCAGCCTTAATATTGCCCCTGTTGCCATTCAGGATGGGCAAAGGCAACGACAGGCCCAGGCCTACATAGTGCGGCGTATAATTGCTGTTATGATCGTAGCTGGGACCTACAGTTACATCGGGTACTGCCAGCGCTTTTTGGAACGCCAGGTTCTGCCGCTGGTACTGTACCTGCAGCTGTCCCAGCTGGTAAGTGGCATTGTTCTCTTTGGCCGTATCAACCAACGAAGCCACATTAAGCGAAGGACGCAGCTGGCCCGACTGTACTTCCGGTATGGGGTGGAGCACGGTGTCGCCGGTGATCTGCAGCAGTGTTTTCAATTCCGACTGGCTGTCTTCAATCTGCTTCAGGTTATCGGCCATTTGCTGCTTCAGGTTTACCTGTAACGCCTGCACACGAAGCAGGTCTTTACGGGCAATGTTGCCTGCGCTGAACTGGCCGGTCATGCCTGCGAGCAATTGATCGAGTTGCCGGTCCTGCTCGGTATACAAGTCCTGTACTGCCTGCAGCTGCACCAGTGTATGAAAGTCGCTGCGCAGCTGGAATTTCAGGTGTTGCATCAACTCGGTGAACCGCCACTGGCTGATGTTAACGCCGGTTTGGGCCATGCTGATCTGCTTGCCGCGTTTACCGGCGGTCTTGATCAACTGCTGCACCTGGACGAAGAACTGCCCTTTGGGCGTGCCGTCAGGATTGGTGCCATGTTCAAACCATTTGTTGTTGGAATATACATTTTGATCTGTCGTTAGCGTAGGGTCGTCCCAAAGCCTGGCCTGCTGTACCAGCGCTTTGCTGGCTTCGATATTGTAGTGCTGTGCCAACAGTTCAAGGTTCTTCTCCAGGAAGATCCTTTCGGTTTGTTTTAGTGTCAGGGAGAGGGTGTCGGTCCGGCTTTGCGCTTGGACCGGCTGTGTCCCCAGCAGCAGGGTAAAGAGACCTGGTGCGATACGCAGGACCCAGCCCCATCCACGAAGGGAATGTTTGAGGGTAATCATAAATAAATAATAGATTAAAGACGTGATCCGGGTATAGGAACAATGAGCCAAGGCCTCTTAAAAGGCATAGCAATGCATCAATCTGGAAGAGGAATAACTATGCAGGGGGATGATTGATCTCTTTCCAGAACAAATAGGAATAGTTATCGCAAAAGCCGGGAAGGGCCATGGCGGCCCCATCATTATGATAGACGATATTCTCCGGAAGCCTGGCGAAATGATCCTGGTGGACCATTTTGAAAGAGATATTGTGCTTCAGCTCGCCCGACTGCTTATCGTTCTTGTGCCTGGGCTCAGGGAAAGCGTTCTGATAGCCTGCAACATCCTCTACCATGAGCTCGGCGAAGGAATCGATAGGGTTAGCATCCTTTAACTGGGCCTTTGCAGAGCAAAAGCAGTTGTTGCAATAGAAGTTCGTATTGTAAATACTGAGGTTCAGTATCTGCAAGGCCAGGATAACCAGGAGGAACTTTCTAGAATATAAGCGGACGAAGGGCATTTAGGTTCAAACGAAGAATCGTTTCGATTATTGCCACAAAAGTAATAGCAATTTAGATGGGATAAAACAGGGAAACATTAAATAACGAATAATTTACCAAAGGCTGTATATATAAAATGCCTCCGCAAAGGAAGGCATTTTATATATAGTATATCGCTGAGCTGCTTATTTGATCAGTCCCGCGAAGTATTTTACGGTACGCACCAGCTGAGACACATAGCTCATCTCGTTATCGTACCAGCTTACGGTCTTTACCAGCTGTGCGTCGCCTACAGTCACCACTTTGGTTTGTGTAGCGTCGAACAGGGAACCAAAGGTGGTACCGATGATATCGCTGGAGACGATCTCATCTTCATTGTAGCCGAAGGATTCGTTGGCGGCAGCTTTCATTGCAGCGTTCACTTCTTCGGCGGTTACTTTTTTACCCAGGATGGTGGTCAGCTCGGTGAGGGAGCCGGTTACAGTAGGCACGCGTTGTGCACCGCCGTCCAGCTTGCCTTTCAGGTCGGGTAGTACCAGGCCAATGGCTTTGGCAGCACCGGTGGAATTGGGAACAATGTTCTCGGCAGCAGCACGGGCGCGGCGCAGGTCGCCTTTGGCGTGCGGTGCATCCAGCGTATTCTGATCGTTGGTATAAGCGTGCACGGTAGTCATTTGGCCGGCCTTGATCTCGTATTGCTCATGCAGGACTTTAGCCATGGGAGCCAGGCAGTTGGTAGTGCAGGAAGCGCAGCTGATAATAGTTTCGGAACCGTCGAGGATATCGTGGTTTACGTTGAACACTACGGTTTTGAGGTCGCCGGTAGCAGGAGCGGAGATCACGACACGCTTGGCGCCCGCAGTAATGTGGGCTTTAGCCTTCTCCGCATCAGTAAAGAAACCGGTGCACTCCAGTACAACATCTACCTCATGCTGTCCCCAGGGGATCTGCGAAGGATCCCGCTGAGCGTATATTTTAATCTCGTGACCATTAACGGTAATGGCGTTTTCGGAATGATTTACTTCTTGTCCGAAACGGCCCTGGGCGGTATCGTACTTCAGCAAATGCGCCAGTACCTTCGGCTCAGTAAGATCGTTGATGGCAACGACATCAATTCCTTCCATGTTGTAGATTTGACGGAAGGCGAGGCGGCCAATACGCCCGAAACCATTAATGGCAACTTTAACTTTACTCATTGTTTAAAATCGGATTTTTACTGTGTTAAAAAATCGGTGCAAAGGTAAATGCAAGCAAAGTATTTTCCAATTAATGTGGACAGCCTGCGTAAGCAAAATGATTTTTTGGAAAATTTTTTGCGTTTTTTTGGAAATGTAAAAAAGTATGCTACCTTTGCCATCCCAAAGCAATCAACGCCGCGTTGGTCAAGGGGTTAAGACGCCTCCCTTTCACGGAGGAATCACGGGTTCGATTCCCGTACGTGGTACACAAGCAAAACCCGCTCTCAGAGCGGGTTTTGTGTTATAACCCTTAATGGGAATTGAACACTCAAATTTTTGACAATGTGGATTATAAGCAATAAGGTTTCGGACATCTTAAGCCTTATTAATTTGATAGGCTCTATGCTCCATACAATTCAATATTCTTATCCTTGCGGTTAAAAATCATTCTTGTAGGCGCATTGATATTTGATCTTGGCACAGTTACAGAATTTATATCAGGACTTTCACTCAACCATTCAAATATTTCATCTTTCAACTTTTGAATAGCATTCTCGTGATTAGTTAATTCAGCTTGAATCGCGATTTTATCCTGCCTCGCTTCTTCTAAGTGGGTGATAACATTCATAGATACATCCCCTTTATTATCGCGCAAAATATCATTAACGAGTTTTGATACAGCATCGAGACGTTGCTTTATTTCAGGTGTTGCATAATGAAGTTGTAAATAATCCGTAAGCTTTGAGTTCATAGTTTTTATGTTTTTTGTTTTGGGTATTTGGTACGGTCAAATAAATTTTCGTTTTGTTTTTCTCACCCCATCATTTAGCTGGTCGAATTTTATAATTTAGCATGACAGCACCGTCATGATCACCATCTGCATGATATTCTCGGTCACTCTTGATTATTATAACAAACGCTTTCCATTTGGCGATATGAGAATTGTCTAAATCCACCTTTAGTACGTGACTGTCTTGCCATTGTAGATTCGGATGAAATCCATATTGGAGTTTTCTACCTTCAGGATCAGTAGCTTTCACGTTAAATTCTAATTTTTCCCCTGGATATAAAATTGTTTCGAACATTCCCGCCCCTTGTCCTGGCACCCAAACATTCCCGTAATTATCCGTGATGCTTTCAATGCGTGGAAAAATGTCATTATCTGTTTCCATTTTGCTGCGATGTACTACTATTTTGTTTCTAAGATATCCGGACATTCCAGCTACCAAATGTTTTTGAAAAGTCAATAGTTCTCTACGATGAGCGTCAGGGTTGCGATAATCTCCAAGTAGTTTCCAAAAAATCGTAAACGTCTTTTTATCTTCAAATACTGGGTGAAATATCTTCTCCCAATTCTTCTCGATAATTACTCCGAGATCGTAGAAATCTGAAAAATACAATAGTCTTTCTTCCAATACTACCGCACCAAATTTCCTACGCTCCTCCTCCCTTTTTTCTTTCCATTTCTCTATTCTCTCGGCTGAAATCCCAGATGATGGAAACCAATCAGCGCCAAACTGTGCTTCCATTTTTACAGCGATGAAATCTCTCATCGCATTTTCTACGTCTTTAAGTTCCTGTGTTTCGTTCATCGTAATTTTGTTTCCTATGGCAAAGCAATTATAACTTAATTTTACCACAAATTACAAGAATGAATAATAATTTGAGTCAAATTTTTAACTTCAGTATCAAACATCTAATCTTATATGCTTTACCAAAACGATGAATTTATAAAGGCAAAAGATTTATCATTTGTTGGTGTACTCCACGATTTAAAAAAGTCGCGAACTGCGATGCAGCCGGTATTTGAAGCATTTACAAATGCATTGGAAGCAATAAAAATTAAGTCAAAGGGAGCCAAAGGCTATAAGGGTGAGATTAAAATTAGCCTTGTTGCTAAAGAACGGATAGATGGTGGAAAGGAATTTGAAAGTTTATCAATAACTGATAATGGGATCGGATTTAACGATCAAGAATTTCAAAGATTCAACACATTTAAATTAACAACTAAAGGATTCAAAAATTTGGGATCCGGCAGAATCCAATACGTACATTTTTTTCAATCAGCAACAGTAGATAGCTATTTTGAATCAGAGAAGAAATTCTGGCATCGCAACTTTGTGGTTTCTAAAAGAGAAGAATTTCTAAGGCTCAATGCTATTGTAAAACATCGCTTTTGCAATGAAATAGAAACAGAATTAAATGAGACAACCATTAAGTTTGAGGGCTTAATTGATAATAGTAATGTCTATAACGAGCTAAATGAAATGGTTCTTAAGCAAAAATTATTAGAAAGATATTTGCCCTATCTATGCCACAACAGCAATAAATTGCCAAAAATTTCAATTGAGTTTTATGAGCAAACAGAACTAAAAGGTACCGCTACTATTTCAAAAAGTGATATACCACCTATTGATAAGAAAGACAAAATCTCCATTAATTACTATCATAAAACTGCAAAAGGTATTGAAAAGAAAGATGAGAAAGAGAATTTTTTTATTGAAGCTTTTAAGATTGAGCAGAGTCTCCTAAATGAAAACAAGCTCAATTTGGTTTCGAAGAATGAGGTCATTGAAGATTCCGCTATTCTTCTTGAAAGCTTATCACAACATGACCAAATAAAAGGTTATAAGTATCTATTTCTCGTATCAAGTGACTTCATAGATGCACGGGATACTAATCTTAGAGGTGAATTGAATATCTTAAACAGAGATTCATTTTATAAGGATGCATTTAGTAATGACTCGGAAATCTTCATCGAAGATATTCAATCCGAAGTGAATAGCAAGATAAATGAAATGTATCCAGAAATCGAGAATGTCAAAAGAAAACATGCTGAGGATTTTGAAAAATTAAAGGAGATGTTTTTGCTTGATGATGAAACAGCGGAGTCAATAACAATATCAATCAATGACAGTGAAACGGATATCTTGAAAAAATTTTACGAGGCAGAAGCAAAAAAGGAAGCTGCTATTGACGCCACTCTTAAAAAATCAATGGATAATTTGAATAACCTTGATACTAGAAGTCCAAATTATGACGAAGAATTAAAGAAGGAGATAAATATTTTAGTTAATGCAATTCCATTACAAAACAAATTGGCCTTAACTCATTATGTCGCGCGCCGTAAGCTAATATTGGATTTATTCGATAAGATTTTGATGAGGGAACTGAATGTCCAGCAACAAAAGGAAAACTATGACGAAGCTTTAATTCATAATCTTTTATTTCAGAAGGGCTCAACTGATGCGTCTGACAGTGATTTGTGGATGATAAACGAAGATTTCATCTATTTTAAAGGAAGTTCAGAAAAACGATTGAGCAAATTGGAAATTGATGGAAAGCCCGTATTTAAAAAAAGTTTTTCCGATGAAGAAGAACGTTATTTAAGCTCTTTAGGCGAAGATAGAAAAATTAAACGGCCGGATGTATTGCTATTTCCAGAAGAAGGTAAATGTATAATCATTGAATTTAAGGCACCGCATGTTAACGCTTCCGACCACTTAACTCAAATAGATAAATACGCAAATTTTATTAGAAACTATACTGAAGATGAGTTTCAAATAACTACGTTTTATGGATATCTACTAGGAGAAAATATAGAACCAAGAGACGTTTTAGGAGCAGTAAGTAGATATGAACAATCTTATCAATTTGACTATCTATTTAGACCATCGGAAAATGTAATAGGGTTTGATGGAAGGACAAATGGCTCAATATATTCTGAAGTAATTAAGTATTCGACGCTACTTCAAAGAGCTCGTCAAAGAAATAAGATCTTTATCAACAAACTCAATCAGATCAGGAAATAACATCTAGAGTCTTTACGAACTAATCTCTAAAAAACTGAATTTCATATAAATAAGCATAAAAAATTTTCGAACTTTGACAGGTTCTCCAGGCAGAATGAAACTGATAATTATAAATGCATATCCGTAATTTCTCTAACAACATTCAAGATCTTGCCCATATCTGTAAGACCATTTTCGCCTAAAGTGTTCAATTGAGTTCCCGTTAGGGGTACAAGAATAGCCTGCAAATTTGCAGGCTTTTTTATTGCTTCTACTTCAAGCTGGAAGCTCCGGGTCAAGCGGGATGTAGCAGATCTGATGTTACCTGTAAGATGTTGTACATTCCACAAATCAATTGCTACAATCTAAAAATAGTGCATAGCTTTGAGCCAGATCAATGCTGTCTGCTTTTATGCCGGTAATCATAGTAGGTATTTCTTGTATCATCGCCGGTATAGCGCTTCTTTTGAACTTCGGAAAGCGAAAGCACTATAGTTCCGGCTTTAATGATCCGGGAAAATTACCGGGTCGCAACAAGTCCCGGCTTTCGGTTTTTGTGGAACAAATTGAAGAACTGAAAATTAATCGGCGCAATTATAGGGAACCGAACACACTGACAATCTACGAAAGAGCTTCGTTGCGTAAGACTACTAAACGACTAAAGATTGTCGCGGCCTGTTTTCTTATTATTGTTGGTATGTCTTTCATCTTCGCCTATAGCGCAGGGAAAAACGACCAAAAACCAGATCAAAGGAAGGCACCGGTAGAAACGTTGCGCTAGCTGGGGCGCAACTATAAACACGATTATAAGGGGTGGGATGAATTAGTTTAGCTTGAGCATATAAGTAAGGAAATGGAACATTTTTTTGAGTTACCAGTAAATCACAATGGAGAAGAGCTATTGCTAAAGGGGCGATTGGTCACCTTTGCTTACACGTACAAGTTTTACGTTATGGTAAACGGCAGGGAACTTGTGTTTGAACGAGATGATAGTGGCGAATTTCGTGCGCTGGTACAAGCCGTTGACAGCGGCAGTGAGATAGACGCATCATTTATCCACAATATTATTGTTGTATTGGAAGCGGTTCAGCCGGCTTAACGTGCAGTCAGGAAGGCCATTTCGTCAACTTAACCCTATGCCTACCGAGTCTATAGTGTACTTAGCCCCCTTCGTTTCCGGAGAAAATGCAGTTGGTGATCAAACGGACTGGCATTTTCATTGTATAGGGCACCGCCCGGCCACTTTTGCTACCCGTAAACATAAATCCATCCAGAAGCGTGGCATGGGTCAGGTTGGTAGCATAGTTCCTCACGCTCTTAATAATGGTAACGTTTGTACCTGGGTTTCGCTGATTGAATGAAGTGTGCGTATTCAGAAAGCCCCCAATAATTTTATGCCCTCTTTCAAATTGATTGGTCCGCCCTAAGCACCAGCATATGTCCGTGAAACCCGGCATCTGCGACAACTATTGTTTAGCTGGCTGGTCTGTCAGCTAAACAATAGTGATCAAAGCAGGATTTTGTGCCTGATTAACCTCCGCAGCCACCGCCGGGAGTAGAAACTATGGTACCGCAGGCACCCTTAAGGACGCTCTGGCAGGCGAGATTCCCGGTTGGATTACAATCGCCAGGGATCTTGGAGGTTGCAAAGTTACAAAGGTTAACAGGTTGGGTTATCTGGGTGTTAACGCAGTCTGGAGTTTGCGTTTCATGGCAAAGAGCGCAGGGACTCGTCGCATTGGACGGACAGTTCGTTGCCGTATTATTGCCGCCACCAACTGTCTGTAAGCTATTGAGGGAGCTCACAACAGTTTTGTTTAAAAACAATTTGGCATTCAATTCGATTTTTTTCTTTTTCATAGCATTTTGTTTTTTGAAAATGGTTTTAAATGAGCGTATGTGTAAACCTGGTCAATCTGGCTTTAATTTTTATAGTAGCCGAACATTGAAAAGCCTTACTGACACAATAATAGCGCTCATTTTAAATTCGGAAAAAGAAAATACGCCGTTGTGTTATCCGAGGCCGTAGTTATGCAGGATTTGCTGCCTTTTGTGTTTTCGTCTAGAAGCCATCCCGGAGTTTTCCTAAGAAAGCGTCCTTTTTACTGGCAGCCACTTCTACGATACTTTTGTCCTGCATGACTACGCTACCGCCTCTTCCGCGAATATATCGGACCATGTATTGCAGGTTGATAATATGGGAATGATGCACCCTGAAAAATTGGTTTGACGGTAATAACGTTTCGCATTCCTTGAGCCGCATACTTGCCAGTATTTTTTTACCGTCGGTAGTAAAGAAAAAGCAATAGCTATCGGAAGCCTCACACCTGATAATATCCTGGCAGTTGAGGAAAAGATAGCCATCCAGTACCGGTATGCTGATCCTGTTGTTGTGGGTGGGTTGCAGGGTTTGCATATATCTGACCAGGTATTCATTGGTTTGCTTCTGAATGATTCGATGCTCTGCCTTAACTACCGCCTGCTGCAAAATGTCTATGTCGATAGGCTTTAACAGGTAGTCCAGTACATTTTCCCGGAAGGCCTGAACGGCATATTGGTTGTAAGCCGTTGTAAAGATGACTTCAAAAGAAAGGGTATTGAATTTCTTCAATAGATCAAATCCGTTACCATTGGGCATTTCAATATCGAGAAAAACCAGCGCAGGCCTAAGCTCCTGGATAGCTTTATACCCGTCTTCCACATTTCCCGCTGTTCCGCAAACCTGCACCTGCGGACAGTATAAGCCCAGGAGCTTGCTCAGCGTATCTATATTGGCCGATTTATCATCAATAATCAGACTCTTCATCATAGTATTTAACAGGAAGGTTAATCATAATTCTTGTTCCGGTGCCCCCAACACTTTCCTCTTCGCCGACATCAATTACCTGTATCCGTATCGGCCGGTCTCCCGACTGTAATTGATTAAGAGTAAGTATCCTTTGGTTGGTAATGGACATGCCCTTCGCGGGGAACTGCCGGCCATATTTTTGTTTCAGCTCCATGCTTTGTTTTATGCCGGGGCCGTTATCATCTATCGCACATTGCAGCATCCGCCGCTCTTCCAGGAGAATAAAGGAAACTGTCAGCTTACCTTGTATCCCGGGATGATCCAGGCCATGCTTGATTGCATTTTCAACAAACGGTTGCAATACCATGTTGGGGATCATGAGCTCTGCCTGATTTATAAGCGGGTCAATAAGAATAACATACTCAAATGCATCTTGTATCTGTACACGCTCCAGGTCAATATAATTGGTCAGGTACCGGATTTCTTCTTCGATGGTGATAAATACCCTCGCTGCATTATCAAGTGTTTCCCGTACCAATGCAGCAAAACGGGACAGGTAAAAATTTGCTTTTTTAATGTCTCCGTCGATAATGTATCGCTGCATCGAGTTAAGGCAATTAAAAATAAAATGAGGATTCATTTGTGCCCTCAATGCCATTTGTTCCAGAGACTTCATTTTATGATCAGCCATTAACGCCTTCCTCTCTTTCCGGTGAGATAGAAGAATGACATACCGGACAATCACGATGATAATGATTATGCCTGCAATTATCATTACGCTTTTGAACCAGGCGGTTTCCAGAATGGATTTTTCAATTTCAAAATGATATCTCAGCGGTTTGCTTTCATTACGAAACTTATTAATCGCGATCAGTTCGAGTGTATATTTTCCGGAAGGTAATGAAGGATAGGTAAGCACTGTTTCCTTTGTGTATTTCCAGGTATCGTCCAAACCCAATACCCTATATTTATAGGTGATATCGCCTCCGGATAAAAAAGAAATGCCCGAATACGCAAAAGAGATGTTGTTTTCTTCATGCTTCAATAAAAGACTCCGTTGGCTGGGTTTTTTGTATTGTCCTGAAACGATAATGTCCGTCATGTTCAGATAACAGATTCCATGAGTCTGGACTTTTCTTTCATCAAATACCGTAATACCAACCGGCGTTCCTACGTATATAAAGCTCCCATCAACATAAACCGAGTTTACAATATTTGAGTTCAGGCCGTCGCTTACCGTTATGTTTGAAACCACTTTATAGACGCCCGGTGTAATATCGATCTGGTTGAGTCCTTTTTCCGATCCAACCCAAAGCTTGTTCCCGGAGGCACAAAGACTGCTGCACATGTTACTGCTCAGGCCGGTTGAATTGTCAAAAGCGGCAATAATTTTGCCCTCTCTATATCCATAAACACCGCCGCCATTACTTCCCACCCAAAGGGTACCATCGTTACTTTCCGCGAATGTGCTGATATTATTTTTGAACTCAGGAAATCGTGTCCCTTTGTAAAGCGCTTTACTACCATCGGAAGTTGTGTACAGGCCTTTAAGCGTACCTATATAATAAGTCTCCCCTTGTTTATAGGCACACGTCGCCCGTTCATGATAAAGGGTTTTAATAATCTTTTTGTTCTTTATACTGACAAGGAATACACCGGCACTGTTCGTAAGGAGTAATGTATCCTGAAGCGATTGCATTGTTTTTACTCCCGATGAAAATTTAGCACTCAAGCGACCAAGATTTAGAAAATCAGCATTTGCGACTTGAAAGATGGTCTGTTTCGGCAATTGCTGTAAAAAATGGTCATCTGCAACAAACGATCTCGATTTATTTTTTGTTTCATTCTCAAAAAAAGCATCACTAATGGTATCAAATTTCCAGTAATCATTACTCTTGGTTCCGATGCATATAGAAGATCCTACCCTATGAATATCGCAAATATAAGTGTCTGCCTTTTCTTTCGTAAATAGGCTTTTAAACCGGTTTGGGCTAACTTTAAATACGCCCGAACCCTGAGTGGAAAACCAAATATTTTGCTCACGGTCTTTGATGACAGCGTTGATATCATAATCGGTAAAATAGCTGCAGGATGTCATTTCCCTGCCTTGTTCAACTACTTTGACGCCTTTCAGGCGATTATAAATAACATACTGATGATCGTTTAAAAAAACGGTTCTATATTGCGAATGAGGCGCATATATCCTTTCATTTCCCGAGGGTGTAACAAACCAAAGTGTATCCGTGCCTGCAAAGGCGTAATACGGCTTATTCACTGATCCTGATTTACGCAAGAAGATCCAGTTAGGTCTGACCGCTTTACGGATATCATTTGGTAACATGACAAAATTGGCCGGAAGTGTACCCGAGAAAGTAGAAATATTAATTAACATTGCTGCCAACTTATCCCAGTCACTCGTTCCCCAGGGATAAGTAGTAACCTTACCTGCGGCAGTGATGATATGCGTAAAATTTGCCTCCTGAACTGTAATATTGCCATCGGGACTTTCCACTATGGCATTCCAACTCGCATGAATGTGAACCTTTTTTAAAATGCTATCATTTTCCTGGTTGTGTATCTTACCGTCTGCATAATAACAGATAGCGTCTTTAAACATCATTAGCCATAATCTTCCACGACTGTCCTCCCAAGCATTCAGAACCTGATTACTGGGTAACCCATTTGTAGTTGTAAATGTTTTAAAACGACAACCGTCAAAGCGGGTTAAGCCTGTTTCGGTACAAAACCAGATAAAACCGTCTTTAGTCTGGCATATATTATATACGGTCGAATTAGCCAGCCCATCTTTTGTATCATAATGGGTATAGCTATATTCTTGTGCAAATGTTCTGAGCGAAGAAAGAGCGCAGCATAGAAGAATCACAAGCAAACTTCGCATTAAGCATATGTTTGTCGAAAAATAGCGCATTTTCGGCAATCATACACTAAATATAGAAAAGCCGGCTTCAGGCAAGGAAGGCACGAAGACGTTGCAATGATACAACAGCCTCACCGGATAAGTAGCGTGGGGCCGGCCTTGCCTTCTTATTGACATTCCGGGAATGTCATCATCTGGTTGCCATTTAATGATACCCCAAACGTTATTAGTGTTTGAAGCATTTCTCTTTGTGGTACAAGAAGAGTCTGTCTAAACAGGTTTCAGGCCTGTCACATTAAACGAATTGCCCCAAGCCCCACGCGGGACCAGAGCGCTAACTTTATTTCTTTTTATCTTGCATGCCAGATCCCAACCAAAACCATTAACCACCCAAACGAATAACCTGCAGAATGAAGAAAATAATATTGCTGCTTGCTTTGAGCTGGCTTGCCACACGGTCAATGGCCCAATCTATCGACGATCGTTCCTGCTGGGAATACTTCAACATCACAGCCCGCTTAAAAGCCGGCGACAGCCTTAGTAAGGAAGAATGGAACGGTTTCCTGCAAAATGAAGCGATAAGGGTTTACATGAAGGACCAGGGCGTCGATAGCGCTTATTTTGAACGTTACCGCAGGATCATGGAGATTGTTTATATGCCTGCCAACGAGGCAAAGTTGCAGCGGCAATTGAAAGACCCCGAACAATATTGGTGGACCTATATCGTAAATGAATATAAGGTAAACGAAGATAAAATGAAGGCCTACCTGGAGTGGATCGATAAAAGCAAGACGGACTATCTTGATACCTGTTATCATTACAGCTATGGTATGTTGCCGGTCCAGGCTCATGGACGCGTACCTGGTCTGCGCTTTTCGATAATCCCTTTACACAATGATGCGCATGTGGAAAATGGCTGGATCATTTATACTTTGATGGCAGCTTATTTTAATGATGCCAACAAATTGGGTGTGCTGGGTGGACATGAGCTGCACCATATATTGCGGCCCAGGTTCCTTTTTGAAACAGAAGCGGAAGACAAAGTTGTGGTTACTGTATTGCAGCGCATCCTCAACGAGGGCAGCGCCGACCTTATCGACAAGCCGTACATGGGTAGTCGTTCCGGCCTCCTTGAATTTCAGAAAGGATACCCGGAAAGCTTTCTAGAGGAAGGCGTTCCGGTGCTCAAGCATATCGATTCGCTATTGGCACAAGATAAAGTGGATAAGGGCGCACTTAAAGTAAATCAGCTGATCAATACGTCCAATACCAGTGGCCATATTCCCGGGTACTACATGATGCAGGTGATCGAACGCAATGGTTACAGGAAGGAATTGATAGCGCACATCAGCAACCCCTTTTACTATATATACCTGTACGATCGGGCATCAAAAAAAGACAGGCAAGGCGCTTATATATTATCGCCCGCGACGCTGAAATATATCGGGAGCCTGGATAAGAAATATGCCGCTAAAGGGAAAATATATTCGCTTGCAGAGCAATTGAAATGATCGCTGCTAAAGGTACAGTAGCAGAAACAATTGACTTTTTACATCAGAAAACCGATGCCCCCTTTTGAGCAACACGAACAGCTGACCGGAGGGCGTGAGCAGGTCTCCGACCGCATATTTATTTATCTCAGCGGCTGGGAGGATACGCCTTTCAGGGAGCAATACGAAAGGTTGAAAGAAACTTCCGGCTGGCGTGTCGAGACGATCGATTGTGGCCACAATGTAATGATGCAGCGGCCGGATGAGCTAACGGCTATATTGGTTGACCTGGATCCATAAGCTGATACTAAAAAAAATTCGCAGCCATTTCCTGCGGTTAAAAGATTAATAACATCGTATCTTCCGGTACCATAACAAAGGCTATTGCCGCCTGATCTTTATTTTTGCCTATGACAAAGCTGGATGCCACCTATTACCGGAACAGGGATGTTCTTTTCCTCGCCAAAGACCTTTTGGGCAAAGTGCTTGTTACCCATGCAGAGGGCAAGCTTACTTCAGGTCTCATTGTCGAAACGGAAGCTTATGCCGGCGTCGTGGATAAGGCATCGCATGCCTATGGCGGCAGGCGCACCCGGCGTACGGGGCCGCTGTATGCCGGAGGGGGCATTGCCTATGTTTACCTGTGCTACGGTATTCATCACTTGTTCAATATTGTCACTTCGATCGAAGAGGAGCCACATGCTGTGCTGCTACGCGCCGTAGTGCCCCTGGAAGGAACGGAATGGATGGAAGCCAGGCGGGGTATGCCGGCTACGAGGGTGGCTATTTCATCGGGTCCCGGCGCAGCCGCCAAAGCCTTGGGAATCGATCTTGCTTTTAATGGAAGAAGCCTGACGGGCGACGATATCCGGATCGAAGACCGGGGCATCCATTATCCCGCTGAGGCTATAGCTGCGGTTCCCCGTGTCGGCGTTGCTTATGCAAAGGAAGATGCGCTGCTACCCTGGCGGTTTTTTGTAAAGGGCAATCCCTATGTTAGTAAACCCAATAGCTTTAAGTAATGATCTCCAGGGGGCCGGTATCAGATGTTTAAAGCTTTGGTGCCGTACTGAGCCGATCAGGAGCCGCTGCAGCACGGTTACGTTTACACTGTGCTCAGCAGCCGGCGGGGGCATGTCATAACGCCGTGTATGGTTCGCCGGCTGATTAAAGCGAATAAGTAAAATAGAGCTATTGAGGACGGGTATAAAGCCTTTGGCATTCATTAGATCAGTTTTGTACAGTGTATTTTTTGCAGTTCTCTCCTGCGCCCCAACTGTGCTTACATGTTTTGTACCGGTGGAAAACCTATAATAGGTGGCCGCTCATTGCCAGGATGTCCCGGTTGTAAGCCTTTAACAGCACAATACTTTGGTTTGCCCATTATGCTTTCGGTTGTTCGTTTTTTCAGAATTGACCAATACCCGGATGCTACTTTATACGTCCGTTTTTTTCCTGAACCTGCTTTTGGGTAATCCAAATACCTTCTGTATCAATCAGAATGTACTCCGCCTCATTCCCGGATCTTTCCGCCGCCTTGCAGCCGATAAGAAAACTGCTGTTCCCGTTGTAATGAGGCAATGTTGTTCTGTGCACAGGCTCCGCCCGCCAATTCGGTAAGCACAGCACTCTTTCCCGGAGGAAAATCTATTTCCTGTTTTATACAAACCAAAATAAAGATGTTTCGTATTTTTAAAATACGCAAATTACTACAAATCACCTTGTTTTAAGTGAATAAGTTGTAAAATATAAACATTGTTTATAATTTAGCATTTTGTTAGATTGTTGAAAAAATCCTCATTCTGGTGTGCCTGCTTATTGCGGTCAACCCAAAAATGTACCATCCAATTAAAAGAGTTAATCATTTTATCTGCTATGACGTCTTCGATCAACCTGTCGACCAGGGCGCCGCCATAACGTGCTACCCATGCCTAGCTGAACCATCGCTCCTTTCCTTGACTGACCAAAAAAATTACACTTATGAAAAGAACATGCGTATCTTTCAACAGTTCGCTGCTGGTCTGTGTCCTGTTCCTGCTGCTCTCCTTAGCAGCGCGGGCCCAGATCTTTATTACGTACCCCACGCCGGCCCAGGGCCTTACCCGGCAACTGGATTCCTCGCTTCTGACCGTTAACGTTGCTTTTGCTGCTGCCTGCAACAATGCCGCCGTCAATATCCGGTTCCCTGCAGGAGTCAATTATATTCCCGGTAGCGTGGCCAAGACCGGTGGCTCTGCATCTGTGGGGATCACAGCTACCGGCAGTTCGCTTAGCTCTCCCACTTTCAGCATTACCGGTGTGACCGGGGTATCCGATATTACCTTTACCATCAGGCGAAAAGCGCTATGCAATGCGCCCGCCGGCAGCAAGGATACGGTAATGGTAACCGGCGATTGCGGAACACAAACGGAGAACACCGGTACTGTCAATAGCTATGCGATCATCTCCCCTTCACTGACCATGCCAGCCGTAGCTCCGCTGAACAATGCGGTGAATAGCGCTATGATTACCCGTACGCTTTCCGTGATCAATGGCGGCAACGGTTGCCTGGATACCTTGTACTTCTTCATCCGTTATCCTTCGTCCGGTATGCAGCTGCAAAGCCTAACGGCCAACGGTAATACGATTACCAGCTATCGCAGCAATGGCGATACCCTGTTCTTTAAAGCATCGGGCGCTGAGCTCAGCGCCAATGGCGGGCTCTGCAATGGCGGCACAGTAGCCTTTACCGAGACTGCCACGATCAAACGTTGCAATACCACCACCACCTTCGGGGCCCGCTGGGGCCATGCCGACGATGCGACGGCCTGTCAGACGGTGACCGCTACCGGCACCATGAACATGGCACCCATCACCGTCAGCACCAATGTTACCTTTAATGCCAGCCAGGAAATGGCTACCTGCGGCCAGAGCGTCTTTGACCTCACCTATGTCAACGGCAATACGGCCAATGATACCACACCCGGCGGCCGTATCTTTAACGTGATCCCTACTTATACTCTTGGCGGCGCCGAGGGCATCGACAGCATACGCCTGTATATGGGCGCTGCTACGATGAGCAATGCCATACCTTATACTCAGAGCGGCAGTACCTACCAGATACCGATGTCGTTCTTGAGCGCCGATCCGGATGGTCCCGGCGGTCTGCAGGACCTGGACGGCGACGGCCAGTACGACGACCTGGTGCGGGGCGGCAGCTTTCGGCTGCGGTATTATATGCATTTTGGCTGCGGAGCCAACATGCTCGCCCGTCCTCAAAGCCGTTTGAATTATACCGATAATTGTGGCACCCTTAAACAGGGGCAAGGTAGTATCGGGGATACAGGCTTTCCTGACATGATCTATGGATCTACCTTCAATCCCCGGTCCCGGAATGCTCTCTATCCTACGGTGATCAGCCCGGGAGCGCCTTTTACCATAGTAGTGAACCAGAGTATGCAGTCCAACTGGCTGCCCTTTCCGGCGCCTACCAATACCTCCTATTTCAGCCTGCTGCTGCCACCCGGCCTTTCCCTGTCAGGCACGGGTAACATTACCCGCAACGGCGGGGCCGTGCCGGCCGGCCAGGTAAGCGTTCATGCTGCTGCTGTGCCTTTGGCTCCCGATACCCTGGTGGTCGTTGCCGGCACTGGCTTCACGGCCGGCAACTTTTCGATCGACCTGGTCAATAATGGTGCGGCTACGACCATTACCAGCGGTTCTTCCAATGATTATGTGGCCGACAACAGCTGTAACTGTAAGATTACCGGCCTGCCCCTGCAGCTATACAATATAGCTGTTGTACAGCCGCCCGGTTGCCCCGATATGATCGCCAATAACGGCGCCCTTTTTGCGCGAAAGACATTCGGCTATACCAACAACACCATGACTACCCGTGTAGCGGCCGCTGCGGTCACCGGTCTTGCCGCCATCACGGTGGCGCAATCCGACAGCTTTACCCTCAGCCAGGGCGGTGTCAATCACGGTAGCCGCAGCAATGCCTATTATAATTTCCAGGTCAGAAAAGAAAACAGCGCCAACCTGGTTACTTATGGGCGTGGTATTTTCTATATCAGGAATGGTCTGGGGCAGATCTCCAGCTGCGTCATGCCTGCGCCGGCCGATTCCAGCACAGCTATGCTTCAACGGCTGGTCTGGAACCTGAGTGGCTGCCTGCCGCCCGGCGGCCTGGCAGAGGGCGACTCGGTATGGACGGAGGTTTACTACCGGCTGGAAGAAGCCCGTTCCAGTACCCGTACGGCAGTGGATAGCACGGCCAGCTATTTTTTCAGCCGCTCGGGTGGCGCACAGGATACGCTTCAGATATGTAACCGTTCGCCCTTCTATTTCTACGCAGTGAAGCCTGTTTTAACGAGCAATTTCAACGCCGGTTTTGCTACCGCCCCGGTGTGCGGCGCCGTCCCTGGTTCCCCGGCTTTCGGCTATGGTTTTGCCGAGGGCGACCTATACCCCGGCGAGTTCCGGCCCTCGGTGATCATCGACTCGATGAGGACCACTTTACCGGCTTATTACAACTTCGGCAGCCCAATGCCGCTAAACTATACCGCTGCCGGCGCGCTCACGGTCAATGTCGCCACCACCGTTGCCGGTAATATGATCAGGGCTACCAATCCGGGCCCGGGCAATCCTGGTTACTGGGCCCCGGCCGATATCGGCGATCAAAGCGCTCAGGGCAGTTATGGGCGGATCGCCAACTTTTTGATAAGGGCCTCCTCACAAGGAGCGGGACAAGCCGGCCAGAATATGACGGTAACCTATTATGTGCGCAGGAATGCTTACGCCGACCAACCGGTAACCGATGTGATCGCCCAAAACGTATTCATCCACCTGACCCAGCAGCCGCAACTGAGTGTGACCAACCTGAGCGGGAATGTACAGGTTATACAGCAGCAGAGTAGCTGGGATATCTCGGTAAGCAATACCGGCCCCAATGCCTCGCCCAATACCTGGTTGCAGCTCAATCCTGCTGCCGGAACCGGCATAGTGGTCGATAGCGTGTGCCCCCTTACCGGTTCGGTAGCCGGTATGGCGCTTAGCCAATTGGGTTATAGCCAGGGCACCTGGTACCAGCTGCCTAATGTGCCAGCCAGCCAGGCGCAGCAATACCGGGTATTTTTCCATGCCACCAACTGCCAGCCGGGTACACTGGTAGCCCGTGCCGGCTGGAAATGCGATGGCTATTATCCCGATCCTTCCCAGGCGACCTGGACTTTGCCCGCCACCAACCTGACGTTCTCCCTGCAGCCCAGCCAGGTTCAATTCTCGATCGGCAGCCAGCCTACGCAGCCGATACCGATGTGCAGCACCGATAGTGTGGTGCTGGATATGAACAGCGCACAGGCGGCCAATATCACTAGCCCTGCCATAAAGGTAACGGCGCCGCAGGGTATGACCCTGACGGTACCTTTTGAGGTTGAATATCCCTTCAACAGCGGCAACTGGCAGGGCATTAATCCCGTATTGGCGGGCGGCAGCTATAGCATCGACCTGTCGCAGCATACCGGCATGGGGATCAATGGCCTGCCGGGTACCCTCTCCAATCCCGATGCTGAGGACAGGCAGGCCCGGCTAAAAGTCCGGTTCACTACTGATTGCTCTTTTGCCAGCGGAAGCCAACTGGCATTTGTGCTGCACGGTCAGCGGCCCTGTGGAGAGCCCGCGCCCGGCGATGGCGTTTCGCTGCGTAGCAACCCGGTCCATATCCTCGGCGCGCCACCGGTCGTCAGCAGTGCTGCGACACAAATCGACATTGCTGCTCCTTCTATAGGTTGCAGCAGCGGCACTACGGTAGACCTGACTATAACGCCGGTGGGCGCGCCATTGGGCGTAGATACAGCAGTATATCAGCTGCCGAAAGGAATACAATATGCCGGAAGCTTCACTCCGGGCGCCAATTGCACCGGCTGTGTGCTGGCCGAGGAAGTGCGGTCCGACGGCTTGACTTATCTTAGTGTAGGGCTACCGGTGGGGTCGCCTGCCAACACACCCATCCAGTTCAGCTATACTATTGCCACCGATGGTGCTACCTGTGGTTCCGATTCGATAGCATGTACCGTCGAACGTTCGGTGATACCGCCCCCTGACTTGTGGCACAGTAATTTGCAGTAGTAGTAAAATGATCATCGGCAGCGCCTTTTCTGAGCCGATAGCGATCAACAAACCGGACCTGGTATTGTCCGCTGCCCAAAGGATCTCGGGCAATTGGATGCCCGGTCAGCAAGGGGAGGCAGCCTTTACGTATGCCAATAACGGTACGCTTTCGGCGCCGGCCGGCACCTACCAGGCCGAATTCTTCTGCGATCCGGTGGCGGCGCCCTTTTTTACGGCGATACTTTCCAAAGCGGTAGCTCCGGGTGCTTCACAAACAGATACTGTAAACCTGACCTTCCCGGCCAGCGGATGCAGCAACCAGTCGGCAATTACCATTAAAGTGCGGCCGCTGACTGCCGGCAATACAACACAATGTTTGTGCGCCGAAAGGTCGGCGGTATTCAGTACGCCGCTGCCCGTAAGCCTGCAAACTTTTGTCGCGAAGGCTGAACAATGTACGGCACTCCTGGCCTGGACCACGGGCACGGAGGTGAACGCCGGCCGTTTTGACATTCAATATTCGACCGACGGCCGGTTATTCGAGACCATAGGCAATGTTTCCTACCAATACCCCGGAACCGGCGGCGATTATGCTTATACTTATGTTTTGTCTGGAGAACATAACTTTTTCCGGCTATCGATGGTTGACCGTGATGGAACGGCAATATTAAGCCGGACAGTTGCGGTACCGGCCCATTGCGCTGCAGAGATCGGGATCAGTCCTAATCCGACGAGCGACGACATCCATATCAACGGATTGCAGGCAGGCGATAGGCTTTATCTCTATGGCATCGAAGGCAAATTGCTGGTGTCGTTTAAGGCTAAGAGAAAAAGAGAAACCCTGCCTATGCATACCCTGACGCAGGGTTTTTACCTCCTTAAAGTATTTAACAGCACAGGACAGGTAAAGGCTACCTTTAAAGTAAACAAGCTATAGCAAGAGCATGGTGTCTCACACAGAAGCGGGCTGCACGGATTTTTCCGGGCAGTCCGCTTCGTTCTGCCAGATAGGTTCATTGTCTCTTTAACGGAGGAAGGGCTTAAACGCCGGTTGGTCTCCGCTGAAGTCTGTCCCTGGCTGTAATAACAGATTTGAGTAATGCAGGATGAAACAGTGCAGCATATCTCTGCCGCTTCATGCTCCGGATAGTCTGCTGCCCGGTGCCGGCAATGCCGGCTTCTTTCCGGTGTTTTCTTATCTCCCCGTATTTCCTTGCATGTGTTTTATCGTTAATGCTACCCGCATTTTCATGTTGGAGCGTATTGGTTTTGTTTTCGAAGATGAAAATGTGTTAAATGAAATGTGTTCATTGTCAAGACTATCTTTGTCCTTTTTTTTGTCCTCTTGGTTGTCTTACGCTTTGTCTATACCTGTTCCCAACAAATGATGTCTTCGATGAATAAATTCACAAGACACAATTTATGATTTGTAACCGGCAACCCTTCAGCCTAAATCTTTCACGCATGACTCGGTCTTTTTTTCTCTTTTGGGCATTATTTGCAGCAGGTCTTTCCCTGCATGCACAGAACAGCTGTAACGGTGTATGGGGTCAGTTCCTGGTCAACCAGACCTTTGGCCAGGGAACAGCGACGGATACCTGGTACGGACCATTGAGCGCCTATGCGCCCGGCGCCTCGACCTCCACGACCTTTGTAGGCGCCGCCGGTCCTGTAGGCGGTGTGTTGAGCGATGGCTTTTCGGGCCTGGCTAAGCTCCCCTCCGCCAGCGGACAAGGCAACTGGGTATCGACGCCCGATCATACCGGCAATACCAATGGCCTGATGTTCCTCATCAACGCACCCTCCACTGCTGCTACCGTCTTCTTTGAATATGTGATGGATAACCTTTGTCCCAATACGACATTAAAGCTCTCGGTATGGATACTGAATGCCAATGATCCTTCGCTGATCACCAATCCTATTTACCAATATCCCAATATGACGCTTAAGGCCGTTGACGGGGTTACCAACGCGGTGCTGGGTACCGCCGAATCGGGTGATGTGGCCGCCGATGAAGCCTGGCACCAATACTCGATCGTATTCAACAACGGCACCAGCACCAGCATTAAGCTACAGCTGGTCAACAACTCTGTCGGTTCGGGCTGGGGCAACGACCTGGCTATTGACGACATTACTGTGCAACCCTGTGTACCCGAATCCCACATATTGCCCAAGCTGGACGAGACCGTTTGCCAGAATACGGTCATCGATTTTGATGCCAATGTGATCAACAGCCCTTATAATCCGGCAGAGTATCAATGGCAGTACACTTCAGATAACGGCGTTACCTGGCAAAACCAGGGGCCACCGAGCGCGGGTACCCACTATTCCTTCAATACAACCGGTCTTGCGCCGGGAACTTACATGGTGCGGTTTATGACCGGGCCACAGGGGCTTACCGGCAATTATAATTGCGTCGCTGTAAGCGATACCAGCATTATCGAAGTGGCGGAGTTCCCACATACGACCATAGATGCATCGGTATGCGCGGGCGTCGCCTATGAATTTTACGGCCGCTACCTGGGGGTTTCGGGGAGCTACGATACCTTGATCAAAAGCGGGCCGGCCGATATCTGCGGTACGCTTTATACCTTAAATCTTACGGTAAAGCCACTACCTTTTGTCGACATTGCCGGCGACCGCAGCCGCGATCTTTGTATGGGCGATACCCTGCAGCTGGCTGTAGGTAACCCGGATGCCGGCGCCACCTACCAATGGCTGAACGAGCGCATACCCATCGAAGGGGAGACAGGCAGTGTATACAAAATTATTGCAGGCGGCAACTACCGCGTAGCCGGCCTGCTCGACGGTTGCGCCGACACTTCTCTAAGGGTAAAAGTGACCGAAAGGGAGGTACCTGAAGCCGCAATCCGCTACGACGCCATCTCGCTATGCACTTACGATACGCTGGTATTCGAGGCTGTGCCGCAGGCTGCAGGTTCCTACTACAATTGGGAGCCGGCCAAAGCGTTTCGCCTGTTGGGCGGAGAAGAAGGGATAAGCGTACAGGGTACCTTTAAGGAGAGCCAGAAGGTATACCTTACGGTATACAGCCCCTACGGTTGCCATGCTGTCGATTCGGTACTGGCCCTGGTGCATCCCTGTTGCCAGGCCCTGGTACCGACGGCATTCAGTCCCAACGGCGATGGTCTTAACGATTACTTTAACCCGGCCCTGAAGCCCGGCCAGTTGCTGCTTACCCTGAAAGTATTTGATCGTTACGGGAAGCTGGTGTATGACAACGACAATATACAAAAGGGATGGAACGGCAGCTACAGGAATGGGACTGCAGCCAATGCAGGCACCTATATGTATATGATGAGTTATACCTGCGACGATAAAAAAGTGTATGAGCTGAGGGGCGATCTTACCTTGCTACGATAGGCCGCTAGCGGCTGTCCATCCGCTTGAAGATCTCTTCTTCCGTGATGCCCAGCTTTTTAAACAACCTTAGTTTTGTTTTCCTTACCGAATCAGGCGAGATGCCCAGGGCACTCGCCTTTTCGTTTATCGACAAGCCTATTTTGGAGAGTGCCAGCAGGCGTATCTCTGCATTGGTAAGGCCGGGAAAATGCTGTTCGAGATGTGCAAAGAACTGGGTATGGATCTGGCCGAAGGTCTTCTTGAAATCGCGCCAGTCATCCTCTGTCAATATGGTGGCCTGCTGCAGCTTGTGCAGGATCTCATCGTTCTGCTGCTGGTCGTAGCCCGACGTCTGGTTGAGCAATGCCAGTTCGTGCTTTGTCTCTTCCAGAAGCTTGCTTTTTTGCTTCAGGGTACTGATGTAGGTATCGAGCAGTTGCCGGGCATTGCCCAGTTGTCTTTTGGTGTGTGTTTTTTCTGCCTGAACCCGTCTGACCAATTGCCAGCCCGCCAGCGCCATTAGCACCACAATAATAATCACGCCCTTTCGCTCGGTACGGTGCCGCCTGCTTTCGCTTTCCAGCAATTTGATATTGGCCTGGAGCTTTTCCGCCTCCAGCTTGCTTTTTACCCTGTCCGCAGCCACAATGTCCATTTCCTTTGCAGCCTTCTCCTGGTAATAGAGAAAGGAGTCTACGAAACGGATGGCTTTTGTTGCATCCCTGCCTTTGTTGATCTCGAAGAGGTTGAAGTAATATCCGGCATACACCTTGTTTTCATTGGCGGCAAACACAAGGGGTGCGGCATCCTGTAGTATTTTATCGGCGGAGTCCTTTTCCGAAAGGGCCAGGTATATTTTCGCGATATCGATGCTGGCCCTGGCGGCGCTGGCGATCTGCTGTGTTGCCTCGCTTATCTGCACATCCCGGTACAGGTAGGGTAGCGCCTCCCGGTATTGTTTTTTACGGAACAGGAGCTCGCCTATATTACCGCTTACGATACCGGTCCAGTCGGCGACGTGCGCCTTGTCGGCCAGTTTGAAGGCGTATTGGAAATAATACCCGGCGGAGTCGTAATTACCCATCTGGCGATAACACAAGGCAATCGTATTATAGGCATCGACTACTTCCCTCATTTCTACCGTGCGCTGAAACTTTATGCCTTCCAGCAGGAAAGCAAGGGCGTTCTCATAGTCGGAGAAAGAATAAAATGTGTTGCCCAGCATGGCATACAGTTCGAAGGTATTGGGAAATGCGGCAAGGCCTTTTTCTGCCGCCATCTCTTTGGCACGGATGATGTATTCAAAGCCTTTGGAATAGGCCGGGGTTTTACTGAGCGTATACCCTTTGAAGAACATGGCTTCAATGTATAAAATATCGGAACATTTGGGCTGTGCCAGCACTTCGTCGAAAAAAGGAAGACAGGTTATTGACCTGAATTTATTATTGGCGTCCAGCAGGAAACGGTATTTACCCTTCAGGAAAATGACGGTAGTGCGCAAGGGGCACGATTTCCTGGCTTCTGCTATCTGCATCATGCCGTCCAATCTGGCTAAAGCCGTTGCGGAATCGGCATATTGGAGCTCATCGCTGAAAAGGCGAAAGCTATAACCGATCAAAGCATCGTCTTCCAGGCGACTGAGCGAATCGGAAGGATTGCTGCGCGCGATAACGGTTTTACAGAACAACAGACAAATAACCAGTAAAAGCAACGGAGCCTTTTTCTCGATGATCTTTGAGCAGGTATAAAATGCCCTTGACGGCTCCTGCCTGGCAAGGATAAGTATCCTGGCACAAAGGCCGGCTGAGTAGCTTTCTTTGTGCTGATGGAAAAGGATAGATGCCCGGCGCCGGACCAGTGAAGTAGCGTTTAAAGAAAACATAGTGATCAGGGCGAAAGTAAAAAAATGTTTCGATAATACGCCGCGTATCTGTATCGCCAATGACCCGGGCTGCCGCGCAGATACAGGAGCTTCAGACAAGCAATGCATTTTACAGACGGCATCTTGTAACCGTTACGAAGCCAATTGTTATTCCGTGCTTTGTTCCGAAAACAAAATACCCTGTGACCAGCCGGTCACAGGGTATTGCATTAATGGGGCTATTGGGCTACCTGCAGTTAACCGGCTTAGTGAATACTTATTTTACGCACTTCTGAGCTTTGGTCGGCATAACCGATGCGGACAACATAAATGCCTGGTACCAGGATGTGGGCAAAGTGCTGTTGAAAGTTGCTGCTATTGATATTCCCGGCTGTCAACAGGCAGCGGCCGTCGATAGAGAGCAGCTGCACGGTAGCAATGGCTTTGTCTGTTGTTATGCGAAGGTGTTCGGTATTCATTTGTACGGTGCTGGCACTTTGAAGCAGGAAGCCGGTATTATCCGGCGCCGTGCCGCGTTGTTCGGTTTCACATTCAGGGATCGCTTCCACGCGGACATCGCTCACTTTAACCATATCCAAGGTAGCGGCATTGTAGGAGCCGTATGTGGTTATATTGATATCATCTGTACGCTCCCGTAAGGTATTATCGGCCACTTTAAGCTCGTATAGATCGGTGCAGGACATTTCGCCTATAGTAGAAGCATTACCTGTGCCAAACTTGAAACCATGCTGTTGGTTGAAGCGGTCGGCAGCAAATGTGTAGATACTCCCCGGATCATCGGTGGTGTTGGGGGCACCATCTCCTTGTGTAATGCCAATACCGGAGAAGTGCCATATGTTGGCTTTATTGATGTCTCCGTTAAGCAAATTATAGTGTAAGGTGCTTATCTGTCCTTCATGATCGCTGAAATTGAGGTGTAGCGCGCTCACAATAAAGTAATCCATGCCAGTGTATCCCTTGATACCATGGCCATCGTGACCCATGCTCATACGCCATTTGCCGCCTGTCAGGTGATAAGCCCTTCTCCAATTACGTGTGGTCGGATCTGTTTTCTGCTGTATGCACATATCGCCATCTGCATCCATAAAAGCCATGGAGAGCTGATACTGGCTGCCATTGTTAGCATAAGATCCGTTCATCTGTACGCCGGCTACTTCATCGGTCCCCGTTAGCGATAGGAGATTATACTGTTCGTATTTGTTACCCCAATTGCAGAAAGCTATGGATTTGCCCTGTGCTATGCCGGTACCATAGAAGGATGTTTTCGTGCCCGGATTGATAAAGCCATAATGATCTAAACGCAAATAATAAACGGATTTGTATTGTTCCGGGAGAAGTGATGCCGGGTTGTATTGTAATACCTTGTACTGAGCCGTAACAGGGTTGAACAACAATTCCATTACACTTTGTTTACCGTCTTTTTTTACTGTACAGAGTACATGCAGCTCAGCGTGATTTGCATCCATGATGACATCAAAAGCACGGAGTAAAGTAAACCCGGAAGGTAAAGCCTTAAGTTCCCAGGCTTTGTCGAGATTGCCGTTAATCCTGTTGTAATACAGTATGGCTGCACTTCTTACCGTGCCCGATACTACCTTTTCCGCAAGTAAAAAGAAGGACGTACCCACGACGCCCGATACTTGCAGCTTACGTGCCACAAGCTGTTCGCTGGTGCTATTCAGGCGATAATGCGTGGCATAGCTCATACTACCCGTTGCGCCCCGGAAGCGCATGGTACCGATGGCCGTATTGCCACTGGGGAGGTCGAGGTTGTAAGCGTCCAGCGTTTCGGCCAGGGTAGCATTATTCTGCTCCCAGGCAGCATGGTCGGCAATACGGGTGTATTTGTCGCCGTTGATCTTAATGTAATAACTCTGGGCCTGGGCGGCAATACCGGCCGTCAGTAATTGAAGGGCTATCAGCCGGGGGATCATGGTAGATCTCATAAGTTTTGAATGTTGGTTTGGTGGTGAAAATGTAATATACTTTTTTTAAAATGATTATAATCATATATTGTACAGGCGACAACTTGCTGTACAATAGTGATTAACTCTTAGACGGTAACCAAACTCCCGTTCTTAGTCAAGGAAAAAAAAATCTGCACTGGCTAAAGAATTGCGGCGGGATGGTATCCGGAGGACGGAACGGCAATCGGGATAGGAGTTTTTAAAAAAAGAGGCTGTCTCCTACACTTGCTTGCGCAAACATAGGATACAGTCTCTTTTGGGACGCAGCATGCTCTTTACATGAATGATCGCAATCGCTCTTTGTTGCAGTCCAGTAGTGTCCGGCGCTTTTAAAGGATATCTTTATGCACGGTATCCTGCAGCATCTGGTTAAACCAATGCGGGTATAACGGCGCTTTTTCCGACAGCTTGTCGAGGGTAGCGATGTCGGCCGCCGAAAGGGGTACGTCAATAGCACCCAGGTTATCTTCCAACTGATGCATTTTGCTGGCGCCGATAATGATGCTGGCAACAACAGGCTTGCTCAGCAGCCATGCCAACGCTATTTGCGCTACGGATGCCTGGTACCCGGGAGCCATCTCCCTCATTTTATCAATGATCAGGAAACCTTGTTCCTTATCGGTAGGCAGCAGGTCGAAGCCGGAAAGGCGGTTATTTTCATCTTTCAGGTTTTCGCGGGTATACTTGCCGCTCAGGAATCCGCTGGCCAGCGGGCTCCACACCGTCATACCCATGCCTGCATACTGCATGAAGGGGATAAGGTCCTGTTCCGCGTCCCGGCCGGTGAGCGAATAATTGAGCTGTGCGTTAATGAAGGTAGCCCAGCCATTGTCGCGCTGCATCTGGTAAGCCACTGCCGCTTTCCAGGCCGACCAATTGGAGAAGCCTACATACCTTACTTTACCTGCTTTTACCAGTTGGTCCAGCGCCAAAAGCGATTCTTCCAGCGGCGTCCAGGGATCTTCCTTATGAAGAATATAAAGATCGATATAATCTGTCCCAAGGCGCCTCAGGCTCTGATCGCAGGAGTACACGATGTGTCGCCGGGAAAGACCGGCCTGGGTAACAGGTTGGCCTGTGCGAAAACCTACCTTGGTGGCAATGATCACGTCGTGCCGCCGGGGCGCCAGTATTTTGCCCAGCATCAGCTCCGATTGCCCGCCGGAGTAGCCGTCTGCCGTGTCGAAGAAATTAATGCCGTTGTCCAGGGCTTTGCCTACCATGGCCGAGGCGTCAGCGTCTGATACTTTGTAAACGCTGGGCATCGAAGGGTCGCTGCCGAAAGTCATAGCGCCGAAAGAAAGCCGGGAAACAATGAGGCCCGAATGGCCGAGTGTGGTGTATTTCATCCTGTAGATAAATGTGACTTAAAAGTACACACTATCGATCCGCAAAACAAAAAGGCAGCTGCGGGCTATGGTAATAAAAAATGAAAACCTGCCGCCCGGATGAGCATCTGGTAGCGTCACGTCACAACAAGCGTGTACAACAGGCTTAGCGGAGCAGGACAACATCCCCCTTCCGGTAGAAGGACTCCTGGCGAATACCGCCACTGAAGCTGAGCTCATAAAAATAGGTCCCGGGGTCCGCAGGCCGGTTATTGAAATAGCCGTTCCAGCCTTTTGCGGGGTCATTGCTCAGGTACACCCGCTGCCCGTAACGGTTAAACACCGCAAATGCGAAATGCTGTACGCGACAATCCGGCGCGATGACCGGGAGCAGTTGATCGTTGATGCCGTCTCCGTTAGGGGAAAAGGCATTGGGTACATTAAAGCCGCAATGGCAGGAGATGAGTCGGACCGAAACCGTATCGGAAGCAGTGCAGCCTTCATTTTCGATACGGGCCCAATACCGGCCCGTTTGGGTAGCAGCATAGCGGCTTCCGGTGCTGCCATCCTGCCACAGATACGAGGCGCCGGGAAAGTCCGCATTCAGTGTGAACCCTGATTCATCGCAAAGCAGGGTATCGGGCCCCAGGTCCAGCGATAGGGTATGCTCTTTTACGGCAAACGTATCAACGCGGGTGCGGCATTGGTCTTTATAGCTTACCCAGTAAACGCCTGAAGCCTTCACCGTTAGAGTGCGCTCTGTACTGCCATCATTCCAGTGGTACTCAGAACCGGCATCTGCGGACAATACCACAGGTTGCTGGTTCCCGTCGACGATACAAAGAGATGCAGTATCCTGCTGGTTAAATGCAGTATCCACCGGCGACAGCAATACCTCGGCAGGCAGGCCGGTACGGCTTTGATGCAATAGCGGTACGCTGTTGATCTGGAAGTCGCATGCCAGGCCGGCCAGATCAGGCTTGTTGATCGTATGCAGGAAAGGGCAGGCGCTGGTGATATAGATCTTACCGTTGTATTGCCGCAGGTAACCGGGCAGGTTACCGGTTGTATCTACCCGTCCGACAAGCACCTTTGAGGCCGTAATGGCGAGCGAATCGTGACTGCTCACATCATATTGAAGAATGTCTATACCGGAGCCGAATATTTCGGGATGGGCCCTGTAGGTTACATACAGCTTGCTGCCGTCGGGAGAAAAGGCAGGTATATAAGTACCGTTGGGGACCAGGCCGCCCAGGTGCACCGGGTCCGATACCGTGCCGGTCGACCGGTCCAGCTTATAGATCAGCAGACCTCCCGGATTGTTCATATCATTAAAGCCCCATTCCGCTACAGCCATCCGTTTCAGATCCGAAGTGACTGCCATGCTATGACAGCTATAAGAAGAAAAATAGGAGGCAGTGGGAGTCGCTATGGGAACAGGATTCAGGCCCGATGCCGTAATGTGATAAGCTAGGAAGACGGGTGTTGTTTGCAGGTGGACCATGAGCCAGATGTCGCATTGCGTGCCGGGAATGGCGATCATGCCTTCGCTCATCAGTGCTGTATTGAGCGGTATATTCTTTTGTCCAGGTACAATATCACCTTTGCCTCCGTCCAGGCTCATATCCACTATGGAATAAAACAAATTACCACCCATGGGCGGGTTGCCGGCCGCTGTACTGGCGCCTCTTAGTGAAAAGATATAATACTGATGCGGCGTGCCGATAACGGGAACGATACAAACACCCTGGATGGTGCTGCCGGGCACATTAAAGGGCTGTGAACTGTTGCCCAGCAGCGAATCTCCGTTGGGCATGGGCATATGGTCGCGGTTGAAGCATATGGGACCCGCGCAGTAAAAAAGAAGTGCTCCGGTACGTGGATCGGCTACAGATGCAGCGCCCTCCCAGCAATCCACCGCCGAGGTAAAGGGCAGTCCGGTATTAAAATCCATCCCTGCTTTCTGGCCGAAGACCCATACGCTATTGGCTTTGATAAAGCCCGACTCCTGGTTGTAGTATTGTGCCTGCAGGCTGGTGCAGCTGCAGCAAAGCATCAAGATGATGAGGGTATACAATAGGGGCCGGTTCATGAGAATAGGGTTAAACAAAGGATTGTGCTATCCCGGTAAAGCGCGGATCTGCTGCCGTTGCAGTTTTCGATACTTTGGTCCTGTCAGTAGGAATGGCAAGTTAAAGTAAGACCCTCTACGATTTCCCACCGTTGGGCATAAGCCCGGAGTTAGCCAAAAATACAGGTTTTCCGGGATACTTTCTGGCTGTAAACCGGCAATAGTTCTTGTAGTGGCTGCAGCGTATCAATAAGCAGATGAAATTCTTTGTGTATGGGCAGCAGGTACAACAGCGCTCAGGTAAAAAAACTTCTGGTCCTGGCATGTCACAAAAATGCCGTGACAGGCTCAGGGAACAGACCATCACGGCAATTTCAATTTAAGGCAAACTATGCTCAGGCATGCATCACTACAGGCATCGCTTCTTTTTCCGCTTCGGTGGCTTCTGTCACCACCGGATGTTGCTTGCCTACCCGTATAAAACTTAGCGCCAGGGTAGCGGCCAGCAGTGAAATGCTCATCCATACCACCTCGTGCACACCATAATGCGCAATCACGAAGCCGCCCAGCATAGTGCCCAGCGATATGCCAATGTTATAACAGGAAGTCAATAAGCTGTTGACCAATTCCAGTGCACTATGCGGCACCGAACGGGTAGTGCGGATATTGCCGATAAGGAATCCGCCGGTATGTATGGCGCCCCACAGCGAAAGGATAAACACCATCGCTATAAAGATGCCGCCGAAGGTATAGGCAAGCAACTGGGCCAATATCAACGATGCAAAAAAGATGCGTGTGGTCAGCATTACGTTCTTACTAAGGGCAATGCCGGTGAGCCAGTTGCCCAGTACACCCATGCCACCGAACAGCAACAGCATAATGCTCACCTGTGTGCCATTCATGTGGGTAATCTTTTCCATATAGGCGGCGAGGTAGCCATAGCTGGAGAACATACCGGCCAGCATGAGTACGGTAGAGACCAGGTTGAGCCATAGCTGCGGGTTTTTCAATACATACAGCTGGCTGGCACCTGCTTTTTTCTTCGGTGTGGGCATTGAGGGTACAAAGAACAGAAGGCCCAGGAATGCGATCAGGCTCAGCAGGCTGGACAGGTAGAAGGAGGCCTGCCAGTTGTGGAAGAACTCAGCGGCGTAGGTGGTGATGGGAACACCCATAACGGTAGCAATGCTCACACCTGACATGACTACGGAGACGCCCTTGCTTCCCGATTCTTTCAGGGCCACTGCCAGAGAGATATTCCAGAAAAGCGGGTGCAGTACGGCCGGGAGCACACGGGCGATCATCAGTACAGTAAAATTGGGTGAAAATGCAGAAAGCAGGTTAGATACTATAAATACGGCCAGGACGGCAGACATGAGCAACTTACGGTTAAGCCTGGCGGTGAGCGCGGTGATCAGTGGTGACGACACCGCTACCGTCAAGGCGAAGGCACTGAGCAGCCAGCCCGCAGTATCCAGCGATACGCCAAACACCTTGGCCAGGTTGGGTAGGATACCGATAACGCCAAACTCGGTGGTGATAATACCAAATGCGCCAAGGGCCATTGCATAGATCGATCTTTTCATTGGTTTTATTTATTTAAATATTTAAATGTTTCGATGTATTATAAAAGTGGGTTACTTGCGTTAAGCGTATAGGAAAAAGGCTATTTTTTTAAAGCATTGAGGCCATTAATATAAGCGTCCAGCACTTTTTCATTTAAAACGTACTTCAGGTTCCTTCCCTCTTTCTCCGGTATCAGCAGGTCGGCATCGACCAATTGCTTCAGGTGATGCGATACGGAAGGCTGGGTCAACTCAAGCATTTCGGTGATCTCTGAGCAGTACAGGCAGCCTTTCTTTCGCTTGAATTGCTGGAGAATGGTAATCCTGCTGGCGTCGCTCAACGCGCGGGATATCTTTTCAAATTTTTTATTATCCATCATTAGAAACAGATGAAATTCCGGGGCAAAGGTAATAGTAAAACATAGAAACATGTAAATGTTTCTATCGTCATTGCTTAAGTACCCATTGTCTTCTTTAATACCTTGTAGCAACAATGAAAAAGGAGCAGGCGATCGCCTACTCCCGGTTAGTGCTGGTGATGGTTAGGCTATTGCCTTATTTTAATAAGTTTATCGGTTTTGATAGGCCGGCCAGGAGTGGTTAAAATGCTTTTCAAAGCAGTTTAAACGATACGTCTGACGGTAATGTTTTATGAGCGAAAGGCATTTGTCTGTAACGATGGCACCTTATAAAAAGGGAGTTGATAAGGAATCGTTATACTAAGGAGATGAATGATGTGGCCGCCCAACAATAACGATATTGTGTTGTTGATCTTCCCTATGGAATTGAAAACGTATACAGGGTTTCCTTTTCCCCTGGGTGCCACCTGGGATGGCAAAGGCGTTAATTTCTCATTGTTCTCCGACAATGCTACAGCAGTGGAAGTCTGCCTTTTTGATAGCAAGAACGATACGGTGCCATCGGCCTGTCTGCGCATGACGGATCGTACCTATAGTGTATGGCATGTATATGTACCTGGAATAAAACCCTGCCAGCTATACGGGTTCCGGGTGCATGGGCCTTACCAGCCCGAAGAAGGGTTGCGGTTTAATCCCCATAAACTGCTGATCGATCCCAATGGCAAGGCTATATCGGGCGTACTGGAATGGCACGATGCTTTATTTGGCTACGAAGTAGGAAGCAAGGAAAAGGACATGAAGATGAGCACGACGGATAGCGCTCCTTATATGCCGAAAGCGATTGTAGTAGCCAACGATTTTGATTGGGAAGAGGATAAGCCATTAAATATCCCATATCAGAATACGATTATCTACGAGGCCCATGTGAAAGGATATACCTGGCTCAACCCGGAAATACCGGAAGCGATAAGGGGTACTTATGCGGCCATCGCTCATCCCGCTTCTATTAAGTACCTGCAGGAGCTAGGCATTACGGCTATTGAGCTGATGCCGGTGCATCATTTTGTTACCGATCGCTACCTGCAGGACAAAGGCCTGATCAATTACTGGGGCTATAACACCATCAATTATTATGCGCCCGATATCCGCTATTCTTCGTCACCCGAATGCGGCGGACAGATCAACGAATTCAAGCAAATGGTAAAGGACCTGCACAAGGCCGGGATCGAAGTGATCCTGGATGTGGTCTATAACCATACGGGCGAGGGGAGCGAGCTCGGACCTACCTTGTCGTTCCGGGGAATCGACAACGCGTCCTATTATCGTTTGCAGGATGACAAGCGTTATTACATGGACTATACCGGCACCGGCAATACCCTCAACACTGTCCAGCCCAATGTGCTGCGCATGATCATGGACAGCCTGCGCTATTGGATACTGGATATGCATGTGGACGGCTTCCGCTTCGACCTGGCGTCGACGCTGGCCCGTGAGTTGCACGAGGTGGATCGCCTGGGATCGTTCTTCGATATCATTCACCAGGACCCTGTTATTTCACAGGTCAAGCTGATCGCCGAGCCCTGGGATGTAGGCGAGGGCGGCTACCAGGTAGGCAAGTTCCCGCCGGGCTGGGCCGAATGGAACGGAATGTTCCGGGATTGTATACGGGACTACTGGCGTGGCGCCGACAGCATGCTGGCTGAATTTGCCGGCCGCTTTACCGGTTCGGCCGACCTCTATAAAGACGATCGTTATCCCACGGCGAGCATCAATTTCGTTACGGCCCACGATGGTTTCACCATGCACGACCTGGTCTCTTATAACGAAAAGCATAACGAGGCGAATGGTGAGGAGAACCATGATGGTGAAAGCCATAACCGGAGTTGGAATTGCGGAGAAGAAGGTGATACAGAAGATGAAGCTGTTCTGAAGCTCCGGCGCCGGCAGGTACGTAATTTCATGACGACGCTTTTTTTATCGCAAGGCGTTCCGATGTTGCTGGCGGGCGACGAGATCGGCCGCACGCAAAAAGGTAACAACAACGCCTATTGCCAGGACAATGAAATATCATGGATGGACTGGCCCAATAAAGATGAAGCCCTGCTGGCCTTTACGCAAAAGCTGATATGGATCAGGAAGGAGCATCCGATCTTTTGCCGTACACGTTGGTTCAAAGGAGCAAAGGTGAAAGGCGGCGCGGTGGCCGATATTGCCTGGTTCCTGCCGGAAGGAAAAGAGATGACCGAAGAGAACTGGAACCACGATTATGCAAAGTCGCTGGCTGTGTTCCTGAACGGGCAGGGGATCAATGCCCATACGTACGAATGTGCGCCCATTATAGACAGTCATTTCTATATCATTTTCAATGCCCACTATGAAGACCTGGTATACCGGTTGCCTGAGGCAATTTACGGCGAGCAGTGGTTAAAGATCGTCGATACAGCATTGGAAGAAGACGACCAGCAGGTGTACCGTTATGGCCAGGAGCTGACGGCGGCAGCCCGCTCAGTTATTGTCTTACAGCAAAAGACCCAATAAATGAACCAGCCAGAAATTAAAAGAAGAATGCTTGGCGTCCATTTCCGGGAGGGCGTTGCCGAAGTGTTGCTTTGGGCGCCTAACGCCAGGGAAAGTGTGGTATTGCACAATGAGAGTACCGGCGAGCAGTTACCGTTGGAAAAAGGAGCGCTCGGCTATTGGCACTTAAGGACAGACCGTATACGCGACGATGACCTGTACCGCGTCGCTATTGATGGCGCAAAACCTTTGCCCGACCCAGTATCGCTGTCACAGCCCGATGGTGTGCATGGGCCTTCGCAGGCGTTGGACCTGCTTCAATTTCCATGGACCGATGAACACTGGCACAACCCGGACTTTGGTGATTATATCATTTATGAGTTGCATACCGGCACCTTCAGCGAAGAAGGTAATTTCAACGGCATCACCGGAAAGCTCGATCACCTGAAAAGCCTGGGCATCAATGCCATCGAGCTAATGCCCGTGGCGCAGTTTCCAGGGAGGCGTAACTGGGGCTACGACGGCGTTTATCCATTTGCTGTACAGGAAAGCTATGGCGGTGCGCGGGCGCTGCAGGAGCTGGTGGATCATTGCCATAGCAAAGGCTTTGCCGTTATCCTGGACGTGGTGTACAACCACCTGGGTCCCGAAGGCAATTACCTCAGGGCTTATGGACCTTACTTTACAGACCGGTATAAGACGCCCTGGGGTGAAGCGGTGAATTTTGACGACGCCTGGTGCGACCCGGTGCGTCGCTTTTTTATTGAGAATGCCTTGATGTGGCTTCGCGACTTTCACATTGACGCGCTGCGGCTGGACGCAGTGCATGCGATACGGGATTTTAGCCCGGTACACATTGTCAAAGCCATAAATGATGCGGTGATGCTGCTTGAAAGCCTTTCTGGTACCCGGAAATACCTGATCGCGGAAACGGATCTCAACGACAGCCGATTTGTGCGGCCACTGGCAGAGCAAGGATACGGGCTCAGGGCGCAATGGAGCGATGAGTTTCATCATGCCTTAAGGGTCGCTGCCGGCCAGGCACGGGAAGGATACTACGCCGACTTTAATGGCCTGGAAGATCTTGCGGTGTCGATGAAAAATGCCTATGTCTTTACCGGCCAGTATTCCGGGCACCGGCACCGGAATTTCGGCACGCCGACCTGGGGCATTAGCGGCGATCATTTTGTCGTGTTTGCCCAAAATCATGACCAGGTGGGCAACCGGATGCTGGGCGAGCGCCTGTCCGCTTTGGTGGACTACGAAATGCAGAAGCTGCTGGCTGCCGTTGTGCTGACAGCACCCTTCGTTCCTTTATTGTTTATGGGCGAAGAGTGGGGCGCAACCACGCCTTTCCTGTATTTCACCGATCACGGGGATAAGGACCTGATCCGGGCAGTGGAAGAAGGTCGAAAAGCAGAGTTCGCTGCCTTTCAGCACGAAGGCATACCCTTTCCCGCCAACGAAGAAGGCACGTCCCTTCGTTCGCGGCTGGACTGGTCCGAAAGGACAGGCAAGGCACAAGATACTTTGTTCCGGTACTATGCCCGGCTGATCGGGTTGCGGCAAGCCCATCCGGCCCTGAAGCACTATGAGCGGTCCGCCGTTGAGGTGCTTTGCGATACAGACAAAGGAACGCTTATCCTGGAGCGGTCTTACAAAGAGCAGCATGTATATTGCCTGTTCAACTTCTCTACACAGCCACATGAAGTGCGGTTACGGCCCGAGCTATTTCCCTTACAAGTGCTCCTGTGTTCTTCCGATAAGACCTGGATGGGCGATGCCGATAGCTATCCGCGATACGATCACGACACGCTGCTGACCCTTCAACCCCGATCTGCCATTATTCTCGCCAACTACCATGTACCTTCCTGAAGCAACATACCGGATACAGTTCAGTAAGCAGTTCACCTTTGCCCGTCTGCGTACGGTGATTCCTTACCTGCACCAGCTCGGCATCAGTACCGTATATGCGTCGCCCATATTTGCCGCAGTGCCGGGATCGACGCATGGCTACGACGGTATCGATCCCAATGCGATCAATCCTGAGATCGGCACCCTGGCCGAATTGCGTGAGATCGCATCGGCGCTGAAACAACGGGGAATGGGATGGGTCCAGGATTTTGTACCCAATCATATGGCCTTTTCGCCGCTCAATCCCTGGCTTTGCGATTTTCTGGAAAAAGGAAAGATGTCCTTTTACGATCACTATTTTGATAAGAATCCCGATGAGCCGCTGATGGCGCCCTTCTTGGGCCGCCCTTTCCCCGAAGTGCTGGATGCGGGCGAGCTGGAAGTGGTTTATGAAAAGGGTCGTCTCCGGCTGCGCTATTTCGATAATTGCTATCCGCTCAATTATACCGCCTGCTATGATATCCTCTATCACGAGTATTTCGATGATCTTCCTTTTGGGCAGGTGCGGCAGCAACTGGACCAGCTGTCGGAGGTTACAGAAAGCGAGGCTTTCCAGGATACCTGGGAGCTTTTGCTGAATCACCTGGATTGGTCGCTGGCAGATACAGCTGTTAGCAAGCGCTTCACACAGGGGCTTGCCCTCATCAGTGAAAATAAGGTATTGCTACAGCGCTTATGTGAACAGCAATTTTACCGGCTATGCTATTGGCAGGAAACAGATGAGCGGATCAATTACCGCCGTTTTTTTACCATCAATAGCCTTATCGGGATGAATATGCAGCATCCCGATGTGTTTGACCATTACCACCGGCTGTTGCTCCAGCTGATAGATGAAGAAGTGATCCAGGGGATCCGCATTGACCATATAGACGGTTTATACGACCCTGATGCTTACCTGGACCAGTTGCGGCAACATGCAGGTCCCGGCGCATATGTTGTTGTGGAAAAGATACTGGCGGCAGAGGAGCGGCTTCCCGCTGTGTGGCCGGTACAGGGAACTACCGGATACGATTTCCTGGCATCGGTCAACCAGGTGTTGACGAGCTGTGCGGCGGAAAAAACATTTACCCATCTCTATGAGACCCTGGCGCCCGGTGAAGGACCGGTGCAGCAGCAGGTTTACCGTTATAAGCGGAAAATACTGGACGTGCATATGCAGGGAGAGCTCAGTAACCTGCTGCGGTTATGGGTAGCCCTGCCTGAAATGCAGCTGCCTGCAGGTATCGGCGAGGGATCTTTAAAAGAACTGTTCACGGTCTTATTGGTTTGCTGTCCCGTTTATCGTTTTTATCCGAATAAGCTGCCGTTCAGCAAAACAGAGCAGGAGCAGTTTGAGCGCTTGTTGTCGTTGGCCGGCCACATGGGATCGGTCGGCGGCGAAGCGCTTTCCTTTTTCGAAAGCTGCTTTATGCCCGATGCCTTAAGCGATGTGACTTACCGGGAACGCCTGCTGCATTTCTGGCGTCGCTTTATGCAGTTGAGCGGGCCGCTTATGGCCAAAGGTGTCGAAGACACGTTTATGTACAACTACTTGCGGTTCCCTGCGCATAATGAGGTAGGAGACAGTCCGGAAAGCTTTGGTATCAGCGTCGCTGTCTTTCATGAACGTATGCAGCGGCGACAGCAGGAAACACCGTTCGCACTGAATGCTACGGCGACGCACGATACCAAAAGAGGAGAAGAAACAAGAGCCCGGTTGCGGGCAACCAGCCATGATCCCGAAGCCTGGAAAAATGATGTCAATCGTTGGCTGCAAGGGGCCAAAGACAGCGCAGGTTCGCTAAGTGCCAAAGACAGCGCAGGTTCGCTAAGTGCCAAAGATCAGTATATGGTGCTTCTGGCCGTATATGGTAGCCTGCCTTTGGAAAAAACCGGTGAGGAAGACTACGCAGAAAGGTTATCGGAGTATCTGCAAAAGGCTGCAAGGGAAGCCAAAAGCCATTCCTCCTGGGAGAACCCCGATGAAGCCTATGAAAGCGAGTTGATCCGCTATGGTCTTGTACTGGCAGATGGTACTACAGTTGTGGGACAGGCTATAAGGAATAGGCTAAAGCAACAATGTGATGAGATAAAACGGCAGTCTCTTTCTCAGCTGGTGTTGCAATGCACCTGTCCTGGCATACCGGATATCTACCAGGGTACGGAATATCCCGACCTGAGCTTTGTGGATCCGGACAACCGGCGCCCTGTCGACTATGAAGACAGGTGGCAGCTGCTGCGACGTATAGTGGAAAATAATGTTGCAGACTTATCATGGTTAAAGGAGGAAACGCAGGCAGCGAAGAAGCTGTTTGCCCTGCATCGTCTGCTGCAGCTGCGGCATACCTGGCCCGAGGTGTTTAATCTCGGGTTGTACGAACCGCTGACGAGCCACGGGCCCTATCTTTCCTTTTTACGTCGTTACGAAAAACGGTGGGTATGGGTGGTCTTACCGTTAGCACCAACACCGGGTATTGAGAGCAAAGCGCCTGAGCCGCCTCCGGGTGCGCCAGTACAATGGGAAGCCCTCTTTACCGGAATGGTCATGTCTGCCGATCAGATCGATTGGCGGGCGCAGCTGGCCGTGTTTCCGGTGGCGGTCTTTACCGGCGTGATCCCTGATCGTGGCCGTAACGCAGGTGCGCTGTTACCGCTTTTCTCAGTTCCTTCGGAGCAGGGTATTGGTAGCCTGGGCCAGAGCGCGCAGGAATGGGTCCGGTTCCTTTCCCGGTCGGGGCAGCGGATCTGGCAGCTATTACCACTCAATCCTATATCGGAAGCAAGCGGATGGTCGCCTTATGCCGCCAGCTCGGCTTTTGCGGGCGAGCCTTTGTATATCGATATGGCGTTGTTGGTTGCAGATGGATTGCTATGCGGAAATGATAGTAAAAACACGGCCTGGTCCCAAAGTACAAAAGTGTCTTATAAGGAAATATGGGAATGGAAAGCCGCTTTGTTGTGGCAGGCCTGGAAAACCTTTCTTCTGGATGATTTCCTTATACTGAAAAGAGATTTCGCATGCTTTCTCAAGGAGCAGGTATTTTGGCTGGAAGATTATGCATTGTTTGTGGTGCTCAAACAAAAATATAAAGACGCACCCTGGTACGAATGGCCGGAGCCCCTACGGGACAGGCATCGGCCGGCCCTGGACGCGATCAAAGAAGAGGATAGGGAAGCCATAGACTATGAGCAGTGGCTGCAATTCCTTTTCTTCCGGCAGTGGCGTCAGTTGAAGCATGTCGCCGTGCAATACGGTGTGGCGTTGATGGGTGACCTGCCTTTTTATATGAATCATGATTCGGTGGATACCTGGGTACATCGCCGTTGCTTTATGGTAGATGCCGGAGGCCACAAGCAGGCGCAGGCCGGCGTACCCCCCGACTATTTCAGCGAAACCGGCCAACTGTGGGGGATGCCTACTTACAATTGGGATGCCCTGCGTAAAGAGGGTTATTCCTGGTGGCTACAACGGCTTGCAGCCAATATTGCCATGTACGACCTGGTACGGCTGGATCATTTCCGTGCCTTTTATGATTACTGGGAGCTGCCGGGCAATGCCGTTACGGCTGTGGATGGTCAATGGCGTGCCGGACCCCGGGATCACCTGTTTGCGCTGCTGCAGCAAGCTTTCCCTACAATGCCTTTTGTTGCTGAAGATCTCGGCGATCTCCACCAGGAGGTATTCGATTTCAAAGATCATTACCAGCTACCCGGCATGCGTGTGTTGCAGTTTGGTTTCAGTGGCGATGACAGTACACTGCGTGATCTGCCGCACAATTTCGACAGGCAATCGGTGGTCTATACCGGCACTCATGATAACGATACGACGCTGGGTTGGTACCGGCAGCTGGATGCCGATGCGAAGGCCGCTTTGTCGGCCTATTCCGGTTTTGATATTACAGAAAATAATGTCGCAGAGGCAATGTGCCGCATGGCTTACGCATCCGTAGCCCGTATTCTTATTTTGCCGCTTCAGGATATATTGGGACTTGATTCGGACAGTCGTATCAATGTACCGGCAACTACGGACGGTAACTGGAACTGGCGGCTGAAGCAATTACCGGACGAAACGATCGCCCGGCATTTACGGGAATGGGTAAGACGCTATAATCGTTAAACGCTTGTTCCCTGATGTAATGTTACGATTCAAATTGTTCCTCTTGTATCGGCACATTGCTGCCTTCTGGTTGCAGCACCAGCAGTGCCAGTGGCGGCAATGTTAGCGATACGGAGCAAGACCTGCCGTGCATCGGCTGTTTGACCGGGTACAATAAGTCTGCATGGCGCACATCGCTGCCGCCATACTTTGCGTTATCTGTATTCAGCCGTTCCTTTAGGGGCCTTTCGCCGGGTACGCCCAGTTCATATTGCCGTAGTACACGCGGCGTGGCATTGGCGATGAACAGCAGGTAATCATCCTCTGTTTTCCCTTTTCGCATCCAGCAGAAGACGCTGTTTTGTGTATCGTTGAAATCGATCCACTCAAAGCCTTCAGGACTGTAATTATTCTGGTACAGCGCCGGTTCGCTTGTGTACAGGTGATTAAGATCGCGTACCAGTTCCGATATTCCTTTATGAAAAGGATGATCCAGCTGATGCCAGCTGAGACTGTGATCGTGCCGCCATTCGTGGTCCTGGCCCCATTCGTCGCCCATGAACAGCAGCTTGGCGCCGGGGTGCCCGAACATGTAACCGTAGAGCAGCCGCAGGTTGGCTGTACGTTGCCATTCGTCGCCCGGCATTTTGGCGATCAGGGCTCCTTTGCCATGTACCACTTCATCGTGCGATAGGGGAAGGACGAAACGCTCGGAATAAGCATAGTGCATGCTGAACGTAAGCTGGTGCTGATGAAAAGAACGGTAAACGGGATCTTTATGGAAATACGCCAGCGTATCGTGCATCCAGCCCATCATCCACTTAAAGTCGAAGCCCAGGCCGCCTTCGGCGATGGGCTGCGTTACGCCGGGAAAGGCCGTCGATTCTTCGGCTATGGTAAATGTTCCTGGCTGTAAGGTATGCACGGCATCATTGAGCTGCTGCAGGAAGTAGATCGCCTCCAGGTTTTCCCTGCCGCCCAGATGATTAGGTATCCACTCACCCTCTTTGCGGGAATAATCACGGTAGAGCATAGAAGCAACCGCATCCACGCGCAGGCCGTCAATATGAAATTCGGCGAGCCAGTAAATAGCATTAGAGATCAGGAAGGATCTTACCTCGTTGCGGCCGTAGTTGAAAATATAGCTCTGCCAGTCGGGGTGATAACCTTCCCTGGGGTCGGCATGCTCGTATAAATGGGTGCCGTCGAAATGAAACAGCCCATGAGCGTCGCCCGGGAAATGCGAGGGTACCCAATCCAGGATAACGCCGATATGACTTTCGTGCAAGGCATTGACCAGGTAGCGGAAATCATCGGGTGTTCCAAATCGTGCGGAAGGCGCAAAATAACCGGTTAGCTGGTAACCCCAACTGCCGAAAAAAGGATGTTCCATAACGGGCAGGAACTCTACGTGTGTAAACCCCATAGTCCCGCAATAAGAAGGTAGCCATTCGGCAACCTCGCGATAGCTCATCCATCGGTCGCCTTCTTCGGTTATCCTGCGCCAGGAACCGATATGCATCTCATAAATACTGAGCGGTATCCCGGTAATGGGTTCCTGATCTCGCTGTGCCATCCAGGCTTCGTCATTCCAGGTAAAGCAGGAGGGAGCGCTGATACGGGATGCAGTATGGGGTGGCATTTCCATTTCAAAGCTGAAAGGATCCGCTTTGTCGGCATTGGATCCCGAAGCATTACCGATATGGAATTTATAAAGCGCGCCTGCAGGTACGTTGGGGACATATAGTTCCCAGATACCGCTGCTATCCCATCGGGGCTGTAGCTTATGGCTGCTCTTGTCCCAGTGGTTGAAGTCGCCGATCACCGATACATAATTGGCGCCCGGCGCCCATACAGAAAACAAAATACCCTGCCGGCCGTTGTGGGCGAAGGGTTGCGCTCCGAGATGCTTATACAGCATATAATGGCGCCCTTCGCGGAAAAGGCTGATATCGAATTCCGAAAGCAGGCTGGGAGGTGCCGGCTCCACATCTGTCTTCTTATTGGGACGCTTTACTATCTGTGAGCTCATGTGCTGCCGTTTCGTTTTGAAGAATACTCATAATACCTTTTAAGGGGATCATTACCCAGCCGGGGCGGTTGTTCAATTCATAATTCAGCTCATAGAAAGCCTTAGACAACAGGAAGACATCAAGTAGTATACGGATATCTTCTTCTGCATCCGGTATTAAGCCTGTTCCCCTGGCCATTTCAAGATAAGCTTGCATAAAAAAGCTTGACATGTAATGGCTCCACAGCTCTGAATAAGGGGTCAGCTTCTGCACGTCCTCATTACGTGTTTCGCCTTCCAGGAAAAGACTGCCGTAAGCGGCATAGTGAAACGACCGGATCATGCCCGCCACATCTCTCAGGGAAGAGAACTTGAGCCGCCGTTCGCTGTAACTGCGGGCAGGTTCTCCTTCGAAATCGAGTATGACCAGGTCCTTTCCGGTAAATAAGATCTGCCCCAGGTGGTAATCGCCGTGGATCCTTATTTTCATCAGGTCGAGCTTGCGGCGATAGATAGCCTTCATGGCCGACATGATAGTGCTGCGGGATGCGATCACAGTTTGCGCTACCTCCCGGATGGAAACATCGAGGTTGGGCAGGTTTCTTTCCAGGTTATCGAAAGCTTCCCGTACCTGTGTAATGAGGCTGGAATAGATAGAGCGCTGGTAGTGCAGGGAATATGGCTCCGGGCGGAAGGCAGGATACCCCGTTGCCGACATCAGTTTCAAATGCATTTCAGCAGTGCGGATACCGATCAGGCGGGCCTGTGCCGCCAGGGAAGGATCGATAAGTTCCCGTATCTGGTCGGGAAGCTCTTCGAAGCGGCAGGGAGCCGTAATGGTACCGCATAAGTCCGTACCGGGAAGCTGATCGGCAGGCTGGGAAAGAATGAGGTCGTTATAAGCAGTAAGTTTCTCTTGCATATACAACCAGGCATCCCCGTGATTTTCGACCAGCTGCTGCACCATAGCCAGGGTAATATTTCCCTTCCCCGATATCCAGTCGACAGTACCCATAAAGGCCGGTGCATATTCAAATTGCAATGGCCCGGTCAGCATCCGGATCATTTCCTGGTCGGGGTTAATGTCATAATCCACCTTACGGTAGAGCTTCAGGTAAAATTTATCTTCGAAGATGACAGAAGTATTGCTTTGTTCGGCATGCAATAGTCTGGACTTAAGCTGCCGGCCTGTCGCAGCCGCTATTTCGCGAAGCGCCTCAGTGCTGTTACAAGATACTTTCATTCCCTTCAAATAGCCTTCGCCTGCTGCCAGCCGCTGCATCAGGTAGCGATGCAGCCGCGTATCATACAGGGCGTCGCATAGATAGCCTTCTTCTGCTCCCAGGCTAAGGTTGACGATAATGCTTTGCGGATAATCCCTCGTCATATCTTCTGCACTTCCTTTAGGAATAAACACCAGGGGTAGCTGATAGATCTCCGGGAAGCCGTAGTAATAGTGGACTTTGAGCAATAGCCATGCTACTGTCTGTGTACCCTCAACTACCAGGTTTTGCTGGTCTTCGAGCTCGATGTGATGGATCTCTCTTCCCTTCCCGCCGAACCAGCGCACCCGTTTCAGCCACTCGGGAAGGATCGTGTTGAGAAGCAACTCTCCTGACAGGCCTTCTGTGAGCGCATCAAAATGTTCCAGACTGTACTCGGGCAGGTCTTTTTCGGTGATCACGGCAGCGGATAGATTCTGCAGGGCAAACCATTGGAAGCTATGACCTCCCAGGGACAGAAAATAGCGTGTATCCTTGATCACCGGGAATTTATTCCTGCTTTGAAGTTCTATCGGCTGAAAGCCTTCAAACGCGTGCAGGTCCAGCTCTGCGGGTTGTGCATAGCGGGAAAGATTGACCACTACCAGCAAGGTCTCCTCTTCATAGCTACGAATAAAAGCCAGTATTTTGGGATTGTCGACCATCAGGAACCGGAAGTCGCCACGGCCAAAGGCCTTAAACTTCTTGCGGAGATCGATCATCCGCTTCATATACCAAAGCAGGGAGGAGGGATTGGCCGATTGCAACTCGACATTGACGATCTCGTAGTGGTACTCGGGGCTCAGGATCAGGGGCAGGTAAAGTTTTTGCGGATTGGCTTCGGAAAAGCCGCCGTTACGGTTTGGCGACCATTGCATGGGTGTACGTACGCCATCGCGGTCGCCAAGGTAGAAGTTGTCGCCCATGCCGATCTCGTCGCCGTAATAGATCACGGGCGTGCCGGGTAGTGATAGCAGCAGCGAATTGATAAGCTCTATCTTGCGGCGGTTGTTCTGCATCAGTGGCGCCAGGCGCTGGCGTATGCCCAGGTTGATACGGGCTTTCGGATCGGTAGCATATACTTTGTACATGTAGTCACGCTCCTCATCCGTCACCATTTCCAGTGTCAGCTCATCGTGATTACGCAGGAATATTGCCCACTGACAGTTGTCCGGTATGGCCGGCGTCTGGTCGAAGATATCCGTGATAGGGTAGCGGTCTTCCATTTGCAGGGCCATGAACATGCGGGGCATCACCGGGAAGTGATAATTCATATGGCACTCGTCGCCTTCACCGAAATAAGCCGCGGAGTCCTCAGGCCACATATTGGCTTCTGCGAGCAGTAACGTGTTGGGATAATGAGTGTCCACATGCCGGCGCAGGCGCTTCAGGAAGGCATGGGTTTCGGGCAGATTTTCGCAATTGGTTGCTTCTCTTTCAAACAGGTAGGGCACGGCGTCCAGCCGGAACCCATCCACGCCCAGCCCACACCAGAAGTCCAGTATACGGAAAACTTCGGCCTGGACTTCGGGGTTGTCAAAGTTAAGATCCGGTTGGTGGTGGAAGAAACGATGCCAGTAATACTGCTCCGCTACCGGGTCCCAGGTCCAGTTGCTGGTCTCGTAATCCTGGAAGATGATACGGGCGTCTTTATATTGTGCCGGGTTATCGGTCCATACATAGAAGCTGCGGTCAGGGCTGTCTTTGGGCGCCTGCCTTGCCTTTTGGAACCAGGGATGCTGGTCTGAAGTATGATTGATCACCAGCTCGGTGATCACTTTAAGCCCACGTTGATGCGCTGCGGTCAGGAATTCGCGGAAAAGGTCCACGTCGCCGTAGGCCGGATTGAATGTATAATAATCGGCAATATCGTATCCGTCGTCTCTCAGCGGCGATGGGTAAAAAGGCAAAAGCCATATGGCCGTAATACCCAGGTCGCGCAGGTAGTCCAGCTTCTGCATCAATCCCTGCAGATCGCCTACGCCATCGCCGTTACTGTCGAAGAAGGCCTTAATGTGCAATTCGTAAATGATAGCGTCTTTATACCAATAGTGACGGTCGTCCTGTTCGCGGTTCATCGGTCTCAACTTGAGGGGGTGTTTAATTAAGATTGCGTGGGTTGGTTGGCTATGCTGAAAATGTGCGCCGGTTTGAACCCAGGTTCCAGGGCTACATAGTTCCAGTCCTGGTCCCATTGGTAATGTTCCTGGTTCAGCTCATCGGATAGATACAAGATATCGCCGCGGTCGCCAGTCAGCCTGGCCCTGGGCGTATGGATCCAGGCGCTTTGCGCGTGGTGCGGATCAAGGCTGATGACGATGAGCAGATGCTCCCCGTCTTCCTCGCTGTATTTGACATAAGCCATGATCTGCTCATTAGATGTATCGAGAAATTCGATATTATTGGTTTGCTGCAGGGCCCTGAACCTTTTCCTGATGTGGTTGATCTTTACGATCGCTCTGCTGATCGCCGTATCGGGAAGCGTATCCCAATGCCTGATCTCGTATTTTTCATTGTCGCTATATTCTTCCTTGCCTGGCATGAGCTTATTGATTCCTCTTTCAAATACCGGTCCGTAAATGCCGTAGCTCGAAGACAGTGTGGCTGCGAGCAATAAGCGGATCACATGCATGTTGTCGCCGCCGGTGACCAGGTGTTCCGGGAGAATATCGGGCGTGTTGGGCCAGAAATTGGGGCGGAAGAAATACTGCTGCGGTCCCTTAGTGAGCTCTGTCAGGTATTGTTGCAACTCCTGCTTGCTGTTGCGCCAGGTAAAATAAGTGTAAGATTGGGTAAAGCCGGCCATGGCCAGGTGTTCCATAATGTGTGGACGGGTAAATGCCTCCGCGAGGAAGATCACCTCTGGAAATTCCGCTCTTACCGATGAGATCAGCCATTCCCACAACCGCAACGATTTCGTATGGGGATTATCAACACGAAAAATGGTGACCCCTTTCCCGATCCAGAACAGGAAGATGCTGAGCAGCTCTTCCCACAAAGCGGGCCATTCGGTCGATTCAAAATCGAAAGGCAAAATGTCTTCATATTTTTTGGGCGGGTTCTCGGCAAACTGTACCGTACCGTTGGGCCGCCACCGGAACCATTCGGGATGCTGCTGGACATACGGATGGTCAGGCGCGCATTGAAATGCAATGTCCATGGCAATGTCAATCCCTTGCCGTTTGGCCTCCCGCACCAGGTTCTTAAAATCGGCCATGTTCCCCAATTGCGGGTGAATGCTCTTATGCCCGCCCTCTTCACTGCCGATGGCCCAGGGCGAACCAGGATCAGATTCCCCTGCGATAAGACTGTTGTTCTTTCCCTTACGTTTCTGCCTGCCGATAGGATGGATGGGTGGCAGGTAAAGCACGTCGAAGCCGGCGGCGGCCAGGTAAGGCAGTTGACGGGCAACGTCGGCGAAGGTCCCATGCTGGTCTGGTGCTGCTGCACAGCTTCTGGGGAACAGCTCATACCAGGTGCTGAATTGGGCGCGCGTGCGTTCGATATCGATAAAATAACTATCCGTTACACTGATGCGTTCTTTGGGTACAAGCAGAAGGAGGCAGTTGTACAGTTCCCCGGGTATATCTGAAGGCAGGATACCCTCGCGGCTGTCCAGGAATCCCTTTAATGTTTTTTCTTCTGCTTTTGAGGCTAGCTTCAACTGGTGTTGCAATAGCATGAACCCCCTTCTTTCTTCCAGCGTAGTATCGATACCGGCTTGCCGTTTCTTTTCCGTGGCGTCGCGCCAGCTATCCAACTCACTTATCCAGGCCTGGATTCTGAATTCCACCAGGCCGGTAATTTCGGGCTTATAGCTGGCTTGCCAGAGGTCGTTATGCACAAGCGTCATAGGGATCGCCTGCCAGGCTTTGCTTCCGGGTATTTTCAACAGCACACGGGCATAAAGCTTATCATGGCCATCGGCAATAATATTTGCTTTGAAGTACTGCAGGAAACCTTCGGCCCCTTTTGCCGGATATTGTCCTCCGTCTACGGCCGGCCTTACATTCTTGATCACGACTCTTTTGATACCGTCCGGTGGTATTGCCGGCGATACCCTGGCCTTCGTACTCATAATGGAATCGATTGTTTTAAGGATGGTCAGAAGTAACAACAACCGGTATAAAAGGTTAGCGCAGATAGGGTATAATCAGCCTGATATCGGATAGGTCCTGTCAATATTAAGATAACCTTACCATATGGGGAAATCCTTGCCCGGCATCGCTTCGGGGTCTTATTTACACAACCTGTGGCAATGTCCAAGCATGGAAAACAAACCTATATCTGCCGGCTTATCTGTAAGCAGCTGAATGTTTAACGATTGCAGAATTGTTGGTGCCGGGCGCCTTTAAGGAACGTTTTTTGCGGTATTATTTACCTCCGCTTTACCATTTAACCACCAAGCACATGATGAAGGAATCCAGGACGATAATTGTCTCTAACCGGCTGCCTGTAAAAATTACTTTGCAGGAGGGTGAGATATTGAGCCAGGGTAGCGAGGGTGGCCTGGCAACAGGCTTGTCCAGCATTTATGGTAAAGATAATACGATCTGGATCGGTTGGCCCGGCGTCTCCACCGGCGCAGAGGAATTCCGGCGCATCGAGGCACATCTCGAAAAGCAGCGCCTGGCGCCGGTTCCGCTAAGCACAAAGGAGGTCAGGGATTTTTATGAAGGCTTCTCCAATGAGACCCTATGGCCACTCTTTCATTACTTCCCAGATTATGCATGCTTCAAGGCAGATCAATGGGAAGTGTACAAAATGGTTAATCTGAGGTTTGCCGAGAAGATAGTGTCGCTGGCAGCGCCCGGAGACAAAATATGGATCCATGATTATCATTTGCTGCTGGTGCCCGATATGGTACGGGAACGGCTGCCGGGGGCATCGATAGGATTCTTTCAGCATATTCCTTTCCCCAATTTTGAAATGTTCCGTTTCCTGCCCTGGCGTAATGAGTTGATGAAAGGACTGCTCGGCGCAGATATTATCGGTTTTCATACGCAAATGGATGTTGATCATTTTATTGAAGTGACGCAGCAGCTAACAGATACAGGGTTCCTGGATGCTTCGGTATTGTCCAATGAGATACTGGTGGAAGACAGGACCATAACAGTAGAGGCCTTCCCGATGGGTATCGACTATGAAAAATACAGGAGCCTATCCTGCATGCCCATAGTAAAGAAGGTGCGGGATCGCATCCTTGATTTTTGTGGCAGTCGCAAACTGATGGTCTCTGTAGACCGGCTGGACTACAGTAAGGGTATCCTGCACCGGCTTAAAGCCTACGATCGTTTCCTGGAGCAGCATCCCGAATTTCATGAAAAAGTGATATTTATCCAGCTGATCGTGCCGTCGAGAGACCAGGTATCCCAGTACCACAAGCTTAAAGAAGAAGTCAACCAATTGGTTTCCGACATCAATACGCGTTATGGCGGGTTTGATTGGGAGCCCATCCGCTATTGGTATCGCTCGTTAGATCCGGAAATGTTATCGGGTCTCTATGCTGCGGCTGACGTGGCACTGGTAACGCCCTTGCGCGATGGCATGAACCTGGTGAGTAAAGAATACATCGCCAGCAAAACGGAATCGCCAGGCGTGCTGGTCCTCAGCGAGCTGGCTGGCGCTGCACAGGAGCTGACGCAGGCGTTGATCATTAACCCGCATAACGAGCAGGAATTGGCAGATGCCATTTTTGAAGGTTTGATCATGCCCGTGCGGGAGCAGCTGCGACGCCTTGGCGCCATGCAGCGAAGCCTGTCGCGCCATACAGTACAACGCTGGGCTGCCGGTTTCCTCGATGCGCTGGATAGGAATAAGACTGAGCAACATGCCTTCAATGAATATTTTTTCAGCAGGGAAATGGAGGAGCACATGTTGCAACAGTTCATTTCCCGCGATGATGTAGCGTCGATCATGGACCATCTGCAGCCGGAAGCAAATACACCGCCGCCTCCGATAGTAAGAGGCATTCCCATCCGTTCTCCTAAACGCGTTAGTTAACCGTATGCGGAGGGAAGGGGTTTCCTGACTTAGTCGTTATCCGAAGATAGCGAGGACATTTATTTGTGATAAGATATACCAATGTCACGCAGATGCCAGGGGTCAGGCGGAAAAGTTGGGGAAAGAACGAATCAATAGAAAAATTTGGGTAGAGATATGTCTTGATGATCTTTTGAAGGTTTAGCGCTAAAGAGTATAGGCGGTAACGTCAAGACTTAATCAAACAAATTTTAGGCGTACGGGTATTGCGAGCCATTTTCCAATGGTCGTTGGCGGGTATTGGTAGCTTGCTCCACCAGGTCTGGATTCCGGCAGCAGGAAGCAGAGGGAGATTAGAGCAAAGAAAAAAAGATCCTGTTGGTTAATTTATTAAAATGTTGATCTGCGATCCTATGCCTGGCAATGCGGTATTGACGTTGATAGCTGTTTTTAAGCCCGGGTGTGTTGGCCACAAAAAAACAGCGGAGCATTGTTTTTTTGCCGCCTTTTTTGTTTCTTTTTTGGCGGAGCAAAAAAGAAAAATATATTAACATCAAACAAGAAGACGGGTAAACCAAAGCGTGTTGGCTGGTATTTATAGACGTACAAAAAATTGTTTCCTTTATCCGGATAGCCATTTGTTTTTTATCAATCTTCCGGAAATTCCGCTTGATCCGATGCCGGCATAGCAATGTTTATAATTGAGGCCAGGGATGCAATCGGAAGCGACCTTCCGGCACCCGGCATGATTTTCGAAAACAGCCATATCCGCTTGGCATATAGTAAAAAGGACCCGCAGTAGTGCGGGTCCTTTTGGGTGGCGGATCAATTCACCGGAATTAGCGTTGGAATTTCAATACCTTGATTTTCCCGTCATGACCAATAGCTTTGAACAGGAAGATGCCATGGGGTAGTGAGCTGATGTCAATGTGGCCTTCTTTGCCGGTAAGCTGCTGACTGCTCAGGTTGCGGCCGGCCATATCATAGATCACCATACGCTCGTAGTCATTATTGGCATGATAGAAAAGCTGTGTGGCATCGGTATGAATATAGAGCTTATTTTCATCGCTTGTCATAAGTGGATCAGGGCTACCGGGAGCGGCTGGTTTGGATTCGCCGCCCGGTGGTGTGAGCGTACAGGCACAAGCATTGGGGTTGGTATAATTGTAATCTACCCTTTTTGTATGGATCATATTACCGCCGTTGTAGGCAAACTTATAGATGATATAGCGGATACCCCAGCAATTGCTGATGTATGTAGGCTGGCTGTAATTGGTGATCGTTTGGTTGATCACCGACTGGTCGGCGCCATTACCGCAGTAGGTATGTATCTCGCAGGTTATATAATTGGGCAGGGCCGCACCCGGGCAGCCATTGTCAAACCTGAAGCCCAGCAAGCCAGTTGCAGGGTTCAGTGATTCCACGGGGACCACATAATTGGATGAAAAGCTAAGTGCTCCGGAAGTGCTGAAGCCATGGCCGATACAGCTGGAATATACCCTGGACGCCTGGCAGGCAGTGAATGTGCCGGTACCCATATTGCCCTGGTTCATCCAGTTGCCATTGATAACCGGTGGTGTATCGCTGCAGCAATCCGGGTCGCCAGCGCCGCTGCAACCGCTGCCGGGAGGATTGTTGCCTTCGGGATGTAGCAGGCTGAGGCAATGACCTATCTCATGGGTAAGAACCGATGCATCGATCCCGGCAGCCTTGATCTTCGAATATCCATCGCTGGTATTATCATTCTGGCCATTATAAATATTGATGCCCCCGGCATAGGCATTGGCGCCATAAGCAGGATTGGAATCATCGATACCTGCAATGAAAAAGCTTACAGCGACGTTATTGGATCTGTAATTGTAGTTGATCTGGCAAACCGTGCTATACAGGACTTGTATGGCATTAGGGGTACTCATAGTGGCGGGGCTGCCATGGAAATAGAGTGGAACCACAGCATTCTGGGCGGTAGCGACAGAGCCGGTAAGCGCGATGAGGCCGGCTAGCAGGCGAAACGTTTTCTTTTTCATGTTTAAGTCGTTTGTAGATTAAAGTGGATGGTTTGAAATGGATGTGTAATGGAAATAAGGATGTTCTTGCCGGTAGCTAACGGATGACGAGCTTCTTCACACCACTTGTTCCGTTGCTGATGCGATACGAGAGCCCGTATACTCCTTTCGCCAATTTAGGCAGGTACAATTTCCTGTTGACCAGTCCATCGGCCTTTCCCGAATACAGTGCAGCGACTGTCCTGCCGCTGACATCGGTGAGCGTAAGGGTAATGGTGCTTTGGCCGTCTGCTACATTTGCCTCAAACTGGATATAGTCCTGGGCAGGGTTGGGGTGAAGCGATATCGCAGGTGCTGTCTTGTTTCCCGATACGATGCCGGTAGGTTTAAACACCTTATCGATGCAGGAAGCCGTTTTCAGAACGATATCGTCCTCGGTAGGGTTACCGGTAGCCGATGCCACCAGGTCGGAAGGAAGACTTTGGCCTTTTTCCGATTCATAGACGGAGTACAGGATGTGCTGGGGAATATGATCCTTATAATAAGGGCATTTAGCCATGTCTCCATTGTCGTCCATACGGGCCAGCTTCATATTGAGTTTGTTGGCATTGCTGTTCCATATAGGCGCTGTAAGGATGACGTCGTTGCTGCCGGTGCTGAGATCGGTGATGGCATTAACGGGGGTATGGGCAATACTGCTGAAATAGCTGCCCAGGCCAAGGTAATTGTTGGTATAGATATTGGCATCGCCGGTACCTTCGGCGGAAAAAATGGTACTGAACCATTTGGTGTCAATGATGATGCTGTCGCCATTGTACCGGGGCGCGATGCGGGTAAGGAAGGGATTGATATTAGCGGTGTTGGTCGGGTATTGCGAAGGGCCATAAGGCCGGCCGCTCTGGAAACCACTGAGAATTACCTCGTCGCTTTTGTCGGTCTCAACAATGTTCACGCTCCAGCCATTATCGAAATCCGGACCACGATAACGGTTTAGCTGATCGACATCCATATTGGGATCGACATGCGTAATGGTATAAAAACGCATGTCAAAAGGAACATTGTTGGGGAATGCATAACGCGTGTTGCCAAAGATGAAGAAGCCTGTTCCGCTTACATCTTCCCATATATCGGTACCGTATTCGGCATGGCCGTTACTACCGCCAAAATAATTGAACTCGCTGAAGGGTTTATCGCTGAGTAGGTTCAGATCCTTATCCATCATGAGCGAAAGGGTAGCACAATACATACCGGCGCTTTGCGGCTCATTGGCCAGTAGTTGCGGCATCAGCAGGCTATTGTAGGCATTGCAGCTCCCGGTAATAAACAGCCGGTCGTTATCCAACAGCTTTATCCTGGTAGCCATATCAAAGTCGTAGACCACGCCGGTGGGCGGCACATAGTCAAGGAGCCTGGAAGCGACAACTACCTGATCTTCCAGAGAATACTTGAGCACGAATACTTTTTTGGGCGTGAAATTGTCGGGCTCGTTGGGCCAGAGGGCGTTAGGCTCGGCGCTATAGCCGCAGATATACAAGGTGCTGCCCGAAATAGCAGTAGACATAGGATACAGGCAGTCATTGGCTCCCGCGTCGGCAACAATAACCTGCGAAGCAATATGATCGCCACCGTCGCCCGAAACCAGGATCTCGATCTTGTCCGGTTCCGGTTGGGTCATATTCCGCCTCGAAGCGACGATTACCACCTGGTCCCTTTTGTCGTTGATAAAATGCACGCCAATGGGACGTTCGTCAAAACCACTGTTGTTAAACTCCCGGTTCACCATGGTCAGGGGAGGCATGCCAGGATAATTCTGGATCACCTTTAGTTGGATACCGTGATCTCCGCCGGGGTAAAAGATAGTGCCGGCAGTAATACAGATACCCGTTTTGGGCAACTTGTCCAGTACATAATGCTTTACATCATTGTTGTTCATGATGAATGTGGTTGCATCGGTAAACTGTGCCATGCCGGCATAAGGCGCGGTCATCAGCGCTGCGTGGAAGGCAAAAAGGGCCCAAGCGCCCTTACGGGTAAGGAGTGGTTTCCTCTGATTGGTACCACCCGGTTTTGGTAATCGTGTGTGCATAGCATTTGCGTTTTAAATTGTGGAAAAGGATTTTTTCAATAGCCTTGCGTGTCCGGCACAGAAGAGGGGCGGGCTTGCGTAGGCAGGCCGGCTGGATAAGCAAGGAGCAACAATAATTGTCGGTAAGGTCAGGTGGAGATAGGGGAGGTGGGTGTAAGAGTCTGGGCCATGGCTATACGATTTTAGATATGTTCGGTCGGGTTTGGATTCCGGTCTGTAATGCTGATAACAAATCTATAGCAGGGATATGGCTATACAGGTAGCCGATCCCAATCCGGTGGAAGCGGATCGTTATTTGTAGGCCACGAAGCCTAATTTGTACAGGATGGCTGGTTACAAGGCGCCGTAAACCCTTCTCTTTTCCCGGTTGATCATACAGCGTATTCTTGTATCGGAACCGCTACCGGGACATACAGGCTATTACAAAAGCGGCCCTGTGCCGGACATCGCCTTTGGGGACCACTACCGGCTCGTAACCATAACGGATATAGACCTGTTGTATCATGTGGTAGGTAGCTACAGCTTCTTCGAAAGTTTGCCTCCGCTCGGGATCCTTAGTATAAATCCCGGGCCAGGGAGGAGTAAGCGCTACCAGCCGGTGATAGCGGTAATCCCGGGCTGCCGCTTCCATTTCCGGCGGGATGGGCAGGCCACAAAATTCAAGATAGCCGATTACATCCGGCAGCCCACGGTCAAAGAAAACAAGCCCTTGTTTGTCCATAGCCTCTTTACGGTCGATGAGTGTCTGCCGGAACATGAGTCTTGCAAAGGCTTCACGGTCCTGCCAGGGCAGCGCCTGTCCACCGGTCGCCTGCTGCTGCCTGATGATGGCGCGGCCGCTTTCTGGGAAGCTCGCGTAACCAAGGTCGGTCAGGTGGTGGATCAGGGTTGTTTTTCCCATGCCGGGGCCACCGGAAAGAATACAATAACGGGATGGATCGCTGTGAAGCATAGCAACAACAAAATGGTTCTTGGGGGTTTCCCGGCACCGGTTAGATGAATAAAATGATGAGTTGGTAAAATTGCGGCCGGACCGGCAGCAGTAATAAGAAGCAGGGCAAAACCAGGGTTTTTGTCTAAGTGACTATCCGGATATAGGAAACAAAGCCGGTCCTCGAGCTCGTCGAAAGGACAAAGATGATGCTTCGACAAGCTCAGCAGCCGTTAATTGGAGGCGAATTGTATCCTGTTTCCTATATCCAGATAGTCAGATTTGTCTATTGCTCAAGTCACTTTCCTTTTCTTTGCAGGAAAAATACGAACTGGATTATGGGGTCGAAAGAACAAAAGCCGATCAGGGCGCTTCAGCCGGGTGAAGCGATTCCATTTGAGCTGTTGCTGCTCGCCGATGAAACGAAGGAAGCGATCGGCCGTTATTTGCACGGCGCTTCGCTGTATGTGTGGGAGGAAGCGGAAAAGATAGTGGGCGTTTATGTATTGGCGATCACCGGTCCGCGTCAGTGCGAGATCATGAATATAGCGGTAGCAAGAGAATGGCAGGGTAGAGGTATAGGCTTCCATCTGCTCACCCATGCGATAACAACCGCGCGGGATATGGGTTTCCGCTGGCTGGATGTTGGTACTTCCAACGCTGCCTGGGGTCCGCTATACCTGTATCAGAAGGCGGGCTTCGAGATCGACCGTATCCGTAAGCATTTTTACCGGGATCATTATCCCGTTCCCATCTTTGAAAACCGTTTATTGCTGAATCATATGATCGTGCTCAGGAAGGCGCTGCAGGATACAGACGAGGGATAGCTGATTCAGGCAGTGGACCTATGTTACTGTGCCAATACAGGTCTTGGATCAAAAACGACTTTAAGCGAAGTGACTTTATCGCCGGCTACCTGGTACCAGGCCGCGCAGAAAACATTGGCCCCGCCCATATCCAGGGTATAGAACAGGCAGACATCCTTGCCTTCTTCGAAAGATTGCTGGAGCTTATACTTTAGCTTCATCTTTTTCATATCCTCAAAATAGGCATCGGCGCCGTCGCGTTTCCCCAGCACGCCTTCAAATGTCATGTTGTCGCTGGTATATTCTCGCGCTTTTTCAAAATCTTCTTTATTCAAAGCATCGATCAGTGCGAGTACAATAGAACGGGGTGTTCCGTTGGTTGTTGTCATATTATTGGTTTTGTGCTATAGGATTGATCCAGTCATTGTTCAGGCGATCTGCTGCTGCACCCGGGTAGTAAAATCATCGATATCGAAAGGTTTGCTGATAAAGTCATTTGCTTCGGAATCCTGGGCTGCGATCTTATTGTTGATATTGGCCGACATCAGCAGGACCGGGATATGACGCGTATGTTCACCAGTCTTCAGTTCATGACAAAGCTGAAGGCCGTTCCCATCGGGTAACATAATATCCAGTATGATAAGGTCGGGAAGGGTGAGACTTAGCTGCTGTTTGAAATAGGCTATAGAGGCACAACTGGTCACCTGTAGACCCCGTTCGGCAAGCAAGTATTCCACGATTGTTCTAATGTCAGGATCATCTTCTACCAAGTAGATATTTTTTCCCATATGCAAGGGTAAATTAGCAGGGTGTAATGGCATTAAGCCGTCCTGATAATCTTTGTGGAAACAAGTATTTCGTCATTTTGTTCTAAGCTGCGCGCAAAAATATTATATTTCTTCTATGCCCAGACTATTGGGTGTTGGCATAATTTATAGCTGCGTGCTGTCTTCTCCTGTTTTGCGGCGTAGCTGTAGCTTACTATCATGGATCTTGTCGGCGGCGTCGATCGAATGGGACTGATGGAGGGCTATGTCCTTTTGCGACCGTTCTGCCAGGTGGCTATAGAACTGGTGCAGGAGATCGAGCTCTTTTTCGTCCAGGTCTTCAATGTCAACCATACGATTGCTGGCCTCTTTGCTGGCTGCAATAAGCTCATTGAGCTTGAGTTGTATGGCTTTTGAATCTTTATTCTGCGTTTTCTGGATAAGAAATACCATCAGGAATGTAATGATCGTGGTACCGGTATTGATCACCAGCTGCCAGGTGTCGGAATAGCCGAAAAGAGGACCGGATACGATCCAGATAATGATCAATAAGGCCGCTGCGCCGAAGGCGTAGGAAGAGCCGGTCCATTGCGTGATCCTGTTGGCCGTCCGCTCAAAAAAACTTTGCTTTTTCCTGCTCATGGGGAGAAAATTTGGGGGAAAATACCGCCTGGTGAAGGCTGCTTACCGCCTGTATAACCCCTGGCGATGCATAAGGTTCGGACTGGTAGACAATATACCGGGGTATCTGTTAAGGGTTGGCGGCGACGGCATCACCCGGGGGGGCATCAGCAGGTTGGTCCCGGATACAGCAGCCAGGAAAAATGCGATACTTGATTTGATCCGGAAGCTTGCGAGATGTCGGAAAAAAAGACGGGTCGCCGGCGATCAGCTGGCGACCCGTCAAGCTGTTTTGGCCCGGCAGGCATTTACAGGGGTAATTCTAGATCATATGTCTCTGTACGGCTTCCTTAATGAGCGCCGCCACATTCTTTACCTCAAATTTCTGCATCAGGTTTTTCCGGTGCGTTTCGACGGTAAGCGGGCTCAGGAACAGCTCGGCGGCGATAGCGGAAGTTGTTTTCCCATCGGCGATGAACTTAAGTATTTCTTTTTCTCTTTTGGTGAGCTGCGGTACGCCTTTGAGCTCCGTCATAGATGGCCGGGCCATGATCTCTCTTACTGCCTTGCTGAAGGTGACCTGGCCGTTAAGCGCCTCGTGGATACATTGGGTCAGCTCTTCGGCCGATACATTTTTCAGCAGGTAACCGGTCGCGCCGTTGTGCAGCATCTGTACGATCATGCTTCGTTCGCTATGATTGCTCAGGCCCAGCACATGTGTGTCGGGGGACAGCTTTTTGATATCACGGCACAGGTCCATGCCATTGACATCGGGAAGGGTAATATCGAGCAACACAATATGCACTGTGTTGCTTTTTAGAAAATCGATAAAAGCGGCGCCTGTAGTGAAGCTGCCGGCTATTTCAATGTCTCCGGCGCTGGTCAGCAGCTTTTGCAGCCCTTCCAGCACGATTAGGTGGTCGTCTACGATCGCGAGTTTTACTTTATGCTCCAACATATAATTCGATATTTATAATGGTTCCTTCATTAATAGACGAGTCAATCTCCATACGCCCGTTGAGAAAGCCCACACGGTTCCTGATATTGCTCAATCCCATGCCGGGCGGCGTAGCCACGGGATCAAAGCCTTTACCATCATCCTCCTGGGTGATGAGGAAGGTGCTGCCGTCCTGGCTGCATTGCAGGATAATGTGCCGGGCCTCTGCATGCTTTATCGCATTGGACAGCAGCTCTTGTACGATGCGGTAAATATGGATCTGCGTTTCTTCGTCCAGCTTTTCCCCAAGACCCAATGCCTGGAAATCGATGCGGGTAGCGGGCGTGATCAACGATTCGCAGAGATCTTTCAGCGCGGTATGCAAGCCGAATTTAAGCAGGTTCACCGGCATCATATTGTGGGCAATGCGCCGGAGCTCCGTTACCGAATGATCCAGCTGTCCCATGATCCTGGTCCACTCGGTGCGCCTGCCATTGGGTATCGCGTCCACCTGCCCCGATAAATTGATCTTTACGCCGGCCAGCATACCGCCAAGCCCATCGTGCAGATCCCGCGCCACCCGGCGCCGTTCCTGCTCCTCGCCTTGTAGCACAGCCTGTCCAAACTGCAATTGCTGTTGTTGGGCAACCTCTTTCAAATGATGCCGGTAGTTTAGCTCCCTTTGACGCATCAGCTTCCGGCTGTTCCGGTAGTATAGTAAGGATAGCAAAGCTACAACGAATAGTAACAAGCTGATAACCGCCATCAGCCAGCTCAGGAGACGGCTGTTCCGGTCACGTAGTGCGATCTGCTCGTTCCGGGCTTTAAGGGTAGCCATTTCTTGCCTGATCTCGGTGTTTTTATATTTGATCTCCAGTGCATTGACATCTATAAGCAGCCGGCTCCGGTAAAGGCTGTCCAGTAGTGTGCTGTATTTCTTCTGGAATTCATAGGCCCGGAGCGGCTGGCCAAGACCTGCATATAATTCTGCCATAGCCTCATAAACAGGCATCTGTGTCCCGGTAAGGTTAGTGATGCCTTCCCCTGCCATGAATGTCTTCATCAGTGTATCGGCTTCCTGGTAACGGGCGGCAGCGATCAGCGTTTTTATCTTCAGGAAGGTAAGCTCGTTATGGCTCAGGTAATCGTCGGAGCCGGCAGCCGACAAACCGTTGTTGAAGCTGGACAAGGCCTGGGCATATTGGTGTGCATGGTGAAAATATAACCCCGATACCTTATGATAGCCCATACGCATCTTAGCGCCCGGAACCCCGGGCAGTAGTAATCGCATGGTGTCCAGCACGGCTTTGGCTTTGGGCAAGCGTCCGAGGTAAATATACGTTTCTCCCAGCCATGCATAGATATGCAGCAGCCCTTTGGTATTGTTGGCGACGGAACGTGTGAGCGCCAGCGATTGATGGAGGTAATGTTCGGCCTTATCATACTGACCGGCATTCATAAACAGAACACCCAGGCTCTTATAGTGTATCCCCATCAGCGTCGAATCCCGGGCCTGGCGTGCCAGCGGAATAGCCTTATTTATGATAACGTCGGCATACGACAGGTCGTCTTCCTTTAGCTGCAGGCAACTGGCATAGCCCCACCATATCTTGGATCGCATCTGTAAGGCTTCCCTGTTTTTGTAGGACTGTAACAGATTGTCGGCTTGCAGCAAGTAGGATTGACAGCGGTCCGGATCCGATGGGTACCAAAAACTGCCTTCTCTCCAGTAATAGATACCCCGCAGATAGTCGTGCCGCTCAGCCAATGGCCTGGCCTGATCCAGGTAAAGCCGCGACCGGCTTTTGTCGTTAGCCTTCCAGTAGTTGGCCAGCTCAAGCAGCAACCTCGCTTTGATACTGTCCGGAAGAGGGCGCCGGAGCAATACCTGCATACTGTCATCATAGCGGTCGCCTGCCGGTTGCGCCGGTAGTGCCGCGGCTTGCGATAGCAATAGCAGCAGCCCGATGAGCAGGTGAAAGGGACGGATCATGAAAAAACAAAATAAAAGGAATTTCACCGGAATAAAAATCCGGGAAAGCAGGTAGTTGAAACTACTCTTTTGCGGGTATTGTGTCCCTGGAGAAGGCGGCCTACTTTTGACTTGTCTACTGTAATATTACCGGTTGATGCAAGCATAAAAGACGCTCAGCAAAAGGTTTTGGTTATATATGTTGGTACAGGCAATACAACAGGGAAAGCACCTTCTGGTGCTTTTTTTTATTTACCGGAGGTAAAATACGCTACAAAGTGCTTAGACGGTAACATTGATTGGCCAGACTGTCCTCTGGCGCTGTGCGGCGGGCATTTTACCTGTTATGGTCGGCTTAGGTGAGCACACAATCATTGTGTGCCGGCTCAAACTCCGGCTCCGTACTGCGCCGATGCATATTGCCCCAGTCCGACATAGCCTTCAGCAATGGCTTCATGGTCTTTCCCAGTTCCGTAAGCTCATACTCGACCTTAGGCGGCACTACGGGATGCACGATACGGCGGATCACCTGGTCTTTCTCCAGCTCGCGCAACTGCGCAATCAGCATACGCTCCGAAACATTGACAATACTGTTCTTCAGATCGCTGTAGCGCATCTTACCATGAACAAGCCGGCACAGGATAGCCGGCTTCCAGCGGCCGCCCAGTACAGATAAGGCATTGGCCATGCCGCAGCTATCGTTAAGCAGCTTTTCATTCAGGGCGTTGGTAGAGCTCTCTTTTCTCATTTCTTACTTTTTTGTTAGTACCATACAATTTAATACGTACGGACAAATTTAAGCAGTTGCCGCTACTTTTGAATAAAAATTTGAAACTGTATATGAAACGATTGGAAAACAAGACCGCCTTTATTACCGGCGGCGGACGGGGAATGGGTGTGGCGATCAGCAAAAGACTGGCTGCCGAGGGCGCCAGGGTTATATTGACCTACTCCAGGTCACAGGAACAAGCCACAGCGGTGGTAGCGGCGATACAAGCAGATGGCGGCTATGCCCGTGCCGTACAAGCCGACAGTGGCGATCCTGCGGCGCTTACTGCAGCTATAGCCGGTACCATCGCCAAAGAAGGCCCTGTAGATATACTGGTCAACAATGCCGGTATCTACATCGGCCGTGCCTTTGAGGAGCATACTCTCGACGACTATGAGCAGCTAATGGGGGTCAATGTACGCGCCGTTTATGTGGCGGCGCTGGCCGTAGCAAAGCAGATGCCCGCCGGTGGAAGGATCATTACTATCGGTAGTAATATGGCCGAAAATGCCCTGGGACCGCAATCTACCTTGTACACGATGAGTAAGGCGGCCCTTACAGGCTTCAACCGTGGCCTTGCACGCGACCTGGGCGGCCGTGATATTACTGTTAACCTGGTACAGCCCGGTCCTATCAATACCGACATGAATCCTTCCGACACCGAGTTGGCCGATTTCCTCCGGAGCCGGATGGCCCTGTCTGAATACGGTACCGGCGACGACATTGCCGGCCTGGTGGCCTTCCTGGCCAGCGAAGAAGGGCGCTTCATTACCGGCACGGCGATTACTATCGACGGCGGCCTTAATGCCTGATCTATCGGCAGGATTTAGGATCGTAACAGGCGAAGAGGCCTTTTGAGATGGCCTCTTCGCCTGTTGGTCTTTTACCATCATATTACCTTACGCTTCAGGCAAAGGAGATGCGATAGCAGTACCACGGGTACCACCACGGCTGGTAGCCAGGTATAGGGAAAGAAAAGCAGGGCGACATTGGGCTGGTCGAAAGCCAGCCGCTGCAAGGGAAGCGGCGCCGACAATACGGCTATGCCAACGATAATAGCCAGGAGAACAAGCCCGATGATATTCCAGATCCGGAAAAGAGCAGCGGCGCCGGCGCTGCTGCGACGGGTAATGCCGGTCAGCAGCAGTAGGATCGCCGATATGCCGGTCAGTATATCGAAGTTCCAGCCTCTGTAAGTCATCAATACAGGAACTTTTGCCTGTAGATATAGCTGGTACAGGATAAGCTCCACCGGCAGACGCAGCGTATGTATCGCCAGCAGGTATGCTGGCTGCAAGCGGCTGGCCGGCGTTCTCCTTACGTACCAGGTAATATAAACCAATGGCGGAACGATGGCCAGTAGCATCCGCGGCGGCATTGCCTTTGTGTTCTCAAAAAAGCGGTAGCCGGCGAGTATACCCGTGGCCACAGTCCACGCCAGGCATACGACCAGCAGGCGCTTGTCTCTTCCGGTACCCAGATATAATAAAAACATTGCGGTCGGCAGCAGCGCGGCAAACAAGATGGGTAGCATATTAGGTATTAGGTATTGGGTATTAGGTATTGGGTATTAGGTATTGGGTATTAGGTATTGGGATTTGGGTATTGGGATTTGAATATTGCCAACTACCTATTGCCAACTATTCCCTTGGAAATTGCCAATTATTCACTTGGAATTATCACTTGGAAATTGCACCATCGATTGCCAGCTATTAAAGACCGAATTGTCTCAGGTGATGATCCGTATGCTTATAGACGAAGCGGCCGATCTGCTCCTTCGTCATCAGGCCGAAAAAAGGATGCACCAATTCCCGGAGAGGATAAGCATCATAGGCTTTCAGCAGCGCGATCCAGCGTTCTCGCTCGCCCTTGATGTTGTCGCCGTTCTCCCTGATCCTGAATTCAGGGTGTGTAGGCTGATTATGCTTCATGGGCCGCTCATCCCGGAGTATGTCCCTGAGCGCTATTTTCCCCAACAGCCGTCCCATCAGCAGTCTTTTGTACAGCTTGTGTCCCAGGAACAGTTCTTCGTTTTTCTGGCAGTGCCTCAGCATCTGGTATACGTTCATCTTTCCCCATTGCGCTTTACATCCCTGTTCGAGACGGCCGATCCTCCCGGTCAATGCAGCCCGTGTTTCGGGGTCGAATATTGTTTTCATAAGCAGGTCGTATTAAAAGGAATGAGGGATGGTGTCCCTGATCTCAACGTTGCCGCCGATATGAAGGATAGGACAACCCTGTGCCAGTTGCAATGCCTCGTCCAGGCTTCCTGCTTTTACTGTAAGGGTGCCGCCGACGGCTGTTTGCCCTGCAAGATGAATGCCATCCAGCACCCTGTTATCTGCCGACAACTGTTTGCCATTGAAGCCGAGCTGGGTGGTGCCAACCAGCTTGCCCGCCGCAGCAATACCGGCGATCCATTCGCCCCATTGTTGTTTTTGCCTGCTCAGCTCTGTTGCGGTAGGCTGGTGATTGGGGTCCGGTGTCAGCCGGAACAGCATCATAAAATCCTGTAGCTTTTCCATAATCATTTTTTTGTGTGAATGATGGATACAAAATTACCGGCGGCTGACAGGAAAGCACTTGCCATAAGACAAGAAATAATGCGGCGGCTATTGTTCCTGCGCCAGTTCCTTACGGATGCGGCTGAGTGAGGTATCGGTGATGCCCAGGTAGGTTGCGATCTGCTTCAGGGAAACATTTTGCAGGATGTGCGGCTTTTCTTCCAGCAGCCGCTTATACCGGTCTTTGGCCGGGTCGGCGATCATGGATATGCTCCGGTTTTTGAGCTCGAAATAGCTGCCCACCAGGGTGGTGCGACCTTGCTCGCGAAAACGTTCGATACTGTGAAACAGGGATTGAAAGCGCTCGAAGCCCAGCTGCCAGCAGGTACAGTCTGTAAGCGCCTGCATGTTTTCCCGGGTAGGGCTGCGAAGAAAAAAAGAAGGCCAGTCGATCGCGATATTCCCTGTAGTGTAGAAATTGGTGCTGATGTCGTTGCCGCGGGTGTCGATGGCAAAGGAGCGGATAAACCCGCGCTCCACAAACCAGTAATGTTGTGCGGTGCGGCCTTCCCGCAGCAGGTAGTCCTGTTTCTTAAAGTGGACCTGCGTGTATTGGGAACGGATCAGCGCCAGCTCTTCTTTGCTAAAATGATCGGGGCTGAAGATGCGGTCCAGGAAATGAGCGGTATCGGGCATGGCTTTCTTGGCAGTATGGTGTTAAGGTACGAAAAATATGTTGCAGCAGGTAAGGTGCCAGTGTGTGCACATTGCATCTATCTTCCTGCACATTCGTTCCGGAAGAGAGCGGATATCCAATCCTGTACAGCGTCTTAAGGGGATGCATTATCTTTAGCCTATGTCAAGGAACCGTATGAAGTCTGCATTGGCCGGAGCCATCACTGTTTTCCTGCTGCAATGTGGCAATGCCGGTCCTGTTGCTATGGCACAGGATACCGGCGCCATTTATGGAAAATACAACCGCGGCGTAAAAGGCGATCCGCAAGGCGCCAGCTACCTTTATGTATTGAAGAACCACCGTTATGTTATTGTCTTTTTTGGAGGCGCACAGACGGGTATCTGGGAGCTATCGAAAAATAACCTTGTGACCTTTACGCCGCGTACACCCGCGGCCCGTTTCCAGCTATACGGCCGGCACAACCCGGATCAGAAGGACAGCACCCGTATCTGTTTTCAGCGCTTCTCCGATGAAGAGACCTTTATCGGGACTATTGGGGTGGAGATGGCGACGCCTTTGCTGCAGCGCGTATTCAATCCCGATCCGAACTGTTTCAGCTATCCTTATGTGTACTGCTTCCCGGGAGTTAAAAAGGATTTTGTTTTTGCAGATAAGCCTTATGGGAACGGAGACATGCCGGAGGCATCCTTGCTGTATCCCTTTCAGAACTTGGAAGGCTATAACGATTTTATCGCGGCCTACTTTACGCCCCATGGCGAGTACCGCCCTTTTATGGCCCGCCTTACACCGAAAGGGCTGGCCTTTTCGGAAGAGGATATCGCCCCCGCCGGCGCTATCGATGCGGAGGAGGAACGGGAATTCCTGGACGCGTTTAATAACGCTAACCCCGACCCGGATACCGTGTTTTTTAATCCCCGGTACAACGAAGCGCCCGATGTGTCGGGAGACACACTCAATTATACCTACAATAGCAAAAAGCAAGCATATGTCAGTCCGATGAACTATACCGAGGGCGAGGAATATGAGAAAGATGCGGATGATTTCAACCGCATGAATATTGTCTATCCATTCCGAAGACTCAAAGCTGGCGTGTCCCTGAAACGGGAATTTACGATCGCGCCGGGTTCTCTTTTTCAGGTCAGTTGCCGCTGAATCAATATGGGACGTTTAATCGTCTACAGACATTTTGCTCCTACGGAGCAATGGCAGGGTTGCTTTTTTCTTTGTCTACAGACATTTTGCTCCTACGGAGCAATATCAGGATTGCTTTTTTCTTTGTCTACAGACCTTTTGCTCCTACGGAGCAATGGCAGGGTTGCTTATTCAAGAAGCAAGATATTCTTAGCGCTTCCATTTCGCTCCGGGACAAGCTGATCAGCTCCGTCGTACGCTACCGGCTTGTTCCCTTTTAGCAGGAAAATACTACCTGATGAAGTATTTCGTGCAGGTCTTTGGGCCCTTTGCATACACCTTAGCGACCTCAGCGGTTAACTAAAGCAATTTTCCTTTGAAAAATACTTAGCTGAACGATATTGTCCTACTGGGCAGTTACATACAAGTAGGTCATGCCGCCCGCAATCCCCCGATCCTTTGTGTTTTTTATCTATAGCTAAAATCTATTTTAAGTAAATAATCGTTTACTTACTTTTGTGCTATAATTATTCTATATATGCGCCCCAAAAGTGTCGTCAAAGAAGAGGCCATCCGGCAGGAAGCGCTCAGGATCATCGCCGAAGAAGGATTGGAAAACCTGAGCATGCAGCGCCTGGCCAAGGCTGCAGGCATATCGCCGCGTACGATCTATATCAAATATGAAAACAAAGAGGATCTGCTGGTCAAGCTGTTTATCGATGTCGTGCTGGGCGCTTATGAGACAGCTGTATTGAAGGATTTCTCCGAAGATATGACGCTTGATGCGGGCGTGACCGCCATTTGGCGCAATACTTTTCATTACTTCAGGAAGAACCGGGAGCGTTTTGTGCTCATGCAGTATGGGCGGTCTTCACCTTTATTGAACAAGGCTTACCAGGAGCGGGATATCGGCATGGGGGCATTCTTTGCGCCCATACACCGGTTCCTGCAACGGCACGTTCGTGCCGGCCTGTTGCCCCGCTATCCGCATGAGGTGCTCCGCGCCCTGCTGTTTGCACCTTTATTCGACCTGGTGCAGGAATATTTCGAATACCGGGACCGCCCCAGACAGATCATTACGGAAAAACTGGTGCTGGATGCTGCCGCAGCCGTCATAAGGGGACTGAAGAAGCCAGGAAAATAAATCGTCTACCTATTTGCATATCGCAATGGACAGTTTTTTAAATCAATAAACAAGTACAAACGATCATAACATGAATGAGATCATGAATCAGACAGTGGCCATCGTGGGCGGTGGTCCGGGAGGCCTTACCCTTGCCAGGCTGCTGCAACAGAAAGGCATTGCCGTACAGGTATACGAACGCGATGCCAGTGAAAAAGTACGGGTACAGGGCGCTACGCTTGACCTGCATGTGGCGTCGGGACTAAGGGCGCTGGAAGCGGCAGGTCTTATGGATGCCTTCCGGATGAGTTACCGTCCCGGGGCCGATAAGCTGCGCATTGCGGATAAGCAGGGCAACCTGCTCTTTGACGAGCCGATGAATGATGATGATGGCGCCCTGTTCCGGCCCGAGATCGACAGAGGGCCCCTGCGCGATCTGCTCCTGGCGTCGCTGCAGCCTGGTACCGTAATATGGGATCGCCAGCTGACGGCCTTGCAGCGGAAGGCGGAAGGTGGTTGGGAACTGACCTTTCAAAATGGCCAGACGGTAATGGCCGATGTTCTCATCGGCGCCGATGGTGCACGCTCGGTCGTAAGGCCTTTGGTCACCGCTGTGCAGCCCTTTTATTCCGGCGTGACCATGGTTGAAGGTAGTGTATACCAGTCGGCCGTTACCGTACCCTTGCTGCATCAGCGGCTCGATGGCGGCAAGCTTTTTGTGCTGGGAGATGAAAAGACATTAATACTAAGCTCAAAGGGCGACGGCAGCCTGGTATTCTACACCGGCGGCAAGCTTGCTGAAGATTGGTGGCGCGGTATCGACTTCGGGAACAAAGGGGAGGTACTGTCCTGGTTCCGTCAGGCGTTCCAGGGCTGGGATGATAGTTGGTCGGCCCTGGTAGAACAGGCAACTATGCCCTTTGTGCCACGCCCGCAATATTGTATGCCACCGGATCAGCATTGGGAAGCGCAGCCGGATATTACCTTGCTGGGCGATGCGGCGCACCTGATGCCGCCTTATGCGGGAGAAGGCGTGAACATGGCCATGCTCGATGCCCTGGAGCTGAGTCTTTGCCTTATGGGAGACCATGCTACTACCCGGCAGGCAATAGCAGTATACGAGCAGGAGATGCGTAGCAGGGCAGGGGAGACGGCGCGGCTTACCATGGACCAGACAGAAATATTACATAGCCCGGGAGGACTGGCGCATATGCTGGCGATGTTCGATGGCCTGACAGAATAACGCATGTGGCCCGTTGCTACATATCCATGGATGAAATAGTATTGAACGCATGCTGACGTGTCTACGCCTGTAGCAAACCGTTGCCTGCATTCATCCTCACATATTGATGTTGGCTGTTCGCACAGGTTAGCGGTATCTTTTATGTTTGCAAAAAATACTGTTTCATCCGTTGACCAGCTATTATCATCAGCCGCTTCTGCCTCACTTTAGGGAGCTGTCGGGCTATCTCCGGAACTATGCCGGACAAATGGAGACTGTCGTAGACCAGAGAGATACCATTTACCTGGTGCACAAAAGCCAGGAAAGGGCCGAACCGCAGTTGTTTGCGGCTTTGCAGATGGTGGGCTATCATCTCTGTCTCAATGTCAACCCCGACAAAGTAAGGACTATATTGAACGGCCCCGGCTATCCCTGTCTTAAGCAGGTCTACAATGGAAAGGGACAATTCCGGTTCCGGAAAGTAAGGCCGCAGTGCTATCCCGAACTGCAAAGTCTTTTCCAGGCTTTAAGCAATTGACCATCGTATCTCCGGCGGCCGGCTGAAATGCTGTTTCTTTTTATGGAAAGCGCCGACCGGTAAAAAATACCACATATCGGTGGATCGCTACCATCCCGGGAGCGGGATCTGGTCTATCTTTGCAGGACGCAAATACACGATCTGTATGGAACAGAGACCGCCATTACCGCCGTTCACCCTCGAGACGGCGACATTGAAAGTACAGCTGGCAGAAGATGCCTGGAATACAAAAGATCCCCATAGGGTAAGCCTGGCTTACACGCCCGACAGTGAATGGCGCAACCGTTCCGTATTTCTTAACGGCCGCGAGCAGATTGTTGCTTTCCTCAAGGACAAATGGGAGCGTGAGCTGGACTATAAGCTCAGGAAGGAGCTGTGGGCCTTTATGGATAACCGCATCGCCGTGCGGTTTGAGTACGAGTACCGTAATGCTGAAGGACAATGGTTCCGGGCTTATGGCAATGAGAACTGGGAATTTGATGAGCAGGGCCTTATGCGGAAACGCTATGCGAGCATTAATGATCTGGCTATCAGCGAAGCGGAGCGCAGGTTGTAGTGTCGACGGGGACTGTACTTCAAATCAGGAATAAGGCGTCAGGCCTTTTTCCTGAAGCTGTTTTTGCTCATCGCCGGTTACGCAGGCAAAGATCTTCACCGTGCCATCGATGACCTGCACAAAGTAATGCGCATCGAAGCCTATCTCCAGCCGGTTCCCTTCTTGTTTGCGATAGAGGCTTTGCCAGTGGATCCTGACCATGGCATGGCATTTGTCGAGTGGGGTAATGACCCTTGATCCTATCTTCATAGATACGGCGCCGATGCTACGGTAAAAAGCAAATCCTTTAGGGAGCATGTCGCGAAGTTGTGTATTGTTCCTGCTGCAATGAATACCGGCTAGTCCGGCCTCTACAAAGCAGGAAGCAAAGCACGCTGCCATGCCTTCGATATCGGGCGTCTCAGTATTGAGCGCATCGTTGAACCGCCGGGTATAGTCGTCAAAGAATTGGTGTATAAGCGCTTTCATCACTATCGCTGTTTAGACATAGATGGTTGCTGCGGACGCCGGGGCGCGGCAGTAGTATTGACTGCATGCTGTATGGCAAAATAAAGGGTAACGGATTGTGCTTTCCCGCCTTTTTTGAATTTCATTTCCAACATATCGCAAAAATTTCCGTCGCTGTCTTCTGCAGAGCCCGAACGCCCCAGATCGGCATGGTAATATTTGTCGATGAAATTTTGTCCGTCACGGGGACCGATGGCAAACATAGCATGGTCGGGCGTGCGCCCGTCGGCGCTCCAATCCATTGCAGCCATCAAGCGGCCAAACTGGGCCTTATACCAGGTAGCGCTATCCTGCCGGTTTAGCTTGTGGAAGGCATAGGCCTTCTCGATAATGGCCTGCTGGTTGAGCGGACGCCGCTTCAGGAAAGAATCACACAGGTGAATTGCTGTCTGGTACTGCGCTTTATTGTTGTATTCGTATATCCGCTTTTCCGTAACCAAGTCATCGTAAGGTGTAAAGGGTGTTCGTCCGGTGTATCCGATCATGAGGTACAGCATTTCCGATATGCTGAGGGTGCTGTCGCCTTTAAGAAAGCGGGGCAACAGGCGGGTATAGCAGACCGCATCGGCCGGGTCTTTGCTACGCCGGAGCATAGGCTCATAATCCCGCCGGTAGCTAAAACGCTGGGCTTGGCCTGGGAAAAAAAGGCAAATAGCCGCCAGTAATAGCAAGCAATATTTCATGAAGGAGATGCTATAGTCAGTTTTTGTTGAGGCAAATATAAGAAAAGGAGTTACCTGGCTACTTTGTATAGATACTAAAAATATTTGAAAGAAAAGGAGGCTCTTTTTTTGAAATTAAAAGCAAAGCCTTTACTTTTGCACTCCGTTCAACGAACGAGTAGCGGTCGATTTCGTAGCTCAGTTGGTAGAGCAATACACTTTTAATGTATGGGCCCTGGGTTCGAGTCCCAGCGGAATCACTGAAAGCCACTCACTAGAGTGGCTTTTTTTGTTTAAAAACGCTTAAAACAATTCAAAATCAGCGTTTTTTAAAAAAAGTCATAACAATCAGATACAAAGCAAAACAAGCGAAAAGGGTACCCATAAGGGTACCAAACTTATTTGTTTATTTTGGTACCCTCGATTGACCCGAAGGTTTGTGTAGGTAGGGTTTTAGGTTCGAGCGATCATTCGTCCACCTAAAAAGTTGTGTTATGAAGGTTAATGAAAAGCTCTCCATGCTTCTAATATTGGAGAAATCAAAAACATCAAAAGATGGGAAAGTCCCTATTACTGTGAGGCTGACCGTCGACAGTAAACGGGCAGAAATGTCATTAGGCCACAAGGTCAATCCTGAAATGTGGAACCAGGAAGCCGGTATTGCTATAGGCAGCAGTATCGACTCCAGGCAGATCAACGGAACGATTGACCGCGTAAAGGCGAAGCTCCGACAGCATTATGACCTGCTTGCCGCCCAACACGATTACGTTTCCGCCGAAATGGTAAAAGCATCTTACCAGAATAAGAAGAAGCCTGATGAAACCAAATCCCTTTTGCAGACCATTGATTTCATGATTGAAAAAATGGAAAAAAAGGTAGAGAAGCAGAAATTGGCTAAAGGGACACTTAGCAGATGGCGTACGACACGAAGTAAATTACTTGCTTTTCTGAATTTTGAATACAAGATCAACGACATTAAGCTGGAGCAGATCTATTTGAAAGCTTCCCTATAAACCGTAGCACATAAAATTAGAGAAGTGCTATCTTTAAAAAGGGAAGACAATATGAAAAAGAGCAAATTCACAGAGAGCCAGATTCTTGGCATCCTCAAGGCCCAGGAAGGAGGGCAATCAGTAGCAGACATCTGCCGTGAGCATGGTATAAGCCAGCCCACCTTTTACCAGTGGAAAAGTAAGTATTCAGGCATGGAGGTAGCTCAGCTTAAAAAGCTTAAGGAGCTTGAGGCAGAGCTATCGCAGTATAAGCGGATAGTTGCCGAGCAAACACTACAGATAACGGTCCTTA
>NZ_QVNU01000008.1 GCF_003545715.1 Taibaiella koreensis
TTGCGCACACCCGGTACCGCCGCTTGTACTGCAGCAGCAATAGCATTGGCCCTTTCATTCAATACCGAATAGGATATCTCCGTACCTTGCCACACCAGGGCAATATGATCCGGTACCAAAGTCACCTGCCGCTCAAACAACAGGTGCAGGCAGGTATCGGGGTATTGCACGGCAACGTCCTCTGCCAGCAAGCGTTTTTCTTCTTCAGCAGACAATATCCTGATCTCGCCTAAGGACCGGTCCAGGTTAAGCCGGGTATCTTCTAAAAGCTGTACATAATGCTCCAGCAGCGCCGTCACCGTACCCTCGGTAAAAAGATCCGTACTGTATTCCAGCTTCAGCTCGATACCCTTGGCAGACTTTACCCCTTCCAGCAGGAGATCGAATTTGCTGGTATCATAAATGCTTTTTACGGGTTCCAGCAAAGCATCCCCCAAAGCGAGCTCCGTATTGTCCTCATGCACGAAAGAGAACATGATATCGAAAAGCGGGTTACGGCCCATATCCCTTTTCAGGTCCAATTGTTCGATCAGCAGCTCGAAAGGATACTCCTGGTTCTTTAATGCATCGACACTAGCCTGCTTTACCTCCGCCAGGAATGCGCGGAACGTTTTCTGTCCCGTAGGATAAGAGCGCAGCGCCAGTGTATTGATAAAAACACCCAGCACCTTATCCAGTTCGGCCCGGGTGCGGCCCGCCACAGGGCTGCCCACCACAATATCCTCGTTGCCCGAATACTTGTACAACAATACCTTGAACGTAGCCAGCAGCAATTGATTGAGCGTATAGCCCATTTGGTTGGCCGTTGTTTCCAGCTCGAGGCAAAGCGCCTGCGGCAATTGGACCCGCTTGCGTTTGCCCTTAAACGTCTTTTGTGCCGGCCTGGGCAGGTCTGTCTGCAGGTTCAGCACCGGTACCTCATCGGCAAACTGCCGTAGCCAGTAAGCCTCCTGCTCTTTGAGCGCACCGGAAGCCAGGAAGTCGTTTTGCCAGGCCGCAAAATCCTTATACTGCAAAGCAAGCGGTTCCAGGCTCTGACCGTGATACAACCGCATCAGCTCCTCCATAAACAAAACAGCCGACACTCCATCTGATATGATATGATGCATATCGAAGAGCAGGAGCTGCTGCTCCTGTTCGAGGTGGCAAAGCTGTACCCGGAGCAGGGGAGGGGTAGCCAGGTCGAAGGTGCGGATAAAGGAGCCGATCAATTGGTCTTTATCCTTGACAGACCCTTCTACGATAGCAATATGGAAAGGCAGCGTCTCTTTAACGATCTGGACCGGCACCCCATCGTGCATCTCGAAGGCAGTCCTGAGTATCTCATGTCTGTCGATCAGGGTCTGGAAGCAATGTTCCAGTCGTTGATGATCGATGGGACCCTTTATCCAAAAGGCCCTGGGTATATTGTAGCTGTTGTCGGCGCCATCGATCTGGTGCAACAGATACAGCCGCTTCTGGGAGGAAGAAAGGGGGTAAGCATCGCGCTTTTCAACTTTTACCAATTCGGCTAGGGTTGCTGTCTGTTTGCCGTTCATCAGGGCGGCAACATCTTTTAATACTGCCGCGTGGAATACGTCGCTGAATAAAAGCTGGATGCCGGTTTGCTGATGCAGCCTGTTGATAAACTGTCCTACCTTTAAGCTATGGCCACCGATCTGAAAGAAGTTGTCGGTGACGCTTACTTTTTCCATGCCCAGCAACTGTTGCCAGATACCGGCCACTATTTTTTCCTGTTCCGTTTCCGGCGCAGCATATGTTTTGCCAGGCTGCAGCGCTGCTGCAGCCAATAGTGCTCTTTTATCCACCTTCCCGTTCATGGTCAGGGGAATACGATCCAGGAGGAAAATCCTGTCGGGGATCATAAAATGAGGCAGGCCTTTCCTTAAAAAGGCGAACAGCGTTTCTACCGTAACCTCACCCCGGGGCACGACAAAAGCGTACAAACTTTTTTCTCCCGCCGCCGGTTCGGCAATCACTACAGCTACGTTTTGCACCGCAGCATGCAAGGCTAAGATGACTTCGATCTCACCCAGTTCGATCCGGTGACCTCTTATTTTTACCTGGTCATCCGACCGGCCCAGGTACTCGATCCGTCCATCGGAAAGCCGGCGGCCCACATCGCCACTGCGATACATCAGTTTACCTGGCTCGAAAGGCGATGGAATAAATTTTTCAGCAGTTAATGCCGGATTGTTCAAATAACCTTTGGCCAATCCTATGCCGGAAATAAAGAGTTCGCCAGGAACGCCATAAGGGAGCAGCTCTTTGTTTTGATCCAATATAAAGACCTGCATGCCGCCAATGGGTTTACCAAGCGGTACATTTCTGCTGATATTTTGCTGCTCTTTAAAAATGGTAGTACATACCGTACATTCCGTAGGGCCGTAAGCATTGTAGTAATCCTGGTCGTCCCGCAAACCCAGCTCCAGCCTGGAAATAGCGGGTTCACCTGCAGTCATCAGCATCCTTGCTTTGGCCAGGCTGGCTTTATCAAGGTTGCGCAGGTAAGAAGGTGGTAAGATGAGGGCTGCAATATCTTTTTCGTCGATAAACGTGGCAAAGCTATTGAAGTCCGCTATCGTATCTTTAGAAACAGGGAATAGGGTAGCGCCGGAGAACAAGGCCATGAATATTTCCAGCACACTGGCATCAAAGGATAAGGAAGCAAACTGCAGGCAATTTTCGGAAGGCTTCAATTGCATATCCCGCAGGTATTCCATTACGATATTCACAGCAGCACGATGCCGGATCAGCGCGCCTTTGGGCTTGCCGGTAGAGCCGCTGGTATAAATAACATAGCTGGTATCATCCGGTTCGTTGACGGGCACAGGGTCTCCGTTTTGCTCCTGAAGATAGGCCTCATGATCCATGAACAATCTTTCGCCTTTAAAGGCGGGGATGTCCAGGTCGCTCGACGTGATGACAAGGCTGGCACCGGAATCTTCCAGCATGAACTCTTTTCTTTCCTCAGGGTAAGCCGGGTCTATGGGCAGGTAAGCCGCACCCGATTTAAGAATGCCCAGGATAACAATGATCGCCGTATGCGATTTGGGAAGGGAGTAAGCAATGATCGCTCCGGGCCGTACCAGATAATGATTCCTGAGGTAATGGGCCAGGGCATTGGATTGTGCATTCAGCGCCGTATAGCTGAGCTGGTGCGTTTCGAATGCTACCGCGATGTTGCCGGGATATAGCTGTACCGCTTGTTCAAAGGCCGCTACCAGTGTGTCTGGGTCGGTCGTCGCCGCAGGGTTGGCACGTAACAGCAGGGCTTTCGCCGCTTCCGTGATCAACGGCGCCCGGTCGATTGTTTGCTCCGGCGTCCGGATCAGCGTTTGGAATAAAAGCGGGAATTGTTCCATGAACCGGTCCATGTAGTATTCATCCCAGTGGCCCAGGTTGAAGTCAAAATCCACTTTTACCGTTTCGCCCGGATGACCGCCCCGTACGAAAATAGATAAAGGCTCCTTCTCACCTTCACGGGCTATGGAAGCCGTTTCGGTTTCGAACCCGTTGATGGGTGTATTATAATTCTGCTTTTCGAAGGAAAGCGTAATGTCGTACAGGGAAGGGAGCTCGGGTGCCTTCGCTTTCACCATCCGCACGATTTCATCCAGGGGAAACCGTTGGTGTTGCATATCTTCCCTGAAAGTGTCCCTGATGAACCTTACCAGAGTTTCGAAAGAGACCGGCGCCTTATACTGCAGGCGCACCGGCAGTACGGCTACGAAAAGACCCACTGTATTTTTAAACGAATCGTCGGGTCTGTTCAATACCGGAACACCGATCACCAGGTCGTCCGTCTGGTTGATGCGCGAAAAATAGGTGTAGAGGACGCCCAGGAAAACATGAAAAACCGTAACCTCCTGCGCTGCAGCAAAGGCCTGTATCTGCTGGTAAAAAGCATCTTCCAGGAACAGGCGCTTACGCATGCTCCGGGCAAGGGACAAATCCTTTTTATCCTCCTTTATGCCTACGGTAACGGGTTTGGGAATGGTGGCAAACCTGTTTTGCCAATAAGCGGCATCATCTGCAAAGGAAGATGTGTTTTGATACCGTAAATTCTCTGCTACATAAGCGGCATAAGGGAACAGGGTTTCCGTGGTTACGGTTGTTCCCTGCAACAGCCCGTCATAGATATGCGCCAGCCTTTTGATCATTACGGCATTGCTCCAGGCATCCGAAATGGTATGGTGCAGGTTCAGGTACCAGAAGTATTCGTGGCCCGATTTTTTCAGCAGGGCAAAGGAATACAGTTCATGCGCTGCATATCGTAAAGGCTGCGCCGATTGCGTCTTCATCCAGGACATACAGGCCTCTTCGCTATCTGCGTGGCGGGAAAAATCAATGATGTTTAACGGAGGCTCACCGGAAGGATCAAAAGGTTTGAATACTTGTTGGGGTACGCCATCAATCTCGTGAAACTGTGCACGTAATACGTCGCTTTGCGCAATAAGGATACCAATAGCTTTTCCAAATGCTGCAGGGTCGATAGAACCTTTGATACGAGTATAGGCGGGAACATTATACAAGGAAGCATTGGGAAATAACTTTTGATCAAACCAAATTGCTCTTTGATTTGAAGTTAGGGGTAACATACGATGTCAATCGTTTAAGTGTTTGGTGGGTGTAAATTTGAAGAAAATTTTCCAGATCAAATTTGAATTTGTCTGTTACTCTTTTAAAATCGCAGGATTTTAAAGATAATTTAGGACTACACTTGTTTTTCTTTGTAGAATGCGCAAGTTGCCGTATTCCTCAATAAATAAGGCATTTACATAATTGTATTTTAGTTGTTACTAAAATAATATATTTTTTTACGAGAAAAATGATCCGGGGATTTGCTCCTCCGGAATGAGTTTTATTTTCCGGACAGGCTCATGCATCCTGGTTCCCGCCAGCGTACAGCAATATTGGGGATCGATATCGATTTCCGTTACAAAAAAAGATTCCTGCCGGAAGGTAACAACACCTTCATCAATCTGTTTAAAGCCGGACATATCACTCACGATTCCACTGCCTCTTGCCTTTAAAATGGCCTCTTTTTTGGTCCAGGTTTTGAAGAATGTTAAGTTTTTTTGTGGTGATTTTATGATATGCGAAAATTCATCTTCAGAAAGCGTTCCGGTAAAATCATCCAGCTGAACGTTTTCAACTTTTTCGATATCCAAACCGATCTCCTGCTGCTCCGATACGGCACATACAACATAGTCTCCGGAATGACTGATGTTAAAGGATATACCTGTGCCTTCCAGCAAGGGCTTCCCATATTGCGAATAAGTCAACCGGGAGAGGATCTCTTTATCGTTTTCCTGGCCGCCAAGCAGCTGATAAAGCAAAAATTTGCCCAGGAGTGAAGCCTGCCGGTCATGCCAGCGATACAATTTTTCAATCCTGCGCTTTTCTTCTTCAGCTAATATGGAATACAAAAAAAATATCGCTTGCTCGGACAATAAATGAATGTTCTCTGTGTAGCCTAATTGGATCATGCGTTAGTTATGTGTTACTGTGGTTTGGTTGTTTACGGTATTATTGAGCTAAAACCGGCGCAAAATGAATCACGCATTTTACTAATGGCAATAGATAGTCATAAGACATCGGCTTAATTTTAGATCAGTTTGCATTACTTTAGCTGACTATGCCAGTATAGGAAACAAAACATCCGCCGGTCCTTGACTTATTGGTGATGAACAGACAGAGAAAGTGAACGGCAATATTACTAACACTTGTGAAAATACAAATTACTAAAGGATGCGTTCTTGATTAAGAAATTTCACAAACCCCGGTGAACAGGTGTCGTAAAATTGTGTTGATCGGGTTGTAAAACTTATTTGCGTAATTCATCGCCTCCCCTGGCTCAATTGCTTGATAGGCCGTTCGGCATATCATTCGCTAAAAACATATCCGATGTTACAAAACCGTGTCACACCATTTGGGGAAATCATCAAAACAGCAGCCCGTGGCAGTTGGATGGGAAACCGTGGTCAGCTCCACAAGGATGATCAACAGATCGTTCGCCCGTTTAAGCTCAAGGCCTGGTTAACCTGCTTGCTGGCGTTTAACGGGCGGCAACGGCAGGTAATGGCCCCGCATCGGTATACAGAGCTTTTCTTCCGGGATGAGGCTACCGCCTTTGCCTCCGGCCACCGGCCCTGTTTTGAATGTCGCCGGCAGGATTATCAGCGTTTCAAAGCTCTCTGGCTGAAGGGTAATCCCGGGTATGGCTTTATGGATAATGTCTCCATTCAGAAGATAGATGAGATTCTGCACCGGGAAAGGATTGATCCAAACGGGAAAAAGATCGTTTATGAAGATGTACTGGATACCTTGCCCGACGGATGTTTTATTGCCATTGACCAGGACGCATATGTGCTGTATCAGGGTGTCCTGCATTTATGGACACCTGAAGGTTACACGAAAAATATCATTCTCCCTCCCGGAAAAACGGTAACAGTACTCACGCCCAGGTCTATTGTAAATACCTTCATAGCGGGATACTTGCCCGAAGTGGGTCCTTTTATATAGTGATCACGAGGTCGTAAATGAGGCATTGGGAAAAGCGGTATCGTCTACGTGCACCACTGCGCATCGTATATCGTAAAATATGCCCTGTTGCTATGGCTGAAGAAAAATCCTGCGACGATTAGTGCTGCTTAAAAGCAAAAAGTGTTTTGTCAATCAAACTTTCTATTTCGAGGAAAGAATTGGCCAGATTTAAGATCTGAAATTGAAAATGATCGATCTCGATACCAAGCCAGCCTTGCATTAAGGTAAGCGGACCAAAGGATACACTAACGTTTGGCCATTGTTCTTGATATTCTTTAAAGCCTGCCCGGAAGACAGCCGCAAACTTGTTGCTTTGTATCGTATAGCCCGGTAATTTTCTAAGCTTTAAGGCATGGACATTATAAAGCAATTTGTTCTTATCAATTGACTCCTGATTGACCCAAATGGAGAAAAAAATCCGGGATTCTGCTGTCAATGGGTCTTGATGTGGAGACGACCAAGACCGCTTATAGAGTTTCAAAAAAACAGAATTTAAAACAACACCGACCGCCACATCAATATTTTTTTTGATCAGGACTTTTTCATCAAGCTGACGGGATGCATCCTGGAATATTTCGAGGTAACTGTTGAAATCCATAGCGGCGCTTTTTTCTATTTCATTTGTTGTTATCGCAAAGGTCTACCTTCTTTACTTCATTAAGGTCATTTTTTCTTTAACCGATTTATGTTTACGTTTTAAGACAAATGGTGAGGCGAATAGCCGCTCGAACCTAGAACCCTACCTGCACAAGCCATAGGGCTAATCGAGGACACCAAAACAAATCAATCTGGTACCCTTTTCGCTTGTTTTGCTCCTACGGAGCAATTATAGGGTCGTTTGTTTTTCTGCTACAGACATTTTGCTCCCACGGAGCAATTAAAGGGTTATTTGTTTATTTGTCTACAGACATTTTGCTCCTACGGAGCAATTGCAGGGTTGTTTGTTCTTTGGGTACAGACATTTTGCTCCTACGGAGCAATTATAGGGTCGTTTGTTTTTCTGCTACAGACATTTTGCTCCTACGGAGCAATTAAGAAGGTTATTTGTTTATTTGTCTACAGACATTTTGCTCCTACGGAGCAATTGCAGGGTTGTTTTTTCAGCAATAAACCTTAGTTCCCTGCAAACAATCTCACTAATAGCGGTATGGTTGCGTCCCAATAGCATTCGGGTGCCGCCATGCCACCCTTATATGCAGGCACGACACACTTCTGGTGTGGCCGACACTATGCCAGGCCTCAATGTTCCTTATAGAACACTTTTTAGCGTGATCCGAAACGTTTACATAATCGTTCCTTCCCCCTAACTTTTTCGCTTGTTCCATTTTTTGCAGGAAACGTCCGTTTTGAATTGTTTTAAGCGTTTTTAAACAAAAAAGCCACTCTAGTGAGTGGCTTTCAGTGAACCCTCTTGGTGCAAAAGTCGAACTTTTTGATTGCTGATTTGAATAGAATGTCGGCACTCATAAAATAAAATTTCTCATGTCAAACCAAGAGGAAAGATTGCTTTTTAGAATCTAGCCAATCACGAATTGGCTTGGTGTATGCATTCCAAAAAGAAAGTGTTGATAAGAGGCTTACGATTTCTTTGTAATCATTTTTTGAATATCCTAATCGCTCTATGATATCATCTATGAAATGATGTGAGTTAGGAACCGCATTAATATCTTGCGCAGCTTCAATAATTTCATTCCAAGCTCCATTTTGAGTAGGTTGCAGAACTATAATAATAGAGTGAAAGTAGCTCTCTACCTATCGTTGCAACCTTGTTGTGTATCTTGGAGACCACCTATCTGGATGATATGAAAAATGCGATTGAGGATGAGATTGATGAGAAATTTCGATAGTTAGCCAACATAAAATCACCTTGTATACAAATATTCACTGCATTTTTTTTGCTGTGACTCGAACTATGTTTGTAGTTCATAAAAAAATGAAGTCATATGAAAAAGAGGCATTTGAGTCTTGATCGTAAGCTTGTCTTGCAGAAAAAATGGATTGGCAACTTAATGGCAGCAGAAACAGGAGCCGTTTTAGGCGGAGCTACCTTTGCGGGAGATACCAGTCCTTGCGGCCCATGTCCTGGCCCAACCATTAATTGCCCGACTGTACGTAATTGCCCTCCGAACACAAGCCCTACAGTAGGTAACCCATGTTGTTCCATCAGCGGGGAACCATAACTACAAAATAATTGCATCCAAAAAAGCCACCGTTGCAACGGCGGCTTTTTTGTTTTTGATCGCTGTCTTTAACCCAATTTTTACCGCTACTACGTCAACAGAATAGTCTATAATTTTGGACATCGCCGTTATGATTGCACCCATAAACAATTTCTTGGTTTATAAAACCATATATAAAATTTGCTACGTACACCAAGGTAAGATTGTTAAAGCAAGAAATTGATTACTAAGTGAGGATTTAGACGCTTCAGACTATAGATTAATTAAGAGTGAAAGTGAGCAGAAGATTAATAAGCTCGAAGTTAAACTGACTGCTTCAATTAGTGCTCAAAATGATGTTTCGTCACTTTGGGATAAAGCGGTTTTTACCATCTCAAAGCTTGATGTTTTATATGAAGAGGGGAACCGTCGAGCAAAAAAGGAAAATAATAAGTTCGATGTTTCCTGAAAATCTCATTTATGACGGATACAAACATCGAACCCCAAGAGTGAACGAAGCAATTAAAATTATGTCGCTGATAAGAACTTTTATAAAGCAAACGTACAAAGTATCTATTTGAATTGCAAATTCGGTTTACGGCCCGGCCGGTCTTGTAGCTTCGGGTACCACTACAGCCTCATCTGTTGCGACAGGGCAATAATCGCAACTATAGGTTGTCATCAAACAACTAAAAATAGCGCCAATACAACTATAAGGATGCAGGCTTTTGCTGATTCCGGCTTGAGGGCACAATATCTTTGCTGTATCGAAAGAGTCAAATAAAATATAGCAGTTTATGGATATTAAAATGTTAGGTGGTAAGATCACCAAAGCCCGAAAAGAAAAGAACATGTCTCAGTCGCAACTTGCCCAACTGCTCTTTATCAGTCCACAGGCGGTTGGCAAATGGGAACGTGGAGAATCCATCCCGGATATCGTTACCATCAATCAGCTAGCTGAAATTTTTGATGTTGACCTCAATTATTTCTCAGAAAATTTCCGGTCCGCAGCGTCTGAAACCTCGTCCAAGGGCATAGATAACAGTTACGACGATACAGAGCAGGCCGAACAGGAGGCCACGCGCCCGCCCGGCGAACGGGAGATGCTGATCAACTTCAGTGGGAGTAGTCTTTCAGAGAGTGATTTCGTGGGTGTTACTGCACGCAAACGAAAATTTAACGGAAGCGCGTTACAAGGCTCCGACTTTGCGGGCGCAGATCTAACCGGTAGTTCATTTATCGGCAGCGATATACGCGGAGCAAATTTTGGTGGAACAAATCTGACGAGCAGTTCATTTATGGGGAGTGATATACGCGACGCCAATTTTGACGGAACGAACCTAACAGACTGTACCCTTTCTGCCAATGACCTTACAGAGGCGTGCTTCAACAAGACCATTCTCTTACGGACCGTATTCAGTACCTCAGGATTGACCGGGGCTAGATTTGTCGATACAGAACTGATCGACGTCAAACTGACCAAGACCGATCTTACAAAAACGGTCTTTGAAAACTGCACTTTCAAGGGAGTTGACTTCAAGTACTCCGATATGCGGGGCGTATGTCTTGACGGACAGGCCTTTATTGGCGTCAAGTTCGATAAGACGGCGCTGAATGAAGCCACGTTCAATGGTTCAACACTCCGCAATGTATCCTTTCGTCCAACATTTGCCCTGACCAATAAATACTACCGGGCCATTAAAACCATTTGTTTTGACGGCGCCATGATGGATAAACTGACCTACGCCGAACTCAAGGGCATGGGCGCCGAATTGTCAAAAGTTACCTTTCTATAAACAACAAAAGCATATGCAAAACGCAATTCAAGTGAAAGGACTTCAAAAGTCCTATAAGGATCTTCATGTCCTGAAAGGTGTGGACCTCAAGGTGGAAAAGGGTAGCATATTTGCCTTGCTTGGCTCCAATGGTTCGGGTAAGACAACGATTGTTAGGATCCTCACCACTCTGCTTAAACAAGATAGTGGAACGGCCACTGTGAACGGTTTTGACGTACTGTCAAAACCCGGGAATGTGCGGCAATCGATCAGCCTCACCGGGCAGTTTGCCGCCGTAGATGAGATCCTGACCGGAAGGGAAAACCTGATTATGATCGCCCGGCTGTGGCACCTTAAAAACCCCAGCCAGGTCGCAGACCATCTGTTGAATCGCTTTGGTTTGACCGATGCTGCCAAACGTAAGGCTTCTACTTACTCGGGTGGAATGCGCCGCCGGCTTGATATTGCCATGAGCCTTGTCGGGTCTTCACCGCTTATTTTCCTCGATGAGCCGACTACCGGTCTTGACCCCGAGGCGCGCATCGAAGTTTGGAAGATCATTAAGGAGCTTGCGGCAGGTGGCACGACAGTATTCCTGACCACTCAGTATCTCGAGGAAGCCGAGCAACTCGCCGACAGAATTGCTATTCTTCACGAAGGCAGGATCATTGTCAGCGGCACCCTCGCGGAACTGAAGAGTCTTTTCCCACCTGCAACCGTTGAGTATATAGAAAAGCAGCCAACACTAGAGGAAATATTTCTTACAATCATCAACAAAAAAAAGCAATAATTAAATGGAAACGACAAACAACTATTTCTTTAGAGATATGAGCGTCATGCTCGGACGTTCGATGCGCCACGTGTTTCGCAGTATGGATACCATCATTACGGTTACCATCATGCCCATAGCCATGATGCTGCTATTCGTCTACGTGTTGGGCGGAGCTATTCAGACCGGCACAGATAACTATGTAAATTACCTATTGCCCGGCATACTGCTCATAGCGATTGCCAACAGTGTGGGCTATGTATCCTATCGCCTGTTCCTGGATAAGCAAAGGGGTATATTTGAACGTTTTAATTCTATGCCCATTGCCCGTTCGACCGCCCTGTGGGGGCATGTGCTCACCTCGATGTTATCCAATATGATTTCACTTTTTGTGATCATCCTGGTAGCCCTTATTATGGGCTTTCGCTCACCCGCCGGAATACTCTCCTGGCTGGCTGTGGCTGGTATACTATCACTGTTTACACTGACCTTGACATGGATCGCAGCAATTGCCGGATTGTCAGCCAAGTCGGTGGATGGTGCGGCAGCGATTGCTTACCCGCTTCACTTCCTGCCCTTAATCAGTTCTGCTTTTGTGCCAACCAAGACCATGTCTGCAGGCGTTCGTGCCTTTGCCGAAAACCAGCCAGTTACTTCGATAGTGGAATCCATTCGCGCATTATTATCAAATCATCCGATAGGTAATTCGCTATGGATCGCGCTTGCCTGGTGTATCGGAATTATAATCGTGGCCCATATTCTGGCGATGAGGGCTTACAGAAAAAGGGGATAAATTGCACTGGGAAGTAACAGCGAATTCGCTACCCGCAGCAATGATACTCCTTGTTGAATAGGAGGGCATTTAATCGTACCATAGCTCCAAAATACACAGAAATCCCCCGCCAACGGTTTTAAGCGTGTCTTACATGATTCGCACTCGTAAAAGTATAGACAGGAATCAGTGGACATTTTTTCTTCTTTCCGGAAGCCACATTGCGGACAGGTAAGGAGTGAATTTATTCAGAAAAATAAGGCAGGTAGTTAATCTGATTTTTAACCGTTTTTTGAAAAATAATTTGGTAAATGTTTGCAAAAAGAAGTACGTGTTATTTGTAATTTAGAAATATTAAAGCACGTATTTTATGGAAAGAGAAATGAGTATTCCGGAATACCGTGTAAGGTTACCGGACATTGAAATTGCGAGATTGTTGGGGATCAGTATTACTGATTATGTGAATCTAAGTCATAGACCTCTAGAAGCTTTTACAGATACGCAAGGGAACGTAATAGAATTTTATATTCATGTTAGTAGTAACAATGACCCAAGGCTGTTAAGTAAACTGAACCTCGATAAGAGTAATTTCGTAAGATTTAAGCCGGAAGAAGTTTATTCGCGGTATGTTTGACTTAAATCAAAATTATTTAAAAACAAAGACTATCTGATCAGGTAGTCTTTGTTTTTGTGAAATACCGATTCAAGATTAAGAACAATCACAAATGGTACGGTAAGAATCGCAAATCGCGTTGTGGCATTGAGTAATAATAAACGACGCACATTTAGTTACTGTCGGACAATTAATTACTGTTGGAACGATACAAGGACCAGTAGCACCACCTACTATTGCCGCCCCCTGATTTTCGTTAAGTTTTGCAATTGTTTCTTTACTGAGGAACAGCTTTTTGCTGAGTTGCATTTTTTTCTTTTTCATGCTGAATGAGTTTTGAGTAAAATTACATGGAAATAAAAAGCAATGTATCCGTAGAAAGACTGATTTATTTTAAGTGACTATCCGGATATAGGAAACAAAGCCGGTCCTTGAGCTCGTCGAAAGGACAAAGATGATGCTTCGACAAGCTCAGCAGCCGTTAATTGGAGGCGAATTGTATCCTGTTTCCTATATCCGGATAGTCAGATTATTTTAATCAAATAGTGTCCCTAAAGCCTCCCGTTTCTTAGTGGAAAAATCAACCTGTCTCATGCCTATCACTAGTATTAGGGATTTTTTGGTTCTTGAATATCAATACTTTTACGATACTGAAAGCGTCCGATGTACATGGACCAAAATCAGTATTTCATCGTAAACTAAAAACGTAAAAACATGAAAAAGAAAATCGTAGGCTCGAAATTATCATTGAAGAAAAAAATTATTGCTCCGTTATCTATAGAAGGGGGTAATCAAATTGTTGGTGGAGGGCCAAGTCAGGTGAGTTGTGGCGGGACTTGTAATAAAATGTGTCCGACACCTCCCACTAGAGTTATAACCGAATGCGGCGGATGCCCAGTAACAATTCAAGTTGGATGCACTACCGTGCCCGGTACTGAAGCGTGCTAGCCATCTTATAAGTACCGAGTTGATTATGTTGTACAAAGCCACTCCTTTAGAGTGGCTTTTCTAATTCAAATACATTTGACCCTTTACTTTGGAGAAATTTGTATTTTGTAGTACCAAACACTCTATCTATGAAGATAAAAGAAGCAGTCATTATAATTGAACGGTAAATTAACAAGCTTCATAATTCTGATGCGCTAAAAAATGGTCTTTGGAAATTACAAACTCTATCAAGCCTAAAGACCATTTTCGGAGAAAATTCTGATGAATGTAACCGTTTTTCAAATTTTCGTATCGACGATGAATCTTTATAACTTATTGTAAAAGATGTAGATGAAAGAGAAGCCAGAGACAAATTAACTATTGAAGCTTTCTTGAAAAACTGTATTGAGACAGTAACGGATAAAGGTGTTTATAAACCAATAACAGGTTCTAATTGGCTTAGTAGATTGGCCGAAAAATCACTTACAGGAGAGCTTTTCATTAACCTTCATAACACAATTTTTAGGTGGACGAATGATCGCTCGAACCTAAAACCCTACCTACACAAACCTTCGGGTCAATCGAGGGTACCAAAATAAACAAATAAGTTTGGTACCCTTATGGGTAGCCTTTTCGCTTGTTTTGCTTTGTATCTGATTGTTATGACTTTTTTTAAAAAACGCTGATTTTGAATTATTTTAAGCGTTTTTAAACAAAAAAGCCACTCTATTGAGTGGCTTTCAGTGATTCCGCTGGGACTCGAACCCAGGGCCCATACATTAAAAGTGTATTGCTCTACCAACTGAGCTACGAAATCAACCGCTACTCGTTCGTTGAACGGAGTGCAAAAGTAAAGGCTCTTTTATTATTTTCCAAATCCACGTATAGAAAATCCGGAAAAAAATTTAGTCTTATTTTCGCCATCCATTTCATTCACCTTTAGAAAACCGCATCCCGCTTATGCTCCAGGTCGCTTCCTTCACCTTCAATCCTTTCCAGGAAAATTCTTATGTGTTGTTCAATGAGCAGAAAGATTGCTGGATCATCGATCCCGGCATGTACGGCGCCGACGAAGAACGCGTCCTGTTCACTTTTATTGAGCAACATGGCCTTCAGCCAAAGCAAATCCTCAATACCCATGCCCATATCGATCATGTGCTGGGCATCGATGCCTTAAAGAGCAAATACAATATCCCCTTCGGTATGCATACGCTCGAACAGCCCGTGCTGGCCAATGTGAGGGGTTCGGCCACTATGTTCGGCTTCCACCTGCCGGTACTTCCCGTTGCTGACTTTTTTATCTCTGAGCAAGAAAAGATAAACCTGGGCGAAGATGAGCTCGAGATACGCCTGGCGCCGGGACACTCGCCCGGAAGCATCGTTTTCTACAATGCCGAAGGTGGCTGGGTTATTGGCGGCGATGTACTGTTCAACGGCAGTGTAGGCCGCTCCGATCTGCCCGGCGGCAACCACGAGACTTTAATGAAAAGCATCAAAGAACAGCTTTATACTTTACCCGACGATACGATCGTGTATAGTGGCCATGGTCCCGAAACCAGCATTGGCAAGGAAAAAGCAAGCAATCCTTTTGTAAGGGGTTAAGAGATTCCCGTAGCTTTATTTTTGCGGTCCAGCAAAGCCTGCAACGGCAACGACAGCAACATCACCAGCACTGCGCCAATGACGTTAAGCCATAAGAATGCGACCAGCTTGAAGATATAGATGAGCAATACCAGTATTTCGGCGCCGAGCGAAGCATAGAATACGGCCTGTCCCTTTACCCGCTTGAGAAAGAAAGCTGTGAGGAAAATGCCCAGTATCGCTCCGTAGAAAAGGCTGCCCAGTTCGTTTACGGCTTCGATCAGCGAACCCATGCGTGTGGCAAACATTGCCACGGCGATGCTGAACACACCCCAGATCAGCGTATACAGCCGCCCGTAGCGTACCTGGTCTTTACCGTTCAGCGGTTCCTTACAGAATACCTGGTGGAAATCGACCAGGGTAGAGGAGGCCAGCGAATTAATGGCGGCCGAAATAGAGCCCCAGCTGGCCAGTAAGATCACGGCAAATAACAGCCCCACCATTCCGGCCGGCAGGTAGTGGCGTACAAAATGCAGGAAGATATAATTGCTGTCGTTCTCCGGCTCAGCGATGGCCGCCTGATGCCTTTTGATCAGCTTGCTCAGGGTATCTCTTTGCTGCTCGATCCGGTGTTGACCCTCTTTGAGCCGTTGCAGCAGTTGCTGCTCTTCCCCTGTCTTTGCCGGTGAGGACGATTGCCGCAGCGCGATCAGCTTCAGCGCCGTTTGCTGGTTGCTTTTTGCAGTTTGCTGATTTTCGATATACAAAGGCTGGTAAGCTTCGGGGGCAATGGTTGCTACTTTCTGCGCAGCAGATTCATTAAAGAACAGTGGCGCTTTATAGATCGTATAGAACGAAAAAAGCAAGGCGCCGGTCAGCAGGATAAGGAACTGCATCGGGATCTTGACCATACCATTGAGCAGCAGACCCAGCCGGCTTTCACGCATGTCTTTGGCCGTAAGGTAGCGTCCTACCTGGCTCTGATCTGTACCAAAATAAGAAAGGGCAAGAAAGAAGCCGCCTATCAGGCCCGACCACAGGTTATACTTGTCGTTCAGGTTGAAGGTCGTGGTGATCACATTCAGCTTTCCCGATTTACCGGCCAGGTATAAGGCATCGCTGAAGCGTATATTGTCGGGCAGGGAAGCCACAACCAGGTAGCCGGCCACAGCCATCGATAGCAGGATGATGCCGAACTGTATCTTTTGCGTGTGGGCTATGGCCTTGGCGCCGCCGGTATAGGTATAGATGATGAGCAAACCGCCCACCAGCAAATTGGTGAGATAAATATTCCAATGAAAGATCGTGGATAAAATGATAGCAGGCGCATAGACGCTGATACCGGTAGATACGCCCCTGGAAAAGAGGAACAGCACACCAGTAAACAGGCGGGTCTGCCGGTTAAAGCGTTTATCCAGGTATTCGTAAGCTGTAAATACATTGAGTCGTTGGAATATGGGCACGAAAACCATACTGATGACGATCATAGCCAGGGGAAGACCGAAATAATACTGCACAAAGCGCATACCATCGGTATAGGCCTGGCCCGGGCCCGATAAGAAGGTGATGGCGCTGGCCTGTGTGGCCATAATACCCAGGAGCACCACATGCCAGGGCATTTGCCGCCCGGCCCGCAGGTAAGTATCGGAACTGCTGTGCCCGCGGCCCTTCCATACCCCGAATACAATGATCAGCAACAAGGTGCCGAGCATGATAACCCAGTCGAGACTACTCATGACCAGGCCAGTGTAAACCAGGTGAACAATAAGATCAGCACCAGCAGCCACAACAGCACGGCCCAATACCAGCGTCGCCAGTAAGATTGACTCATCCTGCAAGATTAAAGCAAATCCCCTTGAATTCCAATTCTACGATGTTGCCGTTTTGTAAAAGCGGTCCCGGCTTAGTGATGATGATGCTCTTCTTCATCCAGCCCCGGGTGCAGCTTTGCGGCTTCGGGCAATAGTGCGGTCGGCACTTTTGGAAAAGTATGATGCAAATGATGGAAAGCAAAAGAAGAGACAATAGGGGTCCAGATACGGGCCATGCGCACGCCTGCCATACGGGCCGGATGACGTGCGGCCATCTTGTGCGGGATATAGGATGCCCATAGCGGCATGAGGCAACTGAGCACAAATGCCACGGCCCAATATACCAGACCAGCCAGCGAGCCTGTAAATACATATAACAGGATAAACCCCGCCAGCAGCAACAAGGTGGCTGCCGATTCCTGTAGCTGTATCCTGCGGGTATGCGGCGCCATTTTCAGCGAGGCGATCCGCAATGCGAAAATATGATAAGGTCCGTTGAGGAATACCTGCTTCAGGGTCCAGCGGGCCGGCGCACCTTCAGGATCGTTATCGCTGAGACATTGACCGTGATGCCTCAGGTGTGTGATCTTGAGGGCATGGCCGCTTTTGAGCAGTAGTAGGCCGCTTAGGCTGAGCAAAAGATCATTGGTGCCTTTGGAGACGCCGAGCGCATTGTGTATGGTGTCGTGCATCTGCACAAAGCCCGCCAGGCAGGTTACCAGGGCTACCGGGATAGCCAGCCACCAGATCCCGAACGCTGCGCACAGAATATAGATGCCCAGCAATAGCCAGGGCCTCATGATCTCGATCCGCCTTTGCAGCGGACTCAGCTGGAATGCAGGTGATGATTTACCCATGATCATTCAAAGTTACACATTCTGTTATTGCCGCACCTCTTCCCTTACAGGCCGGGCGTCGGCAGGAATACCATTTACCAAAGGCTTGAATTCGGCTTTAAAATACCCTTTATAGCCAAAGAGCGTACCAAATGTCTTGTTACGGACGGTCACTTGTATATTGAAGCGGTCCTGTATTTCATCGTAAGATTCCCGAACCTCCGCATTGCCCGTGAACAATCCGGGATAACGGAATGCGATGCGCCCTTCATAGAACCGCTGATTGCCCGAGCGTATGGTGATACTATTGTCTTCATTTACCCTTATGTCTATATCCACAGCCAGGTGCTGCCTGCTGCCCAGGTAATCGACGATACGGTGCTCGGCCTCATTATAGATCATAGTGGCATCAAAGCGTCGTACTTTTTTTCCGAAGTGGAATTTACGGTTCCAACTCACCGTGTCGCGGCCGAAGGTATCTCTATAGCCATAGTTCTCGATCGTGAAGGGTATATTGGCGCCGGTTTCGGGAAACATGATATTGCGGAAAGTGCCCAGGTAAAGAAAAGGCAGCGTATACCAGCCGGCATTACGCACATGTTCCATAACGCCTGTGCCCAGCATATACACAGGCTGCTCGCTGCTGACACCGAAACGTTGCTGCATCATCGGATGCAGGCGGTCAAAATCTTTGCCCAGGTATTGCTTATAGATCGACATGCTTTTTCTTTTGGGGTTGACGGAGACAACGCCCGGCATCGGGCAGGAACGGCCTCATGGCCAGCACCATAAGCGATAAGGCGAGTACGCCGATGCTTGTTGTCGCCGGGTTAAATGGTGCCTTATATATGGCTGCTTTGGCAACGAATGCCGTGCAGCCCAGCGCCAGCAGGCTCGCTATGTTGAGGTAATGCAGGAAACGGTTGCGACCCAGGAACAGGAAGGCCAGGCCGAACAGGATCTCGCCGATACCAACGGCAATTACCGCAGTGGTCTCCATACCGCCGAACAGGCCCGATGCCTTCATCATTGCCAGCTCGCCGGTCTCCATATACAGGAGCTTGGGTACGATGCCGTGGTATAGCCAGGTGAGGGCAATGGTTACATTGGCCAGGGCAAACAATAAGTATAAGGTGCGGGATACACGGGGCGCGATGTCCCGGTCAAGCCATAGCCGTAGTGAATCGAAGCTCCAGGCTGTGGCCCAGCCGATAAGCGGCCGGAACAGCAACCGGTCGATCCATTGCCCAGGGGCGCCATGACGGGTCTCATAATCGTACCAGGTAAGAAAGGTAATGCCTTTGCTATGTGGGATATATTTCCAGTACCCGGAACCGGTACGGATCAAAGATATCTTTTCATCGGACCAGAATTTCAGCGCGGAAGTGCTTTCGCCGCTCTCTTTGCTATGGCTGCCGCTGGTCATCCCTTTTCCCGATACCTTAATGCCAAAGCCGATCTTCGTTTCATAAAGAAAATGTTGCGGCTCGTCGGCGCTGGTACGGGGCAGGTATTCGATGCGGGTAAAACGCAGATCCCAGCGCGAATGGATCTCTGGCGTTTGCGTATAGTGCCAGAGCCGTTCCAGGCTGGTCTCCATTTCGATTTCTACGTAAATGGGCTTTCTTTTCAAGGACAGGATCGCGCCGGGCTAATGTGCCGGCGCCTGCTACAAATTTACGCAAAATACGGGATCAGCCCGCCTGCATATCCTGCCATACCTGCTCGTTAAAAACGCATTCCCACTGGTGCCCGTCGGGATCGCGGAAATAGCCGGCGTAGCCCCATCCATAGGTCGAAGCAGGGCCGGCAATTGTTCCCCCCGCTGTATGTGCGATTTCGAGCAGATGATCCACGGCGGCTTCATTTTCCAGGAAAAGGCTCATGATACATTCGGAAGTACCCGGCGCAGCATTCGTCTGTCCCGTGATGGCTTCATAGCTGTCGAAATCGCTGCGGGTGGCCAGCACCAGGCTCAAATGTTTATCGATGCTGAACAATACCAGGTCATCGGAAACTTCAGCGGCCTTTTCGTCAAAGATCATTTCATAAAAGTGCTGCGCGCGGTCCAGGGCATCTACCGCGATCGTAATGCAATTGAGTCTGGCTTTCATAGCTATTGGCTTTAGCAATTAAATATCTTTTATTCCTCCGCTTGTTTGCGCCAGTTTTTCTTTGGGCTTGCCGCCGTCTCATCCTGTTCCAGGAAGCGGCCCAGGGCATCGAGCTTCGACGACCAGAAGGCATGATAGCGACCCACCCAGTCGGAGACCTCGCCCAGCTGGCGAAAATCTGCGGTACAGTACCGTTCGCGCCCCTGCTGCCGGATTACGATCAGGCCGCATTCCGTCAGTATCTTCACATGCTTCGATACCGCCGGCCGGCTGATATCAAAATGATCGGCTACCTCGTTCAGCGTAAGACTTTGCCGCGCCAGCAGGTCTATGATCGCCCGCCGGTTGGGATCGGCGATCGCCTGAAATACATCTCTTCTCATAAAAGCAAAGATACGTAAATCATGTAACCGTTTGGCTACAAATGTAAACACCGGTACATAATTGTCTGGAAAAGACAGGACGGAGCAAATGTCCTTACTCTTCTTGAAGCCCTTCGAGAAGCACTTTGATCTTCCGGTCGCAAGCGGTCATCGCGCTGTCGTATCGTCCGGTGTTTTCCTTAATGGCCTTATACAGCAGCTCACTGTACTGCAGGCGTAGCGCACAGTAATCCGATATCTTGGCCGTTCGCTCTTGTAATACTCCGGGTAGGTGGAGTTGCTTCAGCTCCGTCATCAGCGCCTGGCTTTTCCTCCAGTTGTCGATCCCTTTGCGCTGTACGATGTGTAGCATCGAGTCTGATGAGATATCTTCCGGCATCTGGTAAATGCTCAATGCTTCCTTCTCCAGGCCTGCAAAAATTTCGATCTTGGCATCGTATTGCCCGATATCATTGGGCAGCTTGTGGTACACAAAAGCCGAAGCACCGACTATGAGCACTGCCGGCAGGATCAGGGACAAATAGCCTCGTGTGGAAGGAGCCGGTTGGCGCAGCGCAGGATACAGCAGGTAGCCTGCCACAATACCACTGATGAGTCCGCCGATGTGGGCGGCATTATCGATATTGCCTTTAAGCCCGTAAAAAAGATTGTACAGCACAAATACCAGGATGCTGGCCAGGAGTGGCTTACGGGCCTCCTTTGCAACCAGGTTGGTGGTCAGCATAGCCAGGAAAACGCCGTAAAGACCAAATATAGCGCCTGAAGCGCCGGCACTGACAGTGAGATCGTGCCACCACAGACTGGCGACACTGGCGGCCAGCCCCGTGAGCAGGTATACTGCCAGAAACTTCACTTTGCCCAGGTAAGGCTCCAGCAGCAAGCCGATATACACCAGAGCATACATATTGAGCAGCAGGTGCATGATGCCGATATGCAAAAAACAATTGGTAAGCAGGCGCCACCACTGGCCTTCAAGCGTCATCGGCTTGAAATTGGCGCCCCAGCGTAACAGAATGTCATTATCAGGGTTAATGATATTCATGCCGCAGCAGGCCATGATAACAAAGATCAGGATATTAAGATCGGCCAATAAAGGGGTAACGAAATAATCCTTACGTGGGATGAAAAAGCTGAGAAAAGCGTTCCAGTTCTCCTTAGCGGTAGGCGGCGGCAATAACAAAATATCCTCTTCCGGTGGTGGGAATGCGGTTGCGTAGCTAATGTATTTTTCATCCAGCTCGGTATCGGAATACTGATGCTCCAGTTGCCCAAAAGCTTCCAGGTAACGGCGCACCGTTCTTTTATTCCTGCCGACATCGAAAAACTCGCTGTTGGAAGAAGCGCTCGTCAACACAGCAGCATCGTCTCCGATCACCAGTTTCACATCGGCATTCCAGCCAAATGAACCATTACGGGTGCTGCCCATAAAGCCCGAAGCACTGATATGATCGACAGACCAGTCCATATGCTGCGCCGCCTCCAGGGCCAGCACCAGGAAATGTTCCCGGCTTAAGCCGGATAAGGGTATATTCTCCACATGCTTGGGTGTCCAACCAAATGCCATAAATTATTTTTTCTATTGGTGAAAGGATGACAGGCGTTCCTTATGCCTGCAATGCAATACTAAGGATTAAAGCGCAAGTTTCCGGTTGTTCCCGCCTCGACATATCACTAAATTTGCGGCCATGAGCGCCCGAAATACTTTTGATATCCCTATACCGGCCTTATTCAACTTCGCGGAATGCTGCTGGTTTCTTGACCGTGGTTACGACGATTGCCTGCACCAGGTAAGGGACGGAGCCCTGATCAAGGCATTGGCTGTCGAAGGAAAGCCGCTGCTATTGCGGATCACGGGCGCAGATGCCAGCCTGGAGGTCACGGTGCTTAAAGGAAAGCTTACCACTAAGACACAGAACACGGTCGAACGGTATGTGCGGGAATGGTTCGACCTGGACCGCGATCTGCAACCATTTTATACCTTATTGGATACAGAAAAAAAGCTGGCTTATATGTCCCATCGGTATTCAGGATTGCGACTCATGGGGATTCCCGATCTCTTTGAAGCGCTTTGCTGGAGCATCATTGGCCAGCAGATCAATCTTAGCTTCGCCTACAGGCTCAAACGCAGGCTCACAGAACGATACGGGACCAGCATCGACTACGAAGGACAATCCTATTTTATTTTCCCGGGCCCCGAAGCGTTGACGCAGGCGCCAGTGGAAGCGCTCAAAGAGATGCAGTTTTCCGGTATGAAGGCACGGTACCTGACGGAGCTCGCTGCCGTATTTGCTTCCGGCGCCATGAGCCGTACCTTGCTGGAACAATTGCCTTCTTTTGCCACACAGCAGCAGGCGCTCATGGCCTTACGTGGTATTGGCGTGTGGACAGCCAATTATGCGCTGATGAAATCGCTCCGTGCCGGGGAGGCCATTCCCTACGGCGATGTGGGCTTGCTGCAGGCCCTTGTCGGGCATCAGCTGATCAGCGACCGTAAAGATCAGGTTGGTATCGATCGCCTGTTCGGCGCCTTCAGTGGCTGGGAGAGCTACCTGGTATTTTATCTTTGGCGCAGCATGGCGGAGCCGGCTAAATGATGGAGCAATAGTTGGCAATATGCAGTAGGCAATGTAGAAATACTAGCACCAAAAGTCAAATTCCAATAGACAATTAGCAGCACGGTAGACTGGAAATTCCAAATCCCAATACGCAATACCCATTACTCAATCCTCAATAAAATAGTTGGCAATAAGCAAAGTCAAGATCCAATGTTTAAATTCCAATAGGCAATGGATAGGTGGCAATCGGCAGGGTGGCAAACTGGAAGTTGCAAAATCCCAATACCCATTACTCACTACTCAATACTTATATCTAATGAAATAGTTGGCAATAGGCAATGCGAAAGTATCAAATACTTGATACCTGATACTTGATACCTGATACTTGATACCTACTACTTAATACCTAATACCTAATACGTAATATCTAACATCTAATATCTAACCCCTACGTCCCCGCATCATGAAAAATAATGCCCAGCGTATGCCTTTGACCGGTATGCACTGCACTTATGCCATGCTTCATGTGCGCCCGGTAATAACCCCGCGCACCTTTTACCGGGCGGAAGCTGGTGGTAAACAGGAGCGCATCGCCCTGGCCGGGTTGTAATACGATCGCTTTCGACTGCGCGCGTGGTACCTGTTCGGTAAGCACAAATTCGCCACCGGTATAATCTTTACCCGGTTCGTCGAGGAACAGCACCATTTGTATAGGGAAAAAGACATCCCCGTAAAGATCCTGGTGCAGGGTATTATGTCCACCGGCGCCATATTTGAGAATAAGCACGGCAGGTAAGGACTGTCCCTGCTCGTTGCAGCGGTGTTGCAGCGATATCAGGTCATCAGGAAAGCGGGTAGCCGTATCCAAGGCATCCATCCAGGCATTGGCCACCGGCGCCAGCTGCGGATATACCTTTTCCCGGATGGCCTGTATCAATGGCGGCAGGGGATAACGAAAATATTTGTATTCCCCCAGGCCAAAACGGTACCGTTCCATCACGATGGTCTTCCGATACTGACCGGCATTATCATAGTCTGTAATTAGTTGCCGGCAGGTTTCCCTGTCGAGCAGACCAGGAAGCAAGGCATAACCGTTACCGTGCATACCTTCGGCTACTGCCTGCCAATCGGTCTGGTCAAGCCTTTGCATAATATTTTCCATAAGATTTATTGATTGATAAAGCGATCCCTGGGCCCCGTCAAAGAGATAAAGAAGAACACAAAATTGGACAAGCTCAGCTACCGAAGGTTAAGCGGTCCCTGAGCTCCGTCGAAGGGACAAGGGAGAACGTAACTGGGCTTTTGACAGCCTGTCCATAGAGACTACTCGGCCGTTTCGCCATAGGTCTTTGCCCCTTCCCAACCCAGGATAGCCGCTTTCCGGGTATTGCCCCAATGATAGCCGCCTATATTGCCCGAAGCCCGGAGTACCCTGTGGCAGGGTATCAGGAAGGCAACCGGGTTCTGCCCTATGGCCGTGCCTACCGCTCTCGATGCCGCAGGCCGGTCGATGGCCGCTGCAATCTGTCCATAGCTCGAAGCCTGCCCCATAGGGATCTTCAGCAGGGTCTCCCATACCTTCAGCTGGAAAGCCGTGCCTTTAAGGTGCAGGCGTATCTCGTGCAGGCGGCTCCAGTCCTGTGTAAATATGTAAAGCGCCTGCTGCTGGTGCAGGTCAGTCATCTGCCGGTACGCAGCTTGCGGGAATTGCTGCTTCAGCTCTTCCAAGCCAACCATCTCGTTCTCCGTGAAAGCCATGTAGCAAATACCTTTAGCCGTAGAGGCCACGATCATATTGCCAAAGGGACTTTCGGCAAAGGAGTAATTGATGGTTAAAGCGGCGCCGCCGTTCTTATACTCGCCGGGTGTCATGCCCTCGATCTGTACAAAGAGATCGTGCAGACGGCCAGGACCCGACAGGCCGGTTTCAAATGCCGTATCGGCCAGGCTGCTTTGTGGTTCTTTGATGATCGACTTGGCATAATCGAGGCTAAGGAATTGCTGGAACTTTTTGGGGCTTACGCCAGCCCATTCCCGGAACATTCTCTGGAAATGAAAGGCGCTCATATGTACTTGTCCGGCAATCTCGTCCAGGTCAGGCTGTTCCCTGAAGTGGTCAGAGATGTATTGGATGGCTTCCGCGATGCGGTCGTAATTGATTATTTCCTGCGTGCTCATAGTCATTGCATTTTTATAACACAAAAGTACCACCTGTAGTAAGCGGCAACAACCCGATACTTGCGGTTTACCAGTTCCCGGCAGTCAGGAGCGAAGTTTAAGCTCCATGCTTCGGCATCCTCCGGCCGGACAACGCACAGTAGCGTCGTTAGGCCACTAGTCAATACAGCCTTTTGAGGAAAAAATGGCAAAAGAACAAAGAAAAGAAAAACAGGCCTGTTATCAGGTTAGCGGCTTTTTCTTCCAGGCTTTGGCCAGCGCCACAAAGAGCAGGGAGCACAAGATGAAGGCGATCGTTACCCAAAGACAGTTCAACACTGCGCTCGCATAGCCCAGCTTGTCTATATCAAGAAAAGGATAAGGATAAAAATGCATGAGGCTGCCCCTGACCAGGGTATAGCCGAGGTAGATCAGGGGAAACAGGAGCCAGGCGGGAATATGCTTCCATTGCAACTGCTCCTTGCTCGTAAAGAGCAACCAGTAAACCAGGAAGAGCAGGGGAGCGACGCTGTGCAGTAGCTCGTCGGCCAGCCGGGCCATACCCTTAGGCGCCCATTGAAAGCGCAGTACGGCATTATACACCAGGCCTACGATCACGATGTAGATGACAATTGCCGTTTGCGTGCCGGGCTTCAGGAAAAATCCTCTCCGGCCTAGGGCAGATGCCGTGAGACACAGGGCAACCAGGATATTGGAAAGGATCGTGAAATAGCTGAAATAATTGACGATCGCCGTCGCAGCGGGTATTTCCGGGTTTTCCGGTATCAAGGCAAATTGCAGGACCAGCGCAAACCAGACGATGCCGGCGCCGATGATCGCGTATAAACGTTGCTGTGGGGTAGTAGTCATAGTCGTAATGTTCAGGGATCGATCTTAAAGAAACTATCAACGGTATTGAAGCCGCCTTGCCGTTCATTAAGGTATAGTGACTATCCGGATATAGGAAACGGGATACAATTCGCTTCTAAATAACGGTTGCTGAGCTTGTCGAGGCATCATCTTTGTCCTTTCGACAAGCTCAAGGACCGGCTTTGTTTCCTATATCCGGATACTCAGATAAAGTATTTTCCCCGCAACGTCGCCCGAATGGCCCGGAGCGATTTTTTACAGGCCGGCTGCGGTTCAGAAAAAGGTACCAGGGAATCGAAACCATTACAGGCCGCCAATGCCAATGCCAGGCAAAGCCAATACGACTTGCTTTTCATGGGATATAGATTAGAGAGATCAGCCAAGAATGGGGTCACGTTTGCCTCTATCCCGGCTGGTAAGGCCCGCCAGGTACGCCCCATCCCCATTCCGGCATAGGCTCCTCTGCATTTAAGGCCAGGTCGTCGAGATTGGAGTTCAACATCGCAATACGGGTACCCCATTCAATATAGGCAACAAAGGCAGAACGGAATTCGGGATCATCGGGCAATTGCAGCTCATCGGCAGTCTCCATCAGCAGTGCTACCCAGCGTTGACGATGCTGTTCGGTAAGGTGCCGGGACAAATGCCTTTGGATCATTTTAAAATGGCTTCCACCGGTCGCACTGTATTCTTTGGGACCGCCAAAGACTTCTGCGATGAAATGCGCGACATGTAGTTGGTGCTCGGGCGACATATGCCGGAATACAGGCTCGAGCAGAGGGTCCTGAAGCACCTTGGCATAAAAACGGTCGGTTAGCCGCTCGAATACAGGCATGCCGCCGGCCCATTCGTATAAACTGGGGGTAGTTTTTTCCATTTTGGGGTTAGGTTTTCATTGCTAAGTTAATTGTTTCCCCCAACAACTATCCCTAAAGGATATACAAAAAGCAGCCGGCCGGTATTACCCGGCCGGCTGCCGATACAACCTTTTTTTATTACGCGCCTGTCAGCACATGACTATTGTTTCAGATAACGGTCGATTACCGACACGATATAATCGTAGTGCGCTTCTTTCAGGCCCGGCCATACCCCCAGCCAGAAGCCGTCGTTCATGATCTTATCGGTATTGGTCAGACTGCCTGCGAGTCGTTTTTTAATATCCAGGTATGCCGGCTGACGGATCAGGTTGCCGGCGAAGAGCAGCCTTGTCCCCACCTTGTTGTCTTCCAGGAAGCGGACCAGCGCGTTGCGGTTTACCGGGCTGCCTTCCCTTATCGTCAGCATAAAGCCAAACCAGCTGGGATCGCTTTCCGGTGTGGGCTCCGGCAAGATAAAGTGTTCCTCAAAAGGTTTCAGCTTCTGGTACAGCATCTGGTAATTTTCCCGGCGGCGCGCCACGAAGGCATCTGCTTTGCGCAGCTGGCTCAGGCCTATGGCCGCTTGCATATCGGTTACCTTCAGGTTGAAGCCAATATGGGAATAAGTGTATTTGTGATCGTAGCCGCAGGGCAGCTCGCCCAGGCATTGATCAAACCGTTTACCGCAGGTATTGTCTTTCCCTGGCTCGCACCAGCAATCCCGGCCCCAGTCGCGAAAGCTTTCCGCTATTTTTTTCAAAGAGGCATTATTGATCAGCACGGCGCCGCCTTCGCCCATGGTAATGTGATGTGCGGGGTAAAAAGATACAGTAGCCAGGTCGCCGAAGCTGCCGGTCTTCTGTTCCCGGTAGGTAGCACCCAGCGAGTCGCAATCATCCTCGATCACCCACAGGTTATATTTGCGGGCTATCGCCATCACAACATCCAGGTTAAAAGGATTGCCCAGGGTATGCGCCAGCATGATGGCTTTTGTCCTGGGAGAAATAGCGGCTTCTATATGTTCGGCTTTGATATTATAAGTCGGGATATCTACATCGACAAATACCGGGATACAGCCAAATTGCACCATAGGATTGACCGTGGTGGGAAAGCCGGCAGCCACAGTGATCACTTCGTCGCCGGGACGCAAGGCCCTTTCGCCCAGCTTGGGAGAAGTAAGCGCATAAAAAGCGACGAGATTGGCCGATGAGCCGGAATTGACCAGCAGGGAAAAACGGCTGCCGAAGTATTGGGCAAATTTCCGTTCAAACTGTACGGCGTAGCGACCTGTAGTGAGCCATCCGTCGAGCGTAGCGTCCACGCCGTATAAAATATCCTCTTCGTCGAGCACCTTGCCGGTCACCGGGATATAATCTTCACCCGGGATCATACTACGCTGCACATTGCGGGCGGCGATGCGCTGCAATAAGGGTTTCAGATCCTCATCTATATTTTTAAAATCCATCTTGGGAACAATACATTTCCTCCGCTAAAAAGGGTAGCAAAGAAAAGAAATATTGAACGATTGGGAAAATTTATTGCCGTGAAAGCGCAGGTTGATCATGGAGCGAAATCGTAGTTTAGCGCTTACGGCTCGTAACAGGATCCCATTTCATCTTCATATAGACATTGCCCTGCCGCAGTTCTTCCAGCATCTGGCTCAGGCGCTTTTCCTTCGTGGCAGCTAGCCTGGCCCTGGCGATCCAGCCCAGGTAGTCGTTTTGCTGGTAAGCCGGCCGTGCTTTGTAGGTTTCCATCAGGCCGGCCGTCTCCAGAGCCTGGCGTATCGTTGCGGGCATCGGCTGCACCGGCCGTTTTAAGCCCGCTGCTTCTTTAGGATCCATACACAAATATTCACTTTTTATACATAACAACCAAATTGCCGGCTGCTATGCAATAATGTCCATTTTATGCATCAGGAAAGTAGCGCTTTTATTTTTACAGATGCCCTCGCGCAGCTTATAGTCGAAGACCAACTCGTCGTTAATGATCTCCACTTCAAAACATTTGTTGCACAGCACGCCGGGATACTCCGCCGTAGTAAGGCACACTTCCAGGTCATGGGTGGCAATGGCGCCAATGGCTTTTTTCGAGATCATCTTCCTGATCACACCTATCGTACCACTGCGTTTGTCGTCGGAATTAGTGCCCCGCAGTATCTCATCCAGCAACACAAAACATACGCCCTGCTCCAGCCGGTCCATGATCGCCTTGAGCCGTTTTACCTCGGCAAAGAAATACGATTCGCTGTCGGCCAGGGAATCGCTTTGCCGCATCGATACCAGAACCGGCAAAGGCTGTATATCGGCGACACGGGCGCATACCGGTCCGCCCATGCCCGCCAGTACCATATTAACGCCAAGCGTACGCAGGAAAGTGCTCTTGCCCGACATATTGGAGCCGGTAAGGATCACAAAGCGATGCTGATCAAAGGCTATGTCATTATATATGCGCCGTTCGGCCCCGATGAGCGGATGTCCCAGGTCGCGGAAAACGATACGCTGCTCCTGGTTAAGCGCGGGAAAACAAAAAGAAGGATTGTTGTAGTGGAGATTGGCCAGGCTGTTCAGCAGTTCGACTTCCCCGATCACCTGCAACCATTGCGGTATCAGTGCCTCGTGGCGGCCTTTCCAGCGGCTGAGCCTTTGCAGCAGGTGCACATGATACAGGTACAGGCCATTGGTAATGACAGCGGAAAAGGGATTCAGTACAGCCTCCATGCCTTTATAGATCCTTGCCAGCTGCTGCAACTGCGTGCTGGCTTTAATGCCCTGGCCCTGCAGCCCTTGCTGCAAGCTTTTCAGGTAAGGGCTTTGCCAGTTAGCTGTTTCGATCTGTTCGAAAATAGCCGCATAGGCGCTTAAGGTCTCATTTACCTGTTCGGTGCCGGCAATCGCTTGTTTAATTCTTTTAAAACTTAAAGCAAACAAGAGCAGGTTGACCGGGAACAGTCGCAGCGCAATATCCCAGTAAAGCGGCGTGCGGAACAGGGCATACAGCAACAGGATGCCGATCAGTGCCGCCGGGAAGATATATGCCAGTGCCAGCATCAGTCTGCCAACCGCTGGTTCGGGCTTTTCCGACCAGCGCAGCAGGTTATCGTATCGTTCCCTGCTGTCCTGCGCCATACGACCCGAGGCATAGCTTTCCTGGCGCCAGTTCAGCGAAAGCCCCAGCTCCACGACGGCCTGCTGTTTTTCCCTGATGGCCGCTTCCGGCAGCATTTCGTTTAAGCCCGAAGCCAGGCGATCCTGGCCCATTTGTGTAGCCGTACGGTTAAGGTGTTGGTACAGGGAACGCGGGCCAAACAGATCGAGGTCTGCGCTATAAGCATGTGTTTCGTCCCGGTAGGCTTGTCCGTTGGCAAAGGGCATGGCGCCTTCCGCCAGATAGGCCAGCTCCTCTTTATTGATCTGCAGCAGCGTGGCCAGTCTTATCTTCTGCTGTCCCATGGTCCGGTGCCGCTTCACCAGGTAGACAAAAAGACCCAGCGCCAGCAGGCCGGGAACCAGCCAGAGCACCTGGTCGCGTGTAAAATACGTATAGAAGCACCATAGTACGAGCAGCGCGTCCAGCAGCCGTAAGAGCCCCAGACTGCGATGCCGGCGGCTCATATGTTCGTACTCACTTTGGTATTGCTCCTTTAACCGGGCGTAGACTTCCCTGGGCTCCTGGCTCATGTTTTATCTTATTATCAGCGGGCAAAGGTGAGCAATTTAAAGCGAAATACCGGTTTGAAAGATAAGACGCAGCAACAATTGGCAAGCTCCGTTTGTTAATCGCAAAAAGGAGCGCTATGAATACCGACCAGATCAAACGGCATCTTTCCGACAAAGGCACGGCCATCAACGACCACCAGGCACAGCAGATCATGGCGGTGATATGCAAGTTTAAGGAAGTGATGAAACAATGCCAGCCCGACAAAGAATGGACTTTTGACGTGGAGCAGGTGGGCACCGATTCTTTTACCTTCGAGTATTCCTACCGGGTCACAGAGCTCATTACACCGGAGTAATTCAGCATGACGACATAAACTCTGCCCGCTGTGGCACGGCGATGCGGAGCAATGTTTTTGTCACGAAGGCACAAAGACACCAAGTATTTGTTGTACTTAGCCATTTTGTATGCTTAGCACCCTTACGCTCTTTGCGTATCGCTTAGCGTCCTTTGCGGTTTCTTCTCTTTTGCTCGCGGTGGTGCGGATTCGCAGCAAGCATTATATATACTCAATTCTTGCCAACCAGGGAAAACAAAACAACCTTTTTTGCACCTGGCTTCGTATCTTTCGGGGAGATATTCCTTATTTTCTCCAAACGGCTTCGACCATGGCCTCTGTATTCAAACGCATCCGGCAGTTCAACAGCGACCGCCTACCGGAATTTGTACGCCTGAAATACCAGGCGATGATGGAAAGCCCTTTCCGCTTTTTCCGTGGTACCTGTCATCTCTTCTACGAAGATCTTGTACGCGCCATTGATTGGAAAGATAAAACCCATACCTGGATATGCGGCGATCTGCACCTTGAAAATTTCGGCAGCTATAAAGGCAGCAACAACGTGGTCTATTTCGACCTCAACGATTTTGATGAAGCCTTGAAAGCACCGGCCAGCTGGGAGCTCGTCCGCTTCCTTACCAGTATCCACGTAGGCGCCGGAAGCGCCGGCTATACCGCTGGAAAAGCGGAAATGCTGGCCCGGTATGCCATGGATGTCTATCTCGATACCCTGCAAAAAGGCAAAGCCGTCATTATTGAAAAAGAAACCGCGACCGGCTTGCTGCAGCAATTTCTGACCCAGGTGCAGCAACGTAAAGAACCCGATTTTATCAAAAGCAAAGTGAAGAACGATGGTATCCTTATTGATCAGAAGAAGACCTACGCCATATCCGACAAGCGGAAAAAAGTTGTCGCCGCAGCGGTAGAAGATTGGTTTGAGGCGAACCTGCCTGACAAGAAGGCGAAGGTACAGGATGTGGCATTCCGCATTGCCGGTACCGGCAGCCTTGGGGTCCAGCGGTATATACTATTGGTAAAAGCGGGTGGCAAACAGCACCTGCTGGACCTTAAACAGGTGGAACGCTCTTCGCTGCAGCCCTATACACCTGCAGCGCAACCGTCCTGGCCTACACAGGCGGCACGCGTGATCACCTTGCAGGACCGGATACAACAGGTAACGCCGAAAATGCTGCACGAGCTGCGCTTTGACAAGACCGACTTTGTACTGAAGGCATTACAACCCACACAGGATCGTATGGACCTCAGCCAGTGTAAAGGCCGGCTAGCCGAGTTGGAATCCCTCATCGGTACTATGGCGCGGCTTACCGCCTCGGGCCAGTTGAGGAGCAGCGGCAGGCAAAGTTCTTCCATTGCCGATGAACTGATCGCCTTTGCGGGCAATCGTAAGAAGTGGTCAGCTCAGGTACTGGCTTACGCGCAAGCCTATGCCGGACAGGTACAATCTGACTTCGACACCTATGTAAGCGATTGTAAGCGCTACCTGGATCAAGAGAAGCGTTAAGAAGATGTGTGGTCGGTAGCTGCCCTTGAGCATCCAAACTTTCCCAATAGAGCAGCGGCACGGCAGGCCGGCAATACTAAGGCCGGTATAGCCTGTGCTGCAATTGCCAGTAATAAGCGCTTGATATATACATTTCCTTCAGCAATTTGTGCTCTTCGTCGTATAACCTTGCCAGGACGATCTGCTGTGCCTCATCTTTAAATTCAAGGTTTCCGTCCTGCGCATCCAGGCGGGCGAATTGCGTTTTTAACAGGGTTTCTTTCTTAACCGATAATTCCATGGTTGCCTCACCTTCAGATTCTGGTTCTCCCAAAAGGCCCCCGCCGAGACCAAAGGTCGATACGCTTTTCAGGTATCCCTTCTCATAGTTAAACAGCTGATAGGCGATGCCGCAATGGTAGGGGACCACTTTTCCGCTGCTATCGGTCCTGAAGCGCAAAACCTGTCCATGGCCGTTCTCCAGCTCCGTTTCGCCGTTCCCGGCAGGAAGCACTTTAAGCCCGGCAGTATCCCATTGCTGTATGCGTGCGACGCTGCTTAGCGCGGTTGCCGGTACTTGCGCTTTTAGGGCAAAGCCAATCAGCGTCGCCAGGATGGTTAAGTAGCGCGTTTTCATAATAGGGCTGTTTCTTTAAAAATGATCAACTGAGTGTCGGCATATAGGAAACATTGAGTAATGGTACCTTCTGCTACGACTGCTGAGCCTGTCGAAGCACCACGACATCGTTGCCCTTTACCTTAGAACCGCCGGCTTCGCTATTTATTGCGCTACCAATACCGGTATCTTCACCAGGTGCCGTACCTTATTTACCGTTTCCCCGAAAATAAAATCCTTCAATCCCCGGTGCCCGTGGCTGCCCAGGATCAGCAGGTTGGCATGCTGCTCGGTGCAGATGCGGGCGATCTCCCGGGTCCGCCGCTTGTGCCCCAATACATAATCCGATTCGTAGCCGGCCTCCCTGATCACTTTCTGGTAAGCCTCCATGCGTGCCTTATCCCGGCGGGTCTCGAAATCTTCCGCTTCCCCGCCCATCATCGTGCTGGATGCGCTTTCCGTGATATGGATCAGGACGAACCGGCTATCGGGCTCTGCCATTTTGAGCGCATAACGGATCACCTGGTTATCGACGAGAGAATAATCCAGGGCCAAGGCAATCGTTTTGAAATCCGGCACGGGCATAGGCGTCAGGGGTTTGGTTTGGGTATGCACATCCATAGCGTGCTTACGGCGGCGCAGCACCAGCGGATAGATAAGCGTAAGGGCCAGCAAGGCCATCATACCGATGTAACCGGCTACGATCAGTACATCTACCCATACGCTGTTGCTATCGCTGATCCAGGAGCGCACTTCGTCGTAGACCAGCTTGAAATTAAGCACCGCTATCACCGCTGCTACTATCCAGGAAGCCACGCGGGTACCCAGGTTAATGGCAAATTTACCCATTCTCCGCCGGTCGCTCACAAAGTGAATGAGCGGGATCACGGCAAAGGCCAACTGCATGCTTAGCAGCACCTGGCTAAAAATAAGCAGCTGTCCCACCTTTTCTTCACCGCTGATGAGGATAACCAGGATAGCCGGTACAATGGCCAGCAAGCGGGTGATCAGCCGCCGCAGGGTAGGGCTGATGCGTAGCCGCAGGTAGCCTTCCATCACAATCTGGCCAGCCAGCGTGCCCGTAACGGTACTGCTTTGTCCTGCGGCGATCAGGGCTATGGCAAACAGGCGTGGCGCCCATTCGGAGCCCAGCATAGGCGCCAGCAGCTCGTGCGCGTCCTTCAGTTCGGCCACATCGGTGCGGCCGCCCTTGTGAAAGACTGCAGCTGCCAGGATCAGGATCGCGGCATTGACAAACAGGGCCAGGTTAAGCGCAATGGTGCTGTCCCAGAAGTTGTATTTAATAGCCTTTCTCAGCGATTCTTCATCTCTTTTGATCTTGCGCGTCTGCACCAATGCCGAATGGAGGTAGAGATTGTGTGGCATTACCGTAGCGCCGATGATACCGATAGCGATATACAAAGCCGCCTGGTTGGGAATCCTGGGCACAAAGCCGCTGGCAATACCTTTAATATCGGGTTGCGCATAGATCATCTCCACCAGGAAGCACATCCCGATAATAGCGATCATACTGATGATGAACATCTCCATCTTACGCATACCCAGCCGTTGCAGCCATAGCAGCAGAAAAGTGTCCAGCAGGCTGATGAGCACGCCCCAGATAAGGTCAAGGCCAAAGAGCAATTGCAGGCCTATGGCCATCCCCAGCACTTCGGCCAGGTCGCAGGCAGCGATGGCCACCTCGGCGAGCAGGTAAAGGATGAAGTTCATACCCCGCGGATAGGTCTCACGGTTACATTGCGCGAGATCCTTACCCCATACAATGCCTAGCCTGGCGCTCAGGCTTTGCAGCAATAGCGCCATGAGATTGCTCATGAGCAGGACCCATATAAGGGTATAACCAAATTGGCTTCCCCCTGCAATATCGGTAGCCCAGTTGCCCGGATCCATATACCCTACACTGATGAGGTAGGCGGGACCAAAAAAAGAAAGCAGCTTACGCCATTTGGAGCGGTGTTGCGACACCTCGACGCTTCCATGTACGTCCTGTAGTGATTTATGTTGTTGACTCAAAAAGTATTACTTTTAGGCAAATCTAAAAATAATTTTTGAATGAACAAATATAATAGGATAAAAGGAATTGATACGGTAGCTGTAGAGACGTAGCATGCTACGTCTCTACAGCTACCGTGGATGTACCATGCTACGTCTCTACAGCTACCGGTATTACTTAACGGATGAGCACCTGGCGGTCGGCATCAAGCCGCAGCAAAATGAACAGCAGGATGCTGAACGAGAGCAGCGAAGTACCACCATAGCTTAGCATGGGCAGGGTAATACCGATCACCGGCGCCAGCCCCATGGTCATGCTGAGATTAATGGCCAGGTGAAAGAAAAGAATGGATGCCACACAATAGGCATAGACCCTGCTGAACATAGAGCGTTGCCGCTCGGCTATGAAAACGATCCGCAGCAGCAGGGTCATGTACAACAGCACCAGCAAAGTGCTACCGGCAAATCCGAACTGCTCCCCGATACCGCAAAATACAAAGTCGGTATTCTGTTCCGGTACAAAAGAATATTTGGTCTGGGTGCCGTTGCCGAAGCCTTTGCCCAGAAGGCCGCCACTGCCGATGGCAATCTTGGACTGGCGTACGTTATAGTCCGCATCCTTTTTGGGTACCACGCCCGGCTTTTGGTACTCCTGCGGTACATCCTGCCCCAACATGGAATAAATACGCTCGGTCTGGTATCCCTGGAATACATTTTTAAATACATAAGGCACCACTACCTGGCTAAAGAGCACCGCAATAAGCCAGGCGCCCACGATCACGACGATGAGGATACGGTTACGCTTCAGCTGGCGGCGCAGCAACCAGGTAATCAGAATGGGTATTGCAGTAATGATAATAAAAAAGGGCAGGCGCTCTATGAGCAAGGTTCCTACCAGCAGGCCGGCTACCGAAAATCCAATCAGCAAAATAGCATTGGGAAGCCCCTCACGGTACATAGCCAGGAAGAATGAAAAGTAGACCAGGGCCAGTCCGGTCTCATTCTGCTTGATGATGATAGCGCAGGGCAGCAACACGATCGCCGAAGCAATAAGCCGGTCCTTCAGTGTTTTAAAATTTGTTTCGGGCGTCGACAGGAAACGGGCAAGCGCCAGCGCCGTGAAGATCTTACAAAGCTCACCTGGCTGAAAGCTGAAAGAACCGAATTTAATAAAGCTGTGTGAACCTTTCACTTCCGATCCCAGAGCAAAAGTGGCCAGCAGCAACAATATACCGGTGAGGTACGAGAGGTAAGCCACCGCCAGAAAGAATTTGCTGTCGGTAAGTATGATGATCAATCCCACTACCAGCGAGACACAAAGCCAGGTGAGCTGCTTCATATGGCTCTTGCTCATATTGAAGAAGGGATCGGAAAAATTGGTGTATTCTACGGAATATACGGCGGCAATACCGATGGCCACCAAGGCCAGGTAAAGGTAAATTACCGGCCAGTCAATGCGGGCAGTCAGGGGTTTACGGCCTAAGCTCATGTTGTTCGTGTCGTTTAGAGAGTGTTGCTAGTTTTGGAAGCGGATGGTGCCGTTATTGGTTTTTACTTCGCTTCCGGTGTTCAGCTGGTAATATTCTTTCATGATCTGCCGTACCAGCATGGTATCACGCTGCTTCTTCACGCTGTCCTGGGTACGTCTGTCAGCCGTGCGCAGCATATCCCGCAGCAGGTCTTTTTGCCTTTGGAGCGAATCGATCACGCGAATGTAGCTTTTAACTGTATTGGCTTTATACATCTTCTCCTGGAGCGCAATCCGCGAAGCGCCGGATATGGAATCCTTCAGGTATTTTTCCATCATCAGGCTGGCTATAGGTCCTGCCCAGGTGGCGCCATAACCGGAATTTTGTACCACCACGGCGATGGCGATCTTGGGATCGTTCTTGGGGGCGAAGCATACAAACACCGAATGATTGTCCAGCTTGGTCTTTTGCCCGTTGAGGATCCAGTAGTTTTCCACCGTACCGGTTTTACCACATACTTCCACGCCGGGTAATATGGCAACACGTCCCGTACCGCGGTTGACCACATCTTCCATACCCATGATCACCGATTCGAAGGCGCTGTCGGAAATATGAGTGGGGGTATGCTTCACCAGGTAATCTTTTAACGTGGGGTCCTGGGCGTTGCCGCCAACGCTCTTTACGAAATGCGGTATATAATAATAGCCGCGGTTGGCGATGAGGCACATGGCATTGGCCATCTGCAGCGGCGTCATATCGACCTCGCCCTGGCCCATCCCCACGAATACCATGGTACAGGAATTCCAGCTGCCATGATATTTCTGGTTGAAATAAGAAGAATCGGGAATGCCGCCGGGCTTTTCCCCGGGGATATCGATACCCAGGGGATGTCCCAGGCCAAAGGCAGAAAGATAGTCATGCCAGCGCTGGAGGCCTTCGTGTGTACCGCCGGCCCACTTTTTTGCATCGACCGTTTTACGGAACACATCGCAAAAATAGGAGTTGCAGGAATTGGCCATTGCCAGACGCAGATTGGCTGCGTGTCCACCGCCCGAGTGGGTACAGCCGATCCGGCGGCCACAGGCATAATAACCGCCGCCGCAGGGATAGCCGAATGCCGGCGTGATCACGCCTACGTCCAGGCCAATAAGGGCCGTGAGCGGCTTAAAGGTTGAGCCAGGAGGATACTGGGCCAGGATCGCCCGGTTAAACAATGGTCTTGTATAGCTACGGGAAAGCTCGGTATAACCTTTGGCAAAAGTAGCGCCGGACAGCAGGTTGGGATCGTAGGAGGGGGCGGATACCAGGGCGAGAATACCACCGGTTTTGGGATCGATAGCGATAGCGCTGCCGATCTTGCCTGCCATCAGCTTTTCCCCATAAGCTTGCAAGTCGGCATCCAGGTACAGCTCCAGGCTGCGACCCGCTATCGAAGGGGTATCCATGCTGCCGTTCTTATACGAGTCCCTGGGACGGTTCAACACGTCGCGTACCATATACGCTACACCGCGCTGACCGCGAAGTACTTCTTCATAACGGCTCTCCAGGCCGCTCTGGCCTACATAGTCGCCCTGGCGATAGGAGGCATAGCGGGAATTGCCAAGCATGCCTTCACTTACCTCGTTCAGGTAGCCGAAAATGTGCGCGCCAATGCCCAGGGGGTACGTACGGGTAGAACGCTCCAGCAACTCGAAACCTTCGAATAAATAGAGATTCTCCTGCAGCCGCGCGTTCTTTTCCTGCGACAGCCCCGCCTCATAAATGCTTTGCCGCTGATAACCATTGCGCGTAATCAGCTTCTTCATGGTTTTCAGGAACGTAGCCTGATCGATACCCATCACGGTACAGAACTGCGCCGTATCGAGATCTTTGATCTTGTTGGGAATACAAGCCAGGTCGTAGGCCACGTTATTGATGAGCAGCGCCTTGCCTTTACGATCGATAATAGCGCCGCGGGCAGGGTAAACCACCTTACGGAAGATCGCCTGGCCTTCTGCCATCACTTTATATTTATCATCCAGGATCTGAAGTGTAAACAGGCGGGCTATGAGGATTACAGCCAATACAACAAACACTCCACGGATGATCCAGGGACGGGGATTCTGACTGAAAGCGGACATGGAAGAGAATGAAAAATGAAATATACACAAAGATAATGCCACAAACATTTTGAACGCAAAAATTTAATCTCAACTTTTTAAAATAATCCTAATTTCCAGCTACTTTTGCCCCAAACCGGAATGCTTTGCCTGTCATACAATCCAAAAACACTTCTCCCGCCATTCTCTCGTTCTTTACGGCGCTGATACTGGCTGCTATTATTACTGTTTTTACCCTCTTTTTAAGACAACCCTGGTACATCGATCTCAGCGCTTTTGCCCTTACGTTTACCGTGGCTTATACGATCTATTTTTACACGCTCCAGTACTTTATTTACCGCAAGATAAAACTGATCTATAAATTCATTTACCAGACCAAAGCCACCAAGCGCGAGGAGTTTTTTTATCAGAATATTCTACCGCAAAAATCCATCGATGAAGTACGGAAAGACGTGGAACGCTGGGCCATCGAAAAAAGAGATGAAATCGAAATGCTGCAGAAGAACGAGCTGTTCCGGAAAGAGTTCCTGATGAACCTGGCTCATGAGCTGCGCACACCCATATTTACGGTGCAGGGCTATGTGCATACCCTGCTGAACGGTGCGATAGACGATGCCTCGGTGAACCGAAAATTCCTCAGCAACGCTACCAAAGGTATTCAGCGCCTCGTACAACTGGCCGACGATCTCGACCAGATCAGCAAGCTGGAATCGGGTAAGATACCGATCGTGCAGGAATCGTTCGTGATCCAGGAGCTCGTGAAAGATGTGTATGAGGAAATGATGCTGAAGGCACGGGACCGTAATATCGACATGCATATCAAGAAGGGAACAGAGGCCGCCATTACCGTGTATGCCGATAAGCAGAAGGTAAAGCAGGTGATCGTGAACCTGGTGGAAAATGCCCTGAAATATGGCAACGACGGCGGCACCATCACCACCGGCGTTTACCAGATGGACGGCGGACGCATCTATATAGAGGTATCCGACGATGGACCGGGTATTGCCGAGCACCATCTTTCCCGCATTTTCGAACGCTTTTACCGCGCCGACCGCAGCCGCAGCCGCGAGATAGGCGGTACCGGCCTGGGCCTGGCCATTGTCAAGCACATTATAGAAGCCCATGGGCAAACCGTAACCGTACGCAGCAAAGTAGGTGTAGGTTCCTCCTTTGGCTTTACCCTGGACAAAGGCAAATCATAAGCTACTTTATTCCCGGGCGTAGACAAATGCTTCCTGTGCCAGGTCTGGCCAACGATCCCTGTGGCGGTAGCTGAGTTGCACCCATTCCTTCATAGCGCGGCCCTTACCGGACGGATCGAACAGAACGGCTTCTTCCAGCGCCATAGCCACACGATGCGCTTCGACCGGCAGTTTGAACACCATACTTTTCCCAAAAAAACAAATAAAGGCTTTTCCTCCGGTCTCGAAGCAAGGTTTGCCAAATAGCTGACTTTCTATGGCGTCGGCGAAGCTACGGCCGGTGTGCAGGAACAAAGACAATTCCGGTTCCATATGATCTCGTTTGCGGCAATGGCAAACGCCCCGGTCCATCGTTATACCGGCAATGGAACAAGGGATCCCGGAAAACATAAAGATTTGATTAAATTCGCCGCGGTATATCCCGCAATTATCTTATGGCATTAAGTAGAATCTGGAGCGCATTCATCGTCCTGGCCGTCCTGGCGGCATCGGCGCAACTGTTCTTTTCACCGGACCACCAGCAGATCTACAGCAAAATGGTGACGGGGAAGGCTGGGGATACCACCATGACGCAGGTATACGACAGCCTCCATGTACCTGCCGGTATACGGCAGCAACTCGATGCGCATAAAGAGTTCAAACAGGGGGAAGACCGTATACGGCAGCTGGACAACGGGAACTATATTACTTATAAAGAACAGGTGGCCGACGGCATCCTCGCTACCTGCAAATCGGCAGTTGAAATCTGCATCGGCCTTATCGGCATTATGGCCCTGTTTATGGGTTTTATGCGCATCGCTGAAAATGCCGGCGGCATCAGGCTCTTATCCCGCATCATAGGTCCCTTCTTCTCGCGGCTTTTCCCCGGTATTCCCAAGGGCCACCCGGCGATGGGTCATATGATGCTCAACTTTTCGGCCAACCTGCTGGGCCTGGATAATGCCGCCACACCTTTTGGCATCAAGGCGATGGAAAGCCTGCAAGAGCTCAATCCCGACAAGAATAAGGCTACCGACGCCCAGATCATGTTCCTCTGCCTGCATGCGGCCGGTCTTACCCTGATACCGGTTTCTATTATAGCGATGAGGGCCAGGCTGAATGCTGCGAATCCTACGGATATCTTTCTGCCTTGTATGATCGCGACTTTCGTCGCCACCCTGGCGGCCATGACCATAGTCGCCCTCCGCCAGAAGATCAACCTCTTTCAACCGGTGATCCTGGGCTGGATCGGTGGCATATCGGCAGCTATCGCGGCATTGATCTGGTACCTCAGCCGTCTCGACAGAACGCGGATGGAAAGCTTCTCCGCCTTGCTCAGCAACGGGCTCATTCTGCTGATCTTCCTGCTGATCGTATTCGGGGCGTTATATAAAAAGATCAATGTATTCGATGCTTTTGTCGAAGGCGCCAAAGGCGGCTTTGATATTTCCATAAAGATTATTCCCTACCTGGTGGGCATGCTGGTGGCCATCAGCATGCTGCGGACCAGCGGTGTATTCGATCTGGTCACCAGCGGACTGAAATATGTGTTCACTGCACTGCACCTGAACATCAATATCGTGGATGCCTTGCCCACTGCGCTGATTAAGCCGTTGAGCGGTAGCGGCGCGAGGGGTATGATGGTGGACACGATGAAAGTGTTTGGCGCCGATTCTTTCGCCGGGCGGCTGAGCTGCGTGTTCCAGGGCAGCTCAGATACCACCTTCTATGTGATCGCGGTCTATTTTGGCGCTGTAAACGTAAAAAATACCCGCTATGCCATTGGCTCTATGTTGCTGGCCGACCTGACAGGCATCGTTACCGCTATCCTGATCTGCAGCTACTGGCCCTGGTAAAACGGGTGCGCTACCGGTTGCCTTACAATCATTTATTTAAATAAAAATCTGTTCGCCAATATTGTCGTAACTTGATGGACGTAAATACGTCCGGGATCTCCTCCGGCTTGCTTTGCATCTGATCCTGAAACTAACCCGATGAGCGTTACCCCATCTTTTGATCTTGCTTCTGCTTCGGAAAAAAACGATATTCACTTCGGTAAACTAGTTAATGGTTTGCCGGTCCCTATATTTACCTGCGACAAAAACAACATCCTTACTTTCTATAACATAGCCGCCGCAGAGCTGTGGGGCTATCAACCCCGCATAGGGGAAGACACCTGGCACGGACGCTGGCAATTGTTCCATCCCGATGGGAAAATAATGCAACCCAAAGACAGTCCTGTGATGAAGGCACTGATGGAGGCGGAGCCACAACCTGCCGAGTTGATCGTAAAGGACGAAGATGGCGAAGTACGCCACCTGCAAGTTTACCCGGCGCTCATTCCCGGGGCAGAAAATAGGATGACGGCTGCCTGCTTTACGCTTATTGATATCAGCCGGCAAAAAAGCTGGGAAGAAAAACAGGCCGTTCTTTCCGCTATTGTAGAATCGTCCGATGATGCGATTATCAGCAAGAACCTGGACGGCATTATCACAAGCTGGAACCAGGGCGCGCAAAAAATATTCGGCTATAAAGAAGACGAAGTGTTGGGTAAGCATATTACCATCCTGATCCCTCCATCGCTGCAGGCAGAAGAAGAGCGGATCATCAGCAATATCAGAGCGGGTAATAAGATCGACCACTTTCAGACGATCCGTCTGCACAAGGATGGACACGAAATTCCGATCTCAATTACGGTGTCGCCGGTCAAAGACCCTTCCGGCAAGATCACCGGCGCTTCGAAAATCGCCAGGGATATATCGGAAAGAATCCATGCCACACGGGTGATAGAGCAGGTGGCGCACCGGCTTGAGCTACTCTATGATATCAGCAAGACTATATCGGAAGACCTGGATGTGCAAGCCATTTTGCAAAAAGCAACCGACGCCACCACGCACCTTACCGGTGCAGCCTTTGGCGCTTTTTTTTACAATACAATCGACGAGCAGGGAGAAGCCTTTATGCTCTATACCTTATCGGGAGCCGACAGATCTGCTTTCGAACAATTTGGTATGCCCAGGAATACCGCAGTATTTCACCCTACCTTCAGCGGCCTGGGCGTAGTGCGGTCCGATGATATCACGAAAGACCCCAGGTACGGTAAAAGCGCGCCTCATTATGGACAACCCCAGGGGCATTTGCCGGTAGTAAGCTACCTGGCCGTGCCCGTAATATCCGTCTCCGGCGAAGTAATCGGCGGCCTGTTCTTCGGACATCCCGAGCCGGGAATGTTCAGTGAGGAGCATGAAGATATCGTCAGCAGCATAGCGGCACAGGCCGCTACCGCATTGGACAATTCCCGGTTGTTTGAAGAAGTTAAAAGTGTCAGCGCCAAAAAGGACGAGTTCATCGCCCTGGCCAGCCACGAGCTCAAAACGCCCCTCACTTCTATCAAAGGCTATTTGCAGATCCTTAATAAAACGGCTCAGGATGGGGTAGGGCGCCTCTTCTTCGATAAACTGATCAACCAGGTGGAAAAACTGAATTCGCTGGTCACCGACCTGTTTGATGTGTCCAAGATCGAGGCGGGCAAACTGCAGTTCAGCCTGGAGGTATTCAATTTGCGCCAACTGCTGCAGGAGAACCTGGAGACCTTTCAGTATACAATCCAAAGCCATCGTATCATATGCGAAGACCCCGGCGACGCCATATGGATAAACGCCGATAAGCAACGTATAGAACAGGTGATCGTTAACCTGGTTACCAATGCGATCAAATATTCGCCACAGGCCGACAAGATATATGTCAACCTGTATGCACAGGATGGGAAAGCCTGCCTGGCCATAAAAGATGAAGGTATAGGGCTGAGTAAAGAGCAGCGCCAAAAGATCTTTACCCGCTTCTACCGCGCCGAAGGGACCAACGATATCCCCGGCCTGGGACTTGGGCTCTACCTGAGTAAAGAAATTGTCGATCGCCATGAGGGAGCGCTCACCGTTTCCAGCACACCGGGACATGGTTCGGTATTCCTGGTCAAGCTGCCATTGGCCGTCCTGCCCGGCTACCGGTCTGAATGCGACAGCGGTTTGAATGATGGCTGAAACCACAGACATTTTGCTTCTACGAAGCAATTGCAGGGTTGCTTTTATTTGTCTACAGACATTTTGCTCCTACGGAGCAATTGCAAGGTTGCTGGTTTATTTGTCTACAGACATTTTGCTCCTACGGAGCAATTGCAAGGTTGCTGGTTTATTTGTCTACAGACATTTTGCTCCTACGGAACAATTGCAGGGTTGCTGACTTATTTGTCTACAGACATTTTGCTCCTACGGAGCAATTACTATCTCCGGAGCGGTTACAGGCCGTCCTGTCCGGCTACCGGTCGGAACGCGACAGCGGTCTGAACGGTAGCTGAACTAAATTGTTCCTTCTCCCAGCTTTACGCTTGATCCTTCAGCCATGGTCTTATGCCTGGCTAAACAACATAACTATCGCTTTGCTATAGCCAGCACTGTACCCGCGTAAAAAAGAGGACCTAGGCTGCAGACAGCCGCTTAAATCCCGAAGGGGCCATTTTGTATCGTTTTTTAAATGCTGCGGAGAAATAGTCGGTACGCCGGAACCCACTCAAGGTACTGATCTCGGCAATGGGCAGATCGGTAGTGCGCAGCAGCAGCTCTGCGTGCTTGAGCCGGAGCGCTTGTATGTACTGGTGTGGCGCGTAGGCACTGAATTGTTTAAATATTCTGCTAAAGTGAAAAGGGCTGGCATAGCAATGACGTGCCAGACCGGCCAATGTGATCTCCTCCATGAAATGTTCGAAGATATAAGACTTGGCTCTTTCTATGGTACCTGCATGATTACGGATCATGCGTCTGTCGAGCAGCCTGGTATGGACCTGGCCCATAAGGGTATCCAGCAATGTGCTTACAAGATCTTTTACCAGCAAGGCTATATGTTCTTCTTTTGCCTGCAAGGCCTGCAGCTTACCCAGGTAGTAATATATATACTCCAACTCAGGCGTACCGGCGATCTGTAACGATACATAGCTGTTGCCATAATGCTGTACCTGAGGTGTAACGCCATACTGCTCTTTTAGCATGCGGAAAATGGCATCGGGCTGGTCAAAACAAGCATACACCAATGGTTGGGTCTGCACTGTTCCCGGCAGTATCTTATATCGGGGCTTGTCGATAAAAATATGCCCGTTATAGCCGCCGGGCATGCCCAATGGCGGCATGAACAGCGGATTGTCGCCTTGCATAAAGAAGACGGTGAAACAACGGTTGCCGCCAGTATCTGCTGCAACCTGCTTCCAGGCATCCTGCCCGGGTCCGGCGATGCCGATGATCCCCGAAGTAGCGGGTGTTTTAAAGTCGAGCAATCTGCCGCCCTCAGCGGACATAGTGCGATTGCCTGCATCAGCGTAGGGTACGCTGAGCGTTGCCATTTCTGTTACCATAAAATTCCGGTCTTATTGTCTGTTAAATCTTCTTATGGGCATCTCGAAGGGATACCCGGAATTTGCACACGCAACGATTCTGATCTGTTGTATTCCTGCCTGGTTGCTTACCGGTTCTTCAATAAAGGTTCTTCAATGAGGTCCGGCTGCGATACGCTGCAACCGGACCAGCCCCCAGTGAAAAAAGAACTTTGTATAGCATCATGTCCTCAATCAAGACAGACGAAATAGTCGTTAGTACTATACGGCAGGAACGCTTAAAAAGACCTGAATGATATATTGAAGGTTGGGCCAAAACCAGCGAAATAGCAAAAAAACACAATCCCTGCCAGGCTGGGTTCAGACTTCCCTGAAAACAGGTAGCGCGCCGGCACCTGCTTACCAGTAGATCAAAAATCAGAACAAATCGTGCGCCATTACTGCGCGGCTTGCTTATGTTTGCATGAATAAACCAAACAATGGAACAGCTTTGGAAAAGATTGGATCACTATGCGCCGCTTTCGGCGGAAAGCCGCGCCGCCTGGGCAGGTATGATTACCGAACGCCGTGTGAAGAAAAATGATTTTTTCATCAGAGAAGGTGATGTTCCCCGCACGGTTGCCTTCGTAAGCAAAGGTCTGTTCTCCCAGTATTTCATTACGGAAGACGGGAATACCGTGATCAAGCGGTTTTTCCCGGAAGCTTATTTTATGGCATCGATGAGCGCCCTGCTTCAGAAAGGACCAAGCCGGTTTACGATAAAGGCCCTGGAAGCAAGTAGTATATTGGAATATAATTTCGACCGCTTTAAAGAATTGACGGTACAGTATGCTGACATTGCTGCTTTATACATTCGCTATATGGAGCTGCATTGGATCATCGAAAAAGAGCCCCTGGAAATCTCCTTGCGCCACGACAATGCTACCACCCGGTATCTCGACTTCCGGGAAGCCTATCCGGGCCTGGAGCCCCGCCTTAAACAACATGAAGTGGCGGCCTATGTAGGCGTAACGCCTACCCAGCTCAGCCGTATCCGCGCAGCGCTGTAAACGGCTTCATTTTCTCAACATAAGTAAATGTTTTACGCTGCAGCCCGGCCGATCTTTGTCGCAGCAAAATCAAGAACAACATGCAAACGACTAAAGATTACCTGAACGACCAGCTTAAAGACAAAACGGTGGTCTTCCTCCCGGGAGAAGGCGAAGCGATCGCGATCAATGGCAATAAGATCACCCTTAAGGTGACCAGCGATCTATCCAACGATCAGCTCGGCGTTTACGAGATACTGCTGCAGCCTGGTACCATCGGCGCCCGGCTGCATTATCACCGCTTTATGGACGAGACTTTTATCGTCAATAAGGGAACGCTGACGGTGAGCCTGGAAGATCGTGAAATAACGGTGCCCGAAGGTGGCCTGGTCTTCATCCCCAGGATGAGCCCCCATGGTTTCCGGAATGACTCAGCTGCAGCAGTAACCGTTACCCTGCTGTTCCATCCCGGCCAGCAAAGGGAAGGTTTCTTCTACGGATTGAAGGCAATACTGGAAGAAGAACCTGTCGATCCGGCCAAATACCTGAAGCTTTACCAAAAATACGACAGCTTCCCCCTGGATGTTGATCAAATGCTGCCGCTGCCCGATCCGGCGGCAAAGCCGCAATAATAGTACCTTTGCCGGGCTATTAAAAACAATCTTTTTGTACACAAGAGAAGAGTCCTCGGCCATCAGGGAAGCCTTCTGGAAAGCCTTTGGTCAATATATGGCCCTGCAGCTGTCTGCTGAAGGCCTTCGTATCAACTGGATCAATTACCGCACCGGCATCCGTCACCTGCAGTTCAGGATGGAGGCGGAACGAAAGCAGGCCTCTATCGGCATAGTGCTGTCCGATCCCGACGCCGGCATCCGGGAGCTGATGATGGAGCAGTTCCGGGAGCTCAGGCCCATGCTGGAAAGGCATACCGGCGAAGCCTGGCAATGGGAAGAGCACACGGACAAGGGGCAGGGCAGGGTGGTGAGTAGCATCGGCACCTGCATAGAAGGCGTCAGCATTTTCCGGCAGGATGACTGGCCTGCCCTCATCTCTTTTTTTAAGCCCCGGATGATTGCCCTGGACGCGTTCTGGACCGATGCTCAGTATGGCTTTGAGCTATTCCGCTAGCCGGATCTTGCATTACAGGGCCAGCACTATTCTTCCCCGTACACCCCAGCCGGTAATGCCGGGATGGTCGAGATAGGAAAAACGCCGTACGACATCTACCCGCAACACTTTGAAGATATTGGAAATACCCAGGCTGGCCTCGATATAAGGCGCCTGGTCCAGGCTATACATACACTGACGGCCCCGATTATCGACCGGGAAGTCGAAAAGGCCCTGGGATTTGCGCCGAGGCAGGTTATCGCTGCCGATGCTGCCGTACAACGCCTTGAAAGAGGCCACTTCCCGTAGCTGCAGCTTGTTGAGCAGCGGTACTTTATTGAGGAAAAAGCCATTAAAAGAATGATCGATATAGAGGCTCACATACCGGTCGCTGGCAAACTCCATAAAGTTCATCAGGTTGTAGGACTGCAGCTGGTAAGCATAGCTCTGGTTGGCTTTGTGGATATACAGCAGCGGAAAGGGTATATGCCCCCATACGCGGCCACCTTCCAGGACCACATCCGAATAGCCCAGCTGCGACAGGTAAAACCGCTTGAATATATTCAACGTGAGGCTCCGGTAACTGTAGTCGGCACCCATAAGGCCTTTAATGCCCATAGTACCCCTTAGCGTGACAATAGGGTAGGCGTTGAATACCGGCCGCCGGAATTTCTTTCCCTGGTAAAATTGCTCATGAGGCGCCCAGCGGATCTCGCCGCTTAATTCCGTAAGGGTAAGCTCGCGCCGCAAGACGGGCTGGCCGTTTTGCCCCATACGGTAGACCAGGCCCCCGGCGGGCGTTTGCACGCTATGGCTGAAGCCGGCCCGGAAAGCTAAATGCTCCCGGGTCTCGTGAACATATTCGGCCTGCCATTTCCTGTTGTAGTACCATTTATCGTTATTACCTCTTTTGAATGAAAGCAGGAAGTTATCTTCCTCCACGAAGGCCAGGTCCTGGCCGGGGATCTGTGTTTCGTAGCTATAGCGCAGGCTGATAGAGCGCACCGGGAATTCGAATATAGAGCGGTTGGTAAGCGAATAAGTAACGCCGGCGTTGTATTTCCATTGCTTGTCCCGGAAGCCATAAGCTACATGCCCTTCAAACATGAACTTCTTGCTGAAGTCGACAGTGGTACGCCCACCCAGCTTCAGGCGCAGCCCCTCAACCGGGTTAAAGCTATAGAAAGAACCTACCGGACCAATCTCTACAGGGCCCAACACCTCGTATCCCGAGAGCGCCAGAGTAAGGATATTGGCCGCCCGCTTAAAGGCAGGCAGCCGCTTTAATGTGTCGAGATGCGCCGATACATTGGCTTCCGCAGCGGTTTGACCGGCAGGACGCAGCTTGTCCCATGCCACATCGGGCAATGCATCGGCAGGCCGCTCCTGTTCTTTGAGGAGACTGTCCGGCGCTATCGCATGCCGGTAGCCGGAAACGGAGACCATTCTTTCTCCATAGAGCCCTTTCTTTTGCGAGAAGATATACAGCTCCATGCCCAGGTTGCTTTGCTTCAGATAATAGTTGCCCGAATCGCTGCGCTGGTAATCCAGGCTTATCTTCAGCCCTTTTACCCAATTGAGGTTAATGTTCCGGCTCACCGTCATTTCGGCCTGCGACACGGCATAGCTGCCATCCAGCCTGATGAGCAATGTACCCTTGAACAGCAGATCGATCTTATTTCTCGGGAAAAAGGACAGTTCTATTTGCCAGGGCGTGGTATCCTTGATGGTATCAGTAATGTAATATTTGTAAAAAGAAGGCGCCAGGCCTGCTATAGGGCTCAAAAGCTGTTGATCGCCCAGAAGAATGTTGTTGTCGTAGATATCGGTGCTGCTATAGATCTTATCGAGATAAGCCTCCAGGCCATTGTCGTCGATAATGCCGCTGAGCATAGCTTTCTTCTCTCCGAACAGTGTGTTGGTAGTACGCCCTGCGGGATCGCGGGAATAGCGGCTGGCCTTTTCGTGTACAAATACAGGTAAGGCGGCTTTACCTGCTACCTTTCCCGTGTCCGCATTTTGATAAAGATACGTCGCCAATGCGGCCTTTTTCGCCGGCTTTTTACTGTCCCTGTCCTTAAGGAGGGAAACCTGGAGTTTTTCGTAACGGGTATAGGAAAGGGGACCGGTCCCGGTGGCATAGTTACGGTCCTTGTGATCGATCACCTGGCGGATGAGGGCGACAGCCGGGTTGTCCCTGTTGCGGTATTTTTCCTTGCTGCTGCTCACCGAGACTTCGGCGAGCATAGCGCCCTGCTCTTCCAGCCGTATATCGAGGGCCTGCAGGGATTTTCCGGCCAGGGGCAGCAATAGCTCTTTATAGCCCAGCATAAACACCCACAGGCTGTCGGCCCGCGCGGGCGCGTCAAGCAGAAAACGGCCATCTTCGTCGGTAAAGCCACCAATAGCTGTACCGGGAACACTTACCGTTACAAAAGAGAGCGGCGCTCCGGTCTTCTTGTCCTTTACTTGCCCTCCGATCTTTTCCTGCGCCCAAAGACTGCTCCCGGTCAACAAGCCGGCCAGCAGGAGCCAAATGCCAAATCCATTCATTAATACGTTCCGATACTTTCTGAAAAATGCTTCGTTCTTTTAGTCAGACAACCGGAGCGCCGCTTACCCTTATTCCGGGATGCCGCCGGCCCTGTTTACCAGGAGACAGCATACTACTACTAGCTGAAAGACACACGGGAAAGAATTCCGTACTATGTCTCTGCTACAAAGACACACTTATACGTATAAACGATAGTATTCCCATTTTATTTTACCGAACTTGCAGCTGTACCCAAAATATCTATATGATCCCATACCGAAGGCAGGGTGCTACAGGCGCTTTGCTTGATGAATACGAACGGGCCCTACACGATCTGAAACAATGTATCCTGCTTTTCGATGATAAGGAACTAGTTGTCATCGCCGACCCCTTAACGGCAGATGAACAATGCCGGTCGGTGCAAACGGTGCTCACCCATGTCGTCAGCTGCGCTTACAGCTATGCCGTCTATATCGGCAACCTGAGAGGAATGGCACTCCAAAGGCCGCTGCCGACGCTACGGCACGGCAGCGCGGCTTACCTGGAAGACCTGGACCAGGTTTTCGCATTTACCTGCGGCATACTGGAACAAGTGCCCGATACCGCGCTGGAAGAACCGGACGAGGCAGCGAAAATAAGAACCGCCTGGCAACAGATCTATGATATAGAGCAGATGATGGAGCATGCTATCGTACATGTGCTGCGACACCGGCGTCAACTGGAGGGCTTCAGGATAGTGCTGGATAAAGGTTAGCCAGCCCCTTACCGGCTTGTTGTAATAAGATCGCGGATCACTACGGAAGCGACGACGGCGCCAAAGGTGGCCGGCAGATAGGACATGGTACCATATGCCGATTTTTTAAAATTGGAACCATCCGTCATCATCAGCGATTCCTTTACAGGCTCCTCGGGTGAAAAGACGACCTTGATACCGCTGCGAATACCGTCGCGGCGTAGCATCTTACGCAGATGCTGCGCAAAGGGACACATATAGGTCTTCGAAATATCAACGATCTCGAGCTGTGTGGGATCAAGCTTGCCACCGGCGCCCATCGAGCTGATGAGGGGATACCCTTTATAATAGGCGGCCTTCATGAACGATAGCTTAGGCGAAATGCTATCGATAGCGTCGACCACATAATCGTAAGGCTCGGCCAGTATCTCCTCTACAGCCTTGGGCCGTATGAATTCCCTGATCACTTCCAACGCCAGCTCCGGGTTTATCGCTTTCAGGCGTTCGGCCATCAGCTCCGCTTTGCTTTGTCCATGCGTGGTAGCCAGTGCCGGCAGCTGCCGGTTGCGATTGCTGGGATCGACGGTGTCGCCGTCTACAATGGTCATGCGGCCAACGCCGCCACGACAAATAAATTCAGCGGCAAAAGAGCCCACGCCGCCCATGCCTACCACCAGTACCCGGCTGTTGGCCAGCCGCTCCAGTGCTTCCTTGCCGATCAGTAATTCCGTACGCGACAGCCATGCCGTATCCTTCATCATGTGAAAACGGTTTTGAAATTTTTTTGGAGCTGCAAAATAAGCTCATCCGGTCCAGTTTTCCGAATTTCAGAAGCTGCTTCATAGATACGCCGGATGGGAAGCGCTGCATGGTCCGTTTCCAGGAAAAAGCGATCGGCCGTTGTGGCCGCGAGGCTTGCGGCGGCCTGCGCTTTATTTTCCAGCAATGCCTTGCCAAAGGAGAGATAAAAACCCTGGCCCAGTAATGCCGCGGCCAGCTCAGGCTTCTTTTGAAAGCCGTGTATGATTACGGGTACCACTACTGTCTTTAACAGCGCCATGATCTCGGTATAGGCCCGGACACAATGGACGATCAAGGGCTTTTTCAACTGCTCTGCCAAAGCGATCTGCTGCCGGAAGGCTTCCAGCTGGAGCGCCCAGGGCGTTGTACAAATCTTATCCAGGCCACATTCGCCGATCGCCAGCACCTGCCTGTGCCTTGCATAATGTGCCAGCAACGCCATTTGCGCCGATACTTCACCGAGGTACCAGGGATGCAGGCCCATGCTACAGTATTGATTGCCGGGCGGCACATCAAAACCATCATAACGGTTTTGCAGCGCCATCACAGCATCGCTTGTTTGTTCTCTATGCGTATGCATATCGATATAAGCAGGTAAAAGCATGAGCACAAAAGTAGCTGCTTTGCCTAATCAAATTCAAATTAGTTATAAATATAATTACTTTATTTTAAAATACGAATATTTTCACTTCATATTTGAACACCAAAATGATAGGCATAACGCAGCAGCCAGCGATTGGACTAGGCAAGAAAATGGATACTTTAGATGGAGAAATGAAAGTGGTGATTATTTAGATAAAAATGGTAAAGTAGTACCAACCAATGATCCTGATTTTCAAGTCAAAACTCATATTCCATATGAAGGACTACCAAAGGGAAGATGACATGAAGAAATTGCAATTGAATTTTAAGAATAATCTTATCTCAGTCCTGGAGTATATAGCTTCTAGTGAGAAATCACAATTCTATCAATCACAAATTCCATTTATGATTTTGGGAGAAGAATTATATGAACAGTGGCACTCTATTTCTTACGTCAGAGACAAGGAATGGTTCCAATCAATTTTTAATGAGAGTGAAAAAAGAGCGATTTGGGATTTTGATAAAATTTTTAACGAATTTTATCAACTAGGTAATGATAATGTAATTAGGGATACCAATATGTTGCTAATGAATAAGGATTGGAAGATTATTCAATCAAAGGCTCAGGATGTATTGAGGGTAGTGTTACAGAGTTAGTGATGGACACTTCGGGAAGATTTAAGTGCTTGGATTTCAGTTAAAAATTAAAACGAAACGTAACCTTGCGAAGCGGGCATATGCCCGCTTCGCTTATTTCTTGCCTTAAAATCAGCCTGAAAATATGAATTTAATATCCTCGTGTAACAGGGTTAGTGATGAACGTAAGCAGTGTTCATGTGGCAGTGTAAATATCATCAAGAATAGTTTTACGAAGACGCAGAAGCAACAGTATTATTGCAAAAGCTGCCGCAGGCGATTTATCGCTTTTTACAGTTATAAGGCTTGTCGAAAATCTACTAGTAGCAATATTACACGGTTGCTTAAAGAAGGCGGTACTATATCTCTTACACAAAACCAGCATAAGTTGATTAATTCAATGACTGATAAACAGACGGTTTGGGAGAAAAGTGAATATACTCCATTAGTAATGGGTAAGGATATTCCAAATGACATACGTGAATCTAAAAACAGGTTCATAAGTATTTACAAGGGCCGTTTGGAAGTTTGGGGGCCAACCCTTTGTAATCATCCAATCAATGCCAGTGAAAAGCAAATTAATGGATATGTTTACTTGAAGAGCAAATCAAATAATTTGAGATACCTGTATACGATTATCCTGCCTGGAAGGTAGTGTTACAGATGTGTGGTTTTGGAAGCTGTCTTGTTCAAAATGGAAGCTCAAAACTGAAAATGAGTAAACAGGCCTTAGCAACATAGCAAAGCCAGGAATTTGATACTCCAAAACGCGAAAGAAGATAGAATGGATAGAAGAGCAGTCGATCAGAGATGATTGGCTCTTCTTCATAAATTGCTTTCTTGATTTTATTGTAGGCAACATGACAAAACTAGGGTATCATGATAGAAAACATTGACCTTATCGAATCATTAGGATCAAAAGAGTTAACTGATCTTTCAAAGGATATTTTAGAGGTTGGGCTGGATAGTGTTTTAAAAGATGGGCTATTAAAGGAGATTCCAATCATAGGAAGTGTCATTAATGTTTTCAACCTATCAAAGAAAATAAAAGAGTCATTTGAAGCATCCAAAATATTGAAATTTCTAATTGCAGTCGAAGGCATACCACAAGAAAAGATCGATCAGTTCAAAGAAAAACTTGAAAATGATAAGACGAGAAATTATGTAGGGGGACAAATCCTTCTTATAATCGCAAGGTTAAATGAAATTGACAAGGCAACATCTATCGGAAAGCTTTTTAAATTGTATATTGAAAATGGAATTACTCAATCCGACTTTTTTCGGCTCTCTCATATGATTTCGGATGCCTTTCTTGACGATTTCGTGGTGCTTGAGATGTATACTCAAGCACCGCATATCCGAAGGGATATCAATAGGGGTGTCCGCATTCAGCAGCTACATAAGATAGGATTATATGACCAAAAAGTACAGCTAAATACTATAAAGAAATTATCCAAGGCAGAGAATGAGCAAAGGCTGAAAGTCGATTATATGTTAAATCGCTTTGGAACTATAGTGCAAGACCTTTATATGGAATTGAAAAAAACTAACAATAATAAGCCATGAAATGATAAAGCTATGAATTTGACGCACCCTAAACGCCAATGAAGATAACTTAGAATTGAAGCAGCCGGTCAGAAAATGATTGACTGTTTCGTTTTTGGTCAGTTGACCTAAAATCTTGTCAACGTTTTATTATTTAATTTGCATTATGAATTTGCCTTACCAGTCTGATTTACTTATTACTTCACTGGCTGCCTGTTTCAATAATACATCAGCTACGTATAAATTTTATTGGTTTCTTGCTATTCTGAATAAGGTAGAATCAAATTTGTAAAACGGATAGAGTTTTCTAGTTTCCGTAGCCAATACCGGATCCGTACTCCTCTCCTCTTTCCAGCCTTTACTTCGGGCTATTTTTATACAATAGGGTAATACCGTAGGTGCTAAAGTAAACAGTTAAGGCATCACTGTGCTGCCCTCGGGGGCTAGGCGACGGCCCTATCGTTCTCGTATAGCCGTTCCACCTGGAACCTGGCGCCAATACTTTTCTTTTTGATGCCTTTTGCGCGCAGGATACATTAAGTAACAGTAACACCGAAACAACTGCAATCGAAATAAGATTCTTCATAAAAGATACTTGATCTGGTTGAACAATAAATGCAGCAGGACGGACCCCATGCAGGGTTCCTGAAAACGATGTTTACTTTGCCGGGACTATGCTCCGGAGGCACTGACCGCACCGGTTTTCTGGTCTGCAGCCCTTCGCTGCTTATGCCGATAACAGGGCAAAGGTTGGACTTAGTACCGGCAACAACAACAGGCAAATGCCTGATCGCGGTGATCCTGTACCGCTTAATTCGACGATGATTGCTTAGTTTTGTAGCACAAACACCATTGATGCCAGGGCAGAAAACGATGAAAGGCGCCGGTAATTCCCTTCTTATTGCCTATGCGGAAGACCATGCTGTTGTACGGCAGGGGATTATTGCCTTGCTCTGTGCCGATTCCGACATCGAGGTTACGATTGAGGCGGCCGACGGCCTGCAGCTTATTACGCAGCTGCGGATGGCTGCTACTTTGCCCGATATCTGTCTGATCGATATTCATATGCCGCATATGGACGGATTTGAAAGTATCGCGGTCATTAAACGCGAATGGCCCGATATGAAAGTGCTGGTGCTTACGGCGCTCACAGAGGAAATATACATATTGAGGATGATCAGGGCCGGGGCCAATGGCTTTTTGCTAAAGGGCGCCGATATCGCCGAGATCAGGAAGGCACTGTTCGCTGTCGCGGCGTCGGGAAAATATTATTCCGGCGCTTTCAGCCGGTACCTGCATAATGCCATGGAAGATAAGCTGGTGAAAATACCCGTGCTCACGCAAAAGGAGCTGGAAGTATTGCGGCTTTCCGTCTCCGACTTATCTTACCCCGAGATTGCCGCCACCTTAAACGCTTCTGTACGCAGCATACAGGGCATCAGGGACAATCTGTTCAAAAAAATGGAAGTACATAACAGGGCTTCCCTGGTGGTGAAAGCGATTAAAATGGGCTTCCTCACCCTGCAGGAAGTCGCTACCTCTTAACAGGCAAGGAAGATAAACTGCCAGATTGGCTAAAGGCGATATGATGAACTTAGTTTGGTTAATACTCGACCATATGGCGGTCCTGTCGCCTGGCGTCACCTTCTTTATTTGTCTGCCCGCATTCCGGAAGTTCAGCAAAACTGCCCGGATCCTGTTCCTGCTTGTTTTTTTTGCGATGGTATCGGAAGCCGCCGCTTACTATACGGCTTATTATTATCGAACCAATCATTTGGTCTATTCCATTTATGATCTTTTTGATTTCTGTCTGCTGTGCCTGTACTTCAATTATAGTATCCGCCGGCTCAAAAAAGGTAATTGGGGTATTGTAGTCGCGGTGACAGGAGCTGTGATCTGCTTCATTAATGCCTTTTTTATCGAGCCGTCAAATGCGCTGAAGTTGAATTTTACCATGTTTAGCACCATCGTCATTACGATATTATGCTTCTTCTCGCTTTATCAAATTATGGTAAAGCAAACGGGTAACCGGTACCGGCAAAACCAGGATTTCTGGTTCACCGCGACCATCATGTTCTACAAGCTCTCCGATTTTCTGTTTTGGGGGTTTTTCAGCATTTTCAAAATTGTCGTTGACCCAGTATTGCAGGCAACACATGCCTGCGTGACCACTTTCTTTTATATCTCTTTAGACATTATTTTCCTGCGCTTTCTTCCGCAAAAACGTCATGAACAATAAAGAAATACTGACCCTGTTCCTGTCCGGCACAATATTATTTATGGCCGTCGGCGTTTTCGTGATCCTCATCCTGGTAGCGCATAAGAACCGGCAGGTACGGTTTGCCAGTCAGCAGGAAAAGCTGAAAGCAGAGAACGAACATAAAGTGCTGCTTGCAAAAGTAGAAGCCCAGGAGCGTTCGATGAATAGCCTTTCCATGGAGCTGCACGACAATATCAGCCAGTTGCTGTACCTGATGCAAACCAATCTTAAAGTGATCGCCCGCACGCACACACAGCTTGCCGGCGATAAGCTGATGCTGGCGACCACCGATGTACTGGAAACAATAGTAAGGGACATTAAGAACCTTGGCCGCTCGCTCAATGGGGAACTGATGAAGGGCCTTGGACTGGTTTCGTCGCTGGAAGCAGAAGTCGCACGGCTGAACAGCAGGCAGCAGCTGCAGGGCAACGTAGCGGTTGAAGGTATCGTGTGTACTATGCCGCAGGAGCAGGAGCTGATGATATTCCGTATCGCACAGGAGGCGATACACAATGTGCTCAAGCATTCCGGCGCCCGCCTGCTTCATATCACGCTGCAATATAGCTACGATCGCTTCCGTATGGATATATCCGATAACGGTAAAGGATTCAGTAAAGAAGCGTTATACGCCGGCAAGGGCATCGGCATGCTCAGCATGCATCACAGGGCAAGGCTTATCGGCGGCGACCTTGAGCTGCGCAGTGTTCCCGGCGAGGGTACTGCGATATGCTTCTCCATACCGCTGCTACAGCAATAGATCGTCTGTACCTTTTGAAGCCGGGTAGCGATCACTATACTTTGTTAGCATCCTGCATTGGGGTCTTCTACCCTAAGCTATGCCGGCCGACGGGCTCGTTATTGTCTCTATAATATTACATGCTCCTTTGCCCGGTTATTGCTTCAGCTGGTGTTATATAAAAGGCCCGTACCTGCACCACAGCCTGTGCGCCAGGGATGGCAGCGAATACCCCGCGGCCGTTGTATCAAGAGTCTACTTAAGGTAATACATCATTTACTTAGGTATATGTACCAAAAGCTCTAAGGCACAGCGGCAGCGGCGTAGCAGCGGACAGCCCGCCCGGGCGCCCTGATAACGGAAAGGACCATCCGCATACGGGAAACCAATTATTCCCCGGTCCTTGAGCTTGGCCCGAAGGGCAACGAAGTCTGACCAGTATAACGATTGGTATCAGAATGTCTCATTCAGGTTGAGGAAAAAGCCTTTAGAACCATACATTCCGAAGGCATAGTCGAGGCATAGCGTGGTGCGGGTCACCTTGTTGAACAGGATCCTGAGCCCTCCGCCGGCGCCGGGCCGCCATACCTCGAAGATGCGGGTCGCTACTTTATCGTTGGCGGTTTCCATATTGACAAAGGCAACGCCGCTCAACAGCTTATTGCTGGTGATCGGGAAACGGTATTCTGTTTCGGTGTAGAAAAACTGGGTGCTTTTAAAATAGCCTGCGGTATATCCCCGGCCGCTGCGAAAGCTGGGATCCCTGCCGGTGCCGGGAAGCTCGAGATAAGGTACGGTTCCGGCCAATACGCCCGAACCCCAGGCCCAGAAAGCGATCACGTGCTCGGGAGTCCGTTGCGATAAGCTGAAGTATTTGCGGAAATCAAAAGTGGCCTGCAGCGCGTTCTTCGAACTGCCGATCCAGGTCTGGTTGATGCGGATGCCCACATCGGCATAGATACCTTTATACGCCCGGTTAGGGTTATCGCGGGTAATATAGGCGGCATTGAGCAAAAAGCCATTGGCGAAGTAGTGATCGTCGGCATAGCCATGCTTGGTATTATAGATGTGATAAGGGGTGAGGCCGGTATCGCCGCGGGCATTGGTAATGTTCCGCCTGATATCGAACTGAACACCGGCTCCCAGGAACAGGTTATGCTTTACTTCCTTATAGATCTTTTCAAAGAATTTATAGTACTCCGAATGCCATACATAAGCCTTCCGGTCCGGATTGGTCAGTATCCTGTCGCTTCCTGTACTGCCGTCATCATGGCCGATGCCTAAACCGAAGTCGGGAATAACCGATCGCGAAGCAACAAGGCTGCCCTGGATATTCCATTTGTTACCCGGCGTAAAAATGTTGTGATTGACATAGAAATAAAGGATGCCTTTGGTGGTAACAGAAGCCGATGTGGCGGCTACAGACATATAGGTATTGGGCTTATCTCCCAGCACTTTGCCGGCTACCGCTTTTACGCCCGCCTGAAAGCCGATAGTGGGGTTGGCGGCGATATTGGGAATTACCGTTATGCCCGACCGTTTGCGGGAGGCATTGTTCTTTTGCCGGGGATGCAGCACCAGCTGAAACAGGTCGCTTACGTCCACCTGCTTATATAGTGCACTATCCTGCGGTTTTACCGGCTCCGGCAGCGCCTGCTGCTGCGCCGTATCTACAGGCGCCAGCACCTGGCCATGGCTCTTCTGCAGTATAAGAACTAAAAACGGAAGCAGCGTCAATATCCTGAAGGAACAATACCGGATCCGGTCTGTACCGGGTCGTGTTGTCATAAATAAGCTTGTTGGTTGGCAAAGGTAGTCATAACGCAGGGAAACCATTAAAGTTGCCGTAGGGATATATATCCGCCATGGTTGCAGCACGCAACGGAAAAAGAAAGAAGGCTGACACGATTTCGCTGCTACAGCAGTATTCCCGATCGGGCCGCTAAAAAGTATTCATTTTTGCCTTACAGAGGTCTTATACGTTTGCTGCAATCATCAGCGTCAGAAATGGTCCGCTTTTCACCCTTCGACTTCGCTCAGGGTGACCATCGGCTTCGTTTAAGATGACCGTCGATATCGCAAGATGACGGTCGCTGTAACGTATTGGCTTTGCCGTATTGTTCTCCGGGCCTGCGATCAATCAGCGAGGTGTCAGGTCTGTCAGCATTTCAACTGAACGGCATAGGAAATCTTTGAAACAGCCGGGTGCCGTTTTTTCCGGGAACAGAAAACAGGAAATGGTTGCCTCACGCTACATGCTACAACAAAGATACCAGCTCGGCGATACGATTGGATATGCCCACTTCATTGTCGTACCAGGCGGCAACTTTGACCAGCTTGCCGATGGCCTTTGTCAGGCTTCCGTCAACGATCGAGGAGTGCGTATTGCCCAGCAGGTCGGCCGATACCAATTGCTCCTCGGTATAGGCCATAATGCCCTTCAGCGACGTGCCGGCATAATGCTGCAGCACTTGATTCACCTCATCGGAAGATACCTCCCGCAGCAGGTTGACCGACAGATCGGCAATAGACACATCGATCACCGGTACACGGTAGGAACAACCGTCAAGCTTGCCTTTAAGCCGGGGCAGCACTTCTCCTATCGCTTTGGCAGCGCCGGTGGAGGTGGGGATAATGGCATACGAGGCGGCACGGGCGCGACGCAGATCCTTATGCGGCGCATCCTGCAGGTTTTGATCGGCAGTAAAGGCATGCACGGTAACCATATAGCCCGATTCGACGCCGAATTCTTTATCCAGCACCGAAAGAACAGGCGCAATGGCCCCGGTAGTACAGGATGCTGTACAATAAATAAGATCGCCTCCTATAAGCTCATTGTTGACGCCATGCACAATGGTCTTTACGCCACCGGTGGCCGGAGCGGTGATCAGCACTTTTCCCGCCCCGGCATGAATATGCCCTGCGGCAGCTTGCTTATCGGTAAACCGCCCTGTTGCCTCTACTACGAGGTCGACGCGCAGGGATTGCCATGGCAGTTGCGCCGGATCCCGCTCACGCAGCAACTGTATGCGTTTGCCGTCGACCAGCAACATCCCTTCTGCTGCCGACACTTCACCCGGGAAGCGTCCATGCGCGCTGTCGTATTGCAGCAAATGTGCCAGGATAGGTGCATCTGCAAGGTCGTTGATGGCCACCACTTCAATTTCCGGGTGGCTTTGCATGGCCCTGAAGATCATTCTGCCGATACGGCCGAAGCCGTTGATGCCAATTCTCATATCGTTATGGGTTAAATATTACAATGTTTGCCGCATCACTGCAATCCTGCAGCGTAGCTATAGTCCCTGGTAATGCCGGTTGGGCTCGTTCCCTTCCCGTTGCTGTACGGAGCTTTTAACAGGTCCTGTTGCCCCATAGGGTCTTCAGGCCATGCCGCTCATAGCAGTCTTGTGCTTTAAGGCAGTGCGAAAGGCCCTGCGATAATCGGATGGCGTTGTCATCAGGTGCCTTAAAAAGGTTCTTCGCATGGAGACATGACTGCCCAGGCCGCATAGCTCAGCGATACGCTCCAACGGCATATCCGTATCTTCCAGTAACTTCCGGGCTGCTTCCACCCGGAGTTTTTCAACGAATTTTGCCGGTGGCATCCCGGCTTCTTTCCGGAATACGCGCGTAAGGTTACGTACGCTCATATGTAGGTGCTCCGCCATACTGCCAACAGCCAGGGGCTCGTGCAGGCGTTCTTTTACCCATTCCTGCAGCCTATGAGTGATGCCTGCAGGCTCGTATGCAGGCAGCAAGCTGCCAAATTGTGACTGAAAGCCTGGCCGGCTCAGGTAAAACACCAGCTGGCGGGCTACTTCGACGGCGATATCTTTTCCATAGTCTTCTTCCACCAGCGCCAGGGCCAGATCGATACCCGACGATACACCGGCAGCGGTATAAACAGGGCCGTCATTGATGTAAAAGGGATTGGCATTTACCCGTACCTGGGGATAATGGCGCTGCAGCTTTTCGCCCAGGTTCCAGTGCGTAGTAGCATTGCGTCCGTCCAGCAGGCCTGTCTTTGCCAGGGCAAAGGCGCCGCCGCATACCGATGCTATGCGCCGGGTATTCCGTTCGTTGATGGTGGAAAGCCATTGGTAAAACGGGGTCAAGGCTTCTGTCTGTATATCACGGAAATCGTTGCCGGCAATGATCAGGGTATCGATAGGGTAGTCGATCTCCATTGCAGCTGTCTGGCAGCGCAGCTCGAGCCCGGTTTCCATTTTTACTGTTTTATCCGGGGTAGGGGCTGCGACAATGATCTCGTATCCGCCACCCGATGCCCTGCCCCGCAGAACGCTGTTGGCATAGCTGAATACATCGGCCGGGCCCGCAAGCTGGATCAGCAGACGGCTGCTCATGGCTACGATGACCACCTGCTTTTTCTGAGCCCCTTTTTCCTTATGGGTCGCATTCATAATGCAAAATTAGGACTTGATACCCTTGTCTCAAAGGACACAAATGATACCATTCGGGCCATGCCAAACAGGAGAGCGCAGCAATAAAGCAACCGTACGCCAGCCAGGCCGCGTTTAAAAGACATTCACATCATCTACTTGGATGTACCCGTATAGTGGGGCGGCAACGAGCAATAGCTATACAAGGGGCCTTAATAAGGACTTATCCAATTGGATTGTTTTGTTCCAGGCCTGATAACCTAAATTTGCGCATTGTATTCTAATTATTTTTTACGCCACAATTAAAATAAACGATGACTCAACAAATGCATAGACCTGGTTTAGTGCTACTCCTTCTGATTATTTTGTCTTCCGGCAAATTATCCGGTCAAACAACAACAGGTAATTTCCAACAATCGGAAAGACAAGGTAGAACTATAGTCATTAAGGGAAACATCTCCGATGCACTAACACAAAAGCCTGTACCTGGTGTCAAGCTTAGCATTACCAATTCATCCTTTCAGAAAGTTGGCGAAGTACAAAATGATAGTGCCGGGAATTATTCGATTTTGATCTCTGTTCAGTCCGGCGATCAGAAGCTGCATACTTCCCTGCAACGTTCCGATACGACAGGTGCTTTTGACAGGATATTGATCGATAGAGATATAACCATTAATGCCACAGATAAGGTGTATACAGAAGATTTTCTCAGGTGCCCGGTAGAAAAGATGGGACAGGACACCCCGGAAGACCGTGTCGGGCCTATTCATATTGGCAAGGCAAAGGTTGCTGCTGAATATGCCAGGAACTCACCGCGCATGCTTCCCGCGTTTCCTGGTGGCAATGAGCAGTTGAGGTCCTTTCTGATGAAAAAGATTCACTATAGACGTAATATGAAAGAAGCTGAGATTAAGGGCGAGGTGCAGGCCGGCTTTTTAATAGATACGGCTGGAAAAATGTCTGACATTCTTGTATTCAGAGACTTAGGGGCCGGTTCTGGAATCGAGCTTATCAACGCCTTTAAAGCATTCCCCCAGTGGAAGCCCTATGAAATTAATGGTAGGAAGGTACCTTATTTCATGCTGCTATCGGTTCATTATGATGAATAATAAAGAACCAGACATGTCAAAAAACAAAACAGAAGATTTAACAGGTGTGTTTTTAAAAGCTTACTCGTTTCCGATACAACTAAAGAAAATGCCTGAAATGATAAAGATTTTTGCAGAAACAAATGGCGATTTTATCGATTGGGATTGCGACGACGGTGAGTTATGGGGTAGCATTCTTAACGGGAATAAAAGGGTAGGGATGTTTCACGTTACATTGCCTATTGTTTTCGTGGACAGTTCACACTTTAATAGCCTTGACAATTTTCTTCAACAAGCAGGCTCAAAATACGCCATTATTGAAGTTAATAGCTGGAACGATAAAAATTATCTGACTATTCGGATATAGAAAACCAGCCGAAAACAGGAGCAATGAAGAAAACATTCTTTGGGTTAATTATTAAAATGTTGATCTATGATCCTACGCCCGGCAATGCTGCATTAAAGTTGCCATCTGTTTTTAAGCCCGGGTGCGCTGGCCACAAAAAAACAGCGGAGCATTGTTTTTTTGCCGCCTTTTTTCTTTCTTTTTTGGCGGAGCAAAAAAGAAAAAGGTAGTAACACCCAAATAAAAAGACGAGTAAGCAAAGCGTGCCAACTGGTATTTATAGGCGTACAGAACTTTGTTTTCTTTATCCAGATAGTCAATATAAATTATTCAATCAACCCTTCTTTGTTAGAAAATATTTTGGAATGGCATTCAACTTTACCAAGTAATTTATTTTCTATAAATGATTTGTGGTTCGCAACGATTTAATGCGATGGGAAGCCGCAGTCCTCGATACAGGTATAGCTTTGAATGGTGTCCTGATTAAAATGCAATATAAAAAGCCGATGTCGTTATTAAGCAAAGGGGAAAGGCGTGCGGTTAACCGCTGAGGTCGCCAAGCTGACGCAAAGATTTGGCGCCATTGCTTCATTAGAATTATTTCTCCCGCTAAAGGTATATGCCGCTAACTGACAGCGGACCTTTATCAGCTGCACCTATTGGGCAATGTCTTCATTTAGATGCTTCCATGGCGCCCGCAGATGTCAGCATGAACTGCGATGTGTTTACGGTCTGGGCTAACCTAGCAGTAAACGCCCCATTGTCCTACCGGCGATACAAAAGCAATATCTTTGCGCTATGAAACATTGGCATCCTGTTTCCCGGTACACCGGCATCTTTTTCTGTGTTTTTCTCTTTTGCCAGGCACTTTCCGGCTGCAATAACCATAAGCCGCATACCGGTACATGGGTCGTGATCGAAACCCGGTTTGGCAATATAGAGGCTGAGCTATACCCCGAAAAAGCGCCGGCCACAGTAGCGGCTTTCCTGCGCAACGTGGACTCGGGCTATTACCGTAATACTTCATTTTACCGGATCTTAAGCGACGATAACCAGGTTACCGGTGCGCTCCATAGCCACCTGGTACAGGGCGGACTTTGGGAAGCGAAGCCGGCGCTGGCGCAACGCCTGCCCCTTATTCCGCATGAACCGACCAGCAAAACGGGTCTGCGGCATGTTACCGGTTCCTTATCGATGGCGCGCAATGCGCCCGGAACGGCCAACTCCGAATTCTTCATCTGCCTTAAAGATGAGCCGGGCTTCGATCACGGTGGTGAGAATAATCCCGATGGCGAAGGCTATGCCGTATTTGGTAAGATAGTATCGGGTATGAAAACGGTGCAGGAGATCTACCGGCAGCCGGAGCATGAGCAACAGTTTTCGCCCGCTATCACCATTCTGGATATCAAACGGCTGGATTAATACGGCGTAGTATAGCCTGATATTTCAGGTAGACAGGCCGAGAATTTCACGCCGGTCTTGTTGTCCTTTTTCTGCTGTGCAATACAATGTCGTTTAGTTAAGCATTTAAGGAAAAAGGCATGTGGTTAACCGCGAAGGACGCTAAGTTGTACGCAAAGGTCACAAAGAATTAGCGTGAAATGCGTCGCTTAGAAGTATTTTACTGCTAAAGGGATATGCCGGTAGCTAACAATAGGCCTTGACCATCTGCGCCTTTTAGGGCATTGTCTTCAATTGTTTGAAGGTGTTGAGATGCTTCGGTTGCTGCGCAGACCTCAGCAAGACAGCGTGATGTTTTTGCGTAGTATCCGATTTCGTAAATGCCCCATTGTCATCCTGAATCGCTTGCGCAGCTTGCGAATGAAGGATCTCTTCCTGTTGAGAAAGGATATTGGCATACGTTAAAAAAGGCTGTCCCCCTAATTAAGAGATTGCCCTCGCGGGGCGAAATTTTGAAATGCTATAGATACCTGGTTTCTTAACTAAACGACATTGGCCTTGCAACATGTGTTTTTGACACAAAGTATCCTGCCCTTGTATTTCAAAGGTCGCCAAGGGATACGCAAAGGTCACAAAGACCCGGTTAGGTACACCAATACCCAGGCATAAAAAGAACTAAGTGCCTTTGTACCGTGAGCTATGATAAAGCGCCCCGGATCCTTCTCTCCACAGGCGCCCGTAAGTTCCGCATCAGGACAATAGTATATTTAGGCCGGAAGCAAGAATTTAAAGCTATTTTTTTCAGCACTGCAGTGCCACTGCGAGCTTATCCCATATCATGATTCGTTGAGAAAACCGCTGATCGCGTTTACGATCTGGCCGGCGCCGTAAAAATAAAGGAGCTGTCCCCTATGAGGGCAGCTCCTTGTATAGGAGAACTGACGATGAAAATATTTTAGTTCAACTGGCAGGTGGTGGTAATATCGCCCCTGACATTATCAAATTGCTTGCATTTTTCTTCACTGCCATCTTTAGTGCCGTTGAGCGATTGGGTCTTCACATCTGTTACCGTGCCATTGGGCATCACCGAAGTACAGGTGCAGGTATAGGTTTTCGAGCATGAAGAAAGGGCTATGACAGCGGCAACGGCAAGCAACATTCTTTTCATAATAATACGATCTTTTAGGCCGCTAAAATATACATTTCTGATTAAAAAGGAAATATCCCGTTTATTTTAAAACGGTATGGATCGTTACCGCCTGGTTCAGGGTTACATGCACCGGGCACTTGTGTGCGATATCGAGCAGGCGTTCCCTTTGTTCCTGGTCGAGCGGGCCGTCCAGCACAATATCCATTGTCATTTCGGTGCGCCCCGACTCACGGCTCAGGGTTACCGTTGTCTGGACCGATTCCAGGGGCCAGCCTTTCCGGTCGGCATACATACGCAAGGTAATGCTGGTACAACTGCCCAGCGCCGAAGCCAGCAGCTCATCCGGTGCCGGTCCCAACGCTTTGCCGCCATAGCCCAAAGGTTCGTCCACAACAAGCTGGTGTGCGCTGGTCCGTACCTCAGTCCGGTAGTGGTCTTTTCCCGTAATTGATGTGATCGTAGCCATTTTATTTCATTTTCAGGTTGGAAGGCTCGGGTGGCAAGGGTACAAAATCCGTTTCGCCCGGTACCGGCTCGAAGGCCTGCGCTTTCCACTTTTCCTTAGCATTATTGATGTGTTCATGGTCGGTCGCCACGAAGTTCCAGTAGATCAGGCGGTCTTCGGGCAAGGGCTCTCCACCGAAGATATAAACGGTGGTGCCCGGCGCCATGGTAAAGGTGCACAATTTGGCATCTTTGGCCACCAACAGCTGTCTGGGCTCAAAAACATGCCCTTCGCCTGTCACGCTGCCTTCGAGGATGTACAGCCCGGCTTCGCCGTATAGCTGGGAGCCTAGCTGCAGGGTCTGTTCAGTATCGCTTTTGATCTCAAGCAGGTATAGCGGACTGTACACCGGTACCGGCGTGGTTTTGCCGCCATAGCTACCTGCGATAAGCCGGTAGCGGATGTCTCCTTCTGTCCATTGCGGCAGATCTTCTTCGTCAGCATGAAAGAAGGAGCAGGCCATGTCTTCATGATCTTTTGGGAGCGCTACCCATATCTGCAGGCCGTGCAGCACCTTATCGGCATGCCGGAGGTATTCCGGTGTGCGCTCGCTGTGCACGATGCCGGCGCCGGCGGTCATCCAATTGACTTGCCCTGGCTTGATCTCCACCTCGGTGCCAAGACTGTCGCGGTGCATAATGGCGCCTTCAAACAAATACGTAAGCGTTGACAGGCCGATATGTGGATGCGGCGGGATATCCATATTTTCCCGTTCGCTCATACTGACCGGGCCCATATGATCGATAAAAATAAACGGGCCGACCATACGCTTATCCTTAAAGGGAAGCAGGCGGCCGACCATAAAATTGCCGATATTCCTCGGACGTTCTTCAATAATCAGGTTGATGTTGGACATAAATATATCGGTTGAATCGGATAGGATTTCAAATATAAGCATTAAATGCTCCGGCCCGGGTGCACAAGGCGAAGGTCAGGGCTTGAACATGACCTGTGGCGCAAAGTCACCAAAACTTTCTCCGAAAATGACTTCTTTCCGTGCTGTGATTTTGTAGGGATAATAGAAGAGATAGGCAAAGTCGTCATTGGTATGCTCTGCAAATACCAGCACGGCTTTGGTTTCTTTCCCATCGGAAGGATCATTGATACGGCCGGCCGAGAAGATCACCACTGCTTTATATGCGCCTTTCAGCGCATCGATGCTCAGCTCTTCCTTCAGATCATCGGCCGTATACGCTTTGGCGCTGTCTTTAACGGCAATATCGGCTATACTGTCGTTGGCAAGAATCACGGTAGCAAAAGGAAGGAATGAGCCCTTCTTCTTAAGCATCGCTTCTACATCGGGCAGCGTGGCATCGATCACACGCTGGATATCGGCCAGCTCTTCGGCAGTGGTATCATAGGCCGGGTATTGGGGTTCCTGGGCGTGCAGTGCTGCAGGCGAAAAAAGTAGTAGCAATAAGGCCGCACGGAAAAAGTGAGAGTGGCGCATCAAGATAATTTAAGACAAAAACGATTTTAAGGTAGTATCCCGTATATCATTTGCGGTCAAAAGTAAGCCAATTCCCGGCTTGCCGGAACAATCCGGTATAAGATGAGAGCCATAAGCAGCATTGCTTGTTGTATCTCGGCGCCTTTCGCTACTTTTGCATCCTGTTTCCAAAATATAAAAAAAAGATAACGCACATGAGTCCATTCGCTGCCTACGACTTCAGCAACCAGAAAGCATTGATCAGGGTCGATTTCAACGTACCGATCAAAGAAGGAAAAATTACAGACGACACCCGCATCCGCGCAGCGTTGCCTACTATCAATAAGGTGTTGCAGGACGGCGGCAGCGTGATCCTGATGAGCCACTGGGGCCGCCCGATCAAGGACATGGAAAAGAAACCGGAGCTGAAGAAGGAAGATTTTTCGCTGAGCCGTATTGTGGATCACCTCTCCAAAGCCTTGAACCGTGAAGTGCAATTTGCCGCGGATTGCATTGGCGAAGACGTCGAACAGAAGGCCGCTGCATTGCAGCCCGGACAGGTACTACTGCTTGAGAACCTGCGTTATCATAAGGAAGAAGAGAAAGGCGATGCGGCATTTTCCGAAAAGCTGGCTAAGCTGGGTGATGTTTATGTCAACGATGCCTTCGGCACTGCTCACCGGGCGCATGCGTCTACCGCAGTGATCGCACAATTCTTTCCCACGGGCAAAAAAATGTTCGGCCTGCTCATGGAGGCCGAGGTTAAAGCCGGCGAAAAGGTGCTGCACAACAACGAAAAGCCGTTTACAGCCATCATCGGCGGCGCCAAAGTATCGGATAAGATCATTATCATAGAGAACCTGCTGGATAAGGCTACAGACATCATTATCGGCGGCGGTATGGCTTACACCTTTTTTAAGGCACAGGGCGGACAGATCGGCAACTCGCTTTGCGAAGACGATCGCCTGGATATGGCTAACGCTTTGCTGGCAAAAGCTAAAGATAAAGGGGTAAACATTCACCTGCCGGCCGATAGTGTGATCGCCGATAAATTTGCACCGGATGCCAATACCGATACCGCCGATAACAAACAGATCCCCGATGGCTGGATGGGCCTTGATATCGGAGAAAAAGCGATCGCCGCTTTCAGCAAAGTGATCGAGGCATCGAAGACTATTCTCTGGAATGGCCCTATGGGTGTATTTGAAATGGAAAAGTTCCAGGCCGGCACCAAAGCCATAGCCGATGCAGTAGTAGCAGCAACACAACAGGGCGCCTACAGCCTGGTTGGCGGTGGCGACAGCGTTGCGGCGGTCAACAAATTCGGGCTGGCCGATAAGGTAAGCTACGTGTCCACCGGCGGCGGCGCCATGCTCGAATTTTTTGAAGGTAAAGAGCTGCCGGGTATTGCAGCCATCAACAAATAAATTACGGCAGGCTGTCTCCAATGGGACAGCCTGTTTTCTTTTTATTGAATGAACATGTTGCTGACATTGATCCTGCTGATCCTCGTACTGCCGGTTATAGCTACTATGCTTTTCATGCGGCAGGCCTCCTTTGGCAAACTACCTTCGGGCAAACGCCTGGAACGCATACACCACTCGCCGCAATACCGCAACGGGAGCTTCCACAACCAATCGCTGACGCCGCCGCTCACAGAAGGCGTGAGCATGCTTACCGTGATGCGGGACTTTTTCTTTGGAAAACATGAACGTAAACGCCCGGCCGAAGCGCTACCCGTGATCACAACGGATCTGAAGCAGCCGGTACCGGCCCTGCCGCAGCTGACCTGGTTTGGCCATTCGTCTTACCTGTTGCAGGTGAACGGTCTGAATATCCTTGTCGACCCGGTATTCAGCCAGAGGACTTCGCCGGTACAATATGCCGGTACCAAAGCCTTTGCCGGCGTTAGCGTTTTTACTGTCGCCGACCTGCCGCAGATCGATATCCTGTTGCTTACGCACGACCATTACGATCACCTGGATTATGGCACCCTGCTACAGCTGAAGGACAAAGCAGGTACGGTTGTTACCTCGCTGGGGGTAGGCGCTCACCTGGAGTACTGGGGCATTCCGGCAGCAAAGATCCGGGAACTGGACTGGTGGGATACGACGGCGATCAACGATACGACCCGTTTTACAGCAACGCCAGCCCGTCATTTTTCCGGCAGGGGATTCAAACGCAACCAGACCCTCTGGTCTTCCTTCGTATTGGAAGCCGGCGACTATCGCTTCTACCTGGGTGGCGATTCGGGCTATGACAGTCATTTCAAAGCGATCGGGGAGCGCTTCGGTCCCTTCGATTTGGCCATCCTGGAAGACGGGCAATACAATCCTTACTGGGCGCATATCCACATGATGCCGGAGGAGACGGCGCAAGCGGCCGTGGACCTGCATGCCAGGGTGCTTTTCCCGGTACATTGGGGTAAATTTGCCCTGGCAACCCATCCCTGGGACGATTCTATCAGGAGGGTGTTGAAACGTGCCGATACCCTTAAGGTAAAGGTGATCACCCCACAGATCGGTGAGCGTATATCGCTCGACGGACAGTACCACAGCAGACATTGGTGGGAGGGGCTCGCCTGAGCGCCGGTGGTTGGTTTTCTGTCGTAGTGCAATAGCACGTAAATTGGAATAAACTGACTATACGGATATAGAAAAACATTAGTTGAGGCGCTTTGCTTTACCTGTCTTTTTATTGAGTGTCAATATCTCTTCCTTTTATTCTCTTATAATGTTTATTACCTGTCATGGTGCTCATGAGAAAAATTGCTTCGTCCTCCCAAAAAGGCGGCACAAAAAGAAACCATGCTCCGTCGTTTTTTATAGTCAGCGCACCCGGGTTTAAAAACAGATCTCAACTTTAATGTACCATTGCCGGGCATATGACCATATACCGACGTTTAAATAATTAACCCAAAGCGTACAAAGAAACTTTACAAAATTTGTAAAGATTATTGTATATTCGCATATGGCTTTAATTAAAGTAAAGACCAGGGAAGAGCAGAAAGTAAAAATAGTACCCGTTGAGGAGGAAGACTACAAAGCACTCACCAAAAAGCGGTATCATTTTTCGTGGAAATCCTTCAAGGGCCATGCGAATGTAGCGGTATACAAATTGCAAATTCCCGGCGAAGATGATATATTGGGGGTAATGGCATTAATTGACTTCCCTCGTGAAAGTAGGATTGAAATTAGCTTATTGGCATGTTCCCTGGAGAATGTGGGAGAAAATAAAACCTACGAAGGTATAGCTGGCAATCTCATCGCCTATGCAGGCCGCCTTGCGGTCAAACGATATGGGAAAAACGCTTGCTTATCATTAGTACCCAAAACCAGGTTAAAAAAACATTACATCGATAAATATGGAATGCTGGATGCGGGTTGGCAATTGTTTTTAGAAGGGAAAGTCTTAAATGATATTATTTTAAAGTATTTGTTATGAACACAAAAAAAATAAGCGTAAAGTATACATCCGAGGAATTGGCAGATGCCTATGTACACCCCTCGATCCTAAGCCCCGCACAAAAGAAAGAAGCTGGTAACCAGCTTAAAGCTGCAAGGGCTAAAGTTCAGGCTGAAATAACTGCAGAGGATAAGCTAACATCCGATATTTTACAACTTAGGTTTCGATTAGAAGATTACCTGAGCAACGGAGCGTTTAACCCCAAACTTAAATTCAGTTATTTCTTGAAAGCATATGTCCAACTGCTGAACAAAAAACGGAAAGTGTTTGCCCGGGAAATTAATATAGACGAAACAGAATTAAGCCAATTGATCAACGATCATAGATCTCCCAGTGAGAACATTATCATCCGTTTAGAATTACATTCCAATAAGGCCATTCCTGCAATTGCCTGGTATAAGCTCATCGAAAAGGAAAAAGAGCACTACATTATCACCAACAAAACTATAAGGAAACGGGAAGAAAAGAATGTATCGAACAGGCTTGCTGTAGCGATTGATTAGGCGGATTCAGAACCAGGCACTTCTAAGGTCCCCAACAGGATCATAGAATTTCCCGTTACAACTACGCCTACACCTACCCAAAATAAAAGCGTCTATCCGTCATTACTACGGCACGCACCCTACGCACAAAACGTTCGCCGGAATAGCTACCACTATCCCTTACGCGCAGGTGCATTTAATGTATGTGCTTTAGAAAATTTGACCAATTTTAAACCACTCGTTGTCTTTATTTGCCACAAAGGCGCAAAGAAACTTACTGGAACACCTTCATAGAGCGCCCGCATTTGCTTTCCCCACAGCGTCGCAGCGGGCTTATCAACTATTATGATTCGTTGAGGAAACCACTGATCGCATTCACGATCTGGCCGGCGCCGGCACCGTAAAGCATGGTCTGGTGATTCCCGTCCACACGCACATAGCGTCCGTCGGGCATCAGGGATACGGATTCCCTTGCTTTGAAATCGGGTAATATGGGTTCCCCAAGGTTATAAATGTCGGCGCCATTGATCAGCAGCGAGGGTTGCCTTACTTCGCTGAATAAGGAACGCCAGGGCTGATTGGCTACGCCTATCGACACTTTGATCATCTTTGTAAGATTGGCGTAAGGCCGCACCCTGCCATCCGGAAGCGTACGGACATCGGCGCGATAATAGGTCGTCATTACCTCATCCCAGTTACTGTTTTGAGGCGCTGCCTTGGCATAATCCAGGTACTGCTCAAAGGAAGGAAAGGTCCTGTCGAGCCGTTTGAGCACCGGCATCAGCATTAAAGGCACTTTAGCATTCATTTCCGCCGCAGCATCCAGGATAATTACTTTTTCCACCCGTTCGGGGTAGTAATTGGCCAGGTATACACTCAGCAGACCCCCAAAAGAGTGGCCGCCGATCAGGGCTTTTTCGATACCAAGATGATCCAGTAGACCTATAATGTCTTTGGCATGATGTTTTAAGCCGTAGTGGAAGGCGGGCTTGTCGCTATGGCCACGACCACGAAGATCGGGTGCGATCACGCGGAAATGGTTGGCGAGTCCGCGGTACACCAGGCCGTCGAAGGCATGGGCGTTGGCGGTGAGGCCGTGCAGCAGTACCAGTGTAGGTTTGTTCTTAGAGCACTCGTACTCGATGTAGTGAAGGTTGATCCGGTTGGTGGTAATGAAATGATCTTTATAAGGCATGATACTGATCGGCGCGCGCTTCTTTTAAGGTTACAGGACAATTCCGGCCGTTACGGGATGTTTGTTCAGGTAAAACTACAGGTTTTTGCCTGTTAATAAAAGTAAAAAATGAATATTGGTTCATTTTTTTATCCCCATCAGCAACTCTTGCCTGTTATTAAGCTGTATAACTGCCTTATTATAACCGCCAGGGTATATCATAAATATGCTCAAAATGATCTACCTCTACCAATTCAAAACCCATACCCTGCAGGAACTGCATTTTACCCATGGCCCGGTCATCGGGATTTTCCGGCCTGGGGGCCACATACCATCCTTTCTTTTTCCGCGCCGGGAACTTTTTATAATATTTAGCTCTTTCGATCAGCAGCCAGCGTAGGAATACTTCGTTCTCTTCCAATCCCAGGCCAAAAATGCAGAGCGAGCGGTGAAAAAGGATATGCAACCAGGTATGCGCGCCCCGCCAATCCTCCGGCGACTCGCCACCAAACAGCCGTCCATCCCCACCTTTATGCAGGTAGGCCCTGGCTTTTTCTACCGAACCCATATAATGCGACAGTCCCAGCCGGATGCTGCGGGGGTAACGAACGAAGCCATTGATATACCAGATGCCAAAGCCTTGTGCCGGGGATGTCAGCCTGCGGTCACTGTAGTAAGTGGTCCAGGGATAAAAATCGGTGAAGTGGTCGGTGCTGGTATGTAACAATCGCAGGTTCATCGTTTCCGGCAGTACGAGGTCAAAATTGGTCGTGAGCACAGGCGCGCCGAGCTGGTGCGCTTTACGGATGAAAGCAGCATGATGGGGTAGAAAGCTCCAACCGGAAAGGAGCCTGGCTGCTTCTTTTTGTATGGCATAGGGTATGCCGGGCTTATTGCTGTTGGCGATATCGAGCAGATCGTAGAACTCGGTAAGCGTAACCCCTTTGGGTATTTTAGTAAAGCGGTCAGGGGCAAACTGTTTCCACAGCTTCAGCAGCAGATCGTCCCAGGAAATGGCCTTTGGATTGTTGGGAAAACGGTTGATGCCGTTACCGGCGATAAAGGCAATATCGGCAGCATTACGGTCAATCACTTCATTAAGGGTCATAGATTGTTGGCTTGGCGGGTAAAGATACGTTCCGCAGGATAAAATACGGACTGCAAGCCTCCTTCACCTTGACGTCAAAGCCATTGAACCGTCCGGATGGCCGCTCCGGTAGCCGTGTTACAGGAACGGTCACAAATTATCTATGGCTTTTTGCAGGGTCAGCCTGCCGGCAGAAGTGCTTGTCAGCGCAATGGCTTGTCCATAATGTTGCCGCGCCAGTTCAGTATCGGCGCCGGTGTAAAGATAACCCAGCAGGGCATGGTAATCGGCCAGCTGTTCCAGGCCCAGCTTCAACGCCTCTGCCAGCGCAGCTGGCCGTCCCTGCACCTGCGCCAGGGCAAAGGTGCGGTTGAGAGCTGCTGCCGGTGTATAAGCCAGCAGCAGCAAATGGTTATAGAGGTCCAGGATATACCGCCATTTGTTCGTTCCCTCCGGAGTGGTGTGCCAATAGGCAATGCCGGCTTCCAGGTGATAACGGGACAAGGTATTGCCGCTACAGGCGTTTACCAGGAAAAAATTGCCTTTATGGATCAGTTCCTGATCCCATTGTTGCCGGTCCTGGTCTTCGAAGAGTACCACTTCACCTTCGGCTGTATGACGCGCTTCCAGACGGGAAGCCTGGAAGCAGCACAAGGCCAGCAATGCATTGGCTTCCGGGCTGTCGGTGTGTGCGTTTTGGGTAAGCAACAGGGCAAGACGTATCGCTTCGGAACAAAGTTCTTTGCGGATCAACCCGTCGTTTGACCGGGAATGATACCCCTCGTTGAACAACAGATACAGGGTATTGATGACAGTTGGCCTTCTGGCCTTTATCGTATGCTCATCCAGGGGACCGATATGGAAATCATCGGCACGCAGGGCAGCGCGGCCCCTTTGCAGGCGTTTCTTGATAGTCTCCCTGGGGACCAGGAAAGCATTGGCAATCTCCTCCAGGCTGAATCCGCAAAGGATCTGCAGCGCCAGGCATATCTGGGCTTCCGGCGCATTGACAGGATTGCAGACGGCAAAGATCATAGCCAGCTGACTATCGGCAATCGCCTGCGGTTCAAAATCGGGTTCGGCCTCACTGTCTGCGGTTGCCCTCCCGATGGCCGGACGGATACGTTCTTCAAAAAGATGCTGCCGCTTCAGCACATCTTTGGCCCTGTTCTTCGCTACCGTATACAGCCATGCCGGCGGGTTTTCCGGGATACCGTTCAAAGGCCAGGTCTCAGCGGCTTTCAGAAAGGTATCGCTGACAATATCCTCCGCGATCTCTATATGTTGCAAGCCGAAATGACGGCACAGCACGGCCGTCATTTTCGAATACTCCTGCCGGAACAGGTGGGGTAACAAAGGCTCGCTCATCGCTTATTTACGAACGAGTACTTCCCTCACTTCAATACTGCCGCCGGTCTTAAAGATCGGGTTGGCTTTAGCCAGTGCAACGGCCTCTTCGATAGTATCTGTCTTTACGATCACATAGCCGGCAATGAATTCCTTGATCTCGGTGAAGGGACCATCGGAAACCACATCGCCGGGCCTTATCGTTTTGGCGCTTACCGGCGACAGACTATTGCCCTTGTCGGCCAGCTTATTCTGCGCAGCGATGCCAGCCATCCAGTTCATTCTTTCCTGGATCTGCTCGGGCGAGGGTTGGGCATCGGCCATATCGGCCAGCCTGAAGATCAACACAAACTCTTTCATTTTATTTTGATTTTAATGTTCACCCTATAACGATCGGGTACGCCAAAGGGGGACAAATTTTTTTTTAACCGGATATAGAAAACGAAGCCGGTCCTTGAGCATGTCGAAAGGACAGCTATAAATGTGCTTCGACAGGCTCAGCAACCGTCAAAGGGAAGCAAATTGTATCCTGTTTCCTATATCCGGATAGTCACTTATTTTTTATACCAACCGGCCCAGCATTTCCGGGTTAAAGGCTTGCAGCTCGGTCATCCGGTTTTCCCTTACCTTCTGTACCCAAAAGGGATCGGCAAGCAACGGTCTGCCTACGGCTACGAGGTCAAATTCTTCTTTATCCATCCTGCGCCGTAGCTCATCGATAGGCGCCGGCTTCGCGGCTTCGCCTGTAAATATAGTGGTTACATCTTTATCCAGGCCCACGGAGCCCACCGTAATGGTCGCTTTGCCCGTAAGCTTTTTGGCCCAGCCGGCAAGATTAAGGTCCGAGTCGTTGAATTCGGGTTCGGAGAAGCGGCGCGTAGAGCAATGAAAGATGTCGACACCGGCATCGGCAAGGGGCTGCAGCCAGGCTTCCAGTTCCTGCGGTGTTGTTGCCAGCTTGCTTTTGACATCTGTAAACCGCCATTGCGACAGGCGAAAGATAAGGGTGAAATCTTCGCCGGTCTGCCGGCGTACTTCCCTGATCACTTCGACGGCAAAGCGGCTACGCATTGCCAAGGTATTACCACCAAACCGGTCGGTACGCCTATTGGTATGGTGCCAGAAAAACTGATCGATAAGGTAACCATGCGCCCCCTGGAGCTCTACACAGCTGAAACCCATTTGCTTTGCTGCTTTCGCTGCCGTGCCGAAAGCGGTTATCGTATCGGCGATGTCGGCGTCGGTCATGGCAACGCCATTGCCCACTCCGGACGGGCCTTCGAAGGGTGTAGCAGGCAGCCATCCCGAAGCATGGTTGTCCTGGATACCGGCATGCCAGAGCTGTGGCCCCATCTGCCCGCCTGCCCCGCGTACCGCTGTGGCTACCTGCTGCCAACCGGCCAATGCCGCATCGCCGTGAAAATGAGGTACCCCGGGATCGTTAACGGCCGCCGGCCTGTCGATCGCCGTGCCTTCCGAAAGAATGAGTCCCACGCCTGCCTCCGCCCGCCGCTGGTAATACTGCGCCACTTCGGGTGTGGGAATACCACCCGGCGAAAAGGATCGGGTCATGGGCGACATCACAAAACGATTCCTGGTGCTTAACGATTTAAGCTGAAAAGGGCTGAATAAATGATCCATAAGATGCTTTTTATCCCATAACGACCGGGAAAGTCAAAAGGGGACAAAAGACACCTTATTCATTTTTCGAAAAAGCGCTCCCTGCTTTCAAAAAGGCAGGCAGGGGAAAGGCCAACTATTTACCCATTCCTTTGTAAAACATAAAAAACAAAGCAGATGTCTTCAACAAGGAACGAAAGGATCATCGCGGCGACGCCTGAACGGCTTTACCGGGCGCTGACTGACCCCGCCGCCCTTTCCGTATGGCTGGCGCCGGGTGATATGACAGGGGAAATACATCATTTCGACCTGAGGGAAGGCGGCGGCTACGAAATGTCGCTGTATTACCCCGATACGGAAACCGGCAGTCCCGGCAAGACCGGTACCCATGAAGACCGCTTCAGCGCAACATTTACGGAGCTGGCTCCCAATAAAAAAGTAGTGCAGGCAATACGGTTTGATTCGGATGATCCGGCCTTCGGTGGGAAAATGCAGATGACCGTCCTTCTTGAACCCGTAAGGGAAAACATAAGAGTCACATTTCTATTTACGGATATACCGCCTGGTATACGCCCCGAGGACAACACAGAAGGTACGGAACAAAGCCTGGACAAGCTGGAACGTTATGTGACGCAAGGTTCTTAGTCAAACATGGATTTCTGCGTCGTCTGCCTGGCTGGTATAGGTAAAGATAGTTTGAATGCCTTGTTCATCTGCTCTATGAAATGCGTGGCCAGCAAAGGCGATTCCAGCTCCACGTTCTGGTGTACGAAGAAGTACAGCTTTTGCAGCCCTTCTTTCCGCCATTTTTTGATACGATCCATCCAGTCGTCGAGGCGCGCCACATCGCTGGGATGGTTGGCGCCCACATAGCGAACGAAAGCTACGGGGCTGGTCAGCCGCATGTGTAGCATGTCGCGGCGTCCTGCCGTATCGACAATAATGTTGGCCATGCCCAATTGCTCGAGCAACTCGCTATAAGCCTTGCTTACCTCTTTATTGGTAAACCATTCTTCGTTGCGCACCTCCAAGGCCAGGGGAATGCCCTTCGGAAACTCCTCCAGCACCTTTTTCAGGCGCTCAAAATCCTTCGGTTTAAAATTGTCGTGCAGTTGCAGGAAGGCCATGCCCAGGCGGTCGTCAAAGGCAGCGATAGCATTGCAGAATTGCTCCACCGGCTCCTTTACATCGATCAGGCGTTTGAAATGACTGATGGTATTGGTCAGCTTAGGGAAAAATTTAAATCCTGCCGGCGTCTTGTCCTTCCAGGTTTCCACTTGTTTCCAATCGGGCATGCCGTAGAAAGTAGCGTTGAGCTCAATGCTGTTGAACTGTGTAGCATAATAGGTCAGCTCATCTTTGGTGCCTTTAGGGTAAAAACCTTTCAGATCGGTCTTATTCCATTTGGCGCAGCCGACATAGACTTCGAAGGGTGTATCCTGCTGATGGGCTTTCAGCAGCTTTGCTGTTTCCGGCGCGTCTTTTGGCAGGGTGAAATCGATGGCTCCCGGATCGGCTACTTTTCCGAATTGCATAGTGGCGTGTTTTTTGCGAAAATAAGCGAAGTAGCGGTATAAACGCACAATACCTGGCTGTCTCTTATCCTTTAACTTGCTATAATGATGAAAAAAACCATTCGTCATTCCGGCTACAACCTTCTGCATTTTGGCAACCCGGCGCCTGATCCGGCGCAGCACCTTTGTATTCTTAAAAATACAAGACAAATGAAGACTATTTTCATCACCGGCGCTTCCTCAGGCCTGGGTAAAGCTACTGCAAAATTATTCGCTGCCAATGGCTGGAACGTGATCGCTACCATGCGTCGACCCGAACAGGAAACCGAATTGGGACAGATCCCCAATATTACCCTTTTGCCCCTTGATGTAACCAACCTGCAACAGGTAAGGTCCACCGTACAGCAAGCTATTGCTCTAAGTGATATTGATGTGGTGTTCAACAATGCCGGCTATGGCCTTATGGGACCATTAGAGGCCATCAGCGATGAGCAGATCGTGCGCCAGTTCGACACCAATCTGCTGGGTGTGATCCGCGTAGCGCAAGCCTTTATTCCTTATTTCAGGGAAAAGAAAAGAGGCCTTTTCCTTACCACAACCTCCATCGGCGGACACATTACTTTCCCCTTCAGCTCCCTGTATCACGCCACCAAGTGGGCGCTCGAAGGCTGGAACGAAAGCATGGCCTTTGAGTTGCGCAAGATAGGCGTGGGTACCAAAACCATAGCTCCCGGCGGTATTCAAACCGATTTCATTGGCCGCTCGCTGGATTTCTCACCGCATCCGGCTTACCAGCAATGGACCGATAGCTTGTTTGCCGGCATTGAGCAGCACCAGTTCAGCCCGGTAGAGGCTATTGCAGCGGTGGTGTATGAAGCGGCCACCGATGGTAAGGACCAATTGGTTTACCTTGCCGGGCCCGATGCCGAGGCAATGCATGCCCGGCGCAGGGAATTGGGTAACGAAGCTTTTCACCAGCAGATGGAAGCGACATTTTTGGGTGCCTAAAAATCCTAACTTCGTATCGTGAAAAAGGAAACGCATATTCCGCAAAAGTTTCACGCCATAGCCGATCTGCACCGGTCGCTGGGTTTGTCTAAGCCCCTGCATCCGCTGATCAGCCTGGTGGATAATACCCGCATTTCGGTGGAGAAGGACCGCCTGCCGGAAGGGTTTGTGTTTGATTTTTACAAAATCTCCTATAAGCAGGGGCAGCCAGGCAAGATCCGGTATGGGCAAAGCTATTACGACTTTGACGAGGGCGGGCTGGTATTTACAGCACCCAACCAGGTGCTGGCCGTTACAGATGACACGGAATACAAGGGCTATACCTTATTGATCCATCCCGATTTCTTCAGGGGCTATCCCCTGGCAAAGAATATCCGTAATTACGGTTTCTTTTCCTACTCAGCCAACGAAGCCCTGTATCTTTCCGAAAGGGAGCGCAAAACGGTATTGGAAGTGTTCCGTCATATCGAAGAGGAGCTGAGCCATACCATCGACGAGTTTAGCCATGAGGTGCTGCTCTCGCAGATCGAAGTGTTGCTCAATTACAGCAACCGCTTTTACAAAAGGCAGTTCCTGACGCAGAAGGTCGCGCATCACGATACGCTGATGCAACTTGAGGGCCTGCTGGATGATTATTTCAACGATACGCAGGCTTTGATGAAAGGCCTGCCCACCGTACAGTACCTGGCCGATCAGCTGCATTTTTCGCCACGCTACCTCAGCGATATATTGCGCTCCATTACCGGGCAGAATACACAGCAACATATTCACGAAAAGGTGATCGAAAAAGCCAAGGAATACCTGACCACGGATAACCTAACGGTGGCCGAAGTAGCCTACCAGCTGGGCTTTGAGCATCCGCAATCGTTTAACAAGATCTTTAAAAAGAAAACCAGTCTCACGCCACTGGCCTTCAAGCAATCGTTTCATAAAAACTAACCATGTCGTACTGCAGCGTTATCGATACCTTACAGCCCGAAGAAAAAAAGGCTTTGCACCAGAATTATCACGACAACCATTATGGTTTTCCTATTCACGACGACAATGAGCTGTTTGGCCGTCTAATTATGGAGATCAACCAGGCCGGCCTCAGCTGGGAAACGATATTGAAGAAAGAAGCCTCATTTCGCAAGGCTTATCACAACTTTAATATTAAGAAGGTAGCAGCTTATGGTGAAAAGGATATTGAGCGGCTGATGAACGATGCCGGCATTATCAGGAACAAGCTGAAGGTGAATGCGGCCATAGAAAATGCAAAGACCATCCTGGCCTTGCAGAAAGAATATGGTTCCTTTGAAAAATGGCTGGCGCATCATCATCCCAAAACGAAAGAGGAGTGGGTAAAGCTGTTCAAAAAAACCTTCCGCTTCACCGGCGGCGAGATCGTGAACGAATTCCTGATGAGCACCGGCTACCTTCCGGGGGCACATACGCCGCAATGCCGCATCTATAGCGAAGTAATGAAGCAAAAGCCCATGTGGGCAGCGAAATAATGTACCTAAGGTGATGGTTTATTTTCTTGCGGCGCCGCTACGATGCGGCGTCGCTTTCAGTTAATCGATTTCCTACGGCTACTCCTTGGCTTTGCGATTACGGTCAGCTACGTGTTTCTATGGGATGACCCAGCAGCAGCAAAAGCTGCCTGAGACGGTCAAATGTCTTAATGTCGGTACTGACCGGCCTCCCATATATGGATTCAATGCTGTCGCATTCGAAACATATATTGATCCCTTCGATCAGCTCATCCTGCTCATTGTAAAATAATATCGCATCGCGATATACAGGCAGGCACATCCACAATGCTTCCTCCTGTACTGTTGTTCGGAGCCCTTCGATCAAAGCCTGGCCGGCACTTTCGGAGCGATAAATCTTGCTGACCAACCTGGCTGTTTGGCTTATATTTCCCTGTGTATCGATAATCCGTTCAGCATGCCGATTGGCCGTTACCTCATCGAGGCGTTTGTATTCCTGCCGTTCTTCAGGCGTCAACATTCCTTTTGCGCTGGCTAATGCGAATAGATCCCTGAAAGCCTGATGCGCCGCCGTTCTTTGAAAGGAATAGCTGAGAAAATAGCTGAAGGCAATGTCCTCGATATAGGCCGCCGATGTTCTTTCCATAAAGCGTTTGCAGGCTGTTCTAGTCTTCGTCTTTAATTTCCGTAGGCCAGTGGTTGAAAATCCGGAAGATCTCATCCAGGTCGAGTGGGCAGTTTACAGGCAGGCTTACCGAAGCGATGCCACCCATATCGACCTGCCAATAGCCACCCTGGCGGGTAATCTCATCACCCAGCAGCTGGTAGTCTGCAGCAGGAACACTCTGACTTAAGAGAAAACGACGGGTAGTATAGGGCGACATTTTCGTAATCTTTACGATTTCGTGATGACCGTCCTGGTTGAAGCGGGTCAGGAATTCTGTCCCTATGGTAATGGTGGGATTGAACAACTCATTTTCGACAGCCCTGAAGGTATGCGCATCCAGCTGCTCCACATACATGCTGCCGGTCATATCCACGCGTTTATCATGCACCATAATGCTAACCATCTTCGGTTCTTCCATGGCAATTAGTTTTATCGAAGGACAAATGTAGAAATTTATGTGTTTGGATAACACCATGTTCACTAGCTTTACCCGGTATTTTACAGGTTTGATATTTACAATACCTTATGAACCGATGAAACGTATCAAAAGCACTTCTCTGGAGGAATTCTATAAGCAGGCAGCCGATTTTACGGGCCAGGAAATAGATGCCTTGCTGCCACCGGGAATTAACAAAGAGGTAGGGCATTTTAATGTATTTGATCTCGCGAAAACGATAGCGGAGGTAAAACGCAAATCAGTAATGCCCTATAACCGCCGGGCTTATTATAAGATCAGTCTCATACGGGGTAAGAACCGGGCCGAATATGCCGACAAGGTGATCAATATCGAGAGGAATGCCTTACTGTTTGCCACGCCCAAGGTGCCTTATCACTGGCTGCCGCAGGACCCTGAGCAGGCGGGCTATTTCTGTGTCTTTACCGATAGCTTCCTCATCCGTAACAAGAGTGGGGTAGTACTTGACGACCTGCCCATTTTCCGGTCCGGCGGCTACCCGGTATTCGAGATCAGCGATGCGGAAGCAGATGAGATCGCGCAGGTATTTGAAAAGATGCAGAAAGAGATCGCTTCTGACTATGCGTATAAGTACGACTTGCTGCGCAATTATGTGCTGGAGCTGATCCATTACGGACAGAAGCTGCAGCCGGCTGCAGCACTGTACACCGAGCACAATGCCTCGGCCAGGGTCACTTCGCTGTTTATCGAGCTGCTGGAACGCCAGTTCCCCATTGAGCTGCCCAGTCAGAAAGTGAGCCTCCGTACAGCAAAGGATTATGCCGACCGGCTGGCGATCCATGTCAATTACCTCAACAAAGTGCTCAAAGAGAATACCGGGAAAACGACCACGCACCTGATCAGCACCCGCATTGCACAGGAGGCCAAGATCCTGCTGAAACAGACCGACTGGAATATTTCGGAGATCGCCTGGTGCCTGGGGTTTGAGGAACTCGCGCACTTTTCCAATTTTTTCAAAAAGCAGACCTCCGTATCGCCTTTACAGTTCCGGTAGCTTGTTGCTGTATGCAAGAGGTATGACTTTAGTCCTCATCTTTACAGGGGAGCCAACTTCCGCCGTTCCGACCGGCGGATGGCACTGTCTGCACTTGCAGGAGATAGCAAGTGACTGCCGGTAAAGCCCTATCTTTGCCCCTTCCTGAAAAACAGCCCGTTTTGAGACTGTCTTTACTGACCCTGTTCTGCCTTTGTACGCTTGCTACTTTTGCCCAGCCGGAAACGCCCGGGAAGGGTACTGACAGCGTTTTCCTAAAGACAATTATCATTTCCGGGCAGCGGAAGACAAAGGATCGCATCATTCTTCGTGAACTGAGCGTACAGCAAGGCGACCGTTTACCAAAGGCGGACCTTGCTATACTACAGGAGAAGAACCGGCTGCGCCTGGTCAACCTGCGTCTATTTACTGACGTAAAGGTCAGTTGGGAGCCCATTGCCGGCGATACCTTCAGCATGGCTGTTTTTGTGCTGGACCGTTTCCCCATCATGCCAGATCCCAATTTTGAATTTGCCGACCGTAATTTCAATGTCTGGTGGACGGAACAGAACCGGGATCTCCGTCGTATCAACCTGGGGCTTACCCTAAACCACAATAATTTCAGGGGCAATCATGAAACGGTGGGTATTACCGGGCAGGTCGGCTATACGCAAAAAATAGGCCTTACCTATGCCCGGCCTTTTGCCGATAAGGATCAGCGTCACGGCTACGGCGTATCTGTCTTCGGCTTGCAGAACCGGGAGATCGCCTATATGACCGATACCAACAAGCTGAAATTCCTGCGCAGCAGCAATAATTTTATGCAGCGCCGCTTTGATGTTGCTGTGTGGTACACTTACCGCCCCCGGTATGCCGCCACACACCTGGTCGAGCTATCGTTCCATCACTATTGGATCAGCGATACGATTGCCGAGCTCAATCCCTCGTATCTGGGCGGTGGCCGTACCCAGGAAAATGTATTGAAATTGCTCTACCGCTATGAGTACAACGGCGTCGATAACTGGAATTATCCCCTCACCGGGCGCCGCTTTGTGGGCGTTTTTGAGCAGAAGCTGGCGTTGCAGAGCGGGCAGTGGCAAACCTGCATTAACCTGCATTATGATCATTTTATTAATCCCTGGAAAAAATGGTATGGCTCGCTCATCCTGAGGGGTAGGGTCTCGCTGCCGCAGGACCAGCCTTATATTTTCCGGCAAAACCTGGGTTACGAGTTTGACTATATCCGCGGGTATGAGTACTATGTGATCGATGGCTCCTGCTTCGGCATTGTAAGGGCCAATTTTAAGCGCGAGCTCGTCAACTGGCACATCAACCTGCCCATCCGTTTCTTCGAGGTCATTCCCATCAGGGTGTATGGCAAAGTGTATGGCGATGCGGGGGCAGGATACAACAAGTACCCGGTCAACGATCGCCTGTACAACCGTGCTTTATACTCGGCCGGGGTAGGCCTCGATATCGTTACCCTATATGATATCAAGGTGCGTATCGAGTATACGATCAATCACCTCAATGAAAAAGGGCTATATTTACACCGCAATGGCGAGTAAGGGTCCTGCAAAGCCGGCTACGGGCGGCTCTTGACAAAAAAATGCTATTATTCATCTCCTTTCCCATTGCCTGATATCATGCTGATCGCTTTATACAATCGTGTGTTTGAAGAGGCAGACATTCCGCTGCTGCAGCACACCTTTCACCTGCTGAAGGAAAACAACGTACGCGTCACTGTTTTTAAGGACTTTTACGAACGGATGCTGCCCCATATCGATTTTGAGCAGGAGCCATTGTTGTTTACCGGCTACGACGATCTGAGCCGCAATACCAATTTTATGATCAGCCTGGGTGGCGATGGCACCATGCTGGATACCGTATGCTTCATAGGCGATACCAATATCCCCATTATCGGCATCAACCTGGGACGGTTGGGCTTCCTTGCGGCCATACCGGAAAATGAGATCGACATTGCACTCAATGGTCTCATCCGCGGCTCTTATACCATCGACAAACGTACACTGGTGCATCTCGATTCCAGTATACCCTTGTTCGGAGAAAGCCCTTTTGCCCTTAACGAGTTCACGCTCCATCGCAAGGATACTTCTTCGATGATCAAGATCCATACCTATCTCAATGGGGAATTCCTCAATACGTATTGGGCCGACGGCCTTATCGTATCTACGCCTACCGGCAGCACCGGCTATTCGCTCAGTTGCAGCGGGCCCTTGGTATTTCCGCAGACGTCCAGCTTCGTGATTACGCCGGTAGCCCCGCATAACCTGAACATACGGCCTATTGTGGTACCGGACGACAATGTGATCTCTTTCGAGATAGAAGGACGTACCGATAATTTCCTCTGCACGCTGGATTCCCGGGTGGAGACCATTACCCGCGAAGTGCAGCTGGCCATCAAGAGGGAACGCTTTACCATTTCCCTGGTACGGCTCGATGAGCACAATTTCCTGAAGACGATACGGCAAAAGCTGTACTGGGGCATCGACAGCCGCAACTAAGCGTGCATTTGCCGAAAATTGGCCGTATATATTGCGTCATCAACTAAATAGTTTTATTTTTGAACAAATAACGCTAACAAAAACAACAACACATGAAAAAGGGACTCATCGTTATTCTTGTACTTGTCGCTATCGTACTGATTGGCGGCTGCCAGGCCTGCAACCTGCAACGCAGCATGGTGCAGCTGGACGAAAACGTAAAAAATAAATGGGGTACGGTGCAAACCCAATACCAGCGCCGTGCCGACCTAATCCCCAACCTGGTGGCTACGGTAAAGGGCGCTGCCGATTTTGAGCGCAGCACTTACGTACAAGTGGCACAAGCCAGGGCCGGAGAGCTGAAACAGGCTACCAATGTGCCTGCCGATAGCCTGAACGCACAAAAGATTGCCCAGATACAGAAAGCCAGCAACGCTACCCAGGAGGCTGCCAGGAGCATGATCAACATTATGGTGGAACGTTACCCCGACCTCAAAGCCAACCAGAATTTTCTGGGTCTGCAGGATGAGCTTTCCGGTACTGAAAACCGCATTAATACTGCACGTATCGGTTACAACGATGCTGTACAGGACTACAATGTAAAGGTAAGGTCGTTCCCCAACAACCTTTTTGCCGGTATGCTGGGCTTTAAGCAGAAAGAAGTGTTCCAGGCAGAGGCCGGAGCGGAAAAAAGGCCTGAAGTTAAATTTTAATACAAGAACGTTCTTAATGAAAAAGCGGGTAACACCGCTTTTTTAATTTATTACTATATGTTCGGCTTATTCAAATCGAAAAAAGCACCGCTGATCGCCGATGCAGACCAGCGGGTGATCGTAGCGGCCATCAAGGCGGCAGAACGCAGCACTTCGGGCGAGGTACGGGTATATGTTGAATCGCGCTGCAGCTATGTCGATCCCATGGACCGGGCCAAAGAAGTTTTTTTTAAACTGAAAATGGAACGGACCGAGGCGCATAATGCTGTGCTGATCTATGTAGCCCTGACCGACCGGCAAATGGCCCTTTATGGCGATGAAGGCATTTTTAAAAAAACCGGCGGTGATCCTTACTGGAAATATGAGCTGAGCCTGATGCGCCGTTTTTTCCAGGAGGGCCGCGTTGCCGATGGTATTGCCTCCTGCGCGATCAATATCGGCAAAGCCCTGGCCACGCATTTTCCCCATAGCGGCGATGATAAGAATGAATTACCCGACGATATCGTTTTTGGCCACTGATAACTACCGATCATGAAACGGACCGCATTTTTTAGTTTTTTCCTTTCCCTTCTCCTGGCCCTGCCGGGCCTTAGCCCGGTATGGAGCGCCACCAATACCAAAGATTTTCCGCCCAAACCCTCGCCCCCACGCCTGGTCAACGACCTGGCTGGTATTATGACCCCGGCGCAGCAAGATGAGCTGGAGCGTCAGCTGGTCGAGTTTGACCGCAGTACCTCTACGCAGATCACTATCGTTACCGTAAAAAGCCTGGGCGATTATGAGCCGGCCGATTATGCCACTCAGCTGGGTAATTACTGGGGCGTAGGGCGCAAAGAAAAGAACAACGGCGTCATTATCCTGGTGTCTTCGGAAGACCGTAAGATCAATATCTCTCCTGGACAAGGCCTGGAAGGCGTGCTCACTGATGCCATGTGCGGCCGCATCATCCGCAACGAGATGGCGCCCGACTTCCGCAGCAGCAATTACTACGGCGGGCTGGATAAAGCCGCAAAGGCTGTGATTGCTGCTACCAAAGGCGAATATACGGCCGAAGCTCCGCCCGATGCCGGGCAGGAAGGTGGTTGGGGCGTCCCGCTCCTTATTTTCGCGGTAATCATCATTGTCATCGTCATTGCCGCTATCAGAGGCGGCGGTGGCAAAGGTGGCGGCAGGGGCAACTATATGAGCCGCCGTGGCAGCGATTTCCTCACTGGCGCCATTCTGGGCAGCATCTTTAACAGCGGCGGCGGTAGTGGCGGCAGCGGTTGGGGAGGGGGCGGAAGCAATGGTGGTGGTGGTTTCGGAGGCTTTGGCGGCGGCAGCTTTGGCGGTGGTGGCGCCAGCGGTAGCTGGTAAAATGTTCTTCTGTTTTCCCCCTGACGCTATAAGCGTTTGAAACTCTTATAGCGTTAGGGGGAATAAATAAATCTGAGTATCCGGATATAAGAAACAAAGCCAGTCCTTAAGCCTGTCGAAAGGACAAAGATGGTGCTTCGACAAGCTCAGCAACCGTTATTTAGAAACAAATTGTATCCTGTTGCCTATATCCGGATAGCCACTTAAATAAAATGCAAAAAGTTCCCGGTCCGGCGTTTGCAAAAATCGAACCGCCTAACTTTACGGGATGAAGAAAGGATTATTATTCCCGGCACTGTTCCTTTTTGCCGGTCTCTATACAGCGCAGGCGCAAAAGATTGCTTCCTATAATGCAGACGATCTGGTTGCCCGTACCGCCAATAAAGATACCCTTTACATCGTCAATTTCTGGGCTACCTGGTGTGTGCCCTGCGTCAAGGAGCTACCCTCATTTAATATGGTCCACGACCTGTACAAAGATAAACCTGTGAAGGTATTGCTGGTGAGCTTCGACTTCAAGGAGCAATACCCGGCTAAGCTCCAGAGCTGGGTGTCTAAGAAAAAGCTGCGCCCCGAAGTGGCCTGGTTCAACGAGACCAATCCCACCAGCTATATTCCCAAGATCGCGCCCGAATGGGAAGGCGGCCTGCCGGCGACCTTATTCATCAACAACAAGACCGGAGAAAGGAAGCTGCATGCTGATGAGATCAGCGTAGACGAGCTGAAAAGCTGGGTCGATAAGCAATTGTAAGCAGGCAAAGTTTCTATAACCTTTAAATAGTGCTATAAGGTTATGTTTCAGGCAAAAAGCGGCCTGTTTTCGGAAAGCTGTGCCCTTTTTTGTACTTTTGGAGCCTATGCGTAATATCAAAATCATAGAAGTACGATCGGAAATAGGCGCCGGCACAAGAGGCGCCAGTCTTGGTGTAGATGCCATCAAAGTAGCGGCGCTCGACTTTATGAGCAGCCTTTTCGTAAATATTCCTACCGAGGTGATCCCCGATGAAAATAAGCTGTTGTACGAGCCGGTAGAATCGCCATATGCCAAGCGTATCAAAGGAATTTACACGATGTATGAACGGATCGCGGCATCGGTAACCGAGACTTTGAAATCGGGTCTGTTTCCCATCGTATTGTCCGGCGATCACAGCACTGCAGGTGGTACCATAGCCGGTATCAAAATGGCTAAGCCTAAAAGCCGCCTTGGGGTGATCTGGATCGACGCGCATGCCGATATGCATACGCCTTATACCACGCCTTCGGGCAATATGCATGGCATGCCCCTGGCTGCCTCCCTGGGCGAGGACAATACAGAGAACAAAACACATAAGCTGGACGCCGTTACCGTCGACTGGTGGAATAAGCTGAAGGGTATAGGAAAAATACAGCCTAAGGTACTACCCGAGGACCTGGTATTTATTGCCTTGCGCGACTATGAGAAAGAAGAGGAGGCCCTGCTGAAGAAATACAATATCAAAGTGATCCCCGTGCAGGAGGTACGTAAAAAAGGCGTGGAGAACGTAGTACGCCAAACCCTGCTGCACCTGAGCAATTGCGAGGAGATCTATGTGTCCTTCGATGTGGACAGCATGGACAGCTCTATTTCGCGTGGTACCGGCACACCGGTAAGTAATGGCCTCCGGGAAAGGGAGGCTGAGGATATTATGGCTACGCTGATGCAGAACCATAAGATCTGCTGCTTCGAGATCACCGAGGTAAACCCCACGCTGGATAAGGAGAACCTGATGGCAGAGATCGCTTTCAACATTCTTCAGCGAAGCGTGAACCTATTGCTGGTGAATTAAAACACCTGATTCATAGCCCATCGAAAGGATAAATGGGCTGAGTGTCGCTTCGACAAGCTCAGCGACCGTCACTAACTGGTCCTTGAGCCCGTCGGAAGGACAAATGAGCTGAGTGTCGCTTCGACAAGCTCAGCGACCGTCACTAACTGGTCCTTGAGCCCGTCGGAAGGACAAATGAGATGAGTGTCGCTTCGACGGGCTCAGCGACCGTCAACCAACCGGTCCTTGAGCCCGTCGAAAGGACAAATGAGATGAGTGCCGCTTCGACAAGCTCAGCGACTGTCCGAAGACAAAGTAATATACTATGAAAGCCTATGTATATATTTTGAAATGTTCAAATGGTATGTACTATACAGGAAGTACCACTAATATGGAGAGAAGGCTGGAACAACATCACCAAGGTATCGGTGCTCAATTTACGAGTAAGTTCTTACCAGTAACATTAGTTTATCTGGAAAGCTTTACAAGGATTGTTGACGCCTTTGCACGTGAGAAGCAAATACAAGGTTGGAGCCGAAAGAAGAAGGAAGCGTTAATCAAGGGCCGCTATGATCAATTACCGGAATTGGCCAAAAGTTATACCAAAAAGAATAAACAAAACTAAGTTAGAGAGCAAACGTTTGTCGCTTCGACAAGCTCAGCAACCGTCAACTAACAGGTCCTTGAGCCCGTCGAAAGGATAAATGAGCTGAGTATCGCTTCGACAAGCTCAGCGACCATCGGAATACCATGGATAAGGAAAGAGCAATCATTACCGATAAGCTGGTGAAAGCACAGACCGGCAAGACGATGGAAGAGTGGTTCCTTAAGCTCGACAAGCTGGGAGCCAAAGCGATGAAACATGCAGAGATCTTCAGCCTGGTAGGCGCTACCAAAGGCCTGGAACCCCTGGGACAGTGGAATCAGAATCTCCTGACCACTTCCTACGAATGGAGCCGCGGCCTGAAGCAAAGAGGAGAGAAAGAGAACGGTTTCGAGATCAGTGTGAGCAAAACAATGAACGTGCCGGTACAATTGCTGTACCAAAGCTGGACGGACAGCAAACTAAGCGCCCGCTGGCTGCCCGGCGAAACGTTTACCATCAGGAAAGCGACCGAAAATAAATCGTTACGGATTACCTGGAGCGATGACACGACCAGCGTGAGCGTGGAATTGTATATCAAGACGCCGGAGAAAACACAAATCGTCGTACAGCATATGAAGCTGCCGGACGCGGAACAAGCCGCTGCGCGGAAGGAGTACTGGTCTGGCCGGCTGGAGGCCCTGAAAGCGTTGATCGCATAATACTACAAAGATGAAGACATTTGATGTTCCTGTCCATTACCGCAGTCCCCTGATTACGGCAATCAAGAACCAACGCAGGAAAGAAGACAAGCTGAAGAAAGATTTTAGTCCGACCATATTGGATATCGGTAGCCTGGAGATCATACTGGCCCGGCATTTCGGGTTTTGCTACGGCGTGGAGAACGCGATTGAGATCGCTTTTAAGGCGGTGACGGAAAACCCGGGCAAACGGATCTTCCTGCTGAGCGAAATGATCCATAATCCGCAGGTAAATGCCGATCTTATCGCCGAAGGGGTACAATTTATTATGGATACCTATGGCAGGCAGCTGATCAGCTGGGACGAGCTCAGCAACGAGGATATCGTTATCATACCGGCTTTCGGCACCACGCTGGAAATAGAAGAGATACTGAAGGAAAAGCATATCGAACCCACAAAGTATAATACCACTTGCCCCTTTGTAGAAAAAGTATGGAACCGCAGCGAGAAGATCGGCAAAGACGGCTATACCATCGTGGTGCATGGTAAGCCCAGGCACGAAGAGACCCGCGCCACCTTTTCGCACAGCAAGGCGCATACGCCTACCGTAGTGGTAAAGGATATGCAGCAGGCGCAACGGCTGGCCCGGTATATTACCGGAGAGGAACAGCCGGAGCATTTTTACGATGAATTCGAAGGCCAGTATTCAAAAGGCTTTGACGTTGCTACCGATCTTAACCGTATCGGTGTCGTGAACCAGACCACCATGCTCGCCAGCGATACGCAAGGCATTGCCGACTACCTGAAGCAGGTAATGATCGCGCATTTCGATCTCGACGAGCAATCGGTGAAAGCACGTTTTGCCGATACCCGCGATACGCTATGCTATGCGACCAACGACAACCAGACTGCCGTTAGCGGTATGTTGCAACAGCAGGCCGATCTGGCCCTGGTGATCGGTGGGTACAACAGCAGCAATACTTCGCATCTCGTGGAGCTATGCGAAGAAAACCTGCCCACCTATTTTATCAACCATGAGGAATGTCTTATCGATAACGGGCAAATACGGCATTACGATCTGCACGAACGTAAGGAAAAAATGACACAGGACTTTTTGCCGGCGCACCGGCCATTAAAAGTGTTGATTACCTCGGGCGCCAGCTGCCCGGATGCCCTGGTAGAACGGGTGGTAGAGCGGCTGAGCCGGTTGACGGGAAATGCGGAGAAGCTGGAAGAGGTAAGACTTCAGCTGGAAGAGCGTTCCTGATACATTTCGGCCAGGTAAGCATATTTCCAACGGGTATACAGCATGTTGATCCGGGCAACCCTACAGCCTGCTGCGCCATCCAGGAAGCCTCCCAGGAACAGGTATTCCCGTATAAACGTGAACAGGGGCGAACCAATACGTTTCCAGACCGGGCTTTTCTTTCCCTTTTGAAAATATTTTTCGGCCGACAGCCGGGCATAACGCCGGTTTTTTTCCAGGAAAGTCGCGTAATCGTCGGCGGTATAATGCAATAGTGTGCCCTCCAGCAATTGCAGCTTCATGCCGGGATGCAGTATCAGTGCCTCATGCACGATGGCATTGTCCCAGGCCGTAGTTTCCCTGTGATACAGGCGTATCACCCGGTCGCGGCCCCAGGCGCCATGTACTATCTTTTTCCCCTCAAAATAAGATAGCCGCCGGAAGGTGTAGATATGTTCTTTGGGCAGACCGGCAAACGGTAAGGCCGCTATGGACCGGAACAATTGGTCGTCGGGGAGCTCGTCGCTGTCAAGCGACAATATCCAGGGATAGGCCGCCAGTGCGGCCAGCTTGTTTTTGGTAGCGCTGAAACCTTCCCAGCTCACAGGCACCAGGCGCAGGTTGGGGGCGGCTGATAGAAAGGACTCCGGTACAGCTTCCGCTTTGCCGTCGTAGCCGATCAATATTTCCGAAAACCAACCCGATGCTGCCTTTACGATCCTTTCCAGCAGGCTGTTCAGCTGGTTAGATACGATGCAAAGGCTTACGGGCGTCGGTATATTTTGTTCGGAAGGCATAAGTGGGCAACAAGGTTAAATCAGGTATGGATGATTATAATCGGCATTACTCAGCCGGTTTTTTCAATATAGCCATAGTCAGCCGGCTGACACAGACCAATTTCCCGGCCTCATCCGTAATCCTGATATCCCATATATGCGAGGTAGCGCCGAGGTGCAGTGCCGTGGCAGTAGCCGTCACTATGCCGCTCCGCTTGCCCCGTACATGATTACAATTGATTTCCATACCCACGCATATCTGTTTTTCCCTGTCTATAACGAGCCAGCTGGCGACACTGCCCACGGTTTCGGCCAAAGCCGCTGAAGCGCCGCCATGCAAGAGGCCATAGGGTTGATGGGTACGCTCGTCGACGGGCATTTGCAGCCGTAGGAAATCGTCGCCGATCTCGGTAAAGTTCATATCCAATACCCCGGCGAGCGTCTTGTGCCGCAAGGCGTTCAGCTCTTCCAGGCTTACGATTTCCTTGTTCCAGATTGCCATTCAAATGAATTGAGCGGTCAAAGTTAATGCTTAAACGATTTATTTATACTTTAAAAAGTGCGCAATTAAAACAAACCTTTTTTTTTAAATGTAAAAAAATGTGCACCGGTTGACTATATTTGCATTGCACTTACTAACCAATTAACAATTTGTACTATGCTTACAGTTCTCATCGCAGGAGCCGGCAAGTCGTCTGCTCACTTAATTGACTATATGCTCTCCAACGCTAAACAAAAATGGAGAGTGGTGGTAATGGACGCCAATCCGGAGATGGTTGCAGAAAAGCTTAACGGGCATCCTAAAGGCGAAGCCGCGGTGATCGACATTATGGACGAGCAGGCCCGGCAGCAGCTGGTCAAAAATGCGGATATCGTATTGTCCCTCATGCCGCCTCACCTGCACTACCTGCTGGCCAAAGACTGCCTGAAATTCAAGAAGAACCTCATCACCTCGTCTTACGTATCCGATGAGATCAAAGCGCTGGATGCTGAAGCCAGGAAAGCAGGCATCACCATGATGTGTGAAATGGGCCTTGATCCCGGGATCGACCATATGTCGGCCAATGCGATCATTCATGGCGTGCAGCGCATCGCAGGCACCATCCAGAGCTTTAAGAGCTATTGCGGTGGCCTGGTGGCGCCGGAAAGCGACGATAATCCCTGGCATTATAAGATCAGTTGGAACCCACGTAACATTGTGCTGGCTGGCAAGCAGGGCGCTGTATGGCTGGAAAACGGCAAGCAGCATGAAGCCAAATACGAGCAGCTGTTCTCGGCCAGCAAAAAGATCAAGGTGGCCGAGCTGGGCTCTCTTAGCTATTATCCCAACCGGGACTCGCTAAAGTACCTGGAGCTGTACAGTCTGCCCGATATCAAAACCTTTGTGCGCGCTACCTTGCGTCATCCGGCCTTTATGAAGGGCTGGGACCTGGTGATCAAAGCCGGCCTGGTCAATGAAGAGGATAAGTTCCACGCCGATAACAGCTCTTATGCCGACTGGACAGCTAAAGTTGTTGGCGTTGCCAATGATGATAAGCTGCGGGAGCAGTTCAAGAAAAAATTCGGCGCCGACGAAAAAGAAATGAAGCAGATGGATTGGCTGGGCCTGTTTGACAACCGCCGGATCAATGGTGTAGGGCAACTTTCTTCGGCCGATATCCTGCAGACATTGCTGGAAGAGCGCTGGAAAATGAAAGCCCTGGACAAGGATATGGTCGTGATGCAGCATCAGATCGACTACGAAAGAAAGGGTGTGCTGGTAAAGCTTACCAGCTCTATGATCGTAACCGGCGACAACCGCCAGTACAGCGCCATGTCCAAGACGGTAGGCTTACCCATGGCGATCCTGGCCAAAAAAATATTGCTGCAAGAGATCAGCACCAAGAACTTTACCGGTGTACAGATCCCTGTAATGCCCGAGGTCTATGTGCCGGTCTTGAAAGAGCTGAAGAAGAACGGTATCGAATTTATCGAGATCATCGATTAAAGCGCATAAGCACATAAAAAAAGAGAAGTCAAGTTTTTAAAACTTGACTTCTCTTTTTTTATCATTGGAAATACCTTACAGATTGCCGCGCCTAGCCTGCTCCCTTTCGATACTTTCAAATAGGGCTTTAAAGTTGCCCGCGCCGAAGCTTTGCGCGCCATGGCGTTCGATGATCTCGAAGAAAAGGGTAGGGCGGTCTTCCACCGGTTTGGTGAAGATCTGCAGCAGGTAGCCCTCCTCGTCGCGGTCGACCAGGATGCCCAGTCCCTGCAGCTTCTTGATGTCTTCATCGATAGTGCCTACGCGCTCCGGCAACATTTCGTAGTAAGCATCGGGCGGTGCGGTCAGGAACTCTACGCCACGCGCCTTCAGATCGGTCACTGTTTTTACGATGTCTTTAGTCGCTACGGCAATATGCTGCACGCCTTCGCCTTCGTAGAAATCCAGGTATTCTTCGATCTGGGATTTCTTCTTGCCTTCTGCCGGCTCGTTGATAGGGAATTTGGAATAGCCGTTGCCATTGCTCATCACCTTACTCATAAGAGCCGAATATTCGGTATTGATCTGTTTATCGTCGAAAGAAAGGATGTTCACAAAGCCCATTACCTCTTCGTACCATTGTACGGTAGGCAACATGCGGTTCCAGCCTACATTGCCTACACAATGGTCGACGTACAGCAGTCCGGCATCAGCAGGGTTATAAGCGCTTTCCCAGGCCTCGTAGCCGGGCATGAAAGCACCTTTATAATTTTTGCGCTCGATAAACATGTGTATGGTCTCACCATAAGTATAGATACCGGACATACGCACTTCGCCGAATTCGTCGGTCATGGTAACCGGCTCCTGGTAAGGCTTACCGCCGCGTTTGGTAGTCTCTTCAAAAGCGCTGTAGGCATCATCTACCCAAAGGGCCAGCACCTTTACGCCATCGCCATGCTTTTTAACATGCTCGGAAATAGGATGATCTGAATTGAGTGCGGTGGTGAGCACCAGGCGTATCTTGCCTTGCTGCAGCACATAAGAAGCACGGTCCCGCACACCGGTTTCGGGACCGGCATAGGCCACCGACTGGAAGCCGAAAGCGGTTTTGTAATAGTGCGCTGCCTGCTTCGCATTGCCTACATAAAATTCGATATAGTCGGTTCCGTTGATGGGTAGGAAATCCTGGGCCTGGGCTATTTTCTCTGCAAATGTTTTTCCGGTTACTGTTGACATGATATTAGATATTAGAAGTTAGATATTAGCTATTAGATTTTTCTGCAGATACGGCATCCTGCCGTCTGCGCAATGCAATAGCTCCTAATGCCACATCGCCATCACCAGCTTTTTAAGCCGCTTCTTTACCCTGATGTAAGAAGAGTTATGATATTCTCTTTCCACTATTGATTTTCTTTAAACAATTTTAAGGACAGTTATAAACAGTTGCAAAAGGCTTGTTTACGGTGCGCACTTCATGACCTGGAAATTTCTCCCCAAAGATAAAGCTACTGATCAACAGATTTGTCAACTTCAGCTCTTTACCATTTTTCATCCGGATAACGTACACATAACAATCGTTCCATGGGACTCTTTGTCCCTGGCAGGAATATTCTTTAACCCATTCTATATCCTGCTTGCTGTACTGTTCCATTTTGCCAAGCGTACCGAACGCAAACGTATCAATGCCCCTGGATATTTTCAGGTAAAGCTTTCTGCTGTACCAGTAATAATTAAAGAACAAAAGCAGCTTAATTCCTACGAGCAATATAAACACAAGCGTCAGGGCGGCGATCATTCCTATATCGACCTTACTACGGTTAAAACCCAAGAGCAGCGCAGGTGAGGTCAAGATCGTAAAACCCAAAGGCAATGCTAAAAACCTCAATATCCGTTTACCACTAACCTTATACCCAAAGTCTTTTGTCACAAAATACCGCGATGGCTTTCTCACCCATTCCAGATATTTTACAAAATCATGATCCGGAACGTTCTCGTAAAAATCCCTGACGGCCAACTCCAGTTCGTTCCAGGTATCGACAATCTTTAGAAAGAGCTTTTTCCGTTCATTCAGCAAATACAGTATGAACTTTCCATGATAATACAGTCCCGCCTTCAAAAACCTGCCCGAATGGCCTTCTATGGTTACAGAAGCACCATTGAGACCAACAAAGGAACTTCTTCGCTGCTCGTCCCAGGGATAGTTGCGTAGCAGGTCCATCGTTTGCTCCAGGCTTCTCCGCTCGATATCACTGAATTCTCCTATCTCGTAATAGAAGTATTGCAATTTTGAAACCAGCTGCTTCACCTTATTCCGCCCAGCTCATCACATAATGCTCATCTTCGATCCCCTTGGCCGCATCGGTCATCATCAGTGGGTGGAAGGTGTCTACCATTACCGCCAGCTCCGGCGTCTCGGTCTTACCGATGCTCTTTTCTACGGCGCCGGGATGCGGGCCATGCGGGATACCGCCGGGATGCAGCGTTATCATACCGCGTTCTACATGCTTACGGCTCATAAACTCGCCGTCTACATAGTACAGCACTTCATCGCTGTCGATATTGCTATGATTATAAGGCGCCGGTATCGCCAGCGGATGGTAATCGTATTTACGGGGTACAAAGGAGCAGATCACGAAGTTGTGCGCATCAAAGGTCTGGTGTACAGGCGGCGGCTGGTGCACGCGGCCGGTAATGGGTTCAAAGTCGTGGATGCTGAGCGCATAGGGATATTCGTAACCATCCCAGCCTACCACATCAAAAGGATGCGTGCCATACCAGATGGGATACATGAGGCCCTTTTTGCGAATATTGATGACGAATTCACCCTGCTCGTCGAAGGTCTGCAGGTCGGCCGGCTTACGGATATCCCTTTCGCAGTAGGGGGCATGCTCCAGCAATTGACCATATTTACTCAGGTATCTTTTAGGGTAGGTGACCGGGCTGAAAGAGTCGACGATGAACAGCCTGTTGGCCTCTGTATCGAACTCGATCTGGTAAATGGTGCCGCGCGGGATTACCAGGTAGTCGCCGTAGCCAAACTTGAGCAGGCCATACTGGGTCTTGAGTACGCCGCTGCCTTCGTGTACGAAGATGACCTCGTCGGAATCGGCATTCTTATAAAAGACATTACCGGTAAGTCCTTTTTGTGGCGCAGCCAACGAAAGATGAACGTCATTATTGAACAGCACGGTCTTCTTGCTCTTCAGAAAATCGGCCTCGGGCTTGATCTTAAAGCCCTGGTAGCTGCGATGCTTCAGGATATTGTCGGTAGAGGCCTTGGGCGATACATCGAAAGGCTCCTCAGTTTTGATGATCTTCGTAGGTGGATGCACATGATACAGCAGCGAATAATTGGATGAAAAACCTTCGGTGCTGAACAGTTGCTCGGAATACAGCCCGCCATCGGGCTTCCGGAACTGTGTATGTCTTTTGTGGGGAATATTTCCCAGACTATAATAGTGAGCCATGTCGTTTTGAAATGTACCGGTAAAGGTAAAACTATTTGGTTAAATAGCATGGGAACAAGGCGTTAAACCCATTCCAACTGATAGCACTCATCGTATGCTGATCTTTTTTGGAGGTGTACAACCGTAGAATACAGGAAAATACATTAACTCGGCTTTCGCGGGATTGCAGGTGTAGGTGCCGTCAAATTTAGGCAAAAGATCTACGGTAAAAGTATGATGACCTTTGGCCATAATTTCGCAAAAAATGCTCACACGATCTTTATGGTATTCGCGGTGTGTCTCTCCCGGATAGTATCCACTCTTCTGCTCAAAGGTGCATCCCGCTGGGATAGGGATATCGATCTGAACAAAATCTGCGGCTTTTATTGCGGTTACATCCACCATCATCGTAACAGGAACGCCCGCCGAAAGCTGTGATACGACCTTAGCTTCCTGTCTGAAGGTCGTACTCAGGACGAAATGCTTGCCATCATTCTTCCCGCTCGTGTCCCAATAATTGCAATACCAGGATAGGTAGGCCGGTATCCGGCCCTTTTTCTCAACCACGATCTCAGCTGGACCGTAAATAGTTTTCCGGTAAGGAAATGTGGTCACTGCTTCTTCAATATTGCCGCTGAACCGTAGCCGTGGTTTCAAAGCAGCGCTATCGCTCAGGTTTAGCGCAGGAGCCAAAGCCTCGATGATCTGTGCGCTCTCATAAGTATTGCGCCAGCCCCTGGCGCTCCTTTGCTGTAACAGCCAGCCGATCACTTTGTTATGATCAATAGCGATCGTACTATCGGATAGCAATATTTTCAACGCAGTGGTAGTAGCCATCACTTCATTGCCGAAGACGGTTCGGCTGCTGTCTTGCCAAAAGATATTGCCCAAAAGATCGCTTTGCATCGAAGCCAGCAGCGGCTGTATGGCGTAAGGTAATCCCAATTGTTGCCGCAGCCGTATCAGCTCCAGGCGCAAGGATACCTGAAGCTGCTTTTGCCGCTCTATACGGGAAACATATTTTTCATAGTTGACCTTTAATCCGGCCTGGTACATCAATTGAAGGCTATGGATATCCCGGTAAGTGCTATCCCTTTCCCATATATATTGTATAGGTTGCACCCATTTCTCAATAGCGTCCTGTTCAAGAGTATAACCCCGTTCTTTTGCGGTAACCAATGCTTGCAGCACATGTTGCGAAACCCATTGGATGGTAGCGCCGTTTTCCCACCAACCCCACAGCTTATCCCCGTTTTGCCGTTGTAACAGCAGGGCGATCATATCCTGGACTTTCTTCTGATCCCTTTTTGCCCATTTCTGTCCGAGCGCTTCCATGATATGCTGCTGTTGCAGCGCGGCAATAATCTTCGATGCCAATTGCTCGTTGCATAAATAGGGATAATCTTGTATGAAACCGATCTCTTCCCGGACAATATCCAGCAGAGATGCATTGGCTGTGAGGTAGGTGGTATCATGCGGTTGGCAGCGGATGGTAAAGGTCGTATCTCCGGCCCTGAGCGCGGTGAATCTACCGCGGGCTATGGAAACGCCGATGGGTATGACGGGTAGCTTTGTCTGCTCTCCATCGAAGTAACCTTCGTCCCTTGCGATCTGGTATTTCAACCTGACCGAATCCATAGCAGGGGCGATTACCTGCTGAATGTGATTGTGAAACCGGTTCAACGCTATTGGCTGCCGGCCTACCAACTGGTCCTGCAGAAAGAAGGAGCCAGTAATCTGTTGTGTATCGGGAAGATAACTGACTGATTTACCCAGTATAAAAGCAGTATCTCCCTTAACCAGGAAGGACGGTGCATATAAAGATGCTGAAAGTGGCTTATAGGATTTAACCAGGCCGGTATGACTGCCGGTTCGCCTGCCGCCATCCGTAGCAAATACAAAGGTCTTCCAGGCCGTAATGTCGTCAGGGTAGATTACTTTAAAGCTCACCTTACCCTGCTTGTCCGTTTTGAGATGCGGATACCAGTAAGCATCATCACGAAAGCGATGACGCAGCCCGCTTGCCATCAATGTTTCGGGCATAGCAGCTGGTGGCTGCTCCAGACCTTTTCTTATCTTTTCGGGGAGTGTCGCTCCTTTCCTGATAGTGATCTGCAACACCCCGTTAGCGGCTCTGGCGCCGTAGAGGCTGGTTGTAGCCTTATCCTTAACCAGCGTAATAGAAGCGATGGCCGACAGATCAATAAGCCCCAAGGGACCTGAAAAGATCAAACCGTCGATGACGATAAGCGGAGCATGCGCCTCGTCTGGTTTGAGTTCGAGTTGGGGACTTGTGTTACTATAAGTGATACCTATGCCCATCGCTTGCCCCGAAAGGCTGTTCACGGTGTTGAGCAAAGACGAAAGCGGGTAGGCGCCGGTGGAAGTAATTATGCTGACAGCGCCGGTATAGGACCTCTTATCAACTTTCTGTCCGTAAACTTGTACTTCGCCGATGCTCTGAGAACGACTTTCTTCAAGGGTGATAGCAAACATCTGGGGTGTCGCCGCTATTTCTTTTGTCTCGCAGCCCAGAGCCTTGATTACTAAACGGGGATTCTTAATAGCTTCCGGTATCGCCAGCTGGAAATGGCCGTCGGCATCGCTTACGGTACCAATAGCCGTTGTCGCTACTGTGATCGAGGCGCCGGGAACAGGTTCGCCGAGGCTGTCTATGAGTGTTCCTTCTATCTGCATTGAAGGCCCGTTATAGGTGGCTCTAATATAAGTGTTCAATACCTCATCGACCCCGGGTATGATTCTTCCTTCAGGCTGTTCATAGATATCGGACAACAGCGAATCCATCTTGACTGTATATTTTCCACTTAGTGTATCCAGGCGCCGGAAACGGTAAAAATTGGTGTAGTTGTTCCGGGCCAGTAGCTTACCACTTTTAAGGTAAACATTATGGCTGCTGACAACAATGAGTTCATAAATACCCTCTGGAAGTTTGTTCATCAGGGTTGTCTCGCCCGGGTAGACACGGATAAAGCTGAAATCTCCGGGTTTAATTAAAATGAGATTCAAAGGCTGCCTGAAGGACGTATCAAGATCCAGGGTGATCGTCGCTTTGCCAACCGATTGTTCTCCTGTGAGCTTTATAGGATCACGACGTCTTTTGCGAAGAAGTTCCCGCCGGTAGTCCTTCTCAAGCTGCTCTTCCGTCAATACTTCATCGTTGAGTTGTGGCACCGGTGCATTTATCCTTGGCGGGATAGCCTTTACCCGTGATAGTTCTTTTTGCTTTACGAGGCCGGGAGCAAAATTATAGAGACTGAAAGGCTCAAATTCGAAATTGACAGCGAAACGACCAGCCTGTTTAAATATCCAATACTTCCATACCAGCGGCCCAACTGTTCTGGCAGAATAGCTGTTGGTAAGCCGGATAGCGCTGTGAGACGCCCCATTGCTAAGGCAGGCATTGGTGAAGTATCCGTTACGTGGGTCATAGCCCATTACAAAAGGAGACAATACACTGCGTTCATTGATTGTAAGTGTATCGGGATAGTCTGTTATCGTCAGGGCCGGCGCTTTGGCATCCACGTCAATACTGAAGACATTCCTGACAAAGGGTCTCGCACGAAATTGTGGTATCGTGATCAAATGGCGGCTGGTCCTTACTGTGATCTGGTGCGCGTTGGTATCCGTTTCGAAACTATATGGCAGCTTATCATCAGTAAATCCGTAGTAGACGGGAATGTTATCAATCAGCACGTACAGCACTGGAAGCAGCTTACCACTCTGAACAATAAAAGGAGCGACCTGTGTGATGCTATCTGCAGAAGGCAAATGAAACCGGGGGATAACGCCGGGAGCAGGATAAAGCAATTGGTAATAGGCACCGGTATCGAGTCCCCACCGGCTATGCCAGAACGGGAAGCTTAGCCCTCCTGTACGAGGATAGTTTTCCACCTCTTCAAGAGAAAACCGGCTGAGCGGCTCCCGCTCTTTCAGATATGGTCCCAGGTAGGGCAGGTAAGGCTCTCTTATATGATCTTCATGATCAAATCTCCTGGTATAAGCATACGCTAGTATATCCATGCCTGCGGCAGGCTTGTGTTCCGCATCCGTTGCCGTAATCGTGATCTCCGTTTCTTTACCGGGATAAACCACTGCTGGCTGCGCTACTTCCAGGTTGACCAGTGAGGATGCCAGACCAATATACCTGCTTTTAGATAGCATACGGCCCGACCAGATGTAGCTAATAATCCATTTGTAAGCAATGTTTCTTTTGACCGGAAGTTGTACCGATAACGTTTGGCCGTAGCCTCTTGCTATTTCCTTATTCCCCTCATATAAGTGATAGATCGCCGGTAGCTTCCTCGGGTTGTGTAAGGTAACCAGAAATGAATCTGCCACCTGGTACCAGTCCAGATCCAGGCCATCTTCTTCCTTTTCTGTTTCGAGAAATGTTTCGCCGCAGCTATATTCATAGGCATGAGGGTTAAGGGGAAGCACGCAAGGCAGGTATATAGCAGTGTCCAAAAGTAAATTATCGGATCTGTCAAAAGCCGATACACGCATTTTGTGATCGGGGGACTTCTCCGGACAACTGAACATCACGGAATCATCTAAAAGATCAATGTTTATTTCCTGGTCCATGAAATTGACCCAGTGTTGCTCCACTGTTCTTTCATGTTCACTGTTTTGCATTACCGCATATAGGTTATAGCTGATATTCGCATTGGGAAAAATGCTGTCCGGTATGGCTACTATTTTTTCTCCGTTTTCAATCGCTGTTTGGTAATGCCAAAAGGTATCGGGTAGAAGAAGCGTATCCTGTTCGATTCCGGTTACCCTTTCTGCGATAAGGAATAATTCGGCCTGTGCATCGGGAACAGGCAATTCGTTAGCATCCTTTGCGGTAAGCTTTAGCCGGAATGGCTTTCCTCTTACCTGTTTGCCCTCTTCCATAAGTTCGGCCTTAAAGGCACACCGTTTCAACTCATATTCTTCATAGGCGAACCTGCCCCAGGCAATTGTTGCTGAATCCTTATTTTTTAATTCAATTTTATGGTCCCGGTCTAATCTGATATTCATGCTATCCTGTATCACAAACTGAAATGAATAACCTTCTCCCGGCGCAGCAGGCTTTACTTTTCCCAGATAATAACTATGGTCATTTTCGTCATTTAGCGTTACCCATAAGGCTTTATCCAGCCACTTGTTTTTCCTTTTGTTCAGTACCTGCGCCTTAAATCTTATGGTGTCTCCGGGGCGGTATATAGGCTTACTGAAAAAGAAGTAGCTACCAAACCTGCGCTGCATTTCCCATTCTTGATCCCGATCCTCTTTACGTTTCCGTGCAAACAGGCCTGCTATTGCCCTGACCGGTGTAGCCAGGTATTGGATCGTTGTTTTAGCGGGTGGCTTATCACTCCATCTCCAGTCTTCGGATTTGTTCCGCTCCCGCTTAACGGTATAATAATAGGTCTCACCTTTGAAGCTTACAGCCAGCAAGCCTTTCCGTTTTGTCTTGCCGTGCTTATAGGCTGCTGTTCTAAGATCATAAGGAATAGGCTTCCCTTTCAGCGTAATTACCGCTGTAGTTACGGGCTGGCGCGTCGCTCTGGACGTGAGCTGTATCAACAGATCATCGCCGTCTTCGGGTATATAAATGAGCCATGGCTCCGATGCAATGTAGCGGTACCGTAAAGTATTACCCTCAGCATATACCTGGAGGTAGTGACCATAGGGAAGCGGCAAACTGTCTGAATACTTGGGTACCTGACCTACTAGGTCGTGGAAGAAAGTGGTGTCTCCTGTCTTCAACGGATGCTCCAAAAGATATAAGGCTTCCGCTGAGGTGATGCGGTATAAATAATCAGGTCCGGGTTTGGGTGTAGCGATACTAATGGGCTGAGCCGTGGCAAAGCAATAGCCGAGCAGCAGCGCGAGACTTATCAGGCTGGCTTTCATAGTGGTAGCATTTAAGAGATGCCTCGTATGCATCCTGCTATGAGGACAAGCTGTAACAAAAAAAATACCACATTGTCGTGTGGTATTTTTTGCTATTGTTAGTTATGTCTTACTTACTTTGCATCCGTATTACCGGTACGATCATTTCCTCCAGCGATACGCCTCCGTGCTGGAAGGTATTGCGGTAGTAGTTCACGTAGTAGTTGTAGTTGTTGGGATAGCAAAGGAATACATCTTCTTTGGCAAAGATATACTTGGAGTTGACGTTGGGTTGCGGCAAACCGGCATCATGCGGTGTGGTGATCGCAAACACATCTTTCTCCTCATATTGAATATTACGGCCGTGTTTATAACGCAGGTTAGTAGTGGTCGATTTGTCCCCCACACATTTGCTGGGCGTCTTCACGCGCATGGTGCCATGATCGGTGGTAAAGATCACCTGTATATCCTTTTCGGCGATCTTCTTCAGGGCGCGGAACAGCGGCGAATGCTCAAACCAGCTTACGGTAAGCGAGCGGTACGATTGTTCGTCGCCGGCCAGCTCCTTCAGCACTTCCATCTCGGTGCGGGCATGGGAAAGCATATCCACAAAGTTGTAGACGATCACGGTCAGATCATTCTTCAGGTAATTGTGAATATTATCTTCCATAGTCTTACCATCATCATTATTGGTGATCTTCAGGTACTCCCAGCGAATGTTGCCCATGTTCAGGCTTTTGATCTGGTCGCCCAGGAACTGCCGCTCATACAGGTTCTTACCGCCTTGCTCATCGTCGTTCTTCCATTCGAGCGGATAGCGCCTTTCGATCTCGACAGGCAGCATGCCTGAGAAGATCGAATTACGGCTGTACTGCGTCGAGGTAGGCAATATAGCATAGAACATATCTTCTTCCTGTACGCGGAAGAACTGGCTTACGATGGGTTCTATAGATTTCCATTGATCATAGCGCAGGTTGTCGATGAGCACCATAAAGGTGGATTTGCCTTTTTTAACGTGTGGTGCGATCATCTGGCTGAACAAAGTATGCGACATCACCGGGGTATCGTCGCGCTTGTTTTTGATCCAGTCGATATAGTTGCGGGAAACAAATTTGAAAAACTCGGTATTAGCTTCCGACTTCTGTGTATTGAATACCTCCTGCATTTCGGGACTGTCGCTCTTGCTCATTTCTACTTCCCAATACACCAGTTTTTTGTACAGGTCTTTCCATTCTTCTACATTGGGGCTGCTGTTGAGCGCCATGAAAAGATTGCGGAAGTCTTTCTGGTATTCGACTGTAGTCTTTTCCGATACCAGGCGTTTGCCATCCATGATCTTCTTCAGGGAGAGCAGCACCTGGTTGGGGTTTACCGGCTTAATGAGATAATCGGTGATCTGCGAGCCGATCGCTTCTTCCATAATGTTCTCCGCTTCGTTCTTGGTCACCATTACCACCGGTACGGTGGGATAGGTTTCCTTGATGCGGGAAAGGGTTTCCAGGCCGGTCATGCCGGGCATGCTTTCATCCAGCAAGATCACGTCGGCCTGGTTGCTCTTCAGGTGCTCGAGCACATCATAACCATTGGTGAAAGGCTTTACTTCATAACCTTTGTTTTTCAGGAAAAGGATCTGTGATTTCAACGATTCTATTTCATCGTCTACCCATAAAATTTCTGCTTGCATATAATAAAGCGGTCCTGCGACGCAGGGTTAGATGTTAATTGAAAAAATGTATGAGGTAAAGTTACTGAATAGAAAACAGTTGGGTTATTGTGCTAAACTACAACGAAATAACTGGCTTCTTGTTGCCTTTAACACAAGTTTTTATTTGCAAGCGGCTGGCTATGCGGGTAGGGCAGGGCGCACTTCTATCTTACTGGGAAGCGTACGCGCCGGCATGCGGATGATATCGGCCACGATCTGCCCGATATCTTCCGGCTGTATTTTCCAGGCGTCCTGCGCCGTAACGGTATGGTCGTTGAATTGCGTAGCTACCGATCCCGGCATAATGGTGGTTACCTTAATACCTTCTTTGCGTACATCGAGCATCATGGCCTGGGTAAAGCCCACGAGGCCAAACTTGCTGGCATTGTATGCGGTGCCTTCGGGCAAAAAATTGGCGCCGGCAAGACTGGCGATGGTAATGAAGTAGCCCTGGCTTTGGCCGAGCGAGGGCAGGGTGGCCTTAGCGGTATAAAAAACGCCGGTAAGATTGGTATCGATGGTTTCTTTCCAGGTATCGATAGCGATAGTCTGGATAGGTGCGAAATGGCCCACGCCGGCATTAGCGATCACGTAGTCGATGCGGCCCCATTGCTGCAGGACCTTATCTACTGCCTGCTGTTGTGATGCCAGGTCGCGTACATCGGCTTCCAGGCCGAGCGCATAGCCTTGCCTGATGGCATTAAGCTTTGCAGCGGCTTCCGCCGCATTAGCGCCGGAGCGACTGGTGATGGCTACCTGTATGCCCTGGCGGATGAGGGTTTCGGCCACACCGTAGCCGATGCCTTTGGAACCGCCGGTAATGAATGCTGTTTTTATTGTCTCTGACATTGTTCCTGTAAAAATGGCTTTGATTGAATATTGCTGGTTGCCGGCGTTATTGATGTATTGCCGGCTTAGCTCCTTATGGGCAGATATTGTACTACAAGGATGCTCAAATGTCGCTATTTTTTTTCCGAAGTTTCAGGAAAAAGAAGATAAAATATTTTTATCCCGGATCAGGAGAAATGTGTGCGGGAAAAGAGGATGCCTATATTGATGCGGCAGCGAGATTTTTTTCAGACGAGGCGCCGGTCAATTTTTACTTTTGTCTCCCATTTTGTCTTTAAAATCCTCCAGGAATTTGTCCAGCTTCTTCATCAATTGCTCATCGGTGCGCGCCTGATAATTATTGTGCTTGAGAAATGGCGCCAGCACATAAGTTCTATTGATGTAGCCGGGTAGTATCCTGAAAGAAGTATACTTGGCGAAGTCTATTGTTTTCAATAGAGCCAATAACCTGCACGAGTCCTTCAAGTAGTCTAGCATTCTTACAAGGTACGAAAATATTTTTAAAAAATTTAATATTTTTTCGTAACTTTACCAAATGATAGTAAATAGATGGTACAGTATAATTTTAGTTTGGATTCGTAGATTTTTTAGCAATAATTCGCTTTACGACAAATCTTTCGCCGACATTTTGAAACATATACAATAGCAATGAAGCTACTCGAAAGAGTAGCTTTTTTTATTGGTTTCGATTAGGACAGGTTGCTTTGCACGCAAGGAAATGCACTAAAAAATAAAAGCCTGCTTGTGGAAAAAATTGATTATCTTCACTTGTATTCATTGGCATCTGTCCATCCTGATCCGAACGATTCTTTCCCTTCAGATTTTGCTTCCCTTGCCTCTTTTCGGTTCATCTTTTATCTGGTTCCATGAACATTTTAATCCGTAACCTGGCTGCAATCGCCATACCTAAGCAACTTAGGTATCTATTCGCAGAATTCGGTCTCGTTAATCATGCATTGATCATCCGGGAGGGAATGCTTGCTGCACCCCGCATCTTTGGCCTGGTCATCATGACAAATGAAGCCGATGGTCTGAATGCTATAAAAAAACTGGATCAAAGTAAGTTCATGCAACAAATCATACTGGTCAATCGGGCGCTCCTGATGCCAGCCCTATAACACTATGCCCATAAAAATAACTACCGATCAACAGATAACCCAATTGCTTAAGGGCGATGTTTTACTCAAATGCTTTCCGGAAGGAAAGCCGGATGAAGCTTATGAGATCCGCAATATCAATAGTGCCAACAATATGATAGAGCTGGTAGCACCTGCAGGTATGCGTCCACGGTTTACTTCGCCGGGCGACGTAGCACGCCTTTTTATCAAGTCCGGCCATCTTATTACCGAAGGCGCCTGGTGGCTGCAGTAACGGGACACCCGCGCCGGTCCGATGATTCAAATGCTACGGCCTTCTATAGCTGGAAAGAAAGAGGGCTTATATCCCCTTTCTCATCTCACTGCATGACTATTGTACAGGTTTGCCCGGCCAATGTTTTAAAGTCAGGCAGTAGTTGCGTCCTGTACGCTTTACTCCGGGAAGGGGGTTGCCAAAAATCAAAACAAATATGATGATAAAGAAACTGGAATTCCGGTACAATATTTTAAATAGGTTAACATCCAATGCCCATACAGCCACGTATATGAAAGTGACTTTTGAAGCTATGGTAATAGCCGTACTCGCAGACAAGCTGGCTTTTGTAATAGACAATGGTGGCCACTGCTCGGTACATGTAGACCGGTCGGGGAATCGCTTTACCGGCAATATCATAGGGAGTCCTGCTGTTCGCGATAAGTTCAGGGAAGAAGGATTCAGCAACAAATTTGATCTTAATTTTTAATAGTCGTTATGCTGTGATGGTGCTATGTTCCCATAAAGAACAACTATCATAAGAAACGCCGCCAGTAAAGCAAACAAAGGATTTATAGCTTATCTTTACCGTTCACGAATTCAGTATTCCAATCTTCCGGTTTCCACTTACCAACCCTTCATGAAGTGGCCTAGTAATTAATCCTGTATTCAATTTTCTCATTCATAAATTGATCAAATGATTATCCTCATTTTTTTTGGTGGGCTATGGTATTTATCGCTATTCTCACAAACGTTCTTTCAGCACCGTTATGCGGCACATGCTTCCTTTAAGATGAATAAATTCTGGGAGCGTTTCTTCTTTATTTTCGCTTATATCACACAGGGATCTTCGTATATGAGTCCCAGAGCTTATGCCATCATGCACCGGATGCACCATGCCTACACCGATACGGAAAAAGATCCGCACTCGCCCAGCTTTTCCTCCAATATCTTTACCATGATGTGGCGGACCAAAAAGATCTATGCGGGTATCGTAAAGGGAACATTCCCTGTCGAAGAGCGATTTACCAAGCATCTTCCGGAATGGCCCTGGTTTGACAAGTGGGCGAATTCGGGATTATCCAAAGTAGTATGGGCCATAGCCTATACGACCTTCTTTGTTTTATTTGCCCCTTCACCCTGGTTCTACCTGTTATTGCCTAACGTTATATTGATGGGCGCTTTTCACGGGGCATTGATCAATTGGTTTGCTCATAAATATGGCTACATCAATTTCAAACTGAAAAATACATCCCACAACCTGATCTTTGTCGATCTTCTGATGCTTGGTGAGTCTTACCATAACAATCATCATAAGCGCCCTTCTGCCATAAATTTTGGCAACCGCTGGCATGAAATCGATCCCGTATACCCGATAATACTCTTTCTCAAGTGGCTCGGTATAATAAAGGTGGCCAAAATGCAAACCGTAGGTATCGCACATACGGAGCATTAATACCGCCCGTTGCTATAGGTTCCGGTAAATTTTGAGTTATGTAAAAAGAAAAGGACTGTCTCCTATGCTTGCGTAAGCATAAAGAGACAGTTTTTTTTACGGTATGTGCTCCCCCGTTAAACGGAGATCAACACATGCCTTCGCAACTTACAAAGCCGGTATTTTGCGGCGCGCAGGTCCTGTTGGTCTGGCAGCGGCTAAGTGTGCCGCCTCCGGCTACTACCGCCTGCTGGCGCTGGTTCAATTGGGCCAATGTTTCTTTGTTCAGCGTAAGCTTTGCTTTCAGCGAAATGCCTTTCTTTTTCATAAAAAATAGATGAGTCTGGTAGGCTTCCCTGTCTTTAAACAGATGCTATGCCATGGGAAGATTGTTCAGCATTGTCCGTATCAGCCGGACAATGCCAAAGGTAGCTGGCCGATGTAAAATATAGCATACCGTCTTTCCTGTATATTGAATTACCTGCTTCGCCTGCCGCTTTGCTTTACATATCCGATTGGATCTTTTTATAGCTGGTCACCACGCCGCGGATAAGCGAGGAGCTGAATCCCTGATGCTCCATCTCGTTCAGGCCTGCAATGGTACAGCCCTTGGGCGTAGTTACCTTATCGATCTCCTGTTCGGGGTGGGTATTGCGCGTCAGTAGCAACTCTGCTGCGCCTTTTACTGTTTGCGCGGCGATGAGCGCAGCTGTACGTGCATCGAAGCCGATCTCGATACCACCCTGGATATTGGCCCTGATATAACGCATCGCATAGGCGGTACCACAAGCGCCAAGCACGGTGGCAGCATCCATCAGCTTCTCGTCGATAAAAACGGTCTTACCCAGCTGTCCAAACAATGCCTGCACATAATCGACCTGCCCGTCGCTGGCGCCATCGGCGCAAATGCAGGTCATGCTTTCCCTTATCGCAATCGCGGTATTGGGCATAGCCCTGAAGAGGCTGAAGCCCTCACCCAGCATGCCGCGCAGGTCATGAAGCCATACACCGGTCATTACGCTCACGATCACGTGGCGGCCGGGATCCAATACGGGTTGCAATGTTGCCAGTATCTCTTTGATCTGGAAGGGCTTCACGGCAAAGATCAGCCAGCTTGCCTGCCGTACGGCGGCCAGGTTGTCGTTGGTAATGGTCACGCCTTGCCCGGCCAGGTTGGCCAGGCTCTCGGTATTGCGTTTGGTAACGATCAGCTCCCGGGCGGGTATAAAGCCGCTGCTGATGAGGCCCTCGGCTATGGCAACGCCAAGGTTGCCACCGCCGATAACGGCAACTGTAGTGCTCATAGAAAAATAATTATCGGATAAAGTGTGTGGTGTTACCGCGAGAGGCCGGGCATAATGGCATTGGTAATTTCCCAGTAGCCGTTTACCCATGCCATAACGATCTTAAATGGTCCCTCGATCGTTTCTGTCTCTTTGCTTTCCAACGTGGCATCGTAGCGGATCATACCTTCGGCATAGCCCGGTCCCTGTGGCGCTCCGTCTGCTCCCAGGTCGAAGACAATATTGGTGATCTTGTAGCCCCCATTCTCAAAAGAAAGGTAAGATGCGAAGATATTGCGGATATGCGCTATGAACTGCTCTTTGGTATAAACCACGTTGTTGTCCGAAACGAATTCGTCTGCAAGAATAAAACTCTCCTCGTCCACATGCCGGTCCAGCCACATTTCCAGGAAGTCTTCGGCAATACCCTCAATCGTTAGCCGGTGATTGGGATGGAACTCTTCGTAAATGAAGTGGTTCACCATTTCGGGAATGTCAAACTGCTGGGTCTCGTGCAGGAACAGCTCTTCGGTAATGAATTTGTATTTAAGGCGCGCAGGGTAGCTGTCGCCGTAGTCCACTTCGATATTTTTGTCCCGCATAAATGTTTCCAGGCGCTCAAGCTCCTTTTCGATCTGTTCATCGTTCAGCACTGCGGCATCCTTAAAGTCCTTTGGTTCTCCCAATATCTTATAGATGCTTACCTCTGCGACGCTGTCCAGCTGGCGCTCAAAGGCCAGGATATTGTTGAGAAAGGCATTTTCGACCTCGGGTGGTACATCCTCCAGCCGGTGGATATCGGCGCCGGTCTCGGCCTGTAGCTTGAGCCGCAGCAATTCGTTCTCGATCCTCAGCTGTTCTTCCGGATCGTCACTGAACCGTTCCTCTTCCCCCCCAGGTTCTTTGTACTCATCGTCTGCATTCATAAAGGCGTAATTTAGATGATTGTTGTGTTGCAACGGTTCTGCACAGCATAAAGCTAAAGCATTTGCTTTGCAAATGAAAATTTTCTTTCCGTTAAAAAAGGTTAATCCATACCGGAAGAAAGCCGGATAAGAAATCCGCCGTATGCCCCTGTTATAAGGCCATACGGCGGAATATGGGTTCTAAGAGATACCGGTTGTGCCAGCTCTTTCTACCGGGATCAGTTGCGTTGCATTTTCCATTGCGACACCTTACCACCGCTTGCCGGAGCTTGCGTTTCTTTCTTGCCCTTCTCCCACAGGATGCCTGCCAGCGCCGCGGCTACGGCAGCTTCCTCTTCGGTTTCATGCACAAGGTATTCGGGCTTGAAATATTTGGCAATAAAGTTGGTGTCAAACTTGCCTTCTACAAAGGCTGGCTGGCGTACTGCCCATTTGCCAAAAGCCAACGTTGTCTGGATGCCTTGTATCCGGTACTCGTCTACGGCGCGGCACAGGCGGTCTATCGCTTCATTCCGGTCGCGTCCCCATACGACCAGCTTGGCGATCATCGGATCGTAAAAAATGGGAATATCCATACCTTGCTCATAGCCGTCGTCCACGCGTACACCTGGGCCCTGCGGGCGTATATAGATATTGAGCCTTCCGGTATCGGGCATGAAATTGTCCATAGGGTCTTCGGCGCACACGCGCAGTTCGATAGCATGGCCATTGATATGAAGGTCTTCCTGGCTAAAGGAAAGTTTTTCACCACGGGCTACACGTATCTGCTCTTTCACCAGGTCGATGCCGCTGATCATCTCTGTTACACAGTGCTCCACCTGAAGGCGGGTATTCATTTCCAGGAAGTAAAAGTTAAGCTCCTCGTCTACCAGGAACTCTACAGTACCGGCGCCGTAATAGTTACAGGCCCTGGCTACATCCACGGCACACTTACCCATGGCTTCGCGAATATCCGGCGTGAGGCAGGAAGACGGCGCTTCCTCGATCAGCTTCTGATGGCGGCGTTGTATGGAGCATTCGCGTTCGAACAGGTATACACAATTGCCATGCTGGTCGCCCATCAGCTGGATCTCGATATGTTTGGGCGAGCCCACATATTTTTCAATAAAAACGTCGTCGTTGCTAAAGGCGCTCAGGGCCTCGCTTTTGGCCATGCGCATCTGTTCTTCCAGTTCCTCTGCGCCGTTGACCACACGCATACCTTTACCGCCGCCACCGGCCGAGGCCTTGATCAGGATGGGATAGCCCACCTTCTCGGCAATGGTACGCGCCTCCTCATAGCTTTCCAGGGGCTTGTCGGTACCAGGTACCATGGGTACATTGAATTTCTGTGCTGCCTGTTTGGCGGCGATCTTGCTACCCATGATCTCGATCGAGTGAGCCGAAGGGCCGATGAAGGTAAGCCCGGCATCTGCTACCGACTTTGAAAAGGCAGCATTCTCGCTCAGGAAGCCATAGCCGGGATGTATGGCGTCGGCGCCATAGGCTTTGGCCACTTCAATTATTTTATCGGCGCGAAGATAAGACTGCGCCGAGGGGGCGGGCCCAATGCAGACCGCTTCATCGGCATAGGCCACAAAAGGCATATTGCGGTCCGCTTCAGAAAAAACAGCCAGCGTTTTTATTCCCATCTCTTTTGCAGAGCGCATTACCCGCAGGGCAATTTCACCACGATTGGCAACTAAGATTTTATTCATTGATCGTTATTGTTGTATAGTATGCTTAAAAAGATAACCGGATCAGAAAGATGCGAGGTCCATGCCTTCAAAGGTACCCGAGCTCATCAGCAGCAGGCACACGGGCCGGTGGCTATTGCCAACCGCACTCCTGATCCAGGCTTCCAACGCAGCCCGGTCTTCGAATACGGAAAGGCGTTCATTGGCAAAATGGCGGCGCACCTCGGCCGGATCGAGCGAAGGCAGCCCTTTGAGCTGCAGCGCATGCGCGCTGAAAAATACGGCGCCCTCATCGGCAGGGTCCATGGTATGGGCATACTCGCTGAGGAAAGTGCTATTGAGGCTGCTGAAGGTATGCAGCTCAAAACAGGCCACCAGCTTATGCTCCGGGAAGCGGTCCCGTACAGCGCTCAGCGTTGCTTTCAGCTTGGAGGGTGCATGGGCAAAATCGCGGTAGGCGATAAATTCCTCTCTTTCCACGATCTTTTCCAGCCGGCGGGCGGCGCCGCTGAAGCCTGCGATGGACCGGTAAAAGGCGGCATCCGAAACACCCAGCGTATTGCACACTTTACGGGCGGCTTCCATATTCTGCAGGTTATGGCTGCCAAAGATCTGCAGGTTTACCTTTCCCTCCGAAGTGGTGAGCACAACGGCATTGTCGGTTATCCTGAAATTGGGCGTTACATAGGGCATCAGCTTGAGATGGGCCGCTTCCTTTCCCACCAGGGAAACGACCTCTTTATCTTCTGCGTTATAGATCAATACGCTGCCCTCATCCATTTCCCTCAGGTAGATCGCAAATTGCTCTTTATATTGTTCAAAAGTCGGAAATACATTTACATGATCCCAGGCAATACCGGTGAGTACCGAAATCTGGGGATGATAGAAGTGGATTTTTGGACGCTTCTCGATCACCGAGGCAGGATATTCGTCGCCTTCCAGGATAATGACCGGCGCGTCTGATATGCGCACGGAATGATCGAAGCCCTCTACACGGGCGCCCACCAGGTAGTCAAAATCCACTTCCTGGTCGCGCAGCACGTGCATGATCATGGAGGTGGTAGTGGTTTTACCATGGCTACCGGCAACCACAACCCGCTTTTTATCCCGGGAAACTTCGTACATATACTCGGGAAATGAGTAAACTGCTATACCGGCTTCCCTTGCTTTTTTCAATTCCGGGTTGTCTTCTTTAGCGTGCATACCCAGAATAACGGCATCGAGCGCGGTAGTTATCTTTTCGGGAAACCAGCCCTGGGCCGGGGGGAGAAGGCCATAGTGGCTGAGATTGGTGCGGGCAGGATCGGTAATCTCGTCGTCGCTTCCGGTAACAGTATAACCTTTCCGGTGCAGGGCTATTGCCAGTTGATGCATAATAGCCCCACCCACAGCAATAAAATGTATGTGCATTATTAAATTTTGTATTAATTTCGTGCAAAAATAATAACCGTTTACCTAAACGGGATTTTTATTTATTATTGCAGCAAAGTACCAACAACAATTTTATATAAAATTATTCTGGAAATGAAAAAAATGAACAAATTCTGGAGCGCGGCCATAGTGGGTGCCCTGTTATGTTTGATGATGCAATCCTGCGCTTCCTCCCGCAATAAATACGGATGTCCCGAAAGGATCCAGTCATTTGTATCGTTGCTTTCCGTCAAGTAACGTTTATACCATACCCTGTCTGTACAATACTAAAGAAGCTGATGCTGTTTTCCGTTAGGGAAAGCAGCATTTTTCATTGTATTACGGCCAATTTGTTAATTAGTGCAAATAAAGAATCCTACACCCTTGAATTCAATAAAACGGTGTGAAGCTTAATTTCCTTATTCTGTTATCTTTGCGTGAATTAAAACAAAATCAAATTACATGAAACGTTTTTTCTTCAGTGCTGTTCTTCTCGCGGCCGGCACGTTCTCGGCCTCTGCGCAAGAGGGGAATATCAAGTTCACCGAGTACGATCTGCCCAACGGGCTGCACGTGATCCTGCACGAGGATCATACGGTGCCCATTGTATCGGTATCGGTGATGTACCACGTAGGCTCCAAGAACGAAGACCCTTCCCGTACCGGGTTCGCCCACTTTTTTGAGCACCTGCTTTTTGAGGGCTCCGAAAACATACAGCGGGGAGAATACAGCAAGCTGGTCCAGAACAACGGCGGGGTACTGAACGCCAATACTTCCCAGGACAGGACCTACTACTTCGAAGTGTTGCCTTCCAACCAGCTGGAGCTGGGCCTGTGGATGGAATCGGAGCGTATGCTGCATGCCAAGATCGACAGCACCGGCATCGAGACGCAACGTAAAGTAGTGAAAGAGGAAAAAAAGATGCGCTACGACAACAGCCCGTACGGTATGTGGCAATCGCTGATATTCGAGAACGCTTATACCAAGCATCCCTACCGCTGGACACCCATAGGCAAGGAGCAATACATCGACCAGGCGAAGGCCAGCGAGTTCATGGATTTCTATAAAACGTTTTATGTACCCAATAATGCCGTACTGGTAATTGCCGGCGACATTAAGCCCGAGCAGGCCAAAGAATGGATCGGTAAATACTTCAGCGATATTCCCAAAGGCACCGGTACCATACCCCGTCCCACCGCAGTGGAACCGCAGCAGACCAAGGAGAAGCGTGTGCGTTACAATGCCAATGTACAGTTGCCGATGGTGGTGCTGGCTTACCACGCTCCTAAAATGGGCACAGACGATATGTATGCGCTCGAGCTGCTGAACCAATTGCTGTCGCAGGGCGCCAGCTCCCGTCTGCAGAAACAGGTAGTAGATAAGGATCACAAAGCTGTACAGGTGGCTGCCTTTAACTTCCCGCTGGAAGATCCGGGCCTGGTGATTACCCTGGGCATCGCCGCGCAGGGCGTAGACGCCTCCGACCTGGAAAAGGCGATGAAAAACGAGATCGATAAAGTAAGGGAAAACCTGATCAGCGAAGCGGAATTCAAGAAGCTGCAGAACCAGGCCGAAAACGGCTTTGTATCGCAGAATGCCCGCATCTCCGGCATTGCCGAATCGCTGGCCACCAATTATACTTATTTCCACGATGCCAATCTTATCAATACCGAGTTGGGCCGTTATCAGAAGATCACGCGCGAGGACCTGAAGAGGGTAGCGGGAAAATACTTAACCAAAGATAATTGCGTGGTGCTTCAATATGTGCCGAAAGGACAGTAAGCGCGATAAGCAACCGATATATCAGAATCAGGGGGAAAACAGGAATGCATCCTTCCCTTATATTTTAAAAAATGATCCTTTAAAAATGAAAAAGATATTTTTCTCTATAGCCGCTTTATCGCTGTTCACTGCCGTGCAGGCGCAGAAGCTGGACAGAAGCATTCGCCCGAAGCCGGGCATCGCACCGGAGATCAAGCTGGGCGACGCGGAAACGTTTACCCTGGACAACGGGCTGAAAGTATTTGTGGTAGAAAACCATAAGCTGCCCGCTGTTACCTATTCCATCATCCTTGACATACATCCCGAGTCTGAAGGAAATAAAAGCGGCATGCATGATATGGTGGGTGAGCTGATCACCAGCGGCACCCAGGGCCGTTCCAAAGACAAGTTTGACGAAGAGACCGATATGATCAGCGCCAACATCGGCGCCAGCAACGAAAGCATCTATGGCCGCTCGCTCACCAAATACCAGGACCAGATGCTGGACCTTATGAGCGATGCCCTGCTGAATGCCAATTTTCAGCAGAAAGAGCTGGAGAACCTTAAAAAAAGGGCGCTTTCAGGCCTGGACGTAAGCAAGACCGATCCCGATGATATGCTACACAATGTAAGCAGCGTGGTGAATTACGGTACCAACCATCCTTACGGACAGGTGACTACCGAAGAAACGATCAACAACATTACGCTGGCCGACTGCAACGGCTATTATAAGAAATATTTCAGGCCCAATGTGGCTTACATGGCTATCGTAGGCGATATCAACCTGGCGAAAGCAAAGGAAATGGCCGAGAAATATTTTAGTAAATGGCAGAAAGGTGAGGTGCCCCGCAGCGAATATCCATCTGTTACAGCGCCGGCCAAAACCCAGGTAGACTTCGTACCCCGCGACGGCGCCGTTCAGAGCACTGTAAGCATTACTTACCCGGTCGACCTTATGATAGGCACACCCGATGTGATCAAGACCCGTGTAATGAACCAGGTGCTTGGCGGCAGCTTCCAGCGCCTCGACCACAACCTGCGCGAAACCCACGCCTGGACCTATGGCTCCAATTCGTCGATCTCATCCGACGACATTGTGGGTAATGTAGATGTGAATGTACAATGCCGTAATGAAGTAACCGACAGCTCAATTGTTGAGATGATGAAAGAGATGGAGACCATGCGCAGCACACCACTGACGCAGGACGAGCTGCAAGGTGCCGTTAACTTCATCAGCGGCGTATTTGCCCTCGGCCTGGAAAATCCGCAGACCATAGCCCAGTACGCGATCAATATCGAGCGCTATAAAATGCCGAAGGATTACTACAAGAATTACCTGAAGAACGTGAGCGCCACCACTACAGGCGATATACAGACAACCGCCCAGAAATACCTGAAGCCCGGGAATGCACATATTGTTGTGGTGGGTAATAAAAGCGAAATACCCAAGCTGAAGAAATTTGGTGAAGTAAAATTCTATGACAATTACGGCAATCCCACTACCGTTACCGAGTCCAAAGTGATCGACGGCGTGGGCATCGACCAGGTGCTGGACAAATACATCAACGCAATTGGTGGTAAAGCGGCCATCGAAGGCCTGAAAGACCTCTCTGTGGTTTCGGCCGTTAACGATGGCGGACGGGAATATACCCAGAGTGTAGTGGTGCTTTCTCCCGGCCGTATCAAGCAAACTATGTCGGTTGATGGACAGGTGATGCAGAAAGCGGTGATCAATGGCGAGAGTGGATATGTGGAAGGCGGCGGCCAAAGGCAAAATCTTCCTGCAGAAGCCATAAAGGAATTCAAGCCCGATGCTGATCTGCAAATGCTGCTGCATCCCACGCAACTTGGCGTTTCTTTTACCCTGCTAGGTAAGGAAATGGTCGATGGCAAAGAAGCCTACAGTGTAGAGCGTATCGAAAATGACGGACACAAAAAGACGGTACAGTCCTACGATGCCGCTACAGGATTACTGTTCAAAGAAGTGGTAAGTACTAACGAAGGCGTTAAGTCCAAAGTGGAGATCAAGGTCCTTTCCGATTACCGCGAGGTAAAAAATGGCAACGGCTTCAAAATTCCTTTTGAAACCAAGAGCCTGACCGGCGGCGGCGAAAAGGTAGCGACTGCAAAAGCCAACAGCGGCGTGAAAGAAAGCGAGTTTAAATAAGCAGAGCTGACTGTCCGTATATAGGAAACATTGGATCAGCCTGCCTTTCTTTGCGGTTGCTGAGCCTGTCAAGGCATCATTGCATTGTTGCCCTTTCGACAGGCTCAAGGGCCGGAAATAATTGGTTTCCTATATGCGGATGTTTATGAAGCATATATCATTTTTTCAAAAGAGTGGTGGTATCTTTGCCACCACTCTTTTTTTTATGATCAGCCAGGCAAATCGCCAGGTGTGGGTCACTTCAACCGGAAAATCGTGTTTGCTACCCTTCGAAAAGAACTTTTGTTACTCCTGCGCGACCCGGGCGGTCTGCTCCTGCTGGTATTGATGCCGGCGGCGCTTATCATTGTTATGGCTGTGGTGCAGGATGCGCCATACCGGGATTACCAGGAAATGAAGTTTGAGATACTGGTGGCCAACAAGGATAAGGGAAATACAGGCACGCGGCTTATTGAAGGTTTGAAGAAGAATAAAAGCTTTATTGTCGTCGACAGGCTGGACGGCAGGGCAGTAAGCGATATGCAGCTTAAAGCCGCCCTGCGCAACGGAAAATACAAGATGGGCATTGTGATCCCGAAAGAGGCCACCGCTTCCCTGGTCAATACTTCCAATAAGCTGGCCAACGAAATGGCCGGCGCCATGGGTCTTCCCGCAGGATTGCCGGTGCAGGAGCGCCAGGACAGCGCTGCGATCCAGCTGCTGTTTGATCCCGTGGTAAAGCCTTCGTTCCGCAGCGCTCTTGGCTTTGCCCTTAACCAGTACCTGACGCAGGTGAAGACTGAGATCCTGCTGCAGCGGCTGAGCCGGGTCAATGGCGGTACCGGCGACAAGCATATCGACCTGGAAAGTATGAACGTGCTGGCCGTAGCCGAAAAAAGCCTGGACGATGGCCCTGCGGTCAATCCTTCCATGAACTCGACCCAGCACAATGTGCCGGCCTGGGCTATCTTTGGTATGTTCCTCATCGTAGTGCCTATTTCGGGCAATATGATCCGTGAGCGGGATGAGGGCAGCGCCCTGCGCATACGGCTTATACCCACGGCCAATAAAAGAGTAGGGCTGGGCAAGATCGTCTTTTACATCCTGGTGTGCATGCTCCAGTTTTTCGTCATGATGCTGGTAGGCATCTTTATTCTGCCATTCTTCGGCCTGCAGCGGCTTACGCTGGGGCAACATGCACTCAACCTGATCCCGATGGCCTTTGCCATATCTTTTGCTGCCGTGAACTATGGCTATTTTATCGGCAGCATTTTCAAAACGGCCAACCAGGCCATGCCCTTCGGCGCCATTTCCATCGTGCTGTTCTCTGCTATCGGCGGCGTATGGGTACCTATCGAGATATTGCCGGAGGCGATGAAGAAGATTGCGTTGTTTTCTCCTTTGCACTGGAGCCTTGAAGGGGTAAACGAGGTAATCCTCCGTAACAATGGCTGGAGCGGCATTTTCAAATCCTTTTCCATACTCGTGGGCTCGGGTATGCTGCTGGGTGTGATGCCAGTATTCCTGGGTAAAAAATAAGATGCGCAACCATGTTACCGGAGCGCTGTATTGATTACCGCGGCTTCTTCGGGGCCGATATCGACCATTCCTACCTGCCGTACCCCAAGGATATTCATTTCGTCGAATAAACCTATAATATCGGCTACCGTGGCCGTGCTATGCGCCTTGATCAGGACCTGTAGCTGCCGTTCGCTTGCTACGGGTCTGGTACGGAGCGCCTGTTGCTTATGCTGGAGCAGTGAGCGCAAGGTGGCCTCAGTATGTACTTCTTTAAGGGGCGTTCCCGGTTGAAATAGCCCCTCATAATAATAGATCCGGTGGTCCTTGGCGGGCATCAGGGTAATCGCCGATGACTCGTAGAAAGCCGTGGTGCTCTTTGCCGGCGTAAAGGGCATCTGGATATCCATAGCTTTGGGCTTTGTCATAGTCGTTGTCAGCATAAAGAAAGTGATGAGGAGAAAGCCCAGGTCTACCATAGGGGTGAGATCGATACGCGGATTGCTTCTTTGCCGGCGTCCCCGTCCGGCAGTGATCAATAGCTCTGCCATAATCTTTGCTTTATCATGAGACTTCGCGGTACCGGAATTCCATAAAGCATGCCTGACATTGCTCCGTAGGAGCAACATGTCTGTAGACAAATACAAGCAACTTGCAATTGCTCCGTAGGAGCAACATGTCTGTAGACAAATACAAGCAACCTTGCAATTGCTCCGTAGGAGCAAAATGTCTGTAGACAAATACAAGCAACCTTGCCATTGCTCCGTAGGAGCAAAATGTTTGTAGACAAATACAAGCAACCTTGTAATTGCTCCGTAGGAGCAAAATGCCTGTAGCCCAAATTTAGCCACCGGACAAAAAGAAAGCTATCTTCCAAAAAGGAAAATAGCTTTCTATTCATTTATGGCGTAAAGGATAATACAAATGCTTTAATGATCTCCTTTAATCCATTAGCTTATTCTACAAATACGAAACAGGTATGTTGATTAAAAAAGCCCCGAACCTAAGAACACTGGTTGCTTTTTAAGGCTTGGTGCTAGCCTCCCTGGGTAATGGTGGTGATGCAGACAACAACAGACAGTACACCGATACAGATGGGCGTACGGGTGTGGCAAGCCCCGTTAGTAATGCAGGCGATGCCCAAAAAACTTTCTCCGCCTTGCACCGCTTTTTGAGCGTCTGGTTGCAGAGGAGATATGGTTGATTTCGAAAGCATCAGCTTTTTAGCAGTTTTCTTTTTCATAAAATTGGTTTTGGTTTTACAATCGTGAATAACAAAAATCGGGGGCAATAAATTGTTAGCAATGATTGAACGCCAGGTCCGGGGTCAAAAGAAACGCGTAATTGGTTGAAATAAGCTTCGGTAAAATTACATCCTAAATAAGCTAAAACGAACCATACGCTATGCGTAATTTAAGTACAATCATCCAATTAAATATTAGCCGCAATATCAGGCTGATCTGGCATACAACTGCAGCCTGTCCTTGCTCGAATCACCGGGTCGATAAGCATGATATTCCGGACTTTATTGTCTGTTTTGTATCAGGCATAAAGACGGGTTGCTACCCTTTATGCGCCCTGCCCGGTGTAGCGACTTAGTGGATTACCTATAATTTATGTTCTTCCTTCAGGTGTTTGAGCAACCGTTTGTCACTGTACTCGGCATAGCTGCTGGGAATAATACGTTTGCCGTGGTATTCAATATAAGCCCGGGTAAACTCGGCGCCGAAGTAGAGAATAGCAGCAGAAAAATAGATCCATAGCAGCAGCACGATAACAGAGCTGGCTGCCCCATAAAGGCTTACCGTATTGGTTTTGCTGATGTATAGGCCGATGAGGAACTTGCCGATCATGAACAAGGCAGAAGTAACGAAGGCACCCGGCCATACCTGTTTCCAGCGGATACGCACGTCGGGCAGCATTTTAAAAATGACCGAAAACAGGAAGCTGATCACGAAAAAGATTACGGTGGTATTGATCAGGCTTAGTACATTGATCGGCAGATCGGGCAGCAGCCGGAGCAGGTAAGTGCTCATGGCGATCAGCAACGCGTTGACAATGAGCGAAACGATCAATAGAAAACCCAGCCCTATGATCATCGAAAAAGAAAGCGCCCGGTTGAGCAGTAGCTTGATAAAGCCCTTCTTGGCTCTGGGGCGTACGCCCCATATCATGTTGAGGGAATCCTGTATTTCCACGAAAATACCCGTAGCGCCGATCACCAGCGCTATCGCGCCGATAATGGTAGCCGTCAGGCTGTTCTTTTGCGATTGCAATGCCCTGATCACATCCTGTACCTGCTTGGCTGTCGCCTGGCCCAGCACATCTTTTAGCTCGGTAAAAATACGGCCCTGTATAGCATCCTGCCCATAAACAGCGCCACCGAAAATGATGATGAGCAACAGCATGGGGGGGAGCGAAAAAATGGTGCTGTAGGCCAGTGCTGAGCTGAGCTTCATGCCTTTATCGTCAGCAAAACCGGTTGCTGCATCCACCAAAATTCTCCAATATTTATTGCTAATTTGTTTTACTTTCGTTGCCATACAAATAAAATGATTAGCGGCATCAGCCGCCTGGCGCTAACGAGCCTATGGTCTGGCAGGCCACCGGCCAGGCGATCATTTAAGCCCCGATCACATACCTATGTACTGTTTATTATAAACGCCTGCCATGAGACTTGAAGACGAATTAAAAATGCAACAATTTACGGATAATTTCCAAAGAGCCTATTTAAACATTATTTTTACGGCCAGCTGGATGGAGACCTCCATGCAACAGCGATTGAAGCATTACAACATCACCACGCCCCAATTCAACGTTTTACGCATTTTAAGAGGTCAGAAAGGAAAGCCCATGAGCGCTTTCGCGATACAGGAACGGATGATCCACCGCACCTCCAATGTAACCCGCATCCTGGAAAAATTGGTAGAGAAGAACCTAGTTACCCGCGAGAGCAGCCCGGTTAACCGGCGTATGATCGACGTACGGCTTACGAGCGAAGGACTCGACCTGGTCAACAGTACCGACACCATGGCTATTGATGCTTATAAGCAAATGGCCTGTGCCATGAATGAAGAGGAAGCAAGGCTGATGGGCGACTGGCTGGATAAGATCAGGGAGCAGGAGCCCGGCTGTGGCTGCGATAAAGACTAACCTTGCCCCTTTTTCCAAACTTAATATGTGGAGTGCCTATATCAAAGGCTTTAAGGCCTTTTTACAGCTGGAGAAATCATTGTCCCGGCATTCGGTCGACGCGTACCTGCACGATGTGCAGCTGCTGGCGCGCTTCCTGGAGCAACACCATGCGGCCATTGCTTTTGAGGACATCAAACTGCAACACCTGCAGCAATTTCTCCAATCGATACATGAGCAGGAGCTGGCTGCGGCTTCCCAGGCCAGGATCATCTCGGGGGTAAAAGCCTTTTTTCATTACCTGATTGCTGAAGAGGTGATCGCACAAAACCCCACGGAACTGCTGGAAGCCCCTAAGCTGAAGCGAAAGCTGCCTGATGTGCTGGGGGTTACCGAGGTAGAGCAGCTCTTTAGCGGCCTCGACCACAGCACGCCCGAAGGGCAGCGCAACCGCGCAATACTGGAAACCATGTACAGCTCAGGCCTGCGCGTCAGCGAGCTGATTGCCCTGGAGCTTACCAATCTTTATCTCGATGTAGGCTTTATTCGCGTGATCGGGAAAGGGAACAAGGAACGCCTGGTACCCATAGGCGACGAAGCCGTAAAGTATATCGAACTTTACCGGGAGCACATCCGCAATCACATTGTACCCAAAAAGGGACAGGAAAACATCCTGTTCCTCAACCGGAGAGGCAGCGGGCTTTCCCGTGTCATGATATTTTATATCATTAAGGAAGCGGCGCAGCGTGCCGGTATTACCAAAAATATCCACCCGCATACGTTGCGGCATAGCTTTGCCACGCACCTGGTGGAAGGCGGCGCCGATCTGAGAGCCGTGCAGGAAATGCTGGGCCACGAAAGCATTACCACTACCGAGATCTATACGCACCTCGACAGGGGCTTCCTGAGGCAGACCCTGGAAAAATACCACCCACGCTTCCATAACCGATAACTTCTGTACCTTCGCCATCGAATTGCAGGAAGATCATTATGCAGACATATAAGACATCAAAGGCCAGGGAAAACGTCCTGAGGAAGATCAGGATGGCCCTGCAGGAAGAGGCCGTTCCCATGCCGTTTCCGGAAGCAGAGAAAGTAGCGGTATCTTCGGTATTCAGCGCGCTATCGGAAGGTACACCGGAGGAAACCTTTGCCGCAGAATTTTCCCATATCGGGGGACACTTCGTTTTTTGCAACAACCAGGATGAGCTGCTGGCCAATCTGAAGCTGCTGGCCGAGAGCAGGGGCTGGACCGAAGTACTGTGCGCCCACAAATCATTGTTTTCTTTCCTGGTCAACAATAAGCTCTCTTTTGTTAGGGAATTCAATCCCAGTCATGAGCAAGCCCAGGTATGCATTACCGACTGTGAAGCAGCAGTGGCCCGTACGGGCAGCTTCCTGTTCAGCAGCAGGCAGAACCATGGCAGGGTTGCCCCGGTCTATTTTCCCATACATATTATCGTGGTACAGCCACACCAGGTAGTGCCGGATATTGCCGACGGTCTAAAATTGCTCAGACAAAAATACAATGACCAGCTACCCTCGATGATCAGCCTCAATACCGGCCCCAGCCGTACGGCCGATATAGAGAAGACCCTGGTTACCGGTGTGCATGGTCCCAAAGAAGTATTCTGTTTTTTCCTGAACCAATAAAGGCAAGTCAGGTCTTTGCCTGAAATTATCGCTGCACCCGCATCGGAACATGCCTTGCGTGCGGCAACAACAATTCTTTACCCAGCATGCACCCTTCCCGGCTACAGATAAAAGATTTTACCTACGAACTACCCGAGGACCGCATTGCCCGCTATCCTTTGCCCCAACGGGACCAATCACGGCTATTGGTATTCCGCGACGGGCAACTTAGCGAGAGCCGGTACCGGGATATTGCGCAGCAATTGCCTGCCGGTACACTGTTGATCTTTAACCAGACCAAGGTGATCTATGCGCGTTTGCTGTTCCAAAAGCCTACCGGCGGCCGCATAGAAGTTTTTTGCCTGGAACCCGATGAACGCTATGCTGAAGTGCAGCAGGCTATGCTGCAGAAAGGATCGGTATACTGGAAATGCCTGGTGGGCGGTGCAGCCAAATGGAAGGAGGGACAAGTCCTTTCGCTTGAGGTAAACGAACAGCTTGCCATGAAGGCTGCGGTAGCGGAAAAAAGAGAAGGTTACTTTATCCTGGAGCTGAGTTGGGAACCGGCCATGACCTTTGCCGAAGCCTTGCAGCTGGCCGGTCGTGTGCCATTGCCTCCTTACCTGAACCGGGAAGCAGAAGAAAGCGACGAGCAGCGGTACCAGACTATATTTGCCAAAGAAGAGGGTAGTGTGGCGGCGCCTACGGCCGCGCTGCATTTTACGGAAGCTATACTGGCGGAACTGCCGGGGCGGAATATCGATACGGGCCTGGTGACCCTGCACGTTGGCGCCGGCACTTTTAAGCCGGTGAAGAGCGATACTATGGAAGGGCACGATATGCATGCAGAATGGATAGAGGCAGATCCGCTGGTATTGCAGCAGTTGATCGACCGGCTCAGGCGGGGCTTACCGGTGGTAGCCGTAGGCACCACTTCGGCCCGTACATTGGAAAGCCTGTACTGGATAGGTGTACAGCTGCTGCAGAACCCGGATTTTGTACCCTCAGCCGGTGTAGCCGTGCCGCAATGGTATCCCTATGAGCAGGAGACCATTACTGATCCTATTACGGCCCTGGAAGCCCTGTCGGATTATCTTCACCGCCATAAGACCAATAAGCTGGTGACCCGTACGCGCATCATCATTGCTCCGGGTTACCGGTTCAGAGTGATCAAGGGTCTTATTACTAATTTTCATCAGCCCCAATCGACCTTATTACTGCTGGTATCTGCCCTGGTAGGAACAGCCTGGCGCGATATTTACGATTATGCGCTGGAGCAGGGCTTCCGGTTTCTCAGCTATGGCGATGGATGCCTGCTGTGGCATAAGGAGCTGAACTGATCATCACACACAAACCACCCACCACTTTATTTTCCTCATTGCCTAACCCATCGGGCTCACATCGGCGATATTGCTATGTCCCTGCCTTTATCCTGTTGATCTGTAAAAAGCTTTTGCCTGCAGACAGCGATACAGGCAAGAAAGGCAGGCCAGGGTGGACACTATGCGCCTTATTGCATATAAGTATGTTTTAATGTCATAAAAAAATGAGCAACATTTAGGATGATACAATGGATATAGCGTATATGATACATCTATACCAGACAAAGGCATCTTGGTTTATACTTTAGCATAAAAAATACTGGAGAAAACATAACGAACGTCAATTGTTGCGTTAAAATATGCGGTAATTTCGAAACCCTTAATTGACAACAAAGAATTATCAGATCGTTAATGGAAAAGACATCCGGATTGCTTCATCCCTTCGGCAGGCACATCATTTCTCTTGCACTTACACTCTTATTCCTGAGCTTACAAAAGGCTGAGACTTTTGCACAAACCGCACCTTCTTACAGCTTCTCGGCACTTACGGGTACTTATACCGGCATTACAGGCGGTACTGCTGTGACCGCTATACAAGACGATGATGAGGTCGACATCGTACCCATCGGTTTTACGTTTCAATACTGCGGCGTTAATTATACACAGGCCAATGTTTCTTCCAATGGATGGCTATCCTTTAATACCGCGGGTACCAGCACTTACGCCGGCAACGATCTGGGCAATCTTAACGATGGGCTTAAGCCCGGACTGATGGCGCTATGGGATGATCTTAGCGGTGCAGGCGGTACGGCTACCTATCTTACGGAGGGTGCGGCGCCCAACAGGATATTCACGATGGAATGGAAAAACTGGAAATGGAATTACAATGCATCCGATCCCGTTATTTCGTTCCAGGTCAAGCTCTACGAAACGACCAATGTGATCGAGTTCAGATACAAGCGGGAAACAGCGCAGATCAATGGCACACCCGGCGCTACCATCGCCATCGGCGACGGGCAGGGCATATCGGGCTATCTTAGTCTGAACAATGCTACTGCGGCCCCGTCGCCTTCATCCACCACATTCACGACAGGCATAGACGCCAAGCCCGCTACTGATCAGGTCTATAAGTTTACACCGCCTGTGCCCTGCAGCGGGACACCGGTAGCCGGTACGGCAGCGGCCACTGCTACCAGCATTTGCAGCGGCGCAGATACCCTTAACCTTACCGGTTATAGTAATGCCAGTGGTCTTACGATCCAGTGGGAATCTTCGGTCAACGGCACCACCTGGTCGCCGGTAGCCGGCGCCACTGCTGCCACCTATATTACCCCTAATCTTTCATCAACGGTCTCTTACCGGGCTAAAGTAACCTGTACCGCTTCTGCGCAAACAGCCACCAGTAATGCGGTAACGATCACTTTGACCGCACCAACGCCGACGGTCGCGACACTTCCTTATACCGAATCTTTCGAGACCTGGATCAATAGCTGCTCAACTACCGACCGGCCGGGCGTCAGCTGGCTTAGCTTCCCTGCCAACGGCAACAATTCCTGGCGCCGCGACGACCAGGGCGCTTCGGCGAGCTGGGGCAATGTGGCCGATTATATTTATTCGCCCGTGTTTACAACCGGCAGCCATTCGGCCCGATTCCATTCTGGCTATAGCACCAATGGTCTGCTGGGCATTATGGATCTTTATATCGACCTGAGCCCTGCCGGCGCCAAGCAAATCGCCTTCGACTATATCAATACCAGCGGCAGCGACAGCCTGTATGTTGAGCTTTCGGCTGATGGTGGTACCACCTGGACACAACTAGGCAGCAAAGCGCTGGCGGCGGCATGGACGCCAGTGGCTTTCAGCACGGCATCCACCGCAGCGAATGCGATCATCCGCTTCAGGGCCAGGGCCGATTACGGCGCTACCGACATCGGTATCGATAACCTCAATGTTAGTGGTCCTTGTACAGGTACGCCTGTCGCCGGAACGGCAGCGGCTACTGCGACCAGCATTTGCAGCGGTACCGACACGCTGAGCCTCAGTGGCTATACAGTTGCAGGCGGTGTTACGATCCAATGGGAATCATCGGCCAATGGTACCACCTGGTCGCCGGTAAGCGGCGCCACTGATGCGACCTATATCACCCCTAATCTTTCATCAACGGTCTCTTACCGGGCCAAGGTAACTTGTACCGCTTCTGCGCAAACGGCCACCAGCAATGTCATAACGATCACCGTTACGGCGCCAACGCCGACAGTTGCGACGCTTCCTTATACCGAGTCTTTCGAGACCTGGATCAACAGCTGCTCAACTACCGACCGGCCGGGCGTCAGCTGGCTTAGCTTCCCTGCCAACGGCAACAATTCCTGGCGCCGCGACGACCAGGGTGCTTCGGCCAGTTGGGGCAATGTGACCGATTATATTTATTCGCCCGTGTTCACAACCGGCAGCCACTCGGCCCGCTTCCACTCCGGCTATAGCACCGATGGTTTGCTCGGCATTATGGATCTTTACATAGACCTGAGCCCTGCCGGCGCCAAGCAAATCGCCTTCGACTATATCAATACCAGCGGCAGCGACAGCCTGTATGTTGAGCTTTCGGCTGATGGCGGTACCACCTGGACCCAATTGGGTAACAAGGCACTGGCGGCGGCTTGGACACCAGTGGCATTCAGCACGGCATCCACTGCAGCGAATGCGATCATCCGCTTCAGGGCCAGGGCCGATTATGGTTCTACCGACATTGGTATCGACAACCTCAATGTTAGTGGTCCTTGTACGGGTACGCCTGTCGCCGGAACGGCAACTGCCACTGCGACCAGCATTTGCAGCGGTACCGACACGCTGAGCCTCAGCGGCTATACGGTTGCGGGCGGCGTTACGATCCAATGGGAATCATCGGCCAATGGTACCACCTGGTCGCCGGTAGCCGGCGCCACTGCTGCAACCTATATTACACCCAATCTCTCGTCAACAGTCTCTTACCGGGCCAAGGTAACCTGTACCGCTTCTGCGCAAACGGCCACCAGCAATACCGTAACCATCACTGTAACCGGGCCAACCCCGACAGTTGCGACGCTTCCTTATACCGAGTCCTTCGAGACCTGGATCAATGGCTGCTCGACTACCGACCGGGCGGGCGCCAGCTGGCTTACCTTCCCTGCCAACGGCAACAATTCCTGGCGCCGCGACGACCAGGGCGCTTCGGCGAGCTGGGGTAATGTGACTAATTATGTTTATACACCTGTGTTCACGGCAGGCAGCCATTCGGCCCGCTTCCACTCCGGCTATAGCACCGATGGTTTGCTCGGCATCATGGATCTTTATATCAACCTGGGATCCAATGGTACCAAACAGATCGCCTTCGACTATATCAATACCAGCGGTACCGACAGCTTGTTCGTAGAACTTTCTGCAGACGGCGGCGCTACATGGACCTTATTGGGCAGCAAAGCCCTGGCCGCCGCCTGGAGCCCGGTATCATTGAGCACAACGGCTTTTGCGCCCAACGCGATCATCCGCTTCAGGGCCAGGGCCGACTATGGCTCTACCGACATCGGTATCGATAACCTCAATATTACCGGTCCGCCACCCTGCGTAGCCCCCACAAATCCTACAGTAACAAGCATCACAACGACCACGGCGTCGCTCGACTGGGTACAGGCAGGTACAACAGCACAATGGCAGATCAAATATGGTCCCGCCGGCTTTAATGTAAATACCGCCGGAACCGGCATCTATACCAATTCAAAACCTTACGCCTTAGGCTCGCTGACACCCGCTACCTCTTATGATTATTATGTTCGTACCATATGCGGCGCCGGCGATACCAGCGTTTGGTCGCCGGTAACCAATTTTGCTACCGCTTGTGTCACTGCACCAACAATTGTCTCCACGACAGATAGTTTCCATTGCGGGCAAGGCGCTGTAGTGCTGAAAGCAGCGGCATCTGCAGGCGGCAGCATCAAATGGTATGCGGCATCTACCGGTGGCACCGCGCTATATACCGGTAATGTGTATACAACAGGTTCACTTACGGCCAGTACAACCTATTATATTGCAGCGGCAGCAGGTAATTGTGAAAGCCCGCGCCAGCCCATCGTTGCCACCATTGCTGCCGTTCCTGTGGTAAACATCGGCAACGATACCACCATTTGCCCGGGCATTACCTACACGCTTAATGCCGGTAACCCCGGTGCTACGTACGCATGGAATACCGGCGCCAGCACATCGGTTATTACCGTTAACACAGCGGGAACCTACTCTGTGGCGGTAACCGACGCTCATAGCTGTAGTGGCTCCGATGCCATCAACATCACCATGGGTATTGTCCCGGTAAATACACTTCCGGCAACGCTTGATCTCTGTTCCGGCGCTACTGCTACACTTAATGCAGGCAATGCCGGCAGCACTTTCAGCTGGACGCCTGGTGGTGCCACTACGCAAACGATCGCCGTTACCGCCGGCGGCACGTATGCCGTATCGGTCATAAGTATCAATGGTTGCAAGATCAACAGCAGCACCGATGTTGTGATGCGGCCTCTGCCTGTGGCAGCGCTGGGCAACGATACCAGTATCTGTAACGGCGCAACTATCGTGTTGGATGCCGGTAATACCGGTAGCACTTATCTCTGGAACAGCGGTGCGACTACGCAAACGATCAATGCCGCTGATTCAGGCACCTATTCCGTAGCCATTACTTCGCCTTACGGCTGCAAATTCACCGATAGCAAGCATATCGCTTATCTGCCTGCACCCGCGGTGGAGGGCTTTAACTTTATTCCTTTATTCTATGAAAATCTCGGAAAAGTGAGCTTCACCGCGCTGCAGCCGGAACATGTCCAGGCTTACGAATGGGATTTTGGCGATGGTAGTCCCAGGAGCACTGAGGTAAATCCAACTCATATTTACACTATGGGAGGATTCTTCACAGTCACGCTGAAGGTATCCAATGGCTGTGGTGATTTCTCGATCAGCCAGACCATCAATGTAGATCTGACGACGGGCGTTGTTACACCAGACCTTCAGATGGCCGATGTTGTGCTTTTCCCCAATCCTTCCAGGGATTATATTACGATCGATAACAAGAGCGATAAGATCCAGATGGAGCAGGTGAGCGTATACAATACATTGGGTAAGCTGGTTTATTCCCAAAAGACGACCAGCGACAGGAACCATCAATTACCGGTAACGCAATTGGCTTCGGGAATGTATACGATAAGGATCCTTACAGATAAGGGCATTATCACCCGGAAATTCGAGGTCAGGAAATAGTAAAGAATGAATATTCCCGGAAATGCCGGGAAAGACAAAAAGGAGATGTCCAAAAGCAAATGAATACACCTGGCTCTCCGACAGGTAACCGAATACAGGAAGGGCTGTCCAAAAACTATGGACAGCCCTTTTTTACAAAGATTGGTTCGATTTTCCTTTTCCCGTTTACGCTTAACGTTTAAGACATTATTTGCAAGACATCATACTGTTTAAAAAGAGGCTGCCCTGTAAAAACAGGACAGCCCGGGAAATCATTGCTATGTTTAAGGAACAATAACAGTCGTCATTAATATGTCGATGTTATTAGTTGTCCTGACACTTACCGTATAGACACCGCTCGGGAAATTCTGCATCGGAAATTTCTTTACAAAGAAATGATTCGGACCGGCAGGCGCAATAAACCTTGTCATGCTGGCATGTACGGTACCATCAGACCCCGTAACCTTCACCTTGGCTGCGGCAGCACCATAGGCTGGTTGATACGGGAAGCTGATTTCGATGGCTTGTGCTGTCGCATTATACGACGCAGAAGGTGCTTGCTGCGCTTGCGCCGAAACGCCGGTTGGCGAGAGCAGAATACCGGCAACGGGCATAAACAAAGACATTCCGGCCAACAAGAAACGAACTGATTTTTTTCTCATAATTTTTAATGTTTAGTAGTTAGGAAAATATACTGTTTGACGTCAAAACATTGTTGGAACGACAGGCACAACGGGAGATCAGGAATAAAGTCCCGTAGCATTGCCTTTCGTCTTTAGAAAAAAATACATTCGTGCATCTGTATGGCTGGTCTTATTGGTTGTTACAATGGTTATTGTTTGATGAACATACGGCTTACCTGACTCTTACCCTTAATGTTAAGGAAATAGGTGCCGCTTGCAAGCTGATGTACGGGAACGCTTGCCTGCAGTTTACCACTTTGATTATTAACGGTAGATTGCCACAGTGCTTTACCATTGAGGTCAAATACAGTGAGCTGATAGCTGCCGGGGGTAATTCCTTCACCGCTAATGTTCAGCATATCGGAAGCCGGTACGGGCGACATGTTCAGGTTCTTCCAGATACCTTCCTCCGCGATACCCACCGATGGTGTTTCGGTAAGGTTAACCGTTACCACATCGCTTGTCTTATCGCCACTGGTTCCGCCGTCATGATTAACGCCATTGATAATACCGTTGAAGGTGACAGTTCCGGTTCCAGCCGCAGGTGCGGTCCAGTCGAAGCTGACCGTGTATACGCCGCCTGATTTGGCCAGTGAAGTGCTGTGCTCGATCACCTGGAGGCCACCGATACTGGCTGCGTGCTTGTCGCTGCCCAGGTTGCTGAAGCTGCCGGCCTGGCTGGTACCTTTGCTGGCAGTGACCTGGAAGCCGAAGAAGTCCAGGCCGGGGTTGTTGCCGGTAAGGGTAAGGGTATATACGGTGCCTGGTACATAGCTGCCGGTCACGGCCGCACCGGTTGCTTTTACTTTCAGGGTAATCGCTGCCGTAGTCGTGCCGCTGCCGCCACCGTGGCAGGAGGCACAGGTACCGCTGCTGCCGGGGCCGCCGTTACGGATACCGTTGCCGGCGGTTGCAGGTCCTGCCGCATTGCTGCCCAGGATAAGATACATGCCGCATAGCACAACGCTTGTTAGAATAATTGGTCTCTTCATTTGTTATTTGTTTTGACAAAAGTATCCTTACTGCACTTCCCGCCGATAGGACATAATGGAGAAAAAAAGGGATTTTTCGGACATGATTCTTTTTTTAACAGCTTGTATAACATACCCATTTCTTAACACTGGCATGCAGAACGGCTACGGTATGTTGCGTAATACGATTATCTTTGGCTCATGAAGATCTTAGTCGTGTATTTTACACAGAGCGGCCAGCTGAAAGGCATTCTCGATAATATAGTACAGGATATGAAGCAGGAGGCGGAGATTGATTTTGCAGAGATCAGGCTCGTTCAGCCGTTCCCTTTTCCCTGGAGTTCTGCTACTTTTTTTGATGCTATGCCCGAAAGCGTCCTTCAGGTACCGGCGGCAATACAGCCTATGCCGGCAATCATGGACAAAGATTATGATCTCGTGCTCTTCGGCTATCAGCCCTGGTTCCTTCATCCTTCCATACCGGCCAATAGCTTCCTGCAAAGTGAATGGGCCGTGGCGCTGCGCGACAAGCCGGTGATCACGGTGATCGGTTGCCGTAATATGTGGCTCAATGCGCAGGAAAAGGTAAAAGCACAGTTGCAACGCCTGGGCGCAAATCATATCGGCAATATTGTGCTTGAAGATAAACACGGCAACATGACCTCCACGTTGACGATTATCCGCTGGTTGTTCAAGGGACAAAAAGAAGCCTCAAAACGTTTACCCGACGCCGGTGTATCGGACCGGGATATACGCGATACGCAGCGCTATGGCAAGCCGATCCTGCGCCATATTAAAGAGGGGCAAACCGAAGCGCTGCAACAGGACCTGCTGCACCTAGGAGCCATACACCTGCGCCCCAACCTGATCGTGCTGGAGAAAAGAGGGGTGAGCCAGTTCCCTAAATGGGCGAAGAAGGCTCGTGATAAGGGCGGCCCGGGCGCCGCGGAAAGAAAGCCCGTGATCAAGCTGTTCAGCCGTATCCTCATCACCGCTATATTCGTGCTTTCTCCCATTACAGCGCTCGTTGCGAAGATACAGACGGCTTTAAAGAAGAAGCAGCTGCTAAAAGCGGTAGAATATTTCAAAAGCACACAGTACCAGCCTGGCAGACTGGGATAAAGCAAAGAAGTCAAGTTTTCAAAACTTGACTTCTTTATACTGACGATATTGTAATATTTATACCACTACATTGATCATCCGTCCTTTGACATAGATGAATTTTTTAGGCTCTTTGCCTTCGAGCCATTTTTGGATCACTTCATTGGACAGCACTTCCTTTTCGATAAAGGCTTGTTCCGCATCGAGCGCAAATTCCAGTTCTACGCGGGGCTTTCCGTTAACGGCTACCGGGTATACCTTGCTGTTGTCCACTGTATACTTTTCTTCCCATTCGGGATAGGCTGCATGGATCACAGAGCCATCATGTCCCAGCTGTTTCCACAAGGTTTCTGCTACATGCGGTGCATAGGGCGTGAGTAAGCGCACCAGCGGATCGAGTATCGCCCGTTTGTGGCAATTCAGGTCAGTAAGTTCATTCAGGCAGATCATGAACTGGCTTACGGCCGTGTTGAAGGAGAAGCGTTCTGTATCGCTTTCGATCTTTTTGATCGTTTTGTGCAATGCCTTCAGCTCTGCGTCGGCAGGCGCTTCATCAGTCACAATCCAGCCCTGCTGCTCATCGTAGAACAAGCGCCAGAACTTCTTCAGGAAACGGTGTACGCCTTCGATGCCTTTGGTATCCCAGGGCTTGCTCATTTCGATAGGGCCAAGGAACATTTCATACATGCGGAAGGTATCGGCGCCGTATTGTCTTACAATATCATCGGGGTTTACCACGTTGTGATAGCGCTTGCTCATTTTCTCCAACTGGGCGCCGCAAATGTATTTACCTTCTTCAAGAATGAATTCGGCATTATAATATTCCTCCCTCCATTGCTTAAACTGTGCGACATCCAGCTCAACACCATCTACAATATTGACGTCGACATGTATCTCGTCCGTCTGGTATGCATCTTTTAGACCGGCTGACACAAATTGATTGGTACCACTAATTCGATAGACCAGTCTCGAGCTGCCGCCAATCATTCCTTGATTTACCAGCCTCTTGAAAGGCTCATCAAATGAGAGGTAACCCAGGTCGTGCAGGGCCTTGGTCCACATACGGCTATAAAGCAAATGGCCTACAGCATGCTCCGTACCGCCTATATACAAGTCTACTTGTTTCCAGTAATCGGTTGCTTTGGGATCGGCAAAGGCATCGGCATTGCCAGGGTCCATATACCGCAGGAAATACCAGCTGCTGCCGGCATAGCCGGGCATGGTATTGGTTTCGCGCTTCAGCAAGTCGCCATCGTTGTTTTGCACCATTACCCATTCGGCAATATTGGCCAGCGGGCCTTCCCCCTCGGGTCCGGGCTTGTAGTTTTCGATGTACGGCAACGTGACAGGCAGTTGCTGCAACGCTTCCGGCAGGTTGGCGCCGGCCTCGTTCACCGCATAGGGAATATTGTTCTTGTACACGATAGGGAAGGGCTCACCCCAATAGCGCTGGCGGCTAAAGCCCGCATCCCGCAAGCGATAGTTGATCTTCCGGGCGCCGATCCCTTTGGTTTCAAGCGCCTCCAGCACCAGGCTTGCGGCTTCTTTCACGCTCTTGCCGCTTACAAAGCCGCTTTGCTCGATGGTTACATTCTTATCGCTCACAGCGCTCTCGCCTGTATACTGCGCACCGAAGATATTGGTGATCTCGATGCCGAAGTGACGGGCAAAAGCATGGTCGCGATCATCGCCTGAAGGCACGGCCATAATGGCGCCGGTGCCATAGCCGGCCAATACATATTCCGATATCCACACCGGTATCTGTTTGCCGCTAAAAGGGTGCAGTGCATAAGCGCCGGTAAAGCAACCGCTAATCTTTTTCTCCGCCATACGCTCTCTTTCGCTACGGCTTTTCACATAGCCCACATATTGGACCACCGCTTCTTTTTGCACATCAGTAGTGATCAGGTCTACGAGCGCATGCTCCGGGGCCAACACCATAAAGTCCACGCCGAAGATGGTATCGGGCCGGGTGGTGAACACCTCGATGCTGCCTTTATGGTTCTCTACAGCAAAGTGTACCGATGCGCCTTCGCTACGGCCGATCCAGTTGCGCTGCATCTCTTTCATGGCCTCACTCCATTCCAGGTTGTCGAGGCTGTCGATAAGCCGGTCGGCGTACTCTGTGATCCGCAAAAACCATTGCCGCATTTTTTTGCGCTCTACGGGATGACCACCACGCTCACTCACACCATTGACTACTTCGTCATTGGCGAGTACGGTGCCCAGTGCCTCGCACCACCATACTTCCGCATGATCGAGATAGGCCAGGCGATACTGCATCAACACGCTCCTTTGCTCCGGTTCGCTCATCGCTTTCCATTCCTCTGCCGTAAACCGCAGCGTTTCATCGCCGGGCGCAGGGCAGCCTTTATTGCCTTCCTGTTCCAGCCGGGCAGTCAGTGTGCTCAGTGGCTCAGCCTTACGGCTCTCGCGATTGAACCAGCTTTGGAACAATTGCAGGAAGATCCATTGGGTCCAGCGATAGTATTGCGGATCGCTGGTGCGCACCTCGCGGTTCCAGTCGTAGTTGAAGCCGATATTGTCCAGCTGCTCTTTATAACGTTTAATGTTCTTCTCGGTCGTTACTGCCGGGTGCTGACCGGTCTCGAGCGCATATTGCTCTGCAGGCAGGCCAAAGGCATCGAAACCCATCGGGTGCAGCACATTAAAGCCTTTCATTACTTTGTAGCGCGCAAAGATATCTGAGGCGATATAACCCAGCGGATGACCGACATGGAGACCGGCGCCGCTCGGGTAGGGAAACATATCCAGCACATAATATTTGGGCCGGGTACTGTCATTTTTTACTTTGTAAGCTTGCTGCGCCGCCCAGAAGGCTTTGGCGCTTTGCTCAATTTGCTGAAAATTATATTCCACTGGATAGACGTTAGACTTTAAAGATTTAGCTAGGAGATTGAAGGGCGCGGAACCAACGGATAAGGATATAAGGATTTAGGCACCATATGAGCTAAACATTATTACGCAAATATCTGAAACCCGGTGTCTGTTCCTAAATTATCAATCAACGGGAGGCAGCCATAGTGCGCCGCCTACGCTGCTGCGCGCTGCACCGGTAACGGAATGCAACACATTGTGCTCCTCGCGCCAGCGCAAGGTACCGATAAGGGCCATGGCCACCGCTTCCTTGTGTATGATAGTAGCTTCTCCGGGGATCACTACCCGTACATTCCCGTTACGGTTCAGCTCTTCCTGTATCAGCTCTACCAGGAAATCGTTGAAGGCGCCGCCACCGGTCACGAGCATGGTTTGCTCCTGCAAAGGATTGAGGTAGGGTAGTAAGGCACGGCCGATCTGTGTGGCGATATGGCGGGTCGAAGTATACAAGGCATCGTTCATGTTGTCCAGCACCTCGAAATGCGGCAGCACTTCTTCCGTTACAAAACCATTGTGCAGCGATTTCGGCGTACGCATGTCGTAAAAGGCTACCTGGTTGATCTTCTCCAGCACGGTTTCATTGTTGCTGCCCAGCCGGGCCATAGCGCCTTTGTCGTCAAATTCCTTTTCCAGCCGGAGCGCAAAATGGTTCAGCAGCTGGTTGGCCGGACATATATCGAAGGCCAGCGGCTCAGGGCCATTGACCGTAACGTTGGCAATGCCGCCGAGGTTAAGGCAAAAGTCGTACTCCGAAAAGAGCATCTTGTCGGCTATAGGTACGATAGGCGCACCTTGTCCGCCCAGCGCGACATCCATATGGCGCAGGTCGCTGATCACGGGGAGCAGGGTCCAGCCGGCAATGGCAGCGCCATCGCCGATCTGCGCCGTTGTTCTGGCGGCAGGCTCATGCCATACTGTATGGCCGTGCGAAGCAATAAAGTGCACTTTATGTTGCAGGCTGTGCCGCTTGATAAAGTGGTTGACCTGCTCGCCCAGGTAGTGACCATAGCTGGTATGCAGCCGCAGGAATTCGGGTACGGTAAGGCTATGCGCGCGCTTCAGCTCGGCGGCCAGCACAGCGGGATAGGGCAGGCATTCGGCCGCCATGATCTCGTATTGCCACTTACCGCTGATCTCTGTCAGCTCCGTATAGGCAATATCCAGCCCATCCAACGAGCTTCCTGACATCAACCCGATTACTTTATAAACCATAAGTCAACATTCAATAGTCAAAAACAAATTTCAAATTCAAAAATCAAAAATCTAAAATCGAGAATTCAAATTTTAAAGCCAAAAAATCCAGAACAAAAGTTCTGAATTTCCTGGTTGAATCATCTGATACGTAATGGTTATTTTTTGTATTTCGTTTTCTTATCCTTGTACTTGTCGGTATAAATAGCATAAAGATACATGCCGCCTAAGACCAGGAAAAGATATAATATCGCTACGCCATTTAGCCGCTGTCCCTCTTTCATCCCTTTTGCTGTACTTATATTGGCCTCGGTATAGCCGTCAGTGATCAGAAAGTAGATCGCTGTTCCCAGGAGAAACAAGAGACACGAGCCAACGACTATTTTGAATCCTCTCATTAGATTACTTCGGCTTCAAGATCGTAGTCAAAAGCTTTGGTAATACGGGCCTGCACAAAATCGCCGACGGGAAGCTCCTGCTCCGAGTGAATGATCACTTCGTTGTCTACTTCTACGCTGTCGTACTCTGTACGGCCAATGTAGCGGCCAGCCTCTATCTTATCAATGATCACTTTAAACTCACGGCCGATCAGATCCTGGTTCTTCTCGTAGGAAATCTCTTGCTGCACTTCCATGATCTCCTGCGCCCTTGCTTCTTTCTCTTCGGACGAAAGGGTATCCTCGAGATCGTAAGCCGATGTGTTCTCTTCGTGAGAATAAGTGAAGATGCCCACCCGTTCGAAGCGGATCTCTTCAAGAAAAGCTTTCAGCTCTTCCACATCGTCGCGGGTCTCGCCGGGGAAGCCTGTGATCATAGTGGTGCGCAAAGCCATGCCAGGCACTTTGTCCCGTATCGCTGCTATAAGATCGTACATCTCCTGCTTGCTGATCTGGCGCTTCATAGCTTTCAGCATTGCATCGCTGCAATGCTGCAGCGGCATATCCAGGTAATTGCAAATGTTGTCGCGCTCCTTCATCACATCCAATATCTCCATAGGAAATTTGGACGGATAGGCATAATGCAGGCGGATCCATTCCAGACCCGGTACATCCGACAAATGCTTTAGCAAGTCGGGCAGCATTCTTTTCTTATAAATATCCAGTCCGTAATACGTGAGCTCCTGTGCGATCAGCATCACCTCCTTCACTCCGTTCCGCACCAGGTGTTTTGCTTCAGTCACGATCTCTTCTATGGTCTTGGATACATGTCCGCCACGCATCAGCGGAATAGCGCAGAAAGAGCAGGTACGGTTGCAGCCTTCCGATATTTTCAGGTAAGCATAATGCTTCGGCGTGCTTAGCATTCTTTCGCCCAACAGCTCTTTTTTGAAGTCGGCATTCAGCTCTTTCAGAATGAAAGGCAACTCCAATGTGCCAAACCAGGCGTCCACTTCCGGTATTTCTTTGGCCAGATCGCCACGGTAGCGTTCGCTCAGGCAACCGGTGACATATACCTTATCGAGCCGGCCGGCCTCTTTATAGGCCACCTGCTCCAGTATGGTATTGATGGACTCCTCCTTGGCTTTGTCGATAAAGCCACAGGTATTGACCACCACTATATTGTGATCGAATTTCTCGTTCTCGTGCGCTACTGCGATCTCGTTGGCCCGCAGCTGCCCGCTCAGCACCTCGCTGTCCACCAGGTTTTTAGAGCAGCCCAGGGTAATGATATTAACTTTATTCTGCTTTATAGTTCTACTTTTCATCCCTTCAGTTAAAGGCTGCAAAGGTACCGAAATTTGAGGGAATTTCCGCCGGCAGGGCAGGGCGCCGCTTTCAGGACAAATTCAGTTCGACATCTACAGCTGTACCCTTACCGGGCGTAGACCTGATGTCCATTTTTCCCCTCAGGAATTCCACGCGGTTGCGGACATTATCAAGACCGATCCCACTGCGTTGTGTGGGATGCGCGCTATCCCATCCTTTACCATTGTCTTCGACGGTAACATGAAAGATATCGCTGTGCTGGCTGCACTGCACAAATACTTCGGTGGCTTCGGCATGCCGGAGCACATTGGCGAGCAGTTCCTGCACAATACGATAGAGGATCAGTTCCTGTTGTCCGGGCGACTTTTCCGGAATGCCGATCATCTGGTAGTCTGCATGGATCCTATCGGAAGGGAGCGACATACAGAGCTCGGTCAATGCCACTTCCAGGCCCGACCGGAGCAACGCTTCGGGCATCATGTTTCGGGCAATGCGCCGCAGCTCGCTTACAGATTGGTCCAGCTGACCGATCACTTTATCCAGCTCCGGCGACGTTTCGCCTTGCTGAAAAGCGAGACCGGTCAGGTTCATGCGGGCAGTTGCCAGCATGCCACCCAGTCCGTCGTGCAGATCGCCGGCGAGGCGGCGACGTTCACGTTCTTCTCCTTCCAGCAAGGCCTTGGCTACTTCGTACTGCTGCCGCTGCTCCTGCTGTGCTATTTTTTGCTGTAGAAACAAGGCTTCCTGTTCCGCGGCCTTTTTACGTGCCCGGTAGCGGTAGCGAAACTGGAACAGCAGTAATATGAGCAACAGGGTGAGGGTAATGAACAGTAATGTGAGGTAACGATTAAATAAGGCGGTGCTTTGCAGCCGTTCTATTTCATGCTCCTTTTGCACATTCTGGTATTTTTCCTCAAGATCGAGAAGCGCCACATTTGCTTTTAACACATTGGCCGTATCCATATGAAGCACATATTCCTTCAGCTTCCTGTAAGCTGCAGGATAGTTGCCCGTGGCTTCTTCAAGGATGGAAAGCTTTCGTAACAGGGCGAGGCGGTCCGCTTTTCTATTATAAATACTGACAAATTTATCCAGCTCATACATGGCTTCCTTCGCTTCTTTCAGCCGGTTCAGTTTATAATAGGTCTCCGCCTTTCCCCAGACAAGGGTAAGCGCATCGTATCCAACTTTCCAACGGGCATTCAGCACCAGACCGGAATCAAAGCATTGCAGGGCCTTGGTAAAATTCAGGTCGTTGAAAGCGATACTTCCCGCCATGCCATAGTAAACGACCCATACCCGCGAGGTGGTATCCCGGGCCAGTAAAGCACGCGCCTGCGACAAATACTTTCGCGCCGAAGGCATATCGGGCACTGTGCTGAATAGCGTACCACGAATAAAGGTGAGGTAAGCTGAAGCCTCCATTTCCGGCGTGAGAAATTTCCGGTAAGTACTGACGATAGCATCGAAATAAGGCAGCGCCTGGTCATGCTGCCCCGAATTGACCATTAGCGAGGTCACATTGGCATAGGTATGCGCCAGCATTGGGCTGTCCGCTATCTTTTGCGCCAGGGGGATCACTGTGTACAGGAGCACGCGCAGGTATTGCTCATTGCTGTCCTTCTTCTGCAGGATAATGCCTTTGTTGTTCCATACCCTTGCCTGGTAACGCAACGCCTCCCGGTCTTTAAGGGGTGTCAGCAGTGCAAGTGCCTGCCCGTATTGCTCCTCTGCGCTATCCAGTTGGTCAAGACCGTTCCGTGCATTGCCTTCCAGCATGAAAGCGATAGCAATATAGAGCTTGTTGTGTTGGTCTTGTGCCAGGTTCCGGAGCTGGCGGGCGTAGGTTATGGCCTTGCGGGCATCCCGCGATCGCCAGTAATCCGATAATCCGTGCAATAACTTCATTTGTACGGCAGGACCAGGATTGGCCTGTAGCAGCCGGTTCAGACTGTCGGGCGTATTTACTGTATTTCCTGTTTGCGCAGACAGTAAACACGGCGCTATCATAAACAATGGCAAGAGCAGCCATTGTAATAGCGGCGTTGGTCGGTGGTTCAGCATAGGATCAAGTTACGATATTCACACGATTGCTTTCTTAGCTCTACTTTTCTTTAACGAAAAAGGCAAGAAATCGCGGTTGGGAGCAGGAATGTTTAAGGGATACGCCGCGGACAAAAGTGCTTATATTTTGATAAACAAAATAGGACAATAACATTTCCGGCATTGTCTTCAATTAGCATGGGCCGTTTAGGATCTGTTTTTACTGATAATTTAACACTAATTGGCAATTCTCCCAGTACATGTAGTTGATCCATAGTAGTAATATCGGTTACCTTAGCGGTTTTTTTAACAACAACACAATGAACGATATCCGTAACAACTGGACCAGGGAAGAGATCAGCGATATTTACCACCGGCCGCTACTGCAGCTGGTACTTGAGGCGGCCGATATGCACCGCCGGCACCATACTTTCGGCGAAGTGCAGGTGAGCAGCCTGCTGTCGATCAAAACAGGAGGTTGCTCCGAAGATTGTGCTTATTGTCCCCAGGCCGCCCGTTATCATACCGGGGTAAAGGTCCAAGCGTTGATGAAAATAGCAGAAGTGGTTGAAAAAGCGCAGGAAGCCAAAGACGGTGGCGCTTCCCGGTTTTGCATGGGCGCCGCCTGGCGCGAGGTGAGGGACAACCGCGACTTTGACCGTGTGCTGGAAATGGTAAAGGCCGTGAACGAGCTGGATATGGAAGTATGCTGCACCCTGGGTATGCTTACCGAAAGCCAGGCCGCCCGCCTGGCCGAAGCAGGCTTGTACGCTTACAATCATAATATCGATACATCGGAAGACTACTATAATAATATTATACAAACACGGCAGTTCGGCGACCGTATCGACACGTTATCTCATGTACGCAAAGCCGGTATTACGGTGTGCAGTGGTGGCATTATCGGGATGGGGGAGACGGACGAGGACCGTATTGCGATGCTGCATACCCTGGCTACTTTGCCCAAGCACCCGGAATCGGTTCCCATTAATGCCCTGGTGCCGGTTGAAGGTACACCGCTGGGCGAATCGCAAAGAATACCTTTTTACGATCTTGTGCGCATGATCGCCACAGTGAGGCTGGTAATGCCTGCGGCTGCCGCCAGGCTTTCGGCTGGTCGCCTGGAGCTGTCGCTGGCCGAACAGGGAATGTGCTTTCTCGCCGGAGCCAATTCGATTTTTGCAGGCGATAAACTGCTGACCACACCTAATCCCGAGTTCAACAGTGATCTTGAGATGTTCGGTATACTGGGACTAAAACCTAAAGCGGCCTTTGCCGACAAGCCGGAAATGAGACCCAAAGAAAAGGACGCGATCCATGCCTGAGCTGCTCGAAGCCTATCTGAACCGGCAATTGCAGCAGCGCGAGGCAGCGGGTGCCTTACGTAGCTTGTCTGTAAGGAGTAGCGGGATCGATTTTTTTTCCAACGATTACCTGGGAATAGCGACAAACAGGGTCCTGGACAAGGACGGCAGGCATTACGCCTACGGCGCTACGGGCTCACGATTGCTTTCTGGCAACAGTAATGAGGCCGGAGCGCTGGAGCAATACCTGGCAGCTTACCATGGGGCACAGACGGCTTTGCTCTTCAACTCGGGCTATGATGCCAACCTGGGCCTTATTACGGCTTTGGCCCATCGCCATACGACGATCCTGTACGATGAATATGTACATGCCAGCATCATCGATGGCATCAGGCTAAGCCATGCCCGCCAGGCATTCCGGTTCCGCCACAATGATATGCATGACCTGGAGCAAAAGCTGCAGAAGTATTCCGGAACGGGTCCGCTGATCGTTATCGCAGAGGCTGTTTATTCCATGGAAGGCGATACTGCACCCCTCGAAGCACTAGCCTCCCTGACCGCAGGGTACGATGCGGCGCTGATCGTAGATGAAGCGCACAGCACCGGTGTTACCGGCCCCAAAGGCGCAGGACTCGTCGCCGCTTTAGGCCTGGAGGAGCAGGTATTTGCCCGCGTCCATACTTTCGGCAAAGCCATGGGCTGTCATGGCGCTGTTGTTCTGGGAAGCGTACTGCTCCGCGACTACCTGGTCAACCATGCGCGGTCTTTTATTTATACAACGGCACTGCCGGTACAGGCGGTGATGACGATACGGCATGCCTATGAGTGGCTGGAGCAGAATGACGGTGTACGACAGCAGCTGCACGATCGTATCACTTTTTTCAGGAAACAGTGTAAAGAAGGCCCGGGCATCCGCTGGATACACAGCGAGACAGCCATCCAGGGACTTGTGCTGGGCGACAACGGACAGGCGCGTAACATTGCTCACCATCTAAGCAATCACAACATAAAAGCAGCAGCGATATTGCCGCCTACCGTTCCTGCGGGTACGGCGCGGATAAGAATTTGCCTGCATGCTTTCAATACGGAAAACGATATATTAATGCTACATCATACACTGGAACAATGGCTGCAATCCAACCCATCGCTATAGCGGGGATACACACCGATATCGGCAAGACGATCGTGGCCGCGATATTGACAGAGGCACTGCAGGCCGATTATTGGAAGCCGGTACAGGCCGGTGCACCCGATCAAACCGACCTGATGACCGTACAGCAATTGGTGAGCAACCCGGTAAGCCGGTGCCACCCTGAGGCCATACGTCTTAAGCTCGCGGCATCGCCGCATCATGCGGCAGCTTGTGAAAACAAAACATACGATTGCCGGGAATTCCAATTTCCCCTTACAGATAATCTGCTGCTGGTGGAAACCGCAGGCGGCCTCATGTCGCCTGTAGACGCCAGGCATACCGTGGCTGATTTCATTCAATACCACCAGATGCCGGCGATCCTCGTCACCCGGCACTACCTGGGCAGCATCAACCATACCTTGCTGTGCCTGGAGCTCATGAAGCAACGGGGTATCCCTTTGCTTTGCCTGGTGGTGAACGGTCCCAGGGACGAGGCTTCGGAAGCATTTATAGTCCCTTATGCGGGTAGCAGCCCGGTGATCTATACAGAGCAGCTGAATGAACTTACACCGGAACAGATAAGCCTTGCGGCGCAATGGCTAAAAGCTGTTTCACCTTTATCGTTTTTATATGAACAATATCAGCCAAAGGGATAGCGCCGTTATCTGGCATCCCTATACGCAAATGCAGCTGGCGCCGGGAGCCATAGGGATTGTAAAAGGGGAGGGCGTCTTTCTTATCGACGAAGCCAGTAACCGCTATATCGACGCCATCGCTTCCTGGTGGGTCAACCTGCACGGACATAGTCATCCCTATATCGCGCAATATTTAAGCAAGCAACTGTTAACGCTGGAGCATTGCATATTTGCCGGCTTTACCCACGAGCCTGCTGTAGCATTGGCCGAAAGGTTGCTGCCGCTGCTACCCGGCAATATGGCCAGGATCTTTTATTCCGACAATGGCTCTACCGCAGTGGAAGTAGCCCTCAAAATGGCCTGGCAATACCACGATAACCGGCAAGCCGGCAGACGTCGCCTGATCGCGCTGGAAGGCGCTTATCACGGCGATACCTTCGGCGCCATGTCGGTAAGCGGCCGTAGTCTTTTTACCCGGCCATTCGATGCGCTGCTGTTCGATGTTTCCTTTATTCCCTTTCCCCATCCTGGCAGGGAAGAGGATACCTTACAAGCGCTGGAAACCCTGTTGCAGCAGGAAGATGCGGCGGCGCTTATTATCGAGCCCCTGGTGCAGGGTGCAGCGGGCATGCGGATGTATGCTCCCGCTGTCCTGGAGCAAATGATCCGCCTTTGTCATACATATGGTTGTCTGGCAATCGCCGACGAGGTCATGACCGGCTTTGGCCGTACCGGTACCTGGTTTGCCTGCGATCAGGCGCCCGGTGTTGCCCCCGATATCGTTTGCCTCTCCAAAGGCCTTACCGGCGGCACGGTACCGCTGGGTGTCACGGCCTGTACGCAGGAAATATATGAGGCATTCCTCAGCGACGATCACCGGCATACGCTGTACCACGGACATTCCTTTACCGCCAACCCCATTGCCTGCGCCGCGGGCCTTGCCAGCCTCGATCTGTTGCTGGCGCCGGCATGCCGCAAGCAGATCGACGCCATCGCAGGGGCACATCGCGCAGTCGCAAAGCGATGGCAGGACCGAGGCGCGCTCAGGGATATACGGCAATGTGGCACCATATTGGCGCTGGAGCTGGATACCGGTGCTGCGGGCGGCTACCTCGACCAACGCCGGGATTTTATGTACCACTTTTTCCTGGAACGGAAAATACTCCTGCGTCCCCTGGGAAATGTGCTCTATTTACTACCACCTTATTGTATCACTCCGGAACAGTTGGAACAAGTCTATGAAGCGATTGACGGACTGTTCGCTGTTTTATAAAGATCATATCTACAATGCCAATTTCTTTTCCCGATCTGCTGGCGCAGATCGTATCGGACGATAACCTGCATGCCCGCTGGCTCAACTCCCTGTCTCTGATGGAGAATACAGGCGCACGTAAAATAGCGCGGTACGAACATCCGGTATACACAAGCCTCACCGTATTAAAGCATGCTGCGGAAGAGGCCAGGCATGCCTATTATCTGAAAAAACAGATCACAAAGCTGGGCGATGACTTATGTCCCGACTACAGCTTTCCTTTCCTGCTGGCGCCGGCGCACAGCTATCATTACCTGCGGCAGCTTGACCTCGAAACCTGCCGCTACCTGGCGGCTACGGGCAAAAAAGGCCGTGCACTTCACGATGCCGCTTACATCCTGGTCACTTATGCCATTGAAGTGCGGGCCGATGAGCTATATGATATGTATCAGCAAGCCTTAACTACGGCAGGTTCCAGGGTGAATGTCAAATCCATTATTCTCGAGGAAGCCGGCCACCTGGAAGAGATGACACGTATGCTGGAAGCTTTTGATCCCGGGTGGCAGCCTATTGCCGATGATATTTGTGCTATTGAAGACCGCCTTCACCAGCAATGGCTGGCTGCGGTGGCGCAGGCGGTAGCAGCCGAACAGACCATAGCTTAAGCCTGCCGGATCATCAGTTTCAATAAGGTATAGCGGCTTGTGGTGTAGTGGCTTCGGACTAAAGCAAATTCCTTATATATTTGCTTATGCCTCATTATGCCAATAAGCCCCGTTTATGGATGCTTCTTTCCGCCGTATTGTTTGCTGTTGCTATCATCTTTGTTCAGTTCTACCTGGCCTGGATATGTCTTATCCCGCTCTTCTATGCACTCGACGGGCGTAAAGGCAGGCAGGCTTTTGCCGACGGCGCACTCTTCGGACTGGTGGCCGGGGCTTTGCTATGCTACTGGATGCCTGGCGTAGTGGCGCAGTTTACGGGTGGGTCTATGCTGTTTGGCATCGCCGCCTACCTGGTGGCGCTTTTGTTTACCGCCTTGTATTTCGGTATCCTGATACTGTTACTGGTTACCTTGAAAAAGGGGCTGGGGCAGGGCTGGGCGCAGGCATTGCTGGCAGCGACCGTTTGGATCTGCGGCGAATGGATCCTGTCTACCTTCAAAGGCATGCCCTGGTTCGGCTTTCATACCGGTAACATGCTGTCGCGCGATCTTTACGCGATACAATTTGCTGCGCTCGGCGGTGTATTGCTGATGAGCTTTTTTGTGGTGCTGGTCAATTTCCTGGCCGCACATTTTATCAGGACAGAACAATGGAAACGATTGGCCCTACCGGCATTGCTGATCCTGGCTTATCAGCTGGCCGGCTACGGTATCTACTACCGGTTCACCGAAAAAGAGAAGGGGAACAGCACAGTGCCTTTTTCCGTAGCCCTGTTGTGTGAGAATACGCCGCCCGACGTAAAATGGGACCAGGCAAACGGGGACTTCATGGCGCGGCAGATGCTGGCGCTGAATGCCCGTATGACAGCGCTCAAACCCGATATCGCCGTATGGACAGAATCGGCAGTGCCCTGGACCTATTCGCCGGATGATCCCTTTGTCAAAGAAGTGATCAAAACCTCTTCGCCCTTGGGTATTACCCATATCATAGGCATCAATACCGATTATAAAGATGAAGTCGTGTTCAATTCGGCCTATTGCCTTCAGCCCGATGGAAAGGTGGCAGGACGTTACGACAAGCGCTTTCTCCTTGCCCTGGTAGAGCGGCCATTGGGTACCTATGCGCTGCCTTTTCTCAGTACCGACGGCTTTTATGCCCGGGAGGGAGAAGAAGCTCTGCCTTTGCCAACGAATAAGGGGAAAGCCGGTGTCTTAATATGTAACGAAGCTACTGTAGATGATGCCGCTATTGACCTGATACACAATGGCGCCACGTTCCTGGTGAACATCAGCAACGATGGATGGTTCAGCGGGATCCCGTACCTGGTCAATCAGCATTTTTACAATGCACGCTTACGTGCTGTAGAGGTACGCAAAGATATGGCGGTTAACAGCAATATGGGCATATCGGGTAAAGTAGACGCCTCGGGACAGGTAGAGCAGTTACCCGCATATTCAGGCGGGTATGTATCGAAGGTTTTGTTAAATGGAAATAATTTTACTACCTTCTACTCGGATTTCAAACCATGGATCATTTGCCTCGCCTGGATAGGCCTGGTATTTTTCATTGCTAAACGATTGTTTCACCACACAAAAACAGCCCATGAAAAAACTGCTACTTTTCTGTCTGCTTCTGGTTAGTGTTGCCGAGCTGCATGCCTCTTTGCGGCAAACCAAGTACCGCTGGCGCAATGACGACGGTAATGAAACCACCGCTACCTGGATGGCTCCGCAGAATACGCCTGTCACCATCCTCAGCACCACCACATCGGTCCGGCTGCGCCTGGAGTTTGACAATGACAATGGTGCTGCATTCAGTTCGGTGCTTTCCGAAAACCTCCAATATTCTATCGATGGCATTACCTGGACCACCATCAACGGAGCGCCCACCAATGCCTTTGCCTATACCACGAGCACTTTTGTGAACAATGGCGCGGCTACGACCCTCCAGATGCCACCAGGGACTGCAGGCACCTTTGTGCCGGGGCGCATTGTCACGACGCCTTCCCTAACGCCGATGTCGTTGAATGACGGCGAAAAAACCGAAATGGAATGGGTGATCAAACCCACTGCAAATGCCGTGCCGGGGCAAACTTATTTTTTCCAGACGGCAGACCAGGAAGACCTTCCCCTGGAGCTCGGAGAGCTTACCATCAGTCCGCAATGCGCCGGTACGCCTACGGCAGGCAACCTCGCGGCCGCCATGCCTGTGGTCGAATGTAACCAGACGACGATGATGACCATAACGGGCAGCACCATAGGCCTTGGCATCAATTATCAATGGCAATACGGGCTCAATGGCGTCTGGACCGATTTTGGCGGCAATGCATCGACGCAGGCCTCACAACCGGTAATACAAAACCTGCAATACCGCTGCGTTGTTACCTGCGCCAACAGCGGGGAAAAAGACACGACAAACGTGATCGCCGTCAATGTACTGCCCTTGCCCGTAGACTTGGGCAACGACATTAACGAATGCGTGGATACAGGAGCACAATTGGTGCTCGACGCCGGCGTGCTCCCGCACAGCCCGCAATACGTATGGGACAATGGCAGCATCAGCCAGGTAAGAGGCGTAAAAGAAAGCGGCACCTATTACGTGAAGGTGACCAACGAGTTTACCTGTGTGGGTTTTGATACCATTAACGTCATTCTACGCGATAATCCCATCGTGAACCTGGGCAATGATACTTCGATCTGCAACGGCGCTTCACTGACGCTTAATGGCGGCCCCGATGGCATCAGCTACTTCTGGAATACCGGTGCTACCACCCAGTTGCTCACGGTAAGCGGAGCAGGCGCCTACGCTGTATTTGTGACCAATAACCTGGGCTGTATCAAATCGGACACGATCCAGGTCAATACGGCAGGCGAGCTGCCGCACGTAGACGGGATAAACATTTCCAACAACGGGATCAATACCTTCAAATTTACCGCGGTGAATCCGCAAAATGTAATCGGTTATATCTGGGATTTCGGGGATGGCTCGCCACCCAGCTACCAGCAATCACCCACACATAGTTACGATGTTAATCCGGCCAGCTATATTGTAGTGCTCAAGCTTAGTAGCAGCTGTGGCTTCCTGGTTGATTCTACCTCGGCCAATATCGTAGGCATCAAGCCGCTGACAGTAAGTAACGATGAGCTGAGCGTTTATCCCAATCCTGCAAAAACCAGCGCTACGATCCTGAATAAAGGAAGCCTGAAAATGGAGCATATCGCGGTGTATAATGTACTGGGACAACTGGTATATCAGGCCGCCGCCGACAGTAAGGACAAACATATGCTGTCACTCGGCGGATTTGCGGGTGGATTGTATACCATCGAGATCAATACCGATAAAGGACGGGTAGCCAGAAAACTGGAGATTCAGCGATGAATGTCCTATTAAGTTAATTTTCCTATTAAAAAATTCCGGCCTATTGTGCCGGAATTTTTTTGCGTGGCTATCCAAATATGGGAAACAAAACTATCTCCGGTCCTTAAGCATGTCGAACTTATCTCACCGAAGGCAAAGGACAGCTATAAATGGTGCTTCGACGCGCTCAGCAACCGTTATCAAGACGAATTTGACCAATGTTTTCTATATCGGTATAGTCAGTCCTTTTTATTCCTAACCGCTGGTCTACAAAAGCGAAGCAGTATCAGACTTTAATTATAGAAAGTATCTATTTTTTTGTTTCAATAATAACTATAATATATTATTAATCACAAAATTAAAATTATAAAGTTTCTTTTAGTTTGGAGTTTAAAATAGATCAATTTTCGCATAACATTAATTATCAATTGGTTAGCTATGAAAAAGGGTAGGAGGGTAGAAACAATAATTATTAAAAAGGTTCAAGTATATTTCACTATAACTTTTAAACCAGTATTTTAAAAGCTAAATATTGCTATTCTATATTTGATCAAATAAAACTTTATCATCCTTATAACGACGCCGGCTAGTCCGCTTTAGACCGGTGGCCGATGCCGAGGATCGCCAAAGACCCTTTTTAATTTCATGGGAAGACGGGGGAGATGATGGCGGAGCACGAAGCATATGCCGGAGGCTATTGAAAACAGTATCGGAGCCCATTTCCGGCCGGCCTGTAAACTGCAGTCCGCAGCAGCAGTCATAGATATGCAGGCGGGTATGCACCGATCGCCGGCCCCGGTCGATCAGCAGGCCGGGCGCATCTCTGAAGCCATAGATCGAGACGTCCACGGTCCGAAAATCAGCAGCCGTGGCGGCCAGTCCGAAAGCAAGGCCGGTTGTGCCTGCGATCACAAGCTGTTCCAGTGAGCCGCCGGTGGCATCGGGCAAACTACGGATACCATAATTGCCCTGGCCAGGAATGATTTTTAGCACAGGGTACCGGGCTAGGCCGGTCCTTAGCCGCCGGCTGTCCGTACCAATGAGGGAAACGCCGGCGGGCAGCGTAAGGCCGCTGATACAATAGCCATCCGGCGTATAAGGCAGGTAGATCCGCAAGGCGCCGCAGTTCAGAGCCGATTGTATCGCAGAGTTATCATCAGCAATCCCATCGCCCCGGGCGCCATACCACTTTGCACTCACCTGGTCCTGGTCTAGACGTTCCCAAAGCCCTTGATTAAGTGAGTTATTTGAAGTCTTACCGGAAGAAGAAAAGAAGATGCCCTCATCAGTAATTGCGCCGGTAGGAAGGGAAGTCCTCCGTCGCCAGACAAAAGTACCGCCGCCGCCGTCGTTAAGGCAATGGTAGCCCATCACCCGGACGATCTCATCGGGACCAGTATAGGCCTTAAGCGCTGCAATAGAGCATAAAGTGATCATAGTTAAGGTGTTTGGTTGTTTGGAAAGGCAAAGGTAAGCACGGGTTGCGCCGTGAGACGGCGGAGGCAAGACAGCATTTTTCCGTATGAGGACCCAACTGAAGGATAAAGAATCCACATTCAGTAATCGTTCTGGCGGAGAGGGAGCCTTCTGTCACCAGGCGAAAGTGCCGGCCGGCGGCATGGCGCAGATCATGATAGCGCAACATCCGTGCGATCTTATCAGGATCAGGAAAGGTCTTGAGCGCTGCTGTAGAACACAGGCGGTATTTGGGGTGTTTAGAGCAGCAAGACAGCCGGGTAATCGGGCGCAGCCCGCATCGATTGGGCAAGCGTTTAAAATAAAGTGACCGCCGCTGGAAGCAGGGCGGTCGCTCTCTATAATAGGGCGTAATCTCTTTATTTTTTTAGTGCGGCAACAGTAAGCTCGTAGTTATAAGCGTCCGAACCTTTCCATTGTACCATACGACCTTCGACAGTCGTTTTGCCTGAACTCTTGCCCGCAGTGATCGCATCGTCCACGTAATGGATAATCTTATTGTAGTCCGTATTATCGTTGGAATTTGGCGCCTTGACGAACTCGGCTGGCATAGCTCCCGGTTCGTTACAGGTCATTTCGGTATTGCCTTTGGCATCAGTCAGCTGATCGATCTTGTTGAAGCCGTTGGCGCTGCCGTTCTTTTTGACCAGGTGAAAAAAGCCTTCGGCCTGTACACCGAGGGAGAAGCTGAGCAGGGCAGCCGCTAAGATGATTCTTTTCATGAGTGGAAGTTGATTTACAAAGTTGGATTGAATAATGAAGATAGGGTTTAAAGTGATTGCGTAGAATTTTTACTTAACATAATATAAATTATAGGACATTACATTTGCTTTAGTTGAAAACAGCGTGTTAATTACGTTTGTTGAATAATATAAATCCTTAATGTTCTATATGATGAAAAAAAATGATGCAAGAGTTAATTCTTGGAATAAAACGGATGAGCGTGTAATCCTTGAAAAGTTACAAAAGTATGAAGGATCGATTTCTCGACGCGTTGACCGGATGCAATCCATGATGCCTGGGCATATGCCGGGCCGCTTGCGTTCTATGTTGATTCGGCGCAACGTTGCTGTTTTGCGTGCAATCACTAAGGTTAAAGATTCACTTTTAAATACACCCAAATATGAGTAGACCACTTTTTTTGCGACCGTTTCGCCGCCACTGTCTTAGGCATGTTTTTTTAGAGCGTGATCACTACCATAGTCTGATGATGATGGTTCGTTTATTTCGTCGAAGTCGTTCAGCGCGAAATCATCGCGGTTATGTCAATCTTTATTTTAGGAAGAAAAATTTTATGGTCGTTCGTCGTTTACGTTGATTTTTTTATCCTCTCATTGCGATTCCTTGGCCGGTTCGTACTGAGATCAATCATTCACAACATGATTACCCAACCTCTCTATTTCCCTCAATATGGGAGAAAGTGTCCCTTAACTATAAGGGACACAAAGTTACCACCAGGCCAAAGCCACTTGATAAATTGCGATTGGCTTTCCTTCACGGCCCTGGCTCGCCGTAACTTTGTCGACACTCCTAAATTTCTGCTTACGCTTGAGCAAGCCGAACATGGTACCCAGCGTTTTAATAAACTCTACCGTGTTCGTCACATTGAACAACTTGACGAGGTGTTTGCAGAGGTTCAAGCGGAACCACGTCCTAAATTTATCCCTCCTGGTACTGTCATTGTTAAGATCGCCAACAGATTTCTTTACTCTAAGGAGTTGAAGTACTATGTTGAGACGCTTCTAAATGAGTTGGACCTTACGTTTCGGTACGTGAGCCGTCTTGATCTCGCTTTGGATTTTCAACGCTTTGCTATGCGGCCTGATATGGCACCACACGATTTTTTCGAAAAAATCGCTACGCGATCGTTTAAAATGAGGTCTCATAAGCAGGTAGGAAGCCCTTTCCGTGATGATCAAGATGTCGTTTCGCGTGGTCGTAAGATTCGCCAGCTTACTTTCGGCTCCCGCAGGTCGCCGGTGTACATCGTCATGTATAATAAAAGCATGGAAATGCGGCAGCGCAAATTTAAGCCATATATAAAGCAGGCTTGGGATATTGTCAATTTTGACACGTCGCAGGATGTTTACCGGCTTGAATTTTCTATTAAGCTTAAGGAGGATTTTATCGACCATCAGACCGGCGAGGTTATCAATAAGACCGATCTCTCATTGCTGGATGCTGACAATCTCCAGCGAGTTTTTCGTTCTTACTACCTGCGGCATTTCCGTGTAGTTGAGAATGATAATTCACGTCTCCAGCGGTGTACTCCTGTGCGGCTGTTCAATCTTGCTGAAAATGCATTTATTCAACAAGAATTAAGTGATAAAAAGGATTCGCACATACATACGAAATCCCAAATAAAGCGTATTGTAAAGCGTCTTGGATCGATGAATGCTGAGGAAAAGGAAAGGATGTATGAGGGGTTGAATTACTTTTTATCTGAGATGGTTCATGTACATTATCTGCATCTGTGGTTTTCGCGAAAGTATCCACAACACATACTACCCGATTACCGGCCTCCCGAGACTGTTCTTGGCCAACAGATTCTCCTATTTAAAAACTAACCCCTCAATTGCAGATAATGTACACTCCCACTACGATTTTACGGGCTAAGGATTATGCCCAAATATTAAAAGTGCATTATAACACGGCATGCACATACATTAAAAAAGATCGAAAGTCGTCCGGTATTCAGCGGATCACGGTCGCGCTGTTTTGTCAATTGAACGGCTTTACTGTAGACGAAATTAATCGCTAAAGGTTTATCAAAAGTAACAAAAATTCACAATTAATAACAATTGTTCACAAAAGTTAATAAGTGTGGGTTATGCGCTGTGCAATCTTTGTTCTCGCAATTATTTCTAACCTAAAAAAAGCAATTATGTTTCTGAAAAGTTTTAACGCTGATGGAACACCCCAACGTGTCGAGGTTCAGACAAATACGAGTTGTTTGGTTCTTACCATAGAAACGACCCATCAAAAGCCAGAGAGCGGCTACCCTAGCGATTTGCAAGATCGTGACGTTCTGGCCGCCATTCTTTCGAGCCTTCCCGGTCTTGTCAGTGTTACCCGCTATTCTAAAAGCGGTCAGACTAATATCGTTTCCAATGTTCCGATGTCTGCGCTTATGGAAATTTCAGCCTTCGGTAAGTCTTATGTTTATCATCGGCGTATTTCCGGGCCTACTGAGGCCAGTCTCAGGTATGCGAGTACTTTCGTTCTTACCCTGAGCAACGCCGGCGCTGTTCGCGCTGACAAAAGCGAGTTTGTTGTTTTTGAATACACCAACCCCGCCAGCAATGTAGTTACCAAGACTACTATTGATTCTATAGGGTCATACATGGCCTATAGCGAATGCATTCGTATTGATACCCTGAGCGCTCAGGAAAACCAAACGACTGCTTTCGATTGTGAGCGTAATTACATGCTCGTTTTGCCTGCTGCCACTGATAAGGTTAGGCTCGATTCTAAAGCTGGCGATAGCTTGGAGTTGAAGACTAATGACATTGCTAATATGCAGTTGGCCACATCTGATTTCATACATGATCTTGATGGCCGGATGTACCGTTCGGTGAACTGGAACGCTATCGATGTAAACCAAGCATATCGCGGTGAATTGCTGCTTACTTCGAAGTCCAGCTATTACCTTTTGTCTCAGGTTGCCTTTGTGTAGTTCAACATGGTAGCGCCGTAACGCTACTTTTAAATTTCGTTTTATGCCTCCACAACTCTTAACGGCTGTCAACAATATAAAGGGCGTTGCCGTCAAAAAGAATCCCATTGTAACTCCTGTACCTGTAATTAATATTCCGGTCTCCCCTGCCCCCTCTGTATCTGGTCTTTTTGATCCCAAACCGGGCGGTACCGTGGTTGGGAATGCCATCCGCGATGCTGTTTCTAGTCTTACAGGCGGTCATTTTGGTACCGGTACTATGAAGCTAAAGGAAGGGGAAACTAACGAGGAATATTTAAACCGTATGGCTCAGGCAGCGGGTAGCGCTGCGGAAGCGTTTCAAAATTCATCTTCTAATTCTTCAAATTCTACCAACATGGCAGATTCTTTCAAAACAGGTGTAACGGGTACCGCGGTATTGAATGCGGTTAAAACGTATGCTCCTATTGTGATTTTGGGCGGCGTTGCCGTCCTGGTCGCAAGGAAATTCATCTTTAACAAAGGCACTAAGCGCAGGGCCTACTAAAATCACTTTCTATGTACCAGAATAATAATAATTGGGGTCGTGGTTTTGGGTACGGTCGGTGGCGTCAGTCGTCAGGCGGTGGCTATAACCAGCAGTATGAGCAACGTCAACAGAAAAAGCGTAGTGGCGCGAAATTCGGGTATTCAAAGGGAGACAACACCCGTCCGTATGTTCGTGGCTGGCGTGCTACTCGTCGTTATGGTCTCATAACCTATATCTGTGGTCCTAATAAGGGTACCCATGTCACTACTTCGGGCAGCGGCCGGGATTGGGAAAATTGGACATGCAAAATCACCTTTGGTGATGGCAATTCACGCCTATGTTCTTGCCTGTATGATCGAACCTCTCAAAAGGTTGTGATTAGTGAGTTGGGCATCGTTATTAACCCCAAAGCTGCTAACGGTGGCTACTGCGGCCGTTTCGGTAAAAAACGCTAAACACTATGGCTACTTTTTCACCTTCACTTGTCGGTGGTATCGGCAAGCTGTCAAAAATACTCCTTTACGCTGTCGTTGCCTTAGAGCTTATCGAGCTGGCAAAAGAAAGGCACGAGCAAATAGTAAACGGAGATTTCAAACCTGTAAACGTTTCGGAAGGCAATGGCGAAGATCAATCTCTCTGATACGGCGACGTATGTTTCAGGTTTGGGTAGTGGTTTTGCCGGTATCACATCGATACCGGCACTAACCAGCCCTATGCACCAGGATAGCCTTTTGGCTGCTATTGTTGGTCTCGCTACTATGATTCTGCAATTTCTTATCATTAGGTGGAACCGTGATAACGATCGGAAGCGTAAAGGCGACACATCCGATCTCCTGGATTTGCAGCGTCAAATTAACGATCTTAAACGCTCGTCAAATGATAACACTAATCAGCCAGGTCAATAATCTTTTTTACGGTCTGCTTTCAAAAATCGGTATCAATATGTTTCCTACTATCAATGCTCCCACTAATGTGAAGGCATTTCTCATGACTATTCGGCATTGCGAAGGTACAGCTGGCCCTAATGGTTATCGTATGCATTTTGGTGGCTCTTTGTTTTCTTCCTTTGCTGATCATCCCAGGAAAGTTATTACTAAATCTGGTTACAGTTCTTCCGCAGCGGGTGCCTATCAAATTCTCACTAGGACATGGGACGTTGTGAAAAAGCAGATTGCTTTACCGGACTTTTCTCCCGAATCCCAGGATAAGGCAGCAGTTCAACTTATAAAGAATCGTGGCGCTTATGATGCTATACTTTCTGGCGATTTGCGGCTAGCCCTTGATCGTTGTAATGATGAATGGGCTTCACTTCCTGGCTCTACATATGGTCAGCCTACCCGCTCTTATGATCAGTGTAAGGCATGGTTTAAACAGTATGGCGGCGTTATTTCTTAAAACACAATTTTATGACAAAGAAAGACAAAGACAATTATTTAAAGTGGGGTGTTATCGGGGTCGGCGTATACCTCGGCTTTAAGCTTATAAAGCCCCTTGCAGCTGCTACTGGTAGCGTTGGCAATGTAATAGCTACCCAATCGGAGAACGCTGTTATTAAGCAATCTACGGGCCTTTCAACTGATGAGGTAACCCTTTGCCGCGATGTTGCTACGCAGACCTACTCAGCTATGAATGTGACGGGCTTTTGGCAATTCAGTTGGTTTGGTGGATCAACAGAAGATGAAGACACCGTTATCACTCAGCTTAACCGTTTGCAGACCGCAACACAGGCGGAAGTTGCTAGTGATTTTTACAAGACAGTTTCTGGCTCTGGTCTCGCTTCTGATGTAAACAAATACCTTTCCGGTAGTGACCGGAATAGGATTAAGTCTCTTATTCTTTCAAACCTTCGGTAATGGCATGTAATCCAAAATATCGCGTTGTTGGTTATCCGGTTGTCTACCCTGGTGCCGGGGAAGGTCAAGCGCCACCTCCCCTGCCTTCTATACAACTTCGGAGACCGTCTATCTACCTTTCTTGTACTCCTATGGTGGCCTTTGAACTTAATGGGTTATGGTACCGGCCGGGTGATATAGTTCAGGTTTCACCCTTTAAGGGTAGTGAGCGTTTATCGCCACCAAGTTTTGTTTCAATGATGCTTCAATTTGATTCCTCTTCAGTTGATTTTTCGGGGTTTCATATTACTGGCGATGTAGACATTTCGCCAATGCCGTATAATCCTGGTGATCATAGTTACCCAGGGGTACATCTTGAAGTATTTTTTCTTGAACTCATCTAATACAAAAATATATGGCTTTATCATGGATTGCCCCGGTTGCAGAGGGCATTGTAAAAATTATCGGCGGCATTTTCAGCAATAAAAGTAAGTCAGACGCGGCAAAGGTTGCACAAGATTCCGCTGCGCGAGCACAACAGGCTTATGTTGTGCAGCAATATGGTGAAACCTTTCAGTCTATGTTGAAAGATACTAATCAGCGTTATCTTGAGTTGGGCCGAAAGCTTAAAGCTACCGTTTTGGGTGGCCCTCCGCTTACTGATGCCGAAATGGCGGAGTATGAAAGGTTGAAGGCGGCGGAGGCTATACGGAAAGCGCCGTTTAATGATAAATTGAACAAGATTGCAGCTACCGCTGGTCAGGCAAATGCTATTACTTCACCAGACGGGGGTTTTATGTCGGGAATTGGAAGCAGTGACAATCCTATTTCTTTAGGCAATACGGACATTGTAGCCACTAGTCCAAAAACTGCCGGCATGTCGCCCTGGCTTATCCTGGCATTGGCTGGTGGTGGTGTTTATATGCTTGCGAGTTCTGGTAGTAAAAACAAAAGGCGTTCAAAAAGGCGTAGGTAATGGAGTTTAAGAATAAGAATGATTTCACTATCGTCATTTGGGCCGGATCGAATCGGCTTGGTATGATGGTTTACGTGCATAGTCTTTATGCTTGTTCTCAATGGCTTTCCCGGTCGTCTATGTATTCAAATTGGACATATTTTAATGTTTATGCTCGGCGTTCCGGGCGTTATCTCGGTAGATGTTATCGCAATGCTTTTATTCCTCCTCGGCTTTCTTAAATTAAGGCCCGCCCGCTTTGGGCGGGCCTTTTCGGATAATTTTTTTTTTATCTTTTTAATTATTATCATTGCATTACCAAACACAAACTTTAACACAATGAAAAGGATATTTTTCCTATTACTTTGCTTTTCTCCCCTACTCTCTTACTCCCAAAAACAAGATTGTAAACCAGGCAAAGGCGATGCGGTAGTTGATCAGATACAAGGTATTTATATTTTTAGGGGTGTTACTCCTAAGCATGAATACAAGTTTTTAGGACAGGTTAAAGCCGGTAGTGGCTTTATGAAAGTTGTCATGGAAGACAGCGATTCAGATGATAAGGTTATTCAAAAGCTTATAACCAGGGCAAGGAAGTCCTTTCCTGATACTGACGGTATAATTATTTATCTTAGTAAGGATTCAAAAGATATGGCCGACTGCGTAAAATTCACTGAAGATTAAATTAACCTTTATTTAACACTAATATAAATTATAGGACAAAACGAAGTGTGCGCAAATACAAATGATTGATTGTCAATATGTCGTTTTTCCTATGGTGAGTATGATCCCTTTATGAAAGAGATTATTGACAAAGGACTTGTAGAGGCAATAAACCCCGTACATGTTCTTAATAATCCTTGGGAAGTATCACATCAATTTATCGAATACCTAAACAGTAAGGAATTTAAACTGAAGAAAAGAAGAGCTTTTTTTCGAAACGGCAGATCTGGGAGAATACATCAAGACAAGTCTGAAATAAGGGGGCCAAGAATTCATGTTGATAAATTTGATGGAGAGATATTTTATCAATTAGAGCAAATGGGACTTGCTATTCGGCAAGATGATCAATGGTTTTTAGTAGAGCAACAAACCGCCAACGATCTTATGACTTTTCTTGCATCAGTAATAGGAGGAAAACTCAATTATCAGCCTACAACTGATCAGGAAAGAAAAAGGTTCAGGTTTAAGGAAACAAAAAAAGATTTTCACGAGTATAAAATGCTCAACAAAAAAAGAGAGTTGGTTTTAAATGAGCTTATCCCCTTTCCCGAAGAAATAGACCTTACCAAACTTAGAAAATTTAAAGATAAACATGCCGACTTGCTTAAGGCTTTTAAGAACAAGATTGAATTAATTGTATTGAACTCCAGCATCGAGGAAAATACTCCTCTGTTTATAGAGACAATAAACGAGCTTAAGCTAAGAAAAGAAGAATTATCGGCGAAAATGAATGAAAAAAAGCTTGGTAAGATTTTCTTTGGCACTGCCTGCGGAATTGTAGGGGCTTCAGTTGGATTGGCAACCGCTGGCACTTTAGGTGGGGCTGCTTTGGCACTTCCTGGCTTTGCTAACGCAATACATTCGGCCCTACAGATTGAAAAACCAGAAAGCACTTTTGATCAATCGGGCATGAAATATTTAGCGCTGGTTGACAAAAGGCTAACTAGAACTAACTAATGCTATGATTGAATATGAGCTTACTATTACCCTTAACCGGCTGGGCGATATAGCAGATGTCGAAGCGATATTAAAAAGCCAAAAAATTCAGTCGCCAATATTCGTTATTCGCTTTGAAGAAGATATCCTTATAAAGTTTACTGCCGGCTATGAGCATTACGAACTGAACCGCGAGATAGAAGGCAGATTTAAAGGTTATTCATTTACCGCCGATACGGGAAACGGCAAAAAGGAAGTAAGGATTAAAATCCATAGGTACCAGTCGCCCTTCTCAACCAATGGTTGGGGAAGGCCGATTGAAAACCCTTTAGATGAAACAGTATATCTGATAAAAAACTATGCACCGAAAGAACGAAGGTTAAACCCAGAAGTCAAGGTTCTGTTTGAAGACACCGAGAAGTACTATTATATAAATATCATCCGGGGAATATATAAGGAAACCGAAGAAAAAGGTTTTTTGCTACGCGAGAGTTTTGACGATTTAAGCGAAAGCCAATCGAAAGACCTTCCCTTTTTGCCCAAACTTTATGGCGAGGTTTCTGAAGCCTATTGGAAAGGATATTCCAGAATAGAGCAGCATGCAAAACAACAGTTTGAAGAATACCTGAAAGAGAAAAAGAAACAAAGCAGGAAACGAAAAAAGTGAAACCGTACTACCAAAGCCACCAATTTTCTACCCTTTACTTACCAATGCTACACCAATGAACAACGGCATCGAATACGAGAAACTGACACAAGAAATTTATCAGGGTTTGTTGAAAGAAGAAGGACTGACTACCCAAGTAAGGCATAATGTAAAAGTTAAGGGAAAATCTACAACCCATCAGGTTGATATTTATTGGGAATACGCTATTGCAGGCATAAAGCACAAAGTGGCCATAGAATGCAAAAATTATAACAAGCGGATTTCCAAAAACATAATTGCATCGTTTAACAGTATACTAAACGACATTGGAAATACAAACGGCATTATTGTTACCAAGGTTGGTTTCCAGAAAGGCGCCAAGGAATTTGCCAACTTCTACGGAATAAACCTCGTCGAGCTGAGAGAGCCGAAAGCCGAAGATTGGCAAGGCCGATTGAAGGTGCTTAAAACCAACGTCCAAACAATAGGATTTAATGTAAAGAAATGGTCTGTTGAATTAGACTATGAATGGTGCAAGGCCAATATCCCAGAAGACAAATTAGATTCGATCAAGGTTGTTATTTCGGGCATGAACTACGAAATATGGGTTTATGATGATAAGGGAGAAGGGCTAAAGAATTTTCAGCAGTTGCAAGATGGCTTGCCATACGACGAAAATAATTTAATTGACAATAAGTATGTCCACATGTTTGAGAACGGGTATATAAAAAGCGAGAATTTCGGAAGCGTAAAAATTATTGGGGTTCATATGGTTTATGATACCCTGGTTGAGAAATTTGTATGGGTAACAGATAGTGAAAAAATTACCAAAGCTATACTGAAAGATGTTGCTACGGGTGATATGAAATTCATTAAGAAGTAACCGTAAGTGGTCTCATCGCCCGCCCGCCACCCATGTATATTGCTGGGTTGGGTAACATTTCACTGTTCAGACACATTGTGGCGCACATTGTTGATGATTTGGGCGTGCCCCCTGCCCTACTGTTCTTCGGTAAAATTTTGGAAGCGTTATAAATGCGGGCATGGGTCGGGCTATTCGCTACAAGTCCTCGCTCGTTCCTCGCTGCGGGCTTTCCGCTTCTATCCCTCACGCGCCCACATATAAGCCAGCAAAATTTTAAAGGGCGGCATATTTAACATAATGCTTGACCATTATAGGACAAAACGGTTAAAGCTTCTGCATAAACGATTGGCTGTCAAGACACCGTTTTTTCCTATAATCACATTATGTCTGCGCTCCTGCGTCGCTTGCCCTGCGGGTAACTAAAAAGAATTCATCTACGGAAATCTCTCTACAATAAGTCGGTCGGTTCCTGCAAACCCGTTTTGTCCTATAATTAGACGTTATGTCTCCGCTTCGCTACGGGCTAAAGCCTAAATAGCTGATTTTCCGGGCTGGCGCTGCGCGAACGTTGTCTGTTTGTTCTTTTGCCCAAATGCAAAAGAACAAAATTTACCCATCAGCAAGCAGGTTCAGTCTTGCAATGAAGTTTCAATCATCCTCAAATTTATTTTCTTTTATTCAAGCCATTTGCCGCTAAGGTGTATCTCGGGAAAGAATACATAACAGTTGTTGCGCTGGGCAAAGCTTTTGCGGCAAATACTTATTCTCGGAAATGAGTAAATTACTTTGTCGAAAAAAATTAAATTTGCCCTATGACACAAAACACTATGCCCCCTAAAATACACGAAGGCCGCAACATAAAACGTTTTCGCGAAATGCTGGGCATTAAGCAAGATGCCCTCGCCGCCGACCTGGGCGACGATTGGAATCAACAAAAAATCTCCCTCTTGGAGCAAAAAGAAACTATTGACGCTCCCCTATTGCAACAAATATCCTCCGTGCTGAAAATACCGGTTGAAGCTTTTCAAAACTTTGATGAGGAGCAGGCGGTGAATATTATCTCCAATACTTTTGATAATGGTGCTTTTTTGAATACTGGTCATACTCCCACTTTCAATATTAATCCCATTGAAGAATTAAGGAAGTTGCATGAGGAGAAGATTACCTTGTACGAGCGGATGCTGAAGGAGAAGGATGAGATGATGACAAGGTTGGAGAAGCTGATTGAGAAGCAATAGATTTGTTTCAAACTTTTTTTAGACGCGCACTATCAATAATCAGACTAAAACAATATCCCCATGAGTGATGATAAATTAGTAACAGGAGTAAAACCAATAGTTCTTATCCCTAAAAATGAAACCCATGAAAATATAGAAAATTCGATAGCGGCATTTAATCAACCATTAGCCAATTTACTTACTCATATTGGGCTCCCAACTGAAAATATACTTTCACCAATTGAAGAAAGACGCAAAATCATTTTTGCATTAGAAAGTACAATTGAGATTCTACCAATTGAAGAAAGATTAAAATCGACATATTTGTCAAAATTTACTGTTGCTGTATCAGTTGGATTATTTGACGGAGCATTGAATTTTCTTTGGGACGAAACAATTAAAGCGTTACGCAGATTAGCAGCAAATTTTGACTTGCAATACTTTTTAAACATTGCTCAAAATCAAAATAATAAGTACAGAAATCTTGTATCACTTGAAGATATGGAAGCTATTAGCGATCATGATCTTCTTGAGATTAGCAGGAGAATTGGCCTAATTAGCGATATTAATTACAAAAGGCTTGAGAATGTAAATTATTTACGAAATCATGCAAGTGCAGCACATCCTAACGACAATTCTATTTCAGGAATTGAAATGTTAGGGTTGCTTGAAAGCTGTCTTAAATATGCAATCATTGCAAAACCTGACCATTCAGTAATTCAACTTAAACAGCTCTTCGACAATATTAGAACTAAAGAAATTCCACTTGAGGATTTCCCTATAATTGGCTCCGACCTGGTAAAACAGCCACAGGAAAGAATTGATGACTTTCTGTTGTCGATATTTGGAATTTATATTGATCCAAGAACAAGTGCCCCCATTCGAAAAAATATAGATAGACTTACACCTAACATTTGGGCAGCTGTTTCGGAAGATACAAAATTTGCTATAGGTACTAAGTTTGGGATATATAGAAAAAATGGAGATGTTGATAGAAAAGAGGCAGTTCAAAAATTCCTTGAAACGGTTAATGGACAACAATACAAAGATGAAGATAGTTTAGCAGCAGAGTTGCTTGAAAAACTTCAAAACCTAAAAACTGTACATTTCGAATGGAATAACTTTTACAACGAATATTATCATGCAAAATCAATTTCTGAGTCAATTCCTGCAAATGGATTACCAACCGGCGTTAGAAAATTATTTGTAAAAGTTATTTGTATATGCTATGTCGGTAATGGTAAAGGTTACAGAGATGGCATTGATGAAAATGCCGTAGTATTTTACAATAAATTCATAGAAGCATTTACCGTTGCCGAAGTAAAAGATTTTCTGCAATTATTTACCGATTCAGAATTTGTTACAGACTTCAATTATCTCAAACCGGAGAAACGTCTAAAACAACTTGCTAGTTTCCTTAAATCAAAAACAAAAGACCCTCACATTACAAATGTTTTAGATCTAATTATCTCATTTCCCTCGCGTTCTTTACAGAACATTGCTTCTGATTCGAAATATAAGGATGCTATGAAATTTGTAAAGTAGAAACTAGATTGAGACTATATTTTGTAACGCATTATAAGTATGATTTAATAAAATATATCTCCGCCGTTAACTCAGGCCCACCCACCACCCCACCGTTCAGTGGCTTGTTGTTATGGTCGTCGTCTTTGGGTTCTTTATTGGGTTAGGCATATTGTGGTGGCGCACATTGTTTATCATTTGGGCGTGTCCCCTGCCCTGCTCCTTTCTGCAAAAATGTACGTAGGTGCAGGGCAGTGGTCGGGCTATCCGCTATTACTCCTCGCTCGTGCCTCGCTGTGGGGTAACCGCTACTATCCCTCACGCATTGGCCACCGCACAGGGACAGAAAAAAACTTTAAAAGGGCGGCTATTGTAACATAATGCAGAACATTATAGGACAAAAAAGAAATCAGCAGTTTGTTAGAGCCTACATCCGCGTAAATGCCAAACGAAAACAACACAGGTCAATGAATCAGACTTCTATTCTTTTTAGCCAGGTGAGCAACATAGGCTTGGTTGTTGCTTATTATCTCCGCTAATTCCGTTCCACAAAAGGGACAGTACTTGATGCCTATGTCAGCTATTTTAATTATTCCCTCTTTTACCTTAACATTCTCGCTTCTATATTGAAGAAGAAAAAATAAAAAATCATTTTCATGCAGAGGTACAGCACTAAAGCCTTTTTCACCTGCATTTAGCATTAGCTCTTTAAAATTTTGGCAACACATTTTCATTTCACTTTATTTAAGGCCTCAACAAGATTAATTTTCAGAACATCCAGATTGGTCAAATTGTCCGTTGCATCATTGTATTTCTTTTTGCCCCCTGGCCTTATCCGTTTTTATCTGATCTTTGAAAAATCTATAGTTAATTATGATATAAGCCAGCAATAGTAAAAAACAGTTGCCGTTTATTGGCGGCATTACCAATTTCTGTCTGCCAAGACCAATGAAAAGACTATCGGTCAGTGTTTCGGCAAAAATGTTTACAATATTCAAGGTTGCTAAAAGCAACAGGATACCGGTGAGCAAAAGACCTGGCCTGAACCGGATAAAATAAATCAATAGGTTCAGAAAGAATAAGACCAATGCCGCATCATGCTGTATCGTAGGCGTAATATTATTCTTTAGCAGGTTAAACCAGCAAATGATCAGCAATACACCCAGAATGACAAATGGCATTATCCGCAGCCACTTTAGAGTTATTATTTTTTTGCTCATACTATTTGTCCCATCTCATAAAGAAATTCAATTGGTATCATCACTTTTTATTCTTTTTTTCACAGGCATCTAAAATTTCCTTTGCTCTATCGGATATATCTCTGTAAAATTTTGCGTCATTTCCGATTTGTTCATACGATTTTCCTACTATTGGATCTTTATTCGTAGCATCAAATAGCATCGTTTCTCCGATGCATATTCTTACTTTATCGGCATCTCCTACATCACTTGAATAAGCCCGTTCAAGCTTTTCAATAAAATCTAATCTATATTCCTTATTGCTGTCAAAATTGCGATCAGCTATTTCACAGCAAATAGCTGTTACCTTCTCAATATCATCTATATCGAAGATGATCGATATTAGGTCTGGGATTTCCTTTCGAGGGAGTTTCTCTAATAAACACAGCTCCTTTTCTAACGTATCAGACCAATATCTTGTCAATTGATATTGATTGCCATTCTTATCTTTATAGAGCGCGCCAAATTCTAGTGCTGCTTCTTCCTCCAAAGTCTGGACCAGGTCATTTACTTCATTATTTATAAATATATCCATACTGGTTTATTTTCATTACCGGCTGCAGCTTATTGTCAAAGAACAGTACATTCAAATGTGCCTTCGGTCGCTCCGGATCGTCGTTGGCCGACAGATTTTTGAGCTGACCAATCAGGGAAGGATTTGTCAAAGCATTTTTTACGATCCGTACATTTTCGGGCAACTCTGCTATCGGTACACCGGCATAGATATTGCCTTAGGAGAGAGTAAATACCGGGAATTAGCTTAATTGCTCTATTGCTCTTTCACAGCTTTTTAATTTGGTCTGGGGGGATGTGTTCCCATTTAGTGTTTTTATCGCCAATTATGTATTTGCTATCGGCCTCAGACGGATTATTTCCTCGGCTATCCTTTTTGTAGTAAAAGGTTGAAGGGTCTGCATCTTCGAAAACTTTGTTGTGACTATAAACACTATTCTTATCTGTTGCAAAATATAAGTACTCTGGTCCTTCAACTAGTTTAAACGTATTGCCGTCTGCACCTTTTATAAGTTGTCCTCGAAAATATGCATGTTGATTATCTCTTGCATAATCTTTTCCTAAATATTGAAAATTTGATGGATTCGCCTTTTCGACTATTACTTTTTCATAATAGCAGACACCACAATCTTCATAATCAACGCATTTTACCAAGATCGGATAGTAAACACGATTTTTATCCCTTGCATATTTGCTTCCTGGATAGACTGCAAAAGTTGGGGCATCAGCATTCTTAATCGGAGATATATTACAGGCGATTTCACCGCCAAAAATTGAATCTCCAACTCTTGTATAGCCATCTATTCTTTCTTTGTCTTTTAGGAGCGTCCATTCTACTTTCTTCGCAAGCTCTTCAGTCTTATCAATAATATCTGTTACTTCGAAATACTTGGTTTGGCCATAACATCCCGTAAAACTTAAGAAGAGTATAATTGATGTATAAATCGTCAATCTCATAATCTTATCTTTTTTCTTGTTTTCATATTTAAATATCAACATATAATATATTTAATTTTTTGATCGAGTCGATTCCTGTAACCTCTCACTTTTTCAGATCTACAATTGACCATCCAGAGTTATTTATAACTCTGCCTCTTCCTCCATTTGTCGGAATTCCTTTCTCCCAATATTGACTGACTTTTCCACGTAAAGGATAGCGAATAACTTCATTCACTTCTTTAGCACCTATTGTACACCGGCATAGGTATTGCCGCCCAGCAAGGCGTTCATCAGCGATTCGACCAAGGCCACAAGTTCTTACTTGGTGGCTGCTTTATTTTAGACACTATTTTCCCGCGTTTTGGAGTATCAAATTGTTGGCTTTGACAATACATAAATCTATTGTTTATCAATTATCATCCTTCTTTGAATATCAAATGTATCCGGGCTATCGTTATGACTATTATCGTAGTAATTTAATGTAAAAGTGTAATTAAATTCCTTATCGATTAAAAAACAAGTGTGCTGACTATCTTTTAAAGCAACGTTGAACGCAAATTCAAAAGTAGATTCAGTACTAACGTTATACATTCCACAATACTCATGTGCATCTGTATATATGTAGCAGTCTGAATTTTTATATTTATCATAAACCGCTTTAAGTAATGTAGATGCAAGAAAACTTTCAGCTTTACCAGATATTTGTTCACTATCATATTTGAATTTTGGAATTAATGCCCGGACCTTCTGAATAATTTCATCTGAAGCATCAAGATTGACATGGTTTAAGTCCTGTTTTTTAAAACCAGATTCAATAAATAATACTTCATAAGATGACAACATTGCCTTTCCCTTATTTTTTCTTAATAATCTTTTTAATGGCTTATTCATTTGAGTTGTTAATTAGTTGGTTTCATAATATGCCTTCCCTTTGGGTTGTTGCATCTGAGGCTTATTGTTATTTCCACTTCTATTTAATCCATCAGGTTGACTCGCATCTTTTTTAGTCTTCCCTGCTTCCCAATGTGGCGCACCCTGATGACTTTCGTCGTTCTTGGCATCCTGAACAGTATATTCACCATCTCTCGTTAAATAGACTTTGTCTTTAGATTTAGTCTTTTTATCTTGTACCAATGGTTGGCTTGTTGGTATTCCTCCTTTTTAAAATGATAAAAATCGGAGTACTCAACCCCGATTTCTATCATTTACATCACTTTTGAAATAATATTATATATGCGGAATTCCCAACTACTTTTTCCACTCTTTTATTTTAAATGAAGTTACAATTGAGTCTCTTGAAATTGAAAATTGTAGTGTTTTAACATAGACCGGATCTATATCGCTTCCATAATCTTCTGTGATTCTATAGGATATTATTGAATCCTCCAAGTAATTTGGTTCACCTAAAGAATCTATTAGTTGATTGTATTTTAACCCAATTAATTTATGATTTTTCATCAGATCATCTAACATTTTTTTTCGGTTAGGAGCGGAAATGCTAGATCTGTACTGGCATTCCATAGTACTTTATCAAATTTTTCTTTGTACTCACAAGAGTTAAGTAAAGCAAGGAGCATACAGATAGGTAATATACCCTTTGATCTCATGAGAATTTATTGATGTTTTTAAAGACGAATCTCTGCCATCACAGTTTTATCTGCATCAACGAGAAGCTTACTCGCGTCTTGGCCTACGCGTAAGTATGCTTAAGCGCTCAGATGCCTGCCATTCGATCCCATATCCCTTCCGTTGTTCAAATTCAGCCCAATTCTTCTTGTTTTCGAAATTATATACCCTTAAAATCAAGAATCCGTGGTCAAGCCATTTAGCCATGATGTCAAATTCATACGCATATTCCCTGTTAGGCAATGAACCCGGGCGATAGATGAATTTTACCGATACAATTTTGGACTTACCCAAGTTTTTAAATTTCGAAAAATTGTTGTCATCAAATACAGCTACTCCAGTGTTATAAGTAAAATTGATCGTGTCTACTCTGGCCTGGCTATCAATTGTATCTTTTACAATGATAATCGATTTGCTGATGTGCGAATACGTAGCTATCTCACCATCTATTGATATAATGAAACTCACATAATTGCAACTATTCTGAGCCGAAGCGCGGCAGCAGAAGAGCAATAGTAGAAAAACTGCGTATCTAGCCATAATTAGGTTATTTTACCATCTTTTTTAGGGCGCTCTTTTCCATTATCAGTAATTGGGTGCCAACATTACTATAAAATACCGCGCCTTGCTTAGGCATCACATCTTCTTTGGCTCCAGTGCTACCATTTGTTCTTTGGAATGGTGCTTCCAAATTTCCCACAATAATATTTATCTTTTGTGCTCTAAATAAAATTGGATCATCAGTACCTGGTTCAGTAGCAAGTGAAACATTTTCATATTTTCCTGGTCCAGGAACTTCGATATGCGTTTCATGTGAGTGAATGCCAACATTATTCTCATCGTCTATTATAGCCGGAAGTTTGGATCTGGATATAATTGTTCCATCGGGCTTGGTCTGTCTTTCTCCACTAGCTCCTCTTATGATTGTTCCATCTGCTTTTACCATCGATATTTCCTCGGCTGTCCCTCCGTTTTTATTTGTTCTATCCAAGACATCCAAAGATTCCTTTAAAACAGTTTTTGTAGTTTTAACGCCCGAACGCACCAGATCGGATTTCGTTGACGCCTTACTGCTGTTATTATCCGTTATCATGTCTATCTCTTTGTCGTCCGTAACAATATGTACGTTACCGTCTTTCCCATTCTCATCTTCGCCTAGCTTTTTACCTGTATTATTGAAATACTCCGTAGCTAACATCCCATCGGGATCAATAAACCTAACCGGGTTATTAAACGCATAGTTATAGGGAGAATACCGTCTCATAGATTCCGCCAAAGGATCGATACTTAGCCAACGACCTATCTGCGGATCATAGGGTCTCGCCCCATAGTCATACAGCTCCAATCCGAAATGCTTTTCCAATTCTTTACCGTTATACTTATACGGCTGCGCCTTATGGTTCCCATCGCGGTCTATATTTATCGTCAGGCCGAAGGGATAATAGTGATCCTCCTCCAATACTTTTCCGGTATAATGCTCAATCATGATGTTGTCGAACCATACATCTTTACCGATGCTCTGGTTGTCGACATAGACTAGCACATAGCCTTCACCATTGCTTACGACACCAATATCCGGGGGACCATTAAATTCAGGTATCGGCCCAAAGGTATTCCAGCCGTTGATGCTGCCGGAAGGTACCTGGGTTACGCTGCTACTCTTGTCCATCAGCTGCAGCTTGTTGTCAAAGAACAGTACATTCAAATGTGCCTTCGGTCGCTCCGGATCGTCGTTGGCCGACAGATTTTTGAGCTGACCAATCAGGGAAGGATTTGTCAAAGCATTTTTTACGATCCGTACATTTTCGGGCAGCTCTGCTATTGGTACACCGGCATAGGTATTGCCGCCCAGTAAGGCGTTCATCAGCGATTCGACCAATGCTTCGGGTTCGCTTTCGCCTCCAGAGACAAAATCACCTTCATAAAAGGCATCCGATTTAACGATAAAACGATCGCCGGGCATGGTCTTCAGCACAATGGCCGTCCCTACCCGCTTATCGCTGCCGTTCAGTTTGGCGGCCATACGGTCTTCGGGATCATTGCTGCCGGGCTTACTGTCCCGCACCGTGGGTATATTGTCAAAGACCAGTTGTTCGATACCGGCCAGGGCTATTTCGTGACGGGCCAGGTAAATTTCATCGATGGGTGTTGCATTAACCGTGCTGCGCACATTGCCCAGGGGATCTTTTACAAAATAATCGTATACAAACTTGGTTTCCCCTGAGCTGTTGGTTACCGGCCGTGCCCTGCCCTCGGCATTCAGGATATACTGCAGGGTATCGTTCTTATAGACGAAGTTACCAATATAATCATACATGTCCTTCACACCCGTGCTGTAGGTCTTCAGCTGCTTTTTCAGGCGATTGCCTGCAGCATCGTAAACATTGCTTATTTCTCCCTGCGGCAATGCTATAAAAGCTGGCTTATTCTGATCGGTGTAAGTGATCGGGCTGGCGATGCCTTTATTGGCATCGGTGAGCATATTGCCGTTGGGATCATAGCTATACTCCTGGCTCGAGTTGGCATTGTCTTTGAAATCGGGCAGCGACACTGTTGCAGATGGAGCCACTGCATCCTGCACTTTGACCAGGCGATTGCTAGCCGGCGCATAAGTATAGGTCAGTTGGTCCATGTCGATCGGGGTATTGATCCCCGGCGGATCGATGCCCCGCTGGTTCATGTGCAGGATATTGCCATTGGCATCGTAATCGATACCGGAGGCGGTATAATCGTAGGCGGCATGGGACCATTGGTTCAGGGTATTTTTTTGCCGGTATTCGGCATGGCTGAGCCGGTTCAGGTTATCGTAGCTGTAACCGTAAGCCTCTACAGGTGCATTATTGCCTGCCTTGCGCCAGGTGATGCCCGCAATATTGCCGTTAAACAGCCGGTTGGCAAATCCCTGATCATAGTATAGGTTTTCTTCGAATAAGTGCGTACTGTCCGGATCGTTATTGGCATTGGCCACATCGATATGGTTGAGGAAGCCACGTACATTATACTCCTGCAGCGTATTGCCCGCGGGCGTCTGCTTGGTGACCAGGCGGCCCATATGATCGTAAGAATAACCGGCCAGGGTATATTCGATACCGCCGTCGATCTGCTGCGTGATCTGTATCACCTGCGTTCCGCCGCTGCTGCCCATATTGCGGTCGGAGGTAGTGATGAGTTTGATCTGGGTATGCGCGCCGTCCGTGGCGCCGGCTACCGGCTTTGCATTGGGCTGCTCATGCCGTAGGATATTGCGCCAGAGCGCACCCTGGAAATAATAAATATTGGAGCTGATGTCCAGGCCGCCTTTACTGTTTTGCGCTTGTGATTGCAGCAGGCGGCCCTTGTCATCGTAATAATTGACCGTCGTCAACCAATCGCCCACACTGTTATCCGGCTGTATGATCCGCTGCTTGATACCTGTTATAGCGCCTTTACTTGATGATCCTATTTTCGGATAAACGATTTTCGGGCTACCCACGGGTACTTGCCCGGTGAATTGTGCGGGATCGAAATTGAAGCCGGGCAATTGGTCATAGTCATCATAATAGGTATAGCTCAGCAAAATGCAACCAGCAAGGTTCTCAGGGGGATAAACCTGCCAGAGGTCATAAGTTTTCAGATAGTACAGCAGATCGGTATTGGGCCAGGTTGAATTATCGTCTATATACTCTGCTGTTCGTTCCCGGCCGTGGCTACCATTCGCAATGCCGCTGGATAGCTCGCGATCCAGCGCGTCATAGGTGTGGAAGGTCCATTGCTGCCTTGCCCTTAGCTTGCCATCCTGGTAAAAGACCGGTCGGTTCCGTTTATCATAGATATAATATTCCACTTCTTTTCCCGGTATCTTTTTCTCTACCATACGGCCACGGGCATCGTACAAATAGCTATAGCAAAGACCGTCAGCTACAGCAGCAGAGATGCTCCAGGTATTGCCCGATTCGGTATGTTGTTCTACAGCCAGCGGCGGGATCACATAGCGCAGCCGCTGCATTTCATCATAGACATAATAGGTACAGGCATAGCCATTGTGGGCCGTCTGCGGCTGATGGTTGTCGTATATGTACACTTTCTTCAGTACTATCCTACCCTCTTTGTCTTTGTATTCCATGCCGAACTTGCCATCCTCGTCGGTAGTCGTCACAATGCTGATCTCTCCGGCATTATAATAGCTGTTGGAGACGGGCAGATCGGTTGCTCCGTTTCCAATGGTCCACAGCCTGATCTCGCTGGCTTCGTTAAAGCGGTATTCGAGGCGGGTCCCTCTCCCCGCGCCCACCCAGCCGGCGCCCGGCGGCAATTGCTTCAGCACGCGGTTTAATGGCGAGCTTTCGTACTCCGTCTTGCTATAAGGCTGTTCTCCCGTACCGTTGTAAAAATTACTCAGGTTGTAATAGCCTACGTGATCTGCCGTACCATCCGACAGGAATGGCTGCCTGATGTAGGGCAGGTATTGGTATTGTTCCCGGCCCAGCTCATCGTAAACATGCGGCTGTATGATATCGGCGCCGGTGGCATGGGCTTTCCGTAAGACGGTCTGCAGCGGACGGCCCAGGCCATCGACCAGCTCCCTACTTTGCTGGTAGGCCTCTGCTGGCGGCGGCCAGTTCTTGACCGGCACATAAGGTGCCTGTGTCGTGACCGCATTGTACAGCCGGTCTGCCGGTTCATCGTGCAGGTAAGGATAGGTCACCGTTCCGGAGTTGCTGATCGGCGTCTGCGGTATATTGGTCGTAGGATCGCTTAGCTGCTGGGCCGTTGCCGCTAAGGGCCCGGTCAATAAAGTAAGCAGTACAAGGCGCGTAATATTTATAGCTGATTTCATGGATAAACTATTTATTGAGCTACCTGGTATTGATAGTCGTTCTTTTTAAGGATGTTATCAAAATGATCTTTGACGTAACGGAGCCGGCCCAGGCCATCGAATTCAAATTTGGTCCCGAGGCCGTTGTCGCCCACTTTAGCTTTCATCCCTACACCGGGATCATGCGACATCGTTGCTATGGATGAGGCCTGGGGTCGTATCGTAACCTCGTCGATAATGCTGCCATTGCCGACCTGGATGCTGGCAATACCGTTGTGGTACAGCGTTTCGGACTGATAGGCCCAATCGGTGCCGTCAAACTGCCACCAGGTTTTCAGATAGGTGCCCGGCACGAGTGCCAGTCCGGCGATGGTAAATACACCGCTATAGCCATAGGAGCCGTATTTGGCCGTAGCTATCGCGCCGGAAGGCGCTTCCTCGAAGCCATTATAATATACTTCTCCCAGCTTCGCATTCTTCACGTAGGCGACCGGCAGCAGGGCGTTGTGCGCGTAGAGCATGCTGAAACTACGATCTGTTTCATCGGTCAGCTCGCTTAGCTGCCCGGTAGTGTTATAGGTTCTGTACTCGGCGTTAAAATGGTACCGGCTATCCTGGCTGAAGGCCGTTCCGGTAGATGTCGCCAGGTTCAGGTAAGGGATCGCTGCTGTGGTTTCCAGCGAAAAGCTTTTCCAGGGATAAACCCTACCGGAAGGGAATATTTTATAGGTGGTGAGTGCGGAACCCAGGATATATTCCTGGCCGCCTTTGATCACCGATTCTGTTTCCGATACCGGTACCCCCAACCGGTTTTGATGCTTCAGTTGATCCAGGGCGCTGGTCATGGCATCGCCCGAGGCGCTGGTTGCATAATCCAGGGGATAAGTGATCCGCTGCACCTTGATACTGCCATCGCTGGCGGTGGTTTGCGTGCGGGTCAATTGGATATGATCGGGATTATCGTAAAAATAGCTGGTCTCTTCGGTTTGCGTGCCGCCGTTAAGATAGGTTTTCGTTGTGCTTTTGTTTAAATAAGTCCACATGGAAAGAGCGTGTGTCATTGCATAAGTGAGCGTAGAGCCGTCGGCTCGGTAGATACAGTTCTGGAGCGAGCCAATCTTTACACTCCTGACGTCGGCAGAACTGGTCAATGCATTGGTGTACTCATTGATCTCCTCTTTTACCAGCACATTGCTCGTATTGTAATAAAGCGTACTGGAGGGCCGGCCTCTTGTCCAGGAATAATCCGTTGGTGTGCTGAAGGGAAAATGTTCTTCCTGGTTATCGTTGTGGAAAGTAAACCGGTGATCGATTGTGCCACCTTCGCCGTTGTTTCCTATTGTCTCCAGCACCCGGGTATAGGCCACTGCGCTGCCATCGCTAAAGCTAATACCGGTATTGCTTTGCGAAGTCAGGTTGACATAGTTATAAAAGATGCCGCAATCCGGAGCGCTATTGCCAAGACAGTCTTTACCATAACGGCTTTCATAAGTATACAGCGGCTCAGCCGGTATAATACCGGAGGACCTGTTTGCCTCGGTGGGATCGTCATAACTAAATTTGCGGACGGTATAACCGGTGAATTGGTCGTAATTCTTAATCGACTTGATACGTAGACCACCGGCTTTTGGTTTATAGCTATATTCCACCACTGTTGGGTATGTCGCCATGACTTTTCCGTAATCCAGGGTTTCGAAAGTGGTGATCGTAATTGTATAGGTGCCTGCCGCCAGAAACATATCCATTTCCTTCCATACAGTTGGGGCCCCATTCAAGCTCGTGTTAGGAGGCACGCCAGGTCCGTTCAGTGTCATTTGGGTCTGGCAAGGCTCAATGGTACAATTCTGGCCGCCATTGGGCGGGTTGCCGTCACAGTTATCCCTTTTCGTGGCAAAATGTACTACACCGGCTATCGCTGTGGTAAAGGTGCAGGTTGATGTGCCGGCGCCATTTTGCGTTGTGCGTCTTAGGCATTGAGCACCACCATTACCTAAAACCGGAGTCGAAACATTTGCTGCTGCTGTATTTTCACCAACCCTCCCGTAATCGTTGAGCTCGTAGGCAAATTCCGTAGCGCCGCCTGTGGGATAAACGATCTTGTTCAGCACACCGTTCAAAGTAACATTGGTAGGGCTCCGGTCTACATCCCCGATATATTGGCTGCCATACCAGATCTTGGGGAACAGCGACGCCGGGCTACCGGTAGTGTAAGCATAGCCCCAATGGTCCTTTCCCTTGCTGTTGATGGGCAGAATATTGCCGGGATTATAAAAGAATTTGTGCTTGTTGATGCTGCCGGTATTGTCGAACAGCTCAATGGAATCGAGCCGTAGCTTGTTGGCAGAAGCATAATAGCCATGATAAAATTTATAGCCCTGCTTCAGGGTATTGTCCTTACGGACCAGCACCATCGAATCGATCCGGAGCGATTCGTCGTTACGGGGCGCATAGACGAGCCGCAGGTCTTCAAAGGGTGTCTTGATCCTGGACACCAGCAATGAGCCGTAGTGGATCGTAGTATTGGTGGTGCTGCCGCCGGATTCTGACATGGTTGAGGTGGTCGTAGGTACACAGGTGGGACCGGGAAAAGGCGCGTCAATCGACTTCAGGTAGCGTTTGGTATAACTAAAGGTATTGACATCCAGCAGAAGATTGTCCTGGATGTATTCCAGCTCCACTTCGGTAATGTCATCGGGATTGCTGATCCTGGTCAGGTACCAATGGCCATCATAGGTCTCATTGGTAAAGGCATCGCCGGAAGAGGTGCTTTCAAAAGAGGTTTTGGCCTTCTGATCGAAGGTATATTTATAGCCCTGTTCGTCCGTAAGCAAAAAATAATAGCCGTCATTCGGCACGGGGATCTTCTCGATCTTCAGCTTCGAATAAGGTATGGTATAATACTGCCCGTCTTCGGGGTTGAAGAAGAATTTCCCGCTCCGGCCGTTAAAGCTGAAGGTGAAATTATCGGCCTGCAGGTCTACCAGGCCTTGCATGGCGCGGTAATAAATGTCGTTAAACGTGAGCGGGTGATAGTTGAAGCTATAGCTGCCGGCGATAATGGCATCATAGTTGGCATTAAAGCCATTGCTCAGTTTTTCATCAGGCAGGCCGTTGACCGTTTTCGATATATTTCCCATCAATGATACGGTCCAGTTCTGACCGGCGCTAGTAGCCCTTTCGTCTACGGGAATGCCTTTGTGGTCGTAGTTTAAGGAGATCGGATATTGTATGGTTGCGCCGGAAAGGGTAAACAGCGGTACGGTGATACCTACCTGGCCGGTCGACAGGTTGAGGTTGTAATTGCCGTACTTGCCGAGGTTCCCCGCTTCTGGGTCCGGCTTGATCTGCCTTTCGATTTTAGCGGAGGGATCTTGTGTTTGTGCATTTGTCTGTATCAGGCTCAGCGCTGCCGCAGCAAACAGACATAACTTCCGCAAGCCATTCTTTCTCATAATTAAGGGTTTGATTTTATTCTTTTCAGGTATAAAAAAGGTCATTAGGCCTATTTGCCCCAGCCAAAGCGCAGCATCCATGGGCTTCTCAGGCCTTCATGCTGCCACAAAAAGTTGTAACCGGCCAAGAGCGTGCCGCTCCAGCGGCTGTTGATCCGGTAGCGCTTCATCACACCGATATAGGCCGCTTGCTGCTGTCCGCCGAAGGCTTCTTTCAGCACGTTGTCGTTATTGGTATTGCCGGCTTGCGGCGTGGTTTGCTGCTCCGGCAGGTAGGCCCGGTTGCCGGGCCGGAAGCTACGCTCGTAGCCTGCCTGGAAGCTGAAGCCGTAGATCCATTTCCAGCCGGCAAAGGCTCTTGCGCTGATGCCTTCATAGCTCAGGTGTATGTTCTGCCAGTTCTGTCCCAGCCCGGTACTCAGGCCCAATCCCAGGCCATAGCTCAGGCGGGGCGTATGTTTGAAGGCTACCGCTACCCCCAGCTCCAGCATGGCCGGACGCAGACCGTCGGTGCCTGCCCGGCTGGTCTGGAAGTTGTATTGGGTCTCCAGCCGCTGCCAGAAAGGTTTGCCCCGCTCGGGGTTCTTTTTGAAGGCTGGCTTTTCGATATGCTTTAATTTATCCTTGGCCTGCCGGGCTTCCTGCAGGCCTTGCCTGGCCTCATCTACACTACTTTTCACTTCACCCAATTTGCCCTTGATGCCATCCAGTTTACCGGTATAGTCCTGCAGCTGCTGGCCCATTTGCTGCTGTACAGCGCCGAGGCTGCTGCCCAGCTTTTCCTGCAGCATGCTGTTCACCTGGTCTTTGGTCTGGAAGCCCATGCGCTGCAGGTCGGCAGCGGTGGCATTGTTACCGAGTCCGCCGAAGGCCTTGTCGCCGGTATTGAGGTAATCGGAAAAACCTTCGGTGCCCTGCAGGTATTCCATGGCTTTTTCTTCGGCCTCATCCGGATCGTCGGCAAGGGCTTTCCAGGATTTCATCTTTTCCTGGGCATAATAAACGTTTTTCTGCAACTGCGCCAGGCCACCGATGTTCTGGCCCTGGGCCAGCTGTTGCAGGGAAGAAGTTCGTTGCCGGATCAGCTCGTCCAGCTGCTGTTGTCCATTGAGTTGTTGCTGCAGCTGGTTCAGCTTATCGGTATAGGGCAGGTCCACGCCCGCTTTGCCGGCAAGGGAGGAGGCAGCGCCAAGCTTGCCCGATTGCTTTTGTAGAAACTGCTGCACACCCCGCAGGCTGTCGATCACTTTGTTCTTCTTTTGGGAAAGCTTTGCCAATGCAGTTGTATCATGGGACAAATGCGCGATAGAATCGTAGCTCAGCTTCTGGCTCATGTATTGCCGGTACAGGGCCGAGTCTTTGGCCGCCAGCCGGCGGGCCATTTTTTCCTCCTGCCTCCGTAGCCGCTTTAGCAGCCGCTCACGTATTTTACCCGAACGGTTAAGGTATTGCTGCAGGTCTTGGGTGCGGCCATCGAGGTAGGTGGTGGCCGCTGTTACTGATTCCTCCGCTTCCTGGGCAATGCTGCGCAGCGGTGCACAAATAAGCAGGGCAAGAATACCGGTCAATAGGTAAGCCCGGAATGAATTCATCGTTTCGTGTTTAGGTTTGCGCTGCTGCCCGGGCGCCGGCCTTTGGTCAGCATTACAGTATAAAAGTAAAAATTTTCAAAAAAAATACAAAAAATATAAATAAAATAATTTTCCCATTTTTAAAGCAAGAAACTACTTTATCGTCATCGACAAATACCATACCGGCTGCCTGTTGAAGTTCCCCGGCCAGGCCATATCAAAACGTAGCGGATAGCCTGCCAGCAGGGTCCTCGCACTGAAGCCGTAGGCATACAACGGTGTTTTCGTAGCCGGAAGGATCTTATCCTGCTGCGCCGCGGCCATATCGGCAAATAATCCCAATTGCAGGTTATACACGGCACTGATGCCGGTTTTTAAGGGGATCAGGTCACGGAACAACGGTACATAAAGATCGGCATTGAACAGGCAGAAACGGCTGCCGTAAAGGCTGTTCTGCTCATAGCCCCGCAAGGGCGTAACCAGCGACTGGAAGGCATAGCCACTCTGCTGCGGGAAGCGCACCGAAGTATCCACACGGGGTACAATATTGTTGTCCAGTCCGCCGAAGTTGTAGAGGATACGGCTTTGCCCGCCACTGTAGCCACCTTGTGCCTGTATCACGAATGTTATGTGCTTTACCAGCGGCCGGTGCCAGGCCAACTGACCACGCAATCCATACAATAGGGTCGATTGCTTACCGGTAGAGGCCATCCCGTCCAGGAGCATTTTGCCTTCCCAGCCCTGGTACAGGAATGGTATGGTAGGCTGCAGCTTACGTACCTGCAGGGCGAGGCTGCTGATGCTCCACCAGGATTGTAGGGCCTCAAAGTTGAGGCTGTAACGGTCGGTGGCCAGGAATACGGTACGATCGCGCCGGGCGGCGGTGGTAAAATCCAGCGACCAATCATAATGCAGGGGATAATGAAAGCCCAGCTCGTAGTAATGGGTCTTTACCTTGGCCGCCTGCGGATAGGGAAAACCGCGATTGTCTTTCCAGTCGCGGCCGGGATCGGGCTCCAGGCTTTCGACCTTGCGGAAGAACAGGATATGCCAGTCGAGCTTACGGGCAGTGTTTTCATAGCGGACAAAGAAGTCGCTGCCTTCGCTGCCGGCGGGCAGGCGATAGCCGATATTGAAATGATGATTTTCAAACAGGTCGCTGAAGCCTCCCTGGGCCATGGCGCCCACGGAAGGGAATTTGAAGGTGCCCAGGTAGGCCTGGAATGGCTGGTAGCGATTGATATAATAATCGTTGTTGATCTGGGCAGAGAAATAGGCGCTGTACAGCTGCAAGACATAGGGCCGTACTTTTTTGCCGGTATAAGCCAGCGCACGACGAATGCTGTCCTGCTGCCGGCCGGCTTGTCCCGGATCGCTTCCCGGGCTGAGAATGCCGCGCAGGACGGAGGGCTTGTCTTCTGCCTTCAGTTTACGCAACAGCGCATCAATGCTGTCTTTGGCCCTTTGCCGGGCCAGGTAATCCTTTAACCAGGGTGTTGCTGCTGTTGTGTGGGATGGCTCGGGTTGCGTTAAGGTAAGGGTATCTCGCTCCGGTATACCGCTACGGGTATGGGTCAGCGCCAGGCGGCCATCAGGCTGGCTTTCGGGATCATGCCAGGTAAAGTATGTGCTATCAGCCCGCAGCCGTTTGTCTGTGGTCTTGTCTGGTGTGCGGCCACCGGCAATGGTCTTGTAGTACAGGCCATATGTACGGGCAAGCGTATCCCGGTAATAGACACTGTCGGCCGGGTAGCCGGAGCGGTAAACCAGCAGATCGCCATCCAGCACGGTCGCTTCGTTATGGTCGCCAATGCCCGCTGTCAATGGGCTGTACCGGAGCCGCTGGGCATCAAAGGTCACGACATCGCTCCTGCCCCTGCGCCAGGCCGAGAGCAGGAAGCGGTTGTGTTCCCATTCGCTCAGGGTGCCGGCGCCATCCAGGCCATAGAGCGTACGGCTGTCGCGGTAACGGCCGGCAGCGTCGTATTCCATGATCTTCATTTTTCCTTTCTCCGGCAACAGCAGGTAAATGCCCCGCCCGTCTTTCTTCCAGCTAATGAGTGGGTAAAGGTCTTCGCTATGGTCTTCCAGCCAGGGCGGCATCAGGTATTGGGTAAAGGCCGGTGGCTTTTCCTTGTCTTTAGCCAAAAGCCGGCGTTCGGCCACATATACCCTGCGGCGGTTACCTTGCTGCAAGGTATATGCGACCTTGCTCCCATCGGGACTGTAGGCCAGGGCCTGCAACCGGGCCTGGTACAATTGTTCGAGGTAAGCAGGCAAGGTATCTTTATTATCGCCGGCGCTGGTAAACCGGTTGTGGTAAAAGGCCTGGCATTGTTGTGTGAGCGTGTCCTGCCGCCGTTTGGTTACCAGGCGGAGGGCCCGCGATAAGGTCTTCCCCTGGCGTAGTTGGAACAGCACCTGGCGTACGGCATCTTCCCGGTAGCGCTGCTGCAGGAAATAGCAAAAGGCCTGACCGGCCAGGGCGGGTTCTTTGGTAGAAAGCTGTTCCCAACCTGCTGCGGTATCGCATTGCTGCAAAGCCATGAAAGCTGCTTCTGCCGTACCGGGCCAACCCTGTGCGAAATAACAGATCGCACCCTGTCGGAACCATACAGGCAATTGTTGTTTGGTATTGGTCAGTTGCTCTTCCACATCGCCTTTCATTTGCTCTTCCCAGGTAAGGCGTACACAGGCCTCGGTAAGCTGTTGTCGGAACTTGTCGTAAGCGCCGTCAAAGGCCAGTAGCACGCGGCTGCCTTTAAGCTGGATGGTAGGAAAGGTTTGCTGCTGCTGATCGCTCAAGCCTATATTGGATTCGTAAAGCTGATCGATCGATGGGTAAATGACCAGGTTGGGTATATTTTTCAGGGGCACGCCCATCTCCTGCTTTACCCAGGCCATAATATCGGGTAGCTGCACCGATGCAAAGCTGGCCAGGCTGTCGTAACCTGCCGGGAAATACAGGTGAAAGGATGTCGTGTGCAGCGCCTTCCATTTATAATGATGGTATTGAAAACGGTTGTAAACGGCTGCCTGCTGTGCTTTCAGCCCGAAAGGAAACAATAGGGTTCCGATAAGCAGGGCAGCGCAAAGGCTGGAGAGATGGTGTCGTATTCCGGGAGTCATGATAAAAGGCGCCTGCAAAAATCAATAAATTATTCAGAAACCTGTAACATTGCATAGTTTTTTTACCACCATGAAAAAAAATATAGGATTTATTCTTTTTCTGTTAACACTGTGCGCCTTCAAGGGTCGCGCGCAACAGGTATGGGAGGGTGGTAAAGAAAAGCTGGAGGAGGTAAAGGAAAAAGGACAAAAGAAAGTGAGCCAACTTAAGCGCTGGCAGCAGCATGTCCGGGATTGGGGCCTGGATCCGGATTTCAATTATGCTTTATCGCTTTCTGGCCGGTTGAACACCAACGGCTGGAGTGGCGGGCTCTGCTACCTGCGCCAGAAGAGCGCGGGCAAAAAGGTGCTCTGGCAACTTCACTTTTCCGAGATCAAACACGAGAAGGAGGCCCGGCAACAACAAACGCGCAACCTCTATCCCGGACTTGGTCCTGCACGGTCTTACATATTTGGCAAGATCAACAATGCCTATACCCTGCAACTGGGCTATGGCCGGGAGCAAATGCTCTTCCCTGCCCTGCTCGATGGTAACCTCTCGGTAAGCCTGCGCTACGTTGCCGGACCAGCAATTGCCCTGCTGAAACCCTATTATCTCGATCTCATCTACGTCGATTATAACCCCGAACCGCAGGCCCATATCCAAACGGAACGGTACAGCAGCGGCAACAGCGACCATTTCCTGCAGCCGGGCTTTATCCAGGGCAGCAGCCAATGGAGCAAGGGCTTAGGTGAAATAAAATACGTACCCGGCCTGTTTGCCGAGCTGGCTTTTGCTATTGAGCCAGAAAAACCCAAAGCCTTTGTCAAGACCATCCTGATCGGCGGCAATGCCGCCTTTTATACTTCTTCTATCGGGATCATGGCCGAACGGAAGGCCTATCCCTACCAGGCCTCTTTCTTCGTGGGACTTATGCTGGGCAAACGCTGGCGCTGATAAACGGTCTCTTTTATTTTTTCTTTTGGGACAAGCGTACCCGCAACACTACCTGCTCCAGGTCGGTCCAGGCGCCGCCATTATAAACATGCCGGAAGCCCCGCTCCTGCAGCAGGCTTTGCACCTTTACGCTGCGCAGGCCATGCGAGCAGCAGGTAATATAAGTGCGGCCCGTATCCAGCGTTGCATAGCGCTCCCTGATGTTTCCCAGTGAAATATTGATGGCGCCTTCTATATGGCCGGTCGCAAATTCCTTTTCCGTACGCACATCGAGGATCACGGCGCCATGGGCGATCTGTTGCTCCAGACCTTTGTCCAGGTGGGCGAAACGATAGGTACGGTAAGCGATATAAGCCAGCAGGACCAGACCGGCAAGTATCATTCCTGTTTTCATAACCGTCGCAGTATCTTTTGGTCAATATAAAAAGTGCCAAAGGGGATCACGCAGGCCAGCAACACTTTCCAGGTGAGCGACCTGAAACGCCAGCCTTGTTCTACGCCCAGGCTCAGCGTGTTGAAAACGAACAGCAGGAAGAGTACACCGTGTACGGGTCCCAATGCCTGGGTGAGCCTGGCATCGCCGAAGCCATACTTGAGCGGTAAGGCGATAAAGAGGAGGGCCAGCAATGACAGCCCTTCGAAAAAGCCGATAAGGCGCAAACGACCGGTCTTGGTTTCGAATAAATGGAGCATGATTATCTGATATAAGGCCTGTGGGCCAGTGGAGAAAAAGGCCAGGGAATGGCCAGGAGTATGAGCAATAGTGCCAGGGAAAACCAGATCAGCATGGTCCTGAATTGCGCCCTGGCTTCTGTTCTGCGTTTGGCCAGCGCCGAGCCTATCGTTACGATCACGATGGCGGTCAGCATCATCAGAACATGGATCGTTCCGAAAAACATCGTGTCGTTGTCTTCCCGTGCCGTATCGAAGTGCTTCCAGAAATAATGGATGACAGGACTACGCCAATACAGCAGCATACCGATCAGGAGCTGGACATGCGCTATAGTTGCGGTCCAGTGGCGTACAGCGTTGTCTGTACGGGTGAAAGGTCTTCCAGAGACATACCCGGTGCCTGCCCTGAAAACGCCGTAGAGCAAAGCGGCCAGCACAAGCCAGCGTACTATGGAATGATAGAAAATAAGCGTCTGGTACATCCTCGTCGCATTAACAAGGCAAAGGTAAATCAAAAACATACTAACTGGTATGTTTTTATTGTAAAAAAAATCTGACGAATGTTTTTGTGCCCGAAATGCCGTCATGGGAATTAAATATCTCGCAATATCGCGCCGCAACGAGAAAAAAGAAGAGAACCGCAAAGGGCTCAAAGGCAAAGTAAGGATAAGAATAAACAGGCGCGATAAATGCTTCGTGTCTCGTGGGAAAAAATATATGACTTACAATACAATCTCCCCAAGCTAACAAGACTTGTACCCAGGATATTAGATGCTTCCATTGCTGTGCAGATGTCAGCATGACAATATTATGTTTATGGTTTACGGCTGCTCCAACTGTAAATGTCCCATTGTCATCCTGATCGTAGCTTGCGCAGCTTGCGGAGTGAAGGATCTCATTGTATCGAAGAAGAATATTAGCTACATTAAAGGGAAAAACGATCCTCTCAATTTAATGATATGTCCAGCACCGCAGTGGGCCATAAACAAAGCCTAGCTCTTCAAAAGATTCGTCTCTGCTATCGCAGATGCCGGATCGGGGTCCAGAATGACGACAGCGTTTGTAAAAGAAAGAACCAGAAGAACAAAACCGCAAAGAGCGCGAAGGTTACGCAAAGATCGCGAAGAAGCACCGCAGACAGAATAGCCAAGCACAACAAATACTTGTTGCCGCGGCAAAAACATTTCTCTGCGTCGCCGCGCCGCGGCGAGCAAAAATAGATAAGCACCACAGGCAAAGACATTACCGCAAGGTATCCAGGTATTGCCGCAAGCCCTTCAGAAAAGGCCGGTACACAGATTTGCTATGCGCCAGCTTACCGAAATTGCGGATACCCCAATAGCCCGACATGACCCATAACGCCACCTCACGGGCATTCACCTCTTTCCGTACCCATTTCTTTTTCTTCCCGTTTTCGATTAGCGTTATCATTGTCTCCTGCCATTGCTGCGTCAGCTCATCCAGGGCTTTGCTGAAATCCTTGTTCCAGGGCGTCATTTCCTGCGTGAGATTCGCCGCCGGACAACCATATTCTACTTTAAGGAAAGCATTTTTCATCAGCAATCCGTTCATCATATCATAGATAGCCTTAAGCGGATCGGCTTCTTTCTGCAACGGCTCTATAAAGCTGCTGTTCAGTACGGGCTTCAATACCTCGTTGATGATCGCCAGCCCCATTTCGTCCTTATTCTTAAAATGGTAGTAAAAGGCGCCTTTGGTCACCTGCGTCGTCGCCAGTATATCGTCGATGCTGGTGGTCCGGTAGCCGTTGGTATAGATCAGCTCAAAGGCCTTCTGTAAGATATCTTTTCTTGTTGCTTCGGCTTTTTTCATAAAAAGATACCGGTTGGTCTCTTTTACAAAAGAAAGCAATATTCATTGTTCCGTCAAAAATAATGGAGCAATTGTAAAAGCCATGCAAGGACCTGAATTCCTTGCATGGCTTTTTGATAAGTATGGGCACTATCGACGCACAAAGGATGTCGTTCCCTTCAACGTTCCATCCCACCACTGTACATAATACAGGCCGGGTGCAAACTGCGCCAGGGACACAGATAGCACTTTTTCCCTTACCGCGCTGCTCCACAAGATCCGGCCGGCGATATCGGTGATCCGTAAAGTCCCACCTGTTGTGGACAGGCTTAGGGTAACTTGTCCGGATGCCGGGTTGGGATAGACAGAAAGCCTGCCTTCGCTCTTTTGCGGTCCGGTACCGATACCGGTGGTACCGCTTTGGAACTCGTATGCACCAATGTCGATGCGTCCCTGCGCAATACGGGTGCGATTGGCTATGTCCAGCGATAAGGTAGCGCACAGCGCGGTATCGCCTTTATTGACACAGGGGGAGGTATTCTTTAAGCCGAAGTTAGCCGCTGTAGCATCGGTGATCATCCCTGATGTAATGGTGGGCGACTGCATTCCGGGATCGCTACCCATAATATTGTGCGTGGTATCGCCCGCAATACTCACGAAGCCGTAAGTGCCGCCGATCATCGCCGATACAGGGCTGTTGGTGAAATTGTGATCGAATACGATACGGGTGCGCTTCTCGGCGAAAATATCTTTGGTAGCGAAGAACGAGACGTTGCTCTGAAAGATATTATTCTTGACCAGGAGCTTGACGGTATCGGTCAATGATCCCCCATTGTGCGTGCCAACGTATATGGCCTTTCCATGATTTCGCGAAACATTGTTGATCATGGTATTGTTGGTGATCACAGCGCTGACGCCTTCCAGGTTGATCGCGCCGCCTTTATAAGTCGATTCATTATTGGCCATGACATTGTTACGGATACGGACCGGTGCGGTAGTCCCATAGATCGCGATCGCGCCACCGCCATTGTCGCAGAGATGCGCGCCCCAGGCAAAATTATTGCTGATAAAATTGTTGTCGATGTCTATGGGTCCGTTTACATCCATGATGTATAAGGCGCCGGCCCGCTCCCCTTCATTACGGTACAGCTTGTTGTTCCTGATGACCAATTCATCGGTCCAGCCCGCAAATATCGCACCGCCATACCGCCCCAGCCTGTCGTCGGCCGGGTTATCATATACCTCGCAGCGCTCCACGGTCATGCGTCCCCCGGCGATGTAAATGGGTTGCGTGTTCCATTCGGTGCCGTAGATCTTGCTATTGCGCAGGTACGACATACCCGCCGTCTCCGCTCTGAATACATACCCGCCATAAACGGCATGTCCCCGGTTCTTGTAGAATTCACAGCTGTCGACGACAACAGAGACCGCCGGATCTTCCGACTTGAGCCATACCGGGGCCATATCCCGGTTGTGTGTGAAATAGCAATGAACAATACGCAGGCTGCGTTCGGTGCAAATGCCATCGGCATATTCGTAGGCATTTTTAATATCCCTGACGTCGCAATAGCGGAAGATGGAAGAATCGACGCCGCTGCCAGCCGGAGAAAAATGGATACCGCGCCAGCCGCCATGGCCCACCATAATGTTACCCCAACCCGTGGTGTCTTTGGCCCGGAAGCTGATCCGCTGCGCCTCTTTGCCATTGGCCAGCAACGATCCGTTGACGGTGATCAGGTAAGGACCGTCTACAAGTACCTGGACGCCGGGATCAATGCGCAGCTTGCTGCCGGCCGGAACCGTAAGATCGGCCTTGACGATATAGGGAGAGCCGGATAGCGTCCAGGCGCCGCTGACCGTGGGACCGGTTACATTGGTTTGCGCCTGCACCGGCAATAGGGCCGATACCAGCGCGATCGCTAAGTAGATCTTTTTCATTTGGTTTGGTTTTGCTTGAATGGTTAAGAAAAAAGATAAAGGATAGCTGGTTCTATACAAAAGCCTTGGGTAGGGAACCCGGCGCTTTCTTTCCAAGACCTCTCCGCCGCTACTCCCTGTTGGTACAGGAAAACCTGTATTTTTCCTGTACGGGATATGCCCAGGTACGGGCATAAGAAAGCCGGGCGCTGAGGCCCGGCTTTACATATTGCCTTGGTATCGGGTCAGGCGTTGGCTGGGCCAACAATACCCGGCAGGTGTTAATGCGACTCCGCGTACTTCTTAAAGTTATCGAGGATGGCCTGCCATCCGCCTTGCTGCATCTCTACAGGATTTTGATCCTCGGCATCGAAGGCAACCACAGCTTCGGTTTGGTTACCCTGGTCGTTGAAGCGTACATGTACCTTGCGGCCATCCGCTATGGTATAGGTAAATTCCTTGCCTTCCACCACGTTGTCGTATATCGCTTCGAAGTCGAAGCCCCAGCTGCCGTCTTTGGCTTCCATGCGGGCGCTGTACTTACCACCGGGCCGCATATCGTTTGCAGCGTGGGGGCATTGCCAGTCGTCCGATGCGAAATTCCATTTGGTGATGTGTTCCGGATTGTTGTAATAATCCCATACTTTTTGGGCGTCTGCCGCGATAAGGGCCTGGACGGTGATCTGCTTTGCGCTCATTTGCTTTATGTTTTAGAGAGATGTATCGTGTGAAAAAATTGGTTATCGGACAAGGCTGGCCAGCAGCTCGTCCAGGCGTTCCAGCGTGGAGGTAAGCCCTTCCTGCATGCCCATTTGTATCACCGTTTCCAGATCGGCCAGCGACCGGTAGGTTACTATAGTATCCACTCGGGCATGTTCACCCAGATCGGCAAAGGTAACGTCCCAGTTGGCGCGGGGCAGCTGCGGGTTCAGCTCGCCATTCGCATCGCAAAAGGCATCCAGGGCGGTATAGCTTTCGATAGGCATGATCTTCAGGTAGTCCATGCGACCCCAGTATTCCGTACCGTTGGGATCAATCATGGCATACAGCCAGTAGCCGCCTTCGCTGAAGTCCATGGATTTGGTCCTGGTGGTAAAGGGTTTGGGGGCAAACCACTGGTCCAGCAGCTCGCTTTTGGTGTAAGCGTCCCAAACCAGCTGGCGGTCGGCCTGGAATTCTTTTCTGACGGTGATCGTGTTCTTTTCCCTGTCTACAAGGAAATCAAAGGGCAGGCTGTTCCTCATTTGTTTTGCTGCTTTAAGGTTAACAATAAACTGTCGAGCTGGCTGAAGCGGTCTTCCCATATTTTGCGGAATTGCTCCAGCCATTTATCGATCTCTTTCATTTTGGCGATTTCAAGTTGGTAATAGATCTCCCTTCCTTCCTGGCGTGGCTGCACCAGCTCGCATTCCGTCAGTATCTTCAGGTGCTTGGATACTGCCTGGCGCGTGGTATCGAAGTGTGCCGCGATTGCGTTGGGCGTCATGGCCTGCACAGCGATCAGGGCAATGATCGCTCTCCGGGTGGGATCGGCTATGGCCTGGAAAATATCTCTTCTCATAGATTCAGCAACTAATCAGTTGCAAATATAAATGCAACTTTTCGGTTTCGCAAAATTTTTCTGAAGATTTTTTGTTTTCTTAACCCTGGCAATAGTAACGGGAAGATGTTATCTCATGATTCATGGCTTCCGGGTCTGAACGATAAAAAGGGTAACAGGATCTCTTTTGTCTTCGGAAAAAGATAAAGGCCTGGTTTGGATCACACTGCTAACGCGACCAGATAGCTGATGAAGACAAGCGGGATTATTGGTAATGGGCTTATCGCCAATCTTGAAAAAATAATCGGGCCCGGCCTTTCCTATTGCTTTGTGCAAAGCCCGTTCTGAAATGGTGTCGACCCTATCCCTGGTAAACACGAAGATAATACCACCAGGATAAGGCGCACCCGGGTAGCGGTAAACAAAAGCGCTACTGCATGACACCCTACCCTTATCTGCTTCCTGCGGAGAAACCTCTTTTTCCCAAAAGATACAGCCGACAGACCCGGGATCGACAGATACCAGGTTTTCGATACGCTCACTTCCGTTCAGAATGATAAGAGGCCTGGGGCAAGTATCGCACTTCCCGGCAACAAGCTCCGGGTGGGATGAAGGCTGGGCGCCATCGTATCTGCCGGGTTTCGTAACCGAACAGCAGGTAAAAAGAATCAAGCCAAAGATGGTGTACTTCATATGCACTATCCATACGGTAACATTAAGCAAGACACGCTATAACTGTCCGGATACCTGTTTTTCCTGACAGTAATCCCCGCTCCTATCCGGTACGTCGCATGCCAATACAGGTTCTCACGCCATAGATCATTACCATCGAGGCGCGGCCGGTTTCTATGAAATAAGGAAGAGCGGTACCATCCGCCGATAAGATGCTGCCCATCGTCCAGGGCGATTGCTGATAGCCTTTGAAATCACCGTATCCCTTATCCAGGGCATGCATCAGCGAACCTGAAGTAAGATTGCCCTGCGCCATGGTAATGAGCCGCCGCGTGGTCAGCAGACTGTATTGATCTGCGCCGATGATCACGGAGCAGATCAACTGCTCCGGTCCGGCCATAGCGATTTCTAGCCAGGGATAGGCTGCCAGATGATCGTCACCGGTTTCGTAGAACCGGGTCCACCGGAAGTCGTAAGGCTTGATAGTAGCGCGACGTATTGCCGCCAGGCATATATTGTGTATGGTATTGTCTGAACGTTGCATGGCAAATGACAGGGAAATAAGTTGTCACTAATCAGGCTGCAGCATAGGATTAACACCGATCATGCCGTATCCAAAACCGATCCCGATCAACTTATCATCTCTGAACTTATAATAAAATATTTGGTTGGGCGTGAAGGGTACCTCGTGTCTGACGCCTTTCTCAAAATAAAAATATACAATGCCTTTAAAAGAGAACCTACGAAAGTATTCCAGGTGTGCTTCCTTCCATACCCGCTTGATATCATCTTATGGATGTTTTGATAGGAAAGGTAATGTTAGGAGCAACCATTTTTGACATTGACAAAAGAAGCTGGACACGCGAACGCTTTCGTGCGTCATAAGAGCACTATACGCTTCCGGAAGCACACCTGGCTACAGGAACAGGATAACCCGATAAATCTTTTCCACACCAGGGACAATATGCAATTTTTATATAGGAGGCACCGCCATCGTGAATCGGTATACCAAACGTTTTATGCCCTTTGTTATAGGTCATTATCCGGTCAACATTTCCCTCTATATTCCTTAATTTATCTTCAACGAGACGATAGGCCATTGACAAACAGCAAAAGCGCTTATAGTGGATACCAGCTTCTTTAATTTTCTGCTTCAGGTACCAATCGCCACAATCGTTATCATCGTGTAAAGCTTCCTGATATTTTTCATACTCAGGTGCCTCCCACTCTTGCTTAGACAATGGGAATTGATTAAATCGTTTATACAGCTTTTTAAATGTTTTCAGGTCCATGCTTGTTATGCTGAATATTCAAAATTGACGCGAGCCGACGCGATGCTAATTGGCCAAAAAGTGAATCAGTGACGCGGGTTGAATTGAAAGCTTCCCTCAGTTAGTAACGTTTAAAACTAAGTCATTCCACTCAAATCTATGATCCTTGAGGAATGTCGGAAGGGCGTAGCCCTGAAGACGTTCCTCAAGGAATGCAACAGGCGGT
>NZ_QVNU01000009.1 GCF_003545715.1 Taibaiella koreensis
ACCGCCTGTTGCATTCCTTGAGGAACGTCTTCAGGGCTACGCCCTTCCGACATTCCTCAAGGATCATAGATTTGAGTGGAATGACTTAGTTTTAAACGTTACTAACTGAGGGAAGCTTTCAGAACCATTTGAAGTTATTGCATGATGTTTTCTTACAAACATCTTCTATTTAGTTTGAAAATAGCTTTTTATAATTATTGAGACTATCCCAGTAGCTTTAATAGTTGCTAAATAAAGTAAAATTGATATTGTTTTTTCCGATAGATTTAAGTTAACAATTCTATTACATGCTGCCAACAAGAATATAGCTAATAACCAAAAGGAAACTATGTAAATTGACCACATCATTAACATTTTCTTGTTTTTTTCTACATTACGAGTTTTGCCTATGTGAGCGGTTCTATTGTTCAAATGTCTTTGTGTTTTACCCTTTTTTGCTTTTTTCATATCAAACTCTAATTTTTCAGCAAAAAAAGGCAAAGACCATTTGCTTACTTTCCCAAATTTCCATTTTGGGAAAGTTGGGAAAGATGAAATTTAATTTCCGATTCTACACCAGAATTTTCAAGCCGCTTATAGTTTTTTCGAAATTCACTTGCATCTTTTGATAAGTACAGATTTTTGATTTTTGCATTTAGTAAATCTTTGTAAACTATATCGGGAAAATGATCAATTAAAGGGGACGGTTTATTACTTTTTAATAATTTAATCCACAATGGGAAAATGCCTTTCAACTTTCCAATGTAAATATTCGATTCATTGATAACAGGACTTTCCAAATTTCTTAAAATAGCTAGGCACTTTTCTGAATTGGAGGTATCGATAAAAATATCTTCCAATATTTGAGGAAGGCTATCCTTAACTGTCTTTCTGTAACCAGATTTTACTTTTTCATCGTTATTTAGTAACTTAACGCGGTGTTCAAGCACTCCATTGAGTTTGCCTTTTATATCAGTCCATTTATCAACTAGATTCTTATCTGTCGACCCTTTTCCAATGGACCTTATGTATATGAAAATATTTTCATTGTCAGATATAATAGCACTCTTGATATATCCTCTAATATCGGGACTAAATTTATCCAGTAATATTTTCATATTATTTGCTTCAATTTCAACCTCCTTATACTTATCTGTTGCAGGATCAAAAATGGACTTCTTTAGAACCTCCAGCCTTTGATCCAAATAACTACAATTTTTGACTAGCTCAGTAAGTGATAAATCCGGGCAATAAAATTTCCCATGAAGATCATCAGTTTTGCACAAATCATTGAATTCATCCTGTATTCGAAAAACATCTTTTTCAAAGTCACTCACTGCATAAAAATTTGCAGCTACTAATTGATTAGATTTTGTAGTTCCAACTCTTTTATGATACTCTGCTATTGCACTATCGTACTCATCTACAGAATAAAATTGTCTAAGAAAAGTGATAAAAGAAGGCTTCAGTGGCGCAATGCTAAATTCATCAAACAGTTTGTTTTTTAATGAGTCATTGCTTTCAAAAATATTTTTAAAAGGAAATTTATATTTTTCAAATTCTCGCTGAAATAGGTTTATTTGGCTTGTCAAGTCAGGATATGCCTCGTAATATTGTTTTTTCCTGAATGAGGAACCCAAAATAGATTCCCTTTCAAGCTCTTTATTCATCTTGTTTTTAGAGTCTAAAAACTCACCGAATAATTTTATGCTAAGAAGATTTCTAAACTGTTGTTCATTACCATACTCTAATTCCTTTTTGTCAAACAACCATGTTTTAAATTCGTAATGATAAATGCTTTGCGCAAATAAGTAGTCTTGATTATTTGCAAACTGCAAGATTTTTTCATTCTTTACAAAATCATAAAACATTTCATCAAATTGTCCGTACAATTTCACATTTTCATCCTTCTCCAATTTTTCCAAAATTTCTGTTGCATTAATCCCGTGTTTTAAAGAAGCATTTAATGCTATTTCGAGTCGCAAGAATTTCTTCCTTTCTTCTTCGTCAGCCCTACAAAATTTCTTTTCAGGTGTGTCGACATCAAAGTTTAGAAACTCCTTTTGAATAAGCTTAAGAGTTGTGTCGAAATCGTCATTCATATTGGACACTGGATAGCCACCGAACCATTTTAGTATAAGTCCCAAAAACACATGATTTTCAAGTTTATTCAAAGGCAAGTTCAGTAAAGAGGAAATAACCTTTGGTCCATCCTGTATATTTAATTTGATAAAACTAATTTGCAGCTCAAGAAGATTTAATATTTCCAAAGGTCCGAAAACTCTAGAGCCCTCTCCTATTTCGAAATATTTTATTATTTCGTTGATAAGCTTTTGATTAGGAATATTGATTTCATCAGTGAAATATTCAAGAGGATGATTCTCTGATATTGATGCCAATTTTTTTTTCATTGGTATGAATTCTAATTTTTGCTAAAGAGATATCCAAAATTCAATTCTACGAATTTGTGATATTCATAGGCTTTAGCAAATTTAACTATTTATCTGCTCAAACCCTTCTCAACCAATCCTTCAATATCAATTCTACGTACAATATTCTTCCCAATTTTAGATCCTGGGAATTATGCTTTTCCAAATCCATTGCCTCATTGTGGTGTTATACACATTTTAGGTAAAGAACGGTTTCTAATATGAATGTGTTGCGGTATGGCAGTGATCAGATCGACATTGATCAGTAGCACTGAATAGGCATAACAGTGAAAAAACGGTATTATTATCGATTTTCTGTTAAGTAGAATTTACCTAACTCCCCCTTTTAATGTTGGTTTTAATAATTTTGAGTTAGTCAGAATTTGTCTAACTAAACATATTCAATGTTGGTTTCAATATTTTTGACATGACCTGATCCTAACCGAAGGATTGTGAAAGTGAAATTGTGAACGAGAAAACAGGCAAAATGTACAACGAAAAAAAACCTACGCTCTACAGGGATCAACTGATTACCGTAGAAGATTTGGCGCAGTTCAAGACCGAACTGCTCGAATCATTTAAAACCCTTTTATCGGGTAGCAAACCCGCGACAAGTAAACAATGGCTCAAATCCCATGAAGTACGGAAGCTGCTAGGTATCTCAGCTGGAAAGCTTCTCACCCTGCGGACTAACGGCACGCTGCCGTATACCCGGATCGGCGGGGTGATCTATTACGACAGGCAGGACATTGAGCAAATGTTCGACAGCAGGAAATTTCAGCAGCATTAACTCATCACGATGAAGAACCCTAAAAGCGATTTTAAGGCCGGCTGCGGCCGCGATATCCCACCGCCTAAAGCATACGTCAGGATTTATTTTTCACAGCAAGGAATGGCCAAGGAACATGCTGATTTCTTCTATCAGAAATGTGAGAATACGTCATGGAAAAACGAGACAGGAAACCCCATTAAAAACTGGAAGACGCTGGCTTGTGATTGGATATGGGAACATTTAAGAGCAGAAAGGGAAAAGACAAAGATTTTTCCATAAGACCGTTGGGACAAATTATACAACGGAAATAAAATACAACTTGCTGCAGCCTATACGGCTGCTCATTAAAACAAGGAGGTAAAGTAACAGGAAAAAAAGATCAGATGAAGAAATGCCGGTGGGCATGTGAATGCAATTGATGTGAAAACGAAAATGTGAAGTATGGAAAAAATAAATTGCGCCCAGGCCAAACAAATTGACCTGGTAGACTACCTGGCCTTCTTAGGCCATCATCCTCAAAAAACCAGGAACCAGGACTACTGGTACCTGTCCCCTCTCCGGGAGGAAAAAACACCTTCCTTTAAGGTCAACCGCGTAAAGAATATCTGGTTTGATCACGGCAGCGGTAAAGGCGGCGACTTGCTATCGTTCGGCATGCTTTATTTCAAATGCAATACGAGTGAACTGCTCTACCGCTTGTTAACTTACCAAAGATCGAAAGCCCTTTCTTTTCACCCGCCACAAAAACCAGCGACAGGCCTTCCCTCAAGCCCCGGCTTTGCTGGTGAAAAGAAAGAGCAGCCTGACAGCAAAATCCTCATCCTGGATACCCGTCCGCTTATCGCAAAGGCGCTTACCGATTACCTGGATGAAAGAAGAATTCCGCTGGCTATCGCCCATTCATTTTGCAAGGAGGTTGATTTTCTTTTGTACAACAAAAGCTATACCGCCATCGGCTTCCAAAACGATACTGGGGGCTACGAATTAAGAAGCCGGGATTTTAAAGGAAGCAGTGCGCCAAAAGCCATTACCTTTTTCGATAACAACTCCGGCGACGTTTCTGTCTTTGAAGGTTTCTTTAATTACCTTTCTTTCCTTTCGATGCCAGGGCATCGGCAAGACCCGTTGTCCAATTTCCTGATCCTGAATTCTACGGCCTTCTTTGAAAAGGCACAGGCGCTGATGGAGCAGCACAGCCGCGTCAGCCTCTACCTTGACCAGGACAAGATGGGTATCCAGTGTACGAAGCTCGCCCTTTCCTGGGACTCAGAAAAGTTCAGGGACAGCAGTCAATTCTACAGGGGGCAAAAAGACTTAAACGAATGGCTCCAAAATCAAAAGCCTCCGGTCAGGATCAACAGGGGTTACAGGCATCATATTTAGCTTCTTCAGTAGCCAGCTATGTTTTGGTAATACCAAAACCACTGGCCCCATTCATACCGCTTTGTGGCGGTATTCATGGGGATTGGCCCTGCTCATATAAATATTCGGTTCTTTATAAAAAATGTAAGTGCAGAAAGATCATGGAACAGTTGGAATTACATCAAAAAAACAAGGGCGGCAGGCCGCCAAAGGCATCGAAGCGGAGCATTGTGCTTTCTTTGAAATGCAGCCGGGAAGAACAGCAAAGCATTGAACGCAAAGCCAGGAGCGCGTCGCTTACCGTATCGGAATACCTGCGGGAAATGGGACTGAAAGGCAAGATCGACGTCCGTCAGAAAATGTTACCGGGAGATATTTTGAGGATGAACCTGCTCAGCAATATGGCATCGAACCTCAACCAGATCGCGCGCAAAAGGAACGGCATAGATGACCTTACAGGCCTGGAAAGGGCTATGCTTACGGAGTCGCGAAACGATATTCAATCAATCAAAAACCAGTTAAATAAATGGCTTTATGATCGGTAAGATCAGTATCGGCAAATCGTCTTCGCATTTGTTGCGGTATTGCCTGGAAGACAAAAAAGAACTTTCGGAAAAGGACAAGCTGAGGCTTTTTGAACAGGATGGCTTGCAACATAAGGATCGCGCTGAAGTACTGGATTATAACCTTTGCGGCGGCAATAGCCGGGAACTTAGCGTTGCCTTCCGGGAGGTGGAAAAGCTAAGCAAAAGGGTTGAAAAGCCAGTGTTCCATATCTCGCTCCGGGTTGCAGGTTCCGACAAGCTGAACAAACAGCAATGGATCGATATCGGGCGGGAATGCGCAAAGGAATTTGGCTTTGAAGACCGCCAGTTCCTGACCATCCTGCATAAGGATGCCAACGAGCCCCACGTCCATATCGTAGCGAACCGGGTGGGTTTTGACGGCAAAGCGGCCAGCGACAGCAACAGCTATGCGCGCATGGCCGGCTTCTGCCGGAGGATGGAAAAAAAGTATCAGCTGAAAGAAGTTTTAAGCCCGAGGGCATTCCTTTCTGCCAGCGAACGGCAGCTGCCACGGCAGGATATCCGTAAGGAACGGTTGAGAAATGACCTTAAAAATATCCTCAGTAAAGCGATTAGCTATACGGATTTCGAAGGGCGGGTAAAGGCCTTGGGCTACGGTGTGATCAAGGCGCGGGGCATCTCGTTTATTGACGATAAGAAAGTAAAAATCAAAGGAAGCGAGGTCGGGTATTCACTGGCTACCATCGAAAAAATACTGCAACAAAACAGCCGAAGGCTGCCGGTTGACCGTCCGGCCTATGGTCAGAAAGAAGCTTTTCAAAAGGACAATGTACAGCCTGGGCCATATGCCGGTCATAGCGGGCAGCAGCAAAATAGTAATAGCCGGGTGGGTTCTATGCTGGAAACATTAATGGGCCATACGGCTGTATATGCCCCAGCTGATCCCATTGAAATAGAAGCAAGAAAAAAGAAAAAACGGAGAATAAAAAGGTAATAAATCTAATAAAAAATGGAAGAGAACGAAGAAGAACAACCGCTCAGCAAAGCATTTTACCTGCTGCGGGAGGAGGCAAAAGAAGAGGACCTGAGGGCGATCAACCAGGCCGTCAACAACCTAGCAGCTGGCGTAAATCTGATGCAGGAACAGTTGTCTGAACTGATTAAAAAGGAAACTAAACCGAATAGTATTATACAACCTTCGGCGCAAAGCACCCGGAATATTGACATTGATCTGCTGAAAATCCAATCGAAATTAGACCGGTTATCTGAACAAAAACGCAGCAGGTTTCAGATTTTATTGTTCCCTGAACAGGACAGAAAGCTGTTTTATAAGATCGTTTTTGGAAGATGGCTGATCTTACTCGTGGCCATGCTACTGCTTAATAACTTGTATAAATTCGGCGTGCACCAGAGCAACAACCGTAAGGATATACAGCTTCAACAGTTGAAAAATGATCGTATCAACCGTGCCTGGCACCTGCAATATGACCGGAGTAGTGATAAGGTAAAGGCATCGATGGAGAAAGCTTATGAGGATGCAGGTGAGTTACAGTAGTGCATGAATAAGCCCAGTGTTTTTAACAAGACAGAACACGTAGTAAATTTGCGTCAACTAAAAATCATGTTAGTTTCCACGATATCTACATTTCCCTGCAATTGGGTATCTGGTCAAAAACCACCGAGCTTTCCTTCAGCATCATGTCTTCAGATTGCTTGTCTGCAAAGCTTCCCAGCATAGAAAGTTGTGCTGAAATCTTGAAATCATTTGCGGGGTATTTTGTTCGAAAGATAACCTTTTTCAATAGGTCGCTGGTTGAACAAAGACCAATCGATGCACGATTGCTATCGATCTTTTGCTGGCGTTCTTTATTGAAATTATCAACATAGAGTTTGCATTTATATTGCATGTAAAAACGTAACTCGCCATAATACGGCCTGTCACCATTATTAATACCCATATCCAACAACGCTGCATAGCGATCAGGGGTTATTTTGCCGCTTTCCAATGCATCTTTCAGTACCGCATTAAACACCGTATCCCCCGACCTGTTTTGGTAGTTATGGACAATAATGACATCAAAAGGCTTATTGTAGCTAAATGTCTTATTTTCATCGAGGCTTGGACCGACAGTCCGGTCATCAAGAAAGTTATTTGTCCGCAATATTTCGTTTAATTGACGAGAAATTGTATCGTTTTTCAGATACATGATGTCCCGCTGCTTTTCTGCCATCCCTGAATTGCGCCAGGCATGGTTGTACTCCTGATCTTTTACAACCAAGGTGTCAACAAATGCTAAAACCCGGCTATTTTTTTTCAACAGTGCTGCCCTTATGACATCCGCGTGCTTAACGTTCTCTTTCCAATCTACATGGCTAAATAAATTATAATACACGTTAGTTGCCGTAAAAGCCGCACCGCCTACCCCTAAATCTGCCATTTCTTTACACAATTTCATGGCAAGATCGTTTTTGCCAGCTTTTACAGCGCAAACGCTGGCGTTATACAGGTCGATCAGAAAGGGACTTCCCTTTTTTAATGCAAAGGCAGAATCGTAGTATTGGAGCGCGTCGATGTATCGCCCTTCTATTAACTCAAGTTCGGCTAGGTTTACCATCTTGCCATACCCTTTGTAGTCATATCCTGCGGCGTGGCCTGTGTTGCTAAGGCTTTGTAACAGATAAATAATGGCCGCAAGCAAAAATGTTTTAGTCATATCAGCATAGTGTTTTTAAATTATAATGTTCAATCGCCGCCTGTTTCATGGGGTGTGTACTCCATTCTACCCATTCGCACGTATAGGGATCATAACCGCATTTTAGCGGTTTGCTATAAATGTTGCCTGGTTCTTCAACGTATGCCCTGCAATCGGTGCAGACGTATCGAAATTCACAGTCCTTGCAAACTGCAATCTGGTCTTTGCCGATACCCCAATATTTTTTAAACCCTGGTTGTTTTGTTGCTTCCGGCAGTGATATCGAGTGAATATTGCCAAACCTCTCGGGCAGGGAAGGGCAATTTTTAATGTTGCCACCTCTGTCGATGCTTATTTTCCTGTTGAGACATGTATTATATTTTTGAGCTTCAGCAAAGGTTTCTGTATTGCTGGTGAAGTAGTGCTCTTTTATGTTTCCGCAGCATGTTTCATCATTCAAAATCCGTGTGACTGTCTTGATGGGAATCGAAAACTTGGCTGAATGTCTTGATAGCTGCTCGGCATGCCCGTGAATCGTTACGCCACACACCCGGCTGTAGGTGTCACATAAATTCTCCCAATCTTCCAAATCGCAATCATCATTATCCGCTAAGATTAAGGTAATGGAAGTGACGGTAGTATTTTGTGCCGCATTCAACAGCGATTCGTATACAGACATCGGCAATGCTGTGTAGCCACGCACTTCAAGATATTTACAATCAAGCTGGTTTAAACCTAGTAGGATAGAAGTAAAGTCGAAATTAGACTGACCGTCTAAATCCAGAATACAATTGCTAATTTCAAATGGATAGTCCCACTTCAAATCCAGGTCGGGGAAAAGTTGAGGCATTTCAGTGTAGAAGATAAGCTCCTCCCCTTCTAGAAACTGGAAGTACTCGTCAATGTATTCATCGTATTTATTTTCGAAAGCCGCCTTAATTTGTTTGATTGTACACCCCTGATGTTCGGTAACAATGGTATAAAGCGCATGTGGGATTAAATGCACCTTGTTGCGTTGAAGGTCGCAAAAAACGCTTCTGGTGGCTCCCTTTACAGGGATGCAATTGGCAAAAATTTTAAAAGGTGTATCCTGTCTCATGTAGCTTACAGCATTTTTGTAATGGGCTTATGAAAAGGATAAACATTGCAGTATAGACACTCGTATTTGGCAACCGAGGCGAACCTGTTTGCAATCAATATCTCCGATTGTTTTAGCGGTTTAAGGTAGAAAAAGGTTGCCGGTACGAGCTTCCAATCTCCCTGCTTTATAACTTGCTGGATGTGCATAAATATTCTGCTATTTCTTTTTCAATGTAAAAATTGCCGGACTTCGATAAAAAGCCATATTGGCCGTAGGGGTTTACTTCTAAAAACACAAAGTTATTCTCCGGTGTAACGATGAAATCAAGCGAACCATAATCCAGCGTCAGTTCCGACATCAACAGCTTTATTTTATCTTGTAGTTCATCGGGCAAGATAAAAGGCACCTGGCGTTGGGGTGACTTCAGATTGTTCAATCGGCTATCAATTTGAGATGTTCTATCAGATTGAGAAAACAAGGCCAATGAATAGAGCTTTTCTCTAAAAAAGAAAACCCTGATTTCAAAAATCTTGGCTACCAATTGCTGTATCAAAGTGGGGGAAAAAATATCTTCGAAACCGGCAATATCTTTTGAAGAGATTTCTTCAGTGTATTGCCCGGTGATGATTACTTCGTCGGTCACTATACTTACGCCATCAGCAAGGGGCTTGCAGATAATCCGCTCCCATGTCTCTTTTAGCTCGTTCATCCTGTCTCTCTTGTAAACAATTTCATATCCCGGTATGGCAAGGCCAAGGTTTTTTGCAGCCTCCAGAACATTGAGCTTATTAAGCATATTGCCAGGAAATGGCAGGTTACCAAAAGCGTTCAGGTTCTTCAGATAGGTTGCAAAAAGGTATTGCCACACAGCTATTGCGTCATTTTTCAAGTATTCCCTAAGATGATATTGCAACAATGGATCGGTCGTCTCAATTCTTGGATATAACATTCCAGAGCCATTCAAATATACTGCCTCAATATTTCCGCGAGAAACCTCTAAGGAGATGTCTTCAAGATCAGAAACTTTATTCACCCTGAAAGTCTTTTTGCCAATTGACCTTATCCATTGAATGATCTCTATTGTCGTGTCGTCTTGCTGCCTGCTATGTATAAGAACCATTTATAAAGCTTATTTACAGTCCGGACGCTTCTCGATAAAGATGCAGTTCCTGACCAGCTGAGAATTGACATCCTGGTAATCAGAACTGAAATAAGAGGCTAAATCCGGCCCAATTTTAAAGGGGCTATGTGGGTTAGAAACATTAAAATGAATCTTCTTTAAATATTCGCCAACGCTGCATAGACCTAATGCCTTTCTACGGTCGTTTATCGCACTTTCTGTCTGACCCGGTAAAAGGCACAGGTAAAAATTACAGCCCGATAATAAAACCGATTTAACCGCTGCGCTGTCGATCGATGCATTTGTCAAATTACCCGCCATAAATTCAAAGCTTACCTTACCCTCCCTTTCCGCCTGCATAAGCATTTGTGCAATAGAATCCTGACTCATGTAGTATACTTGATGACTGGATAAATCGACATACCTCATTTTAAGAATGTCGGTGAATATTGGCGGGACAATCACAGTATCATCTTTGATGTTAACGCCTATTTCATATTCGGATAGATAACCGCCGTTTTTGTCGAACAGCACTTGTAGTTTTTGCTCGATTTCTTTTTTCTTTGTTGACAAGACATTTAAAGTATCACTGGAAACATTTTGATAACTCTTGTCGATGATCCTTTGGTGTTCTTGTGCTAAAGCATTAAGCTCCGATTGTAAATTGACATACTTTTTACCAGCCTTTGCCTGCTTAACAAGCTTAGGCCACGCAGACATCTTTTTTAGCCAAAAAAATGCAGCCTTCCGTTCAAAAAAAGATGCTCCTACACCCAAAGACGCCAGGTTTGATGCATAGGCAAATGCCTCTTTGGCATTTTGTTGGGCAATAGCTACCATAAGAGCATTGTATAAATCATTTACTAACGGCTTTGGGTTGAGCTTAAAAGCTTCTTCATATAACGTGCCCGCTTGATCATAGCTGTGATCGATAACGGCCAGTTCGGCTGCGCAGATTTTCTCATTATAGATTTTCTCCGCCATTATTTTCGGGGTGATACATATCACCATTAACCACGACAATATTATTGCAACCAATTCCTTTCGACACATTCGTGACCAGTTTTTACGAGCTATATAAAAATAGATTTACCCGATCATTTGATCGGGTAAATCTTTACTTGCTTTAACTTCTGGGATTCAACGTATGAGTTGATATGCCACCCAAAGATTGATTATTATAACACCAAACACCATTTTCAAAACTGTCAGAACTCCAGAATCTCATTGGGACAGTCCAGCAATCGTTGGCATCATCCCTTGTAGGTATACCGCACTGTTCAGAACCACCTCCTGTTGCGTAGCCACCTTTCACAAGAGGCATTTGTGCTTCAGGTAGCGGATTAAACTTCGTGCTTCCTATTTTTTCAAACTTCATAAGATGGGAATTTAGGAAATCTCTTGTCTTATCGCCGTAGAGAATATTCAGCGTGCACCAATTAATGCAGGCTTAAGATGCATGCCTGTTGCACTTTATATCCAGCCGAACCCTTCACCCCAATAGCAGGCGCCACCATCTGCAGCGATAGCATCAGATGTCCATGTCCGTATTTTAGTTCGCTGTTCGGTCCTGTATTCTACCCCCCCATTTTGCGAAGCACAGGGGACTTGAACCGTCCAAACGCCTATCACGGACGAACCACCGCCGGTGTCACCGCCGCCTTTTACCAAAATCATCTCATCGTGAGAAAGCTGGCTGAATTTCTTGCAGCCCATTGTTTCGAATTCCATAGTTTTAATTTAGAATTTGAGATATCCGCTCCTGTCTTTTACATGATGATGTAACGCCCTGGAGCAGTTGTTCAGCGTCTACCCATTATTTTTTCTTTGGGTCAACTGGGTATAATCCCGCAATCTTTGCGCAAAAATATTTTAGCTACAGACTATGTAGCAACGCTCTATATTCCTATTGGTTAACCCCCGCCTTCAGATGCTCCCTATCAACAATAGTTGCAGCAACAGTGGTTGCCGAAGCAGCGGATAGAAATGCCATGTCTTGGTTTGGTTGGTGGATCTGCGCTACTATCAGCATGAAACGGGACAAACGTAAAAACTATTTCATATTCTCCCCAAAAATATTTAGCAGTATTTCCGATAAAGTCTTACCCTTCGGGTCTACAACTTGCTATTAAGTAGTACCCAGCTAAGACTGGAAATTCCGACAGGCCTGACGAGTAGATTCCGTAGCCAGTTGACCATAAAGGCTATTGATAATTAATACTTTTCCTGGTTATAGAATGCCGGAATGACATGGTCAAGGCCTCCGGAATATCCACCCTAACAATCCTTTTAACGCAATGTATGAGCAAATATAATAGACAGGCCAGGGCAAAAAAAGCAAATCTGACGAATAATCGTTTTGCAAGGACACCAATATAGAATAAGCATTACATTTCCTTTCTAAATATATAATAATTCGTTAGGTAAAATGGCTGCATAACACCAGCTGATATATCGGCAATCCTTGCGTTCGTCCTTACAATTAAGCTTTATGTCTGGCCTTGAATAGGTTTAAAGCTTGTTAATCTATATTTGCTAATAATTTTTAATCTTAAAACATAATTCCTATGAAAAAGGGCATAAATGCACAGAAACAAAGGCTGCTGTTAAAAAAAATCTGGGTGCATGGCTTAACTTTGGATGAACAACAATTGTTTTTAGGGGGAAACCCGCCCTCAGTGCCAATTAATAAGCCGGGGCCTCCCTTAACCGATCCTAAGCCGAGCAGTGCATGCGAATCAAAAGGAGGGGGATGCCAATCGAGAACTCCGGGAGATAATGTCTGTACGGTTTTAGGCAATTAAAACAATCATTAGCTGCTAAGCCTTTAATCAATCCTAAGCTTAGCAGCAATAACAGATAACTGACTTATGAGGATCATTTTACTCATTGTATCAATCGCTGCGTTTTCTACAATAGCTCATGCGCAACAATCAGATTTCGACTTTGTCGTTGAAAAGATCAAACTGGACTATCCCGGCTTCATTGAGAAAACACATGGCTTCGAATTCGATAGTTTTGTAACCAAGACGGCGAAAACTTACAAGACTGATAGCTTTAAAGCTATGGCGATAATAATTGACTTCTTTAAAGACCGCCATCTTGATTTATTTCGGAACAAGGAATTCCAAGACTCAGCTGAATGCTATAGCAATCTGAATATGATCAGAGGATATTTTGGGACTCGAAAGGACAAAGAAGTTTACGAAGGTTTTTGGATTACAGAAACAAACAACTGCATAATTGGGTTGCAAAGAATTCAGGGTTCAAAGGATTGTTACAGAGGTTACGTAATAAAATGTGCTGCTAATAGCTCTGTTTTACCAGGCACATTGTTATGCGAACTTGAACAGAGGTCAACCGATCAGTATTTTACGCGGGCTATGGGGGTACGATCAGGATTGAGCTACTATGTGACATCAAAGTTCAGGAGTGACTCGATAATGACTATGGGGCCATATTATAAATGGCGAAAGCTAAGGGCAACATCTGCTCAAGTCCTGCCCACGTTGACACCACTGTCAGACTCTGCCAAGGGTAAATGGCTGAATGACACAACATTTCTGCTTTCAATTCCCACCAGTATCCCGATGAATGAAAATATTGTAACAAAAATATTGCGCAGTAATCAGGAATTGATAACCAAATGCAGTCATTTAATCATAGACGTTCGAAATAATACTGGCGGATCTGCTCGCGTTTATGATCCGCTTTATCCATTGTTCTATACTAAACCGTTTGCTTCGGTGGCTGGATCTCTTTATGCTACGAAGGACGAAGGATATAACAAACAGCAGTCCCTTGAAAAATATGTTGAGGATGGAGGGAAGGATACCGCTCACATCAATTGGATGAAAAAGCTAATCGCTTTAAACAATGATAGCACAGGAAAGTTTATTCAATTTCCTACCGATACATTTAAACAAGATTATGTTTATGAATATCCCAAGAAAATAAGCATTATAGTAAATTTTGGTTGTCAAAGTGCATGTGAAATATTTTTGTTGGATGCAAAACATAGTAGCCGCGTTAGGCTATTTGGCGAGCATACCATGGGCGCTATAGATTATCTAAATTTCTACCCACAAAATACTCCATCGGGAAAATACAAACTCTACATAGCTACTACTCGCAGAAATATTCCTCCAGGTGAATCCAGGTTGGACGGAAAGGGCATTGAGCCGGATGTCCAAATAAGTGATTCAGAAACTGACTGGGTAGATTTTGTAAAGCGATACTATGAAAAACATTAAATGGCATATCCTTTTTTGGGTGCCTTTATTCTTCGCAGCGTATGTGATCGATTCAATTCAAGATCCTTTGATGACCCTGCCAAAGGAATTGATCTTCTTTCTAACTCAGAACATCTTTTTGTTCTACACGCTTTATTATGCTATAACGAAGTTTTCAAAAAAGACCATTGGGCTTATTATCATTGGTGTTTTTAGATTCGCGATAATAATCGCCCTTTGGATTGTAATGCGTTATTATATCCGGTACTATTTTTTCGCAACCTTTTTTGAGCCACAGTATGGAATGCTCCCTGTAAGAATTTGGTTTCCTACATGCTTTACTTGGATCATAAACGCTTTCTTTTATGCAATGGCATACTACTTTCTGGTGAAATCCATTAGCAAGCAAAAGGAAGTATTGAAAAGCCAAGAAGAGAAATTTCAGGAGGAAACCCTTGCCTTACGAGCACAAATCAATCCACATTTCCTGTACAATACCTTAGACCTTCTTTACGCGAAGGCTTTGCCAAAAGATAAGGAGCTTTCTAACTGTATTATGCTTCTTGCCGATATTATGCGCTACACAATCAGACCGCAAAATGAGCGGGGATTTGTTAACCTTGGAGATGAAGCAACGCATCTGTCTAACCTCATTGAGATAAATCGACTTCGCTTCAATGGCGACTTTTATCTGAATTTCACACAAGGAGGGCCCATACATGTTTCCAGGATAATACCGATAGTGCTAATGACACTTACAGAAAACGTCTTTAAATACGGCGTGCTCAACGAGCCTGGTCATCCAGCAGAAATCCTATTGAAGGCAGAGCAAAACGGCCGGATCATCTTCCAAACCCGGAACAAGATCCGAAAGGGACCAAAAGAACTGTCCACCGGTATTGGGCTAAAGAACGTAATAAAGAGGCTTCATAGAGCCTACGGAGAAAATTATCATTTTGCAGTAGAGACCAAAGATGAAGTATTCCATGCCTCACTGACAATATTCACCTAAAAACATTGCTATGATCAATTGCATCATTGTTGACGATGAGCAACATTCTATCGAGATTCTTAAGCACTATGTTGAGCAGGTACCCAATCTAAATCTGGTACTGGCGACCACTAAGGCAGTGGAAGCGATCAATACGATCAACAACTGCAATGTCGATCTGCTTTTCCTGGATGTGCAAATGCCGGAGCTTTCTGGCATAGAAGTTATAAATGCAATCAATGGAAAGTCTAAAGTAATCTTTACGACTGCCTATGAACAATATGCGGTACAAGGTTATGAACTTAACGTCGTCGATTTCCTGCTTAAGCCCATTTCTCTACCTCGCTTTCTTCGTGCAGTTCAAAAAGCACGGGATACAATAGTAAGTCACAAATCAGAGGAAGCGGAAGTGGACTATGTATATGTCAAAACGGGGGTTAAGAGTCAGGTAGAGAAAATCACCTTACAAGGAATCCAATACATCGAAAGTAAAAGGAATTTTGTCGAGATCCATCAGCAAAGCAAAACGACTTCTGTATATGTTACCTTAAGCGAAGTTGAAAGAATAGCGTTATCCTTGCAAGTATAAGTTTCTACGTCTTCATTCTCTTTTTTGTGATCAATATACTTGTAAAAGTAGTCCAACACCTTTTGTTTATTGATTGCTATTGAAGTCCCTATTTTATATTTTGGAACAATATTCATATTCAATCTGAATGTCGTTTTTTAAGAAACAAGGTAGGTATAGCATTTTAAAGTTTCGTCCCGCGAGGGCAATCGCCTAAACTGAGGGAATAGCCCTCTTTTAATGTATACAAATATCCTTTTTCAATGGAAGAGATTTTAAGCTGCGAACAGGATGACAGTGCGCGTGCCACGGGATGTGACTTACTTGCAGCAGGCGCCTGCAGGCTTTGATCCCGATTCTTACCGGTTGCGCATGGCTATGCCACAGTCGGAATATCCAGCGTAAAGCATGTTTTTTCGGCACTGGAATCGACAATTAACGTGCCACCATGCGCCTTCGCAATCTCGGAGGAAATGTATAGCCCAAGGCCTAAACCTTGCGTGTTTTTAGATTTTTCATTCCCTCTGAAGAATGGCTGAAAAAGCCGATCCTTAATATGATCCGGGATAGGTGTCCCGGTATTCGAAACGGACAGTACAAACCGGTTATTGCTCACTTTGGCTTCGACCCGGACAGGCTCGTTCTGTTTGCCATGCGAAATGGCATTGCTTAATATATTGGAAAGCAATTGGGCGAGCCGCAAGGCATCACAATGGATAGAAGTGGATAATTTAATATCCGTTTCTATATGCTGTTCCGGCCATATCAGTAAAAGCTCTCCTACTACCTGTTTGATCACGGCGCCGGCGTCGACCTCCTTTATATCAAGTATTATTCCGCTACCCAGTCTGCCCTGAGCGAAATCCATAATGTTGTCGATTAGCCCTTTCATGCGGTAAGCGGAATTTTGAAGAACACCGGCTAATTGCTTTACCTGTTCATTTAAAGGGAGGCCTAGCAGCAGACTCGCCACATTGGCAACTGCTCCGGCGGGGTTGCGCAAATCATGCCCGAGAACTGCAATGAATTGTTCTCTTAGCTCAGAATTAAGCCGTTCTTCCCGCAATTGCATTTCAGAAAAGGATTTTTGCTCAAGCGCATGCAGATGAAACGCAATTAAATCGGCATATAGCTCAAACATCTGAATGACCTGCTCATTTTCGACTTCGGCAGGTCTTGGGTCAATGGCACAGAGGGTACCAAAGAACGCTCCTGATTTTGTAACGATAGGGACAGAAATATAGCTTTCGATCCCGTACAGCCGGGGTGTATGATGCTTTTGGTAGATCTCGTTCTGAGAAGCATGATTGAATACCACAGCTCGTCCGGTCTGTCTTATTTCATGGCAAATTGTTGTCTCAACAACCAGTTCCCCGCCTGGCGAAAGACCAAAGTTGATGCGATCCTCCACCGCACAAGCTATCCATTTTTTTTCGGTGACGCGGGCAACTGCAGCAAATCCCATTCCAGTCGTATGACACAACACTTTTAAAATAGACGGAATCGCATCAATCTCACCTATTGCCAACAGATCCGCCTGTAATTCAAGGGGTAAATTTGTCATTTATCGAGGTTTAGGAATACACACCAAAGAGACAATATTTTTACTATTCTTTTTACAATGATAATCAATGTGCCCTAACCCGCGGCCTATTCGTCTACGAACTATAAATAATAGCGATTAAAGGTACAACAAGTTTTGCGACAGCACTTTCCATTGTTTATTTTCAAACGTCATTTTCCGGCTTTATGCTTATCCCTTAAGGGCGCCTTTGGCTTTGGGCTGACTCTTCCTTTTTCAGTCCCCATCAATATGGCCCAGGGCTTCAGTCCATCAACCCTTTCAAAGATTATCTTGAGTATGGCCGCAAGAGGAATAAATAAGAAGGTGCCGGAAATGCCCCAAAGGATGGATCCTATTAAAACGGCAACAATGGTAATCAATGGGTTCATTTTTACGCTGCGACCCACTATCCTGGGCATCAGCATATTGGCGTCAATGAAATGAACGATGATCAATATGATGATCACCTGCAATGCCTGTCCGGGCGTGCTGTTGCTCAATGTAATAACGGCGGCAATAACGGCTCCCGTATATATGCCTATATAAGGAACGATATTCAATACAGCGGCCAGTACACCCAGGAGAAGGGCATATTTAATACCGAAAATCATTAAGGCGGTGCAGTTGATGATCGCAACAAGCAGCATTTCCAATAGCAGTCCCGAAACATAATTCCTGGCAAGCAGCTTGGTTTGCAGCAGCACATCGTTGACCCTGTCGTGCTGTTGCTCCCGGAAAAGCGCAATGATGAATTCCCGGATCAAGCCCCTGCCGACGAGAATAAAAAAAGTAAAAATGAAAACAAAGATTGTCCAGATCAGGAAGCCGCCGAGGGTAACAAAGAAGGTTTGGGCCAATGCACTGGCAAAGCTTATAAAACCCGTACCTGCTTTGCTGAGATAAGAGATCTGGGTGCTGTAATTTACACGAAACTCCATGCTGATCCATTGTTGCAATTCCTGTATCCAGGTTTGCAAACGAACGCTCAGGTTCTGTATATCTTTGGAAAAATCACTTACCTGCTGACCGATAAAGAATATCAGGCCCGCTATTACCAGCACGAACAGGAGAATGGCAATCAATGCAGCAAGGCCGCGTGGCAATCTTCTGCGCTCCAGCCACTGTGTAACCGGCAGCAGCATGAAGCTTATCAGTACTGCGAAGAATAAGGGAATGAATATGCTGCTTCCCAGGTGCATTAACAATATGATGAGTGTAACGGAGATTAAGGTACAGGAAAGCCTTACATAAAAGGGCAGCTGTATTTTAGGGTTAGCATCCATGAGTAGCGGTTAAAAATGTCCGTTAAGAAAATAGAGTATTGAATTTTGGTTATCAGCCATGGCAGCAGACACCGGTCACCTATAGGTTTCAACAGGGATCGCCCGCGTATGATGGCCGAAGTTATTTAATTTCTCAACAGGTATGCCCCGTGGTGATTATTAATGCGCCCTGGTTCCGGAAAAAGGGATGTACGTATCGTTAAGAAGGGTACGAGGATGCCGTTTCCAATGTATTCGCTGCTAAACCGGAGAACCTTTTTATCTTTAAGGAGGCTTCGCGCAGGCATATACCGATCGTTGCATCGGGGATAAGCTATATAAAAAAGCCGGGCTGTATAAGGCCCGGCTTTGCAAGTAAATTGCCATTCGGGCTAATATCGACGATTTTGTTACAAAGTGAGTTTGTCTTTATACACACGGCTTAATTTCAGGCATGTTCCGCCAATCAGTTCCAACTCATCATAGGTCGTTTTCACAATCTTCATCTTATTCACGATGCAGGATTTATGGATTCTCACGAAGATGGCAGAAGGGAAGATTGCCTCCAGTGAGGCCAAAGGGATATTAACTACTGCCGTACCTTGGTCATAATAGACCGTTGAATAATAGCCGGAGGCCTTTATATAGTTTACCTGGCTGAACGCAATATTTTGTACGCCTGATGGGGTTTTCATTGGATAAGATGCCTCCGCTTTAGCCGGATTTAGCGTGGAAACATCAGGAAAGTTGGCCTCAATTTTTTTCAGGGCAATAGCGAATCGTTCCCATGTAAACGGTTTAACCAAATAATCAATGGTATTGGCAAATGCCAGGGCGTCATTAGTCAGATCGGCATGAGCGGTGGTAAATACTACACGATTATTAATCATACTAACGAGTTCAAGACCCGTAATCCTTTCCATACTGATGTCCAAAAAGAGCAGGTCCACCTTATGAGATCGTAAAAAGGCAAGCCCCGATGCCGGATCGCAGGAGGTCCCTAATAATTGCAGGCCGGGCGCTTTTTCGAGAAGCCTGGTCAGGCTCCTTATTGCCATAGGCTCGTCATCAATGATGAAGCAGGTGATCGGCATTTTTCATTATATTTTGGATGGTCAGCGACAGACTATATTGCTCTTCTTTATCTTCGATTTCCAGGGAGTATTGTCCGGGATACGCTTTGTCCAGCTGACTTTTGATATACCTCATGCCAATACCTCTCGATTTGTCTTTTAAACGGTGTCCCTTCCTGTTGGATACCTTAAACACCAGGTCCTCTTCAGTCTGTTCTATATGTATCATCAGCTTGCTGCCGGCATCGGTATAGATACCGTGCTTGAATGCATTTTCGACTGGCGCTACCAGTACATGGGGTACAATCGGTATATCCTCATATACCTCATTGGTGTAGTCAATATTGGCGCCGGGAAAGCGTTTTCTGAAGATGGTAATGAGACTGTCCATAGCCCGGAGCTCATCGAACAGCGGTATTTTGCCATTGTCGTCGGTAGCCACAATGCTGCTGTTTACAAAGGTCGTCATCGCGGTAATACCTTCCGAAACTTCCGGATGGCTGTCTTCAATCTCAACCCTGAAATACTCCATGGTATTGATAAAGAAATGAGGATTGATCTGAGCGCGAAGCGCAATATTCTCTAATAATAATTTTTCATGCTCCGAATCGGCTTTTTCTTTTTGCTGCCGTAGTTGCATCCGCGCAAACCAATAGCCCGTTGAATAAAGCATAAACGTAAAATACTGCCAGGAATACACAACAGCAAGATGTAAAAAGGATGTTCCGGCAACAGAAGAAGGCATGCCCGTGATATAAGAGAGGGCATATTCGCCTATTACATATTTTAGAAGTGAATTCAGGATCAGCAGCAGCGTTGCGAGTAAGAAATATGACAAATACTTTCCACGAGCGTAAAAATTAGGAAGAAAATAGGTGCCATTTAAGTAGAATATTATAGCCGATATAACGAATGACAGTGTCGTCTCACCGGCTACCGACCGGTTGTTGTAAGTGAATCTGAAAGCTACAATGGCAAATAGAGTATAAACAGCCCACACAACTAAGTGCAGGGAAATAATTTTTATTCTGTGCATGACATCGAGTATTGGGCATTGAGGCTTGCCTGGTAACAGGTGTAATATTAATGCATTACCTGGACATAGAACATCTGAAGTGTAGTTTCGCCGCAAGGGGGGCCTTTAAATAATAATGCCTGACATTAACGGTAAATGAAATGATGTCGTTTTTTGATGTCCGTTTTCTTTGTCAATAGAGACAGCAATCGGCTGGTAAAAGCACTTAAACCGTCAGTTGGCTCAAGTTCCCGCAGTTGAGGGCAATAATTTTTCATAAAAAAAGAGACCGTGTTATTTTGCCCTATCCTCAAAACGAGGGCAGCTTAAGTATACAGGTCCCTAAGACCCTTACCGGACATGGCTTTTTTGCATGAAGCATTTTTATAGTGCTTCGTTAATTGGTTAGTGCACAGACCCGGCTATTCCTGGCCGGGTAATTTTTAAAGAATACTTTAAGGTAAATCCTGTTTGAATCATTTTCTCAGGTTTTAGCCAGTAATTTTTCCAGGTTATTTATTATTGACGCTGGTTTTTGGTACAGCATCAATGTATTGGGAAGTACTATTTTATAATTGCTAATGAAGGTGAAATAGCACTGTCACTTAAAAGGTCGAAAGGTATACATCAGGTGTTTCCACGGGTGCTTAAACAATTTATTTTAATAATCTTTGCATGTGGTTAACAATTGCATTATTTTTTATAAGCAATTAATTTGTTACTCTTTTTGCAACAAAACACATTCAATTTCACTCGTTACGGCCGGGTAGGAATATAAGGATTTGTTCAAGTATTTTTAAAATATAACGCTAAATAACAATTTTATGAAGCGAAGTTTCATTAGGATAATCGGGTTGGTATTATCCTTTGCGGGCGGCACTGCGGTACACGGGCAGACTTCTATTGCTGCGGGTCTGGGTATTGCCGTCAACCAGCCATCGGAAAATGCAGCTGCACTAACGAGGGGCGGCATCGTGCCGGTCAACTTCTCTACGGGGCAGCCGAACATCAGCATCCCGCTGCATACCGTATCTTATTATGGGATCAACATCCCCATCGGGCTCAACTATGATGCATCCGGTGTTCGCGTGGATCAGCACCCGACCTGGGTAGGTCTGAACTGGAATTTGCAGGCAGGCGTGATCAGCCGCAGCGTTAAGGGTATGCCCGATGACTATGTTTTCCCCGATCGTAACGGGCAGCATTTTGCCAATATGGAAAAAGGCTTCCTTTTTTGTGGCAATAAGCTGAATACGGCTGATTGGAACACGGAGGCAAGATTGCTGACTTTTGCGCCTTATTTTGACGCACCCAGCCATTGGAATCCCGAGTACCTCGCCGACGGCATGCCGGATGATTACAATTTTTCTTTTGGAGGCTATTCCGGCACCTTGTTCATGGATGAGCAAGGTATATGGCGCGTCAGATCACAAAGCAACCTCGGCCTGGAAGTGAGCCATGAAGTTAATGACGAGCCGGTAACCTTTGATTCGGGTTCGGTAACCCGGATGAGGATCAACAAGATGATCACCCAGTTTACGATCACGACGCCGGATGGCCTGAAATACATTTTCGGCGGGGACCTGAATGCGATTGACTATTCAAGAGGCGGAAACGACAATTTCAACCTTTTCAATGATAAGCCCGGCGATGTGTTTAATATCAGCCCTACGGCCTGGTACCTGACCCGGATCATCAGTCCCCAGGGTGTTGTTATTAACTTTAATTATGAGCGGGGATATAACCTGGTAAGGTATTACCGTACGCTTTCCAGCACGACGTACTCCACTATGTATTCGAGCGGGACCACTACACCGGTTACCCTGGCCGCTTCAGTGATCACCCCCTGCTATCTGAAAAGCATCGAAACGCCCTTGCAGGACATTACCTTTAACCGGTCGCAATCGGTGCAGCAGGTATTTGACAGTGTAACCTGGGATAACGGGTCCCCACAACCCGTTGACCTCGATGAATTTGATAAAACGATATGGGCCGTCAAGATCAGCTCGCAATACACCGGCTGGCCGGACTTTACTTATCCCAGGCATGCGCATGTCTGGCAGCCCTGGCCCAGGTCCAGAATCGCCGATCTCAGTCCCAAGCTGGATTCTATCATCGTCGCCGACAAAAAAGGGGCCGTTCAAAAAACGATCCGCTTTGGCTATAACAACATCGCTACCGAGCGCCTGTTCCTGAATACGGTAACGATAGCCGGCAACAACGGCGAAAATGAGGAAAACTACGCCTTTGACTATTATAGCAAAGAACAGGTACCTAAATATCGCTCACTGATGAAGGATCAATGGGGCTATTATAACGGTGTTAATTTCACGGCAGGCTCCTTATATTCCAATACGGCATGGCGCTTGCCTTCATTGCCACTGGCCATGATCGGTAACATGAAATCGATCACCTATCCTACTGGGGGCAAGGCCACCTTCGAATATGAGCTCAACAACTATGCACAATTTCAAAAAGTAACGGTCAATAATCAGCCGGGAGCAACATATGGAACCGTTTCGCTGGAAAATGCCGGGAGCAATACCAATGCCGGCGGGTTGAGGATCAAAACGATAACCGTCAATCCCGGCTACAGCAGTCCCGTCATTACCAAGTCTTATTACTACACCAAGAACTTTATCGGTGGCGGGACGACTTCCAGCGGCATCCTCTCCGGCAGGAGCAAATATATTGAGCAAAGCCGCTTCGTCAATTTTTGCGCGCCTAACGGCAGTTACCTGAGCCTGGCCTCCGACAATGAGTTTAACCCCTTTGGCGAAGATGTAAAGTCGGTTACCTATGGCGAAGTTACGGAAGTAAGCAGCGACGGCAGCAAGACCGTTTACCGCTATAGCAATTATGACGATCCGGGCTGCATGGATGAGATCGGCGATCGGGCCTTTTTTATCAATGTGTACGAAAGCGACCTGTATAAGCTAAGCTCCAATTCCCTGGAACGTGGGCTATTGCTGAGCGAAATCAATTATAACAGTGCCAACCAGAAAGTCCGCGACAAAGTCTATGAGTATGACCTGGCGGCGGACCGGAAGCAGAAATTCGGAAAGGGAATTCAACGCTTCGACCGGTTCAAGGAGCATCAAAGGGAAACCTTGTATGGCCGCACAGAAGCCTGCGCCGACTATAATGCCTGCCGCCTTTACAGCTACAGGAAATACTACTACAATGTACCGCTGAAGAAAGTGACCGAAACCCTGTACCAGGGCACGACACCCATAAGCACAGCCCAATCCTTTACCTACGACGCCTATGGCAATATTGCCAGCACGACGAGTATAGGCAGCGATGGTGTAAAGACTGAGCAAACGGTGAGCTACAACAGCGCCCCCGGCTACCAGTCCAACAATGCCGCGGACCCCAGCGCCGCTGCCCTCCGAATCACATTTGCGAACCTGCGCATCAAGAACCTGCCCGTCGAGAAAGTAACCTACAGAATGCCCGCCGACGTTAATGCGCCGCCCGACCAGAAAAGGATCATCGATGCCAGCCTGTACCAATACCATCCGGACCGGTACGATGTGGCTTCCCTCCGGACAATGGAACTTTCCGAACCACTATCGGCGCTGGCGCCCAATTATACACCTGCCGCCGTCACCGGAGCAGGGACGTTCACTTTTGACAGCCACTACAAGCTACAGGACAGCATGCTCTATGCACCGGACCTGATCGGCGCGCCCACAAGGGCGGCTTCGGTATGGCGCCCCTCCGGCCCCAACGAAAGCTATACCTGGGATTATAACAATGGCTTTGCTACTTCCGTGACACGGGGTGCGGTCGTTACACAAGACGCCTACGCCTATACCGGTTTCGAAGGCCATTACGAGGATTACAATACCAACGACAATAAAGGCAACTGGCGCTTTAATCCGGCGAGTATTTTGAGGGATGGCGGCGGAGCGACCGGCAAAGCCTATTACCAAATGCTGCCCTCCGGCGGCCCAACCAATATTGTCAGCTCAAGAAGTATACCCAAAGCCGGCAGCAATTACATCCTGTCCTTCTGGTCGGCCGGCACCAATCCAGTAGTAAGCCGCGGCGGGACAACCGTAGCCCTGGGCCAGGCCTTGAGGACCCTGAACAATACCTGGAAATATTACGAATGCCTGATTCCGGGAGACGGTGTTAATGCGGTGACTATTTCCGGCCCGGCGGGCGGCTTCAATATCTTCCTCGACGATGTGCGGCTGTACCCGGCCGAAGCCAGTATGACCAATTATACCTATGATCCCGCTACCGGAAACGTCACCTCCGTAGGCGACGACAGGGGCAAGATCACCTTTTACGACTATGATTCCTTTGGCCGACTACTGCTGGTAAAGGACCAAGACGGCAATATCGTCAAAAAACATACTTATAATTATCAGACCCCGCAATAAGCATCATGAAAACAATACTGAAGTGCATCTGCCTTATTTTGCCGGCGGTAATGATCGGCCCCGGGACCTTGATGGCCCAGCAATTGAGCGATCCTACCACCAATATACCGCAGCCACCCAGCACAGGCACGGTATCTATCTCCTATCCTTATTTGTACAATCAGCCCTCCAATACGCTGTATAACTTTGTGACTACCCAAGCGCCGGATGTGCCTACGCCCACCTGGCCACCCGCCGGCGAGGCCTACCGGCAGACTACGGCCTTTGTCGATGGTATAGGCCGCCCGCTGCAGACAGTTTCGAAAAAGGCGCATGCCAGCGGCGCCGATATCGTGCAGCCTTATGTCTATGATGAGGCCGGCCGGGAACGTTACCACTACCTGCAATATGCCAAATCACCGACGGCCTCCGATGGCAAGTTCGACGCAGCCGCGTTTACCCACTTCGTCGATTTTTACCACCTTGTAAGCGCCACGGAGCATCCCTTCAGCCTTACCCAATACGACAACTCCCCGCTGGACCGCGTGACGAAGCAATTGCCGCCCGGAGCCAGCTGGGTGGGCGCCGGCAGAGGCGTCGGTTATGAATACCGTTCCAATGAGGCCGGCGAAGTACGGCTATGGAGCATCGGCAATGCCGGAACCGATCTGCCCGTATCCAACGGGTACTATAATGCCGGCGAGATCAGTGTGCTGACGACAACCGATGAAGACGGCAAATTCAGCATGGAATACAAGGACAAGGCAGGCCGGATCGTGCTGAAGAAATCCTTCGCTTTCGACAACCACCAGCCGCCTACGGCGCATAACGGTTATGCCTGCACCTATTATGTGTACGACGATATGCAGCGGCTACGCTATGTGATCCCGCCCTTGGCCATAGATCAACGAACCGAATCGGGCAATACCTGGAGCATAACAACGGCCGTTGCTACCGGGCTTTGCTACAGTTACGTATATGATGGCCGTGGCCGCATGGTAGAGAAGAAGATCCCGGGAAAAGAAGTAGAATATTACGTGTACGACAAGCGGGACCGGCCGGTATTTCACCAGGATGGCAACCTGAGACAGGCCGGTGGCTGGTGGTCGTTTACCTTTTACGATATCCTGGATCGTCCCATCGTTACCGGTAAAGGGCAGGCTACAGGCACTACCCGCCAGGATTTTGCCGCCGTAATGGAGGATAATTCGACCTACCCGTCTAATCACTGGCTCTATTATGCCAAGAACTACAACCTTTACCATGATTATCCTTCGAGCTTAAATTACTGTGACATCCTGAGTTACACTTACTACGATGGCTATGACCAGACTCCCGCATTCAATTTCGATCCAGCACAATATAACGGACAAATTCCGGTGGGCAGTCCCATGTATGTGTTCCCGAAGAATGCTACAGTGTTACGCGGGATGGTAACCGCAACCAAACAAAGAGTTTTACTCCCCGATGGCCTTGGCGACTACCTCACAACCGTAAACTACTATGATGATGATGGGCGAAACATCCAGGCCCAATCAGAGAATCTAAATGGTGGTCTAGACATCAGCTCAAACATATATTATTTCCAGGGGTCGATATGGAAAAACATTCTGCGTCATGAAAACCCTCAAGCGAAACCCATCGCTAACAGTACTGATGGACCACACACACAGCGTAAATTGGTTACCGTTTTTGAGCGTGGTTTGGAGCGAGCCGGAGGGGATGACCAACTGACGAAGATCACCCAACAAACCGATAACGGCATTGAATACGCAGTTGCAAATTATTATTATGACCACATGGGCCGCATGGTAACGAAACAGACCCCGGCCGGGAACACTCTGCAGGAATACAATATGCGGGGCTTGCTGAACCACATAGACGTAGCCAATACCAATAATGTACCAGACAGCACCCATTTATTCGAAGAGAACTTATACTATGATCAGGGGTTTGGCAGCAGGTTGTTTAACGGAAATATCGCCGGCATTACCTGGCGTAAGGCAGGCAATAATGCGCCTGTAGAAGCTTATGGCTATAGCTACGATATGCTGAACCGGCTGAGCCATGCAGAATACAGGCGGCAGAATGCGGCGAACCAGTGGTCCAATGCAGCATATGATTATACCGCTTCCGGTATGGATTATGATCTGAACGGCAACCTCCAGCACATGAACCAGCGGGGCATCAACCCGCCTGGTATCAATGCCCCAATAGACATGGACCAGCTCAGCTATACTTATGCACCGGCAAGCAACCAGCTGGTTAAGGTGCAGGATCTAGTAGTGCCTTCCGCGACGGTGTCGTTGCCCGATTTCAAAGACAATGCCAACGCTTCCCAGGAGTACAGCTATGATCCCAATGGCAATATGCTCACCGATGCTAACAAACAGATCACCAGTCCGATCCTCTATAACTATCTCAACAAACCTGCTTTTATCCAACTGCCTGCAGGTGAGATCGGCTATGTATACGACATTTCCGGAAGCCTATTGCAAAAGCGTGTCAAAACATATAGTGTAGGGACGAAGGATAGATATGATTATATCGGTAACTTTGTCTATAAGAACGATACGCTTCAATATTTTAGAAATACTGAAGGGAAAAGTCGTCCGGTGGTTAACAGTACAGGTGAAACGAAATTTGTGTACGACTATTTTGTAAAAGATCACCTGGGCAATGTACGCAGCACCATTAATGCGGCACCTATTGACGAAATATACTTAGCCCGGCACGAGATCTCGCTGGCCAATATAGAGCAATTGATCTTTGACAATATACCAACGGTACGGGACAGCAAGCCCGGCAGCAATGATCCCGAGGACCGTATGGCAGCAAGGCTCAACGGCAGCGACAAGCGTGTCGGTACAGCTATCATGTTGAAGACCATGCCCGGTGACCGCTTTATTGTTAAATCAGATGCCTTTTATGAAGGTGAATTCAAGTCAAACGGGGACAGCGGGCCGGAGGCCGTGGTGGAATCGCTGATGAGCGCCTTGCTGAAGGGCAATACCTACGCAGGCATACCCATCGATGAGTTGCCGGAGAATGTGCGGATCGTAAAAAATGCCTTATCGAATCCTTCCCTGATCGGCCAGCTCAATAACCTGTCAGCCAACGACGATCCGGATCGTCCCAGGGCGCACCTGAACGTATTGTTCTTTGATAATAAACTGCAACTGGTCGATAAAAGCAGCAGCGTGACCCAGGTACCCTTCGATGGCATCAGCGGCTGGAATACCTTTGGACCGATACCTGAATTCAACGGTCCCCCGGAAATCGGCGTGGTAAGCCCCGGCGATGGTTATGTGCTGGTCTATGTCGACAACCAGAGTATCGGTAAAGATGTATGGTTCGACAACATCATGATCGAAAATTATACAGGTAAAGTGTTAGAAGAAGACCACTATTACCCCTTTGGTCTGACCATACAAACCAGCCAGGCCATCAATGCGAAGAAAAATGATATTAAATTTCAGAGCCAGCGCCACGAAGATGACTTTGGACTAAATATGTATAGCTTTAAATATAGAGAACATGATCCACAAATAGGAAGGTTTTGGCAGATTGACCCTTTAGCTGATAAATATGAGTTCAACAGCACTTATGCCTTCTCTGAAAACAAAGTAGTGAATGCAATCGAGCTTGAAGGTTTGGAAGCGGTAAAATTGAGCGATGGAAATACGCTGTATGGTCCATGGGATCGGTCAGTAACAACTGGAACAGATGGGAAGACTACCTCTTTAGCAGAAGCTACCTACAATATGCTAAAAAAAGTTGAAATAAACGATAAGGGAGAGGCGTCTGTGATTAATACGATTATAAATAATTACCAGCTTAAAGACCTAGGTTCCACCACTGGATTTATTAATGGCAAACATGAGACTATTGCAGGAAGCACAAATGTAGGTCATAGGTATATAATTTCCACAGAAGATTATTTTTACTCTGGTTCAGTAAAGGGCGGACCTGAAAACATGGCACCCGCGATATTATCATTAGCGCATGAGTTTGGGCACACCAATCAACGAGATCATTTAAACGACGTTGTAACGGGTCACAATAAAAGAGAGTTTTTTGCAAATTATTTCAACATATTGCCTAATGATCGTAGCGTCAGTTCAAAATACTTATTTGGCGACCGACTGCCTAAAACAATAAAATTACCAGAAAATTCTTCTATAAGAAGCATTGGATCATGGAGAACAAAATTTAATGAATACTACCGTAACTTAAACAAGGAAGATCAAGCTACATTTAAACCCTTATTAGATAAGGCGAACAAAGAAGCAGATAAATGGCTAATCAATCTCACTACCAACTACCTAAAAAAATAACTCAAACTATGCGACTATCCACTGTTTGCCTACTTTTGGCCGGTCTAATTCTAATTTCTTTTAAAGGAAAAGGACACTTAAGTACTGTTTCGTTCAAAATAAAGAATGACACGCTTTCATTAAAGAATGGAAGCACCTCACTTCAATATCAAATCTCTTTTACAAATAATACGAAAAAAAATATCGAGTTCCCTAACCACTTGAGGGCTGCTTATGAGGACAATTTGACAAACGATTATTATCTCATTATCCACAAGATAGGCGATACTACCCGCTCTCAGGAGCCTTTCGAGCGAATGTCATATTTTGAAGCTTTTAACCCTGGCCCGTTTTTAAATATTAAGCCTTCTCAGAGACACACCAAGGAATTTGCTACCAACTTTTATCCAATAGAAGTTCCGGGAATCTATATCGTCCAGTTTGTTTTCGCAAATGATCTTTCCTTTCTTGGGAAAAGTAATTTGGATACCCTTGTTGTTTTGCCATAACTACCAGAGTTAGTTTTTCGATGGAGTCAGTCTATTGCTATATAGGATTAGCAATTGCTGCTTCTATATAACTATGAAGTGGATTCCACAACAAAGCTGTTTTTCGTTGACGTCGATTTACCACAGTTATTGTACGGTAAGTGCCCCGGCAAGCGCCCTCATGTATGTGTATCGATTTTCGTAATGCTGTCGATCAACGATTATCAGATCGCCTGGAAGCGATACCGCGGCAATTGGTTAACAGATTGAACCCCAAAACTATTTAAGAAATGGCAAGAAATATGCGAATCACCGGCATTCTTATTTTAGCCTTGGCTTTCTTTTTATCGTTTAGAGGAAGAGAAAGCTTGTCCGCTGTTTCATTCAAATTAAAAAATGACACCCTAAATTTAAAAAGTGGGAGAACCGTGCTCGAATATCAAGTTTCTTTTATTAATAAAGTCAAAAAGGCTATCCGGTTTCCCAAATACTTGGCAACAGGTTATGAGAATGATTTACTAAATGATTACTATTTCGTCATCCAAAAGATAGATGGTACTTCTAGATCGCCAGAGCCATTTGAACGAGTGTCGTATGTTGAAGGCCTTAACCCTGGTCCGTTTTTAAATATTAGGCCTTCACAAAAGCATACCCATGTTGATGCGACCAATTTATATCAATTACAACATCCAGGTGTATTTACAATTCAATTTGTCTTTGCAAATGATCTGTCCTTTCTTGGGAAAAGCAATCTAGATACGCTCGTGGTGTTGCCCTAAACTCAGAAATGGAAGATACACTTTAATCACCTTGTTGAATGGAAAGCTATTCCTAACGCTAAACAAACCCCATGAAAAACCTGAGTATATTAAAGTCCTTAACGGCGATAGGATTATTGGCAATTACTATTATTAGCCAATCCTGCCAAAAATCACCTTTGAGCGAGACACAAACAAAAGCATCACAGCCCGCTCACGCAATGCTATTCAGCGTGACAGATCCTAACTTCGTGACAGTGGACGATGCAGCTGACATAGCACAATGGATCACACACGATCTATTTATGGGTGGCGAGAATAAAATAACCAAACGGCAGATCGCCTCAACCATAACGTTCAACAATGAAGACGGTATTCCGACGATGTACCTGTTCAATATGGTTCACCACGACAAGTGCCGTGATCGATGCCATACGAAAAGAGGAAATTACGGATGACATTGATGGCAACCGTTCGTCATGGCTGCAAATAGGCCTGCGGGCACCGGCTGTTTACGACAACAGGGTTCTTAATCTGCTCAGAACGATAGAACGCCTGTCTATATGCGCACCCGACGTTATAGGCTTTAAAGGTCCATGGCTCAATAATAATTGGGGGCAGCAATGCACTTATAACAACCTTATTCCTGTTGGGGGGTGCACAGAAGATTGTGGCAGAGCGCCCACCGGTTGTGTAGCCACAGCTGGAGCCATTCTTGCCCATTTTTGGGCTGCTCCCAGTACGGTATATAACTATAATTATGCCGCTATGAATCGCAATGCTGGAGATACGGGTGTACAGCGCCTCATGCTTAATGTTGGTCAGACGGTGAATATGAATTGGGCTTGCGGTGGATCCGATGCGAAGACCAAAGACCTGAGGAACTTCTTTGGAAATTATCTTTATTACGGAGCATTCGGTGAGTATGATGATTATGACAACAACGCAGGCCGCTGGACAATAAAAGCCGATATAGACGCCGGCAGGCCTGTAATATTGGATGGCTGTACACAACAGGTCAATTGGTTACAGCTTCATTTTAAGCATGGCAAATGCCACACCTGGCTTTGTGACGGCTACAGAGTGTCTGCTAATCCCTGCCGTAGTACGAGCTTTCACTTGCATATGAATTGGGGATGGGACGGCAATGAAAACGGGTTCTATTTCCAGACGGGCAATTGGGCTACCGATGCTGCTTATCAATATTCAAGAAGCATTCTCCATAATGTCCATCCATAATTCCATAACAATGAGAAAATCAATCTCGGGAGTAGTTATTTCTTTATGCCTTGTTTTTGTCGCATGTAAGGCGAAACGTGTTCCTGCTCTTCCACCTAATGTCTTGTTTTTTCAAATTAAACTGGATGGACAGATTTTAGATGACTCGATACTAGCTAAGGTTAAACTCTTTTATTATGATAAAAATGGCAATCGGATTGATAGCCTGCCCTGGAATTATGATGATAGAACGTTTCTCTTTCCAGCTTCAAGGAGCTCGGGTGGCTTGGATGGAAAAGGCGTATTGTGCAGTGGATACATCGCCAGATACATTATTCGCGGCGAGGGTGTCAACACCATGTATTTGGAATATCCCAACGCCGATATCGACACGTTATACGTAGAAGTCGCAGATATCGGCAGCGAAGCTGGCGCAAGAGACCGTTGCTATTGTGATAATCCCTTTACCATAGTTCGTTTCAACGGAAAAGATGCTCCCGAAACCACCGACATCCATACGGACAATGGCAAGCCTATTTACCTGTTCTCGAAATAAATAAAGCTGACTATCCCGATATTGGAAACATTAGTCAAATTCGTTTTGATAACGGTGCTGAGCCCGTCGAAGCACCATTTGTAGCCGTCTTTTCGACGGGATGGTAACATAAATAAATCCATGCTCCCGGGGACATATCACCCAATAATGTTTAAAACGACAATTAATACTCATCTCTAAAACAAACCTGAAATACGATGAACTTGAAAAGGCTTTACACACTTTTACTTTTAGCTGCTGCGACCAATTTATCTTATGCAAAGGATAATAGCCGCTTTTACGTCAATTTGAGCGGTGAATATGCTATCCCGGTTTTGGGCAACAGGGGTTTTGAAGATCAATATATCCAAACTTATCTGGCGCCATCGGCGGGCGGCAACCCGGTCTCATTGAGCAGCACAACCAAAAAGACCTCTTTTGCAGCGGGCTACTGGATCAACGGCAGCATCGGCTATTGTATCAGCCCCAACCTGGCTTTTGACCTGGGCATACAAATCGGCCTGTCGAAAAGTAAAAAGACCTACAGGGAAACGCTCGAGGAATTCGGAGACCTGTTTACCAGCACAACCCATGTTGGTAATCTGCTGCTTTTGTCGCCGGCGATCAAATACCGATACCCCCTGGGAACAAACTTTTTTATTCATGCAAAAGCAGGCCTGGCTTTACCCCTCGGGGCAAAATTTTATATCGAGGACCTGGCATACCCTAACAGGCTGACCAATGCTGAAGTAAAAACGAGATTTTCTTTGGGATTCACCTCCGGGATCGGAGGCGAGTACCGGATTGTCAAGCACCTGTGGGCCTTGGCTGAGATCAATGTTACGGCTCTCAATCTGGATGCAAAGCAAAAAACGATCGTGTCTTATTCGGAGGACGGACAAGACCTGTTGAATAAGATCCCTGAGGAGCAGCGTACGACGTATTATGAAAACGATGTACAGTATAATCTTGGCTTCACTCAGGGACGCAGGAATGTCCAACAGCCGTTTGAGATACCCTTAAGCCGGCTGGGCCTTAGGCTTGGTCTTTCCTATTACTTTTGACCGTAGCCTGGCCCGAACGCCCCGGGATCAGCGTCGGGCATTTTCCCCAAAAAGGGCCGGCCCAGGTGAATAACCCCGAATGCTTTGTTAGCGCGCTCGAGGCGCAAAGGCACTAGATTGTATTGCCCACGGCGGCGCGGCGTAACTATGGACGATGATCTGTTTATGATCCTTTTGTGCCGTTGTGTCTCCATGAGCAAAATAACCGCATGAACAGGCACATCCTATAGCACGCACACTGTCATCCTGATCGAAGCTTGCGCAGCATGTGCAGAGAAGGATCCCGGGTATTTATAGCGCGCAAACGCACATACTATGTTTAAAGCGTCCCTCTTTGTACCATTGTGCCTCTGTGAGCAAAATAACCGCATGAACAGGCGCATCCTATAGCACGCACACTGCATCCTGATCGAAGCTTGCGCAGCATGTGCAGAGAAGGATCCCGGGTATTTATAGCGCGCAAACGCACATACTATGTTTAAAGCGTCCCTCTTTGTACCATTGTGCCTCTGTGAGCAAAATAACCGCATGAACAGGCGCATGCGTGGCATGTGCGCGGGGCAATGGCATCAAAATTAAATATGCACAATTGGAAAGAATACTTAATTTGCATATTGTCTCATAATGAGTAGATAATACAGTAAAAGATGCCCGTTTTCCGTCAACACCATAGCCGCACTGTTTGTTACAGTGCGGATTGTTTACTATTATACTCATCCGATGCTCCGCGTTTTGATTATTGAGGATAATCTCCCGATCAGGAATGCGCTTTTGTCGATGATGGGGAAGCCGCCCGGGGTTTTCGTCGCGGGCACTTGCAGCACTGTCGCTGCTGCCCGGGTATTGTTGACGACTACCGCTCCCGATCTGGTTCTGCTTGATATTGAGCTGGAGGATGGTACTGCCTTCGACCTGCTCTCGGGCTTACCGGAGATCAGCTTTAAGATCATTTTCATCACTGCCTACAATGAGCATGCGATCAAAGCAGTGAAGCTCGGCGCGCTGGACTACCTGCTGAAGCCAATAGATGAGGCGGAGCTGATGGCCGCCCTGGAAAAAGCGGGCGGCGCTCCCCGGCAATCGGGCGACCAGATATCGGTCGCCCACCAGCATATGATGAGCGCTGATGGCTGCGACCGCATTGTCTTAAAAGAACACAATATCATACGGGTCGTACCACGCAAAGAAGTCTTATACTGCCAGAGCAACAACGGCTATACCTTGTTCTTTCTTACTGACGGTAGGAAGATCACCGTTTCGAGGTCGGTAAAGGAATATGAAAAATTGCTACCGTCCTTTTCTTTCATCCGCGTCCACAATTCCTATATCGTCAATCTCGAACACGTGGAATTGTATCACCGTGAGGGCTACCTCGTTTTAAAAGGTGGCATCGAAGTACCCGTATCCACGCGAAAGCGGGAAGAGGTGATTAAAGTGCTCACGCACCATTGAAAAAATGCGTTTCTTAGCACATTTTCCTTTACAACGACCTTTCTTATTGCCGCCTCCAGGTTTATGAATGCCGTAAACAAAAGTATTCCGCATCTTCTTCTTCGCTCACAACGGCACTACGGCTTCTTTTAATCGTGCCTGGCGTCCTGGTGTCTTGATTTGGTTCATTAAGGAAATACTACTGTGACGCCCGCAGATCTCCGTATGGCAATGTGGTGTCTACAGTAAGGCCTTACCTCATTTCTACAGTTCACATTGTTACCCGGGTTGCAGCTTGCCTAAGGGATTTTGAGTGCTTTATCCCGTTGATCCCTTGTATACCATATGGCTCAAAAGGCATTGCAAGGGTAAACCCGCCTTTTCAGCTTCACAGGGCTATCACAAAATAACAGGCCAGGCTACGGCGGATCGCTATACCCAGGGTAAAGCATTACCAGCAACGCTCATGCCTATACTCCCGGGTAAACAGCCTCGCGATTTCCCCGGAAAAACCAGCAGAAAACGATTGGCAGCCACCGGAAAACGATCGGGACTATCGCTATCAGAGCGGTAGTAATAGGTTTGCTATGGTCCCGGGGCCAGGTCATCCGGGGCCGGCCATCACCCGATCATAAATACCAAAACATATCGCCTATGATGAAAAAGCCCGCTTAAGCATCCTTGCGTTGGCCCGGCCATATCTCATCTCCGGTAATGCCCATAGACCTGGCTGGCCTTAGTACGGCCGGCGTAGTATATTCCTTGGACAGACAGCGATGAGCCTTGAAAGGCTTCGGGCCGCGCCCGACACAGGCATTGCCTGCAGTGACACGCCATTTATTTTCACATCAACTAACATCATTCAAAATGAAGAACTTTTTCAAATTCACTATTTCTATTCTGACTATCGTTTCGGCTGGCCATACTTATGCGCAGCAGCTAGGCGGCCCCGACCAGCTGGGGAATTATTATACAGACAACGGATTGATCACACTGAAATCCTGGGCGGCCCGGACAGCCATCGGCGCCAGCTGGGGTGGGGACAATACCTTGTATGGTACCGGATACATAGGCTTCAATATCGCTCATGACGGGAACCTCCAGAAGCCCTGGACCTATCTGGGCGACGGCGGGGAAAGCAATGGCGGCCAGGTTATTTATGGCGATATAGGCGGTAACCTGTCCTTTGCTACAAGGTATAAAACAGGCGGCACGCCCGGCAACCTGTCCAATGACGACATACGCAGCCTTACCAGGATGCGGATCGGCGGCGACGGAAAAGTAACTATCGGCTCTTCTTTCATTACTCAGAATATACCTACACCGGGCGACTATAAGTTGTATGTTGAATCGGGTATCCTTACCGAAAGGGTACGGGTAGCGGTAATGAATACAGCCGACTGGGCAGACTATGTATTTGGCAAGGATTACAAAATGCGCACGCTTCCCCAACTGGAACAATTCATTCAGCAGAACAAACATTTGCCGGATGTCCCCTCTGCAGCAGAAGCGGTAGCGCAAGGAATTGACCTGCAGAAAATGGATGCCCGGCTGCTCCAGAAAGTCGAAGAGCTGACGCTTTACATATTGCAGCAACAAAAGGAAATCGATGCCCTGAAAGTGCAGGCGGCACAGAATCGTTAATGAATAGCATTTGCCCCGGCGTATAGATACACGGCACAAATAAGGTAAGGCCTGACATAGCTATCTATGGATGGCAGGATGATAAGTTGGGATAGACCGGAGCAGCATAGCCCGCAGACAAGCTGGCGCCGGCAACGGCGTATGGACGCTCGCAGACAATAACAGGGACGCTGATCGTACCCTTGCCGGCTTTGTTATTCGTTTGATGCTTTGGCCTGGCCTCCGGGTAAAGAAGCAGGTTAGCCTCATCCGGTATAGGGCGAGGTGCTGTTCCTTATGGCTAAGAAATGTTACCGGCGCTATTCTGAGAAGGTACGCCTGCTGCGACAGCGCCCGGTACTATGGAAGGAAGCCACTACGCTTATCCTTACGCCGCCGATGTGTTTTCGCCGGTCAAATGCACGCATGATTACTTTTATCAGCACACATAATGTAAACGCTATGAAAAAATATATAATCCTTTTATTGGGTATACTGACTGCGCAAAATTTGTCGGCGCAGCGGGTCACATCTTATACCCAGACCCAATACCGGAACCTCGAAAAGTACTGGTGGTATCGCTACCGGCTCGTAAATGATTTTATGAAAATAGGGACCGCCTGCGGCGAAAGCATCCCTATGGAACATTGGAAATTCCGCGATAACGGTAAAAATGACAAAGCTTACTGGGGAGACGCTACGCAGCACTTGGGTAATTATATGAATGCACTGGCCGGCGAATGGCGTATCCTCCACGATTGCGGCTTAAGCACCCGCCGTACCGAAGAAGAATTGTATTATGCGCAGGTCGCCTTTGACCGGCTGGACAAGAAAGCTGAACCCGCCTGGCGCGATTACGACAGGGTTTATCCCTATTGCGGCACACCCGACCTTCCCGGGATCGAAAAGGATGACGATCTCAATGGCTTTTTTATCCGTGACGATGTGCCCAGCCTTCATACCAGCCAGGGCTCTATGGTCACTTTAAGCACCTTTGTGGAATACAATTGGAACCACTTTCACCGGCCGGGCTTTTACTACAATACGCCGCAGGTGGATATAGAGGAGGGCTTTGGCTCCCAAGCTACTGTTCCCGGGCATACAGCCCAAATGCCCAATGGCTATACGGCCGCCAACTGGCCCTGGGCGCGTGGTCCGGCCGAAGAGTCGCAGGACCAGATCGGCATGCTGTACAATGGGATGGGCATGACGGGTTGGCTGCTCGGAAGCAATGTCACCTATAATGGTACCAATCTGAGGGAGAACGCCCGTGAGCAATTGTACCGGATATTTGAATGGCCTGCTTTTAACGGCTGTCATACACATCCCGAGTTTACGGTGTGTAACCCGGTAACCAATCGCTGTGTGGGCGACCCTTCGTCCAACAATGCCTGCAATGCCGGCGGTGGACAGATATTCCTTCAGTCGGTAGGTGCTGTCGCGGGTTTGTCGCATATAGGCCTGGTCAATCGCGCCTACAGCTATCCGCATTCCTATGGACAAATGGTGAACACAACGGGAAATCCGGCGTGGGAAGCGGCTTACCAGCTGCTACAGGTGCCCAATGCTGCCCAGTTTGCCCAGGGAGGTTCCAATGAATTGTTCTACGCCAATACCTACAGCACCTTTGCGAACAACTGGAAGATCGGGTTTAAGTTGTTTGGGATCTTTGGTCCGACAATAACGCTGAAGAACACCACCAAGCAGAAGATCGCCAAGCACGGGTCGTCGCAGCAATGGGCCTGGCCCCATTTGCCGCTGGAGTGGCAGATCATTAATGGCCAGGGTCCCGGCAGTACGGTCTGGTTCAATGCGGAGGAGAAGGAGTATGGTCACAATGAAAGCTATGAACGCTTGCTGAGCGATGCTCCTTTCTGTGGTTGCCATTCCTACGATAAAGGTCATCAGTTCTATCGCAATAACACCACCACCGGCCCGGATTACGGCAAAGATGAAGACTTTTCGGGTCAGAATGCCTGGCAATGGTCCAATGCAAACCGGCTGCAGGATTTTGGCAAGCGTGGCGATGGCGGCCAGAACAGTGATTTTAATAACCTGGATTATATGGTGGTCTGGAACCTGTTTACCATCATACAAGGGGCAAAGTTGACGCCCGCGATGATGAATCCTTATTACAGGGAAGACTACTTTACCAATTATGGCGCTTATACCACAGGTTATGGATCACACCGCACACCGCTGAAGCTGAATTTCCTGGAATATTTAAGCATGAAGAACAGCATCTACATTCATGGCGATCTGAGAGTGCGCTGCGCAAAGGTAATCGATCTGAAGCCCGGCTTCCAGGCACACAAAGGAGCCACCTTTGAGGCCAAGGTCAAGGACTACCGGTGCCAGGAAGAAGGATATGTGTATGCCCTGGCAAAAGATGTACCGGTAGATCATACGGTAGGCAATAAGGGAACCGGAGATAGTTTTGGCGGAGAAGCGACTCCGGCGGAAGGAACCGGTACGGACGAAGATGGCTATACCCCGCTTGATTTTCCGCCGGATGGCGTGCCGTTGACCATCGCCGTTGACTCAGAGCAGTATTACGGTAATGCGCCGGTAGATGACAGTATCCAGATTACCGAGGAGGATGAGCAAAACTGGTTCAATTCCCTGAGAGATTCTGTCAATGCCTCGGGCGATCCTGATCTGATCGAATATGTGGAGCATTTCCTCGCGAATTCGGAGTCGGATTACGGCGAAAGGCCGGCCAATCCGGGTAGCAATACGCCTTCGATCGCTGCCGGACAAGTCCAGCTTTATCCCAATCCTACCAATGGTGAATTCACTATCCTGGTTAAGGGTAAGGGGCAGTACAGCATGGCTGTATACAACACGGTAGGCAGTATCGTCCTGACAAGCACTATAGATGGGTTCAGCAGCACGAAATTCAAGCTGCCGGACGAGCTGCCGCAAGGTACTTATGCTGTCGTCATTAGATCTGAAACAAACGATCAGGTGTTTAAGAAGATCACCCTGATCCGTTAGGTACACTGAGCGCTTGCCCGCCTGCATGTGAGGCTGTTCCGCATATAAGCTGCGTGAACAGCCTCTTTTTGTACACAGGCTATTGGTCTGTTTTTTTTATGTATATTGATTTAATCGTTTCCATTAGCCGATTTGTCGATTTTAGTATATTGTACCGTTCGTAAGGAAAATGATACCGTTCGTAAAGAAATCTATGATGCTTTACGCCTTTCTACGTTACTTCATTAATGGATATATGGCATATATCCAGGCAACCAAACACCAAAATAGAATCTATGAAACAATCATTATCCTTAAGGGTGCTGCCCCGCACCTTCACCACGGTAGTACAGACCGGCACATGCCCTGTACACCGGTACGACCCGTACAGTTTACCCATAACATACAAATTTCTACCAGGGTAACCCGGTTACCCCAGCGCTTTCGCATGCACCTGCGAAACCTCATGTGCTTCTCTCCGCGTATTCACGGTAAGCAGTTTCTTCTACTGAATATCACACGCACTATTCCGGAGAAGCCTTGTATGGTAAGCGCTAATAGCAACTATACCTATCCAGTATTGCTGGCGGCTTGTTCCTACCCGGTTTATAGCGCCTGACGGTTGTTGTAGTATTTCGATTGCGATACTGCATGCAGCTCATCACGACGCAGCATTTCCGGTTTGGAAAGCTTATCGCCACTGCTGACAAAGTACGGCTCATGGCCGGTGGTCTTGTTTTGCGACGAGCAGCCTTCCTATGCCAACACTTCGCGGAGATGTCGTTTGGACAATGTATCCGGGGGCAATATCCATTGTCGCAAGTGTATCCGTTTACGCGATTCTTATTTCAGCTTAATTCATTTTTAAACCTGTTCTTTAACCTTTAAAATTTTATTGACAACATGAAAAAACTAGTAATGGTCGCCTGCTGCTCCTTACTGGCGCTTAGTTCCAGGGCCGCATTATTCATTACCAACAACACCGGTTGCGATGTGTATGTGCTTATCCAGGCCCACGATGCAAATCATGGTACCTGCCTCATGCAATCCAATCGCTTTCTTGTAGCTGCCGGCACCTCGCAGGCCTACAACAATGTGACTTCGCTGAATACAAGCCCGGGCTGGCAGAACGGACCCGCAGTAGTTGCCGGTAGTGGCTGGGATTCGGCACTTTTCGGAGGCGCCAGCCTGGGCGGCAACCTGGGACCCAACTGCGGCGGCACGACATCTATAACCATTGTTAACGGTTGCGGTACTTCTACGGTACAGGCCGACTGGACTGCCATTGGCGCAAATACGCTCATCGATTTCAACTAAGCCCAAATCATTTTTCATTCAACCACCAAATCAAAACTTATGAAAAAACTGATCCTTGCCGCTTCTCTCCTGGTACTTGGCGCACAGGCTAAGGCTGCTTTGTTCATCAATAATAACAGCAGCTGCACCTTCAACATCACCATGTTCGCCTTCGATCCAACCCATGCCGGATGCTGGGCATTGCAGAGTAATGTCATTTCCGTAACGTCTAACAATTCGACTTCCTACAATTCGGTAGCGAGCCTCAATACGATGTCGCCGCTCTGGTTTGGCGGGGCTATAGCCTCTACCGCCGGCGGTCCGACTACCTGGGGCTGGAATGCCGGTAAGTTCTTCTTCTCCGGTGGCGGCGGTGGCGGTGCTACCGTAGGGCTTACCAGCTGCGGCCTGCCGCAAACCGCTACGATACCCAATCCTTGCGGCGGTACGGTAACGGTAACCTGGACGCCTTTGTCCGGCAGCAACAACATTCTTATAGAAGCCAACTAAGCCGTTCCGGTAACATCGTTTCAGGTCATTGATTCCATTTTAAACCAAAACCAATACTTATGAAAAAACTGATCCTTGCTGCCTCGCTGCTTGCGTTTGGCGCCCAGGCGAAGGCTGCCCTGTTTATCAATAACAACACTAACTGCACATTAAATGTCACTATGTTCGCTTTTGATCCGGCCCATGCCGGATGTGGCGGCTTACAGAGCAGTTTGATTACACTGGGGCCTTTTTCTTCCGTTTCTTATGCTACGGTGGCTACCCTGAATACGACACCGCCATTTTGGCTTGGCGGCACCATGGCTTCCACCGCCGGCGGACCGACCACCTGGGGCTGGACTACCGCTAAGACCTTCTTTACAGGTGGCGGAGGCGGTAGTGTAGGCCTCGCCAGCTGCGGGATCCCTGGTTCCGTTACAAGCGTAGCCTGTGGCAGCAGCGTAACGTTAACCTGGACCACATTGCCCGGTAGCAACAACATTCTTGTCGAAGCTAACTAACTGCCCCCGAAAGGTCGTTCCCGGTTATTAATTCTGTTTTAACCAAAAACCAATAGCAATGAAAAAACTAATCCTCTTTGCCTTCCTGGCAATGGCCGCTGTACCTAAAGGAAATGCGGCGCTCTTCATCAGCAACAATACCGACTGCCGTGTGGTTGTCCAGATCTATGCCCACGATATCACCCATGGCACCTGTGTGTTACAGTCCTGGCGTCTTGTGCTGGAAGCCTGGGAAAGTGCCTCCTATAACAACGTTGCCAGTATTAATACCGACCTGGGCTGGCTGAACGGACAGACTGCCGCGACAACCGGTGGTACTTCGGTATGGGGCTGGGATGGCGCCTTTTTCAACGGAAGCGGTGGCGGGGGTGTGGGCTATCCCGGCACCTGCTTTACTACCACTACGCTTACCGTACCCAATACCTGCCTGCCGGTAGCCAATGTAACCGCTACCTGGGGTCCTCTGGGTAGTAATACCATACTCGAATTCAATCCTTAATCAAATTAAAGCCAATTCTATGAAGACTTTGCTCATCGCCTTATTGTTGTCGCTGTCGGCCATCGGTGCCAAAGCCGCCCTGTTCATCACCAACAATACGAGCTGTATTATGATCGTAATGATATACGCCCACGACCAGAACCACGGTACCTGCGGCTTGGAATCGGGCCGGCTACAGATCAATCCCGGCGGATCTGCAGCGTTCAATAACGTGGCTACTATCAATACCACAAACCCTTTCTGGCAGAACGGCCAGACGGCTACGACAGCCGGTGGCACTACGGTATGGGGCTGGGACGCGGCTATCGTCAACAATGGCGGTCCGATGTGGGCGCAAATAGGCAATCCGGGCAGCTGTTTCCCAACGGCCTCGGTCGCTACGCTGAATGCCTGTGGAACCAACACCGTAACAGCAGACTGGATGGTCATGGGTGGTAATACCTTCATCGATATTAATTAATCGGAAACCGGCTATTCATTCAAATCATTTATTCCTTTCAAAATCATCTTTATGAAAAAACTGATTCTTGCCGCTTCGCTCCTGGCGCTCGGCGCCCAGGCTAAGGCCGCCCTGTTCCTCAACAACAATACCAATTGCTCCGTAATTGTCCAGGTCTATGCACATGATCTGAACCACGGCACCTGCGGCTTGCTCTCCGGCCGTATTGTTGTAGCACCCATGTCGGCCGTTTCATTCAATAATGTAACCAACCTCAATACGACGCCGGGCTGGCTGGGGCAAACTGCCGTAACCACCGGTGGTACGACAGTTTGGGGCTGGGATGGCATTACATTCAACGGCTCCGGCGGCGGCCCTATCGGTAATACGACCGCCTGCTTTACGACCGATAACCTGACGGTACCCAATGGCTGCATACCGGTAGCGAATGTGACGGCTACCTGGACTGCGGTCAGCAGTAGTACTGCGGTAGTGGACTTTAATTAATCTTCAGCCTGGTAAGGTACCTGCCTGAAAATTTTTCACACACATCAAATGCCTCTTATGAAAAAGCTATTTATTGCCTTAGCCTTGCTGCTGTCGGCCGCGGGCGCCAAAGCGGCCTTGTTCATCACGAACAATACCAGCTGCATCATGGTCGTGATCATCAATGCCCACGATGCGAACCATGGTATCTGCGGCCTGGCATCGGGCCGTCTCCAGCTGGCTCCGGGCTCATCTGCCGCCTTTAATAATGTGGCTACCCTCAATACCACGGCTCCGGGCTGGCAGAACAGCCAGACGGCTACCACGGCCGGTGGTACTACGGTATGGGGTTGGGACGCGGCCATTGTGACCAACGGCGGTATCATGTGGGCGCAGATCGGTAACACCGGCAGTTGCTCCCCTACGGCATCGGTTATTACGCCCAATGCCTGTAACGGTAACAGTGTAACGGCAGCCTGGTCGGTTCTCGGCGGCAATACCTTTATCGATATTAACTAAGCGGAACACCAATTATTTTTTTACCCCCAACGCTAAATTTTTAAAAGCACCCCTATGAAAAAACTACTTCTTGCTGCATCGCTTCTGGTACTCGGCGCTCAGGCCAAGGCCGCGTTGTTCATCAACAACAACACCAATTGCACTTTGAACATGACCATCTTTGCCTTCGACCCGACCCATACCGGATGCTGGGGACTGCAAAGCAACCTGATTGTTCTGGGACCTAATTCATCCGTTTCTTACAATTCGGTAGCCACCCTGAATACGACCTCGCCTTTCTGGTTTGGTGGTGCTACGGCTTCCACTGCCGGCGGAGCGGGCACCTGGGGCTGGAATGCCGGAAAATTCTTCTTTACCAGCGGCGGTGGCGCCAGCGTAGGGCTTACCAGCTGCGGACTTACCCAATCTGTTACGGTACCCAATGTATGCGGCAGCAGTTCGGTTGTCACCTGGCAGCCCCTTGGCAACAACATTATCATAGAAGCCAACTAGTATTTTTTGTCGTACAAGAGCAACCATGGGGGCGGTATACAGTTGCCGGTATATCGCTCCCTATATGGGGCATTTGCTGAAGAGAGGAAATCCTTGCCGGTCACGGCCGCAAAGCTTCCCCCCGATACACTATATGAAGTCATTTTCTGAAAAATAAAGATAGCATCTATGAAAAAAAAATTACTTGCTGCAGCATTACTTTCCCTTCTGGCGCCTGCTGCAAAGGCGGCCCTCTTCATCAACAATACCAGCAAGTGTACGGTGCAGGTGCGTGTTTACGCTCATAACGAAAATGGCAAAGCCTGCGAGCTGGAATCTAAGATAATGACCATTCCACCTATGGGCACGATAGCGCTTAACAATGCAGGGCTGGTAGATACCAAACCCGGCTGGGAAAAAGAGATGAAGATTTCAGGAGACCCCAAGGCTGCCGTATGGGACGCACTGAGCTTTCACAATGGCAGCAAGACACTGAAAGTAGGTGTTTCAGGGGGCTGCGCCACAGTCACCAATGGTATGATCAAGGATGCATGCGGCGCCGATCTGAATGTAAAATGGTCTGTCGCAGGACATAATATCCTGATCGAGCTATATAATTAACAGGCAGGGTAGTGTATCCCAATTGCCTTTTGGGGATTGCTATTGATCGCTAACCCATATACTTCACCTTATAAAAAAAAGAACGAATGTTAAAAAAACTATTCTTCCTTGTTGTGATGGCGTTGCTGGGCATCCAGGCCAATGCTGCGCTTATCATTACCAATAACAGCAATTGTACGATCCAGGTCAGGGTACGCGCGCATGATATCAATAATACCGGTGCTTGTGCGCTGCGGTCCAACCTGATTACGATAGCGCCAGGCGATTTTGAGATGTTTGCGAACGTCAGCAGCTTGAACACCGTTCCGGGTTGGCAAGGTGGCACTATGGCTACTACGGCAGGCGGCACTACCGCATGGGGCTGGGATGCCGTGGAATACAATGGCGTCACCAACCTGATCATTGGGCATCCGGGTACTTGTGCTATTGGTATCAGCGGCGCAGCCGAGGATCCCTGCGGCGCCGATGTGGGTGGCCATTTTTATGTGGTTGGCACCAATACCGTTGCCGACTTTTTCTATTGATGCTCGCTTTAGCGACACTCTCTTGATCCTAAAAAAAGTAACAACATGAAAAAGATCCTGATCCTGCTGCTGTTCTCGTTGGGTACCATGAGTGCAAAAGCTGCCCTGTTTCTTATAAACAACACGCCCTGTACGATCCCTGTTGTTGTCAAAGCGCATGACATTGCGCATACGATCTGCGGCCTGCAATCCAACACGATACTGTTACCTCCTGGTGCAGTGATTACTTTACAGGATGTAACCAGCCTGAACACCAGCCCCGGCTGGATGGGTAGTGCCCTTGCATCGACATCCGGCGGCACCGCAGCATGGGGCTGGGATGCAGTCGCTTTTACGTTTACCATGTTGAGTAGCCAGGTGGGACCGCCTACGGGTTGTGCATCCAGCTATTCCTTTACTGCTGCTAATGCCTGTTCCGGCAATCCGGTAACAGTTAACTGGGTTGTTATAGGCGCGAATTCCCTGGTAGAGTTTAATTAAACATTTTTTCTTAACCTTCAATAAAACCAAACATTTATGAAAAAACTATTCCCAAAGCTCTTCACCGCGTTCCTGCTGATGGCCGCTGCGCCCCAGGCCAAAGCTGCGTTGTTCATCAACAACAACACCGGTTGCGATATCACCATGGAGCTCTATGCGCATGATTTCAATCACGGTACCTGTGTGCTGCATTCCGGCTGGTTTGTGGTACCGGCGTACAATTCTGTAGCCTATAACAATGTGACCACGCTGAACTCTGGTACTCCTTCCTGGCTCAATGGTCCTGCCGTGCTTACCGGTGGTACTACCGTATGGGGCTGGGACGCCACCAAGTTCTACTTCGGCTTGGCAGGCGGCAGCGGTGTAGTAGGTGCTGCGGGAAGCTGCATTCCTAACGCGTCTACAGTGATACCCAACACATGCGGATCCAGTGTAACCGTTACCTGGGGCCCCTTTGGCAGCAATACGGTTATCGATATCAACTAAGCAGTAGCCTTACGTTATTTTAATCAATCTTAAAGCACATGATCATGAAACGTTTCCTTATTGTGGCCTTACTGGCCTTGCTGTCTTACGGCGCGCAGGCGGCCTTATTCATCAATAACAATACCACCTGCACCTTCCAGGGCTTTGTGGTAGCCTACGACATCAATACGCCGGGTTGTATTATGCATACCAACCCGATGACCATAGCACCAGGTACCTCTTACGCTTATAACAATGTCAGCTCGATGAATGTGGTTCCCGGCTGGGGTGGCGGCTATACGGCCACAACTACAGGCGGCGCCTGGGGCTGGCGTTCGTTCCTGTTCAATTTCCAGGGCAGCATGGTCGGCGGCCATGTGGGTGATCTTACCTGCACCACCACCAATACCATAACTGTTCCCAATGTATGCCTGGGCTCCGGTACGGTTACGGTTTCGTGGGGACCCCTTGCTTCGAATGTAGTTGTTGATATTAACTGATTTTCCTTTCGGGCGATTGCATGTCCGGTACCGATTTTTATTTTTTATTCATTTTTCACCCATTTTAAAAACGAAAAAACCTATGAAAAAGGTTGTTACAATGGCCCTGCTGTGCATGGCCGCCGTTTCTTCAAAAGCGGCTTTGTTTATTACCAACAATACTGCCTGCCCGATCAGTATGAGCATCCGCGGACATGATGCCAACCACACCGGTCAATGCACACTGCAAAGTGTTCAAGTAACGGTAGGCGCCGGCGGTTCCCTGGCCTACAACAACGTGGCATCCCTCAATACTTCTCCCGGTTGGCAGGGCGGTCTTATGGCCGTAACCACCGGAGGCCCTACTGTATGGGGTTGGGATGCCATCAAGTACTTTGCGGTATCCGGTGGTGTTTTCGGCGGTGGCCTGGGTTCCGGCTGCAGCTCTCCTACTTCAGTTACTTTCCCCAGCGCCTGTGGCGGTGCAACCGTAACCGGTACCTGGACAACTGTAGGTAGTAATACTTTTATCGATTTTAACTAAAGAGAACTGATGAGACTATTTTGAAAGGTTTCGAGCCTGTCACATTGAGCAAAGTGGAAATGTAAACAGGCTTGCGCTGTTGTTTTTGTTGTATTTCGAACCGTTCAACAGAACAAAATGACGGCCTTGAGAATAGTTTCCTATCTGGCGAAGCGGCTACAGCCGCTTCGCCTACCTTTTCAAAAGTTTTGTTATCTTAACGGACACACATGCTTCAGCGCTTACTATCCGGCTTTATTTTCCTGCTGCTATCTTTGGATGTATCGGCACAAACACCGCATTTATTGACAGATACCGTTCAACTGGAAGAATTCGTGATCGTGAGCCGGAAGGCGATAAGCCGTAAAGGCGATACAACCATCTACGTGGCCGACTCTTTCTATAATGATGCGTCTGCCGTAACAGAAGATATTCTCAAAAAAATGCCGGGGATAGATGTCAGCTCTTCCGGTAAAATATCGGTACAGGGCAAGGATGTGACGCGCATCTTTGTCAATGGTACGGAAATGGAGGTCAATGATATCCGTTCCATCACACAGAACTTACCCGCCGAGATCATCGATAAAATAGAAGTTACCGACCTGTACCCGGAACAATCGCGCCTGTCGGGCATAAGGGAGGGCCCTGGCGAGAAGATCATCAATGTGCGTATGAAGGAAGACATCGACGGGGGCGTCTACGGACGCGTGTCGGGTGGTGCCGGTACCCATAGCCGGTATGCCGGGAACAATTTCCTGAATTACATGAACAGCCGCCTCCGGATCACATCGACCGGCTATATCACCAATACAAATAATACAGGTCTCAACGATGACAATGACGCCGGTGGACAAAACCCGCCCAACCAGGGCCTCGTGGTCCAGAAGGATATCAATACCAATTACGTGTACAATAATCCAGGGTCAAAGCTGAAAGTGTCGGGTGCTATCGAGGTGCTGAGCAAGCAGAAGACCCTTGATGAAGTGGCCGAACGCAGGACGTTCCTACCGGGAGATACTTACTTTCAGCATCGCAACGGCAGTCAACGCAATACCAACGATCTTTATAAACTGAATACAAGACTGGAATACCAGGCTGACCCTTCCACCACATTGGTAATGGCGCTTAATGCTAATTACACCCGCACCGAAGGATCACAGAACAGCGTGGATTCCAATTACTACGGCAGCGGCGCAGGCGGCCGGTTTTCCCGCCTGGGTGATGCCCGTACCATACGGAATACACCAGGAGCATCGCTACTGCTTTCCTATATGAAACGGTTTGCCACGCCCGGCCGTACTTTATTTGTCAGCCTGGACAATCGCTTCCAGAGCAGCAATATAGACGGCTATAGCAACAATACCAGCTTCAGCAATGGGGTACAGAGCGGCGATCCGAACAATAATACCACCGACCAGCATACCCGGGAGAGAAATACCACGTTTTCCCTTCAATATACCGAGCCGCTGGGCGATAAGCACCGCCTGGCTTTCGACTATTCCATGCAACTGTTCAGCAGCAAGGATCATAAAGATGTTTTCACGCCGCAAACAGGCGACCAAAGCCTTTTCGATAGCCTGCAGAGCTATATTACCGAGTACAATTACCAGCAGCATACCGCAGGCATCAAGTATCAGCTGTCTCTTAAAAACCTTACCGCAGGCATCGGCTTCAGAAGTCAGTTCTTCTCGGGTAGCAACCGGAATATATACGAGGCCAGCACAATCCGGAACAATAAGACGAGCTATATGCCGGTGGTGAATGCGCGCTACAGGCTGAGCAATAAGGACGAGCTCGATTTCAGCTACTCGGGCAACATGCAACCTCCGGATATCAGCATGCTGCGGACTGCTCCCAATTACCAGGATAGCCTGAACATATTTATCGGTAACCCCGATCTGAAGCCGGAAGTGCAGAACAATTTTGCGCTCAGCTATAACCGGCTCAACCCCAAGACGGGCGCCTCTATATGGGCCACCGTCACCTATAACCAAACGGCCAATCGTATTGTCAATAAAATAACCCTGATCGGTAACAAGCAATACACGCAGCCGGTCAACGTGGACGGTAGTAGCCTGGCGACCTCAATCAGCTTTTCACGCAACATCACTAAGCCCTTACGGATCATGTTGGCATTACAGGCAGGCATGACCGATAATGCGAATATCACCAATGATGTGCAGCAAACAGTACGGGTATACAACCTGCGGCCGACGTTGCGTGCCAACCTGACGACTACATTGCTCGAAGGACAGGTTGCCTATACCTATGGTATGAGCAGGACCGAAAGCCAGCTGATGTATGGCAACAACAATATTAACACCCATTTGCTGTCCACAGATTTCAAGCTACATCTCCCGGCTTATATTACTCTGAGCGGTAGTGTAGCCTATTCGGCCAACCAGGGCTATTCGGATGGCCTTGACCGGAACTTTGTACTGATAGGAGCGGGTGTGAATAAAGAATTTAAAAAGATACCCGGCCTGTTTCTGAAGGCGCAGGTTGCCGACCTGCTCAACAGTGAGCCCAATATCCAGCGCACCATCGGCGACAATTATATCGAAGACCGGACCTATAACAGGCTGGGGCGCTACTTCCTTTTCTCCATCATGTACCGGTATAAATATTTCCATTAGCAGATTCCTTTCGACAAGCATTTCCCGCTACCTTTCCGGTAGATGCACTTTGGAATGGATTTTGTAGACGGCTTATACTATCAATCATAACCTCCCGGATAAGATTTTACGAAGAAAGCGATATACCAAAAGATATCGAAAATATAGCCTGTACATGAGGTAGCTTCGATATAAAAAAAGCCACACTGTTTAAAGTGTGGCTACAAACCAATAAGCCGGAACCAACGGCTATCAGAACCCATATGAACCTTCGTTTATTGTATTATCTTCTTGAAAATTGGTGATTTTTTGCCAGAAATAATAACGCAAACCTAACCAACCCATTAATGCGTTCTTGTAGAAATCAAGCCACGGTAGCAGCGAGGAGGGATGCACCAGAGACGGCGCATCCCTCCTTAACTTATCGCTCTTCACCTATTCAAGCTTCTGCTATTTCTGCTTCCGGCCAAAAGAATGGATTTGACCTTGTACAATATACCTGTTAGCCATAATATTCATAAGAAGGATCAATCCCTGATCAGCTTTTGGGTAACAACAGCGCCTTTGCTATTGGTTGTTCTGATGAGGTATATGCCCGGGGATAAGTTGCTGAGGTCAATAACCGCGACAGTCTCCGGATGGCTGGCATTATAGCTGTACAATAGGTTACCGGTAAGCGATACCAAGGCCACCTGCGTTATTGCAGCAGCGCAGGTAATGGTAACATTATCCGCGGTAGGATTGGGATACAAGGTAACCGCTTCCTCTGTTGTGCAACGGCTAAGATTTACCGGCGCTATCGCGCTGTAGCGATACTGGCCGTCCTTGCTTGCCAGTCTTAGCCGGTAATACCACTGGGCGGCGCCGGGCGCTTGGTCAGCAATCGCGTAGGCTTGTTTTGTATCGAGGTACTTCAATGTAGCTACCGGATGAAATTGGTTGTCTGTGCCGCTGCGTTCTGCGGTAAAGAAAGCAAAATCATTTGGGGCGGCCACTATCCAGCTTAAAGCAACGTCGCAGCCGGCAGCCCTGGCGCTAAAAGCAGAAAGCGCAACCGGTAGCGGTGTATGCGTAGATACACGATAATCCTCTACCTCGCCTTGCGGCGCAGCACCGAAAGGAAATGCGACAGCAACGGCATCGGTAGAAAGGCGTAAACGCATATAGGCGTCTGGCGCCGCATTGCTCAGGTTAGTATCCACAAAGACCATATTGTAGACTACGCTGCCGCTGTTGGCCGGAACCAGGATCTGCGAGGAACGTTTATTGGGAGCGCTGAAGTTGCCGTTGCCATCATAATCGAGAAAGCCATTTACATAGGCAGGGAAGTTGGTATTGTTCGTTACCCGCACCTGGTAGGTTGCCGTATCCCCGTTAATCACCGGTACGGTGCTGAGCAGACCATCTTCCTCAATACCGTCCCCGTCTGCATTGGTACCTATAGCCTTGGCTGCCGGTTCGGTGCCTGGGGCAATAAGACCCAGGTACAGACCGGGCAATACGGTGCAGCCTGCGGCGATGTTCACCGTGCTGTCGTTAAGGTCATAGCTGGATGGCGCATCGCCATAGTCGTAGCTTACGCCATTAATAATAACCTGGCAGCTATAAGATGCCTCGCAGCCGCTATCGGACAAAGCTGTAACTGAAAGCGCAGCATAGCCATTGGCTATATCGCCTGGCGTAGGAGTATAGGTGGCTGCCGGTGTCGTAACCGAACCCGTATTGGTCAGCACACCTACGGTAGCACTGGTCAGCGTTACGGAAGCGGCATTGGCAGCGCCGGCGCTAAGGACGATCGTGCTACCAGTAGTAACCGGGGCCGGACAGGTCCAGGTAATAGCCGGTGCGGGATTGATCGTAACGCCGGTGGCATCCTGCGTTGTATCGCTGTTGCCGGTGGCATTGTATACTGAAGGAATGCTGCTGATGAAGGAAGACAGGTTAAAGTCGGTAGCACCGGCCGCAAGATCGATCTTAAAGGTGCTGGTGCCGGGAGGTAGCTGTTGTAGCGGCAATTGCTGCGCACCGCTTTTTCCCGAAAGCGCATAAGCGACATTGGGATAAGCCGGTGACAAAACATCGGGCCGGGCCAGCTGCAGGCCGTTGGTCAGGCCATAAGGCTCGCTGGCAAAGGTAGCACCGGCGCCGGCCAGGTCCAGGTTCTGTATCAAATTGTGCAGGATGATGCCGGAGGGCAGGGGCTCGGTATTGGGGTTATTGATGGTTACGGTAGCGGTAACATAAGTGCCTGGCCCGGCGCAAATATGCGAAGGAATAATGCCTACAGTGGTAGTGATGGCTTGTGGCAATTGTGTGCAACCTGTCGCAGCCGGCACGATCACATCATCGCTGGTATGGTTGGCCAGCGCGCCGTTATAACCATTGAGGCCCGTAAGGGTATCTGCCGCAAATGCTGTGTCAGGGAAGATAAGCGTGCCTGGCGTACTCGTCGTTATGGCTACGCTGGCGTTGAAAGTATCTGCTACACCTGTTGTAGCCGTATCCTGGAACACATAGGTATAGGTCACGCACTGACCGGGCGCGATATTGGGCGCGGGCTTATAGGTAAGCTGTAGTGTGGATACCGGCACTGCTCCGTTGAATATATGTCTGTTACCATGCCAGAAAAAGGCCATAGCAGAATTGTTGGTCCAGTCCGGCTGGTTAACCAACTCCTGGGCTACGGCCGTTACTTCCACTGTTTGTACGGCGGGTGTAGCAGAGCCGGTTACCGGCGCGGTGTTGCTGGTCGGATGGGCTTCCCAGGCATTGCCGGGATGGTTGGTGCTGTTGTCCCACATACCGGCATCGCTTACTTTGATCCCGCCGATAATGGTGGAGTCGCCGCTGGCCGCTATCTTGGCAGTAAGCTGCGCCGAAAGGATCGTAGCGCCGAAAGGTACGCCGGAGCCTGCGCTTACCGGTGGAAAAGTAAATACGCCATTCGCATAGTACGCCGGCGTGAGCGTTGGCCCAAACTTAAAATTGGCGCCCACAGCGGAAGTGTACCCATTGGGAGGGTTAGGAAGAGGGACAACATTTGAATAACCATCATAACCCTGGGTTGCAATATCCGCCCCCGGGTTGGCCATATCGGCGGTCTGGACCGTTGTACCGGTCGCATCGTTGGCGCTGCTGACCAGCACGAGATGATGGCTTCCGGGGATCATCTTTGGTACGACATTATTCGCGGCGACACTTCCTGTATTACATACCTGCACCTGGTAGGTCACCTTCTTATCGCAGCCTACGGAAACGGCCGTATTCGATACATTCAGCGTTGCGCCTGAAGGACAGCCGGCACCCTGCAATACGGCGCTGATATTGTTGAAGGGGTTGCCTTCCAGGGTATCCATCATCCGGGGATGCAGGTCATAAGGCAAAGGCGTAGCCCCTTTGCCGCCCGTAGTATCCAGGTTCACTACGGCCACAGCCCTTTTCTGGTAGCGCAATGATGTATGGCTGAAGGTGTAGGCCTGGCTGCCTCCGGCCGCGATATTTTCGGCAGGATGAGCATCGACTGCCAGCAAGTCTGCGCCGGTATTAGGATTGCTGTTATAAAAAGCCGTTTGCAGCATGCCGGAAAAAGCGACACTGCTGGGATTGCTTACCGTATAGGAAATAGTGCCGGTATTGCAATCAAAAGTATTGGCCGTCACGGTAAGGTCCCATTTGGGATCCGGTAATGCTGCAGAGCAGGCTTGGGACAATATACTACTGATAACTGCCGTAGCATTGGTATTGAGCGTGACGTAATCCGTAGCCGCGAAGTATAAGCCGCTGCTGGCGCTGGTTTGCAGCTCGGGAATGTTGACAGCATCTGCGATGGCCAATACTGCTACGATACCGCCTGCTGCCTTTACATAACCGGCGTAATCTATGATGCTGGCCGAGGCCTGGCCTGGCGAAGCATCTGTAAGCACCAGCAACAATTTGCGTGTCTGCCGGGTGGGTACAAGGGTTTCGTTAATGTCCTGGAAGCCTCTAAGCAGGGCATAGTTCACATTTGTTCCTCCTGTGAAGCTACGCGGCGCATTTTTGTAGGCAATAATATCAGCGAGACTTGTCGTATAATTCAAACCGGCTGCAGGAAAGCTGTATTGATAATAGGCTTCGGTAAATTCTGAAAGCACTATACGGTTCTCCGTATTGGCATTGCCTAAGGAATGTGCCTGTGCCAGCTTAAGGATAAAATCGCGTGCCTGCATATTTTCAGAGGCATCTACGGAACCGCTCTGATCATTGAGTATCATAATATCCAGGCCGCATTGTGCCTGGCTGTACCGTACAGATAAGCAAAGCAGGAGGCAAAGCAAAAAGGGTAGTTTATGCTTCATAAATAGATGAAGTATTTCGTTGTAAGGAATGAGGGTATGGCGCTATTATTGGCAATCAGGTTTTGGTTTCGGAACAGTAAGCGAGGTTTTTTAACCCAAAACGTTTGCCAGAACATAGCCGGTGGACGAGGTTGAAGCCGATGCTTTGCCTTGTTTGCCGGTAGTGATCTGCTGCATCTGCTTCAAACCTGCAACTACGTGGGAAGTAAATGGTGGAAGTTTTTTCATAAATGGTATGTTGGTCGGTAAAAATCGGCACAAAATTAGCCAAGCAACCGCCGCCGTTCTGTAGAAATATAGCCACAGGCTGTGTCCTCTCTTTGCTGGTCATGGTTATACACGGTAGCTGTTACCTTGGCATACGATTTAAGATGCATCACAGGTATATAAAGCACAGCGAGTGCCCATCAGAAACTATACCTTTCCTTCCCGTTGTCGGGGCTGGCCTGGGGGAGCTGTTTTCTCAAAGCTGGAGGGGCTGCGGCTCCTTCCATACAGCTATTTTTGGTTTATGAGATTTTACCATTATTTACAGACAGCATATCCGGTACAATAAGACAAGCATAGCAGGGGATGTACATCAAAAGAACTAGCCGGCATAGGGATTCAAAGGCAAAACGACGATTGGCTCATTGGCGTAGGAGCCTTATAGGTATACTGATTCTGGTATTTCCTGCAGCGGCATGTGCACAGCTGGAGCTCTATAGTAAATGTAATACGGATCGATCGATCGAGCCGGTTATCAATTATTATGGGAGCAGGAAGATAAATAAACAATTTGCAGTCACTTTTTTCGGGCTGGTACGCCAGAAATGGGGCCAGGCTTTGATCGGAGCAACTTACATACCGTCGCCCAATATAAATTTATCGGTATCGGCTGGAATAGAAACGGGACAAACCCGTCTGCGGTATTCTGCAAGCCTATGGCTCAAGCGGGGAGAGAATACCTTGCTGCTGCTGGGAGAGCTGGGCAAGGGTTATCAAAATTATCTTTACAAGGTTAACGTGTTTCACCGGTTTTCAGATAAACTTAGTTTGGGGATCATGGATTGGCGTTATCACGGCCTTGGCCCCAATTTCCGGTATACTATCGCCGGAATAGCATCCACTCTTTGGGTAATGCCTGCATACGATCATGAGCAAAAGGTGGCCCGGTGCATGGTCGGATGGAGCCTGAGTATGTAACTATAGTCTGCGAAATCGTTATAGCCGTTCAAATGATCTTCCGCAGCAGTTCGAGCGACCTGGTAATTTCCCGCTCATTAAGCGAAGCGAATCCCAGCCTTAATCCATTGGGTTTGCATACCTCGTTATCGTAAAAAGAACCGTCCCCAAGCTGCAGCCCTTTTTTTAAAGCATTTTGCGACAGCACTTTCAGATCGATGTCCCGATTAAATAATGACCATACAGCAAGGCCCCCTTCCGGTATGTCAAACGATAGAATGTTCCTAAAGCTGGTATTGAGTATCTCGCAGAACAGATCCCGGCGCTGCTGATAGACCTTGATCGTCTTACGGAAATGCCTTTCCATTTCCCCGTTATCATAGAGGCACGAAAACGCTTCCTCCAGAAGTGAGTCGCCTTGTTTGTCGATAAGCTGGCGGAGAGAGGAGCAGGCATCAACAAATTTCTGTTCGGCAATTAAAAACCCGATGCGGAGGGCGGGCGCAAAAGTTTTGGTAACAGAACCGATATAGATCACATTGTGGTTATGATCTATGCTCGCTAGCGGAATATAGGGTTTATTGTTGTAATGGAAATCGAAATCGTAGTCGTCCTCGATGATAGCAAAATGGTACGCTCTCGCAAGCTTTAGCAGTTTCATCCTTCTATCAATGCTCATGGTCACCGTAGTAGGGAAATGGTGGTGCGGGATGATATAGACTGCCCTGATCGTTTCCCGTTTTAAAATATCCTCAAGCACATCGACATTCATTCCGGATTCATCCACGGGAATTCTTACCAACTGCGCACCGGCGTACCGGAATATCTCATCGGCAGAACGGTAATTGGACCATCCTACGGCAATTTTGTCCTGTGAACTGAGCAGCAATTGTGTCGCCAGATAAATGCCCATCTGGCTTCCCTTCGTAATTAAAATATCTTCCGGGCTGATGGTTAGCCCCCGGGTATCAGCCAGATGGCTGCATAGCGCCTCGCGAAGACTTTTCGCACCCTTGGGATAGCCATATTTGAGGAAATTTTTCCCATAGAATTTCCTGGACAGGCTCCGGTACTCACGCATTAACAGATCAACCGGGGTCAGGCGCACATCAGGAAAGCCGTCGTCGATGGTTAAGATCGATCTTTGGAAATTGTCGCTCCCTGGACTGCTCTCAAAGGGATTGCTCCAGGTAAAAGAGGTTGTTTGCTTGCCGGGATCGTTGACCAGATCTTCCGTTTTATACCTGGATACGGTGGGAAGTTTTGACAGCACGAAGATCCCCTTGCGTTCGACCGACTCTGCCCAGCCCTGGCTGATAAGTTCCTCATAAGCCAGCTTCACGGTATTGCGGTTGACCCCTATAAGCCCCGATAATACCCGGCTGCTGGGTAAGGCATCTGCCGGCTGAAGAGTGCCGCGGGTAATCAGGCTTATAAAACCGTTGCATACCTGCACGTATATTGAGACATTCGACGCTCTATTAAGCCGTATAAGGGTTTTGTATGGCAACATCTCAGGAGGGTATTTTGAGCATACAGGCTTACGGTCTGGATAGGGTTGGGGAAAGGTGGCTGTATATTTACAATCAAATGTAAAATAAAAACTGCTCCAATCAGGTAAAAGGAGCAGCCATATTCTTGCAGACGCCATTGGATTACCGTGCTCAGGCAGGCTCCGGTGCTAAACGGATTGCAATGCCGATCCTGTTCCAGGCATTGATCGTTATGATGGCGAGGATCACCTGAGCGAGGTAGCTCTCTCCCAAAGCCGCCAGCGCTGCTGCATAGGTCTGATCATTCACCTGATTTCCGATCAGGGTTACCTCTTCCGTTAAAGCGAGTATGGTACGTTCCTCATTGGTGAAAAACGATGTATCACGCCATGCGCTAAGAGCATAAATCCGTTGTTCCGTTTCTCCGTTCTTACGGGCCTCCCTCGTGTGCATATCGATACAGAATGCGCAGCCATTGACCTGCGATGCTCTGATTTTGATCAGATCCTTATGTACTTTCGCAAGCGGGGTGCTTTCGATAAATCTTTCAAGACCCAGGATCGCTTTGTATCCGGCTGGTTCTACCTCGTCAATTTTAATACGTGTTGTCATGTTGTGTTTATTTTCTAACTGTGTGCTGCTTTGCCGGATTTATACGGTGCATTTTACTTTTGTTCCGGATGGTCACGGCTTAGGTCCGGAAATACATAGCCGGTAGACCGCAAGGATATCGTTCTTTATTTTTCTGCAGTAAGTAAGGCCCCGCTTGCACAAGCTCCGGCATAACGCTGTTAAGCTGAGTGACTATTTGTGCTTCTATCGAGACATGCTCCTCTTTGAGCGCTTCGTCGTTCCGCCCGGTGCCGTTTATCGCCGGTGTATGGATTTTTTCGATCCCCATGATCCCGAAGACCATTTGCAGGTACTAGCTCTGGAAACCCATATGTTCGTTGCTCAGCCGCTTGCTGAAGGAGTTTCAGGGCCTGGCGCCGGCGCTTATGATCAGGATATTTTTCATATGAGCAGTTTCTTTTTACCTATTGCTTCCCTTGAGAAGCTTATCCAGGCTCCAGCTGTAATGAGGTATAAAGGATAAGAGCAAGCCTGCTGCCGATGCGGTAAAGACCCCGTAGTTAACCGGTTTCTGTATCCCTACCGAAAGTGTCATGAATACGATGAAGGTGAGGGTGACCAGGGAAGCCCCGAGCGCGGCATATCTTGTCTTAAGGCCAATGATCAGGAAAACACCGATCAGCAGTTCCGCTACTGTAGCTATCCCACCCATAATATTGACCAGGGGTCTGTCGAATATGGGCATTAGTGTGGCGGTATAATTGATGAAGTTTTCCCAATTGCCCCATTCGATATTTCCTGTGCCGGGCTGGCCCAGTATGCCTAGCCTGTCGCAGACGGGCGTCAGAAATGTGATGCCAAGCGCCCATCTTAACAGCAGCTGGGGGATTTTGAATTTGTCTTCCATGTTTTTGTATTGAATTTTAGTGACTATCCGGATATAGGAAACAGGATACAATTTGCTTCTACATAACGGTTGCTGAGCTCGTCGAAGCACCATCTTGTCCTTTCGACAAGCTCAAGGACCGGCTCTGTTTCCTATATCCGGATACTCAGATGATTTTTTTACAAAGGTACCGGAGCCCTGGACTGGTTTATTGGCCCAGATTCATCAAAATACATGGCCCAGTGTTCGTTTGCATACCAATGTACGGATGCCAGGTGGCTCCGCTGCTTTATTTCAGGCCGCAACCATCTGGGCCATACACTTTGCTGAAAGTGGTATGCTGTCTCCGTTGTATAGGGCACTACTTTTGCTGGCATGCTGGTGTTGGTAAAAATTATGCGTAATGATGAATATTGACAGATGGAAAGGGAGCGCATTGGTCACCGCTGCCGCCTGTTGCTATGGCATGCTTGGCACCTTTGTCAGGATGGCTTATCTTGATGGCTTTACCACCGCAGAAATAACGATTTCCCAGTTCTCCCTGGGATTTTTAGGTCTGCTGGCTTTAAGCTTCATCAGTTCTAAAAGAATGGCCGGCCAAGGTAAGCGGCATACAACGTGGAAAAGCTATATTAAGGTAGTGGCTGCCGGAACCTCGCTGGGGCTCACAAGTATCTGCTACTATATGTCGGTAAAGTATATAACGGTAAGCTTGGGCATCGTCCTGCTCCTGCAAGCGGTATGGATGAGCATCGTTGTTGAAAGCATATTGTATAAAAAGCGTCCGGGTAGGTTTAAGATCATTTCCGTTTTCATTATTCTGTTGGGGACCATTCTGGCGACAGGTGCGCTGCAGCGGTATAGCGGGATCCATTGGCCGGGAATAGGTTGGGGACTGTTGGCTGCAGTCTGCTATACGGCGACAATGTATGCTGCAAACAACCTGCAACGCCGGCTTCCTCCCCTCAAAAAGAGTCTCCTGATGGTATCAGGAGGGCTTATTATCGTCCTGCTGGCCTTCTCTCCAGCCCTGATATCGGGGTTTTCGCTAAAGATATTCCTGAACTGGGGACTGCTTGTTTCCTTATTCGGTACGATTCTTCCCCCCATATTATTTGCAAAGGGAATGCCCCTTACCGGGATGGGCCTGGGCGCCATGCTGACCTCCATTGAAGTGCCGGTTTCCATCTTGTTTGCTCATTGTTTTTTGAGAGAATCAATAACTTTGCTGCAGTGGCTGGGGGTTATTTTGATCTTAATAGCGGTCATCTTGAATAACCTGCGGCAGGGTATCCCTGCTGGAACCTAGATGGTCCTGCTTGCACTTTGTTATTAACGGGAACAGATATGTAGCTTTGCATAGCGGTTACATAAACATGACAAACACAGCGATAGTCGATATACTGCTCCGTTACCTGAGTGACAAGATCATTTTATCTTCACCGGAAGTCGATATGATCAGATCAGTCTGTATCGTTAAAAAGCTCCGTAAAAAGCAATACCTGCTCCAGGAAGGCGATGTGTGGAAATACCATGCTTTTGTTTCCTGCGGCTTTCTGCGCACCTTTTCCGTAGACGATAAGGGCAACGAGCATATCATGAATTTCTCTCCCGAAAATTATTGGGCCGGCGACAGGGCCAGCTTAAGCAGCGGTAACCCTTCCCGGTTTTTCATTGAAGCTATCGAAGATTCACTGGTAGTGCTGATCCTGGATCAGCATTTTCAGGAATTATGTAACCGCATACCACAATTAAATGAATTGGTAAATGCGATTTTGCACAAAAGCTTTATTGTATCCCAGGACCGTATTCATACTCATATTGCTTTGTCTGCTGAAGAAAAATACACCTATTTCCTGGAGAAATACCCCGGCATTGCTAACCGCATCCCGCAGCACATGATCGCATCCTACATAGGAGTAGCACCAGAGACGCTTACGCGTATCAGGAGGAATAATGTAAAAAAGTAGCAAACCCATTGACATTTGTTTGCTTTTTTTTCGAGTATTAATCAATGGAGGCAGGCCGCTGCGCCACCCATCTTTGCATCATCAAATCATTATTAAAAAAGACAACGATGAGCAAAACAATTTTCATCACAGGTACCAGTACCGGATTCGGCAAGTTAATGGCTATTACCCTGTCAAAGGCTGGACATACGGTTATTGCTGGGATGCGCGAAACCCGTGGCAAAAATGAACCCATAGCAAAAGAGCTTGCTGCATTGCCTGGTGTAGCAGTGGTAGATATTGATGTAACCAATGATCAGTCTGTTCAAGAGGCATTTGCCTCTGCGCTGCAGCGGCACGGCACCATTGATGTGCTGGTGAATAATGCCGGTCTGGCGGGCTTCGGCTTGGTAGAAGCCTATTCTGTGGACCAGATCAAAAAGCTGTTTGAAGTCAACTTTTACGGTATTATCCGTACCTACCAGGCAGTTCTTCCTGCTATGCGTCGTGCAAAATCGGGATTGATTATCAATCTTACTTCAGGCGCCAGTGGCCATGCTATGCCCTTTATGGGACCCTACCTGGCTTCAAAATTTGGCGTGGAGGCTATAACAGAGGCCATTCAGGATGAACTGGCCCAGTTCAATATTGAGAATGTCACCATTCAGCCCGGCGTATATCCGACGGAAATGAACACAGGCGGCAAGGCGGGCGTACCAGCCGATAAAACAGAAATTGCCAAAGCGTACGACCCTGTTGCCACTGAAATGTTTAACGCTATAGGAGCAGGCTTATTTGGTAAGATGGCCGAATTTGAAATGGACCCGCAAGTAATTGCAGATGGTGTGCTGAAGCTGATCGATATGGAAAAAGGAACCCGTCCGTTACGTTATCCTCTAGATGCCATTGCCCGGGGTGCCGATATTGAATTCATCAAAGCCAGAGCTGAGATGAAAAAAAAATGGGTCGCGGCCTATACCAGCTAAACATCTCTCTGGAGACGCAACTGTTCCGTTGCAGGGGATGAAGACCGGAATGTACCATGTAGAGACCTATGAGGTTGTGAAAGCCTTATAGGTCTCTGCATGGCCATCTGATCGTTTACAGTTGACTCTTTCACTCATACGACTCATAATGCTGACGGCCATCGGCAAGCGCCTCGCCAGCCGTTTGGGTATGTATAGAAAGCTCCCTCACGAGCGCGACGATCGCTTTTGTATCATAACAGTATAATGCATGGAGCTCTTGTTGTGTACCCTGAACCGCGAAGGTATCGGGCAGGCCCAGGCGCTTTAGTGTGGCGGTATAGCCTTGCGTCACCATAAATTCCATGACGCCGCTACCCACCCCGCCGGAAATACAACCATCTTCGATCGTGATCACAGTGGAAAACTGCCGGAATACCTCGTGTAACAGCGGTTCATCCAATGGCTTAAAGAAACGCAGGTCGTAGTGCGCTATATCAAGGCCATCCTGTTCCAGCACATCGCAGGCTTCCCTTACATATTGCCCTACAGGACCCAGGGAAAGGATGGCGATATGTTTACCTGGCCTGATCTTTTGACCTTTTCCTATTTCCAGTTTACGGAAACCCGCAGAAGCCGGATCACCCTTGCCTGGCCCTTTGGGGTAGCGGATAGCAAATGGCCCGTTGTCTGCAGTCTGCGCTGTAAAAAGGAGATCTTTAAAATCTTCCAGGTCTATAGGAGAAGCGCCGGTGATATGAGGTATACACCTCAGAAAAGCGATGTCAAAGGCGCCGTGGTGTGTGGGACCATCCTGTCCGGTGACGCCCGCCCGGTCAATGCAGAAGACAACGGGCAGCTTTTGTAAAGCGACATCGTGGATCAATTGATCGTAGGCACGTTGCAGAAAGGTGGAATAGATAGTACAAAAAGGGATCATGCCATCCGTAGCAAGCCCTGCAGAAAAAGTGACGGCATGCTGCTCGGTGATGCCCACATCGAAAACACGTCCGGGCATCCTCTTTTTCATAGCGGTTAACGCACTTCCCGATAACATCGCAGGGCTTATGGCCATAATACGGGGGTTCTTCTCAGCCAGCGTTATCATGGTTTTGCCAAATACTTCCTGGAAAGTGGTCGTTTGCCTGGCCGTTGCCTTGCCGGCCAACTTTATACCGGTCGCTTTGTCAAATGCGCCTGTTGCATGCCATTGTTCCTTATCGGTCATAGCCGGCGTAAATCCTTTTCCCTTGACTGTAACGCAATGCAATAGCTTGGGACCAGGTATTTGTTTCAGCTTTTCCAGTACGCTGATCAGGTTTTTAAGATCATGCCCGTCAACCGGCCCGAAGTACCGGATGTTCAGCGCTTCGAAGAGGTTGCTATATTGCAGCAGGCCTCCTTTTGCAATCTTTTCCAGCTTCCTTATTATCGCTGCGGGCCCTTTGTCTCTATGATCGCCTGGTGCCAGCAGCTTTTTTATATGCCGCTTCAACGCGTTATAGTGTTTATCGGTCGTCAGCCGCGTGAGGTAACTTTGTAAGGCGCCGGTATTGGCATCGATCGACATATTATTATCGTTCAGCACTACCAGCATGTCGGGCTGCTCATGTCCGGCATTATTTAGTGCCTCAAAAGCCTGTCCCGCCGTCATAGCACCGTCGCCGATAACGGCAATATGCCGGCGGCTATCTTCACCCCTGTGTCGGGCCGCAATAGCCATACCCAGTATCGCCGATATAGAAGTGGAGGAATGGCCGGTTCCGAAAACGTCATATTCACTTCCCTCCATGGCAGGAAAGCCGCTGATCCCACCCAGGAGCCTGTTTGAATGAAAACGATCTTTTCTCCCGGTTAATAGTTTGTGCGGATAGGCCTGGTGCCCCACATCCCAAACCAACTTGTCGACAGGCGTATTAAAGACATAATGCAGGGCAACTGTAAGCTCGACAACGCCCAGGCTGGAGCTGAAATGGCCGCCGTTCGTGGCTACGTGATCTATTAAAAACGACCTCAGTTCCCCGCAAAGTTCTTGTAAGGAAGCAAAGGGAAGGCTTCGAAGGGCAGCTGGTGTATCTATTTTGTCAAGTTCCGACATCCGGTAATCTTTTTCCCAAAATTAAATGGTCTAGATTTGCAGTACAGATACACATTCTGTAAAAATTGCCGGTACAGATATGAAAGCTTATAAATTCGAGGTATTTACAGCCGCCATAGAACAAAACATCAGGGATGGTGTGTTCAAACCAGGGCATAAGTTGCCTTCTGTGCGGGAGCTGAAAGAGCAATACCAAATAAGTACGAGCACGATTCAGAATGGCTATGAATACCTTATTGCCCGCGGATTAGTGGAGAGCGTGTCCAAATCGGGCTACTATGTCCGTACCCGGCCGGAAGCAGCGCAGCAGCTAGCAAAGATCAAGCACCGGCCGGTTGTAAGGGATGCGATTTTCAAGCATCGTTTGGGACTCACCACTTCGCTGGGAGCCGGACGCAAGCTTTCCGAATTTAATGTGGCCGCTCCCGGCGATCTGCTCATGCCCCAGAAATTGCTGCTACGGACCATGCAGGAGGTAATCAGGGAGCAGGGCGCCAACTTGTTGCGGTACTATCCTTCAAGTGGTTCAAGCACCCTTAAAGACAACATCATCAGACGGGCGGCGCTTCATCAAACTCTGATCGATCCCGGAGCGCTGTTGGTGACCGATGGCGCGCTACAGGCTTTGTATATTGCTTTGGCTTCTGTTTGCAATACAGGCGATGTAGTGGCCGTAGAAAGCCCCTGTGTGTTTTCGGTGCTGGAAGTAATAAGGGTGCTCCAGCTTAAAGTGATTGAAATTCCGGTCGATCCCCATGCCGGGTTTGATGTTGACTTTCTCGAAAAGGCTTGCCGGAACAACACGGTCAAGGCAGCGATAGTGACGCCCAATTTCCATAATCCTACGGGATTGTCTCTGACCAACGAACAAAAGCTGGCCTTATTATCGCTCGCGCACCGGCATCATGTCGCCCTCATCGAAAACGATATCTATGGCGATCTGCACTTTCATGGACCAAGGCCATCTACTATAAAACGGTTCGACGACAGCGGCCTGGTCCTGTCCTATACCTCTTATGCCAAGACATTAGCGCCCGGCATAAGGCTGGGCTGGCTGGCAGCAGGTAAATTTATGCAACGTGCAGAGCAGGTTAAATTTGCCCTGGGCAGTACTGTTTCTCCTATATACCAGGAAACCGTAAGCAGGCTAATGAGCGGGAGCAGTTACGATCGTCATGTCCGCTCTTTCAGGATGCAGCTGGCCAGGAATGCTTATCTGGCCATCAATTTATTGTCAGATCATTTTCCCTTGGGCACTTCTTATATAACGCCTTCCGGGGGCTATAACATATGGGTGAAGATGCCCGATGATACTGATATGGACGGTTTTTACGATCGTTGCGAACGGATTGGGATACGGTTCACGCCAGGTTATACTTTTTCTTTTTCGGCCGCTTTTGATCAATATTTCCGTTTGGTCTTCGCCGATAAATTCTCTCCCCAAAGAATTGAAGCCATTAAGCTTGCCGCCCAACAATAACGTTCATCTGTACTGGTTATTTTTACAAATTGTGTATCATGTGCCACTCCGTATATGGTATTAATTTTGCCCTGTACATTGAGGCAGAACATGAGCATCATCACAAAATTTACGGTAGCGACAGAGCAGGGTGTGGAAACGCTTTTGAAGCTGACCCAAGCGCTGGCAACAGAAAAATTCTCATCCCTTATCGACCGGCATACGTTGGATCGGTATATCGTTGACCATTACAATGAAAAAGCACTGATCGGGGCGCTTAACAACAGGTCCAATCAATGGTTGGTCGTTTATGTGGACAGTGTACCGGCCGGTTATGCGTGTATCACGACCAGGGGACAAAAGCCGGAAGCGCTTGCGCATAGGCGGGCGATCCGCATTGCAGACTTTGGTATACTCAAACAATATCCCGATCCCGCTGTGGGCTTTGTCTTGCTGGAAAAGTGTCTTGCTGTATGTAAATCCGGCCAAGATATCGCGGTATGGATAAACGAATATATAGAGTATCCTTTGGCAGGGCTTTTTGAAGCCAAAGGATTCATCCGGCAGCCAGGAACTTATCGTCTTGATGAGCTGCCGCTGGCAGCAGCCTGCTGGATCGTCTGAGCCGTCCACATTACCTTCCGCGATCCCGCACTAACCAGCTTTGTGGCCCCATACAATATCCGGGGCATTTACCGGATGATGACGACCGGTCAAGTAAAAGACATCTTCGAAAATGAAAATGGATCACCGGCAAAACACTTGTTTGCCGCCGCTTACAGGCACTTTAGAGCCTCCCATGTTCCTGGTTGCTGTTTTATCGCTGGGAACTTTTATTATCTTCTTTCAGGGATTTATGGTCGCGCCCATTTTGCCGGGCCTGTCTGCGATCTTCAAAGTATCTATCCGTCATGCGAGCTTTATTGAGCCAGCTTATTTGCTGGGCTATGGTTCGGCTACACTGGTGTATGGCCCGTTATCGGATAAATATGGAAGATTTCCCGTTATCTTATTTTCCCTTACCTGCTTTATCGTATTGACAGCCTGCACCGGCTTTTGCCATTCGATCACGCAGATGATCCTGCTGCGCTTACTGACCGGTATCGGCTCCGGTGGCGTGGCGCCCATTACCATCGGATGGATCGGCGACCGGTTTGCCTATGAGCGGCGAGGCCATGCCCTCGGTATTTTTTTCGGGTGTATGGCGGGCGGTACAGCATTGGGCTCCAGCGTCGGCGCCTTATTGACCGCGGGAATGGGTTGGCAGATGCTGTTTTGGACTGTTGCGGCGGCAGGTGTCCTTGTTTTAATGCTGTTGATGGCTTACCGCAGGCATTTCCGGCAGGGTAGCAGCGCCCCGGCCGGCGGCTTTGCTACCTTATGCCGATCGGTTAAAGAGATACTTTTGCTTCCACGTGGCTGGAGAACTTACTTATTCGTACTGTTCAATGGTATGTTTCATAGTGGCGTTTTCGCCTGGGCCGGCTACTTCTTTTACAGGTATCATCATCTTAATGAGCGGCATGTAGGCCTTGCACTCCTGGGCTACGGCCTGCCCGGACTTCTGCCCGGACTTCTGCTCGGTCCGCTGCTGGGCCGGCTGGCCGACAAGTATGGCCGCAACAGGATCATTCCTATGGGCATGCTGACCGGTGCGCTGTCGGCAATACTATTGAGCATGCATTATTCGCTGGCGGCCTCCTGCATGTTTATGGTAACCTTGTCTTTTGGGTTTGAATTAACCCATCCTTTGTTTGCGGCCATTATTACAACGCTCTCTACCCAAAAGGGAGCAGCGACTGGTTTGTTTGCTTTTTTCCTGTTCATGGGCTATGGCTTGGGCAGTCTTGTCCTCAGCCTTATCGTCAACATGGGTCTGGATCAGGCATTCCGGTTATTCGGGGTATTTGCCCTTGCCGCCGCCGGTATAGCGGTAGCCGTATTTAAGGCGGAAAAATAAGACCGGAAAGCCTGTCACCTGATCCCGATGCGTTTATAGATCTGCGCGTTTACTGGTATTGTACAGGCAGATCGGAACCTTCCAGATGGTTAGACGTATGAATGCCTTCTTCCTGTAATGCCATATGAGGCAGGTCGTAACGGGCATAAGCGCCGGCTGACTCCTGCAGCAGGCCCCGGGCGGCATAGCGCCTGGTCTTTAAAAAACACCTTTTTGCCATCCGTTTGTTGGATAATACACCTCTTTGCGCATTGTTTGGTTATGTTATTTGGTTTTATTGATATGCGGAATCTTTGCGAACAAACCAGCGATCGGCAGCCTTGTATGCAGCGGGAACATCCGGTTCTTCGCCGGTAGCCCAGGCAACGATCCCGTCGGGACGCACCAGCAAGGCGCTTAGGCCCAGGCGCTCTTTGGCACTGCCAGTAAGGTACCTGATCTGGTCGCCGTACCTGTCTGCCAGCTCCTTTAACGAAGCATGACCGTCAAAGTCGATCAATAGCCCCTGGCCCTGGTGCATGCACGTACTGATGCTTGTACCACTTTCCAGAACGAAGCCGGGAACACTGCGACCGGTCAAGGGATGATCGCCACCGAGGTCATAGTGTATACCGGTACCCCAAACCCTGCCGGCAGCGTAAGTGGCGCCATCTCTTGTTTGCAGCAGATCGCGGATAATGGCGTATAGCGCACGGGCTTCCTGCTCCGGTTTCATGATCGCGACCTGTGCCCGCGACCAGTCCAGCACCTGGGCGCCAACCGGGTACCGTTCCGTATAATAGCTGTCCAGCAGTCCTTCCGGCGCGCGACCTTGCAGGGTGGCTGCGAGCTTCCAGCCCAGGTTCATGGCATCGCTCAAGCCGAGGTTAAGCCCCTGGCCGCCCAGCGGCGCGTGAATATGTGCGGCATCACCCGCTAAAAGCAGCCGCCCGTTGTGGTAGGCCGTGGCCTGCCGTGCCCGGTCGGTCCAGGTAGTTGCGATATGTAGTTCGCCGACGGTAACATCGGTGCCGGAGACGCGACGCAGCACTTCCTGCACGTGTTCAGGTGTAACAGGGGCTCCGGAGCGGTGGAATGCGCCCTCATCAAAGTCCTGTATGACCACGTAGCCTGGTTGGGATTGAAGGTACATGCCATGGGCAGTCATGTTCCGTCCCGGCAGGAGCTTTTCCGGGTCGGTAAGGTCGACCCTTATAGAGTAGCCGGTAAAGGCCGGTTCTGTGCCCGCGAAGTCAAAGCCACCGGCTTTCCGGACAACACTGCGGCTGCCATCGCAGCCTACGAGCCAACGGCTTTTAAAGGTCAGGTCGCCGGATTGAACGGTCACTTCTTCTCCTGCTTGCTGAAAACCTGTAAGCGCAAGCCCGCGCTTAATGATAACGCCAGAGTCCTCTGCGTGCCGGGTAAGCACTGTTTCCAGCTCCGCCATCTCAGAGATCAGGCTGTTACCGGTTGCGTCCGGCAGGTGATAAGGCCATTGTGTAGTAGCTACATTACCTTCGAAAAAGGGGATACCGGCAAAATGTCCGGCCTGCCTGCCGGGGCCTTGTACCACATGCATGTGGGGATTTTTAAGGTGCTTGTGTATTTCCAGTTGGTCAAACAGGTCCCGGCGATGGAGCGCCTCGATAGTTGGTGTATTAAGTCCCCGCATACCAAAGGGCATATGCTTTAAGGGTGAATCGGGGTCAGCCGCCTTTTCAAGTATCAGCACAGAGCATCGGGCCAGGGCCAGTTCACAGGCGAGAAACAAGCCGACCGGACCGGCGCCGGCTATAATGACATCGTAAAGTGCGGGGGCTTTTTCAGATTGCCCGGTTTCAATAGTCGCTTTCATCAGAGTATAATTGTAGCGCAAAATTCCGGGATGTTTCCGCCTCAGTCTTGTACAAACGCGACAAAATCTTTGGCTATCGCTTGTCTTGCATGCTTTGCTTTTCGTGCAAATGCGGCCGGCGTCGTGCCGCTGTAGCGCTTGAACTCCCGGCTCAGGTGAGATTGATCGGCATAGCCAAGCTCCTGGGCCAGGCCGGCAATACCGACTTCGGGATGTTGCCACAACCGGTTGCGTACCTGCTCAAAGCGCAGGAGCGCAGAGACATCCTTAACAGTATAGCCCGAAGATCGCTTGAACTTTCTTTCCAGTGTGCGCACTGTTGCATGTGCTGCTGCCGCTATCCGGTTTACCGGCAAGGCGCCGTTGGCCTCCTGCATAGCAGTTCCCGCTTTAAAGAGCATGCTATCCCTGGCAATCTGTGCGTGAGCATCCAGGAAATACGCCTTTACGATAGCAACCGCGGCTTCTATTGCCCCGGCCGCGATCAATGGCGCCAGGTCGGATTGAAGCCGGGCAACGGGATGCGTAAATTGACGCACGCCATCTTTTCCGGGCGGCAGGCCGAGCAAATCAAAAACAGTCCAGGGAAAACAACGGATACCGATGATCTCGAACATGCCTTGTGTGTAGAAAAGGGCAGGTTGATTGAGCAGGCCTACCATAAAAGGAGAAGACAAAGGCTGTAAACCTTCATCGGAAGCGACACTACAGGTGCTCCCGAAATAAAAGATGATTTCGGCAGAGCTGTCGGGTACCACTTCAAAAGACGACTGCTCTGCTCCGAAGTCTCCTCTGTTGTACCAAAAACACTTTATGGTATCTTGTAGTGCTTCCGGAGCTGCGAATTCCTGGTGTTCCATATCGAGAAACCGTATGTTTGGATGTGCCGGATAAGTGTTCCACCGGGCCGGCAATACCCGTTTGCCGTACGGGCAACCCTTGTTCTTTTTCCTTACACAAAGTTGCCGCTTATTTTCAACTTTGCCGCTGTTTATTTTGTATTGTGGTCCTGAAAGGACTGCGGATGAAACCGCCTGTTGCCTCCTGTACGCCGATGGCCGGCCGGGCCCTCGGGACAGCCGGGTAATTCGAACATCTGAGCGTAGGCATGTAGCGGCCTATGTTAGGGTAGGGTTGTTTCTTGTTGCCGTGCCTGCGTTTCCCAAAAGCTTTTTGCTGTAGCGACTTGCTTCAGCAGGCCACTGTCGGGATGATTGCCCTTGAGCCATTCCAGCGTTTGGCCCAGGCTGGCAACCATCCATTGTGCCAGTGGTATCTTCTTGCGTTGCATCATAAAAGACGCATCCTGAAAATAGTAGACCTCCCCTGTGTCCTTATGGACAAGAAATACCTGTACGTTGCCCGATGCATAATGGCCGGGGTTAAAGGAGACCTGAAACACATTATAACCCTGCATAAAATAGTAGGGGAAGCCGGGCCTGGGCCGGTCGGTGATCTCAAACTGCAGCGTGTCTCCGGCATTCGCCGTTCTGTATACGTCGCTTAGACTAGTATAGCGAAGACCGCGCAGCCGGTTGAGCGAATCGACCAGGTGCTGCTCATGGGGAGTGTAGGCAAAGGCATGTGGCAGGTATAAGCCGTTGCCAATATAATAATCGTTAGGGCTGTTTGCTTTTGTGTGCGGGATCACCCGGGTTCCGTTTAGCGTAATATACCAGGAATAGGCGGTATCGCTGAGCGGGATATAGCTGATGTTGCCCACTGCTAGCTCCCGCCGCCATCCGCCGCCGTATACCTTGGCATAACCATAGTGGAACATTTCCGCGAAGTCCCACCGGGCGGGCAGTCTTTTATTCCCGGAAATATCAACGAAACCTGTTTTACCATTTTCGATATAGCGGGCAAAGCCTTCCTGAAAATCGGCATCGGGGGCAAAAAAACGGTAGCCCTCCTCTTCATATCGGATATAGCCGGGCGTGTAGTAGCAAAACCGGCCCTCTCTGTTGTAAACCTCTCCCGCGGGTTCCTGGCTTGTCGCTACTGGCGCCGATAGTCCCGGGAAGAGCAACAGATCGCTTAGTATGGGCATCTCAAAGCTGTAAGGCTCGCCATAAGGGATCAAAGCCGTATCGGTACGGTAAAATACGCGGCCGGCCTTCTGCATGGCTATTGTTCGGGAGGGATCGTAACGGAAATAGGGGTGTACCGCAGGTATTATCGTATCGCCTTTGCCATTAACTACACCTACCATTGTGGTGTCCCTGTTAGGGAAATAATAAAGGGCTTCCGGCGCACGCCTGGTTTCATGGCAGCCGGAAAAAAATAGCATTGCCGTCAGGAATAGTAAGTTAAATGCAGGTCTCATTAATTCTGGTTTTAGAGGACCACATGATAGGGCTTATAGGCCGGGTTCTGTATCGTTATTGCCGGTCCGGAACCCGATAGGGCCTGTGTTTCGTTTCCTTCTTTCCTCTGCCACATAATCCCTGCATCCGTTGCAGATCACCTCCGGCAAAATACCGGCCTCCTTTATGGTCCAGGGGACGTTTTTTATAGGCCAGTCACAATCTTTGTTATAGGCTTTGTGCATTTGTGCCGTTTCATTGGTTTGTCTGAAATCGTTGCACCAGTAAGCATGGCCCAGCCGGTAATTATTAAAAAAATCGTCGGCATTGGCAAATAAGGCATGGACATAAGCAGAGGCTTTGAGGATATGTTCCCAGGCTTTTTGCTCCGGGATGATCCCGGCCATGAAGGAAGACCGGGATAGCTCAACTACCCGCTGGAGGTCGAATGCCCATACCAGGGCGGCAGGTCTGCTGCCCTGTGCTGCACCACAGCCCAGGACATACGATCCGGGCAATTGCGTGAGCTCTGCCTGCCGCGCAACCAGGGCATCCCTGTCCGGAACAGCCATGAGCTGCATATCGGCAGCGAAGCGCTTGCTGTGCAGGCCTTCGAAAAGGGCTTCTATCCTTTCGGAATAAGACTTTTCGGAGAGCACGGCCCAGGCCTGGTCGGTTCCGGCCAGCCGGTCTTCTTTTGTAGTAGGGATAAAGGTGGTGAACCGGACGCCTGAAGGTAACCTCACTTCGCTGGGCCAGTATTCCAGTGTTTCTGTCCAGCTGCCGGTGTGGTAGCCGTAATGCGCTTCCAGCTGCAGCGATTCCCGCTTTTCGGCGGGTAGCCAGCTGAGTCCTCCGGCCAGGCGGTAGTATTTTTTCTGCTCTGCCCGGTTTTTGTACAGCAGCTTTCTCATGATGCCGATCAACAAAGCCGCGCACAAGAGCACCACCGCGCCCGATACCGTATACATGGTAAGTGTTTCTATCCTGCCGATGGCCGCCAGTCTTCTGGTTACGGTAATGATGATAGCTACCGGCACAGCCACGAGCAAAATGACGGCGTACGCAATAGTACCTTGCCGGCCATTTCCGGCCGCCGGCCTGGGCCGGATAGCCCGTTCGCCCGGGTGATTCTGAAGAAAAACGGACATAGATATTGCTGTTGTGGTAAAGACATAGATGCCTATCCCGGAATGGAAATGAAAATACTACTGCTTACTTGCCGGAAGGATACGGATAGTGCCGGCGCGGCAATCGCGCTTTCAGATTGCCTGCATTAAAGTATCCTGTTTCAGGGATTCCGGACAAAGATCTGCTCGTCAAGACTGCGCCGCTTCTCACCGGAAGCGCTTACAGAAGTTTCGTCATGGGTCAGGCTCATGCGATCGTTGCTATACCATTTCAGTCCGAAGAAGTATGCCTGGCTGCCTTGCCGGATCAGGAGCTCATCGCCGACGATAGAATAGCCGTATTGCTCCGGCTCGCCCTGGGTATTAAGGGTGAGGGTATCGCCGCTAAAGGTATAGACGATATCTCCCGCATCGTAGGTGTTGGTATCATGATACTTTAAAGTGTCATTTACATAATACCGTTCTATGCTCATTTCCAGGTACCAGCTGCCTTGCAGCAGGGTATCTGTTACAGGCGGCGTATCGTTGCCGGGCGTTACGGGGTTGTCTTTTTTGCTGCAGGCGGCAAGCCCAATAGCGCCACATAGTAAGATAATGATGATCTTCTTCATTGTTGTTTCGTTTAATTGATCAGGATTATTTTATCTGACTATTCGAATAGTCAGGTTACTTTAATTTCGAGGCTATGCCTCTATCATGCCATCGCCCTGCCAGCCCAGGATATGCCCGTCGCTGGCGCTCACACGAATGAGACGGCCCTCTTTGTTATAGACCAACTGCAGCCCGTGCTCCTGTTCCCAGTCGCAACGGCATACCAGCTGCAGGTAAATGCCTTTGTCCTGGTAAGGTTCCCGGCTGACATACATATGGGTACAGGTCACGAACTGCCATACGGCTTCCGGGGCCTTCATATGCCAAAGCGCATCATCGTCCTCATCGTAGCCGATAGCATCCAGGAAGTCCATGCAATTGCGGTACACATGATGAGATATGGTCAGCCGGTCGATCGGTGTTTTGGCCAGGAAAGCGGCCAGCAGTACATCTGCTTCTGCGATAAAGGTGCTGTCTTCATTTGGGTTCAGATCCATGAAAGTGAAGGGTAGTGCCTTCCCATCCCAGAAAGGAATGGCGATCTCCTCAGAAATCCACCAGTCTTCAAAATCGCCCTGATGCAAGGTCCCGATCACCGTCGAGTCTATACTGGTTTGGGTAATCGGGACTGTTTTTTTGACAGGACGGCGTTCATTACTGAGTGCTGCAAAGGCAGCTATTCTTTCAGCTTCCGTGCGGGACGCTATATTGTTCATCTTCTCCCCGAGCTCCCATCTGTTAGTCACCCGCGTTAACTCCTGTGAGCTGATGGTCACCGCGAAATCCGAAATGTCTTTATCGTAACGGATCGATATCCCTGTATAGCTAAGGCCGGCTGGCAGGATGAAATAAGTGTAGCTCGTCGCCGTATAACAGGCCAGGCCCATACGGTAGCCTTCCGCCGGATAGTCAGGATCATCTGTACTGCAATTAAGCTGCGGATGGTACCGTCGCAGGATCATGAGCAGGCTGTCGTCCCGGCTGAAAGCCGCCAGAGGGTAATTTTTGATAAAGTCCCTTATTTTTTTTGTCCTCTTGAATAAAATATCTTCTCCGGGGTCTTCGAGTTCCCATCCGTTCATAAGCATGATCTTTTAGTATTTAGCGACTATCCGGATAGTATTTAATCTTGACCGGTTACCAATTGTCTGCAAATCTGCATTCCTCCGGCTGCTGTTTCCATTCCTTGTAAGGCATTCCCAGCTGCAGGTCGTAGCGCGGGTTATTCATATCCTTTTTATCTGACTGATCGGGAAACAGCGGCTAAGCCGGGCGGAAAGACAACAGGATATACAGAAGGGTGCGCATAGATTTTGGTTTTGATCACAATGGCGACAGGGTAGGGGCCTTATTGTTTTTTTAGAGTGAAATAGAATTCCGTTACTTCAGATGATTCCTCGATCTGCATTTTTCCTTCCATATTCCGGTAAGGTGTCTTCATCTCCGAAGTGAGTGTTGTGTGCCGTTGGTCTTCTTTAAATCCAGCGGCGTATTCATTGCCGGTAAAGGTCCAGCTGCCCCAGTGACGGATTACGCCTGGAGCCGCGGTATCTCTGTCGGTGGCGCCGAGCTCATAATAATGCATCTGTCCGCCAGGTTCATTCAGGACGGCGATATAGATATCGACGCCGGCCATACCGCTGACGTATCCTTTGTAATAGCCCGAAATGTCGGGCTGCGGCCCGGGCTCATATTTTTCTCCTCTGCAGGACAGCAATACTACGGGCAGCAATCCCATCAGGTAAAATCCTACCTCTTTCCTTTTCATACCGGTATGTTTTTATTGGTCATTTGAAACAGCGTTCCGCTCCATGCCCGATCAGCAATCGTTTTGATAGGCGCCGCCGGTTTCCTAAACATTACCTATTGATTCATCGCTATACTCCTGGTTTAATCCGTCCACAGGCTGATCAATATTTTATTGTCCAGGTAATAAGCTTTGCCGTGCGCCCCTTTGAAAAAGAAGTCGGGATTGCCGCGATAGCCCCTGGTGGTATGTGCCAGTTCATCTGATACTTCCTGATCGAGCCAGTCGAACCGGAATGCAACCCTGTTTGTATCCGGTAATAAATGACTGAGGCCGCTGAGCCGTTTAAAGGTTGCCGTATCAAAGTAGAGCAGGGCTTCTACAAAATAATCGGAAGGACCCGGAATATCGATCCGTCCTTGTGCCGCATTATTACGGAACAGGTAACGGAATTTGACTTTTTGAGGCCGGTACCGGCTAAGATCGATGAGCTTGCCCAATTCTTCTGTGCTGGTCGAAACCATTTCCGTTTTCTTCCCATCTTCCCGTATGCTGTCTCCTTGTGTGCAGGATGAAAGGCCACAGGCAAGCTGGCTCAATAGCAAAGATGTAATGCAGAAAATTTTCATGTGTTGTTATTGGTCTGTGGTGCATGCAGCCGGATGGTGAGTCCCGGCATTAAGCGAGGAATCCCATTTTCCGTTCAAAAAATTTGCCCACCAGCGGTACGGGTTTGCATACTTCGTTGGCGGCATTGATAATACCCATCACCAGCAGAATAAGCTCCAGTATACCAACGATCGTTGCGACGATGGCAATAGCCGGAACAATGAAGACAATTGCGGATGTAACTATCGACAGGATAACAAATACGATAAAAAGACCAAGCGATTGCTCCAGGTGATATTGGACCAGCTGGCTTCTTTGCGCCTGGCCCTTATGGGAGACATAGGCAATGATCCATCCGATGATGGTGAGATACGAGACAATTGCAAGCGTTTTGTTGCTCATAAAAAATGTTATTTGATGAAGAAAGAACTAAAGCAAAGATGTGGGATGGAGCAGGTGTTTACCAAAAAAGGAGCGTCTACAAAGCGTCTACAGTTTGGTTAATTACTGATTATAAAGCGTCTACGGATTTGTAACGCTTTGAGTTGACAGCAGGTGTTTCGAAGTCTTTATGTATTTTTGCCGGGTAATAAAATAAGAAAAGATGCCGCAGCAGCAGGGCTATATAAAGTGGAAAGGAAGATGGGGACGAGGGTACCGGTGGGCTGGTTGCTTTATCGGTATGTTTCTTTTTTGTAATGTTATTGCGGCGCAGTCCTTCATCGTCGATTCGCTACGGGCGCTGCTTGCTCAGCCTGGCTTGAAACCGGAAACCCGCTCACTCCTCCTGGCACAGAAGGGCCGTAGCTTGTTTGAAACCGATATGCCGGCGGCGTTAAGAGATGTGCGGGAGGCAATAAGGCTCGGGAGCACTTTTCGTGACGGACAATACCAGGCCTTCGGTCTGGCCAATATGGCCTACCTGGACGTACAACAGGACAGCCTGCTGCTGGCCCGGCGTCATATCGACAGTGCACTGGCACTCATCCAGCAGAGTGGCAATAAGGTGATAATGGGCTATGTATGGCTACGCAAGGGGTGGTTGGAATACATTGTTGAGAGCGCCGACCAGGCCACCGGTAGTCTGCTCAAGGCACTTGCCCGGCTGGAGGGGCGGGGCGCTTACGAATATGAAAGCCTTTGCTACCATTATCTGGCCAGTATTTATGCTGATCTGAAAGACGGGCAAAAGATGGAAAAATATACCCGCCTGAGCCTGGAGGCAGCTGAAAAAGCGCAGAACCCGGATGTGCTGTGCGTTGCCTACCTGGCCCGGGGCTCCTATTTTATGCAGCAGTTCCGGCTGCATCCCCCCCAAAGGCAGTTGCTCAGCGAGGCCTTGGGTTGTAATCGTAGGATACTGGCCCTGGCCCGTGTGCGCCCCGACCGCATCCTGAATCATAGTACCGTCGCCGCCGCTGCATTGAATATCGCTAATAGCTACTGGGAATTTTTTCCGGGAGCAGGCAAAGACAGCGCTGTACACTATATCAACCAGGCGCTCGAGATCGCCCGCCCCATTCGGCACGAAGAGGTGATCGCCAATTGCTACGGCATCCTAAGCGAATACGAGATCGCCGACGGCCATTATGCAGCCGCAGAAAGGCTGTTCCTGCAAGGGCTGGCCGATGTACAACAGAGCGCCAGCAGCAGCAGCCAGGTGAAAGCAAAAATGCTGCGGGGGCTGGCCACCGTGGCAGAAAAAAGTGGTAACAAAGACAAAGCGCTGCGGTATTACAAGGAATACCTGCGCTTTGCACAGGAGGCCTATGATGCCGGAAAACTGGCAATCGTACAAAAGCTGGAAGTACAGTATGAATCGGAAAGGAAAGACAGGGAGCTGGAAGTATTGCAGGAGCGCGCGGCGTTTAACCGCAGGCTCAACTATATCTATATAGGCCTGGCGGCAGCCAGTCTGCTGGCCCTGGTCTTCCTGTTCCGGTCCTACCATTTCCGGCTGCGTGCCTCGATACAGCAGCAGCAGCTGCGCGCAGAAGAAGCGGCCCGCCTGAAAGCGGAGCAGGAGCTGCTCCAGGAGCGGCAGGAACGCCTGCAGAAGGAGCTGCTGGCAGGCAGCCTGCAGGTAGAGGAGAAAAAGGACCTGTTGCATGCCTTGCGCGACAAGCTGGGTGAGCAGACCGAAGACCTGCCACTAAAAGGGCAGGTAGAGCGTATGATCAGGGAAACACAGCGTATGGACGAAGATTTTGAGCTGACCAAGGCCAGGCTTGTCGATATCCATCCCGAATTCTTTACCCGCCTGCAGCAACAAGCGGCTCATTCGCTTACCCGACTGGACCTGAAATACTGCTCTTATATCCTGATGGGATTGTCCAACAAGGAAGTCGCGTTACGGTTGGGTATCGATCCCAAAAGCATCCGTATGGCGCGGTACCGCATCAAGCAGAAGCTGCAATTGGATAAAGAAGATAACCTCGACGAGGTGATCCGGAAAATGGCCTGAGTGTTGTGCGGCTATGTGCTCTGGCTTATTCATCCATAAATTCCGTTTTCGTCTTCAGGTTCAGCCATCCTTTTTTGCCACCGGGTAAAGTGAAGCGGATAAAATCTGCCCATACTGTCATCGATGTATATACGGCGTCCTGCTGTATGGGATAAATGCCACCCAGGCCATTGCGATAGATCTTAAAAAAATCACCGTGCTTCAGCGGAACAATACTGTCAAACATCACCGGTAGCAACTGTTTGGGTATCAAGGCCCTGCCTTCATGGAAGGTATCGCGTTCATACCGGCGTAACTTAGGGTCGATGTCGGGCCATTCGGGTTCGGGAAGACGATACAACCCGTACCGCATTCCTTTCCTTATGGCCAACCACTGATAGCGTTCGCTGGATTCGAGGTCGCGGATGCATAACGGAATCAATTCATCGGTCCTCAGACCGGTATCTGGTACAATAGGGTTTTTTTGTTTCAGGAAAGGGTCACGATGTATGGTGAACAGAAAATAAGGCTTGGTGCTATCCTTCCGGTCGAGCCAATAGTTCGAGGGATCGTATCGCTGATAAGCCCCGAAATTCCCTATATATTTTTGATCCGGCCCCACGATACCCTGGTTGTCCAGCGTCACTACCGTATTGCCGGTAAGCACAAAGGCCAGCGGTCCGCTGACCGTGTAGGAACGGGCATCGGCGACCAGCAACTGCAGGAAATAGTTATACACTTCGATAGACTTTCCCTTCCGGGCAAATATAAAGGTGGCGCCCCGCTCGATTTCATCATAAGTACCGGGCAACAGGGGAAGGTTAAAGTCGCCTGTAAGGCGGTAGTGGTCGTCTTGGGTATCAAGATCGTAATAGGACTGCTGAATGGAGCGATCGGCCGACTCAAATACCTTGCGTGTACGGGAAGCATCCCGTTGCCAGGACTTATCGGCAGGAGCATGCCCGGCACTATTGCCCGGGAAGAAGTCGTAGATAAATAACCGGTCGCCATCCCTGCAGGGAATAAGATATCCCTGGTCACGATCAAAAATGGCGGCATACTTATCCTTGTCTAAACGAAGCAGGCAAAATCCCTGGGGAAAATACCGGTCGTCGGTGTCCCATTCCTTTATGGTCCCGTTCTCATCCTGCCTGGCCACCCACTTGGTGGTCTCCCTGACCAGCATCACCGAGGGCGTGCCGGGCTGCAGACTGGTGAAAATAGTATCGGCATTATCCGGCTCTTTTCTTGCTCCAAACTGGTTTCCGGAGAGGTAAGCATAGAAAGATACGCTGCTGTAGGAACGGATATGCTTTACGGGCAGCAATACCGTACCGCTATCGGATATGCTGGCCATTGTTTTGACCATGCTATCTATACGTACCGAGGGCGTATAGCCGGGAGCGGTACCGAAGCCAACGACTACTTCTTTGTACTGCTTCCCCGTTTTCTGGTAGAACAAAAGCGTTCCTTTTCCCTTTTTTATAGCAACAATGTCTACCTTACCCAGGTCCAGAAGCTGCTGCGCCGGCAAGTTGCCGGACCAGAACAGCAGTTGGAGCAGTAACAGGACGCCACATCGGGACGCCCATATCGGCAGGTAACGGCACATAATGCAGATGGGATGAGCATGGATTGCGGCGATATAGCCGCCAGGTATTTGCTGAATCCAAGATAATGCCTTTCAATCAAACCTGCAACTGATATATCCGCCGGATCGCCATCGCCTCGAGACCTCCGGGTAAGTCGGATGGTCGCTAAAACCGGATCACCAGCTTGCCGATCGTACTGCCGCTTTCGAGCTGCCGGTGCGCCCGCTTCAGGTTTTCTGCGCTCAGGCCATCGTAGGTTTCCGTAAGCGTCGTCTGCAGCAAGCCCTCGTCAAGCAGGCCGGCGATACGATCGAGGATATGATGCTGTGCTATCATGTCTTCGGTTTGAAAAGTAGACCGGGTAAACATCAGTTCCCATGAAAAGCTGACGCTTTTACCTTTGATCTTATTCAGTGCAACCGGTTCGGCCGATCCTGTAATGGAGGCAATATGTCCCTGCGGCTTAATGAGCTCCGCTATAGCATCCCAGTAAGCATTGAGATCTACAAGATCAAGGATAAAGTCGATATTATTAAAGCCGGCTTTGCGCACCTCATTCACCAGGTCTTTGTGATTGACCACATGATCGGCGCCCATCTTCAGGCACCATGCTACGCTCTCCGGCCGGCTTGCGGTAGCGAGCACGGTAAGGCCGGCGATCTTTTTGGCCATCTGTATGGCAATGGAACCTACGCCGCCGGCGCCGCCGATGATCAACACAGTCTTTCCCTTATCCCTTTCCCCGATACGGATACGGTCAAACAGGATCTCCCAGGCAGTAAGTGCTGTTAAAGGTAGTGCTGCTGCCGCTTCGGGGCTCAGGCTTTGGGGCTTTAGGCCCGCTATGCGTTCGTCTACCAATTGGTACTCGGCATTGCTGCCGGGCCGGTTGATATCACCGGCATAGTACACCAGGTCGCCGGGCCGGAACAGGCTGACCTGTTCACCTACGGCTTCTACAATACCCGTAGCGTCCCAGCCGATGACCTTTGGCTGGTCCAGTATTTTATCCCTGGCGCTGTTTTGCCGTATTTTAAAATCTACCGGGTTTACCGATATAGCCGATATTTTCACGAGCAGGTCCCTGCCCCGTGGTGCGGGCTTTTCCGTTTCAAATTCAAGGAAGCTGTCTGCTTCGTTCAAAGGCAACGATGTCTTAAATCCTATAGCTTTCATATTGGTTATTGTTATGTTGAATGTTATGCATAAAGGTACCGGCATTTCCGCCGCTCTTTTCCCGGCGCCGGTCTTTTATTTATTAAAACGGTATAAATAGTAAGGCGGTTTGCCCGTATCGGCGGCGCCGGTAAAGGCAGGCGTGGTGTTCAGCTGGTTGGCCGATACGTATATCCAGCCGCCGGGCGCCAGGTATACATTGTCGGGCCACAGAAGCCGTTGCCGGTCTTGCAGCACGGTGCGCAGCACGCCATCGGTACCGAGTTTCGTGATCGCATGTGCCTGCAGATCGGTGAAATAATGATTGCCTTCGGCATCGGTAGCAGCGCCATCGCTGAACGGTTTCGGGCCGGCGGCCGTTATCGCGGCGGCAATGACCTGGTCGTCCTGCCCTTCCCGGAACAGCTTTGCAGGTACACGATACCAGGTGGCACCGTTCATAGCGCCGAAGTATAAGGTTTCGCGATCGGCCGAAAGCGTAATGGGGTCGATGGCGACACGGGCCGGCTTACCTCCGAAATGGATCACTTTGTCATCGATCACCATATCCCTGTCCTCGGCCTGCAGAGAGGGATGTGCGCCGAAACGCCGGGCCTGCCCGGTTTCCAGGTTCAATGCGATAATACCCGGCTGGCTGATGTCGGCGAGGTATGCCCATCCATTTTTTTCGTCAATAGCAACATCCTGGGCAAAGGCGCCGGCAGGTGCAATGGTAGCGGGAAGCGTTATCCGGTGCAATACCTTATTGGCAGTAATGTCGAAACACCAAAGCCGGGTATATCCCAGCTCCAGTCCCATATCGGTTACCCAAAGGCGGTTGTGGTGATCGAATATAAGACCGAGCATGGCATCGAAGGTGCTGTCGGAGGCCTTGCGGCCATCCTTTTGGAAAGCGGCCGAAGGATAGGCTGCCGGTTTACCGTCAATGATCTCTACCAGCTGCATTTTTTTGCTGCCCAGCGGATGAATAGTCGCAAATACGCGCCCCTCGCGCGATACAGCCACATCGCCGGGTCTGTCGTTGAGCGCGGCCACTATCTCCAGGGAGTGAGACGATGTTGTATTTGCGGGTCTGCCTGCCTGTTGGGCAATTAAAGGTAGCTGGAATATAAGGACAGCTGCCGGTAGGCTCAATAATTGTCGATAGTTCATATTGGAGTGTTGTGTGCGTAAAAATGTTCTTTGAAAAAAAATAAAGATTATGCCATGCATGGCTGCAAAAGCGGGGGGCATCTACCTGCTACCCTTAATCCAGGTGAACAGGCTATGTAACTGATGAAGCAAAATTATACTTGTATTATTGTTATTTCCGGTATCTTTATTCTGTAAAAAGGTATATTTTTGCCTTATGGAAAAAGGTGATCTGTACTCTCCTTACAGTATTCAATTTGAGACGCTGGACGAATTTCCTCCGGTAAAGACCCGGAAGCATTTCTTTGAATTGGTCTATATACTGTCAGGTGCGGGGCAGCATTGTATCAACCAGCATTCTTTTTCGTATGGGGAAAACCATATGTTCCTTATCACACCGCAGGACTGCAGCAGATTCACAATTGAGCAAACCACACGCTTTTTCTTTCTGCGCTTCAGTAACATCTACCTGGAACAGAACGGTCTTTCATCGGAAAATATTCAACGGCTGGAATTCATACTGCAACATGCCAATCATAAGCCCGGCTGCATTCTGAAGAACCAGAGCGACAAAACGCTCGTGCGGCCTATGGTAGAGGCTTTGATCCGTGAAGCTGTGAACCGCGATCTTTACGACCGGGAGATCACGCAGCAACTGGTCAATACGATGATCGTAGTGGTAGCGCGTAACATTGCCAAGTATCTGCCGGAGAAGGTTGATAGCGCCTCGGAAGAAAAGGTCATTGAGATATTGAACTATATACAAGCGCATATTTATGAGCCGGAACTTCTGCGTGCAGCAGTAGTAGCGCGGCATTTCGGCATATCGGAGCACTACCTGGGCCGCTATTTCAAAAAACATTGCAACGAGACAATGCAGTCGTATACCAACAATTATAAGGCTACGCTTATTGAGCACCGGCTGAAGCACAGCGATAAACGGATCAATGAGATCGTGGCCGAGCTGGGCTTTACAGATGAAAGCCACCTGAACAAGTTCTTTAAAGCGCACCGGGGGCTCAGCCCCAGGCAATACCGGGCGACATTGCTATAGGCAGTGCCACCGACCTGCGGCCATGCTCAGGCAATATCTATTCGGTAGCGTAGTATAGGCTCGCCGTTGTGCCCGCTGTGCCGTCCGGGTTCCGATATCCCGCCGTTTTTCTCTATAATGCTCCGGGAGGCAATATTTCCGGTATCGCAAGTCAGCAGTAAGCTACTATTTTGTCGCCGGTCGATCTTTTGCAGCAGCAGACCCAGCATAATACTGCCATAGCCTTTGTTCCTGTGGCGTGGCGCCACATCGAAGCCGATATGTCCGCCGGCGCGGCTCAGGTATTCGTTCAGCACCGGCCGGTATCTTATGGTTCCGTAAACCGTTCCGCTTTCATCGGTTAGCCAATAAGTTGTTGCAGGAACATAGTCTTTGGGAAGGCTGATACCGGAAGCCTCATCCCGTTTTGTCGCGACATAGCGGGTAAAGCCGGTGAGCGCGGGTTTAAAGGCCTCTTATTTTTCATATTCGGCATGCAGCCTGAAATCTTCGGCCATAGCCACAAACGCCTCACGGTAATTTTCATCAGGTTCGATCAATAGGAGCGGCATACACCAGCATTTTTTAAGTGACTATCTCTATAATTAGGAAGCAAAACAATCTCCGGTCCCTGAGCCTGTCGAACTTTTCTCACCGGAGGTAAAGGACAGCTATAAATGGTGCTTCGACGGGCTCAGCAACCGCTATCAAGACGAATTTGGCTAATGTTTCTTATATCGGGATCGTCAGTTTTTTATTTAAACCTTGCCAGGAAAGCTTCTTTCCTTCTTACCGATACCTCTATGGCCACCCCGTTCTCCATTTCGATATAGCCGCCTCTTCCCCTATGGTACATTTTAATGAATTGCAGGTTGACCAGGTGGGCATGGTGTACCCGGGAGAACATTGATACAGGAAGCAATTGTTCATATTCCTTGATGTTTCGCGATACCAGGTAGGATTTTCCATTGACTATAAAGACTTCCGTATACGCGCCTTTCGCTTCCAGGCGTATAATGTCGGCTACGGAGATAAATACATAGCCTTCGTTGCTGGGAATGGCGATCTTCTGTGCCTGCGCCGGCTGTTGTATGTTGGACAGGAGCAGCTCCAGCTGCCGTGTTACGGATTTGCTTGCCAGCCGTTCCTCTGCCCGCTGTACAGCTGCTACCAGCTCCGGCACCGATACCGGCTTCAGGATATAGTCCAGCGCGCTGTACCGGATCGCCTGGAGCAGAAAGTTGTCATACGCCGAAACGAAAATGACTTCTATATGCTTGTTCCGCATCTTGTCCAGCAGGTCGAAGCCGCTTCCGTTAGGCATTTGTATGTCCAGGAAAATCAGCTGTGGTTCCAGTTCCTTTATCAGCCGCGCTGCGTCGGTAATATCGAGGCAGCTGCCGGCAACAGCAACCGAAGGACAGTATTGTTCTAATATGCGGGCTAACACCTCCGAATTGCTAGGTTCGTCATCTACCAGGATTGTTTTGATCATATCGGTTGGTTTAAAGGAAAGTAAAATAAGACGAGGGTGCCGGTTGCCGTCCCGGTTTCGTACTGATCAATGATCTCAAAGCGGATGTTCGACCGGTGCGACCTGTTGTAAAGCGCAATGCGTTCCTCCGTGAGCGCAATACCTTTTGAATTGTGGATCGTAATGGTGCGTTGCTTCAGCGCTTCGGTGTATCGCCGGCCCACGCCGTTGTCAGCTATGGCTACTACAAGGCAGTCGCCGGCAATGTTGACAGCCAGATCTATGTGTCCGGCTTTATCCCTCCGGTTCTGGATACCATGCCTGATGCTGTTCTCAATAAAGGGTTGGATCACAAAGGAAGGGATCACGATCTCTTCGGTAAGCAGGTCGGGCTGTACCTGCAGGCTGTAGGAAAAGGCTTCTGAGTGTTTGGTACGTTCCAGTTCCAGGTACGTGGTAAGGAAGTCCAGTTCTTTATCCAGGCTGATAGCCGGGAGCGCCGAGGTTTCAAACAGGAGCCGCAGGAGCCGGGAGAAATCCTGGATGAATTTACTGGCGCCGGCGAGGTCCTTATCGATCACATACTGGTAAAAGGAATTGAGGCTGTTAAAGATGAAGTGCGGGTTCATTTGTGCGCGAAGGGCCATTTGTTCCAGCTCGATGATCCTGGACTTCAGTTCTACCTTCTCCCGCCGGCGCTTTTGTACGCGCTGTGTGCGCCACCAGAACACGGAAAAGAAAAGCCCCAGTACCAACAGCAGGAAGGCAAACTGAACCCAACCATAATGCCACCATTTCTTCTGGACCGTAAAAGCAAAGCGGATCGTATTGCTGCGGCCGTCGAAGCGGTCGGTTGCGTACAGCTCCAAAATATAGGCGCCGGGCGGCAGCGAAGGATAGTGCAGGGATTGCTCGCGTGTTTGTTGCCAGATGCTGCTGAGCCCGTTTAGCCGGTAACTATAGCGAACATCGCCCAGTGAAGGCAAGGATATGCCTGCAAAGGAAAAGCGGATATTGTTGTCGCCGGGCGCCAGGTTGATATCGCCGGTATCAGAAGGTAAGCCTTGTCCCGATACGGTTATATTGGTAAGCACGAGGTTAAAGAAGGGCTTTCGTCTTACCCGGCTGATATCGAGCAGCGCCAGGCCTTCGCTGGTGCCCACCCACACTTGCTTCCCTTCGGCATAGATACAATTAATATTGTTGGAGGGCAGACCGTCCGGTACTTTATACCAGTCGATGCGGAAGGCCTGTTCCGGGTCAATAACATTGAGACCGTCGATGGTGCCCACATAGGCTTTTGTGCCATCGGTGAAGAGACATTTGCATATAGGACTGGTAAGGCCATTGGTTTCGTCGAACCGGCGCACTACTTCATCGTCCCTGATGTAGTAGACGCCGTTATCTGAGGTTGTAACCCATAGGAGATCGTTCTTATAGCTGTAAGCAATGGCGTTAATGCTTCCCTTTACCAGCGGTGTCCGCCCTTTTACCGGATAAGATGACTGTCCGGGAGGTATCATGAAGAGGCCATCCAGCGTACCCGCATAATAGACGCCATTTCTATAATAACCACAGGTAAGCCGTTGGCCGACATTGACAGAATCCAGCAGCAGGTTGGGGGGGCGCAGCTTATATAAAGCGCCCGCCCCCGTGGCCATGACAAAGGTGTCTTTGATATTCATCAGCGATTTGTGACCCATGAAATTTTTGAAAATGCCCTTTTCGCGCAATAGCTTCACCAGGCCATAATAGGGAAGCCGGCGCATATTACCTTCAGGCGAAGAAAGCAGAACCGGGTCGACTTCCTTTGGGGTCATTTTGCGTTCAATCGCTGTATGGTCCTTGTTTAGCTTCCAGAATTGCCAGTTGTTGGAACCGATCCATAGTTCGTCGTTACGCCGGTAAAAATCGTAGACCTGGAGTCCTTTGTCGCTGATGAGCCGGCCGGCCGATAAGGGGAAATAATAGACGCCGGCGCCGCTGGTACCCAGCCAAATGCCTGAATCGGCGTCGACAATACAACAATTCACCACTATACCGGAGAGCAGGGTGTCCTTCGTTCTGTCGGCGTCGAGGTCGTAAATATAGCCGCCGGCAGCAGAAGTCAGCAGCACATTGGGACGCTGCAACGGCAATACAGAGATCACATTATCCGACACTTTGATCTGCCTGGGAGGCATGCCCTCCCTGAAGATGATAAAGCTTCTGTCGCTCCAGTCGACCACCCAGCCAAGCACCGTTCCGGGGCCCCAGGGATGAATGGGGGGGCACCAGTCAAGGTTAAACGCATGCACTTTATATTTCCTCAGGTATGGTTTTACAATACTCAGAGGTAAAGTTGTAGCAGTAGGCCTGAGAATGGGTTCAAAAAATCCAGGGCCGGAATAAGGATTGGGATAGCGTATACCCCGGTTGTGGATGTCGATATAGATGACTTCTGTAGGCGTGTTGATCAGTATATTGCCAAGGGCGTCTTCTGAAAATCCTTTGTTTTCCGATAACGCGGGCAAGCTTCTGAGCAAAGAATCATTCTCGCTGCTGTGGATCTTGCCCCTGTAGTAATAACAAAACCCTTTTTGGAAAGGAGACATCCATATGCGGCCTTTCTGGTCGGGATACAGGGAGTTAACATCATTACTGGGCAGGCCATCTTTCACCGTGAAATTTTTAAAAGTGGTACCGTCAAACCGGCTGACACCGGTTTCTGTTGCCACCCACATAAATCCGTCATTGTCCTGCACTATGGAATATATGTTGTCGCCGGCGAGTCCTTCTCTTACCGTAAACCGGTAGTAGCTGTGCTTCCCGGCCTGTACCCGCAGGGCACAGCAGCACAGGATCATCAAAAGAAAATATTGCCAACAATCTCGGATACGCATGGTGCTATTGGTCTGGGCTACATTCTTTCAGCCGGTTCTGATCTTTCAGGTATCCCCCTTACGTAATGAAGGGCAGCACCTTGAGCACAAATGTAATTAAAATGCGTTGCTGTTGCTAGGGGAATAGAAATGTAGCCACCGGCGCCGGGGGAATAAGTAGCGCAGGAAGCCGCCCGCGGTCGGGCGGCACCGGTTTCAGCAGCTACAGATGGATTGTTTTTATAGAAAAAACATATCAGGTTCCCTTTCGACGAGGAACCCGATGCCATTACCAAAGCCTGCAGCGTGGTATCGCATCCAGTAGTATGGACCTGCAAGATATAAAACCCGGGCAACAGAAATGCGGGAAAAGCCGTTTACAGATCACATTGCGGGAAAAGGAAGTGCCGGGGCTTGTCCATAAGGAATACAACAGCCGGAACTCAATTATTGACGCGCTCTTGTACGTACGAATTATTCATTGTGTAGTATGAGTGATACGACGATGCCGTTATCTGCTTTTATGGTAAGTATGCCGCCTATTCTTTCTGCACGCATCATCATATTACTGATGCCCATCCCCGAAGCGGAAGCAGGCATCGGGTTAGTACCATTGTCCCGGATACTAAGATGGAACTGGTCGCCCAGCTGCTCCATAACGATATATACGAAGCGGGCATTGGAATGTTTGAGGATATTGGTGATCGCTTCTTTGAAAATGAGGTAGATATTCTGGCGTTTTTCGGGATCGATGAATTTTCGCTGCTGTATATCCCTGATCACAAATTCGTGCTCTATGTTACGGATACCGAGGCTTTTTTCGGCGAAAGCCCGCATGCGGTCTACCAGGTTCTCATAATGGTCTTTGCGGCTGTCCATGGCCCATACGATATCCCGCATGCTTTCCATCACATCGCGGCTCATATTGCTGATCTCGATAAGGGGTTCTTTCTGCTCTTCTTTGGCAGAGTAAGTAAGCATTTCGCTCTGCATGGCCAGACCCGACAATACGCTGCCGATATCGTCGTGCAGGTCGGTGCTGATACGGGTACGCAGGTCGCTCAGCCCTTTCTGCCGCTGGTATTTCAGGTTGTAGCGGTATCGTATGGTCAGCAAGACAAGCACGCAAAACGCTGCGCATAAAAGAATGATATTCCATGCCTTTTTATACCATACCTGGTCTACAAGAAAGATAAGCCGGTAATAGCTGGCGTGATTATCTTTGAGATCGGTTGAGGCTTTGATTTCCAAGGTATGTTTACCGCCCGGTAGGTAGGAAAGGAAGATTTGGTTGTCTGGGCGGTATGTGGTCCATTTGCTGTCTGGCTCCGACAAGCGGTAAGCGTAATATACTTCCTCGTCATACTCCGGCAGGGACAAATGAACATCGATACTGTTATCGTTCGATTCGAGATGTACGCAGCTATCTACATTGGCCCCCAGGTAGCGGTAGGTTCTTGAGGCCGAGTTAAACACAGAAATATTGTCAATTTTGATGGGTCTGACAGAGCCTGACAGCCTATTGAAATTGAGCTCTCCGGGGAGAAAAGAATAAAGGCCGTTGGTCGTGCCGAAATAAAATCTGTTATCGGAAGAACGGAAGGCCGAGTTGCGATTGCATTCGATCTTTTCCATGGGGTGCCCGGTGGGCAGCGTATAAAATGTCTTCTTCCTGGTATCGAAATAGACCAGACCGCTGCTGCTGCCCAGGTAAAGATTGCCTATTGTGTCGGGTGCTATGGAAAAGATCGCCCGGTCCAGAGCTGCTGCATTTTTGATCCTGGGAATATAATAAAGCTCCGCTTTGCCTGTTTGTGCATGCAGCAATCCCAGGCCCTTACTGCAGCCAAACCATAAGCCCTCCGGCCCGGGCTGAAGCGCATTGACAGACAGTTCATATTCCTCTCCCAGGCCCAGGTCTTTGGTAGTATAGTGGCGCTGTAACTTACCTTCTTTGCTTACCAGCGCAATGCCGTAACCCTTTATACCCATCCATAGGTTAAGGCCGGTAGCATCGCCTGTAATCGCGTTGACTTCAGGGATCACTTCGTGGGCACGATCCAGGATCACATTGAGGTGGTAGTACGTTGGTCGCAGGTTCGAAAGATCTGTACGGACTAAGTAATTGCTCCACCAGTTATAGTGCCATAAGGTATCATGGTCCAGGTACTGCGCGGTATGGGCGCCGTAGTACTGATGCCCAAGCAGGCGTGAATAACGGGTGGTCCGATCGATCATGATGTTATTGTATAGCAGATGTCCTTTCCAGTAATTGAGGCTGTAAGCTGACATGCTTTTGCGGATGGGGGAACCGGGTACGAGAAAAGGTATAAAATCGGACTGACCTCTTTTTTTAATAGCAATACCTGCATAATAGCTGGCGTAGATGTTGTGCTGCTCATCCTCGGCCAGTTGTCGGAAGCTTAATGGCGGATGTCTGGGGTCGTCACCCCGTACCCTTTGCAGGAGCTGGTCAGTTGGCGGGACTCCTGTCTTGAGTCGCATTATGGATTGTGACGACAGATAAAAAACACCATTATCCCTGGTGGGCAATATCTTACAGAGGTCAGTACCCAGTGTAGCCCCATTTTCCTCTCTGCGCAGCTGCAACAAGGAGGGTGAAAGATCCTGTATGGTTTGCTCTTCCCTGTTGATCAGGTAAAATTCATTAAAGCTGCCGAGGTACACAAATTTTCGATCCATGGCATGAACGAGCGATCGGCCATGCATTTGAGGGGGCAGGTTCATATAAACGACAATGCTGTCCTTTACCGAATCCCAGGTGTAAATATGCTTGGTCTGAGAATCAAGCAGGTAAAGGCGGCCGGATTCCGTTACAGCATGGTGCACATTGGCATTTGGAAGGGGCAAGTGGTATTCTTTTATACTATAAGTCGTTTCGGAGATACGGATAATATGACCACCGCTGATCAGCCAATGATAGCCCGGGGTATAAAGGAAGCAGGTCCAGTTCATCGGTTGAAGCGCTCCCTGCCATATAGGGGCGTCGCCGTGATGCTGCCAGCCTTTATAGATGGCACACTGGTCCCATTGAGCATTGCGATAGAGACTTACAAAATCTCCTGATGGCGCGATGCTGATAAGGTGCAGCATCCCCTCAAGCCCCAACCAGGATCGCTGCCCGAAAACCACGGTCCGTTTACGGGGATCGAAGCATATGATTCCGTGGGATGCGTATTCCTGCAACCATAAAAGACCAGCACGGCCCTGGACGAAAGTACCGTAATTTTCAGTCTCATTGCCCGGCCTGAGCGGATACTCCGGATCTCCGTTGGTATAAGAGATCAGACTTTCGCCGTCAAATACATGGAGTCCCTTGGTGCCGCTAAGCCATAGAAAGCCATCGTTGTCTTCGATGGCATCGGAAAAAATGCCATAATCTGTTGGCGTGTTTACTGGGAGATATTCAAACGTGTACTGTGGCGCAATAAAACGCCGGGGCGACAATTGCGCGTTCAGTTTACAGCACCATCCGGCAAGAAAGATCGACAGTAGAATAAAGCGCAAAGCAAAAGCGAAGTTGTTCTTTACAAAGATATTAAGCTTTTTCTTATTTTTTTGTTTACCGGATATGCCCCCGCATGTACTGTGCGATCGCTTCGGCTTTGTTGTTGACCTGTAGTGTCTTGTACATCTTTTTGATGTGCGAGCGTATGGTCTCAACGGAAAGGAACAGCTCATTGGCAATGGCCAGATAGCTTTTCCCGTCTACCAGCTTTTGGAGAATCTCCTTCTGGCGGTCGCTCAATATAGTCGCTTTGCTGATGCGGCCCCCCATAAGGTGGTTCACAATCTCACGGGCAATAGACGGCGACATGTAGGAGCCCCCCTGGGCGACCACGCGTATTGCCGTGACGATCTCTTCCAGGCTGGCTTTTTTGGATAGGTAAGAGCAAGCGCCCGCACACAGTGCCTTCAGGATCACATCTTCTTCCTCATATACCGTCAGGATTACGATATTCATCTGCGGCATCTTTTGCAGGATAAGCGGAATGGCATCAAGCCCCGAAAGGTGAGGTAATCCTATATCCAGGAGCAGTACCTGTACCTGCTCCGCGGGGGTATTGAATTGCGGTTGATTCAAAAGGGAGACGGCGGAATCGAATACATCATCCAGCTTCATATCCGGCTGGAGGCTGATGAATTTGGCGATGTTATCCCTGATGACTTTGGTGTCCTCAACGATACTCACTCTTATTGCTGGTATTGGTTGCACTTTGTTTTTTTATAAAAGTAGTAGGTTTTCTTTAAATAGGTTGTTGGTACATAGGATTTCACCCTTTAGGGTTAGTGCTGTAGGCGCTCCAGGCTTCATTAGCCCGGGCTTCGTGCAACGCTTTTTTTCAGTCAGCCCAATTTCACCCTTGGGGGTTATAGGACCGCATGCCTACTTGTTTCAATTTCGCGTTTTTGCCAATTTCGCTATCAAAACAGTTTGCCCTGGGCAAGGGGTGCTTTAATCCCGGATCTTGGTGTAGAGCAGAAAGTTGCCGGTAATGGTTCATATGTTATCGCGGGCGGCAATAAGTGCGGCTGATATAATTACCCGCAACTTAATACGGCATAGAGTGCCGTCCGTAATTTCACCCTTTGGGGTTATAGGCGGATAATCAAACTTGCCGGAAATTTGCCTTATTGACAACAATATTGTTGTTACACCGATACAGCCTCATCGCTTTCGCAGAAGAAAAAGCGCGCTTCCGGGCGATCACCACAACAAACTTACCGCTTGCGGTAATAAGCCTCTGGAGGGAATGCCGGATCAGAGGAGCGCATCAAAGTATTTTATTTTTTGTCCCGTATTGCGTTCATGTCAGAAATAGTAATTTTTCCGGAGCAGGAACACCCGGAGGTGTTGATCGCCGATCATAGCCCTATCGTTCGCTATGGCGTCCGGTGTTTGCTGCATCACCATTTTCCCGGTATAAAGATAAGGGAAGCCGAAAACGGGAGGCAGGTGCTCCGGCATTATCCGAATGCCGCCCCAGGCATTTTGATCATAGATACCAATCTGTCCGATACCGATCCGCAAACGTTGATACACACATTGCTGACGCGCTGTCCTGATCTGATGATCCTGGTGCTGAGCATGAGCAAGGAGGAGTTGTTTGGTCCCTTGTACCTGAAGATGGGCGCCAAAGGGTTTCTCAACAAACGTTGTTCCGAAGAAGAGATCGTAAAAGCCATCAGGGTATTGGTTACCGGCAAACGGTATATTAAGACAGAAATGCAGGAATTGTATACGGCGTATAGCCGGTGGGCAGATCCCTATGAGCGACTTACCCCCCGCGAACGGGAGGTATTGAAATACCTAGTACAAGGAGAAACGGTAACGAGCATCAGCCGGCGCACACACAAATCGGCGAATACCGTATCTACCCATAAGTCCAATATTTTCAGAAAGCTGCACCTCAACAACCTGATCGAGCTCAAGTCGTTGGTCGACAATCACCCCATCGAATGTTGACCGCTGTATTATCACAAATTAATTTATTATTCAACTAAAAGTTATCAGTACGTTTTTATGGAACAATCCAATCACAAATACTATGACGCGGTACGGGCATTGGCAGTAAAAGCAGCCGCAAAGCAATTCCAGGTGACCGAAAGCTATGTACGCATTTGCCTGAAAGGTATTCCCCGCTCCGAAAGAAGCATGAGCATCCGTGAATATTGCGAAGAAAAGTATAGCGAGCTGCAAAAGGTCCTGGCGGAATAATGCCGGGACATTATCTTCCACATATTGTCTTCGCCTGATCTCAGCTGCGCCTTCGGTGCTACAGCGACGTATTCCAAGGCATGCAAAAGTCTTGCACCCGAACGCAGGCACGAGTAATATTGGGGCGCAGGAAAAATACCGTTTGCTTTCCTGGCCTAGAAGCATTGGCTCTTTGCCTGATCCATATGTAGCGCTACGTTCCGCGAAACCCGATGCACCGGAAAAAAATGCGCGGCCCATCTCCGGGCCTTCATGGAATAGAAATGACCATTTTGGGACAGCCGGGATATTTCCGGGATCTGCCATGACGTATTGCAATTGCTTGTCATGTTTCCCGATGCCATGTCCCGAAAGTATCCGGGAGGACTTTTGTGCGTGCCGGGCAAAGGGGTGGAAGGCCGGTAGCGGTGAGGAATCAGTGTGCATCCTTTTGGGAAAAGGAACGAAACCGTCCGGGTTTTATACCGCTTTCGTATCCTGCCGGCTGGATTTCGCCAGGCGTTCCTGGCGCCGGCTGACAGATACCCGTCTATTGAAAAACGGATGGATCCGTTTTTGTCCTCACGCTCCTCTTTTTGTCTTCGCGCCGGGCTTTTCCGGTGCGCCGGGTATTTGTTTTCCCACGGCATTGCCGTTTTTCCTATCTGCTTTTCCTGGCATCGCAAACCGATGTCCTTATTTTCAGGTAGCTTTTACACACCTGTAAATCAGTAGCGTATCCTTAAATCAGTGTTTTGGTATGGGGTAAAAAAATATGTGCCCCTGCTCCCGGTATTTTTTCTGTTGTGACCTGTCTTGTAGTTTGCAAAAACCAGACCCTATCTGCCGGCAATCATCCGGCTGTAAAAGCGTTGTGCTTTTAGATTGGCAATTTATTATTCAAGACAGGAAACAACTATTTAAAAAACCATGAAAACAACGCTTACCCGATGGTTGCTGCCAGGATGGCGGCAAAAGACGCGTGTGCTGGCCGCATTACTATTAACCCTTGCAGCCGGCACGACAGTGCATGCACAGGCTCCCGCTAATGATAACTGCCCCGGGGCTATAGCCCTTACCGCGCCCGGAACCACCTGTACCAATACGGCAGGCACTACGGTAGGAGCAACCCTATCGATGGCGGCAGCGCCCTGCTCCGGCACCCCGGATGATGATGTATGGTTTTCGTTTGTTGCCACAGCTACAGATGTTAAAATCGATATTTCGGGTGTAACAGCTGTCTCCGGCGGCAGCACCGATATGTATTTCCAGGTGCTGTCCGGCGCCTGTGGTACCAGCCAGACCAGCCTGCTGTGCAGCGATCCTAATAGTGGCATTGTCGGCGGGCTTACCATTGGTCAGACCTATTATATAAGAGCTTATACTTACCTGGCCGGGGTAACGGCAACTTTTGATATTTGTGTCACGAATCTTGCGGCGGCGCCGGCAAGCTGCGGCACACTCGCATTGCCCGCAAACAATACCCAAACTTCAATATGGCCCACCCTGAGCTGGAATAGCGTTACGAATGCTTCGGCCTACGACGTGTACCTGGGCACCACCAATCCGCCTACCACCATCGCGGCGACAGTAAATACGGCAACTTCCTATACTGTATCGACACCATTAGTTGCCGGGACAGACTATTACTGGTATGTAGTAGCCAAAAACAGCGCTGGCACAGCTACCGGCTGTGGCACAAGCCCACGGAAGCTGACTACTGTAGCGCCGCCCGCCAATAATGAATGTGCCACCGCGACTGTTTTGACACAAGGCGCCACTTGTGTAACCACGGCAGGTACTACAGCGGGCGCCAGCCAGTCGCTGGCCGCAGCGCCTTGCAGCGGCAATCCCGACGATGATGTGTGGTTTTCTTTTGTCGCTACTGCTACCGACGCCAAAATCGAACTGAAAAACATAACGGCAGTCACCGGGACCAGCATCGATATGTATTTCCAGGTATTGAGCGGCGCTTGCGGCAGCACCCAGACCAGTCTGCTGTGCAGCGATCCCGAAACGGGCATCGTAGGCGGACTCACGGTAGGGCAGACCTATTATATCAGGGTATATACATTCCAATTGGGCAACAGTGCGTCCTTCGATATCTGCGTATCGGGCCTCACCGCAGCCCCTGCGGCTTGCGGTACCTTGTCGGGACCGGCCAACAACAGCCTGACCCTATTGACGCCCACGCTGAGCTGGAGCAGCGCTGCCAATGCATCGGCCTATGATGTTTACTTCGGTACCGTCAATCCGCCCACAACGGTAGTGGCCACCGTTATCAACGGAACCAGCTATACATTGCCATCGCCCCTGACCGCCGGTACGGATTATTACTGGTATGTGGCGGCTAAAAACAGCGTTGGCGCCGCTACCGGCTGTAGTGCCAACACGCGTAAGTTTACACCAATAGGCCCGGCGACCAATAATGAATGCGCCAATGCGATTACCTTGGTACAGAGCACGACCTGCACGCCTACTGCAGGCAGTACGGTCGGCGCTACACAATCGATGGCCGCAGCGCCTTGTTCCGGCAATCCCGACGACGATGTATGGTTCTCATTTGTGGCCACTGCTACCGATGCCAAGATCGATCTGTCTGATGTTGTTTCCGTTACCGGTAGCAGTGTCGATATGTTCTTCCAGGTGCTGAGCGGCGCCTGTGGCACGCCCCAGACCAGCCTGCTGTGCAGCGATCCCAATAGTGCCATCGTGGGTGGGCTTACGGTGGGCCAAATCTATTACATACGGGTGTATACCTATGGCGCCGGAAATGAAGACGTCTTTAATATCTGTGTTTCCAATCTTACCGCAGCGCCCACGGCCTGCGCCACCTTATCCAGCCCCGCAAACAATAGTCAGACAGGCGCTACGCCTACGCTGAGCTGGAGCAGTGTGACCAACGCCACAGCGTACGACGTCTACCTGGGTACGGCCAATCCGCCTACAACATTGATCGCAACGGTTTCGGGTAACGGTACGACCGCTTATACCGCAACCACACCATTGGCTCCCGGGGATTACTATTGGTATATCGTTCCCAAAAACAGTGCCGGAGCGCCCACGACCTGTGCTACCAATACCCGTAAGCTGACAGTAGTGCTTCCGCCGGCCAATGATAACTGCGGCGGTGCGGTGACACTGACCGTGAATCCCAATTATGCTTGCGGCGTCACCACAAACGGAACGACGATTGCCGCTACGCCTTCATCCGAAACGGCGCCTACGGTTAACCCGGCTGGTACCGACGATGATGTGTGGTATACCTTTACGGCAACCAACAGCAACCACAGGGTCACGCTGAGCAACGTTACCGGTATCTCTACCGACATGGCCATGGCCATTTATAGCGGTAGCTGTGGCGCCCTGGCACACATCCAGTCGAGCGATCCCAATACGATGGACGTATCCGGGCTCACGCCGGGTCAGAGCTATAAAGTACGGGTGTACACTTATTCTGCTACAGCCGGTACTACTGCATCCTTCACCATTTGTGTAGGCACGCCGCCACCGCCGCCGCCCAACGACAATTGCAGCGGTGCGATCACGCTTACGGTCAATCCCGATTATAATTGTGCTACAAGTACGGCAGGCACTACCGTAGGCGCTACCGCCTCGACCGAAACGGCGCCCACCGTAGGTGCTTCCGGTACCGATGATGATGTGTGGTACACCTTTACTGCTACTGCGGGTACGCATATCATTACGCTGTCAAATGTCGCCGGAGATGTTACCGATATGGCCATGGCGATCTATAGCGGTAGCTGTGGTGCATTGGTGCACGTCCAGTCGAGCGACCCTGACGAAATGGTGGTCACCGGTCTTACACCCGGACAAAACTATAAGATAAGAGTATATACCTATACCAGCACGTTCGCCAATTGGGCTTCGTTCAATATCTGTGTTACCACAGTGCCACCACCACCGGCCAATGACGAATGCAACAATGCCGTAACCCTGACTGTAAATCCTGATTACAATTGCGGGGTAACAACAGCGGGTACTACGGCCGGTGCTACACAATCGACGGAGACGGCGCCCACTATCGGTGCGAGCGGTGTGAACGATGATGTATGGTATACCTTTACCGCGACCAATGCCAGCCATACCATTTCGCTCAGTAATGTCAATGGCAATGTAACCGATATGGCCATGGCGGTATACAGCGGCAGCTGCGGCGCCCTGGTGCACGTGCAGTCCAGCGATCCGGATCTGATGACGCTGACCGGTCTTACACCCGGCCAGAGCTACAAGGTACGTGTATACACCTATACCAGCACGGCAAACCGGTGGGCTTCCTTTAATATTTGCGTGGGCACACTACCGCCGCCACCGCCCAATGATAACTGTGGCAGCGCTATTGCACTTACCGTGAACCCGGATTATAATTGCGGCGTGAAGACCAGCGGCAGTACTGCTGCGGCCACCCAATCGACAGAAACAGCCCCAACCGTAGGTGCCTCCGGGGTAAATGACGACGTCTGGTACGCCTTTACGGCCACCAGCGCTACGCATGTGATCTCCCTAAGCGAGGTTTACGGTTCGGTTACCGATATGGCAATGGCTGTATACAGCGGCAGCTGCGGCGCACTGGTTCATGTGCAGTCGAGCGATCCCAATGAAATGACGGTAACAGGCCTTACACCCGGGCAGAACTATAAGGTAAGGGTATACACCTATACTTCCAATGCAAGCGACTGGGCATCCTTTAAGATATGCGTGGGCACCAAACCGCCGCCACCGCCTAACGATGACTGTGCCAATGCACAATCCATCGCGCAATTAACTACCTGCAACAACACGCCGGGGACCACGGCAAGCGCAACGCTCTCTATGGCTGCCGGGGCTTGCAGCGGCACCCCCGACGACGATGTCTGGTATTCTTTTATTGCAACAGGGCCCGATGCCCGTGTTACCCTTTCCGGCATCGTACCGTTGATCGGCGGTAGCAGCGACATGTATTTCCAGGTGCTCTCCGGCAGTTGCGGCACTACTTCAAGCCTCTTGTGCAGTGATCCCAACACCGGTACCGTTACGGGTCTTACCGCAGGCCAGGTCTATTATGTAAGGGTCTATACCTACGGCTCGGGTAATGCAGCCGCTTTCAATATCTGTGTTACCAATATCAGTGCGCCTACCATTTGCCCGGTACCCACAGCAATCACGGTACCTGCAGCCTCTGTTACGGCTAACGCTGCCAGCATGACCTGGACACCACCGGGACTCGGTATCCCTACAGGCTATGAATGGGAAGTAAGATCCTCCGGCGCGGCCGGAAGCGGTCCGTCGGGTCTGGGTGCGTCTGGCACGGCATCTGGTACCACTGCAGCAACCGGCACGGTCCTTGCCGGATCAACTACCTACTCGGTCTATGTGCGCACCAATTGCGGTTTGTCCAATAACAGTCCCTGGTCTGCCGCGACTACTTTCACTACGCTTTGCAGCAATCCTCCTGTAGTAATGTCGGTGAAGGATAGCAGCCTTTGCGGGGCAGGGATGGTAACACTCGAAGCGCAGGCGCCTGCAGGTGCTACGCTCCGGTGGTATACGGCTGCTGCGGGCGGTAGTCCGCTCGCTACGGGCAGTCCTTTTGCCACACCTTCGATCAGTACCAACACCACATTTTATGTGTCGGCTGCTATCGGCGCAGGCAATCTGTGCGAAGGGCCTCGTGTACCGGTTACCGCTACGATCAAAACAAGGCCGGTGGCAACCATTACGCCTGCCGGGCCGGTACAGATCTGTAATGGCAGCACGACAACGCTTACAGCAGGCGGTGGCAGCGGCTATCAATGGCGTAATGCCTTGGGCAACCTTTCGGGGGAAACGAATGCCACGCTGACTACGGGCATTGCCGGCAACTACCAGGTTGTGGCCATTGCGGCCAATAATTGTACCGATACCTCGGTAGCCGTTACGGTGAATGCCGTGGCCGCACCTGTGGTGAACCTGGGCAACGATACGGCATTTTGCGCCGGCAATATCCTGACGCTCCAGGCCGGCAACCCCGGCGCAAGCTACCTGTGGGATAACAGTAGTACCGGGTCGGCAAGACAGGTAAGTGCTACCGGCGTTTATTTCGTAGAAGCCAGGATAGGCGACTGCCTGGATAAAGATACGATCAGCATAACTGTGCATCCGCTACCGGTAGTGGCATTGGGTAACGATACCACCATTTGCAGCAATGCGCCCCTGGTGCTCGATGCCGGCAATCCTGGTGCGACCTACTTGTGGAATGGCGGCAGTACAGTACGTACGCTGAGTGTGCATACTGCCGGTAACTACAGCGTAGTGGTTACCGATGCCCATACCTGTACCGGTACCGACGCCATCCAGGTAAACGTTACCGGCACACCATCGGGTACCATTAATGCGGTGTACAGCCACAACGCGACTTATATCTTTAATGCACCAGGCGCACAGCATGTTACCGGCTATACCTGGAACTTCGGCGATGGCTCCGCACCGGCGACGGGAGCCGTGGTGGAGCACCAGTACACCCGTAATGGTATCTTTACGGTATCAGTAACGCTCGGCGGCGCCTGTGAGAACATTGTAGCGCCCTTACGCACGGTCGATGTATTCGATGCCCAGGGTACAGGTATTCCGACCGTGATCAATGATCAAGACCTCGTGCTGTATCCCAATCCGGCCAGGGATCTGGTGACCATCGAGAACAAGCATAACCTGAAAATGAAGCAGATTACGGTATGCAATACCCTGGGGCAAGTACTGTTCCACACTGCTGCAGACAGTGACAACCGGCATCAGCTGCATACTTCGGCGCTGGCATCGGGTGTGTATCTGCTGCGCATCGATACCGATAAAGGTATGGTACTGCGTAAGTTTGAAATATTAAAGTAAGCTTGTGTATCCCAAATTGAAGCCGGCCGGATCATTCCCGGCCGGCTTTTTCTATGGATGTCTTATTTATCGTACCCGGGTTGTATCCGGTTCCTGGCCGGGTATGCAATAGTCTCTTGCCAGAGCATGATCCAGCATCTGCTTCAGGAGTACCGTCCACAATTCGTCGGGGCGCTTATATTTTTGGGGCACATGCAACTGCTCGTCAAATAAAGCATACAGCATGGCACAGGATTGGCGGGCCTGACTTTGGTTGAAGAAGGTGTTTTTCCAGTAAGGGGCGATCTGGTCAAAATCGATGGTAGCAATACCGTTTTGTCCGTACAGCAGGGGAGACGGAGAATAGGGATAGCCATATTGCTCCGACTGTTGCCGGTCCTGCTCCCGGAATAAGGCATACATGTGTTTCAGATAATTGATGGTACGAAACTGGATCTGCCGGCAGCTTTCCGGCACAGGCGACCGGAGACGCCAGCGATTAAGGTTATAGCTGTACGGATCGAGTGAGTCGGGGTATTGTACCGGGCTCCGGAACAATTTGATGGCCCTTGCCAGTTGGGAACCGACCTGGTCGAAAGCCAGGTTGTTGCCTCCGCCAGCCTGCTCCACCTGGGAGGGCAGGGTGTAGAAGACGCTCAGGTATTTTTCGTTGTATATCTTGATCGACATAGAAAAGCGGGCGCCGTAATGGTTTTCGGGCCGCTTGCTATTGAACTGGATCGTATTGCTGTCCGCAGGGTCCTTCGTCCAGTATCCATAGTCAAAATAATCGGGAATGAACAGGGTATAGCGTCCGTCCCTGGCCAGGTTGAGAAAAGAGCCGGGTTGGGTAGATCCTGAAGATTCGCCTTCTTCCCGGAACAACCACAGCCCTTCAATATTCCGGGACTTGTTGCCGCAGGATACCAGTAGCAGGAGTGCGATCAGGTTCAGGTAACGTTTCATGGGATTAAGTATTGATTAAATGGCGCAAAAATATAAAAGAGCTGTACAATAAAATGCCGGCAATTGGCGCCGGCATTTTATTTCGGGGTTATTTTTCTCAGCATCACTATCCTGCGATATAGGAACAAACACGCTCCGGTCCTTGAGCACGTCGAAAGGACAGCTATAAATGGTGATTCGACGGGCTCAGCCACCGTTATCAAGATGAATTTGACTCATGTTTCCTATATCGGAATAGTCAGCTTTCTTAATATTCGGGGTAAATCCCGGTATAGTTCTGCGGAGTGACCGCCAGCAGCTCCTTTTTCACTTTAGCGCTTACATCCAATGTATCGATAAAGGCATGCATGGTTTTTTTTGTGATGGCCTGTTGTCCGCGGGTGAGGTCCTTGAGCGCTTCGTAAGGTTTGGGAAATTGCTCGCGGCGCAGTATAGTCTGGATCGCTTCTGCTACCACAGCCCAATTGTTTTCAAGATCTTCGTTCAGCTTGGGCTCGTTCAGCACCAGCTTGCCAAGGCCTTTTTCAATAGAGCGCAGCGCCAGCAGGGAATGGCTTACCGGTACGCCTATATTGCGTAGCACGGTGGAATCGGTGAGGTCGCGCTGCAGGCGGCTTATCGGCAATTTGGCCGAAAGATGCTCGTAAAGGGCATTGGCTACACCAAGGTTACCTTCCGCATTCTCGAAATCGATAGGGTTCACTTTATGTGGCATGGCGCTGGAACCTACTTCTCCCTTCTTGGTCTTCTGCTTGAAATAGTCTACTGAAACATAGGTCCAGATATCGCGGCAAAGGTCGATAAGGATCGTATTGATGCGCTTGAGCGCATCGAAATGGGCTGCCAGGCTATCGTAGTGCTCGATCTGCGTGGTGAACTGCATGCGTTGCAGGCCTAGCGTTTCATTCACAAACTGGTTACCGAAGGCGATCCAGTCCTTCTTGCCAAAGGCCACATGATGCGCGTTGAAATTGCCGGTGGCACCGCCGAACTTGGCGGCATAGGGCACGAAAGCGAATAGCTCGACCTGGTTTTGCAGCCGTTCTACAAATACCATGATCTCTTTACCTAAAGTAGTGGGCGATGCAGCCTGTCCGTGGGTACGGGCCAGTAGCGGCACCTTGCTCCAGGTCCTCGCCATCTTTTGCAGGGTGGAAATAATATTGAGCAGGGCCGGCATATATACTTCTTCCAATGCTTCTTTCCACAGCAGGGGAATGGCGGTATTGTTCACATCCTGGGAGGTAAGGCCAAAGTGTACCCATTCGGCAACGGCTTCGCCGCCTGCTTCCTGCAGCCGGTCCTTGATGAAATATTCTACAGCCTTTACGTCGTGGTTGGTTACCTTTTCCGTATCCTTTACCTGCTGTGCCTGTTCTTCCGTCAGGTTTTCATAAAGGACACGCAGCCGGGCGGGCTTTAGGGTAGCCGGCAGCTTAAAAATGCCGGCGGCGGCCAGCGCCAGGAAATATTCCACTTCTACACGGATACGGTAGCGAATAAGGCCGAATTCGGAAAAATAAGGCGCCAGCTCTTCCAGCTGCCTGCGGTAACGGCCATCTACGGGGCTGATGGCAGAAAGGGGTGTTACATTCATGCGTGCAAAAGTAAGCAATCTGAGGTAGAAGGCTCAACGCAGGGCAGAAAATCGGGGATGAGGAGCCAATGTGGTTTAGCGGAGCATTTTTCAAAAATGCCCTGTATTTAACCGCTAAGGCCGCAAAGCTATGCGCAAAGAATTGGCCCGGAATGCCTCATCCGGTGGCATTTTCCTGCGAAAGGAATAAGCCCGCGCGCAACAGCAGATGGATCACCTACGCCCCGAAATTGAAGCGCTGAAGTTTGAACGCTTCTTAACTAAACCGCGTTGCCATGGGAGCCGGAATGTATTTTTTTAGACAAAAGCCGCAAAAGCTTCGACCAAAAGAGTAAGGGATTTTGGTCGTCAGCCAGGCGGCATTGGTCGAATAAGAGTAAAAAGAAATTGGGACCATGAGTATGTTTGCCCTGGGAAAAGAAAATATGTCCCCGCTGTAACTTTTTACTTTCAAAGCCGATAAAGCAACAATTTTTCCAAAACAAAGAATCTGTATTATCTTAACCCGCTGAATCAATAAACCGTACAATTTGCAATACCATGATGAAGAAAATACTCACCGCCTCTTTGCTGCTGCTCCTGGCTGCCCATGTTCTGAGTGCTGCTGTGATCAAAGGGAGGATCACCGATGAACATGGCGAGGGGCTGCCTTTTGCCACGTTGCTGGAAAAGGGTACGACCAACGGGACCTCGGCCAATGGCGACGGTTACTACACCCTTGAAGTAACCGATGGCACGCACAATATCACCGCCCAGTACATCGGCTACTTGCCGGTTACCCGCCAGATCAATACTGCTACAGACAAGGAAGTGAATTTTAAGTTGAACCCACATACGCTGGAGGTAAAAGAGGTTACCATCAAGGCCAACGGGGAAGATCCTGCTTACCCGATCATGCGTAAGGTGATCGAGAAACGGAAATACCATGCCGACCTGGTCCGCAGCTTTGAAACAGATGTTTACCTGAAAGGCGTGCTGCGTATGCGCAACACACCCAAGAAAATACTGGGCATCAAGCTAAGCGACGAAGATTACAAAGAGATGAATGAAGGCTCGGGCCTGGATTCCGCAGGGAAGGGCGTGCTATACCTGCTGGAGCAATATACGCAGTATACCTATAAAGCGCCTTCAAAGCAATACAACAGGGTCATGTCGATACGCCAGAGTGGGGATCCGCAGGGTGTAGGCTTTGCCACCATGCCGCCCATTACCAATATTTACGACAATAACGTGCCTATACTGGAAGGGCTCAATAAGCGTGGTTTTATCTCTCCGGCCAATGGCAACGCCTTTCTTTATTATAAGTACAAATTCCTGGGCAGTTACCTCGATGGCGACCGCATGATCAACAAGATACAGGTGATCCCCCGGCGTAAGTTCGAGCCGGTGTTCAGTGGCTACGTGTATGTGGTGGACGATGAATGGGTATTCCAGAGCGTGGACCTGAAGCTGACCAAAGAGGCCCAGATGGACCTGCTGGATACCTTGAAACTGGAGCAGACCTACATACCGGTATCCAAAGACCTGTGGATCATTCAGAGCCAGGTGATCTATCCTGTGATCAGCCTGATGGGCTTTGAGGCAGCCGGGAATTTCGTTACCGGTTATAAAAACCAGAAAGTGAATCAGCCCATCGACGAAAAGCGCTTCGCCGGCAACGTGATCTCTTCCTACGATACGGCAGCCAACGACCGCACGATCGCTTACTGGGATACCATAAGACCTATACCGTTGGAAGCCGACGAAGTAAGGGATTTTAAAGTGAAGGACAGCCTGGCCACTTTTAAGAAAGATAAGGCAGACTCGCTAAACAAAATACCGCATACCAATCTTGGGATATCCCAGTTCCTTTATGGTAGCCCCTCTATACGCAGGGGAAATAATACCTGGGCCATGCGTCCGGTCATCGGATCGGTTTCCTACAACACAGTAGAAGGGCTGAATGCGACACTGGACCTCATCTGGGTGCACCGTTTCGATAAGGATAAGACGCTCACTACAGAGCTGCTCAACCGCTATGGCTTCAGCAATACGCATTATAATGCCTTGCTGAAACTGGATTACACGGTGAGTGATCCCAAATGGCGCGGACGCTCCTGGCGTATCCGGTTTGAAGGAGGGCAATACGTCTACCAGCTTAACAACGATAACCCCATTACGCCTTTGATCAACATGTCCTATACGTTGTTCGGAGGACAAAATTATATGAAAATCTATGAAAGCCGGCTGGGCAAGCTGAACGTGAACCGCAACTGGGGCAACGGTTTCAGGGCCTCGCTGGGCGCATCGTACGAGCAAAGGACACCGCTGGAAAACACAACAGACTATACTTTTGGCGACAGCAAGAAAAAGAACCTTACGCCTAACCAGCCAGCCACTTTGCCTTTGTTCGAAGAGCATAATGCGGCGATTGTAACCGCTTCCCTGAGCTACCAGCCGGGCTGGAAATATATACAATATCCTAAGTATAAATCGCCGGTCAGCAGTAGGGCGCCCATCTTCACGGCCCGTTATACCAAAGGTATTCCCAACCTTTTCGATAGCAAAAGCGATTTCGACAAGTGGAGCCTCGAAGTCGAGCACAGCCTCAACCTGCGCCTGCTCGGCACGATCGATTACAGGCTTGTCGGCGGCGGCTTCTTCAACGATAAATATGTGGGCATACCCGACATGAAGCACCTGTTCGGCAACCAGACCTTCCTGGCCAACCCTTACCTGAATAGCTTCCAGCTGGCGCCCTACTACCGCTTCAGCAATACGGCCGACCTGTATGGCCAGGGACATCTGGAATGGCACCTCAACGGCTGGCTTACCAACAAGATACCACTGTTCCGCAGGTTGAACTGGCACCTGGTAGGTGGCTCCAATGTGCTGTATATCGACCAGGACAACTACTACGCAGAAGTTTTTGCCGGGCTGGAAAATATCGGTTTTAAAATGTTCCGCTTCGGTCGGGTAGATCTCGTGGCAGGCTACGAAAGCGGCAGGGGAAAACCCTCCGTAGGCATAAGGATAGGACTCGGCGAAGTGTTGTGGCAAATCCTCGGCATCAACAACGGCAGGAACAATTAATCTTATATATGAACTTGGTTAAAGAGCGTGGCCCAGGGGTTCACGCTCTTTTTGTGTATATCATAACGATCTTTGCAGTTCGGCCGCCCATTCTTCGGCAGAGAAGTATACGGTATGATGGCTGTCCATATCAAGCTTGTCCAGGATACTGACAGGATTGTCGTCGCCGGTAAAATGAATGAAATACTTGTAAATCTGTTGCTCGCTGTCGGTGACTTCCTGTAAGCCGCCGTGATGCAGCTGAGAAAGCTCCTCCCCGGTAATACCCAATAAATGGGCGAGATGCTGTTGTTGTTCCTGTTCGCTCCGTTGGGGCATATGTTGCTCATTCATAGATCGTCACACCGTTTATGACATAACAGCCCTGCCTGGAAATTGTTGGACTGCAGCCAGAGACAACCAGCCAAAATATTTTTTTGCGGATTGGCATTACACACTGACATAGGGCTGTCAGTGGGCGGCGCTAGTTTTGTACTCTAAACGCAGAATATGAGACCCTTTTATCGTGTGCTGAGCTATATCGTAATGATCCTGCAATCGCTGGCCATCCTGGTCTTGCTGCATTATTGTTGTGAAAAACCCGGCCGGCCGGATACTGCTGCAGGGGCGGAAAGCCACAATATGGTGGTAACAACTTTTCAAAAAGATTCTTGTTGGTACAATAATTAAAATCATAACCAATGAGTCTCTTAAGGTAAGGTGGCCCTGGTAACCTGGTTAAACCCGGACAAAGCCTCTTTCGTTACCGGCGCGTATTATCCCGTCGATGGCGGCTATCTTGCCCGTTAAGCCACGAGCACGTGACGAGGAAATGGTTTCGCCAGGGACCGCTTTTCCCGGCGCAGCAAGATGGTCAACCATAATGCCTTTGTGCTGTTACCTGTTAAAACCATCTTTATGTTCAGCGCCATTAAAAACGCGATCCACCTTTTAAAAAGCGTCGACTTCGCGGCGCTCAGCCGTATCTCCGAAAAAATAGACCTGTCTAAAGTAATGGAGACCGTCGCCGCTATGGATGATAAGCAGCTTGCCGGTCTGATGAAAATGCTGGAGCAGGGCGGGGGACATAAGAAAGCGCTGCCGCCCGTCGACGGCGATTTTTACGATCTCAGCCATATGCTCAGCGAGCCGGACCGCGCCCTGCAATTGCAGGTAAGAGCCTTTATGGAAACCGAGATACAGCCCATCATCAACGAATATTGGCTCAAAGCAGAATTTCCCTTCGGGATAGTGGAAAAGCTGGCCGGCCTCAACATCTGCGGGCTTACTTACGAAGGGTATGGCTGTCCCAACCGCTCTTTTCTCATGGAAGGGATCGTTGCTATGGAGATGGCGCGTATCGATACATCCATATCCACCTTTTTCGGTGTGCAAAGCGGCCTGGCTATGGGTTCCATTTACCTGCTGGGTTCCGAAGAGCAAAAGCAGGAATGGCTGCCGGGCATGCAGCAGTTGAAGATCATGGGGGCCTTTGGTCTTACCGAACCGGAAGTAGGATCGGGGGCAGCAGGTGGGCTGACCACTACTGCCAAACGCAAGGGCGACACCTGGGTGCTGAACGGGCAAAAGAAATGGATCGGCAATGCCACCTTTGCTGACGTGCTGGTAATATGGGCGCGCGATCTCGATGATAACGAGGTTAAGGGTTTCCTGCTCCGTAAAAATACGCCTGGTTTCAGTGTAGAAAAGATGGCGGATAAAATGGCGCTCCGCGTGGTGCAGAATGGCCTGATCACTTTAAAAGATTGCATGGTAGCCGAGGCAGACAGGCTGCAGCTGGCCAACTCTTTCAAAGATACCGCTAAAGTGCTGCGCATGACCCGTGCCGGTGTGGCCTGGCAGGCTGTGGGCTGCGCCCGCGGCGCTTATGAGCATGCCCTGCGCTATACGCGGGAACGAAAGCAGTTTGGCCGTCCTATTGCAGCTTTTCAGCTTATCCAGAACCACCTGGTGGAAATGTTGTCTAACCTTACGGCAATGCAGACCCTGTGCTACCGCTTGTCGCAGCTGCAGGACGATGGCGTGCTGAAGGATGAGCATGCTTCGCTGGCCAAAGTCTTTTGTTCCTTGCGCACCCGCGACATCGTGAGCAAGGCGCGGGAGGTGATGGGGGGCAATGGTATTCTGCTCGAGTACAACGTCGCCCGTTTTGTCGCCGACGCGGAAGCGATCTATTCTTACGAAGGTACCAAAGAGATCAACTCGCTCATTGTAGGCAGGGCGATCACAGGGTATAGCGCCTTTGTATAAGTTTCGCCATCGGTCGGAACGCGAAGCGGTATGAACGGGATGTGTAACCCTGCCGCAAACTGGTCGCCAGGTTTGGCGTTGCCAGGAAAACATTCAGGCTGCTTCGCATCCCCGACCGTTTTCCCGTTCTGACCGGAACGCGTGATCGGTATGAGCGGGACATGTGACTAAACCGCAAACTAGTCGCCAGGTTTGGCGATGCCAGGAAAACATTCAGGCTGCTTCGCATCCCGACCGTTTTCCCTTTCTGACCGGAACGTATGATCGGTATGAGCGGGACGTGTGACTAAACCGCAAACTGGTCGCCAGGTTTGGCGATGCCAGGAAAACATTCAGGCTGCATCGCATCCCGACCGTTTTCCCTTTCTGGCCGGAACCTGCCAGCGAGCGGGACGTATGACTAAATCATAAGCCGGGAAACGATTCAGGCTGTTTCGCACCAAGGACGTTCCCACTATTTTAGAGAAAATGATTGATCGCTGCCGCCATGGCATAATCGGGCAGCAGCAGGTCGGGGCGAAGCCGGGCCAAAGCGGCCCGGGGCATGACCGGTATTTCGGCATTGTCGGGGTCCTGGACAATAATCTGTCCGCCGTGATGGCGTATATATTCCAGGCCCGAAGCACCGTCGTTATTGGCGCCGGAAAGCAGTATGGCCAGTACATGATGGCCGAAGGCTTCGGCCGCCGATTGAAAGGTTACGTCGATGCTGGGACGCGACCACAGCACTTTCTCAGAGGCATCCAACGACAAGGAGTGGTCACTTTCGATCAGTAAGTGATAATCGGGCGGGGCCAGGTATACCGTACCCGGGGCCAGGTCTTCCTTGTCTTCTGCTTCCTTAACCCTAAGCGGGCAACGGTCGTTAAGTAAGTGCTCCAGCGAGGAAGCGTCATTTTTGCGATGCAATACGATCACTACAGGAAAGGGCAACCGGGCATCCAGCGCAGTTACCAGCGACAGGATCACCTTCAGGCTACCGGCAGAACCGCCGATCACCACACATCCGGGTATATTGCTCAGATCACTTTTCGCCATATTTTTTGTTCCGATACCTGCCTGAATTTTGCATTAGCAGGCGACAGGCGCAACGATTCTTTACTGCCCAATGCCAGGAAGCCCAGCCGCTCCAGGCTGGTATCGAACAGGTCAAAGACCCGCGCCTGGAGCTCTTTTTCAAAATAGATCAGCACATTCCGGCAAACGATCAGCTGAAACTCGTTAAACGAACTTTCGGCAGCAAGGTTATGCGTAGAAAAGACCATGTGCTTTTTAAAGGAAACATCGAAGAGCACTTTATTGTTGCCCGCCGTATAGTAAGAAGAAAAATCGTGCCGGCCACCCGACAGGATATAGTTTTCCGAATATTGCTTCATATGCTGCATGGAAAATACACCGCTGGCCGCTTGCTGCACCACCTGCGGATTGATGTCGGTGGCATACAGGATCGACTTATGCAGCAGGTTGGCTTCCCGCAGCAGGATGGCCATGCTGTATACCTCCTCGCCGGTAGAGCAGCCGGCATGCCATACCCTGATGAATGGGTAGGTGGCCAGCAAGGGCAACACCTCCTTCCGCAAGGCCAGGTAAAAAGCCGGGTCACGGAACATTTCCGTTACATTGACAGTGATTTGCTCAATGAACCGGCCAAAGTAAGCGGTATCAGTCCTGAGCCGGAACCGGAACTCCGCAAAACTGGGAAAGCGATCCAGCGCAAACAGCCGGTTGATGCGCCGCTTCAGCGAGGCCTTGGCATAGGCATTGAAATCGTAGCCATAGAGATCCTGGATATCGTACAGCAGCAGCGCCATCTCCTCATCGGTAACGAATAAGGTCATGTTCCGGGAGATAAATAACGGTTTAAGATCCCGGTCAGCAGGTCCATGTCGATGGGCTTGGCGATGTACTCAGTAGCGCCCGCGCTAAGGCATTTTTCCCGGTCGCCCTGCATGGCCTGCGCTGTTACGGCTACCACCGGGAACGTCTTCAGCTTTTCCTCACTACGGATCTGCTGGAGGGCCTGGTAGCCGTCCATATCGGGCATCATCATGTCCAGCAGCATCATACCAATACCGGTATCGGCCACTATCATCTCTATTCCTGTGCGCGCGTCGCCTGCAGTGAGTACTTCGTAGCCACGTGAGCGCAGTACCAGGCTCAGCGCAAAGATGTTGCGGGAGTCGTCGTCGACGATCAGGATACTTTTCTTTTTCTCTGCCATACGTTATACATTACCTTGTTTGTCGTAAAGCCATACCCGGAGCAGCGAAATGAGCTGATCGATATCTACCGGCTTGGATATATAGTCGGAAGCGCCGGCGGCAATACACTTTTCCCGGTCGCCCAGCATGGCTTTTGCTGTTACAGCGATCACCGGCATGTGTTTGAATACAGGATGCTGCCGTATCTTAGTGGTGCTCTCGTAGCCGTCCATTTGCGGCATCATCATATCCATCAGCACAATGTCGGTTTCGGGATGCTGCTCCAGCTGGAGCAGGGCCTCTGCACCGTCAGTTGCCGTAACCACATGGATATGGTGCTTTTCCAGCGCTTTTGTGAGCGAAAAGATATTACGCACGTCATCGTCGGCGATCAGAACGGTTTTTCCTTCGAGCAAATGCGCCCTGGCGTCGGCCAGGTATCCCGGGCGGTGCTCATCCTGCTTCTTTTCTTCGACCAGGTGCAGGAACAGGGCCACCTCGTCAAGGATACGTTTGTAAGAATGGGCGGTCTTCACTACTATAGAATCGGCATATTGGCGAATGCGGCTTTCCTCTGCAGGCGACAGGTTCTTACCGGTAAAGATGATAATGGGTACATCTTCCATTCCTTCCGTTGTTTTTACCGTTTCCAGGGTATCGTAGGCATTACGGTCGGGAAGGCCCATGTCCAGGATCACACAATCTACTTTCTGATCCTGTAATATGCTTATGCTGCCGGCCACACTGTGCTGTATGCTGGAGCTCACCTGGTAGCTTTCGAGAAAAAGAGAAAGCGCCTGGGCGTGCTTGGCATTTTCCTCCACGATCAATACCTGTTTCGGGCTACGGGTAAGGGCTTCTTCCAGCTTGCTGAATATCTGCTGCATTTGCTCCAGGGCCACCGGCTTGTTGATGAAATCCACTGCACCGTGCATCCTGCTCTCCCGCTTGGCTTCCAGCGAAGACATAATGTGTACGGGAATATGACGTGTACCGGGATCGGATTTAAGTCCGTCCATTACTTCCCATCCATCCATTACGGGCAGCTGGATATCGAGCAATATCGCCTGGGGCTTATATTCCCGGGCCATTTGCAGTCCCTGATCTCCCCTTACGGCCACAACGCCCTTGTAGCGCTGCTTACGGGTAAATTGCAATAATGCTCCGGCAAACGCCGTATCGTCCTCGATGATCAGGATCGTTTTATCGCCCGGTTGCAGGTTGTGGCGATCGTCGTCGATCTCATCGGGTATTACGGCAGCAAGGTGCCTTGCCTTTTTTACAGAGACCTCGATCGGACTGCTTTCAGCCAGCAGCGGCGGCAACATAGATTCGTGGCGTATATTTTTTGCAGGATGGGTTATGGGCAAAGTCAGCGTAAAGGCACTGCCTTTCCCCACTTCGCTGGCCACCGTTACCTCTCCACCCATAAGCCGCGCCAGCTGGCGGCTGATGGAAAGACCAAGGCCTGTGCCGCCGTATTTCCGTTTAGTAGAACCATCGGCCTGGGTAAAGGCCTCGAATACGATATCGAGCTTATCGCAGGCGATACCTACGCCGGTATCTTCAACAATGAATTGCAGCATACCCGGATCCACCGGCGAATGCCGCAGGCGCAACAACACATGACCGGTTGTGGTAAACTTAAGCGCATTGGACAGCAGGTTTTTCAGTATCTGCTCCAGCTTCATCCGGTCGGTCTCGATCATGGTCTGGTCTTTCAGATCGTTGTCGATGCGGAAAGTGATCTGTTTTTCTTTAGCGATGGGTTGGAAAAGACCGTTAAGGCCATCGGCCAGCTCCGACAGGGGCAGAGGTGCATAGTCTACATCCATTTTGCCCGCCTCTATTTTGGACAGGTCCAGCAGTTCGTCGATAAGGTCGAGCAGCCCGCTGCCTGAGTTAAAGATGACCCTCGCCGACTCTTTCTGATCTTCATTCAGGTTTTGCTCATTGTTCTCCGAAAGGTAGCGGGACAGCAGCAGGATAGAGTTGAGCGGGGTACGGAGCTCGTGGCTCATATTGGCCATGAATTCTGATTTGTAACGGGTACTAAGCTCCAGCTCCTCAGCCTTCTTCTGTATCTCTGTGTTCCGTTCGCTGATGATATGGTTGCGTTGCTCCAGCTCAAAGTTGCTTTGCTGCAACTCTTCCTGCTGCACCTTGAGCTCCTCTTCCGAGGTTTGTAGCTTTTGCGTATGCGCTTCGAGCTCGGCATTCATATTCTCCAGCTCACTATGCTGTGCCTGTAGCTCTTCCGACTGTGCCTGCGTTTCTTCCAGCAGCTCCTGCAGCTTCTTATGGTTGGCCGCACCGGCAATAGCTGTGCCTGCATTTTGCGCCACGCTTTTGATAAAGGCCAGGTCGCGGTCGGTATATAGCCTGATAGCCGCCAGCTCCAGTACCCCTATAGGCAGGCTCTCGTTGAATATGGGGAAGGCGATCACCGATCGCGGTCTTATATTACCGGTAGCATGGCTTACCGTCACGTATTCGGGATCCACATCTTCAAGAATGATCTCGCTCTCGTTGAGCAATGCCTGTCCCACCACGCCTTGTCCTACCGGTATCTGCCGGCGCGTGGTTTCCAGCAGAGAGTAGCCGCTGGTCAGCATCAGGTTGTCGTCTTCCAGCAAATATAGCGCACCCACATGGCTGCCTGTATAGGCGGTCACATATTCGATGATCTGGTAGCTGAGCACCGTAAGGTCCTTTTCACCCACCATTTTTTCATTAAGCCGTGCCAGGCCGCTTTGCAGCCATTCATTATCCGATAGCTTGCTGAAGGAAAAGGATAAGGATTCGGCCATGCGGTTGAGCGCGACAGAAAGGCTGCCGAGGGTATCGCGTTGTTTGTCGTCGATGCGGGTATCATAGTCGCCTTCAGCTATTCTCCCTGCAAGACCCTGGATCACATCAATACGGCGCGTCATTTCTGCGTCTTTGTCTTCCAGCTCCTTTTGCAGGCGTATACGTTCACGCACATCCTTCAGTATCCTCAGGTAAAAGACCGAGGAAACCAGGATGGCCAGCAGCGCAGCGATGATGATCACTATTGGTGTGAAGAAGGCAAATTTCTGCTGTGTTTGGGTGCGTAGCTGCAACAGGCGGTTCTCCTCGGCCATCATGCGGTTTACCTGTGCCCGCACGCTGTCCATATATACCTTGCCCTGTTTCATATCGGTATAGTCTATCGGCCGGGCATTTTTTTTCAGATCGATGAGGGCCTGTAGCCGGCTGCCGCGTTGGATCAGGGTTTTCCGCAGCACACCGCCATTGGTTTGCTGCAAGGCATTGTCGCCGGTAAGTGAAATCGCTTTGTCCAGGTTACCCAGGGCTTTTTGATAGGCGCCCTTGTAGGGATCCAGGAAGGTTTCATCGCCTGTCAGCAGGAAGCCTCGCTGGCCGGTTTCCGCGTCTTTGAGAAACGACATTACATTTTCAAGAGTGGTGCGTACCTCGTTTGTATGCTTTACCTGGCGGGCACTATCGAGCAATTGCTGGATACAGAGGTAGGAAAATACCGAGCTGATGACAAGCAAGAGGATTGATAGCCCAAAGCCTATGCGCAGGTTATTGTTGGTTGAAGTCTTCATGTTTACTTATAGATTGTAACACTGCGTCACAGCTGTAGCGGTAAGGGTAGGGTGAAGTAAAAAGTAGCACCCTGGCCCAGTTCGCTCTGAACGCCATAGGTGCCTGAATGGCGCTTTATGATCTCGGCGCAGATATAGAGTCCCATACCCAGGCCCTGGTACTTATTGGATGACTGCGTTACGCGGTAGAATTTTTCAAAAAGATTGGCCTGGTCGGGTTTGCTGATGCCGATGCCGGTATCTCTTACGCTCACTTTGAGCTGATCGTCCTCGAGCGCTACCGTTATATACACCTTATTACCGTCGGGAGAATATTTGATCGCATTGGACAGGTAGTTCAACAACACCTGTTCGATCCGCATTTCATCGGCATGTACCATCACATCGGCATACCCGTTGCGAATGACCTGCCATTCGGGATTGGACCGTTGAAAGATGTCGATCACATTATCGAGGAAAGGTTCAAACTTAAAGTCGCTGCCATTGACATCCAGCTTGCCTGAAGCCATTTTGGAAATATCAAGCAGCTCCCCGATCAGTTGGTTGAGCTTGTTGAGCTGGTTGGAGGAGCGGTCGAGAAAACGCAAAGCGTTATCTTTCTGGTCATCCTGTACCGATAGCTCGGCCAGCTGCATATAGCCTTTTACCGAAGTGAGCGGCGTCTTAAGCTCGTGGCTGGCAATGCTGATGAATTCGTCTTTCTTAGCTTCTGCCAGCTTGCGTTGCTCGATCTCTTCAAGCAGCTCCTGCTGCATGCGCGATAGTGCAATAGCTTGCTGATGCAGCTTGATAAATGTCCGGATCTTCAGTACCAGGATATCGGGATCAAAGGGCTTAACGAGGTAGTCGTGGCCTCCCGACGCGTAACCTTTGGTAATAAATTGTTTGCTGATATTGACCGCTGAAAGGAAAATAATAGGCAGATCGCTTGTCCTGCCAAATCCCGATATGGCCTCGGCCACTTCAAAACCATCCATATCAGGCATTTGTACGTCGAGGATCACCAGCTCGTACTGGTGCTTCAATATCTTTTTCAAAGCTTCCTCGCCCGATAGCGCCGTATCCACCTGAAGTTTATGGGCTTCAAGGGTTTTCTTCAGGGCAGTAATGTTTTCGGCCTTGTCATCAACGATCAATATCATGTTGGGATGCGCGTGGAAAATTGGTTGCGTAAAAATACCGCTAATTTGTGTACAATCAAAACGTTAGCGGTCATCACGGCATATGGCCAGCATGGGATAGGCGTCATTATTTCAGATGATGCAGCAATAGCTCTTTAAAAACAAGGATGGCATGGGGAGAAACCGTTTCGGCCTTGGGTCCATGGCTCAATTCCTCGGTAATACGCAATGTTTCCTTCAGGAATTGCTGCTGATCGGTATTGTCGCTGAAGCAATGCAGGTAGCGGTTAAGCAGCTCCGGCAATTCGGGGAGTCGTTCGTGAGGGAGGCTATACCATTGCTGGGCGAGGTTAACCGCCTGAATTTCTATTTCCGATTTTAAGGTCATGACTGGCTTTTTAGTTTACGGCAATGTTTATTACACATTTGGGCACAAATTGTTCGGGCTTAAACAAAAAAAAGCAGCTCCTGGAAAGGAGCTGCATTTGAACCAATCTCCATAACCAAATTGGAGAACCTTCTTTATGCAAACGCATGAGTAGCATGCGACAATGATAATAATCAGGGATGCAGGGTAATGGCTGTAATTTTTCCCAGGAATGTACTGGCAACCGGGCGCAGGTTACGACGATTGCAGGCCCGCCACAAAGCATTAATTTCACGCTGCCGTGTCAAAATATCCAGTAACGAAAAGGAAACACGTTTCTCGGGGCCCAGCTTGTTGGATTTGTAATGGCCAAGATAGTTGGATATTAGCTCGGATAAGGAGAAAGTACCAGTCATCGTTGTAAAGTTTTAATGCGATGAAAACGCAGGCGTTTCTATCGTTGCGGGTATTTGGTAAGGCAAAAATAGAGAGGGTTTTTTATAAACCTCATACGTAAAACGTGTACTTTAGCAGTTTTATTTCTATTTTATCTGCCTTGCTGATGTTTTATTTATGTGTAAAATTACGTAAATCAAGGCCGGCCGGTTCTCTCGTAGAACTACTAATAAATGGCAAGTATATTTATAAGTCTTACTGCGCAAAATACGATAATGGGCATCTTATTTATATAAGTGAAAATATTATAGCATGTTCGGAATATTTAGAAAAAGGTCCAAAGCAGAAGCTTCGGCGACAGTTCAGGATTGGTCTTTTATTGGCACAGACGTACACTCACATCTGATTCCCGGCATTGATGACGGGCCGGAAGCCGTAGAAGACAGCCTGGAACTCTTGCGCAGCATGTATGAACATGGCTTTTCAAAAGTGGTGACAACCCCACATATCAGCGCCGATTACTATCCCAATACACGTGACACCATATTGAACGGCCTTGAAAAGCTCGTTGCTGCTACTACACAGGCCGGGATTCCCATTGCGATCGAAGCGGCGGCGGAATATATGATTGATGAACGTTTCCTGCAGCAGCTTAAGCAAAGAGCGCCTGTGCTGTATTTCGGCGATCGTTATGTGCTTGTCGAAATGGGTTTTATACAGGCCTCTCCGCTATTGCACGAGGTATTGTTTGAATTGCAGGCAATGGATTATAAGCCGGTGCTGGCACATCCCGAACGGTACAATTACTACCATGCACAGCCACTTGAGCCATTAATGCAGCTAAAAGAAAGCGGTTGTTTATTTCAATTAAATACGATAGCCCTGTCGGGCTACTATGGCCAAAGTGTTAACATTTGTGCCAATAAAATGTTAACGAATGGGCTTTACAGCTTCCTGGGCTCAGATATTCACCATAGGCGGCACCTTAAAGCTCTTAACACCATTTTAAGAACCGAAGATTCAGCGAGATTAATGCGAGTTTCGGTATTAAATAATACACTATAAATATTGTATGCATCTTCCAATGTTTAATTTAATTAAGATTAATTCATAAGGACCTACCTATTAATGGTACATTATGGGTTAGGAAAATGTTGTTTTTGTGTTAAAACCAGAATAAATGTATAAGAATCACAAAGATCATGTACTTTTGTTAAGAACCTGGTGATTTGTTAATTGCCATCCTGAATCAACTACATAACCAATTGCTCAAACTAACCACTTGAGCGCCAAATGAACCGTCATGAATAGCTTAACCACCCCCTTCGGCATAGCCGTATCTTTGCACGTCCTTCAAAGACTGCCTTTCCCTTTTTTCTTTTCTGAATCTGAAGTAGTGTAAAACTGGCATAACCCTTTTTACCACCTTATCCTGCTTGCTCCATAGCGGAACCAGTTGTCATTTTGTATCGAAACACATACAAAAACCGGAATGAGTGTAGTATTTCACAGGTGTTTTATAGCTAATATTTATGCCCAGAACTTTACGCCTGCTCAAATGGTTCAACTTTATACTTGATGTGCTTGCCCTCAACGCATCATTGTGGATTTCTTATGGTGTTTTTTCTGCGAAAAAGAATATACAGCTCTTCCAGGTGCTACCTTATTTGCTGATCATCAATTTCGGCTGGCTTTTTGTTCAGTCCTTTTTTAAGATATACGACAATTACCAGCACCGGAATTCGGTGTCCATATTCAGCCGTACCATCAAATCATTTCTTCTCTTCAGCTTGTGCTTGTTCCTGGTCTTTATGCTAAGCATACAGAATAGTTTTTTCAGGGTGATCCATTCCACACACCTGTATTTCTATCTTGGCGCCTGGGGCATGTTTGCCTACCTGCTGCTGCTCAACCGTATTGTACTGCTGAGCATACGCAAGACCATAAGGCAGAGCATACACTACAGCAAGAAGAATATCGTGATCGTAGGTCAGAATTCTTCTTCCCGTACCTTATCCAATCTCTTTGGAGCCAATGTAGTATCGGATTACAACATTATGGGCATTTTTCACGACCAGCAGGAAAAGCTGGACGAAAGCGCCCTTTACCGTGGCAGCACTACCGACTGTATACCTTTTATCCGCAACAACCGGGTGGATGAGATATTTTGTACGCTTCCCGGGGTGAGCAAAGAAAATGTCAACATCCTGATGCATGAAGCCGATCGCAACCTTACCCGTTTCCGTCTGGTGCCCGATTATCAGGAGTATTTTCCTGGTACGATCAGCATCGAGATGATCGACAACATACCGGTGATGACCGGCCGTAAGGAGCCGCTGGAAGACATTCGCAATGCGGCGTTTAAGCGTTGCTTCGATATCCTGTTCTCCCTGTTCGTGATCGTATTCGTGCTGAGCTGGCTGATCCCTTTGCTGGGGCTGCTGATCAAGATCGACTCGCCCGGGCCGGTCTTTTTCCGCCAGCGCCGCTCGGGGCGCAGCAACCAGCCATTCTATTGCCTCAAATTCAGGAGCATGACGGTAAATGCACAAGCCGATGCCCAGCAAGCTACCAAAGGAGATGCCCGTATTACCAGGCTGGGCGCGTTCTTAAGAAAGACCAGCCTCGACGAATTGCCACAGTTCTTTAATGTGCTGGTGGGCAATATGTCGGTTGTAGGCCCGCGGCCGCATATGCTGCGGCATACGGAGGAATATGCTATGCTCATTGATAAATTCATGGTGCGGCATTTCCTGAAACCCGGCATTACCGGCTGGGCGCAGGTTACCGGTCTTCGTGGCGAAACCCGTACCACCGGAGATATGGCGCGTCGCGTAGAAGCCGATGTATATTACCTGGAGCATTGGTCTATACTGCTTGATATGAAGATCATATTCCTTACGGTCTGGAACATATTCAAAGGTGATGAAAAAGCAATATAACATACTATAAATCCAACCTAACCATGAAATACGCTAATACAACCATTATGATGAACAGTAGACACAGGCGGTCAGATAAAGGCAGCAAAGCCTTGTTCCTGGCCGGTTTGATGGCGCTCTCGCTGGGAAGCCTGCACTCCGGCGCACAGGAAAGCGATGCCATAGCAATGCAGGATAGCAGTGTGGCTACGGCAGCGCCCGTAGCGATGGCGCACAGTCCCGCGATCGGGATCACATTGGGTAGCTCGGGCCTCGGTATCCAGGGCATTTATCCGCTTAACAATCAATTCAGCCTGAGAGCAGGATTGAGCTGGATCCCCACTTTCACTTATACCCGCACCGACAAGGTAGGGACCACAACACTGGAGCAGAAATTCAAGACCGGTTTTGTGAATATTCATTTGCTGGGCGATTATTACCTGCCCGTATTGCAGCATACCGGCTTTCGTGTGAGCGCCGGGCTGGCCTGGTTTGTACATGCGCAAAGCAAGGTACGTTCCATACCTGTGGGTGATTACTATTACGGCGATATCCAGATCAACGACGACCGCATGGGTGATATTAATACTACCGTTAAGCGCAATGGTATTGCGCCATACCTGGGAGCTGGTTTTCTCAACCTGTTCTCATCGAAGCAGCTGCAGCTTTCGCTTGACGTGGGCACTTATTACTTGTTGCCCGAGGCCAGTGTAAAGATGGAAACCACCGGCTACCTTACCGGGAACGAGCGCAACCAGGAGCAGTTGAAAGAGAACCTTAAAGGCTATCGTTGGTTGCCTGTAGTGCAGGTTGGTCTTTATTATAAATTGTAATGCTATAACCACAACCCATCACCCCTCCTAATTATACAACAATGAAGAAAATATTTATTGCAATACTGGCTGTGAGCAGCATGCTGTTCACACAATGTACCAAACCCACCGAAGGGTTTACCATCAGCATCAACCCCGACGTGTTTGACAATGTAGTGGCTGTAAAGTTTTATGATGCTGCAACACCGGGCGTAGCGCCTTCGGGCATCCGGCTTACCATCTCCGGCGATCAGGCACAGTCTATCTACGAGATCAGCGGCCATAAGATATTTAATGTAGTCGATGGTGTGATATCGCTGGGCCTGCTGCCTGCAGCGGCGCCGGCCGAAGGTCAGCCTGCGCTATTCGTGATCAATGCAGAAGCCGACGGCTATCTTCCGGTACGGGTGCCGGTGACCATACTGGCCGGCCAGGCGACCAAGCTGGTTACCATTAGCATGGTTAACCTCAACAATCCTCCTCCGGGTGTAACCGTCGTGCAGCAGAATACAACGCTGACCGGCAATGCGGTACCGGCAACGGAAACGATTGCCACACCTACTACCAAAAGCCCGGTAGCGACTACGGTATCCCTGCCTGCCAATACCCGTTTCAACGATGCGGCCGGTAATGCTATCAGCGGCAGCACACTTAAGACTACCATTGCCCATTTCAATACACTGGAAGCAGCGTCACTCAATGCCTTTCCTGGTAGTGGTTTCCATTCCGACGATATTACCGATGAGACCGGTAACAGGGTAAGCGGCAATTTCCGCACCGCAGGTTTTTGTAATATCGATATGGCGCTGGACGGTAAAGCAGTGAAGACCTTCAGCCAGCCGGTGAATGTAAAGATCGATGTACGCAACGACCAGGTTAATCCACGCACAGGCGCTGCCTTTGCTGCTGGTGATGTGATCCCGGTGTGGAGCTATCAGATAGAGACCGGTAAATGGGCCTTTGAAAAAAACGGGACCATTGTGAGCAATGGTGGAAAGCTGGAAGTAGATTTCACCACCACACATCTGACCTATTATAACCTGGCGTTTCTGGATAATGTATGTCTTGAAGCCAGGGCCACTATCGTTACAGGTTTGCCTTCGGCCGAAAGCTTCCTGGTAGATATTTTCCCCGAGGGAGAGACGGCTATTCCTGCTATTGCCGGTGCGATCATGCAGGTAGAAAATAATGGCGTGGCTGCTTTCGAGAATGTGCCACAAGGCAATGTGACCATGAAGGTGTACCGCAACACAGCAAACAATAGCCAGACAGATTGGAAAGTAAGGGAGGCAACGCCTCTGGCGGTCTATACAGGCGCACTCTGCGGCAATCAGCCCACGATTACGCTCAATATGCCTTCGCTCACGTCGATCCTGTTTGATATTGAAGGGCGCTGCCCCAGCAATTCGGCCAATCCTTATGTGCGTCCATCGGTCGACGTATGGTACCGTATAAAAAACATTGGCGAGTATCAGCTGCTGGGCCATGTGAACCAGGGCAAGTTCCAGACCACCAATATCAATTTTCAATCAACCTACGACTTCAAGGTAATATGGGGTGGCAGCAGGGTATACCTGAGGACGAAATACGTGGACAGTACTTCCTATACCCGTACCATTACCGTACCGGAGAACGAACAGCAACATTTCTGTAACTAGAATAAAATTAATGTGGGTTCAGGTCTATCAGGGCAAAAAATCTGAAGAACATCCATAACGGGGGTATTATTCAGGGGGACCTGTTCCCGCATTACCTAAACAAGGACTAAAGCGTGAAGAACCCAATCCAGTTTATTCAAAAGCTAAAACGAAGCGTAACCGCAAAGCACAACGTCCCGCAGTCAATATCGCTTTTCAGCATCGTCGCGTTATGCCTCTTGCTCAGTTCCTGTGCCAGCTACAGGAACATTCCTTATTTTAAGGACCTGCCCGATAGCAGCTATGTATACCGTAATGGCGTACAGGTGGCTGTGGCCGCTTACGAAGACGTTAAGATATTGCCCAACGATATTCTCAACATTACGATACAAACGGTAGACCCCGATATGAACAATATTATGGGAAGCGCCGATGTGAGTACTGCCAACCCTGCCATCAATCCGGCGTTGAGCCGTATGGAAAAGAACCGGGAGGCCATGCCCGGCTACCTGGTCAGCAGCGACGGTACTATCGAGCTGCCGATCGCCGGTAAGATCAAAGTAGCGGGCCTCAGTACGGCCGAGGCTAAGGAAGCCATCAGGCAGAAGGCCCTGACCTATTACAAAGAACCCATTGTCAATGTGCGTATCGTCAACTTCAAAGTAACTGTGCTGGGCGAGGTAACTGCTCCGGGATCTTACCTGATCAATGGTGAAAAGGCAACTGTGCTGGACGCCCTGGGTCAGGCCGGGGACATGAGCATTTTCGGTAAACGTACCAATGTGATCCTGGCGCGCCAGGAAAACGGCAGGCAAAAAATGGTCCGGTTCAACATGAATTCGACCGACATATTCCAATCGCCTTATTTCTATTTGCGCCAGGGCGACGTATTGTATGTGCAGCCGGGAAAAGGCAAGGCGGCGGCCAACGATGCTGCTATGCTGAGGACTTATACCATCATCACTTCGGCCTTGTCGCTGCTGGTGATCGTACTGACACGAACGAAATAATTTCATCAAAGAGCGTTTATTTGAGCATACATGCAACAAAACACGATACCCAATTCCGAATGGGATAATGTGACGGAGGAAAAAGGAGTTGATATCAGGAAGATCATGAGCAAGGCCCTCAGTCTTTGGCCCTGGATGCTGATCTGTGCCATTATTACAGGAACCGGTGCACTAGTTTATTTATATTTCACGACGCCGGTATATAAGGTCAATGCCAAAATACTGATCAAGGACGACGACAAAAAGAGTGGTGGCAGTATGGGCGATCTCTCCATGCTGAAGAGTATAGGCCTGTTGAGTGGGGCAAGCAATGTGGACAATGAGCTCGAGATCATTAAGAGCTATACTCTAATGAGCAAAGTGGTGAGCGATCTGCAGCTGAACGTAATGTACCGGACGAGTAAGGCATTGAAGTCGGTAGAGCTTTATGGTAAGCATGCCCCCTTTTCCTTTCGTTTCCTTTCTTTTAACCAGGGGCTTCTTGGTAAGGAATACCAGGTTTATTCTGTTTCGATCTCCAAGGATGGTTTTGTCGAAACTAAAGACGGAGACGGGGTCTATAAGGCTAAATGGGGAGACACACTACTTTTGCCGGCCGGTATTGCTATCGCTGAAAAAAATCCCTACTATTCAGGGGAATGGAAGAAAACGTACGAAGTATTGGTAGCCGATCCTGCAAAGACGACGCGAACCTATATGAAAGCCCTTGAGGCGGGCATTCCAAACAAACAGGTCAGCACTATAAACCTTAGTCTGGCCAACTCTATTCCGGAGAAAGGCGAGGCGATTATCAATATGCTGATCCGGGAATACATGCAGGCCAATGTGGATGATAACAATCGCATCGCGGATAGCACAATGACCTTTATCGATGCCCGTCTGGTAGTAGTGGGCGACCAGCTTACCGATATTGAAAAGCAAATACAAAGCTTCAAGCAGCAAAATGAGCTGGCCGATCTGAGCGAGCAGGCCAAAGTGCTGATCTCCAATACCGGCGATTATACCAAACAGGTAGCCGAACAGGAGGTACAGCTCAATGTGATCGAATCGCTGGAAAAGTACATACAGGAAAATAGTAGTAATACCCGGGTGGTGCCGGCTTCTCTGGCAGTACAGGATCCTACGCTGGGCGCGCTTATGACCCAGTACAATGCCTTGCTGATGCAGCGATCGCGCCTGCTGCTGTCCTCCACCGAAAGCAACCCGATGGTACAGAACATCGACGGGCAACTGCAGGATCTGCGTACCGACATGCTTCATGGTATAACCTCGGTAAAACGTAGCGCAGAGGTGGCTTTGCGCTCCCTGCGCAGCAATGCCGGACAATTGGAAAGCCAGATCCGCCAGGTGCCGGCCAAGGAGCGGGTATTTCTCGATTATAGCCGGCAGCAATCCATACGCCAGGAGCTTTACCTCTTCCTGCTGCAAAAGCGTGAAGAAACGGCTATTTCTCGGTCTTCCACCATTGCCAATTCCCGTATCATCGATGCGGCGAAGGCCGAGGATTATCCCTTTAGCCCAAAGAAAAAAATAATCTTTGCAGTGGCTGTTTTACTTGGCATATCATTGCCCTTTGGCTATGCTTATACCAGGGATCTGCTCAATACCAAATTGTCTGGTAAAAGCGATATTGAGTCCAATACCAATATCCCGATCATTGGCGAAATAGGGCATAATGAAGAGAATACCTTTATGCTGGTGACGCATAAATCGCGTTCCGTGATCTCCGAGCAATTCCGTGCCTTGCGCACCAACCTCCAGTTCCTGCTTACCAATAAAGACGATAAAGTGATCCTGGTGACCTCCAGTATGAGTGGCGAGGGTAAATCTTTCATCTCGACCAACCTTGCGGCGGTGTTGGCCATGGCGGATAAAAAGGTAGTGCTGCTGGAACTGGACTTGCGTAAGCCCAAGATTACCGCATCGCTGGGATTGGGTAGTCGTAAGGGTTTCAGCCAGTATGCTATCGGTTTGGCCACTATGGAAGAGATCGTTCAGCCATCGGGTGTGCACGAAAACCTGTACCTGGTATCCTCGGGCCCCATACCGCCCAATCCTACGGAGCTGCTGTTGCACGAGCGTACCGGACAGCTGTTTGAAAAGCTGAAGGCTGAGTTTGATTATGTAATCGTCGATACCACACCCAACCTGGTTACCGATGCGCAATTGCTGAGCAGCTATGCGCAGGCCACCTTATACATCGTGCGGGTAGATGTAACCCGTAAGGAGCAGCTCAAGCTGCCCAATGCTTTGTATCGTGAGCACAAAATGCCGAGTCTGAGCCTTGTGGTCAACGATATTCGTCAAAAGAAATATGGTGGCGGCTACTATGGTTATGGTTACGGCTATGGCTATGGTTACGGCTATGGTTACGGCGCCTACGCCGAGGATGAGAAGACCAAAAAGAAAAGCTGGGTAAGGGATCTGCTGGGTAGCAAATCCTGATCGGTGTTACTAAGGGACTACTGCAATTGTTATCGAAGCATTATCAAGCATTATCATTATGGCAAGCGGGCGGCGTTTATTATTCAGGAATATTTTTTCGGTAGGAATCATTCAGATCGCAAACTATTTTTTTCCGCTGATTACTATTCCTATTGTGTCCAGGATCATTGGACCGGATAAATTCGGCACGATCAATTTTTCCGCGTCCTTCATTGCTTATTTTACCTTGCTGATCGGATTCGGATTTGATATTACGGCGACACGAAAAGTGGCTGTGGATCCGGGGAACGAACAAAACCGGAACCGGGTTTTCAGCTCTGTCTTTATATCGCAGATTATTTTGCTGACGATCTCTGTCGTGTTGTTTTCGATATGCCTGTTAAACATCCCTCAGCTAAAAGCAGAAAAGCAGGTTGCGATTTTTACATTCATTACTTGTTTGGCTACGGTGCTGACGCAAAATTGGCTATTCCAGGCTATGCAGGACCTGCATAAGATTGCCATACTTTCTTTGATCGGAAAAGTATTGTTTACGGCAGTTATTTTGCTAACGATACACAGCCGGGAGGATTATTACTGGCAGCCGCTGGCCTTAAGCGTTTCGCAAGTAGTTGTTGCACTTTGTTCTTTTATATGGTCAGTGAAGAAGTACAAGCTAAAGCTCCTTAAGACAAGCGTGCGCGATTGCCTGAGTTTATTGTGGCAGGAAAAAGTATTCTTTCTTTCTCTGTGTGTCATCAGCATTTATACCAATACCAATATCGTTGTGCTCGGTGTGCTGCATAATAGCGAGAATGTCGGGTTTTACACTGCGGGGCAAAAGCTGATCCTGATTATGCAGATGGTAATCACGGTGCCGCTGACACAGGCAATATATCCCTACATAGGAAAGGCATTCGGGGACGATTACAACAAAGGTATCGATATGGTACAACGTATGCTTCCCGCCGTTTTCGGGTTTACATTCCTGGCCGGCCTTGTCATCTTTTTCGGAGCACCCTTATTCATATCTTTTTTTTATGGTAGTGCTTTTCAGCCTGCGGTTACGGTTTGCCGTATACTGGCATTCGTTCCCATGATCATTGCCCTGGGAACGGTTATGGGTATCCATGTGATGCTTAACCTGAAAATGGATAAAGTATTTCTGAAGGTTACCTGTATCGGCGCTATTACCGGAGTTGTATTGAATCTCTTATTGGTAAACTTATTGGGGTATATCGGAGCCGCGATCACCTGGACAGTTACGGAGTTTCTCAATTTATGCATGCTTACCTTCTTATTGAGGAAACACGGGATACAAATATTCAACCGGGAATATTTTAAACTAAAACAGTGTATCGCCTATTTTTTAAAGCCCAGATCAAAACAGATCGGCTAAACTATCAGTTGTAAATGGGACTAGCAGGCAAAATAGCAACGGCGGTTGGCTTATCGGAACCGGTAAGAGCATCTTTATATCCAATAAGAACGATGAAGTTGCGGGGAATGTATTACAAGCTCAGGCTACGGAAATGCGGCTGGGGAACGGTCATCGACAAATATGTCAATCTGAAAGGACAAAGAAATCTTGAGATTGGGGAAAGCTGTGTGATCAATTCTTTTGTGCACATCTGGGCCGGCCCGGCCGGGTTAAAAATAGGGAACAGGGTAATGATCGCTTCGCATGTTGCTATCACGACACTGACACACGACTATGAAGATGAGTCCATGCGGTTTGCGCCTCCGGTAGATAAAGGAATTGAAATTGGCGATGATGTATGGATTGGGGCACATGCTATTATCATGCCCGGTATTCACATTGGTAAAGGCGCCGTGATTGGTGCTGGCGCCGTAGTAACGAAAGACGTGCCGGCACATTCCATTGTGGCTGGTGTGCCCGCAAGATTAATGAAGCATGTTAAAGAAGATGTCATTCAGCGATGAATATAGCACGTAAAAAGGTGGACTGGTATAGCGTTCGGATCGTTATTGCCTTTTTTCTGGGTATACTCTTTGTATATGCCCATGGCATCGACTTTGACGCTGAAGCAGTGGAAAGGAAATTGATTACACTTGATAAGGAACCGTCAAAAGCTTCTTTCCTTATCATAACCACGATCGTTCTTTTTATTCTTTATAGTAAAAAAACGAAGATTGATTTCGGCATTGCTCATAATTATAAGCTGTGGGGGCTTTTCTTTTTGGTCGTGCTGGCACTGGCTTTTTTAAGAGGTAATATTGAAGGAGATATTACGAATTTCGGAACCATTCTTTTTAGTTACCTCATGCTTTTCGCTTTGCTGAGGCATACGTACCGGATCAGGTTCTCTGTGCTCGAAGACTGCTTCATCCTCTTATCCGTTGTCTTATTAATGATATGCGTTGTTTTCCACGTATTGCAAGGGCATAGAATACTCTTTTTCCCTGATAGATCTGTTGGGAATTTTGAGCGACTAGGCGGCATGTTTTATTATGCCCATACCGGGGCGATTGCCGGAATAACATTATTGTTTTCCCTGATTAAATATAGAAAGGAGAAGAAGCTGAAATATGCATTGGCCGGCGTATTTTCATTATTGGTATTACTCGCAACAGATACGAGAAGCGCCTGGTTTGCGACCTTGTTTTCTGTCTTTTTTATTTTTCTGAAGAATATTAAATTCTACAAACTGTTCTTGTTGCTTATCGGTATTTATTTCCTGGCGATGTTTGTTCCTGCCTGGCTTGGCATAACAAGCTCTTTGGGTGCAGCGGAAGACGACACGAACTTCAGAACGCAGATATGGCTTTTCACTTTGGGAATTGCAGCGCAGAATTTATTGACAGGATATGGTAGTGCGGAACCGCTCAAAAATAACAATTTTGCACTGCACAATAATTTAAATGATCCGCATAATTCCATTATCAGCCTGCTGTTGCAGAGTGGCCTGATCGTCGTTATTCTTTACTTTTTCATCTTCGCAAAGAACAGCATTGCCTGCAATAAGCGTTTTAATAAAGACTATCGGTTCCTGTATTTTTTCTGGTTTTTCTTTCCTTTTTTCTGGGGTGGTATTTTCAATCATTTATCCAATTTCCTCAGCATGTATATGATGTTCTCGCTATATGCTTTCAGCCTTAATCCCAATAGTGTGCATGCAGGCAACATGATTCAGTCACCAGAAAAGATGAAGGCCAAAAACCGGGAAGTATATGCGTCTTAGAAGTTTTTTTTTTAATGAATGTAAAGGATCGTTCTACACGATGAGCTGCGCTTTGTTTTCATTGGGCTTCTACAGGATTTTCCGGCAACGGAATATTATTGCCAAGCAGCGGACCCGGATCAAAGGTATAAGCAATATAACCACCGGAGGCCTGCTGAGCATTGGTCTGACCGATACGGGCTTTGCTCACTCACGGGACCTTACGTTCCTGAATATCCGGGGCCAGCTGGCAATCAACGGCAGATACAGCTTTGGTTCCGGTTGCAGGATTGATATCGGTCCCAATGGAAGCGTGCGGATTGGGAATGGTGGCTATACCAATGTCAATACCCGGTTTGTTATCAAGCATGAGTTGGTTATCGGAGAGGCTTGCGTGATTTCCTGGGATTGTCAGTTTCTGGATGATGATTATCACGAATTGACTTACCCCGATAAACGCGTTAAGGAATACAACGGCATTCAACTGGGAGACCATGTATGGGTAGGAAACGGTACAAAAATTTATAAAGGAACTATCATACCCGATGGCTGCATTGTTGCCGCAGACTCAGTGGTAAGGGGAGCATTTACGACAAAGAATGCTTTGATCGCAGGCAATCCGGCAAGGGTAATAAAAGAGAATGTTAGCTGGCAATAAAGTGATAACAATGGAAGAAACGATTAAAGTGTCAATCATCACCCCTTCCTACAACCAGGGGCAATTTATAGAGGCAACCATACAGTCGGTGCTCAACCAGAGCTATCGCAATATTCAATATATCGTGGTAGACGGCGGCTCTACCGACAATACGATGGAGATCGTTGAGCGCTATCGCGACCGCATCGACATCGTGATCCATGAAAAGGACAAAGGGCAAAGCGATGCTATCAACAAGGGTTTTCGCCTGGCGACAGGTACGTTGGCAGGGTGGATCAACTCCGACGACCTGCTCAAGCCCACCTGTGTAGAAGAGATCGTGGCGCTTTACCGCCAGTATCCCGGAGAGGCTATTTTCTATGGCGCATTGCTCGAGATCATCGACGGGAGCGGCAAGGTAAAAGGCGTACGGAAAGAACTGATCGATAACCGGGAAACATTGCTCAGGCAGAACTATAACCTGGTGCAGCCGGGATCCTTTTACAATCTGGAAATAATGAAATCGGTGGGCTTTGTCAATGAAGCTATTCATTACAGTATGGATCTTGATCTCTGGCTGCGCCTGTTGCAGCACGGCGGCATAAAGGCTTACCAGGAAAAGCCGCTGGCGTCCTTCCGCATATGGGAGGAAAGCAAGACGAGCACCGGGAAGCGAAAGTTTGTGGCCGATATAGATGCCACCCTCGCACGGTATAAAGCGCCCCTTTGGTCGCCTAATCGGATGCGTCTGAAATGGTATGATCTGAAGATTGTAATGAAGTCGGTAATCAAAAGTAAAGCATAGTCATTCATTATATGAGCAGTTTACGACAGCTGATAGGAGCCGATCTGAAACGTTATCGCGGCCGTGCTTCGTTTAAAGACGGCGTGATCGCTTACCTGCGCGTGTCGGGATTCCGCTTTATGTTCTGGCATCGTATAGCGCACCGCTGTCGCAGCAATAAGGCGCTCTATTTGTTCCCCTGGCTGGTCCTGTCGCGGCTCAAATACAAATATGGTTATGATATCCCGGCTGAAACGCATATTGAGCCCGGATTCTATATCGGTCATTTTGGAGGGATCGTTGTATCGCCCTTGGCGAAGATCGGCAGGAATTGCAATATCTCGCAGGGCGTAACGATCGGATTTAATCCGCGTGGGAAAAGACAAGGTTACCCTGTATTAGGCAACGAAGTATATATCGCACCGGGAGCTAAGATCATTGGGCGGGTGACCATAGGGAATAATGTGGCTATCGGTGCCAACGCCGTCGTGCTCGACGATTTGCCGGACAATAGCGTAGCGGCCGGTAATCCCGCGAGAGTGGTATCTACTAACGGCGCAGCCGGTTATATCATTAATAAAGCTGACTAATATGCGCATCGGACACCTTATATTTTCCCTGAATACCGGCGGCACGGAAACCATGCTTGTCGATATCCTTAACCAGCAGGCCGAGGGTCATGCCGTTGCGCTATTCATCGTCAACGACGAAGTCAATGAGGGCTTGCTGGGTCAGATCAGCGATCAGGTAAAAGTAACCCGGCTCAACAGGAAAGAAGGCGCAAAGAATCCGATGGTCCTGCTACGGCTCAACCGTGCGTTAAGCCGGTTTGGAGCTACCGTGATCCATTGTCACCATCATAAGGCAGTCAACCTGCTGCGGCCTTCATTAAGAAAAAGAACGATGCTCACCCTGCATACAACGCAGGTACCGGTGGTCAACCTGAAAAAATACGGGAAGCTGTTCGCTATATCTGAAGCGGTCCGGAAAGATGCTCACGATCGTTGCAGCCAACAGCTGCAAGTGGTCCACAATGGTATCGACGTTGCCGCCATAGCGATGCGAACGAAGCCGGCCGATCCACAGCTGTTCCGCATCGTGCAGGTGGGCCGCCTGAACCAGGAAGTAAAGGGACAGCATATCCTGTTCGAAGCCCTGAAAATATTGAAAGACCAGGGCATCGCCAATATCAGGCTGGACCTGGTGGGCGATGGTCCGTCCATGCCTTCGCTGGTAGGGCTGAGGTCATCGCTGGGACTTAACGATGAAGTGCGCTTCCTGGGAGCGCGTAACCGGCAATACATCTATCAGCGACTGCAGGATTATGATTTGCTGGTACAGCCCTCCTTTGTTGAGGGTTTCGGGCTGACCATTGTTGAGGCTGCTGCTGCCGGGTTGCCGGTGCTGGTCTCCGATCTGGAAGGGCCGATGGAGATCATCAAAACGCTGCAATGGGGCGATAGCTTTACCTGCGGCAATGTCCGGTCGCTGGCCGACGGCATCGCCGCTATGCGGGAGGGGAATGCAGCAGCCGGAACAATGTCGGCATTGCAGGCGCGGGAAGCTGTCCGCCGGCATTTCGATATCCATATTGCCGTGAGTCATTACCTCAAAGCATATGAAACCATAAAATGAAAGCGAGTCCGTACGATATATTGATCACTGTTCCCGACCTGAGCCAGCCGGGTGGTGTCGCCTCCCTGTATAATATTCTCGATCTGGATGGCAAAGAAGGAGTCTCCTATTTCGATGTGCATAGCGGGGCCAGGCGCTCCGGTATGGCGCGCTACCTGCAGTTGCTAAGCTGTTTCCGGGATTTTTACAGGCAGGCGGGCAAGGTAAATGTCGTGCACATTAATCCTTCTCTGGATAAGAAAAGCTTTATCAGGGATGGTATTTTCGCCGGCCTGTCCAGGCGCAGGAAAAAGAAGGTGCTGGTCTACTGGCATGGCTGGAAAGAGCCCTTTGAGCAAAAGCTGCGGGCCAGCGGTTGGATGCGGTTCTTTTTTAAACACACATTCGGTAAGGCCGACAGGCACATCGTATTGGGCCGCATTTTCGAGCAGAAGCTTTCCGCGCTGGGAATTGATCGGGAAAAGATAAGGGTGGGGCGAAATGCTGCCGACGATTCGGGCGTAGCCATATCCTACAGGAAACAATTTGAAGGTCTGCCTTTTCATGTGCTCTATCTGTCCCGTATCGAAAAAGACAAAGGGATCTACATTGCTATAGACGCAGTGAAGGCGCTCCGGGAGCAATGCGATGTGCGCCTGGTTATTGCCGGATCTGGTTCGGAGGAGCAAGCCGCAAAAGCGTTGGTTGCCGAACAGTCGCTCGGCCATATCCGCTTTGCGGGCTATGTGACAGGAACCGAGAAGGACGCGCTGCTAAAAGCTGCCGACCTGCTGCTGTTGCCGTCGCTAAGCGAAGGCATGCCGATCAGTATTCTGGAGGGAATGCTTTACGGGCTGCCTGTTGTTTCCAGTCCGGTCGGTGGCATCCCCGATTGGATCACCAACGGAGAGAACGGGATTTTGGTCGACGACTGGAATGCGCATGAATATTCGGTTGCCATCGGGACCCTGGCAAATGATCCGCAAACCTGTAGCCGGATGTCGGCAAACAACCGGCAAAGAGCGCTGGAAAGCTTTACACCGCAGGCCGTACGGGAATGGCTTTTTACAAATTATAAAGAGATAGCCGGATAAAGGAAATAAGCAAAGACATGAACCGATACAATTGGTATATCAGCAGGCTGAAGACGATGTCCATACCCGAAATAGGATTCCGGACGAAGCAATATGTCCAAAAGAAAAAAGAGCAGTATTCCAGGAATACACCAGCAAGCCATGTGGATTACGCCGCTGTATACCAGCAGGCCCTGACATCTGTTGCTTACGACATCCCCGCATCGGCGCTGGAATCGCTGCGGGACTATCATAAACTTTACTTTTTCGGTACCGAGCTCGATCTGAACGGGGCCATTGACTGGCACCGTGATCCTTTGACCGGCAAGCATTTTCCACGCCAGTTTACCAAGAGCATAGCAGCCACTTCGGAAAAGTATGGCATCGCCAAAGCAGTCCTGGAGGTGAACCGCCTGCAATTCCTGGTGCCTATGGCCCTGCAGTTCAGGATGACGGGGGATAGGGGTCTGTTACAACGGTGGATGGAGATAGTAGCCGATTGGGCGAATAAAAATCCCTATCTCGTTGGGATCAACTGGTACAGCAATATCGAGGTGAATATAAGGCTGGTGGTATGGTACTATTCGTGGCAGATACTGGCCAGCGATACAAGCGTAGCCGGCGATCCGCAGTTCCGTTCTTTTTGCGAGCGAATATGGTTGCCCCTGGTCTATCAGCATTGTCTGCACAGCCACAACAATCCTTCCCGTTATTCATCTGCCAATAACCACCTGATATCAGAATATTCCGGCCTTTATCTCGCTGCTACCTGCTGGTGTTTCCCCGGCGCCGAAGCCTGGCGAAGCACCAGCAAGGCAGGTCTCGAGGCTGAGATACAACGACAGCATAGCGCTGATGGCATCAATAAAGAGGAAGCCTCGGAGTACATCCAGTTCATTACAGACTTCTTGTTGCTGCCTTACCTGGCAGGAGAACAATACAACGATCCTTTCTCACCGGGATACCGGGAAAAGCTGATCAGGATCATCTGCTATATCGATCAGCTTCTCGACCGGGAAGGTAATTTCTTACGCTATGGCGATGAGGATGATGGCAGGGTCTTATGGCTGGGACTGGAACCGCATTTCAATAATTTTTATAGCCTCCTTGTTGCTGGGACCGTGCTTAGCGGTGATGGCGGGGTTAAGGCAAGACGGGGCCTGCAATGGGACCTGAAAAACGGGTTGCTTTTTGGGGAAAAAGGTAAAAGGCTTTTTAATGAAGCCAAAGCTACCGGCGCCCTTGCGCAGCGCAGCGCCTTTTATAAAGAGGAAGGGCATTTCATTTTCCGCAAGCAGGAAGGTGAGCAGGAAATATTATTTCACTTTGATGCGGCGCCGTTGGGTTACCTGTCTATCGCTGCGCATGGTCATGCCGATGCTTTGTCCGTTATGCTGCATCTCGACGGTATGCCTTTGCTGGTAGACCCCGGAACCTATACTTACCATGCATATCCCGCCTGGCGGAAATACTTTGCGGGTACCATGGCGCACAATACCATTTCTGTCGACGGACAGGATCAGGCTTTGCTTGCCGGTGCAATGATGTGGCTGAAACATTATAACGTTACGGTGACCGACGGGGCACAAACGGAGGACAGGGAAAGTGCTTCTGCTTCGCACGACGGCTACGTCGCTCTCGGGATAAGACATACCCGGCATGTGTCGTTCCAAAGAGATGAAGACCTCTTCCTGATAACGGATAGCATCGAAGCCGAGCAGGATGTGCTGCTTTATCACCCCTGGCACTTTCACCCGGCAACCGAAATAACGCGGACAAAGGACGGCAGCTACACGGCCCGGCGTACCGGCGGAGCGCGGCAGCTTTGTATCCTTTTTGACCCTGCATGGCAAATCGAAAGCCATAAGGGAGCTGAAGCACCGCTTTGCGGCTGGTATTCGCCTTCGTTCCTTGTTAAGGAACCGGGCGAAACCCTGCTGGCCTCTATACGGCTCAATAAAGGAAGCTACCAGTGGATAACCCAATTAAAAATACAGACCTGCTCATGAACAACGCTATATTCTATTTATTGAAGAAAACACTGCCGAAATCGCTAAAAGCGAGATTGAAGGCAATGCAGAAAAAGAAGCGCGAAAAGCAGATCGCGTCCTATAAAGAGTCGGGGCAGGTCATTTCGGGCGCTATGCTGGAAGAGCAGCTAACTGCTTTGGGTATAAAGCGGGGCGATTCGCTGCTGGTACACAGCAGTCTTAGCCGTATCGGCTATGTAGAGAACGGACCTGCGACTGTATTGACGGCGCTCAGCAATGTTCTGGGAGAAGAAGGGACTTTACTGTTGCCGGTTTATCCCTTCACCAGCGATGTGAAATCTTATGTAGCCGGAAATCCGGTCTTTGATGCAACGCATACGCCCTCTGGTATGGGAAAAATTACAGAAGTATTCCGTAAGCAGGAGGGTGTTTTCCGCAGCCTTCATCCTACGCATTCTGTAGCAGCAAAAGGACCATTGGCCGAATACTACACCGGCGGCCATGCCGGACAGCTTACCCCCTTTAATAAGCAGTCGCCGTTTTTCAGATTATCTGCAAACAAAGGAAAGATACTGCTGCTGGGCGTTTCATTGGATTCACTCACCAATTTTCATACGCTAGAGGACGCCCTTGATTTTCCTTACCCGGTTTACGAAGAGCAGGCTTATGAGCTGCAGATGATCGATGTTGATGGAACCCGTTCGATAACGAAGACCCGCGTGCATAATCCCGAAATGTCTGTTAAGCGGCGATGCAATGACTTTTTTGACCTGTTTACACGCGAAGAAGTGCTGGTGCCGGGGATGGTTGGTATTAAGGAATGTTACCTGCTTGATGCCGAAAAACTGCACGATTGTATGGTCCGCAATTTCCTGGAAAAAGGGATCACTATGTATACGCCTAACGGAAAATAAATGAAACGTCTCTTTCTGACCCTCGATTATGAGCTCTTCTTCGGTACGCGTACCGGATCGGTTGCCCGTTGCCTCATTGAGCCTACGGAAGCGCTGCTACGCATTACCGATGCCCATGACCTAAAGATCGTTTTCTTTGTCGATGCCGGCTACCTGGTTGCCTTGAAGAGACAGATGGGTGATTGCCCTGCTCTGCAGCAGGATTATGAAACAGTAACAGCCCATCTCCGGGCATTGAGCGCCGGTGGGCACGATATACAACTGCATATTCACCCGCATTGGGAAGATAGCTTTTACGATACCGCCCGGCAGCAGTGGGACATCGATATATCGCGGTATAAGCTGGCCGATTTTGACGAGGTACAGATCGACGACATTGTCAGGCGCTACAAAGCGGAGCTGGAGCATATCAGCGGAAAGGAAGTATTTGCCTATCGTGCCGGGGGCTGGTGTATTCAGCCATTTCATAAGCTGAGCAAGGCTTTCCGGAAGCACGGCATTTGGCTGGACAGCACGGTTTTTTACAATGGCAATGCCGACTCGGAGGCGCATGCCTTTGACTTTAAAGGTGCGCCGGAAAAGACGGTATGGCAGTTTGACCAGGACCCGGTCGTTGCGCAACAAGGAGGTTTTTTTACAGAAGTCCCTATCGCAGCATATAAGGTAACACCCCTGTTCTTTGCCCGGTTTGCCCTGGCCAAAAAGAAAGGAGGGGCACAGCATAAGGCCTTTGGCGACGGCAGGTCGATTGCACAAAGCCGTTCCTGGATCATAAAGAAGTTCCTGGGCGCTTCCTACTCAGTAGTGTCGATCGACGGCTATAAATCAAGCTACCTGGCCCGCGCCTATCGTCAATGGCGTACCGGTAAGGATAACCTCAATTTTGTGATCATCGGTCATCCGAAAGCGTTTACACCTTATTCATTAACCAAATTCAAACAATTCCTGGAGGCATACCGGGCAACCTTTTCACCGGCTACGTTTCAAGAGAACAAACACGAAATAACCCAATCAATGTAGCGTACACAACCGAACCAATCAACACAATAACCAATTTTAAAGAACCATGTTAACCGCTCCCACATCGTACCCCAGGAAGGTGCTGCTGGTATTCGGCACCCGTCCGGAGGCTATCAAAATGGCGCCTTTGTACCTGGAGCTGAGCAAACATCCCGATGAAATAGAGGTGGCCGTATGCCTTACGGCCCAGCACCGGGAAATGCTTGACCAGGTCATCCGCTTCTTCGGCATACCGGCCCGTTACGATCTTAACCTGATGAAGCCAGGGCAGAACCTGCATAACCTTACGGCAGCTATTATTGAGGGCATGAAGCCGGTACTGGAAGATTTCCGGCCCGATTATGTATTCGTTCACGGCGATACGACCACCTCCATGGCGGCAGCGCTGGCGGCCTTTTACAGCGGCGCCAAAGTAGGCCATGTCGAAGCAGGTCTGCGCACTTTCAATAAGCAGTCGCCCTTCCCCGAGGAAATGAACCGCAGTATCACCGGCCGCATTGCCGACATTCATTTTGCACCCACACAGCAATCACGGGAGAACCTGCTCCGTGAAGACATCGCTGAGCAGCATATTGTCGTGACCGGCAATACGGTGATCGACGCACTGCAGCATGGCCTGCGCCTGATCGAGGAAGCGGAGCCGGAGTCGGTACGATTGCTGAAACAGCAGCTACCGATGCATCGTGATGTGATCCTGGTGACCGGGCATCGCCGCGAAAATTTCGGCGAAGGCTTCCTTAGCATTTGCCGGGCGCTGAAGCGGATCGCGGAGCATGCCGATGCCGAGATCGTTTATCCGGTACACCTCAATCCCAACGTACAGGGCCCGGTATACGAGCTGCTTTCGGACGTCAGCAACATTCACCTCATAGATCCGCAGCCTTACGAATCTTTTATCTGGCTCATGAACAAGTCCCGCCTCATCATTACCGACAGCGGTGGTGTCCAGGAAGAGGCGCCTTCGCTCGGCAAGCCTGTGCTGGTGATGCGCGATACCACCGAGAGACCGGAGGCTGTAAGCGCCGGCACGGTGATCCTGGTGGGTACCGATGAAAACCGTATCGTAAAGGAAACGCTCGACTTGCTGTACGATACCGAACGTTACGACCGTATGGCAAGGCTGCACAATCCTTACGGCGACGGAAAAGCTACAAAACGAATCGCTCAATTTTTACTAACGAACCATAAACATGAATACGTCTCCTAAATTTGAACATATTTGCGTGGTAGGCCTGGGTTATATTGGTCTTCCCACTGCTGCATTGCTGGCCAACCGGGGCTTCCAGGTACACGGCATGGATGTGGTGCCCCACGTTGTCGAAACCATCAACTCCGGCGCCATCCATATTGTGGAGCCTGAGCTGGATACCTTCGTGGCCGCCGCGGTCAACAGCGGTAAGCTGAAAGCTTCTACACAAGCGGCGCCGGCCGACGTCTTTATCCTGGCGGTGCCCACACCTTTTCATGAGGGATACCGGCCCAATATCGATTACGTGATCCAGGCTACCCGTTCGATAGCCCCTTTTGTCAAAGAGGGCAACCTGGTAATCCTTGAATCCACTTCGCCGGTAGGTACTACCGATAAGGTAGCGGAAACATTGGCAGCAGAAGGGATCGATACCAGCAAGATCTTTATCGCACATTGCCCCGAACGCGTGCTGCCTGGTCACGTGATGCAGGAGCTCATCGCCAATGATCGCATCGTGGGTGGTGTAACCCCGCGTGCTACGGAAGTGGCGGTGGCTTTTTACCGGAAGTTTGTAAGCGGCGAAGTGTTGCCTACCGATGCCAAGACAGCAGAGCTGTGCAAGCTGGTGGAGAATTCTTACCGCGACGTCAATATTGCCTTCGCCAACGAACTCTCCATGATCTGTGAGACTGCCGGCATCAACGTATGGGACCTGATCACGTTGGCCAACCGGCATCCGCGTGTCAATATCCTGAAACCCGGTCCTGGTGTTGGCGGTCATTGTATTGCCGTCGATCCCTGGTTCATCGTTTCGGCCTACCCGGAGCAGGCCAGGATCATTAAAGCGGCAAGGGAGATCAACGACTACAAAACCGAGTGGGTGATCGAAAGAATTAAGAATGAAGCCTCGTCCTTTGAACTGGCCATCAAGCGTAAGCCTGTGATCGCCTGTCTGGGCCTGGCTTTCAAGCCCAATATCGACGACCTCAGGGAAAGCCCTGCGCTGGAAATATACAAGGCGCTGAAGCAGACAGAGTTCAAGATATTGCCGATAGAGCCCAATATTTCCAGCATGGACAATGACGAGTTGTACACCAAGGAGCATGCGATCGAGCATGCCGATATCCTGTGCTTCCTGGTGGCCCACAAAGAATTCAACAATCTGCTGAACGGCAAGAACCTTTCTTTAAAAACGGTATTAAACTTCACGGGTGTATGACCACACATAATGGGGACATCGCTACCATAGCGTTGATGGATTGCCCTATTCACAGCCTTACTATGGCCGAGACAGTAGACCGTATCGACAAAGCCATTGCCGGGAAGAAGCCTTTGCATCATGTGGTTGTCAATGTAGCCAAGCTGGTCAATATGCAGCGGAACCCCGAGCTGAAGGCGTCTGTGGTCGCCAGCGACATCATTAACGCCGATGGCCAGGGGGTTGTATGGGCTGCGCGTCTGCTGGGCCGGCCGCTTCCCGAGCGGGTGGCCGGTATCGACCTTATGGGCAATCTTGTAGCGCTGGCGCATGACAAAAACTACCGTATCTTTTTTTTCGGCGCCAAGGAAGAAGTAGTGAAAAAGGTGGTAGAAAAATATTCAGAACAATACTCACCCGCGATCATCGCCGGCTATCGTAATGGCTACTATACGGCAGCCGACGAACCATCGATTGCCGAAAGCATTGCCGCCAGCGACGCCGATATCCTGTTCGTTGCCATTACCTCGCCAAAGAAAGAGATCTTCCTCAATCAGTATAAAGATATCATTCAAACACCGTTTATTATGGGCGTTGGTGGTTCGTTCGATGTAGTGTCCGGCATTACCAAGCGTGCCCCGCTATGGATGCAGCGCGCCGGCCTGGAATGGTTTTTTCGGGTACTGCAGGAGCCGCGGCGCATGTGGAAGCGTTACCTGGTCACCAATACGCTTTTCCTCGGCTATCTCGTCAGGGAATGTTTTCGCAAAAAGAAACCTGTAGCCGCAGTATAAATCGATCCAAACATGCAAACGATGATCAAAAGATGGGCATTGCTGGTAACCCTGGCCTGCTGTGCGGGAACGGTAAAAGCACAAGCGCCGGACGATACGGCTGGCAGGTTTCATTACGGACTATCGGTAATGGCGATAGGCGCCAGCAACGGCCAGGTGCCTTTCTGGATGCGCAGTAACCAATATGGCAGCATTCCGTTGGATGGTGTTTCGGGATCGCTTTCGGGTTATGTATTCCGTGACTATAAAGAGCGGACGCAAGACTGGAAGCCCGACTGGGGTGGTGCTGTGGAGGCACGCACCAACCTGGGCAACCGGGCGCAGCTAATCCTCGTGGAAGCCTATCTTAAAGCCCGGCTGAATATATTTGAAATAAAAGCGGGTCGCTCCCGCGATCGTATGGGCCTCGTAGACAGCAACCTCTCCAGCGGCGCTTTTTCCGTATCGGGCAATGCCTTGGGCATTCCCAAGCTGGAGCTTAGTATTCCCGACTACTGGAAGGTACCGTTTACTAACGGCGTTTTATCTATAAAAGGCAACTTTGCCATCGGTTATATCGGTTCTATCGGCACTGAGACCAATTTGTATATGCCCGGCGTTAACGCCGATACCTGGTATCATCAGAAATCGTTTTACGGCAGGTTGGGAAAAGACAGCTGGAAGGTAAAGCTCTACGGCGGCTTCAACCACCAGGTATTCTGGGGCGATGAGAACAGATATTACCACGACTGGGACCTGGCGCCTTTGCCTACCGCTTTCAAAGCACTCACTGGAACTACTTATCATGGCTCCAAAGTGGGTAATCACCTGGGCTCGATCGACCAGGGTATAGAGATAGACCTCAGCCGTGTTAAGATCAATGCTTACCACCAGTTCTTCTACGATGTAGGCGGTTTGTACCACCTCAGCAACATCAAGGATGGATTATGGGGACTTAGCCTCACCAACGGACAGGAACAGAGCAAGGAGACCATAGGCTGGCAAAAAGTGCTGGTTGAATTCCTCTATACCAAGAGCCAGGGCGGGGAGCCCAATGCTAAAATAACGCCCTCCGGCGACGAGAACTATTATAATGGCATGTATACCGAAGGCTGGACCTACCAGCAGCAGAACCTGGGCTCGCCGCTGCTCACTAACCGGCAATATATGCGCGCCGGTTTACCACATGGCAGTGTTAACGACTATATCGTCAATAATCGTGTAATGGCATTTCATGCCGGTATTATGGGCAATTTGTACCGCTGGTCCGTTACTGCCAAAGCCACTTATTCGCTCAACTATGGTACCTGGGGATCGAGTCCCTTCGGCCATTCCGGCGCTGAGCTCCGTAGTCCGGGGCCGCCTCCATACTTTACAAGAGTGAAACAATTCAGCGGCTATATCGAGGCGTCACGACCATTGAAGAACGGTTTCCGCATCGGTTTTGCGCTTGCCGGAGATCAAGGCGGCTTATTGTATAACAGTATCGGTGGCCTGATCAGCTTGAGCAAAGGGTGGTGATAGGGTGATTTTTGTGCATAATTAATTCTTTAATGCTTTCTAGTATTCTGATTTTCAGCCTGCAAGCTATGGGCTGATGGTATAAAATATTAGAGGTATATAAAATGCTGATTATTGGCACAGTTTTAGCAGCATTATAGGTGAATCGTTAGCCTAAAAGTTAGAACCATATGAATCAAACCATTGCTTTGTCCGCGAAAAATTTCTACTTTGATCATTTCACTGATAGATACCTGGATCCCGAACAGTTCGCCACAGAAATGAAGGCCGCTGCCGGAAGTTATATTTTTCTCGAAGACCGGATCCGCTTTATTAACGAAGTGCTGCGCCTCGGCCGCAGGGACCTCGATGCCCGCCATCCGGCTATCTATCACACAGAAGAGCAGAACAGGACTCTTATGGAATCCATCAGCCTGTTCTAGTTTCCTCCCCGCACAATACGTATTATTGTTATTGTTGCCGGGATTCGGAGGCTGGTTGTCTGCCGCTCAGGTTTGCGCTGGCGCTTAAACATTCTTCCTTTATTGTCGTCAAAGACGTTAGGGTGTATCAGAATAATGAGAAAGGGGCTGTCCAAAAATACGGACAGCCCCTTTTGTATTTATCCTTGATGAAGGCCATTAAGCATGTATGCAATGCTCTGGGACTCCATTTACCTTAGCCCTTTCGGATAGGCCCGATATCGTATCCGGCGCCAAAAGCGGGATGGGATTAACGTTGCTGTATCATCACTTTTTGCTGGAAGCGATTGCCGCCTGTTTCCAGCTGTAGCAGGTACATGCCGGCTGGCAGTTGTTGTAGCATGATATCGAAGCTGTTTTTGCCCGCTACGCCATTCGTCGTATAAACGGCGATCTTCCTGCCGGCTATATCGGTCAGCATCATTTGCGCAGCGGCAGCCTCAACTGCACTCCAGCGTACATGAAGCACATCACGGGCAGGGTTGGGATATACATTGAAACCCGCATTGGCGGCAAGGCCGCTTACATTGTTCAAGCCACCCTGTGAGGGAAGACCGGCATTGAAGCAAAAAGTCTTCACATCCTGGGTGCCAAATTGCCCGCCGCTGGCCAGCACGCTATTATCCGCATTCTTCCGCAAGGTATAGGAGCCGTTGCCGTAGGAGCAGCACATACCATCGCCATAAACGTCCTTCATGGTCAGTGTATAGCAGCCATTAGGTAGGCAAAGGGGAACTGTAATGGTAGATCCATCCGGCGAGCTGCCATAAGTGCCTCCGGAAGCCACCACCTGTGCGGCGCTATTCTTAATATCCCAGCTGGTTTCTTCAGGGTAATTATCCAGCACAATGGTCAGGGTAGCCGCGTTATCGGTACAGCCGGCCGGCGGTGTTGTACTGCAGTTGGAACCCAGGCAGGACGCTGCAGCCACCCGGTTACGGATCAGGTTGCCGGGTTGCGGGCCAAAGCCATTGCTGAATTTAATGCCAGTGGAAGTTAGATGACAATAGCTCATGATCGTGCCACCTACCGCAGATGAAGGAATAGGGGCGGAACAGCTGCCCTCGGGATAGCCGGCGGCAGCGCCGCAGCCATCGATCGCACCGCCGCTCCAGGCCGCGCAATTGTGGGTATGCGGTGAGCCCAGGTTATGGCCCATTTCATGGGTCATGCATTCGACCGACCAGGAATAGGTCGGTACATTGCTATAGCTTGCCAGGATTTGGCTGTACGCATAGCGATAAGAGCTGCATAAGGCATCCACCCAGGCGATACCGCCCATTGCGCCACCGCTGCGCACCGATACCAGGTGGGCGATGTCCCCGTTGAAAGTAGTGCGTGTACTACGGAAGGTATTCAATACCGAAGAGGTAGATGATGCCGTATAGTTATCCTGTGTGGTCCATACAAATACCTGCGAGATCGCCGTCGTGATCGATTCGTTGGCATAAAGCGTGGCGAGGTTGTTGAAGATCGCCGTTACATAATTGGTAGCGCCGGTTACACCTCCCTTGCTTTGATTGGTACGATAGTCGCACTCCAGGTATACCCTTACACATTTATCCGCTGTGGGGCGTGCGGCTTCAGAAAGATATTCCCTTATCTTTTCGGTATATCCCAGCGGCATTTCGGCATCACAGCTAAAGGAAGAGGACTGCTTCAGGTCCAGGTCAGAATAGAGAATGTAGTCATCCTGGCCGCTATTCTGCAGCCGGCCCAGCACCAGGTTACCCTTATCGGGCGTAGTGGCCACGCCTATGATCTCGTCTTTGAACACGCTTACGGCCACAACCGAGCCCTCCATTCCTTTTACTTTGCCACGATAATAAACACCCGGTGTATAGGATACCGGCTGGTTATTGCTGCTGCTGGTGCTCACAAAAAAGCCGGGAGCGAAGGGGCTTTGCTGTACCAGCTCCAGTTCCAGTTCCTGACCCGATTGCTGCGGTAAGGACAAGGTCAGTGCGGCAGGATGCTCGTTGTAGATACGAAGTGTTTGTTCCTGCTGCATCTGCAGATAGGTGGCGTTGTCGACCAGCGAGGCTGCGGCAGGCCGGGCAGCGCTGGTGTTTTTGGTAAAAGGAGTGAAGGTTTGCCTGAAGAGACCTTGTTCCCGTGCGGCATTTACCTGCTTGTCGATCGGTTGCTGCGCACGCAGGGGGTTGTACAATCCGCATATTCCCACTAACAATAAAGACCAATACTGTTTTCTCATAAGTAGCGTTTTTTACATGAAAGAATGTATTTTTTTATGCAAACGCCGGCTCCGGGTTGGTTATAAAGATGATGGTTCTTACAGACAAGGCATGCAAGTTTAGACGGTTAACAATAAGATTGGATCGTTTTCATAAGAGACAGGTTACAGGAACGATCCGGCAGGTTGCGCAACAAATCTAAGATTGCTTCATAAAAATAAACTACAGGTAAAAACCTGTAGCAGTTGCGGATAAATAGGCCCTCATCTTTCAAATGAAATAAAACGCTAATTTGCAGGTTATTAACGAGAGTGGGCTTTTAAAGGAACAGATTGGTTTAACAATACATTCTTTTTTAAGAAAGAATATTTTAATAAAATGATTGTTTTATTGTTGCAAAACACGCATTTTTAATGCCTGCATGATCATGCGGTATTCGCTGACAGGACCTTAGATAGCACTGTTTACTGATTATATCGGAGGTGATTTTTCGCTTATTGCGATAGATAAAAAATGTAACGCTGAAAGGCAGCAGGTATCCCAAACGTACTGCGAAAGGGCAATAGGGGGAAAACCATCTCCCAAATGGTGGATCGGGGTTCTGTTGAATGGGGTAGGGCTACGGCAAAAATAAGGTCCCAGGCTTTGTCACATCGAACGATTCGAAATGCAACAGGCCTGGGACCTTTGGGGCACTACGGCCCCTTTATCAGCAGTTATATATGGTGCTTTAACGCTGCTGCACCATTACTTTCTGCTGGAAACGGGCGCTGCCGTTATCCAGCTGCAGCAGGTACATGCCGGTGGGCATTTGCTGCAAGGGTATATCGAAGCTGTTCTTGCCTGCTACGCTGTTGACCGTATAGCTTGCGATCTTCCTGCCGGCAAGGTCGGTGAACGTGATCTGTGCGGCGCCTGTTCCGGTTCCGGTCCAGCGCACATGCAGCAGGTCGCGGGCAGGATTGGGATATACCATAAAGCCGGCATCGTTGAGGCTGCTTATATTGCTCATGCTTCCCTGTTGGGGCGGCATGCCTGCATTGAAACAGAAAGTTTTCACGTCCTGGCTGGTATATTGCCCACCGCTGGCCAGCACGGCATTGTTGGCATTATTCTTCAGTGTATAGGAACCGTTGCCGTAGGAACAACAGATGCCGTCGCCATAAGCATCCAGCATGGTGAGCGTATAGCAGCCGTTGGGCAGGCAAAGGGGAACGGTAATGGTAGATCCGTCGGGAGAGCTGCCATAGGTACCGCCTGATGCTACCACCTGCGAGGCGCTGTTCGTGATGTTCCAGCTGGTTTCTTCCGGATAATTATCCAGCACAATGGTCAGCGTCGCGCTGTTGGTAGTGCAGCCGGAAGTAGTGCAGGACGACAGGCAGGTAGCGGCATTGACCCGGCTGCGGATCAGGTTGCCGGGCTGGGGGCCAAAGCCGTTGTTGAAATTAATACCGGCCGAAAGCAGGTGGCAATAGCTCATGATCGTTCCGCCTACCGAGGGCGAAGGAACCGGGGCTGTACAGGTGCCTTCGGGATAGCCGGCTGCAGGGCCGCAGCCGTCGATCGCACCGCCGCTCCAGGCAGTACAATTGTGGGTATGCGGCGAGCCCAGGTTATGGCCCATTTCATGTGCCATACAGCCTACCGACCACGAATAAGTGGGCACGGTGCTGTAGTTGCTGTAGATATTGCTGTAAGCATAGCGGTAGGTATTGTTGCACAAAATATCGATCCAGGCTACACCGCCTATGTTCTGGCCGCCAAGCGCTGCCAGGTGTGCGATATCACCGTTAAAGGTGGTCCTGGTTGTGCGGAAGGTGTTCAGCGCCGTGTTGGAATTGGTAGTCGAATAGGGATCCTGGCTGGTCCATACCATCACCTGCGATACTGCTGTGGTGATCGACTCATTGGCATACAGCACGGCAATGTTATTGAACACCGCCGTAATAAAATTGGTGGCACCGGCCACGCCGCCTTTGTTCGTATTGAGTGCATAGTCGCATTCGAGAAATACTTTCACACACTTGTCGGCAGTAGGCTTTGCCTGTGCATTGAGGTATTCCCGCATCTTTTCGGTATAGCCGAGGGGCTCCACGGCCTGGCAGGGGGGCAGAGGTGGCGCATGCAAATTCATGTCTGAATACAGGATATAGCCGCCGCCATTGCCCTGGGCCTGCAGCCTGCCCAATACCAGGTTGCCCTGGTTGGGTGTGGATGCTATGCCGATAATCTCGTCTTCAAACACGCTGATCGCAACGGTGGTCTGTGGCATGCCTTTTACTATGCCGCGGTAGTATACTCCGGGCGTATAGCTTACCGGCTTATTGATATCGGCGCTGGTGCTCACAAAGAAGCTCTTATCCAGGGGGCTTTGCTGTACCAGCTCCAGCTCCAGCGGCGCTGCCGAGGCCACCGGGATGCTGAGGGTGAGCGCTTCAGGACGCTCACGGAAAAGACGTTGTGTTTGCTCCGGTTCCAGCTGCAGGTAAGTGGCATCGGTCACTACCTGGTCGGTTGCTCTCTTGGCCAGGCCCTGCTCCTCGTGGAATAAAGAATAGGTTTTGGTGAAAAGACCTTGCGTCTTTGCCTGGCTTACCTGCCGGTCGAGCGGGCGCAGATCATTGGTTTGGGCCATGGCTATGCCAGTACACAGGTACAGGCCAATGCCCAGGAGAATGGATAAACGTTGTTTCTTCATAAAACAGGTTTTGGTGTAGAAAAAAAAGGTTACCATAAAACGCCGGCTACCGTCAGGGCCATCGCCGATCCATGCAGGTAAAAGGTGGTATGCGAAGGGGCTCACAAACAAGGAATGTAAGTTTATACAATGAAAAGATTGGTTCCGGGCAGCAGGTTTTAAGGCAAAAGAGGGCAATGGCGTTGTGATAACCGGCGTTTAACAAATATATCCTCTCCAGGGGCGAAATGCTTCAGGTGAAAACCTGAAAGTCTTTCCAGGCTTATGTTTCGGTGAATTGGTGTTGGTGTAAGGGTTTAGCCGGCAGGGGTTTGCGTGCTGCTCTTCTGAGCCTGAAAGTATATTTTAACGTAGTTTATTCTTTTTGTAAGGGAAAATTTAGGACAAGAGCAGGAGATGCCGGTTATACTATTATCACCTTAATGCCCACAAGAGGAAAAGCTGGCAGATACCGGCCACACTATTTGTGGCTCAGATAAATTTCACCCTGATCTGAAGGTCGCTGTTCCGGCCTTTATCGTCGGTGCAGGAAACCTTGATGTTATTATCGGCGGGAATGAAGAACAGCTTCTCCTCTTTGGTACAACGGCCCAGGTAGCGATCGTTGATGTACCAGTACACAGTATGTACATCGCTACCGGCCGCACAGCTGAGCTGCAGCTGTTGCTTGCCTTTGTCTGTAATGAGATAAGTGGCGCCGCCGGTAAGCGAATTGATCACCGGCGCCCTGCCTTCAAAATAGCGGCTGCAGGCCGGATTGTGTTCCGGTACCTTATCGTAAGCGATATGCCGGCTTTCATAGAACGAAGCCAGCTCGGGATCGATATCGGGGAAGCTTTTGATCTTGTAGCCGGTTGGCGGCAGGCAGCTGGTACAATACGCAAATGTCTCGTCGGCTGACAGGTACACCTCCTTAAGGTGGCGGCAGGGCGCATTGTCCGAGATACCCGGCAGGTAGGTATCGCTAAGGGTGGTCGTGCAATAATCGCCAGGTACCTTGCCGCTCTCGGTGCATACCAGGCGGTAGGCGAGGTCGGTTGGCGCAGGTCGCCATTCTTCGTTGCCATTGCGGTCGATCGCGCCAAACAACTGGAACAGCAATGGCGTGGCCGTTCCCGCGCCATTGAGGTCCGGCGCACCCTGGCCCGAAAAATTGCCGATCCATACCGCAATGGTATACCGCTGGTTGTAGCCTATGCTCCAGGCATCGCGCCGTCCGTAAGAGGTGCCCGTCTTCCAGGCCACATGTGGTATATTGGCAGCGTTAGCAAAGTTATTAGGCAGGTCGGGGCGGCGCAGCTCCGAGAGGATCTGGCTCAGCATATAATTGGCGCCCGGGCTCAGCAGTCGTAGCGTATCTGTGTGCCTGGCGCTGTTGCTTTGTTTGTCGATACGCCATTGCAGCGGCCGGTACAAGCCTTCGTGGGCAAAGGTGCAATACAGGGCTGCCATCTCATCCAGCTGCACCCCGCAGCCGCCCAGGATCATAGAAAGGCCCAGTTTTTTGCGGCTGTCCCATACCGACCGGAAGCCCGCTGCATGCAATTCATTAATGAACACGGGCGTGCCCAGCGCATTCAGCAGCTTGACGGCAGGTATGTTCAGCGATTGTCTCAGGGCCTCTTCCACGGTTACCTTTCCCCTGAAATCGAGATCATAATTTTCTGGTGTATAGCCCTTCATGTCGATGGGTACATCGTTTATCACCGTTTTTGGCGTAGCCAGTCCCTTATCGAAAGCCAGCCCGTACAGCAAGGGCTTCAGGGCGCTGCCGGGGGAGCGCAGGGCCTGCACACCGTCGACCTGGCCGTGATGCTCTTTGTCAAAAAAGTCGGAGGAGCCGATATAGCCCTTGACCTGCCGGTCGCGGTTGTCGATCACGATCACTGCCGCATTGTGGATCTGGTGCAGCTTTAAGGCCGAAACATATTGGGCAGCCAACTCTTCGGCTTTCCGCTGCAGACCGGCATCGATCGTAGCGGTAATATCGAGCACACCAGGATAGGCGCGTCGCAGCCGCAAAGCCATCTGCGGTGCAGTCCGCGGCGGATTGTGCCGGTAAGCATCGAGCGGTTCGGCCAGCGCATCCCGGATCACATCGGGTGCAAACAAGCCGGCTGCGCCAAAGCGTTCCAGCCACTTGTTGCGCACCGCCAGGATGCGGTTATTGTCCTTGCCTATAACCAGGGAGTTGGGACGGTTGGGGATCACACTTAGCGCCGTAAGCTCGGCCAGCGACAGCTGATCCGGCGTTTTGCCGAAATACAGCAGCGAAGCGGCTTTTACACCTTGTATATTGGAGCCGTAGGGTACCAGGTTCAGGTACAGCTGTAATATCTCGTCCTTGTTATAATGTCCTTCAAGCTGCAGGGCCCTGAACATTTCTATCAGCTTATTGCCATAGCTGCGTTTTTTGGGCGAAAGCAGGCGGGCCACCTGCATGGTGATCGTAGAAGCGCCTGAGGTCCGTTTCAGCCGGAATAGATTGTTCCAGCCGGCTCTTATTACGGCCAGGGGATTGATGCCGGCATGCCGGTAAAAGTACTTGTCTTCTTTGAACACGATAGCCTGCCGCAACTCGGGTGTGATTTCATCCAGGGTAGTGAACATACGCCATTGCTGATCACGGGTGAGGAACATATATAAAGGCGTCCCATCTGCCGCCCGCACCAGCGGCGCATATTCAGGAGTTGGTTTTAACGGAAAGAGCACATCGAGCAAGGCAAACAGTGAACAGAGCGCGAGCACGATATGAAAGCCGCGTTTCAGAAAGCTTTTACGGGTAAGGCGATTGCGTAATCTTTTCAGCCGTTGCCGGATGTGAAGGGACATAGATAAGGGCTCTTGACGAGGCGCGGGCTAAAGTTACGGATTTCCCGGCGGGATGCGGCAGCGCGGGCCGTATTTTGCGCCAAGGCTCTTCCAGGCACCCAATTCAGATTATTTAAGAATTTAGTTCGTTGTTTTAAAATAGAAAACATATAGTATAATATCGTTAATTAATGTTAAAATTAGTGTGCAGTCGCCGGAAGCGCATTACATTTATTCATTGATATTAATTAAAATTGTTAACCTTAATGAAGATTTCTATGAAGAAAACCGTACTCAGCGCATTGGCATGTGGCCTTGCTTTTGGCCTCTATGCCCAAACACCGCAGCAGAAAACCCGTTCCGTTGTCTTTTTATTTAGTGAAACATGGTGCGGACCTTGCGGCGCATATGGCAAGCCTGCCGCGGAGCAATTGAAAGCCGACCTCGCCACCAGCGACAAAGGATATATCATCGGCGTAAAGACTTCCAGTACCCCTTCTTCCATCAATGCCACGGGCGGTAATGCACTGGCGGATAATTATGGCGTAGAATCCGTGCCTTCGTTTTATATCAATAAAGGTTCGGTTGAAGGATCACTAAGCGCCAGCCCAACGGCCACCTCGCAGGACATCGTAGGTAAGGTTACCACTGCCAACAGCACCGCAGCTGTTGCCAGCGCTGCGGCCAATATATCGGTTGCCGGTACAACGATCACGGTAACTGCCAAAGCCAAATTCTGGACGGCCGCCAGCGGGCAGTATTACATGACGGTATTGCTTGCCGAAGATGAGGTTGAAGCCGCTCAGAATGGCGTATCCGGGGGCCCTGCCAAGCATCCGTACGTATTGCGGGGCGCAATGGCAACAACCGGCACCGAACTGGCGAGCACTCCATGGGGCGAGCAGATCGGAACGGCATCCACCGCCGCTAATGCCGAATTTTCGAAGACCTTTAAAGTGAGCATCAAATCTGATTGGAACAAGACCAAACTATCTGCTTTTGTGGTCCTCTTTAAAATGAACAATGGTAAATATGAGGTAATCAATGCCGAAAAGGCGAAGGCAGCCACCACAGGTATCGATAAGCTGGAAGGTGTAGCCAAAGCTTCGATCTATCCCAATCCGGCATCGCAGACCGCAACCCTGTCTATTTCAGCTACTGCGCAGCAGCAGGTCGCTATTCATATCACCGATATGCTGGGCCGCACTACCTATGCCAGCGAGAACAATAACCTGGTTCAGGGCGAGAACAGCTTTACCTTGCCGTTGAATGCTATGGAGGCCGGACTTTACAATGTAGTCATCAGTAGCAAGGATGGCCGTTTGGTACAACGCCTTTCCGTAACCCGGTAAAGTTTAATGACTATCCCGGTATAGGAAATAAATACCCTCCGGTCCCTAAACCCATCGAAAGGGCAGCATGATACCACCGGTAGGCGGTATCATGGATCGAGTTATTTAAATATTTCCTGTATCGGGATATCAAATAAGATCGTATTGCAGAGACTCCCCTCCGGGGAACCTATACCGGGACTGGCTAATCAGTGCTGTAAGCTTCCTGCCTCTGGTGGGAAGCTTATTGTTTTTTGAGCAAGGGATGTCGACAGCCGTATACGGCGAATCTTGTCCCCAATGTTTGGCTGTGATAGGAAAAGGCCAGGCAAAAATAAAAGCTGCCCGGAGGACAGCTTTTAGCGAATCGAACCACACGCTTAACCGGTGCAAAGGTAGAAAGCATACCCTGTGCTGCTTGTCATAGACAAGCTACGGCCGCTGTCATCTTTGCCGGATAATGTGGCCTTGCCCGGTTAAGGTATTTGCGCAATGATCTCCAGTGATTTCCGTATCATATGGTCGATGGCCGAAGGCGCATCTTTTGAAAAGGTCTTTGCCTGGCGGTTGGCTACGATCGTGTTGATCGAAAGGCAATGATGGCCCATCAGCTTGCCGAGGCCGTAGATCGCCGATGTTTCCATTTCGAAGTTGGTGATCCGGTGCATGCCGCTGCTAAAAGTGGAGAGCGTATCAACCAGGGTAGGGAAGGCGAGCGGAAGCCGGAGCCGCCGGCCCTGCGGCGCATAAAAGCCCGGGCAGGTGACGGTGATACCATGCGTATAGCCCTCGCCGAAATGATTGAGCAGGCGCACGGAACCTTCGGCGACATAAGGCTGGATCGGATTGCCGGAAAGTAGTGTATGGTTCTGGAAATCCTTCAGCATATACGCCTCATCGGCATTGTTCTCAAACCGGTAGTAATGCAAAAGGTTATCGAGCCCTATACCGAAAGTAGAAGCGACCAGGCTATCGACAGGCAGATCTTCCTGGAGAGAGCCGGAAGTGCCCAGGCGGATAATATTGAGCGCCTGGATCTCTTCTTTCGGCATCCGGCTTGCGAAGTCGATATTGACCAGGGCATCGAGCTCGTTCAGTGTAATGTCGATATTATCGGGACCAATGCCGCTGCTCACCACGCTCAGGCGTTTGCTGCCGATATAGCCGGTATGCGTTACAAATTCGCGATGGGCTTTCCGGTGCTCTATACGGTCAAAATATTTTGATACTTCGGGTACGCGACCTGGATCGCCTACCGTGATCACCGTATGGGCGATCTCATCGGGATGTACGTCGAGGTGGTAAATGCAGCCCGAATCGGTAATGATCAGTTCTGAATGGCCTATCATGGACAGTAAAAGAGAAATTTGGAGGTTAAGATAAACGTTCAAAGTACGTAAATATCCATTACGGCATAATCAGTAGAGATTACGCCTTTATTATCATTGAAAGATGAGCTTAAAGAATATTTGTAAAACTGTTTGGAAAGTGTCTATTCTTAATTACCTTTGCCAACCTTCCAAGGAACAGGGTATCGTGGCCGAGTGGCTAGGCTCAGCTCTGCAAAAGCTGCTACAGCGGTTCGAATCCGCTCGATACCTCCAGGTAAAAATATCCCGCTGGTCTATCCGGCGGGATTTTTAGTAGCAAAATTTTATCCACCTGCAACTTAGTAATGTTGCAGGTGTTAATAATGGGCTTTAAACGTTAAGAAAGCCCGAAAAAACAGCAAGATCCCACAAATACCCATGGCTAAACCCAATAGCACATCCGGCAAAGGCGTCTATCTGAGAAATAAGCCTGCAACCTTCGAATACAGCATCGAAGACAAGCTTACTGCAGGTATTGTACTGACCGGTTCGGAGATCAAGTCGGTAAGGATGGGTAAAGTGAGCTTCAACGACAGCTATTGCTTTTTTCATAAAGACGAGCTGTGGATCAGGAGTCTTCATATCGCCGAATATGTCAACGCGGGCTACGCCGGTCATGATCCTACACGGGAACGGAAGCTGCTGCTCAACCGCAAAGAAATACGGAAATGGCAGCAGAAGATCAAGGAAAAAGGCTTTACCATTGTTCCGCTATCGATCTACATCAACGAGAACGGTTTCGCCAAATTGGATATCGGTCTCGGAAGAGGCAAAAAGCTCTACGACAAGCGGGAGACCATCAAGAACCGCGAGGCCGAACGGAATATGAAAAGCGGGGAATGGTAATACAATCAAATTGATCTGATAAATTATTATCAAATTGATAAATTATTTATTGTCTTCCTGTTGAACATCTGTTTTGGGTATATTAACAATCTGTTGTAATCTTATTATCGTTTTCTTTGTAAGGTTTTTTTCGGAAGAAGTTTATTTTTGGCACAAATTTTGTGTAGCTACATAGCGGTACAAGGCGTTTGAAAATCAATAGGAAGTCTGCTCGTTGTCCTATAGTCGTTGAGGAAACATCCCCGGCACAATGCTTTTGTAAATACCAACAAAAAATACGAAACAATAAACACTTACAAAAACAAAAATTATGAAAAAAGCACGTCTGATCTTAACTGCCTCCTTGTTATCCATAGGCACTTTCTCTGCGGTAACATTTTCTTCCTGCTCGAAAGATGACACTTGTCAGGTAGGCTATGAAGGAAAAGATTGTAAAACCCTGAGCCGCGATAAGTTCGTTGGGCAGTGGAAAGGTCAGGAGCAATGTACACAGGGCGATGACGAATACGTAATTACCCTTACTGCTAGCAGCAGCAGCGATGTGAAGCTGGTGTATACCAATGTGTATAATCAGGCCTTCACTGCTACCGGTACCATGACGGGTACTAATGGCTTCTCTTTTGAAGGCAACGGTATCGGTACCGGCGGCGCTACGGTTACCTTCAACGGTGTCGGCAGCCTGGATCAAAGCACAGGTCAGTTGACGATCACTTATACGATCAGCGGCTTAACTACCAACAGCTGCACCTTTAAGGGTACAAAGCTGTAAGAATATCTGGATTTAGTCCATTAGCAAAGGGCAGCCATACAGGCTGCCCTTTGCCGTTACGCCTGTGAATGCAAAAAGGGGCTGTCCGTATTTTTTGGACAGCCCCTTTTTATAGCAGGTTTAGAAACGGCTTACATTTTAGGCTTACCGCGACCAATCGTATTGTTATCTTCTTTTTTAGGCTGGTTGTCGCCCATGGCAGGTTTGCCTCTGCCGATAGTGGCCGGTTCGCTACTTTCTTCTACATTCTCTTTTTTAGTAGTTGTTTTCTTAATACCGCCGTTGCCGCTTTTCTTAATAACAGTAGTGGTGGTGCTGGACGATTTTTTCGTTGCTGCAATTACCGAATCGATTACGCGCAGGGAGTCGGCCTTGCGGGCCTCGTCGGCAGCCTTGGCATTGATGGCAGAGTCATTTTGTGCTTTAAGCGCAGCCGCGGCAGAGTCGGTCTTCGCAGTCGTGATAGAATCCAGCTGGGCTTTCGTGTAAGAACCTTCTTGGTTGTTACCGCCGTTACAGGCTGCAAAGGCTACAGCTGTTGCAGCAGCTAAAATCAAAAGGCGTTGTTTCATAAACAGTTGTTTTTTGTTAGACGTTGTATAGCAAAAATAATACCAATTATTTAGGGAATGAAAGAATAAGCACGAAAGTTTGGATAAAATACATTAAAGTATTTCTAAAAGAACAGCAACGGGCTATAAAGGACTTATGGAATAGGTAGCGTTGTGCATCATTACAAGAAAAACAGCAGAATATATGGCAATAATACGACTTCCCGAACCCTGTAGCCAGTCCTGGGAGGAGATGAAACCGACCGAAGGCGGCCGTTTTTGTGGCAAATGCTGTCATACGGTGATTGATTTTACGCAATGGGAACCGGAAACCGTGTTGGCTTACCTGCGGGAACACAAGGGAGCATGCGGCCGTTTTCGCAGCGACCAGCTTGACCGTTCCCTGCCCGAACCCGAAGTATTTGTGATGCAGCTCAACCGGTCGCCGCTTTCCTTCCCTGCCCGCATTGCGGTTCTTGTGGTATTCGTATTCGCGATCCTGGCCGGCTCCTGCGCCGATAAACCAAATGAAAAGCCTCCTGTTAACGAAGCGCCGGCCCAGCAACAACTAACGGGAGCGCCGGCGTATACACCATTGCCCGGGAAAGACACGCTGCCGCTGCCTATTCGAAAGCCCAAAATAAAGACCGTTGTGCCGGAAGCTCCGGTCATCGTTATACCTGATCAGTCGATGGGTGGCGTGCCGGTTATCGAGGAAGAGCCGGTAATAAAGCCTGCAGACAGCTGCGGAGGGCTGCAATAACTTATACGAATATGGCGCCGCGGCACCACATCTGCCCCTAAACCGCGGCGGATTTATATTCTCCTTTTACAGTACCCGCAGGTAGCCTAAGTTTGTAATACCAAATATAACAGTAATTAATCCAACGAAAAGATGAAGGTTCAGAATCCGCAAAGCAAGCCCCTGCAGGAAGTATTGTCACGCCTGGCCTCCAAATACCCGGGCGCCGAGATCAAAAAGCCGTTCCTCACGCCGAGAACGATCATTGCTCCGAGCGACAATTTCAAGTTCCTGGTACGGGACCGTTCCCAGTTCTTCAAGGTCGACTTTACACCGCCGGTGCTGTGGATCATTGCTGCAATCGTATTGAGCTCGGTAATGGTCTCGGCCATCCTGAGCCTCATTTATGGCCAGTTTGTTTTTGGCTTTGGTGGCGTGCTGTGGATATTGCTCAGCCTGGTTATTGTAAAGGCAATATTCAAGAGCCGGAACAAGGCAAAATTCGATGCTTTCTACGCCGATCTGCAGCATGCTGTAAACAGCAGCGACGATTCTTCCCAGATATTTTAGTACAGCCCCTTACCCACCACCTAAAGCCAACCTCCAATGCCTTGCTACGCGATGAACCAGGTACTTTCCGGGATCGATGAGCTGGAAGCGGCATTCAGAAGAATTACCGGAGACCGGTACCGTTATGTGATCGCATATAACGCGGCCGGCTCCGGCGCTATGGCCGGGCGGGAAGGCCTGTTGCTCGTACAGCAAAATGCCTATCATGGCGTTGAGATCCGTTTCGTCGAAAAGGATGGCCGGCAATTTCTTTCGACCGCCTGGGTAAGCCCCAATTCGCTACTGCGTTCCTTAATGAGGTCCAGCCGACTGCTTGACCGCTTTATCGCCCGTCCTATTTTTGGTACACGCAGACAATTGGTTATTGATGTCAACGAAGTGATCGTAAGCGCTTTCCCGGTTACGGTGCTTGATTCGGGTCTGCCGGGCAGGTCTGCCTAGACCATTGTCAACCAGGGTACAACGATCATACGATGAACCGCTTTTCACTTTCTTTTTGCGATCCCTTCCTCCCCGATATTGTCCATTACGGTGAGAAGGAACCTGCTTTGGTCATCCCCTTATACCATACGATACCCTGGCTGGCATTGAATGAGGCTATCTATTCCCGTCATGACGATGTGTTGCACGATTTCTGGTTTTTCGAGATCAGCTATCAGGATGCCGGAGGGCTTACACATACGCTCAATATAAGCCCGGAATATGTGACGGGCGCACAAAGCCCCGAAGCGCTACGCTTTACCCTCCGGTATATTCGCCCCCGGATGCGTAAACGCCTGTTTGGCGGCGAGAAACTCGACAAGGCCTTCCTGTCGGAGCGTGAGGATGCCGGCGAGCTGGATGTGATTGCCTGCATTGCTGCCTTCATGGATAAGGACGAAGCTTTTCTCGACCACTATATAGCAGCGTTGTAAAACGGCTATATATAATCTGTCGGCGCCGATTCTTATCAAAAAGGTATTTTTGTGCCGTGGAGAAACACCATCTCTCCGAATTTATGATTGCTGCACCAACCGAAAACCAGGCACAAGCGATTACCCGTTTAACGGCCTTATGGGCCTTGAATGAATGTGGCCTTGGGGGGCTCATGTTTGCTCTTAAGATCCCGCTTACCGGTTTCTTTGTCGGCGGCTTTGCCGTGGTGCTCATAGGGCTGATCGCCTCGTATAGCCAGTCACGCGCCAAAGACCTGCTTAAGGCCACCGTACTGGTACTTATTGTCAAAGCTACTGTGAGCCCGCATGCGCCGCCACCGGCTTACCTGGCGGTCGCCTTCCAGGGATTGCTTGGGGCTTTACTCTACAGTAATATCCGGAATGTTACGCTGGCGGCTATGCTGCTGGCCCCATTGGCTATGCTGGAATCGGCGGCCCAGAAGCTCATCGTATTGACATTGATCTATGGAAATCCGCTCTGGAAAGCGCTTAATCGCCTGTTTGAAAGTATTACCCACGATTTTTCGCTGCCGGGCCATTTGCCTTTCAGCTATTGGATCATAAGCTTATACTTGTTGGTTCATGTAGTTTGGGGGTTATTTGTCGGCTATTACAGCGCCGGCCTTCCTGCCCGCATTGGCCGGCATACCGGGGAGGTTTTACTTTTCTATGATACTTACCGGCCGGCGGCAGATGCCGTTGTCGCGCCTGTTGTTAAAAGGCGACATTACGGGCGCATGGCCATGCTGGTATTGCTGTTGGGGCTTATCGTGCTGGTATTGTTTGGCGAGGGACGTTTCCGCAACAATATGATCCTGTATGTCATCCTGCGCAGCCTGGCCATGGTGATCCTCCTGTTTTATGTGTTGCGCCCCTTGCTGAACCGGCTGATCCGCTATTGGCTGCAGTCGCGCGATAAAGGTACGCGGCAGGAGGCAGCGGAGCTTATCGGAATGCTGCCGGGACTCAGGCGATTTGTGCGGCCGTCGTGGAAGCTGGCCCGCAAGCGGCGGGGCCTGCTGCGACAGCTGTCTTTTTTTATCTTAAGCCTTATCGTTCTTTCGCTTCATGAAGAAACCTGACCAGATCTATATCCTGACCGGTGCGGTGCGGTCGGGCAAAACGACGCAGCTGCAGCGCTGGCTGGATGGTGGCGCCAATGCCGCCGGTATATTAACGCCCGACAAGGACGGCGCCCGTATGTTGTACGACATAGGGCACCGGCAGTACCACAGCTTTGAGGTGACGGAAGCCTATGGTGGCGAAAAGGTGTCGATAGGCCGGTTCCTCTTTGCACGCCAGGCTTTTGTGCGGGGTAAAGAGATACTCGAACGTCCTTATCCGCCAACTGCCGAATGGCTCGTGATCGACGAAGTAGGCCGATTGGAGATAGGGCAGGGCGAAGGCTGGGAACCCATGGTGCTACGCAGTGTGGCAGCCTGCAAAGAAGGCCGGTTGGCTTGTCGCTTGCTGCTGGTGGTGCGGGACAGCCTGCTGGAGCAGGCACTGCAGAAATATGATCTTGAAAAAACGGCTGTTATCATCACGCAATTTCCCCTATGACCGATCTTTCCTGCCTGGGTGTCGTGGTGTGCGGCGGGCGTAGCAGCCGCATGGGCCAGGACAAAAGCCTCATTGCTTATCATGGCCTGCCACAACGGTATCATATGGCCGGACTGCTGCAACCCTTCTGCGACCAGGTATTGCTTTCCCTTAATTCCCGGCAGCAAGATCATTCGGGCGCTTTCCCCATACTTACCGATACAGACCCATACCTTGATGCAGGCCCGGTAGCGGCCTTACTTAGCGCAACAGCGGCTTTCCCCGGACATTCCTTCCTGCTATTCGGTTGCGATTATCCTTTGCTGGAGGCGCGGGAGCTGGGGCGTTTTGTACAAATGCTGCGCCCGGAAGCCCTGGCCGTCGCTTTTTACAACGAAGCGGCAGGATTGTATGAGCCGCTCCTGGCCTGGTATTCGGCAGGGGCCGCAGTCTTGATGGAGCAGCAATACCGTGAAGGACAAAGATCGCTACAACATTTCCTGAAAAGCATCGCAGCAGACCGTTATATCCCGCTTTGGGCCGACAGTATAATTAGCGTGGACGATCCGCAGACCGCCGCGCAGGTAATGGCCCGTATCGCGCAAAGAAAAACGGGTTGAAAAAGGTCGATACTGCCGAACTAATCCTACTTTTGAATCATGGTAAATGACGCCGTTATGACCGCCGGGATCATCAGGGTGAGCCGCCACGGCAGCGCTGCAGCCGAGGATATGCTGGCCGTCGAAGAGCCGCTGGAAATCCAGTTGCTATACCATACGCCGCAACCGGTATTGCGCAAAGTATCGGTGACCATGCGTACGCCTGGCCGGGATGCCGAGCTCGCCACCGGCTTTTTGTTTACCGAGGGTATTTTGCAGCACGCGACGCAGATCGCTTCGGTAATACTTCCGGAACTGAACACGGTGCAGGTAACACTGGCGCCCGGTGTATTACCCAACCTGCAGCAGGCCGAGCGCAACTTTTATACCACATCCAGCTGCGGCGTATGCGGCAAGTCCAGCATCGAAGCCATCCGCACCGTAGCGGTTTATCCGGCACAACCCGACAACCTTCGCATTCCTGCAACGTTGTTGTATACGCTGCCCGAGCAATTAAGGGCGCAGCAAGACGTATTTGAAAGTACCGGCGGGCTGCATGCTTCGGCTTTGTTTGACTTGGAAGGCAGACTCCTGGAATTGCGGGAAGATGTGGGGCGGCACAATGCCCTCGACAAGATCATTGGCGCAGCCTTTATGAGACAGCACCTGCCGTTGGAACAAGCAATCCTGCTGCTGAGCGGCAGGGCCAGCTTTGAGCTGGTGCAAAAGGCTGCTATGGCCGGCATCCGCATTATAGCCGCTGTGGGTGCGCCATCCAGCCTGGCGGTAAGCCTGGCAGCGGAACAGGGCATCACCCTTGTGGGTTTCCTGAGAGCGGAACGTTTTAATATTTATTCCGGTGACCAGCGGATCGTTTTCACCAACTAAAAAAAGATCAGATGAAAATAAGGATAAAAGGTAATTCGGTACGTTACCGCTTGTCGCAAACAGACGTGGCTTTACTTACTACAAAGGGCTATCATGAGGAGCAAACGGTCTTTGGCCCTTCTGCCTTGACTTATGCCCTGGTACGCAAAGAAGATGGCGATCGGCTGACAGCCACTTACGAGCAACACAAGATTACCGTGGCCATACCTGCCGCATGGCTGGAGCATTGGGCCGGAAACGACGTGGTCGGCTTCGACAGTCATATGCCGCTGGCGGAAGGGGACTCACTTTTCCTGCTGGTTGAAAAAGATTTCAAGTGTATCGACGATACTACCGAAGACCAGTCTGATAATTACGATAATCCCAACCAAATCTGCTGATCATGGAAGAAGAGCTGCATGCTTTGCCTGATGCCGAGAATCCCGAAACCTTTACGGGGCTGAAGCTGGGCCGGATTAAAAAGACCGCGGCGGGTGTGCCGGCAGTACTGTCGGCATTCCGGATGGTACTGTCCGAGGCCGGGATCGTACGTGGCAACAAAGCCTTGTTCCATCTTAATAAAAAAGGTGGTTTTGACTGTCCCAGCTGTGCGTGGCCCGATCCCGACGACGAACGCTCGGGCATTGCAGAGTATTGCGAGAACGGCGCCAGGGCCGTAGCGGAAGAGGCCACATCTAAAAAGCTAACACCGGCTTTTTTTCAAAACCATTCCGTATTCGATCTCTCGCTGCTTTCCGATTACGAGATCGGCGGCAAAGGGCGTATCGCGCAGCCGATGTACCTGCCTAAAGGTGGAAGTCATTACGAACCTATTGGCTGGAAAGAGGCTTTCGACAAGATTGCTTTGCACCTTAATACGCTGGGTAGTCCCGACGAAGCCGTTTTCTATACCTCGGGCCGTACCAGCAACGAAGCGGCCTTTTTGTACCAGCTGTTTGTAAGGGAGTATGGCACCAATAACCTGCCCGACTGCAGCAATATGTGCCACGAGAGCAGCGGCGTAGCCTTGGGCGAATCGCTGGGCATCGGCAAGGGATCGGTGAAGCTGGAAGATTTTTACGAGGCAGAGGTGATCCTCATCCTGGGGCAAAATCCAGGCACCAACCACCCCCGGATGCTGTCGGCGCTGCAAAAGGCCAAACGTAAGGGCGCCACCATTATTTCAGTAAACCCCCTGCCGGAAACCGGGTTGATGGGATTCAATAACCCGCAGCAGTTCAAAGGTATTCTGGGTATAGATGCCGCGCTTACCGATCTTTTCCTGCAGGTGCGTATCAATGGCGATATGGCTTTGCTGCAGGCGATTGCACGGCTGCTGTTTGAAGAAGAGCAACAGCATCCCGGTACGGTATTTGACCCCGCTTTTATTGAAACGCATACCGAAGGCTATGATGCTTATGCCCGTCACATTGGCCAATGTGATTTTGATGCGCTGGTACAGGATTCCGGCGTGCCTGAGGAGCAGGTGCGGGAAGCGGCTGCCTTGCTGAAAGATAAAAAGAAGATCATTGCTTGTTGGGCAATGGGCCTTACACAACATAAGAACGCTGTCGATACCATTAAAGAAGTGGTGAACCTGCTGTTGCTCAAAGGTAGTATAGGCAAGCCCGGCGCCGGCACCTGCCCGGTGCGGGGGCATAGTAATGTACAGGGCGACCGTACCATGGGGATCTACGAGCAACCTTCTGAACGGTTTCTGAATGCTATTGAAGATCAGTTTGGCTTTACACCGCCAAAGGAACATGGCTACGATGTGGTGGAAAGCATTAAAGCGATGCACCAGGGAAAGGCTAAGGTCTTTATAGCCATGGGGGGCAATTTTCTGAGCGCCACGCCCGACACCAATTATACGGCGGCTGCGTTGCGTCGCTGCCGGCTCACCGTTCATATATCGACCAAACTCAACCGGAGTCACCTGGTACATGGAGAGGAAGCGTTGATCCTGCCTTGCCTGGGGCGCAGCGACAAGGATATGATCAACGGAGAGAACCAATTTGTGACCTGCGAAAATTCGATGGGTGTGGTACAGGCATCCAAAGGTGTTCTGAAACCGGTATCGCCCAGGCTGCTGAGCGAACCGGTGATCGTAAGCCGGATGGCCAGGGCCGTCATGGGCGGTTTCAGCAGGGTGAATTGGGAAAAATATGCGCAACACTACGATGCCATACGGGACGATATCGAGAAGACGATACCCGGCTTTACAGATTACAACCGGAGGGCGCGGGAAGACGGTGGCTTCTACCTGCCCAACTGCAACCGCGAAGGCCGCTTTGATACCTCCGACGGTAAGGCACAATTCAACGTCGCAATACCGGAACACATTACCCTTGCCGGTGATGAGCTGATGATGATGACCATACGCAGCCACGACCAGTTCAATACGACGATATACGGGCTCAACGACCGGTACCGTGGCATTTATAACGAACGCCGCGTGATCCTGATGAACCAGGCAGACATGAATGAGCGGGGCCTGCAGCAAGGCGATGTGGTCGATCTTTTTAACCAGTACGGCGACACCACGCGCGTAGCGCACCAATTTATCGCAGTGCCATATCCCATACCCCCTAAGTGTACAGCGACCTATTTTCCCGAGGCCAACGTGCTGGTGCCGGTCGATAGTGTTGCCCATAAAAGCAATACGCCTACCTCCAAAATGGTGATCCTTACCTTGCGCCGGCACGAGGACCTGCTCGTGCCCTATACAGAGGCCCCGGAATAATACTACCCGGCCTGGCGCATGAGTCTATCGGAAACTGGTTGACGAAACAGCACCTGTTCGGCCATTCTGCTTACTTTTGGATGCAGAGACTCATGGACCAAAGCCAGCATACATACAGGAAGATCATCCACATCGATATGGATGCTTTCTATGCTTCCGTAGAGCAGCGCGATCATCCCCAATACCGGGGCAGGCCTATTGTGGTCGGCGGGCCGCCCGAGCGCCGGGGCGTTGTGGCCACGGCCAGCTATGAGGCCCGGAAGTTCGGCATCCGGTCGGCCATGTCGAGCCGTAAGGCGCAACAGCTTTGCCCTGATGTCCTCTTTGTTTTCCCAAGGTTTGATGTCTACAAAACGGTATCCCAGCATATCAGGGCTATCTTCCATCGTCATACCGATATTGTCGAGCCGCTTTCTCTTGATGAAGCCTTCCTGGATGTAACTACCGATAAGCAGGGCATAGGTTCGGCTATCGAGATCGCCCGTCTTATCCGGCAGGCCATAAAGGAGGAGCTGCAGCTAACCGCTTCCGCCGGCGTATCGGTCAACAAATTCATCGCGAAGATCGCCTCAGATATGGATAAGCCGGATGGGTTGACGTTTATCGGCCCGTCGCAAATCATTGCTTTTATGGAGCAGCTGCCGGTGGAAAAATTCTTCGGGGTGGGCCGGGTGACGGCGGAAAAAATGAAGCAGATGGGCTTGTTTACCGGCGCCGACCTGAAGCGATTATCAGAAGAAGAGCTGATACGGCGCTTCGGCAAACCAGGCTCTTTCTATTATTACATGGTGAGAGGGATAGACGAACGGCCTGTACAACCGCACCGCGAGATCAAGTCGGTGGCCTCCGAAGATACTTTTGAGCAGGATCTTGACCTGCCGGCAGACCTTGACCGGGAGCTGGAGAAGATCGCCGGCAGGGTAGTGCAACGTTTACAGCGCTATGAGCTCAAAGGCCGTACGATCACGCTTAAAGTAAAGTTCAGCGACTTTAAACAATTGACGCGTAACCATTCGTATACACTGCCGGTCAACGATTACGAAACCATTCTCGAAACGGCCAGGAGCCTGCTGCAGCGGCTCGACCTGGAAGGCCGCAAGATACGGCTGCTCGGCATCTCACTGTCCAACTTCGAGGAGCCGCGGCCCGATCCGGGCCAGCCGGGCGGCCCCCGTCAGTTGGAGCTCTTCTGAATTGCGACCGGCTTTGCTATGCCTGGTAAAGCCCGTATCTTTAAATCAAAAAGACATGATCGTTAAAACACTTCTTGGTGAATTCCTGCACGAAGCAGAGAATACCCGCCGGCTTATGGCGGCCATTCCCGACGGCGCACTTGATTGGAAGCCTGCCGAACACAGCTGGACTACGGCGCAGCTGGCCAGCCACATTGCAGAGATTTATAACTGGTATCCGGCTACGCTGCAGCAGCGCGTATTCGATATGGGCAACTATCAATACGATAAGGGCGATATCAGCAATATGGGCGCTATTATGGCTAAGTTTGAAGAAAATGTAAGTAAAGCCCGGGAAGCCCTGGAATCGGCCAGCGAGGAGTCGATGGGCGAGACCTGGCGTATGGAGCGGGAGGGCCGGCTGCTGATGCCGGAGTTGCCTCGTGCGGTAGTAGCCCGCGGCTTTCTTATGAATCACTTGTATCATCACCGGGGTGAGATGATCGTTTATCTGCGGTCTACCGGCAACAGGGTTCCCGGTCTTTATGGGCCGGTATGGGAAGATCGCCTGGCATAAATACCACAGCCTGTTTGATGAGGATGGATATCATATAAACGATGTCATAGAAGTACTACAAAATTGCTTGTGATATCTTGCTCAAGCAGAAAATGACATTTCCTATTTTATTGATAATCATTTTATTGCTATTTTTCTAATTGATCTTGTGATTTCATGATTTATTTTTGGCACACTTTTTGTGCTGATAATTCTGGTTAAATTTTCATAACACCATCCTCTGGTGTGTTTGGTTTATTGGTTTTTGGTTTCGCCCTCCCTCCAAGGAGGGCTACCTTTTTGTGGAAAAAATGGAATGCTTCGCGCAACCGGATCAAGCGGAAAAGCTGAGGGAGAAAACTTTTAATCAGGGAGTATTTCTTTGTTTTGAAATACAAGCATATTCGAACTATCGTTCGGATCGCCTCAGGTTCCTACCGGTCAGGACATGCTATGATCACGAAGGCGAGGTTAACTGTTGCCAGGCCAATGCCGTTTTGTTCAGAAGCGCAAGATGAAAAGGAAAATGCGGCATCTAAGAGATCAAGCCCAAAAAAATCTGATGAATATTATGATCCAAAAAAAATCCCACGATTTTCATCATGGGACCTTCTTGTTACGCAACGAAAGAGGGTAATGTCTATTGCTTGATAAACCGCCAGGAGCCCTGCTGTATGCCGCTTAGCACACGGAAAGTATAGATGCCGGGCGCCAGCGCACTCACATCGATCTTTTGCGGGCTTTGCGTTACCGTGATCTTTTGCAAACATTTGCCGGCTACATCGAACAAGGCCAACTCGGTACCCGGCTGCGCCCGCTCGACGATAACCGTTTGCAGGGCAGGATTGGGATAAAGTAGTATGGTGGTTGTATGGGTAATATTGTCGACGCCCACACCGTTGTCCACAGTGACTGTACGGCAGTTGCTATCGACGCCGCAGCTATTGCTGCTCTTCACGCATACGGTATAATCGCCAATGTTGCTGTAAGTATGGCTGGCGGTATTGCCTGTAGCCAGCTGACCGTCGCCAAACCGCCATCCTACAGCGGTGACGGGTGTAGAGCCGGTATACGTGAATTGCAGCGCTCTGCCGCTGGCCGTATAGCTAAATGCGGCTTCGGGAGCGGGGCAGGTAAGGGTAACCGGCTGACAGGTGGTATCGCTGCCACAGCCTTTATAAGCGATGACACATACCTGGTAAGTACCCGGCGCGCTATAGGTATAGCTGGCCGTACTGCCCATAGCAGTTTGCCCGGGTGCAAAAGTCCAGCGCACACTGTCTACCGGTGTGCTGCCGGTATAGGTTACATTAACGGTAGTGTTGCTGGCAGTATGGCTAAAGGCGGCATTGGGTTGCGGACAGCTTACAGTGACCGGCTGGCACAGCGTATCGCTGCCACAGCCTCTGAAGGCCTTGACGCAGATCGTGTAGGTACCGGCCATATTGAAGTTGTGGCTGGCCGTATTACCCGTGGCCGTTTGTCCCGGTGCAAATACCCAGCGGATACTGTCGGTGGGCGTGCTGCCGGTATAGCTTACATTGACCGTGGTATTGGTCACCGTATAGCTGAAATTGGCATTGGGCTGCGGGCAGGTAATGGTTACCAGCTGGCAGGCGGTATCCCTGCCGCAGTCCTTATAGGCGATTACGCAAAGATTGTAGGATCCGGGCGCACCGTAATTGTGGCTGGCTGTATTACCGGTACCGGTTTGTCCCGGTGCAAAAAGCCAGCGCACACTATCCACCGGCGTGCTTCCGGTATAAGTCATATTGACGGTAGTGCCGGCAAGGGTATAGCTGAAAGCGGCGGCCGGCTGCGGACAGGAAATATCGACCGGTTGGCAGCTTTGGGTGCCGCCACAGGCATTATAGACGGTAAGGCATACGGTATGGTTGCCCATGCCAAAGGTATGGTTGGGGCTAAGCAGGGTACTGGTGCCGCCATCGCCAAAATTCCAGCGTACGCTGTCTGCTCCCGGTGTGCCGGCATAGGTAAAGCTCACAAGACCGGCGGCATTGGGTGTAGTATGGGTAAAAGCCGATACCGGCGGTGTGCAGTTACAGTTATAGCCGTATTTGGCAATAAAGAAGTCGGTAGGACCGCCATGTGTCTTGTAACCGGAATTGCCCAGCCAGATGCTGTCTTTCAAGGCGCCGCCGATATAAATATTATCGTTGAAGCAGGCGATCTCGATGCCGTTCTCACCCAGACCCTGACCGGCGGGGTCGTTGTTGCGGATATAATCCATCTTCTGCAGATTACCCAGCGAATCGAAGATCACAATAGGGATCTTTCCCGTGATGCCGGGTGTCAGCATGGAATCGTTCCCGATGATAATGTTTTTGGCAAGGCCGGTAATGATCAGCTTACCATTGCTTAAATTTTCATACATGGTGGTAGGGCCGGTGTCGGCTATGCCGATGCCATCGATCGCTTTTCTCCAGATGAGGTTGTTGTTCAGGTCGAGCTTCATAACGAAGCCGAAACGACCCAGGCTACCGCCGGGGTTGATGAAGGTTTGCCCTTTAAAGGTGCAGTCGGAGCCGAAAAAGCTGCCGAAATAATATTGGGCGTTGCCATAACGGAAGCCGCATGCTTTGTGCCCGATATAGGCAGCGCCTGTTGTGGTAAAGGTATCGAGGCTGATGAGGTTTCTCGATGCATCGAAGGTAGCTGTGCCGTAAGCCCGGTCCAGGGTCTCGGCTACAATACTAACATACAGGGTATTGCTGGGCTCATAGAGCGAGCAGGGATTGGACATATTGATGATCATCAGCGAATCGCTGAGCGGCAGCCTGGTAGCGCTGAGCAGATTGCCCTGTGGGGTATAAACGAAATCGTAAATGCCACGTTGGCTGGTAACGGAAGGCATAAGCGGCACGCCGCTCGCCCTGAGCACTTTCAGGTAGTGAATCAATGTATCCTGAAGGACAAGGCGCCCTATGTCGTTGCTCAGTGCAGAAACCGCATTAAGCGAATTGTCGCCTTGGCTGCGCATCCACTGGTAATGGCCCGAAGTATCGTACTTGATGAGCCACGAAGCGTAAAAATTGGCGCTCATGGTACTATCGGGGCCAAAGTAACGCATATTGGCCGCGCCGCCGCCCGGAGCCGAACCGGCGATATATACGTTGCCGTTTCTACAGGCCAGGCCGGTAAAGCGGGTATGGTTGGTGCCTTCCAGTACTTTTCCCCAACGGATCCGGCCGTCACAGTTAAAGCTCAGCAAGGCCGTCTTGGCCTGATATTGAGAACTGATGCCTGATTGCACGGGAAAGGTGATGGTGTCGATAACAAGGTTACCCGATCCCATAAACTCGGTCAGCATGTAGACATTGCCATGCTCGTCTGTGGCTATTTCTTTGGCCAGGTCGAAGGCATTGCTGGTTGGTGGTGGTGTCAGCGGCGATCCGCCTCCAACGACCCATTTGCCTTGTTGGGCGCGGGCAGAGGCTGCAGCGATAAAGAGCAGGAACAGGCACGACGAGAGTGCCCTTGAGGGAAAGTGTAGCTTTTTTGCCATTCAGGTTTTGGTTTGGTCCTATAAAAATAAAATAACAAAACCGCTTAGACAAGCGGTTTTGTTATTTTTTCAAGTATTAAGACTAGTGTGTTACGGACAGTCGCTGAACATGCAGGGTTTCTCCGTCCGCTTCCATGCGGATCAGGTACATGCCCGATATCCATTCGCTGGTTCCCATAATCCATTTGCCTTTAGACTCGGTTACCTTATGCGTTGCTACCTTGCGTCCGGCAATGTCGTATACTACGATCGAGCGGTCGCCCTTGGTATGGGCGCCGTAGTCGTAAGATACAGTGGCTTGCTGGCCGGCAGGGTTGGGATACAGCTCCATGGCATCCAGAACGGTAAAGCGCTGACCGTTGTCGGCAGCTTCGTCTTCCGGTGCAGGACGCTGGGGGTCCCAGCTGCATTTCGGTACTTTCACATCAACAGAGCGATAGCATTTCCGTCCATCGCCGTACATGAACAACAGCTGGATCTTGATCACGGCTGGTGGCGGTATCGACAGGCTGTTGAACGCTATGTTAAGCGAAACGCCGCCGAAGGGTCCTACGCCACCGATGGAAGGCAGTATGGGACCATAATCGCTACCCAGCGAGAAGGTGCCCGGCACGCCGTAATTGTTGGAAATGGAGATGTCGAGGAAATACCTGCCCGGAACGCTTGGATCGCACCTGAGCCTTACTTCCTTGATCGCACCTTCGCAATCCATACATTGTGCATCTTTGATATCCATGATGTCGGATTTCTCGGCGCACATGCCATTGTTCAGCATTTCCTGGTATTGGCCGAAGGTAGGCACTTTGTAGGGCGAAACGGTGCTGTTGAAACCGCTCATGTCTACACCGCCATTCCTGAGCCATTGCCATTGCTGGAAGGCAATACCCGGAGGTCCATACAGGTACAGATCGCTGATCTGTGCTTTACACATAGAGTAGCAGCCTGATGGGAAGTATTCGAAATACTTCTCCGGAGCATAGGGCACATAGATGTCCTTGTGGCTGCGGCAGCCTACACTGTTGGTATACCATACGCGGTAAGGTCCGCCCTGGTAGATGGTATTTACGGCGCCATTGGTACCGTTGCTCCAGGTAAAGGTGCCCGGGCTGCCATGGCTGGCGGTCAGGGTCATCTCGTTGGTGGCGCAATCGATAATTACCGGGCCGCTGATAGACGGAGGTCCGGGCAGCGGGTTGATGGTAATGGAGGTTGAGGTCGTGCTGCTGCACGATACACCGCTCAGCGGATCGGTATTGGTTACCTTCAGCTGGTAAGTGTAAGTGCCGGGGCTCAGGCCTGCGTCGCTGATGGTGGCTGCAGTGCTGATCACCGCTCCGCCGTTACGGCGCCATTCATAAACCGTTCCTGCGCCCAGGTAGCCGTTCAGCTCAACTGCATCGCCATCGCAGTAATCCACATCGCCACGGATGGTAGCCACGGGACTCTTGATGATCATTACATTCTCCGTCAGAGTGTTGGCCCTGCAGCTGTGTATGTCAAATACCTGTACCCAATAAGCGCCGGATGCTGTGGCGCCATAGGTCGGAACGCTGGTTGGCGTGCTGTGCTCGTCCCAGTTCCAGAGGTATGGCGAAATGGCCGAGCTTGAACCAGTGTTTGTATAATTCAACTGGACTGGTGCACCGGAACATACGGTATCTCCACCGGTAACAATGCCACTCAGGTTGTGCGGGAAGATGTTTACACCCGTGCTGCCGCTGGCCGTACAGCCATAAGCATCTGTAATGGTCAACGAAATGGGCTGCGAGATAGGTGTGTTTGTACTAAAGGCTGTTGACGGAGAGTCTACGGCACTGGTACCAAAACCTGTACCGAAATTCCAAAGATAGCTGGCCACTACAGTACTAGGTGGTGCTGGTGTAATATTAGGCCCGAAGGAGATGGGTAATCCGCTACAGTTAGCTGTAAGGGGTATTGTGGTGTTCACAATGCTTACCGTCGGCTTGGTTGGCATAAGAATATTACGTGTTACCGTACAGAAGGTAGTGGTGCCGCCTCCGGGAGGGGTTACACCTACGCTTTCAGTAACAGTATAGCTCACACCCGCCTGTAATGAAGAGACGAAAGTGTTACCGGTACCTGTAGCCGGAGCTGCGCTGCCTGCCGGAGAAATGCTCCAGCTGATGGGGCCGATCACAAAGCCGGTAAGGTAAGCGGTGCGGTCTTCGAAGGTCACGTTGTACGTAGTGCCCGGACCGCAGGCGATCTTATGGTAGAAATCAGCTTTGGCGCCGATCTTCACCTGTACAGAGGCTCTGGAAGCACAAGTAGTGCCGCCCCAGGTCTCGGTATAGTTGATCGTGTAAATACCAGGATTGGTATAGCTTACGGTAGTGGTATTAATACCTGATGTGGGCAGTGTAGAATAAGACCAGGACTGGGTCGCGCCTACATGTGCGCTGGGAGTCAGTGTTACCACGTTGCAGTTCACTACAGCGCTTAGGGTAGCAGGATTGGTCGGAGGCGTACAGCTAGGTCCGCCGGGTCCGCCACTGGAACCACAGCTGCTCAGCGTAGTGATCACCACAGCATCTGAAGTATCAGTACAGCCGTTGGCAGCTGTTGCGATGAATACAAAGGAGCCGCCGATCCCTGTAGCCGTATCAGGACTTACAGTAGTAGGTGTCGTGTACGGGCTACCGCTGTTCAGCCACCTGAAGGTAAGCGGTGTGGGCGCGTTATTGGTATAAGTGCCGATAAGCTGGGTTACCGTACCGGGGCACAGTGCCAGCGGGCCAGGTGAGCTGGCATAGGCTACAGGGCCAGGCAGTATGTTGATGGTGGTCGCCGCCGTGCCCTGGGGAGGACAGGTAATGGAGGTCGAGGCTGCTCCCGAAGCCTTCACCGAGATCGTGTACACGACAGGTGAAGATGTATTGTTGTAAGGGAACGGAACCGTGATAGAACTCATGGGGGTAGTAGCGGAGTAAACGCCGGGGATGTCCCAGGTATAATTCGCGGCACCGGAAGTAGTCGAGATGGTCACCCAACCCGGACAAGCATTCACGGGAGAGGTTAATATCGGCAGCGGCGAAGGATTTACCGTTACGGTCTTGTATACCGTATCCGTCTTACCGCATTTGGTTACTACGAGTGAAATAGTAGCAACAGTAGTGGAAGGAACATTTTTCCACAACACTTTTGCCGTCTGGCCGTAAACATTGCCAACGATGCTACCCGCACTTCCAGGAGTTACGTTCCAGTAATAGGAATCACCTGTGTTATAAGTTGTCAGGTAATCGTTGTAACCATTACCGCAGGCTGTAGCCGGGCCTGTAATGGTGGGGTTGAACGGATCCTGGATGATGTTCATGGATTTAACCGGTCCGGCGCAATGCGGCTCTTCGATCTGCTCGCGCCATACATTGAGCTGCTTGAAACCGGCTGAGGTCCATACAACGGTCACTTCGTCGCCGTTGCCAGGCGTTACGGTACCACCAATCGCCTGCCAGGTAAATACCGAGTTGGGATCGTTGGCTGTAGCCTTGTAGGTATAAGGAACATTGAGACATACGGTGTCGTCGCCGGTCATGGTGTTCACGATGCCGGGCAGTTTCTGCACTTTGATCGTAATGGGATCGGAGCAGAAATTGCCGATAGCGCTCAGCACATAAGTACCGGGCAGCGGGAAGGAAGCATTGAAGTTGGTGCCCGATCCGGATTGCGGTGCGGGACCATTCAGTACCCATGTAGCAAAGTCGCCGGTGTTCAATGTATAGTTCTTGTTGTCGTTCTGGCAGGCGAAATCATCACCCAGGATCACCGAAGGATCCACAACGACTACCTTCAGCTGGGCGTCGCCGCCGCAAAGGGTAACACCGTTCTGGTAGGTGCCATGGATGGTGTAGCTGCCGGGATTGTCAAATTTCACTACAACCCTGTAATCGGTACGGATACCTTGTACAGCGGTGGGCTCGTTGATTACACCCCAGTTCCAGCGGGTGCCGGGCCATAAAGGCAGGGTATATTCGTATTCTTTTCCAGTGCAGATAACGAGCGGACCGTCGATCTGAGCGCTGGTGCTTACTACCGGTACTTTAATAGTTGTTGTACCGGGGCAAGTGGCGCCGCAGCCGGGCGTAGTAAGGCTTACATAACCGAAGTCGGAGCCAGCCCAAACGACTTCAACGAAGGGATCGCCGGGGCCACCACCGTTCACGATGCTGCCGCCGGTAACCTGCCATTGATAGTTGCTGCAGGAAACACTGGTCTTATAAGTTGCTTTTTGCTTTTCGCATACGACCGAGGGACAAATAATATCAGGTCCCTTTAAGGGGCTTACATCAACTTTTATCTCGTAAACGTCAGTACAGTTACAAGCATTTTTGACAGTAAGCCGGATAATGTAGGAGCCGGGATTATCGTAGGAATAGGTCGGGCTTTGCTGTGCGGAGGTGTTGCCATCTCCGAAATCCCAGTACCAGCTTACGATGGGCGACTGGGGCGTGCCTTGCGACAGGTCCTGGAACTGGATCAGGTTTTTGACACAGGTCTTGAAGTCTTTGGCCGGGCCGGGGTCGGGGAGTACTGCAAACAGGGCCCTTGGCTTGGCAGTAACCTGAACGCATATTTCCTTGTCATAAGCGGCGCAGGGGGTTACGGCATGCAGCGAAATGGAGCCGGCGGTGCCGGGAGCACCCCATTGTACTTCGATGCTGTCGCCCCAGTTGTTGAGCAGGGTAGCACCCACAACATTCCAGGTGAAGGTGCCGGCTGTAACACCGGTAGCGTAATAGCGTACAATACTGTTTTCACAAACTTTGATACAAGGGCCATCGGGCTCCATGTTCTGGTTGTTGCCGCCCTGCTCGCCTTTGCGTACAGAGTCCATGGCGATGCTTTGACAGCCTACTTCAAAGTTGGAAGTAATGGCAAGATCGGGTGCGGGAATCACGACTACTGTTTTGGTGGCATAGCCCGGAGGGGGCGTAAAGCCGGGGAACAGCACGGTAACGTTACCCGTGGTGGTGGGGGAATTGAAAGTGATCGTGGCCGTGCTGCTGGTCGAAGTGGGTGTCACAGCCGGGTTGGCCAGCCAGGTATAGCCGGCGGTGCCGCCCGGTGTAGCAGTAAATACCGATGGCACACCTACACATACCGTATCTGGTCCCGTGATCACTTGTCCCCAGGTGGTCTGACCCAATGCCGTGAGCAGACAAAGGAGCAGCACATGCCTGGTGAATAAGATAATTTTTCTCATGAGATTAATGTTTTGGTGAAAATGTTATTCTTTGTTTGGTTTTTTCAGGCGCACCCGCGTCAGGGTGGGTGACTGCTCAGGGAAGGTGCGGGGATGCAAATGGCAATGCCTTTTTGCCGCCGGTTAATGCTGTTCAGCATCCGGCACGAAAGGACGCCGGAGGGCACAGCTATCTTAGCGGGGTATAGCACCTTTAGCCGCTTATTATAGCGGTGCCGGAAGATTTTACAACTGGGGTAGAAGAGCTGTAAAATGGTGATCGCCTGTATAGTATGCAGGGCATGCTGATACATGAGCCTTGGGTTTTGGTGCCTGTCGTTTCCCGTTTGGGCAGGGTGGAAAACAACAAATTATAGGATTTCGTTTGGTATCATTTATTATGATGAAAATCAATTCAAATGATATAGCCGGATATTGCTATCCGATGCAGGTGACAATAAATTTTGTTAAGCAAACCTTATTGAACTGTAAAAATATAAATCAATAATTGTATTTAATACAGATATTAAACTCGATTTTTTTCAGGCTTTTACCTATGTATATTATGCAATTTTTCTATCCATAAAATATGTCGCATTCCGCTATTACCTATTGAAATGATGGTATATTGGGGATAAGCTTTCCCCGCTAAACCATGAAAAAGGAGCATAATGAAAGCATATGCCGGAAGAATGGCTGTTATGGAAATACAAAAATCTTGTTTACCATAAGTAAACGCCCTGGTAAACTACCGTTAAGATGGGAAAAAGCTTTTAACAATAAGCCACAGGGAGGCGCAGGCTCCCAAATTATCGCTGCACAATAGATGCAAAGGGGGCATATTCCTTTACCCCTGTTTCGTCATTACTGAGCAGGTTATACCGGCTGCCTGGCTATGGCGTGACTTTTGTGCTTTTCTGCTGATGTTTGTTACTGCATTTTTCCTGCAGTGCGCATGCTGAACTTTAGGGCCTACTTAAAATAAAGTCAAATGAAAAAGAAACCGGTTGCGCTTCAAAAGCTACATCTGAACAAAAAGAATATCCTGTCTTTAGAAAATCAAAAGGGTGCCGCTGGCGGCGGCCCTTCTCAGCTTGGTCCTACAGCTTGTCTCTGTCCGCAGCCCACGCAAAACGCCAAAACATGTCCGTCCTGGGTCGATGCCTGCCCTACATGGGGATGCCCGCCGCAAACCCTGGCTTGCCCTACTGTAAATGGACCCAATTGTTCTATTGCGATCTGCTGATCTATCCCCGATCAATTGCTTTAAAGCCATTCCATAAAGGAGTGGCTTTTTATCTGGTCAGTTGAGCAAGCGCCTTTTTATCTTAATTTCCGTCTTCTTGTGTTTTCTTGCTACCTATTCATTACTGCAAGTTTTACGCAGTGGTTCCGTGGACCTTTAATGCTCACACAAAAAATAGGGCTATATGAAAAAGAAAACACTAAACACGAAGCTGTCTTTAAAGAAGATCACCATTACGGAACTGGGATCGGAGAAAGGAAACGGGATCCTAGGCGGAGGATTTACAAAGGGCTGCCCCACCAGTGGCGTATTGGAACCTTGTAATACCGTAGGAAGCGCCTGCTTCAATACAGAAGCCGGGGAAAGCTATTGCCAGTGTACCGGTACCTGTCCGGCCACCGCCCTTAATTGTCCGCAGCCATCAGAAGGCTGTCCGACCTTCTTTAACCATTGTTCCGTTCAGATTTGTGCTACAGGCGGATAAGCCTGGTAAATACCTGAAATGGACGATAAAAATAATAGCCGCCCCAGGGGCGGCTATTATTTTGACATAAAATTTTCACTCTCGTACTTATGCGGAATGGCGGCATAGCTATCCGTTTTTATACCCCGGATACCCAATCGAGTCCTATTGTTGTTTAACCATTTTTCTATAGATCACTTCGTTATTGCTATTGTTCGTAATGCGCAACAGGTAAGTGCCATCACTCAGATGTCTTATGTCGATCTGCTCCCGGCTATTGTCTGTAACAACTGTACGCAACGGACGACCGTTAATATCGAGCACCGCGATAGTATGCCGGCCGTACATACCGCTGACCGTCACAGCATCTTTCGCCGGGTTGGGCCATAGGGCAATTGCTGCAGCGCCCTCACAATTGCTTTGCAATTGCAGCACACGACTATCATAGGCAATGCTGCCATCCCGGTCCTTTACCATCAGGCGAAAGAATGCTTTGCCATGAGGAATATCAGAAAGCGTAAGGGTATAGGTACCGGTTCCCGAGTGCCCGGGGGCTACTGTCCCTGCGTTGGTAAATTGTCTGCCATCGGCGCTGTATTGTATTGCAAATTCTGCTACATTCAACTCCCGGGCGGTTTCCCAGGTCAGCCTGGCATTGCAGCTGTTGTCCATATTACCAGTGAAGGAAGTAATGTTTACCGGTAAGGGGACCTCTTGCACATTGCCTATTGCTATAGCGCTGTACAGGCTTATATCCGGAACCGTACCGCTCAATGTGCTGCCTTCGGCAAGTCCCGAAGCCCCTGTGTTACCACTCAGGTTATCCCATTGCAGTGTATTGGTGTTCCAACCGGTAAGGCGCATATTGGCCGCATTGGTATAGCCGCCGTTGCCCGAAAAGCCTGGGAGGGATACCGTAATGCTAAGCGATGACGTACCACTGATCGCTATCCAATCCCAAAAGCATAAAGGTGAAACCGAGAAGAGCCGGTCGACACCTGCTGTGCCGGTTGGATTTAGGGCGGTAAGGCTTTGCGTGCCCGTTGACGTAGGATCCATACCCGAGCTGGCATCGCCTGACCAATACGCGATGCTGATATGATCGGTAGCCGTACCTGGCGCGCTGATCTGCAAGGTACGCAGGTCGTTGCCTGCCTGGCTACCCACCGGGAAGGTAAAAGCATCGTTACCTATTTTGCTCACGTAGCCATTTACATATTGCGCATCACCTGATGAGGCATTGGTATAAACGGCATTGTCAAGGAAGCGTAAAGCTCCGGTATTGCTGTTGCTACGCACCGTTGTTGTAAGCCCGTTGCCAAAGTACAGGCTGGTGGCTATATTGACGCCATTGGTATTGGTGATGTCGACCGCCTGGCCCACGCCATTGGTAAAAGCCGCAATGGCCAATGTAGGTGCTATAGAACCGGATATCGTTTTAATCGCATCTGTCGGCGGCCAGCTCGCTGAGCCGTCTCCCACGAGAGAATCTATAGACCCGGAACCGGCAGTATACGGCCCGTCGATATGAAGGTGCTTCCCGCCGTGTATGGTCATAGCGCCGTTCACGGCGGTATAGCTACCCGAAGGCGGCACTATAGCCGAATCTGTATAATAGGATACGATGCCGGCATTGTTATCATTGTTGAGCCCACCCAAGTAAAACTGTGCCTGAGCCGGGACAACGCTTGCAGAAAAGCCCAGTGCGCTCAGAATTGGATATAGGATTTTCATAAGCAAATTGCTTTAAAGTTGAGGCAGCTCCGGTTATTGTTGCCTGATGGCGGCAACAGAGGCCCTGTTGACCTGCTTGTGTTCCGGGAGCCTGGTGAACAGAATGAAGGATGTAACAGATCCCGGTACTTAATTGGCAATTTTGTAACCGTAAAGGGTACTGACCACCACCTGATATTCGGTACCACCCGACACCTGGGCTGCGCCGGCCATACTCACCGTTTCGCCTGCATTCAGGTAGGTTATGCAGGAGGCATTGACACCCTTTACCGTTCCCGGGTTGGACTCGTACGATTGTACCAATATCGTATTGGCGCCCCCGGCGTTCTTCACCAGGTATAATATGGCCCAGGCAAAAGTGGGATTGCCTGCCACCAGACCGTTGTCAAACTGGGTAGCCCCATAAAATAAATAGTAACCGCTGGCCGGCGCTGTAAACCGGCCGTTGGCCGTATCCAGCACATTAGCAGTATTCGCAATGGCGCCCTGCGGGTATTTGATCTCTGTCCGGACATAAGGCCCTGCACCCACAGTAGCCGTGCAGGTTTGCCGGGAGCTGGTGGGTGTTGCGGAGAACGGATACGTAGAGGCTGCCGCAGGCACGCTATTGGCGCTCGAGAGTAATACCAGTTCCCAGGTGGTACCGGTAGTCGTGCCTTTAGCTATAAAAAAAGCATAGTAGCCGGCCGGCACCTTCACCGATGCTACGCCTGCGCCGCTTTGGTTATCGATCAGTTCGGTCCCATTGGCCGCTATCGTGAGCACGGCCGTACCTGTATTCTTAAAATGGTACATCCGTCCCATGAAATTACCGGTTCCGCTTATGGCCGCCGGCAAGGTGAGGGTGCCGTCAGCACTACCGTTATAAGCTATGTAAAAGTCATTGGCGCCAACGGTTCCACTGGCCGCTACGGTCGTATATTGTGCTGCCATGGAGCCATTGACGGTCAGCTTTGAACCTGGCGTTGTGGTGCCGACGCCTGTATTGCCCGTTTGACAGAACGAGGTGTATCCGGATAAAAAGGCACATAGCGTTAAGGTACCAAGTAGTAGTGGGTTTCTCATAATCGTTTGGACTTTGGGTTGTATAAAAATTGAGGGTTCTTAAAATCAAATTGTGAAGGCCGCCGCTAATATTATTCCAATTGGCTGGATGACAATAAGCCGGATCGGTAAAGCAGGAGCCAGACACCCCTACACGCGTCGTGTTTATATACGCCGGAGCTTATTAAGCGTGGCTGGCTTCCCTATTTAAGTACCAGCCTATTGGCCTTACCGACGCGGTTCCCTTTACTATCGATCAGTGTAATGATATAGCTTCCCTTTGCCCAACGGGCTGCAGGCAATGCGAAGCTGCTGATACCCGGGGAGATATCGAGCTTGTCGTTTACCAGCTCCTGTCCCAGCATACTCACTACAATAAGCCGTAGGTCACTCCTGTTTTTATTTGTGTTTATGCTTATGATTATTTCATCGGAAAGCTCTGCTGGTGTGGGATATACAGACCAGCTTGTATAGTCTGCTTCGCATTGGGCAGACATCGTCACCACCTTGCTTTTCGTGACACTTCCATCCAGATCTACTATGGATAAGCGATACATTCCCGTACTACCTGCTTGTTGTGTAACAAAGGTATACCTATCCCCATGTGCTGTATTACTACCGGTAACACGACCGATAACCGAAAAGTTTTTACCATCAGTACCATATTCAACAGCAAAATGATCTAAGTCCCGTTCATTGGCCGTTTCCCACCAAAGGGTAACAGTACATTTGTCGGCATTACCCGCGAAGCCGACCAACGCTACAGGCAGCGGTGTTATGGGGTTGCTGCTCTTGGAGTAATAGGCTGCAGTAGCAGAAGCTGTGGTCGCAAAATCAGTATATGTACGGCTACGGAGAGATGATCCGGTAACGGTCCCCGTACTACTCAGGTCGCCGGTGGTCCCTGCTCCTGGGGTATTGCTCTGCCAGGAGCTCAGACTTGGATTGTCGCCAGTACTATTGGGTATTGAGCCGTTACGGGTTACGAAATGTTCCGCATCGTTAAACGCACTTTGGTTGGTACTGTTATTGTGCTGCAAAGCAATGCCGCTATTTCCTGAAACAATATCAGCATATATATTCCAGGTGCGGGTAATGCCGTTACCGGTTGTACCCGCCGGCTCATCGGAAACACTGCCTGCATAATCTTGTATGCTTACATGCATACCGTTGGCAGTAGTATTGGTGATTTGCGCCGGTGTATAGTCTCCGGCAGCAATGCCTACCGGAAAGGTAAAGACGCCGGTATACACGTCCTTAACCGTATGGCTCAGCGTACTGTTGCTGGTAATGATCATGCGGGCCGGGCTGTAATTGCTGATAGTAGCGTCGCTATCAAAACGCAGGTCGCCGGTGGCGCCGGTACCCAGGGTTACATGCGCTCCGTCTACAGCCAGGTTCAGGTCGTTTCCTATATACAAGGTAGAAGTGGCTGTATTATTAGTAAAGCCTGCCGCAGTGAGATCTGCCGGAAAGTCCGTATTCGTCAGTGCCATTCCACTTGTATTTTGCAATGTCATATTCACAGCTATAGCATTGATGCCGTCGTTGCCATCGATCAAGGTGGGGCCGGCGGCACCTCCGGCAGCCGAGGCATTAAAAAAATTGATGGTACCGGTTCCCGTAACCACCGCCGTCGGATCTATTGCTATGTATTTGCTGTATATATCCCATGTTCCGTCTACCTGGTAATGGCCCGGGCCTATATACAATGTTTCTGAAACGTCGGTATGCGTGCCGCCCGGCGCCACCGTTATTGTAGCAAGCGTGCCGCCGTAAGTGCTTACCGAACCAGGCCCCTGGGACATGGCAACTCCGGGCCCCATCAGTAATGCCATCGAAAGATAAAGTCTTGTCGTATAAAGCTGTTTCATCGTTTCCTTATAGTTTATCCCTGCTCCTGCTGTATGAAACGGGGTATCGAAAAATGGCAATCGCCGTCGCGCGGGTATAATAGTGCTGCCGCAATGAGCAAGATACCTGGACCGGTGCTGCCGGATTCCATATACGCCTGCCGGGCTATAATGCACCCTGTTAATTTTGGACCTTCGTCGCTAATACATAGACGGAGGGATTGCCTGCGTTACATTGATTAGGGACTACTGGATTGGTTTTGCCGGCCAGTATCGGATAAGTGCCGGCATTGAGGAACAGCATACGGCCCTGGTCACGGGGAACCATAAACGCAACGGTGGCAGATCCGCAATAGACGCGCCAGATATCCGCAACGCTGCTTCCGGTATTAATGTACATCCAGTAGTCGTTACAATCGGTATTAAGCGTGAGACCTGTCTCGAAATAATACCAACCTGCGGAAGGTATAGTAATACTCAAACCTGTAGGAAGGCCGGCTCCTCCTGTTGCCCCATTAAAGGGACAAGAGTAAGTGCCGGTCGCCGCTATCTTGGTATTACCAAACGAGGTGGTCGCTTGCCAGGTGGCGTTGCCGGCATTGTCGGTAGTCAGCACTTTGCCCGCAACAGGTGTTCCGGCTGTAGGGAATTTAAGGCTACCATCTACTTCCAGTGTGGCGCCAGGCGCCACTGCGTTTATGCCGACGTTACCATTGGGGAGAACATTTATGAATTCCCGGGTACCTTCAGGGCCGCCTTCCCTATAAAAACGGAAACGTCCGTCGGATACATCTATTACCCTGTTGCTCCAGGTCGCCGCATTGTCGGTCTTAAAATACATCCTGGGATTACCATTATTGACGGCGATATGGCCCCGGCGTTCTATCATAGCTACCTTGTCGCCACCGGCATCATTATTGGAGCCCCAATAGGTCCATTCAGTTTGTGAAGGAGCGCTGTAAGCGACCCAACTGCCGCCACTGCAGGTCCACTGCTGGCCTGCCGTAGGGCTAATCATATTTGTGTCTGTGTAGAGTATGGCGCCGCTGCAAGTCCCGGTCGGCGCGCCGGATCCATACACTACAGTCTGTCCGCCGCCGGTAGCCGCCAGCCGTACCCAACGGGAACCGTCGTTGTAGTACCAGCCTGGCGATACGCCGAAGGGAGCTGTACCTGCTGTAGCCGTATTATATACAGTCATGCCGGCTATATGCGTGGTAAGGGGAGTGGCCACATTGGTAGCCTGGAGCGGTACACGGGGTAGCAGGAAGCCTTTTTGTGTACTTTCGAGTTCGAGCACTGCATTATTATCGGGCAGGGATGAAGAGCCTGCAACGCTACCGTCTTTGATCTTTGTTTGTGCCATTGCGGTGCCCATTGCACTAATGGTTATCGCTGCTAGTGTATAAAATCGTTTTCTCATCTTAAATGATTGTTGGTTTGGTAAGTTATAGTGTTGGGCCTGGTAAGCTTTTTCTTTAGCTACTGCATCAAAAATGGTCAAATACCATTTGACCTTGATGGAGAACGGAGCAACTATGACGGCGGTACGTTTCTACCGGTCCCTTAAACGACTTTGCACTGGTCCTGGAAATTATAGTGACGCTGGCCATAACGGAACACTATTATGTCTGAAAATAAGGCATAGGTCTCTTGTCGTTCTATTCATTGATTTCAGAACCGATTTTTTTAAGAAAAATACAGCCATTTATTTGGGGTTAAAAGTATAGCCTTTGCCAGGAACGGGCAAGCTGCAATTTGTAGAATTAGTTCTACATATATTTTTGTGAATAAGCTGAAACCAGCTACCGTATTGATTATTAGCCGGTGTAAAGAAGGAAACGATGTTAATGTACGTAAAAGATCCGGAACGCCGTCGGGCGACTTTATCGAAAATAGTTCCGGGGCTACATCGTCGGGCAAGAGCAATATTTTTCAATATTCCTATGCTTAAGCTTTTACATTTTTAAATGTAAATAATTTGTTCCGGCGATCTGAATTTTCGAAAACTTATTCTAATTTTCTCGCCCAAGCACACCTACTCATGTTACCCCAAATATTGATTGCTGATGATCATTCCATCGTAAGACATGGGCTCAGCATTATTATCAGAGATATTCTGCCGGACGCGGAGCTCTTTTTTGCGACCAATTTTGACACGCTGCTGCAGGTCCTGGCAGAAGGGAAGCTGACGCTGGCTATATGCGATGTCAATATGCCGGGCTGCAATAATTTCCATATGGTGCAGATCATGAAGCAGATCCAGCCTGAGCTAAAGATCATCATCTATTCTGCTTACGATGAAAACCTGTATGCGAACCGGTTTATAAAGGCCGGCGCCGATTTGTATCTTCAGAAAGAAATTGAAAACCAGGTTTTGATCAAAGCGATCCATAGCGTCCTGGAGCAGCGCCCGTTTGCAGCGACGGCAATACATGAAGAGGCGGATAATGGTATGGTCAATCCTATATCATTATTATCCGATCGTGAATTTGAAGTATCCAACCTCCTGGTTAAAGGTTTGGGCACCTCGGAAATATGCCATACGCTGGACCTTGGTAAAACCACGGTAAGTACCTATAAAAGGCGTATCTATGAAAAAATGGGCATCTCCACGCTACCCGAACTGGTAACCATTTACAGGAATTATGTCAATGCAATTATTTGAGCGTAGATGGAAGGACCAGCCGGACGACAATGCCCCGGGGTTGGTTGGGAGATAAGATCAAGCTGGCGCCGATCAATGGCAGTATGTTCTTGATGATAGAGAACCCAAGTCCTGTATAGGTTTTGTTCTCGTGTTTCTGCTCATCGTTCAGGTATTCATTGTACGCTTTTATTTCTTCTTCGCGCATTCCGTTGCCGGTATCGGATATGAAGATAACCCAGTCATGGCTTAGTGTTTCAAAATCGACAGTAACTGTCCCTTCTCTAGTGTGCTTAATGCCATTATCAATCAGGTTGTGTAAGAGAATATCAATAAGAATATCATGACCGAAAATTACCTGGCCGGCCGGTACCCGGTTCATCAGCTTGATATTCCGCTCTTTTGCCGCAAGAGCGAAAATCGTAAACTTCTGCTCGATAAGCGGCGCAATGGCGACGTTCTCTTTAGGCTGGTTGGTTACTGTCCATAGATTGAGATAAGAAATAAGCCTGCCGGTAAAGTGAAAGAGCTGTTCCGTAGCCTTGTATATTTCCAGCGCATCATTTTCTTTAGTGCTTTTTTCCCGTCTTATTGAATCGTATAAATGCTTCGAGGAAAACGTAAGGTACTTTAAAGGGGTTCTTATATCATGCGCTATATGGTTGGTCAGCCGTTGCTGAAATTTGTTTTCTTTGGTCAGCTGTTCTTCCGACTGCTTCAATGCCTTAATATGTTCCTGCAGCTTCTGTGTTTGTGTTTCTATTGCTGCTTCAAGGTGTTTATTCCGTTTCTTTAAAAGGTAGAACCGGAGCCTGAAAGAAAGCCAAAGCAGGATGACAGCTATGAGGGCCACGGCTGCTTTGAATATCCGGGTTTCCCACCAGGCAGGCACCACATTGATGTTTATTCTTCTTTCTGAATACCGGTTACCGAAGCCGGCCCTTTTTCTTATCGCCAGTATATGATTTCCCGATGACAGGGCGTTGAATGCTACCTGATTGCTTTTCATCGATAGCCATTTTCCGTTATCAAACCGGTATTCATATTGCAGGTTATCGGGATTGCCAAAATAGGCTGTGGCAACGGTGATCGTTACCGGATCAAATGCATGTTGCAATACGAGCGAATCCGTAGAGGGGATTTCATTATTGCCTGCTTCAATTTTATCAATGATCATCTCTTTATCGGGGATCATTCCTTTAATGCTATCCGGGTTAAAGAATACCCATCCTTTCATAGAAGAAAAGCAGAATGAGCCATTGGGCAATTTAAGGCTGGTACGATCGTTGCCTCCATTGAATTCATTGGATATAAAACCTTCTTCTTTATTGTAATGCTGGTAATAGGGACGGGAGCCCGCTTTTTCGTCGTAGGACAATAAGTCTTTCTTCAGGATCTGGAATATACCGTTATTTGTGGTGATCCATAGATATCCTTTGTTGTCTTCCAGTATGCAATGGGCAGCATTCAGGTAGTTGTTTCTGTCGGCAGGGAACTGTTTGATCGTTCCGTTCTTGTCGCAATAGAATCCCGCATCGTAAGTGCCTATCCACAGTTCATGTTCTCCCAGTTGATGCAAGGCCCTTACCGTTTTGCCCCGCAATATTCCGGGAGCTGTCATTTTATGATCGTTCAGGTCGTAACAGTATAAGCCTGCACTGGTCCCGATCCATGCTTTGCCTTCGTAGGCTTTGATGGTCTGGATATGCGCCCCCACTGTACACACAAGCCTGGGGCTGCTGTCCGCTGACCTATAGCCGATACTAAAGATCCGGCCCTGGGGTGTGCCCAGCCAGAGCCCTCCGGGAACTTCGGCAAGCTCCGATACCTGGAAGTCCAGCACCCACTTTTGGACCAGGGTATTGAAATCGGGGGCATACCGGTAGAGCGTATTCCCGCTTACGATCCATATCGCTTCGGACGTTCTCATGATCCTGCTTGCCGAGTATCTCATCATTGTCCTGGCTTCAGGCAAAAAATAAGGCTTCTGTGCTCCGGTCGAAAATACGATCCCTTTATCAGTAAGTATGCTGCTGTCATCGTACGCAACCTGGTCTTGTATTACATTGTAGGGAGAAGCGACATCGTTGACGATCTTTGTCTGGAAATATTTCTTTTTGAAAACATACAGACCATCTATTTTACTCCCCAGCAAAAGCATGTCCTGCTCCTTGTGGTAGCTGGCAGCGGCGATGTCTTTCCGGCTCAGGTCAAATCCGGAAAGAAGCAGGGTGGTGTTGAGTTTGCCGGCAGCGTCCCGTTCAACCAGGTACAAACCATCGCCGTAGGAAAGAAACGTTTGCCCGGTAGCATTATTGACACAGAGCACCGGCTTTGCGGCAGCCTTCTGCGCCCGTATATCGCCGGTCAATTCAAGGGTAGCGGTCCCCTTTGGTGTTATTCTTTGCACTTCAAAATGCCTGCCGGCAGAAGAAAGCCAGTAAAGATCTTCTCCTATGTTGAAAGTACTTCCGGGCGCCATCCCCTCTGGTGCAGGGCGTTCCGCGATTTTCTTTCCGGATAAGAACCAGAATATCTTTCCCCTGGTTAGCAATAGGGCCTTGTCCTGCGAGACCGGCAGTAAGGTGGTATCCCGCTTAAAGTCATAATCCTGTTCCTGCCCAAATTTCCAGGTCTGATGAACGTAGGATCCGGGGGTGGCATGGCCTTGCTTACCTTTGGCTCGCAAAGAAGCGCAGCCTTTTTCTGCAGATAGTATTGATCCCCGGTCCGCTATGGCCAACAGTATACCGGTACGGTGATCTTTCATAATGTCCACGAAGCGGTTGGAGCCTATTCCGGTATTTGCTTTATCAAAAAGCTTGAAATTCCGGCCATCAAACCGCACCAGGCCTCCTTCTGTGGCTAACCAGTAAAAGCCAAATGTATCGGCCGCAATGGCTTTAACGCTGTTTTGCGGCAACCCGTTTTCGGTGGTATAATGAAAGACAACGAAATCATGCACTGTCCTCCCTGCGTAGGTGCTTATTACATTAAACAATACCATGACTATTGCAACCGTAACACGTCTCATATGGCCGGAAAATAACAGGGGGAACCAAAACGCGTGCAAAGTATTACAACCCTTTGGCATTTGGACGCGATACATAATCTATTATAGATGCAGTCCCGGAATGCTATCTGCAATGGTACCCCATCAGGCGTCACGGGCATAATCCCGGATCAGTGTCTAACTATTTTTATACCGGAAGTGGATGGTGCTTTGTTTTACAGCATCGGTATACAAATATAATTGTTCGGTACTTGTGTCTGTTCAGACCGTGAATTTGTAGGATCAAGCGGAAAAGTTGGGGGGCGTATAAATTAGGCGTATATATTAGCGAGCCTGAATAGGAAGAAGGGGATATCCCTTACTCCTCTGGAAGAAGACCGGAAAGATTTTAATTTGGCAT
>NZ_QVNU01000010.1 GCF_003545715.1 Taibaiella koreensis
GATATCGACGCTGCCGTCAAACAGGTTGGGGCTATAGAGGCTTGAAGCGCCATTGCCGCCGCCGCTGCGCGTGGCTTCCGTCTGCGCTTTGTTGCTGGCGGGCGTACCGTCAAGGTCCTGGGCAGAGGCCAGCGCCGGGAATGATCCCAGAAAAATGCCCCAGAATAAGCGGTTAATGCAGGGTGTCATATACTTGTTGAAATATGGATAAGGATTGAAGCGCTCGGGTGCACAATGAGTGCCTGTATTTGTTTTGATGAATGTCGGGAAGGCAAGGGAATTGTCATTTGATCAGGAAGCCGGCTTGCCCCTTAGTTGCTGCAAGCGGTCGATAGTATTCCGGTAGCGCGATGCTTGTGCATCATACCTGGGAAACGAAGGATTTTTCATGAATAAAGGGGCGATTGTTTCCGGGGCAGGCGTTCCTGGATTGCTGCTCCCGCTAAAATGATCACAAATATTTGCAAAAAAAGGTCAGGCAAACGTTTCTTACAAACATTTCTAAAAAAGAGTGGCTATCGGGACGGGAAAGTAGCAGCCGGGATTTTGGTTGATAAAACGCTGGTTAAATAATTGTCTGTTAAATAAATAGGCGACCAATTTATTGTGATTTTACAGGAAAAGGCCTGAAAAAATTACAGGTTAAAACCTGTAATTTTTTTATTGCATACTTTGAAAATATAAAAATAAGATAATTTGTTTGCCCTGTTCATGGCACATCGGCGCTTCCCGGTCCGGGCTTGTCTGCAGCAGGTGTGAAGAGAATTGGCGGCTTACGCTTTCCTACGACAAAGGGCGCCGGATAGGCGCCCTTATGCTATATGTTTTTATGCAGACTATTGCTTCACCACTTTCGTCATACCATTCCAGCGGCCGCTTTCGGAGCTGATGCTGATAAAGTAAATACCGGGTGTCAGCTGGTTGCCTGTAATGCCTAGCTTGCCGTTCACTTTGGTCAGCGATCCATCGAAGATATCAACAGTTTTGCCCTGTACATCGGCGATCAGGATATGCAGGGTTTCATTATTATAACCGTCGATCGCCAGCTTGAAGCCGCTCCGGAAGGGGTTAGGATACAAGGTAACTCCCTGGGCCAGGGAAGGTTCTCCAATACCAGTAGGCGTTTCGGGACGGAAGCCGCCCGAAGTCCAGGGCACCAGCTTGGAACGCATGTCCAGGTTGAGCGGGCCCGAAGTGCCTGGCAAAGGGTAGGCGAGAAAAAGCCTGTCGTTAGCATTGTTCTGCCGGTTGAAGGAAAGCCTTGCCCCCGCGGCAATAGGCGAGCCCGGGAACAGAGCGATATTGAAATAGACACCCGGCGCAGATGGCGAAATAAAGGTGGTGCCATTGTTGGATAGCCGCGTGGCGATATAATTGTGGTTGACATCGGTGTACCAGCCGTAATTGATCTGCGTGGAATTTTGGGAATAGGCGATGGCCGGCCACATGTTTTGCCCGCTTAGTGAGGTAGTGAGCAGGGTAGTCACCGCTGGTCCGCCGGGCGGTTTGGTACGGGCCAGCAGTTGGTTGGGATTGCGGTTAAAGATCACCGACCAGATATCGCCGCCGAAGTTATCGGGGCAGTCGAGATGGATATGATCGTTCTCCGCCAGCCCGATGAGCCCGGTCGCGTTGACGACAGAATCGTCCCAGTTGAAGGGGACGGTGGGTGGCAACGCTGTTCTAAGCGTGGAAAAGCTCTGGTTGCGGATATACACCGGCTGCAACATGCTGGATACGGCATACATGGTATCCGAATTGTAGTAAGCGATCCGTACCCGGTCGCCGCTGGTGGCAAAGGCCACATCGGGCTTAATGCCCCAGGCAGTGGTGCCTGCTACCTGCAGCGCAAAGCCGCTGGAGGCGGTGAAGGGAGGGGCCGCAGTGTTGTCTAAAACCCTTACCCAGGTGCCGCCGGGATCGATAACAGCGCCGCCGCCATCCAGTATCACCGGTTCGTCCCAGGCAAAGGCGGCACGCTTCAGGTCCCAGGTATCCATCTTGATACGGTTAAAGCCCCAGCGGACAGGCGAGCCGGATACTGCGGGCCGCAAGGGGATCGGGGGAAAATCCGGCGTAGGATTCAAGCCCCAGGGATGCCAGCGGTACAGATCGTAGTACGCGCCACCCTGGTAGTAAGATACGATCACATAAGTAATGGTACCGGTACTGTTCTGCAAAAGCCCTACGCTCATATAGGCCTTGGTTGTGGGCACGCTGATATAGCCGGTGTCGATAATAGCGCTGGTAGCGGGATTGCGCCGTATCCAGCCGATACCGCTGTTAACGAAGTTGCCGCCATTCCAGCTGTAAACATACAAGTCCATGGGTGCGAAGGGACCGGTACCCATACCGCCCTGGTCGAAGGAGACATCGTTGTAGGAATAGGCCGATGTTTTGATGGGAACATAAACCTTCATGGCGGTGGATGCCGGCATCACCAGATCGGGTGTGCCGGAAGGGAGAAATGTCTGCGCATGTAAGGACGTCGCAAATAAAGCCACAGTGAGGGCTCGGGAGATCTTTTTTATCATGTGTGTGGTGTTTGGTATGACAAAAGTAGATGTACTAAGCGGCGTACTGTCGCGCTTCGGGACAGTAGCGTTGCTAGTGGAAGACCGCGTGCAGCAAAGGTTCTGGAAGATCGGAAGCTGTAGTCCTCGTGCGGTACGTAAAGCAATACCATAGCGCAAAGTCATGCTCCCACATTAGAGAACATGCTGTGACAGCAAAAAATCACAAGCTATTTAGCTCAAGACATATCGTGCAATGGTTCCGGTTGGTTGTGGTATCAGCCTTTGTCTTTTGTCAGGGTAAAGAAGACCCTGTTAGGTGGTACCGGTTTTTGGGGTTTGGCCTGCTGCCGGAAATGGTTCTTGATCAGTAGTCTGATGGAGCCGGCATTGCGTTCATGTGTATAGGCTTCGATCTGTTGAAGCTTCATCGTATGCCATCCGAAATCGATCACTTTTACCAATGCCTCATGCATATAGCCCATCCGGTGATGTGCCGGATCAAGCGTATAGCCGATCTCTGCTTTGTCCTGCTCTTTCGAAATATTCCAGAGACAAATGGTACCCATAAATGCCGGATCGCCTTTTTGTGTGAGTACCCAGAGTATCGATTGGCCCCTGGCAATCTCTCCTTGCACCCTGTTGATGAAGGCCTCGGTTTGTTCAACAGAAGAATGTCTGAAGTCGTCTAGCCAGGTATTCACTTCATCATTGGAGCGGTGTGCAAAAATAGCCAACTTGTCGCCTGCTTCGAGCTGTCTTAAGAGGAGGCGGTTGGTGGTCAGCTCCGGGAAGGGTATGAATGGGGTTTCGATCATCGGTAATATATGGGCAGGGACGAAGGTGATGGTCGCTGCCGGTTTTCCGGAGCGGCAGGCGGTAATATTTTCCTGATAAAGTTAAGCAGTAAAACCCTATCGGCGGTCATTGGCGGCCAGGTAATGCTTGCTGTGCCCTATCAAAAGGCTGCTATGCGATATACTATTTTATGAATAGAGAACGAATAGGATAGCCGGCTACTATGCGACATGATTATGTAGGGTGCCCTGCTTGCGTCCCGCCCCTTAAATTTGTTTGCAACAAAGAACTGATAAAACCAAAATTTAGTCCATTGAAAAAAAATCTATTCACCATCGCGGCAGTTTTTTGGGGTACCCTGAAGCTTGCCGCCCAGATTTCTGTTACCGCAACGGGAGGTACCACCGGGCCCACGGCCTACACCAATTTTACCACTGCCTTTGCGGCCATCAACAGCGGCACCCATACGGGATCGATAACGGTATCCGTTTCGGGGAACTTTTCTGAGAGCGCTACGCCTACCATCAATTCCAGCGGTACCGGTTCGGCCAGCTATACGGCGATCCTCATTAAGCCTGCGGCGGGCGCCACGCCTGTGATCACCAATACAGGCGATAATACGGCTGCCATCAAGTTGGATGGGGCCGATAATGTGACCATCGACGGCTCCAATGCACCGGGTGGTACCAGCCGGGACCTTACCTTTGTCAATACAAATTCCATTGGATCCGGCAAGGCCTGTAACATCTGGCTGGCCAGCAAAAGCGGCAATGGCGCCACAAACAATGTTATTAAGAACTGTAAGCTTGCCGGTTCCGGATTTTCGGGCGGCGCGGCCTATATGGGCGTTTGCATCTACAGCAGCAATTCCACCCTGGCGGGTTACTGGGAGGCGGGCGCACCTACGGTGAGCGCCAATAGCAACAACCTGATCCAGAACAACCTGATGAACGGTACCAATGCCGGCGTGGTGTTCATGGGCGGCGCCAGCGTAGGAGAAACAGGCAACCAGGTTATTGGCAATGTGATAGGGGACAATACCAGCGCCACCAATCTCAAATTTACCAATGTAGGGGTGTACCTGCTCAACCAGGCCAGCTTCAAGATCGACCAGAACACGTTTACCTGGATCTCGGCCGGCAATACCAATGTGGCCCCGGGAGGCATCTCAATAGGCGCAGGCTGTACCAATGGTACCATTGCCCGCAATACGATGACCAATATCCGGTTCAGCCAGACGACCGTGCTTACAGGTGGCATCCTGCTGCGTGCAGGCGCATCCAATGGTATTGCGATCTCCAACAATTTTATCTCCGACGTGGCTTCGGCAGGATCAAGTACCAATGCAACCAATAATGCTTACGGCATCGCTATCGGCGCCGGTACGGGTTATGATATTGCTTTTAACTCGGTGCACATGAATACCAACCCGACCACTACAGCCAATGGCTACCAGGCGGCGCTGTATGTGGATGCCGCAGTCAATACGGTCCAGGTACGGAATAACCTGCTGGTGCAGGCCAGCGCCAATACGACCAATAAATTCAGCGTGTATGCCGCCAGTGCCAATCCTACCGGCGCTACCATAGACTATAACGATTATTACAGCAGCGGTACCTCCCTGGCTTATGCCGGATCGGCGCAGGCGGGGCTGACCGATGTACAGGCCAACCTGCAAAACAATCTTGCACATTCGAAGAATGTGCTCCCCGTATTTGTCTCTGCGACCGACCTGCACCTGCAGGCCACCAATGCCAGCAATGTAACCAACCTGCAAGGCGCAGGGATAGCGATCACAGGTATCAATGTCGATTTTGACGGCACTGCCCGGCCGGTCAATCCCACACTAGGCGCACATGAGCTGGTATCGGTTCCCTGTACCACACCTGCGGCACCCACAGCGCCTGCAGCTTCCCGTTGTGGTCCCGGCACGCTTATACTTACGGCCACCGGCGCCACAGGTACCACGCTCAACTGGTATAGTGGTCCTACAGGTGGCCCGGTCATCGGCACCGGTAGTCCTTTTACTACGCCTAGCAACAGCGCGACCACCACTTATTATGTATCTGCCGCTTCCGGTACCTGTGAGAGCCCCCGTACAGCTGTCGTATGTACGGTCAAGGATAAGCCTGTAGCCGGTGTTACACCTGCGGGAACGGTACAAGCCTGTGCCGGAAGTACGCTTACCCTTACCGGCTCGGGAACGGGCAGCTACCAATGGCTTAACGCTACCGGTCCTATCGGCGGCGCAGTGAATACAACATTGGTTACCGGAACGGCAGGCAACTATCGTCTGGTAGTGACCAATATCACTTCGGGCTGTGCCGATACCACAACGGCTGTAGCGGTTACGATCAATCCGTTGCCCGTAGTATCGCTGGGCAGGGATACCATATTCTGTTCAGGTAACAGCCTGGTACTGGACGCAGGCAATGCCGGCGCTTCTTTTCTTTGGGATAATAGCGCCACCACACAAACGCGGACAGTAACCAACAGCGGTACTTATTTTGTAAAAGTAACCAACAGCAGCAACTGCCTGGCCAGGGATACGATACAGGTGACGGTAAATCCGACGCCCACTGTAAACCTGGGTATCGATACCAATCTTTGCGAAGGCATCAGTTATGTGCTGCAGGCCGGCAATACCGGCGCCAGCTACCTTTGGAATGACAACACTACAGCGCAAACCAAAACGGTAACGGCTTCGGGATCCTATTCTGTAAAAGTGACGAACGGTTTTAACTGCAGCGCCCGCGATACTGTGGTAGCCACTTTCTACCCCATACCGGTGGTAGCGCTGGGCAGCGATAAGGATATCTGCGCCGATGCCACAGTAATACTCGATGCCGGCAACCCCGGTGAGACTTATATCTGGGACGATGGCTCCACACAGCAAACAAGGGTGGTCGACGCCTCTGGTACCTACTATGTTACCGTCAGCAATATTGCGCATTGCAAGGGCAGCGATACCGTGCAGGCGATCGTGCATCCCCTGCCGGTCGTTAACCTGGGCAACGATACCGTTTTTTGCCATGGCAATGTCCTGACGCTGGACGCGGGTAATCCGGGTGCGGCTTATCTCTGGAGCGACAACAGTACCGACCGTACGCTGGATGCCGGCGCTACCGGTACTTATAGTGTAGTGGTAACCGATCAGTATGCCTGTAAAGCCTCCGATGCGATCGATATTCTGGTAAAAGGCCTGCCACAAGGCGTGATCAACGCGGTATACGGAGAAGCGGCTACTTATACCTTTAATATACTCGATGCGCAATATGTCACTTCCTGCATCTGGGATTTCGGCGATGGATCGCCTTCCGCTACTGTAAGCGATGCCAGCGCATTGGTACAGCATACTTATCATCGCAATGGTATTTTCCCTGTGCGTGCCAGGTTGCTGGGCCAATGCAACGACAGCCTGACGCCCATGCGTACTGTCGAGGTATTTGACGCCTCGGGTACGGGCATTCCCGTCATCGGGGACGACAAAGACCTGTTGTTGTATCCCAACCCGGCTACAGACAGGCTGATCCTGGAAAGTAAAGGCCAGCTGCGCATGGTACAGGTGATCGTATCCAACGTGCTGGGCCAGGTGGTATATAATGCAAAGGTGGATCATGCCGACAAATACCAATTGCCCACCGGCACCCTCGGCTCAGGTATGTACACCGTAATAGTGGCCACGGATAGAGGTACGATCGTCAGAAAATTAGAAATAAGAAAGTAAGGCCCTTTCTTGCCCCTTTTTTCAAAGCAATAACCAACGCCTTAGCATATAACTCTGAGGCGTTGGTTATTTTTATTGTATAGATGCCGGTGTGATCTTTTTGTATATAAGCTGGCGCGTGCCTCGCGTGTGCCCATTAAACTGTCTTGTAGCGGTAGCACAGTGATTTTTCTCACAAAGACACAACGGTACAAAGTAATACAAAGGCATGGTATGTTTGTGCCGTAGCAAAAACATTTCCCTGCATCGATGCGCCACAGCGGGCAATACAATCCAACACTTGCAAGAGAAAGAATGCAGCAGAAGAAGAAGAAACCCGCAAAGAGCACAAAGGTTACGCAAAGATCGCAAAGACCCATATCAAGGATAAGAATAGCTAAGGGCAACAGATGCTTGACGTCTCCGTGTGCCCGTATCTGAGCTATAATAAAGCGTCCGGAATCCTTTTCCCTTCACATGCCTCGTATCTGGATGAACGTATAATGTTTACAGTCCTGGTAAGCAGAAAACCATAAACATATCATTGCTCATGCTGACATCTGTGGCATCATGGAAGCATATCGATAGGGATGATGGTTGCGCCGAGCTTGGCGCCCTTTGCGTTAGGTAGGGGTTTTCGGCATACCACTTGATTATAGCGCCGGCAATCATTTTTCTTGGCGCACAAGAAAAGAGCCGCTCCGTTATGAAGCGACCCTTGATCCTATACTATAGACCTGCTATTCTTTTACTGCTTTAACTTTTGCGTTCAGGCCCGCTCCTGTTACGCTCAGGTAATACATGCCGGCCGGCAAGGCGCGGGCATCCTGGTATATCGTCTGGTCTCCCTCTTTTACAGCCTGTGTGGTATTCCGGAGCAGTTTACCGGTAACATCATAGACATTTATGGCGATGGCGCCACGGGCGGCGGCAGATAACCGGATATTCCAGCCATCCTTTGTGGGGTTGGGCGACAGCGTTACGATAGAAGAACCTGTGGCTGTTTCGCTAACACCCGTTGCGGGTGCGCCCGGACCGGCTGGGCGGTTCTGGCCCATGCAGAACTGTACACACCGATCGGTGGTTTGTCCCAGCGAGTTTGTCGTCTTAAGACAAATATAGTTTCCTGAAGGACCAGTAGGAAAGGTATGGTTAAGGGTGGGTGTGGTTGCGATCTGTGTGCCATTCAGCGACCAGCTATAGGAGCTTTGACCTGGAACGGCAGCAAAGCTATAGCTATAGGGTGTGGCAGTGCTGGAACAATAGGTAAAGTCGCCGGATGAGGGTGTTCCGAATGTGGGATTATCGCCAGGACAGATGTAAATGCATTTGGCGCATTTGCCCATACCGCTTGGCGTGGTTACATTGAGGCAGACAGGTATGCTGGGTGGGCTGAGCAGGGGCGTATTAACGCTTGGTGTATTACCACCCGGGTTTCCCTGGATCGACCAGTTATAGGTACCCTGGTTGGGATTGTTGGCGGTAAGCGTATAGATATACGGATTCATAGAGTTGGCGCAATAGCTAAAGCCGGCATCGCAAACCTCATAGGTCACCTCAAGCGCCGGCCAGATGCTATTGTCTGCAGCATCGCTGGATGCATAAAGCTGTGACCGGTAGTGCATTTCGGTCTGGAGCTGGAGCATAAAGCCGTTATTGGCATAGGGGTCGGTGGCCAGACCCGAAACAATGGCCTGTACCATAGCCCTTACGTCTATAGCGGGCACAGTCCAGTTGTACTGCGCCCCTGTAACCGGGATGGTAGCCCAGTTGGCATTTGTAGGGTCGGTACCGATCGATTGTGCGCTGTTCCAGGTTATGGTTTGTTCCTTCCAGTTATTGGGGCTGTTGACATTTCCGTTACCGGGCAACACTCTTTTTACCCAGCCGGGATTGGTATTGGGCATGGGAGTACCCGGATAATAATTGTTACCCGCCTGCTGGTTGGGCAAAAGAGATGGGGTATACAACCGCAGCTTGGCGCTGGTGATCGTGGCATTGGTGGGGATGGTACTCAGCTGGGTGAACCGGATATAGGTCCTGGTTGTCCCGGTGCTGCAGGAGCCCCAGGTCCACTTGGTAATGCTGCATTCCGGTGAGTTACCGAAATTCTGGCTGGCAGGTGTTGTTGTGTATCCGTTGGGTATGCAGGTAGTGTTGTCCAGGCCCCATACAAAGGCGTCTTCGCCTACGGCGGCGCCGGGCTTGAAGGTGACGGAGGTTTGGGCTGTCGCCGTTGTCGCGGCGAGGGCCAGAAGCGCAATGTGGATCGCTTTCATCATAATGTGTGTTTTGGATTAAAGAAAATAATTGTATATCGGTGAGGGTAATGCCATGAGACCGGGCTGTTCCCTATTTGTGCTTCAATGCTATGAAGATAACGGCAGGCCCCGGCGGAGGCAAGCAGTGATTCAGAAGTGTGCCGATCAATTTGATAAATGTGCGTATAGGCATAAGCCAAGAAAAGCGGCGGCGGAAAGCGTTACTTTAGCAGTCAATTGACTGTCTCTATGTTAGTCCGGGCTGAAACAGAAATACCCGATTCCTTTTCGATACGCATATTGCCTTTTGAGGGAATGCAGCAGGCCTACCGGTTGAGGTATCACCGTATCCTGTTCCTCACGGGTGGCGGCGGCATGCTGCAGATTGACGACAATACATTTTTTGTGTCGGGATCTTCTCTTTTCCTCATCTCCAAAGGACAGATCTTCATCGGCAATCCGGCACTCCGGATGGAGGGTTACGAGATCGCTTTTGGCGACTGTTTCTGGGAGCGCACGCCCTCGAGTGTTCATAATTGCAAAGCGGCTTTGTTTGACAATGCTACCGGCAACCGGCATCTTCTGCTGAATGATGAGGACAGGGCCGGTCTCGAGCCGCACATCGTTGCGTTGCATGAAGAAGCAGCTGCCGGTCCTTATATCAATAAGCTGGATGTGCTGGCCGCCTTTCTGAAGATCATTATGATCAAAATAGCCAATATCGACGCGGCGCTTACCGGCAGCTACGATAATCATGAGCGGCAACTATATCATCGTTTCCTGCAACTGACTACCCGGCAATATGAGGGGATGCACGAGGTGGCCGGATATGCGGCGCAATTACATATCACTGCCCGTAGATTGTCCGATATCTGCAGGCGCTTCGGCGGTAAGAGCGCCAAACAGGTGATTAACGACCAGGTGCTGGCCGAGGCGAAGCGACAGCTGCAGTTTTCTTCCCTGGCAGTGAAAGAGATTGCCTATAAGCTCCATTTTACCACACCGGAACAATTTAACCGTTTCTTCAGGAAGCATACACAATCCTCGCCTTCTGCTTACCGGTCCGGTTCCGTCAATTTGGATAGGTGAAGCGGCAATTCTGACTGTTTTCCCGATACAGGTGCCGGTAGCTTTGCAACATAAATCATCCTTTATGTCTGCAAACAAAATAAAATCAATCGCAGGGATCGTAATCCCCGACAGTGCCATTGCCCGCCAGGCCACCGACTTATTGCAGGAACATGGCACGACTTTTATCTACAACCATTCCCTGAGGGTATTCCTGTTCGCATCGCTGAACGGACAGCGCAATGGCCTCCATTATGACCCGGAGTTGCTCTATATCAGCGCGGTGTTTCACGACTTGGGCCTGGTGCCGCATTACAGCAGTCCCGATAAACGGTTTGAAGTGGACGGGGCCAATGCCGCCCGGACTTTCCTGGACAGCCATGGCCTTCCAAAGGCATCTCTGCAGCTCGTTTGGGACGCCATTGCCTTGCATACGACCATTGGTGTCGCCGAATATAAAGAGCCCGAAGTGGCTTTGCTGTATGCCGGCGTGGGCCTGGATGTGATGGGGGAGGGCTACGAACACCTGAGCAGGGAGAACAGGGAGGCAATTGTTGGCGCTTTTCCCCGGACGGGTTTTAAAAAGGAGATCATCCCTACTTTCTTTTCCGGCTTCAAACATAAGCCCGGAACTACTTTTGGTAATATCAAGGCCGATGTTTGCGCTTATATGATCCCCAACTTTGAACGGAAGAACTTTTGCGATTGCATCCTGCATTCGCCCTGGACTGAGTGATGGCAACCCTGTTTGTGACCGCAACGCGCCTTTCCGCAATGGCGCGTTGTGGAAGCAGCGGCGGCAATGTTCACCGGTAACTTTTGGGAACGACTTTCATTTGCTTCTTCGTATACCATTCATGCTTTTCGTCGTCAAGCAGCTCTACCACCCGTTCGGCCCCTTCATTGTTGCTCGCTTTGATCTTTTCCAGCAGAGGCTTCAGCTCACTTTCGTACTTGTCCAGACTAAGCCCCTCAACGTTTACGCTGCCATCATTCAGGAAATCAAGCGCCGCTTCCTGCCGTTGGGCATCATTGCTGGCAAGGGCCTCTTTAAGCGCGTCGTATCGCGACCAGTTTCTTTTGTGTTTTTCCCACCAGCCGGCGGCAGTATCTGCAAGTCGAAGCCGGAGGGCTATGAGCTGTTGCCGGTCTAGCTTGCTGCTGAAATCGACGTCATAGCTTCCTTTCTTAAGGTAAGCCTGATAATTGTCTATAACCAGCTTCATCAGGCGCTCTTCGGTGATACTCGTATCGCGGTAGCCAAAGTTCCGGAAGGTCAGTGTTTCCAGCACCCAACCAGCACGTACGGCGATCCAGTCGATATCGTAGCGCACGATTGCTCCATGTCCCAGGAAATCCTTTGTTCCCGGGTAGATGAGATCAAAGGTATTGGTGAGCGGGACAAAAGATGTGTCTTTGAGTAACGCGATCAGTCTGGGAACGGCTGCTCTGTCCTGGGCAATGATTTCGCTCTTAGCCTGCCGTATTGCGCTGTAATCGGCGCCTTGCAACTGCAGCATCATTTTGTCCAGCGATGGCTGGGCGGAGCAATAGTAAAAAGCCAGGCTCAATATACCTGTAAAAAGATAGCGCATACACAGAATTTACCATGCTAAGGTAATAAGGCTCTTTTGATTTTTATTTTCTTAAATACAGTTATTATTAAAAGCCTCACATATTATCTAATCATCCAGGCTTATAGACCCGTCCGGATTTTGGATACAACAAAGCTTTTTTTGGCAACACCTGTTTCCGTTCTGCTCCCGATCTTTACACTATCAATAGCAAACCACGCCATGAGCAGGAAGGCCAACAACGAGATCCGGGTCATTGATTCTATATCACAGCTGCACGCTGTGCTGGGATTGCCCGAACCAGAGCACCCGCTCATCAGCGTTAACGGACTCATACGCCATGCCACTTTTGAGACCTTGAACGGTAAACAAGTCGTGTATCCCTTTTACTCGATCTGCATTAAGAAAGACTTCAAGGGAAAGGTGCAGTACGGGCAAACGAGCTATGATCACGATGCCGGCGTGCTCAGCTTTTATGCTCCCGGCCAGGTAACCGCGACGGAAGTTACGGGCGACGATGATGCTACCGGCAGCTGGCTTATCTTTCATCCCGATCTGTTGCGGCATTACCCGCTTTACAGCAAAATAAAAGAATACGGCTTTTTTTCTTACGCCCTTAACGAAGCCCTGCACGTATCAGCAAGGGAAGAGCAAATGATCATGAAGATATGGGAGGAGATCAGGGAGGAATACAGGGGCAATATCGACACCTTCAGCCAGGATGTGATCGTATCGCATATCGACCTGTTGCTCCACTATTGCAACCGGTACTATAATCGCCAGTTCCTCACCAGGAAAGCTGTTCATCACGATGTCTTTACCCGATTCGAGGCCCTTCTGAAAGCCTGTTTCTTCGATAGTGCAAGTCTGCGCGAAGGTCTTCCTGAAGTGTCCTGGTTTTCGGAGCAATTACACCTTTCGTCCCAGTACCTGAGCGACCTGCTCAAACAGCTTACAGGAATGACTACGCAGCAGCATATACATCAGTACCTGATCGGGCTGGCCAAAGAACGGCTGATGCAGACTAATCTTTCGGTAGCTGAGATCGCTTATGAGCTGGGCTTTGAATACCCGCAATCCTTCAATAAATTATTCAAGAACAAGACCGGCATGTCGCCCAACGGATTCCGGAGCCTGGGTAGGGAGCAATCCAACCGGCATTAAAACCACAAAAAATGAAGAAAACAATGCTGATTACCGGAGCCTCCTCCGGTATAGGGAAAGCTACGGCCCTTTATTTCGCCCAACAAGGGTGGCAGGTAATGGCCACGATGCGTGATCCTGCAAAAGACGATGGCCTGGCGCAACAGCCCGGTATCCTTGTGATGCGTCTGGATGTGAACGATCCGCTATCAATACAGGCCGCCATACAGGCGGGTATCGATGCCTACGGCCGTATCGACGCCCTGGTCAATAATGCGGGCTACGGCCAGCAGGGTCTTTTCGAAGCGATTCCACCCGAAAAGGTGCAGGCCCAATTCGATACCAATGTATTCGGGCTGATGCATGTGACCCGGGCCATGCTGCCGCATTTTCGCAATAATGGCTCCGGTATCGTGATCAACGTTTCTTCCGGCGCAGGCAGGGTCACCACACCGCTGTTATCGGTTTATGCCGCATCCAAGTTTGCTGTTGAGGGCTTTTCCGAATCTCTTTCCTTCGAGCTCGATTCGCAAAATATAAGGGTAAAGATCATAGAGCCCGGCTTTATTCCCACTACCTTTTACGACAGAGCCGGACAGGAGTTTGCTTTCGACCCTGCGCTGGATGATTATAAGTCCTTCTCCGATGAAATGGCAAGCTTCTTTAAATCTTTTGAAGGCGGCAACCTGTTTTCCGCCGAAGATGTCGCCCGTGTGATCTATACGGCGGCGACAGACGATACCCATCAGTTGCGGTATGTAGCCGGACCCGATATCGAGCCGCTGCTGAATTTACGCAACAGCAAGCCCGACCAGGACTATGTCGATTATACCCGCAGCGTATTTACACCCAATGGTTTCGGGCAGCGTACAAAAGCGCTTTCCTATTAACTTTTTTTGATTTCGAAGGGGACAGAACCTTTACCGGTAAAGGTTCTGTCCCTTCAGGCGTTATTGCCTGGAGCGTGATATGGCCGCTGGCAGGTCGAAGATGCGCTTGCTGTTTGCTTTTCCTTTGGCATCATCAATCAATCTTCGGATACTCCGGCTTTTGTCCTTGGCGCGAAGTCTTCGACGCAGGTGTCCGGTATTTGCTCAAAAAGGTTACCCGGGATCGCTGTATTCATTACTCTGGCTTTGCTTTCCTGCATTTTCCCGATTGGCGGCTATGGTGCAGCACAGTTATCTAATTTACCCGCACAGTTACCAAAAACCGGTTTTTATATTGCCCGAAAAGGCCAAGCTTTGGATTCATAAAAAGCATCGATTATGAAAAAGAAGCAAGTTCACCTGAGCAAATTGACCTTGAACAAATCAATGATCTCAAATCTGCACCAGATGCAGCAATTAAAAGGAGGAAGCGTATTTGAACATGCCACTTACGAAGGAAGCGGCTGCCCCGCGTGTTACGAGCCGAGTCTTGGTTGTTCGGGCGCTGTCGAAGCAACCTGCGAGACCTGTTTCTCGCTGCCGGTTAATATGACTTGCCTCCCTCATTGCGGCCAGCCAGGGGGATGATAATGCTTACAATTTCTTAAAGAGCATTTGGGGAATTGGTAAACGAGGGGTCGCCGGTAGCAGGGCGGCCCTTTTTTTTATGACCATGGCCGCCGGTCGGAACGGTGGCCGAAGAATATATGATGCGTACATCTACAGACATTTTGCTCCTACGGAGCAAGACCATGGTTGCTTTGTTTATTTTACAGACATTTTGCTCCTACGGAGCAAGACCATGGTTGCTTTGTTTATTCTACAGACATTTTGCTCCTATGGAGCAATTTCAGGTAAACAATCCAAATAAATTAATCTGACTATCCGGATATAGGAAACAGGATACAATGTGCCTCCAATTAACGGCTGCTGAGCTTGTCGAAGCATCATCTTTGTCCTTTCGACGAGCTCAAGGACCGGCTTTGTTTCCTATATCCGGATAGTCACTTAAATTAAATCGTTCCTTTCCCTCGGAAATTCCACTTGATCTGGTATGACAGCCTGCATATGGACCTGAGCTATGGCTGTTAATCAGATCAGGAGAACAAGGCCTAAATGGCAAAATGACCAGACATAGCGCTGCAGCATGAGGATAAGCAGATAACAAAATATTGTACCATAAAGCAAGCCGATCCCTTACCTTTGCGCTGTTTTAATCCATTGATTTATGGCTGATCAGCAATATAAAAGAGGAACGCTCCTCATTCATGCCGGCGTAGAGCCGGATCCGTCTACCGGCGCTATTATGACGCCGATCTACCAGACTTCCACTTATGTACAGGCCGCTCCCGGCGATCATAAAGGTTACGAGTATGCCCGTACCCAAAATCCCACGCGTACCGCATTGCAAAAAGCGCTTGCGGCTATTGAGCATGGCAAGCATGGTCTCTGCTTCGGCAGCGGCATGGCAGCTACCGACGCGATCATGCGCCTGCTGAGCCCTGGCGACGAGGTGGTTGTGTCCAACGATCTGTATGGCGGTACCTATCGCATTTTTACCAAGGTATATGCCCAGTATGGCATCAAATTCCACTTCGTTCCTATGAATGATGCGGGCAGTGTGGAAGCTCATGTGAACGCCAATACCAAAATGATATGGGTGGAAACGCCTACCAATCCGCTGCTCAATGTGATCGATATTGAAGCGGTGAGCGCGATTGCCAAAAAGCATGGCGCAGTTACCGTGGTCGACAATACTTTCGCTTCTCCTTACCTGCAGAATCCGCTGGATTGGGGCGCCGATATCGTGGTGCACTCGGCTACAAAATACCTGGGCGGCCATAGCGATGTGGTGCACGGCTGTATTATCGTAAACGATGATGCTATGGAAGAAAAGCTGCGCTTTATACAGAACAGCTGTGGCGCCGTACCTGGTCCGCATGACTGCTGGTTGGTGCTGCGCGGTATCAAAACGCTGCATGTACGTATGGACCGCCATTGTGAGAATGGAGAGAAGGTAGCGCGCTTCCTGCGGGAGCATCCTAAGGTAGCTAAAGTGCTGTGGGTGGGCTTTGAAGATCATCCTAACCACGACATCGCGAAAAAGCAGATGCGTGGCTTCGGTGGTATGATCTCTTTCGTGCTGAAGGAAGACAATATGGATGCGGCGGTAAAAGTGCTCAAGGGCACGAAGCTGTTTGCCCTGGCCGAATCGCTGGGTGGGGTAGAATCGCTGATCGGTCACCCGGCATCGATGACGCATGGCTCCATTCCCCGCGAAGAGCGCATCAAGAATGGTCTGCCCGATTCGCTGATCCGGCTAAGCGTAGGTATCGAAGATGCCGACGACCTGATCGAAGATCTGAAGCAGGCCATAGGATAAGGTTTCAATTGATAATACATGCTGCGCTTTCTTCGCAGGAGATAAAGGACAGTGCCGGCTTTTGTTGCTTCGACAAGCTCAGCAACCGTGCAGTAGTCACTTCAATAAAAGACAACAGTCAGGCCAATAAAAGCCTGACTGTTTTTTGCTTTAGGATTGTTTCTAGAACAGGGTAAACTCCACGCGACGGTTCTTCTGCCGTCCGGCAGCCGTTTTGTTGGAGGTAATGGGTTGCGACTCACCATAACCTGTAGCCTCGATACGGGAAGGATTGGCGCCCTGGCTCACGAGGTAAGCCTTTACCGATTCGGCCCTGTCTTTGGACAGTTTCAGGTTGCTTTCATCGGAACCGATGTTATCGGTATGGCCGGCCAGCTTCAGGCTGAAGTTCTTTTTTACCAGGATATCGGCCACACGGTTCAGGCTGGGGTAAGAGCTGCTGCGAATGGTGGCTTTGCCCAGGTCAAATTCCAGGTTCCTGATCGCCTCATCCACAACCCGGCGGTCTTCCTCGGTAACTACAATAACCGGGGCGGGCGGCTTCGGTAGCGGGCAGCCAGTACCATCTACTTTAACACCTGATGCTGTACCCGGGCATTTGTCAAAATAGTCGGAAACACCATCGCCGTCGCTGTCTTCTTTAAACTGGTCGAGCTGCGACTGCATGGCAGCGATCTGCTCGGCATTCCTTTGCTCGGCATCTTTCAGACGCTTTTCCATAGCGCTTTGCATGGCAAAATTGTCTTCGGCGATCTGGCTGCGCAGGCGGGCGGCAGGGTTGTTCATCTGCAGCTGCGGCTTCGATTTTTTACCAAAGGCAAACTCGATGCCGGCAAATGCATAAGAGAAGCGGTCTTTTTGCGGACCATAATAATAGCCGTCAAGGTTGTCGCCATCTACGAAGTTCATACGGTAGCCAATGTCGATATTGACGCCCTGTGCCGCCTTGAACTTAATACCAGCGCCTACGGGAATATACAGCTCTTTAATGCTGCCGTCGGCTTTGTAATTAAGCTCCTGACCGGTAGCAGCAACAACGGGCTTGGGATTGTAATCAACCAGGCCGCCGCCCAGGGTAAGGTAAGGCACCATCACGATCTTCTCGTGCAGGAAATTGATGTTGCCAAAACTGATGACGCCGCTGAGGCCGGCCGACCAGTTCAGATCCGTTTTAAAGGAGGAATAGGCCCTGTTGGGTGGCTGGCCGTTGCCCAGGTTTTTGGAATTATCGCCGCTGAGCGTTCCCTTAAGGAATTCGGCCTGTATGCCCAGCATATGGCTGATCTGTTTTTTAACATACAAGCCATAGCCCAGCGTAGGCTTCCACTTGGTAAAGTCGTTGCTGCCGCCTATGGGTGCGATCGCTGCCAGTGCGCCGGCGTGAACGCCTACCGACCAGGTACGGAAACCTGCAGTGCCGGTAAAGGGGTTCTGGGTAACGGGCGTGCCGGTTTCACCCTGTTGTGCCCTTGCCGGAACTGCCAGTACGGCGGCCAATGCGGTAAGCCATAGTCCTTTTCGTAAGCCGGTTGCCGGCTGATGTCTCTGATGGATGGGTGTCATACTGTTGCCTGTTTTGTAAATGTCAAAGTTTAAAGTCATAAGGTTATTTGTTTTAACAAGCGTTATCTTTGCAGCTATTATAAAATTCTCAATAATAGTGCCATAACCCTTTCCTTAGGATTAAATTAGCAGAAAGATAATGCTTGTGTTAAATGAAATAAAAATTTAATCCTTTTGTAAGAAAAGTTCCTGGTTGCGACATAAATATGCCTGAATCCCGTTTCTTTATTCCGGTTATCCTGTCGGCAGGCAATCCGGTTGACAAAAACAAAACAGAAAGGTGGTCCAGCGATAATATGCCCCCATTCCGAATGTGTACAGGCCGCGGCCTTATTTTCTATATCCTGCTCATCCTGGCGGCCTTGGGGCCGTCATTCAGGGTCGCTGCGCAACAAACCAGGGACAGCAGCAAAACCACGCTCATCCGTATTCTTGAAAATGAATACGGTGAGTTCATCCAAAGCGATTCCAGCTCGGTACACAAGCTCAAAGGTAATGTAAAGCTGCTGCATGGATCGGATACACTCTATTGCGACAGCGCTTATTTCTATACCAAAAAAAATAATGTAGAAGCGTTCGGCGACGTGGTGATCCGCCAGGCCGACGGTACAGAAGCTTCTGCCGATTATATGCGTTATAATGGTGGCACCAAGATCGTATATATGCGCGCCGATCAGCCCAACCGTGAGGTGCAGCTCTACGACGGAAAACTGAATACCCTGTGGTCGCAAGAGATAGACTATAACATGACGACCAAGATAGGCCGTTATAAGCGCCGGGGTTACCTGCAAACGGAAAGCACCAACCTGGAAAGCAATACCGGCGAGTACAATATGCGTAGCAAAGAGGCCCGTTTCCGCGGCGATGTCGTGGTCAATGATCCCGAGTACCAGGCGGTATCGACTGACTTGGGTTACAATACCGGGACCAAGATCACACGCTTCTTCGGCCCTTCCGTGGTGACCAACGATAAGTCGGTGCTGCAGACCAGCAAGGGTGTATACGATACCCGCAACCGTGCCGGCCATTTTGTAGAGCGATCTTCCATTACAAACGAGTCGCAGTATATCGAGGCCGATACGCTGGATTATGACCGGAATTCAGGATTTGGATTTGCTATCGGTAATGTGATCGCTATCGATACCAGCATGAAATCTACTTTGTATTGTGGTTATGCGCAATACAATGAGATACACAAAACGCTCCTGGCTTATATCAAACCCCTGATGAAGAAGATGAACGGCAAAAAGGCGCTGTTCATCAAGGCCGATACCTTCTTCAGCGCCCCTGACCCCCGTTCGGGTAAGAAAATGACCGCCCAAGATAGTCTGCAGCGTACCGCCGATGAGATCCGCGCCGCTGTGGGCGCCGATAGCACACTGATGAACAGTGATAGCCTTGAGGGGAAAGCAGACAGCCTTACCACCGATACCAGCGCGGCAGGTAGCCTGGTGCCACCCGATGACTTCGATGAGATAAAGGATACGGTGGCGCAGCATGCGCCGGTAGTCAGGGATACGGCTATGGCGACCGCTCCGGCCGATAGTATGGCTACGCGACCGCCGTCTGTCGACCGGCTGAAACAGAAAATGGATACCCTGGTGTACCAGCGGAAGAATGTAGAAACCGGGCAGATATCATCTGTTGCCGATACGATGTCTTCCGGCGGTGCACAGGAACGCCGACGCCATATGGACTCGGCAAGTATGAGTTATCGTAATTCGCCTGAGCCGGTGGACACTGCCGGTCCGCGCTATTTCCTCGGCTACCACCATGTGCTTGTTTATTCCGATTCGTTGCAGGGCAAATGCGACAGCATCCGTTATTCACAGCTCGATTCCCTGTTACGTATGTATACCCATCCGTTGCTGTGGCCGCAGAACAGTCAGCTGAAAGGCGATATTATTTACCTGCAGATGGACAGCAGCAAGCTGCGCGAAGTGTTTGTGCCGCGCAATGCGATCATGATCAGCCGCAACGGTCCTGAGAAGGCCGGTATGTTTGATCAGATACAAGGCAATACCATCCGTGCGTATTTACGCGATAACAAGATGGACTCGCTCATTGCTGTACCCAATGCATCGAGTATTTATTTTATCAAAGATGATGACAGCGCTTATGTAGGCAGCAGCGAAGCCAAAAGTGACAAAATAGAAGTGCACTTCGAGAACGAAGCGATACGACGCATTTATTATCGTGTAGATGTAGAGCAGAAGACCACACCCATGAAAGACGTGCAGCCTGCGACTTTGCGGCTGAGCCGCTTCAGTTGGGACGAGAAGCAACGGCCCAAGACCCTGGAAGAATTCCTGGAAGGTACTACTTTGCCGCATGAACCTTTATTGATCCAACCCGCAATGGCTGAGGAGACAATACTGGAAGAACAAACGGCGCCGGAATCTCAGCCGGCCGGAGAGGAAACGCCACCGGCATCAACCGATAAACGGGTGCAAAAAGAAGAAACCCAAAAGCCGGTTAAGAAAGAGCCCTAGGATTTAAGAGGCAGGAATCGGAGCGTTAGCCGGGACTATTTGTACCTGGTAAAATAGCAGGACGTATATCTCCAGATGTGGTATCGTGAAAAAATTTGTCTTCGCATTTTTGCGGCTAAAACATGGTTCGCAATAGGAAGGCAATAGCTATCAGACTTCTTGTTGCAGGGCTGCGATCACGCCACGGATAAGGCCTTCCGACATTTTATTCTTATTCTTTTCTGCATTTTCCCAGCCTTTTGCAGCCTTCTTCAACGTATATTCTCCGCCATACATGGTAATGGATATCAATTGGTCGGATTGGCTATTAACGGTAAAGAAAAATTCCCGGTTCTCAAAGAAGGCGCTAAGCTTAGTCATAGGTTAAGATTTCCGCTGCAAAAATAATGGAATAGTGGGCAATTGGCAAGGTGGACATTCCATCAGGCTTCACAATCATCTTTGCGTACAGCTTAGCGTCCTTTGCGGTTAACTATATAGTGGGCAATTGGCAGTTGGCAATTTTCAAATCTTAAGTTCCAAGTTCCAAGTTCCAAGTTCCAGGTTCCAGGTTCCAAGTTCCAAATCCCAATACTCAATACTCAATACTCAATACTCAATACTCAATACTCAATACTCAATACTCAATACTCAATACTCAATACTCAATACTCAATACTCAATACTCAATACCAACAGCTGCACTCACTCTTCGGGGTGAAAATACTCATGGACGACACGGGCTTTGGAAGCTCCTATGGTCATGGTGAGCTCGCGCAGGGTCATTTCTTTCACACGGGCGACGGAGCGATAGGTCTGTAGCAGCGTCTGCGCTGTTTTGCTGCCGATACCCGGTATATCCTCCAGCTCATTTTTGATGGTACCCTTGCTACGCGTATCCCGGTGAAAAGTAATGCCGAAGCGGTGGACCTCGTCGCGGATACGGCGGATGAGGAGCAGGCTCTGTCCATTGTACGGCAGTTGCAACGGATCTTTGTCGCCGGGATAGAAAATGCTCTCTTCCCGTTTTGCCAGGCCCACCACCGTCATCCGGCCGGTAAGCCCAAGCGCTTCGATACTCTCCATCGCCGCGCCCAGCTGACCTTTGCCCCCGTCGATGATCACCAGCTGAGGGAAAGGTTGCTCTTCTTCCAGCAAGCGCTTGTAGCGACGCTTCACGATCTCGGCCATAGAGGCAAAGTCATTGATGCCTTCCACCGTTTTAATATGGAAATGGCGGTAGTCCTTTTTAGATGGTATGCCATCCTTAAAGCATACCATAGCAGCGACCGGGAAGCTGCCCTGGAAGTTGGAGTTGTCAAAGCATTCGATATGGGTGGGCAACTCTGTCAGCTGTAGGTCGTCCTGCAATTGCTCCAGCATCTCGTGCCGGTCGTCGGCAGTCCTGTCTTTCAGCATCAGGCGGGCTTTTTGCTTCTGCTCTTGCTTAAAGTATTCGGCATTCTTAAAGCTCAGGTCCAGTAATTTTTTACGATCCCCTGCCAGCGGTACCGTTATCTGCATGTTTTCTTCCTCAAGCTCCACCGGGAAAGGCAGCACGATCTCTTTTGAGGCAGAGTGGAATTTTGGTCTCAGGAAAGCGAGGGCATAGGCCAGCATCTCTTCCGGGCTTTCGTCCAGCTTTTTTTCAATATAAATGCTCTTGCTGTGAATGATCTTGCCCTCGGTCACTACCATATAATTGACATACGCATCGTCTTCCTGGGCAATAATGCTGGCTACATCGGTATTGATGAGGTGGCTGCTAATCACCGTTGACTTGCTCTGGTAGCGTTGCAAGGCTTGGATCTTTAGCTTTACCAGCTGTGCTTTTTCAAAATCGAGTTGCGCTACATGACCATTCAGCTCTTCCTTAAGCGCGTTGAGAATGGGGCTTAAATTGCCTTTTACCAGCTGGCGTATATAGTCGATGCTGGCTTTATAGCTTTCCTCGGTCTGGTAACCTTCGCAGGGGCCGCCGCAATTGCCCAGGTGGTACTCCAGGCATACCTTGAATTTGCCCCGCTCGATATTGTTGGGCGTGAGATTGAGGCCGCAGGTGCGTAGCGGTATCGTTTCCTTGATCATGCTCAGCAGCTCCTTCACGATAAAGACGCTGGTAAAAGGGCCAATATATTCCGATCCGTCGCGGATGAGGCGACGGGTAAGGTATACCCTTGGAAAATGCTCTTTGCGAATGACTACGTAGGGATAGCTCTTGTCGTCCTTCAGGTCTATGTTGTACATGGGCCTGAAATGCTTGATCAGCGAGTTTTCCAGCAGGAAGGCATCGTGCTCGTTATTGGTAATGGTCCATTCTATGGCATCGATGAGAGACACCAACTTGCTGGTTTTCCGGTTATCATGCGTTTTTACAAAATAGGAGGTTACCCGCTTACGCAGGTCCTTCGCTTTGCCCACATATAATATCTTCTTATCGGCGCCGTAGTAACGGTATATGCCCGGTGCATGGGGCAGGGTAGGCGCGATGTCCTGTTGGAATTTTTCTCTCGTCATGGCCTCTGGTACAGGTAACAAAGATAAGCCAAACAATTTTGGCGGAACACTGTTGTGGAGTGACCGTAACCGGAGTAATTTTAAGCCTTTAAAACAAATACCGATGAAGATCACCGAAGCCATAGCCCAACATTTGCTGGACGTTCATTACGGGGAAAACTGGACCGATGTCTGGATCCGCAGCGCACTGGAAGACGTTACCCTGGCCGAGGCGGAACAAAGAACGTCCGCTTCACCCAATACCATCGCCGCATTATTGCACCATATCACTTTCTATAATAAAGTGATTCTTGCCCGCCTGCAGGGCGTGGATCCCTATATCGGCGGGCCCAATGGTTTCGATGTACCGACGCTGGACGGGCAGGCCGGTTGGGAAAAGCTGCAATCGGACAACCTGGCATCGGCGCAGCAGTTGGCCGATGCTATACGAAAAGTGCCTGAAGAAGCGCTGGATCAGCCGGTTTTAAAAGATAAAGCCTCCTCTTCCTATTACCGGCAACTGCATGGTGTGATCGAGCATGCACATTATCACCTGGGGCAGATCGTACTGTTGAAAAAGATGATTCGTAACGACTGAATTGCATCGCTCGCAGCGGCGCGGCGATGCTGCGAAAAAAATAAAAGACACCAGGCTTTTTAAAGCTTGGTGTCTTTGTGCCTGTGTGGTGAAAAACCTTTCACCATAGTATAAAAACTAGCTGTAAGCGTAATCGCTCAGGTATTCGAAATAGCTGCTGAGACGGCCCTTGTCGCATATAGTAGCCCGGTCAAGAATAAGGCTTTGCTCCTTCATCAGCTCGGGTAAGATGTATTTGATAATGTGCTCGCCGAAATGCTGGGAAGCATCGCGGGGCAGCTCGTTGGGCAGGTTATCCACGGCCATTACATCGATCACGGTATCGATAGTCTGGAAGGGGGCTACCTTTTCCAGTGTTTGTTTATCGATGCCGTATACCGGATCGGCAATAGTGGATGCGCCTACATTGATAGGAACCGATCCATCCTCGTCGCAGGTCACGTCGGAGATCACATTCATGCGGAAAGCCGGGTCGGTCACATCAGTCTTTTCAAACAAGCGGGGAACGGTCTTATCCCAGTAAATACCGTTCATCAGGATATCGGCCGCCTTTGTAAAGGGCAGGAATTTGCAGCGATATTGCTCGGGGTGATGGTGGAAATCGTCGCGTGAGTAGGCTCCGGTATGCTTATTCTCATAGAGGTTAGCCCCTTTCAGCAAAGTATATACGGGGTAGTCGTACTCTTTTACCAGGAAATCTTCGGGCTCAACACTCTCGATATCCCAATGGTGCATGATCTCGAGCAGGCCGGCCGTTACACGACCCGATCCTGTAACAGCGATCTTGACCGGTGGCAGCTTAACATAGCGGTATTGCTGTAGCATCTGCTGCATATCGCGGCAGGCATGCGCGGGTATCAGGGAAAATTTGCGCGTTTTTTTGCCGTAGGTCATCAGGCCGTTGTGTGCACCTACTATACCGGCAAAAAAGCCAAAGCCCAGGATACGTGCGCCATCGTCGTAGGTAAGCGCCTCGTAGTCGATCATGCGGATCTGCTTATCGATGAGCGCATGCATCAGCTTTTGGTTATAAGGCTGTTTCTTTTTGGTATGCGAGAAGAAGAAATAGGTCTTACCGGTGATCAGCTTGTCGACAGGAACCTCTTTAATACCCAGGAGCACATCGCAATCGCTTAAATCTTCCTGGAGAGTGATGCCGGCGTTGGTATATTCCTCATCGGGGAAGCAACGATTGGGCGAAGGTTCTACCACCAGTTGTGCCCCGGGAAAAAGCTGGAGCACATCGGCGCACTGTTGGGGGCTGAGGGCTACCCGGGTATCGGGTGGGGTCTTGCCTTCCCTGATCAGACCGATCTTTATCATAAACATTGTTTTGAGCAGCGCAAAGGTAGGCTTTCAGGGCCTAAGGCGCTGAGAAAAAAGCGCTTTAATAATTTGAAAATGCAGTTTGAAAATTAGAAGGGAAGCCTTACCTTTGCGTCCCGTTGATTCGGATTGAGGCCCAGATGGCGGAATTGGTAGACGCGCTAGACTCAAAATCTTGTTTCGGCAACGGAGTGCAGGTTCGATTCCTGTTCTGGGCACACAGAAAATCAAGCAGTTATGAATTTACACTCATAACTGCTTTTTTCTTTACTACAACAATACTACAACAATCATGTTACTATGGGGATATGTAAATTTGTTCTCATTTCGGAAATCGAAATTGTAAACCATGACCGATGTTCATAGTAAGACGATACGGAGCTTCAACATGAGCCGAATTCGGAGCAAAGACACTAAGCCTGAAATGATTGTCAGGAAGTTTTTACACAGACTTGGGTTCAGATATAGACTATATGATAAACGACTAGTTGGAAAACCTGATATCGTTTTACCAAAGTATAGAACTCTAATTTTTATTCATGGCTGCTTTTGGCATGTTCATGAAAATTGTAAGTATGCAAAAGTTCCAGCTAGTAATACAGAATATTGGGAGCCTAAGCTTTTGAAAAACAAAATTAAAGATGCAGATCATATTCAAAAATTGCAAAACGAGGGTTGGCATGTAATAGTGATTTGGGAATGTGAATTAAAAGGTGAAAAAACAAACACCACATTACAGAGGTTAATCGTTAATATTGTGGGCGCAGTTGAACAAAATGAAGTACGTAAAAACAATAAATAGAATCCTTAAACCTAAAATCACAGAACAAGCTGTTGTGCTTGATCTGTTCGCAGGTTGTGGCGGTCTTTCACTTGGTTTTGAGGCAGCTGGGTATAAAACCATTGGCTTTGAGATGAATACTGATGCTGCAGCTACTTATAATAAAAATTTAAAAGGAGAATGCTTTACAGTTAAACTTGGCTCTGATTACAAATATCCTAAAGCTGATATAATTATTGGTGGCCCGCCTTGCCAACCTTTCAGTGTTGGAGGAAAACAAAAAGGGATTGATGATACAAGAAACGGGTTTCCAATATTTATTGATGCTATTAAACAAGTAAAACCTAAAGTATTCCTATTTGAAAATGTAAGAGGACTGCTCTACGCGAACAAGTGGTATTTCGAAATTGTCTTAGAGCAACTCAAAAGTTTAGGCTATACTATAGAATTTAAGTTGCTTAATGCAGTGCAATATGGTGTTCCTCAAAATCGTGAGCGCTTATTTGTTATAGGGCATAAATCCGCGTTTTCTTTTCCTGAACCTGATAAGGTAAAAACTGTTGTAGGTGAGGCTATCGGAGATCTGATGTCCGAAACTCCGCCAGAAAGTAAATTTTTGAATGCAGCACAGGATGCATATATCGCAAAATACGAAAAAGCGTCAGATTGTGTTAATCCAAGAGATTTGTATGCTGATCGCCCTGCAAGAACATTAACTTGCCGCAATTTGGCGGGAGCAACAGGTGATATGCAGCGTGTCAGACTTCCAGACGGAAGAAGAAGAAGGCTTTTGATAAAAGAGGCGGCGCGACTTCAAAGTTTTCCTGATTGGTTTGAATTCTCCGGACAGGAAACTAGCCAGTTTAATCAGATTGGCAATGCTGTTCCCCCATTACTGGCATATAAAATAGCCTTAGAACTGAAAAATTGCTTTAATTTAAAGTCCAAAACCAAATCTAAAGTCAAGCAAGAAGAAGCTGCATAGTACCATGAAAGAATTTATTAAGACGACAAAATCTGAGCTGAATCACAAACTGATTAATGAAGCCTTGGCGATTTTGGACGCAGTTGGAATTCCTTTTGAGAAAAAGACGCCAAAGGCACTTCAAAGTATGGCGATGTGCTTCCTTGCTGTTGCTGGTGTTACTAAATCTTGGAAGGACGCAAAAGGACAAACCGAGGGCAGACACTTAACAACAAGAGAAATAATAAAATTTATCAATGAACATTTTGAAGAGAATATCTCTCCCGGTTCGTATGATGATATTCGCCGTAAGCATCTTAAGCTCCCTGTTTTAGCTGACTTGATTTTAAATAGTGCTAAAAATCCAAATGCCTCTACTAATGATCCTACTCGTGGTTACACATTGAATTCGGAATTTAAAACATTAATCACATTTTGGAATACTAATCAGTGGGATATTAAGCTGAAACTATTTTTAAAAAATCGTCCTCCGCTTGCAGAAACTCTTGAGCGGAAAAGGAACATTCCCAAGATACCTATTACTCTTCCAGGAAATATCATTCTGGAATTCTCTAAGGGTGAACATAATCAGCTGCAAAGAGAAATTATTGAAGAATTTCTGCCAAGATACGGGGCAGGAAGTAATGTTCTGTATATCGGTGATACCAGTAATAAGTTTCTCCATAAACTTGACAATGAACTTAAATTGCTTGGCTTTGAATTATCCAACGATGAATTACCAGATATTGTCGCCTATAGTAAATCAAAAAACTGGCTCTATTTAATAGAGGCCGTTTATAGTTCGGGGCCTATGAGTGAGGAGCGAGTTCTTGAATTGAAAAAGACGCTTAAGAATTGCAAAGCTGAATTAATCTTTGTTACTGCTTTTATTTCAAGGAATGACTTCAGAAAATATATTATGGACATTGCTTGGGAAACTGAAGTTTGGACTGCTGACAATCCAGATCATCTTGTACATTTCAATGGCGATAAATTTTTAGGGCCATATCAATCATAAAAGGAAATAAAATTAAAATTATACAATGCCCCTAATTTAGGGGCATTTTTGGGGGCATAACTCGAAATGATGAAACAAGTTTTGCATTAATATCAATTGATTAACCAGTAGGATCGTTATCCCTCCTCAGCCACCATTTTCCCCAAAATAAGATCAAATTCCTACTCCTGTAACGTCCAAAATCCTTGTATTTTCAAGGGTTGTGTGTTACAGTACTCCTACAATGTCTTTTACAATCTAGGACTATCCTCCTAGAAAATGGGGCAAAAAGTGGGCCAAAATTTTAGAGCATTTTTTGTTTGGCCCACTTTTAACTATCAGGAGATAGAGTATGAATCTGAACGATCTTCAATGTCGTAGTGCTACCGCCCGGGAAAAACCTTATAAACTTTATGACCAAAAGGGCCTTTATTTGGAAATTAGCCCCACCGGGTATAAGAGCTGGCGTTATCGGTACCATCATTTTGGAAAGGAGAAGCGTGTAACGCTTGGAGATTATCCTTTTCTTTCACTTGCGGATGCCAGACAAAAAAGAGATGACGCAAGAAACTTATTAAAAAACGGCCAAGACCCTGCAATTGTAAAAAAGCATAAAAAACAGACAGCAAAATATAAAGCGAATCAGACTTTAGAATTAGTAGGCCGAGAATGGTATCAATACAATTTAGATACTTGGGGCGAGCGCCATGCGGCCGACATTCTTTACAGGCTGGAAATGGACATTTTTCCAGATTTGGGGGCTTATCCAATTACTGAAATTACCCCGGCTATTCTTTTTCATTGTATTCAGAAAATTGAAGCGCGTGGTGCTCACGAGTTGGCAAGAAGAGCCATGCAATACGTTGGACGCATTTTCCGTTATGGAGCCTCTACAGGCCGAGGCGTAAGGGATATAACAGTTGACTTAAAAGGAACATTAAAAAGATTTGAACGTGGACATTTCGCCGCGATTGAAGTTGATGAATTAAAAGATTTCGCAAAAGCAATTTACCGCAACGAAACCCGGATATATCCGCAGACCATTCTAGCCATCCGGTTTATGCTTTTAACTTTCGTGCGAACCAATGAGTTGATAAAGGCGAGATGGGATGAAATTGATTGGAATAAAGAACAATGGATAGTTTCAGCAGGGAGAATGAAAAAAGTAGGAACACGGAAACGTAGGGAACATATAGTGCCGCTTTCTAAACAAGCCATTGCCCTGCTTAAACCTGTATTCAACAACAAAGCGGCATCGCAGGAACTTATATTTCCTAGCATTCCCAAACCTAAACAACCAATGAGCAATGCAACAATCCTTAGCGGATTGGATAAGCTTGGCTATAAAGGTATCATGACTGGGCACGGCTTTCGTGCCCTTGCTATGAGCGCTATTAAAGAAAAGCTGAAATATCGACATGAGGTTATAGACCGCCAATTAGCACATATACCTAAAAGCAAAGTAGATCAGGCTTATGACCGTGCTAAGTTTTTAGATGAACGCAAGCAAATGATGCAAGATTGGGCTGATTATCTTGATACCCTTGTACAACAGCCTTCACCAGACGCTAAGGCTAAGCCTATTGGTATAAGCAATGTCATACAATTGAATGCCAAAACAGCTATAGGAAAATAATCCTTGACCGCTTTTGGCTAATGTGTTAGCTATTATATCATCCAGCGGAATTTTATAACGTGTGACAAAGGGCATAGAGTTTATCTCTGCCCTTTTGTTATGCGTACGGTTTGGTTTTCCGGCTGACAGGATTTAAGGCTAATCATTTTCTGACGCAATGTTGATGGTTTCGCGCTTACGGGATAACCGGGGCCGCGTCCGACATCAACAATAATTTTCGCCTGTCCTTCGGCCATCCCCGCCCTTCCAAAATTCTTGCTGACTTCGTTGCTCAATGCCCCGGTTGGGCATCCCGTATCAACCATCAAGAGTCAGAAAGGAAATAGCCATGAATACTAAGACACACCCCGAACCAGCAGACGCAGTTAAATCAGGAGGTTTGGATATTCACCAGACGGTTACCAATACGATTATTGCCCAGCTGGAGAAAGGAACACCGCCTTGGCAAAAGCCTTGGAACGCAGGATTAGTGAGCCCATATACGATGCCAAAAAATGTCACCACCGGAAACAAATACAGAGGAATCAATATCCCGCTGCTTTGGATATCTGCCGCAGCGCAGGATTTTACAACACAGGAATGGGCGAGTTTCAATCAATGGAAGGCTCAAAAAGAGCACATTGCACGTGGCCAAAAAGGCACCATGATTATTTATTATGATACGTTTGAACGTGAGCAGGACGGCGAGATCAAAAAGATTCCGTTTGTAAAAACCTCCTACGTATTCAACCGATGCCAGTTAACCAGCTATACACCAGACGCACAGCCGCAGCCTGAACCAGCGCCACTTGTGGAACGGATTGCAAAGGTTGACACGTTTATTGCTAATACAAAGGCAATAGTAAAGCATGGCGGCAACCGGGCGTTTTATGCGCCTGCTATAGACAGTATCACAATGCCGTTTCAGGAGCGCTTTATTGACACGGCAACCCGAACAGCCACCGAAGGCTATTATTCCGTCCTGCTGCATGAACTGACGCATTGGACAGGGCATAAATCCCGTTGTGACCGTTTAGGCAATAGCCGCTTTGGCAGCAAGCCTTATGCTTTTGAAGAACTGATTGCAGAATTAGGCAGTGCTTTCCTTTGTGCTGAATTGGAAATCACAAATGCGCCCAAATCAGACCATGCCAGCTACATTGCTTCATGGCTGCAAGTATTGAAAGACGATAAGAAAGCTATCCTTACCGCCGCCAGTGAAGCCACCAAGATTTGTGACTTCCTGCAAAGATTCCAACTTAACGGCACAGATACAACGCAGACTCCAGCGGCGGTAATCCAAACGCCTGATCTTGTGCCACAGCTTTAACCACTTCCCGGAGCCGCAGGAATATCTTGCGGCTTTTTTCTTTTCATACCCAATTACAAGGACTGATTTCATGACTACCGATACAAAACAGGAAATACTTATGCTGCCGCAAGAGGGCTTTTTGCGTCTGCCTGATGTTTTGCGCTTTATCCCGGTAGGGAAAAGCACATTCTGGGCAGGTATCAAAACCGGGCGCTTCCCGGCAGCCGTAAAGCTGGGGCCGCGTACCACGGCATGGCGGGTCAGCGACATCCGAAAATATATTGATACCTTCAACGCCGGTTAAACCAACCTCAATCCCGGTTGTCATTACCTGAACCAAAGGCCATCCTAATGAATATTGAGCAAGCAAACCAAATCCCAATCCATCGTATTGTAGAGTATATTGGCGGTACATATTCGCGCAAAGGCCGTAACGGTGAACTGTGGTATTTTTCACCTTTTCGTCCCGAAGAAAGGACAGCCTCGTTCAAGGTAGATGAGCGCAAAAACCGCTGGCATGATTTCGGTCATGTCAGCGCGTCCGGTGTTAGTGGTGGTGATGTTATCGCGCTATGGTGTGAATATTATAATCTCAATCGCAAAGTAGATGCAAAGGAAGTCCTGCAAGCATTAAAGGGGTTTTCTAACGTGCCGGATTTACCCGCTATGCGTAAGGAAAAGAAACAGCAATTCAGGCAACAGGTAGATGATGCAACGCAAATTGAAGAACCCAGATTTAAGATTATAAAGCTGCATCAAAAGATATTCTTTCCTGCTTTGCTCGAAGAACTTTCCCGCAGGCACATAACGCCTGCAATTGCCAATCTGTATTTGAAACAAGTGTTTCTTTCTGACGTTGAGAATCCAGACCGCAAGCTGAACGGCTTTGCTTTTGCTAATTATAAAGGCGGTTACGAAATCAGTATTCCCAATCTGTCTACAGGCAAGAGTTTCAAGACAAGCACACGGCCTAAAACATATACCCTGATCGAAGGACAGGACAACGGTAGGGCTGCAATTTTTGAAGGCTTCTGGGATTTTCTAAGCGATCTTGAAATGCAGAAAATAACGGTGCCGAAATGCGATACCTATATACTGAACTCGGTCAGCTTCTGGCACGAAGTAGCGGAGGAAATCACAAAGAAAGAAAGTGCTGTTAGCTCTGTTTTGTTATACATGGACAATGACAAAGCGGGAGATATGGCTACCAATAATTTTGCGTTTGAATTCGCAAAGCATGATATTTTGGTAGGCTGCAAAAGGCATAGTTATTCAGGATTCAAAGACTTGAATGAGAAATTGATAAACAAGCGCACTTAGAGTTATTCTATAGATTGTTTTTTAAAGCCCTTTCAAATGCTTTTTCATGCCCTTCATCATTACCAATGATTTGCCCAATCTCTTTAGCTACGTCTCTAAAAACAGATATTGGGTAATCATTTGTAAAAGCTATATGGTTATGAACAATAAATCCCATTTTAGATAATTCATCAAAAATCTCTAAATTAAAAACGCCTAAAACTGGTTCATCGTTATCAATGTATAACCCAAAAGCTTGATCTGGGTCATTCCCGTTTAATTCACTAATTATCCATTTTTTTATTTGAGGCGTGTTGTCTGGAAGGTTATTGTCTTGAGATGCCATTATATAAGCAACGGCAACATTATGCTCAGAAAATGCTGCGGCCTTCCAATTCTCCTTAAGCTGTGTAATTTGGTATTCAGTTAATAACTGCATGGCCACTCCTGTACCTGTAATACTACTTGTCATATCTCATATTTTTATAAAAGTCAAGGGTGAATAGTTATCCCAAATATGGAATTTTCATTTCAAGGCTTAAGAAACTATCATTATTCAAATACTCGAAACCATAATTAATTAAGATATAGTCGTATTCAGTTGTATAAGTACATATAACAACCTTAGAGTATTCCTTTGTTTTCGATGTGTTTTCGATTTGCTTTAGATTAATTGTATTCTTTTCGGAATTATTATGACCGAAATTGTGCGTTCGAATTGCGCTTATCAAAAGCGGCATATGCTGTAAGAGCCATACTACCAATCCTTCTTCAAGTAAAAATAAATCCGCTAATAGAAAATATTCATTTCTTTTTGGAGAAAAAAAAGCAACGTCCTTAATACTGATTTTTTTTAAAGATAGCCTGTTATATGTATTCTTATGAATTGCTCCTAAGATGAACGACCCAATTATTTGAGGAACATAATTCGTTATTACATACGATATATTTTCAGCTACCTGATGGCGGCCTTGTATTTCGGAAGCATTATAAAACTCATCTCTTAATAATTTGATGTTATTCAAGTCACCTTTTTCTTCAAATCTTAGGATTATCCTTTCTCTATCATCAACTAAAAGGTTGTGATATTTTCTACCTTCTAAAGCGCCTTCTATTCGTTTCAAATCAACTATTCTAATTAATTCCGAAAAAACTGCATTTCGTATTTCAGTAATAATTCCCTTTTCAGACAAAGAATTATAGTCATAGGATTTATATTTCTCGAAGCGGTAAGTACCGCTTAAAATTCTCATTGATTTACTGTTATACTCATTTACAAAATCAAGCCATCCAGAATAATTACCCAGAAATGATACACTTCGAGCAAGTTGATTTAGCTGGCTCAAAGGAATATTGAAACTTTTCCTCTTATCAACAATTTGACGAATAAATCCACCAGTTTTTTCTGGCGTGTCAACTTTTTTTATTCGTGCTTGGGTCAGCACCTTTACCCTTTCAAAATTCCTGCCAACTGAACGTACGATTGAAAGATATTGGGCTACTGTTGTGTAGCTTACTTGTTCCAAAAAGAAAGCTACTTCATGAAACAAAATATCTCTTAATAAATAAAATAGAAACGGATTTACTTCCATTGGTGTTGGCTTTTTAAAAGCGGAATTTCCGCGACAAAAAGTAATTAGAAAATGTTGAATTTTGATTTTGAATTAAACATTGCAACAATTCAAAGCAAAAAACTAACGGTTAAAATTAAGCAAAATGAACAGTAAAGAATGGTCTCTGACCAAAGAAAAATCAAAGGAGGCTGGCCTTAACCAGTCCCGCGCTGACCCTGAAAAAAATGAGGGTTCAGTCATTATCAGAAGTAGTGACGGCATCAATTACCAATCATTATAAAACCAGCTTTCCCGTTATGGAGATCATTGCCATCGAAGACAAAGCCTTTTTCCTGCTGCTGGAAAAAGTAATTGCCAGACTCAAAGTCCAACCAACAGAAGCAGCAGACCAATGGATAAGCGGAGAAGAAGCAATGAAGATGCTTCGCATTAAATCCAAGACCACTTTGCAAAAGCTGCGTGATACAGGCGCATTGCGCTACTCACAGCCGGAACGTAAAATTATTCTGTACGATGTGGCTTCTATCCACGAGTACCTTAACAAAAATGCACAAAATACATTCTAATGAAAAACCACAACCTGAGTAACGACCAGCTCTACGCCTTGGGTTTTTATGAAGGCTTTCTTTTAAGCGCCTTCGAGCCTGAAACAGCCAAGCAATTGCCGGATGTAACGGAAATGGGAAGTCCCTTCCTTACCGGAGTAGCCGAAGGCATTGCGCAGCATCAGCACAAAGCCACAATTGATATGCTTACCCAGACCCACCCCAAAGCATAGCGGCCACGAATCCAGCGGTCAGCTAAACAACACTTTAAATAAATAGACCATTTAAAGCCTGTCAACAGGCTATGGGCATCGCCATGCCCACCCAGACAAAACGAAAAGCAATGAACAATCCAATCCGCGCTCCCACAGATAGAGATGCATTACCCCGACCATGACGGGCTTTAGAAGTATATCAATTCACTTCCTTTCAAAAATGCACTTATGCAACATCCAAAATTTTCAGTGGTACAGCGGTGGGAAAACTTTGTATTCAAAGTTCGCCTGTTTAATTACAAAGCCTTCAGGCAGCAGATCATTGAACTGTTCCGCATTAAGCCGGAATCAAAAATGAATGCCCGTACCGTTCTGGTGATCGTAGCGGCCATCCTTACGCCTATTACCCTTATAGGGTCACTTATCGGCTATGTCCGTTCCTACGTTAAGTTCCTTCAAAGCAAAGGTGAAGTGCCGCGTTTTCACGCTCTTCCGGCTATTATGGTGTTCGCTATGGTAGCGGGCGGTGTCCTGATCTGGTTTGCCCTTTGGGCGGTATTCCAGCTTCTGGTGCATATCCTTGGCCCCGGCATCCTGCAATCCCCCTACCTGTTTGCCTTCCTTGGTATCAATCTGCTGTTGTCTGTTCCCGTATTTGTTGTTTTCCGCCGCTGGCGCATCAGCGTTACAGAACTGGTATTAAAGTCGAACATGCATGCTTCGGCTACGATTGCTGGCAATGAAGTAATGCAGCAATACAAAGGCAATACCGGCTTCTATATTGGCGGCGGCATGACCTACTCTGATAAAGGCCACCTGATTTTAATGGGTGGTGCCAGATCCGGCAAAGGAAAAAACATCCTTATTCCAAACCTTATGGGCATGGGTGGTTATACAGGAAGTTGGGTTATCACTGATATAAAAGGAGAGCTTGCCGCCATTACAGCCAACCACATGAGAAAGACAGGTAAAAAAGTTGTCCTCCTTAATCCGTGGAATATTTTACCTGACAACATTCAAGGTAACAGTACCTATAACCCGCTCGATTTTTTGTCTGATAAGTCCAGCCCACACCTTATCGATGATGTATCATTAATCGCAGAACTCATTTGCCCCTCGAAGGCAGATGGAGACCGTAATGAATTTTTTGTATCATCAGCCCGTAACATTATTTCTGCTATCCTGCTTCATATAGCTGTTACGCAGGAAGGTAAAGCAAGGTCACTGGCAACCTTATGGGAATGGTGCCGGAAATCCGGCCAAGAATGGGATAGTATGCTGGCAGATATGGCAACCAGCACCGACCCGGTTAATGGTGCAGCCTTACAAGCTGCCGCCAATGAGATTGCCGCAATGATGGCCTCTGCAGAAACCTTTGCCTCAATCATGACCAATTGTTATGAAGCTACTAACTTCCTTAAATCAAGCGCCCTGCAGGACAACCTTGTTTCCGGGCTAAACCCATTCTCTATTACAGATGGAGACACGGCGGTATTTATTATTATACCGCCAGATAAGATTGCCAGTCACGGTAGGTGGTTGCGTTTAGTGGTTACTACATTAATGCGCGCAGTTGTTCGCAAGCCCAATAAAGCAACCAGAACCGCGTTCCTATGTGACGAAGCAGCTGCCCTCGGATTCGTATCTGAATTTTCAATATGTCTATCCAGCTACGCAGGCTACGGCATCAGTTTTTTCCCTGTTTTCCAAGATGCCAACCAGATGAATGCCCTCTATGGTAATTCATGGCAAACCGCCATAGCCAACACATCCGTGAAGATCGTTACAGGTGTGCGTGATAACTACACAGCCGATTATTTCAGCGACTTCGCCGGAGAGTCCACAAATGTCATTTATTCACATGACTGGATGGGTAATGTATCAGACATAGAAACAAACGCCCGTAAACTATTCACCCCGGAAGAAATCAGGCGTGAGTCAGATAAAAACATGTTTGTCTTTATCGAAGAACACCCGGTATGTGTTGTTCCCAAGCTGGCTTACTATGAAATGCCGGAGTTGAAGAACCCCGATGGCTCCAATATGTACGATAGTAATCCCTACATAGAAAACAGCCTGTAACAGATGAAGAACGGAAGGCGTAGTGCCAGCGTGTCAGTATGTTGATGGTGCAGCCTTCCGTTTTTTCTTTTCCAAACCAATTAAGCGCCCCTGATTATCCGAAGAAGTACGAACTGGTCTTACGAAGTATTATATAGTATTTACAGGTATTTAGTAACGATTGCCGCTTGACATTTTGGGTTGCCGTTGTAGAGTATCTGTCGATACGCAAGACAGTGGCTGTAGCTACAAAACGAAATGTTTAGGTATCTACAGCCTGCCTTGCCAAAGAGGCCGAACGCCTCTCTGGACACTCCCGCAAACCAGTCGCAGTAAAAATGAAACCATGAAACATCATCCAAAAGATGGTGATACATTCCGCACGATTACGGTGCGGGTACGTGTCAAGCCGTCAGAAAAAACACAACTGGAAACCAACGCCGCTGAAGCCGGATTTAGTTTGAGCGATTGGATAAGGCTGCGGACAATAGGTGCCGCCCCCCTTATCAAGAAGCCCAATCCTGACCGGGAACTACTGCACAAGCTGCTGGCTGAGTTAGGGAAACAGGGTTCCAATTTAAACCAGATAGCCCGGCACATGAACGGGAAGGGCGAAAATTTTACGGTGCCGATGAAGCTCATTACGCAGTTGCTTCACGACATTAAATCACTTACAGACCGCTTAAGGAAAACACTGAAACATGGTAATCAAGGGTAAACCACGGGGACATGGCCGCCAATTGGCAAGCTATCTGCTGACACTGAACGAGAATGAGGCCATCCGCATCCTGGATGTGGATGGTATGAGACAATTCACTGAGAAAGACCTACGCAACTTCTTAGGGGATATGTCGCTCAATGAACAGCTGACACGCAGCCGGAAGGGGCTATACCATGCTGTTATCAATCCTTCCCCCAATGAGGCGCTAAAGATGTCTGATAAGGATTGGCAAAGGGCTGCTGATATTCTAGCTGGGGAATTGGGCTTTCAGGAACAGCGCCGGGCGATCGTACTGCACAAAAAGCAATTAAGAACCCATGCCCATGTTGTTTACGATCGCTATAACCATGAGCAAGGAATTATGATTGATGTGAAAAAGAACTATTACAAGCATGATAAAGCCCGCGCCCGGATGGAAGCAGAGTTCCAGCATACGCCTACCGCCCGGCGTAACCCACGCAGGCCGGAAATGAAAAAGACCCTTACAGCCTTATGGCAGCAAGCGCCCGATGCGACCAGCTTTATGAAAGCAGCAAAAAAAGAGGGCTACACGATCTCACAAGGCTTTGGCCGCATCCCTTATATGGTAGTCGATCATACCGGACGTTCCTTTAACCTCGTCCGGCATCTGGACGGAATTAAAATGCCAGAAGTCAGGCAGCGCCTGAAAGACAAGGTGCTTATCAGCGAAAAAGACGCTATCGCCTTTGTCCGTACACAGCAAACTGTGACACATAAGGCTCAACCCGAAACGCCCAAACCGGATAGCGCACAAGAAGCCCGCAACGCCTTTTTGGAAAACATGAACAAATTAAGACAACAACAGCAGGGTCAAAAACTTAAGCCCCGCCTTTAGTGAAAATTCAAAATCTTATTTTATGATTAAAGTAGTGAATGAGCGCCACGACCGCGAATGGGCGCAATACCTGAAAGACAGCAACGAAGCACGTAAAGAGCTGGCAGAAGCAGAGCGCAGCATTAAAGGCGCTTTCAATACCGATGGCCAGCTTTCAGAAGGGATGCAAAAGGAGATCGACCACATGAGGAATGCCCATCTGGAAGAATGGGGTATTAACGGCAGACATGCGATGAAAATAATTAATCAACAGCATCAGGAAAAGCAAGAAGAGATTAGCCAGTTCCTGCAACGTGCCAATGAGGGAGAAACCTTTACCAACGAAGAAATGGAAGAAATGTATGACCTCTATCTGGCATCAGAGCAGCGCGATAGCGAGCAGGGAACCCAATTGCAGATATTGGAACATATCCATAACAAACAACGCCAAGAGGCATTCCAGATAATGGAACAGGAAATAACCGCTGTTGCCGCTGTTTACGAGAAAGCCGGGGAAGCTATGCCTGTTACGACCCAGCGGAGGTTTGAAAAGCGTATTGCCGCCCATATGCAGCAATGGCACAGCCAAAAGCCCCAAACGCCACTTGAAGAATTTTCAACATTGGGTAACACAGACATTTCCACGCCTGCTGCGCAGTTGCAACAAAGGCAGGAATTGGCGAAGGCGCATAGTATTGTTGCGGCACACTATGGCGGCGCTAAACATATACCGGAAGCTTCCAGTAAACAGATGATGCGGGAAGTGGCAGATTTCCAAAAAGAAATTGACCAGCATAATGCTCTTTTAAAGAACCAGCCAGCAGAAGACTTTAAAGAGCGTTTACAGACGATCCGGCAGCAACAGCAATCCAATAAGCCAAAATTGCATTAATGGGTTACATACGGGTTAAGCAGGAATGTTGTACTGCGCCCCTGTACCTTATAACCTTCATTAAACCGGGCTTCGTTATAAGGCAATTCAATATTTAAAGCTGCACCAATGTATTTGCGCAGCATCACATCAATCCATTCCCAATCATATTCTTTATCCTTATGCAGGATTTTATAAGAAATAACATCCCTTACGATACCTCTTAAAAAGGTTTCGTGGATAAGGCCATGCTCATGCGGGTTATAACGATCACCGGCATAATGGCTCATAGCCTTTCGGACAAGATGCCCGAAGCGTGGCAGGCTTTCCGGTTCATGGAGCAAGAACCAATCCCTGAATTCACTGCCGTAAATGTATTTTTTGGTATCTTCCAGCAGCATTTCATTAAGAGATTTCCGTTGAGGCTTGGCGGTTCCCTGCATGGCACTTCTCCCGAAAAGGTTACAGTATTTTATCACATTATTATTCTAAAACGCAATAAAAATGGACGATGATAGAGTAGATATACCAGATTTCCTGAAAGCCTATTATGAAGGCAGTGATTACGAAGGGCAGGCCAAAATCGAAATTTCTGTAAAGCATCTTCAACAAGCGGAGCAAAGCTACCGCATGAATACGCTTCCCCTTCACCAAGCAGTGTTGAATAGAACGCCCGGCAATGCCGGAAAGAAAATTGACCCGGAGATAGCGTTATCTTATATCCGTGAAGGTTATAGAAAAGAAGTTGAGGCCACAGCAAAAGAACACGGATATGTTGACCCACAACAAACACTGGAAAATAAGTTGGCTTCTGAACGGGAAGAATTTTTAAACAAAGTAAAGGCCATCCGGCAATCTCAAAATCAAGAAGAAACAAAGATTGAAGAGCCACAGAAAAAGATGGAGCAGCCACAAGCAGCCCGGGAAACATTCATGGCTAATATGGATTCCATAAAGAAAAAGAATAACCCCAAATTCATACCCTGAATCTTGCCCCTATAAAGCGAAAGGCCGCCAGTAATACTGGCGGCCTTTCTGTAATGATGATTAAAATTCAATTTCCATCATCGCAAACAGGCAGGACACATTTTCAAAATTATTTAGCATTTGTTTTACCTTTAACAAGGAGGGTTACGCATATAGAAATACTATCTTTGTTGAACTTCAGAATTTAATTACATGCCTGCATTCTTTCCAAATAAAACCATGCAGATGATTGGAGAAATAGAATTGAAGATTGAAATATTGTATCGTCAATATCAAACCGCCTTAACTGATGGTAACATTGAAAAGATTATCAGATTTGGCGAAAGCTATTTTAATGCCCTGCATAACGGCGAAATGACGGCGGAAGAGAGAGAACTGTTACAACGAGAAGTTTTCAATCTAACTTTAAAGGATAAGAAGAAATAACTGTGCCGTCGTTTGTGGCTCGGTTTATCATTGGGAATAATAAAAGGCTGTCAAGAATGACAGCCTGAACCAAACACCCAGCTCTAACTGGAAGTATTATATTATTCAATCACTACTGAAAATACAGTTGCCTCGCCGACATAGTAATAGAGCCTTTCGGCTTTCTTACCGCCGACATTAAGGACTTCCGTAATCGTATCGGCTTGATTGTTCTGTGCCGATTCTGCAACAATACCATTGCCATCGCACAGGCGTATTTGCGTTCCTTGGTTGACCTGTGAAACCTGTGATTTAATGGTGACTTTGTTTATTGCAGGCAGTTTGCTTACATCGCCGATCAATACCCCATGAATAACAGTGCCATGCCAGTAATTGCTTCCAGTGCTGAAACTGTCCGTGCCAGTTGGAACGCAAGGCTTCCAAGTCCCATCAGGGTTCAAAATGGCACCGGGTAGGTTTAGCGTATAGGTATAATTTACACCGTTCACGTTCTGGATTGCCGCTTTAGGTTGCAGGACTGCAAAATCACAGTTCACCGGAAGAGTTGTTGCGATATTGTTCCCGTTATTGTTGTTGCCGTTGTTATTATTATCCGGTGCCGGATTGTCTTTACCGCAGGAGAACAGGCAGGCAACAAGGGCGATTATGCCGGAAAGGAAAATTGTATTGTGTTTCATAAGGGTTAGATTTTTTTGGTTATAAATATGGCCGGAGTATCGTTGATCCCGTGGTATTGGCATTTTTTGTTGGCTTCCATTACGAAATACTTTTTCGCACTGGATTCAACGCCATTCACAGCAGGTTTCAGATCGGTGTCACTTACGATCACATAGATGATCCCGGCGTTATCATACATTTCATAGGCACACCCGGCAGTACCGCACCAACTGCGTGACCGCAGTTGAATACCGATACCGAGTACACCATCCCCATTGAGGTCAATCAGGGCAATATCGACTTCCGGGTAAGCGACATCTTCCTCTGTTAGCACACTTTGAATGAAGTCATACAACGTGCTTCCCCTGCGGGTGATAATCAGCTTGGTTGCATCTTTCAGGCTTTGCGGTGCTTTCGTCCAGTTCGTCCAGATAAACTTTGGTGAAGTGCCTTTGGTAACAGGTGTATTACCGAAGCCCTGTGCATTGCCGCAAAACGAGGCAAGCATAAGCAGTACCGCAGTTGCGGCAGTAAGGAATGGTTTCATATTCTTTGTAGATGGGTTTAAGGTTATTGAACTAAGACGGCTTGGCAATCATCGGTGCAATCAGTAGCGAATGACCCGGTAAAAGTCCGGCCATCTTCCCCGGTAAAGGTGTAGTCGTACTGCTGCCCTTTATCGATGCTGATCTGCGCGACACCTGATGCACCACATTCCGGCTGGCTGTTGTAATACTGCAATATTTGCGCCCAGCCGGAATAACTTTCTTCCTGCCCGGTCTTGTGCCTGACCATGCTGGTAATGGTAAGCTTTCCGGCCTTGTGGTCATGGTCAAGCCAGAACATGACGGGTTTGTCTACAGATGGTACAAAGCCGTTACCGCCTGACTTAACGCCGCATTGTTCCTCCTTTTTGCAGCCCATCAGGGACACGATAGTAATGCAGCTCATTAAAATAATTGTTGTTTTGTTCACTGTTTGAATTTTTATTGTTTGTTCAATCGGATTTTGCAGTTATCTCTAATCTACCAGATCATCGACCTTACAGCCGAAGACCGCGGCTATTTTTTGCTGACAGGAATATTTGATCTCGAATACATCGGTTTCAAGCGTATTCATCCAACGATACAATGAAGACCTTGATGCCGGTTGCAATGCCGTCAGTAGGTGCCTTATGGCTATTTCGTGATCTTTACGGTTCATCAGTTCCAGCCTTGCAGCAATGTTGTATTTCCGTTTCGGTAGCTGTCGTTCGGTAATTATGCCACTCATGTTATGGAAGTTATTTGCTTTTGCCTTTTGATAAGATTATACACTGTATTTAAGTGCCATTTGCCTTGCCTGTAAGCGGGCACATTTATGCGGTTGAGTTCATCGACAATAGAGCGAAGGGAGCATTTACCCTGCTTTCTGATCGCGTTAATAATCGGGCACATTTTAAGGGCGAATTTGTCCGCTCTTATCCTGTTGCGTTTGGATAAGACGTCACGGCCGTATTTGCCTAAGAGGGTGCCGCGCCGTTTGGCCGCCGCCAAGGCATCTTTAGTGCGTTTGCTAATATCCCGCCCTTCTTTTTGTGCCACTGCTGCAAGGATGTGCAGCTCGAATTCTTCTGCATGCGGATGCTCTACAATGCGAAACCGGATGCAGGACTCCATAAGGGTTGCGATGAAGGCCACATTGCGCTTTAGCCTGTCCAGCTTTGCAATCAGTAGGATAGCATTACAGTTATAACATTCCGCAATGGCTGCGGTAAGCATAGGATTACCTTTACGCATGCCGGAACGGGTTTCCTGATATTCGTTCACCAGCTTCAAGCTGGAAGCCTTGGCAAAATCCATCACTGATTTTTGCTGTGCTTCCAGACTCAAGCCGCTTTTTTCCTGCCTTATTCTAGATACGCGGTAATATGCGATTGCTTTTTGCATTGTAGGTAAACCCCTCTGCATTACAGAGGCAAAATGTACACATATGAACCAAGGTTTATATTTGTACAAAAATTAGCCCTGTGAATTGATCGCTGAATAAATAATAGTAGTGTGAAAGTGCCTTAAAACAAGGCTTTCGAGGAATGGCCGATATTAAAGACGATATTAATATTCGTATAGTTTTGTTCATACACATACCTTGGTATGCATATGGACAAAAAATGGCTTATAAATTTGGAGTGAAAATTCTTTAATCTGCATTTTGTAATCCAAATTGGAATATTTATTTTAGAGCTAACGTAACTTGTTATTTAAATATATTTATAAAACCAAAACTATAAACCCATGGGCAAATTTTTTGGCAATCTTGAAGCATTGCAAAACTTGGTAAATACAAACGGACTTGTAGGGAACTGGTCGGAAATTACCAATGCACATAAATTTAGTACAAATGATGGAGGAGTCCTTTTATGGTATCCCAGCACAAAAACTTTACAATGCCAAGGCCGAGGACCATCTAAGAGTACTATTCAGAAGTTAATTAATAGTATTGATGAAAACGGGATTGTTACTGAATCTGCTACAGTTGCTCACGTTACCACTTCCGAAGTTTTTGTAGTTTATGGCCATGACGAAACAAGCAGGGATCAATTAGAACTAATACTTGGAAAGTTGGGAATAGCTCCATTTATACTAGCTAAAATAGGTGGACAAGGGCTTACTCTGATTGAAGCACTTGATAAACAAGTTGGTCAAAATGGAGCCGCAAGTGCTGGCATTGTTCTTTTAACACCAGATGACATGGGTTACTCACTTAGACAAGGAGAATCTGCTTTAAAACATCGAGCAAGGCAAAACGTGATTCTTGAAATGGGAATGTTATTATCAAAGCTTGGTAGAACACATACGATTATTTTAGTGAAAGGCGACTTAGAACGCCCGTCTGATACAGACGGAATAATATATCTTTCTTACCAAAAGCATATAAAGGAGTGTCTCGTTGCCCTAGCTAAGAGGCTTGAAGCCATAGGGTATAAGATTGACCATAAAAAAGCTCTTGAAGCGGCATCATAATATGAAGAAAGCACAAAAATTCTATACAGTATGGGTTGGCAGAAGACCGGGAGTATATATGACTTGGGATGAATGCAAGGAACAAGTTGTCGGATACGAAAATGCAGTATATAAAAGCTTTTCAACACTTGAGCAGGCAAAAAAAGCATTCTTAGGTAATAGTAAAGAGTTTATTGGAAACGATACTTTTGAAACAAGTTTGTCAAGCGAGGAATTAGAAAAAATAGGCAATCCATTACAAGATAGTATCTGTGTTGACGGTGCATTTAATACACGTACTAACGAGATGGAATATCAAGGTGTAAGCTACCAGTCAAGGCATAAGTTATTTCATTTTGGTCCCATTGATGCAGGAACAAATAACATTGCCGAATTTCTAGCTATCATTCATGCTTTAGCTTACTGTAAAGACCACGCTCTATCGGCTACTGTCTATTCAGATAGCCAAACAGCTATATCATGGGTCAATAAGCAAAAAGCTAAAACAAAAATTGACGATACTTATAGAAACCAATACGTTCTCTCTCTAATTAAGCGTGGTGAGGATTGGTTAAGAAAGAACACAATCCATAACGCGGTGGAAAAATGGCAAACAGAAGCTTGGGGCGAAAATCCAGCAGATTTTGGAAGAAAATGATGAAATAAATTAGTCTGTATTTAACCCAAGTATAGCTTCCAATTGTAAAACCTGATTTCTTAAATGTTCAATTTTTTTTGAATCAGATGGTACTGGGATGGTTCCCAAGTTTATAGCAACTCCAGGTGTAACTTTTAAAAATGATAATGACGATGATTTCCAGCTTAAAAACAAATCTCTCATCAGTTCTTGTTCTGTGAGATGATCGATCGCAGGTACGTTATTGTAAGTAGTATTGAAAACCAAAGCTATTTTTTGATCTAATACTTTGCTAAGAAACTCATCATTTGGAAAATTGACTTGTGCTGTATTTAATATCCATTCAATGAATTTTGATTTAAGAGATTCTTGGTTCATGAAAAAAGAAATGTTACCAGCAAATTTAACTAAATCTAATTACTGTTATAATTATTTTTCATTAGACGAACTCATCTCTACATTGTTAAAGTTTGGGACTTATTACCGCATCTAAAGCTTCATCCACATCTCCATGAATGAAATTAGCTTGATAACCTATTGTGGTCTTTATATCTGTATGACGATATAATTTTTGCAACATTTGAACGGGTATTCTATCGCCAGATATATTCCCGAAGGTGTGTCTGGCGATGTGCATTGTCAGTGGTTTGGTAATATTTGCCGCCTTACGAACATCGTCACGCAAGAACCTGTCAATTGAATTTATCCGCGAAGAAATAGCCCGTTCCATTTCGAAACGATCATTGGGTTTTATTCTTCGCAGCTCAGCAAAGATAAGATCTGTGTCCTCCTGTTTTATATCCTCATATTGCTTCAGTATTGCAACAACCTTTTCGGGTACTTTTAGTGAGTCACCTTTGTTATTCTTTCCCATTGTATAATACATACGGCCATCCTGAAAATCTGACCAGCACAGTCGTAATACATCTGAAATGCGCATCCCTGCAAAATAAAAAGAAATAAGCCAAAGGTTGCGGGCGTGGTTAACTTCGGGTCTTGAGATTTCGGCAGCTTCAATACGAGTAACATCCTCCGCATTTAGACCAATCTTTTTACTGTCGGGGAATTTAATAGTGAGCTTGCCTTTTCCAAAGGGATAATATTTGGGATCGCAAGCCCCTTCTTTAATCGCTTGACTAAAAATAGATCGAACAGTTATCCAATTGTTAATTGCTGTCCTTTCAGTTACTTTATTTTTTGAAATCAGATGTGCCTTAAAGCGTTTCAACACGCTTTCTGTTAAGTCTTGAAATGGAATGTCAGTTTTTAAAAATCCTTTCAGATGTTTGACATTTGATTTCTCGCTGTTCCACCTATTGAACTTCCCATCTTCCTTTAACCGGTTAATGTATAAATCAGCTTGGACAAAAACTGTGTCACCGGCTTTGGGCTTTAGCTTTTGGGATACTGCCTTTGCTGACACAACCGTTTTAGTTGTTTCAAGTTCTAATGAGCGTTCGTCGGCTTCCGCCTTTTTCTTTAAGAGATAACTATTGAGACGGCTTGAATTTGGATGTGATTTTCTTACCCGCTGAGCCTGCCTATCCCAATCCTTTTCTTGAATACTGTATTCAAGATAGATATAGGAAGACTTTCTGTCTTTAGTAATCCTGATTGCTAAGGGGGATGTTCCATCCTGTTTAATTTCTTTTCGGAGTACAATAGCAATTGCAGCCATATCATAGGAATTTTTACTACAACAATACTACAACAAATTTTGATTTTTCCTGCATTTTGCTAATCTAATATTTTCGCTATATGCAGCGAAATAAGCAATAACAGCGCATTTGATTTTATATAGAATCAAAACGCGCTAGACTCAAAATCTTGTTTCCGAAAGGGAGTGCAGGTTCGATTCCTGTTCCGGGCACATTGATTACCAACTACTTAGAAAGGCTCGCATTAGCGGGCCTTTCTTATTTTCAAGAAATTTGCAAACAATTTTGTGCCAAATTTGCAAACAAATTAGCATGGCGCTAGATTCTTTGCTTAACCAAATTTTACCTCTATTAATTTCCTTTAATCTCCTTTAATTTGGATATAAGCATCGATGAAAATTCGTTCCCATTTCGAAAGTTGTTTTCACATACCTTATCGGCAATCTCCGATCTGGATAGCATTTGGGCCTACGCGTCGATATCTTTTCAGCTATGGCGAACGATTAAAAAATGAGAGAATTTGTAAATGAACATTGGTTATTTTAACCAAGTTATTCCGCAAGATCAAGCTGCGAAATGGTATTGATTCCGAAAATAAAAAACACCTGGCGACGGTAAATATGACAGGCTGGAAGTCAAGGAAGAAAGATGTTACTTTAATCTGAAAAAGGTATTGGGTAGATTATCGGTATCAGTGAAATGTGTAAGAGTAAAGTAAGCAGGGATAATGGCATTGAATCTGTAAAAAAATGCACCTGATACATTAGATCATCAGACAATGTAACTAAGCTCTTTTTAGATCAAGTTTGACTACTTTTCAGTGGCGCCCTTACAGAATACATTACGGAACAGGAACTAACAAAGTTAGACACGAAAGGATTCGTGTACCAATTGGGAGACACTGTCGAAACGAAAATGGTCGCAGCTATACACCAAGACTACACCGGGCTATTCTATGAGATAAACATATGGCTTGGAATCTAGCACTAATACTAAATGAAACTGCCGTAGCTCGATTTTGTCCAACTTTTGAATATACAGTTTAGAAACTAAATATTATATTACAGGCTGTATTTCTATAATTTTTTGGTACCAAGCAAATAATTTATAAGCGCATTAATGGTTGTCTGATCGATCACACCTTGTTAGATCCATGTCGGAGAAAGTCTTATCAAATTCAATCATTCTGGCGTCAAGTACTTCAGGTCTTCGAGAAAGATTCTCCCAAGGATATATAGAGGTCGGTGTATATCCCTAATATTGTCTGTAAGACTATCTGGTATAATGTTACGTTATAAATTCATTTTTTAGCAGCTATACATTATACATCCATTACGTTCCAGACATTGGGGTCTAGTCCAGCTAGCCGCGCCATAAATCGATCAGAGTGAACTGCCAAACAGAGCAAATGCGTAGGACGTGAAAAGCCCACGTAGGCCATCCGCAGGGATTGCTGCGTATAGGGATGAATCTAAGCCGGTCTTGGTTGGCCAAGTAAATAATTCGATAGCCGCAGGATATCAGAGGTAAGGACTTTGTTAGCCTCAATATTTCGAATTTACCGCCAGGTATTTATTTCTATGAAGTGACGAATAGCCGGGAAGTTATATCAGGCAAGTTATACCGCATTTAAATACAGGGAACAGGAATGGATCCGGAAACTCGTCAAAGAATAGCAATTGACGTGATATGCAATTGGAGCTACGAGCAGAACAGCCTTTACGGCAGCCGTTTTTGCCTGTTCAATGCCGATCTTTATGTGCCGTTGTTCCCTGACCTGATCCCCTTAAAGACCGACATCAGCGCCGTGTACAACCTGCAATTGGGATTATTTGCCGATATGGCCGCGGCGCAGCAGGATCCTTCCGGCTACGAAAACGCCATTGTATGCCTACGGCTTCAGTGCGAGGACCCTACTGGCAGGCTATCCGCTACATTTTGATATGGCCTGGCCCGGAAACTTCAACAGGCAATCGGTATGGTATTGTCGATGACGATAAAATGAAACGGAAATGAGCACTAAACCGCTTTTGAATAGCCCTTCTAACAATTTCTTTCGCGAATAATCTGTTGCACTGTCTACTCAAAATAGCGAGGTATAGTTTTTTCCATCATGTTCAATTACAAAGGTAAATTACCCGGAGCTTCAACATAGACCACCGCAACCAGCAGTTAGCTATAGGATAATTTAATATTTCAGAACTTTTAAAGTATAGAGATTCTGGTTAGGATCGTTTAGATTTTTTTTCAAGTTTTGTCCTATTAATTATTGCAAAGCAATCTAACAACTTTGGTGAGATCCAACTGCTAACTATAAAAAGCAAGTTCATGAAAGAAGTCTTTCGATTTCTAATCTTCCTTTCCCTAGTCCATAATGTCAATGCGCAAACGAAGACGCAATATTGTATCGATTTTGACAAGTTTCTAAACATCTCTCCTGATCCATTTTGCTCCTATTATGTGTCGGAGATACCATTCAAATTGTATCAAATTAATGATGATCCGATGTGCAGTAACTTACCAACAACATCATCGGTGGTTAGATGGGCTCGTTTCAATCTTACAAGTCTTCCAAATTATAAAAATATTGTGTCCTTGCGGTTCACCGTAATTAAGGACAACAAATTTGGTGCTCAACCAGATGCAGGTGCAGACGCTTGTTGTCTCCTCGTTGGAACCAGTTCCGGTCAAGATAAGTTCTATTTAAAAAAAGGGGAATCCTTCGAAATTCCAGTAAAAGAGACTGATGTTATTATTATAGCAGACCCTGAAATGTATTTGATAAATCCTCCCGGCAGTTCAACTAGATATCCATCAGGCCCAATTCCCAATCCCATACTCAATTTTTCTCCGGTTTATCGAAATTCAAATGGTCAATGTCATGACCCTTCAATCGACAGAGTGGAGAATCTACTTAGTCAAGAGCAGGTATTGTATGATTCGACTCGCGTGCATAGTAGAGCATATCATTTTTATCAAGTTGACACCATAGTCTGTGACCCCCACACCCCGCCAAGCCATAAATTATGTAATGCGGACGCTGTGTGGGATTTTATTAAAAGCAGGGATTATTATCAGGCTCCCCTCTACAGTGACTTTCCATCGCTTAGTGTTCCGAATACTGACTGCGACATGACTTATGACTTTCCATTTAAAGGTATTTCAAAAGCTTTTGAGCTCCTCAATTCGGTTCGAGCACCAGGACCTTTAGGAAACACTATCACTGACTGTGAGCAAATCAATTTGTCCCCGACACCGGCTCGCTGGCTTTTGGGTGTAGTGGATGGTCCAACACACAATATTTTGCCCTACTATACCAATTCAGATCCCGTAAAAATTGTAATAGACGAAGAGAACAAGTGTATTACTAACTATACTTTGCCAGGCCATTTCCTTTATCCAGGGAAAATCAAACGATGTATAGTTGGCGGTGGTGAGTGTGATCGCGTTGTAAGGGTCACAACTGAGGGAAGCGGCTTTAGTGGATGGGACTCGGCTTTAGGATATCCATTCTCACCCTGGATATCTATGCTGAATATTTGCGTTGGGACCAGGACTTTTAGTAACCTAAATGCGCGCCTCGTATATGACTTCAATAATAAATAAGATCAACATGAAAAGAAAATGCTCCCTTCTTTTTTCGCTCATCGCAACATTGATTGTCTCTTGCCAGGTTTATAGTCAATCCCTTTCAGATCGACGTTGGAAAATAGACAACAGCACTGTTATCTCCGGTACAGATACGACAGAATTATTTGATACCAGAAGAGAGCTAAACATTTTTGATCTAGATCAAATTGAATACAGCTTCGATGAAAATGATCATTACGTAGGTGCAAACGTTGATGGAGGTAATATAGAAGGGGTGTGGACACAAAACCAATCGGAAATTGTGCTAGATGGCGTTACAAGCGGCTTTCAGTGGATTGACTCCACACACTTTTTATTGAGTCAGCCATTACTACTTCATGACTCAACAGGTGCGATAAGGCCGGCAGTGTCTTTAATTAAATTCTACTACAGCCCGATAACTTCATTTCAATTTACAGTTTTTCCCAACCCGATGAAATCAGACCTTTTTATTCAATTGGAAGCTCCAAAGGCGTTCAACGCTTCAATCGGTGTACGTAATATGCTGGGCCAAACGGTATCCACTTACCCGATCACACGTTTCGACGCCTATAGTAGAATATCGATCAATGTATCTAACCTACCGAGGGGAATATATTGTGTATTCGTTACCGGGGACAATATTGCGGAAAATAAGCTCATAAGCATTTTGTAAAAAGAATGGGTAACCGATCGCTAAAGAAATTCAGGGAGATAGTAGTCAAACTGTAAAGAAAGTCCCTTCATTTCTTGTGTGAAAAAGCTGACGATTCTTGTATCTGCGAGTCGGCAAAATCAGGTATGCACAGAGATCAACCAGGCACTTACGTCAAACATAAAACACTCGGCGCTTCCGCTGGCATGGCCATTTCCCAGCGCAGCTACATAGCAAATGGATGTTTACAATCACATGAAGTGGAACCTCGAAAAGGTCGGTGCAAGCCAAAATATGGATCTAGAACAACGTTGTGTAGGATGAGCTAATAACTTTTCTGTTTGTAACCAGAATCAAGAGTAATTAAATCACGGCTTGGTAAGTAACATCTCAGTTAAAAAATGGACAATCGCTGTAATGTGAATATCATTTTACAAAAATCTTTATTCCACTAAAGGATTTGCGTACTTCTATTTGCATTCTACTCCTTTTCCCATTCATCTAATTTGATCACGAAAACGATACTATTAAACGCGTCTGTTCAACAATAACGCCAGATCTATAGAGATCTGGTGTTCGCGTTTTATTAGTCGTGACAAAAACAGTATAAAGCATCATTATTCCGTGGCCGCCTGATCGTTTACAGAGCTTTCTGCTATTCCCGTCAGTGCTTCATCTGTTGCTTTTCCCTGATATAGTGTTTGCTGCAGTAGGTCTGCCACTTCTGAATGAATAAACCACGGTATCATCCTTTTTGAGTGGTACCCAATCAGGCACTTGCGCACAGAATGCTTTGCGGGCAAAGCTCCGGTGACCGCTTCCGGCGAAGACCAGGGCCGCACCCAGCAGGATACGCGCGCCGTTTTTGATTCTTTCTTTTTCCATTTTTATTCTTCTTTGTCGCTTTCTGTTTCGGCTTTTTTGTTTTCTTCCAGCAGGTTGGTGGTGTAAGGATGTTCAGCCAGCAATCTGGCCATAAAAGCTAGGTTAGTGGTCATATAACGCAGGCTTTTGTTGGTATAGAGGTAGTGTTCACCGCCGGCCTCCACATAATCCTTTTCGCCGCCGGCCTTGCCTACCCAATACGCATTGACATTGGCCGGGATGGTGAATCCTACTTCCTGTAAGGACCAAAGCACCTGCGCGGCGCAGCTGTGTGCACCATCTTCGTTACCGGTCACCAGGCAGCCGCCGACTTTTCCGTAAGGCATATATTGCCCTGTGGCTTTGTCCGCGAGGTCCTCATCACGGAATATCGCATCCAGCCTCTCGATGACTTTTTGCGAGGTGGAAGCAAGGTGCCCCATCCAGATAGGTGTAGCGATCACAAAAATTTGACAGGCCTTGATCTTATCCAGGATCTGTGGCCACTGGTCACCATCCCCCTCGTCGGACGTATTGCCGGTTAATACATTGTAATCGTTCAGCCGGATGATCTCGGTCTCAAAACCAAGTTCCTGTAACTGCATGGCGGCCTTTTGGGCCAGCGCACCGGTGTTGGAAAAATCAGGCGTACGCTTCAGCGTGCAGTTGATGAATAATGCTTTCATAGGTTAATAAGCTAGTTCTTGATCGTACCTCTTCTCATACAACCGTATGTCTATGGATGTTGTTTTCTTTTGAGTTTAGAAAATTAATTTCAATTAAAACCTGAGGAATAAGGTCGGGATTTATTAACGTAAATGCTGTTATTGCCGATTATAATGATTTCACAAAACTGCGGCAGGCAAGAATATTTCTGGGGAAAGAAATGCCTGGTGACGTATGAAAGTCACGCCGGAAGACTGGATAGCTAATTTGCAGGAAATAAAAAAGCCTCCGTTTGGAGGCTTTTTACTAGTGCTTATCTGAGTTGGGTATTTTCTTGAGTGCTTTTACTTTCTCTGCTGTGTCGTGCATTTCGGTAATCAACTTTTCGTTTTCGCCACGTAGTTCGGCTGATCGTCTTTTAAGCTCATTTAATGCTTCCTGACCGTCTTCGGAAAGAGGTTCTTGGGAATTTTCGTCCATTATGGCTTGCCTTAGACCTCAAATGTACGGCATAATTTCAGATAAGCTATAAGACAGGATTGCATTAACAATAAACTAAGTGTTATGCAATCTGGTCCTTACTTACATGTTGTCCATTAACAGCACATTGAATTTATGGCCGTCCGGATCAGCAAAAGCAAAGCCATAATAATTAGCCTCATCTCTTTGTACCGGCTTAATAATATTGCCGGCGGCATTTTTTACCTTATCTGAAAATTCATTGACTTCCTCCTCTGTTTCCGCGGAAAGCGTAAAAATGATCTCACTATTACCTTTTGACCCCGAAGGTAAAAACTCATCTATTTGTGATCCCTGTTCAAAAAAATGGATCACAAAATCATTTTCTCCGAAAAGGAAGCTGGCTAGTTGAGGATATTTGTTTGCCCCGTTGGGTGTAAAACCTAATTCCGTATAAAACCGGTTGGTACGCTCCACATCTTTTACGCTATAGTTAGCCCAGATTTTTTGTTTCATATTCATAACGATATTTTTTGGTTGATAACTATTTTTCAAAGCTATTGTTTAGCGGCAAAATATGTGAGGTGCAGGAGCGCCATTTTAGGGGGCCGTTTGCGTCACGACCAGCTAATGAATTTTGTATTTGCGGCCTTATTTCCTTTTTATTTCCTGTAATACCTGCTTGATCATGTCTTTTATTTCCTGTACTTCCGTTGGTTTTTCAGGCAAGACGTTTGTCTGGTGCTTATAGTATTTCCATATTTCCAGCACTTCCGATACCTGTACCGTATAGGGAGCGAACAGGTCGTTAAGCGATTTGAGCAATAAAGTCCCGTCCTTCTGTACTGTGACTTGCTTGAATACAAATTCCTAATCTCTCTTTGAAACGCCGATACAGGGGCCGGAGGGCGATGGCCGTCCAGCCCTTGATATATTGCTGATCACTGACTATTCAAAGATATAGGAAGTAAAGGCATCGCCCCCAGGTATTTGCTTTTAGAGGGGACGATTATTAACAGAATACCTTTACTTGATCGATACAAACACTTCACTTAGCCCGGCTGCATTGTTCCGGAGCACACACATTCTGATCCTAAACAAGTACCTCTCATTGAATGTGCGCAAATGTCAATGGGGCATGACTCCCTTATGCTACAAAGGAATGAAAGGCCTCCCTTGATTTGCCGTGCGTCTAAAGGCGCAATACTCTCCTTAAGTAGCAGAAGCTTCTTACTGAACTTCAGATTTTTCTTTTTCATCAATTTGATAGTTGGTATATCCTCCCCTGTCTTTAGCCATGCTTTGCCTTGGGGTGGTTGTTCAGCATAGCTGCAATCTACCAGATAGAAACAAGCTCGGCAATGACCAATGATTATCTGTAGCTGAAAAGAAATATCTGTAGCTTTTCGACCATTGTTGTTTGTAAAGCAGGATTACAGTAATTGCCAATCACAACTTTTTCAGCGTTTCAATTATCCGCTCTATGAATTCTTTTTCGATAGCCACCTGGTTATCAGGTGATGGGTCGATTACCCTGAAATCATGATTATCATCACGTTCAAAGACTTGCTCTTTGCCGCTTATGATCAGATGAAATTTATAGGAATACGCGAACGTCACGAACCGTCCCTTCAGCAATAATTTCTCACCTTTATAGGCTACCGGCAATTCAAAAAATGTTCCACACTATTTGTGACTTAGAAGATAGCCAATGACGAGTCTGATAACAACGGCGATAAGGACAGGTCAAGCTAATCCTTGCTTGGATTGTGCTTCAGCTAATTGCATCTACTAACGCCTGGAGAACATCTAGGCAGCGATAATTTCTTCCTACTATGGACGAATTCTGATTACAGCAAAATAGAAGCAGCTCTACTCCCCACAAAAGAGCTCTGTACAACCTCAGTTCAAATATTCGGAAAATTCAACTTGCATTCACAACGCTGGCTCATAAATTACACAAGAACATTTTCAACTGACAGCCTTAGATACTAAATCGGTTTCTTGTAGAAATGGTATTTATATTACGGGGCGCTCATAACAACTAAATAGTACCCGGTAAAGATCCTTCCATTGGAATCATTTCCAAAATTGCTTGTTGTATGCCCTCAACGGGCACCTTTTTGGGGATACAGCAATCGATTATCGACTCCTCAAGCAACATCATTACTTTGATACTCGGTTGCAATGACTTGACGTGCTGGATTAGGTCCAAGTTATGCCTTTCTCCTATCTGTCCGCCGCAAATCATTAAATCTACCATTTGCTCTCCCAGTGTCTGCAAACATTGCCGATGGGTATTGGCATAAAGTAAAACGGCATCAGGGAAAATGCCTCGGATAATAAACGCCATTCCACGGCGCACTAGCTCCGTCTTGCTTAGAATTATAATTGCTGGCATGGTATACTACATTGAGATAAATAATAGCAATGTTTACTTTACTAAATTAATATGCTAACCGGCTATTGCCGGAGTACACAGTAATAGCTGAAGGATTCAATTGTAATATTACAGCAACTACGAGAGCAAGAAGTCGGGGCGCACCGGTAGATATATAGTGACGCTTGCTTTGATAATACACAGGATTGAGAAGGCTCTGTAAAAAGGACATCCCATATAAGAGGCGACTTGTCCATCAGCCGGCGGTACCATTTTTTGCATTTAATTCTTTTCTTCTGCGAATAAAGTAGCAGTGATCATTAATACTTTATTTACTGTTTTTAATCATGAAACATATTTAAGTATTGGGCTGCTCAACTAGTTCAATACTTATATTCATGCTTCCCTAATCCGTTGGAATAACAGTTAGTGGCGATTTACCTTGTACCCGGAAGCCGGGTATAAAACCCGAAAGCGAACAAATTCACTACCCGGCACCGCCATTTTAAACCAACTTGTAAAAATTATGAATGAGATGTACACATCGCACTACAAGCGACCAATCCGCTCTTTAACAAGGCGCAGACATCCGGTTGGCATAGCATTACTGCTGACTACCTTAATGGGAACGGGTTATGTCTATGGACAATCTCCCGGTGGTGTGACACCCGCAGCCTGGTACCGCGCCGATGGCGTTAACCAGCTTTACTCCGATGCCGGCACCACGCCGGCTGCAAATGGCACACAGCTTTATCAGTGGTCGGAGGCGCAGGGTACTGGCTACAACCTGCTCCAAAGTACTGCTGCAAGGCGTCCTGTATTCACCAGCGCGGCTGATCTCGCCAACTTCAATCCTACTGTTACTTTCGATGGCGCCAACGATTTCATGCAATTTACGGCAGGCGTTGGTGTAAATGTGATAGACCGAGCCAACGGTACACTGTATGCGGCGGGCTATGTAAATGTGCAGAAACACAATGGATTTGTAGGATTTCATCCGTCTATGGACTATCCCGGATTACATGAATTTACAGACAATAAGGTTTTGTTCTTTACCGGAGGGCCGGGGTACCAGGGCAAGAGTGCCGACGCCATGGCGGCAAAAGCTTATTTTAGTGCGGGGGCCGGCTGGGAAAATGGCGCTGGCAGCAGTGCTGGTTACGCGGGCGCTACCGTTTCTTTAAACGGTACACGGACCAACTACAATGGCGGCCAGCTTTATAATGCGAACCTGAGCACAGGCGCGCGTGACCTAAGAATCGGTGGCGACAGCAACTATGGTGCTTTCAGCGGCCAGCTTAATGAAATTCTTGTCTTTGACAACAGGCTGACCCCTACTGAAATGGACCAGGTAGAATCTTACCTGGCTGTAAAATATGGCTCCACTTATGCAGCCGGGACACGCGACTACAAGAATGCTTCGGGAAGCACAGTGTGGACTGCTGCTTCAAATGCCGGCTATAACCACAACATTGCCGGTATTGCTAATGATGGTGCCCTTAATCAAAAGCAGTCCTGGAGCACCAATAGTGCCCGAGAGGTATTGATCAGCACTACAGGACTGGCTAACACCAACGTGGGTAATGCAATCACCCTTACTGCCGGCCAGTACCTGATCTGGGGCGACAATGGTCTTGCAAAAACACCTGGCGTGGCAATTACAGGTTTTGCCGGCATCAGCCATCGTTTTGCTGCCATCTGGAAGGTGCAGAATACAGGCGCCGTAGGTACCGTACGCATAGCCTGGGTAAAGACGTTAACCAACCTGAGCCTCATCCAGAGTACGGACGCTGTTATCAGTTCTGCCGACGACATCATCAATATGACAAGCAACGAAGTGACGGTTAATGGTGTGGTGTATAACTATGCAGATGTTGTATTGGACAATGGCGAATACTTCACCTTTGCGGCTAAGGTAGCTGCGCCCGGTGGCGTAAATGGTCCCGCTGTATGGCTTAAGGCAAATGAAGGTACTACCCTTGCCGGAACCAGTGTAAGCGGTTGGGTAAACTATGGCAATTCAGGAGGTGTTGCCGGCCAATTACCTATTAATGCAAACAGCAGCTGGGCATTGCCGAAGTATGGCGCCAATGAGCATAACTTTAACCCGGCCATTATTGATGATGTGCCAGGTACCAATGCCGGCGGTATGCTCCTGGAAGATGTATTCCCATCGACGGGGAACCGTCCGTTATCTTCCTTTGTGCTACAGAGCTATAATAATGTAGCGGCGCAAACCGACCTGATCGCTTATGCGCCATTGAAACAAACAAGCGGTGCTCTTGAGGCCCCGTTCATGTCATGGTATGGCGCCAACCGCCTTTGGCTTTACTGGCAGGATGTTTATCAAAATGCGCCAACGCTGCCCAATGCTTTGGGAAGACAAAACAACATAGCCTCTATCAGCTCATTTTACATACCGCAATGGGTGTCTGGAACCTTACACCAAACGACTGTGAGCATGAACGGCGCTACGGCGACTACACCTGCCTATTCCATTAACCCCACTTCCCGTCCGTTTGGCAATCAACTATTCATCTTCGGAGATGGCGGCGGTAACAATAATTCGGGAGGAAAGATATCAGAAGTGATCACATACGATAAGGATCTTACGACAACGGAAAAGCTGCAGGTTAATTCCTACCTGGCTATTAAGTACGGCATCACGCTGACCAATAACGCCGGCACGGCCGTAGCCAGCTACCTGAACAGCAATGCCGATACGGTATGGAATGCCACGGCGAATACAGGATATAACAATGCCATTGCCGGTATAGCCTACGATGAAAATAGCGCGCTGAACCAAAAGCAATCCAAAAGCAATAAGGCGGGACAGCAATTAATCATCGGGACCACGGGCTTAAACAATACCAATGTACTCAATACGGCAGGCCTTTCTAATGGACAATATTTAATCTGGGGCGATAACGGACTGGGTAAGTCATTGTCTCAACCCTTTACCGGCGTTACCACGCTCAATCTGCGCTTCGCCGCGATATGGAAAGTTCAGAATACAGGTTCTGCAGGTACCGTGCGTATTACCTGGCCTTCTGGTATTACCAATTTAACCCTTGTTCAAAGTGCTGATGCTGTATTTGACGTTACCGACACAAGGACAGATATGACAGGCAGTACCCAAATAATTAATGGCGTTGCGTATAACTATGCTGATGTAACCTTGGCAGATGGTCAGTTTTTTACTTTTGCAGGATATGTAGCCGGACCCGGAGGCGTTGGCACAGATCTATCGTTGTGGTATAAAGCCGACAATGGTATAACGACCAACGATGCCAGTCAGGTAACCGAATGGGCCACGACTACGCCTAACGGCGTGAGCCTGACGCCAAGCAGCAGTGCAGTACTGCCTTACAACGATCAAACGACGTACACAAGTACCTGGAACTTCAATCCTACAGTGAGCTTCAATGGCACCAACAATTATTTGCGGAACAACACAACAGCATATTTAAACCCAGCTGGCTCTGTACACTATATTGCGGTAGCCCGCTCGCCCCAGCGTACTACAGGAACGGCCCGCACCTTGTTTACCATTGCCGGAAATGACGATGGTTTCTTCCTTTCGGGAGCAGGGGCCCTTACAGCATTCCCTACGATCGGCAACGCGTATAATGTGGCAGCCGCCGCAATAAGCACACCTTACAATTACGGCGTTTATTCTGCTATCTTACCGAAGACAGGCAGTCCGGCCAATCAAAGGGGATTCTACAACGGGTTGATGAAAGTATATACGGCACCTTATCCCTATACCGGCGGTACTTATAGCCTGCCTGCCTCGGGTATAGGCGCTTATATGGGCGCCGATGGTACTACCGGAGATAATTTCAACGGAGACATCGCCGAAGTTGTGCTCTATCACAATGCCACTGGCGGCGATATGCTAAATACAGACCTGGCAAAGATCCACAGCTATCTTGCTTTGAAATATGGCATTACGCTTGACCAGACTTCGGCGCAAAACTATGTCGGTTCTTCCAGCAATGTGGTTTGGGATGCGGTAACCGAAAATACTGGTTACAACAATAACATAGCTGGTATTGCCCGGGATGATATGGGTTCGTTGAACCAAAAGCAATCGAGAAGTGTAAATGCGGGACAACAAGTAATTATCGGCACTACAGGTCTCGAGAGCACCAATGCGCTCAATGCTGTTGGCCTAACCAATAACCAGTTCCTAATATGGGGCGACAATGGCTTAGTGAAATCACCAACAATCGCTTTTGCCACAATAGGCGGCTTGGATTACAAACGGTTCGCTTCCATATGGAAAGTGCAGAATACCGGTACTGTTGGCACTGTCAGAGTAGCCTGGCCCAAAGGCCTAAGCAGCCTGAAGCTGATACAGAGCGCCGATGCCACGATAGATAATACTGACGCCATTACCGACATGACCAATTCCCAGGTAGTAAATGGTGTGGAATATGCTTACGCGGATGTGACGCTTGAAAACGGTCAGTATTTCACTTTTGCGGCCTTTCTCCAGGCGCCTGGTGGCGTAACCAATGGGCTGAGCCACTGGTACCGCGCCGATAAATATGTGCAGGCTACAGGTGATGGTGCAGATGTTACCTCGTGGACCGACTTTACTTCTGGCGTCACTTCTGCCCAAGTTGAAGATGTGGCCCTTCCTAAATTCAAGCAGGGAGATACAACTTATTTTAACTTCAATCCGGGTATTAATTTTACGGCAGCTAACCAATCCCTTGCTAATTTGAATGTGCAGACAGTATTTGGTTTGAATTATGACATCTTTACGCTGACGAAAGAAGGGCTGTCTCCAGGCGGGAACGGACGGGTATTCAGCGCGCTGGTGAACAATGACAACGTTTCCGGAAATATCAATTATTGGGACGGTATCGGCATTATGGCCGACAATCGTCTGGAGCGGATGAATACCGCTTATACAAACAGGTACCTGGCCAATCCCGGCAACATTACATGGGCAACCAATACACCGAGCATCATGTACAATACTTTCTCAGACACAACAGCAGCCAAAGGTTTAAATGGCGCGCCTAAGGGAGCAGCCGGCACGCACACTACGCGTGGGCTTTTCAATGGCGGGCACGCTTTCGGAACGACACAATTCCCGGGTAATGGTAGCGACAATGCCGGCTTTACGGGCAATATCGGCGAGCTGGTCATTTATGGGACCGGGAGTATTACGGCAGCTGAGCGTAATAAAGTAGATGCTTACCTCGCTATTAAATATGGTGTGACGCTTAATAATACCAACAACTACACCAGTTCGCAAGATGTAGTTGTATGGAGCGCGGCCGCCAACGCCGGATTTTACAACAATGTTGCCGGTATCGGGCAGGACTTTATTTCAGCTTTGCATCAAAAGCAAAGCCGTAGTCAGAGTGCGAATACCAACGGACAGGTGATCATGAGCCTCAATGAGCTCGCGACTACTAATGCAGAGAATACAGGTTCTGTAGATAATGGTCAATTCCTGCTTTGGGGCGATAATAACGTTAAGCAGGCGATGACCGCTACCGCAAGCACCTATACCACCTTTAGCTATGCCGGTGGTACCAATAACGGACGTCGAATGAACAGGATATGGAAGGTCCAAAATACGAATGTCGCGCAGCCGATGCAAGTGCTGTTCCCCCGCGCTTCTGTGGGTACCACTACTTTGCCGGTTGGTGACGCCTGTGCGGCTTATGCAATGCTGTTCGCCGACGACTCCGCGATGACCACAAACATCACAGTAGTGCCACTGGACATCACAGACGACAGCGCCAGCTATATTGTGGCACATGCGTTCCCAAATGGAATGAGCTATTTCAGCTTCGGTAAAGTAACTCCATTGAACAATGGTAACATTTACCTGCCTTCGGTAGTGGAAAGTACAACAGAATATGACAATAACTGTGGTGTGGGCGAATGGGTACACTATCACCAGACCGGCGACGCCACCGAAAAGCTATTCGGCACTTCAGGCTTTGGTGCTGCTGACCTGGATAGCCTGGAGCTGACGATCACGCCCGAAGGTACCAGCTATGACGATGGGGTACGCCTGACCAACCTGATGCCTCGTGTTACCTTTGTGCAAAACAACAACAGTTCGCCATTGCCGGCCGGCAAAGTAAAGGTGTACTACAGCGCCGATGAAATGGCTGCCACAATAGTTACCGGTAGTGCAACGCAAGGCTGGTTTAAATATGATGGCGATGCGGAGGCGGTGCTGGCCGATGTATATGGAGATGGCATTTTTGAAGCGGGTAAGGCTGTTGCCATTACTCCGGCAGCAACTGGAGTCGAAAATGGCGTGAACTATGTTGTATTCGATGACATATCTTCTTTCTCCAGCTTCGTATACCTGTCTTCTACAGAAAATCCGGGTACCGTATTACCCGTGAATATGCTTTATTTCAGAGCGGAAAAGAAAGCAGAACAATCATTGCTGAGCTGGGCAACTGCTACAGAGGTCAAGAGCAGTGGGTTTGTTGTTGAGCGTAGTAAAGATGCGCGTGCCTGGACAGAGATCGGCTTTGAAGCAAGCAAGGCTACTTCTAATACAGAGCTGTATTATAGCTTTCTGGATGAAAACCCGATGAACGGCAACAATTTCTATCGTCTGAAGCAATTGGATATAGATGGCGGCATTGAATACAGCCAGGTAAAGCTGGTTAAATTCGATAAAACGCACCAGCTGCAGATTTTACCCAATCCTGCCAATGCGAGTTTTGTCATTAAAGGATTGCGTGGCAACAATACAATTACTATGGCCAACGTAGCCGGTCAGGTACTTGTCAATACAAGGGCCGAGGGTGTCGGTGAGCAATTGATACAGATTGTGCACCTGCCTGCCGGAATGTATTTTGTAACGGTGACGAATGAAGATGGCTCATCGGAAGTACATAAAGTTGTAAAGCACTAAGCAGTCGGATGAGCAGCTAGTCGGATAGTGCTGAATAAAGTGGGTATTGCCTTGGGCAATGCCCACTTTGCTTCCAGATTCACTAGTACACATTATATATCTTCCTTTTGAAAGCATTTTACTCAATTGAAATTTTTAACTGACCTAAAGGACTTCTACGGAACTATTGAATGCCCGAAAAGGCCTGGAGTTACTTGATAATAGCATGTTAATGCTAGCTACAATAACCTTCTTGACATCGTCAAATCTCAAACTATGAAAAATCATTTTTTATCTGCATTAAAAGGGTTGCTGATCATATCAGGACTAATGATCGGTCTTGCGTTCCAGGCCGGAGCGCAAACAAGTAATGTAAGCGGAACGGTGTTTAACGATGTCAATCGCAATACGCGAATAGACGCGGGGGAATCGTTTACAAGTCTGCCAAACCCTTTATACATTTACCTGGTACGGCTTAATGCCATCGTAGATTCGGCACATGTATCTGCTGACGGTACCTACATGCTGCAAGCGCCCAACAATCAAACTTATACCTTGGAGCTGTCTGCGCAGCCGTATGTAATTGGTTTAAATGTAACGACAACTCCGATTGATCACACACCTCTAGTTGGCTGGGCGACAACAGGTGAAAATGCCAGTGGCACCAATACAGGCAACGGCGACCTGATTCCTAATAGCATCATGCAAGTAAATGTATTCACTACTTCTTTGATAGCGCGGAATTTTGGGATAACATGCCGCAGTGCAGGCGCCAACAGTGGTTTTAATGTTTGCGCAAATGAACCTTCGGTAATGCCTTTAGCCGATTTTATATCTGGTGAAGATGTAGGCGGAGCCTGGACGCAGTTGACAGGATCGGGCATTACATTTGATGCTACAGCGGGAACTATTCAATTAACAGGCATGGCGGCAACAAGCTCTTATCGATACGATATGACTGCAGCAATGGGCTGTCCTGCCAGCTCAAGCGTCGCGACCGTTACCGTTAAGCAGATACCCGTTGCTAACCAGAGCCTGACCATTTGCGCCGGGGATTCGGCGTGTATAGTCCATCCCGGCCTGGGATCTCGCACGCTTAATATGAATGAAAAAGGTTGTTACACTACTGCTGGTATTTACGCTGATACGTTGTTAACTGCTACGGGCGACGGGTGCGACAGTATTGTGATCACAACTTTAATTGTGAATAGCTGCGGTAGTATTGATATAACAGGTAGTGTGTTTAACGATGCCAACGGCAACACGATCATTAATGCAGGCGAGATCTTCACAGCACTACCGGTGCAATTGTATGTGTATCTGGTAAACAGTAACAATTTTATTGTAGACTCGGCTTCCGTTGCAGTTAACGGAAACTATCTGGTGCAGGGATTGCCAGGCCAGGCTTATACACTTAGCCTTTCTGCACAGCAGTATCCATTGGGTACCAAAGTGGCCGATACGTCGATCAGCAATACGCTCCCCGCAGACTGGGTGATTACCGGAGAGAATGGCAACAACAATATTGGTACAGGCGATGGTACACCAGACGGTTCACTATCCGTAATCCTCAGCACAGGTAATCTAAGCAACCAGAATTTCGGTATCACTGAATCCAATGTATTACCGATTGGGCTGTATTCCTTCGAAGCTGCAAACTTAAATTCCAGCGTATTGTTGAGGTGGCGTACTGCGAGTGAAGAGAACAATCAAGGCTTTGAGATTGAAAGAAGCACGAACGGCAGCTATTGGACAAAGATTGGCTTCGTAAACAGTAAATCTGAAAATGGTAACAGTAATGCAAGACTGGATTATCGCTTTATCGACAATGGTCCAACGACTGGGAAAAGTTTCTACAGATTAAAGCAGATCGATCAGAATGGTGGTTTCGCTTATAGCAACGTTGCAGCTGTTATGTTCAGAAAGGAAAAGAATGCTATATCACTTTATCCCAACCCTGCATCAAATGAACTGATAATCGAGGGACTTGAGCACAACGCTACTATATGCATCATGAATACTTTGGGTCAAAACCTGCGTACCCTGAAATCAAATGAAAATCAGGTTCATCTCAATGTCTCCGACTTGGTGGATGGGGTATATTATATAGTTGTTACTGATCAAGATGATAAGGAGATCAACAGGCAGAAATTTTTGAAACAATAATCTTGTTCCAATTTACATAGTAAATATGATGTCATAGATTGTCACAACAACCTAGGGCTACATCAATACTTATGCCAGCATTAGACCACAAGAAAGCAATCTGTAAAATTTGAAATATTTTATTGAACATTCTCAACGCAAGGAGCAGGAAGGAGCGGCAATATGATTATCAGGACTTCTATGGGCGAGCATATTTACATTCTACCTAACAGAATAAGCAAGAAGCGCGCACTCATTTTGAGGTTATTGATTTGTCTTCCGTAGGTTTTTTTTGCGAAGACCACTTTTATCTACAACTACATATATTTGATTTCAACTATACTTATCTTTTTGGGGCTACACTTATATATGACTGTTGATCACCTATACGATGGGTTACTTTGGAAGCGTAGGCTACATAAATCTCGAGTTAAGCCAAATATTTTTCATTATAAACTAAAACGACTATGCAATTAACATCGTCTCTTAAAAAGAAATCACCGGTCAAAATTGTCAGGAAGGCCATTTTGTTTTGTAGTCTATCTGCTATTTCGCTTGGCGTTCAGGCGCAAATTACGATTAATAATAACTCAACGCTTACTGCATTGAGCATGGGCTACAATGGCTACAATCCACCGGCACAATTACGTTATAGTCCGGCAGGTGTCGTAACAGGCTGGGCGGTAAGCGCTAGTACACCACTGCTTGCACCAACAAGTACTGGGGGGACGTATGGTTATAATTTACCGTTTCCTACTTCTACCACAACGGTCAATGCAACCTATACCAGCTATGGGGATGCAACGATTAATGCTTACAACGCCACTGGATTAGTAGCTTCCAAAGCGATCACAATTTACCCGCGCAATATAGAAGTGCCCGGTTCCATTAGCTATTCTTCCGGCAACGTTTCAGGTTCAAAATCATTTACAGCTGGCGGCAATCGATGGGTAAACGCCGCGAGCTATTATAGCTGGGGACTCAATTCATTTAACGCGGATGATTATACTATTGCCGGTAGCGGCGCTACGGCTATACTAACACCACAGCCATGGGCGCCTCTTGATCAATATGTGGCTGTGCTTTGCTACTTTGTTCCCAATGGAGCGCCATTTAACAGTTCAGACGGCTACCTTCCTTATGGTAGCTCGCCTTCCGGCACACTTCTCCGTGAGCCCCGGATCACATCAAGCAATCCTAACAACGTGATTTGCACAGGTACTCCTACCATTTTGACGGTTGATGTGGATGATAATCCCAATACCGGAACGTATATACCGGGCGGTACCTCCACCGCTACTTGACCATCATTCTGGCGCTGGCGTCATTTTGGTCGTAAATGGTACAAGAATAACGTAGAGATTCCTGGTGAAACAGGCAAGACACTGAATGCCACCACCTACGGGGCTGGCTCTTATCATTGTTATATCTGGCAATATAACCAAACCTCTGGCGGCGGTGGAACGTATGTTTGGTCCAGCACCCCTTCTGCAGAAAAAACGTCCAATATTATTGTACTCGGTGACCCTACGCCAACCGGTGGATTTACAGCTAACTTCACAATTAACGGAAATGCTATCAATGCAACTACGCCTCTGAATGCCTATTATTGTAACCCTATTATATTCAATAGCACATCAGGTGCGGTGGGCAATACTGCATACAGTATCGAAATTAGGCAGGGACTTACTGTAAAGTGGACAAGCGGCAATACGAATGGCGTTATGCCGGCAACATTTGACCTGAGATCAGTTTATCCCGGTCTCAACACTGGCGGAGTCTTCGATATTGTCTATACTTTATATAACCAGTGCGGGATTGGTGGTACTACTAAAATAGGGAAGATAAATATCCAGACGCCTACGGCATTGTCCTCACTTCAAACTAATGCGGTTACGGCCGGTTACGAGGATGTATCCTATCCAAGCGCAACTAGCCCATCTTCGCCTAATGATGTAGGTCCCGTGGAAACAACATTTCTTATTAACGGTAGCTACAATACAGTGCCTTCAACGGCCCCCGTATGTGCCTATAAATATCATGTAGAAAGGTGGGATGGAGGAACAACATGGACTACTGTTGGTGAAACAACTAGCAGGACGGCCGTCTGTTCTTTGGCCCTGGTTAAAACCATTGGGATCAATATAGCCGCCGGCGGCGCAGGAACACCGTATAAAGACTTTTTCGAAGATAATGTGAATGCTCCCGATTTGTCTGTTTGGCGTTTGGTAGTTGAATTAACTAACGATTGTGGCACTTATACCCAATATGCCGTATTCAGGATCAACAGAGGTGGATTCAGAAAGGATGGCCCGTCTACCGGTCAAACGTCGGACAATCTAAGTGTTAAAGGAGAGAATAGCAAATTTGGCAGTGAAGAGCTAGTTAATAAGGTCAGCTTCGCTCCGGTTCCCTTTACCAATAATGTCACCGCGCGGTTTTCCCTTTCAGAAGCTGCGCAGATTTCGATGCAGGTGTATGCCATCGACGGTCGTCTGGTCGCAGGCGTAAAAGAACATAGCATGAATGCAGGCAATCAAAAGCTGGAAATTGCTACCGCTGACTGGGCATCAGGTATCTATTATTATACATGCACTATTGGCAAACAGGTATTCAACGGTAAAATCATTCGCAAGTAATACCTCGTTTGAAAAACAAATTGCGACAGTTAAATCAGCATAAAGCACTATATTTTCATCAACCATAAAAGCTAGATAAAAAGCAAATTGAAGCGGCTTGTGGATTGAATAGTATATAGTGGTATTCATCACTGCGAACAGAAGAGGCTGTCTCACAGAATTCTGAGACAGCCCCTTCTGTTCATACCTATCGTGGTTTTCCAGATGATCAATTCGCGATTCAACTAATATCAAGTTTTTGCGCGAGAAATCCGACTTCAACGATTGTAGGTCGGCATAAATTTCGCACCTCCTGGCGATTGATATTTTACCAGCAAATACATGTTACTAAATCGGATGCGATTTACCTAAGCGTAACGACGATATTTATATCGTATCCATAGGGGTATCTGTTTTCGATATCGCATGCGCCATTAAGGTCCATCACACGCTCTTTTATATTTTGCAATCCTATCCCCACATACTCATTGCTACTGTCCCATCCTTTTCCATCGTCGCTATACTTTATTGCAAGCCTGTTCTTCTCTTGCTTGAATGAGATTTGGATTAGTTCAAATTCAGCGTGCTTTATGGTGTTGCTCAGGCATTCATGGAGTATGGCACGGATATGTGTAAACTGTTGATGGCTGATAAATCTCTTTTTATCCACGGTTTCTGTTACAGAATACTTGAATGTATTGTCAGGGTTGAGTTTATTCAGTGTAGTCCTGATTTCATGCGTTAGGTCAGGTAATTTAATCAGCCTTTCCGACTTAAGATCATGCGAAAGATGGCGTATTACCTCCATCGTTCGTTCTATCTGCTTTTCAAGCTCGCTCTTTTCGGGCATAAGCTCTTCTGTTCGCTTCGCCTTAGCCAAGGCCTTTGCATAGAGAAGTGCCGGACCGGTTTCATCATGAATATTACGTGCCATACTAAGCTTGAATTCAATAAACCTGTCCCTTTGCTTACGCCGTATATATTGTATCATGAACAGGCTCATCATTATAAGCACGACAATAATGATCCCTGCTATTAGCAGCCGTCTTTCCGTAAGTCTCTTCGATGCTCTGGCTTCGTCAAGTAATACCTGTTGATCATCAGCTTTTGCCTGCGCGTAAAGCATTTCATCGACATTCTTAACTACTGATCCTCTCATAGAATCTATTATCAAAACGGCATCAAATAGCTCATCAGCACTTTTCCGGTACGCTGCATCGTCGTAGTCTGTTTTTGCATTAAGCCATTTCAGCCGGAACCTTGTACCTGGATTACTTTCATGCCAATTGAGGCTATCATAGATACGTAAATAATATCGGCTGCTGTCAATGTTCTTGTAGTACATGTAATAGCCCAATTTCCAGTCTACAAGTGTAGCTTCTATATCCTTCTTTAGATAGCCCGGCGTATTACCATCTGTTAGCAATTCCTCAAGCCTTCTAAAAACGGCTTGCAACCGGCCAGGATTTTCAGCGGATGCACATACTTGCTGGTAGTTAACAAAAATAAGCGAACAGTTTATATTGGCGATAATGTCGTTGCCTGGATGGTAAGTGCTCCTTATAGATCCGGCTAAACGTTCCATGACGGATACAACTTCATTGCCTATCAACGTATCTCCCAATTTATATAATGCATTTGCAGATTTTTCAAGTGCAGCTAATGCTTGAAGTGATTGGTCGCTACTACCGATTACCTTTTTGTTAACCAGCTCTGGAGTTTGAAGCAAGTAGTCCTTTTCCCTCATAAAGATCTCTCGTACTTTTTCCGGCAACTGGTGCTTATCATAATAATCCATGATAACAGTAAGGCCACTTAATGACTTACGCCCGGTCATCTGCCGTTCCAGTTCGTCAATTTTTTCAGCATAGTACAACATTTCTCCATAACGCCCCGCCATTTGAGCCTGATTGCTAAAAACGGCATAGTACCTGCGAAGATGTCTTTTATTCTTTATCCTGACTGCGGCAACCTTGTACACCCGCAGTAGCTGGAGTAGTTCTTTATTACTAAAATCTACACTATTGGAAAGGGCACCACGCATCGTACCGAACATCTGGTTTGAGAACCCGGTATCGGACAGTTGCCCTTTTTTATATAACGCCGTTAGCTTGTTTACTTCCTTTATGGTAGCTGCTTTACTGTTTTGAGCGCTGGTAATATGTGCAGATAGTAAAGCGCATAAGCAGATAATAACGATTAAGAATCGAAGCATTTTGAAGTTGTTCCCGGTTTAGTTAAGATTTGAAATGAATTGAATGCGCTCCTTGCAGAGGGGCAAATGTAGCACTTGTAATAGCCAAGTTCGATTACACTCTTTGGATATTTTAGAACTAATATATGTTTTGCATCAGCGCGCCGGCGACTTTCGTGCTCTTACGCTGATATAATAATCGATGCCGGTTTATCACAGCCGGACATCGTGTTTCTTCTTTTGGAAGCGTTTCTTAAGTAGAGTTTTCTCTATTGATCTATAGAGGTTGCACTGATTCTTTTAATGGCTCAAGGAGTTTGGAATTAAATTTGACAACGACATGTTAATGTTAACCTAAACTACTTCCTGATTTCAACAAATCTTCAATTATGAAAAGCAAATATTTACCGCTTAAGGCCTTTGTGCTTGCCGCGCTGTTCCATGCCGGAATGACAATGGAAGTTACGGCTCAGACCTGTTACACATCGAATGGCTGTTCCGATTATAGTAATTTCGGCTACAACTCGGATTCGGCTAATACCTTAGAATATGATAATTATGTATCCGCCTTTCACTCTACTGTAGTCAGAGACCTGGATGGCTCCTTAAAAATATGGGGTGAAAGAACTAAAGCCAATGGAACGGGTAGCTGGTTGGTACCCGCTACCATCAATGCCGGCAATTACCCCGGTCTTACCGGTACACCATTAAAAGTAGCTATGGGTAGCGGTGGCACCGATAACGTACAGTTTGTATTGCTCACAAGCGACAATAAGCTTTGGGTCTGGGGAGTTGAGGGCAATTTAGTTCACGACAATCTAACCTCTGGTACGTCTTTCCAGCAGCTAGGCCTGGGCCTACCAGCAGGAGTGATTGCGGCCGAAGTTAAAATGTTATACGGTACATCATGCGGCCTCATTTTAACGACCTGTGGCGGACATGTGTATGTTTTAACTAACTATCAGCCTTCCCTTCGCGGAGATGGTGTCACAAGTACTGCAGTAAGTAGCTTTACTACCTGGTCGCATGTAGAAAAACAAGGAGGTGGCTATTTAACAGGTATCGTAGCAGCTAGGGGGACCTTGAGTGGTGCTTTTGCGCTGGATAATTCTGGTAACCTATGGACATGGGGATTAAGCTGGAATGGGGTAAGTGCTTCCTCTGCCACGCGCAGCAGGGCTGTGTCGGTACCCTTACCTGCAGGTGCTACTGGTCCTATTAAAATGATCGGCATGACCCATACATCTAGCAATTATGATAACAGTTATTATGTTTTATATAAAAACGGCAATCTGTATGCGATGGGTTATAATAATTTAGGGCAATTGGGTAACTGGAATACCACAAACCAACCTACCTGGGTACAGCCCCATTACACCTCGGCAAGTGGTCCAGTAATGAACGATATCAAATGGATTTCGCCTAATGAGCATGATCAGAGTTATGCCGCTATAAACGTATTGACCAATGGTAAGATAATTTACAACTGGGGAGAGGAAAGCGGCAATATGATAGGACGCGGTTCTAATAATTCAGGACCGAGCGCAGTGAATCCGGGACAGCCCAGTGGCTTCCAGGCAGGCTTTTCCAATACTAATATTGTTGCTGTAGAAAGTGGCGGACATACCACGATGATACTAAGAGAGTGTGCAAGTACTTTTGGCTATGTAGGTCATAGAGTCGATGGAAGCATGGGGGATAATGCAAGTGCTTCGGCTTACGACCCCATATATCACTTCAACACCAATGCCGTACAGGTATGTGGTGCGCCTACCAGTACTGCCGGGCTGGATGCTTCGCTTAATGGACCCTGTTATACCGGCGGCGCAATACAGTTGATAGGCACGCCTGCAGGTGGAACTTATGCTATCGATAATGCCGGGAGTACTGCAAGCGCTAGTTTAAGTGGCACCACGCTCACCTTTAATACTACTGGTACTTTAAGAGTAAACTATACTGTGAACACAGGTGGTAGCTGTGGAACTGCAACTGCGGTAAAAGTATTTAATGTATTAAGTGCAGTAGGCAGTAGTAACATACCCGTAACCATACCCGGTACCATCTGGAACGATACAGATGGTGACGCCGTAAAAGATGCTGGTGAGAATGGCATTGTCAACGGCCTTTGGGTAAACCTGGTGGCACCCAATGGTACTGTGATAGCGTCCACAGAAATAAAAACCGATGGCACTTATGCCTTTCTGGTGGGTACCAGTTATCTGGCGGCCAGCGGCAATTATTCCGTCATTGTCACCAACGACGCTAAAGTAGAGGGTGATCCCCTTGCGACCGCCGATACACTTAACGGCGGCTATATCTATACCGGCGTCAATCGTGGCACTACGGGCATCGACGCGACCAATCGTACAGGGAAGCTCAATGTGGGCAACCTGAGTACCGTTACCGGTGGAACAACTACCAACCCGGTAAATTTTGGCATCCGCCCCTTGTCACCTGTTGCCAATAATGATACGCTCAGTAGCCAGGCACGGGGAACGTCGGCAATTGTTCCCAATATCCTGGGTAATGATGTCGATTCAGCCGGAAATATGCTAATGGCCGATAGTATAACACTGATCATACCTGCTGGTATGCCGACCGGAACCCTCGCCAGCGCTACCGATGCCCAAGGCGATATTACAGAGATTACTGTGCCGGGAGAAGGTGTGTGGACGCTTAACCCAAATGGTACCGTAACGTTTGTTCCTGAAGCGGCTTTCTTTGATGATCCGACGCCCGTTCAATACATTGTAACCAGCCAAACGGGTACAACAAGTAATGCGGCCAGTATCAATATCGATTATAATGATGTTGTAAACGTAAGTGGGGTTATCTATCATGATGCCAATGGTATAATAGGTGGTGCGAACGGTACGCCTGCGGCAGGCATAACCGTTACCTTGTATGACACTGATGGCTTAACCGTTATTGCCACGGCCGTAACCGCTGCTAATGGTAGTTATAGCTTTGCAGGGGTTAATCCGGATAATTACATTGTATCTGTCACGCCTCCTGCCGGCTACGTTAACGTGAGTTCTACTGACGCCACACCCCTGAACGGTTCGACGAGTGTCAATGCCAGTGGTACAAACGATATTCAGAACATCAATTTTGGTATCGAACAACCACCGGTGGCTGATGAAAAAGATTACCTCATAGACCAGTCTGCATTTAGTGGCGCACCGCCTTCCGGCTTTCCCAATGTATCAACCCCTGGCGACAATTGGTATGCCATACCCATGTCTTCTCCTGAGCTGACCGGAGCAACCGGGGGCGCTATGTCTGGTACCGATGCCGAAGATTGCACTGCCTTATCATCTTGTAATACCGGCACCGGCACTACATTTTCGATCCAAACCATTAACAGCAATACTAAAGTGTTCTACGATTTTGGTGGCACCACCGGTATTGTTGCAATAGATGTGACCAGTGGCCCCGTTGCGATAGCCAACTTTGATTTGACGAAGCTGGTTATCTGGGGCCAGGAAGGCTCCGGTACCTCCGGCAACGAAATAGGATTTACGTATGCCATTACCGACAAAGCAGGTGTGTCAAGTACTCCTGTTAGCTATGCGATTGGTACCGGCACTCCTCTTCCCGTAACGTTGCTCAGCTTCAATGCAAAGCGCCAGGGCAGCGCTGCATTGCTGAGCTGGACAACCGCATCAGAAGTTAATAATCGTGGATTTGCAATCGAGCGCAGCAAAGATGCAACCGGTGGTTGGATAAATATAGGTTTTGTTGAAAGCCTGGCTCCAGGCGGAAATAGCTCCGCCCCCCTGGAATACAACTTTGTTGATTCCAAACCATTGAGCAATAATTTTTACAGGTTGAAACAGACCGATCTTGATGGCCGGTATGTGTACAGCCTGGTCCGTCAGATTTCCTTTGGCCTGGATAAACAGATAACCATCAGTCCCAACCCGGCCAGCAATTACATTACCGTTGGCGGCCTCTCCGGGATGGAGACGATAAAAGTGTATGATGTGACAGGAAGGCTGATACGCAAAGAAAAAGCGGCCGGCAGCACTGTTGCCATTACCCTCGACGGTCTGCCCAGGGGGACTTACCATGTTGCCATTATATCCGGCGACGAAAAAATCGTCTCAGAAAAAGTGATGAAGCTGTAGCGATACCCAGAGCATCTGGAAAGAAATTGAATAAAGTCTGCGTCTGGTTTGAGTACATACAAAAACGGCCCTCAAAAGGGGCCGTATTTTTTGTGTCGCTTGTCGAAGGCACACGTTCCGTGGATAGGGCTATGAATAACAACGGCTTTGCCTAGGCCTGTTAAGTTCACCCTAAAATAGCTTCTCGGAAGTCCCCCAATCGCCATTTCCATAAAGCAATTAAATATTGCCGGGAAGGACTCCCTCAGACGGCATAATTTCCAAAATTGCTCTCTGTATTTGCTCTACAGGTATATTTTTCGGAATACAACAATCGATTGTTGATTCTTCCAATAGCACCACTACTTTAATACGGGGTTGTACCGACTTGGCTTGCCGGATAAGCTCCAGGTTAAGCCTTTCACTAATCTTTCCTTCGCAGATTATTATATCTACCGTTTGTTCCCCCAGTATCCGAAAGCATTGCTGATGGGTACTGGCCTCCAGCAAAGTGGCATCAGAGAAAATACCTTGAATAATAAATGCCATTCCACGCCGTAGAATATCCATCTTACTTAAAATTAAAAAAGTTGGCATCGATACATTTCATATTAAATTGAAAAGCGGTGATATTTACCTCCCCAATTTAATATTACATCCAATAATTACCGGAACGTATAGTGGTATTTGATGAAACCAATTGAATGATTCAACGAAAGATTTGCCTTGTTTTAACCGACCATAATAAATGTTGATCGAAAATGATCTAAATGAATTTTTGTTGCTGTATGATAAAAGATCAAATCAAACAAAGAATTGATTTCTCTCAATAGAGAAACATTAGTCTTGGTAAAGTGTTAGTAGATTTTTTGAAAAGAGTCCACTAAAATTGGATAAATACGATATACTAAGAACACCTTTTTTTGAAGTTATACTTTCAGCGAGGCCGGTGCTAGTAACGATGAATAAGATCAACCTCATACATTTTTTAAATATTAAAAGCCATCCTTGAATTCAAGAATGGCTTTTATCGGATTATTGTTTAAAACCTAGCAACCGGTACAGCCGGGATTGGTTTCAACAGTTAAACATCTAGGCGGCTGAGTAGGGCATGTAATTTGATAGGTAAGGTCACACAAAATGGGGCATGTATTTTGCCTGGTTGCTTTTCCTCCGATCAAATGAACCGATGCTAATGGAGATATCTTTTCTTTAGATAAAACCAATTTATTTAAGGAGATCTTTGTTTTTTTCATAGTTGCTTTTTAAAACTTGAGGTTGTAAAGCACCACTGAAGATGATTTGCAACAGCATAGATATAAAACGGTCTTTCCGAGTTAGTTCCCTGCCACGCAATAAATACAGGTATATGTGTTTAGACATGCATCACTTAAAGGTTTGCAGTCATTGCTGGCCGGGGATTGACATATTTGGCCGGGGTGGTATGTAAACGGTTTAGGGCCGCAATTAGCCACTACAAGAGAATCCAGTAAGGTAGGACAGTTCGCCGCACATGACTCTCCGGCTGGGCTAGAAGCGCAATGTATAGCTGCTGAATCTCCGCCGCCCATCGTATGGGTCTTTTTACTAAGATCGACTATTTGATCTTTAGTCAGAATCAATTTTTTACCCAATTCAATTTTCTTCTTTTTCATAAGATTATGTTTTTAGTAAAATTGAGCAGGTTTTACAACAAAAAAACTTCCGATTCACCGTTATGTCATTTGAGTTCATAATTCTGTAAGATTAGTCACAGGGATGTAAATGCAAAAGCTGTCCTCAAAGTCGGGCTGCTATGAAAAGCATGTCCTTAACCATACATCATTGAAATGATTTAATTTACCGTAAATTATTTTGCTTGGTGAAAATTTTTCTCTGTAGCCTTCTCTGGTACTTATTTTTTTATACATACTGCCTGGCGCAGACGTATACCTACGCCCATTATGATACAAAGGATGGCCTTGCGGGATCAACGGTATATGGTATGGCGCAAACCCGGGATGGTTTTATATGGTTTGGCACCGAAACGGGTTTAAGCCGTTTTGATGGGATTCACTTCAAAACGTTCTCCACCGCCGACGGCTTACCGAGTAACGAAATTCTAACGCTCTTTCTTGACAGTAAGGGCCGGCTTTGGATGTCTCCTTTCAAAAATGCGGTCTGCTATTATGCAAATGGCAAAATCCATAACCAGGAAAATGATAGTACGCTAAAGAAGATTGATATTAGCTCGATCATCTATGGTATAGGGGAAAGTAGCAAAGGCGATATTCTGATCCAGCAATTCTTTAATACTACTATTGTCACAGCGGACAATCATGTCAAAAAATGTGCTATTGGTGTGGGCAAGCCTTCGGTGCGTGTTCCATATCCCTTTACTATCCGGTCTGCCGTTGGGGTCATTGTCGCCAACTTAGTAGAAATGCCAGCTGAAATCCGAGAAAAAATAAAGCCCGATTGGCTTTATATAGGTAAAGCACAACATAGCAATAACCTATATTACGTGTTTCAGAATAATGAGGCCATTAAGATGATCAATGCAAAGGAAAACCTGACTAAGACAATTCCCAAGAGGAGCACTATCTTGCTTTTAAATAATCATGAATATGCTGTATGCCCCCCATCTAACGGAACCGAGATTCTTGATCTGGTGCGCAAAGGAAGCTTTGAGGGCTATTTTAAGGATTGCCGGGTTCATTTTGTCATGAAGGATATAGAACAAAATCTATGGTTCTCTACACAGGGTCTGGGTGTATTTAAAGTAAACCGTAACCGGTTTAAAAACTTATTCATAACCGATGAAAAAGAAGCTATTGATATAAGGGACATTCACAAATTTGGACCTGATATTTACATCGGCGGGTTTAATAATCATTACTGGAAAGTAAAGGCTGTGGACGATCTGTTTTTCAGGAGGGAAACACTAAAAAAACCAATATCTTTTCTTTCCGACCGGGCTTTTCTTCTGGCGATACCGGACCATACCATTATCCATAACGGGAGTTCCGATTTTCTGAATTTGAAAAGGCTTGAGCCAGATTCCCTGAGTGTACTAAAGACAACTTTATCCTTTGGAGACACCCTTTTGGCGGCAGGAAACTGGGGGGTATTTCTCATAAGCAAAAAGCAGGATCGGATTTTGAAAAAGATATATTCGGGCCGCGCGACTTGTGCTTATAAACAAGACGGGACTTATTATATCGGTACTTTCGATGGACTATATGAAATGGGGCCAGATCAGAAAATTATTTTTATAGGCGACCGGTTCCCTCAGTTCAAAAGTAGTACCAGCTCTTTCACAGAAAGTAGCGACGGCACCCTTTGGATCGGCAATGCGGACAATGGCGTATGGGGTCTTCGGAGAGGCAAGATAATCGCAGCTTTTAATCTAAAAAACGGGTTGAACAGTAACCTGTGCCGTAGTCTTTTTGCTTACGAAAACAAACTTTGGGTTGGCACAGAAAAGGGACTTAATGAAATTGACATCTCCCCCGGTACCTATAGGTAACAGTAAGTATTACTACCAATGACGGATTAAACTCAAATGTTATAAATGCCATTTGTAACGATAGTAATTTTGTTTATGTCGGCACTCCTATAGGTGTTACCGTATTCGATGAACGGAACATCAGGAGACATGGCATTTGTTATCTTAACATGACGGCTATTACTGTTTCCGGGCGACCATTGAACCCCTTGCAGCAAAATTTAGTATTGAAGCACAAGGACAATAATATCTCTTTTGAATATTCTGGGATATCTTTTCTATCAGAGGGTGATATTACCTATAGATACAGGATTAAAGGTCTGGATGATCACTGGAAGACGACCCGCGAATCTGTGCTGACCTACCCATCTTTGCCATCCGGCGTATATACGTTGGAGTTGGTTGCCATCAACAAGTTCCGGGATGAAAGTAAAGTTTTGCAATATCACTTCAAGATTGAAAAGTCCATCTTAGAAACAGCCTGGTTCAGAATGATAGCCGCCCTTATAACAGTATTGTCTATTGTTCTGGTTGTCCGCTATACGATCCGGCTGTCGCACCGTAAAGAAACAAACAGGATAAAGATCGATTATAAAATAAAGTCACTCGAGCAAATGGCTTTAAGAGCACAGATGAATCCACATTTCATATTCAATTGCCTTAATTCCATGCAGCAGTATATTTTGGTGGGCGATGTTAAAAAGGCTAATTTCTATTTGAGCAAGTTTTCAGAATTGGTAAGGGAGACATTAAATAACGCATCGAGGATCTATATTTCTCTGGAAGAAGAACTGAGCTACCTCACCAAGTATATAGACCTGGAGCGGTTGCAGCTTTCAAATACTTTTGATTATGAGATCGAAGTTGATCCTGAGCTCGACCAGAAAAAGATCATGGTGCCCAACATGGTATTACAGCCGTATGTTGAAAATGCGATAAAGCACGGGTTAAGCAGAGTAACGGCACACGGGCGTTTGCGTGTACGGTTCGGCCTGCTTCGGGAACAGCAAATATTGGAATGTATTGTTGAAGATAACGGACCTGGCATTGAACATGTATCGTCTAATTCCAAATCACCCCTTAGAAAAGACCGGTCAAAGGGCATGTCGATAACCGGTAAACGGATTGACACCCTGAATGAGCTTAGCTCGCAGGTGGCGCCAATCAAATTGCGGGTCCGAGACATCAGTAATGAGCATACAGGAGCTACCGGTACCAGAATAAGTATTGACTTCCCATTCTAATATCTATGCTTAAAGCCTTAATTATCGACGATAAGCCAGCTAATATTAATACGCTTGTAAAACTGGTAGAAATGTATTGCCCGCAGTTGAGCATCTGCGCCACATGTCGCAATATTAAAGAAGGCTATATAGCCATTCTTAAACTGCAGCCCGCGCTTATTTTCCTGGACATTGAAATGCCGGACGGTAATGGCTTCGATCTGTTTCAAAGGTTTGAACGTTTGCCTTTCGAGGTCATCTTCACTACTGCTTACGATCAATACGCGGTGCAGGCCTTCCGGGAAAATGCGCTGGACTACCTTATGAAGCCTATCGATATTGAGGCCTTACAGCACGCAGTTGCCAAAGCTCAGGAAAAAGCAAGTCTGGTACACAATAACGATCGTCTCGAACAGTACTTGTCGCAGTTACGAACGCCTGTTCCCAGCAAGGTTAGCATTCCGGTGCTGGATGGCTATCTGTTTATCAATCATCAGGATATTATTCGCTGCGAAGCATCAGGTAGTTACAGCCATTTTTTCATGGTTGATGGCAAAAAGCTTGTGGTCAGCTTGCGGCTTAAAGAATGTGAGCATATGCTGCCGGAAAAGTTTTTTTTCGGGTACATCATTCCCATATGATCAATCTTCAGTACATAACCCGATATGTAAGAGGCAGAGGCGGTTATGTGATTATGGAAGATCAAAGTATGGTAGAAGTTGCAGCCAGCAGAAAAGATGAATTTCTTGAACGGATGAAGCAAGGATGTTAAACAAAGAAATAGGCTCAAAACCCGGAATAATCCATTGTACCTTTTGCTGGAATTCGTTTGTTAATTAAACCCTGGCCTGCTTTTGCTGTCCATAAGTATACCATTCCTATATAAAAGACAAAATATTGCACTTTTATTTATGTCAATTCACAGCCCAGTATTGCCAGCCTTGGAGGATAAACTTTGTGTACACGACGATAAAGGCAATCTGAATAGATGGAAAAGACAGTACAAATTAAAAATCAACCACCTTATGGATTCGCCTGTGGTATGGCCTAGAAAAGGTGGACAGACCGCACCGGGTATATGCCATGGGGTCAGCCTAAAACACTCATCGGTAGCGATACCATCTATGAAATAAGTGATCATTGTTGTAAATTAATAAGGTTGCACGGGAAAGGCAATACGCTGGATGTATACCTCGAACCTTACTTTTCGTGAGGCACCTGTCTTAATCACCATTTTTTTATGAGACTAGTTCTTCTTGCTGAAAGAATAAGGAGTGGCCGGCATTTGTTTTGCTATCCGGTCTCTGTGATAATGCTATTATGCTATGGCGTCTTGTCCTATGCAGGAAAAGCCGATTCCGTTTTCTCGGCCGGGCTTTTGGCAAGGGTAAAACAATACGATCTGGAAAAGGGCAACCAGGGTTTATACCTGCATACCGATAAGACGGTCTACACCCATAGGGAATTCATTTGGTTCACGGCATATCAACTTACGGATGCCGACAGCACAGCCAATACGCTTTTCGTGAGCTTGCAGAAAGCCGGAGAGGACACTGCTGCCGAAATAAATCGGTTTATCTTAAAAGATGGCTTAGCGAGGGGGGCAATCTACCTATCCGATTCACTGAAAGACGGGGATTATCGCTTGCTGGCTTTTTCCAATATCCAGCTGGACCATCCCGGTAAGCCGGTATTTCAGCAAACGATAAGGTTAGTATCGACTTTTGGTCGTAAGTACTCTTTGCTAAAGCTACCAATGGAGCGCTCCGACACCGCAAAGATAGCCATGGATGTGCGCTACAAGGTGATTTTGGACGATGGGGCTTCGGCAGATAAAGGCAATGTCAGCTATGCGCTTTTTTCAGGGAAGTGCTTGGTTTCTGAGGGAAGAGAAAAGCTGAACGGTGCCGGCGAATTTCGGGTACCGCTGCCTCCAAATTACGGAGATACTACATTACGGTTACAAGTATTGCTACACCATGGATATGACCGGGAAAGATTCAGTCTTCCTGTTAAGGTTTCCGGCTGCCGAATAAAATTTTATCCCGAGAGTGGCCATTTACTCGACGGTGTACCTTGCAGCGTCGCTTTTGAAGTGAAAGGCAACGAGGGGAAATTATTGAGCGGAAGTCTGAGAGAGAATGGAAAGATAGTCGCCCGTTTACAGCCGGACAAAAGAGGACGTGGCATATTCCGCTTTACGCCCCTCGCAGGCCGCCGGTATATAGTTGATATAAATGATGGCCGGCTTGCAAGCTATAGCTTTCCGGAAGTGGAGGTGAAAGGTATGGTGTTGTCTGTAGACCGGGATGTGGTGGAAAATGATGTAGATGTTACGATCTCTTCGTCAGATATGGAAAATGCCTGCTACCTGGTGGTGCATAACTACAAGGAAGTTTTCAACGTACGGAAATATAACTTTAGAGAAGCCAAAGCAAAAGTGCACATACCCTTGGGGAATGTAGAGGGGAAGGGTGTGCTCACATTAACCTTGCTGGATACCTCTATGCAGCCGCTTGCAGAGCGCTGTATCTTTCGGAGAGACTCCGGGCAGGTGTTGGCGTCGCTGAACACAGATCTTCGGGAGTATGGAACAAGGCAAAAAGTAAGGCTCAGAATTACACTCCGTGATCAGCGTGGCAATGCTGTGAAGGGACTTTTCTCTATCGGCTGCGTTGCAATGCGCGACCGGGACAGTAATAGTATCGTCAGCCTCCCCGCGTTTTGGTATGCCGGCCAGTATTTACCTGTTTCCACAAACGTGCTGGCTGGGTTTAATATGAGCGATACTGCCGATATAAGCCTGATGTTGCAAACGGTTTTCTGGACGCGTTATCGTTGGGGGGAAATGATGAAACCCCGGCCTTTGCCTGTGCCTGCTGCCTCCTTATCTGAGCGCATACCTGCGCAAATATTCTACAAGAACAAACCCCTTCAATGCCCGATTGATTACGCCATTATAACAGATGACGGCTGGAAGCCTTTTGCCACAGATAGCTTCGGGAATTTCGCTATCCGTTGGAATAGCCTCTACGCGCCGGCGAATGGGAAGGTGGGTATTATTCCAATGGTGACGAAAGGTTCGAAATACGAAGATATACATCAATTCAGGCTAGGACTGGATTGGGGACGTGTAACTGTTGTAATGGATGGTTCCCTGTCCGGCAATGCTTTCCCGGAAATTGCAGAAGCATATGAAGAAAGTTATACGCTTAAAGCAAAGCACCTTCTTAAAGAGGTATATATAAAGGGGAAGAGCAGCAGGCAGGAACAAAAAGTGTTTGTTTCGAAAAACTGCAGAGATTATGTTTGTATCTTTAATGTCCTTAATTGTATCAACCATTCTGCCGGAACTAAGCCTGTCGAAGGGCAGGTATACTGGTATTATACCGATGCTTCGAATTTAACAGAGGTTATCTACAGGGGATGCGAAGATACCTCTACAACCAGGTTCCTTTATTATCTCAATGGAACATGGCAGAGCAAGGAATTTTACGTGGTCGACTTTGATCGTGATAATATTTCCGGACAAGAAAAGACAAGTACATTGTTCTGGTCGCACGAAGTGCACACCAACGCGGAGGGAGAGGCAGAGCTTAGTTTCTTTACAAACGATCTGGTAGGGCATTTTATCCTGCACCTGCAGGGGGTCAGCAGCGGAGGACCTTTGAGCGGTGTTACCACCTTCCGGGTAAAGAGTGCTTCTCCCTGAAGCCGTTAGTAAACACTTCCGGGAATATATCCATTACCAATTGGGACCGGAACCACGCCAACAGGCCCGGATGTCTCATGTGGTGTTCCCGGGGCTTGTATTCGGACCGTTGACAGGGATGACCTGCTAAATCTAACAGCTGAATATGATCAGCTTGTAAGGGCCCTGCTCCGTTATAGCGGTCTTCCTAATGCTGGAGCTTTTATCAAAGTAGTGGACATCATACTGTAATCACCAGTTTCTTGCTTTAATGCGCCCGAAAGATTTGCCTTACGTGCTTCCTTGTCCTTAAAAGCCAGAGCTACGAATTTTCCAATTTCTTTTTCAGCGTCTAGTTTCGTAATCGCTTCGGGTTCAGGTAAGTCGTGGTGATTTCTTGAGCAATTCGTGAGGAGTATGCAAATAACTCCCAATAAGAGTAAATGTGTTTTTCTCATTTCGATGTTTAATATTTACGGTTATAAAATGGGTTACTAATCATGTTGTTAGCGCTACAATCAGTTATTAGTAATTAAAATATATGATCATAAATTATACAAACAATTTAAAACACAAAATATTTGAAACATATTCAAATGCCTTCAAATGCCTTGAAATATCCGAAGAGTTGCACTAAAAATTCCTAAAAACGTCGTGGTTGAACTCATACTATTAATTTGTTGGACGAACTGGCATAATCTGATATGGCGAAAGCTACACTTCGAATACCTAAAGGCAAGTTGCAGCAATTGCAACCTATAGCGAAGCCCTAAATCTCAGGAAGATTATCGGTAAAAACGGTAGAGGCGCATATGCCAAAAGCCCTTGCTACATTAAGGAAGCAATTAAGCAACGCTGCTTTTATAAGCGTTTTGGCGGGTGTATGTGTCTATGGCATGTAGGTTTTTTAGGAAAGCATTTCTCATGGTTATTCATTTTTTAGGGCACCCTGGCAAATCACTGCCGGGGTTTTCTTTTTTGATACAACTTCAGGTGGTTGCGCTATGCCGAAATGAATTTTGGTAGAAACTTCAAACTGTTATGTGTAACCAGGCTTGCTGCGGCATCATAAAAACAAAACATAGAGAAACATTCCTTAAAAAACGGGAAAAATACCTTTTTTAATGTCAAAACGTATAATATGTTTGTTGTGATACCATTTGTTTACCCAAAAAATCACTAGAAAAATAATCATAATTTTAGAACTATCAAGACTATGAAACACAAGTTGAAGCTAACTTTTGGCATTATCTTGCTAACCATTATTACCATCATCTCTTGCAAGAGGGAAGAAGTTATAAACAAGCCATATTTAATCAGTACTGTCACAGCTCAGGCCTGGTTTGAGAAAAATGGCGGTGCATATAAGAGCGGAGCTATCAGAGAGGTATATCTCCATAGAAATTTGTCAGATAAAAAAATAGAAGAGAACGGATATAAAGCATTTTGCCGCTTAGTTGCCTTTTCAAATCGGCAGTAGCCGGCTAAGCGGGTGCATTAGCTCCGGATCTTCCATTGGAAGGAGGAATACAGCTTCCATTGGCGATAGTTACATTAATAGAATACTTGAGTCAGCTTAACAACGGAAAGAAATGTGGTGGGTCTGGCTTATTCAATTCAGGCATTCGTTTTGCCGATAAGGCGATAATAGGCTACTTTTTATAGAGCCTTCTCTTCCATTGGCGAAACACTGCAGATATTGCTTTTTAGGTACGGATAATCAATGGTGCTTTTGTTGGGCGTTTCTTTGGTTTAGTATTGCAATAATGCTGAACATTCGCCCCACGGCAGAGCCTGGCTAAAGACAGGGGTGGACATCACTAAAGACCACAACAATGAAAAAGAAAAATGTGAGTTTAAGTAAAAAGCTTTTGTTGCAGAAGGAAAATATTGCTGTTTTAAATGCAGGACAGATTAAAGGCGGCTTTTCGTTTGATTGCTCTATCAGAGGTACGTGCCCGCCTAACTGTGTTAACTCAATAGGCGGTACCTGTTTCGGTTCTGCATGCATTTGCTCTGGCGGATAACCTGGGACTGGAATGTTCAAAAATTAAGTTGGAAGGTATAGTGTGATTGAATGTCTCTCAAGGCTTTTTTGTCTTTGAGAGACATTCTTTTATTGCAAATCACTGAAAAAAATTGGTTGTCTTTAGGACATTAAAGGATCAAAATGTGTTGATATCGCGGTCGGCTTTGCGCTAAGGACACCTTGATTTTATTGTATTGGCATTTCGATCAAACGACCTGGATTGTTATAACGATTTAGCCGACGCAACCTTTGCCAGGATTCTGCAGCAATGGAAATATTAGGTTCAATGACCGGAATCTGAAGAATATAACCGTTACATCGAAACAAATAACCATTCGCTAAATCGCAGACTTTTATTTTGCGCCGGGCCATATCTTCATAGCGTAATTTCTCATTATTTCTCCTGCTGCCTGTACTTTGAAAATCATAAACCAGTCATTATGTCATTTCCAATAAGCAACACGTTTATCGCACTACAATCTAAATCATTCGTAATGTTTACCCGATACAACTTAGTCAATACCCCATTCTACGTTTTTCTGTTTTTTTTCTGTTTTGCGACCATGACCATTAGGGCGCAGACCTTATATACCCAAAATATAAATGGGGGAACTTATAATTTTACAGACCCCGGTGGCGTGATTGTTCCTGCCGGCAATGTGATTTATATTGACAATGCAGATCTTACTTTTACCAACGGGCTTAAGATCGGGCACGATGCTATTGTCAATATTAACCATAGTAAGGTGAAAATAGGCGCCGACAAATATATTGTGCTTCAAAACTGTGTGCCCATCAGTAACGGCGGCAGCCAATGGGCACCCTGGAATCAAAGCGGAGGAGAAATCGTCATTCTCAACTCACTTGTAACTTCGATAAACTCTTCGGTTAATGATATGTGGGGAGGAATTAAGGCCGAAGAGGGGATAAGGTATTATGGAACTGGTCCGGCTAAGACTTATATGGATGGCAGCACAATCCAGTATTCCAAATGTGCCTGGACCACCGGAGTATATATTCCTCCTTATGGTAGTACATCTAATCCGGTCATTTTTGCCCAGGCCGATACCTTCAGAAACAACATACGGAATATCTATTCCTCCGAATCAGGGACGCCCCAGTTGGCAGGGAGCACACTCGATCCGGCTCAATCCCTGGATATTCATTTGTGTACATTTGATTATACTGAAGATTTTCCGCTAAATCCGCCGGATATGGTCTACCTGGAGGATAATGTCGCTAACAGTGTTCTGTTCAGCTCCTGCTCCTTCTTAGGAAAAACGACTTCGCCAGCTTACACGACGGGTATTAATGGCGTTAATACCGAGTGTATTGTGCAAAAGGACCCTTATGCTTCTTATAACTCCAGGTTCGTCAATCTTAAAAAAGGCATTACCAATACCGCAAACCTTACCGCCGAACGGCATATGACCGTTAAAAACACTTTCTTCTATTGCAGGTACGCTATCGATTTAAGCAGCAATGTAGGATCAAGCATTCTGAACTGCTCGTTTGCTGGCCCTGTTCCTCTCGATCCATCTATTGATCCGTCGACGGCTGATTATTGTTTTATTTTTTTGCGTAATTGCACGAGTTATGCAGTAGAGGGTAACGCATGGGGTTATGATATTCCCGACAACTGGAGAAATAAAGCTGGTCTGGTGGTCATGAATTCGGGGCCGGCCAACAATGAAATTTACCGTAACGGACGCAACTCGCCTGTCAGCCTGAATATTCAGGCGTTGGGGACCAACAAATCCGTTTCTGGGATGACTGGCCTTAAAATTCTATGCAATCAAAATGCACTTTCCAATTACGACATTTCTGTTATGAAGGATGTCGCCGTTAATAGTAATAACGGTATCCATAACCTGCAATATATTCAGGGTATCAACCCGTCCCTGGATATATCGGCCGCGAACAGGTTCACCGCCTTACCTTATCCTATTGTTGCTCCCTATGGTAACTATTATATCGAACCTGGCGTCAATAATCTCGCCCAGTTTGTATACAAATACAATACGAATACACCCAATGAAAAGCCAAATAACACCAACGTTCCTTTGCTCCTGATGACAAATGCCAATACATGTCCGCCGCACAATACGAGTACCCCACCTCCTCCCTTTCCATTCTCTAGCTTTATTATCCAGCTACATAATGCAGAGGACCAAATCAACAGCATAGAATCTAATCCTGCCCCGACATATTCAGATACTGTTCACTTGAGCTATTTACTGAGCAGACATTCCGCAATTATTGATAGCGTGATCGATCCCTACAGGCGTAATGCAGACATAGACAGTATCATTCTTGTATATCAACAAGTGAAGGTGGGATACCACTATCGAGTTATGCTGGCTGCAGCTTATGGCGATAAAAGCCGTTATGATGACGCTACTCAAACTCTCCTGCAGACTCTTGATAATTATAGCCTTACTGCAGACGAACAGGAGCAGATCAATAGGGCGATCACAATGTATACTGTAATACAGTGGCTAGATAACAACAATAATGACTGGGCGAAGCTACCGGAGGAAATGAAGCAAAGTGTTTATGATGCCGACATGCAAGACCCTATGTACGCCGGTGCAATAGCACGTTACTTGCGGGTAAAATACGAAGGCTTCGAATACGACCCTATATTTCGTAGTCCCGAGGCACTCAGCCCATTGTCTGCATCGATGACGTTAAAGCAGCAAGAAATTATCTATCCCAATCCGGCACACAATAAGCTATTTGTAAGATGGGCAGAAGACAATGCGACATTAACGCTTACCAGCATTAATGGGGAAGTGCTATTACGTCAATCTTTACAACATGGGGTGACCGGAATTCCTTTGGATAAATTGGCAGCAGGAGTATACATTGCGCAAATTGAGGTGGGGTCTAAGATGGTCTACAAACAAAAAATAATAAAGGATTAGGTCCCAAGTTTATCATGTGACAAACCTAGTTGCGACACGATCCAGGAATCTTATTTATGAAGGTTCCATCAAAGATCAAATCAAAATCGCGTCCAATGAAGCCTTCATGCCCACTAAAACACTAATCAAGAATTGCATCTATCAACGGTTGTGATACCGGGAAAAGATCGAATACGTAAACCCTTTTAATTGTGATTTTATTTCTGATTCTATCCATTTCTATAAGACTACATAAAGCGTCCAAAAGCGACGTTATCTTTTCGGCGTAGCGAAGCTTCTTACAATGTGTGTCTTATTTCGCCTCGATACCGGAATCAGGCTCTCATCGCTCATTTCCAGGAGGCAGCTCTGGGTATCGAATTGAATCATATGCTTCACCGAGACAATGTGCGATTTATGGACTTGTATGAATTCCTTTTCCGATAGTATTTTCCTGAATTCGCCTAGATTGTAAGTGCTTAGCATTTTTTCGCCCTTGAACAGATAGATCCAGGTGTAGGTGTTATGACTCTCCAACCGGATGATATCTTGAAAGTATTCAAACCGGTAGCCCTTGCCTGTCGGAATGGCTAATTTCCCCATCTGCTCCTGTTGGCCGGGAAGGACCCTTTGCAGTATCTCGGCCAGCTGGTGTATTGTTCCGGCATCTATTCTTTTGCGCGCATTGGCGATAGCCGTTGCGAGTGCGGGCTTAAACACCGGCTTCAGGATATAGCCGACGGCAGCGTAGTCAAAAGCCTGCTGCCAGAATACATCGTGCGCCGTTACGAAAATAACTTCCGCACTCCTGTGCGGCAGCGCATCCAATACAGCAAAACCCGAGCCTTCCGGCAACATAATATCGAGGAAGATTAGTTGTGGTTGATGCGCTTCGATACCTTCAATGCCGGCGCCGACATCGTCGAAGATGCCTGAAATTTCAATCCCGGTGTCCGTCTCTTGAATTGTCTCCCTCAAATAATCGGCCAGCGGCCTTTCGTCTTCTATAATGATCGCTTTTATCATAGTCGTTTAAAAAAAATCGGATGATCACACGCGTACCACAAGCGATATTGTCGCGGTCGTATTTATCCCTGATTTCATGTTCGATGCGGGTCTTGCCGGTTGCCTTCAATACTTGAATACGATCGGTAACCAGGTTATTTCCTTTTGACGGATAAGCTCTGGGCATACTCTGCCCGATCTCGGCGGCCCTTATCCTGCCTATACCGTTGTCATCAACAACCACCGTCAGCATATGCTCCTGTTCAATAAAAAATATCTTTAGTTGCCCGTTTCGTCCGGGTTTGCGGTACAGCCCATGATTGATCGCATTTTCAACGATAGGTTGCAGGATCATGGGAGGGATTTGCCACAGGGGATACCCTCCTTGTCTTACACGGATCCTGAACAGTACGATAAATTTATTATCAAACCTGCGTCTTTCAATATCGGTATACAATTGCAGTGCCGCCAGCTCCTGTTGAAAGGAAATGAACGGGCTACCCGAGAACTCGAGGTACAGACGTATCAACCGAGAGAAGTCTTCCAACAGTTGTTCGGCTTCGGCTATTTTATTAAACTTGAAATGACTTTTAACTGCGCTGAGCGCATTGAAAATAAAATGTGGGTTCATTTGCGATTGCAGTGCCCGTAGCTCCATTTGGGCAGCCCTGCTCTTCAAGTGAGCCTGCAACTTTAATTTGCTCCTGTAACGGCGCAGACGCCACTCGAAGAGCAGATAAATACAGATCAGCAGGAACAGCGCCAGGCCTACTTTCAACCACACAGATTGCCACCACCGTGGCTTTATGATGAGCAAAATCGTAGTCGTTGCAGAGGTAATACCCAGGTCGTTTACCCTTGCCGTAAGGTGAAAGGTGTAGCGGCCCGGCGGCAATACCGGGTAAGAAACTGTTTGCGCAGTAGTCACCTGCATAGAGAAATCGAACCCTTCCAGGTAGTATTCATAGCTTATATTTCCCAGGTAGGAAACACTGTTGGCGCTAAACCGGAAAAGGAGGCCGGATCGTTCCCAATTTTTCTGTAGGACCGTGCCAGTGATGTTACCGTCCCGTGCGGAATAGAGGGATACAAAAGGTTTTTCTGTAAAATAGGGATCCCTGTAAGCGATGCCCTCCAAGGGGCAACGCAGCATGCCATTTTTGGTAACCAGCGTCACATCTACGCTGTCGTCGAGCAAATCAGCAACCTCGTCGTAAAGAACTCCCCTAATGTTTGGAATGAATCTTTTAACATGGTATACATCATTGTGCCACGTCAGCAGCTTTATCCCTTTGGCAGAAGCAACCCAGAGGCCGTTTCCGGTCATTTTGATCAGCTGTACCGTAGGCTCCGGGATGATGCCAGGTGCTTGCTTTTTTTTGCTGAAGACAAAGACGCCTCTTCCATTCACCTGTGCAACGACATTGCCTGCAGGATCGGCAACCATATCCGAGATCTGAAGAGTGCTGATTTGTTTGGGCGCGGTCAAAAGCACCTTTCCTTTTGCAATATTTTTTTGCCAGCTGGTAATACCATCATCATTGGCCAACCAAAGCTCATGCTCACCGGCAAGGGCCACATGATTGTAACGTCCGGCGAGGATATTGTCGTCCAGTCCGCCGGATGGACTGTAGGCACATAGCTTATTATATAAGAGGAAATAATACCTATCCTCAGCGGCGTCGTAAAAAGCGTCTTTTACAGATACCGTCCAATTGTCACGAGGGTGCTTCAGGTACGACATGTCCATAATACGGCCCTGTGCATCCCGATAGAACATTCCCTTTATAGAGGCAATGTAGAGTCCTCCGTGCTTATCAGGCCGCAGGGTAATGTTTTCGGGCGCCCTGCCTGGACTGGTCCTGTCTGGCAATACTATCCTTTGTCGATAGTGATCATGTTCCAGCTCCAAAAGGTTGCCTTCATCATCCAGGCAATATTGCCGCACGCCAACGCGCACACATTTCATCATACTTGCGTCGGTAGGCAATGTCAACCGGTGGACATTCCTATAAAAAGCCGGCAACAGGTAGAGCCCGTCATTACAAGTCGCGATCCAGATATTGCCGGCCCTGTCCTTGATCATTTCTGCAACCGTGTTCCTATTCAGGCCGGGAGGAAAGGGAACGCTGTCCTTAACCTCAAGGTTTGTATCTAAAACGACCAGGCCTCGGTCCGTGGTAAAGCTGATCTCGTGGTTCCAGCATTTGAGCCTGCTCACCCGGGTAGCTCCCATTCCGCTGACATTCAGCTTCGCCATTCTCCGATGAAGGCAATCGACAAATTCATAGGATGCCTGGCCTGTTTTGAAAAATATTTTACCCTGATAGTAAAACGGCCAGTTGCCACTGAGCAGGTAATAGAGCCTTTTTATCGTCTCCGCTTTTACAGGAAGAGGAATAGTAGCTGGTCGACCTTTTTCTACCAGCGATAGTTTACCGGGCTCCCAAATGATCGCCCGATCAAAGTCGCAATAAACGATCTCCCCGTTTCTGTGTGCATTAGATACAGAATTATAAAAAGCATTACGTCGTACTGTATCGCCGGCAATATAGAACCGGCCGTATTCCCTTCCCATAAAACTGACGAGGAATATGCTATCGGTGCCGACAGATTCCGCTGTGGGGAAGTATTTTTGGGAAAGAGCGAAAGATTTAATGTTATGCAATGAATCTCTTTTCAGGTAGTGAATGCCTTTGTTAAAATCCAAAAGCCATATTTTCCCTCTTGAATCTGGGAAAATGGCAAATATATCATTTGTAGGCAGCCCATCTGCAACGGTAAACTTCCTGAACTGCATTCCATCAAACATGCATAATCCGTTAGGCGTCGCTACCCAAATATAACCATCACTCGATTCATGAATGCTGTAAATTTTGTTACTGCTTAAGCCGTCTTTTATTGTATAGTGACAAGAAACAAGCTCTTGCGCCATGGCATCAGATAACAGCAGCCACAACAGGCAAGCAACTAAAAAATATTTTTTCATTGGTCTTATGAGCATTATCCAGCAGCCGAACTTTCTTGATCATAAATGTAAAATATTCTGGATAGGGAACCGCGCTTTTGCATCGTGTAGCCAAGTAGCTTCGGGGAATATCATGCATCGCGCATCTGGCCCTGTTGAAGAGCGTGTTTCAGTAAATAGCATAATGCTCACCCGTTTTATATTCGAATGAGCATTATAGCAAGATTGGTCATTAAAGCTTCTTGACAGCCTCAATTAGAACAGAAAATCTTGTTTAGCATGTCGTCTCGTGATTCGGGCATATTGTCTCCCTCGTAGGGCAGCCATTTGCGCAGGTAAGGAATATTGTAGGTAGCTGACAGGCGCCGTGAGCCGGGCAGGTATCTGTAAGTCCGCCACCGACTACTGCTGCGTAATGCGCTTCGCCCAATTTCGAAACAAAATCCTTACCCAATGCTAATTTCTGCAATTTCAAATTTTTCTTTTTCATAGATATTGTCTTTTTGTTTGCCTAAAGATAGTGTCGTAGTTCAATGCCATAATGCGGGATTTAGTAAAAGGTCACATTCGTGAATCTGCGGTCGTATTTGCAAGTATCCGGATAAAAGCATGAAAGGATTACCACAGAAATCACAGTCATATTTCTAGTTTTTTAAATATGTCAAGTTCATTGACCACTTGCACTCTTCCCCAGATATTACGCTTGATCCGTTGTTATTTTAATGTGTAAGCATACAGCAAAACCAGTCAGACAGGCATGAAAAAAATGCTAACCGTTTAATAAAGAAAGCTAAAGGCAGGTGCTGAAATAAGCGCAAAGATTGAATCACTGCGTTTTATGCTTAATAGATACAGCTAGTGCCAAAGACACACCTAACACTGGAAAGCATTAGCTAACAGTTCTGATTTTAGTTACCAATTTGAAATACGCTAATTATTGTTGCAGAACTATGTTGTTTTTAAAGGAATCCGTACGAATACTATTTATACCTTCATATATCGCGATAACTTTTCCAGCGTCTTTGTACTGTGGTTTTCCGCTAATTAGCACAGTTGGGGTAGCGAGTATTTTAATGGATGCGCTTTGCTCATTAGAGCTAATGTCCGGTGTAAGCTTTTCGATTTCGATGTCAATTAGAACATTTGATGATAGTCCTGTAAGATCTTTCCCTTTTGACGTTCCGTGATAAAGGATAAGCTTCCAACGCTGGGAGCCTGAATGCAGAATAGCATCGTTAATGGGAATGCTTGTGTTTACCGTGCCGTCGGCATCTCCAAAATATTGCTCCACCGGCACGTCGTTGATCAGTAGTTCAAAATTGCTGGCACCGATCTGGATATTTGCCCGGTATTCAACAGCCTGGTTTTTAAACTGCACATGTTTATAAAGGTTCTTAATCTGATCCTTTTCGTGTTTATTTTGAGCGTGACAAATTGAAAATACTATTGCCATTATCGAAATCATTATTCCTTTGATCATAATGCTGCTTGTTATGTCAATCTTTGTCGATTTAGCTTTATAGCAACTAAAAATTGACAGATCGCATCAGTCGCAATAAATGTGCCGGAACCAACAATAGGTGGTGAAATTAAATAGTGGCTAGTCCTAAAAATACGATACAGGATTAGAGAATAAAAAAAGCTGTCTCTTTTAAGGAGACAACCAGCATTTGTATCTGTAATACAAATGCTGGTTAATCGCAGACAGCCGGAGTAGTATCTTTTACGTAGCAATTCGGAGAGGTATTGGTACCTCCGCAACAGTTTGTTGCTGGGCAAATGTTGACAGAGGGTTGGCATTGGCGGTTAGCGGGCACCCCGTAACGTAGGGCAGCTTGCGGTATAGATACAACCACAGGGGAAGACTAACAGGACAAGTATCCGTTAAACAACAATTTCCCACATCCGAATTTTTATGCCCGATTAGACTGTTAACTGAATTTCTGGTGCGGGATTCGAACATTTATAAGGCTAGGAAAGTTAAAATGAAGGCGTTGATTGGACTACTTACTTTTCAGTGTCATTTTTTGAACATATTTAATTGATTATTTATAGTTTAAGAATAATAGACATGTCTTATGCACTAATCAATATTCTATCGTTCAAGACTTTCTTCCTTTATTGCCACCAACACATTTACGCCATCAAGGTTCTGTTCTTCTACTAAAACATATGTACCTGGTAGAAATTCCCAAGTTTCATCTTCTGGGTCATAAATTTCAAAACCTTGTACTTCATAAATATTGTTCTCAATTTCTATTGCTTGAACAGGTCTATAAACCTTAGTCCCTTCTTCTAACAACTGTATATAAATATTTTTCTTCATATGGTTTAATATATAAATCCGGGTCCTCCTACATGTAGAAGTTCCCTTGTTAAGTTATCAATAACTACTGACTGTCCGGTTGTTGGATGCACATATCTTGTTGCTGAATTGGCTTTGTTTACCATATTTACAGCATCAAAACTTTTACCCTTCTTTACGGCTTCCGTAATTTGTTCAGCTGTCCAACCTCTCTTAGATAATTGTCCCGCCCATTTGGCTTCCGATTTGAATGCACCATAAACCCACCTACTTCCTCTCTTAGCAGCTTTAGTACCCCTAGCTCCTCTCGTCGCCAACCGCGCCACCGTCCTGCCTGCTTTCATCTGGCTGAGGCTGGGTACCAGTATGCCCGCCGCGCTAAGACCGGCCCCAACATAATCACCCTGGTATATCGAGAACCCGGCGCTTGCAGCATCAGCGATCTGGCTCAGTACCGGGACCTCCGTCGCTGCAATTGCATCACACATGGCGCCCATTGACTGCGCATCGGAAGGCATCGGCATCAAGCCCATTTCTGCGGCCCGCTTGTAAGCGTCCATATTAGGCTCCTGTGCAGTCTCTATTTCAGAAAGATCGACACGCCCATCGCCAACAGGAGCGTCAACATTCGGCATTGCGGCATCGGCCACCTTGCCGGATGCATTTCCGCTGGACCCGCCATTGCTGCGCGGGGAATGCCTTGTATACCTGCCGGAGCCGTTGCCTATGGCGCCACGTGCCCAGATCGGTGGCGCACCAATATACCCACCGGAAAACCCTTCGTGCGGTACGATCCTATTCTTATGACTCTTTCCGCCAACCACAACATTATCCAACCAGTAACCGTAGTTCATATATAGATCCCACAGGAGCTTACTAACAAAGTTGCCATCTACCAGCCCATACGGATCGGTGCGGCTAACCGGATTATTGGACATTGCGGCATAAGGACTCTTGATATCGCTTAAGCCCGCCAGCGGGTCAATGCTGTTAAAGCGGCCGATCTGCGCATCGTACTGGCGGAAGTCAAAATCCATCGTATTCAGCCCCAGCTCGGTCTGGTTGGCGTTACCTTGGTAACGGTGCCGGTTATCCTTAAAGCCCGAGGCAGCCATACCGATATTACCCATAGGCAAGCCGTGTGGATAATAATGGGTTTCTTCCTTCAGCTTCCCGCGCGTAAAGCGGAGCACCATCTGATCAAAGAACACATCAATCGTACTAAAGCCATTCAGGTAGACCGCCAGGTAGCCATTGGCAGGTATTACCAGCGGTTCCGTCGTGCCTATCTCGCTCCAGGTACCATTCCCGTTCGCCTGAAAAGCCCCGCTGAAGCTGCTGACGATCTGCATATTCTCACTGAAGAGAACATAATTGAGGTAAGCTTTCGGACGGCTGGGATTGGTCGTACTATTTACAATATTAGTAAACTGCGCGTAATTATTGCCGTTAAATACTTGGTTAACCAGTTGGGGATTGTGGCTTTCGCTGCCACCCAAACCGCCTACGCCGGCGGTCAGGGTACTGAGGATACTCCCGAGCATAACAGATGCGTTGACCGGCGCATCTGCTCCCGGGTTATAGCCCTCGTAGAAGCTGTTGACCATCATTTCCACTTTATCGCCGGCCATCACCCGCATAAGCAGCGCCGTTCCTACCCGATGATCAGCCTGCGAGCCATTCACCCTCCCAGCCTGCCGGTTCTCCACGTCCGTACTGGAAGGGTTTGCCTCGGAAATTTCCACGTGATGATCGAAGTAAAGGCTTTCCAGTCCTGCACTTGCTACTTCGTAGGTTCCCAGGTATTCTAGTATCGGGTACATATACACATCCACCACGCTGCGTATATTGCCCAAATGATCTTTTACAAAGAACTCTTCCTTGTTGGTGCCCGCCATATTATCATAAACTGTTCTTCCTACCGGTGTGTAGGAATACTGCAAGGTGTCGTCGCGGTACACCTGGTTCCCGATATAAGACAGCTTGTTCACCTTCCCGTTTACCACATCATTAATGATCTCGTATATGCGGCTGCCTTCAGCATCATAGGAGTATTGGATCTTATTCCCATTGCTGAAAGCAACAGAAACCGGCTTATTGAAATGGTTGTATATTATGGTATCGACTTTTTTGTTCTTGTCTTTCGAGAGATTACCGTTAGCGTCATAGGTATAATCGTTGGTGCCGCTGTTGTTATTGACAAAGTCGCCGAGCGCGTAGTTATAGGTTACTGTATCTTCCACACGCAAAAGCCGGTTGCTGTTAGCCTCATATACATAATTCAGCCGGTCCATATCAACCGGTACTATGGAGCTGCCACCAGATGGAATGCCCATGCCGCGCTGCTTCATGGATTTTATATTACCGTTTGCATCATAGGCAAGGTTCGACACGGAATAATCGGTCCAGGTACTAGCCCAGGCACCGGATGGATAAGTAGTATTTACCTCCCATTTACGGTAATCAGCGGCCTTTAATCTGCCGCTATGGTCGTAGTTATAACCATAAGCCATAGCGTTGCCTGAAGCCCCCCGCCAGATCATACCAGTAATGTTACCATCCAGCTTGCGCTTGCTGAATCCGTAATCATATTTAAGCGATTGCCCGAAGCTGCGGCTTTCTCCACCTTTATTGCCGGTTTCGGCATAAATGGCGTTGATACCCGTCAGCTGTCCGCGGATGTTATAGGAAAGGTCCTGAACCTCTCCGTAATTGCCGAGCACCTGCCGTTTTTCATTGCCGAGCTCATCATAGTCATGGATAGAGAGTATCTGCCAGCCGCCATCATCTACCTTGTGGCTTTGTTTGAGCAGCCTGCCGGTACCGGTTTCGTATTCAAAGCTATTCAGCTCACTATGTGTACTAGCCCCCTGAGCATTGAGCTGGTTAATCGAAGTATGTTTCGCCAGCAGGAGCCGGTTGCCGAAATCAAATTGTGCGCTGACAAAATTCGCCCTGCGGTATACCGTTTGGCTTTCGCTGGCCAGTTTATGAAAGGAAGCTACACCGATCTGCCTGCCTTTATCATCATAATAATAAACTGTTTGCGTCCAGTCGCCGATACCGGCCGGCGCGTCGGCAGAACGCAGTATCCGTTGCTTGCTACCCGTGACCATTCCGTGTGTACGGAGGCTGCGGACCGGGATCTCAGCACCCGGAACAGACAGCAGATCGGCTGAAAAACCCTGTGTGCTCAGCCAGAGGTTATAGATATAATTATTGTTGTCCAGCGTCTTTGCATAGCTATCATAATAGGTATAGCTCATGATGGTATTACCCGTCACGGTTGTTTCGCCGGGCACAATGCCTTCCCCAGCATCGGACGCCAGGTAATACAGAATGTTGGACGCGGTAAGGCCGCCTGGTGGGGCGTCGATGCTGGCCTGCCAGGCATCACGGGATTGCGTGGAATTCAACAGCGAGGTAGCGATCATACGGTCCGATTTATCATAATACATGATTTCCCATTGGCCCGCTGCTTTCTCTGTAGGTGTCTGCCGCATCACAATACGTTTATAGCGATCATAAACGTAATACTGGAAATCACCCTGGCCCGGTTTCCGGTAAGCGCTCATCCGACCTTTTGTATCGTATTGGTACTGGAAGCAGAGACTGTTGAGAATGGCGTCGCTTATAGTTGTAGCGCTGGTTCCTATGGCTTCCGCCGCATTGGGCGGAATAATGTACCGGAGCCGTCCGGCTTCATCATAGACATAAAACTTTTTTGATATAGTAAACGTGACTGAGGGCACTACACCGACCATGTCGGTTACAATCTGCTTGTAGACCAGTCGCCCGCTTTTATCCGTATATCCTTCGCTGATATGGCCTTCCTCATCCGTTACCATGTTACCGAACAGCTCATTGATCTTATAATAACCGGGTGAAGCGGGCTTTTTCGAAGCATTTAGTTTCCAGATACGGATTGTGCTGGCTTCGTTGGCTTTCAGCAGGGAAGTTGTTCCCTCGTCCTGGCCGATAAAGCTTTTACCCGGCGCCAGGTGCTTTTCGCCGCGCTTTGTTGCAGAGGATACATTGACTACGCCACTATAGGCTGTATATCCTTCACCGGGATAGAGCGAGGCATAATAAGACTTTTGCTCGGAAAATGGCGATACCGTAAAGCCGGCAGTATTGGCGTAGGGCAGGTATTCATATTGCTTTCCCGCCAGGCTCCGGTTATCGTAAGGGATTACCAGGTTCTTCTTGCCACTGCTGTTGAAATTTCGGACAATGGTCTGGATACCCTCACCTGCGCCGTTGAAATAGGTAGTGGACATACCAACATCGGATACAGCGCTGCTTTCCGTAATGCTGGCTTCATTGTCTATTGGAATGAAAGGAATGAACGTCCGGACGTAGTTATTATTATCATCCCCGAAAAGATTGTAGCCCGGGTGCACCGGTAGTTCCGTCGCTGCACCTGCAGGGGCCGTCTCTGATAGTACCGGCAGGTTCTGGGCATGAATACTTGACAATCCCAGGCAGGCCACAGCCAATAAAAAGCTATTTATATAAAATTTCATTGTTATTGTTTTTGATAGGAAATTAATAGAGCTCACCACCGATTTTATAGTACTTTGTCTTCCTGACAATTTTTCCTTCCTGGTCCCGTTCAACGACAAGATTTCCCAGCTTATCATATTCAAAATAGACTACCCGGCCGCTGACGTCTGTTTTTGAGCCGGCGCCAAAGAGCGGCTCATAGGTGCTGGATTCCATCACAGCCTCTGCAGGATGCAGCCGGACCTCATCAAGATAGATCGTTGTGGTAATCGGGTCAAGCCTGACCTTTCCTGCAGCCGATGGCGTAAAACGATAAATGTATTGCTTCCACAATCCTTTCGTGTAAGCGACTGCTGGTGTTGTAAGCAAAGTAGTCCCTATGTAGACTTTAGGTACGCCGCCTCTCGCCCAAAGGGACAGCAGGTACTCTTTGCCGGCGGCCAGGTTATTGACGCCGAGAATATAGCTATGGTCCAGGCTTCCCCCAGTTGGTGGAGGCGTCATCTGGTATATATATCTGCCGGTAACGCTGTTGAGCGTAGAGGAGGAAGATATATCCAACACTTTTCCTGAATTCATGTCCCAATTACCACGATTAGTGTAAGCGGTATTTGCACCATAGAAATCCTCGAAGCTGGAATAGGCTATGTCCTGGTACCTACAGTTCGCCTCGGCGAGCTTATCGCCAGAAGTAAGGTCCCAAACGGCACTCTGGTATTTGTTTTGGCCCAGGAACTGGGTCTCCAGCGCATTGCCCTTATCATCGAACAGCGTGGTGGTATTGGTACGTTGGACAAAGGGAACGGCAGCGGTCGTATTATTTATATCAATGATCTTCTTATACGGATGTGCTGCGGGGCCGCTGGCCGACAGACCGGTATAATCCGTATACGTGATCGGCAGGTCCGTTAGCAGATCATTTTCACTCTTTCTGAAAAGCTTGGTACCGCTGTATTGAAAGCCGGTAATACTGGCATTTACAAGGGTATTGGAGTAAGGTTTTGTGCCTGTGTTGTCTTCGTCCCAATATTCGACAGAAACAAGCTCTTCCAGATTGTTTTCGGTCATTTTATAGATTGCCGTACCCGGGAAGGTGGAAACATGTGTAGAGCCCGGACCATCCACATCATAGTTATATATCAGCTTTGTTGTTCTTTTTTCGCCCTCGCTGTTTTTTGCAACGGAAGTTTTCGGGTTGTTCCTTTCGTCATACGCGATCCATACGGTGTCCGTAATGAAACGGGTATCAGAAGCATACTTTAAGGTAACGGTACGTGTAAGATTAGCTATTCCCGTATAAGGAGTGTAAACGTCGGTGAATATTTTTTTGTTAGGGTAGTATGGCGGCATTCCCATGGCTATCGGCGGAATTACTGAGGTGCCCGCGCTCACTTTTACCCTTTTGGTATTGGATACGTAGGAACTGGCTGAAAGGTCCACTGCCGAAAAAGTATAAGTGTTGATTACCTTCGAGACAATCTTATCATTATTGTCGTAACTGGTGATCTCACGCGGCAGGCCGATCTCCCAGTCTTTTATATACTGTTTCTGGGTGTAAGGGTATTCATAAAATTGCTTGCTTCCCGAAACCCGATAGTACCTGGGCGTAGATGTTGTAGGATCAGATATGTTGGTAAACAGCATTTCCCGCCGGGAAAGCAGCTCATTTGCCCCGTTGTACTCCCGTACATTGACCGTAGAATAACCATGATTGGAACCGTTGATCAGGTCATGGGGAGTCAGGAACATACTTTGGTAAACTACTTTTTGGGGGGTAGTCGCCGTACCGGTTGTAAAATACGTCGGGTAGTGAAAATATCCGCCAGGGGTGAATAGTTTTCCATCAGCATAAGATATCCTGATCCTCTTTAAATGATTGGGTTTCTCGTAATAATCTGCTTCTACTATGCTATCCACACGAACGGCATAGCGGTCGTCGGTCCCACGATAATTTTCAGCCGTAGGAAGACCCGTTAATACCTTCACTGCTTCGTTATCGCCATAATAAAAGGTAGCAGTGCCACCGTATTCGTTCGTTATCTTTTTCAGGAGTGACGCCTGCGCTCTCCAGTGGACCGGGAATCGGGATAAGCCATAGTTTGGGAGACCGGTTTCCCAATTGTGGGCTGGAATGGTGATCTTATTGCCGGAGGCTTCTAACGGCGCAGCAATTGAATCGCCGTTATAATAGCCGAATAGGTCTTTACCGCCATTTAGCCTGTCCGGAAGTGTATATTCTGTATTATACCCAAAAGAATAATAGGTTTTGCCATCGGTCATACCACAACCCAGCTTATCAAGCCGGTCAAGTTGAAACCGCTTGTTAAAAGTAGAATGCACAAACCGGTAAATGATGCAATTGGGACCCGAGTTGTGGGATATCTCCCTTAGCATAGCATGCTGTGCTTCATTCTTATTGGTAGCATGGTAGTAAAAATTTACTGATTCGTTATTGGGATATACGATGTCGGTCAGCGGGTAATAGGTTCCCTGGTACATCTCATCTTCAAGGCCAAGGTATGATGCACCTGCGCTGATCTCTGCTGCGCTGTAATTTCTGTATAGTTTAAAGAGGGAGGATTGGTATTCTCCGTAGTTGTATGTGATCTCGCTGCCATCGGCGAAGAGAATTCTTTTGATCACCCACTGATCAATCTGTTTTGCATTGACCAGCTCATCGTAATCACCATCCCAGTACGTATTATCAAAATAACGTTTCCCCTGGAACTCGCCTACGATGAAAAAATACTGGTTTCCTACCTCATCTGTCACTTTAAATTCCAAAGTGTTTGGTGCATCGTCTACACCACTGACCTGGGTGGTAATCTTAGAAATCGCTGTCGTTCCGAGCATAGGCTGGATCTTTATATTCTGGTGGGGGTGCGTAAATATCTTACCATCTTTGCCGAGGTTAAATGTAACAGACTGTCCGCCTATAGAAAGGATGAAGTCATCACATTCGCCATCCCTATATACATTAGTCCGGGCAGTCTCCGCCGTTGTCTCGCCATAAACAGCCAGCTTTCCCTTAACATATTTATGTGGGTTATAAATACCGATTTCGGTGGAGCCAGGGTACAAAGAATCGGGATGAAATCCCGGATAAACTCGAAAAGTATAATTTATCTCATCCGGGATATCCTTAACGATTCGTTGGATTGAAGGCCCTGTATTTAAAACCCAATGCAGGCCCGCAATTGAGGATATTTCATCAACGGGGATGCCACGTGTATTGTAGTTCATGGACACGCCAAAATTCATCTGGTCTTTTACAAAGCTGTAGAAGGGCACAGAAATATTGACAGTACCGTCAAAATAGTTGGTACTGTAGGCTGTGCCGATACCGTAGCTCGTCGCAGTTGCTCCAGGGATCATAGCCTGGTCGGGTTTACCGCCTTCCTGTGCATTGATTTGATGCACGAGGTGGCATAGCATAAGGAGTATAGCCAGTTTCATAGATGTTTTCTTCATAGGAATGTATGTGTTGTTTACTGTTATTTACTCTCTCCCAGTCATTCTGGCGTACGTCTCCTTGGCTGCTGTCACAAAAAATAATAAGGTAGCAAGGCGGTGTCGCTCCATTAGCTATTAATCCTGTAGCGCTTTATCAGGTCGCTCCAGGTTCTGGTAAAACAGACCTGGTGCTTTCATTTCCCGCTTATATGACGCCGTACTACCATTGACAGTCAGCATAGGCTTGGGAGCTGAGATGTATTTCTGCAAAAATCATCAGGCGTTCAGTAGAGCCATGGACGCCAGGCCTAACCTCGCCATTTGCTTCTTTCGGTTTATCTTTTCTGTGATAGGGAAGGAGTTTTATGAGGCCATCTCTTACTCAGAATATCATTTCGTGATAGATATTTACTTACCCGGATCTCACGTTCTTTCCAAGGGTACAACCATTGCCTTCTTAAAAAAGGTTATGTTTGTTCTCACCAACAGTGTAAGTCTGTTTTTCTCTCGTAAGTGAAATATTACCTTTCCTGGATGAAATACTGCCATCAATACGCTCTTACAATGGCCTTGCTCCTTAATGGATTTATAGAATGCAAGTGTTTATGTATTTTTTGCTGTGTCCAGCTTTTTCCTTCGGCGGTACATTGCGTACCTTAGTTTATCTTGCTTTTGACCTCCTTCGCCTTTCTACTTACATCGTTACATCTTTTCTAAAGCTGCAATACATAACGGGGAAAGCTCATGTCCGGCTTATTTCTGCTATTGTTTAGATTGGCTGCTGATAAAAATTAGCTGTAAGGTTGCGGAAGGGGATCCGATTCAAAAGAAAATGTATCTCTGGCCGGACATGAACTGCCGGTAAGTAAAACATGATATCTGATAAGGATAAACCCTACATTCCATACTTAGCAACACAATATCAGACGGATTGACATATGTGCCAATTTTCTTCACCTGCATCAAAAATAGAATAGCTGTAGAATAGAAGCATAGTAAGAATGCGACATCTTTTTAGGTACCGCGTTCAAAGAGGTTTACCAATTTTAAGGAAGCGGGAAGATCGTTGTTGATATAAGAAGGGGTATGTCCTGCAAAGTGCTGGAAATCGTGTATGAGATGCATCTGATCATGATAGCCAAATTCATGCGCTATCTTTATCCAGGGTGTTTGTGGGTGACCCTCCTTGTACATGTAGGCTTTGGAGAAACGAATAAGCCTTGCAAATAGTTTTGGGGACATGCCCAATCCCTCAATGGATTTTCGTTCAAATTGACGCTTGCTTAAACAGCTTAAGGCAGCAGTCTTCTCGATACTGAGGTTACCATGGTGCTTAACCATTTCGTTTATGGCGTGGTCAAATGGACGTATTTCTTTCGCTTTGGACAAGCGCCTTAATAAGAATTGCACCAAGATAGTGGCCATGATCTCAGGCTGCCGGCTATCTTTTAGTCGCCTTTCTATGACTGCAATTTCAGGTCCGAAAATCAGCGATGCTTCTATCTCTTTATTTACAAGCTCGCCTATTGAAACGCCGGTTAGGCGTTGCAGACCGCCAGCACAAAAACAGACCGCCGCCGTTAGTGTGCCTTTGCCGAAGTCAAGATAAGTCTCCGTCAATTGAGGACCAACTACAAAGCTCGACGTAAGCGCGCTAAACGGGTCATTGAGCTTTTTCTTAACACTAATCAAATCGCCCTCAATGTAAAAGCATAGCCGAATCTGAGCAGACCATGGGTAATGATAGGTGGATGGTAGACCCGATCCTGCAAAGTCCGCATTCATGATGCCGATTGAACTTACGATTGTTTTGAGTGCGAAATGAGGTTTGAAAAAAAACTGTTGCATAGATCCTGTACGAAACAATCAATTTTGAAATGCTTTCCTTATGCAATTTATGTATAAAATATAAAAGCAAAAGCGATCTGCAGTGCATATGCTTTCGATTTAAACTCATAGCTAACGTTAAAGGGATTCTTAGCAAAACAATCAACTGAAGAATTCAACAAGCTGATGGTACAGTTACAAAGGCATATTTTCATTTTTTTAATAGCTTTTCTAGATATTAAGGTTAGCAATATCCTGAATGACGGACTCGCGGCTTTGGTTGGAAGGTAAGGCTGGACAATGTGTATAGCTATAATGCGCAGCGGATGGATTACCAATTATCTTACGGTTACCGCGGCAACATGCAATTTATAGCAGCGATGAGACTGGATACGGCACTACACCGCAGAGCACAGCTTATGGGCTAAATATCACCAATCAACTGGCAACTGTATTTAACGGTACGCCGTTGAGAATGCCAGTGAACAGCAACCTGACCGTTATGGGGTCGAAGTTATGCGGCGCACCAACCGTTAACGGCAAATGTCAGTACGCGATCAGGTTCTTCTACAATGGTGCGGCCAAGATCTATAACTCCGTGATCTCTTCCTGGAACGAGCGCGGCATGATCCTGGATGGACCAACCTCGGTGTGGTTCAAAAAACAGTAAAATATGAAAAAGAAAAGTTCAGACCAGAAAAAGCTCGACTTAAACAAGAAAGAGATTGTTTTATTAAACAATCAGGTTAGGATCGTAGGTGGCGCCACCTTGCCGCCAACGCTCTGCGGTTATGTTAGCGCAACATGTATTGAGATATGCATTACGCAAACTGGCACGACGTGCTAAGATGCGAACTTGCGAATAAAGAGCCACCCGAAGGTGGCTTGACCCGGTCTGTTTCAAGACAGTTTTAGGGGAGTGAACCGACACGGTAGCCAAACTTACTTCGCTACTGGTCTTAGTAAACAAAGAACAGTTATCGCAGTAAAGTAAGATTTCCCTGGTAATGCTCGGGATGTACCCCATCGATCTCGACATCGATCAGGTAGATATAGACCCCTTCCGGTTGCGGACTGTTATTGAATTTGCCATCCCATCCTCTGCCATTGACCGCCGTTGTCTCGAATACGATCTGTCCCCAGCGGTTGAAGAGCTGCATTTTGAACCGGGTCACTTTTCGTGACAAAAGCTGCCGCGAAAAGAAATAGTCATTGACGCCGTCATTGTTCGGGGTAAAGGCATTGGGAATATCGATATAACAGTCTTTATGTACGTTCATCGTTTCTGTGGTGCTGCAGCCCAGCGGGCCGGCGCTGATAGTCAGGCTGTAAGTGCCGGGATGTACGAGCTTGATGCGGGAGGCCGTATCCCCATTGCTCCAGAAACAATGATAAATGCCTTCCGGCGGCGGTTGAAGGTTCTGGAGAAAAATGGGTGCGCCATTGAGGCAAAGGCCGGTATCGGGCCCGAGATCGACCAGAGGTAATGGATAAACATATATAGAATCGGTGTAGGCAGTAGCAGGGCAGGCGCGGAAGCGGGTGCTTAGCTGCACCGGATATACGCCCTCCCGGTCGTATGCATGTTGCGTTGCACTTACGGCCGCCATAAAGCCGTTGCCGTCACCGAAATGCCATTCGAGGCTCATTGCAGAGCTATCCGTATACGGATTAAAATAAATGGTTTCTCCGGTGCAGATACTATCTCTGTCTTTCAAAAAATTCCCGGTGAACAAAGAATCCACTTCAATATCTCGATAAGCCGTATCGAAGCAGGGATAAGGCGTGCGCGCCATCAGCCTGACGGTATAGCGGCCGGGCTGTGGATAGGTATGATGGGGATTTTCTATACCAGGACCGGTACTCCATCCATCGCCGAAAGTCCATTGCCAGGAATCGAAGGCCGGACCGGAAATATTGGTAAAGGAAACGCTATCACCCATACAGATCACGCTATCGGATACGGAAAACAGCGCATCATAGAGCGGTAAGGGTACAGGTATCGTTAAGGTAGTATCGCAACCGTCTGCTGTGGTTATGCGCAACGTGTACACTGCACCGCCGGTGATCTGGGATAAGGTGTCTCCGTGTCCGGTCGGTACGGGTCCGCGCAGGGTATCTCCCGCTGCATTCCGCCACAGGTAGGTATAGATGGCGGTATCACCGGCCGTGGACAGGGCGCGTATCCTGCCATTGGTCTGGTCCCGGCATCCGGCGTCGGTAAGCAGTGCAGGCAAGGTGTAGGTGGCCTGCAGGCGGAAGGTGTCAGTGTGCCAGGCACAGGGTGCGGTGCGGTAGCTGATCCAGTATTGGCCAGGTACATTGGTCGTGAGTACAGGACCCGTAATGCCGTTGCTCCACTGGTAATCCCATCCTGACAGGTTACTGGCCTGTAGCGTCGTTATGTCTGCAAAGCAAGGCATCTTGAGCTGGATGATGGTCAGCACGGTATCTTTTATAATCACTGGCACCGGATTGGGCAGTCCTCCCGTGGCGTTAGTTGAGTCGGCAAGGGTAAGGAAGGCTGGTTGGTGCTGAGCCGCAACGCCTGTCAGGTTGGGCGATGCAAAGCGGCCTATGGTGGTGCCGTTACTAGCATAATAGACTTTACCATCGGGGCCGGTCTTCAGCTGTGAAAAGAAGTTGAAGGGATAATGGGTTAATGCTGCTGCAATGGCCGCCGGCGTGCCGGCATTAAGATCGTATTGGAACAGGAAACTTCCCGGACCGAGATTAGTTGAGCCGTAAAGCTTGGAGTTATCGGGTGAAAAACAGAGGCCATACACACCCAGTGATGTGGGTGATAGCGGCAGCTCGTTGGAAAGCTGGCCGGTTAAAGGGTCGAAGTCAAACACAAATAAGTTATTATCCGGTGTGATGGCGCTGATAGCGACCCTTCTCCGGCCCGGAGCAACAGCCATGGTGCCGGGAGCGCCCAGGAAAGCGTTTTGACTGCAGGCTGAAAGGACCGGTGTCGTGTTGATGCCGGATTCCGATATTTCATAGGCCTTTACATAGATGCCGGCAGCTCTTGTCAGCAGCCATACATTACAACGGTCTCCGCAGACTGCTGTCATTTTTTCGGTCAGCATCGAGTCCAGCAAAATGCCTTTCTGCCCGGCGACAATATCACCCAGCCCTCCGTTCAGACTCATATCCACCACGCTGTAGTAAAGCCTTCCGGCGTAGTTACCAAATTCTGCGGCGGTTAAGGAGAACAGGTAATATTTACCCGGAACACCGGGAATGGGTATGAATACTTACGGTTCTTCAGTGATGCAGCGGGGCATGGCCTGTAGCATCAGTGTGGTGAACTATTTGTCCGACACAGCGGAAACGATTACCAGCAATGGCATAGCGATGAGCGGCAGTGGCGGCGTGTGGGCGAACGGCAGCGGCAGCTGGACGCTCCAGGATACCTTTAAAACGAATGGCAGTATAGTATCCGATTTCACCCTGCAGCAGGGCACGCTCAACACCGAGGCGGCGCCGAAACCTGGTTCTGAATGGCCTTTTCCAATTGTAGTAAGCGCTTTAGTGGTGGATTGAACGGATGGCTCAGATTAAAAGTCGCTTCTGCTCCTTTAATTTCAACTGTTATTAAACCTTCGGAGGTATTGAATTCGCTTTTAATTCAGCGGCATATGCTACTCTTTCACAACGTCCTGCAAGTTGCTTCATCTTGTAATTTTTTGATTTAACATTGCAATCTGGTTATTTTACAAGAGGGTGATAAATATGTTAAGGACGAAAAATTCGTAGTAAATAAATTAGTATTAAATCCCGTTGATTTTGATATTGAAAATTATCAAATTTAAAAGAAAAATGTAACCTTAAAATAAGAATTGATGTTAGTATATTTTGGTGATTTTTTGTACGATTCGCTTTTGGAAGCGCAAGAAGACTTTGGCACAATTGAGGAAGTAGATAGTGATGGTAATTTAGGCGTCAAAATGGATTTGCCGGCGCTTACAAGACTAGACACAGTGCACAAAGGCATAGAAGAATTTTACAGAAAACGGAATAACGGTTGGGAAAAAAGCTGGGAAAAAGCAAAAAATGGAAATATAGGCGGTTACATGAGATTAACTGAAACTAAGTATTTGTTTGCAGAAGATAACGGTATATATGGAGAGGGAGATGAGGAAGATCTTAAATATTTTCGCCCACTTGATTATCCATCACCAGAAACCTATGTGGGTTTTATAATAAAACCGGACATTATATACAAGTCGCTCTATTATATGAGTGTAAGTAATTACGAATTGAATAATTTGGATTTGGATTATAATGGTTATACCCAAATGGCATTTGAGGCTCGTATATTTAATCATTGGCAACTTGTTTTATTATACTATATGGATGGCACTGGTATTGGTTCGGTAGAAACGGAAACTTTTAAAACAGAGATGCCCAAAATTTTTCCGGGCTGGACTTGGGAAAATTTCATTGCCAAATTTGAAAGTTTTCGTCTTTCTAATAAAAAATAAATAATTTCAAAAAAAGACAAAAAGCGGAACCTTTTAAGTAAGGCTCCGCTTTTTTTTATAGCATCTTTTTCGATTGATCTGCAATGTCAGCCCAATAATAGCCGGTGACTGGTGCCGATACTGTAACCATAGCATGCCAAACAGAGACCCGTAACACTGGTTTTGGTATATGATGATGAAGATGGCACCACACTTGTCAATTTAGTTCACACGTTTATCGCTTGCGGCACACATTTGATCATTAGCACTAGGCGTAGACCCGCTCATGCGTTAATATTGATATGTCTTAATTCAATTACAACGTTTTTTTATGTTTTAAAGTAACAGCTACCCCAAAGAAGCAGCTGGTTGTGCTTTTGGACATGAAGGGAAGCTAGATCTTCTTCCGGAAATACTTTTATTATTCACCAATTAAAATTGCTTTATGAAAAAGAAAAAGATTGATCTTAGTAAAAAATTATTTCTGAACAAAGAAATGCTGGTAGCATTGAATGACCTCGCAAGCCAGAAGGTTATTGGCGGTACCAATGTTTCCTGTAATGGGGAGCCTTGCTTTACACCCGGAGCCGGTAGCTGTCCGGCAACCAATTGCGGCGCTACGAATGCAATTACGGGTTGCCCTCCCTTTGTCTGCAATACGGCCGCCGGGTGTCAAGGTACTAACTGATATCCGTAGCAAAGTATGAACCGGCGTTAAAGCCTCAAATGTTGCTTGCGCTTACTATTCACTTTACATTTATTGAAACCCAGTTAATAAACCAGGAAAAAATGAAAAAGAAAACCTTAAGCCTGAACAGGCTGACACTGAACAAAGCAACGATCACTCCTTTGGCGGGCAAAGAACAAATGGGCGTTCGCGGCGGTGAAACTGCTGCTGCCGATACCTGCATCTCCAGTCTACCATTTACCATGGTTAATTGTCCGGTGACTTTAAAACCGATGACGCAACCCTGCGGTACGCAAGGCTGTGGCGGCACAAGCGCCTAAAAGCATATATGCTACGGTGGCAAACGGGAAGCCTGGCATAACAAACCTATGCCTGCCCCTGCGTCAATGAAGCAATAGTATAAACAGGCCGTTCCAAATTCAGGAACGGCCTGTTTGCTTTTTATATTTCTATGCTTCTGAAGTATTAGGCATACTGCAAGATAGCACTGCTTTCTGTATGGTTCTTATATAAGTGATACCAGTGATCATTGGCCTCTCCCGGCGTCTGCGATCCGGATGCGTCGTCCGGGGCGGGGCATGGAAATTCCTATATTTGACCGGAAAATCGAAAGATCGCTTTACTTAATAAACACAAACATGGCAGTTTGGATTTATGCTTACGGGGCCAATGGCCTGCTTTCTGAAAATAACAACGACAATCAAAAGTATATAGACGTTCTGAATACTGTCCCCTTAGACGAAGTTACTTTCCTGGACAGTATCAGGCCGCGTACTCCACCGGGCGAGCACACCCGGAAACATTACGAGGAACACAGGGAGCAATTGGATCGTTGGCTGGAATCGTTGACGGCAGCAGACTACAATGCCTACCTGGACTCCATTAAATACCCCCGCATAGAAAAAGCAAAGCTTGTCGACTATTTCATTGCGGATGCGATAAGAAGGGAGCAGGAAGATCTTGATCGCTTTAATGCGGCCTATGCATTGAGCAGAGATGGACGGGCAAAATCAACATGGGAACCGGAGGGTGAGCGACATTTCATTAACCGGGTTCATGAATTCGGTAACCGTGATGGCTTGCGGCTGAACCTGATCAATGATCTGGTCAGGATTACAGGCTCATCTGATATCTTTTCCCATTTTGGGACCTTTCTTCATGATATATCGCCTGCAACGAAAGAATTCTATCATGATTATTTCAAACGTGTTTTGCGTGCTTTTAAGAGTGATTTTATTCTATATACCCATGAATGGACAGGGCTCGACGATGAAGACAATGAGGCCTTCGATCTGGCTGAGCTCAAAGAATCGTCGAACTGGGAAGTAACCAGCAGCGATACGATACATACCATGAAGGATTTTTACTACGAAGGGCTTTAGGGCCTGATCAGGAACTATGATGGCAAGAGGTCCGGCATATACCGTTAGCCACCACAAGAGCCGGTTCTTTCTCCGGCTCTTGTGATGTATCTATCTGGCGTATGTATTTTGCTGCACATAGTCTCTACGGTCGCTTATCCTGAATCTGCGCAGGCGGGCACTATTACCCCAAGGGGCCGGCTCAGCATATATCAACAGAATACACACATTGAGGCCCGAGCAGGGTGTCGCAATTGGCTTTAGTAAGTAATTGACAGTGCTGAAGACAGGTATCGTCAAACACGGTCTTGGGAGGAGGACACTGGCATAGCGAATTATCTGTTTGTCCGCCACTTACTTCACCTTGCCGGTGAAGCGACATGATAGCTTCTTTGCTGAACCGTAATCTGGACAGGCCGATTGCTTTTTTCTTCATTGGATATTGCTTTTAGTAAGCTTGCAATTTACCCGGCAGCCCCCGGCCTCTCCTAGTCGCTTTTAATAAGTGCGTGCGGTGACTTGGTAAGTGTGCCCTGCAAAGCGACCCATTATTCCATCTTGTCATCGCAATATTTGGGTCGTAACCGAATAAAAGGGATCAGTGCTATCCCTGCGGTTATTGAAGCTTTCTGCGGCATATGCAGTAACCGGAACAACCGATAGCGCTATCTTTCTTTGAGAAAGAACTAGGCGGCTTAGCGATCTTTCCTCAATTTTGTAGTATGAATCACAACACTATGGATGCGGTGGTCCAGGTACGGAAGGGTAAAGTAGCGCAGGCATTTGAGATGAGGAAAGTACCGGTGCCGCAGCCCGCCGCTCATGAGGTATTGATACGGGTAGAGGCCTTTGGACTAAATTATGCCGATGGTATGGCGATAAAGGGTCAATACCGCGACGCTCCTCCCTTACCTTGTGTATTGGGATACGATGTTTGCGGAACAGTGGCAGACAAAGGTTCGGCGGTAACGGACATTGCCATCGGCGATCGCGTTACCGCGATGACCCGCTTCGGCGGCTATGCACAATATGCCGTTACGGATCAGCGTGCTGTTGTGCGGATAGATGCCGCTACCTCGCTGACAGATGCACTAGCATTGGCCACACAAGCCGCAACTGCCTGGTACTGCACAAGAGAGGCTTGCACGGTATACCCGGGCGAGCGGGTGATCGTTACAGCAGCTGCCGGCGGCGTAGGATCACTGATCGTACAGCTTTGTAAGCTGCAGCATGCAAAAGTCTACGGTATTGTCAGCACAGAGAAGAAGGAAGTAATTGCCCGGTCCCTGGGCGCCGATGCCACCCTGAACCGGAGCAAAGGCGATGTGTTTGCGCAATACGAGCAGCTGGAAGGCTCTAAAGCAATTGATGTTATGTTCGATTCGGCTGGTGGTTCCTATATCCGGAAGGCGATGCGTAGCCTGGCGCCTGGCGGCCGCCTTGTTGGCTATGGCGGCGCGCAGGGCAACGATGCCGGCAATATTTTCAAACTGGTTTCCTTTGCGCTTTCTTTTGGTTTCTTTCATCCCGCACCCTTCCTGCTCAACAGCCGGTCATTCACGGGAGTCAATATGCTGCGGCTGGCCGATCATAAGTCCGGGCTCGTGCAGCATTGCCTGGCAAAGGCCTCGCAACTGTTCCGCGAAGGCTTACTGCGGCCCCTGCCGGGGAAAGTATATCCGGTGACCGACCTGGTGGCCGCACATAACGACCTGATGAGCGGTAAGGTACCCGGTAAGATCGCCATAACCTGGTAGCTTTTTACAATAATGGTAAATTCAGACTACAGGTATAGCATTATTTCCATTTTAGGAGTATATATAAAGTGGGCGACCGGGATTATTTTTTTGAAACGCTCACTTTAACTTTGTAGCTACCGTCATTGTCCGATGGATCCGTATCGTTGACAATAAGATTTAATCGGCCACTTTGTTGTGCAATAATAGTTCCCTTGCTTCCAACCAATATCCAGGGCGCCACATCGCCGACTCTGGCCATGAGCGCTCCGTAATTTACATCTGACTTGTAAGTCCAAAGCCTGCTCCACTGGATGCCATCAGGACCAGATGAACCAGAAAAGCTACCCAAAACGATTGCGCCTGTCGCAATAATGGAAATGTGATCTCCCTTTTTTACGGTTATATTTGTCGCGTTGGTATAGGAGGTTACTTCTATATAGTCACCTACTTTTTGGGCTATATTATCATCTGTGCTATTGTCAATGTTAGTTGTGCCAGATGTTTTTACAGCGGTAACATTGTTGGCAACGTACTGTCCAAGATACTGACGGTGACCAAAAGTATTATTAAAAGCAGGCGAGATGTCGACATACTCTATGAATTGATCAGGTGCAACAGAGGTCGAAATATCTGAATATTCAGTTTTATCTCTTGACCAAGAATAATTGTTATGAAGGCCTTTCAGAAAAACGGTGGTATTGCATTTATTCTGCCAGGCATCCACTTCTGTTGAGCCTTCTTCCGGGTCATACCGTATGTCAACATTTCCTCTTTCATCAACGATTTCTTTTTTTACCCCATAGGTAAACCTTCTCTCCGCAACTGTTTTAATAAGGCAGTCACAAGGTTTAAATTTTGCGAAGGCAAGGGTCTGATATCTTTTAATAGCAGCGAGAGACAGATTTTCAGCTCCTGATAGTCTTACTAAACCATCGTCATTTTTGGCTAATGTGGCTCCCTTTTCTCCATTATCGTACAGGGCAGCGTAATAGGCCCCATTAGCATTTTTATAGGTAGCAGGCCCATTCAACTTTCCGTTTTTGAAATAACCTTCAATCTGGTACCTGACCTCATATCCTCCATTATTGCTGATCCCGATCCCGTATCCATTTACACAATCTCCGGATACGCACGTAAAATTAATACCCTGTGTAGCGGCTGTCTTCCATATAGACGATTCTGTCATTAAGGGCTTTGCATTATTGAAAAGCGCCCAAAGCTTATCTATATCTGAAACTTCCTGAGCATACCCTCGTTGCAGGCAACAAAGGATTAATAGAGTTATGGTCGATAGGTGCTTGTGGAACATAGGTTTATGTTTTGGGATCTAAATTATGGAAAACTGCAAAAGATAATGTATTCGGAATATTAAATTGATATTTTCCTTAAATAAAAACAAAAGCCGCCTCATACTGGAGGCGGCCTTTAGAGACTGGTTCAAGATTCTACTGCTTTACTAGCCGGGTCCTGTATGATTGTTCTGCCACTTGCAGCTCTACAATATAGACTCCCGGCAGCAGGGCGCTGATATCGAAGGTCAGCTGCGTACCATTCAAGTTACCTTGTTGCAACACTTCCCGGCCGGGCATATCCAGAATACGGCAAATGGCATGATGGAACGGCGTATTGGAGAATAGGGTTACTTTATCTTTTGCCGGGTTCGGCGCCAGGGTTAAGGTGCCTGGTTCAGCCACATCTTTAATAGACATGCCTGTGACCTGGAGGCAGACGGAGGTATCCCGGCAAGCGCCTTTCGTGAGCACAACGGCATAGCTGCCATTCTGCAACGCCGTATAGCTTTGCTGGGTTGCCCCGGCTATCGGTTGCTGTTGATTGCAATTGATCCATTGATACGTAGCGCCTGCCTGGGCAGCGCCGAGCACATTCCCTGCGAGGCTTACAGAGCGGTCAAGGGCATCCAGGTGTAGAGTGAGCACAACGCTGCTGTCGCATCCGGCGGCGTTGGTAAAGGTTTGTGTATAGGTCCCGCTTTGTGTATAGGTGGTCCCGTTAAGCCGGAAGCTGTCGCAGGCGGCGATGGTGAGCGCAGTAGTAATAGGGCTGCAGTTGTTCAGCTTCAATACAAAGACATTGTTGCTGACTGCAGTAAGGTTGAATGTACCCGGACCCGGATCGAAATCGGCAGTGCCGGAAAATTCACTGACAATGTGAATGCTGTTGTCCAGCGGACTAAGCGCTATATCCTCACCATTAATCCCGATGCTGACGCCTGCGCCGCTGACATTCGTTGCCCATACAAAGCGGCCCGCCGAATCCAGCTTGGACAGAAACAACGCGCTTGATGACACAGGCGTCATGGTATAAGTACCGGTATCCGAGGGGTCGAAATCGGCCGGCCCGCCAAAGACGCCTATCGTGTATACATTGCCGGACTCATCGGTGGTAATGCCATATCCGATATCGGAATAGATGCTTCCCATTCCTTTTGCCCAGGCCAATTGACCGCTGCTATCCAGCTTGCAAACGAATATATCCGCATCATTCGCTCCGGTTAAGGTAGAGACCAGATTCGCGGTTCCCGTACCCGGATCAAAATCGACTGTATCCGAGAAACTGCCGGTGATATAAGTATTGCCTCCGGCATCGGCTGCCAATGCAAAGGGCATCGTACTGCTGCTATGTATATTGGCTGGTACGCCCAGTTTCCTGGCCCAGATATAATTACCGCCGGGGTCAAGTTTTGACACGAACATATTGGTGGTTGGCCAGCTGTACGGACCGGGAGCTGTGGTCATATTTTCGATGCCGGCTCCTGGATCAAAGTCGGCTGTTCCCGCAAAGGCGCCCAGGGTATAAATATTACCATCGACATCTGTTCTTATACCTTTAGCGATGGTTTGATCGGTGCCGCCGATTCTTTTCGCCCATACATAATCGCCTCCATTGTTCAGCTTGGTAATAAACACATCGCCCACGCTGCTGCTGGCTGTGAGATTAGCTACCGCGGCGCCGGGATTAAAGTCTGCTGTACCTCTGAAGGTCCCGGTTACCAGCACATCGCCCGTGCCGGTCAGGGCAATCCCGGTGCTGGCATCGCTTTTGTCGCCTCCAAGTTGCCTGGCCCATATAAATCCTCCTGTGGCATCCAGTTTTACTACGAAAACGTCGGTAGTGTAAAGGTCTCCCGAAGTATTGAGGGTATGGGTGCCCGGCCCCGGATCAAAATCGACCGTACCCGGCGTGCCGAATGAACCGAAATTGCCGCTGATATAAATATTGCCCGAAGCGTCGAGAACTATATCGCTGGGTTCCGATAGCACATCGGCGTTACTGGCTTCAAATTGCCGTACCCATTCAAAGCCGCCCGCGGCATTCAGCTTCAGCAAGAACGCGTCCGATCCGGACGAGGTCAGGTTATGCACGCCGGTCCCCGGATCAAAGTCGGTAATATAGCTGAAACGACCGGCTATATAAACGTTTCCGGAAGCATCTACGGCGGTAGCGCTGGCAGCATCGTATCCGTCACTGGTCAGATGTTTTGCCCATGACAGGTTTTGCGCCTGTATGGAACCCGCACAACAACATATCCCGAGGCCCAGGAGCATTTTTTTTACAGGAGGTAATAGACTTTTTTTCATCGTAATCTTTTTATAATTAAAAAATGGATTGTCTTGTTATGTAGTGATCGTGCGGATACAGGAAGGTTGGCATCCTGGAGCTTACCGAAACAGGAAAAACAATGTTCCATAGCCGGGGTTTGGTAATGGTTGATAGTGTTTCCTGTAGCTTATAGCCGGCTTGTCTTTTCACTCCCGGCAGCTACCGGACCAGGGTTATGTCTCCTTTAAATACCTTTTCTTCGCCACTGATGGTACGCAACCGGGCGTAATAATGATAAGTACCTACATCGGCAGGCTGTTTTTTATATTGACCGTTCCATCCCTGCGCTGGATCAGTAGTAAAAAATACTTCTTGTCCCCAACGGTTGAAAACACGGAATTCTGCCAGCTTATGGTAGCCATAATTGCCGATCTTGAATACATCATTGATCCCATCGCCATTTGGAGAAAATGCATTGGGCATAAATACAGCGTCGTGAATATCGATATGAACCGTTAGAGAAGCTTTGCAGCCGTGTTCGCTGTACCCGGTAACTGTATAAGTAACCGGCTGCCGGGGCGCAGCAACAGGACGGGCAACAGCAGGGTTATCCAGCCCGTCTTCCGGCTGCCACCGGTAAAGGTTGGCGCCCGTAGCCCATAATTGTACCTTTTGTCCCGCGGCGATGGTCGTATCGTTGCTCACGTCCAGAACGACTTCCGGGAAGGTCTCGATCGTAAAGGGTAGAGTAGTGTCGCAGTCCGCAGCAAGTACTTGTACCTTATAGTGCCCTGCACTCAGTCCCTCGGCTGTATCACCCTTATTGCGCTGCATTGTCCGGATCAGTGTCCCGGCATCATCATACCAGTTATAAGTGTAGGTATTACTATTGCCGGGAGCGACGGCTGCAACAGCCATACCGCCGGCCGGGCAACCCTCCAGCGCCGTCAATACCGGCAGAGGATAGATCTTTACATTAAAAGTGTCGGCATCGGGACAACCATCGGCGCGACGGTAACGGACCACATAGGTTCCTGATGTGCTCACCTCAGTACTGAAGCCGGAAACGCCGTGATCCCATGCATAGTTAGTGCCCGAAGTATCGTAGGCCTTCAGCTGTACGCTATCGCGGCTAAAGCAGGGTATTACCACCTGCTCTGTAACCGGCATGATGAACTTTGCCAGGAAAGCATCACGTTGTAGGCTCAGCTGGCCACCCAGCACATTCTTGAAGCTTCCGGCTGTCGCGATGCGTGTTGGGCTGGTGGTCGTTCCTGTTGCGTAAACCGCGATACCCTTTTCGGTATTCGTTGCCGCCAGGGAACAGCCCCAGTCTTCGTAAGCGCCGCCATAATAAGTGGCGTACTCCCGGTTGCCGGCGGTATCGAATATGCTCAGATAAGCCGAGACGCTGCCCCCTGTAGCAAAAAGACCCGGGTTGTCGGTCTGGTAAGCACAAGGTGTTGCCAGCCCCACGGCATCCGAACTGACCAACAGGAAAATTTTATTGTTTTTACAAGCCAGGCCGGCGCCCGCCTTTGCATTATTGCCATAGTAATAGGTGCCCCATCTTCTTTGTCCCTGGCCCGAGAACTTTGCCAGGAAAGAACCGCCGTCTGGTGGTATAGTGGGGAGAAAGCCTCCCGGCGAAGCTACGCTCCAGGTGCCGTTAATACTATTGGTAAAAGGGCTGGTATACCCGGCCATGTAAACATTGTTACTGTCGTCGCAGGCAACGGTGTAGCCGCCATCCGGGGCGTTGCCGCCGTAATACGTACCCCACAGGCGGTGCCCGGCGCTATCCCACTTCTGCAGGAAAGCATCGGGTGTGCAATTGGGTGGTCCCCAGGACGAAAAGGTGCAGCCGCCGTATTGCGACTGGAAGCTGCCTATCGTCGCTGCGGACACCGCAGTGCTGATGCCGTCGCCTATTACATAGCCGGTAATATAGATATGCTCTTCCTTGTCCAATGCAATATCATAAACCGTGCTGAGGATGTTCTCTACATCGGCAATATAGGTGCCCCATCGCCGTTGTCCCTGGGCATTAAAGCAAGTAAGGAAGCCCGAATACAAAGCAGAACCAGGGCCGGGAGGAACCAAAAAAGCACCGGGAGAGGCAATTACATCTACGGGTGGCAGGAAGGACTGTGATGCTCCTGCAAGATATATTTTACTGCCATCTTTTGTTACAGCTACCGAGCCACCTTCGTCTATACGTGGATTGCCCAGATAGGTGGACCATTGCCGGGTGCCATCGTTCCGGAACTTTACCAGGTACAAGTCGGGCCATCCATGGATACCGTTTCGCGTCATCTGATAAGCGCCGGGCGTAGCAATACCGCTATCGTTGAAAGTATTGCCCGCCATATAGATATTGCCCAGCGTATCGCAGGCAATGGAGTGCCCTCTGCCCGATACGGTACCCATATAGGCGCCGTCTTCGTCAAGGCTACCGTTGTAACCACCGAAATAGGTGCCCCATACACGCTGCCCCGAGGCCGTAAACCTGGCCAGGTAGGCGCAGCTGCCGTTGGATAAGGTAACCTGGTGCGTACCCAGTGTGGCTATGTTATCGATGCTTGAGGTTGTGCCGGAAATATAGACATCACCGTTGTGATCGGTGATCACAGAATTGCCATAGGCATAATAGCCATAGAAGCTATGTCCGGCATATTGTCCCGATTCTGTACCGCTTCCGCCGTAATAGGTAGCCCATTGCAGGCGGAGTGCCGGGTCTATGACCAAAGTGCCTTCGTATGCGCCCACTTCAAATCCGGCTATATCCTTATCCAGCACAAAACGGGAAGTCACGGTGTCACCACTGTTTTTCTTATAGCTAAATGGCTTTTCTTCCTTTATGCTGCCCATGGGTGTAGTAGCAACCAGCATACCATCCTTTATAGCAATGTCGCCGGCGCCGTCATAGCGCATCTTTATATCGCCGGCCCTGGCTCCCGGATGCAACACAAAGTCGTATTTCAGCTCGCTGCCGCGGGTATACAATACCCAATCTATATTGGGATAAATATTCTGGTAAGTGATCTTGTGCCATGAGGCTGCCCTGGCGCCATTCAGGCCATAAGCATAGTAGACTGTGGCATCGGGAAGTTGTTCTTCCTTAATTACAGGAGCATCGGTATTGCAATCCAGCAAGGTAACGTCCAGGCGATAGGTATTGAAGGAAAGAAAGGAGGGTGGTGCCGGCTTGCCTATCGCAGCTGCTGTCGCATCCGGCGTCGTCGTCTTTGCCGGTAGGGCTTCATTCCATTGGTAGTGGATCTTACCTTTTCCTATGAACACTGAAAGTCCGTCGGTGCTGAGCTGGAACTGTATATCTTTCCTTGGGTGGTTGCGCTGATCGGTGATCTGCCCCACGTTTTCGCGGAAAGCCAGGCTGCCGGGAACATAAGGCTCCGGCCCCGATCTGGCGCAAACGATCTGGCTGATCAGGAAGAAGGCCACTAAACAGTAAATTGATTTCATGTCTTAAGGAACTTAATGGTGGAAATATCGTTTACCGCCATGTTCTGGTTGGTTTACTATCGGGTGCAAAAGGTACCGGGTACTATCCTTGTATTTCCAGGGCCGGTCGGCGCCAAACATCAATATCATCCCGTTATCCATTAAGAACATACCGGTGTTGTTGTAGCGGCTTGTTGACGACGCCTTCTTTTCCGTCGTATAGTCTGTTTCAGACGTCAGGTCGGGCTCCCGGTCAACAGGGTATTCTTCCTGGCGTGCCTTGCAGGCGCCAATGGTTAACATTATCGCCACCCACCATTTTTGTATCCGCATTCTTTTCAAGATCATATTGATGCCCCATCAGCAAAAACAAAATTCCTATATTAAAAATTAAGAACATAGAGGGCTTCCACTGAATTTAGAATTCAGTGTTTCTACTGAATTACCGAAGGAAAAGACGAGCCAGGTTCTATTTCCTTAACTTGTGGTAGATTTATTGTCATGACGCCTGCCGGAATACTAAAGCTGTTTTGCTTTGTCCTTCTTATTCTTATGCTGCCTGTTGCCAGTCCGGCACAGCATAATGAATTGCCGGCAATAGGGAACAATAAGGAGAGCCGTATAAAAGAGGGTATCGAGTCGGGCAAGGAGCTTATCCAGGATGGCTATTATGATTCCGCTATCGCACTCTTCCGCAACCTGCGGCCTATGTGTAAGGGGATACATGATGAAACAAGACTCGTATCCCTGATCAATAATTATATCGGATCAACCTATATTTTCAAAGGCAATTTTGACCATGCCGTACAATACCTTTCCCTGGCGGCCGCAACCCTTATCGATAGTCCCGCAGTCCATTCCATGCTGCTCATCAGAATATATAACAATCTTTCCGTAGCCCTCAACCGTATTTCGGAAAATGAAAGCGCATTGCTTTATCTCGATAAGGCCGAAGCCATAGCGATGCAGTACGGCCTGATAAAAATGCTGCCCGGTATATTGATCAACCAGGGACGGATCTACAAGGAAATGCAGCAGTGGGAAAAAAGCAAAAGCAGGTTTGACCAGGTGCTGCGCCTGCTGGATACTGTTACCATCGAAAGTAATCTTTTGGGTCTGTCCCAGCTTGAAATAAGACAGATCAGCTATACGAACCTGGGGCAGCTGTACCTAACGCAAAATGATATACAAACGGCCCTGTTTTACTTTCAAAAAAGCAGTAAAATACTGTCGTCCCGGTCCAATCCTTACTACCAGGTACCCAACCTGATTGGTCTGGGCAGGGTTTACCTGAGCCAAAAGCATTATGATCTTGCCGGAAAGTACCTGACGGATGCGATGGCGCTTGCTCAGAAAAGTGGCATAGGGGATGGCATATCCGAAGCCGCTCACTATTTGTCGGACCTGTATGCAGCAACGGGAAAATTTGAAAAAGCTTATCAATTCCATTTTGAATACAAAAAAATGGAAGACAGCATAAGACAAAACGAAAAGGCCAAAGAAGTAAGACAGCTGGAAGCCAAATACCGTATCGTCGAAAAAGACAAGAAGCTGGCGGAGAGCCGGCTGCTACGTGCGCAGCAGGAACGTTTGCTCAAGAACCGGAACCTTTGGATACTGCTGATCTCGGTCATCGCTCTTTTGGTGACCATTATCCTCATCGTCATGTTCCGTAGCTACCGGCAGAAGCAAAGGATACAGCAGCAGAATTTATACACCCTTGAAAAAGACAAGCAGATTGCCGTGATGAAAGCGATGCTTGAAGGAGAGGAGAAAGAAAGAGGACGTATAGCCGGCAATCTTCACGATGGCATCGGAAGCATTATTTCGGCGGTAAAGATGAATTTTAGTATTCTAAAGCTGGCTCATTTTGAAAACCGGGATATCTATAATAAGGGAATGGTATTGCTGGATGAAGCCGCTAAAGAGATCAGGGCTACGGCGCATAACCTGATGCCTGAGATATTGGTACAGGAGGGTTTAGAGGCCGCTGTCCGTAATTTTTGCAAACGGATGGAGCAGACCCGGCTGCTCCAGATTGAATGCCAGATGAACGGCGACTTTTCCAGAATAGAAAAGGACATGGCCTTGCTGGTGTACCGTATCGTACAGGAGCTGGTCAGTAACGTAGTGAAACATGCAATGGCTGCCCATGCCCTGGTTCAGATCAATTACAGCGATGGACTTTTAATGATAGCAGTAGAGGACAATGGCTGCGGCATGCTGGAGCACGATGGCGCCGGGGGCATGGGATTGCGCAGCATTAAAGAAAAAGTAGGTATGCTTAACGGCTTGATGAGTGTCGAAAGCATTGCTGCAGAAGGAACACAGGTTTATATCGAAATTGATTGCTGACAATAATACCAGGCGTTATGATCAGGGTTTCCATATTAGATGATCAGTACATTGTGCTGAACGGTATACAGCAAATGCTGGCAGACAATACCATCGTACAGCTTACCGGCATGTACCGTAGTAAAGCCGAGCTGGAGGAAGGCCTGAAAGTTGAGGAGCCGGATGTATTGCTGCTCGACATAAGGATGCCGGGCGAAGATGGCGTTAGCATTGCCGAATGGCTCTCGGAACAGTGGCCGGAGATAAAAATATTGGCGCTGACCAATTTTGATACGACACAATATGTGACGAAGATGATGCAGGCTGGTGTGAAGGGGTATCTGCTCAAAAATACGGACCTCAACACGCTGGTAGATGCTATCCGGTGCGTTTACCAGGATGAGCAATATATTGAACCCGGCCTGAAAGAGCAGATCGTGAGCGAATCGTTGCAGCTAAAAAAGCAGAAAGGCCACATCCCCTCGCTTACCAGGAGAGAGAAGGAAATATTAAGGCTCATCGTCAGAGAACATGCCTCGAGCAAGGAGATAGCCGACAAGCTGTTTTTAAGCTTGAGGACTGTGGAAAGCCACCGTTATCATTTATTTCAGAAGCTGGACGTGAAAAATGTAACAGGCCTTGTAGCCAAAGCGCTTGAAATGGGATTGCTTCTGGGCTGAAAGCAGCTTTTGTCCGGAAAGATAGCAGGATAGGCTATCTTCGAAAACATCACTCCTTCCAGCGTACATTTAAGACCTTCTCTCCGGCAGGTATTTCGATCTCTTTTATCAGGTCTTCCTTGTAGAAGGTATTGTAGTTTTCCCGGGAGTAGTGATCGGCCTGCCCGCCGTAGTTATCATAGCTGCTGCCTTGATAACGGTCGTAGGTACGCGTGGACGACTTGTCGACCGTAACGCACAGAAAGTATTTTCCCGGCTTCAGGTTCGGGAAGCCAAATTTGCCTTCCACATTGGCCAGGCACCAATAGCTATACCGGTGCGCCGTACTATCCATCGATGGTACTTTTATCATACCCTTTTTTACCTGGACGCCCTTCTTCTTCATATCATACCATTCTCTGAAATAAGGTGTATTGGGAAACAGGTAGATAGTCTTAAAGCCATCGCCGAATTCAACGCCCTTGGTTTTCGAATAGAGCACTCCATTGACGGTAGCGGGGCCGGGTGCTAAGGCATTTTTGGCGGCAATGGAGTCGAAGGGCTGTGTGGGAAAAACCTCTTCGATTGATGATTTAATATCGTTGGGTTGTACATATTGGCCGCTTGCGGTAGCTGTAATTACTATACCGGCTATGGCAGCGCAGAATAATTTCTTCATCATTGGAATGGGGGCAAATATTAATAAACCGTAGCGGCCGTTGTTGCTTACATGCGAAATTATACAATAGATGCTGAGCGGAAATACCTGCTTCCCGGTAGATTTGCCGGCAGGCAACTACCTATTCCCGATAAGGATACATCATTTCCCGATACAGCTACAGACAATATTAAAAGCCGGCCCATCTTTGCATCATCATTTAAAAACGAAAAAGATGGAAACGAAAAAAGTATGGCTGGTAACCGGTGCATCCAAGGGACTTGGTTTGTCCCTGGTAAAAAAGCTGCTGCAAGAGGGCTTTCGCGTGGTGGCAACAACAAGAGATGTAGCGTCCCTGACTAAGGAGATCCCAGCCTCCCCGGCTGACTTTCTACCGCTCGCGGTAAGGCTGACGGATAATGACGATGTGAAGAAAGCTATCGAACAAAGTATAGCACATTTCGGACAATTGGATGTAGTGGTCAACAATGCCGGCTATGGGCAGATCGGTACGCTGGAAGAACTGACAGACGAAGAAGCCAGGAGCAATTTCGATGTCAATGTCTTTGGCGCGCTGAACGTGATCCGGAATGTGATGCCCTATTTGAGAGAACGCAGATCGGGACACGTAATCAATATCGCTTCTGTAGGCGGCTATTTCGGTAGCTTCCCGGGCTGGGGTATCTATTGCGCAACCAAATTTGCCCTCGCGGGCCTCACGGAAAGCCTCGCAGAAGAGATCCGGGAATTCGGGCTGAAGGCTACCGTCATTTACCCGGGCTATTTCCGCACCGACTTTCTATCGCAGGGTTCTATTAAGACACCACAGCGCGCCATCGGAGCCTATGAAGCCGCCAGGAAGCTGGAACAGGCACATCTTGATGATATCAATGGCAACCAGGCCAATGATCCCGAAAAAGCGGCCGGGGTGCTGATCGCCATCAGCAGGGAAAAGAATCCGCCGGTGCACTTGTTCCTGGGACAGGATGCTTACGGTGTGTTTAAAAGAAAAAATGAGCTTATCGCCAATGATGTAGCGCAATGGCAAGACCTTACCGTATCCACCGCGATAACCGCTCAGGAAAATAATGTCGTAAATTAGCGCAATGGACAAGACATTCCGCTTTCGGTCGCTATCCGATTTTCACCGCTTCTGCGGTTTACCTGCGCCGGAGCATCCGCTCATCAGCCTTATCGACTACAGTAAGGTTGTTTATCCTCTTCAGGGCAATGAGCTGAAATGGATACAGGACTTCTATTCCATAGGGTTAAAGCGGAACGTCAGTGCCCGGTTCAACTACGGACAGCAGCCCTATGACTTTGACTCCGGTGTGCTTACCTTCGTCTCTCCGCTCCAGTTCCTGAAAGCAGAGATGAATCCGGATGCGGTAGCGGCGCCCAGTGGCTGGTTGTTGCTGATCCATCCCGATTTTATATGGAATACTTCGCTGGCGGCCAAGATAAAATCTTATGATTTTTTCCAGTACGCGGTGAATGAAGCCCTTTTTCTTTCTGAAAAGGAAGAGCAGGTCATTGTATCGATATTGCAGCAAATAGCGCAGGAATATCAGTCCAATATCGACAAATTCAGCCAGGAGCTCATCATTGCCCAGATAGAACTGCTGCTGATCTATTCGGAAAGGTTTTATGAAAGGCAGTTCATTACCCGGAAAAAAGCCAACCACGAATTGGTTGCTCATTTTGAGCAGATCCTTGCACGACATTTTGATGAGCGCAACCTGGCGGGTAAAGGGATGCCAACAGTAACAACCATAGCAGCACAGATGAATATTTCGCCCAGTTACCTGGGAAAGCTCCTGCGCATGCATACCCAGCAAAATACCCAGCAGCATATCCAGAACCGGCTGATCGATCATGCAAAGGAACGGCTGAGCACCACGAATATGTCGGTAAGCGAAATAGCCTATGAGCTGGGATTTGAGCATCCGCAATCTTTCAGCAAACTCTTCAGACAAAAGACCAGTCAGTCGCCACTGGCCTTCCGGCAGGCCTTTCATTAAAAAGATCAGGGCGCTTCTGGTGAAGTGCCCTGATCTTTTTAATCTGACTATCCGGATATAGGAAATCAGCTAAAATAGTAGCAATAAAGAAATAATCCTTTGGGTCAATGATTAAAACGTTGATCTATGACCCTATGCCCGGCAATGCTGCATTAAAGTTGCTATCTGTTTTTAAGCCTGGGTGCGCCGGCCACAAAAAAACAGCGGAGCATTGTTTTTTTGCCGCCTTTTTTATTTCTTTTTTGGCGGAGCAACTTTTCTCATGAGCGCCATAACAAGCAATGAACATAGATGCGAATAAAAAAGAAAAGATAGTAACACCAAACAAAAAGAGGGGTAAAACAAAGCGTCCCAGTTGATATTTATAGACGTGCAAAACTTTGTTTCCTTTATCCGGATAGTCAATCTTTTTTAATAACTGGTGGCATGTAAAAACAACCGGCGACCGAATGCCATATCGTATATCCTTCCCGTACCTCAGGAAGCGATCTCATGCGATTTTTTTAGCCGTAAGAAAGTATCTTTTCGCTCTTCTTGCCAGTCCCGGCACGCCATCTTTCACTTCACTGGCATAGGTAATGCCTTTGTTTATATGGTTCAATATTAAATGTATCTTTTCTTGATTCAGCGATTATTTTTGGTACACCAATAATTCAATTTATGAAAATCTGTATCGCTACATCACTCTTCCTGTCTTCCGTATTGTTGTTGAAGACGAACCTTGCCACTGCCCAGGCAGCCATTGGCACCACAACGCCCGATGCTTCTGCCATGCTCGACATTACTGCCACGGGCAAAGGCTTGCTGGTACCACGTATGCCTTTGGCCAGCCGCCCCGCTTCGCCGGCAACCGGCCTGCTCATTTACCAGACGGACAATACGCCTGGCTTTTACGTGTACAATGGCTCGGCCTGGACGCCGGTAACTGCTACGCCTGCCCGCGACAGCACAGTGATCATTACGCCTGCGGTGGGCGCCTATAGAGCAGGTACGCCGGCACTGGGGCCGCTTTTTTTCAGTCCCGTACCCTACCAGAGTCCGCAGGCAAGCGTTTACTATGACAATACCGCTGCAACGACTACCAATGGCACTACGCAAACGACAGCTTATATAGTGCCTGCCGCTTGTACTTTTAATCGTCTGTACGTGGCAAGCCGTGTAGTACCTGGTGGCTCGCTTATCGGCGGAGCCAATACCATTACGATCACGCTATATAAAAACGGTGTGTCGACCGGTCTTACTGCTTCCGCCACAGCCGCGCTGGCCGTGGGCTCAACGGGATCGGGTCAAAGCACGGGCACTACAACCGTTTCCGTGGTGCCGGGAGATATACTCTCTTACAGTTTTACACAGACCAACCAGGAGCCTGCTACGCTGTTTACCGTTATGCTGAAAGGGTACTAAGTTGCCATCGGACCCAACCCAATTGTTTTCCTCATCCGGGCACTTTTGTCAGCCGTACAATAGCTGGTGAAGTCTTAGACCTAAAATCAAAAACATGAAACGCTTAGCATTTTTAATAGCAATGGGAGGCATGGCCACGGTAACCCGGGCCCAGCTGGCCACGGGAAGCGCCGGCCTGCTGATCAAAGCGGGTACGCCCCTTGCCAGCCAGGGACTGGTATTGACACCCGCTACCGACCTGACCTTGCAGAACGATACGATACGCTTGTCCAATACACCGACTACAGCCGGCAGCGGTAGCAGCATCGCAAGGGTATACACTATTTCCCCCTCGCTTACCTTTTCGGGTATGGCGGGTATTCATTATGCCGCACCGGAGCTGGGCGTCAACCAGGAAGGTACCCTGTCCATGATCAATGCCAGTCCCGGTGGCGGCTTCCTGCGCTTTAACAGCACGGCGAGCACCAACAATACTTATTATGTTTACAGCTCCGGAATGCCCACTATCGTATTGAACAGGATCACAGCAACCAGCACCAGCATTCCTTTGCCTGTCCATTATCGGGACTTCGCGGCAGCGCCTGGCTCCTCTTGCTCTATACAGCTGATCTGGCATGCCGATGGAGCGCAGCCCGGCAATTTCCAGATAGAACGTAGTACGGACGGTAAATCGTTCAGCGCAATACAAGCAAGTGTATTGCAAACCGGTAATCTGTTTTCCTTAACCGATCTTTCGCCCTTGCCGGGAATGAATAGCTATCGCCTGGCGATCAGCGAACAGGGTAGGGCGGCCTTGTACAGCCAGGTGATCACGGCGACCAGTCCCTGCCAACGGGCCGGCGAAACGAAGATTTATCCAAATCCTGCCGGCGCGTCCGTTACCGTAACGCTGAGTCAGGTACCACAGGGAATGGCAACGATCGAGCTGCTGGGGATGGATGGCAGGTTGCTCAAAACATTCCATACTGCAGTACAGAACTGCATCCTCGGGTTGCAGGATATAGCACCGGGTAGCTATTGCCTGAAAATAGGGAACGGCGTATCTAATGAAAGCATCAAGCTTGTAAAGCAGTAAAGAATATCCTGCTGACTACTCAAAAGCCATGGCAAATGCTATGGCTTTTTTTACGTTCCTGCTGCAAATGATTCCCTTTATAAATCTTGCTATTTTTTTTGAGCAAGATATTCAATAGTATTCAGGTTAAGTAAGAGTGTCTTTGTTGTAAATTAATAATAGTAATAAATTCTATTTATTGAAAAAAAATTTACAAATAATGAGATCACACAAAAAGATGGTTTTAATGTTGTCGGCGCTCACGGCTTTGAGCATGGCCGCCTGTAAAAAATCCTTCCTGGAACGAAAGCCTACAGATCAGGCTGTTACGGAAGATGTTTTCAAAACGGTTGAAGGCGCCCAGGCTGCCGTACAGGGTATGAACCGCCTGATTTACCGGATCGGGGACGAAACCAACAGCTTCAGCTTCCTATCCCAGTGCCTCACCTACGACCTGATGGGGGAGGATATGCCCATCAACAGTTTCGGATCCAACTGGTTCGTTGCGGAGTACAGTTATATAGCAGCACGCGTCCCCGTCGACAATGGCCTGTATGCCTGGGGCTACTACTACCAATTCGTCAATAACGCCAACTTTATCATTGCCAATGTAGGCAACGTAGTTGGCGATCAGGGTGCAAAGGATATGGTAAAAGCACAGGCGCTGACTTACCGCGCATGGGCCTATTTTAACCTTTGCCGTTTGTATCAGCATACCTATAAAGCTATCGTTAGCGGAAGCGGCACCAAATGGCCCGGCCCTGTAACCAAAGCGCCGGCCGTGCCCTTGTATGCAGCCCCTACACAGACACCGGCTCCCAGAGCTGCAATGGAGACGGTATACAAACAGATCACCGACGATCTTACCGCAGCAATCGCCCTGTTCGATGGTTCCGGTGTGAACCGTAGCACCAAATCGGAGATCGATGGCCATGTGGCCAGAGGTATCTATGCCCGCGTCGCGCTGGAAATGCAGGATTGGGACAAGGCCGCTACTTATGCTAAAGAAGCGCGTGCCGGCTTTACGTATATGACACCTGCCGACATTGGCGCCGGGTTCAATTCTGTGGGTAATGCCGAATGGATCTGGGGCGCTGCCATGAATACCGAGCAGAGCGCACCCTGGTATTCCTTCCTGGCGCAAATGGACCAGGACAACAATATGCATAGTTCCCGCCAACAGAAGATGATTAACAGGCAGCTATACAACAAATACCTGGATACTACCGGTGATGCCCGTAAAGTATGGTGGACCAAGACCGGCGATCAGGCGGCCGGCTATGTTCCTTACTCCCAGCGTAAATTCAGGGCGGTTACCAAAGGTAGTTACATAGGCGATTATCCGCTGATGCGTGCCGGCGAAATGGCGCTGACAGAGGCTGAAGCGCTGGCCCAGCAAAACAAAATAGCGGAAGCGGCTGCCGTATTCAATGAATTTGTGCAAACCAGGAGACCTAATTACACTGCGCCCACCAATAGCTCCGATACGCTAATCAAGGAGATCTGGATCCAGCGCCGTATCGAGCTCTGGGGCGAAGGTTTCCGTTTCTTCGATATTAAGCGGCAACAAGCCAGCTTTACGGCGGTAAAGTTGCTTCCTAACCAGATCGGCCTTGTGAGAACTGTGGCTCAGGGTCATATCGTACGCATTGCAGGAACGTCCAGCATGAACTTCGGACAATATGCCGCCGCATTTCTGTGGCGCATCCCGTCGGGTGAATTCCTGGCCAACAGGACCCTGGGTACAGCAGACCAGAATCCTTAACCTGATGTGTCTGATGATTTTCTGCTAAGCCATTAAGTGAGCTGAATATTTTTTTATTGTGATTTCGCCCTGTGTGTCTACACGGGGCTTTTTTTATGCCTTCAAACCGTCTTCGCTTTATAGCTTCCCCTTTTTTGAAGCATAATAATATGCATATAATATTACTTTTTTTAAAAAAATGAATGTACCAGAACATACAGTATGTTTTTTGTTGCAAAGCACATAACAGCCTATTTTAATTGTTTTAGCTCACATAAAAGGGTGATTTTTTGATATAAAGGGACAGGATGCGTATAAATAATGATTAAAAAAAGAATAAAATAGTACTTTCGTTCGGTTGCGTTGTCTTTATGCCAAATGTTACAATAACCGGTTATTTATGAGCTAAAAAAATACAAAATGATAATGAATTCGCACAAAAAGTTGGTTTTGGCCATATCGGTACTTACATCTCTGAGTATGGTCTCCTGTAAAAAATCCTTCCTGGAACGAAAGCCTACGGATCAGGCTGTTACGGAAGATGTTTTCAATACGATTGAAGGCGCCCAGGCTGCCGTGCAGGGTATGAACCGCCTGGTTTACCGGATCGGCGACGAGACCAACAGTTTCGCGTTCCTTTCCCAGTGCCTCACCTACGACCTGATGGGGGAGGACATGCCTGTTAATAGTTACGGGTCTAACTGGTTTATTCAAGAATACCGCTATACAGCAGCACGTGCCGCCGTTGATAATGGGTTGTATGCCTGGGGCTACTATTACCAGTTCATCAATAACGCCAACTTTATCATTGCCAATGTAGATAACGTAGTTAGCGATCAAGGCGCAAAAGATATGGTCAAGGCGCAGGCGCTGGCTTACCGCGCCTGGGCATATTTCAACCTGTGCCGCCTGTATCAGCATACCTATAAGGCTACCGTTACCGGAAGCGGTACCAAATGGCCGGGACCGGTAACCAAAGCTCCGGCAGTACCTTTATACACGGCGCCCACGCAGACGCCCGCTCCCAGAGCTTCAATGGAGACGGTATACAAGCAGATCACCGACGATCTTACAGCGGCGATCGCACTGTTTGATGGCTCCGGTATAAGCCGTAGCACCAAATCGGAGATCAATGGTAATGTGGCCAAGGGTATCTATGCCCGCGTTGCACTTGAAATGCAGGATTGGGACAAAGCGGCTACTTATGCCCGGCAAGCGCGTAACGGATACAATTATATGACTGCTGCCGATATTGGTGCCGGGTTCAACTCCGTCGGTAATGCAGAATGGATATGGGGCGCTGCCATGAACCAGGAGCAGAGCGCACCCTGGTATTCCTTCCTGGCGCAAATGGACCAGGACAATGGCATGCACAGCGCCCGCCAACAGAAGATGGTCAACAGGCAGCTGTTCAACAAATACCTGGATACTACCCGGGATGCCCGTAAGGTATGGTGGACCAAAGCCGGAGATCCTGCTGCAGGCTATGTGCCTTACTCCCAGCGCAAGTTCAGAGCGGTTACTAAAGGCGGTTATGTAGGCGACTATCCCTTGATGCGTGCCAGCGAAATGGCGCTGACGGAGGCAGAGGCGTTGGCCCAGCAAAACAAAGTAGCTGAAGCGGCTGCCGTATTTAATGAATTTGTGCAAACCAGGAGACCCACTTACAATGCGCCCACCAATAGCTCCGATACCCTCATCAAGGAGATCTGGATCCAGCGCCGTATCGAGCTCTGGGGCGAAGGTTTCCGTTTCTTCGATATCAAGCGCCAACAAGCCACCTTTACAGCGGTGAAACTGGCTCCTAACCAAATTGGATTGGTACGGACCGTTACGCAGGGGCATATTGTGAGTATCTTAGGATCAGCCAGCATGAACTTCGGGCAATACTCTCCTGCGTTCCTCTGGCGTATTCCCGGCGGCGAGTTCCTGGCCAACAAGACCCTGGGTACGGCAGACCAGAATCCTTAACCTGATATTTTTTACAGACAACCCGTCTGATCAAGTGTTTTTTTTATTGTGATTTCGCCCTGTGTGTCTACACGGGGCTTTTTCATGCCTTCATCGTGCCGGCGCTGAACCACCGGGCGCTTTTATTTGTCTTATATCAATTGCAGGCCTGCGTCCCTGGGTGCGAACCCGAGTGCGGGTTATTTCTTATCTAAACTAAAAGAAATTAAATGATGACTGTAGAACAAATTGCCACACGACTGGCAGATTATTGCCGCAACGATGAGTTTAGCCTAGCGCAGCAGGAATTATATGCCGATGACGCCGTAAGCATAGAGGCGCATGCTACCCCGGCCTTTGATAAAGAGACCAGGGGAAAAGAAGCGTTGAAAGAAAAGGACCGGAAATTCAGCGCGATGGTAGAAGAATGGTATGGTAGCACAGTGTCGGCACCGGTCGTTGCAGGCAACACCTTTGCCTTCGCGCTTACCATGGACCTCAAAATGAAGGGCCGTGACCGTGAAACGATGACCGAGCTCTGCGTGTACCAGGTGAAGGATGGTAAGATTATATCGGAGCAGTTTTTTGTGTAGCCGTTAAACAGGATGAGGGGATTTCCTGGCCGATGTTTTGAAATTGAGCCTGGAAATCCTTAATTTTTGTCCTGCTAACATGAAAAAGAGAAAAGATGCCCGGGATATAATAACCATTTCCCGCTTGCTTGAGGAATCGGCGCATACCATAATCGAAAATATCCAGGAGGAAAGCCTGGCCGTTTATTGCTTTTTGAGAAATCAGTTTGAGGCAACCGATGTTGTTTCAAACTATCTTTTTCAATTCCTGTACCGTAGCTTTTTCAGATTAGATAATGCCGGGCTGACAAGAGAAATGAAGGCGGAATATTTCAGGATTCTCGCTGATTTCAAAACCAATCAAAATTTCGATCTCGTAAAAGCGGTAAAGCATCTTTGGAGCTTTCCGGCATTAAGCGGTAAAAACACGTTGCAATTTTCATTTTGTACGAAAATGGCCAATATGCTTGACGAGCAGCATCCCATCTATGATGACAAGGTTGTTTCTGTTTTTGGGTTAAAGCAACCTTATGCTACACTTGATTTTAACGAGAAGCTGCAGACCTATTTAGCGCAGTTGTCCATTATTCGCGATGGTTATAAAAGTATTGTCGATAAAGAGCTACTTCCAAAGCTCTTGGAATCCTTTGATAACAGGTTCGATTCTTATCCTGTGACGACCTTTAAGAAACTTGATTTTATCTTCTGGTCTGCAGGTAAAACGGGAAAATTCGGCCATTAGTTTAACCATTGCTTTTTATACCTGTTTATCTTCCCTATAGTGTTTGGAAAGCAATTTTAGCTGCTGCTTTTGTGCCGGTAAGCAAATTCATTCGTGCATTTTTTCTATTTTAGCCGCCGCAACATTTACCGAACACATAATGATCCAAAAATACCTGCTGCTGGGCTGCCTGCTGGCGCCTGCTTTCGTTTCGAAAGCGCAAGTCGATACCAATATCATTAAAAACATACAAAATGAAGCCGCTAATCATTCCCAAATGGAAATGCTGGCCCAACAGTTGATGGACGATATCGGCCCGCGCCTGATCGGCAGTCCGCAATTGCTCAAAGCCAACGACTGGTTGCTGAAGACTTATAAGAGCTGGGGTATCGATGCCCACAATGAGAAGTATGGTACCTGGCCGGGCTGGGAACGCGGCCAGACCAATATCGTGATGACCGCACCGCGTACCGATCAGCTGGATGGCATACAGCTGGCCTGGTCGCCCGAGACCCCCAAAGGTAAGCCGGTAGAAGGCGATGTGATCCTGCTGCCTATGCTAAAAGATTCGATGGCGCTGCAGGCCTGGCTACCCATGGCCAAAGGCAAGATCGTGCTGATAGCGCAGCAGCAGGTATCGGGCCGGCCCGAATCAAGCTGGAAGGAGTATGCGCTGGAGGCCGACTATAAACATTATCTGGAGCAGAAAGAGAAGGCGCTTAATGCCTGGTCTGACGGATTGAAAGCTATGGGTACCAATACCAATAAGATACAGACCCAGCTGGAAGCTGCCGGGGCAGCAGCGCTGGTTTCCTCTTACTGGACCGGCGGCTGGTCGAGCAATCGCATCTTTGGCACCAAAACCAAAAAGATCCCGCATGTAGATGTACGTATGGAGGACTACCAGATGCTTTGCCGGTTTGTACAAAGAGGCATTACGCCCCGCCTGCAGATCGCCACGACATCGAAGCACCTGGGCCCCATGCCCGCGCAGAATACCCTGGCCGAGATTAAAAGCAAGGTGAACCCGGAGCAGTACGTGATGCTCTCGGCCCACTTCGATAGCTGGGATGGCGGCACCGGTGCTACCGACAATGGTACCGGCTCTATATTGATGATGGAAGTAATGCGCATTCTGAAAAAATATTATCCCAATCCCAAGCGCAGCATTATCGTTGGGCATTGGGGTAGCGAAGAGCAGGGACTTAATGGTTCCAAAGCCTTTGCCGCTGATCATAAAGATTTCCTGCCCAAAATATCGGTGCTCTTCAACCAGGACAATGGTACCGGCCGCATCAGCAAGCTGAGCGGCCTGGGCTTTCTCGATGCCTACGATTATTTCCGGCGCTGGTTCGGCTACCTGCCCGAAGAAAACCGGAAGGCTATCGAGACTACTTTTCCCGGCGATCCCGGCGGCCGTGGCGGTTCCGACTATGCCGCCTTTATTCCTTACGATGTGCCTGCTTTTTTCCTGCTGAGCAACAATTGGGACTATGGTATGTACACCTGGCATACTACCCTCGATACCTACGACAAGATCGTATGGGAAGAGATGAGGCGCAATGCTGTGACCATGGCGACCCTGGTATACCTGGCCTGCGAAGAGCCTGAGGTTTTCAGCCGTCGTAAAGCCGAGCTGCCCCTCGAAAAAGGCGAACGCATGAAATGGCCCCAGCCCCAGGACGCCAACAGGACGGGGCAGGGGTACTAGCATAGATCGTAGGACTATAAGGCTTAATGCTGGCACATTTTCACCGCAATGATTCCATATATGAAAGCGCAATCGGTCACCCTTAATGTAAGCTATGATGCACCTCCCGTAACCTGGCAAAAGCTGTCATTGGTGTATAGCCGGCTGGAAGGTTGGCTGGAGGGATATGAATCGCCTTCCTGGTTTGGGGTCGACGAAAACGAAAAGCATGTATGGGCTTCTGTAGAGCCGGGAGGACTACTTTTTTGCGGACTTATGGCCGATGAGGAATGGGAACAATGGGTACGGCAATTGACAGAAATGGCCACCCATGCTTTAGGCTATAAAGTATTTAATATCGAAGATATGCCCGATGGCAGAGACTAACTGCTGTAAGGGTTCGAAACCCTTATAGCGGTTGCTTATCCGCTGCAGCCGGTCTGAACGCGATAGCGGTCTGAACGGAGGAGGTAATAACCATCTGAATATTTTCGGATCGTATTCAGAAATGTTGAGGCCTTATTTTGAGATTTCAGGAAGCTGTTTTAAAATTTTAAGACCTTATTCTGAAATTTTTGAGACCTGTTCTGAAATTTTGTGTGCCTACTCTGAAATTATTGAAACCTGTTCTGAAATTTTGGGTGCCTATTCTGAAATTTTGGGTGCCTATTCTGAAATTTTGGTAGCTTATATGCAAATCATAGAAGCCCATTCGAAAAAACAGGTAAGGTATTTGATAATTCTGACTATCCGGATATAGGAGACGAAGCCGGTACTTGAGCTTGTCGCCAGCCGGAGACAACGCTATAAGGGTTCAAAACCCTTATAGCGTTACTCATTCGCTGCGATCGCCGTTATACACTTGTCTTGCTTCCTGCGCATCCGAAGCGCTTTTGTTTTTCTGCTGTTTTTCTGCTGTTGGTATCCTTTTCCGCTCCGGTTCCACACGGAAAGCTTATTTTGAGTGTTAGGTTTAAAATACTGCCGGCCCATGTTACGTTTGTTACTATTGCTATATTGTAGTTGCCTCCCGTTCCTGTCTGTAGCCCAATACTTGGAACCTAACGAAAGTATTTATGATCTGCAAGACTATCAATACAAGTACTATTCTACACTCCGGAATAAGCTGATCGACACAGTTGATGACCGATACACATTGAGGATGATCGCCAAGCCGTCGTTCACGCCGGAGTACCTGTTTCAGGTCAGGAAGAAAGATTCAGGCTATCTGGTTACGTATAAAGTCACTACCGAAAATATCTGGTACGCCAGGCATCGGGATAAAGTTGGCATCAACGTAAAAAGTGGTACGCTTTCTTCCGACGATTTCGAACTGCTGCGGCAGCTTTACCGATCTGTTATCGATAAAGTAAATTATCCGGTTAATGCAACGTCCATTTACGATGGTGTGGCTTATCTCTTCTCGATCAAAGACCGGGATGGAAGAGCGAGCGGCTACACCGTTTCTCCTTACGATACGACGCTTAATGCCATGATTGCGCTGACGGAATCGCTGATCGGGCAAATGAAGCCCCGGTTGTCGCGGATATCTTTTAGCGACCAGCAAAAGGCCCAAATCCAGCAGCTGATCGCGCAATGTAATTATATTCTCGTTCCGGACGACTACAAGCTACTTTATGAGATACATAAGCAGATTGCAGAGCACAAAAATGGTTATCTGAATACATTGACCGGTGAAGAGAAGGTGCTGCTAGAACGACCACTAAGAGAGCTCCAGATCGAATTGAACAGGCTATTGCTCTATGGGAAATTCGATATATCGGGTATTATTGAACTGGTCAAGAATGCAGGCGACGAGTTTGCAAATCAGCTGGATTTTAAATTCCTTTCCTTTTCAAAAAATGAAAAGGAATACCAGAATATAGAGTCACGGATCGCTCATATTAAAGAAGACAATCTCTTCACTTTCCTGATACACGAAATCGAAAAACACCGCGAAGGCATAAGGTAACTTGTGCCTTTGTTGTACCCTGTTAAATCCTGGCAAACCTGTGGTCTCTCTTCCCGGGCGGTATACCGGCAGAGAGTGCTACCGTGTTACATCATTCTTCTCCGCCTTCCTCCTCACACCAAAGATGAGGAGCCACAGGCAGGTGCCCATTTCTCCTGCGGTGGCAGGCAATGTGATATAGGACGAAAAGGAATAGCGGCCGAAATGCGGCACGACCGTATCACCCAGGACGCGGATGATATACCCCAGGCCGCCCAACAGTAGCAATACGGCAAGCACTTTGGGCAGCATTCCCGACCGGTATATTAAAAGACCGAGCGGCAATAGCCAGAGCCCCCAGAATATCCCTGCGATCCGGATGCCGGAATCGTACTGCTCCAGTTGGAACATTACCTGCGATGACAGCTGTACCAGATCATAAGCTTTCAGGTAGCCTGCATGCCCGGTCAGGGAAAGCACGGCAAACTTATGCTCCAGGTTGTACAGCGATATGGGCACGCTCACTATGGCCAATACGGCAATGAGTCGGGCATAGGATATGTTTACCGGTCGCAACAACTGGTAAAGCGCCAGGGGCAGCAGCAGGAAAGCAATATAGCAAAGCATGCTGCTGGCAATGCCCAGGCGGAACAACTGCCTGGCAGATGCTATATTCCGGAAGGTAAGTCCGGCATCGTCCCAGGCGATCAGCTTCGAGGGAATGTAGGCCAGGCTAAACATACCGGTCAGTATAACGACCAGGTAAAGAAAGCCGGCCAGCGGTGGTGTTTGGTGTTCCCATTTTATTCCTGTTTGGGTTATGTATCGCAGGCACATCGAAATGGTTACATCCTTTGCTGAAATTGGTGCTGCCAGGATACAGGTAGTGTGGCCTTCCCGGGAAACAGGTAATTTACGGCGGTTAACCTATTGGTAATGCTATGAAAGGGAGGTGGAGTATCGGATCCATTATTTTTGGCCCTATACTTAAACACGAACACTTATGAAGAAAGCTATCTTTATCAGCACCCTTTGCCTGGGCCTTCTGACAGCCGGCTCCGTCGCCTACGCCGCATTGCCCGCCATTGCCGGTCATGTCGCTGCCGCCAACACAGTTATGCTGACCGTCGAAATGCAATTGGTCGATCACTATGGTAACCCGGTGCACACTTCGGGTGTATATGGCTACTGGGCTCAGAATGTGCAGACCGGCGACATGTATGAAACGGACAGCCATACACCCGACCTGTTCCTGGGCTTGCCGGCGGGTACTTATACCTTTGGCACGCTGAGCAATCCCTGGTGTGGTGGCAATCAGGTTGAAGTTACCCTCGATGAATCGATGCAGGGCGATCCGGTATTCGTTCAGCTCGTATTCTGGGAAGAATAGACGTATATAGCTACTATGCCGTATTATAATGGCATAGCCTTAAAACAAAAGCGGCACGCCATGTGCCGCTTTTGTTTCTTTTAAAGCCTGCTTAGCCAATGCACCGGAGCTCGGTAAGCTGAGCGCAATTGACTTTGGTCTTTACAGGAGCGCAGTTCGGGCTATGGGTGATAATGCAGGTGAACGCGCCACAGCTGGCCATGCAGGTTTCCTGCACCGTACGTACGCAAAAGTTTTCGCCGCGGGTCTCTGCTCCGCCTTTGGTGGTGTCGGTACCCGTCAGTAGCGTGATCTTCTTTTTGTTTAAACGCAATTTGCCCTGTTGGTTTTGCTTCTTCATAAAAAACGCAATTTGTTTGGTGAACCTTGAAGGTATACCGGATAGCCGGGATAGGAAATACCCGGAAGCCGGTATTTGCAAACCGTGCTTTCCGGTTTCTTTACCTTAGTAACGGCCTGCTTAGCCTTGCTTCCGGAGATCTTCCAATTGCCTGGTATATTCTTCCGGCGTTAGTGAACCACCGGCAAATTGCAGCTCAAGAAGAGCGATCAATTCCCCTTGATTGAAGGGCCTGTTGTAGATCGTAGCCAATAAGCTATCCTCCTCTTCCGGCACTTCTATATGTCTGCGTTTGTCGAATGCCCGGTAATAACGAATGCCGAACCGGCGCAGGGAAACCGCATTTAAATGAACACCATCCGGATTGGACGATAAGCCTGTCGCGCTCACATAATAGCAATGCGGTTGTGTGAGCGCAAAGTGGCGCAGGGCCTCGTTCACCTGTGCATAAGCCGAAAAATATTGTCCATAAATGCCGGAGGTCAGGTAGTCGCCCAGCCCTCCAACGATGAGTGGCATATCTGGTGCATCCAGCTCCCGGCGCAGCGCGTCCACAATAACCCCGAGCTTTTCGCTATAGACGGCGGCGCGGTCGGGAAAGCAATCGCTTTCTCCCTGGTGCCAGAGCAGGGCGGTCAGTTTGCTACTGCGCTGGGCCAGCCTGGCCTGTAATATGGCATGTGTAAACAGTGCGCTGCCAACGGTCCAGTCGTCCAGGCTGGCGCCGCCTTCGGCGCAGGGGATCAATCCTGCTTCTTCCTGTCCGTGGTCCATACGCCATGCCGCGGCGAAAGAGACGGCGAGACTGGCGCCGGCTACCGGCCGGTCGTAGTTGACCGGCTCCGAGAGGATCTGCCAGCGACCGTTGCGTAGCATTTTAATCTTTTCATCAAAAATAAGGGGCACTTCTTTCAGGTAGCCGCGCCCAGCCATATTGGATTGTCCTATCATTAAAAATGAGTGGATCATGGTATCGTATGTTTATTGAGTTTGGATCAAGTATTGCCTTGCCGGTTAGCCTTGCTGGTGGCCAATGCCGATGCTCTTGCTGAAGCTGTGCCAGGCCAGCTCCTTGATCTTGTTTGGCGCCACATCTCCTGAGCGCAAGGCTTCGATAGTAGTAGTGATCATACCGGTAAATAATGCTTTAATCCAGGGCGCGGGAAGTGCGCGGCTGATTATGCCTTTTCGTTGCAGGCCGGGAACGCGGCGAAACCATTTGTCCCTTGCCTGCTCATATTGCTTATCCGGCACAGCCTGCAGGAGCTCCTGATCAACATGATCCCGCAGTTTATTGAGGAAAGCATATTTCACACCACAATCGATACCGGCATACAGCATTTGTTCCAGCTGTTCAATGGGGTCGCGTGTGCTGTTGTAAGCGACGAGCATGGCCTTTTGCCAGGTTAGCATCATGTCCTGCGCACAAGCGCCCAGCAATTCTTCCCGGCTGCTGAAATAGCGATGCAATGTTCTGCGGCTTACACCGGCTTTTGCTGCAATGAAATCGAGAGGGGCCGAAATATCTGCGTTCAGCACGGAGATAGCCGCATCGATGATCTCCTGTTTCGTTTCTTTCATGACGCAAATGTATGACAAATGTCACAATGTTGTGACATTTTAACTTAAACGCCTATTCATGATATAGGTAAGCAAAATATCATTTCACATTCCCAGAGAGCATGGGTATCAGTCAACCGGAATGAATATACATTTAAGAATTCATTCCCAACTTTTCAGGTTTTAATCTGGGTGCTTTACGTAGTTATACGTGATTTTTTGAAATGTTTTGCATTTAGTATTTATAATACAATCTTTATCCCGGTTTAGTTACCGAACCATATTTACGAAATCAATTTGTTTATAATCTATCAGATCACTTATGGATAATAACCTTCAAGAAGATGAATATCTGAATCGATGGTATAGCTGGGAAATAATTTATGATGAGTCTTTTTCTGAAGAAATAGAACCGGAAGAGGTAGTAGCCATTAACAGGGGTTTTGGCACCACACAATCGCTGCTTCCCTTTGCAGGCCAGATTGAATGGAATCAGCAAAAAAAGCGGTTTCTCTTTTCCAGGATCAAAGTGGAAAAGTCGAAACGGATTTCCTTTTATGGCGGAAATTATGGCTTATTTAAAATTACCGATCTCACAGCTAATAAATATTACAAGGTTTTAATGCAAAACGATGGGCATGGTAAAGTCTATTCCGACATAGAGAAATGTAAGGAATACCGGATCGATGATTCCAACACGCCCATTTATAAGTTCAATGAACTAACCAATTTAAATTTTTCTGATTTCAGAGATATTAGGAATTATGTGCTGTTCTTTTTCTTCAATGTTAAAGGGAGGCATGGTAAATTTTATCCCATTTCTAGTGAGATAGATACGCTTCCCAGTCAGATAAGCCGGTACGTACAATTTAACAGCGATGGACCTACGGTTCTTTCCAACGACGATATTTCAAACCAGTTACGCGCCAGGTTTGGCAATGATCCGGACCTGGAAATGACCTTTGATAATGGGCAGCTGGCTGAAGATAAACCTGAGCTTACCGCCGAGAAAATACATGTCGTATTTAGAGGCGCTATTTTTTCTTCCAATGTAATCTTGAAGCAAGGAAAGGAAATCGCTTTGTCTAATGAAGAGCTGATTATAGATCTTACCCAACCAACAAACTACCAACCCGAAAATTAAAACTATGGAGGCTAGTTTTATTGATGTCCTGACCGGATCGTTTAAGTTCTCGGACGTGGTCGCAGAAAGGGAAAAAGAATTCTCCTTACTGCACATTGGCGACCATTTGCACGAAATTAAATTGACCCGTGCCGAAGCGAAGTTATTCAGGGAGGGTTTCCAGGATGGCATAGCCGACCTGGAATCATCGGCTATTGGAACCGACAATATTATCCGGTCGGAGATATTGGAATGGTTCTTAACCCTGCCTGCTGAATACGATTACCTTTTCAGGAAAAATAAACTGACGATCCGGAACGCCAACATTCTCCGGATGGATCAATTCATCGACTGCAGGAGAGCCAATTATGACCGGTCTAAGATACGCGATGAGAATGTATATGTATTGGCCATTCCCAATAAGATCGTGAAGGTTGATCTTGTTTTTCACAATTGCCGTTTTTGGGGTGGTGTCAATGTAAGCAATGCTTCGTTCAGGAATCTGGAGTTTTCATTATGTTCGTTTGGTACAGGGCAAATAGAACGCGACTTCTTTAATCAGAATATAAGAATGTACCCGAGTGTGTATGCGGACCAGGCATCATTTGATGGGAATCTCATTTTCGCTGGTGAAGAAGAAGGTGATACTTTTAAAAGCATAGGATCGTTTGACTGTAAAGCCGATCTCGTATTTACCAATTGCATTATTAAAAACCATCTGAAGATCCACAATTTCGGCACCGATCACGATGTTGACTTGTCATTCGCCCAAATAGAGCAGGTGAATATATGGCATCTGAATATCTATAATGCGACTTTAAAGCTATTATTTGCTTCAGTTAAGAATGTCTATTTGCAAGGCTCCTTTTTTCTGGCGCCGCAAGGTGTAGAGACTTCGGCGATTGATTGTACTGGTTTGCAATCCGACTACCTATATATCAGAAATCACTGTATCGTTATTGGTCTTACTATCTTAGGGAACACCGGTACGAGGCAAACTGTTGATCTGACTACTTCCCTGTTTGTATCTTCTGAGAAAGCCAATTTATGTTCTGCCGATGATTTATTTGATAATAAGGACACATCAATTGATTTTTCCAACGCGTCAATGGCACACCTGAAATTGTCAGAGGCGGCTATCTCTATTGGTACAATAGTCGGTAAAAATATTAAAGCAGGAAATATTGATTTCAGCCGCTCCAAGTTCCTGAATTATGATAAGGGCATTTTTAGAAAGGCCTTTATCATGAGAGGCGCCCATATCGAAAATGCGATCTCCTTTAATACGCTGGACATAGGCGACGTAGGCTGGTGGAATGCAGAACAAAATAAACCCAACTGGTATTCTCTATCCGGGATCATCAACAACTACTTGAATGACAGGCTTGTTCCTGCTACGCAACAGGCTAATGACAGGCAAAAGCGCAATGAGGCTATGCTGAAATACATTTTTGAAGAATCCGGATTAAGGGCAAAGATCGGGGAGATAGAAGAAATGGAGGAAGCTGAAAGCAATGTGCCGGCCTTCTTGTACCAAAGTATCGTAAATGAAATATACGATGAAAAAAAAGTCCGTGCAGGAACCTGTGATGAAAATATAGATAAAAGCGAATGTCATAAGATTTGCAGACGTTACACTCTGGTTGTCGGAGAAGCCGATTTTTCGAGTGTTTCTGTAAATAGCAAGGTTGATTTTGCCGGAGGCTTTTTTTATGGAATGGATCATCAGCGGTCAGATGATGAGTACCATTGCGCCCTGAACCTGAAATCGCTGAAGCTGGATGGCGATCTTTTTTTAAACGATTGTAATAACAGTACGCTGATACCCCGGTTCAAGGCATATGGTATGGTAGATCTGCATTCGGCAAGGGTGAATCAGTTTTTCATTACGCCCAAATGTGGTATCGATCAAGATACCCGGTGGCGGATTATCGGGCTTAAATATGAATATATATATAGTAGCGTGGGTAAAGATGGTAGAAGACAGTTGGAAAAATGTGAGTGGTTTGAGGATTTTATTGAGGAAGAGAATCACCGACAGCCTTATGAGCAGCTGGCAAAGGCTTTTTATAAAGCGGGAGAAGACACCAGGGCTAAAAGGACTTTGATTTTGGAACGCATAAGAACTTCAGAAATTTATTCAGAGCGACTATTATTCCGTTCTTTTACCATATTTGCGAAGCCTGCTTGGAAGACTGCCCAAGTGCTACTCATTATAATGCTTATAGGGGCGTTAGCTTTTCTTCTGGCAGGAAACGGAACGGGAATATTTGAAGCCATGCTTTATTCTATCGAAAATATGCTTCCGATCAGCTTTAGAGAGGACGATGTCTTTAAGGCCGGCGCAGATAAAATAGAGATATTTGGGATACCACTGATAGCCACTAAAACATTTGTTGTCGTGCATAAGATACTTGGAACTTTATATCTGGCCATTTTTGTGATCGGTATCGCGCGGATAACCAAAAAGGATATTGATTAGACTTTCTTTGAAACGATAAGAACGGCGCCTGGCATCTGGAATCATTAAGCCATTGCAGTTCGACGGAAAACCCGAGGCGTGGCGCCTTCATGTTTTTTGAAGAAATGAATAAAATGCGGCAGCTCCTCGAAGCCCAGGCACCAGGCGATCTCCGATATATTCCAGTCTGTATGATGCAGCAGGCTCCGGGCCTCCTGCATCAGGCGTAACGCGATCAGTTGTGATGTCGTTTTTCCCGTAACTGTTTTCAGCACATGATTGAGGTGATTGACATGAACAGCGAGATGCGTCGAAAAATCGGAAGGGTAGCGAAGCGTCATACGTTGCGCGGGCAGCTCGATCGGGAACTGGCGCTCCAGCAGCTCCAGGAACAGGGATGCTACGCGGGCGATGCCATTTGAGTGTCCTTGCTTTTGTGCCGCTGCCGGCTCCAGCTTCAACGCGGCATAGATCAGTTGGAGCACCATAGTCCGCAACGCATCGTATTTGTAGCTGAAATCCAGGGCGATCTCTTCAAGCATTTGCTCAAAAATATTCCTGAAGACTTCATATTGTGCTTCATCGAGCGGAAAGAAAGGTGTTTGGCCGGGCTGGTAAAGGGGGTATTCCCTGATAGGGACAAAATGGTCGAAAAAGGATTCCGTAAATGCGCAGAAATAAGCGGACTGCTCTGCTTCAATGTGCTCCCAGGAATACGGGATATTGGGATTGGAAAAGAGCAGACCACAGCTGAACTCGATCGTTTTGTCTGCATAAAACAATCGGGTATGTCCTTTAAGCAGGCTGATCTTGAACAGGCCTTTGCGGTTATAGGGTTTGCAGTTGAACTGTGCTTCGCTGTTATGCCGGATATGCAACACATTGAAGCGGCTCACATCATCGTTTGCTGTCGCGGGCATATGCACCCTGGGGTCTTCTTTCAGACGCGAATGGATCGTGGCAATGTTCATAACGGGACCTTTGATTTTTGCTGTTACAAAGATAATGAGGTGCTGGCTGCCGATGGTTACTTTAAATGAATGGCAGTATAGTATAAAGGCTCCACTTGCTTTAAATGGTCTCCGGCAGGCGTTTTAACCCTAGCGTCAAAGAAAAGAATCCCTGGCGGTATATTTGATTTTGACAGCTACTGCTTTGATCTGCGCAGCTTTCGCCCGGACCGGCGATCCTAATTTTGCGCTACATTTCAAATCTTGAACAATGATAGCAGCAAAAGGATATGCGGCCTTAAAGGTCCATGATCAACTGGCCCCATGGCCATTCGAAAGAAGAGCAGTAGGCGCGCACGACGTGCAGATCGAAATCTTGTATTGCGGTGTATGCCATTCGGACCTGGCCCAGATCAACGACGAATGGTTCCCGGGGATATTTCCCATGGTGCCGGGACACGAGATTGTCGGCAGGGTAGTGGCGGTAGGCGACCAGGTCAAAGGCTTTAAGCCCGGTGATCTGGCAGGCGTAGGTACCCTGGCCGGCTCCTGCGGTAAGTGCAGCCGTTGCCGGGAAGGGCAGGAGCAATATTGTGCCGAGGGGGTAGTGCCAACCTATAATGGCCTGGACAAATTCAGGGATAACCTGCCCACCTATGGCGGTTATTCCGATACGATAGTGGCTGATGAGTCGTTTGCCGTGCACATCTCAGAAAAGCTATCGCTTGCGGCCGTGGCGCCCTTGCTGTGTGCTGGCATTACTACTTATTCTCCGCTGAAGCACTGGAAGGTGGGCAAAGGGCATAAGCTTGCCGTGCTGGGACTGGGTGGTCTGGGGCATATGGCCGTGAAATTTGGCCTGGCACTGGGCGCTGAGGTTACGGTGCTGAGTACTTCGCCCAAAAAGGAATCAGATGCGAAGGAACTGGGTGCACATCACTTTGTCGTGACTACCGATCCGGCACAGGTCGCCGCCGTCAGCGACTCCTTCGACTTTATCCTGGATACGGTTGCGGCGCCACATGATTTTGATCTTTACCTGTCCCTGTTGAAGGTAGATGGCGTCCACATCTGTGTCGGTGTACCGCCTGAAGGCATACATGTCAAGGCTTTTTCCCTGTTGGCAGGTCGTAAAGCGATTGCAGGCTCCGCTACAGGTGGTATTAAAGAAACCCAGGAGATGCTGGACTTCTGCGCTGCGCATAATATTGTCGCCGACATTGAGCTGATCGATATCAAGGACATTCATACCGCCTATGAACGGATGCTGAAGGGGGATGTGCGGTACCGGTTTGTGATCGATATGGCGACGCTATAACCGGCTGTATCGCAGAAGGCATTATGTGCGCAGCAGATTTGTCCGATTCAGCCCCTGACAAAGTCCGGACAGCACCCGCATGGCCAGGCTGCCTCATGGTAATTTTGTATTCATCAAAAACGAAATGATCATGAACAGCATCTGGCACAGATTGACGATTAAAGCTTCTCCCGAAGTTCTTTACAAAGCCCTTACCACGCAGGAAGGACTGGCTGGCTGGTGGACGCCTGAAACCACTGCAAGTCCGGAAACCGGGGCCATTGACCGTTTTGCCTTCGGACCGGAATATTATAAGGAGATGGAAATAGTAGCGCTGCAACCATTAAAACAGGTACGGTGGCGTTGTATAACCGGATACGATGACTGGATCGGCACCATGATTACCTTTCGTATCGAACCGCACCAGCAAGGCGCCGTGCTTCTTTTTAGTCACGAAGGCTGGAGTGGTTATACGCCCGGCTTTGCATCCTGCAGCTACGATTGGGCTATGTTCCTGAGAAGTCTCCGGCTCCTCTGTGAAACAGGGAAGGGATTACCTTATCCGCACCAGTATCTTTAGGCTCATTACCCAAGGGGGCATAACCGGGGCGAATTTTCAGATGAGACTGTCTCCTATGTCTGCGTGAGCGAGGGTAGGAGACAGTCTCATCTCATTTCGTCGATTCCTTTCCGAAAAGGCGCCGTAATTCATCCTTAGCTTGTTCCAGCACTTTTTTATGTGTAGCCGGTAAATTGTCGCCTGCACGGTTAATGTAAAAATTAAGCATGGACATTGCCGATTGGAAAGGCGTTCCTTTCCTGCGGTGGCTTCGCTGCGCCGACCTTTTCAGAGAACGGGCGATCTTCACAGGATCGTCGCCGGCAAAAATACCTTGCCTGAGATCCAGGGCATCGCTGGTCTGCGTAACCCTTGCAGACCACTTCCTGTCTTTTTTCTGCTGTTTTTTATGTTTCGGTTTTGGTCTGGCCATGGCTATACGCGATATGTTGCATACTATAGCAACAGAACTGGCGCATGATTGTTTACCGGCCATACGCAACTGCCCTGAGTCAAGATGCTCTATCAAGGCTCCGTGCAAAGGATGTATTTATTTACATACCTATCGGTATGTTTTGTCCGGTTTGTTGATGTCTTTCTCTGATAAAGGCAGAACCCGTAATTTTGAGCCATGACGACCGGACTGGAAGCTTATTTGCAGGCGCATACCCGCCTTAGCGATACGGAAACGGAGAAGATTATGACAAAGGCGCAGCACAGGTCGCTCCGCCGTAATGAAATGCTGCTCCAGGAAGGACAAGTATGTCGCCACAAAACCTTTGTGGTAAAAGGTCTGCTGCGTATTTTCGGTACGGCAGATGATGGCAGCGAGCATATTTTACAATTCTCACCGGAACATACCTGGACGCTGGAGGCCGAAAGCTACGATCGCGGTACGCCGGCTGCATTCAGCATCGCCGCTGTAGAACCCAGCGAGCTAATGCTATGGACCAAGCCCGATTTCGATAGTTTGCTGACTGAAATACCTGGCCTGCTTGCCTTTTCCCAGCAACTGGTCTTGCGCAGCGGCCACAGTAACCGGCATCGCCTGTTTGCCGCGCTGAGCGCAACGCCCGAAGAAAAGTACGCTGAATTTATACATAGCTTTCCCGACCTGATGTCCCGGCTTCCCCTGCATATGATCGCCGCTTACCTGGGTATCTCGCTGAAAACACTGACCCGCATCCGGCATGCCCAATGGCAACGTTGAATAGAAATGTGGTCAAATGACGCTATTTCCCGGAATGTTTTGTAACAATTTTGTCCTGCAAAATCATTCTAAATATGCGTGTATTTGTAACAGGAGCTTCAGGATTTGTAGGCTCCGCTATTGTAAAAGAGTTGCTGCAGGCCGGCCACCAGGTGCTGGGCATGGTCCGCTCCGACCAGGCAGCCGGAGCTTTGATTCAAGCCGGCGCCGAAGCGCATCCCGGCAATCTCAATGACCCGGATAGCCTTATTGCAGGGGCAGCATCTTGTGATGCTGTGATCCACACAGCCTTTAACCACGACTTCAGCCGCTTCAAGGCCAATTGCGAAGATGACCGGAAGGTCATAGAGACGCTTGGAAAAGCACTCGCCGGTTCGCAACGGCCGTTGCTGATCACTTCAGGAGTAGGCGTGCTGCGTAGCGACCGCCTGGTAACGGAACTGGATGAGCCGCCAGGTTCCGATCTGGTGCCACGTGCCGCAACAGAAGAGGCGGCCCAAGCCGCAGCGGGCGAAGGGGTAAACACCTATATCGTGAGGCTGCCACCTTCGGTACATGGTGCGGGTGATCATGGTTTTGTACCTATGGTAATGGGTATGGCCAGGGAACAAAAGGTGTCGGCCTATATCGGGGAAGGTGCAAACCGTTGGCCCGCTGTGCACCGGCTGGATGCTGCCATTTTATACCGGCTTGTGGTCGAAAAGCAGCCCCAGCAGCGGGTGTATCATGCTGTGGCCGAAGAAGGCATCCCTTTCCGGGATATTGCTTCGGTTATCGGGCAAAGGCTGCAGCTACCGACGGAAAGCAGGACAGGCGCGGATGCGGAAGCACATTTCGGCTGGTTCCATCATTTTGCCGCTATGGACTGCCCGGCATCGGCTGCACAAAGTATGGTAACGTTGGGCTGGACGCCGGAGCAGCCGGGCCTGATCGCAGAGCTGGCTTCGGGCGTATACGATTAATGGTTGATGTAATATAACAGCGTTCGCCGGATACGCGTTCGGCGAACGCTGTTATATTAATGGTAGTAAAGAACATATCAGAGCCCGCGTTTGCCTTCGGCCCAATAGGGATCGGATTGTACCTGACTGCTTTTGAAACCCATATTTAAAAGACCTTTTCGGAATTCCTGCAGCGCCCTGGCGTCGCCGCTGAGGTAAAAGGCCATTTCTTCTTTAGGACCCTGGTAGTCTTGCAGCCATTCCTGGAAGAGATTCTTCGCATTGTATGCTTTGAAGGCCGCATGCTTTACCACCGCTGTTGCCTTTACCGGTATAAGCTGCGCCCAATGCTGATGGCTACTATCCATTTCGGCAATGCAAAAATAGGGCAGCTTATGATTGGCGGCTTCAGTGGCAATGCATTGAAACAGCCCCAGCGAAGTTTCGTCGCCATAGAGTATATGCACTCCGGCCCGCCGGTCAAAACGCATTCTGCCACCCGGACCCATCAGCTTTGTTTCTTCGCCGGGCTGCAGGAGGCCGGCCCAGCGGCTCCCGGGCCCCTGGTCGTGCAAGTAAAACAGGACATCGCATATACCTTCCTCCTTATTGAAATAAGCCGGCGTATAATGCCGGTAGTCCGTATCGTTGACCCGGAACTCGATCTTCTGTCCGGGAACGAAGGCAATATTGCTCCGGGAAAAATCTCCTTTGAAGCGGATCAGTTTAAGGCCTTCTGCAGGCGTGGATACCTGGTCGGCGACTACGGATGTAAAGTTGCCGCTGAATACGGTTTCCATCATATTGCCGAGCCATTTGGGTACACTGGGCATAAGTAAGATTTTATAATGGTCAATGGTAATCCGGGTATAAGCCAAGGCTTTATCCGGAAAGTCCCGACCGGATCAGGGTACTGATCAACCGGTCAGGATGAGTACCTGAAGGTAGCCGGCCCGGATGGAAACGGATATCAAAATCGGGAAAAGATATGTCTGGAAATTGTAAAAAGGACGCGCTGTGCTGTCGATAAATTCGTGAAACATTTTACGCAGCCGTGAAAAGCTATGCGCCATATTCCGAAAGACAACGATCACATATATCGAAATGCTCTATCACCGGGTTGAATTACTTTATCCCCAGCAGCAATCACACACCGGTAAACTTCGATAAATTTGGAAGTACAAAAAGCACATTATGGAAAACAACACACTTCATTACGCGTCGGAACATCATCCGGGAACGCCGGGCAAATGTCCTTTTACCGGGGGCCAATTGAAACAAAGCGCAGGCAGTGGCACCAGGAATAAAGACTGGTGGCCCGACCAGCTCAATGTAAGCATCCTCAGGCAGAATTCTTCGCTTTCGGACCCGATGGATAAAGACTTCAATTATGCAGAGGCTTTTCAGACGCTGGATCTGGGTGCTGTTAAAAAAGATATTATCGATGTGCTCACTACTTCACAGGATTGGTGGCCGGCCGATTATGGCCACTACGGTCCGTTCATGATCCGTATGTCCTGGCACAGCGCCGGTACCTACCGCATCCAGGATGGTCGCGGCGGCGCCGGTCGTGGCATGCAGCGCTTTGCCCCGCTGAATAGCTGGCCCGACAACGCTAACCTGGATAAGGCGCGTCGCCTGCTGTGGCCGGTGAAGCAGAAATACGGAAAGAAGCTTTCCTGGGCCGACCTGATCGTGCTTGCAGGTAATTGCGCCCTGGAATCGATGGGATTCAAAACTTTTGGCTTCGGCGGCGGCCGCGAAGATGCCTGGGAGGCCAATGAAGATACTTATTGGGGTTCAGAACGGGAATGGCTGGGTAATAAACGCTATGAAGGCGAGCGGGAGCTGGAGAATCCGCTTGCGGCAGTGCAAATGGGATTGATCTATGTGAACCCCGAAGGTCCTGACGGCAATCCCGATCCGTTGGCCGCTGCCCGCGATATACGCGAAACATTCGGCCGCATGGCCATGAATGATGAAGAGACCGTGGCGCTGATCGCCGGTGGCCATAGCTTTGGTAAGACCCATGGCGCTGGCGAGGCCGGAAAACATGTGGGCAAAGAGCCGGCAGCTGCTGCTATCGAAGAGATGGGCCTGGGCTGGAAAAATTCTTTTGGTAGCGGTAATGCCGGCCATACGATCACCAGCGGCCTCGAAGGCGCCTGGACCACCACGCCTGCGCAATGGAGCACCGATTTCTTTAAGCATCTGTTTGAATATGAATGGGAGCTTACGAAAAGCCCGGCCGGTGCCTTCCAGTGGAAGCCCAAAGACGGCGCAGGCGCCGGTACCGTGCCCGATGCACACGAGCAGGGAAAGACCCATGCGCCCACCATGCTGACCACCGATCTTTCTCTTCGTGTAGATCCGGCTTATGAAAAGATTTCCAGGCGCTTTTATGAGCATCCCGATCAGTTTGCCGACGCCTTTGCCCGTGCCTGGTTCAAGCTGACCCATCGCGATATGGGACCGCGTGAACGTTACCTGGGCGCCGAAGTGCCGGCGGAAGAATTGATATGGCAAGATCCCATACCAGCCGTAACGCATCCGCTGATCGATGCTGCCGACATTACTGCTTTAAAAGATAAGCTGGTCCAGTCGGGGTTAACGCTCTCGCAGCTGGTGAGCACTGCCTGGGCCTCCGCAGCCACCTTCCGCGGCTCCGATCGTCGTGGCGGAGCCAATGGCGCCCGCATCCGTCTCGCGCCGCAGAAAGACTGGGTGGTGAATGATCCGCCACAGCTGGCCCAAATACTGGAAAAGCTGGAAAATATCCGCAAAGAATTCAATGCGGCGCAAACCGGCGGGAAGACCGTTTCCCTCGCCGATCTCATCGTACTGGGCGGCTGTGCCGGGGTAGAGCAGGCGGCAAACAAGGCGGGTTATCCTCTCAGTGTTTCTTTTACACCGGGACGCAATGATGCCACGCAGGAGCAGACGGATGTAGAATCGTTCGATGCACTGGAGCCCGTTGCCGATGGTTTCCGCAATTATACCGAGGCCCATTATGCCGGAAAAGCAGAAGCATTCCTTATCGATAAAGCACAACTGCTGACCCTTACCGCACCGGAGATGACGGTGCTGGTCGGCGGTATGCGTGTGCTCGATACCAATTTCGATCATTCCCGGCATGGCGTGCTGACCGGGCAGCAGGGAGTATTGAGCACCGACTTTTTTGTCAACCTGCTCGATACCGGAACCACCTGGCATGCCACTTCTGAGGCGGCTGATCTTTTCGAAGGCAGGGACCGGGCCAATGGTTCGGTCAAGTGGACAGCCACCCGCGCAGATCTTGTTTTCGGTTCCAATTCGGAGCTGAGAGCATTGGCCGAAGTATATGCCTGCGACGATGCGAAGGAGAAATTTGTAAAGGATTTCGCAACAGCGTGGACCAAGGTGATGAACCTGGATCGCTTCGATCTGAAATAAGAAAAATAATGTTTATGCTATACAAAAGCGGGTTGTTCACAGCCCGCTTTTTGTGTGGATAATCCTCGTTGGAAGAGGGTGTTCCAATATTTACGTTAATTTTCCTGTAACCGGCCTTTCGGTGCCTAGCCTTAATCGATCATGAAATGCAAGATCAGTTCCCTGTTATTGGCATTGTCGTCCTCCTCGCTGATGCACGGACAAGACAAATCGGGGCAAATGGCACTCAGGCCTCTGTTCCAGACTGCTGACAGCATTGTGATCCTGAGTCACCAGGATCTGAACCTTCGTGCTACGAAAGAAGAAATGAAGCAGGGAATCGGTGGCTATAACCGGCATATTGTTGACGATGCTTATCAGCTGAATGAATGCATCGTCGTGGAACGTGCTGCTCTGGATCAACAGGCAACAATAACACTGAAAGAAATATTGATGCGACAGAAACGGGATGATGAAGTACCTGCGGATAAAGCTTCCTGTTTTCTTCCCCATGAGACCATATTGTTTTACCGGCAAGGGATCTGCGCCTATATCGATATTTGTTTTGGCTGCCGCCGATATGAACTCTCTACAGGGATTCATCTGGAGGCAGAATTATTGCAGGCATCTTCTGACTGGACCTTACTGGAAGCCTTTTTCATAAGACATCAGGTATCCTATGAGATAGACATCCGCTAGCGGCTTACATTAAACTCAATATTAGCAGGGATTACCGGAAAGAGGCTGTCTCCTACATTTGACAAAACAAACAGAGGAGACAGCGCCGTTACTTCAGGCTACGGGAAAGGGAATACCGGTCATCTGCTCGGAAAGGGACCATAACCGCCGGGCATTAGCCGCATCGACCGCATAGGGTTGCACGCCGTGCAGTGTAGCCGGTTCGTCGTAACGATGTGTGATCGTGCCATCGTCTATGACCGCTATATCGGCATCTTCGCAATAGACCCCGCCGATATCCTTCAGCAATGGGCTGGTAGCACACCATACCGAAGTGGCGGCGCCTTCAGCCACAGTCTTTAGCTTCCGGGCTACTTCGGGATAGATATTCCCGTCAGCATCGTGGGTGCCCATCTGCTGGAACAAGGCCATGGGCGCTTCCCGGCCCAGGTCGGTGCCGTTCACCGAGCCAGGGTGCAACGAATAGGCCCTTACCCCGAAGCCTTTTGCACGATGGTCCAGCTCCACTGCAAATAAGTTGTTGGCTGTTTTGGATTGACCATAGCCCGCCAGTGTCTCGTATTCCCTGCGTTCGAAATTGGGATCGTCGAAGTCGAAAGGTGCGATCTGGTGCCCGTAGGAAGATACGGCGATCACGCGGGCGTTGCCGGCCTGCTTCAAGGCAGGCCATAACCTGGCGCACAGCTGGAAGTGTCCGAGATGGTTAGTCGCCAGTTGCGATTCGTAACCCCTGGCATCGCGTCGCAGCGGCACCCACATAATGCCGGCATTGTTGATGAGGAGGTGCAGCGGCTTCCCTGTTGCCAGGAAGGCCGTAGCCAGCGCGTCGATGGATGCGGGATCCATAAGCTCAAGTGGCTTTATGGTTACCCCTGGTATACCCTCCAGGTTTTTCGTGGCCTTTGCGATGTCCCTGGCCGGTACCCATACCGCCGCACCGGCATATGCCAGCGTTTTTACGGTTTCGAGTCCGATACCGGCATAGCCGCCGGTTACCAGGGCTGTTTTGCCGCTAAGGTCTATGCCCTTGATAATCGTTGTGGCGGTAGTGGCGGCATTATAGCCGGAGCCCAGTGGTTGCTGCAGCCGGCCATCATAATTGTCTGTGATCATTGTTTGAATTATTTAGAATTGATAAGGCAAAAGTAGCAGGGTATTTTCCAGGGGACTTTGTTGTAAGGGTCGATGTTGCTTTGCTTTGCGTGTCAAATTTTAGGCACTTAGAAGCTGTCTCCATATATGTGCATGAATTATGCCATAGATGTTTGTCTGTTTTTTTAAAAAAAATATTTTTCTTTTTGTTTAATTGTTAAAAGACAGCATATTTGTTGCTGAAAAGTTAAGAGGCCGGCAAAGTTCGCGCTCTGTTTTTTTCAAGCAATTAATATTCTTCTATGTACACAGGTATTTTTAGGAAATGGAAACTGATCTGCGCACTGAGTCTGATCACGGCAAATAGCTATGGACAAAAGCTGGGCGGCACCGCGCCTGATGCTACCAAAGTAGCCGGTAGTGGTGCGGGCAATGCTGCTCCTATGGGTGGCTTATACAGTCCCAGTCTCTACGACGGCAGTCTCAACATCAATATTCCCATTTACAGCTACAGCACCGACGACGGCGAGTTTGGCGTATCGCTGGGCTACAATACCCGTGGTGTTAAGGCCGATGAGCTGGCCTCGGAACTGGGGCTGCACTGGCAGCTGAATGCCGGCTTTACAATAAGCCGCGTGGTAAAGGATCTTCCGGATGAATTGAATATGCCGGCCGACAATACGGCGACTTTAGATGATAACGCCACCTTCAATTCCTATACCTGGCTGAAGGGAAAGTACGCTGTCTACAGCCAGTCCGCCGCTTCCGCTGCCGATACGAATGTGTATAAGGATGGAGAGAACGACGACTTCGTCGTAAGCCTTCCCGGCGGCAGCTTTACCTTTAACCTCGGTCCCGGCGGCACTGTATTCACCCGGCCGCAGCGCAATATAAAAGTACGTCCCTTGCTGAACGGCATTCCGCTGCCTGATATCGGCGATCAACAATTGGTCGACGGCTATGGCAGCCGTGTCCTGGAATTCCTCATCAGCGACGAAGCGGGTAACGAATATTATTTTCAGCGCGGCGATTTTGAAGACCGCGATGTATTTGACCAGTATGACGACGGTACCGGTATCGCTACCTATGCGCTTACCACCCGTTGGGTGATCCGGGATATCAAGCTGGCGAGCGGCGCTAAGATCACCTACCAGTACAGCAACGATGAAGGCGGTGTTACGGCGGAGCTCTATACCGCTTATTCGGCACGGGAGGGCGCCTACAGTACCGCGCCGGGATCGTCGCCGGTACGCCGCAATAATGCCTATACCAGCAGGATTCAACAGATCCTGTATCCCAATGGCGTGATCGTTTATTTCAACTACGATAGCCGCAAGCGTATCGACTATCTTTCCGGCGCGCTACGCGAGATATCGGTAGGAACCGGCTATAGCGGTATCCGTTACCGTATGGACCAGGCCTTTTTCAATAAAGAGGCAGCCTCGCCGGAGAAGCCATACGAAGATAATGTCAGCGTCAATTATTCCAGCCCTGATCCGAATCTGCGGCTGAAGCTGAAAGGAATCCGCCTGGTCAGCAAAGATGAAGCTGCCGAAGAGCCTTTCTACAGCTTCGACTATGCGCCCCTGCCGGTGCCACCCAGGGGAACGCCCGGCCAGGACTATTTCGGCTATTTTAACGGACGTATACCAACGCCCTGGCAAAGCGTTTCCCCGCAGGATTTCAAGGTGAGCATTCCCTATCATAACGAATGGATACCCAATAATCCCAATAACGTAGTGCATCCTTACGGGGTGGATAAATCGGAAAATATAGCGGCTATGAAAGCGGGTATGCTTACCGGCATCCGCAATGCTTATGGCGGCTCGGTTGCCTTCCGTTACGGTGGTCATGTAATGGCGGCCAACAGTATAAGCGGCCTGCCCACCGACGATCTTTTCCTGGGTGTCAATGCCAACGATGGCTTGCGTATCGATACCATTATCGAGCAGGAGCCTTTTCATCCCGAAAACAGCAGGGTTACCGCTTTCAGCTATACCGGCGGGCAACGTTTCCTTACCGGCGGCTACTTCCATTACCCACTGTACCTGAATTACAATACTTATGCGGTTAAGGATATCCTGTTCACCAACCAGTACATCAGTCCGCACCAGCTTCTCGGCGGGGCCAATCACGGCTATAGCCAGGTGGATGTATACAACCGTACCGGAAGCGGCCAATTGCTGTCGCATATGCAAACCTTGTTCACTAATTTTAAAGATGCGAACGGCCAGCCCCGGTTGATCGCATCAAGCGGTAAAAAGTACTACGAGCAGCCTTATACCGATAAGCAATATATCCGCGACTGGGAAATGGGCCTGCCATTACAGGTGAACCGCTATGATCAGAACGACGGATTGACGAGCCAGACCCTTAACGAATACGAGCCACGCTTTGTACCCGCCGACGCAACATACACCAGCACCAAAGTCAACAAAATATCGTTGGGCCGCCTGCAGCCCAGCTCTATGGGTATGGGTGAAATGGGCCCCCACCGCGGGTTTTACCGCTATACGGATACTTATACGCCTTGTTCAGGAAAAATGTTGCTCACCCGTACGGTCACCAGGCAATATACGGGTATAGGCGTTTATGCCAGCGATACTTCGCTGTTCCGCTATGATGACCACGACAACCTGTCTGCAACCATTACGACCGATAGCAAAGGCGATCGCTATTACAGCCTGCAGTGGTACAATTATAACTTTAGCGGCGCTACATCCGGAGCCATAAACCAGATGAACCAGAACGGCCTGGAAAAAGTCGTTTCCCTGCAGCGCTGGCGCAGCAACCCGCTCAGCGTAAACCCGCCGCAGCAGGGCGATCTTATCGAGTCCTTTATTACCGGCTATACGTTCTACAACGGCGGCTTGTTTGCCCGGAGCCTGTACACCACGCGCCTGGAAGCGCCCATGAGCGCTGCTGCCTTTAATGCTACGGGCACTGCTGCCAGGATATTGGCGGCGGATGCCGGAACGGTCCCCGCCGGTTTTTTTGAGACCAGCAAGGTGGTGGCGCGCGACGATAAAGGAAATCCGCTGGAGACCGAGGTATCGGAAGGCATGGATCGCAAGGTAATGCTGTGGGATGTCACGGGGCGCAAGCTGGCAGAAGCAACCGGCTGCGGCTATAACGACATCGGCTATGCAGGCTTCGAAAGCAATAACAGCAACTTCAGCTATAACCCGGCCGGCGTAGCAACAGTAACGGATCCGGTGGGCGGACGTAATGCTTACTGGCTCAGTAGCGGCCTTATTAGTCGCAGCGGCTTGAGCGCGGGGAAATGGTACCGGGTATCTTTCTGGGCTACCAATAGTGCCAATATTCCCTCATGCACCATCGACAATAACCCGGTAGACCTCACGGCCGGACCGGTGAGGGGAAACTGGACCTATTACGAGGGTGTATTCCCGGCCGGTAGCAGCAGCGAGGAATTCAAATTGTTTGGCGCGGTTAATTTTTACATCGATGAATTGCGGCTGAGCCCTGTCTCGGTACCGTTGCAGACCTATAACGGGGATGCGCTGCTGGGCACCACCTCGGCCACCGATGCCCGCGGCCGTATGGTGTACTACGAATACGATCCGATGAACCGCCCCAACCTGGTGCGCGACCAGGAAGGACATATCCTGTCCAAGACACAGTACACCGTACACGGCGCCGAGTAAATCCTATTTCCTATTCCAAAATCTGTTTTATGCAAACCTTTTTGCTTCGTTATATCCGGGTAATGCTGCTCACCTTATGCCTGACCGCACCGGTGCTCAGGGGCAGGGCGCAGACCGTCAACAAACCCCAGACCGGGCAGACCAGCCCCGCCGGAACGGTCTCGTCGACCCTGCCGGATCCGCCGCCCGCCATCACGGTCAATACCTCCGATCTCTACAACTATGTACGCAGCTTTACGCCGCGCGTGCCCATCGACGATCCTGCCCAGCTGACCACGGCAACGGCGCCTGCGCAGGCGCAGGTAAGCACGCTGTACAAAGACGGCTTCAACCGCAGCATGCAGGCCGTGCAGCACCATATTGTCCCGGGCAAAAGCCTGGTAGCCCCATCCGATACCCGCTTCCGCACCGAAGAGACGGGCTACCTGCCTTATGTGGTCAATGGCTCGGGCTTCAGGGCCAATGCCTACAACGAGCAGCAACAGTATTACAACGGTCTTTACCCCGGTGAAGGGCCCACAGCCTATAGCCGCCTGCGCAGCAATACCCAGGCGGGTAAACGCAACCAGATGAGCTATGCACCCGGTAAAAGCCAGGTGGGGCAGGGCAGGGCCACGGAGACCGACCAGTTTTTCAACATCGCCAACCAGGTGATCAATTGGAGCGTCGATCAGAGCGGCAATCCCGTCAATAATGGCTATTATGCTGCGGGAACGTTGTTTGTTGAGCAGACGAAGCAACCCGATTTCAATGCTTCCGATGTGATCTTACCCCCGGTAAGCCGGATCTATAAAGACCGTAACGGAAGAGTGATCCTGGAGGAAAAAGCCGACAGCGCCGCCACGGGGTATTTTTACCGCAGCACTTACTATATCTACGACGATATGGGCCGGCTGCGATTGGTAGCGCCGCCCAAAGCCGTGGAGCAGGCGCAGCTGAACAGCTGGACGCTGAACAACACGATCAGGGATCAATACTGCTTCCAGTACCGTTACGATGGCAAAGGCCGTAAGGTAGAACAAAAAATACCCGGTAAGGGATGGGAGTACTTTGTGTACGATAAGCGGGACAGGGTAGTGATGAGCCAGGATGCCAATTTAATTGGTGCCGGCCAATGGCGCTTCGTTCTTTATGATATCATGGACCGCCCGCTTTGCTCGGGAATCTACCAACCCTCCGGTCCCGAGTCAAGGACGCTGCTGCAATCCGTTATCGATAACCAGGTGAGCTATACGGAGCCCTACTTATTTTACTATATCAATAGCTATCAGCTGTACCAGGTATATCCCGGGTATATTGAAGCGTGTACACCGCTCGTCTACACTTATTACGATAACTATGAAAATGCCGACGGCAACGGCGATCTCTGGAGCACTTACGATTCGGAGCTGCAATTTACCGAGCAGCAAAACATCGCCGGTTCGGAAACACCGCAGCGCAGTAATCGCACCATGGGCCTGCCCACCGGCAGCCGGGTAAAAATATTGCCTTCACCCTCGGCGGAAACCAACCTTACCGGCGCATGGCGTCATACCGCTTTGTTCTACGACGATAAGGGCCGGCCTATTTATAGCGCCAGCCGCGACCTGGACGAAAACAAATATATCGCGCACGCTTCCTATAGCGGCAGCCAGTACAGCTTTAGCGGACAGGTGCTGAATACCAAGCAGGTGCTCATCAACAACAAATACAACGATGGCTATCCCAGGCATAGCGAGGTGAGCCGGAATGAGTATGATGCCAATACCGGCAGGCTGGACAAGACCTGGCGCCGGGTAGACAATGCGACAGCCTGGACGCTTACAGGAACTTATACTTACGACGAGCTGGGCCGCCTGCAGCGCAAGGTGCTGGGCAATAACGGCGAGACACAGGACTTCGGCTACAACATTCGCGGACAGCTTACCGGCATCAACGGCGTTTATGCCGAGACCGGTAATAAGCAGGGGCAGAACATTACCTTCGGCGAATCGCTGAAATACGATTACGGTTTTGACCAGCTGCGTTACGATGGTAAGATCGCCGGAATGATCTGGCGCGGCAGCGGTCCCAATACGCATGCCTATGGTTATGATTACGACCTAAGCGGCATGCTCAGGCGCGCCGACTATAACCTGCGGGTGGTGGGTGGCTGGAGCCATAACGACCTCGACTTTAGCGTATCCAACCTCTATTACGATAAGAACGGTAATATCAAATCGATGACCCAGCGCGGCGTCGATCCGGCAAACGGTCCTGTGGATATGGACATCCTCAGCTATAGCTATACCAACGGCAACCGGCTGGATGCCGTGAAAGACAATGGCGTACCGGATTTTGGCGCCGGTGATTTTCAGGACGGCCATACCGGCGCGGGCGACTATAGCTACGACGGCAATGGCAACCTGACCCTGGACCAGAACAAGGGCATCGGCAACGTAACCTATAACCACTTCAACAAGCCGGTGACGATCTTGCTGCCGGGTGGTAAGCAAATCGAGTACAGCTACGATGCCGCGGGGGCCAAAGTGCAGGAACTGGTGATCGTGCCCGGCCAAGCCCTTAAACGAACCGATTACATCAGCAATTTCGTATACCAGAACGATAGCCTGCAATACGCCCTTACCGCCGATGGCCGTACAGCCTTCAACTATACCACGGCCAACCCTATAAAAGAAGAGTATTTTGTCAAAGATCACCTGGGCAATGTGCGCAGCAGCATCGACATCACTACCTATAGCATACGGCAGTACCTGGCCACCTATGAAGTAGCCAGCGCCAACCTGGAAGGCCTGCTGTTTGACAAAGTAGGCGAGATACGGGACGAGAAACCGGGCAGCACCGATCCCGAAGACAACAAAGCGGGCCGGCTTAATGCCTCGGAAGCCGGCAGGGAAACGGGCACCTCGCTACTGGTGAAAGTAATGGCCGGCGACCAGGTGGACATGAATGTGAACAACTATTATGAAAGCTACGACAGCAAGAACGATAAGCCGCTGCGGCCGGAAGAGATGCTGCAAAGCGTGATCAGCACGCTGACCAACGGGTCGGGAGGCCTTCCCGGCGAAAGCCACAATACCAAATTGGTGAACCAGCTCTTTACCCAAAGCAATTTCAGCGCGCTGGAACAGCTGACACAGGCGCAGGGCATCGATCCTGCGCGGCCGCAGGCTTACCTTACCTATGCCTTGTTTGATGAAAGCATGAAGCTGGTCGCGGAATTTGCCGGCGCTTACCAGGTCAACGGCAATGGCGGCTGGGCAAGCATCGGTAGCAATGGCGCGCGGGTGATCCCCACCAACGGTTATTTAGCCGTATATTTGAACAGCCGCTGGCGCGATCTCCATTGCAATCCCTGCAGCAATATATTCTTTGATAAGCTGAACGTAGAAGTAAGCAAGGGCAACCTGCTGGAGGAGAGCCATTACTATCCGCATGGCCTGCCCATCAAGCCGCTGAGCAGCGTGCAGGCGCCTTCGGGAGGATACAGGGACAACCGGCGCAAGTACCAGAGCAACGAGTATATCCAGGACCTGGGTCTGAACTGGATGAGTTTTGGCGCGCGGCAATACGACCCGCAGATCGGGCGGTTCCTGAGCGTGGATCCCCTGGCCGATGCGCAGGGCCAACAGGTCTTCTCGCCCTATGCCGCCATGGGCAATGCACCCGAGAGCATGGTCGATCCCAATGGCATGGCCTTCGGTCCGCAATACCAGGATCGCGCCATGTGGGATTTCAATCCCTGGCAACGGGTAAGCGCCGTGAATACCTTTGCCAATAGCTCACTGGAGTGGATAGAAGCCGCCTGGGGTGACTATAGCAACGGGTTGGATATGGGTAGCAGTGGGCGCGTAACGGAATATTATTACGAGGCAGCGCAACGAAAATGGAGCGAATTTGTAACCGCGAATAGCGGTGGTAGCGGCGCGAGTGCATCGGCGAGTACGAATGATGTGGGAAATAACAAGAACGACGGAGATGGCGTTTCACAAGAATCAAATACTCAATCTCCCCCAAGTAACGTTCAGTCCAAGGGCAAAAAGGCACTTAAAATTGCCGGGTCTTTTGTAGCCACTGATCCTAAGAAAACTACTTTAGGTAAGATATTGCAGGTAGCCAGCCGCTTCACCTGGGAATTGCCACAGCAGTTGATAGGCGTACTTACAGCAGAGGTGACAAATCTATTTGGTGGAATTGAAAGTGCAGAAAATAAGAATGGGGCGTTGGTACTTGGGAATAAATGGATGCCAAGAGGCGCTGGATTTACTTTGGGTAACATTTTGACAGTTGGAGAGGGTAGTAGGGAAAGCGTGATTTCTCACGAATATGGTCATTATATTCAAAGCCGGCGATTCGGAATAGGATATCTAATAGCGTTTGCATTGCCAAGTGTGGTGAGAGCTGAATTATGGAGTATTGGAATATTAAAAGGAGACTATAACAACTTTTATACCGAAAGCAATGCCACGCAATTAGGATACAAATATTGGAAACCTTAAATTGATTATCATGAAACAATTACTCTTACTTTTCTTATTGTCTTTCATTGTTAGTGGATGTGAGCCATCGTACAGAATATATGTCTGCAACAATACATCCTCTGATGTATATATTAAAACACATCCCGAAATCGAATCGTTGTATTCAACATCTAATTCATATATAGATGCAATTCGTCGTTATAAAGTTGGACAAGCTGGCAAGTATGGAGTTTATCGATTAGGCTCTAACGATACGCTTATGCTGGACGGGAACATTGGTTCTCCAACAATAAAAGAAATTCCATTTGACTACATATCATTAATTAGCAACAATGACACAGTGATATTAGATAACAAAGTGGAGATATTCAAACAGATTAAAGGCACAGTCAAGAAAGGCAGGAGTGGAAATTACTATATAAATGTGGGGAAATAAGAGATTCGATTAACAATAATATTGTTAATAAGGCAAACTCCCTTTTGGTTTTCGCAGCGTTTCCTAAAAGGAGAACTGCGAATGGTGGCGAACTTCCCCCCTTTCACAACATCTTTTAGACAGGGAACGTTGTGTCAGGCCTTATCTCATTAAAACCAATCAGACGTTAATGTGCTGCTACTGTTCTACAGGCGGTGCAAATGGACTCCACTAATCGTACGAAATCTCTCTTTGTTGTTATGACATTAACTAACGGTGGAGCGCATTCAGTTTTAGTAATTGGTTATAATACAGGATCTGGCGATGTAATATATATGGACCCTATGCTTGGCGCAACTAATCGTGGATCTGCTGCATCTTTTCTTAAAGGATATGAAATTCCATTGAAACGTAATGTAAAATCTTAACCATAATGAAATATTTAATTTCTATTACTGCATTTTGGCTTTATATAAGTCTAACAACTTTTTTGTTTGCTCAAAGTGATTCTGTGTCAAATAGTCTTTTTATCAACTCAGGAGGTAGGGCAAAGCCTTATATTTTCTTGATGGCAAACAACTTGAATGTGATTTGTCAAAAGTATCTCCCGATGACGTGGGTGCAATTTTTGCAGAAGGTGATTCGTCTTATGTTAGAAGAGTTTATACAAACGGACAGGATACATCCTTAATATATCATTATTTTGGTAAAGAACGAAACAGAGGTATACTCTTCATCTTTACTCGAAATAAAGCTTTAAAGATAAAACTAAATGAGTTCAAAATGTACCTGGCAAAGAGGAAGAAGGGACAAAAGGCTCTTTTCAAAGTAGATGATCAACCCTTATCAACCATTTACAATAGCACTAATAAAATTTCAAGTATTCGGAGAGTAGAAAATTTCCCTCTGGTCTATTGGGAAACAGGAAGGAAGGATATATTTGTTCTTTTTATTATTAAAACCAGAAGTGAGTAATGCAATGACGGTTGTATTAATTTCTAATAAATTCACTTCGTATCTCCCGCTAGGATGGATGATCGATGTTAATAAATAGAAATAGGTGCATGAAAGTTTTTATTAAACACTATCGAAGATTGCTTCCGTATAAGAAGGGCGAGTATATCTCCTATCTGGAACATGGCTCTGGGCCAGATGAACAATGGTACGGAATCTCGATTCAAAGCGGAGGTCATAACAACAAGTCTGATTTTTTGATTCAGTTTTGCGTCGCTGTTTTTGAGAAATTGATTCGTTGTTATGATAATGGTGCAAGTTGGATCATAAGCCATGACGACAAAGACATGCCTTGGTTTTATAATAATGCAAAAAAAGATACACTGGTTGACTTGTGGAAACTATTTCGTGAATACAATACCCCACCAGATTTTAGAGGAGGGATTCGTTTGAGCACAGACATCATTCTTAAAAATTTATTAGATGATCTCGTAGCATATCCATTTATTCTATCCTATAAGAATTTGGATGTATCAAATAGCAAAGTTCCATTCATTATCAAGATAAGCGATCATTTGTGCATTGATGTGCTTGCTACTGACATTAAAATAATTAAAGAAATACAAGGTATGAAGTTTTCCTATTCTTGTCAGACAATACTTTATCGGTAGCGACGTCGAGAGCCATGTTCGCTATCTTCCATGGGTTATGGAGATAGTTCCGTTAGTTTGTCTTACACCATCCATTTATTTCCTTTAATAGAAACGGATTTATTCATATAGCCAATGAAAAGCGCATTATACAACGCAATCCGGTCAATAAGCCTTAATGAATTCGAAGCGGCAGATAAGAAGGAATTACTGAGTATCTTTATCCATACCGATAACGCTTTGTTACGGAACCATATTGCTTTTATTTTTTCCGATTTGAATTACACCGAATCGATCCCACATATTATTCAAAAGATAAAGGAAAGGGCGCTTTATAATGCCAATGGCTCGCTGGTTTTTGCATTGGAGAATATGGACACTTTGCCCTATTTCCTTGAGATAATAGAGATTGTCTGCGAGCAAGGATATGAGGCGAGGCTAGCTGCGTTAGAAATTATCCAAAAAGATTTGGGCTCCATTTCTGACACTGTCAGGGAAGAAGTCAGAAGTGTAATCAACAAACATATGAAAATGGAAATAAAACAAGAATCGGAGGTAAAAGAAAATAGTAAACTTCATTTTATGGAAGAAGTCAAAACAATGCTGGACAATTGAATAAATGGCTGAGCGATATTTTGCGTGGGATAGAATATTCTTTAAGCGATTTTGGGGCGAACCTTTGTATGTACAATTTTTCTTGTTCAATATCTAATTTGAGAAACCCAGTACTGATGAAGACGAAATTCTTATTCCTGGCTTTTTATTTTATGCCCTTTATTTTATTTGCTCAAGCCAGGCAAAATGTAACAGATAGCAATTCAATTGTTTCCTTTGGAGATATGGTATACGTTGATGAAGTTAACGGGATGAATGTTTTTGCCAACGATACGTTATATCACTACATCGGAGCTGGGATTGATAGACATAAAGAGACGATTGATCTTGATGACAGAAGATATCCAACCATTTATATGACCAACAAAGACGGTTCCGAATTTCTTGAGATTTGGGGTGCGCCTGATATCCTATTCAGGCAGTTTTATACTATTGGGTATACTCAAAATAAAAAATGCGCTTATTGCGGAACCAACATAGGACCTTCCGACTTTAGAAATTTTTATGTAAATAAAGAAATTAGATTAGGCGATGATCTCAAAAGCGTATGGGCCAAAGTTCATCTTAATTTTTATCGTAGGTTTAAGTTTAGCGGCGTTGATTATTTTTATTTTGAGCAAGGGGTGAAACACGAACTACCTTTTATGCCTGAAAGACTTTTTTAGGCATTCCCTTACTTAGAACATAATATAACTTTCCATGAAAGTTTATGAAAATTCAGCGATGGAAATCTATACTTTTCTAAGAATTTCTAAATCGAATTAATACGCCAATTATTTTAAAGAAAAAATTTTTTGTTTGAATTATTTGGTGTAAATAGGCAAAAATGCTATCTTTGCAATTCACCATTCTTCCCAAATTGATAGCACATCTACTACCATCACTTTATAGTGAGTACTGTGACCTTTCTCTCAAATTACAGAAGTTATCTGAATTAATTAATGCCTATGGCGGCATTCTTCCTTCTGTAAATAAAAGTCAAGATGATCATACGATCAAGGCTAAAGAAGATATCCCGGAATTTGTTCCAGTAATGAAGCCAGAAGCAGTACATCATTTCGAACATCGCCATCTAAACCTAACTCCGGTAGCAACTATTTATCCCAAAGATGGTTCTTGGCGAGCAAAGATGTTATATTGTCTTCGCCATTTTTCAAAACCTGTTACAGCTGTAGAGGTTGCTAATTATATTCTCACATTAGAAGAATCCCACAGCGAAAAAACCATCTATGAAAGGACAACTGACTATCTGTGTAAGTTAGATAAAGAAAGAAGAGTTGTGTCTGATCGCTCTGATCGTCCTTTCAAGTATTCTCTGCCTGCCTCTTAATTATACCCCAGTATCTGTAGCACAATTAATGTAGCATTACCAAATAGGTAAAGCTGTGTCTCCCTATTCCATTTTTCACCTTTCATTCGCCTATGACAACTACCTACATGTCGTATCAGGAATTCTGTGTCCAATATCCAGACGAGGATTCTCTTTTGAAGAAGATTTTTGAGATGAGATATTCCTTCGGTGAATGTCCTAACTGTGGTCATAAAAAGCCATATCAAAAGATAAAAGGTCGTCGTGGTTTCCAATGTAGTAAGAGGGGCTGCCATAATCAAATATTCCCCCTATCGAAAACGCCACTTAGGGCAACGAAGTTAGATATCAGACTCTGGATATATGTCATTTACCAGTTCGTGAATTCAAAGGCAGGATTGACAGCCCAATTTCTATCTCGTGACTTACAGGTCACACCTAAGACTGCCCTTAGGATGCTAACGGTGATCCGAATGAATCTACAAAATAATCAGGAACCGTTGTCGGGTCTTGTGGAATGTGACGAGAGCTATTTTGGTTCACCAATACGTAACTTATCTAATAAAAAAAGACACGCTGAAAGCTTCCCTATAAACCGTAGCACATAAAATTAGAGAATTGCTATCTTTAAAAAGGGAAGACAATATGAAAAAGAGCAAATTCACAGAGAGCCAGATTCTTGGCATCCTCAAGGCCCAGGAAGGAGGGCAATCAGTAGCAGACATCTGCCGTGAGCATGGCATAAGTCAGCCAACATTTTACCAATGGAAAAGTAAGTATTCAGGCATGGAGGTAGCTCAGCTTAAAAAGCTTAAGGAGCTTGAGGCAGAGCTATCGCAGTATAAGCGGATAGTTGCCGAGCAAACACTACAGATAACGGTCCTTA